>NZ_FNTA01000004.1:2077500-7823100 GCF_900105055.1 Amycolatopsis lurida
GAGGTCGAAGAGCGCCTGCTGTTCCGGGCTTCGCTCGGTCAGCAGGCGCCGCGTCCGCGGGCGGCCACCGGTGGACGGGTACCGCAGCACCGTCTCCCCTATCCCCGCGAGGCTGTCCATCAGCTCGCGGACCGACAGGTTCATCCCGGCGCGGTCCGCCTCGCGCCGCATGAGGTGGGTGACCGTGGACGCGAGCACCGTGACCAGTGTGTGCACGGCGATCCGATGCGGGGTCCAGTCCCAGCGCGGGGTGGGGCCGGTGACCGCAGGACCGGTGAGCCAGCGGAACGTCGAGTCGAGGTGGGTCCGGGCCCGGTACGCGGTGACGACTTCGGACACGGGCCAGTCGTGGTCGGTGACCAGCACCTGCTTGCCGAAGAACTCGTCGTGCAACCGCGACACGGCGGCGTCGTCGACCTTCCAGGTCAGCCGGATCTCCCCCGGCTTCGTCCCCATCAGGGAAGGGGAGAGCACCCGTTCGACGCGGCGCCCGCGCGTGATCCGCGCGATTTCGGCGTTCACCTGACCACGGTCACCCCTGTAGACGCCTGAGGCCAGTGCGGCGTCGAGGCCGGAGAGTTCCCGCGTCGCGGTGCCCAGTTCCTCGCCGAACGCGCGGGCCTGCGCGTTGTGCAGGGTTTCCGAATGGGTCAGGATCACGCGGCGCCGCACGCCCGCGACCACGGCTCTGGTGTCGAGAGCGGTCAGCCCGGCGAAGCGCTCCGGGTCGACGGGCTTCCGCGCGGACGGCGGTTTCGACAGCAACTCCGGATGCTCCGAAAGCGGGAGTGCGCCGACGAAGTGCCGTCCGAGGTCCAGTTGCGCGGCTTGGCCCGCGGTGAAGACCAGCGTGACGGGGTACAGCGAGCGGAGTCGCTCGGCGAGCGCGGCGAACGGCGGCGCCTCCTCCCTCGGGTACACGTGCGAGGCCAGCGGGATCGCACCGTCCTTGGTCACCACCAGGCCGAGCCCGGCGAGTTCGCAGCGGCAAGGGTCGGCCGTGGTGAAGGTGGCGAACTGCGGGACGTCCACGGCGAGCGCGGCGTCGCCGCTCCCCAGCCAGGAGAGCACCGCGTCGGCGACGGCGGTCTCGATCCTGGCGATCCGTTCGGGCGTGAGGCGGTGCAGGGCGCGCCAGTGATTCGGGAGGTCCGCCCGGACGAATTCCCGGGCGACGGAGTCACGCCACCAGTCGGCTAATGGCGTTTCAGGGGCTGTCGCCCGGTGCAGGACAGCGAGCGCGAGATGCGTCCCGAGCGTGGTCGCGGCGCGCTGGGCTCCGACGGCCTCGTCGACCCGGCGCACGAAGTCGAGCCGTCGCAGCGTGGCCCACACCGCCGCGACGTCACCGAAGGTCCGGTGTCGCGCTTGGCCGGGGGCCGAGACGTCGCCCTCCATCGCGCGCCCGATCTCCTCGGCCGTCCCGAGGTAGCGCTGCGACACGACCCTGGGCTCGCCGTCGACCCGCGCTGAGGTGACGAGGTAGTAGTACGTCCGCCCGCCGACCTTCTTGCCGATCACCGAAGCCACACTTTAGGTAATACACTCCGGCCCACTGATGGGCAACCGAGATCATGCGCTGACCAGCGAAAACAGTGATCCCGCCCACGTGGGTGACGCGGTGGCGGGATGCACACTGGCAGGTGGAGCGAGTCCGGCCATAGCGTGCGGGAATGGCATCGGATGCAGACGCGAACGCCCCCACCACCTCGGCGATGCGCCGGGCGCTCGCCAGGGCGCGCGACGGGAAGACCCTCGACATCACCGAGGCCTCGATCCTGCTCCAGGCGCGCGGCGACGACCTCAAGACGCTGTCCGAGCACGCCTCCCGGGTCCGCGACGCCGGGCTCGTCGCGGCAGGCCGTCCGGGCGTGGTCACCTACAGCCGTTCGGTGTTCATCCCGCTGACCCGGCTGTGCCGGGACCGATGCGGCTACTGCACCTTCGCGACCGTCCCCGGTCGCGTCGAATCGCCGTTCCTCTCCCCCGACGAGGTGCTCGACATCGCCCGCAAGGGTGCCGAAATGGGGGTCAAGGAAGCGCTGTTCACGCTCGGCGACCGTCCGGAGGACCGCTGGAAGGCGGCGAAGGACTGGCTCGACGCGCACGGCTACGACGACACGCTGTCCTACGTCCGGGCGATGGCGATCCGGGTTCTCGAAGAGACGGGTGTCCTCCCGCACCTCAACCCGGGCGTGCTGAGCTGGCAGGACTTCCAGCGGCTCAAGCCGGTTTCGGCGTCCATGGGCATGATGCTGGAGACGACGGCGAAGCGGCTGTACACGGAGAAGGGCGGCCCGCACTACGGCTCGCCCGACAAGGACCCCGACGTCCGCCTGCGGGTGCTGGAGGACGCCGGCCGCAGTTCGGTGCCGTTCACCACGGGCATCCTGATCGGCATCGGGGAGAACTTCGAGGAGCGCGCCGACTCGCTGTTCGCGATCCGCAAGGTCGCGAAGACCTACGGCGGTATCCAGGAAGTCATCGTCCAGAACTTCCGCGCGAAGCCCGACACCAAGATGCGCGCGACCCCGGACGCCGATCTCGAGGAACTCGCCGCGACCATCGCCGTCGCGCGGCTCGTGCTCGGGCCGCGGATGCGCATCCAGGCACCGCCGAACCTGATCGGCCAGCAGTACGAACTGATGCTGAACGCGGGTATCGACGACTGGGGCGGCGTCTCGCCGCTGACCCCCGACCACGTGAACCCCGAACGCGCGTGGCCGCAGATCGACGAGCTCAAACGCCGCACCGAGGCGCTCGGCTTCACCGTGCGCGAGCGGCTGCCGATCTATCCGGAATACGTCAAGGCCGGTGAGCCGTGGTTGGACCCGCGGATGAACGCGCATCTCGCGCCGCTGACCGACGCCGAGACCGGGCTCGCGATCGAAGAGGCGATCCCGGTCGGCATCCCGTGGCAGGAGCCGGACGGCGGCTGGAAGGAGGCCGGGCGCACCGATCTGCACGTCGAGGTCGACACGGTCGGGCGTACGGAAGACCGGCGCAGCGACTTCGACTCGGTCTACGGCGACTGGGCCGAGATCAAGGGCAACATCAAGACCGCGCCGCAGCGGTTCGACCTCGATATCCGGGATGCCTTGCGAAGCGCGGAAAAGAACCCCGCCGGGCTTTCGGACGACGAGGCTCTGGCGCTGCTGCACGCCGACGGGCCGGAGCTCGACGCCTTCACCAAGATCGCCGACGACCTGCGTCGCGAGGTGAACGGCGACGACGTCACCTTCGTCGTCACGCGGAACATCAACTTCACCAACGTCTGCTACACCGGCTGCCGCTTCTGCGCGTTCGCCCAGCGGCGCACCGACGCCGACGCGTACACGCTTTCGCTGGAGCAGGTCGGCGACCGGGTCGACGAGGCGTGGGCCGCGGGCGCGACCGAGATCTGCATGCAAGGTGGCATCCACCCGGATCTGCCGGGCACCGCGTACTTCGACCTGGCGGCGGAGGTGAAACGCCGTCAGCCGGACATCCACCTGCACTCGTACTCGCCGATGGAGGTCGTCAACGGCGCTTCGCGGACGAACCTCTCGATCGAGGACTGGCTGGCGCGCGCGAAGGAGGCCGGTGTCGACTCGCTGCCGGGCACGGCCGCGGAGATCCTCGACGACGACGTCCGCTGGGTGCTGACGAAGGGCAAGCTGCCGACGTCGGAATGGATCAACGTCGTCACCACCGCGCACAAACTCGGCATCACCACGACGTCGACGATGATGTACGGCCACGTCGACACCCCGGCGCACTGGGTCGGGCACCTGAAGCTGCTGGCGAAACTGCAGCGAGAAGGCCTGGAGCGCAACGGGCGGCGCGGGTTCAGCGAGTTCGTGCTGCTGCCGTTCATCCACCAGAGTTCCCCGATCTACCTCGCCGGGCTCGCCAGGGCGGGGACGACGCTGCGCGAGAACCGCGCGGTGCACGCGCTGGCCCGGCTGCTGCTGCACGGGATGATCGACAACATCCAGAGTTCGTGGGTGAAACTCGGTGAAGAGGGCAGCCGCGCCGTGCTCCAGGGCGGGGTCAACGACATCGGCGGGACGCTGATGGAGGAGACGATCAGCCGGATGGCGGGTGCGGCCAACGGGTCGTACAAGACGATCAGCGACATGCGTGCGATGGTCGAGCCGCTGGGCCGTCCGCTGCGGCAGCGGACCACGGAGTACGGCACGCCGACGGCTGAGCGGATCGCCGCCGCCCAGGCGTCCGACGGCGTCGCGACCGCGGTGCGGCGGCCGCTGTTGCCGCTTGTCACCAGCTGACGAAAAGTCACTGACGGCCCCCTTGTCCGCGTACGAACGCGGACAAGGGGGCCGTCACGTTCCGTGTGGCACCGCTCACAAGGCGCGGGAGTCACGGGCGTTTTCTGTGCTAAACCCGAGGCTCACTTCCGGGCAGCCGAGAGGACGTCGATGACCGCGAGCGCAGTCCAGGTGGCCGATACCGCCCGCTATCCGTTGTCCGAACCGGGAAGCCCCGCGTGGCGCGCAATCGTTTCCCGGACCCGCGCCGAACTGCGGGAAACGGGCTGCAGTGTGCTGGCCGACTTCATCCGTCCGGAGCTGCGTGACGTCCTTCGCGACGAAGGCGCGAAGATCGCTCCGGAGGCGTACGCGAAGGTCGAACGCGTCAACGCCTACAACATCGCCCTCGACACTCCGCTGCCGGAGGACCATCCCGGCCGCACGATCATGGAACGCGGCAACGCCTTCGTGGCGCGTGACCGGATCCCGGTGACCGCGGTGATCCAGCAGCTGTACACGAGCCGGGAGTTCCAGCGGTTCGTCGCCGACTGCTTCGAACTCCCCGAACTGCACGAACTCGCCGATCCGCTGTCCGGCCTGGTGCTCAACGTGATCGAACCGGGCCGCTCGCATCCGTGGCATTTCGACACCAACGAGTACACGGTCAGCATGCTGACCCAGGACGCGGCCGACGGCGGTGTCTTCGAATACTGCCCGAACATCCGCTCCGAAACGGCCGAGAACTTCGACGACGTCCGTGCCGTGCTGGTGGGCGAAGGTGATCATTTGATCAGGCGGCTCACTCTGCGTCCTGGCGATCTTCAGCTGTTTCGCGGACGCTTCGCGCTGCACCGGGTGAGTAGTGTTCAAGGGGCAGTCGCCCGCCATTCCGCGATCTTCGCGTACAGCGAGCGTCCTGGGGTCATCGGCAGTCCGGAACGGACGAGACAGCTGTTCGGCCGGGTCCTGCCGGAACACGTCGCTTCGGCGGCGGTCCGGGGCGATCAGCTGCTCGACTAGCGCCTGTTGGCGGAGCTGAAGGAGTACCTGAAGGTGACCACAGGTGTGAACCCGCCCCGGCCGTAGGCCCCGCTATCGCGGTCGCAGGGCAGCGCCCCGCCGACGTCGATCGCGGTCGCGGGTTCACCTACAGACACTCAGTCAGGAGCTTGGCCGTGCCTTTCGATTCGACCGGCAAGATCTCTTTCGACCACATCTACACCGAGCCCGATCCCCGTGCGTTCTTCGGTACCTTGCGCAGACTGGACTACTCCATCCCCCAGCAGGCGAAGGCCTACTTCGCGAAGTTGATCGACGAGTACCGCGCGGAGGCCGACGTCAAGATCCCGACGGTGCTCGACCTCGGCTGTTCCTACGGCGTCAACGCGGCGCTGCACCGCTGTGACACCTCGATGGAGCAGCTGTACGACCACTACCGGGACGGCGAGTCGCTCAGCCGGGACGAACTGATCGCGCGCGACCGCCGGATGGTCGGGAAGCTCGCCGTCGGCGACGGTGTCCGTTTCATCGGCCTCGACGCCTCCGCGCCCGCACTGGACTACGCGCTCGCCGCCGGCTTCATCGACGACGCGATCCACGCGGATCTGGAGAGCGAAGACCCGACAGAGGAACAGCGCGCGCTGCTGGCCGACGTCGACATCGTCATCTCGACCGGCTGCGTCGGCTACGTCACCGAGAAGACCCTCGTCCGGATAGCGCGGGAGAACCGGCCGTGGATGGCGCATTTCGTGCTGCGGATGTTCTCCTACGGGCCGGTCGCCGAGAGCCTCGCCGACTTCGAATACGACACGACCGGGGTCGACGGCGTCTTCCGGCAGCGGAGATTCGCTTCGGATGAGGAAAAGTCGCAGATCTTGGACAATCTTTCCGTCGCGGGCGTCGACCCGCGTGGGCTGGAAGACGACGGCCGGCTGTACGCGCGGCTGTTCGTCTCCCGGCCGAACGGCGCGGCGGGCGAGCTCGCCTCCGTGCTGAACGCCCTTCCCCTTCGAGATCAAGGATGATCGTGAGCAGTCCGGAACCGTCCACCCGCACGTTCGGCAACGAGGACATCCTGCCGCGGGTCCCCGTCCCCAGCCTGGAGGACACCTGCCGCCGGTTTCTCGAGTGGTGCTCGCCGCTGCTCACCCCCGGCGAGCTGGCGGAGACCGAAGGCGCCGTCACCGAGTTCCTCGCGGAAGGGAGCCCGGCGTACGAACTGCAGAGCGCGCTCGAGGCCTACGACAAGCGGGAAGACGTCCGCAGCTGGCTCGACACCTTCTGGCCGTACCGCTACCTCGGCCGTCGCGATCGGATCGCGCTCAACGCGAACTTCTTCTTCCTGTTCACCGAATCCCCGCTGGGGCAGCTGGAGCGCGCGGCCGAACTGGCGGCGTCGGCGGTGGACTACAAGCTGAAGCTCGACGAGGAACTGGTGCCGCCGATCGTGCTGCGCGGGCAGCCGCAGTCGATGGTGCAGCACAAGTATCTCTTCTCGGCGACGCGGATTCCCGGCGCCGTGCAGGACACCGCGCGCACGCCGTACCGGGAGGACTGGCCGGGGCCGTCGCGGGCGCGGCACATCGTGGTCTTCCACCGCGACACCCCCTTCCGGATGGACGTCATCGCGCCGGACGGGCGGCCGTACTCCCCCGATCAGCTGGTCGCGGGGTTGCAGACGATCGTGAAGTCAGGGAACTTCGTCGAAGACGCGAGGACCGCCGCCGGGCATTTCACCACCAAGGCGAGGGCGGAGTGGGCGGCGACGCGGGAAGCGCTGCTCGCCGCCGGGAACGCGGCCGCGCTCGACGACATCGAGACGGCGTTGTTCTGCCTGTGCCTGGAGGACTTCACGCCGGCGAACACGCAGGAGGCGTGCGACAACCTGCTGCACGGCGACAGCGGGAACCGGTGGTTCGACAAGGCCGTTTCGCTCATCGTGTTCGAGGACGGCACAGCCGGGATCAACGTCGAGCACTGTGAACTGGACGGGACCACGATCCTCGGGTTCACCGACGCGCTGCTGAGCGGGACGCGGCTGGAGCGCCCGCCCGCCGACGGCGTCCCGGCGTCGGAGGTCATCGAGTTCGTCCTGGGTGAGGCGCTGCGCGAGGACGCCCGCGCCGCTGCCGCGTCCTTCGCCGAGTACGCCGAAGCGACCGCTACGAAGACGGTGTCCTTCACCGACTTCGGTGCGAAGCGGGCGAAGGAGCTGGGGATGTCCCCGGACGCCTTCGCGCAGATGGCGTACCAGCTCGCGCACAAGCGGGCGAAGGGGATCACCGGCGCGACGTACGAGTCGATCGCGACGCGGCAGTACCAGAACGGGCGCACCGAAGCGATGCGGGTGGTGACGCCCGAAGTGCAGTGGTTCGTCCAGGTGATGGACGACCCGCAGGCCGACCGGCAGACGCGTCAGGCGGCCTTCCGCGCGGCGGCCGCGAAGCACGTCACGCGGGCGAAGGAGTGTCAAGCGGGTGACGCGCCGGAGCAGCACCTGTGGGAGCTGCAGCTGATCCAGAAGCGACGCGGCGTCGAGGACTCTCCGGCGCTGTACTCGTCACCCGGCTGGCTGAAGATGCGCGACGACTACCTGAGCACCAGCTCGGCGCCGTCGGTGAACATCCAGTACTTCGGCTTCGGGTCGACCAGCCCGCAGTGCATCGGTGTCGCGTACGTGCTGCTGCCGGAATCGCTGAATCTGTATCTGTGCACGCCGAAACACGTGGCACACGAGATGGAGCTGTTCGCGACCGAGCTGGACGGCGCCATCCGGGAGTTGCAGGAGTTGCTGGCCTGAGTTCGTGAGCGCGGTCTGTGATGGGCCGAAGGCGTCCTTCACCGCGTCGGATGCGGTGAAGGGGGCTTTCGGCCCGCAGGCAAGAGGCGTTGCGAAGGCCACCCAGGGTTTGTGACGAGACGGCACGGCTCTGCGACGGTTCCGCCCCGGATCCGGGCCAGTGCGACAGAGCGCCCTTACGATCGGTGAGCCTTTCGATCTTGGGGGAACCATGGCTCGCATCCTGCTCGTCGAGGACGACGTGGCACTGGCCGAAGCGCTCACGCTCGCGCTGAAGGCTCTCGGGCACGACGTCGTCGCCGCCCTGACCGGAGAGCGGGCGCTGGAGGCTCTGTTCACCGACCGGCTCGAACTCGATTTCGTCCTCCTCGACGTCATGTTGCCCGGGATGGACGGCTTCGAAGTGTGCCGCCGGATCCGCGCGCGGAGCCGGTTGCCGGTGGTCCTGCTGACCGCCCGCGGCGACCCGATCGACATCGTCGCCGGGCTGGAATGCGGCGCCGACGACTACGTGGTCAAACCCGCCGAACCGCGGGTGATCGACGCGCGGATCAAGGCGATCGGCAGGCGCGCCGTCACCGCTCCCGGGCCGTCGGCCGGCCGGTTGCGGGTGGGACGGCTGGAGATCGACGCGGCCGCGATGAGCGTGACCCGTGACGGCGCCGAACTGGCGCTGACCGCGACCGAGATCCGGCTGCTCGTCGAGTTCGCCGAACATCCCAACCAGGTACTGAGCAGGCAGACACTGCTGAAACGGGTATGGGATTACGGCTACGTCGGCGACTCGCGGATCGTCGACGCGGCGGTCGCGCGGCTGCGGGCGAAGATCGAGGACGATCCGGCGAATCCCGTGGTGCTGAAGACCGTGCGCGGACTCGGCTACCGGCTGGTGGGCGAATGAGGTTCGGACTCCGCGCCAGGGTGACCGCGGCGGTCGTGACGGTGACCACGACGGCGACGGTCGTGATGGCCTTCAGCGCGGCCGAAATCCAAGAGGACGACGCGTTCGACAGGTTCACGGCCGCGGCGAAGACGTCGTTCGGGGCGATGTTCGGTCAGGCCTGGCCCCACCTCGAACAGTTCATGGCGGGCGCCCCTCGGGCCTTGGAAATGTTCTCCCAGGGAATGGACAAGGCGGCGGCGGACTGGATGCTCGTCACGAGCCATCCCCAGCCGACCAACAACGACTTCGGCGGGCTCAAAGGGCCTCCCGAAGTCGTCAAGTCCTCGTCGCAAAGCCACGACTGGGCGACGGGCACCGAAAACGCGAACCCGCCCGACAGGCGAGCCGCGTTGGAAACGGTCAAGGACGTGGTCCTTGTGCGGACCACGGGACCGGAAGAACTCCTGTCGGCGACCACGACCGATCCGCTGACCGGCCACCGGCTCCTCGTGGTGAGCGCGAACTTCGTCGCGTACTGGGTCGTGCAGTTCTTCGACCTCACCACGTTCGAGCAGGATCTGACGGCCCAGCGGTGGAAACTGGCGTGGATCGCGCTCGGGGTCACCGTCCTCGGCGTGGCGGCCGCCGTCTTCGCCGCGGGCCGGATCCGGCGGCCGGTGCTCCGAGTCGCCTCCGCCGCGCGCGACCTGGGCGGCGGCGCCTTCGACGTGCGTGTTCCGGTGAAGGGCCGCGACGAACTCGCCGACCTCGCCGCGTCGTTCAACACGATGGCCGATCGGGTCGGCACGGCGATCGAGGAGTTACGTGCCAAGGATCGCCAGCAGCAACGCTTCGTCGCCGATGTCGCCCACGACCTGCGGACGCCGCTCGCGTCGATGGTCGCCACGGTCGCCACCCTCGAGGACGCCAGCCCCGAGGTCCGGACCCGGGCGACCGAGCTGCTCGGCACGCAGGCCCGGCGGCTGGCGCGGCTGGTCGAAGATCTGATGGAGATCTCGCGGTTCGACGCGGGTTCCGCGGAGCTGCGCCCCGAACTCGTCGACCTGCCCGCGCTCGTCGAGGACGCGATCGAGGTGAGTGTGCCGGGGACTTCCGTCCAGGTGACGAGCACCGGTGACACGACCGTCTCCGCTGATCCGCGCCGCGTCCACACCATCGTGTGCAACCTGCTGGTCAACGCCGAACGGTACGGCCGGACCCCGATCACGGTGTCCCTGGAAGGCCTTTCCGGCACGGTGACGATCCGGGTCGCCGACTCCGGGCCGGGGGTCCCCGAGGAGTTGCGCCCGATCCTGTTCGACCGGTTCGTGCGCGGCGATCACGCGCGGCAGGCGACCGAAGGCAGCGGGCTCGGGCTGTCCATCGCCCGCGAGAACGCGCTGATCCACGGCGGGGAGATCACCGTGCACAACGACGGCGGCGCCGTCTTCACCGTGCGGCTTCCACGGGAGTCACCAGGGTGAGCCACCGTGGCGCGTAGCCGTCGAAGTACGGCATCGGGACGTGCGTGAGGATCAGGAACACCGCGGTCAGCACGCCTGCCTGGGACAGCTTCAGCTCGCGGTGACCGAGCCGGTGCCACACCACCAGGACGAAGTTCGTGACCAGCAGGAATCCCCAGCGGGCGTCGTCCCAGCCGCCGAACGCGAGCAGCACCGGCGCCCCGATCGCGGCGACGGGCGCCGCCGCGGTGAGCGTCGGCCGGTGCAGGACCAGGAAGCCGCCGATCACCACGACCGCGATGGGCAGCAGATAGAGCAGCACCGCGGTGATCGAGTACAGCCGCCAGCTCTCGGCCTGCGTGCGCCCGAACAGATCCAGCGCGTCGACACGGTAGGGAAAGTCCGCTGTGGACAGTGACCGGCGGAGTCCTTCGACAGCGCCGGGTGCGGCGGGTGGCAGCGCGAGGATCACCAGGCCGAGCACGGCGCCGGGAGCGAGCAGTGCGCACGCGCGCCGAAAAGGGAGCTTCCGCAGCAGGGCGAACCCGAACACCGGCAGCACGGTGAGCAGCGCGATCTCGTGCACCGTCACCGAAAGCGCCATCACCGCGCTCGCGAGCGCGAACCTGGTGCGATGCAATGCCCACAGCGCACCGAACAGGAGGAGATACAGCACCTGGTCGAAGTAGCCGATCTCGTGGAACAGATAGCCACCGCACGGCAGAAGGAGCCAGGCGACGATCAGCAGCCGCCGGCTTTGGGTTCGGCTCTGGAAGAAGGCGAGCGCCACGGCCGCCAGCACCGCGCCGAGGACCACGAAACTCGCGACCGCGAAGATCAGGTAGTCCTGCCCGAACGGCTTCAGGAGCGTGCCGACGAGGAAACGCCGGTGGAAACCGTCGGTCAGGGACACGGCCTGCAGGGTCGCCGCCCACTCCCCCGGCAACCGGAATCCGGTGTATCCGGCGACGAGGACGGCGATCCCGAACAGCACGGTGACGCTTCGCCGCGGGGTCTTCCCGGGAACGGGCACCGGGGCCCGGTCGAGCAAGGTGGTCATGGCGCCAAGCTAGAAACGGATCATGTCACCACCATGACCGCTGATCACCGGCTTCGCACGGCTCTGCTACATCGTGCTCGACCTCAGGAACGCCTGTTCGGAGCCCTCGACCACGAAAGCGGTCCGCGCCTTGGTGGTCGTGGGCAGGTCGCAGGAGAGCCACGCCACGCCGGGCGTCAGGAGCCCCTTCAGCTGGTTCGGCACGTCCGGGGCCCCGGCCGTGCACTCGAGATCACTGATCATTTTCGCCACGGCCTCGCGACGCAGCTTCACGACCGCGGACAACCGGAGGTCTGACGGTCCGGGCGCCTCGATCCGGCCGTCGGAGGCGCCCATCCGCTCCTCGACCCAGGACGCTTCGACGATCTCGCCGACATCGGGGAAGTCCTCGGCGACCGGCGCCGAATCGGTGCGGACGGCCATTTCCTTCGGCGGTGCCGGGGCACAGGCCGCGATCAGGACGATCGCGGCCGTGCTCCCCAGGATCTTCCCCATGGTGTGCATGGGGAAGATCCTGCCTCAGGTGGTGAGCTTCAGGATGTCGATTCCGCGAGTGTTGTCGGCGACATAGACGTAACCCTTGTGCCAGTAGGGCGCCCACGCGCTGGCGTCCGCCGGGCGGAAGTAGGCGATCTGCTTCGGGTCGGTCGGGTCGCTGACGTCGAGGAACCGCGTGCCCTGCGCGTAGAAGGACTGCACGAGGACCTTGCCGCGGATGTCGAAGTAGTGCGCGGAGCAGTCACCCGACGCCGGGTCACTGCCCTCCTGCCCGGCGACGCTCCAGGTGCCGACGGACTCGAGGCGGAACGGCTTCTCCGGCGTCGAGCGCCAGCCCTCGCCGTTGTACGAGTTCTTCAGCGACGAGATCGTCAGCACGCCGTCACCGGCGCAGCCGTCGAGGAAACTCTCTTCGGTGGCGTAGATCAGGTCGCGGCCGTGCCGGCGGTTCGAGTCGGCGCCGTCGGCCGAGCGGTGCCCGGCCGGGTGGAAGCTGTTGTGCATGAACTTCGACGGCGCCGCCGTCTCCTCGACCCCGCCGCCCGCGTAGGGCACCGGGTCGAACGCGGTCGCGCGGCGGACCTTCCCCTGCACGGGGTCGCGGTGGTAGCCGTTGGTCCAGTAGCCGCGGACGCCGCCCCGTCCGGACACCCAAGCCACGCCCTCGGCGTCGACCTGGACGTCGTGCACGTAATCGGTCTTGCCGTCGTTGCGCGCGAGTTCGATCGGGTTCGGGAACGTCTTGGGGTTGCGCGGGTCGCGGATGTCGGTCACCCAGATCGGGCGGCCGCCCCACTCCGCGGGCTGGTTCGCGGCCTTGGACGGGCCGCCGGTCCACAGGTACCGGCAGTCGTCGACGCAGCTGGTCGTGTGACCGGCGGGCACCTTGGTGTAGCTCAGGATGGCCGGTTTGTCCGGGTTCTTCAGGTCGATGATGTAGATACCGGACTCGCCGGTCTGCGTGGTGCCGCCATAGGCCCGCGGGTCGCGCGCCAGGAAGACGAGCTTGCGCTTGACGTCGACCTCGGTGTCCTCGGTCTCCCACAGACCGGGAAGGCTGACCTCGCCGATCAGCTTCGGCGCGGTGGGGTTCTTCGTGAGGTCGTAGACCTTCAGGCCGAACTCGCCGGAAACGGCCATGACGTCACGTTTGCCGTACTGCAGGAACCCCATGGCGATGGCGCCTTGCGCGTCGGGCACGTTGCCGACGGCCTTGACGTTCTTCACCGCGCCGGGGGCGCCCGCGACCCGGACCTTCTCGCCTGCCGGTTTGTCCTCCTCGCCGCAGGCCGCGGCGGGCAGACCGGTGGCGATCAGGGTCGCGGTGACCGTGGCGAGCGCCAGGCACGAACGGAGCAACCAGTTTCCTCGCACAGAAACCTCCCAGGCTGGTTCCTGCACCTTATGATCGCCACTTTGCCCGCACAACCGCCAATAGTCGTTGCTGGACTGCTATGACATGACCATGCGCTTGCGTCTTCTGGTCCCGCTCCTGGCCGCCGCCCTCGTCGCGGCGGGCTGCACGGAATCCGGCGAACCGCCCGCACCGGACGTTCTTCGCGTGGGCCTGGCCGCTCCGGTGACCCTGCTGCCCGCCGACGTCCGCGACCAGTCCGGGCGGATGCTCGCCGGCGCGCTCTGGACGCCGTTGGCCGATTACGACCCCGCGACGGGCAAGACGGCGCCTCGGGCGGCCGAATCGTTCACCAGTTCCGATCGGCTCACGTGGACGGTGAAGCTCAAGGACGGCGGGAAGTTCCACGACGGCACCCCGGTGACCGCTCAGTCCTATGTGGATACCTGGAAGGTGATCGGCGCGGAGCGGTGGCAGGCTTCGCGGGTGGTCAAGGATCTCCTGCGGGCCAAGGAGATCACCGCGCCGGATCCGCTGACCATCCGGCTCGTGCTCGACCGGCCGTCCGGTCAGGTCCCCGCTCTGCTCTCCTCGCCCGCGCTGGTCCCGCTGCCCGCGTCGGCACTGGCTTCGCGTGATTGGGCCGGTTTCGCACAACGCCCCGTCGGCAACGGGCCGTTCCGGCTGGACGGCGCGTGGCAGCCGTCGGGCGGCAAACTCGTCCGCGTGGCGGACGCGCCGGGCAAGGCGCGCGTGATCGAACTCAAGACCGGCGACGCGGCGGCGCAGTACGACGAGGTCAAGGCCGGGAAGCTCGATCTCTCCACGTTCGTCCCCGGTGATCGCCACGAGGCCATGCATGCCGATTTCGCGCAGCGGCACGTGATGTGGGCCCTGCCCACCGTCGCCTACCTCGGGTTTCCCCTGACCGCACAGCACTTCTCCGACGCGACCGTCCGGCACGGTTTCGCGCTCGGGATCGACCGCGCGGCGCTGGAGGCCGGTGCCCTCGGCAAGCAGGTGGATCCGGCGAAGTCGCTGCTGCCGCCCGCCGTCGCGCCGGGTGAGCGCAGCAGTACCTGCCGCCCCTGCACGTTCGACGCCGGCGCCGGGAAATCCCTGCTGACCCAAGCGGAGTTCCCGGCCGCACCTGTCCACTTCGGACAGTCGCAGGGAAGCTGGCTGCGTCCGCTCGCGGAGCAGGTCAGCGCGGCGGTCGGGGTCCCGCTCGCCGCGGAGCCCGGACAGGGACCGTTCGCGATCGACGTCGGCCTGATGACGCCGAGCCCGCAGGAGGTGCTGGCCGAGATCGCCAAGGCGACCGGATATCAGAGCGACGGGTTCGCCGACCTGCTGAAATCGGCCGAGGAGATCGAATCCACCGAGAGCGGTGAGGTCTACCGGCTGGTGGAGAACCACCTGCTCCGGGACCTCCCGGTCGTACCGCTGTGGTCCGGGCACGGGCACGCCGTCTGGGCGGACCGGGTGGGCGACGTCAAGGCGACGACGTTCGGCGGGGTGGACCTGTCAGCGGCTTCCGTGCGGTGACCCGAGCGTGCACTCCCCCGCGACGACGTCGATGAAGGCCGCGGTCAGCGGGTCGGGCGTGCTGCGGCAGTAGGCGGCGAGCGGGCGCCGGATCGGCGGTTCGGGCCGCAGGACGCGGCCGTGGAAGCCTTCGGGCAAGACGTTGGCGGGGACGAGCGCGGGACCGAGCCCCGCCGCCGCGAGCACCGGGGCCGCCGCGCTCTGCTCGGTCCGGACCGCGGCCCTCGGCTGGAACCCCGCCGCGGCGCACGCCTGGTCGACGAGGTCGGCGAGGCCGTTGCCCGGCGCGTAGTGCACCCACGCGCAGTCGGCGAGGGTCGCCAGATCGACGACGCCGGTGCCGTCGTCCTCGCGCGGCCCGTCGATCGGCAGGACCACGACGAACTCCTCGGCACCGATTTCGCGGACCGGCCCCTCCCAGCCCCGCGGCACCGGGCCGACCGCGACGTCGGCCTCCCCCGCGGCCATGGCCTCCCGGAGCTCGTCCGCGTGCCGGAACTCCACCAGCCGGACGTCGACCTCCGGCCGCTCCCGGCGCCAGACCCGCAACGCCGCGGGCAGGACCCCGATGCCGACCGAATAGACCGTCGCGATCTGGAGCTCCCCGGCCTCCAGTCCGGACGCCTGCCGGGCCGCGCACCGCGCGCGTTCGGCGTCGGCGAGGGTGGCGCGGGCGTGCGGCAGCATGGCGCGGCCCATCGGGGTGAGCCGGACGCTGCGCGGCAGCCGTTCGAGCAGCGGGCCGCCGACGCCTTTCTCCAGTACGCGTACCTGATGCGACAGCGCGGGCTGCGTCACGTGCAGCACCTCGGCGGCCTTGGTGAAGGAGCCGGTGTCCACGACGGTCACCAGGTACTCGAGCTGTCGCAAGCTTGTCATGAAGAGAGTTTATCGGAGCGGTGATATCTATGCCTTGGACTTATCTCGGCGGGGAGTCCAGGCTTGAGGACATGAACGAAGAACGCAAGGTCGCCCTGGTCGCCGGGGCCAACGGGGTCATCGGCAAGAATCTGATCGAACACCTGGAGACCCTGCCGGGCTGGCGTGTCATCGGCCTGTCGCGGCGCGGCGGCCCCGGTCAGATCGCGGTCGACCTGCTCGACGCGGACGACACCCGGGCGAAGCTCGGCGGCCTGGGCGATGTCACGCACGTGTTCTACGCGGCTTATGTCGACAAGCCGACCTGGGCCGAACTGGTCGCGCCGAACCTGGCGATGCTGACGAACCTCGTCGACGCGATCGAGCCCGCCGCGCCCGGACTGCGCCACATCAGCCTCATGCAGGGCTACAAGGTCTACGGCGCCCACCTCGGCCCGTTCAAGACCCCGGCGCGCGAGGACGACGCCGGGCACATGCCGCCCGAGTTCAATGTGGACCAGCAGGAGTTCCTGGAACGGCGTCAGGCCGGGAAGACCTGGACGTGGTCGGCGATCCGGCCGTCGGTGGTCGGCGGCACCGCGCTGGGCAACCCGATGAACCTCGCGCTGGCCATCGCGGTCTACGCGTCGATCTCGAAGGAACTCGGCCTGCCGCTGCGGTTCCCCGGCAAACCCGGCGCGTACGACAGTCTCCTGGAAATGACCGACGCCGGCCTGCTGGCGAAGGCCACCGTATGGGCCACCGGTTCGGAGAACGAGGCGTACAACATCGCGAACGGCGACCTCTTCCGGTGGAGCGACCTCTGGCCGCGGATCGCGCGGTACTTCGACCTGGAGGTGGCGCCGCCGCTGCCGATGTCGCTGGACGTCGTCATGGCGGACAAGGAAGAACTCTGGACGTCCATCGCCGCGAAGTACGGCCTCGACGTGCCCTACAGCGCCGTTTCGTCGTCGTGGGCGTTCGCGGACTTCGTGTTCGGCTGGGATTACGACATGTTCGCGGACGGCTCGAAGGCGAGGCGAGCCGGTTTCCACGAATACGCGGAGACCTCGGCGATGTTCTTCCGGCTGTTCGACGAGTTCCGGAAGGCGAAGGTGATCCCGTAGGGCCGGAGGCTTCCGGGTGGTCGCCGGCCGAGCGGAGTTGCGAAGGGGACTTTCCCCTCATCTCACGCGGCGAAAGCGCCCCTCACCGCGTGAGATGAGGGGAAAGTCCCCTTCAGCCCCGTCCGATGTACGGCATCGCGGTCGCCGTGACGGTCAGGAACTGGACGTTCGCGTCGAGCGGCAGCCCGGCCATGTACAGCACGGCGTCCGCGACGTGCCGGGCGTCGAAGGTCGGCTCGGCCTTGACGCTGCCATCGGCCTGCGGGATCCCGTCGGCCATGCGCAGGGTCATCTCGGTGGCGGCGTTGCCGATGTCGATCTGTCCACAAGCGACGTTCCAGGCCCGCCCGTCGAGGGAGATCGACTTCGTCAGCCCGGTCACCGCGTGTTTCGTCGCGGTGTAGGCGACGGACGCGGGGCGCGGGGCGTGCGCGGAGATCGAACCGTTGTTGATGATCCGGCCGCCGCGTGGGTCCTGCGTCTTCATCAGCCGCACGGCCTGCTGCGCGCACAGGAACATCCCGGTCAGGTTGGTGTCGACGGCGCGTTTCCAGTCCGCGAAGGACAGTTCGTCGACCGTCCCGCCCACCGAAACACCCGCGTTGTTCACCAGGAGATCCAGCCGTCCCCATTCCGCGCGGACCGTCTCGAACAACGCGGCGGCGGAATCCGGGTCGGCGACGTCCGTGGGCACGGGAAGCGCGTTCGTGTCGCCGCCGGCGGTCTCGGCCAGCGCGTCCGCACGGCGGCCGGCGAGGGCGACCCGGTACCCGGCGCCGAGTAACGCGCGGGAGATCTCCCTGCCGAGCCCGGAACCCGCCCCGGTGACGACCGCGGTCCTGCCGTTGCCCATCGAACCTCCTCGCAGACCGTGCCGGATCGACCCGGCTCGGTGATTGTTTTCCGATTACCCGCGTCCGTTCAGGCTAGCGCGCGACCGTCGGCGGAAAACGTTCACCCGTCGGCCGTCGCGCCTTCACGAAAACCGGTAACCCCTTCACCGTATCGAGGCGATTCACCGGATGTGCCCAGGGGGAATTCACTCCGTTCACTTCGTCGCCGGAGTGGTGGACAGTGAAGAAGAATCCGCGCTTCCAGCTGGTCCAGACCGGCGATCAGACCATCCGATGGCGACTGCTCGGCGGCAACAACGTGTCGCTGGGGTCGGCGCCCGACGACTATCCGCGAGCCGAGGAATGCCTCGCCGCGATCGCCTGGCTCAGCGTCCATATTTCCGAGCTGACCAGCGATTTCAGTCATCTCAGCGGCGGGCGCTGGCGCTGGCGCCTGCATCGGGACGACCGGGTCGTCGCGATCGCCAGCCACGCCTACGGGCGGCGTATCGAGGCGCAGCGCGGGCTCGACCGCTTCCGCTCGGCCACCACCGAGGCGCCACTCGGCGAAGGGATCGAGACCATCTCCGATTGGCGCCGGAAATACCGTCGCGATTCCGGCGGTATTTCACCGAATCGTTCTCCGTGACGGCCGCTCACGGAAAGTGCGTTCCCCGGAGATTAACCACCATGACGTCGGGCGGGAACGCGAAGCACCGTCGCCGGACAGTGTCGCGGAGCGAGGATTGTGGCAAGTCACGGAATCCCGTGACGACTTGGGGACTAGAGAAAGAGTGCCAACAAGATGCGTGCTCGTACCACTCGGTTTCTCGGCGCCACCGCCATCGCCGCCTGTGCCTGCCTCACCCTGACCGGCACCGCCTCGGCGGTCGCCCCGGCCAACGGCCTCGAAGACGTCCTGGCCGCGGCGGGCTCGGACACCACCGCCGACATCACCGGCGCGATCCTGGCCAACGCCAACGGCGCCGCCTGGAACACCGACCCCGACAACCACGTCAACATCCCGCCGCTGCTCGCCGCGGGCGGTACCTTCACCGTTCCCGGTGACCTTTACGCCGATCAGGTCGTCTACAACACCACGACCACCCTGCCGCCGAACGGCTCTTCCCAGGGCAAGGCCGCGCTCAAGGCCTCCGGCGACGCGGGCGACGGCAAGATCGACATCGCGCGGTCGTCGTCGCCCCGTGGCTCGTCCGACCCCGCGTCGTTCGAGTACTACTCCTTCGCCACCGACGGTGTCACCTGGTCGTCCTCGGCGACCGGCTCGGGCGCGGGCCTGTCCCTCACACTGGCGCAGCTGCGCGGCATCTACGACGGCTCCATCACCAACTGGAACCAGGTCGGTGGCGCCAACGCCGCCATCGTCGTCTACCTGCCCCAGACCGGCTCCGGCACGCTGAGCTTCTTCACCACCACGGTCCTCGGCTTCGACCCCACCACCAAACCGGTCACCATCAAGCGGTTCCAGGAGCACGACGGCAGCTCCATCCCCACCGCCGACCGGGCCAACGCGATCGCCCCGTTCTCCATCGCGCAGTGGATCGCCCAGGGCAACGCGGTGACCGCGGACAAACGCGCGGGCTTCACCGTGAACCCGCTGACCGGTGCCGGCTTCAACGGTTCCCCGGTCGCCGGCTCGGCCGGCAACTACACCCCGGCCTTCACCACGGCGTTCCTGGGTTCGCGCAGCGTCTACCACGTGCTCGACACCCGCACGCCGAGCTACGACCAGGCCCAGCGCGCCGTCGGCTTCGCCGCCGGTGACACGGCCGCGACCGCCAGCCCGTTGTGCGGTGGCCAGCTCGCCACCACCATCAAGCGGTACGGCTTCCTGACCGTCTCGGGCCCGAACGGCCTGTCCTGCGTCAAGTCCTGACCCCCTCCTAGCGCGTGAAGGCCCCCTTCCCTCGGCTGAGCCGAGGGAAGGGGGCCTTCACGTGCGATGGGACTACTGCGGCTACTTCGGAGCGACGCCCAGTGCGGCGAGCGCCGGGCCGGTCATGATCACGCCCGCGCCGGTGACCGGGTCGAAGCCCGGGGCGCCGAGGTCGATCGCGGTGGACACGAGCGCGTTCCGGATCTCCGCCTGGGTCGCGGCCGGCTTGCCCTGCTTCAGCAGCGCGGCGATGGCGGCGGCACTCGGCGCGGCGGCCGAAGTCCCGAAGAACGGCTGGAAGCCGCTCACCGAGGTCGCGACGCCGTCGGCCGCGGTGATGTCCGGCTTGTTGCGCGTCGCGCCACCGGTCGAGGACACGTTGCCGGGGGTGATCACCGAACCGTCCGGGTGGTAGAACTGGTGACGGCGACCGTCCGAAGTGAACCGTTCCCACTTGCTGGCGGCGGTGAACAGACCCGGGTACGGGCCTGCCGGGTTCGCCGGATCACCGGCTTCGAGCGCACGGCCGAAGGCGCCGGCGGCGGGAGCGGCCGCGACGCTGAAGGCGTTGACGGCGGCCGAGTGGCCGGAGGTGACACCGTTGGTGCTGAAGGCTTTCAGGTCACCGGAGGGGACGAAGCGGCCGCGGATCACGTTGAGCGCGATGAACCGGTCGGAGCCGCTGTACTTGACCACGGCGACCTTGAAGCCCGAGCCGCTGGCCGGAACCTGGGCGATCTCGTACGGGTTCTGGGTGCCGTTCTGCGCGCCCTCACTGGAGGCGACGACCGCGCCGGAGGAGTTCAGGACGAACAGGTCGTAGTCGCTGGTGGCCTTGCCCCACGGGTCGGACCAGAACAGGGTGACGTAGCGGCCGACCGAGTTCGGCGAAAGCGCGTTGTACAGCTGGGTCGTGGCGCTCGGGTCGAAGTCGTGCGGCGTCCCGGTGACCCCGGAGATCTTGCTGCTGGAGCCGCGGAAGTCGCCTTCGTAGTAGCCGCTGGTGCCGTCGGTCAGGTTGCCCGAGTTCCCCGCGGAGGAGAAGTAGAGCGCGCCGGCCGCGGTCACGTCGTTGACGGCCTGCGCGACCGGGCCGTCCTGGAACGGCGACTCGTCGAAGTAGGAGACGTCGTCGACGATGATCGTGCACTTGCCGGTGGTCCGCAGGGCGCGGATGTTGTCGGCGAAGCTCTGCTCGCTGGTGAAGGCGGTCGCGAAACCGAGCGCGGCGCCGGGCGCCATGTCGTGGATGATCTCCAGCATCGCGGTGCCCTCGTCACCGCTGCCGGCCTGGCCGGGGAGGACGTCGACGGCGGGGAGTTCGCCGGCGGTCTGCGACGCCTGGAGCGACTTGATGCCGTCCGAGAGCACGCAGACCTTCTGACCCGCGCCGGTGACGCCGTACTTGGTGCGGGCGGTGTCGTTGCCGTGCGCCTTGTCGCCCTCGGCGACCTGCAGCGCGGCGGCGGTCTTCTTGGCCGCGGCCTGCCGCCGGTCCTGCGGCGCGGATTCGTTCCAGGTCATGGCCTGGGAAGCGGCCTTGACCTCGGCGACGTCACCGCGTCCGGCGATCGCGTCCACGGCGGTCAGGGGGAGGTCGGCGCGGATCGCACCGGCGGGTGAGGCGTAGCGGACGGTGCCACCCGCCGCCTTGACGGCGTCCACCAGGGACTGTCCGGCGCCCTTGATGTCCACCGCGACCGTGCCGGCGTCGCTGACGCCCAGCCCGGTCCGGTACTCGGGCAGCTTGCCGGCCAGGCTCTTGTCGGCGCGGAGGCGCTTCTCGACGACGAGCTGGCTCGACTGTTTGCGCTCGGCCGGGGTGAGGCTCTTCTTGATGCTCTGCAGCGCGCTGATCCCGGCCTGGGTGCGCACCTCTTCCGACGGCTGGGCACCGGAAACCGCGGTCGACAGCAGCAAAGCGCCGACCGCGACCGGAACCGAGCATGTGACCACCCGGCTGAATCTGCTCATCGAAAACTCTCCCTGATTCTGGCCAACACAGCCCGTGACAGGAATTCCTTCGGCCGCCCGAATGAATTACCCTGACCGGGTGTAATGGGGAGAATCTAAAGAGCTATCAGTGAGGAGTCCACCGACCAAAGTCGGTATCGGGCGAAGATCCACATCGTGGGAGTGATTTCGGTCCGAAAAGACCGAAATTCCGCTCCTAAGCCCACGCGGGAAACAGCCGCCAAAGCGCCAAAGCCGCCAGTGACGCCAGGGTGAGCAGCACCGGGCCGGTGATGACGTAGGTGGAGACCGGCCGCCACCGGCGGTAGAGGAAGGTCGCCCCGGCCGCGGCCGCCACGAACCCGCCGAAGGCCAGCACGAGCCCGGCCCACGCGTCGCCGTCGCCGGTCCGGCCGTCCTGCGCGTCCGCCTTGCCATTCTGCGGGGTGGGCCGGAACGGCCTGCCCTCCAGCGCCGCGGTCACCACGGTCGCTTCCGCCGAGGCCAGCGGCCACCAAGACGCCGAAGTCACCAAGGTCAGCCGATCGTTCTGGGTCTTGCCGTAGTCGGCCCCCTCGTCGAGCGGGCGGGTGGCCTTCTCGGTCACGCGGTAGACGGATTTGCCCTGAGTGGTCGCGACGACGATTTCGTCACCGGGCTCCAGCGCCTCCAGCGATCCGAACGGACCGCCGTAACCCGCGTTGCGCGCCACGATCGCGGCGTTGCCGGGCTGCCCGGGACCGGCGGTCCCCGGCACGTGCCCCGGCCCGGACGCGGTTTCCCCGCTCGACGCGCCTTCGACGACGACCTGCTGCAGTTTCAGCGCGGGGATCTCCAGCACGGCGACCGGCTTGCCGAACTCCACCGGTTCGCTGGGCGGAGCGGCGCCGAAGAGGCTTTGGCTGGCACCCAGCGCCAGGCCGATCTCGCCGCGGATCTCGCCCAGCGCCTTCCGCTGATCGCTCGCCTGGAGCATCGGCCCCAGCGCGTAGACGACCAGCGCCAGCGCCACCAAGGTGGTGACCAGCCAGGCGGCGAGGACAGCGCCGATCCATCCCGGACCGAAGCTCAGGAAGCGGGTTTCCGGTTCCTGGTGCCGCTCTTCGACAGAGGTGCTCACGCCGCTCCTCCGGCCGATTTACGCCGCAGGAGACCGAAGAGCATCGCGAACGCGGCCCCGATCTCGGTCAGCGCGACGACCAGCCACCTCGGCACCGGGCGTCCGGCGGCGACGTACGCCGTCGCGGACGGGAGTGTCGCCAGGATCACCAACGCCACCAAGGGAATGAGCGCGCCCAGCACTCCGGCGCCCGGGAACTTCGGGATGTCGATCGACTCGGCGAGGTTCTTGGCCGCCAGCACGCTTTCCGGGGTCGGGGCGGCCGCGGGAGCGGGCCCGGTGGCGGCCGCCGTCGCCGAAGTCCCGGCGGGCGAACCCGTTCCCCCGGTGGGGCCGGTCAGCGAGGAATTGGCGGCCGTCGTGGCACCGTTCCCGCCCGCCGGTGGCGGATTCTTCGCTTCTTCCCTTTCCTGACAGGCTTCTTGGACCGTCCCGGTGCCGATCTTGGCCACTCTCGCGGGAACGGTGGCCGCCAAGCCAGGGCTCAACGGGGTCATTCCCGGCGGGAGCAGCGACTGGCCGTAGCCGCTCGCCAATTCGGCGACCGCCTTCAGCTGTGCCTGTTTCTCGGTCATCGGCTTGCAGGTCGCGTCGATCAACGGATTGACCGGCGCCGCCAGATACTCCACGAAGGTCAGCGGGTACGCGCCGTCCTTGGTCACGGTGCCCGGCTGCGCCGTCCCGTCCGCGCCGACCTCCATCGAATCGGCCGCCAGCTGCAGGCTTTCCTTGGTCGGCGCGACGAAGTTCCCCTTGCCGTCCGGAAGCGCGACCGGCGCCCAGCCGTAGGCCCTCGCCGTCGCGAGATCGGTGACGACCCAGCTCATGCAGCCGCCGGTGCAGACGAATCCCGTTCCCACGACACCGTTCTGCACGGTCTTGCGCACGGCGAGCTGACCGGTTTTCGCGTCGACGTTGTGCAGCGAGCGGGCACCGGGGTCGAGCGCGTTGAGATCGGAGATCACCCCCGGCGACTTCCCATCCAGCTCACCGAAGTACTCCGTGCCCTTCTTCGGGAACACCCAGGCCGACGGCGCCGCCCCGGCGAGGACCTTGCTCAACGCGAGCGGAACGGTGCCCGGTCCGGATTCCCCGGTCACCCCGAAGAAATCCAGGCTCTCGGCGCCGGCCCTGGCGCTGGCCGCGTTCGCCTCGTTCTCTCTCGTGACGGCGGCGAGCGCCGGATTGCGGCCGACCAGCGGGGTACCGTTCCGGAAAATGCCGCCCCGGCCGTCCAGATCGGGTTGCTGTCCCCCCTTGGTGACCATGTTCGCCACCTCGTCGTGGGTGAACCGCAGGGTGCCGGTGAACTTCGCGTTGAGCGAGCTCCCGTTGTCGTCGCTGTCGGTCGGCGACCAGCCGACCGCGGCCACCACCGCCGCGTTGATCCCGACCGGGATGTACTGCCGCTCCCGGACGGTCTGGGTGGCGAGCGCGTTCCCGCTGCCGGTGATCACCAGATCCGAGTCGCCCTTGTCGAACGCGGTCAGGCCGGCGTCCTCCGTCTCGCTCACGATGTTCGACGGCTGCTCGGCCTGGGTGGGCGCGCAGAGCGCTTGGTTCCAGGCGACCGCGGCACGGCCCAGCCGCTCCGGCATGCTGGCGTTGAGGGTGTTCTGACCGGCGCCCTTACAGCCTTCGACGCCGATCGCCTGCTGCGACGGGGTGAACGCGATCGAGCTGTCGATCCAGGTCACGAACGCGCCGTCCGCGTTCTTCGCGGTGATCGTGACCGCGACCGAACAGGGATTGTTCTCATCGCACCGGAACGAATACTTGTTGCGGGTCTTCGCACCGGTCGCCGGATCGACGACATCGGGATTGGCGGCCCAGGAAACCGTGGGCGGCTTGTCCGCCTGACCTTCGGCGTTCTTGGTGAAGGTGGTGTACAGCGGGTCCCAGATGATCGGTTTCGGGGTGGAGGAGCCGAGCGGGATCTGAGTGTCGATGACGATGTCGCCGGTCCTGCTGCTCCGGCGGCCCGTGGCGCTGTCCATATGCGCCGCGTTCGCGATGAACTCGTCTTTCAACCCTCCGCAGTAGGCATTGACCCGCGCGCTGACGGAACTGTCCCGCAGCCACGGCGGTTTTCCCGCGACCTTGATCAAATTGTCCGGCAGGACCTTGGGGCAGACTTTCAGGGACGCCTGGGCACCGCTCGCCAATCCCGACACCGTGATCCGCACCGGTTCGCCGTTCCGGGCCGCCGACAGATCGGCGGGCTCGGTTTTGAGGGTGTACGGCGGGTTCGCCGGCGCTTGCGCCTGCGCCGCGGGGACGGACACCCCCGTGACCATCAGCACCCCGCAGATCAGCAAGATCCCGACTTGTCTCGCACGGACGAAGAACACGGACGACTCCCAAGGTGCGCGGGCATACGGCGGCGAGCGGGACTCGATCACGAGCCGCGCCGGAACCAACGTCCCCGAGTCGCCCGTTCGGGGTCAACCGCACCCGGACCCGCCCCGGCACAGATTCACACGCGCCCCGTCGGGCGTTCTCCGCTTGGACACCTTTCGCGGTTTCGGGCACCACATACTGGCCGCATCGAGGGGCGACGTGGTGTGCCCTGAACTCGTTTGCCCACCGATACGAAGGAAGGCCGCTCGTGACCGTCGCGCCACCCCGGCCCGACCCGTCGCCACCGGGAACCCCGGTGCGGCGGGCGATCACCGAAGTCCTTTCCCGGGCAGACCGGGCGTTCCGCCGCGTCACCACCGGCGCCGGGCTGACCATGCTGGGCATCCTTCTGGTCATCGGCTTCTTCCTGGTCTACCGGTCCGGGCCCGCCTTCGACAACAGCGGTTTCGGGTTCTTCACCACCATCCGGTTCGACCCGGCCTCCGGCGTACTCGGTGTGCTGGGCCTGCTCTACGGGACGATCGTGGTCGCGCTCATCGCGGTCCTCGTCGCCGTCCCGCTGAGCATCCTGGCCGCGCTGTTCATCACCGAGTACTCGAGCGGCCGGATCCGCGGCTTCCTCACCGGCCTCGTCGACCTGCTCGCGGCCATTCCCAGCCTGTTGTACGGCTTATGGGGATTCAGCTTCCTCGGCCCGCAGATCGTCCCGGTGTCGACGTGGCTGACCGAGAACCTCGGCTGGTTCCCCCTGTTCGCGTCCAAGGAGAACACGCTGTACATCCAGTCCATGTTCATCGCCGGGCTGGTGGTGTCCCTGATGGTCCTCCCGATCACGACCTCGGTGATCCGCGAGGTGTTCGCGCAGACTCCGCCCGGGGAAAAGGAAGCGGCGCTCGCACTGGGCAGTACTCGGTGGGGGATGGTCAAAACGGTCATGCTGCCCTTCGGCCGGGGTGGCATCATCGGCGGTTCGATGCTCGGGCTCGGCCGCGCGCTCGGCGAGACGATCGCCGTTTCCCTGCTACTGCCCCAGGTTCCGGAGATCACGCAGCACGTCCTCCAGTTCGGCGGCGCGACCATCTCCGGGTTCATCGCCAACAACTCCGGCGCCTCCGGCCTTTCGCTGTCCGGGCTGATGGCGGCGGGCCTGGTGCTGTTCGTCTTCACCTTGGCCACGAACTTCACCGCGTCGGTCATCATTTCCAAGAGCCGGTCCGGTGCGGGAGTCGATGCCTGATGACCACGACACTCACTCCCCCGGTCTCGTCCGGCCCGCGCAAACTCGTCAAACGCCGCCCGTCGGAGACCACCCGGCAGGATCGGCTGGCCGCGCTCGGCTGCGCCGTGTCGGCCACCCTGCTCACCTGGTTCGTCATGCATCTGCTGCTGGATTCGCCCGGCTGGCTGGCGGATCTGATCGTCGCCTACCTGCTGTACCTGGCGATGCTCTACCTGGTCACCCGCGACCGTCTCGGCAGGCTCGCCGCGTCGGACCGGCTCGTCTCGACGATCGTGGTCTCCGGGGCGCTCACCCTGCTCGTCCCGTTGCTGTTCCTGTTGACCTACATCGTGATCGAGGGCGCGCCGTATCTGCGCCTGGGCTTCTTCACCCACGACATGTCCGCGGTCGCGCCGACCGATCCGGTCACCGCGACCGGCGGTCTGCACGCGGTCGTCGGAACGCTTCAGCAGACCGCGCTGACGCTGGTGTTCGTCGTTCCGCTGGGGGTGCTCACCGCGATCTTCCTGAACGAGACGCGGTCGAGGTTCCGCCGCCCGGTGCGGATCATGGTCGACGCGATGAGCGGTCTCCCGTCCATCGTGGCCGGTCTGTTCATCTACGCGGCGCTGATCATCCCCGGTATCCAGGCGGGGGTGGGACTGTTCAGCTACAACGGTTTGATGGCCACCTTGGCGCTGACGATGGTCATGCTGCCGACGGTGACGCGGACCGTGGACGTGGTGCTCCGGCTGGTCCCGGACGGCCTGCGCGAGGCGTCGCTGGCACTCGGCGCGAGCCGCGCGAGGACGGTGTGGTCGGTGGTCCTGCCCACCGCGCGGACCGGCGTCACCACCGCCGTGATCCTCGGGATCGCCAGGGTGGCAGGCGAAACGGCACCACTGCTGTTCACCTCGTTCGGCTCGCTCGCGATGAACGCCAACCCGTTCTCCGCGCCGCAGGAGAGCATCCCGCTGTTCATCTACCGCTTCATCAAGCAGCCGCTGGAGAACGTCCAGCAGCGCGGTTACGTCGGCGCGCTCGTGCTGATCCTGCTCATCTTCGGCCTGTTCGCGATCGCCAGGATCGTCGGGCGCGACCGGTCGAAGCGCAAGGCGAAAAGAACGAAGGAGAACCGGTGACCGACACCACCGAATTGTCCACCGTGGACGGTAATGAGGAGAATCCTTACTCCACCGGCTATCTCACCCCCCGCGACGCCGACGGCAGGCCTCAGGTCACCTTGACCGGCGGCCCGCCGCCCGGCGCGGCGGAACTCGAGTCGCGCGAAATCGGTGCCTGGTTCGGCGACCGGCTGGTCCTCGAAGGCGTGTCGCTGCGGATGCCCGCCAAGGAGGTGACCGCGCTGATCGGTCCGTCGGGCTGCGGCAAGTCGACCTTCCTGCGCATCCTCAACCGGATGCACGAGCTGGTCCCGTCGGCGTCGCTGACCGGTGAAGTCCTGCTGGACGGCCAGGACATCTACGCCGACGGAACCCGGCCGCAGCAGGTCCGGCTGCGCATCGGCATGGTGTTCCAGAAGCCGAACCCGTTCCCCGCGATGTCCATCCGGGACAACGTACTCGCCGGACTGAAACTCGCCGGCGTCAAATGCGACGACAAGAACGCGCTCGTGGAACAGAGTCTGGAACGCGCCGGGCTGTGGCGTGAGGTCCGCGACCGGTTGAGCTCGCCCGGCGGCGCTCTCTCCGGTGGGCAGCAGCAGCGGCTCTGCATCGCCCGTTCGCTCGCGGTGCAGCCGAACGTGCTCCTGATGGACGAGCCCTGCTCCGCCCTCGACCCGACGTCGACCCGGCGGATCGAGCAGACGATCGCCGAGATCGGGCACGAGGTGACCGTCGTGATCGTCACGCACAACATGCAGCAGGCCCAACGGGTTTCGGATCACTGCGCGTTCTTCCTCGCGGCCGAGAACGAACCCGGCCGGGTGATCGAGCACGGTCCGACGGACACGATCTTCAACGCGCCGTCGGACGAACGCACCTTCGACTACGTGAACGGGCGATTCGGATGACGGCCTTGCGCAGAGTGGGCGCTTTGGCCGGGGTCTCGGCGCTGCTGCTCTCGATCTCCGTGGCGGGCGCGCCCGGCGCGGCCGCGCTCAGCAGGGTCACCGGCTCGGGGTCCAGCTACGTCGGCGTGGCGATGACCGACTGGCAGAACGGCGCGACGTCGCGGGGTATCCCGGTCAACTACTCGGCGACCAACTCACCCGCCGGGGTCAACCAGTACGGCGACCGGACGGTCGACTTCGGCGGGACCGAAGCCGAGGTCTCCTCGCTCCTCGCGGCCGGTGGCGGCGGGGTGACCGCGCAGACCCGCGGCTACCAGTACGTCCCGGACGTCGCCGGCGCGGTCGCCGTCATGTACAACGTCACCGACCAGGCCGGGAAGCGGGTCGACTACCTGCACCTGACCCGCGAGGTGATCGGCCGCATCTTCAGCCGGGACATCACCCGCTGGAGCGATCCGGCGATCACCGCGACCAACGGCGGGAAGTCGCTGCCGGACCAGCCCATCACGCTGGTCGGCCGGACCGGGCAGTCCGGGACGACGGCACTGTTCTACGACTTCGTCGCGCACGCGGCACCCGACGCGTACCAGCGTTTCGTCTCCCGCAACGTCGGCAACGGGATGGGCAGCCTGCCCGCCGGGGTGCGCCCGATCCAGCTCCCCGAACGAGGACCGGACGCCGACTGGTACCGGCTGCTCGCGGACTCGGACCAGATCGCGCAGGCCATCGGCAAAGCGACCATCCCGTTCTCGATCGCCTACGACGAATTCGCCTACGCGCAGCGCCACAACGTGCCGTCGGCATGGGTGCAGAACGGCGCGGGGCAGTACACGCAGCCTTATGCGGAGAACATCGCCTCCGCGCTGAAGTTCGCGGAACTCCGCCCGGACCTCAGCCAGAAACTCGACAAGGTCTACTCGAACGCCGACCCGAAGACGTACCCCATTTCGGCGTACTCCTACATCATGATGCCGTGTACGAGCGGCCGGGACACCTGCCGCGGCGGCTATGGCGACCAGGGCAAGACCGACACGATGACCGCGTTCCTCGAACACGTCGCCTGCGACGGCCAGATCAACATGGCCCGGATCGGTTACTCGCCGCTGCCGCCGAACCTGTCGCAAGAGATCATGAACTCCAATTCGCGGCTCACCGGGCAGCCACCGAAACAACTGAACGCGAGCAACTGCGCCAACCCGACCTTCCGCGGCAGTCTCGGCGCGGGCGCGACCAGCCCGCCCGACCCGCTGGTGACCGCCGGGATCCTCGCCCCGAACGGCAAACCCGCGACCGGACAGGGCGCCGCCGGACCGAGCAAGTCGGCCGGGCCCGCGAACGGTCGGGCCACCGGCGACAAGACCGCGACCGCGACGGCGAACCCCGACGAGGAATCGGCGGGCGGCGGCTCGAAGAACTGGCGGGAAGCCGCACCGGCGTCCTACGACGAGGGCGGGTTCGGCGGCTTCGGGGGCTGGGCGGCGCTGGTGCTCTTCGTCGCGATTGTGACGCCACTGGTGGTGCGCGGGGTGATCCGGAAGCTGCGGGGTGCTTAGGGGCTCGTGAGTGGTAAGGACGGTTCTAACCGTCCTTACCACTCACGAGGTCGACCTCACGGGAAGGTCAGCACGATCTTGCCCCGCCCGTGTCCGGTCTCGATCTCCCGGTGCGCCGCCGCGGCTTCGGTGAACGGATACGTCCGGCGCACCAGGAAACGCAGTTCCCCCTTGGCGTACAACGACGCCAGCATCCCCAGCCGCTCGGCCGACCGGGTGCCGGTGATCAGTCGCGCCCCCACCTCGGGCGCGCGCCCGTGCTCGACCAAGGTGAGCACGCGGTCCGGATTCCCGACCAGTTCCAGGGAAAGATCGAAGGCGGCTCCGCCCGCGCCGTCCAGCGCCGCGTCGATACCGGACGGCGCGAGGGCACGCACCCGGTCGGCGAGGCCATCCCCGTAGACCACCGCTTCGGCCCCGAGCGAACGGACGTACTCCTGGTTCGCCTCGCTCGCCGTCCCGATCACCCTCGCCCCGCGCAGCACCGCGAGCTGGACGGCGGCCGTCCCCACCGAACCGGCCGCCCCGTGGATCAGCACTGTCTCGCCACGGGCGACCCGAAGCGCGTCCAGCGCCAGGTACGCCGTCTGGGTGCCCGCCGTGAACCCGCCCGCGACCTCCCACGGCATCTCCGCCGGCTTCGGCGTGACGTTCTCCGCGGGCACCACGATGTACTCGGCGTACGCCTGAACGGCGGTGAAGCCGAGCACCTCGGCCCCCGCGACGAGGCCGGTAACCCCGGAACCGACCTCGTCGACGACCCCGGCGAACTCGTTCCCCGGGACACGCGGCCAACGCAGCTCCAGGCCCGCGGGTTCCCAGCCCGCCCGCACAGCCGCGTCGTACGGCTGCACCCCCGCCGCCTTCACCCGCACCCGGACCTCCCCCGCCCCGGCGTGCGGCTCCTCCAACTCCAGCACCCGGAGTACTTCCGGGCCACCGGCTTCCGTGAACGCGGCCGCTTTCATCTTGTTCCTCCAGTTCGTCCCCGGCTGTCGGAACCCAGCCTCATACCTCCAGATAGCTGGAGGTCAAGAACTGTCGGTGTGACGTTCTAAGCTGCGCTCGTGACGAGCTACCGCATCTCCAGGGCAAACGCTTCCGACGCCGGCAGGCTGACGACGCTGATGCACGAATCGGCCGCCTACCAAGGGGAGTACGCGTCGATCCTCGAGAACTACCAGGTCACGGAGGACTACCTCGCCACCCATCCCGCGTTCGTCGCGCACGCGCAGCGGGACGTGGTGGGCTTCTACAGCCTGATCGAGTATCCGGCCGAGCTGGATCTGCTGTTCGTCGCCGATTCGGCGCAGGGCACCGGCATCGGCGCGTGGCTGGTGGAGCACATGCTCGGGGAGGCCGCGAACCTCGGTATGACCGAGCTCCGCGTCGTCTCCCATCCGCCGGCCGCCGGGTTCTACGAGCGGATGGGCGCCCGCCGCGTCGGCGTCGTACCGCCCAGTCCGCCGAAGATCACCTGGGAGCGCCCGGAACTGGTCTTCGACGTCAAGCACCCACCGCACGACTGAACCGGCCGATCAGTTTGCGCAGGTGCCCGGCGAATTCCGGCGAGTCGACGACCTCGAAGTCGGTGTCGAGCAGGCCCAGGTAGAGCGCGAGGTACTCCAGCGTGTCCGCACCGGCTTTGAGCAGGCAGGTCCGCTCGTCGAGGGCTTCGACGACAACGGCGGGCGGTACCTTCGCCGCGGCTTCGGCGGCCGGGGCCCGCAGCCGGATCGTCGCGTGGTGCCGCCACAACGCGGCGCCGACGCCTCGTTGGAGGTAGGCGATCACGCCGCCTTCAGGTGGTTCGCGCTCCTCGAACCGCCGCCCGTTGGGTGTCCGCGGCCGCACCCGATCGGCGCGGAACGTGCGCCAGTCCTGTTTGTCGACGTCCCAGCCGACGAGGTACCACCGGCGGCTCATATGCACGACGCGATGCGGCTCGACCTGCCTTCGTGTCTCGGAGCCGTGGTGTCCCACGTAATCGAAGCGCAGGGTCTCGCGGTCACGGCAGGCAGCGGCGATGGCCGAGAGCACGTCGGCGTCCACCGTGGGGCCGCCGCCCTGCACCGCGAGCGTCGCGGAGTTCAGCGCCGCGACCCGATGCCGCAGCCGTGACGGCAACACCTGCTCCAGTTTCGCCAGCGCGCGCACCGACGTCTCCTCGATCCCCGCGATCGTGCCGCCCGCGGCCGTGCGCAGGCCCATCGCCACCGCGACGGCCTCCTCGTCGTCGAGCAGCAGTGGCGGCATCGCCGCGCCGGCGCCCAGGCGGTAGCCACCGGAGACGCCGGGAGTGGCGCCGACCGGATAGCCGAGGCCACGAAGGCGCTCGATGTCGTTCCGGATGGTCCTGGTGGTGACGTCGAGCCGATCCGCCAGTTCCGGGCCCGTCCAAGTGCGCCTGGCCTGCAGCAACGACAGGAGTCGCAGCAGCCTCGCCGAAGTTTCCGCCATGAATCCCACCTTGTCCGCGATCGCGGAACGAAACTTTCCGCAATCGTTCCTAATCTAGCCCCATGACCGACATCAAGCCCTTCCGCATCGCCATCGACCAGGCCGAACTCGACGACCTCAAGGACCGTCTGCACCGCACCCGCTGGCCCCGCGAGGTCACCGGCGACTGGAGCAGAGGCGTCCCGGTCGCCTACCTCAAGGGATTGGCCGAGTACTGGGCCGACGGCTTCGACTGGCGCGCACAGGAAGCCGAGCTGAACGAGTTCCCGCAGTTCACCACCGAGATCGACGGCCAGACCATCCACTTCCTGCACGTCCGCTCGACCTCCCCGGACGCGCTGCCGGTGCTCCTCACGCACGGCTGGCCCAGCTCGCCGTTCGAATTCCGGCGAGTCGTCGAGGAACTCGGCACCGAGTTCCACCTGGTCATCCCGTCCCTGCCCGGTTACGGGTTCTCGAACCCGGTGAGCGGCCCCGGCTGGGGCAACCTGTTCCGCGTCGCCCAGGCGTGGACCACGCTGATGGACCGCCTCGGCTACGAGCGCTTCGGTGTGCACGGCACCGACGCCGGCGCCGGAGTCGCGGGCGTCCTGTCGATGATCGCCGCGCACCGTGTGGTCGGCGTGCACCTCACCGGGACCAGCGCGGGGATGCCGTTCGGCCCGGCCGTCGAGCTGGACGGCCTCGATGACGAGGACCGCGAGCGCGGCGAACGCTTCAACCGGTTCCAGTCCGACGGCCTCGGCTACCTGCACCTTCAGGCCACCCGGCCGCAGACGCTGGCCTATTCGCTGAACGATTCCCCCACCGGTCAACTCGCCTGGATCGTCGAGAAGTTCGCCGAATGGACCGATCCGGCCAAGGCGCTGCCGGACGAGGCCGTCGATCGCGACCACCTGCTGACCGCGGTCAGCCTGTACTGGTTCACCGGTGCGGGCGCCTCCTCCGCGCACGCCGTGTACGAAGGCATGGAGGCCTACCGGCAGATGTCCCAGGGCGGCTGGAGCGAGGCGCCCGCCGGTCCGCCGCGGGCGATCGCCGTCTTCGCCGGGGACACCACGATCCGGAGTCTCCAGGACGGCCCGGTGGAACACTGGTCCGAGTACGACACCGGCGGCCATTTCCCGGCGATGGAGGTTCCCCGCCTGTTCGCCGAAGACCTCCGTTCCTTCCTGCGAAAGTGCGTCTGACGATGGAGCAGCTGAGCCCCCGGGCCCTCAACCGCGCGACCCTGGCCAGGCAGTTCCTGCTCGAGCGCGCCGATCTTCCCGCCGTCACCGCGATCGAGCGGTTGGCAGGTCTCCAGGCTCAGGCCCCCGACTCGTCCTATGTCGGCCTGTGGTCGCGGCTTGGGGATTTCCAGGTGGACGAGCTGGCGAAACCGCTGGCCGCCCGCGAGGTCGTCCGGTCGACGCTGATGCGCGGGACGGTGCACCTGGTGACGGCCGCCGACGGCCTCGCCCTGTGGCCGACCGTCAAATCGGTGGTCGAGCGCGGTTTCCTCGGCCACTACTCGCGGGAGATCGCTGGACTCGACCTCGCAGCGGTCGCCGAAGCGGGGAAGGCCCTGCTGTCCGAGCGGCCCCGCACACGCGCCGAAATCCGGACCGCGCTCGCGCCCCGGTGGCCCGGCGCGGACCTGCCCACGCTCGGCTACGCGGTCAACAGCCTGCTCCCGCTCGCGCACGTGACCCCGCGTGGCCTGTGGGGCCAGACCGGGCCTGCCGCGTTCGCCCTGCTCGAAGACTGGGTCGGCGCACCGTTCACGGACGGCATCACCCTCGACGACCTGGTGCTGCGCTACCTCGCGGCGTTCGGCCCGGCGACCGTCCGGGACGCGCAGGTCTGGTCGGGGCTCACCAGGCTCAAGGAGGTCTTCGAGCGGCTCCGTCCCCGGCTGATGACCTTCCGCGACGCTGCGGGGAAGGAACTGTTCGACCTTCCCGACGCACCGCGCCCCGACCCGGAAACCCCGGCACCGCCTCGATTCCTGCCCGAGTACGACAACGTCCTGCTCTCCCACGCCGACCGCGCGCGGGTGATCCCCGACGGCCGCCGAGTGCCATTGCCTCCGGGAAACGGCGGCCGCCGGGGGACCCTGCTCGTCGACGGTGAATTCCTGGCCATTTGGGCGATCAAAGGGGCGACTCTGACGATCGAATCGCGAAAGCCGTTGCGGGATCAGGATTCGATCGCCGAAGAGGGCGCCCGGCTCCTGGAATTCGTAGTACCGGGCTCGGCCCCCGACATCCGTTTCGACCTCGACGGATAACGGTCCGGCCTTTTGCCGTAACGACGGGCGGCGTTCGGGCGAAGCATGGCGCGTAGAGCCTGAAGGGAGCGGGCGATGAGCAAAAACTACGGGTTCATGACGGTGCTGGCGGGGTTGAGCGCACTCGCGGTGATCGCGGTCGCGGCGGTCTGGCGGTACCCGAACACCTCCGACGTCACGGCCGTGATCACCGCGGCGGGAACGGTGATCGGCACCGTGGTGGGTGCCTTCTTCGGCGTGAACGCGGCCTCGGCGGGACGCGTGAAGGCCGAAGAGAGCCGGGATCAGGCGACCGCGGCACTGGTGAAGGTCGCGGGCGAGGCCGAAAGAGGAAGCGACGTCGCCAAGACGGCGATGGAAGGCGTGAGCTGACCGTCCTCTATGGACACACTCAGTCGAGCGCCTCGAGCAGGGCGAGATCCGGTGGGACGAGGGTCGTGGACAGTACGAGCTCTCGCAGCAGGTTGTCGTTCAACGTGTTGCCGACCGGCTCGCCGACTTCTTCGCGCCGCAGACCGAAGACACCGCCGGCGGACAGCCGCGCCCGGACGTCGATGACGACGTGCTCGACGCGCCGGGCGGTCCACGTCTCACCGGGCCTGAGTTCGGCGAGCACCTCGGCCGTCTGCTGACGGGACAACGGCTGCGGATTGAGGTCGTGCAGCAGATACCGTTGCCCGAAGACGACCAGGACCAGGCGCTCTTCCGCGCTGAGACGCCACCGGCGGGGCGGCACGGTGACGTCGTCGTGCCGGGTGACGGGCTGTCCGCCCTCGGGACCCGCGACGTACAACTCGAGCAGGTGCTCCCGCCTGCCCGAACCGCGGACGAACAGCGGCGTGTACCCGTCCGACAGGGGGATCGGTTCCTCGCCGCGGGACAGCCAGCGGGAATTCGGCAAGCGGATGGGCAGCTGGCCGGTGTTGCTGACCCACCACTGCCCGTCGGCGAAGTTCAGCAGCCCGTGCCTGCGGCTGACCTGCAGGTCGTTCTCCCCCACACAGACGTCGACCTGCGGCCGATTACGCCCGAAAGTGATCTCGCCGCCCTCGCCGGGGTCGACGGACACGCCGCCCGCGAGCGTGAGCGCGAACACCGCGCCGGGAGCCGACGGCGGCACGCCGAGCGCCAGGCTCTCGTGCGTCGTCGTGAGCCGCTTCATCGTGCCTCCTCCTGTTCCCCGGCAGTATGCGGGACGCCGCCGGGGACGGGTCCCGGTGTCGCGTTCGCCCGTATGTTGGAGTACATGATTGACTTTTCCAAGGACACCGTCTTCAAACTCACGCCGTGCAAGCCGAAGGACATCGCGCCCACGGTGCAGCCGATCATCATCCCCGGCGAGGAGATCATCTCGTCGTTCAAGGCGGTGCGCGACTTCGTGGTGTTCACGAACAAGCGGCTGATCGCGGTGAACGTCCAGGGCATGACGGGCAAGAAGAAGGACTTCACTTCGCTGCCTTACAACAGGATCCAGGCCTTCTCGATCGAAACCGCGGGCACCTTCGATCTCGACGCCGAGCTGGACCTTTGGTTCAGCGGGCTGGGGAACGTGCGGCTCGAATTCCGGGGGTCGGACATCCGGGCGATCGGCCAACTGATCGCGACCCACACGCTTTAGCCCCTCCCGCAATTGGTCACCTACTTGCGTCGGGTGGGCTGCGGTAGGCGTTGGGCCGGGTGGGTCGTGAGTGGTAAGTGACGTTCTAGCGTCACTTACCACTCACGACCCACCTGGGCGACGCGACTCCCGCCGGCTCCGGGGCGTTGCGAAAGTGGCTTTCGCAACGCTGGCCTGCGTGTCGTGAGCGTCTCGGGACGGTAGCGCCAGCCGCCACCGCCGTGCGCGAATGGCCATCTCGCGTGACTGCATGGACGACTCGCGTGATCCGATGGACGACACGTGTGTCCAGACGGACGACTCGCGGCGGCCCCCGTCGCGCGCAGGCCAGGGCAGAATTGGGACATGACCTTTGAGTCCGAGTACGCCAGGATGTGCGAGCAGACCAACCAGATGCTCCGGGAAGAATCGATAGCGGTCGCCAGGCGGGTACTTCTCGCGACCGACCAGCAGTACCTGGCCCGCGGCTACGGTGTTCAAGCCCACGGCTTCCGGCGCCTGCGCGACGCGCTCGCCGACCAGCTTCTCAATCTGCTCACCGCGTCAAGGCGCGCCAGTACCAGTTTTGCCGATGCCGACCTGCCTGTGGCGATCAGATCCGACTCTCACGGCGACAGCTGGGTAGACCCGGGCGCCGACGCGATCGGGCAGCTGGCAGCGGCATTGGCCCGCGCGGCCACCATGCTCGTCGGCACCACACCCAGTGACTTCACCGACGAGTCGACCGGAGAGTGGGCCACCGGCGTGCTGAACGCGGTTCGCACGGCCGCGGAGAAGGTGATCAAGGTGGCCTAGGGCGTGTCTTGTGAGTCATGGAGCCAGAACACGATCGCGGCGATGGTGAGTTCGGCCTGGTAGTAGGCGGCGCGGTCGCGGAACTGCTTGAGCCGGTTGAAGCACCGTTCGACCACGTTGCGCTGTCTATAGGCCTCGGCGTCGAACGCTGGTGGTCGCCCGCCGCTGCGGCCTTTGGCTGTGCGGCGGGCGATCTGGTCATCCCGTTCCGGACTGACGAACTTGATCCGCCGGTCTCGCATCGCCCGGCGGGTCGACGGATGCGAATACGCCTTGTCCGCGATCACCGTCTCCGGTCGGCAGCGTGGCCGGCCGGGACCGATCCGGGCGACGGTGATGCCGTCCAGCAGCGGGACCAGCTGCGGGCTGTCGTCAGCCTGGCCCGGGGTGAGCAGGAACCGCATCGGCAGGCCCACCCGTCCACAACCAAGTGGTCCTTGGTGCTCAGCCGCCACGGGATGTACCGAGAAGTGTCCGAGGTGGACCGATCGCACCACCACGAACTCAGGTACTGGGCGGGCTTCAAGGAACGCAAGGCCGAGGAGTTAGCCGCACGAATCGACGCGGCGAGAAGCAACTCGTGAGTGGTAAGGACGGTTCTAACCGTCCTTACCACTCACGAGGCCTTACATGTTGATCATGTGGCCCGCGAGGCCGTGCACGGCTTCCTTGACCGCTTCCCCAAGGGTCGGGTGAGCGTGCACGTTCCGCGCGATTTCGTGCACCGTAAGGTCCCACTGCTGCGCCAAAGTCAGCTCCGGCAGCAGTTCGGTCACCTCGGGGCCGATCAGGTGCGCGCCCAGCAGCTCGCCGTGCGTCGCGTCGCTGAGGATCTTCACGAAGCCGACAGCCTCGCCGAGGCCGTGCGCCTTTCCGTTGGCGGTGAAGGGGAACTTCGCCACCTGGACGTCGAAGCCCTTTTCGCGCGCCTGTTCTTCGGTCCAGCCGAAGCTGGCGATCTGCGGCTGGCAGTAGGTCGCGCGCGGGATCATCACGAAGTCGAGTTCCATGGTCTCGGCGCCCGCGATGGTTTCGGCGGCGACGACGCCCATGGATTCGGACGCGTGCGCGAGCATCAGTTTCGCGGTGACGTCGCCGATCGCGAAGATGTGCGGGACGTTGGTGCGGCCGCGCGAGTCGACGGCGATGGCGCCGCGCTCGGTCAGTTCCACGCCGGTCTTGTCCAGGCCGTATCCCTCGACCCGCGGCTGGAAACCGATGGCCTGCAACACCTTGTCCGCTTCCAGGACCCGCTGCTCACCGTTCTTCGACACGGTCACGAGGACCTGCTCGCCGGTGTCGTCGATCGACTCGACCTTGGTGGAGGTCAGCACCTCGATGCCGAGCTTCCGGTAGCGGCGCGCGAGTTCCGCGGAGACCTCGGCGTCCTCGAGCGGGACCATCCGGTCGAGGTACTCGACGATGGTCACCTTCACGCCGTAGTTGTGGAGCACGTAGGCGAATTCGACGCCGATCGCGCCCGCGCCGGCGATGATGATGCTCTCCGGCAGCTCGTTTTCCATGATCTGCTGTTCGTAGGTGACCACGCGGTCGCTGCGCGTGGTGCCCGGCAGCAGACGCGCGGTGGCGCCGGTGGCGATCACGCAGTGGTCGAAGGTGACCCGTTCGCCGTTGACCTCGATGGTGTTGGCGTCGAGGAAGGTGCCGTGCCCGTCGTATTCGGTGATCTTGTTCTTCTTCATCAGGAAGTGCACGCCCTTGACGCGCCCGTCCGCGACCTTGCGGCTGCGGTCGAAGGCGGCCTGGTAGTCGAAGCTGACCTTCCCCTCGACCTGGATCCCGAACGACTTCGCCTCTTTGGTCACGATGTGCGCGAGTTCGGCGTTGCGCAGCAGCGCCTTCGACGGGATGCAGCCGACGTTGAGGCAAACGCCGCCCCAGTATTTCTCCTCCACGACCGCCGCGCTCAGCCCCAGCTGCGACGCCCGGATCGCCGCCACGTAACCGCCGACTCCGGCCCCCAGGACAACGACGTCATAGTGTGCACTCATACCTCGAAACCTACCCCTCACCGGGAGGGTCCGAAGGGTGAGACTGCCTACTCGGGGCGCGAGCCGCGGATCTCGATCAGCAGGTCGGTCACCGCGGTCATGATCCGCTTCGTGGCCTCCTCCAGCACCTCACGGGACGGCGAGGGCGTCATGAGATCCGAGAGGTCCACCGGCGGCCCGGCGGCCAGGTTCACCGTCTTGCGCGGGAAGGCGCGCGGAAGCACGGCGTCGGACGGCAGCAGGTGGTGTGTGCCCCAGTTCGCCAGCGGGATCACCGGGACGCCGGTCTCCAGGGCGATCCGCGCGATCCCGGTCTTGCCGCGCATGGGCCACCCGTCCGGGTGATCCGTGAAGGTCGCTTCCGGGAAGATGACGACGCATTCACCCTCACGGACGGCGCTGACGGCGTCGCGGTACGCGTCGGACGCCGTGGCCGCGCCGCGGTAGACGGGGATGTGCTTGCCGGAGCGCATCACCGAGCCGGTGACGGGCGCGTCCCACAGGCTCGCCTTCGCCAGGTAGCGCGGCACGCGTCCGTGCGCCAGGCAGTACGCGGTCACCGTCGTCGGATCGGCGAACGAGAGGTGGTTCGACGCGACCAGGAAGCCGCCCGACGAGGGCAGGTGCTCCCCGCCGCGCACCCGGAAGCGGGTGAACAGCACCAGGAACGGCCACACGACGTTGATCGCGAAGGCGAACCAGGCGCCCCGGCCGGCGCGGGCGAAGCGCCGGCCGAAGGCGATCATCTGGCGGAACGTCAGCAGGTCACCCGAAACGGGGCTCAGCGCGGTCCAGCGTTCACGGGGTCTCAGCACCATGGACGTAATTCGTAGCCGAACCAGCCCCGGTTCGGCTGCAACCGCGCGCGAACGCGGCGCGGATCACACGCGCTCGAGCACCACCACGGGGATCTCACGGTCGGTCTTCTTCGCGTACTCGTTGTAGTCCGGCCAGACCGCGGCGAGCTTCTCCCACAGCTTCGCGCGGTCCTCCCCTTCGAGGGTCCGGGCCCGTACGGTGAACTTGTCCGCCTTGACCTGGGCCTTGGCCTCGGGGTTGGCCTGCAGGTTCTTGTACCAGCCCGGGTCCTCCGGCGCGCCGCCCTTGGACGCCACGATCACCGGGTTGTCGTCATCGTCGAACTGGTAGATCAGCGCGAACTTGCGGTCCTCGCCGGTCTTGCGGCCCTTCGTCGTGAGGATGAGGCAGGGCGCGCCCTTCTCCCAGTCGTGGCCCACCTCGCCGTCGGTCTCTTCGTAGCGACGGACGTGCTCGTCACCGAAAAGCATGTCTGCGTTCCTCTCCTCGTCCTGGGGTGTACCGGCGCCCCGCCAGTCTGACGCGAATCGGTCGGTCGCGCTGATCAACTCGTGCAGGATGCCGGGTTCGTCGAACGCGTGACCGGCACCGCCGACCATCACCAGTTCCGCGGTGGGCAGCACCTGGCTGAGCTCCCACGCGGTGATGGCCGGGGTGACCACGTCGTAGCGTCCCTGGACCAGAACGCACGGGATGTCCCGGAGCTTCCCGGCGTCGCGCAGCAGCTGATCTTCGGCCAGCCAGCCGCCGTGCCGGAAGTAGTGATTCTCGATGCGCGCGATCGCGAGGGCGAACGAAGGATCGCTGAACGCGTCGATCACCTCGTCCTGGGGGCGCAGTTTGACCGTCTCCCCCTCCCAGCGGCTCCACGCGATCGCGGCGGGGCCGTGCACCGCCGGATCCGGGTGGCTCAGCAGTTCGTGATAGACCTCGATCAGGTTGTCCTGGCGGCGCGAATACGGCACCGGGGCGAGGAAACGCGACCACGCCTCGGGGAAGAGGAACGCCGCGCCCCCGCCGTAGATCCATTGCAGTTCCTTGACCCGCAAGGTGGCGACGCCGCGGAGGACGAGTTCCGTGACGCGTCCGGGGTGGGTTTCCGCGTAGGTCAGCCCGAGCACACTCCCCCACGAACCGCCGAAGACCATCCAGTGTTCGATGTCCAGGTGCTCGCGCAAGCGCTCGATGTCGGCGACCAGATGCCACGTCGTGTTGACCGAGAGATCGGCCTCCGGGGTGGCGCAGTTCGGCGTGCTGCGCCCGCAACCGCGTTGATCGAAAAGGACGATCCGGTACCGCTCGGGGTCGAACAGCCTGCGATGTCTCGGACTCGAACCGCCACCGGGGCCGCCGTGGAGAAAGATCACCGGCTTGCCCTCGGGATTGCCGCATTCCTCCCAATAGATCTCGTTGCCGTCACCGACGGGCAACATCCCTTGGACGTAAGGTTCGATTTCCGGGTAAAGGCCGAGCATGTCCGCCACTATGCCCCAAACGCCCGCTTGGAGGATCGATGAAGGCTCGCCCCCACGTGACGCTGGAGGATGTGGCGCGCACCGCGGACGTGTCGCTCGCGACCGCGTCCCGCGTACTCAACGGCACCGCCACCGTCCGGGGAGATCTCCGCGAACGAGTGATCGCCGCGGCCTCCGAGCTGTCCTATACCCCCAACGCTCACGCTCAGGCATTGGCCGGTGGCTCACGGCCCACCGTCGGAGTGATCTGTCACGACGTCGGCGATCCGTATTTCGCCGCGATCGCCGGCGGGGTCATGCGGGTGGCGAGCGAAAACGATCTTCTGGTGATGCTCGCGAGCACGTTCCGCGATCCGGCCAAGGAGGTCGCCTACGTTTCGACGCTGCGTGCGCAGCGCGCGTCGGCCATTCTGCTGATCGGTTCCGCGTTCGAAGACAAGGCGTGGGAGAAGGCGATGGCCGCCGAACTCGAGCCGTACCGGCGCGGCGGCGGGCACGTGGCGGCGGTCAGCAGGCATCGCGGGCTCAAGGTGGACACCGTCCAGCCCGACAACCGCGGTGGCGGCGCCGAACTGGCGAAGGCCCTGCTGGACCTGGGACATCGGCGGTTCGCCGTGCTCGCCGGGCCGAAGAGCCTGACGACCGTCGTGGACCGTCTCGACGGCTTCGCCGCGGAGCTGCTGGAGCACGGCGTCGACTTGGCCGAGGACGACGTCTTCGAGGCGGCGTTCACCCGCGACGGTGGTTACGAGGCAATGGAGAAGGTCCTCGCCCGGCCGCGGAAGCAGTGGCCGACGTGTGTGTTCGCGGTGACCGACGTGATGGCCATCGGCGCGATGTCGGCGCTGCGCGACGCCGGCGTCTCCGTGCCCGGCGAGATGTCGATCGCCGGTTTCGACGACATCCCGGTAGTGCGCGATCTCACGCCCGCGCTGAGCACGGTCGCGCTGCCGCTGGAGAAGCTGGGCGAACGGGCCATGGACCTGGCGCTCAAGGCATCGCCCGGCACCCGGCCGCGCGTGGTGCGGATGTCCGGCGAGGTCGTCCTGCGCCGCAGCACCGCCGCTCCCGCTCGCTGAAACCCTTGTGTGCGGCCCATGGGGTGACTTACCGTGGCGCGAGAAAGCGCTTTCTCACCCCCGCGCCACGGAGACCCGATGACCTTGATCGCCCTGCCCACCGCTGACGGCGGACTGGCGGAGTGGACGCCCCGAGGGGCGGCAACGCCCGCGAAACCGGCGTCACCGCCGACCTCCCGGATCGCCTACGCGGCCGCGCACGTGGTCGCCAACCCGCTCGCCCCCGCCGACCCCGAAGAAGGTGCGGTGCTGGACTGGGACACCACGCTGGCCTTCCGCGAGCACCTGTGGTCCTGTGGTCTCGGCGTCGCCGAAGCGATGGACACCGCGCAGCGCGGGATGGGGTTGGACTGGGGCACCACCAAGGACCTCATCCGGCGCACCGGGGCACTCGCCGCCGGACGGCCGTGGGTGGCCGGCGTCGGCACCGATCAGCTGCCCGGCGGCGAAGCGACCGCCGAGTCCATTGTGGACGCCTGGCGGGAACAGCTGGACCTGGTCGGCGAGGCCGGGGCGATCCCGGTCGTGATGGCCAGCCGGGCGCTGGCCGCGTCGGCTTCCGGGCCCGCGGATTACCACGCCGCGTACGGGAAGTTGCTCTCCGGCGCGGACCGCTCGGTCCTGCTGCACTGGCTGGGCGAGCAGTTCGACCCGGCCCTGGCGGGCTACTGGGGCCACGACGACGTCCGCGCGGCCGCGAAGGAACTGGGCAGGCTCTGCGCCGAGCACGCCGGCGTGATCGCCGGGGTCAAGGTTTCGGTGCTCGACGCCTCGATCGAGACCGAGTTCCGCCGCGCCCTGCCCGAAGGTGTCAGGTGCTACACCGGCGACGACTTCAACTACCCGGAGCTCATCGCCGGGGACGACCAGGGCCACAGCGAGGCGCTTCTGGGCATCTTCGACGCTGTCGCGCAGGTCGCCGGTGCCGCGCTCGCCCGCCTCGACGAAGGCGACAAGGACGGTTTCCACGGCCTGCTGGACCCGACGGCGGCGCTCAGCCGGGCCATTTTCCGGGCGCCCACCAGGAACTACAAGACCGGCGTCGTCTTCCTCGCCTATCTCAACGGGCACCAGGACCACTTCCGCATGGTCGCCGGCCGCGAGTCGGCCCGCTCGATCACGCATCTGGCCGAGTTGCTGCGCCTGGCGGACGCCGCGGGCGCGCTCACCGACCCGGAGCTCGCCGTCGCGCGGATGCGGCCGCTGCTGGCCGCGGCGGGGGTGGCGTGATGGACCGGTTGAGCCTGAACCAGATCACCACCAAGGCGTGGTCGCTGCCGGAAGCCGTGGCGGGCTGCGCCGAAGCGGGCGTCCGCTGGATCGGCCTGTGGCGGGACAAGGTCGCCGAGACCGGTGTCGAGGAGACCGCCCGGTTGCTCAAGGAGTACGACGTCGGCGTGTCGTCGTTGTGCCGTGGTGGTTTCTTCACCGGGATCACCCCGGAAGGGTCCCCTGTGGACGGCGTCGCGCAGACAAGGGAGGCGATCGACGAAGCCGCCACCCTGGGCGCCGACGTCCTCGTCCTGGTCGTCGGCGGGGTGAACGGCGACCTGGCTTCGTCAAGGCAACGGGTCGCGGACGCGGTCGGTGAGCTGGCACCGTACGCCGGTGAGCGCGGGGTCCGCCTCGGCCTGGAACCGCTGCACCCCATGCAGTGCGCCGAACGGTCGGTCCTGTCCACAGTGGACCAGGCGCTGGCGATCGCACGGGAGCATCCGGCCGATCAGGTCGGCGTGATCGTCGACGAGTTCCACGTGTGGTGGGATCCGCGGATCGAGGAGTCGATCGCCGCGGCGGCGGGCCGGATCGCCGGATTCCACGTCTGCGACCAGAAGGTACCGCTGACCGACACCCTGCTCGGCCGGGCGCTGCCCGGTGACGGCCCGATCGACCACCGGCACCTGAAGGCGTGTGTCGAGGCCGCCGGCTACACCGGGCCGATCGAGGTCGAGGTGTTCGACGCCGACCTTTGGCGCCGCCCCGGTGGCGAGGTGCTCGCGGAGACCATCGAGGCCTACCGGGATCACGTTTCCTGACGAAAGTAAGGGTCCCTCGCTGCCCAAGGTCGGCTGTCCGGGCGGCCGTGGTTTCCTACCGTTCGCGGTATGAAACCACGGCTGCTCTGGTGGCTGGGCACAGCGTTGCTCCTGCTCGCCGTCCACACCGACTGGAACGTTCCGCTCGCGGCCTGGGTGTTCCCGGTCTTCCTGCTCCGCTACGCCCGCCTGGTCCCCCTTCGTCGCGCGGTCCTGATGGTGGGCCTGTCCCTGCTGATCGGGCAGCTGTTCTGGCTCGGGGTCACCGGCCTGCTGTTCGTGCTCTCCGCGCTGCTCGCGTTCACTTTGCTCGCGGTGCTGCAGACGACGGCGTTCCTTGCCGATCGGCTGCTCGCCGGGCGCGCCGGGCCGTTGAGGACGCTGGTGTTCCCGGTGACGCTCGTCGCGGGCGAACACCTTTTCACGGTGATCACCGGTTTCGGTGACTTCGGCGCGCTCGGCAGCACCCAGGCCACGAACCTGCCGCTGCTCCAGACGGCGTCCGTGACCGGCGTCTACGGCCTCACCTTCGTCCTCGCGTGGTTCGCGTCGGTGGCGAACACCGTCTGGGCGGAAGGTTGGCAGCCGGTCAAGCGCACGGTCCTCGTCCACGTTTGCCTGCTCGGCGTGGTGTTCGCCGCCGGTGGCGCGCGGTTGCTGTTCGACGCTCCCACCACGGAGACCGTGCGGATCGCGGGGATCAGCCCGTCGGCCGAGGCCGACCGGTCGAGTTCCGGCGCACTGGAGCGCATCGGGGTGAAGTATTGGCGAGCGCAGGAGGTCAGCGGTGCCGATCCGGTCGCGGTCGGTGCGGCGTTCGCACCGGTCACCGACGATCTCGTGGCGCGGACCAAGCAGCAGGTGTCGGCGGGCGCGAAGATCGTGCTCTGGCCGGAAACCCACGCTCGCGTCCTGGAACGTGATCAGGCGGCGCTGCTGAAGCGGGTCGGCGACGAAGCGAGACAGGCCGGTATCCACGTGGGGGTCGCGTACGCGCTCTACACGTCGCAAGCTCCTTACATCCGCAACGTGGTCGTGCTCATCGGACCGGCCGGCGAGGTGCTGTGGACCTACGACAAGACACATCCGACGCCGATGGAACCGATGACCCCCGGCCCGGGGAACGTCCCCACCGCGGAGTCACCGTACGGACGGCTCGCGGCGGTGATCTGTTACGACGCCGATTTCCCCGGCCTGATGCGCCAAGCCGCGGACAAGGGGACGGCACTGATGCTCGTCCCCGCCAACGACTGGCCGGGTTTCGGCTCCCTGCACGCCGAAAAGGCGGGCTTCCGCGCGGTGGAAAACGGTTACTCCCTCTTCCGGCACTCCACCCATGGGAATTCCACAGCCGTGGACGGCCAGGGCCGCGTGCTCGGGCACGCCGACTACTACCGCACGGATCAGCAGACGCTCGTCGCCGATCTGCCGGTACAGCCGAGAACACAGACCGTGTACAGCCGTGTCGGTGACGTGTTCGCCTGGCTGTGCCTCGCGGCGGCCGCGCTCTGTCCTTTATGGACATATCGAAGGAAACGTTAGCACCCCGTTACGGAAGAGGTGGTGTTCCTAACGTCATACCCGAAAAGAACAGTGTTCAACGGTTAAGCTCCCCCGCATGCCGAAACTGCTCGTGGTGGAAGACGACGACGCGATCGGCGGTGTCCTCGAATCGACCCTCCGCCTGCACGGCTACGAGGTTTCCTGGCAGCGCGACGGCCGCACCGCGCTCGCGGCCGCGGCGGACGGCGGCATCGACTTCGTCCTGCTCGATCTCGGCCTGCCGGATCTGGACGGGGTCGAGGTCTGCCGTCGGCTGCGGGCGGAGCTTCCCGGCGCCGTCCTGGTCATCCTGACCGCGCGGCAGGAGGAGATGGACGTCGTCGTCGGCCTGGAGGCCGGCGCCGACGACTACCTCACCAAACCCATCCGGCTCGGCGAACTGCTCGCCAGGGTCCGGGCGCATCTGCGGCGGGGGACGGCTCCGCCGGAGAGCAGGCCCGCGATCGCCATCGGCCATCTGCGGGTGGACACCGCCGGACGGCGGGTCAGCGTCGGCGGGCGGGAGATCTCGTTGCGGGCCAAGGAGTTCGACCTGCTCGCCCGGTTGGCCGAGCAGCCGGGTGTCGCGGTCAGCCGGGACACGCTGATGTCGGAGGTGTGGGACGCGCACTGGTACGGCTCGACGAAGACCCTCGACGTCCACATCGCCGCGCTGCGCCGGAAGCTGACCGAGTCGGCGCCCACCCCCGAGCAGGCGCCGAGGATTTCGACGCTGCGCGGCCACGGGTACCGGCTCGAGCAGCCCTTCGAGAGTCAGTAGTCGCGCAGGTCGGAGACCTCGTCCCGGGCGGCCAGCTGCGCGATCCGCGCCGACGCCGCCACGCACGACACGATCACCACCGCCGCCAGCAACCCGAAGTACCCGTGCGGCGAAGGCACTCGCTCCATGCCGGTGAGGGCGACGAACAGCACCCCGAGCACGTGCCCCGCGATCAGGCCCCCGGCCCCGACGACCAGCGCGTCCCCCGCGATGAACGCCGCCACCTGGCGGCGTTTCCCGCCGAGCGTGCTCACGATCAGCAGGTCACGCCTGCGTTCGTTGAGCGCCGCCCCGAACGAGGGCCCCGCCGCGGCGGCCGCGAGGATCAGCGACGCGATCAGATCCACCTTGGCCTCGCCGCAGCCGTCCTTGGTGAAGGCGGTCGAAATGGCATAGGCCACCGCCAGCGCGACCAGCACCACGGACCGCGCCAGAAGCGCGCTCCGCCACGAAATGGACAGCGCGAGCACCCCCGCCAGTCCGGAGACGAGCGGCCGGAGCAGGCCGCCGATCACCCGCTTTCCCTTCCGCAGCCCCAGCTCCACCAATCGCCACAGCAGCATCGTGCCGCCCGCCCAGCCGAACAACGGCCAGACGAAGGCGAGCGCGAGCAGGATGACGTCGAGGCCGTACGGCGCCCACCAAGGGGGACCTTCGTCGCTCGGGATGAAATACCACTCGCGCAGCACCGGGGGCAGGATGGCGAGTGCCGCGACGAGCGTCCCGGCGAGCAGCAAGAGAACGATTTCCCGGACGAGCGAGACTCCGGAGCCGGTCGAGAAGCCACAGGCCAGTGACAGGGCGACCCCGGCCACGCCACCCGCCAGGCCCGCCGTACCGGCTTCGGCGGCGGCCAGGCCGAGTACCTGCCCGCCGGTGGCGCCGCGGGCCCGCAGCAGGTCCTGATCCGCCCGCAGCACCCGCGCCGAGGGGGTGGTCAGCAGCACCACGAGCACCATCGCGGGCACCCATCGCGGTGCCAGGCTTCCGGTCCAGTCGTGCACCGCGAGCAGGGTGGTCACGATCGCGACCCCGGCCGCGGGGACACCGAGCCTGGCGGGGCGCACGCGCGCGATCCCGCCGACCCACAACGCCATCGCCGCGATCACCGGTCCCGCACCAGCTTCCCGTCGACCATCGCCCAGCGCTCGCCGAACAGCCCGGCCGGGGCCTCTTCGGCCGTGGCCACCAGCAGTCCGGCGCCCAGCTGGTCCGCGGCCCCCAGGAGCCTGCGGAGGAGCCGCTGCCCCTCACGCTGGTCGAGCCAGCCCGCCGGGTCGTCGGCGAGGATCAGTTTCGGCGCGGGCGCGAGCGCCCTGGCCAGGACGGCGAGCCGGATCTGCTCACCGGTCAGGTCACGGGGCGCCTTCTTGGCGAAACCGGCCAGGCCCACCAGCTCCAGCGCGCCGTCGACGGCGTCGCGGACCGCCGTGCCGGTCCGGCCGGCGAGCACCAGCGGCAGAGCGACGTTGAGCCGGACGTCGAGATCGCGCAGCAGCCCGCCGTCCTGCAGCATCAACCCGATCAGGTCGGGGCCCGGCGGCGACGGCTCGAAGGCAGGCCAGACGACGGTGCCCGCCGTCGGTTTCTTCATCCCGGCGAGCAGATGCAGCAGCGTCGTCTTCCCGGCACCGGCCCTGCCGGTCACCACCGCGCGGGTCTCCGCGCAGATCTCGCAGGTCACGCCGTGCACGGCGACCACGGCGGTCAGCCCGGAACCATAGGTGTGCGCCAGCTCGTCGGCGCGGACCAGTGGTGCCGTCACGCCACTCTCACGATCCGGTGCGCGGCGGCCGCGATCTCGGGGTCGCGGGTCGCCACGACCACGGCCGTCCCGCGAGCCGCGACGGCGCACAGCAGATCCATGAGTTCGAGTGCGGCGAGTCCGTCGAGTTCACCGGCGGGTTCGTCGGCGAGGACCGTCTCGGGGGCTCCGGCCAGCACGACGGCGACTCCGGCGCGCGCGCTTTCCAGCGCCGACAGCGTGTCCGGATAGTCGTCACCGCGGCCGGCCAGCCCGACCAGTTCGAGCAGGTCGTCCGCGGCGCGGAGGGAGCGGCCGGCCAGCCGTCCCGCCAGCACGACGTTCCGCGCGACGGTGAGGTGATCGAAGAGGTTTCCGCGTCTGAGCAGCACGCCGACACCGGGAGCGCCGGCGGAGGCCTCGCCGCTTCCGGCGGGCAGCACGGCCACACACTCGCCCGGGACGGCGAACCGGACGAGGGGGACGGATCCGGGCCCCGGGCCTGCCATGACGGCGGCACGTCGGCGCATGGCCCCAAGGTAAGGCGAACGGGGTCAACATCGCCTTGATCTCAGGTCAACGGACGGCAAAATATCGCGTCGGGTGGGTGATCCTCGCGCTCGTCGGCCACACTCTGTCCGTGCGCCGCCGGATCGTCACTCTCACCGTGCTGGCCGCGGTGCTGGCGATCACCCTGTTCGGGGCGCCGCTGGCCGTCGCGGTCGCGAGGTTCCACGAGGGCAACTCGACCCACGACCTCGAACGGGTCGCCGACACCGTCGTGCTCGACGTGACCGGCGATCTCGCCAACGGCCGGGTCCCGGAGCTCCGGCCGATCAAACCGGACAAGGACCGCATCCGCGGGATCAGGGTCGCGGTCTACACCCCGACCGGCAGGCTCCTGGCAGGCAACGGCCCGCCCAGTGAAGACCGCTACGTCCGCGAAGCGCACTACACCGACATGGCGACCGGGACCCGCGACGACGAGGTCGTCCTGGCCGTCCCCGTGCTCAGCGGGCAGTCGCTGGTCGGCGTGGTCCGCGCCGCCCACCCCCGGTCCGAACTGGACGCCCAGATCCGGCTGACCTGGATCAAGATGATCGTCCTCGCCGGGCTCGCGATCGGGGCCAGCTGGCTGATCGGGCGCCGGATCGCGACCCGGCTGGCGCGGCCGCTGGAGGATCTGGCCGCCACCGCCGAACGCCTCGGCGAGGGTGACTTCACCGTGCGCGCCCGCCGGACGGGTGTCCGCGAGATCGATCAGGTCGCCGAAGCGCTGGACGTCACGTCCGAGCGGATCGGCGAGACGCTGGAACGCGAGCGGACCTTCTCCTCCGACGCCTCCCACCAGCTGCGGACGCCGCTGACCGGCCTGCGCCTGCAACTCGAGGCGGCGCTGGAGAGCCCCGATCGCGACCCCTACGCGACGATCCGCGACGGCATCGCGTCGGCCGACCGCCTGGAACGCACCATCGACGACCTGCTGGCGCTGGCCAAGCAGACCAGGGCCCCCCGAGCGCTGCTCGACCTGGGCAAACTCTTCGAAGAGGTCCGGCAGACCTGGCACGGACTGCTCGCCGGGCGTGGCCGGGCGCTGCGGATCAGCGGACGCGATGCCCTCCCCGCGCGGGCGGCGGACGCGGCGGTGCGGCAGGTGCTCGCCGTACTGCTGGACAACGCGGCGACCCACGGACGCGGCACGGTCTCCGTCCTCGCACGCGACGCCGGGGACGCGCTCGCCATCGACGTGAGCGACGAGGGCACCATCCCGGACGGTCGCGATCCGTTCGCGACCGCCGACCGGACCGAGGACCACGAAGGCAACGGGATCGGGTTGCGGCTGGCGCGGAGCCTTGCCGAGGCGGAGGGCGGACGGCTGCGGCTGACCAGTCCGTCGCCGACGACGTTCACGCTGCTTCTGCCAGCCGAACGTCCCACGCCGAAAAAAGAAGGCCCGGGCCTGGCGAGCTAGGGGGGGTTACTCGCCAGGCCGGGCCGGTAGGAGGCAAACGCGCCCCGACAGCGCGCACGGCATGCCACCTGAATGAAGACGGTAAAGACCAGCGGGCCAACAGACGGTACACGCCGGATTAACTGACACTTTGCTTTTACATGTCACACCGATTCGGCCGCTGTCCGGCCCCGCTGAATCGATCGTGGGAAGATTGACCGCATGACCACCGAGCCGGCGCCGAGATGGCGGAGACTGGAACCGGACGAACGCAAAGAGCAGATCTTCGCCTGCGCGGCCCGCCTTTTCGCCGACCGCCCGTACTCGGAAGTGTCCACTTCGGACATCGCGGCGGAGGCAGGCGTCGCCAGGGGTCTGATCAACCACTACTTCGGCACCAAACGCGAGCTCTACCTGGAGATCATCCGGCGCGCGCTGACCGTGCCGCGGCTCGCCGTCGAGATCCTGCCGGACGGGCCGCTCGAACTGCGTGCCGACGTCGCCATCGACTGGTTCCTGGACATGGTCACCAGCCAGGGAAAGATGTGGCTGGCCGCGATCGCGCCGGAAGGCATCGGCCGCGACCTCGAAGTCGAACGGATCCTGGAGGAGGCCGATCGCGAATCGGCGGACCGGGTGCTCGAAGCGGTCGGGCTCTCCCGTGAGAGCGAACACGGGCAGGAGCTGAACGCGCTGGTCCGCGCGTTCGGCGGGATGGTCAAGGCGGCGGGCCGCGAATGGCTCGTACGCGGCTCGCTCGATCGCGCTCAGGTGCACACGTTGCTCAGCAAGTCGCTGGTCACACTGGTCGGCGAGGTCTTTCCCGAGATCCAGCGGGCAGCCCCGCGCACCTAGAGAAGCCCCCGGCACCTCGAGGGGGAGGTGGGTGCCAGGGGCTTCGGGACCGGTGACGAGCACCGGTATTCCTCCACACTACGCCGATTCCCTGTCACGGCTCTGTCAAACTTCCCAAAGCGTTCAACTGGGTGAGCCTGAGTTCCAGCCCGTCGAGGCAGCGCTGCACGGCATAAGCGTAGAGACGCTCGTAGTAGCCGGCCGCGAGATCGGGGTCCGCGACCAGCGCCGAAACCGACTCGCCCAGCGCCGCCATCCCCGGCAAGTCCGCGCGTGTGCGGTACGCGGCGTAGCCCTCGCTGCGGTCGAGCTGGAGCGCCATCGCGCTCTCGCGGTCGTCCTCCATCGCGACGAACTGGCAGGCGGTGGCGAGCAGCAGGTTGTAGGCGAACGGCGACTCGGTACCGAAGCCCGCCGCGAGCAGGCGGCCGATGCCGGCGTTCATGGTCGGCACGGCGGCGGCGACCGACGACCCGAACAGGGCCAGCCGCCGCGCCGAGCCGGGATAGCGGCGCAGCACTTTCCGCACGGTCGGCAGGAACTCGTCGAACCACTCCCGCCACGGCAGGGTTTCGTCGGGCAGGGTCAGCTCGCCGACCACCCGGTCCAGCACCGCGACGACGACGGTGTCCCGGTCGCCCACGTGGTGGTAAACGACCGCGGGGTAGGCGTCGACGGCCGCCGCGAGCTGCCGCAGCGTCCAGTTCTCCAGGCCCGACTCCGCCGACAGCTCCAGCGCGGCGTCGACGATCCGGTCCCTGGTGACGGCCGGCCGTCCGGAAGCCGCGCGGGACCTGGGGCGGGGGCCCGCGTCTTCGGGGAAAGTCGGCATGCGGGCTACCGTATCCGCCTTCGGCTGGTCGGACGGCGGGGGCTTCCGGCAGGATCGTGCCATGCCCCGCGCGCGTGTGAACGGCCTCGAACTCGAGTACGACACCTTCGGCTCCCCCGCGGATCCGCCGCTGGTACTGGTGATGGGCCTCGGCGCCCAGATGGTGACGTGGGAGGTCGGCTTCTGCGAGCTGCTCGCCGGCGGCGGGTTCCACGTCGTCCGGTTCGACAACCGCGACGTCGGTCTGTCGTCCTATTTGGACGATCTTCCCGCGCCGGATCTGGCCGCGCTCGCCGCGGGTGATCCGGCCACCGCGCCGTACCTGCTGTCCGATCTCGCCGCCGACGTCACCGGGCTGTTCGACGCGCTCGGGTTCGGCCGCGCGCACGTCGTCGGCGCGTCGATGGGCGGGATGATCGTGCAGCAGCTCGCGATCGACTCGCCGGAGCGGCTGCTCAGCCTGACGTCGATCATGTCCACCACCGGGGATCCCTCGGTCGGGCACGCCGAGCCCGCCGCGCTCGCCGGGCTGACGCGGCCACCGGCCGCCACCCGGGAGCAGGCGATCGAAGACGGTGTCGCATGGTTCAAGCTCGTCGGTTCGCCCGGTCACCCGTCCGACGAGGAATTCCTGCGGATGAAGGCCACCCGGAACCACGACCGCGCGAATCACCCCGCGGGAGCGTTGCGGCAGGCCGCCGCCATCGTCGCTTCGGGTGACCGCACGGCGAAACTGCGCAAGGTGCGGGTCCCGGCGCTCGTCATCCACGGCGAAAGCGATCCGCTGATCAACGTCAGCGGCGGGAAGGCGACCGCGGAAGCGATCCCGGACGCCGAACTGCTGTTGTTCCCCGGGATGGGGCACGAACTGCCGCGGCAGCTGTGGCCCGCGATCGCCGGCGCGATCGTCGCGCACGCGCGGAAGGCCTGAAGGGGCAAATCCCGGCGGAGGCGCAGGGAAGCCATTCACGTCCGGTGACGCGGTGTTCCCTGGAGGGAAGCGAGTGCTTCGGCTCCTCGGTTCGGCGCGAACGCGACCGCGATCGGCTCACTCGCCGGAGCCGTACGGCGTTCCGTGGAAACCGCCGCGTCCGAGTCGCCCCACCCCCTGGAAGGAGCGACTCGGACGCGGCTTTCCGGCCCTGCGCCTGCCCACACCCCTCCGGTGGGCGGGCACGAAGGGGATCATCGGCTACGGGAAGGTTCCAGCTGGTCCGCCCGGACCCAGGTCGCGTGAAAACCGAGCGGGACACGCTGGGGCAACAGAACCCTGGCCACGGGTCCGGCAGCGAGATCGGCGGCGTCGAAAACGTCCAGCTCCGAGCGCCCCTCACGCTCGTCCTGGACGAAGGTCACCAGATAGCCGTCGTCGGAATCGGCGGCCGCGCCGTCGCGGGGTGCGAACGGCGCCTCACTGCCCCACCGGCCCGGGCCGAAACGGTGTTCGGTCTTGGTGCCGGCACGATTGTCGTAGCACACCAGGCCGTCGAACTTGAGCGTCGCGTCCGGCGAGATGTGCACCGCGTAGGAGAAGCGATTCCGGCCGCCGGCCACCCTCGAGTCGACGGACGGAAATTCGGTGTTGTCATCGTCGAGCTGGTTCTCCAGGCACTGCCCGGTCCGCAGGTTGAACCGGTAGCGGTGAAGCGAAGCGTCCAGCCGCAGGTACGACAGCATCTTGGCGAGCGGGGTGAGCGCGTCGGCACGCGGTCGCGGCCGCTGCACGCGGCAGACGTCGAGGACGACTTCCTCGCCCTGCTCCCAGGAATTGACGACGTGATAGATGTAGCAGGGGCTGGCTTCGAACCAGCGAATCTGACTACCGTTACCGTAGCGAGGCAGCACCCCGAACCGGCTGGGCAGTGAGCGGTCGAAGAACAACTTGTGCCGCCCGTTCCGCGCCGCCTCCATGTCCTGGACCAGCGGCAGATCCATCAGTACGGCGTGGTTCTCGGTGATCGCCATGTCGTGCGGCAGGCGCGGACCGAGGAGTTCGATCTCGGTCGTGCTCGCGACCTTGCCGTCCGCACTGATCACGCCGTAACGCAGGTACGGCGGTCGCGGCCCGTAGTCGAACCAGAACAGCTCACCGGTGCGCTCGTCGACCTTCGGATGGGCCATCATGTCGCCCACCAGCGTGCCGAGGAAGTCCTCCGCGCCCAGTGTCTTCAGCGACAGCGGGTCGACCGCGTACGGCGTGCCGCACAGGTACCAGGTGGAGAGCACCTTGCCGCGATGGAAGATCAGGTCGGTGTTGGCGCTGTCCTTGACGTTCACGCCATGCGTGTTGCCGAACGGGTTGCCTTCGGGCGACTCCATGACGCCCTTCCAGAGCGCCTTGCCCGCCGCGGATTCGGCCTCGAAGGCCTTGGTGCGGATCCAGCGGTTGCGGTAGCGGGCCTTGCCGTTCTCCAGGTGGACGGCGTGGATCATGCCGTCGCCGTCGAACCAGTGGTAGCGCCCTTCCGGCGCGAATCGCGGGTTCGGCCCGTTGCGCAGGTACACGCCGTTCAGATCCGCGGGGATCTCGCCGACCACCTCGAGATCGCTCGCGTCGATCTCTTCCCCCACCGGGGCGTAGACGCCCATCAGGTACGGGTTGACCTCGGATTCGCCGGTGGCGGCCGCCACCAGCACCGGGTGCTCGGAGGTACTGGCCATGCCGAGACACTACGATTGCTGTAGTCAGGTGTCAATAGACTTCTACTGCTGTAGTCAGTAGTACGCTGACAGCGATCCCACCCTCGGAAGGAACCACGTGACAGAGGCGACGGCGCAGCGCGTCCGGCCGGCGGGCGATCCACTGCGCCACGCGCTCGAACTGCTCGGCGACCAGTGGACCTTGCTGATCCTGCAGAGCCTTTTCCTGCGCTTCCGCCGCTATGAGGAACTCCGGCTGCGGCTCGGCATCTCCCCCACCGCGCTGTCCGGGCGGCTGCGCGCGATGGTCGACGCGGGCGTGCTCGTCCGCACGCCGTACCGCGACGCGCGCCGCACGCGGCACGAGTACCGGCTCACCGAACGCGGCCTCGAACTGTGGCCGCTGCTGATCTCGATCTGGGCCTGGGAACGGGAATGGGTCGAGGGACGGCGTGCCGTGCTGCCGACGCTGATCCACCTCGACTGCGAACTGGCCACCTCGGCACCGCTCGGCTGCGCCTCCTGCGAACGGCGGGTCGACGCCCGCGACGTCCGCGCACGACGGCTCGACGACACCGGCGTCGTCGAGGCGACGGCCTCGAAACGCTTCCGCCGCAAGGACGCCGAATCCCTCGCGGGCGACCCGCTGATGTTCTTCCCGGACACCATGGAACTCCTCGGTGACCGGTGGTCGACCGGGCTCGTGGTGAGCGCACTGCTCGGGGCGCGGCACTTCTCGGAGTTCGAACGCGAACTCGGCATCGGGCCGAGCGTGCTTTCGGGACGGCTGTCGAAGCTCGTGGACGTCGGTGTGCTGCGGACCGGAGCCGCGAAGACCCGCACCGACGCGCACGACTACCGGCTGACGGCGAAGGGGCTCGCGTTCTTCCCCGCGCTGGCCTTCATCGCCGAGTGGTCACAGGGTTTCGAGGTCCCTGGCCAGGAACCGGACATCACACTCGACCACGTGGACTGCGGCAACCGGCTGAAGCCGATCCTGCTGTGCGACCACTGCTGGCGGCCGCTGCTGCGGAACCGGGTCCGGTTCGGCGGCCCGGTCCGGCTGCCCACGCCGCCCAGGTGACGTAAATCGACTCGCCAAGCCGGTCGGTTCCTGACAGGCTGGCGTGGTCACACGTCGTCACCTCGGAGGTAAGAATGACTGAACCCGCACCGTCCCCTGCGGATGGCGAAGAGGACGACACCAAGCGCAAGTTCCGCGAGGCCCTGGAGCGCAAGCAGGCACAGGCCCGCTCGGGCTCGGCCCACGAGAACGGCGGCGGGAAGAACCTGCACGCGCACGGTCCGGCGGCGAACAAACGCACCTTCCGTCGCAAGAGCGGCTGAGTCCTCCGCGCCTGGACGAACCTGACGCGAAAGCCACTTTCGGGGCATCTGGTGTCCTGAAAGTGGCTTTCGCCGCGTCCAAGCCGCGCGACGGAGCTGGGTCCCAGGGCCACACCGGGCACCACTCCGCCGCGCATGCCATGAAGGGGCCTTTCATCGCGAATTTTGCTATGAAAGGCCCCTTCATGGCGCTTGAGAACTACACCGTCAGGATCGACCGCAGTCCGCCGACCTCGGCCATCCGGCGCTCGGCCAGCCGGTCGGCCGCCGTCGCCGGTGGCACGCCGTCGGCCTTGGCCAGCGCGAACACCTCCTTGGTGGTGTCGAAGATGGCCGTCGTCTTGCGCTTGGCACGCGCGAAGTCGAACCCGTGCCGCTCGTCGTCGACCTGGATCACGCCACCGGCGTTGACCAGGTAGTCCGGCGCGAAGAGGATGCCGCGGTCGTCGAGCTGCTTGTCGACGCCCGGGTGTGCGAGCTGGTTGTTGGCCGCGCCGCAGACGATCTTGGACCGGAGGTCGCCGACGGTCTCGTCGGTGAGCACCCCGCCCAGCGCGCACGGCGCGAAGACGTCGAGCTCGGTGCGGATCAGCGTGTCGAGGTCTTCGACGACCTCCACGCCGGGGTACGCCGCGCGGGTGCGCTCGATCGCCGCGGGCGAGACGTCGGTGATGACCACCTGCGCGCCCGCCTCGATCAGATGCCCGACGAGGATGTGCCCGACCTTGCCGACCCCGGCGACGCCGACCTTGCGACCCGCGAGGTCGGGGACGCCCCAGACGGCGTCCGCGGAGGCCCGCATGCCCTGGTAGGTACCGAAAGCGGTGAGCACCGAGGAGTCGCCGGCGCCGCCGTTCTCCGGCGAGCGGCCCGTGACGAACTCCGATTCGCGGGCGACGATGTCCATGTCCTGCACGTAGGTACCCACGTCGCAGGCGGTGATGTAGCGGCCGCCCAGCGACTGGACGAACCGGCCGAAGGCGCGAAGCAGCGCTTCGGTCTTGTGCTTCTGGGGGTCGCCGATGATGACGGCCTTGCCGCCGCCGAGGTCGAGCCCGGCGAGCGCGTTCTTGTAGGCCATCCCCTTCGACAGCGCGAGGACGTCCGCGAGGGCCGCGTCTTCGGATTCGTAGGGGTAGAAGCGGGTCCCGCCCAGCGACGGTCCGAGCGCCGTCGAGTAGATCCCGATGATGGCCTTCAGGCCGGTGGCCTGGTCCTGGCAGAAGACGACCTGTTCATGGCCGGTTCCCTGGCCGAACACTTCGGTCACTGTGGTGACTCCTTGTCCTGGAGTGCACGCTGCTTGTGGCTCACGTGCGAAGTTCCTGCAACAAGGCACAGTCCCCGACGAAGGTCGTCCGGCGGCGACGGTGCCACATCGCAAACCTAGATCGCCCCGGTCCGTTCGCCAAGCCGGGGCGGGCCGTCTCAACCGTCGACGACCTCTTTGAGGACGCGGAGCGCGGAGTCGAGCTGCCGGTCGGACAGATAAGGCGCCGGCCCGAACCTCAGATACGCGCCGCGGCTGTCGGTCCGCACGCCGCGTTCGTCGAGGGCGGCCTGCAGCGCGCCCGCGTCGGCGCACTTCAGCGAAAGGAACCCGCCGATGCGGTCCAGCGGCGTCTCCCGGTCACGGGTGATGACGTCCTCGGGCAGCCCCAGCCTGTCGAAGCCCTCGGCGAGGTAGCCCACCTGGTGCCGCGACACCTCCCGCAGGAACTCGGGCGTGAGCCCGTGCTCGGCGAAGAACCGGAAGACGCGGGCGCCCCGGTAGTGGCTCGTCGGGTCGTAGGTCGCTCCGGCGAACCGGTCCGATCCGGAGGCGTAGGCGATCTGGTCGGGTCGGCGCTCGTCCGCGAGCGCGCCGAACTCGGCGTACCAGCCGGTGACGACCGGCCGCAGTTCCTGTGCGTGCGCGGGCATCCGCAGGAAGCAGTTGCCTTCGCCGAGCTGGAGGTACTTGTAGCCGCCGCCGAGGACCCAGGCGTTGGTGAGCCCGAGGTCGTGCAGCGAGAACGGGACGATGCCGAGCGCGTGATAGGCGTCGACGACGAGGTTCACCGACTTCGAAAGGCAGACGTCGGCGAGATGCGCGAGACCCGGCACGAGGCGGGAGGTCTCGAACAGCACCGCCGAAACGAGCACGGCGGCGGTGTCTTCGGTGACCTCGGCCGCGACGCGTTCGGCCAGCGTGGCGACCGGCGCCGCGGGGACGCGGACCACCTCGACCCCTTCCTCGGCCAGCCTGCCCAGCTGACGGCGGAGTGTGTGGAACTCGCCGTCGGTGGTGACCAGCCGCGGACGGCGCGGCAGGTCCATCGCCGAGAGGAACCGGATCACCAGATCGTGCGTACTGGCACCGAGCGCGATGTCGCCGTGCGGGTCACCGAGCAGCGCCCGGAACCCGGCCCGCAGCTCGTCCGCCTTGGCGAAGGCCCGCGCCCACTTCGTGTCGACCTCTTCGGCAGCGTCGGCGAAGGCTTCGAGAAGGCCTTCGCGCGCGACGTCCGGCCAGGCCTGGTGCGAGTGCCCGGTGAACAGCAACCGGTCCGCCACACCGAATTCCGTGTAGTGCGCCGCGAGCGCGTTGGGGTCGCGGCGAAGTTCGTCGAGGTTCGTCAAAGCCTGCTCCGCACAGCCCAGAGATCCGGGAACATCGGGGAGAAAAGCGTCGTACGCAGATAGTGCGCTCCCGACGAACCCCCCGTCCCGGTCTTGTCTCCAATGGTCCGCTCGACCATCTTCACGTGCCGATACCGCCACTCCTGCATCCCTTCGTCCAGATCGACCAGGTGCTCCGCCACGACGGACGGCCCGGTGTCGTCGCGGTAGACCCGCAACAGAATTTCTTGGAGCGCCGGAGAGGGTTCGAGTGGCTTGGTGACATCGCGCCCGGTCGGGACGTCGTACCCCTTCACCGCGAGGTAGGTGACGAAGGAGTCGAAGAGCGACGGCCGTGACATCGCGTCCGCGATCTGGGCACGCTGGTCACCGCCCTCGGGGTAATGCGCGAACACCCGCTCGTCCCGGCGGCCGAGGACGGCCTCCAGGACGCGGAACTGAGCCGACTGGAACCCGCTCGAAGCGTCGAGTCGCGCACGGAAACTGGTGAACTGGCTCGGAGTCATCGTCTCGAGCACATCGATCTGCGCGACCACCACCTTGAAGATAGTCAGGATTCGCCTCAGTGTGCGGACGGCGTGAGCGGTGTTACCCGCTTCGAGTTGCTCCTGCAGGTAAAGCGCCTCGTGGAGAACTTGTTTGAACCAAAGTTCATACACTTGGTGGATCACGATGAAGAGCAATTCATCGTGCTCGTCGGACCGCGGATGCTGCGCGTCCAGCAATTCGTCCAGCGAAAGGTAGGACGTGTAACTCAATGCGGCCTGAGTGTCGTTCATTTTTCTGTCACTCCATCGATATCGCGCCGACCGTGATCGCGCCGCCAGGGCGCGATCCCGGAAAGATCAAGAGCCTCTCCCGGTCACCTTTCCTTTTTCCGTCACCTCGTCGAAATGGCGCTGCGCCGCCGGGGCCAGCGCGTGGTAGAGCTCGTGGAACAGGTCGACCGCGGCCGCCCGGCTCGGCGGAGCGGGCACCAGCCCGACCGGGAGCTCCGGATCGAGTGACGGGAAGGCGCGGAACGTGTGCGTCAGCCAGGTCCGGACCCGGAACGCCTCGGCGTCGGGCAGGTCTCCCGGATACCCGCCGAAATCCCGGACGAACGCGTCGTACCGCGCGGCGAGGCCGTCGAGGTTCCACGCCCTCGCGGCGAAGCGCCGGACGTCGAGCCCGGCCGACGGTTTTCCGAGCATCAGCCCGGCGTGTTCGGAGACGTCCAGTTCGGCCAGCAGGGCGAGTACCTCGGCCTCACGGTCGTGCGGGGCGATCCAGGTGCCGTCCTGGACGGGCCCGAAACCGAGGAACCGCAGGCGCCGCACCAGCCGTTCCCTGGCCTGCCGCCGGCTCTCCGGGATGCTCTGCCACAGCACGGTCCACTCCCCGACCTCGCGTTCGCGCCTGCCGAGCGAGAAGATCCGGCGGTCACCGTCCTCCAGGAGCGCGATCGTGCGGCGGGTCAGCGAGTAGTGGACGAGCCTGCCCGCCTTGTGCCGCGCGAGCAGATCGCGGCGGGCGAGCCTGGCCAGCGCGATCCGCGCGGCGCCGTCGGAGAAGCCGAGCCCGGCGAGCACGCCGACCAGGCCGCCGGACCAGACACGACGGCTCTCGCGCGGCGACACGTAAGTGCCGAGCAGCGTCATCACCAGTTCCTGGGGACCTGGGTCGCCGTGGGGCGCGGCCGATTCGGGCATACGAGCAACTCTATACACCTCAGGCCGCTGCGGTGTAGCTTGACTCGGGTGACGTACTTCGCGGAGTTGAGCTCACCACAGGTCGCCGCGCTCGCGTCCGACGAGCGCGTTCCCGTGCTGCTGCTGCCGGTGGGCGCCGTCGAGCCGCATGGACCGCACGCGCCGCTGGGCACCGATCCCCTGATCTCCCGCGGGATGTGCGAGCGCGCCGCCGCGCGGCTGGCCGGTGATCCGGGTGTCCGGGTACTGATCCTGCCCGAGGTTCCGTACGGCGTGACGCGGCTCGCCGCCGGGTTCGCGGGTGGCATCTCGATCGGCGAGGAAACCCTGTACGCGCTGCTGACCGAGATCTGCGGGGCGCTCGCCGAGCAGGGACTCACCCGGATCCTGCTGGTCAACAACCATTTCGAACCGGCGCATCTGACAGTGCTGCGGCGCGTGGCCGAGACGGCGGGCGTCGGCTTCGTCGACCTGGTCCGCCGCCGGTACGCCGAGCGGCTCACCGACGAGTTCCGTTCCGGCGAATGCCACGCCGGGCAGTACGAGACGGCACTGGTGCTCGCCGACCGGCCGGACCTCGTCGACGCCGCCGTTCAGCGCGACCTTCCGCCGGTCCACGTCGACCTGGCGCGCACCACCATCACCGACTTCGGCTCGGCCGGGATGACCGAGGCCTACTGCGGATCCCCCGCCCAGGCGACCGCGGAGGAAGGCGAGAAGACCTTCTCGGTGCTCACCGACATCCTGGTCGAAGCGATCCGAGAACTGGTATGACCTTCAATCTGGCGACCCATTTCGTCGACCGCCTGCCCGGCGAACGGACGGCGTTGCTGTGCGGCGACGAGGAAGTCACGTACGCGGATTTGGCGGCTCGGGTGAACCGGGCCGGGAACGTGCTGCGGGAGCTGGATGTCCGAAGTGGACAGCGGGTCCTGCTCGCGCTGAACGACGGTGTCGAGTTCGTGGCCCTCTGGTACGCGGCGCAGAAGATCGGCGCGGTCACCGCCGAGGTCTATTCCTTCCTCCAGCCCAAGGACTACGCGTACTACCTGGACTACACCGAGGCCGTCGTCGTCATCGCCGACGGCTCGACGTTGCCCGCGCTGCGGGCGGCCGGGGCGCGAAACCTGCTGGTCGTCGGCGATGTCGCGCTGGAGCCCGGTGAGCACTCGTTCGACTCGCTGGCCGCATCGGCGTCCGCCGAGCTGGAGGCCGCGCCGACCACGCTGGACGACGTCGCCATCTGGAAGTTCACCACCGGCAGCACCGGTGCGCCCAAGGCCTGCGTGCACCCGGCGCGCAGCGCACTGGAGAGCTTCGACCGGTACGCGCTCGGCGTGCTGGGACTCCGCGAAGACGACCGCGTGCTGGCCGTGCCGAAACTGTTCTTCGGCTACGCGCGGGATCTGACCGCGTTGTTCCCGTTCGGCGTCGGCGCGTCCGGGATCGTGTTCCCCCAGCGCAGCACCGCCGATCTGCTGTTCTCCCTGATCGAACGCCACCGGCCGACGATCCTGGTCAACGTGCCGACCATGATGAGCGCGATGATCGCCCATCCGCAAGCGTCCTCTGTGGACATGAGTTCGCTCCGGCTGGCGACGTCGGCGGGCGAGGCGTTGCCGTCGGAGCTGCATCGCAAATGGGACAACCTGTTCGGTGTCCCGGTGATCGACGGGATCGGCTCGTCGGAGGCGTATCACATCTATCTGTCCAACGTTCCCGGCGCGCAGCGGGTCGGCAGCCTCGGCCGCGAGGTACCCGGCTACACCGCTCGTGTCCTCGACGAACGCGGCGATCCCTTGCCGGATGGGGAGATCGGCACCTTGGAGGTGACCGGCCCGACCATCGCGCGCGGGTACCACGGCGACGCGGAAAAGACCGCGCGGACGTTCCATGGCGACACCCTGCGCACGGGCGACCTGTTCAGCCGCGACATCGACGGCTACTTCCATCACCACGGCCGCGCCGACGACCTGCTGAAGGTGTCCGGTGTGTTCGTCGCGCCGAGCGAGATCGAAGACTGTCTCATCGGTCATCCCGCGGTCGTCGACTGCGCGGTACTGGGCGTGACGGTCGACGGACTCGTCGTCCCGCGGGCGTGCGTCGTCCTGGCGGAGGGCGCTTCCGCCACGGCCGAGGAGCTGAAAGACCACGCGCGGACACATCTGGCGAAGCACAAATACCCGCGCGAGGTGGTGTTCGTGACCGGACTCCCCCGCACGGCCAACGGGAAACTCGATCGGCGCGCGTTGCGCCGGGTGGAGGCAGAGTGAGCAGGATCGTCGTCGTCACCGGCGGGACCCGCGGGATCGGCGCGGCCATCGCCGCCCGGTTCCGGGCCGCCGGCGACAAGGTGCACGCCCCCGGCCGGGCCGAGTGCGACGTCACCGACGAAGACGCCGTCGCGCGGTACTTCGAAGATCTCGGCCCGGTGGACGTGCTGGTGAACAACGCCGGGATCTCGGCGAGCGCGCCGCTGGCGAAGACGTCGCTGGAGCAGTGGCGCACGCAGATCGAGGTCAACGCGACCGGCGCCTTCCTGTGCACTCGGGCGGCTCTGCCCGGTATGCGGTCGCGTGACACCGGCCGGATCGTCACCGTCGCCTCGACGGCGTCGCATATCGGCTACCGCTACACGGCCGGGTACACCGCGTCGAAGCATGCCGCCGTCGGCCTGATGCGGGCCACCGCCGCGGAACTGGCGGGCACCGGTGTCACCGCGAACGCCGTCTGCCCGGCCTTCGTGCGCACGGACATGACGGCCGCCTCGGTCGCCCGGATCCGGGAAAAGACCGGCCGGGACGAGGCCGGCGCCGAGGCCGCCCTCGCCGCCGCGGCGCCGCTCGGCCGCCTGCTCGAACCCGACGAGGTCGCCCACGCGGTGACCTTCTTCGCGGCGCCCGAAGCGGCCGCGATCAACGGACAGACACTCGTCCTCGATGGAGGTGGGATCCAGTCATGAGCCCGTTCCGCGCCACGCCGCCGATCACGACGGACTGGGAGCACTTCGAGTTCACCGTGGACGACGGCGTCGCCACGGTCACCTTGGACCGCCCCGAAAAACTGAACGCGCTCACCTTCGACGTCTACGCGGACCTGCGCGACCTGCTGGCCGAGTTGCCGCACCGCGGCGACGTCCGAGTGCTGGTCGTCACCGGCCGGGGGCGCGGCTTCTGCTCCGGCGGCGACGTCGAAGAGATCATCGGCGAGTTGCAGAGAATGGAGTCCGCCGAACTGCTGGAGTTCACGCGGATGACCGGCGCGGTGGTGAAGGCGCTGCGGGAGTGCCCCATCCCGGTGATCGCCGCGGTGAACGGCATCGCGGCGGGCGCGGGTTCGGTGATCGCACTGGCGAGCGACTTCCGCCTGCTGGCGTCTTCGGCGAAGTTCGCCTTCCTGTTCACGAAGGTCGGCTTGGCCGGCGCGGACATGGGCTCGGCGTACCTGCTGCCGCGGCTCGTGGGTCTGGGCCGGGCGACCGAGTTGCTGATGCTGGGCGACAAGATCGACGCGACGCGCGCGGAGGCGATCGGCCTGGCTTCGAAGGTGGTTCCCGACGCCGAGCTCGCTGCCGAGGCCTCCGCATTGGCGCGGCGCCTGGCCGATGGCCCGGCTCTGGCCTATGGGACGACGAAGGTGCTGCTGACGCGGGAGCTGGACATGGACCTGGGCAGTTCCATCGAGCTGGAAGCGATCACGCAGGCTTTGCTGATGACGGCGAAGGACCACGGGGAGTTCTATGCGGCCTGGACGGCCGGGCGTGCGCCCCAGTGGACCGGGCGGTGAGCTCTTTTCGCTGAAAGCCCCCGCAACTAGTCATCTACTTGCGCAGGACCGGCCGTGCCCAGTAGCCGCTCCGCCAGCACCCGGCACCGCTCCCCCAGCTCCGCCGGCTCGATCACCGCGAACGCGTGCCCCAGCACCACCACGTGCATCAGCAGGAAGTCGAGATCCCCGGCCCCGCTCACCACCTCGCACCGCGAACGGCCCCGTTCCCGCACGACGGCCGCCGAAGCCGGAATCTGCGCCCGCACAACGGGAGCGGGTGCGTGGACCAGGAATCGCGCCTGGTGCCGGTACACCCGGCTGGCGATGTTCTCCTGCACGTAGGCGGCCGCGTCGGGTGCCGGGCGCGGGCGGAAACGCCACGACCTCGCGGAAACCTCGGTCATCCGGTCGACGCGGAAAGTGCGCCAGTCGTCGCGGTCGAGGTCGTAGGCGAGCAGATACCAGCGTCGCCCGGAAGCCACCAGCCGATACGGCTCGACCCGCCGCACCGCGGACCCCGAAGAGGACGGATACGCGAAGCCCGCCTCGACCTCGTCACGGCAAGCTCGGGCCAGGGTCATGAGTACGTCGGGGTCGATCGGCGCGCGGCTTCCGTCGAAGGCGACCACCGCACCGGACAACGCGCTCACCTCGTGGCGCAGCCTGGTCGGCAGCACCCGATCGAGTTTCGTCAGTGCCCGGAGCGTGGCCTCGCCGCTGCCCGCGCCGGCGAGCAGCGAGACCGCGGTGGCGATCGCCTCCTCGTCGTCCAGCAGCAGCGGCGGCATGTCGTGGCCGGGTCCGAGCTGGTAGCCGCCGCCCACGCCGTTGCCGGCCTGCACCGGATATCCGAGCGCGCGCAGGCGTTCGACGTCGCGGCGGATCGTGCGCGGCGTGACGCCGAGCCGTTCGCCCAGTTCCGGGCCGGTCCACACCGCGCGCTGCTGCAAAAGGCCGAGCAGGGTGAGCACCCGCTCGGTCGTGCCGCGCTCGTCCTCCATGTCACCCACTGTGCCAGAGATAGCGGACCGATCCTGTCCGCTAGGCGTGTCAGAGTGGTCCCATGAACCGCAAGAGCCGCGAATTCCAGGTCAGCTTCGACGCCCTCGACCCGAAAGCCCTGTCGATCTTCTGGCGCGACGCCCTGGGCTACGTCCACCCCGGCCCTCCCGGGGTGGAGGTGCCCGAAGGCACCGACCCGCTGGACGCGTGGGCCGAGTTCCTCGAGCGTGTCGGAGTGCCCGAGGATCAGCGCAACACCCGCTCCGCCCTCGAAGACCCGGACGGCGAAGGGCCGCGGATCTTCTTCCAGCAGGTCCCGGAGGACAAGATCGCGAAGAACCGCGTCCACCTCGACCTCCGCGCCGCGCCCGGGCTGGTGGGAGACGAGCGCATGGCAGCGCTCGAAGCCGAGTGCGACAGGCTCGTCGCGCTGGGGGCGAAACGGATTCAGCGCTTCGAGCCCGAGGAGCCGCTGAGCCTCGGCTTCATCGTGATGAACGATCCGGAGGGCAACGAATTCTGCCTAGACTGAGGTGACGGCGATCGCGTTGTCCTCCAGCGAGCCGAAGTAGAGGGTCCCGGCCCGCTCGCGGACGCCGACGAGCACATGGAACCCGTCGATCTCCCCGCGTAATTCGTGGACCTGCTTCCCGTCCGGCGTCACGCCTCGCACCCCGCATTCCCGCGCGGGTGCGGGCTGCAGGGCCGTCGGCAGCGCCCGGACTCCGGCCCGCAAGGGCGCGGGGAGCTTCTGCACCAGGGAAAGCGCGGGCACCTTCGGGCTCGCCACGGTGATCCAGATCAGCCCGTCGCTGCCGGTCGAGATGTTGTCGGGATACCCCCACAGGTCGTCGACGAGGTAATCCCGCGTGCCCGCCTTGTCGCCGGTGAGCCACACGCGCGCGACCCGGTAGGCGCCGGTCTCGGCGACGGCCACATAGGACTCGTCGGGCGGCAGCGCGACGCCGTTGGCGAACTGGAAACCGTCCGCGAGTTGCTCGATCTTGCCGTCCGGCGTGCGGCGCAGAAGCCGTCCGCCACCGGTCTGCTCGATCAGGTCGTCGCGCCATTTCTCGATGCCGAAGCGACGCGACGAGTCGGTGAAGTACACCGTGCCGTCGGAGGCGACTGCGGCGTTGTTGCAGAACACGAAGTCGAGCCCCACCGCCGAAGTCGCCAAGGTGGTCACGGGGCCGCCCGCGAGCGGCATGGTGAGCAGACCGGCCTTGGCGTCGCAGATCAGGAGGTCTTCGCCGTAGAACTCCAGCCCCAGCGGACGCCCGCCGGTGTCGCCGAGGACGTCGATCCGCCTGCCGTCCGGCGTGACGCGCAGGATCCTCCCGTCGTCGACGCCGGTGTAGATCCGCCCCTGGTCGTCGACCACGACGTCCTCGGGACCGTGCCCGTTGACCGGGATGACCGTGACCTCGCCGAACGCCATCGCGTTTCTCCTAGTGTCGCGCACCGGAATGCGGTGCATGAGTCGGTGGATCCAGGTTTCCGCTGGCGGTGTTGCCGGTTCGTCCACGTACCGGGTTGTACTCGGGCGGACCGGCAACGCCGCCAGCGGGAAGCTGGGCCGCCGAATCATGCACCGCATTCCGGTGCGCGACACTAGCGATAAGTGAGTAGTTCCGCGGCTTCCGCCTCGAAATGCGGATGTTCGTTGAACGACAACAAGGTCACCCCGCCACGGCCGGACACGAGTTTGGTGATGCCCGCGTTCACGGTGACCCGGTTCAGCTTCAGCAGCCCCGCCTTCGGCGTGCCCATGAGCACACCGCAGACCGTCGCGATCACGCCACCGGAGCTGAACACCACGGCGTGTTCGCCCTTGCCCAGCGACGCCACGACATCGGCCAGCGCGCCCTTGACCCGCTCCAGGAACTGAGGCCAGGTTTCGGCACACGGACCTGAAGCACCTGCTGCGACCCAAGCGTTCAGGGCACCGTCCAAAGCGGCCTGATACGCCCGCGAATCGGTCTGCTGGACACCGGCGGCATGATGCTTCGCGATGTCGACGTGGTCGTACTCGTTCCAGCGCTCGTCCTCGACGACGGCGATCCCGGAGCCGAGCACCTTCAACGCCGTCGCGGCCGTGTCCCGTTGGCGGGCAAGGGAACCCGCTCGCACCTGGGTGAACTCGACACCTCGCCGCACCAGCTCCTCACCGACCACAGTGGACTGTTCGAAGCCGCGCGGCGAGAGCTGGTCGTAGTTCTCCGCGCCGAACGACGCCTGCCCGTGCCGGACCAGGTAGATCGCACCCATCTACGCGTGTCCTCCTCCGATGACGCGGCGGCAACGCCCGTCGAGGTAGCCGACGAACTGCCAGAGGTCCTTCAGCGCCGGGTTGGTCGTCTGTCCTTCGTGGTAGCGGTAGTAGATCTGCTGGATCACCACCGCGAGCCGGAACAGGCCGTACACCTCGTAGAACGTCCAATCGCCGATTTCGAGGCCCGAGCGCTCCGCGTACCGCCGCACGAACTCCTCGCGCGTGTACATCCCGGGCACATGCGTCGGCTGACGGCGGCTGAGCTTCATGACGTCGTCATCGTCGTCCTGCACCCAGTACGCCAGCGTGCTGCCCAGTTCCATCAGCGGATCGCCGAGGGTGGCCATCTCCCAGTCGAGCACGCCGACGATGTCGAGGTCGTCGTCGAGCACCAGGTTGTCGAGCCGGTAGTCGTTGTGGATCAAGCAGATCTTGACCTCGGACGGCTGATTGTCCTTCAGCCACGCCATCACCTCGGCGCAGTCCGGGACGTTCTCCGTGCGCGCCTTGAAGAATCGCTCCGACCAGCCGCGCACCTGGCGCTCGACGTAACCGGCACCCTTGCCGAGATCGGCCAGCCCGGCGGCCTCGACGTCGACGGCGTGCAGTTCGACCAGCCTGTCGACGACCTTGCCGCACAGCTCCCCCGCGACCTCCGGCGGCAGGGCGAGGCCGGCGGGCAGATCTCCGCGCAGGATCAGGCCTTCGAGCCGTTCCATCACGTAGAAGTCGCCGCCGAGCACGGTTTCGTCGTCGCAGAAGGCGAGAACCTCGGGCACGTACGGGAAGACGGGCCGCAACCCCTGCTGGACCCGGAACTCGCGGCGCATGTCATGCGCGGAGGCGGCCTTGTGCCCGAGGGGCGGGCGCCGCAGGATCAGCTCGCGATCCGGATAGGTCAGCAGATACGTGAGATTCGAAGCCCCGCCGGGGAACTGCCGGACCTCGGGCGGCGAGTCGCCGAGCCCGGGCACCCGCCCGGCCAGCCAGGCGTGCACCACGGCCGGGTCGAACGAGTCCTCACCGCGGACCTCGACGGTTTTGTCCGGGGCCACCGTCATCCGAACTTCTTCAGCAGAGGCGCCGGGACGAACGGGAAGAGCTTCGAGAGCACGCTCCACGGCCACGTCGGCACGAACGCCTTCGCCGTCTCGGATTCGATCGCCTTCACCAGCGCCTGCGCGCCGGGCTCCGCCTTGACCGCGCCCGGAAGCTTCGAGATGTCCGGGTTCATCCCCGATTCGATGAACCCGGGATGCAGTGTGGTGACCTTGATCGGCGTCTTCAGCAGCTCGATCCGGGTGCCCTCGGCGAACGCCGAGATCCCCGCTTTCGAGGCGGCGTACGCGGTGGTGTTGCCGGGGACACCGCGAAGCGCGAGGAAGGAGGAAACGACCACGAGGTGGCCGTCCTTCTGCTTGCGGAAGATGCCGACGGCGGCCTCGATCTGGGCGGCAGCGGCGAGGAAGTTCGTCTGGAGCGTCTGGCGGTTGGCGTCGAACCGGCCGGTGCCGACCCGCTGTCCCTTGCCGAGCCCCGCGTTCACGATCACGCGGTCGAGGGAACCGAGTTCCTCGCGGAACTCCTCGAAGACGGCGAAGACCTGGTCGTGGTCGTTCACGTCCAGCTTCCGGGTGACCACGGTGATGCCGGGATACGCCTTTTTGAGTTCCGCCGCGAGGGCTTCCAGTCGGTCGACACGGCGGGCGGCCAGCGCCAGGTTGCGGCCTCTGGCGGCGTACTGCCTCGCCATTCCCTCGCCGAGTCCGGAGCTCGCCCCGGTGATCAGGATGTTCTTCCGCAGGACCATGGCCTGGAGCTTACCCGTTGGTAACAAGTCTGGGATCCCCTCGGACAGGGGCTGCCCCCGGCGCCTGGAGTACGCCGGGGGCAGCCTGTCCGAAAAGGGTCTTACTTGACCTGGAGCAGCTTGTTCGCCGTTCCACCGGTCGGGTTGCTGATCTTGCCGTCCGCGGCGGCGCCGACCAGGCCTTCGGCGACCTGGGCCGGGGTGGCGTCAGGGTGCGCCGAGAGGTACAGCGCGGCGGCACCGGCGACGTGCGGCGCGGCCATCGAGGTACCGCTGATGGTGTTGGTGGCGTCGTCACCGGTCGCCCACGAGGAGGTGATGTCGACACCCGGCGCGTACAGGTCGACGACCGAACCGAAGTTCGAGAAGCTGGCCTGCTTGTCGGTCTTGTCGCTGGCGGCCACCGTGATGGCCTCCTTCACCCGGGCGGGCGAAGTGGTGCCGGCGTCGGAGGACTCGTTGCCCGCCGCGAGGGCGAAGGTCACGCCCTTGTCGATGGCGCCCTTGACCGCCGCGTCCAGGGCGTCGTCCGCGCCGCCGCCCAGGCTCATGTTGGCGACCGACGGACCCTTGGCGTTCGCCGCGACCCAGTCGACACCGGCGACGACACCCTCGGTGGTGCCGCTGCCGTTGGCGTCCAGCACGCGGACGCCGACGATCTTCACTCCCTTGGCCAGGCCGTGCTCCGTGCCGCCGATGGTGCCGGCGACGTGCGTGCCGTGACCGTGCTCGTCGTTGGGGGTGTCGTCGTTGTCGACGAAGTCCTTGCCGCCGGCCGCGCGATCACCGAAATCCTTGTGCGAGCCGAGGACACCGGTGTCGATGACGTACGCGGTGACGTTGTCGGCCTTCGTCGGGTACGTGTACTTGTCGTCGAGCGGAAGGTCCGCCTGGTCGACGCGGTCCAGGCCCCACGACGGCGGGTTGTCCTGGGTCTCGCTGATCTTGAACGTCTTGTTCTGGACGACGTACGCGACCTGCGGGTCGGCGGCGAGACGCTTCGCGGCGGCCTCGTCGGCCTTGATCGAGAAGCCGTTCAGCGCCGAGCCGAACGTGCGGGACAGCGTGGTGCCGTACTGACCGGCGAGGCCCTGCGCCTTGGCGGCCACGTTCGCGGTGATCTCGTGCGCCGCGGCCACGCCCTGGCCGACCGCGGTGGGCTTGAGCACGACGATGTAGCTGCCGCCGACCGCGTTGGCCGCACCCGCGCCGCGGATCTCACCCTGCTGCTCGGCGTTGGCCGCACCCGCGCCGAACGTGGCGACCGCTGCGGTCACACCGGCGAGGGCGACTCCCGCCACGAGGCCGCTACGGGTCTTTCGGGACTTCAGGTTCTTCCGGGACTTGCTCACTGGTTCCCTTCCTGCCGCGCCGTGCGGATCACCCGGGAGGATGATCGTTGTTGAGAGCCATGCAAGCCGGTGCGCTGGTGGCCGGGCAATGATTCACAGTTACCAGTACTAGGCCAAAAGGAGTAACAGCGCTCGTCCGAAAAGTCGTTTTCGCCTGGCAGAAGGCGCCCCTGAAGCGTTACCTCAGACTGTTAAAGTTATTCGTGTTGTTATCAACCGGGCGGTGTCAGGAAACGGCAGACGGGGGCGGTCGGGCAGCATATGGTGGCGGGGAGCACGGCGGACCGGGTGACCACGGACGATGAAGATCAGCCGCGTACCGCCTTCGCCACCGCGTTGAGATCGGCCATCGCCACCAGCGGCCTGAGTCTCGACCGTATCCAAGCCCGGCTCCTCGCGCGCGGCGCGTCGGTGAGCGTGACCGCGCTGAGTTACTGGCAGTCGGGCAAACGTCAGCCGGAACGGCAGAGTTCACTGTCCGCGGTCCGGGTCCTCGAAGAGGTCTTGGCGATCCCCGCCGGTTCGCTGCTCAGCCTGCTGCCGCCGCCGCGGCCGCGCGGGGCGTCGTCACGCCGCAGCCGGGCGACCACCGAGCAGCCGCTGACCTTCCCGCTCGAAGCGCTCCAGGCGTTGCTGGAGAAGGTCGGCGCGCCCAACGCGCTCGAACAACACCATCAGCTGAAGCTCGTCGGCCTGCACGACCTCTGCGAGATCGCCGAGGACGGCGGGCAGCGCGCGGTGACCGCGCGGGCGGTGTTCCAGGCGGGTGCGGACGGTCAGGACCGCTGGCTGCTGGTCTACGCCCAAGGTGATCCGGAGGCCGGGCCGCCGGTGCTGAACACGCTGCGCAACTGTCACGTCGGCCGCGCCGAGGTCGACGACGAGCACGGGCTCACAGTGGCCGAACTGCTCTTCGACCGGCCCATCGACCGCGGCGAGACGCATCTGATCGAGTACTCGCTGACCAACCCCGGGCCGCCGTACCCGGAATGCCGGAACACGCATTACCGCGAGTTCCGGCGTCCCGTGCGTGAATACCTGCTGGAGGTCCGGTTCGATCCGGGCACCGTGCCGGCGAAATGCTGGCAGTACAGCGCCCACGGCGCCTCGGCTGGGCCGAGGGACCGGAAGGAACTCAAACCGGACCAGGGCAACGGCGTCCACGCCGTGGCACTCGACTTCGGCCCCGGCGTGTTCGGCATCGACTGGGAGTACTGATCGCCTCGTGAGTGGTAAGGACGGTTAGAACCGTCCTTACCACTCACGAGGCCGTCGCGTCAGTGCAGCTTGTTGCGCAGCACCTTCCCGGTCGCGTTGCGCGGTAGCTCTTCGAGGAACTCCACCTCGCGCGGCACCTTGTACCGGGCGAGGTTGGCCTTGACGTACTCGCGCACGCCGTCGACGTCCAGGTCCGACTTCTCGGCCCGCACCACGAACGCCTTCAGCCGCTGCCCGAACTCGGGATCCTCGACGCCGATCACCGCCGCTTCGAGCACGTCCTCGCGTTCGACCAGAAGGTTCTCGACCTCGATCGGGAAGACGTTCTCGCCGCCGGAGACGATCATTTCGTCGTCGCGGCCGTCGATGAACAGGAGGCCGTCCTCGTCGAAGTGGCCGACGTCGCCGCTGGAGAGCAGCCCGTCGATGATCTCCTTGTTGCGCCCGTCGGTGTAGCCCTGGAAGCTCAGCCCGCTGCCGACGAACACCCGGCCGGTGACATGCGGCTCGGTGATCTTCTCGCCCTTTTCGTCGTACAGCGCGACCTTGCAGCCCACCGGCGCGCGGCCGACCGTACCCGGTGCCTTGCGCCAGTCTTCGGGAGTCGCGACCGTCGCGACCGCGACCTCGGTGGAGCCGTAGAGGTTGTGCACGACGTCGCCGAACGCCGCGGTCGCGCGGTTCCCCAGATCCGGTGACAACGCGGAGCCGGCGACGAAGATGATCCGCAGGCACGAGGTGTCGTACTTGGCGCGGACCTCCTCGGGCAGGTCGACGATCCGCTGCAGCATCGTCGGCACGAGGACCAGCGTGGTGCACCGGTTCTCCGCGACGCCGCGCAACGTCTCCTCCGGCACGAACCTGCGCCGCATGACGACCTTCGAGCCGAGCGCGAAGGACAGGATGAACTGCGACAACCCGGTGCCGTGGAACAGCGGCGCGCCCATGTAGGTCGCCTCACCGGTCCGCAGCGGGATGCGGTCGAGGAACTGCGCGGAGGCCAGCGCGGAGGTGTGCGGGCGCGGCGCGCCCTTCGGCGTCCCGGTGGTGCCGCTGGTCAGCAGGATGAATCCGCCCGGTTTGGCCGGCGCGGGCCACGGGCGGTCGTCGGTGCTGGCGACCAGCTCGGTGACGATCGGGATCTTGTGCCCGGACAGCTCGGCGTCCGAATCGACCCACGCGAGGTAGTGGTCGACGTCGCCCTCGACCGCGTCCAGCAGGTCGGAGAACTCCTGGTCGTACACGAGCGCGGTGACGCCTTCGCGTTTCGCGACGTCCGCGAGCTGCGGTTTGGCGAACCCGGTGTTCATCAGCAGCAGCTTGGCGCCGAGCTTGCCCGAGGCGAGCATCGTCAGCACGAGACCGCGGTGGTCGCGGCACAGCGCGGCGATCACCGAACCCGGGCCGAGGCCGCGTTCCGACCACGCCCTGGCCAGCGCGTTCGACTGGGTGTCGAGCTGCTTGAAGGTCAGCGGGCCGAGCTCGTCGATGATGCCGGTCGCGGTCGGGTCCCGGCGGGCGGCGATCATGTTCGCGCCGGCGAACGGACCCCATTTACGCACCATGACCAGCGAACGCAGGCCCTCGTCGACCCGCGGGATGGGGAGCAGGCCCGCTTGGCGCATCACGTCGATGCTGCGCACGGTCTCGGTCACCTTGCCCGCCACCAAGGTGGCGAGGCCGGTGGGGTTTCTCATCCGGGCACCTCCGTTGCTGCTGCGGCGAGACACCATGCCCCCGGCGGTTCGCGTATCGGCGGTATGGGGTTGCTACTCGACAGTAGCCGACCGATAGCGCAGGCGCACTAGCCGTCTGGTGACAGAAATGTCGGGGGGAACCACCACAATGTGAGTGTGCAGGCGATCGCAGGTCAAGAGGAGGATGGCGACTTCGCGATCGCTTTTTCCGGGGAGCCGCCGCGGCAGGGCATGAAGCTCCCGGAGTTCGTCGGCGAAGTGCGGCGGTGGGAGGCGGAGCACTCACCCCGTTGGGTGTTCCCGTCGGTCGAAGGGACGTATCCGGCGCTGATCAAGGCGGGCGTCCGGGTGCGGCGCTGTCATGACCTGGCGCTGACCGAGGGACTGCTCCTGGCCCACGAAGGCCGTCCGCAGGAGTCGCGAAGCCTGCGTGCGGCGCTGGCCAGGGCAAACGGGCAGGAAGCGCCCGCCGACGAGCCCCCACTGTGGGCCGAGGACGACCAGCCGACGCTGTTCGAGACGCGGGGGCCGCGACTGCCGTCCGGTGTCACGGTGATCGACGCGGCGCGCCGGGTGCTGGCCGAGCAGGAGAAACGGGTCGCCGTCACCGATCACCCGGAGCGGTTACGGCTGCTCTTCGCGGCGGAGTCGGCGAGCGCGCTGGCGGCCGCCGAGATGTCGGCCGACGGGCTGCCCTGGCGGGCGGACCTGCATCTGGCGTTGCTCGCCGACCAGCTCGGGCCCCGTGTTCCGGCCGGCCACCGGCCGAAGCGGCTGGTCGAGCTGGCGGCGAAGATCAGCGCCGCGTTCGGCGGGCGTCCGGTCAATCCGGACGCCCCGGCCAGCGTCGTCCGGGCGCTCGGCCGGGAGGGCATCGAGGTTTCGTCGGCCAGGAAGTACCTGCTGCGCGACATCGACCATCCCGCCGTCCCGCCGCTGCTGGAGTACAAGGAGCTCGCGCGGCTGCATTCGGCGAACGGCTGGACGTGGCTCGACGAGTGGGTGCACGACGGCCGGTTCCGCCCGCACTACGTCGTCGGCGGCGTCGTTTCCGGCCGCTGGGCGAGCCGGGGCGGCGGCGCGCTGCAGATCCCGAAGATCCTGCGGACCTGCGTCCGGGCCGATCCTGGCTGGAAACTGGTGGTCGCCGACGCCGCCCAGCTGGAGCCACGGGTGCTGACCGCGTTGTCCGGAGACCGGAAGCTGGCCGACGTCGCCGCGGCCACGGATCTGTACGCGAGTCTCGCCGAGGCGATGTTCTCCGGAGTGCGCCGCGTGCCGGTGCCCGCGTGGGACGACAGGGACGACCGGGACCGCGCGAAGATCGCGATGCTGTCGGCGATGTACGGCGGCACGTCCGGCGAGGCGGGACCGTTGCTGGCGTTGCTGCGCACCAGGTTCCCCGACGCGGTGTCCTATGTGGAGCGTGCCGCGCAGGCCGGGGAACGTGGTGAGCGCGTCCGCTCGCGGCTCGGCCGGACGTCGCCCGCGCCGTCGGAGGCTTGGCGCGCGCTGACCGGCGGCGTCGCGGAGGACGAGGCGGGTGAGCTGAAGGCACGGCAGGCGTCCCGCAACTGGGGTCGCTTCACCCGGAACTTCGTGGTGCAGGCGAGTGCGGCGGACATGACCGCGGTCCTGCTGGCGACCCTGCGCAGCAGGCTCCCGTCCCCCGCGCACCTGGTGTTCTTCCAGCACGACGAGGTCCTGGTGCACACCCCGGCCGAGTTCGCCGACGAGGTCTCGCAGTCCATTGTGGACAGCATGGCCGAGGCGGCGCGGATGCTTTTCGGTCAGGCCTGCCCGGTCCGGTTCCCGCTGCACATCGCCGCCGTGGACACCTACGCCGACGCGAAGTGAGTTACGCCCCCAACCACGCGAGTTACGCCTTCAATCACGCGAGTTCGCCGTTCAATCACGCGTGTCGTCCGTCTGCACACGCGCGTCGTCCATCGGATCACGCGAGTTCCGCCTCCAGTCACGCGAGTCGTCCGTCTGATCCCACGTGTCGTCCGCCCAATCACGCGAGTTACGCCCTCAATCACGCAAGTTCCGGCCCCAATCACGCGAGTCCCGGTTCCAGGCGATGGGATATACGTGACCAGATGGCGAACTCACGTGATCAGATGGACGACTCGCGTGATTGAACGGACGACTCACGTGATCAGATGGACGACACGCGTGATCGGGGGCGCAACTCGCGTGATCGGAGGCGTAACTCGCGTGATCGGGCGGCGAACTCGCGTGATCGGAGGCGTAACTCGCGTGAGCACCGCAAGTAGGTGACTAATTGCGGGAGGTGGCGGCGTCGTCCAGGGCCTTGATGACGCGCTTCAGCGAGACGGGGTGGGCGGTGCCGAGCGTCTGGGCGAAGAAGCTGACCCGCAGTTCCTCGATCATCCACCGGATCTCCCGCAGCGCGGGCGAAGAAGTGCCCGGCGGCAGCGCGTCCAGCGCCGCCTGGTACTCGTTGCGGAGCCAGGCGATGTCGCCGGTGCGCTGGATGTCGCGCGTCGGCTCGGTCGGGAGTTTCTCCAGCCGCCGTTCAATCCCCCGCAGATACCGGACGACGTGCTTCAGCCTGTCCTGCCCGGTCTCGGTGACGAAACCCTTGTGCACCAAGCCGTCCAGCTGCGCGCGGATGTCAGCGAGCGAGTCCTTCGGGCCACGCGTGTCGGCCAGCCGCGTTTCGACGTCGTTCGCGGCGCGCAGGATCTTCTCGACGTTGGTCAGCACGTCGAGCACCCCGGCGTTCAGCCCGGCACGCACCTTCTCCAGCAGGACCGCGAAGCCGGCCTCGTCCCAGCGCGGTCCGCCGTTGTCGGCCACGAGCTTGTCGACGGCGCAGTCCACACAGTCTTCGAGCAACGCCGCCACGGAGCCGTGCGGATTCCGGTTCAGCACGAGTTTCGAGGAGTTGCCGAGATTGCGGGTGATGAACTTCATCGGCGAAGGGATGTTCAGCCGCAGCATGCGCCGCGTGCCCGCCCACATCGACTGTTCCTGCTGGCCCGGCGTGTCCAGCAGCCGCACCGCCACGGAACCGCCTTCGTCGACCAGCGCCGGATACGCCTTGACGTCGTGCCCGCGTTGCTTGCTCGCGAACACCTTCGGCAGCTCACCGAACGCGGGCGTCGTCAGCCCCTCGCGCTCGATGCTGTCCGCCGCCTTGGAGATCGTCGCGCGCACCTGACCGCTCAGATCTCGTTTGAGAGCGTCGATGTCCTTGCCCTCGGAGACCTTCTTGCCGCGGACGTCGACCACGCGGAAGGTCATCTTCAGATGGTCGGGGACCGCCGACAGCTGCCAGGCGTCGTCGGGGATAACCACTCCGCGTAACGCTTCCAGCTCGTCGGCGACGACGTGCAGCAGCGGCCCGTCGGCCGGGCCGACCCGCGACAGCACCAGTTTCGCGTGGTCGGGCGCCGGCACGAAGTTGCGGCGGATCGCCTTGGGCAGCGACTTGATCAGCTGCGTCACCAGCTCTTCGCGCAGGCCGGGGACCTGCCAGTCGAAGCCGTCCGGGGTGACCTGGTTCAGCACCGGCAGCGGGACGTGCACGGTGACGCCGTCCGCGTCGGCCCCCGGCTCGAACTGGTACGTGAGCTTGAAGGTCTGGCTGCCCTGGGTCCAGAAGTCGGGGTAGTCGGCCTCGCGCACGCCGCCCGCGGTCTCGTTGATGAGCATCGTCTTCTCGAAGCTCAGCAGGTCGGGCTCGGTGTGCCGGGCCTTCTTCCACCAGCTGTCGAAATGCCGCGCGGAGACGACGTCGGCCGGGACGCGCTGGTCGTAGAACTCGAACAGCGTCTCGTCGTCGACCAGGATGTCGCGGCGGCGGGCCCGGTTCTCCAGGTCCTCGACCTCTTCGAGCAGCGCGCGGTTCTCGCGGAAGAAGTGGTGCCGGGTCTCCCAGTCACCCTCGACGAGGGCGTGCCGGATGAACAGCTCGCGACTCACCTCGGGATCGATCCGGCCGTAGTTGACGCGGCGGTCGGCGACGAGCGGAACGCCGTACAGGGTCACCTTCTCGAGCGCCATCACCGCGCCCTGTTTGCGCTCCCAGTGCGGCTCCGAATAGTTCCGCTTCACCACGTGCCCGGCGAGCGGCTCGACCCACTCCGGCTCGATCCGCGCGTTGACCCGGCCCCACAGCCGTGAGGTTTCGACGAGCTCGGCCGACATCACGAACCGCGGCTGCTTCTTGAACAGCGCCGAACCCGGGAAGACCGAGAAGCGCGCCCCGCGCGCGCCGAGATAGTCACCCTTGGCCGGATCCTTGAGACCGACATGCGACAACAGCCCGGCGATCAGCGACGTGTGCACACGTTGCGGATCGGCCGGGCCGTCCGTGTTGAGGGTGATGCCGAGCGGTTTGGCGAGCTGACGCAGCTGGCTGAAGATGTCCTGCCATTCGCGGATGCGCAGGTAGTTCAGGTACTCGTTGCGGCACATCCGGCGGAACTGGTTGGTGGACAACGCCTTCTGCTGCTCGGTGACGTACTCCCACAGGTTCAGGTACGCGAGGAAGTCCGACGTCTTGTCCGTGAACCGCGCGTGCTGCTCGTCCGCCGCCTGCTGCTTCTCCGCCGGCCGCTCGCGCGGGTCCTGAATGGACAGTGCGGCGGCGATGATCATCACTTCGCGGACGCAGCCGTTGCGAGACGCTTCCAGCACCATGCGCGCCATCCGCGGGTCGACCGGGAGCTGCGCGAGCTTGCGGCCGGTCTCGGTGAGCTTCTTGCCGTCGGACATCTCGAACGCGCCGAGTTCCTGGAGCAACTGGACGCCGTCGGTGACCTGACGGCGATCCGGCGGCTCCACGAAGGGGAACGCCGCGATGTCGCCGAGGCCGAGCGAGGTCATCTGGAGGATGACCGACGCGAGGTTGGTCCGCAGGATCTCCGGATCGGTGAACTCGGGCCGGGCGTCGAAGTCGTCCTCGGAGTACAGCCTGATGCAGATACCGTCGGACGTCCGGCCGCAGCGGCCCTTGCGCTGGTTCGCCGACGCCTGCGACACCGGCTCGATCGGCAGCCGCTGCACCTTGGTGCGATGGCTGTAGCGCGAGATCCGCGCGGTGCCGGGGTCGACGACGTACTTGATGCCGGGCACGGTCAACGAGGTCTCGGCGACGTTCGTCGCGAGCACGACGCGGCGTCCGGTGTGGCGCTGGAACACCCGATGCTGGTCCGACGACGAGAGCCGGGCGTACAGCGGGAGGATCTCGGTGTTGCGGAGGTCCTGTTTGGACAGGGCGTCCGCGGCGTCGCGGATCTCCCGCTCGCCGGAGAGGAACACCAGGATGTCGCCGGGCCCCTCGTGCTGCAGTTCGTCGACGGCGTCACAGATGGCCTGCGTCTGGTCGCGATCCTGATCGGCGTCCGGGTCGTCGGGGTCGATGATCGGCCGGTAGCGGACCTCGACCCGATACGTCCGGCCGGAGACCTCCACGATCGGCGCGTCGTCGAAATGCTTGGAGAACCGCTCCGGATCGATCGTCGCCGAGGTGATGATCACCTTGAGATCGGGGCGGCGCGGCAAGAGCTGCTTGACGTAGCCGAGGATGAAGTCGATGTTGAGGCTGCGCTCGTGCGCCTCGTCGATGATCAGCGTGTCGTACTGGCGCAGCATCCGGTCGGTCTGGATCTCGGCGAGCAGGATGCCGTCGGTCATCAGCTTGACCAGCGTGTCCTGGCCGGAATGGTCGGTGAACCGGACCTTGTAGCCGACGGCCTCGCCGAGCTCGGTGTTCAGCTCGGAGGCGATGCGATCGGCGACCGTGCGCGCGGCCAGCCGCCGCGGCTGCGTGTGCCCGATCTGGCCCCGGATACCGCGGCCGAGTTCGAGACAGATCTTCGGCAGCTGGGTCGTCTTCCCGGACCCGGTCTCGCCCGCGACGATCACCACCTGGTGGTCGCGGATGGCGGCGGCGATCTCGTCCTTGCGCTGGCTGACGGGCAGCTCTTCGGGGAACGAGATCTTCGGGACGGCGTCGCGTCTGCGGGTGACCCGCAGCTCGGCGGCCTCGATGTCGGCCTCGATCTGCGCGGCGAGCGACTCGGCGTTGCGCGCTTTCCGGGCACCGTCGAGCCGGCGCCGGAGGCGGTGCTCGTCGCGCGACATGAGTTCGGGCAGGCGAGCGCGCAGGGCGCCGAGCGGGGAAGGTTGAGAAGCCATGACCGGCACCAGGATAGCCGTGCGTGACGATCCGGGCCTCCGAATATCCCGCACGTCACCACCACCCCTCGCAATTCGCCATCTACTTGCGATAGTTGGCAGGACGAACTATCGCAAGTAGATGACGAATTGCGGGGGGTCAGAGGTGCCGCAGGGAGGCCGGGGTGAGATCGGCGAGGGTCCGGTGCCCGGACAGGCCCATGGTCAGGTCGAGGTCGGCGAGCAGGCTCCGCAGCACGTGCCGGACGCCCTCCTCCCCCGCGTGCGCCAGGCCGTACACCCACGGCCGTCCCACCAGCACGGCCTTCGCCCCGAGCGCGAGCGCCTTGGCGATGTCGGCACCGGTGCGGATGCCCGAGTCGAACAGGATCTCCAGCCGGTCGCCGACCGCGGCCACGATCTCCGGGAGCGCGTCGAGCGACGCGATCGCGCCGTCGACCTGACGGCCGCCGTGGTTGGACACGACGATCCCGTCCATCCCGGCCTCGACGGCGCGGCGCGCGTCGTCGGGGTGCTGGATGCCCTTGAGCACGATCGGCCCGTCCCAGTGCTCGCGCAGGAACGGGAGCCGGTCCCAGGTGCTGTCGGTGCCGGTGATCATCGAGATCCAGCGCAGGATCGCGGTGGGCGGATCCTCCTCCGGCGTCTTCTCCAGCAGGCCGCGGAACACCGGGTCGCTCAGCGGGACACCGAGCCCGACCCCCTTGATGAACGGCAGGTACGCGTGGTCGAGGTCGTTCGGGCGCCACGCGAGGGTCCAGGTGTCGAGCGTGACCACTAGCGTGGTGAAGCCCGCGGCCTTCGCCCGCGCCAGGATGCTCGCGCAGACCTCGTTGTCCGTCGGCCAGTACAGCTGGAACCAGCGCGGCCCCTCGCCACTGGCTTCGGCGACGTCCTCGATGCTCGTGGACGACGCCGTCGACATGATGTACGGCAGCCCGACCGACGCCGCGGCCCGCGCGGCCGCCGGTTCGGCGCCCTCGTGCACGATCGACTGGACGCCGACCGGCGCCAGCAGCACCGGAGCGGGCACCGGCGTCCCCAGCACCGTCGTCGACAGATCGCGTTCGGTGGCGCCGGTGAGCATCCGGGGCACCAGGCGCCAGCGGTCGAACGCCTCTCGGTTGGCCCGCGCGGTGGCGCCCGATCCGGCCGAGCCCGCGACGTACCAGAACGGTCCGGGCTCGAGGATCTCCCGCGCGGACTCCTCCAGCTTCGTGGCGTCGGTGGAGCACGGCGGGAAGGTCCCGCCGAGCCCCTGCAGGTAGATCTCGTTCTGGTAGCCGCCGAACCGTTCGGTCACCCAGGCCTCCTCGTCACGTCGCCCTGGCCGGCTCGTCGCGGCGGGTCGAGCCTCGGACAATACTCGCCGGTAGCAACCAGGTGAGTTTCTCGGAGCGGATGACCGCGACTGGACCGATCACGGCCAGCAGGAGGACGTAGCCCGCGACGAACGGCGCGACCCGCGAGTCCAGCCCGGCGGCCGTCGCCATCGCGGCGAGCACGAGCGAGAACTCGCCGCGGGTGAGGACGGTGAGCCCGATGTTCACCCCGGCTTGGCGATCGAAGCCGTTCACGCGCGCGGCCAGCGCGCCGGCTCCGAGGTTCAGCACGATCGTCAGCGCCACCGCGATCAGCACCGGCACGACCACCGAGCCGACCGCGTTCGGGTCGATGCTGAGCCCGAAGATGAAGAAGAACAGCGCGCCGAACGCGTCCCGCAGCGGGAGTACCAGCTTGTGGATACGCGGCGCGACCTTCGAACCGCCGAGCATCATGCCGACCATGAACGCGCCGATCGCGTCGGACACCCCGACCTCTTCGGCGACAGCGGCACCCATCACCGCCACCCCGACGAAGCAGACGGTGAGCAGCTCGTCGTCGGCCGAACCGAACAGCTTCGACACCACCCGGCCACCCCAGCGGGCGAGCGCGGCCATCACGATCAGGAACGCGAAGGCCTTCCCGAAGTCGGCGAGCGCCGAACCGAAGCTCCCGGCGCCGGACAGCACCGGCTGCAGCAGCGCCAGGTACAGCGCGAGGAACAGGTCCTCGATCACGATGATGCCCATGATCAGCCGGGATTCGGGGTTGGTCATCCGGCGGGCTTCGAGCAGGAGTTTGGTGACGATCGCCGACGACGAGATACCGATGGCACCGGCGATGACCAGCGCCTCCCTGGTGCCCCAGCCCAGCAGGAAGCCGAACGCGAGCCCGCCGCCGATGTTGAGGATCAGGTAGATCAGCCCGGACCAGACGAGTTTGCGCCCGCCTTTGGCCAGGTCGTCGAGGGAGAATTCGAGGCCGAGGTAGAACAGGAGGAAGACGAGACCGAGCCCGGCGAGCACACCGAGCTCGGCCGGATCGTCCACAAGGGACAGTCCGGGGGTGTTGGGGCCGAAGACGAAACCGGCCAGCATGAACAGGGGAATGGTCGGCAGCCCGATACGGGCGCCCGCTCTGGCGATGACACCGGCGGCGAGGAACGCCCCGCCGACGGCCAGCAGGGCATGACCGGAACTCATGGAGACCTCCGATGGATGGCTGATGCGGCTTGGGGACCGGGTCAGCGCGGAGGTGCCCGAGCGGGTGCCTGGGGCACCGCTCGGGTGATGACGACGGGTTCACCCTGCTCAGGGGCGTAGCCGGTGTCAGGGAGGTCGACGGTCTCCGCTTCGGCGGGAGCGTCGGCAAGGGGAACTGTTTGCCCGCCGTGGAAGGCGGGCAGCGGATGGGTCGCGAAGACGGCGACCGGATCTTCCTTCGCGGCCCGCCCGTGCCCGTGGGGAACGGTCGGCGTGACGAAGGCGAAGACGAGCAAGAGCACGAGGAAGAAGACGGAACGGTGCCGTGTGGCGGGGGCACGGTTCGTCGTCATCTGCCCGCTACTTTACCAGTCCTTTATAGACTGATCGACGGCTCCCGCCACATGGGCAGCATCGGCGGCCCGCCCTCGGCCGCGAAAGCCGGTCCGTGATCGCGGAAACCCAGCCGCCGGTACAGTTTCGCGCTCTCCGCGCTGCTCGCCTCCAGATACGCGGGTACCGCGCCGTACCGGTCGAGCCCATACTTCAGCAGCCGTGCGCCGATCCCCTGCCGTTGCGCGTTCTTGCGGACGCCGATGAACTGGGCGTGGTGGTACTCGCCGCCGGGAGCGTGCTCCGTCATCAACTCGAACAACGCCGCGAGCCTGCCGATTTCTTCCCCGGTGAGCCCGGCGAACGCTTCGTCGTCGATGTCCTCGTCACCACCGGGCGCCCAAAGCGCGGCGGCGGACAGGTCGCCGGTGACGTCGACGTGGCCGCCGACGGCGAGCATCCCCAGCACGACCGCCCGATGGAAGATCGGCAGCGCCACCGCGCGGCGCTCGTCACCGGGAAAGACCCACATGCTCACCGGGTCTTCATGGAAGGCCTCGGACAGTACATCGATCACAGTGTCCATTTCGGACGGTTCGGCGGGCCGGACGATCATCGCCCCGCCCTCAGCACGACGGGCTCGTCGACTTCGAGCGGGCCGCCGATGGCGGCGTACGTCTCAGGATCCTTGGTCCGCAACACTTCCGCGCGCAGGAAACCGGCAAGGGCGGCGACGACCACGAGACCGGGCAGACCCCAGCGCAACAGGAACGTCCCGGCCGGGCCGAGCAGCAGATCGAAGTTGAGCAGGATCAGCGCGAGGACGGCCGACAGCGCGAGCATCGCCGCCCCCGGCGCGATCCAGCGGCGCCAGGCGTTTTCGGCGTCGCGGCGCCGTTTGAAAAAGCCGATCACCGAAAGCGAGACGGCGATCATGATCACCACGACACCGGTGGACGCGGTCGTGCCGAGCCAGGTGAACAGTTCGGTCACCGGATCACGGCCCGCGATCGCGAACAGCGACACGACCACCAGCGCCAGCGCCGTCTGCGTGAGCGAGCCCGCCACCGGCGCGCCGGTGCGCTTGCTGGTCTTGGCCAGCGAGCGAGGCAGCAGCCCTTCCCTGCCCAGCGCGAAGAAGTACCGCGCGACGGCGTTGTGGAAACTCAGCAGCGCCGCGCACTGGCCGGTCACGAACAGCGTGTACGCGACATCGGAGAACGTCTCGCCGAGGTGTTCTCCCGCCAGGGTGAACAGCAGGTCCGGGCCCTGCGCGGCGGCGGTGGTGACGATGACGTCCGGCCCGGTCCCCACGGCCAGCGCGAGTGACGAGACGACGTACAGCACCGCGGTGAGCCCGATCGCCGCGTACGTCGCACGCCCGACCGTGCGGCTGGGTTCCCGGGTCTCCTCGCCGTAGGTCGCCGCGCCCTCGAAACCGATGAACGCGGCGGCGGAGAACGCGAACACCGCGCCCACACCGGTGGTGAACAGGCTCGACGGCTCCAGCGGGACCCAGGAAACGGCGCCACCGGCGGGGTTCGCGAACAACGCGATGTCGACGACCGCGACGACGGCGACTTCGAGGCAGAGCGCCACCCCGAGCACCTTGGCGTTGAGATCGACCCGCAGGACGCCGAGCGCGCCGATGATCAGCACCATCACCAGCGCGCACAGCCACCACGGCGGCGGGGATCCGGTGAGCGTGCCCAGCCAGGTCGACACCGACCAGCCGAACAGTCCGTAGATGCTGATCTGGATGGCGTTGTAGGAGATCAGCGTGACGAACGCGATCCCGGCGCCGGTGGATTTGCCGATCCCGTTGGCGACGTACGGGTAGAACGCGCCCGCGTTGGTGATGTAGCGGCTCATCGCGGCGTAGCCGACCGCGAACAATCCGAGGATCGGGGCGAGCAGGAGGAACGACAGCGGCACCCCGATACTGCCGGTGACCGCGTAGTTGGTCGGGACCCCGCCCGCGATGGCGAAGAGCGGCCCCGCCGCGGCCACCACGAAGAACACGATCTGCGCGGCTCCGAGCCGTCGATGGCCGAGACCGCGCCGCGGTCTTTGCGTACCCATGAACCCGTCCCCCCGGACGTCGGTTTGGCGCTGGAGGTTCTCGATCTTGCGAGAGCCATCCCACCCTAGGGCCGGCCACCCCGGCGAGGTACGTCCGTTCAGGCTAAAAACGGACCTCGGGTCGCAGTGGTCCGCGCGCTACCGCTACTTTGGCCGTCCCGCACTACGACGCCGGGGGGCGTGCCATTCATGCGTCGGCTGACCTTGGTCGATTCCCTGTTCTTCCTCGCCCACGACGAGTTCACCGGAAAACCCGCGCTGCGAGGCACGGGACTCGGCATCGGAATGGCCGGTTCCGCGCTCTGTGATCTCCTCCTCGCCGAGCGGATCACCGTGGAACGCAAACGAATCCGGCCGTTGTCGCGCCGCGGCCTCGCCCATCCCCCGCTGGATCGGGTGTTCTCGGAAATCCTCCGTGAACCCGAGCGGCACACCGTCCGGGAATGGGTCGGCCATCTCCGCCACGATCTCGGGGCAACGGTCGCGGACAACCTGCTCGCCGCGGGGGTGATCGACCGCGAAACAGACCGGATGCTCATGCGGAAGAATCACCGCTATCCGCCACGGGATCTGCTGATGTCGACGGCCGCGCGCAGCAGGGTGAGGACGGCCGTCCTCGGCACCGATCAGCCGGATCCGCATTCGGTCTGCCTCGCCCTGCTGGCCTGGACCATCGGGCTCGACGATTTCTGCGAACCGGAACTCGACCGCGCCGGCCTGCGGGCTTGGGCCGGGTCCACGCATCGGGAACTCCCGAGGGCGCTCGCCGAACTGATCTCGGGGGTGGACGCGGTGAGCGCCGCCGTCGTCTACACCGGCGACCGGCGCTGACCGGCGGTAGCCTGACGCCATGCCTGCCGACCGTGACCACGACGTCGTGCTGTTCGGCGCCACCGGATTCACCGGTGGCCTGACGGCGGAATATCTCGCCCGCACCGCGCCGCCAGGTCTGCGCCTCGCCTTGGCCGGACGTGATCCCGTCAAGCTGGAAGCGCTGCGGGAAAAGCTTTTCTCGCTCAATCCGGCGCTCTCCGAGCTACCGTTGTTACGGACCGACGTCTCCGATACGGGCTCGCTGCGGAAGGTCGCCGAGGCCACGAAGGTCGTCGCCACCACGGTCGGCCCGTATGTCCACTATGGAGAACCGCTGGTCGCCGCGTGCGCCGAAGCGGGGACCGACTACGCCGACCTGTGCGGTGAGCCCGAGTTCGCCGACAAGATGTACCTCGCCCACCATGCCCGCGCGGTCGAGACCGGTGCCCGGCTCGTGCACGCGTGCGGTTTCGACTCGATCCCGCACGACCTCGGCGTGCTCTTCACGGTTTCCCAGCTACCACCAGGGAAACCGATCCGGATCGACGGGTACGTGCGCGCGGGAGCGGCCCCGTCGGGCGGCACCTTCCTCTCGGCGCTGACGGCGTTTTCGCGGCTGCCGTCGAGTTTCCGCGCCGCACGGGAACGCGCGGCGGCCGAACCGCGGCCGGAGGGCCGTCGTGCGCGCGCCGCGCTGGGCACACCCCATCGCAGCCCCGACGGTTTCTGGGCGGTGCCGCTGCCGACCATCGACCCGATGATCGTCGAACGTTCCGCCGCCGCGCTCCCGGTGTACGGCCCCGACTTCACGTACCGGCATTTCGCCGCGATCAAACGGCTTCCGGTGGTGGCCGCCGGCGCGGCCGGGATGGGTCTCGTCTTCGCCGCCGCCCAGCTCCCGCCCGCGCGACGGGCGCTGTCGAATCTGCTGAAGCCCGGCGGCGGTCCGGACGAGCAGCGACGGGCGCGGTCGTGGTTCTCCGTGCGGTTCCACGCCGAGAGCGGCGGCGAACGCGTCGTGACCGAGGTGTCCGGCGGCGACCCGGGGTACGGCGAGACGGCGAAGATGCTCGGCGAGTCCGCGCTGTGCCTGGCACTGGACGACCTTCCCGCGACGGCCGGGCAGGTCACCACGGCGACCGCGATGGGGCAGTCGCTGATCGACCGGCTGAGCGACGCCGGCCTGCGGTTCGCGACACTCTCGTGAGTGGTTAGGACGGTTCTAACCGTCCTAACCACTCACGAGGCCAGCAGGTCTTCAGCGGTCCGCGTGTTGATCACCCGGTCCGGCTCGATCCCCAGCTCGGTGGCCCGCGCGCAGCCGTAGACCAGCCAGTCCAGCTGGCCCGGCGCGTGCGCGTCGCTGTCGATCGCGAAGTCGCAGCCCAGCTCAACGGCCAGGTTCAGCAGGCGCGTCGGCGGGTCGCGCCGCTCGGGACGGGAGTTGATCTCGACGGCGACCCCGTTGTCCCGGCACGCGGTGAACACCGCCTCCGCGTCGAACTCCGACTCGGGCCGCTTCCCGCGGCCTCCCATCACCAGCCGCCCGGTGCAGTGCCCCAGCACGCGGACCCGAGGATGCCGCACCGCGGCGAGCATCCTCGGCGTCATCTCCTTGGCGGGCATCCGCAGTTTCGAGTGGACGCTCGCGACGACGAAGTCCAGCTGTTCCAGCAGTTCTTCCTCCTGGTCCAGCGTGCCGTCGAGGTGGATGTCGACCTCGATGCCGTGCAGGATCCGGAACGGTGCCATCTTCTCGTTCAGTTCGGCGACGACGTCCATCTGCCGCCGCAGCCGTTCGGGCGAAAGGCCGTTGGCGACGGTGAGCCGCGGCGAGTGGTCCGTCAGCACCATCCATTCGTGGCCGAGCGCGCGGGCGGCCTCGGCCATCTCGTCGATCGGGCTGCCACCGTCGGACCAATCCGAATGGGTGTGGCAGTCGCCGCGCAACGCCGCCCGCATGGGGCCGCCGTCGGGCAGCTTCGGCTCGCCGATCTTCTCGAAGTAGGCGGGACGGCGTCCGGCGAGGACGTCTTCGACGACGGCCGCGGTCGCCTTGCCGATGTTCGGCAACGCCGTCAGCGTGCCCGCCTCGGCGCGTTTGCGCAGGTCGTCGGGCTTGACCTTGGCGATCACCGAGGCCGCCTGCCGGAACGCCCTCACCCGGTAGGTCGGCTCGCCCGCACGCTCCAGCCGGAACGCGATCTCCCTCAACGCCTGCGCCGGTTCCATGGCTACCTGTCTACCCGGTCAGCGGCGAAGCGGCAGCTCATGAAGAGCTACGTCGCGCAGCTCGCCGTCGCGGATCTCGGCGGTCTGGTACGTGCAGAACGGCTGGCTCCGCCGGTCGGTCGGCGAGCCGGGGTTCAGCAGCCGCAGCCCCTTCGGCGTGACCGTGTCCCAGGGGATGTGGCTGTGCCCGAACACGAGGACGTCGGTGTCCGGGAACTGTTCGTCGCAGCGGCGCTCACGCCCCTGCTTGCCGCCGGTTTCGTGGATGACCGCCAGGCGGACCCCGTCGAGGTCCGCCCGCGCGATCTCGGGGAGCCGCGCCCGCAGGTCCGCGCCGTCGTTGTTGCCGTAGACCCCGATGAGCCGCTTGCTCCGTGCCTCGAGTTCGTCGAGCAGGGCGGCCTCGACCCAGTCACCGGCGTGGATGACGACGTCCGCCGCTTCGACCTCGCGCCAGACTTGGGCGGGCAGCCGCTTCGCACGCTGCGGCAGATGTGTGTCGGCGATGAGCAACAGGCGCATCATTCGTCTCCGATGGTCTCGAGGATCCGGTCCAGGAAGTCGCCGATATGGGCGCGCAGCAGCCCGGCCGCGCCGTCGGCGTCACCCTTCTTCGCCGCCGCCAGCACCGCCTTGTGCTCGGCCCATTCCCTGCGCCAGCTGGGATTCGCCGCCCAGCCGACCACACTGATCAGCGCCGCGCGGTCCCTGAGGTCGTCCAGCATCGAGACCATCAGCGGGTTGCCGCAGCCGCTGTAGAGCGCGCGGTGGAACCGGCGGTTGAGCAGGCTGAGCGCCGCCTGGTCCTTGTCCGAGATCGCCGCCGACGCCTCCTTCAGCGCCTCCGCGGCGTCTTCGAGCAGGTCCGGCGAGCGGCGTTCGACCGACCGGCGCACGGCCTCGGGCTCCAGCACCATGCGAACGTCGTAAACGGACTTCGCCAGCTCCGCGTCGACCACGCAGACCGAGGCGCCCTTGTACGGGCTGAAGGTCACCAATCCCGTGTTCGACAGCACCTTGAGCGCCTCGCGGACCGGCGTCTTCGACACCCCGAGCCGGGCCGCGAGTTCGGCTTCGACCAGCGGCTGGCCGGGCTTCAGCTCCCTGGTGAGGATGCCGCGGCGGATCTCTTCGAGCACCACTTCGGTCCGTGAAGCGGGCAGGCTGAACGTCGAAGGCATGGGCCGATCATATATGAGATGCCATAATCGCGATCATGAGGAACCCCGAGGAACTCCGAAGCCACCGCTGGTTCGGCGGCGACGAACTACGCGGCTTCAGCCACCGGGCCCGGAGCAGGCAACTCGGCTACAACCCGGAGGAGCATCTCGGGAAACCCGTCATCGCGATCCTCAACACCTGGAGCGACATCAACCCCTGCCACATGCATCTGCGCGAGCGGGCGGACCAGGTCAAACGCGGGGTGTGGCAGGCGGGCGGATTCCCGCTGGAGTTCCCGGTCGCGACCCTGTCGGAGACGTTCCAGAAGCCGACCCCCATGCTCTACCGCAATCTGCTTTCGATGGAGACCGAAGAGATCCTGCGGTCCTACCCCGTCGACGGAGCGGTCCTCATGGGCGGCTGCGACAAGACGACACCGGCGTTGCTGATGGGCGCGACGAGCGCGGGTCTGCCCGCGATCTTCGTCCCCGCGGGCCCGATGTTGCGCGGGCATTGGCGGAACGAAGTGCTCGGCAGCGGCACCGACATGTGGAAGTACTGGGACGACAAGCGGGCCGGGCTGATCGGCGCCGGGGAACTGTCCGAATTGGAGCGTGGACTGGCCCGTTCTCCCGGAACCTGTATGACGATGGGGACCGCGTCCACCATGATGTCGGTCGCGGAAGTGCTCGGCCTGACCTTGCCCGGCGCCGCGTCGATCCCCGCCGTCGACTCGGCGCACCACCGGATGGCCGCGGCGAGCGGAGCGCGTGTCGTCGAGATGGTGTGGGAGGACCTCACCGTCACGAAAATCCTCGACGAGCGCGCGTACGCCGACGCGATCACCACCGTGCTGGCGCTCGGCGGCTCGACCAACGCCGTCATCCATCTGATCGCGATGGCCGGGCGCGCGCGGATCCCGTTGTCTGTCGGCGATTTCGACGCGATCGCGCGCCGGGTCCCGGTACTGGCGAACATCCGGCCGGGCGGTGACTGGCTGATGGAGGATTTCTACTACGCCGGCGGGCTTCCCGGCCTGCTCTCCCGGCTGACCGACCTGCTGCACACCGATCGGGTCACCGTCACCGGCCGGACTCTCGGCGAAAACCTGGCTTCGGCGCGGGTGCACGACGACGACGTCATCCGCACGCGCGACAACCCGGTCGCCACCGAAGGCGGGGTCGCGGTGCTTCGCGGCAATCTGGCGCCGTCGGGCGCGGTGATCAAGCACATCGCCGCCGATCCCCGGCTGCTCGTCCACACCGGACCCGCGGTGGTCTTCGACGACCACGAGGACTTGAAGAACCGCATCAACGACCCCGCGCTCGGCATCACCGAGGATTCGGTCCTCGTCCTGCGCGGATCCGGCCCGCTCGGCGGCCCGGGGATGCCCGAGTACGGGATGCTGCCGCTGCCGGATCACCTGCTGGCCAAGGGCGTCCGGGACATGGTCCGCGTCTCCGACGCCAGGATGAGCGGCACCGGTTACGGCGCGTGCGTGCTGCACGTCGCGCCGGAATCCCACGTCGGCGGGCCGCTCGCTCTGGTCCGCGACGGCGACCGGATCACTTTGGACGTTCCCTCGCGACGGCTGAGCCTCGACGTCGATGATGCCGAATTGCAACGTCGCCGGGCACGATGGAACCCGCCCGCTCCGCGGTACGAAAGGGGTTACGGCGCGTTGTACACCGAACACATCACGCAGGCCGATGAGGGCTGTGACTTCGACTTTCTTGCCAGAGTGGGTGAAAATCCCGAACCTGACGCCCAGTGACCACCCGACGGAGTGACCCGCTCACCCAACCGGGCGAGTTGCACGACCACAAAACGCGCCCCGTATCTTGAACCTACGTCCGGAACGTAGGGAAGCCCGGATGTTCGATCACGACGCCCGGCCTCGCCGGACCGTGGAGGGTGGAGAGTTGCCGCAGGAACCGCGCTGGCCCGAGTCCCACGCTGAGCAGACGGACATTCTCCCGGTCGTCACGCCCGGGTTCGCGGAGTCTGCCACGCCGGAGGAGCCCGCGCCACCGAAGCGCCGCCGCAGCCACCGCAAGGCCGCCTTCATCGGCGGCGGCGTGTTCGGCCTGCTGGTCGTCGCGTACGCCCTCGACGTGCTGGTCTCCCAGGGCAGCGTCCCCCGTGGCGTCACCGTCGCCGGGGTGGACGTCGGCGGGATGGACCGCGCGGCGGCCGAGAAGGAGCTCCGCGGCGGCATCGAGCCGCGGCTGACCCGGCCGGTGAAGGTCGTCGCGGGCGACGCCGAGGAGTCGCTGGCGCCGAACAACGCGGGGTTGCGCCTCGACTGGCCCGCCACCCTCGACCAGGCCGGCGACCAGCCGCTGAACCCGTTCACCCGGATCGCGTCGTTCTTCTCGACCACCGAGGTCGGCGTCGTCACCCAGACCGACGACGCCAAGCTCACCGCCGCGCTGGAGAACCTGCGCGACAAGGTCGATCGCGATCCGATCGAGGGCACCGTGCGCTTCGAGGAGGCCAAACCGGTCGCCGTCGAGCCGAAGACGGGGCAGAAGCTCGACGTCGAAGCAGCCAAGAAGACCATCCTGGAGCGCTGGGCCGGCGGTGAGCCGCTCACGCTCGCGGTCACCCAGACCCCGGTCAAGGTTTCGGCGGAGGCCGTCCACGCCGCTCTCGAGCAGATCGCGAAGCCCGCCGTGGCGTCGCCGATGGTCGTCAAGGGCGAGGGCAAGGACGCCGTCGTCAAACCCGCGCAGATCGCGGCCGCGCTGACCTTCGAGCCGGTCGACGGCGGGGTGCTGAACCCGAAGGTGGACAACAACAAGATCATCGAGGCCGCGAGCCCGCAGCTGAAGTCCACCGAGAAGGAGGGCAAGGACGCGCAGATCGTCTTCGAAGGCGGCAAGCCGACCGTGCAGCCCTCCGAGGACGCCAACGTCGTCGACTGGGAGCCGAGCCTCAAGCCGGTGCTCGACGTGCTCAAGCGCGCCGCGCCCCGCGAGCTGCCCGTGACCTACAAGAAGACCCCGGCCAAGGTGACCACCGAGCAGGCCAACCAGCTCGGCATCAAGGAGGTCGTCAGCGAGTTCAAGACCGGCGGGTTCGCGCCGGACTCGGGGACGAACATCCGGGTCGTGGCGCAGAAGGTCAACGGCGCCATCGTGAAGCCGGGCGAGACGTTCAGCCTCAACGGGTTCACCGGGCCGCGCGGCACCGCGCAGGGCTACGTCGAGGCCGGTGTCATCAAGGACGGCGCGCCCGGGCGCGAGGTCGGCGGCGGGATCTCGCAGTTCGCGACGACGCTGTACAACGCCTCGTACTTCGCCGGCATGAAGGACACCGAGCACAAGGAACACAGCTACTACATCAGCCGCTACCCCGCCGCGCGCGAGGCGACCGTGTTCCAGAACCACAGCGGCGGCAGCGTGATCGACCTGAAGTTCACCAACGACACCGACACCGGGGTCGCGATCCAGACCATCTGGACGCCGTCGGACATCACGATCCGGCTGTGGGGCACCAAGAAGTACACCGTCGAGTCGATCCCCGGCGGCCGCACCAATCCGTCCGATCCGCCGACGAAGCCCGGCCCCGCCGAGAACTGCAAGCCCAGCAACGGCGCGCCCGGCTTCACCACGTCGGACACCCGGGTCATCAAGGACGCCTCGACCGGCCGCGAGATCCGTCGTCACACCAGGAACGTGCACTACAACCCGCAGCCCAAGATCACCTGCGGCACGGAGTAGCCCCGGAAGTACGTGAAGGCCCCCTTCACTGCGCCTAGCGCAATGAAGGGGGCCTTCACGTACTTGCGAGGGTTCACCGCACGCGTGCAGGGCGGTACGCTCGGTGACTCACCCGACCTGGCGGGGGTGGTCACCTCGTGGAGCCCAAGGCGACCTTCCGGCGGATCCTCGCGGTCGGCGAACTGCGGGCGATCTGGTTCGCGGAACTCCAGTCGATCCTCGGCGACCAGGTGGCCAGGGTCGCCCTGTCGGTGCTGGTGTTCGAGCGGACCCGTTCGGCGACGTGGCCCGCGCTGACCTACGCGCTCACCTATCTGCCCGATCTGATCGGCGGACCGCTGCTCGGCGGACTGGCCGACCGGTTCCCGCGCCGCGCGGTGATGGTCTGCTCCGACGTCGTCCGCGCGCTCCTGGTCGCGGTGCTCGCCGTCCCCGGCATCCCGCTGCCCGTACTCGCCGCCGTGCTGGTGGTGGTGCAACTGGCCAACGCGCCGTTCACCGCCGCGCAGGCCGCGGTCCTGCCGTCGGTGCTCAGCGGGGATTCCTACGTCCTCGGCCAGTCCCTGCTGAAGATCACCAACCAGGTCGGCCAGCTCGCCGGATTCGCCTTGGGCGGCGCGGTGATCGCCGCGATCGGGCCGGGCCGCGGGCTGGCGCTGGACGCGGTGACGTTCGGCGTCTCGGCGATCGTCCTGCGGCTGGGGGTCCGCGCCCGGCCCGCTTCGGGTGCGAGCGGACCGGCGACGTCGACCCTGCGCCGGCTTTCGGCGGGCGCCAGGACGATCTGGCACGATCGACGGCTGCGCGCGCTGGTCGGGCTGGCGTGGCTGGCGGGTTTCGTGATCGTGCCGGAAGGGCTCGCGGTGCCCTACGCCGCGGAGATCGGCGGCGGCGCGGCGACGGCGGGACTGCTGCTCGCGGCGCATCCCGCCGGGATCGTGCTCGGGGTGTTCGCGCTGAGCAGGCTGGTGCGGCCCGAAGTCCGCTTGCGCATGGTCGGCGGGCTGGCCCTCGGCGCCATCGTGCCGCTCGCGGCGTTCTGGTTCCGGCCATCGCTCCCCTACGCCGCCGGACTGCTCTTGCTGTCCGGGATGTGCGCGGCCTACCAGGTCACCGCGAGCACCACGTTCATGCGGCTGGTACCCGACACCGAACGAGGCCAGGCCTTCGGCCTCGCCGGGTCGGGACTCATCGCCGTGCAGGGAATCGGGCTGATCGCCGGCGGCCTGCTCGTCGGCGTGCTCGGTTCACCCGCGACGACGGTCTCGGTCATCGCACTCGCCGGTCTCGTAGTGGCTGTTCCGGCCACCCGGGCTTGGCGCCACGTGGCCCCGCTTCACCCCCTTTGACCGGAACCGGGTATTCACCAGTTCTGCCCGCGCATGGAGCTCACCCCCTCCACTTCCCCGATCCGGTCACGCGTGGTGCACCCACGCCTACCCATACAGCGTAGTGACACCTAGTATCCAACCGATTACGTTCGTCTCCGTGGCGCTAACGAATTGGGCGCTGTGGCGGCTACCCAACCGCGGCTTGATCGGCTTCGTCCTCCTGGTGGACGTCGCGGCGATCGCCGGATCCGCCTGGTCTTTTCTCCGGGTCCCGTTCACTCACGGCGACGCCCTCCCCTTCTCGATCCTGATCGTCAGCGCCGTCGCGTACACGGAGTTGTCGCGTCCGGTCGAGCGCGTGCGGGAACGGTTCGCGGGCACACCGCACATCTCGCTCGACAGCGTGTGGACCTTCGCCGCCGTGCTGCTGGTGCACCCGGCGCTCGCCGCGCTGGTCATTGCCGTGTCGTTCTTCTACCGCTGGTTCCGCGGGCAGCCGAACCCGTTGTTCCGGCGGGTGTTCTCCGCCTCGGCGACCGTGCTCTCGGGGTTCGCGGCCGCCGCCTTCCTCTCCCGGTACGCGGCCCCGTTCGACCTACTGCCCCGCGACGTCTCCTCGTTCTGGTCGATCGTCGCGGCGGGCGGGGTCTTCCTGCTGGTCAACACCGTGCTGATGACCATCGCGGTGTTCTACGGCACGCCGCACGAGCGGCTGCGCGACGCGCTGGCGAAACCGTTCGAATACGCGCTCGAAGCGGCCACGATCGCGCTCGGCGTCATCGTCGCGTGGGCGTTGCGGGACTGGCCCGTGGTGCTGCTGCTGGTCGTCGGGATCACGCTGGTGCTGCACCGCGGAGTCCTGCTGCGGCAACTGAAACGGCAGGCGCGCAGCGACGCCAAGACCGGGCTGCTCAACGCCAAGGCGTGGCGCGAAGCGGCGGCCGACGAACTCGACCGCGCGCGGCGCGCGGGACGGCACACCAGCCTGTTGATGGTCGACGTCGACCGGTTCAAACTGATCAACGACCGGCACGGGCATCTGGTCGGCGACCGGTATCTGGCGGCCATCGCGGAAACGCTGCGCACCGAGGTGCGCGGCACGGATCTGGTCGGGCGGTTCGGCGGCGAGGAGTTCGTCGTCCTGCTGCCCGGCACGCCCGCCGTCCACGCCCACGCGATCGCGGAGCGGATCCGGTCGAGCGTGGCTTCGCGCGCCGGTGACCTGCCCGAGCACGTCACCGTGTCGATCGGCCTCGCCGACCGGCCGGGCGTCAGCGATCTGGACGCCGTACTCGCCGTCGCGGATCGGGCGCTCTACGAGGCGAAGAACACGGGGCGGAACCGGACTTCGGGCTACCAGGTCACCGGCTGACTTCGTCGCGTTTCAGGGTAGGCCGGCGAGCGACTTCTCGAGGACCTCGTCGGACAGCGCGTGGTCGGAAATGTCGCCCGCCAGATACGCGCCGTACGCCGGAAGGTCGAGGTGAGCATGCCCGCACAGCGCGGTCAGAATCACCTTCTCCTCTCCGGTTTCCTTGCACCGCAACGCTTCCTGAATGCACGCGGCGAGGGCGTGGGTCGGCTCGGGCGCGGGGATGATGCCCTCCGTGCGGGCGAACCGCACGCCTGCCGCGAAACAGTCCTCCTGCCCGATGGCGACCGCGTCGATCAGCCCGAGCTCGTAGATATGCGAGATCAGCGGCGACATCCCGTGGTAGCGCAGGCCGCCGGCGTGAATCGGGTCGGGGATGAAGTCGTGACCGAGCGTGTGCATCTTCAGCAACGGCGTCAACCCGGCGGTGTCCCCGAAGTCGTACGCGTACTTCCCGCGGGTGAGGGTCGGGCAGGCGGCCGGTTCGACCGCGCGGATCACCGGATCCATCCGGCCGGCGAGTTTTTCGCGCAGGAACGGGAAGGCGAGCCCGCCGAAGTTGGATCCGCCGCCCGTGCAGCCGACGAGGACGTCCGGGGTGTCCCCGGCCAGTTCGAACTGCTTGAGCGCCTCTTCGCCGATGATCGTCTGGTGCAGCAGCACGTGGTTGAGCACGCTGCCGAGCGCGTACCGCGTGTTCTCCGCCTGCGCCGCCTGCTCGACCGCCTCGCTGATCGCGATGCCGAGACTCCCGGCCGAGTCCGGGTCCGCGGCCAGGATCGCGCGGCCGGATTCGGTCAGCTCGGACGGGCTGGGGTGCACCGTCGCGCCGAAGGTCTCCATCATCAGCTTGCGATACGGCTTCTGATCGAACGAAGCGCGGACCTGCCACACCTCGCACTCGAGCCCGAAGGTGGCGCACGCGAACGCGAGCGCGCTACCCCACTGTCCCGCGCCGGTTTCCGTGGTCAGCCTGGTGACCCCCTCCGCCGCGTTGTAGAACGCCTGCGGGACGGCGGTGTTGGGCTTGTGCGAGACGACCGGGCTGACACCTTCGTACTTGTAGTAGATGCGGGCGGGAGTGCCGAGCGCCTTCTCCAGCCGCCTCGCGCGGAACAGCGGCGACGGCCGCCAGAGCCGGTAGACGTCGAGGACCTCTTCCGGGATGTCGATGTACCGTTCGGTGCTGACTTCCTGGGCGATGAGCGCCTGCGGGAACAGGGGCGCGAGGTCGTCCGGGCCGACCGGCTCACGGGTGCCCGGATGCAACGGCGGCGGTGGCGGCTCCGGCAGATCCGGGACGACGTTGTACCACCTGGCCGGCATGTCGGCTTCGTCGAGGATGTATTTGGTCCGCTCCGCCATTGAGCCTCCTCTGTCCGTCCCTTCAACCTAAAGGGACGGACGGCGTGACACCAGGGATCGCTACTACGGTGTGGGCATGGGGAATTTCGTACTGCTCGACGCACCGTCCAATCTCGGACTGCGCCCGCCCGCCGAAGGTGTGGTCCCCGGCTGCTACAAAGCGCCGGGCGCGCTCCGTGACCACGGCCTGCTCACCCGTTTGGGGGCGACCGACGGCGGTGTCGTCACCCCGCCGCGATATCTGCCCGACCGGTCGCCCGGCGGCGGCGTGCGCAACGCGGCCGGGATCGCGACCTACACCGCGGCCCTCGCCGGACGGCTGGCGAAGATCCGCGCGGACGGTGGCTTCCCGGTGGTGCTCGGCGGCGACTGTTCGATCGCGCTCGCCGCCATGCTCACTCTTCGCCGCGAAGGCCGCTTCGGCATCGTCTACTTCGACGGTCACGACGACTTCCGGCACCTCGGCAATTCCGATCACGTCGCCAACGTGGGCGGTGAGGCCCTCGCCGTCGTCACCGGCCGTGGCCGACCGGAACTGGCCGATGTGGACGGTCTGGGGCCGTACGTCCGTGACGAAGACGTCCTCGTGCTCGGTGTTCGCGCGGAGGAATCCACCGAGGCGCGGGACGCGGGGCTGCGCGTCGTGACCAGCCAGGAGATCATGGCCTCCGGCACCGGCGGCGCACTCGCCGCCGCCCGCGAGATCTTCGCGCCGCTGGACGGTTTCTGGATCCACATCGACATCGACACGCTCGATCCGGAATTCGTGTCCGCTGTGGACAGTCCCGATCCCGGCGGGCTCAGCCCGGACAAGCTCGTCGAACTGCTCCGCGGCCTGCTCGCCATCCCCGGCGCCGCCGGGCTGGAACTGACCATCTTCGATCCCGACCTCGACCCCGACGGCACACAGGCCGCCCTGGTGGCGGACTGCCTCGTGCGCGCACTGGAAGGAACCCGATGACCAAGGTGACCGTCGCCGACGGCTCGTTCGACGCCCCGCTCTGGCTGCCCGAATCCGGCTCCGGTCCGGGGCTGGTGCTGATCCAGGAGATCTTCGGGCTCGACGACTACCTCAAATCGGTCGCCGCCGATCTGGCCGCCCTCGGTTACGTCGTCGCCGTGCCTGAACTGTTTTGGCGAATCTCCCCCGGCTGGTCGGCCACGCACGACGAAGCCGGGCTTTCGGCCTCGATGGCCGTCGCCGGCCGGCTCGATCCGGCACGCGCCGTCACCGACGTGCTCGCGACCCTCGCGACGCTGCGCGACCTGCCCGAAACCGATGGCCGCGCAGGCGTCTTCGGTTTCTGCCTCGGCGGCTCGATGGCCTACGCGGCCGCGGCCGAAGGCGACCCGGATGTCGCGGTCTCGTACTACGGCTCGCGTGTTCCGGAGCAACTTCCGTTGCTGGACAAGATCACCTGCCCGATCCAGTTCCAGTTCGGCGGCGAGGATCCCTACATTCCCGTCGAAGGCGTGCGTCGCCTTGCCGACGCGGTCGCTGCTCACGACGGAGCGGAGATCCACATCCACGAGGGGGCGGGGCACGCGTTCCACAACCACGTGGCGCCGATGTTCCACCAGCCGGAGCCCGCCGCGGCGGCTTGGGCACTGACGCTGGAGTTCCTCGGGCGGGTCTTCCCCGCGTGAGTGAGCATTGGGCCTCGTGAGTGTTAAGGACGGTTAGAACCGTCCTTAACACTCACGAGGTACTTCGCTGTGGGCGAAGCACCGGAATATGTCGGTGCCTCCCGGTAGTTTCCCCACCATGGCCACATTGGTGAGTTTTCACGCCCACCCCGACGACGAGTGCATCGTCGCGGGTGGCGTCATGCGCAAGGCCTTCGAGGAAGGTCACCGTGTCGTGCTCGTCGTCGCGACCAGGGGGGAGGTCGGCGAGGTGCCGGACGGTTTCCTCGACGACGGAGAGGAGTTGTGGCAGCGCCGCGTGCAGGAGACGCACGCTTCCGCCGAGGTCCTGGGGGCCAAGCGGGTGGAGTTCCTGGGGTACACCGATTCCGGCATGATGGGCGAGCCGCGCAACGACGTGCCCGGCACGTTCTGGCAGGCCGACGTCGAGGAGGCCGCGCAGCGGCTGGCCGCGATCCTGCGCGAGGAGCAGGCCGACGTCCTGACCGTCTACGACGACAACGGCGGCTACGGGCATCCTGATCACATCCAGGTCCATCGCGTCGGGAAGCGCGCGGCCGAGCTGGCGGGCACGCCGCGGGTCTACGAGGCGACGAGCAACAGTGACGAGATGCGCCGCGGCATGGAGGAGGCGGTGCGGACGGGGCAGATGAAGGCCGAGGACCTTCCCGATTTCGAAGACGGTTCCGAGTTCGGCAAGCCGGAAGCGATCCTGACCGCGAGGGTCGACGTCACGGAGTACCTGTCTCACAAGCGGGCCGCGATGCGCGCGCACGCCAGCCAGATCAGTGAGGATTCGTTCTTCCTCGCGATGCCCGACGAGGCCTTCGCGCAGGCGTTCGGCGTCGAGTGGTTCATCCGTGCCGGGCAGGGTCCGGGCATCACGGAGACCGATCTCATGGCCGGTCTCTGACCGATGGGCATGTGCGGGGCGTACCTGCGGGTCACGTCCGACGAACTACGTGGACTGAGCGAGAAACCCGAGCGGTACTGGGAGTACGCCGAGAAGGCCGACGGCACCGAGCGGGCGGTGGACGTCGACAAGGCCTGGCACGCGCTGTGGTTCCTGGGCGGGCGGGCCGGGTTCGAGGTCGACTTCGTGCTGGGCGGAACACTGCTGGGAGAAGCCGACAGTGACGGGCCACCGCGGCATTTCACCGCGGACGAGGTGCGGACGATCTCGGCGGAGATGGCGCGGACCGGGTTCGATCGGCTCTCACACGGTGTCGAGCTGTCGGAACTCGAGGCCGAGGGGATCTACCCGTCGATCTGGGACGAGCCCGACGCGCTGGATTACGTGCGCGGGTACTACGACGAACTGGCGGCCTTCTTCGCCGGGGCCGCGAAGGCCGGGGAGCCGGTCGTCACGATCATCACCTGACGAGTCCGTGAAGGCCTCCTTGAGGGACTCTGGGTCCCTCAAGGAGGCCTTCACGGAATTGATCAGGCCGTGGCGGCGGTGACGTCGAGCTCGACGAGCTGCCCGCGATACCCGAGCTGCGCGACCCCGAGCAGGGTGCTCGCGGTGGTGAAGGCCTCCCCGATCTCCGACTCGACGAACCGGTCCCACACGGCCGAGAGCACGTCGGCGTCCGGCGTGACCACGTAGATCACCGTGCGCACCACGTCGGCCGGGGTCGCCTTGGCGAAGGCGAGCGCGGCGGCGGTGTTCGCGACGACCTGGTCGACTTGGGCGAGCACGTCGCCCTCGACGACCTTGCCGTCTTCGGCGAGCGGGCACTGGCCGGCGAGGTGGATGTCCCGCCGTCCTTCGACGATGGTCACGTGGTGGTAGGTGGGCGTGGGGTGCAGACCAGGTGGATGGTGGCGTTGAATGGTCACGAGCCGCATCCTCACCGAGGCGGTCGCGACGGGACAACCGGATTTCACGGGAGAGCCATGCGCAGGACGATCGACTGGACCGGTGACGCGGTCACGATCATCGACCAGACCGTCCTGCCCGCGGAGTATCGCGTACTCGAACTGCGCACGGTCGGCGAACTCGTCGACGCCGTCCAGCGGCTGGCGGTGCGCGGGGCGCCGGCGCTCGGCGCGGCGGGGGCGCTCGGTGTCGTGCTCGCGGCCCGCGCGGGAGGTGACGTCGAAGCCGAGGCGCACCGCGTCGCTCAGGCGCGGCCGACGGCGGTCAACCTGAGCTGGGGTGTCTCCCGCGCCCTCGCGAAGCTCCCGGAGGGGCCGGAAGCCGTTCTCGCCGAAGCGCTGGCGATCCTCGACGAGGACGAGCGGATCAACCACGAAGCCTCCCGGCTGGCGGCCGGCGTGGTGCTCGAACACTGTGCGCGGCGGCCGTTGCGGCTGCTCAGTCACTGCAACGCGGGCCACCTCGCCACGGTCGCCTGGGGCAGCGCGCTCGGCGTCGTCTGGCATCTTCAGGCCCGTGGCCTGGTCGAGTCCGTGCTGGTCGACGAGACCCGGCCGCTGCTGCAAGGCGCCCGCCTTACCGCGTGGGAACTGGCCGAAGCCGGTGTCCCGTACCGGATCCAGCCCGACGCCGCGGCCGCCGCCGCGATGAGCCGCGGCCTGGTCGACTGCGTGCTCGTGGGCGCCGACCGGATCGCCGCCAACGGCGACGTCGCCAACAAGATCGGCACCTACGGCCTGGCGATCGCGGCGAAGCACCACGGAGTCCCGTTCGTGGTCGTCGCCCCGTCGTCCACTGTGGACACCGCGATGCCGGACGGCGCCGGGATCGTGATCGAGGAACGCGATCCCGGCGAGGTCCTGAGTTTCGGTGGCACGAAGGTCGCTCCCGAAGGCGCCGAGGTGTTCAACCCGGCCTTCGACGTGACGCCGTTCGAGCTGGTCACCGCGGTCGTCACCGAGCAGGGGGTGCTGCGCCCGTGATCAGCTTGGTGAACAAGGCGGCCATTTCCGCGTCGTCGTAGCTCAACGGGAGCGTGTCGAAGTAGTAGCGGAGAACGCCTGGTCCGGTGCCCACGAATCACCGTCACCCCGAGCAGAACCGATGCCACACCAAGGAATCTCTTGATTTTCACACCTGGTCGCCTTGGCAAGAGCGGCCACGCGAAGTCGATTACCCGGCAGGTAATGCGGGCTAGAAGGATTCGAGGCAGGACGGCTCGCGGTCGGTGGCGAACGCGGCCGTCGCCCGGGAAACCGCGCCGGCGGTCCGCTCCTTGATCCGGCCCGCGGCGGCCAGCGTGCTGGGCCTGGTCCCGCCGAGGAAGATCGCGCCGAGATCGTCCACGCCCAGTTCCAGATCCGGTGCGTCCTCCACCTGCGTCACCTCGGCGTTGCCGTCCTCGTCGGTGACAAGCCGCCAGTTCCCGGTGTTCCACGGACAGAAGGCATCGCGGACGCCGAGCACCAGATCCACCGGAGCGCCATAGCGCCGGGTGACGAGGCCGCGGTCGACGTCGACGAGCCGGAGCCACAAGGAGTCACCGGCGGACCGGGTCATGGCGCGGGGGTTGGCGAGCAGATGGACGAGCGGCTCGTCGAGGGCGGTGAACCCTTCCACCGTGACGACCAGGTCGTAGTCGAGCAGGAAGCGATACAGCGTCGCGTACGCCTCCGGAGTGGTCGCGACCATTTCCTGCACGGTCAGGATCCCTCGCGGGCCTTCCTCGTTCCAGTCGTTCTTCAGCCGGTAGATCACGTAGCCGTCCGGGAGGACGGCGAACTTGAGCGCGGTCGCGCCGTGACGGCGGTACTCGGGGTCGTCGAGCACGAATTCCCAGGTCGACTCGGGCCTGTCGAGTGCGCCGACCCGTTGTGGCGCTTCCTTTTCGTAGATCGCCTTGATCAGCGGAATCGCCTGTTTCCGCCCGACTTCGCGTACTCGGTCGGCTTCGAGTTCGACGCCGGGCCGGAACTCGGACTTGGCGCGCACTTTCGCGCGGTGGAACTGCGCCGCGAGGCCATAACCGAAACGGGGATAGATGACCGCTTCGGACGCCCACAACGCGGCGATCGGTTCACCGCCGTCTTCGTGCAGGCCGTGCAGTTGCGCCCGCATGACCCGGGTGAGCACCCCCCGCCTGCGGTGGCCCGGCGCGACGGCGACCGACGTCACCGCGGCGAGCGGCGTCTGCCCGGCACCGGGAACGGTGATCTCGCGGGTGAGCAGTTCCCCCACTCCGACGAGGTCGTCGCCGTCGAAGACACCGTGCGTGCGGTCCGGCTCGAACACCAGCCGTTCGCGGTGTTTCAAGCCTTCCGTCGGGTCGGTCAGGAAGGCGCTCGCGAGCAGTTCCGCGAACGCGGGCAGGTCGTCGGCGGTCAAGGTGCGGAGGGTCAAGCCGTCATCGCTCACCCTGTCGTCCTACGCCTCTTCACCGACGACCGCCACGCATTAAAGTGCGGTCGTCAGGGCCGCGGCCCGATCACCTCACCCTTTTCCGTCACCTCGATGGCCATCGCGGGACACGAGTCCGCCGCGTCCAGCACCGTCTCGTCCGGCTCCACCTCTCCCGTGACCAACGTCGCCGTGGCACCGTCGAGTGCGAAGACCTCCGGCTTCAGCGCGGCGCACATCCCCGAGCCGATGCACGTATCGCCATCGACGTCGACTTTCCAGCTCATGCTCACCATCCGATCGGCATGGAGCGGGGCCCCCGCACCAGCATCTGCGTCTTCCACACGATATCGCCGTCGAGGTGCAGTCCGGGGAGATCCCGCAGCAACGCCCGCAGGGCCTCCTGCAGTTCCAGCCGCGCCAGCGGGGCGCCGAGGCAGTGGTGCACGCCGTGCCCGAAACCGAGGTGAGGATTGGACTCCCGGCCGAATTCGAGGGTTTCCGCCGACGTGAACTGGAGCGCGTCCCGGTTGGCGGCACCGATCGCGACCATCACCGGCTCGCCCTCCTTCACGAGCACATCACCCACCTGGATGTCTTCGGTGGCGTAGCGGGCGAACCCGGCTCCGGCACCCAGAGGGATGAATCGCAGCAGTTCCTCGACCGCGGCCGGGATCAGGTCCAGGTCCGCGCGCAGCCGGGCGAGCTGCTCCGGCTGTTCGAGCAGGGCGTAGACGAAGTTGGGGATCTGGCTGGCGGTGGTCTCGTGGCCGGCGATCAGGATGCCGATGCACATGTCGACCAGTTCCAGCTCGCTGAGCCGGTCGCGGACGTCGCGCGCCTCGATCAGCGCGGTCATCAGGTCGTCCTGGGGCTCGGCGCGATGCTGCTCGACGAGCACGTGCATGTACGCCCGCAGCTCGTCCTGGTTGGCCATCATCTCTTCGGTGGTCAGCGGGCTGGTCGACAGCGCGGCGTCGCTCCACACGCGGAACTTCGGCCGGTCCTCGACCGGGACACCGAGCAGTTCGCAGATCACCGCGACCGGGATCGGCAGCGCGTAGTCCTCGACCAGGTCGGCGGGCTGCCCCTTGGCCTTCATGTCCTGGATCAGGCCCGCCGCCAGCTCGGCGACGCGCGGCCGCAGCAGTTCGACGCGCCGCATGGTGAACGCCTTCGCGACCAGCGTGCGCAGCCGGGTGTGATCCGGCGGGTCCATGCTCAGGATCCCGCCGGGCCGCCTGCCCGGCGCCATCCGCGGCTCGTCCCGTTCCGCCGCCATCGCACGGGAGAAGCGCCGGTCGCCCAGTACGAAGCGCGCGTCGGCGTATCGGGTGGCGAGCCACGCCGGCTCACCGTGCGGAAGACGGACACGGAGCATGCCCTTGGTCGCGCGGGCGGCCGCGTAGGCCTCGTTGAGTTCGAGCCCGGCGTCTTCGTTGAAGGGATAGGCGACGAATTCGGTGTCTGTGGTGGTCATTTATCCGGAAACCCCCCGGCTCGGCGGTTTGTAAGCAACTGCTTACAACGCTAACCATGATCACGGTGAGCGTCAATGCGCCTACCGTGCGACGTCCGGCTAGCCTTTGGCGATGACGGAAGAACCGCAGGTCCGCAAGCGTGACGCGGCCGCGACCAGGGCGGCCCTGCTCGACGCGGCGGCGGCTCTCTTCGCCGAACGCGGTTTCGACCGGACGACCGTGCGCGACATCGCGAAACTCGCCGGGGTCAATCAGGCCTTGCTTTTCCGCTACTTCGGTTCGAAGGACGCGCTGTTCGAGGAGGTCCTGGCGCGCGGCGGACGCGAGCAGATCGCCACCACCCCGCCGGACGAACTGCTCGGGACGGCGTTGCGCAGCATGCTGGAGTCCGACACCGGCCGCGACCGCACCCTCGACGCGTACCTGCGCTCGACGGGGCACGACAGCGCCGCCGCCGCGGTCCGGCGGCAGCTCGGCGAGGAGTACGCCAAGGTGCTCGCCACGCTGACCGACGCCGAAGACGCGGACCTGCGGGCCGACCTGATCCTCGCCTGGCTGCTCGGGATCGGTCTGGTCCGCGACATCACCGGCAAGGAACCGCTGGCCAGCGCGGATCCCGACGACGTCTGCCGCCTGGTGCTCGGCGCGGCGCGGACGTTGCTGGAGCGCAGCGGGTAATTACGTCGCCTTCCCCGGCGCGCTGCTCTACGGTCGTGCCGTGATCCCGTTTCCGCCCGCCGGCACCGAAGCCGAGTTCGACGCGCTGACCAGGCAAGACCTCCTTCCGGCGGTGACTTCGCTGGGCCTTGGCGAGGCTGTCCCGTTCACCGAGGGTTCCTTGCCGGTCTACGCCGTCGGCGAAGATCTGGTGCTCAAGCTGTTCCCGCCGGTGCATCGCGACGAACTCCCGACCGAGCGGACGATGCTCGAGGTCCTGCACGGGAAACTGCCGATCCCGACCCCCGCCGTGCACGAGGCCGGTGAACGGGACGGCTGGGGCTACGTGCTCATGGACCGCCTGCGCGGCGAAACGCTGAAGGACGCCTGGCCGAAACTGTCCACAGAGGACAAGCACCGGCTCGCTCCCGAACTCGGCGAGGCGCTGGCCGCCCTGCATTCGCTGCACGACCCGCGGCTCGACGTCCTCGGCCCGCCGGACTGGGCCGCGTTCGTCGCCGGGCAGCGCGAAAAGGTCGTCGAGCATCACCGCCGGACCGGGCTCGACGAGTCTTGGATCAGCCGGATTCCGGCGTTCCTCGACTCGGTCGACCTGGGCAGCCCGCCGGTCGTCCCGCTGCACACCGAATTCATGCGTGACCACCTCATGGTCGTCCACGACGGCGAACGCCCTCGGCTGACCGGCCTCTTCGATTTCGAACCGGCGATGCGGGGTGCGGCCGAGTACGACTTCGTCGCCGTCGGTCTGTTCGTTTCGGGCGGGGACAAGGATTTCCTGCGTCGCCTGCTGGCCGGATACGGCGTCGAGCCGGACGAAGAGTTCTCCCGGCGTTGCCTGGCCTACGCTCTTTTGCACGTCTACAGCAATTTCACCTGGTACTTCAGGGTTCTTCCCGCACCGGACGAGCCGACGCTGGAGAGCCTCAGCCGCGCTTGGTGGTAGCTCACGTGACGGGTACGGCTTCCGGGCCGCGGATCGAGAGCGGCAGGCGGCGCGGCCGGAAGGACCCGGCCGGTCACCCGCCCGAAGAGCCGAAGATCCTTCTCACCCGGTGATAATCCCGCGCAGGAACTCCAGGTAGCCCGGCCGCTCGGCCGCGGACAGCAGCGTTCCGCCGCTCGCTCGCTGAGCCTGGATCAGGCCGAGGAAAGCCGTGTACGCCAGTAGACCTCGATGCCGGGCCTCGGTTTCGGGACGGCCCATTTCCCGGAAACACCGGACGATGAAGTCGACGCGCCGCGCGGTGACGTCCGCGAGCAGCGGGCCGATCACCGGGTCGCCGGCATGGGCGAGCAGGGTCAGCTCGGCCCGCTCGTCGTCCTTGCCGCTGAAGACGAGTTCGAAAAGCTCGCGCAGCCTTCGCTCCGGATCCGAGATCCCGTCCAGCAGGGTGATCAGCGCCTCGGTGTCGTGCTCGACCCACCGGCGCACGGCCGCTTCGACCAGGGCGTCCCGATTCGCGAAATGCCAGTAGAAGCTGCCTTTCGTCGTCCCGAGTTTCGCCGCGAGAGGCTCGACGGCGATCGCGGCGACCCCGCCGTCGCACAACGCTTCGAGCGCCGCGTCGGCCCAATCTTCACGGGCGAGCTTCCGTTTCACGCTCCGTACGCTACCGTATGGGAAACCATACGGCACCGTACGGAGGCTGACATGCCCTTCGGATCACCCGCGAACTGGGGCGCGACCCCGGAAGAACGCCGCCGCGCGCAGCCGGCGGACACCCTGCTCGACGGCCCGATCGCGCACTTCGACCGGGCGATCACCGTGCACGCGCCCGCCGCGCTCGCCTACCGCTGGCTCTGCCAGATCTCGGTCGCGCCCTACAGCTACGACCTGCTCGACAATCTGGGGCGCCGCAGTCCGAGCACGCTCACCCCCGGCGCCGACGAACTCGCTCCCGGCGACAAGCTGATCGTGTTCGAGCTGACCGAGGTCGAACCGGGGCACCAGCTCACCGGCCGCACCTTCGCCGAATCCGAGAAGGTGTTCGGCCCGGTGGCCGCCACTTACTCGGTCGAACCGATCGACGAAACCTCCTGTCGCATGCTGTGCCGCATCATCGTCACCTCGAAGGGATTCCGCGGCCGCCTCAAGGAGTTCCTGCTCGGCTGGGGCGACCTGGTCATGATGCGGAAGCAGCTGCTGACGTTGAAGAAGTACGCCGAACGGGACGCGCGGCTCGGTCACCTCTCGTGAGTGGTAAGGACGGTTAGAACCGTCCTTACCACTCACGAGCGTCTAGGGCAGCGCGCGCCTCAACAGCTCGGCCAGGTGCAGCGCCCGCCGTCCGTCGAGCTGCTCGATCTGCGTCCGGCAGCTGAAGCCGTCGGCGACCACCTCGGTGCCCTCGGCCGCGGCACGGATCGCGGGCAGCATGCGGTCTTCGGCGCAGGCGACGGAAACGTCGTAGTGCCCGCGTTCGAAGCCGAAGTTGCCCGCCAGTCCACAGCAGCCGGAGTCCATTGTGGAATTGTGGACACCCGCGGCGCGCATCGCGGCCTCGTCGGCGTCGAAGCCGAGCACGGCGTGCTGGTGACAGTGCACCTGGCTGAGCGCTTCGACGTCGAGCGACCGGAATTCGAGCGGCGAGTCCTCGACGAGTTCGGCGAAGGTCCTGGTCCGTTCGGCGAGCAGTTCCGCCACCGGGTCGCCGGGCAGGAGCGCCGGGAGATCGCCGCGGAACAGAGCCGTGCAGCTCGGCTCCAGACCCGCCACCTGATATCCCGCACGCAGGTACGGTTCGAGTACGGAAAGCGTGCGGCGCAACACCTTCTTCGCCGCGTCGAGCTGTCCGGTGGACACCAGGGTCAGCCCGCAGCAGACGCCGCGATCGGGCAGGACGACGTCGTAGCCGGCGGCGGTGAGCACCTCGGCCGCGGCGTCGAGGACGTCCGGGGTGAGGTAGTTGTTGAAGGAGTCGGGCCAGAGCACGACGGGCCGGGAGCCGGTCGCCCAGCGCTTCAGGTCGGTGCGGCGCCGGGTGAACGGCGCCGTGGCGAACGTCGGCAGCTCCCGTTCCGGCGCGATCCCGCCGAACTTCTTCAGGAGCCCGGAGAACCGGCGTGAGATCGTGTTCGCCGGCCGGGGCGCCAGCGCCGCCGCGCGCAACCACAGCGGAAGCCAGCCCATCGAGTAGTGCGACGCCGGGCGCAGCCGTCCCTTGTGATGCTGGTGCAGGAACTCCGCCTTGTACGTCGCCATGTCGACGTCGACCGGGCAATCGGACAGGCATCCTTTGCACGACAGGCAGAGATCCAGCGCCTCGGCGACCTCTTCCGAGCGCCAGCCGTCGGTGATCAGTTCGCCGTTCACCATTTCGGCGAGCAGATGCGCGCGCCCCCGCGTCGAGTGCTTTTCCTCGCGCGTGGCGCGGTAGCTCGGGCACATCACGCCCGCACCGGTGGTGTTGCGGCATTTCCCGACGCCGACGCAGCGCCGCATCGCCTGCCCGAAGCTGCCCCGGTCTTCCGGGTACGCGAGCGCGGTGACGTCTTCGAGGTCCAGCGGCGCGCGCCGGACGCGGAGATCGGCGTCGACCGGCCTGGGGTTCACCAGGATGCCCGGGTTCATCATGCCCGCCGGATCGAAGATTCCCTTGAACCGCGCGAAGAGCGCGAGGATTTCGGGGCTGTACATCCGGGTCAGCAGTTCCGAGCGGGCCTGTCCGTCACCGTGTTCCCCGGACAGCGAGCCACCGTGCGCGGCGACCAGGTCCGCCGCCTCTTCGAGGAACGACCGGAACCCGGCGATCCCTCGCGGTGACAACAGATCGAAGTCCAGCCGCAGGTGCAGGCAGCCCTCGCCGTAGTGGCCGTAGACGACGCTCTTGCGGCCGTGCTCGCGCATGAGCTGCTTGAACTCCCGCAGATAGGCGCCCAAACGCTCGGGCGGGACGGCCGCGTCCTCCCAGCCGGGCCAGGCCTCCTCACCGCCGGCCAGCCGGGTCGCGAGACCGGCGCCCTCCTCCCGGATCCGCCACAGCCGCTTCTGCGCGGCCACGTCGTCCAGGAGCGCGGATCCGGTCAGCGCGCCGCGGAGCCCGTCGATCAGGCCGCGCGCCTTGTCCGGATCGGCCATCTCGACGAACAGCCACGCACCGCCCGGCGGAAGCCCGTCGGCGCGACCGGGTTCGAGCAGGGCGACGAGGTCCGCGTCGACACCCTCGACGGTCAGCGGCGACCACGGCAGGATCTCCATGACCGCGTCGGCCGCGGCGATGTCGGACTCGAAGCCGAGCACCGCGAGCACCTTGCGTTTCGGCACCTCGGCGAGGGACACCGTCGCCTCCAGCACGGTGACGCAGGTGCCCTCGCTGCCGACCAGCGCCTTGGCGACGTCGAAACCGTTCTCCGGCAACAGGTGCTCCAGCCCGTAGCCGGACACCCGCCTGCTGAACGAGGACAGCTCGGTCCGCAGCAGCGCCAGGTTGTCGTGGACGAGCGCGCGCAGTTCCGAGAAGACCCGGCCTTCCGTGCCGGGCCGGGACGCCCGCGCGTCCACTTCGGACGGCGACGTCGGGCCGACGGTGAGCCGGGTGCCGTCGTAGAGCAGCACGTCCAGTTCCCGGACGACGTCGACCGTCCGGCCCCAGGCGACCGAATGCGAGCCGCAGGCGTTGTTGCCGATCATCCCGCCGATCGTGCAGCGCGAATGCGTCGACGGATCGGGCCCGAACCGGAGGCCGTGGGGCGCGGCGAGCCGCTGGAGGTCGTCGAGGACGGTTCCCGGGGCGACCCTCGCCGTGCGGGCGGCCGGGTCGAGGCCGAGAACGCCGCCGAAGTGGCGTGACGTGTCGATCACGACGCCCGGCCCGCACGAGTTGCCGGCGACGCTGGTGCCGCCGCCGCGGGCGATCACGGGCAGCCCGGCCTCCCGGCAGGCGGCGACGGCCGCGATCACTTCGTCGACGCTCCGCGGCAGCACCACACCCTTCGGCACGTGCCGGTAGTTGGAGGCATCGGTCGTGTACAGCGCCAGTGTCGCGGCGTCGGCCAGGATCTCCACGGGGTCCATTCAAGACAACCGCGGGCGAGAACGCATCGGCGAACCTCTCCGGACGGGTGTGTCGGAAACCACGTCCGATATGCGATCGTGAGCGCGTGACGGCGAGACGGCACGCCGGTGAAGACCTCGCCGCCGAGCACAGCGCGGTGCTCGGCGGGCTTCTTCGCGAGCGCGAAGAGCTGCTCGCCACCCTCGACCGGGTCGCGGCCCTCAACGGCACCGCGCGCCTGATCCGCGAGTCGATCGGCACGCATTCCGGCTTCGTCGCCGAGCTGACCGGGCCCGAACAGGCGGTGATCCGCTGGATGTCGGGCACCCGCACGGACGCGTTGCAGGACCTCGCCGTGCCCATCGGCCAGGGCATCGGCGGGCGGGTGCTCGCGCTGGGCAAGCCGGTGCGGGTCAACGACTACGTCAACTCGCCGAGCATCACCCACCAGTTCGACGCGCAGGTACGCGGTGAGGGCCTCGCCGCGATGATCGCCGTCCCGATCGTCAGCGGGACCGAGACCGTCGCCATCGCGTACGCCGCCATGCGCGAGCGCCGCGACTTCGGCGACGACGCGGTCCAGTCCCTCGAAGACATCGCCACCGAGGCCGGCCGGGCGCTGAAACTGGCGTCGGTCGCCGAGGCCGACCGCGAGACCGCGCTGTCCGCCGAGCGGCTCCGGATGCAGAGCGCGCTGCACGATTCGGTCGGCGCGCTGCTGTTCTCCATCGGCGTCCAGGTCCGGAACCTGCACGAGGACATCAGCGACAACCCGGCGCTCGAATCGCGGCTGCGACGGCTGGAGGGCGACGTGTCGGCCGCGTCGAGAGCGCTGCGCGAGTCGTTGCTGGCGTTGTCGGAGTCGAGCCCGGAACGCGCGCTGCCGGTGGAGCTGGCCGAGCACTGCCGCTCGTTCCAGGCGCGCTGCGGCGTCCCGGCGCGCTTCGTCCAGCTCGCGCCGGTGCCGCGGCTCGACGCCGAACGCACCGGCCTGCTGGTGGCGGCGGTGCGGGAGGGCCTGCTCAACGTGGAGAAGCACGCGGACGCGCTGTCCGTCGTGGTCAGCCTGCTGCCCAGCGAAGACGGCGTGCAGGTGGTGGTCGCCGACGACGGGACCGGGCATCGCTCCGGAGACGAGGAGCCTGAGCCGGGGACCGGGATGGGGCTGCGCGCGCTGGCCGAACGCGCCGCGCGGCTCGGCGGCCGGGTCAGCCTGGTCCGCGACGAGGACGACGGGTGCACGCTGCGCGCATGGGTACCGGAACCGTGCCGTCGCCGGTGACGGTCCTCGTCGTGGACGACCACCCGGTGGTCCGCGACGGGGTGAGCCTGCTGCTGCGCTACGACCCGGCGATGACCGTGGTCGGTTCGGCCGAGACCGGCCGGTCCGCGATCCAGCGGGCGGCTGAGCTGAAGCCGGTGCTGATCCTGCTGGACCTGCGGCTGCCGGACATGCTCGCGCCCGAGGTCATCGCCGAGCTCCGGCGCGTGCACCCGGCCGGGCGGATCGTGGTGTTCACCGCGCACGGCGACCATCAGGGTGTCCGGGCCGCGCTGGATTCCGGGGCGCACGGCTGCCTGCTCAAGGACGTCGCCGGGACGGATCTGGTGGCGGCGCTGCGGCAGGTGCTCAGGGGTGAGCGCGTCGTCGATCCGCGCATCTTCCCCGACGACGGCCAGCGGTCCGACGCACTGGCCCGCAGTGGCCTGACGCGGCGCGAGTACGAGGTTTTACGACTCGCGGCGCAGGGGCAGACGAATCCGGAGATCGCGGAATCGACCGGCCTGGCGCGGAACACGGTGAAGACCTACCTGCAGTCGGCACTGCACAAACTCGGCGCCCGGAACCGCGTCGAGGCCATCGGTAAAGCCTCCGAAGCCGGCCTCCTCTAACCCCTCCGCAATTAGTCACCTACTTGCGGTAGTTCGACGATGAACTACCGCAAGTAGATGACGAATTGCGGGGTTCGGGTGCGTGAGGACCGCAAGCAGGTGACGAATTGCGCTGTGTCCGTTTTGTAGCCGTCTGGGTCTCCAGGTGGGGGTAACGCGGCGGAGGGTGCCCACGCAGGATGACCGCCACCGATCGTGACTCGGGTCACACGGATGGAGGAGGCGGCTTGCTGAGTGTCCGTGATCTTCAAGTGCGGTACGGCCGATCGGTGGCCGCACTGCACGGGGTCGACCTCGACGTTTCACCCGATGGAGTGCTGGCCGTCCTCGGCAGCAACGGTGCCGGGAAATCGACTCTGCTGCGCACGGTCTCCGGCACGCTGCGTATGCACCGCGGCTCGGTTTCCGCCGGCGAGGTGCGCTACGACGGCAAACCACTGACCAAACTGGACCCCGCCCGCATCGTCGGTCTCGGTGTGGTCGGCGTCCCCGAAGGCCGCCAGGTCTTCGCGCGGATGACGGTCGAGGAGAACCTGCGCGCGGGCGGGATCGGCGCCCGCTCCCCCGAGCAGCGCGCCGCCGCCCGCAAACGCGTCGACGAGCTCTTCCCGGTCCTGTCCGAACGGGCCAAACAACGGGCGGGCCTGCTCTCCGGCGGCGAGCAGCAGATGCTCGCGATCGGCCGCGCGCTGATGTCCGGCCCGCGACTCCTTCTGCTTGACGAACCCTCGCTGGGGCTCGCGCCGAAGATCGTCGAGCGGATCAGCGACATCATCCGCGAGATCCACGACCAGGGCACCGCCGTGGTGCTGGTCGAGCAGAACGCCGTGATGGCGTTGCGCGTCGCCGATCACGCGATCGTCCTGGAGGTGGGCCGGGTCGCGCTCGCCGGGACGACGGCCGAACTCGCGGCGAGCGAGGAGGTCCAGCGGCTCTACCTCGGTGGCCACGCCGAATCGCAGGCCACCGCCGAGGCCGAAGCCGCCGACGCCCGCAAGCAGCTCGCGGGCCGGAGCCTGTCGAGGTGGGCCGGATGACGCCGCCCGAGCTGCACGTCGAGAACGTGACCCTGCGCTTCGGCGGGATCAGGGCGCTCGACGACGTCTCCTTCACCGTCGGTTCCGGCTCGCTGCACGCGCTCATCGGGCCGAACGGCGCCGGGAAGTCCAGCTGTTTCAACGTGATCAGCGGGCTCTACCGGGCGAACACCGGCCGCGTCCGGCTCGACGACGCCGTCCTTTCCGGACTCCCGCCGCACCGGCTGGCCGGCCTCGGCGTCGGCCGGTCGTTCCAGAACGCCGCCCTCTCCCCCGGCTCCACCGTGCTCGACAACGTCATGCTCGGACGGCACGCGCTGACCAAGGGCGGCTTCCTCGCCTGCGGGCTCCGGCTGCCGTGGACGGTCCGCGCCGAACGACGGCATTCCGCGCGGGCCAAGGAGATCTGCGACTTCCTCGGCATCGGCGCGCTGGTGGATCTCCCGGTCGGCGCGCTGCCCTACGGCGCCGTGAAACGCGTCGACCTCGCCCGCGCGCTCGCCGTCGAACCGGTCCTGCTGCTGCTCGACGAACCCGCGGCGGGCATGAACGCGACCGAGACCGCCGAACTGGCCGGGACGATCCGCGACGTCCGTGACGAGCTCGGCATCTCGATCCTGCTGGTGGAACACGACATGGGGCTGGTGATGGGCATCGCGGACCGGGTCACCGTCCTGGACTTCGGCAGGCGGATCGCCGACGGCACCCCGGCCGAGGTCCAGTCGGATCCGGACGTGATCAGGGCATATCTCGGCACGGAGGCCACGGCGTGAACACTTTCCTGCAACTCGTGGTGAACGGACTCGGCAAGGGCGCGGTGTTCGCGTTGCTGGCGCTGGGTTTCGTGATCATCTTCAAGGCCACCGAAGTGGTCAACTTCGCGCACGGCTCGCTCGTGCTCTTCGGTGGCTACCTGGTCGTCGTGACGCGCGAATCGCTCGGCTGGGCGGGCGCCTCACTGGTCGGCATCATCTCGGCCGGTCTGCTCGCCCTGCTGCTGGAACGGTTCCTGCTGTCCCGCTCGCGGCACGCGGACGCGAACAGCCTGGCGTTGCTGACGATCGGCGTCGACGTGATCATCACCGAGGAGATCGTGCGGCGGCTCGGCGTCACGCTGCCGTTCCTCGGCGACGCCTGGGACGCGCAGCCGTTCCAGATCGGCGGGATCACCCTGTTCCGCACGCATCTGGTGGCGCTGCTCGTCGCCGCCGTGCTGATCACCGCGTTCACGGTGGCGTTCAAGTATTCGAACTGGGGCGTCGCGATGCGAGCCCAGGCCGAGAACCGCGAAGCCGCCGCGCTGATGGGGATCCGCAGTTCGCGGGTGACGGCGACCGCGTGGGTGGTCGCCGGTGTGCTCGCCGGAGTCGCGGTGCTCTTCATCGCCACACAGGACTTCTCCGGCGCGGGACTGTCCCGCGGCACGCACTCCATCGCGCTCGCGGCGTTCCCCGCGGCCATCCTCGGCGGGCTGGACTCGACGGCGGGCGCGGTGGTGGGCGGTCTGGTCGTCGGGCTGGTCGAGGCGCTTTCGGCGCAGTACGTGTCGTTCGACTTCTCCAAGAGCGCGGTCTTCCTGGTGATGCTCGTGGTCCTGGTGGTGCGGCCGTCGGGGTTGTTCGGGACAAGGGAGAGCACCCGTGTCTGACACCGCCGTGAAAACCCCTCCCGCCGCCCCGACGGCACCGCCCGCGAAACGCGATCGGGGACGGCTGCTCAAGACGCTGGCCTGGATCGCGCTGCTCGTCGTCCTGCTCGCGATCCCGTTGTACCTCGACGCCGCCTGGCTGAAGGCCGGGCAGTACATGATGATCGGCGGGGTCGGCGCGATCGGGCTGACGATGCTGGTCGGGCAGGCCGGGCAGTTGTCCCTGGCACACGCGTTCTTCCTGCTGGCGGGCGCGACCGGCTACACCGTCCTTTCCGGACCGGTCGACGACGAGCGTGTGTTCGGGCTCGGCCTCGACCCCGGCCTGTCGCTGGTCGGCGCGGTGGTCATCGCCGCGCTGCTCGGCTTGGCGTTCGCGCCGGTTTCCGGACGGCTGCGCGGGATCTACCTCGGTGTCGCGTCGCTATCGCTGGTGTTCCTCGGGCTCTACTTCGGACAGTCGGCCGAGACCCTGACCGGCGGGACGTCGACCGGGCGCAGCCCCGAACCGTTCTCGCTGTTCGGTTTCCCGTTCACCAACGACGGCCCCGAAATCGAGCTGATGGGCGTGCCGATCCGGCAGGCGGAGCGGCTCTGGTACCTGTTCCTGCTGCTGACCGTGCTCGCGTTCGTGGTCGCCAAGGCGGCGGTGCGCAGCCGGGTCGGCCGGTCGTGGCGCGCGGTGCGGGACAACGAGGCCGCCGCGTCCGTGATGGGCGTCAGCGTCACGCGCGCCAAGGCCGGCGCGTTCGCCGTCTCGTCGGCGTACGCGGGGCTCGCGGGCGCGATGACCGTGCTGTGGTTCGACATCCTCAAACCCGACGAGAGCGAATTCGGCACGTACGGCATCAACATCTCCATCGCCTTCCTGGCCATGGTGATCATCGGGGGACTCGGCTCGGTGCCCGGCGCGCTCGTGGGCGCGCTGATCGTCAACGGGCTGCCGCAAGTGCTTTCGCTGTACTCCGCCGATCTCGGCTGGTTCTCCGGAACCGGCGACGGCGCACTGACCCCGATCCTGGTCAGCTCGTTCGTCTACGGCGCGGCGATCATCCTCGTGGTGCTCTTCGAACCGGGCGGGCTCGCCGCGATCGGACGCCGGATCACGTCAGCAAGGAAACCTCATCTCCCGGAGGAGCAAGACAAATGAAGCGCACATATCCGGCCGTCGCGCTGGCGGCGGTCCTCGCCCTCTCGGCGTGCAGCACGAAGGCGGGCGACTCGGGGTCCTCGGGGGCGGACGGATCGGGCGTCAAGACCGACAAAGGAGTGACGGCATCGGAGATCACCCTCGGCGTGATGACCGACAAGACCGGGGTGTTCAAGAACCTCGGTCTCGGCATCACGCAGGGGAACGAGTTGTGGGCCAAGGACTTCAACACCGCGGGCGGGGCCTGCGGCCGTCAGGTCAAACTCGAGACCGTCGACCACGGCTACAAGGCGGACACGGCGAAGACGCTGTATCCGCAGATCGAGCCGAAGGTCCTCGGCTTCGTGCAGTTGCTCGGCTCGCCCGTGGTGGCCGCGCTGAAGCAGAACATCGCGTCGGACAAGACCGTCGCCGCCCCCGCCTCGTGGTCTTCGGAGCTGCTCGACAACCAGTACGTGATGATCGTCGGGACGACATACGACCTGGAGATCATCGACGGGCTGTCGTACTTCCAGGAACAGGGCCTGGTGAAGGACGGCGACACGATCGGGCACGTCTACATCGACGGCGAATACGGCAAGAACGGCCTGCGCGGCTCGCAGTTCTACGCGAAGAAGCACAATCTGACGGTCAAGGAGGTCAAGGTGACCTCCACGGACAACGACCTCACCAACATCGTCACCGGGCTCAAGGGCGACGGCGTCAAGGCCATCGTCCTGACCACCACGCCCGCCCAGACCGGTTCGGCCCTCGCGGCGAACAAGGCGCTCGGGCTGAACGTCCCCGTGCTCGGCAACAACCCGGTGTTCGATCCGGTGCTGCTGAAGAGCCCGGCGGCGAACGCGCTGGACAAGCTGACGATCGTCGCCAGCAGCGTGCCGTTCTCCGCCGACATCCCCAAGGCCAAGGACGTCGCTACGAAGTACAAGGCGGCGTACAAGGAGACCCCGAACGGCGGGATCCCCTACGGCTACGCGGTCGGCGAGGTCTGGGGCACCGTGCTCAAGAAGGCCTGTGAGAACAAGGACCTCACCCGGGACGGCATCGCCGCGGCGCTGAAGCAGACGACGTCGGCGAGCACGGGTGACCTGGTGGCGGCGCTGGACTTCTCGAAGGCGGGCACCCCGGCGACACGCCAGGTGTACGCGGCGACACCGGACGCGTCGGCCGAGGGCGGGGTCCGCTACGTCAAGCCGCTGTTCGAGGCTCCCGAGGCGAAGGAGTACGTGGCTCCGCACCAGAAGTGAGTCTCGCTTCGGCGAGCGCGTCCGCTTCGGCCAACGGTGTGGTGCCGTTGGCCGAAGCGGCGTCGAGAATCGTTCGCGTGGTGTCCTCCAGGGTTTCGACTCGGGCGATCGCCTGTTCGTGCGTGAGGTTTTGGGCTTCCCTGCCGAGCGTGTAGACCACTCCCCCGGCGCTCGCGACGAAATCCGGGATCCACAGAACTCCCCGGGCGGAAAGCTCGTCGGCCACGGTGTCGTCGGTGAGCTGGTTGTTGGCCGGGCCGACGACCAGCGGAGCGGAGACCTCGGTTTCCGGGCCGAAGACCCCGCCGACCGCGGCCGGGATCAGGACATCGGCCTCGATGCCGAGCACTTCCTCCGGCCGGACCAGGGGGAGGCCTTGTTCGCGGGCCGCGGCGAGGCGTCGTTCGTCCACATCGGACACGACGACCTCGGCCCCCTGCTGGACCAGGTCCGTGGCCAGGTGGGCGCCGACCGAGCCGTATCCGCTGATCACCACCTTGCGGCCGTGCATTCCTTCGTCACCGAAGACAGCCAGCGCGCCCGCGCGCAGGGCGGCGAGTACGCCGACGGCGGTCGGCCCGCTCGACGAACCGGTCCCGCCGTGCTCCTGGGGAAGGCAGAACACGTGCGGGGTCCGCTCGCGTAGCACGAGCATGTCCTCCGGGCCGGTTCCGACGTCGGGACCGGCGAGATACGCGCCGCCGAGCGACTCGATGAGGTCGGCGTGGTCGAGCAGGATCTCGCGCCGCTGCTCGGCCGTCGGCACGGCGTCGAGTGCGACGACACTCTTGCCGCCGCCGAAGTCCAGGCCCGCGACCGCGCATTTGCGCGTCATCGCCGCGGACAGCCGCAGCACGTCGTCGATCGCGTCGTGGACGCGTGGATAGACCTTGAACCGGCAGCCGCCGACGGCCGGGCCGAGCGTGCTCGAATGCACGGCCACCATCGTGGTCACTCCGGACCGGCGTCCCCTCCGGACGACCAACTCCTGTACGGACATCTCATCCCTTCCCGCGCAATTAGTCACCTACTTGCGCTGAAGTTAGGGTGATTCACAGGGTGTCAGGAGTTTTGCCGAACGTTATTCGGCAGGTAGGCGGAGGTGGCAGGCGTGGACGAACTTGATTCGGCGATCATCCGGGAACTCCAGGCGGATGCGCGGCAGTCGAACCGCGACATCGCCCGGAAGGTCGGCGTCGCGCCGTCGACCTGTCTGGAACGGACCCGGCTGCTGCGGGAGCGCGGCGTCATCCGCGGGTATCACGCCGACATCGACCTGCGGAGCCTCAACCGCGGCGTCCAGGCGATGGTCTCGGCGCAGGTGCGGCCCTTGAGCCGGGAGGTGATCGACTCGTTCCAGCGCTCGGTCGCGGAATTGCCGGAAGTCCTTTCGGTCTACGTCACCGCCGGCAGCGACGATTTCCTGATCCACGTCGCCGCACAGGACGTCGATCAGCTCCACGCATTCCTGGTGGATCGATTGGCGAAGCGCAAGGAGATCATCGGCTTCCGCAGTTCGATCATTTTCCGGCATCTGCGCAAGACCGAACTGGAACCGCTTCCGCCTCGAATACCCGGTGATACCCCTTAGTGGACGACTCGCCGCCCTTCAGTCCGCCCGAAATCCCGGACTTCGCATCCAAGGAGACGGAAACTGTCGGGGGTATGGGTTTGACTGTTCAGTGCGGGACGGAAAGGAGGCACGCCATGGACCTTCGGACGGACCTCAACCATCGTGAGCGGGCCACCCTGAGAGCCGTGGCCGAGGGCCACGCCGAGATCAGCTGCAGCCGCGAGCCGGACCTGTTCGTCGACGGCCTCGCCTGCTGCGACCAGCACACCGCGCATCGCCTCGCCCATCTCGGGCTGGTGGCGCCTGCCAGAGACGGCCGGTGGGGGGAGCGCGTTCCGGCTCTGCTCACCGAGGCCGGAGCGGCCGCGTTGGACGACCTCGCCGGCCCCGGAGCGGCCGCGTAATCCGGTTGCCAGAGCGGCTCGCCGTCGCCACGCTTTGCCGATGCGTGTCTTTCTGGAGACCGAGCGGCTCCTGCTGCGACAGTTCACCGGCGCCGACGTCGACCACCTATTCGCGCTCTACGACGACCCCGAAGTCATGCGTTACCTCAACGGGGGCGAACCAGCCGACCGGGCGGAGATCGAAGAACACGACCTTCCCGCCTTTCTCGGTTACTACGAGCGTTTCCCCGGTTACGGGTTCTGGGCGGCGATCGAGAAATCGAGCGGGGATTTCCTGGGCTGGTTCCATTTCCGCCCGTTGCGCGATCACCATACGGACGACCCCGAACTGGGCTACCGGCTGAACCGGTCGTCCTGGGGCAAGGGGTATGCGACCGAAGGTTCGCTCGCACTCCTGAAGAAGGGGTTCACCGAATTCGGGGCCCGGCGGATCTGGGCGGCGACCATGGCGGTGAACCTGGGGTCCCGGCGGGTCATGGAGAAGATCGGGATGCGGCACGTCCGGACCTATCACGAGCACTTCGACAACCCGATCCCCGGCACCGAGGAGGGCGAGGTCGAGTACGCCATCACGCTGGAGGAGTGGCGGACCCGCGTCGGCCTCGTGAGTGGTAAGGACGGTTAGAACCGTCCTTACCACTCACGAGGTGGGCAGCCAGGTTTCGCCGATCTCCTCGGCCAGGGCCTCCCCGCCGGTGAGGTCGGCGAGCCAGGCGCGGAACGTGTCCCCCTGGCCCGGCGCGAGTCCGACGTCGAAGTGCGCGACGTCCTCGAAGCGGGTCGCGTGCAGGAGGTACGGCGACGAGCGGATGTCGTTCTCCAGCCGTCCGGCGCGGTCGTAGTCGACGACGACCTCCACCAGCCGCAGCCGCCGGTACTCCCGGACGCCGAGGACGTCGACGGCCTCCGAGACGGCCTGTCCGTACGCGCGGATCAGGCCGCCGGTCCCGAGGAGCACCCCGCCGAAGTAGCGGGTCACCACCGCGACCGTGTCGGTCAGCTCCCGGCGGCGGAGCACCTCGAGCATCGGGGTGCCCGCCGTGCCCGCGGGCTCCCCGTCGTCGCTGGAACGCTGGGTGCGCCCGTCGGCGCCCAGCACGAACGCGTGACAGTGGTGCCGGGCCGCCGGATCGGCCTTCTTCCGGCCGGCGATCACCTCACGGGCGGCCTCTTCCGAGGTGACCGGCGCGAGCGCGCAGAGGAACCGCGACCGCCGGATTTCGATCTCGTGAACCCCGGTGCCCGCCACGGTGAGATAACGATCCGCCATCGGCCAAGCCTCTCAAACCGGCCAAGGCACTCTGCCGTTCGGGCGATTCGACGGTCACCCGGGGTCACCGCAACACCGGCGAAACCCACTCCACTGCGCGACCCAGATCACACTTTCGGACTAGGTGAGCGATCGTTTACGCAGCTCAGCGGGCCGATGCCCCACTCAGTGGACGTCTCATTCCAGCCAGTGGGCAGATGATGTTTGAAGTCAACGCCCGCGTGGCATTTCCCACCCCGACCAAGCGACGTATGTCGATAACAGCGATTTCACACTATCGTCATAAGACCGGCGAACCCGGGAGTAACACGTGTACCCGTCAGCCGCCCACCACAGTGGCCGGACGGCACCCACGTGCACAGCAGTACCGATATGCGCATCGGCCGCCCAGTGCAGTGCGGCTCTACGAGGCCTGCCCCCGTTTCCGCGGGCGGGATCGTTCCCTCTCGACTGACCATCGCGGTCCCGGACCACTTCGTTAACTGGTTCACGTCCGAACCACCCGAACGGAGTGGTACCGGTCGCGCCGACGCCTTGGGAGGCGGCCAGCCGTGACCCACCATGCCAGCTACAAGGGCAGCAAGGCCCCCGAAGGCCTGTACGACCCGGAGTTCGAGCACGACGCCTGCGGTGTCGCGTTCGTCGCCGATCTCTCCGGTAAACGCGATCACGGCATCGTCGCCAAAGCGCTGATCGCGCTGCGGAACCTGGAACATCGCGGGGCCCGCGGCGCCGACCCGGAGACCGGCGACGGCGCCGGGATCCTCATCCAGGTCCCCGACGAGTTCTATCGCGAGGTCGTCGGCTTCGAACTTCCCGAGCCCGGCGCGTACGCCGCCGGCACGGCTTTCCTTCCGCAGGACGAAAACGCCCGCGGCCGGGCGATGACGACCATCGAACGCATCGCCGCCGAAGAGGGCATGCGCGTCCTCGGCTGGCGTGACCTTCCCGTCCACACGGAACACGTCGGTACCGGCGCGGCCGAGACCATGCCGTATTTCAGCCAGCTGTTCCTGGCGGGGAACGACGCGCTGGAGGGCCTGGCGCTGGAACGCGCCGCCTTCGTCGTGCGCAAACGCGCCGAGCACGCGCTCGTGGAAGACGACGTGTACTTCCCGAGCCTCTCCTCCCGCACGATCGTCTACAAAGGAATGCTCACCGAGCCGCAGGTCGAGAAGTTCTTCGCCGACCTCACCGACGAGCGCGTCACCAGCGCCATCGGCCTGGTGCACTCCCGCTTCTCCACCAACACCTTCCCCTCGTGGCCGCTGGCGCACCCGTACCGGTACGTCGCCCACAACGGCGAGATCAACACCCTGCGCGGCAACCGGAACTGGATGGACGCGCGTGAGGCGCTCCTCGAATCCGACCTGATCCCGGGCGACCTCAAGCGGATCTACCCGATCATCACCCGCGGCGCGAGCGACTCGGCGTCCTTCGACGAGGTGCTGGAACTGCTCCACCTCGGCGGCCGTTCGCTGCCCCACGCCGTGCTGATGATGATCCCGGAGGCCTGGGAGAACCATCAGGAGATGGACCCCGCGCGCCGCGCGTTCTACGAGTTCCACTCGACGCTGATGGAGCCGTGGGACGGCCCGGCGCTGGTCTCCTTCACCGACGGCACCCAGATCGGCGCGGTGCTCGACCGCAACGGCCTGCGCCCCGCCCGGTACTGGGTCACCGAAGACGGCCTCGTCGTCCTCGCCAGTGAGGTCGGCGTGCTGGAGCTGGAGCAGTCCACGATCGTCCGGAAAGGACGGTTGGAGCCGGGCCGCATGTTCCTCGTGGACACGGCCGCCGGCCGGATCGTCGAGGACGAGGAGATCAAGGACCGGCTCGCCACCGAGCACCCGTACGACGAATGGGTCGAGGACGGGCTGCTCCCGCTCGACGGGCTTCCCGAACGTGAGCGCGAGATCCCGCCGCACGCCGCGCTCGTGCGGCGCCAGCAGGCTTTCGGCTACACCGAAGAGGAACTCGACGTCCTGCTCCAGCCGATGGCCCGCACCGGCGCGGAGCCGATCGGCTCGATGGGCAACGACTCCCCCATCGCGTCGCTGTCCAGCCGGCCGCGGCTGATCTTCGACTACTTCATCCAGCTCTTCGCCCAGGTGACCAACCCGCCGCTGGACGCGATCCGCGAGGAACTGGTCACCTCGCTGGGCACCCAGCTGGGCGCGGAGCCGAACCTCCTGCAGGCCGACGCCAAATCGTGCCGCCGGATCGTGCTGCCGTTCCCGGTGCTGGACAACGACGAGTTCGCGAAGCTGGTGCACGTCAACGACGACGGCGACCTGCCCGAGTTCCAGGCGGTCACCGTGCACGGCACCTACGACGTCCACGGTGGCGGCGAGGCGCTCGTGCGACGGCTCGACGAGATCCGGGCCGAGGTGTCCGCGGCCATCGCCGAGGGCGCGCGGCTGATCGTGCTGTCGGACCGCGGCATCGACGAAGACCACGCGGGGATCCCGTCGCTCCTGCTCACCGGCGCGGTGCACCACCACCTGGTGCGCGAGAAGACCCGCACGCAGGTCGGCCTCATCGTCGAGGCGGGCGACGCGCGCGAGGTGCACCACATCGCGCTGCTGATCGGCTACGGCGTCGCCGCGGTGAACCCGTATCTGGCGATGGCGACCGTCGAGGAGATGGCCGACCAGGGCCTGATCCCCGGTGTCACCGCGAAGCAGGCGACCGCGAATCTGATCAAGGCGCTGGGCAAGGGCGTCCGCAAGACGATGTCGAAAATGGGAGTGTCCACAGTGGCCTCCTACACCGGCGCACAGATCTTCGAAGCGGTCGGGCTCGGCGACGAGGTCATCCAGAACTGCTTCACCGGCACCACTTCCCGGCTCGGCGGCGTCGGCTTCGACACGCTCGCGCTGGAAGTCGCCGAGCGGCACCGCCGGGCGTTCCCGCGCGATGGGTTCCGCGCGAACCACCGCGAGCTGGAGACCGGCTCGGACTACCAGTGGCGCCGCGAGGGTGAACCGCATCTGTTCAACCCGCAGACGGTGTTCAAACTGCAGCACTCCACCCGGGCCGGGAAGTACGAGGTCTTCAAGGAGTACACGAAGGCCGTCGACGACCAGGCTCAGAAGCTGTACACGCTGCGCGGGCTGTTCGACTTCAAGATCGGGCAGCGGCCAGCCGTGCCGATCGAGGAGGTCGAGCCGGTCTCCGAGATCGTCAAGCGGTTCGCCACCGGCGCGATCTCCTACGGCTCGATTTCGGCCGAGATGCACGAAACCCTGGCCATCGCGATGAATCGGCTCGGCGGCAAGTCGAACACCGGTGAAGGCGGCGAGGACCCGGAACGGCTCTACGACCCCGAGCGCCGCAGCGCGGTCAAGCAGGTCGCGAGCGGCCGGTTCGGCGTCACGAGCGAGTACCTGGTCAACGCCGACGACATCCAGATCAAGATGGCGCAGGGCGCGAAGCCCGGCGAGGGTGGCCAGCTGCCCGGCGCGAAGGTGTACCCGTGGATCGCGAAGACGCGGCACTCGACGGCGGGGGTCGGGCTGATCTCGCCGCCGCCGCACCACGACATCTACTCGATCGAGGATCTCGCCCAGCTGATCCACGACCTCAAGAACGCCAACCCGGCCGCGCGGATCCACGTGAAGCTCGTGTCCGAGGTCGGTGTCGGCACGGTCGCGGCCGGTGTGTCCAAGGCACACGCGGACGTCGTGCTCATCTCCGGGCACGACGGCGGCACGGGCGCTTCCCCGCTGTCGTCGATCAAGCACGCGGGTGGCCCATGGGAACTCGGGCTCGCCGAGACGCAGCAGACGCTGCTGGCCAACCGGCTGCGCGACCGGATCGTCGTGCAGACCGACGGCCAGCTCAAGACCGGCCGTGACGTCGTCATCGCCGCGCTGCTCGGTGCCGAGGAGTTCGGTTTCGCGACCGCTCCGCTGGTGGTGTCCGGCTGCATCATGATGCGGGTGTGTCACCTCGACACCTGCCCGGTGGGCGTCGCGACGCAGAACCCCAAGCTGCGCGAGAAGTTCAGCGGCAAGGCGGAGTACGTGGTGAACTTCTTCGAGTTCATCGCCCAGGAGGTCCGGGAATACCTGGCGGAGCTGGGTTTCCGGTCCATCGCCGAGGCCGTCGGCCACGCGGAGATGCTCGACAAGCGCAAGGCGATCGATCACTGGAAGGCCGCCGGGCTCGACCTGTCGCCGATCTTCCACGTGCCCGACATGGCCCCGGCCGGGCTGCGCCACCAGCAGACGGTGCAGGACCACGGGCTGGAGAAGGCGCTCGACAACACGCTGATCCAGCTCGCCGAGGGCGCGCTGTCGTCCGGCGACAAGGTGCGGCTGGAACTGCCGGTCCGCAACGTGAACCGGACCGTCGGCACCATGCTCGGCCACGAACTCACCAAGCGGTGGGGCGGCGAAGGCCTGCCGGACAACACGATCGACGTCACCTTCACCGGGACCGCCGGTCAGTCGTTCGGCGCGTTCGTGCCCAAGGGCATCACGCTGCGGCTTTACGGCGACGGCAACGACTACGTCGGCAAGGGTCTCTCCGGCGGACGGCTCATCGTCCGCCCGCCGAAGGTGGCGCGGTACAACGCCGAAGAGCACATCATCGCGGGCAACGTGATCGGGTACGGCGCGACCAGCGGCGAGATCTTCATCCGCGGCAAGGTCGGCGAGCGGTTCTGCGTGCGCAACTCGGGCGCGCTGGCCGTCGTCGAAGGCGTCGGCGACCACGGCTGCGAGTACATGACCGGTGGCCGTGTCGTCGTGCTCGGCGGCGTGGGCCGCAACTTCGCGGCCGGTATGTCGGGCGGCGTCGCCTACGTGCTGGACCTGCCCGCGCACCGGATCAACCCGGAGATGGTCGACGTCGACCCGCTGGATTCGTCCGATGTGGACTTCCTGCGTGAGGCGCTCGAAAAGCATTACGACGAAACGGAGTCCGCGGTCGCGCGTGCGCTGCTCGCCGACTGGGACGCCGCCGTCGACCGGTTCGGCAAGGTCATGCCGAAGGACTACAAGCGCGTGCTCGCGGCGCAGGCGAAGGCCGAGCGTGACGGGCGTGACGTGAACGAGGCGATCATGGAGGCAGCTCATGGCTGATCCCAAGGGCTTTCTGACCACCACTCGCGAGACGCCCAAGAGCCGTCCCGTCGACCTGCGCCTGATGGACTGGCGCGAGGTGTACGAGGACTTCGCGACCTCGAAGCTGCAGAAGCAGGCCGGCCGCTGCATGGACTGCGGTATCCCGTTCTGTCACCAGGGCTGCCCGCTCGGGAACCTCATTCCCGAGTGGAACACGCTGACCTGGCGTGACGATTGGCGCGACGCGGCCGAGCGGCTGCACGCGACCAACAATTTCCCGGAGTTCACCGGGACCCTCTGCCCGGCGCCGTGCGAGACGGCGTGTGTGCTCGGGATCAACGACGATCCCGTCACCATCAAGCGGGTCGAGATCTCGATCATCGACCGGGCCTTCGAAGAAGGCTGGGTCACGCCGGAGATGCCGGTCGTCAAGACCGGCAAGAAGGTGGCGGTGGTCGGGTCCGGCCCGTCGGGACTCGCCGCGGCGCAGCAGCTCACGCGTGCGGGCCACAGCGTCGTGGTCTTCGAGCGGGCCGACAAGATCGGCGGGCTGCTGCGCTACGGCATCCCCGAATTCAAGATGGAGAAGCACCGGCTCGACCGGCGCCTCGACCAGATGCGGGCCGAGGGCACGGAGTTCCGGACTTCGGTGAACGTCGGCGTCGACCTCACCGTCGAGGAACTCCAGTCGTCCTACGACGCCGTGGTCCTCGCCGGCGGTGCGACCGCGTGGCGCGACCTGCCGATCCCCGGCCGCGAGCACGCCGGTATCCACCAGGCGATGGAGTTCCTCCCGCACGCCAACCGGGTCGCCGCCGGTGAGCTGGACGTCTCGCCGATCAGCGCCGAGGGCCTCGACGTCGTGGTTATCGGCGGTGGCGACACCGGCGCGGACTGCGTCGGGACGTCGCACCGCCAGGGCGCGAAGTCGGTGACGCAGCTGGAGATCATGCCGAAGCCGCCGCTTTCGCGGTCGGACGCGCACCCGTGGCCGACGTATCCGATGATCTACCGCGTCTCGTCCGCGCACGAAGAGGGCGGCGAGCGGCTGTACTCGGTCAACACGCAGGAGTTCGTGGCCGACGCCGACGGGCGCGTGCGCGCGCTGAAGCTGGTCGAGGTGCGCAACGAGGGCGGCAAGTTCGTCCCGGTTCCCGGAACGGAACGCGAACTGCCCGCGCAGCTGGTGCTGCTCGCGATGGGCTTCGTCGGCCCGGAGCGGGAAGGCCTCCTGGAGTCGCTCGACGTCGAACTGGACCAGCGCGGCAACGTCGCCCGCGACAAGTCCTTCAAGACCAGCGTCGACAACGTGTTCGTGGCGGGTGACATGGGCCGCGGCCAGTCGCTCATCGTGTGGGCGATCGCCGAAGGCCGCTCCGCCGCGGCCGGGGTGGACGCGTTCCTCACCGGGCGGGACGTGCTGCCCGCCCCGATCGCGCCGACCGACCGGCCTCTCACCTAGGCCGCTTTTAGCGCGTGAAGGCCCCCTTCCCTCGGCTGAGCCGAGGGAAGGGGGCCTTCACGCATGTTCGCCCTCTCGCGCTTAGTCCTCTGCATGCGTTAGTTGCGCGTGCAACCACCGAAAGCAGAGGACTAAACGCGGGGCGTGATCGGCGCTTTGGTCCTTTCGAGTGAAAGAACCGCCGGAAGAGTGTACTTGCGGGTGATGACAGCGAGGTTTCGGTATCGGTTGTATCAAGGGGTAAGACCCGCACGGCGGCGACCGGCACATACCTGCCGGGGCCGCCGGACGGGTTTCTCAAGGAGGGGGTTCCTTGCCATGTCCGTCGATCTGACCATGCCTTTGGAATGGAAGACCGCGACCGGCGACGCCGCGAAAATGCTCGAAGAACTACAGCCGAACATCCTCAAAACACACGCTCGCGACCATTTTTCCGCACTGTTCCTCCGATTTTCGGAGGCCACGGACGCGATGAAGTTCCTCGCGTCGCTCGTCCCGCTGATGAAGTCCGCGAAGACCCACCTGACCGAGGTCGAGCGCTTCAAGGCCGAAGGGGTGAAGGGGACGCCCTACGTCGGCACCGGGTTGACGGCGGCGGGCTACCGGTTCCTGAAAATCGAGGTGCCACAAGACGAATCTTTCCGTCGCGGCATGCGCGCGCAGGAGACCCGCGAGAAGCTGAACGACCCGCCGCGCTCCACGTTCGACGGGGGATACCACGACGAGATCCACGCGGTCGTCATCATCGGCGACGCCGAGGACGCTCCGATGACCGCGCGCCGGAACCAGGTTCTGGCGCTGATTCCGCCGACGGTTTCCGTCGTCGCCGAGGAAACCGGATTCGGGCGGGTGAACGCCAACGGTGATGGAATCGAGCATTTCGGCTACGTCGACGGCCGGAGCCAGCCGTTGTTCCTGGTCGAGGACATCCACGCGGAAAAGACGGAAACGGACGGGATCAGCGTCTGGGATCCGGCCGCGCCGCTGAACCAGGTACTCGTCCCGGATCACGCCGCTCCCGATCCCGGAGTGCATTTCGGCAGCTACTTCGTTTTCCGTAAATTAGAGCAGAATGTGCGGCGGTTCAAGCAGTCGGAGGAGGTTCTGGCGGATCAATTGGGGCTCGTCGGCGAAGACCGGGAACGGGCGGGCGCGATGATCGTCGGCCGGTTCGAAGACGGCACCCCGCTGACCGCGCAACGGGAAGAAGGCGCGGAAAGTCCGGTACCGAACAACTTCGACTACGGAAGTGACGCCGCCGGCGCCAAATGCCCCTTCCAGGCCCACATCCGGAAGACGAACCCGCGCGGCAGCGGAGGCGCGGAACAGCCACCGCAGGAACGCCTGCACCTGATGGCGCGGCGGGGCGTGCCCTACGGCGAACGAGCCGACGACCCGAACGCCGATCTGCCGCCCTCGGCCCGGCCGAGCGGCGGTGTCGGCCTGCTGTTCATGGCGTTCAATTCGGTACTGGACAACCAGTTCGAGTTCACCCAGGCGAACTGGTCGAACAACCCGGGGTTCCCGATCCCACCCGTCGGGGTCAAACCGCCAGGCCTCGACCCGGTCATCGGCCAGGGCCCGCGGCCGGAATCCGTCTACACCACGGAATGGGCGGGCACGCGCACGGTGACCGCGGATCCGATCCCGCAGGCGGTGACGCTGAAGGGCGGCGACTACTTCTTCATGCCGTCGCTCGCCTTCCTGCGCGGGCTCGGCGGAAAGGACTGATCGGGCGGCGAATATCCGCTGAACGTCACCGTAACGGGCGAAAATCCGATATCGATCCGGAGTCGGCGGAGATAGCCTGCGAAACGGGCCGGTCCTGGGCGTGCCGGCCACCGGGCGGACGCCGGTCACTGGGGGTGGCCGGCGCCCGCTCCTTTCGCTCTTTCCCTCCCGATGTCCCGAAACCGCCGCTTCTCGCCGCCCGTATCGCGACGCGTAGTACTTTGTCCGGTGCGATAAGCGACATCGGGCTTCGGGGAGGGAGCTGGAGATGAATCGGCATGAGCGACTCACGGCTTTATTGGACATGGTGGGAGAGCGGGAAAAGGTCGACGTCGAGGTTTCGGCGGGCGAACTCGGTGTCTCCCCCGCGACGATCCGCCGGGACCTCGATCACCTGGCGGGCCGCAATCTCGTGGTCCGCACCCGCGGCGGCGCCGTCGCGAGCAACGTCGCCTACGACCTTCCGTTGCGGCACAAGGCGGCTCGCAACGCGCCCGAACAGCAACGGATTTCCGCCGCCGCGGCCAGAATGGTCGACCCCGGCATGGTGGTCGGCCTCAACGGCGGCACCACGAGCACCGAAGTGGGCCGTGCGCTCGCGACCCGGCCGGACATGGGCGAGCCGACCGGCGGTCCGTCGCTCACCGTGGTGACGAACGCGCTCAACATCGCCCATGAACTGGCCGTGCGCCCCAATATCAAGATCGTGGTGACCGGCGGGGTCGCGCGGCAGCAGTCGTTCGACCTGTCCGGCCCGCTGTCGCACCTGTTCCTCGACCAGATCTCGCTGGATCTGGTGTTCCTCGGGGTGGACGCCTTCGACCCGGTGCACGGCGCGCAGGCGCATCACGAAGGGGACGCGAGCACGAACCGGCTGATGGCGGCCCGCGCCCGTCAGGTCGTCGTGCTCGCCGACAGCGGGAAACTCGGCGGTCACGCCTTCGCGAAGATCTGCGCGACCACCGACGTCGACGTTCTCGTCACCGATGGCCGCGCGGATCCGGAGCGGGTGCACGCCTTCGAGGAGGAAGGCGTGCGGGTGGTCAAGGCTTGAGCCGGTCCAGTGCCAGCAGCGCCGCGCCGAGCCTGCCCGCCTCGTCGCCGAGCTGCGCGATCCGCAGTTCGGGCATCCGCTGGAACTGCAGGTTCGCCGCCAGCCACGCGCGTACGGGTTCGAGGACGTAGTCGCCCGCGGTGAACAGGCCGCCGCCGAGAACGACGACTTCGGGTGCCAACAGCGTGACCAGGGTCTTGATGCCGTGGCCGAGCCCTTCGAGCGCGTCGTTGACCACGGAGATCGCGGCCTCGTCGCCGTGCCGGGCGGCGTCGACCACCTGCTCCGCGCCGTCCGCGGGCCGTCCGGTGTGCTCGCTGTAGCGGCGGGCGATGGCCGACGCGGAGGAGATCGCCTCGAGACATCCCGTCGCGCCGCACCCGCACGGCAGCCGGTGGCCGACGTCGATATGCCCGATCTCGCCGCCTTGCCCGCCCGCGGCGTACAGCCTTCCGTCGAGCTGGAGCGCGGCCGCGATCCCGGTGCCGACCGGGATGAAGGCGGCGTCGGTGCAGCCTTTGCCCGCGCCGACGCGGAACTCCGCGAGCCCGCCGGCGCGGACGTCGTGCCCGAACGCGAACGGCAGCCCCAGCCTGCGGTCGAGCATCTCGCCGAACGGCACGTTCCGGAAGTCGAGGTTCGCCGAGAACCGGGCCACTCGCCCGACTTCGTCGACGATGCCGGGGATGACCACGCCGACGGCGTCCGGCGTCCCGGTCCCCGCCTGCTTGCCCAGCGTTTCCACGATCCGCGCGACCTGGTCCGCGAGCGCCTCGCCGTCCGCTCCGCGCGCCGTCGGCTCGCGCAGGCTGGCGAGGTCTTTCAGGTCCGCGTCGTACAGGGCCGCCTTGATGGACGTTCCGCCGACATCGAGTGCCGCCACCGCAGGTGTCATAGCTGGATTTTGGCATGCGCCCCGCCGCGGACCGCAAGGATTCCGTCGTCGCCGTACCGTCAGCCGCGCGGGGTCAGGTACCCCTGGGAGAACGCCGTGGCCACGGCCGCCGCCCGGTCGTTGACGCCGAGTTTCGCGTACACGTGCAGCAGGTGTGTCTTCACCGTCGCTTCGCTGATGAACAGCCTTTTCGCGGCCTCGCGGTTCGTCGAACCCTGGGCGATCAGTTCGAGGACTTCCAGTTCACGGTGTGAGAGCGGGCCTGAGGTCGGCTGCCGCATCTGCCCCATCAACCGGGTCGCGACGGCGGGAGAGAGCATCGCCTTTCCCTGGGCGGCCGCCTCCACCGCGCGGAACAGTTCGTCCCTCGGCGCGTCCTTCAGCAGGTAGCCGGTGGCACCGGCCTGGATGGCAGGCAGCACGTCGCTGTCCGTGTCGTACGTGGTGAGCACGAGGATCCGCGAAGTCACCCCGCGTTTCGCCAGCTCTTCGATGGCTGTGACGCCGTCGATCCGGGGCATCCGCAGATCCATGAGGATCACGTCGGGCCGGAGCTTCACCCCGGCGGTGATGGCCTCCTCGCCGTCCCCGGCCTCACCGAGGACATCGAAGCGCGGGTCGGCGCTGAACATGCCGCGCAGCCCGTCGCGCACCACGGGATGGTCGTCGACGATCAACAGCGAGATCACCGCTCGGCTCCGGCCGGAATCGCCGGCACGGACGCCGAGATCGCGGTGCCCCCGCCCGGCTCCGACTCGATGTCGAGACGTCCGGCGAGGCGCTGCACGCGCTGCCGCATACCGGCGAGCCCGAACCCGCCGTCTGCGGAACCGTTGGCGCGCTTGGCGGTGGGCTCGAAGCCCACGCCGTCGTCACGCACGTCGAGCGTCACCAGATCCTCCATGTACGACAGGGTCAGGCCGACTCGGCCCGCCTTCGCGTGCTTGGCCACGTTGGCCAGTGCTTCTTGAGCGGCCCGGAGCAGCGTCACCTCGACATCGGCGTGCATCGGCCGAGGGTCGCCGGTGGTGGTCAGCACCGCCTCGATGCGGTTCACCTCCGACCAGCGTCTGGTCACGTCGCCGATCGCGTCCTGGAGCCTGCCCTCGGCGAGCGGCTCCGGCTGCACCGCGTGCACCGTCCGGCGTGCCTCGGTCAGGCTTTCCCTCGCGAGGTTCATCGCGTTCGTCACGTGCCGGTGCAGCACCGGGGGCTCGTCCAGGGTCTGCTCGGCGGCCTGGAGCTGGGTGAGGATGCCTGCCAGGCCTTGCGCCAGGGTGTCGTGAATGTCCCTGGCGATCCGCTGCCGCTCGTCGAGCACCCCGGCCTCCCTGGCCTGGACCAGCAGCTGGGCGTGCAGGCCGGCGTTCTCCTCCAGCGCCGCCTCCAGCCTGGTGTTCGCCTCGTTCAGCTCGGCGAGCGCCTGCTTCTGCTTGAGGTTGCGCTGGTCCGACTGCTCGGCGATCCGGGAGAAAGCCCCGGCCAGCACGGTGATGATCACGCTGAGCGCCGCCCACGCCGCCCACATGTTCTCGTCCCGGATCCCGGTCAGCCCGCCCAGGTACGCCACCGCCGAGATCACGGACGTGGCGGCGACCCCGACGTACCGCCAGCGGCCTTTCAGGTAATGGAACGCCTGGGGGTAGCCGATGAAGGCGAAGAGGCCGTACCACGGCGCGACCGCGACCAGGCAGGCCGTCAGCAGCATCAAACCCGTGTAGTACAGGCCCATCAGCGGGCCGTTCCGGTGCCATTCCGGATGAAGCGTGTGGAACCAGAAGGTCCAGGCCAGGATTCCGGCCGAAAGCGTGAGCACTGCCGGCAGGTGCACCGGCACCCGCCAGATCGGCAGCAGCACCGAGATGAGCACGCCGATCGCCAGCAGGACGTACGGAAGGACGTTGAAGACCTTCGTCTCGACCCGTTCCCAGCGGTCGAACTCCGCACGCAGCTCCGCTTCGATGCCCACGACTCACTCCCAGCGGAAGTACCGGGCGGCCAGCCCGCCTGCCACGATCGTCCACCCCAGCAAGACCGCCACCTGCAGTGGTTGCGGCCAGTGACCGGCGGCGGCGTCCTGCAATGATTGCACGCCCGCACCCAGCGGAGTGAAGTCGCTGATCGTCCGCAGGACGTCGGTCATCTGGGCGCGCGGCACCCAGAGACCGGCGAAGAACAGGATCGGGAAGAACAGCAGGGTCCCGATCGCGCCCGCGCTCTTGCCGGTCGGCGCGACGGAAGCGACCAGCAGGCCGATCGCGAACATCGCCAGCGCCGTCAGCAGATAGGCAAGCAGATACGCGAAGAACTGACGGGGCAGGCCCACGTCGTACAGCACCCTGCCGATGGCCAGCACGACCAGCATCGTCGCCACGGACATGATCGTGGACATCAGCAGCTGCGCGCCGAGCATGACGTGCGGTTTGACCGGGGTGGTCCGCAGGCGCCGCAGCACCCCTTTCTCCCGGTAGGTGGCGAGCAGCTGGGACACGCTGTTCAGCGCGAACATGGCGAGGCCCATCGCGACGATGATCGGCAGGTACAGGGTGATCGCCCTGGCGCCGCCGAGGTCCGCGCTGGGTTCTCGCAGCGCGGGGAAGGCGCCGAGGACGACGAGCAGGAGCGGCGGGAACGCGAGCACGAAGAACACGAGCATCGGCTCGCGGAAGAAGAGTTTGGTCTCGGCGACGGTGAGCCGGGCGAGGGCGGACATGGTGTTCTCCTCAGGAGTCGATGGTGCGGCCGGTGAGCGCGACGAACGCGTCGTCCAGCGACGCCTGCTCGACCCGCAGGCCTGCCGCGGTGACCTGGTTGCGGGCGAGCACGGTGGTGACGGCGAGCAGCAGGTTGCCGGTGCCGGTCACGACGAGCTGGTCGCCCGCACGGTCGACCGAGGTGACCTCGGGCAGCGCCGTCAGCGCGAAGTGGTCCAGCGGGGCGGACGGACGGAACCGGATGCGTTGCCGGTCGTCGACGCCGGCGACCAGCCCGGCCGGGGTGTCGAGCGCGACGACGCGGCCGGAATCGATCACCGCGAGCCGGTCGCACAGTCGTTCGGCTTCCTCCATGAAATGCGTGACCAGCAGGATCGTGACCCCGCGATCGCGGATTCGCTCGATCAGGCCCCATGCGTCACGGCGAGCCTGCGGGTCCAGGCCGGTGGTGAGCTCGTCGAGGACCGCCACCTTCGGGTTGCCGATCAGCGCGAGCGCGATCGACAGCCGTTGCTTCTGCCCGCCGGACAACCTGCGGAACTGGGTGTCGATCTTGTCGGTCAGGTCGAGGAGGCCGAGAAGTTCCCGCCAGTCGGCCGGTTCACGATAGAAGGAGCGGTACAGCTCCATCGCCTCGCCGACCTTGAGCTTGTCCGGCAACTCGCTTTCCTGCAGCTGCGCGCCAAGCAGCTGCCGCAGCTCACCGGATTCGCGTCGCGGGTCGAGCCCGCACACCCGGATGGTCCCGCCGTCCGGGACGCGGAGTCCCTCGACGCATTCGACCGTCGTGGTCTTGCCTGCCCCGTTGGGGCCCAGAATGCCGAAGATCTCGCCTTGTTCGACGGCGAAACCGACCCCGTTCACCGCGGTGTGGTCGCCGTAGCGCTTGACGAGGTCTTCCACCTCGATGATTGCCATACGAAGACCATGCCGCGCGGCGGGGGTCCGCCGAATCAACCGCGTGGCCACGACTGAGGTGGGCGACGGTGGATCCCCCATCAACCGATCGGTGGATGCCCGCGACGTCACGAGCCTGTGCCGATCGGGTTCCGTCACATTGACCGGACGCTTCGTGGCGACCTACGCTCGACCGGCCAGACGACGGCACCCGGAACGCGGTGAGAATCCGCGCGGTCGCGCCACTGTGACCCCGAGCCATCGGGGAAGCCAGACCCGGAGCCGTCGTGACACCCCTGAAGAGGCCGCGCTAGCCCGAGGAGGTCCCACCGCCATGTCCGAAGCGGTAGCCGCAGTACCCGTCCCCGTCCGGATCCCCGTCCGCGAGATCCTGCCCTGGGCGGTGCTCGTCATCCTCCTCTCGCTGATCACGCTGTACTTCGTCAGCGCCGAACAGGGCGCGGTGTCGGTGTTCGCGAACTCGTACGTCCACGAGTTCGTCCACGACGGCCGGCACCTGCTGGCCTTCCCGTGTCACTAGGCGGCACGCGCCCCATGATGAGGACCTTGCTGGTCCGCGGCATGCTCGCGGGCCTGGTCGCCGGTGTCCTGGCGACCCTTTTCGCGTACTTCTTCGGTGAGCCTTCGGTCGATACCGCCATCGGTCTCGAAGGCACCGCCGCTCATTCGCACAGTGCTCCGGGTGCCCACGAACACGCCCCCGCCGAGGGGGAAGCGGCGGAGGAGGAACTCGTCACGCGTGGCGTGCAGAGCACCGTGGGCCTGCTGACCGGCGTCGGCCTTTACGGGGTCGCCGTCGGCGGGCTGTTCTCGCTCGCGTTCGCCTTCGTCTACGGGCGCCTCGGCACCCTGCGGCCGCGGGTGACCGCGGCTCTGCTCGCCGGTGGCGCCTTCGTGGTCGTGTTCCTAGTGCCGTTCCTGAAATACCCGGGGAATCCGCCCGCGGTCGGTCAGGCGGGCACGATCGGGAGCCGGACTTCGCTGTACTTCGGTTTCGTCGCGCTTTCGCTGCTGGTCGGCATCCTCGCGGCGGCGTTCGGCCGGAAGCTGGCCGACAAGCTCGGCGCCTGGCGCGGCGGCCTGATCGCGGCGGGCGGGTACGTCGTGCTGATCGGGGTGGCGGCGGCGCTGTTGCCGTCGGTCGACGAAGTCCCCGACGGATTCCCGGGCTCCACGCTGTGGACCTTCCGGCTCGCTTCGGTCGGCACGCAGGTGGTGCTCTGGACGGCGCTCGGCCTGACCTTCGGCACCCTGGCTGAGAAGGCGTTGGGGCGTAAGGAAGCCACTAGCCCGCAGCTCGGCTGACCGGCTCCCAGGAGCGCCATTCCGCGACGCGGCTCTGGTGCAGTTCCATGATGACGTCGAAGTCCCCGTCGCCGAGCAGCAGGCGGCGGGGCGGCGCGTCGCTGGCCACCAGTTCGAGGACGGCCTCGGCGACCTTCACCGGGTCTCCGGGGACGCCGTCGGCGTACTTCGCCATCAGCGCCGCGCGTACCGGGTCGTAGGCCGGGTTCATCGGTGACATCTTGAGGCTGGCGCCCATGAAGTCGGTGGCGTAGATGCGCGGCTCGACCAGGGTCACGTGGACGCCGAAGCCTTCGACCTCCTGCGCGAGCGCGTCGCTGAGGCCTTCGAGGGCGAACTTGCCCGCGTTGTAGAGGCCCATGGTGGGCACCGCCATCAGGCCGCTCACGCTCGACATCTGCAGGATCCGGCCCTCGCCCTGTTCCCGCAGCACGGGGAGCACGGCCTGGGTGACCCACAGCGCGCCGAAGAAGTTCGTCTCCATGATGGCCCGCGCGTCGTCCTCGCCGACCTCTTCGACCGCGCCCATCAGGCCGAAGCCCGCGTTGTTGACGACGACGTCGAGCCGTCCGAACGCCGCGGCCGCCTTCTCGACGGTCGTGAAGACCGCGGCTCTGTCCGTGACGTCCAGCGGCAGGACGACCAGTCTGCCTCCGCTCCCGGCGACCAGATCGTCGAGCACCTCGGGGCGGCGCGCCGTGCCCACGACGTTGTCCCCCGCCTCGATCGCGTGCTCGGCGATGAGCCGCCCGAGACCGCGGCCGGCGCCCGTGATGAACCAAGTACGCATGTCCGGCTCCCTTGAAATTCAGCGAGACGAACCGTCTCGTCTCGTGGTGCTACAGTACCGGCATGGCTGGAAACGTCAAGTCCCCGGATCCGACCCGGCGTAACGAACGCTCTCGACAGGCCATCCTGACCGCGACGACCGAACTGCTCGGGGAGGTGGGCTACCCGAAGCTGGCGGTGGAGGCGATCGCGTCGCGGGCGGGGGTGGGAAAACAGACGATCTACCGCTGGTGGCCGGACAAGGGCGCGCTGGTGCTGGACGCGTACCTGGCGCTGGTGCAGGGGGCGGACGAGCTGACCTTCCCGGACACCGGCGACCTGGAGGCCGATCTGCGCACGGTGCTCAGATCCACTGTGGACCCGCTGGCGGACAAGGGATACGAGGCGTTCTACCGGGCGTTGCTGACCGCGATCCAGGGCGACGCGAAGCTGTCCGCGGAACTCGACGAGCGGCTGGTGCGGCCGTGGCTGGAGGCGACGCGGGAGCGGTTCAGGGTCGCCGCGAGGACGGGGAGGATCGACGACGCCGACATCGACACGGGCGTGGATCTGTTCTACGGGGCGGTCTACTACCGCTGGCTGCTGCGGACCGGTCCGCTCTCCGAGGAGTTCGGCGAGTCGGTGGTCCGGCTGGTGCTGCGCGCGCTGGAGCCCGGTTCAGACACCGGGCGGAACGAAGGGCAGGCCCGGCCGAGCGCCACGCTCGATCAGATTTATGAGCCCCACGGTGTCGAGATGGTCCTCGACGGCGTCGGCGAGCCGGTCCAGCATGCTCTCCCGGAGCAGGCCGAATCCGGGCGCCCCGTCGACCGGTGACCAGTCCGCCACCTCGCCCAGCCAGGCGCGGCGGAAACCGTCGTTCTCGAAGGCTCCGTGCCACATCGTGCCCCACACCGCACCCAGCCGGTATCCGTCCAAAAAGGACTCGGCGGGGCCGGTGGAGGTCACGGTGCCGTGGTGGATCTCGTACGCCTCCACGGGTTGCCCGCGCCATTCCCCCGAGGGCCGGGCCAGCACCTTGTCGGCGCCGAACGAAACGCGCGTCGGCAGCAGACCGAGACCGGGTACCGTTCCGGCGCCGGATTCGACGTCGTCCTCGATCTCGGCGGCCAGCATCTGATAGCCGCCGCAGATCCCCAGCACCGGACGTCCCGCCTCGGCCCGCGTCCGCACGGCGTCCGCCAGGCCGCGCGCACGCAGCCACGCCAGGTCGTCCACGGTCGCGCGGGAACCCGGCAGGATCACCACGTCGGCGGAAAGGACCGTGTCCGGATCTGCGGTCAGCGCGACCGAGACCCCGGGCTCGGCGGCGAGCGCGTCGACGTCGGTCGCGTTGGAGGCACGGGGAAAACGCACGACGGCGACCCGGAGCGACCCGCCCGACGCACCCCAGCCCGCGGCGGCGAGCGCGTCCTCCGAGTCGATCCATACCTGGTCGAGCCAGGGCAGCACGCCGAAGACCTCGCGGCCGGTGAGTTTTTCCAGCGTCTCCAGTCCCGGCCGCAGCAGGCCGACGTCACCGCGGAACTTGTTGACCAGCCAGCCCGAAACCAGCGCCTGGTCTTCGGCGGACAGCAGGGCGAGGGTGCCGAACATCGCGGCCATGACGCCGCCGCGGTCGATGTCGCCGACGACGACCACGGGCAGGCCGAAGCGCCGCGCCAGCCCCATGTTGACGTAGTCGCCTTCGCGCAGGTTGATCTCGGCCGGGCTGCCCGCGCCCTCGCACAGCACGACGTCGAAACGCTTTCGCAGTGAAGTGAAGGTGTCGAAGGCGATCTCGGCGAGCCCGGCCCGGCCCGTGGCGTACTCCCCCGCTTCCAGCGTGCCGAACGGTTTCCCGAGCGCGACGACATGGCTGCGGCGATCGCTCCCCGGTTTCAGCAGTACCGGGTTCATCGCGGCTTCGGGTTCGACGCGGGCCGCCCGCGCCTGGAGCCATTGCGCGCGGCCGATCTCGGCGCCGTCGGCGCACACCATCGAGTTGTTCGACATGTTCTGGGACTTGAACGGCGCGACCCGCACGCCCCGGCGCGCGAGCCAGCGGCACAACGCGGCGGTGACCAGGCTCTTGCCCGCGTCCGACGTCGTCCCGGCGACGAGCAGGCCGCTCACCGCGTGACCGCCACGGCGACGGCGAGCGCGGCGAGACCGACCGCCCTCGACAGCCGGACCGCGCGGCGCACGTCCACCGGTTCGGGCTCGCGGCCGTCGCCGAGGACACCGCGGCGTTCGGTACGTCCGCCGTAGCTGTTCGTCCCGCCCAGCCTGATCCCGAGCGCGCCGGCGAAGGCGGCCTCGACCTGGCCCGCGTTGGGGCTCGGATGATGCTTCCCGTCGCGGCGCCAGATCCGGAACGCGGGTCTGGCGAATCCGCCCGCCAGCGGCGCCGACGCGACCGTGAGTGCCGCGCCGACCCGGGACGGCACCAGATTCGCCAGATCGTCGGTCCTCGCCGACGCCCAGCCGAAGTTGGCGTACTTCGGGGACCGGTAGCCCACCATCGCGTCGAGCGTGTTGAGCGCGCGGTAACCGAGCAGGCCGGGGATCCCGGCGACCGCGCCCCACAGGAGCGGCGCGACGACCGCGTCGGAGGTGTTCTCGGCGATGGACTCGGTGGTCGCCCGCGCGAGTTGTCCGGTGTCGAGCCCGGTGGCGTCACGGGCGCACAGATGCGAAAGCCGCTGCCGCGCGGCCGGCAGGTCGCCTTCGTCGAGCAACCGGGCCATGCGGGTGCCCTCGGCCGCGAGCCCCTTGCCGCCCAGAACCACCCAGGTGGACGCCGCGGTGAGCGCGAACCGCGCGAACGGCCGCTTCCGGGTCCAGAACTGGGCCGCGACCCCCAATCCGGTGACGGTGCCCGCGCAGACCGTGGTGTATGCCGCGCCCCGCACCTTCGAATCGGTGTAAACCCGCTGTTCGAGGGCTTGCGCGGCCCGGCCGAAGCCCGCGACCGGATGCCTCCTGCGTGGATCTCCGAACACGGCGTCGGCGACGTAACCGGTCACGAGTCCGGCTGCGGTGGCGGCTTGTCGGAGTGGCACGTGGCGAACCGTAGCGCGTGCACGAGAATGCGGGGTATGACCAAGCTGACGCATCGCCTCGCGAAGGTCCTGGAGACCCTCGCGCGCGCACTTCGCCGCTACTCGCGCGACGACGGCAAGGTGCTGATACTGGGCGGCGTCCGCTCTGGGAAGTCACACCACGCCGAGCGGCTCGCGTCCCGCCACCCGCACCTGACCTACGTCGCGCCCGGGCTGCCGCCGAGCGCCGAAGATCCCGAATGGGCCGCCAGGGTGGCCGCGCACCGCGCTCGGCGGCCGGGCAACTGGAAGACGGTGGAGACCACTGACCTGGCCACGGTGCTGCGCACGGCGACGCATCCGCTGCTCATCGACTGTCTCGGCACGTGGATCAGCCGGGTGCTCGACGAGGTCGGTGCCTGGGAGCAGCGCAAGGGCTGGGAACGGCGGCTCGACGACCGGCTGGAGGACTTCCTGGCGGCGTGGGCGCAGGCCGACGTGCCGGTGATCGCGGTCAGCAACGAGGTCGGCAGCGGTGTGGTGCCCGCGACGGTGTCCGGACGCGTGTTCCGTGATGTGCTGGGCGCGTTGAACAACCGGGTCGCCGCCGTGTCCGACCGGACCGTGCTGGTCGTCGCCGGACGGATGCTGGACCTGCCGTAGGGAGTCACCATGCGTATCGCCACCCTGGACGCCGCCGCCGAAGCCGCCGCGCGCACCAGGCTGGACGGTCTGGTCAAGCCGCTGGGCTCGCTCGGTCGGCTCGAAGACCTGGCCGCCTGGCTCAGCGCGGCGCACGGCGAGGTCCCGCCGCGGCCGCTCGACGACGTCCGCGTGGTCGTCTTCGCCGGGGATCACGGGGTTTCCGGGATGTCGGCGTATCCGCGCGAGGTCACCGCGGCGATGGTGCGGGTGTTCCTGGCAGGCAAGAGCGGCGTCGGCGTGCTGGCCAAGCTCGCCGGAGCGACGGTGCGGGTGTGCGACATCGCGGTGGACTGGGACGCGGCGGACGTGCCCGCCGAGGTCACCGCGCACAAGGTCCGGCGGGGTTCCGGTTCGATCGACGTCGAGGACGCGCTCGCCGAGGGCGAGGCGCGGACGGCGTTCGAGCACGGGCGGGCGATCGCGGACGAGGAGATCGACGACGGCGCGGATCTGCTCGTTCCCGGCGACATGGGGATCGGCAACACGACGATCTGCGCGGCCGTGGTCGCCTCGCTGCTCGGTCTTTTGCCGGAAGACGTCGTCGGTACGGGCACCGGGATCGACGAGGACGGGCGGGTACGGAAGCTCGCGGTCGTCGAGGCCGCGTTGATCAGGGCCGGTGCGGTGAAGGACCCCTTCACGGTGCTGACCGCGCTCGGCAGCGCTTGTCTCGCCGCGACGGCGGGTTTTCTCGTGCAGGCGGCGGTTCGCGGGGTGCCGGTGCTCCTCGACGGCGTGTTCTCCGGGGCCGCGGCGCTCGTCGCCCGCGAGATCGCGCCAGGCGCCGAGCAGTGGTGGCTGGCCGGGCACCGGTCGACCGAGCCGTCGCAGGCGTACGCGTTGAAGGCGCTCGACCTGGAGCCGATCCTCGACCTCGGGCTGCGGCTGGGCGAGGGCAGCGGCGCCGTGCAGGCGGTACCGACGCTGAGGGCGGCACGGGCGATCCTCGCGGACATGGGTCTGCTGGCGGATCTGGCTTGATCGCCGACGCGCTGAAGATGGCCGTCGGCACCCTGACCACCGTCCGGGTGCCGCCGCCGGGAGTGATCGACCGGCGGGTGGCGGGCGGCGCGATGGTGCTCGCCCCGCTGGCCGTCGTGCCGCTCGCGGCCGTCGCCTCGCTGATCGTCTTCCTGGGTGAGTCGGCCGGTCTGCCCGCGTTCGCGTCGGCGGCGCTCGCGTTGGGCGCGGTGGCACTGGGCAGCCGCGGTCTTCATCTGGACGGGCTCGCCGACACGGCGGACGGGCTCGGTGCTTCGTACGACCGCGCGCGGGCGCTGGAGGTCATGCGGCGCGGGGATTCCGGGCCGACCGGGATCGCGACCCTGGTGCTGACGCTGCTCGTGCAGACCGGCGCGCTGGCCGGGGCGATCTCGGCCGGGCACGGGATCGCGGCCGCCGCGGCGGCGGTCATCGCCGGACGCGGGGTGCTCTCGCTGTGCTGTACGCGCGGCGTGCCCTCGGCACGGCCGGAAGGACTGGGCGCGACCGTCGCCGGTTCGGTGCCGGTGTGGACGGCCGCGGCGGTGTTCGCCGTGCTCGCGGGCGCGGCCGCGCTGGTACTCCCGTGGTGGCAAGGGCTCGCCGCGGTGGCACTGGGGTATCTGGCCGCGGCGGCGTTGCTGGCGCGGTGCGTTCAGCGGCTGGGCGGGGTCACCGGGGACGTGCTCGGTGGCTGCGTCGAGGTCGCCGTCGCGGGGGTATTGCTGGCTTTGTCGTTCTGAACGACGTATCTCGCGTGCTCAGAGACGTATCTTGCGTGCTTGGAGGCGTAACTCGCGTGTTACGCCTCCAAGCACGCGAGTTACGCGTCTGAGCACGCGAGATACGCCTGCGGCCTCACTGGCCCCGGTCAGGCGGCAGTGTCCGTCTTCAGCTTCTCGTCGATCTCCGGCAGCCAGAAGCACAGTTCGAAGGTCTTCATCCCGGCCCAGAGTCCGAGCTTCCGGCCCTGCGAAACCAAAGTGAGCGACGAGAACAGCAGCAGCACCGCGACGGCGGCGGCGACGAACGGGTGCTTGCCCGCGAAGATGTCGACGATCGCGGCGATGGCGCCGAACAACAGTGGCGGCGCGCAGTTGCGCACCATGAGCCCGGACGCGCGCAGCCGCGTGACGTCGGCCGCGACCTCCTTGTCGTGCAGTTGCAGCGCGCACAGCAGGAGATGCGGGTTCTCCTTCAGGAACGGGCGGTCCTTCGCGGCGGGCATCCGGCGGACGAAATCCTGGGCCGCGTCCCGGTTCCGCCTGCGCGGCACGATCCGCTCCAACGCCTCCCCGAGCGGATAGGCCAGATAGCCCAGCAGGAAGCTCAGCACCACGATCACGACGACCAGCACCACGGTGGGCACGCCACCGATACTCGCCGCGGTCAGGATGTGGAGTTTCGCCCCGAGGTAGCCGAAGAACGCGACGTACAACGCGCCGGGGATGGTGTAGGCGAAGAGATCGAAGACGCCGATCACGAAGTTCACCGGCCCATCCAACCACTTCGGGTGCCCGATGGTAAGACGAAACGAGCAGGCAAGACCGCCCACGCTCGGCCGGGCCAAGAGATAGCGCAGGATGATCAACGCCCCCAACGGCCACACCGATGCTGCTGACGGCGAACCACCCAAAAGCGTTACACCGGCACGGCGGGCTGGAGGCCACGCTAGAGGCAGGGAGCCATATCGGGCGACGAGGGGACTTACCCGTGATTACGTTGGACGCACTGAGGGGTCATGTACTCGAAGAACATCTTGCGCGACTCTTGCGCAGCAATGGCTACCACCTGCTCGTTTCCGAGAGGCAAGATCCCGATGCCCTGAAACGTGGCGCGCACGGTCTACTCGTGCGCGGGCGAGGTACGGATCACCAGGCTGATGTCCTCGGGGAACTAGTGCGGCCCGCGCCGTTCTCCCTGCCACTCCGAATCTTCGTCGAGGCCAAGTACCGCAAGTCGAAAGCCGATCTTCGCGATGTCCGAAACGCTCACGGCGTAATCCACGACGTCAACGAACAGTACGGAACAGCATCCGCTGGATCTCGACGTATTCCGATGCGACGCTACCACTATCGCTATGCCCTGTTCTCCGTGTCCGGGTTCACCCGGCCCGCACAGCACTACGCGCTCGCGCAGCAGATCTCGTTGGTCGACCTGTCGAGCCCGGCCTTCGCCTCACTGTTGGCAGCGGTGGATCAAACCGCTCGTGAGCTGCACTCTTTGGCTGAACGATCGCGTATCTCGACCTTTCCTCGCGGCCAGGTCCGGACGGCTCTCAGACTCGCTCTCGGTACTTGGACCGCCGACGGGCACGACGCCCATGTCGGCGTTGAGCGAACTGACCATACCGCTCTCCGCGGGCAGTGGGCGAGCGAGCTGAATCCTGCAACTCAAGAATCCCAGCACCTTCCTGACGAATCGCTTGCTCGTATTGCCGACGACCTCGCGGACGACTCCGGGTACGACCTCATCTTGGGCTTTCCGCCCGCACCGTTCGTCTTGGTGCTGCGACCTGATGATCCGCATCGTCTCCGCGAATACCTGGAACGCAAAAGCTCGGACATTCTCGTGAACATCGCGACCGGACGAAGAGATGAGATCGCCGGCGACTGGGTGATCACGCCAGCGGACGAAGAACGCGGGTTTCAGCTCCGATTCGCGCTACCGACTCAGCTCGAGGACTGGCTTCTCCGCGCGGACGGTGCGGCCGCCCTACGGGCAAGGGAAGTCAAGAGCGCACTGCTTTCCTCGATCACGTTCTTCTACGGCGACCGCCTTGTCCGGCTACTCTTCCAGCCACGCCGCCGAACGTGACGAGATTTCTTGCCAAGCCGCCAGGAACCGATCCACCGTCTCCCGGTCCCGCACCGCGATCCGCAGGTACCGCGCGTCCAGCCCCGGGAAGGTGTCCCCACGCCGGACGGCGAAACCGTTCTCCCGCAACCGTTCCCGGACACCGTCGGCGCCGGGGAGCCGTACGAGCACGAAAGGACCCCGAGGCTCTCCGAGCACTTCGACGCCCAACGCGGTCAGACCCGAAACCAGGTACTCCCGGTCCGCTTCCGCCGCCACCGCCAGCTTTTCGGCTTCCTCCAGCGCCGCCGGGCGACAGCACGCCACCACGGCGACGGCGGCGAGCGACGACACCGACCACGGGGGCTGGACCGCGCGCAGACCGTCCACAACGGACTCGCCGGCCAGTACGTATCCGGCGCGCAGGCCGGCGATCCCCCAGGTCTTCGTCAGGCTGCGCAGGACGGCGAAACCGGGTTGTCCCGCAACGCTTTCGGTCTCACCGGGGACGGCGTCGAGGAAGGCCTCGTCGACGACGACCAGGCGCCCCGGGCGCCCCAGCGCGAGCAGGTCCGCCGCCGGGTGCAACACGGACGTCGGGTTCGTGGGGTTCCCGACGAAGACCAGATCGGCTTCTTCCGGAACGTCGCCCAGCCGGAAGCCGTCGTCGGGGGACAGCAGCACCCGGTGCACGGGATGGCCTGCCGCGCGCAGAGCGGCCTCGGGTTCGGTGAACTGCGGATGCACGACGACGGCGTGCGACGGCCGCGACGCCGTGGCCAGCAACGTGAACGCCTCTGCCGCGCCGGAGGTCACCAGCACCTGGGACTCCGGCAGCGAATGCCGGGCGGCGACCGCGGCCGTGGCGGCGGTGACGTCCGGATAAGCCGCCAGATCGTCGAGGGCCGCCGCCAGTTTGGCGCGCAGCCAAGCGGGTGGCACGGGGAGACGGACGTTGACCGCCAGATCGACGAGTCCTTCGCCGACTTCGCGATCACCGTGGTGCCAGAGGTCGTAGTCAGCCATGGTCGTGCACCGCGGTGGCGAACCGTTCGGCGAGTTCGGGGTAGCCCGCCCAATGGACGTGCAGGTACGACGCGTGCAGGGACGCCGAAGCGAAACCGTCGGGAATGCGGTCCCAGCCCCACGCCGGGGTCGGGCCGCTGCCGGGTTCGATGATCGTGCGGTGGAATTCGTGCCCGGTGACGCGTTGCCCCGCGACGGCGAGCACGCTGTCCGCGGGCGCGAAAGCCTGGCGGTAGCCGAGTTTCCCGCGTTTCGTCATGGTGGCCGATGCGTCGAGGACACCGGTCATCGGTGTCCCGTCGATGTCCTGGCACAGGTACAGCAGCCCGGCGCACTCCGCCACGACGGGCATTCCGTCGCCGACGGCCCGCGTGACCGCGGTCCGCAGCGGGGCGTTCGCCGACAGTTCCTCGGCGTGCACCTCGGGGAAGCCGCCGCCGAAGTACAGCCCGGCGCAGCCTTCGGGAAGTTCCTTGTCCTGCAACGGATCCACGTCGACGACGTCCACACCGGCGGCGGCGAGCAGCTCGACGGCCTCGGTGTAGCGGAAGGTGAACGCGGGACCGGCCGCCGCGGCGACCACCGAACGGCGTCCGTCGTATGCGAACGGAGGCCGCCAAGGCTCCCCCGAAAGCCGCGAAGCCGACCGGGCGACCTGCACGATCGCACCGAGGTCCACGCCCTCGCTGATCCATGCCGCCAGCTCCGGCAGCAGTCGTTCCGACTCGCTCGCCCGCTCCGCCGCCGGGACCAGACCGAGGTGACGGCTCGGCGCGTGGATCTCTTCGTTGCGGTACAACGTTCCCAGCAGCGGGACACCGGTCGCTTCCAGCGCGGTGACGATCTCGTCCGCGTGCCGTTGCGAGCCCAGCTTGTTCAGGATGACGCCGGCCAGGCGGACGCGCGTGTCGTACTGCGCGAACCCGAGTACGGTCGCGGCGACACTGCGCGACGCGGCCGAGGCGTCCACGACCAGCACCACGGGCGCGTCCAGCAGCCGCGCCACATGCGCCGTCGACGCGTACCCCTCGGTGCCGAGCGCCCCGTCGAACAGGCCCATCACGCCTTCGATGACCGCGATGTCGGCACCGGCGGAACCGTGCCGCAGCAACGGGATCAGCCGATCCTCACCCTGGAGGAACGGGTCGAGGTTGCGCGGGGGCCGTCCGGTGGCGAGGGCGTGGTAGCTCGGGTCGATGAAGTCGGGGCCGACCTTGTGCCCGGAGACCTTCAGCCCCCGCGCGCGCAACGCCGCCATCAGGCCCGCGGCGATCGTGGTCTTGCCGTGCCCCGAACCGGGCGCGGCGATGACCACGCGATTCACCATTCGATGCCTCGCTGGCCCTTTTGCCCCGCGTCCATCGGATGCTTCACCTTCGTCATCTCGGTGACCAGGTCCGCGGCCTCGATCAGCTCGGGCGGGGCGTACCGGCCGGTGATCACCACGTGCTGGTGGCCGGGACGCGCGGTCAGCGTCGAGACGACGTCGTCCACTTCGAGCCAGCCCCATTTAAGCAGGTAGCTGAACTCGTCGAGGACGTAGAAGTCGTGGGTCTCGGCGGCGAGACGGCGTTTGATCTCGGCCCAGCCCTCACGCGCGTTCTCGGCGTGGTCCTCCTCGGAACCGGATTTGCGCGCCCAGCTCCAGCCTTCGCCCATTTTGTGCCACTCCACCGGGCCGCCCTGTCCGGTGTCGTCGTGCAGCTTGCCGAGGGCACGGAACGCGGCTTCTTCGCCGACGCGCCACTTCGCCGACTTGACGAACTGGAACACGCCGATCGACCAGCCCTGGTTCCACGCGCGCAGCGCCATCCCGAACGCGGCCGTGGACTTGCCCTTCATCTCGCCGGTGTGCACGGCGAGCAGCGGGCGGTTGCGGCGCTGACGGGTGGTGAGCCCGTCGTTCGGCACGGTTTCCGGTTTGCCCTGGGGCATTACGCCGCCTTTCCGGAGATACGCGTACGGACGGCGCCCGCGAGGGTGTCGGCGGCGACCTCGGCGACCGGGACATGCTCGGCGCCAAGGTGCTCGGCCAGTTCCGCGGCGAGCCCGAGCCGCATTTTCCCGCTCTCGCAGTCCATCACGATCGAAGTCACGTTCCCGGCCAGCAGCCCGGCGGCCTGTTTCGCGCGCTGGACGGCGTCGGCGCCGCTGGTCGCGCGGCCGTCGGTGACGACGACGAGCAGCGGACGCCGCAGCGGATCACGGACCGCTTCGATCCGCAGGACCCGCGCCGCCTCAAGGAGTCCTTCGGCCAGCGGTGTCCGTCCGCCGGTCGCGAGACCGTCCAAACGGGACGCGGCGGCGTCGACGCTGATCGTCGGCGGGAGCGCGAGTTCGGCACCGGAGGCGCGGAAGGTCACCAGGCCGACCTTGTCGCGACGCTGGTAGGCGTCGAGCAGCAGCGACAGCACGGCGGTCTTGACCTCGCGCATCCGCTGCCGCGCGCCCATCGAGCCGGACGCGTCGACGCAGAACAGCACCAGGTTGCCCTCGCGCCCTTCCCGCCGCGCGAACCGGAGATCCTGGGGCCGCACCACGAGTCCGGCGCCACTGCGGCCGCGGGACCGCTGATGCGGCGCGGCCGCGCGCACGGTCGCGAGCAGATGCGGATGCCCGTCCCTGGTCCCGGCGGGCTGGACGCCGATGGTCCGCCCGTTGTCGGTGATCGCCCTCGACCGCCGTCCGGCGGCACCCTCACCGGTGCCCTTCACCTCGAAACGCCTGGCACGAAAGGCTTCCCCGGCCCCGACCGGTTTCTGGTCACCACCGCTCTTGCCGCCGCCCGACGGCTCCTGACCGCCGCCGTCCGACGGCGGAGCCTCACCGCCCTCAGGAGGGGCACCGGAACCGGGGCCGCCGTCGTCGTCGGGACCGGGGCCTTCCGGCTCGGCGTCCTGGAGCGCCTGTTCCAGCTGCTCCTCGGAGATCCCGGGCGCGTCGAAGGGATTCCGGCGACGGCGGTGCGGCAGCGCGAGCCGGGCCGCGACCCGGACGTCGTCGGTGGTCACCTCGGTGCGCCCGGCCCAGGCGGCGTGCGCGACCGCGGTCCGCGCGGTCACGATATCCGCGCGCATCCCGTCGACCTCGAAGGACGCGCAGACCTCCGCGATCTGCCGCAGCGCGTCGTCGGGGAGTTTGACCGACGGCAGAAGTCGTTGCGCCGCCTCGATGTCCGCGGCGAGTTCGGCGTCGGCCGCGGCGTACTGGCCGGCGAAACCGTCGGGATCGGCCTCGTAGGCGAGCCGCCGCCGGACGACCTCGACCCGCAGTTCGGGATCCCGGCTGGACGCGACCTCGACGGTGAGCCCGAAGCGGTCCAGCAACTGCGGCCGCAGTTCGCCTTCCTCGGGGTTCATCGTGCCGATGAGAACGAACCGGGCCGCGTGCGACACCGAGACACCCTCGCGTTCGACGGTCGCGCGCCCCATGGCGGCGGCGTCGAGCAGCGTGTCGACCAGGTGGTCGTGCAGGAGGTTGACCTCGTCCACGTACAGCAGCCCGCGATGCGCGGCCGCGAGCAGACCGGGCTGGAAATCGGTGACGCCGTCCGCGAGCGCGCGTTCCAGGTTCAGCGAACCGATCACCCGGTCTTCGGCCGCGCCGACCGGCAGCTCCACGAGCCGCGCGGGACGGCGGTGCGCGGGCGAACCTTCGGCGTGCGGGCCGTCGGGGCAAGCCGGGTCGGGCTCGACGGGGTCGCAGGAGAACCGGCACGCGTCCACCACGTCGACGCCGGGCAGCAGACCGGCCAGCGCGCGCACCATCGTCGACTTCGCCGTGCCCTTCTCCCCGCGCACCAGCACCCCGCCGACGGCGGGCGAGATCGAGGAAAGCACCAGCGCCAGGCGCAGATCCGGCATCCCCACAACGGCGGTGAACGGGTACGGCTTCACAGCACTCCCTGTCGTCGACGACCTCCGGCCGATCATCGCATAGGAATTCCGTCATCTACCGTGACCGAGGTGCGCGAAAAATCACCCCTGACGGTCGTCGGGATCGGGGCCGACGGCTGGCCCGGCCTGTCCGAGCGGGCCAAGGAAGCACTGCTCGGCGCCGACGTGGTCGTGGGCTCGCCGCGGCAGCTCGCGTACTTGCCCGCCGGGATGAAAAGCGAACCCTGGCCGAGCCCGCTCCTTCCCGGCCTGGACGCCTTCCTCGCCGAGCGGGAAGGCCGCGTCTGCGTGCTGGCCAGCGGTGATCCCCTGTTGTCCGGCATCGGCACGACGCTGATCCAGCGCGGCTACGACGTCGAGGTCCTGCCCGCGCTCTCCTCGGCCACGCTCGCCCGCGCGAAGCTCGGCTGGTCGGCGGAGGAGACCGAAGTGGTCACTGTCGTCGGCCGCGCGATCAGCCGGGTGAACCGTGTGCTCACGCCCGGCCGGAAGATCCTCGTGCTCGGTGCGAACGCCGAAGACCTGCTCGACCTCCTCAAAGCCCGCGGTTACGGCAAGAGCCGCGTCACCGCGCTGTCCGACCTCGGCGGCCCGGAAGAGCGTGTCGGCCCCGGCACGCTGACCGTGTTCGCCATCGAGGCCGACGGCCCCGCGCTGCCGCTGACCGGCCTCCCCGACGACGCCTTCGAGCACGACGGACAGCTCACCAAACGCGACCTCCGCGCGTCCGCGCTGGCCAGGCTCGCGCCGACGCCCGGTGAACTGCTGTGGGACGTCGGCGCGGGCGCGGGCAGCGTCGGGATCGAGTGGTCCCGGATCCATCCCGCGAACCGGGCGATCGCGATCGAGCGGTCGCCCGAGCGGGCCGCCCGCATCACCCGGAACGCGCACGCGCTCGGCGTCCCGGAACTCGACGTGGTGATCGGCGCGGCGCCGGACGCACTCGATGGGCTGACCAGGCCGCACGCAATCTTCGTCGGCGGCGGGCTGACCGTGCCCGGGCTGCTGGACGCCTGCCTGGCGACCGGCGCGCGGATCGTCGCGCACGGCGTGACCCTCGAATCCGAACAGGTGCTGGCCCGCGCGTACGGCGAACACGGCGGGGAGCTGATCCGCGTCGGCGTCGAACAAGCCGCGCCGCTGGGCGGATTCACCGGCTGGACCCCGGCGCGAGCCGTGACGCAGTGGAGCAAACCTTGACAGTGCACTTCATCGGAGCCGGACCCGGCGCCGCCGACCTCATCACCGTGCGGGGCCGTGACCTGCTCGGCCGCTGCGAGACCTGCCTGTACCCCGGCAGCATGACGCCCACGGACCTGCTCGCCCATTGCCCGGACGGCGCGGTGCTCATCGACACCGCGAACCTCGCCCTGCCCGCGATCGTCGAGCGCATGGTCGAGGCCCACGGCAAGGGCCACGAGATCGCGCGGCTCTGCTCCGGTGATCCGTCGATCTACAGCGCGGTCGCCGAGCAGATGCGCCGTCTCGACGCGGCCGGCGTTCCCTACGACGTCACGCCCGGTGTCCCCGCGTTCGCCGCCGCGGCCGCGCTGCTCAACCGCGAACTGACCGTGCCCGAGGTCGGCCAGAGCCTGGTCATCACGCGCGCGCAGGCCCGATCGACCGCCATGCCACCGGGGGAAACGCTGGCGAACTTCGCGCGCACCGGCACCACGCTCGCGCTGCATCTGGCGATCAACCGCATAGAGCAAGTAGTCGACGAATTGCGGCCGTTCTACACCGACGACTGCCCGGCGGCGGTGGTGGCGCTGGCGAGCCAGCCCGGTGAGCAGGTGCTGCGCGGCACGCTGGGCACCATCGCGGCGCAAGCCCGCGAGGCTGGGATCAGCCGCGCCGCGATGATCTTCGTCGGGCAAACCCTTGCCGCGGAAGGGTTTCCCGACAGCTTCCTGTACTCGGCCACCCGCGATCGCGCCAACCAACCGGAGTCGCTGTGAAGAACCTTCGCTGGGGCCTGCTGGCCGCCGGGACCATCGCCGCCGAGTTCGCGGCGGGCGTCGAAGAGAGCAAACACGGTGTCCTCGAAGCCGTCGCCGCGCGATCCGGTGACCGGGCGGCCGAGTTCGCGAGCCGCTTCGAGATCCCGAAATGCTATGGCGCCTACGAAGACCTGCTCGCCGATCCGGACGTCGACGCGATCTACATCTCGACGCCGCATCCGCTGCACGGCGAATGGGCGATCCGCGCCGCCGAAGCGGGAAAGCACATCCTGTGCGAGAAACCGCTGACGATGTCGGTCGCCGAGGCGGAGAAGGTCATCGACGCCGCCCGCGCCAACGACGTCTTCCTCATGGAGGCGTTCATGTACCGGCTGCACCCGCAGATCCGGCGGCTGGCCGAACTGATCTCCTGCGGCGCCATCGGCGAGGTCCGCGCCGTGGACGTCGCCTTCAGCTACAACTTCGCCGTACCCCGGCTCACCGATCCCGCGCTGGGCGGTGGCGGGATCTTCGACGTCGGCTGTTACTGCACGTCACTCGCGCGGCTGGTTTCGCAGGCGGCGACCGGGCAGGACGTCGTCGAGCCCGAAGAGGTGCTCGGGATGGCCAGGCTCGACGAGAACGGCGTCGACGAGGTCGCGTTCGGGCTGCTGCGGCTGCCCGGCGGGATCCTCGCGCAGCTGGCCTGCGGTTTCCGGCTGACGCAGGACGACCACATCCGCGTGTACGGCTCGGAAGGGCAGCTGTACGTGCCGAAACCGGCGTGGATCCACGAAATGCGCAAACCGAAGACCTCGCAGATCATTCTCACGCCGGAAGGCGGTGAGCCCGAGGTGATCGAGGTAGAAGCGACTCAAGGCCTCTTTGCTCGCGAAGCCGACCACGTCGCCACCCACCTCGAAGACCGCCAGGCACCCGAACTCACCTGGGCGGAAACACTCGCCAACCTGCGCACGCTGGAACGGTGGCGCGAGGCTGTGGCCCGATGAAGCTGCTGATCCTTGGCGGCACCGGCGAAGCACGCGAGCTCGCGAAGGAACTCGTCGCGCGCGGTGAGCACGTCGTGTCGTCACTCGCCGGCCGCGTCGCGCGCCCGAAGCTGCCTCACGGCGAGACCCGCGTCGGCGGCTTCGGTGGCCCGGAGGGTCTCGCGCGCTGGCTGACCGAGAACGACGTCGACGCGGTGATCGACGCCACGCATCCCTTCGCCGAACGCATCGGCTCGAACGCGGCCATCGCGGCGCGGGAAACGGGAACACCGCTGCTCAGGCTCGCCAGGCCCGGGTGGACCGAACAGCCCGGCGACACCTGGCACTGGGCCGACGACCTCGATCACGCCGCGCGGCTGCTGCCGTCACTCGGCGAACGCGTGTTCCTCACCAGCGGACGTCAAGGGCTCGCCGCCTTCGCCGGGCTGGATCTCTGGTTCCTGATCCGCTGCGTCGACCCGCCCGAAGCGCCGCTCCCCCGCCGTCACGAAATCCTGCTCGACCGCGGGCCGTACACGGTGGAGAAGGAGCGGGCGCTCATGGAGCGGCACGGCGTGGAGGTCCTCGTCACCAAGGACAGCGGCGGCGAGATGACCGCGTCGAAACTCACGGCGGCCCGCGGGCTCGGCCTCCCGGTGGTCGTCGTCCGGCGGCCGAAGCGACCGGAAACGTCCAGCGTAACGACAGTTCAGGGCGCTCTAACCTGGTTGAGCGGCACGGCGAAGGGCAGCCCTGCGTAAGCCGTTCGGACCAGACCCGTTAGCGTTGCGCCGATGCGTCTGATCGCTGTCACGCTGGGGTTGCTGTCCGCCTTGTGCGCATTGGCTTTCCCCTTCCTGCCGGTGGTGCAGGACACGGCGGAGGTCGTCTGGCCAACGGGCGGCGACACCCGCTCCGTCAACGCGCCCTTGACCGGGTACTGGGCTCAGGACCTGCGCGTCGACCTGCCGTGCACGACCGTCCGGTCGCTGGACGCGCGTTCGCAGGGCCAGGCGCTGTTGTTCTCCACCGTGCCCGACGGCCGCACCGACCCGCGCGCCGGCAAGGGCGTCGGCCTCCAGTTGCGCATCGACAACGGCGTGCTGCTCGCGTCCAGCCAAGGGCAGCAGATCGTGCAGCAGCCGCTGCCCGAGAACAAATGCGACATCGAGCTCCGTGCGGACGCGAACCGGATGACGCTGACCGTCGCCGAGACCGTGGTGTTCCACGCCGAGGGCGACGTCCGGCCGCGCCTGGTCGGGATCTACTCGTCGATCAACGCGGGCAAGGACCCGATCGCCGGCCTGCACGTCTCGGTCGTTCCGGACACCCGCTACCAGACTTCGCCGACCGTGTGGAAGTGGATCATCGGCGTCATCGCGGCGCTGTCGTTCATCGGCTGCCTGATCGCGGTGTGGCGGATGGACTCCGGCTTCGCCCGCCGTGCGCCGCGCTGGGCGCCGGTCGGCTGGTGGCGGCTGACCGCCCGCGACGCGACGGTGATCATCGCGCTCGGCGCTTGGGTCTTCATCGGCCCGGTCACCTCGGACGACGGCTACATCCTCACGATGTCGAGAGTGGCCGAAGAGACCGGCTACCTGACGAACTACCACCGGTGGTTCGGGGTCGCCGAGGCGCCGTTCGGCTGGTTCTACCACGTGTACCAGCTGATGGCGCACGTCAGCACGGTGCCGCCGTGGATCCGGCTCCCGTCGTTCCTGCTCGGCGTGCTGAGCTGGCTGCTGATCAGCCGCGAGGTCATGCCGCGCCTGGGCACACAGGTCCGCACGAGCCGCGCCGCCGGCTGGGCCGCCGCCGCGGTCTTCCTGGTCTGGTGGATGCCGTTCAACAACGGTGTCCGGCCCGAACCGGTCGCCGCGCTGGGCTCGCTGCTGGCGATCTGCGCCGTCGAGCGCGCGCTGGTGACCCGCCGCCTGCTGCCGTTGTGCCTCGGGCTGACCGCGGCCGGGTTCACCCTGGCCGCGACGCCGACCGGGCTGATCGCGGTAGCGCCGTTCCTGGTCGCCGCGCGCCCGCTGTACAAATTGGTCCGCCAGCGCGCCGAGAACGGCTGGCTGCCGGTACTCGCGCCGGTGCTGGCCGCCGGGCTGCTGGTGCTGGTCGTGGTGTTCGCCGACCAGACCTTCGCCACCGTGCAGGAAGCGACCCGGATCCGCACCCTGGTCGGCCCGAACCTCTCGTGGTTCCAGGAACTCGCGCGCTACCAGCTGCTGTTCGAAAGCCTGCCGGACGGCTCCGTGCCACGCCGGTTCCCCGTGCTGCTGGTGCTGCTGTGCACCGGGACCTGCCTGGTGGTGCTGCTGCGCCGCGGCCGGATCCCCGGCGCCGCGCTCGGCCCCAGCCGCCGCCTGATCGGCACGGTCGCCCTGTTCTTCCTGCTGCTGGCGCTGACCCCGACCAAGTGGACGCACCACTTCGGCGCGTTCGCCGCGGTCGGCGCGGCCATGGCGGCCTTGACCGCGCTGGCGACCAGTTCGACGGTGCTGAGGTCCAGGCGCAACCGGGCCGCGTTCCTCGCCGGGCTGCTCGTGGTCGGCGCGCTGGCCGCGACCGGGCCCAACTCGTACTGGTTCGTCTCGAAACTCGGCGTGCAGTGGACCGCGGTGGCGCCGTCGATCGGCGGGATCCCGCTGTCGACGATCCTGCTGATCGCGGCCGCGATCTCCGGGGTGTACGCGTTCGTGGAGAACGTCCGCGCGCACCGGCCAGGGCTGCAAGCGGGACCGCAGGAGGGGCGGAGCCGGTCGCTGCGGCTCGGTTCGCTCTCGCTGGTGGTCGTATGCGGCCTGATGGCCACGGGCGAGTTCGTCAGCATGGCGTGGGCGATCCACAACCAGCAGGGTTCCTACAGCCTCGGCGCCGCGAACTTCGGGCATCTGTTCGGCAAGAGCTGCAACCTCTCCGATCACGTGATGGTGGAACGCGACGCCGCGACCAGCATCCTGCGCGCCCAGTCCGAACAGCGGACGGTGCCGGTCAAGAAGGAGGAGCCGCCCGCCGGGCAGACCCCGCCGCCGCTGCCCGATCCGGAACAGGACAACGGCCGCGTGCAGACCGGGTTCCACACCCGCGCGATCGACGACAAGGACCCGCTGGCCGAGCCGCCACACGGGTTCAAACCCGACGAAGTCCCGATGTGGAGCAGCTTCCTCGACGCCGAAACGCGGGCCGGACGGCTGCGCAGCGACTGGTACGCCCTCTCCGAGAAGCCCGCCGACGGCCAGATCGTGGTCGCCACCGCGGGTGCGGCCCGGCGGCCGACGTCGGTGAGCCTCGACTATGGCGTCAACACCAGCGAAGGCGTGAAGGTCGTCCGCAGCCAGTTCGTGCTGCCGCCGGGCGCCGGGACCAACGGCTGGAACGACACGCGGATCAACCTGCGCGACCTCCCCGCCGAGACGACGTCCGTGCGGATCAACATCGTCGACAACGACCTCACCGAGGACGGCTGGATCGCCGCGTCCGCGCCGCGCGTGCCGACGTTCACCACGCTGACCGAGAAGATCGCGGGCAAGCAGGTGTACATCGACTGGCCCGCGTCCTTCGTCTACCCGTGCGTGCAGCCGGTGACCTCGCACGACGGCATCTCGAAGGTGCCCGACTACCGGATCACCCCCGGCGCCGTCGCCGACGAGGCGAACTGGGCGTCCAGCACCAACGGCGGCCCCATCGGCTGGCTCGAAGAAGTCGCGGCCGAACCCGAGGTGCCCAGCTATCTGATCGGCCAGCCGAGCCAGTCGTGGGGCCAGCTGCTGCAGGTGGAACCGTTCACCGAGGGCATCGCCCCGACGATCGTCCACGGCGAGAAGGTCGTCCCCGGCTGGTGGTCGCCGGGTCCGGGACCGCGGCAGCCGAACGGCAAGGACCCGACGCGCTAGTGGGCTGAAAGCGTCCTTCACCGCATCAGTCGCGGTGAAGGACACTTTCGTCGCGTCTCATGCGGGGAAAGCGTCCTTCAGCGCCTCCGGCAGCGGGCCTTCGTGCAGGACGCCGAGCCGCTGCGTAGCGCGCGTGAGTGCGACGTAGAGCTCAGCGGCACCGCGCGGGCCGTCGGCGAGGATCCGCTCCGGGTCCACGACGAGGACGGCGTCGAACTCGAGCCCCTTCGTCTCCGAGGCCGGCACCGTGCCCGGCACCCCGGGCGGGCCGATCACGACGCTGGTGCCCTCATGCCCGGCTTCGTCGTTGACGAACTCCTCGATGGCGCCTGCCAGCGAATCAGCGTCGACCTGCCGGGCCCACGGCCGGACCCCGTTGGACCGGACCGACTCCGGCGCGCGGACGTCGGGCGCGAACTCGGCGAGCACCGACGCCGCGACGGCCATGATCTCCGCCGGGGTGCGGTAGTTCACCGTCAGCGACCGATAGACCCAGCGGCCCGGCACGTACGGCTTCAGCATCGCGTCCCACGATCGCGCCCCGGCCTCGGACCGGCGCTGCGCCAGATCGCCGACGACGGTGAACGACCGGCTGGGACAGCGCCGCATCAGCACCCGCCAGTCCATTTCGGACAGTTCCTGCGCCTCGTCGACGACGACGTGCCGATATGTCCAGTCGCGATCGGCGGAGGCGCGTTCGACGAGGCTGCGCGTGTCGTGCTCGACGAACCGATCGGCGAGTTCGTCGGCGAAGAGCAGGTTCTCCGCCGACAGCATGACGTCCTCGTCCATCTCCTCGCGGTCGAGTTTCATCGTGTCGAGCACACCTTCGGCATACTCGGCCTCGGCCTTCTTCTCCCGCGCGAGCGCCTTCTCCGCCGCCTCGTCCGCCGCCTTGTCGCGGCCGAGCAGGTCGACGAGCTCGTCGAGCAGCGGCATGTCCGACACCGTCCAGGCTTCCCCGTCGGCGCGGAGCAACGCCTGGTCCGCACCCGCCGCGCGAAGCCGTTCCGGCGACGACAGGAGCGAGCCCAGCAGACTCTCGGGCGTCAGGATCGGCCAGAGTTCGCCGAGCGCGGTGGTGAACGTCTCGCTTTCCGCCAGTTCCTTGAGCAGGTCCTTCCGCAGCCGCTCCCATTCGTCGCGGTCGTCCCGGCTGAGCCAGCCTCGGCCGATCCGCGCGATCGCCCGCTCGGTCAGGACGTAGGTGACGACGTCGATGAACGTCCCGCGCGCCTCGTTGTGCGGCAGACCGCTCTTGCGGGCCTCGTCCCTGGCCCATTCCGCGGTCTCGGCGTCGATCCGCACGGTGACGTCGGCGAGGTCGATCAGCACCGGCTCCTCCGGCAGCCGCTGGCGATCGGCGACGGCGGCCTTGAGGACGTCCAGCATCTTCAGCGAACCCTTGAGCCGCGTCGCTTCCGGGCCGTCCTCGGCGGTGACGTGCTTGCCGGGGACGAAATCGCCGGTGGTCATGAACACCACGTCGGTCTCGCCCAAGGACGGCAGGACCCGGCCGATATGGTGCAGGAACGCCGGATTCGGCCCGACCACGAGCACGCCGTGGCGTTCCATCCGCTCGCGCTGGGTGTAGAGCAGGTACGCGACGCGGTGCAGCGCCACCACGGTCTTCCCGGTACCCGGCCCGCCCTCGATCACCAGCACGCCCGGGTGCTCGTGCCGGATGATCTCGTCCTGTTCGGACTGGATCGTCGCGACGATGTCCCGCATCCCCTCGCCACGCGGCGCGTTGACGGCCGCGAGCAGCGCGGCGTCACCCTCCGCGTCGCCGCCGGGACGGCCGAACACCTCATCGGTGAAGCCGAGCAGCTCGCGCCCGTGCGTGTGGAACTGGCGGCGACGGCGCATCTTCTCCGGTGTCGCGGCCGTCGCGGTGTAGAACGGGCGGGCGGCGGGGGCCCGCCAGTCGAGGAGCACCGGCTCGTAGTCGTTCTCTTCGTCGAAGAGCCCGATGCGGCCGATGTACGAGGTCTCCCCCGCGAGACTGTCCAGCCTGCCGAAGCACAGGCCGTTGTCGACGACGTCCAGCCGCCGTGACTCCCTGGCCAGCGCCCGCACCTCGACGTCGCGCTCCATGGCCGTCCCGCCGGTTCCGCCCAGCGCCGCCTGGTACTCCCCCTTGACCCGCGCGCGTTCGGCGTCCAGGCGCGTGTAGAGCCCGGCGACGTATTCGCGTTCGGACCGCAGCTCTTCTTCATGACCCTGAGTTGACACAGACTCCCATTTCACCAGGTTGCGGCTACGGCGAGTGAGTCTGAGGCATGACCGGGGTCTTGTGGCAAGTCCCCCTATGCGCTATATGTTTATTACGGAGGGAGTTGCCTTCGTTCGATTCTTGGCCGATCGGCCCATCTCCCCCAGGTTGCCTCCGAGCCTTTTATGCCCGTTTGCCCGGGTCCGCGAGGGATCGTGAAGGGCAGCGAGCTGTTCTCTTGAGGGCAGCGGGTGGCGTGAAGGGCGCTTTCGCCACATTGGATGCGGGGAATGTCCCCTTCACCCGGGCACCGGGGGTCCGCTGCGCTGGCTCGTGAGTGATACGGGTCGTTAGAGCGGGCGGCATTAGCCGCAGGTCCGTGCAGGCCTCGACCTTCACACCCTGCCGAAGTACCGCAAGGGGCGCCGGTGGCGTAATGGGCGGCAGCTGGTCCCAAGCCCGGCCCGTGAAGGACCTCGCCGAGTACATGAAGGCCCCCTTCCTGTACTTAGGCGCAAGGAAGGGGGCCTTCATGTACTGCAACGGCGGCGCCTTCGCGGCGGCCCTCATCCGCACGGCGGCGCCTTCGCGGCGGCCCTCATCCGCACGGCGGCGCGTAGTCGAGCCCCGGGAAATACCTCTCCCACTCCTCCCTCGTGATCCTCTGCGTCGCCAGCCGGCAGATCTCCTCGCCCACGCGCTCCGTGTCCGTCTGCCACAGCTGGACACCGCTGCTGCCGATCGCGAGCGTTTGCCCGTCCTCCCGGTACGCCAGCGAGTTGACCGTCGCCGCGAATCCGGTGAGCTGCGCTTTTTCGACCGGATTCCGCGGATCGTCCAGGTCGAGGACGCGCACTGTCCGGAACGCCGACGCCGCCAGCTCCCGGCCGGTCGGCCCGAACGCGAGATGCCCCACGCCTTCGGGATTGCCGCCCAGTTTCGCCAGCCGCACGGCGTGCGCGCGATCGGCGATGTCCCACAGGTAGATGTTCCGGTCGTCGCCGCCCGCGGCGACCGTGCGCCCATCGGGGCTGAGCGCCATCTTGAACAGAGTGCCGCCGTCGGGCCTCAACGTCGACACCAGACCCGGCCGCTTCGGGTCGGCGACGTCCCACAGCGTGACCGCGGACGTGTCGGGCCCCTGGCTCGCCACCAGCGTCCGCCCGTCCGGGGTGAACGCGAGCGACCACACGGTGCCGTCTCCGACGGGGATGACCCGGGGCTCGGCGAACCGCCGGGGATCATCGACGTCCCAGAGCTGGATCGGCCCGTCGTCGTGGCCGGAGGCGAAGGTCTTCCCGTCGGGGCTGAACGCGAGCGAATACGTGGGTTTCACCTCGGTCGACGCCAACAGCCGCGGCACCACGGGATCGGCGATGTCCCAGCGCTGGAGCAGGAACCTCCCGGCCACCCCGGCCCCGTCGTGCGTCGCGAGCGCGAGACTTCGCCGGTCCGGGCTCAGCGCGATGGCGGTGACGGTGGCCGGGCCGGGGAGTTTCGCGAGCTGGCGCGGGGCACGGAGATCGTCCATCGCCCAGAGCCGCACGTCGTCCCCCGCGGTGACGAGGATCCGGCCCTGTGCGGTGAACGTGCCGGCGCTCCAGCCCGCGCTCGAAGCCAGCGCCAGTTCGCCGACGTCCTGCAGCCGGACCGTCCGGTCGTCGCTGGTGGACACGATGGTCTTGCCGTCCGGGGAGAAGCCCGCCCACCAGATGGCGTTCGTGTGCCCGGACAACGGCGGCAGTTCCTTCGCCGGTCCCGTGACGTCCCAGAGCCGCACGGACTGGTCGTCCCCCGCGGTCACCACCAGCCTGCCGCTCGGGCTGAACCCGGCCGCCCAGACCACGGCCGGGGTGGTCAACGTCGACAACGGCCGCGGCGCCGCCGGATCGGCGACGTCCCAGAGTTTCGCCGTGCGGTCCCAGCTGGTGGTGAGCAGCCGCCGCCCGTCCGGGCTCCAGGCCGGGGTGAGCTGGAGGTCCTTGTGTCCGGAAAGGACGGAGCGCCGCCGCGGCGCGGACGGTGTGGTGACGTCCCAGAGTTCCGCCGTCCAGTTCGTGCTCGTGACCGCGAGCATCGTGCCGTCGGGATTGAACACGGCGCGTTCGAGCTCGGGGGCCGGGATGCCGCCGAGCGGTTTCGGCGCAGCGAGGTCGCCGACGTCGGTGAGCAGGACGGTGCGGTCGACGGAGCCGGTGGCGAGGCGGCGGCCGTCCGCGCTGAAATCGAGGGACAACAGGGGCGCGCGATGACCGGTGACGTCGGCCTTCCGCACCGGCTTCCGCGGATCGGTCAGCTCCCACAGCCGGACCCGGTGGTCCCTGGTGGCGGTCGCGAGCGCCCGCCCGTCGCGGCTGAACGCCAGCGGCCCGCGGACCTCCTCCGAACCGGGCAGCGTCGCCAGGAGCGCCGGCTGCCGCGAATCGGCGATCGACCACACCTGCGTCGCCCGGTAGGAATCCGAGGTGACCATGAGCTGCCCGCTCAGCGCGACGGTGACGTCACCGGAGTCGAAGACCATCCGGGTGGCGAACGGCGCCGCCACGGACGCGAGCAGGCCGTCGTGGGTTTCCCGGATCGGCGCGAGCCGGTACGCGGCGAGGCTGAGCTGCGTCGACAGCGCCGGGTTCGAGTCCCGCATCGCCTTCGCGTCGACGGCGGCCTTGCGCGCGAGTGCCACGTTCCGCTGGTCGGTGGCGGTCCGTCCGGCATCGACGGCGTATCCGACGGCGACACCAGCCAGGAGCAGCAGGACACCGAGGAGCGCCACAAGTCTTCGCAGCCTCCGCGTCCGTTTGCGACCGACAGCGGTCTCCTCGGCTTCGGCGTCCAGCCCGGCCTGGAGGAACTGCCGCTCGCGCGCGCTCAGCGCTTCCGGCTCCCGCTCCGCCCATTCGGCCGCGAGCCCCAGCCGCGTGCCCCGGTACAGGCTGCCCTTGTCGCGATCCAGCGATTCCCACAGCTCGGTCGCTTCGGCGAGCTGGCGATGCAGACGATGCCCTTCGCGGTCCTCCGCGAGCCAGTCGCGCAGCCGAGGCCAGCCGCGGATCAATGCTTCGTGGGCGATTTCGACTCCGTCGCGGTCGAGGACGAGCAGGCGCGCGTCGGCGAGGCGTTCGAGGACCTCCGTGGTCGCCGGGTCGTCGTCGAGTTCGCGGCGGTTGAGACGGCGCTTCGTGTCTTCGGTGCCTTCGCCGAGCGCGGTCAGCCGAAGGAAGATCTGTCGCACGACGCGTTGTCTGTCCGGCTCCAGATCCGTGTAGACCGCCTCCGCCGTCTGCGCGATCGCGTTGAGGATCCCGCCCGCCGCCTCGTAGGCCGCGCTGGTCAGCGTGATCCCCTGGCGCCGGCGCCAGGTCTCCAGCAGCGCGTGCGAGACCAGCGGGAGCATCGCGGGTTGACCGGTGGCGTCGGCGACGAGCGTCGTGACCAGCGCCGCCTCCACCCGGCAGCCCGCGCGGACGGCGGGTTCGACGATCGCGGTCCGGAGTTCGTCGGCGGTCATCGGGCCGACCATCACCTGCGCGTCGGTGAGCGCCTCGACCAGACCTGCGTGACGGCAGAGGTGACCGTAGAAGTCCGCGCGGACACCGAGGACGACCCGCGTTTCGTGCTCGTCGCGGGAGAGCGCGAGCAGCGTGTCGACGAACTGCTCGCGTTCGGCCTGGTCCCGGCAGAGCGTGTAGACCTCCTCGAACTGATCGACGATCAGCAGCCGTCCCTCGGCGTCGAGGTCCTCTTCGAGCGGATGCGCTCCAGGCGTCCGGATGACGGCCGGACGCTCGCTCACCGCTGCCAATCCGGCTCGCAGGACGGACGATTTCCCCGAACCCGAAGCGCCGAAGACGCCGACGAGCCGACGTTCCGCGAGCTTGCCGGTCAGCTCGGCGACCAGCCGCTCGCGGCCGAAGAAGCGGGCGGCGTCAGCCGTCTGGAACGCGGCCAGCCCCAGGTACGGAAGCTCGGCGTCGTCGCGTTCGCCCGCGGCCGCGGCGAGGCCCGCGGCGACCGTGCGCCAGCGCTCCTCCCAAGCCGGGACGTCGCCGCCGCACGCGGTGACGTACGCGGCCGTCACCGCGAGCCCCGGCAGTTTCCGGCCGCCGGCGGCTTCGGAGAGCGCGGCGGCCGAGTAGCCCGCACGGCTCGAAAGCTCACGGTAGGTCGGCCCGCCGGCCTTCTCGCGAAGTCGCCGGAGATCCGCCGCGAAGCTCACGACGACGTCGTCGCCCGGCCCCAGCGGGCGCTCGCGTCTCGGCACCAGGCCCCCTGATCGTCGAAGCGCCTGTCGGCGGAGCAGCAGACGCATTTGAAAACAACCGGACGCGTGAACCGCCCCGGCCGAAGGCCCCGCTATCGCGGCCGCGGGTTCACCCACTGACATCAAGCGTTATCGAAGGGACATTGTTCACCGGAAACGGCCCGACACTGTACAAAAGTTCTGCGCTACAACCGATGGCGTGCCGATTCGAACCCAAACGGTGACCGTGGTCTTCGCGGGTGTCCCCGAACCCCCCGCGTCCGCGGAACTGGAGGTGGTCGCCCACACCCCCGACGAACGCGAAGCGGTCTGGCACGCCACGGCCCTTCGCCCCGACGTCCTCGTCCTGCCCGTCCACCCGCCCGCGCTCGACGGGCTCGCCGTGACCCGCGAAGTGACCGCCCGCGTGCCGGGAACCGCCGTCCTGGTCCTGACCCCGCCGGGCGACGGCGAACTCGTGATCGCCGCGATGCTCGCGGGCGCCCGCGGCGTCCTGTCCCGGAGCGCGGGCCACGACGATCTGGTCCGGTTCATCCGCGGGGTGGCCGGGGGCGCGGTCGTGTTCGGCGAGCGCGCCGCGGACCGGCTCTACGGCTTGCTCGCCGCCTCGCAGCCGATGCGGGCGTTCCCGCGGCTGACCTCACGCGAGCACGAGGTGCTCGGCCTCCTGGCCGGCGGACTGGAGATCCCGGCCGTCGCGCGGCGGCTGGGGCTCGCGCCCAAGACCGTGCGCAACGTCGTCTCGTCGATCCACGCCAAGGCCGGCACGGACGACCGGGAAGTGCTGCTCGCCCAAGCCCGCAACGCGGGTCTCGGGCATCACTCGTAGGTGCGCGGCGTCCAGACCACGCCGTTCTCGGCCCGGGTCTTCGACGAGCCGATGATCAGCAGGCAGCGCATGTCCACTTCCGACGGCTCCAGCGTGCCGAGGGTGACCACACGGACGTCCTCCTCCGGGCCGCCGACGTCGCGGGCGACGACCACCGGTGTCTCCGGCGCGCGATGCCGGAGCAGGACGTCGCGCGCCTGGGCGAGTTGCGTGGTCCGCGTGCGGGACGCCGGGTTGTACAGCGCGAGCACGAGATCCGCCGCACCCGCCGCGTCGAGCCGTCGTTCGATGATCTCCCACGGCTTGAGCCGATCGGACAGCGAAAGCACGCAGTAGTCGTGGCCCAGCGGCGCGCCGACCCGTGACGCGGCCGCCTGCGCGGCCGTCACGCCGGGCACGATCCGCACGCGGGCGCCCGCGCCGTGACCGGCGGCGACCTGCTCCAGCACCGCCGACGCCATCGCGAACACGCCGGGATCACCGGACGAGACCACCGCGACCTTGGCACCGTTCGCGGCCAGCTCCAGCGCTTCGACGGCGCGTTCGGCCTCGACGCGGTTGCCCGACGCGTGCCGCTGCTGGCCCGCGCGCTGCGGCACTCGCGCGACGTACGGGCCGTAGCCGACGACGTGCTCGGCCGCGGCCAATTCCTCGGTCGCTTCGGGGGTCAGCCAGCCGGGACCGGCCGGGCCGAGGCCGACGACCACGACTTCGCCACCGGTGTGCGTCTCCGGCTTCCTGGCGACCTCGGGTTCGTCGGCGAGCCGGGACGCGTAGGCCGGGCTAGGCAGCAGCGCCAGCGAGAAGTACGGCACCGAATCCGGATCGACGTCGGCGAACGGCTCGACGCGCTGCGCCTGCCAGGTCGCCCGTTCGACGTAGAAGGCGTCGTCCAGCTTCCCGGCTTCGGCCAGCGCCTCGCGGACGTTGCCGAACGTGCGCCCGAGTTTGAGCACCGCGGCGGCCTGCGTGTCGGCGAGGCGTCGCGCGAGTTCCGGCGCGGGCAGCGTGCCGGGCAGGATGGTGAGGACCTCGTCACGCTGCACCAACGGGCGGCCGAGCACGGACGACGCGGCGCTGACCGACGTCACGCCGGGCACCACGGTCGCCTCGTAGCGGTCGGCGAGGCGTTCGTGCATGTACATGTAGGAGCCGTAGAAGAACGGGTCGCCTTCGCAGAGCACCACCACGTCGCGTCCGGCGTCGAGGTGCTCGGCGAGCCGCTTCGCGCTCAGCTCGTAGAAATCGGCGATCGCGCCTTCGTAGCCGCCGGGATGGTCGGTGGTCTCGGTGGTGACCGGGTAGACCAGCTTCTCCTCGATCTGGCCGTCCCGCAGGTACGGTTCGGCGACCGAACGCGCGATGCTCCGGCCGTGCCGCGCGCTGTGATAGGCGATGACGTCGGCCTCGCCGACCAGCCGGGCGGCCTTGACCGTCATCAGTTCCGGGTCGCCGGGCCCGAGCCCGACACCCCAGAGTTTCCCGAGCCCGCTCATTCGACCTCACTCGCCATCGCGTTGATCGCGGCGACGGCCATGGCGCTGCCGCCGCGGCGTCCGTGCACCACCAGGTACGGGGCCGGTGCCCGCTTCGCGAGCTCCACTTTGGACTCGGCGGCGCCGATGAAGCCCACCGGGACCCCGATGATCGCCGCCGGCGCACCGACGCCCTCTTCGAGCAGTTCCAGCAGGCGGAACAACGCGGTGGGCGCGTTGCCGATCGCCACCACGGATCCGGGCAGCTTGTCGCGCCACAGCTCCAGCGCGGCCGCGGACCGGGTGGTGCCCATCCGCTCGGCCAGCCCCGGCACCTTCGGATCGGACAGTGTGCACAGCACCTCGTTGGCGGCAGGCAAACGTTTGCGGGTCACCCCGGAGGCGATCATGTTCGCGTCGCACAAGATCGGCGCGCCCGCTTCGAGCGCGGCGCGGCCGGATTCCACCACGTCGAGGCTGTAGCGGAGATCGTCGACCAAGTCGACCATCCCGCAGGCGTGGATCATCCGCACGGCCAGCACCGCGACGTCGTCGGGGAGGATCGCGAGATCCGCCTCCTCACGGATGGTGGCGAACGAATGCCGGTAGATCTCGGCCCCGTCCCGGATGTAGTCGATCACTGCTGTCCTTTCTCCGCCAACGCTTTCGCCAGCTCGCCGACCGGGACAAAGGCCCCGTCGACCAGATAACCGTCCTCCGTCGCGAGCACGTCGACGTGCTCGCGCGCGGGCTTTCCGCATCGCCGTGCGCAGCCGGCGAAATGGACCCTCGGGGTCCGGCCGACACGCGCCGCGTCGGCCCGCACGTCGGCGAGCGATTTCGCGCAGCCCGGCTGTCCGACGCAGGCGCTGATCCCGAGCGACGGCTCACCCGGATCGGTGATCAGCCCCGGCTCCGCTTCCACGGCGCCGAGGACGAGGATCGACCGCCATGGGGTGACCACGGCGTTCCCGGCCTTCGCGATCTTGCGTGCCTGAGCCGAGGTGAGCCTGCCGAAGACGGGGGCGACCCCGGTCGCCTCCCCGATCCGCCCGATCGGAAGGCCGGGGTTCACCGGGAATCTCCGCGGCTCCACGATTCGGCCTGGTATGCCTTCGATCAGTGGCTCCGTGTCGTCGAGTTCGCTGACCCGCCAAGCCGTTCCCCGCCTTCGAAGGAACGCTCGCGCGACCGCAAGCAGCGTCTCGACGGCGTGTTCGGCGGTGACCCGCAGGCCGGTGTCTTCGCCGGCGAGCAGCACGGCTCCGTCGCGCCAGCAGACGTCGGCGCCCTCCCCCGCGACGTCGCCCTGGCCGCCGTCCAGGGCGAAGAGGAAACGTCCCGGGAGGTCGGCCAGCTCAGGGACGGCGCACAGGGCCTTGTCGAGCGCCGAGGCGAGAGTTTGGGCGGTTCCACTCAGCGGCGACGCGAGGATGTTGCGGACGCGTTCGTGCGACGGCGAGGGCAGGAGCCCGGCCGCGGCGAGCCTGCCCGCGAGACCTGGCCGGGTGACGCCGCGCAGCTGCACGTTCCCCCGGGAGGTCAGGTGGAGGGCGCCGTCCCCGAGATCGTCGGCGGCATCCGCGAGCGCCTCGAACCGGGCCGCCGTGATGGCACCCCCGGGCAGCCGGACCCGGGCGAGCGGACCGTCGGCGGCGTCGTGCGTGGCGAAGACACCAGGGCACGCGTCGGCTCGGACACGGGCGCTCGTGGACATGCGCTCACTGTAGATGGCGCGTTCGAGCAAGAGTATGTCTCAGATCATATGTAGTAGGTGTGCTACATTCGATCGCAGCACTGAGATGGGGGTGACCAATGAGAGATCCACAAGACGTGATGATCTCCGTCAAAGATCTCCGGATGCGTTACGGGACGAACGACGTCCTCCACGGAGTCGACTTCACCGCGCATCGCGGCGAGGTGATCTGCCTGCTGGGTCCGAACGGCGCGGGCAAGACCACGACGATCGAGATCCTCGAAGGCTTCCGGATGCGGTCGGAAGGCGAGGTCAGCGTGCTGGGCGCCGACCCGGCGCACGCGGACGAGAACTGGAGGGCGCGGCTGGGGGTCGTCCTCCAGGCTTGGCGCGACCACGCGAAATGGCGAGTGCGCGAGCTGCTGGAACACCTCGGCGGCTACTACGCGCCGTATTCCACGGACCGCATCAAGCGGCCGTGGGATCCGGACGAACTGGTCGCCGCGGTCGGCCTCACCGAGCACGCGGACAAGAAGGTCCGGATGCTCTCGGGCGGACAGCGGCGCCGTCTCGACGTCGCGATCGGCATCGTCGGCCGCCCGGAACTGCTGTTCCTCGACGAGCCGACCGCCGGACTGGACCCGGAGGCGCGGCGCGAGTTCCACGAACTCGTGCACCGGCTGACCGATGACGACGACACGACGATCCTGCTGACCACACACGACCTCGACGAGGCCGAGAAACTGGCCGACCGGATCCTGATCCTGAACCACGGCCGCATCGTCGCCGACGGTTCGGCCGACGCGCTGAGCAGGCAGATCGCCGGCGAGGCCGAGGTGCGCTGGACGCTGGACGGCCAGCGGTTCGTGCACTCGACCACGGAATCGACGAAGTACGTGCACGAACTGTTCAAACAGCACGGGGACGCCATCGGCGATCTGGAGGTCCGGCGGGCGTCGCTCGAAGACACGTACATGACCCTGGTCCGCAAGGCCGAATCCCTCGAGGCGGTGGGCGCGCGATGAACACGATTCAGCACAGTGTCCGGCTGGGCGTCCGACGCGGCTGGATCGAAGGCCGCCAGATGATGACCAACCGGGAAGACCTCTTCAACACCTTCCTGTTCCCGGCGATCTTCATCATCGTCATGTTCTTCATGCGCGGCGCGAAACTGCCGGGCACGGAGTTCTCGCTCGGCGCCGCCACCGTGCCGAGCGTGCTGGGCGCGTCGATCGTGTTCAGCGGCATGCTCGGAATGGCGGGCGTCCTCGCCGTCGAACGGGAAGACGGCACGCTCCTGCGCGCCAAGGCCACCCCGAACGGCATGATCGGCTACCTCGTCGGCAAGGTCGTCACGGTGTCGGTGAACACCGTCATCGGGATACTGCTGGTACTGATCCCCAGCCTGATCCTGTTCGACGGCATCGCGCCCGGCGGGCTGACGTCGTGGCTGGGCCTGCTGTGGGTGCTGGTGCTCGGCCTGCTCGCCACCATGCCGATCGGCGCGATCTTCGGCTCGCTGACCTCGAACGCGCGCAGCATCGGCCTGATCATGCTGCCGACACTGGGTATCGGCGCGATCTCCGGGATCTTTTACCCGATCACCGCGCTGCCGGAATGGCTGCAGGGAATCGGGCAGGTGTTCCCGATGTACTGGCTCGGCCTCGGCATGCGGTCGGCGCTGCTGCCGGACTCGACGGTGATGGTCGAGATCGGGCAGTCCTGGCGGCCTTGGGAGACCCTCGGCGTGCTGTCGGTGTGGGCCGTGATCGGATTGACGCTGGCCCCGGTCGTCCTGCGGCGCATGGCGCGGCGCGAGTCCGGGTCCTCGGTGGCGGAACGACGGGAAAAGGCGATGCAGCGAATTGGCTAGTTCATGAGCGAGGTCGTTTACAACCGGATCGCGATGTTGCGAGCGGAACGGGGCATCTCCCGCCGCGAACTCGCCGATGCGCTGGGCGTGCATTACCAGACCATCGGCTACCTCGAACGCGGCGAGTACAGCCCGAGCCTCTACCTCGCACTGCGGATAGCGGAGTTCTTCGAGGTGGCGGTGGAGATCATCTTCTCCACCGCCCCTTTCCCGCGAATAGGTGACTCTTCGTCGGAGCGGTCGGCTTGAGCGTGCCTGGTTTGGCGCGCGGCTTGCGCACGCTCGATTAGGCGCGCGGCTTGCGCAGTCCAGCTGGAGCATGCCTGGTTTGGGGCGCGGCTTGAGCATGCTCGATCAGGCGCTCGGGCTTGCACAGTCCGGCTGGAGCACTTCTCGGCGTCTTCGTGTGTCCCTTCGCAATTAGTCGACTAATTGCGAAGGGGGAGGCTCGCTCAAGGTGATTCGACTCGGCGTCCAATTCACCCTTCAGTGTTGTTCGCGCGTTTCGCTCGTCGCTTAAAATTACGAACACATGTTCGATGAACTGCGGTATTCTGGAGGGGTGTCCGAGACCTTCGTTCCCGAGTTGCCGCAGGAGCTGTGGCGCGCTGGCAAGCTGGAGCTTGCCCATGGCGTGCAGCAGTCTTTGCAGGTGATTCGCATGGCTACCGCCGGACTGGGGCGGTATTTGGCGGAGATCGAGTCTCGGGGCGTCAAGGACTTGTACGGATATGGCCGTACGGCCAGCTGGTTCGCCGATATCGCCGGGTTGTCGGTCGGTGAGGCGGGTGCGGTGGTGAAGCGGGCGATCGCCCTGAATCCCAGCCGGGCGTTGGACGGCACTGAAGTTCCGGCCGCGCTGCCTGCCACTGCCGCGGCCGCTGCCGAGGGGTTGGTCGGGGACGAGCGGATCGATCAGATCCTGGAGATTCTGAAGAGACTCCCCGCCGACACCTCCACTGAGGACCGCGAGAATGCAGAGAAGATTCTCGCCACCCTTGCCCGGGACGCTGGCCCTCGCCAGTTGGCGGACGCTGAAGCGAACCTGCTCGCCTTGCTGGACCCGGACGGGAACGAGCCGAAAGACCCTGAGCCCAAGGAGCCGCGCCGGGAAATCACCCTGGAGCGCCGCAAAGACGGATTCTGGAAACTCACCGGGTTGCTCGATGACGAGACCGGTGCCCGCACCGCCGCCGCCCTGGAGGCCTACGCCCAGCCACGGCCGGTGGACGAGTTCGGCCAGGCGGATCTGCGGATGAAATGCGAGCGCATGGGTGACGCCTGGGTCGACCTCCTCGACCTGGCCATCGCCTGCCCCGACCAGCCCGGCACCAGCGGCTACCGGACCCTCGTGAACGTCACCATCGGCCTTGACGAACTCAAATCCGGTCTCGGGACCGCGTGCCTGGATTTCGTCGGGACGATGACCGCGAGGGAAGCCCGCCTCGCTGCCTGTGACTGCCTGATGCTGCCGGTCGTGCTGAGCGCTGCCGGAGAGCCCCTCGATGTGGGACGACTCAGACGGTTCGTCACCCCGGGCCAACGCCGGGCGTTGAACATCCGCGACGGCGGCTGCGCCTTCCCGGGCTGTCACCGGAAACCCAAGAATTGCCACGCTCACCACATTCATCACTGGGCAGACGGCGGCCCGACGGATCTTCGGAATCTGGTGCTGCTCTGCGGATTTCATCACCGGTTGATCCATCACGGTGACTGGGAAGTCCGCATGGCCGCTGATGGGTTACCGGAATTCATCCCACCCCAATACCGAGATCCGCTCCGACAACCTCGCCGCAACACCCTGCACCACGTCTGAGCCCCGAGGAGCCCGTCGGCCACACCGGCGACGGGCCCCTCGGCATGCCCACGCCCGGACGCACGTGAAGGAGCCCGTCACCACCTGCCGCTCCTTCCCTCGATGCGATGCCGCCGCGTGATCGATCACCCAAGACGATCGCGATGGAAGGCAGCAGCCGGCATGGCGGATGACGTTCCCACCGCGACGATCAAGCCCCGGAGATCCGATGCCGTGGTGTTGGTGATGAGCACAGACCTGACCAAGGTCCCGATCATCCACCCGGCTCTGAAGCAGGCACTGATGGACCCGGCTGGACCACGAGACCGAAATCCCTGCCCGACGTCGTCCGACGGGACAGCGGCAGGCCCTGGTGACGGCCACGACTCGCTGGTCCTCGACCTCGACCTGTCTTCCCGCGACGGCCTGTCCGTGCCGCGAACACCACACGATTCGCCCTGGAGGGCGATGCGGTCGACTACACAGCGAAACCGTTCCGTTTCGACGAGTTGCCGATCAGGATCAGGCTCCGGCTGCGCCGGACCTGCGCACGCGACGCGGAGGTCGAACGGCACCGGCGCGGAGCAGACCTCACGCGAGTTCGGCCATCCGCCACCAAGCCCAGGTGCTCACTCGTGAGCAGATCCTCTCCCTCGTGGGGGGTCACGACTTCGACTCGCCTCCACCATCGTCGACGTGTACATGCGCCACCTCCGCATCGCCCGCGACATCGGGTACACGTTCGACCCCGGCTGCACATCACCTTGACTCCCGCCGGACCGCACCGGAGAGTGAACCGAAGAACCCACGCGTCGGCAGGTGGAGGAACCCGGTGAAAGTCCGGGGCGGTCCCGCCACTGTCACCCCTCCTGGGCAAGGGAGGGGAAGCCAGGAACTCCGGCCGGCGCGACCGAACGACCCGGGGCGCGGACACCCCGAGTGAGGACTGCTGTGATCCTGCTTCTGTCCACTTCGGACACCGACCTGCTCAGCGCCCGTTCCAGCGAGGCCGAATACCGGCTGGCGAACCCCGCCCGGCTCGATCTGGCCGAGCTGCCCGCCCTGCTCGACGGCGCCCCGATCGTCGTCGTCCGGATCCTCGGTTCCGAACGCAGCTGGCAGGAGGGACTCGACACGGTCCGCGCCAGCGGCGCCCACGTGGTCGTCCTCGGTGGCGAGCAGACGCCCGACGCGCAGCTCATGAAGCTGTCCACGGTCCCGGCGGGCACGGCGGCGGAGGCGCACGCGTACCTCGCGCAGGGCGGGCCGGAGAACCTCACCCAGCTGCATCGCTTCCTGAGCGACACGCTCCTTCTGACGGGTGACGGCTTCGAGCCGCCCGCGGTGCAGCCGCTCTGGGGTGTCCTCGAACGCGAGCCCAAGACCACCGAGGGTCCGGTCATCGCGATCCTCTACTACCGGGCACACCATCTCTCCGGCAACACCGAGTTCGTCCACGCCCTTTCCGACGCCGTCGAGGCCGCCGGGGGTCGCGCGCTTCCGATCCACTGCGCGTCCCTGCGCACCCGCGAGCCCGAGATGATGGCCGAGCTGGCCAAGGCCGACGCGCTCCTGGTCACCGTGCTGGCCGCCGGCGGCACCCGGCCGTCCGAGGTCGGCGCGGGTGGCGACGACGAGGCGTGGGACGTCGCCGAGATGGCCGCGCTCGACATCCCGATCCTCCAGGCCCTGTGCCTGACCAGCGATCGCGAGACCTGGTCGGCCAACGACGACGGCCTCTCGCCGCTCGACGCCGGCAACCAGATGGCCGTCCCCGAGTTCGACGGCCGGCTCATCACCGTCCCGTTCTCGTTCAAGGAGATCGACGACGACGGCCTGCCCAAGTACGTGCCGGATGCCGAGCGCGCGTCCCGGGTCGCGAAGATCGCGCTGGCCCACGCCCGGTTGCGCCACACTCCCCCGCCGGAACGCCGTATCGCGCTGATGCTATCCGCGTACCCGACCAAGCACTCCCGCGTCGGCAACGCCGTCGGTCTCGACACGCCCGCGTCCGCGATCGAACTGCTGCGCCGCATGCGCGATCAGGGTTACGACCTCGGCGAAGACCCGTTCCCCGGCGTCGAGCCCACCGGCACCGACCAGCCGGACGGCGACGCGCTGATCCACGCGCTCATCGCCGCGGGCGGCCAGGATCCGGAGTGGCTCACCGAGGAACAGCTGTCCGGCAACCCGATCCGCGTCCCGGCCGACAAGTACCGCGCGTGGTTCGCCGAACTGCCCGCGGAGCTGCGCGAGGGCATGGAGGAGCACTGGGGCCCCGCGCCCGGCGAGCTCTACGTCGACAACGGGGACATCGTCCTGGCGTCCCTGCAGTCCGGCAACGTCATCCTGATGATCCAGCCGCCGCGCGGCTTCGGCGAGAACCCGGTGGCGATCTACCACAACCCGGATCTCCCGCCGAGCCACCACTACCTGGCCGCGTACCGCTGGCTGGAGGAGGAGTTCGGCGCGCACGCCGTCGTCCACCTCGGCAAACACGGCTCGCTGGAATGGCTTCCCGGCAAGACCGCCGGTCTCTCCGACTCCTGCGCGCCGGACGCCGTCCTGGGCAACCTGCCGCTGATCTACCCGTTCCTGATCAACGACCCGGGTGAGGGCGCGCAGGCGAAACGGCGTGCGCACGCCACGATCGTCGACCACCTGATCCCGCCGATGGCCCGCGCCGAGAGCTACGGCGACATGGCCCGCCTGGAGCAGCTGCTCGACGAGCACGCCAACATCGCCGCGATGGACCCGGCCAAACTGCCCGCCGTCCGCGCGCAGATCTGGACGCTGATCCAGGCGGCGAAACTGGACCACGACCTCGGTGTCGAGGAGCGTCCGCACGACGCGGAGTTCGACGACTTCCTGCTGCACATCGACGGCTGGCTGTGCGAGGTCAAGGACGCGCAGATCCGCGACGGCCTGCACATCCTCGGCGCCGCGCCGGAAGGCGAGGCGCGGATCAACCTCGTGCTCGCGATGCTGCGGGCGCAGCAGATGTGGGGCGGCAAGCAGGGCGCGGTGCCCGGTCTGCGTTCCGCCTTGGGGCTCAAGGAGAACAGCGACGCTCCACTGTCCGAAGTGGACGCGATCGAGCAGACCGCCCGATCGCTCGTCGAGGCGATGGAGGCCAGGGACTGGTCTCCCGCGGCGGTCGCCGAGGTCGTCGCCGACGTGCCGGAGCACCAGGAGGTCGCCCGCGTGCTGACCTTCGCCGCCACCGAGATCGTGCCGCGGCTGGCGGGCACCGGCGCCGAGATCGACGCCGTGCTCCACGCGCTCGACGGCGGCTACATCCCGGCCGGGCCCAGCGGTTCTCCCCTGCGCGGCCTGATCAACGTGCTGCCGACCGGCCGCAACTTCTACACCGTGGACCCGAAGGCCATCCCGAGCCGTCTCGCCTGGGAGACCGGGCAGGCGCTCGCCGACTCGCTTCTCCGCCGCTACAAAGAGGACACGGGCGACTGGCCGCGTTCGGTCGGCCTCTCGGTATGGGGCACGTCGGCCATGCGCACCTCGGGCGACGACGCGGCGGAAGTCCTTGCCCTGCTGGGTGTCCAGCCGATCTGGGACGAGGCTTCGCGACGGGTCACCGGCATCGAGGCGATCCCGCTCGCCGAACTCGGCCGCCCGCGGATCGACGTCACCGTGCGGATCAGCGGATTCTTCCGCGACGCCTTCCCGCATGTGATCACCCTCCTGGACGACGCCGTCCGCCTGGTGGCGAACCTCGACGAGCCCGACGAGCAGAACTTCGTCCGCGCGCACACCAGCGCGGATCTGGCCTCGCACGGGGACGAACGCCGTGCCACGACGAGGATCTTCGGCTCCAAGCCCGGCGCGTACGGCGCGGGCCTGCTGCCGCTGATGGATTCCGGGAACTGGCGCGACGACAAGGATCTCGCCGAGGTCTACGCGGTCTGGGGCGGCTTCGCCTACGGCCGCGACCTCGACGGCAGGCCCGCGCGCGAGGACATGGAGAACTCGTACAAGCGGATCGTGGTGGCGGCCAAGAACACCGACACCCGCGAACACGACATCGCCGACTCCGACGACTATTTCCAGTACCACGGCGGGATGATCGCGACGGTCCGCGCGCTGACCGGGACCGCTCCCGCGTCCTACGTCGGCGACAGCACCACCCCGGACGCCGTCCGCACGCGCACCCTCGGCGAGGAGACCGCCCGCGTCTTCCGCGCCCGCGTGGTCAATCCACGCTGGCTGGCGGCGATGCGCAAGCACGGTTACAAGGGAGCTTTCGAGCTCGCGGCGACCGTCGACTACCTCTTCGGTTTCGACGCCACCGCCGGGGTGGTCGGCGACTGGATGTACGAGAAGCTCAGCGAGTCCTACGTGCTCGACGAGGTCAACCAGGAGTTCCTGCGCCAGGCCAACCCGTGGGCGTTGCGCGGCATCATCGAGCGGCTGAACGAAGCGGCCGATCGGGGGCTCTGGGCGGAGCCGGACGCCGATCTTTTGGCTCAGCTGCGCGAAGTCTACCTCTCGTTGGAAGGCGACCTCGAATCCTGACCGTCACCCGCTGGAGCAGCGCCATGGCACTCCCGGCGGTACCACTGTCGTATGCGCAGAACTTAGCGTGACAAGGGCGGTGGGACGTCAATGATCGGGAGGACAGCGATGATCAAGCGTCTGTTGAAGGTCGTGCTTCGCCACGGCTGCTGCTCGGCGTGCACCGGCCTGGGCTGCGGCTGCTGCGACGCCTGCAAGTAGTTCAAAGGTGAACGCCCGGGATATGGGTGTTCGCGCGGCGGACGTCGGCGGCGAGGGCGGGTACCTCGATCACCCGGCGTCCGGCCGCCTCCAGCGTTTCGGCGCCGACGCAGTCGACGAACACCGACGGCTCGCGCCAGGCGAAAACGACGCGCGGGATGCCGGCGTCGAGGATGAGCTGGGTGCAGCTTCGCGGATGTGACGTCCGCGAGCTGCACGGCTCCAGCGACGTGTACATCGTCGCCGCCGCCAGCCTCGGATCCCGGGGTTCGAGCTTGGCGAGCGCGGCTTCCTCGGCATGGTTGGCGGGATCGCCGTCGCCCGAGTAGCCGGTGGAAATGACTTCGCCGTCGGCGGCGGTGATGACGGCGCCGACGCGGAAGGTACGTGGCGGGCAGTTCTCGGCCAGTGCGATGGCCTCGCGCAGGCGCAGAATGTCCACTTCGGACGGTTCCGGGGTCGCGTGGTACTCCAGTACGGCGATGTCACCCAGCCTCGTCGTGCCGGTCAGCGTCAACCCACGCGGGAACGCGCCGGGCCCGGTGAACCGGGGCGCTCGTGGGTCGCCGACGAAGAACGGCGCGATCGCCAGGTGCAGTTCGTCGACCAGGCCTTCGGTGAGGAACTGGGTGTGGATCGCGCCGCCGCCTTCCACCATCAGCCGCCGGACGCCCCGCGTGTGGAGGTCGGCCAGCATCGCGCGCAGATCGACCAGCTCGACGACGGTCGCCTTCACCCCGGTGACGACGCCGGGCGGCGCGTAGACCAGCTTCTCGGCGTCACCGACGGTGAAGAACTGCGCCGTCGGATCGAGTGACCCGCTCCGCGTGAGGGTGACCTTGACCGGCTGTTCCGGACGGCAGGCCGCGACCCGTTCCGCGACCAGTTCCGGCGAGCGGACCAGCAGCCGCGGGTCGTCGGCGCGAACCGTGTTCGCGCCGACGAGGATCGCGTCCGACGCCGCACGCAGACCGTCCACCCTGGCCCAGTCCTCCTCGTTGGACAGCACCAGCCGGGTGTCGCTCGCGTCGTCGAGGTAGCCGTCGAGCGAGACCGCGGCGGAAAGCAGGACATGAGGGCGTTCGATCACGACCGCCAGTATGCCCCCGCCGGTCGCGGGTCGCCGAGGCTACACGGTGGGGCTTGTGGCAGGTCCTCCGTTGCCGGAAATCGGAGCCACGTGACCAAGACCGACACCGGTGCCATCGCCGAAATCCGGCGATGCAAGACCCCGTGATTCCCAGGGGCGGCGTTCAAGAAAACCTGTCTGCGCACTGCTGACCACTGCCAGGCGTCAAGCGCAAGGCCGAGTTCGCCCTGGTCCGCGAATGCCGCAGGCCATTCCTGGCGCTTCGTTGCCGGAAAACGGCGACCCGTCTTCGCCCGAGTCCCCCGCACTCCCCGCGAAAATCGATCGCCACGCGGCGACCCGCGGGCTACCCTGTCGCGGTGATCTTCTGAGACGAACCTGCGCCCTCAACCCACCTCCTTCGCAGGGAGTCTCATGTCTTCTTCCTTGACACTTTCCGACGTCACCTTCACCTGGCCCGACGGCACCCCGGCGTTCGAACGCCTCTCGCTCACCATCGGCGGCGGTCGCACCGGCCTGGTCGGCACCAACGGATCCGGTAAGTCCACGCTGCTCAGGCTGCTCGCCGGCGACCTGCGAGCCACCTCGGGCTCGATCACCGCACCGGGTGAGCTCGGCTACCTGCCGCAGAATCTCGTCCTGGACACCGGCCGCCGCGTCGACGACGTACTCGGTGTCACGGCGATCCGCGCGTCTATCCGGGCCGTCGAGAGCGGTTCGGCCGCCGAAGCGCACTTCGTCACCATCGGCGACAACTGGGACGTCGAGGAGCGCATCCACGCGATCCTCGACCGGCTCGGCCTGGGCGCCATCCGGCTGGACCAGCGGGTGGGCGAACTGTCCGGTGGCGAGCTCACGCTGCTCGGGCTCGCCGCCCTGCTGCTGCGCCGTCCCGCCGCGCTACTGCTCGACGAGCCCACGAACAACCTCGACCTCCGGGCACGCGAGCTCGTGCACCGCGAGGTGGCGGGCTGGGGCGGGATCCTCGTGGTCGTCTCGCACGATCGCGAGCTGCTCTCCCTGGTCGACCGGATCGCGGAGGTCCGCGACCACGAGGTGACGCTGTACGGCGGGAACCTCACCGACTACGAACACGCCGTCGAGGTCGCGCAGGAGGCGGCGCGGCGGCACCTGCGCGCGGCGGAGTCCGATGTCAGGCGGCAGAAACGGGAGCTGATCGAAGCCGGGACCAAACTCGCCCGGCGCGCCCGCTACGGCCAGCAGATGTGGGACCGGAAACGCGAACCCAAGGTGCGGATGCGCAAACGCCAAGAGGACGCGCAAATCGCCGCGGGCAAGTACCGGAACCTCCACACCGACAGGCTCGAAACCGCCGTCGAGGCGATGAAGGCCGCGGAGGATCTGGTGCGGGAGGATGCCGAAATCCGGGTCGAGCTACCGGAAACGACGGTCTCGAGGGGAACGGACGTGCTCCGGATCGACGCCGTGCCCCGCTTCGGCCCGCCGGTGGACCTGCACGTCATGGGACCCGAGCGGATCGCGCTGGTCGGCCCCAACGGTTCGGGCAAGACCACCCTGCTCCGCACGATCACCGGCGAAATCCCGCCGGAGTCGGGTGAGGTGGGACTGTTCGTCCCGGCCAGGCTGCTCCCCCAACGGCTCGACGTCCTCGACGATTCGCTGTCCATTGTGGACAATGTGCGGCTGGTCGCGCCGTCGCTCACGGACAACGAGATCCGCGCGAGGCTGGCGCGGTTCCTGTTCCGGGGCAAGGCGGCCGACCGGGAGGTGACGTCGCTGTCCGGTGGGGAACGGTTCCGTGCCACGCTGGCGACGTTGCTGCTGACCGAGCCCACGCCCCGGCTGCTGCTGCTCGACGAGCCGACGAACAACCTCGACCTGGCGAGCGTGCGACGGCTCACCGAGGCGCTCCTGGCCTACCGGGGAACGCTGATCGTCGCGAGCCACGACCGGCCATTCCTCGCCGACATCGGCATCACCCGCCGGCTGGAGCTCTAGTCTCGTGAGTGGTAAGGACGGTTCTAACCGTCCTTACCACTCACGAGACTTCAGGCGTCGAAGTCCACGGTGACGGCGTCGGAGATCGGCACCGACTGGCAGGTGAGCACGAAACCGGCGTCGACTTCGGCCTTCTCCAGGGCGAAGTTGCGCCGCATGTCCACCGTGCCGTCACAGATCTTCGCCCGGCAGGTTCCGCACACTCCGCCCTTGCAGGCGAACGGCAGGTCCGGGCGATACTTCTGCGCGCCGTCGAGCAGCGAGGAGCTCCGTGGCAGCGTCATCGTCGTCGACCGGCCGTCGAGCACCAGCGTGACCTCGCTGGACGCACCCACGACGGCCGGATCGATGTGGTGCACCGGTTCCGGCGGGGTGTCCACATAGAACAGTTCCTGATGGATCTTCTCGTCGGCGACGTCCAGCGAGCGCAGGAGTTCCTGCGCTCCGGTCACCATCTCGAACGGCCCGCACAGCCACCAGTGCGCGACGTCCTCGACCGGGATCAGCACGGTGCACAGACGCCGCAGCTTCTCCACGTCGAGCCGCCCGGTGAACAGTTCGGCCTCGCGCGGTTCCCGGGAGAGCACGTGGACGAGTTCGAGCCGGGCGGGATGACGGTCTTTGAGATCCGCGAGGTCGTCGGCGAACATGACGGTGTCCGTGCGCCGGTTGCCGTACAGCACGGTCACCGTCGCGTCGGAGTCGCTGAGCAGCGAGGACGCGATCGACAGCACCGGCGTGATCCCGGATCCGGCCGCGATCAGCACGTGATGCCCAGGAACGTCCAGGTCCGGACTGAAGTTGCCGGTCGGCGGAGCGACCTCGATCTCGTCGCCGGGTTTCACGTCGCGCACCAGCCACGACGAGAACAGCCCGCCCGGCACCTCGCGGACGCCGACCCGCGGCGCCGCGCCGGCGGGCGCGCAGATCGAGTACGAACGGCGCTCGTCGCGGCCGTCGATCTCCCGGCGCAGGGTCAGCGACTGTCCCGGCTTGAACCGGAAGGTGTCCGCGAGGTCCTCGGGAACGTCGAAGGTCACCGCGACGGCGTCGTCGCACAAACGCTGGACGTCGGACACCTTGAGGGTGTGGAAGCCCGTGCGGCGCAGGGTCGCTGTCACTAGATCTCCTTGACGTGTTCGAACGGTTCGAGGCAGAACCGGCAGCGGCGCAAGGCCTTGCACGCCGTCGCGCTGAACCGGGACTGCTCCTCGGTGTCCGCGGAACCGCAGTGCGGGCAGCGCACGGACGACACCGGCGGACTCAGCGTGAGCGGGATCGGTCCGGTCCGGCGCGGCGCGGCGCCCGGCGGCGCGATGCCCGCTTCGGCCAGTTTCCGTTTGCCGTCCTCGGTGATCCAGTCGGTGGACCACGCCGGCTGGAGCACCGTGCGGACTTCGACCTCGCCGTAGCCCGCGCCGGTCAGCGCGTGCACGAGGTCGTCGCGCATGGTGTCCATCGCCGGGCAACCCGTATAGGTCGGAGTGATCGCGACGACCACCCGGCCGTCCTCTTCGGACACTTCACGCAGCACACCGAGATCGGCGAGGGTGAGCATCGGCAGTTCCGGATCGGTGACCGTGGCCGCCACGGCGTACGCGGTCACCATGTCGCGTCCGGATGTTCCCTGGCGACACTCTGCAGGGTCGCCAGCAGGAAGCCCATCCGCTCGGTGTGCACGCCGTCACGGCCCATCCGGCCCGAAACCCCCGCGATGGCACCGATTTCCGGGCGCGTCAGCTTCGCGACGGCCAGCACCTGGTCGAGGATCGCGTCGAACTCCGGCCTCAGCGACGGCGACTCGACGAACTCGACCTCGTGCGCCGTGAACAGCTCGCCGACATACGGCCAGACCGCGTCGAGGCCTTCCTGCATCCGCGAGTGGGACAGCTCGGTGCCGTCGCCGAGGCGCACGGCCCACTGGGCGGCGTAGTCGCGGTGGTAGGCGACCTCCTTGACCCCCTTGTCCGCGATGGCCGCGAGCACGGGGTCCACGCTGGTCTGCAAGCGCTGAAGCAGGGCGAGACGCCAGATCGAGAACACCAGCAGCCGCGCGATCAGATGCCCGAAGTGCCCGCCGTCGAGTTCGGCGAGCCGGACGTTGCGGTACTCCTGCTCGCTTCGGAAGAAGGCGTACGAGTCCTCCGTGCGGTCGCTGCCGTCGGCCTTGCCCGCGCGGGCCAGCAGCAGCCGCGCCTGTCCGAGCAGGTCGAGCGCGATGTTCGCGATCGCGACCTCGTCCTCGAGCTCCGGCGCGTTCGTGCACCACTCCTGCAACCGGTGCGAAAAGATCAGCGCGTCGTCGCCTAGCATCAGGCAGTACGCGGCCAGCCGCGCACCGTCCACACCGGACGGAACCGTGGTGTCCACACCGGACAGCGGATCCTCGAACCCGGTGCCGAAGGCCCAGCGGGAATCGTTCTCCTCGGTGATCGCCTCGTAGGCGTTGTCGAAGCTCATGTCAGATGTGGGGGACGTTGTCGGGGATGTCGTAGAACGTCGGGTGCCGGTACACCTTGTCGCCGCTGGGCGCGAAGAACGGGTCCTTCTCGTCCGGCGAGGACGCCGTGATGTCCGACGCCCGCACGACCCAGATCGACACGCCTTCGTTGCGGCGGGTGTAGAGATCCCGCGCGTGGTGCAGCGCCATGTCGTGGTCGGCGGCGTGCAGCGAACCCACGTGCACGTGGTTCAGGCCGCGCTTGCCCCGGACGAACACCTCGTACAACGGCCAGTCGTGTTTCATCACGAACCCTTCTTCGCTGCGTGCGCGGCGGCGGCTTCCCGCACCCACGCGCCGTCTTCCTGGGCCCGCCGCCGGTGCGCGATGCGCTGGGCGTTGCAGGGGCCGTTGCCCTTCAACACGTTCTTGAACTCGTCCCAGTCGACGGCGCCGAAGTCGTAGTGCCCGCGTTCGGGGTTCCACTTCAGGTCCGGGTCCGGGAAGGTGACGCCCAGCGCCTCGGCCTGCGGAATGGACATGTCGACAAAACGCTGGCGCAGCTCGTCGTTGGTATGCCGTTTGACCTTCCACGCCATCGACTGCGCGGTGTTCGGCGAGTCCGCGTCCGGCGGGCCGAACATCATCAGCGACGGCCACCACCAGCGGTTCACCGCCTCCTGCACCATTTCCCGCTGCTTCTCGGTGCCGCGCATCATCGTCATCAGCAGCTCGAAACCCTGCCTCTGGTGGAAGGACTCCTCCTTGCAGATGCGGATCATGGCGCGCGCGTACGGCCCGTACGAGCTGCGGCACAAGGGAACCTGGTTGCAGATCGCCGCGCCGTCGACCAGCCAGCCGATCACGCCGACGTCGGCGAAGGTCAGCGTCGGATAGTTGAAGATCGACGAGTACTTCTGCTTGCCGTTGATCAGCTTGTCGGTCAGATCCGCGCGGTCGGCGCCGAGCGTGGCGGCCGCCGAGTACAGGTACAGCCCGTGCCCGGCCTCGTCCTGCACCTTCGCGAGCAGGATCGCCTTGCGCCGCAAGGAAGGCGCCCGGGTGATCCAGTTGCCCTCGGGCTGCATGCCGATGATCTCCGAATGCGCGTGCTGCGCGATCTGCCGGATCATCGTCTTGCGGTAGCCCTCGGGCACCCAGTCGCGCGGCTCGATGCGCTGATCGCGCGCGATGGTCGCTTCGAAGTGCTTTTCGAGGTCTTCCTCAGGAAGGGTCGCTGTCATGACTGCTCCTTGGCGACCAGGGTGAGCACGTCGTACTTGGCGACCGAGTCGCCGTCGGCGTTGGTCACGTCGGCGTCCCAGCGGACTTCGCCGTATTCCTGGTCGATGCGCGGGGTGATCTGCTTGGCGGTCAGGGTCACGGTCAGCGAGTCGCCGACCTTGACCGGGGTGAGGAACCGCAGGTTCTCCAGGCCGTAGTTGGCCAGCACCGGGCCGGGTTCCGGCGAGACGAACAGGCCCGCCGCGAACGAGACCACGAGGTACCCGTGCGCCACGATCCCGCCGAACAGCGGGTTCGCCGCCGCGGCCTCGGGGTCGGTGTGGGCGTAGAAGGTGTCGCCGGTGAACTCGGCGAAGTGGTCGACGTCTTCCTGGGTGACGGTGCGCGGACCGGCGACGACGGAGTCGCCGATCTTCAGCTCCGCCAAGGACTTCCGGAACGGGTGGACGTCACCTTCGGTCCTCGGCGCGCCCGCGACCCAGCGGCCGGTGACCGTGCTGAGCACCCTCGGGCTGCCCTGGACGGCGGTGCGCTGCATGTGGTGCAGCACGCCGCGGACGCCACCCATCTCCTCGCCGCCGCCGGCGCGGCCGGGGCCACCGTGCACCAGCTGCGGCATCGGCGAGCCGTGGCCGGTGGATTCCTTGGCGTCTTCGGCGTCTAGCACCAGCAGACGGCCGTGGTACGGCGCGACGCCGAGGACGACCTCACGCACGAACTCCTGGTCCGCGGAGACGACGGAACCCACGAGACTGCCCCCGCCGCGTGCGGCGAGCTCGATGACCTGTTCGGTGGAGGTGTAGGGCAGCAGGGTCGACACCGGGCCGAACGCCTCGACCTCGTGCGGCTCGGACCGCTCCGGGTCGGCCTTCAGCAGGACCGGCGAGATGAACGCGCCGCGTTCGGCGTCCGCGCCGACGACCTCGACCTGCTCCGGGTCACCGAAGACGACCGTGCCGACGTCCAGCAGCGCCTTGAGCGACCGCCGGACCTCTTCACGCTGCTCCAGGCTGGCCAGGGCGCCCATCCGGACGCCCTCGGCGGTGGGGTTGCCGATGGTGGTCTTCGCCAGCCGCGCGCTCGCGGCCTCGGCGACGTCGTCCACCAGTTCCGCGGGGACGAACGCGCGGCGGATGGCGGTGCACTTCTGGCCGGCCTTGACCGTCATCTCGGTGGTCAGCTGCTTGACGAAGAGATCGAATTCGGTGGTACCGGGTTTGGCGTCCGGGCCGAGGATCGACAGGTTCAGCGAGTCGGCCTCGGCGTTGAACCGGACGGAGTTGCGCACGATCGCGGGGTGCGCGCGCAGCTTCTGCGCCGTCGACGCGGAGCCGGTGAAGGAGACGAGGTCCTGTGCGGTGACGTGGTCGAGCAGGTCGCCGACGCTGCCCGCGACGAACTGCAGCGTGCCCTCGGGCAGGATGCCCGACTCGATGATGATCTCGACCAGCCGCGCGGTGAGATAAGCGGTCTGACTGGCGGGCTTGATCAGGCTCGGCACCCCGGCGAGGAACGCGGGCGCGAACTTCTCCAGCGGGCCCCAGACGGGGAAGTTGAAGGCGTTGATCTGGACGGCGACCCCGCGCAGCGGGACGGCGATGTGCTGGGCGACGAAGGTGCCGCCCTTGCTCAGCGGCTCGACGTTGCCGTCGACATAGACGGTGTCGTTCGGCAGTTCGCGCTTGCCCTTGCTGGAGTAGGCGAACAGCACGCCGATGCCGCCGTCGATGTCGACCATCGAGTCGGTCTTGGTCGCGCCGGTGCGCGCCGAGAGCGCGTACAGCTCCTCGCGGTGTTCGCGCAGGTGGGAGGCCAGTGCCTTCAGCAGCGCGGCACGCTGGTGGAAGGTCAGCTCACGCAGCGCGGGGCCGCCGACGCGGCGCCCGTAGTCCAGCGCGGCGGCGAAGTCGATGCCCTCGGACGAGACCCGGGCGACCTCTTCGCCGGTGGAGGCGTCGTGCAGCGGTACTCCGTCACTTTCCGCCGTGTGCCATCCGCCGGAGACGTAGCTGCGCAGCAATGCCATGGGGCCGAACCCTTCACTGGTGGGATTAACAGACCGTCCGTTCAGTAATTCACTGTAGCTCGCGTCCGGGGTCTTGCAAACCCCCGGACGGCGGCGGATCCTTGACATCCACCCGGAAGCGCGCCTTTACTTGCGGCACCCTTTAACAACCGTCCATTCGGTCAGTAACCAGGGGGTCTGGCTTGACTAACGCCGCGCACACGATGTTCGCCGACGACCAGGCGTCCAACGCGCTGGGCATCGAGCTGGTCGAGGCCGCCGACGGGCACGCCGTCGCCACCATGCGGATCACCGAGACGATGGTCAACGGTCACGACATCGCCCACGGCGGCTACGTCTTCCTGCTGGCCGACACGACGTTCGCCTGCGCCTGCAACAGCCATGGGCCGGTGACGGTCGCTTCCGGTGCGGAGATCTCCTTCGTCGCCGCCGGCAAACTCGGCGACCACCTCATCGCCACCGCCACCGAGCGGACCCGCTACGGCCGCAATGGCATCTACGACGTCACCGTGCACCGGGAGACCCCCGACGGGCCGGAGGTCGTCGCCGAATTCCGCGGCCGCAGCCGCACCATCGAGAAAGCATGACGATGACCGCCTTCAGCGACGACGCCGAGAACCTGACCATCGACGAACTTCAGGCGCTGCAACTGAAGCGTCTCCGGTGGACGCTGCGGCACGCCTACGACAACGTGCCGTTCTACACCCGGAAGTTCGACGAGGCGGGCGTTCACCCGGACGACTGCAAGGCGCTCGAAGACCTGGCGAAGTTCCCCTTCACCACGAAACAGGACCTGCGCGACAACTACCCGTTCGGCATGTTCGCCGTGCCGGAAGCGCAGGTCAGCCGCATCCACGCGTCCAGCGGGACCACCGGGAAACCGACCGTCGTCGGCTACACCGCCGAAGACATCGACACCTGGGCGACGGTGATGGCGCGGTCGATCCGCGCCGCGGGCGGGCGGCCGGGCGACAAGGTCCACGTCGCCTACGGATACGGCCTGTTCACCGGCGGCCTCGGCGCGCATTACGGCGCCGAGAAGCTCGGCTGCACGGTGATCCCGGCGTCCGGCGGCATGACCGCGCGCCAGGTGCAGATCATCACCGACTTCAAACCCGAGATCATCATGGTCACCCCGTCGTACATGCTCACCCTGCTCGACGAATTCGAACGGCAGGGTGTCGACCCGCGGACGAGCTCGCTCAAGGTCGGCATCTTCGGCGCCGAGCCGTGGACCGAGCAGATGCGCGCGGAGATCGAGGACCGTGCCGGCATCGACGCCGTCGACATCTACGGCCTGTCCGAGGTGATGGGGCCCGGCGTCGCACAGGAATGCGTCGAGACGAAGGACGGGCTGCACATCTGGGAGGACCACTTCTTCCCCGAGGTGATCGACCCGTTCACCGAGAAGCCCACCGACGCCGAGGGTGAGCTGCTGTTCACCTCGCTCACCAAACAGGCGCTGCCGATCATCCGGTACCGCACGCGCGACCTGACCCGCCTGCTGCCGGGCACCGCGCGGCCGGCATACCGGCGGATGGAGAAGGTGACCGGGCGCAGCGATGACATGATCATCCTGCGTGGCGTCAACGTCTTCCCCACGCAGATCGAGGAAGTCGTGCTGGTGACCCCCGCGCTCGCGCCGCATTTCCAGCTGATCCGGTCGACGAAGGGCCGGATGGACCACCTGACGGTGCGGGTCGAAGCGCGTCCGGACGCGTCCACCGAGCAGCGCGCCGAGGCCGCCGCCAGGCTGATCGCCGGCGTCAAGGACGGGGTCGGCGTGAGCGTCGGCGTCGAGGTCGTCGACCCGGACACCCTGGAACGGTCGCTGGGCAAGATGCGCCGCGTACTCGACGAACGGGACCGCGGTTGAGCACCCCCGCCCGCCGGGGACGCCCCGGCTACGACCTCGAATCGCTGCTGCAGGTCGCGGTCAAACTGTTCAACGAACGCGGCTACGACGGCACCAGCATGGAGGACCTCTCCCGCAAGCTCGGCATCACCAAATCCGCGATCTACCACCACGTGCCGAGCAAGGAGGAGCTGCTGCGGCTCGCCGTCGACCGCGCGCTGAACGGCCTGTTCGCCGTCGCCGCCGAGACGGAATCCTTCGAGGGCAAGGCGATCGAGAAGCTCGAGCATCTGGTGCGGGGCAGTGTCCTCGTACTGGTCGACCAGCTGCCGTTCGTGACGCTGCTGCTGCGGGTGCGCGGCAACACCAAGATCGAACGCGCGGCGCTGGCGCGACGGCGCGAATTCGACCGGCTCGTCACGGAACTGGTGAAACAGGCCGAAACCGAAGGCGACGTGCGGCCCGACATCGATCCCGCGGTCACCGCGCGGCTGCTGTACGGCATGGTGAACTCGCTGATCGAGTGGTACCGGCCGCGGCGGGGTTCGGCCGGGACGGAGCTGGCGGACGCGGTCTGCAAGATCGCCTTCGACGGCCTCCGGACCCAGTGAGGCTGAAGGGGATTTGAGCAGAAGTCCGTGAGAGACCCAGTCCCGCTACTCCCCCGCGGCCTTGGGCGGCCGCCGCGCCTGCCAGATCAGCGCCTCGCGCAACTGCTGGATGAGCTGTTCGTCGTCGGCCTCCGACGGATCGACCCCGAGCGGGATCCAGCGTTCGCCGACCTCGGCACCGTTCTCGAAACTGGTGATCACGATCCCCGCGTAGGAGACGCATTCGTCCTGGACGCGGACGTCACGATGCTGCAGCCGCACACTGACCCACCGTCCGGTACGGCGAACCGGATCGCGTTCGGCACTGGCCATTCGTCCCTACCCATGACACCCGGTCCCCCCGCCCCCAACGTCGCCGTGCGGGCCCCTGGGGTTACCGGCGGGTTGTTCCGAATGAATAACGGCGACCGGTCACCTGAAACGGTTACGCTCGGCCCATGAGCACCGATCCGGAGAACCGGCGGCGCCGCCTCGAGCCGGCCGCCCGGCGCGCCGAGATCCTGACCGCGGCCCGGCGGCTGTTCGGCGCGAGCACGTACGCCTCGGTTTCGACCTCGGACATCGCGAAGGCCGCCGGGGTGGCGAGGCCCCTGATCAACCACTACTTCGGCGGCAAACGGGAGCTGTACCTGGAAGTCGTCCGGCAGATGATGATCGTCCCGGCGCCGGTGATCGAAAACCTGCCCGACACGAGCGCCGAAGAGCGGCTCGCGATCAGCGTCCAGCACTGGATCGAGGTCGTCGAGCGCAACGAGCAGGCGTGGCTGACGGCGATCGGCCCCGAGGCGGTGGGCCGCGACCCGGAGATCGAGCGGATCATGCTGGAGGCCGACGAGATCGCCGCCGATCGCGTACTCGCGGCCGCGTTGATGAGCGAGGTCACCGAGGGTCGCGAAGAACTCCGCGCGATGATCCGTTCGTACGGCGGGATGCTGCGCGCGGCGTCACGCGAATGGCTGATCCGCGGCACGCTCGGCCGCGAAGAGCTGCGGGTCTTCCTCACCGATTCGATCCTGCACCTGCTGCGGGTCACCTACCCGGCCGTGCTCGCAACGCGTTCCGCCGGGCATAAGCCGCCGGCGTCATCCCCTTCCAGCGTTTGAACGCGTAGATGAAACTCGACGCTTCGGCGTAGCCCAGCCGCAGCGCGACGTCCTCCACGCTGAGCGCGCCGGTGTCGAGCATTTCCTCCGCCAAGGCCTGGCGGACCTCGTCGAGCAGCGTGCGGTAGCCGGTTCCGGCCTCGAACAGCCGCCGTCGCAGCGTGCGCGGGCTGAGCGCGAGCTGCCGCGCGACCTCGTCCATCCCGGCGCCGACGCCGCCGAGCCGCACCAGCCGTTCCCGGACCTGCTGCGCGATCCCGGAGCGTTCCCGTTTCCGGGACACCAGCAGATCGCATTGCGCGGCGCAGACCGCGACCGTCTGGTCGTTGGCCTGCGGCAAGGGTTTGTCGAGGAAGAGCGGATCAAGGGTGGCTAGATGCGACGGAGCGGCGAACGACGGCGGCAAGCCGAACGTCCGCACGTATTCGTCCACTGTGGAGGGACGTTCGTGCCGGAAGGCCACGGAACGCAAGGAGATGTCCGGCAGGATGTCGCGCATGACGGTGTGGATGGTGCCGAGGTCGCGCAGCACGAGGAACCGGGCGACGTCGCCCGGCACGCGGCTGTCGTCCATGGCCAGCGCGAGCCGTCCGGACTCGACGGTCACATGCGGGATGCAGAAGGTGAAACTCAGGTCGAGGTAGCGCAGGGCGAAGCGCATCGCGTCCCCCAGCGTCGGGCTGCTGATGCACGCGAAGCCGAAGATGCCGAACGCGCTGACCCGGTACCGCCTGCTCAGTCGCAGCGCGATGTCGTCCCCGTCGCCGAGCCCGCGGATCAGGGCCCGGACCACCGCGAGCTCCTGCCGTGCGTCGACCTGGCCGTCCACGGACGCGTACTCGTAGGACTCCAGCCCCGCGACACCGTTCTCGGCGGCGAAGCGGGCCATGAGCACGATGCTCGCCGTGCCGCGTGGGTAGTCCCAGTCCCGGATCACCGGCGGCGGTAGTTCCATGGCCGGGATTATGGATCCCGGCAACGCTCGCCGCATTGAGGACCGTAACTGTCCTTGATCCCGATTAGGGTGAACGGCATGTCCGACACGTTGAGCAGGCGCGCGCTGAACCGCGCCATGCTGGACCGGCAGCTGCTGCTCCGGCGTTCGAAGATGACCGCGCTCGAAGCGGTCGAGCAGCTGGCCGGGTTGCAGGCACAGGCCCCGAACCCGCCGTACTTCGCACTGTGGACCCGGCTGCACGGGTTCCGCCAGGAAGATCTGGCGAACCTGCTGCTGGACAAGCGTGTCGTGCGGATCGCGCTCATGCGCGGCACGGTGCACCTGGTGAAACCGGCGGACGCGCTGGCCTGGCGGCCGATCGTGCAGCCCCTCTACGACCGCTCGGTGACCGGCAACACCCAGTTCAGCCCCGACATCAAGGACCTCGACCACCAGGAGATCGCCCGCACCGCCCGCAAACTGCTCGGCGAGCGGCCGCTTTCGTCGGCGGGACTCGGCGCGGAACTGGCGAAACACTGGGAGGGCGTGGCGCCGTCGTCGCTGGTGCATGTCGCGCGGGCGTTGCTGCCGCTGGTGCAGATCCCGCCGCGTGGCGTCTGGGGCAAGGCCGGCCAGCCGACCTATCAGACCACCGGGGACTGGCTGGGCGCCGAGCCGGACGCGACGCCGTCCCCGGAAGCGATGTTCCGCCGCTATCTGGCCGCTTTCGGGCCCGCAAGTGTGCAAGACGCGCAGGCATGGGCGGGGATCACGAAGCTCGGCGACGTCGCCGAGCGACTGCGGCCGGAGCTGCGGACGTTCCGCGACGAGAACGGCCGCGAGCTCTTCGACCTCGAAGACGCCCCGCGGCCGGACCCGGACACCCCCGCGCCCGCCCGGCTGCTGGGACCGTTCGACCAGACCGTGCTGTCCTACGCCGACCGCACCCGCGTGATCAGCGACGAGTACCGCAAGGTCGTCATCACGCAGAACGGCCTGGTCAAGGGCACCATCCTGGTCGGTGGGTTCGTGAAGGGATTCTGGGAGATCAAGACGGCGAAGAAGGCCGCGTCGGTGGTGATCACGCCCTTCGAGCGGGTCCCGAAGCGCGATCTGGACGCCCTCGAAAGCTCCGCTCACCGCCTGCTGACCTGGGCTCACCCGAAGGCCGAAAGTCATTCGGTGGAGATCGTGGCCGGAAATCTCGATTGAGTGGCCGGTCGTGTACTTCCTAGTGGGGTGACCGCTGGGTAACTTCGATCGGCATGGGCGATACGAGCGTGCTGATCGTAGGGACGGGCTTCGGCGGGGTCGGAACGGCGATCGAGCTCAAACGCGCCGGGTTCGACGACTTCACCATCCTGGAGAGCGCGGACGAACCGGGCGGCGTCTGGCGGGAGAACACGTACCCCGGCGCCGGCTGCGACATCCCGTCGCCGCTGTACTCGTTCTCCTACGAGCCCAACCCCGACTGGCCGAAGCGGTTTTCGCTGCAACCGGACATCCACGAGTACCTCAAACGCGTGGTGCGCCGCTACGGGCTCGAACCGCACATCCGATTCGGCACCCGCGTCACCGCCGCGGCCTTCGACGAGGAGCGCGGACTCTGGCGAGTGGAGACCGCGGGTGGCGAGACGTTCGAGGCGAACGTCTTCGTGCCCGCCGTCGGCCAGCTTTCGCGGCCGGTCCAGCCGGACATCCCCGGACAGGAGACCTTCAAGGGCGCCAGTTTCCACTCCGCGCGCTGGGATCACGACGTCGACCTGCGCGGCAAGAAGGTCGCGGTGATCGGCACCGGCGCGAGCGCCATCCAGTTCGTGCCCGAGCTCCAGCGCCAGGCGGGTGAGCTGACGGTGTTCCAGCGCACCGCGCCCTACATCATGGCCAAACGGGACACCGGCTACCGGCGCTGGCAGCAGCGGCTGTTCCGGCATCTGCCCGCCACCCAGCTGCTCGGCAGGCTGCGGATCTTCCTCCTCGCCGAGTACGCGACCTACGCGATGACCAAACATCCGCTGCTGGCCAAGATCTTCGAACTGCGGACGGCCCAGCTGCGCCGCCGCCACATCAAGGACCGGGCGCTGCGCGAGAAACTCACCCCGGACTATCCGCTGGGCTGCAAGCGGATCCTGTTCACCAACGAGTACCTGCCCGCGCTGGCGCAGCACAACGTCGCCGTGGAGACGCGGCGGATCAGCGCGATCACCCCGTCCGGGGTGCTCACCGAGGACGGCGTCGAACACGAAGCCGACGTCATCGTCTACGGGACGGGTTTCGCGGCGACCGACTTCCTCGGTGAACTCAAGATCGAGGGGCTCGGCGGGCGGGCGCTGTCCGACGCGTGGAAGGGCGGCGCGCGGGCGTACCTCGGCATGACCGTGCCGGGTTTTCCGAACCTGTTCTGCGTCTACGGGCCCAACACGAACCTCGGCGCGGGCTCCATCATCTACATGATCGAACGGCAGGCTCGCTACATCCGCCAAGCCGTCGAACATCTCGCCAAACCTGAAGTGTCCTATATGGACGTCGTACCGGAGGTCGAGCAGGCCTACGACGAGGAGATCCAGCGACGCCTCGGGCGCAGTGTCTGGACGACCTGCGCCAGCTGGTACCGCCAGGAGAACGGCCGCGTGAGCACGAACTGGCCGGGCCTGGTCACCGAGTACGACCGGCGGACGAAGAAGCTCGACCTCGGCGACTACCGGACGGCGGGTGCGCGATGAACTACGACGTGCTGGTGATCGGCTCCGGTTTCGGCGGCAGCGTGACCGCGTTGCGGCTCACCGAGAAGGGGTATCGCGTCGGAGTGCTGGAGACCGGCCGCCGGTTCGCCGACGACGAGTTCGCGAAGACGTCGTGGCGGCTCCGGAAGTACCTGTGGGCCCCAAAACTGGGGTGCTACGGCATCCAGCGGCTCACACTGCTGAAGAACACCTTCGTGCTGAGCGGCGCGGGTGTCGGCGGCGGGTCGCTCGTCTACGCCAACACGCTCTACGAACCACCGGACACCTTCTACGAAGACCCGCAGTGGGCGCATATCACCGACTGGAAGGCCGAACTGGCCCCGCATTACGACCAGGCGAGACGGATGCTGGGCGTGGTGGAGAACCCGCTGGTCACTCCGGCCGACCGCGTGCTGCGCGAGGTCGCCGAGGACATGGGCATCGCGGGCACCTATCGGCCCACGCCGGTCGGCGTCCACTTCGGCAAGCGCGACGTCGACCCGTTCTTCGGCGGCGAAGGACCGCTGCGCAAGCCGTGCACGCACTGCGGCGAGTGCATGACCGGCTGCCGGGTCGGCGCGAAGAACACGACCGTCAAGAACTACCTGTACCTGGCGGAGAAGGCGGGCGCGGAGGTCCATCCGCTGACCACCGCCGTGTCGGTCCGGCCGATCGACGGCGGCTACGCGGTCGACACCGTCCGAACAGGACGATGGGGGCGCAAGCGCAAGCAGACCTTCACCGCCTCCGAGGTGGTGTTCGCCGCCGCTTCCCTTGGCACCCAACGGCTTCTGCATTCGTTGAAGGACTCGGGAACGCTGCCGAACCTGTCACCGCGTCTCGGCCTGCTCGCCAGGACGAACTCCGAGGCCGTGCTCGCCGCGCGGTCCCTGCGCAAGGACACCGATTTCACCCGCGGCGTCGCGATCACGTCGTCGATCCACCCCGACGCCGTCACGCACGTCGAACCGGTGCGTTACGGCAAGGGCAGCAACTTCATGGGCCTGCTGACGACGGTGCTCGTCGACGCCGAGCCGGGCCGACGCCGGTGGGTGCTGGGCGCGCGGGAACTGTGGCGGAACCGCCGGCAGCTGGTGCGGCTGCACAACCCGCGACGGTGGTCGGAGCGGATGGTCGGGCTGCTGGTGATGCAGACGCTGAACAATTCCGTGACCACGTATCCGAAAAGCGGGCTCTTCGGCCGCCGGATGACCACGAAGCAGGGCATCGGCGAGCCGAACCCGGAGTGGATCCCGGCCGGCCACGAGGTCACGCGGCGGGTGGCGGACAAGATCGGCGGGCTGGCGCAGGGCGCGTGGACGGATCTGGCGAACATCCCCATCACCGGCCATTTCATCGGCGGTTGCGCGATCGGCGACAGCGCCGAGACCGGCGTCGTCGACCCGTACCAGCGCGTGCACGGCCACCCCGGGCTGCATATCGCGGACGGTTCGGCGATCTCGGCGAACCTCGGGGTGAACCCGTCGCTGACCATCACCGCGCAGGCGGAACGCGCGATGTCGTTGTGGCCCAACAAGGGCGAGCCCGACCCGCGGCCGCCGCTCGGCGCCCCCTACCAGCGCCTGTCCCCCGTCGCCCCGCTCAAGCCCGTCGTGCCCCCGCACGCCCCGGCCGCCCTGCGCCTCCCCCTCACCCCGCTCTGACCCCCCGCAATTCGTCATCTACTTGCGATGTTCGCGTGGCGCGAATATCGCAAGTAGATGACGAATCGCGAAGTGGAAAGGGCGGGGCACCGTCGCCCGCGCGACGACGGTGCCCCGCCCCGGTCTAGCGGATCATCACGGGAGGCCTGCCAGGCCCGCGCTCACCGTGTTCGACCACGCGTAGCCCTGCGAGGCGTCCCAGTTGATCGACCAGGTCATCGCGCCCCGGATCGTCGGGTACGTCGTCGAAGGCTTGAACGAACCGCAGTTCGTACCCTTCGCCAGGCAGTTCAGCGCGTTGACCGTGTTGCCGGGCGCCTGGTAGCCGCCACCGGCCGCCGAACCCGACGCCGGCAGGCCGAGCCCGACCTGGTCGGCGCGCAGACCGCTCTGCAGCTGGATGCAGGCCAGCGCGGTGAGGAAGTCGACCGTGCCCTGCGAATAGACCTTCTGGTCGCAGCCGAGCATCGAGCCGCTGTTGTAGTACTGCATGTTGACGATCGTCAGGATGTCCTTGACGTTCAGCGCCAGCTTGAAGTACTCGGCCGCCGGGCTCTGCATGTCGATCGTCTGCGGCGCCATGGTGATGATCGAGCCGCCCGCCGCGTGGATGCTGCGCAGCGCCTGTGCCATGTAGGTCGCGTTGACGCCGTTCTCCAGGTCGATGTCGACACCGTCGAAGCCATAGGTCGCGATGAGCGACTTCATGCTGTTGGAGAAGTTCGTGGCCGCGGCCGCGGAGTCGACGCGGATCGTGCCCTTCTCACCGCCGACGGACAGGATGACCTTCTGCCCGCGCGCCTGCGCGGTCTTGATGTCGGCCTTGAACTGCCCGTCGGTGTAGCCGCCGAGCTGGCTCGACAGGCCGGAGTCGAGGGTGAAGGTGACCGCGCCCGGCGTGGCCGTCGCGTCGGCGAAGGACACCGCGATGATGTTGTACTTCGTCGGGACGTCGGCGAGCTTGAGCGCCTTCGCGCCGTTGTAGAAGTTCTGCCAGTAGCCGGTGATCACGTGCTTCGGCAGGTTGCCGGTCGGCGGGGTGCTCGTCGTGGTCGTCGGCGAGCTGGTGGTGGTGGTCGTCGGGCTCGTGGACGTCGTCGGCGTGGTCGGTGTCGTGGTCGGCGAACCGCCGGGGCCGTCGAGGTTCACGTCGTCCGCGAAGTACGCGGGCTGGCCGTACCAGCCGTGCAGGTAGATCTCGACGCTCGTGGTGGACGCGCCGGTGGTGAAGCTCAGCGAGAGCTGCGACCAGCTGCCGCCACCCGGGGTCCAGGTGTTCTTGTCACCCGTCCCGGTGCCGGTGACACCCAGGTAGGTGTAGCTGCCCTGCACCCACGCCGAAAGCGTGTACGCGGTGTTGGCCTTCACGGCCACGCTCTGCGAGCAGCGGGCGTTGTCCTGCCCCGCCGGGGTGGCGCTGAGCGCGCGGGTGCCCGAGTGGACCGGCGTGGTGACCACGGAGGACGTGCCGGTGCAGGTCCAGCCGCTCGTGGTCCCGAGTTCGAATCCCGGGTTGGTCAGGATGTTGGCGGCCGAGGCGTTGCCCGAGACCGCGAAAGTCACCCCCAGGCACACGGCCAGTGACGACAGCAGGGCGAGGAACGCGTGTTTCGGCTTCACTTTCACGACTGGCCTCCACGAACGGGTGATGTCGGCCACATCAAAATGGTACAGACCAATACAACTGTCAAGGGTTCGGTTAGGGGAGGCCATACGAAAGTCGGCTCGGCGCGAGCGGCAGAATGCAGGGTCCGAGAGCACCCGAGGGCGGATTCAGGAGCGTGGGAGTGAGCGTGCAGGGCCTGCAGACAGTCGAGCAGAAGATCGCCGAAGAACTCGGTGTGCGCGAAGGGCAGGTCAAGGCGGCCGTCGACCTGCTGGACGGTGGATCGACCGTGCCGTTCATCGCCCGGTACCGCAAAGAGGTCACCGGGATGCTGGACGACACCCAGCTGCGCACCCTCGAAGAACGCCTCCGCTACCTGCGGGAGCTCGGCGAGCGCAAGGTCGCGGTACTGGAGTCGATCCGCGGCCAGGGCAAGCTGGACGAGGCGCTCGAAGCGTCGATCATGGCGGCGGACACCAAGTCCCGCCTCGAAGACATCTACCTGCCGTACAAGCCCAAGCGGCGCACGAAGGCGATGATCGCCCGCGAGGCCGGTCTGGAGCCGCTCGCCGACGGGCTGCTGAGCGACCCGAACACCGACCCGCAGGCCGCGGCCGCGGTGTTCGTCGACGCCGACAAGGGCATCGCGGACGCGCAGGCCGCGCTGGACGGCGCCCGCGCGATCCTCGTCGAACGCTTCGCCGAGGACGCCGACCTGATCGGCGAACTGCGCGAGAAGATGTGGGCCGAAGGTCGTCTGGCCTCGAAGGTCCGCGACGGCAAGGCCGAAGAGGGCGCGAAGTTCTCCGACTACTTCGAGTTCTCCGAGCCCTACACCAAGCTTCCCTCGCACCGGATCCTCGCGATGTTCCGCGGTGAGAAGGAGGAGATCCTCGACCTCACGATGGAGTCCGAAGAGCCTTCGGAGGAACCGAAGACCGGGCCGACCGAGTACGAGAACCGCATCGCCCACAAGTTCGGCATCTCCAACGAAGGCCGCCCCGCCGACAAGTGGCTCGGCGACACCGTCCGCTGGGCTTGGCGGACGAAGATCCTGCTGCACCTCGGCATCGACCTGCGGATGCGGCTCCGCCAGTCGGCCGAGGACGACGCCGTCCGCGTGTTCGCCGCGAACCTGCGCGACCTGCTGCTCGCCGCTCCGGCCGGCACGCGCGCCACGATGGGCCTCGACCCGGGTTTCCGCACCGGCGTCAAGGTCGCCGTCGTCGACGCGACCGGCAAGGTCGTCGACACCCACGTGATCTACCCGCACCAGCCCGCGAACAAATGGGACCAGTCCATCGCCGAACTCGCCGCGCTGTGCGCCCGGCACAAGGTGGACCTGATCTCGATCGGCAACGGCACCGCGTCGCGCGAGACCGACAAACTCGCCGGCGAGCTGATCAAGAAGCACCCGGAACTGAAGCTGACGAAGGCCGTCGTCTCCGAGGCGGGCGCGTCGGTCTACTCGGCGTCGGCGTTCGCGTCGCAGGAACTGCCGGGCATGGACGTCTCGCTGCGCGGCGCGGTCTCGATCGCGCGCCGGCTGCAGGACCCGCTGGCGGAACTGGTGAAGATCGACCCGAAGTCGATCGGCGTCGGGCAGTACCAGCACGACCTGTCGGAGATCTCCCTGTCGCGTTCGCTCGACGCGGTGGTCGAAGACTGTGTGAACGCCGTCGGTGTGGACGTCAACACCGCGTCCGCCCCGCTGCTGACCCGCGTCTCGGGTATCACGACGACGCTGGCGGAGAACATCGTCGCGCACCGCGACGAGAACGGTCCGTTCAAGACGCGGAGCGGGCTCAAGGAGGTCGCGCGGCTCGGCCCCAAGGCGTTCGAGCAGTGCGCGGGCTTCCTCCGGATCCCGGACGGCGACGACCCGCTCGACTCGTCCTCGGTGCACCCGGAGGCCTACCCGGTGGTGCGGCGGATCCTGTCCTCCACCGGCACGGACATCCGCTCGCTGATCGGCAACTCGCGGACCCTGCAGGCGCTTAAGCCCACCGAGTTCGTCGACGACACCTTCGGTCTCCCGACGGTGACCGACATCCTCGCCGAACTCGAAAAGCCGGGCCGCGACCCGCGTCCGGCGTTCAAGACCGCGACCTTCGCCGACGGCGTCGAGAAGATCGGCGACCTCAAGCCGGGTATGCGGCTGGAAGGCGTCGTGACGAACGTGGCCGCGTTCGGCGCGTTCATCGACGTCGGCGTGCACCAGGACGGCCTCGCGCACGTCTCGGCGCTGTCGAAGAACTTCGTCAAGGACCCGCGTGAGGTCGTCAAGCCCGGCGACATCGTCAAGGTGAAGGTCCTGGAGGTCGACGTGCCGCGCAAGCGGATCTCGCTGACCCTGCGGCTGGACGACGAGCCCGGCAAGCCTGCTCGTGAGCAGGGCGGCGGCGGTCGGGACCGCGGCCAGGGCGGTCAGCGCCAGGGCGGCGGACAGCGGCAAGGCGGCCGTGGTGGCGGCCGGGACCGCGGCGGGAACTCCGGTGGCGGCGGCGCCATGGCGGACGCGCTCCGGAAGGCCGGCTTCGGCAAGTAAAGCTGCTGAAGGGCGCTTTCCCCGCATGCGATGCGGGGAAAGCGCCCTTCACCGCGTCAGATGCGGGGAAAGCGTCCTTCAGCTCAGGGATTCATGGCGTAAGCACCCGAGAGGTCCCGCACCAGCGACCACACGTGATCGAAGCGGGCCGCGTCGACGACGGGCTTCCGGATCGAAGCCAGCGCGAGCGCCTGCTGCGCGTCGGTCGAGGATGACTTCCCGTGCAGCTCGATCGCCGTGAGGCTGAAGTCCTGCACCAGGATGGCGAAGATCTGGTCGACCACCTCGGTCTCGATCCCGGTGATCTCCGCCTGCTCCAGCACCAGCTGCCCGTAGACGACCAGCGTGAACAGCTCGGTCAGCGCGAGGCCGAAGTCGATGTCCTGCTGCTGCGCCTCGTCCGGCGCGGCTTCGGTGAACAGCTTCACCAGCGCCTCGGCCTGTTCGGTGAACCGCGCGACGTTCGGGATCGCGGACGCCTTGGCGTAGGCCTCACGCCAGTCGTGGAACCGCACCTTCGAGAGCCCGCGCGCGGGGCCCTGGCGGAACAGGAACTCGTCGTCGGCCGCGTCGGAACGGGTCGGCACCGGCTCGTAGGCCTGCGGCGCGAACAGATAGGCGGGCACGAACTTCGCGATCAGCGCGAGGTTCACCGCCACCGTCCCTTCCAGCTTCGGCAGGCCGTCGATGTCGTTCTTGGACATCGCGAGGTAGGTGTCCGCCTCGAAACCCTTGGCCGCCACCACATCCGCGACCAGGCCGATGACCTTCTGCGCCTCGGTGGTCACCTTCATCTTGGTGATCGGGTTGAACAGCAGGTACCGGCGGTCGTCCGCGTTCGCGCTGCGGAAGTAGTCCACGGCACGGTCGGAGAACAGCTTCATCGCGACGAGCCGCGCGTACGCCTCGACGAATTCCCGGCGCACGTGCGGGAATTCGGTGACCTTCTTGCCGTAGAGCACCCGATTGTGCGCGTGCGTGATCGCCTCGTACAGCGAGTGCGTCGACATCCCGATGCCGCCGAAGCACAGGTTGAACTTGCCGATGTTGACCGTGTTCAGCGCCGCGGAGAACGCGTCGGCACCAACGTGCAGAATGTCCTCTTCGGACACCGGGTAGTCGTCGAGCTCGAACTCGGCGACGTACATCTGCGACGGGACGACGTTCTTCACCACGCGGTAGTTCGGGTGTTCCGAGTCCGCGTAGAAGAACACGTACTGGTCCGGGCCCTCGACACCGTCGATGCGGCCGAACACCGAAACGGTCCGCGCGCAGTTGCCGTTGCCGATGTAGTACTTCGATCCGTTCGCACGGTAGCCGCCCTTGCCGTCCGGGGTGAGCACGAGGTCCGACGAGTAGATGTCGGCCCCGTGCTCCTTTTCGGACAGCCCGAACGCGGCGACGCCGCCTGCCGCGAGCGAGTCCGCCGCGCGTTTGCGGGCGGCCTCGTTCGCGCTCTGCCACACCGGGCCGAGGCCGAGGATGGTGACCTGCCACGGATACCAGTAGTTCAGCCCGTAGAAGCCGAGGATTTCCGACAGGGCCGCGACCCGCGCGGTGTCCCAGCGCTTGTCAGGGTTCCCGTCGGCGTTGGTGCCGGGAGTGAGGAACGTCGAGAAGAGCCCTTCCTTGCCCGCGAACTCGATGAAGTCCGCGTAGAAGGTCCGGTCGTGGTAGTCCTCGACGAGCTTGCGTTTGCCGCGCTGTTCGAACCACTCGATGGTGGCACGCAGCAGGCGACGCGTCTCCGGGTCGAACTGCCGTGGGTCGTACCCACCCGGGTTCAGCAACAACGCGGTCGCCTTTTCGCTCATGGTCACTCCTGGTCAGCCGAAGTTACTACCCGGTAACCGTAGCGCTTCGCTTCGCCGTCCGGCCACCGAACTCGATCGAAGTCACCTCCCCGTGGTCGTTCCGCAGGAAACGCGCGGTGGGCTTGCGGGTGTCGCCGGCGGGGGCGATCGCGTCACCGCCCACGAAAACGGCCTCGAACGGCGGCGGCGAGGGGAAGCCCTCGACATCGGCCACCAGTTGGGCCCAGAGGGCGCCGGCGCGGTCCTCGACCACGAACGCCAGGTCACCGGTCTGATAGCGGCCCAGGTACTCGGCGATGTCCGGCTGCCGCACCGGCGGCGGGGTCGCGAGCGGCGGCAGCCCGACCAGATGTTCCAGGCACCAGTCGACGATCTTCGCACCCAACGCGGACCCGCCCGCGCTATTGGTCAGCACCGTGACGGCGAAGTCGTGTTCCGGCAGGGTGACGAACTCGGACAGCTGCAGATTGCTCACGTTGCCGCCGTGCCGGACCAGCCGAGCGGCGCCATGGGTCGTGTGCAGCCAGCTCAGCCCGACCTCCTCGAACCGCAGCGCGGCCTTGCGCTGCGGCGCGCGCATGAGGTCGCGGGTGGCTTCGCTGAGGGGAGGCTCGCCCTCGGCCTCACCGGTCAGGAAGAACCGCGCCCATTTCAGCTGGTCTCCCGCCGTCGACCACAGGCCCCCGCTCGCGCTGTCCGCGCGGGTCAGGCCCACCGTGTGCGCGACCGCCGCTTCGCCGTCTCGCAGCACGTGACCGACGGCGTGACGGCGCGTGAGCACCTCCCACGGCAGGTAATACGACTCGGTCATGCCGAGTGGTTCGAGCAGCCGGGCGCGGACCACGTCCTCGAACGGTTCGCCCGCCACCACCTCGACGACCCGTCCGGCCAGCTGGAACCCGGCGTTGCAGTAGGAGAAGACCTCGCCGGGCGGGAAGTTCTGCGGCAGGTCGCCGAACTTCGCGATCGCGAGCGCCAGCGCGTCGTCACCCCACCCGGTGGTGAAGTCGACGTCGCCGAGGAACCCCGCCGAATGCGTGAGCAGATGACGCAAGGTCACCGTCTTCCGCGCCACCGGATCCGCCAAGGGAAGGTCGGGGAGGTACTCGACCACCGGCCTGTCCAGGTCCAGCACACCGTCTTCGACCAGGGCCAGTGCGGCGGCCGCGGCGAAGGTCTTGCTGGTGGAGCCGATCATGAACGCCGTGCCGGGATCGACCGGTAGCCCGGTGTCCACACTGGACACCCCGGTGACGAACACCGACTCCACACCCCGGTACGTCACCCCCACCACCGCTCCGGGGACGCTCGCGCGACGCGCCTCCTCGTCGAGCACCCCTTGCAGATCCTGAACGTTCGACACCCGTGTCCCCTTTCGTCCGGTCAGGCCAGCGTTTCAGCACGACGCCGCGCCCGGCTCGTCCGAACCGACGAACATCGCCGGACCGGTGCGGGCGATATCACGTAGCCCGGGAGATCAGGACCCAGTACACTGGGCGACGCGGTCCGCTCAGTTCTGCCTCGGGCCGCGTTTCGTTGTCGAAGACCACGCGCCGCGGCCCCCCGAGGTCTGCGCCGGGCAGGACAACCCTTTCTATCCTTACGGAGATACCAGGGCGCACCTGTGCCCACACGCTTATGAGCACACCTACTTTTACCGAACTCGGCCTGCCCAAGACCCTCGTGGACTCGCTCGCCGAACAGGGCGTCACCAGCCCGTTCCCGATCCAGGCCGCCACACTGCCGCATTCGCTGGCCGGCCGGGACGTCCTCGGCCGCGGCCGCACCGGCTCCGGCAAGACCTACGGCTTCGTGCTGCCCGTCCTCGCCCGGCTCGCCGAAGGCCCGACGCGCCGCCGCCCCGGCCGCCCGCGTGCGCTGGTGCTGGCGCCGACGCGCGAACTGGCGACCCAGATCGAGGCGTCGTTCCTGCCGCTGGCCAAACCGCTCGGTCTCAGGGTCACCACGATCTTCGGCGGCGTCAGCCCCAACCCGCAGATCACCAGGCTGCGTGACGGCGTCGACATCGTCGTCGCGTGCCCCGGCAGGCTCGCCGACCACATGCGCTCCGGCGAGGCGAAGCTCGACCATGTCGAGATCACCGTGCTGGACGAGGCCGACCACATGGCCGACCTCGGCTTCCTGCCCGACGTCCGGCGCATCATGGCCGAGACCCCGGAGCGCGGGCAGCGGCTGTTGTTCTCCGCGACCCTCGACGCGGGCGTCGACGTGCTGGTCAAGCGCTTCATGCACGACCCGGTCACGCACAGCGTCGACTCGGCCCAGTCGCCGGTCTCGACGATGAAGCACCACGTGCTGCACCTGGAGGAGACCCACCGGCTGCCGGTGCTGATCGACCTCACCGCCGCGCCGGGCCGCACGCTCGTGTTCACCCGGACGAAGCACCGCGCCAAGCAGCTGACGCGCAAGCTCATGGCCTCCGGCGTGCCGGCGGTCGAACTGCACGGCAACCTCGGCCAGACGGCGCGGACCCGCAACCTGGAGGCGTTCGCCTCCGGCGCGGCGAAGACGCTGGTCGCGACCGACATCGCGGCGCGCGGCATCCACGTCGACGACGTCACGCTGGTCATCCACGCGGACCCGCCCGTCGAGCACAAGGCGTACCTGCACCGCTCCGGCCGGACGGCGCGGGCCGGGGCGTCCGGCACCGTCGTCACGCTGATGACCGACGCGCAGGTCGGCGACGTCCGCGACCTCACCCGCAAGGCGGGCATCAAGCCGACCACGACGCAGCTCGGCCCCGGCCACCCGCTGCTGTCGGAGCTGGCGCCCGGTGAGCGTTCGTTCACCGCGTCGCCGCGACGGCCGATCGTGGACACGCGGCCGAAGCGGGTCAGCGCCAGCGGTGAAGCCATCCCGGGCAAGGGCGACGACGAAGACCGTCCGGCAAGTGGTGGACGTGGCGGCCGCGGTGGTCGCGGCCGTGGCCCCTCCGCCGGTGGCCGCGGCGCTTCCGGTGGCGGCCGTCGTAGCGGCTCGTCCGACGGCCGCTCGCGTCAGCCTCGCTCCGAGGGCGACCGCCGAGGTGCTCCCGCCGGCCAAGGCCGTCGCGCGGCCGAGCCCACCGGACGTCGCGAAGGCGCGCCCAAGGGCGGTGGCCAGGGTCGTCGCTCAGCCGACTCCCAGCCGCGCCGCGGCTCCGGTGCCGCGAAGCCGCAGTCCTCGCGGAACCAGTCCGGTGGCGCTCCGGCCCGTCGTGGCGGTGCCGCCGCTTTCTCCTCCGGGACCCGCGCCGGCTCGCGCCGCTCGCGCTAGTCCCGCCCGGCTTCCGTCCCGCGAGTTACGCCTTCGAACACGCGAGATCCGGCTTCAAGCACGCGAGTTACGCCTTCCGTCACGCGTGATCGGATGGCCGGCACATGAGTCGTCCGTCTGATCACGCGTGTCGTCCGCCGGATCACACGTGCCGTCCGTCTGATCACACGTGACGGCCGCCGGATCACACGTGACGGAAGGCGTAACTCGCGTGATCAGGGGCGGATCACGCCTGGCGGGCGGCGGCGCGGGCTTCAGCGGCCGCGCGACGCTCTTCGAAGCGCGAAGCTTGGGTGTCGAGGGCCTTCAGGAACTGGTCGAGTTCGTCCCGCGCCTTCTCCCCCACTTCGCCGAGCCCTTCGAGCTCGAAGATCTTCCACTGCCGCAGCAACGGCCAGATCACCTCGTCGTGGTGGATGCGCAGGTCGTAGATGCCCGCCTTCGCGATCAGCGCGGCCTTCCGCACGAAGCTCGGGATCACCGCGCCCGGCATCTGGAACTGGACGACCTCGTCGGTGATGGCGCGCATCATCGCGTCGGGTGAAAGCTCCAGCGACGCCTGCACCAGGTTCCGGTAGAAGAGCATGTGCAGGTTCTCGTCCATCGCGACTCGCGAAAGCAGCTTCTCGCACAGCGGATCCTGCGTGTACTTCCCGGTGTTGCGGTGCGAAATCCGCGTCGCCAGCTCCTGGAAGGACACGTACGCGAAGACGTTCAGCAGCTCCTTGTCGCCGCTGTCGTACCCGGCCTGCATGGTCTGCATCCGCGCCCGCTCCAGCTCGACCGGGTCCACCGCGCGCGTCACCAGCAGGTAGTCGCGGATGCAGATCCCGTGGCGGCCCTCTTCGGCGGTCCAGCGATGCACCCACGTGCCCCACGCGCCGTCGCGGCCGAAGGCGCGCTCGATCTCGCGGTGATAGCTCGGCAGGTTGTCCTCGGTGAGGAGGTTGACCTCTAACGACGTCCGCGCGATCGGCGACACCCGGGACTGCTCGGGATCCCACGCCTCACCGCCGAGATCGGCGAAGTTGCGGCCCTCGTCCCAGGGCACGTACTCGTGCGGCATCCATTCCTTGGCGACCGAGAGATGTCGATTGAGGTTCTCCTCCACCGTTCCCTCGAGCTCGAGCATCAGCCGGGTGGTTTCGGGGACCGCCATGCGTCTCGTCCTTCCAGGGTACGGAAAACGCCTACCTACGACACCGTAACTTACGGTGTCGTAGGTTTGCCACCTCCGGAAGGTGAACGCTCAGGAGCCGGCGACGGCCGCCAGCTTCGGCACCAGCTGCTCGATCGCGTACGGGATGCTCAGCACGGTGTTGAACGAGATCGCGGCCCCGACCGGCGGGTTCTCGTAAGTGATGAACAGATCCCTCTTCTCGCCCGAGACCTTCAGCCGCTGGTACACCGGATCGGCCCGCACCCTGGTCTCCGCGTTGACGTCGGAGTTCAGCCACACCAGGCGATCCGCGTCGAACAGGTCGAACCGTTCCGAGGAGACCTCGACGACGTTGTTCTCCGGTTTGCTCAGCGCCTTGACCGGCTCGAAGGGCCGGAAGCCCAGCTCGGTCATGAAGATCATCTTGGGGTCGGTCGTGGTGAACGCGGAGAACTTGCCCGCCTCGAAGGTGTCGGCGACGACCATCGACAGCTTCGCGAACCCGAGATGCTCGGCGCGCGCCTGCGCGAACCGCCGGTCGATCCCCGCGATCAGGTCTTCGGCCTTCTGCGGGAGCCCCAGCGCGCGGCCCACCATCCGGGTCATCTCCTGCCACGGCGCCGCGTAGTCCTCGTACTTCGGCGGCTGCGCGACGACCGGCGCGAGCTGTGAGAGCTTGTCGTACTGCTCCTTCTTCATCCCGCTGTACTGGGCGAGGATCAGGTCCGGCTTCAGCGCGGCGATCTTCTCGAAGTTGAAGTCGTCCCGTTCGCCGACGACCTCCGGCTGCTTGTCACCCCAGCGAGCCTGGGTCCACGGCCACTTCCCGTACGGCCGCTCCTTGAACCAGTCGACGGCGCCGACCGGCCGGATCCCGAGCGCCAGCACGGCGTCGTGGTCGGACAGGCCGAGCGTGACGATCCTCGAAGGCTGCTTCTCGACCGTCGCCGACCCGTATTTGTGCTCGACGGTCACCGGGAAGGCACCCCGGGACTCCGGCGGCACCAGGCTCTCGTCGGCCGATTGCGAAGAACCACAACCGGCCACCAGCAGCGACATCATCAGCGCGGTCAGGGTCGCCTTGACCCGCACCCCAGTAACGGACATGCGGGTAAGGCTAGCCTGACCAAAGTCCTAAAGGGACGCGGTGAGACCACGCGCACGTAGGACCGAACGTTCCAGCGGACGGAATACCACCAGTTCGATACCGACGCCGACCAGCAGGATCAGGAAGATGGCCGACATCACGGCCTCCATGCTGTTGAACGACGAGCCTTCGTGCAGGTAGGCGCCGAGTCCCTTGCCGAGCGCCGGGGACAGCGCGATCAGCTCGGCGGCCATCAGCGAACGCCACGAGAACGCCCAGCCCTGCTTGAGCCCGGCGAGGAATCCGGGGAGCGCGGCGGGCAGCAGGATGTGCCGCGCGGACGACAGCCTGCTCGCGCCCATCACCTGGCCCACTCGCGGCAGTATCGGCGGGATCTGGTCGATGCCGGCGACCAGGCCGTTGGCGATCGAAGGCACCGAACCCAGCAGGACCACGAAGTAGATCGACGCGTCGTTCAGCCCGAACCACAGGATCGCCGCGGGCACCCAGGCCACCGACGGAAGGCTCTGCAGCCCGGTCAGAAACGGCCCGACCGCGGCCCGGACGACCCGGACCTTCGCCACCAGCAGCCCGAGCGGGGTCCCGATGACCACGCCGATCAGGAAGCCCAGTGCGGCGCGGTGCACCGATGTCCAGACGAACTCGAAGATGTCGCCGTCGACGGTGATGCCGACGAGTTCGTCCCACACCGCGAGCGGCGCGGGAAGCATGGCCTCCGGCCAGAACGCGGCGGCCCACAAGGCCTGCCACAGCGCGACCAGCAGCGCCAGGAAGACCACCGGCGGCACGAAGCCCCGCAAGAATCGCTTTCCCCGGCTTTCCCGGCGTTCCCCGGTGGGGGTGTCGAGCGAGTCGAGTCCCGCGCCGACGGCCTCGTCGGCGTCTTCCGCCGCGGTTTCGGGGCGGTCAAGCCGCGGCATGGGTACTGATCACCTCCCGGAGGTGACCGGTGATCTCCAGCGTCAGCTCCTCGGCGTCGGAGGCCTGGACGTCGCGCCATTCCCGCACGACCCGGCCAGGCCGCGACGACAACAGCACGACCCGCTGGCCGAGCCGGACCGCCTCGCGGACGTCGTGGGTCACGAACAGCACCGACGTGCCGGTGCTGCGGTAGACGCGCAGCAGTTCACCCTGGAGAACGTCGCGGGTGATGGCGTCGAGGGCGGCGAACGGCTCGTCCATCAGCAGCAGCGACTGCTCCGGGTCACCGCCGACGCGCAGGGTGGCGGCCAGCGCCCTGGCGAGCGCGACGCGCTGCCGCATCCCGCCGGACAGCTCGTGGGGCCGCTTGTCGCCCGCGCCGCCGAGGCGGACGAGTTCGAGCAGTTCGGCCGCCTTTGCGCGACGCTCGGACCGGCCGAAACCCGCGAGGCGCAGCGGCAGTTCCACATTGCGGGCCGCGGTCAGCCACGGCATCAGCGCGGCCTCCTGGAACATGACCGCGGGCCGCGAGGTCTCGAGCGTGATCGAGCCCGAGGTCGGCCGGTCGAGACCGGCGACCAGGTTCAGCAGGGTGCTCTTGCCGCAGCCGGAGGCGCCGAGGAGGCAGACGAACTCGCCGGGGGCGACCGTCAGATCCATCCCGTCGAGGGCCACGACGGCGCGGCCGGTCGGCCCGAAGGCCTTCCGCACCCCGTCGAGGCGCACGGCGACACCGGTGGACAGGCCGGGCTCCAAGGTGGTCGTCATCGCTGATCCCCTCCGGTCACTTCGTCAGCCCGGGCGCGTTCACGCCGGGCTTGCCCTGCTCTTCGAGCACGGCGTTGAGCGGGCCGAAATCGGCGAACCCCTTGAGGTCCACCGCGGACTTCACCACGCCCGCGGTCACCGAGTCCTGCGCGAGCTGGCTGAAGGTCGACGCCACCGGATCGATACCAAGTTCGATGCCGGAGAACGCGCGATCGAGAACGGCCTCGCTCAGTGTGCTGCCCGCGAGCGCCTTGAGTTCACCGTTGACGACCTTTTTCGCCTCGGCGGGGTTGGTCTTCGCCCACTCGATGGCGGCGAGTTCACCCTTGAGGATGGCGGTGACGGTCTCCGGGTGCTGCTGCAGGAACTCGCTGCGGACGATCACGACCGTGGTCGGGAATTTGCCTTCGGGCCACAGCGTCTTCTCGTCCAGCAGGACCTTCGCGCCCGCGTCCAGCACGAGCCGCGAGGACCACGGCTCCGGCAGCCAGCCGCCGTCGAGCTCACCCTTCTTGAAGGCGTCGAACGTCTTCGGGTTGTCGAGGTTCGTGACCTTGACGTCGGGGATCTTCTTCTCGGCGACGAACTTCTTGAGCGCGACGTCCTGGGTGTTCGCCAGCGACGGCGTCGCGATGTTCTTTCCGGTGAGCTGCTCCGGCGTGGCGATCTCCGGCTTCACGACCAGCTGGGCGCCGCCGGTGACCGCACCGGAGACCAGCTGGATGGCGCCCTTGGACTTGGTGAAGGCGTTGATGGCCGGGCCGGAGCCGATGAACGCGATGTCGAGCGAGTTGCCGAGCAGCGCGTTGACCTCTTCGGGTCCGGCGTTGAACGTCTGGGTGGTGAGCTTCGTCGAGCCGAGCTCCTTGGCGAAGAAGCCGTTCTTGGTCCCGATCAGCGCGGGCGCGTGGGTCACGTTCGGGAAGTACCCGACGCGAACCTCTGCCGCGGCTCCCTGGCTCTTCTGCTCCGCCGGGGCGGCGCCGCTGTCCGCGCGTGAACATCCCGCGATCCCGCCGGCCAGTGTCAGGGCGGCGAAGGCCGCGGCCAGCAAGCGGGTTCTGTGGTGGGTGCGCACGGAAGGTCGCCTTTCGGAGGGTACGACTCGGCTCGGGTGGTGGCGCGAGAGTCGCATGTTCACCCGCGTACCTGCATCGCCATCCGAATGACGGGAAAGATGCTGAGAATCCTTGACACCAGGCGGAACTCCTGTTCCACATTTCAGGACCGGTGTAACGGATCGGGCCGAACGGGCGAATCACGCTTAGTGGTGACGCACCCTCGTACCGTCGCGATGGCGGGCGTGCTGACCGCCGGGATCGGCATGGGCGTCGTCGCGTCGACGCTCAAGATCGCCGACGGCACGCACACCGTGCTCGACACCACCCTGTCCACGACGACGGGGTTCCTCTTCCTCCTCGCCGGCGCGGTCGCGCACGTGCGCCGGACGTCGAACCCCATCGGCCTGCTCATCGCACTGGCCGGGCTCGCGTTGTTCACCGAGGACCTGCAATTCGCCGACGAACCGCTGGTGCACACGGCCGGTCTGGCGCTGTCGGCCGCGTCCAGCCCGGTGATCGCGCATCTCGTGCTCGCCTTCCCGCACGGGAAACTCCGGTCACGCTCCGAACGGGTGCTCGCCTTCTCCGCGTACGCCGTGGTCTTCGGGTCGGCCGTCCTCGGCCTGCTGGTCAACGACGATCCGCAGAACCTCGCCGCCGTCGCCGCGTCGCCGGAGGCCGAACAGCTGGTCAAACGGCTGCTGGAGCTCGTCGGCGCGCTGATCGGCGGCGGGGTCGTGGTGGTGCTGCTCTACCGCTGGCTCACCGGACGGCTTCCGCAGCGCCGGCTGCTCTCGCCTGTCCTCGCGATCGCCGTGGTCGGCGCGGTGAGCACCACGGTCGGCAACGCACTCGGCTCCGGGCATCCGTTCTCCGAACCGCTGCTGGACGTCTACCGGATCTCGTTCTGCCTGTGGCCGCTGACGTTCCTGATCGGCGTGCTGCGGGCGCGGGTCGGCAACGCGGAGATGATCCGGCTCCTGCTGGAACGCGACGGCACCGGGCTGGCCGCGCTCGTGCAGGACGATGAAGTGTGGAAGGACAGCCGGTCGATCGACGCGCTCAACGCGGCCGCCGGGCTGGTGCTGGACAACCAGCGGCTCGCCGCGGAACTGGAGGAGCGCCTCGTCGAGGTCCAGGCCTCGCGTGCCCGCATCGTGGCCGCCGCCGACGACGAACGGAGGCGGGTCGAGCGGGATCTGCACGACGGCGCCCAGCAACGCCTGGTCAGCGTCGTCCTGCTGCTGCGGATGGCGGAACGACGGCTCGGGGACGAACTCACCCCCGCCGTCGCGACGCTGCTGAGGAGCACCATCGACGAACTGCAGGCCACGGTCACCGAACTGCGCGAACTCGCGCGCGGGCTCCGCCCCGCGATCCTCACCGAGGCCGGGCTGATCCCCGCGGTCCGGTCGCTGCTGGACCGCGTCCCGCTCACCGTCGATCTCGCGGGCGAGGACGTGCCGCGGCTCAGCGGTGCCGTCGAAGCGACGGCGTATTTCGTCGTCTCGGAGGCGGTCACCAACGCCTTGAAACACGCGCGGGCGGGCGAAGTCCGCGTGTGCATCCGCGTCGAGGACGACGGCCTGCGGGTGGACGTCCACGACGACGGCACCGGCACGGCCGACATCGGCGGCGGCTCCGGGCTGCACGGCCTCCGTGACCGGGTCCGCGCGCTCGGCGGCGAACTGACCGTCGCGAGCGACCCCGGCTCGGGCACCACGGTTTCGGCCGTCATCCCGCTCGACGGTTAGGCCAGCCCCCGGATCGCGCGTGACGGCGGCCGCGTCCCCTGGATGGAGGCGACCATCTCCAGCACCTGACGCGTGCGCCGCACCTCGTGCACCCGGAACACCTTGGCCCCCTCGGCCACCGCCCAGGCCGTCGCGGCGAGGGTTCCGTCGACCCGCTCCGCGAGTTCCACGCCGAGTGTCTCGCCGACGAAGTCCTTATTGGACAGTGCCATCAGCACCGGCCAGCCGGTGTCGGCCAGTTCCCGCGCGTGCCGCAGCAGCGCCAGGCTGTGCCACGTGTTCTTGCCGAAGTCGTGCGTCGGATCGATCAGCACCCCTTCACGCGGGACACCGAGCGCGACCACGGCTTCGGCGTGCGCCGTGGTCTCCGCGACGACGTCCGCGACGATGTCCGGGTAGTGCACCCGGAACGGGCGGGTGCGCGGGACGGCCTTCCCGGTGTGCGAGCAGACGTAGCCGGTGCCGAACTCGGCGGCGACCTCGGCCAGTTTCGGGTCGGCTCCCGCCCAGGTGTCGTTGATCAGATCCGCGCCCGCTTCCGCCGCACGCCTGCCCACCTCGTGGCGCCAGGTGTCGACGCTGATCACCAGGCCGGGGTGCAGTTCGCGGATCCGCTCGACGAACGGGACCACCCGTCGGATCTCTTCCTCGACGCCGACCTCCGCACCGGGGCCTGCCTTGACCCCGCCGATGTCGACGATGTCGGCGCCTTCCGCCACCACCCTGTCGACGGCGGCGAGCGCGGCCGGATCCGAAAAGGTCGCCCCCTTGTCGTAGAAGGAGTCGGGGGTACGGTTGACGATCGCCATGACCAGGGCGCGGTCTCGGGCGACGCGGCGCCCGCGGAAGGTCAGCTCGTTCACGTACCGATCGTAGGCGAGCGGACGTCTTCCCGGTGAGTACCGCCCATCGGGACCGTCCCGGCGACCGGGAGCACCCGTTCGGGTGACGTATCTGATATATGACGTAAGAGATCGGATCTCTCTTGACTCTCCGTCGAAGCCGCGGGTAGACGTTGTTCAGCCGGGATGGCGACGGACGGCGGATCGGCATCCCGGCCACTCACTCCCCCGGTTCCCCGGCGCAGGAAGGGCCTCGAATGTCCCCAGATCCTCTTCGCGCGGCACGGCTTTCCCGGCGCACGGTGCTGGCGGGAACCGCGGGCGCCGTCGGCGCGCTCGCCCTGCCCGGCGTGGCCTCCGCGGCTCCGGTGGATTGGTCGCGCGCCGTCGTCGACTCGACGATGAAGCGGCACACCCCGGCCACCCTCGGCGGCTGGGGCTACACCCGCGGCCTCTACCTCTACGGCCAATACCTGGTGTACCGGCGTACCGGCGAGAAGTCCTACCTCGACTACATCCTCGCCTGGTACGACCGGTTCGTCACCGAGAGCGGGATCTCCAACAATTTCACCAACCTGGACGCGATGCGCTCCGGGCAGATGTTCCCCTTGCTGTACACCGAAACCGGGCAGGCGAAGTACAAGACCGCGGCGGACCAGTTGCGCGCGCGGTTCCCCTCCTATCCCCGGACGTCCGACGGCGGGATGTTCCACGCCACGAGCAGGGTCGGGCAGCTGTGGGCGGACGGCGTGTACATGGCGCAGCCGTTCCTCGCCCTGTACGGCAAGACCTTCGGCGATGCCGCCTACTGTTACGAAGAGGCCGCGAAGAACGTCAGCGTCTACTTCGACCGGCTCAAGGAACCCGCGAAGGGACTGCTGTACCACGCCTACGACGAAGACGGCTCGGAACCGTGGGCATCGGGTCCCGGGCGGCATTCGAAATTCCACTGGGGCCGCGCGATCGGCTGGCTCGGGATGACGGCGATCGACCTCCTCGAAATCCTCCCGTGCGACCATCCGCGACGCCGTCGTCTCGTCGACGTCGTGAAATTCCTCGCCGCGGGGTACACACGCTGGCAGGACAAGGCTTCGGGGCGCTGGTTCCAGGTCGTCGACCGGGGCGGCGACAAGGACAACTGGCTGGAGACCTCGGCTTCGGCGATGTACACCTTCCTGCTTTCCCGCGCGGTGGAACGCGGCTACCTCGGCGCCGAGTACCGGCCCGTGGCCGCGAAGGGCTATCGCGGGGTTTTGTCCCAGGTTTCGACCGGAACCGACGGATTGACCGATATCTCGAACATCTCCGAAGGCACGAACGTCGGCGACACGGCGTATTACTACGCACGAAAACGCAACACCAACGATTTCCACGGTCTCGGTGCGTTCCTCATCATGAATGAGCAACTCGCCCACTGAGGTCGCCGCACCGGCCGAAGGGCGCTTTCCCCGCTTCCGACCTGGGGAAAGCGCCCTTCGGTCGTTTTCCGGCCGGATTCCGGGTATTGACCGGAGGCGCTACCATCGCGTGCTGCGACGCCCACTCCCAGGAGGGACGACCGGATGCGCGAGACGCCGACCCCGGCTTCTTATACCCGGCTCGAACTCGGTGACACCAGCACGATCCAGGTCGGTGTGACGGTTTCCCCGCACATCTCGCTGGTTTCGATGCTCGTCGAGGTCGTCGGCGGGTACGACCGCGGCCTGCCCGCCGCCTGGCGCCGTCAGGTGGGCTCGGCGATCCCCGAGCAGGGATACCGCGCGGCGAGCTCACTCGCCCGCCGCGGCACCTCGGTGCAACCGGACTTCATCGTGCCGATCAGCCCCGGCGAGGACTCTTCCGCCGTGGCTCAGGCGGAAATGCTGCGTGAGCTGACGGAATCCGACGTTCTGAAAGGCTTGGAAGAGGTCTTCGGCGACCGGGTGCCCGCGCAGTGGCGGCAGGCCACCGACCATCCGAGACGCTGGGCCGCCTCGCTCGCGGACGCCTTCACCGCGACCAGGCTGGCGACCGAAAACCTCTGGACCAAGGCCCGGCCCCTGCTCGACCGCGAGATCGAACGGATCGGCGTCGCCTCCGTCCGCGGCGGGACCGACGCGGTGCTCGGCCTGCTGCGACCGCATTTCCGGTTCAGCAACGGCTGTCTGCTGCTGCCCGACCCCGAGCCGGCGAAGTACACCGTCCGCGGCCGCAAACTGATCCTCGTCCCGATGCTCGCGGGCACCCGCTCGGTGGTGTCCAACTTCGACGAAGAGGACGCCATCTGGATCGGCTACCCGCTGCCCGGACTCGACGGCCTGCTCGACGGCGGCAAGGCCGAACCGGCCCCCGGGGTCGACGGACTCGACCTGGTCGTCGGCGCCCACCGCGCGAAACTGTTGCGGCACTTGGGTAAGCCGGCTCGGATGGGCGAGATCGCGAATCTGCTGTCCTGCGCCGCGAGCACCGCGACCTACCACTGCGAACAGCTCGTCTCGGCGGGGTTGATCCAACGGCATCGCGAGGGTCAGGTGGTGCTCGTGGTGCGGACGCCTCGCGGTGACGCGCTGGTGGACCTGCTCTCCTGACTCGTGCGCGTGGGCTGAAAGCGTCCTTCACCGCATCGGATGCGACGAAAGCGTCCTTCACCGCGTCAGACGAGGCGAAGGACGCTTTCAGCCCGCTCTAGACCCGCTGCAACCCCGGCTTCCCCGCTTCGACGACGTACGAACGGTCCGCGGCCAGGACCACCTTCGAGAAGTCGTACTCGGTGGTGTCCGAAACCGTCATGAAGTCCGCCCGCATCTGCGTTTGCGACGCCGTCACCCGGACATAGCCGCGCTTTCCCCGGCAGTACTTGATGTGGGGGTTGTGCGACAGCCACGTCGACGACGGGTCGGTCGCGGTGTCGCTGTTGCTCGTGACCGAGGTCGTCACCAGTTCCGAACCGAACACCGGGTCGCTGTGGTTGAAGTAGTCGCGGCGCAGATCGGCCGCCCAGTGCCGGTGGACGTCGCCGGTCAGCACGATCGGGTTCGGCACCTTGCGGTCCACGATGCCCTTCGCGATCCGGTCGCGGGAAGCCTCGTATCCCTGCCAGGAATCGGGGCTTTCACAGGTCGCCTTGTTGCCGTCGCCGTCACGGGTGGCGAAGAAGACCTGCTGGCCCAGGAAATCCCACTTCGCCGGATGTGTCTCCAGCGCCTTCAGCAGCCAAGCCTCCTGTGTCGTGCCCAGGATGCTGCGCGACGTCGAACGCATGTCGGTGCACGATGGGCCCGTCGTGCCGGACGGGTCGGTCACCTGCGCGTTGCGATACTGGCGGGTGTCGAGCATGTGGAACCGGGCGAGGTTGCCCCAGCCGAACTGCCGGTACAGGCGGATCGACGCGCCGCTCGGCTTCGCGGTCGACCGGATCGGCATGTTCTCGTAGAACGCCTGGAAACCGGCGGCCTTGCGCTCCGCGGTGGCCGGGCTGGCGGTGCCGTTCCAGTTGTTCATCACCTCGTGGTCGTCGAAGACCACGACCCACGGCGCCATCGCGTGCGCGTTCTGGAGGTCGGCGTCGGTCTTGTGCTGGGCGTGCCGCGCGCGGTACTGGGCCAGCGTCGTCACGTCCTCGGTGAAGGCCAGCCTGCGCGGATTCCGGTCGGCGGCGGCGCGGCCGGACTTCCGCTCGTACATGTAGTCGCCGAGGAACAGGACCAGATCCGGGTTGTCGGCGAGCATGCCCTTGTACGAGTGGTACCAGCCTTCCTCCCAGTGCTGGCAGGAGGAGAAGCAGTACTTCAGCTGGTTCACCGCCGCGCCGGCGGCGGGCGCGGTCCGCGTCCGGCCGACGGGCGAGAGGTAGCCGCTGGTCTTGAACCGGTAAAAGTACTCCCGTCCCGGTTCGAGGCCCACCGGTTCGATGTGGACGCTATGCCCGGAAGCGCGAGCCGCGGTCACGGTCCCCTTCTGCACGACCGAGGAGAACGCCTGGTCGTTGGCGATCTCCCAGTCCACTGTGTACGAAGCGTCCGGCATACCGCCGAAACCGTCGGGGTTCAGCGGGGCGGGAGCGAGCCGCGTCCACAGCACGACACTGTCCGGCAGCGGGTCACCCGACGCGACACCGAGCTGGAACGGGTCGTGGATGGCGGGAGCCGCCGCCAGTGTTCTCGCGTTCGCCCACGAAGGCACGGTCGACGACAACGCCGCCGCCGAAACCGCCGCGGCTCCACCGAGGAGTACCGCCCGCCGATTCACCTGGCCCATGAAAATTCAACCTTTCGAAGTGGGGAAAGAACGGGGAGGGATTTCACGCGGCGTAATCGGTGATGCCGCTGCTACAGGCCTCGAGCGTCGGATTCGCGGCGGCGTCGGCGACGCAGACCTTGTAATAGACCCAAGATCCCTTCGCGACCGGCACGGCCTTGTCGACGTGGGTGCCGTTACCGCCGGAGGCCCAGACGTAGAACGGGCCGGCGCCGCCCTTCAGCCAGTACGCGACCACGGCGGACTTGCCGTCGGCGTTCCGGTCGTAGACGAGGAAATGCGCGTCCGACGAGCGGAACTGGCCCTCTCCCGCGCAGACCCCGGTGGAACATTCGGCGCTGCCGGAACCGACTCCGCAGTCGGGGGCGATCCGCTGGTCGGAGCCGGTGTAGACGTAACTGTCCGAGATGTAACCGCCGAGCGCGGGAACGTAGTCCCACAACGTCGTGGTGCCCAGCGGACCGGTGACCGAGGTCCCGATCGTCTGGCAGTCGATGGTCACCGTGGCGCCGTTGGCCACCGTGCGCACCGCGGTCGCGGACGTGCTCGGGGCGCGGCGGACGTTCAGCGGATCACCCGCCGTCTTCACGGTCCCGGTGGCCGCGGCCAGTGCGGGAGTGGCTCCGGCGAGGCCCAAGGCGCCCGCCGTCACCAGCACGAGAAAGAAACCGGCGAGCCGCCGGACACTTGAACGCTTCATGACCGCAGCGTCGACCGGCGTCGTACACATCACGTACAAACACCGACCGCTGTCTGCACATGCATGCGAATGGATCTAGCCAACCATGGCGGGACGGCAATATTATCGGCGGATATGGGGCTCCTGCCGTATTGGCGGTTTAGGTGACTATTCTCGGGTTTCGCGTTCTCGGTCCGCTCGAAGTGGCGGTGGACGGACAGGTGGTGCCGCTCGGCGGGCCCAAACCCCGGCTGCTGCTGGCCGCTCTCCTGCTCCAGCCCAACGTCGTCGTCTCCACCGAACTGCTGATCGAGGTCCTGTGGCCTTCGTCGGCGCCCCGTTCGGCGGCGGCGAACATCCGCACCTACGTCCATTCACTCCGCAAACGCCTCGCAGACCACGACCCCGAACTCGGGGAACGCATCGGAAGCCGGGCATCCGGCTACATCCTCAAGGCCACCCCCGACGAGATCGACCACATCCGCTTCGGCGAATTGGCCGCCCGCGCGCAGGACGCGCTCGGCCGCGGGGAAGCCGAATCGGCCCTCGGCCTGCTGGATCAAGCGGAAGCGCTGTGGCGCGGGGAAGTTCTCGAAGGCCTCCCCCACGACCACGGCTGGGGCGCGACCGTCGCCCGGCTGACGGAATTGCGGCTCGCCGTCCAGGAACAGCGGCTGCGGGCGAGGATCGAACTCGGCCGGACCGCCGAGGCCGTCGCCGAGTTACGCGGCCTGGTCACCGAACATCCCCTGCGTGAAGAGCTCTGGCAGCAGCTGATCGTCGCGCTGCGGGCCGACGGCCGCACGGCCGACGCGATCGAGGCCTACGAAACGGCCGAGAAGGTACTGGCCGACGAGCTCGGCACCGAGCCGGGGCCGCGCCTGCGGGAACTGCGGGCATCGCTGGTCCTCACGCCGTCCGCGACCCAGGACGCGGTGGCCGCCGCCCTCACCGTGCCGATGACGCCGGTCTGCCAGCTGCCGCTGGACCTGCCGGACTTCACCGGCCGCGACGAGGTGGTCAGCGCGCTCGTCGGACTCTTCCACGATCGTCGTGAACAGGGAAAACCCGCGATCGCGGTGCTTTCGGGGGCGCCGGGGATCGGCAAGTCCTCCGTCGCGATCCGGGTGGCGCACGCGGTCCGCGACGACTTCCCGGACGGTCAGCTGCACGTCGACCTCGCCGGGACGTCGTCCTCGCCCCGGCCCCCGATGACCGTGCTCGCCGAGTTGCTCCGCGCCTTGGGCGTCCCCGACGCGGGACTGCCGCGTGATCTTCCCGAGCGCGCGGCGCTGCTGCGTTCCCGGCTCGCGACCCTGCGGATGTGCGTCGTCCTCGACGACGCCGGCAGCGCGGCGCAGGTCCGCCCGCTGCTGCCCGGCGCGGGTTCCTGCGCGGTGCTGATCACCAGCCGGGTCCGGATGCCGGATCTGGCCGGGGCCACCCCGGTCGACGTCGACCTGCTGCCCGAAGGCGAGGCCGCGAAGCTGCTCGAAGGCATCGTCGGCACCGAAAGAGTCGCGGCGGAGCCGGAGTGCGCGACCGCGATCCTGCGCCACTGCGGCTATCTGCCGCTGGCGATCCGGGTCGCCGGCGCGAAGCTGACCCACCGGCCGGGCTGGACGCTGCGCGTGCTGGCCGACCGGCTGCGGGACGAAAGACGAAGATTGGACGAACTCCGCGTCGGTGATCTCGCCGTGCGGGCCAGTGTCACGCTCAGCTACGACCTTCTGCCGATGTCGGCGGCGACCGCGTTCCGTGGCCTCGGCGGGCTCGGCTCGGTCCAGTTCCCGGGCTGGGTGGTCGCGGCCCTGCTCGGCCGCACGCACGGTGAGGACGTCCTCGATGTCCTGGTGGACGCTCATCTGGTCGAGCTCAGCGGCTCGGACGCCACCGGCGAGCCCCGCTACCGCTTGCACGACCTGTTGCGGTGTTACGCCCTCGAACTCCGTGCGCAGGACGTTCCGGTAAAGGCACGCGACGCCACGAAGCGGGTGCTGGAGGGTTATCTCGCGCTCGCGGTCGAAGCCGCCGCCCGGATGCCGATCCATTTCTTCGGGCTCTACCGGGACGACACGGCCGTCCAGCCCGGGCTGCCGCCGGGCACCGCACACCTGATCGAGGATCCGGCCGCGTGGTTCGCCGCCGAACGGCACACCTGTGTCGCCGCCGTCTCGCTCGCCGCCGATCTGGGCTTCGACTCGCTGGCCTGGCGTCTCGCCGCCGCGCTGGCGCCGTACTTCGACCAGCGCGGTCACCAGGACGACTGGATGCACACGCACGCCGTCGCGCTGGCCGCCGCCCGCCGGTCCGGCGAGGTCCGCGGTGAGGCGATCATCCAGCGCAATCTCGGGCAGATCCAGCTGTACCAGGACAGTTACGCCGAGGCCCTGGTCGCGTTCGAGCAGTCGCAACTGCTGTTCGACAAGGTCGGCGACACGCGGGGCGCGGCGATCGCGCTGGCCGGGCTCGGCACCGTGCTGCGGATCAAGGGCGAGGACACCGTCGCGCTGGAGCACTGTCACGCGGCGCTCGACCAGTTCTCGGCGGCGGGCGATCCGCATGGTGAGGCCGTCGCGCGCATCGCGATCGGCGCGGTGTGGCTGGCGCGGCGCCGATACGCCGACGCGGAACGCTGGTTCACCGAGGCGCTGGAGCAGTCCGCCCGGATCGGCGATCGGCACCGCGAGGCGCACGCGCTGAAACGGCTCGCCATGCTGCGTCAGCATCAGGGCAACCTCTCCGGCGCGCGGGAGCGGGTCGACCGTGCCATCGCGATCTTCAACGAACTCGGCGACGACCACTGCGTCGGCTACGCGAACCAGAACCTCGGCGAGCTGTACCTGCACAGCGGCGACCTGGCCCACGCGCAACTGCTGCTGGTCAATTCGCTGAGCGTGCACCGGCGCAACGGGGACCGCCGGTCCGAGGCCGAGGTGTCACAGTTGCTCGGCGAACTGCACGAGGCGCTGAGCCAGCCCGAGCGGTCGCGGACGTATTCGGAGCGCGCGCTGGCGTTGTGGCGGGAACTCTCCGCGCGCCCACAGGAATCCGCACTCGCGTCGCGCCTGCAGGAATCGGCCGAAGCCTCGTACAACGACTCCGCGAGCGCCTGACCTTTTCGCCATTCGGCACCTGATTGCGAGGTTCACCCACCGCAACCAGGTGCCGACTTGCGTTTGTATCGATCGTGTACACGCCCCGGCGAAGCTCCCTTCGTAGCAACCGAGAGTGCTCGAAGGGAGACCGGAATGGTCCGGACCGTTAAGGCCCGCCGGGTGATGGCGGCCGTCCTGGCCGTGGGGGCGGTCACCGCCTTGGCCGCCAGCCCCGCGAACGCGGCGCCCGAAGGCAGCTGGCGCGCCGATCTGTCCACTGTGGACGGCGACGACGTCAACGTCCGCAGCGACGGTGGCGTGCTCAGCCTGGAAAACGCCGCCTGGCACAGAAAACCCGACTCCGTCGGCAGCCAGGGCTACCTGCTGCTCGCCGAGCAGAAGCTCGGGAAGCCGGTCAACCGCGTCACCGCCCAGGTGACCGCCGACGCGCCGAAGGGCACCGAGGTCGAGGTCGACGTCCGGGGCAAGCTCAACTCCCAGGACTGGACGGAGTGGACGCCCACCGAGGGCGGCGCCGCCCAGCTGTCCGCTTCGGTCTCCACGGTCCAGGTCCGCATCGGACTGCGCACGGTGACCGACGGCGTGACCGCGAAGGTCAGCGACGTCACCCTCCAGGGTGAGCTCGGCCCGCAGACCAACGCGATCGGCGCGGCCGCCGCCGCGCTGACGTACAAGGTCTACGGCACCCGCGAAGGCCTCGTCGGCGGCACCACCGCCAACGGCCACGTGATCAAGTCCCGCGACCACTTCGTCGCCCTCCCCTCGGGCCGCGGCCTCGCGCCGAAGAACACCGGCAACTACACCGTCCGCGTCTGCCGCACCGACAACAGCCGGTGCGAGTACGCGCCGGTGTGGGACGTCGGCCCGTGGAACACCAAGGACGACTACTGGAACCCGTCGGCCACCCGCCAGATGTGGAAGAACCTGCCGCAGGGCAAGCCCGAGGCGCAGGCGGCGTACCAGGACGGCTACAACGGCGGCAAGGACGAGTTCGGCCGCAAGGTGGCCAACCCGGCGGGCATCGACCTCGCGGACGGCACGTTCTGGGACGGCCTGAAGATGACGGACAACGGCTGGGTCAACGTCTCCTACCTGTGGACCGGCTCCGGCCCGACCGGCGTCATCAGCACCGCGGGCGACCCGATGAACATCCGGGCCTCCGCCAGCACGACCGCGGCTATCAAGGGCCTCGCGGCGAACTACGCGAAGGTCAACATCGAGTGCTACGTCGAGGGCGAGACCGTCACCGGCAAGTTCGGCACCAGCAACGTCTGGGACCGGATCGGCCCGGGACACTACGTCTCCGACACCTACGTGCAGACCGGCTCGGACCTGCCGGTGGCGCCCAAGTGCTCGTGACGCACCCCTGAACCCGCTTCGGCCGAAGGCCCCGCTATCGCGGTGGCAGGGCGCCCCTGGCACCTGTCGTGCCCTCAGATCCAGGCCGCGCCCTGCCGACGTCGATCGCGGTCGCGGGTTCAAAGGTCGAACACAGATCGCGAAGGCCCGGCGTACCCCATAACGCCGGGCCTTCGCCCTTTCGTCCACCCTTTTTCCCGCGCGGACAGACCTGGGGCCGAGGCGTCCGCCATCGAGACTGGGCGGTAGCCACGACCTGAGGGGGTCCGCATGAATCCGCCCGAAACGACCACGCTGCGCGAAAAACTGTCCGGCACGGTGGTCACCGCCGCCGATCCGGGTTACGACGCAGCCCGCGCCGTGTGGAACGGCGACATCGACCGGCGCCCGGCGGTGGTCGCCGAATGCGCCACGCGCGAGGACGTCGTCACCGCGCTGGCCTTCGGCCGCGACAAGGGACTCGAGATCACCGTGCGCGGCGGCGGGCACAGTTTCAGCGGTTCCGCCGTCGCCGACGACGGGCTGGTGATCGATCTCGGCGGGCTGCGCCGGATCACCGTCGACCCGGATGCCCGCACCGCGGTGGTCGGGGGCGGCGCGCTCTGGGCCGACGTCGACGAGGCGACGCAGCGGCACGGGCTCGCGACGGTCGGCGGCACGGTGAGCGACACCGGCGTCGGCGGTCTCACCCTCGGCGGTGGTTTCGGCTGGCTGACCGCGAAACACGGGCTCACGATCGACAATCTGCTCTCGGCGGAGGTCGTGACGGCCGACGGCCGGATCCTGCGGGCTTCCGAGGCGGAGCATCCGGATCTCTTCTGGGCGCTGCGCGGCGGGGGCGGGAACTTCGGCGTGGTCACGGAATTCGAGTTCCGGCTGCACCGCGTCGGCCTCGCCGAAGTCGGGCTGTTCTTCTGGACGCTGGCCGACGCGCCCGAGGCGATGCGTTTCGCGAAGGACGTGATCGCGTCCCTGCCGTCGGGCACCGGTTCCATGCTCGTCGGGCTCAACGCGCCACCCGCGCCCTTCGTCCCGCCGGAGCTTCACCTCGCGCCGGGTCTCGCGCTCGTCGTCGCCGGCTTCGACGGTCCCGAACGGCACGGCCTGCTGGTCGAGCGGATCCGGAGCGGGCTGCCCACGGCATTCGAACTGGTCACCCCGATGCCGTACGCGGAGCTGCAAAAGCTGCTCGATCCGACCGCGCCACGGGGAATCCTCGCCTACGAGAAGTCGCTGTACGTCGCCTCGCTGTCCGAAAAGGTCATCGACCTGATCGCCGCGCGCCTGCCGGACAAGGCGTCGCCGACGACCGTTCTGCCGATCGTGCCGTTGCAGGACACGTTCTCGACGGTGCACGACGACGCGACCGCGTTCGGCGGGCCGCGGGCGCCCGGGTTCGTCGTCGGTATGGCGGCCACCGCCCCGACGCCGGAACTCCTGGCCGCGGACCGTGTCTGGACGCGGAGGCTGTGGGAGGAGCTCCTGCCGCATTCCAACAACCACGGCGGCTATCTGAACTTCATGAACGAATACGACGAAGACCGGGTGCGTACGGCGTTCGGCGCGGAGAAATACGCGCGGCTGGCCGCCATCAAGGCGGTGTACGACCCGGACAACGTGTTCCGGCACAACGCGAACATCCGTCCCGCTGGGTGAGCCTTTTATTCACAACCATGAACGGTCTTCACAATCCCGTCATCGGCGTGCGAAACTCCCGTTACGCATTTCCCACTGACGAATGGCGGGCATGGTGAGCGTTTCCCGGCGAACCCTGTTGACCACCGCAGCCGGTGCCGCCGTCGCGGCCACGACGATCACCCCGGCCGCCGGAGCGGCCGGGGAAACCGCCGACAGCCTGAGGACTTTCCGCCGAACGGCCGATTACGCGGTCGCCAAGTTGCGAGCCGTCGCGCCCGGTGTGACGGCCTTTCCGGAGATCACCCGGTTCGAGAAATGGACCTATTCGCAGAACGGCGGCTGGATCGGCGGATTCTGGCCGGGAACCTTGTGGCTCGCCTCCATCCACAGCGGTGATCCGCAATTCCGCACCCTCGCCATGGCGTCGGCGGAAAAGCTCGCGCCGCGCCGGCACGAGACGCGGGACCACGACCTCGGATTCCTCTTCTATCCGTCGTGGGTGACCGGCTGGCGGCTCACCGGCGACGAGAAATGGCGCACCGGCGCGCTGAACGCCGCCGCGTCGCTCATCCAGCGCTACAACGAAAAGGGGAGGTTCATCCGGGCGTGGGGCGCGCTCGGCACGCCGGGCAACGCCGGCCGGGTCATCATCGACACGATGATGAACCTGGATCTCCTGGCGTTCGCGAGCAAGCAGACCGGTGACCGGAAGTACCTCGACATCGCCGTCTCCCACGCGAAGACCACCGAACGAGTCTTCCTTCGCCCGGACGGTTCGACTCCGCACGTGTTCGATTTCGACCCCGACACCGGCGCCGAAATCGGCCCGAACACCGTGCAGGGTTACAGCCCGACGTCCTGCTGGTCGCGCGGACAGGCGTGGGGTATCTACGGATTCACCACGATGTACCGGCGTTCCGGCGACCCGCTGTTCCTGCGGACCGCGCAACGCCTGGCCGACTTCGCGCTGCGCGCGCTGACTCCCGACAACGTGCCCGTGTGGGACTACCTCGCGCCGCAGGCACCGCACGACATCAAGGACTCTTCCGCCGGGGCGGTGATGGCGTGCGGCCTGCTCGACCTGGCGAAGGTCGCGAACCGGCCGCACTACCGCGAGGCGGCGATCCGGATCCTCACCGCGTTGTGCGACACCTGCCTGACCACGAAGTCCACCCGCGCCGAGGCGATCGTGGCACGGGGGACGCGCAACCGCCGTGCCGAGGACGGCGTCGAGGTTTCGCTGCCCTACGCCGACTACTACCTGCTGGAGGGTCTTTTGCGGGTGCTGATGCCGAAGGAGATCGACAAGGCGATCGACCTGTCGATCGCCTGACGACGGGTGGCGGCGGACGCTATCGGATATCTGAGTGTCCATTTGATGCTTGTATGTTCGGTTTTCGACAGGGGTCGTGAGCGGTAAAGAGGGTTAGAACGACCATTACCACTCACGACGCCCTCATAAAGCGCACAAACCCCCAAGCCCGCCTCAGCATCCACCGCCCCCTTGGTCAGCGGTTATGCGACTTTGTCGGCCCCCTGACCTTGAGGGTTGGACAAGGAGTCCCGCGCGGACCTTCCGCGACCCGTGCAGTGAAGGGCGCTCAGTGCGCGTGGTGCCCTTCGTGACCACTGTGGTCGCCGTGCCCGCCGTGGTGCGCGTGGACCTTCGCGTGCCCCAGCCCGCGCCCGATCATCCACTTGTTCACCGGCACCGTCAGCACGAACGCGACGGCCAGCGCGAACGCCAGCGCACCCCAGAACAGCAGGCTCGCCAGCCCGGCCTCCATGGCACCCGGCACCACCAGCATGACCCCGTTGTCGACGATCTCCATGACCGCGATCGACACGGTGTCGGCCGCCAGCGCCACCTTGAGCGCGGTGCCGAACGGAAGGCCCGACTTCAGCACGCCGCGCATGGTCAGCGCGTAACCGAAGACGAAGGCGAGCGCCACCGCGAGGACGATCGTCGCCACGTTGCCGAGGCCGAGAGCCGTGCCGATCACCATGCCGAGGACCTCACCGATCGCACAGCCGGTGAGGCAGTGCAGGGTCGCCGACGCCGCCATCGACCAGCTTGCTCCATGCCGTGTCTCGTTCATGCGGACACCATACCCCCCACCCGTATATAAGGCGCAGTGATGCGCATCTCCCGGTCGCTCACCGTCACCCCCGTAGGCCGACCCGGTAATCAGCCCAGGTCGATGAACTCACTTCCGTAACCCTTTGCGCTCATCCGGTTGACCGGGGTAACCGAACACCCCTAGTTTCGCCGGAGGTCTCCACCGCGCGTAGACCGATCGGCTGGTTCAGGTAGTTCCGTGACTATGGGGTGGAGATGCGAGGGCCGACGAAGACGCTCGTCGTTGCCACTGTGCTCGCTTGGGGCATGGTGTTCGGGCTGACCGGCTGTGGCGGTGGTGAAGAACCGGCGGAGACGGCGGCGAAGCCGATCCGGATCGCCTTCGTGCCGAAGGTCGCGGGCATCCCGTACTTCGAGGCGATGAACACCGGCGGGCAGGCCGCGGCCAAGCAGCTCGGGGTCGAATGGAGCTCGACCGGCCCGGCCACGGTCGAGCCCGCGGCGCAGGTCTCGATCGTGCGCGGCCTCGTGGACCAGCAGGTGGACGTCATCGCGATCGCGCCGAACGATCCCAGGGCGATCGCGCCTGTGATCACCGAGGCGCGGGCCAAGGGCGTCCATGTGATCACTTCGGACACCGACGCGCCCGGCACCGATCGCGAGCTCTTCGTCAACCAGGCGACCCCGGAGGGCATCGGCAAGGCGCTCACCGACGCTTTGATGAAGAAGATGGGGAACGCGGGCAAGTACGCGATCGTCTCCTGCGGCGAAACCGCCGAGAACCTCAACGCGTGGATCGCCGTTCAGCGCGCTTATACGGCTACGGAGTACCCCCATGCGCAGCTCGTCGAAACGGTCTACGCCGGCGAGGACAAGGACAACGCCACCGCGCTGGCCAAAGGGCTGATGGCCAAGTATCCGGACCTCACCGGCCTGGTCGGCGAATGCACGACATCCGCGCCCGGGGTCGCCGAGGCGGTGCGGTCGCAGCAGAAGATCGGCCGCGTCTTCACCGTCGGTGTCGGGACGCCGCAGGCGATCAAGCCCTACCTGCTGGACGGTTCCGCGTCGCTGTCGGTGCTGTGGAACGTCGAATCGCTCGGCTACCTCACCGCGTGGGCGGGCAAGCAGATCGCCGAGGGCAAACGGCTCGGCCCGTCGAACAAGGTCAACCTCGAACTCCCCGCGATCAAGTACGAGGAAGACACGAAGACCGTGCTCCTCGGCGACCCGCTGCTCATCACGCGCGAGAACGTGGACCAGTTCAAGTACTGACTCACCGGCCCCGCCGGACGGCGGCCGCCGCCGCGCCACCACCGAGGATCAGCACCAGCGCGGTCAATCCCCACCGTCGTTTCTCCTTCGTACGGGCAAGGGAATCGGTCTCCGCCGCCTCCTCCTTCCGTTCCCGGGGCGCGGCGGAACGAGACGGCTTCGGCGCGGGAGCGGGCGGCGGCACCACCTTGGGTGCCGGAGTGGGCGCCGGGCTCGACGACGGCGTCGGCGAGGGAGCCGGCGAAGGACTCGGTGACGAAGACGGACTGGGCGAGGGTGTGGAAGACGGGCTGGGAGACGGAGGCAGGGAAGGCGCCGGAGTCCGAGTGGGTGTCGGCGTGGGTGCCGGAGTCGGCTTGGGCGGCTCGGGTTTCGGCGGTTCGGGCGCGGTGAGACAGCCCGCGGCGTCCGAACCCGCCAGCGGCGGGCCCGAACGCACCACGGTCACCTGCCCGCTTCGGTCGAGGCGGTAGAGCACACTGCGCCCGCCGATCCGGTTCGCCGTGGCGTACAGCGCGCCGTCGCGGCCGAGCACGACCGAACCGTAGACGTCGGCGGGCGGGAAACGCGCGTCTTCGGCTTCGCGGACCTTGCCGGACGCGGGATCGATGGTGATCACGGCGCCCTTCCCCCGCCAGGTGGTGGACACGCCGTAGAGCAATCCGTTGTGGTACGCGAAATCGTTGACGTCGTGGGCGAGCGTGATCGGCCGGAGGAACACCGTCCCGATCACCCGCAGGTACCGCTCTCCCGGCGACAAGTCCACTGTGTACAAAGTGCCGTTCCTGAGCAGATACCAGGAATTCCCGCCTATCGCGCCGGCGGTCACCCCGGCGACGGGGCTCCACAACGGCAACCGGTTCCCGGCGCGGGTGATCGGACCGAGGTCCTGGGTCTTCCCGTCACGGTCGATCGTCACCGCGTGCGCGCCCCGGCTGAGTCCTTCCGCGACACCGAAGACCAGGTTCCGCGTCGCGGAGTACCCGAGCGCGTTGAGCCGGTAGCCCGGTTCGGTCACGCGCGCAGTGGCCCCCGATCCGGCGTCGAGCCAGCGCAGCTTCGACTTCCCGTGCGACCCGGTCTCCGCCTGCACCACCAGGCAGGACTCGGCGGCATGGGCGGCCATCGGGGCCAGCAAGGCCGACGCCCCCACCAGACCGGCGACGGCCACCGTCGCCGCCGACCGCGTCACCCGGTCCACAGTGCTCACCGGCTCAAGAGATCCTCGCCAGCGCGGAGGTGAACGCGTCCGGCGGGATCCGCACCCCGCCGCCGAACGGGTTCTGCAGCTGATAGATCGCGAACAGCAGCAACGTGACCGTTCCCGCCAGTGTGGACACGAGCACCAGGTGCGCGGCCAGCCGGGTACCGCCGAACAGATTGGGCAGCAGCGCCGAGATGAGGCTGCCGAGAATGAGCGCGAACCAGACGACGCTGCCGACCCGGCTGCCCTCGACCGCGTTGAGCCGGTCCTGCCTGGCCTCGTAGACCTGCCAGAGCTGGGTGGCGGCCTCGGCTTTGCGCTCACGGATCCAGTCGTCGTCCGACGGGGCCTTGTCCACCGCCTTGCGCAAGTTGTCGAGCTGTGCCCAGCCGCGATCGGGAATACTCGTCTGCCCCCCGGCCATCAGCGGCCACTCCTTCTGCTCGACCGTGGTGATGTACTCCGCGCTCAGCTTCCGCACCTCGTCCTTGACCTCGGTCCCCAGCGAATCGGCGGCCCAGACCGCGGCGACCAGGCTGTCCGCCTCGTGGTACGAGCCCTCGCGCGCCGCGCTCGCGGAGTCGAAGAGCGAGATCAGGATGAACGCGACCAGTACGGCGTGCAGCCCGCCGACGATGGTGAACACCTGACCGGCGGCGTCGTTGTTGTCCGGCCGTCCCTCGTCCCAGCCGAACCGGCGGACGAGGTAGCCGACGAAGCACGCGATGGCCGCCGCGCCGACGACCCAGGCGATGCCGGTCAGGTAAATACCCATTCGAGTCCTTCCCACGGAGACTGCTGAAGCTAGTTCACACTTCCACGGGCGAAAAGGCCGGTTGAATCAATTCATACCAGTGGCGGAAGAAGCCCAGCCGACCTTCACCGGCTCGGCCCAATTTCGCAACACTCGAAACAATTTCCGATACACGCCGGAAAGGCGCGTCACCGGTCGGAGAGCTCGGCTTCACGACCGAGTGAGCGGTCACCACGAGACGTCACCGACGCCGCCGCATACCCGCGTTTCGCGCAGCTCCGGCACCCGAACAGCCGTCTTCGGACCACGCATCCGGAGCAGTCCGGCAAACAGGTGAACCTCTCCGCAGACCCGATCGAGCTGTTTGTCCGGGCATTGGCCCTTGCTATGTTGACCTTGCCCATGCCCCACTCGAATGAGTAGCCACGAATTGCGAAAACAGCAGTTCACCGGGTCGACCGAAAGGGAGTCCGTTGACGACAACCGAGACCCACACCGGAGCCCGGCCCGCCGGTGAAGTGCTGGACTGGAGCCGGAAGCTGCTCGACCCGGCCCTGCGCGAGACCGTCGACGGCCTGCCCGAATCGATGCGGCTGATCGCCGGCTACCACTTCGGCTGGTGGGACGAACACGGGCGTCCGTCCACTTCGGACAGCGGGAAGACCTTGCGGCCCGCGCTGGCGCTGCTTTCGGCGCAGGCGGTCGGCGGGGACGCCGAAATCGCCGTGCCGGTGGGGGTCGCGGTGGAGCTGGTGCACAACTTCTCCCTGTTGCACGACGACGTGATGGACTCCGACACCACCCGGCGGCACCGCCCGACGGCGTGGACCGTTTTCGGCACCGGCGCGGCGATCCTCGCCGGGGACGCCCTGCTGTGCCGGGCCTTCGAGGTGCTGTCCCCGTTCGGGCAGACCGCGCTGCGGGTGCTCAGCAGTGCCGTGATCGATCTCTTGGAGGGCCAGAGCGCCGATCTGAAGTTCGAGGAACGCGGTGACGTCGACACCGCCGAATGCGTACGCATGGCCGAAGGGAAGACCGGCGCGTTGCTCGGGGCGTCGTGCACGCTCGGGGCGCTGGCCGGGGAAGGGAGGCAGGATCAGGTCGACCGGCTGACCGAGTACGGGAGGGCGCTCGGGCTGGCGTTCCAGCACATCGACGATCTGCTCGGGATCTGGGGCGATCCGGCGGTGACCGGGAAACCGGTCCACTCGGATCTGTCCAACCGGAAGAAGTCCCTGCCGGTGGTGGCCGCGCTCCATTCGGGGACGGAAGCCGGGCGAGAACTGGATGCCTTGTACCGCAAGGAAAACCTCGAAGCCGCGGAATTGCCCCACGCGGCCGAGCTGGTGGAACGGGCGGGCGGCCGGGCTTGGAGTCAGGAGCAGGCCGACGCGCTCCTGACCGGCGCGCTGCACCATCTCGCCGTCTCGAACCCGGTGCCTCGCCCAGGCGCCGAGCTCGCGGCCCTCGCGAAACTGGTGGTGCGGCGACGGTATTGAAGGCGGGCGCGGTAAGGCAGGGGTGGGCGGGACCAGCCTGCCCCTGTCCCGTCGGGTCAGCGGCCGGGGCGGGTCAGTCCCCGGTCGCCCGCGCCGCGGCTGAGGACGACCTCGTCGGTGGCCTTGAGCGCTTCCGCGCCGGCGTTCCCGGCCTGCCCCGCGGTCAGATCGAGCAGGCGGATCGGCGGGCCGAGCTGGACCAGTGTCGGGACGTATTCGGCCTTGTCGACCTTCCAGCGGTCGCCGTCCCGCACGAACCGGAACCGCGCGGCCGCGCCTTGTTCGGTCGAACCCTTCGGCTCCGAATGCCGGGCGACGCTGTTGCCGAGGCCATAGGCGACCCATTTGCCGTTGATCTGCTCGAAGGGCTGCACGACGTGCGCGTGATGGCCGATGATCAGGTCGATCGAGTCGTCGCCGAGGAGTTTCTTCGCCAATGAGCGCTGTTCGGCGGTCGGGTCGTGCTGGTATTCGGTGCCCCAATGCAGGCTCGCGAGGACGACCTGCGCGCCCGCCTTCCGCGCGGCCTTGGCCTCGGCGATCACGTCTTCGGCGTCGATCTGGTTGACCAGCCAGGGTTTGCCCGCGGGCACCTTGATCCCGTTGAACCCGTAGGAGAAGGAGATCTGCGCGACTTTGACGCCCTTGACGTCGACGATCAGCGGCTTCTTCGCCTCTTCGGCCGAACGCGCCGAGCCGGTGTGCTTGATCCCGGCCTCGTCGAGTTCGTCGAGTGTCCTGGTCGCGCCGTCCACGCCCTGGTCGATCGTGTGGTTGGACGCCGTCGAACAGTTGTCGTACCCGGTGTCCTTCAGCGCGTCGGCGATCTCGGGTGGCGCGCTGAACGACGGGTAGCCGCTGTACGGCCCGCCCTTCGGCGCGAGCGGGGTCTCGAGATGGCAGATGCCGAGGTCGGCCCCGGAGATCAGCGGTTTGATCCCGGCCAGCAGGGGGCGGTAGTCGATCTTGCCGCCGCCGTCCTCCTTCGCCTGCTCGGTCAGCGCGGGGTGGATCAGCACGTCACCGGTCGCGACCACGGTGAACGACCCGTCCGGCGCCCGGCTTGCCGCCGGCGCCTCGGACGTGGCGGGCTGCGGCTGCTGTTCCGGAGCGCTGCTGCACCCTGCGAGCAGGAGAGCGGCGCCGAGGAGGGCGGTGGTCTGGCGGGCACGGGAGCTGAACATCTATTCCCTCGATCGGGTGAAGGTCCCTCCATCCTGCCTTACGGGTGGTCACTGGACAGCGTCACGCCTGATCGCGGAGGATCGCGTCATGACCGCGCGTCCCCGGTTCGGCCTCATCGCTTTCGTCGTCGCCGCGTTCTGGCTGACCGCGGCATGTGGATCGTCGGCCGACAGAACGACGGCGGACGGCGCCGCCGGGGCGATCGCGCAGGCGATGACCGACGGCGACAATCCCGCTTTACTGGCCTTGACCTGCCCGCGCACGCCGGACAAGTCCGCCGCTCCGGCCGAGCTGGTCTCCGGCGAAACGCCGGTCACTGTCGGCAGCGTGGAGCAGAAGGACCAGGCTGCCATGGCGGTCCTCAACGACCAGCGGAACGACAAGCGCGCGTACGGCGCACTGCTCATCGAAGGCGACGACGGGAACTGGTGCATCTTCGGCTTCCGCAACTGCCCGCGCGATGTGAAGGTGACCAGCGCGAACTTCGTGACCGTCTGCCGAGGCTGACCCTCAAGCCAGGCAGTCGCCGGGCTCTCCCCGCCGCAGCGCCGGATCCTCCTGGGTGAACGTCCGCGCCACCCCCGGCCCGCTGGTGCGCGTCTCGAACCGGACGGTCACCCGCCCGTGCCCGGCGCCCTGCACCCACCCGGTTCCGTACGACTCGTGCACGACGTCGTCCCCGGGCCGCCAGCTCGACGTCACCACGGCCGCCGGCGCGGGCGCTCGCTCGACCACGGGCGTCTCGGCGGCCGGAACGGAAAGAGTGAACAGCGGATCCTGATGCGGCACCGAAAGCCCGGAGAACGCCACCCCGGCCAGCCGCACCCCGCCGAACTCGGCCGGATCGATCAGCAGCCGTTCCGCCATCGCGGCGAGCTGATCGAATTCGTCGGTGGGCGAGGCCATCGTCTCCGAACGCGTCACGGTGCTGAAGTCGGTGTGCCGCAGCTTCACCACCACCGTCCGCGCGACACGTTCGGCGTTGACGAGGCGCCGGTGCGCGTGCACGGCGAGGTCGCGGACCTCGCGGCGCAGGCTCATCAAGTCGATCAGGTCACGGTCGAAGGTCGTCTCCGCGCTGACCTGCTTGAGCTCCGCGCGGTCGGACACCGGCCGGTCGTCGACGCCGGTGGCCAGCCGCCGCAGGTCCCGCCCGACCACACTGCCCAATGTGGACACCGCGTCGGCGTCGGAGAGCGCGGTCAGCTGGCCGAGTGTCCGGACGCCGATCGCCCGCAGTTTCCCTTCCGCCACCGGGCCGATCCCCCACAGCACCCTGGTCGGCAGCGGCGCGAGGAAGTCGCGTTCGGTGCCCTGGTCGACGACGAGCAGCCCGTCCGGTTTCGCCAGATCCGACGCCACCTTCGCGACCTGCTTTCCCGACGCCGCCCCGATCGACGCCACCAGGCCGATTTCGGACCGGATGTGCTCCCGCAGGCGCGTACCGAACTCCCGCACCTCGTCGGAAGAAGCACCGGCCAGCGAAGGCGGTTCCGCGAAGGCCTCGTCGAGGGAGATCCGTTCCAGCACGGGCGCGTACTTCGCGACGAGGTCGAACACCTGGGTGCTCAGCAGTTCGTACAGTTTGAACCGCGGCGGCAGGATGACCCCGGTGGGCGGCAGCAACCGCCGGGCCTGCGACATCGGCATCGCCGATTTGATCCCGTGTTCGCGCGCCTGGTAACTCGCTCCGGCGACGACGCCGCGCGGGCCCGCGCCGCCGACCAGTACCGGACGCTTGCTCAGGGTCGGCCGGGTCAGCTGTTCACAGGAGGCGTAGAACGCGTCCATGTCGAGGTGGATGACCCACCGGTCATGCCCGCCCATCGCCCGGCACCTCGAGAAGACGATGCAGGGCCTTCGTGTACTCCTCGAACGCGGCCCGGCCACGGGTGGTCAGCTCGACCAGCGTCACCGGCGTGCGGTGCTCGAACGCCTTCGTGATCTCGACGTAGCCCGCGTCCTCGAGTTTGCGCAAATGGGTCGACAGGTTGCCCGGTGTCATGTCCAGCAGTTGCTGCAGCCGCGGGAAGGTGATGCTGTCCCCCGGCCCCAGGCTCGACAGCGCCACGGTGACCCGCAGCCTCGCCTGTGCGTGGATCACCGGATCGAGCTGGGGCAGCCCGTCTTCGCTCATCGCGCCCGCACCAGGAAGGCCAGCGACGCCACCAGGAAGCCACCGCCGCCCGCGAGGCTCAGCACGAGGAAGTTGTGCGGTCCTCCGGCCAGCACGCTCGCCGCGCCGCACGCGATGATCCACACCCCGAGGCCGTACTGCAGTTTGCTCTGCCACAGCATCCCGCCGGCGAGGTACATCAGGCCGGTCAGCATGAGCGAGGTCCCGGACCACAGCAACGGGATCAGCTCGGTGTCGAGGCCGAGGCGGATCAGCGCGGTGTTCACCACCGTCAGCCCGCCGAACGCGATCATCCAGCTCCACCCGTACATCGCCCCGACGAGCCGGGACGGCCCGCGCACCCCGCGACCCGAACGGATGCCGTAGATCGCCGAATACGCCATGGCCCCGGCGAACCCGGCGACGGTGATCGCCCCGGCGGCCCACAGCGGCATCAGCGCGGTCGGCGGGGCGGAGAGGTAGATCAGCCCGAAACCGAACAGCCACACCAGACCCCAGACGGCGAGCAGCACCGCCGGATTCGGCCCGATCTCGCGCCGGGTCCGCTCCGACTGCGTGGCGATGAGCGCGAGCGACTCCTCGGGCGTCATCGGCCGCTCGTCGCCGTCCCGTTCATCCTCCGCCACTTCGGAAAACTAACACGGGTTCACAGTCTCGCCGTGTCGAGCCGGAACCTCGCCATCACCACGAGCGCGGGGATCACCAGCCACGCCGCGAGCACCGCGACGGCGGTCAGCGTGCCCGAACCGCCGAGCACCGGTGCGCGGCCGATCTCACCGAGCCAGTACGTCGGCATGAGGTGCCCCGCGGTGTTCATCCAGCCGGGCAGGACCTGCAGCGGAATCCACAATCCGCCGAACATCCCCAGCGGCAGCATCAGCGCGCCGGTCACGGCCTGGACGGTGTCGCCCTTGCCGAACAGGCCGATCATCAGGCCCAGCACCGCGAAGGGCAGCGCGCCGAGCCAGAGTGCGCCGAAGATCGTCAGCCACTGGCCGGTTTCGAGCCGGATGCCGCGGATCATCCCGGCCGCGAAGATCACCAGCAGGACGGGCAACGCGACGAACAATCCCGCCGTCACCTTGACCATCAGGTAGCCGGGCGCCCGCATCGGTGTCAGCCGCAAGGTGCGCTGCCAGCCGTCGGTGCGCTCGGTGGCGACGCGGGTGCCGGTGAACAGCGCGGCCGTCATGGCGCCGTACGCGGCCATGTTCACCATGGTCACCGTCGCGGTCGAGATGCCAGGAGCGATGTCGCGGGCGCCGAAGATCCCGCCGAACAACAGGAACATCGCCAAGGGCATGCCGATGGTGAACAACGCGAACTGCGGGCTGCGGACGATGCGCTTGATCTCCAGCGCCAGGTAGTTCAGGTTCATCTCGAGGCCCCCTCGGTTTCATCGGCGGTCAGCGCGATGAAGGCTTCTTCCAGTCCCACAGCGGTGATTTCGATGTCCGCCGCGAGCGGGAACTCGCGCAGCAGGCCGCGGATGGCGGCGTCGGAATCGGCGCAGCTCAGTTCCGCGTGCCCGGCGCGCAGCACCGCGCGCGACACCCCGGGCAGCGCGGCGAGCGCGGCCTCGGTGGCTCGCGGGACGACGGCACGCAGCACGCGTCCGGCGACCGCGGCCCGGACCTCACCGACCGGACCGTCCGCGACCACCCGGCCGTGCCGCATCAGCACGACACGGTCCGCGTAGTCCTCGGCCTCGGCGAGGTAGTGCGTCGCGAAGAGGACCGTGCGGCCCGTCTCGGTGTACTCGCGCATCGACGCCCAGAAGCGGCGGCGCCCGTCGACGTCCATGGCGGCGGTCGGCTCGTCGAGCACCAGCAGGTCCGGATCGCCGACCAGCGCGAGCGCGAACCGCACCCGCTGCTGCTCGCCGCCGGAGAGCTTCCCGCAGCGGCGATTCGCGTACTCGGTGACGCCGGCGCGCTTGAGCACCTCACCGACCGGCAGCGCGTTCCGGTGCAGTGAGGCGAACAGGCCGACGAGCTCGGCGACCGTCGCGTCCCGCAGCAGCGTCCCGTTCTGCGCCATCGCGCCGACCATCCCGCGGTCCATCGCCTCGGCGGCGGTGAGCCCGGCGACCCGGACCTGACCGGCGTCCGGCCTGCTCAGGCCCAGCAGCATGTCGATGGTGGTCGATTTGCCAGCACCGTTCGGCCCGAGCAGCGCCACCACCTCCCCAGGCGCGGCCCGCACACTGACGTCGTCGACGGCCAGGACGTCGCCGAAGCGCTTGACCAGCCCCTGGAGGCTGAACGCGTCCGCCATGACTTTCCCCCTTCGAGCACTCTGAACCACAAAGCTCACTCGCACTTTGTAACACAAAGTCCCCTGCTCTCAAAACCCCGTAGCGCGTGAAGGCCCCCTTCCCTCGGCTGAGCCGAGGGAAGGGGGCCTTCACGCGCATTGCTTAGGCGGGCACCCGGGAGGTGGCCGCGTCAGGAACCGAAGCGGGTGCCGGAGGCGGCACCGGGAGCGGCAGCGGCGCGCATTCGACGTCGGCCGTCCGCCCTGGCTTGCGCTCGGGCAGTACCCCGGTCGCCAGGTAGTCGGCGATCCGGTTGTCGACGCACGCGTTGCCGCGTGGGGTGATGGCGTGGCTCGTACCGCCCGGCTCACCGATCAGGCGAGCACCGGGGAACCGGCTACGCACTTCGAGGCTGCCTTCGTACGGCGTCGCCGCGTCGAGGGTCTCGCCGATCATCAGCACACTCGGCACCTTCGAGCCGTCTACCTTGACCGGCTTGCCGGGCTTCGCGGGCCAGTACCGGCAGGGCGCGTTGAACCAGGCGTTCTGCCACGTGAAGTACGGCGCCTTCTCGTACGTGCGCCAGTTGTCGCGCTTCCACTGCTGCCAGCTCGACGGCCACTTGACGTCCGTGCACTGGACGGCCAGGTAGACGGCGTACCCGTTGTCGTCACCGCGGCCGCCGAAGGCCTCGAACAGACCCTTCATCGTCTGCCAGTCGCCCTGGTTGACGAACTTCGCGAGCGCGTCGCCGAGCAGCGTCCAGCGCAGCTGGTAGTAGGAAGCCTGCTGAAAGACGTCGAGGAACTCGTCCGGCCCGATGTAGCCGCCCGCCGGAACCGCCGCCAGCTTCTTCAGCTGCTCGTCGAAGACCTGCTTCACCGCGGCCTGGGTCTTGCCGAGGTGGTAGACGGAGTCATGCTGCGCCACCCAGCCGAACCAGATGTTCAGGTTGACGTCGAAGGCCACGTCCTGGTTCAGGTTGGCCTGGTACCAGACGTTGCGGGGGTCCACAGTGGAATCAAGGACCATCCGGCGGACGTGCTGCGGGTACAGCGTCCCGTAGACCTGGCCGAGGTAGGTGCCGTAGGAGTATCCGTAGAAGTTCAGCTGCTCCGCGCCGAGCGCCTTGCGGATACTTTCCATGTCCTTGACCGTGTCGGTCGTCTTGATGTTCTCCAGCAGCGCGCGGCTGTTCTTCTCCGCGCACGCGTCGGCGTAGGACTTCGAGCGCTGCAACCAGGTCTTCTCCAGTTGCCGCGTCGTCGGCACGTAGTTCGGCCGGTTGTAGTCCATGTAGTTCGGGATACAGGAGAGCGCGGGTTTGCTGGAGCCGACACCGCGCGGGTCGAAACCGACCCAGTCGTAGGCGTCGCCGGCGCGGTTCGGCACACGCGTCCCGCGGGTCGCGAGCAGCAGCCCGGAACCGCCGGGCCCACCGGGGTTGGTGAGCATGACGCCCTGGTACTGCGCCTCGGGTGTCTTGTGCTTGACGCGGCTGAGCGCGAGCTGGATCTTCTCGCCGCGCGGCCGCGAATAGTCCAGCGGAACGGGCAGGTAGCCGCATTCGGCACCGGCCTTGATCAAGGTCTCGTCGGTACAAGCGCCCCAGGTGATCGTCTCGGCGGGTTGCGTCTCTTCCGCGGCGACGGCGGGCGCGGTCACCGCGACCGACGCGAGCGTGGCGACGGCCAGCGCGGTGATGAGCACACGTCTCAAGGTTTCTCCCTTTCCCTCCAAAGGTGAAAGCCCCGAAACCCTATCCACGTCCATGACCTGCGGAAGCCTTCCGGCGAAGGTCCCTACCAATGGCGGGTCCCGATCGCGGCAAACCGGGCAACCGGTTAATCGGTTGGGAGGCCGGGCGGGAGTCGCTAGGCTGTCGATCATGATCTGCCACATCCGCATGCGCACCGTCTGAGACGGCGTGACCGCAGGGCCGCCCGCGATCAGGTGGTCCCTTTTCTGCGCGCCGTCTGACGTTCCTTCACAAATTCAGACAGGACATCATGCAGAACAAGCACATCGCCATGATCGGCTCCACCGCGCCGAGTCACATCTATCCCTCGCTGGCGATCATCCGTGAGCTGGTCACTCGCGGGCACCGGGTCACCTACGCCGTGGGCGAGCCGCTCACCGGGTTGATCGAACCGACCGGGGCCGAAGTCGTCGCGCATCCGTCGATCCTCCCGCTCGGCGATCAGGCGGCGTGGCCGGAGGATCCCGCGTCGCAGATGCGGGTCTTCCTCGACGAGGGCATCCAGGCGATGCCGGCGCTCACCGGCTTCTACGACGAGAACCGCCCGGATCTGCTGCTCTACGACATCGGCGGCCTCCCGGCTCCGCTGCTGGCCAGGCGCTACGACGTTCCGGCGGTGCAGCTTTCCCCGACGTATGTCGCCTGGGAAGGCTACGAAGAGGACATGGGCGAGATCCTGACCTCGATCCGGACCTCGCCGTCCGGAAAGGACTATTTCGCCACGTTCACCCGATGGCTGCACGAAAACGGCATCGAGGCCGACGCCTGGGACTGGATCTCCCATCCGCCCCAGGTGCTCGCGCTGCTGCCGAAGGCGATGCAGCCGAACGTCGATCGGGTGCCGTCGTCGGTCCGGTTCGTCGGCCCGGCGCTGGACCCGGAACGCCTCGCCGACCGAAGCTGGACCCCGCCGTCGAACGGCAGGAAGGTCCTGCTGATGTCGCTCGGCACGGCCTTCACCGACCAGCTCGACCTGTTCCGCGCTTGTGTCGACGGCTTCCGTGACTCGGACTGGCACGTCGTCATCTCCATCGGCCAGACCGATCCGGCCGCGCTCGGGCCGCTGCCCGAGCACATCGAGGTGCGTCAGTTCGTGCCGCAACTCGCGGTACTGGAAGCCGCGTCGGCGTTCATCACGCACGCCGGCATGGGCGGCAGCACGGAATCGCTGTGGTACGGCGTGCCGACCGTCGCGATCCCGCTGGCCACCGACGGTTTCGGCAACGCGGCGAAACTGGCGGAGCTCGGGGTCGGCGAGCAGCTCCCGGCCGACGAGGTGACGGCCTCGACGTTGCGGGCCGCCGTCGAGCGGGTCGCCGGGTCGCCCGAGGTGGCCGCGCGGCTCGCCGAGGTCCAGGCCGAGACGCGCGGGAACGGCGGCATCGACAAGGCCGCCGACGCCGTGGAGTCCTTCCTGAGCTAGGCCCTCGTGAGTGGTAAGGACGGTTAGAACCGTCCTTACCACTCACGAGACGATCAGCCCCGGATCTCGTTCAGGTAGTTGTAGATCGTGTACCGCGTGACGTCGAGTTCCCCGGCGAGGTGGTCCACCGAGTCCTTGATGAGGAAGAACCCCGCCTCGTCCAGTTCCCGGACCACGGCCGCCTTGTGCCGCTTCTTCATCAGGTCCACCGGGATCCCGGCCTTCGCCACGGCGCGCCCGACCAGGAACCGTTGCAGGCTGTCGACGTCCGGCGGGAACGTCTCGGGTTCGTGCCCGTCGGCCTTCGGCGCGCCGTCGGACAGCCGGTTGACGCACAGGCAGCCGATCGCGACCCCGTCGGCGTCCCGCAGGAACAGCGTCGAGGAGCGGATCGCGCGGCCGTCGGGGCCGTGGGTCTCGTAGTTCGTCAGGTCCTGCGTGGTACCGCGGCGGACCAGGCCCAGCAGCAGATCCGTCATCGGCCCGCCGACCGTCCGGCCGGTGAGGTCACCCGCGATGGCGACGATCGAGTCCGGGAGCCTGCTCAGGTCGTGCAGCAGGACTTCGTTGCCCGGCCCCAGCATCGCCGCGAGCGCGTGCACCGCCGGGACGAGCGCGGTGAGCAGATCACCCGAAGCCGCCGAAGCGACGACCGGCGCTTCGAACACCGTGACCGGCTTCTTCAGCCGCTCCAACGCCGTCCGCAGCTGTTCGGCCGCGCTCGCCGGAGTCGACGCGTGCGGCGACAGCCGGACGTGTTCCGGCCGCACGGTCGCGGCGATCCCGGCGTTCGCCAGCGCGGAACCCACCTGTTCGGCCGCGTGCCCCGGCAGTGTGAAGGCGAGGATGCCCGCCCGCCGGTCGACGGCCGAAACCACTTCCCCGCCAACGGATTGCACGGCCGCTTCGAGTTCGCCGACCCGCTCGGCGATCCGGCCCGCGATGGCTCCGACGCCCGCTTCCTCGACCAGCTCAAGCGCCGCCGCGAACGCGCCCGAGGTGATCGGGCTCAGGTTCGAGATCGACCACGAGGCCGCGGTCTCGTCGGCGGGATGGATCTCGTCGTCGAACAGTCCCGGATCGCGGGCTCCGGTCCAGCCGGAGAGGATCGGTTCCATCCGCTCCAGCGCGCGGTCGGACAGCACGGCGAAACCGGTGCCCCAGCCCGCCCGCAACCACTTCTGCCCGCCGACGACGAGCACGTCCGCGACCTCCCATGGCGCTTCGGTCACCCCGAAGCCCTGGATCCCGTCGACGACGAGCAGCCTGTCGCCGACCACCTCCCGGAGCGCCGCGAGATCGGCGCGGTACCCGGTCCGGAAGTCGACCGCGCTCACGCTCACCAGGGACGTCTCCGGCGTCAGCGCCGCCTTGACCGCGTCCGCGGTGACGTTCCCCAGCGGCAGCCGCCGCACGGTCAGCCGTCCCGCCTGTTCGGCCCGCGCCCACGGGTAGGTATTGGCCGGGAACTCCGCCGCCGACACCAGCGCCTCGCCGCCGGGCGCGTTGAACGCCGCCTGGAACAACCCGAGACTGGTATGCGGCAGCAGCACCGTGTGGTCGGTGTCGCTGCCGGAAAGCCGCGCGGCGGCGGCCTTGGCCCTGGTCTCCTGCCGCATCAGGTCGTCCACGGTGGACGGACCGGCCTTGGTCGAGGCGTCGAGCAGGCTCGCCGTCGTGTCGAGCACGGCGTGCGACGGCGGACCGAACCGCGCGAAGTCGAGGTACCCGGCCGGCTCGTCGAACTGCAGCAGGTACCGCGGGGAGATCCGCGTCATGCGAGGACCCGCGCCAGGAACTGCTTGGTCCGCTCGTGCTTCGGAGCGCTCAGGATCTCCCCCGGCGGCCCGGTCTCGACGACCACGCCATCGGCCATGAACACCACCTCGTCCGCGGCCTCGGCCGCGAACCCCATCTCGTGCGTCACCACGACCATCGTCATCCCCTCCGCGGCCAACGTACCCATCACCGCCAGTACCTCGCCCACGAGTTCGGGGTCGAGCGCCGACGTCGGCTCGTCGAACAACATCAGCTTCGGTTTCATCGCCAGCGACCGGGCGATCGCGACCCGTTGCTGCTGCCCGCCGGACAGCTGCGCCGGATAGGCGTCGGCACGGTGGGCGAGGCCGACCCTGTCGAGCAGGTCGAGCGCCTGGACGCGCGCTTCCTCAGGGTTCAGCCCGAGGACCCGCACCGGCCCTTCGACGACGTTCTGCAGCGCCGTCCGGTGGCCGAACAGGTTGAATCGCTGGAACACCATGCCGATGTCGCGCCGCTGGCGGGCGACCTCGCGTTCCTTCAGCTCGTACAGTTTGCCATTGCGCAGCCGGAAACCGATCGGCTCGCCGTCGACCCAGACCTGGCCGGCGTCGATCGTCTCCAGATGGTTGACACAGCGCAGGAAGGTACTCTTCCCGGCGCCCGACGGGCCGAGCAGGCAGACCACCTGTCCTTTGTGGACTTCGAGGTCGATCCCGCCCAATACCTCGGTGTGGCCGTAGCTCTTGCGGACGCCGACGGCCTTCAGCAGTGGCTCAGACACGTTCACTCCTCACCAGCGGCGCGGTGCGCAACGCCTTGGCGGCACGGGAGAACGGGCTCCTCGACCGGTCTTCGGAGTCGAACGTGCGCTCCAGATAGTGCTGCCCGACCCCGGCGACGGTCACCACGACCATGTACCAGACGGCCGCGGCCAGCAGGGTCTCCATCACCAGCAGATTGTTGGACGAGATGTTGTTGGCGGCGTGGATCAGTTCGGTCACGCCGATCACCGACGCCATCGACGTCCCCTTGAGCATGTTGATGAAGTCGTTGCCGGTCGGCGGGATGATCACCCGCATCGCCTGCGGCAGCACCACGCGGCGCAGCGTCGCGCCCGGCGACATCCCGATCGACTTCGCCGCCTCGGTCTGTCCACTGTCGACACTGTTCAGCCCGGCGCGGACGATCTCGGCCATGTACGCGCTTTCGTTGAGCGCCAAGCCCAGCAGCGCGGCGGTGAACGCGGTGATCAGCACGTTGGTCTGCTCGTGCAGCAGATAGCCGCCGAACGGCAGCGGGATCGAGATGAACTCGAAGACCAGCGCCAGGTTGTACCAGATCAGGATCTGCAGCAGCACGGGAAGCCCGCGGAACAGCCAGATGTAGCCCGCCGCGAACCAGCGCGCCACCGGATTCGCCGAGCGGCGCATCAGGGCGATCACGATCCCGATGACGATCGCCGACCCCTGCGCGATCACCGCGAGCAGCACGGTGTTGAGCAGGCCGACCGCCATCACGCGGTACCACAGGAATTCCGGCACGGAGTCCCACTGGATCTGCGCGTTCGCGAGCGCGATCCCGAGCAGGACCAGCAGCGCGAGGATGACGACGGCGCTGACCCAGCGGCCCCAGTGCCTCAGCCGGACGATCGGCAGCGGCTCAGCTCCCGCCATTGAGCTTCGCCTCCTTGACCGCGCCCTGTTCGACGCCCCAGGCCTGCAGGATCTTGCCGTAGCCGCCGTCGGCGATCAGGGACTGCAACGCCTTCTGGATCGACTCGGCGAGCGGTTTGTTCTCCTTGGTGACGCCGATCCCGTACGGCCCGCCGTTGATCGGCTCGCCGGCGACGACCTCGAAGAACTTGCCCTCGCCCGCGGTCCGCGAGATGTAGACCGCGCTGGGCAGGTCGTTGAGGATGGCGGCGACCCGGCCGGTGCGGAGCTGGTTCTGGTTCTGGGTGTCGGAATCGGTCGCGGTCACGGTCAGCGCGGGTTTGCCCGTCTGCGCGCACTTGCCGTTCTGTTCTTCGGCGAACTTCTGGTGGCTCGTCCCCTGCACGACCGCGACGTTCTTGCCGCACAACGTGTCCGGGCCGGAGATCTGGTCGGGATTGCCCTTGCGGACCATGATCGTGATCCCGGAGGAGAAGTAGTCGACGAAATCGATCTGCGCCTGACGGGTCTTGGTGTCGTTCATCGCGGCCATCGTGAGATCGACGCGGCCGGACTGGAGGCTGGTGATCAGCGACCCGAACGCCATGTCCTGGTGGTGCACGGTGACGCCCAGCTTCTTGCCGATGGCCTTGGCGAGGTCGACCTCGTAGCCGATCGGGGTCTTGCCGTCGGCGGCGTAGAAGTTGTTGGGCGCGGACTGCAGATTCGACGCCAGGTGCAGCATCCCGGCCTGCGCGTACTTCGCGGGGAGGGTGCCGGCGACGGCGGCGTCCTTCTGGACGGACTCGATCAGCGCGGTCGTGTCCGGGATGGCGGCGGGCGCGCCCGGGGCAGCGGGTTCCTGGCCACCTGCCCCGTCGGGCCCGCCTCCGCAGGCCGCGGTGACGAGCGCGGCCACGCCGGTGAGCACGGCCAGGCGCCAGGTTCGGGTCAGGGTGAGCGGCGTCGACGGCATGACGGACCTCCACGGGGGCTTCAGGTGGTCGCCGACGCTACAACTGGCTGTTGAAGAGGTCAACTCACAGTTGAAATCCTGTCCGGTGGATGTCCGTTTCGCACGGCTTCCGCGCCCCGGGGTCGTGAGTGCTAAGGACGGTTCTAACCGTCCTTACCACTCACGAGACCCGACGGGCTCGATGCCAGTTACTCGGCAAGATGCGAAGGCCTCCTTGAGGGACTCTGGGTCCCCCAAGGAGGCCTTCACGGACCTGGCTCCAGACTCACGCGAGTTCCGTCAGACCGCGACGTAGTTCCCCGACAGGATGATCAGAACCTGCACGGTGATGCCCGTGCCGTAGTAGTCCTTGGCGTTCGGCGACCAGGTGGTGATCGACGTCCACAGCTTGTCGAGCCAGGCCTGGCTGCCCGGGTCGTTCATCGCCGCGATGGCGAACGACGCGGTGAAGCAGGGGTGCTGCCCCGTCTCCTCCGGCAGCTTGGCCCCGGACAGCGTGTAGCCGGTGGTGATCTTGGCCGGGTTGCCGCCGGTGTTCTGCTGGATCCAGGTGTTCATCTTCCGCACCTGCCCCTGCGCGGGGCTGCCCGAAACGGTGATCCCGTCGACGCCGAGCCGCCACGGGTCACGGCAGGCGTTGTAGCCGTAGTACGGGTCGTGGTCCTCGAGGAAGCCCTCCGGAGCGGGCTTCGGCGTGGAGTTGGTGTTGACGACGAAGTCCGGGATCAGGCCGGTCTTCGGCGCGTACTGCTGCTGCAGCTGCGTGACCGCCTTCTCCTGACGGGTCCGGACCTGACCCCAGAAGGAGTCGCCGGTGGCCTTCTCGAACGCCCGAAGGTGTCCTGGCATCCAGTCCGACGAGCGCGAGCTGTTGATGTACTTGCCACTGTCGGCCCAGTCCGCCAGCCGCATGAACTTCGTGTCGGGGTTGACCTCGCTGCGCTTGATCGCCTTGATGATCCGCAGCGCCTCGGCCTTGTAGTTGACCGAACCGCCGCTGCCCCAGACCTTGTCGGCGAGGAGCAGGCCGTACGCGATCTCGAGGTCGCCGTCGGTCGCCGCGTCACTGCCGTTGACGCTCTGGCAGCTCTCGTTCTGCTCGGCGGCGTGCAGATCCTTGTCGATCACGGACGGGTGCGCTTTGACGAACTTCAGGATGCCGTCGAAAACCGTGCGCGCCTGCGAGTCCTTGCCCGCCATCATCGCCGCGATGGTCATGCCGTAACCCTGACCCTCGGCCACGAAGGCATGGTCGGCGTCCGGCGCCTTGACCGCGTACGTGCCCGCCCCGCACTTGGTGGTCAGGAAGTTCTTCTTCCAGTAGTCGTAGTACTTGGCGAGCGCCGCGTCCTGTGCCGATTGGGCCACGGACGGGCGCAGAACGCCCGGCAGGTAAGGGGTCCCCTGCCTGGTCACCGCGGTGGCGGGGGCGGTCGTGGCGACCAGCCCGGCGGTCAGCGCGGCCGCGGCCAGCACTGTCCGAACGGTCTTTCTCATCGGCTCCTCCGGAAACGTCGTTGATGGCGGCGGCGCGTTTCGAGAGTGACAGCCGGATCGGGCAAAGACAAGAGAGTTAAGAAAGTTTCCTTACTATTACCTCAAATGACGTCTCCGTGACGCGTGCCTTAGCGTTGACGGCATGACGATCGACCTGAGCGCGCGCGGCGAGTCCTTCCGCGACTTCTGGACCGAACGGCACCTCGCCACCCTGACCACGGTCCGCCCCGACGGGACTCCGCACGTCGTCGCGGTGGGGGTCACGGTGGACTTCGAGGCTGGGATCGCCAGGGTGATCACGTTCCGCTCGTCCAAGAAGGCGCGCCTGATCAAGGAAGCGGGCGAACAGGGCATTCCGGTCGCCGCCTGCCAGATCGACGGGCCCCGGTGGTCCACTTTGGAGGGACGTGCCGTGCTGCGCGAAGACCCGGAGTCGGTACGCGACGCGGAAAACCGCTATGCGGCGCGTTACCGACAGCCCAAGCCGAACCCGGAGCGTGTGGTCGTCGAGATCACCGTGACCCGGGTACTCGGCAACGCCTGACCCGCGCGCACGAGCCGGGTGTGCCGGTCGGGGATCAGCCGGTGACCGGCAGGCGTCAAGCCACGAACAGGCTGAGCAGTCCTTCGACCGAGCGCACGATCACCCGGGCGGCCGCGCGTTCGGCGTGCGCGGCGTCGGCCCGTTCCGCCTCGTGCCGCCAGCGGACGAGCGCGCTTTCCGCGGCCGCGTGGATCTCGGCCGGATCCGCGTCCGGTTCGAGACCGAGCCGTTCGGTGGGCGCGAGTCCCTGGGCACCGAGCAAGCGGACGGCTTCCTCGGCGACCTCTCCGGTCAACGCCGTGCGGCCGCCGCGGACACCGGCGATGAGCCGCAGCTCCCGGAAGTCGTGCGCCGCCGCGGCGAAACGCTCCACGCGCGCGGCGAGCCGGTCGCCGTGCGGAAGGGGTTCCGCGGCGAGAAGGCCTTCCAACCGCACCACCGCCGTGCGCGCCTTCAACGCCTCGGCCCGCGCGACGAAGCAGCCCGCGAGCGCGTCCCTCAGGTCGCCGAGACCGCTGCGGTGCACGAGTTCCGCCGAAAGTTTCAGTCTGTTCTCGCAGCCGGTGCGGATCAGGGTGATCGCCAGCCGGACCCCGTAGAGCCCGAACCGCGACACCAGATGCTTCCTCGATTCCGCCGGGACCCCCACCGGGAACGGATCTTCCACAAAGGAATCGACGGACAGGAGGTAGCGCTCGAGCTCCGGCCGGGAGATCGACGCCAGCGCCCGCAGCACCTCGAATTCGTCGTCTCGCAGCGCTCGCCCCGCGTAACCGAGTTGCCCGGCGACCGCGATGACTCCCTGGAATCCCGCGCAATCCGGGTTCTCGCGCCAGGCCCGCCGCGCCAGCTGTTTCGCGGTGAGCAAGGCGTCGATCCGGCCCGCGCCGACCTCGTCCGCTCTGCCGAGCACCAGCACGGAATTGACCGCCGTCTGCCGCGCGAACGCCGAACCGCCCACCGGCCGGGTGCCCGCGAGTTCGTCGGGTTCGAGATGGCGCACCAGGCGTACCGTCGCGTCGACGTGTTCGGCGGGGGCCGGGGTGTCGAACAGTTCGATTTCGCGCAACGCCCGCGTCGGCCATTCCGCGAGGGCGGAGACCAAAGTGGACTTTCCGGTTCCCGGGGTGCCGGTGAAACCGACCCGCAGCGGTTCTTCCAAGCGCTCCAGGCATTCCCGCAGCATCGACACCGCGTGCGGGCGATCCCGGTAATGCGCCGCGGCCTCGTTCAGCAGTTCCCGGACGTCCAGGGGGGTCACGCCGAAAGCTCCCGGCGCGGCGTGGCGCCGGTGCCGAGCGCCCCCGCCTTCCGGTGCAGGGCGGCCAGCCGGTCGATCTCCTTCTTGACCCGCTGGGTGCGCCGGTCCCGTTCGGCGGAGCCGGCGATGATCAGTTCCCGTTGGCGCGTCAGCTCTTCGGAGAGCCGGTCGGCCACCGCGGCGAAATGGTCGCGCAGGCGCCGCTGCACCTGACGGACCTCGTCCTTGATCTCCTTGCTGAACCGGATGAACACGTCGTCGACGTGGCGCTGCGCGGCGGCCTTCGCCAGCGCCTGACGTCGCTGCAATCGCGTCCCGCCTTCGTCGCGCACGCTCTTGGTCGCGAACGCGACCCCGGCGCCGAGCGACACCGGGTTGATCAGCGGCAGCCCGGCGAGACTGGTGACCAGGCCGAACATCAGCACGCCGCCGTAGGAACCGCGCAATCCGGTGAAGAGTTTCTGCCCGATCTTGAACCGCTCGATCTTGGGTGCGCCGACCTCGGGGATCGAGTCCACTCCGGACCCGCTCAGCGGTAGTTCCGGCGCATGACCGTAGTGCGGCCCGAAGGTCGAGGCGACCGCTTGCGCGATCCACTCCGACCGGTCGGACACCCAGTTGTAGTTCGTCTCGACCGCCTCGGCGAGGTTCTCTTCCAGCCAGGTCTGGAAATCCGGCCAGATCTGCACGGGATCGCCTTCGTCGAAGGTGCGGTCGATATGCCGCACGATCATCCGGGTCCGCTCGCGCAGGTCGTATTCGGCGTCGGAGATCAGGTCGGTGATCTCGTCCGACAACATGTTCTGCCAGCGGACGTTCTGCCGCCGCAGCTCCTCGGCGCGCCGCTGTGCCTGGTGCAGCAGCGTGACCTGGTCGACCCCGTTGTCCTGCGAGACCGCGTTGAGCCGGGCCTGGAGTGTCTCGACCAGCTCGACCGCCGCCGCGCGCACACTCACCGCGGCGGCGAGCGCACGGGTCCGTTCGATCGGGCGCGCGGCCTGCTCTCCCACCCAGTTCAGCAGTTCCGGGAAACCGGACCGTCCGTTGAGGACGGCGTCACCGGCCTTCGCGGCGGCCTGGCGGACCGTCGCGGACACCGGGAAGACATCGGCGACGACACCGGTCTCCGACAACGCGGCGCGATTGCGGGCGGCGAGTTCCCGCCAGTCCGGGCTCACGTCGATCTTGGTCAGCGCCAGCACCAGCGCCGGGCACCAGGTGCGGATATGCCTCGCCAGCGCGAGTTCCGCGGGCTGGAGTTCTTGTGTCGCGTCGGAGACGAGGATCACCGCGTGCGCGTCGGCGAGGACGTCGAGGGTGGCGGCGGTGCGCGGCGATCGGGGATCCCCTATCGCCGGGGTGTCCACCAGCACCAGTCCCGTGCCGAGCAGTTCGCGCGGCAGGCCGACTTCGACCCGGCGCAGGGAGCCGGGCGGCCGGACTTCGAGTTCCTTGGCCAGGTCACCGACCGGCACGCTTTCCCTGGCATGCCCGACCAGGATCGCGGCGGGATCGGCGGCGTAGCCGATCTCCGTGGGAACGGCGGGCGTACTCGCGTCCCCGACCGCGCAGACCGGCGCGTTCACCAGCGCGTTGAGCAGGTAACCCTTGCCCTGCTTGGGAAAACCGACCACCGCGATCCGGGTGCCCGGCGCCCGCTGGTCGCGTCTGCGCCGGAGGCGTTCGGCCAGGTCGGCGCGACCGTGGGCGGCACAGGCGTCCAAGGTCTCGTTGAGCACGTCGAGCCAGGCGGGGGCTGTCACGGGGATGCAGTGTTCCCTTAACCAAGCGCGGAATCAATGTGGCATAGGCCAACAATGCCGTGCGGGCCCCGCGACCTGCTGCGGTCGCGGGGCCCTGACACAAAGCTGAAAGATGTTCGTATCAGCCGATGTGGATGTCGTTGTTCGACGCGATGTCGCCGGTACCGATGGTGACGTCACCGATGGTGCCGATGGTGCCGGTGACGTCGGAAACCGTGTCGTGGACCTCGGTGACACCCGCGTGGTTCGCGACGTTGGCGACCTCGTTGGCCACGTTGCCCGCGACCGCGCCGGACACGTCGCCGTGGTTGTTGGCGACGTCACCGTAGTTGTTCGCGATGTCGTGCACCTTGGTGGTGACGTCGGCGACGTCGACGTGACCGATGGTGCTGGTCAGGTCGCCCACCTCGGACAGGAAGTTCGGGGCGTCGCCCGCGACACCGTCGGTGCGCGGCAGGTCGCTGCTCAGGTCGCCGACGGCGGGCACCGAGTCGACGGCCGGAATCTGGACGGCGTCCACGGCCGGAACCTCGGGGACCAGGCCGGTCGCGGTGTCGACGGCGCCGTTGGCGATGTCGCCGGCCTGGCCGAGGGACGCGGCGTCGAGGCCACGCGAAAGGTCGCCGGTCAGTCCGAAGCTGCCGGCGGTGTTCTGCGCGAGGGCGGTCACGCCCGCGGCGGCGTTCGACACGTCGGTCACGTCGGAGACGGCCGGGACGGCGGGCAGACCCGGGACGTCGACCGGCAGGTCGCCCACGGCGGGCACGGCCGGGACGGCAGGCAAGCCCAGCTCCGGCAGGCCCGGCACGGCCGGGACACCCGGGAGACCGGCCTCGGGCAGGCCCGGGAGGGCGCCGGCGCCGGGGACGGCGACCGGCAGGCCGGCGGTCAGCGCGGTGAGCTGGTCGATCGCGCCCTGGACACCGTCGGCGCACTCGCCGTCGGTGCCGAGACCGGCGTTCGCGATGCCGCCGAAGCCCGCCAGGTTGTCGGCGGTGGCCGCGGTGGTTCCGGTGAGGCCGGTGGCGGTGTCGACCGGGACGAAGTCGAGCACCAGCGGGACGACCTCGTGCACGTCGGCGGCGTTGATGTCACCGAGGCCGGCGTCGGCCAGCACCTGCTGCGGGTCGTTGGCGAACGCCGCACGGGCCGCGGTGTCGTTCAGCAGGTTCAGCGTGAAGTCGTGCAGGGTCTGGACGGAACCCATGAAAGGACTCTCCTGGAGGTCTAGGTCGGTGGGGAAGCACAGCGGCCGGAGGGCACAGCTGAGCGCAGGTCACCGAAGCTAGTGAGCCGGTGCCACTGAGCACATCGGGGATCACTCCTGGTCGTCGCTCACTCAGCCAATAGGGGATCGGTATGACATCGTTAGGGCGTTAGGGGCTTAACCGAGACGCACACGGTTGGGTTTAATGCCAACCCTCACCCGGATGGGTCAAGCCGTTCAGGTGAGTGGCCCTATTTGGTCCTTAGGGGCTGGTCAAGCGAAGGAGGATGCTCGTTGCCCTACGTCCTCGGCATCGATATCGCCTCGACCCGCACCACCGCCGCCACCTGCGTGGACTCCGGCGACGGCTGGGGCGCGCCCGAGCCGTCGTGGCTCGGCGCGCGCGGCCCGGCGGCGGCGTCCGCGGTGTTCCTCGACGACGACGGCTACCTGCTCACCGGGGACGCCGCGGTCGAGGCGGGCCGGTCCGCGCCCGCCCGCCTGCTCACCGGATTCCACGAACGGGTCGGCGACGACGTCCCCGTCATCGTCGGCGGCGAGCGGTTCCCGCCCGAATCCCTCAGCGCGGTCCTCGTCGACGCCGCCGTGGATCAGGCGGCCGAACGCTTCGGTGAGAAACCGCGCCACATCGTGCTCACGCACCCCGCCGGCTGGGGTTCGTTCCGCCGGGACCTGCTGCGCCGCGCGCTGGCCGAGGCCGGGTTCCCCCGTGCCGCGCTGGTGGCGGCGCCGGTCGCCGCCCTGCACGCGTACCTCGCCCCGCATGGCGGCGTCACCGCCGGAGTCTGCGAATTCGGCCCGGACGGCGCGGTGGTCACGATCGCCGCCGCCGGGGTCAACGGCTGGCAGCCGGTCAAAACGGTGGAGGGCGTCGAGCCCGCTGAGGCCGTCGGCAAGGTCTTCGAACTCGCGCACGGCGCCGGGATCCCGCCCCAGGCGCTGGCAGGCATCGTGCTCTGCGGCGAGGCCCCGCCGGTTCCCGGCCGGACCCCGTGCCCCCTCTTCGCTTCGAGCGACCCAGTGCTGACAGTCGCGACCGGGGCGGCCAACATCGCCGCGCGACGTGACGTTCCTCAACCCGGCGGGGCCGCGTCGAACGCCGTCGCGACCATCGAAACCACCCTGCTCCCCCGGGTCGACGTGCCCGAAGAGCTCACCGAGCGACCCGAACGGCCGCCGGTGGACATCACCCCGTTCCCCTTGCCAGAACGCACCGGGGCGGCGAAACTGCTCAGCCGGCGCAAGCCTCTCGTCGCCGGGGCCGCGGTCGTGGTCCTGGCCGCGAGCACCCTGCTGCTCACCCTGACCACTCGAGAAGCCACCGCGGACAAGGGTCCCGAAGCCCCTCCCACCACTTCGAGCTCGTGCGCGCCGCCCACCCCCGGTGCCACGCCGTCCACCCCCGAAGGTCGCTGTTGAACGCACTGCTCGACAAGCCCGGCATCATCCATCCGGGTGCCCGGCGCCTGCTCGACGAGGTGACCACCGCCCCGGAACTCCCGGTGCGGGTCACCGTCGTCGCCCCCGGCGGGCACGGCAAGACCCATCTGCTCGGCCAGCTCGGACGTCACTACGCGGACGCGGGGGTCGAAGCGCTACTGGTCGACGACGCCGATCAGCTCGACGACGACGAGCTCGCGAAGATCAAGGCACAGGCCGAAGAAACCACGGCGCCCGTGGTGCTGGCCTTCCGGCCGGCGGCGCGGACGACGACGCTGCGGGTGCTCGCCGACTCCTTCGGGAGGTCGGTGGCCTTGGGCGCGTTCGGCGTCGACGACGTCCGCCGGCTCGTCGAGCACGCCGGCGGCGACGCGGCCACGGCGGAAGACGTCCACGCCAGGACCGGTGGTGTCCCGGGATTCGTGCTCCGCGCGGTCACCGGCAGGCTCGCGGACTTCCGCGGCGAGCTGGAGCAGCTGGACGACGACGTGCACCGCTACCTGATCGCGGCGGAAGCGGGCGCCGGCCGCAATCTCGATCTGCTGGCGGCGTTGCTGAACCGCGATCGCGAAGGGCTGCCCGAGGTCTTCGACAGTGCTAGGGCGACCGGTCTGCTCGGCGAGGACGACGTCCTGCTGCCGATCGCCGCCGAAGCCATCCGGACCTGGGGCTCGCCAGGGCGCCGGCTGACGGTGCTGCAGCGGCTGGTCGAACTCCAGCTGCGGGACGGGCTTCCGGTGCTGGAGCTCGCTCGTTCCCTGCTGGGGACGGGAAGTTCGGGCGCGAGCGCGGCGGCGGCCTTCGAGGCGGCCGCCCGTGAGGCGATGTCCGACGACACGAAACTCGCGGCGCGGTTCTACGAAGCCGCGTCCGAGGCCGGTGGGCGCGGCGCGGCGCTCACCGTCGGCTGGGCGCACGCCGCGGCGCTCGCCGGGGACCTCGACACCGCGCTCCGGCTCGGCGACGGCATGCTCGGCAGCACGTCGGATACCGATGCCAGGGCCGCGGGCGCCGAAGTGGCGGCGACCGTGCTGGCGCATCGCGGCGAACTCGCGCACAGCGCGGAGCTGTACCAATGGTCCGGCCGGGCGGCCTCCAAGGCGTTCGCCGCGATCGCCTTGCTGGGTACCGGAAAACTCGAAGCCGCCCGAGGTGTGCTGGAGACTCCGGAAGTGCCGACCCTGTTCGCGGGCGCCGCTTCCCGGATGGCGCGGGCGATCACCGGCTCGGTGTCCGGCTGCGGCGCGGAGACGCTGTCGGCCCTGCTGGGCGCGGCCTCGATGCTCGAATCGGCGGGCGCGCCCGCTCCGCTCCCGGACAGCCCGGCGGCCCTCGCGGCGTTGGTGGGCCTGCATTCCGGCGAACTCGCGCTGGCCGAGTCGGTGCTGAGACGCGCGGTGGACGGGCGGATCGGCGGCGACCTGCTCGCGAAACGGCACCGGTTGCTGCTCGGCTGGGTCGCGATGACCGCGGGCGACCTCAAGACGGCCGTCGAGGCGTTGATGCCGCCGGACGGTCTCGAAGCGCGCGACGAACTTTTCGCCGCCACCCTGCAGCTGGGCCTGGCGCGGCGGTCGAGCGATCTTCCCGGCCTGCAACGCTCCTGGGACCGGGCCTACCAGGCGTCGATGCGCCAACAACCGGACCTGTATTCGTTGCTGCCGCTGGGAGAACTCGCGATCGCGGCCGCGCGGGGCGGCGCGGGCGCCAAACTGGCAGGCCTGCTCGAACGGGCGCACGCCGTACTCGACGCGCTCGGCAATCCTCCACTGTGGACAGCCACCCTGCGCTGGCACGAACTCCACGCCGCCATCACCGTCGAGGATCACGCGTCGGCGGGCGAACATCTGGCCGCACTCGACGATTTCGCGTCCTGCGGCCGCTATCCGGCCGCGCTCGCCGCCGCCGCGACCGGCTGGCTCGCCGTCTTGACCGGCACCGTCGATCCCGAGGCGATCACCGCGTCCTCTTCGGAGCTGCACGAACTCGGCCTCTGCTGGGACGCTTCGCGACTGGCCGGGCAGGCGGCGATCCGGACCTCGGACCGCAAGGCGATGGTCCAGCTGCTCGAAGCCGCTCGCCAATTCCAAGGGCGGGCGCCGGAACCCACCGCGGCCACCGGGCTGAGCGCGCTGAGCGAACGGGAACTGGAGGTCGCCCGGCTGGTCGTCGAGGGGCGGACCTACAAGCAGGCCGGGAGCGAACTGTTCATCTCGGGGAAGACCGTGGAGCACCACATGGCGCGGATCCGGGGGAAACTCGGCGCCGGAGACCGGCGGGAGCTGCTGGCCATGCTGCGGGAGTTGCTCCCCGCGGGCGAGGGCTGAGGCGGGTTCGGGCCTGGCTACCGCTCCGCGAGGTAGGCGTCCTCCGCGGTGTAGTCGAACATAGGCGCGAAATAGTCGTGGTCGAACCCTGCCGGGAGCCGATCGGTGGAGTCCAGCCAATCCAGCTCGGCGAGCACGGTGGTGGCGTAGTCGCCGACCGGCCGGTAGCCCCGGCGCCCGGCCGCGTCGGTTCCCTGGCAACGGGGACGCGATTCACCGACTTCGGGACCGTCGGGAAATATTTTCCAGCCGACCGGGATGCGCCATCTCGAGTGCCGAGTGGACCAACCGCGAACTCGACGGGAATGAGTACCCCTTTTACCTCAAGACGAGCACCATGGCGACGGCGCCACAAAGAATCAGGCCGGAAATGCGACTATTCACTGACGGCGCGCACGATTTCCGAGTCAATTGAGGCGCACGGAGCCGACGCGGGCGGCTACCGACCGGTCGGCCGCGCAGTGCGGTGGAGCGAGCAGAACGGGCGATATTTCGGAAACCCCCGAAATTGATTCGCCTATCAGTGGCGGCGTCGCCGAAAAGATCCGCTAGGGCATCACCCCTTGGTGGGTCTGCCGTACTCTGATCGGCCTCGGACGAAAAGCGGAATCGGCGCGAGCGGGCCGGTCGAGGACACGGAGATCAAGGGGTCGAGCGTCATGACCAGGCCACTACCTTCCGATGGGCAGGGGCGGCCCGCCGGAACGCAGCCTCTCGCGTCGCGGCGGGAACGCGTCAAGCTCGCGCGCAAATGGGCCTATCTCGTCAGTAGCACCACTTACCTGCCCTTGTCGCACGACCAGATCGAACGAGAGTTGCTCGGTCTGCTCGATCGGCTGCTCGAGGCGGTGGCCGGGGACCGGCCCGCCACCGAGATCGCCGCGGAGGTCGGCGCCGAACTCGTCCGGCTGCACTGTGTCGGCAAGACGAGCCTGCAATGCACGGTGGACCTGCTCGCCGCCGCACTACTGGCGCCGACGGATCCGCGCTCCGCCGATCGATTACCGGAGCGCGTCGCCAGGTTGCTCGGTGCGCTGGCGTCCGGTTACGTGGAGGCGATTCGTTCCGCGACCGTCGAGCAGCGGGGCACGAGTGACCAGGCGTTGCTCAACGCGGTCCGGGAGTCGCAGCGCGAGTGGCGGGCCTGCGAGGCCCAGCTGGACGAGATCTTCCTCGGTTCGCCGAGCGGGATCGCGGTCACCGAGCCCGATGGGCACCTCGTCCGCACGAATCCCGCTCTGCAGCGGATACTGGACCGGACGCCGAGCGAGGTCGCGGACGGCAATCTGTTCGACTTCGTCCACGAGGCGGATCGGCGCCTTTTGCTGGACGGCTACCGCGATCTCCGGGACGGCAAGCTCGACCGGCTGCGATCGCGGCCGCGCTTCGTCACCAAGGACGGCGACCCGCTTCAGGCCACGCTGACCGCTTCGCTCCTGCGCGGTTCACACGGCTACGTCACGATCGTGTCCGACGACGCGGAGCTGACGCTCCTGCAGAACCAGCTACGACACCAGTTGCTGCACGACATGCTCACCGGTCTGCCGAACCGGCAGTTCTTCAGCACACACCTCGAGCACGTGCTGCACCTGCCGAATCCGGCGACGCTGTACCACGTGGATCTCGACGGGCTGTCGTTGGTCACCGATGGTCTCGGCAGGAAGGTGGGAGACAGCCTGCTGCGGATCGCCGCGGACCGGCTCAGGTCCGTGGTGGCGGGCGAGAACGCGATGGTCGCGCGGTTCGAGAGCGACAAGTTCGGCATCCTGATCGAGAATTCGGCGAGCACGCCGGACGTCGTCACGATGATCGAGCGGATCAACGAGACGTTGTCGGAGCCTGCCTACATCGACGGCAAGGGCCTGGCGCTGACGGCGAGTTTCGGCGTGGTCGAAGACCTTCCCCGCACCGCCGAACCGGCCGAGTTGCTGTGTTCGGCGGACCTGGCGATGCGACGGGCCAAGCGCAAAGGACCTGGCCGGTGGGAACGGTACGACCCGGTATGGGACGGCCGAGCGAGGGAGGCCATCGGCCTGGTCGCCACCATGCCCGGCGCCTGGGAGAACGGCGAGCTGGGCATCGGCTACGAACCACTGGTACGGCTGGCCGACGGAGAGATCGTCGGAGCCGAGGCGCGCCTGAGGTGGGACCATCCGGAGCTGGGACTGCTGCCGAGCGAACGGTACCTCGAACTCGCCGAGCGCACCGCGCTGATCGGCGCGCTCGGCGCCTGGCTGGTCGAACGGGGCTGCACGGACATGGCCGCGGGCGGCGGCGCGGACATGCCGCTGCTGGTACCGCTCACGCCGAACCAGCTGGCCGATCCTCGGCTGGCCGGGACGATCCGGGGAATTCTCGACGGCGCCGCGCCGGGCCCCGGCCGGTTGTGGCTCGGCCTGCCGGCCGGGGCGCTGCTCGAAGCCGGGCACGAGATCGTCGACAACGCGCGAGTGCTCGCCGACCTGGGAATCGGAGTGGTACTGCACGACTTCGGCGTGACACCGGGGGAACTGACGTTACTGGAGGACTTGCCGGTACACACCGTACGCCTCGACTCCCGTCTCGTGTGGCATTCCGTCGACGAGGACTCGCTCGTCCTCGCCGGGGCGAGGAACCTGATCGCGCTGGTTCGCCAGGCCGGAATCACCGTGCTCGCCGGTGACCTCGAAACCAGCGCGCAGGCACGGTGGTGGCGGCGGGCGGGAGTCGAGCTGGGAACGGGTCCGCTGTTCACCGGCGAGGAGGGACCGGTGACCGACATCGGTTCGCTCATCGGCGGTGGACGGGCCGGTCCGCTTCAGGGCCGGTGACCCTCATTGTCCTTAAAGGACACTCGCGCTCGAAAGGCGGCGCGAGGCACACCGACGTCCCGCTTCAGGATTTGCGTGCCATTCCGGCGTACAGGACCTGGTTCAGTGTCGGGTCCTCGGCGATGTCGCCGGGCCCGGCGGGGCGCCAGGTGCCGCATCCGACCAGACCGGGTTCGAGCAGTTCGAGGTCGCCGAACATGGTGAGCACCTCGTCGTAGGGGCGTGACGTGACCTGGTCGCCGCCCCTTGTCGCGATCCTGAGCGCTTCCCGAACCTGGTAGGGCAAGTAATCCTCGGTGATATGCGTGATCGCCAGATAGCTTTCGGAAGCCATCGCGTCGATGTAGTGGCGCATGAGGCCACCCGGGTCGGATTCGTCGGGGAGCCAGTGCAGCATGCACAGGAACAACATGCCGATCGGCTCGTCGAGATCCAGCTGCCGGCGCAGCTGAGAATCGCCGAGGATGCGTGAAGGGTCACGGGCGTCGGCCTTGAGCGCGGTGGTGCGGTCGTTGCCGTCGAGAATCAGCCGGCTGTGCGCGACCGCGACCGGGTCGTGGTCCACATACACCACCCGGCATTCCGGGTCGGCTTCCTGCGCGATTTCGTGCACGTTGCCGACGGTCGGCACGCCCGAACCGATGTCGAGGAACTGGCGGACGCCCTGGTCGACCATGAACCGGACTGCCCGGCGAAGGAACGCGCGGTTGAGCCTCGCCACACCCCGGGCGTGCGGCATGATTCGCTCGGCCTTCGTGGCGGCCTCGCGGTCGACGGCGAAGTTGTGGCCACCGCCCAGCATGTAGTCGTAGATCCGGGCGGCACTGGGCACCGTGTCGTCGGTCCCCGGCGGGACCCAGTCCGGTGATCGCGTCAGTGTCAACACCCCAATGCCATCGCTTTTCCTTGGAGAGCCGTCGAGTTTACTCAGTCCGGCACGGTAATCGGGGCCTGGCCGCGTAGTCACCCGATCGAGTGCTGCGGGCTGCCACCGAATGGCGCTAGCGTGTCCTCTTCCCTTTCGCGTCGGCGATGGAGACACACTCCGGCGTCGCTTCGCATTACCACCGCGTACACGAGCCGGCTGCCGATGGCAGTCGTCCCGCGCTTCCGGCAACCGGCGAAAGAACTATTTCAGTGGAGGTTTTTTTCATGCGTCGTGGCAGAGTGAAGCGCCGCCGGGCAGGCGCGGCGGCGTCCGCCATCCTGCTGGCCGCGTCACTGTCGATGCCCGCGCAGGCTCAGGCCGATGCGGCGACGTGCCGGTCCGTGACCATCCCGGTGAAGCTGGCCGGACTGCTCCCCCAGACCGTGCACGGCAGGCTGTGCGAACCACCGCAAGGCGCGAGGACCGTCCAGGTGCTGGTGCCGGGCGCCACCTACAACAGCGTGTACTGGGACCCCGCGATCACCCCGGAAACCCGTTCGTTCCGCCTCGCGATGAACAAGGCGGGCCACGCCACCCTCGCCATCGACCGGCTCGGCACCGGTGCCGGCTCCAAACCGCCCAGCGCACTGCTGACCGCGTTCACCGGGGCCGACGTGGTCCACCAAGTGGTCCAGACCATCCGGCGCGGCGAGCTCGGCTCGCGGTTCGACAAGGTGATCCTCGGCGGACATTCGCTCGGCTCGGCCATCGCCGTGCTCGAAGCGGGCACTTACCACGACGTGGACGGCGTGCTGATCACCGGGCTGGCCCACCGCATCAATCCTCCCGGCGCGCTGACCGTCTTGGGCTCGTTCATCCCCGTCGCGCTCGACCCGGTGTTGTCGCGGCTGGGGCTCGACCCCACCTACCTGACCACCCAGCCGGGCACCCGATACGCGGCCTTCCACGCACCCGGGCCCGCCGTCCCCGAGATGACCGCCTACGACGAGGCCACGAAGGACGTCGTCGCTCCCGGCGAACTGCTCGACGCCGCCGCCCTCGCCACCGTGCTCCCGTACAGCTTGAAGATCACCGTGCCGGTGCTGGTCGTGCTCGGGGGCGGGGACGGCGGCCTCTGTGGCCCGCTCGCGACCGACTGCACTTCCTCGGCCGGGCTGCTCCGGTCCGAGGCGCCGTACTACTCCGCGGCGGCGAAACTGCGAACCTACGTACTGCCCGGCTACGGCCATTCGATCAACTACGCACCCAACGCGCCCGACTACCACCGAGCCGTCACACAGTGGGCCGACACCATGGGACTGTCTCGGTGATCGCGCGCCGGCCCAGAGATCACGGGCTTGCGCGGACCGTATCGCCGAGGCCGGTTTCCGCCCACCACGCTCCTCCTTTCGCGGGTAGACGCCCGACCACAAGGCGCGTAGGAACAAGAGAATGGCTGAGGAAAGGTCCAGACGAGTTTTCCTGTCCACCTCGGCGGCGCTCTCGGCGGCCGCCCTCACCGGTGTCCCGGCCGGCGCCGAAGAACAAGGCGACCGGCTCTCCCCGCAGCGACCCGACGCCGAGCTCCGGGCGATTCTGCGGGAGATCGACGAACACCGCATCGAGGCCACCGTACGCAGGCTCGCCGGCTTCGGGACGCGGCACACGTTGTCGTCGCAGACCGACCCTGTCCGGGGAATCGGTGCCGCCCGCGACTGGATCTTCGCGGAGATGACGAAATCCGCGCAGCGGTCGGGCGGCCGGATGGCGGTGGAACTGCAGTCTTATCTGCAGCAGCCCGCCCCGCCCCGCATTCCGGTCGCCACCACGATCACCAACGTCGTCGCCACCCTGCGCGGTTCCACCACCCCGGAGCGGGTCTACGTCGTGTCGGGCCACTACGACTCGCGGTGCTCGGATCCGCTCGACGCGACGAAGGACGCTCCGGGCGCCGACGACGACGCTTCCGGAGTGGCCGTCGCGATGGAACTCGCCCGGGTGCTCGCCACTCGCCGCCCGGCGGCGACCATCGTGTTCGCGGCGGTCGCGGGCGAGGAGCAAGGTCTGTTCGGCGCGCGGCACATGGCCACGCTGTACAAGGCGGCGGGCACGAACGTACAGGCGATGTTCACCAACGACATCGTCGGTTCGAGCCGGGCGGACGACGGGACACGGGATCCGCGCACGATCCGGTTGTTCGCCGAGGGTGTGCCGACGTCGGAAACCCCGGCGCAGGCGGACATCCGGCGCGCGGTCGGCGGCGAGAACGATTCGCCGTCCCGCCAACTGGCCCGGTTCGTACGGTCGGTGGCGGAGAACGACGCGACCGGGATGACCGTCCGGGTGATTTACCGCCGCGACCGCTACCTCCGGGGTGGCGACCACATCCCGTTCCTCGAACAGGGCTATCCGGCCGCGCGGTTCACCGAACCCCACGAGGACTACGCGCACCAGCACCAGGACGTCCGGGTGGAGAACGGCAAGCGGTTCGGCGATCTGCCCGAATTCTGTGACTTCCCGTTCATCGCCAGGGTCGCGCGGGTGAACGCCGCCACGGTCTGGTCGCTGGCGACCGCGCCCGGCACCCCGGAGGACGTCCGGATCCGGACCAACCAGCTGACGAACGACACCGATCTGGTGTGGCGGCGCGGGACGGACCCGGATCTCGCCGGCTACGAGGTCGTCTGGCGAGAGACGACGGCGGACGACTGGACGCACGCGTTCAGGGTCGGCGACCGGACCGAGGCTAAAGTGGATCTGTCGAAGGACAACGTGTTCTTCGGTGTGCGCGCGGTCGGGAAGAACGGCCGCCGCGGTCCGGTCGCGTTCCCGACGCCCTTGAGTTGAGGTCACCGAGCTGATGCCACGATGACAGTCACCCCCGGCGACCTCGACGCGGCGATCGCGAGCGTGACGGACAGCCTGCGCGAGGCGTCGGGCCGTGACTGGACGGCGGCACCGGGCACCGGCGAACTGAACGCCTGGCGCACCGCCGAGCATCTCGGCGACTGCCTCATTTCGTACGCGGGCCTGCTGATCGCGCGGCCGTCGGCACCCCGTTTCGTCTGCTTCGAAGCCGTCGCCGACCAGGCCGCCACTCCCTCGGAGCTGCTGGAGTTCGTCACGGTCGGCGGCGGCATCCTGGGCGCCACGCTCCGCACGATGGCCCCGGACGTCCGCGCGTACCATCCGAGCGGCCGCGCCGACCTCGAAGGTTTCGCCGGAATGGGCTGTGTCGAGGTGCTGGTCCACGGGGAGGACATGGCCAGGGGCCTCGACGTCACCCTCGACCCGCCACGCGACGTCTGCGCGCGAGTGCTCGCGCGGATGTTCCCGGAAGTCGACACCACCGGCGTCGATCCCTGGCGGGTGTTGCGGTGGGCGACGGACCGGACGGAGTTACCGGGCCGTTCGTCGCGAGCCGGATGGCAATGGCGAGGCGCACCGCTCGGCGAATGACCGAACGCCTCAGTGTCGTCGGAAAGCCACCACGGCGGCTTGGATACCGTCTCGCCAGGCCACGACGGGCCCCTCGCCAAGGCCGGCCTCCAAGGCGCGCAGGTGCCACTCGGCCGGAGGATGCCATTCGGCCGAAGGCGAATCACCGAACGACCGGGCGCGTTCCCCCACCGCGGGGCCGAGCACCGGATCCGCCGCGACCCCCTCCCACCAAGCACTCCAGGGATCTTCGCCGTCGTCGCTCGTGGCCGCCATGACCGCCGCGGCCGGCATGTCGTCCACATTGGCCACGAACCCGCGCGCTCGCACGAGCCCGGCGAACTCGGCGTACAACTCGGTCAGCCGGCCGGGTGGCAGGTAGTGCAACGCCATGACCGCCAGAACGGCGTCGTAACCGTCATACGGCAGTCGCGTGACCCAGTCCGGGTCACGCAGATCGGCCCGGACCACCTCGACCGAGGACGGCAGGGACGCGCCGGCGATCGTCAGCATCACCGGATCCAGATCGACCAACGTGAGCTCCGCCCCGGGAAGGCGCTCGAGCAGACGAGAACAGAGCGTGCCCGTGCCGCCACCCACGTCCAGCACGCGTGGCGCCGCACCTTCGGAGCGCGACGCGACCAGGTCGATCATCCGCGCGATCGCCCGCTCGCGTCCTGGCTGGTACTTCGCCATGAGGCGCTCCCAGCCGTCGTTCCAGTCCCCAAGAGTCATAACGAGAATGATAATCGATATCAGATGGCGTGCACTGCGTCACCGGGCGCCTCCGGGCAGTGGGCGAGGTACGGCCGATCGGCGCAACTTGGCCGCTGAAGCGTTTGTCACGACGGAGCCGGGGAACTTATCCGGTATGTCCAGATGGCGAACCACCAGCAGGAGCAACACCGCCGTGCGGGTCATCACCGGCATTGGCGCGGTGTTCGCGTTCATCGAGTTGCTGTACATGGTGATGGTGCTCGCGGGAGCCAACGCGGGCAACGGTTTCTTCATCTTCATCCAGGCACTGGCCAAACCGCTGGCGTTGTTCTGGCCGGGCCTCTTCCCGGTCAGTGACCCGAATCTCGCGGTCATCCTCGACTACGGTCTGGCCGCCGCGTTCTGGGTGATCCTGGCGGGTGTGATCGCCCGTTTCGCGGCCCGCTGACCCCCTCCGGCAGCGATCGGCGTCCCGTTCGGCGACACTGGACGGATGAGCGACGGCAGATGGTTCGACCTGAACCCGCTTCCCGAGCTGTTCGGCCTGGCCGCCGCCGGGCGGGCGCTGCTGCCCAGCGTGCCCGTGACCCCGGCCGCGATCCTGAAGACCGTCACCGAACAGCTGGTCGGGCGGCGGCTGACGGCCAGGGTGGAGGGGCACGACGTCGAACTCACCCTGACCGGGCTCGACTACGAGACCGACAGCCTCAGCCTGGCCGCGACCGGCAAGGTCGGCGACGTCCGCATCGTGGTCGAGGACGTCGACTGGCCGGAGACGCCGCTCGAACGCATCACCGTGCTGGCCTCGAACGTCCGTCTCCGCTCGCTCCCGTCCCCGGCCGCCATCCCCGAGCAGGTGAAGATGGCGATCCGGGTGTCACCGGAAGTCCTCCAGGCGCGCGTGGCGGAGGTCCGGCCGGGCATCATCGTGACCCCCGGCGAGGACGGGCATTTCCACGTCCGCTGGGAAAAGCGCCCCCGCTGGGGCCATCTCGCCCTTGAGTCCACTGTGGAGGACGACGCCGTCGTCCTCCGGCCGATGGCCGTCCACATCGGACGCCGCCGGTTCGGCCCGCCGTCCCGTCTCAGGCCGATCGTCCTGCCGCTTCCCGAACTCCCGCAAGGGGTGCGGCTCGTCGCGGTCGAGGCGCACGACGGTCATCTGATCCTGCACGCACTGGCGGAGGAATGGCCGGAGAAATTGTCCACCATCCCGCTCGGCGATCTGCTGGGCTGGGTGACGACGGCGGTGGCCACACTGACCCTGCCGCGGCTCGGCGGACGCTGATCGGTGATGGCCCCCGTCACCACGGGCGGCGGGGGCCATCGCCGGGTCATGAATCAGCTGTGCAGCCGCCCTTGCGCGACGGGCAACGCGGCCGGCTTCGGCGTCGCCGCGGGAAGCGCGGCACTTTCCGCCTGCGTCGCGGCCTGGGACCGCACGAGCCCGGTCGAGTTCCCGCACACCTTCTTCTTCTCGGCCGAGGTCATCTTCTTGCCGACGGTCCTGGTCTGACCCACGACACCCGGGGCCGGGCCCTCACCGCTGAAGTTCCAGACGTACCACTGGTGGTGGCCCCACCGGCGCTTGTCGTACCACATGTCGTACGAACCGCTGGCCACCTTCATCACCGGTGAGCGGTCCAGGCCCGCCCAGTAACCCGGGTTGACCTCGATCCGGGTCTCGACGTTCTCGCTGGTCTCCCAGCCCCATTCCTGGCCCCACGTGCGCTTGTAGGCGACCGTCCACTGGACGAGGAACTCGAAGCCCGCGCTCACGCTGAGCTCGTTCGAGACCGTGTTCTTCCCGCTGCGCGTGTCCCGCTTGCCGATCACCTGGGTGATCTTGTTGGAACTGCAGTTGAACACCGTGTCCACCCGGCCCCAGTCGCCGTAGAAGTCCTGGCCGCGCTGGTCGACGTGCGCGTTGCAGGTCTTGGTGGCGCGGCCACAGTCCCGGAGCAGTTCGGCACGGGAAGGCCCGCGCGTGTACAGCACCGAGCTGCCGCGGTCGTTCATGTTCGACCCGTAGTTGCCGCTGTCGTTGGCGTACCACTCCTGGATGTCGCCCTGCCGGTAGGCGTCCGCGTACATCGTGATGTGGCAGTCGTTGAAGGTCTGGAAGGAGGAAACCTTGTCGTTCCAGTCGTTCCCGAGGTAGTCGAGGTACTGGACGGTCCCCTCCGTGCACGGCGACCCGTGGACGGCGAGGCTCCCACCGCCGAAGTTCCAGTGTTCGTAGAGCACGCTGATCACCGTGGCGGCCGCCCCGGCCTTGCCGGACTCTTCGATCCGCGCGGCCATCCGGCCGTTCTCGGCGGTACCGGGTTTCGCCGCCGCCTCCGGCACACCGGTCACCTTGCCGTCCGACGCCGCGGCGATCGACTCGCCGAAGCTGCCGTAGCACTGGATCGCACCGCTCGCCGCATCGGCGACGCAGTGCTCGCCGCGCTCCTCGGCGTTCGCCGGGGTACCACCGGCGAGGCACACCACCACAGCGGCCAGGAAGGCCGCCCCGAGTCTGTACTTGTGCACGTCTGAACTCCCTGGGGAAGAAGGAAACCGACCACGACCGGATCGGCCTCACGAGTGCACTACGGGCGGTCCGCCTTGCCCATGCAGAACGACCGGCAGACCTGATTTCGCTTACCGGTGATCGGTACTCCTCAACCGGATTGGCCGCGCTCGCGCAGATATCGCGTGTGGTCGGCCTGCAGATGGACGTCACCCGCATAGAACCGCTCCGCGATGCGATGCGCTTCGGTCTCCAGCAGCTCCAGTTGCGTGAGGAGTTCGTCGGACGCGCTCGGCTCACCACTGGCCCGGCGTTTGGCGGCGAACCACCACGGCAGATTCAGGTAGGTCTCCACCGACAGCGGCAGATCGGTTCGCGCCAACCGGGTGACGGCGTGCCGGACGTCCGGGTTGGCCGCCCACCGCTCCGGCCGCGAAAGCAGGTCGTCGAGCACCTCGGCGATCCGACGCACACCGTCCACAGAGGACTCCGGCATGCGCTGCGCCCGAGCGGTCACCTTGCCCACCAACGAGTCGAGCTCCGCGCGCAGCTGCCCGGCCTCGGCGAGGGCGTCCACCGAGACGAGCCGGACCCGTTCGGGCGGCGCGAGGAGGGCGAACACCGCGTACAGCCCCGCGACGACGAGCGGCCACAATCCGCCGACGACGCCGGTCAGGTACAGCGCGAGCCCGATCAGCCCGCCGACACAGCCGGCGAGATTCTTCGTGGAGCCGAGGTACCGGATCACTGGTACCCGCGGATTTCCTGGAAAACCTTGGGCAGCACGTCGCCCCGCGCGTCGAACACGTTGCCGCCGGTGCGTTTCGCGACCTCCCCGAGTTCGGCGGAGTCGCCCTCGCCGAAGATCACGGTGAACACCGGGATCTGGCGCACGGCCTCCGGCAGCGACGGGAACCTCAGCTGGAAGTCCGAGAACTTGGCGCCGTTCGCGTTCTGCCCGTCGGTCATCAACACGATCGACGTGAACCGATCGGGGTCGCGCGCGACCAGAGGACCCATGATGTCGTACGCGCGGTGAAGGCTGTCGTAGATCGCCGTACCGCCGTTCGCGTCGAGACCCTCGGCGAAGCGTTTGATCTTGTCCAACGCGGGTTGTGGATCGCCTTCCGGGACGGTGAACGTCTCCGGAGTGCCGGGCACGGTGTCGAACGGCAGCATCGTGACCTCTTCACGGCTGCGGAACCGGCGGTACCGCCCGGTCAGCGAACCGTCGGCGCCGGTCAGGCCGATCAGCGCGGCGCGCAGCGACTCGATCCGGTCGCCCGACATCGAACCGGAGGTGTCGAGCACATACAGCGTCCGCGACGGCCGCCGGATCTTGTCGAAGTAGGCGCCCAGCAACGCGTCGGCCGCCTGCTGCGTCGCGGGGAACGGCAGCTCGACGAGGTCCTTCTGCGCGAACTGCCGTCCCAGCTGGACACCCGGCACGACCGGACGGCGTTGCGTGGTCTCCATGATCTTGCGCTGGGTGTCGGGCGTCCGCAGCCGCTCGGCCAGCTTGCGGTGCGCGTCCCGCGCGTCGGAATTCGCGCTCTGCACCAACGTCAGCGGGTAATCCGCGGTGACGACGCCGTCGGACGGGTACACCAGCGTCAGCGGCTCGGGGAGTTTGCCGCTCGCGTTCATCGACAGCAGGACGGACTCGTAGTTGATCAGTCCGTCGACCTTCTTGCCGGGATCCTGGCCGGTCGCCCGTCGTTGGTAGGCCTCGGAAAGCCAGCCGGACGAGCCCGCGGACAGCGCCTGCGCGCTGAAGAATTCGGTCAGTTTCGGGGTGACGGAAGCGATCTGCTGCGCGTCGACCGCGTTGCCCGCCCCCGCGAGCGCCGACGCCACCCCGACCAGTGCCGAGAAACCGGAGTTCGACGCCGACGGATCGGTCATGCCGTAGGTGAAGGCCTTTTTCCCGGCTTGCTCGGCGATCTCGCCCCAGCCCACCGGCCGTCCGGTCCAGCCGAGCCGCTGCGCCGACGACGCGGACAGGCCGAGCACCACCGGCGAACTCATGATCTTCACCTGCTCGCCCAGCCGTTTCGCGGCCTCCGGAACCGCCGCCGGGTAGCGGTTCGACGAGAACCAGACGGCGTCGTACTGGCCGTCCACCTTGCCGTTCGCCAGCGATTCGGTGCCTTCCAGCGTTCCGGTGAACTGGAACTTGACCTTGACGCCGGTCGCGGCCGCCTCCTGTTCCAGCAGCGGCTGCAGATCGGCCAGCTCGCTGCCCGCGAGCACCCGCAACGTGCCCGGCTCGGCCTCCCCCAGGTTCTGCGTCCCACCTTCGCTCGAATCGCAGGAAACCAGTGACAGCGCGCAAACCGCGCCGACCGCCAAGACCGCCCAGCGTTTCACGATGCCCCCTCGGCCGTCGCCGTCTCGTGAGACCGGCGCAGATGGTCTTCGGCCCGCCGGATCTCCCCCGACAGCGCCTCCACGGTCGCCGCCATCGTCGAGACGGCCCCCGCCTTGAACTCGTCGATCGCGTCGATGCTCCGGTAGATCCGCTCGAACGACTCGCGGATCGTCGCGACCGCCACCGCGGGATCACTGCCCGCGCGCTGGATCTCGGCGCTGCGCAGTTCCAGCATTTCCGCGTTGGCCCTGATCAGCCCGTCGGTGGTGGCCTGCACGGCCTGGACCTCGTCGAGGACGTCCCGTTGGCCGGCGAGCGCCGCGCTCACCAGCAACGCGACCCGCAACGCCGCGACGGTGGTCGACACCGCCCGTTCGATCCCGCGGATCAGCTCGTCGTTGTTGCGCCGCACCAGATCCAGCGCCAGATAGCCCTGCGCGCTCACCGCGAGCTGGGTCAGCAGATCCTGGTGTCGTTGCCGGATCGGATGCACCGCGTCGGCCCGCAGCGACTTGGCTCGCGCGGGATCGGTGAAGTCGAAGATCCCGGCCTGGCGCTCGACGGCCGTGTCGACGGCTTCGGCGAACGCGGCCGCTTCCGACAGCTTGCCGAGGGTCGCCCACAACCGCTCCCGCTCGCCCTTGAGCGCGGCGTTGTCCCGGCGCAGGACGTCCTGCCGCGCACGCAGGTCCAGTACCAGCGCGTTCACCGGCTCGTTGGCCGCGCGGTAGCGGTCCAGCGCCTTCTTCGCGCTGCCCGCGACCGGGATCAACCCCATCAGCTTGCGGCCGGTGATCGGCAGTTTCGCCGGGTCGATCTCCGCCACGGTCCGCCGGAGCCCGGCCAGGCTCACCGCCGCCTGCTGTTGCGGTGACCCGATTTCCGCCAGCGCCCGCGTCGAGCGGTCCAGGAGCGCGCCCGCGACGGTCGCCGCCGCCCGCATGTCGGACTCGCCGACCGCGAGCAGTTCGTCCAGCACCCGGGTGAACTCCGGTGATCGGACGTCGAGCGCTTCGAGGCGACGGGCGAAACTCTCGGCGCGCTTCGCGACCTCGGCGTGGACCTCCGGCGCGAGCGTGACCAGGCCCGCGGCCCGCTCGGCCGGGATCGCCTCCACCGGTTCGGGTGGAGTGAACGTGAAATCGTCCATCAGTACTGTTTCTTCACGGCGTCGAGCAGACGCTCCAGCGTTTCGAACGACGGCGGTTCGACTGCGTCCACCAGATCCGCGGGTACCGGCGCCTTGGCCGCCGCGACGACGTCGGCGAACAAGCGCGGGTCCCCGGTGCGGAAACCGAAGGTGGCGGCGAGTTTCCCCAGTTCCGGGTCGGTCGCCAGCAGCCTGCCCACCTGGTCGCCGTTCGGCTTGAGCGGGACCAGCGTGTGCTTCGAGTACACCGTCGGCGCCGTGTAGAGCAGGCGCATGTCCGGCCGGATGGAACCGTCGGCGCGGACCAGCCTGTCGACGAACTGCGACTCGTAGATCAGCGCCATCGGCGTCTTGCCCATGCCCGCGGCTAGGTAGTCCTCGAACGGGCCTTCGGTGCTGTTCTGCGTGTAGCCCTGGTCGATGAACAGCTTCGACACCGCGGGCAGCACCTTCGACTCGGCCTCCGGAGTGCTGACCACGTTGTTCCCGTTGGCGACGAAGGAAACGATCGAGAGGTACATCGCCGCCGAGTTCGATTCGCGCGGGTCCGTGGTCGTGAGCAGCACGTTCTTGCGGGCCGGGAACGCGGTGTTGCCGGGGAGCTGGTCCCAGCGCGTGCTCTTCTGCGCCAGTTCGAGGTACTTCGCGATGTCGAGCACCTGGTAGTCCCCGGCGCCCTTGCGCACGGTCCCGTTGGCGCTCAGGAGGTTCACGATCGGCTCGAAGGTCGCGACCGCCATCGGCGACTGGAACGGCGTGTGCACACCGGTCACCTTGTGGTCGCGCTGGATCCGCTGCGCGGCAGGCGACGAGGACGGGAACGCGAACTCGTACTTCCCGAGATCCATGCTCGCGATCTGCCGCGAACCGGCGGTGTCGACCTCGACCTTCACCCCGTGCCTGGCGAACGCGTCCGCCACCCGCTTGTCGGAGAAGAAGGCCAGCTTCTCCGAGCCGATGACGCCGCGCACCGTGGTGAGATCCGCCCCCTGGGCGGTGTTCTCGTCATCACCGCGCCCCCAGACGATCACGGCGACCACGGCCAGCAGCAGCACCACCGCCAGGCCGATCGACAGACGGCGTTTCACCGGCCCACCCCCTCGTTCACCTGCTCGATCTTTCAGCCCGTTCGACTCTTTTGACGCGCGAGTGAGCCATTTCGAAGTGAACGATCGATGAACGAAAGAAGTCGTCAGTTCCTGGCGAACCGTTGGGGTAGAAGGAAAATCAGATCACGGACTGCTCCGAGACCGGCAGGCACACGGTGAACCGCGTATCGCCGGGCTCCGAGTCGACCCGCAGATCGCCCTGGTGCCGTTCGACGACGATGCGCCAGGAGATGTCCAGACCGAGCCCGGTCCCCTGTCCCACCGGCTTCGTGGTGAAGAACGGCTCGAAGATCCGCTGCCGCACCTCCGCCGGGATCCCGGGCCCGGTGTCGCCGATCTCGACGTGCACGTGATCGTCCACTCTGGACGTCCGCAGGGTCAGCGTGCCGTCGGACCCCATGGCGCCGAGCGCGTTGTCGATGATGTTCGTCCAGACCTGGTTCAGCTCGCCCGCGTATGCCGGGATCCTCGGCACCGCGTGGTCATACTCCTTCACCACCCGGATTCCCGGCCCGATCTTCCCGGCGAGCATGACGAGGGTCGAGTCGAGTCCTTCGTGGACGTCGATCCACTGGTGCGGGGCACGGTCCATCTGGGAGTACTGCTTGGCCTTGCCGACCAGCACCGAGATCCGGGTCGTCGAATCCTCGATCTCGCCCATCAGCATCTCGGTCTCGAGCGCGTACGCCAGCCAGCGGACGGCGCCGTCGAGGAAGGTCTCGCCCACCGAGTCCAGCAGACGGTCGAGATCGGGCACGGTCAGCCCCGCGCGGACATAGATGTCGGCGAGGTCCCAGCCCTGGTCGATGCCGTGACCGTCGAACCAGTCGCCGATCTCGTCCTCGCGGTCGGCCTGCTGCATCGCGGTCAGCTTCGGGGCCGATGCGACCTGCTTGACCAGCTGCTCCTGGATGTCCAGCAACTGCTCCAGCAACGTCGGATCGACGTTCTTCTTCGCCAGCATCGCGAGTTTGTGCCGCATCCCGGCGACTCGCTCCCGCAACGCCGCCGTCGCGCGGACGGCCGCCGCGGCCGGGTTGTTGAGTTCGTGGGTCAACCCGGCGGAAAGCTCGCCGAGCGCCAGCAGCCGCCGCCGAGAACCGATCACGGTGTCGCTGTTGCGCCAGCCGAGGTACATGCCCTCCAGCAGATGCGTCGCCATCGGGAACCAGCGGCGGAACTCGGTGGCGAACTCCGCCGCGGGCAGGGTCAGGAAGGTGAGGTCGCTGACCGCGTGCACCGAAGCGCCGTAAGTGTGTTCGGTCTCCTGGTGCACGAAGAACTGCGTCGCACCGCAGTAGGCGCCGCGCTGATCGGATCGGATCGTCTCGACCTCGGTGCCGCCGACGAGCCGCGTCATCCGCAGCGCGCCCGAGAGCAGGAGATAGAAGCAGGTGGCCGGTTCACCCTCGCGCATGACCGTGGTGCCGCCGGCGTACTGCTCCAGCACGGCGTGCTCGTCGATCCAGTCGAGCTGTTCCTCGCTGAGGTGCTCGAAGAGGAAGAGCCCGCGCAGTTCCTCCCTGGGCAGAACGCTCATTGCTCCTCCAAGTAGCGGTGGACCAGGGTGACCGCCATGGCGCCTTCGCCGACGGCCGACGCGACACGCTTCACCGACGCCGCCCGGACGTCACCCGCCACGAACACGCCCGGGATGGACGACTCCAGGTAGTGCGGGTCGCGGTCCAGCGGCCAGCCCGGCGGCGGGCCGCCGTCAGTGAGCAGATCGGGGCCGGTCCGCACGAAACCGTGGTCGTCTCGCTGGATTTCCGTGCCGAGCCAGTCGGTGCGCGGCGCGGCGCCGATGAAGATGAAGAGGTGACCGGTGGGCACGGTCTCGGTCGCGCCGCCGTTCTCGCACAGGGTCAGCCGTTCGAGGTGATCGTCACCGTGGGCCTCGACCACCGTGGTCCGGGTGCGGACGTGGATGTTCGGTATCCCGGCGATCTGCTCGATCAGGTAGTGCGACATCGACGCTTCCAGCGACTGGCCGCGGACGAGGATGGTGACGTCCGCGGCGTGCTTGGAGAAGAACACCGCCGCCTGGCCCGCCGAGTTCGCGCCGCCGACGATGTAGACGTGCTCGCCCTTGCACTCGGGCGCTTCGGTCGCGGCCGAGCCGTAGTACACGCCGCGGCCGGCGAGCTCGGCGACGCCGGGAGCCTCCAGTGCCCGGTAGGTGACGCCGCTGGCCAGCACCACGGAATGCGCGGCGATCTCGGTCCCGTCGCCGAACATGACCACGCGCGCGGAGCCGCGGGCCTCCAGGCCCACGACGTCGCGGGCGGTGAGCACCTCGGCACCGAACTTGAGCGCCTGCCGCCGCGCCCGGTCGGTGAGCTGCGCGCCGGAAACGCCGTCCGGGAAGCCGAGGTAGTTCTCGATGCGGGAGCTGGTGCCGGCCTGACCGCCGGTCGCCTTGCGCTCGACGATGACGGTGCGAAGGCCCTCCGACGCGCCGTACACGGCCGCCCCGAGGCCCGCGGGCCCGCCGCCGATGACGATCAGGTCGTAGAACTCCTGCGCCGGGCGCGTGGACAGACCGACGGCGTCGGCGAGCTCCGGCCCTGACGGCTGGCGCAGCACCGTGCCGTCCGGGGTGACCAGCACCGGGATGTCCTGCGGCGCCGCGTCCGCCGCCTCGAGGATCCGGCGGCCCTCGTCGTCGTCGACGGAGTACCAGCGGTACGGCACGGCGTTGCGCGCCAGGAAGTCGCGCAGGTGGAACGACGGCGAGGAGTACCGGTGGCCGATGAGCTTGATCTCGTCGACCGGCCGCTCCCCCACCGCGCGCCAGGTCTCCACGAGCGCGTCGACGACCGGGTAGAGCTTCTCCTCCGGCGGGTCCCAGGGCTTGAGGAGGTAGTGGTCGACGTCGACGACGTTGATCGCCTGGATCGCGGCGTCGGTGTCGGCGTAGGCGGTCAGCAGCGCGCGACGGGCGTTCGGGAACAGGTCCATCGCCTTCTCGAGGAAGACGATGCCGTCCATCTGCGGCATCCGGTAGTCGGCGAGGATCGCGGCCACGGCGTCGCCGCGCAGCTTGATCTCGCGCAGCGCTTCAAGGGCGTCGGCACCGGAATCGGCCCGGATGATCCGGTAGTCCTTTCCGTACCGTCTGCGCAGGTCGCGGGCGACCGAACGGGACACGGCGGGATCGTCGTCGACGGTCAACAGGATCGGCTGGCTCACCGGATCAGCCTATTACGTTGGAGTCGTGCTGACCGAAGCCGAAGAAGTGATCTACGCCCGTACCGCCGTCGGGTGTGAGGCGGCCACCGCGCCGGAGTTGCGGTTCCTGCGCACGATCACCGGCGGCACCGAGGCGAACCTGCCCCGTGCCGTCCGGCTGGCCGGCGCGTCGTGCTGGAACGGCGACCCGCCGACGCTGATGCTGCCGCCGGGCCTTCTCCGCCGCGGCACCTGAGCGCGCACGGTCCCGGCGCCGTCCTCGGCGGGTCCGCCACGCCACGGGCGCATCGCGGCAAAGGCGCGCAGGCACGGCTGCTCCTCCACGGCCGCCCGCGAAGGCCGCCGCTTCGCCGTCGCGACCGCGGTGGAAGGTTCGCCGAGCCTGTCGAACCTGCGCCGTGCCGGAGCGCGGATCCATCTCCGGCAGGCTTTCAGGCTTGGGTGAGCTTCCGCAGGCGGAAGGCCAGCACGAGCAGCATCACGCCGTACAGCAGGGCGTAGATCCCGACCAGCAACGCGATCCCGTACGCGCCGGCGATCGGGTTGACCACGATCACGATGCCCGCGATCAGCGAAAGCGCGCCCGCCGCGATGAGGAACGCCTCGCCCTCGATCTGCTTGCGCAGCCGGATCGCGGCGACGATCTCGACGATGCCGGTGAAGATCGCCCAGAAGCCGACCAGCAGCGCCAGCACGAGCACCGTGATCCCCGGCCAGATCAGGACGAGGACACCGGCGATGATCCCGAACGCACCGAGCACTCCGTAGGCGGCGCGATGGGCGGCGTCACCCGGCCGGAAGGCCTGCATGATGCCACCGATGCCGTCGAAGATGGCGTAGATGCCGTAGAGGATCGCGAGGGCCAGGACGGTCGTTCCCGGCCAGATCAACGCGAGAATGCCGAAGAGGATGGCGAAAACCCCGCGCAGGGCGGCGAGCGGCCAGGCCAGGCGGGGTTCGACGACGGTGAGACCGGCGAGAGGCATGCTCCGAGTATCGAAGCGCCGCTACGCGAGCGCGCGGCACGCCACCCGTAGGGGTGAAAGGACCGTGCGCCCCCTCTTCCCGACCCGCGGCAGGTGTTGCGAAAGCACTTTCGCGACCTTCTCGCGGTGAAAGGCCGGTGCGCGCCGCGACCGCCATCCCGGCGCGCACCGGGGTCATCAGGGATAGGCGACCAGGTTGGCCACGGTCGATCCCGAGTTGGCAGGCCCACCGCGGTCGTTGATCACCCGGCCGATGGTCCCGTTCCCGCCGAGGGAGACGGCGACCATGCTGCGGAACCGGACGTTCGGGGTGTTCGGCACCTCGATCGCGCGATCGGCCACCACGCTCGGATTCACGTTGAAATAGCAGTAGCTGCCGAGCCCGTACGCCTCGTGGCTCGTCACCGAGTTCGAGACCTTGTAGGCCGCGTAACCCCGCGTCGAGCCGTTCATCCAGGCGGCCTGATTCGGTGGGTCGTAAGGCATTTCGTTCTGGTAGAAGTACGTCCGGCCGCGCTCGCCGGCCCAGATCGTCTGGTACTTCTGGTAGTGCTCGACGAACAGGCCGTACATCGTGATGTCGTCACCGTTGACGATCAGACCGGTGTCGGCGGTGTTTGTGGTCCATCCGACGCCGCTGCCGTGGTCGGCGCGCCAGATCCACAGGTGGTCGCCGATGACGTCGTCGCTGTTGACCACCAGGCTGTTCGTGGCCTTGCCGACGCCCGCCCCGCCGACGCGGAAGAAGACGTCGTGCAGCGAGGTCGGGTTGGCCGCGTGATCCTGCGCCGAATTCGCCGGGCCGACCTCCATGAGCGTGGCCGAATTCGTGGTGCCCGCGTCGATCAGCACGCCGGCGATCTTGACGCCGTCGACGTCGGCCACCGTCATCGCGGTGATGCCGTTGTCCGGGATCAGCGTCGCCAAGCCGAGACCGAGCACGACGGTGTCCGGCCGGGTGACGCGAAGCGTCTCGGCGAGGTGATAGACACCCGGGGTGATCAGGAGGTCCTTGCCTTCGGCGAGAGCCGCGTTGATCTGCGCCGCCGTCGTGCCGGGCTTCGCGATGAAGAACCGGCTGATCGGCAGCGAAGACCCCGGCTGACCGGCACCCCACGTGATGCCGGAGGCGTTGGTGCGCTTGGCGGGCACGAAAACCTGGTACGCGCCCGCGCCGTCGACGTAGAGGAACGGCTTCTCCCGCACGACCGGTGTCGTGTTCACCGTGGTGTACGGCGGATTCGGGAAACTGGTCGACGGTGCGCCGCTCACACCCGCGAACACCATGTTCCAGTTGGAGCCGCTCCAGCTCCCGAACTGCGAGTTGCGCGAGATCCACTGCTGCTGCGAGCCGGACCGGACCTGGCCGTCGACCTTCACGTCGGACATCCAGCCGCCGCTCGACCAGCCGCCGTCGTCGAGCTGCAGGTTGCCGCGGACATGCATGCGGCGATACGGCGCCGCCTGCGAAACGGCCCACCGATCGGTGCCGCCGTTGGGGTTCACGGACAGGTTTTCCGCGCCACGCCAGAAGTTCTGCGTCGCGTTGCCCTGGAACCAGTCGGCCTCCGCGTGCACCGCGCCGTTGATCGTCACGTTGTCGGGAGACAGGCCGAGCCCGAGCACCTGCGTGTAGAACCCGACATTGACGTCGACGTTGTACGAGCCCGGCTTGAACAGCAACGCCTTGCGATTCGAGCCGAACTGGCTGGTCTCCTGCTGCGAGAACACGCTGTTGACCTGAGACTGGATCGCCGACTGCGACATACCGGGGTCGAAGACGAGCACGTTCGGCCCGAGGTCGGGGTTCGCGGCGCCGGAGACCGGGGTGAGCCGGAAGGACTGGGCGCCGGTGCCGTTGCAGGCGTACTGCTGGAGCTGGGTGCTGTCCTGGGTCGAGAGACCGGGGATGTCCAGGCACTTGCCACTGTTGCGGCTCACGAAGTGATACGCCCCGCCCGTTTCCTCGACCGGCTGCCACTGCTGGTTGTTCCCGCCGCCGTAGGCCCACAGGTGGATCAACCCGCCGTCGGCCGTCGTCACCTCGGCGACGTCCCACACTTGGCCCGGGTTGTTGCGGGTGTTGACCCGGTAGTAGCCGCCAGAGGTGGGCTGGAACTGCCACTGCTGGGAGAAGGTCTGGTTGCAGGCGTACTGCTGGACGACGGTCCCGTTCGCCGCCCCGGCGGCGCGCGCGTCCACGCACTTCCCGCCGGTGGTCGACACCGTGTACCAGGTGTCGGGGACGATGGCCGCCTGCGCCGCCGGGGCCACCACTATCAGCGCTCCGACCAGCGAAAACAGTGCTATCAGGGCTGCTCTGGCCCTCATCGGGACCTCCTCCGCGTCATTCGGGCAGGGCGAGCTGAGGCGGAGCCCAGTGGAGACGCGGCGTAGCGGGCGGGGACCTCGGCGTCACGATGGTCGAAAACGTAACGGCGGTCACATCGAGAGTCAATACAAGGCTAAAAATAAGGCGCAAAGATGCAGGTCAGCGCCATTCGACCCGGCAGGGGGTGCATAGAGTGACCCCCGCGTGAACGGCCCTCATGGGCGGTGTAATGTATGGACACACGAGATGCGGAGAACAACGCCGCTCCGGGGCTATGGCGCAGCTGGTAGCGCACCTCACTGGCAGTGAGGGGGTCAGGGGTTCGAGTCCCCTTAGCTCCACAATACAAAACCCTCCCGAATCAGCGGAACTTCCGCAGGCTAGGGAGGGTTTTTCGGTTGTCCGATGATCTTCGGTGATCACTTGGAGATCCGTGGCGGATCGATTCAGGAGCCTCTGCTGGAGGATTTCTGGAGGATCGATCTTGCCGCTCCGCCTGCTCGATGTGATCAGCAACAGGCGCCAGGGCGAGGGCCCATGGGGCTCGCGGCGAAGCGAGGCAGGAAAACTCTCAGCTGCTGCAGGCTCTCCCCCTTACTTTCCCACCACCGCGGCGCGGTGGGGGTCAACCAGCGGTCCCGCAGATCCGGCCGGCTGTGGCGCATTCGGTCGGCCAACAGCCGTGCGTGCTTTCCGCCAGCGGCGCTCGAGACAGCGGATCAAGCGTCACTCGACTTCACGGGCGACGTTGCTGTAGGTCTCCACGATGCGGTTGTCGAGCAGGTGCCCGAGCCGACGAGCCTGGGCGATCTCGGGCGATCATCCACGTCTTGTGGCTGTGCCGTAGTCCGTGGAACGTCAGACCCTGCCGAACAGGCTCGATCGACACAGCAGCGCCGGGGCGCTGAAGGTTTCCGTCCACCGCGGGGCGGAAGACCCGCCGATCGAAGTCACTGCGGCGCAACCAGCAGCGGCGCGGACTGGCGAACACGAAGTCACCATCGTGACCGTCCAGGTGGTCCCGCAACAGATCGATCAGGAACGGTGGCAGCGTGATAGTGCGTGCCGACGCTGGAGTCTTGGGTGGCCCGAGCCAGAGGCGGTGGTTGCCTTCATGCAAGCAGCCGGTGTCCGGATCGATGACGATGCACCCGTCGTCGAGGTGCGTGTTGACGCGGCGCAGACCGGTCAGTTCGCCCCAGCGTGCCCTGGTCCAGCCCGCGGTCACCACCAACAGCCCATAACAGTGCCCGCCGAGCAACTCCGCGTTGTCCGAGATCCGGACGACTTGCTCGGGCGTGGCCCAGACCCGTTCCACGGAAACGGGCGACCGCTCACGGCGCCGACCACGCCGCGCCCTCCTGCGCACAGGATTGACGGCGATGAGCCGTTCGTCGACAGCGTCGTCAAGCATCATCGAGAACACCGTGACAATGCCGGCCACCGTCGACCGGGCGTAGCGGCGCCGCAACTCCTTGACCCACAACGTCACCGCCAGGGCAGTGATATCGCCGACCGCGGTACTCCCCCACCGCGGTTCGATCTGGTTACGGATCCGGCTGCGATAGTTCTCCTCAGTGCGGACCTCCACGTCGAGAGTTTCGGTCCACAAGGCCGCCCAGGCGGACACGCTGGTCTTCGCCGCCTGCGGGTCCAACCAGATACCACGCCGTTGATCGGCCTCAATCTGATTGGCATAGTCATCAGCCAACTTCTTGGTACCGAAACCAGAACGCGACCCGACCCTGCCGTCAGCCGTGGGATACCGGACACGCCAAGAGCGCGGGCCGATCTTCTCTGTCCAAGCCATACCACCCTCCCGGACGCCAGCGTCGAAAGTGGACAGCCCCGGTATGCGCCACCGTTTGCCAGTTCGCAACTCGGCTACCAACAGTGCAAACGCGACAAAGGCAAGCAATACAACGCCACGTCGATGAGCTGCAGATTCCCTCGGATCACAAGTCCCCTCCGCCGTAAGGTCGGCCAGTGTCGCAAAGGGTCAAGTTTCGGCCATCTATGCAGGTCAACGCGGACCTCACATCCCATCCGACTGTCAGGCCGTATCGGGTAGTGTCGGGCTCTACGTCGGCAACGGAGCCCAATCGGAGACGGCACTGGCCCGCGTTGCAGGCGACAGCTCGTGGCCGACCTGAATGAGAATTCAGCCCGCGCTGGATGTCACAAGTCCGCCAAGAAGTGTGTGACAAGTTCGCGGTAGCGCCAGACTTCGGTGCGACGCTCGGTGCCGTCCATGTCGATCGACGCCCCCCGGGGGGGAGGGGGAAGGTTTGCGAGCTCGCGGACGCGTGGTTCGTAGTCGAAGTCGAGACCCTCATGATAACCCTGGCCAACGACAGCGGGGTGGTGTTCGCGCCATCCTGTCGTCGCAGTGATCAGCAACTGAAAACCGGACCTGCTGCAGGTGACAGCTACCGCTCACAGTCACAACGGTTGTAGTGGTCGGCCACCGCCGGGCTGAACGGGCATTAGAGGTCGTGTCGAGGAGCCCAGGTCAGGGGAGTTCGCGGTTGAGAACGACCAGTGCGAGGGCCGCGGCGGTGAGGCCCGCGAGGATGGCTGCGGGTACATTTTGGCCGGCGAAGTAGGTAAGCGACCCTGCGATGAGGCCGATGACGAAAGCCAGCAGGATCAGGACTGCGCCGCGTAGGTCGAACAAGGGTGGCGGCGTCTTCTTGACCATGACGTCTTCTCCTCGGATATTCGATGGTCAGGGTGAGTGCGCTGGTTGCCGACCTTCCGGTCGATGTGGACCAGGCGAACCGTTGTGGACCAAGCATGCTGGTAGCGGCGAGGCTGGTAGACGATTTCTGACAGACTTGGCCATACTTAGACAGCCGCCCGCCGACGAGTTCCGCAGTTGACAGGCCTTGACGAACTTTGACAGCCCCTGACAGTTGAGAGATCATGCCCACATTTCGCCGCCCAGCCGATCTTCCGCACCGACTGCGAGACCTCAATGACGCTCTGCATGTTCTCCACGAGCTTGCCGGGCTGCCCAGCTCCCGGCGTATCAGTAACTCGATCCTGAACGACAACACTCTTCCCGCCACGGCAAGTCACGAGCGAGTCCGCTCCGCGTTCTCGAAGTCCGTTCTGCCGCGTTGGGAGTTAGTCCTGTCCATCGTCACCACGCTCGGTCCGCTAGCGGACCGAAATGTCAGGATGGAGAAAGAGCGCTTCCACACCTTATGGCTGTCCGCTTTGCGCGAGTCCAGAGGCGAGCCGGACTTCCGCGACCACAGCGAACCGCTCATCTCAGCGACCTCCGTCTCAGCCAACACCCGGCAGCCGACCGTAGGCGGGGAACAGTTCACACTAAACATGACAAGAGCGGTAACCGACCAGCTCACCGAGGCACTGGCTGCCATCCCGGCACGTCCCCTGGTCCCAAAGGAGCTCAGCCGCATCAGCCACGGCCCTGGCGTCTACCAGCTGTTCCATCGCGATCGACGTGTCTACATCGGCTCGGCTCCAGCTTCGATAGAACATCGTCTCGCTCGGGCATTGCGCAAGCTCTCGGGTCGTCGCAATATCGACCCAGCGGACGTGTTCTTCAACTTCCTGAAGGTGGAAGAAGACTTAGATGGACTTTCACCACACCACCTCCTTCTCAAACGAGAAAAAAATTCAGGTAGCGCTCCCTGGAACCAGAATGGATTCGGCAACTTGGACCCGGGCCGACGGCGCGACAGTGCCGACATATCCAAGCAGCACTTCGACTACCAGTACCCCGTGAACCTCGACTATCAAATACCCGAGGTTGTGGGACAGTGGCCAGCGAGCGAAGCAGTAAGGACGCTGAAACGTACTCTGCCATACGGGTTCCGTTACGCTAAATCGCTCCAGACGAACTCACAGGTCATCGATTTCGGCACAACGCCTCCCACAATGAACGATGCGATGTCCCTCCTGACAAGAAACCTCGGCCCAGGGTGGCAAGGGACCGCCTTGTTAGGGCACGTGATTCTATATCCAGAAACACGGCAATATCCCTCTGCGCAGCGGACGTACCTGCCATTGAGCACTGCAGACGAGCAACGATGACCTCTAGCCTGGGCCTTTCGCGCAGGTGCTGTAAAACTGATTCGGACTGGAGGAAGTGCCTGTCCTGTAAGGGAAATTGATGTTTGCGAAGACAGCCAGTTTCACGAGCAGGAACGCACTCCCTGGTGCAAGATAGCAAGCGGTCGCGGGTCGAGGTCAGCGCGGATGGCACGGGACTGGTGTCACGTGCGGGCGTGGCGCTGCTACGGGAGTTGACGGGCAGCACCGGTCCGGGAACTGGCTGGTCGGAAGCAATTCTTGACACCTACGACGGGATGCCGGTCCACTTGCCGGGGCGGATTTTGGCTGATCTGGCGGTGATGATCGCCGACGGTGGTAACGCGCTGGAGCACTTGGCGACGCTGCGGGATCAGGACAACTGTTCGGCTCGGTGGCCAGCGACGCCACCACGTGGCGAGTCCTGGACGAAGTCGACGACGAACATCTGGCTCGTTTGCAGGCCGTTCGCGCGGCGGCGCAGGAACGCGCCTGGGCCGCCGGAGCAGGCCCCGACCTCACTGGCGGGCTGGTGATCGATATCGATGCGACGATCACCATCGCCCACAGCGAGAAGGAGAGCGCGGCGAAAGCGTGGAAGAAAACGTTCGGGTTTCACCCGCTGCTGGCCTACCTCGACCGCCCCGACATCGCCGGAGGGGAAGCTTTGGCCGGGATCCTACGATCGGGCAAGGCTGGGACGAACACCGCCACGGACCACGTCGAGATCCTCACCATGGCCCTTGCCGCATTGCCCGCTCACGCCCGGCCCAGCCCCGATGATCCCGGCGCGCCGCGGGTGATGGTGCGGACCGACGCCGGGGCGACGCACGCATTCGCGGCCGCGACACGCAGCGCGGGATGCGGGTTTTCACTGCGGTTCTTCATCGTCGTCGAGTTCAGGCCACAGTTCTCGCGATCCCCGCCGACGCGTGGGTCCAGGCCTGCGACCTCGACGGCAAACCCTGGAAAGGGGCGTGGGTCGCCGAGATCACCGGCATACTCGGCCTATTGAAATGGCCGGACGGTGCACGGGTCATCATCCGCCGGGAACGCCCGCACCCCGGTGCGCAGTTGCGGTTCACCGACACCGACAGGGCCGCGGGTAGAACCGAGCGCCCGTTCGGCGACGGTGGCGATAAGGGTGTCGTCGGGCGCGCTCGCTGGGGTCATGGCGCTGAGGTGGTCATGTGCGTCGTCGCGGGTCGCGTGGAGGGACACGTGACGGCCGTCGGGCAGGCCGTCTACGACGAGGATCTACACGCTGGCGGCGGCGCGGTCGCGCATCATGCGGCACCGCAAATCCAGCGCGCCGTCGGGCACGCAGCCGAGACGTTCAGCGACGACGAGACTGTCGGCGGCCAATCCCAGCCGGATGTAGCGTCCGGCTATGTCGATCTCGGAGGCGCCCACGGCGACGAGCACTGGGCGCCGTCCGACGCGCCGTTCGTGACCCCTTCGAGTCTCGGGTGCGACGTGGCATTTCACGCAAAGTAGTAGAGCTGGAAGCTATCCGCAGTGATGGTTTCCAGGTCTACTACTTTGCGGTGAAGTCTTAGAGGATCACCCCGGCTTCGTAGAGCCGCCAAAGCAGGGCAACTAGACTGCTGGCGTCGGCGACGGCGCCCCAGAGCAGCTTGAGGACCTTGCAGGCGTCCGCCCGATGGTCCTTGTCCTTGAGCGACAGCGCAAAGTGCGTCGCGTAGCCGATAAGCCCCGCGACGAAGACGGCATAGCCGCCGATGAGCCAAGCCCACATGGCTTGTGTCCCTTCAACCCGAGTGACGGTGTCGAAGGGGAGTCAGGCACCAATCTCTGAACTTTGACGTGCGCCTGAACCCTGCTCCTCAACGACATAGCTGACCGAAAGTTCCCGAATGACCGTCACAGGTCAGTCCAGTGCCGGGATTGGGGTGTGGTCTTCGTCGGCGGCGATGAGATCGGTGACGATGGCGGCGGAGCTGAGCAGGGCGCGGGCGTGTTCGAGGTAGGCCTCGGTGACGGCGACGGAGGAGTGGCCGAGGTCGAGGCTGATCTGGCGAATGGGGGATGCCGTTGTTCTCGGCGGTGATGGCGTAGAAGTGCCGGGTGCTGTGCGGGTGGATAGTGTCAGCGATCGGGCTTAGCTGCGCGGCGTGCCCGCGCAGGGCGCTGGACGTCGGAGTTCGGTGTTGCTCAGCCGATCCAGGCGCGTGAGCTGCAGTTCGGCCGCGACGGCGAGCAGGCCGTCGTGGTCCAAGCTCAGATCTCTTCGTGGCCGGTGACCGCTACGGGGTGTTAAGAGGCGGTTCATGCGATCTCATAAGGCATATGGTCCACGCCGACTCCGCCAGTCGGGTTATTCATCGCTAAGCAACGGAACACACTTGACGGTGGTGAATTATCGCCGATAAGGTTTGGGTCGGGAGAGGGAAGCGAGGGGACTGTGCGCTATATTCACGGATAGACATTGCTGGGGCTTATTGTTTATCGCCGTGTTGACGGATTACATCGCGGAGACCCATCTGGGGCGACGAGGCCAGACCGAACCGTCTGGGCTCCAAGGTTGACTTGCTCGACTCCGACGTCACCTCGCTGCAGCGAGCGGCCACAGAGTAAGCCCATGAGCAGGCCGTACGTCGAAGAGGGGGTCGCGGTCCTGATGGCTGTGTGCCGTTCCGGCCGCGTGTGTCCCGCTCGATCGCACCATTGTCGCGACCTTCCCACACAGCGGAACACCTGCTCCCGGCCGCCTAGCTATATCACTCATTTTCACTCCGCCTAACGAGGGGCCCTTAAGCTCTGTCGATTTAACGGCATCGACAGTAGCTCAGTTCCGTCGCCACGCCAAACTGAGTTTGCGACACTCGATTTAACGGAATTCGCATTTCCACTGGGAGGTCTTTGTGCACTTTTTCAGGAAAAGAAGCAGACCCCGGGTCGCGGTACTGACCGCGACGGCGGCGGTGGTCGCGCCGCTCTGTCTGACCGCGATCGCGCAGGCCGCGCCCGCCGACGACTCCGGGAACCTGCTGGCGCTGACCCGGCAGTACTTGCAGGACCGGGCCAGCCGGGTCACCGATTCCCGGCCAGCCGCTCTGGCCGCCTCGGCGCTGACGTCGGTGGCGGCGACCAGTCCCTTCTCCGCCCGGCTGGCCACGGAGATCCCCGCGCTGGATCGCCTGCGGGCCAGGACCGTCGGCACCTACGCCCAGTACCGCAATGCCCAGGTCGATTTAGTGTCCCCGACGGTGACGGTCACCGGCGACACCGCCCGGGTCACGGTGCAGGAGCAGACCCGGCTGGTGTTCGCGAAACGTGATACGCCGGACTCGGCGGACGCGACCCGCTACCAGGTACCGCACGTGCTCGATTTCCAGCGGCACGGAGCCGGCTGGGTCCTGGCCTCCGACGCCCTGGACGTCCCGGCCGACGCGCTCGACCCCGTCCCCTACGTGAATCCGGTCAAGCTGCAGCCGGCCACACGGCGCGATCTGGCCAGCGAAACCCCGATCCCCAAGGACGTCAAGCCGAACTATCCCGGAGCCCAGCCCTACAGCAGCGCTCCGCCTGTCAGCATCAACGGGGGTGTGCCGATCGACCGCCAGACCGCGGTCCGCTACGCCCGCACGTTTGCCCTCAGCTACAACCCTGCCTACGAGCGCTTCGGCAACGACTGCACCAACTTCGCCTCCCAGGTCATGCGCGCAGGCGGCTGGCCCGACGTCGGTCGCCCCGGGCCGGACGGCGACGATAAGTGGTTTCAGTACAACGTTGTTTCTCACAGCAGGACCTGGGCCATCGCCCATGAGTTCTTTTTCTTCGGCTACCTACACAGCAAGCGTCTACGCCACTATGCCGGCGAAACTCCCCTGATCGCTGACCTGATCTTCGTGGACTGGGCATGGGGCGGGGTGCCCGACGCCCACCTCGACCACACCATGATCATCACCGAAAACCCCGCCGGCAACATCAACGACTGGTCGAAGATCAAGGTCACCTACCACAGCACCGACCAGGACAACGTCCCGCTTAACGTCGTGTCCGACAAGCTCGGCCAAGGTGCCAATTGGTACTTCACCGACACCCGGGGACTTCCGGGATAGCGCCGAACAGCAGCTAAGTAACACACGACGGGTTGGCCCCTCGCAGCAGTGAGGGACCAACCCGGCTAGGCAACACTCTCCGCTCGCATCGTCATCGCGAGGCGGGGCGTGCCGAGTTGATGCCGCCGCTACCGTGGTGAGGAGCACTTCGTCATGCCGAAAGGGGCAACCATGCCAGGCAGGGAACCTGTGCCCACGCCGCGCCACGACGATAAAAGCGTCGATGACCGGTCCACGAGCCGCCGACGCCGACGTGTGGTGATCCTGTCAATCGCTGTGCTGGTCGTTCTCGGTGCACTATGTGGTGCCGCGTTCATCCCCAAGGTGGCGAACCACTTCGGCTACGCACTACCGGGAGAGAAAGGCCTCCCGTACCAAGTCAAGTACAACGGCAGGGACTACCGCAGCCACATGACGTGCGCTGGCGCGCAATGGTGCGAAGACGAGAAGACCCCTGAACAGCGAACAAGGCCGTACTGCACGCCTCGTGCTGGACTGGGTCTGGAGAAAGGCAACGGCGGTACGGGGATGGTGAAGGTCGATGACGTCTTCACCATGTTCGGACCCTCACACCCGGTTTTCACCGTTGGCGCCCTCCCACAGGGAGGGACCGTGACGGGAGTCGTCGTCGAGGCCTCCAAGGACTGCTACCTGACATATGACCTAGTGGGCGGCCCTTAGTTCCGCTCGCCGTCGTTCGACAGCGACGAACACCGCCGGGTGCCGTGACGGCGGCGGTCAGGTCCTGGCCATGCGCGTGGCGAGGTCGTCGGCGCTGGCTGTCCGGGTGCCGCGTCGGTCGTCGAGTCGGCGGTGGGTTCCTTCCTTGCTGGGCTTCAAATATCGCTGGAGGATGCGGCGGTCTTCGTGACCGGAGAGGTTCATCAGATCGGCTTCGGTGGCGCCGTCTTCTCCGGCGTGGGTAAGGCGGGAGTGGCGCAGGTCGTGCAGGTCCCAGCCGCCGGTCGCGGTATCGAGGTGGCGTTCGGCGCTGCGGTAGGTCATGCGCCGACGGCGGCTGACCGGGTCGGCGTCGCGGGCGAGGACCTATAGTCGAGCGCGGCCGGCAGGCCGGGTCGGGCGTCGACGGCAAGCTGCCGGGGAGCTTCTCCTCGAACACCCTCACGCAGATCGGGCCAAGTGCGTCGTGCTGCCGTTGGTTTTCGTGTTTGCTCGTGCTCACCCGCACGAGGCCGGGTTCACGGCGGGCACTCTGCTCTCGGTCGTGGACCTGTTCGCCGCGGCGCACGAGACGTTGCCCGCCGGCGTCGACCCGGCGGGACGCCGGGGCTGCTGGTGGCCTTCTCCGTCGCGGGTGGCACGGGCGAACACAACTGGAGACTCTGTCATGATTTTCGTGTAAGCCACGGACGATTTCTTCTCTTATTCTAGTGGAGAGGGAGGCGGCCTGGGAAGAGTGCGGCGAGGGTGTTGAGTGTTTGTTTCCAGCCTCGGGTGCCGGTTCCTGATGGTCCGCCTCGGTTGCTGGTGATGTTGCGAAGGCCGAGGTAGAGCAGTTTTGTCGCGGCGGCGTCGCTGTCGAAATGGCCGCGATTCTTGGTGATTTTCCGGAGTTGGAAGTTGATGTTCTCGATCAGGTTCGTCGTGTAGACGATCCTGCGGAGTTCGGGTGGATAGTCAAGGAATGGGATGAAGTCGTTCCAGGCGTGCCGCCATACCTGGATCGCGGCCGGGTATTGTGTGCCGAAATCTTTGTCGAAGTGTGTGAGTGCGATTTCGGCCGCCTCGAGTGTTGGTGCGGTGTAGATCTCACGCATGGCGGCGGCGACCTTCTTTCGGTCGCCGTAGGAGATGAAGCGCATGGCGTTGCGGATCACGTGCACGACGCAGGTTTGGACCACGGCGTCGGGAAACGCGCCGCGGATCGCGTCGGGCAGCCCGGTCAGGCCGTTGCAGCAGGCGATCAGGATGTCTTTCACGCCACGGTTGCGCAGGTCGGTGACGACCTTGGCCCAGAACTTGGCTGCTTCGGTGTCGGCGATCCAGAGCCCGAGGGCGTGCTTGCGGCCTTCTATGTCCACGCCGACGGCCAGGTAGGCGACCTTGGACGTGACCACGCCCTTGTCCTTGACTCTGAGTCGCAGGCCGTCGACATAAAGAATCGGGTATATCTCGTCCAAAGGCCGGGATTGCCACAACGCGATCTGGTCGGCCACGACCTCGGTCACGTTGGAGACCAGCTCCCGTGACACGTTCACGCCATAGACTTCACGCAAATGTGATTCGATATCGCGGGTCGTCATGCCACGCGAATACAGTGACAGGATCGCCTCGTCGATGTTGCCCAGCCGGCGTGCGCGTTTCGGGACGATCGCCGGTTCGAACGAGCCTTTCCGGTCACGCGGCACCGCCAGCTCGACCGGACCGTTAGTGGTGGACACGGTTTTCGGGGACCTGCCGTTCCGGGAGTTCCCGGACCCGTTCCCGGCCGGGTCACCTTTCTCGTATCCGAGATAGTGGGTCATTTCGGCGTCCAGTGCCCGTTCGAGCACCGCCTTGGTCATCTCGTTCAGCAATTCCTGCGCGCCCAGCGCACCGCCATTCGCGTACGCGTCTTTCACCAACGCATCGAGCATGTCCGGCGGCAGCACGCGAGCGAGTGCCTCGCCGGCAGCGGAACCCGCAGCCCGATCAGGTGTGTCCTCGGTCACAGACGGAGCCTTTCTGGGTCGCGTCCGACGACCCGATCTTGGTCCATCCGTGGCTTACACGGTTGTCATGACACGGCCCTGCAAGGTGGAGTCGCTCGGCATCTGCGAGCCCGAAGGGTCTGAAATAATCCAGCACCAGGCGACATACCCCGACACAGCGACTGACCACCAAACAGACGAAAAAGTCTCGTTCGACATCACTCGACACCGTCCGACACGTTAAATGCCGACTCTTAACCAACTGGTTGCCGACTGCCGATTCGGCAGACTAAGGCGCTGTCCCAACTCGAAGGTCATGGTCGCCCATCCTCTTGTCGTTGAGCTGTCCTGAACTCTCACACCAATTTTCCTGGAGCAGACCTGGAGCACAGCGTAGGTCACAGCTGCACTCAACGACGCCGAACCGCATCGAGCAGCCCACAGTTGCTCCAACCGACCAGCGGGTTCTCGATAACCGCAGGTCAGCGCCCTGGTTGAACCCTGGCAGTGAGGGGGTCAGGAGTTCGAGTCCCCTTAGCTCCGCAATACAAAACCCTCCCGAATCAGCGGAACTTCCGCAGGTCAGGGAGGGTTTTTTGTTTGATCGATGATCGCCGGTGATCACTTGAAGATCCGCCGCGTATCGATTCAGGAACCTCAGTTGGAGGGTTTCTGGAGGATCGATCTTGCCGCTCTGTCTGCTCGATGATCAGCAGCAGGCGCCAGGCCGAGGGCGCGCAGGGCTCGCGGTGAAGCGAGGCAGGGGAACGTCTCGGCTACTTCGTTTTTCACCGCTGCTTTCCCCCAACCGCGGCGCGGTGGGGGTCAATGAGCGTTCGCGCGGGTCCGGCCGGCTGTGGCGCATTCGGTCGGCCCACAGCCGTGCGTGCTTTCCGCCGGCGGCGCTCGACTTCACGGGCGACGTGGCTGTAGGTCTCCACGATGCGGTTGTCGAGCAGGTGCCCGAGCCGTCGGGCTTGGGCGATCTCGGGGATACCGTCGGCGATCATCCACGTCTTGTGGCTGTGCCGTAGTCCGTGGAACGTCAGCCCCTGCCGGACCGGCTCGATCGACACAGCAGCGCCGGGGCGCTGAAGGTTTCCGTCCACCGCGGGACGGAAGACGCCCGGACCCCCAGGACCGCCGTGGTGACCTGGCGCGAGGCGAGCACGGTGCCGTTGGCGACCCCGTCCAGCCCGGACGGCACCGCGTAGAACGGATCATCGCTCGGCGCGGGCGAAAGCAACCCCGCCTGCGCCACGGAACCGGATGCCAGAGCCGTCGCTCCGGCCACTGTCGCGACCAGCACCACGAGCCGTCGCCAGATCTTCGTTCGCCTCATACGCCGTCCACCGTTTCCGTCGGTCCACAGTGGAGCCACGGTAGGCCGGGCGATTCAGCGTGGGGGAACACTCATTCACGGGCCGATGAACAGGAGGTTCCTGTTACCGGCGTCACCGCTGGATCCGGTCGACCACCACGACCTACGACCGCGGCTGATGAGCACGTTCGACGCGTTGGCCGTTTCGCCAGATGGCGGTGATGTCGCGGGTGTTGGTGATGGTGCTGGTGGGGTCGCCGTCGACGAGGAGCAGGTCGGCGCGGAGTCCGGGCGCGATGCGACCGCGGTCGGCGAGGGCGAATCGGTCGGCTGGTGCGCTGGTGGCGGCGGTGAGGGCTTCGATCGGGGTGAGGCCTGCGCGGACGAGTAATTCGAGTTCGAGGTGCAGCGTGGCGCCGTGGGCGGTGTCCGGGTTGGAGGCGTCGCTGCCGGCGAGGATGGTGACGCCGGCGTCCCGGAGCAGGCTGAGCGTCTGGTGAGGTACGTCGAGGTCATGGCGTGCTTCGGGGTTGAGGGGGAAGTCGCCGAAGCTGAGCATCTGCCGGGATGTGGCGTCGAGGTAGGGCTCGATGCGGTGGTCGGCAAGCAGTTCCGATGCGTGCGGCCTGCCGAACAGCCCGTCGAGAACGGCGAGGGTGGGGATGACCGCGGTGTCGCGCTCGGCCAGGAGGTGCGGCAGGTCCGGGTCGGCTGGGCGATCTACGAACAGGTGACCGAGCACGTCGACACCGGCGTGGACGGCCGTCGCGGCGTCGGAGGCGTTGAGGACATGGGCGATGGTGAGCCGGTCACGGGCATGAGCGTGCTCGACGAGTGCGGTCATGGTGTCTTCGCCCAGCTTGGGCAGGGGGGTTCCGGTCGTTGAACCATCGTCGATGAGGATCTTGATGTAGTCGGAGCCTTCCGACAGCCGGGCGTCGACGAACGCCTCGGCGTGGGCGGGTTCGGTCAGGGTGGGGAACGGCGGCAGGTAGCCCATCTCGACGAGGTACGAGCCGTAGCCCCCCGGCACCGTCGCCGCCGTGCCGGCGGTTCTGACGTCGGCCATGGCGGGCGTGGCGCCTGCCTGCCGGCGCAGGGTGCCGATCGCCGCCGGGTCGGCCATGAGGTCCAGCACGGTGGTCACTCCGAGGACCACTGCCTGTTCCAGGTTTCCCGGAAAGACGTGAGCGTGGGCGTCGATGAGGCCGGGCAGGAGGGTCCGTCCCCGGCCGTCGACGATCTCGGTGCCTGCCGCGACCGGCGACGGCTGGGTGGAGACCGTGACGATCAGCCCGTTCTCGAAGGTCACGTGGGCGTCGGGGAGGACCGTGTCACCGGTGAACACCCTCACATCGCGGATCGACACGCTCGAAGAGTAATCATACATTCGTGTATGTATACCATAATGATGGCGTGCGACGAACAGCCGAAGAGGCAGCCCAGACACGCCGAGCCCTGCTCGAGGCCGCGCTGGAGGTATTCGCCGAACGCGGATACGCGGCAGCGACCCTGTCCGGCATCGCGGCGCGCGCCGGCCTGACCCGCGGCGCGGTGTACCACCACTTCACCGACAAGGCCGAGCTCTACCTGGCCACGATCGCCGAGAACTGGGGCGCCGCGGCTGCCCCGGTCTGGGCTCACCTCGAGGACACCGATGCCGGCCCTCAAGAGCGGATCCGCCGGTTTCTCGTGGCGTTCTTCACCGCCTTCGAGAAGAACTTCGCCCTGCGCACCACATTTGCGATGTCGATGCAGGGCAGTGAGCTTCCCGAGCTCCAGGTCGGGCTCGAGGACAAGCGGCGGGTCATGGACGCCTGGGCCGAACAGCTCGCCGCGTTGCTGAGGGCGGCCGGCGTGGACCGCTCCGGTGAAGTGGTGCCGCCGGAGTCCGGCGCGATCGCGATTATCGCCGCGGTCAACGGTGTCGCCGCCACCTGGCTGGCCTGCCCCGACCTGTTCTCGCCCGCGCACCAAGCCGAGGCGCTCGCTCAGGCGGTCCTGCACGGGATACTCCCGCGCAAGGAGTGAGGTCCGCGATTTCGGGTCGTCATGAATCGGAGACGAGGTCGAACGGCACCGCAAAGCCGCGGGTCTTCCGCCGATCCGGCCGCATGATTCCGGCACGTCGCTGCCATGCTCCAGGCATGACCTGAAGGCAGCACACCGCAGCGTGCGGCCCCGCCCACGGGATAAGGCAAACGTGGCGTGGCGCCTCGGTCGACCTCGACGCCATCGGGTCTCCGTCACCACGCCTCTGTGACACTGTGCCGCAAAGCGCCCCCCTCAAGATCGACATGAAAGACGACGGTGCCGGAGCGAACCAAGGTCGCTCCGGCACCGTTGTCTTCCGGTCAGGGGCTTTTCGAGTGCTGCCCGTACACGGTGTCTAGCCGAAGATCCGGGCGCGTAGTTCTTTCACCGTCTGAACGGAAGCGATCAGGTCCAGGGTGTCGAAGTGCAGCGACCATGCCGTGCCGGTCGCGGTCCGCACCGTTCGCTCGACCAGGCTGAAGGGAATAGTGCGCGGGTCGCCACCACCGAGCGCCACCGCGGTGCCGATCCACTCCCGGTATTCGGTGCCACCCGCGGACACGGTGGCCCGCGGCTCGAGCCGGATGTCGCGGACCGCGCCGAACAACCGGTCCAGATATTCGGTCATGGCCCGGCGGCCGGAGATCGGCGTGGTCAGGCCAGGTCCCTGCAGAGTCGCCGTGCCGTCCACGCCGGCGACCAGGATCTCGGCCGCTTCCCGGTTCCATGCCAGCTGCCGCACGCGAGGCGGCAGGGGGGCCGCCGGAGCCGGATCGGTCGCCGACGAGGCGATTCCCTCGAAGAGGTTCCGCAGCGGGTTCACCGGATCCTCGACCGGGCGGAACATGTTGACCTGGTCCCAGAACCGCCTGCCGTCCTGTACCCGGGCGGGGTCCTTGCCCGCAGCCGGATCACCGAGGACGAGCCGGTGCATCGTTTTGAAGGAGACCGGCTTCTCCTTGATCGTGCCGGTGTTGAGCGCCTCGACGAAGACGACTCTCCCGTCCGGGCTGGAGGTGACGGTCTCCGGCACGAAGACATAGTCCGGAACCAGCCGGAGTACGCCCTCGATCTGACTTTTGATCCCCGCCCAGTCCCTGGGCGTTTCGAGCCCGCTGTCCCACAGGCGCGCCGTTCCGTCTTGGACGAACAGGTTCAGGTATGCGTCGACATCCTGCGCGTTCCGTCCCCAGTCACGGTAGGCGGCCATGAACTGCCGCACGTTCGCCGGCACTTCCGCCGTCGTCCGGTCCGGTTGCCGTGCCTGTGGCTCGGCGTTCGCCGATGTCGCCAAGATGACGCAGGACAAAACGGCCACCGTGAGGGCAGGGATGATGCGCGAAACCCGCATGGGTTTTCTCCGATCGCTTCGGGGGAAAGCCGCTTCTCGGCTCCGTCTCGGCGCGGGAACGTGTGGTGGGTAGGTGTTCCCGCTCTGCCCAAAGGATCTTCGAGACACCGCACCCTGTCGATTACCTCTGGGGTAACGAGGCGAAGGACGTGGCCTGAACTCGCCGCACGCTAAGCGGCGGCAGGGTCGCGCAGGGTGAGGCTCGCGAGTTCGGCGCGGGATTGCACGCCGAGTTTGGGGTAGGCCTTGTACAGGTGGTGCCCGACCGTTCTCGGACTGAGGAACAGCTGCGCCGCGATGTCGCGATTGGACTGCCCGGTGGCCGCCAGCCGGACGATCTGCAGTTCCTGCGGGGTGAGCTGGGCAAGCGGGCCGTGCAACGTGGCGTGCCCGCCGCCGCTGCCTGTCACTCCGGTGGCGCCGAGTTCGCCTTCCACCCGTTCGAGCCACGGCCTGGCTTGCAATCGTTCGAACGTCTCCTTGGCGGAACGCAGATGGGTGCTCGCCTCCGCCTTGCGGCGGGCGCGGCGCAGCCATTCTCCATAGAGCAGCTCGGTTCGCGCCTGCTCGAACGGACGTCGATCCTTGCCGTGCAGGGAAAGCGCGGTCGTGAAGTGGTCTTCGGCTTCCCGCTCGGGGCCGAGCAGGGCCCGGCAGCGTGCGACCAAGGCGTCGGCCCACGCCTGGCGCATGCTCCTGGCGCGCGTGGTGAACCGGTCGAAGGCCTCGCCCGCCCTGGCCGGCTCGCCGACCCGCACCGCCGCCTCGACCAGGTCGGGCACGCTGCGGGTCGCCGCGACGCCGTAGCCGCCCGGTGACTCGGCGAGCGTCGCGAACCGGGCCAACGCGGCTGCGGCGCGGCCTCTGCCGAGGTCGAGCACACCGAGGGCCCAGATGGCCCGGTGGGTGCCGGGGCCGTCGGGCGCGGCAAGCACGCTGTCGGCGAGATCGCGGCATCGCGTGTCGTCGCCCTCGATGGCCGTGACGTAGGCCAGCAGCCCGGCGTGCATCCCGCGCCATTGGTGCTGGCCCGTGTCCTCCGCGATCTGGTTCCCCTCGGTGGCCGAGGCGACGGCGTCGCGGTGGAGGCTTGTCGCGAGTTGCGCCTCGGCGAGCAGGAACAACAAGTTCGGCAGCCGCGCGATCCGGCCGGCCGCCCTGGCCTCGGTCACGGCCCGTCGGGCGAGCGAGAGCACGGCGGCGTCCTGGCCGGTCGCCAGCTCGAGACCGCAGACCAGCAGCAGCTGATGCGGTGCGTCCGCGTGCCGGCAGGCTTGCTCGCCGAGCGCGGCCAGGTCGGCAGGCCCGACGTCGCGGTCGAGGAGAACCGAAATCGCCGCGACGAGTAGCCGGGCCATCGCGCCCCTCGCGCCACCCGGTTTGTGCCGCAGATCCGTCAGCCGGTCGAGGCTCTCGGCCAGTTCGCGCTGTCCGGCGAACCAGCCGAAGTAGGAACCCTCCAGCAGCAGGTCCAGCGATTGGTCCGGCCCGAGCCCCGTCAGGTTCGCCGCGTCGAGCAGCAGCCGGTGCGCTTCACCCGCCCGTCCCTCGGCGAACCGGGCAACGGCGTCGACCTTGACCAGCCGGGCTCGCAACTCGGGATCCTCCGGGGGCTCGGCCACCTCGACGGCCAGCGAACGAGCCCTGGACACCTCTCCGGCCTCGGCGGCGGCTTCGGCGGCGAGCACGAGCCGGCGCGCTCGCTCGGCGACGGCGGGGCTGAGCTGCGCGGCCCGCTCGTAGGCCGTCGCGGCGGCGGTGTGGCCGAGGCGACGACCCGCGCGCGTCGCGGTCCGCTCCAGCTCTTCCGCCACCGCTTCATCCGGTCCGGTGCTCGCCGTGGCCAGATGCCAGGCGCGCCGGTCGGCGTGTTCGGGGCCGCTGAGCGCGCTGGCGAGTGCCTGGTGCAGTGCGAGCCGGTCGGCCAGCGGGGCGCCCTGGTAGGTCGCCGTCCGCACCAGCGGGTGACGGAAGCCGATGGTGCCGTCGGCGACGACGACCAGCCCGGCGAGTTCGGCCGGGCGCAGGTCGGCGACCGTGGCACCGAACACCGCGGCGGCGGGCAGTACCGTCGCGAGGTCACCGGTGTCCTCCGCGGCAGCGACCAGCAGCAGCCACCGCGTGGCGTCGGGAAGGCGGTCCAGCTGGGCAGTGAAGGTCGCTCGTAGCTTGTCCGTCAGCGGCAGGTGCGTGTCCAGGGCGGAGCCCGCGTCACCGAGGGCGGCGGGAAGCTCGATCAGCGCCAGCGGGTTTCCCGCGGCTTCGGCCAGCAGCCGGTAGCGCAGTTGCGGGGTCAGGTCGTCCGCGTGCTCGGCGAGCAGCGCGGTGGCGGCCGAGGCGTCCAGACCGGTCAGTTCAAGCTCCGGCAGGCCTTGCGCGGAAAAGCGCGACCGCGCGCCGAAGACCAGCAGTACGCCCTCCTCGGCCAGCCTGCGGGCAGCGAACATCAAGGTCTCTACCGTGGCACGGTCCAGCCATTGGGCGTCGTCGACGAGGCACACCAAGGGTTCGTCCTCGGCGAGACAGGCGAGCAGCGACAGCACCGCCAGCCCGATCAGGAACTGGTCGCCGCCGCCGGCCGGGGCAAGGCCCAAGGCGCTGCGCAGCGCCACCGCCTGCGCCTCCGGAAGCGCGTCGAGGTGCCGCAACGCCGGCCGCAGCAGCAGCTGCAGGCCGGCGAAGGGCAGTTCGGCCTCGAACTCCACACCGCTGCCGCGGAGCACTCGCGCGCCTTCGGACGTCGCTGTCTTCGCCACGTAGTCCAGCAGCGTGGTCTTGCCGATTCCGGGCTCACCCACCACCACGAGCGCCCCGCTGTGCCCGGCCATCACGGCCGCCAGCAGCTCGTCGAGGGCGCGGCGTTCGGTGTCCCGGCCGTGCAGCATGTCGCGAACCCTACTTATGCCGGTCGGCCGCTCCTGCCGGAAGTACCTATTCGTGACCGATTCCTCGGTCGCTGACCTTGCCTAACGTTCTCATCAGCAAGAACGAGCAAACACCGACCACGGCAAGGAGCACTCAAGTGAGCGACCTCGGCGAACTCGTCAACGACTACCTCGCGATCTGGAACGAGACCGACCCGGCCGCGCGCCGCGCCAAGATCGACACGGTGTGGGCCGAGGAATGCAGCTACATCGACCCGATGGCGGAAGCGCACGGTCGCGACCAGCTCGACGCCACGATCGGCGCGGTCCAAGCCCAGTTCCCCGGCTTCGTGTTCACCCTGGGCGAGGTCCTCGACATCCATCACGAGCAGGCCCGGTTCACCTGGGAGCTCGGGGCGGAGGGCGCCGAGGCCATGGTGGTCGGCTTCGACGTCGCGGTCTTCGAAAACGGGCGCATCCGCGACGTCTACGGCTTTCTCGACAAGATCCCCACACCTTGATCCCGGCCATGCCGGGCAGAGCTTTCCCACTTCGTGATCACCACAGCGCGACTACTCACCATCGGACAGAGGAGAACGAGATGACCGCCCCCACCGCAACCGTTCCGGCCACCCACGCCACGACCACGCCCGCCACCACGATCCTGCGCCGGGTACTCGTCCTGGACGCGCTCGTGACCGGCGGCAACGGCTTGATCTACCTGGTCGCGTCCGGCCCCGTCGCCGGACTTCTCGGCACCGGCGCCGGCCTGCTGCTCGGCATCGGCACCTTCCTGACGGCCTACGGACTCGCGGTCGGTGTGCTGGCCGCCCAACGGAAACCGTCGGTGTCGATGACGAAGCTGGTGATCGGCGCGAACCTGCTGTGGGCACTGGCCAGTATCGGAGTCGCCGCGTTCGGTGTCCTCGGCACGAACGTGATCGGCACGACCTGGACGGTGTTGCAAGCCGGTACCGTCGCCGGATTCGCCGCCCTGCAGATGTGGGGACTGCGGAAACTGCGCACCCACCACTGACCTACGGCACCACGCCGAGGACCGGGATCTCCCGTCCTCGGCGTTCGCCATGCCCTTGACCGCTCCTGACCCGGCCGTACTCCAGTGTCGCTTCGTGAGCGGACGCCTTGGCTACGAGTACGACGACGAAATCGACATCAGGCGTTTCACTCCACCTTCTTGTGCGCCAACTCGGTCGTCACGTCGTCGACCTTCCGTTCGAGGCGCGAATCGTTCCCGAGCAAGGCGAGCACCTCGTCGTCGTCCAGTTCCAGAAGTTTCTCTGCGCGAACGGTGCGCAAGGCCTCCACCTCGCCCAAGGTGCCAGTCTCAAATCGGCCGGCATGCAAGCGTAGACAACGTTCGACAAGCGTCGTTTGAGGGCGCGCTTTGCTTCCATCGACGTTGTAGGCTCGCCGCTCGCGACATGTCGATCTTGGGTGACCTGGGAGTTTTCGGTTGTCTCACGGCGAGGTCACCATGATCAGTCTCGAACTCTTGGCATTTCCTCGACCGTGCGAGCCAGCGGCTGCGGCGACCGGGCAGCGTGGGCTGGTCCAACTTCCTGTCTGAAGGCCCTCATCGCGGCATGAGCGGATGGTCGTCGAGGACGCCGGCGGGGTGGCACCCCTCCGGCCGTGGACGCCGACGGTGGCTGGTTTCAGACGTCGAGTGAATGGGCCGGGGTCACCTCTTGGAAGTGGACGATGACGTCGAACCATTCGGCGAGCGAACCACCGGAGAGGTGGCGGACAGCATCCTCGGCGGGGTTGTAGGCAGGGCCGACCAATCGGGTCTTCGCCGGTCGGTTCAGCCACTCCCGGACCGGGTCCGGGCTCGGGGCATGCAGATCCAGCAGATAGGCGTCCATATCGGTACTTCCCAGCGTGGCATCGACGAAATCGGCCGGCGGCGCGGGGACGGCGTAGGACGCCGACCCGTGATGGAAGGTCAGCCCCACCGAGCGGTGATCGGAGCCGAAATGCTCCCTGAGGTAACTGCCCGCACTGCGATCGACGTCCTCTGGCGTTTCAGCGGAGAGGGCCCGCGTCCTACCGTTCACCATATGCGCCATGCCACCCCAGTAAACGATCTTATGCCCGGTGTGTTCGTGCCAGCGGATCGTGTTGTCGGCGAGCAGCCGTTCGATGTCGCCCAGATTGTCGGGCAGAGGGGCCACACGACGTGAAATCCCCGCCACGTTGGCGATGCGGACCGGGTCGGCCGGGTTCTGCTCGTTGTGGCGACGCATCCAGCCGACGACATCAAGGAGTTCCCTGGTTCGCCAGAATGACCTGGCGCCGGCCAGCAACGCTCGAGGGTCACCGATTCCGGTTCGCACGTACTCGTCAAGCGCGATGCTCGTGATGTCGTCGCCTTCGAGCACAAGAGAACGAAATTCCAGTGCCTCGACAAGAAATCTGAATATCCGCTGGGAAACAGCGGAAAGCTCGTACGTGTCGCGGGCCGAAGCGCCGAGCGTGACCAGATTCGCGTCACGCACCATGTTGCGCAGTGGCGCCAGATCGGCGAGTGGTCCTTCGGGATCGAAGGTGACCAGGGGATGCGCGTACTGGTGGATCCACCGCGACGGCGCGTCGGTCCTCGATGTCGTCATAGGACCAGTCTCATACCTGCACTTTGGTAGAGGTCCAGTCAAAATCGTCGCCAGTGGGACAGGTCTCATCGCCGGCCACGAGGAGCGCCGTTCGCACATCGGCAGGACAGTGCATGAGGTGTCAAGGTTGCGGACGCCGTGTATGCCGCCAGGATGCAGTTCGGGTGCCGGTCGACGTTCTTGCGGGCTCGGTCGTAGCGCATGGTCGTGCGTGGGTCGGCGTGCGGGGCCGCGATCTGAACGTCTGGGAGGTCGACGCTCGCAGCCGTCGTGTTGCGCAGTGCCCGTCCGCGCGCACACCTCGCCGGTTGAGGAGTATCGGGCCATGGTCGCGTTCACCGACGGCACGGTCGATAGCCCGCCCGACCGCCGGCGGCGTTATCCAAGTTGTCCTGGGCATGGGCTCGTTCGAGCCGATGCTGACTGCTGCCGTGTGGCCACCGACCACACGAATTCCTCAGTGTGGCAGCGCACTGTGGCCCACAGGTTCGGCCGACCGGAGCCGCGAGAGGTCACGAGACAGATGAGATCTTCTGAGCCGTCGATTGCGAAGAATCCAGGCGCGATCCGCCCGACGTCCATAAGTCAGCTGTACATGGAAATAGTTGATGTACTCGGCGACGGCCAGAATCCACAACGCCGCGCCCAGCCAGAAACGACCAAGAGATCCCGACTGTGCCTCCACCACGATCGGAACGACACCGATCGCGATCAGCGCCACGTTTACCGGCGCCAGCACCCGCAGCACTCGAACGACGATGGTGAGGGCCACACGGTGACCTTCGAGTTGGCGGCGTTTACCCATCCAGTAGACGCTGCCCTGAACCAGCATCATCGCGGTGAGCAGGAATCCTGCCACGTTCGCGGCCGTCGCAGGCACCCCTGCCAGCATGAAAAAGACGACGAAGAACACCACGACACTTACCATCTCGCCAACCGCCAGGCTCACCATCCGCCGGCTCAGCTGCCGCCTCATGGTCACGCTCCTCAGTCCACGTAGGGTCGGCCCATGCTACGGAGGTATCTCCCTGAGCCGGCGGATGTCCCGTCAAGAGAACCGGCCACACCGTGTTCTCTGTGTGACACCGCCGGCGAGCACGCTACTTGAGTGGCGACCGGGACCAGGAAATCATCTGAGCTGAGGCGCGTCGCAGACTCCCACGCAAACGGTCCAGCGGGCATGAAGGATAGGCAATCCCAGTTTTCGTGGCACCAGCGCCATTTCAGTGCCAACATCCTGGGGAAAGTGTCATCAATTCTGGGACCCCGCAGCGCCAGCCGTGGTTGGCGCCGATCATCGGAAGTCCCGCGATGGGGCCGGTGGTCATGGACAGGTCCAGGCGTTCGAGCTTGTCAGCGACGAGTGTTATCACACCGTCGGCGGCCTGGACCTGGCCGCGGATCAGCAACGCCGCGCTGGCCCGGGCCACGACTTTGTGTCGTGCCCACAATGCACTCCTCGCCGAGATCGCGCGGTTATGCCAGATCTGGGGTGGCGCCGGAAATCCCCTACTGCCTGTGCGCAAGGGGAAGATCGTCGGATCCTCGACACCGAGCCGATTGACGGCGTTGGCGGTCTGCAGGACGTGGCCGTGGAACCACCTTTCCGAGTCGAGGCACTGCACCCTTGGGACTGTCCCGTCCCGATGATCGCAGCACACGAACCGCGTGATCAGTGGCGGCCGATTGAGGTCTGCGACCTCGACCCAGCAGATCCATGGGCGCCGACATCCCACAGCCCCGGCTTGTTCAGCGCTCGGCAGGGCCGCTGGCTGGGCGAAGTCGCCGCGATCGAGGCCACCATGGCTGCAGCGGCCCAGAAGCTTGGAGCCATGCGCGCCGCACGCAACCCGACCGTCCACCCCGGATTACCCGAATCCACTCCTCGGCCGGACGGTCGAGCGTGGCAGAGGCCCGCGCCCGGGATCGACCCTGGTCAGCAGCGGGTTCGAATTGGGGGCAGGTGAATTGAGGTCGGGAATATGTCGGGCACGATCGGGCAGGAATTCGCGCTCGAAGCGCCGCTGCAGGCATCGTTGCCGACCGACGAGTTCGACAGCACGCTGACCACGACACCGCAGGCCGATAGCTATGCGCGCGGCGCGGCTGATCGGGCAAACGCTCGAGGCCGGGGCGTCTCGCCGGACGTGGTAGGCCCGCAACCACGCCGCAGCAGCCGGAGACACCAGCGCGGAGATCAGCCTTGTCCGGAGTGGGCATCGCCAGGTACGTGAACGGCGGGGCTGGGTGATTCAGGTCACGTATCGTTTGGCGGGTATCTGATTGGCGTTGACCTAAGGGGAGGCGTCCACCCTGGGTGCATGACCGAGATGAATTACGGGCACCAGACCAATTCGCCTTGGACCGGTATGGTGCCGGTCGAGGACACGGCGCTGGCTGTGACCGACACTGGCGGAACCGGTACTCCGGTGATTTACCTCAATGGCTCGTATGCCGATCAGAAGCATTGGCGGCGCGTCATCGCCGACTTGGGTCCGGGCTGGCGGCACATCACCTACGACGAGCGTGCCCGCGGCCGGTCGCGGCGTTCGGCGGACTATTCCTTCGAGGCGTGTGTTCGCGATGTCAGTGCCGTTCTCGCGGCGCGGGGGGTGGTCCGGCCGGTACTGGTGGGTTGGTCTTATGGTGCGGTGGTGGGGGTGCACTGGGCGAGCCGGAACCCGGACCGCGCGTTGGGCGTGGTCCCGGCCGACGGCGCGTACCCGTACGACCTGTTCGACGGTGGCCGCATGACCCGGGATGAGGTCCGCCGCCTGTTCCGCCGGATGCGCTGGGCGTTTCCGGTGGCCCGTCGGCTGGGTTTGGCCGCGCGGATGTCCGCCGACCAGCACGCCGAGGTCAACATCGAACTCAACGAGGTCGTCGCCGAGATCAAGGCTGTGCTGGACGACCTCACCGTGCCGGTGCGCTGGGTGGTCGCCTCGGGCGGGAACCTCGGTGGTGACGCCGAGGAGATGGCAGAACAACGGGCCAACCTCGGCCCGGTGCTCGCCCGTAATCCGAACATCAAGGTGAGCGCGACCGTCTCCAGCAACCATTCGAAGCTCCTGAGCAAGGACTTCCGCGCCATCGCCAACGCCGTGCGCGAGGTCGCCGCCGTCGGCAGGGGGAGCCGTTGAGGCCGTGACGAGCGGTTTGACGATCGGTCAGGCGGCGGCCTTCGCCGGTGTCACGGTGAAGACCGTGCGGCACTATCACCGGCTCGGCCTGATCGAGGAACCCCTTCGCGACAGTCTCGGTTATCGACGTTACGGCTCGACCGACGTGCTGCGGCTGGTCCAGGTCCGAACACTGGCCGAAGCCGGCGTGCCACTGGCCGAAATCGACACCATGCTCGGCGCCGATCCGCACCAGTTCGCCACCCACCTGGCCGAGGTCAAACAACAGCTGACCGATCGGATCCAGGACCTGGTCGCGCGCCGTGACATGGTGGACCGGCTCGCCGCCGGGAACCGGCTCCTGTTGCCCGACCGCGCGTGCGCGTTGCTGGACCGCGCAGCCCACCTCGGCTTCCCCCCGGACTACCTCGCGCAGTCCCGAGAGAGCCTGGTGCTGGCCAAGGCGCTGGTCCCATGGGACTTCGACGACTTCCTTACCCAGATAGAGCACTCTCTCGACGACGCCCAGTACGTGGCCCTGCTCAAGCGCACCTGGGAGGCCGGCGCGTGGGAACCGGACGATCCGCGGGTCGCCGACCTCGCCACTGCCGTCACCGACCACCTGCTCGCCAACCCCGAGCTGCTGGCGATACCCAGCAGTCTCCAAGGCAGAACCGACACGGCGGTCCGGTTCGGATTGATCAACGATTACCAGGCGCGGATCGCGCCCGCCTGGAATCGACTGACGGCCCTCATCGAGGCCAACTTGCGCTCGGCCGACATCGACATCAGGGGCACACGACCTTGAACATTGCCGCCAAAACCCGGCCAAGCCCAGCCGGGCGCCACCGGCGGGACCACACCTCACCGAGGTTCCGGGCCAGTTGGTCGTCGGTGAGCAGTGATCGGGAATGCATCGCGCTGATCAGGGCAGGCCGGCGGGCAACGCCCCCGCACGCCGGATAATCACTACGCCGAAGCCGTCGCAGCGGCAGAGATCCCGACCATGTACCTGGAGTTCCGCGGATTAGTGCACGGCCTCAACGGCCTGGTCACCTCCTCCCCCACGGTCCATCAGGCGCTCTCGCGATGCACGCCAAGATCATTCGAAGGGGTGGCGGGCTACTCGCCGTGGCGGTGCCGCGGTTTCCCGCGATGTGATCCCAACACGTCTCGCCGCAGGCGTCGATCAACCACAGGAAGACTGACACAGCAGCGCTGCTACTTGTCCTCGTGCACCGAGACGAGGTACACGAACGGGTTGCCGTACGAGCCGCTTAGAAACGATCAGGGCGGGGTATCCATGGCGCAACACCCTTCTCGGCAAGGAGAATTATGCCCCCGAAACGTCAGCGCGAGCAGTCAGCACCGGCCAAAGACGAATCGAACGCGAGGACCGGCCGGTCGGGCGAGGGGCAGCGCGGGAACCACCTGACGACGGCTCAGGGCGTCCGGCTTCCAGACACCGACCACTCGCTGAAGGCGGGCCCGCGGGGGCCGTCGCTCATGGAGGACTTCCATCTTCGCGAGAAGATCACTCATTTCGATCATGAACGCATCCCGGAGCGCGTGGTCCACGCACGCGGCGCGGCGGCACACGGCACTTTTCGCGCCTATGGCAACGCGGCGTCGGTGACCAAGGCCGGTTTTCTGGAGAAGGGCCGGGAGACCCCCGTCTTCGTGCGGTTCTCGACGGTGCTGGGCTCGCGGGGATCGGCGGACACCGTCCGGGACGTCCGCGGATTCGCGGTGAAGTTCTACACGGCGGAGGGGAACTTCGACCTGGTCGGCAACAACATGCCGGTCTTCTTCATCCAGGACGGCATCAAGTTCCCCGACGTCATCCACGCGGGCAAACCGCACCCGGACCGGGAGATCCCCCAGGCACAGACCGCGCACGACACCTTCTGGGACTTTGTTTCCCTTCACACCGAGGCGACTCACCACGTCATGTGGGCCATGTCCGACCGCGGGATCCCTCGGTCCTATCGGACCATGGAGGGCTTCGGAGTGCACACCTTCCGGCTGGTCAACGCCGAAGGCGCGACCAGCTTGGTGAAGTTCCACTGGAAACCGGTGGCCGGTGTGCACTCACTGGTGTGGGAAGAGGCTCAGATCGCCGCCGGCGCCGATCCCGACTTCCACCGCCGGGACATGGCAGACGGCATCGATGCCGGGGCACCCCTGGAGTACGAACTCGGCCTCCAGGTCATGCCGGATTCCGACGACGAGATGTTCGAGGGGATCGACCTGCTCGACCCGACCAAGATCGTCCCGGAAGAGCTCGCCGAGGTCCAGCTGGTCGGCAAGCTCACCCTGGACCGGAACCCGACCAACTACTTCGCCGAGACCGAACAGGTCGCCTTCCACACCGGCAACCTGGTGCCCGGCATCGAGGTGACTGACGACCCGCTGATGCAGGCACGGCTGTTTTCCTATCTGGACACTCAGCTCACCCGGCTCGGCGGCCCGAACTTCACGCAACTCCCGATCAACTGCCCGCACGTGGCCGTCAACGACAACCTGCGCGACGGGATGCATCAAACCCTCATCCACCACGGACAGGCCCCGTATCTGCCGAACAGTGTCGACGACGCCCTGCCGACGGCGACCACGGAAGCCGAAGGCGCTTACGTCCACCGGCCCATCGAGGTCGGGGGGCCGAAGGTCAGGGCCAACCCGGTGTCGTTCGACGATCACTTCTCGCAGGCCACACTCTTCTGGAAGAGCATGTCCCGGATCGAGAAGATCCACTTGATCGAAGCGTTCACGTTCGAGCTGGGAAAGTGCTTCGCCCAGTCGATCCAGGAACGTGTCCTCGAGTCACTCGCCCAGGTCGATGCCGAATTGTGCGCGGCGGTCGCTGAAGGACTCGGACTCGCCGCTCCGCTGGGCACCCCGGCCGAAGACGTCACTCCTTCCTCCGCGCTGTCGCAGATCCCCGCGGGACCCGGCCCGATCGCGGGCCGCATCATCGGGGTGGTGGCGACGTCCGGCGCCGATCTCGGTGGCATCGGCAAGCTCCGCCGGACCGTCGAGGCCCAGGGCGCGATTTTGCGGGTTCTGGCGCCGGTCGGCGGGACGGTGAAGCGGGGGCGCGGACAACAGCCGGTGGCGAGGACGTTCCTCACCGCCCGATCCATCGAATTCGACGCGGTGGTGGTCGCCGGCGGTACGGCCGGACTGCACGACATCAAGCTGACCATTCTGTTGCAGGAGATGTTCCGTCACTGCAAGGTCATCGGCGCTTGGGGTGACGGACGCCAAGTGTTGACCGACGCCGGGATCGACGTCGACGCACCGGGAATCGTGCTCGCCGACGAGGTCGCCAAACCGTTCTCCGCCGAGCTGGTGAGTTCCGTGGGGCTGCACCGCGTCTGGGAACGGGCCGAACGTGTGATGAACGACTGAAGAATCGGACCTTGATGAAGACCCTGCTCGAACCGGCCGCACCGGAAGCTTTGTCGGAGCCGAGAACCGTCGAGACCATCGCCGCCATGGTGCGGTTGCTGATGCAGAACGGGGTCCTCGACCTGCCGCTTCCGGGGGGAGGCGATACGTGGGGCCGCTGGACGACGCTCGCCGGGCTGGGGCGTCGCGACCTGGTGCTCGGCCGGCTCGCGGAGGGACATACCGACGCCCTCGCGATTCTGGCCGAAGCCGGCCGTGAGCCCGTACCGGGCGCGCTGTACGGCGTCTGGGCCGCCCGTTCGGCTGGTACCGGCGCGGCCGTCGTGGGCGGCGCGCTCACCGGTACCGTCCGGTTCTGTTCCGGCGCTCAAGTCCTCGACCGTGCCCTGGTGGTGGCGGATTACGAGGACGGGCCACCGATCCTGCTGGAAGTCGGCCTGGACGAACCGGGCGTCCAGGCGCTGCCGGAAACGTGGCAGGCCATCGGGATGGACGCCTCCGACAGCGGTGACGTCCGGTTCGACGGGGTCCCGATGACCTCGGACCATATCGTCGGCGAGCCGGGCTGGTACGCGTCCCGGCCGAGGTTCAGCCTTGGCGGCGCGGGCGTCGCGGCGGTGTGGCTCGGTGGCTGTGCGGCCGTCGTGGACTCGGTGACGGCGTACCTGCGCGCACGCGGCGCGGCGGACGACCACCAGTACGCCCACCTCGGCGCGCTGCACACCGCGCTCCACCAGGCCGACGCGCTGCTCGTGCGGACGGCGGAAGTCGTCGACACCGAACAGGACGAGGACCTGCCCCTGCTGACCGGATTCTGCCGGGCCGCCGTCGAGCACGCGGCCCGGCAGGTCCTGGACATCGCACCGGAGATCACCGGGCCGGCGGCGCTCTGCCGGGATCGACTGCTGCCCCGGCAGCTGGCCGATCTGATGGTCTACGTCCGGCAGCATCACGGCGCTCGGGACCTCGCGGCCTTGGCCGTCGGACTTCTGAAAGACGGGCGACGGTGACAACGGGTCCCTTCCACGCCGAAGCCGACTGGCGTGGATTGGAGACGCTTCCACTGTTCCCCACTGAGGAAGTGCGGCGCGTCTGCGTCGTCGCCGCACACCCGGACGATGAGACTCTGGGCGTTTCCGGACTCATTCAACGGCTGCATACCCACGGAGCCAAGATCCGGCTGGTCGTCGCGACTGACGGAGAAGCCGCGTTCCCCCGCTCCTCGGCCGCCGACCGCCGATCTCTCGGAGCTCGTCGGCGCCTGGAGCTGCTGGAAGCGTTGCGGTGCCAAGGGATGGCGGACGTCGAACCGGTATGGGCAGGTTTTCCCGACTCCGCGCTCATCGACCACGAGGCCGAACTGACCGACATCATCCGTGAAGTGGCCGCGGACAGCGAACTCTGCCTGGCTCCATGGCCGGAAGACCCTCATCCGGACCATCAGGTGGCGGGCCGAGCCGCGTTCCGCGCCGCACCCCTGGGCGCGCACCGATGGTCCTACCCGATCTGGCTGTGGCATATGGTGGCCCCGGACGACCCGGCCATCCCCTGGGCGCGGGCCGCGGAAGTCCGGCTCGACGACGCGAGCGCGATGATCAAAACGAAAGCCGTCCAAGCTTTCCAGTCGCAACTGGAGCCGGGCCCGGGCGGGGAAGATCCGATCCTGACACCGGAGATACTGGAGCACTTCGGGCGCGACAGGGAGATCCTGTTCCACGAGCCGAGGACGACATCGACGCCGGTGAGCAGATTCGAGACGCTCTACCGCGAACCCGATCCGTGGGCGATGGACAGCTGGTACGAACGTCGCAAAAGGACGGTCGCCCTGGCCGCTCTTCCACGCGAGCGGTACGCCTTCGCGGTGGAACCCGCGTGCGGCACCGGAGCCCTGACACTGGACCTGGCCGACCGCTGCGACCGGGTCTACGCCTTCGACCCGGTGCCTGCCGCTCTCTCGGTCGCCCGCGATCGCACGGCGCATCTGTCCACAGTGGAGTGCGCAGCGGGCACGCTCCCGGACGGGATGCGAGGTCCGGCGGATCTGGTGGTACTGAGTGAAATTCTCTACTATTTGAGCGAGGCGGACCTGACGGCGACACTGGACCGCACCGTGGCCTCACTAAGCCCGGGTGGGCAAGTGCTTGCCGTGCACTGGCGACCGCAAGCTCCGGACGCACCGCACCACGGCTCCCAGGTCCACGAACGGCTGCGAACGCACTCAGGCCTGCGGAGTCTGGTGACGTACAGTGAGGCCGACTTCCTGGTCGATGTTCTGGCACGCCGTTGATCACGTCCGTGGGCGTGCTGATCCCGGCGCGCGACGAAGAAACCGATCTCCCGGCCTGCCTGCGGGCGCTGGCTGTCGCCCTGCGCGAACTGCCTCCGGAACTGGAACGGCGGGTCTGTGTGGTGGCCGACCGCTGCCGTGACGACACCGCCAAGCTGGCCAGGGACGCGGGAACGGAGGTCCTCGTCAACGCTCGCGACCTGCCGATCGGAGCGATCCGGGCGCTGGGCGCACAACACCTGCTTCGCGGGCTGGATCACCACGCATCGGCCCGTACCGTGCTGTTGAGCACGGACGCGGACACCCTAGTCGACCGAGACTGGGCGGTCCGTCATGTCCGCCGGGCGGAGGCGGGCTGGGACGCCGTGGCCGGCACAGCGAAGCTGAAAACCGCGTTGGCGGCCAACGCGCAGCCACGCTATGAGGCACTGCTCGCGAACGCACGAACCGCCGCGGGCCATGGGAACGTCTACGGAGCCAACCTGTCGATCAGGGCGAGCGCCTACCACGCGGTCGGCGGTTTCCTCCCGATCCGGACCGCCGAAGACCACGACCTGTGGCGTCGTCTCGCCCACGCCGGATTCCGGCTGGTCTATGCCGAGGAAGCGAAAGTCGAGACGAGCGCCCGCCTGAACGGCCGAGCGCCGGACGGCCTCTCGACATTGTTGCGTGCCCTTGCCCGAGCCTCATGAACCTTCGCGACATCCCCTCGTTCCAAGGAGTATCCGGCGGCCTTTCTCGCCGGTGACCCGGAGAAGTGTGTGCGGACGCTGGCGGCGAGGTTGACCGAGCCGCCGTTCCTCGACGAAGACGCCGTCCTGCCAGCGTTCTCGGCCGAGCGGTCGACCGCACTCGGAGCCATGTGCGTGGCCTGACCGGTGACGGCCGACTCCTGTCTCGCTCCGGCCCTGCGCGCGCCACTACCCGAGAGCGGCGCCGGTCGGCGTCGGAAAAGCGCAGGTGCTCGCCGAGGAAGGTGCTGGGCGGGGGTGTACAGGAGTCGCTCCTCGACCTTCAGCGCGTCGTGGTGCGCGGTCTGGCCGGCGGATGCCGGGCGAGAGGCGCCGTCGGTGGTCATACGTCAGGGAGAGGTCGGAGCTTCTGTTTCTTTCTCGATCACACCGATCTGCGCCGGGTCTTCCGGGGGCGCCATGTGGCGAATGCTTTCCCCACCCTTGTGATCGTGGGCACGGGAATGCAGGGTGTCCAGCACGCTCTTCAGTTTGTGCGCCGCTCCGGCGTACGCGTCGTCCACCGTCGTCGCGTGATGCGTCACCGCGACGGGCTGTTTCGCCCCGGGACGTGCTTCGATCACGCACTTCTTGTCTTCCGGCTTGGTGCCGCCGTTGTCGCTGAGGTGCACCTCTACCCGGGTCAACCAGCCATCGAACCTGGACAGGCTGTTTTCCAAGTCCGTCTTCACGTAGGCGGCGAGTCCCTCGCCGCCATGGACGTTGTGGTCGGTGTTGACTTGGATCTGCACGAGCACCCTCCGCGGGAAAACGACGATGATGATGTCCGCAGTACCACGGACACGACGGACTCAAACCCAGATCACACGGCACGACCGCGCGCCGGTGGTGGCGCTGTCGCACCAGTTCTGCCGTCACTTGGGCGAACTGCCGCTCCAAGCTCGGCTCGTCGGCGGTCGGCTCCAGCAGCATTCCGCTGACATGCGCCGCCAGAACGGGGTGGATATCTCTGCACACCCGGAAACAAAGCTCGGCCAAACCAAAACTCGCGCTGCTCCGGTGCGAGGCCGGCTGTCATCTGCTCTTGGGGCGAGGTCACGTCGACCGCGGTACTTGGCCGGTCGAGGCCACCAAAGCCGCGCAGCGTGACAGCGAGATGTGCCGACGACGCGCCATCTCCCTCAGCTCGCCACCAGCCCGCTCACGGCTGACACCCCGAGCGACCAGAACGGCCTCCGCCCGCTCGAGATCACCAACGGGCACGGTAGCTTTCCTGCGAAACAACACTACGTTTCCTCCGGCGACAATTTCACGACGACTCAAGGGACCTACCCACGAACGTCGGACCTCAACCAGGAAACCCGGGCACGCGCCGGCCACGGCTACGCGCCCCCCAGTTTCCCGGTATAGAAGAGAAAAACAGGCCGACGGCGTTTGACGAGACACCAGCGCGGGCACTACCAGCCCAGTTCCCATCGTGGCTGAAAATCCGTTCGGCCGCTCCAGGAGGGTGAATCACCATGATCGTGCTCGGAGTCATCATTCTCGTGATCGGCCTGATCGTCGACATTCCCGTACTGACCACCATCGGTGCCGTTCTCGCCGTCGTGGGCGTGGTTCTCGCGATTCTCGGCGGCACGGGACGCAAGGTGGGCGGCCGCGCCCACTGGTTCTGAGCCACTCACCGTTCCCACCGACGGCCCCGGTCCGCGTTTCACCCGGACCGGGGCCACCGTCTTCCTGCTGACACTTCCTTCTTCACCGCACCCGCGAGGACCACGATGCCTGAGCCGACGACACCGGAACCCCTCCCGGCCGAATTGCGGACTCTGGCCGCCGAGGCCGACACTCTCGCCGAACGGACCGCGGAAATGGCCGCTCGTCTGGAGGCCGCCGACGACGGGCACTTGCAACGGCTCGCGCGGCCGATGAACAAAGCCACCGACGATCTGGCCGACTACACCAACGAAATCGCCAGGACCGCCGCATACCTGACCCGCGTCCGAGTGGCCCGCGATCCCCATCTGTGCGACGTTCCCTGGGGCATCTGCCCTGACCACGGCGTCACCCTGCACTCACGCGCAGACCAGGCTTGGTGTACCGCCACAGGCTGTGACAATTCCTGGAATTACGACCGGCTCCACACTCCCTGCACAGAACCAGCCGCGGCGATCGCCACCGATCGCGACGGTGTGACAGGCTCGCTCTGCTCGGCCCACGCATCCGACGCCAAGCGGCGACTGGACGGATGCAGCATCGAATATCTCGACCACCGGGCAACGAACCCCTGACCGGCTTCGTGCCCATCAGTTCCGCTGAAGGTCGATGCCGGTGAAGTCGCCCAGGGGCCGCGGCGGGACGTGCGCCGACCAGGGTGTCGGCTTTGAGGCTGAGCGCGTCGACCAACGTGATGATCAGACCGGCGTGCTCTCCGGACCAGTAGCCGTGGCCGGACTTCGGCGTCGACAGCCCTAGCCCGGGCAGGTCAGAGTGATGTTCTTGGCATTAGCGCTGCATCTCGGCGTCCTCGTCTGTGGCGGTCTCGGGACTCGCGGCGCGGCTTCGGTCACGGTCTTACGCGTTCGACGGAAACGTCGAATCGGCTGCGCGGTTCATCGGCCACGACTACCGGTGATCGCGTGACCGGCGAACTGCCGCGCGAAGGCTTGTTCCTCCGAATGGACGAAAGACGTGCTGTCATCCGTTCCTCGCGGCGTCGACCGGACCGCCGACGACCTCGCACCGGTCTCAGCCGAGTCGACCAGCTATGTCGGCCACGCGCAGGAGGGTGCCGCGATACGCCGGTTGCTCGGCCAAGCGCGGCGTTTTCACAGGACTGGGCGACGCGCTGATCCAAATCCGCAAATCCGGTCGGAAGCCGTGCGGCCCCTGCCTATTCAGCCACCGTCGTGGCGTCGGTCAGGGGCCGCACGGAGAACCGGTCATCAGTCCTGGTACAACGGATCGTCGTCCACGCGTACATACAGTGCTTCGACTGGCTGTTCAGCCCCGCTGTTCCACGTGGCGTTCTCAATCGCTCCGATGAGGACATCCCCCGTGCCCCGGATCTCGAACGCATCGGGATCCAGGCCGAGTTGGCCGGCGAGTTTCGTGGCCACTCGCCGCAGGCCCGGCTCGGCGGCTTCACCATCGATGGCGGGGGTCGCTGAGAGCAGGGCGACTTCGCAGAACTCTTCCGGCAGGCCTGCCGGACGCGACGAGACGATCTGGATCACCGACGCGCCGATCGACGCTACGAGCGGAAGACATCGGTCCAGCGCCGTGTTCAGGTCCGCCACCGGAAGCCGGAGGTGGACCCGAGCGATGATGTCCGTTTCCTCGCGCGGCGTGGAATCAGCACGGGCCACGGACGTCGGCGCGCGTGTTTCCTGCCCTCCCCGCTCGGCTACCACCCTGAAAAGAACGTAGCCGTCGACCTTCAGTTTCTGGAACCGAAGGCTGGCGAAGCCGCGCCGATCCGGGTCACCGTGGATCTCGAGGTTTTCGTCGTTCAGCCGGTACTTGACGATCGCCGGTCGAACTGCCCGCCGCATGGCCTGCTCGATGGTTTCCCCTTCCGCTACCGAGCAGGTGAAGAAGAGGGAAGCAAGGAATCCGGTCCTGGGGCTCTCGGGGTTGGCGCGTTCGATCTCCACCGCGACGGCACCGAATTCGTCGAGCAGCGGCCGGCACACGCCGAGGGCCGTCGCGAGTTCCGTGGTCTCGACGGCGAACCGGATGTCCGTGACGATATCGGTTTCCGGAAACTTCATTTGTGTGTCACACGTCCCTCGGGGGAAATGTTGGCATGCCCCTTGTCCTTGGCGAAGTAGTCCATCTTACCGTCGCCGTTCTTGATCTGGACGTCCCATTCGTTCTGGTTCGAGTTCCATCGCCACTCGTTACCGTACGCGTCGTTGTACGACCGCCTGGGAGTACTCGGTTTGAAGGTGTCGGCCGGCACGAACCGGATCGGCCCCATCGTGGGCAGCCGCGCGGCTTTGAGCGCTTGTATGTACTCGGGTCCCTTGCCGCTGAGATACTTTTCCGCGTCTCGGTGCAGGGTGTTCATCACGCTGAAGGCCCGGTTGGCGTGATCCGGTGAAAGTCCCTTCACGTTGTGCAGGGCGTTTTCCAGGAAGCCCTTTCGGCTGATATACGGCGCGAGGAACCCGAAACCCTTCTCGATTCGTCGCGCGGCCTTGGCGAAGTCGGCACCCGCGCCGAGGCCGGGGATGGCGCCGGCGGCCGAGAGCACCACACCGGCCCAGTCGCCCTGGAAGAGGCTCATCAGCCCGGACCCGATATTGCTGACCGGTGTCGGGTCGAACATGCTCGCGAGGTCGACTAGCAGCCCAGCGAGATCGGCCAGCGACATGCCACCCTCGAGGGCCATTTCCCTGGGCACCACCGGATCGGCGTCGCCACCGGGGTCCGGGGGAACCGGTACCGGGTTCTCGCGTTGTGCCCTGTCTTCCGCGGCACGCTTGTCCGAGTAGATCTTCAGGGCGTCCGCGGCGGCCTGCGCGGCTTCGTTGGCGGACTTGCCGGCGGCGATAGCGGACGCGCGTGCGTCCGCCGCGGCCGCCTGTGCCTCGGCCGAGTAGATCCTGGCCCGTGCGGCGGATGCCGAAGCCTCGGCCGCGGACTGCTCAGCCGCTCGCGCGGACTTTTGTGCCGCATTGGCGGCGTCACGGGCCTGCTGCGCGGAACGTGCGGCCGCGTCTGCCGACTCCTGCGCCTGCCGCGCGGACTCTTTGGCCTGATCCGCGTAACGCCGCGCCTCGTCCGCCGCCCGATTCGCCTGGTCGGCATAGGTTTGCGCCTCGTTGGCCGCGTTGCGCGCCACCGCCGCGGCGCGCGCCGCTTCGGCCGCGCTCGCCCTGGCATCTGCGGCCAGCCGGTTCGCCTCCGCGACATAACGCCGGACCTCGGCGGCGTGGGTCGCCGCGTCGTGGTCCATCCGCTGGGCCTTGTACTGCCCGACCTGGAGGAAGATCCGCAGGAACGACGGCGGGCCCGCCAGCGCGACCTGCCCGGCCGCCTTGATGTTCGGCCCGCCGGTGCTGATGATCCGGCCGACGGCGATCCGGTCGTCGTGCTCGGCCGCGACGTATTGCCCCGTGGCGAGGAACTGCTCGACGTCCGCCGGGGTGCCGTTCAGCGCTTGCTGCGCGGCCTCCTTCGTGGCGGGGCCGCCGGTGCTCATGATCTGGCCGACGCGGACCCGGTCGTCAGCGACCTTGCCGTCGTAGTACTGGGTGCGCAGGAAGGTCTGGACAGCCGGGTAAGCACCGAACAGCGCGGTCTCCGCGGCGGTCTTCTTCGCGGCCTTGTCCGTGGAGTCGGCCAGGAAGGCGACGCGAGCGCGGTCGTCCTGCTCGGCCGCGATCCGGCGCTGGGTCCGCACGAACGCGAGCACGTCGGCGTCGGTCCCGCTCAGCGCCGCCTCCGCGGCCGCGATAGTCCAAGAGCCGCCGGTCCTGCGGAGCTGGACGGCGATCTTCCGCCCGTCGGCCACCTTGGTGGCGTCCGTCGTTTCGGGGGCCTCCGCCTCGGCGATCAGCCGCTGGGTCTCCTGGTCCAGCCTGGCCGCCTCGGCCGCGTCCCACTCGGCGTCGGCCCGTCGCGTGTCGTACGCCTGTTTCGCCTGCTCCGCGGTCCCGACCGCTTCGGCGGTGTCGTTCGCGAGCCGGTCGGCCTCGCTCTTCCGGGCGGTCTCTTCGATCCTCGCCGCCTCGGCCGCCGCCGCCGTCGCCGCGTCTGCCGCGCGAAGCGACGCTTCGGCGTGGATTGTGGCTTCCTTGGCCGCGTCCTGGGCCTCTCCGGCGTGCTTGGCCGCCTCTTCGGCCGCGGTAGCCGCCGCCTCCGCGTGGCCGGCCGCCGAGCGGGCCGCCCGGGAGGCCTCGGCCGCCGCGCTCGCGGCCTCGTTGGCGAACGACTCCGCGGCGTTCGCGGCGCGGTTGGCCTCCGCGGCCTTCCGCTTCGCCGTCGCGGCGGCGTTCCTTGCCCGCTGGGCTTCGGCCCCGGCGGAACCGGCGTACCCGGCGGCGGCCGCCGCCGCGACCGCGGCGGCGTCGGCGTTGGCCCCGGCACTGCGGGCCGAGCCGGCCGCTGAAGCCGCGTTCACCGCGGCGGAACCGGCCGCCGTGGCCGCGTCGGCGGCGAGGTTGGCCGCCGCGGCGACGGCCCGGGCATCGACCGCGGCCCGGCGGGCGGCGTCGGCCTGGCCGGCGTCACTGGCCGCCGCGGCGGCGGCGTTGCGGGCACGGACCGCGGCCTGACCCGCGGCCGCGGCGGCGGAGGCGGCCTTGGCCGCGGCGTTCGCCGCGACCCGTGCGGCCGCGTTCGCCGCGTTCGCCGCCGCGATCGCGGCCTGCGCGGCGTCCGCGGCGCGTCCGGCCGAATCCGCCGCCCGCCCGGCCGCCTCCGCCGCCCGGCCCGCGTCGTTCTTCGCTGCCTCGGTCTCCTGGGCCGCCCGCTGTGCGGCCTCCTTGGCATGCCGGGACGCCTCCACCGCGCGGGCCGAAGCCTCCTTGGCCGCCTCGGTTTCCCGGACAGCCTCTGCCCCGGACTCCTTCGCCAGTGCCGCGAGCTGCGCGACCGACGTCGTCTCCTGGTCGCGAGCGCGGGCGATGTACTGACCGCTGCGGAGGAACTCCTTGACGTCGTCAGGCGTGCCCGCGAGCGCGACCTGGGCCGCCTGCTGCACGTTGGGGCCGCCCTCGACCATGATCCGCCCGACGAGCACGCGGTTGTCGCGCTCGGCAGGCTCGAACTGCCCGCTGACCAGGAATCGCCAGACGTCCTCGGCGGTCCCGTTCAACGCCGCCTGCGCGGCCTCACGGACACCGCGTCCCCCGGTGCTCATGATCTGCCCGACCCGGACCCGCTGGTCCTGCTCGAGCGGGGCGCGCCAGCCGTCGGCCAGGAAGGCCCGGACGTCCTCGGGGGTCCCGTTCAACGCGGCTTGCGCCGCTTCCCGGAGGCCGCGGCCGCCGGTGGCGAGCAGCTGCCCGACCCGGACGCGGTCGTCCTGCGCCCGCGCCGTCGCCTCACCGGTCCGCAGGAACTCGGCGACCTCCGCGTCGGAGCCCGTCAGGGCGATCTCCGCGGCCCTGGTCACCCCCGGTGTGCCGGTCCGCACTATCGCCAGTACCCGCGCCCGGTCGGCCGCGCCGCCTGACGGGGTCTCCGCCGCGGCGACCGGTCCGGCGCCCGCCGTTCCCGCCACCAACGCGCCAACCACGGCCAGCACCACAAGGGCACGCCGACCCGGCGCGCCACACAGTCTGATTCCCACCCTGCTCGGTCCCCCTTGAATGAATGCCGATGATCAGACAATGAGAACCATAGCCACCCGGTAATGCACCGCACCAGCGCGGCGTAGATTTCCGGATTTGTCAATCCGCCGTTGTCGCCATAACGGCGGACGTTATTCGCGATCAATCGAGACGGCACCAACGTTAGCCACTCTCGACCAATTATGATGAAGGTCATAGTTATGGAACTTTTACCATAAAGGGATTTGCCCGACACTTATTCGATCTACATTTTCCATCGGGGGGCGGCTTGTCGTGCCACGCATCTGCCTGGGCACCGTTTCCCGTTTTTGCCACGGAGGAACTGTTCATCGTGCATTCTGCTTCGCGACGTCTTGCTGCCGTCTGCGCCGGCCTGCTCGGCCTGTCCGCGCTGGCCACCACGCTCACCGTCATCCCAGCGGACGCCGTCGGCGAAACCACCGCCGACGACACCCCTCCCCCGATCGTCGAAACGTACGACTATCCCGGCGCGGACCGGATTCTCGCTGAGCGGAACATCACCCTGCTCAAGGGTGACGGGCGCGTTCTGCTGGTCGACTGCGTGAGCGGCGGCGACCTCATCGTCGTGCAGAGCTACAAAATCAAGGGCGGTGACGCCTGTTTCCGCGTCACCGGCACGCCGGGTTACGTGACCATGCAAATTCCCGAGACTTACTTCATCAAGGGTGACAGTCACACCGCGAAAGCCACATTGACGGCGAAGAGCACGACGGAAACGGTCGACATCCGGCCGGGCCAGTGGACCCCGGTCGGCGAGGCGCTGCCGAACCACGACCCCGCCGCGCTGCTCGAAATCCGGGTCGCGGCGTAGCCGCACCGGTGCGCCGACCATGCAGAAGAACGGAGTCCCCGTGTCCCTCCCCCGCACCGCCGCGGTCGTGATCCTCACCGCGGCGGGCTTACTGACCGCCATTCCCGCCCAGGCCGTTTCCGGCGGAACCCCCGCAGCGGCGGGCGCCTACTCGTACGTCGCGAAGCTCACCGCCGACGGCCGTGCCTGCGGTGGCGCGCTCATCGAACCCGACTTGATCCTCACCTCCGCCGCCTGCTTCCCCGAGAACCCGCAGGGTGGCGTGCCTGTCAAGGCGACCACCGCGACCGTCGGGCGGAGCTCGCTCAGCGGCACCGGCGGCCACGTCGTGGCCGTCACGAACGTCATCACCCGCACCGACCGCGACGTCGCCCTCGCCCGGATCGCCACGCCGATCACCGACATCGCGCCGATCCCGCTCAGCACCGTCCCGGGTCACATCCCCGGCGGTGACGAAACGCTCAGCCTCGCCGGGTACGGCCGCACTGAAAGCGAATGGGTGCCGGACAAGCTGCACGTCGGCACGTTCAAGGCGACGTCGTCGACGGCGACCGCCCTCTCGCTCACCGGGACCAACGGCACCGACGCCTGCCGTGGGGACGCGGGCGCGCCGATCTTCCGCGCCGCCGGCGCTCGTACCGACGTCGTCGCCGTCACGAGCGCGTCGTGGCAGCACGGCTGCTTCGGGGAGACCACGACGCGACAGGGCACCACCGGTGCCCGCGTCGACGACATCACCGGGTGGATCCGCCAGCAGGCCCTTGCCCCGGCGGCGAAGGCGGCGGGCCACGCCATCACCGTGACGTGGCACCCACTGGCCGCCGCGGACAACGCGCGCTACCACGTGTACGGCTCGGCCACCCCGGACGTGCCGATCGACGCCGCGCACCTGCTCGGCAGCACCGCCGCCCCGGCCTATACGCAGACCTCCTTGCCCGGCAAGCAAACCCGCTACTACCGCGTCGTCGCGGCGACCGCGGACGGCTGGACGAGCACACCGACCGACGCCGTGTCCGCGACCACCCCGGTCTCGGCCGGCAACGACTTCACCGGCGACGGCAAGGACGACGTCGGCGCGGGCTACGACCTGAAGAACACCCGCGTCGGTGTGTACGTTTGGCCGACGACCGCGTCCGGCGTAGGAGCCCCGGAGCTGAAGTGGAGCACCGACGGCTGGGAGGCCGCAAAGGCCCGCTGGGTCACCGGCGACTTCAACGGCGACGGCCGCACCGACTTCGCCGCGTTTTACGACTATCTGAACGGCACTTCGAACCTGTTCCTCTGGTACGCCAACGCCTCCGGCGGGTTCGACAGCCAGGACATCAAGTGGAGCGGCGCCTTCCGGCCGCTGAATGCCCGGTTCACCACCGGTGACTTCGACGGCGACGGCCGCACGGACATCGCCGCCGCCTACGACAACGGCAACGCCGACCTGAGCATGCTGACCTGGCGCGCGACGGCGGCCGGGTTCGACGCCCCGGTCACGCAGTGGCGCACCGGAGCGGGCAGCTGGAACCTCGCGCAGTCGAGCTGGCGGAGCGGCGACTTCAACGGCGACGGCCGGGCCGACCTGGCCGCGTTCTACGACTACCGGAACAACACGGCGAACCTGTTCCTCTGGTACGGCAAAGCCGCCGGCGGGTTCGACGCGCAGAACGTCAAGTGGAACGGCGGCCTCCCGTCCGGGAAGGCGCAGTTCGTCGCCGGTGACTTCAATGGCGACGGGCGCACCGACCTCGGCGCCGCGATCGACCTGGGCAACGCGAACCTGACATTCCACACCTGGCGCGCCACTGCCACCGGCGTCGACGCGCCGGTGGCCCAGTGGACCACTGGGGCCGAGCAGTGGAACCTCGCCCAGTCCCGCTGGACCGTGGGCGACTTCGACGGCGACGGCCGCACCGACCTGCTCGCCTCCTACGACTACGGCAGCTCGAACACCAACCTGTTCCGCTGGCACGCCAACGGTTCCGGTGGATTCGACGCCGAAGGCGTGAAGTGGAGCAGCAACGGCACCTTCAACGCCGCCCAGTCGACGATGTTCTGATCCGCCGGGGTGGTGGCGCCCGCGAGCGCCACCACCCCGCCGCCCCGTGCGGCAGCACCGCGGTCCGGCCGGGACCGCCCGTTCCTCTTCCGGATCTCCACGCCAACCGACGCCTGCTCCAACGCCCCGACCGAAACCGCCACGGTCGCCGTTCGATGCCGAAGGTGGTCCGAGGTTCGGCTTCGATTCTTACGCGTCGGACCGGCGGCCGGCGCCCAGACGAGAACGGAACCGCCGAGCGTGACTCCGGCTCGGACCGGCCGGCTTCTTTTGGGCAGACCCTCCGCAGGGCCAGGATGGGGCGTTCGCCAGCGACTCGTGACCCAGCTCGCATGCGGCGTCTCGACACGATTTCACGAGCAGGCCGACGACTGCGCCAAGCCGGTAAGCGAGCTCCTCGGTGAACACGCCGTTGCCGAGAAGGGAAACGCGCGCGGGCGCCGCCCAAGGCCGTCACCGATATAGTCCACTGTGGACGCACCGTGCTCCACGACGAGCCCTGCCGCGCAGAGGCCGTCGAACGCCACGTCGGAAAACCGCCAGCGACGCGGGTGATCCCTTCGTAGCGTCCGGACATGCGCATTCGACATCGTGACCGGGAGCCCCGGGTGCACGCCGACGCCTACGTGGCGCCGACCGCGACCCTCATCGGGGACGTGGAAGTGGCCGCACACGCACGTGTTCTGTCGGGCGCCGTGCTGGACGCCGAAGGCTCACGGGTGACGATCGGCGAATACGGCATCATCGGCGAGCACGCCGTGCTCCGCGCGTCCGCGGTGGCCGGACCGCAACCGGTCGACGTCGGCGATCACGTACTCGTCGGCCCGCACGCGACCTTGCTGGGGTGCACGGTCGGCCGGTGCTCCTACCTGGCGACAGCGGTGACCGTGCTGCAGACCGCGCGGCTCGGCGAGGGCACCACCGTCGCGGTCGGCGCCCTGGTGCACGCGCGCACCGAGACCCCGGCCGAGTACTTCGTACCGCCCTTCACGGTCGCGCTGGGCAGCCCGGTCCGGCTGCTCGCCGCCGGCGACCCGGCCTTGCCCGACGCCATCCGCGAGGTGGGCTTCGCCGAAACCGCGTTCGGAGCCACAGCCACCTGGACCGACCGGATCCGGCGCGCCGAACACGCCACCGAAACACGCTCGGCCGAATTCGGCGCCCACCAGGACGACGTCGTGCTCTAGCGTGTCCGGGGCGGAGTGCGGCGCGGGGTCGCCGGACGCTGCGCGGTCGTCGTCTTGCGCTGAGTCGTGGTGCGAGCTGTCGTGGTGGGCGTCGTCCGCTGCGTCGTGGTGGTCGCCGGGGTCTCCGGCGGCCGCGTCGTCGTCCGCGCGAGGCCCGTCGTGGGGATGGTCGCCGTCGTCGAGGGCACCACCTTGCCCTTTCCCGACCCGCCTCCGGCGCACGCGCCGAGCAGCGCGACCGAGCCCACGACCAGGCCACACCACCACACCCGCATGGCCGGACCCTAACAGCCCGCCACCCGCGGATCCGGCGAACGGCGAAACCCCGCTGCCAGCAGGCGATACAGCTCGGCCAGCGCGGCCCGGCGCGTTGCCGCCGAAGAACATCGCTCGATCAAGAGTTTCGGTCAGTGTGGGCAGGGTTGCCTCGGTTGCCGTAGCGGGAGGTCCGCTGCGCCGCTGGCCAGTCTCCGACCCCACCCCCGCCACTACGATGATCGAAGGAATGCTTGTCTGTTCGCGAACCGGATACGACTGCGGCTCAGACGAGAGAGAACCGAATGGCCAGAGACGACAGCCCCGAACTGGTCGCCGAACTCGACCGCCTCGACGAGACAGCGAAAGCGATTCCCGCTGGGAACACGACTGCGCAGATCGCGTTGCGGCGCCGGGCGGCTTTGCCGGAACACAGGTTCTTCCTCGGAGCCGCCCTCGGCCTTGCCGATCCGAAGGGCGGCCCGGTGCCGTTGTCCGGTGAGACGGCAGTGTCGATGTCGCGCGCTGCCCGAGTGCGGACCGCGTGATCTCCGGGCTCGACCTCGGTGGGCATCGTGGATCCGTCGATGCCTACGTGCGGGCGCATGGGGCCGTGCCGCACAACAGCTGGGTGAACCGCGCCAACGGCGAAGCCACGGTCGTCTACGACTTCGCCGGGAATCGGCTCGGCTTGGTGTGGGCGGACGGGAGTATCGCCCGGATCTTCGTCACCGGTGCCTGAGCGGCGGCCGGCGCCCTGATCCGGGGGCGCCGGCCGATGCTCAACCGCGGGCGACCTCGCTGGCGGTGGTGAACTCGTATCCCTGCGCCCGGAGGCCGAGGACGACCGTGCTCAGGTGTTCCAGCGGCAGGAACGGGTGGAAGAAGAAGCTCGCCACGTTGTCTCGGACCACTTTGGACTTCGCACCGTCGGCGAGCAGGTCCGCGGGCAGCCGGGCCGGATGCTGGTTGAACGGTTCCGGCGCGATATGGTCCAGATTCTCCGGGATCACCACCGCGCCGTAGACATCCCTTACCGGGTACGGGAAATACTGACCGTACTTGTTCTGATAGGACACGGTCGAGGTGGACCCGCAGGCGCCGCGGGGGCAGTATCCCGCGAAGTAGCTGCCCTGGTCGTAGCGCGCCGCGAAATGCGAGCTGACCTCTTTGTAGTCCACCGCGGAACCGCCGTAATGCGGGAACTCGAACACTTCCGGCTCCGGCAGCCCGACCCGGCGGAACTCGCCGAGCCCGGTGGCGATCCGCCCGCGGAACCATTCGGCGGAATCGCCGGGGACCGGGCCGGTCTCCACGACATGGTTGTTCTGGTCCACGATCGCCGTGTAGAACTCGTAATCCGCGGAGCTCGCCCCGCCGTAAGGGTTCGCCATCTCCTCGAACTGATGGCTGTAGCCGTGCATGATCATCGTCCCGCCGCGCCGGATCGCGTGGTGCAGGGCGTCGACCAAGGCCGGGCTGTCCACGAGCCGGGCGAAGGTCGGCCTGCCGCCGTTGGCGACGCCGTGCGGGTCCGCGTAGTACGGATAAACCGCGAGGGAGAACGGAATCCCCTGCCCGCCGAGGAGATCGGCGATCCGGCGGATCTGGCCGGGGTCGGTACGCGGCCCGATGTCCTCGATCCGCACGAGCGCGCGGTGCCGTTCCGCGGTCTTCGGAGCGAGTGTGCCGAGCAGGATGTCGGCGGCGGCGAGGTACCGGTCTCCCTCGTTGACATAGGAGAACGGCGCTTCCGCGAGGTAGGTGAAAGTCCCGGAGCGCACTGCCCACGGAGTGTGCTCCCCGCCCGTCACGCCGTCCGCGAGCACTTCGTTGACCGCCGGGTTTTCCCGGCGTACCAACGGAACCGAGCCGATCTCGGGGTTGCGTTCGAGCGGCACGTTCTTGTAGCGGACCTCGGTCGGCGAGGTCGGGGTGCGGCCCACCGGCGTCCATCCCCAGCGCGCGGTGATGCCGGGGTCGTGTTCCGCCAGGCGATGGATGTTCTCGCCCATCCAGATGACCGGCACCTTCGCGGCCGCCACGTCCGTGAGCAACGCGGCGGGCAGTGCGGCCTCGCTGATCGCGCCGACGTAGACCAGCGCCTGGTATCCGCCGATTTCGCCGGCCCGGTAGTCGGCCGCGGCACGCATCGTCCAGCTGCCCGCCCGCGAAACCAGGTTCGCGGTCTGCATCGCGTGCGCCTCGGCCATTCCGGCCTCGTCCGCGCTCGCGGGCGGGTTCGGCGCGTCCCGCTCGCCCGCGTCGTAGACCACCAGCGTCCGGTGGTCGCGGTTCCCGCCGGGCCCCGGACTGCCGACCTCGCTGCCCATCGCCAGCCGGTCGCCGAGCGAGACCGGCGCGGCCGCCGGCGACGCCAGGATCGCGCTCGCCGGGCGCGTGTACACGACCAGCATCACCAGCCCGGTCGCGACGACGACGGCCAGCGCCGCGAACCTCAGCCCGGCGGGCGTTCGACGGCGCCGGTGTCCCTTCCGCTTCCCGGTCATACCAGTACACCCCCCGAAAGCACGGCGAACTCCTCCACCGGCTCGGTGCTCAGGCCGAGCAACCGGGCCAGCGCGAGCTCGGTACGCGACGCAGCCTTTCCGTCGCCGAACGGATTGCCGTTGCTCATCATGGCCGCCCTGGCCCGCGGGTCGGCGAGGAGTTCCGACGCCGTCCGCACGATCAGCTCGCGGTCGGTGCCGACCAGCCGCGCACAGCCCGCGTGCACCGCTTCCCTCCGTTCGGTGACCTCTCGCAACACCAGCACCGGCACCCCGAAGGTCGGGGCCTCCTCCTGGATCCCGCCGGAGTCGGACAGGACCAGCGTGGCCGCCGCGAGCGCGCCGGCGAGTTCGTCGTAGCGCAGCGGCTCGGTGACCACCACGCGAGGCACGTCGCCCAGCTCGGCACCGACCAGCTCACGAACGGCCGGATTCGGGTGCGCGGGCAGGACCACGTGCACTTCGGGATGCCGGGCGACCAGTTCGGCGACCGCGCGCAGCACCTGGCGCAGGGGTTCGCCCCAGGATTCACGGCGGTGCGCGGTCACCAGCACCAGCGGCTTGCCACGGGTGGCCGCCTCCACGGCCGCGGCGACCCGCTCGTCGCGGTAGTCCACCGCCCCGCGGTCGGCGATCGCGCGGATCGCGTCCACCGAAGTGTTGCCGGTGACCACGATCCGCTCGGCGGGGACCAGTTCACGCGACAGGTTCTCGGCCGCGGCAGGCGTCGGCGGCAGATGCAGGGACGCGGCCTGGGTGACCAACCGCCGGTTCAGCTCCTCCGGGAAGGGCGCGGCCAGATCGAACGAGCGCAGGCCCGCTTCCAGATGCACCACGGGTATCCGGCGCCAGAACGCGGCGAGTGTGCCGGCCAGGGTGGTCGTGGTGTCCCCCTGGACCACCACCACCGCGGGCGGTTCACGGTCGGCGAGCTCGTCCAGACCGGTCAGCATCTGGCCGAGCAGTTCGGGCTGGCCACCGTCGCGGCGGTGCAACGGCAACGTGACGTCCGCGCGGGCACCGAACGTCTCCAGTGCCTGATCGACCATCGCCGGATGCTGCCCGGTGGCGACCAGCACGGGTTCCATCCGGCCCGCCGCGGCGATCGCCCCGGCGACCGGCGCCAATTTGATCGCCTCCGGCCGGGTCCCCATCACAAGCCACACCCGCGGCCGGGTCACGTCGGTTCCTTGTTCATTCCAAACCATTACTCCCCCAAGGTTCGAATATTCTTTTCCGCGACTCCGCTCACTTCGCATGATCCTTTGTGCGGGGCGCTGTGCCCGATGCGACGCAGAGTGGTTCTGTCCGGTTCCCGGCGAATTTCCTCACCCGATCGAGGGAACCGGGGCACGACTCTTCACGTCGTAGTCGACGATGCGGGATCGGCTGGGGGCCCGGACGCATCACGCGCAATCCTTTCAGCGCAAGGATTTGAGCATTCCGACTTTTGGGGGAGAAGATGTCTGTGATCCGGATCGGACCGGCGGTCGGGGCGACGGCGACCATGGGGGTCACCGCGAGCGCCGGACCCTGGCTGCCACTGTCGCTCGCCGCCTTTGTTCTGTTGCTTTTCGCCGCTCGCGCGATTCTCGTCCGAATCGCGCCCGCGCCGGAAAGGGGGCAGTAGCGAAATGGAAACCAGCCTGTCCGTCATCGCGACCATCATGGTCGGCGTCCTGATCTGGTGGCCGCTGCAGAACCTCGTCCTGGCGGTGTTCGCCTGGCGGTCCCCGCAACGACCACGCAGTGTGCGCCGGACGCCGGATCCGGTGCCGTTCTGGATCGTCATCCCGGCACTGAACGAGGAACGCGTCATCGCGAACACGGTGCGCAACGCGCTGGCCACCGGAACGCGGTACACGCCGGTGCGGGTCGTCGTCGTGGACGACGCCTCCGACGACGCGACACCGCATATTCTGGCCGGTATCAGGGATCCGCGGCTGCATGTACTGCGCCGCGAGCTCCCGATGGCCCGGCAAGGCAAGGGCGAGGGCCTCAACACCGCGTACCGCTACATCCTCGACATCGCCCGCAGGGAGGGCACGATCGAGCAGACGATCGTCGGGATCGTGGACGGCGACGGCCGCTGCAGCGAAGGGATGCTCGACGAGATCGCCGAGCTGATGGCGGAGAAATCGGTCGGTGCCGTGCAATGCCGCGTGCGCATCCACAACCGGCACAAAACGCTGGCGCTGCTCCAAGACCTGGAATTCGGTGCCATCGCCGACTCCGCGCAGTCCTTGCGGGACCTGGTCGGCAGTGTCGGGCTGGGCGGCAACGGCCAGTTCACCCGGCTGTCCGTCCTCGCCCGGTTCCACCCGGGACCGTGGTCGGCCTGCCTTGTCGAGGACCTGGAACTGGGTCTGCGCCTGCACCTGGACGGGATCCGCGTGCGCTATACGAAATCCGCGTGGGTCACCCAGCAGGGACTGACCGACGTGAAAAGGTTGCTGCGTCAGCGAACCCGGTGGGCGCAAGGGAATCTGCAATGTTTCCGGCACCTTCGCAGGCTGACGACGTCGAGGTTCGTCAGCGGCTTCGGCCTCACCGACTTCCTGATCTACCTGCTCTCGCCCTGGCTGACCGTGCCCATGTCGCTGCTGCTGGTCGGGCTGGTCGCGGCGTCCGCGGTGGCGCTGGCCACCGGAAGCACGCTCGGCGGGCTGGTGGCCACAGTGGACACTCTGCCGACGTCGGCCGCGATGCTGGTGGGGCTGGCCATGCTGCCGAGCCTGCTCTGGGGACTGGTCTACTGGGTCCGGCTCCGCGACGAGAACATCTTTCGCTGCCTGTTCGCCGGGTTGCTCTACCCGTGGTTCCTGGCGCTGGGCATCATCGCGACGTGGCGAGCACTGTTCCGGCTGCTGTCCGGACGCAACGGCTGGGCCAAGACCGAACGGCTGGCCGAAGACGGCCAGGCCGCGCCGTCAGTGCCGATGTCAGTGCCGATGCCGGTGCCGATGCCCGCACCCGCCTCCGTGCCGCTCCCGCTGCCGCGCCCGACCACTCCACCGGCGACGGTCGATCCCAGCGTCACCCAGCCGATCCCCGCGGAGGTCCTGTCCGCCGCCGAGCGGACCCGGCCGGTGCCGCATCCACTGGCCGAAGCCGAACCGACACAGCGACTGGAGCGAGTGTGATGGCAGGTCAGCACCGGCGCGGCCCGAAACGGAACAAGCTCGTTCTCGCCCTCGCGGCCGCCGTGCTGGCCCTCGCCGCCGCCTCCGCCATCGACCGCGGCGACTCCGGGAAGGAGTCGTCCGCCGGGTGGTACGTGACCGTGTACTACACCGCCGTCGAAACACATCACGACGAAGACCCCGTCCCGGTCACCGGCTGTCTGGTGATCGACTGCGAACGCGGTGACGACAACCTGGGGCGCTACCCCGAAGGGTTCGTGAAGGCCGTCGAAGACGAAGGGACCGGTCGCATCGTCAGCGGGCGGCACGCCGGCCGCTACCTGAACTGGTCGCACGACACCGGTTTCTGGCTGGACAACGCGCCCCGTGACAGCCACGGGCGTCCCTTGGAGCCGTTCGTCTCCGCCGCCGCGGATCCGAACGTCCTCTCCGCCGGGCGCGAACTGCGGATCACCGGCTGCGGCACCGCGGAGGACGGCACGGCGATCGACGCGGGTGTCTGCGACCGGCTGCGGTCCGCCTCCTGGCGGATCATGGACGAGTTCACCCCCGGTCTCGGCGGCGATCGGCACATCGACGTCTACCTCGGCGAGGAGACCGGGCCGGACTTCACTTCGGATCCGATGTACTCGTCGCTGCACAACGCCACACTCGAACTCGGAAGGCCTTGACCGTCAGGAAAGGCGCTCGGCCTCGGCCCTAGCCCGTTCCCGTACCTCCCGCACGACGAGGGAGTGCGTGAACGCGGACGACACTTGGCTCAGCCAGGCGCTTTCCTCCCGCACGCCGGGATGCGCACCGTCCGGCCCCGCCGGAGGGTGCGGCCAGCTGCGGCCCGCCTCACGCATCACCAGCGCCGCCGCGAGTTCGGCGGCGGCGCGCGTGGGTTCGTCGACCGGGGTGCGCAGCCAGTCGCCGAGCTGCGGCGGAACGTGTGCCCGCACCGCGAGCAGACCGTCACGGATCTCGATCACCCTGCGGTACAACGTGAATTCGAGATCGTGGCGCACGGGGAGCGCGATCTGCGGATGCGCGGCGACGAGTTCCTTCCACAACGGTGTCACCGCCCGGATCCCCCGCCACGCGCGCGCCAGCCGGAGCGCGCCGTCCCAGGTGGTGAACAGCCCACCGAGGACCCACAGCACCATCGCGCAGAGTCCTACCAGGCGGGCACGGGGCATGAAATCGAGGTCCGCGAGGTCGGTGATCTCCAGCCACAGCGAGGGAAGCCCGGAGAACAGCACCCACACGATGGTCGCGACGGCGGCACAGATCAGGATCCGCAGGCCGGTCCGGAAGGTCCCTCGTGGACGGGCAGCGGCGCTGCGGGCCAGCGTGCGCGTGAATATCACCAGGCACGCGACCCCGTACGTCGTGAGGACAACCTGATACGCGACGACGCTCAAGCGCCATTGGAACGCGGGCGTGCCCACCTCGAGCCGATGCGGGACGATGTCCACGTAGCACAGGGCCATCAGCGCCCAGCACAGCACGATCGGCCAGAACGGCGTCGGCTTTTCCGGTGACCGCGTACTGCGGACCACCTGGACCAGCGCGCGCATCGCGAGCAGTTGCAGCGCGTTGGTGACCAGCCGCGGGAGCAGGACGTCGCCGAGCAACCGGACCGTGGCGTCGGCGGAGACGGCGAGGCCTGCCGCCATGCTGAGGAAGAACGTGGCCAGATGCCGGGGCCCGGCGCGAACCGCCACCAGCCGGGCGACGCCGATCGACGCCAGCAGCGCGGCGGACAGATAGCTGATCACGAACCGAGGGCGTGGCGCAGCCGATCGGATTCCGGCCCGGCGCTCACGGCTCGGCGCATGAGCAACGACGCGAAGAGTTCGGCTTCCTTCTCCTGCTCCTCCGCGTACGTCGTACGGCCGAGGACGCGGCGGACCAGGTCCACCGAAAGCGAGGGCGCGACCATCGCGGCGATCGCCTCCGGCCGCACCTCGCCTTCGACGTGCCCGCACAGCAGATGGCCGAGTTCGTGCAGCAGGATGTGCCGCTGGTGCAACGGAGACGTGTCCCGCGTGTAGAACACGTAGTCCGCCCGATCGGTGGCCGCGAGCACCCCGCACGGCGCACCCGGCCGCGCCTCGAGCGCCACCAGTTCGATGGGCCGCCCGCGCATCGCGGCGACCTCGCCGAACAACGTGGTGACGTCGAACGGTTCCGGTAGCCGCACGGTGGCCGCGATCCGCTCACATCTGCGCCAGAGCGCGCTCTTCCTGCCGAACATCGCTACTCCCCCTGGTCACGCATGGCCTCGCGCCGCTTGATCGCCTCGACGATGTCGGACACGGTGCCGAGCCCCTCCTCGGACAGCGTCACCGCGCGCAACGCCAGGTTGCGCACCGCGGTGTTGCGCAACGCTCCCAGCAACTCGACCTCTTCGGCAAGAGCCCTTCCCTGTTCGTCGTCGAAGAAGTACGCGGGCGGCACCTGGAAGAACGCCGCGAGTGCTTCGAGGTGCCGTTTGGTCGGGTTGTCCCGGCGGCCCGTCCGCAGCTGCCAGAGGTAGGCGGCGGAAAAGGACTCGCCGGTACTCTCCCGGCAGGCCCGCGCCACCTCCTCGTGGCTGTGCTGCTCGCCGTTGGGCCGCCGGACCACCTGGAAGAGGCGGTCGATCCGGTCGGTGAGCGTGGTCGCCCGTGGTTCGGTCATCTTCACCTCTGTAAGCTGAAATGAATCTCTTCAAGATTGCTGTTCACATGAGTTGACAGTCGATCCGACACTCCCTTACGGTCATCACGTTAGCTGAGATGAATGACTGAAGGGAGTCAGTCGATTCTGGCTGACGACTCAGAGGGGAGCACGCATGAAGAAGTTGCTGACCGCGGCCGCACTGGCGGTGGCCGCGGTGACCTTGTCGGCGCCGCCCGCTTTCGCCGTGGAGACGGGGGACTTCCACGCCACCGGCATCGGACCGTACCCGGCGGACGCCATCAGCTCGGCGGAGAAGGTCGCCCGCACCTTCGCGCGCAACACCGGCTGGCTGGACTCGCAGTGCTATCGGCGCAGCGCCGACGTCCGATCGCACACGAGCTACTACAGCGCGACCGTCTGGCTCTACTGCCAGCGATGAAATCAGGAGGGGAAATCATGAACAGAACGATCGCCCGCGCCACGGGGGCCGCCGTGGTCCTCGCGGGACTCATGACACTCGCACCGGGAGTGGCGAGCGCCGAGGAGACCCGGGCGTTCCTCGGGACCACCGTGGAGAAGACGTCGGCCTCGGCCAAGCGGACGGCGTTGCTGCAGGCCTACAACGAGGCTTCGATGTACGGGTTCGCGCAGGAGCGGTGCGTGACCATCCACCTGTACTCGGTGAGGATCAGCTCCGTGATGTACCGGGGTGAAGCCGGGATCCACTGCACGAAGTAGGCAGCACCGCGAAAGCCACTTTCGGGACACCAGACGTCCCGAAAGTGGCTTTCGCGACACCCGCGCCCCGGTGAACGCGCGAAGCGGCAGGCTAGGTTGATCGCATGAGTCTTCTCGATGACGTGGCCGAGCGCGACGGCTGGCGCTGCTGGGTGTGCGACGAACCGGTCGACCCGGACATGTCGGTGAACGACCCGCGCGGGCCGAGCGTCGACAGCCGGACCGCCGATCGGAAGGCCAAGATCGCCGAGCGGCTCGCGCATCGCGGGTGCAACACCCGCAAGGGCGCGGTCAAAGTGGTCATCGCCTGGCCGGACCGTCTGCACGTGGTCGAACCCGCGCCGCTGATCACCGTGGCCGGACGGCTGGAGCGCAAGGGAGGCCGGGAATTGGTGGCCCGCTGCCCGACCGAGCAAGACGCCAAAGAAGCGGCGGAATGGCTCGAGGACCGGTTTTCCCGCCTGGTACCGGGATTGCCGGTGACCGCGGGCGTCGAGCCGGGCGGCGGCCAGTTCCTCGTCATCCTGGCCGCCGGCCGCCGGTGACCCGAGCGACGGGTCACATTCGTCCACAGAGGACACAAGCGATCGCCATCCGTGGAATAACCCTTTCGCCGTCTTCGCGCAAGCCCTGAACGAACCATTGTCCGAGCCGTGGCCTGCCTGTTCAGTCAGGAACCTGCACTACCAGGTCATCAACTGCTCCACCCGCGTCGGCATCTCCTCCGCGCTCCAGGGCGGCACCCCGTGGACCGGCTCCCGGCCGGTCAGCGTCAACATCAGGGCCTGAGCCCACGGAAAACCACTTGAGTCCATGACGACAATTTCACCCGAAAGTGGGTACGGCACCTGCAATTACCCGCATTTCATCGGCATTTCATCGGGGCTCATTAGCGTTCGGCGAGGAATCCGACAGCGGGGAGAAAACCGATGAAAAGAGCCAGCGCACGTCTGTTCGCGACCGCCGTCCTGTCCGCCGTCACCCTGGCCGGAGCCATCGCCGGATCGGGAGCGGCACAGGCGGCGCCCGCGCGACCCGACGGCCCGTGCGGGCCCGTCATGTTCGTCGTGCCGGGATATCAGGACGGCGGGGCACAGAAACTCCTGGACCGGGCGTTCGCTCCCGGCGGCGCCGACCCGGTGCGCATTCCGTATCCCAACGGCGCCGGGGACGTGAATCTGTACGCCGATGTCGACGCGGGGGTCGCCAACCTCCGGACGGCGCTCTACAACCTCTATGTCACCTATGGCTGCGACCTCGAAACGAAGGTCTACATCGTCGGATTCAGTCTCGGCGCGCTCGTCGCGGGCACGGTGCTCGAGACCGAACCACCCGGTCGGAACATCCAGGGTGTGCTGTTCGCGGACGGGCGGCGGCAGCCCGTCGAGTCGAACTGGCCGGGTGACCCGGGTGGACTGATCGGGCACCTGCCCGTTCCCGGCCCCGGCGGTGCCGGTTTCCGGCCGGTGGATTCCTTCCGCTATCCGACGCTCAGCCTGTGCAACGGGCCGAGGGCGGCCGGTGGCGCGGATCTGATCTGCTTCGGCGGCACCAATCTGGACAGCTATTTCAGTTCGCATCCGTATTACAGCTTCGAGGTGAGCAACGAGCTGAACATCCACGGCGAAGGCCCGTACCCGAACAACCTGCGCAACCGCGTCATCCCGTAACCGGCTTCGCGATCTCCCCGGCGTCCGGCGTTCCACGCCGGGGAGGTTGCGCGCCGAGCCGAGGTCGTGCCCTCGCGGACACGGCGGTCCGAACCTTCGGGCACCTCTGCGCCGCACGTGCTTTCCGAAGCAACCCCATTTCGCTTCCGGCGTCTTCCGGACAAAGCTTCACCAAGGAATGCGAGAGGGGCGCTGAAATGAAATTCACCGCGAAGAAGACCATCAAGACGGCCATTGTGGGCGGGGCGCTCGCCGCCACCGCACTCCTTTCCGCATGCGGCGGGAACAATGTCGCCGGAAATGGTTCTCCGGTGAAGAACGCGGCCGTCGAACAGGCTCAGACGGGCGGTGGCCGGGGAGCGGCCGCCGGTGGTTCCGACGCCGAGCCGTCCGGCGGCGACGTCAACTGCAGCGAGCACGGCGGCCAGGTCGGCGCCCCCGGGCGGCCGCGAATGGATCTGATCGCGGTGGCCGCGACCGACGGCACGACGCCGGGCTGCACCGAGGCGTACAACGTGATCACCGAGTACTACGAGAAACTGCCGCAGGCAGAAGGCCCCGGCGAGCGGGTGCTCGACGTGCGGGGCAAATGGACCTGCGCCCGGCTGACGGAAACCGGGACCGAGGTGGTCTGCGGCGTGCCGAACAGCTCCTTGCAGCTGGAGACCAGGCCCTCGGGCGCCGGGAAGGCACCGGTCGAGCAGGACCGGAAGTTCCCGAACACCACCCAGCGGGTGCGGTTCACCGGATACGACGCCGATCTGCGGATGGTCCGCTTCCAGCTGATGACCGACGGCAACACGTACCGGCTTCCGCTGGAACCCGGTGCGGAGGTGTTCAGCGCGGCCACCCTGTGCCCTGGCGAATCGGTCACCATCGACGACGAGGGTCACGGCGACCTGCCGTGCGGCAAGGACCAGCTGATCCAGCAGTTGCGGGAAGGCAACCCGGTGCTCGCGCAGATCAGGGTGAACGGTGAAGACCAGATCGCCACGGTCAAGGAGATCTACCGCCCCTGACACCGAAAAACGGAAACCGGCGGCCGGGAATCCACCCGGCCACCGGTTTTCGGCGTTCACCGCTCCAAAAGCGCGAGCACTTCGGCCGCGGCGCGATGCCCGGAACGGACAGCGCCGTCCATGTAGCCGTTCCAGATGTCGGAGGTCTCCGCGCCCGCCCAATGGATACGCCCGACCGGTGCGGCCAGCGCGGCGCCGTACTGGGTCCACCCGCCCGCGCCGAGGCGGCCGCCGTAACAGCCGCGGGTGTACTCCTCCTCCATCCAGTTCTGTTCGACGTAATCGATCGGTTCCGCCGCTTCCGGCCCGAACTGCTTCACCAGCGTGGCCACCGCGGCCTCGCGGCGTTCCCGGGGCGACAGGCGGGCGACCTCGCGGGCGTGGGCGCCCTCGAAGAAGCCGACGAGGACGCCACAGGAACCGTCCGGCGGCGAGTTGTCCAGGGTGACGCACAGCGGGTCGTCCAGGTTGAACGCGAACCCGTTGAGCCCGGCGTCGCGCCAGAACGGCGCCGGGTAGGCCACCTGGACCTTGATCACGCTGCCCATCGGGATCTGCTGGGTCAGCCCGTCGCGTGCCGCGGGGAGCGCCGGCTCGTAGTGCAGCCGTCCGGCCAGCGCGGGCGGGATCGCCACGATCACCCGCTGGGCGGCGATCAGTCCGCCGTCGTGGCGCACCTCGACCCCGTCCGCGTGGTGGGCGATGCCGCGAACCGGTGCGCCGAGCGTGACGACGTCGCCCAGCCGATCGGCGAGCCGCTCGGAGATCAGATGGGTGCCGCCCACGACTCGCAGTTCCTGCGCACCACCGGTGGTGCCGACGAGGATGTCCAGCGAGCCCGCGGATTTGACGTAGAACAGGAAGTGCAGCAACGACATCTCCGCCGGTTCCGCGGAGAACACCGCGGCGACGACGGCTCCCCAGAACGCGAGGGCCTCGGCGTCGTCCGTGGCGGTGCGGAGCCATTCGTCCAGGGTTTTGCGATCCAGCTCCGCGGCTTCGGGTGACGTCCACGGAGAGGCGAGCGACACGGTGCCCGCCAAGGCTTCGAGTTCGACCTTCATCCGGCCGACTTCGAGCGCCGCCTGACCGGACAGCCCGAACGTTTCGTCGGCGTAGGTGGTGCGCCTGCCGTGGTAGATCGTCACCGCCGCTCCGTCGTCGTGGGTCGGGAACGTTTCGAGGCCGAGTTCGGCGACCAGGTTCAGGACCTCGGTCTGCGTCCGGCCGATCCACTGACCGCCCAGTTCGACCGGGACCCCGTTGACCAGCTCACGACCGAGGTTGCGGCCCGCCACCCGGTCCCTTGCCTCCAGCACGGCGACCGTGCGTCCCGCGCCGGTCAGCGCGCGAGCGGCCGTCAACCCCGCGAGGCCCGCTCCGATCACCACGACATCGACTGTGTGCACCGCAGACTCCCAAATTGTCGGTCGGTTGTCCGACTCAAATTAAGGCAGGGCTCCATCCGGCACAAGAGCCGATATGCGAAACTCGGACACTGTCGACGAAGGAGAAGCCGGATGGCCTACGTGAAGGCGGCGGAACGCGAGGGGCAGATCGTCACCGCGGCGATCCGGGTGCTCAGCACCGTCGGCGTACCCGGGACCACTCTTCGCGCGGTGGCCGCCGAAGCGGGGATCTCGCTGGGCACGCTCCATTACGTCTTTCCGAGCAAGGACCAACTGTTGCGCGCGGTCATCGGCACGATCGTCGACGACATCTCCGACGCGCTGCGCAGCGGCCTCGACCCGGACAGAGGTTTCGAGCACGCGCTCCGGACGGGCATGACGACGTTCTGGGACAAACTCGTCGAGGGTGACGTCGGACTGCAGATCCTGCAGTACGAGCTCTCCAGCTACTCGTTGCGGAGCGAGGCCCCGGACCTTGCCCGTTCCCAGTACGACGGCTACATCTCGCTCGTGACCAGGCTTTGCGAACAGGCGGCCATCGCCGCCGGCGAGCGCTGCGCAGTCGGCTTCGACACGCTGGGCCGGCTCGCGCTGGCCTCCGTCGACGGCCTGATCCTGCAGTACGTGGCCAACCCGGATCCGGTGCGCGCCCACGGCGATCTCGAACGAGCGCTGGACATGGTCGTGTTATTGGCGGACCCGCAGCCCGTCGCGGCGCGCACCAGGCATCCGCGCTAGCGCCGGAATTGTAGGTCACCTGTCCGAGTTCACTCCTGTGCTACCGTTCAGATGTTCTCAACATCTGTTTCAGACATCCGGAATGGAACGCATGCGGATTCTCTTCGCCAGCCTTGCCTCGGTCGGCCACACCTATCCGTTGATCCCGCTCGCGATCGCCGCCAGGGACGCCGGGCACGAAGTACATTTCGCCGCCGGAGAGAACGTCCACCCGCCTCTGCACAGGAACGGTCTCAGGCCTTTCCGCCCGGCGGACGCGTTCTACGAGATCTACGCCGAGGACCTCGAGCCGGCACTGGCGCGGCTACGGCCCGACCTGGTCGTGCACGAATGGGGACAGCCCGGGGTGGCCATCGCCGCGGAGCGCGCCGGGATCCCTGGCCTCTGGCACGGATTCGGCCGCATGTTCCCCGACGGGATCGGGCTCGAACCGCCGACGAGGCCCGACCGGCCGCATCTCGACATCTGCCCACAGTCCTTGCAGGACAAGAACTTCCTCGCGACGGCCGAACGTGTCGCACTGCGCCCGGTGCCCTACTCCGAACCCGCGGTGCCCCCGTGGCGCGTCGAGAAGTCCGCCCGCCCGCTGATCTACCTGACGCTCGGCACCGCCTTCGGCACGCCGGAACTCCTCGGCACCGTGATCCGCGGGCTGGCTCCGCTCGGCGCGGACGTGGTGGTCGCCTCGGGCCGGGTCCGCCCGGACGAACTCGGCACCGTGCCGGACAACGTGACGGTGCGGGCGTGGATCCCGCAAGCGGACCTGCTGCCGCAGGTCGACGTGGTCGTGCACCACGGCGGCAGCGGCACGACACTCGGCGCGCTTTCCGTCGGCGTCCCGCAGCTGATCCTCCCGCAGGGGGCCGATCAGTTCGCCAACGCCGAGGCCCTGTGCGCGGCGGGTGCCGCGCTGAGTCTCCAGCCCGGCCTGCCGAGCGCGGAAGCCGTCACCGAACGTGTCGGGAGCCTGCTGGGGCGGAACGCCCATCGCGACGCGGCCAGGGCGATCGCCGAGGAGATCGCCCTGATGCCCTCCCCCGGCGAGATCGCCCGCGCCTTGCCGGACTGGACCTCGTGACGGGTCAGAACCCGAACAGCTCCTGCGGTACTTCGTGCTCGTCCGGCCAGGTCAGCCAGGCGACGTCGGTCGGGCCGATGGCGCAGTTGGCCACCCGCCAGGACCGCGCGTCGTCGTCGACGCCCGTTTCGCTCCTCTTCTTGAGCAGGGCGACGTAGACGTCGGACATGACGCCGTCGGCCCGCTTGTTCTCCCAGATGGTGCCGGCGTAGTACGACCGACCGGGTTCGGTGCCGCGCATCGTCCCCTGCAGGAACACCCAGGGACCGAGCCGGTCGAGCTGTTCCACGGCCACCTGGACCCGATCGCCGAATTCCTGGTCGAGCCGGGCGGTGGCGGCCTGGAGTACCGCTTCCCGGACCGGGTCGCCGGGGTTCAGCGACACCGGGACGGGTCGTGCGGACGGGGTGTACATCGAGCTACCTCCCACTGGCGGGCAGCGACGCGAGCGAACGCGTCAGCCTGCCCGGTGCTGCTCTGGCGGTCTGTCGGATCAGGTCGGCGGGGTGAGGATCTTCACGAGGCCGCCACCGCCGCCCATGCTGATCTTCTGCGAACCGTCGGGGTTGACGTTGTTCGAGCCGATGAACTGGCCATCGCCCGCGTACAGCACGACGTGCCCGCCGTTGTTCGAGATCACCACGTCGCCCGGTTTCGCTTCGGAAAGCGGCACCGACTTCCAGCCGTCCGCTTCGAGGTTGGCCGTCAGGCCCGCGACCGAGGCACTGGCCTGCCCCTTGTCGATCAGGCCCGCCGCCTCGAGACAGCCGGAAACGAAGTTCGCGCAGTTGACGTTGTTGGGCACCCACGACTGCATGGCGGGCAGCTCGCCGCTGCCCTTGAGGTCGCCGGCGTTGCGGCCGAGGAACTGCTCGGCGATCTTCGCCGGGTTGTCGCCCCGGGCGTCGATCGGCTTCGCGGGCCTGCCGTCGCCCGGCACCCCGGCGGGGCCGCCACCGCCACCGCCGCCGCCTCCACCACCGCCGCCGTCTCCCCCGCCGTAACTGGGTGCGCTGCCCACGTTGGAGTTGACCGGCTTCGCGTTGACGCTCGACGCCGTGGTCTGGCCGTCGTCGGCGGGGATGAGCTCGATGAAACCGCCTTCGATCTCCAGGCCGAGCGGCTTGAGGAGATCGTCGATCTGCTTCTCGGCGTCGTCCAGCGCCTTCTCGATCTCGTCCTTCTTGCCGTTCGAGTCTTTTTCGTTGAGCTGCCGGAGCCGCTCGATGTCCGTCGCGGCGGAGGCGATCTCGTTGTCGTCCTTCGAGCTGTTCTTCCGGCGGCGGGCCGCGTCGATCAGCTTGCGGTTGTCCGCGTCCTTGTCGTTGGCTTCCTGGGCGAGCTGGGCGACCTTCTTCTTGACCTCGTCGAGGATCTCGGAAACCCGCTGGAGGATGTTCTTGGCGGCCTCGGCCTTGTCGCTCACCTTGTAGCTGGCCTTGCCGAGCTTTTCGAGGTGTTCGGCGACGGCGTCGGCGTCCTTGCCCTCCCAGTTGCGCAGGACGTCGTCGCGGAAGACCTTGAGGTCGTCGCCGAGGTCGTTCGCCCTCGTCGCCGCCCCGCCGACCTTCCTCGCCTGGTCGTTGACCGCGCTCGAATTGAGCTTCTGCGCCTGCTGGGCGTGTTTGTCGATGGCGTCCAACGACTTCGGACGGTCGTGCGACGGGTCGTCGAGCGTGCTCGGATTCCGCTCCGCGGTGGTCATCGGTCAAATCCCCCTGGTTCCCGTCTTCAGTCCGATCAGTCCCGCTCGCGGGCGCCGCCGCGGAGGGTGTCGACACCCGCGGCTTCGTCGTTCCGCATGCGTTGGGCGGCGTTGGCCAGCGCGTTCGACGCGGCATCGACCAGCTTCGCGGCGGCCGCCAGTTCGGCGTTCACACCGCGGTGGAAACCCTTCATCGTGGTCCCCGTGCTGGCCGCGTTCTTCAGGTCGCCGAACGCGCCGCCGGGATCACCGTCGCCGAGGTCCTTGCCCGCGCCGCTGTAGCCGTCCTTGAGCCCGCCGACCTTTTTGGCCAGCGCGGCGATCTGCTCTGGATCGAATCGGCGAGTCATGAATGATCCCTCCAGTCCGGCGCCTGCGCGCGTGCTTGCCTGACCCACGATGTCTACCCGCGCACCCTATGAGTTCACACCCACGTGTGCGCGCCGTTTCCCGAAACGCGATGACGCCGTTCGTGTACACCGACGCATCCGGCGGCGCGTTGGTTCCCGGAAGTTTCCACCGGCATCCTCGGCGGCAAGATCTTACCCTCTCGGCGCCGGTGGACAGCGGGATACCGGGTTCCAGGAGCTACTTTCCGTAGCTGTTTCTCACCCGGTCAGGTGGGGCTAGACCAAACCCAGTTCGCGAGCCCGGACGCCCGCCTGGAAACGGGACTCGGCACCCAGCGCCGCCATCAGCTCGGCCACCCGTCGCCGGTAGGTCCGCACGCCGAGGCCGAGGCTCCGGGCGGCGGCTTCGTCCTTGACACCGCTGCCGAGCAGGTCCAGCACCGCGGGCGCGAGGCGCCTGATCTCGGACACCTGCGTGTCGAAGACGTCGAGCTCGGTCGCCGCTCGCCAGGTCGCCTCGAACAGCGACATCACGCCCTGCACGGTTTCGGGCTGGGTGATGACGCTGTATCCGCGTTGCCCGGCGACGAGGTCACCGGCCAGGATGACGAGCCTGCCGTCCATCACGATCGTCTCGTTGACGTCCTCGGTGGAAATACGGACCTGGGCTCCATGCCGGTCGCGGACCCTCGTGAGCTCCTGCGCGGCTCCCGGGTCGAGCAGCAGACCGGCCCGGTAGATCTTGCGGATCCGGACCTCGCCTGCCCGGCGCTCGGCGATCTCGCCTGCTCCGTGGGCGGCGACCCAGGTCGCGAGGTCGTTGGCGGCGCATGCCAGGTCGGTCACGGTCGAGAACAGGTGCCCGACCCGGCGGAACAGCTCCTCTTCGCCGCGCACGACCGTCACCGCATCACTCGTCCGCATGGCATCGATACTGCCTCAACCGCGCGACGGGGTGGCAGGTTGTTGCCATTTTCTGACTACGGAAGGCCTCGTCACGACGCTGGTGGTCATGACGAACTTTCACGAAACCTGGCGGCTCGGGGACCTGACCGTCAACCGGCTCGGCCTCGGCGCGATGCGGCTGACCGGGATGCCATGGGACGAGAAGCCCAAGAGCCGCGAAAGCGCGATCGCCGTCCTGCGCCGCGCGATCGAACTCGGCGTCGACCACATCGACACCGCTTCGTTCTACTTCACGCCCACGCGCTCGGCGAACGAACTGATCGCCACCGCGCTCCAGCCCTACCCCGAAGGCCTCGTGATCACCACGAAGGTCGGCGCGGGCCGCGACCGCGACGGCGAATTCTCCTTCGCGCGCCCGGATCAGCTCCGCGGCCAGGTCGAGGAGAACATCCGGCAGCTCGGTCTCGACCACCTCGACGTCGTCAATCTGCGCTGGGGCGCCGCGATGGGTAAGGAGCCCGGCTCGGTGGCGGAACATTTCGGCGCGCTGGCGGAACTGCGCGAGGCAGGCTTGATCCGCCATCTGGGTGTCTCCAACGTCGTGGCGGAACAGCTGACCGAGGCTCTGACGATCGCTCCGGTGGTCTGCGTGCAGAACCGCTACGGCCTGGCCGACCGGGAGGACGACGCGCTGCTCGACCTGTGCGGCGAACACGGCATCGCGTTCGTGCCGTTCTTCGCCGTCACCACTTCGCTTCCCGGCGCCGCCACGCCCGACGCCGTTCCGGGGCAGGCCGAGGTCGCGAAGGTCGCCGCGGCGCACGACGCGACCCCGGCGCAGATCCGGCTCGCCTGGACCCTGCACCGCGGCGCGCACGTGCTCGCCATCCCCGGGACCGGCGACCCCCGGCATCTGGAGGAGAACGTCGCGGCGGGCGGCCTGCGGTTGAGCGAGGAGGAGCTGGCCCTGCTCGACGGTGTCGGCTAGCGGGCGGCCGGTCCGGGTGGTCGTGACAGGGACGGTCTCGCCGGACTGTGTGGATTTCGGGTCATCCAACGCCCCCAAATCCACACGGTGAGGGACGCGGTCCGGTTTGCCCCCTCGCGAGACCTTGCGTATGGCATAAATCGGTCATGTCGCCGCACTGATGTGTCCTTTGTAGACACCCGCGCATCATCGGCCGGTCCGGAGGGGCAGGCGAAGTGTCAGCTGTTGCGAAGGGGACTCTCGCTGCATCCGATGCGAGGAAAGTCCCCTTCGCCCAGGCCGTCAGCGGCGGATCCGGTGGTCCACGGCGACCCAGTTCGTCTCCCAGGTCGTCCCGCCGTCGGCCGAGAACGCCTGCTCGAAACGCGCCTCGTCCGGGCCGTGCCGGAAGACGAGGAAACGCACCTTGATCGGCCGCCCGGCGAGCTGGTCGTCGCCATGGAATTCGCCGACGCCGTCGCGGAACCCGCCGTAGACCGATGGGGTGAGCAGGCCGTCCCGCATGTTGACGAAGGTCAAGCTCCACCGGCCCGCCTGCGGTTCGTACAGCCGCAGGTTGAGCGCGTCGATGCGCCCGTCGGGGCCGGAGACCTCGAATTCGAGGGCGTTCGCCCGCCGGTCCATGAGCGGGCGGACGGTGCTGGTGCCCGCGAACTGGAGTTACCGGTCCGCGGAATCCGAAAGCGGCTCGGCCAGCACCCGCACCGAGGAGCGCCAGGCGCCGATCTCCCAGTCGAACGCGCGTTGCCCGTCGGGCGAAGTCGAAGCGGCACCCGACGCGGCCGTGGCGATCAGCATCAGGGCTGAAAGGCCCACCGTCAGGATTCGTTTGTATGGCACGGTCATGGTCCGACTATCCGAGCGGAGGACGACCATGGACAAGAAGGCACCTGCGGGTAACCTTCCGCGTCCCAACCCGCTGCCCGGCTGTCCGATGGCCGCGGCGTTCGCCGCGGTCGGCGGGAAATGGAAATTGACGCTCTTGTACTGGCTCGCTCACGGCGAGACCCATTTCGCCGGCCTCCGCCGCCGGGGCGCCCCCATCACCCCCAAGGTGCTGGCCGAGCAGTTGCGCGAACTCGAGGCCGACGGACTCGTCGAACGCGTGGTGACCGGGCCGGTCCCGGCGCGCGTCATCTACCGGCTCACTCCTTACGGGGTCACGGTCCTGCCGGTGGTCGAGGGCGTCCGGGTCTGGGGCGAGGCGCATCTCGAACGCACCCGGGGCGACGCCGCCCCGAACACCGCGATGGGCTGCGCCGAGTCGATCGGATAGCGCACACGCGTGATCAGACGGACGCCTCACGTGATCAGACGGACGACACGCGTGATCAGACGCGCATCTCGCGTGATTGGGGACGTAACTCGCGTGATCAGAGGGCGCGCACGCCGGCCCGGCGGGCGGCGGTCGCCGTGGCGAGGGACTGGAGCACCTCCTGGGTAGCGGCGATGTCGATGCAGGCGTCCGTGATGGACTGGCCGTAGGTGAGCGGCCGGTCGGGGTGGAGGTCCTGGCGGCCCGCCTGGAGGTTGGATTCGAGCATGACCCCGACGATGCCGCGCTGACCGTTCTTGATCTGTTCGGCGATCTGGCCGGCGACGACGGCCTGCCGAAGATGGTCCTTGCGGCTGTTGTCGTGGCTGGCGTCGATCACCACCCGCCGGGGCAGTCCCGCGTTCTGCAGGGCGGTGAGCGCCGCGCGGACGGACGCCGGATTGTGGTTGGGCGCGCTGTTTCCGCCGCGCAGCACGAGGTGGCAGTCCGGATTGCCCGCCGTGTGCAGGATCGCGGGCAGGCCGCTGGGGTCGACGCCAGGGACGACGTGGCGCGCTTCGGCGGCACGGATGGCGTCGACGGCGACGGTGACATCGCCGTCGCGGCGGTTCTTGAAACCGACCGGCATGGACAGCCCGCTGGCCAGCATGCGGTGGTTCTGGCTTTCCACCGTGCGCGCGCCGATCGCGCCCCACGAGACGGTGTCGGCCAGGTACGCCGGAATGGTGGTGTCCAGCCATTCGCACGCGGCGGGCAGGCCACCCTCGGCGAGTTCGAGGAGCAGGTCCCTGGCGATGCGCAGGCCGCGGTTGACGTCGCCGGTGCCGTCGAGGTGCGGGTCGTTGATGAGCCCCTTCCAGCCACCGACCGTGCGGGGCTTTTCGAAGTACACGCGCATGACGACCAGCAGGTCGTCGGCGAACCGGCCGGCGAGGGCGGCGAGGCGGTCGGCGTATTCGAGTGCCGCCGCGGGATCGTGGATGGAACAGGGCCCGGCGATCACGAGCAGCCGGTCGTCCGTGCCGTCGAGGACGCGCAGGACGTTTTCCCTGCCCTGTCGCACCGTGTCGGCCGCGTTGGCGCCGAGCGGCAGTTCATGGTGCAGCAGGGCGGGCGTGACCAGTGGGACCATCCGGTCGATGCGCTGGTTGTCGAGTTCGACCGTGGCGAGCGTTGTCATCACAGATATCCAGGATTTCTGCCGGCACCGGGTGAAGGGAAAGCCGGGATTTCCGGCCCGGCCGGCGGTCTCGGGTGAACGAAGAAACAAACCCGGCGTTATTCGAGCGAGAAAGTCTCCTACCCGGAATCTTCCACCATTCGCCACGCGGAACAACGGTCCAACCCGAATTCAGCGACCGGTCCAGACCGGATCCCGTTTCTCGGCGAAGGCGCGGGGTCCTTCGCTCGCGTCCACACTGGTCCGTCGTCGTTCTTCCCACGGATACGAGGTTTTGAACGCTTCTTCGAGCGGGAGGTCGAGCGAGCGCAGCGCGGCCTCCTTGATCGCGCGGACCGAAAGCGGGGCGGCGCGCACCAGATCGTCCGTCCATTCGGTGACGCGCCGGTCCAATTCGGCGAACGGCACGACTTCGTTGACCAGTCCGTGGTGAAGGGCCGTCGCCGCGTCCATTCTGCGCCCGGTCAGCAGATATCCCATCGCCACTTTCAGCGGCAGCTGCCGCGGCAACCGGAACACGCCACCCGCCCCGGCGATCAGGCCGAGCCGGACCTCCGGCAACGCGAAGACCGCCTCGTCGGAGGCGATGACGATGTCGCACGCGAGCGCGAGTTCGAAACCGCCACCCAGCGCGTAGCCGTGCACCCGGCCGACCACCGGTTTGGACAGGGTGAACCGGTCGGTCAGCCGGGGATGTCCCGGCTGACAGCTGCTGCCGAACGTCGACGCTTCGACGCCTTCCTCGGTCAGCCGCGCGCGTTCCTTGAGGTCCTGCCCGACCGAGAACGCGCGATCCCCCGCGCCGGTCAGGACCACCACCCGGACGTCGTCGTCGGCTTCGACGTCGTCCCAGATCCCGGCGAGTTCCGCGTGCATCCGCCGGTTCATCGCGTTCAGCGCTTCGGGCCGGTCCATCGTCACGTAGGCGACGTGGTCCTTCTTTTCGTACCGCACCGGGCTTTCGCTCATCGCGCGCCCACCGCGAAGCCGTCCACCTTGCCGATCACGTCGGCGCCGTAGATGCGCAAGGCCTGCTGCAGCGCGAACTCCGCGATGTACCGGCGGAATTCCTCCGGTGGTTCCTCGGCAAGGTTCAGCATGCGCCGGTTCGCGACCACGGCTTCCCCGTCGAGCCGGGTGAGCGCGCCGTCGATCGCCGCGTCCATCTCATCCGGCGCGGCGACCTCGTCGACGATCGACCGGGCGTCCGGCTCGTCGGCCCGGAGCTTGCGTCCGCCGAGGATCACCTGGCGGGCCACCCGCGGTCCGGCGATCCGGGAAAGCCGGAAGTTCGACACCCCGGGGATGATCCCCTCCTTCGCCGCCGGAAGGCTGAGGTACGTGTCGGACGCCGCGAGCACGTGATCGAAGACCAGCAGCAGTTGGGTCCCGCCGCCGATGGCGAAGGAATCGACGGCCGCCATCCAGGGCTTGTCGGTGAACCTGGAGTGCCAGGATCCGTCCGTCAGCAGACCGCGGAAGATCTTCTGGATGTAGCCCGTTTCGCGCCGCAGAAGGAAATCGACGAGCGGGATCTCGCCGGCGCTGAGCTTCTTGAGGTTGATCCCCGCACAGAACACCCGGCGCCCCAGGTACCGGGAATGACTCATCACCCCGCCCCGCAGGAGTCCCACCCGGACGGACGGGTCGAGCAGCGTCAGGTCGACCGCCGTCTCCATGTCGTCGACCTGCTGGGCGTCCTCGGCGTTCAGGCAGTCGTCGCGGCACAGGGTCAGGTGCGCGACACCGTCACGGCGTTCGAGCCGGACGGCCTCCATCTCCACGACACCGGTCTCGAGGAATTCGGGCAGCAGCCGCTGTGCCCTGGCGGTGGGCCGGAGCATCGCGTCGAGCAGATGCGGGCCTGCCTTCGGCGCGCGCAGGATCCCGCGCAGGAAGATGCCCTGGTCGATCTCGCGCCCTTCCTTCTCCGCCTGCGAACGCGACCGCTCAGCCGCCATCTGCTGCTCGGAGGGCACCAGACCGGGGAAGGCGAGCGCGGCGGCCCGGACGAGTTCGTCGATGCGCAGGTACCGCGTCCGGCCGTCGGTGAGTTCGGCGTAGATCTCTTCGGCATGCGCCTCGACAAAGGCCGTGCGCAGCGCTCGGATGTCGTCGTCGACCCGGTGGGCCTCCCCCGCCAGGGCCCGGAGATCGAGCCCTGGCGCGCTGTCCGTCGTCACGGCTTGGCTTCCCGCCGCAGGGCCCGGTCCGCCGCGGCCAGATGGGAACCGAGCGCCTCCTCGAAGGTGGTCGAGCCCGCTTCGAAGATCAGCTGGCGCCGGATCGCCGCCTCGGCGCCGTCCCCGGCAGCCTCCAAAGAGGACAGTGTCGCGGCCGGGTCGCCGGACACCTCGTCGATCAGGTTGAGCGCGAGCGCCCGGTCCGTCCCGATCGGCGTGCCGAGCAGTACGGCCCGCCGGATACCCGCCGCGCCCGCCTGCTTGGTGAGCCGGTACACGGTCATCCCCGGCCAGGTGCCGCCACCCGCCGAGGCGAGCCGCAAGGTGGTGCCCGGCTCGGCGATCCGGACGTCGGCGGCGAGCAGGAGATCCAGCGCCATCCCGGCGCAGTCACCCGACGCCACCACGGCCGTGAGCCTGCCAAGGCGTTCGAACCGGCGCACGGCCCGCTCCCATTTGGACACCAAGCCGACCGCGAGTCCCTTCGCCCAGCCGGCAGGCGGGGCCCCTGTGACGTGGACGGTCACCGGTCCCGGTTCACGCTGGTCCTCGGCACGATCGCAGAGCGCGGCGACCTCCTCGACGGCCGCCACGGACAGCGGACGGGAGCCGTCGAAACGCAGCACCAGGTCGCTCTTGATTTCGTTACGCGTCACCATTGAATAAGCGCCATTTCGATTGTGGAGCCAGGCCCCATGGTCATGAGCACGCCGTAGTCCCCCGGGCGGGCGACGTCTTCGTCGGCGAGCCGCTCGTAGGAGAAGAGGAAGGAGCCGCTGGAGAGATTCCCGTAGTCGCGGAGCACGCCGGTGGTGTGCCGGACGTCGTACCGGCTCAGGCCGAGGTTGACGACGACCGCGTCGATCACCTTCTTCCCACCGGAATGCACCAGCCAGTGGGCGATGTCGCTGCGGCGCAGGCCCGTCCCGGACAGGAGCCGGTCGATGACGATTTCGGCGTGCGCCCCGACCACGTAGGGAATCTGCGGATCGAGGAAGAAACTGAACCGGTCCTGGTCACGGTCCCAGTCGTAGCGCATCGCGTCGACCGCGTCGGTGATGATGTAACTGGCGAATTTCAGGACGCGCGGACCCGGCACGCGTCCGTCGCCGGATACGAGCGCGAGCGCCGCGGATCCGTCGCCGAAAAGACTGTTGACCACCGCGGTCCGCATCGTGCCGTCCAGGGCGTAGGCGGCGGAGCACGCCTCGCTGCACAGGACGACGCCGAGTTCGCCAGGGTGCGCCGCGGACCAGCCCGCGACCACGTTGAGCGCGTTGAGACCGGCGTTGCAGCCCATGCCCACGATGTCCGACCGGCTGCAGTGCGGGTCGATGCCCAGCTCACGGATGATCAGCGCGCTGAGGCCGGGGGTCAGGAAGCCGGTCGAGGTGACACAGCAGAGGTGACGCAGGTCGGAAAGCGTCGCTCCCGACGACTTCAGGCAGGCTTCGAGCGCGCGGCAGCCCATGTCGACGGCGATCTTCTTGTGCTTGTCGAGCAGATCGCCCTGTGGTTCGGCCGCGCGGGCGCCGCCGGGCTCCTCCGGCGGGAGGGTGAGGAAACGCCGCTCGATGGCGCTGTTCAGGAAGACCGAGCGGATCTTCGGATCTTCGATGCCGAGGATCTCGATGAGTTCGGTTTGCGAGTAGGACGCCGAGGAGACCGCGGTCCCCACGCCGGCGAACCGGGTGATCTCGGTGAGTCCGGTGAGGACGGAAAGGTCTTCGGCCGGTTCGACGATGGCAGTCATCGGTACATCCACCCCCATGTTCTGAGCTTGCTACGGAGCAGCTGCTTGACCTGCGCAGCGGGCATTGGTCTCACCTTTCGCGGATCTCAGTGGACAATTCCGAAATTAGGCTTCGCGGATCTCGATGGTCAACGCGTCCAAGCCCCAGAAACCGTTACCGGCTCACGATTCGGGACTGGTGACGACCTGTCTCAAGTGGACAGGCCGCGCAGTGCTTCGACGGCCTACCCGTGAACGGTGCGGCCAAGCGCTCACGGACGGCGGTAGATCGTCATGGAGTGCCCCACCCGCTCCACCGGTGTGCTCCCGGCGATCAGCGCGGCCAGATCGCCGGTCGCACCGCCCGGCTGTCCGCCCCCGCCCGTGCCGCCACCGCCCATCGGGTCGGAGAAAGCCCCCAGTACCGCGGAATCCGACACAGCGAGTACCCCGTGCACCTGGTCCGCCGGGACCGCGAGCGGATCGGCGGCGTCGATGCCGTAGTGCGACGGCAAACCGCTTCCCTGGTAGACGAGCCAGGTGCGCTCACCCGCGTAGTCCTTCTTCAGGCGATCCGCCAGGCGGCCGAGATCCTGCCCCCAGTCGACGTTCGAATCCAGCAGGTACCGATGGGTGTTCTCCGGGCCGCCGAACGCCTCGTTGGAGTACGGGAGGTAGTACGGGAAGGTCATCAGCGAACTGACCGCGGCGAAGGCCACCACGACTACCGCGGCCGCCTTCACCCACCGTCCGCGGACGGCGACCACCGTGGCCGCCGCGACGGCGAGGAACATCGGCGCGAAGGCCAGGTACCGCACGCCGTTGTCGCGGACGATGACCATGGCCGTGGCCATCAGCAGGGCCGTCGGCAGGAGCACGTACGGCGCGGCGGGGCGCAACCGCCGCACCGACAGCAGCACGGCGGCGCCCGCCAGCCAGATCGCCAGCGCGCCCAGCGGCGTCTTCACCAGCAGCGCGGCCGGGCCGTAGTACCAGAGCGATCCCGTGTAGTGCCTGCCGAACAGGAAGTTGTGCCACACATGGTCTTCGAGTTCGAACTGGAACCGCATCCCGTCCTTCAACGGCTGCGGGAACGGCAGCCAGTCGACGAGGGTGCGCAGTCCGTGGAGCGGTTGCATTCCCGACGGCGTCTCCCAGCGCAGCCGCGGATCCACGACGAGGTAGGAGGCCCATACGACGGCGATCGCGATCAGTGCCATCCCTGCGGCCGCCAGCAGGCCGCGGCCGATCAGCATGGCCGGGGCCTTCAGGTCGAGCCCGCGGGCGCGGCGGGCATGCCAGACGGACAGCACGGCCAGCGGGATCAGCACCGGAACCGCCACCAGGGAAAGCACTTTCGTGGCCGTGGCCGCGCCGAGCGCGAGCCCGGCCAGCGGCAGATAAAGACCGGGGCGGCGCCGGGCACGCCACACCAGCCAGACCGACGTCAGCAGGAACCCGGCCACCGGCACGTCGAGCGTCGCCAGCGAGCCGTGCGCGATGACGTCGGGCGAGAAGGTGAACAGGGTGAGCGCCAGCAGCCCGCCGGCGCGGCCTGCCAGATCGGACGCGAACGCGAAGACGACCAGCCCGAACAGCAACGTCAGCAGGATCACCGGCAGCCGCGCGAACAACATCAGCCGTTCCGGATCGTTGCCCGCCTCGTAGACGACGTGCTTGCCGAGCTCCCACTCGTGACCATTGAAGCCGGGGGCGACCTTCGGATCGGTGAAGGCCACCCCGGTCGCGATGATGAGCTTGCCCAGCGGCGGATGTTCGGGGTTGTACCGCAGGCTGTGCTCTTCGAGATAGACCACCGCGGTGCCGACGTAGACCGGCTCGTCGATGGTCGGGGACTGTTCCACGGCGGTCGTGACCATCGCGATCGCCATCTGCGTGAGCAGGGCGATCACGGCGCCCGCGAGCAACCACCGCTGGTGCCGCCGCACCCAGGCGATCCACTTCGAAGTGTCCATTGACGGCTGAAGGCCATCGGTCGTCAAGTTCGGCGTCCTTCCCCCGGCGGGCCGGTGCGCCCGGCCCACCCTGGATATCGATTACCCGGTCGGGCGCCCGCGCCTTCGAGGGCCATCACGGTCGGCGCCGCCGTTCGGGCGGCACCGAGTCGGGTCCGTGATGGCCCTCGTAGGCCGGGCGCGGATGAAGAGAAAGTCAGACGGAGAGCGGAAGAACGGACAGCCGCCGTTCGATCTCCAGGCTGACGTTGTAGTCGGGGAGCATCCCTTGCCCCTCCGCCTCGCCGAGCGTGAGGGCCGCCGTGTCCCGCTCGGACAGGATCGGCACGACGTCGGTGTCGATCGGCAGGCCGAGGGCGGGGTCCAGCGGCGAGAGGGCGAGTTCGTTCTCCGCCACGTAGGGCGAGGAGATCATGTACGACATGACGGTGTCGTCTTCGAGCGCCACGAAGGCGTGGCCGACACCGACCGGGAAGTACATCGTCCGGAAGCTCTCCTGGTCCATCAGGACCGCGTCCCATTTGCCGAACGTCGGCGAGCCGACGCGGATGTCGACCACGATGTCCAAGGCCTTGCCGCGGGGGCAGTAGACGTACTTCGCGGTGCCCGGCGGCGTCACGGTGTAGTGGATGCCCCGCACCACACCGCGTTTCGACCTGCTGTGGTTCGTCTGCGCCACCGGGAAGAGCGGGCCGCCGTGGGCCTCGATGAACGCCTCCTCCTGGTACGGCGAAACGAACAGGCCCCGGTCGTCGGGGAAGACGCGCGGAGTGAACTCGAGCGCGCCTTCGACGGCGAGTTTGCGTGCTTGCACGGTTTTGCTCCTGTGGTCAGAGGGTGGACAGCACTTCGCGGATCGCGTGGACGACCTTGTCCTGCAGGTCGGGCGAGAGCGCGGGGTACATCGGCAGCGAGAAGATCTCGCCTGCCAGCTTCTCGGTGACCGGGAGCGAACCCTTCTCGTAACCGAGGTGGGCGAACCCGGTCATGGTGTGCACCGGCCACGGGTAGCTGATGTTCAGGTGGATGTCGTAGGCCTTGAGGCGTTCGATGATCTCGTCGCGGCGCGGGTGCCGCACCACGTACACGTAGTACACGTGCTCGTTGCCGGGAACGGTCTTCGGCAGCTTCAACTCGGTGTCGCCGAGAGCGTCGACGTAGCGCTGGGCGACGGCGCGGCGGCCCGCAGTGTAGGCGTCGAGCCGCTTGAGCTTGCGCCGCAGGATCTCGGCCTGGACCTCGTCCAACCGGCTGTTGTGGGCAGGCGTCTCGACCGTGTAGTAGCGCTCCTCCATGCCGTAGTACCGCAGCCGGCGCAGCTTCGCGGCCACGTTCCCGTCGGAGGTGATGGCCGCGCCGCCGTCTCCGTACGCGCCGAGCACCTTGGTGGGGTAGAAGGAGAACGCGGCCGCGTCGCCGGTCGTACCCGCGATGGTGCCGTTCTGCCGCGCGCCGTGCGCCTGGGCGCAATCCTCCAAAATGGACAGCCCGTGCTTCGCGGCGAGTGCCTTCAGCGGCGCCATGTCCACGCATTGGCCGTACAGGTGCACGGGCACCAGGCATTTGGTGCGTTCGGTGATCGCGGCTTCGACCTGAGCGGTGTCCATCAGGAAGTCGTCCTCGCGGACGTCGACGAAGACGGGGGTCGCGCCCGTGCCGTCGATGGCGACGACGGTCGGGGCTGCGGTGTTGGACACCGTGATCACCTCGTCGCCCGGGCCGACGCCCAGCGCCTGGAGGCCGAGCTTGATCGCGTTCGTCCCGTTGTCGAGACCGACACAGTGCCCGGCGCCGTGGTACGCGGCGAATTCCGTTTCGAAACCGCGCAGGCTCGCGCCGAGCACGAGCTGCCCCGAGTTGAAGACCGTCTCGACCGCGTCCAGCAGATCGAGCCGCTCGGTCTCGTATTCGGCGAGGTAGTCCCATACGCGCGTGGTCATGTGCGAGCCTTTCCGTGAACTGGGGTGGTCAGCGCGGCGACGGTGCGACGCACTCCTTCGGGCAGTGAGATCTCCGGACGCCAGCCGGTGACCGCCCGGAACGGCGTGGAATCGATGGTGACGCTGCGCAGATCCGTCGACGGCGCGTGCGACGGAGGATCGACGCAGAGCACGTCCACCGGGCCTCGTCCGGTGTGCGCGGCCATTTCCTTCGCCACGAGCCGGAAGACGTCGGCCAGCTGGTCTCCCCGGCCGGCGCCGAGCAGCCAATGGCCGCCGATCAGCGCGTCCGGGGCGGCCAGCGCCGCGGTGAACGCGGTCGCGATGTCCTCGACGTGGACCAGGTCACGCCGCACCGTGCCGTCGCCCCAGATGGTGAGGTCCTGCCCGTCGAGCGCGCGCCGCGCCATGGCCGACACGACGCCGCGGTCGGAGTTCGCGCCCTCGGTCAGGGTCTCGCCGAACACCGTGGGCAGCCGCAGGCTGATCCCGCGCACGCGGCCATCGGCCGTGGCCTTCTTGAGGACCTGCTCCGCCGCCAGCTTCTGCCGGTCGTACGGGGTGCCCGGCTCGTCGGGCTCGCTCCCGTCGATCGGCTCCCGGGGCGGCACCCCGACCTGCGACGCGGCACCGCCGTAGAGCACCAGCGGCTTTCCGCCGACCACGTCGACGAGATCCCGCATCACGCCCAGGTTCACGCGTTCGGCCTCTTCGGTCTCGGCGACCCGCCAGCCGCCGTCCGCGAGGAGCAGGTACACGATCGCGTCCGAGCCCGCGACCGCTTCGGCCAGCGCGGCGCGGTCGGTGAGATCGGCGGCGACGACGGTCGTTTCGGCCTGGCCGTCCGGCGGCGTGACTCGCCTGCGCGACACCGCGCGCAAGCGGATCGGTTGCCGCGCCAGCGCGCGCGTCACGGCCGAGCCGACGAAACCCGACGCCCCGAGGACGGTGATCTGCTTCATTTCATGCCTCTCGTTGCGGCTGCGCCGTCGCGGCGTTGATACAGGCGAGCAGGGTGCGGGCTTCGACGTTGACGTAGTGCCCGTGCCGGGTGAGCGCGGTGAGCTGGCCGGGGGTGACCCAGGCGTAGCCCGGCGGGGCCTCGACCGTGTCGTCCGCCTCGATCGCGAGATAGCGGGCCCGGACGTTGAGGAAACGGCCGCCCTCTTCGGAATGCATGGCCTCGTAACGGATCCGCGATCGCGGCGCGTTCAGCACGAAGTCGAGGAAGGGCGGGCGGCTCTCCGCGGGCAGATGCGCGTAGTTCTGCGGCGTGCACTGGACGGTCGGCGCCAGCTCGACCGTGTCCAGGAATCCGCCGTCGGCGCGGGCGTGCACCAGCACGTGGGGCACGCCGTCGATCTCGCGGACGAGGAACGCGACCACACCCGTGCCGACCGATTCCAGCAACGGCTGGGTCCAGCTGATCTTCTCGCGGTTGCTCCCTTTCACCGCGACCGCGAGGACCTTGAAGTACCGGCCGTCCTCATGCTCGATCGCCTCCACTCCCTGTTTCCAGCCGCAGACGTCCGTGAGCGGGATACGCCGCGCGCGCACGTCGTGGCGCGAACGCTCGTTCGTGAACCAGGACAGGAGCTGGACGTCGGACAGCAGCGCGCCGGGAGCCTCGTCGTGGTACGGCAGACAGGACAGCACGCTCCTGGCATTCATGTTGATCGTCTCGTCCTCATGCATCAGCTCCGCGATCTGGCCGAGGGTGAGCCAGCAGAAGTCGTCCCACATCGGCACGTCGTCGACGGTCTCGACGATCATGTTGCGATTGGACTTGCGGAAGAACCACGAGCCCTGCTCGGCCTGGAGGACGTCGACGATGATCCGCTCCGGATCGGGCGGGGCGAAGTACTCGATCAGTTTGACGTTCGTGCCGCCGTGCGCCTTGGTGTAGTTGCTGCGGGTGGCCTGCACGGTCGGCGAGAGCTGCACCAGGTTGGGGTTCCCCGGCTCCATCTTGGCCTGCATGAGGAAATGCAGAACGCCGCCGAACTCCTTGGCCAGGATGCCGAGAATGCCCACCTCGGGCTGTTTGATGACCGGCTGCCGCCATTCGCGGTACGGGCCGTCGCCGTGGGGGCCGTCGGCCTCGACCACGTGCAGCCCCTCGATGGCGAAGAACCGCCCGCTGCTGTGCACGAGGTTCCCGGTCACGTCCTCGAACCGCCACTGGTCGAGCTCGGCGAAGGGAATGCGTTCGACGTGGAAGACGTTGGCCTCACGGCGTTCGTCGATCCACAGGCGGACGTCCTTGGTCGGCATGTGGACCCCGTCGGTCGTCGCGGCCGACAACGCGATGCGGTCCGCGTGGTCGCGGTCGTCGCGAGGGCGCACCGCGCGGGGTGCGAGAAGGGGCAGCATGGACCTCACCTTTCGTGCCGAGTGCTCAACCGCCGGATCGCGCTCACCGAATCGCAGCCCGCCAGGCCCATCGCGTTCCGGAGTTCGACGGCGAGCAGGTCGAGCACCTGGCGGGCGCCGTCCTGGCCGTCCGCGGCCAGCCCCCACATGAACGGCCGTCCGACCAGGACCCCGGACGCGCCGAGCGCGATCGCCTTGAGCACGTCCCCGCCGGTCCGGATCCCGCCGTCCAGCAACACTTCGCAGCCGCCGGAGACCGCGTCCGCGATCTCGCCCAGCATCGTGATCCCCGGTACGGCGCCGTCCAACTGACGGCCTCCGTGGTTGGACACCACGATCCCGGCGGCCCCCGCGTCGACGGCCCGCACGGCGTCCTCGACCGCGAGGATCCCCTTGAGCACCACCGGAAGGTCCGTGTGCGCGCGGACGGCCTCGACGGATTCCCAAGTGGCCGGGGCGAATTCGCGCGCGGTGTGGTCGGCGACGGCCGAAAGCCCCTCGGTACGCCGATGCGCGGCCGCACCGGCGTCGAAGTTGGCCGCCGTCACCGATTCCGGCAGCGCGAAACCGTTCCGCATGTCCCGCAGCCGCCGTCCCATCCACGGCACGTCGACGGTGAAGACGATCGCCTCGCAACCGGCGTCCTCCGCGCGGCGCACGAGCTCCAGCGACCGCTTTTCGTCGCGCAACCAGTAAAGCTGGAACCACGGCCGCCCCCCGACGGCCGCGACCTCCTCCAGCGGGACACTGCTGAGCGTGCAGATGGTGTACGGCACGCCGGCGTCCCGCGCCGCCCGTGCCGCCGCGAGTTCGCCTTCGGGATGGAACAGCCGCTGGTACGCGACCGGCGCGACCGCCACGGGAAGCGCGGCGCGCCGGCCGAGAACCTCGGCCTCGGTGGTGCCGCCGGAGAGTTCGCGCAGCATCCGGGGGATCACGAAGATCCGCTCCAGCGCGGTGCGATTGGCCTCCAGCGAGGCCTCGGCCCCGCTGCCCCCGGCGAGAAAATCCCAGATCTCGCCGGGGAGGACCGCCCGGGCGGCACGTTCGAGGTCGTCGAGGCAGAGCGGGGTCATCGCTGGGCGGGACCGATCTTGCTCTGCCCGGTGCGCTCCAGCTCCACGGCTTCGTACAGGGCCTTGATATTGGAGCTGCCGAACGTGCCGGCGCCCTGGCGCTCGATGATCTCGAAGAAGATCGTCTTACGCGGATGCGTGGAAGCGGTGAAGATCTGGAACAGCTGGCCGCCGTGGTCCTCGTCGGCGAGCAGCTTCGTCTCGCGCAGGTCGTCCAGCGAGTGCGTCTCCAGCTCGATCCGCTCGCCGAGCAGGTCGTAGTAGGCGTCCGGGGTCTTCAGGAATTCCACGCCACGCGCGGAAAGCTCCTTGACCGCGCGGACCGCGTCCGGGCTGGTGAACGCGATGTGCTGGACGCCGGAGCCGTGGTGCTCCTTGATGAAGTCGTCGATCTGGCCGGGGTCGGCGGTCTTGTCGGGCTCGATCAGGGTGAGGGTGACCGCGCCGGAGGTGCTCTGCACGACGGTGGAGTTCATCGCCTGGGCACCGACCACGATGTGCTCTTCGAAGATCTGCTTGAACCCCAGGGCGCGCTCGTAGTACGCCACCGTGGAAGCGAGGTCGCCGGCGTTCAGGCAGACCGCGAAGTGGTCGATGGCGTTCAGGTCCACGCCGCCCTTGCCGCGGAAGGCCGCCGTCGATTCCTCGGTGTCGTCGCTCTGGACCAGTGTGTGCACGACATCGCCGAAACCGCTGACGGTGGCCGTGACTACGGAGTCCGCGCGCTTCTCCGGCTCACGGATGGGCTGCGCGCCCGCCTTCACCGCGGTCTCGAAGGCGGCGGCCACGTCGGGAGTGCGCAGCGCGATGTCCGCCACCCCTTCACCGTGGGTCTGCAGGTAGGTCGCCCCCGGGTGCCGGTCGGTCAGCGGCTCGGTGAGGACCAGGACGATCTCGGCGTGCCGCAACGTCACGCTCCGGTGGTCGTCCGACCGGTCCGTGGCCGCGACGGAGAAGTCGTACCTGTCCATCCAGCCGGACGCGGCGGCCTCGAGGTCGGCCACGTACATTTCCACATAGTCGATCTCGAAATTCTGCGTGCTTTCGTGAGAAGACAAGACATTCCTCCGTGGAATAGATGTGATCCTCATGCACAGGATGGCGCGAAGCCCATTCCCCATCAATGGTGTCCGCTTGACAGTTCAGTCCAGATAGGACAGTCAGCGGCCGGTGAACCGCACCGAGAGTTCCCGGTAGCCCTGCACTACGACCGCCCGCAACCAGGACGGCTCCTTCGTCAGTTCCACTCGCGACACTCGTGCGGCCACCTCCCGCAGCACGACCGCCAGCTCGATCCGCGCGAGCGCGGAGCCGAGACAGTGGTGCATACCGTGCCCGAAAGCGATGTGCCGATTGGGTTTCCGCCCGGGGCGGAAGGTGTCGGGATCCTCGAACACGGCGGGATCCCGGTTCGCCGCGGGCAGCCACGCGACCACCGGCGTCCCCGGTTCCAGGTCGCGGCCGTTGAGGGTGACCTCCCCGGTCGTCACCCGCAGAACGTGCATCGCGGGCGACGTCCAGCGCAGCACCTCGTCCACGACGGTGTCGACGTCCACGTCGCCGTCCCGCACCCGCGCCAGGAGCCCGGGCACGGTGGCGAAAGCGTGCACCGCGCCGGTGATCGCGTGGCGCGTCGTCTCGTTGCCGCCGATCAACACGTTGTCGCAGTTGAGCAGGACGTCGTCGATCGACAGTTCGTCGTCGGAAAGCAGGGTGCTGACAAGGTCTTCGCCGGGGCTCGCGCGGCGTGCGGAGATCAGTTCGTCGAAGTAGACGAGGATCTCGGTATGCGCCTGGCGCGGGGTCATCCCGTCGAACAGCTCGTCCTCACCGCCGAACGCGTGATTGGTCAGGTCGATGAGCATGTCCTGGTCCTCGGCGGGCACACCGAGGATTTCGCAGACGACGGCGGCGGGGATCCGCGGCCCGATCGCCGCGGCCACGTCGCACACTTCGCCGTCGAGCACCCGGTCCAGGACTCCGGAGACCTCGGCTCGCACCCGCTCCGAAAGCTTCCGCGCCGCCGCCCTCGACAGCAGCGGCCCGACCAGCTTGCGCAGCTTCCGGTGCTGATCCTGTTCGGAGACCACCATCATCTGGCCACCGGAGTTGTCGGGATGCTCGCGGTCGAAACCGATCATCATCCCGTATTCCGAAGTGAACGGGGCCGACGGCCCGAGCACCGCGGCACACGCCCGATGCGAGAACACGGACCAGAATCCGCTGGGTGAGCTGCCGGGCTCGCTCCACACCATCGCGTCTTCCGCCGCGTAGGCACGCCACCGGTCGTGCCGGTCCAAAGTCGTGTAGAGGTCGGGATTTCCGAGGTCGACGGCTGTCGTCGTCTGCATGAATGGTCTCCAGATCAGGTGTGTGCGCCGTCGAGCACCTTGGCCAGCCGGGCCACCGTCGGCGCGTCGAAGAACGCCTGCACCCTCAGCCGGATCTTCAGGCGTTCCCGGATGCGGCTCACGAGCCGGGTCGCGAGCAGCGAATGGCCGCCGATCTCGAAGAAGCTGTCGTCCACGCCGACACTGCTGACGCCGAGCACTTCGGCGAACAGCTCGACCAGGATGATCTCCGTGGGAGTGAGCGGTTCCCGGCCCGCCGCCGCGCGCCCGGCGTGCTCCTCTTCGGGAGTGGGCAGGGCGACCCGGTCGATCTTGCCGTTGGGCGAGACCGGCAGGCTCGGCAAGCCGACGATCACGTCGGGCACGAGATAGCCGGGCAGCTGCGCGCGAAGGGGCGTCAACAGCCGTTCGGCGGGGACGCGCTCTCCGCCGGTGCCGACCACGTAGGCGACGAGCCGGTTCTCGTGCTCGGTCACCACCGCCTGGGCCACCCCGTCGACCGCGAGCAGCGCGGCCTCGACCTCGCCCGGTTCGATCCGGTGGCCGCGCACCTTGAGCTGGTCGTCGACCCGGCCGACGAAGACGTACTGGCCGTCCGGGCGCGTGCGGACCCGGTCCCCGGTGCGGTACATGCGGCCACCCGGTGCGCCGAAGGGATCCGGCAGGAACCGTTCCGCGGTCGCGGCCGCTCTTCGGAGATAACCGCGGGCCAGGCCGGGCCCCACCGTGTACAGCTCGCCGACGTCCCCGTCCTCGACGGGGCGCAGCCTGTCGTCCAGGACGTAGGTGCGGACACCGGTGATCGGCCTGCCGATCGGCGGCGTCTCCTCACCGGTCAGCGGCTCGCTCGCGGTGACCGCGACCGTGGTCTCGGTCGGGCCGTAGGCGTTGATCATCACGCGGTCCACCGCCCACCGTTTCGCGACCGGGGCGGGGCACGCCTCACCGGCGACCAGCAGCGTCAGTCCCGTGGGCAGGCCACCCGACTCCTCCAGCGGCGCCAGCGCGGACGGCGGCAACGTGACGTGCGTGATGCGCTGGTCGCGCACCAGCCGGGAAAGCGGCTCGCCGGGGACCAGGTCCGGCGCGGAAGCCAGCACCAGGCAGCCACCCGCCTGCCAGATCGGCCAGAACTCGGCGACGGCGGCATCGAAACTGGGCGAGGCGAAGGCCAGCAACCTGCTGTCCGGCCCCAGTTCCTGACGGCGCACGTAGTCGTCGGCCAGGTTCGGGATCCCGCGGTGCGTGACCAGCACGCCCTTCGGCCGCCCCGTCGAACCGGAGGTGTAGATGACGTACGCCGGGTGGTCGGGACGCAGCGGGCCGAGGCGGTCCCCGTCGTCCAAGTCCGGCTCGGACAGCCCGGGTTCCCGTTCCACGCTGAGGACGACGGGGGCGCCGTCCACGTCCTGCCCCGGCAGGCACAGCAGGCAGTGCGCCGCCGCGTCGTCCAGCATCTGCCGCTTGCGTTCCTCCGGATAGTCCGGGTCGACCGGGACGTACGCGGCGCCGGCCTTGTGCACGGCCAGGATCGCGATGACGAACTCGATCGACCTCGGCATCGCCAGCGCGACGAGCCGCTCCGGGCCGACGCCGTGCGCGACGAGCCGCCGGGCGAGCCGGTTGGCCTCGCCGTTCAGCTCGGCGTAGGTGAGGGTGGTGGTGTCCATCGCCACCGCCTGCCGATCCGGCAGCACGGCCGCGGTCGCCTCGAACAGTTCGGGTGTCGTGGCCGCCGAAAGGACGGTCATACGGTCTCTCCCAGTGTCTCGCGCGATCCGGCGCGGAAGAACCGGATCAGCTCGCGGTTCACCGCTTCCGGGTTCTCCAGGTAACCGAAATGCCCGCACTCGGGAATCGTGCGGTACGTCGCGCCGGGGATCGCGGAGGCCAGCTCCAGTCCGCCGGCGGGTGGCGCCACGAGGTCGTGCTCGAACGAGATGACGTGACAGGGCACCTTGATCGCCTTGTAGGCGTCGTGGCGGTCGGGCAACGCGCTCACCAGAAGCTGTGCGCGGACACCGGGTCCCCAAGCCCCGGACGCCGCGAACAGGTCGAGCCAGTCGGCCGCGGCGTCGTCGTCGGCGAGGGTCGCGGGCCCCAGGTTGTGCATGGCACGGACGGCGGCGAGGAAACCCGGCGGCAACTCGATGCCCTGCTCGATCAGCTTCGCCTCGCCCTCGGCGAGCTCCCGCTGGACGAGGCTGCTCTTGCCACAGGCCGCCATCAGCACGACCGAATCCAGCAGTTCCGGTTGGGCGAGCGCGAGTTCCTGCGCGATGTACGAACCCATCGACGTGCCGATCACCCGGCAGGGCACGGCGTCGAGATACTCGATCAGGGAGGCCACGTCGTCGACGAGGTCCGCGATCGTGAACCCGCCCGCGCCGTCGTCGCTCGGCGGGATGCCGCGGTTGTCCATGGTGATCACCCGGAAACCGGCGGCACGGAGCGCGGGAACCTGATGCAGGTCCCACACCGAACTCGGCGCGCCGGTGCCGGTCAGCAGAAGGACAGGCGGGCCGTCACCACAGTCGTTGTAGGACAACCGGATCCCGTTCTCGGTTGTCATCAGCATGATGCTCCTTGAGGGAAAATGGCCGCTGCGCCGAGATTCGATGAAGGGGCGCGGAGCCGACCGTACCTTCGGGGATCGAGTGTCCGAACCATCGGCGATGGACATTCTCCGAAAATGGCGTCCACGGCCTGTTCTTGACACCTGAACGGCGCATGGAAATCCTAGTATTCATGGATTCAAACGGTCTGTCCACTCACTGGAACGTGGAAACGCTGCATGGATCGCTCACCGATCCGGCCATCTCGTCGATGAATCTGCTCAACGAACTGATCGACGAATACCCTGTGGCCATTTCCATGGCGGCAGGCCGGCCGTACGAAGAGTTCTTCGACATCCGGCTCATCCACGAATACATCGACGCCTATTGCGCGCATCTGCGCGAAGATCGAAAACTGGACGAGGCGGGGGTGACCCGCACACTCTTCCAATACGGCACCACCAAGGGCGTCATCGCCGATCTCATCGCCAGGAACATCGCGGAAGACGAGAACATCGACGCCGCCCCGGAATCCGTCGTCGTGACCGTCGGCGCTCAGGAGGCCATGTTCCTGGTCCTGCGCACGCTGCGCGCGGGCGACCGGGACGTCCTGCTCGCGCCCGCCCCCACCTACGTCGGGCTGACCGGCGCCGCGCTGCTCACCGACACCCCCGTCTGGCCGGTGCGCTCGACCGAGAACGGCATCGATCCGGACGACCTCGTCCTCCAACTGAAGCGGGCCGACGAACAGGGCAAGCGGGTGCGGGCCTGCTACGTGACCCCCAACTTCGCCAATCCCACCGGCACCAGCATGGATCTGCCGTCGCGACACCGGCTCCTCGACGTCGCCGAGCAGAACGGGATCCTGCTCCTGGAGGACAACGCGTACGGGCTGTTCGGCTCCGAGCGGCTGCCCTCACTGAAGTCCCTCGACCGGTCGGGTTCCGTGGTCTACATCGGCTCCTTCGCCAAGACCGGCATGCCCGGCGCCCGCGTCGGCTTCGCGGTGGCGGATCAGCGGATGGCCGACGGCGGCCTGTACGCCGACCAGCTTTCGAAGCTCAAGGGCATGCTCACGGTGAACACCTCCCCCATCGCCCAAGCCGTGATCGCCGGGAAACTCCTGCTCAACGACTTCAGCCTCACCAAGGCCAACGCGCGGGAAATCGCCATCTACCAGCGCAATCTGCAGCTGACGCTGGGCGAACTCGACCGCAGGCTCGGCTCGTGCGCCGGCGTCACCTGGAACACCCCGACCGGCGGCTTCTTCGTCACCGTCACGGTCCCGTTCGTCGTCGACGACGAACTGCTGGAGGTCGCCGCGCGCGACCACGGGGTGCTGTTCACGCCGATGCACCACTTCTACGGCGGCAAAGGCGGATTCCACCAGCTGCGGTTGTCGATCAGCCTGCTCACTCCGGAACTGATCGAGGAGGGTGTCGCGCGGCTCGCGGCGCTCATCACGCCGCGGCTTCCCTGAGTCGCTCTGGTACGGGAAAGGCCCCCATCCTCGCGGGATGGGGGCCTTTTCGTGTTGGGCCGTGTCTCGGGGTGCTGCGAAAGCCACGCCTCCGGGCCGCGACCGACCCCGGAAATACATGAAGGCCCCCTTCATTGCGTCTAGCGCAGTGAAGGGGGCCTTCACGTACTTACCCGATCAGGGCTTGGTGCCGGTCACCAACGCGTGCTCGAACGGCAGCTCCACCGAACGCACGTCCACACAACCCACCGACTTCAGCCACGCCGACGCCTCGGCCTGCGGCCAGGCCATCCCGCGTCCGGTGGCCAGAATGTTGAGGTACAGCGAAAGCCGCGCCGACAGCGGGCCGCCGGTCTCGTCGTCCGCGGCCGCGAAGCCGTAGATCGAGATCTTCCCACCGGACGGCAGCACCTCGTACGCCTTGGCCAGCAACATGACGGACTGCTCGGCGGTGAAGGTGTCGAGCACGTGGCTGAACAGAGCGTGGTCCGTGCCGCCGGGGAACGCATCGGTCAGCAGGTCGGCCGGGTGCAGGGTGAGCCTGTCGGTCACCTCGGCGGGCACGCGCTGTTCGGCCAGCTCCACGCTGCTCGGCAGATCGAGCAACGTGGCCTTGAGGCCGGGGTTGGCCTTCAACAGGGCCGCCGCCGTGGTGCCGTCGCCGCCGCCGACGTCGAGCAGATGCCGCGACGACTTGACGTCGATGTGCTCCAGCAGCCCCGGCATCGTCTGCAGTGAGAACGCCGACATCGCCGTGTAGAAGATCCGCGCCTTCTCCGGGTCGTTGCCGAGCCGCGCGTACAGCGTGTCCCCCGGGCCGTCGAGGGCGTCGAGGGCCTCGTTGGTGCCGGCGCGCAGCGCGGAGGTCATCCGCGCGAACGCCGGATAGTAGATGGTCTTCCAGCTGAGCAGGATGTGCTGCCAGCTCTCCGGTCCGGTCGTGGCGAGCAGTTCGGTCGCGACCGGGTGGTTCACATAGTCGACGCCCCGCTTCTCGATCAGGCCCGTGGTCGTCAGGGCGAGCATCAGCACTCGGACCTTGTGCGGCTCCAGGCCGGTGAACTCACCGAGCGCCGCGGCGTCGGCGCCGCCACGCTCTTCCAGGAAGTCGAAGATGTCCAACTCGATACCGGACACCACCGCGTTGAACAGGGCGGGACCGTTGGCGATCAGCTGGAAACGGCGGTGAACCTCGGTGGAGTCGAGCGATTCCTGCATCGGCAGTTTTCCTTTCCGGCCGGCGGAGATTTCCGCAGACGTTGAGAACGACACCGGCCCGCCTCAGAAGGAGCCGGACGCCGGTCCGGCATTGGCGTCGAAAGAGCTGCCGGAGTAATCGGGATGGAGTACGGAGAAGGCATAGGTGGCGGGCGCGGCGATCATCGCCGCGACACCGAGGACGAGGGCGGCCGTGACCAGAGATTTCGAAGCGTTCTCACGCATTCGAGCCACGATCAGCACGACGAGGGCGGCCACCCCGAGCACGAGCGTGCCCCATTTCGCCCACGGCAGGAAGTTCGGGTAATGGGACCACAGCCAGGCGCCCCAAGCCAGCTCCGCCGCGATGGCGATCGGCAGGATCCAGCCCTGCCTGCCGCCATTGTGGTACGCCCGCCAGAAGGTGACGATGCCGAGCGCGGAAAGCGCGGCGATCGCCGGAGCCAGAGAGGCCACGTACGCGGTGTGCGCGACAGCGCTCGCGCTGAAGACGAAAAGGAAGGTCACCAGCCAGACGCCCCACATCACCAGCCCGCCGCGCACCGGATCGGTGCGCTCGGCCCGGCGCCACCACCAGAGCCCGCACAGCAGGGACAGCAGGGCGAGCGGGAACAGCCAGGCGATCGCGACGCCGAGGTGACCGTCGAGCAGTTTGGTCGCCCCCATCGGATCCGCTCGAGTCTCCATTTTGGACTCATCCGGCTGCGGGCCGCCCGGGCCGAGGGGCTGACCGCCTTCGGCCTTCGGGCCGAAGTCCCCGTTCTGCTCGTCCTGGTGCTTGGTCCCGAAGTTCCCGTTCTCGTCCAGGCCCTGGCCGCCGCCGGGGCCCTGAGGATCCCCGGGGCCGTCACCCGGACCGCCCTCGGGACCCCCAGGGCCACCAGGGAAGTCGCCAGGACCACCTTCCGGCCCACCGGGTCCGCCTGGGCCGAGCGACGGCAGGCCACCACGGCCGTTGGGGTCCTCGGCGCCGGGCAGGTGGATGCCGACGCGGCCGAGACCGTTGTAGCCGAACACCATGGCGAAGGCGCTGTTGTTCGTGGTGCCGCTGATATGCGGGCGGGAGCTGTCCGGGGTGAAGGTGTAGAGCGCGATCCACGACAGCGAGACCGCCAGCGTCACGACACCGGCGAGCGCCAGGTGCTTCGCCCGGCGACGCAGTTCCACCGGCGCGCTCAGCAGGTAGCCGATGGCCAGCGCGGGAAGGATCATCCACGCCTGCACCATTTTCGCCTGGAAGCCGATGCCGACCCAGACACCGGCCCAGACCAGCGACCGGAGCCGCGCCTCGAGCACGGCGCGCTGATAGGCGTCGACGGCCAGCACCAGGCACATCGTCAGCAGGCCGTCCTGCATGCTGTGCCCGAACATGGACGCGAGCACCGGGGTGAGGGTGAAGATGCCGGCGGCGAGCAGGCCGGGCACCACACCCGCCCAGCGGCGCACGACCCGGTACAGCACCAGCACCGAGATCACGCCTTCGATCACCTGCGGCAGCGCCAGCGACCATTCGTGGTAGCCGAAGATCTTGGCCGAGATGGCCTGCGGCGCGAACGATCCGGCGAGTTTGTCGAGCGTGTACGTCGCGCCCGGATCGACGGTGCCGTAGAAGAACGCCTTCCAGCTCTCGGACATGCTCTTGGCCGTGTCCGAGTACAGCGGCGCGAAGTCGACCCTCGGCAGGTTCCAGGCATAGAGCACCAAGGCCACGAAGGCGATGCCCAGCAGCGCCGGCCGGGCCCACCGCGGCTGATCGGCGGGTGAGCGCCAGAACGCCCAGCGGCCGCGCACCCCCTCGGGGGCGGGGTCCGGTGACGGTGACGGCAGATGGGTGAGTGTTGCGGACACTCCGGTACCTCGCTTAACCGTTGTTGTCGTCGAGGAGAACGGGCCAGGTGGTTTCGCCGAATCCGCCCCGCGGCGAATTCTTCCGCGCGTGCTCGTCCAGCCTCTCGAACAAGTTCTTGTTCCTGCCGTTGAGCATCGTCAGCTGGGAAGAATAGCACTCGACGGCTTCTCGTTTCCGTTTCCAAGTCTCCGTCGTCGCGGATTCGAATTCGGAAGTGCCGAGCCGGAAACCGGCGGGGAGTTCGATCGTTCCCGGTTTGAACATCGAATAGGGAAGGTCTTCCCAGAGCCGTATCGGAACGTTCTTCGCGCGCGCGGCGGAGAACGCTGCCAACGCGGCGTCACGGGTGGCCAGGTTGTCGGGATGGTCGACGACGGCCGCGCACGTGACGATCAGCGTCGGCTCGAACTCCGCCACGATCGCCTCGATGTCGTCCCTGATCTCGGCGACCAGACCGTCGTCGCCCGGTGAATCCTGGGCCACCGCGAGCTTTTGCCCGCCCTCCACGTGATCGGTGAGCCACCGGCCGTCCGGCAGCCTCCGGTAGATGGAGTCGAGGAACCGGCCGTGCCGGTAAGCCAGCCCCAGATGCGCGAGCGCGGCGATGTCCTCGCTCCGGCGATGGAGCGGCGCGTCGTCCTCCGGCGAAAGACCCCAGACCGCGTGCATTCGCTCCGCCGCCGCGGAATAGGGAGGCGGTGCCGTTCCCGCGAAGACCGTGTAGACGAGTACCTCCGCGCCATCCCGCGCCGCTTGGGCGAGGCTCGCGCCGAGGGAAAGGACCGCGTCGTCCAAATGCGGGGAGATCGCCAGCAGCCGGGTCGCGCCGGGGCGTGGAAGCATGGTGCTGATTTTGGTTACCGCCTTGTCGCACTTCAACGGAGTGGGGCTGGACAGTGCCTGGGCCTCGTGAGTGGTAAGGACGGTTAGAACCGTCCTTACCACTCACGAGGTCAACGCACGACCGCGGCGCGCACGAGTTCCGCGGCCACCGTCGTCCCGTCGGTGCGGATCGTGCCGGCGACGGCTTTCGCGCGGGCCGAGGTTTCCGGGGCCAGCGCCGTGACGAGCGCGGCGGAAAGCGAATCGACGGTCGGGTTCGGGCCGTCGTGCGCCACCCCGATGCCCAGTTCGGCCACCTTGGCGGCGAAATGCGGATGGTCCGCGATCTGCGGGACCACGATCTGCGGGACTCCCGCCAGTGCCGCCACGTGTGTCGTGCCGGTGCCACCATGGTGGACCGCGGCGGCCACGCGGCCGAAGAGCGCTTGCAGATTTTCCTCTCCGACGGCCAGGCAGTCGGCGCCGTCGTCCGGCAACGTCAAACCCGCCCAACCATGGGAAAGGATCACCCGGCACCCCTGGGCACGGATCGCCTCGACGGCCACCTTGGCGATTTCGGCGGGGGCGGGCGAGCAGCCGAAGCCGACGTACACCGGCGCCGGACCGTCGGCGAGAAACGCTTCCAGATCCGCGGAAAGCGGACGATCGTCGGGGTGGATCCACGCGCCGGTCCGGACGCCGCCGGCCGCCGGTGCCAGGAGCGGATCCGCCGCCAGCAAGGGCTGGTCGGTGGTGCTGAAGTCGTACAGGTCCTTCACCGGTGGGAGACCGATCGAAGCCCGGAGCTCGTTGAGCGGGCCGCCGAACATCCCGTCGGCACCGTTGTTGTACATGCCCCGGTGTTCGGGCGACGGCACGAGCGCCGGCGAGGGAACGACGGAGAAGTACGGGATGCCCAGTTTCTCGGCCACCGAACGGACACCGATCGCGCCCGACAGCAGGCCGGTCGCCACCACCGCGTCGCACCCTTCGGCGGCCGCCGGGATCTTGTCGAACTGCTCGGCCATCCCCGCGATCGCGGCTTCGGGCGATTCGGGCGGTCCGCCCAGCGCGCCCGCTTCTTCGAGCACGGGCTTGCCGACGACGATATGCGGCACGCCGACCTCGGCCAGCCGTCCGGTGTAGTCGGGAGGCGCACACATCCGCACCTCGTCACCCTGCTCGCGCAACCGCAATGCCAGCGCCACCAGCGGTTCGACCTCGCCGCGGGTTCCGTACGACCAAAACAACACGCGCATTTCGTATCCCCTGGTGTACTTCAGCGCCGGACCGCGGCGATGCCGACCGTGGCGTAGTTGATGGTGAACGAGCCACCGATTTCGTCGATGGCCGAGCCGAGGTACGCGAGGAACCGGGCGCGCGCGTCCTCCGCGAGGTGGTTGAGCCCGCCCTGGGTCGGGATCTGGTCCAGCCACTCGTCACGGGTGCAGACACGCGACCACTCGAAGCGCAGTTCCTCCGGCCGGCTGAACGCGCCGGTCCGGAGGATGCCTTCCGCCGCCTTCACGTACTGCTTGGCGTAGACCTGTTGGACGTACTCTTCGACATCTTCGTCCTTTTTGGACGGTGGCTCGAACTTCACGTCCGGCATGGCGTGCCGGTACGCCTCCCCCTGCGCCGTCATGACGGCCTCCGGGAGCTCGAAACCGTTGTCGAACAACGCGATCAGGCCATGCGGGGCGAGCACGTCCGCCACCTTGGCCGCACCCGCGAACGGGTCCACCCAGTGCCAGGCGGTCCCCGAGGTGACCGCGTCGAAGGTGCGGCCGGCCGGGTCCCAGTCCTCGAACTTGGCGACCTCGACGTCGAGCCCGCGCCTGCGGGCGACCTCCGCCATCCGCGCGTCCGGCTCGACGCCGAGCACCGTGCAGCCCGCCGCCTGGAACGGGCGGGACGAAAGGCCGGTACCGCAGCCGACGTCCACGAAGTTCTTCCCGGGGCTCAGCGAGACGACCCGGTCGACCAGCGCTTCGGGATAGGTGGGCCGGGCGCGGTCGTACCGTTCGGCGTCGGCGCCGAACCACTGCGCCATCTGCCGGTTCTCGTGCGGTGCTGCAGCCAGATCGGACATTTTCCTCACCCTGGTCAGGTTGATGGTCAGACGGAAACGCGGCCGACGGCGGCGCGCAGGCGCTCCGCGGCGACGGTGGTCCCGTCGGTGCGGAGCGTGCCCGCGACGGCCTTCGCGCGTGCCCGGATCTCCGGGGACAGCGCGGTGGCGAGCGCGGCGGACAGCGAAGCGAAAGTGGGAGCCGGGCCGAACTCTTCGAACGCCACGCCGATGCCCAGCGCGGCCACCTGCTCGGCGAAGTACGGCTGGTCGGTGATCTGCGGAAGCACGACCTGAGGGATGCCCGCCCGCGCGGCCACGGTCGTCGTGCCCCCGCCGGCGTGGTGGACGACGGCGGCGACCCGGCCGAACAGCGCCTGCAGGTTCACCTCGCCCACGGCGAAGCAGTCGGCTCCGTCGTCGGGCAGGGCCATGTCCGCCCAGCCCCGCGAGAGGACCACCCGGTGCCCCTTCGCCCGGATCGACTCGACGGCCAGCTTCACCGTGTCCGCGATTTCGGGCGTGCTGCCGAAACCGACGTACACCGGTGGCGGACCGGTGGCGAGGAACGCCTCCAGATCAGCGGGGAGCGGCCGCTCGTCGGGCAGGATCCACGCGCCGGTCTGCACGGCGCCGAGTTCGGGCCGGGGCGGAGCGAGCACCGGATCCGCCGCCATCCAGGGCTGCTCGGTGAAGCCGTACTGGACGAGGTTCTCCACCGGCGGCAGGCCGAGCACCGCGCGACGGCCGTTGAGTGCGTCCGAGTACCGCCGGGAGAAGACCTCGTTGTAGAAGTCCCACAGCGCCCGGTTGTCGTCCATGGCCTCCTCGGGCGGCCGCCCGTCACCCCGCGACAGGGGCGGCGGGTAGTACGGCGACGGCAGGTAGATCGGGCAGTAGGCGGCGTAGAAGTACGGGATGCCCAGGCTTTCCGCCACCGACCGCACGCCGATGGCGGCCGACAGGACACCGGTCGCCAGCACCACGTCACAGCCCTCGGCGGCCGCCGGGACCGCGTCGAACTGCTCGGCGAGCTCGTCGGCGGGGCGCCGCGGTTCCGGCCCTTCCGTCATCCCCTGCATCATGACGCGCAACGACTGCCCGACCGGAACGAACGGGACGGCGAATTCGGCCAGCCGTTCCCCGGTGTCCGGCGGCGCGCACACGCGCACGTCGGTACCGAGTTCCCGCAACCGCACCGCCAGCGCGACCACCGGTTCGACGTCTCCGCGGAGACCGGTCGTCGACAACAACACACGCATCTCGTACCCCTGGCTTCAGACGGAAACGCGGTCGACCGCGTCGAGGAGGAATTTCGCGGCCACGGCGGCCCCGTCGGTGCGGACCGTGCCCGCAACCGCCGTCGCCCGCTCCCGGGTTTCGGGGGCGAGTGCCGTTTCGAGCGCGGCCGACAGGGAATCGAAGGTCGGTGTCGGACCGTCGTGCGCCACGCCGATGCCCAGCTCGGCCACCCGGCCGGCGAAGTACGGCTGGTCCGCCATCTGCGGGACGACGACCTGCGGGACACCCGCCCGCGTGGCCGTGGTCGTCGTGCCCGCGCCGCCGTGATGGACGGCGGCGGCGACCCGGCCGAACAGGAGCTGCTGGTTGCCCTCCCCCGCGGCGAAGCAGTCGCTCCGGTCGTCGATCAGCGCGAGATCGGCCCAGCCGCGGGAAATGATCACCCGGCGGCCGTGGGCCCGCACCGCCTCGATGGCGACCTTGGCGGCCTCGTCGGGGGCGCGCATGCTGCCGAATCCGACGTACACCGGCGGCGGCCCGGCGGCGAGGAACGCCTCCAGCTCCGGGGACAGCTGCCGCTGGTCGGGCAGCGTCCAAGCGCCGGTCTGGACGACGTCGAGATCCGTCGGCTGAAGCGGGGCGAGGGAAGCGTCGGCCGCCAGCAGCGGGTGATCGGTGAAGCCGTACCCGAAGATGTCCTCGACCGGCGGGAGACCGATCGCGGCCCGCTGACTGTTGAGCGGCTCGCCGAAGCGCTTGAGGGCGCTCCGGCTGTTGCGCTCCCACAGCGCCCGGTTGTCGGTGCCTTCCGGCGCGGGAGGCTCGCCGAGCGGAGGCGGCGGCGCGTAATGCGGCGACGGGATGAAGCGGGGGCAGTAGAAGCCGTAGAAGTACGGGATGCCCAGTTTCTCCGCCACCGAGCGGACGGCGACCGCGGTGGCCAGCATCCCGGTCGTCACCACGACGTCGCAGCCCTCGGCGGCCGCCGGGACCTCGGCGAACTGGACGGCCATCGCCTCGGCCGAAAGCCGCGGCCCGTCCTCGGGGGACGGCGGCTTCGCCCCCTTGATCGCGGTGCGGGTCGACTGTCCGACCGGGACCAGCGGGACACCGACCTCGGCCAGCCGTTCGGAGGAGTCCGGCGGCGCGGCCATCCGCACCTCGGCGCCCGCCTCCCGCAGCCGCACGGCCAACGCCACCAGCGGTTCGACGTCCCCTCGGCTTCCGGATGTCGCCAGCAACACGCGCTTCACGTAATTCCCCGTTCTTTCAGTTCAGGCGGGAACCGACGGCTTTTCGCGGCTGACCGCGTCGCGCAGCAGGTCCACGGCGACCGTGGTCCCGTCGGCGGGGATCGTGCCGGCGACCTCGATCGCCTTGGCCCGCGTCTCGGGGGCCAGTGCCGTGGTGAGCGCGGCGGACATGGCCTCGAACGTCGGCGCCGGCCCTTCGAGGGCGACACCGATCCCCAGCTCGGCGACCCGGTCGGAGTAGTACTGCTGGCCGACGATCGACCGCACGATGATCTGCGGCGAGCCCGCCCGGGTGGCGATATGGGTCGTGCCCGTGCCGTCGTGGTGGATGGAGACGGCGACCCTCCGGAACAGCTCTTGGAGGTTCACCTCGTCGACGGCGAAGCAGTCGTCCTCGTCCTCGGGCAGGTCCAACCCGGCCCAGCCACGGGAAAGGATCACCCGGTGCCCCTTCGCGCGGATCGCCTCGATGGCCACCTTCGCCGCGTCGGCGGTGCCGGACGAGCTGCCGAAACCGACGTACACCGGCGGCGGGCCGGCGGCGAGGAACGCCTCCAGGTCGGCGGGGAGCGGCCGCTCGTCGGGCAGGATCCAGGCGCCGGTCTGCACGGCCTCGTGCCGCGGCTCCAGCGGAGCGAGGATCGGATCCGCGGCCAGCAAAGGCTTTTCGGTGGAGCAGTAGTCGAAGAGGTTCTTCACCGGCACCAGACCGATCTCGGCCCGCTTCGCGTTGAGCGCCTCGCCGAACAGGCCGTCCGCACCCTGGTTGTACATCTCGCGCTGCGGCGCTTCGAGGTGGCTCGGCAGGTGGATCGGACACAAAGCGACGTAGTAGTAGGGGATTCCGAGCTTCTCGGCCACCGACCGCACCGCGACCGCGCCGGACAGCAGACCGGTCGCCACGACGACGTCACAGCCTTCGGCGACGGCGGGCATCTGGTCGAACTGGTCGGCGATCCCGGCGGCGGCGAGCTCGGGATCCCGGCCCTCGCCGTCGTTCATCCCGCGGTCCGGCCGGGCGACCGGCACCAGCGGCACCTCGATTTCGGCCAGCCGCTCCGCGCTGTCCGGTGGCGCGCACACCCGCACCTCGGCGCCGGATTCCTTCAACCGCGCGGCCAGCGCCACCAACGGTTCGACGTCCCCGCGTGATCCGCAGGCCCACAACAAGACGCGCATTCCGCTTCCCCTCTACCAGGTGACCGGCAATTGATCCGGGCAGTCGATGAACGCGTTCCGGAGCTTGACCTCGTCGTTGGACACCGCCAGGCGCAGCCCGGGGAATCGCTGCCACAACGACTGATAAGCCATGCGCAGTACAGACCTCGCGACCGCGGCGCCGATGCAGTAATGGATGCCGTGCCCGAAACCGACGTCCGAAACCGGCGGGCGCCGCGCGTCGAGGACGTTCGGGTTCGGCGTCAGCGCTTCGTCCCGGTTCGCCATCAAGATCGAGCAGAGGACGTAGTCCCCCGCCTTGATCAGCTGCCCGCCGACGACGACGTCCCTGAGCGCCATCCGCGGATTCGGCTGCTGCACGGGTGAGAGATAACGCAGCAATTCGTTGACGACGCGATCCGCCTCGTCCCGGCCTTCGAAGAGCATCTGCTTCTGCTCGGGGTGATCCAGGAGCGCGAGTACGCCGAAGCCGAGCATTCCCGCGACGGTCTCGACACCGCCGAGCAGCAGCGCCGTGCACAGGCCCTTCAGCTCGTCGTCGGTGACGTTGTCGCCGTGCTCGCGGACGAGCATGCCGAGGAAACCGTCGTCGGGATCCTTGCGCTGGCGGGTGATGAGACCGAGCAGGTACTGGTTGAACGCCGCGCTGTCGGCGGCCCTCGCCTTGAATCCGCGGCTGAGGTCGACATTGCGCCGGATCCGCCGGATGAACTCGTTGCGGTCGTCGCGCGGGATGCCGAGCAGTTCACAAAGGACACCGCCACCGACCGGGTCGGCGAAAAGTCCTTGTACGTCGGCGGGCGCCCCTTCGGCCTCGACCTCGTCGAGACGTTCGTCGATGAGTTCCTGGATCGCGGGTTCCAGCCGCCGGATCCGCCGGACGGTGAACTCCGGCGTCAGCATCCGCCGCAGCCGTGTGTGCTCGGGCGGATCGTAAGTCGAGATCTGGCCGACGAACTGCGGCGCCATGGGAACGTCTTCGCCGTTCGTCGTCCGCTCGGCTTCCGCCTCGGTGAGCCGGGGGCGCGTCGTGAAATTCTCGTGGTCGCCGAGGATCTTGCGCACGACGTCGTAACCGAGCGCCTGCCAGACGTAGCCCTTGCCGAGCTGCGTGGACGCGTCGCCGAGAATCCGGACCAACGGGCCCTTCTCCCGCAACGTGAACATGTCCTCGTGCGGATCGCAGTGCGTCCTCATCATGTAGTTGGCCGTCGGCTCCACGGCCGGCGCGACCTCGTCGATTGCGTGCTCCATACCGATGGAAGCTCCTTCAGTGACCTGCGGTCCGGCCGTATGCCGCGCCGCAATCTTCATCCGCGATCGGGCGGGACGTCCAGCGCCGCCATGGACGACTCGTGAGTGGCTCAGGGGAAATGGGGAGGCGAAGCCGGCGACGTTGCGAAAGCCACTTTCGCAACGTTGAAGGTTGCGAAAGTGGCTTTCGCAACGTCGGCGGATGCCGGAGTGCGAGACGGGCCGTGAGTGGCGAGGTGCCCTTCCCAGGTCGCGAAAGCCACTTTCGGGACATCCAGCGTCGCGAAAGTGGCTTTCGCGACACGGCACGTCACCACCGGCCGAAACTCACCACTCGACCATCAAGCTCGTGAGCCCATAAGCCGGTGTGGTGAGGCGGAACATGGCGTCCTTCTCGGGATCCGCGAGCCTGAGGTCCGGAAAACGCTGCCACAGCAAAGTAAAGACCGTGCGCAGTTCGAGCCGCGCCAGCGAAGCGCCCAGGCAGTGGTGGATCCCGTGCCCGAACGCCACGTGCGGCGCGGGCTCCCGCGTGAGATCGAGCCGGTCAGGATCCGGCACCAGCGCGGGATCACGGTTCGCCATGGGGAGCGAGCAGAGCACGGTCTCGCCCTCCTTGATGACCTCGTCCCCGATGACGACGTCCTCCATGGCGGTGCGGGGTGTCGGGGCGTACGGCACGGTGAGGTACCGGATCAGCTCGTCGACCGCGCGGTCCGCCGCCTGGCCGTCGCCCCGGATCGCGGCGAGTTGCTCGGGATGCCGCAGGAGAGCCAGCACACCGAGGCCGATCATGCCGGAGATGTTGTCGTCACCGGCCAGCATCACCTGAACGCAGAAACCCCGCAGTTCCTCGTCGGTGGCCTCGTCACCGTGTTCGGCGACGACCGCGCCGATCAGCCCTTCACCGGGTTCCTCACGGTTCCTGGCGATCATCGCCAGCAGGTAGCGGGAGAACGCCTCGCCGGCGGCCGCCCGTCTCCGCTGGCTCAGCGAGGCGTCGAGGTGCCCGTGGCACAGCTTGAGGAACATGGCGCGGTCGTCACGAGGCACGCCGATCAGTTCGCACAGCACGGCTCCCGGCACCTCGTCGGCGACGAGCTCGATCACGTCGGCCGGGGATCCCTCGTCCTCCATGACGTCGAGCCGTTCCGTCACGATCTGCTCGATGTACGGCTCCATACGCCGCATCTTCCGCAGCGTGAATCCCGGGGTCAGCTTCTGCCGCATCCGGGTGTGCTCGGGCGGGTCGTAGTCCATCAGGTTGCCGACGAGCTCCTGCGGCCGGAAGATGCCCTGCCCACCGACTTCGTCCTGTTCATGCCACCGGCGCCGGGTGCTGAATCGCTTGTGGTCGCCCAGAACCTGGCGGACGACGGAGTGTCCCGCGGCCATCCAGATGGTTTCGGCGTCCGCCCCGGTGCCCACCGTGACCTTCGACAGCGGCCCGGCGGCGCGCAGTTCGTCCGCCGGGTCGAGGTCTTGCCTGCGGATGTGCAGCGGACGCGTGTCCTCACCACTCAACGGGGAGCTCCTCGATGTTGAACGGGGCGGGTTTGCCCGCCACGAACCGCAGTTCCTCCTCCGGGACCGCCAGCCTCAGCGCCGGGAACCGCCGCGCCAGGATCGGCAGCGCCACCCGCAGTTCGAGCCTCGCCAGCGGAGCCCCTACGCAGTGGTGGATGCCGTGCCCGAAGGCGAGATGCCCCGGGGTGTTCTCGCGGGTGATGTCGAATTTGTCCCCGAGCGCGCGGTTGACCGCCAGCATCGAACAGGTCAGTACGTCGCCGGCGTGGATGTCGTGGCCGGCGATGTTCAGGTCGACGAGCGCGGTCCGGGGAGAGGGCGCTTCGACGATCGTCGGGAAGCGCAGGACTTCCTCGGTCGCGCTGTCCACGAGTTCCGGACCTTCGCGCAGCAGCGACAGCTGGGCGGGGTTCGTCGCGAACAGGAGCACCGCCATCGCCAGCTGGGCGGCCATCTGCTCGACGGCCACGATCAGGATCGCCTCGGCGAGCCCCGAAAGTTCCTCGTCGCTGACCTTGTCGCCATGCTCGCGCACGATGAAGCCGATCAGCTCGTCGCCGGGATCGCGGCGTTCGCGGGCGGCGAGCTTTTCGCAGTAGTTGACGACACCGAGGCTCGACTGGGCCCGCTGCTTGGGGATCCGGCTCTCCCGGCTGTCCCGGATCATCCGCGACAGATCGGCCTGGTCGTCACGCGGGACACCGAGGAACTCGCAGGCGATCAGCGCCGGAATGGGCCAGCCCGCGTACCGGACGAAGTCGATCGGCGAGCCCATGCTCTCCAGATCGTCGAGGCCCTCTTCGATGACTTCTTCGACCCGTGGCCGCAACCGCTCGATCCGCCGGACGCTGAACGCCCCGGCCACCGTCCCGCGCAGGCGGGTGTGGTCGGGCGGGTCGTAGGCCTGCAGGATCCCCGGCAGGTGGGCGCGGTCCGCCTCGTCGTCGACCGGCCGCATCGAGCTGAACCGCGTGGCGTCGGCGAGGATCGCGCGCACCTCGTCGTATCCGGTGACCAACCATTGCCGGCGGCCGTTCAGCCCGGTCTCCGTGTCGTAGGAGTGCAGCGGGCCTTCCTGGTGCAACGCCCAGAGCTCCGGCGCCGGATCGAGCCGGATCCGCTGATGCGGCAAGGGAACTACCATGATTCTCCTCAGGCTTTCTGGCGTTACCAGTCGAGCGGCAGGGCTTCCACGTCGAACGGTGGTGGTCCGAACTTGAGCTTGCGATCGGGCTCGGCGAGCCTCAGCTTGGGAAAACGCCGTGCCAGCGCGGGAATCGCCTTCCGGAACACCATCTCCGCCAGCGGCCTGCCGAGGCAGTGGTGGATCCCGTGCCCGAACGAGACATGCGGCGACTTCTCCCGGGTGATGTCGAATTCGTCGTCCGGGGCGGGGAACTTCGCCCGGTTCGCCCCGAGCAGGGAACACGTGACGGTGTCACCGGCCTTGACGAGACGGCCGCCGATCGTCACGTCCTCCTTCGCGATACGCGGGTGGAGCTTCTCGTCGGTGGTGAGGTACCGGTTCAGCTCCTCCAGCCAGTCCGGGATCGTGTCCGGCCGCTCCCGCAGGATGTCGAACTGCTCCGGGAAGTCGGCCATCAGCAACGCGCCCGCCGCGAGGAACCGGGCGACCTGGTCGCCACCGGCACCCATGATGAACGCGGCCACCCCGGCCAGCTCCGCGTCGGTGATCTCGTCGCCATGTTCTCGCACCACGACGCCGAACAGGTCGTCTCCGGGATCGCGACGAACGCGGGCGACGGCCTTGTTCATGTACTGCATGTACTTGTTGCCCGCCGCGTTGCGCCGTTTGTCGGTCCGTTCGGTCCGGCTGGCGTGCAGCGTGCGGGACAGATCCGCCTGGTCGTCCCGCGGGATGCCGAGGAAGTCGCAGGTCGCCGTCGTGGCGATCGCCCAGCCGAAATGCGGGACGAAATCCACCGGGCCGCCCATGTCCTCGATGGTGTCCAAGGCGTCCTCGACGATCTGCGAGACCTCGGGGCGGAAATCCTTCATCCGCCGCATGGTGAACGGCGGGGTGACCAGGCGGCGCAGGCGCGTGTGGTCCGGCGGGTCGTAGTGGGTGAGGAACCCGGGCCAGGCGATACCTGCCGCGGTCCCGCCGTAGATCAGGCGCGCGCTGAACTTGTCCGAGCTGAGGACCTGGCGGACCTCGTCGTATCCGGTGGCGAGCCACGCCGTTCGCCGTTCACCGTCTTCCTCGGTGCCCAGGGCGGAGATGGGACCTTCGGCCATCAGGGACAGGAGTTCCGCCCCCGGATCGAAGCGGTTCCTCCGGTGGATTTCCAGGCCCTTGACGACGTTGAGCTCCTCGAACACGGCAGTTCCTTTCGCCTCAACCGGCCGTCGCGCGCGGGAATGATGTTCTCGGCTTGGGCGGACGGGCGTCGAGTTCGTCCAACCGTCCGGATCTGGGCGAAGGGCCCTTCCCCCGCATGCGATGCAGGGAAAGCGCCCTTCGCCACGTGTTATGCGGGGAAAGTCCCCCTCGCCGAGCTCGTCCAACCGCCCGGTTTGAGCGGCTGGACACCCTCGCTCAGCCGTTGACTTCGGCGATCAGGCTCTTCGGCCGCAGGTCGGTCCAGTTCTCCTCGACGTAGGCGAGGCATTCCTGGCGCGAGGCCTCGCCGTGGACGCGGGTCCAGCCGGCGGGCACCTCGGCGAACGTCGGCCAGAGCGAGTGCTGGCCCTCGTCGTTCACCAGCACCAAAAAGGAACCGTCTTCGTTGTCAAAGGGGTTGCTCATGATCGCTTTTCCTTTCAGGCGCCCGGCCGCGGCCGGAGCTTCTCGGCGACGATGGATCCAATCTGGACCAACGCCGCGGGTTGCACCATGTCGTAATGGTTGGTCGGGATCTCGTGGTGTTCGATCGTGCCGCTGGTGAAGTCCTTCCAGCCGGCGACGGCCTCCGACACGGGCAGGTGCGCCGGCCGGTCCTCCGAGGCGACGAACAGCAGGATGTCGCCGTTGAACGGCGACGCCGTGTGCTGCGGCCCCACCTTCCAGAGGTTCTTCATGACCGCTTCCAGCCGTTCCCGGGCACCGGGGCCCTGGACCATTCCGCCCGCCAGCTCCAGATCCTGCTGCTTTCGTTTCTGCAGGCCGTCTTCGTCGCGCGCGGCCTCTTCGGTCACCGTGCCGGTCGCGTTCCGTCCCATGTAGACGGGGTAGGCGTCGAGCAGCGCGAGCAGGCCGAGTTCTTCCCCGTCGGCTTCGAGCATCGCGGCCATCGCCTGCGCGATCCGGCCGCCGAGCGACCAGCCGAGCAGGTGATACGGCCCGGTCGGCTGCACGGCACGGATATGCGCGAGGTAGTCGGCCGCCATCTCTTCGACGCTCTCGGGCAGGCGTTCGGTCCGCGCGAGGCCGCGTGCCTGCACGCCGTAGACCGGCTGGTTCGCGGGAAGATGCCGCAGCAGCGGCCCGTAGTTCCAGCTGAGCCCGCCGCTCGCGTGCACGCAGAACAGCGGCGGCCGGTCGCCGCCCGCCTGCAGCGGCAGCAGGATCTCGTAGTCGCCCGTCTTCACCGAGGTGCTCGTGCGCCGCCGCTCCCCCACCACGATCAGGGTCTTGGCCGGGGTCTTGCGGGCGAGCAGGCCGGTGTTCAGCATCCGGTGCCCCGGCTCGCCGAACAGGCAGGGCTCACCCGTCTTGCCCTCGTCCACCACCGGTCCGGTGACGTAGAGGTCGCCGACGACGCCCGGGGCGACAGGTCGCTTCTGGCCGTCGAGCACCAGCGCGCCGAGCGGGCCCAGCTCCGCGACCACCGAAGGCACCTCGCCCGCCCACCGCGCCGGCGCGATCGCCGGACGGCCGCGTTCGGTCTCGTCGAGGAAGAGGTCCAGCTCGCTGATCCGCCGCTGGGGATCCTCCGCGACCTGCTCCAGGACGTGGACCAGCCGCCGCGCGACCGATTCCGCCGTGGCTTCGTCGAAAAGGTCCGCGGCATACCGAAGAGTGCCTTCGAGACCGTCCTCGTTGTCGTCCTCGTCGAGCCGCTCGGTGAGCTTGAACGCCAGATCCAGTTCCGTGGCCTCGGTTCCGCCGGGTTCGACGCTGGTGCGCAGGGCGGGCAGTTCCGCCGCGTCCCACGCGCCGATGTCCTCCTCGTCGACCTCCAGCCCCACCTGGAACACGGGGTGGCGGGACAGCGAGGCGGGCAGATCCAGCAGGTCGACGATCCGCTCGAACGGCACGTCCAGCTGCTGACGCGCACCCCGGACGGCCTCCTGCACCCGCGTGACGACCTCGAGGAAGGTCGGGTCGCCGGAGAGATCCGTGCGCAGGGCCAGTGGCCGGGCGAACGGCCCGATCATCGGTTCGAGATCGATGAGGTCCTCGTCCCGCGCCAGCTTCGTCCCGATCACGAGGTCTTCACCCGCGCCGAATCTGCTCAGCAGCATGGCGAGCCCGGCATGCACGACGTGGATCGTTTCCGCGCCAAGCCTTTCCACCGCTTCGGTCAGCCGGTCGTACGGTTCGGCGCCCAGCCGCAGCGAGACCGTGCCCGCCTGCCGCGACGGAACTGCCGGACGCGGCCGGTCGACCGGGAGCACCGTCTCGCCTTCGATCCCGGTGAGGGTGTCCCGCCAGAAGACGACCTGTTCGTTGATCAGGCTGCCCTGTTCGTCCTCGTCCGCGAGGAGCCGCTGCTCCCAGATCGCGTAGTCGGCGAACTGCAGCGCCAGCGGCGCGCGTTCCGGGACCCGGCCCGAACGCCGCGCGCCGTACGCGGCCGCCAGGTCGCGGAAGAACACGTCGAGCGAGTCGTCGTCGGCGAGGATCCGGTGCAGCCGCAGGTGCAGCACGTGTTCCTTCTCCGCCAGCGCGAACAGATCGCAGCGCCACGGCACCTCACGAGTGAGGTCGAAGACCGACGCGCGCAGTCCGGCGAGCAGGCCGGGAAGCTCCTCCTCGGTGGCGGGCACCGGCGTCAGCTCGATGGCCGCGGGTTCGTGGACGAGCTGCCGGACGTTCTGCGCGTCTCCGGGGAACGTCGTGCGCAGCACCTCGTGCCGGGTCGCGACGTCGCCGAGCGCCGCCGCCAGCGCGGACACGTCCAGCCTGCCGCGCAGGCGCAGCGCGACCGAGATGTGCAGAGCGGCGGTCTCCTCGCCGGGGCTGGCCAGCAGCCAGGCACGCAGCTGCCGGGCGGTGAGCGGAATCCGCTCGGGCCGCTCGGCGGGCTCCAGCGCGGGACGGGACTTCGCGGCGAGCGCCCGCGCGACACCGGCGGGCGTCGGCGAGGAGAACAGCTGCCGGATGGGCAGATCCACGCCGATCACCTCGCGGATTCGCGCGATGAGCCGCATCGCCAGCGCGGAACTGCCGCCGAGGTCGTGGAAGGCGTCGTCGACGCCCACGTTGTCGACGCCGAGGATCTCGGAGAACAGGTCGCAGAGCACCTTCTCGGATTCGCTGTCCGGCGCCTTCTCCGACGCGCGGCCCGCGAGATCCGGGGCAGGCAAAGCCCGGCGGTCGACCTTTCCGTTGGGAGTGACCGGAAGGCCGGGCAGGGCGACGACCGCCATCGGGACCATGTACGCGGGCAGCACGAGACCCATCTGGCGCTTGATCTCCTCCGGGCCCGCGTCACCGCCGTCGGAGACGAAGTACCCGACCAGCCGCTTCTCCCCCGGCTGGTCCTCGCGCGCCATGACGACGGCCTCGACCACGCCCGGCTGGGCCGCCAGCACGGATTCGACCTCGCCCAGTTCGACTCGGTAGCCGCGGATCTTCACCTGGTCGTCGGCGCGTTCGAGGAACACGACCTCGCCGTCGCGGGTCCAGCGCGCCAGGTCGCCGGTGCGGTACATGCGCTCGCCGGGGAGGAACGGGCACGCCACGAAGCGCTCGGACGTCAGGCCCGGGCTGTCGAGATATCCGCGCGCCAGCCCCGTTCCCGCGATGTACAGCTCGCCGGCCACACCTGGCGCGACCGGCCGCAGGAAGGCGTCGAGGATGTAGATCCGGCGGTTCGTCATGGGGTGACCGATCGGCAGTTCCCGGTCGACGACGTCGCCGGGTTCGATCGGGAGCCACGTCGCGCACAGGGTGGTCTCGGTCGGCCCGTAGGTGTTGCGCACCCGCAGATTCGGCTGGGCGCGCCGCAGGTTCTCCACGGACTGCGCGGGAACGACGTCGCCGCCGGTGCCGATTTCGACCAAGCCGTCGAAGCATTCCGGCGACGTCTCCGCGAGCGCGCGGAAGGTACCGGCGGTGAGGTGGACGTAGTTCGCGCCGCGGGCGACGGCCTGCCGCACCCCGGCCGCGTCGAGCACGCCCGGCTCGGTGAGCAGGACGCGGGCACCCGTCGAAAGCGGCACCCACATCGCGTACAGCGAAGGGTCGAAGACGTGCGTCGCGTGCATGAGGACGCCGTCACCGGGGCCGATCTGCCAGCCCTGATCGCCGGCCAGCCCCGCCACGCCACCGTGCGGGATTCCCACGCCCTTGGGCAGGCCGGTGGAGCCGGAGGTGTACATGACGTACGCCAGATCGTCCGCGCTCGGCCGGAATCCCGGTGCAGTATCGGCGAAAGCGTCGATGGCGGCCCGCGTTTCCGGGGCATCGAGGACGATCGTGTCCTTCGGCACGACGCCACTGGTGGCCTGCGTGCACACCACGACCGAGACCGCGGAGTCGTCGAGGATGAACGCGATCCGCTCGGCCGGGTACTCGACGTCCACCGGGACGTACGCGGCTCCCGCCTTCCAGATCGCCAGGAACGCGATGAGCAGCTCCGGCGACCGCTCCATCGCCACGCCGACACGGTCACCGCGGCCGACACCACGGGCTGCGAGATACGCGGCCAGCCGGTTCGAAGCCTGGTCAAGAGCGGCGTAGGTGAGATCCGCGCCCGCGGCATCGGTGATCGCCACCGCCTCGGGCGCCTCGGCCACCCGCCGCGCGAACAGTTCGACGACGGAGTCGCCCGGCACGGGCCCCTCGGTCGCGTTGAATTCGTGCACCACCAAGGCGCGTTCGGCCTCGCTCAGCAGCGTCAACCGGCCGACGAGGACGTCGGGTTCGGCGACCAGCCGCTCCAGCACGCGGGCGAGCGCGCCGACGACCGACCCGGCGGCCTTTTCGTCGAACAGGCTGCGGTCGTAGTCGAGGATGAGCGGCATCTGCTCACCCGGACCGGTGACCAGGGTGAACGGATAGTGCGAGGAATTGCGTCCCCGCTTGACCGGACGCAGCGTCAGGCCGTCGTGCGCCTGGCCGAGTCCCTTGCGGGGGAAGTTCTCGTAGATGACAAGCGTGTCGAACACCGCGCCGGGGCCGACCACGGCCTGCACGTCCTGCAGGCCGAGGTGCTGGTGCGCCATGAGCGCGGACTGGTCGCGCTGTAGTTCGGCGAACAGGTCGACCGCCCGTTTCGCGCCGTCGAGCCGCACCCGCACCGGCAGAGTGTTGAGCAGCTGGCCGACCATCGATTCGACACCGGCAAGTTCGGCGGGACGGCCCGAAGCGGTCGCGCCGAACACCACGTCGGTGCGGCCGGCGAGCTGCGACAGCACGACGGCCCATGCGCCCTGCACGACGGTGTTCAGCGTGAGATCGTGCCCGCGGGCCAGATTCGCCAGCCCGTCGGTGAGTTCCGTGGACAGCTCGACGATCGTGGTGTCGATCTCCGGCACCCGGCCGGGATCGGCGGGCGCGACCGCGGTGGGCGTGTCGACCCCGGCGAACTCCTCGCGCCAGGCCGCGCGGGCGATTTCCTTGTCCTGCTTGCCGAGCCAGGCGAGATAGTCCCGATAGGACACCGTGGGCGGCAGCCCGGACGCGTCCCCGCCCGCGGCGTAGATCGCGGCGAGTTCGCGGTGGATGATCGGCATCGACCAGCCGTCGGTCAGAACGTGGTGCAGCGTGTGCACCAGCCGGTGACGGTCCGGGCCGAGCCGGATCAGGTGCAGCTTCATCAGCGGCGCCACCTCGATGCGGAGCCGCTCGGCCAGCTCGTCCGCGGCCAGCCGGTCCACTTCGCTTTCGAGGATCTCCTCCGGCAGCCCGGTGAGATCCGTTTCGCGCCAAGGGATCTGCGCGTCCCGGGTGATGACCTGCACCATCTGCGCGCCGCTGACGTAACGGAAACAGGCCCGCAGCGCGGCATGCCGGTCGACGAGCGCCTGCCACGACGCCCTCAGCAGCGCGGCGTCGAGCGGGCCGTCGATGCCGTAGACGGTCTGCACGGTGTAGGTGTCGTGCCCCTCGTCGTCGAGGGCGGTGTGATAGAGCATTCCCTCCTGCAGCGGGGAAAGAGGCCAGACGTCCTCCACGCTGGAACGCGGTTTCGCGCGAGTGTCGTCAACGGTCACGATCTGCTCCTTGGTGAAGTGGGTGAGTGAACTCGCGTTCGCGTTGGGCTCGTGAGTGGTTAGGACGGTTAGAACCGTCCTAACCACTCACGAGAACCCGGCCTCAAGCTGTTCCAACTGATCCGGGGAAAGCGCCACAAGCGAACCCCCTGCGGACTCCGGCTCCGGCTCCGAGGCGGTCTCGCCTTCGGGCGGGATCTCCTTGACGAGCGTCGCCAGCCGTTCCGGTGTCTTCTCTTCGAACACCTGCCACGGGCTCAGTTCCAGCCCTTCGCGGCGGGCGCGGGCCGACAGCTGCATCGAGATGATCGAATCGCCGCCGAGTTCGAAGAAGCTGTCGTCGGGCCCGACCTGCTCCAGGCCGAGCACCTCCGCGAACAGCTCGCACAGCTTCGCCTCCATGGCCGTGCGCGGGTCGCGGCCGGAGGACAGGCCGGAGAAGTCGGGTGCCTGGAGCGCTCGGTGGTCGAGCTTGCCGTTCGGGGTGAGCGGCATCTTCTCCAGCGCCACGAACGCCGCGGGCATCATGTACTCCGGCAGCCGTGCGGCCGCCATCTCGCGCAGCACCGAGGTAAGCGAAACGTCGGCCTCGTCCGCGGGCACGACGTAGGCCACCAGCCGTTTGTCGCCCGGCCCGTCGCGGTGCACGGCGACCGCGACCTGCGCGACGCCCGGATGTTCGGCCAGCACGTTCTCGATCTCCGCGGGCTCGACCCGATAGCCGCGCACCTTGACCTGCGCGTCGACCCGGCCGACGAAGATCAGCTCGCCGTCGGGATCCCAGCGGAACCGGTCGCCGGAGCGGTACATGCGCTCGCCCGGCGTGAACGGGTCGGCGACGAACCGTTCCGACGTCAGACCCGGCCGCCCGAGATACCCGCGGGCGAGTCCGGCACCGGCGATGTACAGCTCGCCCGCCACGCCCGGCGGCACCGGCTGCAGGTACGCGTCGAGGATGTAGTGCTTCACGTTCCGGATCGGGCCGCCGAGCGGGACGACCTCGTGTCCCGGCGACAACGGGGCGCTCATGGTCGAGCAGATCGTCGTCTCGGTGGGACCGTAGGCGTTGATGAACCGGCGCCCCGGCGACCAGCGGTCGACCAGCGCGGGAGTGCACACCTCGCCGCCGGTCAGCACGCCGCGCAGCGTGTCCGGTAGGTCTTCCTCGACCGCCAGCACGCTCGGCGACACCGTGAGATGCGTGATCCTCCACTGCCGCAACGCGTCGCCGAGGGTCGCCCGCGGCGGCATGCTCTCCGCGTCGGCCAGCACGAGGGTCGCACCGGCCAGCAGGGACATGTACAGCTCGGAGACGATGGCGTCGAAGCCGATCGCGGACAACTGCAGCACCCGCGAGGACGCCGTCACACCAAGGCGTTCGATATGCGCGGTCGCCAGGTTCCCGAGCCCGGAGTGGGTGACCTGGACGCCCTTCGGCACCCCTGTCGACCCGGACGTGTAGATCACGTACGCCGCGTCGGTCGTCTTCACCGGCGGCAGCACGACCGACGGATCCGCGGCGGGAAGGTCGTCCAGCAGCAGGATCTCGCCGGCGAACTTCGCCGGAACGACCGCCCGGGTAGCCGACGTGCACACCAGGACCTGCGGCGCCGAACTGGTCAGCATCAGCTCGATGCGCTCGGCCGGATAGTCCGGGTCGACCGGGACGAACGCCCCGCCGGCGAACGTCACACCCATCATGGTCACCACGAGTTCGGCCGACCGTTCGACCAGCACGCCGACCCGGGTCTCCCGCCGGACACCCAGCCCGACGAGCAACCGCGCCAGCGTCTCGACCTCGCCGAGCAGTTCGCCGTAGGTCAGGGTCCGCTTCGCGTCCTCGATCGCCACCGCGTCGCGCGACCGCTCCACCTGACGGCGGAACAGCACCGGCAGGGCCTCGGCCTCGAACGGCACCTCGGTCCGGTTCCACTCCTCGATCACCAGACGCCGCTGCTCGGGCCCGATCAGAGCGACCCGGCCGACGGGGATCCGCGGTTCGGTGACCACCTGGTCGAGCGCCCGGATGATCGAAGCGACGATCTCCTCGATCCGCGTCCGGTCGAACACGTCCGGCCGGTAGATGACCTCACCGTGGACGCCACCGCCTTCGGAAGCGCGGATGGACAACGGATAGTGCCCGGTGTCGTCCGGGATCCCCGCCGGACGCAGGGCGAGGACGTCGGGGTCGTCGGACGGCGGGGGCGGCGGCGGATAGTTCTCGAACACCACGATCGTGTCGAAGGCCGCGCCGGGACCGGCGAGCTGGTTGATCTCGGTCAGCCCGACGTGCTGGTGCGGCATCAGCGCGACCTGGCGTGCCTGCAGATCGGCCAGCATCTCCAGGAACGGCTGGGCGCCGGTGAGCCGCGCCCGGACCGGCAGCATGTTCATGAACAGGCCGACCGCGGATTCGACCCCGGGGATCTCGACCGGCCGCCCGGCCACCGTGGTCCCGAAGACGACGTCGTCGCGTCCGGTCAGCCTGGCCAGCAGAAGCGCCCACACGCCTTGGAAAAGCGTGTTCGTCGTGACGCCGTGACGCCGGGTGAACTCCATCAGGCGGCCGCTGAGGCCGGCGTCGAGCTCGAAGCGGACACGGTCCGGCTCGATGGGCACGGCGATCGTGTCCGGCGGCACCACGTGGGTCGCCTCGTCGAGCCCGGCGAGTTCGGTCCGCCACGCCTCTTTCGCGGCCGCCTTGTCCTGGCGGGAAAGCCAGGCGAGGTACTCCCGGTACGACGTCGGTGTGGGAAGCGACCGACCGTCTTCGTACGCCGCCATCACCTCGCCGAGGAACACCGGAAGCGACCAGCCGTCGGCCGAGATGTGGTGCGACCGGAGCACCAGCCGGTGCCTGCGGTCGGTGAACCGCACCAGATGCAGATGCAGCAGCGGCGCCTTCGCCAGATCGAACCGCTCGGCGTGGGATTCCGCCGCGAGCCGCTCGAATTCCGCCAGCGCCTCGTCCTCGGGCAAGTGCGACAGATCGGTTTCCCGCCACGGCACCGGGACGTCGCGGACGACGGCCTGGACGGCGGTCCCGGAGCCGAGGCGGTGGAAACCCGCCCGCAGCGCGGGATGCCGGTCGAGCAGGGTCTGCCACGACGCGCGGAACCGGGCGACGTCCAGCGGCCCGTCGAGGATGATGTCGCGGATACCGGCGTAGACGTCCGGGCCACGCTCGTCCACCGCGTGGAACAGCAACCCTTCCTGCAGCGGGGAAAGCGGCCAGATGTCGTCCAGGCTCGGGACGAGGGCTTCCACGTCCGTCACTTCCTGCTGCGTCAGCGAAATCAGCGGGAAGTCCGACGGCGTGTGTCCGCCCGCGCCGCCCTCGGTGTGGCGGGCGAGCCCGGTCAGCATGTCCAGCCACGCCTGGCCGAGCGCCTCCGCGTCGGCCTCCGTGAGCAGGCGTTCCGCCCAGGTCAGAGTCAGCGAGAACTCACCGTCGAGCACGACCGCGTCGATCTCGACGGCGTGCCGCAGCGGCAGGTCGTCCTCCGCCGTGCCGCCGATGGTCCCGGCCAGCTGCCAGGGTTCCGCCTCGCCTTCGGGCCGGGCCGAGAACCGCCCGAGGTAGTTGAAGCCGATCTCCGGCGACGGCAGCGCCGCCAGCGCCTTCCCGGTCTCCGGGTCGAGATACCGCAGCATCCCGTAGCCGAGCCCGCCGTCGGGCACCGCTCGCACGTTCTCCTTGACCTGCTTCAGCAACCGGCCAGGCGTGTCCGCCTCGGCGGTGTCCAACCTCAGCGGATGGACATCGGTGAACCAGCCGAGCGTCCGCGACAAGTCCATCCCGTCGAGGGGCTCACGGCCGTGGCCTTCGACGTCCACCACGACGGCGGTGCCCCCACGCCACTGAGTGACCGCACCGGCGAGGGTCGCCAGCAGTACCTCGTGGACGCCGCAGTGGAAGGCCGTGGTGGTCTTCTCGACGAGCACGCTCGCGCGATCCCGCGGCAGGGTCCACGACTTGCGCCCCGACGTGGCGATGGTGTCGCGCTGAGGGTCGAGTTCGCCGACCCGCGCCTGCGCGCCGTCGAGGATTCCCCTCCACAGCTCCAGTTCCCCGGTCCGCGACGCCGCCTGGCCGGCCAGCGTCCGCGCCCAGCGCCGGAACGAAACGGGCGGCGGATCGAGCACCGGTTCCTCGCAGGCCGCTTGCAGATCCGCCAGCAGGACACGCCACGACACCACGTCGACCGCGAGGTGATGGGCGGCCAGCACGAGCCGCCCCTCGGATCCCGCGTCCACCCAAACGGCCTGGAGCATCACGCCCGCGACGGGGTCGAGCCGTCCGGCGGCCTCGTGCGCGTGACGCTCCGCGATTTCGTCGAGGTCACCGTCTCCGGCCTCGACCCGCTGAAGCAGCGGCGCCGCGTCGACGGATCCGCGTTCCGCCACGACCAGGCGGGAATCGATCACCTGGCTCCGCAGCAGGTCGTGGGTGTCGATCACCGCGCGCAGACCGGCCGTCAGCTTCGGCTCCGTCAGGTCGCCGGGGACGCCCGCCGTCACCCACTGCGCCAGCGCGCCCCGCGACATCGCACCGGGATCGCGTTCGAGCAGCGCCCGCACGACCGGCGTCCACGGCACCTCGCCGACACCGTCGGTGACCTCGGCCTCCTGCACGCCGCGCTCGGCGACCGCCGCGAGACCCGCGGGGGTCTTCTGTTCGAAGACCTGCTTGGCACCGAAGACGAAGTCCTCGCGCCGGGCGCGGGCGGCCAGCCGCATCGACAGGATCGAGTCGCCGCCCAGTTCGAAGAAGCTGTCGTCCGCGCCGACCCGGTCCAGGCCGAGGATTTCGGCGAAGAGATCGGTCATGACACGCTCGGCCTCGGTCCGCGGTTCACGACCGGCCGGTTTCCCGGTGAATTCGGGGGCGGGCAGGGCGGCGCGGTCGATCTTTCCGTTGAGGGTCAACGGGAAGGTGTCCAGCACCAGCACCACCGCGGGCACCATGAACTCCGGCAGCCGCTCCGCGAGCCGGGTGCGGATCGCTTCGGATTCCAGTCCCGATTCCGCGGTGACGTAGGCGATCAGCCGCTTCTCGCCAGGACGTTCTTCCCGCGCCACCACGACCGCCTGCGCGACGTCGGGCAGTGCGGTCAGCGCCGCCTCGATCTCGCCCGGTTCGACGCGGTAGCCGCGGATCTTCACCTGGGAGTCGACCCGGCCGCCGAACAGCAGTTCGCCGTCGTCGGTCCAGCGCGCGAGGTCGCCGGTGCGGTACATGCGCTCGCCGGTCGCGAACGGGCTCGCGATGAACCGCTGCGCGGTCGCGCTGGCGGCGCCCAGATAGCCGTGCGCCAGACCGGCACCGGCGAGGTACAGCTCGCCGGTCACGCCCGGCGCCACCGGCTGCAGGAACGCGTCGAGCACGTACGCCTGCCGTCCGGCCAGCGGTCCGCCGATCGGCAGGACGTCGCCCGTCTCCGCACCGGGTTCGAGGACAAGCCACGTGGCGCACAGCGTGATTTCGGTGGGGCCGTACAGCTGCCGGAACCGAACGTCCGGGCAAGCGCGGCGCATCCGCTCGACCGAGGCGAGCGGCACCGCGTCGCCACCGGTCAGGATCTCCCGCAGCCCGATGAAGGATTCCGGCGCTTCCTCGGCCACCACCCGGAAAGTGCCTGCCGTCAGGTGGATCGTGGTGACCCCGCGTTCGACCGCTTCCCGCACCCGCTGCGCGTCGACCGCACCCGGTTCCGCGACGACCACGGCGGCTCCGCTCACCAGCGGCACCCAGATCTCGACCAGCGACGCGTCGAACGCGTGGGAAGCGTGCAGCAGCACCCGATCCCCCGGCGCCTGCGACCAGCCCGGGTCCCCCGCGAGCGCCGCGACACTGCCGTGCGGCACCGAAACACCCTTCGGCACGCCGGTCGATCCCGACGTGTACATCACGTAGGCCGTGTCGTGCGCGCCGACGGTGACCGGCGGCACCTCGTGCTCCGTCGCGCCCACGACGACCGGCTCGACGCCGTCCGGCACCGAGTCGCGGCTCGCCGCCACGCAGATCGCCAGCGCGGCACCGGAATCGGCCAGCATCCGCTCGATCCGTTCGGCGGGGTAGTCCACGTTCACCGGAACCTGCGCCGCACCGGCCTTCCAGACCGCGAGCAGGGCGACGATCAGATCCACACCACGTTCCATCACGATGCCGACGCGGTCACCGCGCCGCACCCCGCGCGCGGCCAGATATCCGGCCAGCCCGTCGGATTCCCGGTCGAGTTCGGCGTAGGACAGCGTGCGGTCGCCATCGACGACCGCCACCGCGTCCGGGGATTCCGCGGCCCGGCGCCGGAACAGCTCGGGCACCGTGACCCCCGTCGTCGCCTCGCCTGTCGCGTTCCACCGCCGCACCACGGATTCGCGTGCCGGTTCGCTGGTCACGCCGAGGCGTCCCACGGGAAGCGAGGCCTCCGCCGACACCCGCTCCAGCACCCGCACGACCTGCCGGGCGACCTCGGCCGCCGTTCCCGCCTCGACCCGGTCGGGCCGGTACGCCACACGGATCTGCAGGCTCTTCCCGGGCGAAACGCTCATGGTCAGCGGGTAACCGGTGCCGGTCCTGGTCTCGACCGAGCTGATCGAAACACCGCCGTCGTCGCCGAGACCGTCGGCGTCGTGCGGGTAGTTCTCGATCATCACGATGGTGTCGAAGACCGCGCCCGAACCCGCCGCGCGCTGCACCTGCGACAGCCCCAGGTACTGGTGCTCGGTCAACGCGGACTGCCGGGCCTGCAGGTCCTGGAGCATTTCCAGCACCGGCAGGTCGCCGTCGAGCCGCACGCGGACCGGGACGGTGTTGATGAACATCCCCACCATCTGTTCCACGTCCGGCACGTCCGCCGGGCGGCCGGAGACCACCGTCCCGAACACGACGTCCGTCCGGCCCGCGAGCCGCGACAGCACCAGCGCCCACGCGCCCTGCACGATCGTGCTCAGCGTCAGGCCGTGACCGCGGGCGAAACCGGTGAGCGCCCGCGTCGCCGCCTCGGACACCGATTCCGCGTGCTCACCCGGCACGACCATCGCCTTGTCCGCGTCGGCGTCCACCACGGTCGGCTCGTCGGAACCGGCGAGTTCCGTCCGCCACGCCGCCTGCGTCGCCTCGACGTCCTGGCGGCTCAGCCACGTCAGATAGTCCCGATAGGACGGTGTCTTCGACGGCGCTTGCCCGCCCGCGTACGCGATCGACACCTCACCCAGGACGAGCGGCGTGGACCAGCCGTCGAGGAGCACGTGGTGCGACGTCAGCACGAACCGGTGCCGCACCGGGCTCAGCTTGATCAGCATCAGCCGGAGCAGCGGCGCCTTGGTCACGTCGAAGCGCTCTGCCTGGTCTTCGGCGAGCAGGCGTTCGATCTCCGCGGCCGCGTCCGCTTCCCCGACGTGCGACAGATCGACCGTGCGCCATGGGATTTCCGCCTCGGCGGCGACGACCTGCACCGATTCGCCGGAGGCCAACTGGTGGAAACCCGTCCGCAGCGTCTCGTGCCGGGCGACCACCTGGTTCCACGCGGCGCGCAGCCGCTCGGCGTCGAGCGGCCCGTCGAGGTCGAGGATCCGCTGGCTCTGGTAGACGTCGACACCGTCGTCGGCGACGGCCCGCTCGAAGAGCATGCCTTCCTGCAGCGGCGAAAGCGGCCAGATGTCGGTCAGCCCCGGCGTCGCGGCTTCCAGCTCGGTCACGTCCTGCTGCGCCAGCTCGACGAGCGCGAAGTCGGACGGCGTGTGCCCACCGGCGGCGGAATCGGCGGCGAGCGCGTTCAGCGTCGCCAGCCAGGCCTCCCCGAGGCGTTCCACCGTGGCGGGGTCGACGTCCCGGCCGTCGATGGCAAGCCCCAGCCGGGGCCCGTCCGGCGTGTCCTGGACCTCCGCGCCGACCTCCACGGGGTGGGCCAGGATCATGTCCGGGCCACCACCGAGCGGCCCCTCACCCGCCGGCTGCCACGCCGGGTCCTTGGCGGAAAGGCTTGTCCGGCCGAGATAGTTGAAGCCGATCTGCGCGGACGGCAGCTCCGCGAGCCTGGCACCGGTGTCGGGGTTGAGATACCGCAGGAGCCCGTAACCGAGCCCGTCACCGGGAACCGCGCGGATCTGTTCCTTGGCGGTCTTCAGCAGGTCCCCCGCCGAGACGTCGAAGCGGACCGGGTGCACGCTGGTGAACCAGCCCACGGTGCGCAGCAGGTCTTCGCCGTCGGCGGCCTCGCGGCCGTGGCCTTCGACGTCCACCAGCAGCGCGCCGCTCCCGCGCAGCCGCGTCACCGCGCCCGCCAGACCCGCCAGCAGGACGTCCTGGATCCCGCAGTGGAAGGCGTTCGGCAGCCGGGTCAGCAGGTCGTTCGCCGCGTCGCCGGACACCGTCGCCGACCACGAGTGCGTCTCGCCCGGGCTCGGTTCCACGGCCGGTTCCGCGCCGTCGAGGAGGGCGATCCAGCGTTCGGTTTCGGCCACGGTGCGCTCGTCACGCGCCTGCTCGGTCAGCCGCCGCGCCCACTGCCGGTAGGGCGTCACCACGGGTTCGAGCGCCGCGTCTTCGTAGGCCGAGCGCAGATCCGGCAGCAGGATTCCCCACGAGACCGCGTCGACGGCCAGGTGATGCGCCACCAGCGCGAGCCGCCCCTGCCCGGTATCAGGTGAGTCGATCCACACCACGCGCAGCATCGCCCCGGCCGCCGGGTCCAGCGCGGCCGTCGCCGTCCGGACCTCGCGTTCGGCGGCCTCATCCAGGTCCTCTTCCACCACCCGGGTGACGAGGGCGGCCGCGTCCACCGCACCCGGCTCGGGCACGATCAGCCGCCCCGACTCCACCCGCGCCCGCAGCAGATCGTGCGTGTCCAGCAACGCCTGCACGGCCTTGACGAGCTTGTTCTTGTCGAATTCCGCAGGGGTGACGATGACCCGTGCCTGCGCGAAGCCGGGGCGGACGGCGTTGTCCCCGAGGGCGAGCATCACCGGCGTCATCGGGATCTCGCCGACCCCTGTGTCCCCTGTATCCACTGTGGAGGGCCGCGCCGGTGCTTCCTTGGCCAGCGCCGCCAGCCGTTCGGGCGTCCGGTGCTCGAAGACCAGCCGCGGCGTCAGAGAGATCCCCTCGCGCCTGGCGCGGGCGGCCACCTGCATCGACGAGATCGAGTCGCCACCCAGCTCGAAGAAGCTGTCCTCGACACCGACCCGCTCCAGCCCCAAGACGTCGGCGAACACTCCACAAAGGACTCGTTCGTCCTCGGTCGCGGGTTCGCGGCCCGCCGCCTTCGAGGAGAAGTCCGGCTCGGGGAGCGTCTGCCGGTCCACCTTGCCGTTGACGGTCAGCGGAAGTTCGTCCAGCACCAGGATCGCGGCCGGGACCATGAACTCGGGCAGCGTCTCGGCGAGCCGGCCGCTCAGGCTCGCCGGGTCGAGATCCTGCCCCGCTTCGGGGACGGCGTACCCGATCAACTGCTCACCACGGGCGATCACCACTGCCTGGGCGACCCCGGGCAGGCGGCCGAGCGCGACCTCGATCTCCCCGGGCTCCACCCGGTAGCCGCGGATCTTCACCTGGTCGTCGGCGCGGCCGGCGAACGCCAGCGTGCCGTTCTCCGTCCAGGACGCGAGGTCTCCGGTGCGGTACATCCGCCCGCCGGGCACGAACGGATCCGCGACGAAGCGCTCGGCCGTCAGCGTCGAACGGCCCAGATAGCCCTGCGCCACACCGGCTCCGGCGACGTACAGCTCGCCAGGCAAGCCCGCTGGTACCGGCCGCAGGAAGGCGTCGAGGACATAGACCCGCCGTCCCGCGAGCGGACGGCCGATCGGCAGCACCGACCCCACTTCGTCGCCGGGTTCCAGTACCCACCACGTCGCGCACAGCGTGGCCTCGGTGGGCCCGTAGAGATGCCGCACCCGTACGTCCGGGCAGGTCCGCCGCACCCGCTCGACCGCCGCGGGCGGCACCGCGTCACCACCGGTCAGCACCTCGCGCAGCCCGGTGACCGACTCCGGCGCCTCCTCCGCCAGCACCCGGAAGCTCCCGGCCGTCAGGTGAGCGGCCGTGACGCCGCCCGCCACGTAGCCGGCCAGCGCCTCGCCGTCCACCGCACCCGATCCGGCGAGCACCACCCGGGCGCCCGAGACCAGCGGCACCCACAGTTCGAACAGGGAGATGTCGAAAGCGTGCGAAGCGTGCATGAGCACCGCGTCGCCGGGGCCGACGTCCCAGCCCGGCTCACCGACCAGGGCGGCGACGTTCCCGTGCGACACCGCGACACCCTTGGGCATGCCCGTCGAGCCCGACGTGTACATCACGTACGCGACGTCGTCCGCCATGGCACCGATCGACAGCCGAGCGGACTCAGCGACCGCCCGCAGGGTCTCCGGATCGTCGACGACGATCGGTGCGAGACCGCCGTCCAGGACGGCGGCCCGATGCGCTTCCGTGCACACGACCGCCGACGGCTCGGCGTCCGCCAGCATGAACTTCACGCGTTCCGCCGGGTACGCGGGGTCCAGCGGGATGTACGCCGCCCCCGCCTTCCACACCGCGAGCAGCGTCGCGATCAGGTCGGGCGACCGGTCCATCACCACGGCGACTCGGTCACCGCGCCGGACGCCCTTGCCACTCAAGTAGCCCGCGAGCCGCTCGGCGCGCTCGGCCAGCTCCCCGTACGACAACGTCTCGTCACCGGCGACGAGGGCGATCGCGCTTTCGTCCTGACGCGAGAACAGATCCGGTGCCAGGACGTCCGGTTCGGCCTCAGCGGACACACCCCACCGGCCGACCGTTTCGCGCTCGGCCACGGTGGTGACGTCGATGTCGGCGACGGTGAGGTCGCGTGACAGCTGGCGCAGCACACCGGTGAACCGCTCGACGATGACTCGCGCGGCGGCCTCGTCGAACAGGTCCGTGAGGTAGTCGAGTTTGACGAGCATCGACTCGCCGGGGACGGCGACCAGCGTCAGCGGGTAGTGGGCCGCCTCCTGCCCCTGGTTCACGCGAATGCCGAAGGGCGCGGCGGAATCCGGCCCGCCGAGCTCGCGCGGGAAGTTCTCGAAGACGATCATGGTGTCGAAGCTCGCGCCGGGTCCGGCGGCCTGCTGGATGTCCGCGAGCCCGACGAACTGGTCGGGGATGAGCGCCGACTGCCGTCTTTGCAACTCCGCCAGCATCTCGACGACCGGCGCCGGCCCGCGCAGCCGCGCGCGCACCGGGACGGTGTTGAGGAACAGCCCCACCATCCCCTCGACGCCGGGCAGATCCGGCGGGCGCGCCGAAACGACCGCTCCGAACACGACGTCCGTGCGGCCGGAGAGCTGCGCGAGCACCATCGCCCACGCGCCCTGCACGACCGTGTTGAGCGTCAATCCGTTGCCGCGGGCCAAATCCTCCAGCGATCGGGTGAGCTCCGGCGGCAGTTCGACCGTGATGCTCTCGGGAATGCCGGGCGCGCGCCCCGGATCGGCGGGCGCCACCAGGGTCTGCGCTTCGAGGTCACCGAGTTCGTTCGTCCAGGCCGCGAGCGCCTTCGTCTTGTCCTGACGGCTCAGCCACGCGAGGTATTCGCGGTACGGCGTCACTTCCGGCAGCTCCGCCGCCGCGTACAGCGCCGACAGCTCGTCGAACACGATGGGCAGCGACCAGGCGTCCATGATCGCGTGATGGCAGGTGACCACGAGGCGGTGGCTGTCGTCACCGAGCCGGATCAACGTCAGCCGCAGCAGCGGCGCCGTCGCGAGGTCGAACCGCTTTGTCCGGTCCTCCTCGGCCAGCTCACGTACGGCCGCGTCGGGGTTTTCGAGGTGGGACAGGTCGATCTCGCGCCAGGGCAGTTCCACCTGCCGGGCGATGATCTGCACCGTCTCACCGGTTTTGCGCTGCCGGAAGCAAGCGCGCAGCGACGCGTGCCGCGCCAGCAACGCCTCCCATGCCGCGCGCAGCTTCGCCGCGTCCACGGGGCCGTCGAGCTCCAGGACCCAGTGTCCGATGTAGACGTCGAGCCCGTCACCGTCGTAGACCGCGTGGAAGACCAGCCCTGCCTGCAACGGCGACAGCGGCCAGATGTCCTCGATCCGCGACTGAGCCATCAATTTCTCCCTCGATCAGCGAAGTTCTTCGGCGAACCAAGCTCGAATTCCCCTGCGCGAAGCCGAGGCGCCGACGTCGAATGCGACATGTCCCCCCACCGAATCGTCGCCCGAAGGGCCGACCCGGACAACATGTCCAACGGCCCCGTTTTCCTGCCGTGAACTGTGGCGCGGGGATGAAAGTGACCTTCCCCGCGCCCGGTTCTGCCAGGAGCGGGGTGAAGGGGACTTTCACCGCGTCCGATGCGGCGAAAGTCCCCTTCACCCCCGCTAACCCCAGGCCCCTGGTGTTGCGAAAGCGAAAAGGGGTCGTGAGTGGCAAGGACGGTTCTAACCGTCCTAACCACTCACGACCCCAATGCGAAAACCGACCCCTACACGGTGTCGAACTCCGACTCCAATTCCTCGATCTCGTCCTTCCCCAGGTCGACCAGTTCGAAGTCGGCGGCGGGTTTCCGCGCCGCGGGGACCTCGTCCGGCTCCTCCCCCAGTTCGACGAACGACGCGAGCCCCGCCGGCGTCCGGTACTCGAAGACCTCCCGCGCGCCGAAGGTCATCCCCTCACGCCGGGCTCGCGCCGCCAGCTGCATCGAGACGATCGAATCCCCGCCCAGCTCGAAGAAGCTGTCGTCCGCACCGACTCGCGCCAGGCCGAGCATCTCGGCGAAGAGTTCACACAGCAGCCGCTCGATCTCCGTGACCGGTTCCCTCCCGGCGATGTGCCCGCTGAAATCGGGTTCCGGCAACGCTTTCCGGTCGACCTTGCCGTTCGCGTTCACCGGCAGCGCGGCCAGCGCCATCACCACCGACGGCACCATGTACTCCGGCAGCAGCCCGGCGATCCGGTCGCGCAGCCGCACCGGGTCCACCCCGGTGCCGGACACGATGTAGCCGATCAGCCGTCCGTCGCGGACCGCCACCACCGCCTGGTCGACGCCCGGCTGGTCCGCCAGCACCGCCTCGACCTCGCCCGGTTCCACCCGATAGCCGCGGATCTTGACCTGCGTGTCCGCGCGCCCGGCGAAGACCAGCTCGCCTTCGTCGTTCCAGTACGCCAGGTCCCCCGTCCGGTACATGCGCTCGCCGGACGCGAAAGGATCGGCGACGAACCGTTCGGCCGTCAACGCGGTCCGCCCGAGGTAACCGTGCGCGACCCCGGCGCCCGCGATGTACAGGTCGCCCGCGACGCCCGGCGGCAGCGGCCGCAGGAAGACGTCCAGCACGTACAGCCGCCGCCCCGGATGCGGTTTGCCGATCGGCAGCGTCGAGCCCAGCTCGTCGCCGGGCCGGATCACCTTCCACGACGCGCAGAACGTCGTCTCGGTCGGGCCGTAGGTGTGCAGGACACGCAGGTCCGGGCACGCCTGCCGCACCCGCTCCACCGCGCCGAGCGGCACCACGTCCCCGCCGGTCTGGAAGTAGCGCAGGCCCGCGAAACAGTCCGGTTTCTCCTGCACCAGCGCGCGGAACTGGCCGGCGGTGAAGTTCACCGATGTGAGGCCTCGCGCCGCGTGCGCGGCGAGGGTGTCCGCGTCGATCACGCCCGGTCCGGCGAGGATCACCCGCGCGCCCGCCACGAGCGGCACCAGGACCTCGTACAACGCCGGGTCGAAGGTGTGCGGCGCGTGCATCAGCACCGCGTCACCGGGATGCAGGTCCCACACCTTGTAGCCCAGCAACGCCGCGACGCCGCCGTGCGACACGGCCACGCCCTTCGGCGTTCCGGTCGAGCCGGAGGTGTACATCACGTACGCCAGATCGTCCGCTCCGACGGGTACCAGCGAGGCCTCACCCTCGACCGGATCGTCCACGAGGATCCGCGGATATCCGGACGGTGTCGCGGTCCCGGCGCGGCACACCACCGCGGCCGCCGACGAATCCTCCAGCATGAACGTGACCCGCTCGGCCGGGTAGTCCGGATCGATCGGCACGTACACCGCGCCGGCCTTCCACACCGCGAGCCAGGCCGCCAGCAGCTCCACCGACCGTTCGACCACGACCCCGACCCGGTCGCCACGCCGCACACCCCGCGCCGTCAGCACCGTCGCGAGTTTGCCGGACCATTCGTCGAGTTCCGCGAACGAATACTCCCGGTCCGCGGCCACGATCGCCGTCGCGTGCGGGGTCCGTGCCACCTGACGGCCGAACAACTCCACCGCCGACGACGCGTCGACGATGTCGTCCGTTTCGTTCCAGCGCTCGATCACCAGCGCACGGCCGGCCTCGTCGAGTACGTCCAACCTGCCGACCGGCGTCCCCGGCGCCGCGATGATCCGCTCCAGCACCAGGGTGAGCCCGTCCAGCGCCGCCTTGGCGACCGAGGCTTCGACGGCGTGATATTGCAGTTCGATCTCGAGGCTTTCACCCGGCATGACACCGAGGGTCATCGCGTACGGCGTCGCCTGGTTGAAGTCGCGCAGAGTCAGGCTGAGCTCGGACGGCGATTTGGCCGCCGGGTCGGCATAGTTCTCGAACACCACGATCGTGTCGAAACCCGCTTCGCCCAGCTTCTGGATCTCCGGCAGGCCGAGATGGTGGTGCGCCATCATCTCCGACTGCCGTCCCTGCAGTTCGGTCAGCATGCGCAGCACCGGCCGGCCGGCGTCCAACCGCACCCGGACAGGCACGGTGTTGATGAACAACCCCACGGTCTGCTCCGCGCCGGGCAATTCGGCGGGACGCCCGGAGACCACCGCGCCGAACACGACGTCCTGACGTCGCGCCAGCCTCGCCAGCACCAGCGACCACGCGCCCTGCACGAGCGTGTTGAACGTCAACCCGTTGCGGCGGGCGAACTCGGCCAGCGCGGAGGTGAACTCCGGCGAATGACGGACGACCTCGCTCGACGGCAGTCCGTGCGCCTTCCCGGGCGTCTCCGGAAGCCCGAGCGACGTTCCGTCGGCCCCGTCCAGTTCCGCGCGCCAAGCCGCCTTGGCGGCCTCCTTGTCCTGCTTTCCCAGCCAGGCGAGGTAATTCCCGTAGGAACCGGGGGCGCGCGCGACGCCACCCGTCGCGTAGACCTCCAGGAGATCCGCCTCGATGAGCGCCCGCGACCAGCCGTCGATGAGCAGGTGGTGGCTCGTGGTCACCAGGCAGTGCTTGTCCGGGCCTAGCCGGATCAGCATCAGCCGCAGCAACGGCGGCCGCGTGAGGTCGAACCGCGTGGAGCGTTCCTTCTCCGCGATCGCGGTCACCTCGGCCAGTGCGTCCACTTCGGACAGATGGGACAGATCGCGTTCGGCCCACGGCAGCTTGACGTCCCGCGGGATGAGCTGGATCGTCTCGCCGTTCTTCCGCCGCTGGAAGCTCGCCCGCAGCGCGGCGTGTCTCGCGAGGACGGTCTCCCAGGACTTCCGGAACCGTCCCGTGTCCAGGGGTCCGTCGATGATCTGTGTCTGCTGGATGAGATGGATGTCGGGCGCCTCGTCGTCCAAGGACGCGTGGTAGAGCATGCCCGCCTGCATCGGGGAAAGCGGCCAGACCTCGGCCAGTGCCGATCCAGAAGTTGTCGTCGAAGTGTTCACGATGCCCGGCCTTCGCTGAGTTCCGCTGCCAATGCTTCGAAGCTCTCGATCTCGTCCTGGTCCAATTCGAGGAGACCGAAATCGGATGCGGTGTGCCCGCCGGCGGCGGGGTCTTCCGCTTGGGAGGCCAGTCCGGACAACACGGCCAGCAGTTCCTGGACGAGTCGTTCGATTCCGGCGTCGTCGAACACGTCGTCCGACCATTCGAGCAGGATGATCAGTTCCGGCCCGTCCGGCAGGTCCTGGACGATCGCGTTGACGTCCAGCGCGTGCGGCAGCCGCATGTCCGCGTCGATCGAGCCGCCGATCTCGCCGACCTGCTGCCACGCCCGCACATCGCCACTCTCTCCGGCGGCGAACCGGCCGAGGTAGTTGAACCCGATGCTCGCCGACGGCGACGCCGCCAGCACCGGCTCGGTCTCGGCGTTGAGATGGCGCAGCAATCCGTACCCGAGCCCGTCGCCGGGCACCGCGCGCGACTGTTCCTTGACCGCCTTCAGCAACGTCCCGGCCGCCGCGTCACCGGCGAGCACCCCGTCCAGGTCAATCCCGGAGACGTCGAGCCGCACCGGATGCGTGCTGGTGAACCAGCCCACCGTCCTCGACAGGTCCATTCCCTCGGCGGGATGACGGCCGTGGCCCTCGACGTCCACCAGTACCGACTCCGACGCGCTCCACCGGGCCACCGCTCCCGCGAGCCCGGCCAGCAGGACCTCGTGCACGCCGCAGTGGAACACCACCGGCGCCCGTCCGGCCAGCACCGACGTCTCAGCCGCAGGCACCGTCCACGACCGCGAGCGCACGGCGCCCGCCGGTTGCGGCTGGTCCCCTTTCCCGAGGATCGCTTGCCACGCCGGGAGTTCCGCGACCCGCTCGGCGGAGACGGCCCACTCCTCCAGCAGCCCTGCCCAACGCCGGAAGGACACCGTCACCGGCTCCAGTTCCGGCTCTCGACCGGCGGCCGCGGCCTCGCACGCCGCTCGCAGATCCGCCGCCAGGACGCGCCACGAGACCCCGTCGACCACGAGATGGTGCGCCACCACGATCAGACGTCCAACCTGGTCCGGTCCGGCGTCCAACCACACAATTTGGACAACCACGCCCGCGGCGGGATCCAGCCGTCCCACGGCCTCCCGCGCCGCTGCTGCCTCGTCCAGTTCGCCTTCGACCTTCACCCGAGTAAAGGTCGCGGGAGCGCCACGCTCACCGACCACCAGCCGTCCGTCGGCGACCCGTGCCCGCAACATGTCGTGCGTGTCCAACACCGCCGTCAGCCCGGCCGCCAGCGTCTCTTCCGTCAGATCCGCCGGCGCGCCCAGGACCAGCCACTGCGCGAAGCCCGGCGCCGCCGCGCCGTCCCCGAACAGCCGCATCACCGGCGTCAGCGCGACTTCACCGATGCCGTCGGCGGAATCGCGCGATGCCTGCCGCGGCGCCAGCGTCACCAGCTGCGCTAGTCGTTCCGGAGTCCGGTGCTCGAACACCTGCTTCGGAGTCAGCGCGATGCCGTCACGACGCGCTCGGGACGCGACCTGCATGGACGAGATCGAATCCCCGCCCAGCTCGAAGAAACTGTCCTCGACCCCGACCCGCGCCAGCCCGAGCACCTCGGCGAAGACCTCGCACAGGATCCGCTCGGCCTCGGTCGCGGGCTCCCTGCCGACCGTCTTCGACGAGAAATCCGGTTCGGGCAACGCCTTCCGGTCGATCTTCCCGTGCGCGGTCAGCGGCAGGACATCGAGCACCATCACTGCCGCGGGCACCATGTACGCCGGCATCCGCTCGGCGAGTTCGTTTCGCAGCGCCTCCGGGTCGACGTCACCCGGCGACACATAGGCCACCAACCGGCCTTCGCGCACCGTCACCGTGGCTTGCGTGACCCGAGGATGGTTGGACAGCGCGAACTCGATCTCGCGCGGCTCGACCCGGAACCCGCGGATCTTGACCTGGTCGTCGGCCCGGCCGGCCGATACCAGCTCGTCCTCGTCCGTCCAGTAGGCCAGGTCGCCCGTCCGGTACATGCGCTCACCAGGGACGAACGGATCCGCGACGAACCGCTCCGACGTCAGCGCCGCACGACCCAGATATCCCCGCGCCACACCGATTCCCGCCAGATACAGCTCGCCGACGACGCCGCGCGGCAACGGACGCAGGAACGCGTCCAGCAGATAGCCGCGCACCCCGGCGATCGGCCCGCCGAACGGGATCACCTCGCCGCGCGGCGCCAGCGGCATGCTCACCGTCGCGCAGATCGTGGTTTCGGTGGGCCCGTAGGCGTTGAGCATCCGGCGGTCGGCCGAAAGGCGGTCCACCAGTCCCGGCGGGCAAAGCTCCCCCGCCGCGGTCACCGTCTCGACCCCGGCCGGGAACAGGTCGACGGTGGCCAGCACCGACGGCGGAGCCTTCACGTGCGTGACGTCCCACCGCTCCAGCGTGTCGCTCAGCGACGCCTGCGGCGGCAGATCCTCGTCCGGCGGCATCACCAGCGTCGCCCCCGAAAGCAACGCCATCATCACCTCGGACACGATGGTGTCGAAGCCGAGCGCCGCGAACTGCAGGACACGGGACGACGACGTCACGGCGAGCCGTTCGATATGCGCCATCGCCAGGTTGCCCAGGCCCGAGTAGGTGACGATCACGCCCTTCGGGGTTCCGGTCGATCCTGACGTGTAGATCACGTACGCCGCGTCGCGCATCCCGACCGTCGGCAAGACCGCCTCCGGGGCCGCCGCCAGGTCGATTCCGTCGAGCACGACGACGCGGTCCGCGAATTCCTCCGGCACCGCGTCGCGCGTCTTTCCCTGACACACCACCAGCATCGGATCGGCGCTGCCGAAGATCAGCTTCACCCGCTCGGCCGGGTACGCGGGGTCCACCGGGACGAAGACGCCGCCCGAAAGCGACACCCCGAGCATCCCGATCAGCCACCACGCGGACCGCCCGGCCACCAGTCCGACCCGGCGCTCGCGGTCGACGCCCGCCGCGCGGAGGACGGCGGCGAACCTGGTCGCGCGGTCCCACAGTTCCGCGTAGGTCAGGTCGCCTTCGCCGTCCGTGACGGCCACCGCGTCCGGCCGCTCGGCCGCCATCCGCCCGATCAGCTCCGGCAGCGGCTCGCCGTCGATCAACGCCGGTTCCCAGCGGGGCAACGGGATCTCGCCCATCCCGGTCCGTCCGACGAGCGCGGACGGATCCTCGACGAGCGCGCCGAGCGCTCCGGCGAACCAGTCCAGCAGGGAGCCGGCGACGGCCTCGTCGATCTGGCCGCGCCAGTAGGCGAGCTGGATCCGGAACTCCTCGCCCGGGATCACCCCGACCGTCACCGGGTAGTGCGTTCCTTCGACCGTGCCCAGATACGAGAACTGGTCGGCGAAGTCCCGCGGGTAGTTCTCGAACACCAGCAGCGTGTCGAACATCGCGCCGGGTCCGGCCGTCTTCTGGATCTCCGTCAGGCCCAGATGCTGATGCGGCATCAGCTCGACCTGACGCCGTTGCAGGCCGGTGAGCATGTCCACAACGGACTGTCCGCCGTCCAGCGAGACCCGCACGGGGATCGTGTTCATCATCAGCCCCGGCATCGACTCGACGCCGGGGAGTTCGGCGGGACGGCAGGCGACCGTGGTGCCGAACACGACGTCGGTCCGCCGCGCGAGCCGCGCCAGTACCAGCGCCCACGCGCCCTGCACCACCGTGTTGAGCGTCAGGCCGTGGTCGCGGGCGAAACCCGTGAGCCGGGTGTACAGCTCCGGCGCGAGATGGGTGACGCGGTAGTCGTAGTCCGTCGCCGTGTCCGACTTGGCGACCAGCGCGGGCACATCGATATCCGACAGCTCCGCCTGCCAGGCCGCGCGCGCCGCGTCCTTGTCCTGTCTGTCCAGCCACGCCAGATAGTGGCGGTACGAAGCGGCCGTCCGGTCCGGGAAACCACCTGACGTATACGCCTCGGACACCTCGTTGAGGATCACCGCCACCGACCAGCCGTCGGTCAGGATGTGGTGGTTCACCACCAGCAACCGGTGCCGGTCCTCGGCGACCGTGATCAGCACGAGCCGGAACAACGGCGCCTTGGCGAGGTCGAACCGGTCCCGCTGTTCCGCCGCGGACAGCGCCTTGACGGCCTCGTCGACATCGCTCGCGCCGGTCAAGTCGACCTCGCGCCACGGCAATTCGACGCGACCGGCGACGGCCTGCACCGCCTTGCCCGACGCGAGCCGGTGGAAGGTCAGCCGGAGTTCGGGGTGCCGGGCGAAAACCGCCTCCCAGACCGACCGCAGCCTGGCCACGTCCAGCGGTCCGGTCAGCTCGACGATCCACTGGGTCTGGTAGATGTCGGGACCCTGGTCGTCGAGGGTCGTCTGGAAGAGCAGCCCCGCCTGAAGCGGCGCCAGCGGCCAGACGTCGACGGCGTCCGGGACCGCGGCCGCCAGTTCCGTCTCGTCTTCCGCGGTCAACTCGACCAGGGGACCGTCGAAGGGCCGATCGGCCGGGGCGATGCCCGCCACCGCGGCGAGCCGCGCGGGCGTCCGCTCCCCGAAGATCTGCGAAGGCGTCACCAGCAGGCCGGCCTTCGCCGCACGGGCCGCGACGCGCACCGCGAGGATCGAATCCCCGCCCAGTTCGAAGAAGCCGTCATCGACACCCGCCCGGTCGATGCCGAGCACTTCGGCGAACAGTCCACAAAGGACACGCTCCGCCTCGGTGACGGGTTCGCGCCCGTCGGTCTTCGCGGTGAAGTCGGGCGCGGGCAACGCCGCCCGGTCCACCTTGCCGTTGCCGGTCAACGGCAAGGTGGCCACCGCCAGCACCACGGCCGGGACCAGATAGTCGGGCAGGACCGCTTGAAGCCGCTCGCGAACGAGCGCGGGCTCCACGTCCGCCACCACGTAACCGATCAGGCGGCCGTCGATCGGCACCACGACGGCCTCGTGGACGTCGGGCTGCGCGGTCATCGCGGCTTCGACCTCACCGGGTTCGATCCGGAACCCGCGGATCTTCACCTGGTCGTCGACGCGGCCCGCGAAGAGCAGTTCGCCGTCCGGTGTCCACTTCGCGAGGTCACCGGTGCGGTACATCCTCTTGCCCGGCGCGAACGGATCCGCGACGAACCGCCCGGCCGTCAGCCCGGGCCGGTCGAGGTAGCCGTCGGCCAGCCCGGCGCCGGACAGGTACAGCTCGCCGACCACGTCCGGGGCGACCGGCCGCAGCGAGTCGTCCAGCACCCAGGCCTGCCGCCCGGACAGCGGACGCCCGATCGGCAGGACCGCCACCGGATCGTCCTCCGGTTCAAGCACGTGCCACGTGGCGCACAGCGTCGTTTCCGTCGGCCCGTACAGATGCCGGATCCGCGCGCCGGGCGCGGCGTGGCGCACCCGGTCCACCGCGTGCGCGGGCACCAGGTCCCCGCCGGTCAGGATCTCGCGCAGCCCCGCGAACGACTCCGGTGCTTCCTCCGCCACCGCACGGAAACTGCCCGCGGTGAGATGCGCCCGCGTCACCCCGCCCGCGACCGCCTCCCGCAGCCGTCGGGCGTCCACCGGCCCCGGCGCGGCGATCACCACCCTGGCACCCGACACGAGCGGCACCCAGATTTCGCACAGCGACGCGTCGAAGGAATGCGGCGCGTGCATGAGGACCGCGTCGTCGGGTTCCATCGCCCAGCCGGGATCGCCCACCAGTTCCGCGACGCTGGAATGCGGGACGGCGACACCCTTCGGCTTGCCCGTGGAGCCGGACGTGTACATCACGTACGCCAGGTCTTCCGGGCTCGCCGGAGCGACCGCGACGTCGCCCGCGTCGTCCGTCACGACGATCGACTCGGTCCCTTCCGGGACGCTGTCGCGCGTCTCGGCCGAGCACAGCACCAGGGACGCGCCCGAATCCGCGACCATGAACGCCACCCGCGGCGCGGGATACGAGGCGTCCACCGGCACGTACGCCGCGCCCGCCTTCCAGACGGCGAGCAGCGCCACCAGCAGATCCGCCGAGCGGTCGAGCATCACCGCGACCCGGCGGGCACCCCGGGCGGCCAACCGGCCGGACAGCCTGCCCGCGAGCTCGTCGAGCTCGCGGTAGGTCAGGATCCGGTCCCCGTCGGCCACGGCCACCGCGCCGGGGGCCCGGCCCACCTGCCTGGCGAAGAGATCGAGCACCGTCGGTGCGGCCTGCGCTGCGGAACTCATCGTCATCCTCCGTAGACCACGGTGTCCAGCGGCTCTTCGTCGAACTCGTCTTCCTCGGGTTCCGGCTTGGGCGCGTTGTTCTCCGGCCTGGCGAACTGCGTGTGGTAGAGCTCCGAATACAGCCCGCCCCGCGCCAGCAACTCGTCGTGCGTCCCGCGTTCACGGACCGTTCCGCCGTCGATCACGAGGATCTGGTCGGCCTCGCGGATCGTGGACAACCGGTGCGCGATCACCAGCGACGTCCGGTCGCGCAAGGCGGTCTTGAGCGCCCGTTGGACGGCGGCCTCCGACTCGGAGTCCAGATGGGCGGTGGCCTCGTCCAGCACGACGACCGTGGGCGCCTTCAGCAGCAACCGGGCGATGGCCAGGCGCTGCTTCTCCCCGCCGGACATGCGGTACCCGCGGTCGCCGGTGACGGTGTCGAACCCGCGGGGCAGCGTCTGGATCAGCTCCCAGATCTGGGCCCCCTTGCACGCTTCGACCAGCTCCTCCTCGGTGGCGGCCGGGCGGGCGTAGAGCAGGTTCTCCCGGATCGTGTCGTGGAAGAGGTAGGCGTCCTGGCTGACCACCCCGACCGTGCCGCGGATCGAGTCGAAGGACAGGTCGCGCAGATCGTGCCCGTCGAAGCGGACCGCGCCGGCGTTCGGGTCGTACAGCCGGGAGACCAGGTGCGTGATGGTGCTCTTCCCCGCGCCCGACGGGCCGACGAGCGCGGTGAGGGTCCCCGAGGGCGCCTCGAAGCTGATGCCGCGCAGAACGTCCGCCGTCTTGTCCCCGTTCTCCCGCTTGGTCCGCAGGTGTTCGAGCGAAGCCAGCGAGACCTCGTCCGCGGTGGGATAGCGGAACACCACGTCGTCGAACTCGATCCCCGGCGCCTTGCTCTTCTCGAGTTCCTTGGCGTCGGGGCGTTCCTGGATCAGCGGCTTGAGGTCGAGCAGCTCGAAGATCCGAGCGAAGCTCACCACCACGGTCTGCGCGGTCTCCTGCAGCCCGGACAGCTGGGTGATCGGCCCGAACAGCCGCCCGAGCAGGGTGGCGATGGCGATGAGCGTCCCGAGCTGGAACGCCCCCTCGATCACGAGGCCGCCGCCGACCCCGTAGACGACCGCCGTGGCCACCGAGGCCATCAGCGCCATCATGACGAAGGACATCCGGGCCCAGATGGAGATGCTCACGCCGATGTTGCGGATCTTCCCGGCGCGCTTGCGGTAATCGGCCATCTCCTCGTCCGGGCGGCCGAAGAGCTTCGAGAGCATCGCGCCCTGGACGTTGAACCGCTCGTGGAGGAGCCCGCCGAGCCCGGCGTTCGTCTCCATCAGCGTTCCGGTGCGGCGCTGGATGATCCTCCCCACCCAGATCCAGGGGAGGACGAACAGCGGGACCAGCACCAGCGTGACCACGGCGACCAGCCACGACAGGTAGAACAGCTCGACCAGCACGAGCAGGACGGTGACCACACTGGTGGCCGCCATCAGCAGATGACCGAACGCCTGTTGCGCCATGATGAGTTCGGTGTGCAGCCTGCCGACCAGCACCCCGGTCTGGGTGCGGGTGAAGAACGCGATCGGCAGCCGCCGGACGTGATCGAGGGCCTGCACCCGGAGGTCGTAGGTGACCCCCTCGCCGATCTTCGCGGAGACGTAGGCGGACAACAGCGACAGCAGCGCGCCCGCCACGGCGAGGCCGGCCGTCAGGACCGCCATCAGGATGACGACCCCGAAGTCGTTCTTGAGGATGCCGCCGTCGATGAGCTCCTTCATCAGCAAGGGAGTCGCGACGACGACGAACGCCTCCATCGCGGCGATGAGGACGAAGATCGCCACCTTGCCGACGTGGGGACGGAAATACGCGAGGACTCTGCGCACCGTCCCCGGACGGACCCGGTTCGACCAGGGATCGGGGTCGTCATCGCTCTTGGGCGACGCCCCGAAGCGCAACATTACTTCCATTTGGGCATCCCTCTCACGCACGAAGTCGGCAAGCTCAATCGTGCTGAATCGTGTCGATGTCCACGAGTGGCCCCCGGCGAACATCTCCGTCTCGTTCGTCCACAAAGGACGTTGTCCACCCGGTGGCCGTGTCGCGAAAGTGGCTTTCGCGACCCCGCCACCTGCTCCCTCACGACCGACGTGGGCCGAAGGGGCCCATCACCGCATCAGACGCGGTGAAGGACGCCTTCACCCCGCTACCGGCCGCCCGGCCGGAGCGGCGGGAATCCGGCCGTGGCCGTCCACCCCGCGCCGCAGCAGGTCCGTCACGTCGTCCAGGTCGCCCGCCCGCAGCGCCGAGGCCGCCGCGGCCAGATCGGCCGCGATCCGGTCGAGCACCGCCGCCACCGGCAGCGCGTTCCCGGCGAGGATCTTCCGCCACAGCAAAGGATTCCCGGCTGCTATACGAGTGACGTCGCGCAACCCCTGTCCGGCGAGGCGCAAGGCGACGTCCTCGCCGTCCTCCAGGCTCGCCGCCACCGCCGAAGCGGCCACGTGCGGAGCGTGTGACACCAGCGCCACCGCCGAGTCGTGCTCGGCCGCGCCGACGGTGACGGCCTCGGCCCCGCACAGCGACACCAGTTCGCGAGTCAGCCGTAGTGCCTCGGCCGCGGTTTCGTTGCCGGGACACAGCGCCCACGGGCGGCCCGCGAACAGGCCGGCGCGCGCCGCGGCCGGACCGGATCGCTCCCGCCCCGCGAGCGGATGCCCTGGCACGTAAGAGATCAGGTCACAGCCGAGCCGCTCCGCGTCGGCGATCGGACCCGCCTTGACGCTGGCGACGTCGGTGTACGCCCGTGCCGCGCCCTGCTTCTGGAGTGCGGCCAGCCGCTCCCCCACCAGATGCGGCGGGACGGCGATCACCGCCAGATCCACGTCCTCGCCGGTCCATTCACGGCCGGCGCCGAGTTCCCGCGCCACCCGCACGGCGTCTTCGTCGATGTCGGTGAGATGAACGGTGACACCCTTTTCCCGCAGGGACAACGCGGCCGACGTGCCGATCAGGCCGGTGCCGACGACAAGCGCCTTCTCGATGGTCACAGCTACTTCTTAGGCCGCTCTCCCGGCGATGTCGAGCCGCGAAGCCTGGGCACCGCGGGAAAGCCACGAGGGGGACTTCTCCGCATATGTCACGGAAAAGTCCCCTTCGTACCTACCCGATCACCGTGCGGCCAGATCGGTCGCCCTGCTCTCCAGGTGATCCGCGAACCCCGCCCAGACCCGGGCGTGATCCCTGGCGAATCCGGCGACCACGCCGTACAGGTGCGGCGGGACACCGTGCAGGATCCGTTCCCATTCCTGCCCGTCCATCGAGTGCATGGCGAGCATGCGCAGCAGGATCCGCCCGACCTCGCTCAGCCGCAGCGCCGGGTCGGCCTTGAGCCGCTCCAGCACGGTGAGCCGTTCCCGGTCCAGCGAGTGACCGAGGTCGGTTTCCGTCAGGCTCAACGGATCCGGCTTCGCGCGCAGCCTCCTGCTCCCGTCCGGGGTCGGGCTTTCGCCACGCTCCAGCCTGCCGCGCACGTCCCGGACCGTTTCCGGGGAGATGCCGACCTGCTTGGCGACCTGACGCAGGGAAAGACCGGGGTCGTTGCGGATCAGATCGGCGGCGAGCTTCCGCCGCTCCGAGCTGTCCACGGGCCGGATCCGCCCGTCCCGCCCGATCCTGGCGCCGTTTCCGCTTTCGCCGCCACGCCTGCGCAGGTCCGCCACGGTTCCCGCGGAAATGCCGGTCGCCGAAGCCACCCGCCGGTCGGACCACTGCGGATGCGTCCCGATGATCTGGACGGCCGCCCGTTTCCGGTCCGCCAGTGAAAGCGGCAGACCGTGCCGGATGTTCGCTTCCACCGCGAGAACGAAGGCGTCGGATTCGGCGCCGTCGATGAACCTCGCGGCGATTTTCGTATCGCCTCGTACTCGTGCCGCCTTCAGCCGGTGCAGGCCATCGACCACCTGCATCGTCGGTCGGTGAACGAGAATGGGCGGTAGCTCCCACTCCGCCGACAACAGTGTCTCGACATGCTCTGGATCCTCGCCCGAAGTCCGCGGCGAACAAGCAGTGGACAGTCTCGACAGCTCGATTTCGACGACAGGGAGAGCGGACAAGTCAACTCTCGTCGGATCCACCTAGCCCCCATTGAATCTGTTGATTCAGCAACTTTCAGACACGGCACGGAAACCCCACCGTCCAACTGCTTGGCTTCGGTGGTTGGACACCATGAACCCGTCCGACGCCAGCCTCGGCCGTAGGGCGGGATGTCCTCGACGGTGAGGAACCCTCAAGCGCCACAGGCAGAACCGCATGCGGCGGCCCGCCTCGACGGTCTCCCAGCTGACCGTTGGCGCGTATTCCGACGAACTACCGAAGCTGAACGGCATCCTCCCATCGCCCCGACGGCGATCTGCGGGACGAACGCTCGACGGCTTCGGCCCGGCAGGACCGACACTTGGTCAGCCTGACGAAACCGACACCCGCTTCGGCGCGAGGTCCCGGACATGTCCGATCTTATGACTCCGTACGTGCTCGGTTCAGAGGATCGGCGAGTGAAGTCTTTGGTTTGGCTCGTGGTCGCGAGTCACCGACGCACCCCCTCTGTCCCCAGCAAAGCGTGCACACCATGTCAGCCCCAGCTGATGTGCACCTGTGCAGCATGGCATGAACAATCCATGTCGGCAATTGACGAACAGTGTGATTTTCGTAGTGAACGAGGCCCTCAAGATCAATATCCGGAACTCCGCATGCACTATTGACTCGTTTGGCGAACATAAGTAAAGGGGCCCGCGTACAAGCTTGTTCCCGGTTGACCGGTTAGCCTGTTCGCAGGTCTTGTTAGGCCGTTCGCGCGGCTCGTTCTCTCCCCCGGATGATCACAACACCGGCGGTTCATGTTCCGTTCTTCGATACTTGTTCACACGAACGGCCGAGCCCGCGTCCCATGGTCCGGGCGAAAATCTCACCCTTCCGGGGATCACCCACGAGCAAAGCGAAGGGTGGCAGGCTGGAAGCCGGCCCCGTTCATCCCGCCGCCATGGTCGACGGCGCCGTCCACCGATCCCGGAAGGAGGTTTCGTGCGTACAGGACAACAAAGGGACAGCGTCCGGCCTCCCCCGAGGCCCACGAGGGACGGGCCTCGCCGGTCGGCCGCCGTACTCACCCGAGGCGCCCGGACATTCATGGGATGAAATGGTGTTCGCGGCAATTCTGCGCGGCGTGAGTCTTCACGAACCCCGAAACGCGTGAAGGCCCCCTTCCCCCGGCCGAACCGAGGGAAGGGGGCCTTCAGACGCGACACCTACGCGATGGGGAAATCGAAATAAGTGTCCGGGTAGGGCTCGTCCTTCAGGTTGTAGTGCCACCACTCGCACTCGTACGAGCGGAAGCCCGATCCCTCCATGACCGCGCACAGGTGCGCGCGGTTCTTCGTGGCCTCTTCCGTGACGCCCGCCGCCCCGTGATGCGAGACGACGTCCATCAGGTCGTGGTCGCCACCCATGTCGGCGAGCTCGCCGGTGTCCAGGTGGTAGAGCGTCAGGTCCACGGTGCTGCCGCGGCTGTGGCCCGATTTGGTGGCCACGTAGCCCTTTTCGAACATCTGAGGCCGGTCGATGTTCGGGTAGTGCCTGGCCTTCTTCCGGCCGTCTTCGGGCTCTTCCGCCCAGCGCATGAAGCGGTCCACGGCGCGCTGCGGGCGGTATCCGTCCCACAGGAGCAGCCCGAAGCCGAGCTCCCCGGCCTTGTCCCGCGCCTTCTCCAGCGCCGCGCAGAACGCCCGCGTGCCGACGATCCGGTTCACCAGGTACCCGTCCACCGGCTTGCCGGTGAAGTTGTCCCACGTGGCGTACTTGGCGTCCCAGCGAATTCCGGAGACGACCTCGTCTACGAAGACGAAATCATCCTTCATTCGTCACGGCCCGCCAGCGTCAGGTTCACCAGCCGGTCGATCAAGTCGCCGAGCGAGAGGCCGGCGGCGGCCATCATGCGCGGGTAACGGCTGTACGAGGTCAGGCCGGGCAGGGTGTTGACCTCGTTGAGCACCACGCTCCCGTCCTCCTTGAGGAACAGGTCCACCCGCGCGAGCCCGCGGCAGCCCAGTGCGCGGTAGATGACCTTGGCCGTCTCCTGGACGAGGTCACGCGACTCGTCCGGAATGTCGGCGGGAACGATGAAGCTCGAGTTCTCGGAGCCGGTCTCGGGGCTCTTCTCCTGGTGGATCTTGAAGAAGCCGTGGGTCAGCGCGACCCGGTCGACCTCGCCCGCGAACAGGTCCTCGTCGTTGCCGAGGATCGAGCAGCCGATCTCGCTGCCGATGACGGCCTCTTCGATCAGGACCTTCGCGTCGTACTGGCGTGCCTCCGCCAGCGCGGCGGGCAGCTCTTCCTTCGCGGAGACCTTGCTGACGCCGAAAGACGAGCCGGAGCGGGCGGGCTTCACGAAGACCGGGTAGTTCAGCTGGTCCGGGTCGACGTCGTTGTCCGGCGTGACGATGTAGAAGGTCGGCGTCGCGATCCCCGCGCCGCGGACGACGGAATAGGTGAGGGCCTTGTCGATGCACATGACCGAGCTCGGGAGGTCGCAGCCGACGTAGGGGATGCCGGAGATCTCCAGCAGGCCCTGCATCGCGCCGTCTTCGCCGAACTTGCCGTGCAGCACCGGCAGCACCACGTCGAGGGCGATCGTCTCGTACTTGCCCTCGTCCAGGACGAGCAGACCGTGCACCCCGCGGTCCGGCGACAGCACGGCCGGGCGGACGTTCCCGCTCTCCCAATCCTCGGCGGGGCCGTCGCAGAGCATCCAGGAACCGCTCTGGGTGATCCCGATGTAGTACGGCTCGTACTTCTCGAGGTCGAGGTTCTTCTGGACCTCGCGCGCAGATTTGATGGAGATAGGATGTTCTTCGGAAAGCCCGCCGAACAGAATTCCGATTTTCAGCCTACCCATACTACTTCCCGCTTTCGAATTGGAGACAATTGATGATGGAGTTTTCAACAGTGTCACTCAGCGCGTGGTCCGTGTAATAGGCGGTATGCGGACTGATGAGCACGTTCGACAGCTTTTCCAGCCGCAGCAACGTTTTGCTCTCTATCGCCTTGTTCCGGCAGTCGGCGTAGAAGATGCCTTCCTCTCCTTCGAGGACGTCCAGCGCCGCTCCGCCCAGCTTTCCGCTTTCCAGTGCCGAAATGAGGGCTTCGGTTTCGATCAGCGGGCCACGTCCGGTGTTGATGATGTACGCGCCGTCCTTCATCCGCTCGATGTTCTTCTCGTCGAGGAGATGATAGGTATCCGTGGTGAGCGGCACGTGCAGTGTCACGATGTCGCTCTGCTGCAGCAATTCGTCGAGGGGGACGTACTCGGCCGAGGCGGTCAGCACCGTATCGTAGGCCAGCACCTTGCAGCCGAAACCGCGCAACCGCTCCAGGACGGCGACCCCGATACGCCCTGTTCCGACCACTCCGACGGTCAGATCGCGCAGCTCTTTACCGCGCACCTCGTTCAGCCGGTAGTCGTGCACCTCGGTGCGGCGGATGATGGACTTGGCGTCGCGCACCGCCATCAGCATGAGCATCAGCGTGAAGTCGGCGACACTGTCCGGCGAGTAGGCGACGTTGCCGACGGTGATCCCGACGCTCGCCGCGTACTCCACGTCGATGTGGTTGAAGCCGATGCTCCGCGTGGAGATGTATTTCACGCCGGCTTCGCCGAGCGCGAGAAGAATGGAGTTCGTGACCTTGGTCTTGTGACCGATACTGATACAGCTGTTTCCGGAGACCAGTTCGATATTGGTCTCGGATACCGGCTCCTCCACAATGGTCGGCACAATGCCGAAACGAGGTGCCATCTCCCGGAACAGGGCGGCCTCGTCCTGTCCGCATCCATAAATCGTGATTCCCGTTGCCAAGACGGCCGAGGAGGAGGCGGACGCCAGCGATCCGGTGCGGGGGGCAGCTGATCGCGCTGGTTCGCTGTAGGTCATGCCCGACATTGTAGGCAGCGCGATGTTGCCGCTTCTTATGGGGTTTTCGAGGCCTCGACAATAAGTTACCAACTGGTAGCGCCGAGTGCACGCCGTTGTCGCTCACCTGCGCCGCACAGCTCTATCGCAGATCTTGCCCGCCCGCTCCCGGCGTCGAAACCGCCCCGTGACGGATGCCACAAAGCCACCCCGACACGAGGTCCGCGAGGGCTTCCGGAGCGTCCCTCGCCACGAGGTGACCCGCCGCCGGAACACCGGCGACGGCGACCCGGGGGTTGGCTTCGCGCAAACGATCCACATCGGCGTCGCGGAGCGGCGACCCCTGTCCGGCGTGCACCACCAGGATGGGCAGGTCCAGGGCCCCGGCCGTCGCGAGCAGGGCGGAACCCGAGCCGAGGACGTCCTCGACCAGGCGGGTGTAGCGACCGGCGAGCCCGTGGAAGTCGAGCCACGCACGCGCCCTGGCGGGTTCGATATCCGGTACGACGTCGACGAGCACGAGCCCGGAGGCCCTGGCCGCGACGGCGGGGTCCGCCAGCGCGGCGATGGCGGCCAAGCCGCCGACCGAGGCGCCCGCGAGGACGATCGGGGCCGGCTGGCTTCGGATCATCCCGGCCACGTCGCCCGCCAGCGCCCGGAGCGTGGTCGCCCGGCCGGAACTGTCCCCGTGACCGCGCAGGTCGAAGGCGACCGACCGGAAGCCGCGCCGGGCCAGCACCGCGGCGACCGGCGCCCAGACCGCACGGCGTTCCCCGCCCGCGTGCAGCAGCAGAACCGTCGGACCGGCGCCGGTCACCGTGCCCCGCAAGGTGACCTCGCCCAGGTCAAGACTGATTTCGGTGGTCATGGCCGCCCCCTTACCTTGGCCTGTCAAGGTAGCGCAGATACCTTGGCGCATCAAGGTACGATGCCGGTCGTGACGACACCGCGAGCACGGCGGACTCCCGAAGAGGCCCGGCGGCTGATCCTCGACGCCGCCGCCTCACTGCTCGGCGAGTCCGGTGTCGCCGCCGTCCAGATGCGGGCCGTGGCCGCGCGCGTCGGCATGACCGACGCCGGCGTCGCCCATCACTTCGGCAACCGCGAGAAACTCCTCGCCGAACTCCTCCGGCACGGTGGCCGCCGCCTCCGAGACGCGCTTCGGGAGCTCCTCGCGAGCTGGCTGGACCGTGGCGCCGACCTGCTCGAACTCGTCGAGGCACTGCATGGCCTGTACCGGAACGGCTACGGCGAGCTCGCGGTGGCACTGCACGCGGCGGGCTGGCACGACCCGGGCAGCGGGATGCTCGACCCGGTCGTCGACGCCCTGCATCGGCTCCGGCCGCCAGGCTGTTCTGTCGACGACACGCGGCTCGCCGTCGCCGCCCTGCATCAGGCGATGGCCACGGAAGCCCTGTACGGGAGCGATTTCCGGCGCAGCTCCGGGCTCACCGGAGCCGCGGCGGACGACTCGACCGCGCAAGTGCGCTGGTGGGCGCGGCAGCTCCACCTCGCGCTCGGGCTCAGGCCTGGTACGGGCCTCGATCGCCGAGATCAGGGCTCACCCGCGGGTTCCGGCCATCCTGCCCGGGCACCGGGGTGACGGTCGGCTCCTGCAAGGAGTCGACACGGTCTTCCTCGCGCTTCCGCAACCGGGTCTCGACGACGTGGTCCTGGCGCCGATGGCCGAGCACGGACAGGGTGAGGACGTGGGCCACCGCCATGAGAAGCAGGAAAACGCCCAGCCTGCCGACGAAGGCGGCCGCCGAACCGGACCACTCCGGAGCCACGACCGCCAGCAGCGCCAGCATCCCGATCGCCGCCAGGTGGAAGACCGTCACCACCATCCAGGCCACCGACCCGCTTCCCTCACGGGCGTCCGGCGCGGTGAGGTAGCGGCGGGCGCCGCGATACAGGACCTGGCCGTCCGCGATGACGAAGATCAGGCCGATGATCAGGAAACCCGGAAGTTCGTTGTCGGGCATCGTTGCCTCCTCCGTTTCCCGGGGGGGGTACCCCGGGAGTCCGGCGAGACAGGCCTCATACCTCGATCGTGTGACGGTCTCGTGAGCGGTAAGGACGGTTCTAACCGTCCTTACCGCTCACGACCCGGAAGGTCAGCGAATACCCTGCGAAATGCGTTCCCCCAGGCCTTCGACGGCGCCGAGCGCTGCTCGCAGCTCGGCGGCGTACTCTTCGGCCCCGGCCCGCAGGCCCCGCTCGACGACGCCCACGGCGTCGAACGTCTCGACGTCCCCGCCGCTCAGCGCGGCGACCGACTCCTTGACGACGGCGCCGAGCAGCAGTTCTTCCGGCACCCCCGGCGTTCCTTCCAGCGGCCAGACGAGGTCGTCGAGCACGCTCTGCCCACCCACTTCGCGGACCAGGCCCGCCGCGGTGATCCCCGGAACCCGGAAACCCTCCGGCAGTACCGCGCGAAGGCTCAAATTGTGCGAAAGCCAGTACAGCAGCTGCCCGTTCACCTCCAGCTTGACCGGTTTCGGCGCCAGCCACAGCGTGAGGTTCACGAAGTACTCGGTGAGACGGTCGAGCACCTCACCGCCTTTCTCGAAGCCCCACAGGTTGAGGTCGAAATAGTGGTGCCACGTGGCGTCGGCGACGATTCGCCCGACCCCGGCCGCCGCGCCGTCGTACGCGCTGGTCACGCCGTAGACCTTGCCGTCGCGCTTGTCGGTGCCCTGCGCGACGATCTCGGGTTTCGGCTGGCCCGTGCGCCCCGACGGCCACACGTCCGCCGGATACCGCTCGGGGATGAGCAGCTGTCCTTCGTGCATGTGGTCGGGGAAGACGGTGATCGGACCCCGCCTGCCCTGGAACAACACGTGCGGCCTGCCGAGCCGCTTCCGCAGGATGAGCTCCTGCGGGTACGGGTCGAGGTCGTTCGGGATCGGGTTGTTGATGTCGCTGCCCCACGGATCCGGCTGGTGGGTGTTGTGGCTGAACTCGATGCTCGAATCCGGCCGGTCGTTCCACACCCGTAGCTCGCCCGCGCGCGGGACCCGGTGTCCCAGCGCCCGGCCGAGGTTCAGGTATTCGGGCAGTGACGGATCCGCTCCCGGCGGGCGCGGATTCGAGTGGTCACCGGTGATGAGCACGCCACCGCCGGCGTCCATCCAGGCCCGCAGCGCGGCCACCTCCGCGTCCACGAGCTCGTTTTCCGGCTGTCCTGGCAAATTGCACGGCAAGAAACCGAAAAACCACACCTGCTCGTATCCGGCGAGAACGCCGGAAGTGAGTTTGTTGGCGGCGTGCCCGCCTTCGTGTCGGTTGATCAGATCGATCTCGAACTCGGCGAAGAACGGCTGATTCGCCAGAATGAGATCACGGACGATACCCAAGGAAAAGCCGTTGTTCCCGGTGAAGCCGACAAGGTCGGTGTAGAACAGAATTCTGATCTTCGGCTTGGCGAGCGGACTGACCTGGTCAGCGACAAGACGTGCGTCGAACATGGTGAATTCCCCCTAGCTCGCGGCGCCTTGCCGTCCTCCCCGGCGGCGCCGTCCTTCCACGTATACCGGAACTTCCGGCGATTCCGCAGAGACGATGGCGCACTGAGGATTCCGCTGCGATCAAGAAGCGAATCGAACGAAATCCTCTCCCGGCCCCACGCGGCCGCCCCGAAGTGCTTGCGCGAGGATGCGGGGATGGGTTACCGGACCTGGATGCGGTACTTCACACCGTCCGCCGTGCATCGTCGGCTGGGCCTGGTGTGCCTCGGTGTCGGGCTGCAGCACGGAACCGTGCCCGTCGTGGGGCCGCGCGTGCTCGACCATTACGTCGCCGTCGTGGTGTCCAAGGGGCGTGGGTGGTTCGCCGTGGCGGGCGGCGACCGCCAGGAGGTCGTCGCGCCCGCCTTGCTGTGGCTCGTCCCCGGCGTCGGACACCACTACGCGCCCGACCCCGCGCATGGCTGGGAAGAGTGTTTCGTCGACTTCGACGGCAGCGCCGTGGACGCGTACATGGAACTCGGCTACGTCACGCCCTCGACGCCGGTGGTACCACTGGGCGACGTCGAGGCCGTCCGCGACATCGTGAGCCGGATCGTGCGCTGCGCGCGAGGCGGGAGCCCGCTGGCGCAGGTCGACGCCTCGGCTGCCGTACATCACCTGCTGGTGGCCTTGCGCCGGGCCGCCGACAGCACCCCCAGCGACGGTTCCCTGCTGGAGGCACTGGCGCAGGACGCCCTGTTGCCGATCAGCGTCGCGGAGATCGCGGCCCGCCGCGGCATGACGCTGCCCGAACTGCGCACCGCCGTGCGCCGCGGCACGGAGACCGGGTTGAAGGACCACCTGCTGACCCTTCGCCTCAACCGCGCCAAGGAACTCCTTGCCACCACGCGAATGCCGGTCCAGGAGGTGGCACAGGCGATCGGGTACGGGGACGCCGCCTACTTCAGCAGGCTCTTCACCCGCCGGGTCGGCGTCTCCCCCGCGCGCTTCCGCGAATCGCGAGTGCGGGCCGTCCCCGGTGGCTGGAGTTCGCGCGTTCCCCCACCCGACGACCCGCCGCTCGTGCCGACGGACTGAGCTTGGACTTCCGCACCGCACCACTTGGACTTTCCGTGCAATAACTGCATGAACAACGCTTGAAGTTGAGCGAACTCGTTGACTTACGCGCAATAACGTTCATAACATCGGCGACCGCCCCGCCAACTGTGGTGCGGGTCACCTTTGGGAGAGAGTCATGCGGACCCTGCCTCTTCTCGGCGCCGTGGCGTTGGCCGTGGCGGCGACCACGGTGGTACCGGTGTCGTCCGACGCCGCGCCGCCGGACGCGACGTACACCATCACGGTCGACGCCAAGAAGTCGTTCAGCCCGACCACCGACACCCCGGCGAGTACCTATGTCGACAAGGACGGCACGTTCTACTTCCAGCAGGCGGCGGCGCTCTACGGCGCGGACCAGCCGCGCGAATGGGACTTCTACAGCGGACGCGATTTCGACGGCTTCACCAAGAACCCGATCAGCAGCGCGGTGAACCCGGCCAACCCCGCCGACCGCAACGACGACACGACCTGGCGCTGCAACAACAGCCCCACCGGCAAGGAATCCACGTACCCGCCGGCGGGCTCGGGCTATTCGCAGCGCAACTACTGCGATCTCGTCGGCACCTGGGTCGATCCGGACACCGGTGACTGGTACGGCCTGGTCCACAACGAGTTCACGCCCGAACCGTTCGGGGCGTATTCGTTCTCCCATTACGACGCGATCGACATGGCCGTGTCGAAGGACCAGGGCAGGACGTGGGCCATCAAGGATCACGTGATCACCTCGCCCTACAGCACCGAACGCGGTGACACGGCGGCGTTCCCGCATCAGACGTTCGACTACGGCGACGGTGACCCGCGCCTGTTCGTGGACACCGCCTCCGGGTACTTCTACGTCTACTACGGCTCGCGCATCGTCCCGAAGGCCGGTGCCGGTGGCCCGATGACCGGGCTGGCGCACGTCGCCCGCTCGCCCATTTCGGCCAAGATGGCCTCCGGCTCCTGGCAGAAGTGGTTCGACGGCGGCTGGACCCAGCCGGGCGTCGGCGGCCGCGAGAGCAACATGGTCCCTGTGTCCGCCGCGGGCGACACCGGCTACACGCCCGTCGCGGACGACTACGACCCCGCCAACACCGGCAACGTCAGCCGGCAGATAGCCGCCGGGCAGCTGCCGCGCAAATCGGATCTGTTCATCATGAACATCGCCTACAACGCGCATCTCGGTCTCTACCTCGGCGCGCCGGAGGCCGTGGACAGCGTCGTCCCCCAGCGCTATTACGTGACCGACGATCTGACGACGCAGAAATGGCGGCTGATCGGCGACACGGGGAGCTACACGAACCAGTCCTGGTACCGCTGGTTCGTCGACGCCGCGAACAAGACGAATTCGACCATCATCGGCAAGCAGTTCCGTTCGTACTGCGCGGTGGCCTGCTCGAACAACGCGGGCGGCGAGTACACCACCCAGACCATCACGTCGTCCGTGCCCGCACCGTCCCCTGTGGACACTTCGCGCAAGTACCGGATCGGCCTCGGCGACGGCCGGGTGCTCGCGCAGGGCACCGGGACCGCGACGACGTCGGTCGCGAGCACGACCGGCTCCGACCGCGAGGCATGGCAGTTCTCGCCCGACGGTGACGGCTCGTACCGCATCGCCAACGCCGCCACCGGCCTGCTCCTCGGCGTCGACGCGGTGCAGGCCGGCCGGGCATGGGGCGCGAAACCCACCGTGACGTCGTCCTCGACGGTCGGGCAGCAGTGGTTCGTCCTCCCGTCCACTGTGGACAGGGGGACCTTCCGGCTGGTGAACCGCTACAGCGGGCTCGTGCTCGGCCTTTCCGGCAAGACGTCACGTCTCGCGGAGACCACCCCGTCGCGTTCCTGGGCCGACACCACCGGGAACGCCGTGGGCGGCGGCCGGACCCCGGCCGAGCAGACGCTGAAGTTCACCGATGCCGGTGCGGGCGGTCTCGGCGGGGTTCACACCCTGGCCGCGGCAGGCAAGAACCTCGACGATCCGGACTCGTCGACGGCCGCCGGCACCCCTCTGGTCACCTGGACACCGAACCAGGGCGCCAACCAGAAGTGGCTGTTCACCCGGCAGGCCGACGGTTCCTACACCCTGACGAACGCGCATTCGCAACTGTGCGCCGACGTCGAAGGCGGCGCCACCACCGCGGGCGCGCGCGTCATCCAGTGGACGTGCACCGGCGGGCCCAACCAACGCTGGACCGCGGCGAAACAGCCCGACGGCGGCTACAAGCTCACGAGCGTCCGCTCCGGCTTGCTGCTGACGACCGCGTCCACTTCGGACGGTGCCGGCGTCACCCAACGGGCCGACACGGGCTCCGCGCTCCAATTGTGGAAGATCGGCTGACTCGGGTGGCCCGCTCCCTCGGGGCGGGCCACCCGGTTGCTTTCGTGTGGCAAATCACACTCTCACTGCACGCTCCCTAGCCGCGACCGTCTCCCCTCATGAGAGCGCTTCGGTGAAGTTCACCGAGCGTGGAGGGGAGAACACCATGAAGCACACCGGCATCGTCCGTACCGCCACCATCACCGGCGTCGCCGCCGCGCTGAGCCTGGCCACCGTCCTCCCGGCGCTGGCGAGCCCGCAGAGCGATCCCGTCACCACCGTGGCCGACCTCGACGGCGACGGCGAGATCGAAACCGTCACCGCGCAGCTCACCGGTGACAACGAGCAGGTCGTCTCCGCCACCGTGCACGGCACCTTCACCTCGATCCACCTCGGCGCCGACAGCTGGGTCCCGCTCGAGGCCCCGCTCGTGACCGACCTCAACGGCGACGGCCGCGCCGAACTGATCGTCACCCAGGCCGTCGGCGCCAACACCACGTTCGTCACGGCCCTGCACTACGACGGCCGCGACCTGAGCCAGGTCGTCGACAACGAAGGCAAACCGCTGTCGGTCCCCGAGGGCGGCGGCGTCGCCGCCCATGTGGGTTACCAGTGCACCCCGCTCGATGGCGGCGGCCGCACCTTCGAAACCGTCAAGACCGAAGCCGACGACGTCCGCGCGGACCCGATCACCTATTCGGGCACCCGCACCGTCTACACGCTTCGCGACGGCGCGCTGACCGCCCAGAAGACCATCTCGATCAAGAGCCGTCCGTTGACCGACCCGGTGCTCGGCACCGACGCCGCGACCTGCGACCAGGCCGGGAGCTGATCGGGCAGACCACGGCGTCGCGAAGGCCCCCTTCCCTCGGCTGAGCCGAGGGAAGGGGGCCTTCCCGCGCATGTGTGGTTTACGGAGCGTAGGTCAGGCAATTGGCGGCGTGATCGCCCTCGCCCGGTCCCACCCGGACACTCGATGCGGTGCATTCCAGCGCGGAATTGTGGCGGCAGTCGGACCGGGAGCAGGCTCCCACTTGTGCGGTCACTCGATCGAGTCCGCCCTTGGTGTTGAGCGGGACGAACGTTCCGCAGTCGGCCGATCCGTTCCCGCCACCGACCGTGATGGCGAAAGCGTGACAGCCGTCGTGGTTGTACGAACAGCCGCTGACCGTGCATTCGTGGACAGCGGGCATTTCGGTGGTGGTCATAACGACTCCTGTACTTCGTGGTGGTGGTGTCGTTCGGTATGACCAGGGTTACACCGGCCCGTCCCGGCGGCAATTCGGGGAAATTCCTTCATGTCCGGGCGAGCAGCCGGTCCAACCAGGACTCCCTGGCGGCGAGACACGATCGGGCGATGGCGGTTTCCGGGGCGAGATCGTAGAAACCGTGGAAAGCGCCACCCCAGACATGCAATTCCGCTTCTCCCCCGGCGGCCCAGATCGCACTCGCGTACGCCACGGCCTCGTCCCGGAACACCTCGGCGGCGGCGACGTCGATGAACGTCGGCGGCAATCCGCCGAGGTCTGTCGCACGGGCCGGGGCGGCGTACGGAGAGACGCCGGGAGTGCCTCGCCGGTCCCCGAGGACCATCGTCCACGCCGTCAGGTTGCTGGTCCGGTCCCAGACACCGACCCCGTCGTACCGGCGCGCCGAGAGGGTCTCGTTCCGGTCGTCGATCATCGGGCACTGGAGCAGCTGACCGGCCACTACCGGTCCGCCGCGGTCTCGCGCCATGAGCGTGACCCCGGCGGCGAGGCCACCGCCGCCGCTCCCGCCGAAGATGACCAGGCCGCCGGGGTCGAAGCCCAGCTCGTCCGCGTGCGCGGCCATCCATTCCAGCCCGGCGTAGCAGTCCTCCACCGGCACGGGATGCGGATGTTCGGGCGCGCGACGGAATTCGACGGTGACCGCGACGGCGTCGTATTTCATCGCCCAGTCGACGAGCGGTTGCGCCGACGCGAACCGGTCGCCCATCACCATTCCGCCGCCGTGCACGTGGTAAATCCCCGGACCGCCGCCGCGATGATCCCGGCGGGCGATGACCGAAACGGTGATTTCCGCGCCGTCGTATCCGGGGATCGAGTGATCGGTGCAGGTGACCGGGCGGTCGCCGATCTGCTCTTCGATCGTCGGGAACGGCAAGGCCCGATAGCGCTCCAGCTGATCCGCCGTCATGCCGACCGGCACGTTCCCCGCGAGCGCGGGCAGCACGGCGGCGAGTTCGGGATCGTATGCGGGTTCGACCATCCGCGCGAGCCTAGCGATCGAGCGCCGACATTCCGTATACGCCGGGTCAAAGGTCGAGATCGAGGCGTGAAGACGCGCGGGAGACACAGCAGTACATCCGTCCCGGTGGCGCGCCGATATCGTCGCGGTGTTCCGGTTCGCCGCCGGCGACGCCGATCTCGCAACTGCCGCAAACCCCTTCACGGCAACCGGACGGGATACGGAACCCCGCGTGATTCAACGCGTCCAGCAGCGACTCTTCCGCGGCGACCGGCACCGTCCGCCCCGATCGGACGCAGTGCGCCTCGAACGGCTCCGCGGGAGCGAATTCCTTGGCCACGGGCCGGAAACGCTCGATATGCAGTCTCTTCGCGGGGAACACCGCTTCGGCCGCGTCGAGCATCGACGCGGGACCACAGCAGTAGACCAGCGCGTCCGGGCCGAGCCCGGCGGCCAGCGCGGCGAAGTCGGGCCTGCCGTGCTCGGCGGTGGCGTGAAGGCGAACCCGGTCGCCGTACGCGGCTTTGAGTTCGGCGGCGAACGGCATCGTCGCTTCGGACCTGCCCACGTACACCAATCTGGCCGTGGGACCCGCCGCCGCCAGCATCGGCATCAGGGGCGTGATCCCGATCCCGCCGGCGATGAACAGGTGGTCAGGCGCGGGTAGTAACGGGAAGTTGTTGCGCGGCAAGGAAACGTCGAGCGTCCGGCCGGCGCGCAGGAACAGGTGGACGTACTCCGAACCGCCCCGGCTCAGCCGGTCGTACCGGACGGCGACGCGGTAGCCGCCGCGATCGGCCGGGTCTCCGCACAGCGAATACTGCCGGGTCAGCCAGTTCGGCAACGCCACATCGACGTGCGCGCCCGGTTCCCAGGGCGCCAGCGAGCCTTCGGCGCCGCGCAGGACGAGTGACACGGTTCCTTCGGCGATCGGTTCCACGCGGTCGAGAACGGTTTTCTGCATCGGCGAATTCATCTCAGTACAACCGCCGGTAGCCGGTTTCGAGCATGGCCTCCAGTACGGCCGGATCGACGTCGAGCCCCATCTGCTCGGCGGCCATCTCGCCGGCGGACGGCAATTCGTCCGCCAGCGCCTGGCTCGCGGGATCCCAGAGCCGGGACCGGATCAGCGCGCGGCCGCAGTGGAAGAAGGTCTCCACCACGTCGACGATGATCGCCAGTTCCGCCGGTTTGCCCTCGGTGCGCATCCTGGCGAGCACGTCCGGCTCATCGGTCGGATAGGCGCGGCCGTTGACCCGGAACACCTCCCGCACGCCGGGGACGACGAACATCAGGCCGATGCCGTCGTTCTCGGCGAGATTGCGGAAGGAGTCGGCGAGCTTGTTGCCCGGCCGGTCGGGGATCGCCAGGGTGCGCTCGTCGAGCACCTTGACGAAACCCGGGTAGTCGCCGCGCGGCGAGCAATCGGGCAGGCCCGTCGCGTCCGACGTCGCCATCGCCACGAACGGGGCATGGGCGATGAACCGATGGCCGTGCCGGTCGATCCGGTCGTGGACCTTCGCCTTGATCATGGCCTCCGGCTCCCCCAGCCGAGCACGGACCTGCTCGGGCGAAAGTCGGCGCGGACGGGTATCACTGCTGGTCATGGCATAATTATGAGCAATTGTTCAGCCCGCTCGCTACTCGCTTTAGCGCCGCTTCACCGGGAGTGTCATGACGTCGGAGCAACGACGCCTTCAGCCACGTAAACAGCCACGCCAGGTCCGGGCCGAGCTGACCAGACAGCGCATCCTCACCGCGGCTGCTCACGTTTTCGCCGAGTACGGGTACGCCGCGGGGACGACGAACCGGATCGCCGAACGGGCCCGGATCTCGATCGGTTCGCTGTATCAGTACTACCCGAACAAGGACGCGATCCTGGCCGAGTTGCTCACCCGCCACCTCGACGGCGACCGGGCGGCCGACACGCTGCGCCGGTACAAGCGGTCGCCGGAGCCACTGGAGACCGTCATCCGCGAGTTCGTGCACACGGTGATCGAGAACCATCTCGACGATCCGCGGCTGCTGCAGATCATGATCGAGCAGGCACCCCGCTCCGGTGAGCTGCTGGAACGCGTCACCCGGCTGGAGTGGGAGATGGTCGGTGACCTGCGGGAACTCCTCCACGGCCACCCCGAAGTCCGCGTGCGGGACAAGGACACCGCGGCCAGGCTCGTCGCGTCCACTGTGGAATTGACCGTGCATCAGCTCATCGCCGCGCCCGGCTCCATCGACGTCACCCGGCTGGAGAACGAACTCGTGGCGATGATCACCGGCTACCTTCGCGCCTGATTTCCGGGGGTTGACCAGGCGATGAGCGGGTATCCACCGGTGTGAGCCGAGTAGAGAACAGGATGCGCGCCGTCGCCGCCCGCTGGCGCCGGAGGGGCGGCACGCTCGCCCTGCTGTGGACGCTGATCACCCTCGGCCTGGCCACGATGCTGTGGGTTTCGGGCTTCCGTGCGTGGCCGGTGTACCTGACGGCGCTGCCGGGCGCCGTCGTCTCCGTCCTGCTGTGGATCGGGGTCGCGCGCACCCGCCGCAGGAAGGGCGTCGAGAAGCAGCCGAGCGGTTGAGCTATTTCGTCGCGCGCATGGCCAGCCGGTCGAACTCGCGGTCCGGCAGGGTCCGGTTGAGTTCCAGGAGCTTCTCGGCGAGGTGGCCGACCGCGTAGCGGGTTTCCGGATTCTCGGACTCGACGGCGCGGCGGATGGCGTCCACGACGACGGACGGGTCGGAGCCGTCACTGAGCCCGGTCTCCCCGTGCCGCGCCATGGCCTCCGCCATCTCCCGGTACGCCCCGCGGCCGGAATACTCGCGGAGCTGCGCGGCGGTCTGGTCTTCGAACTCGGTTTTGACGATGCCCGGCTGGATGATCACGACGTCGATGCCGAAAGGCTCGACCTCCATGCGGAGCGTGTCGGAGAACGCTTCGAGCGCGTGCTTCGACGCGTAGTACCAGGCTCCGAAAGGCAGGGCGATCTCGCCGCCGATCGACGAAACGTTGACGATCGTGCCGGACCGCTGGGCCCGCATGGCGGGCAGGACCAGCTGAACGAGCCGGGCGGGCGCGAGAAGGTTGACTTCGAGCTGGTCGCGCGCGCGGTCGAGCGGCACGTCCTCGACGGCGCCGTGCAGCACGGTGCCCGCGTTGTTGACCAGGACGTCGATCCGTTGGTGCTCGTCGAGAACTGTGCCGACCGCGCGGCGGAGATCGTCCTCGTCCCTGGCGTCCATCTTCAGCGGATGGCCGCCCGCCGCGCGGAGGTCGTCCATCTTCCGCACGCGCCTGGCGGCGCCGTAGACGATGTGTCCCGCGCGCAGCAGCTCCAGCGCGGTGGCGTGGCCGATCCCCGACGAAGCGCCGGTGACCAGGCATACCTTGGCCGTCATCCCGTGTGCCCTCCCGATCTTTATCGCTTCCTCCGAAACACTAGGCTCGTTTTTCTGAGACCGGCAACTTCACACAGCGGTTTTTCGAGGTCAGCTGCCTATAATTGATGCAATGACCATGAAGCTGAATGCATCGGGAGGGCAGGACGGGTGCCGGGAAGACGCCTGACCCAGGACGAGCGCGGGCAGATCGCTTCGGGACTGTCCGCAGGCCTCACGTACGCCGAAATCGCCCGCCGGATGGACCGCCCCAAATCGACGGTGATCCGCGAAGTCGCGCGCAACGGCGGCGCCCACGGTTATCGGGCAGGCCAGGCGCAGCAGGCGACGCGATGGCGGGCACGCCGCCGCAAACCCGGCCCGCCGCCCAGCACCGCACGGACCCCGGAGACGGTGCGGGACTTCGAGACCGAATTCGCCGAGACGATGGCCGCGACCGGTGTCCCGTCGATGATGGCCAGGGTCCTGGCCTGTCTGTTCACCGCGGACACCGGCGGCGGCACCGCCGCCGAACTGGTCGCCCGGCTGGAAGTCAGCCCCGCGTCGGTGTCCAAGGCCGTGAACTGGCTCGAACAACGCGGCCTGATCACCCGCGAACGCGAGGGCGGGCGGCAGCGGTACGTCGTCGACGACGACTTCGGCTACCGCGCCTGGCGCACCAGTCTCGACGCGATGACCCGCTGGGCGGAGGTCACCCGGCGGGGCGCCGGGCTGATCGACGGGCCGGCGGGGGCGCGACTGGACGCCACCAGCCGGTTCTTCCGGCATCTGCACAAGGACATGAGCGAGGCGGCGGAACACTGGCGGCGCACGGCGTGAGTCGGTCCGTGAAGGCCTCCTCGGGGGTCCCTGGGTCCCTCAAGGAGGCCTTCACGGACTTGCGTGAGCTCACCCCACGACAGGGGCGAGGTCACCCACGCTTGAATTCCTCCCAGGTCACCTTCTTCACCTTGGGGCCGTCGTCCTTGGCGTGGCTCGCCAGGCCGTTGAGGCCCTTGAAGTAGTCACCGGCCTGAGCCTGAGCCTGCGGCGACATGTCGGTGTCGCTGATCGCGATCCCGTGGATGTGCTCCGCCCAGTTGCCCTGGCTCGGGGTGCGGTGCCACGCGGCGAAGCCGACCTCGCGCAGCGCCTTCACCGCGGCGGTCTTGTTCGAGATGTTGTTCACCGAGATGTCGACCGCACCGCCGCCGTCGTGCGTGCCGCCCGAGGCACCGACACCGCCGGCGTTGTACGAGCCCTGGGTGATGGTGAACTTGACCCCGGCCTTCTTCTCCGCGGCCGCGATCATGTCGGCGGTGCGCTTGTTGACCGTCTTGCCGTCGAGGCTGGTCTTCGAGCCGACACTGATCGGCGCGGTCACGGTGTAGCGGCCTTTGCCCAGTTCGGTCAGCGAGCCCTTGCCCGGCAGACCGCTGGCGGCGAGGCCACTGTGCCCGAGCGACTTCTGGTACTTCTGGTACGCGGTGACCGTCGACGTGCCGAAGTGACCGTCGACCTGCTTCTTGTCGAGCAGGTTCTTCGCGGCCAGCGCCTGCTCGACCGCCTTGACGCTCTCCCCGGAGCCAGGCGTGATCGACTGGTCGGCCTTGTACGGATCCCACATGGCCGCCTTGACCACGGCCTCCATGTTGACCGACGGCGCGGCCGCCGCGGGCTGTCCCGCCGTCATCCCCAGCGCGGTCGCGGACAGTGCGGCGAACATCGCGGCGGTTGCCACCTTGCGCATGACTGCTCCTTCACTCGATGGCTGCTCCCCGTGAGCAGCTCGTGACCGACACTGGCCCGGAGGCGGTGTCAGCCGGAACCGCCTGTACGGAACGTCTGACGTCAAAAACCGCAGGTTGACAGCGTCTGACAGCGCTCGAGCCAGGCGGAATCCGCAGGTCGGCGCGGCGATCCGGACACTCTTCGCGATATAGTCACCAGGCCGCGCAGAGCGACGAAAATCGTTGTCACGTCGGACACGATCGCGAGGGGGAGCGTGCCGGAACCGCGAACAGGAGAACGGGCACCGGAGCTGGAAGCGTTCATGGACGGGCTGCGGAAGCTCCGGACACGGGCCGGGGAACCGTCCTTCCGGAAGATGGCGGCGAAGTCCGGCGCGGTGTCCCACGCGACCCTGCACCTCACCGTCACCGGTACGCGGTTGCAGCCGTGGGAGACGGTCCGGGAGTTCGTCCGCGCCTGCGACGGTGACGAAGAGGAATGGCACGCCCGATGGCAGGGCGTCCAGCTCGTGCTGTCCGCCGACCGCGACCCGGAACCCGCGCCGCGATGGCGGTCCAAACGCGTCCTGGTGCCGCTGGCCCTCGTGCTCGTCGCCGCGATCGCCGCCGTCGTGGTCCTCCTGCTGCCGGGCGAGCAGGGCACGCCCGCACCGCCGCATCCCGGCGACTCGAGCAGATTCCTCGGCGACGTGACCATCCCCGACGACACCGTGGTCAAACCCGGCACCCAGTTCGTGAAGGTGTGGGAACTCGAGAACACCGGCACCGTCGAGTGGCGAAAGCGGTACCTGCGCCGCACCGATCTCCCGGTCACGCCCGGCACCTGCCGCACCCCCGACCGGATCCCGGTCAACGACACCGCGCCGCGAGGACGTGTGCAGGTGACGGTCACCGTGAGCACCCCGCCGAACGCCCCGGTCGACTGCAAGGTGTTCTGGAAGATGGTCGACGAACAGGACCGGGAACTCTTCCCGGCCAGCAGGCCGATCTACTTCTCGGTCCTCGTCCGCGCCTGAGCCGTAACTCGCGTGATCTGAGCCGTAACTCGCGTGATTGGAGGCGTAACTCGTGAGTTACGCCTCCAATCACGCGAATGACGCGCCGGATCACGCGAATCCCGAGTTCGGTACCCGGCGAAAACACCTCGATAGGCCGGAAAAGTGCGCTAGCCGACGCTTTCCGGGCTCCCTACGCTGGATTCCGCGCACGAGAACCACAAACGTCCTCGGGAGTCTCCGATGAGAGCAACGAGAATCGTGTTCTGCGCCCTGTTCGCCCTCGGCGCCGCCTGCCTTTCCCCGGCGGCGTCGGCCACTCAAGACGCGTTCACGCTGTCCAGTACCGCGTTCGCCGACGGCGGTCTCATGCCCAAGGTCCACGAGTGCACCAGCGGCGGCGGGCAGGATCCGGCCAAGAAGAACGAGTCGCCGCCGTTGGCCTGGTCGGGGGCTCCCGCCGGGGCGAAGAGCTACGCGATCGTCATGCGCGACCTCGACAACGCCGCCCTGATCCACTGGGTCATCTACGACATCCCGGCGACCACGGCTTCGCTCCCCCAGAACGTCCAGCACGTCTACCGGCCACCGGTGCCCGCCGGCTCCAGGCAGGTCTACTACCGCGGAAGCGCGAGTCTCTACGGCTACCAGGGCCCGTGCTCACCCTCCACCGTGAATACCTACGAGTTCGTCGTGCACGCCCTCGACCAGACGTCGCTCACCGGCCTGGACTCCGGTTCGTCGACCCGCACTGCCGCCAGGGCGATCACCGCGGCTTCGATCGGCTCGGCGAGGATCACCGGCGAGTCGTAAGTCCCCTGGTCACCCGTGGCAAAATCGGCCCAATGCAGATCGGGATGCTGGGGCCCTTCGAGGTGCGCACGGACGACGGTGGCTTCGCCGACGTGCCGGGTGCCCGGTTGCGCGGGCTGTTGATCGCGCTCGCGCTCGAACCGGGCAGGGTCGTCCCGAAGGCGGCGCTCGTCGACTGGATCTGGGGCGAACAGCCTCCCGCCGACGCGACGAACGCCTTGCAGCGCTTGGTTTCCCGGCTGCGGAAGGTACTTCCGGAAGGGGTCGTCGAGGGACAGCCGGACGGCTACCGGTTGAAGGTGCCGCCCGACGCCGTCGACGCCGTGCGGTTCGAGCGTCTTGTCGGCCAGGCCCGCGGCGACGAGGAGCCGAAGCGGCTGCGTGAGGCGCTCGCCCTGTGGCGCGGCGCGGCCATGCAGGACGTCGGCCTTCAGGACAGCGGCGCCTTCGACGCGGCGGTCACCCGGCTCGAAGGGCTTCGCCTGACGGCGCTGGAGGATCGGTTCGACGCGGAGCTCGACCTCGGCCACGGCGCGAAACTGATCACCGAACTGACCGATCTGGTGGCCGCGCATCCGCTACGCGAGCGGCTGGTCGCCGCCCTGATGCGGGCCCTCGCGGCGACGGGCCGCGACACCGAAGCGCTGCTCGTGTACCAGCGCACGCGGGAAGCCCTGGCCGACGCGCTCGGCGTCGATCCGTCGCCGGAGCTGTCCGCGGTGCACGTCGCGCTGTTGCGGGGCGAGCTGGGGCGGCGTGAAGAGAACCGCAAGACGAACGTGCGCGCCGAGCTGACCAGCTTCGTCGGCAAGGACGCCGACGTCGCCAAGGTCCGCGACCTCGTCGCCGGGCACCGGCTCACCACCCTGCTCGGTCCCGGCGGCTCCGGAAAGACCCGGCTGGCCACGGAAACCGCGCGCACCTTGCTCGGTGATCTGCCGGACGGCGCGTGGCTGGTGGAGCTCGCGGCCATCGGCCCGGAAAGTGATGTCGCCCAAGCGACTCTGGCCGCGCTCGGGCTGCGGGACGCCCTGCTGGGCGACTCGTCGAACGCCGAACCCGCCGAACGGGTCATCGCCGCGATCCGGGACCGGGAAGTCCTGCTGATCCTCGACAACTGCGAGCACGTGATCGAGGCGGCCGCGGCGTTCGCCCATCGCGTGCTCGGGGAATGCCGCCGTCTCCGGATATTGGCGACGAGCCGGGAGCCCCTCGGTATCACCGGCGAGACGTTGTGGCATGTCGTGCCGCTGGCCGTTCCGGACCGGCACGCCGGCGCCGCCGAAATCGAATCCTCCCCCGCCGTCCGGTTGCTGCGGGACCGGGCGAGCGCGGTGCACAAGGATTTCGTGGCTGACGAGACGACTCTGTCCACCATGGCGCGCGTATGCCGGATCCTGGACGGGATGCCGCTGGCGATCGAACTGGCCGCGGCGAGGCTGCGCACCATGTCCGTCGATCAGCTCGCGAACCGGCTCGACGACCGGTTCCGCCTGCTGACCGGCGGCAGCCGGACCGCGCTGCCCCGGCACCGGACGTTGCGTGCCATGGTCGACTGGAGCTGGGAACTGCTGTCCGACGCCGAGCGGACGGTCCTGTGCCGGCTCTCGGTGTTCTCGGGCGGGGCGAGCCTCGAAGCGGCCGAACGGGTCTGTGTCAGCGAGGCGGTCGAGCAGTACGAGGTCCTCGAACTGCTGACCACGCTGACCGAAAAGTCGCTGCTGGTCGCGGCGGGTGACGAAGCGCCGCGTTATCGGATGCTCGGCACGATCAAGGAGTACGCCGCGCAACGGCTCGCCGAGGCAGGCGAAACGGTGGTGGCACGCCACGCGCATCTCGCCTATTTCACCGAGCTCGCCGAGGCCGCGGAGCCGATGCTCCGCCGCGCCGAGCAGCTGGAATGGCTCGCCAAACTCAAGGCCGAGCACGACAACATCACCTCCGCGATGCGCGGCGCCCTCACCGCGGGCGAGGGCCTGGCGGCGATGCGGCTGGCAGCGGCCTGCGGCTGGTACTGGTGGCTCAGCGGGCACCGCACCGAAGGCATGGAGCTGGTCAGCGCGGCCGTCAGGACTCCGGGCGAGGTGTCCGACGACGTCGCGGCCGTGGTGTACGGGCTCGTCTCGCTGTTCGTGAGTTCCGGTTTCGCCGACGAACACACCGCCGCGAAGTGGATCCACGAGTCGTACCGGCTGGGCATGCACAGTGAGAGCAAGCATCCACTGCTCGGGCTCGTCGTCCCACTGGAACGCATGCTGGCGGGAGACGAAGCGCTGTCGGCGTGGGAACCGGTGCTGGAGGACGAAAACGCGTGGGTCCGTGCGCTGGGCAGGCTGCACCTGGGCAAGATGCGGATCACGCTCGGCCATCCCGGACGGGAGGCGGACGAATATCTCGAGCAGGCGCTCGGTGAATTCCGCGCGCTCGGCGAACGATTCGGGATCTCGTTCGCCCTGACCGAATTGGCGGACCGTATCGCCACTCGTGGCGAGTTCGCCACCGCTTGTGAGTACTACGAAGAGGCGGTCACCGTCGTGACCGAGGTCGGTTCCCTGGAGGACCTCATCCGGCTGCGGTCGCGGCAGGCGCAGCTGTACTGGCTGATGGGCGACGAGAAGGCCGGCGCGGCCGCCGTGGCCGAAGCGCAGCGGTACGCCGAGCGGGTCTCCTGGCCTGGGGCGCTGGGCATGCTCGCCCTCGCGCACGCGGAACTCGCCCACTGGCGCGGCGAAACCGAAGAGGCGGCGCGGCAGCTCGACCTCGCGATGACGGTGATGGGCGACGAAGCCGGTCTCGGCCACGTCCGCGCCATCAGCCACGACCTTCGGGGCTACTTCGCGGACGAGCTCGAAAAATCCCGCGAACACCGGCGAGCGGCCTGGGAGGCGGCCGCCGAGGTGCGGCACGTGCCCCTGATCGCCCACATGCTCGTCGGGATCGCGGATCTGGCCCTGCGCCAGGACGATCCCGAGCAGGCAGCGCGGCTGCTCGGAGCGGCCGACGAGCTGCGCGGGCTGCCGGACCGGTCCCGTCCGGACGTGACCCGGATCGAGGAGACAGTGCTGCGCCGCCTCGGCGAAGCGAAATTCGCGGAGGCGGCGCGAGAAGGCACCGAAGCGGACTGGAAGCGGCTGGCCGAGGTCACGCTCGCTTCTTGAACGTCGAGGACGCCCACAGGTATCCGGCGAGCGCGATCAAGGCGCACCACCCGAGGGCGGGGAGCACGTCGCCCGCGGCCGGTGCCCCGTCGAGCAGCCCGCGCAGGGTCTCGATGATCGGTGTGAAGGGCTGGTACTCCGCGAATTCCCGGAGCCCGGGTCCCATCTTCTCGGCGGGCACGATCGCGCTGCTGAAGAACGGCAGCATGACCAGCGGCACCGAAGCCATCCCCGCGGTTTCCGGGGATTTCGCCGCCAGCCCCAGCGCGACCGTGAGCCAGGCCGCCGCGAAACCGAGCAGGACGACGATCCCCACCACGCCGAGCCAGTCGAGGAAACCGGCCGCCGGGGAGAAGCCCAGCAGGAAGGCCACCCCGGTGAGCGCGGCGATGGCGAGCAGGTTGGTCAGCACGCTGGCGACGACATGCCCGTTCAGCACCGCGCCGCGGGAGACGTCCATGACCTTGAACCGGTTGATGATGCCCTTGGTCATGTCGGAGTTCACCGCGGTCGCGGTCGCGCCGAGCCCGTAGCAAACGGCCAGCAGCATCAATCCCGGCGTGGCGTAGTCGACGTAATCGACGCCGACACTGAACGCGTCGCCGAACACGTACACGAACATCAGCATCATCACGACCGGCATGAGGATCGCGTTGAACACCGAGGTCGGATTGCGGACGAGGTGCTTGAAATTACGGCGCAACATCACCGTGGACGCGGATTTCACTTCACTGCCTCCGTGCTGTGGCCCGTCAGGGCGAGGAAAACGTCATCGAGATCAGGGGTGTGGACGGAGAACTCTTCGGCGGCGACCGCGTACTCGTCGAGCCGGTCCAGCAGCGAGCGCAGGGATTTCGTCCCGCCGTCGCTGGGAACCCGCAGGACGAGCGCCTCGTCGTCCCTGGTGGCTCCGGGGAAGATCCGCGCGGCCGCGTCGAGTTCGGCGACGGTGGTGAACCGCAGCCGGACATGCGTTCCGGGCATCCGGCGCTTGAGTTCGCCGGGCGTGCCCTGCGCGACCAGGCGGCCCTGGTCGAGGACGGCGATCCGATCGGCGAGCTGGTCGGCTTCCTCGAGGTACTGGGTGGTGAGGAAGACGGTGACGCCGCCGTCCACCAGTTCACGGATGATCGACCACATCGTGCGACGGCTGCGCGGGTCCAGTCCCGTGGTGGGCTCGTCGAGGAAGATGATCCGCGGATCGCCGACGAGCGTCATCGCCAGATCCAGTTTCCGGCGCATGCCGCCGGAGTAGGTCGACGCCGGTTTCCGTGCCGATTCCACCAGGTCGAAGCGTTCCAGCAGATCGGCGACGACCCGCTTGTCCGCGGCCGGCCGGCTCAGGTCCGCCATCAGCTGCAGGTTCTCCTGGCCCGTCAGCAGTTCGTCGACCGCCGCGAACTGGCCGGTGACCCCGATCGCCGCGCGCACCGCCTTGGCCTCGGTCACGAGGTCGTGGCCGGCGACCTTCGCCGTCCCGCCGTCGGACTTCATCAGTGTGGTCAGCAGGTTCACCGTCGTGGTCTTTCCCGCCCCGTTCGGGCCGAGCAGGGAGAAAATGGTGCCGGCGGGGACTTCCAGGTCGATACCGTCGAGCACGACCTTGTCCCCGAAGGTCTTTCGCAGTCCCGAGACCGCGATCGCTGTATCTGTCATGGGCACCACTCTGGGCGGCCGCGCTGACACGCCCCCGCCACGGCGCTGACACGGGCGGTGTCAGCGCCGTGTCAGCCGGATGTCAGTGCCCGCGAGGACAGTGGTGGGCACAACCACCACGAAAGGCGAAGCGATGACTCAGACGGTTCCCGTCCCGCAGGGCCTCCCGATGGACCGCGACGCGGGCCCCTTCGACCCGCCCAGCGAGATCACCCGGCTGCGCGAGGCCCGCCCGGTGAGTCCCATGGTCTTCCCCGACGGCCACGAGGGCTGGCTCGTCACCGGCTACGACGAGGTCCGGCAGCTGATGGCCGACACCCGGTTCAGCTCGCGCCAGGACATCGGCATCCTCCACGCGCCGTACGAGACCCCGGGGATGCCCACCCCGACCGAACCCTCCCCGCCGATGCCGGGCATGTTCGTCGCCATGGACCCGCCGGACCACGGCCGGTTGCGCAAGCGGCTCACCGGCGCCTTCACCGTCAAACGCATGAAGCAGCTCGAAGACCACATCGTCGAGATCACCGAACGGCAGCTGGACGCGATGGCCGCGCTGGTCCCGCCGGTCGATCTGGTCAAGGAGTTCGCGCTCCCGGTGCCGTCACTGGTGATCTGCGAACTGCTCGGCGTCCCCTACGAGGACCGGGAGAACTTCCAGGCCGACTCCGCCCAGCTCATGGTCAGGGACCAGACGCTGGAGGAGAAGATGGCCGCGTTCATCGGGATGAACACCTTCCTCACCGAACTGGTCACCCGTAAGCGCGAGACGCCCGGCGACGACATCCTGTCCGATCTCGGCCGCCACGACGACCTCACCATCGAGGAGCTGACTGGAGCCGCTTTCCTGCTGCTGCTCGCGGGCCACGAGACCACCGCGAACATGTTGTCGCTGGGCACTTTCGCGCTGCTGGAGCATCCCGAACAGCTGGCCGAACTGCGTGCCGACGCGGAGCTCATGCCCGGTGCCGTCGAAGAGATGCTTCGCTACCTGTCCGTCGCCGACATCTTCTTCCGCTATGCCACGGAAGACCTGGAACTGGGCGGCGAAACGATCCGCGCGGGGTCGACCGTCATCATCTCGCTGCTGGCCGCGAACCGCGATCCGCGCCGGTTCGAGAATCCCGACGCCTTGGACCTGCACCGCAACGCCCGCGGCCTGCTGTCCTTCGGGCACGGCATCCACCAGTGCCTCGGCCAGCAGCTCGCGCGGGTCGAGATGCGCGCGGGCTTCGAGGGATTGCTGCGCCGCTTCCCGACGCTCGCGCTCGCCGTCCCGGCCGACGAGGTCAAGCTCAAGACCGACATGAACATCTACGGCGTCCACGAGCTGCCGGTCACCTGGTGAGCGGGCGGATGGTCCCGGCGAGCGCGGTGAGCAGTTCCGCCAGCAGCGACGCGGTGAAGTCGTCGGTCAGCGTGCCCTCGCCGTCGAAGCGTTCGTGACTGCGGAACACCGTCACCTCGGGTTTGACGACGACGTCGGCGCCGATCGACGCGAGGATCTGCCGGAGCGCCTGCTGGGCGCGGACCGAACCGAAAGCGCCCGGTGAGGCACCGGCGATCGCGATCGGCTTGCCGGGAAGCGGCGATTCGGCGGCCGGCCTGCTCGCCCAGTCGATCGCGTTCTTCAGCGCCGCGGGCACGGACGCGTTGTGTTCGGGGGTCGCGATCAGCAGCCCGTCCGCCTCGGCGACCCGGCGCCGCAGATCCGCCACCGGTTCCGGTGGTGAGTCGGTGTCGAGGTCCTGGCGGTACAGCGGCAGGTCGCCGAGTCCCCGGTACAGCTCGATGGTCATCCCGCCGGGGTTCAGCTTCCTGGCCGCGCGCAGCAGAGCCGTGTTGTATGAGCCGTCGCGCAGGCTGCCGGAAATCGCGAGGATCTTGAGTTCGGTCATGATCGGTTTCCTTCGTCAGTTCTTGGGGCGGGCGAGGGTCTGGCTGAGCGTCAAAGCGGTGAGGGCGATGGCGAATCCGGTGAGCTGCCACCCGGTGAGGGTCTGGCCGAGCACCAGGAATCCGGCGGCCGTGGCGACGAGGGGGTTGGTCAGCGTCAGCAGGGAGACCGACGCCGGGGCGAGGCGGTCGATGCCGCGGAACCACAGCGGGTAGGCCAGCGCGGTGGTGACGATGCCGATGTAGCCGTAGCCGAGCAGGTTCGTGGTCGTCAGCGAGTCCGGGAGACCTTCGAACAGCAGCGTCGCCGGGGCCAGGACGACGCCGCCCAAGGTCAGCTGCCAGCCGGTCATCGCCAGCGGATGCCCGGGACGGCCCCATTTCTTGGTCAGGATCAGGGACACGGCCATGAGTCCGACGGCGGCGAGCATGGCGGCCAGGCCGAGCGGGTCGAGGCGGGCTTTCGCCGAAAGGGTCAGCAGGGCGACACCGCCGGCACCGGCGATCGAGGCGAACAGGATCGGCGCCGGTGTCCGGACGCGGAGCATCGGCAGCGCGAGCAGGGCGACCAGCAGGGGCTGGAGGGCGCCGAGGGTCGCGGCGACACCGCCGGGAAGGCGGTACGCGGCGAAGAAGATCAACGGCAGGAAGGCGCCGAAGTTGAGCATTCCGAGCACGGTCGTCTTCCACCACCAGGATCCGTGCGGGAGCCGCCTGGTCAGGGCCAGCAGGAGCAACCCGGCCGGGAGCGCCCGCAGCACGGCGGCCAGCAGGGGCCGGTCCGGGGGCAGGAGGGTCGCGGTGACGACGTACACGGTGCCCCAGCTGGCCGGTGCCAGTGCGGCGAGCCCGGCGTCGCGGAGCGTCGGCCGCGCGGCCGGCTGCCCAGTCGGAACGACAGGCCGTTCGGCGATGATCGCCATGATGTCTCCTCACTGATAATCTCAACGTTGAGATAACACCAGCAACTTCTGTCAACGTCAAGTCTCTTAATATTGAGACGATTGGAGGGTGTCATGGCCGACGCGGTGGACGCGGTGATCGCGTTGTGGCGGCACGAGCGGCCGGACCTCGAAGACAAGCTCTGGCCCGCCGAGGTGATCGGCCGGGTTCAGCGGCTTTCCCGGATCCTCGACCGGAAGCTCAAGGAGTTCAACGCCCGGCACGACCTGGAGTCGTGGGAGTTCGACGTGCTCACCACCCTCCGCCGATCAGGCGAAGCCGACGGCCTGACGCCCGGCGCTCTGCTCAAGGCGGCGATGGTCACCTCGGGGGCGATCACGAACCGGATCGACCGCATGGAGGCCAAGGGGCTGGTCGAGCGGGTGCGGGACAGCGACGACCGCCGTTCGGTCAAGATCCGGCTGACCGGCAAGGGCCGCGAAGTCGTCGACGAGGTCTTCGTGCTCCACCTCGAGAACGAAGCCGCCCTTCTACCCGAGCTGAAACCGGCGCAGTGGGCCGAACTGATCGGCGGCCTGCGACTGCTGCTCGAACACTTCGGCGACACGTCATTGGAGTAATTCGCCGGGCGCCAGGGTCATTCGCTCCAGGCACCGCCGGTTTCGACGTACCGTTGCGCCCCTTCTGGCTATGTCCAGCCGAGCGGGGTGACCTCCGCCGCCGACGTCCACGCGCCGCGCCCGCCCGCCTCGGTGAGGGCGCGGAACCGCACATAGCGGGCTCGGGCAGGCCAGAACCGCAGTGTCTTCCGGGCCGCGTCGTCGGCGAAGGTACCCGTGGCGACGGGGCTTCCCCAGGCCGACCCATCGGTACTCAGATAGACCTCATACGCGCCGACGCGGCCGTTGCCGGACCCGTCTTGGCGCGGCAAGTAGGCGAGGCCCGTGACGGTGCGAGCGGCACCCAGATCGAGCTGGATTTCGTGAGGCAACGGGTCCACCCCGCCGGACCACTTGGTGTGCCAGAGGGTGGCGGGATCACCGTCGACGGCGTTCGCGGCGGCGCCGGACTCGCCCACGGTCTCCTGGCTGTCGGCCGAGCGGACGGTGACGGCGAGCGGCCCGGAGCCCATCACCGGGTCGCTGATGGTCTCGGCGCCCGTCTCGACATGCCCGGCGAAACGGCGAAGGAAGCCGTCCGGCCCCTGAGCGGTCAGATCGTACCAGCCGCCCATGCCGCCTTCGATGCTGAACCAGTCCTCGACCGTCGCGCCTTGGGCGACCGTGTACGTCCACGGTCCGCCACCCCGATTGCCGGTGCGCACGGTCAGCTCGCAAGCGGCGCCGGCGTTCGTCATCTTCAGGTACACGACGCCGGAACCGGGCCGCAGCACGACTTCCGGGTTCGGCTTGCCGCCGGTGGTCGCGGTGATCCGGTTGCCCGCGAACCGCCGCAGGAAACCGTTGGGGCCGTGCGCGGTGAGGTCGTACGCGCCGTCCGGGGAACCCACCTGCCAGTAGTCCGAGAGCGTCGCGTTCCCGCCGAGCGTGTAGCGCCAAGGCCCGTCGGTGCGGTGCGCGTTGGCGTATACGTAAAAGTGAGCGCCCGCGGTTCCGGTGTTGGCGAAGTCGATCCAGAACCGCTCGGCCGTCACTCGACCGGAAGCCGCCAACCGGTAGGGCAAGGGTCGTGCGGGCCGAACGCCGGTCTCCGGCACCGGAAGCTTCTGCACGGAAGGCGGCTGCGGCTGGGTGTTCCACGGCCCGCTCGTGGGCACCGGTTCGGTGAGCGCCGGATAGGTCGCGTTCGGCGCCGTGGTGTCCAGCGCCGAAGTCAGGTCACCGCATACGGTGCGCCGCCACGGCGAGATGTTCGGCTCGGCGACGCCGCTCCACTGTTCCAGGAACCGCAGCACCGAGGTGTGGTCGAAGACCTCCGAGCACACCTTCCCGCCCCGGCTCCACGGCGAGATGACGAACATGGGCACCCGCACACCCAGCCCGATCGGTTCACCGGAGACGAATTCGTCGGTCGTGGCCACGGAACTCTTGCCTTCGCCGTCCGACGCCGGCGGCGCGGGCGGTGGCATGTGGTCGAAGAAGCCGCCGTCTTCGTCATAGGTCAGCAGGAACAAGGTCTTGTTCCACACGCCGGGTTTGGAGGCGATCGTGTCGAGGATCGACTTCACCAGCTCCGCCCCGGTGTTGGGCCCCCACGCGGGATGTTCGGTCTGCGCTTCCGGTGCGACGATCCACGACACCGACGGCAACCTGCCCGCGTCGACATCGGCCTTGAAGGCGACCGGCAACTGCTTCGGCGCGACCCTGGCCAGGCCACGGTCGTACAGAGCGCGCTCGGTCGCGGTCAAGGTCGCCACCCCCGCGGCGAGTCCGTCGAGCAGCCGGGTTCGTTCGGCGGCCGAGGCCGAATCCAGGGCGTAGTAGAAGTACTCCAGCTTCGGAAAGGCTTTGCCCGCGGAGTCCTTCACCTTCGACAAGGCCTTGGTGCCGACGGCCAGGAAGCTGCTGAAATAGTCCAGCGAATTGTCGCCGTAGTTGTCCCATTCCTGGTAGACCCGCCAACTGCGACCCGCGGCCTGGAGTCGCTCGGCGTAGGTCTTCCAGGTGTAGCCGGTGTGCCCGGGGTTCTGCCACGCGTCATTGCCGATCGCGCGGGTCGTGCCGTCCGGTTCGAAGCCGAGTTTGCCGGTGAACAGGTACATCCGGTTCGGGTTGGTCGGTCCCATTTCCGAGCAGTGGTAGGCATCGCAGACCGTGAACGCGTCGGCCAGTTCGTGGTAGAACGGCAGCGCCGAACGCTTGTGGTAGGTCAGTGAGCGAACGCCCTTGGCCGCACGCCACGCGTCGTGGCGGCCCTTGTTCCACGCCCGGTGCCCGCCGGACCAGCTGTGGTCGACGTCGGCCATGAACTGGTCGTCGATCGCATACGGCAACAGGGTTCCCGCGCCGTCGGGCTGCTGGAAAACCGACGCCCCGGAAGGCAGTTTGATCGCGGCCGGATCGGAGAAACCCCGGACGCCGCGCAGCGTCCCCAGGTAATGGTCGAACGACCGGTTCTCCTGCATGAACACCACGACATGCTCGATGACTTCGAGCCCGCCCGTCGGCGCTTCCGCGGCGAGCGCCTGCCGGACGCTCGCCGGGAGCAAGGTGAAAGCGGAAGCCGCACCAGCGGCCTTCAGCAGGGTACGACGGCGCACGGAGCCCTCCAGGAACTGCGTTGAACCCGTTTCAATCGTGTTCGAAAATGCACCTTATCCGCGACTATCGAGCAGATAGAAGCATAGGGGCGCTGATCGGTTCAAGGGTTCCGCCCGCGGGCTGCATGATCGGAGCAACAAGACGCGACTTTCGGATGGTGGATCCACGCGGCCGTTCGGTCCGGGGGTCGTGAGTGGTAAGTGTCGTTCTAACGGCACTTACCACTCACGACCCCCGGAGACCGTGGTGGGGGCCGCCCCCCTTGAGCGTCCCCCACCCGGCTCACCCGGCCGGAAACCGGCCGGACGTCATTTCGCGCCGTTGTCCGGACGGCCGGACAACGCCGCCACCGCGAGCACCATGACCACCGGCCAGATCACGGCCATCAACACGGCCCCGCCGAAGGTGATCGCCGTGACCGAAACCGCCGTCGCGATCAGCCCGCCGACGGGTGACACATAACAAAAGCCCAAAGGCCCCAGGAAGAACACCCACGACAGCGCCACCTTCACCGATTTGGCAGGCGGACGCGGAACCGGATAGCGCCCCGGTCCGACGACCTCCCGGTCGTCGCCCTGATACCACCCGCCGGACATCAACGGCGGGTGCGGCGCGAAGAAGGCCGGTCTTCGGCCGAACGCCTTGGGCGTCCGCGGATTCGGTGCGGCCGGCTCACGCCGGTGATCCTTCGGCCGTCCCATGACACTTTCGGCGCTGCGCATGACGTCCTCCCCCGTCGCCGGCCCGAGGCCTGGTGAAGTCACCCCTTGCCTGGCACAATTACCGGTTGCGGTGCGAAACTTCCGGGTCGTTCTGCCCACTGACCATGCTGACGAGTCGGGGGAGTGGCTGATGCGTCAAATGGAACACAGCGCGAAACCGGCCCCCGGCGATTCGGAGGGCCAGGATGACCGGTTCTCCAACGGGTGATCACGGGAGCTTCGGAACGTGGGGGCGGCTGACGCCCGCGGAGCAGTCAGCGCTTCGGCGCGCGGGCCATGTGAAGGTGTGGCGGCCCGGCCAGATCCTCGCCCTCCAAGGCAGTCCGCCCACCAGTATGTTCGTCGTGCTCCACGGCTGGGTGAAGATCAGCGCCACCAATTATCGCGGTGAGGACGCGCCGCTCGCCGCCCGCGGTCCCGCGGAAATCGTGGGCGAGCTGGCCCCGATCAGCGGACTCCCCCGGTCCGCCACCATGTCGGCGATCGACGAGGTGCGCACCCTCGTCGTGCCGAGGGAGAAGTTCCTCGGCGTTCTGCGGGACCGGCCGAGGATCGCCGAAGAGATCTTCCGTACCGCGGCGATCCGGCTGCAGCAGTCCGACCGGCTGCGGCTCGAAGCAGGCGGGCCGGACTTCCCGCAACGCCTCGCCGCGGTCCTCCTGGAGCTGGCGCTGCAGCACGCCGTCGACTGGACGGACGGGCAGCAGGTCGATCTCCGGTTCAACCAAGGGGAATTGGCGGGCTTCGCGCGTGTCTCGCGCAGCACCCTGATCCGGGGCCTGGAAGAACTCCGGCGGCTGGGTGTCGTGCGCACCGCGCGTCAGCGCGTCACCATCACCCGCCCTCGCGCATTACGGGAATTGGCGGCCGGGCGGCCCCCACCGCCCGCCGAGGCCTGATCAGGCACGCAATCTCGGCTATCCTTGTCGAGGTTCAACTCTCGCAACCGTTTCACGGGGTGGAGGGAATCGGCACGATGAGTTCTTTCTCGGCAAGCACCGAACCGGACATCGAATCGGCGTTGCTCGATCTCGACGCGGTCTCCTTCACCGCGTTGCGGGAGCTGGACGGGGAAGCCTTTCGCCAGTCGGCGCATCACGTCGTCGAACGGACCACTCTCCTCCGCGCACGCTACAGAAGCGGGGGCCAGTCCGGTGGCGAGCGCATCGACTGATGCCGCCGTCTGCCGGGGCTCGCCCCGCGTTCCATCGTTTGTCGTGGCAGGACTTCGACGCGCTGGCACGCCTTGACGGCGACGAGGACATGGCCCGGCGGTTGCGGCGCGCCGAGCGAAGCCGCCGCAAACTGTTGATCCACGCTTTGCTGACCGAGGCCACGAAGACACCGGGCCATTCGGGCCCCCTGCCCCCACTGGAGTCCGCCTGGGAACTCCTCGCACGCGCCGAGGCACGGGCACCTCGCGCGGTGAACCGGATGCTCACCAATCCGTACACCGGAAGCTGGGCAGGCTACACGACTCGTCTGCTGCGCAACGGAATCGACGGTGTCGGTCCTTTGTGGATGCATCTGGGCCACGCGCACGCGATCGCGGCGGCCGCGGCGATCCGGGCGGAGCTGGACTTCGAGACGGCCATCCCGGCGTGGCACGGCAACGCCATGCTCCCGTCCCTCGGCATGGCGAGATTTCCCGGTACCGCGGCATTTTCCTCAGCCATCGTGTGCGGCGAGAACGGCCGCTACCTCGTCTCGAACGCCGAAACGACGGTCCGCCTGCCCGGCTCACCCGACGCCGACGCCCCGGGCTGGTGGGGAATCCGCCGGGTGCGTAGCCAAGTCGGCGCGCACCGGTTCTCCCTGCGGCTGGACGATCTTGATCCCTATCGCGGGCTTTACGAACCGGTCCCGCCGGAACGGCTGCCGGGCAAGGAATTGGCGGATTGGCAACGGCTGATCGACGAAGCCTGCCGCCTGATCGCCGCCCATCTCCCCGGCTTGGCCCGCATCATGCCGCTGGGGCTCGCCTCCTTGGTGCCGAAACCCCAGGTGCTCTTCCGGAATCCGAGCGCGTCGACCGGGGAGGCCTTCGGCAGCGCGGTGGTCGGCCTGCCCGCCGACGGCACGTCGCTCGCGGAGACCTTGATCCACGAGTTCCAGCACATCGTGCTCGGCGGCCTGCTGCACCTCGTCGAGTTGTACGAGCCGGATCCACGGGAACGGATCTACGTGACCTGGCGGGATGATCCACGGCCCGTGAGCGGTGCCCTGCAAGGGGTCTACGCCTTCTTCGGGGTCACCGCATTCTGGCGCGCGCTGGCCAACGCCGGCGAATGCCCCCGGCGCTCCGGCTTCGAATTCGCGTTCTGGCGCGCGCAGACGTGGCGCACCCTGCGGATCCTGCGCTCGGACTCGACTTTGACCGACGCCGGACGCCGGTTCCTCGACGACATCGCCGAACGCCTCGGCCCCTGGCAGGACGAGCCCGTGTCGACGGAGGCAGGCGAACTGGCCGCGGCCGCCGGCCGGGATCACCTCGCCGGCTGGCGGGCCCGCCACCTGCGGCCTGACCCGTCGGTGGTCACCGAACTGGCGGCAGCCTGGCTTAGCGGACGACCGCGGCCGCCCGCCACACTCGACGCCCCGGACCTTCCCCCGACGCCGGTACCGGACGGAGACTGGTCCCACGCCAGAACGGACCTGATCCGGCTCGCCGTCGGCGGCACACCGCTGTCGCCGGACGGACGCCCGCCGACGGTGCCCGGCGCCACCGCCGCCGATCTCGCCTACACCTCAGGCGACTTTCTCGAAGCCGTCCAGGGCTACCGGCGGGAACTCGCCACGGATCCGGACCGGCCGAACTCCCTCGTCGGGTTGGGCCTCGCGCTCGCCGCACGAGGCCCACACCCCGCCGCCCGCGCGTTGCTGCACTGCCCCGAACTCGTCCGGGCCGTGCATCGGTCCTTGCGAGCCGTTCCCCGGCCACCGACCGTGGAACAGCTCGCCGCCTGGATCGGTCAACTCGTTCCGGGCTGACTCACATCAGGATCGGGTCGATGTCGCAGTTGGCACGGGCACCCCGGCCCGCCGCCTGCGTTCCGGGGTGGGCCTCGCCAAGGACCCGCCGATACCGCACCAGGATCGGGTCGCGGAACGGTGCTGCCTCGTCCGTCCGGCCGAGCGCGGCCAGGTCCAGTCCGAGGTTGAAGGACGCCGCCAGTACCGTCGGGTGGTCTTCGCCGAGGACCTGTGTGCCGCGTTCGACCGCGTCCCGTCCCAGTTCCACCGCCCGGTCGAGCTCACCCAGCGCCGCCAGGTCACTCGCCAGGTTGATCGTGGCGGCGACGGCATACGGGTGGTCCGGGCCGATGCCGGCCCGGAACTGCTCGAGGGCGCGCTCGTCGAGGACGCGGGCGGCCTCGACGTCCCCCATGAGCCGCAAGGTGACCGCCAGGTCGATATTGGCGACGAGAGTGTGCGGGTGATACTCGCCGAGCCCGCTCCGGAATCGCTCGAAGGTTTCTTCCCCCAGGCGCTTGGCCGCGGCCAAGTCACCTGAGTGACGAAGATCGAGCGAATGGGCGAGAGCGCAGCCCATCGTGACGGAGTGGTCGTCACCGTAGGCGGGCCGGAACCTTTTGAGAGCTTCCGTGGACAGGCTGAGCGCGCCCGCATGGTCGCCGTCCTTGCGCCGGGTCACGGAAAGCAGGAACGAATGGGTCGCGCTGTCCAGCTGGTCCGGGCCGAAGCGCGCGTAGAAATTCTCCGCGAGCCTTTCCTGCTGCACCCGGGCTTGGCCGTACTCCCCCGCCTCGCGCAGGTCCACGATCAAGGAAGCGTTGACGCTGAAGGTGCGGACGTGATCGCGGCCGAGGACCTCGATCCGGCGCCGGAGGGTGTCCTGGTCCAGTTCCGCGGCCGCGCGGTAGGCGCCGGTCAGCCGGAGGCTGATGGCGTGCTGGTACGCGGCGTTGAGTGTCTCCGGGTCGTCCTCGCCGAACATGCGCTTGGACTTCTGGTAGATCTCTTCGCTCAGTTTGGTCGCCGCCGCGAAGTCGCCCTGCGCCCGGAGGTCGATCGTGATGTTCCGCTGGAGTGCGAACGTCTCTTCGTTCTCTTCACCGGACACCTGAAGGCGTAGTGCGAGAGTGCGCTGATTGAGTTCCGCGGCTTCGGAGTACCGGCCGATCGCCCACAGATAGAGCCCCAGCCTCGACGAGACTTCGAGCGTCTGCGGATGGGTGGGGCCGAGGGCGGAGGTGAACCGCTTCCGCGCTTCGAGGCCGAGCCGGGCGGCCTCCTCGTGATCGCCGTACTCGAACAGGTAGCGCATCAGGTTGATGTAGAGCTGACGCGGCCAGTCATCGTCGCAGTCCAGCACGTTCGCGGCGTAGGCGTGTGGCAGCAGTTCGCGGTAGCGCGACCAGTGCCTGCTGGACTCCGGGTCGTTCGGGTCCAGCGCGGCCAGCAGCTGGTGGGCGCCGTGCTGCATCCGCGCGTGCACCTGGCGGGCCATGACCCGGTTGCGCAGGACCAGCTGGACCAGCCGGTGCAGCTGGAGGGTGTTGTTTCCGTGGTCGATCTTCGCGAGGCCGTACCTGTTGATGTCCCGGATGGCCCGCGCGAGCTTGATCGGGTCGCGCAGGGCCGCGTCGAGCTCCGGGGAGATCGACACCCGGTTGACCCCGGTGAGCAGGTCACGCGAAATGGGCTCCGGCGAGAAGAACGCGCAGATGTGGAGGATCTGATGCGCCGCCGGGTTGCGGGTCTTCAGTTCCTCGAACGAAACGTTCCAGGCCGCGGCGACGGAGACCTCGTTGTCGGGCGCCGAGGCGGTGTCGAGGATTTCCTCGACCGACTCGTCGAACAAGCGCAGATACTCCTGCACCGGCATCCCGGTCACCGCGCGCCAGGCCGCCGCCTGTTCGACGGCCAACGGCAGATCGCCGAGTTTCTCGGCGAGTTCGTCGGCGTCGGCCGGGTCGATCTCCGGGCCGCGGCGGCCGAGCAGCTCGACGCTTTCCTCGCGTTTGAACACCGCCAGTTCCAGCGGGCGGGCGATACCGGCCCAATCGGAGTTCCGCGAGGTGATCAGGATTTCGCCCGGACCGTTGCGCGGGAAGAACGGCAGCACGGTTTCCGGGCTCTCGGCGGCGTCGAAGACCAGGAGCCAGCGGCGGAACGGCCGCCCGGTCCGGAGTGCTTCGATGACCGCCGGGACCGCGACGCTGGCTTCGGACGCGCCCTGCAGGCCGAGCATCCCGGCGAGTTCGGTGAGACCGGCGCGGATCTGGGTCGTGTGCGCGGCGTCGATCCACCAGACGAGGTCGTAATCCTGGAGGTGCCGGTAGATGTACTCGGTCGCCATCTGGGTCTTGCCGATACCACCGAGACCGTGCAGCGCCGAAGGGAGCACGGCGGTGGTACCGCTGCTCAACCGTTTGGTGAGCTGGTCGAGCAGTTCGTCGCGACCGGTGAAGTTGGGGTTCCGCGGGGGTACGTTCCCGAAGACCAGCGGCGGGTCGTCGGGCTGGCGGTTGGGGAAATGCCGGGAACTGTCCGAGGCCGAAGGGTGGACGATCCTCGTCGTCGGTTCGTTCGCGTCGGGCTCGCTGAGATAAGTCGAGCGTCCCTGTGGCGCAGGTGTCGAAGCAGGTGGACGTTCGGCCGTCTCAGGCATCTCTGGGCTCACAGCCTTCTTTATTGATTCAGATTCGAATGCGACGAGGCCCCGGCCTTGTACCGCGTTCCGTAGCCGGTCGGCCCGGGACAGGTACGGTCCGGAAAGCGCGCGCATGAGCGCGCTTTCCAATTCCACATCGGCCGGGGACTCGCGGGTGAGGTCTGGATCCGGTGTGTTGTTCGGGTCGGCGATGGCGTCCCGGAGGTGACCGAGCAACCTGATCCGGTCACCGAAATGGGTGGCGGCCACTCGGACGACACTGGCCGTTTCCGACCGTCGCGCGCCACTGAGCAGCAATTCCCGGACTGCCTCGGGAAAAGCGAAGACCCCGTCGGTGTCCCAAGTGGACTCGCCCTTCCTGAGTGCGGGAGCGTACATCATCCCCGAAAGCAAAAGTTCGAGGAGGTGCTCCACTCCCGCTTCCGGTACGAACCGTTGTCCCACCAGCTTCGCGATGTCGAGACGGACCGGTACCGCCGCGAGCAACTGCGCCAATCGTAGGGCAGGCGGCGACGCAACACTGCGGAATCTGTGCACTCTTTCGGCGGGTGACAAAGTTACCGGCGGGTCGGCGAAGTCGGACCGGGAGATCCGTTCCGTGGCGAGGACGACCGTTCCTCCGGCGGCACCGGTGTTTTCGCCGGTCATCAGTCCGGCCCACCAGCCCAGCGACCGCGGCCGCAATTCGAGGACCGGCACCGGGACGAGGTGGCCGGGCACTTGCGAACCGGGCTCGAGCCAGGCGTCCGCGAGGTCGCAACCCCATCGACTGTTGGGCGCCAACGCGTTCGGGACGCGTAACCACGCCTTGTGCGGCTCCATACCGCACCGGCCCCAAAGCCATGGCGGAAGCAGGTGGACGATGCTCACCGGCATCGACCTTCCCCAGCGCGCGAGCATCGGGTACAGCGCGTCCTTGTTCTGCCAGGCATCACCGACACCGTCGGTCAGCAGCAATACGGCCCGCCGCCCCGAAGAATCCACGATCTCGTCCGGGTCGCGGGCGGGCGAACCGGGCGTGCCACCACGGAGAACGAGACCCTCTTCGCTGTCCTTCGCGGTTTCCAACAGCCGGACCTGAACGGTGCGGAAAGCACCCACCTGCCGGAGTAGTTCGACGAACGCCGACACCCTCGGCCGCCACAAGGCCATCGAGGGACCATTGTCGAGGACGAGCGTCAGGTCGAGCCAGCGCTCTGTTCTCGATCGGGTGACCGGCCACCACCGGCCGGTCTCCGCGACCCGGACGGCGGTCGCCACTTCGTCCAGGACCACATTGTTGTGTCGCCGCGACGCCGTCTCCCGTTTCAGCGATCTCAGTGCGCGGAAGTACTCCAGCGATTCCAGGAGCACCACTCCCCCCGGCCCGGTGCCGTCCACCGCGGGTTCGGGCAACTCACCGGGCACGGCCTCGATCGCGACGACCTCACCGTCGTCTTCGGCGGGCACCTCGGCGTCGACGATCCGGGACGGCGGCGACTCGCGAGGTTCCGGGGTTTCCCCGCGCTCGGCGGGAGCGTTGCGGATCCGCGTTTTCCCGGAAGGCCGCCGCGGTTCCTCGGCGGGCTCGGCTTCGCCGGCTGCCCGCCGCGGCGAGATGGCCGCGGCCAGCCACACGATGTCGGCGACATCGATCCAGGTCAGATCCTCGAACCCGAACCGCTTGTCCCCCTGGGAGGAACCGGTCTTCCGTCGCTCCGCCACCGGGGCGGAACGCGAGTCGGACACACCGCCCGGCCCGTCCACGTCACCGCACCGTCAGTCGTTGCCAGAGGGCGTCCACCAGCCGCGGCCATGCCTCCTGATCCGGCTGGTACGCGCCCGACGTCGCGAGATAGACGGCGTCGAGCAGCCTGTCGGTGGGAAGCCCGCCTTCCGCCTTGCTCCGTTCGGCGAATTCCCGGATGAGCCGGTCCCGGTGTTCGCCGTCCTCGCCGACCAGATGGCCCGCCACGATCGCCGCGAGCTGCTCCTCGTCCGGGTTCTCGATCCGCAATTGCAGACAGCGGCGCAGGAAGGCGGGCGGGAACTCCCGTTCTCCGTTGCTGGTCATGACGACGATCGGAAAGGCGTGGCAGGCGATCCGGCCGTCGCGGACCACCGCGGTGCGCTGCGGGTCGGCCGTGTGCACGGTGACCTCGGGATGCCGGTTGCGCACGCGCGCCAGTTCGTCGATGGAGAATTCACCGTCTTCGAAGAGCGACAGCAGATCGTTGGGCAGATCCGCCTCGGATTTGTCCAGCTCGTCGATCAGCAGTACCCGCGGCAGTCTGCTCGGGAGAAAAGCGGTGCCCAGCGGGCCGAGCCGGACGAAATCGCCGATCGGTGGTTCTTCGGCCTCGCCGCCCCGTTGCGCCTGACTGGTCGCCGCTGCCTGGACCCGGCCGATCGCGTCGTAGCCGTACAGCCCGGAACTCAGCGCGGTATGGCTGGTGATCGCCCAGCGCAGCACCCTGCCGAGACCGAGTTCCCTGGCGATCCGGTACGCGAGGCTGGACTTCCCCGTCCCCGGGTTTCCGGTGACCAGCAACGGACGGCGCAGATACAGGGCGGCGTTGACCATGTTCAGCTCGCCGTCGTCGACGGTCAGCTCCGAAAGCGTGAACGCGGTGCCGAGACGACGCTCCGTCTCGCCGTCGTCCGGCGGCGGCACGTCGTCCTCCGGTGGCGGGTCCCCGCGATACGAACGCCACGGCGGCGGCGCGGGCAGCAACTGCGCGAGGTCGATGTCGTGAATGGGCCGTCCGGTTCCCCGGTAAATCCACCAATCGGGTGCGTCGCGCTGAGGCGTCCGGCCGTTCTCGGCCGCGTCCTGATCGATCCCGCTCATCCGCGGTATCCCCTTACAGTCGAGTCGGGATCAACGGCTGGTCCAGAACGATCACCCGTTTCGGGTCGTCCCACATTACCACCAGATCGTGAGCCAGAGAATTCTTGAACGGTACCGCCGCACCCGAATTCGCCAGTTTGCGGCGATCCGGGAGTTCGATAAAACCGCTGTCCGCGGCCAATACCCAGTCCAGCAACTCGCGCAGGTTCTCCGGCTCGGCGTCCGGATGCCAGAGCACCACCGGAAGGCCGCTGCGGAGCGCGCTCGTCAGTTCGTCCGGCGCTCCACCCGGTTCCGCCTGGGGCGACGGGGGTTTCGCCAATACCAGGCCGACCCAGTGATCGTCGCTGAGGATGGCGTCGATCGGGTGATTCTCGAACTCCGCGCACCCGGAATAGTGCAGCCGGTCGGCGGCGGGGTCCTTCACCATCGAATCCCAGCGAACGTGCCATGCGCGATGCCAATGCCTCGCCCGCATCCTCTCCAAAGACCGTATTCCGAGCCGGTACCCGTAGCGCAGCGGCTGGGGATGGCCGGTCTCATGTTCCTTCGCCCAGCGCTGCACGGGCAAATTGATCAACGTCCTCGGCAGCAGGAATTCCACCGACGCGGACATGCTCTGGCCGGACCAGACGCCTTCAGTCTCCAAGATGACGTCGTCGACCCTGAACTCGACCTCTTCTATCCCGATTTCGCGCACTCCACCGAGTGACGGCGGCCAGACATCCGGATCGTCCTGCCGCCAGAACGCGAGGGTGCATCGTGTGGGATCCCCGGAAACCGGTTCGAGCATGATCATCAGATGCAAATGGGGCCGCTCCGGAATCGATGGCCTGCTCTGCCGCTGGTGCAGAAGGGCGGGGCCGAGCCGTAACGACCGGGCCTGGTCGGCGATCCAGTTCGCGATCATGGCGGCGGGCTCGCCGTCCACGTTTTCCGCTAGCAGGCCGAGAAAAGTCATGGCGGGCGGGATACCGTCCGGCCCCGCGTTGAAGTCGGCGAGCAGCTGGAAGGCACCCCACGCGTCGGTGATGCCCTCCAGTCTGGGCAAGGGAACCGCGGGACCGAGCGCGCGGCTCACCATGACCGCCAGATGGGGGACTTTCAGCCGGACCAGCCTGCGGTGCAGACCGACCAGATCCTTGCGCGGGATCAACTCCAGAACGGGGCCGGTCAGGTCGGCGAGGAACAGGTCTTCGGCGGCCACCACCGCCGGTTCGGGGGATTCGGCGACCGGCGTGATGACTTCTCCGTGCAGTCGTAAATAAGCCGTTCCGGTGAAGGTCTTCACCGAAACGGGTATCGGACTGTACGACTCCGGCAACAGGCCCGGGTCCTTTTCGATGACATCGGCGAAAAAACGCTGCGAACAGATGAACGCGATCATCCGGCCGGATTCCGCGAACGCGTCCTTCGCCTGCTGCGCGTCCAAAATGCGGAAAGCGATGTCGACCGCTTCACCGACCCACCCGTTGCCGTCGTCGACCACCTCGCCGGAGTTGAGGCTCACCCGGAGCCGCATCTGCGCCTGCGGCGTCCGCGTGTGGTTGTACCGGCGGAGGGCGACCGCGATGCGATCCGGAAACAGATCGGCGACCAGGCTTTTCGTCGTTCCGGGCGGAAGAAGGACCAGCACACCGTCGCCGCGGTCCTCGTGCGCGCAGGAATCGAAATCGATTCCGCTTTCGGCGAAAGCGGTCTTCAGCACCTCGTACATGCCTTGGTGCACGGCGAGTCTGTCGAGCCGGTTGCGGTCCGGCGCGGTGAACCCCACGACGTCCACTACGACGATCGTGCGGTCGAGAGCCCGCGTCGGTCTCGCCACTGGCCCCCTCCCAAGGTCCACGGGCGCCGACCCACCGGCGCCGACCGCCACATTATCGCGTCGATCGGCCCTGAGGGTGAGTGTCAATTGACAAATAGGGGGCGGCGGGAGCGTGCTAGGTCTCGTGAGTGGTTAGGACGGTTAGAACCGTCCTAACCACTCACGAGCCGATCAGACGCCGGCGATCTGCTGGATCCAGCTGCGGTAGCGGGTGATGTTGGTGTAGGCGGTGTTGTTCGACCGGTCGCTGGTCGAGGCGACGCCGACCTGGCGGCCGCCGGAGAACATCGGGCCGCCCGAGTCACCGCCGGCGGTGATGCCGTCGACGCGGTTCGCGCAGACCGCGACCCCGCCGTTGTAGTCACTGCAGTTGACCGAGTTGACCCGGACGGTGGCGACCTTCAGGTAACGGGACTGGCAGTTGATCTCCGAGCCGCACTGGCTGGTCGCGCCCCAGCCGTAGACCTGGACGTTCTGGCCGACCGCGACGTTGCTCGTGGTGCCGAGCGGCGCGTAGGTGGCGTTGACCGAGCTGGTCAGCCGGACGACGGCGAGGTCCGCGCCCGAGTGGCGGGTGATGCTCGCCGCGGTGGCCATGGTGCCGCCGCTCTGCTGGTCGAGGCTGCCGATCCGGAAGGTGTAGCTGCCGCTGCCGGCGACACAGTGCTTCGCGGTGAGGATGTACTGCGGCGCGATGATCGTCGCGCTGCAGTTCTGCTGGCCGTTCACGAACAGCCGGGCCGCCCAGGGAGCGTTCTGCGCGTACTGACCGCCGATGATCATCGGCTGCACACCCGAGGGCTCGGCGGCGGTCGCGGCGGGGGCGGTCGAGCCGAGCAACGCCATGAAGGCGGTGCCGGCGAGCAGGACGAGAGAGCGCAGTCGCATGTTCCGACTCATTTCTGCGGCGGGGTTCCGGCCGCTTCAGTGGGGACGAACGCGCTGATTCTGTGTCGTGCCAAGGGAACCCGGAAACCGACGAAAGTTCGCGTGGGCTACCTATTTATTTCCATGACGGACGGCGGTGATCTTTGAGTATCCGGCGAAGATCATTAGGTAGTCACTCGCCGAGCAGCCGCCATGCGGTGAGGGCGAGCCTCGCGCGGGTCAGCCCGAGCGGATCGGTGAGGTCGATGGTCAGGCTCTTGCCGATCTGGGTCAGCCGTCGCGCGACGCTGCTGTGGTGCAGGTGCAGGGAATCGGCGGCCTGGCGCACCGAACCCGTGGCGCAGTAGGCGTCCAGCGTCCGCAGGTCCTCCGGATCCGCCGCCAGCTTCGAGATCGCGACGACGTCGGCGTTGGCGCGCGTGTCCTCCTCCGGGATCCGCGCGAGCAGCGCCAGCGCTCCGAGGTCGCCGTAGTGGATCACCGGACGGCGCGCGGTCGTGAAACGCAACGCCGTCCTGGCGTCCTGCCACGACCGATGCGGGCATCCGGCCTCCCCGATCCCCGCTCGGACGTCCTCCGGGAACCGGTCCGGATCCACCGCGGTGGCGAGGATGATGCCGACGTCGGTGAGCGACGCGGCCTTGACCGGGCGGCCGGGGCAGATCAGGTTCCCGATCTTCTCGAGCGGGAGCCCCGACCGGACGGCGACCACCCGGATCGGCGTGTCGGCGGCGAAACCCAGCAGCCGCAGGGCCCGGCTCCTCGCGGCGTCGTCGCCTGCGCTGATCACGAGTTCCACCAACGCCGGATCGGCCATGGTGGTGCGGGCAGGCCCGTACCGCTCGACGACGGTCGCCACGGCGATCGCGAGCCGGTCCAGCACTGCTTCGTCGAGGGCGACGGACGCTCCCTCGCGTTCCAGCCACACCGTGCCGATCTCCTCCTCGTCGAGGGTGATCGGCATCGTGCTGGACACCGGTGCGGAAGCGGGAGCGGCTTCGCGGCCGTCCGGTGCCATGCGGACGGTGCGCCCCGTGCTGTGGAGCCGGATGCCCGCCACGCATTCCGCCAGTCCCGCGGTGGCGCGAACGAGGGCGGGGAGGTCGACCCGCCGCCGCATCAGGGTGTCGTAGAACATCACGACCCGGATCGCGCCTTCGACGTCGGGATCCAGATGCGACAACCGCGCGGCCAGTGCCTCCATGTCCGCGAGCGTACGCGGCGGTCGTCGCGCGAAGGGGCGATCACACGCGACGGATGGCGGCCGCCTTCCGGCTCCGGAGCCGGAAGGATCGTGGCCATGGATCCCGAACTCGAAGCCTTCATCGCCCTCTTCCCGAAGGCGAAACTCGACGACCCGGTCGCGGACCGCGTGAGCTTCGCGAAGCTGGCCACGTCCGTGCCGCGGCCCGACACGTCGGGCATGGACGTCGAAGACCGGACGGTACCCGGTGAACCCGGCGTTCCGATCCGGATCTACCGGCCGCGTGAGGCGCAGGGCGCCGTCATCTGGCTGCACGGCGGCGGGTGGGTCATGGGCGACCTGGAGACCGAACATCCTTGGGCGGCGCGGCTCGCCGAAGCTTCCGGCGCGACAGTGCTCTCGGTCGACTATCGGCTCGCCCCGGAAAACCCGTTCCCGGCCGCGTTCGACGACGTCTACGCCGTGCTGAACTGGACGGCGGACCACGCGGCAGAACTCGGTGTCGCCCCCGACCGGATCGCGATCGGCGGGCACAGCGCGGGCGGCGGGCTCGCGGCGGCGACGGCACTGCGGGCCCGCGACGAAGGCGGCCCGCGGATCTGCTTCCAGCTGCTCAACCAGCCGGGGCTCGACGACCGGCAGGAGACGTGGTCGGCGCGGAACTTCACCGACACGCCGTGGATGAACCGCGCCAAGATCACCGCCGCGTGGGGGCACTACCTGGACGGGAAGCCCGCGCCTTCGCCGTATGCCGCCCCTTCCCGGGCCACGGATCTCTCCGGGCTGCCGCCCGCGTACGTGGCCTCCGCCGAGTTCTGCCCCAATCGCGACGAGAACATCGAGTACGCGCTCCGGCTGCTGCAGGCGGGGGTTTCGGTCGAGCTGCACCAGTGGGCGGGCACCTTCCACGGGTCGCAGGCGATCCTGTCCGCCGAGGTGTCCCGCCGTCAGATCGACGAACTCGGCGGCGTCCTGCGCCGCGCGCTGGCCTCGTCATGACAGCCCCTACGGCGGCCAGGTTGCTGCGACCGTTCGCCGGGAGTTTCGCCGCTGTCGTCGTCCTGCAGGTCATCGGCGCCCTCTCGGGGTTGGCGCCGCTGCTCGCGGTCGTCGAGCTGGGCAGGGCGCTGCTGACGTCCGGCCCCGTCGACGAAAGCCGGGTCTGGACCGCGGTGATCGTGGGCGCGGCCGGGATGTTCGTCCGGCTGGTGCTCACGGCCGCGTCGTCGGGGATCGGGCATCTGCTCGACGGCCGGGTCCAGCTCACTTTCCGCCGTCTGCTGGCCGAACGCCTGGGGCGGGTGCCGATCGGCTGGTTCTCGAGCCGCCGCACCGGTGAACTGGCCAAGGTCGTCGGCGAGGACGTCGGCGCCGTGCACCCGTTCATCGCCCACACCCCCGGCGAACTCGTGTCGGCTTTCGTCATCCCGCTGGTGTCGCTGGTCTACCTGCTGACCATCGACTGGCGGCTCACCTTGATCACCCTGATCCCGGTGGTGCTGGCGGTGGCGCTGGTACCGCTGATGATGACGCCCTCCCGGCTGCGCGAGCAGGAGGAGTTCGATCGCGGCATGGCGGGGATCTCGGATTCGGTCGTCGAGTTCGTCCAGGGCATCGCCGTGGTCAAGGCGTTCGGCGGCGCGGGCCGCGCCCATCGCAGGTTCCGCACCGCGGCGGACGCCTTCGTCGCCACCTTCACCCGGTGGGTGCACGGCATGGCCGGGCCGGCGGCGGGGATGCAGCTGGCGCTGTCGCCGCCGTTCGTCCTGCTGGTGGTCCTGATCGGCGGCACGCTCCTGATCACCGGCGGCGGCCTCGCCCCGGTGGATCTCCTGCCGTTCCTGGTCCTCGGTCTGGGCTTGACCGCACCCGTGGCCGCGCTCGGCCACGGCTTCGACGAACTCCAGGCCGCCCGTCGCGCGACCGGCCGGATCCGCGAAGTGCTCGGGGTGCCATCGCTGCCGGAACCGCCGGATCCCGTGGCGCCGCAAGGGCACCGCGTGGAACTGCGCGGCGTCCGGTTCGGCTACGAGGCCGACCGCGAGGTCCTGCGCGGGATCGATCTGGTGCTCGAACCCGGCACGGTCACCGCCCTGGTCGGGCCGTCCGGCGGCGGAAAGTCCACTTTGGTCACTTTGCTGCCGCGGTTCTTCGACCCGGAGGAGGGTTCTGTGCTGCTGGGCGGCGTCGATCTGCGTGAGATCGGCAGCCGGGAGCTGTACCGCAAGGTCTCCTTCGTGTTCCAGGACGTCCGCCTGCTGCGCGCGTCGGTCGCGGACAACATCGCGCTGGCCGTACCGCACGCCGATCGCGAAGACGTCGTGCGCGCCGCCCGGCTCGCGCATGTCCACGACCGGATCCTCGAACTGCCACACGGTTACGAAACGGTGCTGCACGAGGAAACCGGGCTTTCGGGCGGCGAAGCGCAGCGGATCTCGCTGGCGCGTGCGCTGCTCGCCGACACTCCCGTCCTGGTGCTCGACGAGGCCACCGCGTTCGCCGATCCGCGCACCGAACTGGCCGTGCGCCGGGCATTGGCGACGGCGCGCGCCGACCGGACGGTCCTGGTCATCGCGCATCGTCTGGAGACGGTCGTCGACGCCGACACCGTCGTGCTGCTGGAGAACGGCGTCATCACCGAACGCGGGAAACCCGCGGATCTGCTGGCACGGAACGGGAAGTTCGCCGCTTTCTGGCGTACCCACCGCTCCACCGAACCACTGGGGGAACCTCGATGATCCGGATGTTGCTGAGGGTCCTCGGACCCGACCACGCTCCGCCGGTGCGGCGCACCGTGGCGCTGATGACGGCGACCGCGATCGTCGAAGGCCTGTCCTACGCCTTGCTGGTCCCGTTGCTGCGCGCGCTGCTCGGGAACACTCCGGGTGACGCCGTCCCGTGGCTGATCGCGTTCGGTGCGGCCTTCTCGGTCTTCGCGATCCTGCGCTACCGCGCCGATCTCTCCGGATTCCGCGCCGGGACGACATTGCTGCGCGGGATGTATCACCGGCTCGGCGACCATCTCGCACGGCTGCCCATGGGCTGGTACAGCGGGAAACGGGTCGGTGAGGTGTCGTCGCTGGCCGGACCCGGTGTGCTGCAGGCGATGGCCGTGATCGCGCATCTGCTGGCGCCGTTCATCGCCGCGTGCGTCACCCCGCTGACGATCGTGTTCGTGATCCTCGTCTTCGACTGGCGGCTGGGGCTGGCCGCGCTGATCGCGGCCCCGGTCGTGGCGGCCATCCAGGTCTGGACGGGCCGTTCGATGGCCGCCGCCGACGAGGAGGCCGCGGAACGCGGGAACGAGGCCACCGGGCGGGTCATCGAGTATTTGCAGGCCCAGCCCGTACTGCGCGCGGGCGGGCGAGCCGCGGAACGGTTCCGGTTGCTCGACGACTCGCTGCGGGACCTTCAGCGGGCGAACCGCCGGTCCACGCTGTCGGCGTTGCCCGGTGTCGTGGGGCTGACGTTCACGGTGCAGGCGATGTTCACCGGCCTGCTGGTGCTGGGGGCCTTCCTCGCGCTCGGCGGGGGCATCGGGGCGCCCGAAGTACTGACGATCCTCGTCCTGGCCGCGCGCTGCGCCGATCCGCTGCTGTCGCTGACCGACATCGGCGGCAAGCTCCGCGGCGCGCGTTCGGTGCTGACGAGGCTCGACGCGCTGCTGCGGACCGAACCGCTGCCGGAACCACCGGACCCCGTCCGGCCGGAGCGGCACGACCTCGAGTTCGAGTCCGTCGTCTTCGCCCGCGGCGGCCGCACGGTGCTCGACGGCCTTTCGCTGACCGTCCAAGAAGGACGGAAGCTCGCCGTCGTCGGGCCTTCGGGTGCCGGGAAGAGCACGGTGCTGCAACTGCTCGCCCGGTTCCACGACGTGGATTCGGGCGCGGTGCGCGTCGGCGGGGTGGACGTCCGCGCGATGAGCACCGACGACCTGATGTCGCGGATCGCGATCGTCTTCCAGGACGTCCATCTCTTCGACGGCACGATCGAGGAGAACATCCGGCTGGGCCGTCCCGACGCCGACAACGCCGAGGTGCGCGCCGCCGCGACGGCGGCCCGGCTGGACGAGGTGATCGACCGGCTGCCCGGCGGCTGGTCCGCGAATGTCGGCGAGGGCGGCGCGCTGCTGTCCGGTGGGGAACGCCAGCGGGTCTCGATCGCGCGAGCCCTGCTGAAGGACGCGCCGATCGTGGTACTCGACGAGGTGACTTCCGCACTGGATCCGGTCAACGAAACGGCCGTCCACGAAGGGATCGATCGACTCATGGCCGGCCGGACCGTGGTGATGGTCGCGCATCGGCTGCGGACCGTCGAACGCGCCGATCACGTGGTCTTCCTCGACGAGGGGCGGATCGTCGAGGAGGGAAGCCACGACGAGCTGGTCCGGCTCGGTGGCCGGTACGCCGGGTTCCTCGAGCTGCAAATCGCTTGACGCGACGCGGGAACGGCAATGCACTGTGGCGATGAAGATCCGCTCCACGACCGCCGAGGACCGCGACGTCTTCGTCGACACGATGTTCACCGCGTTCGCCCGTTTCCCGGAGACCGCGGGTGAGACCTGGTCCGCGCTCGAACTCGACCGTGGCCTGCTCGCGGTGACGGAGGACGGGCGGCCCGTCGGCACGGCTGCCGCGTACTCGTTCGAGCTCACCCTGCCCGGTGAGGTCGTCGTCCCGGCCGCCGGGGTGACCGCCGTCGGTGTCCTGCCCTCGCACCGGCGGCGAGGCGTACTCAGCGCGATGATGCGGTATCAGCTCGCCGAGTTCCGGGAACGGGGCGAGTTCCTCTCCGTCCTGCTGGCGTCGGAGGCGCTGATCTACCGTCGGTTCGGCTACGGCCCGGCGACCTACACCCGGCGTCTGACGGTGCCGCGCCATCGGGCCTCCTTCGCCGCGGGGGCGGCCGGTGGCTCGATCGAAGTGCTGCGCCGGGCCGAGTGCGGCGAGCTCCTGGAGGCGGTCTACGACCGGTATCGCCGCGCCCGGCCCGGCGCGCTGTCGCGGCCGCACCGCTGGTGGTCCTTGGGCGCCGGGCAGCCGCCGATTTCCCGGGCGTCGCGCCACATCGCCGTTCATCGTGACGCCGGCGGCGTCCCGGACGGGTACGTCTCGTATTCCCTCACCGAACCGAGCACCTTGGCCGTCGACGAGACCATCGCCGTCGATGACGAGGTGTCCACTGCGCTGGCCCGGTTCCTGCTCGAACACGACCTGATCACCGAGGTCGTGTTCAAGCACTGCCCGCCCGACCATCCGCTGCGGTGGCAGCTCGAAGACTTCCGCGCCGGCGAAGTCGGTGGCGACACGGACTGGCTCTGGGTGCGGCTCCTGGACGTGCCGCGTGCGCTCACCGCACGAGGCTGGTCCACCGACGGCGAGCTCGTCCTCGACGTCGACGACCCGGCACTCGGCGAGCGCGGCCGGTACCGGCTGTCCGTCCGAGGCGGCGAGGCCGAATGCGTCACGACGGACACCGAACCCGACCTGTCCCTGGACGTGAGCGACCTTGGCTCGATCTATCTCGGCGGTACCGCCCCGAGTCTGCTCGTGCGGGCCGGGCGCGTCCGTGCCCATCACCCTGGGGCGGCCGCGCTGGCCGACGCCCTTTTCCGTACCGAGCGGCCGCCGCACTGCCTGCACTGGTTCTGATCGAGCGAGGGGGCCCGGTCCCAGAGCGCGGACGTTCGTTGACACCCCGTAGTGCCACTGCTCTACTCGGACGCATGCGCTGTCCGGCCTGAAGCAAGTCCGCTCACTTTCGGGAAAACCCGGGAATTCCGGGCGTTCCGCCCTGCCCGGAAAACCCATTCGCCCTCGCACAGAACGGAATTCGCCCATGACCACGACCGAGAACCGAGTCCGCTCAGCCAGTGAATGGCTGGCGGCCGCGAAAGACGTCGCCGATGAACTCGCGGTGGACGCCGCGGAACGCGACCGGAGGAACGAGACGCCGTACGCGGAAGTACGGCTGCTCAAGGATTCCGGCCTGGTGACCCTGCTAGGCCCGGTCGAGCACGGTGGCGGCGGCCAGAGCTGGGAGACCGCGTATCGCGTGATCCGCGAGGTCGCGCGCGGCGACGGCTCGATCGGCCAGCTGCTCGGCTATCACTACCTCTGGGCATGGGCCGCCCGGCTGGTGGCGACCGACGATCAGATCGCCGCGGTCGAAGAACTGTACACGCGGAACAACCTCTTCTTCGGCGGTGCGGTCAACCCCCGCGACTCCGACCTGAAGATCACCGAAGACGGCGACGAGATCGTCTACAACGGACACAAATCGTTCTCCACCGGCAGCAAGGTCTCCGACCTCACCGTGCTCGAAGGCATTCTCGAAGGCACTGAGGACCATGTCTTCGCCATCGTCCCGTCCGAACAGGACGGTATCGTCTTCCACGACGACTGGGACAACATCGGCCAGCGGCTCACCGAATCGGGCAGTGTCACCATCTCCGGCGTGCGCGTCCCGTGGGCGAGCGCGGCGGGCTACGTCGACAAGAAGTTCCGGCCCTTGACGTACAACACGCTCAACGTCCCGGCGATCCAGCTGGTGTTCACCAACTTCTACCTCGGCATCGCGCAAGGCGCGTTGGAAACCGCGCTGGAGTACACGCGCGAGCACACCCGCGCGTGGCCGTACGGCGGCGACGACAAGACTTCCGCCGGCGAGGAGTGGTACATCCTCGACGGCTACGGCGATCTCCAGTCGAAGCTGTGGGCGGCCGAGGCACTGGCGGACAAGGCCGGGACCGCGATTTCGGCCGTGCTGCACGCGCCGCGCGAAGAACTGACGCCCGAGGCCCGCGGTGAGGTCGCGGTCCTCATCGCGGCCGCCAAACAGCGCGCCATCGACACCGGCCTCGAAATCGGCACGAGGATCTTCGAGCTGACCGGCGCCCGGGCGAGCGCGACGAAGTACGGCCTGGACCGCTTCTGGCGGAACCTGCGCACACACTCGTTGCACGATCCGGTGGCCTACAAGCGCCGTGAAGTCGGTGCCTACGCGCTGCTGAACGAACTCCCGGAACCCACCTGGTACACCTGAGCCCGGTCGCCTAACGCGCGACGGCGTAGGTGAGCAGCAACGCGCCCGAAGCGAACCGCCGGTCGTCGACGAGCGTGAGCGCCGTCTTCGCGTACTCGCCATCGAACAGCCGCGTCCCGCCGCCGAGGAGTACCGGGTTCACCACGAGCCGCACCTCGTCGAGCAACCCGAGCCCGGCGGCGGACGTCGCGGCCCCTCCCCCAGCGAAAAGCGCGATGTCACCGTCGAGCCCGGCGAGCGCCGGGGCATCTTCGATCACGTGGGCGTTGTGCCAGTCCGTGGCCCGGAGCGTGCGCGAGAGGACGTACTTCGGCAGTTCGTGCATCCGGCGCCGTTGCGTGGCCGAGACCTCGTCGCCGGCGGTCGGCCAATAGCCGGCGAGTTCCTCATAGGCCTTGCGGCCGAAGGCCATGCCGTCGATCGACTCCAGCAGCTCGTCGATATGTCCTTGGAACTCGTCGTCGGCGAACCGCCAGTCGATGTCGCCTGCGGCGTCGGCGATGTAGCCGTCGAGCGAAACGTTGGTGTGCAGGAAGAGACGCCCCATGTGAACCCTCGCACTGACTTCTTGGACAAGTGAACAAGAAGTCAAGATACACTTCTTGAACGCACTGTCAAGAAGTCGTACGATGACCCCATGCCACGAACCGGACGGCCGCGTTCCTTCGACGAGGACCAAGTGATCGGGGGCGCGCTCGAGCTCTTCTGGCGGCGGGGTTACACGGCCACGTCGATGCGCGACCTGAAAGAGGACCTCGGCATCCTGCCGGGAAGCCTGTACGCCGCATATGGCGACAAGCACGCACTCTTCCTACGCGCTCTGGAACGCTACGCGGGCGGCGCCGCGAACCAGGCGAACGCGCTCGCCGAGGGACCGGCCCTCACGCATCTACGCGAACTTCTGCTCGGCATCCTGGAGGCGGCACGGGAAGCCCCGGGGCGCGGATGCCTGCTGGGCAACACCGCCGCCGAACTGCTTCCCACCGACGAAGCCGCCAGGAAGATCGTCCACAGTGGATTCGAAGCGCTGGAAGCCGGTATCACGCAAGGCCTCGAAGCCGCACAACGCTCCGGCGAGGTCCGCGCGGACGTCGACTGCGGAGCGCAGGCGCGGCTCCTGCTCGTCGTCATGCAAGGACTGCACGTGGTGGCCAGGGCGGAGACGGATCCGCGTCGGCTCACCGACGCGGTCGACGCCGCTTTGGCACCCTTGACCGCGAAGTGACTCCTGGGCACACCGTCGCCGGTGTGCCCAGGAGCCGGATCACTCCTCGAAGCCTTCGTCGCCGCCGCCGAAGGCGTCCTCCATGACCTCGCCGAGGATCATGCCGCCGACCACGCCCGCCGCGGCACCGGCGACCACGCCGCCCATCCCCGGCCCGCGCCTGCCGTGGTGCCCGTGATGACCATGGTGGTCGTAGTCGTGGCCGTAGTGCTCCTGGTGCCCGCCGAACATGGCGTGCCCGCCACCGGACTCGGTGACCTTGGCCAGCCAGCCGTCGATGGCCGCCGCCCAGTCGGTGCGCAGGGCCTCCTCGTGCGAAACGTGGAAACGGCCGAAGGAATCGCCACTGGAGCGGAACATGCCACCGCGCCGATCGGCCTCCAGCACCACCACGAGGTCGTCCGGGCTCGCGACGAAGGTCAGCTCCACCTGACTGACACGGCCCGCGTAGCGCGACGGCGGGAAGAACTCGATCTCCTGGAAGAACCCGAGTTCCTGCCGGACGCCGTGCAACCGCCCGGCTTCGACGTCGGCACTGCGGAACGAGAAGCCCAGCTCGCCGAACGCCTCCAGCACCCGGTCCTGCGATTCCAGCGGCCCGACCAGCACCGGGTCGAGGTCGCCCTTGTCCGGCGCGCCGGCGATGACGAGCTCGGTCCGCACGCCGACGACCACGCCCGGCAGCTCACGTCCGCCGACCGCGCTGATCGGCGTCTCCCACGGCAGGGCGATCCGGAACGGCACCGTGGTCAGCTGTCCCGCCGTCACCTTCACCTTGCGGCCCGCGCTGACCCGCAGGAACTCCGCGGTCCCGGCGCGCTCGTGGTCGCCGTGCTCCACCTCGACCCTGGTGACCAGCGAAAGCAGGATCTCCTCGATCTGGGCGTCACTCGAACCGCCCTGGATGCGGACCTGGCCGGTGATCACCTCGCCGGGAACGGCGTGCGGTGAGTCGAGCACGGTGTCGACGGACGGACCGCCGACCCCGAAGGCGCTGAGCATCCGTTTGAACATCAGGGATTTCCTCCGCTGGGTACTGGAACAAGGGGAGTGCCGGAACACTTCGACTACTACCGAGATCCGTCGCGGCACGCCAGGTAAAACGGGTTAAAACCCCCTAAACGGGCGCGACGTCACTACCTTCTCAGATCGGCCTGGCGGACGTCGTGCAGGTGGATGACGACGTCGTAGGACCGTCCGAGCGAGATGGAGGCGAGATCGACGGGGAACTGCGTGCCGATGGTGCGGGTGGGCCTGGCGGTGTCCAGCCAGGCCCGCGCGGACGGCGGCGCGGTGCGCACGTCCAGGTAGAAGTCCTCGAACCGGACCTGGTCGAGGGTGTGTTCGTTCGAGCCGGACGGCGCGGCGGGAACGGAGAAGCGCTTCCAGTCGCCCTCGAGCGCCTTGTCCTTGGACAAGAAGGAACCCCGGTCGAAGCTGAAGCCGATCGGCAGGTAATCCCGGCCCAGCGTTTCGCGCAGGAAGGCGCCCTGGGTCTTCGGGTACATCGCAGGGTTGTCGGTGACGTAGGAAACGTGGCCGTTGTGCGCAGACAGCAGGATCCGATGGCCGGTCCGCCGCTGCCACCAGGCGACGTTCTCCGCCATCGCCCGGTCGCGAAGGATCTGCGCCGTGGGGAGGCCTTGCGGATCCGCGAGGTCGACGGCGAGGAACCGGGCTGTCTGCGCCACGAACCTGGCGTGCTGCTCGGCCCAGTCTCGGGCTTCCGCACCGCGCAGGCCCTTGATCAGCTCGTACGCCTGCTCCGCCTGCGTGGCGAGCCGCAGCCGCTCGTCGAGCGGTTTGCGCAGGTACACGAACGCGTCGTCGATCGGGCGCAGGCCCGTGTAGAGCCGGTTCAGCCGGGGCAGCTCCGCCGGGTGGTGCTGCCGCACGTAGTCGGTGATCCTGGCGAAGAACGCGTCGTTCACCGAAGGCGCACCAAGGTCGTCGCCGACGAAGTGCACGGTGCGGCCGGGGTGCGCGCGGTTGTACTCGCGCATCCACCGGATGAGGCTCACGAACTCCTCGCGGTCCCACGGGGAACCGGCCAGCGTCCGCCTGGCGATCTCCCGGGCGTCGCCCTTGCCGCCCTGGACGTACTCGTCGATCTCCAGGCCCGCGGACCAGCTCAGCTCCAGCGCGAAGGCCCGGAAGCCCTTTTCCTCGACGAGATAGCGGAACACCCGCTCCTTCATGGTGAAGAACTCGTGCGAGCCATGGGTCGCCTCGCCGAGGCCGACCACCTTCGCACCCCCGATCATCCCGCCCAGCGCCCGCAGGTCGGCGTTGTTCCGGCCTGGTTCGGTCGAGCGCAGCGGATGCGCGGCCCGGTCCAGCGAGCGCACCGGGGCCGGGCCCTCCTCCGCCAAAGCCGGGCCCGCCATGGGAGCGAGCAGCGCCCCGGCCACGACCGCGGCGACCACTCCCCGTCTCCCCCACCGTTTCCGGCGCTGTGTCATACCGTCCACCCCTTCGCTCCGATGTCGAAGACGATCATCGTCCGCGGACCGGGGGCGGCGCACTGAAGCAGAGCTCCCACTTGGGGTGAGGAAAACCCCACCCCACGAGGAGCGGGTGGACCCCGCCGCCGGGGTGTGGGACCCGGCGGCGGGAGTCCACCCGCGTTTATCTCCCTCCCCAGCGGCTGTCCGTCACTCCGCGCGCCACAACGCGGGTGTGGACGGCGGCTCCCAGCCAGGCTGGGCCGTGTGCGCCTGCAAGCACACGTAACCGCGACCGCTGTAGGTGACCCGGGCGCCCGCGGAATAGCCGGTTCCCGCCGCCCAGGTCGTCCCGCCGGGCGGGTTGGAGGTCGAAGTCGACGTCGTCGGCGTCGTACTGGTCGGCCGGGTGGTCGACGTCGGCGTCTGCGGCACGTTCAGCACGAAGTCGAACGCGGCCTGTTTGCCGGGAGGCTGATCGCGCACGGTCATCAGCAGCCGAGGGTCGAAGATCGAGTCGGTGTTGTTGCGCGGCTCGTTGGGGAAGTAGAGCTGCGTCGTCAGCACCGGCCTGCCGGGCGCCTGGACCTTGACGTGGATGTGCCGCGTACGGCCGGGGTACAGGCCGGGCACGATCGTGCTCAGCGAGAACGCGCCCTGGTCGTTGGTGAACTGGTGACCGCGGAAGGTGTACCCCACGTTGTCGTAGGCACCGTTGACGTCCGCCTGCCAGAAGTCCAGCAGCACCCGCGCGATCGGAAGACACCCGAGACCGAAGACGTAGCCGGAGACGGTGAGCCTCGTCCCTTGCGTGTTCGGCGTGACGAGTGACGTCCGCTGCGGGGAATTCGGCTTGAAGTAAGGACCTTCGGTCTGCGGCGGGGTCGGGTCGTCACCGTCGTCACAGGCGGGGGTCAGCTCGGGTGCCTGGCCGTTCGCGACGGTGGTGCGCGCGAGGGCGGGACCGCCGATCAACGCGACCGGAGCCGCCACACCCGCGGCGATCGCGGCCTTCAGCACGGTCTTCCGGCTGAGCTTGCTTTCTTCGTCCATACCTGCTCCTCGTGGGGGCTTCGGGAATCACCCTCGACGGTATGGAGAAGATCAGCTGCGGACGATGGACTGAGCTGGTCAGTCGTGGTGAATCTCCGGGGGCGCGTCGCCGGTCCTGCGGTAATCACCGGGGCTCAACCCCGTTTCCCGCCGGAAGAACCGGCAGAAATACGCGGGATCCGCGAATCCGACCCGGCTGGCGACCTGCCGCACGGTGAGATCCGTGCCGCGCAGGAATCGTTTCGCCTCCCTTGTCCTCGCCTCGCGCATCAGTTGCGCCGCCGTCCGGCCGGTCGCCGTTTTCACCGCGTCGGTGAGATATCCCGGCGTGACCCCGATTCGCTCCGCGAGCGCGCCCACCGACCAGAGCCCGAGATCGGGTCTGCCGAGCAGCCGGGCGAATTCCGTGCCCACCGCCTGCGCCCTGGCGGGCGGGCGCGGTTCCGCCAATCCCGGGAGGCGTCCCGCCCGCACGATCAGCACGTGCATCAGCGCCCGCAGCACCGAATCGGTACCCTGACCGCCGCACCGGAATTCTTCGTCGAGTTCGGCGACCAGCCGCGCCGTCTCCTCGGCCGCGCGCTCGTCGAGCCGCCACGGTTGTTGGCTGAGCCTTCGCAGGGTTTCGCGGTCCGACGGATGTTCGAGCAGGAAATCGTCGGTGAACAACACGACGAATCCGCTGAGATCGCGGGCATCCCAATGGTGCACCTGCCCCGGCGTTATGACCGCGAGTTGCGGCGGCCCCAATTCCCAGCGGGTGAAATCGATGACGTGGTCGCCGGTACCACCGGTGACATGGACTATTTCGTAAAAGGTGTGCCGATGCGGGAACGCCGCCCGCGACATCGGCCCGATCGTGTCGAATGTGCCGACCGTGAACGGCAGGGCGTCCGGCGCGCGGACCTCCAGCCGATGCAGTGGCAATTCCCCCGCCTTCGGTTCGAGGCAAGGCGTCCTCGGCAACACCGTCGTTCCGCGCATGGTCCGGTCCCTTTCACCACACTGGGAATAAAAAGTCTAGACCAATACCGGGTGCGTCGGCTGCCGACGGAAGTCGCTTGTCGCCGTCGGGGTACAGTCGGGATCATCGACGCACGTCCGAAGGGTCACCACGCGATGTCTCCCACCCAGTCGCGCGGTCGGACCTGGTGGCCGGTCGGCGCGTTCGCCGCGTTGGTGCTGGTGTGCGCCGTGGCCTGGGCGACGACGGGCACTTCCCACAGCGACCTCGAAATCTACCGCTTCGGCGTCGACACCCTGTGGAACGGCGGCGACCTCTACGGCGCGTTGCCGCTTTCCGACGCGGGCATCCCCCTGCTGTTCATCTATCCGCCGTTCGCCGCGCTGGTGCTCACCCCGCTGGCGCTGGTGCCCTGGAACGGCGCGGTGCTGCTGCTGTTCGCGCTCAGCCTGGCCGCGCTGGGAATCACCTTCTACGGGATCGTCCGCACCCTGTGGCCGTCCGGGAACCGGCGGAAGGCGCTGATCGTCGCGTCGCTGGCGATCACGCCGGCACTCTTCCTCGAACCGGTCCGCCAGACGCTCGGCTTCGGCCAGATCAACCTGGTGCTGATGGGTCTCGTCGCGGCCGACTGCCTGCTGGCCCGTGGCCGCTACCGGGGCATCGGTGTCGGTCTCGCGGCCGCGATCAAGCTGACGCCCATGGCGTTCCTGTTGTTCTTTCTGATACGCAAGGACTTCCGCGGCGCGCTGACCGCGTCGGGCACGTTCGTGGCCGCCTCCGCCGTCGCGTTCGCGGTCGCCCCGGAGGCTTCCGCGCGCTATTGGTTCGGCGGGCTCGCCGGGGCGTCCGGCATCAGCGGCACCTCGTTCCACACCAACCAGACCCTGCAGGCCGTGCTGGCGCGATTCGGTGTCGAGGGCGCCGCGAAGCCGCTGTGGATCGTCCTCACCGTTGTCCTGCTGGCTCTGGTGACGCTGACGATGTACCGCTCGGCGGTGGTACCGGCACTGCTGCTGAACGCCACGTTCGCCCTGCTCATCTCGCCGACGTCGTGGTCGCACCACTGGGTCTGGATCGCTCCGGCGCTGTTCACCACTGCCGCCTACGTGGTGCTCAGGCGCCGGGCGGTTTGGCTCGCCGTCACCGGGGTGGCCGCCACGATCTTCGTCGCGGCGCCGTTCCGGTACTTCCCCGCCTTCGATCGGCCGGGCCAGACCTGGACGACCACACAGCAGTGGCTGGGGAACTGTTACGTCGTCGCAGGCCTGGTCTTCGTCGTCGTCGCGGCCGTCGTCGCGCTGCGGAAAGGATCTCGATGCTCGACCTGAGCGACACCACGACTCTGGTCACCGGAGGCAGCGGCGGCATCGGTCACGGCATCGCCCTGCGCTTCGCCGAAGCGGGCAGCGCCGTCGCCGTGCACTACCACCGCGACGAAGCCTCCGCGCTCGCCGTCGTCGAGCGGATCCGGAACGCGGGCGGCACCGCCAAGACGTTCTCCGCCGACCTCACCGACGACGGCGAATGCCGGCGTCTCGTGGCCACCGCCGCGGCATGGACCGGGCGGCTGGACACGGTGGTCAACAACGCCGGCGTACAGCCGATAGAGCCCTTGCCGGGCATGTCCGCGGAAAGCTGGCGCGCCGTCCTCGACGCGAACCTCACCAGCGCGTTCTCCTGCACACAGGCCGCCGCCGAGGTGATGGACGGCGGCAGCGTCATCCACATCGCTTCGATCGAAGCGGCCAATCCCGCGCCAGGACACGCGCACTACAGCAGCGCGAAGGCCGCCCTGGTCATGCACGCCCGCGCCGCCGCGCTCGAATACGGGCCGCGAGGCCTGCGCGTCAACGCCGTCTCTCCCGGCTTGATCGACCGCCCAGGCCTCGGCGAAACCTGGCCGGAAGGCGTCCGCCGCTGGAAACAGGCCGCACCCCTCGGCAGGCTCGGCACCCCCGGCGACATCGCGAACGCCTGCCTGTTCCTCGCCTCGCCGCTCGCGGCGTGGATCACCGGGCACAACCTGACCGTGGACGGCGGCGTCTCCGCTCATCCCACTTGGTGATCACGGATTCGTGATTCCGTGGCGACTACTCGTCACAGCACACCTTCATCGGAGCCCGTGAATCTCCATGATCAGCGGCTCGTATTAAGCGGATTCAAGGAGTCAGTGCGCAGGAGTAGACCGGCTGTCCGCGGCGATGTCGAACTCGGCGTGACGGCTCATTTCCTTGCCTTGGTCGCTGATGCTGTTCTTGAAAGTTGCGGAAGGTGTTCGTCTTCTTGGTCGGCAGGCGCGCTACGCGTTCCGTTGAATGATCGTAGGGAATGCGGCCTGATCTGCGAGGCGTGGTCTTTGCCGGTGCTCAGATCGCCCCCTCGGCACCCTGGCACTGACCGGTCGTCCAGACTCGGCCGGTCCGGGTACTCACAGGACGAACTCGATGCCATCGCATCCGAACTCAACGACAGGCGGCGGCAGACACGGGGATGGCGCAAACTCGTGGAAACGTTCAGCAAAGTGTTGCCAGACCAGAGGCGGCGCACTCACCAGTGGAAACCATCGTTAGTCTGAATATGCTATAGCACAGGTGTTCGACTCAGGGGTAACGTCGACGTCGTGGCCAGCGACGATGCACCCCAGAAGACGTCCACCGAGTGGTGGCGCGTCGACACCGCGACGCTGCATGCCCGCAAACAAGAACTGGAAGTCTTGAAGCGACGGGCGGATGCGGAGCAGAACGCGATCCTGGCGGAAATCAATTCCCGCGGGGTACGCGGATGCAGCGGGCATTCGACCTTGGCGGCATTGATATTCGAGGACTTCCTCGTGACCGACAAGGAAGCCTCCGCCCGCGCCGACCGCGTCCTGGCGTTGCATCCCGGCCCGTCCATCGGCGGAGACCCCGAACCACCCCTGGCGCCGTTGACCGCCGAGGCCGCTGCGGAGGGCGCGATCGGCGGGTCGCAGATCGACGCCATCATCCGCACCCTCGCCCGTATCCCGTCCACCGTCCCGGAAGAAGACGTGCGGGCGGGGGAAGCGATCCTGGTCGAGTTGGCCCGCCGCGCCGGACCCCGGCAGATCGCCCGCGCCGGACGGCGCCTGCTCGACGAACTCGACCCCGACGGGAAAGAACCCCGTAACGAGGACCCGAAAGACACTCGGCCGGAGCTGCGGTTCGTCAAGCACCGCGACGGCACCCTCGGCCTGAAAGGCACCCTCGACCTGGAAACCTACGCCCGGTTGAAATCCGACCTGGACCCGATGGCCAAACCCCACAAAGCCATCGACGGCGTCCGGGACCCCCGCACCCAAGACGAACGCTACGGAGACGCCTTCACCGACTACGTCCGGTTGAAAACCACCAGCCGCAACCTCCCCGGCCAAGCAGGCGAAGCCACCCACATCCTCGTCACCATGTCCTACGACGACCTCATCCGCGACATCGGCGAAGCCCACCTGGACCTCGTGGGGCCGATCAGCGCCACCGACGCCCGCATCCTCGCCTGCGACGCCCGCGTCCGACCCGGCGTCCTCGGCACCGCCGGAGAGCCCTTGGACATCGGCCGGTCCAAACGCACCGTGTCCCTCGCCCAGAAATACGCGCTCACCCTCCGCGATGGCGGCTGCGCCTTCCCCGGCTGCGACATGCCCGTACCGCGCTGCACCGCACACCACATCGTCTTCTGGCGACACCACGGCGAAACCAAAATCGACAACCTCGTCCTGCTCTGCACCAAACACCACCGCCTCATCCACCACAGCGAATGGAAAGTCCACATCGCCCAAGACGGACTGCCAGAGTTCACCCCGCCTAGCTATCTCGACCCCACCGGGACATCGAGACGGAACACCATGCACCTCAGGACATAGGCCGACCCGGCGACGCCGGTCCGCGACATCGGCCAGCGCGGCTTCGACGTTCGACCACGTGGCTCCATCTCATCGGCCCGACCGCACCGGAGACCGGGCGGCCACAACCTCATAACCGCCGCCGGCCAGAACCGACCGCCGGGACCGCTACCAGCCAGAACCGCCGCCAGGACTGGCGCGGCACCGAGGCGCGCCGTGACATCACCGGCTCCGGATCTCGGCCCCATGCCTCAGATTCGTCACCAGCGCCGTCGACTTGCCTGTGACGGCGGCAGCGAGCGGCCGTTCGAGGCCGGGAAGACGGGCCACGTGAAGAAAAAGACGGCGCGCCTGGAGCAGGAATCGATTGGCGGGCAGGAACCATCGCGCGCCGCGGCGGGCGACCTGCTGCTTTTCGGTCACCACCGGCCGGACCAGTCTCTCGTACTCGGCGAGCGCGGTCTCGACCGAGGACGACCGAGTGAGCTGTTCGGCCAACACGAACGCGCCCGCGATCCCCAGCGAGGCGCCTTGTCCGGCGAGAAGGGAGACGGCATAACAGGAATCGCCGACGAGCACGACCCGGCCGCGGCTCCATGACGGCATCTCGATCTGCGCGACCTGGTCGTAGTAAACCTCCCCGGGCGGCGGACACAGAGCGAGCGCTCGGGGTACCGCCCAGCCCAGTGAACCGTAGGTCGTGCGCAGGGCGGCTCGCGCGTCGTCCGGCAGGGCCGGATCCGTCGTGCGGTGCACGGCGAACGCCGCGAGCTTGCCGTCGCGGAGACCGTAGAAACCCATCTGCATCCCGATCGTGTCGGTCAGGCAGAACCGCTCCCCCACCCACGCACGAATCTCCTCGTCCTCGAAAACGAAGGCCGCCGTATGAAACCCGAGATGACGCAAGAACCGGCTCTCTTCACCGAAGACCAGCCGCCGCACGGTCGAATGGATCCCGTCGGCGCCGATCAGCAGATCGGCTTCGAGTGTCTCGCCGTCCGCCGAAGTGACCAGCACCCGGTCACCGAGATCCTCGACTCCTGTGACCCCGGCACCGAACCGGACGTCCACTGTGGACGGAAGACCGCCGCGCAGGACACCTTCCAGATCGGGCCGCATGATGCTGCAGAGCCTGCCCCGCACCGATTTGGCGAACCGGACGTAGTCGATGGCCGCCCGGCGGCGACCGCGCTCGTCCAGCAAACTCGCCTCGTTCACCCGGTACGCCACGTCTTCGACCTGAGGCAGCAGGCCCATCTCCTCGACGGCGTCGAACCCGGGGCCGAAGAAGTCGATCATGTAGCCCTGCTCGCGCGGCCCCGAGGCCCGCTCCAGCACCACGACCTCGACGTCCAGCGTCGCGAGCCGGTGCGCCAGTGCGAGCCCGGTGATCCCGGCGCCGCAGATCGCCACCTTCATGGGGGTCCTCCCTTTCGGTTCAGTCGACGAGCCTGCGCAGGACGACAGGAGAGACATCGCCCGAATCCGGTCCGAGCGCCCGATGCAGCAGAAGCCCGTCCACCGCCGCGAGAAGGACCGCGGCCGTGTCGTCGGCGTCGGCCACCCCATGTCGCGCCAGCCAGCCGCCGAGCCGGATGCGCAGGTCGGCGAGCAGTTCGCGGATGCCTTGGCGCAGGGTGTCGTCGCGGGTCGCGGCGAGGTAGGACTCGGCGAACAGCAACGACATCGGGTCGGTGCCGGAGTAGCCGCCGACCGACGCCAGCAGTGCGTCCACGGCGTCCGACGGCGTTTCGACGGATTCCAGTGCCGGCTCGAAGGCGAGCGCGACCTCGCGCATCGCCCCCAGCACGGCCTCGATCAACAACGCCTGCAGCGAAGGGAAGTGATAGTGCACGACGCTCGGCGTGACACCCGCGCGTTCGGCCAGGATCCGGGTGCTGACCGCGGACCAGCCGAGTTCGGGCACGAGCGCGACGGCCGCTTCGAGCAACCGCCGCCGAACGAGCCGGCCACGCGCCGCGGCCGGGGAACCTGTCACCGGTGCATCTCCTAGGGCATTCGTCCTGTACGACTGCCCTGATCGTATGCCCGGATCCGGCCGCGGCGCAAACCGGCCCCTGCTCAAGCCGCCTTCAGGAGCTCCAGCACACGCTCCGCGGTTGCGACGCTGGACTGCGGGTTCTGGCCGGTGACGAGGTTTCCGTCGACGACGACCTCGCTCGACCAGGCGGCCGCCGGAGTGACGATCGCGCCCTGCTCCCGAAGCCGGGTCTCGACGAAGAACGGACTCTTGTCACCCAGGCCGCCCTGCCGTTCCTCTTCGTCGCTGAACGACGTCATCGAGCGGCCGGCGAAGGTGAACGATCCGTCTTCGCCACGCGCGCTGAGCAAGGCGGCGAGCCCGTGGCAGAGCGCGGCGATGGTCTTGCCGCGCGCGTCGGCGTCGTTGAGCAGGGTGCCGAGGTCGGCGTCGTCGACCAAGTCGGTCATCGGACCATGCCCGCCCGGCAGATAGAAGGCGTCGTAGTCGTCGGCTGAGACGCCGGAAAGCTTGAGCGGCGCCGAAAGATCCAGCCCCTGGAGGTATTCCGCGAACTTCGCACCCTCGGCGGGGTCGACGCCGCCGCGCTCGTCGAGGCTGATGGGATCGACGGTCGGCCGGTGCCCTGCCGGGGTCGCGATCTCCACCTGGTGACCGGCCTCGGCGAGCACCCGATGCGATGCGGCGACCTCTTCGGCCCAGAACCCGGTCGGGTGGTCGGTGCCGTCGGTGAGCCGCACGTGGTCGGCGGCCGAGACGATCATGAGGATCCGCGCCATGACTGTTCCTTTCGTTGTTCCGGGGCGTGTGCCCCACTGCCGCCTTCAACGAGGTCATGGCCACGCGTACTCCGCCTCAGCGGCTACGATCCATAAGATTTCTTATGGAATGGAGACTTGCATGCCCAACTTGGATCGGCTGGCGACCTTCCTGTCCATCTACCGCCAGGGCTCGCTCTCCGCGGCCGCGGCGGAACTCGGCCTGAGTCAGCCCGCCGTCACCGGCCAGCTGCTCAAGCTCGAGGAGGAACTCGGCGAACAGCTGTTCGTCCGGTCACGGCAGGGCGCGGCGCCGACCGCCCGCGCGGCCGAACTCGCCGCCAGGATCGGCACCCGCATCGACGAACTGCGGGGCGCGCTGACGGCCGGCGACGACGACGTCCAGTACCGCGAACGGGTGGCGCTGGGCGGTGCGAGCGACGGCATGGCCACGCGGTTCCTTCCCGCGCTGGCTCCGCTGACCGAACGTGGGTTGCACATCACCGTCACCCTCGGGCTCGCCGACGAACTCCTGTCCGCGCTCGAAGCCGCGCGCCTGGACCTCGTCCTCTCCTCGGTCCGCCCGCGCCGTCGCGGCATCGCCGCCATTCCGCTGATCGACGAGGAATTCGTCCTCGTCGCCGCTCCCGCCCTCGCGCGGAGCGTCGATCCCGTGCTGCTCGCGACCGACCCGGTGCCCGCGCTGGCCCATCTGCCGCTGATCGCGTACGCCGACGATCTGCCGATCATCCGCCGCTACTGGCGCAGCGAATTCGGGCGGCGGCCGCCGAACCGGGTCGCCATGGTCGTTCCCGACCTCCGCGCGATCCTCGCCGTCGTCGTCGCGGGCGCCGGGGTGAGCGTGCTGCCGCGCTACATCGCCGCGGCCGCGCTCGAAGCGGGCTCGGTCTCGACCGTGCACACCCCGGTGGTGCCGCCGCTCAACACGATCTATCTCGCGCACCGGGCGGGGACGGCGCGGCCGGTGGTGACCCTCATCCGCGACCGGCTGCTGGAACGCGCCCGCGTCTGGGGTTCGCTCTGAGTCCCCGGATGCGGCAAAAATGACCTCTTCCCGCGGCGGGACCGTCGCGAGGCTTGCTCTTCCGGATCCGTTTCTTGGAGGACACATGGTCTCGAAGCCCCGCCTCGCACTGGGAATGCTCGTTCTGGCCGCCTTGGCGGGCGGGCTGCTCGCGTTGCTCATCTCGCTCGACGTCGGCGCCTTCTGGGCCAAGACACTGCCGCTCGTGTTCCTGGCGGGCGGGGCGGCGCTGGCTCAATCCCTCGGTCTGTTCACCAAGGCACCGAAGGATTAGGACCGGTCCGTCAGCGTCCTGCCCGTGACCGGACTGGATTCACCGATGGCGCCGCACAGTGGGCCCACGACATCTTCGAGGCCGTCGGGCGGCGTTCCGCCTGAAGGGTGGTCAAACTCGCTGCGGCGCGAAGGTCCGGCGATAGTCCTGCGGGGAAACACCGACGACCTTGTGGAAATGGTGTCGTAGCAAGGCTCCCGAGCCGAAGCCGCAGCGGCGCGCGACCTCGTCGATGCTCATCGTCGTCTCCTCCAGCAGCGACCTCGCGTGCAGAACCCGTTGCGTCGAAAGCCATCGATGTGGCGTGGTGCCCGTCTCCGCGACGAACTTGCGCGCGAAGGTGCGCTCGGACATCCGGGCCCGGCGGGCGAGTTCGGCGACCGGATGTTCGTGGGCGATGGTGTCGAGCATCCAGGTGAGCACCGGCTGAAGGCTGTCCCCGGTGCACTCCGGGATCGGCACCTCGACGAACTGGCGCTGCCCGCCTTCCCGTTGCGGCGGCACCACCATGCGCCGCGCGATCGCGGTGGCCGCCGCGGAGCCGAGTTCACGCCGGACCAGATGCAGGCAGGCGTCGATGCCGGCGGCCGTCCCCGCGCTGGTGACGATGTCGCCGTCGTCGACGAAGAGGACGTCCGGGTCCAGCTGGGCCCGCGGGAAGCGTTTCCGGAACGCCGCGCTGTGACGCCAGTGGTTCGTGCACCGCCGCCCGTCGAGCAAGCCGGCGGCACCCAGCACGAACGCGCCCGTGCAGACCGAAAGCAAGGTGGCGCCGCGCTCCGAAGCCGCACGGAGCGCTTCGAGCACCGCGGGCGGATATTCGTCGCGCACGTCGCAGGCCGGGACGACGACGAGATCCGCGTCCTCGGTCGCTTCGAGACCGTGTTCCGGGGTCACTTTGACGCCGTGACCGAGGCTGAGCGGCACTCCCGCCCACTCCCCGCACACGCGGAAGTCGAGCAGGGGCACTCCGTCATCGGTGCGGTCGTAGCCGAACACCTCGCACACGACTCCGAACTCGAAGGCGGCGAAATCGTCCAGCAGCACCACGGCGACGCTTTTCAGCATGACCGGAGCCTAGCTGGCAGGATTTTGCCGCACAACGACAGAACTGCCACTTCTGGCAGGATGTCGAGTGGCGCAAACTTACTGCCATGACCGCAATCATCGTCACCCTCGCCCTGATCGCCCTCGTCGGCTACCTCCTGGAGCGCAACCACACGCGCCAGGGCCGCCCGGACACCGCCGGCGGAGACCCGCTCAGCCGCCCCTTCTGGAGAGGAGGCGCCACGGTCTAGGCTCTTTCGAAACTGGGGGTTTGATGGCCGGCAGACGGCGTTTTCTTCGTCCTGTCCTGTGGAGCGCGGCTGTGCTGGCCGGCGGCGGGGTGCTCTTCGCCGCCGTGTTGGCGGCCGACATTCCCTACGCGGACACCGAGCCGCCGACGACGAGCCAAGCTCCGAAGAGCCCGGCACCGCCTCCCTCGGCCGAAGCGGTACTCCCCGAGGCGACCTCCACCGTCACGACCACGGGCATCCGGACGGGGCCGGACGACCGCACTCTCCTGCTCCAGGTGCGGATCCCGGCCGGCTCGCCGCAGTGCGCCCGCGAGCCGCGGATCGAAGGCCTCACCGAAGAGAACGGCATCATCCACGCGAACGTCGTCATCGATGCCGTGGCCGCCGACTGCCGGGAAACGGTGCCGTCCGAGTTCAAGCTCACCACCGCGTCCCCGATCGCGAACCGGACCTTGATGCTCGGCTCCGGCGCTCCCTGGAACAAACTGCCCGACGGAACCTGGGGACACTGCGGCAGGCTGGGCTGCGACCCGCCCGCCGATCACTGCGCCGACGTCTGGATCGAGCAGACCCGCGGGGAGGCCATCGACTTCGACACGCGCGCCTGCGACCAGGGATGGCTCGTCGTCGACCGCCTCAACTTCCCCCAGAGCCCGTCCCTCCGCGTGCTCTACCGGTGGACACCCGAGGGGTGGCTCGGCGTGACGGGCGTCAAGTCCGAGGGCTGCGAGGAGATCCTCGCCAAAGAACCGCAGTTCACCAGGGCTCTCTGCGAGAAACTCGGCCCGATCTCCTGACCGCCTGTGTCACGAGCGCCACGTTGCCCGTCGAGACCCCCACCGGACCCGCATCCGCCGAGGTCAAGCCCGCAATCACGGCTTTAAACCACTTCGCCCGTATTTTCTGCCGGTTACCAGTTTTCTGGTTAGGGTGCAGTGGTGCAAATGGGTTAACATCGGGCGGAAGGAGCGCGCGCCGCAGTCGGCGCGTCACTGAACATGAGTTCGCAGGACGGTAAACAAGCGGAAGAAGAGGTCGTCGCGGAGACCGCGGGCGACCTTGCCCACGCGCCGGACACGACGGGCCCGGGCCACCCGCCCGACGAGCACGTCCCCCTCGACCTCGCCTCCGAACGACCCGCCGAGACCGACCGGACCGTTTTCGGTGTCGCGGCGGTGCTCGCGCTCGCGATCATCGTCTGGGGCGTGCTGGCCCCGGAAAATCTGGCGAGTGTCGCGTCGACCCTGTTGAACGACGCCGTGATCCCGTACGGCGGTTGGGCTTTCGTGCTGACCGCGAGCGGTTTCGTGCTCTTCGCGGTTTGTCTGGCCATAAGCCGCTACGGCCGGATCCCGCTGGGCGGGGACAAGGAACTGCCCGAATTCCGGACGTCCTCGTGGATCGCGATGATGTTCAGCGCCGGTATGGGCATCGGCCTGATGTTCTTCGGGGTGTACGAACCGGTCTCCCACCTCGCGAGCCCGCCCCCGGGCACCGCGGCCCCGAATTCCGACGAAGCCGTCCACACCGCGATGGCGACGACGCTGTTCCACTGGACCGTGCACCCGTGGGCGATCTACGCGGTCGTCGGGCTCGCGATCGCCTACAGCACCTTCCGCAAGGGCCGCACCCAGCTGATCAGTTCGGTGTTCGCGCCGCTGATCGGCAAGCGGCGCACCGAAGGCCCGCTGGGCAAGGCGATCGACATCATGGCGATCTTCGCCACGCTGTTCGGTTCCGCCGCTTCCCTCGGTCTCGGCGCGCTCCAGGTCGGCGGCGGCATGGGCGCCGTCGGCTGGATCGACGACCCCGGCAAGGGGCTGCTGGTCGCGATCATCGCGATCCTCACAATCGCGTTCATCGCTTCGGCGGTTTCCGGTGTGGCCAAGGGCATCCAGTGGCTGTCCAACATCAACATGGTGCTCGCCGCGGTGCTCGCGGTGTTCGTGCTGGTGGTCGGCCCGACCGTGCTGATCCTGAACATCGTGCCGGGCGCCATCGGCGACTACTTCCGCGAACTGGCGGAGATGTCGGGCCGCACCGGGATGACCGGCGGCGAGGAGATGCAGACCTGGCTCGGCGGCTGGACGGTCTTCTACTGGGCGTGGTGGATCTCGTGGACGCCCTTCGTCGGCATGTTCATCGCGCGGATCTCGCGCGGCCGCACGATCCGGCAGTTCATCTTCGGTGTCATCGCGATCCCGAGCATCGTGAGCCTGATCTGGTTCGCGATCTTCGGTGGCGCGGCGATCAGCAGGCAGCGAGCGGGGACGGACATCGCGGGCGCGGGCAGTGCCCAGTCGGCGACGTTCGAACTGCTCGAGACGCTGCCGTGGTTCATCCCGATCGCGATCCTGGTGATGATCCTGGTGTCCATCTTCTTCGTCTCCGGTGCGGACGCGGCGTCGGTGGTGATGGGTACCTTGTCCCAGCGTGGAAGCGTGCATCCGACGAAGGGTGTCGTGATCTTCTGGGGCGTGCTCATGGGCGCCGTCGCGGCGGTGATGTTGCTCGTCGGCGGGAACAAGGCGCTGACCGGTCTGCAGAACCTCACGATCCTGATCGCGGTGCCGTTCGTGTTCGTGATGGTCGGGTTGTGCGTGTCGGTCTGGAAGGACCTGCGCAACGACCCGCTGATGAAGCAGGAAGACGCGATGATGTTGTCGCTGAAGGAACTGCACGAGGAACGCACGAACGGCCACGCCCGCCGTCGCATCCTCGGACGGTCGAAGCAGCGCACCTGAGCTGATCGCGCGTGAAGGCCCCCTTCCCTCCGCTGAGCCGAGGGAAGGGGGCCTTCACGCGTTTCAGGCGCGTCCGATGGCGACGAAAGCGCACAACGCGAGGTAACCGAGATCCAGTAGCGCGACCAGCGGCTCGCGGCGGCGCAGGCGAACGACCACGGCGCCCGCCATCACCAGCGCCAGCCCGAGGGCGGCCAGCGGCACGAGTTCCGGCGCGATGTCGAGCAAGGCCGGGAGGATCAGGCCGGCCGCGCCCAGGATCTCGACCAGCCCGATGAACTTCACGGCGCCGGGGCTGAAATCCAGTACCCAGCCCGCGGCCGACGCCACCCCGGCGATCTTTTCCCTTCGCAGGAACAGTTTCCCGACGCCGGATACGACGTACATGACGGCCAGCAGCCAGGCGACGATCCACAGTGCGGTGTCCATCAATGCCCCGCGAACTGGCCGGGCGTGTAGTCGCCGGCCGGCTGCCGGGTGATGACGTTGAGCCGGTTGAAGGCGTTGATGAGCGCGATCTGGGTCACCAGCGCCACCAGCTGCTCGTCGTCGTAATGCTTGGCGGCGGCCGCCCACGCCTCGTCGGTGACTCCACTGCCGTCGGCGAGACGGCAGCCCTGCTCGGTGAGCTCCAGCGCGGCGCGTTCGGCCTCGGTGAACACCGTCGCCTCGCGCCAGCACGCGATCAGGTTCAGCCGGGTCGTGGTCTCCCCCGCGTGCGCCGCGTCCTTGGTGTGCATGTCGAGGCAGCCCGAGCAGCCGTTGATCTGGCTGGCCCGGATGTTCACCAGTTCCCTTGTCGCCAAGGGAAGTTCGCTGCCGTCGACGACTTTCGCGGCCGAAACGAGATGCTTCACCAGCTTCGGTGCGAGTGCGGTCTTGAGGTAATCGATCCTTGCCTGCATGGGTTTCTCCTTCTCGTCGGTGTTCACTTACTCCGACGAGGAGGACTCCCGAGAGGTAACACCCATGGCCGCGAGGCGACGCGGGTCACTCACGGACTCGATTTCGACGATGCGGCCGTCGACGACGGTGCAGGACATCACGCCCAGCAGCTTGCCGGTCCTGCTCCACGACACGATTCCCGGTTTGCCGTTGACCAGCGCGGGACGAGTGGTGACGACGGCGCGCGCCCCGCGCTGGACCCGCGTGGCCACCTCGGCCGCACCGAGCCGCACGACCTCGCCGTGCCGGCTCTGCGAGCGCCACGTCACGTCGGGGTCGAGCAACTCGACCAATCCTTCGAAGTCTCCTTTGCGCGCGGCCGCGAGGAACGCCTCGACGACCGCGTGCTGCCGCGGCTCGTCGGCGGGACGCCTTCCCTGCACCTTGCGGCGAGCGCGGCTGGCGAGCATCTTGGCCGCGGCCGCGGATTTGCCGAGGATCTCGCCGACCTCGGCGAACGGGACCCCGAACAGATCGTGCAGCACGAAGGCCAGCCGCTCGGCCGGGCCGAGGGCGTCGAGCACCACGACCAGCGCCACCCCGACCGATTCGGCGAGCAGCGCGTCCTCTTCCGGCGAGTCCTCCAGCACCAGCAGCTCGGGCGGCTCGTCGTAGGAGTCCTCGGGACGGGCTTTACGGGAGCGCAGGGCGTCGATGCAGACGCGGCCGACGACGGTGGTCAGCCAGCCGGACAGGTTGTCGATCGTGGCGGCGTCCTGGCGAGCCAGCCGCAGCCAGGCCTCCTGGACGGCGTCCTCGGCGTCCGCGCGCGAGCCGAGCATCCGCTGCGCCACGGCCACCAGACGCCCGCGCTGCTCCTCGAACGCGCTGGCCAGGGCTTCGCCGGTCATGTCGATACCTTTCTCGCGCCGAACCCGTCATGGACATGACGAGCGCGACGCGAGAAAGGTAACGGACCTCGCTCAGACGTCCCGGATCGGCGTCTTCACGGTCTTCTTCATGCCGGGGTTCTTCGTTTCCGGCTTCTTCTCACCGGGCTCGGGCTCAGCGGTAGAGCCGCCGATACCGGAGTCGATCGCCGCCGTGACGATCAGGTTCCGCTCGTCGGACGAGATGACCTCGCCGTCGAGGAGTTCCTGCGTCACGGCCCGCACGTAGGTCACGAACTGCTCGTTCGACGAGTAGTCCGACTCGTCGTCGATCACGTCGTTGATCGTGCAGCCGTTACCGGTGTCGCGGTTCTCGACCTGGCTGTCCGCCGTCCCGAGGATCACGGTGTCCCGGACGTCGGAGTCCGGGCACGTGTCCGGGCCCGGCGGCGCGGCGACGATGGTGAACGCGCCGCCCTGTTCCGCCGAGACGTTGCCCGCCTTGTCCGACGCGCGGTAGGTCAGCGTGTGCGTGCCCAGCGTGGTCACCTTCACCGGCGCGGTGTAGACCGTCCAGGCCCCACCGTCCAGTTTGTACTCGATCTTGTCCACACCGGACCCGGTGTCCGTCGCGGTCAGGTTGATGGTCGCGTCTTCGATGTACGACCAGCTTCCGTCCAGATCACCGCTCACCACCACCGAAACCGCGGGCGCGGTGCTGTCGTCGCCCTCGACGATGGTGAACGTCGCCGTGCCTTCCGCCGAGACGTTGCCCGCCTTGTCGGTCGCCTTGTACTTCACGGTGTGGGCGCCGACGACGGTGAGCGCGAGCGGCGCCGAGTACGCCAGCCACGGGCCGCCGTCCAGCTGGTACTCGACCTTGCCGACACCCGAGCCGGCGTCGGTCGCCGCGAGGGTCACGGTCGCCTTGCCGATGTAGTTCCCGGCGGTGTCCTTGGTCCCGGTCACCTCGGAGGTCACGGTCGGCGCGGTGGTGTCACTGCTGACGATGGTGAAATGCGCCATGCCCTCCGGCGAGACGTTGCCCGCCTTGTCCGACGCGCGGTAGTGCACCATGTGCATGCCCGGGGCGGCGACCGCGACCGGAGCGGTGTACGCGGTCCACGCACCTTCGTCCACTTTGTACTCGACCTTGTCGACGCCGGATCCGGCGTCTGTCGCGGTGAGCTTCACGGTGGCGGTGTCGACGTAGTTGCCCGCCGTGTCCTTGGTACCCGTGACCTCGGAAGTCACCGTCGGCGGTGTCGTGTCGCCGGGCTGCCCGGTGACGACGGTGAACGACGACATCCCTTCCGGCGAAACGTTTCCGGCCTTGTCGGACGCCCGGTAGTGGACCATGTGCGCCCCGGCGGCGGAGACCGCCACGGGTGCCGTGTACGCGGTCCAGGCGCCGCCGTCGAGCTGGTACTCGACCTTGTCCACACCGGACTGGCTGTCCGAAGCGGACAGGTTCACCGTCGCGGAACCGACGTAGTTCCCGGCGGTGTCCTTGGTCCCGGTCACGTTCGCGGTCACCGTCGGCGGCGTGGTGTCCGGGGTCGGCTCGCCGGTGACGACGAACTCGCCCATCATCTTGGTGTGACCCTGGATCGTGCAGTAGTAGCGGTACTTGCCAGGGGTCAGCGTCACCGTGGCCTGGTGCACGCCGTTCTTGTCGTCGTAGGGGTTGGCGAGGATGTTGAGGTTGACGTCGTGGTTGTAGCCCGGCGTCGACGTGTCGAACGTCAGCGTGTGCGACATCGTCGAACCGAGCTCTTCGGTGTTCTTGAAGACGATCGTGGTCTCACCGGCCACCGCGGTCGACGGCGCGCTGAGGTAGTGGTCGGTGCTGTCGCCCGCGGTCCATTCCAGGGTCTGGACAGGGGCGGCGGAGGCGGGAGCGGACGAGCCTGGCAACACCAGGCCCGCCAGCGCGAGTGTCGCGGCCACCAGGGCCACGACGAGGGTTCTTGGGGACATCGCAGGGAAACCTTCCGTACAAGGGAGACCGGCCGGGCACGCGGATCCGCGCGCCCGGCCGGTTTTCGCGCTACAGCTGCCGCACCCGGATGTTGCGGAACTCCATCAGGTCGTTGTCACCGTGGTTCTGCAGACCGATGAACCCGCTGACGAACTGCCGGAAGTCGGTGGACGGGTCGCCCGCCCGCGACGAGGAGATCCCCGGCGCGTTCTCGAACTCGTTGATCACCACACCGTTGCGGATGATCGTGTACTTCTGCCCGACGACCTTGACCTCGTACTCGTTCCAGGTCCCCTTCGGCTTCACGCCCGCCTGGTCCAGCGGCCGCGGGTCGAAGTTGTAGATCGACCCGGTCTTCTGCGGTTCGCCGGTGGCCCCGTCGTACAGCTGGACCTCGTGGCCGCAGTAGATCGCGACCCAGGCCTGCGACGTCCGAGCCGAACCGACCGTGCCGCAGCTGCCCGGCGGACGCTGCTCCAGCGGGGTGCGCGGATCCGGGAACCGGACGAACACACCGCTGTTCGCGCTGCCGTTCGGCGCGATGTCCTTGAACTGCAGCTTCACCGAGAAGTTGCCGAACTGCCGTGCCGAGTACCACAGCATCCCCAGCCCGCCCGACGGTCGCAGTGACCCGTCCGGCTGGATGGCGAACTGCCCGGACGGCGCCTGCGACCAGTTCCGGAACGACTCCGGCGTGCCGTCGTAGATCGCGTCGTAGCCGGTGACGCCCTTGTTGCCGATGGGCGACGCGGCGGCCGCGGCGTTGATCTTGTCCGACTCGGCCGCGTTCAGCACACCGAGGTCGCCCAGCCGGTCCACGGCCTGGGTGACGTGGTTGACGAAACCGGCGTGGGAGGTCCACGTGCTCTCGTCGTCGATCATGTCGTCGACCGTGCAGCCGCCACCGGCGTTGCGGTTGGTCACCCCGGTGTCGGTGTCACCGATGGTCACCGTGGCACTGGGATCCGCCACGAGACACCCGACGCTCACCGAGTTCCGCGTGGTCACCGTCTCGCCGTTCGCGTAGGTCACGGTCAGCTTGGCGGTGTACAGCCCGGTGCGCGGGTAGGTGTGCCGCGGGTCGGGCTGGGTCGAGATCGTGCCGTCGCCGAACTCCCACTTGTAGGAGACGCCGCCGGACTTCGACCCGGTGAAGGCCGCGGTGAGCGGCTTGTTCTGCACCATCGTCGAGGACGCCGCCGCGGACGGGGTGGCCTCGCCGCCGATGTAGCTGATCTTCAGCAGCTTCTGGTTGTTGGTCAGGGTGAAGAAGCCGCCGCCGTAGTCGAGCGCGTACAGCGCGCCGTCCGGCCCGAACTTGGCGTCCATCCACTGGTTCAGCTTGGTGTCGCCACCACCGGTCGGGATGATCTGCCGCACGGTCTCGGCGAACACCGGCGGATCCTGCTTCGCGACGCCGTTCGGGTCGAGGGTGACCGCGATCCGGTTCTGCCCGTTGCTCTGGTCACCGATGAACCACTTGTCGTTCCAGTAGGCGGGCCACGCGACGCCGCTGTTGGTGTTGACCAGTTCGCGGTGGTACGTCGGCCCGGTCATGACCGCCTGGCCGCCGCCCTTGAGGTAAGGCTGCGTGTAGGTGGCCTCGGCCGCGTTGTACGTCGGGACGGAGCTGTTGGGGCGGTTGGGGAACACCGGCCCGCCGCCGTCCGGCGCGTACCAGATCATGTTCTTCTTGATCGGCGGCAGGTTCACCAGGCCGGTGTTGCGCGGCGAGGTGTTGACCGGGTTGTCGCAGTCGTACCAGCCGGTGAGGACCGCGGCGTCGGTGCTGCTGCGGTCGCGGTACGGCTGCTTGTTGCCCATGCAGTACGGCCAGCCGTGGTTGCCCGCCTCGGTGATGACCGTGGCGGTCTCGTACTTGGCCGGGCCGAGCTCCGGGCTCGGCGAGGACGCGTCCGGGCCGACCCACGCGGCGGTCAGCCAGTTGGTCTTCTTGTCGACTTGCAGACGCGAGATGTTCCGCACGCCCATCACGTAGATCTCGGGCCTGGTCTTGTTCCCGGGGTCGTTGGCCTCGGGGAACAGGTTGCCCGCCGGGTTGGTGTAGGTACCGTCCGGCTCCGGGTGGATCCGCAGGATCTTCCCGTTGAGGTCATTGGTGTTGCCGGCGGTGCGGCGCGCGTCCTGGAACGAGACGCCCTTGTAGTCCTGGGTCCAGTTGTTGCCGGAGTACCCGTTGGAGCCCTGCGACGAGTTGCTGTCACCGGAACCGATGTAGAGGTTCCCGTCCTTGTCGAAGTCCATCCCGCCGCCGGCGTGGCAGCAGCTGTGGACCTGGACGTCCCACGACAGCAGATCCTTGCGGGTCGCCTGGTCCAGCGTCTGGTTCTTCAGGTCGTAGGTGAACCGCGAGACCGTGCGCTTGCCGATCCGCTTGTCGATGTCGACCGACGCGTGCGGCATCCAGTAGGCGTACATGAAGCCGTTCTCGCTGAACTTCGGGTCCAGCACGAGACCGAGGAGGCCTTCCTCGTTCTTGACCAGTTCGTCGCCGCTGCCGCGGTTGCCCATCACCTTCAGCGTGGTGAGCAGCTTCGGCTTCTTGGTGACCGGGTCCCACTGGTGGATCGTGCCGCAGCCGGCGCCGATCTCGGGGTTGGTCCAGTCGTTCGGCGCGGGCACCGTGTTGCCGGCGCAGGCGGCGCGGCCGATGTAGAAGACCCGGCCGTTCGGCGCGATGGTGAGCCCGTGCGGCTCGCCCATCTGGTCCAGCTGGCCGGGCTGGTTGATCCCGGTCAGGCGTTCGACCTTGTAGTTGGCCGCGATCCCCGCCTTGCAGTCACCGCGCACCATGCCGGTGGTCCACTTCAGCGCGCCCAGGATGTGGCTGCGGAACTGGGCTTCGCCGTAGCTCGCCTCGGTCCGGCCCATGCCGGTGTAGAAGGAGCGGCCGCCGTCGTAGTCACGGCACCAGGAGATGGGGTGGAAGGCGCCGTTCGCGCCGACGCCCGGCTTGTAGGTCGATTCCTCGACCTGCGCGACCGTGTGCACGGTCCCGACCGGGTTGACCTCCCAGTTGAGCCACCGGTCGGTGCGGACCCACTTCTGCGGCAGTCCCGCGGTGGCCGGGTTCGCCTTGTCGAGGACGTCGACCGTGGCCTCGGCCGGCGGGCTCTCCGGCGGCGGCGGGGTGGTCGAGTTGTCCTTGTACAGCTTCCAATCGGCCAGCTGGATGAGCGGTTCACCCGCGTTGGCCGTGATGTTCAGCCGGTAGTTCGCGTAAGCCGTGGTGTTGGCGAAGGTGAACTTGCGGCTCACGAACCGGTCGGCGAACGTCTCGTTGGTGCGAGTGTCCAGATCGGTCCACGTGGTCCCGTCGTTGGAGCCCTGCAGGGTCCAGCTCTTGGGGTCACGTCCGGGGAAGTCGTTCGCCGACACGAGGTCGTAGCTGCTGACGGCGACCGGGGCGGCCATCTTGTAGGCGACCCAGCCGGTCGGCTGGAACGCCAGCCACTTGGTGTTCTCGTTGTTGTCGGCGAGCTTTTCCTTGCTCTCGTTGGGCGCGTTCTCCGCGCTCGCGGTGACCGAGGCGACCGCCTCCGGCGTGGGACGCGCCCCCACCGGACGGGCGCCGATCAGCCCGGAGAACCACTGCGAGCCGTCCTGCGCCCGCGCGGCGTCGGACAGGCCGAGGAAGCCGCCGCCCGCCTTCATGTAGTTCTGCAGCGAGGTTTCCTGGTCGCGGTTCAGCGTGATGCCTTGCGCGGACAAGAAGACGACGCCGCGGTACTTCGCGAGGTTCGCCTGCGTGAACACCGCGGGGTCCGAAGAGGACGATACCGAGATCCCGTTCGCCTGGCCCAGGCTTGCGATCGCGTCCGTGGCGCGCAAGACGGGGTCCTTCTGGTCCGCGGCGGCGCCGTGGAAGACCAGCACGTTGATCGGGACGTTCGTCGCGGCTTCGGCGGTCACCGGTGCGATGGCCAGCGGAAGCCCGGAGGTGACGACGGCGCCGACCGCGAGCGCGGCCAGTGACCGTCTGCGGAGCCGACGTTGCGAAAATACTCGTCTCAAGTTTCTCGCTCCTTTCGAAGTCTAGTGGTGGTGGGCCGAAGCACCGGTGGCGTCCGGAGTGGACGTCGGGTGGTGGTGGCCCTTGAAGCGGTCGATCGCCTCCTGGGCGCCCGCGGGCATCCCGCCGTCGGCGTTGCGGACCAGGAACACCCCGGACATGCCGTCGTCCGAGTGCTGCTGGACGTGGCAGTGGTACATCCACGCGCCCGGCCCGACGCCGTCACCGGCGATCACCTGGAACCCGAAGGAGTTTCCGGGGTCCAGGGTCTTGTTGTCGACGATCGGGGCGTTGTCGGTCGCGCTGGTGAGCATGCCGGTGCGGGTGTCCGCCCAGCGGTGCGCGTGCAGGTGGAAGGTGTGCATCAGGTTGCCGTGCCCGATGCAGATGAACTCGACGCGTTCGCCGAGGTTCGCCTCGAAGATCGGCGTGTTCGGGGCGACCTGGTGGTTGACCCACATTTCGGTGAACACCACGGTGAACTGCTTGCTGGGCAGCAGATCCCCGCGTTTGCGCACGATCAGACCGCCGTAGAGGCCCTTCATCAGGCCCACGGTGCCGTGGTCGCCGCCGAACGCGTGGTCGTGGTAGTGCCAGTACCCCGCGCTGCCGGGCATCCAGAAACCGTTGGCCGCCTGATACGCCGTCCGCGTCCGCCAGGTGTAGGTCTTGGTCTCGTACGGCTTGTTGAAGGAGTCGTTGAACGGCGAGCCGTCCGACTTGGTGTCGTAGTTGACGCCGTGCGGGTGGATCGACAGCCGCTGGTCGGTGTTGTTGACCAGCTCGATCACCAGCGTGTCGCCCTCGTAGCACTCCAGGAGCGGCCCGGGGATCGTCGGTTTGCCGGGCTCCAGCCCGTACCCGACCCGGGTCGAACCGGGAACGTAGTCGGCGTAGATGGTGATGTTGCGGGTCATCCCGGCCGCGGCGGCCGGCGCCGATCCCGCGCCGGCCGACACCACGACCGGGGCGATGACCCCGGCCGCGGTGCCCGCGAGCATCGATCTGCGGGACAGCCCGCGTTTCTTCTTGTCCATTGTGGATTCCCCAGCTAGAAGCGGACGTTGCGGAGATAGGTGAATCCGGTCTGGGCGGTGCTCAGGGGATCCGTGGGGTTGTCGTGCTCGACGATGTATTCGGCGAGGTGGGGACGGGTGTGCCGGAAGATGCGGGGGAAGTCGATGACGCCCTTGCCGGGGTCGACCATCTCGCCCGCCGCGGTCCGGTCCTTGACGTGGTACTGCACCACGCGCGGGCAGTGCCGCCGGTACAGCGAAACCGGGTCCATCCCGCCTTCCACCGCCCAGAACAGGTCGATCTCCAGGTGCACGTAACGCGGGTTCGTGTTCCTGGTGAGCACGTCGTACGGGCGCACGCCGTCGATCGGCGCGAACTCGTGCGCGTGGTTGTGGTAGCCGAGCGGAATCCCGGCCTGGCGGAACTTCCGTGCCGCCGTGTCCATCCGACCGGCGAACTGCTTCCAGCCGTCGATGGTGTCGAAGTTCGCCCACGGCACGTTGGCGCGGGTGTTCCCGAGGATCTTCGCGTCCGCGATGGTCTTGTCGAGGTCACCGTCGATGCCGACGTGCGTGGACGTCGCCTTGATGTGGTTCTTGTCCAGCAGACCGCGGAACTCCTGCGCCGTACGGCCGTAGGTGCCCGCCAGTTCGACCTTCCGGTAGCCGATGTCCGCCAGCGCGGACAGGGTTCCCGGCAGATCGGCCTGCAGCGCGGTGCGCAGGGAGTAGAGCTGGATGCTGATCTTGTCCACCGGGACCCGGCCCCGGCCGTGGTGGCCGTGTCCCTGGGTCTCCGCCTCGGTGGCGGCACTGGCGACGGCCGGCAGGGCTACCGCCGCGCCGACCGCGACCGCCGCCGTCGCCGCACCACGCAGGAGTGATCGTCGAGAGTGGAACCGCTCAGCTTCTTCACCGCACATGAAACCGCCCTCACTTCTGGTTGCTGAAAGCCGCGTCGAAGGCCGCCGACGGCTTGTCGAACAGGAGCCCCCGCAGAAAGGTCACGGCTTCCGCCGCGCCCCGGAGCCGGTCCATGCCGGCGTCCTCCCACTCCACCGAGATCGGACCGGCGTAGCCGATCGAATTCAGTGCGCGGAAACAGTCCTCCCAGGGCACGTCGCCGTGCCCCGTCGAAACGAAGTCCCAGCCGCGTCGGGGATCTCCCCAGGGGAGATGCGAGCCGAGCCGTCCGTTCCGCCCGTCGAACCGCTTCCTGGTGTCCTTGCAGTCCACGTGGTAGATCCGGTCGGCGAAGTCGAGAATGAAGCCGACCGGGTCGAGGTCCTGCCAGATGAAATGCGAAGGATCCCAATTCAGCCCGAATGCCGGACGGTCGCCGACAGCTTCGAGCGCACGTTTCGTGGTCCAGTAGTCGTAAGCGATCTCCGATGGGTGGACCTCGTGGGCGAACCGCACGCCCACCTCGTCGAAGACGTCGAGGATCGGGTTCCACCGGTCGGCGAAGTCCTGATAGCCGTCGTCGATGACCGCCTGCGACACCGGCGGGAACATCGCGACGTACTTCCACGTCTTCGAACCGGTGAAGCCGATCACCGTGTCCACGCCGAGTTTCGCCGCCGCGCGGGCGGTGTCGGCCATCTCCTTCGCCGCCCGCTGCCGGACGCCTTCCGGCTCACCGTCCCCCCACACCCGCGAGGGAATGATGGCCTGGTGGCGTTCGTCGATCGGGTCGTCACAGACGGCCTGCCCGACGAGGTGGTTGGAGATGGCCCACACCTTCAGGCCGTGCTCGGCCAGCAGCTTCAGGCGTCCGGGCACGTAGTCCTCTTCGGACAGTGCGCGATCGACCTCGAAGTGGTCGCCGGAACACGCGATCTCGAGGCCGTCGTAGCCCCACTCGCTCGCGAGCCTGCACACCTCGGTGAACGGGAGATCCGCCCACTGGCCGGTGAACAGGGTGATCGGACGGCTCATCAGGACTCCTCGAAGGTGATCGCGTCTACGTCGAACAAGCCGCCGGAACCGCCCTTGAACACGAGGAACAACGGGCCGGTGCCGCCGGGGTCGGTGATGGCGGACGCCGGGATGTCGGCATAGGTGTCCCAGCCGCCGGTGTTGGCGACGGTCACCGTCTGGACCAGCGGTCCGTCCACCGTGCCCGAGCGGACCTCGATCGTGCCGCCCGCGCCACCGGAGGACACCCGGTAGCCGATGCCGCTGACACCCACGAGGTTCACCGGGTCGAATTTGATCCAGTCACCGGATTCGATGTGGCCGACGCGTTTGCCGCCACTGGCGCCGGCGTGCGCGACGACCTCGATCCCGCTGGACTGCGTGTAGAACTCGGCCTGCTTCAGCTTCGGCTGCAGGATGGACTCGGCCTCGCCGGTGAGCGCGGGCACGCCGTTTCCGCCGTTGTCGGTGTAGCTGGCGTTGATGACGCCGAAGACGTTGGCGTCCGCGCCGTGCCCTTCGTCGGCGGGGGTGGCGATGGTGCCCTCACAGCCGGTCGCACGGCTCAGCGGGTGTCCGTGCCCCTCGTGGCCGAGGATGTATTCGACGGTCACCTTCGAGCAGTCGATCGGGTTGTCTTCGGCGTCGGTCACCTCGACCTTGAACGGGACCATGTCCCCGAAACTGAACACGCTGCCGTTGACCGGCGTCTTCAGCGTGACCACCGGCGCGGTGTTGCCGACGGTGACCACCACGCTCGCCGAACCGGTCAGCCCGGTGGAGTCGGTGACCGAGAGCTTCGCCGTGTACTGGCCGTTCGCGGCGTAGGTGTGGGAAACCGGGGTGGCTTCGGTGGAATCGGTCGTACCGTTGCCGTCGAAGTCCCACGCGTAGGACAACGCCTGGCCGTCGGGGTCGTTCGTCCCGGCCGGGTCGAACTCGACGGTCAGCGGTGCCTGCCCGGACGTCTTGTCCGCGGCCACCTTGACGATCGGCGTCCGGCGGCCCTTGGTGTAGTCGATGCGGTAGACGGCGGATTCCTTGGAGCCGCCGAAGTAGCCGGTGCCGTAGTCGAGGACGTAGAGAGCGCCGTCCGGGCCGAACTCGAGGTTCATCGGGCGGACGAGGTCCATCGAGTCGAAGAACGGCTTGATGGCACCGCGCTCCCCGTTCGGTCCGACGGTGATCTCCTTGATCCAGCCGCGTTCCCATTCGTAGGCGAAGGTCTTGCCGTCGAAGTACTCCGGGAACTTGGTCTGTGACGGGTTCTTCGCGTCGAACTGGTAGACCGGCCCGCCCATCGGGGACTCGGGTCCGGTGCCGAACTCGGGCAGCGAACCGCCGTCGTAAGGGATCCACGCCTTCTCGACCGGCGGCAGATCGGTCAGCCCGGTGTTGCGCGGGCTGGTGTTCTTCGGCTTGGCGCAGTCGAACGCGGCGCCGGACTGCTTGGTGGCGAAGTCGTAGTCGATGAACGGCTGGTTGTCGCCGATGCAGTACGGCCAGCCGTAGTTGCCCGGCTTCTTGATCAGGTTGAACTCGACCGTGCCGCCGGGACCACGCTTCGGGTCGGCCGCGCCGGCGTCGGGACCGTAGTCGGCGAGGTGGATCCAGCCGGTCTCGCGGTCGACGGCGAATCGGAACGGGTTACGGAAGCCCATCGCGTAGATCTCGGGCTTGGTCTTGGCCGTGCCGCGCGGGAACAGGTTGCCCTTGGGGATGGTGTACTTACCGTTCGCGCCGACCTTGATCCGCAGCACCTTGCCGCGCAGGTCGTTGGTGTTGGCCGAGGTGCGCTGCGCGTCGTACACCGGGTTGCGGTCGGCGCGTTCGTCGATCGGCGTGTAACCGTCGGAGGAGAACGGGTTGGAATCGTCCCCTGTGGACAGATAGAGATTGCCCTGTGCGTCGAAGTCGATCTCGCCGCCGGCATGGCAGCAGATCCCGCGTTCGGCGGGGACCTGAAGGATCTTCTGTTCGCTCGCGAGATCGAGCTTGTTGTCGGTGCCCAGCTTGAACCGCGAGAGCTGGTTATAGCCCTTGAACGGCTCGAAGTCGGCGGGGGTGCCGTTCTCCGGCGCGTCACCGGCAGGGGTGTTCAGCTTGGGCGCGTAGTACAGGTAGACCCAGCGGTTCTTGGCGAAGCCCGGGTCGATGGCGACACCCTGGAGGCCGTCCTCGTCGTGGTTGTAGACGGGGATCTGCCCGGCCAGCGAGGTGGTCGCGGAGGAACTGGTGTACCAGACGCGGCCGTCGCGCGAGGTGTGCAGGACGTCGCGGTTGGGCAGCACGGACAGCGCGATCGGCTCGCCGGTCTTCTCCTCACCCTTGGCCAGGGTGATCTGGTCGAAGTCCGCGTCGACCGGGGCTTCCTCCTGTTTGGCGCAGCCCGGCTCGCTCAGCTTGGTGGCGTACTTGATGCCGCCCGCCAGATGCTTGAGGAAGGCCGGTTCGGCGTAGGACGCCTTGGTGTGCCCGCCGCCGGTGTACCAGGAGCGGCCGCCGGAATTCTCGTGGCACCAGGCGATCGGGTGATCGCCCATCGCGCCGTCACCGGGCTGGTAGCTCTTCTCGTCGAGGCTCGCGAGGACGTGGACGTTACTGCGCGGGTTCTCGCGGTAGTTGTACCACTCGTCGGTGCGCGGCCAGGTCTCGGGAAGGTCCACAGTGGACACGTGCTCGTGGTCTTCGATCTTGACGTTCGCCTGCTGGATCTGCGGATGCGACTTGAAGTACGCGCCGACCAGCTCGCCGTACCAGGGCCAGTCGTACTCGGTGTCGGAGGCGGCGTGCACGCCCACGTACCCGCCACCTCCCTTCACGTACCGCTCGAACGCGGCCTGCTGGTCCGCGTTCAGCACGTCACCGGTGGTGGAAAGCCAGACCACCGCGTTGAAGCGTTTGAGGTTCGCGTCGGTGAAGGCCGCCGCGTCCTCGGTCGCTTCCACCGCGAAGTGGTTCTGCGCCCCCAAATCCTTGATCGCTTTGATCCCGTCGGGGATCGAATCGTGCCGGAAGCCCGCGGTCTTGGAGAACACGAGCACCGTGGCCGCTTCGTGCGCCGATGCGGTCTGCACCGGTAGCGCGACGCCTGTCAGAGCCGTGACCATGGATGTGACGAGCACACCCAGTCGTCGTTTCAAAGACATAGCAGTAGCGATCCTTTCGATGAGCGGCGGCGATCAAGGAAGGGGTTGCGGAGCGGAGCGTCCTTTCTGGGAGGGGAAGGGAGGGGGGCGGGTGGAGAGGGGAGGTGGCGGGTGGGGAGGGGGGCGCGGTGGTCGTGAGTGGTAAGTGTCGTTAGAACGTCACTTACCACTCACGACCACCTTCACCGACGTCCTTGCCGCGCCCGTGCTGACGCGACGTGTTGCGAAAGCCACTTTCGCAACGTTGAAGGTTGCGAAAGTGGCTTTCGCAACGTCGGTACCGGCGAGAACAGGCGGCCTTGTCCCGAAAGCCACTTTCGGGACATCAGACGTCGCGAAAGTGGCGTCCGCGACACGCATCGACCACACCACCTCCGCCACCTCCTCTACTTCAGGCCCTGCAACGACAACAACAACGGATGCACGTCGGTCGCCCCCACCCGGCCGGACGGCTGGAAGGCCGGATCGGAGCACAGCAGCACCGGACCGTCCTCTGTGGAATCCGGCAGCCGTCCGTGCGAGCCGCGCACCCAGCGCGGGTCGGTCGGGACGACGTCCATCGCGTACCGGAGCCCGGCGAACTTCTTCGCCAGGTTCAACCCGGCCCGAGCCTTGGCGAACTTGTCCTCCGGGTCGAAGAACAGCTCGGCGGGGTCGTAGCCCGGTTTGCGGTGGATCTCGACGCCGCGCGCGAAGTCAGGCTTCCGCTCGTCGTCGAGCCAGTAGTAGTAGGTGAACCACGCGTCCGGCTCGGCGACCGCGACGAGTTCGCCCGCGCGTTCGTGGTCGATCCCGTACCGGGCCTGTGCCTCGCGGTCGAGCACCTCGTCGACGCCGGTCAGCTCACCGACGATCGAACGAACCCGCTCGACATCGGCGGAGTCGCGGACGTAGACGTGCGCGACCTGGTGGTCGGCGACGGCGAACGCGCGCGACGCCCACGGGTCGAGGTACTCCATCCCCGCCTGGGTGTAGACCTCCAGCAGCCCCTCGCGGCGCAGGGCCCGGTTGATGTCGACCGGCCGGTGCACGTTGGTGATCCCGTACTCGCTGAGCGCGACCACGGTCGCCCCGGCGTTGCGGGCGTCGTCGAGCAGTGGCGCGAGCGCGTTGTCCAGTTCCCGCGCCGCCTGCCGGGCTTGCGGAGCGTCGGGGCCGAAGCGCTGCAGGTCGTAGTCCAGGTGCGGGACGTAGGTCAGCAGCAGATCCGGCCGCTTCTCCCGGAGGATCTGCCGCGACGCGCCGATGACCCACTTGCTCGACTTGATCGACGCCGTCGGGCCCCAGTACTGGAAGAGCGGGAACTCCCCCAGCGCGCCGGTCAGCTGGTCGTGCAGCTCGGGCGGACGGACGTAGGCGTCCGGCGACTTGCGGCCGTCGGCGTGATAGATCGGCCGCGGGGTCACCGTGACGTCGGTGCTCATCCCCATCGCGTACCACCAGCAGACGTTCGCCGACGTGTAGCCGGGGTGCGCCGCCCGCGCGGTCTCCCACAGCTTCTCGCCACTGACGAGCCGGTTGTGCTGACGCCACAGGAAGATTTCGCCGAGTTCGCGGAAGTACCAGCCGTTGCCGACGATCCCGTGCTGCGCGGGCATGAGCCCGGTGAGGAACGTCGACTGCGCGCTGCAGGTGACGGCGGGCAGTACCGTGCCCAGTTCGGCCTGCCAGCCATCGCGGGCGACGGCGGACAGTTTCGGCATGTCCCGCAACGCCTTCGGGGTCAGCCCGACGACGTCGATGACGACCAAGGGTTTCACGCGGACACCCCTTCCGTGACGAGATTCGCCTGTGCCCAGGCGAGTTCCGCGGCGATTCCGCCGACGAGGTCGCCCGCGTCCGGGAGCACGCTCCAGGTGTAGGTCTCGACCTCGATATGCGGTTCGCCGGGCAGTCCGGCGGCGACGGTGCGCAGGACGTCGGTGGTGGTGGACAGCGGCGCGGCCGGGGCCTGGTGCAGCGGCATGTGGAAGTGCACGCGCCACGGCCCCTCCCCCGGCAGGTCGGTCCACGCCTCGGGCAGGTCGTCGGCCTTGCGCACGACGCCGCCGGAAAACTCGCGGACCTGGTGCAGGTAGCGCGGTTCCGCGAACACGGCCAACGCCTCACGCGCCTCGGCGGGCTTCTCGACATGCAGCGCGGCGGAAGCCTGCACCTTGACGATGTCCACATCGGACTCCGCGATGGCCTTGAGGGTCTCCGCCGGGTCGGCGAACGACACCGCGAGGTGACAGGTGTCCAGGCACAGCCCGACGTACTCCGGGTCGACGCGGCCGGACAACCAGCCCAGCGCGTCGGCCACGGTGTCGAGCACGCATCCGGGCTCCGGCTCGACGGCCAGTTTGATCGGGCGGCCACCGATCGCCCGGACGACCTGACCGAACGCCTCGGTGGCGCGGCGGTCGTCCTGTTCGGTCCACGGTTCACGCCAAGCCAACGGCAGCGTCGATATGCTGCCGTAAGAAGCATCCTCGGCGAGGAGATCGGACAGCACGTTCACGCAGTCGATCGTGTACGCGACCCGGTCAGGGTTCGTCCACTCAGGACGGTAGACCGCGTGCTTGACGACGTCGTCGTGGAAACCGCCGTACGGGAACGCGTTCAGCGTGTACACCGACAGACCACGAGCGTCGAGTTCGGCGCGAAAACGCTTGCGTGCTCCGGCGTCTTCGGCCAGCCCGCGCGCGACCGGCGCGGAAAGCCAGAGCCCGACGCCGAGCCGATCCGCGCCCAGTCGCTCACGCACCGGGAGCGCGTACCGCTCCAGCTGCGCGACGATGCCGTCGACATCTTCGGCGGGGTGGACGTTCGTACAGTAGGAGATCATTTGCGGGCACCTCGCAGCACCGAGTTGCCCTCGAAGGTCACGGCCTCGCCGGTGAAACCGGGCAGCGGGTCGAGGGTGAGCCTGCCGCTCAGGCCGTAGAAGTCGACGGGGTTCTGCCACAGCACCTTGTCGACGTCGGCCTCGGTGAAACCGCCGTCGAGCATCGCCTGCCCGGTCTTGGCGGTCTTCAGCGGATCGGACCGGCCCCAGTCCGCGGCCGAGTTGACGATCATCTGATCGAGCCCGTACTGGCGCAGGATCTCGACCATCCGGTGCTCGTCCATCTTGGTGTCCGGGTAGATGGAGAACCCCATCCAGGCGCCGGAATCCTTGACCAGCTTGACGGTGACCTCGTTGAGGTGGTCGACGACCACGCGCTCCGGCGCGACGCCGGCCTCGCGCACGACGTCGAGCGTGCGCTTGGTGCCTTCCAGCTTGTCGCGGTGCGGGGTGTGCACCAGCACCGGGAGATCGTGCTCCAGCGCCATCGCCAGCTGCTGCGAGAAGACCTCGTCCTCTTCCTTGGTCATCGAGTCGTAGCCGACCTCGCCGACCGCGACCACGCCGTCCTTCGCCAAGTACCTCGGGAGCACGTCGAGCACCTCGCGGCAACGGGGGTCGTTGGCCTCCTTGGGGTTCAGCGCGATCGTGCAGTGGTGCCGGATACCGAACTGGGCGGCGCGGAACCGTTCCCAGCCGATGAGCGCGTCGAAGTAGTCGGTGTACGAGCCGACGCTGGTACGCGGCTGCCCCAGCCAGAACGCGGGCTCGACCAGCGCGCGGACACCGGCCGCGTACATGGCGTCGTAGTCGTCGGTGGTCCGGGAGGACATGTGGATGTGGGGATCGAAGATACGCACGGTCAGTGGCCTTCCTTGAGCAAGGAGAGGGCGTCGGCGGGTACGTCACGTCCGGCCGCCCTGCGTTCGTCGGCGAAGTCGGCGAGCATGCGCCTCAGCTCGTCGTCCGCGCGGGAGGTGAGATCCGCGACGGCGGCCAGCGGCACCCCGACGAAGACGCATTTGAGGACGCCGTGGCGCCAGGTGTGGTCGTCCAGGAATCGGGCGAAAGCCCCCATCGCGGCCGCGACCAGCCTGATGTCGTTGGCGCGCAAGGCGTCTTCGACCAGTCTGATCCCGGCATCGGTGACTTCGGCGCCCGGGAACTCCAGCGCGTTGAGCGCCCGCAGGACCCCGCGCCGCTCGGCGTCGTCGCCGAAGCGGTAGAGATCGCGCAGTTCCGCGGCCAGTGCGGCGTCGTCGAGGACGTCGGCCAGTACCGCCACGAGCCGGACCCTCTCCCGGTCATCGACGGTGCCGTGGACCAGCCCCTGCGGATCGGTGTCCGGGCGCAGCGCCTCCCGGCCGACCTCGCGGCCGACCGCCGGGAAGAGCGAGCCGATCACCGACGGCTTCTCCCGGATCCGGCGTTCCGCCTTGGCCGACCACGTCTGAGGCATCGCGGCGGTCAGCGCTTCGAAGGCCCGGCGCGCGGTGTCCGGCGCGGCGTGGCTGTGCCGGGGCAGTTCGACCGCGGCGAGGCCGGTGTAGCCGATTTCCGCCAGCGCGGCGAGCGTCCCCGGCAGATCCAGATGTCCGTCGCCGAACTCCAGATGCTCGTGGACTCTCGGCAGCATGTCGTCAAGCTGCACGTTCCACAGCAGCGGGCCGGCGAGGCGGACGCATTCGGCCGCGTTGACCGGCTCGACCGCGACGCAGTGTCCGACGTCGAGCGTGACCCCGAACAGCTCCGGCTCGCCGAGTTCCTTGCGCAGGTCCAGGACCTGGCTCAGATGCTGCACGAGGTGGCCGGGCTCGGGTTCCATCGCCAGCCGTACGTTCAGCCGCGCGGCGTGCTCCAGGACCGCCGCAACGCCCTCACGCAACCGGGACCACGCGACGTCTTTGTCCACAGTGGACACACCGGACCAGAACGAGACGCAGTCCGCACCGAGATCTCCGGCGATCCGCAACGCCCGTGCCAGGAAGTCGACCCGGAGCGCGGGGTCGTCCGACAGCAGCGTCGGCGAATGCTTGCGCCACGGGTCGAGCAGGTACCGCGCGCCCGTCTCGATGACGACCCGGTTCAGGCCGAGCGACGAAAGCCGGGAGGCCACGTGGTCGACCTGCCGCGCCAGATCGTCGGCGAACGGGTCGAGGTGATCGTGGTCCAAGGTCAGCGCGACCCCGGTGTACCCGAGGTCGGCGATGATCGCGAGGGCGTCGTCGAGGCGGTGGTTGGAGAAGCCGTTGGTGCCGTATCCGAGTGAAAACGTCATGTGGGGCTCACCTTCCTCGACAGCTTGCGGGCGATCGGGAGCGCGGCCGCGACCAGCGCGGCCCCCAGTACCGAGCCCTTGGCCGTGACCGCCGCCTGCAGCGGGACCATTCCGTGGATGCCGGACTTCGTCGCCGAGCGCACGGACTTCGCCGACGGGTCACGGACAGCGTCCGCCTGTGCCCGGCCGACCAGGCCCGCGTAGCCGGAACCGGCCGCCATCGAGGCCGCGCGATGCCAGCCCCCACGTGCTGGTCCGGTCAATGCCAACGTTGTCGCCGCGCAGCTGGTGGCCAGTGCCGCCCGGGCGGTCGCCGGATTCGCGCCGTGCACTTCCCCGGTGGACAACGCCGTGACGCCGAGCGTGTGGACGCCCACCGCGGCCGCGGCGGTGGCCGCCTTCTTCGGAGAGTCACCAGCGCCCAGCAGGACATCGAGCATGCGGCAGGCCGCCATCGCCACCGGCCCGGCGAAGGTCGGTTTGAGCACGGTGTCGTAGGCCCACACCGCCGCCGCGAGCGGAACCGCGACCCGCATCGCCCGGCGGCCGCCGCCGAGCGCTGCCAGGCCAAGTCCCGCGGCGGTCAGCGCGGCCCCGGTGGTGAGCGCCGCGCCGGCACTCACCCGCCCGGACGGGATCGGCCGCTCGGGACGCTCCACGGCGTCGAGCTTCCGGTCCGCCCAGTCGTTGAGGGCCATCCCGGCCCAGTAGAAGGCGACCGACGACAACGGCAGCAGCAGCCGTCGCCCGGTCATCCTGAGCCCCGCCGCGGCGGATCCGGCGACCGTGTCGCCGAGCACCGTCAGCGCGGCGGGCGCCCGCACGAGTTCCACGTAGGCCTTCACAGGGTTCCCGCCCAGCTGATCAGGCGGGCGGTCTGCTCGGCGAACCGGTGTTCGTCGCTGCCCAACGGATCCTTGAAGAAGAACCCGAGTTCGGTCAGCGCGCCGCTCTGGCCGGCGGCGTGCGCCGCGGTCACCAGCCTCGCGAGATCCAGGATCAGCGGCGCCGCGAGCGCGGAATCGTAGCCGGTCCAGGTGAACTGCAGGCTCATGCGCGCGCCGAGGAAACCCTCGAACGAGACGTGGTCCCACGCGGTCTTGATCTCGCCGAGGTCGGGCACGTTGTCGATGTGCAGCGGCGCGGTGACGTCCTCGCCGAGCAGCGCCGCGAGCCCGCGCGCTTTGGACTCGAGCTTGCTGTTCGCGGTCACCGGGTCGGCCAGCGTCTCGCCGTCGCCGCCACCGAGCAGGTTGGTGCCCGCCCAGGAGCGGACCTTCAACGCCCGCGCGCTGAACATCGGCGCGAGGACCGTGCGCAGCAACGTCTCGCCGGTCTTGCCGTCGCAGCCCGCGTACGGCAGGCCTTCCCGCTCAGCCAGCTCACGCAGCGCGGGCAGGGTGATCCCGGCGGACGGCGTGAACTCGACGTACGGGCTGCCCGCTTTCAGTGCCGCATAGGCCGAGAGGGAACTCGACGGCAGCACCGCCCGCGCCGGGTCGGCGAGCGCCGCTTCGAGCGCGGCGAGGTCGTCGTGTTCGGGCAGGTGGGGACAGGGCGCCTCGGTGGAGGACACGTTGACCACGACGACCCGCGCGAGGTCGTGCCGGTCGGCGAAAGCTCGGATGTCCGCCGTCAGCCGGGCGGCCGCGTCGGCCTGGGCACCGGTGTGGGACGCCGGGTGGTAGCCGTCGCGGATCTCGGCGTCCACCTCGGCCAGCCCCGACCGGACCGCGGCGAACACCGCATGCCCGAACACGCCGGCGTGCGCCAGTTGCTCGGCCCGCTTCTCCAGCGGCGTATGCGCGATGTCGTGCCCGCCGAGGACCAGATCGTCCCAGCCCGGCAACGGAACCCCGGCGAACGCGGGCAGCTCGGTGACACAGCCGCCACCGCCGGTCACTCCCGCGCGCAGCGCGAGGAGCCCCACCGCGGCCGTGGTGGCCACAGACCCCCTCGCGCCGATCAACCAGATGCCCGTACGCTCGTGAGCAGGCATTTCCTCCACCTTTCCCAGCCCGAGAACCCGACCTCCGATGGTCGGATGTTTCGGATCGAACCAAGTCGCGGTGATGGTCGTCATGCGACTTTCGGCTGGATCTACTCCTCAGCTGCTTCCTTTCGCGGTGACGCCGGGCACAGCGGTCCATCGCGCCTCGTCGGACGCGCTGCGCTCGACCGCGGCCAAGACCTGCTGAACCCTCAACCCGTCCTCGAAGGACGGTTCGGGATCCGTGCCATCGCCGATCGCGGTGAGCAGATCGGCGACCTCGTTGGTGAAGGTGTGCTCGTAGCCGAGGAGATGCCCCGGCGGCCACCACACCCCGACGTACGGGTGCTCGGGTTCGGTGACCAGGATCCGGCGGAACCCGGCCTCGGTGGCGGGCTGGCCACCGTCGAAAAAGGACAGTTCGTTCATCGACTCGAAGTCGAACGCGAGGCTCGCCAACGAACCGTTGATCTCCAGCCGCATCGCGTTCTTGCGGCCCAGCGCGAACCGGGTCGCCTCGAAACTCGCCACCGCGCCGCCGGTGAACCGGCCGAGGAACAGCGCGGTGTCGTCGACCGTGACCTGCCCGGTGCCGCCGTCGCCGTCCGGGCGCTCCTTGACGAAGGTGTTGGTCAGCGCGGAAACCCCGGTGATCGTCTCGCCGGTGACGAACTGGGCGGCGTCGACGATGTGCGCGCCGAGATCGCCCAGCGCGCCCGAGCCAGCCTTGTCCTTGTGCAGCCGCCAGGTCATCGGCGCCTGCGCGTCGGACAGCCAGTCCTGCAAGTAGACCGACCGCACGTGGCGGATCTCGCCGAGCGCCCCGCTCGCGACCAGCTTCCTGGCGTGCGCGAGCGCGGGCACCCGGCGGTAGTTGAACGCCACCATCGACCGGACGCCGTCGGCCCGCGCCTTCGCCGCCGCCTCGGCCATCGCTTCGGCCTCGGCGAGGGTGTTGGCCAGCGGCTTCTCGCACAGCACGTGCTTCCCGGCCTCGAGCGCGGCGATCGCGATCTCGGCGTGGCTGTCGCCCGGTGTGCAGATGTCGACCAGGTCGACGTCGTCGCGGGCGATCAGCGCGCGCCAGTCCGTCTCGACGTCTTCCCAGCCGAACCGTTCCGCCGCGGCCTTTGTCCGCACCTCGTCACGGCCGCCGAGCACGGCGAGTCTCGGGATCAGCGGTGGCGCGAAGAACCGGTGCACACTGCGCCACGCGTGCGAATGCACCGCGCCCATGAACGCGTGGCCCACCATGCCGATCCCGATCGTTTCCTTTGCCGTGCTCATGCCCCTCCTAGATGCGTGCGTGTGTCGGGTACGCGGGTTTACGAGTCGAAGCCGACGTCCATGTACTTGTCGACGTTCTCCTTGGTGACCACCGCGGAGTACGTGGTGATCTCGGCGGGGATCTCGTGCTCGGCGAAGTCGCCCGCCCCCTTGCCCTGGCCGAGCAGCCGCGCGAGCGAGATCGCCGAAGACGCCATCGACGGGCTGTAGAGCACCGTCGCCTTCAACGGTTCGGCGTCGGACTTGATCAGGTTCATCGCGTTCTTGGAACCCGCGCCGCCGACCATCAGGAAGTCCTTGCGGTTGGCGTTGTTGATCGCCGCGATGACGCCGACGCCCTGGTCGTCGTCGTGGTTCCAGAGAGCGTCCAATTTGGACGCCGACTGCAGGAGGTTCGAGGTCTGCTGCTCGCCCGACTCCGGGGTGAACTGCGCCGAGACCCGCGGTCCGACCTGGAATCCCTGACGCGCCAAGGCGTCCTTGAAACCCTTGCTGCGTTCCTGGGTCAGCGGCAGCGAGTCGATACCCGCGACCTCGCCGATCACCGGGCTGGCGATGTTCTTCGCCTTCATCTGCTGGGCGATGTAGTTCCCGGCGTTGACGCCCATGCGGTAGTTGTCGCCACCGATCCAGGTGCGGTACGCGAGCGGGGTGTCGAAGACGCGGTCCAGGTTGATCACCTGGATACCGGCGTCCATCGCCTGCTGGCCGACCGCGGTCAGCGCCTTGCCGTCGAACGGCAGGATCACCAGGACGTTGACCTTGGCGTTGATCAAGGTCTCCACCTGGGAGATCTGCTGGTTGACGTCGTTGGTGCCCTCGGTCGCGTTGAGCGTGACCTCACTGAACTTCTGCGCCTGCGCGCGGGCGTTCTTGGTGATGGCCGCCATCCAGCCGTGGTCCGCGGCAGGCGCCGAGAACCCGATGGTGACGGGTGTTCCGGGCTGCGAGTTGGCGCCGGCGTTGGCCACGTTGGCCGCGTTGTTCTGCGCCGGTGCCTCGTTCGAGGTGCACGCGGTCAGCAGCGCGCCCGCTCCGACGGCCGCGCCTCCCAGCAGGAAGCGGCGGCGGTGCAGGGATTGTTCGGTCATGACGACTCTCCATCCACGGTGATCAAGTGCTCGTCTTTGTCTTCTTCACGGAGCGGAACTGCAGCAGCGCGGCCAGGACGATGATCACGCCCTTGGCGATGTTCTGGATGTCGGTGTCCAGGTTGTTGAGCGTGAAGATGTTGGACAGCACGGTGAAGATCAGCACGCCGATCAGGGTGCCGATGAGCGAGCCGCGGCCACCGGTGAGCAGCGTGCCGCCGATGACGACCGCCGCGATGGCGTCGAGTTCGTAGAGCATGCCGTTGGTCGAGGCACCCGCGGTGGTGCGGGCGACGACCATCAGCGCGGCGATACCGCAGCACAGGCCGGCGACGCCGTAGACGAGGGCGGTGTGCCGCTTGACGTTGATACCGGCCAGCCGCGAAGCCTCGGCGTTGCCGCCGACGGCGAAGGTGCGGCGGCCGAACGTGGTGCGGTTCAGCAGCACCCAGCCGACCACGAACACCAGCGCGAACATCCAGATCAGCACCGGGATGCCGAGCAGATCACCGCGGAAGAAATCGAGGAAGCCCGCCTCCGACACCACCTGCGTGCGGCGGCCGCTGATGCGTTCCGCGAGCCCGCGGGCCGAGACGTACATCGCCAGTGTCGCGATGAACGGCACGATCTTCCCGTAGGACACCAGGATCCCGTTGATCAGCCCACAGCCGAGGCCGACCAGGAGTCCACAAAGGATCATCACGAACGGGCCGTAGGACTGGGTGGCCAAGGTGGTCAGCCAGACACTGGAGAGCGCCACGATCGACCCGACCGAGAGGTCGATGCCGCCGGCGATGATCACGAACGTCATCCCGACGCTGACCACCCCGATCGCCGCGGCGAGCCGCAGGATCGTGGAGATGTTGCCGTCGGTGAAGAACTGGTCGGGCCTGGTCACCTGGCCGACGATGCACAGGATCACCAGCACCCCGGCCAGCCCGAGCAGCCGGGTGTCGAGCGAGAAATTCCGCTTTTCCTTGGGTGGTAACGGTTCCACGGCGGGTCCCGTACGCACCGATTCGGCTTGGTCGGTCACGCCGCACTCCCCTCGAGAATCACGTCGAGCACATCCGCCTCTGTCAGCTCCGCAGACGGCTTTTCAGCCAGGACACGTCCTTCACGCAGCACCAGCACCCGGTCGGACAAGCCGAGTACTTCGGGGATCTCGCTGCTGACCAGCACGATCGCGACGCCGGTCGCGGCGAGTTCTTCGATCAGCCGGTACAGCTCCGCCCGCGCGCCGACGTCGACCCCGCGCGTCGGTTCGTCCAGCAGCAGGACCCGGCAGCCGCGGACCAGCCAGCGGGCGAGCACCGCCTTCTGCTGGTTGCCGCCGGACAGCGTGCGGATGATGCGGTGCGGGTCGGCGGGCCGGAGATCGAGGCGCCGCAGGCTTTCCCCGGCGTCGTCGAGTTCCCTCCCCCGCTCGGTGAACCCGAACGTCGCGTATTTGCCCAGGCTCGCCAGGGTCACGTTGTGCACGACGGGCAGATCCAGCAACAGCCCCTGGCTCTTGCGTTCCTCCGGCGCCAGCCCGATCCCGGCCTTGACCGCCGCGGACACGCTGCCCGGCCGGACCGGCTGGCCGTCTACCGACACCGAACCCGTGTCCTGCTTGCGCGCGCCGAAGATCGTCTCCAGCAACTCGCTGCGTCCTGAGCCGACGAGGCCCGCGATGCCGACGACCTCGCCGGCGTGCACGGTGAAGTTCACGTTCTCGAATTCGCCGACGGTGGTCAGGTTCTCCACCTTGAGGACCTCGATGTCCGGGTCCACGTGCTCCTGATGGCGAGGGCCGAACACGGTTTCGACCTTGCGGCCCGCCATCAGCGCGACGAGGTCCGCGGTCGGCGTCTCCTTGGCGTCGAGGCCCGTGGAGACGGTCCTGCCGTCCTTGAGCACGGTGACGCGGTGGCCGATCCGGCGCAGTTCTTCGAGCCGGTGAGAGATGTAGATGATCGCGACACCCTCGGCGGTCAGTTCGCCGACGATACGGAACAGGTTGTCGACCTCTTCGCCCGCCAGCGCCGCGGTGGGCTCGTCCATCACCAGCAGCTTCGCGTCGTACGCGAGCGCCCGCGCCATCGAGACCAGCTGCTGGCCCGCGGCGGAGAGCTTGCCGACCTCGGTCGACGGCGCGATCTCGGGGTGACCGAGCCGCGCCATCAGTTTCGCGGCCTTGTTCCGGGACTCGCTGATCCGCGTGAACCCGAACGACGCGCGCTCGCGGCCGAGGAAGATGTTGTCCGCCACGGAAAGCCCGGGCACCAGGTCGAGTTCCTGGTACATGGTCGCGATGCCGAGCTTCAGCGCGGCGACCGGCGAGGGCAGCGTGACCGGCTCACCCTGCCAGAAGATCTCGCCGCCGTCGGGGCGATGCGCGCCGGCGAGCGTTTTGATCAGCGTGGACTTGCCCGCGCCGTTCTGACCGAGGAGACAGTGCACCTCGCCGGGTTCGACGTCGAAGTCGACACCGTCGAGTGCACGCACCCCCGGGAAGGTCTTCACGATCCCCCGGACGGAGAGCAGGGTCATGCCGGAGCCTCCTCGGTCTCGAAAGGAACTAATGTCGGGTCGGCGAAAAGCCGTTCGGTGGCGAGATGCGCGGCGCCCCGCAGCGGAGCGGTGGTGCCCAGCGGCGACGGCTCGACACGGCAGGTGGGCTCTTGCCCGAGCGGACGCGCGGACAGCTCGCGGCGTACCGGCTCGACCAGCCATTCGCCCAGTTCGGCGAAGTAGCCACCGAGCACGACGACGTCCGGGTCGAGCACGTCGACCACAGTGGACACCGCGATGCCGAGCGCGACCCCGAGTTCCGAGACCGCCGCGACCGCGCGCTGATCACCGCGCTGCACGCGGTGCTTGAGCAGCCCGACCCGGCCGTCGACTCCGAGGGCGGGATCGTGCAGCGGGTCGCCGGGCGAAGCCGCGCCGCGCAGGACGGCGTTGAGGCCGGCCTTGGTCTCCAGGCACCCGACCCGGCCGCACGGGCACTGTTCGCCGGACGGATCGACGGTGATGTGCCCGACCTCGCCCGCGAATCCCCTGGCACCACGCAGGATCGCGCCGCCGGACACGAGTCCGCCGCCGACGCCCGTGCCGCCGCTGAGGTAGAAGAGCTCCCGCACACCTCGACCGGCTCCGGCGACGGCCTCGCCGATCGCACCGAGGTTGGCCTCGTTGTCGACCGCGATGGCGTCGGCCCGCAGACCGAGCCTGGCGGCGAGCAGGTCGGCGATCTCGGCGTCACGCCAGCGCAGGGTCGGCGCGAACCGCAGCACGGCGGCGGCCGAATCGACCAGGCCCGGCACCGAGACGGTGACCCCGACCGGCTGGTCGTCGAGCAGCACGTTCCTGGCGAGGAAGGCGAGTTCGTCCATGCTCCGGTGCAGCCCGAGCGCGGCGACGTCGGCGGTCTCGGCGCGTTCGGCGACGACGCGGCCGTCGAGATTCGTGACGACGGCGGCGAACCGATCGGCCTCGACACTGAGCGCGAGCCCGCAGGCGCTGGCGCCGTTCAGCTCGACCAGCTGGCTGGGCCTGCCGTTGCCGCCGCCCTGGAGTCCGGCGGAACGGACGAGACCGCGTTCGGACAGCTCGGTGATCAATCCGGAGACGGCCGCCTTCGTGAGCCCGCAGCGCGCGGCGAGCTGGGTACGCGAGAGCGGCCCCGCACGCATCGCCCGCAAGAGCGCGGCGAGGTTCGCCGTGCGTGGGCTGACCGGGTCGAGCTGCCCGGATTCAGTCGCGGCCACACTGCCCTCACTTACGAATCGGCCGTAACAAACTTTGTTACTTAGCCAGCGAAAGTAGGGTGGCCCGTGTCACTCGTCAAGGTGACAACAGGACAGAAACGCCCCTCGTCACCCGAATAGCCGTCCAGAACCGCGCAGACTTTCGTACTTTTCGAGCGAAAGTCTGTACGATCTTGACGTTACTAATCGGAATCAGGTGAGTGCTCAACGTGCCGCGCGAGCGCCTCAGCTGCTCAGCGTGAAGGCCCGATCGGTAGCGGACCAGGCGGCCCCGATGACGCCCGCGGTGTCCCCGAGCTCGGACAGCACGATCGGCAGGTTCCCGGTCGCGAGCGGCAGCGACCGCCGGTAGACCGAGCTGCGGATCTCGGCGAGCAGCTGATGCCCGAGCTGCGCCACGCCGCCGCCGATCACGACCATGCCCGGGTTCACGAAACTCACCAGCGAGGCGACCACCTGCCCGAGCCGTCGCCCGCCGTCACGGATGAGGTTGACCGCGCCGAAATCCCCCGACGCCGCGGCGCGGCCGACATCCTGCGCGGTGATCACGCCGCGGTCCGCGACGACGTCGGCGAGGTACGCCGACCGGCCGCTGCGCGCCAGGGTCAGCCCGTCGCGGGCCAGCGCGGCGCCGCCGAAGTACGCCTCGAGACAACCCGTCTCACCGCAGGCGCAGGTCGGCCCGTAGTCGTCGAGGCGGATGTGCCCGATGTCACCCGCCGTGCCGGCGACGCCGCGGTACACCTTGCCGCCGAGCACGATCCCGCAGCCGATACCGGTACCGATCTTGACGAACACCAGGTCGTCGATGGAGCGCGCGACCCCGGCATGCCGTTCCCCGAGCGCCATCGAGTTCACGTCGTTGTCGACGGTGACCGGGCAGCGCAGCAGCCCGCCGAGATGATCGCGCACGGAGAATCGGTCCCAGCCGGGCATTATCGGCGGCGCGACCGCCATCCCCTCGGCGAAACTCACCGGCCCCGGGAGGCCGATCCCTGCGGCGATCAACTTGCCCGGCGCCTCTTCGCGGATCTTCTCCGCCAGCGCGACGACGCGTTTGAGCACGGCGTGCGGCCCCTGCCGGACGTCGCAGTCCTCGACGGTGTGCACCAGGACCTCGCACGAAGCGTCGGTGAGGGCGACCCCGACCGACGTCGCGCCGACGTCCACCGACAGCACTCGCAGGTCTCCCGCCAGCCGCACCAGTGTGGACCGCCTGCCGCCGCGGCTCGCCGAAGGCCCCGCGGTCTCGACGAGACCGACCTCGGCCAGCCGCGCGACCTCGGCCCCCACCCGGGCACGCGGCAGCTCCAGCCGCTCCCCCAGTTCGACCCGGGACATCGGTCCCTCATCCCGCAACAGGGTGAGCAGCTGGGTCTGGTGCCGGGTTTCGACCATCGGATGCTCCGAGGTGGGTGCCGTGCTCATTCACCTGAGCCTACGGCGTTGTCCACCGGCTGTCCCGAATGCCACTCGGAACCCTCGGGGCATTTCGGGCGGGAACAAACCCACCGCCGCCTCTCAGTCCACTGTGGACGATTCGGCGCGGACGAGCAGCCACGCCGGGATCAGCACGATCACGGTGAGTCCGGCGATCCACCAGTGAGCGTGCGCGATGGCCCCCACGGTCCCCGGAGCGGCGAGCACGGTGAGAATCGAGGTGCCGAAGGATCCGCCGATCCGTTGCAGCATGGCGAAGAGCGGCATCGCGTGGGAAATTCGCTCTCGCGGCACCGAAACCAGTCCGGCGGCGAGCGCCGGGGTCGTGGTGAGTCCGATACCGCAGCCGCGGACGACCTGCACGGCCGAGAGCCACCAGTAACCGTCGGATCCGGTGAGCAGCGCCAGCGGCACCGTCCCGGCGATCGTGACGATCAACCCGGCGAAGATCACCCGGGCCCCGCCGATCCGGTCGGTCAGCCTGCCCGCGAGCGGAAGTGCCAGCACCGTGCCGAGTGCCAGGGGCGCGGTCAGGAACCCGGTGGCGACGAGGCTTTCGTGTCGGACATCGAGGTAGTACAGCGGCAGGACGATCATCGCGCCGAACGACGCGATCCCCATCCCGAAGATCACGGCGGCGGCCGAGGAGAACGTCCGGTCGCGGAACAGCCGCAGCTCGAGCAACGGCGCGGGCGACCTCAGCGCGGTGATCGCGAAGACGACGAGCAGGATCGCGCCGGCGACCGCCGCGATCGGGGCGGCTTCGGCGAAGCCGTACACGAGCAACGGCAGCCCGGTGACGGTGAGCGCCAAACCACGCCGGTCCAGCGGCCGGGTGTCGACGGGGACCTCCCTCGGCAACCGTTTCCGGCCCAGCAGCAGGCAGAGCAGCGAGAGCGGCACGTTCACCAGGAAGAGCCACGGGACGCCGAACCGCTCGGTGAGCACGCTGCCGGCCAGGGTGCCGAGCACCGGCGCGAGGTAGATCGGGATGCTCAGTACGGCCATCATCCGGCCCAGCCGCTTCGGCCCCACCGTCGTCGCGAACAGGATCTGTCCCGCCGGGACCAGGAGCCCGCCCGCGGCGCCTTGCAGGACGCGGAAAGCGATCAGCGCCTCGATCGACGTCGCCGTCGCGCAGAGCGCGGAAAGCACCGCGAACAGTCCCACGCACACCAGCCACAGCCGCGTCGTACCGAAGCGGCGGCACGCCCAGCCGCTCACCGACACCATCGCCGCGAGCGCGAGCAGATAGCCGGTGGTGATCCACTGGACGGTACCGAGCGGTGCACGGAATCCGGCCGCGATCGTGCCGAGGGCGACGGTGACGACGGTCGAGGTGAACATCGACAAGAACCCGCCGAGGGTCAGGATCGACGCCATCCCCCACAACGCGGGGGTTATGCGCTCCTCGGAACTCCCGATCATCCTACCTGCCGATCTTATCGATGTTAAGATCTTAACGGTGATAAGATACTGCCGAGTTGTCAAGTCCGATACGGACCGGCGAAGGTGTGCGCATGGTCGTGAGACGGGATGGCTACGTTCGAGCCGCGCTCGAACTCCTCGACGAGGTCGGGCTGGACGGATTGAGCCTGCGCAAGCTCGGGGAAAAGCTCGGTGTGCGGGGTCCCGCGCTCTACACGCATTTCAAGAGCAAGCAGGCGTTGCTCGATCAGATGGCCGAGACCATGCTGGACGACCGGCTGGCTCCGCTGGACGAGCCCTCGGCGATGGACGATTGGGCCGAGTGGCTGGCGCGGCGTGCCCGCACTATCCGCCGCACGCTGCTGTCCTACCGGGACGGCGCCCGGCTGCACGCGGGCTCGCGCCCGACCGGCCGGTCGGCGATGGCGCCGCTGATCAAACCGTTGCTGCGGGCCGGTTTCACCGAAAAGGACGCGACGCACGCGATCCTCGCCATCAGTCGGTACACGCTCGGCTGCGCGATCGACGAACAGCAGCACGTCGAGGGCGACCACGACGAGGATCCGGCCGCCTCCTTCGAATACGGCCTCGCGCGCCTGATCGCCGGGCTCCGCGCCGATGTCGATGTCGCGAATCCGCCAGACCAGGATGTCGCGTGACTGCTGGACTGAGGTCATGACGACCGACAACGCCCGGCTGTTCCGCTCCCTGCACGTCCCGTCCGACCCGCTGGTGCTCGCCAACGCATGGGACGTCGCGAGCGCCCGGCTCGTCGAGGACGCGGGCGCCGCGGCGATCGCCACCACCAGCGCCGGCGTGGCGTGGAGCCTCGGCGCCCCCGACGGCGACCGCCTCGGCCGTGCACTCGCGGTGGACCTGATCACCAGGATCGCCCGTGTGACAACGGTTCCGGTGACCGCGGACATCGAAGGCGGCTACGCGGACACACCCGGCGGCGTCGCCGAAACCGTCGCCGCGGTAGTCGCGGCGGGCGCGGTCGGCATCAACATCGAGGACGGCCCGCGAGCGCCCGAAGAGGTGGTCCCCCGGATCGCGGCGGCCCGCGCGGCGAGCGGCGAGGTGTTCGTCAACGCCCGGATCGACACCTTCCTGCGCGGGCTCGGCGGGGTGCCGGAAACGCTGGAGCGCGCCGCCGCCTACCTCGCCGCGGGCGCGGACGGGATCTTCGTCCCCGGCGCCACCGATCCCTCCGTGATCACCGCGCTGGTCGAGGGCATCGACGCGCCGGTGAACGTGATGGCCCACCCGGGCGCGCCGAGCGTCAAGGAACTGGCCGGACTCGGGGTCGCGCGGGTGAGCGTCGGCTCCGGCATCAGCCAGGCCGCGTACGCAGTCGTGCGGGAAAGCGCCCGGGAACTCTTCTCGGCGGGCACGTACTCGCGTCTCGAGGAGTCCGTGGACTACGGCACCCTCAACGACCTCCTCACCTCCCGCAATTAGGTGACGAATTGCGGGGTCAGGACCAGAGGTAGCGTCGCTCCGGCCGTCCCGTCCCGCCGTACTTGAGGGTCACCTCGGCCTTCCCGGTCGCCACGAAGTGCTCCAGGTACCGGCGCGCGCTCACCCGCGCGACGCCGGTCGCTTCGGCGCATTCGCTCGCGGACATCCCGCCGGGCGCGCCGCGCAGCGCGGTCTCCACCAACCGCGCGGTCTGGACCGTAAGTCCCTTGGGCAGCACGGGTTTCGCGCTCGGTCGCGCGCCGAAGACCTGGTCGACATCGGCCTGCCCGGCCTCCGCGAGCCGGTCCAGCCGCTGGTGCAGCGACGCGAAATGGGTGAGCTGATCCCGCAGGGACGCGTACTCGAACGGCTTGATCAGATAGTGCAGGACCCCGCCCCGCATCGCCTGCCGCACGGTTTCCACGTCGGTCGCGGCGGTGATGAGGATGACGTCGACGTCCTCGGTCGCGCGCAGTTCCCGCAGCACCGAAAGCCCGTCGAGATCGGGAAGATAGACGTCGAGCAGCACCAGATCCGGTTTCAGTTCCCGCGCGAGGCGGAGCGCGTCGGCCCCGGTGTGGGCGACCCCGACCACGGCGAACCCCTCGGTGCGCGTGACGTATCCACTGTGGACCTTCGCGACCATGAAATCGTCGTCGACGACGAGGACCTTGATCATCGCGGCAACCTCGCCGTGAACACCGCGCCGCCGGAGTTGTGCACCTCGACGGAACCACCCCGCCGCACGCACGCCTGCCGGATCAGCGCGAGGCCGAGCCCGCGCTGGCCGTGCGCCGCGGCCTTCGTGGTGAAGCCGTGCTCGAACACTTCTTCCGCGATCTCCGGGGCGACTCCCGGTCCGGAATCACGGACCACCACGCGCACTTCGTCCTCCTCCTGCCACACCCCGACCTCGATCCAGCCCCGCTCACCACCCAGCGCGTCCAGCGCGTTGTCGACGAGATTTCCCAGCACTGTCACCAAATCCGTGGAAAGGGCGTCCTCGACGCGGTCGAGTTCGCTGTCCGGGGCCATGCGCAGCCCGACCCCGCGTTCCGCGGCGAGCGACGCCTTCGCGATCAGCAGTGCCGCCACCGCCGGATCACCGACCCGCGAGCCGACCTCGGCACGCCACTCCCCCTGCGCCGAACTGATCCGGCTGACGTAGCCGCGAACCTCCTCGTATTCCCCGAGTTCCAGCAATCCGGAGATGGTGTGCAGCCGGTTGCTGAACTCGTGCGCCTGCGCCCGCAACGTGTCGGTCGCGTGCCTGCTGGCGTCGAGTTCGTCCCGCAACGTCATCAGATCGGTGCGGTCCCGCAGGGTGACCACGGCTCCCCGTACGTCGATCGGCATCCGGTTCAGCGTCAGCACCTTCCCTTGCCGCAACACGATCTGGTCGGCGCCGGTCGCGCGGCCGGTGAGCAGGTCACGGATCCGCTCGTTGAGGTCGAGGTCCTCCACCGACCGGCCGACGGCGTCCTCCGGCAGCGCCAGCAGCTCGCGGGCCTGGTCGTTCGCCAGGGTGATGCGGTGCTGCGGGTCCAGGCCGACGACGCCCTCCTTGATGCCGTGCAGCAGCGCCTCCCGGTTCTCGACCAGCGCGGTGATCTCGTGCGGTTCCAGGCCGAGCGTCTGGTTCTTCACGCGCCGCGCGAGCAGCAGCGAACCGCTCACCCCGATCACCAGCGCGACCCCCAGCACTCGCAGCGCGTTGTCCGGCGAGTCGAGCACACCGGCGAAGAACCCCGGCGACTTCGAACCCGCCGCGACCATGCGGATCACCTTGCCGCCCTTTTCGTCGAGCACCGGGACGTGCGCCATGATCGAACCGTCGAGTTCGCCGACCCAGGACCGTCCAGAGAGGACGGTACTGTCGCCGATGTCGAGCAGCGTGCGGAGCTGATCCGGATACGTCGACGCGAGCACATACCGGTCCGCGTCGGCGATGACGACGAAATCCACCCCGGAGAGGCTCCGCGCGGTCTCCGCGGGCGCGTTCAGCTCGAACGGGCCGTTGTCGAGGTCGCCCACGATGCCCTGCGCGGCGACACTCTCCGCGACCGAAAGCGCCCGGCGTCCCTCGGTCGTGCGGAAATTGCTCCCCGCCTGGACGACGGCCAGCACGCCTACCGCGCACAGTAGGCACGTGACGACTACCAGTTGCCACACGAGGAGCTGACGGGCCAGCGAACCCCGAGCACCCATCGCCACCTCCGCGTGACCACAAAGAACAAAAGAAACCTTAGGCGTCTAAGCGAGACATCTCTGTTTACACGAGTGCAACATGTCCAACCACGCGGCAGAGAGGCGGGGATCACAGTGAAGCCCAGTAGCTGGTTAGCCATCGCGGCGGCGCTCGTCGCCGTTTTGCTGGTGCCACCGTTGCTCACCTCGGGCGGCGAGGCCGACGAGGGCTCGCAGATCCGGTCGTTGCGGGTGCTCGTGCCCAACGCGCCCGGCGGCGGTTACGACATCACGGCGCGGACCGCGACCAAGGCGATGGAAGACGCCGACCTGCTCGGCAACGCGGAGGTCTTCAACCTCCCCGGCGCCGGTGGCACGGTCGGCCTCGGCCGCACGGTCGCCGAACGCGGCAACGGCAAACTCGTCATGTCGATGGGCCTGGGCGTCGTCGGCAGCGTGTTCACGAACAAGTCGCCGTCTTCGCTCCTCGACACCACACCGGTGGCGAAGCTGATCGAAGAGTCGGACATCGTCGTGGTCGGCAAGGACTCGCCGTACCAGAACATCGGCCAGCTGATCGAGGCCTGGAAGAAGGACCCCGGCGCGGTCCAGGTCGGCGGCGGTTCGTCGCCGGGCGGGCCGGACCACCTGGCGCCGATGCTGATGGCGAAGGCCGTCGGGCTCGCGCCCAAGGCGGTCAACTACGTCCAGTTCGACGGCGGCGGCGAGCTGCTCGCCTCGGTCCTCGGCGGCAAGGTCGCGTTCGGCGTCTCGGGGGTCGGCGAGTACCGCGACCAGATCGCGGCGGGCACGCTCCGGGTGCTGGCGGTGACCAGCGGGAGCCGGATCCCCGGAATCGACGCGCCGACGCTCGCGGAGTCCGGTGTGGACGTCAAGTTCACCAACTGGCGCGGCATCGTCGCGCCGCCCGGGATCACCGACGCCGACCGCGCGAAGCTGGTGAGCCTGTTCGAGCGGTTGCAGAAGACGCCGCAGTGGCAGGAAGCCTTACAGCGCAACGGATGGACCGGTGCGTTCGCGCCAGGCGAGCAGTTCGGTTCGTTTCTCGAAGAGGAGAACACACGAGTGGCAACGGTGCTGAAAGAGCTGGGTCTGGCATGACGACCACATGGCTGAAGGAGCGCTCCGAACTCGGGGTGAGCGTCGGGCTCGTGGTGCTCGGTGTCCTGGTGCTCACCGACGCGCTGAGCATTCCCACCGACTTCGCCCAGCGCGGCCCGGTGGGACCGAAGGCGGTGCCGATCCTGGTCGGCTCGCTGTTGCTGCTCGTCGCCGTCCTGCTGGCGCGCGACGTGCTGCGCGGCGGCAAAGGGGAGGCCGAGGGCGGTGAGGACATCGACCTCAGCGAGCCCGCCGACCTGCGCACGGTGCTGTTGCTGTGCGGTGCCTTCCTCGCCAACGCGGCGCTGATCGGCCTGGTCGGCTTCCCGATCTCGGGCGCGATCCTGTTCTGGGGTGCGGCGTACGCGCTCGGCAGCCGCAACCTGGTGCGTGACCCGCTGATCGCGGCGGGCATGTCCGTCGTGACCTTCCTGGTCTTCAACAACCTGCTCGGAGTCCCGCTCCCCGGTGGCCCGTTGATGGAGGTGTTCTGATGTTCCAGCAACTCATCGACGGCTTCGGCACCGCGCTGACCCCGACCCATATCGCGATGGCGGCGATCGGCGTGCTGCTGGGCACCGCGATCGGTGTCCTGCCGGGGATCGGCCCGGCCATGGCGGTGGCACTGCTGCTCCCGGTGACCTACGGGCTGGAGCCCACCGGCGCGTTCATCATGTTCGCCGGCATCTACTACGGCGGGATGTTCGGCGGTTCGACGACGTCGATCCTGCTGAACACGCCGGGTGAGAGCGCGGCGGTGGTCGCGGCCATCGACGGCAACCCGATGGCCCGCAAGGGCCGCGGCGCGCAAGCGCTTGCGGCGGCCGCGATCGGGCATTTCGTCGGCGGCATCCTCGGCACGATCGCGCTGGTCGTGCTGGCCCCGGTGATCGCGAAGCACGCCGTCGACATCGGTGCGCCGGATCTGTTCGCGATCATGGTGCTGGCGTTCATCGCGGTCACCTCGGTGCTCGGCAGTTCCCGCATCCGCGGTGTGGCATCGCTGCTGATCGGGCTCACCATCGGGCTGGTGGGCCTGGACGAGATGACCGGACAGCAGCGGCTGACCTTCGGTTCCCTGCATCTCGCCGACGGGATCGACGTCGTCATCGTGGCGGTCGCGCTGTTCGCGGTCGGCGAGTCGCTCTGGGTCGCCGCGCACCTGCGGCGCAACGCGTTCAAACCGATCCCGGTCGGCAGGCCGTGGCTTTCGCGTGCCGATCTGAAGCGGACGTGGAAGCCGTGGCTACGCGGTCCGGTCATCGGGTTCCCGTTCGGCGCGGTGCCCGCCGGCGGCGCCGAGATCCCGACTTTCCTCTCTTACGTCACGGAGAAGCGGCTCTCGAAGCACAAGGACGAGTTCGGCAAGGGCGCCATCGAAGGCGTCGCGGGCCCGGAAGCGACGGCGTCGGCTTCCGCCGCCGGGACGCTGGTGTCCATGCTGACGCTCGGCCTGCCGACCACCGCGGTCGCCGCCGTGATGCTGGCGGCGTTCCAGCAGTACGGCATCCAGCCGGGACCGCTGCTGTTCGAGCGGGAGTCCTCACTGGTGTGGGGCCTGATCGCCTCGCTGTTCGTCGGGCTGACGCTGCTGCTGGTGCTGAACCTGCCGCTGGCGCCGCTGTGGGCGAAGCTGCTGCGGATCCCGCGGCCGTACCTCTACGCGGGCATCCTGTTCTTCGCCAGTGTCGGCGCGTACGCGGTCAACGCGGACATCTTCGACCTGCTGGTGATGTTCGTGATCGGCCTGATCGGCTTCGCGATGCGCCGATACGGGTTGCCGGTGCTGCCGGCGATCATCGGCGTCATCCTCGGCCCGGCCGCCGAACAGCAGATGCGGCGCGCGCTGCAGCTCAGTGACGGAGAGTTGACCGGGCTGGTCAACACCCCGTTCGCGATCGTGGTCTACGTGATCATCCTGGTGATCCTGTTCTTCCCGTTGCTCAAACGTTTCCTGCCTGCCCGTCCCACCGCCTCCGAGGCGGAGCCCAAGGACAAGGTGGACGTCTGATCAGTGGGAAACCGGCCCGGCCTCGACTGCCCCGAGGCCGGGCCTTCTCCCTCTCCGGAAGGAGGGAACTTGTCCGCGCGAGTGATCTTTCCGGCGCCCCGCGGCGACAGGATCGGTTTCATGAAGATCCTTCACCGTCCACCGGCCGTCAGCGACACGGAGCGGCCGGTTCCCCGCTGGGCGACGCGCTTGGCTTACGCGCTGCCCTGGCTTTTGCTGCCTTCGTGCCTGTGGCGGCTGCCCTTCGCCGTGCATTTCGAGATGGGGCAGGTCCACGATCGCGAGATGCCGGACTACTGGTTGAGCATCCCGTACGTTCTCACGCTCGGCGTGCTCTCCGAAGTCATCGCACTCCTGGCCATCGGGCTGGTCCGAGGCTGGGGCGAGGTGGCGCCCCGATGGATTCCGTTCCTCGGAGGTAAACCGATCCGGCCGATGGCGGCGGTCGTTCCCGCCGTGGCCGGAGGCTTGATCCTCACCGCGCTCTTCAGTTCGATCCCCCTCGGCGACGGGCGACGGCTCACCCTGTTCGGCGTCACCGAAAACGCGGCCTACGTCAACGAAGCCTGGGAAACACTGGCGACGATCTGCATCGCGCCGCTCGCGCTCTGGGGGCCGATCACCCTCGTTCTGGGACTCGCCTATCACCACCGCCGCAAGGTAACGAAAGCATAACGGCGAGGTCGCGTTTTGAACCGGTCACCCGTCGGGGCCGTTTCAGCCAACGCGGAGTCAGTGACGCCGGTGCTGCCGGCGCCGCATCCCCCGGGCTCCGCGCAACGACACCGAACGAGGTGAACAAGTTCATGCCCCGTAACCAAAGAACCGCCGGCCGCCATCGCATGGCACGCCGTACCAAGGTCGCCACGGGCGCCATCGCCTTCGCCCTCGCCGTCGGCGGGATCATCGTGCTCAACACGACCGGAACCCCCGACGCCGCCAGGGCCGATGGCGCGGACAAATCCTTCTTCATCGACATCACGAAGGTCCCCCGCGGCAACAACGTCAACCTCGACCTCGCGAAACGAGGCGCACGAGGGACGTTCACCGTGGACTGCGGCCGCAACGAGAACGGCCACTTCAACGGCGACAACTTCATCGCGCAGCCCGGTGTCCGCAATGGAGCCGAGCACCTCCACGACTACGTCGGGAACCTGTCGACCAACGCGGATTCGAACAACAAGAGCCTGCTGCGCGCGGGCACCACGTGCAAGAACGGGGACAAGTCGGCCTATTTCTGGCCGGTCATCCGGATCAACACCGAAGAAGAGGAAGCGAACGAGGCGGCGAACGAGGAGAAACTCGCCGCCGACCGCGCGAACGCGGCCAAGGACGAGGCCGCCGCCCAGGTCGACTGCCCCGACATCGCCAGCGAACTCGACGAACTCAGTGAGGTCCCCGACCAGGCCATGCCCGCGGTCGACGAGAACCTCGACAAACTCGACCAGGAGTCCGACAACGCGAACAACCAGCTGGCGCAAGGAAAACAACCGGGCCAGGTGCTCGACGAACTGAAGAACAAGCGGAAGCCGTCGATCGAGAAGATCGCCGACACCATGCGGCAGGCCGGGAAGCCGGTCGCGAAGAACGAAGACCAGCTGGCGGGCTGCGCCGTGAAGCAGAACGGCGAGGGCGGCCTCGACAACGGCGGCGACAACAGCAACGTCAACGCCGCCGGCGACGCCGAGAAGAAGAAGTCCGACGGCAAGGCCGCCGACCTGCCCGGCGTGAACGACAACAACGAGATCGGTGACAACGAGGGCGAAATCCAGCGTGCCGAAAAGGTCGATCTGACCTTCACCAGCGGCGGCGCCCGCCGGGTCGTCGCGATGCCGAAATTCCTGCGCGTGCTCTACGGCGACGCCAAGCAGAGCACCAACGGCCCGGCCAACGCGCGGCCGAGCTGGACCTGTACCGGCTTCGAGGACCGGCTCACCGAGCTGTACCCGATCTGCCCGCGGGGCAGCAAGGTCACGCGGATCCACTCGTTCCCGAACTGCTGGGACGGGAAGAACACCGACAGCGCCAACCACCGGACGCATATCGTGTTCTCCGACCGCAACGGGAAATGCCCGCGCGGCTTCAAGAACGTGCCGCAGCTGCGGATCACGCTGGTGTACGACATCCCGCCGGAGATCCAGGCGGCCGGGCAGTACGCGGTCGACGCGTTCGCGCAGGAGAAGCACAATCCCCGTTCGGATCACGACGACTTCGCGAACGTCATGTCGCAGCGGCTGATGAACCAGCTGGTGAAGTGCGTCAACAGCGGGAAACGCTGCCGCCAGTGACCAAAGCTCGTGAGTGGTAAGGACGGTTCTGCACCGACTGGGTCAACCAACTACAGTCGGCAGAGCGTCTACCAGCGAGGATACGGCCATGAGCGCACCAGCACCGAGGAAGCGGCGGAGGTTCAAGAAGCAGGCCAGTGAGCGGCCGCCCGTCGTCCCGTTCGATCCCGTGGACGACGCGGCGGTTTGCTACTCGCGTGAGTCGCACTACACGGACGAGAGCACGTCCAACGTGGTCCAGCGCGACACCACGCACCGGTGGACGTCGGCCTATGACATTCCGGTGGTGGCGACCGTCGAGGACTTGCACGTGTCCGGTGACCTGGAACCGCACAAGCGGGCGGGGCTCAAGCAGTGGCTGTCCGACGCGCCACCGCAACCGTGGAAGACGCTCGTGGTGTCGAAGCTTGACCGGCTGGTACGGAACGTCATGGACGCCCTGAACTTGCTGGAGTGGCTGCGGGCACGCGGCAAGCGCTTGATCGCCATCGCGGAAGGCATCGATTCCAGTAATTCGATGGCTGAATTCATGATCACGCTGATTGCGGCATTCGCCCGTATGGAGCGTGAACGAATGCGTGAGCGTTTCCGCTCCGCGAAAGCGTCCCTTAAAGAACAGGGTCGATGGAGCGGCGAGAGTCACCTGTACGGCACGATGCCGGTGGAATTGCCTGGCGGCGGAGGCTGGATTCTCGGTTTGGACCCGTACGCGGTCAAGATCCTGCATTCCCTGTCCACTCTCGTGCGGGCAGAAAAGCAGGGACTTACCGACCTGTGCAAGTGGCTGACGAAAAATAAGGTCGTCACCCCGCGAGACAGGCAAGCGCAGTTGACGGCGGAACGGCGGGGCGAAGATCCCGCCACAGTGGAACTCAAGGGCTATAAATGGCAAAGTGGCACGCTCGCTGCTTTGCTGGTGAATCCGGAGCTTGTCGAACTTGGCATTTTCGAGCCTGCCGAACAGGCTGAGATTATGGCGATGCTTGAGGAGAAGTCGCGCCGCAAAGCCCGGGGAAGCAACCAGCCGTACCCGTTCTCGGGTGTCTTGGTGTGTCCGGAGTGCCTTGAACCCTTGTGGCATCGCATCGCGGGCGACACGCGGACCCGCGCGGACGGAACCAAGGTCAGCTATGAGTACCGCTACTGGCGGTGCCCGACAGCTAAGCACGGTCCGTCCATCCGCGCGGAGGATGTGGAGCCGTTCGCCGAGAAATCTTTCTATGTGCTCTTTTCCATGGTTCCGGTCCGTGAACGGATGGTTCTGCCGCCGACGAATCACGCTAACGAAATCGCGAAGCTGGAACGGGAACACGCGCGACTAATGGCGAAGGTGGCGCGGGCCGTGTCAGCGGATGAGCGTCAGCGGATTATGGACGATGGGCAAAAAATCCTGAAAGATATTGACACACTTCGCGCATTGCCGATTGATCCCGGAGGGGTGCAATGGGTTCCAACTGACCGGACGTGGCGGGAAGAACTGGAAACGCTAACACCGGAAGAACGGCGCATTCGATGGCTTGACGTGGGTTTCTCGTTTGCAGCGCAGAAACGGCCCGATGGAAAGATGGTGATGGGATGGCATCTGCCGGAGGGCTGGCAGGATGCCATGCCGGAACTAGCCGAATTCATAGACAAGTACGTCGCTGAAAGCGGAATGATCGATATCACGAACTTGGTTAGTTAGCCGAGTGCCCTGATCATTATGTTTAGCTATCGGACCGGCGGGTAGGTAACGGATGGTAGCTGCCTGGTTTCAAACCGAGTGACTGGGCGGCTACCGTCTTTCTCGCAGCTCACGGGCATGGCCGGTACCCGATGACTAGATGGCCTTGCCCGAGTTGCTGTCTGAGAGTCAGCTCACCGAGTTGCGGACCAGGGGTGGCGGTCGGGGTGTCGTCCAAGACGGGCCCGAATTCCAGACGGCACGCGTTCACGACGCTGGTGATGTGATCCGGCTCGAACCGCACAGCGCTACCCGGAACCGACAGGCGCGTGACGTAGTCGTGGGGGTTGGTGACCTCGGCGGCCAGTGCCAGGAACGCGCCCGGACAGTCCACCGCGCCCCGTGCAGTGGCGAACGCGTCCGCCGCCTGCGGGCTGAAATGAAAGCAAAAGTCGGCGGCGGCACTGGTCCCGGATGCCGCCGCCTGTCGGCCGCCCGTGGCCTGATCGGACAGCCTGACGACCAAGTTCCATACCAGTGCGTTCGGGGTGCGCGGCAGAATCCGCGCGACCGCTTCCGCGTGTGCCGCGTTCAGTTCGTCCTGTGTCTGGCGGGTCTCTTCGGCCGCGTTCAGGGCCAGCATGACCGAACCGGCCGTCACCATGGCCAGCCCGAGGGCCAGCGCCCCGAGCGTCTGCCAACGGCGGGTGCGGAGTCGCAGGTGGACGGCGGCGACCATCGCGGCAGCGAACAGGATCACCCCGGCGATGACGACCCACCACCACGGGTCCACATAGGTCAGCAGCCACACCGCGACCACGAGCAGCGGTACCGTCAGCCGCCACGCCAGCGGCACGCCGCGCCCGAGCAACAGCATGACAACCATGCCGCCGACACCGCCGAACAACCAGGGCCACATCTGCCAGCCCGACAACCACCACGCCGCCAGCGCCAAGAACAGCGCCAGCCCGAGCGCCGGATATCTGACGCCCCGTTCAACGGCAGCGCGCCGCCGCTCACGAGCGGCGGCGCGTTCGCCTGCCTCTGCCATCCGATCGAATAATGATCCTCCACCCATCTAGTCAGGATGCGCCCGGATCACCCGGGACGCCACCTATCAGTGCTGGTCACCGCGCCTGCGGACGGGTGAGGGCGTCGTACACGACGTTGATCCTCTCCGCCAGCTCCGCGAAGTCGGCACCCTCGACCAGCACCCACGCCGCACCCTCTGGCGTCGTCTTGAGCATCACGCGCCCCACGTCGGGCCGATGACCCGCCGTCGACCGTGCGGAGCCGTCTACGGCCCTCTCAGCGCCCCCGTCGGTGGTGCCCTGTCCGCCGTCCCGGGGTGAGTCGGCGTCCGGCTGGTCCGCATCGTGCGGGCCGTCGGCGTGGTCACCGTCCGGTGTGTCCGGTCGGCCGTCTGCGGTGCGGTGTCCGTCCTCGGATTCGTACGGGTCGTGGTCATGGTCGCTGCCTTTCGAGCGGGTGTCTGCGGTCGCTGGTCGGGGGGAGCGGGGGAAGGCCCCGGACGTGGTGTCGATTCCCCTGGTTTCGGGCGGTTTACGGGTCTTCGGTGGTGGCACTCCCCCGCCTCCCCCCGGGGTGTTCTCCCTGGTCAACCGAGGGATCTTGGTCGGGGGAGGCTAGGGGGAGAACTCCCCCGGTCCCTGGTGCTTCCCCCGTTGCCTCCCCGCGTGCCTGTCGGCGGGCGGCGGCCACGTCGTCGGCGTGGACGTACATCAGCCCGCGTACCTTGCGGAGCCGTTGCCCGTGATCGGTCAGCACTGCTTTCAGGTCGGCGAATGCCCACGGTTCGTACTCGTCCGCGTTGTACTCGGTAAGGCGGGTGAGCACGGTCTGTGTCCGCACCCGCTGTTCGTCGCCGAGCACGTGCGCAATGTCGGCGAGGTGATCCACCGGAGCCGCCTCAATCTCGATTCGCTCCGCTGTCTCCACCGCCCGCCCGGCGTCCTCAATGGACGCCATGGCGCGGGCGATGACCGGTGTCACGTCGTCGGCCCCGTCCTCGAACGGCACATAGAACGTGCGCACCAACTCGAAAACTTCATCGGTGATGCCGACGGCGACACAGGTTCCCCGGTCGGTGTTGATCCGCAGTTCGGTCGCGCGGACACCGGCCGCGTACCGGCCAGAACCCAACAACCCGTCGTTGGCCACCTGGTCGGCCACGGAGAACGCCACGCCGCAGGAGATGTTGCGCGTGATCTCCCGGGGAATGCTGTCCTTGGTGGGCGACTGCGTGGCCAGCAAGAGAACGACGCCGTACTTCCGGCCGCGTTTGATCAGCCGCACCGCCAGCTCCGCCGCCCGCTTCCCGAACTTGGGGTGCTGGAACAGTTCGTGACACTCGTCGATCGCACACACCAGCGGGTGCAAGCCCAACGCGTGTTTGTCGGCGAGCTTGCGCGACACCTTCGGCGGCCGCCCGGGTTGTTCGCCGAGCGTCTTGCCGCGTCGCTCCATTTCGGTCAGCAAGTCCGCCAGTGCTTGCGTCGCCGCCTCGGCCACGCTGTCGTCCATGCCCATGCGGTAGCGGGACAACCGGGGTTCGAACGGAGCGAAGTCCGGAGACTCGCCCATCACGAACACCCACAGCTCCGCCGTCGGGTCGAGTGCCGCGCCGAGCATGAGCGTGCGCAGCGCCGACGATTTCCCTTGCCCGGGGCGGCCTCCGATCAACCAGTTGACCCCGAGCAACGGCGCGTTGATGACCAGCCCGCGTTGCGACAGTCCAAACGGGACACCCTCGAAAAGGTCGACCTGTCCATCGTGGACCAAGGGCCAGTCGCCGGCGCCGCGGCCGCCTAGAACGCCCTTGTCCGCGACCCACAGATCTAAGATTCCGTCCTCGGATCCCTTGGTTGGCCACGTTTCCAGCGCGGCGCGCCCGAGGTTCGCCGCCAACCGCGATCGGCGCGCGGCCACCATGTCGGCCGTGACACCCATCGGCAACCTGATCTGCGCGGCGGTGCCGTCGCCGTCCCTGCGGGCGGCCACCGTGTACACCAACTCGCCGCCGTCGCGGTAGAACTTGTCCAGCGGCGCGATACCGAGGTGAGCCAGCGCGCGGGAGATCATCCTTTCGTCAACCCACGAATCCGCGTCGTCCCGGTCCGGCTGCACGAGCCACCCCGCACCCGGAGTCCGGTCGCGTCCCTCGAACGCGGCCGCGACCACCAGCACCAACGGCAACGCCCACAACACCACCGGCCCGAGGAACACCAGCACGGACCATGCCGCGTCGAGTCCGGTGTAGACCTCGGCCAGCCACGTCCACATGTCCGCCCGTTCCATGAACGCGGCCACCGCCCACAACACCGCCACCACCGGCGCGGCCACCCGCACCGCGATCACGAACCGTCGAACGGCGATACCGACCTTTGCCCATCGTGCCGTCGCGTCGGAGCGGATCAACTCCTGCGCGGCGCGGCGTGCTTCGGCGTCGCCTGCCAGCCGCGCCCGCCGCGCGTCCGCCCGCAGGTCGGCATACGTGGCCCACTGCCAGAATTTCAGCAGCCACCGCCACATGCCGCGCGCCACGAACCAGATCAGCCGCACCACATCGCGCGGAGCCTGCCGAACGCGGTAGGCGGCCAGCGACCGCGCCCGCACCACCGGCGCGGACTGCCACACCCGACGCAGCCACCGGCCGACACGGCGCCGCACCGTCCGCCGACGCGGCTGCGGCAACGTGTCATCAACCAACTCGCCGTCAAGGATCGGCCCGACGTGTTCGACGTCGCGCGACCCGGCACGCTCCAGATCACTGGTCATGGCCGCACCTCCTCGGCCACCTCGGCCGCCAGCGCGGCGGCCAGCCGGGACGACAGACCACGCGAACACCCGGTGGCTTCCCGCACCCATGCCGGAGTGATCTCCACCTCCGCCGACCACGCAGCCCGCGCGTCGGCGAGATAGTCGGCGAACAGCTTCCGCCGCTCCGGCCGCGCCACCTCGGCCACGGTCACGGCCGGTTCGGTCGCGGCCGGTTCATGAACCTCTGTGCGGTTCATGGACGTGGAGACCGCGACGTGAACCGCGTCGGTGAGCTTGTCCCGCAGGTCGGTGACCGCCTCGGCGGCCACGAACACCACCACCGGGGGCACCGAGTGCAGCACCACCCCCGCAGGCGAACCGGCCGCCCACGATGACCACGTGTTCATGACATACGTGGCCGCCAGCGTGAGCCACTTCGCCGCACGAACCCACCGTCCCGTGTGGACCTGGTACCGCGCGGTGATCTGTTCGGCCCGCAGGATGGCAAGCAGGACCAGACACACCGTCGGGTCCAGCAGCCACGCCGTCAGCCACGGCAGCGAACCCACCTCGGCGCCAGCGGCGGCGAACCACTGAACGTTCGCCGTCGTGAACGCCAACCCGAGCACGATCCCGGCCCAGCACAACCGGTCAACCTGACGGCGGACCCGCTCCACCCGCCACGCGATCACGTCCGGGTGGGACTGCCAGCGCCGAACCTCGGCAGCGTCGGCCGCGTCCCGCGCCAACCGATCAGCGTTCGTAGTCATCGGCGACCACCACCCCGACGCCTCATGGTCGGAGCGTCCAGTGTGGTCACCGTCAGCGCCCGCGTAAGGACATGCGCCGCGATCAGGTCCGGCACCGCCAGCACCACGAGCAGCAGCAGCGGGCTACCCGGGTGCGTGATCACGAGCCACTGAACGCCCACGAACGCGGCACCCGTGAACAGCACCCGCCCGGCCAGCGACACCACCCGGGCACTAGCCCGTGCCGCGTCAGCCGCCGCACGAGCCTTGCGGGCACTGGCCCGCCAGACCGTGAACAGCAGCACCAGGACACCAGCCCCGGCCAGAATCTGCGTCGTCGACAGAGAGACAGTCATCGTGCCTCACCACCCCGACGACGCAGCCACACCGGGAACAGTGCCCGCCGATCGGTATCCGGCAGCGCGCCCCAGACCCCGACCGTGTTCTCACCGGCCGTGCGCAAGTCGAGTTCCAAGCACTCATCAACCACCGGGCACCCGGCACACATCCGTGCCGCCGTCGCCCTGTCCGTCTCACCCTCGGGGAAGTCGCTCCGATCGAACGCCCACAAACACAGGCCATCCCTTGCCACCACTTCGGACAACACGTCATCCGGCACGGCGGACAACCGGTCAAGCTGAGCAGCCAACTCCGTGTATTCGTCTTCAGTCATCGCGCACCGCCAAGCACGCGCCGCAGTTCGGCGGTGGGAACCACAAGACGGGACCTACGCCGAACGGCACGCAAGGCACCAACTCGGACCGCGTGGCACACCCTGGACTCGCTAACTCCGAGAGCCCAGGCGGCCTGACGGATCGAAACATGCGCCGGGGAACCGGAACTTTGGATTGTGTTACTCATGATTGTTGAATCCTTACTCTTGGCTGCGACTCGCGGAATTGCGAGCCGTCGCCATCAAGTAAGGCGCCGCAGCATCAAATCAACTATGTCAACACCGAAGTAAACTATTCCATGCTTGAATAGCCGCAGGTGGTGAATGCTTTAATGAAGTGCGGTATTCCGAGAAAGAATGCCGCAGTGGCTAAATATTCTCAGCCAGGATGTTGATCAAGGGTTGCGCTTGACCTCGGCCAGCAGCTCGCGGAAGTCGCGCCCCGCGTCGGTGCCGTACGTGGTGAGCTCGTCTTCAAGTTCGGTCGAGACCATCAGTAGTGATGGGCGACTCTGGCGGCCGGACTGGAGCGCGCGCATGCCCAGTTCCTCCGCCTGTTCGACGTCGCCGCGCCTTGCGGCTATGACGGCGAGGGTTAGCTCAGCTTCGGCTATGCGCATCGGGGAAAGCGGAACGCCCTCGGGATTGACCCCGCGTCGGATTACTTCCTCGGCGTTTCGCTGTGCGAGTTGGTCTTCGCCGACAATTCGATAGGTATCCATTGCGTAGAAGTCCCACTTGTCAGGATCAACAACAAAGTGGTTATCCGGCCTATCCGGGAAGGGGAGCCGATCCAGGAGGGCGCTGCCGTTGTCCAGCGCTTGGCGAACCTCTTCGGGCTTGCCCATACGGGCGTACGCTTTCGCCTGCTGCCCGTACAACTGCACTGCGACAGAGTGGGAGGGTGCCGCCAAAACCCCCGCTTCAGCGGCCGGAATAACGGCGCGGTAATTTCCCGCCGTCAGATGGAACCATGCGAGCATTTCATGCGCCCACCCTACAATTCCCTGATCCCCAGCTTCCTTACCTAGTTCCATTGCCATGCGACGTGTCGCTTCCGCTGCGCGAGCGTCGCCTGTGTCGTATTCCAGGCATCCGACAAGCAAGGCCAGCGTTCCCGCCTTGCTGAGTATGTCGCGGTGCTGTGACAGCGTCAGTCGATTTTCGAGCAACTGCGTCATCTTGCCGAGCCACTCTTTACCGGCAACCATCAGTGTGCGAGCGTCAGCATGCGGATAGTCGCAACACAATTGCTCTACCGTGATACTGAGTGCGTCAATGGTTGACGAGTCGATTGCCGATGCTCGCACGCGCCGCAAGAGTTCAAGTGTATCCATTCCGGTGTTGACCACCAGAAGTTCGTCACGTTCCCCTGCCGCAATTAGCTTATTGGATTCATGGCCAGCATTGGCAGTCCGCGGAATCCTCAATCGGCTTTCACCTGGGAAATCGAACCAAAGAAGATGCTGCGGCAGATGCAGAATCTTTGCATAGTTCCGGAGATTTCCGAGGTTTTCTTCCGGCTTTCCGTTTTCAAGCTTGCTTACTTGGGCTTGCGTAAGTCCCAACCATCGACCCAGCAACTCTTGATTGAGCGCCTTCCCGAACAGTTGAAGGTGGCGCGGGTGGTTCCGATACGCCTTGAAGACCTTCCCAATGTGATGACTCGCGAAGGCTGCGCGAAACGCATCAGTCTCGAAGAATTCATTTCGAAGCTGCGCAGGGGGTGTCCGCAGCTGGTCGCGCTGCTCTCTCAGGCACTTGCTGCACATTCGGGCCGTATTATCGGCAGCGAGCAAGGTCCCGCATTCCGGGCAGTTCCGTGAACCACCGGGTGTACCCATGCGATCCCCCTTGCCGAGGTCTGTACCGATCAGCCTCCGACCAGCGTACCTAGCGCTATCGGCCGCCACCACCGAGTGAAGCTCACAGTCCCCTGATCTGGCCTCCCACCTGCGGATATGTCAGATCCAGCATGTGGCATGCCCGAGTAGATATAGACCCCCGCGCCACTCCCCGTGACCGTAGGCCGAGCAAGACCCCGACAGGGGGCCGAGACCGGATTCAACCGACCGAACGGTGACATGGACGCATGATTGTGACGGCATCGCTTTCTTCCGGCGTGGCCCGAGTCGCGCGCGGAATGGCTGCATCGGCCGCACTTGTTGAAGAAATCTTGACAATAGACCACACCGATTCGGAAACCACCCTTTCGATCGGCGAAGTTGAGTTCTACATCAGCAAGGATGGCCCGTTTCCAAATCATCAATTTCGGGTAAGCGTCCGCCCGTCCATCGGTCTTGCCGCGTTGAACTACATGGACAACGACGATGCTCAAATGCCGATCGCGAACTCATACAATCCTAGGCGCCCGCTTCCTGAATCGAACCTCATCTTCAATGGGTCAGTGGGGTCGGTGTTTCCGCGCTCGGCGGCAATTCCTATTGCCGATGCGCGCACTGCGTTAATCGAGTGGCTAAATACGAGACTGCGGCCAACCTGCATTCAATGGCGCCCATACGACAAATACTGAAGGAACCGGCAATGACGACAGGAACTCAATCGACCTCAGAGCGGCATCACTTGACTTGGATCACAGCCGATAGCGGTGCCGTGATCGATCATGCGGTGACCGACGACGCCTTGGCGGCAGGAATGGCGTCCCAGGGTGTCTATCAGGGCTTGTGTGGAGTGCTGTTCGTTTCTGCGCCAATGACTGCCGCTCCGGGAAATGTGTGTGTAGGTTGCCGCCTGTTTATAGAGGCGCGAGCATCCTTGAAGTCAATGGAACAGCGCATGTCAGTCCGGCGCTGCCATCGTCGCCATGCACGTCCCGGTGTACTCGCCCGGATGGCGGCGGCATTGAAATCTCCGGCTGTGCCGTCTCATATTCCGCATCCCCGTTCCGGGTTGACTGCGACCGGGGACGACTACGCCACCACAGATTCAGCGACGGCGGGCAGCGCTGCGGCCGCGCCCGTATCCACCGGTCGGCACGCGCTGCGCGGAACGCGAGGACGGGGCCAGTGGTGAACCCAAACGTGCCGGAATATGCCGCATTGAAAGAGCTTTCCAATGTCGCGGACGTTCTGCATTCGGTCCGGACAGCGCGCGGCCTGTCCCAAAGTGACATATGTTCGGCGTCGGGCATGGGAAGCGCTACGGTTTCCCGACTGGAGTCCAATTTCGACTATTACTCAGACGCGTTGGTGCGTCATCTAGGTGCATATGCGGCCGCTCTCGGATACACGTTGCGTTTCGTGCTTGTTCACGACTCTGCCAGCGCTCCGAATGCTGGCACCGTTTGGCAAGCAGATCACGATAGGGAGCAAACAACATGAGTGTCACTGATCTGGAGACACAGCGCGGGCTTGCCGAGTTGGTCCGACAGACGACAGAACTGGCGTTGTCCCCGGATGCGGGTTGGTCGGAGACCGGCCCACCGGGTGACCGCCTGCGGCACGCATTTGTGTCCTATGGGGACAGTGTGTTCACGCTGCTATGCAACGACAAAGGCAGGGTTTTGGTGTTCACCGCGCGGGAGTGGGACGCATTTCTCGACGGTGTGCGCAATGGAGAGTTCGACACCGAAGCAGGACTCACGGAAGGAAGCAGGGCATGAAGTTCACAGGCTGGAAGAAAGCACACAAGACCCATTGGGAAGAGAACGCATGCGTGGAGGTTGGCACGGCGCCGGGGTTCGTCGGCATCCGTGACACCAAGCAGGCCGGAGTGCCGGACGCGGCGCGGACGGTACTGGCGGTATCCACGGGCACGTTCGCCGCGTTCGTGAACGGCCTGCGCGGCTAGACCCGCGCGAGACGGCAAGGGAGTACCGGTGATGGAGCGGGTAGCGAATCCTTACATGGCGGGGTCGGCATGGGAAGTGGTCGGCAAGCTGCGGCAGGGGCTTTGGGTGGTGTTCGACCACCAGTGGGGCCGCAACGGGCCGGATCCGTTGATGTGGCAGGAGATCGTCCAGGCGACATGCGTTCAGGAGGACGTGCCGGTCGCGTTCATCACCATCCCGCGCCGTGACCTGACGGTGGTGGTGAACCCGCGCATGCAACCGTCGTTCGATCAGGTGCGGGAGTCGGTGGACGCGATGCTGCGGCATCGGTTCACCGGCCACCCGATCCCGTCGGAGATGGTCGCCAAAACCGGATCGGATAACCCCTTGGTCACCGACCGCGCACGGCACCGCCTCCGCCCCTGATGACCCACCAGCACGACCGAGAGACCGAGGGATGACCGACCGAGAACCGACCAAGTCCGAACGCCAGGCGGCAGCCGCCGCACTGGACGCCCTGAATAACGGGGACCTGAAGCGCGCGGCGATGTTCGGCGCGCTGCTGGACATGACGATCGAGGACAACGACAAGGCCGCCGAGAACGCGCAGGAGTAGCCGCATCCGACGTTCATGCCGCCGTTAAAGTCACCGCCCCCCGTTTTCACCAGTCCGGGAACATGCGGAATCCAAGGTGAGTAGCACGTGCGCCTCCATGCGCTGCGTTGATCCACCTGCGGTAGGCATGAGTGCCAGAGTTGAGCCGCCCGCCCTTGACACGACCAAGGGCGGGCGGCTCCTCGCACTCATGGCTCGTACAGGACGAGCGGAGTACAGTGTTGTTGGTTGACTTAGACGGTGGCTAACCGTCCTTACCACTCACGAGGTCTCCGCGAGAGGGCGCGGCGGGGATGACCCGCGCCCCCACCCCCCGCGCCGGGGGTCCGGTTCCCGGCCGGCGTAGGGGTACCGGGCCGGGAACCGGCGAGCGATACGGCTTTCCCTCCCTGGAAACCGGACCGCCCGGTCTGGGTCAGGCCGTCGTGGACAACCGGCTCACCCGGTCGAACACGAGCGGCACCGCGACGGCGGGGTTCAGTTCGGCGAGGACCGCTTCCGCGTCCAGGCCCGGCAGGTGGATCCACGCGCTGTCCGCGAAATCCGGGGTCGTGACGCTGATCCGCGCGCAGCGGGCGGGCGGGACCAGCGCGACCCCGAACGGCTCGACCACGTTGCGCCACACCGATTGCGAGACGATCATCCCGGCGCCGAACTTGTCGCCCGTCGGATCCGAACGGCACCAGTAGCCGACGGCGTCGTTGAAGGTGGAGGCGCACAGCAACCGGGTCAGCGTGATGTACGTGCGGTGGTAGCGGTGGTTGTCCGCCATCGGTCCCATGTGGACCGCCACGCGCGCCCGCATCGGGACCCGGGCGTAGCGGTTGCGGGTCCGGAGGAGATGGTCCAGGTGGAACACGACCTCGCAGAGCTGGCCGACGGCGTGGTCCGGATACGCGACCATCAGCCCGTCCCCGGTCTCCCGGAAGTGACGCGCTTCCCCCGGCGCGAGCCCGACCGCGGTGAACGACCGGGAAACCAGCGTTTCCATCTCGGTCTTCATCGGGTCCAGCAGGTCGTCACTGGCCTTCGACGAACCGACGATGTCGACGGACAGCACGGCGTGGGTGTGCGCGTTGTATCGGCCTGAGGTCAGCACCTGCATCTCTGCGACCCCTCCCCTGATCGGTGAAAACTGGCGGCAGGAAGCAGTGTTCCCACTCCTCACCGGAAGTTCTGTTCGGAACCGAACAAAACGTGACCTCGCGCAGGTCAACGCCAGTGAGCTAAGTCACACCTTTTTCCGTGACCACCCGCAATGCCTCGCGGTCGATGACGGTGATCGCACGGCGCGAACTGGCCACCACTCCCGCCTTCCGGAGCTTGTCCAGCGCCTGCGCGACCATGGTCCGGCCCATCGGGATGAACTGCGCGAGTTCGTCCTGGCTCAACGGGATCCCGATCCGCCAGCCGGCGGGTGTCCGGATGCCACAGACGTCGACCAGGTAGTCCAATCTGGTCGCGACCCTGGCCACCGCCTGCGGTTTCCAGGACTGGGTCCGCTGCCGCTGGGCGAGCACGAACCGGCGGGCGACGCTGACGAGCACCTCCCGCATCGCCGCCGGATGCTCCAGCAGGAACCGGTTGAACTCGCTCGCCGCGATCCGCCGGACGTGGACTTCCTCGATGGCGATGACGTCGGCCATCCGGATACCACCCGCGATCACCGCGATCTCGCCGTGCAGATCGCCGGGGACCCCGACGTCGAGGATGACCGTCGCGCCCATCCGGTCGGCACTGGTCACCTTCACGTAGCCGTGCCGTAGCAGCATGACGAAGTCGCCGGGTTCGCCCGCCCGCATCAGCGCCTGCCTGCCCTCGTAGGTCTGCGGGGTCCCCATCTCCAGCAACCGGGCACGGACGGGTTCGTCCAGTCGCTCCAGGAACGGACGTTCTCTTTCTTCGGCGGCCTCCTGGCCCAAACCCACGAAACACCCTCCCAGGCAGTCGTGAACACCTATCGCGGAGAGTAACCGAGTCGGCCACCCGATCCGGCGGCGGAACCGTCGTGAGTGGTGAAGATGCCCAGCCGGACCAGCTCCGATCTGATCCACTCGGCCAGCCGGTGCAACGGTCCGTCTTCGGCCTCGACGAAATAGCTGTCCACGATCTGGTGTCGCCTATCGGCGTGTTTCGCCGCATAGAGCAGCGCTGACCGTACCTCCGACACCTTCAGCGGAGCGACCTTGATTCCCGGAGCGGGCCGCACGGTGCTTTTGGCGGCCATCACCGCCAGCACGGCCTCCTCCAGGCTGAACCGGTGCTCCACCGGTACGACCACATGTTCCACGCCCTCGACAACCCGGCGCCCGATCAACGGCATGCCCTCAGATCAGCATGACGCACGGCCGTAGTCTGTTCGGCACCGAACACTCACCCCGGTTCGACCGCCGCGAGAGCGTCTTCGAGCGTTTCCCGGTACAGCCGCATCCGCTCGACGAGCATCACCGGATCAGGGTTCTCGTCCCGCGCGTGTCGCTCCAGCTTCTCGGTGGTCTGCTTCACCGTCACCCGCAGCTCGACGACTTCGGGAGCATTCCGGTCCGTCCGGCTTTCCAGTCTCGCCACCGCCCGCCGGAAGACCCCCGCGAGCTCCGTCTCACCCGGCCGCAGCGTTTCGATGGCCGTCAGCGCCCGTCCGAGCAGGCTGTAGTGATCGGACGGCGGTTCCGGCGCACGCTTCGGCTGCGCCTGCCTCCGCCGCCTTCCGTTCAGCACGAAGAACGCGGTTTCGGCCGGGATCAGCACGGCCAGGACGGCGACGCCGCCGAACAGCCAGGCCTGCGGATGCGGGTAGGTCACCGCGCGGCCGATCAACCCGGCGATCAGGCTGAGCACCACCGCGACGACGTGGAACGGACGATTGTCGTACTCGGCCATGTCAGAAGTTGCTGAAGACGTTGACGAACATCTTGTCGATGCCGTACGGGTCGACGGCCTGGTAGCTGCGGGCCTTGGACTTCTGCGCGATCTCGTCGAGGACTCGGCTGTCGGCCTGCGCGCCGTAGGCCATGGTGAAGATGCGGACGGAGTTGTCCAGCCGTTCGGCATCGACGTTCTGCAGCACCTGCTCCTTCGTCCCGGCCTCGGTGTTCTCGCCGTCGGTCAGGAAGACGACGGCGTTGATCAGGTTCGGGTCGAACTCCCGCCGCATCTTCTCGTTGGCGGCCATCACGGTCTGGTACAGCGCCGTATCGCCTTTCGGGGTCAGGTTATCGACCAGGTCGACCATCGGGCCGCGGACGTTCTTCACCTTGCCGATCGGCATCTTTTCCTCGTACCCGTCGGAGAACGTCCACAGCCCGACCTCGTCTTCGGGATGCAGGTACTCGAGCTGTTTCCGGATCGCGGGTTTCAGCAGGGCGATCCGGCTCTCGGCATACGGCTTGTCCTTGCGGTTCTTGTCGAACGGTTCGTTCATCGAGCCGGACAGGTCCAGTACCAGCAGGATCCGGCCGCGCCGTTGCGTGTACTCCCAGCCGTCCAGCATCTTCTGGATCTGTTCGCCGGTGGGGACGCCGATCTTCGGCGGCTCTTGGGCTCCCTGGGTGCCCACGACCCCGGCGAGCTCCGGGGTCCCGTTACCGCCGGGGTCGCGGAATCCGAGCTCACGGAACCGTTTCTGCTGTTCGGTCTCCAGGAGGAAGTCGTAGAAGTCCTTGGCCGCCGCCTGCTGTTCCGGGGACGCGTTCGCGGTGACCAGGAACGGATGATCGATCAGCATCGTCCCTTCCCGCGGGTGGACGGCGACCAGCGGGCGCAGCGGCGCGACCGGGTTTCCCTTCAGCTGCGCCGGATCCCCGGTCGGCACACCGCGGTTGTAGAGGTAGACCATCTGCTCCTGCATCGCCATCGCGCTGATGTAGGGCGTCGGCTTCTTGCGGTCCTCGTCGTACAGCGTCTTCAGGAAGGCCACCGAATCGTCGCTGTAGTAGGCGACCGACGCCTCGATCCCGCGGACGAACTGCACGGTCTCCGCGGTGCCGATCTTGCCGTAGTCGCCGCCCGTCGCGGCGAAGTAGGTCGCGATGGTCGCGGCGAGCCCGGACGTCGACCGCCGCGGGTTGTCCTTGCCGAGCGTGAAGTTCCCCCACTGGGCGTACGCCGCGCCTTTCGAGGCCCAGCCGCCGTTCCGGTTCACTTCCAGTACGTCGCCCCAGCCGAGGGTCTTGCCCGGCCAGCCCATCGCCTTGGCCATCGGCTCGGGCATCGCGATCACCATCGGGCTGGTCGCGAGCGAGGTCTTCGGCCCGGCCTTGATCCGCTCGCCCTTTCCGCGCTGGCGCAGCAGATCGAGCCAGAGCGACGAACTGGGCAGCCAGACCTGAGGCTCGGGCTGGTGCTGGTCGAGGTCGTTCCAGCCGTCGGCGATGAGGTCGAGCGTCGCCCCCGAGGTCTTCTTGTGCGCCTCGACCTTCGCGCACCGGCCGCGGTCGAACGTCCGGCCGGTGTTGTTGTACCGCTCGGCCAGTTCGGCGATCAGATCACCCTTCTCCGTGGAAGAACTGGTGATCAGGCGGACGCAGTCGGCCCTGGTCGCGTTCGAGGGCGGGGTGACCGTGGTGGCGAGCAGGACGATCACGAGCGTCCCGACGAGCGCGCCGAAGACGAGCGAAAGCCAGCCTGATCTCCGCATGTGCCGCCCCCTAGCCGTCGTAGCGGGCAAGTGTAGCTACAACGCGGTTCCCGGTTCTGTCTCCTCGGTCACGAGATCGTAGGTTTCGAAACTGAAGCGGGCGAGGGTGCCCACCCAATTCCGATAGACCTGTAGATCATCGAAGGATTCGGCGTCTAGCCGCCATTCAGGTGGAAAGGCCTCCCGCACCGATTCCCCGGCGGAAAGGGCGACGAACGTCCTGCGCGCGGCGTCCGGATCGGCGACCAGCAGGGTCAGCAGGACGAGCACCGCCCGGTAGGGACCGCCGACGAACCGCGCCAACTCCGCGTCCGGGATGCCGATGCGCACGAGCCGGTAGAGGTTGACCAGCTTCCGGATCTCGCGCGGCGTGTTCAGCCTTTTCCGCAGCACGTGGACGAAAGCGCGTTCGACCTCGGTGAGCCGCAACCGGTCCGGCCGCATGTTGTAGAACGTCGGCGGGGCCGTCTCCTGGACGACCACCTCCCTCGTTTCGCCGCCTTCGGGGGCACCGTCGTCCTCCGGCCATTCTTCGGGCTCGGACGGCTCCGGTGCCCGTTCCTCGATCGGCATCAGCGCGTCGATCAGCTCGTCCGCCGCGCTTCCCATGGGGCGCAGGGCGAACACGATCTGGAAGATCTTGTCGAGGTACTCCGCCTGTCGCGCCTCCCCCGCGCCGAACAGTTCTTCGTGGTGCTGGTCGAGGCAGCGCCGCAGCCACCGCGGATCGACCGCGACCACCACGACGAACGCGGGCAGCGCCAGCAGCAGATGCACGGCGGCCAGCACTTCGATCACCTTCGAAGGTGGGCAACGGTCGAGATCGTCGACGTAGAGCACGATCCGTTCCAGCGGCGGCTTGCCCTTGCCGCCCGCCCGCAGCCATTCCTCCCTGGCGTCCCCCAGATCAGCACTCAGGTTCGCGAGATCTTCGCGGACCCGGGCGAAAACCCCTTGGTAGTCCCCGTACCGGCCGGTTTTCGCCTCCTCGATCAGATCGCCGAGCCTGCTCGCCGCGTCCAGGCGCCTCAGTCGCTCCTCGGTTTCCCGAACCTCGGTCTCGAATCGTTCCGCGCGTTTGTCGACGTCGTGCCGCAGATTGTCCAATGTGGACTTCACCGGCGCGAGGGCGGCCCTGGCGGTGGTGAAGGCCGGGGTCAGCACGGCGCCGAGCGCGACGATGCCGCCCGCCGCGGCGAGGATCGCGTTGTGCCACAAGGCCCAGCCGGTGATCGCCCCGGCGACACCGAGCACGCCCAGCACCGCGTACCCCGCGACGGCGAGCCTCCGCCGACGACGTTCGGCCCGGTCCTTCCCGGACACCAGCAGCCGCCAGCGCCAGGTGAGCGGGGAATCCGCCTTGACCGCCTTCAGCCCCGCGAGCCGGTTGCGCAGTTCCTCGCGTTCGGCGCGGACCTCGCCGGCGTCCGCGTGCGTCTCGGGCGCGCCGAGATTGCGGAACAGGTGGTCCACCAGCCCGACCCACAGATGGTCGTCGTGGTACTGCCAGGCGTTGAACCGGATCTGCCGGATCTCACCGGCGAACACGCTGTTGGCGGCGTCGCCGCGGGACCGGCGCGCCAGTTCGGCCACCCGGTCGGTCACCTGGCGGACGAAACTCGACTTGCCGGAACCCCAGGGCCCCAGCAGCGCGACACACAGCGGCGGACTGGTCTCGCGGTCCGCGATGACCGCGGCGAGAGTGCGCACGTCGTCGTGGAAACCGATCAGGTCGACCGGGCTTTCGAGGTCGGGCGTGATCCGCGGCCGCGCCCGGCCCGGTTTGGGCTCGACGAAGCCGGTGCCGTCGATCTGGTTGCCGAAGCGGTCCCACACCCGGATCGTGCGGTCGTCCCCGACCGTGACGATCTTCTCGTTGCCCGCGGTGCAGACGATCGCCCGGACGTTCCCCTGATGTCCCTTGAGGAGCGTGTAGTCCCGCGGGTCGTCGATCTCGCGGACGCGGACCTCGCCGTCGGAACCGCCGGAGAGCACCAATCTGCCGTCCGCGCCGAAGGCCAGTGCCCGCACCACGCCGGTGTGCCCGGGGAAGACGAGTGCCGGATCGCCCTTGCGTCCCCACAACCGGACCATCTCGCCTTCGGCGGACAGCACCTGCCTGCCGTCGGCGGAGATCGCGACCACATGGACCGCGGCCGCGCCGCCGAACCGGTAGTGCGAAACGATTTCCCCGTCCCACAGCCGCACGCCACCGGCGTCGTCCCCGGCGACGACGACCCGGCCGTCCGGGGTCACCGCGACCGATTCGACCTCCGGCCCGCCGGTGCGCAGGGCCCGTACCGTCGCGCCGTCCAGTCGCCGGACCTCGACGGTGCTTCCCGCGCCGGACACGGCGAAGTCCTTCGCCACCGCCACCGCCACGGTCCGCTTGGTGGTCTGGACCTCCGGGGCGTGCGCACCGGTACCGGTGATCCGCCAGCGCCGCACCGTCGCCCCATCGCAACCGACCACGTACTGCCCCGAAATACCCACCGCCAGCACCGGCCGATCGTGGCCGCTCAGCGCGAAACGCTGCTCTCCGGTCTCCAGGTCCCATACCCGCACGGTCCGGTCCGCACCGCCGGTGACCAGCCGGTTTCCCTTCACCGCGACCGCGAGGATCGGTTCTTCGTGTCCGGTGAAACGCGCCGTCGTCATAACGGCACAGTCTTCCGGTCGCGTCAAGATCATGGTTAACGACAGGCGACTATCGGCGGGTACCCCGAGCGCCCCGAAGGGTTCAGGGTCGACAGTGCTCCGAAATTCCAGCACGCCTTAACGCGAGGAGTTCAACGTGCTTCGACGTACCTTCGCCGCGGTGCTCACCGGCGCCGCGCTCTCCGTCTCGGTGCTTTCGGCACCCTCCGCCGGCGCCGCCGAGATCATGGCGACCACCCTGACCTACGACGACAGCCAGGCCGCGGAGTTCAAAGAAGCGGTGGCCGCCGGCGTCAACGTCTGGAACACCAACGTCACCAACGTCCGGATCGTGAAGGCGACACCGGGGCAGCGGGTCAACATCCGGGTCATCGCCGACAACGGCTGGCCGCGCGCCACGCTCGGCCCGGTCCGCCCGAGCGGCACCGTCACCGTGTGGATGGGCAGGCAGGCCGTCCAGCAGGGTTACTACACGCCGCGGATCGCTTCCCACGAACTCGGGCACAGCCTCGGCCTGCCCGACGTGAAGCCCGGCCCGTGCTCGTCGCTGATGTCCGGCTCGACCGGCGGTGTCAGCTGCAAGAGCGTGAACCCGAACGCGCAGGAGAAGGCCAGGGTCCAGCAGCTCTACGCCGGCACCGCGGTGCCGAGCGCCGACGCGGGCAAGGTCCTCGCGGACGTCGGCTGATCCCGTGCCAGGGGGTGCCCGCCCGGCACCCCCTGGCCTGGGGTTTTCACTCCTTCGCCGTGATCGCCGCCGCCGGGCACGACTGCACGGCGTCGCCGATGTCGGCCGGTTCCGGGTCCAGCAACCGGACCCGGCCGTCTTCTTCGTCCTGTTCGAACACCGCGGGCGCGGTCAGCACGCACATTCCGGCGCCCACACAGCGTTCCCGGTCCACTTCGAGTTTCATCGCGATCAGTCCCATGCCACCGGGAGCGCGTACACCCCGTAGATGTCGGAGTCCGTCCGCATCGGGATCTCGTCGGCCGGAACGGCGAGGCGCAGCTTCGGGAACCTGGCGAGCAGCCCGGTGAAGGCGACCTTCATCTGTACCCGCGCGAGCTGCTGGCCGAGGCACTGGTGGACGCCGTGCCCGAAGGAGCCGTGTCCGGCGGTGTTCCGGCGGACGTCGAGCCGGTCGGGTTCCGGGAACTTCAGCGGATCACGGTTGGCCGCCTGGGCCGAAAGCGCGACCACCTCCCCCGCTTTGACGAGCTGCCCGCCGATCTCGACGTCTTCGAGCGCGGTGCGCGCGCCGGTGTGCGCGATGCTCAGGTAGCGCAGCAGTTCCTCGATCGCGCCTTCGACGCGCTCCGGACCCTCGCGGACCGCCGCGAGCTGGTCCGGGTGGCGCAGCAAGGCGAAAGTGCCCAGCGCGAGCATGTTGGCCGTCGTGTCCAAACCGGCTCCCAGCAAGAGGAACGCGATACTGGTGAGTTCCTCGTCGGTGAGTTCCGTGGTCGTCAGTTCGCCGAGGATGTCGTCGGTCGGCTCGGCCCGCTTCGCCAGGATGAGTTTGTAGAGGTACTCCCCCAGCGCGTTGATGGCGGCTCCCTGCTCCTCGGCCGAGGCGTCCGGCTGGTTCAGCGGCAAGACGTTGCGGCGGAAGAACTCGTGGTCTTCGTACGGGACGCCGAGCAGCTCGCAGATCATCAGCGCCGGAATGGGCTGCGCGAAGGCCGTCACCAGGTCGGCCGACGTTCCTTGCCGTTCCATCGCGTCGAGATACTCGGTGGTCACCTGCTCCACCCGTTCGGAGAGCAGCCGCATCCGGCGGACGGTGAACTTGCCGGTGAGCAGCTTGCGGTACCGCGCGTGCTCCGCACCGTCCATCCTGATGAACATCCCCGGGGCCGCCGGCGGCATCTCCATCATCGCGGCCGCGCCCGGCAGCGGCGAGTGCATCAGCTCCTGCCGGGCACTGAACCGCGGATCCGCGAGGACGGCCCGGACGATCGCGTGCCCCGTCGCGAGCCAGCCTTCGTGGCCGTCGGGGAACGTCAGCCGGACGAGCGGGTGCTCGTCGCGCAGCGTGCCGAGCTCGGCGGGCGGGTCGAACGGGCAGCCCTTCGGTCGTTCGAGGGGCAGTTCGGTGAGATGAGGCACCGATGTGGTCATTTCTGTTCCTCCCAGTTTTTACCGATACTCGAAGGCTACGTTGCATTTATGTTTGCCTCAAAGCTACGAGCTGGCTTTTTTGCCGTTGTCGCTGGTAGATTTCGGGAAATCGTTGCAACGGTCGTGTCGATGAATGCAACGCCTCGTTGCAATGATCTGCGCGTGAACGCACAGGAGGTGCCCATGCCGGGCGGCAGGCTGACCCAGGAGGACCGCAGGCTGATCGCGACCTGGCTCAAGGACGGTCTCGGTTACGCCGAGATCGCCCGGCGGCTCGGGCGGCCGACGTCGACGATCAGCCGCGAGGTCGCGCGCAACAGCGGCCGGTCCGGCTACCGCGCCGAAGAAGCGAACCGCGTGACCGGCGAACGCGCCCGGCGCCGCAAACCGCAACCGCGCACCGTCCCCGTCGTCGAGAACGGCTACGGCCGGGACCCGGAAGCCGTACGCGCCTTCGAAACCGACTTCGCCGAGATGATCGTGGCGACCGGATTGCCCCGCATGACCGCGCGGGTCCTCGCCTGCCTGGCCGTGAGCGACGACGGAGTGCTCACCGCCTCCGAACTCACCCGGCGGCTCCAGGTCAGCCCGGCCTCGATCTCGAACGCCGTCGCCTACCTCGAAGCGCAGGCGATGCTCAAGCGGGAACGGGACGGCCGCCGGGAGCAGTACGTCATCGACGAGGAGATGCCACAGCGGGTCTGGGCCGAAAGCGTTCGCGCGAACCAGGAATGGGTCAAGATCTCCCGCCAGGGCGCCGAAGTCCTCGGCGTCGGGACCCCCGCCGGCGCCCGCTTGGACGACCTCTCCCGATTCCACGCGCGCATCAACGAAGTCATGCACGACGACCGCGTCGCGGTCTTCGCCGGTGACGCGCTCACCGTGCTCACCGCACTCCTCCACGCCGGCCGAGGGCTGTCACTTCCGGCACTCGCGTCCGCGCTGGACTGGTCGTCCGATCGGGTTTCGGCCGCCTTAAGGGTGGCGGAAGAGCATCCGCACATCGCCGGGCCGGTGTGGGTGGATTCTCACGCTGGGGAGTATCGGGCGGTTCCGTTGGTGGAACGGCTAACGGCTGGGCAGTTGGCTGCTTTGGGTCGTCCTAGGGGGTGAGGAGTCTCGGGTGCCTGGGTTGGTAGCCGATTTCTGGCGACGGTCGCTTTGCCGGGCTTTGTCGGTCTTGGGTGGTGGATTGGCGGCTGGAGAACCCGCTGTTGGGTGGGTGGCTCTTTCGGCGAAGCTGATGGGTGTCCGGGGGCATTCCAGCACCAGGTGCCCGACCTGGCCGTCGCCGGTTTTCGGTCGGGAGGCGGGTGTGCGGCGGCACTCCCGGCATATGGAGGACTCCCCGCCGCACGAGCCGGGGGTTGTCGGCGAGGATGCGAGGATTCCGAACGGCCGCCGCCGGTACTCGGCGAAACTGACGGGTGGCCAAGGACACTCAAGCCCAGGAGCCCGAACGGGCCGCCGCTTTCCGGCCAGGAGGCGGGTGTGCGACGGCACTCCCAGCACACGGAGAACTCCCCACCGCACGAGCCGGGGTTATTGCCGATTTTCGGCGACGACGCGAGGATTCCGAACGGCCGCCGGTATTCGGCGAAACTGACGGGTGGCCAAGGACACTCAAGCCCAGGAGCCCGAACGAGCCGCCGCCATTTACCGGCCAGAAGGCGGGTGCACGGCGGCACTCCCGACACACGGAGAACTCCCCACCGCACGAGCCGGGGATTGTTGCCGATTTTCGGCGACGACGCGAGGATTCCGAACGGCCGCCGGTATTCGGCGAAACTGACGGGTGGCCAAGGACACTCAAGCCCAGGAGCCCGAACGGACCGTCGCCATTTTCCGGCCAGAAGGCGGGTGTACGGGGGCAATCCGGCACATGGACAGCTCCCGCCGCACGGACCGGGGTCGTTGCCGATTTTCGGCGAGGCTGATGGGGTGTCCGGGGACGTTCGAGCACCAGGTTCCCGACCGGACCGTCGCCATTTACCGGCCAGAAGGCGGGTGCACGGCGGCACTCCCAGCACATGGAGAACGCCCCGCCGCACGAGCCGGGGTTATTGCCGATTTCCGGCGACGACGCGAGGATTCCGAACGGCCGTCATCGGTACTCGGCGAAACTGACGGGTGGCCAAGGACACCCAAGCACCAGGTGCCCGAACAGACCGCCGCCGCTTTCCGGCCAGAAGGCGGGTGCACGGCGGCAAACCCGGCACATGGAGAACCGCCCCGCGGCGCGAGCCGGGGTCATTGCCGTGTTTCGGCAACAGGCCCGATTGCCACCCGGTCCCCGGAGAACCAGCAGGTGTCTGAGGAGGCCGTCGCCGGTATTCGGCTATGCGCAGTGTGCGTGGCGACGACCTGGCACCTGGAGAACTCTCCGTCGCGCAATGGCTAGGGCCGTGGCCGTTTTCCGGCAACGCGATCGCTTCCGATTGGCGCCGGAACGAGCTGCCGACTTCCCGCTTCGAAGCCAGGACCCGTTTTCTGGCGAGAGTGTTCAGAACGGTGGCGGTTGGTCGGCTGGTGGCCGGGGTTGGTGGAGCGGCGGAGGCGTGCTGTCGTAGGCCTGGCCGGTGGGGGTGATGATGGTGAGGGTGCCGTCCGATGCGAGCCGGTAGGTCCAGCCGGGTTCGTCTTTCAAGCGGTGGTCGCGGCGGCAGAGATCGATCAGTTCGGTGTCGGCGGTGTGGCCGCCGTGCTGCCACGGCAGCGAGTGGTCGAGGTCGCAGGCCTGGGCGGGGCGGTGGCAGCCGGGTCTTCGGCATTCCCGGTCTCGCACCCGCACGAACTCGGCCAGCCCCGCTGTCGGCCGATAGCGGTCCCGGCCGAGATCGAGTACTTGCCCGGAGAGGGGGTCGGTGATGATCCGCCGCAACACCGTGTCCGAGCCGGACGCGATCTGGCGCGCCAGTCCCGCGGGAACAGACCCGTGCCCGGCCAGCTCCGCCGGATCATCGTTCAGACCGAGATAGGTGAACAGATCCATGTACAGAAACACCTCACTACGCTCACCCGCACCACCTTGGCCGCCCAGCAGGAGATCGAGAGCGACATCCGCACGCAACTGGTCCAGCGTGCGGGTCTCACCCTCGGTCTTCAGGGCTCGCGCTTCGCGGTCGATGCGCCGGTAGGCGGCGGCCGCCTTCTCCACCGGGGCGTCTTCGACCTCGATCGACGCCACCCCAATCTCACCGTGACGCAGACTGAGACGCCGACCGTTCCGATGCCCCTCGGCCCGCCTGCCCGCACCGTCCGGATCGATGGTGTTCGCCGCGTGATTGGCGGCCTTGCGGACCTGGCCGGGATTCTTGTCCGCGATCCGGTCCTCCAGGACCGCGTCAACAGCGCGCGCGTCGGTATCCGACAGCCACGCGGTGGCCGCGGCGACCTTCATCGCACCGAACCCGCCGAGTTTCCCTTGGTCCATCAACCCGAGGGTGCGGGGCAGGCGGGTGGTCAACGCGTCGGCCGCGGCGACCACCGCGCCCGCGTGATTGTCCACCACAGACAGCGCGAACGCCACCTCCTGGGTGACGCTCCGGGCGCCGGAACGGTGCCGGTTCAGCTGCGCCACAGCCCGGAACCGGATCGCTTCCAGCCGCGCGATCCCCGCCGACGCCGCCTGCGCGACAGCGACGGAATCCTTGTCGTCCAAGGAATCCACCACATCGTTCACCGGGGCTAGCACGGCCGGGTCGGTGAGATTTTCCAGAAGCGCCACAGGCGCGGAATGAGTGTCCACCCCACGAACATACGACCCACCACCGACAAAACCGCCCCCACGGACACCGCAAAGCATTACCGATTTTCGGCGACAAAGGCCGCCCGCCACGGCCGGGCTTAGCCGTTCCCGACAAAGGCCGCCCGCCATGGCCGGGCTTAGCAGTTTCCGACAAAGGCCGCCCGCCATGGCCGGGCTTAGCAGTTTCCGACAAAGGCCGCCCGCCACGGCCGATTTCCGGCAAATACCCCGCCTATCGGCAAGTGCACCGCAGTCGGCAAAGCCTGGACTTCGCGGGCATGGCGGGACGTTGCCATTTTGCCGCAACAAACCGGCCACTCGTGACACCAAAAAGGCGGCCCATCGCCGTTTCCCGGCAATGGGCCGCCCGAGCGTTCAAACCCGAACTACACCACGTCCCGCACGACCATCCGCTCCGAAGCGCGCTCGATAGCCGCCTCGACCGCGCCGACCCGGTCGGCCAGCAGGCCCATCGCGCCGACCGCACGGCTCATCGGGTCCTCGTCGTCCCCGCCCAGCGCTTGCGCGCGCAGGTACGCCGCCTTCACGTCCGCCCATCGCTTCGCCTCCGAGGAACTCAGCCGTCCGCGGAGTTCGGCCAGTTTCAGCAGGTTCGCTTCGGCGCCCGAGGTGAGTGTCTGTGCTTCGCCGGCGTAGTGGTCGTCGATCAGCGCTTCCAGTTCGGCGTCGTTCATCGCGGGCACGATCCGGCCGGCGAGCTTGTTCATGTTCCGGTACGAGCCCTGTAGCTGGAACGGCGGTTCGACCCGGGACGAGTCCGCTTGTGCGGCCGAAGCGATGTACGCCTGGTTGTTCGTCAGGACGATCCGCTGCACCTTGATCAGTTTCCGCAGGACGGCGAGGATCTGTTCCAGTTCGGTCGCCGAGTACGAGTGCTTCAGCTGATCCGCCCGCACCGAACCGTCACCGCGGGCCAGCCGCACGAGAACGTCCACATCGGACCGTTCACGCGAGACCAACGGGGCCAGGACGGTGTTCGCGGTGAGCGAGTTCTCGATGTAGCTCAACGCGAAGAGGTCTTCCTTGCCCGACAGCACATCGCCGAGGTTCCACACGTCCGCGCGGTTGGCGAGCATGTCCGGGATCCGGAAACGCTTGCCCTGCTCGGTATAGGGGTTGCCCGCCATGCAGACCGCGAACCGCTTGCCCCGCAGGTCATAGGTCCGCGTCCGGCCTTCCCAGACGCCTTCCATCCGCCGTTGCGCGTCGCACAGCGAGATGAACTTCTGCAGCAGTTCCGGCGAGGTGTGCTGGATGTCGTCCAGGTACAACAGCACATTGTTGCCCTGCTCCAGCGCGAACGAAATCTTTTCGACCTCTTGCCGCGCCGTCGCGTTGGGCGCGTCCGCCGGATCCACCGACGTGACCTCGTGCCCGAGCGCCGGCCCGTTCACCTTGACGAACACCAGTCCGAGCCGGCTCGCGACGTACTCCATGAGCGTCGTCTTGCCGTAGCCGGGCGGGGAGATGAGCAGCAGCAGACCGGATTGGTCGGTGCGCCGCGCATCGCCGGTCGCGCCGAGTTGCTTGGCGAGGTTGTCGCCGATCAACGGCAGATAGACCTCGTCGAGCAACCTGTTGCGCACGAAGGCGCTCATCACCTTCGGCTTGTACTCGCTCAGCCGCAACCTGTCCCGCTCGGCCGCCACGAGATCGTTACGCAGCCGTTGGTACGCCCGGAAACCCGGCACCCGGTCACGACGGAACCGGAGTGTTCTGGCCAGCGTCTCGTCCAGTCGCAGCGTCAGGGAACGGTTCACGATCCGCGGATGCGAGCCGAGCAGACCGTCCACAGTGGCCGAAAGCTCCGCCGAGGAATCGTAACGGGGCAGGTCGGCCAGTTCGATCGCGACGGCCTCCGCGAGTTCATCCCGAGAGAGACCGGACGAGTCCACAAAGGACTGAAGCCAGGCCTCGGCGAGCTGGTGACGGTCCGCGAGGTCTTCGAGGGCGCGCAGGTCTTCGGCGAAGCTCCGGCGGTCGAGCCGGAACTTGTCGAGCAGGGTCCGCGCGCCGGCGCTGGTGACGAAACCCGGCGACGCGTCGGCCAGTTCCTCGAACAGGTACTCGCCGGCGAGTTCGAGGTCCAGCGTCAAGCCGGACGACGTGGCGAAGGCCGACATCGCCTCGGTGAGTTCCCGCGCCAGCGCGTCGATCGCCGTGGTGTGCCCGAACGCCTCCCGTACCCGCGCGAGCGACGCGGCGCGCGTCGTCCAGGCGGACTTCGCCGCTTCTTCGGCACCGAAAGCCCAGAACAGCTGGGCGGCGGCACGAGCGGCGGGCGGATACCGCAGCAGCCCCGCGGCGGACCGCAGGCGCAACAGCACGGCCAGGATCGCCGCGGCGTCGTGGTCGTGCACACCCCGCGCGTAACCCTCGTCGTAGCGGTCCCCCGCCACCCGCCGGACGACGTCCAGCAGATCGGCTTCCGGCAGCTCCGGCTGTTCGGCCAGAATCGACGTCGCCAAATATTCGGCGCGGTAGACCTCGGGCGATTCCGAGACCAGCAGCTGATCCCAGTACGGCCGCGTCGCCTCGAAGGAGGAATCCCGTACGGGCGAGCGGTAGTCGGTCCCGGTGATCGCGAACTTCATCCCGCCGTCGTGCGGCACCAGGGTGAGGTCGATGTCCTGCGTGTTGACCGCGAAGGTGTTGCGGCCGAGGCGGATCGTCTCGCCGTTCTCGCCGTAGAGGTCGAGCCGGTCACGCAGTGCGCGGCCTGCCTCCTGGCGGGCGGCCTTGACCCGGCCTTCCAGTTCCTCGGCGCGCACCTGGTCGCCGAGGTCCCGGAGTTCGGTGACCACGCTGCGCAGCTTCGCGACCATCGGATCGGAAGCGAAGTAGGTGTTGATCTCGTCGACCGAGCCGAGTGTGCCGACCCGCCTGGTGACGCTCGAGAGGATCCGCTCGGCCGAGTCGACCAGCCGGTCCGCGCGACGCGCCCGCTCGTCGAGCAGCGCCTGTTTGCGCGAGGAAAACGCCTCGTAGACGTCGGTGCGCTTCTCACCGAGCGACGCGAGGAAGTCGTCGAACTCGCCGAACCGCGATTCGAGGTTCTCCAGCTGCAACAGCAATCTGCCGAGTTGTTCGTCGCACCGGTCGGGAGTGTCCGCGACCGCGAGCCCACCCGTGATCGCCTGCGCGAGCAGCGCGAACTCGGCGGCGAACTCCGCCCTGCCCTCGGTCTCCAGCAGCTCCTTGCGACGCGCTTCGAGGGTGGCCCGCGCCCGGTTGACCGCGCCGATGACCTCGCCGACGCGCTCGAGGATCTTCGTCCGCACCACGGCGTCCGCGATGTCCAGGCCGCCGACCACGTCGGTGAGGACCTCAAGTCCGCCGGATTGCTCGTCCAGCTGTTCGGCGACCGGGACGGCCTCGGCGACCGTGGAGATCGCGCCCGCGGCCTCGATCAGCCCGTCGACCTCGGCGTGGTAGCTCGTGAACGCGTCCTCGCCCTGCAAGAACCGGACGGCACGCTGAGCGGCTTCGCTGAAATTCCCGTCGAGGTCGGCGATCAGCTTGTCGACGCGGTCGGTGTCGACATAGCGCAGTTCCCGCACGGTGACGAGATGTCCTCGCGCGCGGTGCATTTCGGCGAGCCTGCGCACCCACGCGTCGGCCGCGTTCAGCGCCTCGCCCCGCACCTTCCGCACGAGCGAGGCGGTTTCCGCGGCGGCCTCCTCGACGGCGTCGGCCGCCTGCGAGGTGAGCGCGGTGACCGTCTCGAACTCGTCGAGCACCTGTTCCGCGGTGACCCGCACGTCCGACAGCGGCGACCGCAGGTCACCGAGTTCGGCCTCGCCGAGCCAGTGGTAGTGGTCGAAGACCCGTGCGCACGCGGCGATCAGAGCTTCGAACACCGCCGCCGACGGCGCCATCTCGCCGACCATCCGGCCGATCGAGAGACAGTCGGAGATCCCGCGGACCAGATCGGCGTTGCCGACCCGCTCCAGCGGTCCGGTCCCGGCGGGCTGCGACGCGGCGTAGGTGTCGGACTGGAACGGCGTCCGCCACACCTGCATCGGGTGCACGCGGCTCGGCTCGTCGGACAGCGCGCGGAACAGCACCATCGTGCCGTCGTCGAACAGCGAGTACCCGTGGCACGGGATCGGGTTCGAGACCTCTTTGCGGATCACGTTGTACGGCAGGAGAAGCGAACGACCGTCGGCCCGCGCGTGGAAGACGTAGAGCACGTCCTCCCCGTTGGGCGAGCGGATCACGCGCTCGAACTCGAGGCCGTCCACGGTGGTGTCGAACGTCCTGCTGACACCCGTGTCGAGGTAGTAACCCCCGGGGAAGATGATCCCGTGGTCCTCGGGCAGCCGCTGGCACGCCTGCCCGATCCCGTCGAGGCGCACCACGTCCCGGGTGCGGGTGTTGAAGACCAGGTACCGGTGCACGGTCTCCTTGTACGGCAACACCCGCAGCAGGATCAGCGGGCCGATCCTGGCGTAGGAGACCTCGGCGTCGGCGAGGCTCTGCAGCGGCTCGTCGACCGCCTCGGCGTAAACGCCCTCACCGGTTTCGGTGTTGTTCTCGACCTTGATCGTCAGGTTGCCGCCGACGGTCTCGACGAACACCTCGTCCTCGATCGAGATATGCGGATGCCGCCCGAGAACATGCTGCTCGCGGCTCGTCTCGATCCATTCGAAGTCGTGCGACGGCGGGAACACGTGGTCCCGTTCGCCTCGGCTGTCCACATAGGACACAGAGCCGTCGGCGGCGATGCCCCAGCGCAGTACCCGGATGTCCTCGGTCCGCGGACCGATCTGGAACACCGCGAGCAGTTTGCCCTCGACCCGCCGCAGCTGCAGCAGCTTCGCCTGCCGGTAGTACCGGTACAGCTCGGCGAAGTCGCGGACGAACTGCTCGTCGCGCAGCAGCTCCGGCAGCTCTTCGGCAGGCACGTCGTCGAAGCGGAACGCTACAGTGTCTTCCATGTCGTGACTGAAGCCGTGCAGCGAGAAGACGTCGTCGACCGTCGTCTCCGGTTTGAGCCCGATGAAGACGTTGTAGCCGAACAGCATCCGCCCGCCGACCGACACGACGTCCCGCGGCACGCAGTTGTTCGCGGTGCGGATCCGCTCCGTGCCGATCAGCGCGAGCTGCGCGCTGCCGAAGACCCCGAGCCGCGCCTTGTTGAGCTCGTCCGCGCGTTTCGCCAGTTCGGCGGCCTGTGCGGCGAGCCGGGCGCGGAGCACCTCGTAGGTGCCCGCGTCCAGCTGCTCCGTTCCCGCCGCCGGTTCGGTCGTCGTCACTGCTTCGCGGGGGCGAGGGTGGCGACAGAGGTCTCGGCGAGGCCGAGCCGCTGCGCCATCGACAGCAGCTCACGCAGCTTGTCGCTGTCCGGGCCGCCCGCCTGCAACTGCTTGGCCAGGAAGGCCGACAGCGTCAGGTTCTTCACGTCCTCCGTGCTCACCGAGCCGACCAGTTTCGTCAGGTCGTCGGTGAAGCTGCCCGAACCGTCGAGCCACGACTTCCCGAGCGTCTGGACGACGTCCGAGTGCTCGACGAAGCCGTCCACGCTCTTGCCGAGCCCGATCGAGCCGATCACCTTCTCGAAGAACATCGTCTCGCCGCCGACGATGTCGATGTCGGCCTTCTCCAGCCCGATGCCCAGCACCGTGGCCTGCGCCTCGGCGACCTCGCGCTGCACGGTGAGCGCGGCGAGCCGGATCTCCTTCTCGGCCTCCAGGCGCAGGCGGTACTCCTCGTGCTGACGGCTGGCGGTGTCGAGCGCGGCCATCGCGGCGGCCTTCTCGGTGAGACCTTCGGCCTCGCCCTTGAGCTTGTCGCGCATCCCGTCGGCGAGCACGATCGCCTTCTCGCGTTCGACGATCGCCTCGGCCCGGCCGACCTTCTCCAGCGCGTCGGCGTCGCGTTCCTTGACCTGCGCCGCGGCCAGCCCGATGGCGGCCTCCTCGGCCTGGATGCCTTCGGCCAGACGGATCTTGGCCCGGGTGTCCAGCTCGGCGGCCTGCTGGCGTGCCTCGGCCAGCGTCAGCTCCTCGCGGGCCTTGTGCTTCGACGCGGCCTCGGCGGCTTCCGCGGCCTTGATGTCCTTGACGAGGTTTTCCTGCGCCTCCGCCTCGGCCCGGATGATGATCGCCGAACGCTGGCGCTCCGCCTCTTCGACGACGCGGAGCTTCTTGATGTTCTCTTCCTGCTCGGCCACGGTCTTCTCGACCGCGATCCGCTCGCGGATCACCTCGGCGATGGACCGCTTCTCGGTCTCGACTTCCTTGTCCTTGGCGATCCGGGACAGCTCGGTCTCGCGCTCACGGCCGATGACCTCGAGCAGCCGGTCCTTCTCGATGCGCTCGCTCTCGATGGCGATGACGCGTTCGCGGTTCTTGCCCGCGACCTCGATCTCACGCTGCTGGTTCTGGTGCTGGATGCCGAGCTGCTCGTCCGTGCGCAGCTGCGCGGCCTGCGACTTGAGCCGCTCCTCCGCCTGCACCTTCGCGATCTCGGCCTCTTCACGCGCCCGCATGGTCTCGACCTCGCGGTTCTGCTTGATCTCCGCGTCGGCCTGCCGCCGCTCCAGTTCCAGGATCGCCTCGCGGGCGTCCACGTTCTGGCGGGTGATCTCTTTTTCCTCGCTGCGGCGGAACTCGTTGGTGCGCACGTGCTCGATCGCGGTCAGCTCGGTGATCTTGCGGATACCCTGCGCGTCGAGGATGTTCGCGGAGTCGAGCTGCGCCATCGGCGTCTGCTCGAGGTAGTCGATGGCCGCGTCCTCCAGGCTGTACCCGTTGAGGTCGGTGCCGATGACGCGGATGATCTGGTCGCGGAATTCGTGGCGTTTGGTGTAGAGGTCCACGAAGTCGAGTTGCTTGCCGACGGTTTTCAACGCCTCGGAGAACTTGGCGTTGAACAGCTCCTGCAGGGTCGCCTCGTCGCTGGCGCGTTCGGTGCCGATGGCCTGCGCGACCTTGATGACGTCCTCGACGGTCTTGTTGACCCGCACGAAGAACGAGATCCGGATGTCGGCGCGGATGTTGTCCCGGCAGATCAGGCCCTCGCGGCCAGTCCGGGTGATCTCCATGGCCTTGACCGAGGTGTCCATGATCTCGGCCTTGTGCAGCACGGGCAGGACGATCGCGCCGGTGAACGTCACGTCGACACGGCGGACCTTCGAGATGATCAGCGCCTTACCCTGCGGCACCTTTTTGAACAACCTGGTGATCGTGAAGAGCAAGACCAGGAGGATGACAACTATCACGGCGATCAGTACGCCGGCCCCCACGCTGATGGCACCCATAGTGTTCCTTTTCTGCTTCAGATGTCCAAGGACTCGACCCAGAAGAACTCGCGTTCGGGGTCGTAGTCATAGAGAACTACGCGGCTGCCCGCCGTGAGGTTGCCTTCGCCTGCCTGACGAACGTCCACAATGGCCGTGGACCCGTCGGCGGCGGCGACTTCGGCCTGGCCGAAGTCATGGGTGACCGACGAGGTGCGGATGACCGCGGCCCTGCCGACGAAATCTCTTCTGCTCGGTTCCTTGGCGGGACCGAAGACGCGACGAAGCGGCACCACGATCACCCTCGTCCCGAGTGTGCCGAGTAGGAGCGCGACGACGAGCACGCCGATCCCGAGCCCGATCCTCGATGGTGTCGAAAGCTCCAGGTCATCGAGTAGAACCGTCCCTGCCAGGCTGGCGAACCAGGTGAATGCGATCAGTGAAGAGAGCGAAAGGGACAAGGGGACCCCGCCGAAGCCCGCCAGGAGCCCGTCGCCGCCGTCGAAGTCATCGACGTCGACAGCGCCGAGCAGGGCCAGCAGCCAATAGCCGATCACCACGATCAGCAGGAAGCTGAAGAGCACGGCCGGGAACCCCAGAGCCGCGGTGACGAACCCGCTCATCGCCGTCGTTCCCTCCCCCATTACCCCGGGTCAGGACTATAACCAGCGCGTGACGGGGAGCGGGTCGTTTTCGGCTACGAGTGGGTCACGGTGCTCCCCGCGATTAGTCACCTACTTGCGCCCGATCCCTCCCGCAACCAGGTGACTGATTGCGAGCGGAGGGTTACGCCGACCGGCGGCTCTCAAGCCATCCGGTTGGACCTGTCGCACCACCGGGGCGAGCCCTACTCTCCAGTATTGAGAGTGACACAGGACACACCACGGTCTTGGGAGGCTCCATGGGGTGGCACGTTCGCGAAACGATCGACGAAGATCGGCGCGAACGGCGAATCCGCCACGTCACCCGATGTCTGAGCTGCACGCTCACCTGTGTCCATTGTGGACTTCCCGCGAGATTCTCCGTTCCGCCAGGGCATCCCGGCCTCGGCGTCGTCGAACACCTGCCAGGCGTGACGTCCCCCGGCCTCCCGGATCTCGCCCTGCTGCACCGATTCTGCCGGGACACTCTCGCGGCGGAGCCGGGTATCGCGCTCAGACGCGCCTATCTCGGGCTGGCGACCGAACTCTTCGAAACGGGACGGCGGATCCGCCGTCACCGCAGGCTCGGCGTGCATCCGCCACGGCCGGGACATCTCGAGGCCTACCGAAAACGGTGGCGAGTGGCCAAAATGCGGTACGCCTGCAAGGCGTGCCGGTACTACACCGGCTCTCACTGAGCCGATTCTCCCCCGGAGGACTCGTGCTCGTTCGTCTCATCCTCGGTCTGCTCATCACCGTCGCCGGTCTCGCTTTCGCCGCCCGCCGCGCCGTCTGGCTCTACAAGCTGATCCGCTCCGGTCAGCCGGACGAAAAGCGCTCCGACGTCATGGCCGTCCGCGCGAAAACGCATCTGGCCGAGGTCTTCGGGCAGCGCAAACTGCTCAAGTGGTCCGTCCCCGGGCTCGCGCATCTCTTCACGTTCTGGGGTTTCGTGATCCTCGGGTCCGTCTACGTCGAGGCGTACGGCGCCCTGTTCGACCACGACTTCCACATCCCGCTCATCGGGCACTGGGCGGTACTGGGCTTCCTTCAGGACTTCATCGCGGTCGCGGTGCTCGTCTCGCTGGCGGTCTTCGCGGTCATCCGGATCCGGCAGGCACCCGAACGGAAAGACCGGGCATCACGGTTCTTCGGGTCGCACACCGGCGGTGCCTGGCTGATCCTGTTCATGATCTTCAACGTGATCTGGACGATGTTCCTCTTCCGGGGCGCCTCGGCCGCGGTCGGCGTCTTCCCGTACGAGTCGGGCGCGTGGGTTTCCCTTGGCGTGGGCGAACTCCTGGAGCCGCTGGGCCCGTCGATCACCGAACCGCTGGAGACGGTCGGGCTGCTGCTGCACATCGGCGTGATGCTGGCGTTCCTGTCGATCGTGCTCTACTCCAAGCACCTCCACATCTTCCTGGCGCCGGTCAACGTCACGGCGAAGCGGCTTCCGGACGCGCTCGGCCCGTTGCTGCCGATGGAATCGGGCGGCAAGCCGATCGACTTCGAGGATCCGGGCGAGGACGACACGTTCGGCCGCGGCAAGATCGAGGACTTCACCTGGAAGGGCATGCTCGACTTCGCCACCTGCACCGAATGCGGCCGCTGCCAGTCGCAGTGCCCGGCCTGGAACACCGGGAAACCCTTGTCCCCCAAGCTGTTGATCATGGATCTGCGCGACCACCTCTTCGAGAAGGCGCCGTACATCCTGGACGACAAGGAAGCGCCCGAAGAACGTCCCCTGGTCGGCACCAAGGAGGACTTCGGCGTCATCGATCCGGACGTCCTCTGGTCGTGCACCACGTGCGGTGCCTGCGTCGAACAATGCCCGGTCGACATCGAGCACGTCGACCACGTCGTGGACATGCGCCGCTACCAGGTGATGATCGAGTCGGCCTTCCCGAGCGAACTCGGCGTGCTGTTCAAGAACCTCGAAACCAAGGGGAATCCCTGGGGCCAGAACAACTCCGATCGACTCGCGTGGACGAAGGACCTCGGCTTCGAAGTGCCGATCTTCGACGGCGAACTCGCCGGCGACGTCGAGTACGTCTACTGGGTCGGCTGCGCGGGCGCTTTCGACGACAACGCCCGCAAGACCGTCCGCGCCACCGCCGAACTGCTGCATCTCGCCGGGGTGAAGTACACGATCCTCGGCACCGACGAGTCCTGCACCGGCGACCCGGCGCGCCGCTCCGGCAACGAGTTCCTCTTCCAGATGCTCGCGCAGCAGACCGTCGAGACGCTGAACGCGGTGTTCGAGGGCCGCGAACCGGGCACCCGCAAGATCGTCACCACCTGCCCGCACTGTCTCAACACCCTCGGCCGCGAATACCCGCAACTGGACGGGCATTACGAGGTCCTGCACCACACGCAACTGCTGAACCGGCTCGTCCGCGCGGGCAGGCTGACGCCGGTCAAACCGGTCGACGCCGGCCCGGTGACCTACCACGACCCGTGTTACCTCGGCCGCCACAACAAGGTCTACGAGCCGCCGCGCGAACTCGTCGGCGCGACGGGCGCCACGCTCAGCGAGATGCCCCGGCACGCCGACCGCTCGCTCTGCTGCGGTGCCGGCGGCGCGCGAATGTGGATGGAAGAGCAGATCGGCAAGCGCATCAACCTCGAGCGCGTCGACGAAGCCCTCGGCACGGACGCCGAAACCATCGTCACCGGGTGCCCGTTCTGCCGCGTGATGCTGAACGACGGCCTCGTCCAGCGACAGAGCGAGAAGCGTGGTGAGAACGTCACCGTGCGTGATGTCTCCCAGCTGCTACTGGAGACCGTGCGGGAACGGGACCGGACGGCGACGGAGATTTAAGGCACACGAGAGTTGGAAGTTCGGCGCACCGAACTCTAAACTCGCGGAATGGCGAATCTGCGCAAGACCGTGTGCGCGCTGGCGGCGTCCGCACTCGTCCTGTCCGCTTGCAGCGGTCCCGCCGGCGGGACCGACGACAAGCGGCCGGTCGTGCTGACCACGTTCACGGTCCTGGCGGACATCGCCTCGAACGTCGCGGGCGACAAGCTCCGGGTCGAGTCGATCACCAAACCCGGCGCCGAAATCCACGGCTACGAGCCCACCCCGGACGACATCAAGAAGGCCGCGAAGGCCGACCTGATCCTCGACAACGGACTGAACCTGGAGGCGTGGTTCGCCCGGTTCGTCAAGGAGAGCGACGCCCCGCACAAGGTGGTCAGCGAGGGTGTCCAGCCCATCGCCATCGGCGAAGACGCCTATCAGGGAAAGCCGAACCCGCACGCGTGGATGTCTCCGACGAATGTGGGTATCTACGTGGACAACATGGTGAAGGCGTTCAGCGAGCTCTCCTCCGGCGACGCCGCCGTGTTCAAGTCCAATGGCGACGCCTACAAGGCGAAACTGAAGGAGGTGCGGGACGAGATGACGGCTGCGCTGAGCGGGCTGCCGCAGAACGAGCGAGCGCTGGTCACCTGCGAAGGCGCCTTCTCCTATCTAGCGCGCGACACCGGCCTCACCGAGCGGTACATCTGGGCGGTCAACGCCGAACAGCAGGCCACGCCGCAGCAGATCACCCGCGCCATCGAATTCGTCAAGCAGAACAAGGTCCCCGCGGTGTTCTGCGAGTCGACCGTCTCCGACGCCCCGATGCAGCAGGTCGTCTCCGCGACCGGTGCCGCGTTCGGTGGCGTCCTGTACGTAGATTCCCTGTCCGGTCCCGAAGGCCCGGTGCCGACCTACCTCGACCTCATCCGCCACGACTCGAAGACGATCGTCGCGGCCCTCACCGGAGCGAAGCCGTGACGGCCGCGATCCGCGTCGAGGACGTCACCGTCCACTACGGCGACGTCCTCGCGCTCGACGGTGTCGACGTCACGCTCGAACACGGGCACGTCTGCGGACTGGTCGGGATGAACGGCTCCGGCAAGTCGACGCTGTTCAAGACCATCATGGGCATGGTCCGGCCGGACACCGGCACGGTGTCGATCGACGGTGGCACCCCCGCCCGCGCCCGCAAGACCGGCGTGATCGGGTACGTGCCGCAGAGCGAGGACGTCGACTGGTCGTTCCCGTTGTCGGTGCGGGATGTCGTGATGACCGGCCGCTACGGGCGTCTCGGCTTCACCAGGCGTCCGCGCCGCGCCGACCACGAAGCCGTCGACCACGCGCTGGAGCGGGTGGAGCTGACCGAACTCGCCGGACGCCAGATCGGCCGGTTGTCCGGCGGACAGCGCAAACGCGCGTTCGTCGCGCGCGGTATCGCCCAAGACGCCCGCGTCCTCCTGCTGGATGAGCCGTTCGCCGGTGTGGACAAGCGGTCGGAAGCCACGATCACCCGGCTGCTCAAGGAACTCGCGGCCGACGGCGCCGCGGTCCTGATCTCCACGCACGACCTGCACGCGCTGCCCGGCCTTGCCGACGAGGCGATCCTGCTGATGCGCAAGGTGCTCGCGCACGGCTCCCCCGGCGAGGTGCTCCGGCCCGAAAATCTCGCGCTGGCCTTCGGACTCGACGTCCTGCAACGGGAAGAAGAACTCGCGTGAGTCTGTACGACCTGTTCCTCGAACCGCTGAGCTACGACTTCATGGTGCGGGCGCTGGCGTCCACGGTCATCGCGTCGGCGGTCTGCGCGGTGCTCTCCTGCTGGCTGGTGCTGATCGGCTGGTCGCTCATGGGCGACGCGGTCTCACACGCCGTGCTGCCCGGCGTCGTGCTCGCCTACGTTCTCGGCGCGCCCTTCGCGCTGGGCGCCGTCGTCTTCGGTTTCCTCGCCGTGGCGCTGATCGGCGTCGTCCGCGACACCAGCCGCGTCAAGGAGGACGCCGCGATCGGCATCGTGTTCACCACGCTGTTCGCGCTGGGGCTCGTGCTGATCTCGGTGACACCGAGCCAGACCGACCTGAACCACATCATCTTCGGCAACCTGCTCGGCGTCGACACCTCGGACCTGATCCAGATCGGCGTCCTCGGCGCGATCACGCTCACCCTGCTGGTGCTCAAACGCCGCGATTTCACCTTGTACGCCTTCGATCCCACGCACGCGCACGCCATCGGGCTGAACCCGCGGGTGCTCGGCGCCGCGCTGCTCGGGCTGCTCGCGCTGACCGCGGTGGTGGCGCTGCAGGTGGTCGGTGTGATCCTCGTGGTGGCGATGCTGATCATCCCCGGCGCGACGGCGTACCTGCTGACCGACCGGTTCGGCCGCATGCTGGTGATCGCGCCGTCGTTCTCGGTGCTCGCGGCGGTGACCGGGCTGTACCTGAGCTATCACCTCGACACCGCGTCCGGCGGGATGATCGTGCTGGTCCAGGGTGCCGGGTTCACGCTGGTGTACCTGTTCGGACCGCGGCACGGGATCGTCGGGAAGCGGCTGGCCAGGCGGCGGCGAGAGCTCGCGAGGGGCTGAAGGACGCTTTCACCGCATCTCGCGCGGTGAAGGGCGCCTTCGTCGCGTCGCATGCGGTGAAAGCGTCCTTCAGCTCCGGTAACCGGACAATCACCCCGCGCTCTGTGTCTCTCGTGACATGGGTACCGGCCCGACCTTAGGTTAGGCTCCCCTCATGTCTACGGAAGACGCGCTGCTCACCGGCCATGACCTGGTGCTCGCGCACCAAGAGCGGGCCGTGGTGGACGGCGTGTCCTTGTCGCTGCGCGCCGGCGTGGTGACCGCGCTGGTCGGGCCGAACGGCTCCGGCAAGTCGACGCTCCTGCGTTCGCTGGCGCGGCTGCACAAGCCCCGCGAAGGCGGCGTCCGCCTCGGGGAACGCGCCGTCTGGGGCGGGAACGCGTTGTCCGGTAAGGAATTCGCCCGGCGGGTCACGTTGCTGACCCAGCACCGGCCCACGCCGAGCGGCGTTTCGGTCCGCGACGTCGTCTCCTACGGCCGGTACCCGTACCGCTCGGGCTGGCGCGGGGTCGACGTCGACGGCGCCGCCGCGATCCGCCGCGCGATGGAGCTGACCGGGGTGACCCCCATGGCCGAACGCGGCGTCGACGAGCTCTCCGGCGGCGAGCTCCAGCGTGTCTGGCTCGCGTCCTGTCTCGCCCAGCAGACTTCCGTGCTGCTGCTCGACGAGCCCACCAACCATCTCGACCTGCGCTATCAGGTCGAGATCCTCGACGTCGTCCGCGATCTGGCCAACGAAGGCGTCGCGGTCGGCGTGGTGCTGCACGACCTCGACCACGCGGCGATCATCGCCGACGAGGTCGTGCTGCTGAGCGAGGGAACCATCGTGGCCACGGGTGACATCGGGCAGGTGCTCACCACCGAGCACCTCTCCCAGGCCTACGGCGTCACCGTCCACGTCGCGAACGACCCGGTGACGGGCGCGATCCACTGCAGGCCACTCGGGCGGCATTCGCCCAGGCCCGCCTGAGAAATCCAGGAAGAACCATGCGTTTGCTGACCCCTGCCGCCTTTGTCGCGGCGACGGCCCTGCTGCTGTCCGCCTGCGGCACCACCGAGAACGCCGCCGTCGCGCCGAGCGACACCGCCGCCGCGAGCGGACCGGTCACCGTGACCGACGCGCGCGGGAAGGCCGTCAACCTCAAGGCCCCGGCCAAGCGAGTCGTCGCGCTCGAATGGGGCGAGGCCGAGATGGTCGCGTCGCTCGGGGTCATGCCGGTCGGCGCCGCGGACGTCGCGGGCTACAACGTCTGGGACAAGGCCGCCCCGCTGACCGCCGAGGTCAAGGATGTCGGCAAGCGCAACGAGCCCAGTGTCGACGCGATCGTCGGGCTGAACCCCGACGTCGTCATCATGGCCGAGGAGCGCGACTCGACGCTGGTGCCGCAGATCGAGAAGTACGTGCCGGTCGTGGTCACCAAGGCCAGCGACGCGAGCCGCAACTTCGACCGCCTGCGCGAGGACTTCAAGCTGATCGCGAAGACGGTCGGCAAGGAGTCCGAAGCGGACAAGCAACTGTCCGAAATGGACGCCAAACTCGCCGAGGGCAAGAAGGCCGTCGAGGCCAAGGGCGTCGCGGGCACGCCGTTCCTGATGGCCGACGGCTACCTCGAAGGCAGCACCGTCAGCATCCGCCCGTTCGGCAAGGGCTCGCTGGTCTCCGACACCGCCGAGGCCGTCGGCCTGAAGAACGCCTGGACCGGCAAGGTCGACCCGCAGTGGGGTCTCGGCCAGACCGACGTCGAAGGACTGACCGCGCTCACCGACCCGAAGACCGTGCTGTTCTACAGCGCGGCCGAAGAGGACGTCTTCACCACCGGGCTCGCGCAGAACGCCGTCTACCAGCGCCTGCCGTTCGTGGTCTCGAAGAAGATCCACAAGCTGGAGGCCGGCACCTGGACCTTCGGCGGGCCGAAGTCGGTCATCATGACCGCCGACCAGATCGTGAAGGCCATCACCGCCTGATGATCAAGGAACTGCGTGCGCCGCAAGCCGTGCGCACCGCGGTGGTGTCGGCGGGGCTGGTGGTGCTCATCGTCGTCCTCGCCGGCGTCCACCTGACCCAGGGCACCTCGACGTCCGGCCCGCTGGACGTGGTGAAGGCGATCTTCGGCCAGGGCGACGCGCAGACCCTCGCGGTACTCGAAGGTTCGCGCGTCCCCCGGCTGCTCGCCGCGTTGCTGCTCGGGGTCGCGCTCGGCGTCGCGGGCGCGGGAATGCAGTCCGTCGCACGGAACCCGCTCGCCTCGCCCGACACGCTCGCGGTCAACGCGGGCGCGCATTGCGCCGTGGTGGCCATTTCCGCGTTCGGGCTTTCGCTGCCGCTCGTGCCGGTGGGCGGGGCGGCGTTCGCGGGCGGGCTCGCCGCGGCCGTCATCGTGCTGGGACTGGCGGGCGGCGGTTCGGCGAGTCCGCGGCTGGTGCTCGTCGGCTCGGCCGTACTGCTGGCGCTCCAGTCGGTGACCATCCTGATGCTGCTCATGTTCGAGCAGGAGACGTCCGGGCTGTTCGCCTGGGGCAGTGGTTCGCTCACCGTCTCCGATCTGCGCGCGACCGCCCAGATGACGCCGATCGTGGTGCTCGCCGTGGCGGCGCTCATCGCGATGGGCCGGAAACTCGACGTCCTCGCCCTCGGCGACGACAACGCGACCGTGCTCGGCCTGCGGGTGCGCCGGACCAGGGTCGGCGCGGTCGTGCTGACCGTCGCGCTGACCGCCGCGGCGGTGACCGTCGCCGGACCGGTCGGATTCGTCGGGCTGAGTGCGCCGGTGATCACGCGGCTGCTGCTGCCGATCGCCAAACATCGCGCTCTGCTGCCGGTGTCCGGGCTGGTCGGCGTGGTGACGGTGCTCGGCGCCGACGTCGTCCTGCGGGCGATCATGGGCTCGGCCGCCGCCGTGCGGGTGCCGACCGGCGTGGTGACCACGATCGTCGGCGCCGTCGTGATGGTGTGGCTGGCGCGGCGCGGGCGGGGCAGCGGCTCACGTCGTCCGGCTCCGGCCGGGCGGGTCGGCGTCGCCGGATCGACCCGGCGCCTCGTGGCCATTTCCGTCGTCCTGGTGGCGCTGCTCGCCGTCGTCCCGCTGGTGGGCCTGATGCTGGGCGACCGCATGGTGCTGCTCGGCGACCTCGCGAACTGGGTCACCGGCAACACCGGCACCGCGCTGACTTTCGTGCTGGACCAACGACTTCCGCGGGTGCTGGCCGCGCTGCTCGCCGGGGCCGCGCTGGCGGTCTCGGGCTGCGGGATCCAGTCGGTCAGCCGCAACCCGCTCGCCGAACCGGGGTTGCTCGGCATCACCGCCGGGGCCGGGCTCGGCGCGATCACGCTGATCACCATCGTCCCCACGGTCGGCGCCTGGTCGATCGCCGGTGCCGCCGGTGTCGGCGCGGCCGTCGTGTTCGCGCTGGTCTACGGGCTGGCTTGGCGGTCGGGGCTGGATTCGGACCGGCTGGTGATCATCGGCATCGCGGTCTGGTCGGCCGGGATGGCGCTGATCACGCTGCTGATCGTGGTCTCCGACCCGTGGAACTCGGCCAAGGCGCTGACCTGGCTTTCGGGGTCGACCTACGGCCGCACGCTGGAACAGGTCGCGCCGGTGGCGCTGGCGCTCCTCGCGCTCACGCCGCTGCTGTGGATCAAGCACCGCGAACTGGATCTGCACGCCCTCGACGAGGACACCCCGCGCGTGCTCGGGATGCGCGTCGAACGGTCGCGGCTGATCGTGCTGGCCGCCTCCGGGATCCTGGCGGCCACCGCCGTGTCCGCCATCGGCGTGGTCGCGTTCGTCGGGCTGGTCGCGCCGCATCTGGCGCGTTCGCTCGTCGGAGGACGGCACGGCCGGGTGCTCCCGGTGGCCGCGGCGCTCGGGGCGCTGCTGGTGAGCGTCGCGGACACCCTCGGGCGGACGGTCATCGCGCCGGCCCAGATCCCGGCGGGCCTGGTCATCGCGATGGTCGGGACGCCGTACTTCGTGCTGGTGCTCTGGAAGACCCGGCCGTAACGGGCTGAAAGGGCCCTTCACCACATGCGATGCGGTGAAGGGCCCCTTCGTGGCGTCTTATGCGGGGAAAGTCCCCTTCAGCCCCTACAGAGTCTTCTGGAGGTGCGTGGCCAGCAGCTTCGTGAAGCGGGACGGGTCGCCCAGTTCACCGCCCTCGGCGAGCAAAGCCATGCCGTACAGCAGTTCGGCGGTCTCGGCGAGGCCCTCGGACTCGCCCTTTTCGGTGAACGAGGAGCGCAGCCCGGAGACCAGCGGGTGGCCCGGGTTGAGTTCCAGGATCCGCTTGATCTGCGGCATTTCCTGGCCCATCGCGCGGTACATCTTCTCCAGCGTCGGGGTGACGTCGTTCGTGTCGCCGACGATGCAGGCGGGCGACGTCGTCAGCCGTGACGAGAGCCGGACCTCCTTGACCTGGTCCGCGAGCGACTTCGTCAGCCAGGTCAGCAGCCCGGAGAACTCTTCCTTCTGCTCGTCGGTGGTGTCGGAATCGAGTTCGACCTCGCCCTTCGCGACCGACTGGAACTGCTTCTCCTCGAAGCCCGGGACCGCGTCGACCCACATCTCGTCGATCGGGTCGGTGAGCACGAGCACCTCGTAACCCTTGGCCTTGAAGGCTTCCAGATGCGGGGAGTTCTCGATGCTCTGCCGCGACTCGCCGGTCAGGTAGTAGATGTGTTCCTGGCCGTCCTTCATCCGCTCGACGTACTCACGCAGCGACGTGAGCTTCTCCGGATCGTTGGTCGAGGCGAACGAGCAGATGTCGAGGATCGCGGTGCGGTTCTCGTGGTCGTCCAGCAGGCCTTCCTTGACGGCGCGGCCGAACTCCTTCCAGAACGTCTCGTACTTGTACGGGTTCTCGTCGGCCATCAGGGTCTTGACCGTCGACAGGACCTTCTTGACCAGGCGACGGCGGATCAGCTGGATCTGCCGGTCCTGCTGCAGGATCTCGCGCGAGACGTTCAGCGAAAGGTCCTGGGCGTCGACGACACCCTTCACGAAGCGCAGGTACTCCGGCATCAGTGCTTCGCAGTCGTCCATGATGAAGACGCGCTTCACGTACAGCTGGACGCCGCGTTTGCGCTCCCGCATGAACAGGTCGAGCGGCGCGTGGCCCGGCAGGAACAGCAGCGCCTGGTACTCGAAGGTGCCCTCGGCCTGGAGCCGGATCGTCTCCAGCGGGTCGTTCCAGTCGTGGGCGACGTGCTTGTAGAACTCGTTGTACTCGTCTTCGGTGACGTCGCTGGACGAGCGGGCCCACAGCGCCTTCATCGAGTTGACCGTGACGACCTCTTCGCCCTCGGTCATCCGGATGGGCCAGGTGATGAAGTCCGAGTACTTCTTGACGATCTGCTTGATCTTCGTGGCCGAGGCGTAGTCGAAGAGCTGGTCTTCGGTGTCCTCGGGCTTGAGGTGCAGGACGACCGACGTGCCCTGCGGCAGGTCCGGCACCGTCTCGATGGTGTACGTGCCCTCGCCCTCGGACTCCCAGCGGACGCCCTCGTCCGATCCGGCGCGGCGGGTCAGCAGCGTGACCTTGTCGGCCACCATGAAGCTGGCGTAGAAGCCGATGCCGAATTGGCCGATCAGATCCTGCGAAGCCGCGGAATCCTTGGTCTCCTTCAGTTTCTTCAGGAATTCGGCGGTGCCGGATTTCGCGATCGTGCCGATCAGCGCCACGACGTCGTCCCGGCTCATCCCGATTCCGTTGTCCCGCACGGTGAGGGTGCGGTTTTCGGGGTCGGTCGCGATCTCGATGTGGAGATCGTCGGTGTCCGCCTGGAGGTCCTTGTCGCGGAACGCTTCGAGGCGGAGTTTGTCCAGTGCGTCGGAGGCGTTGGACACCAGTTCCCGCAGGAAGGTGTCCTTGTTCGAGTAGATCGAGTGGATCATCAGCTGGAGCAGCTGACGTGCCTCCGACTGGAACTCGAGTGTTTCGGCAGAGGTTGTCACGCGCCGATATTACCCAGCGTGGAACGGGCTCAGGCCAGCCTCCGTCTTGCCACTTCGACCAGTCCGTCGCCGATGGCCTGTTCGATCGTCGTGACGCACGCCCGGCCCTCGGTCTCGACCGTGGCGATGACGTTGCCGAAATGCGGCCCGGACACCTTGGACCAGGTCAGCGGATCGGGTGCGACGCCGCCGCGGCGGGCCCAGCGGCGCGCGATCGCCGCCATCGGGGACGACCAGGTGGCGGCGAACGCCAGCCGGAGCGGGCGCGGCATGGCGTTGTGGACCGGGGAGCAGGTGAGCTGGAAGACGGTCGAGGTCACGGGCTCCGGATAGCGCGCCTCGGCGATGTAGGCGTGATGGACGTCGCCCGAAAGCACCGCGATGGTGGCGGGCGGCTCGTCCCGGCGTCCCTCGCGGGCGATCATCGCGGACAACCGGTCGAACGACGCCCGGAACGACGCCCAGTGTTCGAGGTCCGCGGCTTGGCGGATCTTCTCCGCGAGCCGCCCCCGCCACCCGGGGCGCGCGCAGGCCCGTTCGTTGAGCGACTGGAGGTGGGAGATCACCGGCGGCAGCAGCCACGGCAGCGAGGAGCCGATGAGCAGGTGGTCGCAGGCGTCGGCGGCGTTGTCTTCGATCCAGTCGAACTCGTCGTCGTCGACCATGGACCGGGCGCCGCCTGCCAAAATCCGCCCCGCCCGGGTGTCGATGACCAGCAACCGCACGGCACCGAAATCGCGCCGGTAACTCCATCGCGCGCCCTTGGTGCCGTCGCGGTCGTCGTCGGCCTCGTCGGCGAACGCGACGAGCAGGCCGGCGTTGTCACCGCCGGAGGTGATGGCCTTCTGGAACGTCGGGTCCTCGGCGAGTTCCGCGGGGCCGAGATTCCCCAGGTGCTGGTAGACCCAGTACGACATGATCGCCCCGCGCAGGCGCTCCCGCCACCACGGCTGCGCGCGCATCCGCTCCCGCCAGGTGTGCGAGGTGTTCCAGTCGTCGCGGACGTCGTGGTCGTCGAAGATCATCGACGTGGGCACGGTGGAGAGCAGCCACCGGATCGACGGCTCACCCCAGGCTTCGAGGTAGAGGTGGGTGTACTCCTCGAAATCCTTCACCTCCGTGCCCGGCGGCTCGGAGATGTCGCGGCGCCGGGACAGCCACTCCTGGGTCTCGTCGGTGGTCTCGTCGGCGTAGACCTGGTCACCCAGCATCAGCAGCGCCTGCGGCCATTCGGTTTCCTCGCCCGCCGCCATCCGGTGGGCGTACGCGGCCAGCGCGTCGGGGCCGAAGGCCTTTCCTTCATGCGGTTTGCGGCACGAGCCGAACACGAGCCGGACCCGCGACTCCTGCTCGGGCAGCGTCCGGATCCGGCTCGGCGGGAACCCGGAATCGGCCAGAGGCCACACCTTCTCGCCGTCCACGCGCACTTCGTATTCGACGCACGAGCCGGGTTCGAGACCCGTCAGCACCAGAAGGGCGTAGTGGTGGCCCTTGATCTCGAACGTCCTCGCGGACGTGCCGAGTACCTCGACCTCACTCGCGGTGGTGGTCTCGACCCACACCGTCGCCGACGTCTCGTCGACGTGGCGCAGCAACGGACCCAGGAGCAGACTCATTCCCGGAACGGTGCCACAACGGAGCCAAGATCGTGCGCTGAGCGGACTCCTCAGCCGAGCCGCGCGAAGATCTCGCGGATCTCGGCCAGCGCCTCGGCCCGTTTCGCGTCGTCGTCTTCGTACCAGCCGTCGGCGGCCCGCTCCTCGACGATCGCCTCGGGGGTGAATTCCTCGCCGAACCGGTAGTGGCCGACGCAGTATTCGAACCCCGACTCGCTCAGCGGGTCCAGGTCCTCCCGGCGGCAGTGCTCCAGGAAGCCTTCGGCCTGCGCCCACCGCTCGCCGTCGAACCAGAACACGCCACCGGCGTAGTGGATCGACGCTCCCGTCCCCGCGTCGACGAGGTTCAGCGACTCGTAGTTCTCGGGGCGGTTCCGCACCAACGCGACGAGGTTTTCGGGAACGCCGCCGTAAAGCGCCTCCTGCACCGAGTAGTCCTCTTCGGCGTACAGGTTCAAGTCCGTCTCGTGGTCGAAGGTCAGCAGCAGCGCCTGCTTGTCCGGCGTGAAGTACCAGACGGCCGACTGCCCGCCGCAGTCGTTCCAGGCGAACCGCTCCGCGCCGTCCACCTCGACCGGCGTGATCTCGGTGATCGCGTCGATCACCGCGGCACGCCGCCGCACCTCTTCGAGGGATGTCGCACCGAGGGCCGCCCAGATCTCTTCGCTCACCCGCGCAGAGTACCGGTGCGCACGTGGCCGATCCGGATGCGCTGCGGGTGGTCGCCGACCGGGACGGACTTCACCTTCGCGCCGGTCGCGAAGTCGATCGCGGTCACCTGGTCCGAGCCGCTTTCCGAGATGACGCAATGCCTTCCGTCACCGCTGACGGTCGCCCAGTAGGGCTTCGCCGCCGTGACGAGCTGTGCCTCACGCAGGCTCGAGCGGTCCACAATGGTCGCGTAGTCGTCCATCGTCCCGGCGACGCAGAGCTTGTCGCCCGCGGGACTCATCGAGAGCCCGTGGTGACGCGAATCGTTGACCCAGGTCGTGCGGTCCTCACTGGTGTCCGGGTTCTTCGGCAACGTCTTCGACCGGGTGATCCGGTCGGTGGCGACGTCGTATTCGAGGAGCCCGTTGAAGAAGGACACCTGGAAGTACAGCTTCGACTCGTCCGGGGTGAACGCCACCGGCCGGACGGCGTCGGAGAGGTCGCTGCGCCCGAAGGCGTCCAGGCGCGGGCGCATGTCGATCACCTTGACCTGCTGGAAGGTCTTCGCGTCGACCACGGTGAGCTTCCGGTCGCCCTTGGTGAAGTCCTGCCACGGCGCGTCGAGCGCGGTGTTCACCTCGCCGATCGAGCTGTTCCAGAGGTAGCGGCCGCCGTCGGTGTAGGTGTTCTCGTGCGGTTTGTCCCCGGTCTTGAACGAGCCGAGCTGCCGTCCGGTCTCGATGTCGAGCACGTGGACGGTGTTCGACGTCGAAGCCGATACCGCGATGCTGCGGCCGTCCGGCGACACCGCCATGTGGTCGGACCGGAAACCCGACACCGGGAACCGCCAGTTGACCCGGCCGGTGGCGAGGTCGATCGACACGACGTCGGCGAAGCTCGGACGGGACGCGACGACCGCGCGGCCGTCCGGGGTCGTGTAGAGGTCGTCGACGAGCTGGTCGTGTCCCTCGCCGACGCCGTTGCGGATGCCGAGGAAGAACGCGAGCTTGATCGGGTTCAGGTAGATCTCGGTGAGCCGTTCGTCCTTGTCCGGCACCATGTTCACGCGCGCGATCTTCGCGTAGTCGCCGGAGGGCGCGATGATGTCCGCGGTCCCCTCCCAGTTGTTGCCGACGAAGAGGACCTGTCGCAGGCCGTCGTCCGCCGCGGCGGCGGGGGCCGAGCCCAGTGCCGCGGCCAGGCAGGTCACGAGGACGGTGTTCAGCAACCGGCGTTTCCGCATCGGGCGCACCTTTCGGCGAGGGCCTGTTACCTTTCGGTAGCTCACAGGAAACCAACCGGCCGGACACCCTCGGTAGGGGACGGTCGCCAAGGACCGCCGGCTTCGTTGTGCACCGCGCACAATCCGCGCGGGAAGGCGGTGGCGATGGCGCACCGGTCGCTCCACGACCTGCTGGCCGAGATGGCGGCCGACGCCGCCGTCGTCGACGAAGTGGTCCGGGCAGCCCGCGCGGAGTCGCCCGAAGTGGCGCGGTTGCCGGTGGGCGAGAACCGGCGGCACGTCGCGATCGTGCTCGCGGCCGGGCTCGCCTCCTTCGACCGGCAGGGCGGAGCCGGGGAGCAGGACTACGCCGCGGCCGCCGTGCTCGGCGCGGACAGGGCCGCGCAGGGCGTGCCGCTCGCCGCTCTGCTGCGCGGGGTGCAGGCTGGCCGCAGCCGCGCGGTCGAGATCGCCGTCGAACGCGGCAAGGCGGCCGGGGTGCCGGACGACGTCATGCTGGCGACACTGGTCGATTTCGACCGGAACACCCGCGCGCTCGAACGCCAGGTCATCGCCGGGTATCACGAGGCCGAGCTCGAACTCTCCCGCACGGTGCACGACAGCCGCGCCCGGTTGCTGCGGCGGTTGCTGGGCGGCGGCACGACGGCGCCTTCGGCCGAGGAAGTCGCGAACGCCGGGCTGAACCCGGGTGGGCGCTACCACTGCCTGCTCTCCGACGTCGGAGATCCGTACCAGGCACGGGTCGTCGAGCGACGGCTCGGCGCGACGGGTGGCGTCTTCGGCCTGGTCGAAGGGCGGCTGGCCGGGCTGGCGCCGCGGCTCCCCACTCCGTCAGCGCTGGGGGGCGACGTGCTCATGGTGGCCTCCCCCGCCGTGCCGCTCGCCGAAGTCCGCGGCACGTACGCCCTGTGCGTGATGGCCCTGCCGACGGCCGCGCGATCCCGCGGCCTGCACGCGGTGGCCGATCTGGCCGTGGAGACCGCGCTCGCCGCTCACCCGGGGCTCGCCGCGCTGCTCGAAGGCACCCTGCTGAACGCGCTGACGCCAGGCGATCCGTTCCATGAGCAACTCGTCTCGACCGCGCTGGCCTACCTCGATCACGGGCGGCGGCTCGACCAGACGGCCGCGGCGCTGCACGTCCACGCGAACACCGTCCGGTACCGGCTTTCCCGGCTGGGCGAGATCACCGGAGCGTCGCTCGACCCGCCGGAGGAAGACGGCGGAGCGCATGTGCGGCACACCGTCAGCTGGTGGTGGGCGCTGCGCACGTGGCGCTCGGGCTGAACCGCCGGGGCCCCTCATCCGTGTAACCCGATGAAGGCAGTCCACCCCGGAAGGAACCCGCCTTGTCGGTTTTCCCGCGTCCCGCCCTGGCCGGCCTGCCCGGCGACCGGACGACAGCCCGCGAGATCGCGTCCAGCGCGGCGACGACCGCGTCGGCGGTGCTCGTGCTGTTCGCCCTGCTCGCGCCGGACGACCTCGACGGGCTGACGCCGGAAGCGTTCGTGCGGCTGCCGGTGGAGGCGCTGCTCGGGGTGGCGGTCGTGCTCATGCTGCGCGACGGCGCGCGACGCGTCGTCGCGGTGTCGGCCGGCGCGCTCCTCGGGCTCCTGACCGTGCTCAAGGCCATCGACATCGGTTTCGGGCTCGCGCTGAACCGGCGGTTCGACCCGGTGTTCGACTGGGGTGTGCTCGGCAACGGTGTCGACCTGCTCGGCACGTCGATCGGCCGGGCCGGCGCGCTCGCGTCGTTCGCCGGGCTGACGCTCCTGGCCGTGGTCGTGATCGTGCTGATGGCGCTGGCCGTCCTGCGGTTGAGCCGGGTGGTGGCCGGACGGCGCACCGCGTCGACCCGGGTGACGGCCGTGCTCAGCGTGCTCTGGATGGTGTGCGCGGTCTCCGGCGCGCAACTCGCTCCGGGACAGCCGTTCGCGTCGCGCAGCGCGGTCGCCTTCGCCTACGACGACCTCCGCCAGGTGCGGGCCGGTATCCGGGACAGGGAGGCCTTCGCCGAAGAAATCGCCGTCGATGCCTTCCGTGACACCCCGGCCTCCGGGCTGCTGAACGCGTTGCGCGGCAAGGACGTGCTGTTCACCTTCGTCGAGAGCTACGGACGGGTGGCCGTCCAGGACTCGGACATCGCGCCGAAGGTCGACGCGGTGCTCGACGCCGGGACCGCGCGGCTGAAGAACGCGGGATACGGCTCGCGCAGCGCTTTCCTGACGTCGCCGACGACGAGCGCGGGGAGCTGGCTGGCGCACTCGACGTTCCAATCCGGCGTCTGGGTCGACAGCCAGCACCGGTACGACGACTTCGTGAAGTCCGACCGGTTCACCCTCGGGGGTGCGTTCAAACGCGCGGGCTGGGAGACGGTCGGTGTCGTCCCGGCGCATACCGAGGACTGGCCGGAAGGCGAGGTCTACGGCTACGACCGTTACTACGACTCACGCACCATCGGGTATCGCGGCCCGCCGTTCTCCTACGCCACGATGCCTGACCAGTTCACCCTTTCGGCTTTCCAGCGCGCCGAACGCGCGAGGCCGGACCGTCCGCCGCTGATGGCGGAGATCGACCTCGTCACCAGTCACTGGCCGTGGACGCCGCTCCCCCGCCTGGTCGACTGGGCCGCCGTCGGGGACGGGTCGATCTACCGTCCCATGCCCTCGCAAGGGAAAACGCCCGAAGAGGTGTTCACCGACCCTGCGAACGTGCGCGGCGCGTACGGCGACTCGATCGCCTATTCGCTGAACTCGCTCATCTCGTACGTGGAGACCTACGGGGGCGACGATCTCGTGCTCGTGTTCCTCGGCGATCACCAGCCGAACCCGATCGTCGCCGGCGCGGGCGCGGATCACGACGTGCCGATCACGGTGGTCACGCGGGACAAGGCGGTACTCGACAAGATCGCCGGCTGGGACTGGCAGGACGGCCTGAACCCGGACCGGAACGCGCCGGTGTGGAAGATGGACGCGTTCCGGGACCGCTTCCTGACCACTTTCGCTCGCTAACCGGTCGCGTCGCGGTACCGGTCGGCCAACTCCCGCAAGTAGTCGACCAGTTGCGGGGGTTCGGTCACCCGGAACGGGAGGTTGAGCAGTCCTAAGTGGACGGCCATGGTCTCGATGGTGTCCGCGCCGGTGTGCAGGACGCACGTGTTCGCGTCGACGGCCTCCACCGTTCCGACGGCCGGGTTGATCCGCGCGGTCACCTCCTCCGCGGACGCGTGCACGGTGACCTCGGCCCGGTAACGCCACGCGGCGGACGAGACGCCACGCCGCACCCGGTCCGTGACGTCCTCGGGCAGTTCACGCGCGGTGAACCGCGGACCGGTCGGGACGCGTGGGGTCAGCCTGTCGACGCGGAACGTGCGCCAGTCTCCGCGGTCGAGGTCCCAGGCGACGAGGTACCAGCGACGCCCCCAGTTCACCAGGCGATACGGCTCGACCTTGCGGACGCTTTCCGAGCCGTCGTGGGTCAGGTAGCCGAACCGCAGCACCTCACGGTCCCGGCAGCACGCCGTCAGCACGGTGAGCGTCTCGGCGGCGACTCGCGGGCCGGGTTCGTCCCTCGGAACCGGGACCGTGTACGCCTGCAAGGCGTTCACCCGGCGGCGCAGCCGGGACGGAAGCACCCGCTCCAGCTTGGCGAGCGCGCGCAACGACGTCTCCTCCACGCCCGCGATGGTGCCGCCCGCCGCGGTGCGCAGGCCGATCGCGACGGCGACGGCCTCCTCGTCGTCCAGCAGCAACGGCGGCAGATCGGCGCCCGCGCCGAGACGGTAGCCGCCGACCGAACCGCGGGTCGCGTCCACCGGGTAGCCGAGCGCGCGCAGCCGCTCGACGTCGTTGCGGATCGTCCGGGCACTGACTTCCAGGCGTTCCGCGAGTTCGGTGCCGGTCCAGTCACGGGGAGTCTGCAGGAGGGAGAGCAAACGGAGTAGTCGCGCCGAAGTTTCCAACATTTTTTCAGGATGCTCCTCCATTAGGAACGGGATGTTCCTAATTGAATCCTATCTTGGTCTCATGAACGAAAACACCGAGATCAAGCCCTTCCGCATCGACGTCCCGCAGGCCGAGCTGGACGACCTGGCCGACCGCCTGGCCCGCGTCCGCTGGGCGAACGAACTGCCCGCCGACCAGGTGACCGACGGGGTGCAGCGCGGACCGGTCACGCCGGGCTGGGAGTACGGCGTGCCCCTGGAGTACGTGCAGCGCCTCGTCTCGTACTGGCGCGAGGGCTACGACTGGCGCAAGTGGGAGGCGAAGCTCAACGAGTACCCGCAGTTCACCACCGAGATCGACGGGCAGAACATCCATTTCCTGCACGTCCGCTCGCCGGAGCCGGACGCGAAGCCGCTGATCCTCACCCACGGCTGGCCGAACTCGGTCTTCGAGTACCTCGACCTGATCGACCAGCTGACGGACCCGCGTGCTCACGGGGGCGACGCGGCCGACGCGTTCCACGTCGTCATCCCGTCACTGCCCGGGTTCGGCTTCTCCGGCCCGACGCGGGAGAAGGGCTGGAACCGATACCGCACCGCTCAGGCTTGGGCCGAGCTGATGCGCCGCCTGGGCTACGAGCGCTACGGCACGCACGGGAACGACGCCGGCTCGTTCGTCGCCCCCGAGGTCGGCCGTGTCGACGCGGAGCACGTGATCGGCGTGCACGTCACGCAGCTGTTCTCCTTCCCCAGCGGCGACCCGGCGGAGTTCGAGGGCATGACCGAGCAGGAACTGGAGTACATGCAGTTCCTCCAGTCCTTCAACGACGACATGTCCGGCTACGCCAAACTTCAGGAGAGCGCGCCGCAGAACCTCGCGCACGCGCTGGCCGACTCGCCGACCGGACAGCTGGCGTGGAGCGCGCAACTGCTGGCGGCGACGAGCGACGACCACGTGCTCACCAACGCCACGCTGTACTGGCTCACCAACACCGCGGCCTCGGCGGCGCGGTTCTACTACGAGGACAAGCACAGCGAGCACCCCACCGAGCCGACGACCGCGCCGACCGGACTGGCGAGTTTCGCCTACGACTTCCGGCCGCTGCGGCGCTTCGCCGAACGGGACCACTCGAACATCGTGTCCTGGCAGGAATTCGAGCGCGGCAGCCACTGGGCGACGCAGGACGCGCCCGATCTGCTGCTGGGCGACATCCGGGCCTTCTTCCGCAAGCTGACCTGAGTCTCCCGAAAGTACGTGAAGGCCCCCTTCATTGCGCCTAGCGCAATGAAGGGGGCCTTCACGTACTTGGGGCGGTCAGCCCGGCAGCACCGACCGCACGGCCTCCGGGGTCCGCCCCACCACGGTCGTGCCGTCGTCGGCGGTGATGATCGGCCGCTGGAGCAGCTTCGGATGGGTGGCCAGTGCCTCGATCCACCGATCGCGGTCGGCGGGGGTGCGCCCCCACGTCTTCACCTCGAGTTCCTTCGCGATCGGCTCGGCGGTGCGGGTGATGTCCCACGGCTCGAGGCCGAGCCGCTTGAGGACGGCCTTCAGTTCCTTCGCCGTCGGCGGCTCTTCGAGGTACTTCCGCACGGTGTACTCGGCTCCCGCCTCGTCCAGCATCGACACCGCGGACCGGCATTTGGCACACGCCGGGTTCACCCAGATCTCCATCCGGGGCCACCTCCCTTTAAAAAGCGCTCACTTGGTGAGCACTTTGCTTCCGATGATGGTCACAGACTCCTACGACGAAAGGAATCCGGCCATGGACGAGACCACCTTCACCGCCGCTTCCCCCGCCGAGTGGCGCGTTTGGCTGGCCGAGAACGCCGGGACCGCGAAGGAGGTCTGGCTGGTCATCCACCACAAGGGCAGCGGCGTTCCCAGCATCCGGATCGAAGAGGCGATGGAACAGGCTCTGTGCTTCGGCTGGATCGACGGGCTGCACCGCAAGAACGACGCGACGAGTTCCCGTCTGCGGTTCACTCCGCGCAACCCCCGGAGTTCGTGGAGCCGGGTCAACCGCGAGCGGGCCGCCCGGCTGATCGCCGAGGGACTGATGACCGAACGCGGGCAGGCGATGATCGACCTCGCCAAGGAGAAGGGCCGCTGGCAGGTCGTGCCGGACGGCGACGGCGTCCCCGAGGACCTGCGTGCCCGGCTCGACGCCGACGAGGCCGCCCGCACCCATTTCGAGAAGTTCCCGCCGTCGTCGAAACGGCTGATCCTGGAATGGATCCTGACGGCGAAGAAGCCGGAAACCCGGGAGCGGCGGATCGCCAGGACCGTCGAACTCGCGGCCGTGAACCTCCGCGCCAATCACCCGGCCCGGTGATTCAGTTCGGTTCGCACCGCGCCACGAGGAGGGCGATGTCGTCCTGCGCCGGCGTGTTGCCGACGAGCGTGGCCATCACCCGAGCGCACACCACCGAAGGCGAGTCGGCGGTGACCACACCGGCGAGCCGTTGCAGGCCGACGTCGATCAGCTGGTCCCGGCGCTCCACCAAGCCGTCGGTATAGAAGGCGAGCACACCACCGGGTGGCAGCTCGATCTCCACTCGCCGGCGCCCCGGCCCGGTGACACCGATGGGTGGATCGACGGGAGTGTCGACGAACACCGACGGCCGACCGGGCACCGCGAGTACCGGCGGCAGGTGCCCGGCCAGCGAGATCACGATGCTCTCCCGCGAAGCCGACACCGACCCGTACACGACGGTGGCCAGCGCCCCCGGCTCGAAATGCTGGACCTTCCGGTCCAGTTTGGACAGTACCTCCGCCGGGTCGTCCGATTCGAGCGCGTAAGCGCGCAGGGCGCTGCGCAGCCGTCCCATGATCACCGCGGCGTTGAGGCCGTGCCCGGCGACATCGCCCATCACGATGCCGAGGCGGCCGTCAGGCAACGGGAACAGGTCGTACCAGTCACCGCCGACGCCGGGCTCGGTCCCGGGGACGTATCGGGCGGCGAACTTCATCCCGGAGACGGCGGGCAGCCGGGCGGGCACCAGGCTCCGCTGGAGCGCCGCCGCGGCCGCGCGATCGCTGGCGGCGACCTCGATCTGCACCTCCAGCGCGAGCCGCGCGGCCACCAGCCGCAGCAGTTCGACGTCGGTCTCGGAGAACTCCCGCTCCGTCACCGCTCCGACGTGCAGCACACCGACCAGGTCGTCCTCGACCAGCATCGGCACACCGAGCAGTGTGCGCAGCCCCCGTTCCCACAGGAGCGCGTTCACCACCGTGGTCGCGTCCACGTGGTCGATGATCACCGGTCGCCGCTGCTCGGCGACCCGTCCCGCGAAACCGGCTCCCACCGGGATCCGGACGTCCTGGTAGACCTCCTCCTCGATCCCGGAGGCGGCCATGGCCTGCAGTTGCTGCGCCGTCGGGTCGAGCCGGAGCACGGTGGCCGTGTCGACGCCGAGCACTTCGCGGACGCGCGCGAGGAGCGTCGCCATCACCTTGTCCTGACCGAGTTTCCCCAGGGACGTGTCGGTGATGGCTTCGAGCACCTGGAGCCGCTCGTCGGCGGTCGGGGTCTCGGGCATGCGCAGAGCCTAACCAGTCCGCCTCGCCCGCACCGCCCAGCCCGCCGTCAGCCCGTCGAGGTCCTCCGCCACTACGGCACTCGGCGGAATGGCGTCGCGCGGGACGCGGCAGGCGAGCGCCGTGCCGAGACCGGCCATCCGGATGACGGTGTCGATCAGCGCCTCGGGTTCCTCCGGCCAGCCGAAGCCCGGCTGGGCGATCAGCAGGCTCACGCAGCCGTGCATCGCCGACCAGAGGCCCATCGCGAGGACCTCCGGTTCGCCGTGCAGGATCCCGGCCCGCACGCAGGTGGCCGTCGCGTCGGCGAGATACCGGAAACAGGCGACCGCGCCGGGAGACGAGCCGCCCGAGGGACGCATCAGGAGCACCCGGTACTGCACCGGATGGTCGAGCGCGAACCGCGCGTACACCCGGGCGCACCGGCTGAGCGCGCGCATCGGATCGACGACCTCGACGGCGTGTTCGCGCATCCGGTGCCCGAGTTCGTCCCATACCCGCAGGCAGACGGCCTCCAGCAGGGCGTCGCGGCTCGTGAAGTGGGCGTACACCGACGGCGTGGAGACCCCGGTCCGGCGCGCGACGGCACGCAGCGTCAGCGCCTCGTCGGTCCCCGCCTCGCCGAGCAGGGCGTCGGCGGCGCACAGGATCTCGTCCCGCAGCTTCTCCCCTTCGCCCGGCCGCGCCTTCGTCCGTTTCGCGCCCATGCCGTGATGCTGCCAGCATTGACTTGACACCGTCAACTTGACGATGTCAGCTTGGGCCATGGCGTCTTTCCAGACCGCGACCGCCCTTGTCCGCCGGGGCGAGCGCCCGGTGTTCGACACCGAACTCGATCCACAGTGGACGATCGGGACGAAGCTGCACGGCGGCTATCTGCTCGCCTTGCTCGGCAGAGCCGCCGCCGAGGTCTCCTCGCATCCGCATTTGACCGCGATCAGCGGCTCGTTCTCCGTGGCCCCGGAACCCGGCCCGGCCGTCGTCGAGGTCGAGGTGTTGCGTGAAGGACGTGGCCTGACCCAATTACGCGCACGGCTGAGCCAGCACGGCAAGCCCTGTACCGAAGCCCTGATCACCCAGGGCGTCCTGACCGACAGCGACGCCTGGTGGTCCGGAGTGGACCCGGTCGAGATCCCGCCGGAGCAGGACTGCCTGCCCGTGCCCGCCGACGGCGGCGGCGGATTCCGCATCGGCCTGATGGACGTCGTCGAGCAGCGGATCGACCCGGCCTCGGCGGGGTTCGCGGTGGGACAGCCGTCCCGGAAAGGCGTCATCTCGTCCTGGCTGCGGCTCGCCGACGGTAGCGACTGGGATCCGGTGAGCCTGCTCGTGGCACTCGACCCGGTGCCACCGATCTCCTACGACCTCGGCATCGCGGGCTGGGCGCCGACGGTCCAGTTCACCGCGTATCTGCGCGGGATCCCGGCGCCGGGACCGGTGCGGGTGCGGATGCGCGCGGGTGAGATCGGCGGTGACCGGATGGACGAGGTCGCCGAACTCTGGGACGAAAAGAACAGGTTGATCGGGCAAGCCACGCAAATCGCCGCCGTACGCGTTCCCTGAACCACCCGAAAGCAGGACCATGACGCGGCGCCGGGAGTTAAGATCCGGCGTCGACGTCATTGTTCTGGGGGCAGGACCATGGAAGTGGAACCGCGCCGCGCGGACGGCTCCGGCGGGGCCGAGATCACCCGGCTCTGCCGGACGCTCGTGCCACTGGCGACCGCCGGGAAGTACGCCGAGGCCGCGTCGACCTATCGGTGGGTGACCAGGGCATCGGCCGGGGATCCGCTCCGCTACGGCGATCACGCGCTGCGCCTGGAGTTCTGCGCCCTCACCGGCAACGAGCACACCGGTGTCGATCTTCTGTCGCTTTTGGACGGTGTGGGCGACCACGCGGACGCCGTGGACAGGATGGAGTTCTTCGCCTCGGCCGCACTGCTCACCCGCCGGTTGACGGAAACCGGATACGGCGAGATCCCGTTCGTTCTCAACGGACCGTACGACGGGGTGCCCCTGAACCGGTTGCACCGGCGAATGCGGGCGGCGGCGCTCGTCGAAGCCGAAGAACTCGACGAACTCGATCGCACCGGCTACTTCACCGCGTACGCCGAGCGGAAAATGGCCGCGAACCCGGTCGCGGACTTCGTGCCGCTCCTGCCTTCCGCACTCCCCAGGGTCGCGATCACGCCCCCGCCGGGATTGTCCGCGGAGGAACTCGTCATCCGCGCCGAAATCCACAATCACCGGTGCGAACCGGAGGAGGCACGAGCCTGCCTCGCGGCGATCGAAACCGTCCCGGATGAAATCGCCCCCCGGCTGACCGAGTTGCGCGCGATTTTCCACCAGGGCGACGACACCGAAGAGCGGTTACGCGACGCCGCGGCCGGATTCCGGCGCCAGAACGACGAAATCCGGTTCCTGCTCAACCAATGCTGGCTCGGGCTGTGGCTCGTCTTCGACGATCAGGCCGAGACCGGGGTCGCGCTGACGACGGTGGCCGCGGCGCGGTTGCGCGCCGGGACGGACGAGCGTGCCGCCTGCTGGGGTGAATACTGGCTGGCGCACGTCCTTTCGGGACAGGGCCGGACTCCGGAGGCGTACGAGGCTTTGCGGCGGGGCGCCGGGCGGGCCCGCGAAGCGGGCGATCCTTTGCTCCACGGCACCCTTCTGTGCCTGGAAGCATCGCTGCGGAACGGTGACGGCGAGGATCCGGTGACCACACTGGAACTCGCGCGGGCGGCGACGGACGCCTTCATCGTCGGAAACGTCGGCGAGAAAGCCGTCGAGGCCGTCGAACAGGTGCGGATCGCCTACGAGCGCACAGGATCGCTCGACGAACTGGACGTCTTCGTCGAGCACATGCTGGCGACGCTGCCCGTGGGCGGCCCGGAACGGTTGCGCGGGCATCTCCGCCACCTCCGGGCGCTGTCGCTGATCGGCACCGGCCGATTCGCCGAAGCCGTCGACGACGCCTACGCGTCCCTCGGTGTCGCCGCGTCGAAAGGCAAGGACACCGCGGAACATTGGTACGTCCTCGTCACCGCACTGCACGGCGCCGGCCGCTACGACGACGTGCTCGACGTCGCGCCCCGCACCATCTCGCTGCTCACCGCGTCACCGGACTGGGCGCACCGCTGCCGGTGGATGTACGCCGACAGCTACCGCGCGCTCGGCGAATCTTCTCGCGCCTTCAACGAATACGCCGTCCTCGCCGAAATACTCCAGGACTCGGGTGACACCGGGCATTCCTACATCTCGGTGAGCATGGCCGCCGCCGAGCAACTCGACCTGCTCGGCTACGGGGCGAACGCCGCCGACTTCTACGCCCGTGCCGCCGACGCGGCCTCGGCGATCGGCGGCGGCTACGTGGCCGCCACTTGCCGCAACGCCGCGACGCTGTCCCGGCTGCGGTCCGGCGACCTCGACGCGGCGCTGACCGCGCTCGACGCCGCGGAAACCGCCGTGCACGCCGTGGAAAGCGAAACCGCGCCCGCCAGGGAGCATCTCGCCGCCCAGCTCGACCACGTCGCCGCCCATGTGCTCAGCGCCGCGGGAAGGGTGCGGGAAGCCGCTCGCCGCGCGCTCCGTGCCGCCGAAACGTTCCACCGGATAGGCGAAGCCGAGTCCGCCCGGGACGTGGACCTGTTGCTCGAACAGATACTCCTCGGCGAACAGAACTGACGGGCTGAAGGGGCCTTTCCCCGCATGCGACGAAGCGAAGGGAGCTTTCCCCGCATGGCATGCGGGGAAAGCTCCCTTCAGCACCCTTGCCACCCCCGCCCACCAGGAGAAGGATCCCCGGCATGTCCGAAGGAACCAGCGGTACCCGAAGCCTGACGGTCGGCTCGATCGTGCTGTGGGTCGTGCGCGTCGCGCTCGCCGCCGAGTTCCTCTACAGCGGCTACCTGCTGTTCGCGGGCGGCCACACCGAACAGACCTTCGCCGAGATCGGGCTCGGGCAGTGGCTCCGGTACGTCACCTGCGTACTCGAGGTCGGCGGCGCGATCGGGCTGCTCATCCCCCGCTTCGGCGGGCCGTCGGCGCTCCTGCTGGCCGGCGTGATGGTCGGCGCGAGCGTCACGGAGCTGTTCATCCTCCCCGACGGCGGCCCGGTTCTGCCGTTGGTCCTGCTGATCGTCTCCGCGACGCTGGCGTGGTTCCTGCAGGATCAGACGCGCGCCTTGCTCGGCATCAAGCCGCCTGCCGAAGACGACGAGGACCAGCGCTAGCCCACTCGGCGAACGCGAGCCCGGCCTTCCTCCGAACGGCGCAAAAGGCTCCCGCCGAATGCCCCGATCAGCGGTACAGACAAAGAAAAACCGCATGTCAGCGCGCCTCGCGAGGCGCTGACGGCAGCGCCGAAATCCGATCATCAGCGTGATCATGCGCTCACTCAAGGTGAAAGATTGCGGCTCGTTTACAACGAACCGGCCACCCGCTTGACAGTCGGAGTGGTACGTACCACGCTGCCCGCATTGGTCTACACCATTTTGTGGGAGCCCGGCATGGTGGCCGGGCATCGAAAGGACGGCACGAGTGAAGCGCTGGCTCAAGATGGCTGCGGGCGCCGCCGCCATCACCCTCGCGACGGCGGGCTGCGCCGGTTCCGGCAGTGGCGACAGCACGAATTCGAGCGCTCCGGCCTCGAATGGCACGCTCACGGTCTGGCTCATGACCGGGACCGCCCCGGAAGCCCTGACGAACTCGCTCCACAAGGAATTCGAAGACGCGCACCCCGGCGTCAAGGTCAAGTACGAGATCCAGCAGTGGAACGGCATCCAGCAGAAGCTGACCACGGCGCTGGCGAGTGACAACCCGCCGGACGTGATCGAGCTGGGCAACACCCAGACCCCCGCGTTCGCGAACCAGGGCGTGCTCGCCGACCTCACCTCGAGCGTCGGCGACTTCAACGGCGCCCAGTGGCTCCAGGGCCTCAAGGCCTCTGGCGAATTCGACGGCAAGACCTACGGCGTCCCGTTCTACGCGGCCAACCGTGAGGTCATCTACCGCAAGGACATGTTCGAGCAGGCCGGTGTCACCGCGACGCCGAAGACGCGCGCGGAATGGCTCGACGCGATCACCAAGCTCAAGGCCAAGTTCGGCAGCGACCCCGAGTTCCAGGCCCTCTACCACCCCGGCCAGAACTGGTACGAGCTGCTGTCCTACATCTGGGACGAGGGCGGCGACATCGCCCAGGCCAACGGGAAGTCCTTCAAGTCGACCCTGGACACCCCTCAGGCGAAGGCCGGGCTCGAGTTCTACAAGCAGCTCACCGAGGCTTCGGGCACCAAGGCCCCGAAGGACGCCGACGAGGCCACCCCGCAGCAGGCCGGTATCTACGGCGCGGGCAAGGTCGCGATGATGATCGGCGTCCCGGGCGAGGTCGACACCGCGGCGAAGACCGACCCGTCGATCAAGGAGAAGTCGGCCGCCTTCCCGATCCCGGGCAAGACCGCCGGCAAGTCGGCCCCGGTCTTCCTCGGCGGCTCGAACCTGGTCATCCCGGCCAACAGCAAGAACGCGGCCGCGGCCAAGGACTACGTCAAGCTGTTCTCCACCCCGAAGTACCAGACCGAGCTGGCCAAGGCCGGTTACGTCCCCGGTACCTCGACCGACGTGTCCGCGCTCGACGCGAACCCGCTCACCAAGGTCATGGCCGAGGCGTCCAAGAACGGCCGCGCCGTGCCGACCAGCCCCAAGTGGGGTGACGTCGAATCCGGTCAGAACCCGATCAAGGACATGCTGACCGCCTACCTGACCGGAACCAAGACGCTCGACCAGGCGACCGCCGACGCCAACGCAGCGCTCGACAAGCTCATCGGCGGATGACCACGACCGAAGATGTGACGATGCCGGCGGGGGCCACCCCGCCGGCATCGCCGCGCATCAAGCCGCCGAAGTCCACCCGGCGCCTCCGTCTCGGCGAACGGACGGCGCCGTACCTGTTGATCCTTCCCGCGCTGATCGCGATCCTGGCCCTGCTGGGGTGGCCGACGCTGCAACTGGTCGGGATCAGCCTCCGCAAGCTCGACCTCCGTGAGCTGGTCTCCGGAGAGATGGTCTGGGTCGGGTTCGAGAATTTCTCCGCGATCCTGTCCGACCCCGAATTCTGGGAGATCACCGTCCGCACGCTGGTGTTCACCGCCGCGGTCGTGATCACCACCCTGCTGCTCGCGCTGTTCATGGCGTTGCTGATGCGGCACCTCAACCCGGCGGTCCGGGTGATCCTGCAGGTCGCGCTGATCCTCGCGTGGGCAACGCCGGTGGTCGCGACCACCACGGTCTTCCAGTGGATCTTCGACCAGCAGTACGGGATCCTGAACAAGACGCTCGCGAAACTCGGCTTCGAGCAGTTCATCGGGCATTCCTGGTTCTCCACCGGCCCGAGCACGCTGACCGTCATCGGCCTGCTGGTCGTCTGGCAGGCCGTGCCGTTCGTGGCCTTCACGCTGTACGCCGGGCTGCTCGGCGTCCCGAAGGAGCAGTACGAGGCCGCGGGCATCGACGGCGCGAACGCCTGGCAGGCGTTCTGGGCGGTCAGCTGGCCGGCGATCCGGCCGATCCTGACCATGGTCACGTTCCTGTCGGTCCTGTGGGACTTCAAGGTGTTCGCCCAGGTGTGGGCGATCCGTCAAGGCGGGCCGGACGGCGCCAGCACGACGCTGCCGGTCTACATGTACCTCAAGGGCCTCGCGGGCAATCACTTCGGCCTGGCGGCGACCGCCGCCCTGCTGATGATGCTCGTGCTGATCCTGCTCACCGCCCGGTACGTCCAGCTGCTGGTGCGCACGAAGGAGGCCGACCTGTCATGAGGAAGTCCCTGACCCAGCGGATCGGCCTCGGCACGCTCGGCGTGGTCGTGGCCGTCCTGTTCGTCTTCCCGACGTACTGGATGATCACCTCCTCGCTGAAGACACCGGGCCAGGTCCTTTCCCCGGACTACGACCTGATCCCGCTCTCGGTGACGTTCGACAACTTCGTCTCGGCGCTGACGAAGCCCGGCTTCGCCACGTACCTCACCAACAGCCTCATCGTCACGATCGGCGCGGTGCTGTGCTCGCTCTTCGCGGGTGTGCTGGCCGCGGTCCCCTTGTCCCGGATGCGGTTCCGCGGGCGCAAGGGGTTCCTGCTGCTGGTGCTCGTCGCTCAGCTGGCGCCGTTCGAAGCGCTGCTGATCCCGATGTACCTGCTGATGCGCGACGCCGGGCTGCTCAACCAGCTGCCTTCGCTGCTGCTGGTGTACTTCGCGGCGACGCTGCCCTTCACGTGCTGGATGCTCTACGGCTTCGTCAACGGCATCCCGTACGACCTCGAAGAGGCCGCGATGATCGACGGATGCAGCCGGGCGGGCGCCTTCCGCCGGGTGACGCTGCCGTTGCTCGCACCGGGACTGGTGACCACTTCGGTGTTCAGTTTCATCACCGCGTGGAACGAGTTCCTGTTCGCGTTCGTGTTCATGCGTGACCAGAACAAGCAGACGCTGCCGGTGTGGCTGTCCTCGTTCCGCACGGCGTTTTCCGTGGACTGGGGCGGCATCATGGCGGCGTCGGTCATCTACGCCGTGCCCGCACTGGTGTTCTTCATCATCGTTCAGCGCAAGCTCGTGTCCAACCTGACCGCAGGCGCAGTGAAGGGGTAGTCCTTGTCTTCACCGGAAAAGCTCGCCGCATCCGTTCTCGTTTCGGGCTTCGACGGCACGACCGCGCCGGATTGGCTGCGCCGCAAGGTGGCCGACGGTCTCGGCGGCGCGATCCTGTTCGGCCGCAACGTGGTCGACGACGAGCAGGTGGCCGCGCTCAGCGCGCAGCTGCGGGCGGAACGGCCCGACGTGCTCGTCGGCATCGACGAGGAGGGTGGTGACGTCACCCGGCTCGACGTCGCCACCGGCTCGTTCGTCCCGGGACCGCTCGCACTCGGCGCCGCGGACGACGTCGAGCTGACGACCGCGGTCGCGGCGGCGCTCGGCGAACGGCTGGCCGCGTGCGGGGTCACGATCAACTTCGCCCCGTGCGCGGATCTGACGCTCGCGGCGGAGGATCCCTCGATCGGGGTCCGGGCCTTCGGTTCGGATCCGCTGAAGGCGTCGCCGCATGTCGCGGCGTACATCACCGGCCTGCAGAAGTACGGCGTGGCCGCGTCGGCCAAGCATTTCCCCGGGCACGGGGCGGCGACCGACGATTCGCACCACGCCCTGCCGGTGCTGCCCAGGACCGAGGCGGAACTGCACGAGCTCGAACTCGTCCCGTTCAAGGCGGCGATCGCGGCCGGGGTGCGCGCGGTGATGACCGGGCACCTCGTCGTGCCCGCGTGGGGTGATCTGCCCGCGACGCTCAACCCGAAGGCGCTCACCGACGTCCTGCGCGGCGAACTCGGTTTCACCGGCGCGGTGGTCACCGACGCGCTCGACATGGGTGCCGTCGCCGGCGAACTCGGCAAGACCGAAGGGGTCGGCCGGGCGTCGGTGCGGGCGCTGATCGCCGGTGCCGACGCGCTGTGCCTCGGCGGTGTGTCGTTCGAAGAGGACGAGCTGAACCGGATCGCGGCGGTCATCGCGGCCGCCGTCGAGTCCGGTGAGCTGCCGCTGGAGCGGCTGGCCGAAGCGTCGGAGCGGGTCGCGGCGCTCGGTGCTCCGCCGGTGTCGACGCCGATCTCGCCGGTCGATCACCAGCTCGGGCTGGAGGCGGCGCGCAAGGCGCTGCGGATCCAGGGTTCGCCGAAGCTGGCGGGGCCGCCGCTGGTCATCGACATCGAGACCGAGCCGATCGTCGCGGCGGGCCCCATGCCGTGGGGGCTCGGCTCGCATCTGACCGAACTCGTGCCCGGCACGCGGGCGCTCAAGGTCGGCGCGGACGGGATCGCGACCGCGATCGAGGCGGTCCACGGCGCCCGCGATCTCGTGATCGTGACGCGCGAGGCGCACCGGCACCCCGAGGTCCGCGAGTTCCTCGGCTGGCTGCGTGAGTCCACTGTGGACTACATCCGGGTCGAGACCGGCGTGCCGGGACCGGATTCGGGCGACGGCCCGCGGATCGACACGTTCAGCGGGTCCTACGTCAGCCTCCGCGCCGCCGCGGAGTACCTGGCCTGAAAGTACGTGAAGGCCCCCTTCACTGCGCCTAGCGCAATGAAGGGGGCCTTCACGTATTTCGGTTGCGGTGCCGGAGCAGGAGTGTTGTAGTCGGGAAGACCGGTTCCCGGCCCAGGAGATGATCGTCTTGCGAGTGTCCACGTCCTTCCATCAGGTAATTCCCGCCTACCTCGAGGACATGACCACTCGTGAAGAACCTCAATCTGGGAATTCTGGCGCATGTTGACGCCGGGAAGACGAGCCTGACCGAGCGGCTGTTGCACACCGCCGGGATCATCGGTGAACTGGGCAGCGTCGACGACGGCAGCACGCAGACCGACACGCTGGCGCTCGAACGCGCTCGCGGCATCACCATCAAGGCGGCCGTGGTCTCGTTCGCCCTCGGCGACGTCACCGTCAACCTGATCGACACCCCCGGCCACCCCGATTTCATCGCCGAGGTCGAACGCGCGCTCGGCGTGCTCGACGGCGCCGTCCTGGTGCTTTCGGCGGTCGAAGGCGTCCAGGCGCAGACCCGTGTCCTGATGCGGACGCTACGAAGGCTGGGCATTCCGGTGCTGCTGTTCGTGAACAAACTGGACCGCCGGGGAGCCGATCCCGGCAGGGTGTTCCGGGAGGTCACCGCGAAGCTCACGCCGTCGGCGATCGCGATGGACCCGATGGACCTCGATCAGGTGATCGACCTCCTGGCGACCCTCGACGAGGGCTTCCTCACCGAGTACCTCACGGCCCCGGACGCGTTCACGCCGCCGCGACTCCGCGCCGAACTGACGGTGAAAGTCGCCGAAGGTCTCGCTCATCCGGTCTACTTCGGCTCCGCGATCACCGGCGCCGGGATCGACGCGCTCCGCGATGGCATCGAGAACCTTTTGCCCGCCGGGGAAAGTGCCGTCGACGGGCCACTGTCCGGCACGGTGTTCAAGGTCGAGCGCGCGCCGGGCGGCGAGAAGATCGCCTACGTGCGGCTGTTCTCCGGCAGCGTCTCCGTGCGCGAGAAGGTCCCGCTCGGGGACGGCGAAGGCAAGGTCACCGCGATCAGCGTCTTCGAAAACGGCTCGGCCGTGCCGTCGGGATCGGTCGGCGCCGGGCGGATCGCGAAGCTCTCCGGGCTCGACGTCCGGGTCGGCGACATGCTCGGGGCCCGGACCCGAGGGTGGGAAGGACTGTTCTCGCCGCCCACGCTGGCAACCGTCGTCTCGCCGGTGCGTCCGTCCGATCGCGGGCCGCTGCACCAGGCGCTCACCCGGCTGGCCGAGCAGGACCCCCTGATCGGGCTGCGGCACGACGAGGTCCGCCAGGAGACTTCCGTTTCGTTGTACGGAGAAGTGCAGAAGGAGGTCATACAGGCGACGCTCGCGGACGAGTACGGCCTCGGCGTCACGTTCAGTGAGACGACGACGATCTGCGTCGAGCACGTCTCCGGCACCGGGTCGGCCGCCGAACTCATCGGCAAGGCACCGAATCCCTTTCTGGCGACGGTCGGGCTCCGGGTCGGACCGGGGTCGCCCGGAAGCGGGATCTCGTTCCGGCTGGAGGTCGAACTCGGCTCCATGCCGTATTCCTTCGTCAAAGCCGTGGAGGAAACGGTGAAGGAGACGCTGCGCGAGGGCCTCCACGGCTGGGAGGTGCTCGATTGCGTGGTGACGATGACGCATTCGGGCTACTACGCCCGGCAAAGCCATGCGCACGGCACCTTCGACAAGAGCATGTCCAGCACCGCGGGCGACTTCCGCGACCTGACGCCGTTGGTGCTGATGGCGGCGCTGCGCGAGGCCGGGACGACCGTGCACGAACCGATGCACCGGTTCGTCCTCCAGGCCCCGGCCGACACCCTCGGTCCGGTCACCGCCCTGCTGACGCAGGCTCGTGCCGTCCCGCGCACGACGGTCACGAAAGCCGGGACGGCGGAGCTGGAAGGCGAGATCCCGGCGGTGAAAACCCATGAGGTGCATCGGTTCCTGCCCTCGGCGACCCGGGGCGAAGGCACGATGGAGACCGCGTTCCACGGCTACCGGCCTGTCCGGGGTGCCGCGCCGACTCGGTCGAGGACCGATCACAACCCGTTGAACCGCAAGGAATACCTGCTACACGTGCTGCGGCGCGTCTGAGGAACGGAGAGCGACATGGTTTCACGGCTCGGAGTCAGGATTCCCCGCGAACTGCCCGCCGCCCGGCTGACCGGCCTCGCCCGGCGCGCGGAACAGGAGGGCCTGGACGAGGTCTGGATCGTCGAGGACTGCTTCTACGCGGGCGGGATCGCGACGGCGTCCGCGGTGCTGGCGGCGACCGAGAAGATCACCCTCGGCATCGGCATCATGCCCGCCGTGGCGCGGAACCCGGCCATCGCGGCGATGGAGATCGCGGCGCTGGCGGAGCTGTACCCGGGGCGGCTGATCGCCGGGTTCGGGCACGGCGTCCCGAGCTGGATGCGGCAGATCGACGCGTGGCCGAAGTCGGCGCTGACCGCCTTCGAGGAGACGCTGACGGTGCTGCGGCGGCTACTGGCGGGTGAGCGCGTTTCCTTCGAGGGTAAGCATGTCCGGCTCGACGAGGTCGAGCTGGAGTTCCCGCCCGCGCTGCCGCCGAAGCTCATCGCCGGCGTCCGCGGCCCGAAGTCGCTCGCGGCGGCGGGCCGGGTCGCCGACGGGACACTGCTCGCCGAACCGGCGACACCGGAGTACGTCCGCGCGACGCGGGACCTCATCGGCGTCGAAGGTCATACGATCGCCACCTACAACTGGCTCGCCCTAGACGCCGATCCCGAACGGGCCCGCGAGCGCGCCAGGGCCGACGTCGCTTCCGCGATCGGGCCGAACTCGGGCCCGGCGCTGGAACCGCTGGACTTCGGCGCCGAACTGCTGGCCGAGGTCGCCGCCGTGAACGGTGACCGGACGGAACTGGCGCGGCGGTTGCGGCCCGAGTGGATCGACCGGCTGAGCATCAGCGGGCCGCTCGACCGCTGTGTCGAGCAGATCCGCGCGCTGTACGCGGCCGGGACCGAATCCGTCATCCTCCTCCCCTTGCTCGGCGAGCCGGAGGAGGAGTCCTTCGCCGCGGCGGGCCGGATGGCTTCGGCCCTGCGCGGCTGATCCGACCGCGTTCAGTCCTCTGAACGCGGCCGGGCCTCGAGGGCCTTGACGACGGCGACCATGTCCTCCGCGCCGAAGCCGAGCCGCGCGGTTTCGGCGTAGAGCGCTCGCGACGCCTCGATCAGCGGCAACTCGAGTCCCGCCTCCCTCGCCGCGGCCGCGATCAGCTCGACATTGGCCAGGACGTTCGCGATCGAGGCCTGCGGCGCGAAATCCTCCTCGACGAGCTTGAGCGCCTTGACCCGCAGGATCGGGCTGGCCAGCTGTCCCGCGCCGAGGACGTCGGCGAGCAGGCCGGGATCGAGTCCGTAGGCCCGGGCGAAACGCACGGTCTCGGCCAGACTGGTCACGACCGCGGTCAGATGCACGTTGACCGCGAGCTTCATCAGAAGCCCGTTGGGCACCGGCCCGCAGTACACGGTTTCCCGGCACATCGGCGCGAACAGCTCGCGTACCTCGTCGATCGTGCCGGGATCCCCCGCGAGCATCGCGACCAGCTCCCCCGCCTCCGCCGGGATCCGCGAGCCGGAGACCGGCGCCTCCACGTACTTCGCCCCGGCCGCGAGGAGCTCGGTTTCGAGGCCGCGGGAATGCCTCGGCGCCGTCGTTCCCATGTGGACGATCGTGCGGCCCGCCACCCGGCCGGCGAACGCGGGCCCGCCGCGATCGAGCACGGCGTCGACGGCGTCCGCGTCCTTGAGCATCAGGACCACGACGTCGCACCGCGCGAAGAGCTCGGCGACGTCCTCGGCCGCCTCGGCCACTGCTTTGCCCGGAGTGCGATTCCAGACGAGCAACGGGATTCCGGCCCGCGCCAGGTTCAGTGCCATCGGCTCGCCCATACTGCCCAGCCCGGCGAAACCGACTCGCGAGATACCCATGGCCTTACTGTGCGGCACGGCCGGGGCCCGGTGTGGCCGGTGCGACGATCGCGGCGGAAATCGCGAGGAATGGGCTAGGCACGGAGTGTCACAGCACGCCCGGCCGGAGCGACCGGCACCGCACCAGGCCGCGGCACCCTGCCGCCCCTGCCCCTCTGATGGTTGCGAAAGCCACTTTCGCAACCATCAACGTTGCGAAAGTGGCTTTCGCAACACCGGCGACGGCCGGGACCACCGGCTCAGAACGGGTGCTCCATCCACACGTTCGCCTCCACGTACACCCCGCAGTCCCGCTCGACGTTCGCGTGCACCGGCGCGATGCCGCCCGGGATCACGTTGTCGCCGTCGGCGAGTTTCACCCCGGTCCACTCGTGCCAGTCCGCGATCGAGCCGGAAATCGTCACCGCGAACGGGCACACCTTGATCATCCGCGCGCCGAGCCGTTCGTGGGTGCGCAGCCAGCGGTCGGCGAACAGCCCGTCCTCACGCCGCCGGACGGCGTACTCCTCCATGGGCACGTCGGGTTCGTCCTCCTTGCCGATCGGGCGCACGGAGACGATCAGCCGCTTCAGCCCCGTCTCGGCCGCGCGCGCCTTCAGTGCCTTGAGCATCGGCGCGGACAGGCCCGTCCCGCGCATCCGCGGCGCCACAACGACTTCGAGCGCGCACAGGGTGTCCGGCACGCGGCCGTCCATGAGGTCCTGCGCGGCCCACTGGATCGCCTCGTCCCAGCCGTGCGCGGGCAGTTCGCGGCGGTCCTCGGCCGGAAAGGTCAACGGGACCGACAGCGCCCGCGCGATCGGTTCGCCGTCGTCGTCCAGCGCGATCAGGAAGTACCGGGACCAGTGGCGCAGGAACCGTTCCGCGGTGATCATCTTGCCGCTGAACCCGGCGTAGATGAACTCACCGCCGACATCGCCGAGGTTCAGCGCGGGTTCGAGGAGGTCGGGACGGGACGCAAGATCGACGATTCGCATGCCGCCAAGTCAAGCGAGCCGATGACCGGCCCGATAGCTGCTTCCGGGCGATGATCAAGCCGGCTGACGCGGCGCCGCCTGCAACCGGGAAAGGACGTCGGTGAGCCTGCCCGCGGCGACGTCCCATTCCTCCAGGACGCTGCTCCGCGCGAGCGCCGACGTCCGCAGGGAATGGCGGAGTTCGGCGTCGAGCGACCAGCGCAGCAACGCCGCCGCGAGCGCCGAGGGGTTGTTCGGCGGCACCAGCATGCCGGGGACTCCGCCGCCGGGCGCCGTGCCGAGCGCGTCGTGCGCGCCGGCGGTTTCGGTGGTCACCACGGGGATGCCGCGCGCGAGCGCCTCGGCGACGACCAGCCCGGAGGTGCCACCGCGAGCGGGCAGCACGAGCAGATCCGCGCCGTCGTAGACCAGGTCGAGGTCGTCCGGCGGCTGGATGAGGCTGATCCGGGAACCGAGCCCGAGCCGTTCGACCGTCCAGCGCAGTTCGTCGACGTAGGCGGGATCGTGCCGCGTCGCGCCGGCGAACACGCATTTGAACGCCAGCTCGTCGACCATCGAGAGCGCGCGGATGAGCACGTCCTGGCCGTGGCGCGCGGTCATGGGCGCGAGGCACAGCAGCCGGGAGACACCGTTGGCCCCGGCGGCGAGCGGGGCCGCGTCCGTGCCGGGGGTCGCGACGTAGACCCGCGTCGGGTCGAGGTCGTGCCGGTCGATCAGCTGCCGCGCGAGCCACGGCCCGGTGGCGACGATCATTCCCGTCAGCCGCAGGGTCTCCCGTTCGCACGCGTCGAGTTCGGCGGCCTGCGCCGGATCGAGCGCGGGGTCGTCGGCGAGCGGCCGGTGGACCAGCACGGCCAGCCGCAGCCGCCGCGCGTGCGGGACCACGATCTCCGGGACCCCGCAGGCGACCGTGCCGTCGATCAGGACGACGGTGTCGTCGGGCAGCGCGGCGAGCGAACGGGCCAGTCTCGACCGGGACAGCGGACCCGGTATCGGCCATTCGCCGGCGATCGGCAGTTCCAGCAGCGGGAGACCGGTGGCCGGGAGGTTCTGGCACATGCGGCGGTCGTATTCACCACTGGTGTCCTCGGTGTCCCCCGGCAGGACGAAGACGACCGGTTCGGTCACGCGGACATTCGAGGTGAACACGGTTACCTCCAGATGCGGGCGCCTTACCGGTAGACACGGATGCGACGCCCATCCGGTTCATTTCCCGCGTGACGAGTTCAGCTCGCCGCGCGCGCGATCGCGGCGACGATCTCGTCACGCAGCCCGGCACCGACCGCGATGGTGGCCGCCGAACGCACCGTGTGGTCGCCGCCGTCGATGTCGACGACCACTCCCCCGGCCTCGCGCACCAGCAGGACACCCGCCATCGTGTCCCACGGCTGATTCGAGAGGATGACGCTCGCGTCGAGTTTGCCGTCCGCGACCCAGGCCAGGTCGATCGCCGCGGAGCCGAGGAAGCGGACCCGCTGCACCCGGCCGCCGAGTTCGGCCAGCAGCGCCATCCGGACACGGTTCTTGACCTCCGCTCCTTCCCCGACCGCGAAGTCGCCGATACTCACGATCGCGTCGGACAGCTTCGTCGCTTTCGACGCCTCAAGACGCTCTTCACCCGCGTACGCGCCTTGCCCTTCGGCAGCGGTGTAAGTGACGTCGAGGAACGGCAGGGAGATCGCCGCGACCGTGCTCTTGAGACCGTCGACGAGCCCGAGCGAAACACCGCACAGCGGGATGCCGCGCGCGAAATTCGCCGTGCCGTCGACCGGGTCGAGCGCCCACCAGAGGTCCTTGTCACCCTCGTGCCCGCGTTCCTCGCCGAGGATGCCGATTTCCGGCGTCTCACGGGCGAGGAATGCGCGGAGGGCGTCCTCGACGGCGAGGTCGACGTCGGTCACCATGTCGCGATCACCTTTGGCGGCAACGGAAAACGACGTCATCGAGCGGATGATCCCGGTCGCCTTGGCGACGGCCTCGCGGGCCACGGACAACAATGCGGCGTGGTCGGTCATATGGGTACCGTAGCCGGAATGGACCTGTTCCCGACGGCCACGACGGCCGACGAAAGCGCCCGCGGCGCCGAGGTCGCGGTGCTGCCCGTCGGCAGTTTCGAGCAGCACGGAGCGCACCTCCCGCTCGCCACCGACGCCCTGATCGCGACGACGATCGCCGGCGCCCTCGCCGCGGCGTACCCGGTGCTGCGACTCCCGCCGATCACGATCGGCTGTTCGCACGAACACGCGGACTGGGCGGGCACCGTCAGTATTTCGGCCGCGACCCTGTACGCCGTCGTGAACGACGTCGCGGCCTCCCTGCGCCGTTCCGGTGTATCGAAACTGGTGCTGGTCAACGCGCACGGCGGCAACTACGTCCTGTCCAACGTGGTCCAGGAGTCGACGTCGCCGATGGCGCTCTTCCCCGGTGTCGAAGGCTGGCAGGCGGCGCACGACGCGGCCGGGCTGGAGACTTCGCTGGACAGCGACATGCACGCCGGGGAGCTGGAGACCTCTCTTCTGCTGCACGCACACCCCACGCTGGTCCGGCCCGGTTTCCCCGAGGCGGATCACCTCGCCGACGACAGGCGGCACCTGCTCACGGTGGGCCTGCGCCCGTATTCGGAATCCGGCGTGGTCGGGCGCCCTTCGCTGGCGACGGCGGAGAAGGGACGGCTGGTGCTGGAGTCACTGGTGGAGAGCTTCGGGGACACTCTGGCCGCTCTCGGCTGACTCGATCAGGTCCAGATGGGGCAGGAAATGGTGCATCCGCTCCTGTTTCGTCCGCAGGTACCGCAGGTTCTCGTCGTTCGGCGTGACCAGCAGCGGCACCCGCTCGCTGATCCGCACCCCGTGTTGTTTCAGCTGGTCGACCTTCGCCGGGTTGTTGGACAGCAACCGCACCGACCGCACCCCGAGATCGGTCAGGATCTCCGCCGCGGCGCGGTAGTCGCGCGCGTCCACCGGCAGGCCCAGCGCGATGTTCGCCTCGACGGTGTCGAGCCCTTCGTCCTGTAGCCGCATCGCCTTCAGCTTCGCGAGCAGGCCGATCCCGCGTCCTTCGTGGCCTTGGGCGTACACAAGGACTCCGGCCCCCTCTTCGACGATCGCTTGCAGCGCGGCGGCCAGCTGGTCGCCGCATTCGCAGTGCATCGAGCTGAAGACGTCACCGGTGAGGCACTCCGAATGGACCCGCGCCAGCGTGCCGGAGGTCGCGACGTCGCCGTGCACCAGCGCCATCTGTTCGGTGCCGTCGGCGTCCAGATACCCATACGCGCGGAAGACGCCGTACCGGGTGGGCAGTCTGGTCTCCACGACCCTCTCGACGGTCATCGGGTTTCTCCTCTGTTCGGTGACTCCTGACGGAACGCACGAGCAGGACGCCCGCACCGGGAAGGCTGGAGAAGAGCGCGAGCACACCGTAGACGACGGCAACGGTGACGCCCTGCGCCGAACCGAGCCCCGCCGCGCCGAACAGCAGCGCGCAAACCCCTTCGCGCGGACCCCAGCCGCCGATGTTCAGCGGCAGGCCCATCGCGAGCAGGGCGAGGATCATCAACGGCAGCAGATCGCCGACCGGCTCGGTGACCCCGGCCGCGCGCGCGGCGACGACGAACAGCGCGAGATGCCCGGCCAGGGTGGCGGCCGAAAGCAGGCTCACGCCGGGCCAGGTCTCCTTGGTCAGCAGACCGAGCCGGACGTCGGCGAGGGTGACGGCGAAGCCGCGGCGCCATTTCGATCCACTGTGGATCCACCGCTTCCCTGCCGTCATCCCGGTGACGATCAGCGTGAGGGCGAGTGCGACGACCCCGATCCCGGCGCCCGTGACGACTCCGCCGATCGGCGGCGGCACCACGGAAGGCACGCTCAGCACGACGGCGACCGAAGCGCCGATGACGGCGATCTGCCCGGCCGTGCGCTCCAGCACCACCGCGCGGACGCCACGCGGGACGTCACCGGTTTCGCGGCCATGGTGCACGGCCCGGTTGACGTCGCCGAGGACTCCCGCGGGCAGGACACCGTTGAGGAACAAAGCGCGGTAGTACTCGCCGACGGCGCTCGGCAGCGACAACCGCAGGCTGAGCCGCCGCGCGACCAGGCACCAGCGCCAGGCGCTGAAAACCGTGGTGGCGAAACCGATCCCGAGCGCGGCGGCGATCCCGCCCGCGTCGACCTCGCGCAGCCCGGCCAGGAACGCGCCCGTGCCCAGTTGCCACACGAGTACCCCGAGGATGCCGAGCGCGCCGAGGATCCGAAGCCACGGCCAGAACCGTTTCACGCAGGCACCACCAGGAGGTCTTCGTGCTGGATCACCGCGTCCAGCTCGCCCGCCGCGCACTGCGCGAGCCGCCACCGCAGGTAGGCGTCCCCGTCCGGCGCCAGCTCCGGCCGCTGCTCGCAGGCGGCGCCGACCCAGCCGGTGAGCCATTCCGCGGTCAGCGCGGCCTGATCGGTCCCGAGCCGCCATGGGCTGGGAGCACGCCGCACGGTGGCGCCGAGCCGTTCGAAGACGCCGAAGGCGACGTCCACCGCGTCCGGTCCGAGCAGCCACCGGCCGTCGGTCACGCGGCGCTGGTGCGCGTTGAAGGCGTCGGAGATCTCGATGTCGAATTCGTCCTTCGGCGACAACACGACGCGGCCCGAAACGCTCAGCGTGAACAGGACCGCGCAGCCCGCTTCGACACAGGCCTCCGCCAGCCGGGACATCTCCTCGGCGGTGAGCAGGTCGAGCAGCGCCGATGCCGCCACGAGCGAGGTTCCGGCGAGGTCCTCCGCACGCAACTCGGTGACGTCACGCTGTTCGGTGACGACGGTGACCTCGCTTCCGTCCAAGGCGTGTTTCGGACGGCTGGTACGCGCCAGTGCGTGAGTGAGCAGGTCGGTGTCGCGGTCGTGCAGGATCCAGCGCTGGCGGCCGGGCAGCCGCAGCGCCAGCCAGCGGCCGAGCGAACCGGTGCCACAACCGAGATCCCGGATGACGACCTCGTCCCGCCCGCGCAGGAACGCGCGCACCGGTTCGATCAGCTCGGTCGCGCGAGCGGCCGCGTCGGCGTCCTCACGCAACTGAAGCCAGCTGGGGGCGTACTTGGTCATGCCGCCGTCCTTTCGCTCAGCAGTACGGCGGCGACACCGCGGGCCGTCTCGTCCCAGCCGGTCAGCGTCTCGCGGCGAAGACGGGCGGAGGCGCGAAGCCGGTCACGCAGTTCAGGTTCGGTGAGCCAGCGGCGAAGGGCCGCGGCCAGCGCGTGGACGTCCTCACCGGGAACGAGCATCCCGGGCACACTGCCGTCGGAGGCCTGGCCGAGAGTGTCCGGCAGTGCGTCGACGGCGGTCGTCAGCACGGGAATGCCGTGTGCCAGCGCCTCGGTGACGACCATCCCGTAGGTCTCCGCGCGCGACGGCAGCACGAGAAGGTCTGCGGCCGCGTACGTCGCTTCGAGCGCTTCGCCGGACCGCGGGCCGGCGAGCGTGAAGCGATCGCCGAGCGTGTGTCGCCGCAGGCGTTCGACGTAGCGCGTCTCGCGGGGGATGGCGCCGACGCACTCACAGGTCCACGGGAGTTCCTTGAGCGACTTCAACGCGTCCGCGAGCAGGCCCTGTCCCTTGCGCGGCGTCACGTTGGCGACGCAGACCAGCCGCGTCCCGTCCAGGCTCCCGGAGGCGACTTCGGCCCGGTCCACCCCGGGCGGCACCACATGCACACGGTCCGGGGCGAGATCGTGGTGCTCGATCAGCCGCCGGGCCGCCCAGTCACTGGTCACGACCACGGCCTCGACCGCGCTGAGCGTCTCCCGCTCCAGGCGGTCCAGCTCGGCGGCGAGCGATGGCGACAGCCCCGTCTCGTCGGCGAGCGGCAGATGCACCAGCACCGCGATCGACAGCCGGCGCGCGGACGGCCCGATCACGTCCGGCACTCCGCAGGCGACCAGCCCGTCGAGCAGAACGGCCGAACCGTCGGGCAGTTCGGCGAGTTTGCGCGCCAGCACGGTGCGCGCCTCGGTGTCGGGCCGCGGCCAGTTCCCGCGCACGGCGATCTCGTGGACCTCCACCCCCGCCGCGATGAGGCCGTCGCACAGCCGCCGGTCGTAGACGTTGCCGCCGCTGGGCGCGCCCACGTCGTCGATGTCGTTGGGCAGGACGACGTGGAGGCCGGTCACAGGGCACGCTCGTAACTCGCCCACGCGATGTGGGATTCGTGGAGCGAGACGGTGAGGCTTTCGAGCCCGCGCGCCCCCTCCCCGAGCGCTCCCGTGTGGACGCGGTCGGCGAGCCTGTCCGCGATGACCTTCGCGAGGAACTCGGTCGAGGTGTTGATCCCGGCGAACTCGGGCACGTCGTCCAGGTTGCGATAGTTCAGGTCGGCGAGCACCGCTTTGAGCTCTTCGGTCGCCTTGCCGATGTCGACGACGATGTTGTCGGCGTCCAGTTCGGACCGGCGGAACGTCGCGTCCACCAGGAAGGTCGCGCCGTGCAGCCGCTGCGCGGGGCCGAAGACCTCGCCTCGGAAGCTGTGGGCGACCATGACGTGGTCGCGGACGGTGATACTGAACAACGGACCTCCCGGCTCGAGCCCTTAACGCGTGTCCTCCATCTGATACCTCACACGGAGGCAGAGCGTTCCTGGTTCATTCGCGGCCAGACGCGGCAAGACGTCCGGTAGTTCGTGGAACTGACATTCCCCGCTGACCAGCACTTCGAATCCTGGATCGGCGAGAAGACGCAAAGCGAGCGCCAAGCGGTCGGCGTAGTCCCGGTTCAGGCGGCGGGACGGCGAGACCATGCCGACCTGGCTGCTGCGGATCGTCAGCCGCCGCGAATGGAAGTTCTCGCCGAGCGGGACACTGACGCGGCGGTCGCCGTACCAGCTCAGCTCGATGACCTCGCCCTCCGGCGCGAGCAGCTCCAGCGAGCGCGCGAGCCCCGCCTCGCTCGCGCTGGCGTGCACGACGAGGTCGCAGTCGCCCAGAGCGTCCTCCGGTGTCGAGAAGTCGACACCGAGTGCTTCGGCGATCTTCGCGCGCTCCGGGTCGACGTCGATCAGCTGGATCCTGGTCGCCGGGAAGCCGGCCAGCAGTTTCGCGACGCTGCTTCCCACCATCCCGGCGCCGACCACGGCGATCCGGTCGCCGAGTTTCGGCGACGCGTCCCAGACGGCGTTGACCGCGGTCTCGATCGTCCCCGCGAGGATCGCGCGCTCGGGCGGGACCTCGGGCGGCACCGGCGTCACGGCCGACACCGGGACGACGTAACGCGTCTGGTGCGGGTAGAGGCAGAAGACGACCTGCCCGACCAGGTCCTCCGGACCACGTTCGACCACGCCGACATTGAGGTATCCGTACTTCACGGGCCCCGGGAAATCGCCCTCCTGGAACGGCGCGCGCATGGCCGAACGTTGACTCGGCGGAACCTCGCCGCGGAACACGAGCGTCTCGGTGCCCCGGCTCACGCCCGTGTACAGGGTGCGGACCAGTACGTCCCCGTCGCCGACCGGAGGGAGCGAGACCGGCCTGATCTCACCGTCGCCGGAGCCACTGAACCAGAAGGCGCGTTCCATCGTGTCCTCTCATGTCGGACCCTGGAAGCGGGGTCACCGCCACCATAACGAGGAGGCCTCGTGATCAACCCCGGAGTTTTCCTGGGGGTCCTCGTCCAACTGGCGCTGCTGGGGACGCTGGACGCCGTCGCCGGGCTGGGCCCGCTGGGCTGGCTCGCCGGAGCGGCCTACGGCCTCGCCGTGGGCGGATTCCTGACCTACGGCCTGAACCGGAGCACCGCGCGCTCCCTCGGCCCGGCCGACGCCGTCACGCTCGCCCGGTCCGGACTGGTCGGCTGCGTGACCGCGCTCGTCGTCGACACCGCGGGCCGGGAGGTCGTCGCGATGGTCGTCCTCGCGTCGATCGCGCTCGCCCTGGACGCCGTCGACGGCCAGGTGGCGCGCCGCACCGGGACGGCGTCGCCGCTGGGCGCGCGGTTCGACATGGAGGTCGACGCGTATCTGATCCTGATCCTGAGCGTGGTCGTCGCGCAGTCGCTGGGCCCGTGGGTGCTCACGATCGGCGCGATGCGCTACGTCTTCGTCGTGGCGGGCAAGCTGTGGCCGTGGCTGAACTCGCCGCTCCCGCCGAGCATGGCGCGCAAGACGGTCGCGGCGGTCCAGGGCATCGTGCTGGTCGTGGCGGCGTCGACGATCCTGCCGCTCTGGGCGGGCTTCGTGGTCACGCTGGGCGCGCTGGCGCTGCTGACCTGGTCGTTCGGGCGCGACACGTGGTGGCTGCTGGAGCAGCACGCCTTCACCGCCGCGCCCGCCTGATCACGCGTACTGCGCTTCGCCGTTCCCGATCGACCAGTCGACTGGATTGTTCTCGGTGATCGTGACGAGCACGTTCCGCGGTTCGGTCCCCGCGTACTCCTCGGCGAGCTCCGCGATCCGCCGGTAGAGGGCCTTCTTCTGCGCGTCGGTCCGCCCCTGTCGCATGGTGATCGCGACGAAGACGACCCCTTCGTCGCGGTGGATCCCCAGGTAGTCGTCGTATTTCAGGGTGCTCTGGCCATTGAGGACTTGGAAGCGGTCGTCGGCGGGGATGCCGAGCGTCTCGACCATCGCGTCGTGGACCGCGTTGCCGAGGGCTTCGAGCTTGCCGGTCCCGATGGCGTCGATGCGGACGAAGGGCATGTCAGTTCTCCTTGGTGGCGAGCAGGCCGAGGGCGCCGTCGACGGCTTTCGCGAACACGTCCGGGGAGCCGGCGGCGCGAGCGAGGATGTAACCGCCCTGCAGCGTCGCGACCAGCGCGGTCGCCGTGGCGAGCGGGTCGAGCGCCTGGTCGAGTTCACCGGCCGCGCGACCCTCCTCGAGCAGCTCGGCGAGGCGGCCGGTGAGCCAGCCGAAGAACTCCTCGACCGGCTTTCGCAGCTCCGCGTCGGCCATCACGTCGGGATCCTGGGCGAGCCTGCCGACCGGGCAGCCCTTGAGCACGGCGCGCTCGCGGCGCAGGTAGACGGTGAGGCGCTCGACGGCCGAGCCGGGGCCGCTGAACTCGGCCTCCGCCCTGGCGCGCAGATCGTCGGCGCTGCGGCCGATCGCGGCGAGCGCGAGTTCGGATTTGCCCTGGAAATGGTGGTACATGCTGCCCTGGCCGGCGCCGGACCGTTCCTGGATCGCCTTCGGGCTGGTGCCGACGTAGCCGCGCTCCCACAGGAGCTCGCGCGTGCTCTCGATGAGCCTTTCCCTCTTGTCCACGCCCTGGACCGTACCTACTAGTAGGTACAGACAGCAAGCTGAGCTCCCAGGGAAGCAAGGGACCTTTGCTACCACTTTCGCCCTTATCCGCAGGTCAGCGCCCATGCCGCCGCAATTCGTCACCTAATTGCGTCCCGTCCCGCCCCCATGAACCCCAGTGACCCCCAAACCTCACACCCCACGTCCGTGAAGGCCTCCCTCCCCACCCTCGAAGGGCCTGGTTCCGAACGCCGACGGGGACAGGCGCAGGCATCGAGTGTCCGCAAGGGACACTGCCTGGCGACTGAAGACCCATTGATGCACATACGTTCGATTCCGCGGGGGGTCGTGAGTGGCAAGTGTCGTTAGAACGACCCAAAACACTCACGACCCGCTCGCGGAGACGTGCAAAACGCCCTGATCGGGCACTTTAGTCTTGATTCGGGTCTCTTATGGACAGTCAAGATCCAGGCCTCTTGACCGAGTCTGCACCTGCGAACGCCTCAGTGCCTCATGGCGGCGGCACGAAAGGAGGCCGTCGCGGGCTGCCAGATACAGGCGTCTCAATGACAACAACCTTCACGCGGACTCAGCCGAGGCGACCTACCCAAGCCATCCCAAGCGACCCAAAGCCTCAAGAACGCGAGTCCTGCCCGAACCTTTCCCACTCCCGGCCCCAGGCCGCCCGACGCGCCCGGTTCAGCAGGTGACGCGCGAGCAGATACCCCGCCGCCAGCAGCGTCACCGCCGCCAGCCACACCCCCACCCCGACGCCGATCCCCGTACTGGTCGCGTCCATCGGCAGCACCGGCGGCTCGACCACGGCGCCGGACTCGTCGAGCCACACGGTCACCGCGTCCCCGGCCGACGCACCGAGATCAGCGCTCACCACCGCTTCGTCGAAAGTCCCATCCGGCAGCGTCCACCGCGCCGCCACCGAAGCCGTCTCCGCGGAAGGCGTGCCGTCGACGCCGATACGCGCGGGCGGCGTGTCCTCGAGCAGGAACGCGGTCGTCGAGTGACGCTCGGCCGTCTCGACAGCCGAGCGTCCCATCATGGTCGCGTAGGCCTCCGAGCCCGCCGCCGCGGCCAGCGGTACACCGAGCAGCGCCGCCACGACGCCGCCGACGAGGATCGCCGCCTCGATCCGGTCCGGGATCCGCGCCAGCGGATTCCGGCCGAGATGGATCCGGCGCCACAGGAACACGAGCCACATGACGGCCTCCTTCACCGACAAGACTGCGCCGGAAAGAACCGAGGCAACAGGAGGCTTTGGTCCCGTCAGCGGCGCTCACCCGGGACCACGTCCGCGGCGGCCGCGCGGTTCATCGCACGACGTGTTCGTACGCGCACTTCAGGTCCTCGACCCGGCCCGGCGGCGCGACCAGCGGCCCTTTCGCCCAATCGCAGCCGAGTTCGTGCAGGACCTCCAGCTGCCGCGCGGTTTCCACCCCTTCGGCGACCACCACGAGGTCGACGGCGTGCGCCATCGCCATGATCCCGGCGACGATCGGCTCGGCGTCGCTCGACCTGCCGAGATCGGCCACGAACGACCGGTCGATCTCGATCACGTTCAAATCCAGGCGGCACAGCTGGGCGAGCGAGGAATACCCGGCGCCGAACCGTTCCGCGGTCACCCGCACCCCGGTCTTCCGCAGCGCGTCGACCGCGTCGGCCGCGTCTTTCAGCGCCGTCTCGTCGACGTCGAGGCTCAGGTCCTGGGGCCCCAGCCCCGCCGCTTCCAGGGTTGTCTGAACCACTTGCAGCAGCGTGGGATCGCCCAGTTGGCGGACCGAAAGACTCACATTCACATTACAGTGCACACCATGATCGGCACGCCATCGAGAGATCTCGCGGGCGGCCTTGGCGAGGACCTCCGCCCCGATGACCGTCAAAAGATCGCCGTCGTCGGAGATCTCGGCCAATTCCGCCGGATCGATCGGTCCGCGCACCGGGTGATCCCAACAGGACTTCGCCTTCACCGCGACCATGTCCCCGGTCCGCAAATCGACGACGGGTTGATAAACGGTCTCGACCAGGCCTTCGGCGACGGCGTTGCGCAGATCCTGCTCCAACGCGAAACGGTCTTGCACTCGTTTCCGCATGATCGGCGCATAGAACGCATAACGTCCCGGCCCGAATGTCTTGGCCTGATACATCGCCAAATCGGCGTCTTCCAGCAATTCGTCGGCGCTGCGCCGATCGCCCGGTTCGGCGATCACTATTCCAATACTCGTATTTATATGCAGTACGCGGCCGTGCACGGTGAGCGATTCGGCGAGCCGCCGCTGCAGGTGGTCGGCCAGTGCCCGCACCTCGGCGGCTTCGGTATAACCGGTGGTGATGACCAGGAACTCGTCCCCGCCGAGCCGTCCGACCAGGTCCGAGGGCCCGGCGGCGGTCCGCAGCCGGTCGCCGATGATGCGCAGCACCTGGTCTCCGACGGTATGACCGAGCGAATCGTTGATGATCTTGAACTTGTCGAGGTCGATGAACATCACGGTGGTCGTATGCGCCGGGTCGGCGTTCGTCCGGCGCAGGTGGTTCAGCGCCAGCGTGCGGTTCGCGAGCCTGGTCAGCGGGTCGTGGGTGGCCTCGTAGGCCAGCCGTTCGCTGATCGCCCGCCGCTCGGTGATGTCGGCGAAGGACGTCAGCACGGAGGGCACGCTCTGCCCCGGCGCCATCAGCGGACCGGAGGTCAGCGAAAGCCATCGGTGCGCGCCGTCGCGCCGCCGCACCTGCACGACCCGCCCGGTCTCGACCTTCCCGGACCGGCGCACCCGCGCGGACGGCAGATCGTCGACGGGCACCGGAACGCCCTGCTCGTCGTGCAGCCGCATCGTCCGGCTCTCCAGCCCGACCAGGGAACCCGGCGGCACCCCGGCGATGCGGTGCGCCGCGGAGTTCGCCAGCTCGATCCGCCCGCCGGGGCCGACCAGCAGCACTCCTTCGTCGAGCGTCTCGACGACGGTGGCGAATTCGGCCTCGGCCCGGCGCTGCGCGGTCTCGTCGGCGCACAGCAGCACGTAACCGTCGAACATCTCGGCCGCGGAGACCCGCACCGCCAGCGCCGTGCCGTCGGCGCTGTAATGCGTGGCCTGCACGACACCGCCCGCGGCGACGACCTGCCGCGGGCTCATCGGCGCGCCGACGACCTCGGCCACCGGAACTCCGATGACCTGGTCGAGCTCATGTCCGTAGACGGCCTCGGCCGCCGGGTTCCAGCTCGTCACCAGCCCTTCGGGGGAGGTCGCGATGATCGCGTCGCTCGCGTGCCCGACCAGTGCGGCCTGGAACCGCAGACCGGCCTCGGCCGCCTTCTGCGTGGTCAGGTCGCGCATGATCACCTGGTACGCGGGTTTGCCCTCCCACGTCGTGAGCACCGCCTGCGATTCGACGGTGACCCGTCGGCCTTGCAGGGTCCGCAGCGTCATCTCGGTCGGCTCGCTGAACGAGCCGGGCGAAACCAGCGAGCCGATCCGTGCCAGCAGCGCGTCCTGCGAGCCGGCGTCGACCAGATCCGTGATGTGCATCCCGATGATCTCGGTCGACACGTTCGCGCCCACGAAGCGCATCGTGGCCGAGTTCACGAAGACGACTTTGCCCCGCTGATGGACACAGATCCCGTAAGGGCTCGCCTCCACCATCGTGAGATATTGCGTTCCCAATGCGCCGCCGTCGGAATTTTGCTCCAAAAGGCGGTACCCCTGACCGAGAAAGGCGAGCGCGGGTTCGCCACGCTGATCCCTCTCAGTGGACAACTCGGTCAGCAGACGGACGAGCGACGCGTGCCGGTCGGGTTTTCCCACCGTGCGGGTCGCGGTGCCGTTCGCTGGCGAGGAATCCTGATCCGAGGGCCGGTGGGTGTCGGGAGTCCCACCGTCGAGATCGTCAGGATCCATCTGATCCAAACCCCCTACTCGACTGATGTAGCTTCCGATTAGATCACTAAATCGACGTAGCCGTCCTCCCCGGACAGCTGATCGGTGCGGCTATTCCACCCCAGCGTTGACTGAATGTAGTTGAAGGGAAACACGTGCGGAGCAAAACAGACATCTGCGGCATCGGCGCCGTAACCGCCTACGGCTGGGGGCGCGAATCACTCTGGGAGGGCCTGGCAGGCGGCGTCCCCTGTGCCCAATTCACCGAAGGCTTCGGGGAGACCCCGGATCAACCGGGATGGGTGGCGCACGTCCCCGAGGGCGGGCGGGCCAGGGACGGCAGCCTGCACGCGCGCGCCTTGCTCGCCGCGGCACGGGAAGCGATCGAAGACGCCGGCGCGCGGGGCTGGACGCCAGGCCGCCGGGTCGGCGTCATCTCCGGCGGCGTCCGCGAGGACCTGCGCACCTGGGACCGGCTCACCGAGATGGGCGAGCAACTCATGTACCGGCGCGAATTCATCGGCATGATGCCCTCGACGCCGATCGCCACGCTCATGTCGGAGTTCGGTTTCCACGGCCCTTCCATGGCCACATCGGCGATGTGCGCGACCGGCAGCGCCGCGGTGCTCACCGCGAAGATGTGGCTGGACGCCGACATGGCCGACGACGTGGTCGTGGTCACCACGGATCTGTCCGCGACCAGGCCGATGGTGCGCAACTTCGTGCACTGCGGGGTGGCGATCACCGATGTGCCGCCGCTCGAAGCGTGCCGTCCTTTCCAAGAGGGCACAAAGGGTTTCACCTTCTCCGAGGCCGCGGTCGCGGTGGTGCTGACCCAGCGGAAGACCGACTCGTACGCGACGTTGCGAGGCGGCGCCATGACCCACGAGGCGCACAACGCGATGGCGCTCGACCCCGATCCGTCGAACGCCATCGCGGCGGTGACCGGTGCGCTGGAGAACGCGAACGCCGCGCCGTCCGACGTCCGCTACCTGAACGCGCACGGGACCGGCACGAAACTCTGTCACCGCACGGAATCCCGGATCCTCGAAGCGGTCTTCCCCCAGGAGACCGAGATCTACTCGATCAAACCGCTGACCGGGCACAGCCAGTCGGGCAGCGCGCTGACCGAGATCGCGGCGATCTGCCTCGCGGCGGAGCGCGACCTGGTCCCGGCGCCGAAACCGGTGGCGGAAGGGCATGCGCAGCTGATGGAGGGACCGTCCCGGCCGGAAAGCGGGCTCACCGTCAAGACGTCGATCGGGATGGGCGGCTACGTCGCGGCTGTCGTGCTGGAGACCGCCTAGCGAGCAATTCGATAACACACGGTCTCATCGTCGTCACGAGCTGTCATCATGGAGCGACAAGCACTGAGCACGGAGGCGACCATGGGCCCGCGAACGGCGACCGACAACCTCGTCCACAACTACCTGTTCTTGCGGCGTGCCATAGGTTTCCTCGGGATCGGGCTGCCCTTCGTGCTGGTCTTCGGGAAGCTGCTCGTCGACGGCGGCGGCCTGCTCAACTCCATCAGCGGGTACTACTACTCGGGAATGCGGGACGTCTGGGTCGGCGTCATGTGTGCCATCGGCGTCTTCCTCTTGTCCTATCGGGGTTACGGCCGGGTCGACGACATCGCCGGGAACATCGCGGCCGTGGCCGCCGTCGGGGTGGCGCTCTTCCCCACGACTCCGGCGAACGGCGACCGTACGGACGAGATCGCCGGCCTGCTGCACCTCGGCTTCGCCGCGGTCTTCTTCCTCACCTTGGCGTTCTTCTGCATCGTGCTGTTCACCAAGTCGGACAAGGAGATCCCCGGTGCCCGCAAACCCGTCCGGAACCAGCTGTACGTCGCGTCCGGCGTGATCATGCTGGTGTGCCTGGCGTTGATCGTGCTGTGCGGGCTGGTCTTCGACGAGCTGACGAAGGATCTCTATCCGGCGCTGTGGCTGGAGTCGATCGCGATCCTCGCGTTCGGTGTCGCGTGGCTCACCAAGGGCGGGACGCTGTTGCCCGACAAGCCGGTGACGGCGGGGACCCGGGTGACCGCCTGACCTGCGCCGGTCAAGGTAAAGGAACCTTTGCCCTCGGCCGGGTCGTTGACGCCTTATGACCGATCGCATCGCATTCCGCCTCGGCCGCCGCGACCTGCTGGTGGTCGCGGGGATCCCCGGGGCCGGCAAGACCACCCTGCTGTCCCGGGCGGCGACCGGCGCCCTCCCGGTGCTCGACTCCGATCAGGTCCGCGGACGGCTGCGCGAACGGCTGCCGTCCGCGCTGCCGTACCGGTTCTACCGGCCGGTGGTCCACCTGTGGCATCGCGCGCGGGTCGTCCGGTTGGCCCTGGCCGACGGCGGTCCGGTCATCGTGCACGAGCCCTCGACCCGGGCGACGACCCGCGGGCTGCTGGCCCTGCTCGGCCGGGTGAGCCGTCGCCCGGTCCGGCTGCTGTGGCTCGACGTCACCCCGGAGGACGCCCGCGCGGGCCAAGTCGCGCGCGGGCGCGTCATCCGGCGGCACTCGTTCGCCCGCCACGTCAAGAGGGCCGAGAAGGTGCGCGGTGCCCTGCGCGACGGCTGGGTGCCGGCAGGCTGGTACAGCGCGCGGATGGTGACCCGCGAGGTCACCGGGGCGCTGCGATTCGTCTCCGAGGAGGAGCCGGGAAGAGGCCACTCAGGCGACGTCCGGCTCCTTCGCGTCGAGCGGCCCGCAACACCCGCCGTCCGCGCCGGCTAGCGGTTCCGGCTCGGGTTCGTCGGCGGGCACGGGACGGTTCGGGTGCGGATTCAGCGGCGTCCAACGGAGGCGTACCGGCATCGTCGTTCGTCCTTTCCCTCTTCACCGGAATACGGATACGACGAGCGATCGGTTCAGATACCCACGTAGTTCTCGGCGAAGAAGTCTTGATGCGCGCGGGAAGTCCGCAGGCTCTCCAGCCGCGCGTCCCGCAGGGCCCGCTGGAAGACGGCCTCGTCGTCGTATCCGGCGGGGCCGTGCAGCAGATTGATCATCCAGAGGGAGAATTCCTGCGCGCGCCAGATCCGCGGCAGGCATTCGGCGGAGTAGCGGTCGAGTGCCGTGGTGTCGCTCTCGGTGTGGGCTTCGATCAACGCGTGCGCGAGGATCTCGGCCTCCATCAAGGCGAGATTCGCGCCCTTCGCCGCTGCGGGGCTGATCAGGCTCGCCGCGTCCCCCGCGAGGAACAGGTTCCCCCGCTGGATCGTGTCCATCACCCGCGAGGCCATGTCCACGATCCGGCGCTCGACGATGGCGCCGCGTTTGAGCTCGCCGTAGCGGTCGGCCCGCATCCGCAGGTGCAGTTCGTCCCAGATCCGGTCGTCTCCCCAGTTCTCCGGATCCTCTCCCCGCGGCACTTCGAGGTAATAGCGCGTCACCGTCGGCGTCCTGGCCATATGCCCGGCGAATCCGCGTTCGTGGATCGCGTAACCGATCGCGGACATACTCGGCGGCGCCTCGGCGAGGATCGCGAGCCACGAGATGTCGTGGTCCCGCCGGAACACCCGGGCGGGCACGGATCTCAGCGAGATCCCGCGTCTGCCGTCGCAACCGGCGATGTACTTGGCACGCAAGAGAAGATCGTCGGCGATGACCGTCGCGTCCATCCCCGACACCGAGGTCACCTCGGCCCCGAACCTGATCTCCCCGCCACGGGCGAGGAATTCCGCGATCAGGTCGGCGACCAGGAACTGCTGCGGATAAACGGTGTGCACCTCACCGTTTCCGAGTTCGCCGTACTTGAGCTCGAATTCGGCCTGATCATTGCGAAAAGCACAGGTGTCGTGCCTCAGGCCTTTCTCGAGCAGCCCCGCGTCGAGCCCGTTCTCGCTGAGCACACGGACACTGTTCGCGGCGAGAAATCCCGCTCTGGCGCGGTTTTCGACATGCTCACGGCTTCGGCGCTCCAGGATCATGCAGTCGATTCCGGCGGCCCGTACCAGATTTCCCAGCACGAGCCCAGCCGGACCGGCCCCCACGATCAGTACGTCGGCATCGATCTTTCCCACGAAAGCCCCCAGTACCTTCGCCCGCCCAGTGCGGTCCAAGGTACACAAAACGCCGTGGCGTCGTGGGCGTTCAGTCCTTCTGAGCGCGCGCCCTCGCCCTGCGTTTCCCCTCGTGCATCGCCACGACGCGGGCGATCGGGATCGTGTGCCCCTGCTCGACGAGATCGGCGGGCAGGGTCTGTGGTTCCGGCATCGACTCGGCCCACGGATCCTTGTCCCCCAGGAGCCCCGGCGCCGTTTGAACGGTGAAATCGGCGGGGACGACGTTTTCGAGTTCCCCCCAGGCCACCGGGAACGACACCGTCAGCCCCGGCCGCAAGCGGGGGCTGTACGCCGCCGCGACCGTGTTCCCGCCCGCCCGGGTCGAATCGAGGAAGACCTTCCCCTCTCGGTCTTCCACGATGTACGCGGTCGTCGCGACCGCCGGGTCGACCTGTTCCGCGCGGGCGGCGAGGGCGCGGGTCGCGGCCGCGACGTCTTCGGAGCCGTGTCCCGGCGTCAGCGGGACGAAGATGTGCACCCCCTTGGAACCGCTGGTCTTCACCGCTCCGGCGAGCCCGGAGTCGGCGAGGGCCTGCCGCACCAGCATCGCGGCCTTCACGACGTGGGCGAAATCGTCCCCGGCGGGCGGGTCGAGGTCCAGCACCAGATGGGTCGGACCCGCGTCGGCGTCCACGGTCATCAAGGTCGGGTGGTATTCGACGGCGCGCTGGTTCGCGAACCACAGCAGCGTCCGGCGGTCGTCGCAGAGCGCGTACGACACCTGCCGTTTCGACGTCTCCGCCCACATCCCGTACCGCTTCACCCAGTCGGGCGTGTATTTGGGCAGGTTCTTCTGCATGAACGGGTCTTGGCCACGAAGGATGCGGATGACCGAAAGCGGCCTGTTCTCCAGAACCGGGAGAATACGGCCCGCGACGGCGTCCAGATAGTCCACCAGGTCGCGTTTGGTCGCACCCTCGAACAACGGCCGGTCGAGGTTGGTCAGCTTGACGCCGTCGCGCTCCTCATCGCTCATGAGGTGAGCGTGGCACAAAAAATCTCGTGAGTGGTAGTGACGGCCTCACTACCACTCACGAGAGTCGGTACCTAGCTGATGTTGGCGTCGATGCAGGCGTAGAACGCGTTCGCCGTGTCGTAGACGTTCCAGCGGGCGAGGATCTTGTGGCGCCCGCTCTGCTGCAGGTTCACGCTGTGGGTGACCGTGGCACCCGGCTGCGCGCCGCCGTCGTTGAAGCTGGCGACCTTGGCGCCGTCGACGAAGTACTCCCAAGTGCTCGTGCGGTGGCGAGCCGTCAGCGTCCACCGGAACGTGGTGGTACGGCCGAGGGAATGCACCTTCCAGCCCTTGCTGTCGTCGTTGAGGTCGGCGAAACGGCCGACGCCGCCGTTACAGCTCATGAGCCCCTTGGGGCCCTCGACGCTTTGCGGCTCCCATTTGATCGAGCCACAGGAAACGGTGTTCTGCGCGCACTGCGCCTGCCTGCTCGCAGGCGAGGAAACGTAACCGTGCGCGTTGGCGGTGCCTGCCGGGATCGCGACCAGGGCCGCCGGCACCATCGCCGCACCGGCCGCCAGGGTCAAAAGCCGTCGTTTGAAGCTCATGCCTACCCCTTTCCCATCTCTACACCCACCGCGGACTCGAGATTCCTGGGTCACAGCGAGCGAAATACCAATGAAGGTCGGGACACATCCGCCGAAACGCCGAGCGAGCGAATGTGGTCTAGACCATAATTGGTTCAGACGACTCGGTCAAGAGTAACCAACCGGGCACTTGGAGTCGTGAAGATCGAACAGAGGTTGTCAAGCCGGACGTTCAGCCCGCACCCAAACAGACGAACGGTCGCCGGAACGGATCAACGGCGATGGTGTCCGCCAAGGCCGTCGCCGGTCCGGCCCCTTCGGCGAGTCCGCGGTGGTAATCGTCCATCGCGGCCGCCGCGGCCTCGTCACCGACTCGGCTCAACGGCGCGATCACCGTCCGCGAACCGCTCGCGAGCAACGCGCTGGCGAAACCGAGGACCTCGTCGCCGGGCCGGATCCGGTTCAGTGCCAGTTCACAGGCCGCGAAGACGACTTGCGCCGGAGGCTGCGCGAGCCCGGCCATCTCGTGCGCGAAGAGCGCGCCGTCGGCGAGCTCCAGCCGGGAGAACAAGGCGTTCTCGGGTTCGTGCGCGCCGTGCGCGGCGATGTGCGCGAGTTTCGCGCCGTCCAGCGCGCGCAAGACGGCGGACACGGTCGCGTCGGCCCCGGCCAGCGTGTGCGCGGCCAGGTAATGCGTGGCGAGTTTGTCCAGCTCCCCTCTGGTCCCGACGAGACCGGGCCCGCGGACGAGGACGACCTTCCGCGCCCGGGGCATCGCCGCACGCTCAGCCCCCAGCCACGCCGTCGCCGACGGAGCCACGACGATCGGCCGTGCCCGCAGCGCGGGCAGTACTCCCCAAGGAACGGCGAACAACGGGCCGGTCGGCACGACGACCAGACCGCGGTCCCCGAGCAGTGCTTCGAGCGGCCGGACCAGCTGGCCGTCCAGCCGTTCCGCCTGTTTGCGCGCCGAACCGAGCACCGCCTGCACCAGCGGCGCCGGCAACCGATCCGGAGCGAGGGCGTCGAGATCGACGTTCAGCATCCGCGCGGCCTCCGCCGCCCGCTCCGCCGAACCGAGCCGCACCAGTTCGCACCGTCCGCCGACGACGACCACCGCCACCAGGTCGTCCCCCGACGACGCGAAACTCACCAGCGCGCGTTCGCCCAGCTCCTCGGCCACCTCGGCGAGCCGTGCGACCGGCCGCGGCCTGCCCCAGCGGCCCGTATGCCACCCGAGCCGATGCGCCTCGCGCAACCGCTCGGCGTGCTTGGACCGCAACGCCGCCGTCGGATGCCCGTCGTGCTGCGCCTGGTGGATCGCCTGATCGAGCCCCCGGACCTCACCGACCCGCTCGGCGAGTTCCGGATCGGCCGCCACAACAGGTTCGTACCGGTAACTTTGGGCGCGGGTCCGCTCCGTCCAGCCGAACAACCGGGCCGCGTCGGCGCGCTCCAGCACGATCTTGACGGCCAGATCCGCCAGCTCCCTGCCGTGCAACGCCGTCCCGGACACCAGCTCGATGCCGCCCATCCGATCGCGCACACGGTCGAGTTCGGTCAGCCCGGCCCGGATCTCGGTCAGCGCCCTGGTCTTGTCACCCTCGGCCACCGCGAGTTCCGCGCGGCAAAGCCTCCGCAACATCCGATGATCGACGGAGGTCAGCCGCCCCGGCCGCGGAATCCGTTCGAGCAACTCGGCGGCGCGCTGGTGTTTTCCTTTGCGCAGCTCGACCCGGACAGCCAGCATCCGCGCCAGCGCCGCCTGGTCGGCGAGGCGCGGCATCGGCATCCCGTTCGCCGCGCGCAGCGCGCGTGACGTCAAGCTCGGCGGGATCACGTTGGTGCGCAAGGCTTCCTGTACGTCGGCGCGGAGACCGACGATGGTCGCGTTGGCGACGCAGGTCTGGCAGCCCCACCGAAGCATCCTGCGGCGCGCGGACGCGGCATACGAGCGGGCGAGTTCGAGATCGTCGCTCATCAGCGCGGCGGAAGCCCGATACAGCTCCACATCGGCGAGATCACGGCTGATGCTCCGTTGCGTGCGCATCGTCGGCAGCACCTCGTCGAGGTGTCCTCCGGCTTCTTCGGCGAGCCCCGCCGTCAGCAGTGCCTGGGCTTGTGCGAGCCGCAGGAGCGGAGGCACCTTCATGTCGAGCGTGCGATAGATGTGTTCGCCCTTGGTCAAGACGCGCAGTGCCGCGGGCACGTTCCCCACCCTGAGCTCCAGCGAGCCGAGCGGCCTCATCACGTCGGCAGCCTGCGCCTTGAGATCATGCCGCTCCGCGAGCTCGATGGACCGCGTCAGGTCGTCACGCGCCTTGCGAACGTCGCCCAAACGGGTATTGGCCAGGCCGCGTGTCGCCAAAGTGCCCAGATATGGCCCCAGCAACGGAGCCGGGTCCTCGGCAGATGCCAAAGCCACGTTCTTCTGCCCGATGGACGAGTCGAAATAGGCCAGGCTCTCTTCGTTCCGGCCCGCGGCCATGAGCAGAAGAGCGTAATTATGGTCCAGCTGTCCTCCGAGTTCGGCACGCAGAAGCGGATCGGACACGGATTCGAGCAAGAGCCGAACCTCGTCGAGGCCGGCGATGCCCGCCTTGACCTCGCCTGCGGTTTCGGACGAAAGCGCCACGATGGTGCAGGTTAGGCGGATCCTGGTCGCCAGCCAGTCATCGTGGTGTTCGGGGGCGACCGGCCGAATCGAATCGAGCAGTGCCAGGCCTCGTCGGAGCAGCCGGACACCTTCGCGCTGACGGGCCGAGCACGCCGCATCGACGCCGGCTCGATGCAATTCACGAGCTTCGCGGATGACGTCAGGTTGCTTCAGCTCAATCACGGGCACCGAACTATGACAACACACTTAGTAGTCGAAAGAAGCCCGGCCGCTGAGTGGCTCCGCGACCGGGCCGGTTTCGATGCCGGATCAGGGCGTGGGCGGCGGGGTCTGCACACAGCCACCCGAGCATTCCAGCAGCTTGTCCCGGTAGTGCTCACAGTCCGGGCTGTGCTCGTGGTGCGGCAGGTCAGGCTTGGGCTGAGCCGGGTCGACCGGCTCCTCCTCGCCGATGGGGTCCTTGACGTCCGTAGGCGTCGACATTTGACGATCTCCTCCCCTGATGATCTTTCTTTGTCGTACCAGGCAGCCTCGTTACGACGGCCCCCTCCGTTCACAGGCCCTCTTCCTGCGAACGGGGCAATAGTGCCACAACGGAGCAGTGATCGGGAGCGATTACCTACACTGAGTCATCGTCGGCACCCAAAAGGGGGATGCCTGGTTAGCGAGCCTCACGATCTCCGCCGAATGGCCGCGCCACTCCTCGCGAATACGGCGAATCGAGATCATTCCACTGCGCCATCCGGCCTAAGATCCAAAACTTCTTGCGACACAAGGGTTTCCGGCTGAAAAACCGGGGGAACCCACGGCCTGTCGGGGGTTGACCGGCGAAACATCCGGAGGAGATAACGATGCCCACGTGGTTGGTCATCATCATCGTCATCGCCGCGATCCTTGTGGTGGGCGCGGCCGCTTGGTTCGTCGTCGCGGAACAGCGCAAGCGGCGATTGCGAGAGACGTTCGGGCCAGAATACGACCGTGCGGTCGAGGAGCACGAAAATCCCAGGGAAGCCGAACGTGAGCTTTCGTCGCGGGTGAAACGACATTCGGATCTCGACATCCGGCCGCTGCCGGAGACCACGAAGGACCGGTACGCCCAGGAATGGGCGCTGATCCAGGAACAGTTCGTCGACCGCCCGTCCGGCGCCGTCGTCGAAGCGGACCGGGTGCTGGTCTCCTTGATGGCTGAGCGCGGCTACCCGACCGAGGGGTACGACCAGCAACTCGCGGATCTGTCCGTCCGGCACGCGAACGCGTTGCGGCACTACCGCGCCGGACACGACACACTGGTGCGCCACAAGGAATCCGAAATGTCCACAGAGGACATGCGCGAAGCGATGAAGCACTACCGCGAAGTGTTCGAAGATCTGTTGACCGACGCCGGCGAAGGAGCGGAAAGCCATGGAAAGCAGGCCCCTGGAAACCGAGGGAACGGAACGCGTCGCGGGGACGACGGATCGGCTCGGCGAGGAACGGACCGCTGACGGGGAAACCGGGCAGGCTTTGAGCACCGAAGATCTCGTGGCCACGGAGCCCGAGCGTACCGACGAAGACGAAGCTCAGACGTTGTTCGCCGACACCGACGTCGACCGGTTCCGCGAAAGCTGGCAAGGCATCCAGACGGCCTTCGTGGACGATCCGCAGCGGGCGGTCAAGGAGGCCGACGAACTCGTCGCGGTCGTGATCCAGAACCTGGCCACGACGTTCGCGGATCACAAGAAGGAACTGGAATCCGCGTGGAGCCAGGGCGAACCGGCGACCGAAGACCTCCGGATCGCGCTGCGCCGCTACCGGTCGTTCTTCAACCAGTTGCTGAGCGCTTAGGGCGAAACCTCGTGAGTGGTAAGGACGGTTCTAACCGTCCTTACCACTCACGAGGTTTTCAGGCGCCGGTGGTCGATCCGGGCCGCACGATCATCAGCACCGTCACCACGACCCAGAGCAGATTGAACATCCCCGTGTACATCGCCACCCGCCCGGCCGTGAGCGGTTCCGACGGCGGCTCCGCGCCCAGTGCGGCGAGGATCGCGTTCTGCCCCGGCAGGACCAGCAACGCCAGCACACCGGCGGCGGCCGCGGTGAGCACGATCGACACGATCACCCACAAATCGCCGAAGACCCGCATGCTGCCCGCCGTCGCCAGGCCGAAGAACGGCACCGCGATTCCGAGGATCGCGTAGACCCGGCAGATCCGGTTGAGCGCGCGAAGCACGGACAGTCCAGAACCCGGTTCGGCGAACGCTTTGCGCGCGGCGGCGGGGAACATGCTCGCCGCGACGGTGACCGGTCCGACCGCGATGACAGCGGCGAGCACATGAAGAATCAAGAGGACTTTCGACACGCCACCGACCCTATGATCGTCGCCCCGGCCTCCGGTACCGGTGTTTTCGACAGATGTCGCAGGATTCCGGCCATGCGGCTACGTCCGCCGACGTACGCGGAGTGCCGCCCGTGAACGGATGTGGCTACGGCCTCTCCCGGGACACCATTCGGCACCATGAACCTTCCCGTGGACACAGACGAACTCACGAAACGGTACGGCGGGCAACTCGCCGTCGACCGGATGAAGCTGACCGTGCTGCCCGGCGAGATCTACGGCTTCCTCGGCCCGAACGGCGCGGGCAAGACGACCACGTTGCGGATGTTGCTGGGGCTGGTGCGGCCGACCTCCGGCAGCGTCCGGCTGTTCGGCAGGCCGCCCGGCGATCTGGACGGCGTCGGCGCGCTGATCGAATCGCCGGGCTTCTACCCGTATCTGTCCGGTTCGGACAATCTCAAGGTGCTGGCCCGGTACAGCGGAACGGATCCGCTCCGCGTCGGCGAGGTGCTCGCGATGGTCGACCTCGCCGATCGAGGCAAGGACCGGTACTCGACCTACTCGCTCGGCATGAAACAGCGGCTCGGTGTGGCGGCGGCGTTGCTGAAGGATCCGCGGCTGCTGATCCTCGACGAGCCGACCAACGGGCTCGACCCGGCCGGGATGGCCGACATGCGGGTGCTGATCCGCAGGCTCGGCGCGGAGGGGTGCACCGTGCTGCTGTCGAGCCACCTGCTGGGCGAGGTCCAGCAGATCTGTGACCGCGTCGGCGTCGTCTCGCGCGGGCGGATGGTCGCGGAGAACACGGTGGCCGAGCTGCGCGGCGGCACGGTGCTGCACATCGAGACCGAGGAGATCATGCGCGCCGCGGACCTGGTGCGGCACTGGATCGGCGCGGAAAACGTGCGCGCGAGCGGGACCGGTCTCGACCTGACCGTCGCCCCGGAACGCGCTTCGTGGCTGAACCGCGAACTCGTCACGGCGGGGATCCCGGTGCAAGAACTGCACGTCCGCGAACGGGATCTGGAACAGGTGTTCTTCGAGCTCACCGGAGAGGTGGCAGGTCATGTGGGGTAGCTGCACCGCCGAGCTGGCGAAACTCGTCCGGCGTCCGGCGAACTGGTTCATGCTGGGGATCGCGGTCGTGCTCGGCCTGACCTTCACCTATCTGCTGCCGCTCGCGGGCGCGGCGGGTTCGTCGAGCGGAGCGCCCGGTACCGACCGCGGGCTGGCCGCGACCCTTCCGGCGAATCTGGTCGGCAACTCGATCGGCGGGCTGCCGGTGTTCCTCGGGGCGATCCTGCTCGTGCTCGGGGTGCTGGCCGTGGGCACCGAATACGGCTGGGGCACCTGGAAGACCGTGCTGACACAAGGGCCTTCACGGCTGACCGTCTACAGTGGAAAGTTGTTCGCGCTGGCGGTCGCGTCCCTGACCGTCGTGCTGACGAGCTTCGCGACGGGCGCGGTCACGAGCGCGCTCATCGCCTCGTCGGAAGGCGAACCGATGAACTGGCCGTCGTCCGGCTCGTTGCTGACGGGGATCGGTGCGGGCTGGCTGATCGCGATGACCTGGGCGGCACTCGGCGCGGCTCTCGCGATCGCGATGCGCGGGGTGGCGCTGCCGATCGGGCTCGGCCTGGTGTGGCTGCTGGTGGTCCAGAACCTGCTGTTCGGGGTCGCGGCCCCGTTGGTGGAGTGGGTCGGCACGCTCCAGCTGGCGCTGCCGGGAGCCAACGCCGGTTCGCTGGCCGCGTCGCTGGGCGCTTCGGGCGCGACACCGGGGATCGGGGAACTCGTCGGTGTCTCCCAGGCGACCCTGGTCGTGGCCGGCTATCTCGTGGTCTTCGCCGGCCTGGGCGGCTGGCTGCTGCGGCGCCGGGATGTCCTCTGAACCGCGCGTGAAGGCCCCCTTCCCTCGGCTCAGCGAAGGGAAGGGGGCCTTCACGCGGGATCAGGCGAGCGCGTCGAGATCCGCGACGACGTCCGCGGGCAGCTCGAGTTTCGCGGCGGCGACGTTCTCGTGCAGGTGGAGCAACGACGACGTACCCGGGATCAGCAGGATGTTCGGCGACCGCTGGAGCAGCCACGCGAGCGCGACCTGCATCGGCGTCGCGTCGACCCGGCGGGCGCAGTCGTCGAGGACACCGGACTGGAGCGGGGTGAACCCGCCGAGCGGGAAGTACGGCACGAACGGGATGTTGATGGCCGCGAGGGCGTCGAGAAGGCCGTCGTTGGCGCGATTCGCGACGTTGTACTCGTTCTGCACGCAGACGACCGGCGCGATCGCGCGGGCTTCCTTGACCTGTTCCGCCGAGACGTGGCTCAGGCCGAGGTGCCGGATGAGACCCTGCTGCTGAAGTTCGGCGAGCACCTCGAACGGCTCCGTGATCGAGACCGGGATCGGGAAGACGCCGTGCTCCCCCGCGAGCCGCAGGTTGACGACGTCGAGCACGTCGACGCCGAGGTTGCGCAGGTTGTCGTGGACCGCGGAGGTCAGCTCCTCGCGTGAGAGCGCCGAGGGCCAGCCCTTGTCCGGAGTCCGCTTCGCGCCGACCTTCGTGACGATGTGCAGATCGTCCGGGTACGGGTGCAGCGCCTCGCGGATCAGCTCGTTAGTCGTGTGCGGACCGTAGAAGTCGCTGGTGTCGATGTGGGTGATGCCCAGCTCGACCGCCTCACGGAGGACGGCGATCGCGGCGTCGCGGTCGCTCGGCGGCCCCCAGATGCCGGGGCCGGACAGCCGCATGGCGCCGTAGCCCATCCGGCTCACGGTGAGATCGCCGAGAGTGAGGGTGCCGCCTGGGCTCATGATCGCTCCTTGTGCAAGTGGGTTCGGCTCACCTTATGCAGGCTCGCCCGTCCTGGCGCGTGCGGGAAGGGAGCAAGGGACCTTTGCTACCACTCGGGGCTCTGACCTGCGCGAACGACCAGACCCACCAGCTGGTTCGCCAGTCCTTCGGTCAGCCCGTCGACGAACATCGCGGGGCCGGCGGGCGCTCCGCGTTCGGCCATGACCGTCGCCACGGCCTCCCCTGGGTTCGCGTAGGGCCACAGCCCCGCGACGAGGATGAAGACGCTCTTCGCGAAGTGCCCGGCCGCTTCGGCGTCGAGCGGGGCATGGGCGCGGACGAGACCGGCGAGCCGTTCGGTCCGCTCACCCGCCCGGGTCTTGAACGTCCGCGCGGTCTCCACGGAGATGTTGCGTTCGAGCACGGCGGCCATCGTGCTGATCAGCTCGCACAGCAGGCGCTGCCGCGAGATCGACGTCGCGATGACGGCCGCGACACGCTCGTACGCCGGCTTCGCGCCGTCAGGAACGCTTAGTTCGGCTTCGAGTTCGTCGAGCCACGCGACCCAGACCGAGTCGAGGACCTCCAGGAAGACCGCCTCGCGGCTGTCGAAGTACCGCAGCACGTTCGACTTCGCCAAGCCCACCCGATCGCTCAGTTCTCGCAGGCTGATCCGGGAGACGGGCCGTTCGGACAGGAGTTCGCGCGCCGCACCGAGGATCGCCGCGCGCCGGGCCTCGACCTGTTCCGGCCGCCGCGCGCGCTGGAAGTCGGGGGCCACGCGCCGCACGGTACCAGACCACCCGGCTGTTATTCGGTCTTCGCGGCCCTCCTGGCCTGCACCCGCTTGTAGCTCCAGATCAGCAACGCGAACAGGATGAGCCCGGACAGGATCAGGCTCGATCCGGTGCTCCAGCCCCCGAGCGGCAGCCCCGGCACGAGTCCCCACACGACCCCCGCGGCCAGCAGACCCAGCCCCGCCAGCACCGAACCCGCGATGCGCAGCGGCGACGAAACGCTGTCCTCGGCCGCCTTCATCGCCCTGTCGCGAATCGGATCGACGTACTTCTCCACGACGGGGAACTCCGAGGCCAGCACGAGCAGACCCGCGAGCACGAGCAGCAGGCCCGGCCCGGGCAGCACGAGGAGCGCGATGCCGACCAGCAGGAGAACGCCGCCCGCGATCAGGATCAAGACCTGTTTCACGGGTTTTCCGATGCCCACCGTCTTCTCCTCGCCGTCGCCTTTCCGTCGATTGTGCCGGTCGCGGCGGGAACGCGCTGGTCCGACACGTTCGGGTCATGGCCTTGTCGGTATCGGACGAGCCCGTTCGTCGGGGATGGTGAACAGGCTCAGACAGGAGGACCGATGCGCTACATGTTGCTGATCTGCGGAAGCCCGTACCCCGGCGCGGACGAGAGCGACGAACCACTGGACGAAAAGACGCAGGCGTGGGTCGACGAGATGACCGCTCGCGGGGTCCGGCTGTCCGGCAGCAGGCTCCGGTCGGCGGCCACCGCGACCACCGTCCGGCACCGCGACGGCGAACTGCTCGTCTCGGACGGGCCGTTCGCGGAGACGAAGGAACAGATCCTCGGCTACGACCTGATCGAGTGCGCCGATCTCGACGAGGCGATCGAGATCGTGTCGAAGCATCCGGTCGCGAAGTTCGCGACCATCGAGATCCGGCCGCTCTGGCCGACCCCCTGAAGCGCGTGAAGGCCCCCTTCCCTCGGCTGAGTCGAGGGAAGGGGGCCTTCACGCGCCTTTGCCGTGCCCGACCTGCGGAAGTGGTAGCAAAGGTCCCTTGCTCACTCCCCCGCGCGCAGCAGCTGCTCGAACGGCACGAACCCGCTGTCCGGAGCCGCGGCCGTTGCCTCAGCCGACAGCCGCGCGGCGAACTCCCGCCCCGCCCGCGAAGCCCGCGTGTCGAGGTCGCCCGGAGACGCCCAGTCCGACGAAGCCGCGTACACCGCCGTCGCGACAGGCTCGGCGCGAAGGTAGGCGAAGAGCGGGCGCAGCGCGAAGTCGAGCACCAGCGAGTGCCGTTCGGTTCCGCCGGTAGCGCCGATCAGCACCGGCTTCCCGTCGAGCGCCTTCCGGTCCAGCACGTCGAAGAAGGACTTGAACAGCCCGCTGTACGACGCGGTGAACACGGGCGTCACGGCGATCAGGCCGTCCGCGGAGGTCACCGTGTCGATGGCCGTCCGCAGGGCGGGCGAAGGGAATCCGGTCAGCATGTTCTTCGTGACGTCGACGGCCAGGTCCCGCAGTTCGATCACCTCGATCCGCACGTCCGGCAGCACCGAACGCGTGGCCGCGGCGAGTTTGTCCGCGAGCAGCCGCGTCGAGGAGGGCCGGCTCAAGCCCGCGGTCACCACTGCGATCGTCGTCATGCCGAAACCTCCAACCGGGAAGCGTGAGTAGGCGCTTCGGGCACGTGCGCCGGGCGAAGCGAGTCGAGTTCCTTGCGCAGCACCGGAATCACGTGCTCGCCCAGCAGGTCGAGCTGTTCCAGCACGGTCTTCAGCGGCAGCCCGGCGTGGTCCATCAGGAACAGCTGACGCTGGTAGTCGCCGAAGTGCTCGCGGAAGGTCAGCGTCTTGTCGATCACCTCTTGCGGGCTGCCGACGGTGAGCGGCGTCTGCTCGGTGAACTCCTCCAGCGACGGCCCGTGCCCGTACACCGGCGCGTTGTCGAAGTACGGCCGGAACTCCCGCACCGCGTCCTGCGACTTCGGCCGCAGGAACACCTGGCCGCCCAGTCCGACGATGGCCTGGTCCGCTTTGCCGTGCCCGTAGTGCTCGTAGCGCTCGCGGTAGAGGCCGATCAGCGCCTGGAAGTGCTCTTTCGGCCAGAAGATGTGGTTCGCGAAGAACCCGTCGCCGTAGTAGGCGGCCTGTTCGGCGATCTCCGGGCTGCGGATCGAACCGTGCCACACGAACGGCGGAACACCGTCGAGCGGCCGCGGAGTCGAGGTGAACTCCTGCAGCGGCGTCCGGAACTTGCCCGACCAGCTGACCACGTCCTCACGCCACAACCGGTGCAGCAGGTGGTAGTTCTCGATGGCCAGCGGAATGCCCTGGCGGATGTCCTGCCCGAACCACGGGTACACCGGGCCGGTGTTGCCCCGCCCCATCATCAGGTCGACGCGGCCGTCGGCGAGATGCTGCAGCATCGCGAAGTCCTCGGCGATCTTCACCGGGTCGTTCGTGGTGATCAGCGTGGTCGAGGTGGAAAGGATGATCTTCGACGTCTGCGCGGCGATGTAGCCGAGCATCGTCGTCGGCGACGAAGGCACGAAGGGCGGGTTGTGGTGCTCGCCGGTCGCGAAGACGTCGAGGCCGACTTCCTCGGCCTTGAGCGCGATGCGCACCATCGCCTTGATCCGCTCGTACTCGCTGGGCGCCTCCCCGGTGGTCGGGTCGGTCGTCACATCGCCCACCGTGAAGATTCCGAACTGCATGACCTGCTCCCTGGGCCGGGGTTACGTTGCTTGAGCGTTCAACCTCACGCGCGCAAGAAGTATTCCAGACCATCGGCGCGAGCTGAAAGGGTGACTTGATCGGCCCGGAAAGTGACCGCCCCCACACTCGAATCCATGTGGCTCACCTCCCTGCTTGTGACAACGTTGACATTCGCTCTCACGCCGGCCACCACCACTTCCGAACCCACCGTCGCGGCGACGATCTGCGCCAAGTACTGCGACAGCCGCGACCCCGCCTTGGCCGTCGATGAGAGAAGACCCGGCACGGCATCCGTCTGGGGCCGCGGCATCACACTGCATCTCTCCGACGGCGACAACATGGGCTGGGGCGGCATCACCGACGGCGACCCCGGCGACGAGGTCTGGCTCGACCGTTCCTTCGACGGCGGCCGCACCTGGGCGGGCGACAGCCGGATCGGCGACACCAGGATCCCGTCCGGCCACCGCGGCTGGCGGACCCTGATGTTCAACGCCGACGACCCCGCCACCCACCGCTTCGGCGCGCTGCGCGCCTGCGGGAAGGCGAGCAACCGGCCGGAAATCGCCTGCACGCCGTGGTTCCGCACGACGGTCGCCGCGAACGACCGCACCGAAGCCGCCGCCACCGCGCTCATGCAGTTCTACGACAACGGCACCGGGCTGTGGCAGACCACGGGCTGGTGGAATTCGGCGAACGCGCTCACCGCGATCCTCGACTACAGCACCAGAACCGGCTCGCGGAACTACCGCTACGCCATCGCCAACACCTTCGACCGCAACCGCGGCGACAACTTCACCAACGAATACATCGACGACACCGGCTGGTGGGCGCTCGCCTGGATCCGCGCCTACGACCTGACGAAGGACCGCCGCTATCTCGACACCGCCGTCATCGCGGCGAACTACATGTACTCCTACCGCGACGGGACCTGCGGCGGCGGGCTCTGGTGGTCGACGGCGAAGACGTACAAGAACGCCGTCACCAACGAGCTGTACGTGAAAGTCGCCGCGTCACTGCACAACCGGCTCCCCGGCGACACGCTCCAGCTCGCGCGGGCACGCGAGGTCTGGGGCTGGTTCCGCGCGAGCGGCATGATCAACGGGGCCGGCCTGGTCAACGACGGCCTGAACTCCTCCTGCGCCAACAACGGGCAGGCCGTCTGGAGTTACAACCAGGGCATCGTCCTCGGCGCGCTGGTCGAACTGAACCGCGCGACCGGCGACGCCACCCTGCTCACCACCGCCCGGCGACTCGCGGACGCCTCCACCACGACGTCGCTGCTTCACTCGAACGGGATCCTCCGAGACCCGTGCGAGTCCGGTGACTGCGGCGCCGACGGGCCGTCCTTCAAGGGCGCGTACGCCAGAGGGCTCGGCGAGCTGGACCGGGTGCTGGCCGGCAGGCCGTACCGGGCTTACCTGACGCGACAGGCGAACTCGACGATCGCGAACAACCGCACGTCGCTCGATCAGCACGGCCTGCGCTGGGCCGGACCGGTCGACAAGATCGACGCCGCCCGTCAGCACAGCGCGCTGGAAATTCTCACCGCAGCTCTCTGAGCACCGGATCCGGGACGTGCAGCCAGGCGCGGACCTCGGTCTCCTTCTCGTGCACGAGCACCTGCCGGTAGCTCATCGTGTCGAGACCGGGGCCGCCCTGGTCCTGGACGTCCTCGTGGAACCGGTCCGAGACGAGCGCCACCACGGGCGCGTCGTCCGGCGCCTCGGCCAGCGCGTCGCGCAGCACGCGTGAATCGAGCAGCCGGGCGAGCAGCACCTTCGGCCGTCCTGTCACGCCGTACTCGTCGAGGGCGATCTCACCGGCGTGGATCGCCACCCGCACGCGAATCCGCAGGCCGGGCTCGGTGACGACGTTGTACCTGGTGAGTTCCGCGGTCAGCCGGGAGACGAGCGGATACACCAGGCGGAACTTCGGGAAATGCGGCGGGACCACGACGATCATGCCGTCCCCGGTATCGCGCTTCAGGCAGGCGTCCCAGGCGATCCCGCTGGCCTCGAAGGCGTTGGCCAGCACACCGAAGAGCATGCGCCGGACCTGGACGAAGACCTCGCTGCTGCGCCCGACCTGGCCGAAGCCGGCGATGTCGATCGAGAACAGCCCGCAGTGCATGCCGGACTCGACCCACGCCGTCGGCGGCGGGTAGAGGATCCTCTTCCGCAGCAGGGCGAGGTGGACACAGGCCACGGTGACATACAGGATCGTGCCGAAAAACCAGAGAAAGCCGAAGGCGATCTCCGTGTTGTCCGCGTCGCCCGCCCGCGCGAGGGCATAGAACATCAGGCAGGACACCGCGGAGTAGGCCAGGATGTACGGCCACAAAGACGCCCGGCGCAGCCGTAGGGCGGCATGTATGAGCGGCAACGGCGCGAACACGCCGAGCGACCCGACGACCGCCACGAAATACCAGAGACTCACGACGCGTTGTGCGGTCGAGACGCGTGTGGGACCGGTTCCGACGGCCACCTTCTTCCCCCTGTCACCGTGTGACACCGGGAACGATAACGCCTCATCCAGGCCTGGAGGAAGTCGCTTTCCCCAGCCGTGACCCGGCCATCGGGACGGCGTGATCCGCCACACCCGGGGCTCGGGAGGACGAAGCTGTCGGAGGGGACGGATATCCTCCAGTACGGTGTCGCGTTGAACACCACCTCCACGAGCTAGTTCGCGAGCCATGACTCCAGGAGAAGTACCCAGTGACTGCTGAGACCCTGTACGGGGCCGACGACCTGACGCATCTCGAGGGTCTGGAAGCGGTCCGCAAGCGCCCCGGGATGTACATCGGCTCCACCGACAGCCGCGGCATCAACCATCTGTTCTCCGAGGTCGTGGACAACTCGACCGACGAAGGTGTGGCGGGTCACGCCACGAAGATCGTGGTCACCCTGCACGCCGACGGCAGCGTCCAGGTCGACGACGACGGTCGCGGCATCCCCACCGGCACGCACGCCAAATCCGGTTTGTCGGGCGTCGAGCTGGTGCTGACGAGGCTGCACGCGGGCGGCAAGTTCGGCGGCTCCGGCTACAAGACCTCCGGCGGCCTGCACGGCGTCGGCGCCTCGGCGGTGAACGCGCTGTCGCACCGCTTCGACGTCACGGTGAAGCAGAACGGCAAGGTCCACCAGATGTCGTTCGCGCACGGCGTCCCCGGCGTGTTCGACGGCCCCGGCCCGAAGGCGAAGTTCACCCGCAAGTCCGGGCTGAACGTCACCGGCAAGATGAAACGCGGCGAGCGCTCGGGCACGTCGATCAGGTACTGGTACGACTCGCGCTACTTCGAGAGCGGCGCCGCGCTCGACGTCGAGGGTGTCCGCGCGAAGATGCGCAACACCGCGTTCCTCGTCCCCGGCGTCACGTACGTACTGCGCACCGCCGTCGACGACTCGATCAGCGAAGAGACCTTCCACTTCCCCAACGGCCTCGCGGACATGGTCGATTTCCTCGCCCCGGACAGCGAGAAACCCGTCTGCGGCACGCTGATCATCAACGGCGAGGGCACGTACAAGGAGAACGCGGCCGACGCCAGCGGTGTCATGCAGTCCAATGTGGTGCGTCACGCGGAGATCGAGGTCGCACTGCGCTGGGGCACCGGCTACGAGCGCACGGTGGAGTGCTTCACCAACACCATCCGCAACGTGCACGGCGGCACGCACCGCCGCGGTTTCGACCGAGCGGTACTGAAAGCCTTGCAGGACGCCATCTCCAAAACCCGCGGGCTGCTCAAGCCCAAGGAGGACATGCCGACCGTCGAGGATGTGCTCGAAGGAATGACGGCGGTCGTCCACGTCCGGCTGCCGGAGCCGCAGTTCACCTCGCAGACCAAGGACGAGCTGTCCACCGCCGGGATCACCCGCGTCATCCAGGGCGTCGTCGACAAGCACATCCGATCTTGGACCGAAGAGCGCAAGACCAAATCCGAGGCGAAGATCGTGCTGCAGAAGGTGGTCGACGCGGCACGCGTCCGGCTCACCCAGAAGCAGCAGAAGGACGCCGCCCGCCGCAAGACCGCGCTCGAAGGCGCGGCCATGCCGCCGAAACTGGTCGACTGCCGTACCACCGGTGTCGCCCGCAGTGAGCTGTTCCTCGTCGAGGGTGACAGCGCGCTCGGTTCGGCGCGGATGGCGCGCGTGTCGGAGTACCAGGCGCTGCTTCCCTTGCGCGGCAAGATCCTCAACGTCCAGAAGGCGTCGCTCGGCGACACCTTGAAGAACGCCGAGATCGCCTCGATCGTGCAGGTGCTCGGCGCGGGCAGCGGGCGCACGTTCGACCTGTCGACCATGCGCTACGGCCGGGTGATCCTGATGGCCGACGCGGACGTCGACGGTTCGCATATCCGCACGCTGCTGATCACCCTGTTCGCCAAGTACATGCGGCCGGTCATCGAGGACGGCAGGCTCTACGCCGCGATGCCGCCGTTGCACAAACTGGTCACCAAGGGCCGCAACCCGGAAACCCACTTCACCTTCACCCAGAAGGAGATGGAGACCAAGTTCGCGGAGCTGGAGCGGGCGGGCAAGCAGATCGTCACGCCGGTGCCGCGGTTCAAGGGTCTCGGCGAGATGGACGCCGACGAACTGTGGGACACCACGATGAACCCGGCCACCCGCTCGGTCCGCCGCATCACCCTCGACGACGTCGAAGCCGCGGAGAACGCGCTCGAGCTGTTGATGGGCGAGAAGGTCGAACCGCGCCGCAACTGGCTGGTCGAATCCTCCGACCGGGTCGACCGCGAAGCCATCGACGCCTGATTTCGCTGCTATTCAAGGAGCTTTGAGCAATGGCACGCCGTAAGGGCACCACCACCAAGGTCGACCCCTCCGCGTTCGACAAGCCCGGCGCGAACGTCTTCGACAACTCGCTGAAGACGGAGATCGAGGATTCGTACCTGGAGTACGCCTATTCGGTCATCCACTCGCGGGCGCTCCCGGACGCGCGGGACGGGCTGAAGCCGGTGCACCGCCGGATCATGTACTCGATGAACGAGAACGGCTACCGGCCGACGCACGCGTACGTGAAGTCGTCCCGCGTGGTCGGCGACGTGATGGGCAAGTACCACCCGCACGGGGACACGGCGATCTACGACGCCATGGTCCGGCTGGCGCAGGACTTCTCGCTCAACGTCCCGCTGGTCGACGGGCACGGCAACTTCGGCTCCCCCGACGACGGCCCGGCCGCCTCGCGGTACACCGAGGCGCGGCTGTCCCCGGAGGCGATGCTGCTGGTCGGCGAACTCGGCGAGGACACCGTCGACTTCCGGCCGAACTACGACGGCTCGCTCGAAGAGCCGTCCGTGCTGCCGGCGGCGTTCCCGAACCTGCTGGTCAACGGCACTTCCGGGATCGCGGTCGGGATGGCGACCAACATGATCCCGCACAACCTGACCGAGGTCATCGGCGCGGCGCGGTGGCTGATCAACCACCCGAACGCCACCCTCGACAAGCTGATGGAGTTCGTCCCTGGGCCCGACCTGCCGACCGGTGGTTCCCTGCTGGGCCTCGACGAGGTCCGCCGCGCGTACGAGACCGGCCGCGGCGTCGTGCGGATGCGCGCCAGCGCCGAGACCGGGCCGCTGGAGGGCAGCCGCGGCCGCCAGGCGATCACCGTCACCGAACTGCCGTACGGCGTCGGCCCGGAGAAGGTGATCGAGAAGATCACCGACGAGGTCAACAAGTCCAAGCGGCTCACCGGCATCGCCGACGTCAAGGACCTCACCGACCGCGAGAACGGCACGCGGCTGGTCATCGAATGCAAGGTCGGGGTGAACCCGCAGGCGCTGCTCGCGGATCTGTACCGGCTCACGCCGCTGGAGCAGTCGTTCGGCATCAACAATCTCGTCCTGGTGGACGGGCAGCCGCAGACGCTGGGGCTCAAGGCGCTGCTGGAGGTCTTCCTCAGCCACCGCTACGAGGTCGCCACCCGCCGCACTCGCTACCGGCGCCGCAAGCGCGAAGAGCGTCTGCACCTGGTCGACGGTCTGCTGATCGCCTTGCTCAACATCGACAAGGTGATCAAGCTGATCCGCGAGAGCGAGAACGCCGCGGCCGCGAAGGACGGCCTGATGAAGCGGTTCAAGCTCTCGGAGATCCAGGCGACCTACATCCTGGACACCCCGCTGCGGCGGCTCACGAAGTACGACCGGATCGAGCTCGAAGCCGAGCAGGACAAGCTGCGCGAGGAGATCGCCGAGCTGTCGAAGATCCTCGACGACGAGTCGGTGCTGAAGAAGGTCGTCTCGGCCGAGCTGGCCAAGATCGCCAAGGACCACCCCACCGAACGCCGCACCGCGCTGATCGACGGCGACCTCAAGGAGGTCCTCGCCGCGTCGAAGCCGTCGGGTCCGCTGGAGGTCGCGGACGATCCGTGCCAGGTGATCCTGTCGGCCACCGGGCTGGTCGCGCGGACGGCGGCGGAATCGGAGGAAGCGTCGGAAGTGCGGCGCCGCAACGGCCGGGTCAAACACGACTCGGTGTCCGCGGTGGTCCATTCGACCGCACGCGGTCAGGTGCTGCTGGTGACCAACCGTGGTCGCGCGTTCAAGACCGACGTGCTGCCGCTGCCGGTGCTGCCCGAGCAGGCGGGCACCGTCTCCCTGCGCGGCGGGATGGCCGCGAAGGAACTGGTGCCGCTGGAGAAGGGCGAGCGCGTCATCGGGCTGGCCCCGCTCGGCGAACAGGCGGCAGGCTCCCCGGGTCTCGCGCTCGGGACGAAGCACGGTGTCGTGAAGGTGTGCGCGCCAGAATGGCCGGTCCGGTCGGACGAGTTCGACGTGATCAGCCTGAAGGACGGCGACGAGGTCGTCGGCGCCACCTGGCTCACCGACGGCGAAGAGACGCTGGCTTTCCTGTCGTCCGAAGCGTCGCTGCTGCGCTACCCGGCTTCGCTCGTGCGGCCGCAGGGACTCAAGGGCGGCGGCATGGCCGGGATCACCGTGCGCGGTGAAGCGGAAGTGGTCTTCTTCGGCGCGATCCGCACCGACGACGCCGAACACGGCGAGCCGATGGTCGTCACCGCGACCGGCGCGAGTGTGAAGGTGACCCCGTTCAGCGAGTACCCGGCCAAGGGCCGCGCGACCGGCGGTGTCCGGGCGCAGCGGTTCCTCAAGGGCGAGACGCGGCTGGTCGTGGGCTGGATCGGCCCGCGTCCCGCCGGCGCCTCGCGCACCGGTGACCCGGTGGAGCTGCCCGAAGTCGACGTCCGGCGCGACGGCTCCGGCCACGCGCACCCGGGCCCGGAGGTCGTCGGCCACCTGATCGAACGGGACTAACCCCCGCACTCGCGTGATCGAAGCCGTAACTCGCGTGATCGGAGCCGGAACTCACCCACCACCTGAGTTCCGCCTCCAATCACGCGTGATACGCCCCCAATCACGCGAGTTACGCCCCCCATCACACGAGCCGTCCGCCCAATCACACGTGCCGTCCGCCCAATCACGCGAGCCGTCCGCCCAATCACGCGAGCCGTCCGCCCAATCACGCATGTCGGCCGTCCAATCACGCGAGCAGGCCCATCGGTCACCGGGCAGCCGACTCCCCACGTGGTAGCAAAGGTCCCTTGCTCCACCGCCGCCCGCGCCCACCGCATTCAGAGGACTAATTGCGAGGACCCAGCAGGCCCTTCGCGATGTGCGTCACCTGGATCTCGTTGCTGCCCGCGTAGATCATCAGTGACTTCGCGTCCCTCGCCAGCTGCTCCACCCGGTACTCCGCCATGTACCCGTTCCCGCCGAACAGCTGCACGGCCTCCATCGCCACTTCGGTGGCCGCCTCGGACGAGTACAGCTTCATCGCCGAAGCCTCGGCCAGCGTCGGCATCTTGCCCGCGCGCAGGGTCTCGATCAGCTGGAACACCATGTTCTGCACGTTGATCCGCGCGACCTCCATCTTCGCCAGCTTGAGCTGGATCAGCTGGAACCGCCCGATCTCCTGGCCCCACAGCTTCCGGTTCTTCGCGTAGTCCACACAAAGCCGGTGGCATTCGTTGATGATCCCGAGCGCCAGTGCCGCGACGCCGATCCGCTCGACGGCGAACCCGGACTTCACCTCGGCCTTGCTGTCACCGTCCCGGCCGGTCTCGGATTCGCCGAGCAGCCGGTCCCGCCCGAGCCGGACGTCGCTGAAGAACAGCTCGCCGGTCGGTGAGGACATCATGCCCATCTTCTTGAACGGTTTGCCCTGCGTGAGCCCGGGCATGCCCTTGTCCAGCACGAACGTCAGCACCTTGCGGTCCCGGACCGCGGTGTCGTCGCCGTCGTCGAGCTTCGCGTACACGACGATCGTGTCGGCGTAAGGCCCGTTGGTGATGAACGTCTTCTGTCCATTGAGGACATACTCGTCACCGTCGCGCCGCACCGACGTCTTCATGCCGCCGAAAGCGTCCGAGCCCGAGTCGGGTTCGGTGATCGCCCACGCGCCGACCTTCTCGAACGTCGCCAGCCCCGGCAGCCACCGTTCCTTCTGCGCCTGTGTGCCCTTGGTCAGGATCGTCTGCGCGGTCAGCCCGATGCTCACGCCAAGCGAGGCGACGATGCCGAGGCTGACCCCGGCCAGTTCGCTCACCGCGATGAGCGCCATCGCCTCCTGCCCACCGAACGCCAGACCGCCGCCACCGGACCCGCGCTCCTTCGACAGCAGTTTCGACACCGATTCCCGCGCGAGCGCGTCGATGCCGAAGGACGCGAACATCTTCCGGATGATGTCGTACGGCGGCAGCGTCCCGCTTTCGAGCGCGTCGAGATGCGGCCGGATCTCCTTGTCGACGAACTCCCGGATCGCGTCCCTGATCAGCAGTTCGGTCTCGGACCACTCGATCACGGCAGCCTCGCGGCGATGTCGTCGATCTCCCAGGCCGCTTCGGTTTCGATCACCTTGACGTCGTGCCAGCCCGCGAGTTCGGAGATCGCGCCGCCCTGCACCGCGAACACCTTGCCGGTGAGCGGGCATTTCTCGGTCGCGAGGTAAGCCACCAGCGGCGAGATGTTCGCCGGGGAGAACGCGTCGAACTCCCCTTCCTCGACCTCCTGCGCGAAGATCGCGCCCATACCCGGCGTCGCCAGGGTGAGCCGCGTGCGCGCGATCGGCGCGATCGCGTTGACCCGCACGCCGTAGCGTTCCAGTTCCTCGGCGGCGACCAGCGTCAGCGCGGCGATCCCCGCCTTCGCCGCGCCGTAGTTCGCCTGCCCCGCGTTCGGCAACGTGGTCCCGGACGCCGACGCGGTGTTGATCACCGAACCCGCCACCGGCTCGCCGGCCTTGCTCGCGCCCTTCCAATACGCGGCCGCGTGCCGCAGCACCGCCGCGTGCCCCTTCAAATGCACCGCGATCACGGAATCCCATTGGGACTCCTCAAGTCCGGCGATGAACGCGTCGCGCAGGATGCCCGCGTTGTTCACGACGACGTCCAGCCTGCCGAACTCGCCCACCGCCTGCGCGACCAGTTCCTCCGCGCCCGCCCAGTCGGCGACGTTGGCCGTGTTCGCCACGGCCTTCCCGCCCGCCGCGCGGATCTCGTCGACGACTTCCTGTGCGGGCCCGGTGTCGCTGCCGCTGCCGTCGTTCGCGCCGCCGAGGTCGTTGACCACGACGCTCGCGCCCTCGCGCGCGAACAGCAGCGCGTGCTCGCGGCCGATCCCGCGTCCGGCGCCGGTGATGACGGCGACCCGCCCGTCGAGTGCTCCCATGGCTTTTGCTCCTACTCCGCGAATTCCGCGAGGCCGTCTTTGATCACGACCGTTTCGCCGACGGTGGTTTCGAAGGCGTAGCTCCCGCCGCCCGCGCTCCAGATGAACGTCGTCAGGTCCTGCCCGGGCAGCACCGGTTTGGCGAACCGCACGGCGAACCGTTTCAGTCTGTCCACATCGGACCCAGCCACCTCGGTCAGCAGCGCCCACGAGGTGAACGCCATGGTGCACAGGCCGTGCGCGATGATCCCTGGCAGCCCCGAATCCTTCGCGACCTCTTCGTCGAGATGGATGGGCATGGGATCGCCCGCGGCCGGCGCGTACCGATAGGTCTGGTCGTCATCGACGTGCTGGCTGACCTTCGCCACCGGCGCCTGCGAACGCAGGGCTTCGTCGAACTTGTGCTCCGGCCCGAGTTCGCCCCGCGTCTCGCCGGTGTCGAACCCGCGCACGAACAGGGTCACGTACTGCTCGTTGACCAGGTCGCCGCCCTCGGTCCGGCATTCGAGGTGGATGGTGCCGCGCGTGCCGTTCTCCAGTCCTTCGTATCCGGTCATCCGCGCTCGCGACACGAGCTTGTCGCCGGGGCGGATCGGCCGGTGGAACCGGAATTCCTGCTCTCCGTGCACGATCCGGCCGAACAACCCGACCGGGACGACCTCGAGCGCGGGTTCCATCAGCGACTCGAACACCGGCACGATCGCGAACACGGGGCTCGCGACGTCCCCGGCGAGATGTGCCGGGATCGGGTCGTTGGTGGCCTTCGCGTACTCGATCAGCCGCTCACGGGTCACCTCGAACCTGGACTCGTCGGTCCACTTGCCGAGCCCACCGGGGTCGAACCGCTCGGTCACGAGACCAGCGCCTTGAAGTTCTCGAGCGAGGCGTCGAGGTTCTTCTTGCCGTCCTTCTCGACGGCCTTGCCGAGCGCGCCGACGATCATCTGCCCGGCGAACTCCGCGTCGATGCTGGCGAGAGAACCTTCGCCGGACGCCTCCACCGACAGCTCGAACTTGACCTTCACCCCGGCCATCCCGGTCCCGGAGATCGCCAGCTTCGACGGCGCCTCGAACTCGTCGACGGTCCAGGTGATGGTGTTCGGCATCCCCAGCATCGTGACGACCTCGGAAGCCTGGGCTCCCTTGGAGAACTCGGCCGGGACCTCGCCCTTCCACTTGGTGTGGATGGTCAGCCACTTCTCGAAGTTGTTGGGATTGGAGAACTCCGCCCACACCTTGTCGGGAGCTGCCGGGAGTTCGACGGAGGCACTGATCTTGCCCATGGTTCTTCCTTTCGGGATCAGCGCTCGGCGCGCTGGTAGGCGGTGACGACGGCGGCGCCGCCGAGTCCGATGTTGTGCTGCAATGCGGCCTGGACACCGTCGACCTGGCGTTTGTCCGCAGTTCCGCGCAGCTGCCAAGTGAGTTCGGCGCATTGCGCGAGGCCGGAGGCGCCGAGCGGGTGTCCCTTGGAGATCAGCCCGCCGGACGGGTTGACGACCCACTTGCCGCCGTAGGTGGTGTCCCCGGAGTCGACGAGCTTCCCGGCTTCCCCTTCGGCGCAGAGTCCCAGCGCTTCGTAGAGCAGGAGCTCGTTGGCGGAGAAGCAGTCGTGCAATTCGATGACCTGGAAGTCCTCCGCGCCGAGCCCGGCCTGGTCGTACACCTGGCGGGCGGCCTGGACGTTCATGTCGTAGCCGATGATGTTCTTCGCGGTACCGTCGAAGGTGCTGGCGAAGTCGGTGGTCATCGCCTGCCCGACGATCTCCACGGCCTGCGCCGCCAGCCCATGCGAGTCCACAAAGGACTCACTGGCGAGAATCGCCGCACCTGAGCCGTCCGACGTCGGTGAGCACTGGAGCTTGGTCAGCGGGTCGTAGATCATCCGCGAGTCCAGGATGTCCTGCAGCGAATAGCTTTCCTGGAACTGCGCGTACGGGTTGTTCACCGAGTGGCGGTGGTTCTTCTCCCCGATCTTGGCGAAGTGCTCGGCGGTGGTGCCGTAGGTCTTCATGTGCTCGCGGCCCGCCGCGCCGAACATCCACGGCGCGGGCGGGAAGAGCACCTCGGAGATCTCCGCGAGCGCCTGGATGTGCCTGCCCATCGGCTGCTCGCGGTCGTCGTAGGTCGAGCCGAGTGATCCAGGCTGCATCTTCTCGAAACCCAGCGCGAGCGCGCAGTCCGCGCGGCCGCCCCGGATCGCCTCCGCGGCGAGGTACAGCGCGGTCGAGCCGGTCGAGCAGTTGTTGTTGACGTTGACGACCGGAATCCCGGTCATGCCCAGTTCGTAGACCGCCCGCTGCCCCGAGGTCGACTCGCCGTAGACGTAGCCGACGTAGGCCTGCCGCACCTCGTCGAAGGAGATCCCGGCGTCTTCGAGCGCCTTGGTCCCCGACTCCTTGGCCATCTGCGGGTAATCCCAGTCCTCGCGCCGTCCGGGCTTCTCGAACTTCGTCATGCCCACGCCGACGACGTACACCTTGTTGGCCACCACGACGCTCCTTGTCGTTGCTGTTGCCACTGAAGATACAGACAGGACTGTATTTATCAACCCCTTACATACAGGTCTGCACGGATGTTACTTAGGGCACGTGTCGCTAAGGTCGGGGTATGGATCCCGAGGAGCTTCGGCAGCGGTTCTCCCTGCTGAACACCGCGCATTTGACCGACGGCTGCGTCCGCGCCGGCGTCCCGGTCCGCTGCGCGCCCGCCGGTACGCACGCGGTCGTGCCCGGCGGTCGCGTGGCCGGGCGGGTCACCCCCGCCCGGCACGTCGGCAGCGTCGACGTCTTCCTGGAGGCATACGAAACCGCGAACCCCGGCGATGTCCTCGTCGTCGACAACGGCGGCAGGCTCGACGAGAGCTGCGTCGGAGACCTCGCGGTGCTCGAAGCCGAGGCCGCCGGGCTGAGCGGCGTGGTCATCTGGGGGCTGCATCGCGACACCGCCGACATCAAGAAGATCGGATTGCCGGTGTTCAGCCTCGGCTCGATCCCGACCGGTCCGCTCTCGGTCTCCGCCCGCCCGGACGACGCGCTCGATTCGGCCGTCGTCGGCGAGTGGACGGTGACGCGGGAGGACCTCGTGTTCGGCGACGAGGACGGCGTCCTGTTCGTCCCGGCCGACCGGGTGGACGAGGTGCTGGACCGCGCCGAGGGTATCCGCGACACCGAGCGCCTCCAGGCCGACCGGATCCGCGCCGGAGAGTCCCTTCGCGAGCAAGTACGTTTCGCCGATTTCCTCGCGGAGCGCGCGAAGTCGCCTTCGCTGACGTTCCGGCAGCACCTGCGGGCGGTCGGCGGGGCCATCGAGGAGTAGCAAGGGACCTTTGCTGCCACCGGAGGCCCTGACCAGGGGAAATGCACCCCGTTCGGGCCTCCGGTGCCGAGCTTACGACGTCTTCGAGCCACCCAGCCACAGCAGACCGTCGATGACGAAGCGGTTCTGCACCTCACTGCCGAAGGTCGACGAAAGCGGCTGGTTCGTCTCGTAGTTCATCCTGTTGTGCCCGAAGTTGGCGTACAGCATCTTGTACTTGGCGTTGGTCCAGAGGATCGGGTAGTACCCGCTGTACCAGGACTGATTCGGATCGGTCCCGAGCGGGAAGCTCACCGGATCCACCGAGGCGAGGATCCGGATGTCCGGGTTCTTTCGCAGATCCCTGTTCCAGGCATACCACTCGCTCACCGACGAGGTGAAGGTCGCGGGCAGCCGCGTGATCGACGGATGCGGCCGGTTCTCCACCTTCAGCGTCGCCGTCGTCGGGCCCCAGGTGTTGGACTTGAACGCGCCCGTGCCGAGGAATCGGTTGTGGTACCAGTCCCAAGTGGACGGATCAGTGGTGAACGCCGCCACGTGGAAACCGAGGAACGCCCCACCCGCGTTCATGTAACGCTCGAAGCCCGCACGCTGCGCCGAGGTCTGCGGCAGATCGTCGAGGAACAGCACGACCTGGTACTGCGAGGGCTGCAGCGAGTTCAGCCGGTTCCAGTCGTTGGTCGCGGTGTAACCGAAGTTGTGCTGAGAAGCGGTTTTCGGGAACCACTGGTTGGCTTCCTTGACGAAACTGATGTGCGCCGGGTCGTAGGTGCCGTTGTAGAAGGCCAGCACCTGGAACGCGGGTGCCGCCTGTGCCGTCACCGGCGCCAACGCCAGTGCGAGACACGAAACGAACAGCAGAGCGAGTTGGACCGCGAATTTCCTCATACCTCACCACCCATGCCGAAGTGTGTAAATTCATATCTTGAATTAATACATGATCAAGCGCTAGACCTGCAGAAAAGTCGGTTCCCGCTGACCGGCACCGAGCCGTATCGATAACCTGGGGATTATGGAATTGCGGGACATCGAGATCTTCCTGGCGCTGGCCGACGAGCTGCATTTCGGCCGCACCGCCGAACGCCTGCACGTCTCGCAGGCTCGGGTGAGCCAGACGATCAAGCAGGTGGAACGCCGGATCGGCGCGCCGCTCTTCGCCCGCACCAGCAGGCGCGTCCGGCTCACGCCGATCGGTGAACGGCTGCGCGACGACCTCGGCCCCGCCTACCGCGCGCTGCACGACGGCATCGACCGCGCGATCGCGGCCGGACGCGGGATCGGTGGCGTGCTGCGGCTGGGTTTCGAAGCACCCGGCGTCGCCGACCTGATCGAAGACCTCCTGGACCGTTTCCGGCAGCGCTACCCGGACACGGAACTGCTCATCCGCGAGGCCGATTTCGCCGACCCGATGGCGATGCTGCGATCGGGTGAGATCGACGTGCTGGCGACCCTGCTTCCGGCCGACGAGCCGGATCTCACGACCGGACCGGTCGTGTACACCGAACCGATGGTGCTCGCGGTGTCGTCGAAACACCCTTTCGCGCGGCGGAAGTCCGTGACTCTGGACGACCTCGCCCGCGACACCGTCCTTCGCGCGGCGCATCCGCCGGAGCCGTACTGGATCGAGGAGCCTCGGCAGTGGCTGACGCCGGCAGGACACCCCGTGACCCGGGGCAAACCCTTCGCGACCTTTCAGGAACTGCTCGCCGCGATCGCCACCGGCGCCGGCATCTGCCCGCTCGCCGCGCACGCGCGGGAGTACTTCAGCCACCCGCGAATCCGCTTCGTGCCCTTCGCCGGCTCTCCCGACGTCGAGTGGGGCCTCGTCTGGCCGCGCTCCGCGGAGACGGCCCGCGTACACGCCTTCGCGACCGTCGCCGCCGCTTCGCGCCCCTGACCTGCGAAAAGGGAGCAAGGGACCTTTGCTACCACCCGGCCGCAGGCCCGACCCCGGACAGCATGAAGGCCCCCTTCCTGCGCCCATGCGCCAGGAAGGGGGCCTTCACGAAGCGAGCTAGCCGATGACCTTCTGCACCCAGTCCTGCTCCAGCTTCACGACCTGCCCGTTCGCGGTCACGGTCGGCGTGCCGAACCCGGGGCCGTTGCCGAAGTCCTGCTGCAGCGACGGGTCCGTCGAGATCTTCTTGTACGCGTCCTGGATCTCCTGGTCGTAGGCGCCGCTGTTGACCTTGATCGCGAAGGCCGGATCGGTGATGCCGACGTCCTGTCCGAGCTTGATCAGCTGCGCCTTGTCGAACCCGCGTCCGCCTTCCTCCGGCTGATCCTTGAACAGCGCGTCGTGGAAGGCGACGAACTTGCCCGCGTCGGCCGCGGCGAGCGAGGCGTTGGCGGAGTCCAGCGAGTAGCCCGGCGGGTCGGAGCGCTGGTTGAGCATCGGCAGCATGTGGTACCGGACCTGCAGGGTCCCGTTGTTCACCTGCTCCTCGATCTGTCCCTTGAACGACTCTTCGAACTGCTTGCAAACCGGGCAGAGGAAGTCGGCGTAGATGTCGACCGTCTTCTTCGCCTCGGGCTTGCCGACGACCACGGCCGCCCCCTCGCGCTTCTCGACGACACCGGGCGCCGAGGCGGTCGGCTGCGCCCCGATCACCTTGCCCTCGGTGCTGTCCTTGCTGGACGTCGTCCAGATCACGCCACCGATCACCAGCGCGGCGAGCACGACCACCGCGACGGTGATCGCGACGACCTTCTTCTTGTCGCCGCCCGCGACGCCCCTGGCCTGTGCCACCGAGCGCGACGCCGTCTGCTGCTGCTTGCGTTTCCGAGCGTTGCGCTCAGCTCCACCCACGATTATTCGTTCCCTTCAGCGATACCCACATAGTCGTCGTCGGCGGGGGCGCGAGAGTTCCCGAGCCAGCCGTCCACGGACAGCCAGGTCCGCGGCCGCACGATCAGCCAGACACCCAGTAGCGCGAACCCGAGGTCCCTGGCGATCTCCTGCGGATACTTCGTCTGATCCGCGGCGATCTGACCGCCACCGCCGAAGCAGCCACAGTCGATGCTCAGTCCGCGCGCCCAGGATTGGGCGATCGCGGCGATGAGCACCGCCAGCGTCAGCACCGACAGCACCGACACCCACCGGGTCACGAACCCGGCGAGCAGGAACAGGCCGAGCGCCAGTTCGACGAGCGGCATCCCGATCGCGACCGGGCGGACGAGCCCGTCCGGCAGGACGTCGAAAGCCTGGACCGCGATGTAGGTCTGCCCCGGATCGCTGATCTTCAGCGCTCCGGAAACCAACCAGACGGCGGCCAGTCCGAGCCGGGCGAGTGTGCCCACGGCGTCGAGTACGACTTGGGGCGGTCTACGCACGGGCCTAGGCTAACCGCCGACCCTGAGAACAGTGTGAGGCGGCGGACGGAGGCACCCGATGAGGGGACACGCCCTGCTGATGGCCTGCTTGATGCTGGTCACAGCGGCGGCCTGCGGCGAAGAGGCCGGCCCGTCGGACTCTCTCGTCACGCGCGCCGTCGCGTCCAACAAGCTCACCATCGGCATCCGCTTCGACCAGCCGGGCCTTTCCCGAAGGACGATGGACGGCCGGTACGTCGGCTTCGACGTCGACGTGGCGAAGTACGTCGCGAGCGAATTGGGCGTCGACGAGGATCACATCACCTGGCACGACAGCAGGCCGTCGTCCCGCGAGACGGACATCACCTCGGGGATCACGGATCTGATGGTGGCGACCTACTCCATCACCGAAAAACGGAAACAGGTCGTCGGTTTCGCCGGGCCGTATTTCGACACGGGCCAGGATCTGCTCGTCCGTCTCCGGTCGACCGACATCACCGGCCCCGAGAACCTCAACGGCCGCAAGCTGTGCGCCGTGGGCGGCACCACCTCCGCCGAACAGGTGCGCGACAAGTTCGCGCAGGCCGTCCAGCTCGTCGAATACCCGCGCTACCAGGACTGCGTCACGGCTCTCCTCGCCGGGCAAGTGGACGCGGTGACCACCGACGACGTCATCCTCGCCGGTTACGTGGCGCAGAATCCGGAGCTGCTGCGAGTCGTCGGCAAGCCGTTCTCGAAGGAGAAGTACGGTGTCGGCCTGCGCAAGGAAGACACCGAGGGGCGGGCGGCGGTGGCCAAGGCGATCCAGAAGATGATCTCGTCCGGCGAATGGCTCGAATCGCTGAACCGCAACATCGGCCCGTCCGGCTACCGGATCCCGCCTCCGCCACAGGTCACCGAGAAGTGACCCTTCCCGATCTGCCGGTTCGCGCCGTCCTGCCCGAACTCGAAGCCGCGCTCGACGCCCATGGCACCGCCGTACTCGTCGCGCCCCCGGGGACCGGCAAGACCACGTTGGTGCCGCTCGCGCTGGACAACGGCGAAGGCCGGGTGATCGTCGCCGAACCGAGGCGGCTGGCGGCGCGGGCCGCGGCGGCGCGGATGGCGTCCCTGCTGGGCGAACGGGTCGGCGAGACGGTCGGCTACTCGGTTCGCGGCGACCGGAAGGTGTCCTCTTCGACGCGGATCGAAGTGGTGACGTCGGGGTTGCTGGTCCGGCGGGTGCAGGGCGATCCCGAACTCGCCGGGGTGTCGACCGTCCTGCTCGACGAATGCCACGAACGCCATCTCGACGCGGATCTGCTGCTCGCGCTGCTCCTGGACGTGCGCGCCGGGCTGCGCGAAGACCTGCGCCTGCTCGCGACGTCCGCCACCGTGGCCTCCGGACGGCTGGCGGCCCTGCTCGGGGACGCGCCGGTGATCACCGCGCACGCGAGGACCTATCCGGTCGACGTCTCCTACTCCCCGCCCGCGCGCGGCGAGCGGATCGAGGCGACCGTCGCTCGCGTGATCCACAAAGCACTGTCCGAAGGGGACGGTGACGTGCTCGCCTTCCTGCCCGGCGCGGGTGAGATCGCCAGGGTGAGCGGCCTGCTCAGCGGCCTCGACGCCGACGTGCTTCCCCTGCACGGGCGGCTGTCGGCGGCACACCAGGACGACGCGCTGCGCCCGCGTGCCCGCCGCCGGGTGGTGCTCTCGACCTCGGTCGCCGAGTCCAGTCTGACCGTGCCGGGCGTGCGTGCGGTGGTGGACTGCGGACTGTCCCGCGTCCCCCGCGTCGATCACCGCCGCGGCCTGCCCGGGCTGGCGACGGTCCGCGTTTCGGCAGCGGTCGCGGAGCAGCGCGCCGGCCGTGCCGGGCGGGAGGCACCGGGACGTGCGTACCGGTGCTGGGCGGCACACGAACAGGGTTCCCTGCCCGCCTATCCCGAACCCGAGATCCGGACGGCCGAGCTGTCGCGATTCGCTTTGGAACTCGCGTGCTGGTCCACTCCGGACGGTTCCGGCCTCGCCTGGTGGGATCCGCCCGGCGAGGGCGCGCTGGCCGCCGGTCGCGCGTTGCTGACCACGCTCGGGGCGACCGCGGAAGACGGCACGGTGACCGAGCGCGGGCGGAAAATGGCCGGCCTGGGGCTGCATCCGCGGCTGGCGAGGGCGTTGCTGGACGGCGCGGCGCGGACCAACGCGCGTTCGGCGGCCGAAGTCGTCGCACTGCTGGACAGCGGCGGCACGCTGACCGACCTCGAAGCCGAACTGCGGCGGGTGCGCGGCGACGAACGCTGGAAGCGCGACGTACGAAGGCTTTCCCGGCTGGTTCCCGACGGCGGCAACGCCTCCGATCCGGCACTGGTCGTGGCGCTGGCGCACCCCGAGCGGCTCGCGCGACGGCGTTCCGCGGGCACACCGGTGTATCTGATGGCCGGTGGAACCGCTGCCGAACTGCCGCGCGGAAGCGGACTGGCCGACGTCGAATGGCTGGCGGTGGCCGAAGCGACCCGCGATCCCGGCCGCGCGCAAGGGATCATCCGGCTGGCCGCGCCCGCGGACGAAGACCTCGCCGTGCGCGCCGCACCGAATCTGATGTCCTCAGTGGACGAAGTGCGCTGGTCCTCCGGTGACGTCGTGGCGCGGTCGGTGCGGCGGCTCGGCGCGATCACACTCTCGGAGAAGCCGTTGCGTTCGCCCTCGCCGGACGCGATCCGCGCCGCGCTGCTGGACGGGTTGCGCGCCGAAGGGCTCGGCCTGCTGCGCTGGAACGAGGACGGCAAGCGGCTGCGCGAGCGACTTTCCTTCCTGCATCGCGTGCTGGGCCCGCCCTGGCCATCGGTGTCCGACACGGATCTTTTGTCTACTTTGGACAGCTGGCTCGATCTCGGCTCGGCCCGTCGCCGGTCCGACCTCGCCGCGCTGGACGCCGGCGCCGCGCTGCGCGGGCTTCTGCCTTGGCCAGAGGCGTCGCGTTTGGACGAACTGGCGCCGGACCGGCTGGAGGTACCGTCGGGTTCGCGGATCAGGGTCGACTACTCGGGCGAACAGCCCGTGCTCGCCGTCAAACTGCAGGAGACCTTCGGCTGGCTCTCGACGCCGAGACTGGCGGGCGTCCCCGTCGTACTGCACCTGCTCTCCCCCGCCGGACGGCCCGCCGCGGTCACCGCCGACTTGGAATCGTTCTGGCGCAACGGTTACGCGGCCGTGCGCGCCGATCTCCGCGGTCGTTATCCGAAGCATCCCTGGCCGGAGGACCCGCTGAACGCCGCCCCCACCCGGCGCACCTCACGAGGTCAGTCCATCAGCTGATGCTGAGGCCGAGTCGGCAACTGCGCCGCCAGCTCCTCGTCGTCCTCACGCTCGTTCAGCCCCAGCTGCACGGCGCTGCGGATCTGCTCCCGGTTCTCCCGGACCACATGTGCGAAGAACTCATCGATCCGCGGATCGGTCAGCACTTCGAGGATCACGCGCATCGCGGTGTCGATCACCGAGCGGACCACCTCGTCGTGGAACGGCAGCTTCGAAAGCCGCCCTGCCTGCCGATCGTTCTTGAGCTTCTCCGCGATGATCCCCCGCAACAGCGTCTGGTTCTCGCCGAGTGAGCGCGCGAGATTCTGCGGATAGTTGCCGGTTTCCAGTACTTTGACGACCTCGTCGAGCACCGCGATCGTGATCGGTTTCTTGATCGCGAGCACGATCGGCCGGGAAAGCCGTTCGACCAGCCGCTGCGTGAACCGCTCCCCGAACGCGCGGTCGGCGGTGCGCGCGAGCCGGACCAGCACCACGATGATCCGCAGCAGCCGGAACCCGCGCAGCGCCGGATGCGCGATGGGGATCATGCCGAGGATCTCGTACCAGTTGCGCAGCGGGAACCGCTTTTCCCAGCCGCTTCGCCGCCAGCGCCAGAGGAATTCCAGGGCGAAGATCCCGCACACCGTCGTGTCGATGACGAAGACGCGGTGCGCCGTCTCCTCCGAATGCGGGAAGAACGTCACGTAGGCGAGCAGCCCGACGGAGAACACGGCGAGTACGAGCATCACCAGGTCGAGCGGATTCACACGCCGTTGTTCGCGGGTGGTCATGGCGCCGATTCTGCCTTTCCGCGGGGACTCGTGCCGAGCGGCACCTGACGAAAGTAAGGGATGACCGATGACTTCGGGGCGATGTCCGCGGGTGTCCCCGCATCGGAGGATTCAGGGACACGAAGGAGGACGCGGATGATCACGCTTCGAGGACTCACGAAGCGCTATGGCGAGAAGACGGTGGTCGACGGGCTGACGTTCGCCGTCGAGCCGGGCAAGGTGACCGGTTTCCTCGGTCCCAACGGCGCCGGCAAGTCGACGACCATGCGGATGACGCTCGGCCTCGACGCGCCCAGCGCGGGCGAGGTCCACATCGGCGGCAAGACGTACGCGGACCTGCGTTTCCCGCTGCGCGAGGTCGGCGCGCTGCTGGAGGCCAAGGCGCTGCATCCCGGCCGGAGCGCGGGCAAGCATCTCCTGGCGATGGCGCGCAGCAACGGGAGCCCGGCGAGCCGGGTGGACGAAGTGCTCGCGACGGTGGGCCTCACCGAGGTCGCGGGCAAACGCGCCGGGACGTTTTCCCTCGGGATGGGGCAACGCCTCGGGATCGCCGGTGCCCTGCTCGGCGACCCGGGCGTGCTGATGTTCGACGAACCGGTGAACGGCCTCGACCCCGACGGCGTCCGCTGGGTACGGCAGCTGATGCGGTCGCTCGCGGAAGAGGGCCGCACGGTTTTCGTGTCGAGCCATCTGATGAGCGAGATGCAGCTGACCGCGGACCGGCTGGTCGTCATCGGCAAGGGAAAACTGCTCGCCGACGCGCCGGTCGACGAGTTCATCGCGGGCAATTCGCGGACGTCGGTCGTGGTGCGGGTGCCCGCTCCCGCCGATCTGCGCGTTCTCGAACAGCGCCTTCGGGCGCTCGGCGCGACCACGGAATCCGATCAGGACGAACTGCTCGTGCACGACCTGCCCGTCCACCTCGTCGGCGACGCGGTGCACGAACTCGGGATCCGCGTGCACGGACTGGCCGAACGGACCGCGTCACTTGAACAGGCGTACATGGAACTGACCGCGTCGTCGGTCGAATACGGAACGGGAGTCGCGGCATGAAGTCACTCATGGTCCTGGTGGCGGTGATCGCCGGCCTGCTGGGGGTGCCGGCGGCCGCGTCGGCGGCACCGGAACTGTCGCTGCCCGCCCCGGGCGGCCCGCTCCCGATCGGGCTGCGCACGCTGCACCTCACCGATCAGCGGCGAGCCGACCCTTGGGTACCGGAAAAGCGGCGCGAACTGATGGTCAACGTCTGGTACCCGGCCGTCCCGGTCGGACGCGCGCCGCTGTACATGACCAACGCCGAGTCCGCGGCGGCGGTCGCGGGGCGGAAACTCGACCTGCCCCCGGACGCGCTGAGCAAGGTGCGGGTCCACTCCCGGGAGAACGCGCCCTCGCTGCCCGGACGGCGTCCGCTGGTGGTGCTCTCACCGGGCGCGGGCAACAACCGGGTCACCCTGACCTCGGTGGCCGAACACCTTGCCGCGCAAGGCTTCGTGGTCGCCGGGATCGACCACGCCTACGAAGCTTGGGCGACGGAGTTCCCCGACGGGCTGCGCCAGTGTGTCGCTTGTGGACAACCGGGTGACCCGTGGCCCGCCGCGATCGCGAACCGTGCGGTCGACACGACGTTCGTCGTCGACACCCTGCTGAAGGACCGCCGATGGTCGATCGACGCGACGAAGATCGGGATGGCCGGTCACTCCGCCGGGGGTTCGGCGACCGCCGCCGCGATGGTCGCCGACCGGCGGATCAAGGCGGGCGTGAACGTCGACGGCCCGTTCTTCGGCACCGTCTCCCTCGACCGGCCGTTCCTGCTGCTGACCAGCCCGACCGGTGAGAAGTACTACCGGGCGTCCTGGGACGAGACCTGGCCGCGGCTCACCGGGCCGAAGAAGCAGGACCTGGTCGAGAACAGCGGCCATTCATCGGTGACCGACGCCGCGATCCTGATCGACCAGCTGGGGCTGCGCCCGCACGTCCCGCCGGCCGAGGTCGAGAACCAGTACGGATCGATCGACTCGCGGAAGGCGCTGAAGTTCTTCCGTGACGAGCTGACCGGCTTCTTCAAGCAGTGGAGCGCACGATGAACACGATCTCGTCGGAATGGACCAAGTTCTGGTCGGTCCGGTCGACCTGGTGGTGCCTGATCAGCGGGCTCGCCCTGATGCTGGCCTACTCGGCGGCTCTGGGTTTCGCGCTGCAGAACGGCAGCGACCGTCCGATGGCCCCGCACGCCGTGGTGACCGGAGCGGCGTTCTATCTCTCGCAGTTCGCCGTGGTCGCGCTGGCGACGCTGTTCATGACGAGCGAGTACGCCAGTGGCAGCATCCGCTCGACCCTGCAGTGGGTCCCGGTGCGGAACCGGGTCCTCGCGGCGAAATCGGCCGTCCTGCTGCCCGTGCTGTTCGGCTACGGCGTGCTGAACACCCTCGCCGGTGTGGCGATCTCGGCGCCGCTGATTCCCGCGCCGGACTCTTCGGTCGGCGAAGTCCTCGCGACCGCGGCGGGCATGGGCGCCTACTTCGCGCTGCTGGGCCTGCTCTGCCTCGGCCTGGGGACGGCGCTGCGCTCGACGGCGGGGACGATCGTGACGGTGTTCGTGCTGCTGGTGATGATCCCGATGTTCGCCGGCTCGCTGGGCTGGGAAGACCTCGTGAACTACTTCCCCGGCTTCGCGGGGGTCAACGCGATGGTCACGCCAGGGCAGCCGAACCCGATCTTCGGCGGCGTCGCGCCCTACGCGCCTTGGGTCGGCGTCGCGCTCTGTGCGGCTTGGGCGGCGGCCGGTCTGGTCACCGGTTCGACGGTGCTCAGGCGGCGGGACGCCTGAGGGAGAGCAAGGGACCTTTGCTACCGCTCAGGCACGCGGGCCTGCCGAGTGGTAGCAAAGGTCCCTTGCTACCCCGCCACCCCGAGCCCAGCCAAAACCTCCCGCGCCCCTCGCGTCAGCTCCTCCAGCCCCGGCGGCCGCAGCGAACCCGTCCCGGCCAGCGCGTCGAAGACCGTCCCCTCCAGCCACGCGACGAGCACCCGCGCGTGCCGCTCCGGCTCCGCCGATCCGCACCCGGCGAGCACCTCCGCGCACCGCCGCCGGATGACCAGTCCGCCCCGGTCGTAGGCCTCGCGTAGCTCCGGCCGCCGCGTCGCCTCCAAAGCGAACTCGTAGCGCGCGAGCATCCGCGTCCGCCCGTTCGTGATCGCCGCGTGGGCGAACCCGGCCACGTACTCGGCCAGCCGTCCGGGTGGCGGGTCCAGGGTGACCTCGTCGAGTTCGATCATCCGTGAGATCGCCAGCTCCAGCAGCGCCGCCCGCGTCCGCGCGTAGTACGAGGTCGAACCCGCCGGCAGCCCGGCGAACCGGTCGACGGCGCGATGCGTCAGCCCCCGCATCCCCTCGGCCGCGATGACCTCGATGGCCGCGTCCCCGATCGTCGCCTTTCGCACTCTACAAGTGTAGTAGTACTCTACAGATGTAGAGGAGGTCGACATGCGCAAAGCGATCGTGGTCGGCGGGGGAATCGGCGGACTGAGCGCCGCCATCGGGCTGCACGGCATCGGCTGGGAGGTCACCGTCCTCGAACAGGCACCGGAGCTCACCGCGGTCGGCGCGGGCATCTCCCTGTGGCCGAACGCCCTGCGTTCACTCGAGACACTGGGCGTTCGCCTCACCGGACAACAGGAGCAATCCTCCGGCGGTCTCCACGACCGCCACGGCCGCCGCATCACCCGATGGGATGCCGAGGCGTTCCGCCGTCACCACGGCCGCCCGCTCGCCGCCATCCACCGCGCGGATCTCATCGGCACGCTCCGCGAGGCCCTCCCCGACGGCTGCGTCCGCACCAGCGTGCAAGTCACCAGCCTCGACGATCTCGACGCCGACGTCATCGTCGCCGCGGACGGAATCCACAGCACGGCTCGCAAAGAACTCTGGCCGCGCCATCCCGAGCCGGTGTACAGCGGCAGCACGGCCTTCCGCGCGGTCACCACCGTCCCTCACCCGGCAGAACTCAGCACGAGCTGGGACGACGGCGCCGAGATCGGGGTCATCCCGCTGCATGACGGCCGCGTCTACTGGTGGGCGAGTTACCTCGCCGAAGCGGGAGTCCGTCACGAGGACCCCAAGTCGTATCTGCGAAACCGCTTCGGCGGCTGGCACGAACCGATTCCCGGGCTCATCGAGGCGACCGCGCCCGAGACGCTGCTCCACCACGATCTCTACCTGCTCGGCACTCCCCTGCCGACCTACGTCAAGGGCCGCGTCGCGCTACTCGGCGACGCGGCCCACGCGATGCCGCCGTTCCTCGGCCAGGGCGGCTGCCAGGCGATCGAAGACGCCGTCGTCCTCGCCGCCGCGCTCAGTACCACCGAAGACGTCGACACGGCACTGAAGAGTTACGACGAACAGCGCCGCCCGCGCAGCCAAGGTGTCGTGAAAGCCTCGGTCCAGGCCGGAAAAATCGGCCCGCAGCTGCGCAACCCGCTCGCCGTGGCCCTCCGCAACGGCGTGTTCCGGATGCTCCCCGGCGCGCTCACCGCCCGCATCGGCGCAGGCGTCAGCGGCTGGACGCCTCCGATCCCCCGCCGACCAGCCCCGCCTCGTACGCGGTGATCGCGGCCTGCACCCGGTTCCGCGCGCCGAGCCGGTTGAGGATGGTGCTGACGTAGGCCTTCACCGTTCCCTCGACCACGAACAGTTTCGCGGCGATGTCCGCATTGGACAGTCCGGAACCGAGCAACGCCAGCACTTCCTGCTCACGCGGGGTCAGTTTGCCGATCAGTGCCTTCGCCTCTTCGGCGCGAGAGACCTGATTGCCGGAGAAGCGGGCGATGACGCGCTGCGCGACCTTCGGCGAAAGGAACGCCGCGCCACCCGCGACCGCGTGGATCCCGCCGAGCAGTTCACGGGGGTCGCCGGATTTCAGCAGGAAACCGCTCGCGCCGAGGCCGAGCGCGCGTTCGATGTAGGCGTCCTCGCCGAACGTGGTCAGCATGATCACGCCCACCTCGGGCAGCAACCTTCGGATCTCCTCGGCCGCCTTGAGCCCGTCCATGACCGGCATCCGGATGTCGAGGAGCACGACGTCCGGCCTGGTCGCGCGGGCCTGCTCGACGGCGGCACGGCCGTCCTCGGCCTCCGCGACCACCTCGATCCCGGCGTCCGCGGCCAGGATCGCCGACACGCCGGCGCGGATCATCGCCTCGTCATCGGCCAGCACCACCCGGATCATCCGGGTCCCCCCTTTGCTCGTCTTCACTGATCACGTGCTTCGCCACGAGTCTCCCCTCGGCGAAGCACAGCCGGTAGGCCTCGTAGTTCAAGTTGAACACGCTGCGCTCGGTGCCGTAGTACTCGCAGGTCGCTCCGTCGGGTACCGGCGGTTCCACCGCGCGCGGCCGCGCGATCCGCTGGCCGTCGGGCAGGAGGGACGCGACCTCCGCCCGCGTCTGGCCGATCCGGATGCGGTCGTAGTCGCCGCCGGGGAGTTCGGAGCGGTACCACTGGACGAGGAACACCGCACCGCTGATCCCGACCACCAGGCCGAACAGCCCGATCGGCACGACGATCGCCTGGATCAGGCTGCGCCGCACGTCCCGGCGCGCACGCTCGAGTTCCCTGGCCGACGTCGACTGCCCCACCTCGGCGTCCATCGCCGCCTGGCTCTCGGGCGATTCCTCCGACGGTGCCGCGTCGTGCGGCAAGGTCGCGCTGACCTCGAATCCGCCGTCGTGCGGGCCCGCCCGCAGGGTTCCGCCGACCAGCCGGACCCGCTCGCGCAGGCCGATCAGCCCGCGCTTGCCCGAAGCCCGGCCAGGCAACGGCCCCGCGGGCGGCGCGGTGTTGGTGACCACGACGTCCGTCCGTCCCGCCGACCGCGTCACCCGGACGGTGACGGCCGCCCCCGGCGCGTGTTTCACCACGTTCGTGACCGATTCCTGGACCACGCGATACGCGGCGCGGTCGACCATCTGCGGTTCGCCGTCGAGCGGTGCGTCCACAGAGGACTCGATCAGCACGCCCGACGCCCTGGTGCGGTCGAGCAGTTCGTCGATGCTTTCGTGCACCGGCTCGGTCGGCGCGTCGTCCTCGCGCAGGACCCCGATGATCTCGCGCAGCCGCTCGGTCGCCGTCGCGGCGCTTTGCCGCAGCTCACCCGCGGCCTGCCGCTGCTGCTCGTCGAGGCCACCCGCGACCTCCAGCGCCGCCGCGCGTACCGCGATGAGGCTCAGCTCGTGGCCCAGCGAATCGTGCATGTCGCTGGCGATCCGGGTGCGCTCGCGCAGGCGCGCGCGGTCGGCGATGAGCCGCTGACGGCTCTCCATCTCTTCGGCGCGCCGCCAGCCGTCGCGCGCCATGTCCTCGCGCTGCCGGATGTACCTGCCCAGCAGCCAGGGCGTCACGCCCGCGAAGACCAGGACGCCGAGCAGCGCGCCCCAGGACGCGAACCCGTCCTTGCTCCACACGAGCGCCACGGGGACCGCGATCACGGAAACGACGGCGAACACGCGAAGCATCGGCTTCGCGACCGGCCGCCGGTAGCCGGCGAGGTAACCCACCGCGACGAGGACGAACCCTTCCCAGATCGGCACCCGGCCGCCGAAGCTGCCCATGACGACGAAAGCGGCGAACATCGCGATGGCGAGGGAGACGAGCGGGTACCGGCGCGACACCGCGATCGCGGCCGTGGTCGCGGTGAGCCCGAAGAGCAGTTCCCAGTGTTTCGTGCTGGATCCGGCGTCGATGACCACCCAGCCGCAGAGCCCGAGCCACAGCGCGATGTCCATGACCAGCCGTCGCCCGCGCCGCACGGGCTCCTCCGCTTCCTTCACAAGTCAGGACGCTACAAGCCGTGACGAGCGGTCCGCCATGGACGAAAGTAAAGGTCCCCTGCTTCCCCGGGTCGATGAGGCATGATGATCGACCATGGCCGAGCGCACACTCACCGGTCAGCTAGGCGGTCCTGTCCCGGCAGGCATCGAAGCGCTGGCCGACCACGAGAAGCAGGACCTCTCCGACGCGCTGCGCGACGCGCGTCACCGTCAGGCCAAGGCATTGGCCGAAGCGGGCGAAGAGGGCCTGAAGTACGTACCCGCGCTGCTGCGCGGCACCGTTCGCAAGGTGGTGGGCCTGTGACCACCGAAAACTTCGCCGCGCAGGCGGAGATCCTCAAACTCGCCCGCGTCCTCGGCACCACCCCGGAGCGGCTTTCGTATCTGGAGAAGGTGGACGCGGCCGAACTCCAGGCATTCCGCGAACAGGTGACGGACACGCTGTTCGACGCCAACCTCGCCGCCCTCGAGCGGATGGCGATGGCGAGCAAGCTCGTCCCGAGCCCGATCCTCGCGAAGATCGCCGAGAAGGTCTTCGGCCCGCTTCTGTGCGCGCGGATCGCCGGGCTGGTGGACGTCTCCCGGGGCGTCGACGTCGCGAAACGGCTGAAGCCGCCCTTCCTTGCCGACGTCGCGGCCGAGCTGGACCCGCGCCGCGCGAGCGCGATCATCGCCAGGATCCCGCTCGACACCGTCGTCGCGGTCGCCGGCGAACTGGTGCGCCGTGAGGACTGGATCACCGTCGGCCGGTTCGTCGGCCATCTTCCCGATCCGACGGTGCGCCGGGCGCTGGCCGTCATCGGCGATTCCGCGCTGATCCGGATCGCGTTCGTCCTCGACGACAAGAGCCGGATCGATCACGTCCTCGGGCTGCTCCCCGAGGCCCGGTTCCGCGGGCTCCTCCAGGTCGCGGCCGCCGACGAGGACCTGTGGGCGCCGGTGCTCGACCTGCTCACTCACCTGAGCGAAAAGCGGGTCGAGCAGTGGTCCCACCTGCTCGGTGACCTTCCGCCCGCCCTGCGTGAGCGCGTCCAGGAGACCCTCGGCCAAGCCTTTTGATCGCCGCGGGGGAGCAAGGGACCTTTGCTACCACTTTGCGGCGAAACCGCTGGTCAGCCGCCTCCCGCGCCGCCACACAGCGGCCGTCAGCGGCACCCCCGGCCGGTACGCGAGGTGCGTCGTCGAAGGCGCCTCCAGCACGTGAAGGTCAGCGCGCGCCCCAGGCCGCACGAAGCCCACATCGTCACGCCGCAACGCGCGAGCCCCGCCCGCCGTCGCCGCCCACACCGCCTCGTCGATCGTCATCCGCATCTGCAGCACCGCGGTCGTGACGCAGAACGCCATCGACGTCGTGTACGAGCTGCCCGGGTTCGCGTTACTGGCCAGCGCGACCGTCGCCCCCGCGTCCAGGAGCCGCCGCGCCGGCGCCAGCGGCTGGCGGGTCGACAGGTCGCACGCCGGCAGCAAGGTCGCGACGGTGTCCGAAGCCGCGAGAGCCTCGACGTCCGCTTCGCTCAGGTACGTGCAGTGGTCGACACTCGCCGCCCCCAGCTCGACGGCGAGCCGCACACCCGGCCCCTCCCCCAGCTGGTTCCCGTGCACCCGCAGCCCGAGCCCGCGCTCCCGCGCCGCCTTCAGCACCCGCCCGGACTGCGCCTCGTCGAACGCGCCGGTCTCGCAGAACACGTCCGCCCACCGCACGAGCGGCGCGACGGCATCGAGCATGTCACCGCATACCAAGTCCACATAGGACTCCGCGTCCGCGCCCGGCGGCACCAGATGCGCACCGAGGAACGTGACCTCGTCGGCCACCTCGGCGGCGATCCGCGCTGAGCGCGCCTCGTCTTCGACGTTGAGCCCGTATCCGGTCTTCGTTTCCAGGCAGGTCGTGCCCTGCCTCGCCGCTTCGTCGACGTGACGCCGCAGGTTCGCCGCCAACTGCTCGTCGGAGGCCGACCTCGTCGCGTCGACGGTGACCGCGATCCCCCCGGCGCTGTACGCCTTCCCCGCCATCCGCGCTTCGAACTCCGCCGTCCGGTCCCCGGCGAAGACCAGGTGCGTGTGACTGTCCACCCAGCCGGGCAGCACCGCACGGCCCTCGACGTCGACACGCTCATCCGCGTCGGGCGCGTCCGCGGCCGCGCCGACCCAGGCGATCGTTTCGCCCTCGACGACGACGGCCGCGTCGCGCAGCTTGCCCAGTTCGGCGTCGTTCGTGGTGAGCTCGCCGATTCCCGTGATCAGGACTGCCACAATGCCTCGATCTCCTTGGCCAAGACCGTTTCCGGCCGGTCGATCAGCTGATGCACGCCATCGCGGACGATCTCCCGCCCGGCGACGACGACGTCCCGGACGTCCGCTCCGGAAGCGGCGAAGACCACCCCGGACGGCTCGATCCCCGCGGTCCGCACCGAACTCAGGCCGACCGTCACCAGATCCGCGCCCGCGCCCGGAGCCAGCCTGCCGACCTCGTCCCAACCGACCGCGCCGTGATCCGTCGCCGCCGCGAGCAGTTCCTCCGCGGTGAACCGGCCGCGTTTCTCGCTGGCGAGCCGCTCGTTCAGTTCCAGCGCCCTGGTCTCCTCGAACGCGTCGACGACCGCGTTGCTGTCGCTGCCGAGCGACAATCGCACTCCCGCGTCCAGCAGCGTCCGCGCGGGGCCGATCCCGTCACCGAGATCCCGTTCGGTCGTCGGGCAGAAGCAGGCGCGGCTCTCCGCCTCGCCGAGCCATTTGATGTCACCCGGGGTCAGGTGCGTCGCGTGCACCGCGGTGAGCCGCTCGGTGAGCACTCCGTTGTCCCAGAGCAGGCCGGTCGGAGTCCAGTGATAAGCCGCCATGCACTGTTCGTTCTCGGCCCGCTGCTCGGAAAGATGGATGTGCAGCGGCCGATTCTCGGGCGTCCCGTGGTCCACTTCGGACAATTCGTCCTCGGGAACGGCGCGCACGGAATGGATCGCGCCACCCACCCGGAACGTCTCGTCCTCCCGCAGTTCGCCTGCTCGTTGCGCCCACTTCGTGGCCGTCCCATCGGAGAACCGCCGCTGGACTTCGTCGGGTTCGATGCCGATCCCACCCGCGAGATAGCACGTGTCGAGCAACGTCAGCCGGATCCCGGCGTCTTTGGCCGCTTGACGCAGCGCCTCGCCCATCGCGTTCGGTTCGGCGTAGGGCTTTCCGCCCGGCGCGTGGTGCAGATAGTGGAACTCGCCGACGCTCGTGTAGCCGGCCAGCACCATCTCCGCGTAAACCCCACGCGCCAGGCGATAGTACGAATCCGGATCCAGCCGGGACGCGAGCGAGTACATCCGCTCGCGCCACGTCCAGAAGGTTCCGCGATCGTGATGCGTGCGGCCACGCAGCGCACGGTGGAACGCGTGCGAGTGCCCGTTGGCGAACCCCGGCAAGGTGAGTCCATTGAGGACAATGCCTTCGCGAGGCGCGTTCGCCATCACCGAAGTGATCTTGCCGCCGCCGATGTCGATCCGGACGGCATCGGCGATCCCGTCCGGCAGCCAGGCACGTTCGCACCAATATGTCGTCATGTCGACAGTTTCTCCAGAACCTCCGCGAGCGCGCGGGCACCGTGGTCGACGTCCGCCGCCTCGGAGAACTCCTCCGGCGAATGGCTGATGCCGGTGGGATTGCGTACGTAGAGCATCCCGGCCGGGACGAACCCGGCGAGGATCGCGGCGTCGTGCCCGGCACCGGTCGGCAGTTCCGGCGGCCCGCCCAGCCAGGTGCCCAGGTCACGGCGCAGCGCGTCGTCGAAGATCACGTCGTCGGAGTACGACTCCCTGCTGACCTCGACACGGCACCCTTCCTGCGCGGCCGCCTCTTCGGCCAGCTTCGCGATCTCGGCGACCAGCTCGGGCGTATCCGTACCCGGCACCCGCGCGTCCAGCCAAAGGTCCACAGTGGACGCGATGACGTTGGTCCCGCCGGGGGTCGGTACGAGCCTGCCGACGGTCGCCCTCGCCTCGGTGGTCGCCTTGGCCAGCTTCCGCACGGCGAGCACGGTCTCGGCCGCCGGGATCATCGGATCACGGCGGTCGCCGATCAGCGTGGCGCCGGCATGATTTCCCTGTCCTTGGAAGGAGAATCGCCATCGGCCGTGCGCGATCACCGTGTTGCCGACGGCGACCGGCGAACCGAGATCGATCAGCCCGCGCCCCTGCTCGACGTGCAGTTCCAGGAACCGCCCGATCAATCCGAGCCGCTCGGCGTCCCGGCCGACCCGCTCGGGATCGAGGCCGGATTTCGCCGCCGCCTCGGCGAACGTGACGCCGTCCGGGTCTCGCAGGCCTCGTGCCTTGTCCGCGTCGATGGTCCCGGTCAGCAGCCGGGAGCCGAGGCACGGCACACCGAATCGGCCGCCCTCTTCCTCGGCGAAGACCACGACGGCGAACGGCTTCGCCGGGCGGAATCCCTTGGCCTGCAAGATCTCCACCGCGTCGAGCGCGCTCGCGACACCGAGCGGGCCGTCGAAGGCGCCGCCGCCCGGCACCGAGTCGAGGTGGCTCCCGGTGACGACCGCGTCCGGGCCCGGGGTGCCCCACCAGGCCCAGACGTTGCCGTTGCGGTCGGTCTCGACGCCCAGCCCCAGCCGCCCGGCGCGTTCGACGAACCACTCGCGCAGTTCGGTTTCGGCCGCGTCGAAGGCGTGGCGGGAGTAGCCGCCGCGCTTCGGGTCGCGGCCGACGTCCGAGATCTCCTCCAGCAGCGAGGACGCGGTCACTCGGCGTCCCGCATCGGCACGCGCACGCCACGCTCGTCGGCGACTTCGGCGGCACGGTCGTAGCCGGCGTCGACGTGCCGGATGACGCCCATGCCCGGGTCGTTGGTGAGCACGCGTTCGAGTTTCTGCGCCGCCAGCAAGGTTCCGTCTGCCACGCTGACCTGGCCCGCGTGGATGGAGCGGCCCATGCCGACGCCGCCGCCGTGGTGGATCGAGACCCAGCTGGCGCCCGACGAGGTGTTGACCAGCGCGTTCAGCAGCGGCCAGTCGGCGATCGCGTCGGAACCGTCGGCCATGCCCTCGGTCTCGCGGTACGGCGAGGCGACGCTGCCCGAGTCGAGGTGGTCACGGCCGATGACGACCGGCGCCTTCAGCTCACCGCTGGCCACCATCTCGTTGAACCGCAGGCCCGCGAGGTGCCGCTCGCCGTAGCCGAGCCAGCAGATCCGCGACGGAAGCCCCTGGAAGGCGACGCGCTCCCCGGCCAGCCGGATCCAGCGCGCGAGGGATTCGTTCTCCGGGAACAGTTCCAGCATCGCGCGGTCGGTCGCCGCGATGTCCTCGGGGTCACCGGACAGCGCCGCCCAGCGGAACGGGCCGTTGCCCTCGCAGAACAGCGGGCGGATGTAGGCGGGCACGAATCCCGGGAAATCGAACGCGCGCTCGCAGCCGCCGAGTTTCGCCTCGCCGCGCAGGGAGTTGCCGTAGTCGAAGACCTCGGCGCCCTTGTCGAGGAAGCCGAGCATCGCCTCGACGTGCTCCGCCATCGACTCGCGGGCGCGCTCGGTGAACTCGTCGGGCTTCTTGTCCGCGTAGTCCTGCCACTCGTCGACGCCGATACCCTTGGGCAGATAGGAAAGCGGGTCGTGCGCGGAGGTCTGGTCCGTGACGATGTCGACCTCGACACCACGGCGCAGCAGTTCGGGAAGCACCTCTGCGGCGTTGCCGACCACGCCGACGGACAGCGCGCGCTTTTCCTTCTTCGCGGCCTCCACCCGGCGGATCGCGTCGTCGAGGTCGTCGGCGACCTCGTCGAGGTAGCGGGTCTCGACGCGGCGGTGGGCGCGCTGCGGGTCGCATTCGATGACCAGCGCGACGCCGTCGTTCATGGTGACGGCCAGCGGCTGCGCGCCGCCCATGCCGCCGAGACCGGCGGTGACGGTGAGCGTGCCCTTGAGGCTGCCACCGAACCGCTTCTTCGCGACGGCGGCGAAGGTTTCGTACGTGCCCTGCAGGATTCCCTGTGTGCCGATGTAGATCCAGGACCCCGCGGTCATCTGGCCGTACATGGTCAGGCCCTGGGCTTCCAGACGGCGGAATTCGGGCCACGTCGCCCAGTCGCCGACGAGGTTGGAGTTCGCGATGAGCACGCGCGGCGCCCATTCGTGCGTGCGGAACACACCGACCGGCTTGCCCGACTGGACGAGCAGCGTCTCGTCCTGCTCCAAGCCGGTCAGCTCGCGGGTGATCGCGTCGAAGCTGGCCCAGTTGCGGGCGGCCTTGCCGGTGCCGCCGTAGACGACCAGGTCCTCCGGGCGCTCGGCGACCTCGGGGTCGAGGTTGTTGTGGAACATCCGCAGCGCGGCTTCGGTCTGCCAGTTCTTCGCGGTGAGCGTGGTGCCTCGGGCGGCACGGACCGTGCGGGTCATGGGCTCAGACCTCCAGTTTGGCCGCGGCGAGGACGGCACCCGACGCGACGAGTTCTTCGGCGGCGGCGATCTCCGGCGCCAGATGACGGTCGGGGCCGGGGCCCTCGACCTTGGTGCGGACGAGATCCCGGACCCGGCCGGTGACCGGCGACGGGACCAGGGGCGCGCGCATGTCGAGGGCGCGCGCGGCGGTGAGCAGTTCGATGGCGAGGACGGTGTTGAGGCCCTCGACGGCCTTGCGCAGCTTGCGCGCGGCGGACCAGCCCATGGAGACGTGGTCCTCCTGCATGGCGCTGCTGGGGATCGAATCGACCGACGCCGGCACCGCGAGCCGTTTGAGCTCGCTGACCACGGCCGCCTGCGTGTACTGGGCGATCATGTGGCCGGAATCGACGCCGGGGTCGAACGCGAGGAACGGCGGCAGGCCGTGCGAGCGGGCCTTGTCGAGCATCCGGTCCGTGCGGCGCTCGGCGATGCTCGCGACGTCCGCGAGCGGGATGGCCAGGAAGTCGAGCACGTACGCGACCGGCGCGCCGTGGAAGTTGCCATTCGACTCGACTCGGCCGTCGGACAGCACGACCGGGTTGTCGACCGCGGAGTGAAGCTCACGCTCGGCGACGAGTTCGGCGTGCGTGAGACTGTCCCGCGCGCCGCCGTGCACCTGGGGCGCGCAGCGGAGCGAGTACGCGTCCTGGACGCGATTGCAGTCCGGACCGCGGTGGCTCTCGACGATCTTCGAGTCCTGAAGCGCCGTCCACATGCGTTGGGCGCTGAGCGCTTGACCGGGGTGCGGACGCAGCGCCTGGAGGTCGGCCGCGAAGGCGCGGTCGGTGCCGAGGAGCGCTTCGACGCTCATCGCCGCGGTGATGTCGGCGGTGTCGAGCAGCTTGCGGAGGTCGGCCGCGGCGAGCAGGAGCATGCCGAGCATGCCGTCGGTCCCGTTCGTAAGGGCGAGACCCTCCTTCTCCGCGAGAACGACCGGCTCGATCCCAGCGTGCTTCAGCGCTACGCCGGCCGGGACGACTTCGCCGTTGTACTCGACTTCGCCCTCTCCCATCAGCGCGAGCGCGACAGCGGCGAGGGGCGCGAGGTCACCGGAGCAGCCGAGCGAGCCGTACTCGTGAACGAGCGGGGTGATCCCGGCGTTGAGCAGGGCCGCAAGCGCTTGCGCGGTCTGCGGCCGGATGCCGGTGTACCCGCTGGCGAGGGTGCGGAGACGCAGCAGCATCAGCGCGCGCACGACCTCGGTCTCCACGACCGGGCCCGCCCCCGCCGCATGCGACCGGATCAGCGACCGCTGGAGCGCGGTGCGGCTCTCGAGCGGGATGTGCCTGGTGGCGAGCGCCCCGAAGCCCGTCGAAACGCCGTACGTCGGCGTCTCGGCGTGCGCGAGGTTATCGATGTGCTGCCGCGTCGCGGCGAGGTTCTTCTCGGCCGCTTCGCTGACCGCGACGGGCGAGTGGTCACGGGCGACCGCGACGACCTGTTCGGGCCGAAGCGGTTCGGAGCCCAGAAGTACGGTTTCCGGCATAGCTCCATTGGACAACGCCATGACCGCTGGTGGGCGGCCCCAACCGCTGGTTGTGTCTGGTATCCAAGACACGCGGGGCGGGAGCAAGGGACCTTTGCTATCGCTTCTCTCGACGTTGAGACAAGTGGTAGCAAAGGTCCCTTGCTCCCCCGAAGCGAACAGGAGGTCGGCATGGGTGAGAGCAGCGAGGTCCCGGCTCTGCGACGCGGCCTCGGCATCCTTCGCGCCCTCGCCGCGCGGCCGGGCCCGGTGTCGGCGGCCGCGATCGCGCGCGAACTCGGCCTACCGCGTTCGACGACGTATCACCTGCTCGCCGAACTGGAGGACGCCGGTTTCGTGACGCACTTGCCCGCCGAGCGCCGCTACGGCCTCGGTATCGCCGCGTTCGAGCTCGGCTCGGCTTACCTGCGTCACGACCCGCTTGAGCGGCTCGCGCTCCCGCTGCTGCGCAAACTCGCCGACCGCGTCGGCCACACCGCGCATCTGGGCGTGCTTCACGGCAACGAGTCGCTCTACCTGGTCAAAGAGCGCCCCACCCGCCCGGAAACCCTGGTGACCGAGGTCGGCGTCCGGCTGCCTGGCCAGCTCACGGCCTCGGGCAGGGCGATGCTCCGCCATCTGCCGTCGCCGCACGTCCGCGCGCTCTTCCCGAACGCGTCGGCGTTCGTCCTGCGCACCGGTCGCGGCCCGCGCACCCTCGCCGAACTGCGCCGAACGCTGAACGAGGAGGGCAGGCTCGGCTGGGCGGTCGAAGACGGCCACGTCACCGAAGGATTCGCCTCGGTGGCCTGCCCGGTCTTCGACCACGGCGGCCGGCCGATGGCCGCGATCAGCGTCACCCTCCGCCACCTCTGCCCGGGAGCCGAGGGATGTGAGGAGACTTGGCCGGGCCTCGCCGAGGAGGTCCGCCTGACCGCGGCCGAACTGACCACCCGGATCGGGGGTCAGATGCGCTGAGCGTGCTTCTTCTGGACTCCCTCGAGCCCGAGCATCGCCAGCAGTTCAGCACAGTCGAGGGCATCCGAAGAGTGCCCTGCGACGGTTCGTGCGGCTCGGCCGTTCTGCAGCGTGAGGCGGACTTCTTCCTCCGCTCGCACGCCGGCCATCCGGCTCTGGTCTTCAGCGGGGTCGGGACGACTGGAATGCCTAGCCCAGGTCATCTGCCACCTTCTTCCGGCCCTCCGGCGACACGGGGTCGTTTCGAAAGAGGGCCATGGTCGGACACTCAGCATGACATCCCTCCCCGCGACAGTTCCCGGCGCGGGTGAATTGAGACAAAAACGATCTAGATTTCACTACTCTCCGTGATTCAGAAAAGACTCGAGCCGGGCATTGAACGGCGCACCCGTGTCGGGCACCAGATGCCCCATCCCTCGCACGATTTCCCGGCCCGCACCGGTCCCGTCCGCGATCGCGTCGGCGATGATCTCGTACTCCGGACGGTGGTCACCGGTGATCACGAGCATCGGGAAATCCGCTGAGGCCAACGCGTCGAGCGGCAGCTCCGCGTCTCCCGGCGGCCGCATCCCGACCAGCGCGCGGGCACCCCGCCGCAGCGTCTCCGGCACGGGATCGGGAATGGGCAGCGGCACACCGGCGAGCGGGAAGAACGCCTTGAACACTTCGCGAGGATCGTCGAGCGGCCCCTCGAGAATTCTCCGCAGTTCGGCGTCCCACGCGTCGACGACCTCGTCACCCCGGACGACCCCGGCAGCGGGTGGCTCGACCACGGTGAGCGTCCGGACCATCGCCGGCCGCCGCGCGCCGGCGAGCATCGCGACGATCGCGCCATAGGACAGCCCGACCAGATGCGCGGGCACGCCGAGCACCTGCTCCGCGAGCAACTCGGCGTCGACTTCGAAATCCTGTACGCCGTCCGGCGATTTCCCGTGCCCGGGGCGATCCGGCGCGAGCAACGTCCACCGCTCGGTCAACGGGCGCTGAGCCCGCCACGCCTCCCTGCCGCCGAGCAGCACACCGTGCACGAGTACGACACGCGGACCGGATCCCCATCGAGCACATGAAGGCGCATGCTCCCGAGCCTAGGCCGACGCAAAGAAGCGGCCCCGCCCCCTCAGGGGCAGGGCCGCTCCGTCGACCAGTGGAGGTGCCGGGAATTGAACCCGGGTCCTCTGGCGCATCACCAGGGCTTCTCCGTGCGCAGTCCGCTATGTCTCTACTTGGCCCCTTCAGTCACGCGAACAAGCTGAAGTGACGAGCCCAGCCACTGTTTGTTTCCCAACCACACCCCGTAGCCGAGTGTGGCGGTAAGCCTCCTAGCTGATGCCGGTGACCGGGTCGGAGGCGACCCCGGACCGACAGAGTTGCTCTACTGCTTAGGCAGCAAGAGCGAACTCGCGCTGGCTCTTAGGCTCGGCGCTTATTGGTTTGCGATGACGCTTACGGTGGTCTCTCGCCTGCACCGGCACGCTTCTCCTGATTCAACGACCAAAGTCGAAACCGTTCACCCCCTTGGTGGGATACAACCTGTACATCATAACTCGGACGGCAACCGGGTTATTCCCGCAGGTGGGGCTAGCCCCACCTGGGAGATGCCCGTGGGCACCATGTCAGCGAGCACGCGCGAGCGCGATGCTGGACTCCTCGCACCAGAGAGGAGCAAGACCATGAGCTCGCTAGCGGCCGAGCGGGAGCTGAGCAGGTCCGATCCGTCGTTCGGCGGCTCGCTGGTCTACCTGCTGATGAACCTGCCGATGGGCATCGTGGCGTTCGCGCTCTTGATGTCGTTCTTCTGGGTGGGCATCGGCACGGCGATCGTCTGGATAGGGCTGCCGATCCTCGCGCTGGTGATCCTGTCGGTCCGCGGCGCGGCCCGGATGGAACGCGCCAGGGTGTACGCGCTGCTCGACCGCTACATCGACCTGCCGTATCTCCCGCTGCCCGTCGCCGGCCAGTCCGTGCGCTGGAAGGCGCGGCTGAAGGACGGCTCGACCTGGCGCGACCTCGCCTACTTCTTCCTGCTCTTCCCACTCGGCATCATCGAGTTCGTCCTGGTCACGGCGTTCTGGGCGACCAGCCTCGGCCTCGCCGGCCTGCCGATCCACTACCGCTTCCTGCCCGGCGGCGAGTACCGCTTCCCGACCTGGGAAAACGCGTGGTTCACCGTCGATTCGACGGTCTCGGCGCTGCCTTGGGCGGCGCTCGGGGTGCTCTGCATCGCGCTGTCGGTAGCGTTGACGAAGGCGCTGGCCGGGATGCACGCCCGGCTGGCGACGGCGCTGCTCGGGCCGACCCACGCCCAGCGCCGCCGTCTGGAGGATTCATGGGGCGAGGTTCACGGATGACGATCGACCAGCAGGTGCCGCAGGTGGGGATTCCGCGGCCGCGACCGTTGCGGTCGATCGTCTACATGATCGTCAGCTTCGTGTTCCGGCTCCTCCAGTTCGTCCTCATCGTCACCGGCCTGGCGGTCGGCATCGCGACGGCGGTGGTGTGGATCGGTTTCCCGATCCTCATGGCCACGACCAGTTTCATTCGCTGGTCCGCCGACCGCGAGCGAGGCTGGGCGCGCACGATGCTCGAGACTCCGCTGGAGCCGGTCGAGCGTCTGCCGGTCGAAGGACTTCCGCTGGTCAAGCGCTGGCTGACCCGCTTGACCGACGCGACGACTTGGCGCGATCTCGCCTACCTGATGGCGGCGTTCCCGTTGGCCTGTCTGGAGCTTCCGATCGCGATCGCGTCGATCGTGCTGCTGCCGATGGCGATCTGGGTCACCCCGTGGCTCGGCTGGTTGCACGGAAACCTCGCGTTCTCGCTCCTCGGCCCGAACCGCACCCAGCGGCTGGAGCAGAAGGCCGAGCGGTTGCAGGCGTCGCGGGCTCGCGGTGTCGACGCCGCCGAGGCCGAACGCCGCCGCATCGAGCGCGATCTGCACGACGGCGCCCAGCAGCGCCTGGTCGCCGTCGCGATGAGCCTCGGCCGCGCGAAGTCGAAGTTCGACCAGGACCCGGACGCGGTACGCGAACTGATCGACGAGGCGCACCTCGACGCCAAGCTCGCGGTGTCGGAACTGCGCGATCTCGCCCGCGGGATCTACCCGGCCGTGCTCGGCGACCGCGGACTCGACGCCGCCTTGTCCGCGCAGGCCGCGAAATCCCCGATCCACGTCGACGTCGAGGTGGACGTCGAACCGCGGCCGCCCGCCGCGGTCGAGACGACGGCCTACTTCATCGTCGGCGAGACGCTGACGAACATCGCGAAGCACTCGGGAGCGACCGAAGCGGGTGTGAAGGTGTGGCGCACCGACTCGATGGTCATCGTCGAGATCACCGACAACGGGCACGGTGGCGCCGAAGTCCGGCCAGGTGGCGGCCTCGCCGGGCTCGCCGACCGCGCGGCCACGATCGACGGCGTGATCACCGTCGTCAGCCCGCCCGGTGGCCCGACGGTGATTCGCGCGGACCTGCCGTGCCAATGGTGACCCGCTCGTGAGTGAATAGGCTCTGCCATTCACTCACGACGCTGGGGGCAGCATGCGGGTTGTCATCGCCGAAGACGCGGTTCTGTTGCGCGCGGGGGTGATCCGCCTCCTCGCCGACGAGGGCATCGAGACCGTCGCGGCCGTGGACAACGGTGACGACCTGCTGGTCGCGGTCAAGGAGCACCGGCCGGATCTCGCGATCGTCGACGTGCGGATGCCGCCCACCTTCACCGACGAGGGCCTGCGCGCCGCTCTGGGCGCTCGCGAAGTCATCCCGGGCCTGCCGGTTCTCGTGCTTTCCCAGTACGTCGAGGAGAGCTACGCCGTCGAGCTCCTGTCCGGCGGCGCGGGCGGAGTCGGTTACCTGCTCAAGGAACGCGTCGCCGACGTCGGGGACTTCCTCGACGCGGTCAAGCGCGTCGCCGGGGGCGGCACGGCCATCGACCCGGACGTCATCGCGCAGCTGATGGCGCGGGGCCGCAAGAACCCGCTCGACGCGCTCACCGCCCGCGAATCCGAGGTGCTGGGGCTGATGGCGCAGGGACTGTCGAACACCGCGATCGCGAACTCGCTCGTCGTCTCGCACGGCGCGGTCGAGAAGCACATCGGCAACATCTTCGCCAAGCTCGGCCTCGAAGCGAGTTCGGTGGAACACCGCCGGGTCCGTGCGGTCCTGACTTACTTAGGACGCTGAAGTAGCTCTTGGTGGCGAAGCCGTCACTCACCTAACATGGGCAGACTTGTAGGTGGGTGACGCGCCGAACCGAGGAGGACCCATGACCGACAGGCCCTCCCACAGCGCCCGCTTCTTCGGCGGCCCTCTCGACGGACGCGTCCAGGAACTCGGCGACACCGAGCCCGTCGCGGGCACCGTCCTCAAACACGTCCATCTGCACGACGGGCCGAAGATCGAGACCCGCTATGAACTCGGCCTCGCCGAGGACGACTGCTGGGAGTTTCGGCTGTGCCCCGCCCCTCTCCCGGAGCCCGAGACCGACGGCGTGGGGTAGGGAAAACTCCACCTTCCGAGGGCGAAAACAGGAAGATCGATACGGCGGCCCGCACCGCTGTTTTCGCGGCCCCGAAGCACCAGGCTCTTTTCCATGCACACGAGCCAGAAACAGGGCCGGGACAGGTTCCTGGACATCGTCCGAGCGGTCGCGATCCTCGCGGTCGTCGTTCAGCACTGGGGAATGCCGGTGCTCTCGTACGCCGACGGCCGTCTCTCGACCGGCAACGCCCTCGCGACGCCCGGCTGGTGGGTCATCACCTGGCTCAGTCAGGTCATGCCTCTCGTCTTTTTCGCGGGCGGCGCGGCGAACCTGATCTCGTTGAGCCGCGCGGAAAGTTCCCGTTCCTGGCTCGCGGCCCGCCTCAAGCGGCTGATGATCCCGGTGCTGCCGCTGGTGGCGGTCTGGTTGTTCGTCCCGGACATCCTGCGTGGCATGGGCATTCCGGAGCAGCCGCTGCAGGTCGGCGGAGCGATCGCAGCGCAGCTTCTGTGGTTCCTGGCCGTGTACGTGCTCACCGTGCTGCTCACCCCGCTCCTGGCCACCGCGCATCGCCGCTGGGGCCTGAAGGTCCCGCTCGTGATGCTCGCCGCCGCGGTCCTCGTCGACGTCGCCCGCTTCAACGACCTCGGCCTGATCGGTTTCGCGAACGCGATCTTCGTCTGGATGGCCGTGCACCAGCTCGGTTTCCACTACACGCGAGGCCGTCTCGGCTCGCTGAGCCGCAACGCGGCGCTGGGGATGGCAAGTATCGGGTTCGGCATCACCGCGCTGATGGTCGCTTTCGGTCCGTATCCCGCGAGCATGATCGGCATGCCGGGCGCCCCGGTGTCGAACATGAGCCCGCCGACCGTGCTGCTGGCCTTCCTCGCGATCGGCCAGATCGGGCTCCTGCTGGCCTTCAAACCGCAGCTGAACGCCATGGCCACGCGGCCGGCTCTCGACGCCGCGCTGAAGTGGATCGGCCCGCGGTTCATGAGCGTCTACCTGTGGCACATGCCGGCGCTGATCGTCGTCTCCGGTGTCGCGGTCTACGGCCTCGGTTACGAAACCCCCGAACCGGGTTCCGTGCTGTGGCTGACGATGCTCCCGGCCTGGCTCGGCGCCTGCGGGCTGGTGCTCTTCGGTCTGCTGCGGATGTTCGCCCGGTTCGAAACGCAGAATTCCGGCCCCGCGTCGACCGCCCGCACACCTCAGCTGGTGGTGGCCGGGCTGGCGATCGCGGGCGGCCTGCTCGGGCTGGCCGCGCACGGTTTCGCCCCGCTGAGCGACGGTCTCGCCCAGGGTCCGGCGCCGTGGGTGGCGCTGGCGACGGGCGGATTCCTCCTGGCCGGCAAGCAAATCCAGGTTTCGGAGCTGGGAACGCGGTTGCTCGGCCGCGCCGTCTCGGTCACCGAGGTGGCACAGCTCAAACGCTGAGCAGTTTCGCGGGGGTGTCGTGCAGCACCGCCCGCAGGAACGGCTCTCCCAGGCGATCGTCGGCTGCCCAGCCGGCGATCGCCTGCAGCTGTGTGGCGTACGAGTACGGGATGTTGGGGAAGTCGGTGCCGAGCACGACGCGATCGGGGAACTCGGCCAGCAGATCCGTCCAGTCCCGCGGGAGCGGATTACCGCGCGAAGTGAACTCCACCCCGACCATCGTGGTGTCGAGGTACACCCGCGGATACTTCCTCGCCAGCTCGAACGCGAAGTCGATCTCCGGCATGCCGGCGTGCGCGAGCACCAGCGTCAGGCTGGGATGCCGGACCAGGATCTCCTCGAACAGCCGTAGCCCGGTGTAGGCGCCCTTCAACGGACCGTGTCCACAGTGGACGACCACCGGGACACCGGCGTCCGCCAGCGCGCCCCAGACGCCGTCCAGCAGCTCGTCACGCGGGTCGTAGGCGCCGACCTGGACGTGCGCCTTGAAACAGCGGGCGCCCGCGCGCAGCGCACCGTCCACAACGGACAGCGCGGACGGCTCCGGGTAGAAGGTGCCGGTCGGCACCGCCTCGGGGACGCGTTCCGCGAATTCCAGCGCCCACGATGTCAGCCATTCGGCCATTCCCGGCTTGTGCGGATAGACCAGCGGCGCGAACCTGCGCACGCCGAACGAGCGCAGGGTTTCGATGCGCTCTTCTTCCGGCGTGCGGTAGTGCACGGGCCAGGCCATGCCGTAGTGCTCTTCGGCCTGGTCGAAGTAGGCCCACACCTTGTCCATGACCTGCTTCGGCAGGAAGTGCAGGTGAAGGTCCACGAGCCCGTCGATGCCGAGCGCCGAGATCCAACCGGGGATCTCGGCGTCCGACGCTGGCCCGTGGATCAATCGTTGTACCGGCCCTTGAGCGCCCGGCCCATGGCCCGGCTGATGGTGCGATCCGCGTCCCGCTTGGCGATGTCCTGCCGCTTGTCGTAGGACTTCTTGCCCTTCGCCAGCGCGATCTCGACCTTGACCTTGCCGTCCTTGAAGTACATCGACAGCGGGACCAGCGAAAGACCGCTCTCCTTGGTCTTGCCGATGAGCTTCTCGATCTCCTGGCGGTGCAGCAGCAGTTTCCGGGTGCGCCGCGGCGTGTGGTTCGTCCACGTGCCCTGCACGTACTCCGGGATGTGCACGTTCCGCAGCCAGACCTCGCCGTCGTCCACCGTGGCGAACGCGTCGGCCAGCGATGCCCGTCCTTCACGCAGGCTCTTCACCTCGGTACCGACGAGCACGAGACCGGCTTCGTAGGTGTCGAGGATGGAGTAATCGTGGCGAGCCTTGCGGTTCGACACGATCACCTTGTGTCCACGTTCCTTGGGCATAGCGGCGACTCTACGTGAGTTTCTGTGTTCGGGCAGGTGGTTATCGGGCGGCTAGTGGCGCACGTACAGGCGCAGCGTCACGTAGCCGGTGATCGCCGAAATGACGATCGAGACGGCGAGCAGGATCGGCGCCACCGGGAACAGCAATTCGAGCATGCCGACCGCGGGGAACACGTCCCCGGTGAGGACCAAGTCGAGCAACAGCACCTTGGTGAGCACCAGGAACACGATGCCGATGATCGCACCGACCAGGCCGGCGACCACCGCCTCCAGGAGGAACGGCAGCTGCGTGTACCAGCGGGTCGCGCCGACCAGCCGCATGATGCCGACCTCGGTGCGCCGGGTGAACGCCGACACCTGGATGGTGTTGGCGATCAGCAGCAGCGCGGCGATGGCCATGATCAGCGCGGCACCGAAGGCGAGGTTCCGCACACCGTTGAGCGCGTTGAACACGCGGTCCAGTGCCTTCTGCTGGTCGTCGACCTTGCTGACGCCCGGTTTGCCGGTGTACTCCTGGATGATCGCCTGGCTGCGCTCGGGGTTCTTCAGCTTGACGTGCAGCGACGCGGGCAGCGCCTCCGGCCCGGTCAGCGCGAGCAGTTCCGGCTGGCTCTCGAACATCTTCTTGAACCGCTCGTAGGACTGCTCGCGGTTCTCGAAGACGACCGACTCGACGCCGTCGTTGCCCTGCAGGTCCTCGCGCAGCGCCTGGCAAGCGGACTGCGAGCAGTTCGGGTCACCCGCGCTGATGTCGTTGACCAGATAGACCGAAACCTCGACGTCGGCGAGGAAGTTGGCCTTCATCTTGTCGATCGTGCCGACGGCCAGCAGGCCGAAGCCGAGCATGGCGAGGGAGACCGCGGTGGTGAGGATCATCGCGATGGTCATCGTGACGTTCCGGCGCAAGCCGGTGACTACCTCGCTGAAGACGAAACTGGCGCGCATCGGGGTTGATGTCCCTTGGAAGTCGTGGGTTACGGAGGAGGGCGGGGCCGGTCAGCGGCCGATGCCGTAGACGCCTCGGGCGTCGTCACGGATGACCTTGCCGAGCTGGAGCTCGACGACCCTTCGCCGCATCGAGTCCACGATCGAATGGTCGTGGGTGGCCATCAGCACCGTCGTGCCGGTGCGGTTGATCCGCTCCAGCAGCAACATGATGTCCTGGCTGGTGTCGGGATCCAGGTTCCCGGTCGGCTCGTCGGCGAGCAGCACGAGCGGGCGGTTCACGAACGCGCGGGCGATCGCGACGCGCTGCTGCTCACCACCGGAGAGTTCGTTGGGGAGACGGTCGGCCTTGCCGTCGAGGCCGACGAGTTCGAGCACCTCGGGCACGACCTTGCGGATCGTGGGGCGCGGCTTGCCGATGACTTCGAGCGCGAAGGCGACGTTCTCGGCGACGGTCTTGTTCGACAGCAGACGGAAGTCCTGGAACACGCAGCCGATGGTCTGCCGCAGCCGCGGCACCCGGCGACGGGCGAGCTTGGCGACGTCGAAGTTGGAGACCATGACGCGACCCTTGCTCGGCACCTCTTCGCGCAGCAGGAGACGCAGGAAGGTCGACTTCCCGGATCCCGAGGGACCGATCAGGAAGACGAACTCGCCTTTGTCGATCTCGACCGACACCCTTTCGAGGGCGGGACGGGTCGAGGTCTTGTAGACCTTGGAAACCTCTTCGAGCCGGATCACGGTTCGGCATACTACCCATGCCCGCCGTTAAGCCCGGGTAGCCCGGTCCCGGCGGCCAAGCGAGCAAGGGACCTTTGCTCTCACTCTCTCCGGGAAAGTGACAGCAAAGGTCCCTTGCTCTCTCACGCAGGGTTGCTACGCGGCTCCGGACTGCTTGCGCCAGCGGATGCCGGCCTCCAGGAAGCCGTCGATCTCGCCGTCGAGCACGGACGACGGGTTGCCGACCTCGAACTCGGTCCGCAGGTCCTTGACCATCTGGTACGGGTGCAGCACGTAGGAGCGCATCTGGTTGCCCCAGCTGGATCCGCCGTCCTTGAGCGCGTCCATCTCGGCGCGCTCCTCCTCCTTCTTCCGCTGCAGCAGCCGCGCCTGGAGGACCTTCATCGCGGCCGCCTTGTTCTGCAGCTGCGACTTCTCGTTCTGGCACGACACGACCACGCCGGTCGGGATATGCGTGATCCGCACCGCCGAGTCCGTCGTGTTGACGCTCTGGCCACCGGGGCCGGACGAGCGGTACACGTCGACGCGGATGTCCTTCTCGGGGATGTCGACGTGGTCGACCTCCTCGACCTCGGGCATCACCTCGACGTGCGCGAAGGAGGTCTGGCGGCGGCTCTGGTTGTCGAACGGCGAGATGCGCACCAGCCGGTGGGTGCCCTGCTCGACGGAGAGCGTGCCGTAGACGTAGGGCGCCGTCACCTTGAAGGTGGCGGACTTGATGCCCGCTTCCTCGGCGTAGGAGATGTCGTAGACGTCCGTCGGGTAGTTGTGGCGCTCGGCCCACCGCAGGTACATCCGGAGCAGCATCTCGGCCCAGTCGGCCGCGTCGACGCCGCCCGCTTCGGACCGGATGGTGACCACGGCGTTGCGCGGGTCGTACTCACCCGAGAGCAGCGTGCGGACCTCGAGCCCGTCGATGTCCTTGGTGAGCGCCGTGAGCTCGGTCTCGGCCTCGGCCACGCTGGCGGAGTCGCCCTCGGCCTCGGCCAGTTCCGCGAGGATGCCCAGGTCGTCGAGCCGCTGGCGCAGCTCGGAAATGCGTCGCAGCTCACTCTGCCGATGGGACAACTGACTGGTGACCTTCTGCGCCGCTTCGGGGTCGTCCCAGAGGTTCGGGCTGGATGCCTGTTCCTCCAGCTCGGCCACCTGGGCACGCAGCGCATCCAGGTCCATCACCGACTCGATCTGCGTCAGCTTGCCGGTCAGGTCCTTCAGTGCCGCATCGAACTCATCACTCACGTCGGCCAAGGTTACGGCAAAACCCACGACCGGTTGCGGGGAACCGGCCGTGGGCACCTGTCCGGGTCAGGACTGGGGGATGGAATCCAGCAGTTTCAGTGCGGCTTTCGCCTGCGCCTGCGCGAACTCGGCGACGGCCTTGGCGTACGGGCCGTCGGCGGCCTTCGTGGCGGCCTTGGCCTCGTCGAGCTGCTGCGTGTAGCTCGCGCGGGCCGACTCGAGCAGGGCCGAGCGCTGCTTGACCGTCAGCGAACCGGCGTGCACGAGACGCAGGATCAACGGGCTGCGGAGGTGGTCAGGACCGGCTTCGGAGGTCAGCCACGTCTTGAACGCCTTCTTGCCCGCCGCGGTGATGAGGTACTGCTGGCTCGACCGCGGGCCCTGCTTGCCGAGGCGGACGAGGCCCTCCTTCGACAAGGCGGGGAGCTCCCGATACACCTGGCTGCGGGTCACGCTGAAGAAGGCGCCGAAACGCTCACCCGCCCCCGCGACCAGTTGCCCGCCCGTGGCGGGACCGTCGTGGAGAAGACCGAGCAGTGCGGCGGCTGTTGCATTCAATTCGGACACGTCCTCTACGGTCCCACTTTTCGGAACCTGTGTCCACTGTGGTCAACACATCTGTCCATTGTGGCTAGTGATATGCGCTCATTCGGCCCAACGCACTACGCCTGTCCACAATGGACCGGACACGCTACGCAACCGGCCTTCGCCACGGACAGCGGAACCCGTCCCCCGCCCCGACCAACGACGGGGAGTGATCGCCGCGCGAACCACGGAATCCCCGAAACGAAGAAGCGCGGATCTGCGATTTCCGCAGATCCGCGCTTCGTTTTCTTCAGTAGCGGGGACAGGATTTGAACCTGCGACCTCTGGGTTATGAGCCCAGCGAGCTACCGAGCTGCTCCACCCCGCGTCGTTGTGTTAATAGATTACATGGGGGCGAAACCGGCTTTCAGGCGGGTACCCCTAACTTCCCGAAGAGCCTTTGACCAGCCATTATGGCGCGACTTTGTCATCCAGCCAGCCGAAGACGCCGTTGAGCACCATGGTCAGCCCGTCGGCGAACCTGCCCTCGATGTCCTCGTCGAACACCCAGGCCGTGGGCGTGACGTCGTAACGCGGGTCTCGTTCGCCCGGAACCGGGTAAACGGCCTGCTCTTCGATGGTGAAACCGATGACGTAGCTGTAGGCGGTGAACAACGCCCGCCCAGCCAGATGCGGTTCCAGTCCCGCGTCGACGCGCGCTTGAAACGGATTGTCACCGAGAAGGCTGTCATCGGTCATGAAAGTCCCGGCGAAGACCTTCGCCCCGTCACGGTAAGCAAGCATCATCCGGCGCAACGCCCGTGACGCCAGTTCGAGCGCCTCCCGCTCCCCCGTTCCTTCGGGAACACGACCCGGCATCGCGTCCGCGTACATCCGCGTCGCTATCTCGTCGAGCAGCTCCTGCTTGTTCTTCACATGCCAGTACAGCGCGGGCGCCTTGACGCCGAGTTCCTGCGCGATCAGGCGGAGCGTCAGCCCGTTGAGCCCGACGTCGTTGAGCAGCCGAAGCCCGACGCGGACGATGTCCTGCCTGGTCAGACCCACTTTTGTCCCTCGTTCCAGCGGTAGCGCCTTGACAATTTAACGATGTTAAGGGCACGCTGGCCGCAGGTCAATTTAACGTCGTTAAGGAGTGGTATGAACAACCTGGGGAAGGACGTGATCGTGGCTGGAGCGGGGCCGACGGGGCTGATGCTGGCCCACGAACTCGCGCTCGCCGGCGTCGATGTCGCAGTCCTGGAACGGCATCACGAGCGCACAGGACTGTCGAAGGCACTGAACCTGCAACCCCGGACCGCGGAAATACTGGAGCTGCGCGGACTTTTGGACGGCGCCGAGGAGCGTTCGTTCGCGACGGTGCAGGACGGGCATTTCGCGATGATCCCCATCGGCTACGACGGCTGGGGCACCCGATTCCCTTTCCAGCTGGGGATTCCGCAAGCACAGGTCGAGGCGTACTTGGAAGAACGGCTTGCCGCACAAGGAACGAAGGTGAGCCGCGGCGCCGAAGTAATCGATTTCGGTCAGGACAAGGACTTCGTCTCTGTTCGGTACCGGACAGAGAGTGGCGAGAACCAGCTGCACGCGAAGTTCCTCGTCGGCTGCGACGGCGCACGAAGCGTTGTACGCAAAGGACTCGACGTGGACTTTCCGGGTGTGGACGGTGAAGGTTTCGGGGTCGTCGCAGACGTCCTGTTCGACAAGATCCCCGCCGGTGCGCAAAAACAGTGGCGAACGATGCGGAACGTCGGCGAGCCGACCGGCGCGACCACGTTCAAAGGCCTGATTCCGCTGGGAGAACCGGGTCTCTACCGCTTCGTTTACGGCGATCGGGCCGCGCGCCCCAAGGACATCCGGTCCGCCATCTCGCACGACGAAGTCCGGCAGGCCCTGCTCGACTCGTACGGTACGACGGCGACGGTGTCGGAAATCCGCTGGGCGTCACAGTTCTCCGACGCGGCGCGGCAGGCGGAGCACTACCGCGTCGGGCGGGTACTGCTGGCGGGCGATGCCGCGCACATCCATTTCCCGGCAGGTGGCCAGGGGCTGAACCTGGGCGTGCAGGACGCCATGAACCTGGGTTGGAAGCTCGCCGCGACCGTGCGCGGCTGGGCCGGTGACGACCTGCTCGACACCTACGAGGCCGAGCGGCACCCCGTCGGCGCACAGGTGCTGCACAACGTCGCCGCTCAGCTGGGGCTGACTCCGCGCTCTCACGAGTCACGCGCGCTTCGCGCCCTCTTCGGCGAGCTTGCGGAACTGCCCGAAGTGAGCCGGTACCTGTCGGGCATGGTTTCCGGCCTCGGGATCCGCTACACGACGCACGGGACTTCGCATCCCGCGCTTGGCTCGCGGCTCACCGACCAGGACGTCGTTACGGAGGCCGGCCCGCTGCGTCCCAGCACGCTCTTCCGCGACGGCGGCTTCGTGCTCCTGACGACCACTCAGGCCCACGTCGACGCCGCCCGGGCCCACGCCCGCTCGCCACGTCTGACCACTCAGCTGGTCACAGCGCTTCTGTGGCCGTCCACGGAAGCCGTCCTGTACCGCCCCGACGGCTATGCCTGCTGGGTCGCCCCCACCCCCACGCGGTAGCAAAGGTCCCTTGCTCCCCCCGCCACCTCGGGCACCCCCTGTACCGACCACTCGGGGGTCCAGGGGGCGGAGCCTCCCTGGCGGGGGTCGGGGGTTCGACCCCCGGGACAAATACGAAGGAGGCCCGGTCTGCGTTTTCCGCAGACACGGGCCTCCAACCTCTGTAGCGGGGACAGGATTTGAACCTGCGACCTCTGGGTTATGAGCCCAGCGAGCTACCGAGCTGCTCCACCCCGCGTCGTGACACCTACCTTACGCCTGCGTTTCGAGCAGGCGCAAAGCAGGTGCCCTTTAGGTAAGCGACGTCACCCTCCAGGCTGGCCGGAAGTCGGAGGCGCACCGGATGCCGGCGGGGCGGCCTTGGCCGACTCGTAGGCCTTGGAGGCCGCTTCGAGTGCGGCCAGGGCGGCACCCTGGTCGGCGTAGTTCCCGGATTGCTGGGCGGCGCGGAACTTGACCCAGGCGTCGTGCATGTCGCCCGCGGCCTTGTCGAGCGCCGGGTTACCGCCGGCGGGCGGCTGCGGCGTCGACGTCCCCGGTGGCGGAGGCGTCGTGGGCCCGGGGGTGCCGCCGGTCTGCGGCGGTGTGACCCCGGAGCCCGTGCCAGCGCCGAAGACCTGGTCAAGCGCTTCGTTCAGCGTCGGCGCGAACCCGATCTTGGTGCCAAAGGAGACCAGGACACGGGCCAGCTGCGGATAGCTCAGCTGGTTCCGTTGCCGGATGTACACCGGTTCCACGTAGAGGAAGCCGTTGGCGACGGGCAGTGTGATCAGGTTCCCGTAGGTGACGGTGACGTTCGGGTTGTTGAACAGCGTCCGGTCTTGAGCGACCCGTGGATCACTCTGGAATCGGTTCTGGACCTGAACGGGACCGTCCACCTGGGTGGATCCGCTGGCGCCTGTCGGCAGTCTCAGGACGCGCATCTTCCCGTAGTCCTCGGGATCCGAAGACACCGACATCCAGGCCGCCAGGTACTGCCGTTGGAGACCGGTCAGCGAACTGGTGAGCTGGAACCGCGACTTGCTGTCGCCCGGCGCGGTGGCCAGGACGTAGTAGCCGGGCTGGTTGGCGATCCCGGAGGCGGACGCGTTCACGCCGCCTTCCTGCGTCGGATCCTGCGGAACACTCCAGAATGCCTGCTGGGCGTAGAACTCCGCGGGGTTGTTGACGTGGTACTTCGACAGGAGTTCCCGCTGCACCTTGAAGAGGTCTTCGGGGTAACGGAAGTGCGACCGCAGGTCCGGCGAGATCTCACTGCTCGGCTTGACCAGCCCCGGGAAGACCTGCTTCCAGGCGTTGAGCACCGGCTCGTTGTCCTCGACGCCGTACAGGGTCACGGTGCCGTCGAACGCGTCGACGGTGGCCTTGACCGAGTTGCGGATGTAGTTGATCGAGGAGTTCGCCTGGCGGGTGGTGCCGCTGAGCGAGTCGTTGGTCGCCTGGCCGAGCTGGGTCTGCTGGGCGTACGGGAAGTTGTTCATCGTCGTGTAGCCGTCGACGATCCACTTGATCTTGCCGTCGACGACCGCCGGGTACGGGTCGCCGTCGAGCGTCAGCCACGGGGCGATCTTGGCGACACGGTCCCGCGGTTCGCGGTTGAACATGATCTTGGATCCGTCGCCGATGGCGTCGGAGAAGAGGATGTTGCGCTCTCCGTACTCGGCGGCGAAAACGAGGCGGTTGAACCAGTTGTCGATCGGCACGCCGCCGGAGCCCTTGTAGATGTAGGCACGGTCGACGGCGGTGTCGTACTCGCCGGGGGCCTGCCCCGCCTTGCCGCCGACGATCGCGTACGCGGCGTCCGTCGCGAGCTCGCCGTAGTAGATACGGGGCTCGTCCACCTTGATGCCCGGCTTGTTCGGGTCGGTCGACCCAGCGCCCGACGGGTTCTGGGTGTCGCTGGTGGTGGCGATCGGGTAACCGCCGTCGGAGTTGGCATCCTTCAGCGCGCGGTCGATCGTGTTGGCCGGCGCGGCGACGAAACCGTTTCCGTGCGTGTAGACGAGGTGCTTGTTGATCCAGTTCGTCTGGTTGCCGGTGAGGCCTTCGGTCTTGATCTCCTTGGCCGCGACGATGTAGTCCTGCGTGACCCCGTTGAGGGTGTAGCGGTCGATGTCCAGCTTGGACGGGAAGCCGTAGAAGTTCTCCCGGCCGACACGCTGGGTGAACGTGTCGCTGAGGACGTTCGGGTCGAGGAGGCGGATGTTCGGGACGGTCCCCTTGTCGGCCTTGATCTCCGCGGAGGTCGCCTCGGACTTGCCGGTGTAGTCCTTGTACTCGACGTTGGTCAGGCCGAACGCCTGGCGCGTCGCGTCCATATTGCGCTGGATCGACGCGGATTCCTTCTCGTTCGCGTTGGGCTTCACGGAGAACTGGTCGAGTACCGCGGGCCACGCGACGCCGACGAGCACGTTCGACAGGATCAGCAGCACCAGCGCGATCGCGGGCAGCTGCAGATTTCGCAGGAACGCGCCGGCGAAGAAAGCGACGGCACAGATCACCGAGATGCACAGAAGGATCAGCTTCGCGGGCAGGACCGCGTTCAAGTCGGTGTAAGTCGCACCGACGAACAACGGTAATCCCCTGTCAGACAGCAGCAGGTTGTAGCGGTCGAAGAAGTACTCGACCGCCTTCAGCAGGACGAAGATGCCGATGGTGATGGCGAGCTGGGCGCGAGTCGGGCCGGCGAGCTGGCCGCCCTTACCCGCGAGCCGGATGCCGCCGAAGATGTAGTGCGAGATCAGCGCGCCGAAGAACGCGATGACGACCGAGATGAACAGCCAGCCCAGGAGCCAGTTGTAGAACGGCAGGTCGAAGGCGTAGAAGCCGACGTCATTGCCGAATTCGGGATCGGTCTGGCCGAACGGTGTGCCGTTCAGGAACAGCTGCACGACCTGCCAATCGCTCTGCGCGGACGCGCCGGCGATGAGCCCGGCGAGCACCGGGATGCCGATGCCGAACAGGCGGATCCGGCCGACGATCGCCGACCGGTAGCGCGCGAGCGGGTCATCGTTGCCGGAGATCGGCACGAAGACCGGCCTGGACCGGTACGCGATCATCAAGCTGACCGCGAGCGACCCTCCCACCAGGAGCCCTACTGCGAAGAACAAGACCACACGAGTGATCAACACCGTGCTGAACACCGTGCGGGCGCCGACCTCGCCGAACCACAACCAGTCGACGTAGGTGTCCAGCAGTCTCGCCCCCAGCAGCAGGGCCAGAATGACGACGGCGGCGATGATCAGCAGTATCCGGCTGCGCCGGGACAGCTTCGGCAGGCTCACGGGGGGCCGAGTGGCCACTGCACACGCTCCTGGTTTGGTGAACTTTTCGCGGGGGCGCGCGTACCGCGTGCGGCCCCTGATGCTCTAACTCTACGGATGCCGTCGGAAGTTCCCGGAACCCGCCCAAACCGGACTCGGAAGGCCGCTGTCACGGCCGCCTGGAACGATGTGCCAATGGCATCGAGTGAGCAGCAGGGCGTGGCCGGCCTGGCCCGCGAAGTCGAGGAGTTCGTCGCTTCGGGAGGCTGGGATCAGCCCCCGCAGTTGTTCGCGCTGGTCCCGACCGCGGCGTTGCTGGACGAACAACCCGAACTGGCCGGGCAACTCGACGCGTCGGCCCCGCTGACGCCCGTCGCGCAGGAGGCTCTGCCCGACGGTGACCTGGGTGAAGCGCTGGCACAGATCGCGTGGCCCGATCTGGTGCTGGGCTGCGCCCTCGCACAGGAGATCATCGTGCTGCCGCCGGACGCCGAAGCCGAGCTTCCCGTCGTGCCCGAAACCGACGCCGAGCGCCTGCGTCAAGCGGCCGCCGACCACCCGCGCCGGACCGAAGCCCGCCTCGTTGCAGCGGTGCTGCGGGATGGTGCCGGTGCGTGCGTCATGCGGCTTCGCGGTGCCGGGCAGCCCTCCGAACCCGGTGACGTCCCTGTCGACGAGATCATCGAGAACCCGGAGCTGGCCCCCAACCTGCTCGAAGCACTGAAGGCAACTTTGCTGCCCTGAACTGCGGAAAGAGAGCAAGGGACCTTTGCTACCGCCGACCCGGACGCGCGGCGAGCGATAGCAAAGGTCCCTTGCTCTCTTCCGGCAGACCCACGAGGCGGTAGCAAAGGTCCCTTGCTTCCGCGACGGTCAGCAGGTGGCGGTCGGCCTTCCCACCTTGAGATTCTCGAGTTGCGCGATCGCCTCGTCCAGTGTGGACACCTTGATCAAGTTCAGCCCCTCGGGCGCGGCGGTCTTCGCCTCGGCGCAGTTGTGCGCGGGCACGAGAAAGTCGGTGGCGCCGGCCTCGCGGGCGCCGACCACCTTGAACGAGATGCCGCCGATCGCGCCGACGACGCCCTTTTCGGAGATCTCGCCCGTCCCGGCGATATGCCTGCCACCGGCGAGGTCGCCGGGCTCCATCTTGTCGACGATTGCGAGCGCGAACATCAGGCCCGCCGACGGGCCGCCGACGTCCTGCAGCGAAATCTTCACGTCGAAAGGAACGTCGGCACGGTCCACCGCGGTCAGGCCCATGAAGCCCTCCGGCCCATCGGGCCGCTGCGCGAGCGTGAGTGGCACGGTGCGTTCGGCCTGACCGTCGGATTTGAAAGTGATCTGGACGGTCTGCCCAGGCTTCGTCCCGTTCAAGGCGGCCCGCACCTCGGTCGCGTCGGTGACCGTCTTCCCGTTGACCACCAAAAGCCGGTCGCCGGGGGCGAGCACCTTATCTGCGGGACTGCCGGACACGATCGTCTTCGCGAGCACCTTCACCGGGAACTTGCGGCGCAGCGCGGCCACCTGGGCGGCGGTCTGCGAGTCCTGCAACTGCTGGATGTTCTCCTGCCGGACCTGCTCGTTGGTTTCACCCGGCTTGAAATACTCCTCGCGCGGCGCCAGCGCGTACCGGCCGCTCGCCCAGAGCCCGAGCGCGTTGAACAGCGTGATGCCGCCATCGCGCAGGGAGACCGTCGTCATCCGCAGCTCGCCGGAGGTCTGGAAGATCTCGTGCCCGTTGACCTGGATCACGGACTGCCCGGCGGCGTCCTTGCCGAGAGTGTCGTAGGTCGGCCCGGGACTGATCGCCACATACGGCACCGGGATGAAGAACCCGACCAGCGCGAAGGCGACGAACAGCGCGCCACTGACCAGCAGCGTCCAGCCGCGCCGGGTCAGCCGCCGTTCGGAGCGGTCCTGGTCACCGGCGGAGCCCGCACGGCTCCGCGCTCCTGTGGTCTCCTCCGAGGGCTCTGTCACGCGTGACAGCGTACGGTGACCGTGTTCGCTTCTCGGTGAAGGCCACGCTCATCACTCCACTTGACGAGCTGTGAAACCCGGGAGCCGCGTACGGTGGTGCCATGAGCAAACCCCCGTTCGGCTTCGGACCGCCCGATCCCGACAAACGAGGCGAGAACGAGCCGTCGGATTCCGGCGGCCAGCCCTCCGGCGCCGAGGCCTTCAATCAGCTCGGTCAGATGCTCAGCCAGCTGGGCCAGATGCTCAGCCAGGCCGGCAGCTCGACCGGGCCGGTCAACTATGACCTGGCGAAACAGATCGCGTTGCAGAACCTCAGCAGCAGCGGAAGCGCCGACGTCCAACTCGGCTTTTCGTCGTCCAGCGGCGGCGACTCGAGCACTGCCGTCCGCGACGCCGCCCACCTGGCGGAGCTGTGGCTGGACGCCGCGACGATCCTGCCCGCAGGGGCCACGACGACCGTCGCTTGGTCCGCGCGTACCTGGGTGGAGAAGACCCTGCCTACCTGGCAGCGGCTCTGTGACCCCGTCGCCCAGCAGGTCTCTGGCGCGTGGGTCCAGGCCCTGCCGGAGGAGGCCAAGCAGGCCGCGGGCCCGCTGCTCTCGATGATGGGGCAGATGGGCGGGATGGCCTTCGGCTCCCAGCTCGGTAACGCTCTCGCTCAATTGGCTTCCGAAGTGCTCACCTCCACCGAGGTCGGTCTCCCCCTCGGCCCCGCGGCCACCTCCGCGCTGCTGCCGGCGAACATCGAGAAGTTCACTGAAGGTCTCGAGCTGCCGACCAGTGAGGTGCTGGTCTTCATCGCCGCGCGCGAGGCCGCCCACCAGCGGCTGTTCGCCCATGTCCCCTGGTTGCGGCAGCGACTCCTGGCCACCGTCGAGGAGTTCGCGAGCGGTATCTCCGTCGACACTTCGGCGCTGGAGCAGCTCGCGGGCCAGATCGACCCGTCGAACCCGGCCAGTATCGAAGAGGCCATGTCCTCCGGCCTGCTCGAGCCGCAGACCTCGCCCGAGCAGAAGGCGGCGCTCAACCGCCTGGAGACCCTGCTCGCGCTGGTCGAAGGCTGGGTCGACGTCGTCGTCGCCGAGGCCATCGGCGATCGGCTTCCGGGCGCGGACGCGCTCCGGGAAACGCTGCGCCGCCGCCGGGCCACGGGTGGCCCCGCCGAGCAGACCTTCGCCACCCTGGTCGGGCTTGAGCTCCGGCCAAGGCGGATGCGGGCGGCCTCCTCGCTGTGGAAGCTGGTCGGCGACCAGCACGGCATCGAGAAGCGGGACGGTCTCTGGTCCCACCCCGACCTCATGCCGACCGCCGACGACCTTGACGAGCCGCTCGACTTCTCCGAACGCCTCGGCGATGGCGAGTCGACACTCGAAGGTATCGACCCGATCGCCGAGATCGAACGCACCGAGCGCGAGAAGAACAAGCCCAAGGGCGACGAAGAAGAGAGCTGAGGCACGTCAGTCCTCCGCCGCGATGCCCCATCCGGCGGCGGAGGACAGACCCTCCAGGAAGCCGATGGCGCGTTCGGTCTTGGGATAACGGCGAACGAGCTCCCAGAACGCCGCGTTGTGCCCTGGTTCCTTCAAGTGCGCGAGTTCATGCACGAGGACGTAGTCCAGCACCCATGCCGGCACCCGGCGCAGACGATCACTGACCCTGATCGTCGCGTCGACCGGTGTGCAGGACGCCCACCTCGTCCTCATCGGCGGGACCCAGCGAACGCTCGCGGGTATCGCCTTCCCGTCCAGATACTTCGCCGAGAGCACGGCGCAGCGTGCCAGCAGCGCCTCGTCCGAGGCTTTTGGCGGCGCGGCCTGCCGCGGGCCTTTGCGCAGCAGTTTGCGCTGCATCTCGGCAACCCAGTGCTTCTCCTCGGCCCGGGTCATCCGGGCAGGGATCAGCACGACGAGGGTGTCCTCGTCCCAGTACGCGGTGACGGTCCGGTGGCGGCGTTGGCTACGCCGTACCTCGACCTTGTGTTCGGGAGTGTCCGACGGATTCGTCGTGTCCCGGCCCCTCAATGAGGGCGTCCGTGCTTCGACCACTCGACCACGGTAAGGCCAGTCACCGACAACTCCGAGAGCCGAAAGGTCACAGCCTCCAGTTGTCCACAACGGGGCCAGCCTGTGGATAACTCGCGTTCTTTCGGGCGGGCGGCCAGTGGAGGGGTGCGATCCTGCGATCATGAACCTGCGCGAACCGGACTTGCGATCGATCATCCTGCCCGCCTTCCCCACCCTGCTTCCGGGGCTGGATGTGCTGGAACGGGGGAACGGCGAGATCCAGATCGGCCTCGACCCCGCACACGCCGTGGTGATCGCCGGCGTCGCCACCGAGGTGGCCGAAGCCCTCCGCGGGTTGGACGGGAAGCAGGCCGCGGACGACATCGTGCTCGCGCAGAGCGAACACGACGACCAGCTGCGGGACCTGATGACGGACCTGACGGCCCGAGGTCTCGTGACCGATGCGGGCCAGTCCGAACGACATCCGAGGCCGAGACCGGAGACAGGGCTCTGGTCGCTTCGCGCCCGCCACCATCAGACGGCCATGACGGCCCGTCGCGGGCGCACCGCGGTGGCGATCCACGGTGACGGCAGGCTGGCGGTGGCCATCGCGGTCCTGCTCGCCAACGGCGGAGTCGGGCACATCGACGTCCGGGCTTCGGGCACGGTTCTCGAAGGCGACCTGGGCTCGGGCTACACCGAAGCCGAAATCGGCATGCCCCGCCGGGATGCGATGGCTCAGGTCGTGCACCGCACCAGGGCGAGCACCGTGACAACGCGGCTCTACTCGGACCGACGGCCGGAACTCGCCCTGCTCACCGACGCCGTGGTACCTGCTCCCGAAGTGGTCGACGAACTCGTCCGCGACGGCGTCAACCACCTCCCGGTGCGCGTCCGGGACGGGGTCGGCATCGTGGGACCTTTGGTGGTGCCCGGCCGCAGCAGCTGCCTGCGCTGCGCCGACCTGCACCGGGCCGGTCGCGACGATTCCTGGCCGCGGGTGGCGAGCCAGCTCGTCGGCCGTGTGCAGCGAGCCGATCTCGGCTCCGTTCAGGCTTGCGCCGCGCTCGCCGCAGCACAGGCGCTCAGGCTCCTGTCCCCGAGCGATCATGCGCCGCCCGCTTGGAACGCCACGTTGGAGATCGACTTCTTCGACGGCAAGATCCGGCATCGCGACTGGCCGCCCCACACCGCATGCGGATGCGGTGCTCGGTGATACGGCAAGCGACGTAGCCCACATACACTCCCGCAACAGGCTGCGCGGGCGCGGTGAGTCAAGGCAGAATCGCGAAGGTGACCGACTCCCGCAACGCCGAGGACCGTGAAGCCGCCATCCCCCGTAACGGGGCCGCGCGAACGGCGAAGCTGGCCAGTATCCCGCTCGGCATAGCGGGGCGGGCGGTCGGCGGCTGGGGCAGGCGGCTGACCGGGCAAAGCGCCGAAGAAGTCAACGCGACGCTGTCCGCCAAGGCGGCAGAGCAGCTCTTCGAGGTCCTCGGCACGCTCAAGGGCGGCGCGATGAAGTTCGGCCAGGCGCTGAGCGTCTTCGAGGCCGCGGTGCCGGACGAGATGGCGAAGCCCTATCGCGAGGCCCTGACGAAGCTTCAGGCCGCCGCGCCGCCCATGCCCGCCCGGCAGACCCATCGGGTCCTCGCCGAGCAGTTGGGGCGCACCTGGAAGCAGCGGTTCGCGGCCTTCGACGACGAGCCCGCCGCGTCCGCGAGCATCGGCCAGGTCCACCGCGCGACCTGGCACGACGGCCGCGAAGTCGCTGTCAAAGTGCAATATCCCGGAGCCGACGACGCCTTGCGGAGCGACCTCCGGCAGCTCCAGCGTTTCAGCAGGTTGTTCCAGGCGTTCGTGCCGGGGACCGAAGTGAAGCCGCTCCTGGCGGAACTCGCCGAGCGGATGAACGAGGAACTCGATTACCAGGCCGAAGCGCAGAACCAGCGTGCCTTCGTCAAGGCGTTCGAAGGTGTCTCCGGGTTCCTGATCCCCCGCGTGGTCGCCAGCGCGCCGAAGGTCGTCGTCACCGAGTGGGCCACCGGAACCCCGTTGTCGAAGATCATCGCCAGTGGCGACAAGGAGACACGAGACCGCGCCGGCCGCCTGCTCACCGAGTTCCACTACTCGTCGCCGGAACGAGCCCGGCTCCTGCATTCGGACCCGCATCCCGGCAACTTCATGCTGACCGCCGACGGCAGGCTGTGCGTCATCGACTTCGGCGGGGTGTCCCGGCTGCCCGAGGGGATCCCTCAGCACCTCGGCGAGATGACCAGGCTGGCGCTCGACGGCGAATCCGCGAAACTGATGCAGCTGCTCAGGGAATCCGGCTTCATCCGGGGCGACGCGGATCTGCGGGCCGATGACGTGCTCGCCTACCTGGCGCCGTTCACCGAACCGCTGGCGGGCGACACGTTCCACTTCACCCGTCGCTGGATGCAGCGACAGGCGGGCCGGGTCGGCGACACGCGCGGCCGGGATTTCCGGATCGGCCGCTCCCTCAACCTGCCGCCCGAGTACCTGATGATCCACCGGGTGACCGCCGGATCGACCGGCATTCTCTGTCAGCTCGACGCCGAGATCCCCGCCCGCGCGATCGTCGAACGGTGGCAGCCGGGCTTCGCGGCCTGAGAAGTTATCCACAGGGAGCGGGGCGACAGAGCCGAAAACGGGGCAGCTCGGGCGAGTTGTCCACAAGTTCGCGGAAGTGGTTCCACCCGGTCGGCCCAGCGGTCATCCTCGATTCATGACCACTACACGAAGCGCCCGACTCATGGCGCTCAGTAACACCAGCGAATCCGGGATCGTCACCAGCCGCGAGCTGCGGAGGGCGGGCGTCACCGCGCGCTACGCCGCGAAGCTCTGCGGCCCGGGCGGTCCTTGGCGAAGGCTGATGCCGGGCGTGATCCTGTTGCGCGACACCGTGCCCACCCGGCTTCAGCTGCTGCAAGCCGCTGTCGCACGGTTCGGGCCGGAGGTCGTGGTGACAGGTGCCGACGCGCTACGCGCACGAGGTGTCGGCTGCCCGTTGACACGAGAGGTCCATCTCCTGGTCCCCGACTATCGGCGCGTGCCGGCGGAACCTGGCATGTTGCCGCGAAGAACCACCCGGATGCCGCCTCCGACCACGATCGACGGTGTTCCGTTCGCCCCACCGGCCCGGGCAGCGCTCGATCTCGCCCGGCTGGAGCTCGACCCAACGCGAATCGACGAGCTGATCTCGCTGCCGCTGTATTGGGGTCTGTGCACACTCGATGAACTCGTCGAGGAGCTCGATTCCGGTAACCGGCGAGGTTCGGCCGCGGTGCGCGCGGCACTGCGACGGGTCGATCCCGAAGAGACGTACGCGCATGGGCTGGCGAAGAAGGTCCTCAGCGGCTGCCCGCTGCCCGCGCCGTCGTGGAACACGACGCTCTGCGACAGGCGAGGGCGCCCCATCGGTACCGCCGACGCCTGGTGGGACGACATCGGCATGGCGTGGCAATTCCGGGCGCCGAAAGAGGGCGCCGCGAATTTCCACCCGCTGGCACTGACCGCGACCGGGACCGTACTGGTGCGCTGCACCATCGACCAGCTGAAGAAGGTTCCGCTGGAAGTCGCGGCAGAACTCGTCAGGGCGTTCGGCGAAGCGACACGGACGCCGAGGCCGAAGGTCCGCACGATCGGCCGGATCGACGCCGCCTGAGCTCACCAGTACTCGTCCGGCAGCTTTCCTTCGATATCGCGGGTGTGGCGGCGAGCGCAGGTGGGACACATCCAGCGCACGACGTTCTTCTCGCGGGTGGAAACCCAGGCGAGTGTCTGCGCGGGTTCCTCGTCGCCACCGCGGATCCGGCCGCACAACGAGCAAGTGGCCTGGCCGTTCACGATTTTCGTCCACAATGGATGGTCTTCGCCCCTTGCAGGAACAGGTCGCCGCGAGTGCCCAGGAAGGCAGGGTTCGCCGGATCCACGAGCGCGGCCGCGGTCTCGTGGTCGTCACCGTCGAGGCGATCGCCCGCGACCTCCGTCAGCCAGCTCACCCGCTCGATGACGAACTCGCGAAGCAGTTCCGGGCCCGGTGCCGGGTGGTAGATGAGCACCCCGAAAGAGTCGACGTCGGCGAGGTCGGCTCGCTGCAGCGCGATGTTCCAGCCGTAGGGCATGGAAACGGAGCCGGGGATTCCTGCCCGCATCTCGGCGAACCACTCGCCGCGGGCGGCGAGGAGCCTCTCCTCGAGCCCGGGACGGCCGATGCCGAGCTCCCAGGGGAGACAGTTGAAGTCCAGGCCGCCCTCGGAGATGGCGACCAGTCCGCCGGGGCGGGCGAGCCGGGCGAGGGTATCGATGGCCGCCTGCTGGTCGGGCAAATGGTGGACCACTCGGGAAGCCCAGACCAGGTCGGCGGCAGGGAGCTTGGCCGGCAATCCGTCGTCGGCCACGTCGGCATGGACCGTCTCGACGACGGCCCTCTCCCCTGCGGCCGCGCTGACGACTCCGTGCGCTTCGGCGAGCAGATGTTCGGTCGCGTCGACCAGCACGATCTTGGCGCCGATGGAAGTGAGCTCCTCGGCGAAGAGCACGCTCATCCCGCCCGCGCCGCAGCCGACGTCGAGGATGGTCGGCGCGTCCGGCATGCCCTCGAGCAGCCGCCGAGCCGCCGCCCGCATCGGCTCGGCGTCGAGCGCCTCGGCCATGCGAAGCGAGCGAAGCCGATCAGACCAATCGATGTCGTCATGCGTGTGTACGGCCATACCCCCAGTGAACACCACCCCGAGCCGCATCACGTCCTAAAAGGGAGCGGGGGACCTTTGCTGTCGCGCCGCGATAGCAAAGGTCCCCCGCTCCCCTTGAGTGGTCAGGCCTGGAAGCGCTCGGCTCGCCGAGTCGCCCAGCGGGCGACCTTGGTCCACCTGCGCGCGGCGCGTGGGCCGCTCCGAGCCCGCTGCGCGCGGACTCCCTCCTCGAGGTCTCGTATTCGGGCCCTGGACAGTTCTTCATAAAGCAACATTTCGCTGGTCTCCTCGACCTTGATCTCGTTCAATTCGGTCGGCGCGTGAGTTCCCGTCAGCGCCTCGTAATCCCTGGTGGTGATGAGTTCGACGGTCATGCCGCTGCGCTCCGCTCGACCTTGCGCGCGACGGAGCGAGCCTCCGCGGCGGGCTCGACGACCGGGTTCTTCCGGGGGCGGCCACGGGGCCGCTTCCGCGCGACGACAACGCCACGCTCGAAGATTTCGCCACCCCAGACGCCCCACGGCTCACGCCGCGAAAGAGCGCCCGCGAGGCAGGCGGAACGGACCGGGCAGTCCGCGCAGAACGCCTTCGCCCGCTCGAGCTCTGCCGGCGACTCGGCGAACCACAGGTCCGCGTCGCCCGAACGGCAGGGAAGCATCGACTCGGGCGAGTCGATGGCGTCGAGCAGGTCGACGACGCCTGCGTCGGCGAAGGGCAGGGCCTCCCCCGGCGCGAAAGCTATGGCCGATGACATAAGTGCACTCCTCTGTGCCGTAACGGATTTCGTACTCACGGTGGAACTGGACAACGCTGAACCCCAATTAGGTTGTGCAGCCAACTTGTTTGTGCAGCAAAAAACACGAAGGCCGCGGATCCGGTAACCGGTTCCGCGGCCTTCGTGAGCCTCTGATCCTGACTAGGTCAGGAACTTCGCTCCCGTTGGGACAACGGAACACGGAACTGCTTGATGACCGGCAGATCGACGCCACCGTTCAGGTACGCCCCACCGAAGGCGGCAGCGTGCGCGAAGGTCTCGTCGGCGGTAACCCAGCGCCGGTTGAGACGCTGAGTGCCGCGGGCGGCAAGGATGCTCACGGGCATGAAGGTGCCCTGGCGCTGTGCCTGCGGGACTTCCGCGACGCAAGACAGACGGGTGCCAGGGTTCGTGAGCTTCATGTTGATCCTCATTTCACTGACACCACCTTTCTCTGTCGCGCGCGAGCCGCCCTGCGGTCTACGCTGTGTTGTAGAAGTTCTTCCCCAGACCAGGCGCTTCCCGCCCGGTACCTGCAGGTTATTGCCACCGGCCGCACCGGGGCAACTTATTTTCCAGAAAATCCGTCGAAGTTGCGAAGATCGGCTCTGAGCAGCAGGTTCGCCGCGCGGATCACGCCTGGAACGCGGTCAAGTCTCCACTGAGGCCCGCACGACGTCGAGAACCTCCGCTCCGAAGCGCTCGAGCTTCGTCGCGCCGATCCCGGAGATGGCACACAACGCCGTGTCATCGGTTGGCCGCTGCTCGGCGATGGCGACGAGCGTCGCGTCCGTGAAAACGACGAAGGCCGGCACCTTGAGCTCCCGCGAGCGCTCCCCTCGCCAGGACTTCAGCTTCTCGAGCAGCTGCTCGTCCACGTTGGACGGGCACCGGGAACACCGACCGAGCTTGATGTCGAGTGTCTCCAGCAGCGGTCCGCCGCACACGCGGCACCGAGCCTTGTTGCCAGCCTGCTTCGGCTGCTGCGATCGAGCGACCCTCGCCGCCGGGTGATCTTCAGGGATGAGGCCGTAGAGGAACCTGCTACGTCGCCGATTACGGCGGTTTCCCGACGTCCTGGCCAAGGCCCACGACAGCGAGAGATGCACTCGTGCTCGCGTGACGCCGACATAGAAGAGGCGGCGCTCTTCCTCAATGGCCGCGTCGTCGCCGTCGGCATGGAGGATCGGCATGGTCCCCTCGGCGAGTCCCACGAGGAACACGGCGTCCCATTCGAGACCTTTCGCCGCGTGAAGCGAGGCCAGGGTGATGCCCTCCACCGTTGGTGGATGCTGCGCTGTCGCCCGCTGTTCGAGCTCCGCCACGAATCGAGGGAGATCCGCATCTTCCACAGTGGAAGCCAGTTCCTCGGCCAGCTCGACGATCGAGAGAAGCGCGTCCCATCGTTCTTTCGCCGCGCCTCCGGCAGGAGGCTGGTCGGTGAGCCCCACCTTCGCAAGGACGGAGCGAACGCGGGTCACCAGCTCGCCGGTGTAGGCGTCGGTCGACGCCATCCGCAGCGCGGACATGGCCTGCCGGACCTCGGCCCTGGCGAAGAACCGCTCGCCGCCGCGGACCAGGTACGGGATGCCCATCTCCGCCAGAGCCTGCTCGTAGGCTTCAGACTGGGCGTTGACGCGGTAAAGCACCGCGATCTCGCTGGCCGCCACCCCGCTGTCGAGCAGATCGCGGATTCTGCGCGCGACAGCCGCGGCCTCGGCGGTCTCGTCGTCATACTCGGCGAACCTCGGGACCGGCCCGGAAGGACGCTGGCCGATCAGCTTCAACCTCGACCCCGCGGGACGGCCGCGCGCGGCACCGATCACTTGATTGGCGAGAGCCACGACCTCCGGAGTCGACCGATAGTCCCGCTCGAGTCTCACGACCGTCGCCTCGGGGAACCGCCGAGTGAACTCCAGGAGCGGCCGGGGAGAAGCGCCACCGAACGAATAGATGGTCTGGTTGGCGTCGCCGACGACGGTCAAGTCGTCACGGCCGCCGAGCCAGGCGTCGAGCAGCCGCTGCTGCAGCGGGGTGACGTCCTGATACTCGTCGACGACGAAGCAGCGATAGCGCTCGCGGAACTCCTGGGCCACCACCGTGTGTTCCTCGAGGACGGCCGTGGTGTGCAGGAGCAGGTCGTCGAAGTCGAGGACCTGCGCGGCGTTCTTGACCTTCTCGTAGTTGCGGTAAACCTCCGCGACCTGCGAGGCGGGCGCCGGTGTGTCCCGCTGTGTCCGTGCGGCCACTGCCGGATAGTCGTCCGGCGATACCAAAGAGGCCTTGCTCCACTCGATCTCACTGGCGAGGTCACGCAGCAGTTCCGTCTCGGTGCCGAGACCGGCCCTGTTGGCGGCTTGGCTGATGTAGCGGAACTTGTTCTCGAGCAGCTCCCACGGCCGGTCCCCGACGACCTGAGGCCAGAAATACCGCAGCTGACGACGGGCGGCGGCGTGGAATGTGAGCGCCTGGGCGGCGTCCACACCCAGCCCTCGGAGACGCGTGCGCATCTCGCCCGCGGCGCGGGTCGTGAAAGTGACGGCGAGGACCTGACCAGCGGCGACGTGGCCGGAACGGACCAGGTGGGCGATGCGGTGTGTGATCGTCCGGGTCTTGCCTGTCCCCGCTCCCGCGAGGACGCAGACCGGCCCCCTCGGCGCGCAGGCGGCGGCACGTTGCTCGGGATCGAGCCCATCGAGCAGGCCTGGACGACTCTTCGGGGACGATGCGCTAACCACGTCCCGATCCTCGCAGAGGGCCCGACGGGATCGGCGCAGGGCACGCGGCCGTATCCTGGTCACATGGCGGGAAAGCAGGACAAGGAAGCAGCGAAGCTGGCCAAGAAGGAGAAGCGTGCCGCGAGCAAGGCTCGCCGCGGGCAGATCTTCGAGGCCTTCAAGATGCAGCGCAAGGAAGACAAAGCGCTCATCCCCTGGATGGTCGGATCGCTCCTGGTCATCACCGGTGTGGTGTTCGGCATCGGGTTCATCTTCGACGTCCACTGGGTAGTGCTGCCGCTGGGCATCCTGCTCGGCGCGCTCGCCGCTGTGATCATCTTCGGCAGGCGGGTCCAGAAGACCGTGTACTCGAAGGCCGACGGCCAGCCGGGTGCCGCGGCGTGGGCGCTTGAGAACATGCGGGGCCGTTGGAAGGTGACGCCGACCGTGGCGGCCACCACTCAGCTCGACGCCGTGCACCGAGTGCTCGGTGGTCCCGGTGTCGTGCTCGTCGCCGAGGGTGCGCCGCACCGCGTGAAGGCCCTGCTCGCGCAGGAGAAGAAGCGTGTGTCCCGGCTGATCGGTGAGACTCCGATCTACAACGTGATCATCGGCAACGAAGACCAGCAGATACCGCTGAAGAAGCTGCAGAGCCACCTGATGAAGCTGCCGCGCAACCTGAAGCCCGCCCAGGTCGACGCGTTGGAAGCGAAGCTCGCCGCACTCGGCAGCCGCGGTGCCGCCATGCCCAAGGGCCCGATGCCCGCCGGCGCGAAGATGCGCAACGTCCAGCGCACCATCCGTCGCCGCTGACAGAACGAGGATCAGGGGTCCTTTGCTACCGCACGCGGCGGTAGCAAAGGACCCCTGATGCGTCTCCGGACAAGAACTGTCGGTGGGTGGTCGCATGATCACTGTGTGGACCGAACCTCGAGCGCCCGGCAGAAGGCGCTGGCAGCGATGTTCCCGGACGGCGTGGTCGCCCGGGCGAAACTTGTCGCCCTCGGGCACTCCCATTCCTCGATCTCGCGCCGTTGCCGCGAAGGCGGCCCGTGGCGCCGTCCGATACCCGGTGTCATCCTCCTGACCAGTGCCCCACCGACCAAGCACCAGCTTTTGAAGGTCGCACTGACTCACGCGGGCCCGGAGGCGATGCTCACCGGAGTACAAGCCGCCAGGTTGTACGGCGTCCGAAGACTCCCGCCAGAAAGACGGGCACACACCCTGATCCCTCACCGGAGCAAGGTCGCCACCTGGGGCTTCGCCGTCGTAGAACGAACGATCCACCTGCCGGAACCAGTGGAGATCGACGGGCTGCCTGTCGCTCCTCTGGCCCGAGCCCTGATCGACGCGGCTCGGCGCATGGACGAACTGCAGGCGGTGCGGGCGATGATCCACGATGCCGTCCATCGCGGACTCTGCACCCCCGAGGAACTTCGAACCGAGTTGGCCCAGGCCAGCACGATCGGCTCGGCGCTCCCTCGAATAGTCGTTAACGCTCTCCAGGACGGCGTCGACTCCGCCGTCGAGCAGTGGCTGGAGTCTGCAGTCGAGCGCAGCGGTTTGCCGAAACCCGTGTGGAAAGCAGAGCTAAGGACTCCGGACGGAGTGGTTATCGGGAGCGCCGATGCGTGGTGGCCGCAGGTCGGCGTCGCGCTGCAGGTCCGCTACGACGAGGTCGCTCTCGAACCGGACAAGGTGCCCGAGATGCCAGCCCTGTCCGCTCCAGGCCTCATCGTCGTCCAGGTGAGTCCGGCACAGCTGCGTGACGAGCCACTGGTGGTGATCCAAGACCTGCGAGCAGCCCACCGCCGCGCCCGACAACGACCCCCTCCAGATCTCGGGAGCGTCCCTGCGGCGCCGGCTGCCTGACGACCGCCGGTCCGGCAACCCGATCCCGCCGGGGAGAGCAAAGGTCCCCTGCTCTCCCTGAGGTCACCGCATGCGGATTACCACGGTTCCGGTCAGCCGGTCGAGCCAGCTTCGCCCGTCGATATTACGGATCGCGGCCGGAATGATCACGAAGGTCAGCGCGCCCCGCACGACGGCACGCCATATCCCGACCATTTGCGCACCGTCGAGCCTGGCGACGCGAATTCCGACTACTGCCATACCAGGAGTGAACCCGAAGAAGGCGGCGGGAATGACCGTGATCGCCGCCCAGACGCCGACCGACCAGAGATTGAAGGTCTGCATGACCGCCGGATCCTGAAGGCTGGGGGTCACAAAGAGGGTGGTGACCAGCGAGGCGAGAACCAGGTCGATGAGCAGGCCGAGAAGGCGAGCGCCGCCGCCCGCTACCGAGCCGACACCCGATTGGGGCAAGCCGAGTCGCTCACCACGCCACCGCTGCGTACCCTCGCCACCGGCCGTCGTCTCATCGCCGGCTCCGGGCAGCCATTCTCCGGTCCATCTCGCCACCCATCCAGGGTATGCCGGTGGCGCTGGCCACATTCGCCCTGGTCGACTACCCGATATCGCCGCCCCGTTAACACCGGCGAAACATACGGGTGACGGTCGGGCAACACCGCGCTCTTAGCGTGAGCCGAAGAGAGTACTGCCGCCGGCAACGAACGAGAAGGAGTCACCGAGGGTGCCCACTACTCCAGACGACATTCAGCGCCTAATCGCCGACGAGAACGTAGAGGTCGTCGACGTCAGGTTCTGCGACCTGCCCGGCGTTATGCAGCACTTCACCGTTCCGGCGAAGGCGTTCAACGAAGAAGCCTACGAAGAAGGCCTGGCCTTCGACGGCTCCTCGGTGCGTGGTTTCCAGTCGATCCACGAATCCGACATGCTGCTCCTCCCGGACCCCGAGACGGCTCGTATCGACCCGTTCCGCAAGGCGAAGACGCTCTCGCTGAACTTCTTCGTGCACGACCCGTTCACCCGCGAGGCGTACAGCCGCGACCCGCGCAACATCGCGCGCAAGGCCGAGCAGTACATCTCCGAGTACGGCGTCGCGGACAACGTGTTCTTCGGCCCCGAGGCCGAGTTCTACATCTTCGACTCGATCCGGTTCGACTCGGCCGAGCACGCTTCGTTCCACGAGATCGACTCCGTCGAGGGCTGGTGGAACACCGGTGCCGACGTGCCGGGCGGCAACCAGGGTTACAAGACGAAGTTCAAGGGCGGCTACTTCCCCGTCCCGCCGGTCGACCACTTCGCCGACCTGCGCGACGAGATCGTTCGTAACCTGCAGGGCTCCGGTTTCGAGATCGAGCGCGCGCACCACGAGGTGGGCACCGCCGGCCAGACCGAGATCAACTACAAGTTCAACACGCTGCTGCACGCCGCGGACGACCTGCAGCTGTTCAAGTACATCGTGAAGAACACCGTGTTCGCCGCCGGCAAGACCGCGACCTTCATGCCGAAGCCGCTCGCCGGCGACAACGGCTCGGGCATGCACTGCCACCAGTCGCTGTGGAAGGACGGCACGCCGCTGTTCCACGACGAGTCGGGGTACGCGGGCCTGTCCGATACCGCCCGCCACTACATCGGCGGCCTGCTCAAGCACGCCCCGAGCCTGCTGGCCTTCACCAACCCGACCGTCAACTCGTACCACCGGCTCGTGCCGGGCTTCGAGGCCCCGGTCAGCCTGGTGTACTCGCAGCGGAACCGGTCGGCCTGTGTCCGTATCCCCATCACGGGCAACAACCCGAAGGCCAAGCGCGCCGAGTTCCGGTGCCCGGACTCGTCCGGCAACCCGTATCTCGCGTTCTCGGCGATGATGATGGCCGGTCTCGACGGCATCAAGAACAAGATCGAGCCGCCGGAGCCCATCGACAAGGACCTCTACGAGCTTCCGCCGGAGGAGGCCCAGAACGTCAAACTCGTCCCGGGCGACCTCGGCGCGGTTCTCGACACGCTGGAAGCCGACCACGACTACCTGCTCGAGGGTGGCGTGTTCACTCCCGACGTGATCGAAACGTGGATCTCCTACAAGCGTGAGAACGAGATCGACCCGCTGCGGCTGCGTCCCCACCCGTACGAGTTCTCGCTGTACTACGACGTGTGATCGTGCGGTAGGAAACACCAAGAGCACGCCGGTGGTGAGGTGCGGAAGCGCCCTCACCACCGGCGTTTCTTATTGGGCCAGGTAGTACGGCTACTCCGAAGTGGAAAGAACCTTCAGGTCGACGCCCGCTCGCTCGATACGGCCACGCGGATCGTCCACCAGTTTGCGTCGCTCGAGATCCATCAACCCCAGCGTGCACGTGATCTCAGCGGAGAGGGTGCCGTCGACCTTGTAGATGTTCGAGTCCATGTGGAAGGTCTTGCCGGTGCCGAACTTGGCGTCGCAGGTCACGTCGACGACATCGCCGGCCCGAAGCTCGCGTCGAAACACGATGTGGGATTCGAGCAGCACGAAGGCAAGATTCGCATCGCGCATGCCCGAGTTGAGGCCACCTGCGAGCTCCATCAACTCGAGCCTGGAGACCTCGCCGTATGAGTGGTAGACGGCGTGGTTGAGATGGCCGAGGGTGTCCAGCTCGTAATGGCGCACCTTGATCCGGGTGCGAAATGGCTCGCGCACAGTCACCGGTCCACTGTAAGCGCCACTTACCGTCCGCGACGCGGAGTGTGAGCAAGGGACCTTTGCTGCCGTATCCCCAGCCTGGGCAAGCGACAGCAAAGGTCCCTTGCTCCCTATCCGCAGGTCAGAGCGGTCAGTCCTGATAGAAGAGAGTCTCCACGACCGCATGGGCACGTCGCGTCGTCCGCCGATAAGCGTCGAGGAACTCACCTGGATCGTCATCGGCCGAGTAGCCGAGCACTCGCGCGACAGCGGCGAGGTCACGACCGGAGCTGGGAATCTCGTCGACTGCCTTACCGCGGACCAGCATCCCGGCATTACGGACGCGCGTCGCCAGCAACCAGGCCTCAGTCAGGGACTCGATCTCGGCAGGCTCGGCGAGCCCCGCCTCCGCCGCGGCCTTCAGCGCCTCGATCGTCGAGGTGGTCCGGAGCCCCTCGACCTCGTGCCCGTGACGCAGTTGCATGAGCTGGACGGTCCATTCGACGTCGGCGAGTCCTCCACGGCCGAGTTTCGTGTGCCGGGTCGGGTCGGCGCCCTTGGGCATCCGTTCCGTTTCCACGCGCGCCTTGATTCGCCTGATCTCCCGCACGCGGACCGGGTCGAGGCCCGCCTCCGGATAGCGAATGGGGTCGATCATCTCGATGAACCGCGCACCGAGGTCGTCGTCACCGGCGATGAACCGAGCACGGAGCAGTGCCTGGGATTCCCAGGCCTCCGCCCACCGCCCGTAATAGCTACGGTAGGACTCGAGGGTTCGCACCAACGGCCCGCTCCGCCCCTCAGGACGAAGATCGGCATCTACGATCAGTGCCGGATCCGGGCTAGGGGCACCGAGGATCTTCCGGACCGTCTCGGCGACAGAAGAAGCGAACTTCGCTGCTTCGGAGTCCGACACGCCCTCGGCGGGCTCGCACACAAAGAGAACGTCTGCGTCGGATCCGTAGCCCAGTTCGGCCCCGCCCAACCGGCCCATACCGATGACGGCGATCTTCGCGGGAGTCTGGCCGAGCTCGGCCTGACGCTGGCGAAAAGCAGCTGCTAGTGCACCTTGAAGCACGGCGCCCCACACGCTGGACAGTGCCTCGCAGACGGCTGGGACATCGAGCAACCCCAGCAAATCCGCCGACGCGATCCGGAGCATCTCGTGCCGGCGCAACGATCTCGCGGCCGCGACCGCGGCATTCAACCCCGGCTGACGCCGCACAGTGGCGCGCAGCGACGTCGCTACCTCCGCCGGAGTACGGCCGGACAACCTCGCTGGGTCACCGAACAACTGCAGCACTTCCGGCGCTCGGGCCAACAGGTCGGGAACCAGACGTGACGTGCCGAGCAGAAATGCGAGCCGCTCGACGACGGCACCCTCGTCCCGAAGAACCCTGAGATACCAAGGCGTTTCTTCGAGTGCTTCCGAGACCTTCCGATAGGACAGGAGGCCACGGTCCGGGTCTGGAGTATCGGCGAGAAGGTCCAACAAGACCGGCAGCAGAGCTTGCTGGATGGCCGCCCGGCGGGACATTCCCGCGGTCAGCGCCTTGATGTGCTGCAGGGCCCCGTCCGGCGCGGCATAGCCGAGTGCGGCGAGGCGGCTCTCGGCTTGTTTCGTAGTCAGCCGTAGTGCTTCGGTCGGCACATTCGCGACCGATTGCAGCAGGGGGCGGTAGAAGAGCTTTTCGTGAAGCCGTCGGATGCTTTGCAGGTGACGGCGAAACTCCGCCACCAACACGTCCCCTTCACTTCTGCCCCGGGCCGGCCGCACGCCGCTCGCTCTCGCGATCGTTCGCAGCTCGCTCACGTCCGAAGCCGCAGGGAACAAGTGCGTACGCCGTAGTCGGCGAAGCTGAAGCCGGTGCTCGATGGTCCGGAGGAACTCATAGGACGATGCAAGCTCCGCAGCGTCCTTGCGGCCGACATACCCGCCATCCCCCAGCGCAGCGAGTGCGTCCATCGTGGACGGGGAACGCAGCTCGGCGTCGATCCGGCCGTGGACCAGTTGCAGCAACTGGACGGCGAACTCGACGTCACGAAGGCCGCCGCGCCCCAGCTTGAGCTCACGTTCGGCATGCGCGGACGGCACATGGCCCTCGACGCGGCGCCGCATCTTCTGTACCTCGGGAACGAAATTCTCCCGATCGGCCGCTGCCCACACCTTCGGTGCGACCATCTCCGCGTACTGACGCCCGAGCTCTGCATCGCCTGCGACAGGCCGCGCCTTGAGCAAGGCCTGAAACTCCCAGGTCTTGGCCCACTTCTGATAGTAGGCGGCGTGGCCGTCGAGGGTTCTGACCAACGCGCCCGCCTTGCCCTCCGGGCGCAACGCCGCATCGACCTCGAAACATGCTTTGCCGACCACGCGCATCATCGTGCTGGCCAGCCGCGTGGAGACTGAAAGGTCTCCATCTCCGACGAAGATGACATCCACGTCGCTCACATAGTTCAGCTCTCGACCACCGCATTTGCCCATCGCGATCACGGCCAGGAGTCCTTCGGCGCCGGCGCCCACCTCGGCCTCCGCGACCAGCAGCCCGACCTGCAGCGCGGCCTCGGCCAGCATCGTGAGCTGGGCCCCGATCTCGGCATAGGGCGGCTGGCGGAGGCCAGGTTCGACGAGATGCCCGAGGTCGGCCGCAGCGATTCCGAGCAGAAGTTCGCGGTAGCCGGTGCGAAGTGCCTGCTCCGACTCGAGGCCTGTAAGCAGCTCTCCGTCCGGTCGCAAATGATCGAGCAGACTGCTCACATACTGATCCGGGGCAATGTTCTTCTCGCCCTGGAGGGTCTTCCAGCAGTCGGTGTTCGCGACCAGGAAATCCGCGAGCGCGCTCGAAGTGCCCAGAACGCCGAGCAACCGGCCGCGGAAGGTGCGGTTGGTACGGAGCGCCTGGTCGAGCTCATTCCAGGCACCAGGGTCGGCTTCCCTGATCCGGTCCAGTCCGCTCAGCGCGAGATCGGGATCCGCAGCACGGGAAAGTGCCGACATCACATCGGCGGCGGAGCCGTCCGGGCCGGATTCGGTCCACCAACCGGCAGCACGCAGCTGCCCGTCGGCACGGGGGTCGGTGAAGCCGTATCTCGCCACGGAAGCGGTCGGCCTGGCGCGCTCAACCATCGGCCTCCACCGTAGTCGCCCTTACGCCCGAGGCCAGACGGACGCGCAAGGGAGCAAGGGACCTTTGCTACCGCGTTGGGAGCGGTAGCAAAGGTCCCTTGCTCTCCTAAGCAGCGATCTTGCCGACTTCCTGTTCAGGAACGGTCGGAGTGGGACTGGCGAAGCTACTCGCGTTGACCGGGCTCCGCCGTGAAAGGAGGTAGATCCCGATGCCGATCGCCAGGCCCGCGACACCAACGGCGATCGTGCCCACCGTGCCTGTCGAGGTCACGAGACCGGCCGCGGCGCCGACGATGGCAGCGGCGGGAAGTGTGAACAGCCAGGCTGTCACCATGCGGCCGGCTGTGCGCCAGCGAACCGGTGATTCGTTTCGGCCTACCCCGGAGCCGACGATGCCGCCGGAGCAGACGTGGGTCGTCGAAAGCGGAAAGCCGAAATTCGTCGAGGCGAGAATGACGGCCGCCGAGCTGGTCTGCGCGGCGAAGCCCTGCGGGCCATCGATATCCGTCAGGCCTTTGCCCAGTGTGAAGGTGATACGCCAGCCGCCCAGGTACGTGCCGAGCGCGAGCGCCAGCGCCGCGCTGACGATCACCCAGAGTGGCGGCCCCGCCCCGGCGGGGAGAGTTCCGGCGGTGATCATCGTCAGCGTGATGACGCCCATGGTCTTCTGCGCGTCGTTCGTGCCGTGGGCAAGCGAGACCAGTGAGGCCGAGATGATCTGGCCGACCCGGAAGCCGGCGGTGCGGCCGCGGCGGACGAAGATCCGGTAGACGAAATACGTCACGATCATCGCGACGAGACCGGCCAGGACCGGCGACAGCGCCGCCGGGACCAGCACCTTCTCGACGATCTTTCCGAAATGGACGGAGTCCGTTCCGGCCGATACCCACGTGGCACCGATCAGCCCGCCGAACAGCGCGTGGGACGAGCTGGACGGTAGTCCGACGAACCAGGTGATCAGGTTCCACACGATCGCCCCGACCAGGCCGCCGAACACGATCGCCGGCCCGATCTTGGAGTCGTCGACCAGTCCATTGGAGATGGTCTTGGCCACCTCGACCGACAGGAAGGCTCCGACCAGGTTCAGGACCGCGGAGATCGTCACTGCGACCTTCGGACGCAACGCACCGGTGGCGATCGACGTCGCCATCGAGTTGGCCGTGTCGTGGAACCCGTTCGTGAAATCGAAAATTAGGGCCGTGGCGACGACGAGCACGACCAACACTGAGGGCTCCACCCCGACCTCCGAACCCTTCGAAATTCCCTTCGCAAGGTACCTGACGGCATGACCCGAGTGTTAATAACCCATACGCATTTGAGACATAGGCCGTTAAGCCATCGGCAATGTACGTTGACGGTCCGCAGCCGGGGCGAGGTCACCGGACACCAGACGGACGAAGCGATGGGCGAACGGCCGCCAGGTTTCGGTGATGTCGGCATGCACCCGAGCGAGGTTTTCCGGGGTCAGTGCGTCCGGCCGGGTGAGTTCTGCCATTTCCGGTGACTGCCGCGCCCAGTCAAGGACCACATCCGGCGTCGTCTCGATGTGGAACTGGACACCGTAGGCACAACGGTCGAATCGGAAGGCCTGGTGGGCGTATCGCGGCGAGGAAGCGAGAAGCTCGGCGCCCGGGGGAAGCCGGGTGATCGCGTCGTTGTGGAACTGCAGGACATCCTGCATGAGTGGCAAGTCCGCGAAGAGCGGGTCGGTCCAAGCAGCGTCCTTCTTGGACACAAGGCCTGGGCCGACCTCAGGCCCTTGATCACCTGTCGCGACGCTGCCGCCCAACGCCACCGCCAGGAGCTGGCCGCCGAGGCAAATCGCGAGTGTCGGGATGCGCGCACCTGCGGCCTTCGAAAGAAGTTTCCGCACGTCCGCCAGCCACGGATGATCGCCGTCGTCGTTGGCACCCATCCCGCCGCCGAGGCATACGACGCCCGCGTACCCATCAAGATCGGCGGGGAGCTTCTGATCGGGCAGCAACCGGATGTCGAGCTCGGCTCCCGCCTCGGTGAGCCAGTCACCGAGAGGGCCGATCGGGTCTGAGGCGTCCGGCTGAATGACGAGCAACTTGGGAGCGGTCACTTCACCAGCCTACGACCGCCGGGAGAGCAGGGGACCTTTGCTACCGCTCGGGGCTCGGTAGCAAAGGTCCCCTGCCTCTCCGGTCAACAGGCGCAGCGGGGAGCGGGCCTCGAGGCGATAGCGGGTACCGAGGCGTCCCGGTCGACGGGATAGCCGGCGGCTTGCCAGGCGGTGATGCCACCGGAGAGGCGCTTGACCTTGAAGCCGAGCTCCGCGAGCTTCAACGCCCCCTTGGTCGCGGCGTTGCAGTGAATGCTCTCGCAGTAGCAGACGTAGACGAGTTCGCGGTCCAGGCCGCTGACCGACTCGGCGGTCATCTCCCGATAGGGGAGGTTGATCGCGCCCGAGATGCGAGCCGACGCGAAGGCTTCAGGGGCCCGGCTTTCGACGACCATGTACCCGTGCCGAGCGCCAGAGGCGAGGTCCCGGGCCAGGTCGTCCGGGTCGACTTCGAGGGCGAGCTCGGCGCGCAGGTGCGCGGCCGCGGTCGCGCTATCCAAGGTCGGAAACATGAGTACGCGGGGTTCGGTCGTCATGCCTTAATCCTGCTGGCCGGTGATCGTCAACAACATCGGATAGTCCAGGTCTTGCCAGCGGCTAGCCTGGAGTTTCCTGGTGGGCACGCCGATCAACCTGGAGTTCTGTGGACCTCGACGATCTCGACTGGCAGCTACTCGAACTGCTCCAGTCCGACGGCCGGCTGACCTTCTCGGAACTCGGTCGGCGGGTGTCGCTGTCCGCGCCCGCGGTGACCGAGCGGGTTCGCCGGCTCGAGGAGAGAGGGATCATCACCGGATACTCGGCCAACGTCGACGTGGCGAAGCTCGGGTTACCGATCGAGGCGATGGTGCGGGCGAAGGTACGCAGTTTGGACACGGCCCGCTTCCGCGAAACCATCCTTCCGCTCCCCCAGGTTCTCGACGCCGATCACGTCACGGGTGACGAATGCTGGCTGGTGCGAGTCGCCTGTCGGAGCACTGCGGAGTTGGAGGAGCTCGTAGAGCGGATGCAGCGCTATGGGGAGACGACGACTTCTCTCGTCTTCTCGTCGCCTGTTCGGCGGCGCGCGGTCGGCCAGCAGAGCTGCTGAGCGACCTGCGGGGAGCAAGGGACCTTTGCTACCGCTTGGCGAGCGCGGACATGTAGAAAGGGTCCAGGCCCCGGGAGAACTCGCGGTTCTCGACCGGGGCCTGGACCCTTTTTAATGTTAGTCCGGCGGTGTCCTACTCTCCCACAACCCTTCGGTTGCAGTACCATCGGCGCTGTCAGGCTTAGCTTCCGGGTTCGGAATGGGACCGGGCGTTTCCCTGACGCTATAACCACCGAAACACTATGAAACAACACTCCCCACCGAATACTGCCGGTGGTCGTGTGGTGTTTCAGAGCTGTAGAGTGGATGCGTAACATCTTCGTGGGCAAGTCCTCGGCCTATTAGTACCAGTCAACTCGACAACACATTACTGTGCTTCCATTTCTGGCCTATCAACCCAATGGTCTGTTGGGGGCCTTAACCCACAAAGGGGTGGGATACCTCATCTTGGAACAGGCTTCCCGCTTAGATGCCTTCAGCGGTTATCCCTTCCGAACGTGGCCAACCAGCCATGCCACTGGCGTGACAACTGGCATACCAGAGGTTCGTCCGTCCCGGTCCTCTCGTACTAGGGACAGCCTTCCTCAAGTATCCTACGCGCGCGGCGGATAGGGACCGAACTGTCTCACGACGTTCTAAACCCAGCTCGCGTGCCGCTTTAATGGGCGAACAGCCCAACCCTTGGGACCTACTCCGGCCCCAGGATGCGACGAGCCGACATCGAGGTGCCAAACCATGCCGTCGATATGGACTCTTGGGCAAGATCAGCCTGTTATCCCCGGGGTACCTTTTATCCGTTGAGCGACACCCCTTCCACCAGGTGGTGCCGGATCACTAGTCCCGACTTTCGTCCCTGCTCGACATGTCTGTCTCACAGTCAAGCTCCCTTGTGCACTTGCACTCAACACCTGATTGCCAACCAGGCTGAGGGAACCTTTGGGCGCCTCCGTTACTCTTTAGGAGGCAACCGCCCCAGTTAAACTACCCATCAGGCACTGTCCCTGAACCAGATCATGGTCCGAGGTTCAGATTCCCAATCCGACCAGAGTGGTATTTCAACAACGACTCCACCAACACTAGCGTGCCAGCTTCACAGTCTCCCACCTATCCTACACAAGCCGAACCGAAAACCAATACCAAACTATAGTAAAGGTCCCGGGGTCTTTCCGTCCTGCCGCGCGTAACGAGCATCTTTACTCGTAGTGCAATTTCGCCGGGCCTGTGGTTGAGACAGCCGGAAAGTCGTTACGCCATTCGTGCAGGTCGGAACTTACCCGACAAGGAATTTCGCTACCTTAGGATGGTTATAGTTACCACCGCCGTTTACTGGCGCTTAAATTCTCAGCTTCACCCCGAAAGGTTAACCGGTCCTCTTAACGTTCCAGCACCGGGCAGGCGTCAGTCCATATACATCGTCTTGCGACTTCGCATGGACCTGTGTTTTTAGTAAACAGTCGCTTTCCGCTGGTCTCTGCGGCCACCCACCCCTAGTCCGCAAGGGACTTCAGAGTGTTTGGCCCCCCTTCTCCCGAAGTTACGGGGGCATTTTGCCGAGTTCCTTAACCACAGTTCACCCGATCGCCTTAGTATTCTCTACCTGACCACCTGTGTTGGTTTGGGGTACGGGCCGTGCACGCACTCGCTAGAGGCTTTTCTCGGCAGCATAGGATCACTCTACTTCGCCTCAATCGGCTACGCATCACGTCTCAACCTTCATGAGCGGCGGATTTGCCTACCACTCGGTCTACACGCTTACACCAGTACTACCACTCACTGGCGGAGCTACCTTCCTGCGTCACCCCATCACTCGACTACTACGGAATCAGATCCCACGCTCCACAACCAATCTCCACCCCGAAGGGTCTCGACTGGCGCTTTGGGTGGTTAGTATCAACCGCCTCATCCTGGGCGCACGTGCTCGGGTACGGGAATATCAACCCGTTATCCATCGACTACGCCTGTCGGCCTCGCCTTAGGTCCCGACTTACCCTGGGCGGATTAGCCTGGCCCAGGAACCCTTGGTCATCCGGCGGCAGAGTTTCTCACTCTGCATTCGCTACTCATGCCTGCATTCTCACTCCCACACCCTCCACGACTGGCTTCCGCCGCCGCTTCCCTGGATGCAGGACGCTCCCCTACCCATCCGTGCGACTAGACATCTCTTCAAGAGAGACGCCGATCTATATGCACGAATGACACAGCTTCGGCGGTGTGCTTAAGCCCCGCTACATTGTCGGCGCAGGACCACTTGACCAGTGAGCTATTACGCACTCTTTCAAGGGTGGCTGCTTCTAAGCCAACCTCCTGGTTGTCTGGGCAATCCCACATCCTTTCCCACTGAGCACACACTTGGGGGCCTTAGCTGGTGTTCTGGGCTGTTTCCCTCTCGACGACGAAGCTTATCCCCCGCCGTCTCACTGCCACACTCTCACACCACGGTATTCGGAGTTTGGTTGATTTCGGTAACCCGGTAAGGCCCCTAGACCATCCAGTAGCTCTACCCCCGTGGAGAAACATGTGACGCTGCACCTAAATGCATTTCGGGGAGAACCAGCTATCACGGAGTTTGATTGGCCTTTCACCCCTACCCACAGCTCATCCCCTCAGTTTTCAACCTAAGTGGGTTCGGCCCTCCACGTCGTCTTACCGACGCTTCAGCCTGGCCATGGGTAGATCACTCCGCTTCGGGTCTAGACCACGCGACTCAGACGCCCTATTCAGACTCGCTTTCGCTACGGCTACCCCACACGGGTTAACCTCGCCACGCAGCACTAACTCGCAGGCTCATTCTTCAAAAGGCACGCCATCACCTCAACATCACAAGGATGTGCTCGGGCTCTGACGGCTTGTAGGCACACGGTTTCAGGTACTCTTTCACTCCCCTCCCGGGGTACTTTTCATCTTTCCCTCACGGTACTAGTCCGCTATCGGTCTTCAGGAAGTATTTAGGCTTACCGGGTGGTCCCGGCAGATTCACAGCAAATTCCACGAGCTCGCTGCTACTCGGGAACACCAAACAAACGATCCACAACGTGTTTTCGCGTACGGGACTCTCACCCACTCCGGTCGCCCATCCCAAGACGTTCCACTAACACGCGTAACCGCTCCGAGGACTGTCAGATCCTCGACGCTGGGTCCCACAACACCACACACACAACGCCTGACAGCTTGACATGTGCATGGTTTAGCCTCTTCCGCTTTCGCTCGCCACTACTCACGGAATCACGGTTGTTTTCTCTTCCTACGGGTACTGAGATGTTTCACTTCCCCGCGTTCCCTCCACACACCCTATATATTCAGATGCGGGTAACACCACATAACTGGTGCTGGGTTTCCCCATTCGGAAATCCTCGGATCACAGCTCGGTTGACAGCTCCCCGAGGCATATCGCAGCCTCCCACGTCCTTCATCGGCTCCTGAAGCCAAGACATCCACCATGTGCCCTTAACAACTTGACCACAAAGATGCTCGCATCCACTCTACAGTTCTCAAACACCACACCAGAAACAAACGTCCCGGGGCGTAAGCCCCTCGGCGTGTTGCCTCAGGACCCAACAGCGTGCTTGTGAACAATTCTTCCGACCTCCCAGGAGCACCCATTCCACGCACCGAAGTGCAGTACTAGAGCGTCCCGGCAAAAGCCGGCCGAACCCTAACCAGTATTTCCACAATTCCTTGAGCAACCAGTGCCAACACACGGTCGGTGCTGAAACCCTGGCCACTCCACCAACCGTTGGTCCGGGTATCCCGGCGGGGTGGATGTGTTGCTCCTTAGAAAGGAGGTGATCCAGCCGCACCTTCCGGTACGGCTACCTTGTTACGACTTCGTCCCAATCGCCAGTCCCACCTTCGACCACTCCCCCCCTTACGGGTTGGGCCATGGGCTTCGGGTGTTACCGACTTTCATGACGTGACGGGCGGTGTGTACAAGGCCCGGGAACGTATTCACCGCAGCGTTGCTGATCTGCGATTACTAGCGACTCCGACTTCACGCAGTCGAGTTGCAGACTGCGATCCGAACTGAGACCGGCTTTAAGGGATTCGCTCCACCTCGCGGTATCGCAGCCCTCTGTACCAGCCATTGTAGCATGTGTGAAGCCCTGGACATAAGGGGCATGATGACTTGACGTCATCCCCACCTTCCTCCGAGTTGACCCCGGCAGTCTCCCACGAGTCCCCGCCATAACGCGCTGGCAACGTAGGATAAGGGTTGCGCTCGTTGCGGGACTTAACCCAACATCTCACGACACGAGCTGACGACAGCCATGCACCACCTGTACACCAACCACAAGGGAAGCCCTATCTCTAGGGATGTCTGGCGCATGTCAAGCCCAGGTAAGGTTCTTCGCGTTGCATCGAATTAATCCACATGCTCCGCCGCTTGTGCGGGCCCCCGTCAATTCCTTTGAGTTTTAGCCTTGCGGCCGTACTCCCCAGGCGGGGCGCTTAATGCGTTAGCTACGGCACGGACAACGTGGATGTCGCCCACACCTAGCGCCCAACGTTTACAGCGTGGACTACCAGGGTATCTAATCCTGTTCGCTCCCCACGCTTTCGCTCCTCAGCGTCAGTATCGGCCCAGAGACCCGCCTTCGCCACCGGTGTTCCTCCTGATATCTGCGCATTTCACCGCTACACCAGGAATTCCAGTCTCCCCTACCGAACTCAAGTCTGCCCGTATCGCCCGCACGCTCCACGTTAAGCGTGGAGTTTTCACGAACGACGCGACAAACCGCCTACGAGCTCTTTACGCCCAATAATTCCGGACAACGCTCGCACCCTACGTATTACCGCGGCTGCTGGCACGTAGTTAGCCGGTGCTTCTTATCCAGGTACCGTCACTTGCGCTTCGTCCCTGGCGAAAGAGGTTTACAACCCGAAGGCCGTCATCCCTCACGCGGCGTCGCTGCATCAGGCTTGCGCCCATTGTGCAATATTCCCCACTGCTGCCTCCCGTAGGAGTCTGGGCCGTGTCTCAGTCCCAGTGTGGCCGGTCACCCTCTCAGGCCGGCTACCCGTCGTCGCCTTGGTAGGCCATTACCCCACCAACAAGCTGATAGGCCGCGGGCTCATCCTGTACCGCCGGAGCTTTCCACCACCAACCATGCGATCAGTAGTCGTATCCGGTATTAGACCCAGTTTCCCAGGCTTATCCCAAAGTACAGGGCAGATTGCCCACGTGTTACTCACCCGTTCGCCACTAATCCACCCCGAAAGGCTTCATCGTTCGACTTGCATGTGTTAAGCACGCCGCCAGCGTTCGTCCTGAGCCAGGATCAAACTCTCCAACAATGTCAAATTTGATCGAGGCAAAATATTCTTGCTCTCAAAGGAACCTCACACGAGGTTCAAATACATAAGCTCTACTGGCTTAGTTCACTAGCACACTGTTGAGTTCTCAAGCAACACGCTTTGTTTCAAAGCGATATTCACAAGCTTTTTGGTCGAGCATGCCGAGTCCTACACTGTTAGCCGTAGGGGGTCGGCGGCCGCTCGTGGGCCGACGCTGGACATTACCTGGTCCGGTTCGCGGTGTCAACCCGCTCGGCCCTGGTTCCTTGCCTCGGGGCTTTCGGCCCCGGCGGCCCGGTGTTCCTGGCGACGAAGAGAAGATTACATGCCCCGGAACCCCCTGAAAACAGGGGGGTCACTTAACGACATCGCCGCAGGTCAGCCGGTGTGGACCACCCTCATCCGACGGTCTTCAGGTAGCGCGGCGGTTTACGGGCGGGCGCGACGCGTTCGAAGTCGGCCGCGTAGGCGAGCACCCGGGCGTCCGTCCACTGCCCCGCCATGAACGAAACACCGACCGGGAGCTCGCCGACGAACGCGGCCGGCACGGTCACCGCGGGGTAGCCCGAGACGGCGGCCGGCGTCGACGACGGGATCACGTCGTTGTCGCCGGTCTTGCAGTCGGTCTTCCAGGCGGGCGGGTTCGTGGGCGCGGCGATCGCGTCGAGGCGGTACTTCGCGAGGGTCTCGTCGATCGAGCGTTTCGCCAGATCGGTGAGCTCGCGGCGCAGTGCCTGGTAGCCGGGGTCGGACGGGCCGGGCGCGGCGAGCGCCTGCTCGAAAAGTTCCTGTCCGGCGAAGCAGGTCTGCTCCAGCGGGTCGGACCGGTTGTAGGCGATGAGCGCGGCGAGGTCGCGCGGACCTTCCGGACGCGTGGCCAGGTAGCGATCGATGTCCCGGTGGAACTCGGTGAGCAGCGCCGGGAACTCCAGTTCACCGAGCCTCGCCTGATACGGCGGCGTCACCTCGACGACCTCGGCACCGGCCTTGACCAGCGAGTTCCTGGTCTTCGTCATCACCGCGTCGACGTCCGGGCCGAGGACCGGCAGGCGCCAGAGACCGATCCGGGAACCCTTCAGCACACCGGGCCGGAGGTACGCGGCGTAGTCGGTCGGCTGATTCGGCGGATACGCACCGGTGGCCGGGTCGCTCGGGTCGCGGCCCTGGAGCGCGGACAGGGTCAGCGCGACGTCGACGACGTGCCTGGCCATCGGGCCGGCGGTGTCCTGCTCGGCCGAGATCGGCACCACGCCGGTGCGGCTGACCAGGCCGAGGCTCGGTTTGTGCCCCACGGTCGCGGTCATCCCGGCCGGGCAGACGATCGAGCCATCGGTCTCACTGCCGATCGCGACCTGGGCGAGTGACGCGGCGACACCCGCGGCGGATCCGGCGGACGACCCGCAAGGGTTGCGATCGAGCACGTACGGGTTGTTCGTCTGCCCGCCGACGCCCGACCACCCGGAAGTGGGTTTCGCGGCGCGGAAGTTCGCCCATTCCGACAGGTTCGCCTTGCCGAGGACGACCGCGCCCGCGTCACGCAGACGGCGGATCAGGGTCGCGTCCTTCGCGGGCTTGCTGCGCAGCGCGCGCGAGCCCGCCGTCGTCTGCATGGAGCGGGTGTCGACGTTGTCCTTCACCAGGACGGGGATGCCGTCCAACGGTCCGCGGGTCTTGCCGGCGCGACGCCGGGCGTCGCTCTCCGCGGCTTGCGCGATCGCGGCGGGATCGACCGCGATGACCGCGTTCAGCTTGCGGTCGACCTTGTGGATGCGGTCGAGATAGGCCGAGGTCAGGCCGACCGCGGTCAGCCGTCCGGCGGACATCCGGGCCTGGAGCGCGGGGATGTCGGCGGAGTCGAGATCGAGTGGCTTCCCGGCGGCGGACGCCGCCGGCGCGGCACTCGCCGCGATGGCCGCGGCGACCAATGTCGTCAGAACTCGGAACACCGGTCGCCGCACCATCAGGTCTCCTTCGTCTAGAGAACCGGAAGCAGGGTCCGCAGCTCGTACGGGGTCACCGCGCTGCGGTAGTTATCCCATTCAACACGTTTGTTACGCAGGAAGAAGTCGTAAACGTGCTCTCCGAGCGCTTCGGGCAGAAGTTCCGATTTCTCCATCTCCGACAGCGCCTCCCCGAGGTTCTGCGGGAGCTGGGCATACCCGGCCGCGCGGCGCTCGGCGTCCGAGAGCTGCCAGATGTTGTCCTCGGCGGGAGGCGGGAGCTCGTAGCCCTTCTCGATGCCCTTGAGACCGGCGGCCAGGATCACCGAGTACGCCAGGTAGGGGTTGCACGCAGAGTCGAGCGTGCGGATCTCCACGCGGCGTGACGACGCCTTGCCCGGCGAGTACATCGGCACCCGGACCAGCGCGGAGCGGTTGGCGCGGCCCCACGAAACGGTCGTCGGGGCCTCACTGCCGCTGATCAGCCGCTTGTAGGAGTTCACCCATTGGTTGGTGACCGCCGAGATCTCCTTCGCGTGGTGCAGCAGCCCCGCCACGAACGCTTTACCCGTCGCCGACAACTCGTACGGGTCCTCCGCGTCGTAGAAGGCGTTGCGATCACCCTCGAACAGGCTCACGTGGGTGTGCATCCCTGAGCCCGGCTGATCGGTGAACGGCTTCGGCATGAACGTCGCGCGGACGCCCTGCGTGAGCGCGACCTCCTTGACGACGTAGCGGAAGGTCATCACGTTGTCGGCCATGGTCAGCGCGTCGGCGTACCGGAGGTCGATCTCCTGCTGACCGGGCGCGCCCTCGTGGTGGCTGAACTCGACGGAGATACCCATCGCCTCGAGCGTCTCGATGGCGTGCCGTCGGAAGTGCGTCGCCGTGGCGTGGCTGGCCTGATCGAAGTAGCCGCCGTTGTCAGCGGGCTCGGGCTCACTGCCGTCGTCCGGCAGGCTGGCGAGCAGGAAGAACTCGATTTCGGGGTGGACGTAGCAGGTGAAGCCCGCTTCGCCCGCCTTGGAAAGCTGCCTGCGCAAGACGTGCCTGGGGTCCGCCCAGGACGGGGAGCCGTCCGGCATCGCGATGTCGCAGAACATGCGCGCCGAGTACGGGCCGCCGTCCGGGGTCTCCCACGGGAGGACCTGGAACGTGGCCGGGTCGGGCTTCGCGACCATGTCGGACTCGTAGACCCGCGCGAATCCTTCGATGGCCGATCCGTCGAAGCCGATCCCCTCGCTGAAGGCGCCCTCGAGTTCGGCGGGCGCCACCGCGACGGACTTGAGAAACCCCAGCACATCCGTGAACCAGAGCCTGACGAAACGGATGTCGCGCTCTTCCAAGGTACGGAGCACGAACTCCTGCTGGCGATCCATGGCCGCACCCTAACGAGAACGTGTTAACGACATGTTTCGCGACGCGCCGATCGACCGGAAGTGGTGGATCACCCGACGAGCGCCGGTTCGGGTCTGGCCGCCTTGGTGATCGCCAGCGAAGCGACCGAAGCGACCACGGCGAGGCTCGCCGCGATGTACCAAGCGAGCGCGTAGCTGCCCGATGAATCGCGGATCGCGCCCGCGCCGAAGGCCGCGAGACCGGCCCCGAGCTGGTGACTGGCGAAGACCCAGCCGAAGACGATCGGCCCGGCGGCGCCGTATTGCCGGACACAGAGCGCGACCGTGGGCGGAACCGTCGCCACCCAGTCGAGGCCGTAGAAGATGATGAACGCCCACATGCTCGGTTCCACCGTTCCGCTCAACAGTTGAGGGAGCAGGGCGAGCGAAACGCCGCGAAGGGCGTAGTAGACGCCGAGAAGGATCCGCGGATCGACGCGGTCGGTGAGCCAGCCGGAGGCGATCGTGCCGACGACGTCGAAGATCCCGACGAGGGCAAGCAGTCCGGCGGCCGTCGTCTGTGGCATGCCGTGGTCGTGCGCCGCGGGCACGAAGTGGGTGCTGACCAGGCCGTTCGTCGTGGCGCCGCAGATCGCGAAGCCGACGGCGAGCAGCCAGAACGTCCTCGTGCGCGCTGCCGAGCCGAGCACCGAGAGCGCGCGGCGCACGGAACCACCCGTGCGGGCGACAGGGGCGACTTCACCGGGCTCCGCGCCGTAAGCGGTCATTCCGACGTCGGACGGGTGATCGCGGACCACCAGGAGAACCACGGGCACGACCGCCAGTGCGGCGATGGCGATGACGAGCGACGCCGTCCGCCAGCCTTCGTCGACGGCCAGGTTCGCCACGATCGGGAGGAAGATGAGCTGGCCGGTGGCGCCCGCCGCGGTGAGGACCCCGGTGACGACGCCGCGGCTGCGGACGAACCAGCGGGCGGCGACCGTCGCGGCGAAACTCATCGCCATCGAGCCGGTGCCGACGCCGACCAGGACGCCCCAGCAGAGGATGAGCTGCCAGCTCGCGTCCATGAACACCGTGCCGCCCGCGCCGATCGCGACGACGAACAACGCAGTCGAGGCGACGCGCCGCATGCCGAAGCGCTCCATGAGAGCTGCGGCGAAAGGCGAGAAGAGGCCGTAAAGGACGAGGTTCACGGAGACGGCCGACGCGATCGTCGCGCGCGACCAGCCGAATTCGTTGTGAAGCGGGTCGATGAGCACGCCGGGAGCCGCGCGGAAACCGGCGGCGGCGAGCAGGGCGATGAATGCGGCGGCGGCGACGAACCACGCGCGGTGGAGCCGGTTCTGAGGTTGCACGGATACAGCCTCATCGGCGGCGGCTCGCGGCGAAAGCGGCCGGAAGGACACTGTGCGAAAGATTCGGGCCAAGGCCATAGGCTCTTGGCCATGCGCTGCCGTCACCTCGTGCCGGCGCTGCTGCTCACGATCGGGCTCATCGGCGGCTGCGCGGGGTCTCCCCCGTTGCCGCCTGCCGAGGAATACGTGAGCGCGGCGGCCGACTCCCTCGTCTCGTTGCGCAGCGTGCGGTTCACGCTCGGGGTGAACGGTGTCGTCACCGGCCTGCCGGTGCGGGGACTCGACGGCGAGGTCAGTCTGGAGGGTGGCGCGGTCGGTAATGCCGACCTGCAGGACGACTTCGAACGGATGAAGGTCAAGTACCGGCTGTCCGGCTCGGAGATCACGCTCAGTGGGCCTCGCGGGGAGCGCGTGATTCCGGCTTCGGCGCCGTACACGCCCGAAGCGATGCTCGGGCCCGAAGGCGGACTTCGACGGCTGCTGACCGGCGCGACCGACCTGCGGGGCGAGCGATGGGAGCGGGTGCAGGACACCGAGTCGTTCCGGATCGCCGCGAAGGTGCCGGCCGCGGTGATCGGCGGGATCGTGCCGGAGATCAAGTCGGACGTGTTCGTGAAGCTGTGGATTTCGCGGGACGAGCCGCGGCGGCTGGTGCGGGTGTGGCTGCAGGTGCCGCCGACGAGGCCGGAGGAGTTCGCGGTGATGCTCGAACTGGCGTTGACCAGGCATAACTCGGTGGTCATCGGGGCAGGGCGGTAGCAAAGGTCCCTTGCTCCCCTGCTAGGAGCAGCGGGTGTCGGGGGCGGGTAGTTCGCCGTCGGTCAGGTAGGCGATGCCGGCTCTGTCGACGCACTCGTTCCCCTCGAGGAAGACCGTGTGCTGCGCTCCCTCGAACGTGAGCAAAGCTCCCTTGAGGTCCCGCGCGAGATTCACGCCGGACGCGTGCGGGGTCGCGGGGTCGTCGGTGGTCGAGATGACCAGGGGCTTCGGCAGGCCGTCGATGTCCGGCTTGTGCACCTCCGAAGTGGCGGGCACGGGCCAAATCGAACAGATGTCGAGCTCGCTCATGTCCGGGGTGCCACCGGCGAGGAACGGTGCGCCCTGGAGCATCCGCTGGTGGGCGCCTTCGATGACCCGCCTGTCGGCGATCCGCGTGCTGTCGACGCAACGGACCGCGAAGTACACGTCGAGGATGCCGGTGTACCGGCCGTCCGTCTCGCGGCCGTAGTAGTTGTCCGCGAGCGCGACCAGGGTTTTGCCGCTTCCCCGTTTCAGCTCGGCGAGCCCGTCGTTGAGGAACTTCCACGCGTCCTGCGAGTACAGCGCGGCGCTGGTCCCGGTGATGGCGTCTTCGAACGAGAGCTTGCGGGTCCCCGCGGGCACCGGTTCGGTGATCAGCGGCCGGACCAGGTCCTGGAACGCTTTCGTCACCGCGCCCGCGTCCCGGCCGAGCGCGCAGTCTTCGCGAGCGGCGCACCACTTGCCGAATTCGGCGAACGTGTTCTGGAAGCCGGCCATCTGCGTGACCAGCGACTCGGCGGTGTCGAGCTGGGGATCGACCGCACCGTCGAGGAGCAACGCGCGCACCTTGTCCGGATAGGCCTCGGCGTAGGCGGTCCCGATCTGCGTGCCGTAGGAAAAGCCCAGGTAGGTGAGCTTCTCGTCGCCGAGGGCCGAGCGCAGGACGTCGAGATCGCGGACGACGTCCCTGGTCCCGATGTTGGCGAGCAGCTCTTTGCCGTGCTTCGTGCGCTCGGCGCACTTCGCGGCGTACGCCTTGGCGTCGGCGAGCTGCTTCGCGATCCCGGCGGGCGTCGAGTCGCTTTCCGAATCTTCCGCGCGGTCAGCGTCGCGCTCGGCATCAGTGAGGCAGACGAGCTTCGGCTCGCTGGTCCCGACTCCACGCGGATCGAATCCGACGATGTCGAAGCGCTCGGCCAGCGCCGCCGCGGGCCGGGACTTCGCGATCCGCGCCGCGGCCGAGACGCCCGAGCCACCGGGGCCGCCCGGATTGAGCACGAGGGAACCGATCCGCCCGCCGGTGCTCTTCGTCTTGTGCCGGAGGACGCCGATCGAGATCGTCTCGCCGTCCGGCTTCAGGTAGTCGAGCGGCACGGTGAGCTTCGCGCAGTCGAACGCCTTGTCCGCGGAAGACTCACACGCGCCCCACTCCAGCTCCTGCTGAGTGAACTTCTCAAGCGCCTTCGGGTCCGGCGTCGGTGACGCGGTGGTCGTGGGCGACGCCGTCGGCGCGGGCTGCGGCTGCTGCTGCGTCGTGCACGAGGCGACCAGCACGGCGACGACGAGCACGGCCGGGACGCGGCGAAGGCTCATCTCGCGATCTTCGCAGCGTCCCGGCCGCTCAGGGCCCTTCGCGCCGAACTCGTTACTTGGCGGCGCAGCGCGTGCCCTCGTCCGGCAGGGCGCCGTTCACCAGGTAATCGATGCCGATCTTGTCGACGCAGGACACGCCCTGGAGGAACACGGTGTGCTGGTTGCCCTCGAACGTGAGCAAAGCTCCCTTGATCGCTTTCGCGAGGTTGACGCCCGCCTGGTACGGGGTCGCCGGGTCGTTCGTCGTCGAGATGACCAGCGTCTTCGGCAGCCCTTCGACGTTCGGCTGGTGCGGCTCGGACGTGTTGGGCACCGGCCAGAAGGCGCAGGCGTCACGCGCGGAACCGTCCGGCCTCCCGTCGTCGAGGAACGGCGCCGCCTCCGCGTACCGCTTCTGCGCGTCGAGGATCTTCGCCTGATCGGTGACGCGCGGGTCGTCGACGCAGCGGATCGCGACGAACGCGTCCTGCGTCGTCCCGTACCGGCCGTCGGCGCCGCGTTCGTTGTAGAGATCGGCCAGTTTCTCCAGGCCGTCGCCGCGCTGGCGCTTCAGATCGTTGAGCGCGGTGTTCAGCGGTTCCCAGAGATCTTCCTGGTAGAGAGCCTGTATCACGCCTGTCGTCGCGTCCTCGTACGACAGTTTGCGGCCGTCGCTGACCGGCACCGGGAAGTCGATCAGCGGGCGCACCAGATCCTGGAACGCCTTCGTCACGCCGGCGGCGTCACGCCCGAGGGCGCAGTCCTCACGCGCGGCGCACCAGTTCGAGAACTCCCCGAACGCCTTGCCGAAGCCCTGCCCCTGCCCGACCAGCGACTCCACCGCGTCCTGCTCCGGGTCGACGGCCCCGTCGAGCACCAGGGCGCGGACGTTCGCCGGGAACGCCTCGGCGTAGGCGGAGCCGATCCGCGTCCCGTAGGAGTAGCCGAGGTAGCTCAGCTTCGGCTCGCCGATGACCGAGCGCAGGATGTCCATGTCCTTGACGACGTCACGCGTGCCCAGGTTCGCGAGCATCGCGGCGCCGTGTTCGGTCCGCTGGGCGCACTTCGCCGCGAAGTCCTGGGACTCGGTCTCCTGCTTTTTCACTCCCTCGGGTGAGCCGTCGGTCTCGCTGTCGTCCGCGCGGTCCGCGTCGCGCTCGGCGTCGGTCAGGCAGCGGACCTGCGGCTGGCTCGCGCCGATCCCGCGCGGGTCGAAACCGACCATGTCGAAGCGTTTGCCCAGCTCGTTCGTCGCCGTGCGGGAGGCGAGACCGGCCGCGGCCTGCATCCCGGAAGCGCCGGGACCACCGGGATTGACCACGAGCGCGCCAATCCTTTCGTCGGTTTCCAGCGCCTTCCGGCGCAGCAGGCCGAGCGTGATCGAGTCGCCTTCGGGCTTCGCGTAGTCGAGCGGGACGGTCAGACGAGCGCACTGCGCGTCCTTCACCCGAAACGCCGCTTTCGCGTCATCGGATGTCGCGTAGGGTGCACAGTCGGCCCAGGTCAGGCTCTGTCCGTAGAACTTCTCGAGTCCGGCGGGCACCGGTCCGGTCGGAGCGTGCGATTCGGTGGCCGGAGGCGGCGGCTGGGTTCTACCCTCTCCCGACGAGCAGGCGGCGACGGTGACCGCGAGCAGGCCGGACAGCGTGATCGCGGCGAATCGACGGGCACGGGACCTGGCGCTGACATGAGTGGACACGGTTGGATCGTGCCATCGGCCGTGGAACTCGGCCGCACCACCACTGCGTTGGTGGTACGGGTGCGGACGGCAGAAGAACAGACGGGAGCACAGGGGTGGCAGCACTGATCAGCCGGGTGGGCAAGAAGCTGCGCCGGATCATCCAGCGGCCGGGCAGCGTCGAGCTGACCCGCTACGAAGCGCTGCTGCCGGCCATCGAGAAGCTCGAGCCCGAGTTGGAAAAGCTTTCCGACGAGGAGCTGACAGAGCGGGCCGGCAAGCTTCGGGACGCGGCTTCCTTCGGCAACGACCAGCTGATCGAGGTCTGCGCGCTCGGTCGAGAGGCCGCGCGGCGGGCGCTCGGCGAGCGCGCCTTCGACGTCCAGCTGCTGGGCACGATGGGCCTGCTCAGCGGGCACATCGTGCAAATGGAGACCGGTGAGGGCAAGACGCTGGCGGGTGCGCTGGCGGGCGCCGGGTACGCCCTGCGCGGGAAGCACGTCCACGTCGTCACGGTGAACGACTACCTCGCCCGCCGTGACGCGGAGTGGATGGGCCCGATCTACGACCTGCTCGGCGTCTCCGTCGGCTGGGTCGAGCCCGCGCACTCCCGCGAGGAGCGCCGTGAGGCGTACGCGAAGGAGGTCACGTACGGCGCCGTCAGCGAGATCGGCTTCGACGTGCTGCGCGACCGGCTGGTGACCCGCGAAGAGGACCTGGTCCAGCGCGAGCCCGAGGTCGCGATCGTCGACGAGGCGGACTCCGTGCTGGTCGACGAGGCCCGCGTGCCGCTGGTGATGGCGGGGTCGATCGACCACACCGACGCCGACGAAGAGGTCGCGAACATCGTCCGGCGGCTGCGGCTCGGGCTGCACTACGAGACCGACGCCGACGGCCGCAACGCCTGGTTGACCAAGGCGGGCGCTTCGGTGGTCGAGAAGGCTCTCGGCGACGACATCAATCTCTACGACGAGACGGGGTCGGACCGGCTGCCCGCGGTGAACGTGGCGCTGCACGCGCACGCGCTGCTCACCCGCGACGTCGACTACCTCGTGCGCGACGGGAAGGTGCAGCTCATCAACGCCGCGCGTGGCCGCGTCGCCGAACTGCAGCGCTGGCCGGACGGCCTCCAGGCCGCCGTCGAAGCGAAGGAGCAGGTCAAGGCGACCGACCGTGGCGAGATCCTCGACTCGATCACCGTGCAGGCGCTGCTCGCGCGGTACCCCGAGGTCGCGGGGATGACCGGTACCGCGGTCGCGGTCGCCGAGCAGCTGCGCGAGTTCTACAAGCTCGAGGTGGCGGTCATCCCGCCGAACACGCCGAACATCCGTGAGGACCAGGAGGACCGGATCTTCGGATCGCCGTCGCAGAAGCTGCGCGCGATCGAGGAGGAGATCCGGCGGGTGCACGAGACCGGGCGGCCGATCCTCGTCGGCACCCAGGACGTCGCCGAATCCGAAGAGCTGGCCGAGAAACTGGCGAAGGTCGACCTCGAATGCGTCGTGCTCAACGCGCGCAACGACGCCGAGGAAGCCGCGATCATCGCCGATGCCGGCAAGAAGGGCGCGGTGACCGTCTCGACCCAGATGGCCGGTCGAGGCACCGACATCCGGCTGGGCGGCAAGGACGGCGAAGGCCGCGACGAGGTCGTCGAACTGGGCGGACTGCACGTGATCGGCACCGCCCGCTACCCGTCGAGCAGGCTGGACGGCCAGCTGCGCGGCCGGTCCGGACGCCAGGGCGACCCGGGCAGCGCGGTGTTCTTCGCCAGCTTGAACGACGAACTCGTGCTGTCGAACGCGCCGGACATCCCCGAGGGCATCAGCTCCGACGTGGGCAGCGGCGAGATCGTCGACCCGGCGGCGCTGCGGCAGATCAACCACGCGCAGCGCGTCGCCGAGGGCGTCGACCTGGAGATCCACCGGAACACGTGGCGCTACACGCGGCTGATCGAGCGGCAGCGCGGCGAGCTGCTGGAGCACCGGGACAAGGTGCTGCGGACGAAGCACGCGGCGGAGGTGCTGGAGAAGGCCCACCCGGAGAAGTTCAAGGAGCTTTCGGAGGCTGTCGACGACGAGGCTCGCGTCGAGCAGCTTTGCCGCGAGGTGCTGCTGTTCCACATCGACCAGCTGTGGTCCGACCACCTGGCGTTCCTGACCGACGTGCGGGAGAGCATCCACCTGCGGGCGCTGGCGCGGGAGACGCCGATCGACGAGTTTCACCGCGCGGCGATCCCCGAGTTCCACAAGATCATCCCGGAGGCGGCCGAGCGGGCGGCGAAGACGCTCGAGGAAGCCGAGATCACCGAGAACGGGATCGACCTCGGCGACGCGGGCGTGCGGCGGGCGAACACGACGTGGACCTACCTGGTGCACGACAACCCGTTCGACTCCGACTTCGAGCAGACCATCAAGAAGGTGCGGAGCATGATCAAGCGCAAGTAGCGCGCGGGTCCTCAGCGGGGAGCGGGGGACCTTTGCTGTCACTCTCTTTCGGAGAGCGATAGCAAAGGTCCCCCGCTCTCTTTTCGTGCCGGCCGGACCCAGGTGGGCGATTCGGCACATCCGGTCGTCCCCGCGGACGCCGGTGGGTGAGAATGTCGGCATGCCGCAACTGCGCATCGCACTGGCCCAGGTCAACACCACCGTCGGGGACCTCGAAGGCAACGCCGAGCTCACCGTCGAGTGGACTCGCAAAGCCGCCGAAGCAGGCGCCCACGTCGTCGTCTTCCCGGAGATGTCCCTCACCGGCTACCCCGTCGAGGACCTCTCCCTCCGCCCGACCTTCGCGTCCGCCTCGAAGCAGATGGTCGAAGCGCTCGCCAAGCGGCTCGAAGACGCCGGATGCGGCGAGGTCCTCACCTACATCGGGTACCTCGATCTGGACGAAACCGGCCCGCGCGACGCGGCGGCCGCGCTGTACCGCGGCGAAGTGGTCGCCCGCCAGTTCAAGCACCACCTACCCAACTACGGCGTCTTCGACGAGCACCGCTGGTTCAAGCCGGGCCACGACCTCGAGGTCGTCCGCTTCCACGGTGTCGACGTCGGCATGGTGATCTGCGAGGACGTCTGGCAGGACGGCGGCCCGATCTCCGCGCTGGGCAAGGCCGGCGTGGACCTGGTGGTCGCGCCCAACGCTTCGCCTTACGAGCGGGCGAAGGACGACATCCGCCTGCCGCTGATCGCTCGCCGCGCGGCCGAGGCCGGAGCACCCCTGGTCTACACGAACCAGGTCGGCGGCCAGGACGACCTCGTCTTCGACGGCGACTCGATCGTGGTCGGCGCGGACGGACGCCTGCTGGCGCGCGCGCCCCAGTTCGTCGAGCACCTGCTCGTCGTCGACACGGACCTCGAGTCGGGCGGGCACACCGCCGAAGGCGAGTTCGAGGGCCTGCGGGTGAAGCGCCGAGTGCTCAGCGAGGAGCCGGTTCCGGCGTACACCCCGCGCACCGAGTCCGCGATCAGCGAGCCGCTGTCGGACGAAGCCGAGGTGTGGCACGCGCTGGTCGTCGGCCTGCGCGATTACGTGCACAAGAACGGCTTCTCGTCGGTGACCTTCGGCTTCTCGGGCGGCATCGACTCCGCGGTCGTTGCGGCGCTGGCCGCCGACGCTCTGGGCGGCGACAACGTCTACGGCGTTTCGATGCCTTCGGAGTACTCCTCCGAGCACTCGAAGGGCGACGCCGAGGACCTCGCCCGCCGGATCGGCGCACACTACCGCGTCGAGCCGATCGCGGACATGGTCAAGGTCTACGTGGAGCAGCTTCAGCTGACCGGCCTCGCCGAGGAGAACATCCAGGCCAGGGTCCGGGGCATGCTGCTGATGGCACTGTCCAACCAGGACGGTCACCTCGTGCTCGCCACCGGCAACAAGACCGAACTCGCCGTCGGGTACTCGACGATCTACGGCGACGCCGTCGGAGCCTTCGCGCCGATCAAGGACCTGTTCAAGACGCACGTCTGGCACCTGGCCAAGTGGCGCAACGCGGAAGCCGAGAAGAACGGCGAAACCCCGCCGATCCCGGAGAACTCGATCACCAAACCACCGTCGGCCGAGCTGCGGCCGGGGCAGCTGGACAGCGACTCGCTGCCCGACTACCTGATGCTCGACGACATCCTCGACGACTACATCGAGGGCGACCGCGGTTATGTCGACCTGGTCGACGCGGGTTTCGAACCGGAGACCATCGATCGCGTGGTGCGAATGGTCGACAAGGCCGAATACAAGCGCCGCCAGTACCCGCCGGGCACCAAGATCACGTTCAAGGCGTTCGGCCGGGACCGGCGGCTGCCGATGACCAACGGCTGGCGAGAGGGCACCGTCGTGACCCGCTCAGCTCAGCGCGACCTGCTTCCCCGCTGAGTTCGTCAGCACGGCCACCAGGCCGGGCTTCGTGTCACGCCGGACGAGCATGTCCATCCCGAGCGCGCGGACCGCGGATTCGACCGCGGCGGGCTCGGGGTGGACACCGGTGACCATGAGCAGCGGGATCGACGGGAGCCCCCGCGTCGTCGGATGCGGGGTGCTCTCCCAGTCGATGAGGAAGGGTGCGAGCCCGTCGAGACCGCCTGCACCGGTGAGCCGCCAGGTCAGCAACTCGCCGTCGTCGGTGGTCCGCGACATCTCGGACGCTTCGCCCGGGTCGTAGCCACGTTCACGCGCTTCGGCGATCGCCTCGTCGATGCCTTCCACCCGCGCGGCCCAGGTGATCAGGGCGGGCGCGGTCAGCTCGTCGATACCGAACGGGCGCGGTCCGATGTGCTCGGGTTGGTCCGGGTCGGGGCCGACCACCTCGAGATAGGCGCCGGCGCCCAGATCGGCCAGGTAATTGGCCGTACCGAACCCGACGTGCCTTCCGCCGCGTACCGGCGTGACGCCGGTCAGCTCGGCGACGCGCGCGACGGCCTCTTCGAGGTCCGGCCCGGCGTAGACGAGGTGATCAAGCACGAGGTCGCTCATTCCCATACTCCTACCGCAGTGACGACTCGGGCGGCACCGCGGCCTGGCGACGAATCCGAAACTGTCGGACCGCTCTCGTACCCTGGGCACATGACGGCACCGGGCTACTCCGTGTTCGGCACCGCGATCGGCGACTGCGGCATCGCGTGGAGCGAAGGCGGGGTCGTCGCGGTCCAGCTCCCCGAGGGCAGTGAAGAGAAGACGAGGGCGCGACTGACCGCGCGCCTTCCCGAGGCGACCGAATCCACACCACCGGAGGAAATTCAGAAAGCGATCGACGACATCATCTCGTTGATGAGCGGTCGGCGCACCGACCTCACCGGCGTCGCGCTCGACTACGAGGGCGTGCCGGAGTTCCACCACCGGGTCTACGAGTTCATCCGCACCATCCCCGCGGGCAAGACGCTGACCTACGGCGACATCGCGAACATCCTCGGCATGCCCGGCGGCGCGCAGGCCGTGGGGCAGGCGATGGGCCGGAACCCGTTCCCGATCATCGTGCCGTGCCATCGCGTGCTCGCGGCGGGTGGCAAGGACGGCGGCTTCTCCGCGCGCGGAGGGGTCGCCACCAAGCGCCGGATGCTGGTCATCGAAGGCGCTTTGGCGGACGAACCGACGTTGTTCTAGTTGCCTTGGGCAGGTGACCAGGGCTTGAGCCAGGGCGTCTCCGGCCAGCCTTCCGCGGCGGCCATCAGCGGGATCGCCGTCGCGCCGTCGATGTGCTCGCGGATGATGTCGGCGTGCCCGGCATGGCGCGCGGTTTCTTCGATGAGGTGGAGCAGCACCCAGCGGACCGACCACGCGTCGACGTCCTGCGGATACCAGGGCACGCCCTTCGGCACCGGGACCGGCTGGCCGAGGTCGGCTATACCGGCGATGACGTCCGCGGTTCGGCGGGCGACCTCGTCGTAGCGCGCGAAAACGTCTTCGAGCGTCTCGCCGTCAGCCATCACGTAGCCGGCTTCGTACTCCTTCATCGCTTCGTCCATCGGCTTCGAGGGCTTCTGGAGCAGGATGTCGATCCAGCCGTCTTCGGTGAACGCGGTGTGCTTGATCAGGCCGCCGACGCTCAGCGAGCTTCTGGTCGGGACGGCTCTGGCCTGTTCTTCGGTGAGGCCGTGTGCCGCGATCCGCAGGACGTGGCGCTGCTGCTCGAGGTAGGCGAGAAGACCTTCGCGCTCGTCGGCGACCGGGGGAACGTTTCCAGCCATGGCGGCTCCTTCCGTTGGGAAGGGGATCATGGCATCCGATGGCGGCTTGCTGGGGCGATTCGGCCAGGAAGAGAGCAAGGGACCTTTGCTCTCACTTGTCTCGACGTTGAGAGAAGTGAGAGCAAAGGTCCCTTGCTCCCCCGCTACCCCTGCGGCCGGACGAACGGGAACAGCACCGTCTGCCGGATCGACGCCCCGGTCAGCATCATCAGCAGCCGGTCGACGCCGATGCCGAGCCCACCGGTCGGCGGCATGCCGTGTTCGAGCGCGAGCAGGAAGTCCTCGTCCAGCTCCATCGCCTCGACGTCCCCGCTCGCCGCGCGCAGCGACTGTGCCTCCAGCCGCCGCCGTTGTTCGAGCGGGTCGGTCAGCTCGGTGTAGGCCGTGCCGACTTCGGAGCCGAACGCGATCAGGTCCCAGCGCTCGGCCAGCCGCGGGTCCACTCGATGTTGCCGGGTCAGCGGCGAGACGTCGGTCGGGTAGTCCGTGTAGAAGGTCGGCAGCATGGTCGCGCCTTCGACCAGGTGCTCGTGGGCCTTCAGCACGAGATCGCCGTGCCCGGCCTCCTCGTTCACCGGCACTCCCGCCGCGCGGCACAGCCGCTGGAGTTCGGGGACGGAGGTGCTCGCGTCGACTTTTTCCCCGAGCGCAGCCGAGACGGCTTCATGCACCGGGATCACCGGCCAGTCGCCGGAGATGTCGTACTCGACGACCGTCCCGTCCGGCCCCGGACGGCGAACGACCTGCGCGCCGTACGCGGCTTCCGCGGCGCACTGCACGAGTTCCCGCGTCAGCGTCCGCATCGTGTTGTAGTCGGCGTACGCCTGGTACGCCTCCAGCATGGTGAATTCGGGGTTGTGCGTCGCGTCGACGCCTTCGTTGCGGAAGTTCCGGTTCAGCTCGAAAACGCGCTCGACGCCGGCCACGCACAACCGCTTCAGGTACAGCTCGGGGGCGATCCGCAGGTACATCCGCATGTCGTAGGCGTTGATGTGCGTGATGAACGGGCGAGCGTTGGCGCCGCCGTGGACCGTTTGCAGCATCGGCGTCTCGACTTCAAGGTAGTCCCCCTGGTGCAGCCGTTCCCGCACGGCACGCACCACGGTCGAGCGCATCCGCAGCATCGCCGTCGAATCCGGGTTCACGGCCAGGTCGAGGTAACGCTGCCGCACGCGGGTCTCCGGGTCGGTGAGGCCCTTTCGCTTGTCCGGCAACGGATGCAGGCTCTTCGCCGTAACGGTCCATTCTTCGACGAGCACGGAAAGCTCACCGCGCCGCGACGTCACTACCTGCCCGCTCACGCCGACGTGGTCGCCGAGGTCGACGCCTCGCCGCCAGCCGCCTGGGTCGAGCACGGAGGCGTCGAGCATCAGCTGGATCTCACCACTGAAATCCTTGACCCGGGCGAAGCACAGTCCGCCGAGGTTTCGTATCGCGAGCACCCGGCCCGCGACCCGGACCCGATGACCGGTCTGGGTGTCCGGACTCAGGTCACCGAACTTCGAGACGACGTCGCCGAGCAGATCCTCTCGGGCGAAGCCGACCGGGTAGGGATCGATCCCGGCTTCCCGCAAGCGATCCAGCTTCGCCATCCGCACCCGGACCTGATCGGGGCGCCGCACCTGTTTCGGCGCGGGAGTGGCGGCGTTCGCTTCGATGCGGTGCACCTCGGCGACGAATTCGTCGGTGACGGTCTCCAGTTTCAGCGCTCGTCCCGACCGTCCTGTCGGGACGAATCCTTCGAGCGCGCCGGCGACGATGCCGACCCGCGGCAGCCGTCGAGCCGAGGAATAGCACAGGAAACGAGGCTCCCACTCCGGGCCGTACTTGGCGTTGGACCGATAGAGCGACTCCAGCTGGAAGAACCGCGACGCCATGCTGAGGACGCCGCGCCAGGCGCGCAGCACCGGGCCCGCGCCGATCCGCTCCCCCTCGGAGAAAACCGCGCGGAACATCGCGAAGTTCAGTGAAATCCGTTGCGCGCCAAGGTGCGAGCTCGCCGCGACGACCTCCGCGACCATGTACTCGTTGAGCCCGTTTTCGGCGTCGCGGTCGCGCCGCATGAGGTCGAGGGACAGGCCGCGACGGCCCCAGGGCACGAACGACAGCATGCCGCGAAGCTCGCCCTTGGCGTCGTACGCCTCCACCATCACGCTGCGGCCATCGCTCGGATCACCGAGCCTGCCGAGCGCCATCGAGAACCCGCGCTCGGTTTCCGCTCCGCGCCACTGCTGTGCGTGCAGCAGGAGCTCGGCCATTTCGTCGGCCGGGATTTCGCTGTGCCGCCGGACTTTCGTGGTGTATCCGGCCCGTTCGATCCGTTTGACCGCTTGGCGGACCGAGCGCCGTTCCGGTCCCGCGAGGCTGAAGTCGCGGACGTCGAGGACGGCTTCGTCACCTATTTCCAGCGCACGCAGGCCCGCGTCGGCGTAGACCTTCGCGCCATGTTCACTCGCGCCGAGCACGCCAGGCGTCCAGCCGTAGGTGCGCGCTTCGTTGAGCCAGGCGCGGACGGCGTCGGGCCAGGCGTCGGGATCGCCGATGGGGTCCGCGCTCGCGACGCTGGTGCCCGCGAGCACGCGGTAGGCCACGGCGGCGCGGCCGTTAGGCGAAAAGACGACGCTCTTCTCGCGCCTAGTGGCGAAATAGCCCAGAGAGTCGTCTTCGCCGTGTTCGGCAAGAAGGCGGCGAACGCGCAGTTCTTCCTCGTCCGTCCTCAAGCGACGGCTCCGCACGCCGCGGAAGAGCGTGTACAACGCGGCCGTCGCGACGGCCGTCGCGCTGAGGTCGAGCACGAGATCGAGCCAAGCGGGCCCTTCGCCGATGCCGACCCGGCGCAGCTGGATGTTCTCGCCGGTCGTGTGGTTGACGACCCAGGCGAAGCGCGCCCAAGTGTCGGCGAGACGACCGGGAAAGGCTTCACTCAAGCCCCAGCCGACGAGGATGACCGCGGCCAAGCCGCCGAACAGGACGGTGAGTCCATCGCGCCACGCGCCGGGGGCGAGCCTGGCCGGGAACGCCGGACGCAGAATCCACAGGAACGCGATCATGCCGAGGGAGATCAGGTCGGCGATGGCCAGCACCCACACCTGATGCGGAATGTGCCGGACCTGCCACGGACCGAGTTTCAGCAGCTCGGGCCACCACAGCAGCGCGGCCTGGAACGCCAGCGTCACCGCCAGTCCACCGACCTGGAACAGCAGCAGCGTGTAAAGCGCGGCGCGTTTGCGGCGGCGGAGCGCGGCGCCGAGGACGACGAGAAGGAGGACGATCACGAGGCTCGCGTTCGTCGGGATGCTCAAGGCCGAGAAGGCGATGTCACCCGTCCTGAGCACCGGCCCCTTCACACCGCCGGCGAGCAGGAGGATCACCGAGAACACGGCCGCGAGCTGCACGAGGGTGGCGACGATCCCGCCCGCCCTCGCCTTCCACGGCGCGACTCGGCTCACTGGGTTTGCCATTCTGGTCCTTCGCGGTACACACAGGAGATCGACAGCTGTACTTACTTGACGTCACACAACCCCGTGTGGTTGTCAACGATCATCATCCTCTGGTCTGAATTTCCTCATTCGCGGGTGTGACGGCGCTGTGTGAAGCTGGTCGCAGGGCCTTGGGACGGCCATATCGGCATGTCACGCTTGGCCTGTTCAGCTCCACGACCCGGGGACCTCTTCGAGGCCTCGAGGGAAGGACGGTCGACAAGGATGTCTGCCACCGAAAAGGATTCCGGCGAGCTCGCGGCTCCGTACGGGACCGGCGCGGCGCCCCAGGCCTCATCTGGGAAGAAGGTCCGCGTACATCACCTTCGCGACATGAAAGAGCGCGGCGAAACCTGGCCGATGCTCACCGCCTACGACATGTACACCGCCGCGCTGTTCGACGAAGTGGGCATTCCCGTGCTGCTGGTCGGGGATTCCGCGTCGAACAACGTCTTCGGTTACGACACTTCGCTTCCGGTGACCGTCGAGGAACTGCTTCCGCTGGTCCGCGCGGTGACCCGATCGGTGAAGCGAGCGCTGGTCGTGGCCGATCTGCCGTTCGGCTCGTATCAGCTCTCCCCGCAGCAGGCGCTGGAAACCTCGGTGCGGTTCATGAAGGAAGGCCGCGCGCACGCGGTGAAACTCGAAGGCGGCCGGAAATTCGCTCCGCACGTCGAGGCGCTGACGTCGGCCGGCGTCCCCGTGATGGGACATATCGGATTCACCCCGCAGAGTGAACACAATCTGGGCGGCTATCGAGTCCAGGGACGCGGCGAAGCGGCCGAAGCGCTGCTCGCCGACGCGCTCGCCCTGGAGGAGGCTGGCGCCTTCGCGGTGGTCATGGAGATGGTGCCGGCCGAAGCCGCGAAGCGGATCACGCACGAATTGAAGATCCCGACCGTCGGCATCGGCGCCGGACCGGACTGCGACGCGCAGGTGCTCGTCTGGCAGGACATGGCCGGGCTTCGACGCGGCAGGACCCCTCGCTTCGTGAAGAAGTACGCCGACCTCGCCGGCGTGCTGGCGGGGGCCGCGACGGCGTTCGCGGAGGACGTCCGGCGAGGCGAGTTCCCGGCACCGGAGCACTCGTTCCAGGACTGACCCACCCCTGACCTGCCAAAAGAGAGCAAGGGACCTTTGCTACCACTCCCACCGGGGAGCGCGGTAGCAAAGGTCCCTTGCTTTCTGTTCGGGTGGGCCTTGCACGCCGACCCTCCTTTAGTTGTTCACGTACATGAACTTCAATCATGTCCTTGACGCACGTTCGTAAAGAGGCTTAACGTCTAGCCGTCGCCGCCACGACCGAGCTTCGATCCCTCGACGAGGAGGACCACGGATGCGTGTTCGTGAGCGGGTTCTGGCCCTTGCGACCGGCGCCGCCCTGCTGTCCACGCTGGCGGCGTACCCAGCTGAGGCCGCGACGGTCCGCGTAGGGACTTCGGAGCAGCTAACGGCGGCGCTCGCTTCGGTCACCCCGGGTACCGTCATCGAACTTGCGGCCGACACGACCTTCGCGGGCAACTTCAAGGCGGCGAAGAGCGGCACGTCCAGCAGCCGTATCACCCTGAAGGGTCCGCGAAGCGCGGTCATCAAGGCCTCGGCCGGGCGCACGCTGGAACTGACGGGCAGCTACTGGAACCTGACCGGCTTCACCCTCACCGGTGGCCAGAAGGGCCTGATGGCGACAGGCGTCAAGAACACCGTCGTCGACGGCATCAAGGTCACCGGCGTCGGCCACGAAGGCATCCATTTCCAGTACACGAGCACCGACAACGTCGTGAAGAACTCCGAGGTGACCGACACCGGCCGCGAATATGCGGGCTACGGCGAAGGCATCTACTTCGGTTCCGCGAAGGGCAACTGGCCCGGCGGCACGCCCGACCGGAGCGACCGCAACAAGGCGCTGAACAACAAGATCGGCCCGAACGTGCGAGCCGAGTCGATCGACATCAAGGAAGGCACCACCGGCGGCGAGCTGCGCGGCAACGTCTTCGACGGGACCGGGCAGAGCGGTGAGCACTTCGCCGACAGCTGGGTGGACATGAAGGGCAACAACTACGTGGTCGCGGACAACCGAGGCAGCAAGGTCTTCGTGCACGACGCGAATTACGGCGGCTTCGAGGTCCATGTCCAGCTCGACGGCTGGGGCCGCGGCAACACCTTCTCCGGCAACACCGCGGATGTGCGGTCCTCCTACGCGTACGGCTTCTATCTCGTGAAGGCCGCGACGGGGAACAAGGTCTGCGCGAGCAACAAGGTGACCGGTGCCGGGAACGGATTCGCGAACGTGCCCGCCACGGCGGGCTGCTGACGCGACCGAAGACCGGGGGCCCGCTCAGCCCGGCGGCGGGGGCGGGCCCCCACCCTTCGGACACTCGCCGATTCGGGCAGAGTGTCCTTATGGACGACCTGTACCCGCCGATCCACGTGCGCGCCGAGGGCATGCTCGACGTCGGCGACGGGCACCGGATCTACTGCCAGGAAGCCGGGAACCCGGACGGCAAACCGGTGGTCGTCCTGCACGGAGGCCCTGGTAGCGGTATCTCTTCGATGGCGCGGCGGCATTTCGACCCCGACGCTTACCGGATCATCCTGTTCGACCAGCGCGGCGCCGGCCGCAGCACTCCGCACATCGGCACGCCGGACGTCGACCTCTCGGCCAACACCCTCTGGCATCTCGTGTCGGATATGGAAAAGCTGCGCGAACGGCTGAATCTCGACCAGTGGCAGCTCTTCGGCGGTTCGTGGGGCGTGACCCTCGCCCTCGCCTACGCCGAAGCCCACCCGAGCCGTGTCAGCGAGATCATCCTGCGCGGCGTCTTCACCGTCCGCCGCAGCGAACTCGACTGGATCTACAACGGCGGCGCCGCGAACCTCTTCCCCCGGGAGTGGGAAGCGTTCCTCGCCCCGATCCCCGAGGACCGCCGTGACGACCCGCTTTCGGCGTACCGCGAGCTCGTCTACCACCCCGATCGGGCGATCCGGGAGCGTGCCGCCATCGCGTGGAGCGTTTGGGAAGGCGCGATCGTCTGCCTGCGTCCCGACCCGGCCTTCCGCAACCAGTACGCGTCGCCGGACTTCGCGGTCACGTTCGCCCGGCTGGCGCTGCACTACTTCTGCCATGGTGCGTGGCTTGAGGAAGGACAGCTGATCCGGGAAGCCGGGAAGCTGACCGGGATCCCTGGCGTGATCGTGCAGGGTCGCTACGACGCGGTATGCCCGCCGACGACGGCTTATGAGCTGCACCGAGCGTGGCCGGATTCGAAACTGGAGCTGGTGGAGGCGGCCGGGCACGCTGTGACGGATCCCGGGATGCTGGCCGCGCTCCGGGAGGCGACGGATTCCTTTCGCTAGGACCGGCTACAACCGGCCGCCCGAAGTCGTGTCTCCGGAAAGCCGTTGCGCCAGATAGACCGGAACGGTCGAAGCCAGGATCAGCACGGCGGCCACGACATTGACGATCGGTGCCTGGTTCGGCCGGAAGAGGTTGTTCAGGATCCAGATCGGCAGGGTCTCCAACCCGGTCCCGAGGGTGAACGTCGTGACGATGATTTCGTCGAACGACAGGGCGAACGCCAGCAGGCCGCCTGCCAGCAGCGCCGAGCGCAGCATCGGGAAGGTCACCAGCCGGAACGTCGTGAGCCCGTCGGCGCCGAGGTCCATCGACGCCTCTTCGAGGTTGCCGCCCATCCGCCGCAGGCGCGCGACGACGTTGTTGAACACCACCACGATGCAGAACGTCGCGTGCGCGACGATCGCGGTGAACAGGCCGAGATCGATGCCGAGGATCGTGCGGAAGGCGTTGTTCAGCGCGATACCGGTGACGATACCGGGCAGCGCGATCGGCAGGATGATCAGCAGCGACACCTGGTTGCGGCCGAAGAAGCGGTACTTCTGCAGCGCGAAAGCCGCCATTGTGCCGAGTACCAAGGCGATCGCGGTGGCCGCGAGTCCTGCTTGGACACTCGTCCACAGCGCGTTCAGCGCGCCCTGGTTCTCCGCGGCCCGGCCCCACCATTCGAGGGTGAAGCTCGACGGCGGCCAGCCGAAGGTGGTGTCGGCGTTGAAGGAATTGAGCAGCACCACCAGCAGCGGGAAGTAGATCACCGCGAGGCCGAGCACCAGCGCCGCCAGCAGAAGGTATTTGGTCGTCCGGGAAAGCCGCATCGCGCGCTCCTACAGGTTGTCCAGCGCGCCCGTGCGGCGCACGGCGGCGAGGTAGGCGAGCATGATCACCACGGGTACGGTCGCGACGGTCGCCGCGAACGGCAGGTTGTTGGCCGCGCCGATGTTGTCGTAGACGACGTTGCCGAGCATCTGCGACGTGCCGCCGACGATCTTCACCGCGATGTAGTCGCCCAGCGACAACGAGAACGTGAAGATCGAGCCGGCGACGACGGCCGGGAAGGTCACCGGCAGCACGACCGAGCGGAACGTCCGGAACGGCCGGGCACCGAGGTCGCCCGAGGCGTCCACCAAGGAGTTCGGCAGCCGCTCCAGGCCCGCGTAGATCGGCAGGATCATGTACGGCAGCCAGAGGTACGACAGCGTGATCACCGTCGCGAGCACGCCGTAGCCGGGGGTGTCGAGGCCGAACGGGTTCAGCAGCCAGTGCAGCACCCCGTTGCCGGACAACATGGTCCGCCACGCGTAGGCCTTCACCAGGTAGCTCGCCCACAACGGCGTCATGACGGCGATGACCAGGAGGCGCCGCGCCCTCGGTGAGGCGAATTTGGCCATGTAGAACGCCATCGGGAAGGCGATGATCGCGGTGACCACCGTGACGAGCGCGGCGATCCCGACCGTCCGGAGGGTGATCGTGCGGTACACCGCGTCACTGAAGAGGGTGGCGAAGTTGTTCAGTGACCACTCGGTCACGACCTGGCCGGTGAAGACGTCGGTGCTCCAGAACGCGGTCACGAACAACGCGGCCAGCGCGCCGAGGTAGGCGAGGCCGAGCCACAGCATCGGCGCGGAGAGCAGGATTCCCAGTCGCAGCCGGGGTTTGCGGTACAGGAGGGCGGAGGTTCTCCGCCTCGGCGAATCGAGGGTGGTCGTCATCGTCTCCACCAGGTGAGGGATGGGACCGGGAGCGGACGGCGTTGGGGGGCACCACCGTCCGCTCCCGGAGTTCGGGAGGTCAGCCCTTGATCTCGGTCCAGGCGCGGGTCCACTCGCCGTAGTCCTTGCACTTGACGTCGGTGCGGCCGTCGAGGCACTGCGCGATCGGCGTCGTCCAGTACTGGATCTTCGAGGCGTACGCGGCGTCACCGGCGTGGAAGGTCTCGCAATGCGCCTTGTTCTTGGTTTCGGCGCACGCCTTGGGGTTCGAAGGCGATTCACCGAAGTACTCGGCGACCTGCGCGTTGGCCTTCGGGCTGACGATGTGGTTCAGCCACTTGTAGGAGCACGTCTTGTGCGGCGACTTCGCCGACACCATCCAGGTGTCCGACCAGCCGGTCGCGCCTTCGGACGGAAGCACGGACTCGACCGGCGCGCCCTCGCTCTTGGTCAGGTTCACCGTCACCTGCCACGCGGTGCCGACGACGGCGTCGCCGCTCTTGAGCGCCTGGCTCTCCTTCAGGTAGTCCGACCAGTACTCCGCCACCATCGGGCGCTGTTGCTTGAGCAGGTCGACGGCGGCCTGGAACTGCTTGTCGTCCAAGGCGTACGGGTTCTTGATGCCGAGTTCGGGTTTGTGCGTCTGCAGGTACAGCGCCGCGTCGGCGATGTAGATCGGCGAGTCGTAGGCGGTGATCTTGCCCTTGTACGGGCTGTTCGCGTCGAACATGACCGACCACGACGTCGGCGCCGGGGTCACCTTGTCGGTGCGCCAGGTGAGCAGGTTCGCGCCCCAGCCGTGCGGCACGCCGTAGGACACGTTGTTCACGCTGTTCCACGGGCGGTTCTTGAGGAAGTCGAAGACGTCGGCGTAGTTCGGCACGAGTGCGGTGTTCACCGGTTCGACGTCTCCGGACGCGATAAGCCGCAGCGAAGCGTCACCGGAGGCGGAGATGACGTCGTACTGTCCGGTCTTCATCAGGCTCACGGCCTCGTCGGAGGTGCCGAACGCCTTGACATTGACCTTGCAGCCGGTCTCCTTCTCGAAGCCGGTGACCCAGTCGACGGCCGGGTCGTTGGAGCCGTTCTCCGCGTAGCCGGGCCAGGCCAGCACGTTGACCTGGCCTTCCGGCTGGCCGAGCTGCGCGAGCGCGTCGAGCTTCGGCGGGGTGAAGCCCTGTCCGCCGGGCGCGGCCGCGGTCGAGCTGGATCCGGAGGTTCCGCAGGCGGCCACGAGCAGGCCGGCGCCGAGCAGGCCGGCGAGCGCGAGTTTCCTGTTCTTCATTGAACAACCTTTCGGTACAGGGGAGAACTAACCGGCTTCGGGGACGCGGAAGCTGTGTTCGTGCCGCCAGCTCAGGCGGACACGGCCGCCCTCGAAGTCCGCGGGTTCGGCGGTGTTCTGCCGGACCACGGAGAGCTGGCCGCCGGCGTCGAGGGTGACCTCGTAGCGCACGGTCGCGCCGGCGTAGACGGTGTTGGTGACAGTGCCGGTGGCACTGGTCTCGCCGACCTCCGCGGTCTTCGAGAGATCGGCGTCGATGCGGATCTTTTCGGGGCGGATGCTGAACACACCGGGTTTGCCGATGATGTTCTCGGCGCCGCCGCCACTGAGCAGGTTCGAGGTCCCGACGAAACCGGCGACGAACGCCGACGCGGGCCGCTCGTAGACCTCGACCGGTGAGCCGACCTGTTCGATCCGGCCGGCGTTGAACACCGCGATGCGGTCGCTCATCGTCAACGCCTCGTCCTGGTCGTGGGTGACGAAGATGAAGGTGATGCCGACGTCGCGCTGGATCTGTTTCAGCTCGGTCTGCATGGTGTGGCGCAGCTTCAGGTCGAGGGCGCCGAGTGGCTCGTCGAGCAGGAGCACCTTCGGCCGGTTGACCAGTGCCCTGGCGAGCGCGACGCGCTGCCGCTGGCCGCCGGAGAGCTGGTCGGGTTTGCGCTCGCCGAAATCACCGAGCCGGACGGTGTCGAGAGCCTCCTTCGCGCGCTGACGTCGCTCCGCGCGGGGGACGCGCTTCACCCGGAGGCCGTACTCGACGTTCTGTTGCACGGTCATGTGCGGGAAGAGCGCGTAGTCCTGGAAGACGGTGTTGACGTCGCGGTCGAAGGGCGCGAGACGGCTGACGTCGCGGCCGTGCAGTTCGATCGTGCCCGCCGTCGGGAGCTCGAAGCCGGCGATCATGCGGAGCACGGTCGTCTTGCCCGAGCCGGACGGGCCGAGCATCGAGAAGAACTCGCCGGGCGGGATGTCGAGGTCGACGCCGTCGACCGCGTGGACCTGGCCGAACTCCTTGCGCAACCCGCGCAGCCGGATGGCCGGAATGTCGCCTCCACCTGCGGAAGTGATAGCAAAGGTCCCTTGCTCCCCCGCGGCCGAGGCGGTGGGCGCTTGTTGCGGCATGGCATGCCTTTCGGTGGTCGTCACAGCGCGCTCATCACGTGCTTGACGCGGGTGTAGTCCTCGAGGCCGTAGAGCGAGAGGTCCTTGCCATAGCCGGACTTCTTGAAGCCGCCGTGCGGCATTTCGGCGACCAGCGGGATATGCGTGTTGATCCACACGCAGCCGAAGTCGAGCTCTCGGGCCAGGCGCATCGCGCGCTGGTGGTCGGTGGTCCACACCGATGACGCGAGCGCGTACTCGACGCCGTTGGCCGCGGCGAGCGCTTCGGCCTCGGTCTCGAAACGCTGCACGGTGATGACCGGGCCGAAGACCTCCGTCTGGCTGATCTCGTCGTCCTGCCGGACACCGGAGATCACCGTCGGTTCGTAGAAGTAACCCTCGTCCCCCTGCCGCTTACCTCCACAGTGGACCACCGCATGCTCGGGCAGCCGATCGACGAACCCGGCGACCCGTTCGAGTTGCGCGGCGTTGTTGAGGGGGCCGTAGGTGACCGATGTGTCGTCGGGTTTGCCGGTGGTGGTCGCCCGCGCCTGCCGGGCGAGCGCGGCGACGAACGTGTCGTGGACTTCGTCGGCGACCAGGACACGCGTCGCAGCCGTACAGTCTTGGCCCGCGTTGAAGTACCCCGCGGCGGCGATGCCCTCAGCGGCCGCTTCGATGTCGGCGTCCGCGAAGACCACTACGGGCGCTTTACCGCCGAGCTCCAGGTGTACGCGCTTCACGTCCTTCGCGGCCGAAGCGGCAACCTCGATCCCAGCCCGCACGGAGCCGGTGATGGACACCATCGCGGGGATCTCGTGCTCGACGAGCGCTCGCCCGGTGTCGCGGTCTCCGCAGATCACGTTGAGCACGCCGGGCGGCAGGAATTCGGCACAGATTTCGGCGAAGAGCAGGGTCGACGCAGGCGTCGTGTCGGCCGGTTTGAGCACCACGGTGTTCCCCGCGGCGAGGGCGGGCGCGATCTTCCAGACCGCCATGAGGAGCGGATAGTTCCACGGCGTAACCTGCGCGCACACGCCGATCGGTTCTCGGCGGACGAAAGAGGTATGCCCTTCCATGTACTCGCCCGCCGACCGTCCTTCGAGGACACGCGCGGCCCCCGCGAAGAACCGCAACTGGTCGACGATCATCGGCAGTTCTTCGGCCGCGGTGAGCGCGACCGGCTTGCCGGTGTCCGCCGATTCGACGAGCACGATCTCTTCCGCGCGGGCTTCGACGGCGTCCGCGATCTTCAGCAGCGCGAGCTGGCGCTGCGCGGGCGTGGTGTCGCGCCAGGTTTCGAAGGCGGCGGCCGCGACCTGGAGCGCGCGGTCGACGTCTTCGGGGCCGGCGACGGCGGCGGTGCGATACGGGCGGCCGGTGACGGGATCGACGACGTCGGCGACCTGGCCCGACGCGGATCCGGTGTACTCACCGCCGATGAAGTGCTTCAACTGCTGCACGAGAGCTCCTGGCTACTGGGCCTGGGGGCGTGAGGCGATAGCAAAGGTCCCTTGCTCCCTTGTGGGGCGGCAAGGTCGCTAAAACATATAAGTCCATATGTTAAATGACAAGACGATGGGGCAAGATTGCTTCCATCGGGTAGCGGTACGGGCGAAGGGCCACCATGCGTAAGGGGATGTCGCACAGCGCGCGATCAGCGATGTTCGCTCCGCTCGACCAGATCGGCCGGGCGGAAGCGGTCACCGCGCGGCTGGTCGACGCCATCACTCTCGGGCTGCTGGCCGACTCGGAGCAGCTGCCGAGCGAAGCCGAGCTGGCCGCCCAGTTCGGCGTCTCCACCGTGACGGTCCGCGAAGCGCTCGTGGCCTTGCGACAGCAGGGCCTTGTCGAGACGCGACGCGGCCGAGGCGGCGGAAGCTTCGTGAAGACGCCTGCCAACCCTTCGGCCGCTTCGTGGCGAGAGCGCCTTCGCACGGTTTCGCTGTCCGAGCTTCGCGACGTCGGCGATCACTACCTCGCCATCGCGGGCGCCGCGGCCAAACTCGCCGCCGAGCGGAGTTCGCCCGAGGACATCGAGCGGCTCGAACTGGCGACCGAGGACATCCGCACGGCCACCGGCGCGGAGGCGTCGCGCGCCGAGCGCCAGTTCCATCTCGAAGTCGCCGCGGCCGCCCAATCGCCACGGCTGACCAGGGAAGAAGTGCAGTTGCAGAGCGAACGAGGCGGTTTGCTGTGGCTGCCGCTCGAGCCGCACGGCACCCGTGAGAACGCCTACGCCGAACACCGCGCGATCGCCGCCGCCATCGCGCAGGGAGACGGCGAGCTGGCCAGAAAGCTCACCGAGGAGCACATCCTCGAAGCGATAGACCGGCTGGCGGACGTGCATTTAGACCTTCTGGCCCCTTAAGCTGCGGCATCCGCGCATCCGAGGTGAGCATCGTGAACGACACACCGTCCGCCGGTTCCGAGGTCGTCGAACAGGTATCCACCCTGGTCGAGGACGTCTTCGGCCGGCTCAAGCCGCTGCTGGCCGGCGCCGAGGGGCTCCTGGCCGCCTCCACCGATGCCACCGCCGAAGACCTGCCCCGCCTCCGGCCGCAGGTCTTCGACGTCCTCGGCGGCCTGGTCGTCGGCGCCGGGTTCATCAGTGCGCCGAACGCGCTGGCCGATCAGGAATTCGGCTTCGAATGGTGGACCGAGACCGGGGACGCCGAGCCGGCGCAACTGGTCATCAGCCTCGATCCGGGCAGCGAGAACTTCCTGGACTACACCAGGCAATCGTGGTTCACCGTCCCGCGTGACACCGGCCGCCGCCATATCAACGGCCCGTACGTCGACTACCTCTGCACCGACGAGTACACGCTGACCTTCACGGTTCCCGTCCAGCGCGACGGAGAGTTCGCGGGGGTCGTCGGCGCGGACATCTACGTGCGCGAGGTCGAGCGCCTGCTGCAGCTGAAACTGCGCGCGCTCGGCGGCCGCGCGGCGCTGGTCAACGCGCAGGGCCGCGTGATCGTGTCGAACAACGCGCGCCAGGCGACCGGATCGCTGGTCCGCGACGTCGACGTCCCGGCCTGGTGGTCCGCCGGTGCGGAGCCGGTCACGACGGAGACCGGCACGCACCTGCGACGCTGCGGAGACTCGCCGATCGCCCTGGTCAGGTCCGAGCGCTGAAGGACGCCATACCCGCATCAGATGTGGGAAAAGCGCCCTTCACCGCGTCGCATGCGGGGAAAGCGTCCTTCAGCCCCCGCTGACCTGCAACGCGAGCCAGAATTCGGCGCGCACCCCGGGGGAATCGAGATCACGGCCGGTCAGTTCGGCGACCTTGCGCATACGGTTGCGCAAGGTGTGCCGGTGGACGCCGAGCCGCGCGGACGCCAGATCCCAGTGGCCGTGGTGTTGGAGCCAGCAGGTCAGCGACGCGACGAGCTCGCCACGGCCGGTCTCGTCATGGTGCCGCAGCGGCGCCAGCAGACTGTCCGAAAACGCTTGCGCCGCTTGGGAATCGACCATCTCCAGGAAGCCGCGCCCGGCGTGTTCGGCGAACCGGACCAACGGCGAACGCTCGGCCTTCGCCGCTTCCGCCGCCTGTTTCGCCTGCCGGAGCCCCGTCGGGAAGTCCACTGTGGAAACCAGATCGGACAGCCCGGCGTGCAGCCCGCCGATCCGGGAAGCCTGCCGGGCGACGGTCTCCACGTCGCCGAGCGCGATCACGAACGCCCCGGACTCGCCGAAGAACGCCTTGTCTCCGGCCACTTCCGCGTCGAGCGCGTCGGCGAGCGAGCGGCGGGCGGTGGCGGGACCGGCGACGGCAAGCACGGACCACGGCGCTTCCGGCACACCGCCCCAGAGCGACTTCATCGTGCGCGTGGCGAGTTCGGTTTGCCCCGCGGCAAGCAGGTCACACAGCCCTGACCGCAGCCGCCGCACGGCGTCCACGTGCTCACGGTTCTGTTCCAGGGCAAGGGAAAGCAACGACACCGCGGTATTGACGATGTGCTGGCCCGCGGCATCGAGCGGCTCACGGGAGCCGACGGCGAGCACGCCCCGGGCACGGGTGTCGAGCGTCTGCAGGACGACCTCGTACTCCCCCGCCACCGTCACCAGCGTGCCCGCGCGCAGCCGCGCGAAGTCATCCTGGAGTCCGTCGGCGAAGGGTCTCGCGGAAGGCGAAGCCTCAGTGACCGCACCGGACGAGTCGAGCAGGAGCACCCAGCCGTCGACCAGTTTCGCCAGTTTGCGCACCACGCCACCGGGCCCGCCCTTGCCGACGGCCGTCCTGGTCAGCTCCTGCTGGCCCTTGCCGGTGCGCACGAGCGAGGCGTATTCGTCGGCGGCGACCGCGCGGGAGACCGCCCGCGTGATCGCGATGAACGGTGTCTTCCTCGGCACTTCGAGCACCGGCAGCCCGACCTCGTCCGCGGTGTCCACAAGCGACTGAGGAATGCTCTCGTGGCTGAGCCCGACTCCGAAACCGAGCCCCGCCACGCCGGCGTCGACGAGCCGCCGTATGTACCCGGGGGACGTGGTCTCATCGAGGGCGAGACCGGTGGTCAGCAGCAGTTCGCCACCTTCGAGGAAGGCCTGCGGATCGGTCAGTTCGGTGGGGTGCACCCAGCCGATCGCCCGCTCGAGCCCCGTCTCGGCCGCGCGCACCCGCAGGCCGAGCGGGCGCTCGGCCACCAGTGCGGCGAGGGTCAGTGCCATGTTGTCCAACTCTACGCCTCGATATCGACAAGATGTCGAGCTGACGCGGGCCGGGCGGGCTCCCATCCTGGAGGGCGACCCCGTCCCTCGCGTCCGCAGGAGTCTGGCCGTGACCGTCACCACCGAAACCCAGCGCAGGCTGCGCACCGAGATCCCCGGCCCCGCCTCGCGCGCCCTGCAGGAGCGACGCGCCGCCGTCGTCGCCGCGGGCGTGAGTTCGGTGCTGCCCGTCTACGTCACCTCGGCCGAGGGTGGCCTGCTCACCGACGCCGACGGCAACGTCCTGATCGACTTCGGTTCCGGTATCGCGGTGACCAACGTCGGCCACGCAGTGCCCGCCGTCGTGGACCGCGTCCGTGAGCAGGTGGGCCGGTTCACGCACACGTGTTTCATGGTCACGCCGTACGAGGGGTACGTCGAGGTGTGCGAAGCACTCGACAAGCTGACGCCGGGCACCCATGAGAAGCGTTCCGTGCTGTTCAACTCCGGCGCCGAAGCCGTCGAGAACGCGGTGAAGATCGCCCGCGCGGCGACCGGGCGACAGGCCGTCGTCGTCTTCGACCACGCCTACCACGGCCGCACGAACCTGACGATGGCGCTGACCGCGAAGTCCATCCCCTACAAGCACGGTTTCGGCCCGTTCGCGCCCGAGGTCTACCGCGTTCCCGGCTCGTACCCGTATCGCGACGGGCTGTCCGGTCCCGAGGCGGCGCGGATCGCCATCGACCGCATCGAGAAGCAGATCGGTGGCGACCAGGTCGCGGCCGTAGTGCTCGAACCGGTGCAGGGTGAGGGCGGGTTCATCGAGCCCGCCCCCGGTTTCCTGCCCGCGCTTTCCCGCTGGTGCACCGAAAACGGCGTCGTGTTCGTCGCTGACGAGGTGCAGACCGGCTTCTGCCGCACCGGCGAGTGGTTCGCGTCCACGCACGAAGACGTCGTCCCCGACCTGATCGCCACCGCCAAGGGCATCGCGGGCGGGCTGCCGCTCGCCGCCGTCACCGGCCGCGCGGAACTGCTCGACGCCGTCGGCCCGGGCGGGCTCGGCGGAACCTACGGCGGTAACCCGATCGCGTGCGCCGCGGCGCTCGGCTCGATCGAGGTCATGCGCCAGGAGAACCTCGCGGCGTCGGCGAAGCGCATCGAGAGCACAGTGCTGCCGCGGCTGCGGGCGCTGGCCGAGGAGACCGGCGTGATCGGTGACGTCCGCGGCCGAGGCGCGATGCTGGCCGCCGAGTTCGTGAAGCCCGGCACCACCGAACCCGACGCGGACCTGACCAAGCGGATCGCACAGGCCTGCCACCAAGCCGGCGTCGTCGTCCTCACCTGCGGCACCTACGGCAACGTCGTCCGCCTGCTGCCGCCGCTGTCCCTGTCCACCGAACTGCTCGATGAGGGCTTGACCGTTCTCGAGCACGCTGTCCGTACGGAGGCCGCCAAGTGACCACATTTCCTTTCTGGGTAGCCGGGAAACCGGTCACCAGCGACGAGACCGTCGTCGTCCGTCACTCCTTCGACGAAAGCGAGGCGGGCTCGCACCACGTTCCGTCCACTTCGGACATCGAGACCGCCGTGCAGGCGGCGCACGACGTCCAGGACGAGTTCGCGACGCTGCCCGCGCACGTCCGGGCGGGCGCGTTGGACCACGTGTCCCGAGTTTTGGGTGAACGGTCCGAAGAGCTGGCGCAGCTGATCACCGCCGAGTCGGGCAAGCCGCTCAAATGGGCGCGCGGCGAAGTCGGGCGCGCGGCGTCGACGTTCCGCTGGGCCGCCGAGGAGGCCCGCCGGTTCTCCGGCGACCTGCAGCGTCTCGACACCGACCCGGGCGGCACCGGACGGCTCGCACTCGTGCGCCGGGTGCCGAAGGGTCCGGTGCTGGGCATCACGCCGTTCAACTTCCCGCTGAACTTGGTGGCGCACAAGGTCGCGCCTGCGATCGCGGTCGGCGCGCCGATCGTGCTCAAGCCCGCGCCCGCGACGCCGCTGACCGCGCTGCTGCTCGGTGAGATCCTCGCCGAGACCGATCTGCCGGCCGGGAGCTGGTCGATCCTCCCGGTGAGCAACGAGGAATCGGCCAAGTTGGTTTCGGACCCGCGGCTGCCGGTCGTGTCGTTCACCGGTTCCGTGCCGGTGGGCTGGGGTATCCGGGACAGCGTGCCGCGCAAGCACGTCGCGCTCGAACTCGGCGGCAACGCGGCGGTGCTCGTCTGTCCTGATTGGACGGATCTGGACTTCGCGGCGCAGCGGATCGCGACGTTCGCGATGTACCAGGCCGGGCAGTCGTGCATCTCGGTGCAGCGTGTGTACGCACACGCCGACGTCTACGACGAGCTCCGGGCGAAGGTGCTGGAGCAGGTGCGCGCGCTCGGGACCGGCAACCCGCGAACGGACGGCGTGGACGTCGGACCGCTGATCAACACCGACGCCGCTTCCCGGGTGGAGTCGTGGATCACGGCGGCCGTCGAGGCGGGCGGCGAACTACTGACCGGCGGCAAGCGTGACGGCGCCACCGTCGAGCCGACGGTGCTCGCGAACGTGCCGGAGGACGCGTCGGTGATGGCCGACGAGGTCTTCGGGCCGGTCGTGTCGATCACGCGCGTGGAGTCGGTGGAGGACGGGGTGCGCCGGATCAACGACTCGCGCTTCGGCCTGCAGGCGGGCGTGTTCACGCGCGACCTGCCGACGGCGTTCGACGTGTCCGCGAAGCTGCGTGTCGGCGGTGTGCTCGTCGGCGACGTGCCGAGCTTCCGGGCCGACCAGATGCCCTACGGCGGGGTGAAGGACTCCGGCGTCGGCCGCGAGGGCCCCGCGTCGGCGATGGCGGACTTCACCGAGGAACGCGTCACCGTCCTGACCGGTCTCACCCTCTGACCTGCCCGCATTTAGTCCTCTGGATGCGCTCTACCGCATTCAGAGGACTAAATGCGTGAGGTGGGCGTGCGCGTCGACGAGCGAAGGGCCGTACCAGGTCAAGTAGCGGCCGGAGACCAGGACGTGCTTCGCGCCGGGGAACGCTTCGGGGCCGTCGTCCGCGGTGAACTCGTAAGGCTCGTCGGGCAGCACCAGCAGGTTCGCGTCTCCGTCCGCGAAGCGCGCTTGGAGCTCGTCGAGCTTCGGGCGCGGGTAGCGTTCTTCGTGGTCCGCGTAGACGTTGCCGATCCCGACGCGATGCAGGACGTCGCCGCCGAAGGTGTCCCTGCCGAGCACGATCCACGGCTTCCGCCAGACCGGCACGACCGCGCGGAACCGCTCCGGCAACGTCTCCCGCCAGATCTCCTCCGCCTCGACCAGCCACTCCGGTTCGGCGAGGTCGTAGGCCTGCGTCAGGATCCGCCGGATCGACGCGAGCGCGCCGGGCACGGTCGCCGACGCCTCCATCACCCAGACCGGGATCCCGTTGGCACGTAGGCGTTCCACGTCTTCCGGCCGGTTCTCCTCGGAGTTGGCCAGCACCAGATCCGGCTCGAGTTCGAGCACCCTGTCCACGTTCGGGTACTTCGAGCCGCCCACCCGCGGGACGTCCAGATCGAACGGATGGGTGCAGTAGTCCGTGGCGCCCGCGAGCCGTCCCGGCGCGCTCACCTCGACGGCCTCGGTGAGCGACGGCACGAGCGACACCACGCGCGACGCCGGTTCGCGCAGCGGGACGACTTCGCCGAGATCGTCGATCATGCGCGCTCGAAGGACAGTTTCCGCTTGTCGACGTCCACCGCCGTGAGCCGGACGCGGATCCGCTCGCCTTCCGGCGGCTTCTCGCCCGCGCACTTGCCCATCACCGGCGGATTCTCGATCAGGATCTCCGACTTGGTCTCGTCGGCCCGCAGCACGATCGCGTCGAACTCCTCACCGATGTGCTCGGCCATGACCCACGCCTCGACCTGGTCGATGCAGGCGCGTTCGACCTTCGCCGCCAGGGTGTCGGACGCGGTCATCTGCTCCGGCACCTCCGAAAGCGCCGCGCGAACCCACTCCGGCACTTCCCGGCCCGCGCTTACGGCGAGACAGATCTCGGTGGCGAACCGGTCGACCAGCCGCCGGATCGGCGCGGTGACGTGGGCATACGCGCCGCCGATCCCGGCGTGCGTGGTCAAGGCGGGCAGTTCGCCGTCGAAGGCGGTGTATCCGGCGCCGCGCAGAAGCCTGGTGGTGTCGGCGAAAAGCGCCATGGACGCGGGCTGGCCGGGGTCGAGCGCGGCCAGGAACTCCGACACGCTCTTGCCCTCGGGCCAGTCGATGTTCAGCGCCTGCGCGGACCGGCGCAGCCATTCGATCGCTTCGGCGTCGGGCTGGGGCAGCGTGCGCAGAACCCCGATCCCGGCGCGGATCATGATCTTCGCCGCGGCCATGCCGGTGAGCAGCGAGATCTCGGCGTTCCACGCGTCGACGTCGTTGCGCGGGCGCTGGATCAGCGCCCAGCCGCCGTCGGGATCGCCGCTGATCTCCTGCTCCGGCAGCTGCAGCTCCACCGCGCCGCGGCGGATCGCGAGTTCGCGGCGCAGACGGCCCAGCTCCGGAAGCGCGGCGACCGAGGGATGCGGGTCACCCGCGTCGATCGCCGCCTGGACGGTCTCGTAGTCGAACTGTTCGGTGGACCGGACCAGCGCCCGGCGGACGTTGGTCGCCGTCGGCTCACCGCTCGCGTCGACGTCGATCGTCCACAGCACCGCGGGCCGGGTCTCCCCCGGCAGCAGGCTCGCCGCACCCTCGGACAACACCGGCGGATGGAGCGGGACGTTCCCGTCGGGCAGATAGAGCGTCTGCCCGCGCCGACGCGCCTCTTTGTCGAGCGCGCCACCCGGCGGGATGAACGCGGCCAGGTCGGCGATCGCGTAGTGGACCCGGAACCCGCCGCCCGCGACGCGTTCGACCAGAACCGCCTGGTCGAGGTCCTTGGCACCGGGCGGATCGATGGTGACGAAGGGCAGACCGGTGGCGTCCTCACGTTCCCCCGCCGATTCGAGCGGGTCGACGACCGCCGCCTCCGCCTCGGCGAGCACGTCGGGCCCGAACGACTCCGGCAGCGAGAACTCGGCTCGAAGGTGACCGAAGTCCCCTCCTGCCGCGTGTGTCCTGATCACGAGTGGAGGCACCACCCAACCCTATCCCGATCCGGCGCCGTTGATCGCCCGTTCGGGTGCGGGCCGGTCGGGTGTACGTTACCGACCGAAATGAAAACCGATACCCTTTTCAAAACGACAGGAAGGGCCGTGGCGTGAAGATCGCGTTCGTCGGGAAGGGCGGCAGCGGGAAGACCACGCTGGCGTCGCTGTTCACCGCGTACCTGGCCGGCGGCGGGAAACCGGTTCTGGCGATCGACGCGGACATCAACCAGCACCTCGCCGTCGCGCTCGGCGCGAGCGAGGAAGAGGCCATCGCGTGGCCGACGCTGGGCGACAACATGGGCCTGATCAAGGAGTACCTGCGCGGCGACAACCCGCGGATCGCGGACGCCGCCTCGATGATCAAGACGACGCCGCCGGGGCGCGGGTCGCGGCTGGTCCGGCCGTTCGAGGACAACCCGATCTTCCAGGCCTGCTTCCGCGAATTCGGCGGTGTGCGGCTCGGCGTCACCGGGCAGTTCGACGAGGACGACCTCGGCGTCGCCTGCTATCACTCGAAGGTCGGCGCGGCGGAGCTCCTGCTGAACCACATGATCGACGACGCGGGCGAATACGTGGTCATGGACATGACCGCCGGCGCCGACGCGTTCGCGTCCGGGCTGTTCACGCGGTTCGACGTGACGTTCCTGGTATGCGAGCCGACCGTGCGCAGCGTCGGTGTGTACCGGCAGTACGCCGACTACGCACGGGACTTCGGCGTGCGGCTGGTCGTCGTGGGCAACAAGGTGACCGAGGACGAGGACATCGAGTTCCTGCGCGAAGAGGTCGGCGACGCCCTGCTGGGCTGGATGGAGAACTCGCGGCACGTCCGCGCCGCCGAACGCGGCCGCGCACGCCCGATCGGCGAACTCGAGGCGCACAACCTCACGACGCTGGACTCGATGCTCGCGACCGTCGACGGCGAGCAGCGCGATTGGGCGCGCTACCAGCGGCAAGGCGTCGAGTTCCACCTTCGCAACGCGCGGGCTTGGGGCAGTGGGCGGGCCGGGGAAGACCTCACCGCGCAGGTGGACCCGGAGTTCGTGCTGGGGCCGGCGTTGGCCGCTCAGGACGCCTGAGTCCCTCGCCGAAAGTCCGTGAAGGCCTCCTTGAGGGACTCTGGGTCCCTCAAGGAGGCCTTCACGGACCAGCGATCAGTCGCCGTTCCACTTGGCGTCTTCGGCGTCGGCCTGCCTGGTGCGTTCCTTGGCGATCTCCAGGGCGCGCCTGGCCGTCGCCTCGTCCGGGTACGGGCCGAGGAGGTCGATGCTCCGGCCTCGTTCCAGGTGCTCGACCTGGTTCGTCTTGGTGTTGAAGTACCAGCCCTGATCCGGGTTCGGGTCGCTCGACATACGTCAAGCCTGACATCACCCGGACGTCCTGTCATCACTTGCGATAGCGGTAGGGGATCTCCGTGGGATCGCCGGTCGGGCCGAACTCGCCGCCCTCGGGCGGGTCGACCTTCGAGCTTTCCGGCACGTTCTCGCCGAGTTCGTCGAACCAGCCCCGGTGCATCGGGACGCCGCGCGGCGGGGTCGCCGGTTCGGGCGCCACGGGGATTCCCGGCGGAGGCGACACCGGCTGCGTCAACGGAGGAGCCGAGGGCATCGCGGACGACGGCGGCGTCACGGGCGGCTCCGGTTCGGCCTGCGACGGCGCGGCTGTGGCCGGGGCCTCCGGGGTGGCGGGAGGCGCGCTCACCGGCGGAGGCGGCGGCGTGTGGTTCCCGGGCGAGGATTGTGTCCGGGTGGGCTGAGGCAGCGGCGGCTGGGACACCGGCGGCTGGGCCAACGGTGCCTGAGGCGCGGGCGCCTGAGGAGCGGGCGCCTGGGACGCAGGTGACTGAGGCGCTGGTGCCTGCGGGGCCGGCGCCTGAGGAGCAATCCCCTGATTGCCTGGCAGCGGCGGCGCGGGCGGTCCCGGAGGCGGCGCGACCGTACGCCACACCGGCGCGGGCCCGATGTTCATCGGCGCCGGAGCGCGCGGCGGCTGCCCGGTCGCGGGCGGCGCGGTCTGCGAAGGCGCCGGGGGCGCCGGACGCTGCGCCGGCTTCGGGATCGGATCGAGGCAGGAGACGAGCACCGTGGTGTTCGCCGGGTCTTCGACCTTCCGTCCGCTGCGCTCGCGGTAGACCATCTCGCCCTCGGTGTCCATCTCGACCAGGTAGCCGGCCTCCGCCAGCTGCTCCTCGTCGAGATCGACGAGCTTTTCGTAGCGCGACGGGACGACCCGGTAGATCGGCCAGGCGAGCCGGGCGTTCTCCTGGTGGAACTGGGCGAGCAGGGCGGCCATCTGCTGCTGCCAGGGCAGCGACATCCCCTCGGCCAGCGAACGCGGCAACACGACGTAACCGGGATCGACGCCCGGCCAGCCCTGGTTCAGCTGGTCGGCGAGCGGGGTGCTCGACGCCGGCCGCGCCGCCTGCCGCGCGGGCTGGGCGGTACCGAAAAGATCGCGGGGATCGACCTCCGGGCCGCCTCCCGCCGCGGGCTTGCCTCGCCTTCCGAATTTCCGTGCCACGTTCTTCATCCTCTGCCAGTGTGCGGCCGCGTGCCGGTGGACAGGCCGCCACTTCGGGTGAATCCGATGGTCCCGCGATCGCGATACCACGCGCTCACCATGCTAAACGCCAGGACGGACCGCCTGCGCGACCACTTCGGCCTCGTCGAAGGAGAAGTCGCGGATGTGCACCGGCACCCCGGTCTGCTGCGCTTCGACGATCTTGCCGTCGCCCAGGTACATCATCACGTGGTGGATGGTCGCCGGGTTCGACGGCACGGTGGCGAGGAACAGCAGGTCACCCGGTTGCGCCTGCCGCACCGGCAGCATCGCGCCCGCCTTGTACTGGTCGCGGGAAACGCGCGGCAGGATGATCCCGGCCGACTCGTAGGCCCGCAGCATCAGCCCGGAACAGTCGTAGCTGTTCGGCCCGGTGGCGCCCCAGACGTACGGCTTTCCCTGCTCGGCGAGGGCGAACTTGATGGCCTGCGCGGACGCCTGACTCGGCGGCACCACGCTGCCGACGCTCGTGCCGCAGCCGACGACGTCGACGATCTGGCCCTCGTTCTGCACGAGGAGCGCGGCCATCGGCTCCCAGTTGTGGTACCGGTCGGGGAAGCCGGAGCGCTCGACGCGCTGCGCGGCGTCGCCGGGCCGCATGTTCTCCCAGTCCGGCACCGCGAGCAGCACGTCGTAGAACTTGTTGACCTGGTACGGCGGGTCGGTGACCTGGGCGACGGTGCCCCAGCCCATCGACGGCCGCATCTGGAAGATGCCGAGCGAGTCGCGGTCGCCGTAGGTCAGGTTCCGCAGCTTGGACTCGGTCATCCCGGCCTGGATCGCCACCTGCCACGCGCGCGGGGACAGCGACCGCTGCTTGCCGATCGAGATGATCAGCGCGACGATCCCCTTCTGCTCTTCGTCCAGCTTGTTGATGTCCGAAGAGCCGCGATCGGTCTGTCCCGGCAGGGTCGGCCCGATCGACGCGTCGCACGAGGTCTTGACGATCCCGCCCGACTGCGCCTCCACATGGTCGGTCACCACCTTGGTGACCGTGCTCGTGGTGACCACCGCGGCGAAGACCGCGGTGATCAGCACACCGACGATGAGCCCGATCTTCATCGGGTCAGCCCGCTTGGGTGAACTTGGTGACCCGCCATCCCGGGTTCGTCTTGACGACGGTGACCCGGACCCTGGGCCCGTCCGTGGGTACGTCGACTTCCATCGACCCGGCGAGCGAGGAGACGACCTGCGGCTCCCCGGCCACCCTGGTCGCCTTGATGTTCGCGGGGTCCACCGTCGTCAGTTCCCCGGCGAGGTACTCCTCGGTGGTGTACGGCTTCAAGCCGCTCAGCCATTGCTCGGTCGTCGTACCGTCTGGATGGTTCGCCCATGCCGTCACCCAATTCTTGGCGACCCGGATACCGTCCTGGTCAGGTGGCGCGGAAGACGGCGGTGGCTGGCTGGTGAGCCTCGGCGGCAACGTCGACGTCACGGTCACCGGCGCCGCGACGCCGGGGCGTGAGGTGGCTGTCGCCGAGGAACCCGGCCCGGCGGCCGTCGGTCCCGGTTTTCCGATGGCCTTGGGCAGCAGAATGCCCAAGGCGGTGAGCACGACCGCGAGGATCACCAGCGTGCCGACGAGGTGGCGGGGCGAGCGCAACGGCCAGCCCCACAGTCTGCGGTAGACCGCGGTGCGCCCGCGGTTGGTCCGGATCGGCATGGGTCACCGGCCCACTGCGTGGTCTGTGTCGCGGACTTCCTCGCGGACCTCGAGCCCGCGCGACGGCCGGTACAGCACGAAGACCGGCTTCCCCGCGACGACTTCGGGGTCGACACGGCGCGGACGCGGCGTCGACGGTCCCGGTTGCACCGGCACGGCGCCCGTCTGGTCGGGGATGGCGTAACCGCCGCCCGCGGAGTTCATCCGCGACGGCACCACGACCGGCTCGGGTTCGTCGCTCCAGCGCCGGTCGGCGACCGGTGAGGTGTCGACCCGGCGGCTCGGTACCTGGATCGGGCTCCGCCCACCGGAGGTGAACATCGAGTCTCCGGGATTGCCCGCGGACGGGTTGTACTGGCCGAACACGGGAACGCCTCCGCCACCACCGGCGGGCAGCGCGGGCATCCCGCCGCCACCGCCGACCGCACCCGGCCACGGCGCTCCCGACCAGGCCGCCGCGGGGCGGATCGCGCCGGAACCGTTGTCGAGCCGCTGGGAGCTGGCGAAGATCGTCGCCTCGGGCCGGAACCGCCCGCCGCCGACCGTCGCGCCCACGGGACCGCGCAGTTCGCCGTCGACGACGTCGTCGGTGTCGCGGACGTTCTGCCAGAACGCGTCCTGCGGGGTCGGCTCGTTATTCTTCTTGCGGAAGCGGGAGAAGAGTCCCCCGCGCGGTGACGGCATCGCGCCGCCGACCATGCCGACGGACATCTCGACCATCTGCCACAGCCGCCGCACCGGACGGCCGACCATGAACAGCAGGACGGTGATGATCGCGGCCAGCGCCATCTTCGTCAGCAGGGACAGCGAGTTCCCCGCGGTGAAGATGGCCTCCAGCAGGAGGGTGTGCACGCCGGCCAGCACCGAGAGCACCATGAGGTTGAAGGCGACCGCGCCGACCACCTTCAGGATGCGCTGCATGATCTGGGGCTGGAGCAGCGCGATCAGGCCGATCAACGGAGCCGTCAGGACGAAGATCCTGATCAGCACCTGCGCGAGCAGCACCGTGGCCTTGGCCAGCAGCTGGAACAGCGAGTAGAAGATTCCCTGGCCCAGCGAAAGGAAGCCGGCGCCGACGCGGCTGCCGTCCTCACCGGTGAAGTACCCGGTCGCCGGGCCGAGCTTGGTGGAGATGTCCTTGAACGCCGCCTTCTTGGAGTCGACCAGCGCGGCGTCGGCGTCCCCGCCCTGCTGGATCTGACCCCAGGTGAAGGCCCGCGCGTCCAGGAGAGCGGGGCCGTACTGGATCGCCTGCGGCGAGTCCGGGCTGCCGAATTCGCCGCGGAGCCAGTTGTCGTAGACGACCCGGCAATGCAGTTCGGTCGGGACCCGGTCCCACGGCTGGCGGGCGGCCACGGCCTCCGGAGTCGCCTGGCACGGCTGTGCCGCGGGCGGCTGCGGCTGGGACGGCGGCGGGGTCTTGGCCTCGTCGATGAACCCGGCCTGGATGTTGGTCGTGGTCTGCACGATCGCGTTGTCGATCGGATCGAGGAATCTCAGCAGTGCCAAGGAGGACGCGGCCAGCCAGACCGCGGCGAGGCCGTACAGCGCCCGTTTGCTGACCGCCGCGAGATCGCCGCGCCAGATGTTGCGGAACAACATGATCGACATGATCAGCGCGGCCAGGCCGAACAACTGCGCGTAGATGTTGTTGTAGACCTTCTCGGCCCCGGCCTTGACGGCGTTGTACAGCGGGCTGAGCAGGCTGCCCTGCAACACGGTGTAGTGCAGCGAGTTGGTCGCACCGACGATGTTCTTGCCGATGTTGAACAGCTGGTTGCCCGCCCAGGTGTCGATGGTCGAGTTGGGCGAGGTGATGCCCGCGAGCGGGCCGCAGTCGGTTTCGAAGGTGTCCCAGACGTGTCCGGCGTACCCGTAGACGTTGTACGGGCTGCCGCCTTCACCGCGAGCGGTGGCTGGCGGGTCGAGCGCGCCGACCATGCCCGCGCCGGGACGTTCCGGGTTCGGGGCCTCACCACAGGCCGCGGCCGACGCCGCCGGAGCGGTCGCCACGGCCTGAAGGCCCAGGATCACCATGACGACGAACATCGTCGCCCGGCGGCTGGGTCTGGTCTTGCCCGGCCGCGGCCCCTCTTTGAGACGGCGGCGCAGCGCGTGCCAACCGGCGGCGAACGCGAGAACGAACGCCAGGGTGAACACCGTGTTCATGCGGCATCCCTGCCGGTGCCACCCTTGCCGGCGCGCGCGTGCTCGCCTTGACCCCCGCTACCGTTGTGTCCATTTTGGACGGCTCCCTGGACCTCGCCCGTCTCCGCGGCGAGCGGGTCCGGGGCGCCCAGCATCTGCTCGTCGGTGAGGCCGACCTCGAGTTCGGCCGCGAGTTCGAGGTCCTCTTCGAGCTCGAAGTCGTCCTCTTCCGGCGGCGACGCCACGAACGGCTTCTCCGCCGGGACGGCGAGCTCGTTGCCCGGCCTGGACGGTTTGGCGTCGGGTGAACCCGGCGTGGTGTCCATGACCCGGCGCAGGTGCTCCAGGTGCGGGCCGGAGAAGTCGACGCGGATCCGCTCCACACCGCCGGCGCCGTCACCGAAGATGAACTGCCGCGGCTCGACGTCGCGCTGGAGATCGCGTGACGAACCGGGGCGGCGGCCCAGCGCCGCGACGACCTGTTCGTAACCGACGCCGACCGGGACCTTCAGCAGGCGCAGCGCGTCGGCCTGGGCGTCGTCGTCGTCGAGGCGGCCGACGAACACCGAGTCCAGCAGCGCCACGAAACCCTGGATCTTCAGGAAGTCCGCGGGGATCTGCGAGGACAGCAGGACACGGACGTTCCACTTTCGCGAGTCACGCGCGAAGCGGTTCATCAGCACGCGGCCGGTCGGGACCTCGGAGAGGAAGAACGCCTCGTCGATCCAGACGCCCTTGCGCAGTTCCTTCGGCTTCTCGTACACCGACCGCTGCGTCAGCCACGCGGCGAGGTTCAGCATCTCGACGCCGAGGGATTCCGCGTCCGTCCAGTACTCGCGCGGGACACCGTCCTTGGGCAGGGTCAGCCCCGCCATGGTCAGCACGGTCATCCGGTCGTCGCGGGTCTCGGCGTACGGGTCCGCGTCGCTCTCCGGGATGAGCAGCGCCATCCGCTCGCGCATCTCGTCGAGGAAGTCCGCGACGACGACGGCGTGCTCGTGGTGCTCGCTGGAGTCCCGCCGCAGCGCGTCGATGACTTGGCCGGGGTCGGCGTCGAACCGGCCGCCGACCGCGCGGACCGCGCGCAGCAGCACGATCCGGGTCTGCGCCATCCGCGAGACCTCGTACGGCAGGACGCCGGTGAGGACGTCGAGGACGAGACGGCGGCGCGTCGCGCCCGCGAGGGCCTTCTCCCGCCGCCACGAGCGCTCGGGGTCGTCCTCGTCCATGAAGTGCTCGAGCTGCGGCTCGGCGACCACGCGGTACGGGTTGAGGATGCCGGGCTGCGCGTTGAGCAGGTTGATCGGCCGCGCGTACGGACGCAGCTCGGGCAGGTCGCACAGACGCGACAGCGGGCCCGAAGGGTCGAGGATCGTCCAGTGCGCGCCCGCGCGGAGCGTCTTGTAGACGATGCCGCCGCCGAGGAACGACTTACCGCCACCGAGACCGGCGACCATCGCGGTCAGCCCGGAACCGTCGCGGATCTCCTGCGCCATCCACGGGTCCCACGCCACCGGGCGCCGGGTCGCGGTCACCGTCTCGCCGAGCAGGATGCCGCGGCGGTCGCCCACCTCGGCCGTCGCGGTCGGCACGGACGACGCCGCCCACACGACCGAACCGCGGCGCATGTACGCCGCCGAAGCCAGCGGCTCGCCGGGGATGAACTCCCGGGCGAGCGCGTACTGGGCCTCGGGATGCTCGACGGCGATCTTCGGCTTGTAGAGGTCGAGAAGCTGCTGGGCGAGGCGCAACGCGTCCCGCTCCGTCGGCCCGGACACCGCGAGCCGCCACCACGACCGCACCCGGGTGGCCAGCGCGGTGAAGCCCGACGTCATCTCGTCGTCGATCTCCAGCACCCGGCCCGCCTGGCGCGCCAGCGACTGCGGCGGCTCCAGCTCGTGCTCGTCGGTGTAGTGCTTGACCTGCGAGCGGACCTTGTTCATCTGGCGTTGCAGCTCGCCGGCGACCTCTTCCGGCCGCCGGACGTAGATCCGCGCGGACACCTCGACCGCGGCGGGCAGCCGGTCCGCGTGCTGGATCCACGGGTCGTCGACCTCGGGGATCTGCAGGCCGTGCATCTGGCCGACGGTGAGGACGGCGAGATGCCGGGAGACCCCGGCGTTCGACCCCGTGCGACCGCGGACGGTGACCGTCGGCGCGTACGGCTCGGCGTGGAAATCCGCCGCGTCGGTGAAGCTGGCGAGGTCCTCGGGCTCCCAGGCCGCGCCGGGTACCGCGGGCATGTTGCGCGGCGCGGGCAGGCCCAGCGAGCACGAACGGTGCATCAGCCAGGACATCTCCTCGGCGTGCACCGGACGGCCTTCGAGGCCGGCCGAGCCGATCACCTGGTCGAGGTGCTCGACCTCGGAGTCGAGCGCGGCCAGCTCGGCGTCGACGGCCTCCGGGAAAACCTTGCGCAGCACCGGGGCGGCGCTCTCGACCGCGCGGTCGATCATCCGCCGGGTCTGCACCTGGACGCCGAGGTAGACCTCTTTTTCGGCCATCGAACGGCCCATCAGCTGCTGCTGCTCGCCGATGAGATAGTCGTCGAAGGACAGCGCGCCCTGGACGTCCTGAGGACGGCCGACGGCGTTGTGCACGTGGGCCTCGGCCCACATGCGGATCGGGTACGGCCGGTTGGTCACGCGCAGGTGCAGCCAGCGGCCCTGGAGCTCCGCGTACTGCCCGGCGATGGCCGCGATCAGGTCGCGGCGCTGCGAGTCCGACCGGAACGACCAGCGCTGCGGCGCGAGCCGATACCAGGCATAGACCTCATAACCGGTGCGTAACAGGTGCCCGTCGATGCTTCGCGCCGCGATGGACGGGGTATAGGAGGGTATGGCCGCCTCGCCGGGCAGCCGCCTTCCCTTGCCGGCCTTCTTGGGCTGCGCGGAGCGGACCTGCTGGGGCGGGTGCCAGGCCCCTTGCTGCAGATCTCGATCACGTTTTCCTCGGCTTCCGCCGCGACCGAACAACGACTACCTCCCGGCCCGAGCCGCAGGGCGGCTCCGACGCGCTCGTGGTGTTCCCTGAGCTCCGGCGCCGCCGCCGTAGCCGTGGTGCTGGTACTGCCGTCTCCTGCGGTGCTTCGGTAGCGGGCGGTTCGCCCGTACCCGGACGCGGGAGGCGCTGGCCGCGCCGCCTGTGCCCGTGGTCCGTTCTCTGGGTGTGTTGAGCTCTTTCGCCGCCATCGCGGCCACGGCGCCCAGCGGGCGCTCGTGGCTGATCTTGGCCGTGATCAATCGGGTGATCACAATTGTGGCGACGAAGGCCCAGGCGGTCGAGAAGAACCCGAAGCCCCAGCCCGCCCACCGTTCGACGGTGAGCACGAGCAGGAAGACCGGGATACCGACGAGCCACGCGACGTAGCGGGCTCTCCAGGGAAAAGTCGCTTTCGGCGGGCCGAGCCACACGGCATCGACCCGGTAAACCTCGTCATCGGTCCGGATACGCAACGCGAGCCCTCAGCCTGTGAAGAGGCCGGCGATCCACTGGCCCACGTTGACTCCGGCGCCGCTCACCGCGAGGCCGATGATCGCCAGCGCGATCACGACACCGGCGAGCCGGCGCATGACACCGGCGTTGTCCCCTTTGCCACCGCCAAGCCACAGCAGGAGGAGCGCGACGGCCAGCAGCACCAGGGGGATGATGTTGTCGATCAGCCAGGTGCGGACGTTGCCGGTGCCGAGCTCGCCGGCGGCCAGCGTGTCGAGGGTGGTCATGGTCATCATCGCATTACTCCCGGTGCGCGGAGAGGGGGTTCGCGCGGTTTTGGCTCGGTGGTGCTTCGAACATCATGGCGTCACGAGGCGTAGTGGTCAAAGCGCGCTCTGTAGATGTCGTTTTGTCTACAGTTCACAGAGCGAGGCACAGCACCACGACCATCCTCGGTCTCCATCATCGTTGCAAGGGTCGTCAGGATTAACCCCGGCCACCCGTATTTCGCAGTGTGCGGAGGGCCTCACTCGCTTGCGAGGCATCTTGCTCACTGTGAGTACGGGTCGGCCGCGGAGATTTCGGCCTCGACCAGTGTGACATGACTCGTTCGGTGGCTTCTCCCGAGTCCGCTGGGTGAACACGCATTCGACAAAAATCATGAGTGCCGATCAAGTGAAAGTCACGCTTCCGTTACCCAAAGCGAAATCAGAGCGGCCATTTTCGCTACATAGCGTGATTATCGGCCCGTAGAGAACACATTGGCGGGAAAAGCGCCCGCTTCGACGGCCTGGCGGCTCAAAGGTCCGCACAGCTCGTGAAGCCGTTTCGTCTTTTCCTCGCCGAGGTGCTCCCAGGGCCCTGTCGACGCCGCGTTCGTGGCGACTTCGAGCCGTTCGCGAAGATCGTTCCCGGCCTCGGTCAGGCCGCCCCCGCCGTCGAGGATGCCCTTCTCGCGAAGCTTCGCCGCCGCGTCGTCCCACTGCTCGTCGCTCCAGCCGCGGGACGCCTTGGCCGCGTCGGGCAGGAACCCCTTGCCGGTGGCGGTGTGCGTGACGAGGGCGGCGAGCCCGTCGAGCCCGTTGGCGACGAGCGCGGCGATGTGGCCGTCGCCGCGATGCTCGCGCAGGAGGGTGATGGCGTGCCAAAGGACGAGATGCGGCTCGCTCGGCCAGTCGAGACCCGCGTGCCCGGCGTACAGGGGACGGCCGTCGACCTGGCAGCCGCCGGTCGCCTCGCGGGCGAGCTCCGCCGCTTCGGCGACCTCTTCGGAACCGAGCGTCTCCTTGCCGAGCAGCCGGGTCAGCGTCGCGTCGACGGCCTCGAACCGGGCCTCGATGATCTTTTCGGGCGTGGCCAGCGTCCACGCGCGCGGGATGTGGCGGGCGACGAGTTCGGGGTTGAAGTTGTAGAACGTCGCCGCGACCACGCCGGGCCCCACCGCGCCCATCGGCGCCGCGCGGCCCGCGAAGTACGTCATGCGCCCCGGCCGGAGACCCGCGCCGGTGAGCGCGGCTTCCGTCTCGGGCGCGAAGTAGGTAAGGGAATGCAGTACGTCGAACGTTCCGCGGAACCGTCCCGTGACCCGACTCGCTTCACCCATGTGGGCACCCTACCGACAAGTAGTGACGGGCGCAGCGTCCGAAGGGGCGGCGGCGGGAGCAAGGGACCTTTGCTCTCACTTGAGCCCCTGACCTGCGAAAAGAGAGCAAGGGACCTTTGCTGCCACTGGGGGTGCGGGAAATAAGGACGCTGAGTGTTCCTATATCCGCGTACCCACTACTCCGCGTGGTGACGGTGCGGATCTTGTTGCGTTGGGCGGGACCGCAGGGAGCAAGGGACCTTTGCTACCGCCGGGAGACGACGCGGAACCGAACGTGCTCGGCTGCGTCATACTCCAGACGACGGATCACCACAGCGCACGGGGAGCGACGATGTCCGCCCAGATGGAACAACTGATCGCCCAGTTCGAGAACTTCCAGGCCAAGGTGCGCCAGGCCGAGGCGCGCTTCGCCGAGGTCGGCGACATGCAGGAGCGGATCGCGCGGGTCGAGACCACCGTGACCTCTCCGTCCGGTGAGGTCACGGTGGTCGCCGGGGCGGGCGGAACCGTCACCGATCTCCGGCTCAGCGCGGGCGCCATGCGCCTCGAAGCGGGCCACCTGTCCTCGGTGATCATGAGCACCCTGCAGAAGGCCGTCGCCGGCGCCGCCCAGCAGCAGGCCGGGATCGTGGACGACACGTTCGGTGAGGCGTTCGGCCTCAAGACATCGGAACAGGTTCGCGAGGCACAGGCCGAGGCGTTCGGAACCACCGAGGAAGAACCCGCGTCACAGCAGCAGCAACAACCGCAGCAGCCATCCCGGCCGGCGCGCCGCCCCGCCCCGCGGGACGACGACGACTATTTCGACGACGGCTCCTTCCTCCGCCGCAGCTGACCGAACCGACCGAGGGACTCCCAAGATGTCAAAGGGAATCGAGACGAATATCGCGGCGATCGCCGCGTACGCCCAGCAGCTCCCCTATTACGAGCAGGAAGCGGAGAAGTTCGGCGCCAAGATCGACGCCGCCGACGTGACCGACGAGGCGTGGGGTGTCGTCGGGATCTGGGCCAAACAGGGCTACACCGACCGCCTCGGCGAACTCCGTTCCCTGATGAACGACATGAAGGACGGCGTCGACGGGTTCATCTCCAAGCTGAACAAGGCCGCCGAGATGTACCGGGGCATCGAGGAAGCCGGAAAAGTCGAGTTCGGCAAACACGAGGCGACCATCGACCAGACGCTCGGAAAGCAGGGGTCATGACCGAGGATAAGTCGAGCATCGCCGACGGGCTGAACGTCCAGGCGTACGACGAGAGCATGAGCGCGAACCTCGATCGCGCGATGGGGCACGTGCCCGTGGCGGGCACGATCTACAAGTCGGGCAAGTCGATCGCCGGGCACGCCCAGCAGGCGGCCCAGGCGGACGACCCGGCCGAACTGGCGTCCGCGGGTGCCGCGCTGGTCGGTGACGGGGCGGCGTTCGTCGGCGCGGCCGCCGCGGACATGGTCACCTTCGCCATGGACCCGATCGGCTGGCTGGTCAGCCACGGCTTGAACATGCTGCTCGAGCTGGTTCAGCCGCTGCAGGACGCGTTGCACCAGGTCACCGGTGACGGCCCGGCCATCGGGCACGCGTCGGAGAACTTCGTGACCCTCGCGAACGGTTTCGTCGCCCTCGCCGAGGACTTCGAAAAGACCGGTGACGCGGCGCTCGCCGAATGGGTGGACGACGCCGGCAAGGCGGCGAAGGAAGCGCTGGGCGACTTCTCCTCCGGTATCCGCGGCATCGGCTCGGCCGCCGGATCGGTGGCCGAAGTGCTGCAGATGTGGTCGATGGTCATGGTGGTCATCGAGGAGTTGATCAAGGGCATCATCACCGAGCTGATCTCCTGGCTGATCACCATCTGGCTGCCCGCGCTGGCGGCGTCGGTGATCAGCTTCGGCAGTTCGGTCGCCGCCGCGATGACCGCGTCCATCGCCAAGGCCGCCAGCGTGCTACAGAAGGTGACCAAGTATCTCGGCAAGTTCGGCAAGCTGCTCGACACCTTCATCGAGTACCTCGCGAAATACTCGACCAAGGTCGTGGAAGCGACGAGGAAGTTCCGGATCGGGACCTTCGCCGGTGAGTCGAAGTTCTCGCTGAACGTCCTGGAGAACACCGCCGGGGTCGCGCTGACCCCGAGCAACCGGGCGCTCACCACGATGTTCGGCACCGCGGTCGGCGCGCGCCCGCTGGTCTCCGGCGCGGCCGTCAAGGGCGGCATCGGAGCCGCGAAGGGCGCGTACACCGAGGGCAAGGAAGCCGTCACGCCGGAGGGGGAGAACGAGCCTTGGTTCAACAAGAGCGAGATCGGTGGGGACAAGAGTCCGGAGGAGACCCGGGGGAACCTCGACATCTGAGCGGCTCTCGGAAGCAGGCGGCGGAGAAGATCTTCGCGCACCAGGAACGCATGGAGGACAAGGCGGAGAAGGCCCAGGTCCGTCCCGGATTCCGTGAGCGGGTCGAGCAACTGATGGCGGGCCAGTGGCGCGAGCCGGTCCTGGTGCTGCGGCTGGGCGACACCGACCTGGGTTTCGACGTACCCGGCAGGCGTCAGGACGGCACGGTCAAGGGAAAGCGGCTCGTCCGGCGATTCTTCTGGAACGTGTTCCGTGGCATCGGCGGCGCGGCGGTCTACGTCTTCGCGCTGCTGAACGGCGCGGGCAGCGGCGGCGGCAAGGGGGGTCACCCGTTCCAGCGGGAGATCCGCGTGAAGGGCCCGGCGAACGCGCTGGCGCTCGACCTGGCCGACCGGCTTCGCAAGGCGAGCGGTCCGTGGCTGGTGTGCTCGCCGTCGGCGATCGCGGTGGTGGACACCGGTTCGACCTACCGGGACCCGGCCGACGCGCCACCGCCGGAGATCCTTTGGCAGGCCCGGAAACCGCAAGCGCCCGCGATCGACTTCCGCAAACGCGTCATCACCTGGCCGGACGGTTCGAGTTTCGCGTTCACCCTGCACGGCCGCGCCGAGGAGCGGCATCTGCGCGACCGTTTCGAGTTCCCGGACACCATCCACTGGACCGGACGGCCGGCCGGCGACGGGTCGAAGTAGCTCGCTCCGGTTTTTTGGGGCTGAAGGGCGCTTTCCCTGCATGCGATGCGGGGAAAGCGCCCTTCACCGCGTTTGACGGACGAGCCGGCGTGTAAGCCGGATCCTGTCCCCGCCCCGCCTCGCGGCGGCGCGGGTGGCGGCCATCCATCTAGGCCCGCCGTCGCCGACGGGCTCGAGCGGCCTACCCGCAGGCTCGGGCGGGCAGCCCTCGATCGCCTGCGCAGGAGCCTCGCGGCTCCCTCTTGACCTTGCTCCGGGTGGGGTTTACCTAGCCGTCCTGGTCACCCAGGACGCTGGTGGTCTCTTACACCACCGTTTCACCCTTACCTCCGCCCGCGAAGCGAGCGGAGGCGGTCTGTTTTCTGTGGCACTGTCCCGCGGGTCGCCCCGGGTTGCCGTTAACAACCACCCTGCCCTGTGGAGTCCGGACTTTCCTCGAACCGGTTTCCCGGCTCGCGGCCGCCCCGCCGACTCGTCCGTCGGAGAATCCTACTGCACGGGTCCGGGCAGGCAGTTCAGGTTGCGCCGCCCGTCGGGTCGCACGACGAACCACACGTGGCCGGTGCCCTGCCCGGTCCATTCGCCGGGCCGCGCGGTGGCGGCTTTGTAGAGCGGCCGGCCCGCCAAGGTCACCTGTTCGGTGCCTTCGGGACGCTTGATGGTGTCGATGAGCGCCGGGTCGATACCGGTCACCGGCGGCGTGCCCTTGGTCGTGACGGGCGTCCAGACGATGGCGCAGTCCCCCAGGCACGCCGAGCGGGCCTCGTGCGGATTGTCGCGTTCGTAGCGGAAAAGAACGGCGCCGGTCTCGTCGAGGACGGCCTGCCCCATCCGGACCAGGTGGACGGCGGTGAGCCGCGTCCCGGCCGGAGCACTGGGCCTCGGGCTGGGAAGCGCTTCGGTGACCGGAGCCCGTGCCGTCCGCGACACGGGTTCAGCCGCCTGCCACCACATCGCGGCGCCCACGACGAGCACCGCGACGACGACGAGCATGGTCAGCCGCGATCGGCGCATCGGGCGTCTCCGTTTCTCCCGGGTGGCGGACGGGGTTCTGCGCCGCGATCTCGTTGGTCCAGTGGCAGACGGCGGACGGGCTGTCGAGGCCGACGACACCGACGAGACGCCCCTTGCGGACGAAACCGGTGACGGGCCGTTCGCCACCGACGGGTGAAGCGAGCGCGACGGTGTCGGTGCCCAGCTTCGGGATGCCGCCTGCCTGGATCCGCATGCCGTGCTGTTCGGACCAGAACCGCGGCACCGGTGCGAACGGGCGCGAAGCCTGCGGGCCGTCGAGCAGGTTCTCCGCGGCCGCCCGGCCCATTTCGACGGCGTTGAGCCAGTGCTCGACCCGCCGCGGCGTCTCGTCGAAACGCAGGTTCGGCCACTGCGCGACGTCACCGGCGGCGACGATGTTGTTCATTCCCAGCACATGGCAGGTCGGCGAGCAGACGACGCCGTCGTCGAGCGGCAGCTTCGCCCCGCGCAGCCACGAGATCGACGGCACGGTCCCGACGGCCACGACGACACATGAGACGTCCAGGATCCAGCCGTCGGACGAGCGCAGCCGCAGGCCGTTCGCCGTGGTCTGCCAGCTGTCGATGGACGCGCCCAGCGCCAGCCGCACCCCGCGCGACCGGTGCAGCGCCGAGAGCTTCTGACCGATGTGCTTGCCGACGACCTCGCCGAGCAGATGCGCCGACCGGCCGATGATGGTGACCTCCCGGCCGATCTCGCGCAGGCTCGCGGCGACCTCGCAGCCGATGAACCCGCTCCCCAGCACCGCGATGGGCCCGTGGTCGGCGGCGAGGTTGTCGCGGAGTTCCGCGGCGTCCGTCAATGTCCTGACGACGACCACCCGCGGATGTCCGTGCGGCACACCGGAAAGGCGCCGCGGTTCGACGCCGCTGGCGATGACGAGCCCGTCGTAGGGCAGTTCCTCCGCCCCGGGCAGATGGACGATCTGGCGGCCGGGCTGCAGATGGGTCGCCGGGGTGTTGAACCGCCATTCGGCGTCGATCTCGTCGGGCCGGGCGAGCAGCATTTCCGCCGGATGGGTGGCGCCGGTCAGCAGTTGCTTGGACAGCGCGGGCCGGTGATACGGCAGTTCCGGCTCGTTGCCGACGATCACCAGTTCGCCGTCGAACCGCAGTTCCCGCAACCGTTCCGCGCACCGCAGCCCGGCCAGCCCGCCGCCGACCACGACGATCCGTTCGCTCATCGTGCAGCCCCCTGTACTCGGATCGCTCGCATCGGACACGCTCTGGCCGCGGCCTGGACCAGCGGTACCTGTTTGGCGCCGGGTTTCCGGAGGTAGCGCAGCTGGCCGTCTCCCTGCAGCTGGAAGACCTGCGGCGCCTCGGCCTGGCAGATGGCGTAGCGGTGGCATTTCTTGTCGTCGACGGAGATCCGGACCGGTTCGGCGCGCCCGGCCCCGCCTTCGAGCAACCCCAGCCGGACCAGCGCCCCCGGCGGGAGCACCCGGAGCACGGTGAGCACGACGGCGGGGGTGAGCACGGTGATCCCGCCGAGCCAGACCGTCGCGAGGTTCCCGTTCGCGGCCGCGCCGAGCCAGGAGTGGATCGCCAGCAGGCCGACCGCGAAGTAGCCGGCCTGGTGGAACCGCTGCCCGCGGTGATCGGTCACGCCACGGCGCACCGCGGCGGTGATCGAGACGGCGATGAACAGTTCCAGCCCGGCGACACCCGCCGCGTGCCGTGCGAACCCGCCGCCCGCGAACGGGATCAGCAGCGCGAGCACACCGAACGAGCCGTCGTCGAGGAACAGGTAGGACAGTCCGTGGACGGCACCGGTGGCGAGGCTGAACGTCGCGAACACGACGTGCCCCCCGCGCAACGCGTCGTGACCGGTGGCGCGCCTGATCCAGCCGGTCGCGCTCAGCACGCCCCACACCAGCGTCAGGCACATCGTCACGTAGGCGAACCGGGCGGACAGCGCGGCGATGTCCCGCACCCCGCTGTCGTGTGGTGACGGAGCCGGGATCACCGCCAGGAGTGAGGCCGTCATGCTCGCCTGCCCTGCGTGCCGAGAACCCGGACGAGCCCGAAGGTCGCTCCCCCGGCGATCCCCACCATGAGCATGCCGAGCGCGAGGTCGCCGCCGTCGAGTTCGTCGCCGCCCGCCGGAACGACCATCAGCGAGGTGGTCTCGGCGATACCGGTGCTTTCGAGCAGGCTCATATGCCGCATGACGGTGTCGACGGCGATCTGGGCGAACGAGCGCATCTCGTCGTCGCGGGTGGCGGCCCGGACGTGGGAAGCGAGACCGAAGAGGCTCCCGTACGCGGCGCGGGCGCGATTGACGTAGAGCCGGTCGAAGTCGGCACCGGCGGCGCCGGTGATCTCGTCGGCCCAGGAGCGCTGTTCTTCGGTGGGCTCGCCGGGCAGTTCGACACCGGTCTTCGAAGCGAAGGTGCGCGCCTGCGCGTCGAGGCGGTCGTGGTCGTCGGCGAGTTTGCGGCCGACCTCGCGAACCCGCCGCGCGCTCGCGCGATGTTCCGCCAAACGGCTCGCCGGGCCTTGCCACAAACCGGCTTGGCGTACTCGCACGAGGAGCTCCCGATCAGGGGAGTCGATTTCCGCGAAGGCGACGGCCGGCGTTCCGACCCAAATCACCAGGCAGCCGATCATCACTCCAAGAAGCCGATAGATCATTTCACCCGTCCCCGTCCTCGAAGTGCCTCACTGGGAGTACGGCGAACCGGAGCGGCCGGTTCGATCTCCGCCATCTCGGCCAGTGTGATGTGCATCACACAACATATTTAGAACCGTTTCTCGTCGGCATACGTACCGGATGTTCAATGGTAAATAGAGCACTACTGCACATGGCCCACGGCGATAGTCTGCGCTACGGTGTACGAACCTGTGAAATCCTCCACCGCTGGGGAGGTTGCGAACTTTATGGAAGCAGTGGGCAGAGAATGCGGGATCGGCGGCGACCCTCGGGCGAGCGAGCTTTCCGACGAGCTGATTTCGGTACTGTACAAGGATTTCCGGGAAACCCTGTTCAGTCAGGTGATGCACCTGACCGGCCATGATCAACAATGGACGGAGGACGTCGTCCAGGAAACACTGATTCGCGCCTGGCAGCATTCCGACACGTTGAACCGTGAGCCGGGAATGCTGCGCGGCTGGCTGCTCACGGTTGCCAAACGGATCGTGATCGACGGCTGGCGAAACCGGCGTGCGCGCCCACAGGAAGTGGAGCTGGACAGTTCCGAAAGCGCCGAAATAGCGGATCAGACCGAACAGTCACTGTCCGCACTCGTCATTTCCGAAGCGCTACGCTATCTGGACGGCAAATATCAGGCTGTCATCTACGAGACGTATCTGACCGGGCATACGGTCCGCGAGGCGGCGGTGATATTGGGAATCCCGGAGGGAACGGTCAAATCACGGCTGTACGCGGCTATGCGGACATTGCGACGGTCGTTAGGAGAGCTGGGTTCGCGATGAGGAAGCGAAAGGTGAAACACACCGATGTGGCGGCCTACGTACTCGGTGTGCTCGACCAGGCCGAGGCTCTCGCCTTCGAGACGCATTTGAAGGGCTGCGTGCGCTGTGGCCGCCAGGTCGCCGAATTCGCTTCGGTGGAAGACGCGCTGGCGAAGGCCGATCTGCGCTACTTGTCCCCCGTCGCTTCACCGCGGTGCGGGCGGCTGTCCCTGATCGCGGCCAACCTCGTGGTGGTCTTCCTGGCGTGCGTCGTCGCGGCCTTGATGTCGTCACAACGGTCGTCCCGCCGGCTACGGCGGATCTCGTCCGATGCGGGCATCTCGACCCCTGCTCCCCTCGATGACCAGCGATTACTCCCGATACCGCTCACGTTCGAGTAGTCTGCCGCAACCCGACACGAAGGTCTCTACGGTGCATACCGAAGTAAATCCCGAGAGCCCCTTCGGCGGACCTTCGGTACCGAAGCGCCCCGCCGCCGGGCTACTGGGCCGCGACAGCGAACTCGACACGATCACGGGGCTGTTCCGGGCCGCCCTGGCCGGCCGGGCCGTCAGCGCGGTGGTGGCCGGAGAGTTCGGCATGGGCAAGTCGGCGGTGCTCACCACGGCCGGTGAGCTCGCGGAAGCGGCCGGGTTCACCGTCGCGCTCGCCACCGCGTCCCGGCTGGAGACGCATCTGAGCGGTGGTGTCGGCCGCCAGCTGATCGAGGGGCTCACCCACGCGCCCGCCATCCCCGGATCACCGCGGCCGCGCACGCCGCATGTGACTGAGATCCTGCCGGACCATCCTCCCCGGACCGGACACGAACAGACCGAGGCACTCGACGCCTTCTTCCACGCCGTCCGGCACGCCGCCGAACAGGGGCCGGTCTTCCTCGGCATCGACAACATCCACCTCGCCGACCCGTGGTCGATGCGCTGTCTCGCCTACATCCGCCATCGGGTCGAGCACCTGCCGGTGCTGGTCGTGCTGACCTCGCTGATCGGCCATCTGCAGACCGGCGAGGTCGCGCTGCTGGAGATGTCCGGCTGCACCCCCGCGACGATCCTCTTGCGCGGGCTCGGCACCCGGCACGTCGCCGACTTCCTTCGTGTCCCTCCCGGGCGGTTCGCCGAGGAATGCCGCGAGGTCACCGGCGGCAACCCGTTCCTGCTCGGCGCATTGGCGCGCCGACTGGTCCCGGGGATGGAGCCGGACACCGTGGGTTCGGCGATGATCGGCGAGGTGCTGCGGGTCCGCATGCACGAGTACACCGCCGCGCCGAAGATGCTCGAAGCCGTCGCGATCCTCGGCGAGGACGCGAGCTTCGACCTGCTGGCCCAGCTCGCCGGGGTCGACGAAAGCACCGCGCTGGAAGCCATCGACACGATGGTGCGCGTGCATCTGCTGACCAACAGCCATCGGCCAGCGTTGACCTACCGCTTCGTCCGCAACTCGGTGCTCGCCGACATGCCGCTCACCACCAGGGCGGTCACCCAAGCCCGGGCGGCCCGGCTCCTGCACGACGCGGGCGCCGCGCCGGAGCGGGTCGGCGCGCATCTCCTGGAGGCGACCGCGATCAGGATCCCTTGGGCGGTCGACGTCCTGCGGCTGGCCGCGCGGCATTCCGTGGTCGAGGGCGACCCGGAGCTCTCCGTCCGGTTCCTGTCGCGCGCGCTGGAAGAACGGCTCAGCGAACGCAAGCGGATGGCGATCCTGCTCCAGCTCGCGCACGCGGAGTTCCACTGCGACCCCGATTCGGCACCGGCCAGGGTTCGCGAGGCCATCGACCACATCGACGACCGCGAAACCGCGGCCTTCGTCGCGACGGCCATGATCCTTTCCCTGTGCTGCGGCCCGGACGCGCGGCTGGCGATCAACTCCGCGGGCCAGTTCGCCGCGCGGCTCGACGCGGGCGGGCCCGACGCCGTCTGGCCGCTGCTGTGCATGACCTATCTCGCCGAGGCGGGCAGCAGGCTCGGGCCGCCGCCGGACTTCCGCGATTTCGAGCGGCAGTGGGCGCCGCTGAACGATCCCGCCGCCCAGCAGAGCCGGTCGGGGTTGCTCGCGCTCGACACGGTGCGAAGCGGGGAGTCCTCGGCGAACGCCGTCCGGCATTTCGGGGAGGCGTTGTCCGGCGAGCAGCCCGAACTGTTCGAACAGCCCTACTTCTTCACGCTGGCGACGGCCGCGCTCGCCGACGAACCCGCGCTCACCGACAAGCTCTGCCAAGTACTCGACACGAAACGCCTGCCTTGGGACTTCCATGTGCCGAAGGGCGCCCTGGCCACCCTCGCCCGCGGGATCGCCCTGCAAGCCGGCGGCGATCTGGTGCGGGCGAGCGTCCACTACGAATCGCTGGTGCGGCAGTTCGACGAACGCGGCGCCACCAGCCGGTGCCCGATCGCGGTGCTGTGCGCGGCGAGGCTGATCGAGGTCTCGGTCGACCTCGGCCGCCACGACGTCGCGACCGCGCTGCTGGGCAAAATCGATTTCGCGGCCACACAAGCGCTTTTCACGCACAACTACCTGCTCTACGCCCGCGGCAGGCTCCGCGCGGCCACCGGTGAACCCGAACTCGGCTACGAAGACCTGCGCGGCTGCGGCCGCCGTCTCGAACACCACGGCATGCGCTTCCCCGGTTTCGCCCCGTGGCGCGCGCACGCCGCCCGCACCGCGCTGGCGCTCGGGCGCACCGACGCGGCTGCCCGGCTCGCCGAAGAGGATCTCGACGCCGCCGGACGCTGGGGAGCGCCGAGGATCCTCGGCGGCGCGCTGACCACCGCCGGTCTCGTCCGCGAAACTGGCCTCGGCGAGGAGGCCGAACGCCTGCTCACCAAGGCCGTCGACGTCCTCGGCGGGTCGACCGCGAAACTGGCGCTGGCCGAGGCATTGACCGAACTCGGCGTGTTCCAGGCCCGGCACGGGCAGGCCGAGAAGGCGATCGGCACGCTGCGGATGGCCGCGCAGTCGAGCAAGCACTGCGGGGCGCGCCCGCTCGCGAGACGGGCCGCCGAGGCGCTGCGGGACGCGCGCACGAGCCTCACGACGGCGAAGGACAACGAACACGGCCTCACCAAACAGGAATACCGCGTCGCGCTGATGGCGTCACAGGGTCTCACCAACCGGGAGATCGCCGAAGCGCTGCACCTGACGCGCCGCACCGTCGAACTGCATTTGTCCGGGGCCTACCGGAAACTGGGGATCACCGGCCGCACCGAATTGAGTTCCGCGCTCGGCCGGTCCCAGCGCGTGGACGCCGATTGACGGTTTCCGGGGGCGGCGGGTTCACTCCGCGGCATGCCGGGAATCGAATCCGAACCACTCAAATTCGCCTATTGGGTCCCCAATGTGAGCGGCGGTCTGGTCACCAGCGACATCGAGCAGCGCACCGACTGGGGATACGAGTACAACCGGGATCTCGCCGTCCTCGCGGAGAACAGCGGGTTCGAGTACGCGCTGAGCCAGGTCCGCTACACGGCCAGCTACGGCGCCGCCTACCAGCACGAATCGACCGGATTCAGCCTCGCCTTGCTGCTCGCGACGCAGCGGTTGAAGGTGATCGCGGCGATCCATCCCGGACTGTGGCATCCCGGGGTGCTCGCGAAGTTCATCGCCAGCGCGGACGTGATCTCCGGCGGCCGCGCGGCGGTGAACGTGGTCAGCGGCTGGTTCAAGGACGAATTCACGAACCTCGGTGAACCGTGGCTGGAACACGACGAACGGTATCGTCGTTCGGAAGAGTTCATTCGCGTGTTGAAGGAACTCTGGACCAGTGATCACGCCGAATTCACCGGTGATTTCTACCGGATCCACGATTTCGACATCAAACCCAAACCGGTCGGGCGGCCGCATCCGGAGATCTTCCAGGGCGGTAACTCCACCGCGGCGCGGAAGCTCGCGGGCCGGGTCTCCGACTGGTACTTCAGCAACGGCAAGGACTTCGACGGGTTCAGCGAGCAGGTCGCGGAGGTCCGCGGCTACGCGGCCGAGAACGACCACGCCGTCCGCTTCGGGCTCAACGGTTTCGTGATCGCGCGGGAAACCGAGAGCGAGGCGAAGGCCGTGCTGCGGGAGATCGTCGAGAAGGCGAACACCGAGGCTGTCGAAGGCTTCCGCAACGCCGTCAAGCAGGCGGGAAGCTCCACTTCGGACAAGAAGGGGATGTGGGCCGACTCGGAGTTCAAGGATCTGGTGCAGTACAACGACGGCTTCCGCACCGGGCTGATCGGCACGCCGGAGCAGATCGCGGACCGGGCCATCGAGTACAAGAAGCGCGGGGCGAACTTGCTGCTGCTCGGTTTCCTTCACTACCTGGAGGACGTCGAGTACTTCGGGAAGCACGTGCTTCCGGTGATCCGGCAGAAGGAGGCGGACCTGGAACGCGGCGCCGCCACCCCCGAACCCCTGCCGGTGGCGGCGGGGAGCCTGCCTGAAAAGTTCGCCTAAACGCCGTGAAGGCCTCCTTCCCTACCCTCAAGGTAGTGAAGGAGGCCTTCACGGAAAGTCGGCGGTTAAGGCAGGTAGACGGTCTGGCCGGAGTGCATGGTCGGGCCGCAGTCCTTGAGCGGGCCACCGAAGCGCGCCTTCTCGACTTCCGGCATGGTCTTCGCGGCGTAGTCCTGGACGGCCTTCAGCTTCTCCGGGCTGGTGATGGCGTCCTTGCGCACGAAGTCCCCGTTCCGCGGTCCGCTGCCCGGGTACACGAAGATCGGCTCGTAATCGCGGTCGATCCGGGGGTCGACGGTGATGCCGTTGCCCGCGGCCCACGGACCCCACGAGTGGATGAAGGTCGGCTTGACCTTTTCGAACACATAATCGCGCAGCCCCGGCAGGTCGCCGTTCTTGAGGAAGTCCGCGACGTCCGCCTCTACCAGCCCGGCCATGTCGACCAGGTGCAGGCGGCTGGTCATCGACGAGCCGCCGAGGTCGGGCAGCAGCAGCGACGCCTGCTGGAGGCCGAGGATGTCGGCCATGGTGTTGAAGCCGCGGCCGAAGCGGTCGGCGATGAGGCACGCGGGCACGGTCGGGACCTCTTGGAACTTCTTCGACGCCGAGGCGAAGCCCATCCCGGACGGGATCGCGGCCGCGACCAGCACGAGCACCACGACGGTCCGGAGCACGGCACGCGACCGGCGCAGCAGTTCACCGGCGGCCAGCGTTCCAGCCAGCACGGAGAGGATCCAGATCGGGGTCGCGAACCGGTGCTGCCCCATCCAGTCCGGGACCATCACGCCGTACGCGATGATGCCCAGCGCCAGCGGCACCAGCAACGCGATCAGGGCGCGCCGCCATTCCGCCCGGACGAGTGCGTAACCGATGGTCAGCGCGAGCAGGATCGTCCCGGCGATACCGGCGTAGCCGACCAGCTCGAACGGCTGCTTCAGCGCCGAAAGCCCGGGCAGGCCCTGCCCCTTCGCGATGGACGGGTTCGCCAGAAGCCTGCCGAACTCCGCGATCCGCCAGGCGAGGTACGCCCCGAACGGGATCGCGAACGCGACCACCGACACCACGACCAGTTTGACGCTCTGCCCCAGGAGCGGCTTCCGCAGCTGGAACAGGACGACGAGCGGGTACGCGCCGCCGTAGATCAGGCCTTCGGGGCGGGTCAGCGCGGCGAACGCGACCAGCACCCCGGACCAGACGGCGACCTTCGCGGTCAGCACGGTGTCCTTGCGCACGGCCACGAACAGCAGGGCGGCGAGCCAGGCGACGGCCATCCCGAACAAGGAGTTCTCCAGGCCGGAGATCGTCCAGATGACGAACGACGGGATCGCGGCCAGGGTCAGCCCGACGACCAGCGTCGCCAGCCAGGCGAAGCGCGCGAAGATCTGCTTCGCCATGATGTGGCACGCGGCCAGCGTCCCGGCGGTGAACAAAAGCCCCAGCAGCTTCGGGAACAGGACGTAGTCGGGAACGCCGAACAGCATGCCGCTGTCGAAGACGCCGACGAGTTTGCCGAGTACCAGCGCCACCAGCCACGTCGAGTTCGACCAGCCCTCGACCGATGGCTGCCCCTGCTGCAGCACCGGCCCGAGCCCGTCGGCGAAGCTACGCGCGTAGGAGAAGGTGATGGCCGCGTCGTCGACGATCCAGTGGCCGTAGAGAGTGGCGTGCCAGGCGACGGCCGCGACCCCGGCGAGCACCGCCAGGTACGGCGCGACACGGGCGGCCAGGCCACGACGGGCCGGCGTCTCCGCCGGGTCGGGCACGTCTTGTTCGGAAGCTTCGCTCAGTGCGCTCGCCGTCATGTCCCCGTCTTTGCCTTTTCGCTCACGTGCCGTCGCCGAAACTGTAGCCAATACCCCATCGGCCACCCGCGACACGTCATATCCAGGCGTGATCCGCGCCACATCTCCCGGCTAGGACAGGTGCGAGATGTCGTTCACCAGCCGCACCGACGCGTTGCCGTCCGGATAGAACTCGACGATCGACAGCGAGGCCAGGTCCAGATGCAGACGGAACAACAGCGACGGCCCGGCGTCCAGGCCCATCCGCAGCAGCGCCTTGATCGGCGTGACATGGCTGACCAGCACGAGTGTGCGGCCGCCGTACTTCGCGATCAGTTCGTCGCGGGTCTTGCGGACCCGGCGGTGGACACCGTCGAAGCTTTCGCCGCCCGGCGCCGCTATCGAGGTGTCGGAAAGCCAGCTGGTCTGGAATTCGGGGTCGCGCTCCATCGCCTCGGTGAAGGTGAGGCCTTCCCAGTCGCCGAAATCGGTCTCGATCAGCCCAGGGTGGGTCTCGACCCGGCCGCCGAGCGCGTCCGCGATCGCCTGCGCGGTCTGCTGGGTGCGGATCAGCGGCGAGGCGATGATCGGCGCGGCCTCGCCGTCGACGATCAGGCCCTCCATCGCACCGAGGCGTTTCGCGGCGGCGGCCGCCTGCTGTTTGCCGTGCTCGGTGAGGGGCACGTCGCCGCGGCCGGAGTAGCGTTTCTCGACCGACATCGCCGTCTGGCCGTGCCGCACGAGGAGCAGCTTGGTCGGTGTCCCGGTCGCGCCGGTCCAGCCGACGGGGCTGACCCTGTCCTGCTTCACGGTCTTCTTCGGCGCTTCCGCCTGCTTGCCGGCGTCCATCGCTTCGTTCGCGAGCCCGTCCGCGTGGGAGTTCTCCGCGCGCGGGATCCACTCGTAGCGCACTCGCGAGAACCGCGCCGCCAGCTCCTTGGCCTCGGCGTTCAGCGGCTGCATCGACGGGTGCTTGACCTTCCAGCGCCCGGACATCTGCTCCACCACGAGCTTCGAGTCCATCCGGACGTCCACTGTGGACGCGCCGAGCTCGGCGGCCGCGGCGAGCCCGGCGATCAGGCCGGAGTACTCGGCGACGTTGTTGGTCGCGATGCCGACGTACGCCTTGCGCTCGGCGAGCACCTCGCCGGTGGCCGCGTCCTTGACGACCGCGCCGTAGCCGGCGGGGCCGGGGTTGCCCCGCGAACCGCCGTCGGCCTCGACGAGCACGTGCTCGGTCACAGGCCGGACTCCAGTGTGCGCACAAGGATGGCGCCACAGTTCTCGCACTGGATGACGTTGTCCTCGGGCGCGGCCTTGATCTCGGCGATCTCGCGGCGGTCGATGTCGAGCTGGCAGGCGCCGCAGCGGCGGGCCCTCAGCAGCGCCGCGCCGATGCCCTTCTGCGCCCGGACCCGCTCGTAGAGCTTCATCAGGTCTTCCGGGAACCGCGGCAGGAGCTTGGCGCGGTCTTCGTCGCGGCGCGCCTTCGTGGTGTCGAGGTCGGTGAAATGCTCGTCGCGCCGTCGGACGGCTTCGGCGACCTCGTTCTCGGCCTTCGCGACCTCGGCGCTGGTGCGCTGGGCGTCGAGCTCGAGCGCCTCGCGGCGCTCCATCAGTTCGAGCAGGTCGTCCTCGAGGGCGGACTGACGCCGGTTGAGGCTGTTCAGCTCGTGCTCGATGTCGGTCATCTGCTTCGCCGCGACGGAACCGGATTCGAGGAGCTTGCGGTCGCGGTCGCCGCGGGCGCGCACCGACTCGATCTCCTTCTCCTGGCGCGCGATCTCGCGGTCGAGGTCGGACGCCGCGGTCTGGACCGAGACCAGCGCGTCACGTCGTTCGCGCACCGTCTTCTCGCCCGCGTCGATCTCGGCGATCTCCGGCAGGGTGCGGCGGCGGTGGGCGGTACGCGAGAGTTCCGCGTCCACCTTCGCGAGTTCGAGCAGCTGGCGCTGGACGGCGGGGTCGGCCTTCACGGTGCTCCTTGAATTGTCAGTGCTCGGTTCGGGTGGCCCGTAGCGTCCACGGGTCGGTGCACCTCGTGGAGACGTGAACGTCGACGTTACCCGCAAACGCGGCGCGGACGACGGCCGAGGCTTGCTCGCACCACGGCCATTCGCTCGCCCAGTGTGTGACGCCGACCAGGGCGGGGACTTCGCTGATCTCGGCGAGATGCTCGCCGGCGGGATGATGCCGGAGATCGGCGGTGACGTACGCGTCGACACCGGCGGCGGTGGCCCGCTTGAGATAGCTGTCGCCGGAACCCCCGGAGACGGCGACGCGGCTGATCGGGCGGTCCGGGTCGCCGGCGCCGTAGACGCCCGGCTCGGTGCGCGGCAAGGCGTTCGCGACGCGTTCGACGAAGGCGGAAAACGGTTCGGGCTCGGGTAGCTCGCCGATGCGCCCGATACCGGTGACGCCGTCTTCGCGGGGGTCGAGCGGGCCGAGGACGGTCAGGCCGATGGCGTCGGCGAGCGCGTCGGAAACGCCGGGCGACGCGGAATCGGCGTTGGTGTGCGCGCAGTAGAGCGCCACGCCCGCACGGATCAGGCGGTGCACGAGGCGCCCCTTGGTGCTGTCGGCCGGGACGCCGTGGACGCCGCGCAGCAGCAGCGGATGATGCGCGACGATCAGCTGCGCGCCGCCGTCGATCGCCTCGTCGACGGTCTCCTCGACCGGGTCGACGCAGAACAGGACCTTGTCCACCTTCTCGGCCGGGTCGCCGCAGACGAGCCCGACGGCATCCCACGATTCGGCGAGTTCGGGCGGGTACGCCTGTTCCAAGGCGGCGATGACTTCGGCTAGCGCGGGCACCCGGGGATTTTCGCATGTAGCGTTTCCTGGCATGCGACTTCGGGTGCTCTGTGCCGCTTCGCTGCTTCTCCTGGTGCTACCGGCGCCGCCTGCGTCGGCGTCTTCGGGGCTCTGGCAGCTGACCGACCTGGCCGCGCAGCGCGTGCAGATCGCCGACAAGGTCGCGGCCGCGAAGTTCGGCACGCCGTCGCCCATCAACGACCCGGTGCGCGAACAGCAGATCCTCGACTCGGTGGCCGCGAAGGCGCCTGGTCTCGGTCTCGACGCGGCCGAGGTGGTGCGGTTCTTCCGCGACCAGATCGAGGCGAACAAGGTCGTGCAACGCGGCCTGTACGCGCGGTGGACCGAACACCCCGGCACGCGGCCGCCCGGACGGCCCGATCTGGGGACCGAGGTGCGGCCGGTGATCGACCGGCTCAACGCGGGCCTGCTCTCCGAACTCGCGGAGACGCGGGACGCGCGGGCGCGGCGGTCGTGCGACGCGCGGCTCGCGGTCACGGTGCGGCTGACCGACGCGCGGCGGGAGCTCGACCGGCTGCACTCGGGCGCGCTCGCGGCGTCCGTGCGGTCTACCTGCGTGCGACCCTGACCTGCGGAAAGGGAGCAAGGGACCTTTGCTATCGCCCGGACCGCGCCGCGTGTTGCGAAAGCCACTTTCGCAACCTTCACCGTTGCGAAAGTGGCTTTCGCAACATCCTGGGATGTGCCGCCCGGGTCGCTGACCTGCGAAAAGGGAGCAAGGGACCTTTGCTACCGCCCCCGGCTCAGTCCAGCGCCTTCGCGTCCTTGTTGATCGCCCAGCGGCCGGCCGCGCGCACGACGCGACCGGTCCACAACATCGCCCGGTAGGCCTTCGTCGCTTGATCGGGCACATCGGGCCGGACGACCTCGTACGGCGCGACGGACGCGCTCGACCGGAGATGCAACGGCATCCTGGTCATCGCCTCTTTCGGCGATCTCGCCTGGACGAAGTGGTGCTCCGACAGGATCCGCCCGACCTCGTAGGGGTGCGGATGCTTGACGGTGATGCGATACCAGCGAAGCCCGGTTGCCGGGGACTCGACGCTGGGTGTTGGTGCGCTCATACGCGACCTTCCTGCGTGTTTCTCTCCAGGAGGTCTACTCCCGCTTCGTCCCGGCTTTCCACCTTCGCGCGCCCGGTAGCCGTTCGGAGCCGGTGAGCGGTCGATCTCCGGCGGCCATCACACTGATCAGGTGCTGCACATCGTCTTCGTCTGTTCCGGCAACATCTGCCGCTCCCCGATGGCCGAGCTCGTCTTCCGAGCGAAGGCCGAGGAGGCGGGGCTCGATCACCTCGTTCAGGTGTCCAGCGCCGGAACCGGCGGCTGGCACGTCGGTGAGGCCGCCGACAAGCGGGCCCGCGCGAAGCTGGCCGAACACGGTTACCCGACCGGCCACGTCGCGGCCGAGGTCGACCGCGGGCATCTGGCCGCCGACCTGCTGCTCGCGGCGGACGAGAGTCACCTGTCGTTCCTTCGGCGCAAGGTGTCGGACCCGGCGAAGGTCCGGCTGCTGCGCGCGTTCGATCCGTCCGCGCCCGAAGGCGCCGAGGTTCCGGACCCGTACTACGGCGAGGACGACGGATTCGAGGACGTCCTCGGCATGATCGAGCGGGCCGTTCCCGGACTGCTCGACTGGGTGCGCGCACACGCCTGAGGCCGACCGCTTACCGTGGTGGGGTGCGGTTGAAGTTCCTGCTGAAGCCCGGGTGGCTGGCGTTGACGTTGGTGGTGTTCACCTTCGCCATCACTTGCTTCACCCTGCTGGCGCCGTGGCAGTTCTCCCGCAACACCGAGCGCGAGCATCAGAACGCGGCGCTGCGGGAGTCGTTCTCGGGGCAGCCGCGGTCGCTGGACCAGCTGCTTCCCCACGGAGCCGCCCCTGATCAGCGCACCGAATGGCACTTGGTCGCGATGAAGGGGACGTACCTGCCCGAAGGCGAGGTCATTGCCCGTCTGCGCTCCGTACAGGGCGAAGCGGCCTTCGAGGTCCTGACTCCGTTCCGAACCGTCGAGGGCACGGTCGTACTGGTGGACCGCGGGTACGTCCGGCTCGACGACAAGTCGCGCGCGCTCCCCTTCGACCCGCCGCCCGCCGGAACGGTGGACATCGTCACGCGGGCCCGTCACGACGAGAAGGACGGGAAGAACCGCGACGCCTTCGCCGACGAGTCGACCGGCGGGAAGCTGCAGAGCTACGTCGTCGATTCCCAGGTCGTCGCGCGGGCCGCGAAGCTGGACATCCGTCCGGGCTACTTCCAGCTCGACGTGAACCAGCCCGGCGTGCTGGGCGCGCTGCCGCTGCCGCAGACCGACGCCGGGCCGTTCTTCTCCTACGCGCTCCAGTGGATCGCGTTCGGGGCGATGGCGCTGATGGGCTGGCTGTACTTCACCGTCCGCGAGCTGAAGCCGGGCGGCGTGCTGGCCACTGAGCGGCCGCAGCGCCGCAAGAGTGTCGCCGAGATGCTGGCCGAGGACGAACGCTCCGAAGTGGCTACCTGATCTGACGCGAAAATGGCCCTTTTATAGGTCCATTCCGCGTGTTCCCCTTCGATCATGCTGATTCACCCGTGGGACGCCGCCCACGACGACGCCGAATGGCAGGCCTGGCTCTCCGAACACGACTTCGGCCAGTTGATCGCCGGGGGCGCGGGCCGTGACCTGCCGATCGTCAACCCCGTGCACTTCGTCTACGACGGCGACCGAACGGTCCTGCTGCACCTCGCGCGCCCCAACCCGGTCTGGCCGTTGCTGGAGGAACACCCGCGCGCGCTGCTCTCGGTGATCGACGACCACACCTACATCCGCTCCGGCTGGAACACCCCGGCCGACCCGCCGCACGGGGTCCCGACGTCGTATTACGCGTCCGTCCAGCTCGAATGCGACGTCCGGCTCATCGACGACGCCGCGGAGAAGGCAGCGCTGCTCGACCGGCAGCTCGCGCACTTCGAACCCGGTTCGGGCCGGTTGGGGGTGAGCGCCACCGAGGCGCCGGACAAGCGGGTCCTGCCCGGCATCCGCGGCGTCGAGCTGACCGTCACCGGGGTGCGGGCGAAGTTCAAGTTCGGCGGGAACAAGCAGCCCGCCGACCGAGCACGGATCGACGCGGAGCTCGCGCGGCGCGACGGTCCGATGGACGCACGGGCGCGGGCGCAGCTGGCGCGGCGGGAGCGGTAGCAAAGGTCCCCCGCTCTCTTCCCGCAGGTCAGCGGGCCACGCGGTAGCAAAGGTCCCTTGCTCCCCCGCCGCCGAAACCTCGGATCAGCGCCGTCGTCGCCGCAGCCCGACGAGACCCGCCAGCACCACTGAGCTGAGCGCGCCCAGCCAGCCGACCACTCGCGAGAGTTCCACGGCCCGCGTGACGTGCCCGGCGTCCGGGTTGCGGCCGATGCCGAGCACCGGCAGTTCCTCGACTCCGTGCGGATACACCGTCCGCCCGCCGACCCGGATCTCGAGTGCCCCGGCGAACGCGGCCTCGACGCGGCCCGCGTTCGGGCTCGGGTGCGCGGTGGTGTCCCGTCGCCAAGCCCGCCAAGCGCCGCCCGCCGAGCCGCCGACGACGGGTGCCGCGAGCACGGTCAGCCCGGCGGCGACTCGCGTGGGCACGAGATGGACGATTTCGTCCAGCCGGGCGACGAGCCATCGGTACCGCTCGGGGCGCCCGCGCCCGATGCCGCGCAGCAGGCTGATCGCGCGCGAGCCGAGCAGGCCGGGGATACCGGCCAGCGCTCCCCACACCAGCGGCGCGATGACGACGTCGGCGGTGTTCTCGGCGAGCGTCTCCACCGAAGCGCGCGAAAGGCCGATGACCCCGAGGTCGTCGGCGACTCGGGGGTCCAGTGTGGACAGTGTGCCGCGCGCGGTCTCGAGTTCGCCTTCTTCGAGGTCCCGGGCCAGCGATGTGCCGTGCGCGGCCAGGCCGGCGGCGCCGAGGACGGCCCAGGTGGTCACCGCGGTCGTGGTCGCCTGCAGGACGGGACTGCGCCGTCCGGCGCGTTCGGCGAGCACACCCGCCAGTACGGCGGAGCCCGCGAGGCCCCCGGTCCACAGGACTCCGGCCACCGGATGCTTCGACCGGACCTTCGCGTCCGCCGCGGAGGCCGCCCTGGCGAACGCCGTCGCCGGACGCCGGGACCGAGGGTCTCCGATCACCCCGTCCGCGGCCACCCCCAACACCAAGCCGATCGCGCGAGCCGCGCTCACCATCGCCCCCTGCAGCCAGTATCCCTCGAAGACCTGCAGAGGTTACTCGAAGATCATCCGTCCAGAAGGACGGCCATCTCGTCACGCGCCTGGATGACGATGTCCCGCATCGCGCGTTCGGCCCGGTCAGGGTCACCGGCGTCGACGGCCGCGGCGACCTCGACGTGCAGGGCGACGGCCTCGGGTTGCGGTTCCTCCGGCATCAGCCCGTGCCCGGTGCGCCCGGCGAGCACCGCGGCGACGACCGCCGAAAGCTGCGCGAACATCGGGTTCCGCGACGCGGACAGCAGCAGCTCGTGGAAGGCGACGTCGTGCCCCAGGAAGGTTTCGAGGTCCCGTTGGTGCGCCGTCTCCTCAAGCCTCTTCGCCAAGGCCCGGAGACGGCCGCCTTCTTCCGGTGTCGCCCGCAGCGCGGCGTACCGGGCGGCGCACGGTTCGACGCCGGAGCGCAGTTCGGTGAGAGTTCGCAGCGCGGTCTTCCGCTCGGATCCGTCGAGTTGCCAGCGGAGCAGTCTCGGGTCGTAATGGTTCCAGTCGCGCGGCTCGCGCACGATCATCCCGACCCGGCGCTTGCTGCTGGTCAGGCACATCGTTTCGAGGACGCGTACCACCTCGCGCGCGACCGTGCGGGACGCGCCGAACCGCTCTTGGAGCTCCTCCGAGCGCAGGACGGAACCCGGCGGGAGCTCCCCGTTCGCGATCGCGGAGCCGAGCGCGTCGAGCACTTCGGCATGCCTGTCGTTGCCCACCAGGCGACTGTAACGTTCTGACTCGATTAAGTAGTACTTGATGTTGCTTAAGTAGTACTTTTGAGCTGTACTCGTCCCGGCTACAACGACGTGGGAGGTACGGATGACCGTCATCGTGGTGATGGGCGTTTCCGGCTCGGGCAAGACGACCGTGGGCACGGCACTCGCCGAACGCCTCGGCGTCGACTACGCCGAAGCGGACACGTTCCATCCGAAGGCGAACATCGACAAGATGAGCTCCGGCCACCCGCTGAACGACGAAGACCGGCGACCCTGGCTCGAAGCCATCGCCGCCTGGATCTCCGATCACCAGTCCTCCGGCGGCGTCGTGACGTCCTCCGCGCTCAAGTACCGCTACCGCGACATCCTGCGCAGCGGCGGCGACGTCTGGTTCCTGCACCTGCACGGCGACCGCGACCTGCTCGCCGACCGGATGAAGACCCGCTCCGGTCATTTCATGCCGGTGTCCCTCTTGGACTCCCAGCTCGCCGACCTCGAACCGTTGCAGCCGGACGAATTCGGCCTCATCGCCGACATCGCGAAGAAGCCGGAAGAGATCGTCGACACCGCCCTTTCCGCTTTCGAGGACCGCTGATGACCACCACTCTCGCCGCCGCCTGGACCGGACACGACACCCGTCTCATCGGCGCGACGGTGCTCGCCATCGCCGTGATCGTCGTGCTGATCACCAAGGCGAAGCAGCATCCGTTCCTGGCTCTGATCCTCGGCTCCGGCGTGCTCGGGCTCGTCGGGGGCATGCCGGTGGACAAGCTGATCAAGAGCTTCAGTTCCGGCGTCGGTTCCACCGTCGCCTCGGTCGGCGTGCTGATCGCGCTCGGCGCGATGCTCGGCAAGCTGCTCGCCGACTCAGGCGGCGCGGATCAGATCGTCGACACCATCCTGCGCCGCGCGGGCGACCGCGCCCTGCCATGGGCGATGGCGCTGGTCGCCGCGCTGATCGGGCTCCCGATGTTCTTCGAGATCGGCCTGGTCATGCTGATCCCGGTGATCCTGCTGGTCGCCAGGCGCACCGGGAAACCGCTGCTGATGCTGGGAATCCCCGCGCTCGCCGGGCTTTCGGTGCTGCACGGTCTCGTCCCGCCGCATCCCGGACCGCTCGCCGCCGCGGGCGCGCTTAACGCGAACGTCGGACTCACTCTGGCCTTCGGTCTGCTCGTCGCGATCCCGACGGTGATCATCGCCGGGCCGCTGTTCGGCAAGCTGGCCGCGAAGATGGTTCCGGACGCCGTCGCGCCGGAACGCCTGATCCCGGAATCGTCCTCTTCGGACGGTCGGCGGCCCGGCTTCCTCGCGACACTGTCCACCGTGCTGCTGCCCGTCGTGCTGATGATGGGCAAGGCGCTCGCCGACATCCTGCTGGAGAAGGAGAACCACGTCCGCCGCGTGCTCGACTTCATCGGCGACCCGCTGGTGGCACTGCTCGCCGCCGTCCTGCTCGGCATGCTCACCCTTGGCAGGTCCGCGGGCTTCACGCGGGACAAGCTGTCGTCCACGGTGGCGGACTCGCTGCCGCCGATCGCCGGCATTCTGCTCATCGTCGGCGCGGGTGGCGGATTCAAGCAGACCCTCGTCGACGCCGGGGTCGGCAACGTCATCACCGGTCTCGCCACCGGCGCGAACCTGTCGCCGCTGCTGCTCGGCTGGCTGGTCGCGGTCGCGATCCGGCTCGCCACCGGTTCCGCGACGGTCGCGACCGTGTCGGCCGCCGGCATCGTGGCCCCGCTCGCCGCGACCATGGACCCGTCGCACAGCGCGCTGCTGGTGCTCGCGATCGGCGCCGGTTCGCTGTTCTTCTCCCATGTCAACGACGCCGGGTTCTGGCTGGTCAAGGAGTACTTCGGGCTTTCGGTCGGGCAGACGCTGAAGAGCTGGTCGATCATGGAGACGGTCATCTCGGTGGTCGCGATCGCGCTGATCCTGCCGCTCGGCGCCTTGCTGTAGCCGAAGCACCGGTTGTCATGTGACCTTTTGGTCACCTATTCTGCTGGCGTGCCCGACGACGACCTGGTTTTCAAGGCCCTGGCGGATCCGACCCGCCGGTTCCTGCTCGACCAGCTGTTCACGCGTGACGGCCGCACGCTGACCGAACTCGAGTCCGGCCTGGACATGAGCCGGTTCGGCGTGATGAAGCATCTGAAACTGCTCGAAGAAGCCGGACTCGTCGTCACACGCAAGGAAGGCCGGGAGAAGAAGCACTTTCTCAACCCGGTGCCGATCCGCCAGATCCACGACCGGTGGATCGACAAGTTCACCGAGCGCAACGTGACCGCGTTGCTCGACCTCAAAGCCGAACTCGAAAAGCAGGAGCCGCCATGACCGACGTCCAGGTCTACCGCGTCTACATCAAGGCCACCCCGGAGAAGATCTGGGACGCGATCACGAAGCCGGAGTGGTCACGGAAATACGGCTACACCGGCCTCGTCGACTTCGATCTGCGCCCGGGCGGCAAGCACACCACGCATCCGACACCGGACTACGTCGAGGCCGGATTCACCGGCGACCTGGTCGACGGCGAGGTCCTGGAAGTCGTCCCGCCGCGCAGACTGGTCATCACCTGGAGGCTGCTGATGGACCCGGCCTTCACCGGGGAGCCGTACACCAAGCTCACCTACGAGATCGAGGAGACGAAGACGGCGGGAACCCGGCTGACCGTCACCCACGACGTCACCGGCGCACCGACGACGGCCTCCATGGTCGACGGCTCTCAGGAGAACATCGACGCCGGACCGGACGAGAACCCCGGCGGCGGCTGGCCGTGGATCCTGTCGGACCTCAAGACGCTGCTGGAGACGGACGAGCCGCTCGTCTCCGCCTGACCAGGAAGTGCTGAAGGGAACTTTCCCCGCATAGGACGCCACGAAAGGGCCCTTCACCGCATCGCATGCGGTGAAGGGCCCTTTCAGCCCTCTCTAGACCCGCTTGGTGGCGGCCTTCAGCGCGGCCTTGGCGGTGCCGGAAGCACCGATGGTGTCCAGTGCGAACAACGCCGCGCCGACCACCGGGGCCACGTCGACCACCTGGATCGAGGCCTGCGGCGCCACCTTCAGGCACCGCCGCTCGATTTCCGCGATCACCTGCTCGCCGACCCCGGTCAGCACTCCCCCGCCGAGGATGACCTCCGGCGCCTCCTCGGTCAGTTCCAGCCGCCGCAGGATGACCGAGACCAGCAAGGCGACCTCTTCGACGAACCGGTCGACCACGTCCTGCGCCACCTCGTCGCCGCCCGCCGCGACGGCGAACAGCAGCGGGCACAGGCCGTGGATCGCGTCGGAGTGCAACTCCTCGAAGTGCAGGCGCTGCACCACTTCCAGCACCGAAGACGCCTTGAAGTGCGCGGTGACGGCGGCTTGCAGGGCCGTGCCGGGGCCCCGGCCGTCCTCGGCGCGGACGGCCCACCACAGTGCTTCCTCGCCCAGCCGGTAGCCACCGCCCCAGTCGCCGGAGATCTTGCCCAGCGCGGGAAACCGATGCTCACGGCCGTCGGCGCTGACGCCGGCGCCGTTGATCCCGGCGCCGCACACCACCGCCACCCCGGTCCCGTCGGAGCTGCCCGCCCGCAGCAGCGCGAGCGTGTCGTTGCCGACGATCAGCGTGTCGCTCCAGCCGCGGGCGGCCAGCGCGGCGTGCAGGATCGCCTCCTCCCGAGGGAAATCCAACCCCGCGAGGTAGGCCGACGTATGTATCGCGAAAGGACGTTCGTCGGGAAGCCCTGCCCCGCGAAGGGCTTCCAGGACCAGCTTCTCCAGCGCCTGGACGCTGCCGTCCACCCCGATGTTCTGCGGGGACGCGCCCGGCCCTCGCGACTGTCCGAGCACCCGTCCGTCCCGGGAGACGATCAGGACGTCGGTCTTGCTGTTGCCGCCGTCGATCGCGACGACGACGTCCTGTGAGCCGGCCGTCATGCCCCCGCCCACGGCAGGAACTCACGGTTGATCCGCACCAGCGTGTCGGCGAGCTGATCGGCCTTGGTGTACTGGCCGACCAGGGGATGCGCGAGCAGCGCGTCGGCCACCCGGTCGCGGCCGCCCTTGATGGCCGCCTCCAGCGCGAGGTGCTCGTACGCGGTCACTCCGGCGATGAGCCCGGCGAACCGCTGCTCCACCGGCGGCTGCGCGATCGGACGCGGACCATCACCGTCCACAAGGGACGGAACCTCGATGACGGCGTCGTCGGGCAGGAAGTCGAAAGTGCCCGCGTTGCGAACGTTGACGACGTGTTCCTCCGCCGGGCCACCCGAGGTGAGCGCGTGCACCAACTGCACCGCGGCCTCGGAGTAGTAGGCACCGCCCCGCTTTTCCAGCTGCTCCGGTTTGGTCACCACCTCCGGGTCGAGGTACACCTTGAGCAGTTCTTCCTCGACGTCGCTGACGACGTCCGCGCGCGGCCGCTCGGTGCGCTGCTTCGTGACCTGCTCGTCGTGCCCGTAGTAGTACTTCAGGTAGTACGACGGCACGACGTTCATCCGCCGCATCCATTCGACCGGCGCGGTGACGTGCTCGCCGAGGAATTCCGCGTGCTCCGCCAGCAATTCCGGCAGGCGGTCCTCGCCGTTGACGAGCACCTTCCGTTCCCAGCTCAGGTGGTTCAGTCCGGTGTGGACGAGTTTGACCTCGTCGACCCCGGCACCGAGCAGGTGCGCGAACGTGCGCTGGAGGTGGATCGCGACGTTGCACAGCCCGACGGCGCGGTGCCCCTCGTTCAGCAGCGCGCGGGTGACGATGCCGACCGGGTTCGTGAAGTTCACGATCCAGGTGTCGTCACCGGCGATCTTCCTTACCCGGTCGGCGATGTCGAGCACCACCGGAACGGTGCGCAGCGCCTTCGCGAGGCCACCCGCGCCCGTGGTCTCCTGCCCGACACAACCGCAGGCGTGCGGGAACGTCTCGTCCCCGCGCCGCGCGCGCTGCCCGCCGACCCGCAGCTGGATCAGCACCGCGGACGCCCCGTCGACACCTTCTTCGAGACTCGACGTGGTGCGGACCCGCGCCGGATGCCCGGCGTGGCTCAGCAAGCGATTGCTGAAATCCCCGACCGCCTCCACCCGGTACGCGTCCGGATCGATCAGCACGATCTCGTCGACGTCCAAAGTGGACCGCCGTCCGGCGATCCCGTCGATCAGCTCGGGCGTGTACGTGGACCCACCACCGACGACTGCCAGTTTCATCCCTTGACCCCTGTGAATGTGATGCCCTTGACGAAGGACTTCTGCGCGAACACGAACAGGACGATCACCGGCAGCATGATCAGCGCGGTGGCCGCCATGGTGAGGTTCCATTCCACGTGGTGCATACCGCGGAACGACGCGATCGCCAGCGAAAGCGGCCAGCTGTCCCTGGTCTCACCCGTGTAGAGCAGCGGACCGAAATAGTCGTTCCAGGTGAACAGGAAGCAGAACATCGCGGTGGCCGCGATCCCCGGCTTCGCCATCGGGATCAGTACCTTGACCATCGCCTTGAACTCAGTGCAGCCGTCGATCTTCGCCGCTTCGAGATAGTCCTTCGGAATGGTGAGGAAGAACTGCCGCAGCAGGAAGATCGAGAACGCGTCGAAGAAGAAGTACGGCGCGATCAACGGGATCAGCGTCCCGGTGAACCCGAGCCGCACCCACAGGTCGTACAACGGCACGACGGTGACCTGCGGGGGCAGCATCATCGCGGCGACGGTCAGCATGAAGAACAGGTTCTGCCCCCGGAACTTCAGTTTCGAAAGCGCGTACGCCGCCGGGATCGCCGAGACGAGCGCCCCGACCGTGGCCAGCGTCGAATACAGCATGCTGTTGCCGAAGTACCGCAGCAGCGGCGCCTTTTCGAACACCTCGATGAAGTTCTCGAAATGCCATTCCGTCGGCCAGAAGTTCGACGAAAGTGCCTGATCGCTGGACATCACCGCGGTGAGGAACACGAACAGGATGGGCAGCATGAAGATCACGCCCATCGCGATGCCCACACTGTGCGTCGCGATCCAGTACAGCTTCTTGTCCCACTTGCGCCGCATCCGCACCTTCGGCGGTTCGGACGCCGGGGCGGTGTGCCTGGGTTCGGCCAGAGTGGTCATCCGCCCACTCCGCTCACGCGGGACACCCGCACCCGGTCAGGGCCATGAACAGGCTGGCGCGAGAATATGATCATGCCCCCTCCTCCTGATGCTGAGACTTACGAAGCTGCCTGACCAGAATCCAGGTGAACCCGGCCGAGACGACGAACAGCAGGACCGCCATCGCCGCCGCGTAACCCATGTTGAAATACCGGAAACCCTGCACGTACAGCCAAACCGGATAGGTCAGCGTCGAGTTCTGTGGTGCGCCGATGAACTTCGTGTTGCCCGCGACGTCGGCCGCTCCGGCCGCGGCCGATCCCGCGACGATCGCCTGTGTGAAGAACTGCAACGCGAAGATGATCGAGTTGACGATGCCGAACAGCAGCACCGGCGAGATCGACGGCAGCGTGACATGCCAGAACCGGCGGACCGGCCCGGCGCCGTCGAGCTGAGCGGCTTCGTACTGTTCCTGCGGCACGTCGAGCAGCGCCGCCAGGATGATGATCATCAGCTCGCCCGAACCCCACATCACCAGCAGGGTCAGTGCCGGTTTCGACATCGCCGGGTCGTTGAACCACAGCCCGCCGTCGATGCCGACGAAGTCCAGGAACGCGTTGACCGGGCCGTATTCCGGGTTGAACAGGAACACGAAGGCCAGGGTCGCCGCCGCCGGCGGAGCCAGCGAAGGCAGGTAGCACAGCGTCCGGACCAGGCCGACGCCCGACTTCAACCGGGAGATGACCGAGGCCACGCCGAGCGCGAACACCACCCGGCAGACGGTCAGGACGATCACCAGCCACAACGTGTTGTACGCGGCGGTGCCGACCAGCGGCTCGGTGGTGAACATCCGGACGTAGTTGTCGAAACCGATGAACTCCGGCGCGTTGATCAGGTCGTACCGGGTGAACGAGTAGTACACGGTGGCGATCAGCGGGTAGCCGAAGAAGATCAGGAAACCCAGCATCGCCGGGGCGATGAAGTAGAAGACGGTGCGACGGCGGCGCGCCGCGTTCCCCTTCCGCGTCCGGGTGGACGCGGAAGGGGAGGCGACCGCCCTGGATTCCAGGGTCGAAGTCATGCGATCAGCCGCCGGCGCGTTTCTGGGCCAGCTCGTCGTTGATCTGAGCGTCGACCTGCTTCAGACCCGCGACCATGTCCGGGACGTTGCCCGCCTGCCACTTCTCCGCGAAGTCGTTGACCGCCTTGAGGTGCGCGTCGCCGATCGGCGTCGACGGGTTCGGCGTCAGCTTGCCGCCGTTGTACAGGTCGAGGAACGTCTTGAACTCCGGCGTGACCTCGAGCTTCGGGTCGGTCAGCGCGGCCTTGGTGCTCGGGACGTTCTTCAGGCCGTTGGACAGCTCGACCAGCGTGGACGTGTCGAGGGTGACCTGCTTGATCAGTTCCCAAGCCGCGCCGGGGTTCTTGGCGCCCTTGGGGATCGCGATGATCGTGCCCGTGGTGAACGCGCCGCCGTAGCGGTCGGGCTTGCTGTCGAGCACCGGCGGGGCCGCCGTGCCGAACTTGAGCTCCGGCGCCTGGTCCTTGATGAACGCGGTGCGGTACTCGCCGTCGATCATCATCGCGAGCTTGCCGCGCTGGAAACCGTGGTCCGCCGAGTACTCCTCGCCGAGACCGGCCTTGAACTGCTCGACCTTGGCGTGGCCGCCGTAGAAGTCCACCAGCTGCTTCTGGAAGTCGAACATCGCCTTCCACTCGGGGCTGTCGGCGAGGTGCGACTGGCCGTCGGGGCCGATGTAGGTGGCGCCGAAGTTCGGGGCCCAGTACTGCGCCATGTTGGCGTAGAACGGCATCGACGGCAGGAAACCGGCGACCTTGATGGAGCCGTCCGGGTTGAACTCGGTCAGCTTCTTGGTGGCTTCGAACAGTTCCGAGGTCGTCTTCGGCGGCGACGTGACACCCTTCGCCGCGAACATGTCCTTGTTGTAGTAGAAGCCGTAGACGTCGGCGAGCAGCGGCATGGCACAGCGCTTGCCCTGGAATTCGGTGTAGCTGCGGACCGCGTCGGGGATCTGCGTCAGGTCGATCTTGTCGCGGTCAATGTAGGGCTTGAGGTCCTGGAAGCTGCCCGTCGAGCACCACGCGCCGAGGTTGTCGGTGAAGAACGAGATCGCCACGTCCGGCGGGTTGCCACCGCGGATGGACTGGGTGATCTTGTCGTCGTCCTGCTGGCCTTCGTGCTTGATCTCGATGTTCGGGAACTTCGCCTTGAGCTTGTTGAGCCCGGCGGTGACCACGTTGTACTCACGGTCGGTGAACTTGCTGTAGACGGTCAACGTGAGCTTCGCGTCCGCGGCGGGGGCGGCCGCCGCGTCGCCCGCCCCACCGTTCGGGCCGCTTGCGGCGCCCGAACAAGCGGACACCAGTGCGGCGACGGTGACCGCGCCGAGCACTATCGAGCCGCGCCAACGGCGGCCACTTCTCCGAACCTGGGTCGTGGAACTCATGACCCTCCTCCTAGTTGGTTGGGGCGGGAGACGGTGGTTCTGTTCGTGAATCCGGGATCGCCACGATCGGATTGGGCTCTCCCGCCCCGGACCGTCTCGGCCCGAGGAGCGAAGGGGTGTTGACGCCGAAGACGTCCCGGCGGACGGTGGCGAGCGCCGATTGGAGCGCGCCCGCGCGGACCGCGTTGCCCTGCACCGAAGCGACCCCGACGGGGGTGCGGGGCAGGACCAGTTCGTGCAGCCTTCTCGCGACCAGTGCGGCGAATTCGTCGCCGCCGGCCCGGCTGGTGTCGCCGGAAAGGAGCACGAGTTCGGGGTCGACGACCGCGATCAGGCCGGCCGCTCCGCCCGCGACACGGCGGGCGAGGTCGTCGAGGAAGGCTTCGTTGTGGCCTTCGCGCGCCTTGAGGACGGCGTCCGCACCGGTCTCGGCCTCGATGCCGTGCGCGGCGGCAAGCTCGACGACGGCGGGAGAAGCGACGAGATCACCGAAGCGATCTCCCGCACGAGGCTTCTCCCTCGGTGTGGCAACGGAAACCGGATCGGGAACGCGCATCCAGTCGATCTCGCCGCCACCGCCGGTCGCGCCGCGCAACAGCCTGCGGCCGACCACGACCGCGCCGCCGACGCCGTCGCTGAGCCAGATCATCACGAAGTCGTCGAGGCCGACGGCCTGGCCGACCGTCATCTCCACGATCGCGACGAGGTTGACGTCGTTCTCGATGGTGACCTCGACGCCGAGCTCCCGGCTGAGCCTGCCCGGTACGTCGAACCCGAGCCAGCCGGGGATGTGAGGCGCCGAGGAGAGCAAGCCGGTGCGGGGATCGAAGGCGCCCTGCGCACCGATGACGACGTGGCGGAGATCGGTGGCGGCGAGGCCGGCGCTGTTCGCGACGCTGGTGAGCGCCGCGCCGAAGGTGCCGACGACGTCCGCGCCCTCGTGGACCGGCAGCGGGACCTGGTACTCGGCGAGCACGGCGCCTGCGACGTCGGCGACCACGAAGTCGGCCTGCTGCGGCGTCAGGTCCACGGCCGCGACGTACGCGACGCCACCGTCGACCTGCCAGAGCTGCGCCCTCGGGCCGCGGCCCCCGCCGCGGACGCCCGCTTTGGCGACGATGCCGTCCTGCTCGAGCCGGGTGAGCAGCTGCGCCGTCGCGGGCTTCGACAGGCCGATGGCGACTTCGAGCTCGGAACGCGTCAGAGGGCCGTCCCTGAGGAGGACCTCGAGGGCCGCGCGATCGTTGATCTCGCGCAGCATTCGCGGACTACCGGCTCGCACTGGGGCTCGCTCCCGACTTCGTTAGGAAACTTTACAGACGGTTTCCGGGGACTGTAGTGAGCCGAGCCACAGCCGTCAACGGCGCCGGGAAACGGGGAGGTAACGCTTGCCGTGTTCCGCACAGCGGGTATGCGTACCGGCGCGGAGGGTGGCCGCTACGGGTCGCCACTCACGGCCACCTGCGCGTTTCGTGCGGCCGATTGGGCGACACCCACGTCGGCCGCGTGTCGTCCGTCCAGTCACACGTGTCGTCCATCCAGTCACGCGTGTCGTCCGTCCAAGCACGCGAAACCGCCATCGGAGTTCTTGACTGGTCATTCTTGAATGACTATTCTCAAACCCATGGCCCGACCACGCCAGTTCGACGAGATGACAGCGATCGAAGCCGCGGCGGCGGTCTTCCGGCAGCGGGGATACCACGCGACCTCGGTCGATCACCTCGTCGAGGCGACGGGTGTCCACCGGGGAAGCCTGTACGGCGCGTTCGGCAGCAAGCACGGCTTGTTCACCCGGGTGCTGGAACACGTCGCCGACGATCGGGACGGCGCCGGGCGGCTCGACGTCCTGCTGATCGCCCTGCTCGAACTCGCGCCCGAGGACGAGCGGTTGCGCGCCCGGGTCCGGACCGTCATGCAGGACGTCGGGATCACCCCGGACCAGCTGGGACGCCGGTTGCTGGCCCGCGCCGGATTGCCGGACATCGACAACGGAGGAACGACATGAGCAACAACCGCGTCACCATCACCGGAGACCGCCTGGTGGTCGAACCGGTGGGGATCGACAAGGTCTGGTCATTCACCCGGCGGCTCGAATTCCCGCTCGCCCATGTACGCGGCGCGACACACGATCCGGGAATGCGCGACGAGCCGAAGGGGTGGCGCGGGCCGGGTCTCCGGATCCCCGGGAAGCTCAGCGGTACCTTTCACGCCGACGGCGACCGGCAGTTCTGGAACGTCTCCGGGTTCGACCGCACGGTCGTCATCACTCTCGACGAGGCCGAGGACTACAACCGGCTCGTGCTCACGGTCGACGATCCCGCCGAGACCGTCACCGCCGTCAACAAGGCGATCGCGTGACGACCAGCCTGCTGGTGGAGCGAACGTGGCGATCATCAACCTTGAGGGACTCGGGGTCCCTTTAGGAGGCCTTCACCTTGTTGGCCTTGCCGAGGTCATCTGTCCATAAAGGAAACCGACCCTCGTCGCAGCATCCGATGTCCCCAATGTGGCATTGGAGACGCTCAGTGTCCCCAATGCCACATTGGGGACACTGAGCGTCAGCGACGCGGCGGTGGATCAGAAGTTGGGCTGCACGTACAGATCCCACACCCAGGGAAGCGAGGAGGGGTAGCACATCCACCCGTCCCAGTCCCCGGCGATCTGGCCGTGGTGGCCGGTGATTCCGCAGTCCTCCTCGGTGTACGAACCGAAGTACTCGTAGTCCGAGGCCTGCGCCGCTCCCGCGGTCACGGCGCTGAACGAAACGAAGGCCGCGACAGCGGCTCCGGCGACGGCGAACCGCCGCAAGGTGTTCTTCATGTTTTCCCCAGTGTCCTGACTTGATGATCTCGAACCGGACAGCAGGAGATTAGCGGACGCGTCACCGCCTTGAGGGCGAATCACCAACATGATCAAAGTCCCCCGCCGAGGATCAGACGCCGGCCCAGGCCGCCAGCATCACGCGCGCGATCGACGAGTTGCCCGGCAGCACCAGCTGCCGTGTGCCACCGGCGATCGGCGTCGGCACGGCGCCCGCGTTCCGCAGCTGGCTGTTCGCGAAAGCGGCCCGCACCTCCTCGCGCGAAACCCAGAACGCCTCTTCGATCTCGCCCTCCGCGGGCACGATCGTCGCGGTGATGTCGGCCCGCGCGGTGAAGCCGAGCATGATCGACCGCGGGAACGGCCACGGCTGGCTGCCGAGATAGCGCACATCGCGTACCTCGACGCCGACCTCTTCGCGGATCTCGCGCTCGACACAACCTTCGAGCGATTCCCCCGCCTCGACGAAACCGGCGAGGATCGAGTACCGGTCCGGCGGCCAGATCGGCTGCCGCGCCAGCAGGACGTGCTCGCCGTTGACGCCGGCGTCGTCGTGCACCAGGCAGATCACCGCCGGGTCGGTGCGCGGGTACTCCTCGCGGCCGCAGCCGCTGCACTTACTGGCCCAGCCCAGCTGGATCAGCTCGGTCGGGCTGCCGCAGCGCGTGCAGAACTTCGCCTGCCGCCGCCAGGCCTGCAGCGCCTGCGCGGTGGTGAACAGCCCGGCCGACGTGTCGTCGAGCAGGTCGCCGTAGCCGCGCAGGTCGACCCAGATCTCACCGTCGCGGCGCTGGACCTGTTCGATGACGCCCCAGCTACCCGCCATTTCGACGGTCTCGGTCTCCCCGGCGGGGCGGCCGGGCATCGACCAGTAGTCGGTGCCCTGCCACTCCCCCAGGAAGACCGCGTCCGCGGGCGGCTCGGTGCCGAAGTCCTGCGACTTGCGGGTCGCGAGCGTGCCGGAACCCTCCACCACCGGGGTCCGCGCGTGCTCGTCGAGCAGCACGACCCGGGCGTTCGGCCAGCGCTCGGCGAGCCTGTCCGGGTTGGTGCGCAAGGATTCCTGACGGTCCGCGGTGGAGCGCGAAAGCGTCGGGAGCGCCCCCAACCCGAACGGTGTCTCCATCAGGAGGGCTCCCCGACGGTCACATCGCCCAGCGCCGTCAGCTTCGGCGCGAGGACCTCGGCGTCGCCGACGACGACCCCGGTGAACCGCTTGGGCGCGAAGAACTCCAGCGCCGCGTTCGCCACGTCTTCGGCGGTGACCGCGGCGAGCCGCTCCGGATGCCCGGCGAGCCATTCGACACCCAGCCCCGTCGCGGCGAGCGCGGACAGCTGCGCGGCCAGGCCACCCTGCGACGACGCCGCCGTGACCAGCGAACCGATCGCGTACTGGCGCACCGACTCGACCTCGTCGGCGGTCGGCGGCACGAGACCGAGCCTGGCCAGCTCGTACCGCGTCTCCATGAGGGCGGCGGCGGTGGCGTCGGTCGCGGTGTCCGCGTCGACGTTCACCACGGCGGTCTGGTCGGTGAACTCGAATCCGGAGTGCGCGCTATAGGTGTAACCCTTGTCCTCACGGATGTTCTCGACCAGCCGCGACGAGAAGTACCCGCCGTACACGAGGTTCGCCAGCTGCAGCGCCGGGTACCGCGGGTCCGTGCGCGACACGGTCTGCGCGGACAGCCGGATCTGCGACTGCACGGCACCGGCCCGCGGCACCAGCAGGACGTTGCCGCCGACGAGGTCGGGCAGCACGGGCAGGCGGACGGCGGAGCGGTCCGAAGCCCAGCCGCCGAACGCCTTCTCCAGGTCGCCGATGACGGTCTCCGGGTCGATGTCGCCGACGATCACCAGCACGGATCCCCGAGGCAGCACCGACGCCTGGTGCAGCGCGCGAACCTGTTGCGGTGTCACGACTGCCACGTCTTCGGCCTGCGGCACCTCGCGCACCGCCGGGTGGTCGCCGTAGCGGTGCTTCTGCAGCGCCTCGCGGGCGATCGTCCTCGGCTGCGTGCGGGAGACGGCGATCCGCTCGATGAGCCGCTCGCGTTCCCGCTCGACCTCGGCGTCCGCGTACGACGCGCCGGTGAGCGAGTCGGCGAGGACGTCGAGCATCGTCGGCAGGCCGTCGGCCAGCGAGGTACCGGTGATGATCAGACGCTCCGGGTCGACGCCGGACGCGAGGTCACCACCGATCAGCGCCAGATCCGCGTCGATCTCGATGCGGTCGCGACGGGCGGTGCCGGTCAGCAGGGTTTCGGCCAGCACCTCGGCGGTGGCCGGGTGCAGCTTGTCTTCACCGGCGAACGGGATCCAGACGCGCAGCTCGACCAGCGGCACGGTGGGCTTGCGGACGGCGAGCACCCGCAGCCCGTTGCTCAGCGTGGTGTCCACATGGGACAGATCGGCGGCGGCGCGCTGTGTCCCCAGCGAAGGGACCGGACGCGGCCCGGCGGCCGTGCGGCCGATCTCCTCGGCGGTGCGGTGCGGTGCGCTCACTGCTCGGTACCTTCCTGGTCTGAAGATCCACTACCCGGGCGGACGACGAGCACGGCGCGCGAATCCGGCCGCAGCGCCTTCGCCGCCGCCGAAACGGCCTCCCCGGTGATCGCCGAGATCTTCTCGGCGAGCCGGTACACCAGCGAAGCGTCGCCGTACAGCAGCTCGAACGAGCCGAGGGCCAGCGTGCGGGACACCAGCTTGTCGTGCTCGGAGTGCAGGCTCGCGGCCCAGCGCGCGGTGACCTTCTTGATCTCCTGGTCTTCCGGCGGCGTGGCCGCCAGCTTCTCCAGTTCCTCGTCGAGCGCGGCGAGGACCTGGTCGGTGCTCACCTCGTGCGGGTGGATCGCGGTGATGGTGAACGTGTCCGGGTCGCGGGCCTCGAACGGGCCGAACAGCCCGGCGCCCGCGCCGATGTCGACGACCAGCGGCTCCCGGTGCACCAGGCGCTGCTGCAGGCGGGAACCGTCGCCGTCGGTCAGCACGCCGGCGAGCACGAGGTTCGCCAGGTAGCCGTCGAGGTCGTTGATCGGATCCGGCATGCGGTAGCCGACGCCGACCGCGGGCAGCGGGGCGTGCGGGTCCACGTGCTCGCCGCGCAGCTCGCCCTCGGGGGCGGGCTCGGCGAACGACGGACGCTGCGGCGCGGGCCGGTGCGGTACGTCGCCGAAGTGCTTCTCGATCAGCTCGCGGGCCTCCGCGACGGTGAAGTCACCGGCGACGGTCAACACCGCGTTCGCGGGCGAGTAGTAGGTGTCGAAGAAGGCCGCGCAGTCGTCCAGGGTGGCCTGTTCGAGATCCTCGAAACCGCCATAACCGTTGTGCGCGTTGGGGAACGTGGAGTACAGCACCGGAGGGAGGAGGATCCACGGGAACCCGCCGTACGGCCGGTTCAGCACGTTGAGGCGGATCTCCTCCTTGACCACGTCGATCTGGTTGGCCAGGTTCTCCTGCGTCAGCTTCGGCGCCCGCATCCTGTCCGCTTCGAGGAACAGGGCGCGCTCGAGTGCCGCGGCGGGGAGGACCTCGAAGTAGTCCGTGTAGTCCGGATGGGTGGAGCCGTTGAAGCTGCCACCACTCGACTGGACGTACCGGAAGTGCGCGAGCTTCTCCAGGCTCTCGCTCCCCTGGAACATCAAATGCTCGAAGAGGTGCGCGAAACCGGTGCGCCCTTCGGGCTCGGAACGGAAGCCCACGTCATAGTGGACGCTGACACCCACCACCGGAGCGGTCGCGTCGGGCGCGAGCACCACGCGCAGACCGTTGTCGAGGGTGAATCGGACAAGCTCGGGATCGGCCATGCGCACCACCCTACGGGCTAGTCAGGCCTCCAGGCGACGACCCTGGCGGGTCGCGGCGAAGGTTCCCACTAGCGCGGCCGTGAAGTCGCTCACCCGCTCGATCGCGACCTCGCCGCCGTCTTCCCTGCCGTACCAGTAGATCTTGGGCGGCCCCTTGAGCGCGGCGAATCCGGAGACCCACTGTTCTTGTTCGCCGAGAGCGAGCGCGTACGGCAGCGCCCGGGAAAGAAGCACCTCGCGTTCGAGCTTCGGGACGGCCGTCGCCTCGGTCGCCAGCAGCGCGTCGCGGACGCCGAGCAGCCGCCGGTGCAGCGCGACGCCGGCGCCGGTGCGCACCGGCAGCCACCGGGCGGCGACGGCGAGTACCGTGCCCGCGGCGATGACGATCAATCCGAGCTGGGCGTAGCCGACGGTAAAGGCCAGCAGGACGGTGAGGAACAGCCCGTAGAAGCAGAGCCGCAGGCCGACGCGGGTCAGCCTGCCGGGCAGCCGCGAGTACCAGCGGCGTTCGACCACGCTGTCGTCCAGCGCGTCCCGCACCGTTTCGATCCCGATCCGCGCCGACTGGATCTCCGACAACAACACGGACTCGCGTTCACCGGGCAGCAGCGCGTCGAAGACCGCGCGTTCGTAAGCGGTCAGCTGGCCGTCCGGCGGGTTTCGGCGGACGAGCCGCCAGCCGGTCAGCTCGCTGGGCTCCTCGCTCACCCAGAGGTAGTTCCGGACGGCGAGGTCGACGACCGTCGCGGCCAGGTCGACGGCGTCGGCGCGCCCCGTGAGCACGGTCCCCACCTGCCCGGGCAGCACACCGTCGGGTGACGCGAACGCGGCCTGGTCGTCCTTCCCGGTGAGCAGCCGGACCGGGAGCGCGTCGCCAGGGTGCTCGTCCCGCCTCCGCAGCAGGACCAACGCCACCGCGGCCGCGACCAGCGCGAGTGCGAAGCCGAACCAAGCCCAGCCGACCGGAGCGGTGAGCACGAACGCGCCGGCGAAGGTCTTCGACGGCTCCAGGCGCGCGTTCGCCGGGACGGTGCCCCCGGGCAACTCGACCGAGATCTCCATCCGCTGCCCGGCCGCGAGGTTCTGCTGGCTGAACCTGGTCAGCCCGGAATGCGCGATCTGGGCGGTGCCGCAGCGTGCGCGAGCACCCTCGGGCCCGGCGTGACAGGTGACCGCGTCCGGGACGGACGGCGCGGCGAAGCTCGCTCGCACCAGTTCGAGCCGGGAGTCCCAGCCGCCCGCGAGCTGCCAGCTCACCCGGGTCAGGCCGTCGACTTCGGCGACCGCACCGTCCACTGTGTACCGGACGATCGAGGTGCCGCCCTTCAGCTTGACGGTGAACTCGTCGTCGGTCAGCTCGGCGTTGCCCGCGCCCTCGATGACGACGTCGCGGATGCCGATGATCCGGTCACGGTTGTGCGGAGCGGCCGTGCGGAGCGGGATCCGGCGGGTCATCGTCGCCTCGCTCGGCACGGACACCGCTTCGACGACCGAGAGCGCGCCGTCGCGTTCCACCTTGAGCGAGATCTCCGCGCTGTTCGGCAGCGAGGGCAGCTGCGGTTCGCCTTGCGCTCCCGCCGGTGCCGCGCCCAGCACCAGCAGGAGACCGACCAGCAAGCAGATCTTCACGTCAGGCGGGGACCGGTTCCGGGCGAAGCGAGCGCAGGTGCCCGGATTCGGCGAGCAGACCGTCCAAAGCGGACAGGAACGACGGCAGGTGCGCGGCGAACCGGCGCAGGTCCCGATCGCCTTCGAGGCCGCCGAACCAGTACAGCCCGGCCGAACCGTCCGCCGACGGGTCGAGCCCCTCGAACGTCCGGAGCCAGCGCTCGACGTCACCGAGCACGATGGCGTACGGCAGAGACCGGGAGAACACCATTTCCCGGTCTCCCACCGGAATGTCGGCGACCTTGACGGTGTGCAGGTACTCGAGCAGACCGCGCACCTGGCCGACCAGACGCCTGCCGCGCGAGGTCCGCGGCGGCACCCACGAAGCGCCCAGCAACGCGGCGACCCCGGCGAGCACGGCCGCGACGCCGAGCAGCGCGTGCCCGACGGTGAACGTCAGGACGGCGGTGCCCACGAGACCGAGGGCGATCAGGCCGATCCCCGCCCAGGTGAGTTTGCTCCTGCCCTTGTCCGGGCGGCGCGAGAACCAGCCCCGGCGCACCACGTCGGCGTACATCGCCTCGCCCGCGACACGGAGATCGACGGTGCCGCGGCCGCGGAGTTCCGACAGCAGCACGGAATCGGTGCCCTCGGGCAGGATCGCGGTGTAGATCTCGCGCTCGAAGGCGGCGAGATGCTCGTCCGGCGCGTTGCGGCGCGCGATCTGCCAGTCGACCGTGCCCGCGCCGCGGACCTCGGCGATCCACAGGTAGTTGCGGACCGCGAGGTCGACCACCGTGCCGCTGACGTCCACGACGTCGACCGTCTCGTCGACGACTGTGCCGACCTGTCCCGGCAGGACACCGTCGGGCGAGGCGAACGAGACCCGGCCGCCTTCTCGCATGAGGACGTCGACCGGGCCGGTGCCCGCGGCGAGCGCGCCCTTGTCGCGGCGGCGCAGCAGCCAGACGGCGAGCGCGCCGAGAACCAGGAACAGTGCCAGCGCCCCGAACCCGATACCGGCGAGGATGGTGAGGGCGAACGCGCCGCCGACCGTGGCGATCTGCTCGAACCGCGCGTTCGCAGGCACCGTGCCCGCCGGAAGCTGGACGGCGATGTCGACCCGTTCGCCCGCCGGGAGTTTGTCCTGCTCGACGCGGACGACGCCGCTGTGGTCGGTTTCGGCGAGCGAACACTGCCTGTCCGAACCGAGCGGCCCGGCGAAGCAGTCCACTGTGGGCGTTTCGCGCGTCGGCGCGCTGAACGAAGCGGACACCCGGGACAGCTCGCCGTCCCAGCCGCTGGCGACCTGCCAGCGGACCTGCTGTGCGCCGCTGACGTCCGCGACCGCGCCGTCCACTTTGTACTTGAGGGTGGCCGCGCCGCCGTCGAAGGTGGCGACCAGCTGCTCGCCGTTCGGCTCCGCCCTGCCCGCGCCCTCGACCGAGACGTCACGGACGACGTACACGCGGTCCTGCTCCTCACCGGCGGGAACCCGCAAGGGAATCCGGCGTACGAGGTGCTGTCCACCCGGGACGGTCACCTGCTCGGTGATCGACAGCGAACCGTCGCGTTCCACCTTCACCGCGACGTTCGCGGCCGGCCCGCTCGGCGGCTGGAGCAGCCCGAGCTGGCCGCGGGCGCCGATCGGCGGCGGCTTCGGCAACTGCGGCGCGTTGGTCAGCGAAGGGCCCGCCGCGGGCGCCTCCGGAACGTTCGTATCCGACGGCGGGGCCATCAAGGCCGAGCTCGCCGCGACGGCCACGACCGCCGTCCCCCATTTCGTCAACACAGCCACACACTCTAGGGCAGCCGATCTATGCTGACCGCCGAAACGCCGAATCCGCCACCTGGGCGAACGGCGTTGCCGAACGCATGGGGGATCCACTCGATGAACCAGCAGCCGCCCGGCCCGCCTGATCCGCGGCGCCGGCCGACTCCGCCACCACGTCCGCCGCAAGGCGGCCGTCCGCTCCCGCCGCCGGGAGCGCGTCCGCTGCCGCCGCGCGGTGGCCCGCCGATGCCGCCGCCGAACCGGCCGGGTCCCGTCCCGCCCGGTCGTCCTCGGCCGCCGATTTCCCGGCCGACGCCGATGCCGCCGCCGTTCCGGCCGGGTCCGCCGAGCGGCGGTATACCGCTTCCCCCGCCGGGCGCGGCTCCGCTGCCGCCGCCGCGGATCGGCGCGCCGATCCCGTTCCGGCCCGGCGCCGTCGGCCCGCCACAGCTTCCGTACGGTCCGCGTTTCGCGCAGCCCGCGTTCACGCCTTACGGGGGATACCAAGCCAAGAAGTCGAACGGCGGGGTCATCGCGGCGGTCGCGATCGTGGCCTTGATGGCGTTGATGGGCGGGCTGCTCATGGTGGTCACCCTCGCCAACGGCGGCTCGAAGCAGGTCGCCGATGTCGGATATTCGAGCTACCCGACGACGTCCTCTTCGGACTACACGACGACCACCACGTCCAGCGACACGTCGACCACGAGCACCCGTTCGCGCGATTCGACCGCCTCACGCGAGACGTCGGCGGGCTCGACCCGCGAGACGTCGACCAGTCGCGCGCCGTCCGGACCGCGGCCGCACCTCAAGCTGGCGGACAACCCGCTGTGGCTCGATTCCCAGGTCGGCTTGCCGAACCAGCCATGCAACCTCTCGCGCTGGGCGAACAACCCGGACGCGGCGGCGGCCTTCTTCGACAGCGCGCGGCCCTGCCTGGACAGTGTCTGGCAGCAGGTCATGAACTACACGAAACTGCCGTTCCGGGTCCCGACAGTGAAGTACCCGTCCGGCAAGAACTGGTCGAGCCCCTGCGGCGACGCCAGCAACGGTTCGGTCGCGGCGTTCTACTGCTCGCAGAACGAGACGCTTTACATGCCGTACGAAGGCCTCCAAGTTTCCCAGTACGGCAGCCGGCCGGGGGTCTATCTGGCCGTCTTCGCCCATGAGTACGCGCACCACATCCAAGCGCTTTCCGGTATTTCGGAGGCCTATTGGACCGCACGCTACGAAGCGGGCACCGATTCGGCGGCGGGCCTGGAGATGTCGCGGCGCAACGAGCTTTCGGCGCAGTGTCTGTCCGGGACGTTCCTGGGTTCGACGGTCGGCCGCGGCGGCTCGGTCGACCAGGCGATGTACCGCGACGCCTGGCAGACCCAGGACCGCGGCGACCACAACGGCGGCCCGCGCGACCACGGCTCCGACGCGCACGCCGTCTCGTGGTGGCAGCACGGCGCGCAGAAGAACCGGATGTTCGAGTGCAACACCTGGTCGGCGAAGTCGTCCGACGTTTCCTGACCACGCCGGTACGTGAAGGCCCCCTTCATTGCGTCTAGCGCAGTGAAGGGGGCCTTCACGTACTTGGAGCGCGGCGGGTCAGCCCGGCGGCGCGAAAGGGTTCTCCGGAACCGGCGCTGACGGCGCTTCCGGCTGGACGACCGGTGCGGAAACAGCCGGAGCGACCGCCTGCGGGTAAGCCTGCCCGTACTGAACCGCCGGTTGGAGCTTCGCCTGGTCCCGCCGCCGTCGCTCGGCCAGCACGGCCGACAGATAGGCCCAGGACGGCACCCCGGGCGGCACCGGCGCCCCGATCGCGGCCGCGACCTGCTGCGCGAGCCCGTACCCGAGCGCTTCGACCGCTTCGGGGCGAAGCTCGCTCGTCCGGCTCAGGTACTGCCGGACGGCCAGCGCGAGGTCGTTCGAAAGCCGGGTCAGGTCCAGCTGCGAGGCCCAGTACGCCAGCTGCGGCGGCATCCCGACGTACGGCGTCCGCGAGGCGGGCATGCGTTCCCGGATCACCAGCGTGCCGGCGAGATAGTCGCCGACGCGGCGGCCGTTGGGCGACAGCAGGGACGTGACCACCGCCACGACGCCGAGCATCCCCAGCGCCCAGAAGTCGATGAAGAATCCGGCGAGCCCGCGGACCAGCGCGTGCCGGAACCGCACCGGCCCGCCGTCGGTGCGGACCACCCGCAGGCCGAGCGCCATCTTCCCCAGGGTGCGGCCGCGGCTCAGTGTCTCGAAGATCACCGGGTAGCCGACCATGATCAGCACGACGGTCACCAGGAACAGGGTCAGCGCCAGCGCTTCGTCACCGAACGCGGCGACCTGGCTCAGCACCAGCATCGCGACGAGCAGGGCGAAGAGCTGGAGGACGACGTCGAGCATCATGGCGAGCCCACGGCTGGCCAGTTTCGCCGCGCGGACGTCCAGGACGACGGCCTCGCCGGTGACGAGTTCGGACTCTTGTTCCACCTGGCAAGCGTAGTGACGAATAGGCTGGGCGACCAAGGACGATCGCCGGGAGGGCTCCGAGTTGGACGTGGACGTGTTCGTCGCCGCGCACCAGGCCGAATGGAACCGGCTGCGTGACCTCGTGGGCCGCGCCGGGAAGCTCAGCGGCCCGGACGCCGACGAGCTGGTGACGCTGTACCAGCGCGTCGCGACGCATCTTTCGATCATCCGCTCGGTCGCGCCCGATCCCGTGCTCGTCGCGCAGCTGTCCGGCCTGGTCGCGAAGGCCCGCTCGGCCGTCACCGGTTCGCACAGTCCCGCGTGGCGCGAGATCGCCCTCTTCTTCACCCAGCGGTTCCCGGCGGCGCTGTATCTGAGCCGGCGCTGGTGGCTGGCGTCGGCGGCGGCGTCGATCGCGGTGATGGCGATCGCGGCGGTGTGGATCGCCGGTGACCCACAGGTGCTCGCGTCGCTGGCCTCGCCAGAGGAGTTCAGGGACCTGACCGCGCCGGGCGGGAAGTACGAGACGTACTACTCGTCCGATCCCGCGGGTTCCTTCGCCGCGCGCGTCTGGACCAACAACGCTTGGGTGGCCGCGACCTGCCTGTTCCTCGGCGTGGTGCTGGGTGTCCCGGTGGTCTACGCGCTCTGGGCGAACTCGCTGAACCTCGCGATCGGGGCGGCGCTGATGTCCTCGGCCGGGCGGCTCGACGTGTTCTTCGGCCTGATCCTGCCGCACGGCCTGCTGGAGCTGACCGCGGTGTTCGTCGCCGCCGGAACGGGACTGAAACTCGGCTGGACGGTCATCGACCCGGGGCGCCGGTCCCGGACGGCGGCGCTCGGCGAGCAGGGTCGCTCGGTCGTGGTAATGGCGCTGGGGCTGACCGTGGTGCTGCTGATCTCCGGTGTGATCGAGGGTTTCGTGACCCCGTCGGGCCTGCCGACCTGGGCGCGTGTCGGCATTGGAGTAATCGCGGAGGTCGCGTTCTTACTTTACGTGTTCGTTGTCGGGCGCAGGGCCGCGAAAGCGGGCGAAGTGGGTGATGTCGACTGGCGATACGCTGGAGATTCTCGACCGGAAGCCGGCTGACCTGGTTAGCTCCTTGCATGGGGAGAAATCGGTTACGCGGCTTTGCGATCTTCGTCCTGTCTGTCCTCGCCTCGACGCTCCTCGTCGGCGTGTCCCAGGCCAGGACCGCGTCCGCGCCCTCGGGCAAAAAGAACTGGGTGGTGAGCGTCGCCGGATTCCGGACCGACGCCGACCGCAACTACATCCGCCTCGGCTACCTCGTGTTCAACCCGGCCGACAACACGGTCGCGCACAATTTCTGGACCTGGAACCAGGCGGATTTTCCCGTTCCGGTCAACAGCGGCGACGTCTACTACTGCGGCGATTGGGCACCCGGATCCAATCCCCGCAACAACTGCCCGATCAAGACCGCGCCGGGCTTCACCGGTGAACCGAACGGCCATTTCACCGGCACCTACGCCGAGAACTCCGGGCAAGTGGCCATCACCTGGACGAAGAGCACCGTCAACGGCACGACGACGGCCGTGAACCTCGCGGAGAAGTGGGCGGTTTCGGAACCGCGGCCCGGCCTCGGCCGGATGCAGCTGGTGAGCGACGACTACTCGATCACCAGCGGCATCGCCTACGGCAGCAACGCCTCCCTCGCGCAGACCAGCAAGGCCCCGATGAGCTCGGTCCGCGCGACCCAGCGGTCGTACCTGCTCGAAGGGCAAGGGGTGAACCGCCGCGCGATCACCGACTGGACCAGGGGCAGCAGCGGCGCGCTCGGGGTCGGTCCGGGGTGGAACAAGTGCGACGACGGCTCGTGCCTCGGCTTCGTGCAGTACGACTCCGGGTGCGCCCCGACCTCCTGCTGTCTGCCAGGTGAGGGCTACGAGGCCTGCGCGAAGAAGATCATCGACACCGGTGACAGGCGGTTCTACTACCTGAGCGACGCCTTCGGCGGACGCCGCAACAGCTACGAGTTCTGGTGCGAATGCCTGTCCTACAACGGTTGCTACCTCGGCAACAGCCACGTGCGGCCGCTCCTGCAGGTGATCGACGACGCGGGCGCGTTCCAAGGCTGGGTCGGTGCCGAGGTCAGCCCCGACCGGAGCGGCTCACGGGACCCGTCGGGCGAGTACTACTCGAGTTTCGCTCTGGTGGCTTAGCGCGTGTCGTCCATCCCGTCACGCGTGTCGTCCGTCGGATCACACGTGTCGTCCATCCAGTCACGCGAAACTCCCGGTTCGGTCCAGGTGGGTCGCGGGTAAGCCGTTCCCGTCGACGGGACTGATCGCCGCCAGGCATTGTCCACTCGCGACATGCGTCGACGTCGGCGTCGGCGAGGGCGAGCTTGCCGTCGGCCACGGCCAAGGAGATGATGCCGCCCCCGTCGGCGAGGTAGACCGGCGTTCCGGCGGGCCGCGCGGAAGCGGGTGTCCCGGACAGCAGCACCGAAACCACCGCGAAGATCAGCACGAACCTGCGCAAGCCTGGGCCCCCATCGTGTCGGTCCGGATCTCCCTCCGAGCTAACCGCCCGGAACACCCGTCGCCAACCGGCGCCACTCCATCGGGTTCAGCCGAACCGCACGTGGGTCTGCCACAGCTTGAACAACTCAAGATCACCGAAGACGTCCTGGGCGTCCTGGCGCTGGTAGAGCGCCAGCACTAGTTCTGTCAGCGAGCCGCGCACGGTCACCGCGGCACCGCGTCGTCCCCGCTCCCAGGTCACCACCGAGCCGCCGAGGTCGAGGAACCAAGCGTGCTCCCCCGACTCGAAACCCACCGACCGGCCGGCCCCGAGGATCTCCCGCTTCTCCGGCCTGAACTCGAAGTGCAGCGGCAGCGCTTCGAGTTCCATCCACTCGTCGATCGCGTCGAGCACGACTTCGGGCGCGGCGCGGAACTCCAGCCCCGCCGCCAGGGTCGCGTCGGCGCGATGGACCAGCGTCTCGTGTGTGAAGCGGCGCGCGTAGAACGACGCGGTCCGGTAGTGGAACGGCACCCAGACCTCGGCGTCCGGTCCCGCTTCCCGCAGCGCCGTCGCCAGCTCTGAAGCACCGTCCACCAGCCAGGACCCGGGCAGCCGTCCGGAATCGTCGCCGTCCACCCGGCGCACCTGGTCGTCGGGCACCGGCGCGGTCGCCCGGCTCCGGACGATCTCGGCCGCCCACCGGTGCCCGGCACCGAGATGCCGCACCAGCGCGCCCAGTGTCCAGCCGGGGCAGGACGGCACGGGCGTCGTCAGGCCGGCGTCGGCCAGTTCGGTCGCGAGCAGTTCGGCCTGGGTGACGATCTCCGCGCAGTGCCGGTCGAAATCCATCGGTTCCTCCTGATGATCGGTTCACCAGAGGGTCGGAGCCGGTTCACGGCTCTCGACATCACAGCCGCCCGGCCGCCTTCAAGGCGAGATACCGGTCCGCCAGCCGCGGCGGCAGCTCCTCGGGCACGGCGTCGACGACCTCGACCCCGTGCCGCGCCAGCCGCGCGGTGACCTGGCGCCGTTCGGCCAGCACCCGCTCGGCCGCGGCCGCGTCGTAGACCGCTTCCGCGTCGCCGCGGCCCGCCGCCATCTCGGCGACCCGCGGGTCCGCCACCGAAGCGATCATCAGCTGGTGCCGCGAAGTCAGCTTCGACAAGATCGGGAACAGGCCTTCTTCCAGCGGCGCCGCGTCCAGCCCGGTCAGGAGGACGACCAGCGCGCGCCGCCGGGTCCGCCGCAGCACCTCCGCGACCATCCCCCGCGCGTCGGTCTCGACCAGCGAAGATTCGAGCGGTGCCATGGCGTTCACCAAGGCGGGCAACAACTCCGTCGACCCCTGGACCGCGGCGTGGACCTGCCGGTCGTAGGCGAGGAGGTCGACGCGGTCACCCGCCCGAGCGGCGAGCACGGCCAGCAGCAGGGCCGCGTCCATCGCCGCGTCGAGCCGGGGCGCGTCCCCCACCCGGCCCGCCGAAACGCGGCCGGTGTCGAGCACCAGCACCACGTGCCGGTCGCGTTCCGGGCGCCAGGTCCGCACCATGACGTCGGACGCGCGCGCCGAGGCCCGCCAGTCGATCGAGCGGACGTCGTCGCCGATCACGTATTCGCGCAGGGAGTCGAATTCCGTGCCCTGGCCCCGGATCAGCACCGCGTTGCGGCCGTCGAGCTGCTGCAACCGCGCGAGCCGCGAAGGCAGATGCTTGCGGCTGTGGAACGGCGGCAGCACCCGCACGGTCCACGGCACGTCGTGCGAACCCTGCCGTGCGGCGAGCCCCAACGGCCCGGTCGAGCGGACGGTCACCCTGGCCGCGATCCGGTCGCCGCGCCGGGTCGGCAGGAGCCGGGTGGTCACAACGCGGCGTTCGCCTGGGGGCAGCGTCAGCCGGTGCCGGTCGTCCGCGCCGGCACTGGGCGGCCAGGCGTCCCGGAGCCACGCGCGCACCGGGCGGACGCCGGGATTGGCCACGGTGAGCGTGACCTCGCACTCCTCCCCCAGCCGCACGGAGGTCGCGCCGGACCGCGCGAAATGCAGCTTGCGCACGCTCCCTGCGAGCAGGAGATCCAGCACCACCAACAGAAGCAGCACCGCCGCGGCCAGCCCTATCCCGGCCCACGAGGGCAGCAGGAAACCGACCACCGGCGCCGCGAGGAGCGCCAGCAGCCCGAGCCGTCCGGTGACGGCCATCAGCGCGGAACGGGTACGGACGCGAGGACCCGGTCCAGCACGCCGTCGGCGGTCGCACCTTCGAGTTCGGCCTCGGGCCGCAGGTCGAGCCGGTGCCGCAAAGCCGGACGTGCCAAGGCTTTGACGTCGTCCGGGGTGGCGTAGTCGCGGCCTGCGAGCCAGGCCCATGCCCGGGTCGCGGCGAGCAATGCGGTCGCGCCACGCGGGGAGACGCCGAGCCGCACGGACGGCAGCGACCGCGTCGCCCGGCAGACGTCGACGATGTAGGCGAGCACTTCGGGACGCACGGTGACCCCGGCGACCGCGCGCCGCGCGGCGTCGAGCTGGGCGATCCCGGCGACCGGGGTGACCCCCGCCGCGGACAGGTCCCGCGGGTCGAAACCCTGCGCGTGCCGGGAAAGGATGCCGAATTCGTCCTCACGGGACGGCATCGGCATGGTCAGCTTCAGCAGGAACCGGTCCAGCTGCGCCTCGGGCAGCGGGTACGTGCCCTCGTATTCGACCGGGTTCTGCGTCGCGATGACGATGAACGGGTCGGGCAGCGGCCGTGTCTTGCCGTCGCTGGAAACCTGACGCTCCTCCATCGCCTCCAGCAGCGAAGACTGGGTTTTCGGCGGGGTGCGGTTGATCTCGTCGGCCAGCAACAGGCTCGTGAACACCGGGCCCTCGCGGAACGAGAACTCGCCGCTGTGCGCGTCGTACACGATCGAACCGGTGATGTCGCCCGGCATCAGATCCGGCGTGAACTGCACCCGGGTCGTCTCCAGATCCAGCGCGGCCGCCAACGCCCGCACCAGCAAAGTCTTCGCCACCCCAGGGACGCCTTCGAGCAGCACGTGCCCCCGGCACAGCAACGCGATGATGAGCCCGGTGACGGCCGCGTCGTTGCCCACCACGGCTTTTCCGACCTCGGTCCGCAACGCGATCAGCGCCGCCCGCGCGTCGGCCGCACTGTCCAAATCGGACTGCTCGCTACTCAAGACCGCTCCACCTCTCGTTCCACGACATCGAGTCCGTCCGCCAGCCGCACGAGTGCGGCGTCGTCGGCGGGCGGATCTCCGTACAACAGCGCGCCGATCTCGGCGGGCGCCCGGCCGGTCCGCGCGGCGACGGACTCCACGAGCGCGGCGGGTTCGGCGTCGCGGGTGAGCCCCAGCAACGGCCGGAGCCGCGCGCGGGCCGCCTCCCGCAGGGTTTCCCCGGCGTGCGCGGCGGCTTTCGCCTTGCGATACAACCTCGCCCGCCCCTCGGTGGCCTCCGCCGCGCGGACCACGACCGGGATCGGTTCGGTCACCACCGGGCCCAGCCGCCGGGAACGCCACAGCGCCAGCAGCACCACCGCGACCCCGGCCTGCAACGCCGCGTACGACCAGCCCGCCGGGATCAGTTCGGACAGCGGCTTCTTCTGCGTCTCCAGCGACGGGTCGCCGGCCGTCGGCAGGTACCAGACCAGCCGCTCGTGTTTTCCGAGCAGCCGCATCGCCAGCGCCGCGTTGCCCTCGTCGGCCAGCCAGTCGTTGGTCAGCGGGGTGGGGGTGCCGAGTACGGTCACCGTCCCTTGTGGACTCGGGACTTCGAGATACGAGCCGCCGTAGCATTCCTGCGCCCTCGGCTGCGTGGCCGAATACTTCAGGCCGCCCATCGTCGCGTTGCCCGCCGCGACGGGATCCTTCGCCTCGCAGTCGGGCTCGCGGGTCTCGGTCTCGGCCTGGCCGTTCACCCGCACGCCGGGAAGGATTTCTTCGACCGTGCGAGGGCTCGGCTGCACCAGCACGACATGCTCGGCGTTCTGCCTGATCTCCGTGAAGGCGCTCTTGGGCACGTACTCGGGCTTAGTGATCAAGACCGTCGCGCCCCTCGCGACCCCCTTGGCCGCGGCGGCGGTGCGCACGATCGGGATCTTGACGCCTTCCCGCTCCAGCAACGTCGCCAGCGCGCGGCTGCCGGTGGGCTCGTACGAACCCGGTTCGAGCGCGCCGGTGGTCTGCTCGCCGCGGAAGAGCACGAGCAGCGTCCCGGTCAGCACGATCAGGAGCACGACGGCGAGCGGGAGCCGCACCCCGCGCCAGATCCGGCGGGCGTCGGGCGAAACGGAGGTCATCCGGCCGCCAAGGCGACGGGCCTGGCACGACGGCAGCCTTCGTCCAATTCGGACAGCGACCGATAACCGGCCTCCGTGGCGGGGATGCCGCCGTAGTGGACGTCGTCGAACAACCGGGCGCCCGCGCGCAACGGAACGGCGACATCGGGGAGCAGCCGTCCGGCTTCGATGGCGGCCTCGTCGGCGGTCCGCCCGGACTTCTCGTCCAGCAGCGCCCGCTCCTCCAAGGACCGCACCACGGCACGGAACCGCTCACGGACGGCGTCGTCGAAGTCGCCCCGCGACGCGGCCTCCTCGGCCGCCTTGCGATGTTCGCCGGACGCCTTGCGCTGCCCGGCGAACACGGCCCGCCCGCTCTTGGCCGACGTCGCCAGCGGACCCGACTTCAGCCGGATCACCACGACCACCACGATCAGCACGACGACCAGCAGCAGCACGGCGAAGATCCCCCCGGGCACCGCGCTGTCCACCTTTTCGAGGAAGCCCAGCAGCTTTTCGACCACCCAGTTGAACGCTTCGGTCAGCCAGCTCGGTCTCGCGGCCTGATAGGCCTCGCCCGAGAGCTCCTCGGCCGCGCGCAGCCGGGCGTTGTCCCGGTCGATGTCGACCGGGACCTCGGTGAGGAAACGCGTCACCATGCCTGCGGCGGGGGCGGCGTCGCGATCCCGGCCGCGCGGGCCAGCTCGATGTCCATGCCCTCGCGGCGCATCCGCTGATCGATGTAGAGGATCACGGTCACCAGCGCGGTGAACGGGCCGACGATCGTCTGCGCGATCACCGTGCCCACCGACTGCAGGATCAGGTCACCGGTCGACGGGATGTACATCTGGTCCAGATCGCCGAAAATGGACAGGAAGGCGCTGAAGCTGAACGGGATCGTGATGATGGACGCCAGGAAGGACGAGATCACGGTGGCCAGCAGCAGGATGCCGAAGACCCGCCAGAACATCCCCGACACCAGCTTCACCGAACGGCGGAACGCCTCCATCACCGTGCCGCGTTCGAGGATGAACGCCGGGCTGGCCAGCGCCCAGAAGGTGTAGGGGATGATCGCGGGCAGCAGGCAGAAGATCGCGCCGACCATGATCGCCAGTGTGTAGAGCACGGTCAGGCCGAGCAACGGAAGCAGCCGCGGCGTCGCCTCACGCAGCGCTTCCTTGAACGTGACCGGCTTGCCCAGCACGGCCTTGCCCATCAGGACGGTGAGGAATCCGGTGAGGATCGTCGTCCCGAGCAAGGTGGCGACCAAGCTGATGGACGACGACGCCAGCGTCCCGCCGAGGACGCCGAGCAGCTGGTTCATCAGTTCCTGATCGGTGGCCGCCGGGCCGAGATCGCGCATCCGTTCCAGGTCGGCGGTCGTGTCGACCAGCAGCAACCCCACCAGATTGATGGCCGCGGTGAGCACGGCGGTGACCGCGGCGGCACCGAAGACCATCCGCCAGTACTTGCGCATGGCGGTGACCGCGCCGTCGAGGATGTCGGTCAGGTTCAGCGGGCGCAGCGGGATGACGCCGGGCCTGCCGAGGCCGACCTTCCAGTTCGGATACTGCTGCTGCGGCGGCTGGTACGACGGCAACGGGGGAGGCGGCGGCGTCGCCCCGGACGGGGACTGCCACTGCTCCGGCGCCGGCGAAGGCGGCACTTCGCCCTGCGGCGGCGTCGGCGTGTCCGCCCGCGACTGTGCTGGTTCCCCCGCCTTCGGCTTCGGCATCTCGGTGCCTTCAGGCCCGGACGGTCCGCCGGTCTCCGTCATGCGACAGCCCCTTACCCGTTCACGTTGCTTGCGCCCACTCTTCCAGAGGGGCCGACACCCAGCCAGAGCTGGGGGGACGACACTGATGGGTGACCGCTCGCCTCACGCTGGATACCCTCTGCAGCCGAGCTGTGGGTGGGGACACCGTTAGCTCGTTATGCTGAACATCGGGCCGGGTACCCCCGGTTCGCCCCTAGAACCACCGGGACCGACTTGATGACGCAACCGCCCCACGGCCAGTGGCCGCCACGCGGCGCCGTCCAGCCACCGCCGGTGCACGGCCAGCACCCTGCCCAGTGGCACGGAGCGCCGCACCACTTCCCGCCTCCGCCGCCCCGCAGGTCCGTGGGCGCGATCATCGGTATCTGCCTCGGCGCGGTCGCCGTATTGGTCCTCGGCCTGGTGGCGATCGTTTCACTCAATCGTGACGACTCCGATCACGTAGCGAACGCGGGCTACAGCACTCTCCCGGCCACGTCCTCGCGCGCGGAACTACCGCCGAGCGGGTCTTCGTCGCCCTCGTCCTCGACGAACCCGTTCCCGACATCACCGTCCAGGGCGCCGTCCTCGTCGAGCGGTCCGCAGAAGATCCTCAAGCTCGCCGACCACCCGATCCTCCAGGACCCCAACGCCGGCCTGCGGAACCGCGTCTGCACGCTGCCGCAGTGGCAGAGCAGCCAGCAGGCCGCCGAGGCGTTCTTCACGGCGGCGGGCAAATGCCTCGACAACGCCTGGGGCCCGTTCCTCGACGCCTACGACCTGCCGTTCACCCCACCCGCCCTGCACTTCCCGACCGGGGCCAGCTTCGAGACCGAATGCGGCACGATCCAGGTGGGCATCGCGACGGCGGCGTACTACTGCGAGAACAACCTCTACGTGCCGTTCCGTGGTCTTCAGACCGACCAGTACGGCAACAACCCCGGCGTCTACCTCGCCCTTTTCGCGCATGAGTACGGGCACCACGTGCAGGAGGTCGCCGGGCTGATGGACGCGGCCTGGCAGAAGATCTACGACGCGGGCCAGAACAGCCCCGCCGGGCTGGAGATGTCGCGGCGCAAGGAACTCCAGGCACAGTGCTTCTCCGGGATGTTCCTCGGCGCGCACGTCGACCAGGGCGGCACGGTCAGCCGGGACATGTACAACAAGGCCTGGAACGATCAGGAGACCCGGGGCGACAACACCTCGCGCAGCCAGGACCACGGGACGAACGCGCACTACGCGTCCTGGTGGCGGGCGGGTGCGAGCAACAACCGGATCGCCGACTGCAACACCTTCTCGGCCCCGGCGAGCGCCGTTTCCTGACGTAGCGGAAGTACGTGAAGGCCCCCTTCATTGCGTCTAGCGCAATGAAGGGGGCCTTCACGTACTTGGGGAGTCGGGTGCCGTTCGCCGACGGACGCGGTGCCGTCGTCGATTCCGGCTTGCCCGGTCCGGCTGGTCAGTGGGTGCCCGTCCGGGCCAGGACGTCGTGACCGGCCCGGTCAGCCACAGGGCGAAGCGTCGCCCCCGCCGGTTCAAGAGGATCAGGCCGTCACCGGGACCCGCGGCCCGCGCAACACCAGGAAGACGTACATCCCGCCCGCGAAGCAGCTGAACACCAGCAGCGCCAGCCCGAGTGGCCGCCGCGCGTCGCTCGCTCCGGCCGTCGCGTCGGCCGCGTGCACCGGGACCGAGTCCCCCGAAGCGCCGTCGGGGACGACGACCTCGAGGCGCTCGCCCTTGCCGTGACCGCAGCCGTTGAGCGCACCCTCCGTCGGCTTGCCGCCGAATTCGAACTTGACCTTCTCGGTCGCACCGCCGCCCGTGCAAGGGGCGGGCTCGACGACCTCCGCCTGCACGGTCGTCCCCTTGGTCTCGTTCGAGATACCGAACAGCCCCGGCCCGGCGAGCCAGGCCAGGAAGATCACCAGCAGGCCGGCGCCGGCCGCCACGGCCAGGGAGTTCCACCCCGGGGTGAGCCCTCTGGCGGGGTCCGATCGCTTGCGCACGAACGCCATGTTCCCAGAACCTCGCGGCAAAACACAGGAGCCCGGGAACGCGGGAGCAAAGGTCCCCTGCTACCGCTCGATGGTCTCCGCGGAGGTCACCTTCCGGATGTACAGCAGCTTGTCCCCCGGCTCGATCGCGTCCGCCTGCGGGGCGTCCACGCGGTACAGGACGCCGCCGCGGACGACACCCAGCACGATGTCCGGCAGATGCCGCGGCGAACCGCCCTCTTCGGACGGCTCCACCGGGCGTTCGGCGATCGCGAGACCGGATTCGGGGGTGAGCAGGTCCTCGACCATGTCGACCACCAGCGGCGTCGACGTCGCCATGCCGAGCAGGCGTCCGGCGGTCTCACTCGACACCACGACCTGGTTGGCGCCCGACTGCTTGAGCAGGTGGACGTTCTCCGCTTCCCGCACCGACGCCACGATGTGCGACTTCGGCGCCAGCTCACGGGCGGTCAGGGTGACCAGTACGGCGGTGTCGTCCCGGTTCGGGGCGACGACGACGGCCTTGGCCCGCTGCACGCCGGCGACCCGCAGCACGTCGGCGCGGGTGGCCGAGCCGTGCACGGTCACCAGGCCGAGTGACGTGGCCGCTTCGAGGGCCTGCTGGTCGGTGTCCACGACGACGATGTGGTCGGGTTCGACGTTCTCGTCCCCGAGCAGCGCGTTGACCGCCGACCGGCCCTTCGTGCCGAATCCGACGACGACCGTGTGGTCACGCACTTTCGTCCTCCACTTTTGGATCTTGAAAGCCTGACGGGAGCGCTCGGTGAGCACTTCGAGGGTGGTACCGACCAGGACGATGAGGAAGAGCACCCGCAGCGGGGTGATCACCAGGACGTTCACCAGCCGCGCGGACGGCGTCGCGGGCGCGATGTCACCGTACCCCGTCGTCGACAGCGACACGGTCGCGTAATAGAGGCTGTCGAGGAAGGTGAGCCCGTCGCCGTTGGCGTCGCGGTAGCCGTCCCGGTCGAGGTAGACGATCAGGACGGTCGCCAGCAGGGCGAGCATCGCGCCGATGATCCGCTTGGAGATGGCCCGCAGCGGGCTGACCGTCAGCTCCGGCATGCGGATCACGCCGACGAGCTCGTGGTCCGGGCGGTCGCTCAGCCTGACCGGGAAACGCTTGAGAACCCTCATGCACAGGCTCCGGCCTGGTCCGCATAACTCACGGTCGGGAGGATAGCCGAAGATCCTCACGTTGAGCGCGGTATGCGAAGCTCAGGGCATGTCTTCGGATTCCAAGCCGTCTCAGCGGCCCGCGTATTTCCTCGCCGGCCTGCTCGGCGCGGCCGGTGTTCTGCACTTCGTCCAGCCGAAGCCGTTCGACGCCATCATCCCGAAGCAGCTTCCCGGTTCCCCGCGCGCGTGGACCTATGGCTCCGGCGTGGCCGAGCTGGGCGTCGCCGCGGCGGTCGCCAACCCGAAGACGCGACGGCTCGGCGGGCTCGCGGCCGCGCTGCTGTTCGTCGTGGTCCTGCCGGGGAACGTGAAGATGGCCGTCGACGCCGACCGCCGCAAGGCCCCGAAGCACTGGCGGGTGGCTTTCTGGGCCCGCGTGCCCCTGCAAATCCCCTTGGTCACCTGGGCCCTGAAGGTGCGTGACCGCGCCTGATCTCCGCATTTCGTCATCTACTCGCGATAGTCGCACGCGCGATCACCGCAAGTAGATGACGAATTGCTAGATCGTCGGGACGCTCCGCAGGAGTTGCCGCAGGCCTTCGGCGTCCAGCAGATCCGCCGGCCGGACGGTCTTGTCGTGTTTCACGTAGTGGAACGCCGCGCGGACCTTCTCGACCGGCACCTTCTTCAGCGCCGCCCACGCCAGCCGGTACGCCGCCAGCTGCACGGCCAGCGGTTCGAGCCGGTCCTTGTCCGGCACGGCGCCGGTCTTCCAGTCGACGACGGTCCAGCCGCCGTCCGCGTCGGCGAACACGGCGTCCATCCGCCCGCGCACCGTCACGCCCACGACGTCCGCCGAGAACGGGACCTCGACGGCGTGCGGCACCCGGTGCGCCCACTCGCTCTTCTCGAACGCGGTCTGCAACGCCTCCAGCTCGGTATCGGGGGCCTCGTCGACGTCGGCCGCGCCCGGCAGGTCGTGGATCTCCAGCAGCTGCTCGCCACCGAACCGCTGCTCCAGCCAGCCGTGGAACGCCGTCCCCCGGCGCGCGTACGTGTTGGGGCGCACGGGAAGCGGCCGCCGCAGCCGCTTGGCCAGCGCCGCGGGATCGGCCGACAGCTCCACCAGCTGACTCACCGAGAGATGCGGCGGCAGGACCACCTGCTGCACGCGATCCCGTGCCCGCGCGCGCTCCTCCAGCAGCACCTTGGTGTCGGAGATCCAGCCGTCCGGATCGTCCTCTTCCTCTTCCTCGGCGTGTTCGGCCTCTTCCATCGCACCGAGCACCAGGTCGACGCCGCCTGCGACGCCTTCGCGCCGCGGCCACAGCGGATCGACCGGCCAGCGCGCTCGGCGGGAGTCGGCGACCAGCGGATTCTCGCCGTCGGTTTCCGGCTCGTCGGCCCAGTGCTCGATGCGGCCGACCGAGTTCGCCCGCATCACCTCGCCGATTTCCAGCAGGAATTCCGACGGCCCCTTCGGCCGCGCGCTGCTCTCGTTCCACCAATGACCTGAGATCAGCATCGTGTGCTCGGAGCGCGTCAGCGCGACGTAACAGAGCCGCCGCTCCTCGTCCGCTTCACGCGCGACGAAGCCTTCTTCGTGCAGCTCCAGTGCTTCCTGCACTTCCTTGCGGTCCGCGCCTTCGGGAATCCGCAGCACCGGCAAGTCCTCGGAGTCACCGCGCAGCGCGGCGGGCAGCGAGGTCGACGTCCGCAGCCACGACGACGAACGCCGCCGGCCGGGGAAGACCTCCTTGACCAGATGCGGGATCGCGACGATGCGCCATTCCAGCCCCTTGGCCGAGTGCACCGTCAGTACCTGGACCCGATCCGGGACGACCTCCACCTCGCCCGGAGTGAGCCCGTCTTCCGCGTGCGCGGCCGTGTTCAGGTAGTCCACAAAGGACAACAGGGTGGCCGTCGGCGAGGTCTCGGCGAAATCCGTGACGACGTCGGCGAAAGCGTCCAGATGCGCGCGTCCGGCCGGCCCTGGGCGGGCCAGAGACTCGACGTCGAGCAGCATGGTGCGCTCCACGTCGGCGACCAGCTCGGGCAGCGACTGGTCCAGCCGCCGTCGCAACGCCGACAACTCGGCGCCGATCTTCCGGATCCGCCGGTAGCCCTCGGGAGAATACCGGTCCGGTGTCCCGGGATCGTCGATGGCGTCGGCGAGCCCCGCCTGCTCGACCCGTTCGGTCACCAGCACCGGTTCGTCCACATCGGACTTCCCCGACGGCGGGACCGGCGAGGACAGTTCGCCCGCACGTCGCCACAACGCCGCGAGGTCTGCCGCCGCGATCCGCCAGCGCGCCCCGGTGAGCAACCGCGCCGCCGCGCTGCCCGCGAGCGGGTCCGCGAGCACGCGCAACGTGCTGACCAGGTCCGCGACCTCGGGTTCGTCGAGGAGCCCGCCGAGACCGACGACCTCCACCGGCAGTCCGCGTGCCCGCATTTCCGCCGCGATCGGCGCCATGTCGGCGCGACGGCGCACCAGCACCGCGGCCGTCGGCGGTTTTCCGGTCTCCTCCACGGTTTCGAACCAGCGTTTCGCCACCGCGTCGGCCACCCACTCGCGTTCGGCGCGGACGTCCGGGAGCAGCGCGGCGGCGATATCGGCCGAGCCCGCGCCTTCCAGCGCGCGCAGCCGCGCGACACCGAGACCGCGTTCCCGCAACGGTTCCGAGATCGCGTTCGCGAGTTCGAGCACCTCGGGCGGGTTGCGGAAACTGGTCAGCAGCCCGAAGTCCCAGGCCGGGACGAGCCGTTCGCCGTTGTCGCGGGGGAAGTCCGTGGTGAACCGGGGCAGGTTCGCCGCGCTCGCCCCGCGCCAGCCGTAGATGGCCTGTGCCGGGTCGCCCACCGCGGTCACCGGCATCGGCGGATGCTCGACGCCGCCGAACAGCGACCGCAGCAGGATGCGCTGAGCATGCCCGGTGTCCTGGTACTCGTCGAGCAGGACGGCGCCGTAGCGCTCGCGCTCCCCCGCGACCACCGCCGGATAGCTGCTGGCGAGCTGCGCGGCCAGCGACATCTGGTCGGCGAAGTCGAGCGCGCCTTCCGCCCGTTTCCGCATGTGATACGCCTCGACCAGCGGCAGGAGCGCGAGCCGGAACCGTTGCGCGGCCATGACTTCGGCGAGTTTCTGCGGCAACGACGCGCGCTGCCCCTTCGCGCGCGGCGCGTTCTCGATGACCTCGCACAGCCAGGACGTGTACTCCGCGAGCCGTTCGGTCTCGACCAGATGCTCGCCGAGCTCCCCGGCCAGCGCCAGCAGTTGCGCCGTCACCGTGGAGGGCACGCGGTCGGTGTCCAGATCATTGTCCCAAGTGGACACGACGCGATGCGAGAACTGCCACGAAGACGTCTCCGAAAGCAACCGGACGCCGGGCTGGACGGGCAACCGGAGGCCGTGTTCGGACAGCAGCCGCCCGGCGTACGCGTGATAGGTGAGCACCGTCGGCTCGCCCGCGGTCACCGTGGTGCGCAGGTCGCCGGTCGGGTCGATCTTGTCGAGCAGCCCCGATCCGACCAGGCGGCGCAGCCGGGTGCGGACGCGTTCGCCGAGCTGGCGGGCGGCCTTGCGGGTGAAGGTCAGGCCGAGCACGCGTTCCGGCGGGACGACGCTGTTGGCCACCAGCCACACCACGCGCGCGGCCATCGTCTCGGTCTTGCCGGCACCCGCGCCGGCGACGACCAGCGACGGCTCGATCGGCGCGGCGATCACCTCGGCCTGCTCGTCGGTCGGACTGTGCAGGCCGAGCGCGCGGGCGATTTCGCCCGGCTCGACCTGACGGCGCTGAAGTTCGGAGATCAAGGACCGGTCACCTGCCTGCCCTCGGGCCGGAGCGGGCAGCAACCCCTTGCCGGGCAACGATCACAGTCCGGGTTCTCGGTGACTCCGTACTCCGGGCCCGCGGCGGATCCGGCCGCCGACCGCACCAGTTCCAGCCACTGCTTGCCGCCGTCCTCGTCCAGCGGCGCCTGCTCACGCTGGGTGGATCCGGTCTTGTTGTTGGACTTCGCGACGTAGACCAGCCGCGCGCCACCGGGTTTCGAACCGCCCTCGACCGCACCGAGCAGCACGGCGAGCTGGTACGCGGCGAGCTGCGGATGCTGTTCGGCGTCGGCGGCGGAGATCGGGACCTTGCCGGTCTTGATGTCGATGACGACCGGACGGCCGTCCTTGTCCATCTCGACGCGGTCGACGCGGCCGCGCAACAGCACGCGGACGTCGTCATCGCCGACCGGCAACTCGACCTCGATGTCCTGCTCGACCCCGGCTTCGATCAGCTCCTTACGGCTGGATTCCAGCCAGGTGATGAAGTTCCGCAGCATCTGCTCGACCCGCGACCGCTCACGGCGCGAGAACCACGGCGCCCCCGCGTCGACCCGGACCCACGCTTCGTCGAGAGCGGCGCGGATCTGCTCGTCACTGCTGCCACCCGCGACCGCCTGCGCGAGGCCGTGCACCAGGGTTCCGGTGACCGCCGCGAGTTGCGCCGGGTCACTGCCGCCGTGGCGTTCGATCAGCCAGCGCAGCGGGCATTTGACCAGAACCTCCACAGTGGACGGTGAGATACGGATGAGGTCGCCCGGCCCGTGCACGGGTTCGCCGGTGGAGGGTTCCAGCAGGCCGTACCAGGTGCCCGGATGCGCGCCCGGCACCCCGGCGGCGGCCAGTTTCGCGAGCTGCCGTGCCGCCCGCTGTCGCCGCTCCGGCTCGCTTTTGTCGTCACAGACGACCTCACGGAGTTCGCCGACGAGTTCGGCGAGCACCAGCGAACGTTCCGCCGGCTTCATCCGCGAGTCGAGGCCGCCGTCGTCCGCACCGTTCTCCTCCAGGTCGTCGATGAACCGCGAGGGCTGCTCGTCCTCGCCTGCGACCGCGCTGACCAGCAACGTCTTCCGCGCGCGGCTCGCGGCGAGGTAGAACAGCCGCCGCTCCTCGGCGAGGATCGGCGCGGTGGCGGACACCTTTTCGTCGTCGACTCCGGACATGAGGTCGACCAGCCGCTCGACGCCGAGCACGGAACCGCGCAGCCGCAGATCCGGCCAGCTGCCCTCCTGGACACCGGCGATGGCCACGACCGTCCACTCGCGACCGGCGGACGCGTGCGCCGTGAGGAGCGAGACGCCGTCGCTCTTCATCGCGGCGGGCGCCAGCGTGTCACCGGCGATGTTCTGCGAGGACAGGTAATCCGCGAACGAGGCGACACTCGCCTTCGGCAATCTGTCGACATAGCGACCAGCCGCGTCGAAGAGCGCGACGATCGCGTCGAGGTCGCGATCCGCCTGAGAACCGAGCGAACCACCACGGTCGACCATACGCAGCAGGCGCTCCTCCAGACCGCTCGCCTGCCAGAGATCCCACAGCACCTGCTCGACGCCGTCCCCGCGTACGACGGCTTGGTGCGCGGCGTGCAGCAGGCCGCCGATCCGGCGCATCGGCAACGCCTCGGCCTCGGCGAGACCGGTGAGAACGTCGTTGGTCCGCAAGGCTTCCACCAGCAGCTCGTCGCTCGACCGCTGTCCGCCGCCCGCGAGCTCCAGCCTGCGCAAGCCACGACGCAGCCTGCGCAGGGCGAGCGGATCCGCGCCGCCCAAGGGCGAGGACAACAGCATCTCGGCGAGGTCGACGTCGAGCAGGTCCGGATCCGCGGCGAGCCGCAACATCGCCAGCAGAGGACGAACTGCGGGCTGCTTCGCGAGCGGCAGTTCTTCGGTGGCGGAACCGATAGGCACCCCGGCTGCCCGGAGAGCACGCTGCAGGACAAGGAAAGTACGAGCGGGCGAGCGGACGAGCACCGCCATTTCCGACCACGGCACGCCGTCGACGAGATGCGCGCGGCGGAGCTGATCGGCGATCCAGCTCGCCTCGGCGGCCGGCGTCGGCATCAGGCGGACCCGGACGACGCCGCCCTCGGCGTCCGGCGCGTCGACGAGTTTGCGTTGCGGCGACGAGCCGGGCAGCACGGAGCCGAGTTTCGTGACTGCCGTGCGGATCACCGGGGCGAGCCGGTGGGCCGTGGTCAGCAGGACCGTGCGCTCGCCGTCCTCGTCCGCGTCGGCGAACAGGCTCGGATCCGCGCCGCGGAAGGAGAACACGGACTGATCGGGATCGCCCGCGACGACGAACTCGTCGGCCGCGTGCCCGATGAGCCGGATGAGCTGCGTCTGCAACGGGTCGAGATGCTGCGCGTCGTCGACGAAGAGATGCCGGACGCGGCGCTGCTCGCGTTCGCGCAGTTCGGGATCGTCCTCCAGCGCGAGCAGCGCCGAAGTGACCAGCTCGGCGGCGTCCAGCGCGGGAGCGCTCGCGACGCCGAGCGCGTTGCCGCCCGCGCCCTGCAGCAGCGTGACCTCTTCGTACTGGCTCCAGAAGCGCCCGGCCGCGATCCACTCCTCGCGGCCGCGGCGCCTGCCGAGCTCGACCAGGTCTTCCGGGCCCAGCCCGCGCTCGGCAGCGCGAAGCAAGAGGTCTCGCAGCTCCTCGGCGAACCCGGGCACGCCCAACGCGGGCCGCAGCTGCTCCGGCCAGTCGAGCGCGCCCTCTTCGAGGTCGCCTGCGAGCAGGTCACGGACGACGACGTCCTGTTCCGCTCCGGCGAGCAGGCGAGGCGGCGGGAGATCGTCGGCCTGCGCCTCCATCCGCAACAGCGCGTACGCGTACGAGTGCACCGTGCGCACGAGCGGCTCACGGATCGTGCGCGGCAGCGGATCCTCTTCCGGGTCGGTGGTGAGCCGGTGGGTGATGTCGGCGCGCAGGACCTCGGCCGCCTTGCGGGAGGTGGTCAGGATGAGCACGCTCTCCGGGTTCGCGCCCTCCGCGATGCGCCGCGACGCCGCCGACGCCAGCAAGGCCGTCTTGCCCGTGCCCGGCCCGCCGAGGACCCGGCGGAAGCCGTCCGGGGCGGCCAGCAGGCGGCGGGCGCCGGAATCCCACTGGAACGACGGCGTGCCGGTGACCGGCGTGCGGACCAGCCGCGCGTCGGTTCCTGCCGCTGTTCGCCGCCCGTTCACGCCCACGATGGAACCACGCCCCGCCGACACAACCTCGCAGCGGCACGGCAAAGTGGTCCCATGGATGACGAACTGCACGAGCGGGTGCGCGAGGTCATCGCGAGCGTGCCCGCCGGCTCGGTCGCGACTTATGGGGATATAGCGTCGGTTTCGGGGGCCCCGTCCCCGCGGCTGGTCGGCCGGATCCTCGGCGAGGACGGCCACGATCTGCCTTGGCACCGCATTCTGCGGGCCGACGGGACACCGGCTCCGCATCTGCTCGACGAGCAACTGCAACGACTGCGCGCGGAGGGCGTCATCCCCGACGGCCAGCGCGTCGACCTGCGGAAATACCGGTGGCAACGTGATCCGGATGACGACGCTGGTCCGGGCGCTCTCTTTTAGGTTAGCCTCGCCTAATGAGCTACATCGAGGCGAAGGTGACCGGTGTCCGGCGGCTCACTCCGCATATGAGCAGGGTGACCTTCTCGGGGGCGTCGCTGGTGGACCAGGCGCCCGACCAGTACCTGAAGGTGTTCTTCCCGCAGCCCGGCCAGGCGGCGCCCGTGCTGCCCGCTCCGCTGAGCGGCGACGAAGTCCTGTCCTGGTACCGGACCTACCTCGCGATGCCCGACGACGTCCGGCCGCCGATGCGCACGTACACCGTGCGCGCGCTGCGACCGTCGGTGCGGGAGGTGGACATCGACTTCGTGCTGCACGGCGACGAAGGCCCGGCCTCGGCGTGGGCTTCGCGCGCTTCGGAGGGCGATCGGGTCGCCTTCCTGGGACCGCACGGGCTCTACGACGTGCCCTCGGACACCAACTGGCAGCTGCTGGTCGGTGACGAGACCGCCATCCCGGCGATCGGCGCGATCGTCGAGGCGCTGCCCGCCGGGACGCGAGCGGTGGTCTACGTCGAGATCAGTGATCGCGAAGACCGGCAGGTCTTCGAAACGCAGGGAACCGTGGAACTGCACTGGGTGGTGCGAGGCTCCGGCCCTGTCGGCGACGCGGTGCTCGAAGCCGTCCGGAAAGCGGAGCTGCCTGGCGGAACGCCCTACGCCTGGATCTCCGGCGAAGCGAACATGGTGAAGTTGGTGCGGCGGCACCTCGTACGGGAGCGCGGGGTCGACAAGCGGGCGATCTGCTTCACGGGGTACTGGCGGCAAGGGGTGAGCGAAGAGGCCGCCGGCCGTGAAGCGATGAGGCAGGCGGAGGCCGGGGAGGCTCCGGCTCCCGACGAGGACTGAGGGCTTTCGGACTGAATGCGGAAGATGCCACGTGCACCCAATGTGGCATTGGGGCCATTGAGTGTCCCCACTGCCACATTGGGCACCCTCGGCTCTGCGTCGGCCAGCGCCGTGTCCTGAAGGCCCCCTTTGAGACGTTCGACGTCCTGAAGGCCACCCTTGAGACATCGGTGACCATCGCGCAACCCGCCTCAGTAGACCTCTGACCTGCAGGAAGAGAGCAAGGGACCTTTGCTATCACTTACGCAGGCATGCTAAGCAAGTGAGAGCAAAGGTCCCTTACTCCCCTTCACGGACCGAAGCCTCAGTGCGGCACCCACAACGTCACCCGCGTCCCCCGCCCCGGATGCGAATCGATCGTTCCTCGCCCGCCGACCTCCGCCAGCCGCGCCATGATCGACTGGCTGATCCCGAAGCCCGGCGGCCGGTCCAGCATGCTGAAACCGGTCCCCTGATCCCGCGCGATGACCGCGATGCCACCTTCGGATTCCTCGACGCGAAGCACGACCTGGTTCGTCCCGGCGTGCTTCACGGTGTTTCGGAGTGCTTCGCGGACGGCGTCGCGGATGGCGGTCCGGCGCGCGTGCGAGAGGCGGTAGTCCTGTTCGGTCTCGGCGGCGACGAGCTGGGTGCGGAGGCCGTCGCGCGCCATTTCGGTGGCGACCTCGGCGAGGTCCGCGGTGAGGCCGCGGGCCGACGGCGCGTCGGGGCCGGTCAGTTCGCGGCGCAGTTCGGCGGCTTGCGCCCGTGCGGTGGCGCGCATTTCCGCGAGCCGTTCCGCGGCGGCGGAATCGTCGTCCGGCGCCTCCAGCCCCATCGCCTCCAAAGTCTGGAGCACGGAGTCGTGCATGACCCGCTGGGTCCGCAGGCGTTCGGCGCGCTGTCCCCGGCGCATCCCGATCCCGAGCGCGAACCGCGTCCCCACGCCGAGCAGGATCAGGATCCCCGCCGTGGTCACCATCGCCACGACGAGCGCGACCATGCACCCCACCGACCGGCTCACCGCGAGCGGATGGTCGATCGGCAGTCCGCCGATCCAGGTCAGGAACACCCGGAACGGCACGGCCGCGATCACCAGCGCGAGTGCGGCCGGCAGCCCGAACGACAGCGTCCACAGCGCCACCGTCCCGACCATCCACGTCCACGCGACGTCGACGGCGAACGGCTGGATCCCGGCGGGCGCCGCGGTGGCCACGATCGTCGTGAGCACGACGCCCACGGCGAGATCCGCGTACATCAGCCGCCCGGACGTCTTCGCCCGGATCCCTCGGCCCCGCACCACCCACCAGACCGCGAGGACGTTGAGCAGCACCCCGAGGATCGTCACGCTCAGCACCGGGACGATCCCCGCCGACCCGTTCGAGACCAGGAAACCGATGTACACCTTCGGAAACGCGGCCACGCGGTAGAAGATCGGGCCGAGCGCGGAGTAGCGGATCGCCCGCATAAGCAGCGTGTCCGCGGAATCTTCCCGATAGCGCCAATCGGGAACGGAATCGGGGTCGGGTGCTTCGTCGGCGGGGCTCGCGCCCAAGACCGAAGAGCCCTTTCGCAACATCGCGCGCACGAACGTGACCGATTGAGACTCGGACATCCGCCGCCCTCCCCGCGTCCGATGTCTCGAGCCTGGCAAAGCGGGCTACCCGCGTCAAGACGGCCGAATGCGCAGCTCCGCGACGAGAAGTTTGACCAACGCGCCGAGCCGCTGACGTTCGGGCTGCACGGTCGGCACCCCGGCGGCTTCCAGCGGCGCCGCGGTCACCGGTCCGACGCACGCGCACAAAACCGGACCTCGCAGTGCGGCAAGAAGTTCCTCGCGCCGCGACCCCGCCAGCGTCAGCAGGTTCGCGGCCGCCGGAGCGGAGGTGAAGGCCAACGCGTGCACGCGTCCGGCGATCACGCTTTCGACGAGTTCGTGCACAGGTGCGACGTCGGCGGGCGAAAGCCAGCGATACGGTTGTGCCTGGACGACGTCCGCGCCCGCGTCACGCAGCGACCCGGTGAGTTCGGGCAGCAGGGTTCCGTGCAATTGGACGGCGACCCGTGCTCCGCGAACCCCTGCGTCGCGCAAGCCTTCGAACAGTTCCGCGTTGCTCTCCTCGGGCGCCGAGAATTCCTCGCGCAGCCCCTCGCCGCGCACCGCGCCCGCGGCTTTCGGTCCACGCACGAAGATCCGTGACGCGGCCAGCCGCTCCAGCAACGGTTCACGCAGTCCCCAGCCTTCGGCCGCCGAAAGCCAGCCGCGGAATCCGGCGCCGGTGGTGACCGCGGTGAAGCCGACCGGTCCGGCCAGCACGGCATCCGTCGCCGCCCGTAGCTCGGTGTCGTCGGGCAGCGGGACGATCCGGATGGTGGGCGCGTGCAGGACGGTCGCGCCGTGCCGCGTCAGCGCGCCGATGAAGTCGTCGGCCCGCCGCTCCGCGGTGATCCCGATCGTGATTCCGTCCAGGTCAGCCATAACGCGCGCCCATCTTCCCGATCTCTTCCGCCAGCCGCTCGCGCAACTCCGGCGGTGCGAGCACTTCGAGGTTCCCGCCGAACCGCAGTAGCTCACCGACCGCCGGTTCTCCGGGTTCCACGGGCAGTTTCATCGTCAACCAGCCGTCTTCGTCCGGCTCGGCGTCCGTCTCCCGTAACGCTCTCGCTCCGACGGCGCCGAGATAGAACGGCACCAGTATGCGGGCGAACTCGTTCAGCCGGACCACCGCCACTCGCGAGTACATCCGCTTTTCGAACTGCTCCGACCATTCCTGCCAGTAGCGCGCGAGGTCGAAGTCGGACGGCCGCTCGAAGGTCTCGCCGAGATCTTCGAGCTCTTCGATCCGGGAGACTCGATAGGTCCGGTCGCTGCCGTCGCACCGCGCCGCGAGGTACCAGTTCCCGGCCTTGAGGATCAGGCCGAGCGGGTCGAGGACGCGATCGACCTTCCGCTGTCCCCAGCGCTCGTACCGGACCTTGACCCGCCGCGCGTGCCAGACCGCGTCGGCCAGTTCGGACAGCCGCGGCAGGCTTTCGATCCCGCGATGCCAGCCGGGGACGTCCAGATAGAACCGTTCGGAGATCCTGCTCGCCCCGGCACGCAGTTCCGCGGGCATGGCCGCGTGCAGTTTGAGCTGAGCGGCGGCGAGGACCGTGCCTAGCCCGAGCTCACTGGCCGCCCCCGGCAGGCCCGCCAGCGAAAGCGATTGCGCCTCTTCCTCGGTCAGCCCGGTCAGGCGCGTGCGATAGCCGTCGACCAGCTGATATCCACCCGTGCGCCCGCGATCGGCGTACACCGGCACGCCGGCCGCGGACAGCGCCTCGACGTCGCGGTAGACCGTCCGGACCGACACCTCCAGCTCGGTCGCGAGTTCCTCGGCCGTCATCCGGCCGCGGTTCTGCAGCAGGAGAAGGACCGACAGGAGTCTGCTGGCGCGCATGAATCCAGTATCCCCGAAAACCTGACACAACCTGACAGGTATCGCTGACAGGGTGAGCCCATGAACACGTTCGCCATGAAGAACTGGGAAGAAGCCGTCGTCAGCGGCACCGACGACGGCCCGCGGGTGGCCCACGCGCACGCCACGTTCGCCTACAGCGGGCTGATCGAAGGCGGATCCGTGATCGACTACCTGCTGTACTACGCGGGTGAGGGCTACGACGGCGGTGACACGACCTCTCCCGGTCTCGAACGGATCGAGGGCTATGTGGACGGACGCGAAGGAAGCTTCGTGATCAAGCACGACTCCGGGTTCGACGCGAAGGGCTTCACCTCGACGTTCGAGATCGTCAAAGGATCCGGAACGGGTGAACTCGCCGGGATCACCGGCACCGGCACCACGGCCGGCGTCCTCGGCGAGCCGACGATGTCGTACACACTCGATTACTCGCTCTGAGGAGGACAAGTGCTCGAGGTCGATCGCGAGCAGGTGCTGGCGTACCGGATCGCGGCCCACGGACTGCACCGTGAGGAGAAGGATCCGGCCGCGGCGGCCGTGTTCGACCTCGGGCTGCAGGATTCCGTGCGCGACACCGCCCTGCTGGGCCTCGCCGCCCGGATCGACGGTGAGATCAGGCCCGCGGTCTGGGACGACGATCGGTTCGTGCTCGCGTGGACCCATCGTGGCGCGCCGCATTTCCACCGGCGCACGGAACTGGACGCGATCCGGGCCGCACTCGTGCCGCTCGACGAGAAGGACGCGATGGCCCGGATCCTCTGGCAACGCAAACAGGTCGAGGACGCGGGCATGTCCGCGACGGACGCGCTGTTCACCGCGGCGAAAGCGATCCGCGAAGTCGTCACCGGCGCGCAGACCAAGGGGACGGTGAGCGGCGCCGTCACGAAACTGATCCCCGACGGGCTGTCGTACGCCTGCCGCGGCTGCGGTGTCGTGCACATCTACGAGCAGTTGATGCGGGTCGCGTCGATCCACGCCGGGGTCCGGCTGGAAGCGGGCGCGACGCCGGCGACGTTGGCACCGCTGGAAGGCCGCGGCCGCATCAAGACGTCGCCGAACGTCAAGGCGGCCACTCGCGTCATCGAGGATTACCTGCGGATCAACGGCCCCGCCACACCTGGTGACGCCGCCGCCTACGCCGGGACGACCCGCGCCGGCGTCGATGCGATGTGGCCGGACGGCCTGGCCGAGATCCGGGTCGACGGCAGGACGGCCTATCTGCCGGAAGACCGCGTGCCGCTGCTGGAGAAACCACCGGAGCCGGACGTGGTCCGCCTGCTGCCACCGCTGGACCCGTTCGTCCAGGCACGCGACCGCGCCGTGCTGGTACCGGACAAGGCCCGGCAGAAGGAGGTCTGGAAGATCCTCGGCAGTCCCGGCGCGCTGCTGGCCGACGGTGAGATCGCCGGTGTGTGGCGGGCCAAGGCGAGCGGCAGGAAACGGCTCGACTTCACCGTGACCCCGTTCGAGGTCCTCCGCCCGGCCGTGCGGAAAGCCGCCGAAGCGGAAGCGGCCCGCGTCGCCGCCGCCCGGGAGTTCCCAGACCACCGCGTCACCTTCTCCTGACCGCGCCTCCCGCAATTCGTCATCTACTTGCGACACGTTCCCGCGCTCGACCACCGCAATTAGGTGACGAAACGCGGGGGTCAGGGGTCGACGGCCAGGCGGTAGCCGCGTTTCACCACCGTCTGGACGAGTTTCGGTGACCCCAAAGAGCTCCGCAGGCGCCCGATGGCGGTCTCGACGGCGTGTTCCTCACCGCCGTCGGGCAACGCGGAGACCAGCTCCCGCCGGGAGAACACCCGCCCCGGTGACTCCGCCAGCGCCCGCAGTACCGCCATCGGCGCGGGCGCGACGTCACACCACTGCCCGTCGACCAGCGCCGCCTGACCCCGCAGCTCGATGGTGCGGCCGCCCGCGGTCAGCCGCAGCGAACGCGCTTCGAGCGCGTCGGACACCGTCCGCGCCAACGCCCCGATCCGCGACCGCGACGGCTGGACCGTCGGGATCCCGAGCGCGGCCAGCGGTGCCGCCGTGATCGGCCCGACACAGGCCGCCACGACCCGTTTCTCCAGTGCCCGCACGATTCCCGGCAACCGTCCGGTCCGTTTCGCGACCGCCAGCATGGACGCCACCGCGGGCGCGCTGGTGAACGGCAACGCGTCCACCGAACCGTCTAGCACACCGTCGAGCAGCCGGTCCAGCGGGCCGGGGTCGGCCGGGCCGACCCAGCGGTACACCGGCACCTCGATCACCTCGGCGCCCGCGGCGCGCAGGCTGTCCACAAAGTACGGAAGCGGCTCGCCGTGCAGCTGCACCGCGACCCGCTGACCGTCCACACCGGAATCGAGAAGATGCCGCAGCACCTCGGCGTTGCTCTCCGAAGCGGGCGAGTAATCCTCCGAAAGCCCGGCCGCGCGGATCGCGCCCTTCGCCTTCGGACCGCGAGCCAGCAGCGACGACTTCCCGAGCCGGTCGAGCAGCTCCTCCCCCAGCCCCCAGCCTTCGGCCGCCTCGACCCAGCCGCGGAAGCCGATCCCGGTCGTCGCGACGACGGCGTCGACCCGGTCCTCCAGCAGGCGCTGAGTGGCCGCCCGCAGTTCGGTGTCGTCGGCGAGCGGCACGATCCGGATGGCCGGGCCGTAGCGCACGGTCGCACCCTTACGCACGAACAGCGCGCCGAGCTCGTCAGCCCGCCGCGCCGCCGTGATCCCGATGACGAATCCCGCCAGGGGAAGGACTTCTGTCACGGTGAGAATTCCACCTCCACGACACCCTCGGTGACCCGCACCCGATAGGCCGGGACCGAGACACCTTCGGCGTCGAGACATTCACCGGTCCGCAGATCGAACCGTTCCTTGTACACCGGCGACGCCACCACGGGGACGCCGCCCGCGTCACCGACGATCCCTCGCGAAAGCACCGCCGCGCCGCTGACCGGATCCACATTGGACAGTGCGTGCCACCGATCACCGGGCAGCCGGAAGATCGCCACCTGCACGCCGCCCTCGAGCAGGGCGGCGACGCCGGACCATTCGGGGACCGCGCCCGCCGCGCAGACGGCGGTCCAGGTGCGCTCGATCGAGGTCGTCACTGTTTCACCTCCGGGATGCCCAGCAGCACGGGCACCTTCTGGTCGCGTTCGGTGCGGAACGAGATCGTCGGATCCGGCGTGCCCGGCGCGTTGACGAACGAGGTGAACTTCGCCAGCTTCTCCGGGTCTTCCAGCACGCCGCGCCACTCGTCGGCGTAGTCACCGACGTGCTTGGCCATCGCCGCGTCGAGGTCCTCGCAGATGCCGAGCTTGTCGTCGACGATCACCGCGCGCAGGTGATCGAGACCGCCTTCCATCTCCTCCACCCACGGCGCGGTGCGCTGCAGGCGGTCGGCCGTGCGGACGTAGAACATCAGGAACCGGTCGATCGTCCGGATCAGCGTCTCGGTGTCCACTTCGGACACCAGCAGATCCGCGTGCCGCGGGGTCGCGCCGCCGTTACCGCCGACGTAGAGGTTCCAGCCCTTGTCGGTGGCGATGATGCCGAAGTCCTTGCTCCGCGCCTCGGCGCATTCCCGGGCACAGCCCGAAACGGCGGACTTCAGCTTGTGCGGCGAGCGCAGGCCGCGGTAGCGCAGCTCCAGCTCGATCGCCAACCCGACGCTGTCCTGCACGCCGTAGCGGCACCAGGTCGAACCGACGCACGACTTCACCGTGCGCAACGACTTCCCGTAGGCGTGCCCCGACTCGAACCCGGCGTCGACGAGCCGCCGCCAGATCAGCGGGAGCTGGTCGACGGTGGCGCCGAACAGGTCGATCCGCTGTCCACCGGTGATCTTGGTGTACAGCCCTAAATCCATCGCCACCTGCGCGATGACCATGAGCTTCTCCGGCGTGATCTCGCCGCCGGGGATCCGCGGGACGACCGAGTAGGTCCCGTTGCGCTGCAGGTTCGCGAGGAATTTGTCGTTGGTGTCCTGCAACGTCGCCTGCTCGCCGGCGAGGATGTGCCCGTTGCCCAGCGTGGCCAGGATGGACGCGATCGCCGGTTTGCAGATCGCGCAGCCGGTTCCGGTGCCGTAGCGGTCGATCATCTCGCTGAACGTGGTGATCCGCGTGGCCTGGAGGATCTGGAACAGCTCCGCGCGCGACTGCGGGAAGTGCTCGCACAGCGCCTTCGATTGCTCGACGCCGCAAGCCGTCAGCAGCTTGCCCAGCAACGGGACACACGATCCGCAGGCCGTGCCGGCCCGGGTGCAGCCCTTGATCTTGGCGACCGAATCGCAGCCCTCTTCGGTGATCGCGTGCGTGATCGCACCCTTGGACACCGCGTTGCAGGAACAGATCTGCGCGGCGTCGGGCAGCGCGTCGACCCCGACCGCCGCCCCGCCACCGGCCGGGGCGAGGATCGCGCCGGGTTCGGCGGGCAGCGGCCTGCCGACCATCGCGCGCAGCGTGTTGAACTCGCTCGCGTCGCCGACCAGCACCCCGCCGAGCAACGTCTTCGAGTCGTCCGACACGACGAGCTTCTTGTAGGTCCCCGCGACGGCGTCGTTGAACGCGACCTCCAGCGCGCCCTCGGTCGCCGCGTGCGCGTCGCCGAAGCTGGCGACGTCGACGCCCATGAGCTTGAGCTTCGTCGACATGTCCGGCTCGGGGAACGTGCCCTCGCCACCGGTCAGCCGCGCCGCCACGATCTCCGCCATCGCGTACCCGGGCGCCACGATGCCGTACACCTTGCCGTCCACGGCCGCGCATTCACCGATCGCGTACACCGCCGGATCGGACGTCCGGCAGGTGTCGTCGACCAGGATCCCGCCCCGCGCACCGACTTCCAGGCCGGATGAACGCGCCAGATCGTCACGCGGCCGGATACCGGCGGAGAACACGACCAGGTCGACGTCGAGTTCCGTGCCGTTGCCGAGCTTCGCGAGGTAGCGTTCGCCGTCCGGCTCGATGGCGTCGGTCGACGTTCCCGTGTGGACGGTCACGTCGAGATCGGTGATCAGCCGCCGGAGCAGGCCGCCGCCGCCCTCGTCGACCTGCAGCGGCATCAGCCGCGGCGCCATCTCGACCACGTGCGGCGAAAGACCCATGTCCCGCAACGCCTTCGCGGCTTCCAACCCCAGAAGCCCGCCACCGATGACGACCGCCGAACGCCGTCCGCGCCCGGGCCGCTGAGCGGCTTCCCGGATGGCGTCGAGGTCCTCGATCGTCCGGTAGACGAAACAGCCGGGAAGATCATGGCCCGGCACCGGCGGGACGAACGGCCGCGAACCGGTCGCGAGGACGAGCGCGTCGTACGGCTGCTCGTATCCGGCTTCGGTGACGACGACCTCGCGGTCCCGATCCACCGAAACCACCGCGTCACCGAGCCGCAGCTCGACCAGCGGATCGTCCGCGTAGTCAGCGCCTTCCAACGCGAGGGACGCGGGATCCCAGGTGTCCACATAGGATGTCAGGGCGACGCGGTCGTACGCGGGCCGCGCCTCCTCGGCGAGCACCACGACCTGCCACTCACCGGTCTTGTCCTCCGCGCGCACCGCTTCCACGAGCCGGTGCGCGACCATGCCATGTCCGACGACGACGAGTTTCCGCATCAGACCTCCGCCCCGGCGAGCGCCAGACCTCGGGTGCTCGCCACTTCCGACTGCTGTTTGCGCAGGTACACCGCCCAGGTGACGGCGAAGCACAGGCCGTAGAAGACGAGGAAGGCGACGAACGCCGGCACCCCGCTCTTCGTGTCCGCGAACGAATGACGGAAGGCCAGGTTGATGAAGAGGCCCCCGAGCGCGCCGATCGCTCCGGCCAGCCCGATCAAAGCCCCGGAGAGCTTGCGGGCCTTGAGCATCTCCAGCGTCTCGTCCGCGCCCTCGCTGATCGCGACCTTCGCCTTGGCGCGGAAGATCGCCGGGATCATCTTGTACGTCGAGCCGTTGCCGATACCGGTGAGCACGAACAGCACGATGAACGCGACGGTGAACAGCGCCAGCGAGTTCGACGTCGACGCGAGGATCAGCACCACGGTCGCCGCGGCCATGCCGACGAACGTCACGAAGGTGATCTTTCCGCCTCCGATGCGGTCGGCCAGCCAGCCGCCCGTCGGCCGTGAGAACGAACCGAGCAGCGGCCCGAGGAACGTCACCGCGGCCGCCTGCAACGGCGTGCGACCGAACTGGTTCTGCAGCACCAGGCCGAAGGCGAAGCTGTACCCGATGAACGAACCGAACGTGCCGACGTAGAGGAACGACATCACCCAGGTGTGCGGGTCCTTGACGACCTCGCGCATCGCCTTGGTGTCGCCCTTCATCGAGGCGAGGTTGTCCATGAAGAAGTACGCGCAGGTCGCGGCGACCACGATCAGCGGGATGTAGATGTAGAGGACCACCCGCGGCGCGGTCGCGCCGACGGTGCCGATGACCAGCAGGCCGATCAGCTGGATCGCCGCCACCCCGAGGTTCCCGCCGCCCGCGTTGAGCCCGAGCGCCCAGCCCTTGTGCTTCTCGGGGTAGAAGGCGTTGATGTTGGTCATCGACGACGCGAAGTTCCCGCCGCCGACCCCGCCGAGCGCGGCGATCAGCAGGAACGTGCCGAGCGAGGTACCCGGCTCCATCGCGATCGCCGCCAGGATCGTGGGCGCCAGCAACAGCATCGCGCTGACGATCGTCCAGTTCCGGCCACCGAACCGTGCCACCGCGAAGGTGTACAGCGGCCGCATCAACGCGCCGATCAGAGTCGGCGTCGAGACCAGCAGGAACTTGTCGGCGGCCGAGAACCCGTACTGCGGCCCCATGAACAGGACCATGACCGACCACAGTGTCCAGACGGAGAAGCCGATGTGCTCGGCCAGGATGGAGAACCAGAGGTTCCGCCGGGCGACCTTCTTCCCGGTCTCCTCCCAGAACCGCTCGTTCTCCGGATCCCAGTGCTCGATCCAGCGCTTTCCACGAGCGTGCATGAGGTCCTCCTTGGTGGATGCGTTCGGGTTCACTGGGCGGCCAGCCATTTCGCGACCCCGTCGACGGCGTCCTTGCAGCCGCCGCAGCCGGTCGTCGCGCGGGTCGCCCCGGCGAGGGCGGGGACGTCGGTGGCGCCGCCGCGCCACGCTTCGACGAGCCGTCCCTTGGTCACCGCGTTGCAGCGGCAGATGACCGCCGACGCGGGCAGATCGGCCGGGCTCGCCGCCGACGGCGCCCCCGGTGGCAGTGAGCGTCCTAAAAGGACTGCGAGCCGGTCTTCGGGTACCGGCGTACCCCGGTCGTAGAGCTGCGTGATCGTCGCGGCCGCGTCGGGCAGGCCGAGCAGGATCGCACCGGTCACCCGGTTCTCGCGGATGACGAGCTTGCCGTAGCGGCAGCCCGCCGGGTCGCTGAAGGTGAGCACTTCGGCGGACGGGTCGTCCGCGCCGGTCATCGTCTCGCCGAGCGCGGTGAGGTCGATGCCGCGGGCCTTGAGCCGCGTCACCGCCTGGGTGCCGCGATATCGTGACGCGGATTTCGTGCCGGTGACCAGATCCGCGACGACGGCGGCCTGTTCCCACGCGGGTTGTACGAGCCCGCCGAACGCGCCCGGATGCTTCGCGCAGTCGCCGATCGCGTGGATCCGGCCGTCGCTGGTGCGCAGCAGGTCGTCGACGACGATGCCGCCCTCGACGGTCAGCCCGGCGTCCACGGCCAGTTTCGTCTCCGGCCGGACGCCGGTGGAGACGACGATGAGATCGGCGGGCACGTGCGTGCCGTCGTCGAGTTTGAGCCCGTCGCCGCTGACGTAGCGCGCGGCCCCGACACCTAGCCGGAAGGCGACGCCGAGCTCTTCGAGCTTCCTGGTCAGCACCCGCGCGGATTCCGCGTCGAGCTGGCGTTCCATGATGTGCGGCATCGGATGCACGACGGTGACGAGGTTTCCCCGCCCGGCGAGGCCCCGTGCGGCTTCCAGGCCGAGCAGCCCGCCGCCGAGCACCGCGACCGGGGCGCCCAGTTTGGCCGCGTCCAGGATGCGCGCGCAGTCGTCGAGGGTGCGGAACGCGACGACGTCCGGGCCGGGTTCGAGCCCTTCGACCGGCGGCATCCACGGGTTCGCGCCGGTGGCGAGCACGAGCGCGTCGTAGTCCACAGTGGACCCGTCGTCGAGGTGCACGCGCCGCGCCGCGCGGTCGATCGAGGTCGCGGTGACCCCGCGGCGCAGGTCGGCCCCGGTACGGGACGGCCAGTCGTCATCGTGGAGCCGGACCACCTCGGGCCGCATCGTCCCGGCGACCACCGACGACAGCAGCACCCGGTTGTAGGCGGTATGCGTCTCCGCGCCGACGACGGTGAGCCGGACGCGTTCACCGTCGGGATCGCGGCGGCGGATGTCGTCCGCCAGCCGCGCGCCCGCCATCCCGTATCCGGCGATGACCACCGACCGGGGGCTCACGCGACGGCCTCGGCCGGGGCGAGCGCGACCGCGCACACCTTGAACTCGGGCATCCGGCTCGTCGGGTCGAGCGCCGGGTTGGTCAGCAGGTTCGCCCTGCCCTCGCCGGGGAAGTGGAACGGCAGGAACACCAGGTCGGGGCGCAGCGACGCCACGCAGCGAACGCGTGCGACGGTCTCCCCGCGGCGGGACCGCACGACGGCGAGATCGCCCTCGGCCAGTCCCGCGCGAGCAGCGGTGTCGGGATGAACTTCCACGAAGGCCTCCGCCACGACGTCGTTGAGTTCCTTGACCAGCCGGGTCTGCGCCCCGGACTGGTAGTGCTGCAGGACCCGCCCGGTGGTGGCCTGCAAGGGGAATTCGGCGTCGGGCAGTTCGGCCGGGCCGACGTGGTCCACCGGGACGAACCGTGCGCGGCCGTCCGGGTGGGCGAAGCGGTCGAGGAACATCCGCGGCGTGCCGGGATGCGATTCCGCCGGGACGGGCCAGTAGAGGGCCTCGCCGTCACGGAGCCGGTCGTAGGTGATGCCCGAGTAGTCGGCGACACCGCCCTTGGATGCCTGGCGAAGCTCGGTGAAGACGGTCTCGGCGTCCGTCGGGAACCGGCCATCGGGCTGGCCGAACCGGCGGGCGAGCTCGGAGAGCACGTAAAGATCGGTCTTCGCGCCGGACGGTGGATCGATCGCCTTGCGGCGCAGGAGGATCCGGCCTTCGAGGTTGGTCATCGTGCCGTCCTCCTCGGCCCACTGGGTGACCGGCAGGACGACGTCGGCCATCGCCGCCGTCTCCGACAGGACGAGGTCCGAGACCACCAGGAAGTCCAAAGAGGACACCTTGTCCTGGATGTTCCCGGCGCCGGGCGCGGAAACGACGAGGTTGCTGCCGAACACCATCAGCGCGCTCGGCCCGTCTTCGGCGCCGAGCGCCTCCAGCAGCTCGACGGCCGAACGGCCCGGGCCCGGCAAGGATTCCGGCGGCACACCCCACACCCCGGCGACGTACTCGCGGGCCGCGGGGTCGTCGATCTTGCGGTAGCCGGGCAGCTGGTCGGCCTTCTGCCCGTGCTCGCGACCGCCTTGGCCGTTGCCCTGTCCGGTCAGGCAGCCGAAGCCGGACCCCTTGCGCCCGGGCAGGCCCAGGGCGAGCGAAAGGTTGATCCAGGCGTTGACCATCGCGGTGCCGTTGGCGTGCTGTTCGGTGCCGCGCGCGGTGAGGACGTAGGCGTTGCGGGCCGCGGCGAGCTTGGCGGCGACACGACGCTGGTCCGCGGCGGAGACCCCGGTGATCTGCTCGACGCGCTCCGGCCACCAGGCCGCGACCGAGCGCCACAGTTCTTCGAAACCGTTGGTTCGGGCGTCCACATAGGACTGATCGAGCAGGCCGTCGGCGACGACGGCGTGCAGAATGCCCTGCGCGAGGGCGAGGTCGGTACCCGGCGCGGGCTGCAGGTGCAGTCCGGCGAGTTCGGCGGTCGGCGTGCGGCGCGGGTCGACGACGATCAGGTCCGCGCCCCGCAGATGCTGCGTGAACGGCGGCATCGTCTCGGCCGGGTTCGCGCCGATCAGCAGGACCGCGTCGGCGTCGGCGAGATCCGTGACGGGGAACGGCATGCCACGGTCGGCGCCGAACGCCTTGATCCCGGCGGCGGCCGCCGACGACATGCAGAACCGGCCGTTGTAGTCGATCTGCGAGGTGCCCAGCGCGATCCGCGCGAACTTCCCCAGCAGATACGCCTTCTCGTTGGTCAAACCGCCACCGCCGAAGACGGCGACCGAGTCGGCCCCCTTGGCCGCGCGGATCTCGATGAGCCGTTCGGCGACGAGATCGAGGGCCTGCGTCCAGGTCGCGGGCCGGAGTTCGCCGTCGACCCTGATCAGCGGTGTCGTCAAGCGGGAGGGCGAGGTGAGGAGCTCCCCCGACGTCCAGCCCTTCTGGCAGAGGCCGCCGGCGTTGACCGGGAAGTCACGCGGGGCGACCCGGGCGCCGTCGAGGCTCATCCCGCACTGCAGGGCGCAGTACGGGCAGTGCGTGTCCACCGCGGTCACGGTGGGGGCGGCGAGCGGCACGGGCACCTCCTCCAGGCGTCGATAGCGCTTGAAGGTAGGTAGGCCGTGTTACCTGAAAACTCCTGAATGTTTCAGGCGTTTGACATTGCCCGCCGCTGATCGACGTCACACCGTGAGGTCGCGGGCCTGCTCGAGTCGACCTCGTATGCGGGGGAATGACGCCTTCAGCAGCTATACACTCAATGTATAGATTGTGTGTATAGTCGCCCGCATGTCCATCGGGAACACGCTGCTCGGCCTGCTCGAAGCGGGTCCGAAGCACGGCTACGACCTCAAACAGCTCTACGACAAGCAGTTCCGGCAAGATCGTCCGCTGCACTACGGGCAGGTCTACTCGACGCTGAACCGGCTCCTGAAGAACGGCCTGGTCGAGGAGAACGGCGTCGAGGCGGGCGGCGGCCCGGACCGGAAGCGCTACGCGATCACCGAGGCGGGCGTCACCAACGTCGAGGAATGGCTGAAAAGCCCGGAAAGTCCCTCGGTCTACCTGCAGAACACGCTCTACACCAAGGTCGTGCTCGCGCTGCTGTCCGGCCGCGGCGCACAGGACCTCCTCGACGCCCAGCGGAGCTCCCACCTGCGCGCCATGCGTGAGCTCACCGCCCGCAAGACCGACGGCGACCTCGCCGACCAGCTGATCTGCGACCACGCGCTCTTCCACCTGGAAGCGGATTTGCGGTGGCTGGAACTCACCGCCGCCCGCCTCGACGACCTCGCGCGCCAGCTGACGCGCTGATCTGGGGACCACACAGTGGAAACACCGTTGTTACACGGGCTCGGCCTGCACAAGGCCTTCGGCCCGAACCAGGCGCTCGACGGGGCCGGGCTGACGCTCGAAGCCGGGGAGATCGTCGCGATCATGGGTCCCTCCGGCTCCGGGAAGTCGACACTGCTGCACTGCCTGTCCGGAATCGTGCGGCCCGACGCGGGTCAGGTGCTGTTCCGCGGGCGAGATCTCGCGAGCATGTCCGACACCGAACGCAGTGCGTTGCGGCGCAGCGAATTCGGTTTCGTCTTCCAGTTCGGGCAGCTCGTGCCCGAGCTGACCTGCCTGGAAAACGTCGCGCTGCCGTTGCGCCTTGGCGGCATGAAGCGCCGTCCCGCCGAGCGGATCGCGCGGACCTGGCTCGACCGGCTGGCGGTCGGTGACGCCGACGACAGCACACCCGGCCAGGTTTCGGGTGGGCAGAGCCAGCGGGTCGCCATGGCCAGGGCGCTGATCACCGAGCCGTCGGTGATCTTCGCCGACGAACCGACCGGCGCGCTCGACACGCTCAGCGGAGAGCTGGTCATGCGTTTGCTGTCCGAGACGGCGAAGCAGACCGACGCCGCCGTCGTCCTCGTCACCCACGAACCGCGGGTGGCCGCCTACTCCGACCGGGAGGTCATCGTGCGAGACGGCCGGACACGCGAACCGGTGGTCACCCGATGACCGGGCGCGAAGACCTGATGCTGGGGTTCCGGCTGGCCGTCGGGGGCGGCCGGGGCTCGATCGTCAGGCTCGTCCTGAGCACCGTCGGCATCGGGCTCGCGGTGGCGGTCCTCCTGATCGGCGCCTCCGCGGGCACCGTCAAGGAGAACCGGGACCAGCGGGCGTATGCCACCTCCCCGCGGAACGAACCGATCCCGGGTGTCGCACCACTGAACCATCACACGACGACGACCGACTTCCGCGGCCAGGCGATCTCGCTCGTCCACCTTCAGGCCACCGGGCCGAACTCGCCGATCCCGCCGGGGGTGGATCGGCTGCCGGCGCCGGGCGAGGTCTTCCTTTCGCCGAAGCTCGACGAACTCGTCGCGGCCGACACCAGTGGCCTGTTGCGGCCCCGTCTTCCCGGCAAGCCGGTCGGGATCATCGACGCGGAAGCCGTGCTCAACCCGAACGACCTCGTCGTCTACGCCGGCACGGACAATCCACGCAACGGCGTCGCGACCTATGCCTTCGGTTCCCTTCCCGGCTACGAAACGCCGTTCGAGCGGGGAATCCTCTCACTACTGCTGATCGGTCTCTTCGTCCTGCTCACGCCGGTGTTCATCTTCGTGGGGACGGTCTCCCGGCTCGGCGGTGCGGCCCGTGACCGGCGGCTCGCCGCGCTGCGGCTGGCGGGCTCGTCCCTCAAGCAGCTGCGCCGGATCACCGCGGCGGAATCCCTCGTGGGCGCCGTGGCCGGGCTGGTCGCCGGTGCCGCGTCGTTCCTGCTGTTCCGCGGCGCGGTGGCGGACTTCCAGGTGCTCCGGTTCGGGGTGTACCCGGAGGATCTGACGCCGCCGTGGCCACTGGTGGTGCTGATCGTGCTCGTGGTCCCCGCCCTGACCGTGGCGGCGGCTTGGGCCGCCCAGCGACACACGGTCGTCGAACCGCTCGGAGTCGTCCGCGAAACCGTGCCACCGAAGCGGCGGTTGTGGTGGAGGCTGCTGCCGATCGTCGCCGGAATCGCTTTGATAGCCCCGGATTTCAGCGTCGCGAGCGAATTCGGCCGAATGGCGCTGATCGCCGGTGCCGTGCTGCTGATGCTCGGGATACCCGCGGTGCTGCCGTGGCTGCTGGAGCGGGTCGTCGCCCGGATCAAGGGCGGGCCGCCGTCGTTCCAGCTCGCGATCCGCCGTCTGCGGAACGACAGCGGAACCCCGGCTCGGGTGGTCGCGGGGCTTTGCGTGGTGCTCGCCGGGGTGATCGCGCTGCAGAGCCTGTTGGCGGGCCAGGTGACGTTGGCGGCCGTCTACCAGAAGAAGACCGACGACCGGATCTCCGTCCATGCCGACAGTTCGGTGGCCGATCAGGCGATCGCCGCGGTCCGCGCGGTGCCCGGCGCGGCCGGCTTCCAGGCCATGCGCTCGATGCTCGTCGACACGAACCGCGGCGACGGCGGGCTCGCCTCGCTCGCCGTCGCCGACTGCGCCACGATCGAAGCGACCACTGCCGCGACCGGATGCCACGACGGTGACGTGTTCGCCGATCCGGCCTCTCTCCACAAAGGACAGTCGGTGAAGCTCACCGACGACGACAAGAGGGAGCGGCCCTGGACCGTTCCGGCCACGCCCCGCCCGCTCGGCGTGAAGCCGTCGGGGCTCGGCGAGCAGCTCCAGCCACACGTGCTCGCGACGCCTGCCGCGATGGCGGGCGTCGACCTGGCCGCCGCGCCGGTCACGGTGAGCCTGCGGGGGACGACCGGCGATCCGGACTTCGTCGAGCTGGTGCGGAACTCGGTGGCGCCGTACAGCGGACAGGTCTCGGTGTCGTCCGCCAACGAAAAGCGGGTCTCCGACGAGGCCCGGATGCTCGACGACGTGCGGAACATCCTGTTCGGCGGCGCGTTGTCCGTCCTGCTGCTGGCCGGGGTGAGCCTGCTGGTGCTCGCTCAGGAACAGGTCCGGGAACGGCGCCGGGCGCTCGGGGCGCTGGCCGCCACCGGCGTGCCGGTGCGGGTGATCGTCCGGTCCCTGTTGTGGCAGAACGGGATTCCGCTGCTGGTGGGCATCGTGGTCGCGACGGTGACCGGGATCGCCGTCGCCGCGCTGGGCAGGCGGCTGTTCTGGAAGGGCTTGCACGTCGACTGGTCCGCGGTCGGGCTGCTCACCGCGGCGGCGATCGCGATGGTGCTGCTGGTGACGGCGTCGACGGTTCCGTCCGTCCGCGCGGCGGCGAAGACGGAGAACCTGCGCACCGAGTGACCTACAGCACCGCGCTCACGTCCCGGGCGGCGGCACGGAGCCCGTCGTGCGCCGCCCGGGTCGACCGCGGGTCGAGGGCGTTGGCGGCGAGCCGGAAGAGGACCGCCCGCAGGAGAAGCTGGGGCCATTGGGGCAGATGCGCCCAGCGTTCGAGGAGATCGATGGTGGCGCCGCCCCAGGCCAGCGCGTCGACCGCGACGATCGCGGCGCCCCATTCACCCGGCCGGTAGTACGGCACGAAATCGACGATGCCGGGGGCGGCGTCGCCGTCGAAGAGCACGCCGGCGAGAAGCTCCCCGTGGACGACCTGGTCCGGCAGCTTGACCGGTCTTCGCGAACCGGCCAGCACCTCGAACCAGCGGCCGCCCTTGTTCTCGTCGAGGGGCATTTCCGCCTCGCCCCAGGCGAGTTTGTCGGCCAGCGCCTCGATATCGGTGCGCCGTCCCAGGAAATCCGGCCGGGGCAACCCGGCCGTCGCGCGATGCAGTTTGACCGCCGCGTGCACGACCTCGTCGTACCGGTGCTCGGCCGTACCGGACACGTAGCGATTCGCCGACCAGCCGCCGACGATCCATCGGCCGTCGCTGGACCGGACGGGCTTCGCGACCCGCAGCCCCGGCTCGTCGACGGCTTCCAGCGCTCGGGCCGTCCACAGGGTCCGCGACTTGTCGACGACGGGTTTGAGCACGAGATCGTTGTAGCGCCAGGCGGTGGTGCCTGGCAGCGGTTCCGCGTCACCGGTACGTCCGCCGAACGCCGAACAGACGTGTTCCGGAGGGCTTTCAAGGGTGGCACGCACGGCTCGGGACGTTACCCGGTCTTGCGCGCCACGAACGAGAAGACGCGCTGGTCTTGAGTAGCGATACTCAAGACAGGATCGCTTCTGACCTGCCATTCTTCGACCGTGATCCCCCGAACGGCTCAGCGTCGCCTCACCGGCGGGCAACTCGCGGCGCTCGCACTCGGCTCACTGTGGCTGCTCGGGACGCTCGGAGCACTCACCGTGGGCCTGTTGCTTCCCCTCGCCGCGTTCCTGCACGCGCCCTGGATCGCGTTACCGGTGCCGCTCGTGTCGATCGGCGTGGTCTACCTCATCGGTTTCGTGGCGCCGGAGGCCTTCCCGTCCGTCGCGAAACCTTGGCCGCGACTGGCCTGGGCCTTCGCGACCGGGATCTGTGGTGTTTTCGGCGCGATCTTCGTGCTGGAAGTGGCGGAGGCGTTCGACCCTTGGTTCGCGGTGCCGTTCCTGGGCGTGCCCGTGCTGCTCGTCGCGGGGCTGTTCACGCGTGACCTCCGGGTGCGGGCAGGGGCGGGCGTCCTCCTGGTCGCCCTGATCGCCGGCGGGATCGCCGTCCCCGCGTCGCTGCCTTTGGACACCCCCGCACGGCGCCTCGCCTCGACCGGCGTCCCGCACGACCGCACCCTCGCGGCGGACCTCGGCCCGCGGCGACTCCCGACCAAGACGACCGAAGACTCCGGGTCGCTGATCGTCGAATACGCGCCTCAGCTGTGGGTCTCGCCCGTCTGGACCTTCGCGACCGACGCCGTCGAGAACTGCGAGACGTCGGTGAAGACCGCTTGGCGTCTCGAGAACGCGACGTGCGCCCAAGTCGGCGAAGGCGAGTTCATCCGGCGGAACGCGGACCGCATCGAGTTCATCCAGCGGCGTGGCGGGCTGTCGGTGCACCTCGCGGGAAACCACAACTGGAAACCCGAAGAGCTACGGGAACTGGCCGGGAAGACCCATCCGCTGACCGACGCCGAGATCATCGCCGCCGTACCGAAGGCGGCCTCCGGGAACCGGACGGACGTCGTCGCGGGGTTCGCGACGTTCGTGCGGGCGATCTTCGTGGGCCGGTCCGTCGGCTACTGACGGGAGCAAGGGACCTTTGCTACCGCCTAGGGTCCCCCGCGGACCATTTCGCGCGTGAAGGCCCCCTTCCCTCGGCTGAGCCGAGGGAAGGGGGCCTTCACGCGCTTCCGCGAAACCTCAGTAGGTCGGCAGGCTCTGGTCGATCTGCCGCGCCCACGCCAGCACGCCGCCCCCAAGGTGGGTCGCGTCCTTGAACCCGGCCTTGTGCAGCGCCGCGAGAGCCTCCGCCGAACGCGCGCCCGACTTGCAGTGCAGCACGATCGGCTTGTCCTGCGGTAGTTCCGCCAGCGCCTCGCCCGAGAGGATCTTGTCCTTCGGGATCAGCGTCGCGCCCTTGATGTTGACGATCTCGTACTCGTGCGGCTCGCGGACGTCGATGAGGGCGAAGTTGTCGCCGTTGTCGAACTTGGCCTTGAGCTCCGCCGGAGTGATCGTGTGTCCCGAAGCGGCCGAAGCGGCTTCGTCGGACACAACACCGCAGAACGCTTCGTAGTCGATGAGCTCGGTGATCTTCGGGGTCTCCGGATCCTTGCGGATCTTGACCTCGCGGTACTTCATCTCGAGCGCGTCGTAGCTGACGAGCCTGCCCAGCAGCGGCTCACCGATGCCGGTGATCAGCTTGATCGCCTCGTTCACCATGATCGAGCCGATGGACGCGCACAGCACGCCCAGCACACCGCCCTCGGCGCACGACGGGACCATGCCGGGCGGCGGCGGCTCGGGGTAGAGGTCGCGGTAGTTGAGGCCCTTGCCGTTCGGCGCGTCCTCCCAGAACACGCTCGCCTGGCCCTCGAACCGGTAGATCGAGCCCCACACGTAGGGCTTGCCGGTGAGCACGGCGGCGTCGTTGACCAGGTAGCGCGTCGCGAAGTTGTCGGTGCCGTCGAGGATCAGGTCGTACTGCTCGAACAGCTCCAGCGCGTTGGACGACTCGAGCCGGTCGGTGTGCAGGTGCACCTTGACGAACGGGTTGATCTCGGCGAGCGACTCCTGCGCGGACGCCGCCTTCAGCTTGCCGATGTCGGACTGGCCGTGGATGACCTGGCGGTGCAGGTTCGATTCGTCGACCTCGTCGAAGTCGACGATGCCGAGCGTGCCGACCCCGGCCGCGGCGAGGTACAGCAGCGCCGGGCTGCCGAGGCCGCCGGCACCGATGACCAGGACCTTGGCGTTCTTCAGCCGCTTCTGCCCGGTCATCCCGACGTCCGGGATGATCAGGTGACGGCTGTACCGGGCCACCTCTTCCTTGGTGAGCTCGGCGGCCGGCTCGACGAGCGGCGGCAGCGTGCCTGACATCGGGTCCTCCATCTCGCGTGGATCGCGGGTCGCATCCCAGTATCTACAACACGGAAAGGCCCGAACGCCTTCCCCTGTTCCAGACCGTGGGAAGTTCCAGCAGGTGAGACGGCGGAGACTAGGGTGACGGGTTCGGCCAGGAGCCCGGCTTGCAGACCTTGCCGTCGGCGGGCACCTTGCCCCGGTCCCCACCCGGCAGATCGTTCAGCTGCGCGACGAAGTCGTTGGAGACGCCGAAGGTCTGCTGCATCATGACCGGCGCGATCGCGCCGTTCTCCTTGCAGCCCACGTGCTTTCCGCCCAGGGCGTGCCCGACCTCGTGGTTGATGGCGTACTGACGGTACGAGACCATGTCGCCCTGGAACGCCATCGCTCCGCGCACCCAGCGGGCGAGGTTGATCACCACGCGCTTGTCGAAACTCGACCGGTAGCACGAGGTCTCGTAGGTGATCTGGAACATGCAGACGTCCGCGCGGTGCGTCGTGTTCGGTGTGGTGAGACTCACCCGGAAGCTGGGGTTCGGGAAACTCGCGTCCACGCGCTGGAGCGCCTTCTTCCCGTCCCACGTCCAGCTCTGGGGATTGGACAGCGTCTCCTCGACCGACCTGGCGAAGCTGTCGTCCCCCATGTAGCTCGACGGATCGATGCCGTCCTCGACCTCGACGGTGTACGTGAACAGCTGGCCCGTCCCGACCTTCTCCCCCTTGCCCGGCACCACGTGATACGTGCCCTTGCCCGACTGGGTGAAGTCGCCGCCCTTGGGCAGGTCCGCGGTGGGGATCTTGAGGTCGACCGGTTTGGCCGGGTTCTCCGGAAGGACGTCGCCGCCCCCATCGACACCCGCGCCCGGCTCTCCGCCGTTGCCCGCGGAACCGTCGGATCCATCGGCCGAAGCGAGACTCGCCCCATCCGTGGCGATCGGCTCGGGCGGGCCGGTGGCGGTGTTGAACACGACCAGCGCGGTGATCACGACGAGGATCGGCAGCGCGTACACGCGCCAGCCGTAGGTCTTGGCGAACTGGCCGATGCCGCCCTTGCTCTTGCGCTTGGCGGTCTTCGCGGCGCCGGGCTCGTGCGGCTTCCAGGAGGCACTGAGCGGCTGGGCACTGGTCCGGCGGCCGCCGGGACGGTAGCGGTCCTCGTCGAGCCGCTGCGACGGCGGTGGCGTCGGCCGGTACTGACCGGTGCGCGGCGCGTCGGTGGTCCGGGGCTGGGGGCGCGACGGACGGCGGGCGGAGGCGGAGTACTGAGACCGCCGACCTTCGCCCTGCGCGCCTTGCTTTACCCGATCCACGCGCACCAGGGTGCCATAACCGAACTGTGATGTTGTGAGCGACCGGCGCTTCGCGGGCCGTGTCCCGCCCACCCGAATGGGCTACCAGGTGCCCGATTCGACCGATTCCCACATCCCCAAAACGGCCTTCGCTACGACATTCGGGCGTTCCATCTGCGCCACGTGGCCGGTTCGGGGCAGGACCAGCAACCGGGCGTGCGGAAGTAGCCGAGCGGTGCGCTCGGCGCGCCGGACGGAGATCACCCGGTCGTGCTGCCCCCACACGACGAGCGTCGGCGCGTCGACGGTCGGCGCGACCGCCCACAGCGACGCGGGCCCGCGGGCGGACCACGTCCGGAAGATGCCGAAGGTGCTGCGAGCCAGCGCGGGGGCGGCCCACTCGAAGGCGGCGCGAGCGCTGTGCTCCTCTTCGAGCTCGTTCAGCCTGCTTTCGGCGAAGCGGCTGGGGTCGGCGAAGCACAGCTTGATGACCTGCATGGCACGTTCGCGCGGGCCGAGCGCGGCCAGTTGCCGTCGCACCCGCGGACCGATCAGCGGCAGGTACGCGAACGCCATCCGCGGGTCGGACAGCCGTCGCATACTGGGCCGGAGATCCGGCATCGCGGGCGAGATCAGCGTCAGCGTCTTCACCAGCTCCGGACGGCGGGCCGCGACGAGCAGCACGACCGCGCCGCCCATCGAGTTGCCGAACAAGTGCACCGGCCCCGCGTCGAGGCTCTCGATGTGACTCGCGACGATCTCGGCGTGCGAGTCGAGACTGAAGTCGAACCCGGCGGCCGGCTCCGAATAGCCGAAACCCGGCAAATCGACCGCCGTACCTCCCGCTTGGGGCGCCAGCAACGCGGCGAGGTCGGTCCAGTTCGTGGACGAACCGCCGAGCCCGTGGACGTAAACGGCCGTCTCCGGCCCGCCCGGTGTCCGGCGGATGTGCAATTTCACCCCGGCGACACCTATTGTTTCCCCGGGCCAAGGGGGCGGCGCGGGCTCCAGTGACGGCAACGACCTGCGCGAAAGCGGCACATGGGTCAGCGGCGGACGACCCCCGGCGGCACGGGAAACTGGAGAAGACACAGCATCAAGGATGCCTGACCCTTGGCGGTCCGGCTGTACCGGCGAGTAATCTCGACCTCACTTCACGCGGTGGTGACCCCGCCCGTGGAGCCCCGCTCGACTGCGCTCTGCGTTCTCGGCGGAGACGAGTGCCTCGAACTGGAGGAACGATGACAGACATGGCGCGACTGCAGGCCCGAGGTGTTCGCCTGCCCAGAACGGAACGCCGCGCCCAGCTGCTGGCCGCCGCGCAGCGGGTGTTCGCCGCGAACGGATACCACGCTGCCGCGATGGACGAGATCGCCGAAGAGGCCGGAGTCAGCAAGCCGGTCCTCTATCAGCACTTCCCCGGCAAGCTCGACCTCTACATCGCGCTGCTGGAGAGCCACGTCGACGAACTGGTGCGGCGGGTCAAGGAGGCGCTCGACTCCACGACGGACAACAAGCAGCGTGTGCCGGCGACCGTCGGCGCGTTCTTCGACTTCGTCAACAACGACGCCGGCGCGTTCCGCATGGTCTTCGAGTCGGATCTGCGCGGTGAGCCCGCCGTGCAGGAGGCGGTGGACCGGGCGACGTCGGCCAGCGTCGACGCGATCACCGAGACCATCACCGCCGACGCGGGCCTCGACGAGGACAAGGCCCGGCTGCTCGCCGTCGGCCTCGTGGGCCTCTCGCAGGTCAGCGCGCGGTTCTGGCTGGCGCACCACAAGTCGATGAGCCGCGAAGAGGCCGTCGCCCTCACCGCCAACCTCGCCTGGCGGGGTATCGGCGGCGGTTTCCCGCTGCAGCACTGACCCGACCCGCAATTCGTCATCTACTCGCGATCATCGCGAACGCAAGTAGATGACGAATTGCGTCAGGTCACTGGGGCAGGAGCTTCTTCACGCGGTCGGCGGCAAGCTGGGCGTCGGCGACGACCTTCGCGGTGTCGATGCCGACAACGCGTCCTTCGCGTTTGAGGGCGCGGCCGTCGACGAACACCCATGAGACGTTCGCGGGCTGGGTGTTGAAGACCAGCTGATTCACCCAGTCCACCTTCGGCGCGAAGTTGACCGCCTGGGCGTCGACCAGCTGGAGATCCGCCCGCTTGCCCGGCGTCAGCGACCCGATCTCCTTGTCCATCCCCAGCGCTTCCGCACCGCCGAGGGTCGCCATGCGCAGGACGTCCGCGGTGGTCGGGTAGACCGCCGGATCCGTCGTGGTCGCCCGCTGAAGACCGACGGCCGCGCGCATCACATTGAACATGTCGCTCGTGTCGTTGGTACCGCCGTCGAGGCCGAGCCCGACCTTCATGTTCCGCTTCTTCATCTCCGGCAGCCGGATCACCCCCGACGCGAGCCGCATGTTCGACAGCGGGTTGTGCGCGACGCTGACCCCGGCTGCCGCGAGCTCGTCGAGGTCGGCGTCGGTGGTCTGGATGACGTGGTTCGCCACCAGCCCGGGGTGCAGCGCGTTCGCCCGCCGGAGCGCGTCCATCTGCCCCGCGGTCAGATCGGCCTTCGATTCGAGCAGGTGAACGTTCAGCGAGACGCCGAGTTCGCGGGCGAGCTTCTCCGAGGCCTCGACGCTCGGGAAGTTCCCCGTGGACGGATGAGTGCCGATCTGCAGGCGCGCCAACGGGTTCGGATCGATGACCTCGCGCTTCACGCGGCGGATCTCGTTCTGCAGCGCGGGATCGGTGGTGCCGTTGTAGGAGTAGAGGAATCGCAGCTTCGACTCGCCGAGCGCACGGAGACCGCCCTTGGCGAAGTCGGTGTTGAAGGCGTGCGACCAGTCGGTGACCGTGGTGATGCCGGTCGAGACGACGTCGGCCGCGGCGAGTTTCGTGCCCGCGTACGCGTCCGCGTCGGTCACGGGCGCGCGATACAACGGGATGACGCATTTGCCGAGCCAGCCGATGAGTTCCTTGTCGGCAGCGCAGCCTCGGATGAGCGACTGCCACAGGTGGTTGTGCAGGTCGACGAACCCGGGCAGCACGATCTTGCCTCGGCCGTCGACGACTTTCGCGGAGCCCGCGTCGATATCCTTGCCGACCTGTTTGATCTTGGTGCCTTCCAGCACGACGTCGGAGTCGGCGAGGGCGCCGAGCGGTCCTTCGCCGAGGGCGGGGTCCATCGTGAGCACCATCGACGCGTCACGGATGACGACGCGGCCGGCCCCGGAGAACTCGGCGTCGCTCCCGGTTTCGGTGGTCTCACCGCCGAGGTTCGTGAGCAGGGCGGCGCCGAGAACCGCGGCGAGGGTGAGGGTGAAGACGGACAAGATCGATCCACGTTGTTTCATCGTTTCAACTCCCCAGTCGATGAGATCACGTTAGCTCACCGGACGCCTCGCGAAATAACCGCGACGGGGTGTTTCAGCACGCAGGATTTGCTCGTCCATCGGATCGCCCGGCCGTTCGGCTCCGGGATGGGTGTGGGCGCCCGGAACCGGATCGGATGTTCAGCGGTCGCCGTCGGCGTAGAGATCGACGCGCGGCCCCGGAGTCTGACGATCACGACGTCCCTCGTGAGTGGTCGGCCCGACTCAAGCACGGTCGGGGGCCTCACGAGAAGGGCAAGGGACCTTTGCTCTTGCTCTGATTCGGCCGAAGGCACCGGCTCGGGCCGGATTTCGGCTATGAATCGAACGACCGCGTCACCGATCCGCGAGGAGTAAGCCATGCCCCACATCGCGCTCGATGAGAACCTGCCCGGCATCACGGCCCTGTTCGCCTACCGGCCGGAGACGGCCGCGCCGCTCGGGCAACTCGCCGAGGTCCTGCTTCGCGGCCCGAGCAGTCTCAGCGTGGGCGAGCGCGAACTGATCGGTGCGGTCGTCTCGCGCGGCAACGACTGCACGTTCTGCTCACGCAGTCACGCCGCCGTCGCCGCCGAAGCGCTCGAAGGCGGCATGCCGGTCGTCGAAGCGGCTTGGAAGGACGTCGACGGCGCACCCGTCTCGGCGAAGGTGAAGGCGCTCCTGCACGTCGCGCTCGCCGTCCGGGAAAGCGGAAAATCCGTGGGCGGAGAGCTGATCGAGATGGCCCGCGCGGAGGGCGCGACGGACGTCGAAATCCACGACACGGTCCTGATCGCGGCCGCGTTCTGCATGTTCAACCGCTACGTCGACGGGCTGGCCACCCTCGCCGTCGACGACCAGGACGCCTACCGGGAGACCGGTGTCCGCCTCCTGGAGCACGGCTACACGAACCTCTGAGGGAGCAAGGGACCTTTGCTCCCGCTGCGGGAAGAGAGCAAGGGACCTTTGCTCCCACTTGTCTCACTGTCGAGAGAAGCGGTAGCAAAGGTCCCTTGCTCCCCTTTCTCAGGCCCTCGCGGCGCGGCGGACGAGGGCGGCGATGCGGTCCGAAACCTCTTGCGCCCGTTCCTGCGGGAGCATGTGCCCGGCGCCCGGGTAGCGCACGAACTCCGCCTCCGGCAGCTCGTCGGCGATGACCTTGGCGTGCGGCGGCGGGCAGAGCCGATCCCGCTCCCCCGCGAGCACGACCACCGGTTTGCCCTGCAGCGCGGCCAGCGTGACCCGGCAGTCGTGCCGCGAGATCGCGTCCTGGAAGCCCGCGACGCTCGCCGGATGCGCACACAGCAGCTGTTCGGCGACCGAGTCCACGTCGGCCCGCTGCGGCCGCCGCCCGAAGACGAGCAGCCGAGCGCCCGGCCGTACCACCGACAGCGGCAGCGGCAAGGCGTCGCGGCGGTTCTTCGCGAGCAGCTTCGCGAGCCTCCGCTCGAACCTCGCCGCGCCGCTGCCCGCGATCCCCGGCAGGCCGAGGGTGATCCGGTCCATCTCACCGGACGATGTGGCGACGAACGCGACCCCTGCGACGCGCCGGGCCACGAGATCGGGATGCCTTCGGGAAAGTTCCATGATCGTCATGCCGCCCATGGAGTGCCCGGCGAGCACGAGCGGTCCGTTCGGGACGCGGTCTTCGATCAGCTCGGCGAGGTCGTCGGCGAGGGTGGCGATCGTGGCCGTCCCCGGTTTCGCCGGCGCGGAACCGCCGTGGCCGCGCAGGTCGTAGCGCAGGGTCCGGATGGAGTCGCCGAGCCGTGCCGCCACGCCGTCCCAGGTCCGGTGGTCCTGAGTCCAGCCGTGCACGAGCACCAGCGTGAGTTCGGAGTCGGCGGGGCCGCTCGTCTCGACGTGCAGTGCGGTGCCGTCGCCCGTCACGAACCGGTGTTCCCGCGACGGGTCCCACGAGACGGCGTCGCGCTGCTTGACGCTCTTCATCGCTTCCCCGGCAGCAGGAAGGACTTGCGCCAGAAGTACATGCCCGGCTTGCCGACCAGACCGGATTCCTGCAGGAACGGCATGATCTTCTCGCCGGCCCACTGGATGCTTTCACGCCAGTTGGGGTTGTTCAGCGCGGCCTCGACGCCGTCGCGCGGACGGATGCCGACGGCCTTGTAGACGTTCGGGTTGATGAAGGCCCGCGTCACGAAGTACGAAATGAGCGCGATGATGAACTGCTGGTAGAGGATTTCCTTCTTCGACAGTTTCGCCATCCCGCGCGTCACCTCTTCGCGGGCGAAGGTGACATGCCGGGCCTCTTCGAGCACGTGGATCCGGTTGACCATGCGCACCAGCGGCTGGATCTCCGGGTCGTTCATCTGCTCGCGCTGAAGCCGGTCGAGGACCTCTTCGGCGACGAGGATCGCGCCGTAGCGCGCGGGGCCGTAGCTGATCGTCGGCATGAGTTTCGCCAGCCGCCGCAACCAGGGCACCGGCCCGTAGTTCGGGCATCCGATCCGCGAAGCCATCCGCGCGAACATCGTCGAGTGACGGCATTCGTCCGCGATCTCGGTCAACGCGTACTGGGCGTGCGAGCTGGTCGGGTCCTCTTCGTAGACCTCCTTGAGCAGCATCTGCATCAGGAGGATTTCGAACCACAGCCCCGTCGTGGCGACGCTCGCGACTTCGTGCTTGCCGAGTTCGATGCGCTGCTCTTCGGAGAGCGAGTCCCACAGCTCGGTGCCGTAGAGCGAAGAACGGTGGGCCGGGATGTAGTGCTTCCCGTCGACGAGCGGGGCGTTCCAGTCGATGTCGACGTCGGGATCGTAGAACTTGTTCGCGGAGGACTTGAGCAGCCGCTCGGCCGTCTTCTCCCGGTCTGTTTCTTTCAGCGCCCGCGTCATTGCCGACACACCCCTATCTGTAACTCGTGGTAACAGTTACCTCTGGTAGCATGACTTGGGTGATCGAACGTGTCAAGCGCAACAGCAAGCAGTCGAGCAAGCACCCCACAGCGGGTGAAGCCGACACGGGTGACGCCCGTCGCGACCGCTGGCGCAAACACCGGATCGCGCGCCGCGCGGAGTTCGTCGAGGCCGCCCTGCGCGCGCTCGACACCCACGGGCCGGACCTCGGCATGGAAGACGTCGCCGCCGAAGCGGGCGTCACGAAACCCGTGCTGTACAGGCACTTCGACGACAAGGCGGATCTGTACGTCGCGCTCGGGCAGCGCGGCACGGAGATCCTCTTCCAGCGGCTGATCCCGGCCATCAACTCCGAGCTCGCCCCGGTCCCGCGGATCCGGATGGCGCTCGACGCGTTCTTCAGCGTCATCGAGGAACACCCCAACCTGTACCGCCTGCTCGCGCGCGGCGGCCTTCAGGAAAAGGTGGTCGTCAAGGCTGACGTCGTCGCCGAGGACAAGGAACTGATCGCCACCGCGCTGACCGCGTTGCTCGGCGACTACATGCGAATGTTCAACATGGACTCCGGCGCCGCCGAACCGTGGGCGCACGGCATCGTCGGTATGGTGCAGAGCACCGGCGAATGGTGGCTGGACCGGCGCTCGATGGGGCGCGACAGCGTCGTCGAGTACCTGACGCAGATCATCTGGGCCGCGATCGACGGCCTCTCCCGGCAGCAGGGCATCGTCATCGACCCGAACCTGCCGCTCGAAGAGAACAAGGTCGTCCAGATGCGGAAGGAATCGGAGGCGCAATGAGCGAGCACGACGAAGACGGTTACTCCGGCGAAGCGGTCCTCGTGATCGACGGGACCGAGATCGCGACCACGGTTGACCTGAGGGGCTACTTCCAGCCCATCGACGGGTATTACCGCTGGTACGGCCGCGTGGCCACCAACGAGCAGGTGTCCGCGGCGGCCGGCGGCAAGAAGACCGCCGTCGAGATCCGCGCGGGCGAGTACAGCGCGAAGGGCGAACTCTCCGATCCGGACCCGTGGGACCGCTACCGCATCATGGGCACCAGCACGCCGCCCTTCCACGTGCCGACCAGCCTCGAAGAACTGAACGAACTCAACGCCTGACCTGCGGAGGTACGTGAAGGCCCCCTTCACTGCGCCTAGCGCAGTGAAGGGGGCCTTCACGTACCTCACGGTCGAGGGAGAGCAAGGGACCTTTGCTACCACTCCGCAGGTCAGCGCCTACTTTCGCCAGCGCACGCGCTCCAGTCGGCTCCGGAAGGTCCCAATGTCGCATTTGAGACGCTCAGCGTCCCAGATGCGACATTGGGAACCCCGCGCTTCAGGAAGACTTCAGCCCTGCCGTTGCGCGGGCACCCGAGTCCGCGGCACCAGGTACTTCGGCCAGCTCGACAGCTTGTTCATCGCCCATTCCAGCGGCCCGCGCCCGACGAACTTCCGCCACAGCACCGCGGCGGTCAGCGCGACCACCGAGAACTCGACGAAGTGCAGCACGCTGAAGATCGAGTCGCCGTCGCTCTCGTCCCACAGCAGCGCGATCGCCACGAAATGCAGCACGTACGCGCTGAGCACCCGCCCACCCAGATCCGAAAGCGGCCGCAGCACGCGTTCGAACTTCGGCATCAGCAGCTGGCAGCCACCGATCACCGCCGCCGCGATCCCGATCGAGATCAGCAGGTCGAACGGCGTGTACGAGGTTCCCGTCGGCAGTAGCTCCCAGGCCCAGCTGGTGGTCGGCGGGGTGCCGTGGATCCAGGTCTGGTGGAGCCGGAGGAATTCCGGCGGCGTCATCCCCAGCTGCGCGGCGGCCGGTTCCAGCGAGCGGTAGACGGCCTGCATGCCACCGAGCGGCCCGGTCGCGATCCAGGACACGACGTACCCGCCCACCGCGAGCGCGGATCCGCCGAAGAACAGCCGACGGCACACGCTGCGCGACGTCAGGTCCATCCGGCCGATCGCCATCCCGGCGAACACGTACGCCATCAGCGTCAACGCGGGGAAGGTACCAGTCAGGACGAGGACGGTCGCGGCCTTCAGCAGTCCGGTCGACGTGACATCGTCCGCGGTCAGGTCGGGTGCGAAGAAGAGCAGGTCGCGGGGAAGCAATTGCGCTCTGATGAGATGCGAGAGCACTGGCCCCGCCACGGCGACGACGACCGCCGCGATCGCCAGCGCCTTCGCGCCCGCGCGCAGCCACGGGATCGCGAAGAGGAAGCAGGCCCCGTAGTAGGCCAGGATCACCATGTAGCCGGTTTCGAGGCTGGTCAGCCACAGCCCCAGCGCCACCAAGAGCGGGGCGCGGGTCGCCAGTTTGAGTGCGACGCGGGTCCGGTCGCGGCCCTGTTTGGGACGGCGTCCGCCGGACATCAGCGCGATCGAGACCCCGGCCAGCACCGCGAACAACGCCGCGGAATGACCTTCGAACGGCTTGAACAGCACCCCGACGCCGCCTTTGGCCGGATCGGGGCCGACATGCACCGCGTACATGCCGAGTACGGCCAGGCCGCGGGCGACGTCTATACCGGTCAGCCGCCCAGCGACCCGTTTGCCTCGTTCGGGAACAGTGCGCGCGCCGTCGACCAGCGCGCGGTCCATCACAGTGACGCCGTCCACCTCATTTCTCGGCTAGCCCCCTGCCGTCCCCGCCATAGCGTGACGATCAAATCTGAGAGCTGGCTGAGACGCGGCGGTGACGCCACTGTGACATCCGACTACAACCCGATCGGGTTAGCCACCAACAGCGAAGCCGACCTTGCGAACATCCGACGGCGCGATCTCGACGTAGGCGATCCGGTCGGTGGGCACGATGTACTTGCGGCCCTTTTCGTCGTCGAGGCGGAAGATCCCGTCGCCGGCCCTCAAGGCGTTCGCGACCAGTTCCTCGACCTCGTCGGGTGACTGGCTGCTGGACACCACGAGCTCCCGCGGCGTGTCCTTGATGCCGATCTTGACCTCCACGTGGGACCTCCGCTTGAAAGTTCGAAAATTACTGGTGCGCCAAGGCTAGCCGAAGTGACCTCAGCCGAGCCCCAGCACCTGCATGCGCTTGGTGTGCCCCTGCTGCAACCGGCGGAACAGCGCGGCGATTCCCGAAAGGTCGCCCGAACCCTCGACGATCAGCTCGGCGAGCCCGTCCCGCTCGGCGACGACGTACTGGGCCTGCGTCAGCGCCTCTCCCAGCAGACGGCGGCCCCACAGCGCGAGCTTGTCCCGCGCCTTCGGGTCGGCCTCGATACCGGCCGCGACTTCGCGTTCGGCGAACGCGGAATGCCCCGTGTCGGCGAGCACGGTGAGCACCAGATCCTTGGTCTCGGGGTCGAGCCAGCTGGCCATCTCGCGGTAGAGGTCGGCCGCGAGCCCGTCGCCGACGTAGGCCTTCACCAGGGACTCGAGCCAGGAGCGCGGCGCCGTGGAGGCGTGCCAGGCGTCGATGTGCCCGACGAACGGCCGCATCGCGTCCTCGATCGCGACGCCGTGCCCCGCGAGGTGCTTGGTGAGCAGGTCGTAGTGCCCGATCTCGGCGGCCGCCATGGACGCCAGCGCGGCCCGGCCGGACAGCGTCGGCGCGGTGCGCGCGTCTTCGGCCATGCGATCGAATGCGGACAATTCCCCATAGGCGAGTACGCCGAGCAAATCGACTACGCCCTCACTGATCTGCTTTGCCTCCGTCACGGCGGAAAGGGTATCGCCGAACACACGTCAGAGGTGGTGAAGAGACCGATCCCACCCTCCCCGGCGCGCCGGTGGATTCGGCCGGAAAGAGACCTGACCCACCTTCCGACCCGATGGGGACTTTCCGAAAACCGCAGATCAGGTAGACTGACGGCCGGATACGACGGATCATCCGTCCCGGATCGGGACGCTGCTGCGGCTGAAGGACAGCCGGTGCGGCCCTGATCAGCGCAAGAATGATGTGCGTGCACGCCATCCTGCGGCATTCCCACGAAGGGCCGCTTCAGCGCCAGTAGCGCGGAGCCCGAGCGAATTTTCGTGGTCGAGTGTCGATCGGTGACCAGGGCAGTGCGCGCTGGTCACGAGAGAGGCGAGCACCCTGACCACGAACGAAACCACAACCGAAGAGCACACCACCACCGGCGTCCCGGAGGCCGTCGCGCTGGAGCACAGCGAGACAGGCCCGGCGGCGTTGGACACGTCGCACCCGCTGCAGGCGGGCGCGCCGGTGGAGGACGAATCCCCCACCTTCGCCTCCTTCGGCGTCAAGCCGGAGATCGTGAAGGCACTCAGCGAAGCCGGGATCGAGCGCACCTTCGCCATCCAGGCACTCACGCTGCCGCTGGCCATGGCGGGCGACGACCTGATCGGCCAGGCCCGCACGGGCATGGGCAAGACGCTGGGCTTCGGTGTCCCGCTGCTGCACCGCGTCGAGGTCCCCGGCGACGGCACCCCGCAGGTGCTGGTCGTCGTGCCGACCCGCGAGCTGTGCATCCAGGTCGCGAACGACCTCAAGGGCGCGGGCAAGCACCTCGGCATCCGCACGCTGGCCATCTACGGTGGCCGCCCCTACGAGCCGCAGATCGCGGCGCTCCGCAACGGCGTCGACGTCGTCATCGGCACGCCCGGCCGCCTGCTGGACCTGGCCGAGCAGAAGCACCTCGTGCTGGGCAAGGTCCGCGGTCTGGTGCTCGACGAGGCCGACGAGATGCTCGACCTGGGCTTCCTGCCCGACATCGAGCGCATCCTGCGGATGGTCCCGGACAAGCGCCAGACGATGCTGTTCTCGGCGACCATGCCGGGCCCGATCATCACGCTGGCCCGCACGTTCCTCACTCAGCCGACGCATATCCGCGCCGAGGAGAACGACGCCGGCGCGATCCACGAGCGCACCACCCAGTTCGTCTACCGGGCGCACTCGATGGACAAGCCCGAGCTGATCGCCCGCGCGCTGCAGGCCGAAGGCCGTGGCCTGACGATGATCTTCACCCGCACGAAGCGCACCGCGCAGAAGGTCGCCGACGAGCTCGTCGAGCGTGGCTTCGCGGCCGCCGCCGTGCACGGTGACCTCGGCCAGGGTGCCCGTGAACAGGCGCTGCGCGCGTTCCGGGCAGGCAAGGTCGACGTGCTGGTCGCCACCGATGTCGCCGCCCGCGGTATCGACATCGACGACGTCACGCACGTGATCAACTACCAGACACCGGAGGACGAGAAGACCTACGTCCACCGGATCGGCCGCACCGGCCGCGCCGGGCGCACCGGTGTCGCGATCACCCTCGTCGACTGGGACGAGGAGCCGCGCTGGAAGATGATCTCGGACATCCTCGGGCTCGACATGCCCGAGCCCGCAGAGACGTACTCGTCGTCGAAGCACCTGTTCAGCGACCTGGGCATCCCCGAGGGCACCACCGGGCGCCTCCCGCTGTCGAGGCGGACCCGCGCCGGTCTTTCGGCCGAGGTCGAGGAAGACCTGGGCGGCAAGCGCCGCGGCCGTGGACAGGGTCCGGCGAAGGACGAAGAAGCGCCCCGCAAGCGCAACCGCGCGCCGCGCAAGCGGACCCGTGGTGGCGCCGACGCGGCCGCCAAGATCGAGGCCGCCGACGCCGCCGCGAGCGCTTCCGCGGAAGGGACCGCTGGCGAAGCCGCTGAGTCCTCTTCGGAGGGCCGCACGCGGACCCGCCGTCGCAGCCGTGGCGCTGCGAAGCCGAGCCCGGAGGTCAGCGGCCCGGCGGTCGAGAAGGAGGCAGGCGACAGCGCCGAGCGTCCGGCTCGCCGACGCCGCCGTCGCCGTCCGTCGGCGACTTCTGATACACCTGCGTCGGCAGACTGAGCTTTCATACTGCGGACATGGGGAGCTAGGGGCACGTGAGCGAACGCTGGGACTCCGCGCCGGACGACGAACCGGCGCGGCCCGTGCCCGCCGATGCCGGGCAACCGGACGGCAGCGAGCCGGAGACGGCCGAAAACGCGATCGGCACGGAAGACGTGCTGGACGCCGATCCCGCCCAGCCGGTGGCCGACGAGCCGCCGCTGGGCGGGAAACGCGCCCGTCGCTCGCCGTGGAACCGCACGCGGGATCGCGTGATCGCCGCGGCGATCGTGGTGGCCGTCGCGGTCACCGGCGTCGTCATCGGCGTGACCAGTGACAACGCGGCGACGGTCGCGCAAGTCGCCGCCACCCTGCCGCCAGGGCTTCCGCCCGCGCCGGCGCAGGTTCCCGGCTCCCTGAGCGAGATGTGGCAGGCGCCGAGTTCATCGACACCGGTCCCGATCGGCGAAGCCAACAGCGTCGTCACCGCGGACAAGGGCGAGGTACTCGGCCGGGACCCGTACACCGGCGAGGTCCGGTGGCGCTACTCGCGCGATCTCGAACTGTGCACCGTCGCGCTCGCCGGGATCAAGGTGGACGCGGTGTACCGCAAGGACACCGGCTGCAGCGAGGTCACCCAGCTCGACGCGGGCACCGGGCGCCGCACGGCGCAGCGCAACGGCGACGCCGAACTCGGGACCAGGCTGGTCGTCGACGGATCGCACGTCACCACGACCGGCAAGAAGCTGCTGAACACCTGGCGCGACGACCTGGTCAAAAGCATGGAGTACGGCCAGGTCCCCGCCATCGTGAACCCGAACAAGCAGCCGAGGACCGGCTGCACCTACGGCACGGTGGCCGCCGCGGCGGGCAAGATCGGCGTGATCGAGCGCTGCCCCGGCGACCCGGCCGACCGGTTCACCGTCTACCGAGCGACCAACGACGAAGCCGACGACCCCAAGGTCGAATACAGCACCGTGCTCGCCGGCAGGAACGCGAAGGTCGTCGCGATGTCCGGTGATCTCGCGCTGATCGTGCTGCCCGAGCAGAAACTGCTCGTCATCTACGGCGGCGACGGGCTGCAGAAGTCGGCGTACCCGCTCGACGTGCCTGACGCGGACATCGCGCAGGATCCGGTGGGCGGCGTCATGACGACCTCGTGGACCGCGCAGGGCGTCTACTGGTTCACCGGCTCGAAGACCATGGCGTTCTCACGGGACGACCTCACGCCGCGCTGGACGCTGAACAACTCCACCGGTCCCGGGGTGACCTTCGGGGAACAGCTGGTCGTGCCGATCCAGGGCGGGCTCGCCGTGCTCGATGAGACGACCGGCGCCACGCTCCGCACCGTCGGCGTCGACCGGCGCGGCTACACCGGCCCGGTGACGCTTTCTTCGGTCGGGCCCGTGCTGCTGGAGCAGCGCGGCCCCACCCTCGTCGCGCTCAAGTGACCGGCAGGCGGTAGCAAAGGTCCCTTGCTCCCGCCGGCCGTCAGCGCGTCGTCGAAGTCCTGGAAGTACGCAGCCGGCTGACTTCCTTCCAGCACCACTTGCCGCCTTCGCTGGCGAGCGTGCCGGTGGCGGTACCCGGCCGCCCCGCGACGGTCAGCGTGACGGCGACCGTGTACTTGGTTTCGGAGACCTTCGTGACCGGGCCGAGCGAAGCGTCCGAGGCTTCGTCGACGCGCTCGATGATCTGGTCGATGTCCTTCTCGGCGCTCCCGCACTTGAGCGCCGTCAACGCGGCCCTGTCGTGGGCGTTGATGCCGTCGATGATCGCCTGCGCGGTCCCTTCCGGGCCGGACGCCTTCTCGGCCTTGTCGTCGCTGAGGAAGAAGCCGGGCGCGACGAATCCGGTGATACCCAGCGTGAGCACCACGACGGCAGCGGCGGCGATACCCACGATCAGGCCGGTCTTGTTGTTCTTCGGGGGCGCGGGCGGCCCGCCGAAGCCCTGGGGGTTCTGGCCGTACTGCTGCTGGCCGTAGCCGGGGTATTGCTGCTGCGGGAACGCGCCGCTCTGGTCGTAGCCGCCCTGCGGATACTGCTGCTGTCCGGGGTATTGCTGTTGCCCGGGGTACTGCTGCTGTCCTGGGTACTGCTGCCCACTCTGGTCGGGCTGTCCCGGGTACTGCTGCCCGCCTTGGCCGTGGTCAGGCTGTCCTGGCTGGGGTGGGTAGGTCATCGACAGTGCCCTTCGTTCTCGCTGCGGGGCAGCGTGTTCATCTACGACATGCCCCAGTGAGCCATAGTTTCGCAGCGGCGGGACGCTTTTCGGGTCAATGGCACCTTCCTGCCGTATCAGCTCCACCAGAACAGGCTCAGCGCGGCCGACACGCTCACCACGACCAGGAGACCCGCGTAGCCCGCGACGTGGCCATTACGCGAATCGGCGACCCGTTGTGCCAGCAAGGCGACGACCGCCGCGACCGGATGTCCGATCAGCATCAGGAGCCCCGGCCCCGGCGCACCGGTGAACAGACAGAGCGAAGCGATCGCGACGACGCACACCGCGAGCACGGCCATTCCGGCCGCGAGCGCTCCGGTCAGCCCGCGCCAGAACCGGCCGCCTTCGGGCGTCTTGGGTTCGTCCTCGGGCCGCGGAATGATCGCGAGCTCTTCGGTGTCCGGTGACGACACGTCCTCGCCTGTCCAATCGTCGGGGTTTCAGAGATCTAGGGCGCCAGCAACTCCCACGGCTGAGCCGCGGGCCCGGCCTCCTGGCCTGCCGCGCAACTGGGCCGGAAGTCGCACCATGAGCAACGACGGCCAGGGCGCGCCGGGAACAACACGTCCGCGTCGCCGCCTGCGTCCAGGGTATCCGCTGCCAGCCGCAGGTCCCCGGCGGTCTCGTCGGCGCGTTGGAGATGCCGTTTCAGGCTTTCTTCGGTGTGCTCGGCGGCCGCGATGGTTCCGGTGGGAACGTGGTGCAGCTCGACCTGATAGCACGGCGTCCGCAGGGTCCTGGCGGCCGCGACCGCGTACAGCGCCAAGGCCTGCGACGAGCGCGCCTCGTACTCGTCCGGCTCGCGGCGACCGGTCTTGTAGTCGATGATCACCAGTTCCCGGCCGCGTTGATCGATCCGGTCGGCGCGGCCCTCGATGATGAGGCTGGGCCCGCTGCCCGGCTCGAGCGTGACCGGCGCCGAAACCCAGCGCTCCAGCCCGACCGGATCGACGCTGACGTCGTTGTGCTCGACGTACTCCGCGACCCAGGCCTTGGCCCTGGCGCGGTACCGGGCGGCCTGGTCGGCGTCCTCGAACCCGGCGTCCTTCCAATGTTCGGCGACGAGCGCCATCGCCCGCTGCGGCACGCGCTTGATCACCGGCAGGTCGAACAACGCCCGCAAAGCGTTGTGCACCACCGCACCCAGCGTGCTGTGCGCCCACGCGCCGGTGCGTGCCGGAGACGGCCGGTCGAGATATGACATGCGGTAGCGGCGCGGGCAATCTTCGAACGTCGCGAGGCGCGCGGGCGAGACCTTCGTCAGCTTGCGCGGCGCTTCGACGCCGAAGTCGAAACCAATCTGCTCCATCGGATCACCCCGCGCGCAACGCTACGCACCCCCACCGACACTTTTCGAGGGGATCCCCAGGAAGGGAGCAAGGGACCTTTGCTATCACTCCGGGCCTCAGGCGGCGGCCGGGTCCGTGAAGGTGGTGTCCGAACGAACCCCGACCTGAACCTTCGGGGCCAGGAGGTCTTCACGACTCCGGATCCGGGAGCAAGGGACCTTTGCTACCACCCGCAGCCGGTCACGTGCCCGAGATGAAGCCCTTCACCGAGTTCGCCACCAGCTCGACCGCGATGGCGGCCAGCAGCAGACCGGCGATCTTCGCCAGCAGCGTGATGCCGCTTTCCTTGATCAGCCGGATGACCACGCCCGAGTACCGCATGCACAGGTACAGCACGAAGTGCACCGTCACGATCGAAAGCGCGAGAGCCACGTACGCGCCCACGTGCCCATCGGCCTGGCGCACGAAGACGATGGTCGCGGCGATCGCGCCCGGGCCTGCGAGCAGCGGTGTCCCGAGCGGCACGAGGGCCACGTTGACGTCGTCGCCCGCCGCCTCGGCCTCGCCGCCGGTCTTGCCGGTCAGCAGTTGCAGCGCGATGAGCAGCAGCAACAGCCCGCCCGCGCCCTGCAGCGCCGGGATCCCGATGCCGAGGTACGACAGGATCGCTTGTCCCGCAACGGCGAACAGCGAGATCACCAGCAAGGAGACCAGCACCGCCTGCCGCGCGGCCTTGGCGCGGAAGGCCACCGATTTGCGGCCGGTCAGGCTCAGGAACACCGGCACCGTGCCGGGCGGGTCCATGATGACGATCAGCGTGATCGTCGCGCTCATGAACAGGCGGGCGTCGAAGAAGTCCGTGATCGTCACCGGGTCACGACCTGGTAGCCGGTCGACCGCGCGACGAGTTCTTCGAGCGCGCGGGGGTCGGTGGTCTCGTCGCCGAGATCGATGGTCTTGTTCGTGCCGTGGTAGTCGCTCGAACCGGTGCGCACGAGCCCCAGCTCCCCCGCCAGCCCGTGCAGCCGGACGCGGGTCTCCTCGTCGTGGTTCGGGTGGTCGACCTCGACGCCGGTGAGCCCGTGCTCCGCCAGCCCGGCGAGCACGTCGACGGTGATGGTCGCGCCGCGCGTGTAGGCGAAGGGGTGCGCGATGACGGTGACGCCGCCCGCCTCCGCGATCATGTCGATCGCGTCCTCGACTAGCGTGTCCTGCCGCGCCACGAAGTAGCCGCTGCCGTTGCCGAGATAGCTCCCGAAGGCCTCGTTCACCGACGAGACGACGCCTGCCCGCACCAGAGCCTGCGCGAGATGCGGCCGACCGGCCGAACCGTCCTCCGGCAGCAGCGACATGACCTCGTCGGGATCGACGGGGAGACCGTCGGCGGCCATCCGCTCGGCCATCACCCGCAGCCGCCATCGCCGCTCCGAGCGCAGCCGGGTCTGCTCGGCGACGATCGACGGCGACGCCGGGTCGAAGAGGTACGCGAGCAGGTGGACGCTGATATGCCGCCCGGTCACCGGATCGACGGAGATCGTGGACAGCTCGGCGCCGGGGACCAGGGTGAGTCCCGGCGGAAGTGCCTCGGCGGCCGGGGCCCAGCCGGCCGTGGTGTCGTGATCGGTGATCGCGACTACGTCGAGGCCCGCCTTCGCGGCGGCGGCGACCAGCCCGGCCGGGCTGTCGGTACCGTCGGAGGCGGTGGAGTGGGCGTGCAGGTCGATGCGCATCGCCGCTCAGTATCGACGATGCTCCAGGTCACAGCGACTCCGGGACCTGCGCTAACCGACCTTCTTCTTGCCGCGCGCCGCACGCTGCGCCTTGATCATCGAAAAGCGCTCGGCCTGCTTTTGCTTGTCGCCGAAGACGAGCTCGGAAATCGTGTCGTAGAACTCTTCCGGCTTCGGCAGGTAGTCGATGCGGTTCAGCGCCTGGATCTGACCGGCGGACTCGACCACCATGGTCCCGTACCCCATCATCCGGCCCCACGCCGAACGCTCGTAGGTGAGGTCGGTGACCTTGGTGATCGGCATCATCAGCACTTTCGTGGTGAAAACACCGGTAGTCATGACGAACCGCTTGTCCGTGACCACCAGGCGCTCGACCCACCACTCCATCACCACGTACGCGAAGCGCAGGATGATGAGCAACGCGGCATACCAGAGGATGTTCTGGATGACCCACGCGGCGGGCGGCAACAGGTAGGAGACCAGGACGCAGACGGCCAGCAACGCGGCCGTCTCGAAGGTTTCCCACAACAGCACAGCCCAGTGCCGGCGGATCCTGATGACCCGCCGCTCGGTGTCGAGGAGATACTCGTCTGGATCGCGTGGGGCGAACATACCGATAGAGTATCCGCTCCCCCGCTAGCTGAAGACGTTGCTGACGAAGGTGATCACCGATTCGGCCGAGTCACGCAGGAAGCCGATGATGTTTCCCACGAGGCCCGCGGCCTGACCTGGCTGCGCGATCACGAAGAACAGCACCAACGCGATTCCTGCGAAAGTGAGGAGCTTTTTCGCGTTCACAGCGATCAATCCTGTCTCTTACGGTGACTGACTGCGGATACTGACCATTCATTTTGTACCGCACCTTCCACCGGCGCGGGAGGGAAGTCCCGCGCTTGGGTCAGTCGGCGAGGTGAAGTGTACCGTACGGCTACTCTCCGTGTACAGGACAGCCATTGTCAGGAAGCCCGCGTCTACCATTCGGGAATGAACACCGTTTCGGACAGCACCGTCCGCTGTGTCGGCGGCATCGTCCACGACGAGCTGGGGCGGATTCTGCTGATCCGGCGCGCGAATGAACCCGGACGTGGACTCTGGTCGGTCCCCGGCGGGCGGGTCGAACCAGGCGAAACGGACGAAGCGGCCGTTATTCGCGAGATGCGCGAAGAGACCGGGCTCGACGTGACGCCGGGCACATTCGTCGGCAACGTCCGTCGTGGCCCGTATGACATCCACGACTACGCCTGCGCGGTCGACGGCGGCACTCTCCGTGCCGGGGACGACGCCACCGACGCCCGGTGGATCGACGCCGAAACCTTGATCGAACTCGACGAAGGCGGCCACTTGGCCGAACTCCTGTTCGTCACTCTCCGCGATTGGGGAGTGCTGCCGACCGGGAAGATCCCACCGTTTTGACACCCGCTGTGCCCGAATCGGCAAAAGACGCGGGGATAAAGCAGCGCGAGAGGTGAAAATTAGCCTTCCCGATGCATTGCCGACATCTCGGCAGGCCGAATGGGTAAACCTGGCAGCCGCGGCTCAAACCGGCAGCCAGGTCATCCGCTGCCCGTGCGGGGCCGTCCGGGCCAGCGCTCGCACGTCCGGCACTCCGGCGTCCCAGCGGACGAGCCCGAGCACGGCCTGATCCCCGGGTTCGGCGAGATCGGCCCTGCCGGGAACCAGGAATTCCAGCGCGGCGGCGTAGAACTCCTCGCTGACCCACCACACCGGCCGGTCCGCGGCGAGTTTCCGGAGCGCTTCGACGAAGTCCGCCCGCCGCTCCCCCAGGTACGCCAGCACATGGCTGGTCAGCACCACGAGAGGTACGTCGGCGGGCAGCGTGGCGGCCGCCGAGGCCAGATCGTCGACGGCGTCCCCCGCGATCAGCTCCGGACGCTGCTTGGCCTGCGCCGCCGCGGCCGTGCGCAGAAGCCGGATCCGGTCCGGCTGGTCGGCCCAGACGCAGGCTTCGAGCCAGGCCAGTTCGTCCTCGTCGGCCAGGTCCACCGGTGCGCGGTCGAGGCCGGCGCGGGCGGTGATCGTCAGCTTCTTCGGCACCTTCGGCGTGACGGCGCCGGGCGCGAGGTCCAGCGCGCAGTGCAGGCCGACCGCGGTCTTCGCGGGCCCGGCGGTGAGCTGTTCGCCGCCGCCGCACTGGTAGCGGTAGGCGTATTTGTCCAGGCCGAGCAGCAGACCCGCGCTGCAGCCGACCTCGAGCAGCGCGATCTTGCCGCCCGCCTCCTTCGCGGCCGTCGTCATCGCGGGATAGAGCAGCGCGGCACGGCGGACCTCGTTGGTCTGCGTGTACCGCGAGGAGATGATCGACCGGGCCTTGTCCGCCCGTTCCAGCAGGAACGAGCGGAACAGCGGCCAGGTCTCCGAGTCCACGCCGTCGAAACCGCCGACGGACGGGTAGTACCGCGAGAGCGGGTGGATAGGGTCGGCCTGGATGAGCCGGTGCGCCGTCGCCATGAGGAGCGTTCCGCGCGCTTCACCGCCGCGGGCGTCGGTCAGGAGACCGGCGACGTCGTCGTCCTCGGACGCCTTCGCCGCCAGGTGCTCGTACAGCGGCGAAACACCGGCCGCCTCGACCGTCGCGAACTTCCGCAGACGGCTCTTGATCTCATCCAGCCCGATGGGCATCGGCGCGCTCCCTCTTCCCGTTCGTGGCACCCATTATTCGTGCGGAACCGGGCGGCCGGGCTGTTCACCGCCCCTGCTGTCACCGTAAGACCGCTTCGGCACCATCACCTTGCGACGGAAGACACACACGATCGTGCCGTCCTGCTTGTAGCCGCGGGTCTCGACGTAGACGACACCGCGATCGTCCTTCGACTTCGACGGCGTCTTGTCCAGCACCTCGGTCTCGCCGTAGATCGTGTCGCCGTGGAAGGTCGGCTTCACGTGCTTCAGCGATTCGACCTCGAGGTTCGCGATCGCCTTGCCGGACACGTCCGGCACCGACATCCCCAGCAGCAGCGAGTAGATGTAGTTGCCGACCACGACGTTCTTGCCGAAGTCGGTGGTCTCCTCGGCGTAGTGCGCGTCGAGGTGCAGCGGATGGTGGTTCATGGTGATGAGGCAGAACAGGTGGTCGTCGTACTCGGTGACCGTTTTGCCCGGCCAGTGCTTGTAGACCGCGCCGACCTCGAACTCTTCGTAATAGCGACCGAACTGCACCCATTCCTCCTGCACGAGTAACGCGGCGTGAGCCTGGAACGACAGGCCTTCGTGTTGAGGAGTACCCTCGACTATTGGTGTCGGGTCGTCAACGCGACCCACACCACTGCGTAACCGTCCGCCGAGCCAAGGAGGTGAGGAACCCGATGTCCAGTGGCGATAGTCCGCTTCCTAGTAGTCGCAGCGTTTCCGCCTTCACATCTCGCCGGATCCCCACCTGGCAGGGCTGACGAAACCGGGAACGCTGGCCTAGCCGAGCGGCCCCCCGACCGCTTGGCCCGTCGTCTTCGCGCATCAACGCACGACGTCTGCCCAGGAGACCCCATGCCTGCCATTCCCTCGCTCGGCGGCCTTCGCGGCCGGAGCAACGGCCGCGCCAAGAGCGTCCCCGAACGCCCGCTGCCCGTCCCCCTTTCGGCGTACGTCGTCGATTGCGCGGTTTACGTGGAGGGCAAGCGCCTGCCCGGCCGCTGGACGCACGCCGAGGCCATCAAAGAGGTGCGCAAGCGGCACGCCGGGTTCGTCTGGATCGGCCTGCACGAGCCCGACGCGGTCCAGATCCAGGGCATCGCGGACACCTTCGGCCTGCACGAGCTGGCCGTCGAGGACGCGCTGGAAGCACACCAGCGGCCCAAGCTGGAACGCTACGACGACACGCTGTTCATGGTCCTGAAGACCGTCCGGTACGTCGAGCACGAGTCGCCCGCGACGGCGAACGAGATCGTCGAGACCGGCGAGCTGATGGCCTTCCTCGGCCGCGACTTCGTGATCACCGTGCGGCACGGGAACCACTCGGGGCTCGCCAGGCTGCGCCGCGAACTCGACCAGGACCCCGAGCGGCTCGACCTCGGGCCGTCCGCGGTGCTGCACGCGATCGCGGACCACGTCGTCGACCACTACCTCGACGTCACCACGGCGATCGAGTCGGACATCGACGAAATGGAGACCCACGTCTTCGCCCCGCGCTCCAAGGTGAGCGCCGAGCAGATCTACTTCATGAAGCGCGAGGTGCTGGAGCTGCGCCGCGCCGTCATGCCGCTGGGCACCCCGCTGCAGCGCCTCGCCGAGGGCTACACGCGGCTGATCCCGGACGAGGTCCGCTCGTACTTTCGCGACGTTTCCGACCACTTGACGACCGTGGCGGAGCGGGTCGCGAACTTCGACGAGCTGCTGACCACCCTGGTGGACGCGACACTGGCGAAGATCACGCTCCAGCAGAACACCGACATGCGCAAGATCACCGCGTGGGCGGCGATCATCGCGGTCCCCACGGCGCTGGCCGGCATCTACGGGATGAACTTCGACTACATGCCGGAGCTGCATTGGCGCTTCGGCTACCCGGTGGCGATGACGGTGATCTTCGGCGTCTGCATCCTGCTCTACCGAATATTCAGGAAGAACCGCTGGCTCTGACCTCTTCCCGCTTTCGGTAGTACCTGGAGTTCCCCATGCCAAGGATCCTGACCAACCTCAAGTTCTGGGCGCTGGCGTTCTGCGTCGTCTGGCTCGGCATCGTGATCGCGATCATCGCCAAGGACCCCGCGTTCGCGCACGGCCCGCAGTAGGCCGTCCGGCATTACGCTGGAGCACATGAAGGCGCTGGTCGTCGCGGACGAGGTCGAAGAGCGGTTGTGGACGTCCGCCGTCCACCGGCTGCCTGCCGACCTCGGCCTTGTCGTCGGTGCCGGCGACCTGCCGTACGACTACCTCGAGTTCCTGGCGAGCGCGCTCGACGTGCCGTGCGTCTTCGTCCCCGGCAACCACGACCCCGACCTGTCCGGTTACACGCGCTACGGCGGACTGTCCATGAAGGACGGTTTCCCCGCCGTGTGGCCCGGGCCGGCGGGCGGGGTGAACGCGGACGGCCGCGTCGTCGACGTCGGCGGGCTCCGGTTCGCCGGGCTCGGCGGTTCGGTGCGCTACAACGACGGCCCGAACCAGTGGACGCAACGCCAGCAGGCGCGGCGTGCCCGGCGGCTGGTGCGCCGGGCCCGGCTCCGCCGATGGCGAGAGGGGCGGGACGGCGGGGAAGTTGATGTACTGCTCACGCACGCGCCGCCGCGGCATTGCGGCGACCGCGAGGATCCGCCGCACCGCGGGTTCGACTGTCTCCATCGCACGATCGAGTTGTTGCGCCCGAAGTGGTTGCTGCACGGGCATATCCACCCGCACGGTGAACCCGTGCCGGACCGGGTGATCGGCGGGACCACGGTCCGCAATGTGGTCGGGCACCGGATCATGGAGTTCTCATGAAGGACACGGGCTTTCCCCGCGCGGACGCGGAGCACGACTTCCTCCGCGCGCGACGGCGTCAAGTGCTGTCCCGGCTGGCGAACTGGCTGCGCCGCGAGCCGGACGACGTCAACATCATGCTGCCGTTCCACGAGGTGGTCGACGCGCTCGGCTATCTCGGCGAACGGAAGATCGGGGCGCGGGTGATCCGGCTCGATTCGATCGTCGGCAGCGTCGACCGCGGCCGCGACTTCGACCGCCGCTTCCGCCCGACGTCCGGGCGGGTTCGCGAACGCTGGGAACGGCTGGCGCTCGCCACCCGGCGCGGCGAGTCGATCCCGCCGATCGAGGTGTACCGCGTCGGCGAGCTGCATTTCATCATCGACGGGCACCATCGCGTTTCGGTGGCGCACGCGATGCGACTGTCCACAATAGAGGCGATGGTCACCGAGGTGCGGACCAAACTGGACCCGAGCGGGATCCGGTACCGCGGCGACCTGATCGTGAAGGACTACCGGCGGCTGTTCCTGGAACGCGTCCCGCTATCGGGGCAGTCGCGGGCTTCGGTGGTGTTCACGGACCCGTGGGACTACGCGCGGCTCGGTGAGCACGTAGAGGCGTGGGGTTTCCGGCTGATGCAGGACGAAGGCACGTACTCGGACCGCGCGACGCTGGCGCAGCGGTGGTTCGACGAGGAATTCGTGCCTGTGGTGGCGATGCTGCGGCAGGCGGACCTGATCGGCTCGCGGACGGACGCCGAGGCGTATCTGTGGGTGGCTTGCGAACGGTACCGGCTGATCCGGACGCACCGGTGGGACGACGAGGTCTTCGAGGCCGTGCGGTCACAGTCGCGGCCCACCTAGGTACGTGAAGGCCCCCTTCATGTACCTAGGCGCACTGAAGGGGGCCTTCACGTACTTGGACTACATGTGCACGGCGACCGGAGCCTCAGCGCCCTCCGGCGCCTTCGCCGGGGCACCCGACCGCAGCAGCAGACCGCAGATCACCGCACCGATGACGAAGATCCATCCGCCCCACACGAAAGCGGTCGTGTAACTGTGCACAGCCGCTTCGGCCGCCAGCTGCGGCGAAGGCGCCTTCCCGGCCAGGAACGACGTCGCCGCGTTACCGGCCAGCGTGCTCAGCAGCGCGGTCCCGATCGAGCCGCCGACCTGCTGCGCGGTGTTGACCGCCGCCGACGCGACACCGGCGTCGTGCGTGTCGACGCCGAAGGTCGCGACGCTCATCGCGGGCGCCATGGCGAGGCCGATGCCGGCTCCCATGATCATCAGCGGGAACAGCACCCCGCCGGCGTAGGTGCTGGTGGTGTCGATGGCCGAGAGCCAGAACAGCCCCGCGCCGGCGATCAGCATACCCAGTGACACCAACGGTTTCGCGCCGAACTTCGGCAGCAGGATCGCTGTCGCGGACGTCGCGCTCGCCATCAGGGTGGCCACCATCGGCAGGAACGCGACACCGCTCTGCACGGGCGTGAACTGGAGGTTCAGCTGGATGTAGAAGGTGAGGAACAGGAAGATCGAGAACATCCCGATGGCGAGCAGGAACATCGCGAGGTACGAGCCGCCGCGGTCGCGGTCGAGCAGCACCCGCAGCGGCAGCAGCGGATGCGAAACCCGCTGCTGGATCACGACGAAAGCGGCCAGCAGCACGACACCGGCGGCGAGGAAACCCCAGACCGAAACCGAGGACCACGAGTCGCGCTCGGCGTTCGCGAAGCCGTAGACCAGCGCGAAGAGACCGGCCGACGCGGTGATCGTGCCCGGGATGTCGAGCTTCGGGCGCGGGCCGTCGGTCTCGGAGTTCTTCAGCAGCACGGCCGAACCGGCGAACGCGATCACCGCGAAGATGATGTTGACGTACATCGACCAGCGCCAGTCGAGGTACTCGGTCAGCACGCCGCCGAGCAGCAGGCCGATCGCCGCGCCGCCACCACCGATCGCGCCGAAGACACCGAACGCCTTACCGCGTTCCTTCGGGTCGGTGAAGGTCGTGGTCAGCAGCGAAAGGGCGGCCGGGGCGAGAAGCGCGCCGAAGACACCCTGCGCGGCGCGGGCGACGAGCAGCATTTCGATACTGGTGGCGGCGCCGCCGATCGCGGACACGATGGCGAAGCCCGCGAGCCCGACGAGGAAGGCGCGTTTGCGGCCGAAGAGGTCCGCGAGCCGCCCGCCCAGCAGGAGCAGGCTGCCGAACGCGAGCGCGTAGGCGGTGACGACCCACTGGCGGGCGTCGTTCGAGAAGCCGAGGTCCTGCTGCGCCGACGGGAGCGCGATGTTCACGACGGTGGCGTCGAGGACGACCATCAGCTGGGCGAGGCCGATCATCACCAGGATCAGCCATCTCCTGGCGTGGTGCGGGTTGGCGTGCTGCACGGCCGCGTCCCCCGGCGGCGCGGCGACAGCGGTGGATGAGTCAGACATACGGGCGGTTTCCTCACCGATAGTGACCAAGAAGCTATGTGGAGTAGGTATCTCCCCTTTCCGCGCCCAAGGTACACAAGAAGTGGAGAAGTGTCCTCTACTTCATTTGTTAAGCTGGACGAATGGCTCGGGAACTCGCTCCCGCCGCACCGGCGCGGCCGTTGCGGCGCGACGCTGAACTCAATCGGCAGCGCATCATCGCGGCGGCGCACACCGTCTTCGGCGAGCGCGGGCTCGAAGCGACTCTCGACGACGTCGCGCATCACGCCGGCGTCGGCGTCGGCACCGTCTATCGCCGCTTCCCGAGCAAGGAACACCTGGTCGAGGCCATGTTCGTCGACCAGTTCGAGACGATCCGCGAGTTCGCCGAAGAAGCACTTCGCGCCGAAGATCCCTGGGAGGGATTCGCGGGCTTCACCTGGCGCGCGGCCGAGCTGCACGCCGGTGACCGCGGGTTACGCGAAGTCATGCTGTCGAACGTCTTCGGCCAGGAGCGCGTCGCCGAGGCGAAATCCCGCATGGTGCCGTTGATCACACAGCTCGTCGAGCGGGCTCAGACGGCGGGTGTCCTCCGCGCCGACTTCGTGCCGACGGACATACCGCTTCTGCACCAGATGATCGGCTCCGTCATCGAGTTCACGCACGGTATCCAGCCGGAGCTGTGGCGCCGGTGCCTCGCGATGCTGCTGGACGGCCTGCGCGCCGAACCCGGCCGCGCCACCGCGCTGCCGCATCCGCCCCTGGACGTCGAGGCGCTCGACGAGGCGATGTGCTCCTTCCGCCTGCCCAGGCTTCGCTAGCCCCACGCAACTAGTCACCTACTTGCGGCGTCGACGGACGTCCTGGAGCACCCGACGGCCGCAAGTAGGTGACGAATTGCGTGGGGAGGGCGTCAGGGGAGCTTCGGGAACACGGCGACGGCGACTTCTCGGGCCGCCGCGCAGGTGGCCTCCTCGGGCGCGCCGTCGACACCCACCACCGAAAGCATCGCCTGCTCGACCCGGTCCGGGGTGCCCGGAATCGGCCGGTGCGTGGTCACCTGGCAGAACGCGCCGGACGTGGTGACCTGGACCTGCCGCCCACCCAGCGCCTCCGTCGCACCCGGCGTGGTGTCCGCGCCCACCGACAGCGCGAAACTGACCTTGCCGCGGATGCAGCTGTGCCCGGACAGCGCCGGGGCCGGTTTGGTCTCCGGGCCGGCGGCGTCGTCGAGCTCGTGCTGGTCGAGCGGCGCGCACGGGGCGACCCGGCCCCACGAACGCTGGTCGAGGTTCAGCCGCCCGACCTTGCGCGCGCCGATCACCCCGGCCGCGCCGTCGACCGTCGCGTCGGCGATCCGGCAGCGGTCGGCCTGATCCGCGGGCGCGGTGTCGTCGGAGGTCACCGCGATGGACAGCCTAATCCCGTCGGCGAAGGTGAGCAGCCGGGTGCAGGCGGTGTCCTCGTTGAACGTCGACCGCTGGACGCTGACACCTTCCGGCAACGGACCGGCGTATTCGTACGGCTGATTGTTCGGATCCTGGCCGGAAGTGATCGGGCCGGTGGTCACGGTGTAGCGATTGGCGCCCTCGACGAATTCGAGGCGGCAGAACTCGAAAGAGGTCAACGGCGGTTTGACCGCGTTTCCCCCGCCGATCACTTTCCGCTGGTCGACAAGGCTGCAGTAATCCAGCGACGAATATTCGCCGAGTGCCTCGGAAGCGGTCAGGGCCTCCTCACCCGCCGTGGCCGACGGCGCCACCGCCGGTTCCGGGGTGGAACAGGCCGCGGCGAGGAACAGGCCGCAGAGTGCTGCGCTGAGTCTCTTCGAGGGCACCGGAGCAGTATCGTCAAAAGATCGCGGAACACCAGCCCCTACGGGCGAAGAACACAGGGTCCGCCACGTTTTCCCAGGTGACTGCCTTACCGCGATTTCACGCCCCTAGGGGTGCGTTTCGTTCCGCGGTGGGATGCGGCGGGGCCGTCACGAGACGAGAATGGGTTTCACACACCGTGACGACCGAGAGGGAAGTACCGTGACGAACCCCGTAGCCGCCCGCCTGACCCGACCGCGCCAGGGCCGCATGATCGGCGGCGTCTGCGCCGGTCTCGCCAAACGCTTCGGCACCACGCCGGGCAAGGTCCGCCTGCTCGCCGTGCTGTCCTGCCTGCTGCCCGGCCCGCAGTTCATCGTCTACCTCGTGCTCTGGCTCGCCCTGCCCGAGAGCGAGTACTGATCCTCAGGCCTGGGGATCGAAGGGGATGCCCGCCGGTTTGGCCTTCCCCAGGTTGTATTCGAAGGAGCCGTCCTTGATCGCCAGGCTCGCGCTGCCGAAATCGGCGCGGACGAGCGTGTCACGGATTCCGGGCGGGAACCCGTCCCAGCTGACGAGGTCCGGATACTGCCAGGCGTTGTAGTGGTTCTCCGGCGGTTCGGTCGCGCTCGCGATGCGGAAGCAGTGGGTGCTCGCGCCGTCCTTGTGATAGACGATCTTCGGATGGGTCCCCTCCCAGGAGACCTTGGAGCGGTCGTAAGTGGAGTAGTTGCCGTGCGCTGACGTCGAGACGTACCGGGCCTGGCCCTCGTTGACCCAGACGACGACGTGTTCGATGTCGTGCCGGTGCCCGCAGCAGTCGACGAGCGGGACGGCCTGGTCCTTTTCGAAGTACAGGTCGTAGAGGTGCGCGCACCAGCCGTTGTTGCACTTCGACCGTGCGTAGGAATTGGTGTTGTCGAGGTCCGACCGGTCGCGGCACTGACCGTTGAGGGCTCCGGAGTTCTTGAGCCCGGTGGCGATCGCGCCGGTCGGTGAGATCGCGGGCGTCGGGTAGCAGCCGTCGGTGTCGTAGTCGAACGCGGGCTGCCACGTGCGGTCGGCCTCGGTCGCGTTCGAGGGCAAGGCCTGCGGTGGTTCGGCCCAGGCGACGGCCGGCGCGAGCGTGGTGATGAGGACCGCGCCGACCAGGCCCTGCAGGAGACGGCGTGTCAGCTTCTTCGGCAAGGCAGGCGCCCTTCTCTAGGTACCGATGCGGGGCCGAGGATCCCCGATCGCCCCGTGAGGCGTACACCGCCGAAGGTGGGGAATTCACGATGTCCGAAGTGGACAAGGCGTAACTCGCGTGAAGGCCCCCTTCCCTCGGCTGAGCCGAGGGAAGGGGGCCTTCACGCGCTACAGAAGCGAGCTAGTCGGTGTAGGTCAGGTTCTTGCCGCTGGCCCCGTCGAACAGCTTGATCTTGTCCGCGTCGAACCACAGCTCGACGTCCTGGTTCTCCGCCGCCGACGAGGCCGCCGAGAGGCGGGCCACGATCTGTGACTCGGAGCCTGGGACGTCCGAGGAACCGCTGTCGGCGGCCAGATCCGCGAGGTCGGACGACGACGCGGCCTCCCCCTCGACCGAGAAGTGCGCGAACTTCTCGGACCCCATCGACTCGAGGACGTCGACATGGGCGGTGAACGTCGCGCCCTGACGGGCGGCGGCGTCCACCAGCGCGGCGTCCTCGAAATGCTCCGGCCGGATGCCGACGATGACCTCACGCGGCGCATCGGCGGCTTCGACCAGCCGCCGCACCCGATCGGTGAGCGGGATGTCGCCCAGCGCGCTGCGGGCCGTCCCGTTCTCCAGCGTCGCGGGCACGAAGTTCATCGACGGGCTGCCGATGAATCCGGCCACGAACAGGTTCGCCGGGTTGTCGTAGAGGAACTGCGGCGATCCGATCTGCTGCACGTAGCCAGCCCGCAGCACGACGACCCGGTCGCCGAGGGTCATCGCCTCGGTCTGGTCGTGCGTGACGTAGAGCGTCGTCGTGCCGAGCTGTTTCTGGATCTTCGACACCGACGTCCGCATCTGGCCCCGGAGTTTCGCGTCCAGATTGGACAGTGGTTCGTCCATCAGGAACGCCTTGGGGTTGCGGACGATCGCGCGCCCCATCGCGACGCGCTGCCGCTGACCACCGGAGAGGTTCGCCGGTTTGCGGTCCAGGTGCCCGGTCAGGTCGAGGATCTTCGCGGCTTCTTCGACCTTGGCCCGTACGGTCTTGTCGTCGACCTTGGCCAGCCGTAGCGGGAACGCCATGTTCTCCCGCACGCTCATGTGCGGGTACAGCGCGTAGGACTGGAACACCATCGCGATGTCGCGGTCCTTGGGCGCCTTCTCGTTGACACGCTGGCCGTCGATGCGCAGTTCACCGGAGGAGATGTCCTCCAGTCCCGCGACCATGTTCAGGGTCGTGGACTTTCCGCAGCCGGACGGGCCGACCAGGATGATGAACTCACCGTCGGCGATCGTGATGTCCACTTCGGACACCGCGAGGGCGCCGTCGGGGTACTTCTTGGACACTTTTTCGAGAACGATTTCAGCCATGGGTCAGCCCTTCACCGCACCGGACGTCAGCCCCGCCACGATGCGACGCTGGAAGAACAACACGAACAGGATGATCGGGACGGTGATCACCACGGCGGCCGCGGAGATCGTCCCGGTCGGGTCTTCGAACTGCGATGACCCGGTGAAGAACGACAGCGCCGCCGGGACCGTGCGCGAGGCCTCGGTCGAGGTCAGCGAGATCGCGAACAGGAAGTCGTTCCAGCAGAAGATGAACACCAGGATCGCGGTGGTGAACACCCCCGGTGCCGCCAGGGGCGCGATCACCTTCCGGAACGCCTGCGCCGGGGTCGCGCCGTCCATCTTCGCCGCCTTTTCCAGTTCCCACGGGATCTCCCGGAAGAACGCGGACAGCGTGTAGATCGACAGCGGCAGCGCGAACGTGATGTAGGGCAGGATCAGCCCAGGCCAGGTGTCGAACAGGCCGAGCTCACGTTCGATGTTGAACAGCGGCGTCACCAGCGACACCTGCGGGAACATCGCGATCAGCAGCGACATCCCGACCAGCACCTGCTTGCCGGGGAAGTCCAGCCGCGCGATCGCGTACGCCGCCATCGTGCCGAGGACTACCGCGATCACCGTCGCGATGATCGCGATCCCGATCGAGTTCACCAGCGCCCTGATGAACTCCGTGGTCTCGAAGATGTCCGCGTAGTTCTGCCACGTCCATTCCGACGGGATGAAGTTCCCGTCGTCCAAGGTCTCCTTGGTCTTGAACGAAAGCGAGACCACCCAGAGCACCGGGAACAGCGCGAACACCAGCACGAGGATGTCGACGAGGCCCCACTTGAACTTGCGGCCGGGAGTGACCGCTCCACCGATCGCCATCAGCGCTTACCCCCGTTGTCGCTACCAGGCGCGGCCGTGCCGAACACCTTGATGAAGATGAACGCGATGATCGCCACCGTGATGAAGATCAGCACCGCCATCGTCGACCCGATCCCGAGGTTCAATCCCTTGACCAGGTTGTTGTAGGTCTGCATCGATACCGACGACGTATCCTGCGCGCCGTTGGTGAGCACGAAGATGTTGTCGAAGATGCGGAACGCGTCCAGGGTGCGGAACAGCAGCGCCACCAGGATCGCCGGCTTCATCACCGGCAGCATCACCTTCGTGAACCGCTGCCACGCCGTCGCGCCGTCCATCGCCGCGGCCTTCAGCAGGTCGTCCGGCACCAACGCCAGGCCGGCCATCAGCAGCAGCGCCATGAACGGCGTCGTCTTCCACACCTCGGCCAGCACGATGATCGCCAGCGAAGGCCAGTATTGGGTCAGCGGCGCGGTGTCCGGGAAGAACAGGTTGGCCAGATAACCCGTGTCCGGCGTCCAGGCGTAGTACCAGGAGAACGCCGCGACCACCGTCACGATGCCGTACGGGATCAGGGCGACCGTCCGCACGAGGCCCCGGCCGACGAGCGTCCGGTGCATGATCAGCGCCAGGCCCATGCCCAGCACGAACTCGATCACCACCGAAACGATGGTCAACCCCATCGTCGTCCCGAACGCCGTCCACCAGTAGCCGTTGGACAGCACCGCGATGTAGTTGTCGAGCCCGACGAACTCCTGCTGCGCCGGGAACCTGAGGTCGTAGCGCTGCAGGGAGAGCCAGATCGAGTAGATGATCGGGTACCCGGTCACCGCGATCATCACGATCGCCGCCGGGGCGCACAGCCACAGCCCGAGTCTGCGCTCGGCCTTCTTTCCTTCACTGAGCACGGGTTTCGTCTTCTTGCCCGGTTCGGCCGCGGTCGCCGAACCAGTGGTTTCCTGCACGGTCACGGGATCACCCCCTTCGACTGGAGCGCGTCGGCGAGTTCTTCCTTCAGCTTCTCCGCCGTCTTCTGCGGGTCGATGGCGGAAGGCGGGGAAAGCACCTTCGACAACACCGTCGAGGCGTTCTGGTAGGCCGGGGTCAGCGGGCGCACGGCGGCGTCCTTGAGGGCCTCCAGGATCGTTTCCCGCATCGGGTACTTCGTTTCCATGCTCGGGTTGTCGTCGCTCGCCGGCGCCGTCGCGTCGAGTGGCAGCGTGTCCGTGTAGAGCGATTCGATCGTCGGCGGGACGCCGTCCTTGAGCGCGGAGAACTTCTGGTTCTTCGCGCTGCGCAGGCACAGCGCGACCTCATAGGCCTCGGCCTTGTGCTTCGAGGTCGAGCTGACCGCCAGGTTGTAGCCACCGATCGTGGTCTTGGCGGGTTTGCCCGCCTCGAACTGCGGATAGGTGGTCCACTTGAAGTGCTTCAGCTCGTCCTTCTTCTCCTTGGCGTAGGAGGCGTAGACGAACGGCCAGTTCAACTCGAAGGCGGCGTTCCCGCGCTGGAAGGCCTGGCGGACCTCGTCCTCTTTGGAGTTGGTCAGCGACGGGTCGGTGATCCCGGCCGTGGTGACCTTCTTGAGCATCTCCAGCGCCTTGATCGCGCCCGCGTCCATCACGACCGACTTGCCGTCGTCGGAGAGGATCTTGCCGCCCGCCGACTCGACGAGCGTGTTGTAGATGACGACCAGGCCTTCGTACTGCGCGCCGGTGAACACGACGTTCGCCGGCTTACCCTGCGCCTTGAGCGCCTGGGCCTGCTGGATCATCTCGTCCCAGGTCTTCGGCGGTGCCGGGGTGAGCCGATCGTCGTACCAGAGCAGCTGGACGTTGGTGTTCTTGGTCGCCGCGTAGAGTTTTCCGTTCCAGGTGGCGGTTTCGAGCGGCCCCGGCAGGACGCCGGCGGTCGCCTCGGCCTTGGCTTCACCCGTCCATTCGTCGACCCAGCCCGCCTCGGCGAACTCCGAGACCCAGGTGACGTCCAGCCCGAGTACGTCGAGCGAATCGTCCCCGGCGGCCAGGCGCCGGACCATCTGTTCCCGCTGGCCGTCGGCCGGACGCGGGAGCTTGTTGTACACGACCTCGTATCGCCCGCCCGAGGCCTTGGTGCAATCGTCCACAACGGACTGGAAATTGTCTTCGGGCGCGTAGTAGACGTTGATCTTCAGCCCGGCATCCGAACCGCAACCCGCCAGCAAGCCGGCCGTCAGCGCCACCGCGCCGAGTAGCGAGCCGGTGCGGCCTGGTGAGCGGCCCCTCCGGCTCGCGCTCATCCTCTTCCCCATGAGGCCTCCTCACCCGCGCACGCCTGGGGAACGGCGGCACTAGGACGCGTTGAAGAAGCCCGCGCGCCAGCACCCCGACGTGCTAGTGCTCGGGCGGACACGCTGGAGTACGCGACCGCCCGACTGGTGTTGTGCAACCTATTCCGGGCGATCACCGCCCGCAAGCAGTATCGGTAACGATTCAGCGGACCGCACGACGAACAGGTGAACGAGTACCGCCGAATGTCCGTGGCTCGGACTCGGAGTCATCCGGTGGGACGGCCGCCCAACGCCAGCTGGGCGAGGAGCTCACGCCCCTGTTCGGCCGAACGCGGCTGGCAGAGGACGTCATACCGGCCGGCGACCAGCTGGCTCGCGGAGGAGAAGTCGCGGCGGGACATGCTGTAGCTGATCGCCGCGAAGACCGTCCACGCCAGGATGCCGAGCACGAGCCCGCCGATCATGGGCTGCCAGGCGAAACCCTGGTTGTTGAACATGCCCAGCAGCAACCCGATGATCAGGCCGAACCACGCGCCGGACACCGCGCCCGTGCCCAGCACCCGGCCCCAGCTCAGCCTGCCGACGACGCGCTCGACGAGCATCAGGTCGACGCCGACGATGGTCACGTCGGAGACCCCGAACTCCTTCTCCGCGAGGAAACCGACGGCTTGCTGGGCTTCGCCGTACGTCGCGTAGGAACCGATCGGCCAGCCGGTAGGCGGTGTCGGCAGCCTGGGCAGCCCGCCCGCGGCCCGGCCGCTTCCGCCAAAGGGAGCACTCACGTAATCACCTCTCGCCCGTCCTGGTCCATCTTCTCAAGGACGGGCGAAAGGCGCGAACGTGAGCTGAAGGACGCCTTCCTCGCGTAGGACGCGGTGAAGGGAGCTTTCACCGCATCCGATGCGGTGAAAGCGTCCTTCAGCACCCTTCAGGAGCGGGACTTGTACTCGCGGAGCAGGCCGCGGCTGATGATGGTCTTCTGGATCTCACTGGTGCCTTCGCCGATGAGCAGGAACGGCGCCTCGCGCATGAGGCGTTCGATCTCGTACTCCTTGGAGTAGCCGTAGCCGCCGTGGATGCGGAAGGAGTCCTGGGTGACCTCGGCGCAGTACTCGCTGGCGATCAGCTTCGCCATGCCCGCTTCGACGTCGTTGCGCTCGCCGGAGTCCTTGAGGCGGGCGGCGTTGACCATCATCAGGTGCGCGGCCTCGACCTTGGTGGCCATCTCGGCGAGTTTGAACGCGACCGCCTGGTGCTCGGCGATGGCCTTGCCGAAGGTCTTGCGCTGCTGGGCGTACTCGACGGCGAGCTCGAACGCGCGGATCGCGATACCGCAGGCGCGGGCGGCGACGTTGACGCGGCCGACCTCGACACCGTCCATCATGTACGCGAAGCCCTTGCCCGGCGCTTCGCCGAGGACCTTGTCCGCGCCGATCTTGTAGCCGTCGAACACGGCCTCGGTGGTGTCGACGCCCTTGTAGCCCATCTTGTCGATCTTGCCGGGGATGGTGAGGCCGGGAGCGACCTCGCCGAAGCCCTCGGGCTTCTCGACCAGGAACGTGGTCAGGTTCTGGTGGGCCTTCTCGGCGCCTTCGTCGGTCTTGACGAGCAGCGCGATCAGGTTGGAGCTGCCGCCGTTGGTCAGCCACATCTTCGAACCGTCGATGACGTAGCCGTCGTCGGTCTTGCGGGCGCGGGTCTTGATCGCGGCGACGTCGGAGCCGAGGTCGGGCTCGGACATCGAGAACGAGCCGCGGACCTCACCGGTCGCCATGCGCGGCAGGAAGTGCTGCTTCTGCTCCGGCGTCCCGTGTTGCTTGATCATGTGCGCGACGATGAAGTGCGTGTTGATCACACCGGAGACGCTCATCCAGCCGCGCGCGATCTCCTCGACCACGAGCGCGTAGGTCAGCAGTGATTCGCCGAGGCCGCCGTACTCCTCCGGGATGGTGAGCCCGAACAGGCCCATCTCCTTCATCCCCTCGACGATGTCGGTGGGGTAGGTGTCGGAATGCTCGAGCTCCTGCGCGCGCGGGATGACCTCCTTGTCCACGAACTGGCGGACCGTGGCCAGGATTTCGGACTGCACGTCGGTCAAGCCGGCGGTCTGGGCGAGGCGAGCCATCGCTGCTCCCTAAATTCGCGCGCGCCGGGCTCCCGGCGCTGGGTTACCGGTGAGTATGACGGCTGGCGAGAGACCCCGCTATGAGCGCAGTCACGCGTACGCCATCCGTGGCAAGGGCCATCGCTGTCCCCGTCGCGCTGAACATCGCCGCGAAACACGGGGCATTCCGGTAGCGATACGGTCCTCGTCTACGAGGGGACCCGCATGACGAATCCGCACGACCCGTACGGGCAGCAGCCGTCCGGGCAGTTCCAGCAGCCCTACGGTCTCCAGCCGTATCAGCCGCCGCCTCAGCAGTACTACGTCCAACAGACCTACGTGCGGCCGCCGGACCAGGGCATGGCGGTGGCGTCGCTGGTGTGTTCGCTGATCGGGCTGGTCATGTGCTTCCCTGCGATCCTGGGGATCATCTTCGGGCACATCGCGCTGTCGAAGGCCAAACGTGGCGAAGCGGGCGGCCAGGGCATGGCGCAGGCGGGGATGATCATCGGATACGTCGTCACCGCGCTTTGGCTGATCCCGGTCATCCTGTGGTTCGTTTTCGTGGTGCTCGCGATCGGAGCCGCGGGCGTCTCGTGACCCGTTCGGACGATACGGTGGTGTCCCGCACGAACCAGGGGGCAACCGGATGAGCAGTTCCGACTCGCAGGACACACCGTCGACGTCGTCCTACACCGACTCGAACACCTTCTCGGACCCGACTGTGGTGTCTTCGGCGCCCGAAACCGTGTCGGGCCCGCAGCCCTTTCAGCCGCCGGAGCCCTTCAGTCCGCCCCCGCCGTTCGAGCCGCCCGCTCCGTTCGAGCCGCCTTCGGCTTCCGCCCCGGATCCCGCTCCCGCTCCCGAGCCGGCTTCCGTTCCGGTTCCGGTCGAGACGTACGGGCAGGCCATCGACCCGCTGACCGCCGAGCCCGTGCCGCCGCCTTACGCGACTCCGGCCCCGCCGGTGTACACACCCGTGCCGTTGCCCGCCGCATACCCGCCGCCGCAGCCGTACAACCCCTACGCGGCGGCCGCTCCCCCGCGATCACAGGACAACGGGATGGCGATCGCCGGACTGGTGTGCTCGCTCATCGGGATCTGCTCCTGTGTGACGGTGATCGTCGGGCTGATCCTGGGGCACATCGGGCTGGCGAAGGCGAATCGCGGCGAGGCGGGCGGGCGTGGCATGGCGCTCGCGGCGGTGATCATCGCCTACGTCGTGATCGCGCTGTACGTCGGTTTCGGCGGCACGATGATCATTCTCGGGGTGAACGGCGAGCTTGAGTAGCGGCGTCGTCCGGTTCGCGCGGCGCCGGCGCCACCTGACCGTTGCCCTCTGAGACCTCCGGCTCCCGCTTCGGGGTGTTCGCGTCGAGGAAGCGCAAAAGCTCCACCGGGAACGGCAGGACCAGCGTCGAGTTCTTCTCCGCTGAGACCTGCACGACGGTCTCCAGCAGCCGCAGCTGCAACGCCGCCGGGGTGTCGGCCATGGTCGCGGCCGCCTGCGAAAGCTTGTGCGACGCCTGCAACTCGCCGTCGGCCGAGATGACCCGCGCCCGCCGTTCGCGTTCGGCTTCGGCCTGGCGCGACATCGAGCGTTTCATCGACTCCGGCAGCGCGACGTCCTTGATCTCTACGCGGTCGATGTGGATGCCCCAGTCCAAGGCCGGGCTGTCGATCATCAGCTCCAGGCCCTCGTTCAGCCGTTCGCGGTTCGACAGCAGGTCGTCCAGGTCGCTCTTGCCGATGATCGACCGCAGCGAGGTCTGCGCGACCTGGCCGACGGCCGAGCGGTAGTCCTGCACGTTGACCGCGGCCAGCACCGGGTCGATCACCTTGAAGTACACGACCGCGTCCACCCGCACGGTGACGTTGTCGCGGGTGATGCCGTCCTGCGCGGGGATCGGCATCGTGACGATCTGCATGTTGACCTTCTGCAGCCTGTCCGCGATCGGCACCAGCAGCGCGAGCCCCGGCTCCCGGATGGCGGGGCGCACCCGCCCGAACCGGAACACCAGGCCGCGTTCGTACTGTTTCACCACGCGAAGGCCGGTCGCGAGCCAAGCACCGCCCGCGACGGCGACCGCACTGAGAATCTCCACCACCATGGCTGCTCCCGGGGTTGTTCTCGCTGTTCACGGTACGCCCGGCGGGTCACGAGGGAAACACGGTGGACGGGCCTGCCAAGGTGGATCCGTGACCGGTTTCAAAATCCCGCCCAAGTTCCTCGACCGTGCCGCCGAACTCGGCCCCGGGGCCGCCGAGTGGCTCGACTCCCTCCCGTTCCTCGCCGAGAAGTACACCGCCAAGTGGCAACTCGACTACGACGGCGAGGCCATGCACGGCTTCGTCGGCGTCGCGCAGCCCGTGCGCCGCGCGGACGGCTCCCCCGCGATCCTCAAACTCGGTTGGCCGCACGAGGAATCCGACGACGAACCGCTCGCACTGTCCACTTGGGCCGGTCAGGGCGCGGTGCTGATGTACGACAACGTGCCCGAGGACGGCGTGCTGCTCCTGGAGCGGCTCGACGCGAGCCGGTCGCTCGAAACGGAGCCGATCCGAGAGGCCATCGAGACCGTCGGTGCCCTGGCACGGCGGCTGGCCGTCCCCGCTCCCGAAACGCTGCAGCGCTCCCTTCGCGAGGAAGCCGAGGAGCTGGTCACCGAACTCCCGGAGACCTGGAGCGAGCTGGGAGAACCGTTCGATCGCAAGTACATCGACGCCGCCGTGGAAATCTGCGTGAACCTCGGACCGGAGGCCGGTGAGCTGATGGTGAACGAGGACCTGCACTTCGAAAACGTCCTCGCCGGGGAACGCGAACCGTGGCTGGTGATCGACCCGAAGCCGCTTTCGGGTGACCTCGAGTTCGGCGCGATCTCGATCCTCTGGAACCGGGCGAACGAGTCCACAATGGACGAAAAGATCGCGTGGTTCACCGCGGCCGCCGGGGTGGACGCCGAGCGCACGCGGGCGTGGACGCTGGTCCGCGCGGTGCAGAACTGGACCTGGCTGTACGAAGACCTCGCCGAGGGCGCCTCGCCCGAAACCCTCGCCGAAGACCCGGCCTACGCCGCCGTCCCCGCGATCGCCGCCTGGGCATTGCGGTGATCACACGAATCGTCTCCGGCCCCGGGAGCGGATAACCTTCGGGCATGGCAGCCGTGAACAGGGTATTCGCAGCTCAGCTGGCCGGTTTGCCGGTTTTCGGCCCCGATGGTGAATCGATCGGCAAGGTACGGGACCTGGTGGCGGGCCTGCGCCTCGACCAGCAACCCCCGCGGATCCTGGGCATCGTGGTCGAACTGACGACGAGGCGCCGGGTGTTCGTGCCGATGTTGCGCGTGACGTCGATCGAGCCCAGCGCCGTCACGCTCGCGACCGGCTCGGTGAACATGCGGCGCTTCCACCAACGGCCCAACGAGGTGCTGGTGGTCGGGCAGCTGTTCGACGCGCACGCCACCCTCGCCGGTTCGGACACGCGGGTCACCGTCGTCGACGCCGGCATGGAACCGACGCGCACGCGGGACTGGGTGCTCGCGAAGCTCGCGATCCGGGAACGGTCGAGCAGGCTCGGCCTCGGCAGACGGCGTTCGGCGATGCAGGTGTTGCCGTGGGCGGAGGTGTCCGGGCTCGGGCTCACCGACCTGACCGGCCAGACCCAGGGCGCGGCGCAGTTACTGATGCTGTTCGACACCATGCGCGCGGCCGACGTCGCCGCCACGGTCCGCGACCTGCCGCTCAAACGACGGCACGAGGTCGCCGACGCGATGGACGACGAGCACCTCGCCGACGTCATCGAGGAGCTTCCCGAAGACGACCAGAAGGAACTGCTGTCCTACCTCCCCGAGGAACGCGCCGCCGACGTCCTCGAAGCGATGGACCCCGACGACGCCGCCGACCTGCTGGCCGAACTGGCCCCCGCCGAACAGAACCGATTCCTGGAGCTGATGGAACCCGAGGAGTCGGCGCCGGTGAAGCGGCTGCTGGAGTACTCCTCCGACACCGCGGGCGGGTTGATGACGCCCGAGCCGGTGGTGCTGACGCCGGACGCCACGGTCGCCGAGGCGCTCGCGCACATCCGGAACGCGGACCTCCCGGTGGCGCTGGCGAGCATGGTGTTCGTCTGCCGTCCGCCGACCGAGACGCCGACCGGGCGCTTCGTCGGCGTCGTCCACTTCCAGCGGCTGCTGCGCGAACCACCCGCGGAGATGGTGGCGAGCGCCATCGACTCCCAGTTGCCCGCGCTGCGGCCGAACGCCACCTTGTCCGAGGTCACGCGCTACTTCGCCGCCTACAACCTCACCTGCGGGCCGGTGGTGGACGCCGAAGACCACCTGCTCGGCGCGGTCACCGTCGACGACGTGCTCGACCACCTGCTCCCGGAGGACTGGCGCGAGACCGGGCTGCACGACATCACCGGCGAGATCACCGAGGAGACCGAACGTGCCTGAACTTTTGTCCGGGCGGCGGCTGGACCAGCCCCGCGGCCAGAGCCGGTTCAGGCTCAACATCGACCCCGATTCGTTCGGCCGGTTCACCGAACGGATCGCACGGTTCCTCGGCACCGGCAAGTACCTGTTCTGGCAGACGCTGATCGTGATCATCTGGATCGTGCTGAACCTGGTCGCGGTCTCGCTGCGGTGGGACCCGTACCCGTTCATCCTGCTGAACCTGGCGTTCTCGACGCAGGCCGCGTACGCCGCGCCGCTGATCCTGCTCGCGCAGAACCGGCAGGACGACCGCGACCGTGTCTCGCTGGAGGAGGACCGGAACCGCGCCGCGCAGACCAAGGCCGACACCGAGTACCTCGCGCGGGAGCTGGCGTCGCTGCGGATCGCGCTCGGTGAGGTCGCCACCCGGGACTTCCTGCGAGGCGAACTCGACCGGCTCCGTGAGGATCTCGACGCCAAGCCGCGCAAGGCCAAACCCGACCGCACCTCTACCGGTACTTGATTTTCGCGGCTGAGCCCCCGTTCTCGCTCCCAGAGCACCCTGCCGCTGTGCTCCTGGGGGCCTTCGGCCAGGCGGGTTCGCCCAGCTCCGCCTACCGGTACGTAACATGGTGGGGTGACCAGTACGCAGCAACTCCCCAGCGTCGACGATGTCCGCACCGCGCTGAAGGCCGTGTACGACCCGGAGATCAAGAAACCGATCACCGAACTCGGCATGGTCAAGGACGTGGAGGTCGGCTCGGACGGTGTGGTCACCGTCGGGATCTACCTGACGGTCGCCGGTTGCCCACTGAAGGCGACGCTGACCAACGACACCACCGAAGCCGTCAAGAAGCTCCCCGGCGTCAGCGACGTCCGGGTCGAGCTCGACGTGATGAGCGACGAGCAACGCACGGAGCTGCGGAAATCGCTGCGCGGTGACGCCGCGGAGCCGGTGATCCCGTTCGCGCAGCCGGGCTCGCTGACGCGCGTCTACTGCGTCGCGTCCGGCAAGGGCGGTGTCGGCAAGTCCTCGGTGACGGTGAACCTCGCGGCCGCGATGGCCGAGCGCGGGCTTTCCGTCGGTGTGGTGGACGCGGACATCTACGGGCACTCGGTGCCGCGGATGCTCGGCGCGCGGGAGAAGCCGACCAAGGTCGACACCATGATCATGCCGCCGCAGGCGCACGGCGTGAAGGTCATCTCGATCGGCATGTTCACCCCGGGCAATCAGCCCGTCGTGTGGCGCGGGCCGATGCTGCACCGCGCGCTGCAGCAGTTCCTCGCCGACGTGTTCTGGGGCGACCTCGACATCCTGCTGCTGGACCTGCCGCCGGGCACCGGTGACATCGCGATCTCGGTGGCGCAGCTGATCCCGAACGCGGAGATCCTGGTCGTCACCACCCCGCAGCAGGCGGCCGCCGAGGTGGCCGAGCGCGCGGGCGCCATCGCGCTCCAGACGCGGCAGCGCGTGGCCGGGGTCATCGAGAACATGTCGTGGCTGGAGACGCCCGACGGTCAGAAGATGGAGATCTTCGGCTCCGGTGGCGGGCAGTCCGTCGCCGACTCGCTGTCGAAGTCGGTCGGGTCGACCGTGCCACTGCTCGGACAGGTCCCGATGGACCCGCGCGTGGTCGCCCACGGTGACGCGGGGACGCCGATCGTGCTGGCCGAGCCGGACGCGCCGGCGTCGCTCGTGCTCAAGGAGGCGGCGAAGAAGCTGACCGTCCGGGCGCGCGGGCTGGCCGGGATGATGCTGAACGTCACTCCTGCGGGCCGCTGACCATACGCAATCAGTCCTCTGGATGCGATCCTTGCGCGTGCAAGTACCGCATCCAGAGGACTGATTGCGGGTTGGTCAGGTGGCGTCCGGATCGACCGGCGGGCGCTCCCCCGGCTTCAGCGGCTCGGGCTGCGAAGCCGTCGCCGGATAGCCGTTGGGCTTGGCAGCGCCGTTGGTCCCGTTCGCGCCATTGGTGCCGTTGATGTTGTTGATCCCCAGCGGATCCGAGTCACCGTCGAACAGGTGCTGGGTGACGACCCGCTTCGGGTCGAAGTTCCGCAGGCCCCTCAGGTCCTCCAGCGGCTTGCGCAGCTGATCGAACTCCGGGCCCATCTCCTCGCGCAGTTGCGTCTTGGCCCCGGTCGCGAAGTCGCGAACCTTGCGGACGCTCTTCGCCACCCACGACGCCGCTTCGGGCAGCCGTTCCGGACCGAGGATGAAAAGACCCGCGACGACGATGATGAGGATCTCTCCCCAGCCGACACTCTCGAACACCCGTGTGAACCTCCGCCTCGGCGTCTTCCCCGTTCAGGGTACCCGGCCGAACCCGCTAGTCCGAGGCCAGTTTCACGTCCACGACAAGAGAAGACCCATCGCGGACAAGGCGGACAGGGACGACTTCGCCGACTTCGCGGGCGCGGACCGCGACGAGCAGTTCCGCCGAGTCGCGCACGAGCCGTCCGCCGACCTCCGTGATGACGTCGCCTTCCTTGATCCCGGCGGCGGCCGCGGGGCCGCCAGGGGCGACGTTGCGGACCTGTGCGCCCATGGTGCTGGAGCCCGCGACGGTCGACGAAGCGTTGATGCCGATGTCGGGGTGGACGACCTTGCCGTCCTTGATCAGTGTTTTCGCGATTTTCACCGCGTAGTCACTGGGGATGGCGAACCCGATGCCGATGCTGCCGCCTTCGGCACTGGAGGAGCGGATCGCGGAGTTGATCCCGACCAGCGCGCCGGTCGCGTCGACGAGCGCGCCGCCCGAGTTGCCGTGGTTGATCGCGGCGTCGGTCTGGATGGCCTCGTAGATCACCGGCGCGCTGCCGCCGTCACCACCGGCGGTCACCGGGCGGTTGAGCGCGCTCACGATGCCCGCGGTGACCGAGTTCTGCAGCGCCAGCGGCGAGCCGACGGCGATCACGGAGTCGCCGACGGCGAGGTCGGAGGACTTCCCGACCTGCAGCGCGGTCAGGTTCTTGACGTCGACCTTGACCACGGCGAGGTCGGTCTTGGGGTCGGCGCCGACGACCTTCGCCTCGACGCGCTTGCCGTCGAAGAACACGGCGGTGACCTTGGTGGCCGCGTCGGCCGTCGCGGCGGAGATCACGTGTTCGTTCGTGAGCACGTAGCCCTGGGTGTCGATGACGACGCCGGAGCCCTGCTGACCGGCTTCGGCGCCGGGTTTGAACACTTCGAGCGAGACCACGGTGGGCGCCACCCGGTGGGCGATGTCCGCGATCGAGCCCGCCGGACGTTCCTTGGCCGCGTCGGCTTCGGAGATGCTGGCCTGTCCGGTCAGTTCGGTGCCGGTGTCGGCGAACCACCAGCCGATCAGCCCGCCGGCGGCGCCGATGACCAGCGCGACCGCGGCGAGCATCGCCAGTGCCTTCGTCTGCACACGCCGGCCGAAAAGGACCTCCGGAAGGCTCAGCAGCGCACCCTGCGGGCGCTTCGCGTCCTTCTCCTCGTCGGAGTCCTGCTGCACGGCGGGCCCGGCGAGCACCGCGCCGGACGACGGGTCACGCCAGGGATCCGAGGTCGTGGTCCAGAGCGGGTCTTCGGCGCCGTTCGCGGACGGTGCGGAGCCGTTGGTCCCGTGCGGGCGCTCCAGCACGACACCTTCTGCGCCCGGCGGGCGGCGGAAGGCCTCGGCGAGCGATTCCGGCGTTGGCGGCGCGAGGTTCAGGCCCGGCGCAGACTGCCCGTTGCCGCTCGGCTGGTACAGCTTGTCGAAGGCACCGTCGACGCCGTGCGGCCTGCCGAACGTGGCCGCCTGTGCCGGATCGACGGCGGGCCGGGCCAGCGGGCGCGGCGCCAGCCGATCCCGCGCCGGGTCACCAGGCTGCTGCGGATTCGCGTTCGGCTGCTCGGTCATCATTCCCCGGGGCTGAGATCAGGTTGGCCGGACGCGAGAGTACGCCAAGCCTTGTCCGGGATTCTGCCGTGACCACGGTGAAGTGCGCGTTGATTCCCCGAACCCGGCAAGAAATGTGACACTTGAGGCAACCATGTCTCACGTCTGGCAGTCTAACGGGCATGTCGGAGAACCCGGGGGCTCCCTTTCCGCCCCAGAACGCCCCTCACCAGCAATGGCCGCACCAGCAGTGGCCCCAGCACCAGGGCTGGCCGCAGCAGCCGCCCAAGAAGAAGGGTCTGTCCACCAAGGTGAAAGTGCTGCTGCTCGTCGCCGCGCTCGTCGTGGTCGGCGGCGGGATCGGCTTCATCTTCGTGATGAAGGCGGCCGTCGGACCGGAGAAGCAGGCCAAGGCGCTCACCGAGGGCGATTGCGTCGTGCTGACCGGCTCCGGCAAGGAAGCCGACGCGGTCAAGACGCCGTGCGATTCGCCGCAGGCGCCCTACGCGGTGAGCCTCACCGGGCTCGACAAGGGTGAGTGGGACTGCAAGGACGGTTTCTACAAGTACGCCGTCCCGAGGGGAGCGCGCGGGGACGGCGTCGCCCTGTGCCTGGCGATCAACGCCAAGGTCGGGTTGTGTTTCGACGACATCGAGACCAAGACACCGCCGCCGCTGAAGGACTGCGGCTCGGCACGGCTGAAGATCAGCGAGGTCTTCCCGCAGATGAGCGTGGTGAACAGCCCGTGTGCGGAGGGCACCGCGGAGGTCATCTCCTACGCCAGCTACGGGACCACGAAGTTCAAGAGCGCGACGATCTGTTTCGTCAAACCCTGACGAAGCGGATCAGCGGGCCGAGACGGGCACGGGCGCGCTCGACGTGCTCGGGCTCGGCGCGGGGCTGCGCGGCGGTTCCGGAGGAGTGCCGCCGCCCAGCTGCGCGGGCAGCAGTCCGGCGTTGACCCCCTGCGGCGGGGTGAAACCGGTGTTCGGCTGGTCTTCGGTGCCGTCACCCGAAGTCGCGACGAGGGCCAGCGCGCTCAGCACCAGACCCGAAACGACGACTCCGGCGCCCTGCGCGTACTTCCGCCGGGCGAGGCCGAACCGTCCGCCGCCGAGGACGTTCGGCGACTGGCCCAGCGGTGCCGTTGATCCCAACGGCGCTGTACCGCCCAAGACCCCGGTGTCGCGAAGGCCGGCGACCCGGTCGGGCCGCTGGATGGCCACCAGCTGACCGTCGGCGGTCATCGCCAGGTTGTCCGGCGTGCCGGGAAGTTCGGTGTTCTGCGGGATGGAGCACAGGCTGGCCAGGAAACCCGCCGACATCGACGGGGCTCCCGCCTGCTTCACGGCCGCTACGGCCTGGCGCTGGGCGGTCACTTCGGCGGCACAGGACTGGCAACGGGCGATATGCGCCGAAGCCCTGTCCTGGGCACCAAGGGAAAGCTCCCCGTCGACGAAGGCGACGATGGCGTCCGGAAGCAGATGCGACTCGGGGAGCCCCCAACCTCGCGGTGCGGTCATACCCCCACCTTCGCAGACTCCTGCGCCGCGGCGCGACGACGCTCCAAAGAAGCGCGAAGCGCCTGGCGGCCGCGGTGGATCCGGCTGCGCACGGTGCCGAGCTTGACACCGAGGGTGGCGCCGATCTCCTCGTACGAGAGGCCTTCGACGTCGCACAGCACGACCGCGGCACGGAACTCGGGCGGCAACTCGTCGAGCGCGGCCTGCAGGTCCGGGTCGAGATGCGTGTCCGAGTAGACCTGCTCCGGGCTCGGGTCGTCGCCGACGATGCGGTCGGTGTCCTCGGGGAGGCCCTCCATCCGCACGCGCGAGCGGCGGCGGGCCATGTCGAGGAAGAGGTTCGTGGTGATGCGGTGCAGCCAGCCTTCGAACGTGCCGGGCTTGTAGGACGCGAGGGAGCGGAAGACCCGGATGAAGGTCTCCTGCGTCAGGTCCTCGGCGTCGTGGGCGTTACCGGTCAGGCGGTACGCCAACCGGTAGACGCGGTCGGCGTGTTCACGCACGACCTCGTCCCACGAGGGCGGCGTCCATGCGGCCTCGTCCACCGTCACCGGCGTGACCTGGTCCGCGTGCTGGTCCTGCATCGTTTCCTGCATCGGGGAAGTAGGCACCTCCATCAGCGTCTTCTCCCAACTACTCCACCCAACGCGGGCGATGAGCACGGTGTTCCCGTTGTCGAGGACCAGTCTGTCCGGCCTGCTTATGTTTCTAGTGAGACTGGACTGAGAGGAGGCTGAGAAGTCGGTACCAGGGAGTCTTCGCTCTTTTGACGATAGGCAGCGCTAACCTCCGCGTGTGAATTCCGGGACGCATGCGGGCTCGCCTGCCGAGGCCGCCGACGCCGATCTCGTCGACGGCTACGTCCCCGACGACGAGGTACTGGCCGCCGCGCGGGCACGGTCGGCCGATCTGGGGTGCGGCCCGCTGAGCGCGGGCGCGGGTGCCACTCTGCGTTTTCTCGCCACGACGCTGCGGGCGAAGGCCGTCGTCGAGGTCGGGACCGGGGCCGGGGTGAGCGGGTTGTGCCTGCTCGGCGGCATGGTCGACGACGGGATCCTCACCTCGATCGACATCGAGCCGGAGTACCACCGGGCGGCGCGGGCGGCGTTCCGCGAGGCAGGCTACGCGCCGGGGCGGACCCGGCTGATCATGGGGCGCGCGCTCGACGTCCTCCCCCGGCTCACCCCCGGCGGTTACGACCTGGTGTTCGTCGATTCGGCGCCGATCGAGTACCCGAGCTGCTACGAGAAGGCCGTCTCGCTGCTGCGGCCCGGCGGGATACTGGCGTTCCACAACGTTTCGGGGACCAGAGTGACCGATCCCTCACGGCGTGATCCGGACACGCTCGCGCTGCGGGAGGTCGCGCGGGCCTTCCGCGAGGACGAGCGGCTGGTCCCGGCGCTGTTGCCGGTGGGCGGCGGGCTGCTCGTCGCCGCGATCGCGTAGCAAGGGACCTTTGCTATCGCCGGGGGCTGAAGGACGCTTTGCCCACGTCAGACGCGGCGAAGGACGCTTTCACCACGTGTGATGCGGGGAAAGTCCGGCGGTTTCAACTGGTTGTTGCAAGTAGTGCTTTGTCGAGTGCTTGTGCTGGTGTGAGGAGGCCGAGTGTAGGGCGTGGTCGGGTGTTGAGGCGTAGGGCGATCGCGTCGCAGTGGGTTTGGGTGAGGTGGCGCAGGTCTGAGCTTTTGGGCCAGTACTGGCGTAGCAGGCCGTTGGTGTTCTCGTTGCTGCCGCGTTCCCAGGGGCTGTGTGGGTTGCAGAAGTAGACCTGCAGGCCGGTGTCCAGGGTGAACTGGGCGTGCTGGGCCATTTCGTTGCCCTGGTCCCAGGTCAGCGACCGTTTCAGTTCGGTGGGCAGGGTAGTGATCATGCTGGTGAGCAGTTCCCGGACTTCGACGGCCTTGTGTGTGTCGGGCAGGGGGGCCAGCAACACGAATCGGGAGTGGCGTTCGACCAGGGTGATGACCGCGCCCTGGCCGACTGCCCCGAGGATCAGATCGCCTTCCCAGTGCCCGGGCACTGCCCGGTCGGCGGCCTCGGCGGGGCGTTCACTGATCGGGGTCATCCCGGTTATCCGGCCCTGGCGGCGGCTGGAGGTGCTGGTGCGTGACCGGCGCTGGTCACGGCCTGACCGCAGGTGCTCGGTGAGTTCGTTGCGCAGTTCACCACGAGTCTGGATGAACAGTGACAGGTAGATCGTCTCGTGACTCACCCGCATAGCCTGATCGTCGGGGAACAGCGTCGGCAACATCAGGGAGATCAGCCGGGGTGACCAGTCTGCTTCCAGCAGACCGGTCACCACCGCCGCCAACTCACCGGCCAGCAGATGGGCTTTCGGGCGCCGGCCGCGTTCGACGGCCAGGCGCTGGGCTCGGTCGGCCCGATAACGGCGAGGCCGGCCATTGACCTTGCTTCCGGGCCTGGAACACCGCGGCCCACCACCGCGGCGTACTTCTCGTGAAATCGTCGAGGGTGACTTACCCAGAACCTTCGCCACCGCGTCCTGGGTAAGACCTTGATCCAGACCATTCTGGATCTTCTCCCGCTCCTCGCGCGTCAACGGGGCTCCTGGCATGACGACCTCCCTATCAGCCGCCACTACTTGCAACAACCGATTGAGACCGCCTCCCCTTCAGCACGACCACCGCGGCGATGGCGAGCCAGGCGGCGGTCAGCACGATCAGCCAGGTCCAGCCCGCGTGCCCGTAGACGGTCGCGCCGACGGCGCCTCCGATGCTGCTGCCGAGGTAGTACGAAAGTGTGTAGAGCCCGCCGACCTGGCCTCGGGCGTTCTCGGGTGCCTCCGCGGCGGCCCAGCCGTTGGCGACGGCGTGCGCGGCGAAGAACGCGCCGGTCAGCACCACGAACCCGGCGACGACCATGGGCAGCGAGTCGGACAGCGTCAGGGCGGTGCCCGCGATCGTGAGCAGCAGGGCACCGACGAGCGCGCGGCGGCGGCCGAACCGGCCGACGAGCTTGCCCGCCGTCGCCGACGAGACCGAGCCCATCGCGTAGGCGAGGAAGACGAGCGACGCGATCGCCGGCGAGAGGTTCAGCGGTTCGCCGGTCAGCCGGAATCCGGCGGCGTTGTACAACGCGACGAACGAGCCCATGGCCAGCAGAGCGACCGCGTACTGGACCAGCAGGACCGGCTTCCGCACCGCCGCGCCGAGCCCGGCCAGCACCGCCCTGCCTTGCTCGCGTAACCGCTCTGACCTGCGGTTATCCGCCGAAGTGGTAGCAAAGGTCCCTTGCTCCCCCGGCGGCAGGGCCAGCACCGTGACCACCGTGCAGACCAGCCCGATCCCCGCGACCACGATCAGCGCGCCGTGATACCCGAACGGTCCGGCGGTGAACCCGGCCGCGAGCCGCCCGATCATGCCGCCGATGGTGTTCCCGGCGATCATCGCGCCCACCGCCGCCGCGAGCCCGGCCCTGCCGAGCCGTTCCGCGAGGTAGGCGGCGGCCACTCCGGGGAACCCCGCGATCGCGACCCCTTGCAGCGCCCGGAGCACGAGCAGCGCCGGGTAGCCGGGCGCCAGTGGCAGCAGGAAACCGAACACGACCGACGCGACCACCGAGGCGATGATCACCGGACGCCGTCCCACCACCTCGGAGAGCGCGGCGATGGGCAGGACGGCGATCGCCAGCGCTCCGGTCGCGACACTCACCGCTAGCGAGGCACCACCGGGATCGAGGTGGTACTGCTCGGCCAGCTGCGGCAGCACCGGCTGTGGCGCGTAGAGCAGCGCGAACGAGGAGATCCCGGCCGCGGCGACGGCGATCGTCACGCGGCGGGTGGTTCCGGTGGCAGGCACGGTGCCGAAGCTAAGCCTGGCTAAACGATACGTCTAATACGCTCATCTGCCACAATCGATACCGTGCTGAATGAAAGGATGACCGCCCAGCTAGCTCCACAGCTCGCCCTGCTCACCGCACTCCGCCGCACGACGAACGTCACACGCGCGGCCGAACTGCTCGGCGTCCCACAGCCCACGGTAAGCCGCCGGATCTCGGCGCTCGGCGAGGCCCTCGGCGCCCCGCTCACGGTCCCCGACGGTCGCGGTATCCGGCTCACCCGCGCCGCCGAGCTGCTGGCCGACGCCGCCGAACGCGCCCTCGCCGCCGTCGACGCCGGGGTCCGCCAAGCCCGCGAAGAGGTCGACCCCGGATCCGGGCATGTCGTCCTCGGCTTCCTGCACCTGCTCGGCAGGTCGCTGGTCCCCACGTTGCTCCGCGGCTATCGCGCGGACCATCCGGGCGTTCGTTTCACCCTGGTCCAGGGTTCACGCCAGGACATGGTCGACAGGCTCACCAGCGGCGAACTCGATCTCGCGCTGCTCGCGCCCGCGCCCGTCGACGACCCGCTGCTCGACACTGCGGTGCTCACCGAGCAGGAGATCTTCCTGTCCGTTCCGACGTCACACCGCCTCGCCGACCGGCCCAGCGCCGCCATCGAGGACCTCAAGGACGAGGAATTCGTGCTCCTCGAAACCGGCTACGGCCTCCGCACCATCACCGACGACCTGTGCGCGGCGGCCGGCTTCGAGCCGAAGATCGCCTTCGAAGGCCAGGAGTCCGACACCGTCCGCGGGCTGGTCGCGGCCGGGCTCGGTGTCGCGCTGCTCCCCCGTTTCGAGCCGGGCAGCCCCGCGGGGGTCGTCGAAGTCCCGCTGGTGCCACCGGTCGGGCGGACCATCGGGCTGGCCTGGCGTCGCGACGTGGTCCTGCCGCCCGCCGTGCTGCGGTTCCGGGAGCGGGTCCGCGCGCGGCCCTGGTGACGATCGTCAGGGTCGATTCCTGCCGTTCGTCCACCCCGGGGGCGCGTCGTTTTCGCTAACTTCGGGTGAATGTACGACGACATCGTGGAGTTGGCGGGTGAGAGCCCGAACTGGCTTCAGGCGACGGGGATTCTGTTCACGGAAGCAGGACTGCTCGCCTTCGCGGGGCTCTTCGCCTGGCTGTTGTGGCGGGCGCGCACTTCGCCCCTCCGGATCGCCGTGGCGCTGCTGCCGCCCGGCGCAACCGCGATCGCGTACTTGATCAGCGAGGGTCTGAAGACGGTGATCCAGGAGGACCGGCCTTGCCGGAACCTCGTCACGCTCGTCGACTGCCCGCAGATCGGCGACTGGTCCTTCCCGAGCAACCATTCCACGATCGCGGGAGCGGCCGCCGTCGGCCTGACACTCGCTTGGCGCCGGCTCGCGCCGTGGGTGCTCCCGGGTGCCCTGCTGATGGGCTTCTCGCGGGTCTTCGTCGGCGCGCACTACCCGCACGACGTACTCGCCGGGCTCGTCCTCGGCTCCGTCACGGCGTGGCTCGTGTTCCGGTACCTGCAGGGCCCGGCGACCGGGATCGCCCGACGGCTCACCGCCCACGCCGGAGACGCGCCGACCCAGCCCATGCCCAAGGTCGACCTGCGGAGCGGTAGCAAAGGTCCCTTGCTCCCGCCCCGCAGGTAACCGCAGGTCAGGCGTAGGAGGCGACCAGTTCGACCAGCGTGCGCGCCGCGAAACCGGTGGCCCCGGGCACGACGTCGGCGTAGGTCTTGTCGGCCCGCGCGGGGCCGGCGATGTCGAGATGCGCCCACGGCACGTCGCCGACGAACTCCCGCAGGAACAGCGCCGCGACGATGCCGCCGGGACCACCCGGCGCCTGCCGGACGTCACCGAGCGAGCCCTGCACGGTCTCGGCCAGATCCTCCAGCAGCGGCATCCGCCACCACGCCTCGCCGACCCGCTCGCCCGCCTTCGTGATCCGTTCCGCGAGGGCGTCTTCGGTGGCGAAGACGCCACCGGTGCGGACGCCGAGGGAGACCTTCATGGCGCCGGTCAGGGTCGCCGCGTCGATCACCGCGTCCGGCTTGTGCTTCTTGATGCCGTAGACGAGCGCGTCGGCCAGGACCATGCGGCCCTCGGCGTCGGTGTTGCCCACCTCGGTGGTCTTGCCGCCGTAGTGCCGGACGATGTCGCCGGGCCGGTACGACGAGCCGGACACGTGGTTTTCGGCGGCGGGCACCAGCCCGGTCACCTTCACCGGCAGGCGCAGCGCCGCGATCGCGCGGACCGCGGCGATGATCGCCGCGCCGCCCGCCATGTCGGTGCGCATGAGGTGCATGCCGTCAGCCGGTTTGATCGAAAGACCACCGGTGTCGAAGGTGATGCCCTTGCCGACGAGCAGCAGATGCGTCGTCGCCCCGCGCGGCCGGTATTCCAGCTCGATGAGCCGCGGCGGCGCGGCCGACCCGCCGCCGACGGCGAGCACGCCGCCGAAGCCCTGCTCGGCCAGCCACTTCTCGTCCCGCGCCGTCACGGTCAGGTTCGGGATGCCACCGGCGACCCGGGCGGCCGTGTCGGCGAGCCAAGCGGGGGTCTTGACGTTCGACGGCGTGTTCGCCAGATCGCGCGCGAACGCGGCGGCCGCGGCGAGTTCGCGGACCCGCTCCAAATCGACTTCGTGACGTGTGATCAAGCGCACGGTCCGCAGGCTCGGCTTCGGGTCCTCGGCCGTCACCGTGAACCGGTAACCGCCGAGCAGCAGCCCGAACGCCAGTTCCTCGACGTGCTCGGCGCCCGCGTCTTCGGGCAGTTCGACGGCGAAGGCGCGGAACGCCTTCTTCCCCGCCTTGACGTCTTCTTCCAGCGCCGACGAAACGGCGCGGACCAGAGCGGCACCGGCCTTGCGGTACTGCTTCGGCTCACCGTCGCCGACACCCGCCAGCCAGCGGACGCCGCCGGTCGGCACGGTCTGCACGTCACCGGCCCTGCCGGTCGGCCGCACGCCGCCGATCTCCGCGAGTCCGGCGTCACCGTCCTCTTCGGACGGCGCGGCGATCAGCGTGGCCAGCGGCGTACCGCGCCGTAGGTCGTCCGAGACCTCGAGTTCGAGCAGCTTCCCCGGAACGGGGGGTAGCGGGTTACGCACAGTGAGCGACCTCCGGGCGCAGATGAACCGCGACCCCGGCCTCCGAAGGGAGACCGGGGTGCGGGTGGTTGAACGTTGGTGCGGTCCGGCTCAGCCGGTGACCTCCTGCAAGGCCGCGCCGAGATCCTTCGCTTCTTCCGCGGAGAGTTCGACGACGAGGCGCCCACCACCTTCGAGTGGTACGCGCATCACGAGGCCCCGCCCCTCCTTAGTCACTTCGAGGGGACCATCTCCGGTCCGGGGCTTCATGGCCGCCATAGCGTGCTCCCTCCGTCTCAACCGGCGCGCCCGGGTCGCGCTCGTCAAAGCCAGCCGGGTCTACTGTCCATTGTCCCTCATCAGCGGCCGAGCGCGAACGCGGACCGATCTTTTGCCGCCGTATCGGTGCTGGTATGCGGCTCGCGAGGCTGAAAGACTCGTCTCAGACCGCAGTTTCGCCGACTAGGAGATCCCGTGACCACATCCGACGTTCTGCTGACCGCCGACGCCGATGGCGTGCGCACCTTCACGCTGAACCGGCCGCAGGCGTACAACTCGCTGACCGTCGAACTCAAGGAACTGCTGCTGGCGGGCCTGACCGAGGCCGCGGCCGACGACAGTGTCCGCGCGGTCGTGCTGACCGGTTCGGGCAAGGCGTTCTGCGCCGGGCAGGACCTGAAAGAGCATGTCGGGCTGCTGCAGGCGGGTGACCCCGCGCCGCTACACACGGTCAAGGAGCACTACAACCCGATCGTCAAGACCATCGTCGGGATGCCGAAGCCGGTCATCGCGGCGGTGAACGGCCCGGCGGCCGGCGCGGGCGCTGCCTTCGCGTACGCGAGCGACCTCCGGATCGCGGCGACGTCGGCGAACTTCCTGATGGCGTTCGCGAACGTCGGCCTCGGCCCGGACTCGGGCGCGTCGTGGACGTTGCAGCGGCTGATCGGTCTCGGCCGCGCGGCCGAGCTGATGCTGCTGGCGCGCACGGTCGACGCCGCCGAAGCGCTGACACTGGGACTGGTCAGCGAAGTCGTTCCGGACGAGGAACTGGCCGCCCGCGCGCAGAAGGTCGCCGCGAAGCTCGCGGCCGGCCCGACGGTCGCGTACGCGAAGATCAAGAACGTCCTGTCCGTCGCCGCCGAGTCGTCCCTCGAAACCGCGCTGGCGGCCGAGGACGAGGCCCAGACCGCGCTCGGCGCGACCGCCGACCACACCGAGGCCGTCGAGGCCTTCGTGGGCAAGCGCAAGCCGAACTTCCAGGGCAAGTAGCCGCACGCGGCGTGCTGTGAAAGGTCCTTTCCTTGCAAATTTTGCAAGGAAAGGACCTTTCATAGCGCACCCGGGACCGGTACCGGACCGCCGCGACTAGCGTCCGGGAGTGATCCCGACCCCGCCCCACCTCCAGTCGACAGCCGCCGAGCGCGACCTCGGTGACTGCCTCCGCCGCTACCGCCGCAGGCCGGGCGTCATCGGGACCTTCTTCGCCTTCGCGCCACTGGCGGGCGCTCTCGCACTCGGGCTCCGCGAAGGCGACATGACCGGAGCCCTGGCCGTCGTGCTGTTCGTGTGGCCGCCGCTCTTCCTGTGGTGGTGTGCCTTGACGCGGAAACGTCTCGACGGCGGCCTCTACGTCTTCACCGGCGGTTTCGCGGAGGTCTACGGACGCAAGGTCCGGCACGCGATCGCGTGGGCCGAAGTCCGCTCAGTGCGTTACCAGGGCACCGAGTTTCGGTTCAGCTACGTCGTCCCCTTCGCGTACGTCGCGAGATGCACCATCGAATTGCGTGACGGTGGCGTGATCGAGTTCGACGGCACCTACCGAACGCTCCAACGGCTGGCCGAAGACCTCCACGCCCGCTCGGTCTAAGCGGCCCGGAAGCAGTCCTTCACGTGGTCGTCGACCATCCCCGTCGCCTGCATCAGCGCGTAACAGGTGGTCGGCCCGAGGAACACGAAGCCGCGCTTCTTGAGTTCCTTCGCCATCGCCTTCGACTCGTCGGTGATCGCCGGAACGTCGGCCATCCGCCGCGGCCGGGTGTGCGAAGAAGGCGCGAACGACCACAGCAGGTCGTCCAGCGAACCGTCCAGTTCCTCGATCGCCCGCGCGTTGTTGATCGCCGCCAGGATCTTCGCCCGGTTCCGCACGATCGACGCGTCCTCCATGAGACGAGCGACGTCATCGTCGGTGAAGACGGCGACCTTCTCCGGCACGAATCCGGCGAACGCCTTCCGGAACGACTCCCGTTTCCGCAGGATCGTGATCCACGAAAGCCCGGACTGGAACGACTCCAGACACAAGCGTTCGTACAGTTCTTCGTCGCCGTGGAGCGGGACGCCCCATTCGGTGTCGTGGTACTCGACGTAGTCCGGGGCCGAGTTGCCCCACGAACACCGCTTGATCCCGTCCGCGCCCAGCAGACCCGCCTCAGCCAACCCGGTACCCCTCCGCGTACTTCACGAATCTCTGCAGGCACAGCCGCAGCCCCAGTTCGAAACCCGGCTTGGCGACCGGCCAGCCGAGCCGCCCGACGACGCCGAACGGCGGCCGCAGATGCTCCGCCCAGACGAACGTCGACGCGTGCGGCCCCTTCTCGATCACCTGGAACACCCCGGTGCCCTGCACGATCTTGCCGGTATGCCGCACGACGCAACGAAGCGGCGGCTCCCAGCCGGTGATCTCCATGGTGTCGGTGAAGCCGATCCCGGCCACCCCGGTGAACGCCGACAGTTTCGAACCCACGCTACGCCCGTTGCCTTCGACGACCTCGACCTCGGTGCCGAGCATCCATTCGCCCTGGCGTTCCCAATCGGTCAGGGCGAGCCAAGCCGTCCCGGCCGGTACCGCGACGTCGACGGAGACGACGACATCGGTCACCTGGCGTCCTCGCGCTCGGCCTCCAGTTCGGCCACCTTGGCGCGCAGCTCCTCGATCTCGACGCCGAGCCGCCGCATCACCCAGTCCACTTCGGACATCTTGTAGCCGCGCAGCACCATCTGGTAGCGGACGGCGTGGACGTCCTCGGCGGTGATGTCCTCTGCGGGCAGCCTGGTCGGCGAGCTGCCGGGCGGCAGCGGGGCCAGTTCCTCACCCCGGCCGAACACCACGGCGGCCAGCAAGAACACCACCGCGGCCACCAGCAGCATGACTACGAGATAGATCAGGGCGGTCGTCACGCGACGATCGTGGCACACGAACGCCAGGATCGTCGCGCCAGCAACGCGAGTCGCACGCTGACCACGATCCAGAGCACCATGAGGATCCCGCACGGCACGGACAGGAACAGTCTCGACGCGTCGATGAACCCGGTGGCGATCACCAGCAGCGCCACCGAAAGCAGGTTCAGCCCGACGGCCTCACCGATCAGCACGCCGGCGGTCTTGACCAGCCGCGCACCGTCCATCCGCCGGGACAGCCAGCGCATGGAGACGAGAGCGAACACGCCCAGCACCGGGACGATGAAGACCGAACCGTGGGTGAACTGGGCGATGTACTTGTACCAACCCGGCGTCGGCGCGAGCTGCGACCAGTCGCCGAAGGTCCACTTGCGGGCGAGCTCCCAGGCGAGCTGCATCAGCGGTACGCCGAGGATCAGCTTCCAGAGGGTGCGGGTGCCGCTGTGCATGCCCAGTTCGGCCTGGTAGTCCCGGGCGATCAGGTGCACCGGCCCGAAATCGGCGACGGCGCGCCGCTGTGCCTCGTGCTCGCTCCAGCCGCCGTCGCGGTAGGCGTCCGCCGCGTCGTTGAGCCCGTCCCGCGCTTCACGCAGCAGGTCCCGCTTCGCCGACGCCGGGCCGTCCAGCCGCGTGCGCAGCTCCCCGAGATAGGCCTCGATCACCGTCATGCCGTGGTTCTCCAACTCCGCGCGGCGACCGCCAGCCGCATGCTGAACAAGATCCAGGTTCCGGACAGGACCGCGCACGGCACGCTGACGAGCATGCGGGCGGGTTCCATCAGCCCGGTCGCGCCGCCGTACGTCGCGACCGCGACCAGGTTCAACCCCACGGCCGCGGCCAGCGTCCACGAGACCGCGCGCGCGACCGGCGGACCGGCCGCCCGCCGCGAAAGCAGCCGTGCCGCGAGCAGCCCGGCGACCGCGACGGCCGGGGACAGCGCCGCCAGCGTGTCGGCCACACCGATCGCGCGGTGGTACCAGGACGGCGTAGCACCGAGCCCCGACCAGTCGGCGAAGGCCCGCGCCAGATCCCAGGCGAGGATCAGGAGCGGGACACCGGCGATCAGCTCCCACAGCACGCGGATGTCGCGCCGCAGCCCCAGTTCCGCCTGGTAGTCGCGGGCGATCAGGTCGACGGGGCCGAAATCGGCGACGGCACGACGTTCGGCTTCCGACTCGTCCGCACCGCCCGCGCGGTAGGCGTCGGCCGCGTCGACCAGACCGTCCCTCGCTTCGGCGAGCAGATCGGCTTTCGCCGACCGCGGCCCGGACAGGCGGGCGTCGAGTTCGCCGATGCAGGCCTCGATCGGGTTCATGCGGCGAGCGCGGGCCGGGGCCGGAAAGCCGGTGAGAGCAGCCAGAAACTGAAGGCGACCCAGCCGAGCGCCACCAGGTTGCACACGAGGCTCACGTTCATCCTCGACGGATCGAGGACCGCTGTGCTCACGGTGAGCAGCAGCAGCGCCAGCAGGTTCGTGCCCGCCACGGCACCCACCGTCCACCGCGTCACCTTCCCCAGGCTCACGCTGTCGAGCCTGCGCCCCAGCCGCCGGGCCCCGAAAAGCGACACCGCGCCGATCACGGCCGGAACGAGGACCAGGACGCCGAAGATCTCGATGACGGCCGTGAACCACTCCGGGTTCGGCTTCCCCGAACGGCTCCAATCGCCATAGGTCCAGATCCGCGCCAGCTCCCAGCTCACCTGGATCAGCGGCACACCGACGATGACCTTCCACAACGTGCCGATGTCGCCGCGCAACGCCAGCTCCGCCTGATAGTCACGCGCGATCACGGCGACCGGGCCGAAGTCGGCGACCGCCCGGCGTTCGGCTTCCGCCTCGCCGATCCCGCCCTCGCGATACGCCTCGGCCGCGTCGACCAGACCATCCCTCGCCTCGGTGAGCAGATCGATCTTCGCTCTCGCCGGCCCGCGCAACCGTCTGCCCAGGTCACCGATGTAAGCCTCGATCTCGCTCATGCCGTGCTCCCCCCGAGGACACCACCGATCACGGTGGTGAACTCCTGCCACTCCGCCCGTTCCGCGGCCAGCGCCTTCTGCCCTGAGCGCGTGAGCTTGTACGTACGACGTTTGCGGCCGGACACGACGTCCCATTCGCTGGCGAGGAATCCGGCGCGCTCCAACCGGCGAAGCGCCGGGTAGACGGTGCCCGTCGGCAGGTCGAGCGCACCGTCACTGCGGAGCTGGAGCGCCTCGATGATGGCGTACCCGTGCAGCTTCCGGCCGTCGAGGACGGCGAGGAGCAGCGCGTCGAGGTGCCCGCGCAGACTGTCGGCCTTCATAGATAGACAGTCTACACATCGCCGCATACCAGGGTAGCCGGGACTTTCCCGGACCGGCCTCAGGGAAAGTCCCCGAGATCACCCCGGTTTCATAGATTTAGTGGCTACATGTAGCCAGCCTACGTATACAGTGCTTCGACATGGACGCACTCCCGATCGCGAGACTCCAGTTCGCGACGACGACCTCGTTCCACTTCCTGTTCGTGCTGCTCACACTGGGGCTCGTGACACTCGTCGCGGTGATGCAGACACGCTCCGCGTTCGGCGGAAAGCCGGAACTCACGCGGATGACTCGCTTCTGGGGCAAGCTTTACGTGATCAATTACGCGCTGGGAATCGTCACCGGAATCGTGATGGAATTCCAGTTCGGACTCACCTGGACCGGCCTGTCCGCGGTCGCGGGCGACGTCTTCGGCGCACCCCTGGCCATCGAGACGCTGGTGGCCTTCTTCGCCGAATCGACCTTCCTCGGCCTGTGGATCTTCGGCTGGGGACGGCTGAACAAATGGGTCCACCTGACGCTGATCTGGCTGGTCACGCTGACCGCGTACGCCTCGGCGCTGTTCATCATGGTGGCCAACTCGTTCCTGCAGAACCCGGTCGGCACGCACGCCGAGAACGGCGTGCTGGAACTCGACGATTTCGGCGCGCTGTTCACCAACCCGGCGCTGACGATGTCGCTGCCGCACGTGCTGAGTGCGGCGTTGATGACCGGCGGCTTCTTCGTCGTCGGCGTCAGCGCGTACCACTTCATCAAGCGCACCATGGAGGTCGAGTTCTTCCGGCGCTCGATGCGGATCGGCGTGCTCGCCTCGCTGGCCGGAAGCACGCTGGTGATCGGCTTCGGCTTCGGCCAGTTCGGTCCACTGGGCGAGTACCACGGCGACAAGCTGGAGTCGCCGGATCCGCTGGTCGGCGCCTCGCTGGGCTTCATGATCCAGATCGGCTTCATCGCCTTCCTCGCCTCCATCCTCGGCACGCTGCTCCTGTTCCGGAACTGGATCACCAAGGTGCGGCCGCTGCTGTACGTGATGGTTCTGGCCATCCCGCTGCCGTTCGTCGCGGCGATCCTCGGCTGGCTGGTGCGCGAGATCGGCCGTCAGCCGTGGCTGATCCGCGGGCAGCTGACCACCGCCGACGCCGTCGCGGCGATCCCGGCGGGGCAGATCCTGTTCTCCTTCATCGCTTTCACGCTGTTGTTCCTGGTGCTCGCGATCGCCGACTGGGTGCTGATGTCACGGGTCGCGAAACGCGGCCCGGACGCGAGCGAAGAGGCGGCCGTGCCCCGTGCCGAACTTCCCGTCCTGAGCGGAGTCTGACCGATGGTGATCCTCTGGTGGTGCGTGCTCGGTTTCCTGACCGCCGGCTATTTCGCGCTGGCCGGCTACGACTACGGCGTCGGCATGCTGCTCGGCAGGCTGGGCCGTGACGAGGCAGGGCGGCGGCGCGTGCTCGGCGCCTTCGGCCCGTTCTTCCTGGCCAACGAGGTGTGGCTGGTCGCCGCGGTCGGCGTCCTGTTCGGCGCTTTCCCCCATCTGGAAGGAAAAGTGTTCGCCGGGGCGTACATCCCGGTGGTGACCCTGCTGCTCGGGCTGGTCACGTTCACCGCGGCGGTGCAGCTGCGCAGCAGGCGGCCGGACGCGCGCCGCGGCGCCTGGACACTGGCGATCACCGTCGGCGCGTGGGTGACGGCGGTGTCCTGGGGCGTGTTCCTCGGCAACCTCGTCCTCGGGCTCCCGCTCGACGCGGCCGGTAAACCGTCCGGCGACGTCCTCGCGGTGTTCAGCCCGTACGCGCTGCTCTGGGGCGCGGGGTTCGTCGCGCTGTTCGCCTTGCAGGGAGCGGCTTTCCTCGCCGTGCGGGCACCGGCGGAGTTCACCGCCCACGCGAACCGGATCGCCAAGGCGCTGCTCGCGCCGGCGCTCGCGTTCCTGGTCGTGGCGGTCGTCTGGGGTGCCGTCGAAACCTCCGCGTCGTGGTCCGTGCTGCCCGCGATCGTGCTGGCGTTCGGCGCGCTGGGCGTCGCGGCCGCGGCTCTGCGCGCCGGGCGGCACAAGACGGCACTGGTCGCCACGATGACGCTGTCGGCGTCACCGGTGGTCGCCGTCGGGACCGCGCGCCTGCCCGACGCGCTGGTGTCCTCTGTGGACGGAGGTTTCTCGTTGAGTCTGACGGAAGCGGCCACCAGTACCGAGATGCTCGGCCTGCTCACCTTCGTCCTGCCTCCCGCGCTCGTGGCGATCGCCGCCGTGCAGTGGGTGACGTGGCGCAGGCACGACACCCGCGTCGACCAGCGCTCGCTGCTGCACTTCTAGGAGCTTGAAATGCCTCCCCTTCCCGGACTGCGCCGCCATTTCGGCGTACTGGCCGTCCTCGGCACGCTGACCGCCGCGGCGATCCTCGTCCAGGCCGACGGCCTCGCGACGCTGCTCACCGGCGGCGGCGTGACCTGGACGCTCGTGGCCGCCATCGCGGTACGGGCTTTGCTCGCGGGTGTCCAGGGCTCCGTCGGTGGCCGGTTCGCGGCGAAGGTCAAGGGCGGGCTGCGCAAACGGCTGCTCGGCGCGGAAGCGGAGAATCCCGGCGCGGTCGCGACCCTGGTGACCAAGGGGATCGACGCGAGCGACGCCTATCTGACCGGATATCTGCCGACGGTGGTGCTGTCGGCGATCGTGCCGGTCGCGGTGCTCGTCCGGCTGTTCGCCGCGGATCTGTCGTCGGCGCTGATCATCCTCGCGACACTGCCGCTGATCCCGGTGTTCGCGATCCTCGTCGGGCAGCACACGAAGGCGAAGACCGCCAAGCAGTGGTCGCTGCTTTCCAAGCTGGGCGGGCATTTCCTCGACGTCGTGCGCGGCCTCGGCACGCTCAAGGTGTTCGGCCGCGCCGAAGCGCAGGTGAAGACCGTGCGGGCGATGGCGGACGCGCACACCGACGCGACGATGCGCACGCTGCGGGTCGCGTTCCTGTCCGCGCTGGTACTGGAACTGGTGGCGACGCTATCGGTGGCGCTGGTCGCGGTGCCGATCGGCTTCCGGCTGCTCGAAGGCGGCATGGTCGTGCACACGGCGGTGCTGGTCCTGCTGCTCGCTCCCGAGGCGTACCTGCCGCTGCGGGCGGCCGGGGCGAAGTTCCACGCCAGCGCGGAAGGGCTCGCCACGCTGCGCGAGGCACTGGCCGTCCGCTCGGAGGACGTCGTCCGGGGTTCGCGGGTGGCCCGCCGCGGGGCGCCGCGGATCGTACTGGAGAAGGTGAGCGTCGCGTACGGCGGTGAGACCGTGTTGTCCGAAGTGGACATGACGATCGAGGCGGGCGAGCACGTCGCGCTCGTCGGTCCCAGTGGTTCCGGGAAGAGCACGCTGCTGGCGGTCCTGTTGGGTTTCGTGACGCCGACGTCCGGCCGGGTCCTGGTCGACGGTGTCGATCTGGGCGATCTGGATCCGGCCGTGTGGCGGGCGGGGGCGGCGTGGGTGCCGCAGCGGCCGACGTTGTTCACCGGGACCGTCGAGGAGAACATCGCCATGGGCCAGGTGCCGGACGTCCAGGCCGCGGCGCGCGCGGCGGCGTTCGACGAGGTCGTGCGCGGATTGCCCGACGGCTACCGGACGCGGGTCGGCGAACTGGGCGCGCCGCTTTCCGCCGGTCAGCGGCAACGGCTCGGCCTCGCCAGGGCGCTGGCCCGTACCGAGGCGGGCCTGGCGCTGCTCGACGAGCCGACCGCCCGGCTCGACGCGGCGACCGAAGCGGCCGTGCTCGGCGCGACCCGCGAACTGCTCACCGGCCGGACCGCGGTACTCGTGGCCCACCGGCCCGCGATGGCCGCGCTGGCCACTCGCGTCCTCGAAGTCCACGATGGCACCGTACGAGCAGTAGGCGGAGCTGAAGATGCACCTCGGGCGGTGACCGAACGCGTGAACCCGCCACGGCCGAAGGTCCCGCTATCGCGGTGGCAGGACGCCACCTCCGCATCGGCGAGGTGAATGACCGACCAGCGTCCTGCCGACGTCGATCGCGGACGCGGGTTCACCGACGAACACTGAGAGAACGGGAACTGGTGTGAACGTCTGGGGAGTGTCCACAAAGGACGCCGTACGGCTGGTCCGGGCCGGGCTGATCGGGGCCGGGGCGGAGATCGCCGGGTTGGCGTTGATGGCCACCGCCGCTTGGCTGCTGCTGAAGGCGGCCGAACAGCCGCCGTTAGCCTCGCTCACCGTGGCGATCGTCGCCGTCCGGACGCTGGCGTTGCTGCGCGGCGGGCTGCGTTACGCGGAACGGCTCGCCGGGCACGAGGTCGTCCTGCGCTATCTCGGTGCCTTGCGGACTCGCGTGTACACGTCCCTGCTGCCGCACCGGGTCTCGCGGCATTCCGGCGGCGATCTCGTCACGCGGCTGGTGTCCGATGTGGACGCCGTGCAGGACGCGATCCTGCGGTGCCTGCTGCCCGCCGGTGTCGCCGCGTTCGTGGGCGCGGTGTCGACGACGGTCGCGCTGATCGCCAGCCCGGCCGCCGGGCTCGTGCTGGCACTCGGACTCGCCATCGCGGGGATCGGGCTGCCGTGGCTGTGCGTGCGGATCACCCGCGCGGCGGCGGAGAAGAGCGCTCCGGCCCGCGCGGACCTCGCCGAGCGGGCGGTCGAGCTGATCACCGGACGGCGGGAGCTGATCGCCTACGGCGTTCACGAGTCCACTGTGGACGCCGCGCACACCGCTGTCGAAGCCCTCGCTTCGCGGGATCGGGTGACGGCGAACCGCACGAGCTTGCTGACGGCGTCCGGGATCCTCGTCCAGCTGCTGACTTGCCTCGCGATCGCCCTGACCGCCGGGGTTTCACCGCCGCTGACCGCAGCCCTCGCGCTCGGTGCGCTGGCCGTGTTCGAGCTGGTCCTCCCGCTGACCGCGGCCGCCCAGCGCTGGGTCGAGGTCCGCGCGTCGGCCGAGCGGGTGCGCGCGCTGCTGACGGAACCGCCGCCCGCGCGCGGCACCGTGGCGCCCGAGCCGGGGCATCTGCGGCTCGAAGGGGTCGGCGTCCGGTTCGAGGGCAGGGCCCCGGCGCTGGACGGCGTCGACCTCGACCTGCCGCCGGGCAAGCGGGTCGGGATCGTGGGACCGAGCGGGGCCGGGAAGACGACGTTGCTGAACGTGCTGCTGGGTTCCGTGGCGCCGACGTCCGGACGCGCTCTGCTCAACGGGAAGCCGCTGGAGACCTACGATCCGACGCTACTTCCTTCGGTGATTTCGGGCGCGCTCGCGGACGCGCACGTCTTCCACACGACGGTCCGGGAGAACCTGCTGCTCGCGAAGCCCTGCTCTTCGGATGCCGAACTGCTCGCCGCCTGTGAGACGGCCGGTTTCGACCTGCCGCTGGATCGCGAGGTCGGCTCCGACGGCGGCACGCTGTCCGGCGGGCAGCGCCAGCGGCTCATCCTGGCGAGAGCAGTGCTCTCGGCGCCGCCGATTCTCGTACTGGACGAGCCCGTCGAGGGGCTGGACCCGGAGCACGGCGACGCCGTCCTGGCGGACGTGCTCGCCGCCGCGCGCGGCACCGTCGTCCTGGTCACGCATCGTGAGTCGCAGGTGGCCGGGTTCGACGAGGTCCTGCGGCTGGGTTCCTGAAGTACGTGAAGGCCCCCTTCATTGCGTCTAGCGCAGTGAAGGGGGCCTTCACGTACTTCAGGAGAGGCGCCGCACGTCCCGCATCGGCGGCCGGTCACTCACCGACACCTCGGCGACCTCCGGCAGCCATTCGTCACCTACTTGCGCGAATTGGGTGAGCTGGGCGGGGTCGTCGGACTTGATGCCGCAGCGCGCGAGCGCCGTCCCGAGGATCTGGCGCGCCATCACCCCCAGCTGAAGCAGAGAGCGGTTGCGATGCTTGCGTACGCCGAGGTTGACCTGCGCGAGCCCTTCAAGGCCGTAGCGCGCTTCGGCGTCGAGGATGAGCCCGATCTCGACGCCGTACCCGGCCGCGAAGGGCACGGACTCGAGAAACTCGCGCGTCGCGGCGTACTCGCCTCCAAGGGGCTGAATGAGCCCCGAGAGCGAAGGGCGCAGCGCCGAGAGGACCGGTCGCGCCAGCAACTCGGTGACCCGGCCGCCGCCACTGCTCTCCAACCGCAGCGGCCGCCGGTAGAACCCCTTGACCAGGTGGACGCCCTCTTCGCAGAGCAGAGGGCCGAGCAGGGTCGGGACGAACGCCGGATCCGGGTCGACGAGGTCGGAGTCGAGGAACACGACGACGTCACCGGTGGTCGCGGCCAGCGACCGCCACAGCACCTCGCCCTTGCCCGGCACCGGTGGCAGGTCGGGGAGCACGTCCTCGCGGTGCACCACGCGCGCGCCGGCGCGGGCCGCGAGCTCGACGGTGGCGTCGGTGGACCCGGAGTCCATCACGACCAGCTCGTCGACGACCGTGCCCAGCAACGGCCGCACCGTCCCCACGACCTCGGCGACGGTGTCCTCTTCGTCGAGCGCCGGTAGCACGACCGAAACCGTCCGGTCACCCTTCGCAGCGACGATGTCATCGACCGTCCAGCCGGGGTTCTGCCACGTACGCCGCTCGAACCAACTCATGAGTAGTGATCGTGCCATGCTGGAGTCCGACACCCTGTCGATGGAGGAACCTTGCTACCGCTACTCGTCCGATTCGTGCTGGGCCCGCTGGTCAGGGCGCTGTACCGCCCCGACATCCGCGGCGTGGAGAACATTCCCGCCACCGGGCCGGTGCTGCTGGCACCCAACCATCGGGCGGCCCTGGACACCGGCGTGATCACTTTCACGGCGATGCGGCAGGTCAAGTTCCTCGGCAAGGCGGAGTACTTCACCGGCCGCGGGCTCAAGGGCAAACTGATGGCCGGCTTCCTGGGCGGCCTCGGCTACGTCCCGGTCGAACGCGGCAACGCGCAGGCCGGTCTCGCCGCGCTGGAAGCGGCGCGGAAGGTGCTCGACGCGGGCGGCGCTTTCGCGATCTACCCCGAGGGCACCCGCTCGCTGGACGGGCGGCTGCACCGCGGCCACACCGGTGTCGCGGCCCTGGCGCTGGCGACCGGCGCGAAGGTCGTGCCCGTCGCGCTTTCCGGGACCGAAAACCTGCAGCCCGCCGGTAAGCGGATCCCGCGGCGGGCGAAGATCACCGTCACCTACGGTGCGCCGCTGGACTTCTCGCGGTACGAGGGGCAGGACTCGTCGCCGGCGATCCGGCGCTCGGTGACCGACGAGATCATGTACGCGATCCTGGAGCTTTCGGGGCAGGAATACGTCGACTCGTACCACAAACGGCCTGATCAGAGCGCTGCCTGACGGTTGCGGCGGGCCGAGGTGGTAGCAAAGGTCCCTTGCTCCCCCGCCGCTCCCGGCCCTTGCTTAACGGGACTTCTGGCGCATCGGGCGCGGCTGGCTGGGTGACGTGCTGTGAAGGACTCTGGGTCCCTCGAGGGGCCCTTCATGACTGGCCACCAACCCCAGGTGCACCAGTGACCCACATGTCACAGCGGTAGCGCGTGAAGGCCCCTTTTTCTCGGCTGAGCCGAGGAAAGGGGGCCTTCACGCGCTACCGGAAAACCTACTTAGCCCACTTAGGCCGAGGCGGAGGCACGTAGTCCGCGAAGGCGTCCAGGAGCACCGAAGCGTCCGAGTCGATCGAGAGCATGTCCCGGTACCCAGCCGACAGGAAGCCCTCGGAAACCATGTGGTCGGCGAACTTCAGCAGCGGCGCGTAGTACCCGCCGACGTCGACGAGCCCGATCGGCTTCTCGTGCAGCCCGAGCTGCGCCCACGTCCACACCTCGAACAGCTCCTCCAGCGTCCCCGCGCCGCCGGGCAGCGCGAGGAAGCCGTCGGACAGCGCGGCCATTTTCGCCTTACGCTGGTGCATGTCGGCGACGACGTGCAGTTCCGTCAGTCCGGCGTGTGCGATCTCGACACTGCCCAGTGCCTCGGGGATCACGCCGATCACCTCGCCGCCCGCGGCCAGTGCCGCGTCCGCGACGACGCCCATGGTCCCGACCGAGGCCCCGCCGTAGACCAGCCCGATGCCCCGCGAGGCCAGCAACGTGCCCAGGGCGCGAGCTTCGTCCGCATACCTCGGGTCGAAGCCCATCGAAGAGCCGCAAAAGACGCAGATCCGGCGCGGCGCCGCCATCAGTGGGTGTCCTCCCATGCCTTGTACGAGTCCTGCACGACACGGACGGCGTCCTCGATGTCATCGGTGACGTGCAGCAGTTCGAGATCCTTCTGACCGATCTTGCCCTCGGCGAGCAGCGAACTGGCGATCCAGTCGTACAGGCCGCCCCAGTACTTGCTGCCGAACAGCACGACCGGGAACTTCGTGACCTTCTTCGTCTGCACCAGGGTGAGCGCCTCGAACAGCTCGTCGAGCGTGCCGAAGCCGCCGGGCAGGCAGATGAACGCCTGCGAGTACTTGATGAACATGGTCTTGCGCGCGAAGAAGTACCGGAAGTTGACGCCCAGGTCGACCCACGGGTTCAGGCCCTGCTCGAACGGCAGCTCGATGCCGAGGCCGACCGAGAACCCACCCGCCTCGTTGGCGCCGCGGTTCACCGCTTCCATCGCGCCGGGGCCACCGCCGGTCATCACCGCGAAGCCCGCGTTCGCGAGCGCGCCGCCGATCTTGCGGCCGAGTTCGTACTCCGGGTGGTCCCGCTTGGTCCGCGCCGAACCGAACACCGTCACCGCGCGCGGTACCTCGGCGAGCGCGCCGAAGCCCTCGACGAACTCCGCCTGGATCCGCAGCACGCGCCACGGGTCGGTGTGCACCCAGTCGCTCGGCCCCCGCGAGTCCAGCAGGCGCTGGTCGGTGGTGCTGCCCTGGTCACGGCGATCCCGCCGCAGCACGACCGGGCCCTTGTGGCGCTCGATCGGACGTTCCGGGTACTGGCCGTCGGGGAACTCGCTTGTCTCACTCACCCCGCCAAGCCTACGACGTCGTCACCGTCCGGAGCGGCTGCATCGCCGCGAACAGGAGTTGTCGGAAACGCGAACGCGGGGCCCGCCGGTGAGCGGGCCCCGCGATCACGCCTCAGGAACGTCCGGTCAGCGCGAACGCGAGCATGGCCGTCGAGGTGAAGTCGATGGCGGGCTCGTTGCTCGGCCACGAGGCCAGGTCGTCGGCGTAACGGGACTCGGGGGTGTCGAAGGCTTCGAAGGGCTTCCTGCAGTCCTTCGATCCGGGCGGGAGCTCCATGTGCTCGAAGTTCTCCGCCCCGTTGGGGCCGTTCACGACGGCACCGTAGAGCAGTTTCTCCTCGCCGGCGAGGTTCGCCGCCTGGTGGTGCGGGCACCGCGGGTACGTGGTGCCGACGCCGACGACCAGCGAGATGCCCCAGGCGTTCGCGCCGAGGGTGAAGTTCCGCTGCTGCGAGCCGAACGCCGCGTACCGCCGGTCACCGGTCAGGTCCGCGTACAGCCGCTCGGTCGCGGCGAATCCGAAGCTCTTGCTGGCCGCGTCGAATTCCTTCACCGAGACGGCGGTCCGGAAAGGACTCTGAGCCGCGCTCGCGACACCTTCGTCGAGCTGACGGCGGAGGTCGCCGATCAGTTCCTTCGGACCGAGCGCGGCACCCGGGACGCCGTGCCGCAGGAGCTTCGCCAGTTCGGCGTGCGCCAGCGCGCTGGTGTCGTACAGGTTGAGCGTGCTCTTCTCTTCGACGTCGATGTAGGCCTTCGCCCAGTGCGCCGCCTGCCGCGTCCAGTCGGCGGACCGCGGGTCCCGCAGGGCCTTGGCCGCCAGGGCCAGCTGCGTCGCGCCGAGTTCCATGTCGTCCCGCCAGGACGACTCCGGGTAGTACGCGTGCGGGAACGCGGTGACCAGTTCGCCGACGTTCTCGGTCTTGGCCTGCGCGAAGACCGACGCGGCCTCGGCGAGGTATTCCCTTGCCAGCGTGGGGTTCCGCTTCGCCTCGACCTGAGCGCCGAGCGCGAACGCGGCGGCGACCCGGCCGGCGAGGTTCGGGCTGAGTCCGGACCCGCCAGGGTTCGCGGGGAAGACCGGCCGGTGCTTCACGAAGTACTTGGGGTCACCGGGTTTCACGTCGAGCGGATCGTCGTCGTGCGGGTTCCGCCAGACGTCGTGGTCGCCGAGGAACCCGAACTTGTCGCTGCCCGTGCCGATCCCGACCTGGGCGTAGAGCGTCTTGCTCTTCTCGTCCCACATCTTGTCGAGCCAGTCGAGGCCGAGCTTGACCTCCTTGGCCAGCTCCCGGTCGTAGCCCTCGCGGAGCACGTAACCCAGCTCCGCCAGCGAGTACGCCGTGTTCGACGTGAACTTGACGAAGTCGCCCGCGTCGACCCAGCCGCCCTCGACGTCGATCGGCCCGCCCGCCGGCTTCAGCGGTTCGGTGATCTCGTCGCCGAATTCGCCGCCGAACGCGGGCCATTCGTAGACCGTGGCCTGTTTGTCGGCCAGATGCGAGGGTTTGCGGTCGAGCCGGCCGGGGATGATGTCGTCGCCGTCGCGCTGCGCCTGGAAGAACTCGTTGGTGGCACGGACGAGCGGCGTGAAGAGCCGGTCCTTGGTGTCCACCCGGAACGTCGGCGACGTCGCCTTGGTCTCGCCGGTGACCTCGATCCGGTACTTGCCCGGCAGCCAGACCTTCGACAGGTCGAGCTGGTACACCGCCGGATACTTCGCGTTCCACGCGCCGAGCGACTGCCCGGTCCGTCCACGATGGACGGTCCGGCCGCGTTCGTCGATCACCGAGAACGCGCCCGGCGCGCTGGACAGGAGATAGGCGTGCTTGGTCTCGGTGATGCCGTAGCCGACCTGATCGACCCGCACCTCACCTTGCACCGCCGCCGCGGCCGAAACCGCCGGAACCGTCAAACCCCCGAGGACCAGTGCCGAAACCGCGGCCACCGTCCGGGACCAGGAACTCACCATCATCGGCGCCCCGCTCATGAATTAGTTAAGAAAGTTTCCTTTTTATGGCGCAAGACGCTAGCGTCCGGGACGCCACCAGTCAATATGTCCGTTTCGCCGGTCGGAAGTCACCGGATCCGTCCGTTGTTGGCGGGTATCCGCCCAGCTCAGCCGGATAGCCGCCGGGAAATCGTCTACCGTGGATCAGTGCCGTCCAGGACAGAACCGCTCGGCGCGCGGATCCGGCGGTTGCGCCGGGCACGCGGGCTGACTCAGCGTGAGCTCGCCGAGCCGCGCTACGACCGCGGTTTCCTCGCCAAGGTCGAGTCGGGCCGCCGCGCGCCCTCGGACGACGTGCTCTCCCATCTCGCGCGACGGCTCGGCCTCACCGCGGACGAACTCCGCTTCGACCGGCCACCGGGCGCCGCCGAAGAACTCACCGGCGCGCTGGAGACCGCGTACCGCGAGCTCCAGCAAGGCGGACTCGAAGCCGCCGAGCGCGAGTTCACCCGAGTGGAACGCCGGGCGGCGGAATACCGGCTGCCGGACGTCCAATGCCACGCGCGCTTCTACCTCGGTGAAGTCCAGTGGCAACGCTACGACATCCCGTTGGCGGACAAGGGATTCGCGCACGCCATGGAACTCGCCAACGCCGCGTCTCCCCGGCTGCGCGCGATGATCGTCAACCGCGTCGCCGCCTGCCGCGCGCTTTCGGGCGACTTGGGCGCTTCGGTCGCGCTCGTGGACAACGCGCTCGCCGACCTGCGGGCCACCGGCGCGAGTGATCCCGACGCCGAACTGGCGCTGGTGACCGCGTCGCTCCACCCGTTGATCGAAATGGGCGCGCTCGGCCGTGCTCGCCGGGCCGCCGAAGAAGGCCGTCGCGTCCTCCCTTCCGTCCACCGTGCCGACATCGCCGCGCGCTACCACCGGCAGGCGGCGCAACTGTGGCAGGAGATCGGCCTGGTCGACCGCGCGGAGAAGGACCTGTCGCGGGCACTGCGCCTGTTCACTTCCCTCGGCTACGACCGCGACGCCGCCCGGTGCCGCTGGGCGCGCGGCTTCCTGTGGCGACGGCTGGGCGAACTCGACGAGGCACACGCCGAACTGCGCCTCGCGCGCGATCTCCTTGCCAAGGCCGGGTCACGGGAGGGCGTGCTCGGGGCGACCATCGAACTCGCCGACGTCCGCCGCCGCCAAGGGAAGCTCGACGAGGCCGCCGAACTCGCCGAAGGGATCCGCCCGCTTCTGGATCGATCCCCCGATATCGAGGCCAGGACCGAGGTTCTCCGGTTACTGGGACTCATCGCCCGCGCGCGCGGCGACCTTCCCGAGGCGACCGCACTGCTCGAAGAAGCCGCCACCGCACAGGAAAAGTCCGAACTGCGCGGCGCGCTCGTCGCCACCTCACTGCATTTGGGCGACACGTTGCGCGCCCGCGGATTAATCGAAAAGGCGGCGGAGGCCTATCGGCGCGGTGTACGCGCGGCCGCTATGTCCGATTTCGGGCCGACCGGCTGAAGACCATACGAAAGTCGCCATATATCGCACATGGCGGGAAAAACTCTTACTACACAGGCATTTCATTCCCTGCATGTCGATCTTCACCCGCTCCGCTAGGCCATCCGGCCCATTGACGCGGCTTGTGACCGGCTCCTTTACTCGGACGTGTCCATCGGGATAACTCCAGTTATCCGAATGGGCACGCTCCCCGTCCCCCGCCGTGCGCCCGCCAGGTCGAATTCCCCGCCGCGCCTAAAAGCCGGACGGGTACACGGTCCTGCCCATGGAAGGTTCACATGACCGTTCAGCGAGGGCTCAGAACAGGGTTGGCGGCCGTCGCCGGCCTTGCCCTGAGCATGACGTTCCCGGTGACCCCGGCGAACGCGACCACCGCCACCATCCAGCCCGCGAGCCCCGACGCCGTGGCCGCGAGCGCGGCCGACCGGGCCGCCGCGACCGGCGTGGACCAGTTGCGAAAGGGGGCGCAGGAGGACTTCCGCCGCGTCGGGCTGACCCCCGGTGGCGGAGGACTCTTCTACGCCGCATACGAACGAACCTACCGTGGCCTGCCGGTCGTCGGCGGGGACGCGGTGGTGGTGGCCGACGGCGCCGGGCGCGTCCGCGGCACCAGCGCCGCGGAGACCGCGGCGATCTCGGTCGACACCAAGGCCAAGATCTCCGCCGCGAAGGCGACCGAGGTCGCCCGCGGCCAGCTGTCCAAAGTAGACAGTGTCGTCGCGCCGAAGCTCGTCGTGCTGGCGGGGAACTCCCCCAAACTCGCCTACGAGGTCGTCGTCGCCGGTACCAAGGCGGCGAACCCGAGCAACCTGCACGTGTTCGTGGACGGCGTCACCGGCGCGGTCCTCGAAACCCGTGACGACGTCAAGATGTCCAACTTCCCCACCGCCGCACCGAAGGCGGCGGCGAACGACGTCAGCACGCTGGGGGCCGGGAACAGCTACTACGTCGGCAATGTCACCATCGACACGACGAACTCCGGCGGCACGTACACGATGCGCGACCCGCAGCGCACCAACATCAGCTGCGCCCGTCAGAACGGCTCGCCCTTCAGCGGCCCGGACGACAACTGGGGCAACGGTTCCGGCACCGACCTGGAAACCGCCTGCGTCGACGCGCTCTTCGGCGTGCAGACCGAGTGGAAGATGCTGGGCGAATGGCTCGGCCGCAACGGCATCAACGGCAACGGCGGCGGTTTCCCCGCCTACGTCGGCCTCAACCAGGCCAACGCCTACTGGAACGGTTCCTCGACCACCTACGGCCGCTCGTCGGACAGCCAGCGCCAGGCCACCCCGATGGACGTCGTCGCGCACGAGTACGGCCACGCCATCTTCCAGACCACACCGGGCGGCGCGGGCAGCGGCAACGAGAACGGCGGCCTCAACGAGTCCACCGGTGACATCTTCGGTGCCATCACCGAGCATTACGCCAACAACGCCAAGGACACCCCCGACTACGACGTCGGCGAGGGCGTGAACCTGGTCGGCCGCGGGCCGATCCGTTACATGAACCAGCCGAGCCGGATCTCCGGCAACCCCGACTGCTACTCGTCGTCCATCCCGAACACCGAGGTGCACGCCGCCGCCGGCCCGCAGAACCACTGGTTCTACCTGCTGGCCGAGGGCACCGCGCCGGTCGGCAAGCCGGCCAGCCCGACCTGCAACAACACCTCGATCACCGGGATCGGCATCCAGAAGGCCGGCAAGATCTTCTACAACGGCCTGCTGAAGAAGACCTCCAGCTGGAACCACAAGGCGGCCCGCAAGGCCACCCTGGAAGCGGCGCTCGCGCTGTACCCGGGTTCCTGCACCGAGTTCAACACCACCAAGGCGGCATGGGACGCGATCAGCGTCACCGCGGCGACCGGCGAGCCGACGTCGTGCACCCCGCAGGGCAACGACTTCTCGGTCGGCGTCACCCCGTCGTCGGGTTCGGTCAAGCCGGGCGAGTCGGCCACGGTCACGGTGAACACCGCGACCACCAACGGCACGGCACAGTCGGTCGCGCTGAGTGCGACCGGCCTCCCCGCCGGGGCGACCGCGACGTTCAACCCGGCTTCGGTGCAGTCCGGTGCCTCCTCGACGCTCACCATCGCGACGTCGGCGAGCACTCCTGACGGCACCAGCACCATCACGGTGACCGGCACCGGGGCCAGCGGCGCGCGCACCGCGCAGTACAAGCTGACCGTCGGCACCGGCGGTGACGTGCGCACCTACACCAACGACACCGACTACGCGCTGAACGACTACGGCACGGTGAACAGCCCGATCACCTCCACCGCCACCGGCAACGCGGTTTCGCCGGTGAAGGTGACGGTCACCGGGACGCACACCTGCTCCGAGGACCTCCGCATCAGCCTCAAGGCCCCCGACGGCAGCACGTACTCGGTCAAGGCCACCGGTTCCCTGCCCTGCACCGATCTGGGCACCCGGAACTACTCGGTGAACGTGACCAATGAAGTCGCGGCGGGCACCTGGACCCTCGTGGTCTACGACGCCTACGCGCAGGACACCGGCACGCTCTCCAGCTGGTCCATCACCGTCTGATTCCCGTTCCGTGAAGGCCTCCTTCCCTACTTTCAGCGTAGGGAAGGAGGCCTTCACGGACCATCACCTCAGAAAGGAAGACCCCGGCATGAAGTGGGGAAAGCGAATAGGAGCGGCCGTCGTCGGCATGGCCGCCGTACTGGGTGTCGTCACGGCGCCCGCGCAGGCGGTCACGGCCGCCGCCGCGCCCGACATCTCGCTCGCCAACGTCAAGGCGCATTTGAGCGCCCTGCAGACGATCGCCAACCAGAACGGCGGCAACCGCGCGGCCGGACGGCCGGGCTACCCGGCGTCGGTTTCCTATGTGGCGCAGAAGCTGCGCGACGCGGGCTACAACGTCACGCTGCAGTCCTGCACGAGCTGCGCGGGTTCGAACCAGAACATCATCGCGGAATGGCCGCAGGGTGACGCCGGCCAGGTCATCATGCTCGGCGCGCACCTCGACAGCGTCAGCGCCGGCCCCGGCATCAACGACAACGGCTCGGGTTCGGCCTCGATCCTCGAAGTCGCGCTGACCCTGGCCCGCGAGAATCCCACGATGGCCAAGCGCGTCCGCTTCGGCTGGTGGGCCGACGAGGAGTCCGGCCTGCGCGGGTCCAAGTTCTACGTGAACAGCCTGCCGCAGACCGAGCGCACGAAGATCAAGACCTACCTGAACTTCGACATGATCGGCTCGGACAACTGGGGCTACTTCGTCTATGACGACGTCGCTTCGGTCAAGGCCGTGTTCGACGAGTACTTCCGGACGATCGGCATCCAGACCGAAGGCGACACCGAGGGCGACGGCCGTTCGGACCACGCGTCGTTCAAGAGCGCGGGCATCCCGGTCGGCGGCCTCGCGACCGGCGCCGGATACACGAAGAGCGCGGCACAGCAACAGAAATGGGGCGGCACCGCCGGTAGGGCGTTCGACAGCTGCTACCACCGCGCGTGCGACACGCTGTCGAACATCCCGGACACCCCGCTGGAGAAGAACAGCGACGCGATCGCGTACGCGCTCTGGAAGCTCGCCGTCGGCACGTCGACGGGGCCGGACTTCTCACTCGGTCTCTCGCCGTCCTCCGGCACCGTCCAAGCGGGACAATCGACCACCGTCACGGTCAACACGACGACGACTTCCGGTGCGGCGCAAGCGGTTTCGCTGAGCGCCAGTGGTCTTCCCGCCGGGGCGACCGCCACGTTCAACCCCGCTTCGGTGCAGTCCGGCGGGTCCTCGACGCTCACCATCGCGACGTCGGCGAGCACCCCCAACGGCACCAGCACGATCACCGTGACCGGCGACGGGACCTCGGTGGACCGCACGGCGCAGTACACGCTCACCGTCGGCGACGTCAGCGTGCGCACCTTCACCAACGGCACCGACTTCGCGCTCAACGACTACGCGACGGTCAACAGCCCGATCACGTCCAGCGCGACGGGTGCGGCGACCTCGCCGGTGAAGGTGTCGATCACCGGGACGCACACCTGCTCCGAGGACCTCCGCATCAGCCTCAAGGCGCCTGACGGCAGCACGTACTCGGTCAAGCCGACCGGTTCCCTGCCCTGTACGGATCTCGGCACCAAGACGTACTCGGTGCCGGTGACCAACGAAGCCGCTTCCGGCACTTGGACGCTCGTGCTCTACGACGCCTACGCGCAGGACACCGGCACGCTCGATAGCTGGACCATCACCGTCTGACCATCCGAATGGCGAAGGCCATCTCACGAGGACACCCGGCCTCGTGGGATGGCCTTCGTGCGTGAGAGGGATTTTCGGGCAACTCTTCGATATCTGGTCTAGACCACCCGATCGTCGGTAGCGCCACTCATGCGCGGCGACCTATGTTGAGCCGAACGGCCGCTTCCTGTTCATTCAAACCGCTTTCGAGATGGGAGCTGGGTATGTTCGGTCGCGTCTCACGGCTGCTCGCAATCACCGGCGCGGCGGTACTCGCCGTCACCACACTCGTCGCCTTGGGCTCGGCGCAGGCGTCACCCGACGCCGAGGTCTGCGCGGTCAAATCGAAGCCCGCGGGCAAGGTCCTGCAGGGCTATTGGGAGAACTGGGACGGCGCGTCGAACGGCGTCCATCCGCCCATGGGCTGGATCCCGATCACCGACGCCCGGATCAAGGCCAACGGGTACAACGTGATCAACGCGGCCTTTCCGGTCATCCTGTCCGACGGAACGGCCAAATGGGAGGACGGGATGGACGCGACTGTGAAGGTCGCGACCCCATCCGAAATGTGCGCCGCGAAGGACGCCGGTGCGACCATCCTGATGTCCATCGGCGGCGCCACCGCGGGGATCGACCTGAATTCGGCCACCGTGGCGGACAAATTCGTCGCGACCATCGTGCCGATCCTGAAGAAGTACAACTTCGACGGGATCGACATCGACATCGAAACCGGCCTCACCGGCAGCGGGAACATCAGCACGCTTTCGGCGTCGCAGAAGAACCTCATCCGCATCATCGACGGCGTCCTCGCCGCGATGCCGCCGAACTTCGGGCTCACCATGGCACCGGAGACCGCGTACGTCACCGGCGGCAGCGTCGTCTACGGCTCGATCTGGGGCGCGTACCTGCCGATCATCAAGAAGTACGCGGACAACGGCAGGCTGTGGTGGCTGAACATGCAGTACTACAACGGAAGCATGTACGGCTGCTCCGGCGATTCGTACCAGGCCGGGACGGTCCAGGGCTTCGTCGCGCAGACCAACTGCCTCGACAAGGGCCTGGTGATCCAGGGCCAGACGATCCGCGTTCCTTACGACAAGCAGGCCCCTGGCCTGCCCGCGCAGGCGGGCGCCGGCGGCGGCTACATGTCGCCGAGCCTGGTTTCCCAGGCGTACCGCAGCATTCCGGCACTGAAGGGCCTGATGACCTGGTCGATCAACTGGGACGGCTCGCGGAACTGGACCTTCGGCCAGAACGTGAAATCTCTACAGGGCCGCTGATCCTCGTGTCGTCCGTCTGATCACGCGAGTTCGCCTTCTGATCACGCGAGTTACGCCTTCAATCACGCGAGTTCGCCTTCTGATCACGCGAGTCACGAGTTCGGTCACGCGGGCTCGCCGTGCGGAACCGGCGAACTCGCGTGATCAGAGGCGTAACTCGCGTGATTGAAGGCGTAACTCACGATTCGCCGGTCGGGATCGGGTCGTCGTACTCCCCTGAAGGACCCGAGTGCTGCTTCCCGTCGGGGTAGGGCCACGGATTCGCGGTGCAGCCGTGCAGGCCGAGCGTCTGCTGCTGCATCACCGGCGCGAGCCCGCCCGGCACGGGACATTTCTCGTGGCCGCGCCCGAGCCGGTGCCCGACCTCGTGCGTGACCATGTACTGCCGATAGACCGTCAGCGGCGCGCCGTAACCGGGCACGCCGTTCGCCCAGCGCGCGACGTTGAGCACGACGCTGTTCCCGTTGCGGCACGACGTGTAGCCGTCGGACCTGCCGCACAACACGTCCCGTGTGCCCGGCGTGGCGAGGCGGATCGTGAAATCGGCCGGACCGTCCGGACCGACCCGCTGCAACCGCCATCGCCCGCCGGAGGTCCAGCCGCGCGGATCCGCCAAAGTGAGCTCGACCGCCTTGGTGAAGCCGTCGACGCTCACGCCCGCGATGTCGGCTTCGACGGCGAGGCGGTACCGCAGCAGCCTCCCGGTCTGCCCGGCGACCGCGCCTTCGCCGAGCGAAAACAGCCATCGGCCGGATCCCGCCCGCGGGAAGGTGATTTCGGCGGACGGCGGCGCCAGCACGGGCTTCGGCGCGGAGGACGACGTCGTCGAGGGAACGATGACCGGTGTCACGGCGGGAGGGGCGACCGAATGGGTTTCGCAGCCGGCCACCACGAAGGCGCACACGACGAGAGCCAATGCCCGGCGCGCGGTCATCGGCCCTCCCGGAGATCTTCGGTCACACCCAGGAATACGAGCAGGGGCCTGGAGAGGTTGTGGGACCGCGCGCGCAACCTTTCGGCGCGTCCGCCCGTATCGTTCTCGGACATGGGCGAGGAGGTCGGCGGACGGTTACGACGGCTCCGCGCCGAACGCGGCCTCACGCAGCGCGAGCTCGCCGAACCGCACTACACCGCCGCGTACGTCTCGTCCGTCGAGACGGGTGCGCGGACACCTTCCGGTGACGCGGTGCGTCATTTCGCCGCGCGGCTCGGCGTGGACACCGGCGAACTGCTCGGCGTGACGTCGCCCCGCGACGACGTCCGGCTCGATCTGGACATCGCGGCCGCCGCGGCGGACTTCCTGGCGGGGACCGGCTCGGCGCCGAAGATGCGGCGGCTGGCCAGACAGGCCGAGAAGATCGGCCGCGACCGGCAGGCCGGACTCGCCTGGCTTTGGCTCGCGCGGTTCGCCGAGGGCCACGCCAGGGCGCGGCCGGTGGCAGCCGCCGAAGCCGCGCTCGCCGACGAAATCCCGCCATACCGCGAACTGGCCGCCGCGCTGCGGGCGAACGTCCTGATCGACCGGGGCGAGCCGCATCACGCGATGCATCTGCTCCGGACCGCGCTCGACGCGAGCCTCGCCCGTCATCCGCATCCGGTGCTCCTGGTGACCCTGCACGCGTACCTGGCCGACGGGCGGCTCCGCCTCGGCGAGAACGCCCAAGCCGCGCACCACGCGAAAGAGGCACTTCGGCTGGCTCGCGGCGGCGAGGAGGTCCTGGCCGAACTCGCCGAGAACCAGCGACGGCTGGCCGAGTCCTATCTCGGCGAAGGACGGCTGGCCGACGCCGTCGCCGCCGTGTCGGCGCTGCACGACCTACTCCACGAACGCGCCCTGCGGCCGGTGCTGGCCCGGTGCCTGTTCGCGCGGGCACTGCACCGGCGTGCCGACGACCCCGAAGGCGCTCTCGCGGACCTTCGCGCGTCACGCGCGGCCGCACCCGATCACACCGTCACGCTGGAACTCGCCGACGTCTGCCGTGAACTCGGTCGTCTCGACGACGCCACCGAGCTACTCTCCGAAGCAACCGAAGCCATCCCGGAGGACTCGCCGCTGTCCGCTTCACTCACGTTCCAGCAGGGCTCGCTGGCCCTGGCCTGTGGAGACCTCGAAGCGGCCGAAGCAGCCTTCGCGCATGCCATCGACGTAGCCACTCTCCACGACACTCGCGGCGTCTTGGCCGCTTCAGTCGACAAAGCGGGAGAGCTCCTTCTCGAGCAGGGGCGCATTGAAGAGGCCGCGGACCTACTGCGGCATGGACTGCTCCTTCTCGGAGCCGAGGAGGACGTTCCCCGATGACCGAAGTGGACTTGGAAGACATCAGTGCCCGTTTGGTGAGCCGATTCGGCGCCGACGCCGATGGATGGCTCGCCGGGGTCCCCGCCCTCGCCGAGAGGCTGGCCTCTCGGTGGGACTTCGAACTCGGCGAACTGTTCGAGAGCGGAGCGTCGTCCGTCGTCCTGCGCTGCCGATGGTCCGACGGGACACCGGCGGTGCTCAAACTCAGCCCGGACGGGGCGCTGCTGACCAGACAGCTCGAAATGCTGCGGGTGTTCGCGCCCTCGGGCCGCGTGCCCGCCGTCCTCGCGGCCGACGCGGACGCCGGCGCGATGGTCCTCGAAGAGATCCAGCCGGGCACCCCGGCCGACGACCTGCCGCTGCCGACGCTGCCGGGACGCTGGGGAGACCTGCTCACCGCGCTGCATTCCGTCGCCCCGCCCGCGGACTGGCCGTGGAGCCTGCGCGGCCGGTTCGAAGAATCCTTCGACCGGATCGGCAAACGGATCACCGAACCGGCCATCGCCGCCAGGATCGGCCCGGACACCTGGCAGCGGGCGATCGAGCGCTGCGAGAGGTTGCTGGACACCCAGGCCGCCGTCGTGTTGCTCCACGGCGATCTGCATCTCGGCAACGCCTTGGACGGCGGCTCGCGCGGCCTGATCGCGATCGATCCGAAAGCGTGCGTGGGTGATCCGTGCTTCGACGCCGTCGATTACGTGGTGAGCGGCGCCGGGCACGAGGGCGTCGAGGCCCGTTGCCGTTCGGTGGCGGACGCCTGCGGGCTCGACGGGGACCGGTTGTTCGCCTGGAGCCGCGTGGTCGCCCCCATGTTCGCCATCTCGCAGTTGACCTATGGCGGCCCGGAGCAGGCCCTCGAAGAATGGCTCGCCCTGGCTAGCTGAGGAATTCGCGCAGCACCGCGGCGACGTGCCGGATCTCGCCCGCGCGCACGTTCTCCTGGCGGGTGTGCGCCAGCGTCGGGTCGCCCGGACCGAAGTTGACCGCCGGGATCCCGAGAGCCGCGAAGCGCGCGACGTCGGTCCAGCCCAGCTTCGCGACCGCCTTGCCCCCGGCCGCGGCGACCAGCTCTGCCGCCGCGGGAGCGCTCAAACCGGGCAACGCGCCAGGCGACAAGTCGACGACCTTGACGTCGTAGCCCTCGAAGACCTCACGGAGGTGCACCTCGGCTTGCTCGGCGTTCCTGTCGGGCGCGAACCGGTGGTTGATCGTGAGCACGGCCTCGTCCGGAACGACGTTGCCCGCGACACCGCCGCCGATCTTCGTGGCCTGCAGTCCTTCGCGGTAGGTCAGGCCGTCGATGTCGACCACGCGCGGCGTGTACTCGGCCAGCCGGCGCAGCGGTTCGGCGAGACCGTGGATCGCGTTGACGCCCATCCAGCCGCGCGCGGTGTGCGCCCGGACGCCGTCGACACGGAGCTCGATCCGCATCGTGCCCTGGCAACCGCCCTCGATCCCGCCGTTCGACGGCTCGCCGAGGATCGCGAGGTCGGCGCGCAGCCACTCGGGCAGCTCACGCTCGATGCGGCCGAGACCGTTCTTCGTCGCTTCGATCTCTTCGCAGTCGTAGAACACGAAGGTGATGTCGTGCCTCGGCTCCGGGAGGGCGGCGGCGAGGTGCAGGAAGACGGCGTCGCCGCTCTTCATGTCGACGGTGCCGAGACCGTGCAGGATTTCGTCGTCACCGGTCCCCTCACGGCGCACGGGCAGGTTCTCGTTGACCGGAACGGTATCGAGATGCCCGGCCAGCAGCACCCGCGAAGGACGGCCGAGGTTCGTGCGCGCGAGGACCGCGTCGCCGTTGCGGATCACCTCGAGATGCGGCGCCTGCGTCTGGAGCGCGGCCTCCACGGTGTCCGCGATGGCCTTCTCCTCCTCCGAGACGCTGAAGATGTCCACCAGCGCGGCGGTGAGGTCGACGGGATCGGCGTGCAAGTCGAGCGAAGGCATGCCCGCACCGTACCGCCGGGGGCCCAGGGCTACCGTGAAGGCGTGCGCACCAAAGCGATCCTGCTCGCCCTTCTCCTGGTACTCAGTGGCTGTGGATCGAACGAGGTCCCCGTCACGGTGAAACCCACCCGCGGCGAGGGGCCGGACGTGCTGCCGATCAAGCTCAAGGCGCTGAGCGCCGACCAGTGTTATCTGGCGCCGGGGGCCGAGTCGCCCAAGGGCTGCCAGAAGTACGTGACCGAACTCTTCAGCGCTGCGGGCACCATCCGCAAGCGCCGCCCGGACCTGTCGTCGCACGCCGATGCGCTGGAGCGCCCGATCGCCGCCTTCCGCACCGCGAACTGCCAGGACCAGGCCGCCCCCGGCGGACCGTGCGGCCAGACGCTCGGCGACATGGCGACGGCGCTGACCAGTGTGAAGAGCCTCGTCGACGGCTGAGAGGGGTCACTGGGTTACCGTTCAGGTCGTGAGCGAGCAGACCCCTGACCCCGAAACGACCGGCGCCACCGGCGTCGGACTGGCCACTGTCACGACCGACGGCACGGTGCTGGACACCTGGTTCCCGCTGCCCAAGCTGACCGACGGCACCGACAGCAAGGCCGGCACGGTGCGGCTGACCGCCGAAGAGGCCGCCGAGGCCCTCGGCGAGGCCGCGGCCGCCCAGCTCGGCCCGGACACCGATCGCGGTGTCGAGGTCGTCGCGGTCCGCACGACCATCGCCCGGCTGTCCGATGCCCCCGGCGACACGCACGACGTCTACCTGCGTCTTCACCTGCTGTCGCACCGTCTGGTCCGGCCGCACGGCGCGAGCCTCGACGGCATTTTCGGCCTGCTGGCGAACGTCGTGTGGACCAACCACGGACCGTGCCCCGTCGAGGGCTTCGAGGCGACCCGGCTGCGGCTGCGGGCGCGCGGCAACGTCACCGTCTACGGCGTGGACAAGTTCCCGCGGATGGTGGACTACGTCGTGCCGACCGGCGTCCGCATCGCCGACGCCGACCGCGCCCGCCTCGGCGCGCACCTGGCCAACGGCACCACGGTCATGCACGAGGGCTTCATCAACTTCAACGCCGGCACGCTCGGCGCCTCCATGGTCGAAGGCCGGATCTCGGCCGGTGTCGTGGTCGGTGACGGCTCCGACGTCGGCGGCGGCGCGTCGATCATGGGCACGCTGTCCGGCGGTGGCAAGGAGACCATCTCGATCGGCGAGCGCTGCCTGATCGGCGCGAACGGCGGCGTCGGCATCTCGCTCGGCGACGACTCGGTCGTCGAAGCGGGCCTGTACGTGACGGCCGGCACGAAGGTGACCTTCGAGGGCAAGGTCGTGAAGGCGCTGGAGCTGTCCGGCATCTCGGGCGCGGTGTTCCGGCGGAACTCCGGGACCGGCGCCGTCGAGGTCGTCGCGCGCACCGGCGTCGGTATCGAGCTGAACGCCGCCCTGCACGCCAACTGACCTGCCGAAAGAGAGCAGGGGACCTTTGCTACCACTTTCCCCCGGAGGGCGGTAGCAAAGGTCCCTTGCTTCTCTCACGGCCTGGACCACCTTGCCGGTTCACCTAGAATTCATCTCGTGACAGCCGAGACCCTGCCGCGCAAGAACGCCCCTTCGACCACTCCGGCCGCGCTAGGGCTCGGCGACCGGCCCGCGAAAGCCGGGCCCGGTGATCCGGCGGCCACCCACGTCCGGGTCAAACTCGACGTCGAGATCCGCGCGCTCCTCGCGCACGAACCGGGCACCAAATCCGGTGCCGACCCCGAAGACCTGCACCAGATGCGGGTCGCCCTGCGCCGCATGCGGAGCGTCCTCAAGCTCTCGGGCCGCCTCGTCGGCCCGGACGCCGAGGCCGTGCGCGCCGAGCTCGGCTGGCTCGGCCAGTCCCTCGGCGAAGTCCGCGACTACGACGTCCTGATCGGGCATCTCCGCGAGGTCGTCGCCGAGTTCGAGGTGCGCGACCAGCCGGCCGCGCGACGTCTGGTGTCGAAGTTCGTCACCGAGCGCGGCGTCGCGAAACGGCGGCTCACCCGCGCGCTCGCCAGCCCCCGGTACGCCTCGCTGCTGCAGGACCTCGGCCGCCTCGCCCGGCAGCCCGCCACCGAAGAAGCCGACGAAAGGCCCCAGACCTCGGCCGATCTCGCGAAGCCGCATCGAAAACTCGCGAAGGCCGTGAAGACCCTTCCCGCCGATCCCCCGGATGACGACCTTCACGCGCTTCGCATCTACGGCAAGAAACTCCGTTACGCCGCCGAGATGGCCAAGCCCGCCGCGAAGAAGAAGCAGGCGGAGCGGATCCAGCGGCTGATCAAGGCCACAAAGAACTTTCAGACCGTCCTCGGGGACCACCAGGACGCCTGCGTCGCCGCCGATCGGATGAGGGGCGTCGTGGCCTCCGTCGATTCCGAGGTCGCCTTCATCGCCGGCCGGATCGCGGAGAAGGAACTGCTGCGCCGCGCCGAGGTCCGTGCCGCATGGCGCGACGTCTGGGCCGAAGTCGACGAAGCCGCTCAGGCGGTGAGCCCGCGGATATAGCCGTCCGGGCGGATCAGCACCTGCCGCCCGTTCTCGGCTTCATACGCGGCGAAGGCGTGCCCGCCGACGTCCTCGAAATCCGCGCCGGCCAGCGCACTGCCCGCGGGCAGGATCCGCCGCGCGCCTTCGGGTGCCGGACCGTCGCCGAACACCAGCACGGTCGCCTGCGGGCCGCGCAGCACCTCGAACAGCCGGACGGACTTGCCGTTCGCGTCCTTCAGCGGCGCGTCCGGGGCACGATCGCCGGGCCGGATCCGGCCGGTCGCCGCGGGCGCGAGCGGGCCACCGCGATACCCGATGTCGAGCTGACGCGTGTTCTCGCCGCGCTCGTGGGCGTCTTCCGCGCCTTCCTTGTATTTCTCGAGGATTTCGGTGCTGATCTTCAACACCCGCGCGGCGACCCCGCGCCGTTCGGGCTCGTAGCTGTCGAGCAGCTCCGGTGAACCGTCGGCGAGCTTCCAGCCCAGGTTGTACGCGTCCTGGACGCCGGTGTTGAGTCCCTGCCCACCGGTCGGCGGGTGGACGTGCGCGGCGTCGCCCGCGAGGAACACCCGGCCCCGCCGGAATCGCTCGGCGAGCCGGATGTTGGGCCGCCACACCGTCGACCAGGCGAGATCGTGCAGCCGGACCCCGCCGCCGGACAGCTCGTCGAGCCGGGCCTGCAACGTGCCGAGCGACGCCTCGACCTCCTCTTCGCCCAGTGGCGCGGCGAACTGGAAGTGCGGTACCCCGGGCAGTGGCGTGAGCCCGATCCCCGACATCGGGTCTTCGGGCTTCGCGAACCAATGTCCGTACGCGCGATCGAGCCCCTCGGCCTGGACATCGCCGAGCAGCATGCGGATCGATTCGTCGGTGGTGCCCTCGAACGCGATCCCGAGTGCCTTGCGCACGAAGCTCTTCCCGCCGTCGGCGCCGACGAGGTACTCGACCCGCACCCGCTCACCCGGGAGTTCGGCCGTCACGCCGCCGGCGTCCTGTTCGAAGCCGAGCAACGGCGTGCCGAGCTCGACCTGGACGCCGAATTCGGCGAGCCGGTCGCGCAGGATCCCTTCGGTCCGGGACTGGCCGAGGAAGAACCCGTTCGGATACGGCACGTCCGGAGTCGGCTCGGCGAGTTCGGCCATCATCCGCTCGCCGACTACCTCACCGCCGAGATGGATCCGTATCGGCACGGGTACCTGGCCGGCGGCCAGCACCGCGTCCAGGACACCGAGGTCCTCGAAGACCTCCAGCGTGCGCGGTTGCAGGCCGTCGCCGCGCGAACCTTCGAAGAACGTCTCGGCCTTCTCCACGATCCGTACGGCGACGCCGCGGCGCGCGAGATCGATGGCCAGCGTGAGGCCGGTCGGCCCGGCTCCCGCGATCAGTACCTCGGTCATCTTCCCTCCAGTGAATCATAATTCAGTGAATCTTGATTCAGTTTGCTCGTTGCTAGCCTTCCCTGTCAAGGAGGTGGCGATGACGGCGACGAGCCGCAAGGAGAAGGCAGCGGAAACCGAGGCCGCGCTCAAGGAGGCGGCGAAGCGCGTTTTCGCGGCGAAGGGGTACCTGAACACCAAGATCACCGACATCACGGCGGAGGCCGGACGCGCGGCGGGTTCGTTCTACAACCACTTCACGAGCAAGGAAGAGCTGCTCGAAGCACTCCTCGAAGATCTCGCGGCGGCGAGCGACGTCAACGCGACCTCACCGGAGCACATCCCCGACTTCACCGACCCGCAAGCCGTGCGCTGGCACGTCCGCGAGTACTGGAACTTCCACCGTGACAACGCCGCGACCATGCTCGCGCTGCGCCAGGCCGCCATGGTCAGCGACGAGTTCGCACGCACTTATGCGCGTTTCGGCGCCGATCAGGCGGAGGACCTTCTCGACCACCTCGGGTACATCACCGCGGCGGGCATGGCACTCCCGGCGTCGGAGCGGGTCACGCTCGCGATGATGGCCGAACTGGTCAACGGTTTCGCGCACACGTGGCTGCTCGACCCGTCGTCGGTCTCCGAAGAAGAAGCCGTCGAGGCGCTGACGCGGTTCGTCTACCGGGGTTTCACCGGCCGCGACGTGCCCTAGTCAGGAAGCGAGCCGCTCCACGGCGGTGTCGATCCGTTCGTCCGTCGCCGTCAACGCGATCCGGACGTGCCGTCCACCGGCCGGCCCGTAGAACGTGCCGGGTGCGGCGAGGATGCCGCGATCGGCCAACCAGTCGACCGTGTCGAGCGCGGATTCCCCGCGCGTGGACCAGAGATACAACCCGGCCTCGGAATGCGAGATCTCGAAACCGCTGTCCAGCAACGCCTTCCGCAGCACCAAACGACGGCGCGCATAGCGTTCCCGTTGCACAGCAAGCGCTTCGTCGTCCTTCAGCGCGGCGACCATGGCCTCCTGCACCGGCCGCGGCACGATCAGCCCGGAGTGTTTGCGGATCTCCAGCAGCCCGGCGACGAGCTTCGGGTCACCGGTGACGAATCCGGCTCGATAGCTGGCGAGGTTCGCGGATTTCGACAGCGAGTGGACGGCCAGCAGGCCGTCGAGGGAGCCGCCGTGCACGGACGGGTGCAGGATCGACACGGGCTCGCTTTCCCAGCCCAGCGCCAGATAACACTCGTCGGAGACCACGACGACATCGCGTTCGCGCGCCCATTCGACGACCTTGCGCAGGTGGTCGACGCCGAGCACGCGCCCCGTCGGATTGGACGGCGAGTTGATCCAAAGCATCGAAGGCCGCTGCGGACCGAGCGCGAACGTGCTGTCCGCGCGCAGCAGGGAAGCACCCGCCAGCAGCACGCCGACCTCGTACGTCGGGTACGCCACCTCGGGGATCACGACGAGATCGCCGGGGCCGAACCCCAGCTGCCGCGGCAGCGAAGCGACCAGTTCCTTCGAACCGATCGTCGGCAGCACGGCCGCCTCGGGAACACCCTCGATGCCGTGCCGCCGCGAAAGCGCGTCGATCGCGGCGGCCCTCAGCTCGGGGATCCCGTGCGTGGTCGGGTACCCCGGGATCTCCGACACGGACGCGAGCGCCGCGCGGATGCTCTCGGGGACCGGGTCCACCGGCGTGCCGATCGACAGGTCGACGAGGCCGCCGGGATGCGCCTGAGCCTTCGCCTTCGCCTCGGCGAGGGAGTCCCAGGGAAAATCGGGAAGAGCGACCCGGCTCATTCGCCCTGCGGGGGAAGAGCCTTGATGAAGGCGGGGTCGTGACTGGTCTTGCCGACCTTGGAGGCGCCACCGGGCGAGCCGAGCTCGTCGAAGAAGTCGACGTTGGCCTTGGTGTAGTCGTTCCACTCGTCGGGGACGTCGTCCTCGTAGTAGATCGCCTCGACGGGGCAGACCGGCTCGCAGGCACCACAGTCGACGCATTCGTCCGGGTGGATGTACAGCATGCGGTCACCCTCGTAGATGCAATCCACGGGGCACTCGTCGATACACGCCTTGTCGAGCACGTCGACGCAGGGCTCGGCGATCACGTAGGTCACTGCGCACTCCTGCTTTATCTCTGCTTCACCAGTCTGCAACGGACATTACGCGCCCACGGGCGCGACCGGCCCGCTTAGGCCACCCTTATCGCCTACCCCGGGTATGGGCGTTCAGCGGTCTTTCCGGCGAGGCGGCGGAGTGGCCCTGCTGTCCCCAGTGATGACGAACTTCGGCGCGGCGGGCTTCGCCGCCACTGTGTCCGTCTCGCCCTTCTCGACGGCCTTTTCCGCGCCCAATGCCCGGTTGAAGCCGTCCGAGATCTCGCGGACGAGGTCTTCGTTGTGCCTGTCGTCCTTGCGCGCGATGCTCATCGGGGTCCCTCCACTGCCTTCCTTGGCACAATCTAACCGTGAACACTGCGGAAATGCTCGAGCTCACCTGTAGCCGCGCTTGGACTCCCCTGCTGGAGAGCCGGATCGGTGACTGGAGGCTCCGCTGGGCGGACGGGTTCACCGCGCGGGCCAACAGTGCCCTGGCGATCGGTGACCCGGGAAAACCGCTGCCAGACACCCTGCGGACGGTCTGTGACTTCGCCCACGATCATGCCATCCCGCCCGTCGTTCAGGTGATCCAGAACACGTCTCTCGAGGATGCCATCGCCGCCTGTGGCTGGGTCCACTATGTGGAACACCGGCCCGCGCACGAGGTCCGCGTGCTGACCGGGCCGCTCTCGCACGGGACCTCGGCCGGAGCGGTGATTCTCGATGAACCGACGTCCGGATGGTGGGAGTCGACGGCGGGCAGCGCGGATCCGGCGGAGGCGCCGAGGCATGTCCTCGGCACCGGCAAGGTCGGCTTCGGGGTCGTCGAGCTGGACGGCGTCACGGCGGGCGCGGTGCGCGGAGCGGTCGTCGGCGAGTGGTTGCACATCGCCCGGCTGGAGGTACGGCCGGAGTTCCGGCGGCGAGGGCTGGCACGCGGGCTGATGAACGCCGTGGGTGCCTGGGGTGCCGCTCAGGGCGCGACCGGGATGCTGCTGCAGGTCGCGGTGGCGAACTCCGGCGCGCTGAAGCTGTACGAAAGCCTGGGCTGTACGGAGCACCACAGGTACCGCTACTGGGCCCCGGGCCCCGGCGCGTGCGAGGATCGCCCGTCGTGAAGGTCGTCATTTTGGTCGGCGGAGTGGGCGGAGCCCGCTTCCTGCTGGGGGTCAAACAAGCACTGGGTCTGCCCGCGACCGGCTCCGCGCCGGAGTCGCCGCACGAGGTGACCGCGCTGGTGAACACCGGGGACGACGTGTGGATGCACGGTCTGCGCATCTGCCCGGACCTGGACACCTGCATGTACACCCTCGGCGGGGGGATCGACGAAGAGCGCGGCTGGGGCCATTCCGGGGAGACCTGGACGGTCAAGGAGGAGCTCGCCGCCTATGGCGCCGAGCCGACCTGGTTCGGCCTGGGCGACAAGGACATCGCGACGCATCTGATCCGGTCGCGGATGCTGCGCGCGGGCTATCCGCTTTCGCAGGTCACCGAGGCGCTGTGCGATCGCTGGCAGCCGGGTGTGCGTCTGCTGCCGATGTCGGACGACCGCGTCGAAACGCATGTCGTGATCGATGACCCGGAGGATCCGGACCAGCGCAAGGCGATCCACTTCCAGGAGTGGTGGGTGCGCTACCGCGCCGAGCCGAAGGCGCATTCGATCATCGCCGTCGGCGCCGACGAGGCCAAACCGGCGCCGGGCGTGCTCGACGCGATCGCGGCCGCCGACATCGTGCTGTTCGCGCCCTCCAATCCGGTGGTCTCCGTGGGCACGACGCTCGGTGTCCCGGGAATCCGCGACGCACTGCGGAAGACGCGCGCCAAGGTCGTCGGTGTCTCGCCGATCATCGGCGGGAAGCCGTTGCGCGGGATGGCCGACGCGTGCCTGAGCGCGATCGGCGTGGAGACCTCGGCCGAAGCCGTCGGGCGGCATTACGGTTCCCGCAAGGAATCCGACGGTGTGCTCGACGGCTGGCTGGTCTCCGAGGGCGAGACCGTCGACGTGCCGGGAGTCGCCGTCCGCGCCGTACCGCTGCTGATGTCCGATGTGGACGCCACGGCGGCCATGGTGCGCGCCGCCTTCGATCTGGCTGGAGTTTCCGTTGAGTGACCACGCTTCCGCGAAGATCGAGATCCTGCCGGTCGAAGGCCTGCCGGAGTTCCGTCCCGGCGACGACCTGACCGGGGCGCTCGTCGAAGCGGCTCCCTGGCTGCGGTCGGGCGACGTCCTGGTCGTGACGAGCAAGATCGTTTCCAAGGTCGAGGGCATGCTGATCCGCGTCCCCGCCGACCCGGAGGAGCGTGACGCCGCCCGGCGCAAGCTCGTCGAGGAGGAGTCCGTCCGCGTGATCGCGCGGATCAAGCGGACGGTGATCACCGAGAACAAGCTCGGTATCGTGCAGGCCGCCTCCGGGGTGGACGCGTCGAACGTGGCCTCCGGCGAGGTCGCGCTGCTGCCGTCCGATCCGGACGCTTCCGCGCTCGCGCTGCGGAACGGACTGCGTGAACGGCTCGGTGTCGAGGTCGCCGTCGTGGTCACCGACACGATGGGCCGCGCGTGGCGGGTCGGGCAGACCGACGCCGCGATCGGCGCGTCCGGACTGCGGGTGCTGCACTCGTACGCGGGCGAGGTCGACAGCCAGGGCAACGAACTCGCCGTCACCGAGGTGGCGATCGCCGACGAACTCGCCGCCGCGGCGGATCTGGTCAAGGGCAAGCTCGGCGGGACACCGGTCGCCGTCGTGCGTGGACTTCGGCTGACCGACGACGGTTCGACCGCACGAAAACTGCTCCGCCCGGTCGAAGAAGACCTGTTCCGCCTCGGGACCGACGAAGCCATCGCGCAGGGGCGCCGGGAAGCCGTGCTCGCGCGGCGTTCGATCCGGTCGTTCACCGACGAGCCGGTCGATCCCGACGTGCTGCGCCGCGCGGTCGGGACGGCGCTGACGGCGCCCGCGCCGCATCACACGAAGCCGGTCCGGTTCGTGTGGCTGCGCGAGGAAGGCTTGCGCCGCAAGCTTCTCGACGCGATGAAGGCGTCGTGGCAAGCCGATCTCGAAGCCGACGACTTCACCGCCGAACAGGTCGCGAAGCGCCTCAGCCGCGGTGACATCCTTTACAACGCGCCCGAAGTCGTGGTGCCGTTCCTCGTCGCCGAGGGCGCGCACACCTACCGCGACGACCGGCGGAACGCTTGTGAGCACACGATGTTCACCGTCGCCGGCGGCGCCGCGGTGCAGGGCCTGCTGGTCGCGCTCGCCGCCGAAGACCTGGGTTCATGCTGGATCGGGTCGACGATCTTCGCCGCGGACATCGTGCGTGACGTGCTCGGTCTGGACGAGCGCTGGGAACCGCTCGGCGCCGTCGCGATCGGGCATCCCGCCGCCCTTCCGCCTGCCCGCGACCCCGTCGAACCCGCTGAAGGACTTCTCGAACTGTGACCCTGCACGACGACGTTGTGTCCACTTTGTCCGGTTGGCGACCCGGGGACGCGGCTCAGGAATCCTTGCGCCAGGCCTATCTCGGCTTCCTCGCCGCCCGCGACGACGTCTGCCGCCGCGAATGCGCGGCCGGGCATATCACCGCGTCGGCCGTCCTTCTCGATGCCGACGCGGAAAACGTGCTGCTCACCCTGCATCCGCGAGTCGGGCGCTGGTTGCAGCTCGGCGGGCATTGCGAACCCGGCGACGCGACGCTCGCGGACGCCGCCCTTCGTGAGGCACGTGAGGAATCCGGCATCGAGGAGCTCGTGATCGACCCGGCGCCGGTGCATCTCGACGTCCACCCGATCACGTGCTCGCTCGGCGTGCCCACCCGGCATTTCGACGTGCGTTTCGTGGTGCGCGCACCACGGGGAGCACAACCGGTCCAAAGTGACGAATCGGACGATCTTCGGTGGTGGCCGGTGGATTCCCTGCCGGAAGGGTCGGAAGATCTCGCCGAACTGATGGAAGCCGCAGTGCCCGTCGCGCTCGGCCGTTAGGGTGTCGGCTGACGTTCTGAAGGGGGAATGATGCTGACGGCGCTGACGCCATACCTCGACCGGGTCCGGGTCCACAGCAGCGGTGACGGTGACGGCTTCGGCTGGTTTCTGCTGGCCCTGGCGATCATCGTCATCATCATCGTGATCGTGGTGATCATCGTTAAGGTCAACCAGGCGAAGAAGCCGCCGATGACCTTCCCGCAGAACCCGAACTTCGGCGGTGGCGGCCCGGCCCCCGGCTTCCCGCCGCCCCCGCCCGCCGGTGGCCCCGCCCCGCAGGGCAACTGGCAGCAGCAGCCCGGCTTCCCGCCGCCTCAGCCCGGTTACGGCCAGGCACCCGGCTTCCCGCCGCCCCCGGCGGGTTTCGCCCCCGCTCCGGCTGGGTTCCCGCCGCCGCAGGCCGGTTTCGCGCCGCCGCCCGGCGCCCCGGCGCCCAACCCCTTCGGCGCGGCGCAGCCGCCGGCCGCAGCCGGGTTCCCGCCGCCTCCCCCGCAGCCGGGGCCGCCGATCGACGCCGGCGCGGACCGCACCCAGGTCGTGTCCCCCCAGCACCAGGCGGACGCCGGCGCCGACCGCACCCAGGTCGTGTCGCCCGCGGGCGGCGACCGTACGCAGGTCGTCTCTCCAGCGGGCGACGGCGACCGTACGCAGGTCGTATCCGGTGGCGGCGGCGACGCCACCCAGGTAGTGCCCGGTGGCGACCGCACTCAGGTCGTCCCGCCCCGCCAGTAGTCCGACTGTCCGTGAAGGCCTCCTTCCCTACCCTCAAGGTAGGCAAGGAGGCCTTCACGGCATTTCCAGCAGGGAGAAACCGCATGGTCAGGGTCGACCCGAACTCCTCGGTCCCGCCCTTCGAGCAGGTCCGCACCGCCTACGCGGAGCAGATCAACGACGGCTCCCTGCCCGTCGGGGCGAAACTGCCGACCGTGCGCAAACTCGCCGAAGACCTCGGCATCGCCCCGAACACGGTCGCCAAGGCCTACCGCGAACTCGAAGAGGCGGGTCTGATCGAGACCCGCGGCAGGGCCGGGACGTTCGTGAGCGCCGTCGGTGACGAGACTCGCGAACGGGCGAGGCAGGCGGCCGCCGACTACGCCGCGCTGACCAGGAAGCTGGGTCTCGGCCGCGACGAGGCCAAGGCGATCATCGACGCCGCGCTGGGTTGACCGCCCACTTCGGGAACGGACGAAGGAGCCATGCCGTGGTCATGATCGGCGAACTGGTACTCATCGCGGCCGCGCTCGTGGGCGTGGGTGTGTGCGTTTACCTGACGCTCAGAAAGCCGAAGCAGCCGCCGCGGGGCTGATGACGGGTTCTCAGGTTAGTCTCTCGGCATGGTCTTCCTCTTGGTGCTGGTGGTCGCCTTCCTGGTCCTGGCCGGGGTCGGGGTCGGGGTCTACTTCCTCGTGAAGTCGAACACCAAGCAGCCGCCCGCGCTCCCCCACCACCAGTACCCGCAGCAGCCGCCGCAGTACCCGAGCCAGCAGCAGCCTTACCCGCCGCAGGGCTGGGGCAACTGACCCCATTCCCGCATTCAGAGGACTGAATGCGGGTCACATGGCGCGGTAGTCGCGGAGTTCGATCTTCGGCCCGAACCTCGGACGGCGGAATCCGGCCGTCGACAGGTAGCGCACCGCGCGCTGCCGCTGGGGTGAATACGGCGCCAGCACCTCGGACATCCCCACGTCGTCGAGTTTCGTCCCGACCAGCGCGTGCCCGACCATCGACGGGATGTTGTAGTCGCCGAAGCTCACCGCGTCCGGGTCTCCCCAGGCACGTTGCGCGATCTCCGCCGCGGTCCACACGCCGATTCCGGGCACCTTCCGCAGCCAGGCCCGGCCTTCGGCACCCTTCAGTTCGACGGCCTTTTCCAGCCGTGACGCGACGCGGGCAGCGGCGATCAGTGTCGTCCGCCGTTTCAGGTCCACCCCGGCGCGATGCCACTTCCAGTCCACAATGGATCGGATGGCGACGGGTGTCGGCGGCACGCGCAGCCGCGCCGGGCCCGGCCCTGGCGCCTGCTCTCCGAACCAGCGGCACAGCTCGCCCCACGACCGCAGCGCCTCCGTGCTGGTCACCTTCTGCTCCAGCACGGCGAGCACCAGCGCGTCCCACACCCGGCCGGTCGAACCGAGGCGCAATCCCGGGTTCCGGCGCCGCGCCGACGCGATGACGTCGTGGTGCGCGACGAATTCGGAGTCGTCGTCATGCGCGCCCAGCATCGCCGGAACGCCTTCGAGGAGCCTGTCCGCGCCGGGTCCCCAGGCCTCCGCCTCGATCTCGCCATCGGCGCGCCGCAGCAGCGCGAGCGTGCCCGCGCCGTCCGCCGTGTTGGCGGCCAGCCAGGTGACCCCGGCCTCGGTGCGGACGACGTTGGGCGAACGCGATCCCCGGCTCAGCGGCCCCAGGACCGCGTCCAGATCGAGCGAGTACCCAGGACGGAACAGCACACGGTGAAACTACCCGGCACTCGGCTAGGGTGAGCGGGCCACCTGAAACCGTAAGCCTACGGAGGACACCGACGATGACCGAGCGACCGGCGAAGGCCTCGATCGTCAGCGGGTACTTCAACCCGCTCCACCAGGGCCATCTCGACCTGTTCGAGTCCGCGCAGGCGCGGTCCGGCTACCTGATCGTCATCGTCAACAACGATCACCAGCAAGTCCTCAAGAAGGGCAGGGTGATCCAGACCGAGGACGTCCGCGCCAGGATCGTCCGCGCGCTGCGCATCGTCGACGACGTGTACATCGCCGTCGAGCAGGGGCCGGGCATCAACGAGTCGTTCGACCAGATCCGTGCGGCGTACCCCGACACGGAGCTCGAGTTCTGCAACGGCGGCGACCGGCGCAACGTCGACGAGCTCCCGGCCGATGAGGTCGAGGCGGGGGCCCGCAACAACATCTCGATGATCTACGGCATCGGCGGCACGGACAAGGCGGACTCCAGCACGCGGATCCTCTCGGACATGGAAGCCTGAGTACTGGCGGCCCGCCAACTTTTGTCGGAAGACGTTTGCGGGTCTGCTGACGGCAGCCGCACCTAGGGCCTACCCTAGACAACACACAGTCGGCCCTGAACCCAGAGGGCCCCAGGTCAGTCGGGAGGCCTAGGGGAATGGACCCCCGTGCTCGGGCGGACGCCTTGCTCGCACGCGCAAGCGCGCGTGGAGCCTTCGTCGTGACACCGGACAACGCGACGTCTCCGATGGACTCCGCGAACACTCAGCAGATCCCCCGATCGGTGGTCGCCGAGATCGACCGGTCCTCGGACCCCGATACGACCACTCAGCTACCGGCTTCGTTGATCGCCGAGAACGACCACCCGCTCGCGGGGGCCGAACCGACGACGCGGCTGGACTTGCCGCCGGCGCGGGGCGAAGGCTCGACTCAGCCGCAGCCGTATCCCCGCCGACCCGGCGCTCCCCAGCAGACCAGGCCTCTGCCCCAGGCGACGACCCCGCTCACCCGGCGGCCGCCCGCCGCGCCGGTGCAGAGCCCGTTGATCGAGCAGCCGGAGCCGGAGACCGTCGAGAACGAGGTCGGCGGCCTGGTGCCGACGGTGAAGCAGAACCCTTCGGGCCGGTCGAACCTCTCGCGCCGCCTGGACGGCATCTAGCCCTCGAAACGTGCAAGGAAAGGCCCCTTCATAGCAAATTTTGCCATGAAGGGGCCTTTCCTTGCACGCGCGAGCACCTGCATCAGGAGGCCGTGATCACCCGATCGATCTCCTTGATCGCCGCTCCCCCGCCGTACGTGGCATTGGACAGCATCGCGACGTCCAGCCCTTCGGCCGGATAGTGCCGCATCAGCGAGCAGACGCCGACGTTCCCGCCGTCCTTGTAGTAGTGCCGCACCGAGCCGTCCGGCGCGAGGACGAATTCGAGGCCGAAGCCGTACCAGACACCGCTGCTGTGAAGCACCTGCGGCGTGAGGAACTCCTTCGTGCGCGCAGGGCTCAGGAGCCGTTCCTCGCGGATCGCCCGTAGCAGCCGGACGAGGTCACCGACGGTGCAGTACGCACCTCCATCGGGTGTCCCGATCGGCGGGTAGCTGAAGATGTTCTGCTTCCAGCCGGTGATCCGCTCGCCGTCGAGGATCGGGTCCCAGCCCTCGGCGACCCTCGGCGCCGGATCGCGTCGGTCGAAGAAACCCGAATCGGACATCCCCGCGCGCTCGAGCACGGTCTCCCGGACGTGGTCGCGATACGGCCTTCCGGTGATCTCCTCGATCACCAGCCCGGCGAGGACGTAGCCCGAATTGCAGTACCGGCAGCCCTCGCCCGGGGCGAAATTCGGTGCCCGGTAAGCGAAATTGGGCAGATGATCCCGTGTGTCGACCACCGAGTACACCGGCTTGTCGACCCACAACGCCTCGTAACTCTCGCCCGCTTCCTCGTCGGCGTCGTCGGCGATCCCGGACGTGTGCGTGAGCAGCTGCCGCGTCGTCGCCCCGGGCGCGATCGCCGTGCCATCGAGGTCGATGATCTCGCCGATCGGGCGATCGAGATCCAGCCGCCCCTCGTCGGCGAGCCGCAGCGCGGCGATCGCGGTGACGACCTTCGTGATCGACGCGGTGTCGTACCGGACGTCCGGCGCGTTCGGCACCGACCAGCGGCGGCTGGCCAGGCCGTACCCGTGTTCGAACAGTGTCTCGGCTCCGCGCCGGATCAGCACGACTCCGGAGAATCGGTCCTCCCCGGCGCGTTCCGTCAACCAGGTGTCCAGTGCGGCGAAGTCCATGCACCGACGGTAACGATGACGAAGAGCGGAGTCGCGCGAGTTCCGGTGGCCGGAACGGCTACTTCCCGCGCGTTTCGAGCTTGAGCCGCAGCGCGAGACCGGCCTTCACCGCGAGCAGGACCGGCTTCCACAGAAGTCCGCGGTGACGGTCCGCGAGGTAGCGGTACGCACTTTCGTGGTGCACGCGCAGCATCTTCTCCGAAGCCTGCGAAGTCGAGTGCCCACCGATGTGCATGACGCTCGACGAAGGGGCGTACACGTTCAGCCAGCCCGCGCGGGTCAGCCGGTCACCGAGGTCGACATCCTCGAAGTACATGAAGTAGCGCGTGTCGAAGCCGTCGACCGAGTCGAAGGCCTCGCGGCGGAACAGCTGGCAGGACCCGGAAAGCCAGCCTGCCGTGCGCTCGACCGGGGTGCCGGTCTCCTGCCGGTACTGCCGCGTCCACGGGTTGCCCGGCCAGATCTTGCCGAACGCCGCGTGCCCGATCCCCCGGCCGAACGACGGCAGCAGCCGGGCCGACGGGTAGACGGTGCCGTCGAGATCGTGGATGAGCGGACCGAACGCACCACCGCGCGGCCAGCGCTCGGCCACCTCCAGCAGCGCGTCGAGCGAACCGGGTTCCCATTCGAGGTCCGGGTTCACCACGACGACCCAGCCGTAGCCGTCGTCGAGTTCCGCGACACCTCGGTTGGCGGCCGTGCCGTAACCGACGTTCTCGCCAATCCTGAGCAGCTTGACGTTGTCCCGGCGGGCGGCCTTGTCCAGCGCGTCGTCGCCCGTGGAGTCGTTGTCGGCGACGACGACCTGGACGTCCCGGTCCGTCGCCTTCTCGAGCGTGTCGAGGAACTTCTCGAGGGTTTCGCCGGGGAAGTAGGTCACGGTCACGACGGCGAGCCCGTCGCCGTAGCTGGGGTGCTCAGTCACGCGGCCATTGTCCACCCGTCACCGAACGCGACCGCGCCGCACCCACCTCGGCAGTTGCAACGCCGCAACTGAACGTGTGCACCCCGCTGCTTTCCGCAATCACCGCCGGGCAGAATGGGCCGATGCCCGTGCACGCCTTCATCGACGAATCGGTGCGAGATCAGCGATACCTCTTGTGCATGACGCTGGTCGCCCCCGCGCAGCTCGCGCCGTCGCGGCGAGAGTTGAGTTCGTTGCTGCTTCCCGGCGCACGTGAACTGCACTTCAAGAAAGAAAAGGAACCCCGCCGCAGGCGACTGATCGACCGCATAGCCGCGTTGGAAGTCACGACATCCATCTCCCTGGCTGCCTGTACCCGGAAAACAGAGGAAGAGACGAGACAGAAATGCCTCGAACGCGCTGTCGCCGACTTGCTCGCCAAGAACGCTCACCGGCTGGTGCTCGACTCGCGCGACCATCGTGATCTCCACGATCGCAGGACGATGCAGAAAGCCCTCGGCCACCGCCCGTCCAAGACCGAGCTCACCTACGAACATCTGAACTCGACCGCCGAACCCCTGCTGTGGATTTCCGACGCGGTGGGATGGTGTTTCGGCGCGGGCGGCACCTGGCGCCGGAGAGCGAGCCGGCTCATCGACTCGGTCATCGAGCCCTGAACAGCGAAAAGCCCGCGAGACGACCGTCCGGACGCGTCACGGGCTTTCATACTCGGCCCCACCGGGGCCTCGCACCTCAAGCATACCCCACCTGCCGCACCCACCCCGGGCGATAGCAAAGGTCCCTTGCTCCCCGCCGCTCCGCGAGGGGCGAGTCGTCGACATCCGACGCTCCCCATGTGGCATTGGGGTCGCCCAGCGTCCCCAATGCCACATGGGGGACATCCGTGCGCCCAGCGTCAGCGGGTACGGGGCGGAGCCTCAGCCCGCCCGCCGCTGCGCATGCCGGTACCAAGCCTTCGCGTAAGCCTCCCGATGCCGCTCCGCGGTCGTCGCCCACGAGAACTCCTTCGCCCGCCGGAGCGCCGCTTCGCCCAGCTCGGCCCGCCTCGCCGGGGCGTCGAGCAGCTCCGAGATGGCCGCCGCGACGTCTCCGGCGCCGACCCCGCAGTAGGCGACCGCGTCCCCGCCGACCTCCGGCAGGGAGAGCCGCCGGGTCGTGAGCACGGCCGCGCCGCACGCCATCGCCTCCAGCACCGGCAGTCCGAATCCCTCGCCGAGGCTCGGGTAGGCGACCAGTTCGGAGCCACCGAGGAAGCCGGCGAGCGTGTCGAACGGCAGATATCCGGCCCGGATCACCCGCAGCCGGTGCGGTACGGCGTCGAGTGCGCGTTCGACCTGCGAATCCCAGCCCGGTTGCCCGGCCAGCACCAGCGCCGGCGGGTTCGGCCTGCCGCTCACGGCGTGTGCGAAGCCGCGGATCAGCGCGGGCACGTTCTTGCGCGGTTCCAGCGCGCCGAGGAAGGCGACGTACGGCGTTTTCCCGAGTCCGACGGCCTGCCGTGCGGCCTCGATCTCGGCGGGCGAGGGCGGATGGAACCGGTCCGGTTCGACGCCGTGGTGGATGATCTCCAGTTCGGCAGTGCGCGCCTGGCCGACGCGGTCCAGTTCGGCCGCCGTAGCGATGCTCGGCACGATGCACAGTGTCGCGCGGCGAAGCGCCGTCGCGGTCCAGGCGCGGAAGAAGCGCGCTTTCACCGAAGAGTGCAGCACCGCGTCGGTGAAGAAGGTCGCGTCGTGCAGGGTCACCACCGAAGCGGCCGGGCTGGCCAGCGGCATCGTGTAGTGCGGGGAGTGGACGACGTCGGCGGAGAGCCGCCGGACCAGCCGGGGCAGGGTCGCCTGCTCCCAGGTCAGCCTGGCCGTCCTGGTCGACGTCGACGGTGAGGTGGGCACGATCCGCGCGCCGGGCGCCAGCCGGTCGTACAGCACCGCGTCCCGTGGTTGACAGACGACGGTGATCCGCGCGCCGTCCTCGTCCAGCGCCGCGACCAGCGAATCCACGTAACGACCGACGCCACCCCGGTCCGCGGGGACGGCGGTCGCGTCGATCAGCACGCGAGGGTCTTCGGTCACCCTAGGAGGGTACGGCGGCTCACGGGCCGCGCGGTGGGGAACCGACAAACTACTGGCGCTGGTGGAGACCCCACACCGCGGAAGCGGCACCCCGCCAGGTGAACTCACTCGAACGGCTGAGACCACTGTCACGCAGCGCTGCCGCATGCTCCGGATGGTCCAGTACGTCACGAAGGGCATCCGCAAGCGCTTGCGCCTCGCCGACAGGGACCGCCACGCCCGCTCCCCCGGCCACCTCGACCAGGGCAGGAACGTCCGAGTGCACCACCGGCACCCCGGCCGCCATCGCCTCGATCAGCGGCAGCCCGAACCCCTCCGCCCGGCTCGGCATCGCCAGCACCGACGCGCCCCGCAACGTGGACGCCAGTTCCGCGTCACTCACCTTCCCCAGCACCCGGACGTCGGCGCCGTGCTCGCGCGCCAGTGCCACCGGATCGATACCGCCCCAGCCCGGCTGACCCGCCAGCACCAGCGGCACCCCGATCCGGCCGACGGCGTCGATCAGCACGTCGATGCCCTTGCGCGGCTCGATGGTTCCGATCGCGAGCACGTACCGCTCCGGCAGCGAGACCTCGGCGAACCCGGTATGCGGCCGCACACCGTGCGGGATCACGCGCAGCGGCACGGAGACCGGAACCAGCGCGGTGAGCTCGTCCGCGATCGCTCGCGTCGGCACGGTGAGCGCGGTCGCCCGCGACGCGGCCCGCGCGATCACCGCCTTGTGCCACGCGACGCCGCGCGGCGTCAGCGTCTCGGGATGCGTCCAGGGCACGGTGTCGTGCACCGCGACCGACAGCGTCCGCCCCTTCGGCACCCGCGCGGGCGCGAGCGGCGTCGGCGCGTGGACCGCGTCGCCACCCGGCCACCACGGCAGGCCCAGCTGCCAAGCCGCGATCAGCGCGCGGGGCGGGATCGGCAGCACGCGCGGACCCTCGACCCCTTCGACGACGGCGGCCCCGACGTCGTCGTGGCGGGCGACCACGCTCGACACCGTCCATCCCGGCGGCGCGGTCTCGGCGAGCGCCCGCAGCAGCTCCCCGGTGTAGCGGCCGGTCCCGCCGGGGACGGGCGCCAGCAGCTGCTCGGCGAGCACGACCAGTTCGGGCATGGTCTCTATTCTCTCTGGCATGACCAGCACCACCGTCGTCGTGGTCACCTGGCGCGGCGCCGCGCACATCACCGCCTGCCTCGACGCCCTCGCCGCGCAGTCCCGCCCGCATCGGACGCTGGTCGTCGACAACGCCTCCGACGACGGGACGGCCGCTCTGCTCGCCGCCCATCCCTCTAAGCCCGAGGTGCTGCGGCTGCGGCGCAACTCCGGTTACGCGGGCGCCATGGCCGCCGCGCTGGACAAAGTGGACACCCCGCTGATGGCCTGGCTGAACGACGACGCCGCCCCGGCCCCGGAATGGCTGGCGACCTGCGAAGACACCCTCGCCAAGGCTCCGCTCGCCGCCGCCGTGAGCGCCCGGCTGACGCTGGCCGACGGGACCGTCCAGTCGACCGGCGTCCGCCTGACCGCCGACGGCCACGGTGCCGACCTGCCTGAACCCGCCGACGAGGTCTTCGGTTTCTGCGGGGGCGCGGCCGTGCTGAACGTCGAGGCACTCCGTTTCGTCGGCGGCGTTCCGGCGTCCTATTTCTGCTATTACGAAGACACCGACACGGCGTGGAGGCTGCGGCTGGCGGGCTGGGACGTCGTGGGGGCCGAGGCCGAGGTCAGCCATCGGCATGGTGCGAGCACCCTGCCGGGCTCGGTCCCGTTCCACCTGTGGAATGAACGCAACCGCCTGCTGACCCTCCTGCGGTGCGCGCCGCGCGCGGTGGCGATCCGCCAGCTGGTGAAGTTCGCGGTCCTGACCGCGGTACTCCCCCTTCGAGGGCTCCGTCATTCCCAGAGGGCGGACGCGCCGAACTTCCGTCTGAGCCTCCGGTGCCGGGTCCTGGGCGCGGTCGCCGCCCGCCTGCCGCGCACGCTGCTCGAGCGGCGGGCCATCGGGCGGCGGGCGACACTGGGCCGAGGCGCGGTCTGGGACGCGTGGGCGGGCAATTAAGCTTGCCCCATTCGAGAGCAGGGAGTACGGCTTTGGCGCAGGGGGAAACGCAACCGGTCGTCTCGGTGATCGTGGTCAACTACCGGGGAGCGGCCGACACCATCACCTGCCTGCGCGCACTCGCCGAACACGATTACCCGAACCTCGAGGTCATCTGCGTCGACAACGCCTCCGGCGGCACCGACGTGGCCGAGATCAGAGCCGCGGCCCCGGGCGTCAAGCTCGTCGAGTCCCCGGTGAACTCCGGCTTCGCGGGAGGCTGCAACCTCGGTGCGCGGCACGCCACCGGCACCGTCCTCGCCTTCCTCAACAACGACGCCCGCCCGGCTCCCGGCTGGGCCGGCGCGGCCGTGGCCGAGTTGCGCGCGCAACCGACGGTCGCCGCGGTGGCCAGCAAGGTCCTCGACTGGGACGGCACCGGCACCGACTTCGTCGACGCGGGCCTCACCTGGTTCGGCATGGGCTACAAGCGCCATGCGGGCAGCCCCTTGGCCGACGTCCCCGCCGCCGAACACGAGATCGCCAAGGACGTCCTGTTCGCGACCGGTTCGGCGATGTTCGTCCGCGCCGGGGTGTTCGCCGAACTCGGCGGTTTCGACGAGCGGTTCTTCATGTTCTACGAGGACGTCGACCTCGGCTGGCGGCTGAACCTGCGCGGCTGGCGCGTGCGCTACGTGCCGGAGTCGCTGACCTACCACCGGCATCACGCCACGATGTCCACAGTGGACGCACCGGACTCCGGTCGCGAGACGTTCCTGCTGGAACGCAACGCCTTGGCCGCGCTGTACAAGAACCTCTCCGACGAGACCCTCGCCCGCGCCCTGCCCGCCGCGCTGGCGCTGGCGGTCCGCCGGGCGACCGCGCGCGGCGACCTCGACGCCACCCGGTTCGACCTCGCCCAGGGCGTCGGCCCGGCCGAAACCGGCCCGGTCGAGGTGCCGAGGACGACGTTGGCCGGCGTGCTGGCGATCGACCAGTTCGTCGAACTGCTGCCCTCGCTCACCGAGTCGCGCGCCGCCGAACAGGCCGCCCGCGTCCGCACCGACGCCGATCTGCTTCCCTTGCTGCGCAAGGCCTTGGAGCCCGCGTATCCGCTGCCGCGTTATCTCGCCGCGCACGAAATCCTGGTCGAGACGTTCGGCATCGACGCGCTCTTCGGCCAGCGCCGCAAGGTACTGGTGATCACCGGCGACGCGATCACCGAACGGATGGCGGGCCCGGCGATCCGCGCGTGGAACATGGCCACGACCCTCGCCACCGAACACGACGTCCACCTGGTCACGGTCAACCCGCTCGCCGATCCGCCGCCCGCCGCGTTCCGGGTCAGCGCGGCCACCCGGCGCGATCTGGAGACACCGATCGAGTGGGCCGACATCATCGTCCTGCAGGGCCACGTGCTGGAACTCGCGCCCTCGCTGAAGAAGCAGTACGCGCACAAGATCGTGGTCGCGGATCTGTACGACCCGATGCACCTCGAACTGCTCGAACAGGGCAAGGGCGTTCCCGACGACAAGCGGGCGCTGGACCTCATCGGGGTCACCAAGGTCCTCGACGCGCAGCTGGAACGCGGCGACTTCTTCCTGTGCGCGTCGGAACGTCAGCGGCACTTCTGGCTTGGCCACCTCGCCGCGATGGGCAGGCTGTCGCCTCGCCTGTACGACGCCGACCCGACCACCCAGTCGCTGCTGTCGATCGTCCCGTTCGGCCTGCCGCCACAGGCGCCGGTCCGCACCGGCCCCGGCCTCCGGTCCACTTTGGACGGTATCGGCGAGACCGACCACGTCGTGCTGTGGGCGGGCGGCGTCTACAGCTGGTTCGACCCGCTGACCCTGGTCCGGGCGATCGAACTGCTGCGGCAGCGCCGCGGCGACGTCCGCCTGGTGTTCCTCGGGATGAAGCATCCCAACCCCGAGGTCACCGAGATGGACATCGGCGCGCGGACGATGCTGCTGTCCGACACGCTCGGGCTCACCGGCAAGCACGTGTTCTTCAACCAGCAGTGGGTGCCGTACGAGGAGCGCCAGAACTGGCTGCTCGACGCGAACTGCGGCGTCACCACGCATTACGAGCACGTCGAGACGACCTTCGCGTTCCGGACGCGGGTGCTGGACTACCTGTGGGCCGGGCTGCCGATCGTCACCACCGACGGCGACTCGTTCGCCGACCTGGTCCGCGAGGAACGGCTCGGCGTCGTCGTCCCGGCCGAGGACGTGGACGCGCTGGCCGACGCGCTGGAAAAGGCCTTGTACGACGAGGAATTCGCCGCGGGCTGTGTCGAGCGGATGGCCGCGGTCGCCCGGCGTTACGCCTGGCCGGAGGCGCTGAAACCACTGGTGGAGTTCTGCCGGAATCCGCGGCCCGCCGCCGACCGGCTGCCCGGCTCCAGCGACCTCGTGGTCTCCGAACCGGTGCGGGGCAAGGAAATGCTGCTCCGCGACGTCGGCCTGATCCGCGAGTACCTCGCCGACGGCGGCCCGAAGGAGCTCGCGCGGCGCGTCGGCGGCCGCGTGGTCAAGGTCGCCAAGCAGAGGCTCGGCCGTGGCTGACCGCCCCTTGCGCGTCCTGCTCGACGGGACCCCGCTTCTCGGTGCCAGGACGGGTATCGGCCGGTACACCGTCGCGCTGTCCGAAGAACTCGCCTCGATGTCCGAAGTGGACACTCGCGCGGTCGCGTTCACGCTGCGCGGCTGGCGAAGGCTGCGGCACGTGCTCCCGCACGGCGTCCGGGCACGAGGTATGCCGGTGGCGGCGCGGCTGCTGCGCAAGGCGTGGCTGCGTTCGCAACTGCCGCCGGTGGAACTGTTCGCCGGTCCGACGGATGTCGTGCACGGCACCAACTTCGTCCTGCCCGGCCGGTTCCGCGCGGCGGGCGTGGTGACCATCCACGATCTGGCCTTTCTGGACGCTCCCGAGGAGCTCGCGCCGAGCGATCACGAACTGCCGCGGCTGGTGCGGCGCGGCGCCCGGCTCGCCGACGCGATCTGCACGCCCACCAACGCCGTCGCCGACCAGATCGCCGAACGGCTCGACGTGGACCGCGGCAAGATCATCGTCACCCCGCTCGGCGTGAACCCGGCCTGGTTCACCGCCCGCCCGCCGGACCCGGAACGCCGCAAGGAACTCGGGCTCCCGGACAAGTACCTGCTCTTCGCCGGCGCCCCCGGGCCCCGGAAGGGCCTGCATTGGCTTCGGCAGGCGCACGAGGCCGCGCCGGATCTGCCTGATCTGGTGTTCGTCGGTCCCGGTTCGTTCGCGGTGGGCCCTCGTTCGCGCCACGTGGGCTACCTGTCGGACGTCAACCTCCGGAGGGTCGTCGCCGGGGCGAGCGCACTGGTGCTGCCGTCACGCGACGAAGGCTTCGGGCTCCCGGTGCTGGAAGCGCTGGCGTCGGACGTCCCCGTGGTGTGCACGGACATCCCGGCACTGCGCGAGGTCGCGGGGAACTGCGCGAGCCTGGTCCCCTACGAGGACGTCGACGGGCTCGTGGAAGCGCTGCGGGTGGCCGTCAGCGACCCGCACGCCGTCGCCACTTCGGCCGCGCGCCGCGCGCACGTCGCGAACTTCACCTGGCGGGCGTGCGCCGAGCTCACCGTCGCCGCTTACCGTCAGGCGAGCACGAAGCACTGACCTCCGCGATTAGTCACCTACTTGCCCTTCAGGCCTTCCGGCGCACAAATACGGTCAGGGCAAGTAGGTGACCAATTGCGGGGTTCAGGAAGCGAAGTAGGCCTTCAGGGCGTCAGGCCAGCCCCGAAGCGGCGTAAGACCCGCCTCGCGCCAGGACGCGTTCGACAGCACCCCGTACGCCGGGCGCGCCGCCGGACGGGGGAACTCCGCCGTCGTGCAAGGCTTCACGCGCGCCGGATCCGCGCCCAGCTCCGCGAAGATCGCCTTCGCGAAACCGCACCACGTCGTCGACCCGCCGCCCGTGCAGTGCAGCACCCGTTGCGTCGGCCCTTCACCGGCGGCGACCCGGCCCGCCAGCTCGATCAGGCCCGCGGCGAGGTCGCGTGACCAGGTCGGCGAACCGGTCTGATCGTCCACTACGGACAGTTCGTCGCGCTCCTTTTCCAGCCGCGCCATGGTCTCCACGAAGTTCGACCCGGTTTTGCCGTACACCCAGGACGTCCGCACGATCCACGAACGGGCACCCGAACCGAGCAGCGCGTCCTCCCCGGCCGCCTTCGTCCGGCCGTAGGCGTTGAGCGGGCCCAGCAGGTCATCGGTCTCGTACGGCGAAGTCGCGTCACCCGCGAACACGTAGTCCGTGGACACGTGGATGAGCGGCACCCCGCGCGACGAGCACGCCGCGGCGAGCACCCGGGGGCCGTCGGCGTTCACCGCGAACGCCCGTTCCTCATCGGTTTCCGCCGCGTCCACCGCGGTGTAGGCCGCCGCGTTGATCACCACCGGCGACGTCCCCGCCGCCCGCGCCCGGGCGGCCAGCTCGGTCACCGCGGCGACGACCTGGCCGGCGTCGCGCACGTCCAGCTCCGACGACGACGGGGACGTGGCGTCGATGGAGCCCACGGCGAGCGCCGCGAGGTCCCGTCCCAGCTGCCCGGATCCGCCCGGTACGAGGATGCTCAGCACTTCTTCACTCCCCCGCACGCTTCTTCAGCGGCTCCCACCAGGACCGATTCCCGCTGTACCAGGCGACCGTGTCGGCCAGACCGTCCTCAAAGGACTTGCGCGGCGCGTAACCGAGCTCCCGCGAGATCTTGGTGATGTCGACCGAATACCGGCGGTCGTGTCCCTTGCGGTCCACGACCGGCTCGACACTGTCCCAGCCGGCGCCGACGGCGTCCAGGAGCCGCTCGGTCAGCTCGCGGTTGGTCAGTTCCGTTCCGCCGCCGATGTTGTAGACCTCGCCCGGCCTGCCACCGTCGGCGACCAGCTGGATGCCGTTGCAGTGATCGTCCACGTGCAGCCAGTCACGCACGTTGAGCCCGTCGCCGTAGAGCGGCACCTTCTTGCCGTCGAGCAGGTTGGTCACGAAGAGCGGGATGACCTTCTCCGGAAACTGGTACGGACCGTAGTTGTTCGAGCACCTCGTGACACAGACGGGCAATCCGTGCGTGCGGAAGAACGAACGGGCCAGCAGATCCGAGGACGCCTTCGACGCCGAGTACGGCGAATTCGGCTCCAGCACGTGGTCCTCGTCCCAGGAGCCCTTGTCGATCGAGCCGTAGACCTCGTCGGTGGACACGTGGACGAACTTCCCGACCTGCGCCTCGAGCGCGGCCTGCAACAGGGTCTGGGTGCCGAGCACGTTCGTCAGCACGAAGTCGGCCGCGCCGGCGATCGAACGGTCCACATGGGACTCGGCGGCGAAATGCACGACCAGGTCGATCCCCCGCATCAGCTCACCGACCAGGGCGGCGTCACAGATGTCACCCTTTTCGAACCGGTAGCGCGGGTTCTCGCGCACGAGCTCCAGGTTCGCCTCGTTGCCCGCGTAGGTCAGCTTGTCGAGCACGATCAGCTCGGCGTCGGCCAAGCTCGGGTACGCACCCGTCAGCACCTGCCGGACGTAATGCGAACCGATGAAGCCGGCGCCACCGGTGACCAGCACTCGCATGCCGCGATCCTCCCTCTGCTACTTCCTGACCGGCCGAGTGTGTCACGACCGGGGCAACCTTTCACCAGCCTACGGACGTCTAACACGAGACTCAGTAGAGTCAGGTTCGAGGCACGCGTGTGCCCTGGGGAGATTCGTGGAGGACCGCACGTGACCGAGTGGCCCGGGCCACCCATTCCGGCGCGCCGTGGCGGCGGCGTCGTGGTGTTCGCCCGCCGTGGCGTGAAGGTCGTGTTCAGCCTGGTCTCGATCACGATCCTGGCCATGACCTGGTGGGGCTGGCAGTTCATCGGCGACCCGTCCCAGGGCTTCGCGACCACGAACATCTTCGAGGACAACGGCCACCCACCGGCGAAACCGCTGGACGGCGCGATCGACATCCTGCTGGTCGGCCAGGACAGCCGTACCGACGCGCAGGGCAACCCGCTGCCGCGCGAGGTCCTCGACATGCTGCACGCCGGTGTTTCGGACGGCGAGCGCCAGACCGACACGATGATCCTGGTGCACATCCCCCAGAACGGTAAGAAGGCGGTCGCGATCTCCTTCCCCCGTGACTCGTGGGTCGAGATCACCGGCGGTTTCGGCAAGCACAAGCTCAACAGCGCGTACGTGTACGCCTACAACGACACGTCGAAGACGCTGCAGCAGCAGGGCAACACCGACCTCAAGGACGTCGACGCCAAGGCCAAGGACGCCAGCCGCAAGAACCTGATCGCGACGCTGGAGAAGTTCATCGGCAAGCCGAAGATGATCGACCGGTACGCCGAGGTGAACCTGTCGAGCTTCTACGAGATCACCAAGGCGATCGGCGGCGTCGAGGTCTGCCTCAACAACGCGGTCAAGGAGAAGAAGTCCGGCGTGGACCTGCCCGCCGGGAAGTCGACCGTCGAGGGTGTCCAGGCGCTCGCGTTCGTCCGCCAGCGTTACGACCTGCAGAACGGCGACCTCGACCGGATCGCCCGGCAGCAGGCCTTCCTGTCCGGGCTGGCGAACAAGGTGCTCTCGTCGGACGTCCTGGCCAACCCGGCGAAGATCGCGGACCTGATCGAAGCCGTGAAGAAGTCGGTCGTGCTGTCGGCAGGCTGGGATCTGCCGGAGTTCGCCGCGCAGATGCGCGGGCTGACCAGCGGCAACGTCGAGTTCCACACCATCCCGACCCAGGGCGACGCGACCATCGGCGGCGCCGCCGTGCTCCGCGTGGACCCGGCGCAGGTGCAGGCCGAGGTCGCCCGACTGACCGCCGACGGGGAGACCGCGCCCCCCGAGACTCCGGCCACCCTGCCGGGCGCGGCAGCGGTGACCGTCGAACTCTTCGACGGGACCGGTTCGCCCACGGCGGCCATCGAAACCCGGAACCTCTTGCAAGGCAAGGGTTTCAAACTCGCGGCCGACACCAAGCTCAGCACCCGGAACTCGACGGTCGTCCGGCACGCGCCGGGCGACGACGCCGCGCTGGCCCTGATCAAGCAGGTCTTCGGCACCGCGGTGCAGGCCGAGGCGGACCGTGACGTCGCGCCCGGCAAAGTGCGGGTCCTGCTCGGCAAGGACTTCAAGGGCGCGGCCACGCCCCCGGCGAAAACGTCGGAGCCCTCGAAGCCGGCTCAGCCGCCCTCCAGCGCTCCGGCGGCGCCCACCACGAAGCCGATCGTCGCGGGCAATGTGCCCTGCGTCAATTAATTCCGGGTACTCAGCGTGGCCGCCCTCACGGTGGCTTAGCCTTCTCCTACGATCGGACCGGCTACCGCGCCAGGGGAGGTGATCAGGGATGAGCGACGAGGACAAGAGCGTCAACGAACGTTCTGAGCACTTGGACGCCGAAGAGCCGAAGTCCGAAAAGGACGGCAATTCGGACACCGAGAGTGACGAAAAGCTCGTCCCGACGCCGTACCCGCGGAATCCGCCGCTTCCGCAGCCATCGGCCCCGGCCGAGGACGAAGACGAACCGATTTCGGGTGTGCTCGACGTGCCCGAGCGCCCGCTGCGCCGCGCCGGCCGGATCACCCGGCGGATCGCGCTCGGCCTCGTGTCCCTGCTCGCCCTCGGCACGACGGGCTACGCGTACGTCACCAAGGACCAGCTGCAGAACAACGTCCCCACGACGAACGCCTTGAGCAAGCCCGACGATCCCGCCGCGCCGCCCGCCGACGACGGCGCGACCGACATCCTCCTGGTCGGCAGCGACGCGCGGACCGACGCGCAGGGCAATCCGCTGCCACTCCGCGTGCTCAAGCAGCTGCGCACCGAGGAGAAGCCCGGCGTCAGCACCGACACCATCATCATCCTGCGCATCCCGAAGAACGGCGGGAAACCGTCCGGCGTCTCGATCCCGCGCGACACCTGGACCGACATCCCCGGCCGCGGCCCGAACAAGATCAATTCGGCCTACGGCGTCGCGAAGACCAACTACGCGAACGCCCATCGGGGTGAAACCGATCAGGCGAAACTCGAACGCGATTCCGATCAGGAAGGCCGCAAGGCACTGGTCCAGACCGTTCAGGAACTGACGCAGATCCGCATCGACCACTACGCCGAGGTCAACCTGCTCGGGTTCTACCTGCTGACCGAGGCGCTGGGCGGCGTCAAGGTCTGCCTGAATCACGCGACCGAGGACAAGGACTCGGGCGCGAACTTCCGGCGCGGCGTACAGACCGTGTCGGGCGGCGAGGCGCTTTCCTTCGTGCGGCAGCGGAAGAACCTGCCGCGTGGCGACCTCGACCGCATCGTGCGGCAGCAGACGTTCCTGTCCTCGGCGCTGAACCAGGTGCTTTCGGCCGGGACGCTGACCAGCCCGTCGACGATGTCGGGCCTGATGGACGTCGTGCGCCGGTCGATCGTCCTCGACGAAGGACTGGACCTGCTGGAGTTCGCGCAGCAGGCGAAGGGGATCGCGTCGGGCGATCTGACGTTCACGACCATCCCGGTGGTGAACATCAACGGCCGCAGCGCGGACGGCCAGAGCATCGTCGAGATCGATGTCGCCGCCGTGCGAAGCTTCATCTCCGGCCTGGCGGGCCGGGGCGGCGGTGGCGGCGCTCCCGGCGCGGCTCCGGTGCTCGCCGCGTCGAGCGTTCCCTGCGTGAACTAACGTCGTGGTGTGAGCCTCACCGAATTGCTGCTGCGGCCCGTGCTCGGGTCGCCCGCGAAACCGCTGATCACGCACTACGACGACAAGCAGGGCAGCCGGGTCGAACTGTCCGTGGTGACCACGGTGAACTGGGCGGCCAAGACGGCGAACTGGCTGGTCGAAGAGTTCGACGTCGAACCCGGGGACGAGGTCGCCGTGGTGCTGCCGTCGCATTGGCAGACCGCCGGTGTCCTGCTGGGCGCGTGGTGGTGCGGCGCCAGGGTGGTGACGGAGACCGCGGGCGCGCGGGTGGCGTTCGTCGCGCCGGGCGGCGCGTCCGACGCGGCCGCCACGGCCGTCGTCTCGCTGCACCCGATGGGTCTCGGGCTGCCCGCCGGTTCCGTGCCGGACGGTGCGCTGGACTACCTGACCGAAGCCCGGCTTTCGGGTGACCAGTTCAGCCCGCTGTTCCCCGTGCCCGGCGACACTCCGGCACTGGGCTCGTCCACTGTGGACGAAGTCCTCGCCGAAGCCCGCGCGCGTGCCACCGGTCTTGGCCTGTCCGCCGAAGACCGGGTTCTGTCCACTGTGGAGTGGACGGGTGAGGAAGGGATTCTCGCGGGATTCCTGACGCCGCTGGCGGCGGGTGCGCATCTGGTCCAGGTCACCGACGCGGATCCGGCCAATCTCGCTTCCCGGCGCGAAGCCGAGCGGACGACGGCGGATCTCCCCTCCTGAACTGCCACGAAGGGGCCTTTCCTGGCGATTTTTGCCAGGAAAGGCCCCTTCATCGCAGCCGAGGTCAGGCGTCCTGGAGCTGCTTCGCCTCACGCTTGCGCCCGAAGAGCGCGTGGTCGAGCGACAGCTTGCCGGCGTTGAAGCCGAGCGCGAGCCCGGCGACCGCCAGGACGAGGACGAGTTCGTAACCGCCCTGGCCGGTGAGGCCGTTGTCGAGGTGCACCGAGAGCAGAGCACCGACGGAGACCACGACGAAGCCGAGGCCCACCAGCGGCGTCAGGAAACCGACGATGAACAAGATCGCACCCACGATCTCCACCGCGATCGCGAAGATCGCCGCGAGCGTCGGCAGCGGGATTCCGGCCTGCTCGAAGAACTTCGCGGTGCCGTCGATCCCGTTTTCCCACTTCTGCAGGCCGTGTGCGAGGAAGACCACACCGACACCGATCCGGCCGAGCAGGAGGGCGACATCCTTGAAACGAGCGAACATCGGGTATCAGCTTTCTGGTCGGTGAATATTCAACTTACCCGGATCACGGTAGGGCACCGGACGGCTCCAATGGCACCTCCGGAGCGTGATCGACAGGTACCCGACAGGAAGCCTGTACGGCAGACTCGCGTCCGTGACGGACGAACGGCTGACCGGCCTGTGGTCGGATGAAATCCTGCATCCGGGCAGCACCGAGACCGTCGACCTGGTGTTCCGCCGCGGCGGCTCCGGATGGCTGTACTGGTCGAGCTGGAGCACTGAGTTCGCGGTGTCCCGCTTCACCTGGGCGACCCCGGGCGAACTGGTCTTGAAATTCCATCGCACCCTCGAGGGCACGTGGTCGATCGACAACGGTGTCACCCGGCACGACGTCGAATCCGACGAGCAGGAAGAGTCTGTGGTCGAGGTCGGCTACGAGATCGCACCCGGCGAAGACCCGTACGGCACCCCGGTGACCCTGCTCTCGCTGGACCGTCCGCTGACCGAGCACCTGGCGGGTTCACGGTTCGCGTGGGTCGAGAAACCGGTGTCGCTCAGCGACCCGTCCGCCGGTGCTCCGCGGCCAGACCCGTCCAGCCCCCGCTGACGGCCAGCACCTCGAGCACCCGCTCGGCCTGCTCCGCGAACCCGGCCAGATCGGCATGCAGCAACGCTATGCGCTCGGCGTCGAGCGGGACCTCGTCGTCGGCCCACAGCTCGATCACCGTGCTGACGGTCCACACGAGGAACTGGATGATCCGGATGAACCCCTCCGACGGCTCGTCGACGGCCTCGCGGTAGCCCGTCTCGATCTCGTCGCAAGCCGCGACCAGCTCACGCAGCGGCTTGACGACGTCGGCCGCCGTCCCGTCCCACGCGGCCGTCGGCCACATGCGATCCCCGAGTTCGAGCCACAACCGCCAGCCGGCGATCAGCTCGGCCTCGTCGTGCGGTGTCCACGACACCGGTGCGAACCAGAACATCTTTCGAGAGTGACACCGGCGGTCCATGATCGCCGCACTTCCGTGAAGCATCTCACCGAAGGGCCATCTCACCTGCGCATTTCGTCACCTGAATGCGAGCCCTTGAAATACATGAAGGCCCCCTTCCTTGCGTCAGGGGGCCTTCATGTATTCGAGACGTCAGCCCTTGAGCAGGGCGCGCGCCATGACCATGCGCTGGATCTGGTTAGTGCCTTCGTAGATCTGGGTGATCTTCGCGTCGCGCATCATGCGCTCCACCGGGAAGTCGCGCGTGTAGCCCGCGCCACCGAAGAGCTGCACGGCGTCCGTCGTCACCGACATCGCGATGTCCGACGCGTACGCCTTCGCGGCCGCGGCCATGTAGCCGCCGCGCTTGTCGCCGCGCTCGGTCGCCGCGGCGGAGGCGTAGACGAGGTTCCGGGCGGCTTCGATCTTGATGCCCATGTCGGCCAGCATGAACTGGACGCCCTGGAACTCCGAGATCGACTTGCCGAACTGCTTGCGCTCCTTGACGTACGCGATCGACGCGTCGAGCGCGCCCTGCGCGATGCCCAGTGCCTGCGCGCCGATGGTCGGGCGGGTGTGGTCGAGGGTGCGCAGCGCGGTCTTCAGACCGGTGCCGGGCTCGCCGATGATGCGGTCGGCCGGGATGGTGCAGTTCTCGAAGTGGATCTCGCGGGTCGGCGAGCCCTTGATGCCGAGCTTCCGCTCCTTCGATCCGACGGTGAAGCCGGGGTCGTCCTTGTGCACGACGAACGCGGAGATGCCGTTGGCCTTCTTCTCGGCGTTGGGGTCGGTCACCGCCATCACGGTGTACCAGGACGATTCACCCGCGTTGGTGATCCAGCACTTGGTGCCGTTCAGCACCCAGTGGTCACCGTCGAGCTTCGCGCGGGTGCGCATCGAGGCGGTGTCCGAGCCGGCTTCGCGCTCCGAAAGCGCGTACGACGCCGAGGCTTCACCGGAGGCGATCGACGGCAGCACCAGCTTCTTGAGGTCTTCCGACGCCGAAAGAATGATCGGCACCGTGCCCAGCTTGTTCACCGCCGGGATCAACGACGCCGACGCGTCGACCCGCGCGACCTCCTCGATCACGATGCAGGCGGCGATGGCGTCCGCGCCCTGGCCGTCGTAGGCCTCGTCGATGTGGACGGCGTTGAAACCCGACTTGACCAGCGCGTTGTACGCCTCGATCGGGTAACGCTCGTCCTCGTCGACCTCGGCAGCGTAGGGCTCGATCTCCTTCTCGGCGAGGGCACGCACCGCGGCCCGCAGCTCCTCGTGCTCTTCGGCAAGCTGGTACAGACCCGGGCCGTCAGACACCTTCGTCACCTCTTCTAACCGCGTTTGGGAGTTTGACCGATGTTAGCGCTCGTTCACATCGTGCGACATCGCGAGCGCTTGTGTCTTTGACCGCAAAGTCCGTACGTTCGAGTGATGGAGCTCACCCCGTTCCCCCGGTCGCTCGACTATCCCGAGGTCCCGGTCGGCTCGGTGCTCGCGGGCGCCGCTACCCGCTGGGGCGCCCGCACGGCCTTCGCCCACGGAGACCAGAGCCTCACCTTCGCCGAGACGTACAGCGCGGCCTGCCGCTTCGCGAACGCCCTGCGCGCCGAGGGCGTCGGGCGGGGCGACGTCGTCGCGCTCCACTTACCGAACTGCCTGGCGTACCCGGTCGCGTACTACGGGACGCTGCTCGCCGGGGCCACCTTCAGCCCGGCGAATCCGCTGCTCCCGCCCGACGACCTCGCCTTCCAGCTGGCCGACGCCGGGGCGGTCGCCGCCATCACCGTCGGCCCCGTCGCCCGTGTCCTCGCTTCGGTCCGTGACCGGACATCGGTCCGGCTGAGCATCGTCGTCCACCCGCCCGAGGCCTTGGCACAGGGCGAGGTCGAGTTCACCGAGTTCTACTCCGCTCACTCGGACGAGCGGCCGGACGTCGAGATCGACATCTACCGCGATCTCGCCCATCTGGCGTACACCGGCGGCACCACCGGACGCTCGAAGGGCGTGTGCCTGCCGCACCGGAACGTCGTGGTCAACAGCCTCCAGAGTTCCTGCTGGCGGCTGGGCGCGGTCCCTGCTGTCGACGCTTCAGGCGAGGTGATCGTCGAGCAGCTCGGCGGTCCGGAGGAATGGCCGTCCCGGATCGGCACCGGCGTCGCCCTCAACCTGACTCCGTGGTTCCACGCCATGGGCACCATCGCCGCGCTCAACGTCCCGCTGCTCGACGGCGGCACCGTCGTCCTGCACGACCGCTTCGACCCGGCCGCGTACGTGGCCGACGCCGAACTGCTGCGGGTCACCACGATCGGCGGGGCGCCGGCGTTGTTCGCCGCCTTGCTCGCCTGCCCCGAGTTTCACACAGCCGACCTGTCTTCGGTACTGACCATCGGGTCCGGCGCGGCGCCGATGAACCACGAGATGATCCGCGCCCTGCAGAAACGCTTCCCCGGAGTGATCATCACCGAGGGATACGGGCTCACCGAGGTCACCATGGGCGCCGTCATCGCGCCGTCGTATCGCTCCGCCACCCGGAAGGTGGGCTCGGTCGGCCTCCCGCTGCCCGACACCGAGATCAAGATCGTCCCGGCCGAAGGCGGCGAAGATCCTTTGCCCGCCGGGGAAAGCGGCGAGGTATGCCTGCGCGGCCCCCAGGTGATGACCGGCTATCGCAACCGCCCGGACGAGAACGCGGCCGTGCTCGTCGACGGCTGGCTGCACACCGGCGACATCGGCATCCTCGACGAGGACGACTACTTGTCCATTGTGGACCGCAAGAAGGACATGCTGCTGTACAAGGGATACAACGTCTTCCCGCGCGAACTCGAAGAGCTGCTGATCACCCTGCCCGGCGTCGCCGCGGCGGCCGTCGTCGGCAAACCGGACACCGAGGTCGGCGAGCTACCGGTCGCGTTCGTGGTGCGCAGCGACGAGAACGTCACCGCCGAGCAACTCCTGGAGGCCGTCGGCGCCCGCGTTCTGCCGTATAAGCGGCTGCGGGCGATCCACTTCGTCGACCAGATCCCGGTCTCGGCGGCCGGGAAAGTGCTCAAACGGGAGCTGCGGAAGCAACTCGCCGACTGATCCTCCCGCATTTCGTCCTCTGGATGCGGTGGTTCGATGGCGAACTACCGCATCCAGGGGACGAAATGCGTATCAGCGGCCGCGAAGGTTGCCGATCACCAGTTCCGCGGCCTTGAGCGCCGCCGCGCACCGATCATCGCCCCAGTACTCGGACTTGCCGTCGCTGACCTGGGAGTACCGGAACTCCAGCAGTTCGGTGTCCGTGGCCCCGACCTCGACTGTGCAAGCCTCGAGCGTCGAGCCGTTGTACTCGAAGACCGCCGGGTTCTCGACCTGTTCGACCGCGGGAAGACCGCTGATCGACAACTCACGCCACCGCGAGAACTTCGACGGATCTCGCTTGTGCTGGTCCACCCGCTCCTCAAGACTGCCAGTGGCTGCCCGGGGGATCCCAACTGTCAACGAGCCCGCGCGGAACTGGTCCCACTTGCAGGCGCGGTCGTATCCGACGGAGTACCGCTCCGCTTTCACCTTGTCCGGCGGATCTGCGATCAGCGCGGCGACCTCCGGCTGATCGAGAACGCCACAAGGGTTCGCCCTGAAGAAATCCAAGGGCAGTGGGTTCCGCACTGGCGCGACGGGGATCGCAGGACCCGTCCGCGCCGGCACCGGCCGCTCGTCGAGCACCTTCCCGCTTCCACAACCCGCAAGGAGTGCCGCCGACAAGGTGAGCACACCGGCAAGTCCTACAGCGCGCACGACGCTTCCCCTATTCCGGTACGGCATCGGGTTCGATCTTCCACTGCTTCTGATTGTCCATTCCGGTGTTCGTGGGCAGATCAGGAAGCTCGACAAAATTCGTACCGAGCTGCTCGAAGCCAACCGCAGCACCGACGAACCCGCTCATCTGCTTCGCGGCATCCCCGATCAACTTCACAAAGGATTCAACCAGTGTCCCTAATGCCTCAACGATAGTGTCGATCACATCAGACCACATTATCGCGTTCAAACCCGGCACAACGGTAGCCGCCGCCGCGATCAATGCCTTCACGTCAATGGCCGCGAGCCGCCCGGCACAAACACCCAGGAATTCAATGGCCGCAGCGTACGTGTCGACCACTATCTGCCTTACTTCCACCAGGAAGCCCGACACACTGGCAACCGCCTCTTGCTCCTTCTCCAGAGCATTGGTCACGTTTGACGCGTATGCAGTGAACTGGTCAGCGGCCCGCCCGGACCAGGTTCCCGCCAGGGACTGCACAGCGGCGCCCATGTCGCCATGAGCTTCACGCATAGCATTGTTCTTGGCAAACCGGAAGGCCATCTCATCTATCCGAGCAGGATTTCCGAGAAGCCTGTCGCGAACGTCGTCGAGCAGCTGAAGGATGTCAGGACGGCCGATAAAGGGAAGATTCGCGAATTCGCGAATCTTCGCATCCGCCCCCTGTGGATACTCCGGCGGAGCGGAAATCCCAGAAGACACCTTTACTTCCCTCCCTTTTCAAGATCACGCAAACGCTTGAAATACTCGTCATCCTGAGCATCGTAGTAATCGGCCGCCTTGTCCATAGCCTCACCGAGCGCCAGAAGCCGGTCGAAATTTCTCTTGCTTTTATCCTGCATTTCCGTGATCATCTTGGCGAAGGAGCGAGCAATGCCCACCCGATCACCCAGCATTCCGACGTCGTGCGAACCGAGACTCAAGTCGCTCAAGTCGTGATCGGCGAAGTCACGCAGGATCCCGCCTGCGTGATAAATCTCCTCGGTCGCTTTACGCAGTGCCTCCGGGTAGACCTCGTAGCCTGAGCCATTAGATCCGAGCGGATCGGAGAGGGTCAACTCTCTCGCCTCCCCGATGCCTCCGTGATCATGGCGTCCCGTCTGGTTGAGGCCGCACTCTCCGCATCACGGATTGCCTGAAGGACGTGACCGGCCAGACTGGCGCCCGTCTGCGTCCTCATTGCGTCCCGATCCAGCTCGATCGACACCAAGGAGCCCGAACCCGCCACGGTGACCGTCCCCAACCCGGCACCGATATTCCTGACCAACGGCAATTTGCGACCGTTCTCAGCGGCTCGTTCTATGGCGGCGACGCGAGCATCGATCTCTTTGGCCAGGTTGTAGAGCCTGTCATAGGTGTTCACCGGTGATCATCCTCCTCGTCGTCCGAGAGGAAATCGACCTCGTCGAAGCTCACCTCGTGATCGGCTTCGTCGCGGGCTGGCCTGCGGTGCGACGTCACGGTCCGATCCGAACGCGGCTGCACAGTCGTGTTCTGAGTGAACTCAATCCGAGCAGCGTGCTGCCCGTGGAACAGCGCGTTCAGCTCCGGAATCGATGCGTCGCTTGCCCCGTTCCTGGCCGCTTGCACGGCCTCCACAATGCTGACTCCCAGCTTCTGAGCCCAGGTGCTGGTCAGTGCCGCATCTTCGATACGAAGGTCGATCAGATGCCCATGGCCGGTCACCGTCGCTGTCACTGCTTCATTGGCGGATCGACCGAAGTACCGGGCGGTTGCCAGCCGGCTATCCAGAGCTCCCGCTCTCGCCTGCAAGGCACGCAGGCCATGCGGCGCCGTCATGACGGCATCACAAAGCAAAACATCGTGCTCCCTCCTCCACCACCGGACGATTCTGACCGGTAGTGCCCGCCTGACACCTTACTGTGACGGCATACGCGCGCAAGCAGGTTCCAAGGAATCGGAGGAAACGGAGCAGATTCAGCCTTCGACGCGTTTGCGCAAAGCGGCGTCCTTGTCGAGCACCAGCTGCTCCAGATCCGCCTGGAACCGCGCCATCTTCGCCTGAAGGTCCTCATCGGACGCGGCGAGAATGCGCACCGCGAGCAGGCCCGCGTTGCGCGCCCCGCCGACCGAAACCGTCGCGACCGGGACGCCCGCGGGCATCTGCACGATCGAGAGCAGCGAGTCCATGCCGTCGAGGTACTTCAGCGGGACCGGCACGCCGATCACCGGCAGCACCGTCGCCGACGCGACCATGCCCGGCAGGTGCGCGGCACCGCCGGCGCCCGCGATGATCACGCGCACACCGCGCGAAGCGGCCGAAGTCGCGTAGTCGAGCATCCGCTGCGGAGTGCGGTGCGCCGAGTAGACCCCGACCTCGTATTCGACACCGAACTCGGCCAGCGCCTGCCCGGCCGCTTCCATCGTCGGCCAGTCCGAATCGCTGCCCATGATCAGGCCAACCTGCGGCGCCATTTTCCTACTCCTAGTGAATTTTGTAGCCGTCGAGCCAGACGGCGTGGGAAAGCCAGTGCGCGGCGAGCAGCGCGCGATCGCGCAGCTCTTCCATCCGTTCGCCGACGAGGTTGACGTGGCCGAGTTTGCGGCCGGGGCGCTCTCCCTTGCCGTACAGGTGGACGCGGACGTCCGGGTACCGCGCGAACAGGTGGTGCAGCCGCTCGTCCGGGCCCATCGCCGGGGCCTCGGGCGCGCCGAGGACGTTCGCCATCACACAGGCGGGGGCGATCAGGTCGGTCACGCCGAGCGGGTAGTCGAGCACGGCACGCAGGTGCTGCTCGAACTGCGAAGTCTTCGAGCCGTCCTGGGTCCAGTGTCCCGAGTTGTGCGGGCGCATGGCGAGTTCGTTGACCAGCAGGCCTTCGTCAGTCTCGAACAGCTCGACGGCGAGCAGGCCGGTCACGTTCAGCGTCGCGGCGATCCGCAGCGCCAGATCCTGCGCCTCCTGCGTGCGCTCGACGCTCAGCCCCGGCGCCGGGGCGAGCACCTCGGTGTTGATCCCGCCGGACTGCACGGTTTCCACCACCGGCCACGCCGCGCCCTGGCCGAACGGCGACCGGGCCACGAGCGCGGACAGTTCGCGCCGCATGACGACCTTTTCCTCGACCAGCAGCGGGGTTCCGGCGTCGAGCAGTTCGGGGACGGTCTCGCGGGCGTGCTGCGCGGTGTCGAGCATCCAGACGCCGCGGCCGTCGTAGCCGCCCTGCGCCGCCTTGAGCACCACCGGCCAGGAGTGCTTTTCGCCGAAGGTGATCACGTCGTCCACAGAGGACACTTCGGCGAAGGCGGGGCCGGGGATCTCGAGTCCGGCCATCATCTCGCGCATGACGAGCTTGTTCTGCGCCATCGACAACGCGGCCGGATCGGGCCGGATGGTGACGCCTTCCATCGCGAGCGTGAGCAGATGTTCGCCGGGAACGTGTTCGTGGTCGAACGTCAGCACGTCGACCCCGGCGGCGAACGAGCGCAGCGCTTCGAGGTCGGTGTGGTGCCCGTGCACGACCTCGCCCGCGACGAGGCCGGCGGATTCGTTCTCCCCGGCGGCCAGCACGCGCAGGGACTGGCCGAGGGAGATCGCCGCCTGGTGGGTCATCCTGGCCAGCTGTCCGCCGCCCACCATGCCCACGATCGGAAGACCGGTTCGTTTGTCCATAACAGGGTGCAGATTACTTGGCCGCCACCGCCACGACCTGGGCGGACCCGCGTCGCAGCTCCCGCACCGCCAGGCCTGTGATGGCGATCGCAGCCGTGAGGACATAGACGTTCCCGAGCAGCGACCAGCCCAGCCCCCAGCCGAACTCGGTCTCCCCGCCGTTGGGCACGACCATGATCAGGCAGCTCGCGAACAGCATCGCGACGCCCGCGGCCGGAACCCACGATCGGCGGATCACGAGCAGCACGAGCAACGGCACCGTCCACACCCAGTGGTGTGACCAGGACACCGGCGAGAGCAGCAGCCCGTAGAACGCGGTCACCAGCAGCGCGCCGACCTGGTCGCCGCGGCGGTGCAGGCGCACGACCAGCCAGACGGCGGGGACGGCCAAGACGGCGGCGACGGCGATGGCCACCGCCAGTGACCACGACGCGAGTTCCGAGGCGCGGTTCACCAGTCCGTTGAGTGACTGGTTGAAGATCCAGTGCACGGAGCCGACCCGGCTGGGGTCGGTCGCCGATTCGGTCCAGAACCGGACGGCGTCGCCGGGGATCACCGCGAACATCACCGCTTCGAGCGCGACGAACGTGCCGAGCGCCCGCAGCGCGTCCTTCCAGCGGCCGGTGAACAGCAGATGCGGCACGAAGATCAGCGGCGTCAGCTTGATCGCGGCCGAAATCCCGATCAGCACCCCTGCCCAGCGCGAACCGCGCGCGGAAAGCACGAGGACGTCGAGGACGATCAGCGCCATCAGGATGAGGTTGATCTGCCCGAGGAAGATCGTCTTCCACGCCGGCTCCAGCACCAGCGCACCGGCCGTGGCGAGCGGCAGCACCCACCACCGGGTGATCGGGGCGCTGCAGGCTCGGGCGACCACGGAGATCACCACGCTCAGGCAGACCACGGAGAGCGCGCCGACCACACCCCAGGTCAGCCCGGCGGGCACGATCGCGAGCGGCAGGAACAGCGGCGCCGCGGCCGGGGTGTAGGTGAACGGCAGCAGCACCCACGGCGGCAGGGTCGTCAGCGCCTCGCGGGTGTAGAGCGGCTCGCCCTTCAGCAGCGTGAGAGCGCCTGCGCGGTAAACGGCGCTGTCCGCGCCGAGGTGCCACTCGCCGAGCCACGCGACGATGCCGAGCGCGAGCATCGCCAGTGCGAGCGCACCCGCCAGCGTGGCCCCGACGACGCGGGGCTCAGCCGCCGGACGCGACTTCAGCATGTTTTTCGGTATCCGCGGCGCCTTGCTTCCGGCGCAGGTACCACCAGCGCCCGGCCAGCGCGAGCGCGAGCACCAGCGGCATGAAGATGTACGCGCTGCCGAGGATGTTCTGCCACACCTTCCAGTGCAGCTCGACGTTGCGGCCGTTCGGCAGGATCAACAGCACACAGCTGATGAAGACGAAGAAAACGGCGAAGGTGCCGAGCCAGCGTCTCCACGCGGTGGCGGGTGTGGTCTTCGGCAGCCGCGAGACCAGCAGGACGACCAGCGGCGCCACCCACACCCAGTGATGGGTCCAGGAGATCGGCGAGATCAGCAGGATCCAGAACGCCGTCACCAGCATCGCGGCGAGCGCCTGGCCCTTGCGGTGGAAGCGCAGCACCAGCCAGATCGCCGGGATCGCGAGCAGGGCGCCGATCCCCATCGCCGCCTTCGACGCCCAGGGCGCGAGCTCGGTGAAGCGGTTCATCAGCGCGTTCAGCGACTGGTTGCCCGCCCAGTGCACCGGGCCGATACGGCCGGTGTCGGGCAGTGTGTAGGTCCAGTATCGGGCCGCGTCGTGCGGGATGATCAGGAACATCAGGCCCTGCATCACGACGAAGGTGACGAGCCCGCGGACGGCGTCCATCCGGCGGCCGGTGATGAACAGATGCCCCAGGAACACGATCGGGGTGAGCTTGACGGCGGCCGCGACGCCGACGAGCACGCCGCCCCAGCGGCTGCCCCTCGCCCCGATGACCAGGATGTCGAGCATCACCAGCGCCATCAGGATGATGTTGATCTGGCCGAGGAAGATCGTGCGCCACACCGGTTCGAGGCCGAGGAAGACCAGGAAGAACGCGATCGTCGACCGGGCGGGCGAGGCCCACCAGCGGGGGGCGTCGGTCGAGGGCTTCGGCAGCGCGCCGATGGCGATCCGGACGCACAGCGCCAGCGCGAGCAGCGAGACCGCGGTCAGGAGCCCCCAGGCGACCTGCGTCGGGACGATCGCGAGCGGAATGAACAGCAGTGCGGCGGTCGGCGGGTAGGTGAACGGCAGCAGCGCCCACCACGGTTCCACCGGAAGTGTGTTCGCGTCGTACAGCGGGTCGCCGTTCAGCAGCGTCTCGGCGCCGGCGCGGTAGACCGCGCTGTCCACGCCCAGCACCCATTCGTGCTGCCAGCCCCAGATACCGAAACCGATCGCGACCAGCGGGATCACCGACAGGATCAGGATCGATCTCGGCCGGACGGACAAGCGGGCGAGCGACTTCCGCAGCGACAGTCGATGCTGCGGGCGGCTCGCCGAAACGTCGCCGTTGGCGTCGGCGGGAACAGTCCGGGTCACGCGAACAGGAAATCATGAACCGGGTCGTCCCTGGTCGACAGGGTCGGCCGTGACCTGGAGAACGTCTTACGCTACCCCCGCGTCAGGAGCGCGCGAGGGTGCCGAGGAGATCACACGCGAGGTCGTAAGTCGCCGGGAGGCGGACCGCCGAAATCTGCGGGCGGCCGGTGTCACGCAACTGGGCGTCCACGGAAAGCCTGTCGTTAAGCGCCCTTCGCAGCGCGACGCCGGACGAAGCGAGCCGCACGTCCTTCGGCACCAGAGCGCCCGCGACGGACGGCCCGATCGAGGCGACGCTCTCCCCGCCGTCGAACACCTGCTTGAGCGCGTCCGCGACCAGGATCATCCCGGTCAGCCGGGGCCAGCCCGCGACCGAGCTGAAGTCCATCGAGACCACGAGCAGCGTATGCGCCTCCGCGACCGGCCGCTCGTCACGGCGGGCCTGGCGGTACAGCTCACTCAGCCGGGTCCTCAGGTAAGCGGCCGTGGGCAGCCCGGTGAGGGGTTCGGTGACCTCGGTGTTCACCAGCTGATCGGTCGCGACGTCCGCCCAGGCGAGCGCCGTCACCCGGAGTAATCGCGACGGTGTCGAGTCGACATCGGGCGCGAGGAAACCGTCCACCGCGTCCGGGTCGGCGAGTACGGCGTGCAACGCCGCGAGGTCCGCGAGCGTTTCGGCGAGTCCCGCTCCCGCGGCGGCCCGTGCCCGGCCCAGTCCCGCGAGGGCGGTCTCCGCCATTTCGGCGGGCGCGACCCGGCCGTTCTTGATCACCGCCGCGCAGACGGCGTCCACCTCGGGGAGGCCCCAGTCACTCGGGAAACGCCAGCCCGCGGCCAGGCTGGCCGTCCGCCAGCGGGCCCGCAGTGCGCGGAGCGTGCGATCTCGTTCGAACCGGTTCCAGGCGGCTTGCCCGTCGGATCCCCCGGACGGCGCACCGGTGGCCGGTACGTCCACTGCCCACCGCCCCTTTCCGTTCCGATCTTTTCGATCTTGCGATCGCTTCACGGTGGGGACGCCGCTCCACGCCGCGCGTGACGGCGTTTTCCAAGGATCTTTCCGAACTCTTCGGTAACCCAGGGCGGGTGAAGGTGTTGCGCTCTCCGGGTCATCGGAGGGGCCGCGAGGTGACGTGCGTCGCCCTGTCCGTCACACTGAGCGTGTTCGGGCGTTTAAGACAGTAGACCCGCCGAACCAGCAGATGAAGGAGCCCCGTGTCCACCGTTCCCGCCGATCTCTCCGGTAAGAGTGACGCCGAGCTGATCGCCGAGGTGCGTGACGGGAAGATCGCGTCTTACGGAACCCTGTACGAGCGCCACGCCGGCGCGGCGCACAACCTCGCCCGTCAGCTCGCCCGCTCGAGTTCCGAGGCCGACGACCTCGTTTCCGAAGCCTTCGCGAAAGTGCTGGACACGCTGCGCGGCGGCAAAGGCCCCGACGCCGCGTTCCGCGCGTACCTGCTGACCGCGCTCCGGCACACCGCCTACGACAAGACGCGCAAGGACAAACGCGTCGACCTGAACGAGGACATGTCCGACGTCGGCGGTGCCGTCGGCGAGGCGCTGACGGTCCCGTTCTCCGACACCGCCGTCGCCGGGCTCGAGCGCACGCTCGCCGCGAAGGCGTTCGCCCGGCTGCCCGAGCGGTGGCAGGCGGTGCTGTGGCACACCGAGATCGAGGGGCAGACGCCCGCCGAGGTCGCGCCGCTGCTGGGCCTGACCGCGAACGGTGTTTCCGCCCTCGCCTACCGCGCCCGTGAAGGGCTGCGCCAGGCCTATCTGCAGGTCCATCTGGCCGAGAACTCCGCCGAACGCTGCCGCGCGAGCGCGGACAAGCTCGGCGCCTGGACCCGGGACGGTTTGTCCAAACGCGAACGGACCCAGGTGGAGAACCACCTGGACGAATGCGAGAACTGCCGCGCGCTGGCCGCGGAACTGGCCGACGTCAACACCGGTCTGCGCGGGATCATCGCGCCGATCGTGCTCGGTGGCGCGGCTCTCGGTTACCTGGCGACGACCGGGGCCGGCAAGGCGAGCGCGGTCACCGCGGCCGCGACGGCCGCCGCCGCGGGGTCGAGTTCGGGTGGCGCCGCCGGTGCCGCCGCGGCCGGACCGCGCCAATTCGCCGGAGTGGCCGGATCGAGCGCGGCCATCGTCGCCGCCGTCGCGGTGGCGCTCGCCGCCGGTGGCGGCACGCAGGAGATCCCGGCCGCCGCGTCGGTCCAGCCGCCCGCCGTGGCGCCCGCTCCCAAACCGGCCGACCCGCCCCCGGCGCCGCCCGCCGCCCCGCCGCCGGCGCAGCAGCCGGTGCCGCCCGCTCAGCAGGTGCCGCCTCCGGCGCCCGCTCCCACTCCCGCGCCGACTCCGACACCCGCCGAGCCGCCCGCGCCCACGCCGGTGGTCCCGGTGCCTCCGGTGATGACGGCGTCGACCCCACCCGGCGGTGTCCAGCTCAGGCCCGGTGAACCGGCCGATCTGCCGATCACCGTGCGCAACGACGGCGGATCGAAGTCCGAACCCGTGGCGGTCTCGCTGAATCTGCCGAAGGGCGTGCGGGCCGTCAACGCCGGAGGCGGTGGCGCGATGGGCGCCACCGGATTCCGTCAGCAGGCGCCCGCTCCGATCGCGGTGAGCTGCCCCGGCGGCACCGGCACGGTGACCTGCCGGACGGGCACCGGCCTCGAACCGGGACAGACCGCGGTGCTGACCTTCCGGTTGCGCGCCGACGCGACGGCCGTGGACGGCAGCGTGGTCACCGGTTCGGTGACGGCGGGCGCGCAGATCAAGGTGTCGGTCGAGGTGAAGGTCAAGGTGCCGGCGCCGCCCGCGCCCGTGGACGGCCTCTCCCTGAGTGCCCGAAGCGTCTGGCCGTCTTCGTTCCCCTGGTTCCCCAATCCGCGGATGACCATCCAGGTGACGAACACCGGCGAATCGACGAAGCCGGTGACGATCACTCTCGATCACCGCGTTCTCCACTCGTCGAGCTTCTCCGGTATCCGATGCACTCCGACCGGCGAAGGTGCGTCGTGCACTTCGCGTGGCTCGCTGGCTCCGGGGCGCCGGGCGAACCTGATGGTGACGCTGAAGGGCCGGCCGCCGGCGCATGTCCCGGTGACGGTGAACGCCACCCTCGGCACTGCCAAGGCCAAGCCCGCCGAGGTCTACCTCGACTGCTGGCATCACGGGTGTGACGACAACTCGCTGCTTCCGTCGACCACGGTGCCTTCGCTGCCTTCGGTCACTTCGAAGCCCCCGGCCGGCATCGACACGACGAAGCCTGGGCGGCCAGGGTGGCCTGTTCCGTCGAAGAAGCCTTCGCCGGCCGTGACGTCGTCGGAGCCTGCGCAGCAAGAGCCGGCCCTGCCGGTGACGACCACGACCACGAGCGCGCCGCCGCGGCCCGGCAAGACCAAGCCGTCCACGCGGCCCAACGGAGTGGTCGACCGCATTTTCCAGTAGCGTCGCCCGCATGTGGGGGAAGCATCGCGAACTGCTGCGGTTCGTACTGGTCGGCGGCGCGAGCTTCGTCATCACGATGACGATCACCTACGGGCTCAAGTTCACCGTGCTGACCGACAAACCGGTGACCGCGCTGATCATCGGGGTCCTGGTGGCGACCGTTTTCTCGTACGTCGCGAATCGCGAATGGTCCTTTCGCTCCCGTGGCGGGCGTGAGCGAGCACACGAAGCGGCGCTCTTCTTCCTGCTCAGCGCGATCGCGCTCGGCCTCAACGCGCTTCCGCAGCTGGTTTCTCGGTACGTGTTCAAGCTGGAGCAGCCGTATGTCGGGCTCCTGACCCAAGAGGTCGCCGACTTCGTCAGTGGCGTGATCATCGGCACCCTGCTGGGCACGGCGTTCCGCTGGTGGTCGTTCAAGAAGTGGGTCTTCCCGGAGGCGGACGCGCGACCGCGGCTGCTGCGGGGCGGCGGGCGGGAGATTTCCGACATTCCCGACGATTCCGCCGCCTGATCCGCGCCCACCGGGCGGCCAGCCGGGTGTCGCGAGTGGGCGATTCGGGAACCTTCACGGACCAGAGACCGCGGCCGGAACCGATCGCCGCCGAATCACCCAAAGCGCCATATACCGCGCTGTCCATCCCCTGCCGACCCGTTCGGCGGGCGACGCGAATTAGACTGATCCGGTGACCGTGGTCGAATCCGTCCTTTCCAGGACGCCCGAGCCGCTCCGATCCGTGCTGATCAAGCACCGTGAGCTGTTGAAGTTCGCGATCGTGGGCGGCACGACGTTCCTGGTCGACAACGGCGTCTGGTACCTGCTGAAACTCAGCGTGCTGGAGTCGAAGCCGACCACGGCGAAGGCCATCGCGATCATCGTCGCGACGATCGTGTCCTACATCCTCAACCGCGAGTGGTCCTTCCGGACCCGCGGCGGCCGCGAACGGCATCACGAAGCGGCGCTCTTCTTCGTGATCAGCGGTATCGCCGTGGTGGTCAACCTGATCCCGCTGTACACGTCGCGCTACATCTTCGACCTCGAGGTGCCGCACGTGACGCGCTTCGTCCAGGAACTGGCGGACTTCACCAGCGGGTCGATCATCGGCATGCTGCTGGCGATGTTCTTCCGTTTCTGGGGTTTCAAGAAGTGGGTCTTCCCGGACGAGCTGGGCAAACGCCGCCGGGACAGCGACGAGCCGGACGAAGACGTCATTCCGCTCCGCTAAGTACTTGTCACAAGACATGTGATTGTCTAGAGTCATCCATGTCAACGTTCCTTCATTGATGACGCCGGCCGGGTTCGTACGGTCGAGCGGGACGAATTCGAGGTGATCGCCAAGCGCGAAGAGGACCGCATCCGATCCGGATGACGGTTGAGCCTTTTCCCGTCTTGGCGGGGATCCGGAGCCGCTTTCGTGCGCTGCTCCGCGTCCCTCGCGTTCCCTCGTTTCTTCCAGTGAACGGATCTCTCTCTTGAGCACCACCCTCGGCGCGCCTCCGCGCGCCCGAAACACCCTTGCCCTCGTCGGGCTCTTCGCCGCCGTGTTCCTGGCGATGCTCGACGCCCAAGTCGTCGCGACCGCGCTGCCGCGCCTGGTCGGTGAACTCGGCGGCGCCGGGTCGTTCGCCTGGGTCACCACCGCCTACCTGCTCGCGGGCAGCGTCAGCGCGCCCGTCTACGGGAAGCTCGGTGACCTCTTCGGCCGCAAGCGCGTCGTGCTCGCCGCGATCGCGCTGTTCGTCCTCGGCTCCCTCGCCTGCGCACTCGCGCCGACGATGCCACTGCTGATCGCCGCCCGCGTCCTGCAGGGCATCGGCTCCGGCGGCCTGTTCGTCGCCGTCGCCGCGATCATCGGCGAACTGTTCCCGGGACGCGAAGGCGCCCGCCACTTCGCCTGGTTCTCGCTCTGCTTCGCCGGGTCTTCGCTCGCGGGCCCTGTCGTCGGCGGCGTCCTGACCGACCTCGCGGGCTGGCGGTCGATCTTCGGCCTCAACGTGCCGATCGGGCTGGCCGCGTTCGGCGTCGTCGCGCGATTCCTGCGCCTCGAACGACGCCGGACGACCGCACCGTTCGACTTCGCGGGCATCGTCGTCCTGTCCGGCGGGATCGTCGGGCTGACCCTGGCGACGCCGCTGTCGGCCTCGATCGGCGCGGTGCTGCTCGTCGCCTTCCTGCTCATCGAACGCCGGGCGGCCGAACCGGTCGTCCCGCTCCGGCTGTTCCGTTCCAGGATGTTCAGCCTGAGCGTGCTGGCCAGTGCCGCCGCCGGATTCGTCTTCCTGGGGTCGGTCAACTACCTGGCGCTCTTCCTGCAGACCGCGGGCGGCGCCGGACCGTCGGAAGCCGGGCTCCTGCTGCTGCCCATGACCCTCGCGGTCGCCGCGTCGTCGATGGTCGCGGGCCGGGTCATCGCCAAGACCGGCGCCTACCGCTGGGCACCGATCCTCAGCATGACCCTCGGCCTCGCCGCCGCGCTCGCTATGTCCACAATGGACGAAATGACGCCGTTGCCGCTCGTCGTCGCCCATCTCGTCGTGTTCGGCGCGGCCGCAGGGCTCAACATGCAAGTGCTTTCCATGGCGGCCCAGCAGAACGTCGCCAGGACCGATCTCGGCGCCGTTTCGGCGACCGTCGGTTTCCTGCGTTCCCTCGGCACCACGGCCGGGCTGACCGTTTACGGCGCGGTGTTCACGAACGCCTTCGCCGACGACAGTCCCGCCGGTTACTCCACCGCGCTCGACGGCGTGTTCCTGGTGATGGTCCCCGCCTTGGCGGTCGGCCTCGCCGCTTCCCTCTTCCTGCCGCGCGTTTCCTTGCGGCGCAACCACTAAGGAGTCCTTCGATGATCCTCGTACTCGGTTCCACCGGCAAAATCGGCCGCGAACTCGTCCCCGCACTGCTGGACAGGGGCGCTCGCGTGCGCGCCCTGACACGCGACCCCGCCCGCGCCCGCGTCGATCCGCGTGCCGAGGTCGCCCCCGGCGATCTCGACGCCTTCGATCCCGCGCTGCTCGACGGCGTCGACCGCGTGTTCGTCCTGACCTCCGGACACGGCTCGGACCCGCTCGCCCAAGAGCGAGCCGTGCTCGAGGCCGCCACCGACGTCTCGCACGTCGTCAAACTCTCCACCACCGGAGTCCACTTCGGACAGACCGACCCCATCTCCCTCGTGCACGCCGAGGCGGAACAGGCCGTACGCGAAGCCGGGCCGGACTGGACGATCCTGCGTCCCGGCACGTTCATGGACAACCGGTTCGCCTGGTTGCCCGCCGTGCGCGGCGACGGGGTCGTCCGCGTCCCCGAAGGCGATCCGGCGTCCGCGCTGGTGCACGTCCGCGACATCGCCGAAGTCGCGGCGACCGTGCTGACGACCGACGGGCACGCCGGCCAGACGTACCCGATCACCGGCGGCGAAGCGCTCACGACTCGGCGGCAGGTCGAGATCCTCGGTGACGCGCTCGGCCGACCGCTGACGTACATCGAAGAGCCCGAAGCCGCTTCGCGAGCCCGGATGCTCGGGTACGGCTGGCCCGCTTCGGCGGTCGACGGGATCTTCGAGCTCAAACGGCAGTCGGCCGGAAACGAGGAGATCGTGTTCGACACCGTCCGCGAACTGCTCGGGCGGGCGCCGCTCACGTTCGCCGACTGGGCCAGGGAGCACGCCGCCGCCTTCGCCTGACCTGCAAAAAGGGAGCAAGGGACCTTTGCTATCCCCTGGCTCCCGCCGGTCCGTGAAGGCCTCCTTGAGGGACCCAGAGTCCCTCAAGGAGGCCTTCACGGACTTGAGACCCGAACTTGCGCCGAAAGGGTTAATGGGTTGGGCGAGCCACCGCGAGTACGCGATACTCATCAGGCGTTTAATTTTCGCCGGTCCGCTGTCCGGACCACGCGTTGTCCGCCGCCCGGCCCTCTCGCTAACGTGCCGCGTCGGGGAGACAGGGGGAACTGTATGAACGAACGCCTTCGTGTGCTCGTGGTCGACGACCATCCGCTGTTCCGGTTCGGGGTCTGCACACTGCTCGCCAACGAACCGCTGGTCGACGTGGTCGGCGAGGCCGCGAGCGGCGCGCACGCCATCAGCGCGGCGAGCGCACTCGGTCCCGACGTCGTGGTCATGGACCTGCATTTGCCCGATATCAGCGGCGCCGAAGCGACCCGGCACATCGTCGCCGAACGGCCGGACGTCGGCGTGCTCATGCTGACGATGGCCGACGAAAGTGAATCCGTTTTCTCGGCGATGCGTGCCGGAGCCCGCGGATATCTGCTGAAGGACGCGGAGCCCGACGAAATCATCCGTGCCGTTCACGCCGTCGCTAGGCGCGAAGCGATCTTCGGCCCCGATATCGCGACGCGCGTTCTCGGCTTCTTCAACCACTCTCAGCCGAGCACGGACACGGTGTTCCCTGAACTCACCGTCCGCGAACGAGAGGTCCTCTCGCTCATCGCGGGGGGCCACAGCAACACCGCCATCGCCAGCACTCTCTGTCTCAGCCCGAAAACCGTGCGGAACCACATTTCGAACGTCTTCAGCAAGCTCCACGTCGCGGACCGCGCCGAAGCGATCGTGCGCGCCCGCGAAGCAGGATTGGGCCGCTGAAAAAAGCGACCCCGATAAGGGCGGCTTTTCGGGCAATTCCGGGACCGGAGTCCCATGCGCCCGGGACACCTCACCCGGCAGGGTGAGTAGCGCGAGGGGTGGGACCCTCGCACAGTTCGAGGGGAATGGGAATCACATGTTCGAACCGAACAGGACACCGGTGGTCGTCCGCGCCACCGATCCGATTTTGCACAACGGCGTTTGCATGACACTCCGCTCCCGTGACGATGTCTGGCTGGTGGACGGGGAGACCGCCGACCCGACGATGGTGGCCCTCCTGGTCACCGACCGCCTCGACGAGGCCATGACGCAACTGCTGTCCGCACTGCACCACCAAGGATTCACCCGCATCGTGCTCATCGCGGGTGAAGTCGACGACAACGAGATCCTCAGCGCCATCGAACACGGCGTCTGCGCGGTCGCCCGCCGTTCCGAGGCGGGCGCCGACGTCCTGGTCCGGCTGATCAAGGCGGCCGCGGCCGGGGAAGGCGCGCTGCCGCCCGACCTGCTCGGCAGGCTGCTGCACCGGGTCTCGCGGCTGCAACGCCAGGTGCTGCAGCCGCGCGGCCTGCATTTCGGTGGCATGAGCAGCCGGGAGACCGAGGTGCTCAAGCTGGTCGCGTCGGGGTTCTCGACGCAGGAGATCGCCGATCAGCTCTGCTATTCGCAGCGCACGGTGAAGAGCATCCTGCACGACGTGACCAACCGGTTCCAGCTCCGGAACCGCTCGCACGCGGTGGCATACGCACTGCGTGAGGGATTGATCTGACCCCGTGATCAGCCAGGTCGACGAGGCGTTGTGCCTGCTCATCGCACCCCATCTGCCGGAGGGGACGGTGGTCCGGCTGGATCCGCCGAAACCCGCCTGGCAGACCGAGACGCGGGTGTCGAGCGTCGATCTGTTCCTCTTCGCCCTGCACGGCGCCGGCTCGGAAACCGGCGCCGTGCGGGCGGAGCGCTGCGAACTGTCCTATTTGGTCACCGCACAGGCGGACAAGGTCCGGGACGAGCACACCCTGCTCGACCGCTCGCTACGGATCCTGCTCGGGACGGAGTTCCTCATGGTCGGCGACCAGCAGGCACGGATGGCCCTCGGGCGAACCGATCCGACCGGGCTGTGGGCGGGCCTCGGCCTGCCCGCCCGTGCGGCGTTCGTCGTCACGGTCACGGCGGAGTACCGAGACTGAGCACCGAGGACCGCCGCAGGACCACCCCGCCGATGGACGACAGCTGCCCGCCGAAGAGCTCGCACCATTCGGCGGCCGTCTCGGGCGGGCCGCATTCACCGGCCCGCTTCGCCCATTCCGCGCGGACTTCGAGGCGGTAGCCGAGGATGCCGGTCAGGGTCAGCCCGTTCCTGCTGGCGCCGACCCCGCACATGCCCCGGTAGAGCCGGGCGTCCGGCGGCCGGAATTCGGCGCTCTGCTGGACGAACCGGTGTCCCGCCGCCCCGGTCACGGTCGCGACCGGCGTGTCGATCCCGCTGACGAACAGGCCCTTCGACAGCAGATCCAAGGCTTCCGCCTCCATCCGCTCCACCACGCCGGGCGGACGACGGCACCCGTACAGCGCGCCGTCGAAGGACAACCCCACGGTGACCACCACCTTGCCGATCTCCAGGGTCGCCGCGGCCACCGGACTCACCGGCGGGTGGTAGCGGAACGCCGTCGCACGCACCCCCCGACGGTAGGTCGGCGCGCTGCCACGGCATTGCCCGATCGGGAGATCCTTGGGGAGGTCTTAGCGCGGGACCCGCTCGGCGGGCCAGCGCACCTCGGCCACATCGCCCGGCCGGGGCACCTTCAGGAAGAGGCTGAACACCGCGGGCTGCTTGCTCGACAGCTCCAGCCGTCCACCGTCGGCCTCGATGAGCGCGCGGGCGAGCGCGAGCCCGACGCCGGTCGAACCGCCGCCGGAGAAGCCGCGTTCGAAGATATGCGGCGCGAGCTCCTCGGGCACTCCCGATCCGGTGTCGGCGACCTCGATGACGACGGTGCCTTCCGTGTCGCCGCGGCGAGCGGCGAGCGTGACCGTTCCCGCGCCGTGGCGCAGGGCGTTGTCGAGCAGGACGCCGACGACCTCGCGCAACCGGCCCGGCGTCGCCCTGGCCCTGAGGCCGTCGGTGACGCGGATCCGCAGATGCCTTCCTTCGGCGCGAAGCAGCTGCCGCCACTCTTCGGAGACTTCGGGAAGCACTTCCTGGAGGTTCACCGGTTCCGCGCCGACCTCGCGTGCCGCCCGTGCGGCGGCCAGCAACTCGTCGAGGGCCTCGGCGAGCCGGTCGGCCTGCTCCTGAGCGGCCTTCGCCTCGTCGACGACGTCTTGGTCGGCGTGGACGGTGAGCGGTTCGAGCCGCAGCTGCAACGCGGTCAACCGGCTCCGCAGCTGGTGGGAGACGTCGCCGACGAGCTGGCGTTCCCGCTGGACGAGCTGCGCGAGCGCCGAACCGGACGCGTCGAGCGCCTCGGCGACCATGTCGAGTTCGCCGACGCCATAGCGTTTGGGATCCGGCCGGAAATCGCCGCCGCCGAGTTTGACCGCACGATCCGCGACATGTCTCAGCGGTTTCGCGAGCCTTCGCGCGGTCACCGTCGCGACCACCGTGCCGGTGCCCACCGACAGCACGACCAGCAGCACCACCAGCAGGGTGACCTGGGTCTGGCGAGTGCGCATCGGCCCGGCGGGCACGGCCAGCTCGACCTCACCGTGCAACGCGATCGGCGCCCGCTCGGACACCACGTCGGGGCCGGGATCGGTGCCGTAGCGCTTCTCCATCTGCCCCTGGGTGCGGACGGTCAGCAAACCGCCCTGCGGGACACCCACGCGGAGCAGATCGAGATTGATCGGCTGGCCGACGGCGATCTCGTTGTCGAGTGTCGCCGCGATCCCGCGGGCCGAGGAGGCCAGATTCTCCCGGTTGAGGTTCTCGACCAGCTGCCACGCGGTGATCCCCAGCGGGATGCCCAGCACCGCCGCGGTGACCGCGACGGCGAGCAGGATCGCCAGAAGGATGCGCCGGCGCATGCTATTCCGCGTTGAAGCGGAAGCCGACGCCGCGGACCGTGGCGATCCGCCGTTCGCCGTCGCCGTTCCCGCCGGGTTTGCCCGCCCTGCCCGCGGCTTCGTCGGCCGCGATCGCGAGCTTCCGCCTGAGCCACGACATGTGCATGTCGAGGGTCTTCGAGGTCTTCGATTCGAGGTCGTTCCACACCTCGGCGAGGATCTCGTCACGGCTGACCACCTGGCCGGCGCGGCTCATCAGCACCCGGAGCAGCTCGAATTCCTTGTTCGCCAGCTGCACCTCATGCAGGTCCACGGTGACCATCCGGGCGCCGAGGTCCATCCGCACTCCCCCGGCTTCGAGCACGTCCGGTGCCCGGCGGCGGAGCAACGCGCGGATGCGGGCCAGCAGTTCGGCCAGCCGGAACGGCTTGGCGACGTAGTCGTCGGCGCCGGCGTCGAGCCCGACCACGAAATCGACCTCGTCGGTGCGCGCGGTGAGCATCAGCACGGGCACCTCGGTGCCGCTGGCGCGCAGGCGGCGGCACACTTCGAGCCCGTCCATCCCGGGGAGGCCGAGATCGAGGACCAGCAGGTCCACCCGGTCGCTCTCGGTCGCGTCGAGGGCGGCGGGCCCGTCGCCGACGACCCGCACGTCGTACCCCTCCCGCTGGAGTGCGCGGGAAAGCGGATCGGCGATGGCCGGGTCGTCCTCGGCGAGTAGCACCATGCTCACCTGGCCAACTCTACGACTGCCGGGCGTGAAACCATCGTCACCGTGCCTGGCTACGAGAATGATCTGGAACTCGCCACCCGGCTGGCCGACGCCGCCGACGCCATCACCACCGCCCGGTTCCGCGCGCTCGACCTGGCCGTGGAACGCAAACCCGACCGGACGCCGGTCACCGACGCGGACACCGCCGTCGAGGACGCCATCCGCGCGATCCTCGCCGCGGACCGGCCGGACGACGCGGTACTCGGCGAGGAACGCGGCGGCACCGCGGCGACCGGCCGCGCCTGGGTGCTCGACCCGATCGACGGGACCAAGAACTTCCTGCGCGGTGTCCCGGTCTGGGCGACGCTGATCGCGCTGGTCGAAGATGGCACGCCCGTGGTGGGGATGATCAGCGCGCCGCTGCTCGGCCGCCGCTGGTGGGCCGCCGACGGCGACGGCGCCTGGATGAGCGACTCCGCCGGCGAGCGGCGCATCTCGGTGTCGAAGGTCGCGTCGCTCGAAGACGCGTATCTGTCCACAACGGACCTGAACTCGTGGGTGGAGTACCACTCCCGCGAGAAGTACCTCGACCTCGTGAACGCCTGTTGGGAAAGCCGCGCTTTCGGCGATTTCTGGCACCACTGCCTGGTCGCCGAGGGCGCGCTCGACGTCACCGCGGAATGCATCGTGAACCCGTGGGACGTCGCCGCGGCCCAGGTGCTGATCACCGAAGCCGGTGGCCGCTTCAGCGACCTGAACGGCGAAGCGCGCTACGACAACGGCTCGGCGCTTTCGACGAACGGTCTGCTGCACGACGAGGTCTTGGCGATCCTGGAGCGCTGACCGCGCGGGTGACACGTCGCGAAAGTGGCTTTCGGGACATACCTTTGGCTAGGCGCGGGCGGCGGGCCGGGTTGCGAAAGCCACTTTCGCAACCTTCAACGTTGCGAAAGTGGCTTTCGCAACTCCTCGCCAAGACGGGGGTCACTGCGCCCCGGGCATAAGGCCGACGGCGCCGCGCGCGACCTGCGACCAGGCGAGACGTCCGAAGAGGTAGTGGCAGGCGACCTGCTCGCTGGTGAACCGGGCCCAGTCGTACCGGTTGCCCTGCTCCCGCCAGAAGACCTCCCAGGCGGGCTCGGCGCCTTCCTCCTCGGTGCGCATGAGGCACCACGCATTGTCCGTCTCCGCACCGACCGACACCACTTCGGGCGGCACGCCCAGTGCGGCCAGCCACCGCAGGATCGTTCCCGTGTTCACCGAACCTCCCCCGTGACGTCCGCCAGGAAGCCCAGCGTGACGAGTTCATCGGCGCCCAGCACGGTGCGGAAGCACACCCCGCCGCCGGGCTGGCCGAACCATCCGGCGGTCACCGAGCGCCAGACCGGCAGCGCCCGCACGACGCGGTAACGCCGGTACGAGGTGATCTGATCGGGTGGCAGCGAACGCATCGAAAACAAGGTCGCGTCCTCGGCGAGGAGCCGGCCGTGCTGATCCCCGAAGCGGTCGAGAAGGGTGCCCACTTCGAGCATCACGGGCCTCGCCGGAAGGGCGTCGTCCGGCCACAGGTAGCCCGTCTCAGTCACGAAACGCGCTTTCCAGTCCTCTTCGGACATTCCGCCCCACGGATCGTGGCCCCTGGTCAACTCGGCCGGGGGCGTGACGCCCGGAGCCGTCGGCGAGCGCCGGAAACCGCTGCTGACGTGGGACAACGCGTCCAGGTCGTCGAGCACGTCCGCCTCGGGATGGTCCTGCGGGCCGGAACCGCCCTCGGGAAGCGGCAACTGGCGCGCGGGTTTGCCCATCGCGACCGGCAGATGCCCGATGGGGAACATGTGCACGAGGAACAGCGCGATCACGCTCTCCCGCTCGGTCCGCAAGGCCCCCATCGGAGGTGGAGCGGCGGGCTGGGGCGGAAACGGCACTCGCAGCGGCGCCACCGCGGGCGGCCACGGCGAGGGCGCGTACGGAGCGCGTGCCCCGTGCGGCGGGGTCGGGGCGTCGTATTCGGCGGGCAGCCGGATCGGGCCCGTTCCGGCCTCGCTCGGATCGGTCACCGCACCTCCCCCAAGGAATCGGACCCCACCGGTGGACGGGGGAGGCAGCGGACAGGACGCGTTACGACCTTAGCGCCGACCGGCGGTCTCGTCGGCGGATACCCGAAAGCGCGGCAAGGCCCGCGCGGGCGGCTCGTCCGCGAGTTCCGCGAACCTCATCCGGCGAGCGCGTTGACCACCCGGGACGGACTCGGCCTGCCCAGCTTCCCGGCCATCCACTTGCTCGTCGCCACCAGCGCGTCGAGGTCGACACCGGTTTCGACGCCGAGGCCGTCGAGCATCCACACGAGGTCTTCGGTGGCGAGGTTCCCGGTGGCCGATTCGGCGTACGGGCAGCCGCCGAGCCCGCCGGCCGAGGAGTCCACAGTGGACACACCGCAGCGGAGGGCGGCCAGCGTGTTCGCGAGCGCCTGGCCGTAGGTGTCGTGGAAATGGACGGCCAGGGTGCCGACGTCGGCGAACTGCCCGATCAGCGCCTCGACCTGTCCCGCGGTGGCGACGCCGATGGTGTCCCCGAGCGAGAGCTGCGAGCAGCCGAGGTCGAGGAGCCGTTTACCCACTCCGGCGACCTGCTCGGCCGGGACGGCGCCCTCCCACGGGTCGCCGAAGCACATCGACACGTACCCGCGGACGTCGAGACCTTCGGCCCGCGCCCTGGTGACGACCGGCTCGAACATCGCGAACTGATCGTCCACCGTCGAGTTGAGGTTCTTCTTGGCGAAGGTTTCGGTGGCGCTGGCGAAGATCGCGATATGCGAGACCCCGGCCGCCAGCGCCCTGTCCAGCCCGCGTTCGTTCGGGACGAGCACCGGGTACCGGACGCCTTCGCGCTTTTCGAGTCCGGCCAGGAGCTGCTCGGCGTCGGCCAGCTGCGGCACCCATTTCGGGCTCACGAAACTGGTTGCTTCGAGCGTGGTCAGCCCGGCGCCGGCGAGCTTGTCCAGGAACTCCAGTTTGACCTCGACCGGGACGATCGACTTCTCGTTCTGGAGACCGTCACGCGGACCGACCTCCCAGATCGTCACCCGCTCCGGCAACGCGGCGGCCGACGGGACGCGGTCGGGCAGCCCCAGCTCTCGCGTGCCCATCAGCGGCGCCGGTTTCCGCGCGGCGGGTGCCCCTGCGGCGGAAGCGGTTCGGTCTGCTGGGGCGCGGGGGCACCCGGCGCGAAGTCGTCGTACGGGTTGTCGTTGACTTCGCGGTAGATGACCGTGTGCACGCGCTCGACCTTGGGGATGTCGTCGAATTTCAGCGGTTCGTCCGAAGCGGACTCGATCACCAGCGTGCCGCAGCCGAACACACGGTCCAGCAGCCCGTGCTCGAACTGGACGCTGTTGATCCGCGACAGCGGGATGTCGATCCCGGTCCGCTTGAGCACCCCCTCGCGGGCGATCAGCCGGTCCGTGGTCACGATGAAATGCGTCGTCCGCCAGCGGACGAACGGCGCCAGGAAGAGCCACACGACGAGACCGAGCCCGACCGCCGCGATCGCGATCTCGGCGATCAGGTCCCACGGGGCGGTCGCGTCCTTCGCGACGACGGCCAGCCAAATCCCCACGCCGAGCGTGACGATCAGCGCGAGGAACGGGAAGATCAGCATCTTGAAATGCGGGTGACTGTGCACCACGACGTGCTCGTTTTCGCTGAGCAAATCGTCCGGATAGGCCACGACGGACGCTCCCAAAGTGTGTTCGGCGCTGGTGAGCTCACCGTACCGGCGAACGGTCCCGGCGGAAGAGGAGACGCCGGAAAACGAGACGCACGGATCAGGCCTTGGCGGGCCGCACGTGGACGACGTCTCCGGCGAACACCGTGTACCGCTCACCACCAGGAACGTCGACCTGGAGCTGTCCGGCGGGATCGATGTCGGCGGCGCGTCCGGTCAGCGCCGAACCATCGGGCAGCTGGACCTCGACGTCCTGGCCCAGCGTGGCGCAGTACCGGCGGTAGTCCCCGAGCAGTCCGGCTTCGGCCAGTGACCCGCCGGCGAGCCGCCAGCGGCGTTCGAGCTCGTCGAAACCGGTGAGCAGCCGCGAGGCGATCTCGGCGCGATCGGTCTCCGTCGCGCCCTGCTCGGCCAGCGAGGTCGCGGGCAGGCCGCCGGGCCCGGCCGGGACGTTCTCGCCGAGCGGCAGCACGTTCAGGCCGATACCGAGAATCACGGTGGTGTCGTCACCGGCGACGGCCTCCGCCAGGATGCCCGCGCATTTGGCGCGCTCGGGCCCGGCGAGGACGTCGTTCGGCCACTTGAGGACGGCGTCGACGCCGAGGCCCGCGGCGACCTCCCGGACCGCGAGGCCCGCGACCACGGAAAGTGACCCCAAATTGGCGAACGGAACGCCGCCGGGACGCAGCAGGACACTGATGTAGAGGCCCGACCCCTTCGGCGAGGCCCACTGCCGCGCGCGGCGGCCGACACCGGCCGTCTGCTCTTCGGCGATCAGCACAGTGCGGTCTTCGGCGCCCCGCGTGGCGGCTTCCCGCAGGTCGGCGTTGGTGGACCCGGTACTCGCCACAACCTGGATCGCGGCGTACCGGCCGGACAGCGTGGCACCCAGACGCCTTGCGTCGAGCGCTCCCGTCTCACTCATTCGTCCAGAATATGAGAGTCCCCCTAACGTGCAAGGCGTTCGCTCGTTACGCAGAGGTGGTCTCCAATAACCTGGACGGCGTGACTGAGCCCGACCCGGCCCCGAGCGCGCCCGAAACCAGCCGGAAGAAGTCGTGGGCACACGGCGTGGCGATGCGCGGCCTGGTCGCCCTCCCCCTGGTCGCGGGGCTCGCGACGGCGGGCTGGCTGCTCGCGGGCGGCAACGATCCCGCACCCGCGGACGGGCGCCAGCCGATTCCCGTTCCGGCCGCCAAGCAGGATCCGGCCACCGTCGGCGGCGGCGCGGGCCCGTCGGTGCTAGAAGTCAGCGCACCGGTGAAGGCGCAGGAGACGCCGAAGGGCGCCCGGCCGCTCGAAGAGTGGGCGAACAAGCTCGCCGGGGCGCTCGACATCCCGGCGAAATCGCTCATGGGGTACGCGAACGGCGAACTGGCCCTGCGCGGCGAGCAGCCGAACTGCCACCTGTCCTGGGTCACCCTCGCCGGAATCGGCGCGGCGAGCTCGAACCACGGGCGCGGCGGCGACAACCCCCTCGGCCTGTCGGCGCAGCAGTGGAAGAAGCACGGCGCGTCGATCCCCGGTATCGCGAAACCCGCGCTCACCGATCCGGACTCCGCCTCGGTCGCCGCCGGCCGCGCCCTGTGCGCTTCCGGAGCCGACCTGGGCGGCGGCAACGGCTGGTGGAAGGCCATCGCCGGCTACCAGGGCGGCAAGGGCAACGACGCCGAACTGTTCCGCCAGCGGGTCCTGGGCAACGCTCAGCTGTACGCGACCCTGTCCCTCGATCCGGCACGTTCCGCCAGCCCGGCCGTGAAGGCGACCCGGTTCGCCCTGGGTCAGCTGGGTCTCCCGTACGTGTGGGGCGGCAACGGCCCCGAAGCGGGCGCGGCGGGCTTCGACTGCTCCGGGCTGACCAAGAAGTCCTACGACGAAGCCGGGATCTCGCTCCCGCGGACCGCGGACAGCCAGTTCCGGGCGCTGCCGCAGGTGCCCGGCGAGCCGAAACTCGGGGACCTCGTGTTCTACGGGAACCCGGCGACGCGGATCCACCACGTCGGGCTGTACCTCGGGAACGGGCTGATGATCAACGCGCCCACCGAGGGCCAGGCCGTCCAGATCCACACGTATCACTCGAAGGGCGACGACTACACCGGCGCGGGACGGCCCGCGGCCTGAACCGGCCAGAACCCCCGTTACCCCGGCACCGGCGGTTACCGTGGCGCCCATGCGTTCGATCGAGTTCCGCAGGGTCTCCCGGAGACCGGCCGAGCGGGAAACGTCGCTTCGATTCCTGATCGACGGCGTTTCTTTCCTGGAGTTGGTGCGCGAAGCCGAACTTCCCGGCGCGCTCGCGGAACAGAAGGAGCGCATCGAGGAATGCCCGTCGGAGCCCGCCCCTTTGCTCGCCGGGGATTACGCTCCCTCGACGCGTCTTTCCGCCGAGCATCTGCTCGGCGGGGCGCCGGATCGCGTTCCACACGGCGTCGAAGACGACGAGCACCTCTTGCTGGGGTGCACCTGCGGTATCGACGACTGCTGGGCGCTGGTGGCGAAGATCGCGCTCGGCGAGGACACGGTGATGTGGTCGGGTCTGCGCAATACGTACCGGGACTGGGATTACGGCAGCATCGGTGAGCTGACGTTCTCGCGACAGGACTACGAGAGGTCGCTTCGCGCCGCTTTCGGCGCCGGATAGTGCTCGTGGGGCCGGCGCAGCCGGTGGATGGCGGGCATCGGCATGTCCCGGGAGAACGGCCAGCCGATCCCCGTCCGCACACCGGCCAGCAAGCGGGACACGAAGGTCCCGTGACTGCCCACCAGCACGACACCGCCGTCATACTCCTCGGCGAGCCGATCGACGGCGGCCATCGCGCGTGCCGTCAGCTGCCGCAGGCTCTCGGCGCCCGGCCGCGCGAAATCCGGATCCACCCAGCTGCGCTCGTAGTGCCCGGCGTAGTCCGGTGTCGGCTCCAAGCCCGAGTCCCACTCGCGTAGCTCCCAGCGGGTCGTGACTTCGAGCCCGGCCTTCCTGGCCGCGGGCTCGACCGTCGCGACCGCTCGCCGGTACGGACTCGACACGACCGCCGTCGGCTTCATCGCGGCGAGCTCGTGCGCGGCCACTGACCGCGGCCGCCACGCCCGCCGCGGTCAGTGGCCGCTCGGGGTCGTCGGGCCTTCCCGGCGAAGGCGGAACGGACTCGGCGTGCCGGATCAGGACGACGTCGCAGCTCACGCGCGTTCGGCCAGCCATTCGAGCGCGGCCTCCCCGTGCCGGAGGACCGACACGTGCCCGTCCTCGGGAAAGACGCGCGACGCGGCCGTGGCGCACTGCCGGGTCAGCCATTCGCCGTGTGCGGCCGGCACGATCCGGTCCGCGCCACCGTGCAGGTGCAGAACCGGGACCTGGACGTCGGACGGCTGGAACCCCCACGGTGCGACGTACGCGAGATCGTCGTCGATCAGCGCGCCTGGCCCGCCCTCGACCGCGGGACCGACCACGTCGAGCACCCAGTTCCAGTCACCGGCCAAGGCCGCGTGATCCGCCGGGGTGAACATGTCGGCGTCGTAGTCGGCGGTCGCCTCGTACCGCTCCTTTTCCGCCCGGCCCGCCACGGCTGCCCGCAGAGAGCCGGCTCCCGCCGGGCCCATCCCCGCGAACCAGTCGAGCCCCTCGGCGTCGTACGGGGCCAGACTCGCGACGCAGACCATCGCCGTCACTCGATCCGGCATCAGGGCAGCGCAGGCGAACGCGTGCGGGCCGCCTCCCGAATGCCCGAAGACCGAGAAGCGCTCGATCTCCAGAGCATCGGCGACCTTCTCGACGTCCGACGCCGCCGACGCGACGTCTCGGCCGGGCCGCGGCGAGGAACGGCCGTAACCGGGCCGGTCGTAGGAGACCCACCGCAGCCCGAGCCGCTCGGCGGCCGCGAACAGCGGGACCGGCGGGGCGCCGATGTTCGGGGTGCCGTGGTGCCAGAAGACCACCCGGCCGGCCCCGCCCGTGTCGTAGGTGTGCAGTGTGGTCCCGTCCCCCAGGTCCACGTCGGACTCGTTCACCATGGCGCGAGCGTAGGGCACCCTGGAACCATGTCCCGCTATCACGAGATCAAGCACCGCGTGGCCACCACCTTCCAGCGCCATGTCGGCAACCCGATCCTCGTCCGCCTGCCGTCCCAGCCGGTCCTGGAGACCACGGGCCGCAGATCCGGGGAGCCCCGGCGGACGCCGATCGGTGGCCGCCGGGTGGGCCGCTCGTTCTGGATCGTCTCGGAATTCGGTGAGAAGTCGCAGTACGTCCGCAACATCCAGGCCGATCCGCGGGTCCGGGTCCGGCTCAAGGGCCGGTGGCACACCGGTACGGCGCGCCTGCTCCCCGAAGACGACCCCCGCGCCCGGCTGAAGACCCTGCCCACGGTCAACAGCGCCGCCGTTCGGGCGATCGGCACGAACCTCCTCACCATCCGGGTCGATCTCGACGACTGAACGTTTGCCTTGACGCCAAGGGCAAGGTTTACGCTCGGCTCCATGCGGATCGGCGAACTCGCCGCGCGCACCGGAACCACCACCCGCGCGCTGCGTTTCTATGAGTCACAAGGGCTTCTCGACGCACGGCGCGCGTCGAACGGCTACCGGGAGTACGACGAGGACGACTACCGTCTGGTGAACGAGATCCTGACGCTGCAAGCTGTCGGGCTCAGCCTCGAAGACACCAGGCCGTTCGTCGAGTGCCTGCGCGCCGGGCACGAGACCGGTGACTCGTGCGCCGATTCGATCGAGGTCTACCAACGCAAACTCGCCGAGGTGGACGCCTGTCTGGCCCGGCTCAACGACGTACGGGAAAGCCTGCTGACCAAGCTGGCGGGCGCGCTGAAAACGCCGCCGGGACCGTGCGTCGTCACGCCGCGAAACGAGGAGGCCTGAATGTCCCTGTCCGTCGTCACCGACGAAACCTTCCAAGAGCTCGTCCTGGATCAGGACACGCCCGTCCTGGTGGACTTCTGGGCGCAATGGTGCCCGCCCTGCCACATGATCGCGCCGGTGCTCGCGGAGATCGCCGAGGAACGCGCCGGATCGCTGCTCATCCGCAAGCTCAATTCCGACGAAAACCCGCTCACGGCACGGAATTTTCAGGTCATGTCGCTGCCGACGCTGATCCTTTTCCGGGGCGGGCGTCCAGTGTGGACGACCGTCGGAGCCCGGCCGAAGGCCAAGCTGCTGGCTGATCTGGACGCCGCTCTGCAGCCCGCCCTCTCGTGAGTGGTAAGTGTCGTTAGAACGACACTTACCACTCACGACCCCCTTGACTCCTGACGGCCCGAAACCCACCTCGCTCATAAATGTGTTGCGCCGGGCGCCGTCCGTTCGCATCCTTCTCCCATGACTTCGACCCTCGCCTTCCTGACCCCGTCCTCCGTCGTCCGACGGGTGCGGGTGCAGCAGCAGGCCGGGTCCTGGCGGAGGACGACACCAGTCCGGCCGTGAGCGCCGCGCTCGTCGCGGGCCTGCTCGCCGGGTATGGCATCGCCATCCCGGTGGGCGCGGTCGCGACCTATCTGGTGGTGTTGACGGCCAGATCGGGGCTCAAGATCGGCGCGTACGCCGCGCTCGGCGTCGCCACGGCCGACGGGTTGTACGCGCTGGTCGCGGTTCTCGGCGGTGGGGGGCTCATCCCCGTCATCGAGCCGATCGCCGTACCACTGCGCTGGACGTCGGTCGTGGTGCTGCTCGCACTGGCCGTCCACATCGGACTCACCGGAATCCGGAACTTCCGCGACTCCGCGAAAGCCGAGGTCACGCAGCCGGTCACGATCGGGCCGGTGAAGGCCTACGTGAGCCTGCTCGGGATCACGCTGCTGAACCCGACGACGGTGGTCTACTTCGCGGCGCTCGTACTCGGCAGCGAGGACATGGCCGCGGCGAGCGGAGCGGAACACGTGGTCTTCGTGGCCGCGGCGTTCGCGGCTTCGGCCAGCTGGCAATTGTTCCTCGCGGGTGGCGGCGCCGTACTCGGCAAAGCGTTGACCGGACGCCGGGGGCGGCTGGTGACGGCGCTGGCGTCGAGCGCGCTCATCACCGTGCTCGGTCTGCGGTTGCTCTGGTGAAGAATCCGGTGGGAATCGAGGACCGTGGTTGTCCGCGTCGGTTGCGAGGCTGTGCCCATGACCGAAACCCAGGAACGCACCGCCGCCCTCCACTCCTACCTCGCTTACAACGACGCCCCCAAGGCCCTCCGCTGGCTCGAACGCGCCTTCGGCTTCGAGACCACCACGGAGTACCCCGACGACAAGGGCCTGATTTTGCACGCGGAACTGCGGCTTGGCGGAGTCCGGATCATCGTGTTCAGCGCGGAGGAGGACTGCGACCGCCCGGCACGCAAGGGCGAAACCGTCGGCCACGGCCTCTACGTGAGCCTTCCGACGCAGGAAGCCGTGGACGCCGTGTTCGCCTCCGCCCTCGAAGCCGGCGCGACGGCGGTCTGGGAACCGGTGAACACCGAATGGGGCAACTACCGCTGCCGCGTCGACGACCTCGAAGGCTACGAATGGACTTTCGGCACGTACGTCCCCGGCGAACCGCAAGGCTAGAGCAACCGCGCGAACCACTCGCGGGTGCGTCGGAGCAGATCCAGCTGGTGTTCCCGTTCGGAGATCCTGTGCCCTTCACCGGGATACACGACGAGGTCGTGTTCGACGCCGAAGTGCCGTAGCGCGCGGTGGAAGAATTCCGCCTGGGACAACGGGACGTTCGTGTCGTCCGCACCGTGCACGATCAGCACGGGGGTCTCGACCTTCGACGCGTAGGAGATCGGGCTGAGCTGATCGTGCCGGTGCGGACCAGTCCCTTCCCATCCGGTACTTCCGCCGAGCCCGGCTTCCAAGGGGCCGAATTCACCGGTCGCGGCGAGCATTCCCCAGTCACAGATCCCGGCCCCCATCAGCGCCGCCTCGAACCGGCGGGTCTGCCCGACGGCCCAGGCCGTCAGGTATCCGCCGTGACTCCAGCCCGCGATCCCGAGCCGCTCCGGGTCGGCCACTCCTTCCGCGATGAGGAGATCGATCCCGGCCTCGAGATCGCTCCATTCCTCCAGCCCTACCCGTGCCGCGACGGAAGCGGCGAACTCGTGCCCATGACCTTGCCCCCCACGGGGATTCGGCAGGAAGACGGCGTGTCCCGCCGAGGCCAGCCACCGCGCCGACGGGTACCAGCCCAGCATGAAGCCGTCCGCGTACCGGTCGTACGGTCCGCCATGCGGCGCGACGATCAGGGAGAACGGCCCGTCCTCCCGGGTCTTTCCCGGCGGGAGAACGAGCAGTCCGTCCAGTGTCAGGCCATCGGAAGCTTTGTAGGACAAGCGTTCTTGCGGCCCCCAAGGAATATCGGCGAGCTCCGGCGCCGTATCGCTCACTCGTTCCAACGGGCCGCCGACGGGTCCACAGTGGACATCTTTCGGGCGATCGGCGGTGCTCAGCACGACAGCCACGATCTCGCCGTTCGAAGAGATCGCGTCCGCCTGCCCGCGCCACAACGACACTGCGCCTTCGCCGAGCCGATGCAGGGCCGTGTCGAGCCCGTCGGCCACGAGCATCAGCGGAGCGCCGGAATCGACCTGCGTGAGCCTGATCGGACAGGCCGATTCCGGTGTCAGGTCGCGGTGTTCTCCCGTTTCCACAGGGACGTCGAAGACCGCCCAACCGCCGATCATTTCGGGGGTCGCGAGATACGTGACGTGCCAGCCGTCGCCGCCCCGCCACCAAACGGGGCTGCAGGCTTCGACCGGGACCCGGCCGAGCTCACGCCGCTCACCGGTTTCCAGGTCCAGCAAGGAAAGCCGGGGTTCGAGCCCGCCGGGATCAAGTTCGGGCGTCGGCCAGGTGACGACGGCGAGCGCGCCGTCGTCCTGACGGCGGGCGACGTCGACCACGTGGTCTTCGAGCAGTGTCGTGATCTCACCGGTTCGCGGGTCGAAGCTCCGCAGCCGCGCCGGACGGAGACTTTCACTCCAGACCCAGACGGCCGGAGGGGGCGTCTCGTCTTCGGCGATGAACACGATCCGCTCGCGCATCGGGAGAAACGCGGTGATCTCGCTCCGCCAAGCGAACAGCGGCCCGTCCTCCGTGTGGATCAGCCCGTCCCGGAGGAAATAGAGGGAATCCGGTGACCACCGGGGCGAGGCCCCTTCGGCCAGCTTCCGCGGCTCTTCCTCGCCGTCCACGGCCGCCAGCCAGATTTCCGGGACGCCTCGCGCGATGGTCGAGACCTGGTAGGCGATCCACCGTCCATCCGGGGAGAGCGCGGGATTCGACGGGACACGACTGTCGACGATCAGCTCAGCTGTCAGCATGTGTTCATACTGCCGACAATGCCTTCCCCAGTGCGTCGAGCCAGTCGCCCGTGCCCTGCTCCCGCCAGCTCGGCTCCTCGTGGCCGTCGAGGAAGGTGCCCTGCTCGATCACCGTCAGCCGGGTTCCGCCTTCCGCTGCTTCGAGCAGGATCGTCGTGACCGACACGGTCGCCAGGACGTCGTCCGCGGAGAGCGTCCCCGCGTAGACGATCCGCTCGTTTTCCGCGATGTCCTCGTAGCGGGCTTCGAAAACCAGCCGCTTGCCGTCGGCGGGGCCGCTGATGACCTCGCGGCCGCCGACCCGGAAGTCCAGCGAGTGCCCGCCACCGGGCGCGGTGATCCACCCGGCTTTCGCGGCCGGATCCGACCAAGCGGCGAAGACACGTTCCGGCGCCACGGGGTAGACGCGCTCGAGGGTGAAAGTGGCGTGTTTGACGGTCATGACCGTTTCCCTTCGTCGGTGTCCAGATGGCCGCCAAGGCGATCGAGCCGGTGTTCCCAGCCGGTGCGCTGCCCGCCGAGCCAGTCCTCGGCCATCCGCAGGCCGTCCGGTTCGAGGTGGCAGGTGCGGACGCGCCCCACCTTCTCCGACCGGACGAGCCCGCTGGCCTCCAGCACCTGGAGGTGCTGCATCACGGCGGGCAGCGACATCGACAGCGGCTGCGCGAGCTCCCCCACCGAGGCGGGTCCCCGGGTGAGACGCTCGATCATTTCGCGGCGCGTTCCGTCGGAAAGCGCCTTGAACACCTGGTCCATGCATTGGTTAGGCACATGCTTAACTATCCGCCACGCCGGACGATAGTCAAGCATGTGCTTAACTTTCCGCGGTCATGCCTTCGACGAGCAGCCACTGCGACGCGAGGTACGAAGTCAGCACGAAGGTTTCGAGATTGGCCCGCACCCGCTCGCTGGTGACGAAGTCGCGCCGGATCAGGATCGCCAGATCCGACGCGGAGAACAGCAGCGCACCGGCGGCGATCCAGGTACGGCGGTCACCCGACGGGATCACCATCCCGCCCGAGACCTTGGCCTTCGGCGCCAGCACCGGGTCGGCCGCGAGGGTCGACGTCGTGCTCAGCAGGCCCCCGTAGACCGAAAGCACCGAAGAGACCGGAGACGGCTTCGGCACCGCCATCGCGACCGCGGCCGTGGCCCACGCCGCCAGCCGGGGCGGCGCGGTCGCCGCGCGCGGGCGAGCACCGCGACGCCACAACAGCGTGGAGTACAGCACCTGCATGACACCGAACGACGTCGCACCCCTGATCAGCTGGCCGTCCTCGTCGGACCGGCCCATGAAGTGGTCGCCCGCGCCCGCCGCGATCAACGCGGCGACGAGCAGGCCCTTCTCCCCCGGCGCGAGCCCGCGCGAACGCGCGACCCTGGCGGCGAGCACCGGGACCGCGGCCGGTTTGGTCGCGAGTTGCAGCTTCCGATTGCCTGTCCTCGCGGAGTACACCGTGCCGATCGCGGCACCGGCGAACAGCACCCGTTCGGCGAGCTTGAGGACCTTCACTGACCACCTCCGGAACTTATTTTTGGGTAAGTTACCAGGAGGTCAGCTGCTTTCAGACGGCTTCGCGGAAGGTGTTCCGATACGCGCTCGGCGAGACCCCCAACGCCGCCTGCAAATGCTGGCGCAGCGACGCGGCGGTGCCGAAACCCGCTTCGGTGGCGACCTTGTCCACCGGCAGATCGGTCTCTTCGAGCAGCTGACGCGCCCGTTCGATCCGCTGCTGGGTCAGCCACTGCAACGCCGAAATCCCGACTTCGTCGCGGAACCGCCGCGTGAACGTCCTGGTGCTCATCGCCTCTTTCGCCGCCAGCTCGCGCAGAGTCAGCGGCCGGCCCAGGTTCTCGAGCGCCCAGGCCCGTGCCGCCGCGGTCGAGGAGGATTGCGGCTCCGGCACCGGCCGCCGGATGAACTGCGCCTGCCCGCCCTCGCGGTGCGGCGACACGACCGTGCCGCGCGCGACCTCGTTCGCGACCGCGGCACCGTGATCACAGCGGATCATGTGCAGGCAGAGATCGATCCCGGACGCGACGCCCGCCGCGGTCAGGACGTTCCCGTCGTCGGTGTAGAGCACGTTGGGATCGAGGTCGACCTTCGGGAACTTCGCCTGGAAGTCCAGCGCCGAACGCCAGTGCGTGGTCGCCCTGCGGCCGTCGAGCAGCCCGGCGGCGGCGAGCACGAAGGCACCTGTGCAGATCGACGCGATCCGGGCGTCCGGCCGGATCAGCTCCAGCGCCCGCGCGAGTGGTTCGGTGAGGTCGTGCCCCGACGGTTCGTATTCGGTGGACGACGCCGGGATGACCACGGTGTCGGCCTCGGCGAGCACCTCCGGGCCGAGCGCGACCGAGATCGTGACGTCGGCGTCCGTCCGGATCTGCCCTGGTTCCGGCGTGCAGGTGACGACCTCGTAGAGCGGCTCGCCGTCGGCCGACTTGGCCGTGCCGAACAGCCGGGTGACGATCCCCAGCTCCATCACCAGCATTCCGTGGCGGACCAACACGGCGACCCGATGGCGGCTGGGATGCACGAAAGAGCCCATGGCTCGATTCTTGCACATGTTGTCCATCGGGCCACTCGTCCCGGCGGGAAGAACGCGCGACGGTGAGACCATGAACGTGCTGTGGATCTTCGCCCATCCGGAACCCCGCTCCCTCGGCGGATCGCTGCGCGACGAGGGATTGCGTGCCCTCCGCGCGCAGGGCGCCGACGTTCGGGAATCCGATCTGTACGCGATGAAGTGGAAGCCCGTCGTCGACGCCGACGATTTCGGCCGGGCCGCGTCCCCGGACCGGCTCGTCGTCGGCTCGACGTCGAAGAACGCCTTCGAGACCGGCGAACTCGGCGAGGACATCCGCGCCGAGCACGGAAAACTGGCGTGGGCGGACGCCGTGATCATCCAATTCCCGCTGTGGTGGTACGGAATGCCCGCCATCCTCAAGGGCTGGTTCGACCGCGTCTTCGTCAAGGGTTTCGCCTACGGTGTCCAGCGGCCCGACGGCCGGACGGCGCGCTACGGCGAAGGAGCGCTGGCCGGGAAGCGCGCCATGGTCGTGCTGACCGCCGGGGCGCCTGAGGCCACGATCGGTCCGCGCGGGGTGAACGGCGATATCGGCGACCTGCTGTTCCCGTTGCAGCACGGGACACTCTGGTACGCGGGCATGTCCGTCCTTCCCCCGCTGACGATCTGCGGTGCCGACCGCTTCTCACCGGAGCAGTTCGAAGCCGCCGCCGCATCGCTGCGAGCACGACTGCGAACACTGGCCACTCAGGACCCGATCCCGTTCCGTCCCCAGAACGAGGGCGACTACGACGACGATCTGATCCTGCGTGACGACCTCGCCCCCGGACAGAACGGACTCGGCGTCCATCTGGCTCGATGATCTCCACCCTGGGGATGACCTTCGCCGGACGGACGCGCACACACCGCGCATCCGGTTAAGTTCGCCGTATGAAACAGCCGTCGGCGCTCCCCCAACGGGTGGCGTACACGATCGACGCGCTCCTCGCGCTGGTGCTCGTCGTGGCCGTCGGCGGGAACCTGGCCGCGAGGACCTGGACGTTCCTCATCGCCATCCCGATGTGGCTCGCCTGGGCGACGGTCGCCGCCAGCGGGATCGCGATCGCGCTGCGGCGCCACCGGCCACTGGTCGCGTACGGCCTCGGACTCGGCAGCCTGGTCCCGGCCCTGGTCGCCGGCAACGGACTGGGCCCGGCCGCGCTCCTGGCCACGGCGTGCGCCCTGTACACCGTGGCGCTGGAACATCCGCGCGCCCGCTCGCTGATCGCGATGGGCCTCGGCCTGGTCGTCGTCATGATCTTCGAGTTCCTGCGGCTCGGGCCGAACACGATCGCGTCGACGGCCTTCGCGGGCGGCGGCGTGGCGGGCTCGTGGGCGCTGGGCTGGATGACGCGGCAGCGGCGCGCGAATCTGGCGCAGCTCGCGGAAACCCAAGCCGATCAGGCGGTTTCCGACGAGCGGCTGCGCATCGCCCGCGAGATGCACGACGTCGTCGCGCACAGCATGAGCCTGATCGCGGTCAAGGCGGCCGTCGGCAACCACGTCGCACGGGAACAGCCCGAAGAAGCCCGCGAAGCGTTGCGGGTCATCGAGCTGACCAGCCGCGAGACGCTCGTCGAACTCCGGCGGATGCTCGGCGTCCTCCGTTCCGGCGACGGCACGCCCGAGGTCGCGCTCGGCCCCGCGCCGAAACTCGCCGACCTGCGGACCCTCGCCGAACGCGCCGGACAGGCCGGGGTGCGGGTGGAACTGACCGGCGAAGGGGTGGACGACCTCCCGGAAGGTGTCGCGCTTTCGGTCTACCGCATCACCCAGGAGGCGGTGACCAACGTCGTGAAGCACGCGGGACCGTCGGCCTGCCGGGTCACGATCACCGAAGGCCCCGGCGAGGTCAGCGTCGAAATCGTCGACGACGGGCGCGGCGAAGGTTCGCCGTCGACGACCGGCGGGCACGGTTTGATCGGCATGCGCGAACGCGTCGCCGTCTACGGTGGTGACTTCGAAGCGGGCCCGCTGCCCGCCGGGGGATTCCGGGTGTTCGCGCGGCTGCCGTACGCCGCCAAGGAAGTGGGGACACGATGATCCGCGTTCTGATCGCCGACGACCAGGCGTTGCTGCGCGGCAGCTTCCGCGTGCTCGTCGACAGCGCGCCGGACCTCGAAGTCGTCGGGGAGGCGAGCGACGGCGCGGAAGCCGCCGAACTCGCCGAGCAGGAGCGCCCCGACGTCGTGCTGATGGACGTCCGCATGCCCGAGCTGGACGGAATCGAAGCGACCCGGCGGATCTGCGCGTCGGCCACCACCGAAGGCGTCCACGTGCTGATGCTGACGACCTTCGACCTCGACGCCTACGTCTATTCGGCATTGCGCGCGGGCGCGAGCGGATTCCTGCTGAAGGACACGCCGCCCGCCGAGCTGCTGACCGCGATCCGGGTCGTCGCGGCGGGCGAAGGACTGCTCGCCCCGTCGATCACGCGAAGGCTCATCGCCGAATTCGCGCGGCTGCCCGAACCCGGGCAGCGCGTCGCGGCGTCGCTGGACAACATCACCACCCGCGAACGCGAGGTCCTGAGCCTGATCGCGCGCGGACTGTCGAACGACGAGATCGCCGGAACGCTGCATCTCGGGCTGGCGACGGTGAAGACGCATATCGGCCACCTCCTGCACAAACTCGCGGCGCGGGACCGGGCGCAGCTCGTGATCGCGGCCTACGAGTCCGGTCTGGTGCGCGCCTCCGTCCAGTGATGTCCGCCCAGTCACGCGTGTCGTCCGTCGGATCACGCGTGTCGTCCGTTTCGGGCGGGTTGCTCGCTGACCGGCGCCAAGCCCCACGGACGTTGCCTACGCCACACGCGAAGTGACCGTCGAGTAGCTAGGCTGCCGATTCATGAGCAGTGCGACGGAGCCGCTCGGGACGCCGCCCGAGGACGAACCGGACATCCACACCACGGCCGGCAAGCTGGCCGACCTGTACCGCCGGTATGACGAGGCGGTGCACGCGGGTTCCGCGAGGGCGGTGGAGAAACAGCACGCCAAGGGCAAGAAGACCGCCCGCGAGCGGATCGACCTGCTCCTGGACGAGGGCTCCTTCGTCGAACTCGACGAGCTCGCGAAGCACCGCTCGGTGAACTTCGGCCAGGAGAAGAACCGGCCCTACGGCGACGGCGTCGTCACCGGCTACGGCACCGTCGACGGACGTCCGGTGTGCGTATTCAGCCAGGACGTCACGGTCTTCGGCGGTTCACTCGGTGAGGTGTACGGCGAGAAGATCGTCAAGGTGATGGACCTGGCGATCAAGACCGGCCGCCCGATCATCGGCATCAACGAGGGCGGTGGCGCGCGGATCCAGGAAGGCGTCGTCTCGCTCGGGTTGTACGGCGAGATCTTCAACCGCAACGTCAAGGCGTCCGGCGTCATCCCGCAGATCTCGCTGATCATGGGCGCCAACGCGGGCGGGCACGTCTACTCCCCCGCGCTGACCGACTTCGTGGTGATGGTCGACAAGACCTCGCACATGTTCATCACCGGCCCCGACGTCGTGAAGACCGTGACCGGCGAAGAGGTCTCCTTCGAGGAGCTCGGCGGCGGGCGCACGCACAACACCCGTTCGGGGAACGCGCACTACCTCGGTTCCGACGACGAGGACGCCATCGCCTACGTCAAGGAACTGCTCTCGTTCCTCCCGGCGAACAACCTGTCCGAGGCCCCGGTCTTCGAGACCGACTCGGCACCGGGAGGGTTCTTCGACGACGTCACCGAGTCGGACCGTGAACTCGACACGCTGATCCCGGACTCGCCGAACCAGCCGTACGACATGCACGAGGTCATCAACCGCATCGTCGACGACGGCGACTTCCTCGAGGTCCACGAGCTGTTCGCGCCCAACATCCTGGTCGGCTTCGGCCGGGTGGACGGGCGCAGCGTCGGCATCGTGGCGAACCAGCCGACCCAGTTCGCCGGCTGTCTCGACATCGACGCGTCCGAGAAGGCCGCGCGGTTCGTGCGCACCTGCGACGCGTTCAACATCCCGGTGCTGACCTTCGTCGACGTTCCCGGCTTCCTGCCGGGCACCGACCAGGAGTGGAACGGCATCATCCGGCGTGGCGCGAAGCTGATCTACGCCTACGCCGAAGCGACCGTCCCGCTCGTCACCGTCATCACCCGCAAGGCGTACGGCGGCGCGTACGACGTCATGGGGTCCAAGCACCTCGGCGCGGACATCAACCTGGCCTGGCCGACGGCGCAGGTCGCGGTCATGGGCGCACAGGGCGCGGCGAACATCGTGCACCGCAAGACCCTCGCCGCGGCCGCCGCCGACGGCAAGGACGTCGACGCGCTGCGCGCCGAGCTGATCCAGGAGTACGAGGACACGCTCCTGAATCCGTACGCGGCGGCCGAACGCGGCTACGTCGACTCGGTGATCGTGCCCGCGCACACCCGCGGCCACATCGCGAAGGCACTTTCGCTGCTCCAAGGCAAGCGAGAGACGCTGCCGCCCAAGAAGCACGGGAACATCCCGCTGTGACCGCGCCCGAAACCCCGCTGCTGCGCGTCGTCCGGGGCAACCCGGACGACGCCGAACTCGCCGCGCTGACCGCCGTCGTCGCGGCGGCGGCCAGTGCGCGGGCGCCGGAACCGGCCCCGAAACGGGAGTCGTGGTGGGCGGACAAGGCTTCGCTCGTGCGGGCTCCGCTCGCGCCCGGCGAAGGGGCGTGGCGCGCTTCCGCGCTCCCTCGCTGAAAGCGGCTTCGCGGGTTATCGTGACGGATCCGCCGACCGCGATCGCCCCAGAAAGCCGTGCGTGACGAACCAGGACCACCTCTCCACCGAATTGCGCCGCCTGCGCAAAGCCGCCGGGTTGTCCGGTACCGAAGCGGCCAGGCTCACCGGCCTCAGTCAGTCGAAGGTCTCGCGGGTCGAAACCGGCGCGTTCATGCCCACCGAGGAGCAGGTCGTCGCGCTGTGCCGCCTCTACCGCGCGCCCGCGAAGGTCCGGCGAGCGCTCGTCGCGATCACGCGGGACCTCCGCGAGGAGGCGTCGTCCGCCCGCGTCGTCCTCCAGCGCGGTGCGTGGCGGATGCAGCAGCGCATCGGCAAGATCGAGACGGCGTCCGCCCGGATCCGGAGTTTCCAGCCGACCATCGTGTTCGGCCTGCTCCAGACCCGCGACTACATCACCGCCCTGTTCGGTGATTCGCTGCCTGCCGGCGAACGCGACCAAACGGTCGACGCCAGGCTGGAACGCCAGCGGATCCTCGACTCGAACCGCGAGTTCCACTTCGTGCTCACCGAAGGCGCCCTGCGCTGGAACATGGGCGGCGCGGCGACGATGCTGGCCCAGCTCGGCCACCTCGTCGAGGTGTCCCGGCGCGGGCGTGTGCGGCTCGGGGTGATCCCGTGGACCACACCGGTTTCGGTCCCGGTCCTCCACGGCTTCGACATCTACGACTCGCGCGCCGTGCTCCTCGGGACCCAGACGGCCACGGCGCTCGTCACGGACGAACGCGAAGTGGCCGACTACGAGAAGAACTTCACCGAAGTCGAGCGCTACGCCACCTACGGCGACATCGCCTGCTCACATCTGATGCGGATCGCGGCCGACTACCGACAGCTCGCGGTCGAACCACTTCGGTGACCTAATACCCTTTGCGCTATGCACTCCGAGAGTGCATCGTGAGTAAAGCACCTGTCGGTGAAGGTCCTCTTTCGTGCGCCGAACGCGATCACCGAAGCCGTTCACCGACCAGCGGACACAGATCACCCGATCTCGCCAACCTTGCTGCCGCGCAACCCGTCTACTTGCCGAAACAGTCACTGGGGAAAGGGCCTCCGATGACCACCTGGCACGAAAGCATGACCGGCTGGCACAAGTCGACCTACACGCACTGGGAAGAGAACGCCTGCGTCGAGGTCGGCGTCGCACCCGGCCTGGTCGGCATCCGGGACACCAAGCAATGGGCGATGCCGGACGAGACCCGGCCGATCCTGGTGCTCCCCGCCGAGTCCTTCGCCGCGCTCCTCGAGCACCTCGGTCGATGAACGACGTCGCCGAGCCGTACATGGTCCACGATCCGCGGGAGATGGCGGGCCAGCTGATCAACGGCAACTGGATCGTCGCGCGATGGGAACACCTCGGCGAGGACGAGGACCTCGACCACTGGACGGCCGTCCTGCGGAGCCACTGCGAAGAACTCGACGTCGATCCGTACGTCATCAACATCCCGCGCAAGAGCCTCACCGTCGTCTTCAACGGCGCACTCCCCGCGCCGACGTTCGAACAACTCGAGAACTCGATCGCGGCCATCGAGTACCACCGCTTCCTCGAACGCGAAATCGGGCCGAGACCCCTGAACTGACACGCGAGTCACGCCTCCAAACACGAGAGTCACGCTTCCAAGCACGCGAGTCACGCCTTCAAGCACGCGAGTCACGCCTCCAAGCACGCGAACCCCGTACTTGAGCCCGAACCGGTCCTGCCATATAGTCCACTCGGAATAATCAGTAAGGAATCTTCCGAGAGGATCATCCATGGCCTCGAAGCTCACTCCGCTCGCCATGGCGGTGCTGGAGCTCCTTCACGAGCGGGCCATGCATCCGTACGAGATGGCGCAGCTGATGCGGGAGCGCTTCGTCAGCACGCGCGTCAAAGTGAAGGCGGGCTCGCTCTACCACACGGTGGATCGCCTGGTGCAGAACGGATTCGTCGAGGCCGTCGAGACACAGCGCGACGGCAAACGCCCCGAGCGCACCGTCTACGCGATGACGGACGCCGGCCGCGACGAGTTCGTCGACCGAGCGCAGGACATGCTGGCCAACCCCGCCGAGGAGTATCCCGAGTTCCTCAGCGCGCTCGCCGTCATCGACGAGCTCGGCCCGGAGATGTCGCTCACCCACCTCAAGCATCGCGTGCTGCGGCTTCAGGCCGCCATCGCCTCCGACCAGGTCGTGCTCGAAAACCTGGTCAACGAGCACAAACTCCCCGAGGTCTACTGGCTCGACTGGTCCTACGCCACCGCGCGGCGGGCCTTCGAGCTCCAGTGGACCCAAAAACTGGTCGAAGACCTGGAATCCGGTCGCATCCGGTTCCAGGGACATTGCACGCCGCACCTGAACCTGGTCACCGAGGACGACAGTGATGAACGCGCGACAAGCTGACCCCTGGGCGGCGCTTTCCGCGCTGTGCCTGGGTTTCTTCATGATCCTGCTGGACACCACGATCGTTTCGACCGCGATTCCCGCGATGCTGCGTGAACTCGACGCGGGGCTGAACGCGATCGTCTGGGTGATCAGCGTCTACCTGCTCGCCTACGCGGTGCCGATGCTGTTCGCGAGCAGGCTCGGTGACCGTTTCGGCCCGAAACGCGTCTACCTGGCCGGGCTCGTGGTGTTCACCCTGGCTTCGCTGTGGTGCGGCCTGTCCGGTTCTGTCGAAATGCTGATCGCGGCCCGCGCGGTGCAGGGACTCGGCGCCGCCTTGATGACGCCGCAGACCCTCGCGTTCATCAGCCATCTGTTCCCGCCGTCGAAACGCGGCCCCGCGATGGGACTCTGGAGCGGCGTCGCCGGGATCGCGGCCATCATCGGGCCACTGCTCGGCGGTGTGCTCGTCGACCATCTCGGCTGGGAATGGATCTTCTTCGTCAACCTGCCGGTCGGCGTGGTCGCGCTCGCACTGGCGCTGCTCAAGGTGCCGGACTGGCAGCCGAAGCACTCGCATTCCTTCGACGTCCCCGGCATCCTGCTGTCGGGCGCCGGCTTGTTCTGCCTCGTCTACGGCGTCCAAAATGGACAGCAGTACGACTGGGGCCGCGTGTTCGGTCCGATCACCGTATTCGAGATCATCGGCGCCGGTGTCGCCCTGCTGGTCGCTTTCGTGGCGTGGCAACGGTTCAACCGTAAGGAACCGCTGCTGCCGCTGGGTGTCTTCGCGAACCGCAATTTCTCTGCCGGGGCGCTGACCTCGGTCACCGTCGGCTTCGCGATGACCGGGATGTTCCTGCCGCTGGTGATCTACATCCAGGCCGTGCTCGGCGAGTCGCCGACGATGTCCGGCCTGCTGTTCGCGCCGATGTCGCTGCTGGGCGGCTTGATCGGCCCGTTCGTCGGCCGCGCTTCGGACAAGGTCAACGGCAAGGTCCTGCTGATCATCGGCCTGACCGCACTGGGCGCGGGGCTGGCGCTGGCGGCGCTGACCGCACGGGCGGGCGCGAACGCTTGGGCGCTGACCCCGGCACTGCTGGTGGCGGGCTTCGGGATCGGGTTCATCTTCGCGCCGATGGGCAACCTGACGATGAGCTCGGTCGAGCCGCGGCTCATCGGGACCGCGTCGGGCATCTTCAACACCGCGCGCCAGGTCGGCGGCGTACTCGGCAGCGCCGCCGTCGGGGTACTGCTGCAGGCACGGATCAGCGCTTCGATCGCCGACGAGGCCACGGCGGCGGCGAGCGCGTTGCCGGAGCAATACCGGGCGCCGTTCGCGGAAGGTGTCGCGAAGGCCGCGGAATCGACCGGGGAGTTCGGCTCGTCCGGGGCGGCGGCGTTCCCCGGCTTGCCATCGGACGTAGCCGAGCAGGCCCAGCGCCTCGCGCTCGACGCCGTCCACAATGGACTCACCGATGCGGCGAGGGTGACCCTGCTGCTTCCGGCCGCGGTACTGGTGCTGGGCGTGCTCGCCGCGCTCACCATGCACCGCCCTTCTCGGGCACCCCACCCGCCCGCTCGCGAACCCGCCGCCAGCATCGCCTGACCCCTTGAGTGGTAAGGACGGGTGCTCAGGTACCTACCGCCGGTGCGCGAGCGGCGGGTTCGCGTGACTGAACGGACGACACGCGTGCCTGGAGGGACGACACACGTGATCAGACGGACGACTCGCGGCGGAACCCCGGCCGCGGTCGTGTCGTCCATCCAATCACGCGTGTCGTCCGCCGGATCACGCGTGTCGTCCGGTCAATCACGTGACATCGCCTGACCCCAGGTCTCGTGAGTGGTAAGGACGGTTAGAACCGTCCTTACCACTCACGAGGCCCTACCGGCGGTACCGCAGACCGTAGCCGTACGGATACAAAGCCTTCTTGCCGTCACCGACGTTCACCGGTTCCTGCGCCGCGCTGGTCGGCCAGCTGAATGTCAGCTTCCCTGTCGGGTTGTAGTCGCCGTACAGGACATCGGCGACACCGGCTCCTTCGCTGCCCGGGAGCCAGGCGGCGAGAAGCCCGTCGAACTGCGGCAGTTGCGCGGCGATGTCGAGCGGGCGCCCGGACACGGTCACCACGACGACCGGGACCCCGGAGGCCTTCAGCTTGGCGATCGTGGCGAGGTCTTCCGCGTCGAGCCCGAAGCCGTTCGGGCGATCTCCCTGTCCTTCGGCGTACGGCGTTTCGCCCACCACGGCGACGGCGACCTGGTAGCCGCCGTCGATTCCGTTACCCGCACGGTCATAGGTCACCGTGGTTCCCTTCCCCGCCCCCGACTTGATCCCGTCGAGGATGGTCGTGCCCGGGATCACCGGGCCGCTCTGGCCTTGCCAGGTGAGCGTCCAGCCGCCCGCCTGGTTGCCGATGTCGTTCGCGTTCTTGCCCGCCACGAAGATCTTGTTGTTCTTCTTCGCCAGCGGCAGCACACCGTCGTTCTTCAGCAGCACCTGGGATTCACGGACGGCCTGACGGGCCAGTTCACGATGTTCCTTGCCGCCGAACGTCTTCTGGAGCGAACGGTCGGTGTACGGGCGCTCGAACAGGCCGAGCTTGAACTTCTGCGCCAAGATGCGGCGGTTCGCGTCGTCGATCCGGTCGCGCGAAACCCGGCCCGCCTCGACTTCGGCCTTGAGATAGGCGATGAACTGCGGCGCGTCCCACGGGACCATGAACATGTCGATACCCGCGTTGACCGAGAGCCGCACCTCTTCGGGGGTGAAGCCTTCCTTGCCGTCGATCTGGTTGATCGCGTTGTAGTCCGAGATCACCAGACCGGAGAATCGCAGCTCCCGCTTGAGGACGTCGGTGATGAGGTACTTCTCGGCGTGCATGCGCACACCCTGGAAGCTGGAGAACGAGATCATCACCGAGCCGACGCCGCGGTCGATCGCCTCACGGAACGGCGGCAGGTGGATCTGACGCAGTTCGCGTTCGCTGATCCCGGTATTGCCCTGATCGACGCCGTTCGTCGTGCCGCCGTCGCCGACGTAGTGTTTCGCCGTCGCGAGCACCGATCCCGGTTTCCCGCCGAGCCTGCGCCCCTGGAGGCCGGTGATGGCCGACGCGTTGGCGATGGCGTCGCGCGGGGATTCGCCGAAGGATTCGTAGGTCCGGCCCCAACGATCGTCACGGGCGACGCACAGGCACGGGGAAAAGTCCCACTGCGGACCGGTTCCGGCGACCTCCAGCGCCGTCGCGCGGCCGATCTTCTCGACCAGGCGCGGATTGTTCGCCGCGCCGAGGCCGATGTTGTGCGGAAAGATCGTCGCGCCGTAGACGTTGTTGTGGCCGTGCACGGCGTCGACGCCGTAGAGCGTGGGGATGCCGAGCGGCGTCGAAATCGCCGCCTTCTGGTACGCGTCGACCATGTCGGCCCACCCGTTCGGCGTGTTGCTCTCCGGCACCGAGCCGCCGCCGGAGAGCAGGGACCCCAGTTTGAGCGCGGCGGCCTGTCCGGGGGTGACCGCGCCGCGTTCGGCCTGGGTCATCTGGCCGATCTTGTCGTCGAGGCTCATCCGCTTGAGCAGGTCGTTCACCCGTGCGGAGGTCGAAGCTTGGGGGTTCTTGTAGACCGGCCCGGGGGCGGCGGACGCCATCGGCGCCAGGGCCGAACCGGCCAGGAGCAGTCCTGCGAGCACTGTGGTTTGCGTCGTGCGAAGTGATCTTCTGACGCGGAGGCGGGACGACATTGGTTCCTCCGTAGCTCGGACAATCCATATGTTGCGCGCCACAACAAACTAGCTCCACGTCCGGGTGTCCCAGGTCACAATCAGGCAACGACCGGCCTTCGAGTACCTTCCACGAGTGCGTTTCGTTCTCGCGTCCCAGTCCCCCGCCCGCCTCGGCGTCCTGCGTTCCGCCGGCTTCGACCCGAGCGTCGTCGTGTCCGGCGTCGACGAGGACGCGGTCGCCGCGTCCCTGACCGATCCGGCTCCCGAAGAGCTGGTCCGCGCGCTCGCCGCCGCGAAGGCCGAAACGGTTTTCGAGACGCTTGGCGGGCACGGCGACATGGTCATCGTCGGCTGCGATTCGATGCTGTCGATCAACGGCGAGATGGTCGGAAAGCCGATCACGCCGGAAGCCGCGCGCGAGCGCTGGGCGTCGATGGCGGGCAAGACGGGTGAACTCCTGACGGGCCACTCGATCATCCGCGTCGAGAATGGCGTGAAGACGAAAGAAGCGTCCGGAACCGAAGGCACCACTGTTCGCTTCGGCACGCCGTCGCAAGAAGAGATCGAGGCGTACATCGCTTCCGGAGAGCCGCTTCAGGTGGCAGGCGGATTCACGCTCGACGGGCTCGGCGGCTGGTTCATCGAGGGAATCGACGGCGATTTCTCGAGCGTCATCGGGATCAGCCTGCCGCTGACCCGGCGTTTGCTGGCCGAGGTCGGTGTCAGCGTCATCGAACTGTGGACGCGTCCCGCATCCTGAGACGACTCCCACACGATCGGGTGATCCGGAAGAGTCCTGCTTCGCCGAACGTTCTTCACGTTCGGGAAATCAGGAAACCTTCACGCACCGGAGTCGCCCCGTGTCTTTCATTCGGACCTATACAAGGCCAAAGGTCTTCGCGGCGGCGGTCCTCGGCTCGCTCGTCGTGGGCGCCCTGCTCGGCGTGCTCGCCAGGACGACCGAGGCGAGCTGGCTGACCGACCTGCTCGACCAGATCGGCACCATCTTCACGACGCTGCTGCAGATCGCGGTGATCCCGCTGGTCTTCACGGCGATCGTGGTCGGGATCAACAGTCTGCGCAATCTCGGCGGCGGCAAGAAGGCCGCGCGACTGGGTGGCAAGACCGTCCTGTGGTTCGCGATCACCTCGTTCATCGCTTCACTGATCGGCATCGCCGTCGCGAAGCTGTTCAACCCTGGCAGCGGCGGTCTCGGTGAAGGCGTCGCCGCGACGGCGAAGAACGCGGACAAGGCCACCAAGAGCGTCGACAACTGGGGCTCCTGGAGCGCCTTCATCGAAGGCTTCCTGCCGAAGAACTTCTTCGCGGCCTTCAGCGAGGGCTCGACGCTTCAGGTGCTGTTCCTCGCCGTGATCATCGGCGCGGCCGCCTACAGCCTCGGCGACAAGGCCAAGCCGTTCGTCGACTTCACCACCAGCGTCTTCGAGATCATCCAGCGCTACCTCGGCTGGATCGTCCGGCTCGCCCCGATCGGCATCATCGGCCTGATCGGCGCCGCGGTCTCGAACTACGGTGACGCCCTGTTCCGGCCGCTGTTGTCCACCACTCTCGCGGTGTACGTCGGCTGCTTGCTGGTGCTGCTGGTGGTCTACCCGATCCTGCTTCAGTTCGTGGCGAAGGTCAGCCCGCTGAAGTTCTTCTCGAAGGCCGGCACGGCGATCCAGTTCGCCTTCGCTTCGCAGTCTTCGGCCGCGACACTGCCCCTCACCCGGCAGTCCGCCGTGAACCTGGGCGTCCAGCCCGCGTACGCCGCCTTCGCGACTCCGCTGGGCAGCGCCACGAAGATGGACGGCTGCGCCGCGGTGTTCCCCGCCATCGGCGCCATCTTCATCGCGAACCTCTCCGGCGTCTCGCTGAACATCTGGCAGTACGTCGGGATCGTCGTGGTCGCCGTGCTCGGCGCGCTGGCCACCGCGGGCACCACCGGCTGGCTGACCGCGCTGACCCTGACCACCGCGTTCATCGGGCTCGACGCGCAGCAGGTGGCGCTCGGGATCGCGCTGATCTACTCGGTGAACCCGATCATGGACATGATGCGGACCGCGACCAACGTCGCGGGCCAGATCGTCGTGCCGGTGGTCGTCGCGCGTGGCGAAGGCCTGTTGGACGACGACGTGCTCAACTCGCCGACGGACCCTTCGCCCACTTCCGACGGCGAAGCGGCTACTACCTCTCGGAGGGAGCCTGCTGCCGCGGGTGCTTGAGGTTCTTAGAGTCCGTGAAGGCCCCCTTCCCTACCCTCAAGGTAGCGAAGGGGGCCTTCACGGACTTCAGGCTCCGAGGACCGGCCGCCACCCACGCTCTCACTGGGGGCACGCCCGCAGATCCGCCTTCGTCAGCCGCACATCCGGCCATCCCCTCAGTTCCGAGGGCGCGGTGTACCGGCGCGTGCAGCCCACCGAACCGCGCGCGACGTCGTAGACCTCCGCGAGCACCGGCGCCGCCTGGCACCGAGCCGAGCCGGACTGCGCGCCGGGGCACTCGTGCCGCACGACGATGACGTCCGCGATCCCGTCGGCGGTCACGTCGTTCAGGGCGATCGTCCCGGCGTCGGAGAAATACGGCTTCCCGGTGTCCCGCCAGATTCCGCCGCGCGCGACGAACAGCTCGCCCGCCGAGCCGCCGCCCACTTCGCCACGCACCAGGCACACCGGCGTCACCCCGTCGACGCACCGCAGAGAATCGCCCTTCAGGGTGACCCCCATGTCGTTGACGATCAGCGGGTACACGGTGTCCGACCCGATCCGGACCACGCCCTGCTTCCCCGCGTCGTCGGCCATCAGCACGACGGGCAGCCCGCCGACGGTCATCGCGCCGATCTCCCGGCAGGCGGAGTCGCCGCAGTCGACGCCGGGCGTATGCGGGGCACCGTCGGACGCCGGAGGCACGCCGGGGTCGCCGGCGGGCGCCGGAGCGGCGGGGCGGAGCAGGACCACGGCCACGATCACGCCCGCCGTCACCACCACCGCCAGCAGCGCGGTGAGCAGCACGGATCGCGGGGCCCGCGCTTCCTGAGTCCGCATATCCGAGAGCGTAAGTGATCTAGCGCAGAGTGCACGTCTATGTTGTTCCTGTGACGAATCCCGGACTGCCCCCAGCGCTGTTCCTCCCGACGGCGAAAAAACCGAAGGACTACAGGAGCGCGGAGATCGAACTCCGTGCGACCAAGGACGGCCGGATGGCGCTGATCGCCTTCAGTTCCGTGCAGCGACTGGTCGAGTGCTGCGGTCCGCATCAGCCGTGGGCGCTGGTCAAATCCGAGCATCTCGGCCGGGTCCACCAGGCCCAGCCGTACGACTTGATCGTGCTCGATTCCGACCTTCCGGAAGAACTGCGGCACCGCGAGGCGCTGGTATAAACAAAGGTCACTGGGTGGCCTTGCTCTCACTAATCGGGGCGGGAACTTCCGTAAACTGCTGCGGAGCCGCATCGGGGCGGCCCGACGTGCGAACGCAGGAGGTACGGCGTGACCGAGCAGGCCGGCACAGGTGGTCCGGTGACCAAGATCCTGATCGCGAACCGCGGGGAGATCGCGGTACGGGTGATCAGGGCGGCGAAAGACGCCGGGCTGACCAGCGTGGCCGTCTACGCCGACCCGGATCGTGACGCACCCCACGTCCGCCTCGCCGACGAGGCCTTCGCACTCGGCGGCACCACCGCGGCCGAGAGCTACCTCGTCTTCGACAAGCTGCTCGACGCCGCCAAGCGGTCGGGCGCGGACTCGGTCCACCCCGGCTACGGGTTCCTCTCCGAGAACGCGGACTTCGCCCAGGCCGTGATCGACGCCGGGCTGACCTGGATCGGGCCGAGCCCGCAGGCCATCCGCGACCTCGGGGACAAGGTCACCGCGCGCCACATCGCGCTGCGCGCCGGAGCTCCGCTCGTGCCCGGTACGAAAGACCCCGTCGCGAACGCCGACGAGATCGTCGCCTTCGCCGACGAGCACGGCCTGCCGGTCGCGATCAAGGCGGCGTTCGGCGGTGGTGGTCGCGGGCTGAAGGTCGCCCGCACCCGCGAAGAGATCCCGGAGCTCTTCGAATCCGCGACGCGCGAGGCGATCTCCGCGTTCGGCCGCGGCGAATGCTTCGTCGAGCGCTACCTGGACAAGCCGCGCCACGTCGAGGCGCAGGTCCTCGCCGACCAGCACGGCAACGCCATCGTCGTCGGCACCCGCGACTGTTCGCTGCAGCGCCGCCACCAGAAGCTGGTCGAGGAGGCGCCCGCGCCGTACCTGACCGACGAGCAGCGCAAGCGCATCCACGAATCCGCGAAGGCGATCTGCAAGGAAGCCGGCTACTACGGCGCCGGGACCGTCGAGTACCTCGTCGCCGTCGACGGCACGATCTCGTTCCTCGAGGTCAACACGCGTCTGCAGGTCGAGCACCCGGTGTCCGAGGAGACCACGGGCCTCGACCTCGTGCGCGAGATGTTCCGGATCGCGCGCGGTGAGAAGCTGCGCATCACCGAGGACCCGGAACCGCGCGGCCACTCGATCGAGTTCCGCATCAATGGTGAGGACGCCGGCCGCGGTTTCTTGCCCGCGCCCGGCACCGTGACGAAGTTCGTCGCGCCGAGCGGCCCCGGCGTCCGCGTCGACTCGGGTGTCGAGTCCGGCAGCGTGATCGGCGGCCAGTTCGACTCGATGCTCGCGAAGCTGATCGTCACCGGATCGGACCGGCAGAACGCGCTCGAGCGCAGCCGCCGCGCCCTGGCCGAGATGGTCGCCGACGGGATGGCGACGGTCCTGCCGTTCCACCGCGTGATCGTGGAAGACCCGGCCTTCGTCGGCGACGAGAACGGGTTCAGCGTGCACACCCGCTGGATCGAGACCGAGTTCGAGAACACGATCGAGCCGTTCGTGGCACCGGAAGCCGCCGACGCCGAGGAAGAGGCGCCGCGGCAGAACGTCGTCGTCGAGGTCGGCGGCCGCCGTCTCGAAGTGTCGCTCCCCGGCGGTTTCTCGCTCGACGCCGGTGGCGGCGGCGGGACGGCCGTGAAGGCCAAGCCGCGCAAGCGCGCGGGCGGTACCAAGGCGGCGGTGAGCGGCGACGCGGTCACCGCGCCGATGCAGGGCACCATCGTCAAGGTCGCCGTCGAAGAGGGCCAGCGGGTCGAAGCGGGCGAGCTGGTCGTCGTGCTCGAAGCGATGAAGATGGAGAACCCGGTCACCGCGCACAAGGCGGGCACGGTCACCGGCCTCGCGGTCGAGGTCGGTGCCGCGGTGACGCAGGGCACCCAGCTGTTCGAACTGAAGGACTGAGCCACCGCCACGGCCCGGTGGGTCCATTGTGGACTCACCGGGACTGACGGATGTCGTGGTTGACGGGGCCTCACCCGGCCTACCATCACCAGGGTGAGCGAGGTTCCGTCTCCGCGGCTGCGGATCAGTGATCAGGATCGCGAGTCCGCGCTGGCCGCGCTCGGCGAGCACATGACCGCCGGCAGGATCGACATCGACGAGTTCGGCGAGCGATCCGCCCGGGTCACGGCCGCCAAGACGCGCGGCGACCTGTCCGAGGTCTTCGCCGACCTGCCCGAACCGCGTCCGCGCTACGACACGCCCAGGAGCGAACCGGAGAAGCCGGCATCCCCATGGGCGGGCATCTCCCCGGCGCAACGCGTCATGGGCGCGCTCCTGCCGATCCTGTTCATCGCCACCATCGCGCTCATCATCACCACCGGTATCACCTGGTGGTTCATCCTCGTCCCGATCGGGATCAGCGCCGTCGGCGAGGGCATCTGGGGCAAGGGCTGGGAGAACTCCCACAAGAAGCTCGGCAAGCAGCGCCGACGGGAGCTGGACGGCTGATCCGCCCGTAGACTCGGGACGTGAGTGCCGAGAGACCGGACATGCGGCTGAGCGACGCCGAACGCCAAGACGCGCTCGAAGCGCTGGAGGAGCATGTCCGCACCGGCAGACTCGACCTCGACGAGTTCGGGACCCGGTCGGCGAAGATCAGCGCGGCGAGGATGGCCAGCGAGCTCGAACCGCTGTTCACGGACCTGCCCTCGCCTCGCCCGAGCGCGCTGCTCCCCCTGCCTCCGATGCCCGGTGTCGCGCAGGCGTCCGCGAAGAACGAGGTCCAGCCGTCCAAATGGCTGACGGCCAGCGCGGTGCCGATCGCCGCGGCGGTCGCGATCGCGTTGTTCTTCTTCACCCGGGGGACGTTCCTCGTCTTCCTGCTGCCGCTGGCGGTCGCGCTGATCATGAGCCGCCGCCGCTAGACAACCGAAAGCCCGGTTCGCGCGTGTCCTCGGTACATCTGGGGAAATGGGGACGAACATGATCGTCAAGTCCAGAGTGCGCGGCGGGGCCCTGCTCGCCGCCACCACCATCGGCATGACCGTGCTGGGCGCCGTGCCCGCGAGCGCGGCGGAGGGACACTGGGAGGCCACCTTCCTGACTCTGCCCGCGGGTAGCGAACTCTCGCGGGGCTTCGTCACCGGCGCGGACGGGCACGGCGGCTACGCGGGCGCCTTCCCCATCGGCGGCACCTCGCAGATCGTCACCTGGAAGAACGGCGCACCGACCGTCCACGGGGTACCGGCCGGCTACGAATGGGCGATGGCCTGGGACCAGAACGGGTCCGGCACGGTGGTGGGCGACGCGTCCGACTACGACACCGGCGACACCAGGCCGTTCGTCCTCGACGCGAACGGGTTCCGGGTCCTCCCGGTCCCGGCGGGGTTCTCGTACGTCTACGGCGTGGCCGTCAACGACCAGGGTGACGTGGTCGGCAACGCCCACAAGAAGGACGATCCGGACGGCACCCGCGCGGTGCTGTGGCGGGCCACCGCCACCTCGGCCGGTCCCGAGTTGCTTCCCGCGGGGCTGCTGGCGACCGACATCGACGATGACGGCACGGTCCTGCTGAGCCGTCTCCACAACGGCGGATTCGTGTGGAAGAACGGCGCCCTCACCGGGGTCACCGCCCCCGCCGGATACGAGTCCGTGACCGTGCGGGCCATCAACGCCGGCCGGATCGTCGGCAGCGCCTACGACCCGGCGATCCGGGATTCGCAGGCGTTCGTGTGGAGCACGCCGTCCACCGCGGAAGCGCTGCCCGGTGGCGTGTACGGCGTCGACCTCAACTCGCACGGGCTCACGACCGGGCTGGAGCCGGCTCCCGAGCCGATCAGGAACCGCTCGGTGACCTGGCAGGGCACCGAGCGGACCGGGCCTTTGCCGACCCCGGCGGGCTTCGGACGGGCGCAAGGCCGGGTCGTCTCGGAGGACGGGACGATCGCGGGAATCACCTCGGACAACCCACTGGACGAGGGCGGCACGCCGGTGGTCTGGCACTACGTGCGGTGATCTCCGGCCGGGGTGGTCCGCGTGCGGGCCACCCCGGTCTGGTTACCCTCGAAGAGTGGAACCGGTGGAGATCAACGCGGGCGAGTACTACCTGCGGCAGCTGCGGGCGGACAAGGCCCTCGACGACCGTCCGGCGCTGGTCGCGGCCTTCGCCGATCCGACGCACCGTAAATACGTCCTGAACTATCGCTTGCGCGACCTCGACGAGGCGACCGAGTACGTCGCGCTGCGCGCCGCCCAGTGGGCGGGTGACGAGCGCTGTTCGTGGGCGGTGGCCGAACCGACCACCGGGGATCTGCTGGGCGAGGTCGGCCTGCGGGACCTGGATCTCGATGCCGGATACGCGGAGGCGTCGGTCTGGGTGCGCGCGGCGTCGCGGGGCAAGGGCGTCGCGAGCACCGCGCTCAGCGCCGCCCTGCGCTTCGGTTTCGGCGGGCTCGGCCTGCGCGAGGTCAGCTACCGCTACGAAGAGACCAACGAGGTGTCCGCTTCGGTCGCCCGCAAATGCGGGTTCACCCTGGTCGGGCCCGAACTGGAGCCGGCCCCGACCGGGGAACGCCTCATCCGCTGGTGCCGCCGCAATTAGTCACCTACTTGCCCGCGATCGAGGTCCGGCGCCGGTGAGCGCCCAGGCAAGTAGGTGACTAATTGCGGCGGGTGGTCAGAAGGGGTAGGTGGGCGGCGGGTTCCGGACGGTGACCCATCGGGTCTCGGTGAAAGCCTCGATGTTCGCCGCCGCGCCGCCGAAGCGGCTTCCGGTGCCCGAAGCAGCGACGCCGCCGAAGGGGCTGTTCGCCTCGTCGCTGACGGTCTGGTCGTTGATGTGCACGATCCCGGTCGGGACGCGGTCGGCGAGCTCCAGTCCTTTGAGGACATCGCGCGTGACGATCCCCAGCGACAGCCCGTACTCACTCGCCGTCGCGAGGCGGACGGCCTCCTCCGCGTCGGAGAACCGCACGACCGGCGCGACCGGGCCGAAGATCTCCTCGGCCACCGCGGGCGCCGTCGACGGCACGTCGGCGAGCACCGTCGCGGCGTAGAACAGCCGGTCGTACTCGGCGCCGGCGGCGACCCTCGCCCCCGCCGCGACGCTGGCCGTGACCAGCTCGTGGATCTTGTCCCGCTGCCCGGCGTCGATGATCGGCCCGAGCGCCACCTCGTCCCGCGCCGGGTCGCCCACGCGCAACGCGGCCGCCTTCGCCGCCAGCCGCTCGACGAAGTCGTCGTAGAGCCGCTCGTGCACCAGGTGCCGACCGGTGGTCATGCAAATCTGGCCTTGGTGGAAGAAGGAGCCGAACGCGGCGACTCCGGCGGCTTCGTCGACGTCCGCGTCGTCGAGCACGATGATCGCGGAGTTCCCGCCCAGTTCCAGATGTGCCCGCTTCAGGTGCTTCCCGGCGAGTTCGCCGACCTTGCGCCCGGCGCCTGTCGACCCGGTGAACGAGATGACCCGGACCGCCGGATGCGTCACCAGCGTCTCGCCGACGTCGGCGCCGCCCGGCAGCATCTGCAGCACCCCCGGCGGCAGACCCGCTTCCTCGAAGATCCGCGCGAGGACGACGCCACCGGTGACGGCGGTGCGCGGGTCCGGCTTCAGGATGACGGCGTTCCCCAGCGCGAGCGCCGGGGCGACCGAACGGATGCCCAGGATGATCGGCATGTTGAACGGCGAGATCACCGTGACGACACCGGCCGGGACGCGGCGCGCCATCGAAAGGCGCGGCTCCTCACTCGGCAGAAGCTCGCCGTACGGGCGTCCGGGCAGAGCCGCCGCTTCATAGCACTCCTGCTCCGCGACGTGCAGCGAAAAGCCCGCGACTCCCGGCACGGCGCCGACCTCGCGGACGTTCCACCAGCGGATCTCGTCGGCGTGCTCGGACCACAGCCGGGCGGCTTTGCGCAGGATCGCGGCCCGCTGGACATGCGGTGTCGCGGCCCAGGCCCGCTGCGCCTCGGCCGCCGTTTCCGCCGCTTTCGCGGCGTCTTCGGCCGAGGCGATCCCCACGCTGCCCAGCACTGCTCCGGTCGCGGGCTCCGTGACATCTCGGATGCCACCGGTCCCGGGCACCCAGGAACCGCCGGCGAAGATCCGGTCCGTCCACGTCGCCGAGTCGAGAAACACCACAAGGCCGCCTTCCGTCTCTGGGACGGCCGACGCTATGCCAGATTCACCGGATCAGGCAACGATCCTTGCGCGCGTGGCACACCACGCGGCAGGGACGATCAACTCACCGGTTCGATGATCCCCGAGCGCGCTTCCGGTGCGGCCGAGCGCAACGCGTCGGCGGCCTCGTCGCTCGGCTGCGACTGGGACTCCCGTTCCGCGTCGACCCGCGCCTTGTACACCTCGACTTCGCGTTTCTCCTCGTCCTTCGACCAGCCGAGCACTTCGCCCACCAGCGTGGCGACCTGCGCGGCGCAGTCGACGCCTCGGTGCGCGTACTCGATCGAGATCCGCGTCCGGCGCGCGAGCACGTCTTCCAGGTGAAGCGCGCCCTCGTGGCTGGCCGCGTAGACGACCTCGACACCGAGGTAGTCCGGAGCGTGCTCCAGCGGCTTCAGCAGCTCTGGCCGTCCTTCGCCGAGCGCGAGGACCTCGTGCACCATCGAGCCGTACCGGTCGAGCAGATGACGCACGCGGTACGGGTGCAGCCCGTGTTCGCTGGCCAGATGGTCGGCCTGGTTGACCAGCGCGTGGTACCCGTCCGCGCCCAGCAGCGGCACCTTGTCCGTGATGGACGACTGCGGCCTGCCCGGAAGATCGACGGCCGCGGCGTCGACGGCGTCGGCCGCCATCACCCGGTACGTCGTGTACTTGCCGCCCGCGATCGCGACCAGTCCCGGCGCGACACGCGCGACCGCGTGCTCACGCGAAAGCTTCGACGTCTCTTCGCTTTCCCCGGCCAGCAAAGGCCGGAGACCCGCGTAGACGCCTTCGATGTCGTCGTGGGTCAGCGGTGTCGCGAGCACGGTGTTGACGTGTTCGAGGAGGTAGTCGATGTCGTGCTTCGTCGCGGCGGGATGCGCGAGGTCGAGGTTCCAGTCGGTGTCGGTGGTCCCGACGATCCAGTGGTTGCGCCACGGGATGACGAACAGCACGGACTTCTCGGTGCGCAGGATCATGCCCGATTCCGAGACGATCCGGTCACGCGGGACGACGATGTGCACACCCTTGCTCGCCCGCACCCGGAACCGGCCGCGGCCGCCGGAAAGACGCTGCAGTTCGTCGGTCCACACGCCGGTGCAGTTGACCACCGCGGAGGCGTGGACCTCGGTCTCGCGGCCGTCCTCGACGTCGCGCACGCGGACCCCGGAAATGCGGTCCGCCTCGCGGAGGAAACCGACCACCTGGGTGGAGGTGCGCACCACGGCGCCGTAGTGCGCGGCGGTGCGGGCGACGGTCATCGTGTGGCGCGCGTCGTCGGCTTGCGCGTCGTAGTAACGGATCCCGCCGATCAACGCGGACCGCTTCAGCGCCGGGACCATCCGCAGCGCGCCCGCGCGGCTCAGGTGTTTCTGGCCGGGGACCGACCGCGCGCCGCCCATCGTGTCGTACATCAGCAGACCGGCCGCGGTGTACGGGCGCTCCCAGACCCGGTGGGTCAGCGGGTACAGGAAGCTGACCGGCTTCACCAGATGCGGGGCGATCGTGGTCAGCATCAGCTCGCGTTCCCGCAGAGCTTCCCGCACCAGACCGAATTCCAGCTGTTCGAGGTAACGGAGCCCGCCGTGGAAGAGTTTGCTGGACCGGCTCGACGTGCCCGAGGCGAGGTCGCGCGCTTCGACGAGGGCGACCCGCAGGCCGCGTGTCGCGGCGTCGAGCGCCGTGCCCGCCCCGACCACTCCGCCGCCGATGACGACGAGGTCGAACTTGTCCTCACCCAGCCGCTGCCAAGACTCTTCCCGCTTGAGCGGTCCCAGCCTGGCGGGGCTGTTTTCGGCTTCGCGCTGAGAGCTTGCCACGTGACATTCCTCCTTGGTGCCGCTGTGACTCCAGCATCGCACGATCGGCCGCGACCGGTCCGTTATGCGGGTGACACGTGTGGCGTAACCCTCGTCGATCTTGGAAGGATTGGTTCCCAACACGCCTGGAAGGAACAAATACGCGACGGTAACGTGCCACGGACGTGGGTCGGCAAGGGCGCCGTAGCACACCGTGTTCGACCCTGCGCGGAATGTCCAAAGTGGAGGTCAAGCGGTGAGTGCAGGAGCCATATTCGTCTGGGAACTGCTGGGAACGGCGGTCCTGATCCTGTTGGGTAACGGCGTGGTCGCCAACCACGTGTTGCGCAAGAACAACGGCCACAACGGCGGCGTCGTGATGATCACCCTCGGGTGGGCGTTCGCGGTCTTCGCCGGTGCCAGCATCGCCGCGCCGAGCGGCGCGCACCTGAACCCCGCGGTGACGCTGGGCCTCGCCATCGCGGACAAGACGAAGTGGGCGGACGTCCCGATCTACTTCGCCGGGCAGCTGGTCGGCGCGATCCTCGGTGCCGTGCTCTGCTGGGCCGCCTACAAACTCCAGTTCGACGACCACCCGCAGCGCGACGAGACGCTCGGCATCTTCTCGACCGCGCCGCAGATCCCGAACAAGGCGTGGAACCTCGTCACCGAGATCATCGGCACCTTCGTGCTGGTCGCGTGGATCCTGCTCAGCCCGGTCTACGCCAACGCCACGGGTGAGGGCGGCACCCCGAACTTCGGCAACTCCGCGCTCGGCTACGCGGGTGTAGCGTTCGTCGTGCTGGTCATCGGCCAGTCCCTCGGTGGCCCGACCGGTTACGCCATCAACCCGGCCCGAGACCTCGGCCCCCGCATCGCGTACGCGTTCCTGCTGCCCATCAAGAACAAGGCCAACCCGAACTGGGGCTACTCCTGGATCCCGGTCGCCGGCCCGCTGGTCGGCGGTGCCCTGGCCGCCCTGCTGTTCCTCGCCGTCCACAACCTCACCTGAGACTGGAGTTTTCGATGACTTCGTACGTAGCCGCGATCGACCAGGGCACCACGTCGACCCGCTGCATGATCTTCGACCACTCCGGCCGGGTGGTCGCCGTGGACCAGCGGGAACACGAGCAAATCTTCCCGAAAGCGGGCTGGGTCGAGCACAACGCCGAGGAGATCTGGGAGAACACGCGGGCCGTCGCCGCGGGCGCGCTGGCCAAGGGCGACCTGGTCGCGAGCGACATCGTCGCGGTCGGCATCACCAACCAGCGCGAGACCACGCTCGTGTGGGACGGCACCACCGGCAAGCCGGTGTACAACGCGATCGTCTGGCAGGACACCCGCACCGACAAGATCGTCGCCGACCTGGGCGCGCTCGGCGGCGGTCAGGAGCGCTACCGCGCGAAGGTGGGCCTGCCGCTGGCGACCTACTTCTCGGGCCCGAAGATCAAGTGGATCCTCGACAACGTCGACGGTGCCCGCGCGAAGGCCGAAGCCGGTGACCTGATCTTCGGCAACATGGACACCTGGGTGCTGTGGAACATGACCGGTGGGGTCGACGGCGGCGTGCACGTCACCGACCCGACCAACGCGTCGCGGACCATGCTGATGGACCTCGACACGCTGACCTGGGACGCCGAGATCGCCGAGGAGATGTCGATCCCGCTGTCGATGCTCCCGGAGATCCGGTCGTCCTCGGAGACCTACGGCAAGGTCCGGGAGAAGGGCGCGCTGGCCGGAGTCCCGATCTCGGGCATCCTCGGCGACCAGCAGGCGGCGACCTTCGGGCAGGCGTGCCTCTCGCCGGGTGAAGCGAAGAACACCTACGGCACCGGCAACTTCATGCTGCTCAACACCGGCACCGAGAAGGTCATGTCGGACAACGGGCTGCTCACCACGGTCTGCTACAAGATCGGCTCGAACGACACGGTGTACGCGCTCGAAGGTTCGATCGCGGTCACCGGTTCGCTCGTGCAGTGGCTGCGGGACAACCTCGGCCTGATCGGTTCGGCGGCCGAGGTCGAGCAGCACGCCCGCACCGTCGAGGACAATGGTGGCGCGTACTTCGTGCCTGCGTTCTCGGGTCTCTTCGCCCCGTACTGGCGCTCCGACGCCCGCGGCGCGATCGTCGGCCTCACCCGGTTCGTCAACAAGGGGCATATCTCGCGGGCGGTCCTGGAGGCGACGGCCTTCCAGTCGCGCGAGGTGATCGACGCGATGAACGCCGACTCCGGCGTCCCGCTGAAGTCGCTGAAGGTCGACGGCGGGATGGTCGTCAACGAGCTGCTCATGCAGTTCCAGGCCGACATCCTCGGCGTGCCCGTGATCCGCCCGGTGGTCAACGAGACCACCGCGCTCGGCGCCGCCTACGCGGCCGGTCTCGCGGTGGGCTTCTGGGAGAGCGAAGACGACATCCGCAACAACTGGGCGCAGGACAAGCAGTGGGACCCGTCGATGGACGAGGCCCGCCGTGAGTCCGAGTACCGGAACTGGAAGAAGGCGGTCACGAAGACCTTCGACTGGGTCGACGAAGACTGACCCGCCACCATGCGAGTGAAGGCCCCCGTCCCTCGGTTGGGGGCCTTCACTCGTTACGGGGACGAAGTCATCCTGGCGAACACGATGACGTTGTCGAGGTAGTTGCGCGACGCCTTGTCGAACACGCCGCCGCAGGTGATGAGCCGCAGTTCCGGCTCGGTGGTGTCGCCGTAGACGGCGTCGGTGGGGAACTTGTCCTTCGCCACCCTCTCGACCTTCGTGACCGTGAACTCAGCCGTCACGCCGTCCTTGCGGGTGATCGAGACCTTGTCGCCGGGCGTCAGTTCCTTCAGCCGGAAGAAGATGCCCTTCTGCTTGTTGCCGTCCACGTGCCCGAGGATCACCGAAGGCCCGATTTCCCCCGGGGTCGGCCCGTGCACGTACCAGCCCGCCTGCATCGGCTGGGTCACCGGCGGCACCTCGATGGTGTTGTCCGCGTTGAGCCCCAGCGGGATCAGGCTGGACTTCGCCTCGATCTCCGGCACGTCGATCGACACCGGATCGGCCTTCGGCAGGCCGCGGGTGACGGTCTCGGGCGCGACGCTCGGCACCGTCTCGGCTTGCGGCGTCCCGGCTCGCGGCGGAGCGACCTCGTCGCATCCGGACAGGAAGAACGCCAAGACGGCCGCCAGAACCAGCGGTGCCCGTCGCGGCCAGGTCGCCTTCATACTCGCCCCTTCGGGTAGCGGTCAGGGCGCCATGCTGCCGTCGCCGGCGTGAGCGGCACCGGAAGGCACCGAGTTCACCTGGCGGGGAGGAACGGTGAACGTTGCCGTATAAGACTTTCCGTTGCAGTTGACGATCAGCGGGTAGCTGCCGGGCGCCGTGCCGGCCTTGAGTTCGACGTCGGCGCTGACATTCGCCGGGACCCCGATGAGCGGACCGTAGTCGGACTTCCCGACGGTCAGCACCGGCGAAGAGAACGTCGTCGACGACGGCGCCTTCAGCCCGTCGCCGCCGGGGCATCGCGCAAGCGCCACGTTGGAGTCGCCGTGCACGTACTTGTTGACGAGCCCGAGTTCGTAGGCGGTGTCGTCGTTGAGCTGCACCGTGACACCGGGCTCCGGCTCGGGTTGCTGCGCGAACCCGGCCGACGCCCCCGCCGACATCGCCGCACCGATCGCCACCACTCCGGCGAGAACCCTGCGAATCACGGAAAACCCCTAGCCGTCACCAAAACACCGACATGCGCTAGACGCGGTCGCCCCCGCGAGGGTTGCCTCTTGGCGGCGATCAGTCCAAGTCGTCGTGGCGCATCAGCTGGCGGCCCGCCTCGGTGATCGACCCCGACAGCGACGGGTACACCGAAAATGTCAGTGCCAGATGTTCCACTGTGAGCTGGTTCTGGACGGCGAGCGCGATGGGAAGGATGAGTTCGCTCGCCGTCGGCGCCACGACCACCCCACCGACGACCACGCCGGTGGCGGGGCGGCAGAACAGCTTCACGAAACCGCGTCGCAGGCCTTCCATCTTCGCGCGGGCGTTCGTCGCGAGCGGGAGCATGATGGTGCGGGCGGGCACCTCACCCGAGTCGATCGCCTGCTGGCTGATGCCGACGGTCGCGATCTCGGGGTGGGTGAACACGTTGGCGGCGACGGTCTTGAGCTTGATCGGCGCGACACCCTCGCCGAGCGCGTGCCACATCGCGATGCGGCCCTGCATGCTGGCCACGGAAGCGAGCATCAGCACCCCGGTGCAGTCGCCCGCGGCGTAGATGCCGGGCGCGCTGGTGCGGGAAACGCGGTCGACGCCGATGAAGCCGCCGGGGCCGGGCTCGATGCCGACCTTTTCCAGGCCGATGTCGGCGGTGTTGGGCACCGAACCGACGGTCATCAGCGCGTGGCTGGCTTCGATCACGCGGCCGTCGGAGAGGTGGATCGCGACGCCCTTTTCGGTGCGCTCGACCTTGTCGGCGCGGGCCTGCTTGACGACCGTGGTGCCGCGCTGGGAGAAGACCTCTTCGAGCACGGCGGCGGCGTCGGCGTCCTCGTGCGGGAGCACGCGGTCGCGGCTGGACACGACGGTGACCTTGACACCCATCTCGGTGTAGGCCGAGGCGAATTCGGCGCCGGTGACACCCGAACCGATGACGGCCAGGTGCTCGGGCAGCTCGCGCAGGTCGTAGAGCTGACGCCAGTCGAGGATGCGCTCGCCGTCCGGCACGGCGCCGGGCAGCACGCGCGGGGTGGCACCGGTCGAGATGAGGACGACGTCGGCGTCGAGCACCTCGGTCGAGCCGTCGGAGGCGGTGACGGCGACCTTGTGCGTGGCGAGCCCGGCCTCTTCGTCGTCGAAGCGGGCCTGGCCGATGACGACGCGGACACCCTCGCGCTGGACGCGGGCGCGGATGTCGGCGGACTGCGCGAGCGCGAGGCCCTTGACCCGGCCGTGGACGGTCGGCAGGTCGACGCTGGTGTCGGCCATGTCGGTGTTGATGCCGAGCTCACGGAGGTCGTGCATGTTCGCGAGCGCGCCGGAGGAGGCGATGAACGTCTTCGACGGGACACAGTCGTAGAGCACGCACGCGCCGCCGAGGCCGTCGCGCTCGACGATGGTGACATCGGCTCCGTGCTGGGCCGCGACCAGTGCCGCTTCGTAACCGGCGGGGCCTCCGCCCATGATCACGATCTTGGTCACTGGTCTCCTCCTCGCAGCGGTGTCTGTGACTGCGTTTACCGTACGCGGGCGACCGTTGGGCGGATTGAGTGGCCGGACACGGCATGTACGTCCAGCCGGGTGACCGGTGGGTCGCTAGGCTGTCGCCGTGCCGTTGTATGCCGCGTATGGATCCAATATGGAGCCCTCCCAGATGTTGGAGCGCGCTCCCCACTCGCCCATGGCCGGCACCGGCTGGCTGGAGGGCTGGAGGCTGACCTTCGGGGGCGAAGACCTCGGCTGGGAAGGCGCACTGGCGACCATCGTCGAAGACCCGGCCTCCCGGGTCTTCGTGGTGCTGTACGACGTCACCTCGCTGGACGAACCCAACCTCGACCGCTGGGAAGGCGGCGAGCTGGGCATCCACTCCAAGATCCGGCTCCGCGTGCAGACCATGGACGGCTCTGTGCTGGCGTGGCTGTACGTCCTGGACGCCTACGAGGGCGGCCTCCCGTCCGCGCGGTACCTCGGCGTGCTGGCCGACGCGGCCGAGGCCGCCGGCGCCCCCGCCGACTACGTCGACGCCCTCCGCACCCGCCCCTGCCAGGGCATCTCCGGCTGATCCTCGAGTTCCGTCCGCCTGATCACGCGTGTCGTCCATCTGATCACGCGTGTCGTCCGTTCGATCACACGTGTCGTCCGGCTGATCACGCGACCGTGCGCCTTTCGAACGCCCTGGACAGCTCCGCCAAGAAACGTTGAGGATCACGCAGGTCCGCCGCCGACACCCGGATCGTGATCCACCCCCGTCCGGCCATCCGTGCGTCCCGCTCGGAGTCGTAGTCCTGGCGCCCCTCGTGAGAGGCGAAGCCGTCGTACTCCAAGGCGATCCTCCGCGACGGCCACGCCATGTCGAGCACGTAAAGCGTCCGGCCGTCGATCGTGGTGATCTCGTACTGCGCCTCCGGTAGCGGGAATCCCGCCTCGGCGACGATCAACCGGATGACGCTTTCCGGCGGGGAGTCCGCCTTGCCGGTCGCCAAGTCGAGCAGCATGAGAGCCCTGTGGATACCTCGCCGGTCGCGGCGGTCCACGATCCTGTCGCGAACGTTTGCCCGCAGGGCGCGGACATGGTCCGGCAAGAGCCCGTGCATCGCCTCGTCCAGTGCGGCGAACGCGGTTCGCTTGTCCCCGTCACAGAGGAAATCAGCCAGTGCCAGATCCAAGGAAAACGTGGCGAGCCCCTCGAGCTCGATGACATCCGACGCCTGGAAACCGGCTTGATGAACACTCAACCCCGGCTTCGATTTGATCCGCCGCGAGTGGGGCACCGTCACGTGGATGCTCGTGTCGCCCACAGCCGAAATCCCATGCAGCGCAAGGGCTGTAGCTCCGGACAGCGCCGACGGCTGCCCCACCACGAGCAGAGCGGCCTGAGCCCGAGTGGTCAGTTTGAGCAGATCCGCGGCATGCACGACCACGCCCCGCCATGGCTGAACGAGGACACCGGTGGCCAACCCTTCGAGGACCCTCCGACGCCCCAGAACCTCGTCGGCCTCACTACGCGAGACCGCCCCATGCCGTCCTCCCCAGTCGATCATGACTTCGAGGATCGCCGGTTTTAGGGCCTCAGGAAAGGCCCGTCATCCACACCTGTGGATAACTCCAAGGCTGTGGATAACCCTGTGGACAGGTGTTCGACACCGGAAGTGGCGAACACCTGTGACCAGGTGGACGACACGCGTGATCAGACGGACGACACGCGTGACTGGCGTAACTCAGGCCAGGGTGGCCAGGGCCGTGTGGACCAGCGTGCGGACTCCGCACAGGAGGGAACGCTCGTCGAGGGTGAAGGTCGGGCGGTGGATGTCGGCCATCGGGCCTTCACCGGACCAAACGCCGAGGCGGGCGAAGGCGCCCTGGACGTGCTCCAGGTACCACCCGAAGTCCTCGCCGCCGGACGACTGCTCGGTCCCGGCCACGGCGGTCTCCCCCAACGCGGCTTCGACACCGGCCCGCATCAGGGCGTGCGACTCCGGATCGGAGACGACCGGCGGCACACCGCGCCGGTAGTCGAGGGAGAACCCGACCCCGGACGGCGCGAGCAGCGACTCCACCGAAGCCGCGACGAGCGGCTCCAGCATCGTCCAGACCTCGTGGTCCGCGGTGCGGAGCGTGCCGCGCAGCACCCCGTCCTGCGGGACGGCGTTGGCGGCCTGCCCGGCGTGCACCGCGCCCCAGACCAGCACGGTCCCGGATCGCGGGTCTACCCGCCGCGAGAGCACCGCGGGCAGCGACGTGATCACGGTGCCCAGCGCGTGCACCAGGTCCGCGGTCAGGTGCGGCCGCGAGGTGTGCCCGCCCGGCGAGGTGAGCCGCAGCTCGATGAGGTCGGCGGCCGATGTCAGCGCGCCTTCACGCAGCCCGACCTTGCCGACCTCCAGCCGCGGGTCGCAGTGCAGCCCGTAGATCCGCTCGACGCCTTCCATCGCGCCCGCGGCGATCATGTCCAGCGCACCGCCGGGCATGACCTCCTCGGCGGGCTGGAAGATCAGCCGGACCCGGCCCGGCAGCTCCGGCGCACCTGCCAGCGCCCTCGCGGCGCCCAGCAGGATCGCGGTGTGCGCGTCGTGCCCGCACATATGCGCGGCGCCGTCGGTCTTGGAGGCGTACGGGAGCCCCGTGGCCTCGGTCAGCGGCAGGGCGTCCATGTCGGCGCGCAGCGCGACGCAGCGATCGCCGCTGCCGATGTCGCAGACCACGCCGGTACCTGTGGGGAGCACCCATGGCTTGAGCCCCACCGAGCGGAGCAGGGACATGACCATTTCGGTCGTGGCGAACTCGTGGCGGGAGAGCTCCGGGTGCGCGTGGATGTGACGGCGCCACGCGACGACGTCGGTGGCGTTCGCGCGGAGCCAGTCGTCGAGCCAGAAAGGGCCGCGTCCGGCACCAAGGTCATGCACAGGTGCCATGCTGACGCCGGCCTCGGAAATCAGCGCGGTGGACGCCTCTTTAGGGGCAACGACGCGACCCTCGGGGTCGCCTGGAATGTCCGGACGTGAATCGAGCACCGTCACGCCGCACCTCCTCCCGCGACACAGTCACCTTCGTCTACCACCGTACGAGTGGTCGCTGAAGGCACGCTGGGTGCCGTTCGATCTGTGATACGCATTTGCGATAGATCGTGCACCATGCGGATGGCAAGCCGCTCGTCGAGTGATCGAGCCGGAGATGGCCGGTAGTGGATCTGCGATGAACGGCTGCGAGAGTTCGGCCCGGGCTAAGCGGAGAGTCCTTCTACTTACCGGTAGCGGTTCAGGACTTCTTCTTCTTGGAACGGGCGCGGCGGCCGAGGATCACCAGACCGAGCAAGATGGCCGCGGCGACGCCCGCGATGATCTTCCTCTTGGTCTCCTGGCTGTTGGCCTTGTCGGTCTCGGCGGGGTCGAGCACCGGCCCCGGGGGCGCCTGCGACGGCACCTCGTGCACCGCCGCTGCCTGCGCGATCACCGGCGGGGGCGCCTGGATCTCCGAGAACGGCGCAGCCTGCGCGACCGGCGCGCAGACGACCAGCCCGGCGGCGACGAGTCCGGCAAGCTGCCCGAGACGAGACCTTTTCGGCATGACTCCCTTTCGACGGCGTAGCGCGAATCCGATTCTGCACTCTGCCGGGTTCCCCCGTCAGCCGCCACGCGGAGGACCGGAGAACGCCTCCAGAATCCGTTGCGCGGCCAGCGTCGGGGTCAGCTCACCGTCCCGGACCGCCCGTTCGACGTCGGGAACGACCGCTCGCACGTCCGGATGCGAAGCGAGCCGTCCGAGGAGCTGTTCCCGGACCATCGACCAGGTCCACTCCACCTGCTGCCGTCGCCGCCGTCCGTCCAGTTCACCCGAAGCGGTCAAAACCTCGCGGTGACGGCCGATTTCTGCCCACACGTCGTCGAGTCCGACGTCGGTGAGCGCGCTGCAGGTCAGTACCGGCGGCGTCCACTCGGCGTCCCGTCCGTAGATCATCCGCAGCGCGCCGGCGAGTTCGCGGGCGGCGCGTTTCGCGTCGCGTTCGTGGTCGCCGTCGGCCTTGTTGACCGCGATGACGTCCGCCAGTTCGAGGACACCCTTCTTGATGCCCTGCAGCTGGTCGCCGGTGCGGGCGAGGGTCAGGAACAGGAAGTGGTCGACCATGTTCGCCACGGTCACCTCGGACTGTCCGACACCGACGGTCTCGACCAGCACGATGTCGTATCCGGCCGCTTCCATCAGCACGATCGTCTCGCGGGTCGCCCGCGCGACGCCGCCGAGCGTGCCCGAAGTCGGCGAAGGGCGGATGAACGCCTTCGGGTCGACAGCGAGGCGCGCCATGCGGGTCTTGTCGCCCAGGATCGAGCCGCCGGTCCGCGTCGACGACGGGTCGACGGCCAGCACGGCGACCTTGTGCCCGGCCCCGGTCAGATCCGTGCCGAGCTGATCGATGAAGGTCGACTTGCCGACACCGGGAACGCCGGTGATGCCGACGCGCCGCGCGCCGCCCGCGTGCGGGAGCAGCTCGACCAGCAGTTCCTGCGCCTGTGCCCGGTGGTCCTCCCGGTTGGACTCGACCAGCGTGATCGCCCGGGACAGCAGGCCGCGGTCACCCGCGAGGACGCCTTTGGCGAGCGCCCCGACGTCGATCTTGCGCGGCAAGGTTCAGGACTCCTGGGCGGTCAGCTGTCCGATGAGGTCGATCGCCGCTTCGGCGATCACCGTGCCGGGGCCGAAGATCGCCGCCGCGCCCGCCGCGCGCAGCTCTTCGTAGTCCTGCGGCGGGATGACGCCGCCGACCACGACGATGATGTCCTCGCGGCCCTGTTCGGCGAGCTCGGCGCGCAGCGCGGGGACCAGCGAAAGGTGCCCGGCCGCCAGCGACGAAACGCCGATGACGTGCACGTCGGCCTCGATCGCCTGCCGCGCGACCTCGCCGGGGGTGGAGAACAGCGGGCCGACGTCGACGTCGAAACCGATGTCGGCGAAGCCGGTCGCGATCACCTTCTGGCCGCGGTCGTGGCCGTCCTGGCCCATCTTCGCGACCAGGATCCGGGGACGGCGGCCCTCTTCCTCGGCGAACTTCTCGACCAGTTCGCGCGCCTGCTCGACGTTCTCGGCCTTGCCGACCTCCTCGCGGTACACACCGGAGATGGTACGAATCTGGCCGGAGTGGCGCCCCCAGATCTTCTCCAGCGAGTCGGAGATCTCGCCGACGGTGGCCTTCGCCCGCGCCGCGTCGATGGCCAGCGCGAGCAGGTTGCCGTCGGACTGGGCGCCCGCCGTCAGCCGCCGCAACGCGTCCTGCGTGGCGTCCTCGTCGCGCTCTTCGCGCAGCCGCCGCAGCTTCTCCAGCTGTTGCGCGCGCACACCGGCGTTGTCCACTTTGAGCACGTCGATCTGCTCGTCGTCCGTGACCTGGTACTTGTTCACGCCGATCACCGGCTGGCGGCCGGAGTCGATCCGCGCCTGCGTCCGCGCCGCGGCCTCTTCGATGCGCAGCTTGGGGATACCGGCGTCGATCGCCTTCGCCATCCCGCCCGCCTGCTCGACCTCGGTGATGTGGCCCCACGCCTTGCGTGCGAGGTCGTAGGTCAGCTTCTCGACGAACGCGCTGCCGCCCCACGGGTCGATGACCCGCGTGGTGCCGGATTCCTGCTGCAGCAGCAGCTGCGTGTTCCGCGCGATGCGCGCGGAGAAGTCGGTCGGCAGCGCCAGCGCCTCGTCGAGGGCGTTGGTGTGCAACGACTGCGTGTGCCCCTGGGTCGCGGCCATCGCCTCGACGCAAGTGCGGACGACGTTGTTGTAGACGTCCTGCGCGGTCAGCGACCAGCCCGATGTCTGCGAGTGGGTCCTCAGCGAAAGCGACTTGGAACTCTTGGGCTCGAAGCCCTTCACCAGTTTCGCCCAGAGGAGCCGTGCGGCGCGGAGTTTCGCGACCTCCATGAAGAAGTTCATCCCGATCGCCCAGAAGAAGGACAGGCGCGGCGCGAACTTGTCGACGTCCAGCCCGGCCTCGACCCCCGCGCGGATGTACTCGACGCCGTCCGCGAGCGTGTACGCCAGCTCCAGGTCGGCCGTCGCCCCGGCCTCCTGCATGTGGTAGCCGGAGATGGAGATCGAGTTGTACTTCGGCATGTTCCGCGAGGTGAACGAGAAGATGTCCGAGATGATCCGCATCGACGGCTGCGGCGGGTAGATGTAGGTGTTGCGGACCATGAACTCCTTGAGGATGTCGTTCTGGATGGTCCCGGCCAGCTTGTCCGGCGTGACACCCTGTTCCTCGGCCGCGACGACGTACAGCGCCAGCACCGGCAGGACGGCGCCGTTCATGGTCATCGAAACGCTCATCTTGTCGAGCGGGATACCGTCGAAGAGCTGCCGCATGTCGTAGATCGAGTCGATCGCGACGCCCGCCATGCCGACGTCACCGGCGACGCGCGGGTGGTCGGAGTCGTAACCGCGGTGCGTCGCGAGGTCGAAGGCGACCGAGAGCCCCTTCTGCCCGGCCGCGAGGTTGCGGCGGTAGAAGGCGTTCGATTCCTCGGCGGTGGAGAAACCCGCGTACTGGCGGATGGTCCACGGCTGGTTGACGTACATCGTCGGGTACGGGCCGCGCAGATACGGCGCGATACCCGGATACGTGCCGAGGAAGTCCACTCCGGACAGATCGCCGGCGGTGTAGACCGGCTTGACGCCGATGCCTTCGGGCGTCTCCCAGGCGAGCGCGTCGGGACCCTTGCCGGTGGCGGCGTGCAGGGCTTCGGTCCACTGAGGACGGTCGGCCGGGTCCGGCGTGCCGAGGTCGATGCCTGCGAAGTTCGGGATGGTCATCACTGCACTCCGAGCTCGGTCAACGTGCCGGTCAGGATTTCCAGGGCGTCGCAGCCCGTGTACAGGTAGCCCGTGACGTCCGGGTGGTCGCCGGGTTTTCCGGCGAGCAGCACCGACGTGGCACCGGCTTCCTTCAGGGCCTTCGCGACGCTGTCGGCTTCCTCCGCGTAGGAGGTGTTGCTTCCGCAGAGGCAGGCGACCTTCGTTCCGCTGGCCCGGAATTCCGCGATGACGTCCTCGGTCGCACCGGGGTTCACGGCCTCGATCCCGCCGGCTTGGAACAGGTTCGCCACGAAACTCGCCCGCGCGGTGTGCGCCGCGACCGGGCCGAGCGTGGCCAGGAAGACGCGAGGACGGCTCGGATGCGCGTCCGCCCGGTCTCGCAGGGCCTCGAACGCTTCGGCGTACCGGTGGCGGGGCAGGCCGCCGCCCGGCAGGTCTTCGACGGCGTCGCGGACTACGGTCTTCTCGGTCAGATTGGGGAATTCGCTGACGCCGGTGATCGGATCACGCCGGGTCGCGAGCCGCTTCGACCGCTTCTCCCACGTTTCGGCGAGCCGTGCGGCGAGCGCGCCGGAGGCCAGTTCGGCCTCGATGCCGCCCGCCGCCTCGATGGCGGTGAACTCGCGCCACGCGGCCTTGGCCAGGTCTTCGGTGAGGTTCTCGACGTACCAGGAGCCGCCCGCCGGGTCGATGACACCGGCCAGTTTGGACTCCTCCAGCAGCACGGCGTGCGTGTTGCGCGCGATCCGCGCGGAGAACGCGTCCGGCTGGCCGATCGCGGCGTCGAACGGGAGCACGGTGATCGCGTCCGCGCCGCCGACTCCCGCGCCGAAACAGGCGAGCGTGGTCCGCAGCATGTTCACCCACGGGTCACGCTGCGTCAGCATCGCGGGCGAGGTGACCGCGTGCTGCCGCATGCCGGACGCCTTGCCGCCGGAAACCTCGGTGACGCGGGCCCACAGGCGCCGCGCGGCGCGGAACTTGGCGATCGTGAGGAACTGGTCCGCCGTGGCGGCGAGCCGGAATTCGATCTGCCCGGCCGCGGTGTCGACGTCCAGCCCCGCTTCGGTGAGCACCCGCAGGTAGGCGACACCCGCGGCGATGGTCGCGCCGAGTTCCTGCGCGTCCGAGCCGCCCGCCTCGTGGAACGGCAGGCCGTCGGCGACGATCGTCCGCACCTTCGGGTGACTGACGGCGACCTGTGCCGCCAATTCAGCGGCGGGGGCGAGCGGATGCGCCGAACCGGTACGCGCGGCCGACCCGATCGGGTCGGCGCCGAGGGTCGCGGTGACCGCGCTCGCCGGGATCTCGCGTTCGGCGAAAAGGGCGAACAACTCGTTCGCGGCGGCTTCGTACTCGTCGCCCGCGTCGAGAGTGACAGGCGCGAGGTCGATGTAGACCTCGTTCAACGCGTCGCCCAGATCGGCGACGGAGACGCCGTGCGCACCGGCGCGCAGCCAGATGGAGCTGACGCCGCCTTCGAGGTCGGCGAGGATCGCGGCGTTCGTGGCCTTGGCGTCGCGGCGCGCGTATCGGGCACGGATGTCCCAGCCGGTCGTCACCGCGCCCTCGGGCCGGGCGCTTCTCACGAACGGCGGAAGACCGGGGAACCCTGTCCCCTCGACGGTGTCTTCGGCGGTGTAGAGCGGCTGGATCTCCAGACCGTCATACGTCCGGGTGACGAGCTTGCTTTCGGGCAGGCCGTCGAACGACTCGTCGATGGCCCCGCTCTTGCGCAGCACGCCGGCCACGAGTTCCCGCCACTGCTCCCGGCTCGCTTCGGGGAACTCCGCCGCGAGCTTCAGCTCTTCGGGCGAGTCAGGGGTCGGCACTGACTCCGTCTCGGCCACTTCCGTCATAACCATCGATGCTAACGGCCCTCAAGTGGCGTTACCTGTGACGCTAGTCGCGCCGAAGGGGTGGCCTGATCACTCCGACAGGGCACGGCGCATGGGTCCGCCACACGGGCATACGACACAATTGGGCCCGTGCCGTCCGACACCCCCGAGCCCAGCGAGAGTCCCGGCGACGAGAAGCGTGTGGTCGCCGGCCGATATCGGTTGCGCTCGGTCATCGGATCAGGGTCGATGGGCACGGTCTGGTCGGCCTACGACGAGTTCCTGCACCGTCCCGTCGCGGTCAAAGAGGTCCGCCTCCCGCCCGGCGTGCCGGCGTCGCAAGCCGACGAACTGCGCGAGCGGACCCTGCGCGAAGCCCGCGCGATCGCCGTCCTGAGTCACCCGAACGTGATCATCCTGCACGACGTCGCGCGCGAGAACGACGAGCCGTTCGTGGTCATGGAGCTGCTGCCGTCGCGCAGCCTCGCGCATATCCTGCGCGACCACGGGCCGCTGACGGTCGAGCAGGCGGCGGCGGTCGGCATCGCGGTGGCGTCCGCGCTCGAAGCCGCGCACGCCGCCGGCATCACCCACCGTGACGTCAAACCGGGCAACGTCCTCGTCGCGGGTGACGGCCGCATCAAGCTCACCGACTTCGGCATCGCGCGCAACGTCTCCGAAGCCACCATGACCCGGACAGGGATGATGCTGGGCTCGCCCGCCTACATCGCGCCCGAGGTCGCTTCCGGTGGTGCCGTCGTCCCCGCCGCGGACCTCTGGGGTCTCGGCGCGACGCTGTTCGCCGCCATCGAGGGCTCGCCGCCCTACGACGCCGACGGCGACCCGCTCGAAACGGTCGGCAAGGTCGTCAACGGGAAGGTTCCGAAGCCCGGCCCCGGTCCGCTGGCCGACGTGATCGGCGCGCTCATGAAGAAGGAGCCGTCGAAGCGGATCACCCTGCGCGAAGTGCGCCGCCGGCTGTACCCGTTGCAGGCCAAGACGCTCATCGACCTCTTCCCCGCCGAGCTGTTCCACACGCCCGACGGCAAGAAGACCACCGCCCATCTCGACGCGACCGACACCCAGGTGCTCAAGCCGGTCGCGCCGGAAAAGCCGGGCGAGGGCACGAGTTCCGAACTCGCCGCCGACCCCGGGCCACTGCCGTTCCTGAACCAGCCCGCGCCGGCGCCTCCCGCCGAACTACCGCCGATGCCGACCGTCACACCGACGCCGACGCGCCCTCCGGGGCGGTCAGGGCGGTCGGCGGTGGGCACGGTGGTGCTGGCGCTCGCGTCGGTCGTCCTCTTCCTGCTGGCCGCTGGAGGCGGATTCGTGCTGGCCAGGGCCGTCGGCGGGCAGGACCTGCGGCCGCCGGAAAAGGTGCAGCAGGGCGACACGGTCATCACTCAGCCGCCGCCGAAACTGATCACGCAGCAGGGTGACGCCAGCACGGTGAACGGCCTCAAGGGCGGCCGGTTCAGCATCGGCGTCCCGGAAGGCTGGCAGAAGTTCGTCGCGCCGCATGTCACCAAGGGCGTGCCGAGCACCGTGGTGCAGTACGTCTCACCCGACGGCCGCCAGGTCATCCGGGTCGAGCGGCTGAGCGGTTTCCTGTCGAGCAGCCCGCCGCCCGCCTACTTCAGCTGGCTGAAGAGCCAGCATCCCGAAATCGCCCTCATCGGCGAGCCGACCACCGTGCCCGGCCGGGGCGACAACAGCCAGCGGTACACCTACCGGACGACCGAGCGCGCCGCCGGGAGCCGGGACGCCGTGAACGAGAGCATCACCCGCACGACGTACATGGACCTGTTCAGCGGCGGCACGGACCTCTGGATCCTCTCGGTGACGTCGCCGATCGAGCAGGAGAATTCCGCGAAGACCGCGATCTTCGAGCCCGTGGCGCTTTCCCTCATCGTCGACGGCTGACCCGGCGGATTCCCCACCGGCCGGAATTGTCGCGAGTGTTTTGGGCGTTCCCATGAAAGACATGCCGGATCTGGCGTGATCGAAGCCCTGGGGCGTTCGCTGTCTTCAGGACGAGACGGGCCGGCGTCCACAAGTGCGCCCGATTAGCGCCATGATGTCCGGTTCTCGCGGGCGTCGTGAGTGATAAGTGTCGTTCTAACACTCCTTAGCACTCACGACCCCGCGCGGAACTGGCCTCGCCCACGACTTCCCCCTCACGACACCCGGACAGAACACTCAAATCGCGTCCACAAGGGAGCCTCAGGGCCCCTTGCGAGCGGTCGCCCCCGCATGCGACGTGAAGGAAGCGTCCTTCAGCCCTCCCGGGCGAAGTAAGCCTTCGAAGCACGCTGCTGCGCCAGCCTCCGTAACACCGAGAGCAGCCTGTCCCCGAGAAGCGTCTCCACGACGGCGATCTCGATGATCTGCTCCAGCGACTCGATCCCGGCGATCGCTTCGAAGTCCAGTTCGGCGGTCCGGTCGGCGATCTCGGCGTAGTCGTCGAGGTGGTCGAGGTACCAGCCGTGCCCGACCTCGCGGATCGTGCACAGGACGCCGACCAGGGCCTGGATGACCAGGTCGTCGTCCTTGCAGGGCCAGCCGCGGCGCTCGGTGAGGTCCCGGACCGTCGCGAGCGCCCATTCGCGGGCTTCGTCGTCGGCGACCTGCCGTGGGGGCGTGATGCTCTGCTGGGCGATGCCGAGGATGTGGTGGGGGCTGGCTTCCCCGGCGTCGACCGCGGCGAGCACCTCTCCGACCGTCGCGAGCGACAGGCCGCCGACCTCCATCAGCGCCCTGATCAGCTTGATCCGCTGGACGTGCCCCTCGCCGTACTTCGCCTGGTTGGGGCTGGTCCGCTCACCCGGCGGGAGCAGCCCTTCCCGCAGGTAGTACTTGATCGTGGCGACCGGGAGCCCGGCTTTCTCGCTCAGTTCGGCCATCCGCACGCGTGCGTTCTCCGATCTCGGGGACGGTTCCAGGGGCATCCCTGAAGATTTCTCAGGATGGATAGCTTAGGTTCCCATAACGGAGAGCTTGACTATCCATTCTGGGAGGGACCCATGACCATCTTGACCGATCTCCGCGAGAGAACCCGCACCTGGCACCGCGGTTCGTATCGCCTGGCCCAGGCCTTCGCCGTGATCACCGTGCTGTGCGTACTGGCCATGCTGATCGACCAGCGGACACTGAACGGCGCGCCGCTCTGGGCGAAGCTGTTCAAATTCGCCGTCTCCGCGGCGCTGTACTTCTTCACCTGGAGCTGGCTCGTCTCGCTCCTGCCGAAGTTCCGGCGGACCGCGTACTGGCTGACGAACGTCCTCGTCGTGTGCTTCACGATCGAGTACGTGCTGATGGTGGTCCAGACCATCCGCGTCCGCGTGAGTCACTTCAACAACGAGACCCCGCTGGACGCCACGATCTTCGCCGTCATGGCCGGGACGATCGCCGTGCTGTGGGTGGTCAACCTCGTGCTGACGATCGCCGTCCTGTTCCTCCGGCTCCCCGATCGGGCGACGGCGTGGGCGGCCAAGATCGGCGCGATCCTCGGCGTGCTCGGGCTCTCGCTGGCCACGCTGATGACCAGCCCGACCCCGGAACAGCAGGCCATGCTCGACGCGACCGGCCAGTCCGCGATGGTCGGCGCGCATACCGTCGGGCTCCCCGACGGCGGCCCCGGCCTGCCGATCCTCGGCTGGAGCACGGTCGGCGGCGACCTGCGGATCCCGCATTTCCTCGGCCTGCACGGGCTTCAGGTCCTCCCCTTGCTCGCGCTCACCCTCGGTGTCCTGGCGGCGCGCTACCCGCGGCTTCGCGACGACGTCCTCAGGCTGCGGCTGGTGGTGATCGCCGGCATCGGCTACGCGGGCCTTCTCGCCCTGCTGACTTGGCAAGCGCTACGCGGCCAGTCGATCGTCGCCCCCGACTCCCAGACCCTGACCGCCTTCGCCCTGCTCGTGGCGGGCGTCGCCTTTAGCGGGCTAATCGCGATCGGGCGGCCGGCGCGGGAGCTGGAGGCATCGCCGCGATGAGCGTCGAGACGCTGTTCACCTGGACCTTCCCGCTGGCGACGCCGTTCTGGCTGCTGATGATCTTCCTGCCCGGCTGGTCGTGGACCCGCCGGATCATGTCCTCGCCCTGGACGCCGCTGCTCCCGCTGATCCCGTACTTCGTGCTCGCCATCGCGCATCTCGGCGAACTGTGGGCAGCGGTCAGCAGGCCGGATCTCGACGTGCTCAGCGCGTTCACCGGCACGCCGTACGGGGCGGCCACGATCTGGGCCCATCTGATCGCCTTCGACCTGTTCATCGCCCGCTGGATGTACCTCGAATCCCGCGAGCACCGGATCCACCCGCTGGTGACCGGCCCGATCCTGGCGCTCACGATCTTCCTGTCCCCGTTCGGGCTGGTGGCGTTCCTGCTCGTGAGAACCGTCCGGATACGCTCGTCGCATGAGTGAGAACGAGGTCGCGGCGGCCGCCGCCATCGCCGAACGCACCGGCGTCGAGAAGCACGACATCGCCGTCGTGCTCGGTTCGGGCTGGCGCCCGGCGGCGGACGTCATCGGGGAGCCCGAGGCGGAGATCCCGCTGGGCGAGCTGCCCGGATTCGTCGCGCCGGGCGCGGTCGGGCACGGGGGGACCGTCCGGTCGGTCCGCGTCGGCGAGAAGCGCGCGCTGATCCTGCTGGGCCGCACGCATTTCTACGAGGGCAAGGGGATCGACCCGGTCGTGCACAACGTGCGCACCGCCGCGGCGGCGGGCGCCAGGACGGTGCTGCTGACCAACGCCGCGGGCGGTCTGCGCGAGGGCTTCCGGGTCGGGCAGCCGGTGCTGATCTCCGACCACCTGAACCTCACCGCGCGCTCACCGATCGTCGGTGCGAACTTCGTCGACTTGACGGACCTCTACGCGAAGCGGCTGCGCGACATCGCCCGCGAGATCGACCCTTCGCTGGAAGAAGGCGTCTACGCGGGGCTGACCGGGCCGCATTTCGAGACGCCGGCGGAGATCCACATGCTGCGGACGCTCGGCGCCGACCTCGTCGGCATGTCGACGGTGCTGGAGGCCATCGCCGCCCGCGCCGCCGGGGTCGAGGTGTTCGGCCTTTCGCTGGTGACCAACCTGGCGGCCGGGATGACCGGGGAACCGCTGAACCACGAAGAGGTCCTCGAGGCGGGCCGCCAATCCGCCACCCGCATGGGCACCTTGCTCAAGGAACTCGTCGCCCGCGCCTGACAGCCCTTTGCGCGTGAAGGCCCCCTTCCCTCGGCTGAGCCGGGGGAAGGGGGCCTTCACGCGCTTCTCAGCCTGCGAACTCGGGAAGCCGCTGAGCGACCTCCGCGGGTGACGGCATCGCGGCGACCTCGTCGGCGAGTTTCCGCGCCGCGCCGAGCACCGCTTCGTCCGTGAGCAGCTTTCGCGCCTGCTCGGAGATGGCATCCTCGACGATGTCGGCGCCGATCAGTTGCGTGCCCACCCCGGCCGTGACGACGGCTTCGGCGTTCGTGAACTGATCCGCCCCCTGCGGCAGCACCAGCTGCGGCAGCCCGGCGCCGAAAGCCCCGAGCGTCGTTCCGCTGCCGCCGTGGTGGACCACGAGGTCGACATGCGGCAGGAGATCGACCTGCGGCACCCACGCCTCGACACGGACGTTGCCGGGGACGTCGCCCAGCGCCGCCGGATCCACCGTCGGCCCCGCCGCGACGATGACGTCCGCGTCGATCCGCGCCAGGCCGCCGATGGCCCGCTTCAACACGTCTTCGTCACCGAAAGCGGTGCCCAGGGTGAGGTAGATCAGCGGACGGCTCCTGTCCCGCCCGGCCACTCCCGCCGGGAGGTCTCCCGGCTCCGCCCAGCCGACGGGACGCAACGGGATCCTGTTCGCTTCGGCCAGGAAATCGGGCGCCTGCACCGATTCCGGGCAAATGTCGATGACCGGGTCACCGAAGGAGGGCAGACTCGCGCCCTCGATTCCGACCTCTGCCGCGAATTCCGCGAGACGGCCGGTGATGATGTCGGCGACCTCGCCCGGCGAGACGCGGCCGAAACCGTGCCCGATCGCGGGGATCCCGGCGAGCCGGGCGGCGATGGCACCGCCGGCATTTCCGCTTTCGTAGACGACGAGATCGGGCCGGTGCCGTTCGAGTACCGGCGCGAGATCGGCGACGAACCGCCGCGGCAGCACGTTTCCGAACACCTGCCCGATGACCGGGTAGAACGACTCGGGCGGGGCGTCCTTGGCCCGGGGCTGAGCGTCGGGGCCGAAGAACGACTCGAACGCCTCCCGCATGCCGAATCCGGCGCTTTCCGCGGCCAGCCCGGCCTTTTCGACCACCGGGAGCATGTCGTCACCCGTGGCGAACAGGACTTCGTGCCCGGCGTCGCGAGCGGCGACGGCGAGCGGTAGTAGGGGATAGAGATGACCATGACTCACCAGAGAAGTGAAGATCAATCGCACCCTCCCCAACGTACCCGTAGGCTGACTCGGTGACGACTTCTTTGACCTCGGAGCTGCGGGATCGGGCGTTCCGCTGGATCGCCGACGACCCGGACGACGATTCCCGTGTCGAGCTGCAGAACATCCTGGCGCGCGCGATGGGCGGCGAAGCCGGTGCGGCGGACGAACTCGCGGACCGGATGGCGGGCCCGCTCGAATTCGGCACCGCCGGGCTGCGCGGCCCGGTACGCGCGGGCCCCAACGGGATGAACGTCGCGGTCGTGACCCGGACCACGGCCGGGGTCGCGGCCTGGCTGGCCTCGCAAGGACATGCGGGCGGGGTCGTGGTGGTCGGCCGCGACGCGCGGCACGGTTCGGAAGCCTTCGCCGCGGCGGCCGCCGAGGTGCTGACGGCCGCCGGGTTCGCGGTGAAGACGTTGCCCGGCCCGCTGCCCACCCCGGTGCTCGCGTTCGCCGTGCCTGCCCTCGGCGCGGTCGCGGGCATCCAGATCACCGCGTCGCACAATCCCCCGGCAGACAACGGTTACAAGCTTTACGACGCGTCAGGCGGCCAGATCGTCCCGCCGTCGGACGGTCAGATCGAGCGGGCCATCGAAGCCGCTCCCCCGGCGATCAGCGTGCCGCGAGAGCCGGGCGCCGAGGTGCTGGGCGAAGAACTCCTGAACGCCTACCTGGCGAAGGTCGCGCTTCTGCCGCGCGGGCCGGAGCGCGAGGTCAAGGTCGCCGCGACGGCGTTGCACGGCGTCGGCGCGGACACTCTGCGCGCCGCGTTCGAGCGCGCCGGTTTCGGCGATCTCCACCTGGTGTCCGAGCAGGCCACGCCCGACCCCGACTTCCCGACGGTCGCCTTCCCGAATCCGGAAGAACCGGGCGCGACGGACCTTTTGCTGGCACTGGCGTCCGAAGTGGACGCGGACCTGGCGATCGCACTCGATCCCGACGCCGACCGCTGCGCGCTGGGCGTGCGCGAGCGGGACGGTTCGTGGCGGATGCTGCGCGGCGACGAAACCGGCGTGTTACTCGGCTGGCATATTTTGTCCACTGTGGACACGACTGACCCGCTCGTGGCCACGACCATCGTGTCGTCGTCGATGCTCGGCGAGGTCGCGAAGGAATTCGGGGCGCGCTACGCGGAGACCTTGACCGGGTTCAAATGGCTGGTCCGCGCGGGCGAAGGGCTCGTCTTCGCCTACGAAGAGGCACTCGGCCTCTGCGTGAACCCCGGTTTCGTGCGCGACAAGGACGGCATCGCCGCCGCCGTCCTCGCCGCGGCGTTGACCGCTTCCTTGCGCGCCGGCGGGCGCGGACCGCTGGACGTCCTCGACGAACTGTCCGTGAAGCACGGTGTGCACGTGACGGATCAGGTCTCGTTGCGGGTCACCGATCTTTCGGTGCGGGAGCGGCTGATGGCGGGCCTGCGCGCCACACCCCCGTCGGCGCTGGGCGGTACCGACGTCACGATGGAGGACCTCCTGCCCGACGCCGACGTCCTCCGCCTGACCGGCGAAGGCCTGCGTGTCGTCATCAGGCCGTCCGGGACCGAGCCGAAACTGAAGGCGTACTTGCAGGTCAAGCAGCCGGTCACCGGCGACCTCGCCGAGGCACGCGCCGCCGCGGACGCCCGGCTGTCCGCGCTGCGAGCCGACATCGAGTCCCGGCTGGTGTGAAATGCCGAAGCTGCTGATCGTCCACCACACGCCCTCGCCCTCGACGCAGGCGATGTTCGAGGCCGTGCTCTCCGGCGCGAACCATCCGGACATCGAGGGCGTCGACGTCGTGCGCCGCGCGGCGCTGGGCGCGACCGTGCCCGACGTCCTGGGCGCCGACGGCTATCTGCTCGGCACCCCGGCGAATCTGGGGTACATGTCCGGCGCGCTGAAGCATTTCTTCGACACCGTCTATTACCCGTGCCTCGATTCCACGCGGGGACGGCCGTTCGGGTTCTTCGTGCACGGCAACAACGACACCGCCGGCACCGTGCGCGGGATCGAGAGCATCACCACCGGACTCGGCTGGGAGAGCGCGGCTTCTCCAGTACTCGTCACCGGAGAACCGGGCAAAGCGGATTTGGAGGCCTGTTTCGAACTGGGCGGCACCCTGGCCGCCACGCTGATGCCCTGACCCACACCGCAATTCGTCATCTACTTGCGACAGCGATCGGCGCGAGTAGATGACGAATTGCGGCGGAAAAGTAAGGGGCCTGTCACCGGAAGCCCTGGGGGTCGACCTCCGGCAACAGGCCGAGACCAAGGGTTCGCCGTGACGGCGATCAACCTTGGCTGCCTCAGCGTACTACATCCGGCACGATCTTGGGCACCCACCGGGAAAAACGGCTCTCACTCCGGCGTCCGTACACCCCCAGGGCACGGATTCCGGAGTGAGAGACCGGACACGGCACGAAACCGCTTGACAACTGTAAACCACTGCATACATACGATGTCAACAGCTGCGGACAGGCTGTATCGCGTTACACTCCCACTACGGAACGGGACCAGGGAACGGATGGGGGGTCATGGCTCCGTATCAGACCTTCGCGCAGAAACTGAGCGCGCTGATCGATTCGGCGCGCGCGGACGAAGGCGCCCCGCACAGCTATCGCGAGCTGTCCGCGGCGATCGACCGCGCCGGCGGGCCCACCATGTCGCCCGCGTACCTCCAGCAGCTCGCCACGGGTAAACGCGTCAACCCGAAGATCCACTACGTCGAGGCGCTGGCGAAGCTGTTCGGGGTCCCGATCACGTACTTCTTCGAAGACCAGGAACCGCAGCCCGCCGGAGAGGCGAAGCTCATGGCCATGCGCGCGCAGGAGCTGTCCCCCCAAGGCCGTCGCCAGGTCATGGACCTGCTGGAGCTCGTCGAGCGCTACGAACGGGCCGAACGCGACCAGCCGGACGAAAGCCGATGAAGGAACGGGAGCTCCGCAAACGCTGCCGCAAGATGCTGAACAAGCTCGACATCGAGCCGCCGCTGGACGTCGGCGTGCTCTGCGAGCGGCTCGGCGAACAGCGTGGCAGACCGATCCGGCTGATGCCGTACCCGCTGGAGGTCCCCGGTCCGTTCGGCTGCTGGATCGCCACCGGTTCGGCGGACTACATCTTTTTCCAGCAGGAGACCACGAAGTCCCACCAGGACCACATCATCCTGCACGAGCTCGGGCATATGCTCGCCGATCACCATCCCGGCGGCGACGCCGAACCCGCCGACTTCCTGCGCGGCCCGGCCACCGGCCTGGACAGCGACGCGGTGCACCGCGCCTTGCGCCGCACCTCCTACGATGAGGCGCACGAATGGGAAGCCGAGACCGTGGCGACCATCATCCTCGAATGGGCGTCGGTCTTGAACTACACGATTCCCCGTCGCGCCGACGACGATGACGTCCGCCGCGTCCAAGGCGCGCTGGGCGACCATCAAGGGTGGCTGTGAACTCGCTGTTCTCCCCTCTCAACGTCGTGGCGATGGTGCTGTTCGCCACCGCGCTCGCCTGGCGGATCTACCAGACGTACCGGGCGCCCCGGCTGCTGCCGAACTGGGCGATCACGATCACGATCGTCTGCGTCGCCGGGTCCTTCCTCGCGCAGCAGAAGGTCATCTCCGGCTGGCTCGACGGGCTGACGGGCAAGGGCACGGGCCGCCTGGTCAACAACATCATGCTCGCCATCGGGGTGTGCGCGTTGTTGATCGTGTTCCTCGGCTCCGCGCTGGGGCCGCGCAGGCCGGGGCGCGTCCTGTTCGAACTCGTCCCGCTCTCCGGCGCGATCGCGCTGATGCTGGTCGCCATGGCCCTCACCCCGCCGGAGGTACGCGGGCTCGCACTGAGCCCGAAGCTCGTGCACGTGCCCGGGGTGGCGTTGTTCTACCTGGGGGCCGGGATCTACCTGATCTACGGCCTCGCGGCGTGCGCTTGGTGGATCTTCCGCTACATCCGCACCGCGGACCGCCATCTGAAGACCGGGCTGAAACTCAGCGCCGCCGGTCTGATCTGCCTGTCCGTCGGCAGTGTGTTCCGCGCGCTCTACATCGTGATCGCGTGGGCGTTCGGGCCCTCGGTCCCGCTTCTGCTCACCGTCGCCGTCCCGTTGGTACTGCTCGGGATCGTGCTCTTCCTCGCCGGGATCACCTATCCCGGTGCCCGTGCGCGGTTCGCCGCGCTGCGCCGCCGTCGCCAGCACCGGCGCCACCACGACGAGCTCACCCCGTTGTGGACCGCGCTGGCCGGGATCTACCCGAACATCGTGCTCCGGACCACGCCACAGGGCCGATGGGAACGGTGGCGGCCGCGGACGGTCCACCGCCGGTACTACCGCCGCGTGATCGAGATCCGGGACGGGCTCGTGCAGCTGAGCCCCTATCTGGAAACCGATCTCACCGCGCTCGCCGCCGACGATCCGCGAGCGGCGGCGGAAGCGCTGAAGACGGCGATCGCCAGGCAGACCGCGGGCGAGGAGACCGACGGGCGGGCGAAACTCGTGCTCCCGGGCGGCGCCTCCGACATCGAATCCGACGTGCGGCCGCTGCTCGCCCTGTCCGCCGCCGTCTCCAGGAGCGGAACATGACCGCACAGCTGCTGCTGACGGCGGGACGCGTCCTGCCGCGTCCGAGCACACCGGTCGAAGACGGCGCCGTGCTCGTCGAGGGCGGCCGGATCCTCGCGGCGGGCCCTCGCGCCGAGGTCGTGGCCCAGGCCTCGCCGGACGCCGAACGGCTCGACTTCCCCGGAGCGACGCTGCTGCCCGGCCTGTTCAACGCCCACGTGCACCTGGCTTTCGACACCACCCGCGAAATGCTGCCGAACTTCCTGGCGAGCGGAGACGAAGCGCTGCGCGCGGGCGCCAAGGACCGGTTGGGGCAGCTGCTGCGCAGCGGCGTCACGACGGTGCGCGACCTCGGCGATCGTGACGCGCTGGGCGCGCGGGTCCGAGCCGAACTCGAAGCCGAAGGCACCCCCGCTCCGCGCCTGCTGACCGCGGGATCCCCCTTGACCGTCCTCAAAGGACACTGCCACTTCTTCGGCGGCGAGGTCGCGGACGACGCCGCGATCCGGGCCCTGATCGACGCCAACGCGGCCGCCGGCGCGGACGCGATCAAGGTGATGGCCAGCGGCGGCCAGATCACCGAGGGCGGCGCGGACATGTGGGAATCCCAGTTCGACGCCCGGGCGCTGCGCCTGATGGTCGAGCACGCGGCACGCCACGGGCTCCCGGTCGCGGCGCACGCCCACGGCTCCGACGCCATCGAAGCGTCGGTCGAGGCCGGGGTCCGCACGATCGAGCATTGCACCTGGATGACCGGACCCCAGCGCCAGGACAGGCGCGAAGGCGTCGCCAAGCGCATGGCGGCCGAGGGCATCGCGGCGTGTTCGACGAGCAGCCGCAACTGGCGGATGCTGGCCGAGCGCATGGGCGAGGAGCTCGCGAAGACCGTGTACGGACGGCTGTCGTGGCTGGAGGAGCTGGGTGTCCCGCTGCTGGCGGGGACGGACGCCGGGCTGCCCGGTTCGGTCTTCGACGATCCCGTCGGCGCCCTCGAACTCTACGAATGGCTCGGGTTCGGCAGGCGCCGGATCCTTGAGATCGCGACCGAGGACTCCGCCGCCGGGCTCGGCCTCGGCGACGTCACCGGGCGGCTGGCACCCGGCCTGAGCGCCGACGTCCTGGTCGTCGACGGCGATCCGCTCGCCGATCTTTCCGCGCTCCGGAACGTCCGCCTCGTCCTTGCGCGGGGCGCCCGGGCCTGATTCCCGAAAGTGGGACGCCCGCTTTGGTGACAGTGTTTTAAAACGGTGTTATCGTTGGCCTCCCCTGCAGCGAAAGGAACCACCATGGAAGGCCCGATCAGGCTCTTCACCGTCATCGCGCTCGTTTCCCTGCCGACGGTGATGTACGGCGGTTACGCGCTGATGGGTGTCCTGCGCGACCGGAAACTGACCGAACACCAGCGCGGGATGTTCCGCGCCGGCCACGCGCACGCCGGTGTCCTGCTGGTTCTCGCGCTGGTCGCGCTGCAGATCCTCGGGCAGACCGGGCTCCCGGCCGCCGCGCTGTGGATCGTCTGCTTCCTGCTGCTGTTCGGCGTGCTCGCCCAGTCCGGCGGCTTCTTCCTGCACCTGGCACCGGGCAAGGGCAAGCTCGGCGGGCGGGTCACCAGCGCCGGGGCGGTGCTGCTCGGAGCGGCGATCCTGACCACCGCGTACGGCGTCGCCTTCGCTGGTTAAGCTTGTTGACGTGCCTGAATACCTGCCGACAGCCCCCGCCAAGGGGACCCGCGACTTCCTGCCCGCCGAGATGTCCGTCCGGACGCAGGTGTTCGGCCATCTCTACGACGTGCTCGAGCTGCGAGGTTTCCTCCGCTACGACGGGCCCATCCTCGAACCCGCCGAGATCTACGAGCGGAAGTCCGGGCAGGAGATCGCGGACCAGCAGCTGTACACGTTGACCACCAAGGGCGGCGAGCGGCTGGCGCTGCGCCCGGAGATGACGCCGTCGGTCGCCAGGATGATCGCGGGCAACGCCAAGTCGCTGCAGTTCCCGGTGCGCTGGTACAGCCACCCGAACTGTCACCGCTACGAGCGGCCGCAGCGTGGCCGGGTTCGCGAGCACTGGCAGATCAACGCGGACATCTTCGGTTCGGACAGCGCGAACTGCGAGATCGAGATCTTCGAGCTCGTCCACGACATGATGAGCGCGCTCGGCGCGACCCCGGACATGTTCCAGGTGCGGGCCAACGACCGGAACCTGCTCTCGTCGGCGCTCACCGACATCGTCGGCGTGACCGCGGAGCAGCTGCCGCAGGTGTTCACCTTGGTGGACCGCTGGGAGAAGTCGGACCGGACGAAGCTGAGCGACACCGCGGCCGAGATCGGCCTGGCCGACAAGCAGTTCGAGAAGCTGACCGAGATCCTGACCTCCGGCGCGGCCTTGCTCGACGAGCTGCCGGACCAGGTCAAGGAGAACTCGAACCTGGTCAAGGTGTTGAACAGTGGCGCCGCGGACCTGATCACGTTCGATCCGATGATCGTGCGCGGGCTCGCGTACTACACGTCGACCGTGTTCGAGGTCTTCGACACCTCTCCGGAGAACCGTCGCGCCCTCTTCGGCGGCGGCCGGTACAGCGACCTGGCGTCGTTGTTCACGTCGCAGCAGATCCCCGGGATCGGCTTCGGCATGGGTGACGTCACGCTCATCGACTTCCTCGACACGCACGGTCTCACCCCGAAGCCGCGCAGCGAGACCGATGTCGTGGTGATCCCGGTGGTCGAAGAGCTCACCGACGCCGCGCGCGAGGTCGCCGCACGGCTCCGGAAGGCCGGGCTGCGCACGTCCACCCCCGTCGAGCTTCGCAAGCTGGGCAAGGAGCTCACCCGGGCGGACAAGGCCGGGGCGCGGGCCGTGGTGATCGTCGGCCAGGAGGACTGGGACGCCGGGAACGTGACCGTGCGCGGGCTCGCGACCCGCGAACAGCGGACCGTGGCCGTCGACGGCGTGGTCGACGCGGTCAATTCGCTGCTCTGACAACGAATCGCGGCCAGCGGGCGCAATGCGAGGCCTCAAGGCTTCCGGTGAACGCGCCCGGGTCGTGGCCGCCGGCTTCGCGATGGGGTCGTGAGTGGTAAAGACGGTTAGAACGATCATTACCACTCACGACCACCCGAACCGGCCACGCCACGTCTGGCGTGACACTTAGCGGGACAGCATGCGCATGGCCGCTTCGGGGTAGCGCTCCCCCGCGACCGCGTCGGCGGGAACCACCTCCTCGATCGCCGCCACGTCTTCGGCGGTCAGCTTCAGGCCGACGGACGCCACGTTCTCTTCGAGGTACTTGCGCCGCTTGGTGCCCGGAATGGGCACGACGTCGTCACCCTGCGCCTGCACCCAAGCGAGCGCCAACTGGCCCGCGGTGACACCCTTCCGCTCGGCCAGCGCGCGCAGCGCCTCGACGATCGCCAGGTTCCGCTCCAGATTTCCTTCGGCGAACCGCGGCTGGGTCGTCTGCCGGAAGTCACCCTCCGCGAAGTCCTCTTTGGACTTGAAACGGCCGGTGAGGAAACCGCGGCCCAGCGGGGAATACGGCACCAGCCCGATACCGAGCTCACGGCAGACCGGGACGACCTCGTTCTCGATGTCGCGCGACCACAGCGACCATTCCGTCTGCACCGCCGTCACCGGATGCACGGCGTGTGCCCGCCGGATCGTCTCCGGGCCGGCCTCGGACAGCCCGATGTGCCGGATCTTCCCCTGCTCGACCAGCGAAGACAGCGCGCCGGCGGTCTCCTCGATCGGCACGTCCGGGTCGACGCGGTGCTGGTAGTACAGGTCGATGTGCTCGACGTTCAACCGGCGAAGCGAAGCCTCGACCTGTTGGCGCACATAGAATTCGTCACCCCGGATCCCGCGCTTCGAGGGATCCGCCTCGTCACGCACGATGCCGAACTTGGTCGCCAGCACCACCTGGTCCCGTTTGCCCGCCAGCGCGCGGCCGACCAGTTCCTCGTTGCGGCCGAAGCCGTACATGTCGGCGGTGTCGATCAGGGTGACGCCCAGTTCGATCGCGCGGTGGATCGTCGCGATCGATTCGGTGTCGTCGCCTTGGCCGTAGAACTCACTCATGCCCATACAGCCGAGCCCCTGCGCGCCGACTTCCAGCGTGCCGAGCCTGCGGGTGGGCAGGGTGGAACCCGTCATGATCTCTCTCGCAATTCTCTGGGTTTACTTACCGGCCGCGCGGGCGAGCCGCTCCGGGTAACGCTCACCGGCGAACGCCTCGGCGGGCGCGGCCGTTTCGATGGCCTCGATGTCCACTTCGGACAGTTCCAGCCGCGCGGCGGCGGCGTTCTCTTCGAGGTACTTACGCCGCTTGGTGCCCGGAATCGGCACGACGTCGTCGCCCTGCGCCTGCACCCAGGCCAGCGCGAGCTGCCCGGCGGTGACGCCCTTCTGCTCGGCCAGCGCGCGCAACGCGTCGACGATCGCCATGTTGCGCTCGAAGTTGCCTTCGGCGAACCGGGGCAGCCCGCGGCGCAGGTCGTCCGCCGGAAGGTCCTTCACCGACGTCACGCCGCCGGTGAGGAAACCGCGGCCGAGCGGCGAAAACGGCACGATGCCGATGCCCAGCTCGCGAACGGTCGAGAGGATTTCGCCTTCGATGCCCCGGGTCCACAGGGACCACTCGCTCTGCAGCGCGGTCACCGGGTGGACGGCATGGGCGCGACGGATCGTCTCAGCACTGGCCTCGGAGATCCCGGCGTAGCGGATCTTGCCTTCCTGGACCAGCTCCGCGAGCGCGCCCCAGGTCTCCTCGACGGGCGTGTTCGGGTCGACGCGGTGCTGGTAGTAGAGGTCGATGTGGTCGACGTTCAGCCGGCGAAGGGACTCTTCGCAGCTCTGCTTGACGTACGCCGCGTCGCCGCGGGCGGACATCCCGCCGTCCTTGTCCCAGACGATGCCGAACTTGGTCGCCAGCACGACCTGGTCCCGCTTGCCCGCGATCGCTCGGCCGACGAGCTCTTCGTTCGCTCCGGCGCCGTAGACGTTCGCGGTGTCGAGCAGGGTCACGCCCAGTTCGAGGGCACGGTGGACGGTGGCGATCGACTCCGTGTCGTCGTCGCGGACGCCGTAGGCCTGGCTCATCCCCATGCAGCCGAGCCCCTGCGCCCCGACCTCCAGCCCGCCGAGCCTCCTGGTGCTGATCACGCTGAAATTCCCTCCACGGTGGCTCCGGTGCCGAGCACCTTGCGTTCCACCTGGTCGTAGTGGTCGATCTTGTAGTCGAGGATGTCGAGGCAGGTCTGCAACTCGGCGATCCGGTCGGCGACCGATTTGCGCTGGTCGACCAGAATCGCCTTGCGCCGCCCCGCGCTCGCCGCGCCGTGGTGGCGCAGCGAGGCGTACTCGCGCATCCGTTTGATGGGCATGCCGGTCAGGCGGAGCTTGGTCAGGAACCCCAGCCACCCGAGGTCGTCATCGGTGTAGGCGCGGCGCCCGGCGGCGTCCCGCGCCGGGGGCTCGACGAGTTTGATGCGCTCGTAGTACCGGAGAGTGTCGATGGACAGTCCGCTACGTCGCGCGGCTTCCGCTATCGAGTAGCTCATGCGAACGACACTACGACCTGGAGTGCGCTCCAGGTCAACTCCGAATCCGAGCGATTGATAACAGCGTTGCGATACCCTCCGCACATGCCCCGCCCCAGGACGCACGACGAAAACCTCCGGCTGAAACTGCTGGACCGCGCCGGAGAACTCATCTCGGCCGACGGCCCCAAGGCGCTGAGCCTCCGCAAACTGGCCGCCGACGTCGGCACGTCCACCACCGCCGTCTATTCGCTCTTCGGCGGGAAAACGGACCTCGTCAGCGCCCTGTTCACCGAGGGGTTCCGCCGCTTCGGGCGCCGGATGTCCGGGGTCACGCTGAGCGGTGACCCGGTCGAGGACCTGGTGCGGCTCGGCGTCGCGTACCGGGAAAGCGCGCTGGCCGACCCGCATCTCTACGCGATCATGTTCACGAAGTCGGTGCCGGGTTTCGAACCGGCGGAGGAGACGTCCGAGCAGGCCCGCGCCACGATGGCGCCGCTGGAGGGGACGATCCGCAAGGCCGTCGCCGACGGCGTCTTCCTCGACGTGCCGCCCGAGGTCGTCACGGTGGCCTGCTGGGGATTCGTGCACGGGCTCGTGTCGCTGGAGCTGAACGGGAACCTGCCGGAGCAGTACACCGTGAGCACGGCTTACGAGACCGCGCTGCGGGTGAACGCCTCCGGCTGGCTGCGCCGGTGACCTGCGTTTAGCGGGCTAATCGCGACCCGCCGCCGCCCTGATCGCGTTTAGCAGGCTAAATGCGATCCGCCGCACCCGTCGCGTTTAGCCCGCTAAACGCGACCCACCCCCACATCGCGTTTAGCGGGCTAAACGCGATCCCGCAGGTCAGTAGAGCGGCAGGGTGCCCTCGTGGAGCGTCTTCCCTCCGGCATCGAGGACGACGACGCCCACCTGCGCGTTCGGATCCATGGCCTCCGTGCTTTCCGGTCGCCAGACCGCGAAAGTCCCGTCGGTGACCGTCGCGTCGACCTTCTTGCCCGCCCCGAAATCGAGCTTCACCGTGGTCGCGGTCCGCGGCACGATCCCGATGAACGGATTCTTCGCGCTGTCGGCCCCGCCCTGCTCGGAGCCGCCGAGCGTTTCGGTCGAAAGTTTGCGCACCGGCCGCCGCTCGGTCGTCTGGTCGGAGAAGAGGCGGTAGTACTCGCTCGTTCCGTCGCGATACCCGAGCCCGCCCTGGCAGACGACGAACCTGTCGCCGAGCCGGGCGGCGACCACCTTGACGTCATCGCCTTCGAGCAGCGTCCCCGTCTCGTACACGTCCACGTCGGGCAGCGGTTCGGCCGCCCCCTCCACGCAGGTCTGGAAGAACTCCCCCGCCGGTGTGCCCCGATCCGGCACCACGGGCGGGACGCGGTCGATCTCCGTCACAGCCGGTTCGGGCGCGGGCCGAAGGGCGTGCGGCGCGACGGTGACACCGTCGCCCGGCTGTCCGGTGTACGGCCCGACCGAGTACGTGGTCCGCGACGGTTTGGACTGCGAAAGCAGCACGAACAGGTTTCCGTTCCGGAAGATCGGCACCTCGGACGAGGCCGTCGAATCGGCGGTCCGGCTGAAGATCTCCATCTTCTCCCAGCCCGGGTCGGCCACCCCGGCGACCGTTCCGGCGTGGCTCGTCAGCAGCGCCGCGGTCTTGGTCCCCGTCGCGTAGGACGGGACGGTGTCGGGGTCGGAAACCGTCACCGTGATCGACGTCGTTTCACAGAAGAAGGTCTTGTCGCCCGCGCGCACCGCGACGACCGTCACGGACGTCCAGGAAGGGGCGACGGTGAATTGCGGCACCCATGCGTCACGGGCGGGGAAGCTCGCGGCCCTGCCCCGGGTCTGGAGCGCCGCCCAGCATCGGTTCATCGCCTCCTCCGCCTTCGGCCGGTCGAGGGAGAAGTCAGGATTCGCGACGACGGGACCCTGCCGGTCCGGCTCCCGGATGAGCACGGTCGTGACCAGAGCCCCCGCGAGGACCAGCACGACGGCGGCCGCGGCGGCGGCGATCGGCCATCGTCGCCGTTCGGGTTTTCCCATCCCCTCCCGCAGGGACATCCGCAGGTTGTCCAGCACTTCCGGAGGGAGTTCGCGCCTGCCGGGCAGGCCGAGGTCGTCGGTCATTTCTCCTCCAGGGCGGCCCGCAGCTGCGTACGGGCCCGCGAGATGTGGGCGCGAACGGTCACCTCGGCGACGCCGAGCAGTTCGGCGGCGTCGCCGGAGGAGAGGTCGCCGAGCAGGCAGAGTTCGACGGCCTGACGCTGCGATTTCGGCAGCTTCGCGACCAAGGCGAGCACCTGCTGAAGACGGTCTTCGCCGTCGAGCTGGTCGACGACGGTGTCGGCGTGGTCGGACACCGACCGGGGTTCCGGCAGCCGCCGGACGAGCCGGAGCCGCCGCCCGGTGCTGCGGTGTTCGCTGCGCGCGAGATTTCCCGCGACGGTGTACAGCCAGGGCAGCGCGCTGTCGCGGACGAGCGTGATGTCCGCCCGGCGCCGCCAAGCGGTGAGAAACGTCGACGACGTCAGGTCTTCGGCCGACGCCCACGACCCCGTCAGCCGGTAGGCGTGGTTCCACACCGACTGGGCGTGGCGCTCGAACAGCTCGGTGAACGCCGGGTGATCACCGTCCGCGGCCGCCCGCCAAAGCTCCGTGTCGCTCCTGTCGGGAGGAGGTTCGCACGAGTCCACCGGCACCCCCACCGTTCCGGTCACTGTTCTGGTCACATCTGTCAGTGACCGGCAACGGCGGAGTTGTTGTGAACCGGCCGGATCGCGTTCAGCGGGCTAAACGCGATCCGGCGGCGTCAGACGGCCCCGTACTGCCGGTCCCCCGCGTCCCCGAGGCCCGGCACGATGAACCCGGAGTCGTTCAGCCGCTCGTCGATGCTCGCGGTCACCACTCGCAGCGGCAGCCCGGTCTTCTTCAGATGCTCGATGCCCTCGGGAGCCGCCAGCGCGCAGATCGCGGTGACGTCGGTGGCGCCCCGGTCGGTGAGCAACCGGATCGTGTACTCCATCGACCCGCCGGTCGCCAGCATCGGGTCGAGCACCATCACCGGCCGGTCGGCGAGCGATTCCGGCAACGACTCCAGATACGGCGTCGGCTTGAGCGTCTCTTCGTCACGCGCGAGGCCGACGAAACCCATTTGGGCGTCCGGGATCAGCTTGTGCGCCTGGTCCGCCATCCCGAGCCCGGCCCGCAGCACCGGCACGAGCAGCGGCGGGCTCGCCAGCGCGTAGCCGTCGGTGCGCGCCACCGGGGTGTGGATCCGCTCGATCCGCACGGGCATGTCGCGCGTGGCTTCGTAGACCAGCATGACGGTCAGTTCGTGCAGCGCCGCGCGGAAGGCGGCGCTGTCGGTGCGCGCGTCGCGCATGGTGGAGAGCCTGGCCTTGGCCAGCGGGTGATCAACGACGTGCACATCCATGCCGGTCAATTTAGCCCGTCACGCCTGCCGCGCGAACCAGCCGACCCAACGGCGCTGCCAGGGTGTCTCCACCGAACGCTTGTCGTGGTTGGCCCGCGCCCACGCCACCGCCTCGTCGGCGCTCAGCCCCGAAAGGGTGGCGAGACAGGACAGCACCGTGCCGGTCCGTCCCACTCCGCCGTAACAGGCGACCTCGACGCCTTCGCCCGCCGCCGCCCTGGTGTGCAGGTCGACGATCCGGCGCCGCGCGTCCGCCCAGTCCGTCGGCAGGAGGAAGTCGGGCCAGCGGATCCACGCCCGTTCCCAGTCCATTTTGTGATCGTGCTTCCGGCGCAGTTTCGCGCCGCCCAAATACAGTCCGAAATCCGGCGCGGGCCCTTCCGGCCAGGGGCGACCCAGGCCCCGTCCGCGCACCTTGATCCCGTCCGGCAGCTCGACGGCGCCGGGTAGTGAGTTCCCCATCACCGGAGGATGCCACTGTCGGCCAGAAGATGGACGCTTGGCCTTCTCCTCGGCGCTAGGCTCCTCCAGGTGAGTGAAGAGCCGGCCCTGCCGGGCCCCGAACAGATGCGCATCTCCGACGCCGACCGCGAGCAGGTCGCGCAGGTGCTGCACGCGGCGATGTCCGAAGGACGCATCACCATCAACGAGCTGGAGGAACGGCTCACCGTCGTCTACGCGGCCAAGACCGTCGGCGACCTCAAGCCGGTCACCGCGGATCTGCCCCAGCATTCGCGGTCGGCGATCGAGCCGGCGACGTCGCGCGCGCTGGGCCTGCCCGACGACCGCATCGGCGGGCATCCCGGTTCCGGCGCCTCGATCGCCGTCATGTCGGGGGCGTCGCGCAAAGGCAGCTGGGTGGTCCCGCCGCAGCACAACAGTTTCGCGTTCTGGGGCGGCGCCGAGCTCGATCTGCGGCACGCGCGGTTCGCCGAGAAGCACTCGACGATCACCGCGGTCGCGATCATGGGCGGGATCGACATCATCGTGCCCGACGACATCAACGTGGACGTCACGGGAATCGGTTTCATGGGCGCCTTCGAACTGGAGGATCGCGCCGGGACTCCCCCGGCGCCGCCGACGGCGCCGACCGTGAAGATCACCGGCCTCGCGTTCTGGGGCGGCGTCGTCGTGAAGCGGAAACCGCGTAAAAAGGACGTACCCGAACTGGAAGCCTGACCTGGACTGGGGGTTCACCACATGCGCCGAAGTTTCGTCGCGATCGCTTGTGCCGCACTGCTTTCCGTCACCGCCTTCCCGGCGGTGGCCGCCGAGAACGCCGATCCGCGCCAAACCGCGATGGACGCGGCGGTCGCCGCGGGCATCCCCGGCATGGTCGCCGTTTCCGACGATTTCCGCGGGGTCAGCGGCGTCGCGGACATCGACCGGCCGGGTAAGCCCGACGCGTCGGGCCGCTGGCGGATCGCGAGTGTGTCGAAGGTGTTCGTCGCGACGCTGGTCCTGCAGCTCGTGGCGGAAAAGCGGGTCGCGCTGGACGAGCCCGTCCAGCGTCATCTGCCGGGGCTGCTGCCGTATCCGGAGCCGATCACCGTCCGCCAGCTGCTGCAGCACACCAGCGGACTCCCGCGCGACCTGGCGCCCGAGGACTCCTGGGCGTCCGGGCCGGAGGTCGACACCGAACGCTTCGAGCACTTCGACAGCGACGACCAGATCCGCTTGAGCGTCTCGAAGCAGCCGCTGCAGTTCACACCCGGAACGGGCTGGGCGTACTCGAACACCGGCTACAACGTCCTCGGCCTGCTGGTCGAGAAGGTCACCCGGAAGCCGCTGGAACGCGCGCTGGCCGAGCGCGTCACCGGGCCGCTGCACCTGCGCGACACCTCGCTCCCCCGCGACTTCCCGTTCCTGCTCCGCCCGGCCGCCCGCGGCTACGAGCAGCTGTACGACGCGCCGCGCGGCCTCACCGACGTCACCACCTACAACTACTCGCGCTATTTCGGCGCGGGCGGCATGGTGTCTTCGGCCAAGGACCTCAACCGCTTCTTCGAGGCGTTGCTCGGCGGGCGCCTGCTGCCCGCCGATCTGGTGGCCGAGATGAGGAAGACGGTCCCGGTGGGCGGCGGCATGGAGTACGGCCTCGGCCTGATGAAGCTGAACCTCAAGACGGCGGGCGCCTGCGCCGAGGACATCTCCATCTGGGGACACGGCGGCGATCTGCCGGGGTTCGCCACCCTCAGCTTCCACGACGACTCGGGCAAGAACATCTCCACGCTGGCCACCGTGGACCTCACCGCGTCGCCGGAGGCCGCGCTCAAGCGTCAGCTGCCGATGATCTCCGAGTTCTGCTCGCCGGTGGTCCCGACCAGGGCGGTCGCCCAGGCCCCGGTGCCCAGCCTGTAGGCCGCTTACACTCACCCGTATGACAGCTACGACCAGCTCGTCAGCGGCGACGGCCACCCCGTCGCCGCTGGCGGACGCGACTCGCGACGAGGCGAGCCTGCGCCGGTTCCTGCACGGGCTGCCTGGTGTCGACCAGGTCGGCGTCGAGCAGCGGGCGGCGGGACTCGGCACGCGCAGCATCAAGAAGGCCGCCAAGCTCTGGGCGATCGACACCGCCATTTCGATGGTCGACCTGACGACCCTCGAAGGCGCCGACACCCGGGGCAAGGTCCGCGCGCTCGCCGCGAAGGCCATGCGGCCGGATCCGGAACGTTCGGACACCCCGCAGGTCGCGGCCGTGTGCGTGTACCCGGACATGGTCGAGACAGCTGTCGAGGCGCTTCGCGGCACCGGGATCCACGTCGCGAGTGTGGCCACCGGCTTCCCGGCGGGCCGCACGAGCCGCGAGATCAAGCTGGCCGACACCAAGATCGCCGTCGACGCGGGCGCCGCCGAGATCGACATGGTGATCGATCGCGGCGCGTTCCTGGAAGGCCGTTACCTGGAGGTCTTCGAGGAGATCCAGGCCATCAAGGCCGCCTGTGGCAGCGCTCACCTCAAGGTCATCCTCGAAACCGGTGAGCTCGCCACCTACGACAACGTCCGCCGCGCGTCCTGGCTCGCGCTGCTGGCGGGCGGAGACTTCATCAAGACCTCCACCGGCAAGGTCTCGCCCGCCGCCACGCTGCCGGTCACCCACGTGATGCTGCAGGCCGTCCGCGACTGGTTCGTCCAGACCGGGGAATTGCGCGGCGTCAAACCGGCCGGTGGCATCCGGACGACCAAGGACGCGATCAAGTACCTGGTCGCGGTGCACGAGGTCGCCGGCGAGCAGTGGCTGAACCCGGATCTCTTCCGGTTCGGGGCGTCCAGCCTGCTCAACGACCTCCTGCTGCAGCGCCGCACCCAGGCCGACGGCCACTACAGCGGTCCCGACTACGTGACGGTGGACTGATCCATGGGCATCTTCGAGTACGCGCCCGCGCCCGAATCGCGCGACCTCGCGAACCTCAAACCGCATTACCGGCCGTTCGTGAACGGCGAATTCGTCGACGGCTCGGGTGAGCCGCTCAAGACGATCAACCCGGCCACCGAAGAGGTGCTCGCCGAGGTCGGCACCGCCTCGGTGTCCGATGTGGACACAGCGGTGAAGGCCGCACGCAAGGCATACACAGGCGTCTGGTCGAAAATGCCGGGCTCCGAACGCGCCAAGTACCTGTTCCGCATCGCGCGCCTGATCCAGGAGCGGTCGCGGGAACTGGCCGTGCTGGAAAGCCTCGACAACGGCAAGCCGATCAAGGAATCGCGCGATTCCGACGTGCCGACGGCCGCCGCGCACTTCTTCTACCACGCCGGCTGGGCCGACAAGCTCGACTACGCCGGCTACGGCCCGAACCCGAAGCCGCTCGGCGTCGCGGGCCAGGTCATCCCGTGGAACTTCCCGCTGCTGATGCTGGCGTGGAAGATCGCGCCCGCGCTGGCCACCGGCAACACCGTGGTGCTCAAGCCCGCGGAGACCACGCCGCTGACCGCGCTCGTGTTCGCGGAGATCTGCCAGCAGGCCGAACTCCCGCCCGGCGTGGTGAACATCCTGCCCGGCGCCGGGGACATCGGCGCCGCGCTCGTGGGCCACGGCGACGTGAACAAGGTCGCCTTCACCGGATCGACCGAGGTCGGCAAGGCCATCCAGCGCCAGATCGCGGGCACCGCGAAGAAGCTGACGCTGGAGCTGGGCGGCAAGGCGGCGAACGTCGTCTTCGATGACGCGCCACTGGACCAGGCCGTCGAGGGGATCGTCAACGGGATCTTCTTCAACCAGGGCCACGTATGCTGCGCGGGCTCGCGCCTGCTGGTGCAGGAGTCCATCGCCGAAGAGCTGCTCGAGAAGCTGCGCTACCGCGTCTCGACGCTGCGGCTGGGCGACCCGCTGGACAAGAACACCGACATCGGCGCGATCAACTCCGCCGAACAGCTCGCGAAGATCAAGGGCCTGGTGGAATCCGGCGACGCCGAGGGCGCGCAGCGCTGGACCAGCCCGTGCCCGGTGCCGGAACGTGGTTTCTTCTTCGCTCCCACCGTGTTCTCCGACGTTCAGCAGTCGATGCGCATCGCCCGCGAGGAGATCTTCGGGCCGGTGCTTTCGGTGCTGACCTTCCGCACTCCGGACGAGGCCGTCACCAAGGCGAACAACACGCCGTACGGGCTTTCGGCCGGGATCTGGACCGAGAAGGGTTCGCGCATTCTCTGGATGGCGAACCAGCTCCGCGCCGGTGTCGTCTGGGCCAACACGTTCAACCGCTTCGATCCCGCCGCGCCGTTCGGCGGCTACCAGGAGTCGGGTTTCGGCCGCGAAGGCGGACGCACCGGACTGGAGGCCTACCTCGATGTCTGACCGTATTTCGGTGGCGAAGACCTACAAGCTCTACATCGGCGGCAAGTTCCCCCGCTCGGAATCCGGCCGCGTGTATCCGGTCACCGACACCAAGGGCAAGTTCCTGGCGAACGCCTCGCACGCATCCCGCAAGGACGTCCGCGACGCGGTTTCGGCCGCCCGCAAGGCTTTCGGCGGCTGGTCGGTGGCGACCGCGTACAACCGCGGCCAGGTGCTGTACCGGGTGGCGGAGATGCTGGAAGGCCGCCGCGACCAGTTCGTCGCGGAGGTTTCGGCCTCCGAAGGCGTCGCGGCGAAGAAGGCTCAGTCCCTTGTGGACGCGTCGATCGACCGCTGGGTCTGGTACGCGGGCTGGACGGACAAGATCGCGACCGTGCTCGGCGGGGCCAACCCGGTCGCGGGCCCGTACTTCTCCTTCACCGTGCCGGAACCGACCGGCGTCGTGGGTGTGCTGGCGCCGCAGCAGTCGTCGCTGCTGGGCCTGGTGAGCGTGCTGGCCCCGGTGCTGGCGACCGGCTCGACCGCGGTGGTCGTCTCCAGCGCGGACCGGCCGCTGCCCGCGATCACGCTTTCGGAGGTCCTGGCGACGTCCGACCTGCCCGGCGGGGTCGCGAACATCCTGACCGGCCGCGCGTCGGAGCTGGGCTCGTGGCTCGCGTCGCACGGGGACGTCAACGCCCTCGACCCGACCGGCGCCGAGCCGTCCGCGCGGGCGGACCTGGCGCGGGAAGCCGCGGGGACCGTGAAACGGGTCCTGACCGTCCCGGACACCGAGCCGGACTGGACCGCCGACGCCGACATCTCGCGGCTGCGGCGGTACCTGGAGGCGAAGACCGTCTGGCACCCGCTGGGCGTCTGACCCACGTCCTTTGCGCAGTTGGACACCCCTTCCCCGGCGCAATTAGTCACCTACTTGCGCCGGGGGGGCTCACCGGTGCCCACCCGCCCGCTTGCCTTCTGCCGCCGGCGTTGCGAAAGCCACTTTCGCAACGTTGAAGGTTGCGAAAGTGGCTTTCGCAACGCCTCGCCGCGCCGCTGGCCGGGGGCTCACGGATCCAGATCGGCCCCGGTCAGCGCCCGGCCCGGCAGTGGCTCGTTCGTGCCGACGGCCCGCAGGCCGTCGATCATGATCCCGATGCAGCGCCGGGTCGCCATCCGCGCGACCTCCTCGCCCTTGCCCGGCATCTGCCGCAGCAACGTCGCGAACAGGATCGCGACGTCGCCGGTGGCGACGTCCGTCCGGAGCTTGCCCTCGGCCTGCGCGCCCCGGACGAAAGCGTCCATCACCAGCAACAACTCGTCACGCAGGGCCTTGATCGCGGGGTCACTCTTCAGGATCGCCAGCGCCCGCGGCGACACCATCGCGAGCTGGATGCTCAGCTGCAGCTCCATCGACTGGTGCAGCAGCCGGATCAGCGCCTCCCAGTCCGAGGCCTCCTGATCCCTCGCGGCCTTCGCGTCCCTCAGGACCCGATCGAAGTTGTCGACGGCGACCGCCCGGATCAGCGCGTCGCGGTCCGGGAAGCGCCGGTACAGCGTGCCGACGCCGACACCGGCCGACCGCGCGATCTCCTCCATCGGGACCTCGGCGCCTTGGGCGGCGAAGATGGCTCTCGCGGCGGCCAGGATCTGATCCCGGTTCCGGCGCGCGTCGGCGCGCAAGCGGGTCTCGGGGTCGGCTGTCATGATCCTCGCCTCTCGAAGGGTCCTTCAGGGCCGTGATTCTCGCACGTAGGGGCGTGCCCTTCACGCCTCCCGGGAAACCACCCCTTCGCGAGTGGACGACCTGCCTCCGCTTGAGTACCTTGGTGGCATAAGCGGAATGAATCCATCCGCATACGTTTTTGGGGCCCCCTGTCCGATTCCGCCCGAACCCACCCGACATCTGGGGAAGGACAACCCGATGACTGACGTCGAGGAAACCACCGCGACCTTGCCGCTGGCCCGGAAATGCCCGTTTTCGCCGCCGCCCGAATACGAACGGCTTCGCCGGGAAAGTCCGGTTTCCCGGGTCGGTCTCCCGTCCGGTCAAACGGCTTGGGCGCTCACCCGGCTCGAAGACATCCGCGAAATGCTGAGCAGCCCGCATTTCAGTTCCGACCGGCAGAGCCCGTCGTTCCCGCTGATGGTCGCGCGGCAGATCCGCCGCGAGGACAAGCCGTTCCGCCCCTCCCTCATCGCGATGGATCCGCCGGAACACAGCCGGGCCAGGCGTGACGTCGTCGGGGAATTCACCGTCAAGCGGATGAAGGCGCTCCAGCCGCGAATTCAGCAGATCGTCGACGAACATCTCGACGCCCTGCTCGCGGGCCCCAAACCCGCCGATCTCGTCCAGGCGCTTTCCCTGCCCGTTCCCTCGCTGGTGATCTGCGAACTGCTCGGCGTCCCCTATTCGGACCACGAGTTCTTCCAGTCCTGCAGTTCCAGGATGCTCAGCCGGGAGGTCACCGCCGAAGAACGGATGACCGCGTTCGAGCAGCTCGAAAACTATCTCGACGAACTGGTCACCAAGAAGGAGGCGAACGCCACCGAGGACGACCTCCTCGGCCGTCAGATCCTGAAACAGCGGGAAACGGGCGAGGCCGACCACGGTGAACTCGTCGGGCTGGCGTTCCTGCTGCTCATCGCCGGACACGAGACCACGGCGAACATGATCTCGCTCGGCACGGTGACCCTGCTGGAGAATCCCGATCAGCTCGCGAAGATCAAGGCAGACCCCGGCAAGACCCTCGCCGCCATCGAGGAACTCCTGCGGGTCTTCACGATCGCGGAAACGGCGACCTCACGCTTCGCCACGGCGGACGTCGAGATCGGCGGAACGCTGATCCGCGCGGGGGAAGGGGTGGTGGGCCTGAGCAACGCGGGCAACCACGATCCGGACGGCTTCGAGAACCCGGACACCTTCGACATCGAACGCGGCGCGCGGCATCACGTCGCGTTCGGATTCGGGGTGCACCAGTGTCTCGGCCAGAACTTGGCGAGGTTGGAACTCCAGATCGTCTTCGATACGTTGTTCCGGCGAGTGCCGGGCCTCCGGATCGCCGTTCCGGTCGACGAACTGCCGTTCAAGCACGATTCGACGATCTACGGCCTCCACGCCCTTCCGGTCACCTGGTAGGAGGAGCCATGAAGATCATCGCGGACACCGGGAAATGCGTGGGCGCGGGCCAGTGCGTGCTCACCGATCCCGATCTGTTCGATCAGAGCGAGGACGACGGAACGGTCCTCGTGCTGAACGCCGAGCCTGAAGGCGAAGAGGCGGAAGAAAACGCCCGCACCGCCGTGCACATCTGCCCGGGGCAGGCCTTGTCGCTCGCTTAAGGCGTGGGGCGCGGGGGTCGTGAGTGGTAAGTGTCGTTCTAACGACACTTACCACTCACGACCACCCCGACCCAGGCCTTACTTGACCGCGCCCATCGACAGGCCCCGCACCAGGTGGTTCTGCGCGATCCAGCCGACGATCATCACCGGCAGCGACGCGAGCAGCGCGGCCGCGGAGAGCTGTGCCCAGTACAGGCCCTCGCTGGTGATGAACCCGACCAGGAACACCGGCACCGTCCCGGCCCGCGCGGCGGTGAGGTTGACCGAGTAGAAGAACTCGGTCCAAGAGAAGATCACGCAGATCAGCGCGGTCGCGGCCACCCCGGGCGCGACCACCGGCATGATGATCTTCCGCAGCAGGATCGGCAGGGTCGCCCCGTCGATCCGCCCCGCCTCGATCATCTCGTGCGGCACCTCAAGGAAGAACGACCGCATCATCCAGATGGCCAGCGGAAGGTTCATCGAGGTGTACAGGATGATCAGCGCCCACACGTTGTCCAGCAGCCGGGTGTTCTGCGAGATCACGTAGAGCGGGATGATCGCCGCCACGATGGGCAGCATCTTCGTCGACAGGAAGAAGCCGAGCGCGTTGCTCGTCCCCTTCACCGGCGCCAGCGAAAGCGCGTACGCCGCCGGGATTCCCAGCAGCAGAACGAAAAGGGTCGAAACGACGGTCACGAACGCCGAGTTCGACAGATACGGCAGGAAGCCGCGTTCGAGCACACCCGCGAACTGGTCGAGGGTCGGGGTGAAGAACAGGCGCGGCGGGTCGGTGTAGGCGTCGGCCTCCTGTTTGAAGGCCGTGAGGATCATCCACAGCAGCGGGAACACGAACAGGATGGCGATCACCCAGGTCGCGACCGTCAGCGCGCCGGGGCCGAAGCGGCTTTTCATTTCGCGCCTCCCTGGACCGAGAACGTGCGGAACATCAGCCGCAGCGCGAAGGTCGCGACGATCATCGTCAGGATCACGACGATCACTCCCATCGCCGACGACTGCCCGATGTCGAAACCTTGGAACGCCCGCTGGTAGATGTAGAACGGCAGGTTCGTACTGGCCGTCCCCGGACCTCCTTGCGTCATCAGGAAGATCGCGTCGAAGCTGTTCACGATGTAGATCGCGCCCAGCAGCGTCGCCAGCTGCAGGAACCGGCTCAGATGCGGCAGCGTGATCGCGGTGAACGTCCGCCAGCGGCCGGCGCCGTCGACCGACGCGGCCTCCAGCACGTCCTTCGGCTGACTCTGCAACCCGGCCAGGATCAGCAGCATCATGAACGGCGTCCACTGCCAGACGACCTGAGCCATCACCGCGGCCAGCGGGAACTCCGAAAGCCAGTCGACGTCGGTACCGAACACGAAGTGCAGCAACCCGTAGGTCGGATCGAACATCGTCGTCTTCCACAGCAGCGCGCCCGCCGCCGGCAGGATCAGGAACGGCGTGATCAGCAGGGTGCGGACCACTCCGCGTCCGAGGAACTTGCGGTCCAGCAGGATCGCCAGCCCCAAGCCGAGCAGCAACGAGAAGAACACGCACACGACCGTCAGCACCACGGTGTTCAGCAGCGCACCGAGGAACGTCGAGTCGGCGAAGACGTCGATGTAGTTCCGCAGTCCGACGAAATGCCGCGAGCCCGGGCGCACCAGGTTCCACGACTGGAACGAGTAGATCACCGTCAGCACGAAGGGCAACTGCGTCACGGCGACGACGAACAGCAGCGCGGGCAGGAGCGGTAGCCGTCGTTTGAACGGCGTATCGGTGCCGCGCTTCGGAGCCGCCTTTTTCGCGTGGGCGGGCTCCGGACGGGCAGGAGCGGAGATCGTGGCCATCACTGCACCTCCTGGTACGACTTGCCGACGGTCTGCGCGTACTCCTGTGACTGCTCGAGTGCTTCGTCCACGGTGATCTGGCCCGCGATCGCCGCCGAAAGCTGCTGGCTCACGCGGGTGCCGAGATCCTGGAACTCGGGGATGCCGACGAACTGGATCCCGGGGTAGGGCACCGGATTCACCATCGCCTTGCGCTGGTCGGCGTCCGCGATCCCGTCCAGCGTCGGCTGCGCGTAGGCCTTGGCGGCCTCGCGGTATTCAGGGATGTCGTACGTCGATTTCCGCACGCCCGGCGGAACGCGGTTCCAGTCGCCGAACTCTTTGGCGACCCGCTGCACGTACGCCTTGTCGGTCATCCAGGACATGAACTTGAAGGCGATGTCCTTGTGCTTCGCGACCTTCGGGATCGCCAGCGCCCAGGTGTAGAGCCAGCCGCTCGACTGCGTCTTCTCCACCGGCGCCGGGGCGTAACCGGACTTCCCGACGACCTTGCTGGCCGACGGGTCCTCGTTCGTGCCCGCCATGACCGTGGCGTCGTACCACATCGCGGCCTGGCCCTGTGTGTAGCGCGTACCGCATTCGGAGAAGCCCACGCTCGACGCGCCGACCTCACCGTGGTTCCGCACGAGGTTCACGTAGAACTCGGCGGCGGCCTTGAACTCGGGACTGGTCAGCTTCGCGTTCCAGTTTTTGTCGAACCACTGCGCGCCGAAGGTGTTCGCGACCGTGGTGAACGGCGCGAGGCTCTCGCCCCAGCCGGGCTTGCCGCGCAGGCAGATCCCGGCGATACCCTTGGCCTTGTCGTCGAGTTTCGCGGCGTACTCGGCGATCTGCGTCCACGTCGGCTTGGCGGGCATGGTGATCCCGGCCTGCTCGAACAGATCCTTCCGGTAGGCCAGGAACGACGACTCACCGTAGAACGGCACCGCGTACAGCGAGCCGTTGTGCGACAACGATTCCTTGATGCTCGGGATGAAATCGTCGGCGTCGTAGGACGGGTTCGCCGCGATATGCGGGCCGAGGTTCTCGAGCCAGCCGTTCGCGGCCCACTGCGGCGCCTCGTAGTTGCTGATCATGACGACGTCGAACTCGCCGCCTTCGGTGGCCGTCGACGCGGTGATCTTCGCGCGCGCCTGGTTTTCCGGCAGCGACACGAATTTGAGGCTGACGCCGGGGTTCGCCTTCTCGAACTCGCCGGAAAGCTCGATGGCGTCCTTCATCTGCGGGTTCGCGACGATCGCGACGACGAGCGTCCGGTCGCCGGTCCCGAGCGCGCCCGCTCCGGCGCAACCGGTGAGGGTCAGGAGAAGGACCCCGAGCAGAGCGGCTGCTTTACGCACCTTCGCCTCCCGGTATGACCTGCACCTTCAGGCCGGCGCCGCTGCGCATGAGGTCGAGAGCGTCGGGGTACTGCTCCAGCGGCAGGGTGTCGGTGAGCAGCGCGGCGGTGTCGACGGCGCCGTCGGCGACCAGGTCGAGCGCGGCACCGAAGCTGTTCATGACGGCCATCGAGCCGACGACGGTGATCTCGTCGTTGTAGATCCGGAACGGCGAAAGCGCGACGCGTGCTTCGGCGGGCGCGACACCGAAGACCAGCAGGCGGCCTCCGCGCTGAAGCGAGTCGAAGGCGGCTTCGATGGCGGGCGCGGCGCCGGTGCAGTCCGCGGCGGCGTCGAACTTCTCGTCGTCGAGGTCCTTCACGTCGCCCGCGACCGCGGCCGCGCCGAGGTCCATCGCCCGGCCGAGGCGGGACGTGTTGCGGTCGACCACCGTGACGTGGGCGCCCGCGCGCTGCAGCAACTGCTGCATGATCAGCCCCATCGTGCCCGCCCCGACGACGAGGAACCGCTCCCCCGCCTCGACGCCGATCCGGCGTACGCCGTGGACCGCGCAGGAAACCGGCTCGACGAGGGCGCCCTGCTCCCAGGTCATCGTGTCCGGCATGCGGTAGCAGTTCGCCGAAGGGACGGCGACGTACTCGGCGAAGGCACCGTTGACGGTGTCGCCGGTCGCGTTCCAGTTCTCGCAGAGGTTGCCGCGGCCGGACCGGCAAGGCTTGCAGTAGCCGCAGAACAGCGACGGGTCGACGGCCACCCGGTCGCCGATCTTCCAGCCGCCCGGCACGTCCGCGCCGAGTTCGACGATCTCGCCGGCGAACTCGTGGCCGGGGACGATCGGATAGGGCGTCGGCGGGAAATGCCCGTCGGCGATGTGGAGGTCGGTCCCGCAGATCCCGCAGGCACCCACCTTGACGACGACCTGGCGATCCCCCGGTTTGGGATCGGGTACCTCGCCGACCCTGATCTCCCCGGGCTTGTCCACGATCGCGGCACGCATGCCAGCTCCTCTTCTCTCCGCTCAAATGAGCGGGACGGGCCTATGCTTCGGACTGCATGTTCAGGCATGGTGAACTTTTCCCTGTTGTTACGTCAACCTTTCGGGTGGATTTCGAGCTATAGTGCTCAAATGAGCGGGAAGAAGCAGGGGCCCGGCCTGGTGGAGTCGCTACGCCTGGCCGCGGTGGCCCGGCGGTTCTACGAACAGGGCGCCTCGAAACTCGAGATCGCCGAAGAGTTCGGGATCAGCCGGTTCAAGGTCGCGCGGATGCTGGACACCGCCAGGGAAAGTGGGATCGTCCGGGTCGAGTTCCGGCTGCCGGCGCCGGTCGATCTCGTGCTGTCCGAGGAGATCCGCGCGGCGTACCGGCTCGACCGGGTCCTCGTGCTCGAACGAGCGCCGGAACCGGAATCCCGCGAAGTGGCGCGGCGCAAGATCGGCATGCTCGCCGCCCGCCTCCTGACCGAGATCGTCACTTCCGGCGACGTCCTGGGCCTGTCGTGGGCACGTTCGGTGAACGCGATGACCGACGCGATCGAGTCACTGCCGAAATGCCCGATCGTGCAGCTGTGCGGGGTGCAGGCGGGGATGGACATGCGCGACCGTTCGGTGGAGACGGTCAGCCGGGTCGCGTCGGTGTCCGGCGGCGAGCCGTACCCGATCTTCGGCCCGCTCGTCCTCCCCGACCGCCGCACCACCGAAACGCTGCGCAGGCAGCCCGGCATCGCCGAGACCTTCGGGCAGTTCAAGAACCTGACCAAGGCCGTCGTCAGCATCGGTGCCTGGAAACCCGAGGAGTCGACGGTCTACGACGCGCTCGACGAGGCCGAGCGGAGCGCGATCGCGAAACGCGGGGCCAAGGCCGAGGTTTCCGCGCGCCTGTTCGACGCCGACGGGACGCCGATGTCCACCGGGCTCGCCCACCACGTGCTGGCGATCAGCGCCGAGGACCTGCTGGCCGTCCCCGAAGTGATCGCGCTGGGCTACACGGAACCGAAGGCCGAAGCGATCGACGCCGTCCTGCGCTCGGGCATGGTCTCGACGCTGATCACCGACGCCGCCGCGGCCGTCCCGCTGCTGAAACTCGCCGAGGCCCGCCCGCCTAGGCGTTGCTGAAGGACGCTTTCACCGCGTCCCATGCGGTGAAGGGCGCTTTCGTCTCATCGCATGCGGTGAAAGCGTCCTTCAGCTCCTCGCCTCGTCCTGCGCCGCCATCACCTCGTCGCCATACCTGAACGCCCATTCCCCGAAGGCTTCGATAGGCCCCAGCAACGTAGTGCCGAGATCCGTCAGCGAGTACTCGACCTTCGCCGTCCGGCCACAGTCGCGCCTGCTGACGAGCCCGTTGAACTCCAGCCGCCGGACGGTCTCCGTGAGCACCTTCGTGCTGATCCCGCCGAGCCGTCGCCGCAGTTCGGCCGGCCGCAGCGGCCCGTCGCGCAAAGCCCACAGGACGACCGGGTTCCACGTGTTCGCCATCAGGTCGAAGCCCAGCCGGGCACGGCAATCGGCGAGGAAGACGTCGTTCATCGGACCTCCGGTAACCATTCGGTACCCGCGCGGCTTTCTACGGTCATGGGGTAACTCGATCTTAGGGAGCAGCACATGCGTATCGGTATCTTCGGCGCGGGCGGGATGGCGGAGGCGCTCGGCGGCCAGTGGGCCAGGGCCGGGCACGAGGTGATGGTCGCCGCCCGCGACCGGGCCAAGGCCGCCAGGATCTCCCCGCGCGTGGGGACCTGGGAGGAGACCGCCCGCGCCAGTGACGTGATCCTGCTCGCCGTTCCCGCCGCGTCGGTGACGGAAGTCCTTGCCGCCGCAGGGGATCTCGCCGGGAAGGTGCTGATCGACTGCACCAACGCGGTCGGCGAGGGCGCCGTGCTCACGGTGCCCGATCAGGCCGCCCGGATCGCCGCCGCCGCACCGGACGCCCACGTGGTCAAGGCGTTCAACCTGTGCCACGTGGACGTCTGGCGGATGACTCCGCCGGTGTTCGGCGGCCGTCCGCTGGCGGTGCCGATCTGCGGCGACAAGGTCGGCGAAGTGAGTGAACTGGTCCGCGACATCGGGTGCGTTCCGCTGGTCGCGGGCGGCCTCGACCGGGCCGCGCTCATGGAGGCGACGATGGCGTTCACGGTCGGGCTCTGGTTCGACGGCCACGACGCGCAGGCCTGCTTCCCGCCCCTTCCGGTGTGATTTCAGGGTCGTCCCCGATGCGCCGGGCCGGTCGCCCAGGCGACCGTGTCCGGCATGGGGACGAGGACCTGGCGGCAGCTGACCGTGTGGCTGCACGTCGTCACTTCAGTCGGCTGGATGGGACAGGCGCTGGCGCTGTTCACCCTCCTGGTGATCAGCCGGACGAGCGATGACGGCGCGATCCGCGTCGCGGCGACGTCGATGGCGCACGAGATCGACACGTTCCTCCTGGCGCCACTCGCCAACGCGTCGGCGTTCACCGGTTTCCTGCTCGCCGCGGGGACGGCCTGGGGATTCACCCGGCACTGGTGGGTGCTGGCGAAGTTCGCGATCACTCTCGTCCAGCTCTACGCCGGGATCTTCCTGCTGTCGGGGGCTTTACGGGATTCCGTCGGCAGCGAACCGGCGCCGGTGGCGCTGGTCTCCGGTACCGCGCTGATGGCGAGCGCTTTGGCGTTCCAAGCGTGGCTTTCGGTGGCGAAGCCGTGGGGCAAGGTCCGCTCGGGCGCGAAGCTGCCGACAGCGCCGACGTGGGTGTTCGTCGTCGCCGTCCTCGCGCCGCTCACCGACATCACGGTGGGCCTGCTCCTGGGCTACCCGCTGCCGGCGTTGTCGCTGATCGTGCTGATCGTGCAGCTGGTCCGGCGCCGGCGGCTACTGCTCGTTACCCGGCCGAAACTCCCAGCTGGTCCACCGCGGTGATCCGGATGACCGCCGAGCCCACCTCGTCCGAAGCCGCCAGATCGACCTCCGCGCTGATGCCCCAGTCATGGTCACCCGCCGGATCGTCGAAAATCTGCCGCACCCGCCAGATCTCCTTCTCCTGCTCGATGATCAGCAGCTTCGGCCCGCGCGCGTCCGGCCCGATGCCGAGCGATTCGTGCTCGTCGAAGTAGTCCTCGATGGCGTCTTCCCACGCGTCCGCGTCCCAGCCCGATGCGGCGTCCAGCTCGCCGAGCGTCTCGTAGGCACGCCGCGACGCCAGCTCCACCCGGCGGAACAGTTCGTTCCGCACCAGCACGCGGAACGCCCGCTCGTTCCGCGTGACCGCGGGCGGCTCGGACGGCGGCCGCGTCGAAACCGGGCCCTCCTCTTCGGGATGCCGCAAGGCTTCCCATTCGTCGAGGAGGCTGGAGTCGACCTGGCGCACCAGTTCGCCGAGCCATTCGATGAGGTCCTGCAACCCCTCGGTCTTGGCCTCGTCGGGCACCGTGTGCCTCAGCGAGTCGTACGTGTCGGTGAGGTACCGCAGCACCAGCCCTTCCGAGCGCGCCAGCTGGTAGAAACCGATGTACTCCACGAAGTTCATCGCGCGCTCGTACATGTCGCGCACGACGGATTTCGGCTTGAGCTCGTAGTCCTCGACCCACGGATGCCCTTGCCGGTAGCGGGAATACGCCGCCTCCAGCAGTTCTTCCAGCGGCTTCGGGTACGTGACGTTCTCGAGCAGTTCCATCCGCTCGTCGTACTCGATGCCTTCGGCCTTCATCGCCTGCACGGCCTCGCCGCGTGCCTTGAACTGCTGCTGCGACAGCACGGGGCGCGGGTTGTCCACAGTGGATTCCACAATGGACACGACATCGAGCGGATAGGACGGCGAGTCCACGTCGAGGAGCTCGATCGCCGCCAGTGCGAACGGCGAAAGCGGCTGGTTCAGCGCGAAGTCGAACTGCAGATCCACGGTCAGCCGGACGATGCGGCCCTGCTCGTCGGGCTCGTCGAGCCGTTCCACGACACCCGCCGCGAGCAACGCGCGATAGATCGCGATCGCGCGCAGGATCAATTTCCGCTGGGCGGGACGGTCGGAATGGTTGTCCTCCAGTAGATGCCGCATCGAGTCGAACGCGTTGCCCGGCCGGGAGACGACGTTCAGCAGCATCGAGTGGCTGACGTGGAAACTCGACGTCAGCGGCTCCGGCTCTGCCGCGATCAGCCGGTCGAAGGTGCTCTCCGTCCAGTTGACGAACCCCTCGGGCGCCTTCTTGCGGACGATCTTCTTTTTCTTCTTCGGATCGTCTCCCGCCTTCTCCAGCGCCTTGGCGTTTTCGACGACGTGGTCGGGCGCCTGCACGACGACGTAGCCGTCGGTGTCGTACCCGGCGCGGCCCGCCCGGCCGGCGATCTGGTGGAACTCGCGCGCCTTGAGATGCCGCTGCCGCACGCCGTCGTACTTCGTCAGCGCGGAGAAGACCACTGTGCGGATTGGTACGTTGATGCCGACGCCGAGCGTGTCGGTCCCGCAGATCACCTTCAGCAGCCCGGCCTGCGCGAGCTGCTCGACCAGGCGCCGGTACTTCGGCAGCATGCCGGCGTGGTGCACACCGATCCCGTGCCGGACCAGCCTCGACAGCGTCTTGCCGAACCCGGCCGAGAAGCGGAAGTCGCCGAGCATCTCGGCGATGGCCTCCTTCTCCGCCTTCGAGGTGACGTTGATGCTCATCAGTGTCTGCGCGCGCTCGATCGCCGCGGCCTGCGAGAAGTGCACGACGTAGACCGGCGACTGCCCGCCGTGAAGCAGCTCGGACATCGTCTCGTGCAACGGCGTCAGCGCGTAGCGGAAGGTGAGCGGCACCGGCCGCTGCGCCGAGGTGACCACCGCGGTCGGACGGCCGGTCCGGCGAGTGAGATCTTTTTCGAAGAACGAGACGTCGCCCAGCGTCGCCGACATCAGCACGAACTGCGCGTTCGGCAGCTCCAGCAGCGGTACCTGCCAGGCCCAGCCGCGATCCGGCTCCGAATAGAAGTGGAACTCGTCCGCGACGACCTGGCCGACCGGCGCGTCGGCACCGAACCGCAGCGCCATGTTCGCCAGGATCTCCGCCGTGCAGCAGATGATCGGCGCGTCGGCGTTCACCGCCGAGTCACCGGTCATCATCCCGACGTTCTCCGGGCCGAAGATCTCGATCAGCTGGAAGAACTTCTCCGAGACGAGCGCCTTGATCGGGGCCGTGTAGTAGCTGCGGCGGCCGTGCGCGAGCGCGGTGAAGTGCGCCCCGACCGCGACCAGGCTCTTTCCCGAGCCCGTCGGCGTCGACAGGATCAGGTTCGCTCCGGAGACCACCTCGATGATGGCCTCTTCCTGCGCGGGATACAGCTCCAACCCGCGCTCGGCCGTCCAGGTGGAGAAGGCTTCGAACAGCGAGTCGGGGTCGGGATTCGCAGGCAGGAGGTCTGTAAGTGTCATCAGAGGACCTATCGTGCCATCCGTTGGTCGCTTCTTGCCTAGGGGTGATCGCGCCCTCCGCCGGAAACCCGTAGGCTTCGCGGTACCGCGCACCTATCGGGCAGCATCACCCGGTCGCGCGCACACAGGCGGTAATCCGAGAGGGCTTAGGAATGGCACAGGACATCATCCCGATCGAACTCGGCCTGCCTCAGGGTGACGTCGTCACCCTCTGGGCGCCGCGCTGGCGGGAAGACGGCGAGGAGTGGGAAGCCTTCCTCGGCGACGAGGAGGACCTGTACGCCTTCCCGGACGCCGCGCATCTCGCCGCCTTCGTACGGACCTCCGAGCAGCACGACCTGCTCGACCACCCCGCGTGGGAGGTCGTCCCGGCGCTCAACGTGCCCGAGCTCATCCCCGACGACGACCACACCTACGACCTGGTGGGCGTCCCCGAGCTGGTCGCCGAGAAGCCGGACCAGTGGACGCTCGGCGAGCTGGCCGAGATCATCGGCATCGTGCGTTCGCTCGCGGACGTGTGCGAGCTCGAAGAGGTCCACGAAGTCCTCGACGCGCACGAGAGCTTCTCGCTGCTGGACCAGGGCACGCTGCCCTTCTCCGGCCGCGACGGCGAGCGCCTCTGGGCGGACCTGTCGCAGGCGGTCTCCGAGAAGTGGGACACCGTGCTCGACGCGATCGACGGCCTGGTGACCGTCCCCGACGTCGACGAGAAGGTCCTGGAGCAGACCGCGGAGGAGCTCGCGACCTTCCTCGCGGAGTCCGCCGAGGCCGAAGCGGCCGCCGTCGACGAAGACCTCGTGGACGTCGACGACGAGGACGAGGAAGACGACGAGCCCGTCGGCTTCTGGGGCGAGGTCGGCATCGACCCGATCAAGATCATCACCTCCGGCGCCGAGTACTACACGCTGCGCTGCTACCTCGACGACAAGCCGATCTTCCTCGGCAGCGAAGGCGAGATCGACGTCTTCACCTCCGAGAAGGCCCTCATCCGCGCGATCGCGGACGGCAAGGACCTGGCGGGCAACGACCTCGCCGAAGTGTCCACTTGGGACGAAGTGACCACGAAGGCCACCGCGGGCGAGCTCGAGATCGAGGTCGACACCGAGAACACCTACGTGCTGAACGGAATCGCCGAGGACATCGCCGAAGGCCCGGAGTCGATCGACCCGACCCAGCTGGAGCTGGCCGTCGAGCTGATCACCGACGCCGCCGAGTGGGCCGACGACGACAGCGTCGAAACCGCGCTTGCCGCCAACGAAAGCCTCGGCTGGCTGGTGTCGTTCGTGCTGCGGCCGGACCCCTCGCGCCTCGAGCCGAGCGCTCCGTTCGACGCCGAGCAGTCGGAGTGGCGCAAGCTCGTCGAGACCTTCGAGAACAGGCTCACGGTCATCTGATCCACCCCGTGAAAGGGCCCCTCAGGTTCGTCCTGAGGGGCTCTTTTCGTGCCGGACGGGCACGACTGCCACGGCGAGCACTGGGAAGACCGCGGCCACGCAGAACGCCAGGGCGTACCGCGAATCGCCGATCACGAGCCCCAGCATCGGCGGGGTCAGCGCCGCGGCGATGTTCTGGCCGGTGTTCTGCGTGCCCATCGCGCGTCCCGCCCAAGCGAGCCCGGCCATCTCCGCTGACGCGGTGAACCCGAGCCCGTTGTCGGACACCGTGATCACCGCGGCCAGCACGAGCGCGAGCAGCACCAGCCACGGCCACGTCGCGTCCCCGAGCGCGACCAGCAGCATCACCGCCGCGCTCGCGACCGCCAGCTGCCGCATCGGCCGCAGCCTGCTGCCGGCGCGGTCGGACCAGTAGCCCGACGCGATCCTGCCCAGCGCGCCGAGGATCTGGACGGCGCCGACGAACCAGCCCGCGGACGCCGCCGTCCAGCCGTGCACGGTCACCAGGTACACGGGAGTGAACGCGGAGACCGCGAACTGCGGGACGACGAGCAGCGCGCTCGCGCCGTGGACCCGCCACAGGGCCGACTTCCGGTACGGCGACGGCGGTTTCTCCGTCTTGCCCGCTTCGGCCTCCGGCCGCGGCGGGTCGACCAGGAGCCAGGCGACCAGAAGCGCGACGCCGACCGCGGTCAGCGCGGGCAACATGAGCGAGACCTGGAAACCCCAGCGGTCCGCGAGCGGCGGCAGCCCGAAGGCCGCGACGCCCACTCCGAGCGGCTGGGCCATCTGGCGGATGCCCATCGCCAGACCGCGTTCGGCCGGGCCGAACCAGCCGAGGACGGCCCGGCCGCTCGCGGCGTTCACTGACGCGGTGCTCGCGCCGGCGAGCAGGAACACCCCAAAGAGGGTCACGAGCGAGTGGTCGCCGACGGCCGCGTACACGAGGAGTAACCCCGAGACGCCGAGCCCGATGGCCATTACCAAACGCTCTCCGTAACGGTCCGCCGCCGCACCCCACAAGATCAAGGTGAACAACAGGCCAAGGCTCGGCGCCGCGACCACGGTGCCCGCTTCGGCGAGCGAGAGCCCCTCCGCGCGCTGCATCGACGGGACCAGGAACGGGATTCCGTAAAGGAACGAACAGCTCGCGGTCTGCGCGGCGAGACCGAGCGCGAGGATGAGCCAGCGTCGTTTGCCGCCGATCCTCACGTCCACGACCTGCGCCATCTTCGCCACCATTTCACTATATGGGAATTAACTCCTACATAGTGAACAATAGTTGGCTATGCTAACGAACGCAAGGACGCGTACCCAGGCTTGATGACCGTGTTGATGATGTCGAGCCGCTGGTCGAAATCGAGGAACGCGGATTTCATCGCATTGATCGTGAACCACTCGAGATCGGCCACCCCGTACCCGAACGCGTCGCTCAAGGCCGCGAATTCGCTGGTCATCGAGCAGCCGCTCATCAGCCGGTTGTCGGTGTTGACGGTGACCCGGAACCGCAGCCTGGCGAGCAGGCCGAAGGGATGTTCGCCGATCGAGCGCGCCGCTCCCGTCTGGACATTGGACGTGGGACAGATCTCGAGCGGGATCCGCCGGTCGCGGACATAGGCGGCCAACCGTCCCAAATGGACCGTGCCGTCGCTGTCGGTCTTGATGTCGTCGACGATGCGCACGCCGTGGCCCAGCCGCTCCGCACCGCAATGCTGAATCGCCTCCCAAATGGACGCGAGCCCGAACGCCTCCCCGGCATGAATGGTGAAATGCGCATTATTCGTCCGCAGGAACTCGAATGCGTCGAGATTTCTGGTAGGCGGAAATCCGTCTTCCGGCCCGGCGATGTCGAACCCGACCACACCGGCGTCGCGGTAGCGGACGGCGAGACCGGCGATCTCGAGCGCCCTGGCGTGCTGGCGCATCGCGCAGAGCAACGTCCCGACGCGGATCCGGCCACCGTCGGCCGCCACTCTCCGTTCACCTTCGGCGAATCCGGCCTGAATCGCCTCGACCACCGCATCGAGTGACAGTCCGCGTTCGACGAAGAGTTCGGGGGCATAGCGCACCTCGGCGTAGACGACCCCGTCGGCCGCGAGGTCTTCGACCGCTTCGGCGGCCACTCTGACCAGCGCTTCCTCGGTCTGCATGACGCCGCACGTATGCGCGAACGTCTCAAGGTACGAGACGAGAGAGCCGGAATCGGCCGCATCGCGGAACCAACGGCCGAGTTCGACGGGATCGCTGGTCGGCAAGGCCCGATACCCGGTCTGGTCGGCGAGTTCGGCGACCGTGGCGGGCCGCAAACCGCCGTCCAGGTGGTCGTGGAGGAGAACCTTGGGAGCGCGGGCCAGTACCGCCTCCGGGATGCTGGGTCTGCTGCTTTCAGAGGACATACGTAACGGTAACCAGCCTGTCATTCCCCTACATGGCTGTAAGTCTCATGCTTGACTTAACCCTCGGCTTTGTGGATCACCGGCTGAATCGGCCATCAGGGCAGAGCTCGGCATTGTCCGATACCCGGGGGCCATACGCAGAGCAATTTCGCAATGGATAAGCTTCACGTCACGTCCCTCCCATTTCCCCGCCCACGAAGGACACCGCAGTGACCACTGACAACCACATTGCAGCCCCGTCCTTCGACCGGATGCGCAACATGCTGGTGCGCGCGGCCGAAGTGCGTGAGAGCGAACAGCAGCAGATCTTCGACGCGCTCGACGACATCTACGCACGTCTGGCCCCCGTCGACTCGCTCGGCGCGGTGCGCAAGCGGCTCTCGGAGATGCCCGACCGCACCGAGACCAGCGTGCTCGCCGAACGTCTCGACGAGACCATGTCGCGGCTCGAAGCGCAGGACACCGCGATCGCCGCGCTGACCCGCGCCGTCGAAAGCATCGTCGACAAGCTGGCCAAGCCGTTCGCTCAGCTCGACGGCCGCCTCGACGGCATGGCCGCACGCCTGGAAGGCGTCGGGGGCCGGATGGACGGGCTCGAGGACAAGCTCCAGAACATCCACCGCCGTCTCGACGAACTCGGCGCGCACCTCGACAAGCAGGACGTGAAGACCGACGCGCTGCCGCAGTCGGTGATCGGCCCGGTGCGCGAGCGCGTCGAGCAGGCCGAGTCCACCCTGCGGGACCGCGTCGACACCGTCGACCGCGAGCTGCGCACCCGCGTCGAGAACCTCGACAAGGCGACCAAGGAAAGCCTCACCGCGAACACCGAGGCGCTGAAGACCGCGCTGACCGAGACCGGCGAGATGATCGACGCCTCGGAGCGCCTCGACGGCCTCGGCGACCGCCTCGAGAAGGTCACCTCGCGGCTCGACGACCTGGCCGAGCGGCTCGACAAGGTCGAGGACGGCTTCACCGGGCGCCTCGGCGACCTCGACGGCTCGATCCGCTCCGGTCTGTCGAAGGTCGAGAGCACGCTGCAGAAGCAGCCGGACACCGACTCGGTCGACTCGCTGGTGCGCAAGAGCAACGACGAGTCCGTGCGCCGCATCGGCGGCCAGCTGGACGAGGCCATGGCGACCTTCGCGGAGCTGATGCTCGGCGGTGGCCCGGCCGTGCAGCAGATCTCCCCGCCGCCGCCCGCCCCGCGTCAGCCGCGCCGCAGCTCGCGCAACGGCCGGGCGCCCAAGGCGGCCGACGCCAAGGTGAAGGCCGACGGCACCGACGAGACCACCGACTGACGCTCTCTTGACGCGTGAAGGCCCCCTTCCCTCGGCTTCGCCTGGGATGGGGGCCTTCACGCTTCTCCGGGCTCGCGCCTCCGAGCGCGACCTGCGTTTAGCGGGCTAATCGCGATCCGCCCGCCTCGCGCCACCGACCTGCGTTCAGCCCCCTAATCGCGATCCGCAGGCCCCTGACGTTGCGAAAGCCACTTTCGCAACGTTGAAGGTTGCGAAAGTGGCTTTCGCAACGCCCCCCAAGGCCGGGCTGCGGCACTGAGCCCCAGCCCGGCCGCACGGGTCGCGTTCAGCCCGCTAAACGCGACCCGCACCTGCCTCGGACGCCCCGGACCTGCCCTCGCCCGGGCCCGAAGTACGTGAAGGGGGCCTTCACGTACTTACGCGACCCCGGATCGCGATTAGGGGGCTAAACGCAGGTCAGGGCCGCACGGTCTCCAGGACGAGCGGAGCGGAGGCCGAAGGCCCAACGGAGCTGACCGCGTAGGCGTCTTCGAGCGCAGCGAGAGCCGAAGGAACAGCGTCCGGCGTGTCGGTGTGCAGCTCCAGCAACGGCTGCCCGGCCGACACGGCATCGCCCGGCTTCGCCAGGCACAGAACGCCGGCCGCGGCCTGCACCGGATCCTCCTTGCGCGCCCGCCCGGCCCCGAGCCGCCAAGCGGCGACCCCGACCGAATACGCGTCCAGAGACGTCAACACTCCATCAGCGGGCGCCGAGACGACGTGGACGTGCTTGGGCCGCGGCAAAGCGGCCTCCGGATCCCCGCCCTGAGCGGCGATCATCCGGCACCACGTCTCGTAAGCCCGGCCCGAAGCCAGCACCGCCGCCGGGTCCACATCGGACAATCCGGCCAGCGCCAGCATCTCCCGCGCCAACGCCACCGTCAGCTCGACGACGTCGGCCGGGCCGCCGCCGCGCAGCACCTCGACCGATTCGGCGACCTCGATCGCGTTGCCGACGGCGTGTCCCAGCGGCACGTTCATGTCCGTGATCAGCGCCGTCGTCGCGACGCCGTGCGCGGTCCCGATCTCCACCAGGGTCCGCGCGAGTTCCCGGGCCTGCGGAAGCGTCTTCATGAACGCGCCCGAGCCGGTCTTCACATCGAGGACGAGCCCGGCCGAACCTTCGGCGATCTTCTTGCTCATGATCGAGCTCGCGATCAGCGGGATCGACTCCACCGTCGACGTCACGTCCCGCAGGGCGTACAGCTTCTTGTCCGCCGGAGCCAGCCCGGAGGTCGCCGCGCAGACCACCGCGCCGACCTCGTCGAGCTGCCGGATGATCTCCGAGGTCGACAAAGCGGCACGCCAACCCGGGATCGACTCCAGTTTGTCCAGCGTCCCGCCGGTGTGCCCGAGCCCGCGCCCGGACAGCTGCGGAACGGCCGCCCCGCACGCCGCGACGAGCGGCGCCAGCGGAAGCGTGATCTTGTCGCCGACGCCACCGGTCGAATGCTTGTCGATCGTCGGTCGGCTGACCTTCAGATCGAGCCGCTCCCCCGACGAGATCATCGCGCCGGTCCAGCGCGCGATCTCGCCGGAATCCATCCCCCGCAGGAAGATGGCCATCGCGAGCGCGGCCATCTGTTCCTCGGCGATGTCGCCGCGTGTGTACGCGTCGATGGTCCAGTCGATCTGCTCGTCGGTGAGCCGTTCGCCGTCCCGCTTCGCGCGGATGACGTCGACGGCGGCCAACGCGCTCATGGCAGGTCGTCCGGCCCGAACGCGTCCGGCAGCACCGCCGACATCGGCAGGATGCCGCTCGGGGTGTCCACCAGGCAGTCGGATCCGCCGTGTTCGAACAGGATCTGACGGCAGCGCCCGCACGGCATCAGCAGATCACCGGCGCCGCTGCGGCACGCGACGGCGACGAGCTTGCCGCCGCCGGTCAGCCGCAGTTGCCCCGCCATCGTGCATTCCGCGCACATTCCCAAGCCGTACGAAGCGTTTTCGACGTTGCAGCCGACGACGATCCGGCCGTCGTCCACCACAGCGGCGACGCCGACGTGCAGACCCGAGTACGGCGCGTACGCCGACTTCGCCGCCTCGACGGCTTGAGCCCGCAAGGCTTCCCAGTCGTACTCCGCCATGTCAGTCCTCACCTCGCCGATAGGTGGCGCCGATCGCCTTGGGCGGCCGCAGCCGCTGCGAAGCCACCGCCAGCACGATCAGCGTCACGAAATGCGCGGTGTACGGGATGAGGTCGCTGGGCAGGTCGTCGTTGGTCCAGTAGATCGCGTACAGCGCGACGGCGCCGACGACACCGAGCGCGGAAGCGATCCACTGACGGCGGAACAACTGCACCGCCACGATCACGGCCAGCAGGATCACCGCGCCGTACAGCAGCGCGAGCACCGCGGTGCCGCCACCGGCGAGCTGGAGGCCGTCCGCGTAGCCGAACAGCGCCGCGCCGCCGAGCAGGCCGCCCGGCCGCCAGTTGCCGAAGATCATCGCCGCGAGGCCGATGTACCCGCGGTTGTTGGTCTGGTTCTCCAAGTAGTCCGCACCGCCCGCGAGCAGCACGAGCGACGCGCCACCCATTCCGGCGAGCCCGCCGGAGATGATCATGGCGATGTACTTGTGCAGGTAGACCTTCACGCCGAGGGACTCGGCCGCGACCGGGTTCTCGCCGCAGGACCGCAGCCGCAGGCCGAACCGCGTTCGCCACAACACGAAGTAGCTGATCGGGACCAGCGCGATCGCGATCATCGTCAGCGGCGCGACCTCGGTGACCAGGCCGTTGAGGATGCCGGCGAGGTCGGAGATGAAGACGCGCTGCATCTTCTCCAGGTCCGAGAGCCAGTCCGAAAGGAAGGTCGCCGAGTAGGTGTCGAACTTCGGCACCGGCGGCGACTGGCGCGGGTTCCCCGAAAGCGGGGTGAACACCAGGTTCGCCAGGTACTTCGCGACACCGAGACCGAGCAGGTTGATCGCCACACCGGAGACGATGTGGTTGACGTTGAAGGTCACCGTCGCGACGGCGTGCAGCAGCCCGCCGAGCGCGCCGAACACGACCGCCGCGATCAGCCCGGCCCAGACACCGCCGTGGTACGCGCCCCAGGCGGCACCCCAGGTGCCGAGGATCATCATGCCTTCGAGGCCGATGTTGATCACACCCGCGCGTTCGGCCCAGAGGCCGCCGAGCGCGCAGAGCAGGATCGGCAGCGCCAGCCGCAGCGCGGTGTGCGCGGTGTTGGTCGAGGTCAGCGTGTTGACGCCGGTGGCGTACGACGCGATCGCGAGCACGCCGACCGCCAGCAGCCCCCAGATGGCGCCCTTGAGCCAGCCGGGGATACGGCGCTTCGGCGGTTTCACCGGCATGGTGGTCCCGCCCGTGTTGGGCGAAAGAACGTCCGCGGTGGTCACACCGCACCTCCCTCGGACACGCTGGAACCCTTGCGGCCGTTGCCTGCCAGCGCGCGACCGACGCGACGCTGTTCGGCGGCCAGGTCCGCGCGGCGCACGATCTCGTACGCGATGACGACCGACAGCACGATCACGCCCTGCATGATCGTGGCGATCTCTTTGGACACGTTGATCTGCTCGAGCGACACCGCGGACCGGTCGAGGAACGCCCACAGCAGGGCGCCCAGCGCGATCCCGGCCGGGTGGTTGCGGCCGAGCAGGGCGACCGCGATCCCCGTGAAGCCGTACATCTGGGTCGAAGTGATGCCGTAGCTGAAGTCGCGGCCGAGCAGTTCCGGCATCGCGACCAAACCGGCGACACCGCCCGAAAGCAGCATCGCGATCAGCGTCATCTTCTTGGCGTTGACGCCACCCGCCGCGGCGGCCGTCGTCGATTCGCCGGAGGCCTTCAGCTCGAACCCGAACCGGGTCCGGTTGAGCATGAACCAGTAGGCCCCGCCGATCAGCGCCGCGATGAACACGAAGCCGAACAGCTCACCCGAAAGGATGGGGATACCCGGGATCCGGCCCGTCTCGGCGATCTCGCGGGTGGCGATGTTGTTGCCGGTCTGCACGCCGAACTGGTCGGCGTTGACCAGGAACGCCACGATGCCGCCGACGATCGCGTTCAGCATGATCGTCGAGATGACCTCGGAAACGCCTCGGGTCACCTTCAGCACGGCCGGGATGGCCGCGTACAGCATGCCGCTGAGCACCGCGACGACCAGGATCGCCAGCACGTGGATCACCGGCGGCAGCTGCAGCGCCCCGCCGATGATGGCGGTGACGATGGCGGCGAACCGGTACTGGCCCTCGACACCGATGTTGAAGAGGTTCATCTGGAAGCCGATGGCCACCGCGAGCCCGGACAGGTAGTAGACCGTCGCGAGGTTCACCGTGTCGACGGCGGTCGAGCCCTTGAAGAGCTGGCCGATCATCGTGCCGTAGGCCTGGAGCGGATCCGCTCCCGAGATGATCAGCGCGATGGCCGTCAGGATGACCGCGAAAACGATCGCGAGCAGAGGCGGCAGCAGCCTCGTACGCCAACTACTCACGCTGTGCCTCCAAAGCCATGAGTGCCGCAAATAGCGAACCTTTTCACGCCACACCGTCCTCAGAGTCTTCGGAGGCACCCGTCATCGCGGAGCCCAGTTCCTGCGGGGTCACGGTCGCGGGGTCGGCCTCGCCGACCAGTCGTCCGCGCAGCATGACCTGAATGGTGTCGGAGAGCCCGATCAGCTCGTCGAGGTCGGCCGAAACCAGCAGCACGGCCAGCCCGGCCGCTCGCGCCTGGCGGATCTGTTCCCAGATCAGCGCCTGCGCGCCGACGTCGACACCGCGCGTCGGATGCGACGCGATCAGCAGCACCGGATCGCCGGAAAGCTCGCGCCCCACGATCAGCTTCTGCTGGTTGCCACCCGAAAGCGCGGCGGCGGGGACGTCGATACCCGGCGTGCGGACGTCGTACTCCTCGACGATCCGGCGGGTGTCGTCCCGCGCGCCGTCGATGTCGAGCAACTGTCCTTTCGCGACCGGCTCGCGGGTCTGGTAACCGAGGATCCGGTTGACCCACAAGGGTTGCGTGAGCAGGAGGCTGTGCCGCGTGCGGTCTTCGGCGATGTACCCGATCCCGGCCTCGCGGCGGGCGAGCGTCCCCAGTTTGTGCAGTTCGACGACCCGGCCGTCGACCTCGGTCAGTTCGATCCGGCCGCCGCCCTTGCGCATGCCCATGATCGTCTCGACGAGTTCGGTCTGGCCGTTGCCCTCGACGCCGGCGATCCCGAGCACCTCGCCCGCGTGCACGGTGAAGGAGATGTGGTCGAGGACGTTCCGCTCGGAACCCTCGACGCTCAAGCAGACGTCGTCCAGGCGGAGGACGGGCCGATCGGTCACCGTGGACTCACGGGTCTCCGGGCTGGGCAGCTCCGAGCCGACCATCATCTCGGCCAGCTGGCGCGAGGTGATCGTCTTCGGGTCGGCCGTGCCGACGGTGGTGCCGCGGCGGATCACGGTGACCGTGTCGGCGATCGCGCGCACCTCGTCGAGCTTGTGCGAGATGAAGATGAAGGTGAAGCCATCCTTCTGCATGGCGCGGACGGTCTCGAACAGCGCGTCGACCTCCTGCGGCACGAGCACCGCTGTGGGCTCGTCGAGGATGATGATCCGCGCGCCGCGGTAGAGCACCTTGACGATCTCCACGCGCTGGCGGTCGGCGACGCCGAGCTCTTCCAGCAGCGCGTCCGGGCGGGCGCGCAGGCCGACGCGTTCGGCGAGTTCCGCCAGCTTCGCCCTCGCCGCGCGGCCGATGCCGTGCAGGTTCTCCGCGCCGAGGAAGACGTTCTCCCCGACGGTCAGGTTGTCGGCCAGCATGAAGTGCTGGTGGACCATCCCGATCCCGGCCTTGATGGCGTCCTGCGGGTTGCGCAGTTTCACCGGTTCGCCGTTGATCGCGATATCGCCCTCGTCCGGCTGCTGCATGCCGTAGAGGATCTTCATCAGGGTCGATTTGCCCGCGCCGTTCTCGCCGCAGACGGCGTGCACCTCGCCCTTGGTGACGGTGAGGTTGACGTCGGAGTTGGCCACGACACCGGGGAACCGCTTCGTGATCCCGGTCAGCTGCACGGCCGGTTCACCCCGGTCGGGGGCGTCGGTGACCTCGGCCTGGGGAGCGCTCATGAAAAAGCCATCCAGTTCTGGGAGTTAAACAGGTGAGGGCTCGGAAGGGTCGCCCTTCCGAGCCCTGCTGCCTGGTGAAGCTTACTTCTGCGGCTTGTCCGAGACGGTGATCGCCCCGGAGACGATCTGCGCCTTGTAGCCGTCGAGGACGTCCTTGATGTCGTCGACCTTGCCGCCGGAGGTGGCGTAGCCGATGCCGTCGACCTTGAGGTCGAACCGCTTCGGCAGCGTCGTCAGGTCGCCCTTCGCCAGCGCGCGCAGGTAGTCGAACACCGCCACGTCGACACGCTTGAGCATCGAGGTGATGATGACGTCCTTCGACGCCTCGACCGTCTTCTGGTTGTACTGGTCGGAGTCGACGCCGATGGCCATGGCGTTGTTGGACTTCGCGGCCTCGAACACGCCCTTACCGGAGGCGCCCGCGGCGTGGTAGATCACGTCCGCGCCCTTGGCGATCTGCGCGGCGGCCTTCACGTTGCCCTTCGCCGGGTCCTGGAACCCGGAGAAGTCACCGGCCGGGGTGAGGTACTCGTCCTCGATCTTGGCCTTGCTCGAAGCGGCCTTCACGCCCTGGAGGAAGCCGGCCTCGAACTTCTGGATCAGCGGCGTGTTCACGCCACCGACGAAGCCGACGTGGCACTTCTTCGACTTGTAGGCGGCGGCGACACCGGCCAGGAACGAGCCCTGCTCCTCGGCGAAGACGAGCGAGGTGACGTTCGGCGCCTTGACGGAGTCGTCGTCGACGATCGCGAACTGGGTGTTCGGGTACTTCGGCGCGATGGCGCCGACGGCCTTGGCGTAGGCGAAGCCGACCGCGATGATCGGGCTGAAGCCCTGCGTGGCGAGCTGGTCGAGACGCTGCGACTTGGCGGCCTCGTCCTCGGTCGCCGCGGCGGTGCTTTCGGTGACCGTGGTGACGCCGAGCTCGGCCTTCGCCTTGTCGGTACCGGCGGCGGCGGAGTCGTTGAACGACGCGTCGCCGCGACCGCCGACGTCGAAGGCCAGCGCGACCTTGAGCTTGCTGCCGTCGACCTTCTCACCGGCCTGGCTGGAGCTGGTCGAGGCGGCCGCCGCGGCGGGCGGCTTCGGCGCCGTCACGCAGCTGGCGGACTGGTCCCCGGAGCCCGCGTTGTTGTTGTTCCCCGCACCTGAATCCTTCGCGCATCCGGCCAGTACCAGAGCACCGGCCATGGCGGCGGCGACCAGCGCGGTTCCACGCATGCGACGCAACGTGTGTCTCCCTCCCCGCTGATCCAGCGGATGGTCCGAAGAAAGCGACCCGGCGACACTGCCGGGTTCGACCGGGAGACGGTACCTAACGGCCGCTTTGCCGCCATAGGAAAGGCACGCTACGTAACACAAACGTTTACTCGTGAGTCGTAAGCGCGACGAATGGAGTACGCACGGTGATCACAACGGAGTAATCGCAGGCAGCACCCGGCCCCCTGGCCGCATGAATCGACGAAGATCGTCACGCACCGTTCAAACCTCCGGCGCACCGGTCGCACGTCCACAGTGGACGAACCGGTGAGTTACCCCTCTGCGTCACCCGATCGGGCAAGGGTGCCGATGTCTGGTCCATCACACAGAGGAACCCGGAGGTGAGCCCACCGTGAGGTGCGGGTCTAGCATCCTTTTCATCCACGCTCGATGACCATGATCTCGGCACCGTCGCCGGAGCCGTCCCCAGGTGGACGTCCCGGCGGCAGGCGCGGAAACCAGCGGTCAGCGGGCCCAAGCCATGACGTTGGAGGCCGTTCACCGATGTCCACCACGGCTAGCACCGCCACTGAGGCGGCCGCGAGCGATCGGGCGGGTGCCTCACGCCGGCAGGGGACCTTCTACCGGGGAGACCCCGGTATGTGGTCCTGGGTGCTGCACCGCATCACCGGCGTGCTGACATTCTTCTTCCTCTTCGTGCACGTGCTCGACACCGCGCTCGTGCGCGTGTCGCCCGACACGTACAACGAGGTCATCGAGACCTACAAGACCCCCCTGGTCAACCTCCTCGAGGTCGGCCTCGTCGGCGCTGTGCTCTTCCACGCGCTCAACGGCATCCGGGTCATGCTGGTCGACTTCTGGGAAAAGGGACCGAAGTTCCAGAAGCCGATGCTCTGGACCATCCTGGCCATCTGGGTCGTGGTGATGATTCCCGGTGCCTACTTCATGATGAAGCGCACCGTCGAAGTTATGTTCGGGGGGCACTGACCATGGCAACCGAAGTTCTCGCACTCGACAAGCCGCGTTCGCCGAAGCGCCCGGCCGCCCGCCGCAGCAACTTCGAGCTCTACAGCTGGCTGTTCATGCGCATCTCGGGCCTCGCCCTGATCGTGCTGGTGCTCGGCCACCTGTTCATCATGAACATCCTCGACGGCGGCGTGCACCGCATCAACTGGGGCTTCGTCGCCGGCCGCTGGGCCTCGCCGTTCTGGCAGTTCTGGGACCTGTCGATGCTCTGGCTCGCCGAGATCCACGGCGGCAACGGGCTCCGGACGATCATCGACGACTACGCCCGCAAGGACAGCACCCGGTTCTGGCTGAAGATCGTGCTCTACGTCTCGATGGTGCTGATCCTCGCCGTCGGCACGATGGTGATCTTCACCTTCGATCCCGGTATCTCGGCCAACTGACGCCCACCACACGTTAAGCGGAGTCATCCCTATGCAGTTCCACAAGTACGACGTGGTGATCGTCGGCGCCGGTGGCGCCGGCATGCGCGCGGCCATCGAATCCGGCCAGCGTGCCCGCACCGCGGTCCTCACCAAGCTCTACCCGACGCGTTCGCACACCGGCGCCGCCCAGGGCGGCATGTGCGCCGCGCTGGCGAACGTCGAAGAGGACAACTGGGAGTGGCACACCTTCGACACGATCAAGGGCGGCGACTACCTGGTCGACCAGGACGCCGCCGAGATCATGGCGAAGGAAGCCATCGACGCGGTCCTCGACCTCGAGAAGATGGGCTTGCCGTTCAACCGGACGCCCGAAGGCAAGATCGACCAGCGCCGCTTCGGCGGGCACACCCGTGACCACGGCAAGGCCGCGGTGCGCCGCGCCTGTTACGCCGCGGACCGCACCGGGCACATGATCCTGCAGACGCTGTACCAGAACTGCGTCAAGCACGGCACGGAGTTCTTCAACGAGTTCTACGTGCTCGACCTGGTCCTGACCCCGGACGAGAACGGCAACCCGGCCGCTTCCGGCGTCGTCGCCTACGAGCTGGCGACCGGCGAGCTGCACGTCTTCCAGGCGAAGTCGATCGTGTTCGCCACCGGTGGCGCGGGCAAGATCTTCAAGACGACGTCGAACGCCCACACCCTGACCGGTGACGGCCTCGGCATCATCTTCCGCAAGGGCCTGCCACTGGAGGACATGGAGTTCTTCCAGTTCCACCCGACAGGTCTGGCCGGGCTCGGCATCCTCATCTCCGAGGCCGTGCGCGGTGAAGGCGGCATCCTCCGCAACGCCGACGGCGAGCGGTTCATGGAGCGCTACGCCCCCACCATCAAGGACCTCGCGCCGCGTGACATCGTCGCCCGGTCGATGGTGCAGGAAGTGCTGCAGGGCCGCGGTTGCGGGCCGAACAAGGACTACGTCGTCCTCGACGTCACGCACATCCCGGAAGAGACGCTGAACGCGAAGCTCCCGGACATCATGGAGTTCTCGCGGACGTACCTGGGCGTCGACCCGGTCACCGAGCCGGTGCCCGTGTTCCCGACCTGCCACTACGTGATGGGCGGAATCCCGACCAACGTCCACGGCGAAGCGTTGCGGGACAACGAGAACGTCATCCCCGGCCTGTACGCCGCGGGCGAGGTGGCGTGCGTGTCCGTGCACGGCTCGAACCGGCTCGGCACCAACTCGCTGCTCGACATCAACGTGTTCGGCCGTCGCGCCGGCATCGCGGCCGCCGAGTACGCGCTGGCGCACGAGCACATCGAGCTGCCGGAGAACCCGACCAAGGTCGTCGAGGACCAGCTCGCGCTGCTGCTTTCGGAGCACGGTGACGAGCGCGTCGCCGACATCCGCACCGAGCTGCAGCGGACGATGGACTCGCACGCTTCGGTGTACCGCACGGAGGACACGCTCAAGCAGGCGCTGACCGACGTGCAGGCGCTGAAGGAGCGGTACAGCCGGATCACCGTGACGGACAAGGGGAAGCGGTACAACACCGACGTCCTCGAAGCCGTCGAGCTGGGCTTCCTGCTCGAACTGGCCGAGGTCCTCGTCGTCGGCGCCTTGGCGCGCAAGGAATCCCGCGGCGGGCACGCGCGCGAGGACTACCCGAACCGCGACGACACGAACTTCATGCGGCACACCATGGCCTACAAGGAGGGCGAAGGTCTCACCGCCGACGTCCGCCTGGACTACAAGCCGGTGACCTTCACCCGCTACGAACCGATGGAGCGGAAGTACTGATGACCACGGCAACCCCCGAGAAGTCGGAGGCCGTGTCCTCCGACCACACGCCGATCACCGTCACGCTGAAGATCCTCCGGTTCAATCCCGAGATCGACACCGAGCCGCACTGGGAGTCCTACGACGTCCCCGCGCAGCGCACCGACCGGCTGCTGAACCTGCTCTTCTACGTGAAGGACTACATCGACGGGACGTTCTCGTTCCGGCGCTCGTGCGCGCACGGCGTCTGCGGTTCCGACGCGATGCAGATCAACGGCATCAACCGGCTGGCGTGCAAGGTCCTGATGAAGGACCTGCTGGAGACCAACGGCAAGAAGACGACCATCACCATCGCGCCGATCAAGGGCCTGACGACGCTCAAGGACCTTTACGTCGACATGGACCCGTTCTTCGAGGCGTACAAGGCTGTGAAGCCGTACCTGATCGCCTACGGGAACGAGCCCACGCGCGAGCGGATCCAGTCGCAGGCCGACCGCGACCGGTTCGACGACACGACCAAGTGCATCCTGTGCGCCTGCTGCACGTCCTCGTGCCCGGTGTACTGGAACGACGGCTCGTACTTCGGCCCGGCGGCGATCGTCAACGCGCACCGGTTCATCTTCGACTCGCGTGACGAAGGCGCCGAAGAGCGTCTGGACATCCTGAACGACTCCGAGGGTGTCTGGCGCTGCCGGACGACGTTCAACTGCACCGACGCGTGCCCGCGTGGCATCCAGGTCACGAAGGCCATCCAGGAAGTCAAACGCGCCCTGCTGTTCAAGCGCGTCTAGACCGCTTTGCGCGTGAAGGCCCCCTTCCCTCGACTGAGCCGGGGGAAGGGGGCCTTCACGCGCATCAGGAGAGTTATCCACAGGGAGCGAGTTGTCCACAGGCTCGGGTAAAGGGGCTGGCGCGATCGGTGACGCTGCGCTCATCCTGAGCTTCATGGTCAACAGGGGGAGATGGGCTCAGCATCCCGAACTGCTGCTGGCAAGAAGCCGCAATGGCGTCATTCGAGTCGCCGACCTCGAGTCGGAGGACATAAGCAGCAGCACGATCTACGCGCGCTGTCTACCGGGCGGCCCCTGGCAACGTCCGCTACCGGGGATCGTGCTCTTGCACAACACACAACCAAGACCCGAAGAACTGATCACCGCCGCACTGCTGTACGGCGGTGCCAAGAGCATGCTCACCGGCGTCGCCGCCTGCCGTCTGCACGGATTACGCCCTGGGGCGCTCCCCGCAGGCGACGACCTGCACATGCTCATCCCTCATCAACGAAAGGTCCGCAGCACCGGCTTCGTCACCATGGAGCGCACACTCCGGTTCCCGGAACCGAAGATGATCGGGGAGGTACCAACGGCGCCTCTGGTACGCGCGACCACAGATGCCGTCCGGCGGCTTCGTGAATCCGGCCCGGTGGAAGAAGTACTGATCGAAGCGGTGCAAAGTGGCCGCTGCTCACCGTCTGAGCTCCTGCGGGAGCTCAATCACGGTACTCAACGAGGAACGGCAATCCCACGCCGGCTGCTTTCAAGCTGGATCGATATCCGTTCGATGGCCGAATCCCGAGCGCGCGCGCTCAGCCTTCGTCTACCCTCGCCACCGAGCCATTGGAACTGCAAGGTCTTCGATCAGCGTGGCAAATACCTGGGACGCCCGGACGCCTGGTGGGACGACATTGGCCTCGCTTGGGAAATCGACTCGTTCGATTTCCACTTCAGGCGGTCCGACTACTCACGAACGTTGAGCAGGAACACGCGCTACACCGCCGCGGGCATCCTCGTCGTGCAGACACTTCCATCCCGGCTCCGAGACGATCCGGTCGGCGTAGTCGGTGAACTGGTCGCCGCACACGAGGTCGCTTCGGCTCGCACACGTCCCGCAGTCCACGTTGCCGGTGCCGACGCCGCGTGAGGGCCCCCTTCCCTCGGCTGAGCCGAGGGAAGGGGGCCTTCACGCGACAGCCGCTACTCCAGGATCCGCGCCAGGGCGGCGGAGTCGGCGGTACCCGGCAGCCGGTCGAAGGCCTCCGGGTCGATGTACCCGACCGCACCCGTGCTCACGTCCCGCAGCATGTTGTAAAGCCCAGCCATCACCGCGCGCGTGAAGCGCTCCCGGTGTTGCTGCCCGAGCGTCTGCGTCTGCCCGCGCACCTCGAACAGCACCGTCCCCGTCCCGTTCAGCGCGAACGAGCACCGCGCCTGCCCCGGCAGATCCCGGTCCGGCGCGTGCGGATACCGCGCCCCGACGAACCCGCGCGACGTCATCCCGTTGAACGCGCTGATCGCCAGCTGCCGCGATTCGTCCTTTGTGTACACATCGCGGTACTTCGCGTACTTCTGGCCTGGCTCGAAGAACTTGTCGGGCAACGGCGGGTAGTCGATGCCGACGTCGAGCAGCCGGTTGCTGCCTTCCTGCCGGACGCAGGCGCCTTGATGGTGCAGATCGACGTAGACGTCGGGCACCTTCCCCCGCGAAGCGGTCAGCTCCAGGTACACCGAACGCAGCGCCCGCGCCTCGGGCGTGATGAACCAGCCCGGCTGATCCGGCGCGCCCGGGACGTCCTCGGCGCGCGGGACGTAGCTCAGCTCGGGATTGAAGTCGCGGTTGACGTCGAATCCAGGCCGCTTGCGGTAGTCGTCGCCCTGGAGGACGTCGCTGAGGTAGTTCCAGGTGGGCGGCCGGTCCTTCAGCTGGGGGAACTTCCGCTGCACCTCGGCCCACGACAGGTCGTTGCCGCGCCGGTCGAGTTCGGCGCCGTCCGGGTTCAGTTTCGGCACCGCGACGAAGGTGATGGTCTTCCGCAGCCGCTCGGCGTCCCGCGACTCCGACGTGCCGAGGTAGTCGAGGATGCGCAGCAGGGCGTCGGTGCCGGTCTTCTCGTTCCCGTGGATCTCGCTGGAGACCACGAACACCTTCGGCCCGGTCCCGACGGTCGCCTGGTGGATCACCCGGCCGCGGTTGGACCGCCCGACTTCCTTGACCTTCACCCGCCCTTGGCTCACCCGTTCGAGTCGCCCGAGCTCCCGCACCATCTCGCGATAGTCGGTGAACTCGTTGATGGGCAGCTCCCGCGGCTCTTCGCTGCAGGGCGCCACCGGAGCCGCCACCGCCGCGGGCGCGCTGACGAGCGGGAGCATCGCCAGCCCCACCACCACGGGAACCAATCGACCGGACAACGACATCGTGAACTCCCCACTGTCGAAGGTGCTCACAACGTAGCGAGAAGGACCCCGATCGCGAATCCGGCGAAAGTTCCCGAAAACGAAACCGGGGCCGGCCCACGAACGTGGACCGGCCCCGGCGATCGCGCGAAACTACTTCACCGCGTCCAGGGCGTTGACGCGGCCGTGGCCGTAGTACGAGTTGTCCTTCGCCGGGCCTTCACAGACCGGCGCCGCGGTGCCGCAGGGGATCGTGTCCGCCTGGTGCTCCAGCAGCCAGGTCAGCACCCGCGGCGAAGCGTGGCGGTAGCGGGACGCCAGCAGCGCGGCGACACCGGCGGCGTGCGGGGACGCCATCGAGGTGCCGCACTTGGCGCCGTAGCCGCCGTTGAAGATGGTCGACAGCGGGCAACCCACCCCCTCGCCCGTGGGCGGAAGCTGGGCGCGGTCGCCGCCGGGGGCGGTGACCGAAACGTCGTCACCGTAGTTGCTGTACGAAGACTTCGTGCCCGCGTAGCCGATGGCCGAGACGTTGACGACGCCGTCGATGGCCTTGGGCAGGATGCCGCAGCTCGTGTCGACCGGGTGCGGGCGGTTCGGGTCGGTGGTCTGCTTGTCCGGGTCGAAACCGCTGTTGCCGGCGGCGGCGACGTTCAGCACGCCACGGCCGGTCGAGTAGGTCACCGCGCGGCGGACGGCTTCGAACGCGGCCGCGTCGCCCGGCTCCTTCGAGCAGTAGAACATGCCCGGGTCGATGTAGTAGCTGTTGTTCGTGACCGGGAAGCGGTGCTTCGCCGCCCACATGAACCCGCACACCGCGGCCTCGGGGAGGATCAGGCCGTCGTCGTTCACGACCTTCACCGACGCCAGCTTGACGCCGGGCGCCACGCCCGTGAAGCCGCGCGCGGCGTCCTTGCCCGCGATCGTGCCGGCGACGTGCGTGCCGTGGTCGGAGTTCGTGGGCGCCCAGGCGGCGGGCGTGGTGTCGGGCGCGCCGCTGTTGCAGCCTGCCGACACCTTCGGGTCGAGGGCCGCCTTCAGTGCGGGGTGGGTGGGCTCGATGCCCGAGTCCAGCACGCCGACGGTCACCGAGCGGCTGCCACCGGAGATCTTGTTCGCCTCGGGAGCCTGGATCGCCCGCATGTCCCATTGCTGGGCCGACAGGTCCTCTTCGACGGCGACGCTGGTGGTCTCTTCGTTCTCCTTGGTGTCGACCACGGCGGAGCGCGTCGAGCGGGTGGAGGCCGCCGGCGGGAACGCGACGTCACGGCCACCCGAGTAGGCGCGGAAGACACCGATCTTCGCCTGGAAGTCGGCGTTGCGCGAGGTCGCCACCGCGACCCCGATCTCCGGGTAGTACGCGACCTTCTCGCCACACTTGGCGCGCAGCTCGTTGTCGACCTTGCGCTCCGGGGTGCGCGGGTCGTAGAGCACCACGTAGTTGAACGGGGCGCTCGCGGTGTCGCACTGCGGCGCGGGCGCGGCGCTCGCCGACGGGGCCGCGAACACGCTTCCCGCCGCCGCCGCGACGAGCGCGGGGACGAGCAGGCGTCTGATCCGGGACATTCCACCTCCATGATTCGGTGGAGTGAACGTAAGCGAGCCGGACCCTGCCCAACACCGTCAAAAGGACGACAAAACCCGATCAGGCGTCAGCCTTCTCCGCGTCCCGTGACTTGGCGCCACGAAGCGTGCGCAGACCGATGAGCCCGATGATGGTGCCGAGCACGAACGAGACGACCGTCAGCACCGCGTGCACGATGAAGTAGGCCGTCGGCGAGCCGTCCGCGGCCCAGGCGCGGTCACTGTCCCAGAGGTTCTTGGCGAAGGTGATCCAGATGATCCACGACCACACGCCGAAACCCAGCAGGAACATCGAAGTACCTCGCGAAATGCGCATGCCCCTGAGTATGCAGCGAGCCCGGCGGCGCTACATTGCTCGGGTGCACAGCGCTATCTCCCGGTTGCTCCTGGTCCTCGTTTCCGGTGTGCTCGCCCTCGCGGTGACGCCGGTGGCCACAGCCGCCCCGAAGCCACCAGCCCAGGCGCAGCCGTGCGCGAACAAGGTCACGCCTCCCCCGCCCGTCGACACCTCCGAGAAACCGCGCCCCGGCGAGGCCGCTCCGACGCCGCTGCCGGTGCCGCCGGTTCCGGTGGGCGGCGACCGGATGGCCGAATGCGGGCTCGTGCTCCCGAAGCGCGCGCTGAACCCGCCCGAGGGGAACACCTCCGCGTCATGGGTGCTGCAGGACCTCGAAACCGGTGACGTCATCGCGGCGAAGGATCCGCACGCCCGCCAGCGGCCGGCGTCGCTGATCAAGGTCCTGCTCGGGCTGGTCGTGGTCACCGAACTCCCGCCCGCCAAGATCGTCGTGCCGACCAAGGAGGACGCCGAGCAGGAGTGCACCTGCATGGGCATCGCCGCCGGTGGTCAGTACACAGTGGACCAGCTGCTGCACGGACTGCTGATGCACTCGGGCAACGACGCGGCGCACGCGCTCTCCACCGTGCTCGGCGGCCTGGACGCGACACTCGCGAAGATGAACGCGCTGGCCACCCGCATCGGCGCCACGGACACCCGGGCCGCCACACCGTCCGGGCTCGACGGCCCCGGCATGTCGACCTCCGCCTACGACATGAGCCTGATCTTCCACTACGCGATGAAGAACCCCGAATTCGCCAAGGTGGTCAAGACCAAGAGCTTCGAAGTCCCGGCCACCGCGGGGAAACCGGTCGTCACGATCTACAACGACAACAAGCTCCTCGGCAGCTACCCCGGGTTCACCGGCGGGAAGACCGGCTTCACCGACGACGCGCGCCACACCTACGCCGGCAGCGCCGTCCGGAACGGTCACCGGATCGGGGTCGTGATGCTGCGCGCCGAGCAGCGCCCGACCAGGGTCACCGAACAGGCCGCGAAGCTTCTCGACTACGGCATCGCGCTGCGCGAGTCCGAGGCCGAATCGGTGGGGCGCATCGAATACCGGTCACCGGAAGCCGTGAACGCGGATCCGGCCAACGCCGCGCCGAACACCGACGGCGCGGCGAACAGCGGAGCCGCGGCCGCGGCCGAAGACCCGTTCGGCGTGACGGGCTGGATCATCACGCTGGTCGTCTTCCTGATCATCGTGGCGTCGTTCGTCATCGGCCACCAGCGCAAGAAGGCCATGGCAAGCGAATAACGTCAGGACCTGCGGCGGCCGAGCCAGCCCAGCAGCGCGCCGGTCGCGAAAGCCCCGCCGACGGCGCCGAGTCCCGGCCCCTGCTGGACGGTCACCCGCGGGTGGATCAGCACCGGGGCGGGCGGCTCGATGACCGTCTTCAGGTTCTCCTTCGCCGTCGCCGTCCACGCGGTGACGAACAGCAAGAACCGCGAAACGAGGTTCGCGAACACGAGCAGGCCGATCACCGGGCCGAACAAGGTGAACGCCGGTGATTTCGTGACGCTGCCGAGGTAAAGGGTCGCAGCCTGCTGGAGCACGATGAACCCGACCGCGGCGAAGATCGCGCCCTTGACCGCGCTGCGCAGCGCGACGTGCTCACGAGGCAGCCTCGCGATGACCCACAGGAAGACCAGGGTGTTCGCGAGCAGGCCGAGCAGGATCGTCGCGACCTTCAGCAGGAACACGGCCCAGCCCTGGTTCTCGAGACCGACCAGTTCGAGCAGGAACCGCCCGACGCCGCTGCCCGCCGCGGTGAGGCCGAACGAGATCACCAGCGCTAGACCGAGCCCCACGAGGGACAGCAGGTCCTTGATCGTCGTCGACACCAACGGCAGCTGCTGCTTTTCCTGGCCCCACTGGGCGGTCAGCGCGTCACGCAGGTTGGTCATCCAGCCGACGCCCGAATACAGCGCCAGCAGCAGGCCGAACACCCCGATCCCGCCGCCGGAGTCCAGCGCCGCCTTGATGATGCTGCCGACGAGATCGCTCAGCCCCTCCGGGACCGACTTCTTGATGCCGTCGACGAGCTGGTTCGTCACCACCTGGTCGCCGGCGAGCACGATCTTGAGGATCGCGAAGGCGACCATCAGGATCGGGATCACCGACAGCACGCTGAAGTAGGTGATGGCGGCGGCATAGTGATTGCCGTAGCGCTCGGTGAAGGCGTCGTTCGCCCGGATGAGGTGATCGAGCCAGCCGTACTTCCGCCTCAGGCGCGGTAACAGCTTGTCCTGTTCCGGCTTCGCGCCGTCATCATTCGCCACCGTCAAACGCTAACCACACAGCGACGACATCGCAGCGCGAATCAGCCCGCCGGGGGAAGGAACCCGATGTTCTCGTAGACGTTCCGCAACGTCACCGAAGCGACCTCCCTGGCCCGTTGCGCACCGAGCGCCAAGGCCTTGTCGAGTTCGGCGACGTCGTCCAGATAGGACTGGACGCGCTCCTGCACCGGCGTGACCCAGTCGACGAATGCCTCCGCGACGCCCTTCTTCAGGTCGCCGTAACCCTTGCCCTCGTAGGAGTTCTCGAGTTCGGCGACCGGCTGATCGGTCAGGGCGGAGAGGATCGTCAGCAGGTTCGAAACACCCGGCTTGTTCTCGGCGTCGAAGACGATCTCGCGGCCGGTGTCCGTGACCGCCGAGCGCACCTTCTTCGCCGACTTCTTCGGGTCTTCGAGCAGCTCGATGAGGCCGTTGCCGGTCGACGAGGATTTGCTCATCTTCGCGGTCGGGTCCTGCAGGTCGTAGATCTTCGCCGTGTCCTTGACGATATGCGGCTCCGGCACGGTGAACGTCTTGCCGTAGCGGTTGTTGAACCGCTGCGCGAGGTTGCGCGTCAGCTCCAGGTGCTGCCGCTGGTCCTCGCCGACAGGGACCTCGTTCGCCTGGTACAGCAGGATGTCGGCGGCCTGCAGGACCGGGTACGTGAACAGGCCGACACTGGCGCGATCGGTGCCCTGCTTCGCGGCCTTGTCCTTGAACTGCGTCATCCGGCTCGCTTCGCCGAAGCCGGTCTGGCACTCCAGCACCCAGCCCAGCTGGGCGTGCTCGGGCACGTGGCTCTGGACGAACAGTGCGCTTCGGGCCGGGTCGACCCCGAGCGCGAGCAGCTGCGCCGCCGAGCGGCGGGTGCGGTCGAGCAGCACCTTCGGATCCTGCTCGACGGTGATCGCGTGCAGGTCGACGACCATGTAGAAGGTGTCGTGGGTGTCCTGCAGGCGAACCCACTGCCGCAGCGCGCCCAGGTAGTTGCCGAGGTGGAACGAGTCGGCGGTCGGCTGGATCCCGGAGAGCACGCGCGGGCGCTTCTGTTCGTCGGACACGCCCGGATTCTCTCAGGCCACGCCACGGCGGGTCACTCGGCCTCGCCCCGGCCGAACGGTCTAAACGGTTAAACGCCACATACTTCCGACGGTTCTGGCCAGGGTGCCCGATTCCTAGCGTTCATGGCACCGGATCTTCCGGCCACACCGAAGGAGAACCCAGATGAAGGCACGATCCCTACTGATGGGCTTGGCCATGGCGGCCGCGGCCGTCTTCTCGCTTTCCGGCGTCGCGGCTGCGGCCGAGCCCACCGGAGGCGTCCAGCCGAACATCGTCGGCGGCGGTAACGCGACCCAGGTCTACTCGTTCATGGTGTCCCAGCAGTCGAGCTCCGGCGGCCACCAGTGTGGTGGCTCACTGATCAGCTCGACCTGGGTGGTCACCGCGGCGCACTGCGGCACGCCGTACCAGGTGCGCGTCGGCACCACGAACCGCACCAGCGGCGGCACCGTCGCCCGCGTGGCCCAGCGCATCGCCCACCCGAGCGCCGACCTGGCGCTGCTGCGCCTCTCGACGGCGGTGTCGCAGGCGCCGGTCACGATCGCCGCTTCGTCCGGGGCCGTTGGCACCGCGACGCGGATCATCGGCTGGGGCCAGACCTGCCCCGTCCGCGGTGGTTGTGGCGCCCCGATCAACCTCCAGGAACTGAACACCTCGATCGTCGCCGACACCCGGTGCAGCGGTATCAACGCCGCCAGCGAGATCTGCACCAACAACCCCAACGGCAACTCGGGTGCCTGCTACGGCGACTCGGGCGGCCCGCAGGTCAAGCAGGTCAGCGGTGTCTGGCAGCTGGTCGGCGCGACCAGCCGCGCCGGGAACAACAGCAGCACCTGCGCGACCGGGCCGTCGATCTACGTGGACGTCCCCTACTTCCGTAGCTGGATCCGCACCAACTCCGGCGTCTGATCCGGTTCCCGCGTCGCCCCACCGTCCCCGGGGGCGACGCGGGCCCAGCCGGTTCAGCAAGGAACCGTGCGGAAGTTCGAAGAGCCGCTCCAGCAGCGCGACCGCCTTCAGGGAGTCGCACCGCTCGGGGCGGCTTCTTCCGGTCCGCCAGTAGCTCAAGGTCGCGACGCTGACCCGGACGCCCTCCAGGGCCAGCCGGTGCCGGATCCGGTCGAGGCCGAGGCCGCTGTCCGTGATCGCCCGGTCCAGGGCGCGGGGGAAGGGGTCACCGGGCCGGCTGCGACGCCGTGTCACCGTCATGGACCCGAGCGTGGCGATCAGCGAGCGGCTAAACAATCCGGGCCGGACTAGGTGTACCTACCCAAAAATCCGCCGACCTGCGTTTAGCCCCCTGATCGCGATCCGGGCGTGCGTCTGCGACCGACCTGCGTTCAGCGGGCTAAACGCGATCCGCCAGCCCACGGGCACCCACCTGCGTTTAGCCCCCTAATCGCGCTCCGGGGCCGGGAGGCGCAGGTCAGGGACGCTGCGGGCGGGTGAGGACGTCATCCGCGAGCACGGCCTCGGCCATCGCGGCGACGTGCGGGATGGCGGGCTGCGCCGGGGCGGGAGCGGGGGCGACAGCGGCCGCGCGCGCCTTCCGGCGCTGGCGGAACACGCCGAAGGCCATCCCGACGATGCCGAGCGCGACGGCGATCAAGCCGACCGGGCCCAGAAGACCGAACGCCATCTCCGACCGCGACGTCGTGTCCGCGGCCGATGCCGGCACCGCGCCCGCGACGAGCAGCGCGACCGGGATCGCGACGACCACCGCGGCCCTTGCCGCGGGCATGGCCGATCGCATCAGGAGATGAACTGGGTTCCGCACCGGAGTGCCTCCCGTGACGTGACTTTGCCGAACCGGAACGCTAACCCGAACGAGTGAGCATTTCCAGGATGCTGGTCAAAAAACTACCGAGCGTGTCAAGACCTGTGGGTTCTGATCAACTCGGGGCACGAGAGTAGCCCCTCACAGGGGGGATGTTTCGAGCACCCCTCTTCTCAGAGTTGCCGTGCTCAAGATCGGTTTCTGACAAAACCGGACAGGGTTAGACCATTCGACTGTCACACGCGGCCTAACAGGCAGTATCCGGCTTTCCCCGGTTGGTTTCTTGTCCGCAATGGTCTATACCTGTTGACCATACCCCTAAAAGGTATAGACCAATCCCCTGCATGGTCCCCTCGTACGAAGGAGCCACCGATGTCTCTTCGACGTATTCTCGCGGCGGTCGCCGCCACCTTCGCCGCCACCACGGCCGCCGTGGTCGTCCCGGCCCAATCCGCCTCCGCCGCGGACTGCGTGGCGCCGTGGAACGCCAGCTCGGTCTACTGGGGCGGCAACACCGCCTCCCACAACGGGCACAACTGGTCCGCGAAGTGGTGGACGCAGAACGAAACCCCTGGTAGCGCGCAGGTGTGGGCCGACCAGGGTGCCTGCGGCGGCACCACCAACCCGCCGAACCCGTCCGGCTTCGTGGTCAGCGAGGCCCAGTTCAATCAGATGTTCCCGAGCCGGAACCCCTTCTACACCTACAACGGCCTGGTCACCGCCCTGAGCGCGTACCCGGCCTTCGCGGGTACGGGCAGCGACACCGTGAAGAAGCAGGAAGCGGCGGCCTTCCTGGCGAACGTCAGCCATGAGACCGGCGGCCTCGTCCACATCGTCGAACAGAACGAGGCCAACTACCCGCACTACTGCGACACGAGCCAGTCCTACGGCTGCCCCGCGGGCAACGCCGCGTACTACGGCCGCGGCCCGATCCAGCTGAGCTGGAACTTCAACTACAAGGCCGCCGGCGACGCGCTGGGCCTGCCGCTGCTGACCAACCCGTGGCTGGTGCAGAACGACGCGGCCGTCGCCTGGAAGACCGGCATCTGGTACTGGATGACCCAGAACGGTCCCGGCACGATGACCCCGCACAACGCGATGGTCAACAGCCGCGGCTTCGGCGAGACCATCCGCAGCATCAATGGCAGCATCGAGTGCAACGGCGGCAACCCGGCCCAGGTACAGAGCCGCGTGAACAAGTACCAGCAGTTCACGGGAATCCTCGGCGTGAGCCCGGGCGGCAACCTGTACTGCTGATCCGCCCAAAGCACTGAAGGGGCCCTTCGCCGCACGTTACGCGGTGAAGGGCCCCTTCAGCTTTCGAGGGATGTCAGCAGCCGCCGCAACGACGCGTCCAGGACGCCGAGATCCTCACCGAGCGGCGAGAGCAGCTTCGCGACGTTCTCCGTGTGCTCGGTCATGGCGGCGTCGACGACTTCGAAACCATGCTCGGTGAGCGTGACCCGGAAGCTCCGCCGGTCTTCGGGATCCAGCGCCCGTTCGACCAGCCCCGCCGACTCGAGCCGGTCGATCCTGCTGGTCATCCCGGCCCTGGACATCATCAGCGTCGCGGAAAGCTCAGACGGGATCAGCGTGTACGGCTTCCCGGATCGCCTGAGCGCCGCGAGCACGTCGAACTCCCCCTGCTTCAAGCCGTGCTTCGCGAATACGGCTTCCACCATGGGCGTGGTCAGCATCGCCACGCGGCCGAGGCGCCCGGCGACCCCGATCGCGGTCAGGTCCAGGTCCGGCCGTTCGCGCCGCCACGCGCCGACGACCGCGTCGATCGCGTCCGTGTTTCGTTCTTCGCTCACGGGCGCAGTCTATTCGACAGGAGATAGTTTGACAGCGAACTATTAGGGGTGGAACTATCGCGGTTATGACACAGCGCATCGAAGCCCGTGAACCCGTCCTCGTCCGCGCCACCGAAGCCGAGACCGTCGGCGCCGCCCCCGCCCTCGTCACCCTGCTCGCCGACGTCTCGACCACAGGCGGGGTCCTGAGCAGCGCGCGAACACGGTTAGGCGTCGGCGCCGATGGAGCCGCGCCGCACTATCACACCGGCTCCTCCGAGATGTTCTTCATGCTCGGCGGAAGGCTGGAAGTCCTTGTGGGGAAAGAAATCGTCACCGTCTTCGAAGGTGACATGCTGGTCGTCCCACCACTGATCACCCACGCTTTCCGCGCGGCCGTGGACTCGTCGGCGGACGTGCTGATCGTGTTCATCCCCGGCGTGGAACGGTTCGACTACTTCCGTCTGCTGGAGAAGGTCGGGCACGGCGAGGCGACCGTCCAGGATCTCTTGGACAGTCAGGAAAAGTTCGACAACCACTTCGTCGAAAGTCCAGTGTGGACGGAGAGCGCGAAGTCCCGTCAGTAACCGCGCGGCGGATACCCCGGCGGCGGATACCCGGGCTGCGGGTACTGCGGTGGCGGATAGTGCGGCGGCGGATACCCCTGATGCTGCGGCGGATACGGCTGCCGGCCGTACTGCGGCGGAGGCGGGTACTGCTGCGGATAGCCCGGATTCTGCGGCGGATACGGCTGGTGCGGGTACTGGGGCTGCGGCGGAGGCGGCGGCGCGGCGGGCTGACCGCCGCCGAGATGGAACGGCAGCAGCGAAACCAGCTGCGCGAGACGCCCCAGCGTCGAAAGCACGTCATCCGGCTTGGTCCGGCCGAAGGTCGGATTCTCGACGTAGACCAGTTCCGCGCCGACCAGCGACCAGGTGTGCAGCTTCAAGGACCGCATCGTGGCGGCGACCTGTGGTGTCAGCACGCCGACCGCGATGTTCGGGTCGGTGTCGATCAGCTTGTACCAGCGGTTGAACTTCCGGTCCGCGGTCGCGGGCTCCGGATACTGCTCGACGTCCCAGGCGGACTCGATGCTCGACACGATCTGGAAGTTCGGCATCGGCGCGGGCAGGCTGACGGCCCAGACCGTGTCGATCGAGATCGTGTCGAGCTCGTTGACCTTCTTGTTGGTCCACCGCGTGTGCACGCTCGTGACCGTCGGGCGGCGGTGGTAGTCGAAGACGCTGAATCGCAGTCCTTGATACATACCGCTCAGCGCGCCGAACGCCATCCGCTTGTCGCCGCGCTGGTTGAACGGCAGCACCGTCCACCGTTCCAGCATGTTCGGCGCGTCCGGGCTGAACTCCCACCCGTACTGGCCGGACATCGCGTAGCGCTCGGCGTTCGTCGCCTCGATACGCCTGGCTTCATTCGTCTCCATGACCGGACCAGGCTATCCGGAGTAGGTCGCCGTCACCGGCGCGTGGTCGGACCAGCGCCGGTCGTAGGACTCGGCGCGCTCGACCACGACGGAGGTGCACCGCTCGGCCAGACCGGGGGTGGCGATCTGGCAGTCGATGCGCCAGCCGGTGTCGTTGTCGAACGCCTTCCCGCGGTACGACCACCAGGTGTACGGGCCGGGGCCTTCCGGGTCGAGCTTGCGCTGCACGTCGACGTAGCCGGCCTCGCTGAACACGCGGCCGAGCCATTCCCGCTCCTCCGGCAGGAAGCCCGAGCTCTTCTGGTTCCCGCGCCAGTTCTTCAGGTCGATCTTGTCGTAGGCGATGTTCCAGTCCCCCACGACGACGACCTCACGGCCGCCGGCCTCGGCCTTGGCACGCAGGTCGACGAGGTACGGCAGGAACGCCGTCATGAAGCGCTCCTTTTCGTCCTGACGCGGGGTCCCGACGTCGCCGCTGGGCAGGTACAGGCTCGCGACCACGACGTTCGGCAGGTGGATCTCGGCGTAGCGGCCGCTGTCTTCGAATTCGGGCTCGCCGAAACCGATGCGGACCTCCTCCGGCTCCGCCCGGCTGAAGAGCATGACGCCGTTGCGACCCTTCTGCGCCGACGGCGCGTGCACCACGTGCCAGCCTTCGGGCGCGGCGGCACCGGCCGGGAGCTCCTTGAGCTCGGCCCGGACCTCCTGGCAGGCGACGACATCGGCCTTCGTCGAGCCCAGCCACTCGACGAAGCCCTTTTTCGCGGCGGCACGAAGGCCGTTGACATTCACAGTGGAGACGGTCAGCACCCTTCGCACGCTACCCGGGGGGTCCGACAGAATCGGCACTGGGAGACTGCGCGCATGAGCGAGCTGACCGTGCTGGGCAGCTGCGGCGCCTGGCCGGAACCCGGCCGGGCCTGTGCCGGCTTCCTCCTGGTGCACGAGGATTTCAAAGTCGTGCTCGACCTCGGCTACGGCGCCGCGTCACGACTGTTCGAACACTGCCCGGACGGCCGGGTCGACGCGGTGGTGGTGACGCACGAACATCCCGATCACTGCGCCGACGTGAGCGCGCTCGGCCGGGCGCGTGCCTACGGGCTGCCGGACGAGCCGAGGATCCCGCTGCACTGCACGCCGGGCACGGTGCGCCGACTCGAAGCGCTGGAGCCGCGACCGCATCCGACGACGATCTTCGACGTGCGGGAGCTCGGGCCGCCGCGCGAGGTCGGGCCGTTCCGGATGACGACGTTCCTGCTTCCGCACCATGTGCCGAACTACGGAGTCCGCCTGACCGCGCCCGGGCTCACCGTCGCCTACACCGGTGACAGCGGGCCGAGCCCGATCCTCGCGGAACTGGCGCGCGACGCCGACCTTCTCATCGCCGACGCCACCCTTCAGGGACCGCCGCCCGACGAGACGCCGCGTCTGGTGTCGACGGCGGGCGAGGCCGGGTACTGGGCCGAGCGCGGCGGTGCCCGGCGGCTGCTGCTGACCCACTTCTGGCCCGGTTCCGACCGCGCGATCTCGATGGCCGAAGCGCGGGAGGCGTTCAGCGGCGAGGTGCTGGCGGCCGAGGAAGGCACCCACCTGCATTTAGCCCCCTAATCGCGATCCCGCAGGTCAGAGCACCCCACCTGCGTTTCGCCCCCTAAACGCGATCCCGCAGGTCAGAGCCCACCTGCGTTTCGCGGGCTAACCGCGAAGCCGCAGGTCACGGGCCGCATTTCGCGCCTTCGACCGGGGTCGTGAACTCGGCGGAGACCCACTTGCCCTCGGCGACCTTGCGGAAGCCGTTCTCGACCACCGGCTGCGCGTCGATCTTCGCGTCCTTGACGTACTTGCCGACGATCTTCTGCCCGCCGGGGGCGTCGCGCGCGTTGAGCACGTCGGCCGTCACCACGACCTGGCAACCGGTCGGGCTCGACGCGCTCGACTCCCTGTCCTGTCCCGAGATGGCGACGACGACGATCAGCGCCAGTCCACCGCCGACGAACAAGACCGGTTTCGAGATGGCCATGGTGGTCACTCCTCGAACAAGGGAATCGTTTTCTGTCCGGTCCAGAGTGGCAGAAGCCGGGGCGGCCGCCCAGATCCCGGATCGCCAACCACCCGGAGGCGCCAACGCGGATCGGTCCCGGGCTACCCACCGTCACAACGCGAAAAGGCCCCCTTCCACCTGGGAAGGGGGCCTTCAAGCGAAACTCAGCCCTGGGCGATCTTCTTGGCCAGGTTGGCGTCCAGCGTCGCGAGGAACTCCTCGGTCGTCTGGAAGGCCTGGTCCTTGCTGATCAGCAGCGCGAGGTCCTTGGTCATCTTGCCGCTCTCGACGGTCTCGACGACGACCTGCTCCAGCTTGTTCGCGAACCCGATCAGCTCCGGGTTCGAGTCCAGCTTGCCGCGGTGCTCGAGGCCCCGGGTCCACGCGTAGATGGACGCGATCGGGTTGGTCGAGGTCGGCTTGCCCTGCTGGTGCTGGCGGTAGTGCCGGGTCACGGTGCCGTGCGCGGCCTCGGCCTCGACGGTCTTGCCGTCCGGGGTGCGCAGCACCGACGTCATCAGGCCCAGCGAGCCGAAGCCCTGCGCGACCGTGTCGGACTGGACGTCCCCGTCGTAGTTCTTGCAGGCCCAGACGTAGCCGCCCTCCCACTTCATCGCCGCGGCGACCATGTCGTCGATCAGGCGGTGCTCGTAGGAGATGCCCTTGGCGTCGAAGTCGGCCTTGAACTCGGCCTGGTAGATCTCCTCGAACACGTCCTTGAACATGCCGTCGTAGGCCTTGAGGATGGTGTTCTTGGTCGACATGTAGACCGGGTACTCACGGTCGAGGCCGTACTGCAGCGAGGCGCGCGCGAAGTCCTCGATGGACTTGCGGTAGTTGTACATGCCCATGGCGACGCCGCCGCCCTCGGGGAACTTCGCGACCTCGAACTCCATCGGCTCGGAGCCGTCGTCCGGGGTGTAGCTGATGGTCAGCGTGCCGGGACCGGGGACCTTGAAGTTGGTCGCCTTGTACTGGTCGCCGTGCGCGTGACGGCCGATGATGATCGGCTTGGTCCAGCCGGGCACCAGACGCGGGATGTTCTGGATGACGATCGGCTCGCGGAAGATCACACCGCCGAGGATGTTGCGGATCGTGCCGTTGGGCGAGAGCCACATCTTCTTCAGGCCGAACTCTTCGACGCGCGCCTCGTCCGGCGTGATCGTGGCGCACTTGACGCCGACGCCGTGCTTCTTGATCGCGTTGGCCGAGTCGACGGTGACCTGGTCGTCGGTGCGGTCCCGCTCCTCGATACCCAGGTCGTAGTACTCCAGGTTCACGTCCAGGTACGGGTGGATCAGCCTGTCCTTGATGAACTGCCAAATGATGCGGGTCATCTCATCGCCGTCGAGCTCGACGACGGTGCCCTGGACCTTGATCTTGGCCATGAGCAGCGGTGCTCCTTCCGCGGATCTTCGCGTTCTACTTCAGTCTCTCCGGTAGCGGTACAAGCGTACTGCTTAACGGTCCTGGATGGTTCCAGTAGTGGTCGGTATCAAGTCTCCACGAGGCGGTTGTGACCGACGTCACCCGGTCGGACGACGGCCATCCGGCCGTCACGGAACCGCGCGGGCCGCGACATCATCGAACAGCACTCCTCTGCCGGCCCACCGGAAAGGGCGGTCCCATGACGAACAACCCCTACGCCGTGCCCCCGTACGAGCAGACTCAGGCCCCGGAGCCTTACGGCGCCCAGCCTAGGCAAGCGAGCCGGGCCGTGCCGCGCGTGCTCAGCGGGCTCGGCGGTGTCCTCCTGACGCCGGTCGCCCTCGGCCTGGTGATCTACGGCGGCGCACAGCTGCAGCGCAGTCTCTCGCAGTTCCTGTCCGTCGGCGAAGACCCGCTCAGCCTGTTCTTGCTGATCCTCGGCGGCCTGCTTCTGCTCGGTGTCGCGCTCCTCGGAGCACTGTCCGGGATCGGACCCATGGCGGGCGGAGTGCTGTGGGGTGTGCTGCCGGGGCTGACGTTCCTGCTGAGCCCGCAGGACATCATGCGCCTCTCCTACGACGTGACCGGGGCGAGTCTCGGGGTGGGCTTGGTGACGTGGCTGGTGATGGGCGCCCTGTTCGCGAGCGGATTCCTGCTCATCGGGGCCGGTCTGGTCGGCACCCTCTCGCGGCGCCGCGCGAATCGCGTTTAGGGGGCTGAACGCGATCCGGCGGAGATCGAAGTGAACCGAAGGGGGCCGGCGTCCGTAGTCCGGTGCAGGGAGGTGGCCCGCCCATGTCATCGCACCGGTACGTCGCGGAGTACGACGACGAGGACTACCAGGAGTACGGGGAGTACGAGCAGCCCAAAGATCCGCGAAGGCCATACGAGGACGTCGAGTCGTATGAGCCGTATGAGCCCTTCGACGACGACCTGGTGCCCGAAGACCCGCGCGCGGGCCGAGGCGTGCGTCGCGTACTCAGCGGAGCGGGTGGCCTGATCCTGACGCCGGTCGCCCTCGGCCTGCTGGCCTGGGGCGGCCTGCGGCAGCAGATGCTCGTCCAGGCGACGCTCAGCACCCAGCGTGACGTCCTCAGCATCGGCCTCCTCGTGGGCGGCGGGATCCTGCTGCTGTCGGTCGGGTTGCTCGGCGCGCTCTCGGCGACCGGCCCGATCCTCGGCGGCCTCGTCTGGGGCGTCGCCCCCGGCGTGGTCACGATCGCGGTCCCGGAATGGGGCTTCCGGCTGGTGAAGTACCTGCCGCAGAACGACGTCACCTACGGCGTCACGAGCTGGCTGTTCATCGGCGGCCTGCTCGCGACGGGCTTCCTCCTGATCGGCGCGGGCCTCGCGTCGAGACTCGCCCGGCGGCGCCGCTGAGCGGACTGGGACCATCGGCGCATGGGTTTGTTCACCGTTCCCGAAGCCCGCGCCGAACTCGCCCGGCTACGCCCCGTGCTCGACGAACTGGTCCGGCTCCGCGCCGACGCGGCCGAACTCGCCGCGTCCCTGCGCCCCGGCGGCCGCGAAACCTCGCTCGGCGGGATGCCGGAGTGGAAGGCCGCGCAGGCCCGGCTGGACGACCTGATGACCACCGTCCAGCGGACGGGTGCCGAACTGAAGGGTTTCGCCCCGCTCCTGATCGACTTCCCCGCCGAACTCGACGGCGCCGACGTCCTGCTCTGCTGGCTCGAAGGTGATGCGGAGCTGTCCTGGTATCACCGCGCCGACCTGGGTTTCGCCGGTCGCCGCCGTCTCCCGGATAAGGTCGCGGTCGTGACCGAGGAGATCGCGGCCGGGTTGTTCGACGGCATCGCCGCCCGCTACGACGAAGACACCTTTCACGGCTTGGTCGCCGACGCGCTCGTCGACGGCCTCGGCTGCACGGCACCAGAGCGCGTTCTCGACGTCGCGACGGGGACCGGTGTGGCCGCGTTCGCCGCGCTGCGCCTGGAGCCGGGCGAAGTGCTCGCGATCGACATCTCGCCGGGCATGATCGGCCAGGCCGAGGCGAAGGCGGCGACGCACGATCCCGGGAAACGCATCACCTGGCAGGTCGCTTCCGCGGTTCCGTCGCCGGTGGAGGACGAGGGCGCGGACGCCGTGCTGTGCGCGTCTTCGCTGCACTTCCTCGGCGCGGCCGCGCTCCGCGACTGGCTGCGGGCGCTGCGCCCGGGCGGCAGGGTGGGTTTCAGCCTGCCTCTCGCGTCGGCGTTCCGGCCGTCGGAGGCGTTCGCCGCCATCGTCCCCACCGACCTGAAGCTGCCGGAAACCGAGGACGACGCGGCCGAGCTGGCCTCCGAAGCCGGCTTCACCGACGTGACCGTGAAACGCCTCGACGTCGAGACCGAGGATCGGGTCCGGTCGGTGTTCGTGGTGCACGCGACCAGGCCCTGACGCCTACAGCGGTGCGAAGAACGGCACGCACTTCGGCGCGGGAGCGTTCTCCGGATCGAGCGCCTTGAGGATCAGACTCGTCACGTTCGGGTCGATCGCCTGGCTCAAGTGCCCGGAAACGTCGGCGCCGCAACGGTCCTGCAGCACGATGTCGGTCGCGCCCGGCTCGTCCAGCACGCCGCTGGTGTACGGCGTGACCACTCGATCGTGGCGGCTGACGATGCTCGTGTAGGTCGGCCCCGGCACGGTCACGCCGTCGCGGGCGAGGTCGTCGAGGAACTCGGACGGCGCCAGGTATTCGCGGCACGCCCCGCACACGCCGTCGGCGAGGAGATCGATCCCGGGCAGCGACAGCACGGCCTTGGCCAGCTCGGAAAAGCCGTTGAGCGACGTGCCTTTGAAGTTCGAGCCGAAGCCGACGAAATGCTTCACCTTCTCCGCGCCGCCCTCGAATTTGAGGTAGTACGCGGGCATCGTCGTGCCCTCGGAATGCCCGACGATGTCGACCTTGTCCGCGCCGGTGCTCGCCCGCACGCGGTCGACGAACGCGCCGAGTTCGACGGCGCTCTTCCGCATGGAAGCGAGCCCGCCGAACAACTGTCCACCCAGGACGGTGGCGCCGTAGGTCAGCGAATAGACGCAGTAACCGGCGTCCTTGAGCTTCGGCGCGTGGTGGAACCAGTTGGTCGTCGCGTTGCCGCCGAGGCCGTGCACCAGCACCACGGGCTCGGGATGGCTCGCACTCGGCCGGCACGACCAGTCGTTCCAGCCGCTGGACGGCGCCGCGTTCGCCGCCGCCGGGACGGCGATCGTGAACGTCAAGGCCGCGATCAGCGTGGTGAGGATCCGAGCCCGCATACCCGCCTCCGGTTACTCGTCAGTATGTGATGCGAGTCATCATGCGTCACAAATCCACGACCGGAACCAGGAGAGAGACCAGACTTGTCGACCGGTTCTTGTGATGGATCACAAGGGCAGCAGCACTCGCCGCTCGATCGGGCTGGACATGACGATCGACGTCGTCGTGGCGCCCAGCACGGAAAGGTCCTCCAGCAGCTCTTCCAGATGACCGGTGTCGCGCACGGCGATCTTCAGGATCCAGCAATCCTCGCCCACCACGTGGTGGAGTTCGAGGATCTCCGGCCGGTCCATGATCTTCCGCGTGCGCGGGTGCCGGACGGTGAATCCGCTGTGCGGCGCCATCCGCACGAACGCCCGCAACCCCAGGCCGACCCCGGTGGGCGAAACGAGCGCCGCGTAGCCGGTGATCGTGCCGTCGGCTTCGAGCCGCTTGACGCGCTCGCCGACAGCGGCGGGGCTCAGCGAAACACGCCGCCCGAGCTCGCTCAGGGTGATGCGGCCTTCCTCCTGGAGGAGTTCGAGGAGTCGCCGGTCGATCACGTCCAGTGAACTTTCAGTGAAACCGCGATTGGGCCGAGGTTCTTTCAGCGATTCCGCCATTTCACCCATGTTCTCCCCTTCAATCATCGGGATCGCCACCGTAACACTGGTGGACATGAAGAAAGTGCTCGTTCTCGGCGGAAGCCGGTACTTCGGCCGCGGGGTGGTCGAGCGGCTGCGTGACGCCGGCGCGGACGTCACCGTCCTCAACCGCGGATCCGCGCCTGCTCCCGGCGGCGTCGCACACCTGATCGCCGATCGCGACGACGAAGCCGGCCTGAAGGCCGCACTGGGTTCCCGTTCCTTCGACGTCGTTCTCGACCAGATCTGCTACACGCCGGTCCAGGCGGAGATCGCGCGCCGTGTGCTCCGCACGGAGCGCTACGTCATGACGTCCACGATCGAGGTCTACGACCAGGTGCGGGCGGAGACGCCGATAACCGAATCGCTGGTCTCCCCCGTGCCGGTCGACCTCGGGGCGGCGTCGTACGACTACGGCGAAGGCAAGCGCCAGGCCGAGACGGTCTTCGCGGCGGGAGACACGCCGTTCGCTTCGGTGCGCGTCGCGCACGTCCTCGGCGGCGAGGATTTCACCGGGCGGCTGCGCCATTACGTCGAACGACTGGACGCGGGGGACGCCGTGGACATCCACGCGGAACCGCGCCCGTCGACGTTCATCCACGCGAGGGAGATCGCGAACTTCCTGGCCTGGGCCACGCGCGCGGACTTCACCGGCCCGGTCAACGCGGGTTCGCACGGCGAACTGTCGGTGCTCGATCTCGCCGCCGCCATCAGTACGAGGCCCCGGTTCCGGATCGTCGAGCGAGACGCCTCGCCGTTCTCCTTCGACCGATACGCCGTTCTGGACACCTCTCGCGCGGCCGGCCTCGGCTTCTCCTTCTCCTCCACCACCGCTTGGCTCGGCGAAGCCATCGAAGACGCCAGAAGGGCATGACCCCCATGCGTTACCGCACTATCGGAGACATCGAAGTGAGCGCGATCGGGCTGGGCGCGATGCCGCTGTCGATCGAGGGCCGTCCGGATCGGGACCGCGCGATCGCCACCATCCACGCCGCGCTCGACGCCGGTGTCACGCTGATCGACACGGCCGACTCCTACCACTGGCACGCGGGCGAAATCGGGCACAACGAGGAGCTGATCGCCGAAGCACTCTCCGTCCACAGTGGAGCGGACGCGGTGCTCGTCGCGACCAAGGGCGGTCGCGGCCGTCCCGGTGACGGTTCGTGGACCGTCACCGGAACTCCCGCGCACCTCAGGAATGCCTGCGAGGGCTCGCTGAAACGGCTCGGCGTCGACGCCATCGGGCTCTACCAGCTGCACAAGCCCGACGAGAACGTTCCGTGGGCGGAGTCCGTCGGTGCGATCAAGGAACTGGCCGACGAAGGCAAGATCCGCCTCGCCGGGATCTCCAACGTCTCCCGCGCGCAGATCCTCGAAGCGCGCGACATCCTCGGTGAGATCCTGGTTTCGGTGCAGAACGAGCACGCGCCCGCTCAGCTCGCGCACGAGCCGGAACTGGCCCTGTGCACCGAACTCGGTCTCGCCTACCTGCCATGGGGCCCGCTTCGCGGCATCGACGGGGAATTCCTTGCCGTGGCCGAAGAACTCGGCGTCAGCCCGCAACGGGTGTGCCTGGCCTGGCTCCTCGCGAAATCGCCGTCGATGATCGCGATCCCCGGCTCGACGAGGCCCGCGACCATCCGCGATTCGGCGGCCGCGGCCGATCTGGTACTCACCGCCGAAACGCTGGCCCGCTTGCCGTGATCAGGCGCCGGCCACCAGCGCCACGCCAAGGCCGATCATCGTCGCGGCGACCAGACCGTCCAGCACCCGCCACGACGACGGCTTGCGGAAGAACCCGCTGAGCAGCCGCGCGCCGAATCCGAGCGCGAGGAACCAGAGCACGCTGGCCGACACGGCGCCCACGCCGAACGCCCACCGGTCGCTGCCGTGTCCGGCCGCGATGGCGCCGAGCAGAAGGAGGGTGTCGAGATAGACGTGCGGATTCAGCCAGGTGATCGCCAGCGTGGTCAGCACGATGCGGCGCAACGATCCGCCGGTTTCCGGGCCGCCGGTCTCCAGCTTCGACGGCTTGAACGCGCGCCGGGCGGCGAGGGCGCCGTAGCAAAGCAGGAAGGCGCCGCCGACCAGCGCGACGATGGTCAGCGCTTCGGGTGACGTCCCGACCAGCGCGCCGACCCCGCCGACGCCGAGGCTGACCAGGATGGCGTCGGAGAAGATGCAGATCAGCACCACGACGAGCACGGCTTCGCGCCGGATGCCCTGGCGCAGCACGAAGGCGTTCTGCGCGCCGATCGCGACGATGAGGGCCATGGTGGCGCCGAACCCGGCGACCGCGCTGAACAGAACGTCTCCCATACGACCAACACTAGGAAGCCGCTCGTCAACAGTACAGCTAAAGATTCTTACGTAAGATTAGCGTTCGTGATGACAGATCTGCCCCTCGACCTGGTCCGGACGCTGCTGGTGGTCGCCGACGAAGGCACGTTCGACGCGGCGGCGTCGGCACTGCGCGTGACCCCGTCGGCGATCAGCCAGCGCGTCAAGGCGCTCGAACAGCGCACCGGCCGGGTCCTGCTGATCCGCACGAAACCGGTGCGCCTGACCGAATCCGGGCAGGCGGTGGTGCGGTTCGGTCGTCAGATGGCGCTGCTGGAGGCGGACACCCGGGCCGAACTCGGCCTGACCACCGGTGACGAGCCGGTCCGGCTGACGATCGCGGTGAACGCCGATTCGCTGGCGACCTGGTTCCTGCCCGCCCTCACGAGGGTGCCGCCCGAGCAGAAGATCTGCTTCGAACTGCATCGCGAGGACCAGGACCACACCACGACCCTGCTGCGGGAGGGCCTGGTGATGGCCGCCGTGACGTCGTCACCCGATCCGGTCGCGGGATGTTCGGTGCACCGGCTCGGGCACATGCGCTACCTCGCCGTCGTGAGCCCGGCGCTCGGCACGGACCTCGACCTCGCCGAAGCACCCGTCGTCGTCTTCGACCGCCGCGACGACCTGCAAGACCGCTTCGCCCGCGAGCGCGGCACGATCGCGAGCCGGCTGCGGCACTACGTCCCGTCGTCCGAAGGGTTCTTCGACGCCGTCGCGGCCGGGATGGGCTGGGGCATGGTGCCGCTCGCGCAGATCGGCGACCGGCTGCGCGACGGCAGTTTCGTCTGCCTCGACCCCGACCACCCGATCGACGTACCGCTGTTCTGGCAGCAGTGGAAACTCGACTCCCCCGCGCTGGCGGCGGTCTCGGCCGCCATCACCACGGCGGCCGCGGACCTGCTGGTCGACCCACAAGGATGAAGACGCGCGGATCGGCCCGGTCGTGAGATCCTGGGCGCATGACGCGCGCATTGCACCTGGTCGGGGACGAGGAAGCGGACCGGCTGCTCACCGAAGACCCGTTCGCGCTGCTCGTCGGGATGCTCCTCGACCAGCAGTTCCCGATGGAACACGCGTTCCGCGGCCCGCAGAAGATCGCGGACCGGATGGACGGGTTCGACATCGGGAAGATCCACGCGATGGACACCGAAGCCTTCGTCGAGCTGTGCGTGATCCCGCCCGCGATCCACCGCTACGGCGCCTCGATGGCCCGCCGGGTGAAGGATCTCGCGCAGCACGTCGTCGAGGTCTACGAGGGAGACGCCTCTCGGATCTGGACCTCCGGACGCCCCAAGCCGGACGGCGCCGAAGTCCTCAAACGCCTCAAGGCGCTGCCCGGCTACGGCGACCAGAAGGCCGCGATCTTCCTCGCCTTGCTCGGCAAGCAGCTCGGCGTGCAGCCCAAGGGCTGGCGCGCGGCCGCGGGCGCGTACGGCGACCGCGGCTCGCGGCGCTCGATCGCCGACGTCACCAACGAGAAGACCCTCGGCGAGGTACGCGCGTTCAAGAAGGCGGCGAAGGCCGCCGCCAAGGCGCCTGCGAAGTAGCTACTTCTTCCCGGCTCCCGGCCACGGCCCCGGCGTCTCGGCGGGCAATTCGGCCTGCTCGACCTCGGTGCGGAACAGCCGGAACCCACGGGCCTGGTAGTTCTTGAGCGCGGCGGGGCCGTCCGTGGTGCAGGTGTGGACCGTGACGCGGCGCGTCGCCGTCTTGCCCGGCCAGCGCTCCGCGAGCGTCCACGCCTCCCGCAGCGCGACGGTCAGCAGGTGCCCGCCGAAGCCTTTGCCGACGAAGGACGACATCAGGCCGAAGTACGCGAGTTCCACTTCGCCGTCGACAGTGCCGTCGAGTTCGAAGTAGCCACACGGCGTCCCCTGCGCGTACGCCACCCAGGTCTCGACGCCCGGCCTGTCCAGCCACTCGACCCACTGCGCCCACGTCCAGCCGAGCCTGTCGATCCAGAACCAGTCGCCGCCGACGGCGGTGTAGAGGTAGCGGTTCAGTTCCGGGCTGACCAGCTCGGCGCGGGTGACCGTCACCGGAACGGACGGCGGTTTCGCCGCGCTCAGGTCGTCCGGTGAGGTCTGCTCGAGGTGCCAGGTCGTGATCTCCATGCGGCGATCATTTCAGCCACACCCGCAGCGGCCCCAGAGCCGTGTAGCCATTGCGAAGGGCGGCGTCGAGATCCTCGCCGCGCTCGTAGCCGGTGATCGGCAAGCCGGGGAAGCTCGCCGCGACGGCCGAGGTCGCGCCGCGCCAGGCGTCGTCCAAGTCGCCTTGAGTGTACAAATTGGACAGTCCGGCGAAGCCGCCGTCCCGGTTGGCCGTCACTCCGGCGGCACCGCTCGACCACACGGCGACGGACGGGTCGTCGAAGGGGCCGGCGACCCGGGACCAGCCTGGTTCGAGTGGCACTTGCGCCGTACGAGTGATCCAGGTGGCCTCGAAGAGCACCTGGAACCCCGCCTGCGAAAGATCAAGGCAGGCGAACCTGTCCTTCACCGCGCAGCCCGGCGAAGTGTCGATCCCGTCCAGGACTTCGTCGGTCGTCGCGTCCGGGGTCAGGGTCATCGCGTCCGGATACAACGGCGGTGTCCGGCGGGCCGACTTCCAGACGCGGGCGGTGAAGGTGCCCGTCCGGCACACCGTGTCGCGCCAGCGGGCGTTGACCCGCACGGCGTCCGCTACACCCGCGCGAACCACAGCACGTCCGGTTCTCCCTGCGGCACCGGGATCTTCAGCTCCCGCACCTCACCGAAGCGGGCCCGGAGCCGCTTCGCGAACGACGGCACCGACTCGGCGCTCCACACCCCGAGCACGCCGCCGGGCCGCAGCCGTGCGGCGAGCATGTCGAGGCCTTCGTCCCGGTACAGCTTCGCGTTCCCGTCGCTGACCGTCCATTCAGGACCGTTGTCGATGTCGAGGCACAGCGCGTCGAACCGTTCTTCCGTCCGGCGCAGCCACTTCACCAGATCGGCCTCGACGACGGTGACCCGTTCGTCGGACAGGGCGTCGTCGTGGACGTCCCTGAGCGGACCCTGGCGATTCCAGCCGATGACGGCGGGCTCGCGCTCGACGACCACGACCTCGCCGACGCCGGGATGGTCCAGCGCGGCGCGCAGCGAATAGCCGACGCCGAGACCGCCGATCAGCATCCGCGCCTTGCCCGGCACCAGATCCGCCGCCACCGATACGAGCAACCGTTCGGATTCACCGTTCCGGGTGTCCATCAGGAAGACGCCGTTGGCGATGACCTCGAAGTCGTCCCCTGCCCGGCGGAGCACCAGTTCGCCGCTTTTCCCGGCGACTTTGTCGAGTACGTCGGTCATCCGGGCAGCTTATCGGCGACGGTCACAGCAAGCCCGCCAATTTGTACAAGACGAGGCTGCCGGCGACGGCGACGTTGAGACTCGCGCCGGTACCCACCATGGGGATTTCGACGACGGTGTCGAGAAGGTCGAGCGCATCCGGCGGAATGCCCTGCTGCTCATGGCCGAGTACGGCGATCGTCCGCCCTAGTGCGGCAGGAAGGTCGGCGAGACGCACGGCCTCGTCGGCGAGTTCGACGCCGACGATCGCCGTGCCCGCCGCCTTTTCCCGCTTCAACCAGCCCGGCGGATCGTGCACCCAGTGCACACAAGCCGGACGGCGCAACGTGTTCCCCCGGCGCAGCGCCTCGGGCACCCACGGAAACCGCGGCACGGCGAGGCAGGCACCCACCGCGTCACAGGTTCGCAGAAGAGTGCCGAGATTCGCTCCGTGCAAGGGCCACAGCGGCGCGGCGACGAGATGCCCCCAACAGGAATGGGCTTTCCTTCTTCTGGCCGCACGCAGCTCGGAGGGCGTGCGGACCCGGATCGACGGGCTCACCGGACGTGAGGCGTCGCGCCTCCAAGGATTTCGAGGATCATGAGGACACTGTAGCGAGCTCACCCCGACGCTCCTAACCTTGAAGCGTCGGAGGTGATTCTCATGCAGGCGACCGTCGGAGACGAGATCCACGTGCACGGACGCACGGTGGGCTCGGCCGGACAACGCGGCGAGATCCTCGAGGTACGCGGCGAACACGGTGCCCCGCCGTATCTCGTCCGGTTCGCGGACGGACACGAAGGGCTGGTGTTCCCGGGCCCCGACTGCGAAGTCCAGTCGCGCGCCGAATAGACGTCATTCGGCCAATGCGGGCCGCTTCACGCGGTTCCGCCAGCCTGCCACGACCACGGCCGCGCCGAGCGCGGTCAGCACCGCCGCGACCTCGGGCAGCAGGAGCGGCCCGCCACCGTTCAGCACCGCTCCCCCGACCAGGCCGGAGAGGCCGACGCCGAGATAGATCGCGGACGCGTTGAGCGAGAGGACGAGCCCGGCGTTCTGCTTGGACAGCTCGATCAGCCGGTGCTGGATCGGCGGATTGACCGACCAGGTGGCCAGGCCCCACAGGAAGAGGACGATCGCCGCACCCGCGACGGTGGTCGCCACCAGCGGCAGCAGCGCGAGCACCACGGTGATCCCGCCGAACACGACCAGCAGCGGCCCCCTGGCGCCCCAGCGGTCGGCCGCGCGGCCGCCGAGGACGTTGCCGAGCGCGCCGCCCGCGCCGTAGACGAACAGCAGGAGGCTGACCATCGTGCCGTGGACGCCCGCGGTGGCGGACAGGACCGGCGAGATGAAGGTGTAGACGGAGAACGCGGCGAGGCAGCCGAGCACGGTCGCGCCGAGCATGGCGAGGACGCGCGGATCCTTGGCGACGGTGAACCGTTCGGCCAGCCGGACGGGAGGCGGCGCCGGGACGGCGGGCAGGACCAGCCGGACCGCGAAGGCACCGAGGAGCGAGAAGGCGGCGACGAGTGCGAAAACGGCCTGGTAGCCGACGCTCTGCGACAGGACGCTGCCGAGCGGGACGCCCAGGATCGTCGCGACGGTGAGCCCGCCGAAGACGAGCGCGACCGCGCGGCCCCGGCGTTCCGGCGAAGTGAGCTCGGCGGCGACGGCGCTCGCGGCCGGGGTGAAGACCGCCGCTCCGATCGCGGTGACGACCCGGGCGAGGAGCAGGGTCACGTAGCCGGGCGCGAGGGCGGCGAGGGCGTTGCCGATGGCGGTGACGACGAGGGCGGCGACCAGGAGCGTGCGCCGCTCCCAGCGGCCGGTGACCGCGGCGAACAGCGGTGAGCCGACCGCGTACGCGATGGCGAAGGCGGTGACCAGCTGGGCGGCGGCCGTCTCGGAGACCGCGAGCTCGCCGGTCAGCGCGGGCAGCAGCCCGGCGACGACGTAACCGCTGGTGCCGACCGCGAAGGTACCGAGCGCCAGCACCGCGGTCCTGGGTGGTGCGAAAGTCATGACTCCCCAGCTCCAGACCCCACCGATCGCGATTAGCCCGCGAAACGCAGGTCGGCGCCGGATCGCGATTAGCCCGCTAAAGGCGACATGGGGGGTCGTTGTTCGATGGTTGTCGTAGTTCGATGGAGACCGTACTACGAACTCACCGGAAGTTCGAGGGGCGTCGTACTATGGACGGATGGCCGCGACGCAGCAGTACGTCTATCCCGATCAGGACGAGATCCGGATCGAGGCGGTCCTCGCCGCGCTCGCGGACCCGGTCCGGCTCGACATGGTCCGCCAGCTGGCCGAGCCCGGCACCGAGATCTCGTGCAGCGGATTCGACGTCGCCGTGACCAAGTCCACACTCACCCATCACCTGCGCACGCTGCGCGAAGCGGGCATCATCATGGGCCGCCAGCAGGGCACCGCCCGCTACAACTCCTTGCGCCGCAAGGATCTCGACGAACTCTTCCCCGGCCTGCTCCAGGGGGTGCTCGCCGCCCGCCGCTGAGGGTGGGCAGCCTCACCCGAAACCGGGATGACAAAGACCCCCTCCGTCGGTTGAACTGGACGCAGGACAGCGGAGCCGCACGCGCTGTCCTCTTTTGCGTCCGAGACCTAAATCGATTCAGCTCCCCATCCGCGACGCTGGGGTGAGTAATCGTTTACCCAAGTACGACCCCGGAAGGAGAGCCGTGCCCGTCGCGCTGCTCGCGCTCGCCATCGGTGCCTTCGGCATCGGGACCACCGAATTCGTCATGATGGGCGTCCTGCCCGAAGCCGCCGCGGACTTCGGCGTGTCGATCCCGTCCGCCGGCTACCTCATCTCCGGCTACGCCCTGGGCGTCGTGGTCGGCGCCCCGCTGCTCACCGCCGCCGCCGTCCGCCTGCCGCGCAAGACGATGCTGCTGGCGATGATGGGGCTGTTCACGCTGGGCAACGCCCTCTTCGCACTTTCGCCGAACCAGGAGTTCGGCGTCGCCTTCCGCTTCCTCGCCGGCCTGCCGCACGGCGCGTTCTTCGGCGCCGGCGCCGTCGTCGCGTCCAGCCTGGCCAAACCGGGCGAACGCGCGAAGGCCGTCTCGATGATGTTCATGGGCCTGACCCTGGCCAACGTCGTCGGCGTCCCGCTGGGCACGCTGCTCGGCCAGAAGGTCGGCTGGCGCGCGACCTTCGGCGTCGTCGCCGTGATCGGCCTGCTCGCCATGGCCGCGATCGCGAAACTGGTCCCCCACCAGGGCAAACCGGTCGATCCGTCGCTGCGCGGCGAACTCGGCGCCTTCCGCCGCCCGCAGGTGTGGCTCGCGCTCGCGATCGTCACCTTCGGCCTCGGCGGCGTGTTCGCCTGCCTGTCCTACATCGCGCCGATGCTGACCGACGTCACCGGCTACTCGCCGTCCCACGTCACGCTGCTGCTCTCCCTGGCCGGAGTCGGCATGACGATCGGCAACTACCTCGGCGGCAGGCTCGCCGACAAGGCGCTGATGCCGAGCCTCTACGTCTCGCTGATCGGGCTCGCTTCGGTGCTGGCGATCTTCACCTTCACCGCGAACGGCAAGGTCGGCGCGGCGGTGACGATCTTCTTCGTCGGCCTCGCCGGCTTCATGATCGGCCCGATGATGCAGGCCAGGATCATGGAGAAGGCGGGCGGGACGCCGTCGCTGGTCTCCGCCGCCGTGCAGTCGGCGTTCAACATCGCGAACTCCATCGGCGCTTACCTCGGCGGCCTGGTGATCGCGGGCGGCCTCGGCCTGGTCGCGCCCAACTGGGTCGGCGCGTCACTGGCCGTGCTGGGACTCTCGCTGGCCGTGGTGTCCGGCGGCCTGGACCGCCGCGAAGCCCGGCTCGCCCCCGCCATGGCTTCCTGAGTCAAGTACCTGAAGGCCCCTACCTCGCGGGGGGCCTTCAGGTACATCACGACAGTGGTCCGCCGGTGATCGTGAAGGCGATGAACAGGATCAAGACGGAAAGCGCGCCGTAGGTCAGGACGTCGACCGGTTTGCCCCGGATCGCCAGCAGCCCGGCCTTCGCCTCGGGCAGTACCGCCCGGAGCAGGCCGGCGAGCAGCAACGCGCCGCCGATCAACGCGGCCCCCTGCCGCCAGTGGTACTGGCCGATCCGCAGGGCGGCGACCGCCACCACCAGCATCACCAGCAGGAACGGCAGGTGATGGAGCAGTGCCCCACGGTCACGCCGTTGTCCGGCCACCGCCATCAGTCCTCGTCCTTCAGAGTCGCGTGGGCGATTCGAGTCACTCCGCCAGTATCCCGGGTGAGTGACCTGGGACCAGGTCAGGGCGTCTTCGGGGCGGTCAATAGCGGCAAAACCCACATGCGGGGTGCACACGAGCGCGGATACGGTCAAAATGTGACCGTGGCACAACCGACGACTCAGTTGAACGCGACCGAGCAGGACACCCTGGTCAAACAGATCGGCCTCGCCCTGCTGCGGGCCGCTCCGCGTGATTGGCGGAAGGTGACCGCCGAGTACCGAGCCGTCGGCAGGTACCACGAGATGACCGGCGAGATCATCACCGAGGACGGCACCTCGCACGAATGGATCGCGACGCACGACATCGCGACGCTGTTCGGCAGGCTCCGTGCCGGGATGTATCGCGACGGCCGCGGCACCTGGTTCAACGCCCGTTACCAGCTCGACCACCCGTCCAGCTACAACCTCGAATACAACCGCGACGAGCCGCAGTGGCGTCTCGCGCCGCCTCCGCAGGCGCTCTCCGACGAGCTGCGCATGTTCCCCCGCTCCGAGGAGAACGTGCCCGAATGGCTGATCCGGCGCATGTCCGGCCTCGGCCCCGAGCAGCCCGGACCGCATTTCCGCATCGCCCGCATCTTCGACACCATCGGCCCGGCCGGGCGTCCGGTGATCAACCGGCCCGACCTGGAGATCGAGGAGCAGGACAGGCTGCTCGAGTACCTCGACCACGCGCCGCTGGTGGTCACCGATCGCGGCTACGACATCGACCGGCTCGCGCAGACCCCCGAGGCCACCGTCCCGGTCGCCTTCCACAGTGATGGGCAGTGGATCTGGCCCGCCGCCGTGAACTTCTATCTGCGCCAGTACGGCGTCTCGCCGGAGCTCGACCTGATCGAGCACGTCCGGCAGAACGACTTCACGCTGCCCGAGGTCGACCCTCCGACGCTGCAGGCCGCGGCGGGGTACCTCACCCGGGGGAATCAGCCTCCGCAGCAGCGTCCCAACGGCCCGGGTGGCCCGGGCGGGCCTGGTGGGCCTGGTGGGCCCAACAACGGCTCGCCCGCGGGCCCGCCTCCGCAGGGTCCGCCGCAGCCGCCTCAGCAGCAGGCCGCGCCCGGTCAGGCCGGACCAGGTGGTCCCGCGGGCCCCGGTCCGAGCCAGGCGCTCGCCCAGCCGCCGCACCCGCAGGGTCCGGACCAGGCCGCGATGGCCGCCGCGGCCGCCGCACCGGTCGCCGCGGCGGCGGCCGTCCCCTCCTCCGACACAGGCGTCCCGGACCAGGCCGAGCAGGCCCAGCGGTACGAAGACGACTACGACACCCGGGATTACCAGGCGCAGGACTTCCACGAAGCCGCCGCCGAGCAGCAATACGAAGACGGCTACGAAGACCCGTACGCACACGACGAGGCGCGGTTCCACGAGTCCGAACAGGACGTCTTCACCGACGAGGAGCGGCAGGGCACCGAGCCCGAGCCGGAACCTCGGGCCGACCCGGAGGCCACCACGTACGCGCGGGTCCCACAGCCCGACGCCTACGAGCAGCCACCGCTCGAGGAGGAGCAGGACGCGTACGCCCGGCAGGAGGAAGACCAGCCGTACGCGCCCCCCGAAGAGGAGACGACCACCGGCTATACGCCGGTCGAGCAGGCCGACGCCGGTCCCGAGCTGCCTCTCCTCACGCACGACGCGGAGCCGAACGTGGCTCCGCCGCCGTCGGACACCGAGGTCACGCAGGTCGACGTCCCGCCGCCTGCCCCCATGGCCCGCCCCGAGCCCGGACCGCGCCGCGCCGAGCACCCCGAGCCGGTGCTGAACGAGTTGCAGGCGAAGTTCGACGAACTCGACGTGCCCGGCGACGTCTACCGCATCGGTTCGCCCGCCGAGCACGGCTGGAGTGTCGAGCCGGTCGATGGTGGCGGCTGGCGGGTCGGCTGGTACGACGGGAAGCTGACCAATCCGGCGGTGTTCGGCGACGCCGAGGACGCGGCCGCGTTCATGCTCGGCAAGGTCCTGCTGAACCCGAACGGCGCTCCGCCTCCCTCGGAACAGCCCGCCGTCGCGGAGGAACCCGCCGACGAGCCCGCTCCGGCGCCGCCCGTGCTGGCGACACTGTCCCCCGAGATCGCCACCGGTTCGCATCCGGTGCCGCCGCGGGAGTCGATCCCGGCACAGGAACAGACCGCGTTCACGACGGCCGAAGAGCTGCTCGGGGACGATGTGGACGACGAACCCGCGCCGGTCCCGCCCGCGCCCCCCGCGCGGCCGAACCCGGTGCCGGCGAGCCCGGTGTCGGCGAGCCCGCCGCCCGCGCCGCCGCGGCGCGAGCCACCGGTGACGCCGCCTCCGCCACCGCCGATGCGGCGCGAGGAACCGGCCCGCCCGCCGGCCGCGGCGAACGCCGCCGGGGCGCCCGACGCCAAGCAGAACTGGCCGATCTCGCCGCTCAACGGTGAGCCGCCGCTGACACTGTTCCGCGGCAAGGAGCTGCGTGAGCTGCCCGCAGGCAGCGAGCTGGACCGCTTCGGCGGCCCGAACGGCAACCTGACGTACGCGGCCGGGACGCCGTTCGAGGAGCGCTCGCTCGTGCCGGAGTGGGTGAACCGGCCGTACCACGTTTATCGCGTGCAGCGTCCGCTCGAAGCCCTCGCCGGAGTCGCGATCCCGTGGTTCAACCAGCCGGGTGGCGGGTCCGCGTACCTGCTGCCGGCGTCCATCGAGGAACTGCTCGCCGAGGGCGACCTCATCGAGCTGGATCCGGGCGAACCGCCGATCGACTAGTCCGTTCTGCGATGAAGGGGCCTTTCCTCGCGAAACTTGCGAGGAAAGGCCCCTTCATCGCACGCGGGGTCAGCGGATGACGAGGCCGTGTGCGGCGGCGTAGGCGATCGCGGTTTCGGTGTCCACGTGGACACCGGAGAGGTTCGCCTGCACCAGGCCGTTGGCGTCGAGCCGCGCGCCGCGCAGGTCCGCGCCTTCGAGCTTCGCGCCCGCCAGCCGGGCGCCGGTGAGGTCCGCGCCGCGCAGGTCGGCGCCGGTCAGGTCGGCTTCGAGCAGGTTCGCCTCACGGAGCCGCAGGCCACCGAAGTCCACTTTGGACAAACGTGCCTTGCTGAGCGAGACCAGCGAAAGGTCGCATTCGGTGAAGGCGACCTTCTGGAACCGGCAGTCCACAAAGGACGATCCCAGCATCGAGCAGGAGCTCCACCGCGTTTTCGCCAGCACACTGCGGTCGAAGGTGCACGAGCGGAACGCGGACGCCTCGTGGCGCGAGCCTTCGAAGTCGGCCTTGGTGAAGTCGCACTGGTCGAAGGTGCAGCCCTGGGTACGCAGCCCGCGCAGGTCGGCTTCGGTGAAATCACAGCCGACGAAACTGCGTTTTTCCCACCATTGCTCGGAAAGAACGGCTTCTCGGAAATCCTCCGCGGTCTCGATCACCCGTCCAGGATCGCATATCCGCTCACGACCAGATGATGCCGCCGAACAAGTCGCGCAGCTTCGCCGCCCGGCGCTCCGAAGACGCGGCGATCCAGCCGATCCGGCCGAGCAGATGGGCGCGGAAGTCCGGGTGGCCGGCCCGGTTCTGTTCCTCCGGGCCGGTGCGGGCGCAGTTGTGGAGCAATGCGCGCAGGGCGTCGTAATCGGCGCGCGTCGCGGCGGGCGCGCTGTTGACCACCAGTCCCGCGACCCGTTGCCGCTGGTGCGCGGCGGCGATCGACGTCTTGTCGTCCCGGAGCCGGAAACCCTCGTCGGTCACGATCCGCCGAACTCCGGGGAGCAACCGGTGCAGCGGCAGGGAATCCCCGGAGAACGCCAGATCGTCGGCGTACCGCGTGTAGACCGCGCCCAGCGCCCGGGCGAGGCCGTCGATCCGCCGGTCCAACTGGTGTGTGACCGCGTTCGCGACCGCGGGCGAGGACGGCGCGCCCTGCGGAAGATGCGTGGCCGCCAGGTTGCTCAGCAACCGCACGCGCGCCGGATCCCGCCGGCCGTCGGGCACGGTGGCGAGGACATCCGGCGGAACGGCCGTGGTGAGCACACCCGCCAGCGCCTCCGCCACGACGGACGGATAGCCGGCGAGGGCGAGCAACGCCGAGATCCGGCGCGCGGACACCGTCGGGAAGAACCCTTCGAGATCCATCCGGACCACGGTCTCCCGGCCGGCATGCGGTGCCGCGCACGACATCGGCGACCGGCCGCGCCGGAAGCCATGCGCGGCCTCGTGCACCGGCAGCGCGTCGACGACGTGCCGCACGATCCGGCGTTGCAGTTCGGCGATCCGCGGCTTCGGCCGCTCGATGAGCCGCACGCCGCCCGAAGCGGTCGGGATCCAGCGGTAGGTGTAGTGCCGGATCGGCTCGGCCGCACGCCTGTTCCAGCCCTTCGCGTCGGCGAACCATGAGAGTTCGCCGGATGTCAGGTCCAGACCGGCCGCGCATTCGTCGAAGGTCGCCCAGCGGGCCACCTGAAATCGCCAGACCGGCGGCAGGGGGTCGAGGAGCGACGCGGAGGTGACTCTTTCTCCTGTCATCCGCGCGGACTCGCACGCGAAGCATGCCGCGCTCGCGCGGGGCGCCTTGTCTCGCTGTCTTCGTACTCCCCGGGGTTGCCCCGGAGTGGGTGGCGATCCACCGGCTCACCTCCGCGTCGCTATCGCCACCCTACCGACTTCAGCGGCTCGGGATGATCTCCGTGCCGGAGACGTAGCGCATGGCCTCGATGAACTTCGGGTCGTTCATCCGGCGCTCCATCTCCGGATAGTCGAGGTCGGCCAGCCTGGTCTGGATCCACCACAGGTTGCCGAACGGGTCGCGGACCCGGCCGACGCGGTCGCCGAAGAAGAGTTCGGTCTGCCTCGTCACCTCTTCGGCGCCCGCCTCGATGGCCCGGCGCTGCGTCTCCACGCTGTCCTCGACGTAGAGCCGCAGATACGCCGGGGTGTCGACCCAGTTGTCACGCGAGTCGAACAGCATGACGACCGAGTCGCCGATCCGGACCTCCGCGTGCCCGATCTTCCCGCCTTCGACGTACACCGGGTCGCCCAGCGGCTCGGCGTCGAAGACCCGCTTCAAGAAGTCGATCACGCTCGCGGTGTCGCGCGAGATGATCCACGGGGTGACCGTGTGGTAGCCGTCGGGGATCGGGTTGGTCATCGGGGTTCTCCTCGGTCGTCGTGTGCGATGAGAAGAACGCTAGAGCCCGTATAGGACAGATCGTGTCCTAATGCGTCTTCAGCAGGAAAGGCGGCTTCGACTCCTGCCATTCCGGCATGTCCAGCGAGTTGAGCACCTCGACGATCCGCTTCTCCTCGTACCGGAAATGCGTCTCCATGATCGCCGTGAGCCCGTCCAGCTCCCGTTGGACGTGCAGGATCTCGGCCTGACTCGACCCGGGGCCGACACCGGCGACCAGCTCTTCGAGCCGTTCGATGATCCCGGTCATGACCTCGTGATCGTGCGCGAGCTCTTCGAGCGACGGCCGCAATTCGGGGAATTTCTCCGCCAGCACGAGAAAGGCGCCGCCGTCCTCGCCGGTGTGATGCCTGGTCAGCGCCGAGCAGAAAGTGAGGCAATGAGCCCGGAGATCGCGCAGCCGCTCGGCGCGCCCCGCCGCGACCGAGCCGAGGTCGTCGTGCAGCGCGGCCAGCTCTTTACGCAGCCAGTTGTGAACCTGAACGAGTTGATTTCCGAACGCCGTCAAACGGCCGTTCGTCCGAGAAGGGGTTTCCATGATTTCCCATGGTCCGGCGCCTCCATGCCCGCGACGGTCTCTTTGCCGGGTGCACTGCGACGCTGGAAACACTTCAGCACGGTCCCCTGATGATCGTCAAGAGGGCTCAGCGGAAGTCACGGGACTTGGCGGTGATCCGCAGCGGCAGGTGCCGGATCTGTTCGGCGAGGACGTTCACCACCTCGCCGGTGCGCTCGACCACGCCCCGGACCAGCAGCGCGGGACTGCCGCGGGCGACCCGGTGATAGCGCTGCCACACCCCCATCGTGCAGATGATGTTGATCATCCCCGTCTCGTCTTCGAGGTTCATGAAGGTGACCCCGCCCGCGGTCGCCGGCCGCTGGCGATGGGTCACCGCGCCGCCGGTCAGCACCTGCGCGCCGTGCGGGATCTCGCGCAGGCCCGCCGCCGTGACGACGCCGAGTTCGTCGAGGTGCTCCCGGACGAACTGGGTCGGGAAGCTGTCCGGCGACACCCCGGTGGCCCAGACGTCCGCGGCCGCGATGTCGATTTCGTCCATCCCCGGCAACATCGGCGCCTTGGCCCCGGTGATGAGACCCGGCAGTTTCTCCGGGCTTTCGTCGGCGACCGCGCCCGCCGCCCAGAGCGCGCTTCGCCTGCTCTCGCCGAAACAACCGAAGGCACCGGCCGCGGCCAGCGCCTCGACCTGCGGCCTGGTCAGCCGTACCCGCCGGGCGACCTCGGACAGATCCGCGAACGGGCCGTCGCGTTCCCGCTCCTCGACGATCTTCTTCGCCAGGTTCTCACCGATCATCCGCACGGTGGACAGGCCACCCCGCACGGCGAGCAGTTCTCCCCCTTCCGGCAAGGGTTCCAGCGTCGCGTGCGGAAGACTCGCGTTGATGTCCGGGCCGAGCACCCGCACCCCGTGCCGCCGCGCGTCGGCCACCAGCGACTGCGGCGAGTAGAACCCCATCGGCTGCGCGCGCAGCAAACCCGCCAGGAACGCGTCCGGGTGGTAGTACTTGAAGTACGCGCTCGCGAACACCAGCAGGGCGAAACTCAGCGCGTGGCTCTCCGGGAAACCGAAATTCGCGAACGCCTTGAGCTTGCCGAAGATCTTCTCGGCGAGCTCGCCATCGACGTCGTTCTTCGCGGCGCCTTCGAGGAAGCGGCGTTTGAGCCGCTCCATTTTCTGTTCGGACCGTTTCGCCCCCATGGCGTGCCGTAACTGATCCGCCTCCGCCGGCGTGAAATCGGCGATATCGAGGGCGATCTGCATCATCTGTTCCTGGAACAGCGGGACACCGAGGGTCTTTCCCAGCGCGTTGGCCAGTTTCGGATGGTCGAAATCCCATTTCTCCTGGCCGTTCTTGCGCCGGATGTAGGGATGCACCGAACCACCCTGGATCGGCCCGGGCCGGATGAGCGCGACCTCGACCGCCAGATCGTAGAACTTCTTGGGACGCAAGCGGGGCAGCGTGGCCAGCTGCGCACGGCTCTCCACCTGGAAGACACCGATCGCGTCGGCCCGGCAGAGCATTTCGTAGATGTTCTGATCCTTGAGATCCAATTCGGAGATGTCGACCTCTTCCCCTTTGTGGTCACGAACCAGGTCGATCATATAGTGCAGGGCCGACAACATTCCGAGGCCGAGCAGATCGAATTTGACCAGCCCCGCGGCGGCGCAGTCGTCCTTCTCCCACTGCACGACACTGCGATTCTCCATGCGGGCCCATTCGATCGGGACGACCTCGCTCACCGGCTGACGGCAGATCACCATCCCGCCGGAATGGATACCCAGATGCCGAGGGAAGTCTTCGAGTGCGCAGGCCAGCTCCACGACCTCTTCCGGAATGTCGTGATCGTGGTCCTTTTCCGTGGCCCGCAACGCTCCCCAGCGGTCGATCTGCTTGCTCCACGCGTCCTGCTGGCCGGGCGAGTACCCCAGCGCCCGTGCCGCGTCCCGGACCGCGGACCGGGCCCGGTAGGTGATGACGTTCGCCACCTGCGCGGTGTTCAGCCGCCCGTATTTCCCGTAGACGTACTGGATCGCCTCCTCACGACGGTCGGATTCGATGTCGAGATCGATGTCCGGATAACCGTCGCGATCCGGGGCGAGGAACCGTTCGAAGAGCAGGCCGTAGCGCACGGCGTCGACCTTGGTGATGCCGAGCGCGTAACAGACCGCCGAGTTCGCGGCAGATCCCCGGCCCTGGCAGAGGATGTGGTTGGTCCGGCAGAAGTTCACGATGTCCCAGACGATCAGGAAGTAGCCGGGGAAGCCCAGTTCTTCGATGACGTCCAGCTCGTGGTCGATCAGCTTCTTGGCTTTTTCGCGGTATTCCTCGTCCTTGTTCTTTTCGTGCTCCTTCGCTCCCGCGTAGGTGAGTTCGCGGAGATAGGACGCTTCGGTGTACCCCTCCGGTACGTCGAACGGCGGCAGCTTCGGCTCGATGTGGTGGAGTTCGAACGCGCACTCCCGGCCGAGCAGCGCCGCCCGCTGCACCGCGCCCGGGTACCGCTCGAAGATCTCGGCCATCTCCTCCCCCGACCGCAGGAACGCCGTTCCCGCGGCGGGCAGCCAGCCCTCCATGTCCTCCAGGCCTCGCCGCGCGCGGATGGCGCTGAGCGCGTCGGCGAGCGGGGCCCGCTCCGGCCGGGCGTAATGCGCGGCCGTGGTCGCCACCGTCGGCAGGCCGAACTCGTCGGCCATTTCGCTCAGCAGGTCGTTGTGCGTGCTGTCCAAGGGAAGGCTGTGGTCGATGAGCTCGACGTAGACGTTCTCCCGGCCGAAGCAGTCGATGAGTTCCTTCAGTCTCACGACGGCCGCGGCGGGGCCCTCGGTGACGAGCGCCTTGCGTACCGCGCCCTTGCGGCAACCGGTGAGCACCACGCACTTCCCGCGCACCTCTTCGGCGACCGCGCGCAGGTCGTAGACCGGCCTGCCCTTCTCCGCCCTTTCCTTGGGCGACAGCGTTTCGCGGTCGAAGCCGGACAACTGGCCGGCGGTGATCGCCCGGTTCAGGCTCAGGTACCCGTCCTGTTGCTTCGCCAGTAGGAGCAGGTGCTCGCCCTCGGGATCGGCGAAGCCGTTCTGCGGCCCGGAAAGACCGAAACTGAGTTCAGTGCCGAAGACGGTGTGCACGCCCAGCTCCCTCGCCGCTTCAGCGAAGCGCACCACGCCGTACATGCCGTCGTGATCGGTGAGCGCGATCGCGTCCAGACCCAGCCGTGCCGCCTCCTCCACCAATTCCTCGGGATGGCTCGCCCCGTCGAGGAAACTGAAGTTCGAATGGCAGTGCAGTTCGGCGTACGGCACCCGGCGCGCGGTGGCGCCGTCGTCTTCACCGATCAGCCCGGTCAGATCCGCGGGCGGCCGATACCCCTGCCGCTTCGCACTCCAGGCGGGACTGTCACCGCCGTCGCCGGGCGGCACCTCGCCCGCGAGCTCACGGGCGAGGTCCTTCCACGGCCGCGGAGGGTTGTTCCAGCCCATGGGTCACCGGTTCTCGGTCGAACTTCTCGGCGCGGGAACGAACACTTCCGCGCGCGGGACGCACGCCGCCCAGGCGGTGTCCAGCTCGGCACGCTGCACCGGGATGGCCGGTTCCTCCAGCCAGCGTCGCACCAGCCGCGTGTACTCCTCGTCCATGGTCAGTCGTACTTCCCTTCCAGTGTCCACATCGGATTCTTGTGGTGCTCGAAGCGCAGCAGCACCGCCTCTTCGGCGTCCTGCCCGTCGGCCAGCAGCACCTGCAACCGCATCCGGGTCCCCGACCGGGCGTGCCCCGCCCCGGCTCGGACACCGACGAACCACGGCCCGGCCCAGGCGATCACCTCGCGCGGCTCACCACCCTCGAAACTCACGAGGAACGGCGCGGCGGTGACCCGGCGCCGCGCGGTGATCTCCACGGCGCGCCCGTTCTCGTCCAGCACCTGAGCGGGCACCGGGCGGGCGAACACCGTCGCCGGGGAGGGCGACGGGAGCCGCCCCGCCCAGTTCGCGTCCGCCTGCGCCGACTTCTCCCGCCTGTCGCCCCACGGCACCAGCCGGACCCGCTCGGCGGGGTCGCGACCGCCGTCGAGCACCGCGGTGAAGACGCTCTCCGGACCGAGCAACCCCTGCACCCGCACCAAGGCGCGGCCGGCACGCTCACCGGACAGCCCTTCGTCCTCTGTGGACGGACGCAGCACACCCGTCGCGCCCGCCTGCCACAAGCCGAGCTGCAGCGACCGCCCTTCGACCGTCTCCTCCGGCTCCAGCCGCAACCGCACGACTCCGGAGTTGGGGCGGTCCTTGGCTTTCAGCCAGCCTTCGAACTGCCAGCGCACCCTGTCCGCGACACCGAGCGGAGTCAGCGGTTCGGCGCAGCGCCACACCCGGCCGAGCTGCTCGCCGGTCTCGGTGGTGGCATAGATGCCGAGCCGGGTGCAGGCCAGCCCGTGCGCGGCGAGCCCGGCGTGGAAGCGTTCGCCGAGTCCTTTCGCCACGAACGCGGCGGCGTCCACCCGGTCGATCGGCGGGTCGAACGCCTTCGCCAGGGAGAGTTCCGGTGGTGGCCGCCGACGCGACGGCGGACGTTCGGACCGTCCTCGCGCCAGCCGGTGCGCGAGCACACCCTCCGCCCCGAAGCGCGCGGAAACGTCGCTTTCGTCGAGCGCCGCGAAGGCGCCCAGCGTGTGCAGGCCGAGCTGCTTGAGCAAGGTGACCAGCTCGGCGCGGCCCGCTTCGGGCTGATCGAGCTCGCGGATGGGCAACGGCGCCAGGAATTCCGCCGTCCCACCGGGTTCGACCAGCGTCGACCGGCGGGCGGCGAGCGTCGCGGCGAACAGGCCGTCGGCGACGCCGACCTGACTTTCTACTCCCGCCGCCACGGACACCTCGTCCACGAGTCTTTCGAGAAGGCCGTGCTCACCGCCGAAGTAGCCGGCCGCGCCGTCGACCGGGACGGCGACGATCCCCGGGCGGACCACCTCGACACCGACGGCCAGCTCCTCCACGGCCCGTGCGACGGACTCGAAGAGCCGGGCGTCACGACCGTCGTCCTCGCCGAAGACCGCCAGATCCGGGCAGCAGGACTGGGCCTCGCGCCGCCGCATCCCGCGGCGGACGCCGTATCCCCTGGCCACCGCGGTGCAGGCGACCACCCGGTTCGCCGAGAAGACCGCGGCGGGGCGGCCGACGGGTTCGCCCGCGACGGCCGCGGCGGCGACCGCGGGCCAGTCCGGGCACCACAACACCAGCATGCGCACAGGCAGATTCACGCCGTCCCCCACCTGGTCGCGGGGAAGTCCGCCCGCTCGACCTCGCCCTGGCCGGGGAACCGCAGCAAAGCCGACATCGGCCGGGCGGCCGCACCCCGGCCACCCGCCCGCACCTCCACCTCACGAGTGCGCAGATGGCCCGCGCCACCGCCGGTGAAGCCCGTCCATCGCGTGCGACGACAGCTCAGTTCGACCTCAGCACCGGGCCAGGAGCCCAGCGAAAGCAGCACCGATCCACGGTTACGCGCGCGGGCGGACAACCTTCTCGCCACCTCGGGCCGGGCGAGCCCCGGCCCGACGACCACGAGGTCGAAACCGTCGAGCAGCGCCGCGGTCACCGCCGGGAACTCGGCACCGGGACGGGGGACCAGCGCCAGCCTGCCCACCTCGACCCCGAGTTCCGCGGCGGCGACCACCCCGAGCGCGGGCAGGCCGACCGCGACCGCCCACGCACCGCCGGCGGTCGCGGCGGCCAGCAGGGTGAGCATCAATGACGTGGACCCCAGCACCGAAACGGTGCTCCCGCGCCGGAGCCCCGCGGCGGGCAGCAGACCGGACAACGCCGGGGACACCGGGAGCACCCTTCCCGTCGTCCTCGCGTGTTCGGCCGCGGAAGCCACGCCACTGGCCGTGCTCACTCCTGGCAAAGCCGCCAGCCTCGCCAACGGCAAGGCCCGCGCCTCGACCACCTCCGCTGTCACCGGACCTCGCCTCCCCACGACACCTAGACCGTCCTTTGTGGACGGCGACGGCGTGCCACGGGGAAGGCGGCACATCGAACGCTTGTTCGATGCCTCCAGTAGACCGGGTGGCGCAGCGGTTGTCAAGCGAGCCGGAACGATCACCGGACCTGTCACGTCCGATGTCCGGAATCGCCGTGTCAAGAAAGGAAAACCCGCAGTGGACGACGCTTGGCCCGAGACGGTGAACGGCTGGGAACTCGCCAGGGAAGGCCATATCGAGAACTACCGCAAACGCCTGGCCAACCGGGTCACGGTCACCGCGATCTGGGAGAACGGGACCGGACGGGGCCAGGTGGACGCCCGCACCGAGCCGCTGGGCGGCGGGCGGACCCTGACCAGCAGCCGCAAGGACTTCCAGGACAAGGACGCGTTCTGGACCGCCGCGACGTGCGTGCTGGAGATGGCTGCGAACCTGCCGTCGCTGGACTGGGGCACGAGCCCGGCGCCCACGGCGCTGGCGGGCACCGTGGCGGGCATGGTCGAGGCGAAGCCCGGCACCAGTGGCCACCCGGAGGCCGAACTGACGTTCACGTTGACCGAAGGCCACACCGTGACCCTGGTCATGACCGACGAACAGGCCTTCGACCTGAGCAACAGCATCTCGCGGCTCGATCACCACGTCTGGTCCGAAGAACGCGAGGACGAAGAAGAAGATGAAGACTACGAGGACTACGACGAGGCCGTCGTAGTCGAAGAAGTGCCTGACGTCAGCGAAGTCCAGTCCGGTCCGGACACCGGGCACGACCTGGTCACGGTTCTGGAGGAACGGTTCGGCGTCACCGAGGACAATCTGCTGGCGCACGTCGACTGGTCCGCGCTCATCGTGGTGGGTGAACCCGCGGTGAGCTCCCTCATCGAACGAGGTGAAGAGCTGACCGCCGCGGTCGCGCCGCGGTGGTATCCGGTCGTGGCGGACCGGCCCGGTGAGCGCTGGGTCGTCCTGAAGCGCACCGGCCTGCGCTACCACGGGGAATGAAGCCTCGTGAGTGGTAAGGACGGTTAGAACCGTCCTTACCACTCACGAGACCGGACCGCCGTTGTCCAGCGAGCCGTGAACCGCGCCGCGTGCCCGACAATAGGCACATGTACCCGGAGATCGAGCCCCACGCGTCAGGCCACCTGGACACCGGCGACGGCAACCTCGTGTACTGGGAGGAATGCGGGAACCCCGGCGGCAAGCCCGTGGTGTTCCTGCACGGCGGCCCCGGCGGCGGCTGTTCACCGTCGCACCGCCGGCTGTTCGACCCGTCCGCCTATCGGATCGTCCTGTTCGACCAGCGCGGGTGCGGGCGGTCGCTGCCGCACGCGTCGGAGTCGGAAGACCTTTCGTCGAACACGACCTGGCATCTCGTCGACGACATGGAACGCCTGCGGAAGTCGCTGGACATCCCGCGGTGGCAGGTGTTCGGCGGATCCTGGGGGTCGACGCTGGCGTTGGCGTACGCCGAAAAACACCCGGAACGGGTGGCGGAACTGGTGCTGCGCGGGGTCTTCACGCTGCGTTCGTCCGAAGTGGACTGGTACTACCGGGGTGGCGCGGCGAACGTCTTCCCGGACCTGTGGGAGAAGTTCACGGCGCCGATCGCCGGCCTCGACGGCGATCCCGTCGAGTTGTACGCGAAGCTGCTCGCCGACCCCGACCCCGCGGTGCACGGGCCTGCCGCCGTCGCGTGGAGCACTTGGGAGGGCGCGACGGGCACCCTGCTCCCCCAGCCCGAACGGGTGGCGGATTTCGCCGTGCCGGAGTACGCGCTGGCGTTCGCCCGCATCGAGAACCACTATTTCGTGAACAACGGGTGGCTCGAGGAAGGACAGCTGATCCGGGAGGCCACCGTGTTGAAGGACATACCCGGCGTGATCGTGCAGGGGCGGTACGACCTCGCCACGCCCGCGGTTTCCGCGTGGGACCTGCACAAGGCATGGCCGGAGTCGGAACTGGTGATCGTGCCGGACGCCGGGCACGTGTACGACGAACCCGGCATCCTGGCCGCGTTGCTGGCGGCGACGGACCGGTTCCGCGATCGGCCCTAGCGAGGAAGCGGTGCCGGAACGGGGGTGCGGAACTCCCGGCCGGCGCCCGGCCTCGCAACACCCGCGACGCCGTCAGTTCCTCCGCGGCGGTGTGCCGGCACTGGCCTCCCTGATGCGCGAACAGCCGCCGGAGGGAATCGACACGATCGCCGTAGGTCCGCTCGTGTCGCCGATCGGGTGCAGCGTGACGACGGGCGGCCGTCCACGTCCTGCCGGCGTCCCGACGCGGGTGAGCCAGATCAGCCCGGTTCCCGCCCTAGGACAGCTGGTCGTAGACGGCCAGAACGAACTCCGTCCGTGGATCGCCTTCCAGCTTCTTGAGGGTCATGTCAGGCACTCTTCCGGCGGATGAGCTCTTCGACGGCGGAAGGCAGGGTGGTCTCGAAGTCGATGAGCTTGACCCAGGTCGGGGTCATCACGACGCGGACCATGCCGTCGTAGAGCGACCGCACGTTTTCCTCCCACTCGACCCGCTGCTCGGGCGTCATCTCGTAGGTACCGCTCCACTGCAGGTACTCGTCGGGGATGCCGTCGACGTAGTCCAGTTCGACGGTGCCACGGAGGAGCAGGATCTTCGGCGGGTGCGATTCGGTGTCGATCGTCAGCGCGACGGCGGGGTTGCGGCGCAATGCCGGCAGCTTCTGGGCGTTCGTCGGGGTGCACATGACGATCTCCTCGCCGTTCCAGTGGATGCCGATCGGAATGGACCGCGGCGTGCCGTCGAGCGCGGTGTAGGCCAGCCGCGCCAGGTCACGGGCCAGGAGTTCCTGGCTGAGCGGGCGGTTCAGGATCTCGTCGATCGTGTTCTGCTGCATGTCGCTCTCCTCGGGTCGCCGTCTTCGCGGACACCCCAGGGACGCCGCCGCCCGGTGCACTTCGACACTCCAGAATGTGACCTGTGTCACATCGACTTTAGCGGGCTAAACGCGATCCGGTTGTCGAAAGCGCCCCTGGCCAGGCGTCGCTCTTGTAAAGGGCTGACGAGAGAGGGACAGAAATGGCGAAGGAATCCGAGGTCCGCTTCGAGGGCTTCCTCCCCACCACACCCGCCGACACCTGGGCCGCGATCACCACGGGCAGCGGCGGCTGGCTCTGGCCGATCCAGTACGAACCCCGGGACGGCGGCGCCGAGTCCGGCCTCACCCCCGACGGCGGCATGGTCACCGTCTGGAAGCCGTCACAGCGCTTCGTCACCTACGCGGAAGACGAGAGCGGCTGGTTCAACACGCTCGAATACGTCCTCGAACCGAGGGACGGGGGCACGTACCTGCGCTACGAGCACACCACCGTCCTCGACGATTGGGACGTCGAATACGACGCGTGCCGTCAGCACACGTCGTTCTACCACCACTCGCTGGGCGAATACCTGACGCACTTCAACCGGCGTCCGGCGAAGTACTTCAAGACCGACGCGCCCGAAGTGTCGAAGGCCCCGGAGGCGTTCGAGGCCGTGCGGGCGGCGATAGGCGCGAAGGCCGCGGGTGACCGGGTGTACCTCGACATCCCCGGCGTCGAGGGCGTCGTCGACTATCTGACACCGGCCTTCATCGGCGTCCGAACCGAAGACGCGCTGTACCGCTTCTACGGCCGGAACGCCTGGGGCTGGCCTGTCGGCATCGGGCACCACCTGTTCGCCGAAGACGCCGACGCGGGCGAGGCCGAGAAGGCGTGGACGGCCTGGCTGAACGACCTGTACGCCTAGCGGGGCAGGTTCTTCACGAGCTCCGCGCCCACGGACTTCGCCACTTCGGCGGACTCCGCGGGCGGAATCGGCGAGTTCGTGAAGAACCCTTTGTCCCATCCCTTGTAGGTGACGATGACGACGTACACGCCCTGGGTGACCCGGAGCTCAGCGCCGCTGAAGGCGCTGTCGGTGTCGAGGGAGACGAGAACCGCCTTCTCCCCGATGCCCTGCACCTGCTGTTGACGCTCGGACGGCGCGGCCGACCCGGGGGACGACTCCGAGGCGCGCTTCTCGGCGTTCGGCCCCTCGTAGCGGTACACCGTGATCTGGAGGGCGCGGTCGTGGACGTTGTCGCTCTCCGGCGGCAGCCAGGAACAGCCCTGCTGCTTGGTGACGATGTCGCCCGCCTTGATCTCGTTGTCCCGGACGCCCTGGAAGCTGTTGGTGAACGTCTTGCTCAGGAGCTCCGGCGAGAGCGTGCACTCGGCGGGCGGCTGCTGCGAGACCGGCGCCTTGCCGACCGACGAGTAGTACTCCGACGCGAAGATGCCGCCTGGGATGCCCAGCCCGAGAAGGACCACGCCGCCCACGATCAGGCCGACGATCAGCCCGGTCTTTTTCTTCTTGGGTGGCGGCCCGTAGCCGGGCGGGCCATACCCGGGCGGCGGACCGTAGCCGGGCTGAGGCGGGCCGTAACCCGGCTGCTGCCCGTAACCCTGCCCAGGTGGCGGGCCGTGACCCGGCCCCTGGCCGTACCCCTGCGGCGGCTGGTGCACCGATCCTCCCCTACCGATTCGCCTACGTCCGCGTCGCGTTTAGCCCGCTAAAGGCGACGCGCGCCCGGACCTGCGTTTCGCGGGCTAACCGCGATCCGCGGCCAGCATGGCACGACGGCCGGGACCGGGCACCAGAGGAATGCCGTGGTCCCGTCCGCGGTCGCCCCGGATCGCGATTAGGGGGCTAAACGCAGGTCCGGGCCCGGATCGCGATTAGCCCGCTAAACGCAGGTCGGCGTCAGTGGGCGAAGTGGCGCGTGCCGGTGAGGTACAGGGTGACCCCGGCGGCCTCGGCGGCGGCGATGACCTCGGCGTCGCGGATCGAGCCCCCCGGCTGGACGACGGCGCGGACGCCGGCCTCCAGCAGGACCTCGAGCCCGTCCGGGAACGGGAAGAAGGCGTCCGAAGCAGCGACGGAGCCCTTCGCACGGTCGCCCGCACGCGACACCGCGAGCCGCGAGGAGTCGACCCGGTTGACCTGGCCCATGCCGACGCCGACGGTCGCGCCGTCGTTCGCCAGCAGGATCGCGTTCGACTTCACCGCGCGCAGCGAACGCCACGCGAACTCGAGGTCGGCCAGCGTCCGCTCGTCGGCGGGCGCGCCGGTGGCCAGGGTCCAGTTCGCCGGGTCGTCGCCCTCGGCGGCGATCGTGTCGACGGTCTGCACCAGCATGCCGCCGGAGATCGGCCGGAACTCGATCGGATCCGGCGACGTGATCGCGGGCAGCTTCAGCAGCCGCACGTTCTTCTTGCGCTGAAGGATCTCCAGCGCCTCGGCGTCGAAGTCCGGCGCCAGGACGACCTCGGTGAACACCTCGGAGATCTGCTCGGCGGCCTCGCGGCTCACCGGCCGGTTGGTCGCGATCACCCCGCCGTAGGCCGAAACGGGGTCGCACGCGTGCGCCTTCCGGTGCGCCTCGGCGATGTCCTCGCCGACCGCGATCCCGCACGGGTTGGCGTGCTTGATGATCGCGACGGCCGGGGCCTCGAAGTCGTAGGCGGCACGGCGCGCGGCGTCGGTGTCGACGTAGTTGTTGTACGACATGGCCTTGCCGTGCAGCTGTTCCGCGTGCGCGAGGCCCGGCCGCCAGTGCTTGTACAGCGCGGCCTTCTGGTGCGGGTTCTCGCCGTAGCGCAGCACGTCGCCGCGCTCCCAGGAAGCACCGGTGAAGTCCGGGAAACCGGAGTCGTCCGCGGGCGCGTAGACGTTCGCGAACCACGCGGCGACGGCGGTGTCGTACGCCGCCGTGTGCGCGTAGGCCTGCGCGGCGAGCCGCTTGCGGTCGGCCAGCTCGAAACCGCCCGCGGCGACACGCTCCAGCACCCACTCGTAACGGGCGGGGTCGACCACGACGGCGACGCTGTTGTGGTTCTTCGCCGCGGCGCGCACCATCGCCGGACCGCCGATGTCGATGTTCTCGACACAGTCTTCAGGGCTCGCGCCCGAAGCGACGGTCTGCGTGAACGGGTACAGGTTGACCACGAGCAGGTCGAACGGCGCGATGTCGAGCTGCTTGAGCTGCTCGACGTGCTCCGGACGATCACGGTCGGCGAGCAGGCCCGCGTGCACGCGCGGGTGCAGCGTCTTGACCCGGCCGTCGAGGGACTCCGGGAACCCGGTGACCTCTTCGACCGGCGTCACCGGCACCCCGGCGTTCGCGATGACCTTCGCCGTGCCACCGGTCGACACGATCTCGACACCCGCCGCATGCAGCCCGGTGGCGAGTTCGAGCAGGCCGGCCTTGTCGGAGACGCCGATCAGCGCGCGCCGGACGGGACGCTGTCCCTGTGCGGTACTCACGAAAACCTCACCTTTCGTCCCTCGACCGCGCACCCGCTCCGGCCGAGCTTTTCGATCGTTTCCACCAGGAGCCTGCGTTCCACGGCCTTGATCCGCTCGTGCAGGACGTGCTCGTCGTCGTCGGGCTCCACGATCACCGGCTCCTGCGCGATGATCGGCCCGGTGTCGACTCCGGCGTCGACGAAATGGACCGTCGACCCGGTGACCTTGACGGCCATCGCCAGCGCGTCGGCCACGGCGTGCGCGCCGGGGAACGACGGCAGCAACGCCGGATGTGTGTTGATGACGCGGCCGGGGAACCGCTCGAGGAATTCGGCGCCGAGGATCTTCATGAACCCGGCCGAGACGACCAGGTCCGGCTGATAGGCGGCGACGGCTTCGGTGATCGCTTTGTCCCACGCCGCACGGTCGGGGTGGTCGGCCATCCGCACGGCGAACGACGGCACGCCGGCGCGTTCGGCCCGGGTGAGCGCCTCGATCCCGGCGCGGTCCGCTCCGACGGCGACCACCTTCGCCGGGAAGTTCGGCTTTTCGACCGCGTCCAGCACGGCTTGCAGCAGCGTGCCGGAACCGGACGCGAGGACGACGAGCTTCACCGGAGTGGGCAGGTCCAACCGACTAGCCAGAACGGGCTCCTTGCCACGGCGGTACGCACTCGGGCGTACAGCGCTTCACCTGGTCGCGACAACCCTAACGGTCGTCGCCGGGGGCGCTTTCGTCGCCGGACCCCTCGGTGGATTCGGTCACAGCGTCGTCGACGGCACCTTCGGGCTCGGGCTCCGGCTCGACCGCTGGTTCCGCCGGGGTCTCGTCGAGGTCCTCGCCCAGTTCCCTGGCGAGTTCCTCTTCGGCTTCGTCGTCGAATTCCTCGTCGAGCTCGGCTTCGGGTTCCTCCGCCGGTTCTTCGGATTCGGACTCGACGGGTTCTTCGCCGGCTTCGGCGATGTCTTCGACCTCGGGTTCACCCGGTGGTTCTGGGGCCTCGTGCGCTCCGGCGAAGAACGCGACGAATCCGCCGGGGACGACGATCCAGCAGAAGGCGATCACCGACGCGACCCCGACCGGCACGCTGACCGGATCGAACGGCCCGTCTCCCAGCCTGCCACCGGCAAGGGTCCCGAGGATGACGCAGCCGAACGCGACGAGCGCGCCGGCGACGGCGACCGCCCGCATCCGCAGCATCGGATCCTCGTCGATCGCGCGGATCCGCCAGCCGACCAGCGCGCCGACCAGCGCGGGCAGGAGCAGCAACGCGGGCCACCAGACGGCATGGTGCGACGGGACCCCCGCCAGCACCGGCACCCCCGGCAGCTGCCCTTCTTGGTAGCCGAACATCCCGACCGTCAGCGAACCGACCGAGAAACCCGGCCCGGTGGTGAACGACAGCGCGGCGACGACCGCGTTCGGCAGATAGGCGACGGAAAGCACGAACAGGCCGAAGCTCGCCCCGAGTCCCGGCCCGAACAGACTGTCCACAGTGGACCACGAGAGCGCGGTGGCCGCGGTGAACACCACGGCACCACAGGCGATCAACGCGGCGAGGCCGAGCGCACCCGCCCGCAGGCCCTGGACGGCCACCGGGTCGAACCGGTCCCGCACCGCGGCCGGAAGCCCGCAGACCCTGGCGACTCCCGCGATGGCGGCGAGTCCGGCGAGGAGGCCCGGCACGCAGAAGGCGGTCAGTGGGTTCACGTCGATCGGCGATCCGCCCGCCAGCAGGGCGACGAGCACACCGAACAGGGCATGGGCGCCGGCGATCACCGTCACTACCGGAATGGCGTCCGCCGGGGTCCGGCCGCCGCCCCTCCTGGCGGCGCGCGCGGCCGCCCGCGCCACGAGCCAGCCGACGACGAGCGTCGGGAGCAGCGGCAGCACGCCGAGCGGATGACCGCCGAGGTCGAGCTCCACCTGCCACGAGGCGAGCCAGCCGGGGCCGGCGGCGAGCAGGGAGCCGGTGGCGGAGAACCGGGACCGGTCGGCGGCGAACGAAACCATCGCGAGAACGGCCGCGATGGCGGTGAAGGAGAACAACAGGGGCGCGCAGGCCGCCGCGAGCAACACACGAACCCGCTTCGCCCTGGAGACCTCCAGCTCGGGGACGAGGTCGCTCACCGGCTCTTCGCCCGGCGGGCGTTCGTCGCGGGTGAGCAGCTTCATGAACCGCACCATGACATCCGGACTGGGCCGTCCGGGTGAGGCACGCCGCCCCCCGTCTTCGCACGTGGCCCAACCCACCCGGTCGGGTAACCCGGAAAAGAAAAACACCCGCTGTGACACGGAGAGTCACAGCGGGTGTTTTTTCGTGCGAGAGGTCAGCTCTGCTTGCCGAAACCACCGGGCGGCGTGCCCGGGTTCTGGCCCGACTCCGACGAGGAGGACGGCGGCTGCTGGAAGAACTGGCCCTGCTGCGGCGCGTACGTCGTGGCCTGCTGGCCCGGCGGCTGCGTGACCGGCGGCTGGAACCCGCCCGGCTGCGAGAACGGGCCGGACTGCTCACCCTGCTGCGGCCCCTGCTGGCCCGAACCGGGGAACGGCTGGACCTGCGTGGCGGCCGGGCCCTGCTGAGCCTGCTGGCCGAACGGACCCTGCGGGCCCTGCTGCGGGAACTGCTGGCTGTAGGGGGCCTGCGGCGCCTGCTGCTGCGGCTTCGCGGCGGGCAGCTTGATGACGTCGTGCTCGAACAGCAGCGCGGCGACCGCGACCAGCATCTGCAGGATGCCGAGGATCAGGACCACGGTGAGGATGCCGGGGACCGAGATGTCCTCACGGCCGCTCCCGTAACCGATGACCAGGTCCAGTGCCCCGAACGCGCCGATGACGCTGAACAGCGCGGCGAACGGCAGCGTCTTCGGGCCACGCGGCAGCGCGTGCAAGGCCGCGAGCAGACCGCTGATCAGGAGGAAGAGCGAGACCTGCCCGGCGGCGTCGGCCTCGTCGGAGAAACCGATGAAGAACTGCACCAGCCCGAGGACCGTGACGGCGAGCGCGAGCAGCAACGCCAGGTTCAGCGGAGTCGCCGGTGACGGCGCCTGCTGCTGCGGAAAGGCTCCCGAGCCGGGGTTGGGGTGTTGCTGGCCGCCACCCTGCTGGGGGTAGCCGGGCCCACCGCTGGGATAGGACATCCGAATGCTCTCCTGTCGTTCGACCGGCACCCCGGGGCGCGCGGAACTCCCGGGACAAACGAGGCGGCTGTGATGCTCGAACGCTAGCGCACACGCGGTCACCCCACGCCTCGGGCTCTGAGACGTCTCTACACCCGGTCAGGTTCCGTGCGGAACCCCTCGGCGACGTCCGGATCGCGATTAGGGGGCTAAACGCAGGTCCGCACCGACGTGCGTTTAGCGGGCTAATCGCGATCCGGACGCAAAGAGGCGGGCCGGGCACCGGTGAAGGTGCCCGGCCCGCCGGGGAAAGCGTCAGTCTCCGAAGATCAGAGGCTGTTGTACAGCTCGCGCGCCAGGACGGCGGTCTCGCTCGGGGTCTTCCCGACCTTGACGCCGGCGGCCTCGAGGGCCTCCTTCTTGGCGGCCGCCGTGCCGGAGGAGCCGGAGACGATGGCGCCGGCGTGGCCCATCGTCTTGCCCTCGGGCGCGGTGAAGCCCGCGACGTAGCCGACGACCGGCTTCGTCACGTTGTCCTTGATGTAGGCCGCGGCACGCTCTTCGGCGTCGCCACCGATCTCGCCGATCATCACGATGACCTTGGTCTCGGGGTCGGCCTCGAACGCCTCGAGGGCGTCGATGTGCGTCGTGCCGATGACCGGGTCTCCGCCGATGCCGACACCGGTCGAGAAACCGATGTCACGCAGCTCGTACATCATCTGGTAGGTCAGCGTGCCCGACTTCGACACGAGACCGATCGGGCCGGCACCGGTGATGTCGGCCGGGATGATGCCCGCGTTCGACTTGCCGGGGCTGATCACGCCGGGGCAGTTCGGCCCGATGATGCGGGTCTTGTTGCCGGTCGCGACCGCGTGCGCCCAGAAGTAGGCCGAGTCGTGCACCGGGATGCCCTCGGTGATCACCACGGCGAGCGGGATCTCGGCGTCGATCGCCTCGATGACCGCGTCCTTGGCGAACTTCGGCGGCACGAAGATGACCGAAACGTCGGCGCCGGTCTCCTTGATGGCCTCCTCGACCGTGCCGAACACGGTGAGGTCCTTGCCCTCGATGGAGACGGTCTGGCCGGCCTTGCGGGCGTTGACGCCACCCACGATGTTCGTGCCGGACTTCAGCATCTTGGTCGCGTGCTTCATGCCCTCGGAGCCGGTGAGCCCCTGGACGATGACCTTGCTGTTCTCGTTGATGAAGATCGACATCTCACGCACCTGCCGCGGCGAGCTCGGCGGCCTTGTCGGCCGCGTTGTCCATTGTGTCCACCACGGTGACGAGCGGGTGGTTCGCGTCGGCAAGGATCTGACGTCCCTCGACGACGTTGTTGCCGTCCAGCCGCACGACGAGCGGCTTGGTGGCCTCGTCGCCCAGGATCTTCAGCGCTTCGACGATGCCGTTCGCGACCGCGTCGCAAGCGGTGATGCCACCGAAGACGTTGACGAAGACGCTCTTCACGTCGGTGTCGTTGAGGATGACGTCCAGACCGGCCGCCATGACCTCGGCCGAAGCGCCGCCGCCGATGTCGAGGAAGTTGGCGGGCTTGACGCCACCGTGCTTCTCGCCCGCGTACGCCACGACGTCCAGCGTGGACATCACGAGGCCCGCGCCGTTGCCGATGATGCCGACCTCGCCGTCGAGCTTGACGTAGTTGAGGTCCTTGGCCTTGGCCTTCGCCTCGAGCGGGTTCTCCGCGTCCTTGTCGACCAGGGCCTCGTGGCCCGGCTGACGGAACGAGGCGTTCTCGTCGAGGGTGACCTTGCCGTCGAGGGCGATGATCTTGTCCTGCGGGTCACGAACCAGCGGGTTGACCTCGACCAGCGTGGCGTCCTCGGAGACGAAGGTCTCCCAGAGCTTCACGACGACGTCGGCGGCCTCGTCGACGATCTTCTCCGGGAACTTGCCCGCGGTCAGGATCTCGACGGCCTTCGCCTTGTCGACACCGGCGATCGCGTCGACCGGGATCTTCGCGAGCGCTTCGGGACGCTCGACGGCCAGCTGCTCGATCTCCACGCCGCCTTCGGCGGAAGCCATCGCGAGGAAGGTGCGGTTCGCACGGTCCAGCAGGAAGGAGAAGTAGTACTCCTCGGAAATGTCCGAGGCTTCGGCCACCAGCACGCGACGCGTGATGTGGCCCTTGATGTCCAGGCCGAGGATCGCCTCGGCCTTCTCGGCGGCCTCATCCGGCGTCTGGGCCAGCTTGACGCCGCCCGCCTTGCCGCGGCCGCCGGTCTTGACCTGGGCCTTGATGACGACCTGGTTGCCGATCTTCTCGGCGGTGGCCTTGGCTTCTTCGGGGGTGTTTGCCACGGCACCCGGCAGAACCGGTACTCCGTGGGCGGCGAAGAGATCCCTCGCCTGGTACTCGTAGAGGTCCACTACTCCAGTCTCCTGACGACACGCCACTGTGGTGGTCCGTTGCCGGACCGCGCTGTCGGACCAGTCGAGGTTAGCGACCTGCGCAGAAGCAGGGGACTCCGCACCTGGTGAAGTCGGTCACCGTACGCGGTCAGACGGTGTTTCCACGGTGTGAGACCGCACACCGGAGACCCAGTTCGCCGCGTCTTCCAGGCTTTCGAAGGCGTTCTCGAACCCGCTCGGGCCGTTACCGACCGCGAAGAGAAGAACGCCGGGGACGGCGTCGGCCAGCCCCTCCGGTTCGCTCGCGCCGCACAGGACGCCGAGGATGTCGGGATCCTCCTGTTCGACCGTCCTGGCCATTTGGTCGACCGTGTCGAGGCGCCCGGCATAGACGACCTCGACGCCGTCATCACGCAGCAACCGTCCGAGAGCGACCGCCGCGCCTTCCTCGACGTCGAACTCGGCCAACACGACGCGAAGAAGACGGCGCGTCATCCGGCCCGCCGTGCGCCCGCGACGGCCATCCCGGCCGTGACGAGGGTGACGGCGGCACCGCCCAGCGCGAGCCAGAACCCGATCCCGGCCGACGAGCCGTCGTACTCCGAGCCGACCAGTGGGAGTTCCGCCGCGCGCAGGCCGAGCACCAGCGCGGCCCCGGCCAAGGCGGAAGCCGCCGCGGCCGGCCGGGAGCGCGGAACGAGCGCGTACAGGCCGAGGACGACCGCGAGCGCGCCGAGCAGGCCCCACGACGCCGCGCCGAAGTCCGACCACAGCCCGGGAGCGGTGTAGCCGGGCGCGGTGAACACCGGCGAGCCGAACGCGGCGATCGCCAGTATCGCCGCCGCGACGAGCGGGGTGAGCACATTCCCGCCGGCCCGCGTTCCGTCGAGGCCGGTGTCCAGTTCCGCGTTGTCGTCATCGTCGGAGACGTCGCGCTCCACGACGCCGGTGATCACCGCGGCGAGGGCGGCCACGGCCGCCAGCACGAGCGCGACGAACGTCCACGTGACGCCGGGGCCCGCCGAAAAGCCGACCTTGTCCGGCAACGGCAGGTCGACGCCGAACAGCGCCGGGTCCACCGCCTTGTCCTCGGTCACGGACAGGGCCGCGCTCAGCACCGCCGCGCCCGCGAGGACGACACCCGCCCACGTGGCCGCGACGACTCCCCTGGCGAACGCCGAGAGCCGCGGCACGAAGACGAACAGCGCGGGCACGGCGAGCACGACCGCGGCGCCGAGCAGCAGCCAGCGCGCCGGTGTCTCGGGTACCGGCGTCGGACCATTGGCCTTCAGCACCGGGGCCAGCGCACCCGCCGCCGCGGCCGCGGCGGCGAGCAGAGCCAGACCGCCGGTGGCCAGCCGCCACCAGAACAGCCCCGGCAGCTTGGCCTCGCCCGCCATGTCCCCGGTGACGGCCTCGCGCGTTTCCGTGACGTCGAACCGGGTGAAGGCCAGCCCCACCAGCGCCATGCCCGCGACGGTCACGACCACCGAACCCGGCGCGACCGAAAGCCGGTCCACGACCAGTCCCGCGATCACGGGCGGGACACCGACCGCGAGCGCGGCCAGCCCCGCTCCGGCGAATCCGCCCTTGCCGACCTCGGCCGAGGGCGAACTCACCGCCACGAGCGCGGTCAGCGGCAGCAAGGCCGCGAGCAACAGGTATCCGGCCATCGCGACGGTCGGGCCCTCGAAGGCGTTCTTGGCCAGCAGGTACGCGTTGCCCGAACCGAACGGCGCGAGGAGCAGGCCGACCCCGCCCGCCACACCGAGCACTGGCCCGAGCAGCCGCCAGCGGCGCCGTCCGTCGAGCTCGCCCGCCAGTTCCGCCTCGTCGCGGGCGGCCCCGGCGGCGAACGCGCCGGCCGCGAGCGTGAGCAGATGGCCCGCCACCAGCGGCCACAGCCCCGGTCCCGCCGGAGGCAGCGCGAGCAGCCTGTCGGCGAGGAACAGTTCCGGGCGCGCGGCGAGGGAGCCGTCGGCGAGCAGCTGCAGATCCAGCAGCAGCCGTCCGGGCGCGAGCGCGGTGAGCCCGAGGACCAGCCCAGCCGCGAGCCCTGAGCGTCCGGTGGCCAGCGCGTAGAGCACGGCCGCCGCGGGCGCCAAGGCCAGCACGACCAGTAGCGGAGCGGCGATGAAACCGGGCGAACCGCCCTGGATGACGGGCAGCAGCGCGCCGGCGGCCAGCGCTACCGCACCGGCCGACACCAGCCCCGCCGACAGCAGGAGCGCTCGCGGGCGGGGGCCCGGTTCGCTCCGGAGAAGTTCGGCGGACGCGGTACCGGGGACGGCTTGCCCGGCGGAATCGCCAGGGTGCCGTGAGCGCGAAGTCATCGACGGCGACGCTAGCAAGCCGTAGTGGGCATGGCCCGGCAGCAGGGCGCGCCGCAGGTCTCACCGGCGCTGGGCCAGGCCACTGAAGAGGCCTGGACGCCGTCCGCTAGGTCCGGTTCGCGGTTTTCCTGCCCCCGGCGGCCCCTGACGACACAGGCGCATAAGTCCGCCCAGTCCGGGTAGACCTCCTTCAACACCGTCGGGCAACCGCTTATTTCCCTCGTTTGCCTTCTTTTCGGCCCTCCGATACGCCCGAACAGCCCTCTGATCTTGTAACGCAAGTCACATGGTTGCGAGTAAACCTCCTCTAACTTTGGGTAATTTTCACTGGACAACGGCCAGATCACCGTCGCCCGATCGGCCGAGAGCGCCGCCAGATCTTGCTGATCGGGGTGCCGCTTCGTTACTGTCCCGGGGTCCCCATTACAGTCAGATCACGAATGAGAGCACCGAACGAACCACCCCCGAGGTTCTTCACCGGGATCCCCCGCCCGGGCTCTTGATCCGACTCCCCGAACATGGAAGGCCCCGTCTTGGCTTCACACCGCTCCCCCGGCGGCCAAGCTCCTTCCCCGGCGCTCGAGAACGCACTGGATGGTGCGGTCGTCCGCGTCCGGGGCTCGCACCGCCTGTCGCCCCCGTCCTCCGCTCTTCGCGGTCGTGTCGTGGTCGCAGCCGTCGCTGCCGGCGCCTTCGCGGCCGCCGCTGCCGGGCAGACCCTGAAGTCCGTTTCGGAATCCTCCGACGCCGCCGTCACGCCGCTGGCCAGCACTCAGGACGCGAGCGCCTCGTTCGCCCTCGGTGGCGGAGCCGGTGGTGGCGCACCCGAGCTGCTGCCGACGAGCCAGTCGACGAACGCCTCCGCCGAAGCCCAGAAGCTCTCGGAGAACAACAGCATCACCCAGGCCCGGGTCAAGCGTGAGGCCGAAGCGGCCCGCAAGGCCGAAGAAGAGGCCAAGCGTCCCAAGACCTGCATGCCCGCCAAGGGCACCTTCACCTCGGGCTTCGGCGCCCGGTGGGGCACGAGCCACCTCGGCATCGACATCGCGGCCCCGATCGGCACGCCGATCGTCGCGGCCTCCGACGGCACGGTCATCGAAGCCGGCCCGGCCAGCGGTTTCGGCCTCTGGGTCAAGGTCCAGCTCGCCGACGGCACCATCCACGTCTACGGCCACATGAACTCGTTCTCCGTCCGCGAAGGCCAGAAGGTCAAGTGCGGCGAGGAGATCGCCGAGGTCGGCAACCGTGGTCAGAGCACCGGCCCGCACCTGCACTTCGAGGTCTGGCAGAACGGCACGAAGAAGATCGACCCGCGCCCGTGGCTCGCCGCCCGTGGCGTGAACGTCGGCTGATCGAGCCTCGGCTTTCCTTTCACCACACCGTTTCACCACTCCGGTGGCTACGCCCGCGATGAGGGCGCGCCGGGCAACGACGCTCTGGCGCGCCTTCCACGCCTCCGCTTCCCGCTTTGAAGCCATCGGCTTCGAGCACACGGGGAAGCGTCGTAGGCCGTCCGGCCCGGAGCACATGTGGTCTTCGAGGCCCTCAAAGCCCTCACGCGACGCCGTCGGCCCGCTTCCTGACGAAGTACCCCACGGCGATCTGCCAGACGGTGCAGAGACCGGCCGGGCGCCGTTCGATCGGCCGCCATCCGGCGAAAAGTCCCCGGGAACGAGTCCGGCACCCGGCTGGCCGCGGCCCGAACAGCCATCGCCGCGCGTGACCGCATACGACGCACCGTCCGGCCCCGTCCGGTTCGTGCGTCCGCAGTAACGCGCGCCAGGCCGCGACCAGCCTGAGCACTTCCGGCGGTTCCGGACCCCGATCCGTCCCCGCCCCTTCTTCAACACCCCGCAAGTACTCGAGTACCCCACTCGAGAGAACCCCAAACAAGACCCCGTCCACACCGCTGCGCCCCCTCCTCCTGAACGGGGCACACCGGCTCTTCCAGCCTACCCCAGCGCATCGAACTCGTGTTCGATGGCACAGGTATACGGGAGGGGTCCGACAATTTTCGCGAGCGGCGAAGAAACCGCAGGTCAGGGCTAGAGTTTGACCATCGGGACGCTGCCGATGAGCATCAGCCGGACCTTGCCGGCGGCGCCGAAGTCGATCGTCGCCGTGGCCCGGGGGCCCGCGCCGTCGCAGGCGACGACGGTCCCGAGTCCGTACTTGTCGTGGCTGACCCTGTCGCCGACGTCCAGTTTGAGCGCGACGGTGTCCTTCCAGCCCTTGCCGAACGGGCTCGTGCTCGCCGACCTCGAAGGCGACGAGCCACCGCCACGGCTCCCCCACGTCGTCGCGGCACGCGGCGATCCACCCGACGAACCGAAGCCGCCGGAAGAAGAGGAAGGCGCGAGCCTGCGCCAATCGACCAGATCGGCGGGCAGCTCGTCGAGGAACCGCGAGGCCGGGTTCATCTGCGGCTGGCCCCAAGCGGAGCGCACCATCGAACGGGAGACGTACAGCCTCTTCCTCGCCCGCGTGATCGCGACGTAGGCGAGCCGGCGCTCTTCGGCGAGTTCGGTCGGGTCACCGAGCGCGCGCATATGCGGGAAGATCCCGTCTTCCCAGCCCGTTCCGAAGACGACCGGGTACTCCAGGCCCTTCGCCGTGTGCACGGTCATCAGCGTGACCACACCCGCGTCATGCCCGTCAGCGTCGTCTCCGCCGTCGGGCGACGGGACCGAATCCGCGTCCGCCACCAGCGACACCCGCTCCAGGAACGCGGGCAGCGAGCCCGGCTCCGGCACACCGGGGTCCGCGGTGTCGATTTCGGGGAGTTCGCCGTCCGGACCGGCGACCTCGGTGGTGAATTCGGTGAACTCCCGCGCGACGGTGACGAGTTCCGTCAGGTTCTCCACCCGCGACGCGTCCTGCGGGTCTTCGGACTCCTCGAGTTCCGCGCGATAGCCCGTGCGCTCCAGGACCGCTTCGAGGATGTCGGCGACTTCCGCGCCGCCCTGGACGACCTCGCCGAGCTCGTCCATCAGCTCGACGAAACCGGTGATCGCCTTGGCGGAGCGCGGGTTCAGCAACGGCACCTCGCCATTGACGGCACCGCGCAACGCCTGCGCGAACGAGATGCGCTCGCGCTCGGCGTACGTCGCGATGACCGCTTCGGCGCGGTCGCCGATGCCTCGTTTGGGGACGTTGAGGATGCGGCGCAGGCTGACGGTGTCCTCCGGGTTCGCCAGCACCCTCAGGTACGCGAGCATGTCCCGGACCTCGCGCCGTTCGTAGAACCGCACCCCGCCGACGACCTTGTACGGCAGGCCGAGGCGGATGAAGATCTCTTCGAAGACACGGGACTGGTTGTTGGTGCGGTAGAAGACGGCGACGTCGGAGTAGTCCGCTTCGCCCTTGTCCGCCAGCGCGTCGATCTCGCCCGCGACGAACGCCGCTTCGTCGTGCTCGTTGTCCGCGACGTAGCCGACGATCTTCTCGCCGTCACCGGAATCGGTCCACAGCCGCTTCGCGCGCCTGTTCGGGTTTCGCGCGATGACCGCGTTCGCCGCGTTCAGGATCGTCTGGGTCGAGCGGTAGTTCTGCTCCAGCAGCACGGTCCGCGCGTTCGGGAAGTCGCGTTCGAATTCCTCGATGTTGCGGATCGTCGCGCCGCGGAAGGCGTAGATCGACTGGTCGGCGTCACCCACGACGCACAGCTCGGCGGGCTCGATCCCGGCCTCGTTCGCCTCGGTGCCCACCAGCTCGCGGACCAGCGTGTACTGCGCGTGGTTCGTGTCCTGGTACTCGTCGACCAGCACGTGCCGGAACCGCCGCCGGTAGTACTCGGCGACGTCCGGGTACCGCTGCAGGAGTTCGACCGTCCGCATGATGAGGTCGTCGAAGTCGAACGCGTTGGCCTGGTTCAGCCGCCGCTGGTACTCGACGTAGACCTCGGCGACGCGGCGTTCGAGGTCGTTGCCCGCGTCGGCGACCGCCGTCTCCGGATCGATCAGTTCGTTCTTGAGGTTCGAGATGTGCACGGCCAGCGTGCGCGCGGCGTACTTCTTCGGGTCGATGTCGAGATCCCGGGCGACGAGGGTGATGAGCCGCTTCGTGTCGTCCGAGTCGTAGATCGAGAAACTCGACGACATCTCCAGCGTTTTGGCCTCACGCCGCAGGATCCGCACGCACATGGAGTGGAACGTCGACACCCACATGGCGTTCGCGCGGCGGCCGACGAGGTCGCTCACCCGCTCTCGCATCTCCGCGGCCGCCTTGTTGGTGAACGTGATCGCCATGATCTGGCCGGGATGCACGTCCCGTTCGGCCAGCAGATACGCGATCCGCCTGGTCAGCACCCGGGTCTTGCCGGAGCCCGCGCCCGCGACGACCAGCAGCGGCGAGCCCGCATGGGTCACGGCCTCGCGCTGTGCCGGGTTCAGGTCGTCGAGCAGGTCCGAGTGCCGAGGCTTGGCCGGACCGTCCGCTGGGAGATCGAAGAGGGTGTTCATCGCCGGTCCACGCTACAGCGCCGGGCGTAGGCGGTGTTGCCGCCTGCCGTCCGACGCGCGAGCGGTGTTCGCGGCGGAGGATCGGATGCCATGGACACCAACGGAATTCCCTCCCGGCTCAGGGCGGCCGACACCGACCGGGAGCGGGTCGTCTCGCTCATCCAGGCCGCCGGCGGCGAAGGCCGTCTCACCCTCGAAGAAGTGGAAGAGCGGCTCGGCACTGTGTATTCCACCAAGTACACGGACGAGCTCGCCGCGCTCACGGCCGATCTGCCGAAACCCGTGCCGAAGCGGCGCCTGGTCGCCTTCGGGCATCCGGCGGTGCGGATCCATCTCGCGGTCGCCGTCGTGCTTTCGGTGCTGCTGATCGTCCGCTGGACGGCTTCGGGGACGCCGTTCTTCTGGCCTGCGATGCCGATGTTCTGGCTGGCCATGAGCGTCCTGGTGCACGCCCGTGTCCGCGGAGCGCGCCGCCGCTTCGAGCCGGAGGAGGGTTTCGCTGTGGCATAATGATGCGCATGCGGCACGTGACGCGATTTTTTTACGGGACCCGGACTCCGGCTCCCGTGATCGCATAGTGCCGAAATGCCATCACCCGAAGCCCCGGAGTCCACGGACCCCGGGGCTTTACGCTGTTCCGGGGGCCAGCAGGGAATCCGGACCGAAGAGAGGTCCCGATGAGCACCACACAGAAGCCGGACGCCGAAGAACCCACCGCCACCGCCGAAGAGATCGGTGAGCTCCGCAAGGAGATCGACTTCCTCGACGGCGAGATCCTGCGGCTGGTCAAACGCCGCGTCGAGGTCTCCAAGACGATCGGCGCGGCCAGGATGGCCGCGGGCGGCACCAGGATCGTCTACAACCGCGAGATGGACGTGCTGGCGCGCTACCGCGAACTCGGGCCGGAGGGGCGGCAGCTGGCGATGGCGCTGCTCAACCTCGGGCGAGGCAGGCTGGGGCGGTAGGCGCGGGCGTCACGATTGCGTGCCGTGAGGCGAAACTCAGGGTGTTCCCCGAGCCACGACGGCCAGGGACAGGGCAAACTGGACACATGATTAACCTCATCGCCGTGATCATCGCGATCGCCGGTGTCCTCGCGGCATTGGGCCATCTCGGTTATCTCGCCATGCTGAACAACGCGGCGGGTAAGCGCGCGGGCGGCACCCCCATCGCCCAGTACGTCAAGACGCGCTGGCCGATCGCGGCGGGTACCACGGCCGCGTCCCTTTTCGCCTGGCTGCTCACGAGTGGGGGAACGACGCTCGACGTCATCGCCATTTTGCTTGCAGCGGGTAGCGGGATCACGGCCACGAAAGCCCTGCAATCGACCCAGCAGAAGTACCGCAGCGGCAACTGAACGGCTTCACCAGCGCCGATTGCACTCCGTAACGTCACCGAGGCCCGTTCGGCCGCGCCCGACCGAGTGAAACATCTGCAACTTGCAGAGTGGGTGAAGACTTGCGGGTGTCGAACTTTTAGTGTGGTCCTCGTGTGGACCCTTGCGTCTGGGTCGGGCGATGCCCGTATGGCGCGCGGGGGCGATGGCCCCGCGCGCCCCCAGTCGTATGCGCGTGCATTTGCTCACGAGACTGCTTGGGAGTCTGCAAGCGAGGGATCCCGTGAAGCCGCTGCTCCGTTCGGCTTAACCGGTGTCACATCGCCGTCAGGGCCGGCCTGTGAGGGGGTCGCTCGGACATGAACGGCTGGGCGGAACACCAGGGACGGAACGGCGCCACGCAAGCGGGCCGCCACCGGGCGGGCGGTACCGAAGGCTGGACTCCTTCCGTGCCGCCGCGGCGGCAGCGACCCACCGGGCACGGGCATCACGCCCACCGCGAGTTCGCCCCGCCCTCCACCGGTTCCCTTCCCCTTCCGCCACCGCGGGACAGGAGGGCGCCGAGCCCCGGCTACGCCCCATCGAGCGGCCGTCTGCCGCTCCCCCAGCCCGCTCGTGAGGTCCCCGTAGAGCACACAGCCCGCCCGGCCCGCGTAGAGGTCTCATTCACCGACCCCGTCCCTCCCGTCGAGGAACGGCGCGCGAAGGCCGCCCAGCGCACGAAGGTGACGCTGACCGCCCCCGCTCCCCGCCGCCCCGAGCCGGTGGAAGTCGACGACAACGACGACGTCCGCGTCTACCTCGCCCCGCCGGTCGACGGTCTGAGCACCTTCGACCTCGGTACGGTGCCCGCTTCGGTGACGCCGCCCAAGACCTGGCGCAAGGCCGCCTGGTTCGCGGCGGCGGCGTCCGCGCTGGTCGTGGTCGGCCTGCTCTTCGCCGGTTCGTACCTGGTCGGCAAACCCCTCCCGGAGCAGCAGAGCCAGGGCGGCTGGCCCGGATACCGCGGGGGCAGCCCGCTGACCCAGGACGGTCTCGCCGGCCTTCCGGCCACGCCACCGCAGGGCGGCGCGGCGGGCAACCCGTCCGAATCCGAGACCGAGTCCTCCACCAGGGACGACCGCAGCTCCGCCAACTCCGGCACCAGCTCGGACAGTGAAACCGCCGGGACCGGCTCGTCGCGGCCCGACTCTAGCGGGCCGGCGCCGTCCGGACGGCCCGCGCCGCCGTCGAGCGACCGGCCGCAGAAGCCACCGGTCGTCCCGGCCAACCGCACCACGACCCCGGCCCCCTGGTACGCGTCGCAGCCGGACGCGCAGGCGATGGGCGACAACACCGAACTCTTCCTCAACTCGGTCACCACGAACCCCCAAGAGGCGTCTTCGGTGACCTCCGGCGGCCTGCGCGAAGAAGGCGCGGAGGGCCTGCGGGACCGCTACCGCGACGTCGCCTACTTCGAGGTGAAGAAGGTCAGCATCGACCAGCGCCGCGGCGTCACGGTCAACACCGTCGAGGTCACGCACAAAGACGGAACGAAGACCATGGAGCAGCGCACCTTCACCTTCGGCGACGACGACAAGATCGTCGACGACGGCATGTAGGCGACCACGCACGTGCAAGTGTCCTGTTCCTCTGCACGTGCGGTGCGCTGAGCGGTCGCCCCTGGTCCGGGTGGGTGACCTAAGCTGCCGTTCGTCGTATCGCGACGGCATTCCGGCGATGGAGCCTGGCCGTGGACCGTCCGCACAGGGTTACCTGACGACTGCAGGGTCCGCACCGTTCAGAAGACGGCCGCGCGGACCAGAGGCGTCGGCCGAACGGCCCAGCGCCTGCCCCGGACCAGAGCGAGGAATTTCGTGCTTGATCGACAGCGCATACGGCGTGAGGATGCCGTACGTGTCGAGGACGTCATCCCGGAAGAGATCCTGAACGACACCCGCGTCGACCGCGAGTACCTCGAGCAGGTCTTCCGCGAGCCGCAGAAGTTCGTTCCCGCGCGCACCCGCGAAGAGCGGTCGCCGCAGCCCGAACCCGAGGTGGACGAGCCGGAGAGCCGGGCCGCCCGGCGGGCCAAGCTGGCCGGTCTGGTCGCCGCCGGATTCCTGGTCGCGGGCGCCGTCGTCACCGCGGGCGTGCTCGCGGGCGCGCAGCCGCAGGGCACCGTGCCGGGTGCCGCCGCACCCCAGGTGATGAGCGGAGCCGCCGCGCTCGGCGGGCTCGCCGTCCCGGACTCCACCGAGCCGGAGCGCAAGCAGGAGACGCCGAAGACGTCGGGCACCAGCACGACGCCTCAGCCGTCTTCGGGCACCGGTTCGGGCTCGCTCCCGCCGCGGGGTTCGTCGTCCAGCAGCGCCAGCTCGCAGCCTGCCGCCAAGCCCGCCGCGATCAGCACCGCCGCGGACAAGATCGACGCGGTCCGGAAGTTCTACCAGACCGTCGACGCCGATCCGTACGGCGCGATGTCGCTGATCACGCCGGTGCTGGCCGAGTCCGAAGCAGGCAAGCTGATCGAGGCGTGGAGCGCCATGGACGCCATCCAGATCCAGGACATCCGGGAACAGGCCGACGGCGCCATCCTCGCCGTCGTGACCATGCGCAACCCGGACGGCGGCCTGCTGCGGGTCACGCAGGTGCTGGAATTCGCCGACGAGACCTCCGGCCTGATCACCGACGCGCGACTGCTGTCCGCGCAGCACATGTGACTAACACCGCGCGTGCAACAGTCCTCCACCCAGGGCGATCAGAGTGTGCCGCGTGTGTGTGCGCAGAGTGAGCGCCTAGCCTTGTCACGAGTCGGTCTCGGAAAAGCCGGCACACAGACCACTACATGTGCATACGCTCCAACGCTGTGGCGTGCCGAAGGCCGCACCGCGCACGCGGACCATTCCGCGTCGTGAAGACGGAGCCCAAAGGGAGGTCGCGTGAGCGACGAGGGTCGCCTGGTCGCCGGTCGATATCGCATCGCCGGGCGGATCGGCACGGGCGCGATGGGTGCCGTGTGGCAAGCGCACGACGAGGTACTCGGCCGCACGGTGGCGATCAAGCAGTTGCTTCTGCAACCAGGACTTGAGGCTCACGACGCCGAAGACGCCCGTCAGCGCACGATGCGCGAGGGCCGGATCGCCGCCAGACTGCACCACCCGAACGCCATCTCGGTGTTCGACGTCGTCACCGACGACAACGGCCAGCCGTGCCTGATCATGGAGTACCTGAACTCCACCAGCCTCGCCCAGGTGCTGCAGGAGGAGCGGACGCTGCCGCCGACGGAGGTCGCGCGGATCGGCGCGCAGGTCGCGGCGGCGCTGACCGAGGCGCACGCGGTCGGCATCGTGCACCGGGACATCAAGCCGGGCAACATCCTGCTGGCGCCCAACGGCACCGTGAAGATCACCGACTTCGGCATCTCGCGGGCCAAGGACGACGTCACGGTCACGAAGACCGGGATGATCGCCGGAACCCCCGCCTATCTGGCGCCCGAGGTGGCCATCGGCGGAGACCCCGGCCCGGAGTCCGACGTCTTCTCGCTCGGCTCGACGCTCTACGCGGCCTGCGAAGGCCAGCCGCCGTTCGGCCTCAGCGAGAACACGCTGAGCCTGCTGCACGCGGTCGCGGCCGGGCAGATCATCCCGCCGCGCCAGTCCGGCCCGCTCGCCAGCGTGCTGGCCGTGCTGCTGCACCCGGAGGTGCGGCACCGCCCCACCGCCGAAGAGTGCGAAGAGCTCCTCGCCGCGGTCGCGCGGGGTGAAACGCCGTTGGGCGCCCCCACGGACGACACCGTGCTCGCCGCCCCCATCGCGGGCGCGCTCGCCGGCGGTGGCGTGACCCAGGCGCTCGACAGCGAGGCCGCCGGTCACTCGGGCTCGCTCCTCGACGAGCAGAACGCGGCCGGGTCGTACTACGACGACGAGGACGACTACCACCAGCCGCCCGCCTCGGGCTACCCGGAAGACGACTACGACGGGTACGACAACTACGACGAGACGGCGTTGCTGGCCGAACGCGGCCACCCCGGCGGCGGCCCCGCGCCGACGCGCGCCGTCCCGATCCCCGCGGGCGACTACGACGACGATCCCTACGACGACGATTACGACGACCCGCCCCCGCCGCCGCCGCCCACCCGCGCGCAGACCAGCCCGGTGGACGAGGACGACGACGAAAAGCCGGGCGCGTGGAAGAAGCCCGCGATCATCGGCGGTGTCGTGGTGGTGGCGCTGGCCGCGCTGGGGTTCTGGCTGTTGAGCCCGAACAACCCGGAAGCACCCGCACAGGTGGGGAACTCGTCCTCGACGAAGCCGTCCCCGTCGGCGACGTCGTCGGCTCCGGAGACCACGGAAACGCCGACGGAAACGCAATCGGCCGAGCCGCCGAAGGAAACGACCTCGTCGAAGAAGACATCGAGCAAGGCGACGCAGACTGAGCCGGATCGGCCGACCAGTTCGAAGCCGACGAAGACGACCAGCTCGAAGCCGCCGACTTCTTCCGATGACCCCCCGCCGAGCACTACGCCGACCCCGCCCGTGAGTTCAACCCCGGCCGGCACTTGATCCGAGGCTGCAATTGAGTTCTGAAGGTTCCATCGTCGGCGGCCGGTACCGCCTGGACCAGCCCATCGGGCGTGGCCGGGCGGGCATCGTGTGGCTGGCGTTCGACACCCGCCTGCTGCGCACGGTCGCGATGAAGCGCATGTACCTGCCCGTCGGCCTGCCGCCGGACCGGGCGGAGCAGGCCAAGGCCGTCGTCGTCCAAGAAGGCAAGGACGCGGCCAAGTTCGAGCACGCCACCGCCATCAAGGTGTACGACGTGCTGCCCGACGGGCCGGACGTGTGGCTGGTGATGGAGTACATCCCGTCTCGCGGGATGGCGACCTTCCTCGCCGAGCACGGCAGGCTGACCGCGGAACAGGCCGCCGGGCTGGGCATCGTGCTCGGCCGCGCGCTGGCCGCGATGCACGAGGCCGGGGTGGTGCACCGGACCGTCGAACCTGGCACGGTCCTGCTGGCGGACGACGGCGGCGTGAAGCTCACCGACATCGGCATCACCGGCGGTGGCCCGAGCCCCGCGTACCGGGCGCCCGAGGTGGCGCGCGGCGAACCGGCGACTTCGGCCTCCGACGTGTTCTCGCTGGGCGCGACGCTGTACACGGCCGTCGAGGGGGTGCCGCCGTTCGGTGAAGACGGCGAGTCCTCGGAACGGCCGCCGCAGACCGCCGGGCCGTTGGCCGGCGCACTGCGCAAGATGCTGCGGGCGGAGCCGGACGCGCGGCCGACGATGACCGACACCGTGCGCTCCCTGAACGCGATCACCGAGGGGCGGCAGACGGCGTTCATCCCGCCGACCGCGCCTGCCATGCCGACGGTTCCGGCCTCGATGCCGATGCCGATGCAGCAGGCTCCGCAGTTCCCCCAGCACCAGCCCCAGCAGTATCAGCCGCCGCAGCCGCAGTACGCGCCACCGGCGCAGCAGTACGCTCCCGCCGCGCCGGTGGCGGCGAAGTCGCCGGATACCCGGAAGTGGTTGATCAGGGCGGGCGCCGTGGTGGCGGCGATCCTCATCGGTGTGCTGTTCGCGGAACTGTTCCTGATTTAGAGCCGCTCGAGGACCAGCTCCGCCAGTTCGACCGGACGGCTGAGGTACGGGCTGTGGCTCGCCCGCCACGTCACCGTCGTCTCGCAGCGTCCGGCGAAGTGGACGACCATTTCCGGGACGAGCGCCCGGTCTTCGGTGCAGGTGACGTACGTGGTCGGGGTGTCCTTCCACGCCGAGCCTTCCGGCGACTCGTCGAAGATCGTGACGGGCTCGGGACGCAGCAGTGCCGTGGCGCGTTCGGCGACGGCGTCCGTGCAGTCGGCGTACAGGGCCTCGCGGACGACGGCGAGATCGAGATGGGTCAGGCCTTGGTCGTCGAAGGTCAAGGGCAGCTGCCGGGGTTCGCGTCCGGTTTCTTCTCTGGTCCGCTCGATCCAGTACTGCGCGGTTTCACCCGGCTCGCTGACGATCGCGGCCAGGTAGATCAGATGCGAGGCCCCTTGGAGCCCGCTGGCGGTCAGGCCCCCGAAGGAGTGCGCGAGCACCACTGGCGGCTCGGCCGCCTTGTCGACGATTTCCTGGACGGTCCGGGTGGTTTCGGCGATCGGGCGCCCGCCGAGGTCGGGGACGGTGACCTCGACGCCGTCCCGGCGGAGGCGTTCGACGACGTCGTCGAAATGAGCGGGCTGGTGCCATGAGCCGTGCAGGACGATCAGGGGACGCACGGAAGTCCTTTCGCCGGCGGGATTGTGGCTTCCCTGCCAGGTTGTCGGCCGCCGTCGCGGCTGTTCAAGCTCAGCCGGTTTTCGTGCCCACTCGGCCATTCCCGCTTACCTGTCCGGCCCCTTCGCGGATCGCGCCGAGGAACCGCCGCACCGCGGGGTGTTCCCTGGCGTGCGCGGCCACGGCGGCGTGGATGGACCGCACCGGATCCGGACGGCGGACCTTGCGGATGGCGACGCCGGGATGCGGGGCGCCGAGGCCGAGTTCCGGAATCAGCGCGACGCCGAGCCCGGCGGCCACGAATCCTTGTGCCGTCTGGTAATCCTCGGATTCGACGACATGGTTCGGGGCGAATCCGGCCGCGCCGCAGGCGTCGAGCAGGATGTCGCGGCAGGCGCCGGGGAGACCGTCGACGCCGACCCACGGATCCTCGGCGAGTTCGCCGAGATCGAGGACGCGTTTGCGGGCGAGCCGGTGGTTCTTCGGCAGGATCGCGCGGTACGGATCGTCGAGCAGGTGGACGTACTCGACCCCCTTGACCCGGGGAGTGCTGCTGGGGAGCACGATCATCGCGACGTCGGCCTTGCCCGACTCGATCTCGGGCATCGAATCGTCGGGCTCGACCAGTTTCAGGTCGAGGCGGACGCCCGGGAACTCCCGGCGCAGCGCGGCGACGGCCAAGGGCACCAGCGAGGCACCCGCCGTGGCGAAGTAGCGGATCGCGAGCCTGCCCGTGCGGCCTTCCTTGAGTTCGGTGAGCGCGGCTTCGGCCTTCGCGAGCTGGGTGCTCAGCGTTTCCGCGTGCTCGGACAGCAGTGAACCGGCGGGTGTCGGCCGCACGCCGCGGCCGACGCGCTCGAGCAGTTCGACCCCCGCTTCCCTTTCCAGGGTGGACAATTGCTGGCTGATCGCGGAAGGTGTGTAGCCGAGATTCCGGGCGGCGGCGGTGATCGAACCGCTACTGATGACGGCTCGGAGGACCTGCATGCGGCGGACGTCCAGCATGCCCCGATCTTACAGTTCTTCTTAAGGCTTCCTGCAGTTATTTTCGCTTGTCCTTACGCGTCGGCGCGGCGAAGCTGGGCCAGGCACTTAAGGAGGACTGGGGTGGGCGAGACGAAGACCCTGCTGAGGATCGGCGCGCTGGCGCTCATGTGGGGATCGAGTTTCTTCTGGATCAAACTGGGGCTCGGCGCGTTCTCGCCGGTGCAGCTGGTGCTGGCGCGGGTGGCGCTCGGCGCGGCGGTGCTGATCGGGCTCTGCTACCTCGGCCGGGACCGGCTGCCGTCCGGGCGGCGGATCTGGGGACATCTGGCCGTCGCGGCGTTCTTCCACAACGCGCTGCCGTTCCTGCTGTTCGCGTGGGGTGAGTTGACCGTCGACTCCGGGATCACGGGGGTGCTGAACTCGACGACGCCGTTGTGGGTGTTGCTGGCCGCGCCGATGATGGGCGCGCGGACGAAGATGACCGCGGTGCGGGTCACCGGGCTCGTCGTCGGGCTCGCCGGGATCCTGCTGATCTTCGCGCCGTGGGAGGCGTCCGGACTGCTCAGCTGGGGTGCGCTGGCGTGCCTCGCGGCAGCCGCGAGTTACGGGTTCGCGTTCGTCTACGAGGGCAAGTACCTCACCGGCACCGGTGACTCGCCGCTGTCGCTGGCCGGTGGGCAGATGCTGCTGGCGACCGGGTTCCTGCTGCTCGCGATGCCGATGGGCGGGTTCGAACCGGTGAACCTGAGCACCGGAGCGGTCGTCGCGGTCGTGATCCTGGGGATCGGGTCGACCGGGATCGCGTTCGCGCTGAACTACCAGCTCCTCGCGAGCGAGGGCGCCGTCGCGGCGTCGATCGTCGGCTACCTGCTGCCGGTGGTTTCGGTGCTGCTGGGGGCGGTGTTCCTGGCCGAGCCGCTGAACCTGCGGGTGATCGCCGGGATGGTCGTCGTGCTGGGCGGGGTCGCGCTGACCCGGCTCCGCCCGAGGGAGCAAGGGACCTTTGCTACCACTCCGCAGGTCGAGCGCCCTTTCGCCGCCGCCGATAAGGTCGCGCCATGACGGACACGACGACGCTGTGGCGTCCCACCGGCCCCGTCGAGCTCGACCTCGTCCGCGAGTCGGGCTGGCGCGAGTGGCCGCCGCGGCTGCCGGAGCAGCCGATCTTCTACCCCGTGCTGAACGAGGACTACGCGATCAAGATCGCCCGTGACTGGAACGTGCGCTACGACGGCGCGGGCTTCGTGACGCGGTTCGAGGTCGAGACCGCGTTCGTCGAGCGGTACCCCGTCCAGCAGGCGGGCGGGAAGACGATCCTGGAGCTCTGGGTCCCGGCCGAAGACCTCACCGAGTTCAACACGCACATCGTGGGGAAGATCGAGGTCACCCACGAATTCCGCTGACCTGCGTTTAGCGGGCTGATCGCGATGCGGTGGGGCCTGGGGGCTCGCCGGATCGCGTTTAGCCCGCTAAACGCAGGTCAGAGGGTCGCGACGATGAGCAGAGCGGCGAGAACGATCTCGACCCAGAAGTAGAGCCAGCTCGGATAGAACCACTCCGGCCGCTCCGCGAACCGGGCGACCAGCCGCCCGAAGGCCATCCCGGCGAGCGCGACGGCCACCGCGATCGCTGCGCCCCGCTGGATCCCGCCGACGTCGAAAGCCGCGAACCCGAGCAGCACCGCGACAGCCACGCCGAAGCCGCCGTACACCGCGCGCACCTCGGTTCGCGCCGTCGCCGACTCCAACGAGATGCCGAACGGCCGGATCAGCCGTTTCGGCGCGGCGAGCCCGAGCAGCCCATCCCCAGGAAGAACACGGCCACCAGGCCGATGAGAACAGGCGCCACCTAGACGAGACGCCGGTCGGAAGCCCAGCGCGAAAGCTCGTATCGGTTCGAAAGCTGCGTCTTCCGCAGCACGCTCGACACATGCGTCTCGACGGTCTTCACCGAGATGAACAGCTCGGACGCGATCTCCTTGTACGCGTACCCGCGCGCGAGCAGCCGCAGCACGTCACGCTCACGCGGGGTCAGCAGGTCGAGATCCGGGTCGCTGATCGGCGCGGAACCCGGCCGGTCGGCGAACGCGTCGAGCACGAACCCGGCCAGCCGCGGCGAGAACACCGCGTCCCCGTCCGAGACCCGCACGACGGCGCGCACGAGTTCCTTCGACGAGATCGTCTTCGTGACGTACCCCCGCGCCCCCGCGCGGATCACGGCGATCACGTCCTCCGCCGCATCGGAGACCGACAGCGCGAGGAACACGACGTCCGGCAGTTCCGGCCGGACCCGGCGCAGCACCTCGGCGCCGCCGCCGTCCGGCATGTGCACGTCGAGCAGCACGACCTGCGGTTTGGTCCGGGCGATGCCCGCGACCGCTTCGGCGACCGAGCCCGCCTCACCGACCACGCGGACGTCGTCGGTGATCGAGTCCAGTTCGGTGCGCACACCCGCGCGGAAGAGCGCGTGGTCGTCGACGAGGAAGACCTTGACCGGCTCCCGCGTCTGCTGGTTCTCCGTCACGATGCTCCCTCGCTCGCCCTGTCCCGTGAGCATAGCGACCTCACGCCGCGCCCTTCCCCGCCTTGACCGGCATCTCCAGCTGGACCTCGGTTCCTTCACCCGGCGCGGTACGAAGCTTGAGCTTCCCGCCGTGCCGCTCCATCCGTCCCCGGATGGAATCGGCGAGACCGTGCCGATCGCTCGGCACGACGTCGGGGTCGAACCCCTTGCCCCGGTCGCGTACGAAGACCGTCACCGCCGTCGGCTCGACCTCGGCGTACACGCTGACCTCGTCGACACCCGCGTGCTTGGCGGCGTTGACGATCGCTTCGCGTGCCGCCTGGACCAGCGCGGTCAGCGGTTCGTTCAGCGTGGCCTCCCCCACGACGACCTGCTGCACCGAGATCGCGAACGCGTCCTCGACCTCGCCGCACGCGGCCGCGAGTACTTCGGACAGCTGACCGCTGATGGCCTCTTCCTCGGTCTTCTTGCTCTTGCCGTATCCCGACGGCCCGTACAGCCAGCCGCGCAACTCGCGTTCCTGACCGCGGGCGAGCCGAGCGACCTCGCGCGGCGATTCCGCCTGCTTCTGGATCAGCGCGAGGGTCTGGAGGACCGAGTCATGCAGGTGAGCGGCGATTTCGGCACGTTCGTCGGTGCGGATGCGGGCCATGCGTTCGTCGGACAGGTCGCGGACCAGGCGCAGCCAGAACGGGACGGTCAGCACGGCCACCCCGAACAGCGTCGCGATCACGGCGACCAGCGCGAACTTGACCTGGTCGATGCTGCCGCTCTCCAGGACGACGACACCGATACCGGTCATCACCAGCGCGACCCCGGCGACCACGCGGATCGCGGCCGACCAGCCACCACCGCCGAGGAACGCCGTGGCGACGCCGCCCTTGGCGCCGAGACGCCAGCGACGGCGTTGCGACTCGTCGGCCTCGCGCCAGACGACGGCCGCGCCGATCATGGCCAGCGCCAGCGGAATGGCGACCCAGCCACTGATGAAACCGGTCAGCGTGCCACTGGCGACGGCGAGGCCGACACCCAGCGCCATCAGGCCGAAAGCCTGCTGCTTCTCCTTCGGCGCGGCTTTCTCCGGCTCGACCTCACCGGATTGCTGCTGCACGAACACCCAGAGCAAGCCGTACGCGAGCAGACCGACGCCGTTCAGCGCGGCCAGCAACGCGAACGCGGTCCGGACCCAGAGCACCTTGACGCCGAGGTGGTCGGCGAGGCCGCCGGCGACACCCGCGATGGCGCGGCCGGAGCGGCGGCGGTACATCTTGGGCGGCTCGAACGGTGCCGGGGACAGGCTGCCGGCGACGGGCACCGGCGGGCGCTCGATGATCGTCGGCTTCACCGGTCCGGCGAGGTCCTTGGGGGCGGATTCCTGCACGTTCTCCATGGTCACACGGAGTGGGGTACCGATCCATCGGGGAAACCCCTGACTCTTCCCGCTGGGGGAAACCTCAGGGACGTTCCCGGATGTGGCGGGGCCCGCCGGGGCGCATTCTTTGTGGCATGAGTGGGAGTGAGACACAGGTTCCGAAGCGCGGCCCCGCGGCCGGCTTCGAGGAGACCGTCAAGGATTTCTGGCGGAGCAGGCCGGTCCGCCCGGTGGCGGGCCGCAAGTTCGCCGGCGTGGCCGCCGGCATCGGCTACCGGTACGGCATCGACCCGACCGTGGTCCGGGTCGCGCTGGTCGCGGCGACCGTGTTCGGTGGTTTCGGTGTCTTCGTCTATCTGCTGGGCTGGCTGTTCCTGCCGCAGGAGGGCGATCCCGTTTCCGCGTTCGAGAGCCTGATCGGCCGTGGGCGCGCGTCGAGCTCGCCGGCGTTCGCGGTGCTGCTGCTGATCCTGCTGTTCCCGGGTCTCACTTGGACCTTGAGCGGCGGCTGGATGACCGACGGCACCGGCCTGATCGGGTTCGCGCTGATGGCCGTCGCGCTGTACCTGCTGCACCGCAACCGCGGTCAGTTCAACCGGCCGACGATGCCCGCTCCGGCTTATCCGACGGCCGCGTTCTCGATGGCGTCGGCATCGGCGGCCTCCACCTCGACGGCGACCGAGGGCGGCTGGGACCCGCTCGCGGCCGACCCGTCGGCTTGGGACCTGCCGAACGCTTCGCCCTCGGGTGGGCTGCCGCCCCAGACTCCTCCGCCGCCTCCCGCGCCGCCTGCGCCTCGCGGTCGGAAATCGAAGATCGGTGCCGCGACCTTCGGGATCGCCGTGCTGGTGGCCGGGGTCGGCACCGTTCTTGGCCTGGACGGCGAGGCGTGGTTCACCCCGCAGCACGTCGTCGGGCTCACCCTGGGTGTGGTCGGCATCGGGCTGGTGGCCGGCTCGTTCGTCCGCGGCGGCCGCGGGCTGATCGGGCTGGCGGTGCCGCTGGCGATCGTCGGGATGGCGCTGACCACGGTCCCGTTCGAGAACTTCTCCGTGAAGGGCGGCGTCGGCGACCTGAAGGCGACGCCCGTCCAGGCGTCCGAGGTGCTCCCGGAGTATCACCGCTCCGCGGGAAACATCGACGTCGACCTGACCAAGCTGCCCGCCGGCGCGTCGGTGAGCACGAAGGTCTCCCTCGGGGCGGGCAACTCGACGGTGCTCGTGCCGGCGGGTGCCGAAGTGAAGGTCTCCTGCGAGACGGGCGCGGGCGACATCGACTGCCTAGGCCAGTCGCGCTCGGGGGTCGGTGAGGAGGTCGTCGACTTCACGTCGCCGGGCACCACTGGACAGAAGATCACTGTGAAGGTCGAGAACGGTGTCGGGAACGTGGAGGTGCGTCGTGGCTGAGTACGACTACGACAGCACGCAGACCCAGTCGTCGCAGCCCGCGAAGCGCGGGGTGGACGCCATCACCCTGTTCGTCGGGATCGCGACGCTGCTGGTGTCGGCTTACGTTCTCTCGGACGGCGCCTCGTGGCTCCCGCAGTTCGACTTCCGGTGGGTCATGGCGGGTGGGGCGATCTTCGTCGGCGTCCTGCTGCTCGCCGCTTCGCTGCGCAAGAGCCGCCGCTAGCGGCGCCGCCCACGATCCACTCCACTCCGAAGGCCCCGGCCCCTCGCCGGGGCCTTCGCCTTGCTGCCGCCCCGGGCCGACCTGCGTTTAGCCCCCTAATCGCGATCCGGTCGCCTGGGTGCCCAAAGGCGGCAGATCGCGATTAGGGGGCTAAACGCAGGTCCGGGCCGGAGTCGGTCACTCCCACTCGATGGTGCCCGGCGGCTTGGACGTGACGTCCAGGACCACTCGGTTCACCTCGGCGACCTCGTTGGTGATGCGGGTCGAGATCCGCTCCAGCACCTCGTACGGCAGCCGCGTCCAGTCCGCGGTCATGGCGTCCTCGGACGACACCGGCCGCAGCACGATCGGGTGCCCGTAGGTCCGCCCGTCGCCCTGCACGCCGACGCTGCGGACGTCGGCAAGCAGCACCACCGGGCACTGCCAGATCTCGCCGTCCAGTCCGGCCGCGGTGAGTTCTTCGCGCGCGATGGCGTCCGCCGCGCGCAGCGTCTCGAGCCGCTCGGCGTCGACGGCGCCGATGATCCGGATCCCGAGCCCCGGGCCGGGGAACGGCTGCCGCTGCACGATCGTCTCCGGCAGCCCGAGCTCCAGCCCGACGCGCCGCACCTCGTCCTTGAACAGCAGGCGCAGCGGCTCGACGAGCTCGAACTGCAGGTCGTCGGGCAGCCCGCCGACGTTGTGGTGGCTCTTGATGTTGGCCGCGCCCTCGCCGCCGCCGGACTCGACGACGTCCGGGTACAGCGTGCCCTGGACCAGGAACTTGTAGTCACCCTCGGCCTTGAGGTCGCGCTCGGCCTGCTCGAACACGCGGATGAACTCGCGCCCGATGATCTTGCGCTTCTCTTCGGGGTCGGTGACCCCGGCCAGCGCGTCGAGGAACCGGTCGCGCGCGTCGACGGTCACCAGGTTCACCCCGGTCGCGGCGACGAAATCGCGCTCGACCTGGGTGCGCTCGCCGGAGCGCAGCAGTCCGTGGTCGACGAACACGCAGGTCAGCCGGTCACCGATGGCCCGCTGGACCAGCGCGGCGGCCACGGCGGAGTCGACGCCGCCGGACAGCCCGCAGATCGCCCGGCCGTCGCCGACCTGCTCGGCGATGCGCTTGACCTGGTCGTCGACGATGGACGACGTCGTCCACTGCGGCTTGATGCCCGCGATGTCGTGCAGGAAGCGGCGAAGCACCTCCTGGCCGTGCGGCGAGTGGTGCACCTCGGGGTGGTACTGGACGCCGGCGAAGCGGCGCTCGACGTCTTCGAACCCGGCGACGGCGGCGCCGTCACTCGAAGCGGTCACGGTGGCGCCCTCGGGAGCCTTGGTGACGCTGTCGTTGTGGCTCATCCAGGCGGGCTGGTTGCTCGGGAGACCCGCGTGCAGGACACCGCCCTCGCCGGCGACGCGGACTTCGGTACGGCCGAACTCGCGGATCCCGGTCGGCTCGACCGTCCCGCCCAGGGCCTGCGCGAGCACCTGGTGGCCGTAGCAGATACCGAGGATCGGCACGCCCGCGTCGACCAGTCCGGGGGCGAGGGCGGGCGCGTTCTCCGCGTACACGCTGGAAGGACCACCGGAAAGAATGATCGCGGCGGGGTCCTTGGCGAGGATGTCCTCGGCGGTGGCGGTGTGCGGGACGACCTCGGAGTAGACCTGCGCCTCACGCACGCGCCGCGCGATCAGTTGCGCGTACTGCGCCCCGAAGTCCACGACGAGTACCGGACCGGTGGGACTGGGCACCTGAAACCTCCAGATCAGAGCAGTACGCTTCCCCACCATCGTCCCAGGTGGGCCGGGTCACCTCGCCGCCAACCCCCTCACGATTCAGGACAGCGGATGACCGCGAGGCGTCCTAACGTCCGGGACATGGACATCGACTGGAGCAAGGAACTCTCCGAACAGCTCGACTGGCACTGGACACAGCATCTCCGGCCCCGGCTGGACACCCTCGGCGACGACGAATACCTCTGGGAACCCGTCGAGGACTGCTGGACGATCCGCCCGGGCGAGAACGGTGCTTTCACGATCGACTGGGCGTATCCGGAGCCGTCTCCGCCACCGGTGACGACGATCGCGTGGCGCCTCGCCCACATCATCGTCGGCGTGTTCGCGATGCGGTCCGCGTCGCATTTCGGCGGCCCGCCCGCCGACTACCAGACCTTCCCCTACGCGGGCTCCGCCGAAGAAGCGCTGAAGCAGCTCGACGACGCCTACGCGCGCTGGCGGGACGGCGTCCGCGGCCTCACCGCCGAAGACCTCCAGCGCCCCTGCGGCGAGGCCGAGGGCCCGTACGCGGAATACCCGCTCGCGGCGCTCGTCCTGCACATCAACCGCGAGGCCATCCACCACGGCGCCGAGGTCCTCCTGCTCCGCGACCTCCACAGATCGCGTTTAGCGGGCTAAACGCGACGCGCCCATACTGGGGCCAGCCGAGGAAAGGAACCGTCTTGCGAGCGACACTCATCTACGGCGCCGGTGACGTACGCGTCGAGACCGTCCCGGACCCGAAGCTGAGCGAACCGACCGACGCCCTCCTCCGCGTCGTCCGCTCCTGCATCTGCGGCAGCGACCTCTGGCCGTACGGCAGCATGCCCGCGCGCGACCGCGGCGTCCGGATCGGGCACGAGTTCCTCGGCGTCGTCGAGGCCGTCGGCTCCGACGTCACCACGCTCAAGCCGGGAGACCTGGCCGTCGCGCCCTTCGTCTACTCCGACAACACGTGCCAGTTCTGCCGCGAAGGCCTCCACACCTCCTGTCTGCACGGCGGCAACTGGGGCGCGAAGGGCGTCGACGCCGGCCAGGGCGAGGCCGTCCGCGTCCCGCAGGCCGACGGCACGCTGGTGAAACTGCCGCACACGGAGGACGACGACCTCCTCGCCTCGTTCCTCACGCTGTCCGACGTGTTCGCGACCGGCCATCACGCGGTGGTCAAAGCGGGGGTGAACGAACGCACCACCGTCACTGTCATCGGTGACGGCGCCGTCGGTCTCTCCGCGGTTCTCGCGGCGAGGCGCCTCGGAGCCGAGCGCATCATCCTGATGGGTCGCCACCGGACCCGCACGGACCTCGGCCGCGAGTTCGGCGCGACAGACGTCGTAGCCGAGCGCGGCGACGAAGGCATCGAGCAGGTCCGAGAGCTGACAAACGGCGAAGGCACGCACACCGTCCTCGAATGCGTCGGCACGAAGCCCGCCTTCGAGATGGGCATCGGCGCCGTCCGCCCCGGCGGCACGGTCAGCCGCGTCGGCGTGCCGCAGTACGCCGAGGGCCCGATCGGCCCCGCGCTCTTCCGCCGCAACATCACCGTCACCGGCGGCGTGGCCCCCGCCCGCCACTACATCCCCGAACTGCTCGAAGACGTCGTCGAGGCCAAGTACCGGCCGGGCAGGGTCTTCGACCGCACCATCGGGCTCGAAGAGGTCCCCGACGGTTACCGCGCGATGGCGGACCGCGAAGCGCTCAAGGTGCTCGTCAAACCCTGACTGGAATACCTTGTCCCCATGGACATGATCACCCCGGAGCCGCGCCCCGCCTGGATCGCCGGACGCCCCGAGCAGGGCGCTTCGACGATCACCGTGCATCACCCCTACGACGGCAGCGAAGTCGCCACCGTCGCGGTGCCCGGACCGGAGCAGGTCGAACGAGCGGTGAGCGCGGCGGCGAGCGTCGCGAAGGAGTTCCGGCGTTCCTCGGCGCACAGCCGCGCCACCGCGCTCGACCACGTTTCGCGGGTCATCGCCGGCCGGGCCGAGGAGATCGCCGAGGTCATCACCGCCGAGAACGGCAAGCCGCTCAAGTGGGCCGAAGCAGAGGTCCGGCGCGCGGTGTCGGTGTTCCGGATCGCGGCCGAAGAGGCCCGCCGGTTCAGTGGCGACCTGCAGCGCCTGGACACCGACCCGGCGGGCGAGGGCAGACTGGCGCTCACCCGGCGCATCCCGCGCGGCCCGGTGCTGGGCATCGCGCCGTTCAACTTCCCGCTGAACCTGGTGGCGCACAAGGTGGCGCCGTCGCTCGCGGTCGGCGCGCCGATCATCGTCAAACCCGCCCCGCGCACACCGTTGTCCGCGCTGATCCTCGGCGAGATCCTGGCCGAGACGGATCTGCCGGAAGGCGCGTTCTCGGTGCTGCCGCTCGGCAACGAGGAGACGTCGGCGCTGGTCGCCGATCCTCGGCTGCCGGTCGTGTCGTTCACCGGTTCGGGTCCGGTCGGCTGGTCGATCGCGGACGCCGCGCCGCGCAAGCACGTCGTGCTCGAACTCGGCGGCAACGCGGCCGCCGTCGTGCTCCGCGACTGGCCGGATCCCGAAGGTGCCGCGGAACGCATCGCGACCTTCGGCAACTACCAGGCCGGGCAGTCCTGCATCGCCGTGCAGCGCGTGATCGTCGAACGCGAAGTCGCCGAGGAATTCGTACCCGCCTTGGTGGAAGCCGTGCGGGCACAGCGAACCGGCGACCCGTACGACAAGAACACCGACGTCGGCCCGGTCGTCGACGAGGCCGCCGCGGAGCGGATCGTCGCCTGGATCGACGAGGCCGTCGCCGCGGGCGCGAAGATCCTCACCGGCGGCAAGCGGGACGGCGCGACGGTGGAGCCGACCGTGCTCACCGACGTACCACCGTCCACAAAGGCCTGGTCCGAGGAGATCTTCGGTCCGGTGCTCGCTGTGTCCCTTGTGGACGGTGTCGACGAGGCTTTCGCTTCGGTCAACGAATCCGCCTACGGCTTGCAGGCCGGAGTGTTCACCCGCGACGTGCATCTCGCCTTCTACGCGTCGACGGAACTCGAAGTCGGCGGCGTGATCATCGGTGACGTCCCGAGCTACCGCGCGGACCAGATGCCTTACGGCGGCGTCAAGGGGTCGGGCGTCGGCAGGGAGGGCGTCCTCGCCGCGATGCACGACCTCACCGAGGAACGAGTCACCGTCTTCACCGGAATCGACCTCTAGTCCGGGGTGACGGCCTGCGCGAAGCCGAACACCTTGTCCGGGTCGTAGGTCTTCGCCACCTGCTTGAGGCGGGTGGCGTTGCCGCCGTAGTAGGCCGTCATCCAGTCGGGAAGTGCGGGGTCGATGTAGTTGACGTAGCCCCCGCCCAGCCCGAGACCGGACACCACCTCCGCGACGGAATCCGTTGCCGCGGAACGGTTACGAGCGTCCGCCTGGCTGTAGATCTGCACGCTTCCGAGTGCTTTCCGGTGCCAGAACGCGGTGGCGTCCGGGGCGATGTCGGCGACGGCACCACCGAGACCGTCGATCAGCAGGTCCATTCCGCGTCTGCCATTGAGGATCGACGTCAGTTTCGCGGGATCCGCCGGTTCACCGAGAATCCGCGATGAGGCCACAAAGGACTGACGGTTCTCGCTGCCGGAGAAGTACTTCATCGCGCCAAGGTAGTCGAGCTGCTTCATCATCCGTGTCCCGCCGATCTTGTCGAGCAGCCGGGTCAGTGATGCCGAATCCCCGACATGGCAACCGGAAATCCGCACACCGACCGGAGAACCTCCCGACAGCACGACATTCGCCCATAACTCAGGCGGCGCTTCGGGCAGCCAGCGCTGCCATTCGGCGAGGATGTCCTTCGCACTACCCGCCGGAAAATGCAAAGAGAACACCGAAACGGCCGAAGGCGCCGGATCGGTGCGGAAGGTGAACGAGGTGACCACACCGAAGTTCCCGCCTCCCCCGCCACGCAACGCCCAGAACAATTCGGGTTCGGAATCCGCCGACGCCGTCCGGATTTCCCCGTCCGCCGTGACGACCCGCGCGGACACCAGATGATCACAGGTGAGGCCGTATTTCCTGGCGAGGACACCGATTCCGCCACCGAGTGTCAGCCCGGCGATCCCGACGCTGGGACAGGAACCCGCGGGCAGGCACCGGCCCGCGGCGCCCAGCGTCGCGTAGACGTCCTTCAGCTTCGCGCCCGCACCGATCACGACGCGGTCTCCCTGAACGTCCACTGAGGACATTCCGCCGAGGTCGATCATCAAGCCACCGTCGGGAACCGAGTAGCCTGCGTAGCTGTGCCCACCACTGCGCGCCGCGATGGGAACCCGTCGCGCGGCGGCGGAAACAGCGGCCTGCACGTCTTCGGGCTTGGCGCATTTCGCGATGGCGGCGGGTTCGAGCCCGTCGAAGGCCGGGTTGAACACGCGTTTGGCGTTGTCGTAGCCGGAATCTCCCGGCAGGAGCAGGGAAACCTTGTTCCGCAGCGCCGCCCAGTCCGGCGGAGCGACGCCGGTACTCGGGGGCAACGACGTACCCGGCGCGGAGCTGGGTGCCTGGGCCGGAGGCGCGGCGGAGCACGCCGTCGCGGCCGCCCCGGCCACGGTCGCGCCGGCGAGCTTGAGGAACGCCCTTCTCTCCATGCCCGTTAGACGCCCAGCGGACGAGCAGGTTGCGGCGCTACCCCCGAAGGTGTGCGCTCACCGGCACGACCAGCGGCGTACCGGACACCGGATCGGCCATGACCTTCGCCGTCAGACCGAAGATCTCCTCGAGGAGCGGCTCGGTGAGCACTTCGGCGGGCGGGCCCTGCGCGACGATCCTGCCGTCGCGCATGGCGACCAGCTTGTCGGCGTACCTGGCGGCGAGATTCAGATCGTGCAGCACCATCACCACGGTGGTCCCGCGTTCGTCGTGCAGCCGGTACACCAGGTCCAGCACGTCGATCTGGTGCGCCAGGTCGAGATACGTGATCGGCTCGTCGAGCAGGAGCAGGCCGGTCTCCTGCGCCAGCGTCATCGAGATCCACGCCCGCTGCCGCTGCCCTCCGGAGAGCTGGTCGACGACCCGGCCGGCGTGCTCTTCCATCCCGGTCAGCCGCAGCGCCCGCTCGATCGCCTCGTCGTCGGAGGAAGACCACTGCCGGTACCAGCTCTGATGCGGGTGCCGCCCCCGGCGGACCAGATCGGAGACGGTCAGCCCTTCGGGCGCGGACGGCGTCTGCGGCAGCAGGCCGATGATCTTGGCGACCTCCCTGGTCGGCAGCTTGTCGATGCGCTCACCGTCGAGCAGCACCGCGCCCTGCCGCGGCTTGAGCAACCGCGCCAGCGCGCGCAGCAAGGTCGACTTGCCGCAGCCGTTGGGGCCGATGATCGCGGTGACGGTCCCGTCGAGGACGTCGAGGTCCAGCCCGGTCACGACGGGCGTTTCGCCGTAGCCGAGTTCCAATTCCCGGGCACGCAGTCTGGCGTTCACGCGCGCTCCTCCTTACGGCTGCGGACGAACAGGAAGATCAGATACGGCGCACCGAGGATCGCCGTCAGCACGCCGACCGGGAGCCCGGACAGGCCGGGCGTCACTCGCACCACGAAATCCGCGCCGACGGTGAGCAACGCGCCGAGGACCATCGAGCCGAACAGCGGCGGCTGTGCGGAGCGGACCAGCCGCAAGGCGATCTGCGGGGTGGCCAGCGCGACGAAGGTGATCGGGCCCGCGGCCGCGGTGGCGACGGCGGCCAAGGCCGCGCCGAGCAGCAGCAGGGTCCCGCGGGCGGCGTCGACCCGAATGCCGAGGCCGCGCGCGGTGTCGTCGCCGAATTGGAGTCCGCCGATGGTGTGCCCGGCGATCAGCGTGACCGGCGCGAGCACGGCCAGCGCGAGCAGGACCGGGGCGACCGACTCCCAGCCGACATCGGCGAGACTGCCGACGATCCACGTCGTCGCCCGCGCGGCGTTGTCGACGTCTCCGATGGTCAGCAGCCAGTACACGAGGTTGTAGCCGACGGCCGAAAGCGCGATGCCGATCAGCACGAGGCGGTAGCCGTCGATCCCGCGCCGCCACGAAAGCGCGTACAGCAGGATTCCCGCGATCACGCCGCCCGCCAGGCCCGCGAGCGGGACGCCCAGCGTGCTCGCCAGGCCGCTGACCTGGCCGCCGGTGCCGCCCGCGACGATCACGCCGACCGCGCCGACGCCCGCGCCCCAGGTGATGCCGAGGATGTCCGGGCTGGCCAGCGGATTCCTGGCGATGGTCTGGAACAGCGCGCCGGACAGCCCGAGGGCCGCCCCGACGCCGATCGCGGTCAAGGTGCGCGGCATCCGCAGGTCGAAGATGATTCCGCGTTCCCGCGCGGTGCCGCCGCCGAACAGCGTCTTCAGGACGTCGCCGAGGCCGATGTGGGAGGTGCCGATCCCGATGTTCAGCGCCGCGACCAGCACCAGCGCGACCGCCGCGAAGAGCACCACGGTGAGTGTCCTCGGCCGGACGGTCCAGGCCGCCGGGCCGAGCGAGATCACCTTGGGAGCCGTCATATCCGTGCCAAGCCCTTCTTGCGGACCAGGTGGACGAACACCGGCACGCCGAGCACCGCGAGCATGATGCCGACCTCCAGGTTGTCCGAAGCGACGACGCGGCCGAGCAGGTCCGCCGCCAGCAGCAGGATCGCGCCGAGCACGGCGGAGAACGGCACCAGCCACCGGTAGTCGGGTCCGCTGATCGCCCGCGCGAAATGCGGGACCAGCAGGCCGAGGAACGCGATCGGGCCGCAGGCCGCGACGGCCGCGCCGGTCAGCAGCGTGATCGCGACGACCCCGAGCAGCCGCGTCCGGCCGACCCGCCGTCCGAGCGCGACGGCGACGTCGTCACCGAGCGCGAGCGTGTTCATGCCCGGGGTGTTGATCACCGCGAGGAGCAGGCCCGCGGCCACGAACGGGGCGATCTGGCCGATCATCGCGGGATCCCGGCCCGCGATCGAGCCGACGTGCCAGAACCGGTAGGTCTCCATCCCGCGGTCGTCGCCGAGCACGATCGCGGAGATGACGCCGTTGAGCAGGGCGCTCACCGCGGCTCCGGCCAGCGCGAGCGTCACCGGCGTGGCACCGCGGCCGCCGACCGCGCCGAGCAGGAACACCACGGCACTCGCGACGAGAGCACCGGCGAAGCCGAACCAGATGAACGCGTACAGGTCGTCGATGCCGAGCACGACGACGGCGAGCACCACCGCGAACGCCGCGCCCTGCGTGACGCCGAGCAGGCCGGGGTCCGCGAGCGGATTGCGGGTGTGGCCCTGCATGAGCGCCCCGGCCGCGCCGAGTGCGAGCCCCGCCAGGATGCCGAGCAGTGTGCGCGGCACCCGCAACGAACGAACGATCAGGTGATCCGGCACACCCGCGGGGTGGAAAATCGCGTCCCACACGACACCCAAAGGAATCGAACGCGCACCCAGGGCGATGCTCGCGACGCAGATCACAGCCAGGAGGGTGACGAGCAGAGCGCCTACTGTCGCCTTTCCAACACGAACTTCCACTGTGGACATCCGCCATCCTATGCTCCGGTTAGGAAAGCCTAACCGCACAGAAAGAGTGACCCATGACCCCACCCCGGCGCGCAGTCCTCGCCCTCGCCGTGACAGCCTGCCTGGCACTCTCCGCATGCGGTGGCGGTGAACAGGAATCCGGTCCCACCGGCACCGGCCAAAGTGGATTCCCGCGCACCGTCGAACACGTGATGGGGTCCGCCCAGATCGAGAAGCAGCCCGCCACCGTCGCGGCGCTCGACTCGAGCTACGTCGACGCCACGCTGGCGCTCGAGACGAAACTGGTGGCGTACACCAAATATCGCAACTACGACAAGCTGCCGGACTACCTGGGCGACGACCGCAAGTACGCCGAGGGCGCCAAGGAGATCGGTGCGCTCGAGAGCCCGGACATCGAGCAGCTGTACGACATCAAGCCGGATTTGATCGTGTCCGCGAAGGTGCGCCACGAGAAGTTCTACGCGGAGTTCAGCAAGGTCGCACCCACGGTGTTCAGCCAGACCACCGGTGCCACTTGGAAGGACAACGTCCGGATGCTCGGCAAGGCGCTGGGCAAGGAAGCGTTGGCAGAGCAGAAGATCAAGTCCTACGAGGAGCGGGCCCGCAAGGTCGGTGACGCGGTCAAGGCGAAGCTCGGCAAGCCGGTGACAGCCTCCGTGGTCCGCTTCATCGAAGGGGAGCCGACGGTGCGGCTCTACAGCACCGCGTCGTTCCCCGGGAGCGTGATGGCCGACGCCGGGATCCAGCGCCCCGCCGGTCAGCCGGACAACAAGACGAAGATCTCCAACGACCTGAGCCAGGAGGAGATCGGCAAGCTCGACGCCGAAGCGATCTTCATCGCCAGCTACACCGATGAGACCAAGCAGGCCGAAAACCCCATGACGAAGTTCCAGTCGAACCCGCTTTGGGGAACCCTCAAGGGAAAGAAGATCGACGTCAACGACACCACCTGGTTCACGTCGGTGAGCCTGCAGGGTGCGCACGCCATGCTGGACGACATCGCCAAGCAGTTCGGCGTGGACTCGTTCCGAAGCTGATCCTGTCCTCTTTGGACGGTGATGTCACAGCCAGCGCGGGAGCGCCGGCACGTCACCGTCCAAAGAGGATCCGTCACTGCGGCCGGTGATCCAGGCCAATACCTCGCCACGGGTCCCGGTCAGCGTCGTCAGTTGCCCTTCGCTCATCCGCCACTCGTGGCGGTAACCGTTCTCTTCGGCGGCGACCAGGAGCACGGCGGGCAGTTCACCTCCGTACATTCCGATGGCGTTGCCGACGACGGTGTCGAACTCGTCGCCGAGCAGCTCGGCGACGCTGGCGAAGTCGTAGCCGAGATCGAGATCGGCGAGATGGATCGAGGTTTCGGAGAGCCGGAGCCAGAGCACGAACTCCGCCGGGATCTCACGTCCCTGCCGGGCGCGCACGCGGACCTGCCACGCGCCGTCCGGCAGGCTCTCCGCGACCTGGACCAAGCGCGCGGCGGAGCCGACGACGTCCTCGGCGATCTCCTCGACGGACCGGTACGCGCCCTTCTCGATGTCGTGGTCCCTGGCCGCCTCGCCGAGGTACATCGGCGTCTCGACGCCGGATTTGGCCCAGGTGAGCAGGTTGACCAGGCCGTCGGCGTTACGCGCGAGGTGGGACAGCAGATGCGCACGCGTCCAGCCGGGCAGCGCGCTGGGGCCGCGCACGGCCTCCTCGTCGATCCCGCGCACGACGTGCTCCCATTCGTCGTGCAGGGCGCGGACGCGGTTCAGCAGGGCATGTGCGCGTTCGGAGGCTGTCACCTCCCCAAGCTACCGCCGCAGCGCCGCGGGCGCGTCCGCCGGAACGGACGGGTTCTTCGGCGCGATAGGTTCGAGCCGCGCGTACGGCGAGTCCTGCGGCGGCCTGCTGTCCTGTTCGCCCTTGTTGGGCCAGAACGAGAAGGCCCGCTCGGCCTGCGCGGTGATGGTCAGCGAGGGGTTCACGCCCAGGTTGGCCGTGATCGCCGACCCATCCACAATGGACAATCCCGGATAGTTGAACACCCGGTGGTAGGGGTCGATCACGCCGTTGTCGGGCGCCGTGCCGATCGGGGCGCCGCCGATGAAATGCGCCGTGAGCGGGATGTCGAAGATCTCGCCCCAGGTGCCGCCCGCCATGCCGCCGATACGCTCGGCGGTGCGGAGGTTGGCTTCGTGCCCGGCGGGGATGAAGCTCGGGTTCGGCTCGCCGTGGCCCTGCTTGGACGTGTACTTGCGGCGGCCGAAGAGCCCGCGTTTGGTGTACGTGGTGATGGAGTTGTCGAGGCTCTGCATCACCAGCAGGATCACCGTGCGCTCGCTCCAGCGGTAGCCGTTGAGCAGCTTCACGGTCTGGACCGGGTGCTTGAGCATGAAGTTCACGGCCTGGCGCCAGCGCGGGACCGCCGAATCGCCTTCGGTGGCGATGGTCTGGAGCAGGCTCATCGCGTTGCTGCCCTTGCCGTAGCGGACGGGCTCGATATGTGTGTTCTCGTCGGGGTGGATCGACGACGTGATCGCGACGCCGCGGCTGAAGTTGCGCTCCTCGTCGACCGAGGTCCGGGCGGCGCCGATGATCGCCTCGGAGTTCGTGCGGGTCAGTTCGCCGAGGCGCGGCGAGAGCTTCGGCAGCTTGGCCGTGTCGCGCATGCTGTGAAGCAGGTTCTGCGTGCCCCACGTGCCGGCGGCGAGCACCACCTGCGCGGCGGTGAGCTTGTGCCGGAACCTGCGCGAGGTGGTCCCGGTCTTCTTGATGCTCACCTCGTACCCACCTGCGTTCAGCGGGCTGATCGCGCTCACGGTGGTGAGCGGGATGACCTTCGCGCCGTCCTTCTCCGCGAGGTACAGGTAGTTCTTGACCAGCGTGTTCTTGGCGCCGACGCGGCAGCCGGTCATACAGGAGCCGCATTCGGTGCAGCCGGTGCGCGCCGGGCCCGCGCCGCCGAAGTACGGGTCCTCCGCGCGCTCCCCCGGCTTGCCGAAGTACACGCCGACGGGCGTCGGGTGGTACGAGTCCGGCACGCCCATGTCCTCGGCGACGCCCTTCATGACCACGTCCGACGGCGTCACGCTGGGATTGGTGACGACGCCCAGCATGCGGCTGGCCTGGTCGTAGTGCGGGCCGAGCTCGGACTCCCAGTCGGTGATGTGTGACCACTGCGGATCCACGTAGAACGGCCTCAACGGCCGATACAGCGTGTTCGCGTAGACCAGCGAGCCGCCACCGACGCCCGCGCCGGCGAGCACCATGACGTCCTTGAGCATGTGGATGCGCTGGATGCCGAAGCAGCCGACCTGAGGCGCCCAGACGTAGCGGCGAAGGTCCCAGGACGTCTTCGCGAACTCGTCGTCGGCGAAACGGCGGCCCGCCTCGATGACGGCGACGCGGTAGCCCTTCTCGGTCAGCCGGAGGGCGGCGACACTGCCGCCGAACCCGGAGCCGACCACGATCACGTCGTAGTCGAAGTCGTCTTCAGTGGTGGTGTTACTCGCAGTCACACCCTCGACTGTAACCCCGGCCACCCCTTCTGACCAGAGGTAAGTTACTCGTCGGTTACCTTCCAGCCGGATGCACCAACGCGGCTGGGGCATCATCGACCGGTGGATACGGATGCCCCGGTGGCGATCGACCTGACGCGTGACGAGCGCACAGTGCTGCGCTGTGGCCTGGCGGATTGGGGTGGACCGGCCGCGTGCACCGACGACCTCGCCGTCGCGATGGGCTTCAAGGACGTACCCGACCTCTTCGAGCAGGCGCGACGGTTGCGCGCGGCGCTGGCCGACGAAGAGCCGCTACGCGCCTCGGGCTGGCGCAGGACCCTCGTGGCCACCGAGATCGTGTTCGCCAGCGACGTCTTCGGCTCCGGGGCGGACTGGTCGATCACCACCGGCTTCGCGGACGACGAAACCCTCCCGATCCTGCGTGACCTCCAGCGGAAGATCGCCCGGGCTCTCGGCTCGGCCCACTACCGCCCCCGGCGGCCAGAGCGCCTTTAGCGGGCTAAACGTGATACAGGAGGGACGCATGGGGCTGCTGGGACACCTGAGCACGAAAACGGCCCGGATCGCGTTTAGCGGGCTAAACGCGATCCGGGCCGGGAGCGAGCGTCAACGGCGGACGGTCAGGCCGACCCGCTGGAACTCCTTCAGGTCCGAGTAGCCCGTCTTCGCCATCGCGCGGCGAAGCGCGCCGAAGAGGTTCACGACGCCCTCAGCGTCCGAGGACGGCCCGAAGAGCAGCGTCTTCAGGTCGACGGCGTAGTCCGGCCCCAAGGCCACGCGCGAGCGCGGCAGCGACGGGTGCGCGGCCGCCGACGTCCAGTACAGGCCCTGCCCCGGCGCCTCGGAGGCGGCGGCCAGCGGCGCGCCCAGCATGACCGCGTCGGCACCGCAGGCGATCGCCTTGGCGATGTCGCCGGACGTGCTCATCCCGCCGTCGGCGAGCACGTGGACGTACCGGCCGCCGGTCTCGTCGAGGTAGTCACGCCGCGCGGCCGCGGCGTCGACGATCGCGGTCGCCATCGGCGTCCCGATCCCGAGCACGCTGTCGGTGCTCGTCACGCCGCGGCTGGCCCCGTGGCCGACGATGACGCCGGCCGCGCCGGTGCGCATCAGGTGCATCGCGGTGCGGTAGTCGCTGACGCCGCCCGCGATCACCGGGACGTCGAGCCGTCCGATGAAGTCCTTCAGGTCCAGCGGCTCGGCGTCCCGCTGGACGTGCTCGGCGGAAATGATCGTGCCCTGCACGACGAGGATCTCGACGCCCGCCGCGAGCAGGTCCGGCGTCAGCTCGGCGGCGTGCTGCGGGCTGACTCGCGCGGCCACGGTGACCCCGGACTCGCGGACGGTCTTGATCGCCTCGGTCAGCAGGTCCAGCCGGATCGGCGCGGAGTGCAGTTCCTGCAGCTCACGCACGATCGCGGTCGGGTCCTCGGTGTCCTCGGCCGCCCGGACGAGGCGGAAGATCGCGTCCTCGACGTTCGGGTGCCGCGCCCACAGCCCTTCGGCGTTGAGGACGCCGAGCCCGCCGAGTTCGCCGACGGCCACCGCGGTTCCCGGCGACACGATCGCGTCGGTGGGGTGGGTGACCAGCGGCAGCTCGAACCGGTACGCGTCGATCTGCCAGGCGGTGGACACGACCGAAGACGACCGGGTGCGCCGCGACGGCACGATCTCCACGTCATCGAGGTCATACGCCCGCCGCGCGGTGCGGCCCATGCCGATCTCGACCAGATCCCGCACGTCAAGTCCCTTCTCACCGACGACCGTTACACCCCATTGTCGCTAGGCCGCGTGGGTGACCTGCGCACGGGGCACCCGAACCGGGCCGGAAGTCACACCAGCCCCGTTCGCCCCACCCGTTTCACGTTTAGCCCGCTAAAGTCGCTCGGGTCAGAAGGAGACCTTCTCCACGGAGTCGGTCCGGAGGACGGATTCCTGCGCGAAGGTCTTCTTGTAGTCGGTCCGGATCTCTTCGATCTCGCGGTTCGCGTCGCGGTCGCTGAACGGGTACACGACGACGATCACCTTCGACTTCTCCCGCGAGATCACGCCATCCGAACCGCGCCACTGGCCGCGTCCGGTCAGCTCGGTGAACCCGTCCGGGAACCTCGGCGTGACGACCTTGTCGGTGAACGCGGCGAACTCGGCGTCGGTCAGCTCCCCGCCGCCCGGCTTCGTGGTCCCGAAGTACAGCTCGGTGCGCTTCCACACCTCGCCCGGCGACGTCTGAAAGGCGACGGCCTCGGGCGTGGACGGTGCGGCGGAAGCGGTGGGGACGGCGGAAGCGGCCACCCCGCCGCCGAGCCCGAGGGCCGCGGCGGCGAAGACGGCCAGAGCGGTCCGGCGCGACGTGAAAGACATCGGTTCCTCCCAGGAGACTTGATCAGCGAGCCAAGTCTCCCGGGAACGGAACCGGATGGGTAAGTGTCCTAAAGGGCGGACTAGCGGGTGGTGTAGTTCGGTGCCTCGACGGTCATCGTGATGTCGTGCGGGTGGCTCTCCTTGAGCCCGGCCGCGGTGATCCGCACCAGCTGCGCCTCCTGCAGCTCGGGAATCGTCGACGCGCCCGCGTAGCCCATGCCCGACCGCAGCCCGCCCACCAGCTGGTGGACGACGTTCGCGAGCGGCCCGCGGAACGGGATCCGTCCCTCGATGCCCTCGGGGACCAGCTTGTCTTCGCTCAGCACGTCGTCCTGGGCGTAACGGTCCTTCGAGTAGGACTTCGCCTGGCCGCGCGACTGCATGGCGCCCAGCGAGCCCATCCCGCGATAGGTCTTGAACTGCTTGCCGTTGACCAGGATCAGGTCGCCGGGCGATTCGGCGGTGCCCGCGAGCAGGCTGCCGAGCATCACGGTGGACGCGCCGGACGCGATCGCCTTCGCGATGTCGCCCGAGTACTGGATGCCGCCGTCGCCGATCACCGGGATCCCGGCCGGGCGCGCCGCCTGGTCGGCCTCGTAGATCGCGGAGATCTGCGGCACGCCGACCCCGGCGACGATGCGGGTGGTGCAGATGGAACCGGGGCCGACACCGACCTTGATCCCGTCGGCGCCCGCGTCCACCAGCGCCTGCGCGCCGGCCCGGGTCGCGACGTTGCCGCCGACGATGTCGACGGTGTCGCCCAGTTCCTTCTTCAGCAGCGCGACGGTCTCGACGACGGCGCGGGAGTGCCCGTGCGCGGTGTCGACCATCAGCACGTCGACCCCGGCGTCGGCCAGCGCCATCGCCCGCTTGTGCCCGTCCGGGCCGACGCCGACGGCGGCACCGACGATCAGGCGGCCGTTGGTGTCCTTGGAGGCGTTCGGGTACTGCTCGGTCTTGACGAAGTCCTTGACCGTGATCAGCCCGCGCAGCTTGCCGGCGCCGTCGACGATCGGCAGCTTCTCGATCTTGTGGCGGCGCAGCAGCCCGAGCGCGGCTTCCGCGGTGACCCCGACCTGCGCGGTGACCAGCGGCGGCTTGGTCATCACCTCATGCACCGGGCGGGTGTGGTCGACCTCGAACCGCATGTCGCGGTTGGTGATGATGCCCACCAGGCTTCCGGCCGCGTCCGTCACCGGGACACCGGAGATCCGGAACCGCGCGCACAGCGCGTCGACCTCGGCGAGGGTGTCCTCGGGCGAGCACGTGACCGGGTCGGTCACCATTCCCGCCTCGGAACGCTTCACGACCTCGACGGCGGCGGCCTGGTCGTCGATCGGCAGGTTGCGCTGCAGCACGCCCATTCCGCCCTGGCGCGCCATAGCGATCGCCATCCGGCCTTCGGTGACCGTGTCCATGGCGGCGGAGACCAGCGGGATGTTCAGGGTGACGTTGCGGGTGAGCCGGGTGCGGGTGCTGACCGCACTGGGCACCACGTCGGACTCGGCCGGCAGCAGCAGCACGTCGTCGAAGGTCAGCCCGAGCATGGCGAACTTGCTCGGGACGGGGGCGGTGACGCTGTCGCTGGTCATAGCAGGCGAACGGCCTTCCTAGCGGTGACTAATGGGGGCCGCCGTGGCTGGTGGCATCACGGCGAGGGCCTGCCCCTCATGATATCCGGGCCGGGCGGCCGCCCGGCCCGGGTGGGCGCCCGGTAGCGTGCAGGCGTGCCGCAAGATGCGTTGCCCCCAGACCCGTTCGCGGATGACCCGGACGACCCGGCCCGCGCGTTCATCGACGACGCCGACCGGCTGGACGAGCCGATCAGCGACGAAGAACGCACCGAGTTGCTGGCCGACCTCTCCGATCTCGCCGTCTACCAGGCGCTCCTCGAGCCGCGCGGAGTGCGCGGGATCGTGGTCGACTGCGGTGAATGCGACGAACCCCACTACCACGACTGGCATCTGCTGCGCGCCAGTCTCGAGCAGCTGCTCGCCGACGGCCGCATGCGACCGCATGAGCCCGCGTTCGACCCGAACCCCGGTGACTACGTGAGCTGGGACTACTGCCGCGGGTTCGCGGACGGTGTCACGGCCAACGAAAGCGCCTACTGATCGCGTTCAGCCCGCTAAAGGCGAAGGGCCTGGTGAGAGAGATCTCACCAGGCCCTTCGGCGTCTTCGGGGTGCTACGTCGTTTCGCCCGCGGCGGGCGCCTGCGCTCCGGCGCCCGGCGTCGGCTCGTTCCGCGAGCCACCGGGGTCGTTGCCCGAGGCCGGCGGCGTCGTGGACGTCGTGGGCGGTGGCGGCTCGCTGCTCGTGGTCGGCGGAGTCGGCGAGGGAGTCGTGGTGCCCGGCAGACTCGTGCCGGGGTTGCCGCCTCCGGGCAGCGACGTCGGCGGGGCGGTCGGCTGCGGGGTGGGCTGCGGAGTGGTCGCGACCGGCGTCTGCGTCGGCTGCTGCTGATCCGGCGGCAACGGCTGCTGGCCGGGGTTCTGCAGCTGAGCACTCAACTGGCGGTGCTGTTCGAGCAGCTGATCGCGGTTTTCTTCGTCGGTCACCTGGCTCAGCGCGGCCTGGGCCTCGTCGAGCGCCTTGCGGGCGTCGTCGAGGCGCCCACCGGCGAGCGCGAGGTTGGCCTTTTCGAGGTCGAGCTTGGCCGCTGCGGCGGCCTCGACCGACCGGGCGTGGTCGGCGTAAAGCACCTTGGTCAGGCCCCAGAGCGTGTCACCAGGCTGCGCGTCCTTCGCGGCGAGACCGGTACCGGCGAAGGCGATGGCCAGGACGGCCGCGGCGGCGGCCACCGGGACCAGCAGCCGGCGTCTTCCCCCGTGTTTGCGGGCGAGCGCGGCGGTCTTCACGGTGACGACGGCGGTGTCGACGTCGACGAGTTCCGCGAGCGGTTCGCTGTCGATGTCACGCCGCCAGGCCAGCAGCAGCGCGTTGAGCTCCTGATCGCCGAGGTCGTCGGCCATCTTCGGGTCCGAGCCGCCGAGGGCGTCGAGCAGCGCGTCATCGGCCTGGACGGCCGACAGATCCGCGGCGAACTCGGCCTCCGAGGGCGTCAGCCCTCTTTCGAAGGCCGTCAGTTCACGATCGGTCCCAGGGGAGAACCGATGGTCGCGATCGGTCACTCAGATCACCTCCTCAGCGGCCAGAACCTTACGTAGGCGCGCGAGGGCGCGATGCTGGGCCACCCGGACGGCGCCGGGCGTGGACCCCACGGCCTCGGCGGTCTCTTCGGCGGACAATCCCACGACCACCCGCAGGACCACGATCTCACGCTGTTTGTCGGGAAGGACGCGCAGCAGTTGCGACATGCGCTCGTTCAGCTCGCCCTGCAGGGCACGCTGCTCGGGGCCGACGCCGCCCTCGACCTCGTCGGGGACTTCGGCGACCGGTTCGGCGCGGTTGCGGGCCGCGGCGCGATGCGCGTCGGCCACCTTGTGCTGGGCGATCCCGTAGACGAAGGCCAGGAACGGGCGGCCCTGATCACGGTACGAAGGCAATGCCGTGAGCACCGCGAGACACACCTCCTGAGCAACGTCGTCTGCGGAAGCGAACGAACGCTCCTGCCTGCCAACCCGAGCGCGGCAGTACCGCACTACCAAAGGACGGATGGCCGCCAGCAACCGCTCGACCGCTTGAGGATCACCCTCAACAGCAGCGGCGACCGGCTCATCCAGTCCGTCCCCCACATTGGCCATCGCAGACAACAGTCCCAGTGTTACGTATAGGCGTGCAAAGAGTCCGGCGTGTGACTTCGGAATCCACTACCGGTGACAGCTACCGTACCGCTCGGGCTCGCCGCCTTCGTTGACGGCCGCCACCGGCGCGCCGCCCTGCGGCGAGCACGCTGAACCCGGATCTTCCTGGTCCCCTTCGCTCGTGGTCGAACTTTCAACGAGCCGGAACACAGTGGGGTACGACGGTCCACCCGGAGGCGGACTCGCTCGGGCCAGGGTGCCCGAGCGGTGAGCATAAATGCGCGAAGCGTGACAGGGAACACAGGTACGGGCCAGGGGTACACCCCCGGCCCGTTCGTCACCCGTTGTGCGATCTCGCCGTTGAAATCAAGAAAGCGTTGTCAGGAAACAAGCCCACGGCGGAATCCGTGGGCGACCGCCTGAGCGCGGTCTCGCACGCCGAGCTTGCGGAACAAGCGGCGGGCGTGGGTCTTCACAGTGTCTTCGGACAGATACAGCTCGCGGCCGATCTGCCCGTTGCTCTTGCCCTGGCTCATCCCGCGAAGCACCTGAAGCTCTCGCTCGGTGAGCTGGACGCCAGGGTCCGAGGGCTGACGCGGCGCCGGCACCGAAGTGCTGGCGAGGGTGTGCGCCAGCGCGGCGACCAGCTCGGGACGCGAGGCGTCCCAGCGCAGGTAGCCGCGAGCTCCGCCCGCGATGGCGGCGGCGATGCTGCCCGCGTCATCCGGGGCGCCGAACACGATCACGTTCGCTTGGGGGTTCGCCGAGACGAGCCGCCGGGTGGCTTCGACGCCGGTCGGGACGGCGCGCTGGGTACCGACCAGCACGACGTCGACCGGCTGACGGGAGTACCGGGCCAGCAGCTCGTCACCGTGCGCTACGCAGTCGATGCGACTGACCCCTGGGACCGCGGACATCACTCGAGTGAGCCCTTCGCGGACACTGCGTCGGTCGTCGCAGATCAAGACCGTCGTCACGGGGTTTCCTTCCTGCAGCCGGGTGACATTCCACTTCCCCTATCGGACGCTTTAGCCCGAACCTTGACACGATCCGGTGGCTTTTTTTGAAAGTTCTTAGCCCGGTTGCCGGAATGGGCCCTCCAACAGGCTAGACGCCCTCAGCGGGGGACCCACGGAGATTCCCGTGCGAGCCGCCTCCCGCAAGGATCTGCGTGCCGTAACACTGCGTGCAACAGTTCGGCGCCTCTGAATCGATACTCATCGGCGTGTCCTGCCCGGAAGTCGGCCTCGACCAGGCATGCCACCCACAGAAGTGAATTGAATTCGTATTTCTCGGCGGTTTCCCGCGCGCTCTCGACCAGCGCTTTCGCGCGGTCCCGCTCAGCGGAACCGGCATTCACGATCGTCACGCCGAGTACAAGCTGTGATTTGACGACGTGCCGCACGGCGCCCCGCGCCCGCGCCGTTTCCAACGCCATTTCCGCAGGTGCGATCCCCGCGGCGGAAATGTTACTCGCCAGTTCGATTTCCGCGCCCACCCAGCCGGCCCTGGTCCGGGTCCGCCAGTTGCCGGTGTGCACGACCGCACGGGCGAGCAACCTGCGGGCGGCGGCCAGCCTGCCGCGCCCGAGATTGTCCGCCGCGAGGCCGAGGAGCGCGTCCGCCCGCGCCCCCTCGGCGTCCAGACCGTCGGGATCGGGTTCACCTCGCGGCTCCTTGATCACCCGGGCAAGCGCCTCGCCATCGAGGGCGAGTGCCGCCGCGTGCCCGCCCAGCTGCCGCCGATGCGAAGCCAGCGCGCTCGCGGCCAGCGACGCGGCCACCGGCTCCTTGCCCGCACGCAAACCGTTCAGCAGCGTGGCCGCCGCCGCGTACCGGCCGCGGGCGCCGAGCCCGATCGCCGCGAGCAGCCGGCCACGAGGCGACGCGGGCACCGCGAAGGGGCTCGGCGGTGGCATGCCGTCGCCGAACGCGGCGGACCGCAAGGACGATTCCATGCGTCCTTTCTATCGCCTCGCACCGACAAGAACGTGCTCGATCCGGTCGGCGGCCGTCGACAGTTCGCCGAGCAGTTCGATCTTGTCCGGGAGGGCGGCGGGATCCCAGCCGGGACCGCACGCGAACAGCCTGCTGCGCTGACGGCCGCGGGAGATCCTGGCGAACAGGCGCGGGTCCGCGGTCGCGCGCCGTCCCGACCACAGCACCACCGCCGCCGGGACACTGCGGCGCACGGTCACCGCGAGCACTTCGGCAGGCAGGGCCGCACCGAACAGCTGGGCGCCGATCCGGCGTCCCGCCAGCGCCGCGGCGAGCGCGTACATCGGCATGTTGTCGCGCTCGTCCGGAACGCAGGTCAGCAGGACCGGGCGCTGGTTACGCGGTTCGCGCAGCACCGGCGTCGCGCGGACGAGGGCGGCGTACACGCATTCGGCGAGCAGGTACTCGACCTCGGCGCCGGCGCTGACACCGCGCCAGCGCGCGCCGAGCGCGGTCAGGACCGGCGACACGACACCGGTCCAGGCGGGCAGGACACCGAGTTCGCGGATCGTGTCGGCGAGCATCCGCTGGACCGCGCCGAAGTCCATCGCGAGCGCGGCGGTGCTCAAGCGTCTGGCGAGGCGGGAGGGGACGTCGTGGTCGTCAGCGGGCGGTGCGGCGGCCCGCTCCTCCACTTGGACCAGGTCGGCTTCCGGCGGCTCCGTCGCCGTCCGGGGCATCTGCTCCAGCGCGTACTTCGCCGCTTCAGCCGTCGACGCGCCGCGAAGCAACGCGCGCTGCATCAGTTCGAGGCGGCCGATGTCGGAACTGCCGTAGCGACGGTGACGGCCGTTGGTGTGGCGACTCGGTCCTACGCCGTATCTGCGGTCCCAGGTGCGAAGGGTGGACGGCGCGACCCCGAGCCGACGAGCGACCGAGGCCACCGGCAGGGTGGGTTCTTCACTGCTGATCCGAGATCCCACTCGACCCAATATCCAGGCAGGCAGGGACCGGGGCAACCGGAACGGAAAGTACCGCTCACACATCCGGGGGATGCCTAACGGCTGAATCGTCTCGAATCTCTTGAACAAGTATTGGCGCGCTTCTAACGTTACCGCCGTTGCACCGAATGGAGTATCCGCAGCGCAGCAGAGCAGGTAAACGCTTCGACCGGATGACGGAGGCGGTCAGGATGGCGGACACACGCAGGCTCCCGGGGCCCAACGCGGATGTATGGGACTGGCAGCTCGAAGGGTCGTGCCGAGGCATGGACAGCGCGTCCTTCTTTCACCCTGACGGCGAGCGCGGGCCGGCCAGAGCCCGCCGCGAGGCGAGGGCCAAAGCCGTGTGCCTGGCCTGTCCGGTACTGGCGATGTGCCGGAACCACGCGCTCGCCGTGCACGAGCCGTACGGGATCTGGGGCGGACTGTCGGAATCGGAACGCGAGCACATCATCAAGGCGGACAAGCGCCAATTGAGCATGTCGAACGGCTGATCCGGCCGAGTCGGCGACGCGGAAGGGCGGCATCCGGGTGGGGTGCCGCCCTTCCGCGTCTCCGGCCCCGGATCGCGTTTAGGGGGCTGAACGCAGGTCGGTGCGGCCGTGGGCACGCGCGCGACCCGGATCGCGTTTAGGGGGCTAAACGCAGGTCCCCGCCGCGTGCGCCCAGATCGCGTTTAGGGGGCTAAACGCAGGTCGGCGGTCGGCACAAAAACGGGGCGGCACTCCGGTTGGAGTACCGCCCCGCTTCAGGGGTGGAACTAGTGCGCGTGGCCGTGACCGGCCGCGGCGGGCTCCTCCTCGACCGGCTTCTCGACGATGGAGCTCTCCGTCGTGAGCACGAGCCGGGCGATGGAAGCGGCGTTCGCCACCGCGGACCGGGTCACCTTGACCGGGTCGACGATGCCGGCGGCCAGCAGGTCGGTGAGCTCACCGGTGGCGGCGTTGAAGCCGTGCCCCCAGCTCTGCTCCTGGACCTTGTTCACGATGACCGCGCCCTCGTGGCCCGCGTTGGTCGCGATCCAGAACAGCGGGGCGGACAGCGCGTCGCGGACGATGCGGACACCGGTCGCTTCGTCGCCCTCGAGGCCGAGGCCGCCGTCGAGCTCCTTGACCGCGTGCACCAGCGCCGAGCCACCGCCGGGCAGGATGCCCTCTTCGACGGCCGCCTTGGTCGAAGCCACGGCGTCCTCGATGCGGTGCTTGCGCTCGTTCAGCTCGGTCTCGGTGGCCGCGCCGACCTTGATCACCGCGACACCGCCGCCGAGCTTCGCCAGCCGCTCCTGCAGCTTCTCGCGGTCCCAGTCGGAGTCGGTGTTCTCGATCTCCTTGCGGATCTGCGCGACGCGCGCGGCGATGTCGTCCTTGGTGCCGGCACCGTCGACGAGCGTGGTGTCGTCCTTGGTGACGACGATCCGGCGCGCGTTGCCCAGCTGGGCCAGCGTGGTCTCGGACAGCTTGTGCCCGATCTCGGCCGAGATGACCTCGCCGCCGGTGACGACCGCGAGGTCGTCCAGGAACGCCTTGCGGCGGTCGCCGAAGAACGGCGCCTTGACCGCGACGGCGGTGATCGTCTTGCGCAGCGAGTTCACGACGAGGGTCGACAGCGCTTCACCGTCGACGTCCTCGGCGATGATCAGCAGCGGCTTCTTGGCCTCGACGACCTTCTCCAGCACCGGGAGCAGGTCGGCCAGCGCCGAGATCTTCTCGCGGACCAGCAGGATGTAGGCGTCCTCGAGGATCGCCTTCTGCTCCTCCGGGTTGGTCGCGAAGTGCGCCGACAGGAAACCCTTGTCGAACTGCACACCCTCGGTGATCACGAGCTCGGTCGCCAGCGTGGACGACTCCTCGATCGTGATGACACCGTCTTCGCCGACCCGCTCGACGGCCTCGCCGAGCAGGGCGCCGATGGCCGCGTCACGCGAGGTGACGGTGCCGACCTGGGCGATGTTGTCGCGACCCTTGACCGGGGTCGCCTTCTCCTTGAGGACCGCGATGACCTTCTCCGCGGCGGCCTCGATGCCGCGGCCGACGGCGGTCGGGTTGGCGCCGGCGGCGACGTTGCGCAGGCCGACCTTCACCAGTGACTGCGCGAGCACGGTCGCGGTCGTGGTGCCGTCACCGGCGACGTCGTTGGTCTTGGTGGCGACGCTCTTGGCGAGCTGGGCGCCGAGGTTCTCGAACGGGTCGTCGAGCTCGATCTCACGAGCGACGGTGACGCCGTCGAGGGTGATGGTCGGGCCACCGAACTTCTTGTCGAGCACGACGTGGCGACCGCGCGGGCCGAGGGTGACCTTGACCGCGTCGGCGAGCTTGTTCACCCCGCGCTCGAGCGCGCGACGAGCGTCCTCGTCGAAACTGATCTGCTTGGGCATGGCCTGTTCCGCTTACCTTCCAGTTCTAAAGCACGGAATACACGAACGCCCCGTCCCCCGGCAATGCGGGGCCCGGGGCGTCATGCGCTGAGAGCGGACGTCAGTTGATGACGGCCAGCACGTCGCGAGCGGAAAGGATCAAGTAGTCCTCACCGTTGTACTTCACTTCGGTGCCGCCGTACTTGGAGTAGATGACGACGTCGCCGACAGCCACGTCCAGCGGAACGCGGTTGCCCTTGTCGTCGATGCGGCCCGGGCCCACGGCCAGAACCTTGCCCTCCTGGGGCTTCTCCTTGGCGGTGTCGGGGATGACGAGGCCGGAAGCGGTCGTCTCCTCGGCCTCACTCGTCTGGACAACGATCTTGTCCTCGAGCGGCTTGATGTTCACGCTCACCGGGTTGACCTCCACGGTCGTCGAAAGCGTTGGCAGGATGAGTTACGGCTCCTACCACCCCCGCCGTCGCGGGTGCCGGGGCGTGTTCGGGCCGTGCAATTAGCACTCTAGCCATGTGAGTGCCAGCTTCGCAAGGAGGGTCCGCTCACCCCGCGAAAACTCGGCCCCCGAGCCCCTGACCGGCCGTTTCGTTCCGCCCGGTACCCCCGGATCGCGATTAGGGGGCTAAACGCAAGTCCGCGACGTCGGTCACCAGGGCATCGGGATGGAGGGCCCCTAGGGCCCTGCGCTTCGCTGGTGTCTTCGCCAGAGCGATCGAAGTGACGCCTGCGGCGCGAGCGGCCAGGATGTCCGCGGCCGAGTCGCCGACCATGACGCACTGCACCGGTGACGTGCCGAGAGCCGTCACAGCGGCATCGAGGAGCGCCGGCTGTGGCTTCAGCAGCGCCGGGTCGCTCGTCGTCCGCGCGCTGATCCCGCGAACGAACTCGACGAGGTCGTGCAGACCCAGGAAGGACCGGATCGCGTCGACGGAGTTGTTGCTGACGACCGTCACCGTGAACCCCTGCGCACGCCAGTCGCGCAGCACTTCCGCGATACCGGGAGCAGGCGAGATCAGGGCGACGGCCTCCCCCTCGAAGCGGGTGAGCTGCCGCTCGACGACGTGCGCGGCGTTCGGCCCGCACGAGGCCGCGAACCGGAGCACGTCGAACGGATCGGACGAGGCGATCACCTCGGGCTCGATGAGGCGTTGGAGCCGGTCCGCGACCTCGCTCGCCGGAAGCCTGGCGAACACGTCGCACACCGGCCCGTCGAAGTCGAGGAAGACGTGGTCCTTCTCGCGCAGGAGCTCCATCCCTCCACCTTGCCACCGACCTGCGTTTAGCCCCCTAATCGCGATCTGGAGGGACCTTACGGACGAAGCCGGTTTCTGGTTAGGTTCCGACCATTGGGGTCGGTCCTGTTCAGCAGACCTAGTCACTGGGGGTATACGCCCATGCCGCGTCCCTTCCGTCCCGTAACCCTCGAGCCGCTCCGGCGCCGGTCCAAACGGACCGCCGGGCTCGCGGTCCTCGCCCTCGCCGCCGGGCTCCTCGCCGCGGTCCCCGCCGAAGCCGCCCCCGCGGACCAGCAGCGTCAGCGGGACTTCGCGGCCGCCGCGCGGGAATTCGGCGTCCCGGAGAACGTCCTGCTCGGCGTCTCGTTCCTGGAGTCGCGCTGGGATTTCAACGCCGGCACCCCGAGCACGTCCGCCGGGTACGGCCCGATGCACCTGACCGACCTGCGCGAAGCGGGCACGGGCACGCATCACGACGAAGGTGAGGAGGATCCGCGCGGCGACGACGCCCGCCCGGCGAAACTCCCGGCGACCCCGGCGCCGAAGCCTCCCCCACCCGGCCTCCAGACCATCGACGAAGCGGCCACGCTGATCGGCCAGGACGTCGCGACGCTGCGAACGAACACCACCCAGAACATTCGCGGTGGCGCCGCCCTCCTGGCGAAGTATCAGCGCGAGACCGGCGACTGGAGGGCCGCCGTCGCGCGCTACAGCGGCGCGAAGGACGCCGAGGGAGCGCAGTCCTTCGCCGACGAAGTCTTCGACACCATCTCCAAGGGCGTCAGCCGCAGGACCGACGACGGCCAGAACGTCACCCTCGCCGCGTCACCGATGAGCCCGGCGCGCACCCAGGCCGAAGCCCCGAAGACGGAGTGCCCGAAGAAGGTCTCGTGCCTTTCGGTGCCGGCGCCGTACCAGGAGTTGCCGGACAACGACTACGGCAACCACGACAAGGCGGACCGGCCGAAGAGCCAGAAGGTCGAATACATCATCATCCACGACACCGAGGGCTACTGGGACACGGCGATGGACCTTGTCACCGACCCGACGTACGTGAGCTGGCACTACACGATCCGCTCGTCCGACGGCCAGATCGCGCAGCACGTGCCGACCAAGGACGTCGCCTGGCACGCGGGCAACTGGTACGTCAACGCGAAGTCCGTCGGCATCGAGCACGAGGGCTTCGCCGCGAAGGGCACTTGGTACACGGAGGCGATGTACCGCACGTCCGCGAAGCTGGTCGGCTACCTCGCGCGGAAATACGACATCCCGCTCGACCGCGCGCACATCCTCGGCCACGACAACGTCCCCGGCACGATCCCCTCGACGATCCGGGGCATGCACTGGGATCCGGGCCCGTACTGGGACTGGGCGCACTACTTCGAGCTGATGGGCGCGCCGCTTTCCGGCTTCGGCCGTCCGGGCTCACCGCTGGTGACCATCACGCCGGACTTCGCCACGAACCAGCCCGCGTTCACCGGCTGCGAGTCCGCCGGAAAGCCTTGCCCGGCAAGGGGTTCCGGTTCCGTCGTACTGCGCAGCGAGCCGAACGACTCGGCGCCGCTGCTCAAGGACATCGGCCTGCGCCCGGACGGTTCGGCGAGCACGATGGCCGTTTCCGACATCGGCAGCCGGGCGGAGACCGGCCAGCGGTACGTGGTCGCCGAGCGGCGTGACGGCTGGACGGCGATCTGGTACCTCGGACAGAAGGGCTGGTTCCGCGACCAGCGCACGACGAGCCCCGCGTTCGGCCTGGTCGTCACGCCGAAGCCCGGCCTGGCGACCGTGCCGGTGTTCGGGCGCGCGTATCCCGAAGCCGAGGCCTACCCGGCGAACGTGCCGGTGCAGCAGGTCATCCCGCTGCCGTACACGTTCTCGGCCGGGCAGCGGTACTCCGTCGGCAACGTGCTCGGTTCCGAGTACTACTCGGCGACGACGTTCGACCCGGCGAACCACGTGGTCGTCAAGGGCAAGACGAAATACGTGCAGATCCAGTTCGGACACCGCATCGCCTTCGTGAAGGCGGACGACGTCCGAATCCTGCCCGCCCTCTGAAACCGTCCCCGGGGTCAGGAGTCCAGCGCGACCTTGACCCCGGGGGCGTGCTCGGTGTTCCGCCGCGTCTTCGACCAGCCGTTGCGGCCGCGCACCAGCCGGAACAGCGCCCGCCACGACGTGATGTAGAACGTGTAGATGTACAGCGCGTAGGCGAAACCCATCCCGAGTCCACGTAGGACATTGCGGCTCTTCAGGCATTTGAACTGGTAGATCGGGCCCCACACGATGAACGGCAGCAGCCCGAACGAGCCGTAGATGGCGAACAGGATCCACGCGCCGTCGTCGGCGAACCAGGTCCAGACCTGCGCCGGATCGCCCGCGGTACTGAAGAGCAGCAGGATGAACGGGATCGGGTACAGCAGCGAGCCGAGCAGCTGCATCCACGGCTGCGCGAGGTAGTACATCATCTCCGCCGCGCCCAGCGTGCTCACATGCGGCGAATCCCAGATCCGCCGGAGATACCGCGAACACTGCATCGTGCCCTGGCCCCAGCGCGTGCGCTGCACCAGGAACCGCCGCAGGCTGTACAGACCTTCCTGCTTCACATGGGAATCCGGGGTGTAGCCGGTCCGCCAGCCCGCGGTCAGCAGGTGCACGCCGAGTTCGAAATCCTCCAGCAGCGAACCACGCCACGGCTGTTCGTCCGGCCCGGCGATCGAGTCCAATGCGGACAGCCGGGTGAACTGACCGTTGCCGCCCATGGAGATCGTGCCGGTGAAGCCGCGCGAGGTCTGGATGGCCGCGATGGCCGTGCGGAACTCGAGATCCTGCATCTGGGCCAGCTTCAGCCCGAAAGCGCGCGAAAACCAGTTCTTCCCCGGCGGGCGGGTGTCGGCGTTGCCCATCCAAACGTCGAGCTGGACGGCGCCGATCGTCTCGTCGCCGAAAAGATGGTCCGCCGCGCACACCTCGAGGCAGTTCGCCGCCGGCCGCCCGTCCGCGTCGACGACCACGACGACCACGTCGTCCCGGCTCGCGTCCGGTCCCATCCAGTCGTTGAGCGCCTGATAGGCCGCGTTGAGCGCGTCCCCCTTGCCCGTCCGCGCCTCCGGACGGCGCCGGGGAACGAGATGCAGGTACGGGTCGTAGCCGCCATTGCGGCGCCAGATCGACCTCACCACCCGCGCCGTGCGGTCCTCGGAGTCGTCGTCGACGACCCAGACGTGCGCGTGCCGGAACGTCGACCGCAGGTACCGCACGGTTTCCCGGATGACGGTCTGTTCGTCCCGGCATGGAACGAAGAAGTGCCAGGTGAAGTCGGCGGCGTCACCGACGGGCGCGGGTTTGCGCCGCAGGTACGGCACGACGATCACGACCACGTACACGATGAACGCCACGCTCATCGTGAGCGCGAACGCCTGCGTGATCGCCAGAAGGATCTTGATCGAGCCGCCGCCCATCAGGCGGCCACGCGTTCGGCACGGGGCTTGCGGGTGCTCAGCCAGACGAACAGCACGAGGGCGATCGCGCCGCCGAGGACGCTGACCATCGAACCGAGCAGGGTGTGTCCCCAGTAATAACCTTCGTCGATACCCATCACGTTCACGAGACCGACGATGGCCAAAACCCTCATCTGATTGACAAGAATGACGACGATCGCGGAAATGAGCAACGAAGTGAAGAGTCGCTTCGCATTTTTCGGCCGGAAATACAACATGACGGCGGTCACCAGCAGCAGTGGCAGCAACATGAATGCCGACGAGCATTCCGGAGTCATTCTTAACCCGAGTGGAGTATCGCCGGACAACCCAAAGTAGACAGTCTCGCGTTCACCGGCGACGAAGACACCCGATGTGGTGATAACCCTCAGTATCAGGCCCGAGAGCTGGACTTCGAAAACCCGGTACAGGCGTTCGGCCAGCACCAGGCCGACCGCGACGGCGAGCACCGCCAGTACCGCCATACGCAGCGGAAACCGGCTGGAACTCGGCAAAGGAGCGCTCGCAACGGCCACGATGACCCTCTCAGGAAAGACGCAGCAGACGACGGGACACGTCGAAGCGGACAGGGGACCTCGCCGACGAGAGTAAGTCAGCGAGAACCGGCCCTTTCGACCGGGGTTCGCCTTTTCAACGTGATCATGGGCCCTTTCGGCACGATCGTGGAGAAACTGACTAGGCCGAAAGAGTGACGCGATCGGCGACCTGCGGGAAATGTCCGCAAAGACCACCCGATCCGGTGATCCTCACAATTTTCTGTGCAATTTAAGAAACACTCGGCGATAGACGATCCGCGAGCCGAGTCAGGCCAGCTGAGGATTCGTCCGCGACGGTTGCGCCCTCGTGCCGACCGCAGATCCAGAGAAACTCCCCACGAATCAATTCGGAGGACCAGTTGAAGAACACGCACCTCTTGCGACGAGGTGGATTGCTCGCCGCTGTGGTGGCGAGCGTGGCCATCGCCGGCGCGGCGCCCGCCTCGGCGGCCCCCGGTGACGGCTCCGCGTACGGCGTCAAGGTCGATGTGAAGCTCCTCGGCCTCGACGCGGTGAAAGCCGGGCCGCTCGCCGAGGCGAAGACCTCCGGGCCGACCGCCAACAGCCTCGCGAAGGTCGACCTTACCGGCGTGCTCACCGCGGGCGCGATCAACACCGAAGCCAAGCGCGACGACAACTCCGGTGCCGTGACCGCCAAGGCCAGCACCGCCGATGTCGGCTTGCCGCTGCTGAAGAGCGCGCTCGGTACGGTCGGCGTCAAGGTCGTCGAAGCCACCTGCACCGCGACCCAGAAGGGTGTGCAGGGCGCGACGAACCTGGTCGACGCGAAACTCGGCAGCGCGGGGACGGTCGACTCGACGCCCGCCCCGAACACGCAGATCAAGGTCGGCCTCGGGACCGTCAACGTCGCGACGATCATCCTGAACGAACAGATCAAGAACAGCGACGGCAGCCTCACGGTCAACGCCATCCACGTGAAGCTGCTCGGCGAGGCCCTCACCCCGCTCGGGTCCGGCGACGTGATCGTCTCGTCGGCCACCTGCGGGCCCGCCGGCCTGCCCGTGCCGCTCGCTTCGGGCGCGGGGCTGTGGATCGGTCTCGGCCTGCTCGGTGCCGTCGCCATCCCGGTCGGTATCCGCGTCGTCCGCAACCGGCGTCCGGCGACCACCGCCTGACCAGGGTGAAGTGAGGTCGAAATGTACAAGTTGCCTGGCGCCGGAGTCGGCGTCGCCGGTGGCGGGGTGGGTGCCCTCGCCGCCACCGGGGCCGATGTCGGCTGGTGGCTGGCCGTCGGGGTGATCCTGCTGGTTCTCGGAACCATCGCGGTCATCGCGGGCTACCGCCGCACGAAACGGCTCGGCGAGATGGGGAGCTGACACTCCCCTGGACGAAACGGCCGCCGGCGTGGGCCCCTCGCACGCCGGCGGCCATCACCCGCGTTGTGCGGGACACTCGAAACGTGGATGAGGAGCGCGAACGCGTGGATGTGATGTTGCTGGCCGGAACGCGGCCGGAGGCGGTCAAGCTCGCGCCGCTGGCGTTGGCGCTGGCGGAGCACCCGCACCTACGGCCCTTCGTCGTCCACAGCGGACAGCATCAGGGCATGGTCGATCAGGCGTTGATCCCGTTCGGACTACCGGTCGACGCCTGGCTCGACACCCCGCCCAGGACCACCGGCTCCCAGGCGGAACTCGTTTCCGGGCTGCTGCCCGCGCTCGACGACCTGCTGCGCCGTGTCTCCCCGGCCGCGGTCGTCGTCCAGGGCGACACGACGACGGGACTGGCCGGCGCGCTCGCCGCGTTCTGGCGGGGAATCCCGGTCGTGCATCTGGAGGCGGGCCTGCGCACGCACGACCTCGCCGCACCGTTCCCCGAAGAGGGGACGCGGCAGATGATCTCGCGCATCGCCGCCCTGCATCTCGCGCCGACAGCGGCCGCCGCGGCCGCGCTGCGCACGGAAGGTGTTCCGCGCCAGCGGATCGCGGTCACCGGCAACACCGTCGTCGACGCCGTGATCGCGATCGCCGAGCGGGATCTCCCGGCGAGGGACACCGCGCTCGCCTTGCTGGAGATGGAAATCGCCGAGGCCGGCGAACGCCTGGTCCTCGTCACCTCGCATCGGCGTGAGTCCTGGGGCGAGCCGCTGAGCCGCACGCTCGCCGCCATCGAACTGATCGTCGCGGAGCACAGCGACGTCCAAGTACTGTTCCCGGTGCATCCCAATCCGGCCGTGCGGGACCAGGTGACGACCGCGCTCGGCGGGACCCCGCGGGTGACGATCACCGAGCCGCTCGAGTATCCCGACCTCGTGCGCGCGCTGCGGCTCGCCGAGCTCGTCCTGACCGATTCCGGTGGTATCCAAGAGGAAGCGCCGACGTTCGGCACGCCCGTCCTCGTGCTCCGCGACGTCACCGAACGGCGCGAAGCCATCGAGGCGGGCTGCGCCTGGCTGGTCGGGACGGACACCGGCCTCATCGCAGACACCGCGGCGAAGGTCCTGCGTGGCGATCTCCATCCGACGCACGCCGGAAACCCTTACGGCGACGGCAATGCCGCCACGTTGTCGGTGGCCGCGCTGGAGGAACTGCTCAACCTCGCCCCGGCGCCGCGCACCGCCGCCGAATCGCGTTAGATCGAGACGATCTGCACCGGCAGCGCCGGATTCGCGGAGAAATCGAGCGACGCACGTGGCCGTCCGGCGGCGACCACGTGCGCGCCGAGCGCGGCGATCATCGCGCCGTTGTCCGTGCACAGCCGCGGCCGCGGGACCCGCAGGGTGATCCCGGCTTCGGCGCAGCGCTCGGCGGCGAGTTCGGACAGCCGCGAATTCGCCGCCACGCCACCGGAGATCACCAGCGTGTCCACGCCGTGTTCCTTGGCGGCGCGGATCGCCTTCATGGTGAGCACGTCGGCGACGGCCTCCTGGAACGACGCGGCGACGTCGTCGACGGGAATGTCCTCGCCCCGGCGTTCGGCGCCTTCGACCCAGCGCGCGACGGCGGTTTTCAGGCCGGAGAAGGAGAAGTCGAATTTGGCGTCACGCGGGCCGGTCATCCCCCGAGGGAACGCGATCGCCGCCCCGTCACCGTTCTTGGCGGCCTTGTCGATGGGCGGGCCGCCGGGGTACGGCAGGCCGAGTACGCGGGCGACCTTGTCGTAGGCCTCGCCCGCCGCGTCGTCCACAGTGGACCCGAGTTCGGTGATCTCGGACGCGATGTCGTCCACCAGCAGCAATTGCGTGTGCCCGCCCGAAACGAGCAGGGCGAGGCAGCGGTCAGGCAGCGGGCCGTGCTGGAGCGTGTCGACGGCGATGTGCCCGGCCAGGTGATTCACGCCGTAAAGCGGGATGTCGAGCGCGGCGGCGTACGCCTTGGCCGCGGCGACGCCGACCAGGAGCGCGCCGGCGAGACCGGGTCCGGCGGTGACCGCGATCGCGTCCACATCGGACAGTTTGAGCCCGGCCTTTTCGAAGGCCCGCTCGACCGTCGGGACCATCGCCTCCAGGTGCGCGCGGCTGGCGACCTCGGGCACGACGCCGCCGAAGCGGGCGTGCTGGTCGACGCTGGAGGCGACCTCGTCTGCGAGGAGTTCGACGGTGTTGTCGTCGTGCAGGCGGACGAGGCCGACACCGGTCTCGTCGCACGAACTCTCGATGCCCATGATGATGCGCGACATCAGCCCGCCACCTCGTCTCGGACCTGGGCCCGCGGGCGGGCCATCGTGTAGGCGTCGGCCCCGGAGGGCTGGTAATAGCGCTTCCGGAGGCCGATGCGTTCGAAACCGTGTCGCTCGTAGAGCGTGATCGCCGCGTCGTTGTCGGTGCGGACTTCGAGGAAGACCGGCGCGGCGAGTTCGTCCGCGCGGTCGAGGAGCGCCTTCAGCAACGTGGTGCCGATGCCCTTGCGCTGGTGGCCGGGGTCGACGCCGATCGTGTGAATGCTCGCCTCGTAGTCGCCGCGGCGGCCGACGACGGCGAGCCCGGCGTAACCGATGACCTCGTCGCTTTCCTCCGGACGGGCGACCAGGTAGTAGCCGCCGCCGTCGAGTTCCGCGTGGAAGGCGTAAGCGCTCCACGGCGAATCGCCGGGGAAGAGGATCTTCTCTATCTCGACACAGCGGGGGATATCCTTGCGGCGTAAGGGTTCCAGCCTCACGGCGTGGTCACCTTCTTGCGCGCGGCCGGTTCGACGGCGTCCGGGCGGCGGAGGTAGAGCGGGGTGAGCGGGGCGGGCTCGTTGTCGAAGTCCTTGCGAGCGGCCTTGACCAGTCCGATAGGCGACGGAAAGCGCGGCTCGATCGGCTGGACGCCGAGGGCGTCCGCGTAAAGGAGGGCGCCGTCGCCCGCCGCGACCTTGATGGTGGTCTGGAGGTCGGCAGGCCGCTCGACGTGGGGGCCGTCGGTGCGCGAGCCGTCGGCGGCGTACGCGGCCCAGTAGACCTCGCGGCGCCTCGCGTCGGTGAGGACGAGGAAGGGCGCTTCGCCGGGGGCGACGTCGGCGGCGATCGCGTCGAGACTGCACACCGGGTACGCGGGGATGCCGAGGGCGTGGGCGAGCGACGCGGCGGTGGCCATGCCGGCGCGAAGGCCGGTGAAGGGGCCGGGGCCGACGCCGCAGACGATGGCGTCGAGGTCGCGAAGCGTGACGCCCGCGGCCTTGACGGCTTCGAGGGCGTGGGGCGTGATCAGCTCGCCGTGCGCGCGCGGGTCGACCGTGACGCGGTCGCCGCGCGACTCGAGGACGTCGCCGTCCAGGGCGACGAGGCCCGCGGTGACCGCCGGGGTCGAGGTGTCGATGGCCAGTACCAGCACGGTTACCCAGCCTACGACCAGCGCCCCGGATCGCGTTTAGCGGGCTGAACGCGATCGGGTGGCGCTCCCTCTCCCCCGCCGCCGAATCGCGTTTAGCCCGCTAAACGCGACGCGCGCCGGGGGCCTGCCTGCCGGGCCCAGGGCCTGCTGCCGGATCGCGATTAGGGGGCTAAAGTCGCTCCCCGCTCTTCGGCCCGCACGTCGCGTTTAGCGGGCTAAACGCGATCCGGTGGACTCGGCCCGCCAGACCCTCAGATCGCGATTAGGGGGCTAAACGCAGGTCGGCCCACCGTGTGAAGCAGGTCGCAGGGGTGCGGGTGGGCAGCGCGGTACGGTCCTCCGAGGGGCCACGCGCCCGGCCGGCGGAGTCGAGCAGGAGGTCACACGGTGCCCGATCGGTTGTTCCCCACGCTGGCGAGCGGCTCGGCCAAGGAGGCGCTCCGCTTCGGCGACATCTCCCTCACCTATGACGACGTCGCGGCCGTCGCCGGCACACTCGCCCGCGACCTCCCGAGCGGCCGCGTCGCCGTCTGGGCCACGCCGTCGGTGCACACCAGCGTCGCCGTAGTCGCCGCCCTGCTCGCCGGCGTCCCGGCCATCCCGCTCAACCCGAAGATCGGCGAGCGGGAACTCGCGCACATCCTCACCGACAGCGAGCCCGTCCTCGTGCTCGCCGAGCCGGGCGCCGATCTGCCCGTCGGCCTGGGCGGCCTGCCGCGCCGCGACATCGTCCTCGAAGGCACGTCCGTCGATCTCCCCGCGGAACCGGCCCTGATCGTCTACACCTCGGGCACCACCGGCCCGCCCAAGGGCGTCGTCCTCCCACGGCGCGCCATCTCGACGACTCTCGACGCACTCGAGGACGCCTGGGAATGGACCGCCGACGACGTCCTGGTCCACGGCCTACCGCTGTTCCACGTGCACGGCCTGATCCTCGGCATCCTCGGCCCGCTCCGGCGCGGCGGCTCGGTCCGGCATCTCGGTCGCTTCTCCACCGAAGGCGTCGCACGCGAACTCGCCTCCGGGGCGACGATGATGTTCGGCGTCCCGACCATGTACCACCGCATCGCGGGCGAAGTCGGTGAAGACCCATCACTCGCCGAAGCGCTCAGCAGCGCCCGGCTGCTCGTCTCCGGATCGGCCGCGCTGCCCGTCCACGACCATCAGCGCATCACCGCGGCGACCGGCCGGCGCGTGATCGAGCGCTACGGGATGACCGAGACCCTCATGAACACCAGCATCCGCGTCGACGGCGAGCACGTCCCCGGCACGGTCGGTGTCCCGCTGCGCGGCGTCGATCTCCGGCTGGTCGACGAAGCGGGCGAGCCCGTCGAGGAGATCGAGACCGTCGGCGAGATCCAGGTCCGCGGGCCGAACCTGTTCACCGAGTACCTCAACCGCCCCGACGCCACCGAAGCGGCCTTCGACGACGGCTGGTTCCGGACCGGCGACATGGCGACCCGCGACGCGGCCGGATACGTGAAGATCGTCGGCCGGAAGGCGACGGACCTGATCAAGAGCGGCGGTTACAAGATCGGCGCGGGTGAGATCGAGAACGCGCTGATGGAGCATCCCGGTGTCGCGGAGGTGGCGGTGACCGGCGAGCCCGACGACGACCTCGGCGAGCGCATCGTGGCCTGGGTGGTGCCCGAAGGAGATCGCCCGGCGGAGTCGGAACTCGCCGACCACGTCTCGCGCCTGTTGTCGCCACACAAACGGCCGCGGGTGGTCCGCTACCTGGAAGCGTTGCCGCGCAACGACATGGGCAAGGTCATGAAGCGGGCGCTCGGATGAGCAGGCCCTCGGCGCGGTCCGTCATCAAGGAGATCGCGACCGGTTTCGAGGATCTCGACGTTCCGCGTTCCGACGAGCCGGACGACGGGCCGATCGGCTGGCCGGGTTATCGCTCGGCACGCGAGGCCGCCGAAGAGCGGACCGGAGAAGACGAGTCCGTGCTGTGCGGGACCGCCAGGATCGGTGACGTCGACGCGGTCGTGATCGCCTTCGAGTTCGGCTTCCTGGGCGGGTCGATCGGTCAACGAACCGGTGATCGGGTCGAAGCGGCGTTCGCGCGGGCGGTGGAATCCCGGTTGCCGGTGGTATCGCTGATCGCGACCGGCGGCAGCCGCATGCAGCACGGGATGCGGGCGCTTTCGCAGTTGCAGCGCATCGCGCGAGCAGCGGCCGGAGCCCGATCGGTACCGCAGATCTCCGTACTGCGCGATCCGACCACGGGCGGCGGTTGGGCGACCCTCGGTGCGAGCGCCGACGTCGTTCTCGCGTTGCCCGGAGCTCAGGTCGGTTTCGCCGGGTCTCGCGTGCGGCCCGCCGACGCGCCCGCGGAGGCGTACACGGCCGAAGCGAAACTCGCGTGGGGCCAGGTCGACCAGATCGTGGCGCCTTCAGACCTTCCCTCGGCACTGGAACGGTGGCTGCGCCTCCTGACTTCGCCGACTGCGGACACAGCAGAGCCGCCCGGCGCGCTCGGAACGACGGACTTGCCCGACAGCGGATGGGACGCGGTCCAAGCCGCGCGCTCTGCCGAGAGGCCTCGGGCAGCGGAGTATCTCGACGCGTACTTCGACTGGCGTGAGGCCGTCTCGGGCGACAGGTGCGGCGGAGTCGACTCCGGCGTCTTGTGCGGCTTCGGCTGGCGAAGCGGCCGAGCGATCGCGTACGCGGCGCAGTGTGGGACGCCGACACTGCCCGCGGGCTTCCGGACGGCGGCACGTCTGGTGCGGCTCGCGTCGAGGCTCGGAGTCCCGGTCCTCACCCTCGTCGACACCCCGGGCGCGGCGAACGACGAGGCGGCCGAACGGGCGGGGGCCGGCGCGGCGATCGCGGAGTTGTTCGAGGCGGTCGCGAGTGCGACCGTGCCGATCACGACCCTCGTGATCGGGGAAGGTGGTTCCGGGGGCGCGCTCGCGTTCGCGGCGCCGGGGTCGACCTGGGTGACGCCCAACGCGTACTTCTCGGTGACGTCGCCCGAGGCGGCCGCGGCGATCCTCAAGTTGCCCACCGACGAAGTCCCCGCCCTCGCGGACCGGCTCCGCCTGCGCCCCCAAGACCTGGTGGACCTGGGAATCGCGCGCTCCGTGGTGGGCTCCGCGGACCTGCGTTTAGCCCCCTAATCGCGATCCGGTGCCACAGATCGCGATTAGGGGGCTAAACGCAAGTCGGCCCCGCAGATCGCGATTAGCCCGCTAAACGCAGGTCGGGCGTGCGGGAGGTCCAGGTGCCATGGGGCTCCAGGGTGACCATGCGGACATCGTCTTCGCGGCGCTCAAGGCGCACGATGAGGTAGTCGTCCGAGAGGCGTTCGGCGGACCCTTCGCCCCACTCGACGACCAACGCGGACCGCTCCAGTTCGGTATCGAGGTCCAGGTCGTCCAGCTGCGAGAGATCACCGCCGAGCCGGTACGCGTCCACGTGCACCAGGGCGACCCCAGAGGCCCCGGCCGGATGCACCCTGGCGAGCACGAACGTCGGCGAGCTGACCCGCCCACCGACCCCGAGACCGTCCGCGATCCCGCGGGTCAGCGTCGTCTTGCCCGCGCCGAGCGGCCCGGCGAGCAGCACCAGATCGCCCGCGCGCAGCGAGCGTCCGAGCTCACGCCCGAACTCCATCGTCGACTCGGGAGTCGGGAAAGCGAAATTCATCAGCGTTGCCACCACCAGGTCCGCCGTTCGGAAGTCTCACCATCGGTGCCGGTGCATCGTTGCACCAAGTCGATCAGGTGGCTGTTCACCAGTTCGGGTTGTTCCAGCTGCACCATGTGCCCCGCGCCGCGGACGCGCACCAGCTCCGCGTCCGGCAGCTCCGCCGCGATCCGCTCGGCGTGCGAGATCGGCGTGAATCGATCGGAATCCCCGCCGACGACCAGCACATGCGCGTGCTTCAAGCCGGCGAGCGCGGCGTACCGGTTGTGGCTGCCGAGCGTGTCGACGAAGTTCACGAGCCCGCGCACCGGCGTGACTTCGAGCATTTCCAGCATGAAGTCGACAAGTCGAGGGGACACGTCACGGCTGCCGAAAGCCAGCCTGCGCACGGCCTGCCGGGTCAGCTGGCCGCCTGCCGCGCGCACGAATTCGACGAGTCCCGGCTGCCACCCGGCCAGCCCGCCGACGCCTCGCGTGAGCGGGTTGTACTTCGAGAGCAGTGATCTCGGAAGCCCCCGAGCACCGACTTCACCCGCCGCGGTCGCGATGAACGCGACCCCACAGACACGGTCGTCGAACAGCTCGGGATGCTCCGCCGCGAGCTCCATGATCACCATGCCGCCCATCGAGTGCCCCATGAGCACGATGGGCCCCTCCGGCACCACCGAACGCAGGACCATGTCGAGGTCGCGCGCCAGCTGCTCGATGGTGCTGGTCTCGGCGGTCGCGGCACCGGATTGCCCGTGCCCGCGATGGTCGAAGTACACCTGACGCACGCGCGGCAGCCTCAGCGATGCGAGGTCTCGCCGCTGGAAGTGCCAGCAGCGCTTCGACAACGCGAATCCGTGCACGCCGACGACGGTCAACTCCGGTTCTCCTCCATCGCCCGGATCGATCTCCTCGACCGCGAGCGGCGTGCCGTCCTCCGCCGCCACTGTCGATGTCCGATCCGGTGCGAGATCCCCCAACGGCTCGTCCACGAACGGATCCTCACTCTGCCGCCGCTGCTGGGCGGCGACGGCGATCACGGCGGCGGTGCCGGTGGCCGCGGCCCCGACACCACCGACGATGGCCAGCAGTCTTCGTGAAGGTGTCACGAGCCTGCCTCCAGATACGTCCGGTGGACACGCGGGCGGTACATCGAAGTCACGATCTCGTAGTCGATCGTCCCCAGCTTGTCGGCCCATTCCCGCGCCGTGGGCTCGCCAAACGCGCCCTTGCCGAAAAGGATCACTTCGCTGCCGATGGACGGCTCGTCGTCTCCGCAGTCGACGATGAGCTGGTCCATGCAGACGCGGCCGACGACCGGCCGTCGCTTTCCGCCGAGCAGGACGTCCATCCGTCCGGACAGCGACCGCGGCACGCCGTCGGCGTATCCGACGGGAACCAGCGCGAGGGTGGTGTCGCGTTCGGCCGTCCAGCTGTGGCCGTACGAGACCGACTCGCCGGCCGGGAGCCGCTTCGTGAGCACGACCGACGACTTGAAGGTCATGGCCGGGCGGAGATCGTCACCGGTGGGCACCGGATTCAGCCCGTAGATCGCGATCCCGGGGCGAACGAGGTCGAAGTGCAGGTCGGGCCTGGTCAGCACGGCGGCGGAGTTCGCGATGTGCCGTATCGGGTTCAGACCGGCGGCACGCGCGATGTCGTAGGCCTCGTCGAACCGCTTGGCCTGCGCGTCGATAGAGGGGTGGCCGGGCTCGTCGGCGCAGGCGAGGTGCGACCAGATCGCGACGACCTCGATGAGCGGCTTCGCGGCCGCCGCGGCCTTGACCAACGCCGGCCATTCCGCAGGTGGGCAGCCGTTTCGGGACAGCCCTGTGTCGATCTTGAGGTGCACCCGGCAGATCGCGTTTAGCCCGCTGAAGTCGCGTGCGCGGCGAGCGCCGTCGGCCACGCGCGCCAGCTCGTCGAGGGAGCTGACGGCAACGTCGATGTCTTCGGCGACCGCGGGCGCGAAGTCGGCTTCAGGAGTGTCGAGCCAGCTGAAGAGCCGGGCTCCGATCCCCGCCCGGCGCAGCGCGAGCGCCTCGCCGAGGGAGCAGGTGCCCAGCCAGGTGGCGCCGCCCTCGACAGCGGCACGGGCGACCTCGAGGGCTCCGTGCCCGTAGCCGTCCGCCTTGACCACGGCCATGGTCTGGGCCGAGGGAGCGCGGGAGGCGAGCAGGGCGACGTTGTGCCGGATGGCGGACAGGTCGATGACGACCTCGGCACGCGGGAAACTGGCGGTCATAACGACCACCAGTTTCCCACGAACCGGCTCAGGACAGGCGCGCCCCGTCGGTGGCGGAGAACACGTGCAGCTCGTCGGGACGGATCCGCAGGTGCAGGGTGTCGCCCATGGCCGGCGGCTTGCGCGGGTCGACACGGGTGACGACGTTCGACTTCGTGCCTTCGGCGTCGGTCTCGGCCAGCTTGCCGTACACGTACGCGTCCGAGCCGAGTTCCTCGACGAGGTCGACCTTGACCGGCACGGTGCCGTCCTCGCTGGTGGTCACCTCGAGCGACTCCGGACGGAAGCCGAGGGTGACCGTGTCACCGTCGGCCTTGGCGAGGATCTCGCGGGTCAGCGGCACGCGCGCGCCACCCAGCTCGGCACCGTCTTCGGTGAGCTTCGCGGTGACGAGGTTCATCGCGGGCGAGCCGATGAATCCGGCGACGAAAGCGTTTGCGGGCCGGTCGTACAGGGCGCGCGGGGTGTCGCACTGCTGCAGGAGACCGTCCGAGAGGACCGCGACCCGGTCGCCCATCGTCATGGCCTCGACCTGGTCGTGCGTGACGTACACGGTGGTGACGCCGAGGCGGCGCTGCAGCGCGGCGATCTGGGTACGGGTGGAGACACGCAGCTTCGCGTCGAGGTTCGACAGCGGCTCGTCCATCAGGAAGACCTGCGGCTCACGCACAATGGCGCGGCCCATCGCGACACGCTGGCGCTGACCACCGGAGAGCGCTTTCGGCTTGCGGTCGAGGTACTGCTCGATGTCGAGCAGCTTGGCCGCGTCGAGCACCTTCTGCTTGATCTCCGACGCCGGGCGGCCCGCGATCTTCAGCGCGAAGCCCATGTTCTGGCCCACGGTCATGTGCGGGTACAGCGCGTAGTTCTGGAAGACCATCGCGATGTCGCGGGCACGCGGCGGCAGCTGCGTGACGTCGCGATCGCCGATCCACACGGCGCCTTCGTCGATGTCTTCAAGGCCGGCGAGCATCCGCAGGCTGGTGGACTTGCCACAGCCGGAAGGCCCGACCAGCACGAGAAACTCGCCGTCGGCGATCTCGAGGTCGAGTGCGTCCACGGCGGGCCGCTCGGAGCCCGCGTAGCGCCGGGTCGCCTTGTCGTAGGTGATCGTGGCCATCGGTTCAGTCCTCTTTCGGTTTCGCGGAAATGCCGTGCCCGAGTTCGCGGGCTTCGAGATGCCGTTGCTGGATCCGGTGCCCCTCGGCGCGGTCCGCCTCGGTCGGCTCGAGTGGGGTGTAGCCGTGCTGTTCCTGCCAGCGGGGAGGTTCCGTGCTGGAAGCGAGGGCCCAGGCCGCCTGCCGCGCGGCACCGACCGCGACGTACTCGGCGACTTCGGGGATGACGACGGGCACGCCGAACACGATCGGCGCGACCGCGCGGACGGCGGCCGACTGCGCGCCGCCACCGATCAGGAGCACGCGGCGGACTTCGAGCCCCTGCTCGCGCAGGGCGTCGAGACCGGCGGCGAGTCCACACAGCATGCCTTCGACGGCGGCGCGGGCAAGGTTCTCGGGCGTCATGTTCGCGCGGGTCAGGCCGAAGAGCGTGCCGTTGGCGTCGGGGAGGTTCGGCGTCCGCTCACCATCCAGATAAGGAAGGAAGGTGAGGCCGCCGGAGCCGGGCCCGGCCGTGAGCGCCAGCCTGTCGAACTCCGCGAGGTCGACGCCGAGCATCGCGGAAGTGGCCGTGAGCACGCGGGCGGCGTTGAGGGTGCAGGCCAGCGGGAGGAAGCGGCCGGTGGCGTCGGCGAATCCCGCGACGATTCCGGAGGGGTCGGCGCTCGGGGTTTCGGAGACTCCGAAGACGGTGCCGCTGGTGCCCAGCGAGACGACGACGTCGCCGGGGGCGAGTTCGAGACCGAAAGCGGCGGCCATGTTGTCGCCGGTCCCGGCCGAGACCAGGATCCCGTCCGGAGTGTGACCGGCGGCTTCGGCGGGGCCGATGACCTTGGGGAGTTCGGGCGTGCGGCCGCCGAAGGCATGCGCGAGGAGGTCTTGGCGGTACTCGCCGGTGGCGGGCGAGAAGTATCCGGTGCCGGAAGCATCGCCGCGGTCGGTGACCGGCTCGGCGCCGTCGCCCAGCAGCCGCCAGGTCAGCCAGTCGTGCGGGAGCAGGACCCGGGCGACGCGATCGGCCAGCTCTGGCTCGTTCTCGGCCATCCAGCGCAGTTTCGTGACGGTGAAGCTGGCGACCGGCACCGAGCCGACGGACTTCGCCCAGCTCTCCGGGCCGAGCTCGCCGCTGAGGTCTTCGGCCGCCTTCGCGGACCGGGTGTCGTTCCACAGCAATGCGGGCCGGACGACGGCGCCCGCCTCGTCGAGGGCGACCATGCCGTGCTGCTGACCACCGATGCCGATGGCGCCGACGCCCTCGAGCAGACCATTCGTGGCCTCGCGGAACGCATCCCACCAGGCGGCGGGGGCGACCTCCGTGCCGTCGGGGTGCGAGGCGCGGCCGGTGCGGACGATCTCGCCGGTGTTCGCATCGCAGACGACGACCTTCGTCGACTGGGTCGACGAGTCGATTCCGGCCACCAGATCAGAACTCATATTCCGGGCCCTCCGGTGCGCATTCGACCTGCTCGATGGCGGTTCCCGCGGTCAACGCCGCCTCGATCTCCTCGGTCGGCGCCTCTTCGTCGGTGATCAGGAGGTCGTAATCGCCGATGTCGCCGTACGCGTAGGTGGCGGTGCGGCCGAACTTGGAGTTGTCGACGACCAGGACGTTGCGGTCGGCGGTGCGCAGCGCGGCTTTCTTGAGCTCGGCGTAGTCCTGGACCGGGTGGAACAGACGGCCGACCGCCACCGCGGCGACCGAGACGAACGCGATGTCGGCGTGCGTGCGGTCGAGGAACGCGACGACGTCCGGGCCGGCGCACGAGTCGAACTCATGGTGATAGCGGCCGCCCGCCAGGACGACCTCGACGTTCTTGGCCGGGCCGAGGATGCGGGCGGCTTCGAGCGAGTTGGTGAGGACGGTGAGGTCTTCGACCTGGCCGAGGCGGCGGACGAGCGGGAAGAGCGTCGTCGAGTCGTCGACGAAGACCGTCTGGCCGGAGTGGACGTGCGCCGCGGCGGCCTCGCCCAGGGCATCCTTCGTGGCCTGGTTGAAGGTGTCGCGGAAGCGGGCGGCGGACTCGATGGTCGTCGCGGGGTAGGCCTCGACCTTGCCGCGGAGTTTGCGGAGGAGGCGGCGGTCCGCGAGGTCGTCGAGGTCGCGGTGCATCGTCATCAGGCTGACGCCGAAGCGGGTGGTGAGGTCGTCGATGCGGACCTCGCCGGTGGCGATGACGTGGTCGAGGATCTCCTGGCGCCGGTGCTCGACGGCGGCGTCCGAGGGCCTGGTCTTAGACATGGGTGACACCGTTCACGACCCGGACCATCGCGGTCTCGGCGGGGCGGGTGTCGGCGCTCACACCTGCTTCTTACCAGATTATTCGCCCGGAGTTAACACGTAACTCGATAACTCTCGCATTTTTTGCCATCTTCCTCCCCCGCCCCGCCGACCTGCGTTTAGCCCCCTAACTGCGCTCTGCGGGCGGGTGCCCTCAGAGCGCAGTTAGGGGGCTAAACGCAGGTCCGGGCTCTGGTCAGGAGGTCAGGGAGCGCACGGACCGGATGGCGTCCGGGACCGCGGCGAGGATGCCGGATGCCGAGGTCGGGGCGCCGTCGGCGGCGAGGGATCCGGCGAGGGAATGGACATGCGTGGCCGCGCCGGCCGCCAGCCACGGGTCGAGCCCCGAAGCGAGCAGCGCGCCGACCAGACCGGACAGCACGTCCCCCGAACCGGCCGTCGCGAGCCACGACCCCCGCGGCGTGTTCACCAGCGCCCGCCCATCCGGCGCCGCGATCACCGTGCAGTGCCCCTTCAACAGCACGACGGCGTCGTACTTGCGCGCGGCCGACCGCGCCGCCGCGACCCGGTCCGCACCCGGCGGCGCGCCCATGAGCCGCTCGAACTCCCCCGCGTGCGGAGTCAGCACGAGCGGCGTGCCCGGGTCGCGCGCGTCGAGCACGTCGGGCGAACGCGCGATGATCGTCGTCGCGTCGGCGTCCGCGCACACCGGCACACCGCGGCCGAGCACGAACCGCAGCACGTCCCGCCCCTCGTTCCCGGTGCCGATCCCGGGACCGACGACCCAGGCCTGCACCCGGCCCGCGTCGGTCACCGATCCCGTCGCGATGATCTCGGGCCACTGCCCGCGCACGACATCCGCCGCATGACCGGCGTAACGCACCAGCCCGGACGTCGCCCGCACCGCCGCACCCGCCGCGAGCACGGCCGCTCCCGGGTACGTCGCCGACCCGGCGGCGATCCCGACCACGCCCTGGCTGTACTTGTCGTCGTCCGGGCCGGGCACCGGCCACGCGGCGGCGACATCCGCCGTATCGAGCCGCTGCAGATCGGGGTCGGTGAGCCGCAATCCGATGTCCACCAGGAACACCTCACCGCACGACGCGGGCGCGAGGGCGTGCACCGGCTTAAGCGCGCCGAAGGTGACGGTCCGGTCGGCCACGACCGCCGGGCCGTCGACCGCACCCGTGTCCGGATCCACCCCGCTCGGCAAATCGACCGCGAGCACCGGCGAACCCACGTGCCCCAGCAACGCGGCGGCGTCCGGCCGCAACGACCCGCGCGCCGAAATACCGACGATCCCGTCGACGACGAGGTCGGCTCGACTGATCCACTGTGGACCGTCCTCAAGAGACACGATCTTGCCGCCGGATCGCTTCAAGGCGGCCAAACCGGGGCCGTGCGCACGTTCAGGCTTCAGCAGGATCGCCGAGACTGCCACATTGCGACGGCGCAGGAACGCGCCCGCCCACAAGGCGTCACCGCCGTTGTTGCCCGACCCGACCAGCAGCGTCACCCGCCGCCCGGAAACCGAACCCGTGTGCTCGGCCAGCATTTCGGCGGCGTGCACCGCGAGGCCGAAAGCCGCGCGCCGCATGAGCTCGCCGTCGGGAGTGACGGCGAGCAACCGGTCTTCCGCCGCGCGAATCCGTTCCGTGGTCCAGATTCCCTGCACGACGCCTCCGGTCTCTTACTCGACGGTGACCGACTTCGCCAGGTTACGCGGCTTGTCGACGTCGTACCCACGCGTGCGGGCGATCTCGGCGGCCAGCACCTGCAGCGGCACCGTGGAGACCAGCGGCTGCAACAGCGTCGGCACGGCCGGGATCTCGATCAGTTCGTCGGCGAACGGGCGGACGGTCTCGTCGCCCTCCTCCGCGATCACGATCGTGCGGGCGCCGCGCGCCTGGATCTCGCTGATGTTCGACACCAGCTTCGAGTGCAGCACCGCGCGGCCCTTCGGCGACGGCATCACCACGACGACGGGCAGGCCTTCTTCGATCAGCGCGATCGGGCCGTGCTTGAGCTCACCCGCGGCGAAGCCCTCGGCGTGCATGTACGCCAGTTCCTTGAGCTTCAGCGCGCCTTCGAGGGCGACCGGGAAACCGACGTGACGGCCGAGGAACAGCACAGCCTTCGAGTCGGCGATCCGGCGGCCGAGGTCACGGACCTGGTCCACAGTGGACAGGACCTTCTGCACCGCGGCGGGCATGGCCTCGAGCTCGGCGAACTCACGGGCGACCTCGTCCGGGTACTTGGTGCCGCGGGCCTGCGCGAGCGCCAGGCCGACCAGGTAGTTGGCCGCGATCTGCGCGAGGAACGCCTTCGTCGAGGCGACACCGATCTCCGGACCGGCGTGCGTATAGAGGACGGCGTCGGACTCGCGCGGGATCTGCGCGCCGTTGGTGTTGCAGACCGCCAGGACGCGGGCCTTCTGCTCGCGCGCGTGGCGGACGGCTTCGAGGGTGTCCGCGGTCTCGCCCGACTGGGAGACGGCGACGACCAGCGTCGCGCGGTCCAGCACCGGGTCGCGGTAGCGGAACTCGCTGGCCAGCTCGACCTCGACCGGGAGGCGGCACCAGTGCTCGATGGCGTACTTGGCGACGAGGCCCGAGTGGTACGCGGAACCACAGGCGACGACGAAGACCTTGTCGACGTCACGCAGATCCTGGTCGGAGATGCGCTGCTCGTCGAGGATGATCCGGCCGCCGTCGAAGTGGCCGCGCAGCGTGTTCGCCAGCGCCTCCGGCTGCTCCTCGATCTCCTTGAGCATGAAGTATTCGTGGCCGCCCTTTTCCGCGGCCGAGAGGTCCCAGTCGACGGTGAACGGCTTGGCCTGCGCGGCGTCGCCGTGGAAGTCGGTGACCTCGTAACCGTCGCGGGTGATCACGACGAGCTGGTCCTGACCGAGCTCGACCGCCTCGCGGGTGTGCTCGATGAACGCGGCGACGTCGGAGGCGACGAAGTGCTCGCCCTCGCCGACACCGACGACCAGCGGCGAAGAACGGCGGGCGGCGACGACGGTGTCCGGCTGGTCGGCGATGGTCACTACCAGGGTGAACGCGCCTTCGAGACGACGGCAGACCGCGGCGACGCTGGCCGCGAAGTCGCCCTTCGTGTCGCCCTCGGTGTAGGCGCGGGCGATCAAGTGCGCGGCGGTCTCGGAGTCGGTGTCGCTCGCCATTTCGACGCCTTCGGCCTCGAGCTCGGCGCGCAGTGCGGCGAAGTTCTCGATGATGCCGTTGTGCACGACGGCGACGCGCTGGGAGGCGTCGCGGTGTGGGTGCGAGTTGCGGTCGACCGGGGCGCCGTGCGTGGCCCAGCGGGTGTGCCCCATCCCGGCGGTACCGGTAAAGGCATCCCTGCCGACGGTGTCGAGCTGGGTCTCCAGGTTGGCCAGGCGGCCCGCTTTGCGCTCGACGTTCAGCGCGCCGGCGCCGTCGAGGACCGCGACGCCTGCCGAGTCATAGCCGCGGTACTCCATCCTGCGCAGGCCGCCGATGACGACGTCCAGGGCCGGGCGGTGTCCGACGTATCCCACGATTCCACACACGGCCACCAGCCTAACGACGGAAATTCGGCCCCTTCGCCCGGGCGCCCGCACCTGCGTTCAGCGGGCTAAACGCGACGCTTAGGCACGCTAAGCAGCGCGGTTAGCCCGCGAAAGGCGAACGCCGGGGCGGCGCGCGGGCCGGACGGGGGCGCGGGCAGTAAGGTCACGAACATGGCCAGCAAGCCCAAGCAGCTGCTCGCGGAGCTGTCCCACCCAGGTCCGCACGAGGTTCTGCGCGGCAACCTCGCCCTGGTCGGACTGCCCGGCGTCGTGTTCACCCCCCGTTCGGGACTCGGTCTGCCCGCGATCGCGTTCGGGCACGGCTGGTTACAGCCGACCGGGAGCTACCGGCATCTTCTCCGGCATCTCGCGAGCTGGGGCATCGTCGCGGCGGCCCCGGCCACGCAGCGCGGTCCGTTGCCTTCGCACCGGCTTCTGGCCGGTGACCTGCTCACGACGCTCGACTTGATCACGACGGTCCGCCTCGGGCCGGACGGCATCAGCGTCGACCCGGCGAAACTCGGCCTGGCCGGGCATTCGACCGGCGGCGGATCGGCGGTGCTGGCCGCCGCGCAGGCCGCAGCGAACGAAGAGCGACCCGAGATCCGCGCGGTCGCGACCATCACCCCCGCGCAGACTTTGCCGTCGGCGACGGTGTCGGCCCGCTCGGTGACCGCGCCCGGCCTGCATCTCGCGGCCGGCGAAGACCTGGTCGCGCCGCCCGTCGGACATGCCGAGGCCATCGCGGGCGCGTGGGGCGGGCCGGTGCAGCTGAGGACGCTCGGCAAATCGTCGCATCTCGGCGTCACCGAGGGCAGGCACTGGAGCCAGTTGCTGCTGCACGGGAAGCCGCACCGCGGGACCCAGCAGCTGACGCGGGCGCTCTTCACCGCGTTCTTTCTCACTCACCTGACGGGGACGACGAAGTACCAGCCCCTCCTGGACGCCGACGTCAAACGCGCCCCCATCGAGCTCCAGGACGAACCCGCCGCCTGACCGCCGGTTCGCGTTTAGCCCGCTAAACGCGATCCGGCGGTGAAGCCGGTCAGTCGACCATCCACGAGTTGTTCGAGAAGTCGTCGTCGTCGAATCCCTTGTCGTCACGGGCGTGACGACCGCGGCGACGCGCGGGCGTGCCGGGCTCTTCGGGCGCCGCGGCGCTGGGAGCGGGCGTCGGCGCCGCGGGCGGGACGTCCACCGTCGCCGGCATTCCGGGCACCCCCGGCGCGACCGGGAGAGGCGGCGGAGGCGGCGCCGGTCGCGACACGTCGGCGCGGGCACCGAACTCGGCGAACCGGGCGTCCGGCTTGTCGTCGTCCTCGATGTCGAAGCCGATCGTGTGGCTGCGGTCGGCGGTCGTCTTGCCGGTCAGCCAGCCGCCCGCCTCCTTGCTCCGCTTCCCCAGCTCCTGCATGTGCGCGGCGTACTTGTCGTGGATGGCGGCGTCCTTCTGCATGGTCTCCGCCGCCTGGGCCTTGGCATCGGCGAGATGCCGCTCCCGCAGCCCGCGCTGCTCCAACTGCTCCGTGATGGCGGCGTCCTGCCTGGACATGGCGGCCGCCAGCCGGTCAACAGCGCTCATCGGTCCTCCCTCGTTCCCCGGCTACCGATCATCGCTCGTAACTGATCGAACGGTCGCCGCCCTCGTCGTCGAGCGACCCGCTGATCCGGCCGCCCGCACCACTGGTCTCGAAAATGCCACCCTCGACGCGATACTGGCTCGACCCGCGCTGCGTGTCGCCCCCGCCGCCACCGGCCGCGCCGCCCATGGCGCCCATTCCGCCCATCATGCCGCCCATTCCGGCGGGCGAACTCGCGGCACCGGCGCTCGCGGGCGCCGGGTCCATCCCGCCGGGAGCCATCCCGAGACCACCTTCGGCCCCGGCAGGCTGCGCACCGCCGCCGGACTGCATGCCCGCTTCCAGGGAACCGGCTTCGTTCAGCGACCCCGACGAAGCACCTTCGAGGGGGCTTCCGATCGCGCCTTCGAAGCTGCCGCCGCCTCCCGCGGTCGGCACGGTGCCATCGCCGCCGGCACCCGACGCGCCACCCGCGCTGGCTTCGGCCCCCGCCGAGACCGAAGCGGTCCCTTCGGCGCCGACACCGACCTCGACTCCGCCCGGAGCGCTGAAGCCACCGCCGCCGCCACCACCGGGAGGAGCGATGCCGTCAGCCGGGGCGGGCATGGGACGAACGTCTTCGACCTTGCCGGGCTGCGGGTTGCCGGGGTTCCGGTCGTCGAGGCCGTTCTTGATGTCGTCGGTCTGGAGGGTGTCGCCGGGCTTGAGCTCCTTCTTCTCACCCTTTTCGTCGAGGGTGTAGGTGGTCGGCTCGCCCTTGCCGTCGTCGACGGTCACCACGGTCGGACCGTTCGGTCCCTGCGGCTGCTCGGCGGTGATCTTGAGGTTGCCGTCCTGGATGTGGATCTTGCCGTCCGGGCCGGGCCGGTAGACGCCGTCGGGGCCGGGCTCGCCCTCCTTGACGGTGCCCTTCGGCCCGAACTCGCCGTCCTTACCTTCTTCGCCGGGCTTGCCGTCCTTGCCCTCTTCGCCCTTCGGGTCGTCGAAGTCGAGCTTGTAGTCCTTCTCGTTGCCCTTGCCGTCGTCGACCTTGATGTCCATTTTGCCGTCTTTATCCGGCTCGGTCATCTCGATCTTGTTGTCGCCCTTTTGGACGGTCATGGTGTCCTGACCGTCGATGCCGTCCTTGATCGCCTCGCCCGTCGCCGGGTCGATCGGATACGGCTTGCCGGTCTCGGGGTCCAGCTCGAGCGGTTTGCCGGTGACCGGGTTCATGCCCTCCGCGGGCTTGTCCTCCGGCTTCGGCGTCTCGGGAACCGTGGCGGCGGGCGGGGTGCTGGCACCGCCGCCGCTTCCGCTTCCACCACCCGTTCCCCCACCGGTTCCCCCGCCAGTACCGCCGCCGGTGCCCCCACCGGTGTCACCGCCGCCACCCTTGTCCTTGCCCTTGCCGTCGTCGACGGGCGGCTTCTCGGACCCGGGCGCGGGGAACGGGTTCGTGTAGTCCTCCATGAACCGCGACAGCTCGTGATACTGCGTGTTGATCGTCTCGTTCGCGTTCTTGCAGAGCTTCTTGAAGTTCTCGAACCGCTCACCGAACTCGGTGGCGAACGAGCCCTTCAGCCACTGCTTCGCGGCCCCGATCGCGTAGTCCTTGTTCTCGTCGTTCAGCTTGCAGTCGTCGTCACGCAGCCGTTCGGCGAGATTGTTGCCCGGACACGCGGAGTCGAGCCAGTACGCGACGTCCATGAGCTTTTCTTTGGAATCGACCTTGCCGTTCGCGATCTCGACGACCTGCTTCGCCGTGAACAGCGGCGCCGTGGCGACTTTGTCGACTCGCAGCTTCAGCGTTTCGTCGACCTTCAGCTTGAGCGCGCTGTAGATCTTGTCGATGGTCGACGGCACCAGTTTGATGGCGCCGTCCATCTGCGCGATGAGCTCTTTCGCGTCGGGCTGGATCCGCTGCTCGTACTTGACCTTCGCGGCCGTCGCGCCCTTGCCCTTCCAGTCGTGGAAGAGCGTGGACAGCGCCGCCGACGCGTCCTTCTGAGTCTGCTCGACGGCCTTCTTCGCGTCGCCGAGATCTTCGACCTCGTCGAACATCTTCTGGAAGTTGATCTCGCGGTTCTCGTGGAACCGGTCCCAGATGTCGGTCTTGTAGCTGATCTCGTACGGCTTGTCCGGCATCTTGTTCCAGACCTGCTCGGCCCAGTCGGAGAAGAAGTCCAGCGCCGGCTTCCCGAGGTCGAGCACCTGGTCGGACTTGGTGGTGGAACCACCCGCGGCAGGCCGGGACATGGAGTCGAGATCCTTGTCGGCCTGTTTCGTGGCGGCCGCCTGCTTCTTGTCACCGGCCGCGTTCGAGTCACGTTCGGCGACGGCCTTCTTGTAGGCCTCTTCCCTGCCGCCGAACGACAACACCAACGCGTCTTTGGTGCCCTGAGTGACGTACGGGTCGTTCAGGATTTCCTTGATCTGTGCGGGCGTCGGTTCACTCATTACTGGGTTCCCGCCTTGTTGGCCGCCGCGGCGTTCGCCTGGTCGGATGAGGTGTAGCGGGTCGACGCGGTGCTGACCCCGCCGGCGAGCTGGGTGAGCTGGCCCGCGTAGCCCTTCATCGCGTCGGAAATGGCGAGAATTCCGGTGGCGTAGCCCTTTTGGTAGTCCTTGTGGATCCGGCCGAAGTCGGCGGGCTGGACCTGCGTCGGCCCTACCTTCCCCGCCTCGGACGTCGTGTTCTCAGCCGCGCGCTCCAACGACGTCGACGCCGTGAGCATCGCCTCTGAATCGGCTTTGTAGCCCCCGTCCGGCATGACCGGTGCCCCCTTCGTCCCGCTGTATCCGCCTCGTTGTCCTACCTACGACGCACGCCGGCGGCATCAGGTGCCATCGCATATGCACACAGAATGTACCCATCGGCCATCCGGACCGCAGGGACATTCACACCTTTGCTAACTCAAACGATTTCGGCGTAAGAAGCCTGGTAGACCGCGTTTTCGCGGTTTCGCGCCCGCGTCGATGGCTTCGGCGAGCACGGTGGCCGCGCCGCGGATGTCGACCAGGCGATCCAGCTCGTCGAGGTCGATGTCGATACCGAACTCCACCTCGACGGTCGCCAGGAGCCGGACGCGGCGCCGGGAGTCGACGCCCATCTCGGCGAAGGGCGTGTTCTCGTCGATGGTGTCCGGATCGACGTCGAAGGTTTCGCAGACGAGGGCCTTGATCTCGTCGACGTACTCGCTCCCGTCAGCTGCCATGGGGGAATTCTGTCCCATCCGCGGTCCAGTACCGCGTTCTGGCCGCGGAACGCGCGACCTTGCCGCTGGAGGTCCTGGGCAGGCCGCCGGGTTTCACCAGGAAGAAAGCACGAAGCCGCACGTCGTGCCGCTCGGCGACGGCGCGGGTGGCGGCCCGCGCGATCTCGGCTTCGTCGAAGTCAGGGGCTTTCCGCGCGCGTTCGGCGACCACGACGACGCCCTCCCCCTCATCGCCGTCGACCGAGAACGCGGCGACTCGGTCGGGCCCGAGAAGGGGGTGCGCGGCGGCGACCGTCTCCTCGATGTCGTGGGGGCTGTGATTGCGGCCGTCGATGATGATCAGATCCTTGATGCGACCGGTCACCGACAGCCTGCCGTCGCGGATCATGCCCAGGTCACCGGTGCGGAGCCAGCCGCCTTCGCCGTCGAGTTCGGCGCCGAACACCTCGGCGGTCAACTCCGGACGGCGCCAATACCCGGCGGCCACATTGGGCCCCTTGACCCAGATCTCGCCCGTGTCGACTTTAGCGGGCAAACTGCGATCCGGCGGTGGCACGACGCGGACCCGCTGCCCCCTGGGCCAGCCGATTTCGACGATTTCCCGGCCGTCCACTTCGGTCACCACCGGGCCGCCGGAATCGCCGCTGGCGACGTAGACCGTAGCCTCGGCCAGACCGTAGGACGGCCGGAACGCGCCCCTCGGGAAGCCGTGGGGTTCATAGGCGGCGAGGAACTCTCGCACGGTCGCCGCCCGGACCGGTTCACTGCCGCTGAGCGCGATCGACACCGTCGAGAGGTCGTACTCCGCGCGCTTCGACTCGGGCACGGCCTCGGTCACCAGGTCGTACGCGAAGTTCGGGGCCGCGGTGAGCGTGTTCGGATACGACGACATCAGCAGCAGCCAGCGCTCCGGGCGCCGGATGAACTCCAGTGGCGCGATGAACACCGTCCGGCCGCCGGCGTGCATCGTCCCCGCGAGCAGTTGCGCCAGCCCCATGTCGTGGAAGAACGGGATCCAGCCGACGCACGTGGTGTGCTCGCCGACGTCGTAGGCGTCGCAGATCTGCCAGCAGGCGGCCGACAACGCCCGATGCGTGATGATCACGCCGGCGGGTGATCGCGTCGTGCCGGAGGTGTACTGCAGGTAGGCGGGGTCTTCGGGGGAGACCGGCGACGGCGGCGACTGGTCGGCCGGGTCCAGCGTCAGGGTGTCGACGGCGATGATCTCGCGAGGCACCGGAACCGGCTCGGCCTCGGCGAACTCGGTCAGCCGCTCGACCAGGGCCTCCGACGTGAGCCAGATGTCGGCGTCGCAGTCGTTGAGGACCCCGACGAGCCGCTCGCGGTGAGCGCGGACGTCCGGTGCGGACAGTGGCACCGCGACAGCCCCGGCGTACAGCGCGCCGAAGAAGGCGACGACGTAAGAGAGGTCCTGCCGCGCAGTGATCGCGACGCGGTCTCCCGGCTGGATCACCTCACGCAGCTTCGCCGCGACAGCCCGGACGTGGACGAGCAGTTCGGCCCAGGTCAGCGTGTCCTCGACGGGCTCATGCCGGTTCGAGCAGTCGAGGTGCGTGTACGCCGGACGATCGACGTCGGCGCGTTCGAGCAGGCGGAACACGAGCGGCGTCCGCAACACTTCCTCGGGCACTTCTGGTGACACTGGCACATCCTCCGGCGGCGCATGGGCATCATACGAACGTGGACGACTTCTTCGTGCTGGACGATCCGGCGGATCGCGTCAAGGCCCTGCGCGACCGCGAGCTCAGCTCGAACCCGGGCGGTGCCGCCGCCGAGACGCCGAACCTCCTGCTGATGGACGGCTCGGACCACCGGCGGCTCCGCGCGGTCGTCAAGGAGGTCATCGCCCTGGTGGAACCCCTCCCGAATGCCCTGCTCACAGACCTGCGCGTCACGATTAGCCCGCTAAAGTCGAGTGCGCGCTTCGACCTGGTGGCCGATTTCGCCAGGCCGGTGGCGGCCAGGGTGACGGAGGCGGTGCTGGGCACGGTCGAGCCGCTCGGCGAAAAGCTCCTGACGAATCTTTCGGAGACCGCCGCGAATCTGGACGTCTGGTCGGGCGGGCCCGCCGGGGCCGACACCGCCGCGCTCAGGGTCGCGATGTTCTTCCTCAAGGCGAAGGCCGTCGACGGCGGCGGGCTGGCGCTGCTCCGCGAAGCGCACGAAGCGGGCCGGATCACCGAAGACGAGCTGATGATCACGCCGGTGATGCTCGCCCACGCGGCGTACGAGAACTCCATGAACTTCCTCGCCCTCGCCGGACTGGAACTCCTACGCCGTCCAGACGTCCTCGACGACGTACGCGGTTTGATCCACGAAATCGCCCCGACACGCTTCGCCGCCCGCCGCGTGACCACGCCGTTCTCCTTGGCGGGCAAGGACTTCACGACCGGGGACAAACTGGCCATCCCCCTGGGCCCCGGCGACGAACTCGCCTTCGGCCTCGGCAGGCACACCTGCCCCGGCTCGCGAGTGGCGGTCGCCGAGGGCGAAGTCGCGCTTCGCGCCCTTGCCGAGATCCTGACTCCCGACCACGTCGCCGAGGAGGTGCGGTACAAGACGCACGCCGTCTTCCACGGCGTCGAGCGGGCCATCGTCGCGCTGCGAACCTGACCGTTCAGGTCGCCAGCCAGTCGGTGTCGGCGAAATCGTCGTCGTCGCCTCGCGCTGCGGCCGCCCGCCGATGCCGCCCGGCCGGACGCTCGTCCGGCACAGGCGCCGGTGGCTGCGGCGGCGCGGGAACGGACGGAGCAGGCGGCCGGTACGCGATCGGCGGCTCCTCGGCCGTCCGATACCCGGCTCGGCGCTCGTTCTCGGTCTCGTCCTCCTCGAACCCGAAGTCGCCGTCGTCCTCGACCTTCTCGGAGAGCGTCGACTCGGTCGCCCAGCCACCCGCGGCCTTGGCCTTACGGTTGCGCTCCTGCAACCGGACGATGACACCGCCCTGGATCTTCGACTGTTTGTCGAATTTCTCCTTGGCCTCGGCGAGCGCCTCTTCACGGCGTTTGTCGAGCAGAGCCATCCGGGCGGAGTTCTCGCTCTCCAAGTTCGCCAATTTGCTCTTCATCGCGGCAAGCGCGTCTTCGGAACCCACGGTCAGTCCTCCCCTCGCTGATGCCGGCCGCTAGCGGAACCCGATGACACCGTCGTCGTCGAGAGAGCCACTGATCCGGCTGCTCGACGTCGCGGTGTCGAACAGGCCGCCGTCGACGCGGTAGCCGCTCGAGGTGCGCTGCTGATCCTCGCCACCGCCGCCCGCTCCGGCACCGCCCATCATGCCGCCGCCCATCATGCCCATTCCGCCGCCCATGGCCATGGCGGACTGATCGCCGCCGCCCGGCGCCGAGCCGAGGCCTGAGGATGCGGGCGTGGACGCGCCGCCGCCGGCACCCGCCGGGTCTGAGACCTCGCCGAGTCCGTCGTCGCCCATGGGATTGCCCAGCGACTGTGGCGAGGTCGACTCCGAATCCGCCGCCGGTGCGGTCTGCTCGGTGGCGGCCGCCGGGACTTCGACCGCGCCGGAAGCCGGAACGTCGTGCGGCCGCCCGGGCTGGCCTCCGTTTTGTGCTGCCGGCTCCGGATCGGCCTGCGGCGTCGCATGGTCCCTCGCCACCGCTTCGACCGGCTGACCGGGAACGTGCTCGGCGGCGTGCCTGCCACCCGGCACGGCGGCGTCCGAACGAGCTTCGGGAGCACCACCGCCGGCTGTCTTGGCCGGAGGGCTCTCTTCGCCGAGGGTGTAGGTCGTCGGCTTGCCGCTGCCGTCGTCGACCGTGACACGGGTGGGTCCATCGGGCCCGTCCGGCCGCTCGGCGGTGATCTTGAGGCCACCGTCCTCGATGTGGATCTTGCCGTCCTGGCCGGGTTTGAACGCCTGGTCGTCCGCGCGCGGAGCGTCCGGCGACTGAGCGGCGTCACCCCCGGGTCCGCGGTTCGGTGTGTCGAACGGCAACGGCCGCGAGTCACCGAAGTCGAGCTTGTACTCCTTCGGCTGTCCTGTGCCGTCTTCGACCGAGATCCCCATCTTGCCGTCCTTGCCGGGCTCGGCCATGGAGATCTTGTGATCGCCCTGCTCGACGGTGACGGATTCCGGGCTCTCCGGTTTGACCGCCTCGCCGGTGCGTGGATCGATCGGATACGCCTCGCCGGTCTCCGGGTCGACTTCGAGCGGCTTGTCCGTGACGGGGTTGATGTTCGGATCCGGCGGGGTCGGCGGCGCCGGAGGGGCGGGAGGCTTCGTGTCGCCGATCGGCGTGGTGTTGCCCCCGCCTCCACTACCCGGCCCGGCACCCGGTCCTCCGCTACGACCGCCGCCGTCGTCCGGTCCTCCGCCGGTCTTGAACCCACCGTCCGAGGTCCCGGCCGCCGCGTCGAGATTGACGAACGGGTTCTCTTCGAGCTGGCTGAAGAAGTCGGTCAAGCCCTGCCAAGCCCCCGCGACCGCGGCGTGCGTGTTGGCGCACATGGTCCGGAAGTCGGTCAGGTACTTCGAGTAGAACGCGTTGAAGGTGCCCGACAGATACGCCTTGACCTGCCCGATGATGTGATTGATCGTCTCGTCGTCGAGGTCGCAGTCCTCGTCGTTGATCATGTCGCGCGACTGCTGATCGAGGAACTTCGAGCAGTGCCTGAAATCGTCCTGGCTGGCGTTGTTGCCGAGCTCGGCGATGCGGATGATCCGGTCCAGATCCTGCGCGGTCACCTCGCCGAGACGGTCACACGACGCCTTGATCATCCAGTCGGCCTTGTCACGGCAGAACTTCGCGACCGAACCGGCCGCCGTCATCATCGCGACGGCGGCGTGTTCCGCGCCGTCGGCGACGACCTTCGTCTTGGCCTCGTAGTTCTGCTGATAGGTCCGCGCCTGGTCGGCGGCGGCACCCTCCCAGCCGCCGAGGTTCTTCTTCATCTCCCCGGAGACATCAGCGGAGGAAGTGGCGACCGCTTCCTTCAGCTTCGTGAACTCGTCGGCACCGGCCGCGAATTTGCCGAAAGGGATCTTCCGCTGCTGGTCGTACAGCTCACGCAGCTGGTTGATGTCGGCCGGAGTACCGGAACGCACCGCCGCGACCGAACGGTTGTAGAGCGGGACGAAGATCTCGATGTTCCGGAACGAGGGTTTGCCGAAGTCCAGGATCTGGTCCGAGGTCTCCGCGGCGGGGTTGGTCGCGGAGGCCTTGGAGGCCATCTGGTCGAGGCCCGTCCTGGCGTCGGCGTTGGCCTTCTGGTTCGCCTGACGCTCGTCCTCGGCGAACTTGTCGACATAGCCCTTGGCATTGCCGTACGCGACCTGGACGCTGTCTTCCAGGCTGTTGATCAGCTGGGTGTCGGAAAGCATCCCGCCCCAGAAGTTGTTCCCGTTGAGATCGCCTTCGCTGATCTTCATCTGCGCCTTTACGGCGTCACGGAAACCGTTCTTGTCCTCATCGCTGGCGAAGCCGACCTCATCAGGGTCTTCATCTTCGATGTAGTCGATGTACTGAAGGGCGAGATCACGCCGGACGTCCCACGGGATCCGCGTGTCGTTGATGATCTGCTCGACCTCGGCACGGGTCGGGAGGTCGTCTTCTTCCTGGGCGGTCACCGGCCGCTCGCCTTCACGGCCTGACTCGTGTCGGCTTCGTTGGCCTCGTACTTGCCGCCCGAAGCGTTCAGCTTCTGCGCGAACAGGTCAGCGGCCTTGAGGTAGCTGTCGGCCATATTGGCCAGCCGTGTGACGGCCGGCCGGTACGGGCCGTAGCTGTCCTGGTGCCCCTGCCCGAAATCCATCGCGGTCAGCTGGATGTCCTTGACCGCGGCCAACGGCTGTTCCAAAGCGTGCTTCGGAATGTCGCTCAGTGCCTTGGCCGCCTGCGTCAACGCCTGCGGATCGACCTTGTGGCCGCCGGCCATGTCTCCCCCTCACCCTGGGCAACGATCTGCGTCGGAGATCAGACGTGGCCCAAGCCCTCCCGGTGCCGCTCCTTGCACACGGAATGTACCGGGCCGGTAACCCCAGCGCAGCGACTTGGGGAGATCGTGAGAGGGGTTACGAGGCGGAGGAGACGACTCCCGCGAGCCGGTCCGCGGCCGCCTGTGCGGTGTCGTGCGCGGTGGCCTCGACCATGACGCGGACCAGCTGCTCGGTGCCCGACGGGCGCAGCAGGACACGGCCTTCTTCACCGAGTTCCGCCTCGACGGCGCCGACGGCGTCGCGGACCGCGGCCGAGACGGCGACGGCCGCCTTGTCCGCCACCGGGACGTTCACCAGCACCTGCGGCAGGCGGTTCATGACCGCGGCGAGCTCGGCGAGCGATTTGCCGGTGGACGCCATGCGGCTCATCACACGCAGCGCGGTGAGGAGGCCGTCGCCGGTGGTCGCGTAGGCGGGCAGGACGACGTGGCCCGACTGCTCGCCACCGAGCGCGAACCCGCTCGCGCGGAGCTCTTCGAGGACGTAGCGGTCTCCGACGGCGGTGGTGACGAGGTTGATGTCGTGCGCGCGCATCGCCAGATGCAGGCCGAGGTTGCTCATCACGGTCGCGACCAGGGTGTTCTTGGTCAGTTCGCCGGTCTCGGCGAGCGCGAGCGCGAGGACGGCCATGATCTGGTCGCCGTCGACGAGTTCACCCGCGGCGTCGACCGCGACACAGCGGTCCGCGTCACCGTCGTGCGCGATCCCGAGGTCGGCGCCGTGCTCGACGACGGCGGCGCGCAACGCTTCCGGGTGATTCGAACCACAGTGCTCGTTGATGTTCACGCCGTCCGGGTCGGCGTGGATCGCGATGACCTCGGCGCCGGCCTTGCGGTACACCTCGGGGGCGGCGAAGGAGGAGGCGCCGTTCGCGCAGTCGACGACGACCCGCAGCCCTGCGAGCGGGTGCGGGGTGGCCGACAGCAGGTGCTCGATGTAGCGGTCACCCGCGTCGGGGACGTCCTTCACCCGGCCGACGCCGATGCCGGTCGGGCGGGTGACGGGAGCGGAGAGACCGGCTTCGATCTCGTCCTCGATCCCGTCGGGCAGTTTGTGGCCACCCGCCGCGAAGAGCTTGATGCCGTTGTCGGGCATGGGGTTGTGGGAGGCGGAGATCATCACGCCGAGATCCGCTTCGAGCGCGCCGACCAGGTAGGCGACGGCGGGCGTCGGGAGGACGCCGAGGCGGAGCACGTCGGCACCCGCGGAGGTGAGGCCCGCCACGACGGCGGCCTCGAGCATCTCGCCGCTGGCGCGCGGGTCACGGCCGACGACCGCGACCGGGCGGTGCGAGCGGTCGTGGGCGGCCAGAACGCGGGCGGCGCTGGCGGCGAGCGAGAGCGCCAGCTCCGGGGTCAGCTCCTCGTTGGCGAGGCCACGTACGCCGTCGGTACCGAATAGACGAGCCATCTGTCGACCTCCTTGAAAAACCACCACGACAACCTAGCCAGTCCCCCTGCCGACCTGTCCACGCCCCCGTCTCGCCTTCAGCGGGCTAAACGCGACGCGCGCGACTTTAGCGGGCTAAACGTGACACGGGTGGGGCGCATGGGGTGGGTGTGACGGGTGGGGCTGGGGGCGAGAGGGGCCGAAGGACCCCGGAAACACGGAAGCGCCCATCCGAGAGACGGATGGGCGCTTCCGCGGGTTGCGCCAGAGGCGCGATCAGCGCTTGCTGTACTGCGGAGCCTTACGGGCCTTCTTGAGGCCGTACTTCTTCCGCTCCGTGGCGCGGGCGTCACGGGTCAGGAAGCCGGCCTTCTTCAGGGCCGGACGGTCGTCGGCGTCGACCTCGACGAGCGCACGGGCGATCGCGAGACGGAGCGCGCCGGCCTGGCCCGAGATCCCGCCACCGTGCAGGTTGGCGAAGATGTCGAACGAGTCGGGCTTGTCGACCGTCACCAGCGGCTCACGGATGAGCTGCTGGTGCACCTTGTTCGGGAAGTACTCTTCGAGCGTGCGGCCGTTGAGCTTGAACTCACCGGTACCGGGAACGACGCGCACCCGGACGACGGCTTCCTTACGACGGCCGACGGTCTGGGCGTTGCCACCGGCGGCACGCGACGGGCGCGGGGCGGCGGGGGTCTCGCTGGTCGCGACGGCGTCGCCCACCGGAGCGGTCTCCGTGGTCGCGACAGCCTCGACGGCCTCGGTCTCGGTGCTGGTCACAGACTGTTCCTCACTCACTGCGCGACCTGCGCGATCTTGGTGATCTCGCGCGCCTGCGGCTGCTGCGCGGCGTGCGGGTGCTCGGCACCGGCGTAGACCTTGAGCTTCTTCGCCTGGGCGCGGCCGAGCTTGTTCTTCGGGAGCATGCCCTTGACGACCTTCTCGAGCAGGTGCTCGGGCTTGGTGTCGAGCAGCTCGCCGAAGGAGCGCTTACGCAGACCACCGGGGTAACCGCTGTGCCGGTACGCGAACTTCTGCTCTCGCTTGTTACCGGTGAGCGCGACCTTCTCGGCGTTGACGATGATGACGAAGTCACCGGTGTCCACGTGCGGGGCGTAGGTCGGCTTGTGCTTGCCGCGCAGCAGCGTGGCGACCTCGGTCGCGAGCCGGCCGAGCACGACATCCTCGGCGTCGATCACGTGCCAGGCACGAGTGACGTCGCCGGGCTTGGGGCTGTACGTGGGCAAGGGTCTACCTCGTCGTCAACATTGCGTGTGGGTTCTGTGCGGGCCTAGCGCTTACGCGCCGCAGCGCACAACGACATATGAAGATACCCCCACGCCCGACCCTACTGCGAAGCGGGGGTCGGTCCGGGGTCCCATACTAGGACCGGCGCCCGGCGGGCGCCCCGCAACTGTACCCCGCCGGTGTGGCGGAACCGCCCACGGCATCGTCGTTCGCGGGAGAGGATGAGACGATCCGGACGCGCACCGCGCGCGGGGGACTCGATCAGGGGAACGGCGATGAACAAACGTCCAACGACCATCTTGTGCGTGCTGAGCGCCGTGCTGGCGCTCACCACCGCCTGCGGCCAGGGGCGGGCGGGCACCGCCGTGCCGAAGGGTGACGACGCGGCGACCTACGTCGGCACGAAGTTCGAAACGGCGATGAACAAGCTCCAGGACACCATCGGCCAGCAGCGCGACGTCACCAGCGAGTCGGGCGCCTACTTCCGGTTCGACGAGAAGTACATCCGCAGCACGATCTCCTCGGCCCGCACCGGTTCGCCGGAAGGCCGGGTCAGCCGTCAGCGCTCGCAGAAGAACCCGGACGACAGCATCGACTGGTACACGCCCGCCGACGGGACTGTCGAGTACGTGTACCTCGGCCCCGTCTACAAGAGCCTCGCCCCGACACCGTGGGTCTCGATGCCGAAGTCGGAGGCCGGGCTGGCGATCCCGTGCGCCTGGGTCGGGATCATCACCGCCTGCAAGATGGCCGACGCGATCGCCGTGTCCTACAACGCGGACAAGAAGATCGTGAAGGGCGCCAAAAGCCTTCCGGAGAACCGGATCGAGCTGACCGCCGACATCCCGTTCGGGAAGTTCATGGAACGGCGGGTGGAGATCCTGCCGCCCACGATCAGCGGGGCCGTCACGGCCGAGATGAAGAAGGCGCCGGTGCGCACCACCGTCTCCCTCAACTCGGACGGCACGCTGAACCAGATCGTCATGGACGCCAAGATCGAGGGTGGTGGGCACAAGATCGAGCTGCGCTACGACTTCCGCTTCACCGGCAAGGCGAGCGCGCAGGACCTGCCCAAGCTGCCCGACGCCTCGCAGATCACCGTGCTGCCGGACAAGGCGGCCAAGGACGACTTCAACCGCCGGTTCAGCGAGTTGAAGGGCGTCTGAGGCATGGCCCCCTTTCGTCCCGACGCCGTGAAGTTCCCGAAGTCCCGAGGTGACCACCGATGAGCCAGCCCCCCGAACAGCAGCCGCAGCAGCCGCAGCAGTGGTGGCAGCCGCCCGCCAATCCCGCGAACCAGCAACAGGGCTGGCAGCAGGAAGGGCAGGCCACCGGACCGCACGCCGGGCAGTGGCAGCAGAACGATCCGAACGCGGCGACCACCGGTTCCTACACGGGACAGTGGCAGCAGCAGCCCGGCGTCACCGGCTCCTTTTCCGGGCCCTGGCAGCAAAGCGGCACTCCCGCACCGGGGACGGCGTGGCAGCAACCGCAGCAGCAGCCCGCGCCACAGCAGGATTGGCAAGCACCGCACCAGGTTCCGGGCACTCCCCCGCAGGGACAGTACGGCGGCGGATTCCAGCCCGCCCAGTCCTCGCAGTACGGCGGGCTCGGCGCTTTCGGAACAGAGCCGGCGAAGAAGCCCAAGGCCTCCAAGAAGACCTTGCTGATCGGCGGGATCGCCGCGGCCGTCGTGATCGCGGGCGGCGTCGGCGCTTGGCTGCTCGGCGCGTTCGCGGGCGACACGCTCGATCAGAAGTCGGTCCAGGACGGTGTCGCGCGGGTGCTCAACGAGCACTACGGGGAGCCGGACGTGAAGAACGTGTCCTGTCCTTCCGGCCGGCCAGTGGAGAACGGCACCACGTTCGACTGCTCGATCGATCTTTCGGGGCAGCAGAAGAAAGTCACCGTCCGGGTGCTGAACACCACCCCGGAATTCGAGGTCGGCGCACCGCACTGACACGAAAAAGCCGCGACGGGTTTCCGTCGCGGCTTTTCCTTTGACACAAACGAAACGGCGGGCTCGGCATCCGAAGATGCCTGCCCGCCGTTGCTCGTTCGGAGCCGGAAGACTCAGAACAGGCCGGTGACGCCCTGTTCCGTGGCCTGGTAACCGTCGGCCAGCTGCGGCAGCACGCCGGCGACCTGCGCGAGCAGCTGCTTGAGCTCCTCGAACTTGTTGTCCCACTCGGTCTGCGCGGCGAGGTACGCGGTCTGCGCGTCACCCTGCCAGGTGTTGACCAGCGGAGCGAGGTCGCTCTTCAGCTGCCCGAAGAGGGACTCCAGCTCGCCGCCGGTGTTCTTGCAGTCGTCGGCCGCCGCGTGGATCGTGGCGTAATCGACCTTCATCTCGCCCATGAATTCCTCCAGTGATTAAGAAAAGTCTTGGATTGGTGCGGGGGTGGAGCCAGATCAGCCGAGGACGCCGAAGCCCTTGTTGACCGAGTTGATGAGTTCCTGCTGCTGCTGCTCGGAAGCGTTGTACTTCGAGCCGGCCTGCTCGAGCAGGTCACCGATGTTCTGGAGGGCCTGGTTGAGCCCACGGCCCGCCTCGTCGAAGCGCTTCATCACGTTGTTGAACGCGATCGAGGCGTCGCCGGTCCAGCCGGCGCGGGTGGCCTCGATGTTGTCGCGAAGCTTGCTCAGGTTCTGGTCCATCGAAACGCGAACCTCGGTCACCCGCTTCTCAGCCTGGGTGAACTGCTCGACATTCCCCTGAAAACCGCCAGCCATGGGAGCTACCCCCTTCGTTCGTGGTTATCCGTACTTGGTGAAGTTCGTTTGGTACGGACCTACGACGGAGACACTGCCACGTCTGGTTCCCTCTTGTCGCTCGTTGGTTTCAAGTAGTTGCTTGCGTTAACGCTCCCGGAGGGAACCCGACGCGGGAACTCGGCGCGCACGCTGCGTTCCGCGCGGAGAAAATGGCCCTCACCACGCGATTTAGCGATCGCACACAGGCCGTTCAATCGCCGCGGCTCATGATTCGCGACTGCGAAAAGTCCTCGTCGTCGTCACCCACTCGTGGCCGTCGGGGCGCCGGTTCTGTCCGAAGGGGAACCAAGTCCGCCGCCGAGGGCAATGCGGGAACCGGAAGACCGGCACCGACACGGAACCGTTTCGCGGCGTTCCGGACGGCGGCGGGCGTCGGCGCGGTCTCGCCGCCCGCGAGCCTTCCCTTGCCGAATTGCTTCGCCAGTTCAGCGTTCTCACCGCGGCGGCGTTCGTAGCGCGCCTTGGCCGTGCGGGCGACCTGCCGCGCATAAGTGACCGCGTCGCGCCCTGTACGCGCGAAGTGTTCGGCGGCGGTCTCGGGTTCGGGTGGCATATGCCTCCCCCTTCAGTTGATGACCACCATCGTCTTGACGACCTGCTCGCAGGCCGCGCTCACGCGTTGTTCGAGCGGCGAGCCGGTGCCGTACTGGCACCCGATGTGGACGCGAGTCTTCCCCTGCACGACGACGTACCAGTCGACGCGCGCGCTCGGCTTGGTCTCGCGGTAGTAGATGACGGTCTTCCCGGCGTACTGCGCGGCGCCGTTGAAGCCGCTGTACTTGTCCGGCTTCAGGCGCGCCAGCGCGGCGAGTTCGTCGACGAGCTTCTGCCTGTCGGCCGTCGCGTCGTAGTCCATCACGTTCTCCTGGGCGACCACGAGATCGTCGCCGGTGAGGGATTCGCTGGGGTGGATCACCACCTGGCGGTTGGCGACGCGGTCGTCGGTCTGTGTCCAGTCCGGCGGCGCGATGAAGCGGTAGTCGTACTGGGCGAGCGTGCGGCCCTCCGGCTCGGCCTCCCCGCCGTTGACCGCGAAGAGGATGCCTGTCACGGCCGCCGCGACGGCCACCACGGCCCCCGCGATGATCCAGGGCAGCTTCTTGTTCTTCCCGCCTTTCTCGGCGGCCTTGGGTTCCCGGGCGGGCTCACCCGGCCGCCACGGCGGCGGCGCTATCCCCTGCTGCCCCATCGGCGGCGACGGCGGCCCGTGCCGCGTCGCGTTTAGCGGGCTAAACGCGCTCTGCGGCGGGACGGGCTGGTGAGGGCCGGGCGGGAACGGGGGGCGCGGGGCATCGGGACGCCGGTCGGCCGCGACGGGCGCGGGGCCACCGCCGACGCGGGAGACCGCGGAGCCCGCGAGCGAACCCGTCCGGTCCGGATCGATCAGCACCGCGCGCAGGGCACCGCGGGCGACCACCGTCTCCGGCTGATCCAGGGTCGTGGGTACGACACCGGTCCGCTCGTGCACCAGCCGGGACACCATCGGGATCCGGCTGGACCCGCCCACGAGGAAGATCGCCGTCAGCTGTTTCGGCCGCAGCCCGGAATCGCCGATCGCGGCCACGGTCAGCTCGACCGCGCGGCCGAGCGGGCCCGCGATGAGCCGCTCGAGGTCTTCCCGGGTCACATGCGCGTCGGCGAACGGCGGCGGCATCGGGACGTCGGTGTACGCGTGCCGGGAGAGCGTCTCCTTCGCACCTCGCACGTCCTGCCGCAGGACGCGGCGCCGCCGTCTGTCCGTGAGCTCGCGGCCTTCGACCAGCTTCCGCCATTCCGGCGGGTCGACGGACGACACCAGCGACCCGACGTGCTCCAGGAGCGCCTGATCGACATCCGCTCCCCCGAAGCTCGGATCCCCCCGGGTGGCCAGCACCTGGAACCCAGCGCGTTTAGCGGGCGAACTGCGATCCGCCGGGCTGCCGGGCATGCGCTGCACCACGGAGACGTCGACGGTGCCACCGCCGAGGTCGAGTACCGCCAGCGCGTCGCCGGGGCGGCCGCTGAACTCGACGGTGCGCTCGGAATTGAGGTCGGCCGGGGCGAACGTCGCCGCGTGATAGACCGCCGCGGCGACCGGCTCCGGCACGAGCGCGACCTGACGCGCGAGCCCGCCCGCCGCCTGCCGGAGCAGCCGAGTGCGGGTCGCGCCCCAATCGGCGGGATGGGTCAGGACGAGCAGCTCGACCTCGGCGTCGCCGGCGAGCCGGCGCGCTTCGGTCACCGCACGCTTCAGCACGGCGTGGACGACGTCGGTCACGCGCAGGACGTTGTCGCCCAGCAGCAGGTCGCCTTCGTCGATCCGGCGCTTCGGGTTCGGCTCGTAGCGCGACGGATCCACCGCCGCCTGCCGCTCCGCCTCCTGGCCGACGAACAGCGTCCCGTCCGGCGCGGCGTAGACCGCCGACGACATCAAGGGCTGCCCGTCCACCACGACGACCTGCGGCTCGCGGCCGTTGATCGAAGCGACTACGCAGGTGCTCGATGTCCCGAAGTCCACCGCTACCCGCACTGTCACAAGCCACTCCCGCAGATCGTCGTCGTCACCCCACGCCCGGCCCTTGCCTCACCTGGTTCCGCGGGAGGTCAGTCCGGCTGAATCCACGAGACCTGCATGAGCTGCTTGCCGTGCTTCCGGGTCACGAGGTTGCCTCGGCCCGGCGGCATCTGGCTCGGCTTCACGTTGGCGACGAGGTTGCCTTCGTCTCGCGAGCCGTTCATGACCATACCGGGCGCCGCGATCTCCCTGAGCTTGCCGAGGATCGGGTCGAACATCGCCCGGCTCGCGCCACCACTGCGGCGCACGACGACGATGTGCAGACCGACGTCCTTCGCCTGCGCGAGGAATTCGGCGAGCGGCTTCAGCGGGTTGCTCGTCTGCGTGGCGACCAGGTCGTAGTCGTCGACGATGACGAACAGCTCCGGACCGGTCCACCAGGACCGGGTCTTGAGCTGTTCCTGCGTGACGTCCGGGCCGGGGAGGCGCCGGGTCATCGACCCGTGCACGTCCTTGACCATGCTCTCCAGCTGCGCGGCGGACACCGCGTAGCCGAGCAGCTGGTCCCCGCCGATGAAGCCGAGCATCGTGCGCCGGTAGTCGACGAGGATGATGACCGCTTCCTGCGTCGTGTACCGCTCGGTGATGCCCCTGGTGATCTGGCGCAGCAGGTTCGTCTTGCCTGACTCGCCGTCCGCGAACGCGTAGAAGTGCGAATCGGCGGCGAAGTCCAGGTAGATCGGCTGGAGGTCTTCCTCGTTGACGCCGATCGGAACCAGCTTCGTGTTGCGCTTGGTGTCGATGGACAGGACCTCGTCGTAGGTGACCATCTCCGGCAGCAGGCGGACCTGCGGCGCCGGGCGGCCCTTCCACGCGGCCTTGATCTTCGCGACCGCGTCGGCGACGCCGGCGGCGACGTCGTCCGGGTTGCTCGATCCGTCGATACGCGGAAGACCGGTCAGCAGGTGCAGCTTGTCCCTGGTGAGACCACGACCGGGGCGTCCGGCCGGGACGTTCACCGCGACCCGGCGGTCGATGTCCGACTCGCTCGGGTCACCGAGACGCAGCTCGAACCGGGTACCGATCATGTCCTTGATCGCCGGGCGGATGTCCGCCCACCGGTTCGCCGCGATGATGACGTGCACACCGTAGGAAAGACCCTGGGTGGCGAGCTTGGTGATCGAGGTCTCCAGCTCGTCGAAGTCGTCTCGCAGCGCCTTCCAGTTGTCGACGATCAGGAAGGCGTCACCGAAGGCGTCGTCCTCGGGCTTGATCTCGCCCCGCCGCTTACGGTTGCGGAACTCGTTCATCGAGTCGATGCCCATGGCACCGAACCGGCCTTCCCGCTCGGTGAGCAGGGTGGTCAGCTCGGCCACGATCCGGCGGGCCTTGTCCGGCTCGCGCCGGGCGACGGCCACGCCGCCGACGTGCGGCAGGCCCTGGAGACCGGCCAACGTACCGCCACCGAGGTCGAGCGCGTAGAACTGCGCTTCCTCGGGGGTGTGGGTCAGCGCCATCGACATGATCAGCGTCCGGAGCATGGTCGACTTGCCCGACTGCGGACCGCCGACGATCACACCGTGCCCGGCGCCACCGGAGAAGTCGGCCCACAGCAGGTCACGGCGCTGCTCGTACGGGCGGTCGACGATGCCCATCGGCACCTGGAGCCGTCCGTTGCCGAAGAACCCGACCGGGGAAAGACCGCGGTCGTCGGTGGGGTTTAGGTTCGGGAGCAGGGTGTCGAGCGAGTTCGGCTCCTTGAGCGGCGGCAGCCAGACCTCGTGCGCGGGCGGGCCCTGGCCGATCAGCCGGGACACGATCACGTCGAGCTCACTGGGCTCGACGGCCTCCTCCGACTTGGCCTCTTCCACCGGCGCGGCCTCGATCTGCTGCGGCTCCGGTTCCTTCGGCAGTTCGACGAAGTCCGGGACGAACAGCTGCGGGCGCTTGTCCGCGCGGACCACGGTCGCGACCGGGCCCGCCGCCTTGATGCCCGCGGGCCGGTACGGGCCCGAGACGTACGAGGCCTTGAAGCGGACCAGCGTCGAGGTGTCGTACTTGAGGTAACCGCCACCGGGCACGGACGGCAGCTCGAACGCGTCGGGCACGCCGATCGCGGCACGGGATTCCGCGGCGGAGAAGGTCTTCAGACCGATGCGGTAGGAGAGGTGCGAGTCGAGACCGCGCAGCTTGCCCTCTTCCAGCCGCTGCGACGCGAGGAGCATGTGCATCTGCAGTGACCGGCCAAGACGGCCGATGGCGACGAACAGGTCGATGAAGTCCGGTTTCGCGGCCAGCAGCTCGGAGAACTCGTCACAGACGATGAAGAGCGCGGGCAGCGGGTCGAGGTCGGCGCCGTTCTCGCGGGCCTTCTCGTACTCCCAGACGTTCTTGAAGTTACCGCCGTTCTTCAGCGCCTCCTGGCGCCTGTTCATTTCGCCCGCCAGCGCGTCCTTCATGCGGTCGACCAGCGTGACCTCGTCCGCGAGGTTGGTGATGACCGCGGAGACGTGCGGAGCGGCGTCCAAACCGAGGAACGTCGCACCACCCTTGAAGTCGACGAGGACGAAGTTCAGCGTGCTCGACGAGTGCGTGGCGAGCATGCCCAGCACCAGGGTGCGGAGGAACTCCGACTTACCGGAACCGGTCGCCCCGATGCACAGGCCGTGCGGGCCCATGCCCTCCATCGCGGCTTCCTTGATGTCCAGCTCGACCGGCTGGCCGTACTCGCCGACACCGAACGGGACGCGGTAGCGGTCTCGCACCGGGCGCGGCCGCCAGGCCTGCTGGACGTCGAAGGTCATCGGGTCGCCGGGGATGCCCAGCAGTTCGAGCAGACCGGGGTTGGACAGCAGCGGCTCTTCCTCGGCGGCGTCCTGCGCGGCGGTGCCGACGCGGTACGGCGCGAGAAGGCGTGCCAGCGCTTCGGCCTCGACCACGCTGAGCGTGTCCGGACGGCCGAACCACTCGACGCCGCCGGCGCTGCGCGCGCCGAGGCGGTCTTCCTCGACGACCAACCGCAGACCACGACGGGCCGCGAGGTTGCCGATGGAGTCGGAAAGGTCGATCAGGGTGACGCCGACCAGACCCTCTTCGAGGATGATCTGCTCCTCGCGGGTGACCTCGGCGTCGTCGACGATGATGACGACGTGCGGCTGGTCCGGGGCGGGCGTCGCGTTGCGGGAGAACCGCTGGCGGTCACGGAGTTCCTCGTCGAGCCACTGCTCGATCTGCGCGAGGGAGCCGGCCATCATCCGCAGCTGGCCGATACCGTCGGCGAGCGCCGGGTGCTGGGCGTGCGGCAGCCACTTCGCCCACTCCCACTCCTCTTTGGCGCGGCCCGCCGTGGCGACCGCGATGAGGACGTCGTCGGGGCTGTGGAAGGTGACCAGCTGGGCCAGCATCGCGCGGGTGAGGCCGCGGGTGAGGCCGCGATCGCCCTGCATGCTGACCGCGGCGAACCCGCGGAGGGTGATCTGGGTCGGCAGGTCCGGGACGATGGAATGCGCGCGGACGAACCGGCGCAGGGCGAGCGTCGCGATCGGCTCCAGCTCGTCGACCGGGCCGGTCTGCGGCGGCACCAGCCGCGTCGCGAGGCGGTGCGAGCTGCGGCCGACGCGGAGGTGGAGGAAGTCCTGGTCGTTCTGGCGGCGTTCCCACATCCGGCGGCTCGCGGCCAGCGACCACAGTGTCTGCGGGTCGGGGTGTACCCATTCGAGAGCGGCGCGCTGGTCGACCATGGCCTCGCGGGCCCTGTCGCGCATCTGGCCGAGGTAACGCAGGTAGTCCTTGCGGTCCTCGTCCATCTCGGCCTTTTTGGCGCCGCCGCCCTTGCCCGCGCCGCCGGCCATCATGCCGACGGTGCTGAGCACCATCATGCCGCCCATCATCATCATCATGGGATTGCGTCCACCCGTGGTGAACATGAAGATCATCATGCCGATGGAGGCGAAGATCATCACCGCGGGCAGCAGCTTCATGACGATGTTGCCCGGGATGGTGCGCGGCACCTCAGGCGGCGGTTCGAGATGCACCTCGCCGCCCGGCGGCCGCGGCGCCGCCAGACGCGGTGACTTCTTGAACTGCAGCGTGCTCATCGAAGGACCCCTCTTCAAACTCGACGATGGCGGCCACCGTTGGTGCGCGTACTGGTGCGCGAGACAACCTATCGAACGTGGCCGGCGAAATCCGGACAACGCCGAGAACGGCCCCGGCCGGGGCCGTACGCATGTCGGGAGTGTAGGGCTCCGGCTCCGCCGACGTGCGTTTAGCGGGCTAAGTGCGATCCGGCGGCCCAGAGGCCCGACGTGCGTTTAGCCCCCTAATCGCGATCCGGCGGCCCAGACGGCCCGACATGCGTTTAGCCCCCTAATCGCGATCCGGCGGTCGTGGGCACCCGGGGGCCCAAGGCTCCGGCGCGTCGCGATTAGGGGGCTAAAGTCGACGCGCCGGCAGCCGGTCTGAGGGGGCTCGGAGGCCTTTCCGAGGTCGCCTCTCCTACTTTTGCCGGTCTTTTTCCGACAGTCGATGATGTGGGCACCCGGGTTCGGTATAGGTTCCCCCGGGAGCAGACTCTCAGGGCAGGGGGAAGGCAGTGGCAACGGGCACGACGGTATTCAGCAGGGTGACGGTGGTCGCGCCACGCACCCGGATCGACGTGGCTTTGCCGGCTGACGTCGCGGTGGCGGACCTGCTGCCCATGCTGTTGGAGATGGCGAAGGAGGCGACGCCCGACGGCGGCGCCCGCCACGGCGGCTGGGCGCTGGCGAAGCTGGGCGACGCACCGCTCGACCCGAGCCGGACGCTCGCGTCCCTCGGCGTGGTCGACGGCGAACTGCTGCAGCTGCGCAAGCGCAACGAGAACCCGCCGCCTCCGCTTTACGACGACGTCGTCGACGCGATCGCCGAGTCGTCCCCGGACAGCTTCCGTCCGTGGACCAAGGAGACGGCACGCCGCTTCGGGCACATCGCGGGCGGCCTGTCGCTGTTCTTCGCCGCCCTCGCGCTCTTCACCAGCGGCTCTTTCTACGGCGGCAACGCGCTCGCCGCCGCGATCGCCGGCGGTGTCGGCGCGATCGCGTGCGTCGCGATCGGCGCGACGCTGGCCAAGGCCTACCAGGCCGAGGCGACCGGCGTGCTGATCGCCGCCGCGGGCGGTCTGCCGCTGGCGTTCGTCAGCGGGTTCTACATCGTGCCGGGGCTGTCCCTGTGGGCGAACCTGCTGCTCGCGAGCGCTCTCGTGATCATCGTGGCGGCGGTCTGCATCCTCGTCATCGGGCACGGGATCACCACCTTCATCGCGGCCGCGACGACGGCCACGATCTCGGCGCTGACCTTCCTGGCCGCGACGCTCATCGACACCCCGATCGCCGGGATCGCCGCCGGCGCCACCGCGTTCTCGCTGGCCTGCATTTCGATCCTGCCGCGCGCGACGATCAAGCTCGCCGCCCTTCCGACGCCTCACGTTCCTGGCAGTGCCGAAGAGCTCAAGGAAGACTCGGGCTTCCCGGACTACCGCGCCATCGAGCGCCGCACGGCGGTCGCTCACGAGTACATGACCGGCCTGCTGACCGGCTGCGGCGCGGCCACCGCGCTGTTCGCGATCATCGCCTCGACTTCGCCGACGGTCTTCGGCCCGATCCTCGGCGTGATCGCCACGCTCGTCCTGCTCCTCAGGGCGCGCGCGTACGCGAACGGCGCGCAGGCCATCGCCCTGCTGACCACCGGCATGGTGTCCGGCGCGGGCATCCTGCTCGGCTGGATGTGGTCGGCGAGCCCGCTGAACCGTGTCCTGTTCGTGTTCGGCGCACTGCTGCTCATCGGCGCCGGCGCGCTCGTGGTCGGCGTGATCTTCCCGAACCAGCGCTTCTCGCCGCCGTTGCGGCGGACGGTGGAGATCTTCGAGGCCGTCTTCATCGCGACGGTGCTCCCGCTGGCGCTCGGCGTCATGGATCTCTACACGACGCTGCGCCACCTCAACTTCAAGTGACGACCCGATCGGATGATGTTCTGATGGCCGTAGCGCGGAAGTCCAGGGGGACGCGCGTCCGCCACCTCGGCCTCGCCGGACGTACCGGAACGGTGCTGCTGGCGGCCGGGATCGGTGTTCTCTCGCCGGCGTCGGTGGCTCTTCCCGCGTGGGCGCAGCAAAGCAGCGTCGCGCCGGACGCCGGTGGCTACTACGCGACCCCGCCCCGGGTGGACCCGTCCAAGAAGCCGAACGACTCGGGGAAGCCGGACAAGACCTACGAGAAGAAGACCGAGTGCGTCCAGCGCAGCAAGCTCGGCGGCGACCAGGTCGACATCAAGAACCGGCCATGGGGCCAGGAGTACCTGCAGATCGAAAAGGTGCACCAGCTGATGCGCGGTGCCAAGAAGTCGGTCGGCGGGGGCATCAAGGTCGCCGTGATCGACACCGGCGTGTCCGCGCACCCGTACTTCGGGGGCCGGGTCGAATCGGGTGGCGACTACGTCGCGACCCCCGGTGGCGGCAAGGCGCCCGGGCTCGAGGATTGCGACGGCCACGGCACCGAGGTGGCGGGCATCATCGCCGCGAACCCGCCCGACGCGAGCATCGGCTTCCGAGGGGTGGCGCCGGACGCGACGATCCTGTCGATCCGCCAGTCCAGCCAGAACTACGAGGAAGCGGAAAAGAAGGAAGAGCCGCCGCCCGCGTCCAGCTCGGCTCCGCCGCCTTCGTCGAGCAACCCGGGATCGCAGCTTCCGCCGTCCTCGCAGGGGAATGGCGCTGTCGGCGGCGCGGCGGACGGGACCGCGCCCGGCCAGGACAGGGGCGGACGGCAACAGGAACAGGGCAAGACCGCCGGTACGCTGACCACGCTCGCGCAAGCTGTGGTCCGGGCCGTCGATCAGGGTTCCAATGTCATCAACATGTCGGTCGACAACTGCCGCTCGGCCACCGGCGGCATCACCAAGGGCGAGCAGGAGCTTCAGGCGGCGGTGAACTACGCCGTCAATCGCAATGTGGTCGTCGTCGCGGCAGCGGGCAACGTCGGCGACAAGTGCCCGCAGAACGATCAACCGGATCCAAAGGCCCCCAAGACGATCGTCACTCCGCCTTGGTTCTCCGAAGACGTGTTGTCGGTCGCGGCGATCGACGAGACCGGCGGTGTCGCGGAGTTCAGCGTCCACGGGCCGTGGGTCAGTGTCGCCGCGCCGGGCACCAAGATCATCTCGCTGGACCCCGCGGAGGGGTCCAGCAGCCTGGCCAACCTGACCATCGAGGGTGGCAAGGACCCCGGCCCCATCCAGGGGACCAGCTTCGCCGCCCCGTACGTCGCCGGCGTGGCCGCGCTCGTGCGCCAGAAGTTCCCGGAGCTGACAGCGCGTGAGGTGATGAACCGGATCATGGCGACGGCGCAGCACCCTGCGGCTCCGGGCGGGCGGGACAACTTCGTCGGCTTCGGCGTCATCGACCCGATCGCGGCGCTTACGGCGATCGTGCCGGCGGAGGCGGACAAGGCCAAACCGATCCAGCTGCCCGCGGACCTGCCGCCCGCGAACGACCGCGACCCGGCCCCGATGATCATCGCGCTCGCCGGAACGGGTGGGGGTCTGGTGGCCCTGCTCGTCACGCTGTTCGTGGTGCACTCGGTCCGCCGCAACCGGCCGACCGCCTCCTCAGGCCGCAAGACCCCGTAGGACCTGCGTTTAGCGGGCTAAGTGCGATCTGACGCGGACTCGCCTCCGAGCCGCCCAGATCGCACTTAGCCCGCTAAAGTCGCTCTGCCTACTTGGCGGGCTTGGGTTTCGGAGCGGGCTTCGCCGGCTTCTCGTCCTCACCGATCACGGGCGGGACGACCTGGCCGGGCTCACCGACCACATCGGACGGCTTCGACGCGGGCCGGGTCTTGGACTGGTGAGCCGTCTGGCCGCCCCCGCCCATGCCGCCCATCCCCATCATCGGCGCCATCCCCATCGGCATCATCGCCGAACCGGCCCCGGCGACCCCGTGCCCCTGAGCCGGAGCGGCCTGAACGGGCGCGATCTCCGGAACCAGCGCCTGCCCTTGCTCGATCAGCGGCTCGTGCGAGCCGGTCTGCCTGCCGTCGGCCGCGGACGGCGACGTCGACTGCTCCTCGGCCGCCGCCCCGGAATCCGCCTCAGCGGGGGCCTTCTCGGGCACCGGCGCACCCTGTGCCTCGGAATCGTCGTGAAGCTTGAACTCGTCCTGCGGGTACCGGTGCGCGATCGAAATGCTCCGCGAGCCGGCATCAGGATCGTCGACGCCGTCGCAAAACCGCACGAAGCCTTCGAGGACATTGCGCGCGGCTTCGTAGAGCGCTTTGGCCGACTCCTGCGCCTCCTCCAGCTGGGTCCGCGCACGCCGGACACCGCCGACCGGCAGCATCGCGGTCTCGGAGGTCAGTTCCGCCGTGTCGACCAGGACCTCGACGAGGTCGGTCAGGATGCGGCGGATCGACAGCACCAGTTCGTCGAGCGAGCTCGCCAGCGTGGTGAGGGCGTCTTCGACGTCGGAGCCCGCGGCGTTGATGTCCACGATGTACGCGACGAAGGCGTCAGCGTCCTTGCCGGACCACCCTGCGTCGAGACGTCCGAGGTCCTCTGACAGTTCCTTCGAGACGTTGCCCGCGGTCTTCGCCGCTTTCCGGAGCAGGTCTGCCTCGTCCTTCAAGTCCTCCCATCGCCCCACCAGCGGGGTCAGGTAGGCCTCGACCGGATCGATCAGCCCCAGATGCCCAGACAGCTCCGAAACGAAGGCGAGATGGGGCGCCGCGGACTCGATCAGCTCCTCACCGCCCGACCCCGTCGCGTTTAGCGGGCTAACCGCGATCGGGGGCGCCACGGGAGCCGCAGGGCGTGCGGCCGCCATCGGGTGCGGGATGGAATCCGTCGGGTTCTCCGATTCGGCGATCATGCGGTTCAGAGCTCCACTGCGCGCTTGATCGTCTGCGCGGCCTCGTCGTCGTGCCCGGCGTGCCGCGCGGTCACCGTGTGCAGGGCCTCCGACGCCGACCTCAGCGCGGCCGCGCCTTCCACCAGCTGCCGCCGGATGGCCTCGGCCGCACGCCCGTAGGACGCGCCGAGGCCCAGCTCCTCGCCCAGCGTGCCGTGGGACTCGACGGTGACGCCCTCACCCGTCACCTCCGCGGCCGCCAGGTCGAGTTCTCCGGCGGCCGCGTCCACCCGTTTCGCGTAGTCACCGACGACGTCGCCGTCGATCTTCAGGCCGGCCACTGCACCTCCACTCACCCGATTCCGCTCGGGCGTTGAGACGCTCGCGCCGTCCGAGGGGTTCCCGTGATCAGTTACCCGCCGGAGCCTGCGACTGCGTGGCGACCGAACCGGCCCTGTCGTCGATCGGCACCGTGTCGAACGTCCGGAGCACGTCCTGCGTGTTCAGCGAAGCGCCGGTGGGCAGGATCCTGACGATGGACTCGGGCGCGGGCACCCGCTTGTTCAGCCCGATCGAATCCGCCGTGACGGCGTCGGGGACGCCGTACCGGATCCCGCGATCGGAGATCAGCTGGATCGGCCCCTTGTCGAAGGTCTCCTTGCCGGTCGCCGACTGGACGACCGCGGCGAAGCCGGGCTCCATGTAGAAGCTGTTGATCGGCGCGCCGACCGGGCCGGGGGTACCGATCTTGACGCCGGGCGCGGATCCGTCGGCGTTCCGGCCCTTCGGCAGCTTGTCGTCGACGAACACGGCCGTGTGCGCGTCCCGGGAGCCGCCTTCGCCCGCGATGGACCAGCTCAGGCAGGAGACCCGGGAGCCCTGGGTCGCGTTGAGCACCGTCGGCACGGTCTGGGGGTACGCGTCGAGCTCGACGACCTGGGAAACCCGCGTGAGGTTGCGGATCGCGGCCAGCGGCACGGACGTGACCGAGGTGCTGCCGTCATTCTTCCCGGTCTTCACGATGTCCGCGACGGCGGGCGAGATGGACTGGATGCCTTCCCTCGTAATGAGGTAGAAGTCCTTCCGCCCTTCGGCCTGCTCCGTGGAGAACACGTCGCCGACCTTCATGCCTTCGATCTCGTAGCTCGGGCTCTCGCCCTTGCCCGGGACGTCCGGGAGTTTCAGCTCCGGCACCTCGGGGATCGCGTCCAGCAGGCCCTGCGAGATACCGCGGGGCTGATTGGGCAGCTTCAGCGCGGAACGGACGGCGTCGGCGTCAGGCTGGATCTCGGCCTTGACTGCGTTCGCGTTCCGGACGTTCGGGTCCGGCTTCTGCCGGTAGATCAGGTACTCACGGCCGTTGGCACCCTTGGCCAGCAACGCTTCGTTCTGGCCGAGCTCACGGCTTCCGAGCTGCTTCACGCCCGCGTAGACGGTCGTCTCCGTCTTCGTGAGGTCCGGCTGAGGCACGGACGGGTCGTACATGACCTCGTCGCACACGCCCCAGTCCGGGGAGACCCGCTGAGTGTCCGTCGGCATCAGCTGCGGGCCGTTCGGAATACCCATGAGCTGGCCGCGGGGGATGTTCTTCAGCTGTTCATCCGAGACGACTGTGGGGTTCTTCACTTCGGAGGCCTGTGCGGGCCCGGAAGGCTTGGCGCCCGCCTGCTGCGCCCCTTGTTTCGACTGCGCGATGATCAGCAGTCGCGCGGAGGCGAGGTTGAAGGTCGGGATCAATTTCTTCGGGTTCCCGGCCACGACGTAAACCGTTCCGGACTGCTCGCCGATGACGATGTTGCCCGCTTCCGGCACGGCAGGCTTCGGGCTCAGCAGGCCCCAGATGATGAAGACCAGGACGCCCAGCGCGGCCAGCACGACACCCACGATGGTCGCCCGCGTGTGCGTGCGCATCGGGTCGTGGAGCATGACGGCGTCGCGACGGACCAGCGCGGATTGCATCCGTCGCAGAACGAACTGATAAGCCTGAACTTGAGACTTAGTAGTCGGTGTTGATGGCATTCTCGACCTACAGTCCTCCCCGTCGCGGTACGGTTCCGCAGGATAGCCGTACGGGGACCGTCTGGTGTGGGGTTTCTACCAACTCCAGCTAGTGTCAAGTTCCTCGGGACCGGCTTTCCGGGTACGCAGCAAGCACGAGGGGAAGAGAAAGCGCGGATGTCCGTCACCACTCCTCCACGTCCGCCCGGCCCTCCGGGGCCGCAACCTCCCGGTCGTCCGCCGGGGCCGCCGCCCAGGCCCAGCAGACCGGGTGGTCCGGGCGGCCCGGCCGGAGGCCCGGGAGGTCCCGGTGTTCCTCGCGGTCCGGGGGGCCCAGGTGGCCCTGGAGGGCCTGGCGGACCGCAGGGTCCCGGCGGCCCTGGTGGTCCCGGTGGTCCCAAGGGCCCCGGCGGACCTGGGGGTCCAGGAGGGCCCGGTGGGCCTGGAGGGCCAGGCGGTCCTCCGTCCGGCGGCCCCGGCCCGCAGTCCGGTCCTCCGCCCGCTCCGGCGGTACGGATCGCGGCGCCCGCGCGGCGCCGGACCGGCGGGATCAACCTCGGCCCGCTGCCCGTGGCGAACCTGGTCGTGCTCGAACTCGGGCTCGCGATCGGCCTCGTCCTGCTAGCGATCGACATGAAGCTGAAGTACGTCGCCATCGGCGTGCTCGCGTTCGCGATCATCATCGCGTTCCTGCGCTGGGGCGGCCGCTGGTTCACCCAATGGGCTGGACTCACCATGCGGTACATGTTCCGGTCGCACGATCGGGTGGCGAATCCGCTTCCGCCGAGCAGCATCGAGTCGCTCGCGGCCGAAGAGGACGCCGTCACCGGTCCCGACGACGCCCGCGTGAACCTGCTTCGCCTCGCCGTTCCCGATCTCGTCGTCGCGCACGGTGTCGACCACGAGCGCCAGCAGGTCGGCATCGCGTGGAACGACGGCACGTGGACCGCCGTCCTGCTCGTCGAACCCGCGCCCGCGCTGATCACCCAGGCGGGTGGCGCGCCGAGCCTGCCGCTGTCCGCGCTCGCGCCGTGCCTCGAAGACCGCGGTGTGGTCCTCGACTCGATTCAGATGATCTGGCACTGCTACCCGGGCAGCGCCGCGCTTCCGTCGGACTCGCCCGCCCTCAGCTCCTACATGGAGGTGCTCGGCCCGCTCCCCGCGGCGGCGCGGCGGACGACATGGGTCGCCATCCGGCTCGACCCGCGCCGGTGCCCGGCGGCCATCCGCGAACGCGGCGGCGGTGTCGTGGGTGCGCATCGCGCCCTGATCGGCGCGCTCTCGCGCGTGCGCAACGCCTTGGAATCGCAGGGCGTGCCGACCCGGCCGCTCGACCCGGACGAGCTGCTGCGCTCCAGCATTTCGGCCGCGGAACTGACCGCGGTCGCCGGTTCGCAGGGCAAGGTCGGTCTGCAGGAACGCTGGACCGGCGTCACCGCGGCAGGCATCGGTCACGCGAGCTACGCGATCACCAGCTGGCCGAAGGGCAAGATCAGCGGCAGCCTGAACGCGCTGACCAGTGTCCGCGCGCTGTCGGCGACGGTGGCGATGTCGATCTCGCCGTCCGCGGACGAAGGCAAGATCGGCCTGCGGGGAATCGTTCGCCTGAGCGCGCGGAACCCGCGTGAACTGGACGCGGCCGACCAGCGGCTGCAAGGCGTCTCGGACCGGCTGGGTGTGACGCTGACGCCGCTGCGCGGACTGCAGATCTCCGGGTTCTCCGCGACTTTGCCGATCGGAGGCACGGCATGAGCACCCGCATGCGCGACGCCGGCCAGAGCGCCGGTGTCGCCCCGGAATTCACCGTCGACCCGGCGATGCTCGACGCGATCAGCCCTTCCGGCGATCGCGGCGGGATCGTCCTCGGCTCCGGGCTCAAGGGCGAGCCGCTGACGATCTCCGCGCTGCGCTCGACACCGACCAGGATCGTGCTCGTCGGCGGTCTCTATCTGGCTCGCCAGGTGGCGCTGCGGGCGATGGCGGTCGGGGCGTGGGTCGTCGTGGCGACCGGACGTCCGGCCGCGTGGCAGGTGCTCCCGCAGGCCGCGGGGAACCAGCCCAACGGCAGGCCTTCGCCGCTGGTGCAGATCCGGCGGCTGTCGCCGGTGGACCTTCCGCGGCCCTCCGAGGACGCGCCGCTGCTCGTGGTGACCGATGGTGGCCCGACGCCGCAAGACCTGTTCCCGCCGCGGTCGCCGTGGCAGACGACGATCTACGTGCTGCCGTACCTGCACCCGCAGGCCGGGGCGACCGCGAACGCGGCCGACCTGGTGTTGATGCAGCGGCTCCCGCCGGGACAGGCCGAGCTGGCCGCCCGGATCTGGCGGCTCCCGCCCCAGATGATGAAGCAGCTCACGACGCTGAAGGACGACCAGGTCGTCGCTCTGGGCCGGAACCTGTGGCGCCCTCTTCGCCTGGTCACCACGGCGAAAGAGCAGCAGATCCTGGGCCCCGTGCGCCGAGGCGACTAACCCGCCCGCGTCGACTTTAGCGGGCTAAGCGTGCTCTGCGGGGGCACTGTCCTTTTCGGACAGTGCCCCCGTTTTGCGTCCTGCCCGCGTCACGGTTAGGCCGCTAAACGCGATCCGATGCGTGGGGTTTCTCCGTCAAGGGGAAATCGCGTCGGCTGTGGATAGACCGGTGGTTGTGGATAAACCGCCCTCGAGCAGGCGGTCCCCGCCATGGGTTGCCGGTCATGTCGATCACCGTGTCGATATGACCAAACCCTTCGATTCGTCTCATCTTCCCGACGTCTTCCGTGGCTCGGAAGCGCGCAAGGCAGGCCTCATCACGGCCAGCCAGCTACGCGGCTCGAGTGTCCGACGGCTGTTCCAGGACGTCTACACACGCGCTGATGTCGAGGTCACGCACGAGTTGCGTTGTCGAGGAGCCGCGTTGCTGGCGCCTCCCGAAGCGGTGCTGACCGGGCGATCGGCCGCGACCGTTCAAGGTGTCGAGTTGGCGAAACCCCATGATCCGGTCGAGATGGTCGTACCGGAGAAACACCGCTTCGGCCCGATAGTCGGTATCAAGGTTCGGCGCACCGAAGTCACGCCCGAGGAATCGAGGCCGTGGAACGGCATTCGGATCGCCCGGAAAAGCCGAATCGCGCTGGATCTGCTTCTCCGGCTTTCTCCCCGCAAATCCGGTTGGGTGCGACGGCTCCGCATCGGCGTGCCGGATCTGGACCAGTTCATGAGGGCCGAGAGCCTGACCGATCTGCACCTCAACAGGGAGTTCTACGGCCGCCGCAACAGGGGAATCCGCTTGGCCAGACATGCTTTACGACTGTCCGACCCTCGCGCGGAGTCGCCCCCGGAGTCGGAGCTTCGCATCGTCCTGGCCGCCGGCGGTATCACGGCGACGCCTCAGCTTGAGGTCACCGCCCGAACCGGCCATTTTCTCGCTCGCCTCGACCTGGGGGACGAAAAGTTCAAGGTCGCCGTCGAATACGACGGCCGATGGCACAACACACCGAAGCAACGAGCCCACGATCGCAAACGCCGAAGACGCGTGGAGGCCGAAGGCTGGCGTTTCGTCATCGTCACCGCGGAGGACCTGGCGAACGACTTCGAAGGCATCGTCGAGTCCGTCTGGCGGGCTCGCCGCCGCGGCGCGTTTAGCCCGCTAACCGCGCCGCGCCCGGATCAGAAGGGAGTGCGCATGGCGCGCGTTTGATCGGCACGGGAGGCAAGCTCCGCGTCCGGCGGGTAGTCGACCGCCATCAGCGTCAGGCCGTGTGCGGGGGCCACCGCACTGTCGCGCGTCCGGCTTTCCAAAACGTCGCCGGGCCAGCCCAGCGGACGGCGGCCGTCACCGACCAAGAGCAGCGCTCCCACCAGGCTGCGCACCATCGAGTGGCAGAACGCGTCGGCGGAGACGGCGACCTCTACTGCATGCGGCCCGGTCCGCCGCCATTCGAGCCGCTGCAGCTCGCGAATGGTGGTCCCACCTTCTCGCTGCTTGCAGAAGGCCGCAAAATCCTGAAGGCCCAGGAGAGCCGTCGATGCCTCGTTCATCGCGTCGATCGATAGCGGACGGCCCCAGGCCAGGGTGTCGTGACGCCGCAACGGATCCACGCCCCAGGGCGCGTCCGAAACGCGGTAAAGGTAGTGACGCCGCACGGCCGAGAACCGCGCGTCGAACCCAGGCGCCGCGACCCGGGCATCCAACACCCGTACGTCGCCCGGCAGGTAGCGATTCCAGCGGTGACGCATCCGCCCCAGGTCAGGAATGCCCTGCTCGTCCAGTTCCAGACGACCGGATCGCGTTTTGCCCGCTAAAGGCGACGCGTCGACGTGGACCACCTGGCCGGCCGCGTGCACACCGGCATCGGTGCGGCCGGCGACGACAACGGACTTCGGGACCGAAGCTCCCGGAGGCTGCTTCGCGAGCGCCTCTTCGAGGACTCCCTGCACCGTGCGCCGTCCGGGCTGCCGCGCCCAACCGGAGAAATCGGTGCCGTCGTAGGAAACATCCAGACGCAGACGAACGAGCCCGCCCTCCGCAGTGGGAGTGGCGGGCTCGTCCGGGGTGTTCGGTGCCGTCAGGACGTCAGTCCTTCTTGCTGTCCGCGTCCGCGGCGGGGGCCTCAGCGGCCTCGTCGGCGGCGGGAGCCTCGGTGGCCTCCGGAGCCTCGGTGGCGGCCGTGTCGGCAGCCTCAGGGGCGTCGGTGGTCTCCTCGGCGGCCGGGGCGGCAGCCTTCGGCTCGTCCTTGGCGAACTTCGTCTTGCGCGCGGCCTCGGCCTCGGCGGTGACGGTCTTCTCGGCCACCAGCTCGATGACGGCCATGGGGGCGTTGTCGCCCTTACGTGCCATCGTCTTGGTGATCCGGGTGTAGCCACCCGGACGCTCCGCGAAGAACGGACCGATCTCGGCGATCAGCTTGTGCACGACGTCCTTGTCGCGCACGATGCGCTGGATCTGACGACGGTTGTGCAGGTCGCCCCGCTTCGCCTTCGTGATCAGCTTCTCGGCCAGCGGGCGCACCCGCCGGGCCTTCGCCTCGGTCGTCGTGATCTTGCCGTGCTCGAACAGCTGGGTGGCCAGGTTGGCCAGGATCAGCCGTTCGTGCGCGGGCGACCCGCCGAGACGGGGTCCCTTTGTGGGGGTGGGCATCGGTTCTCCTCGTTCAGCTCACAGCTGGAGGCCGTCGCTCCCCCACCCCTACTGGTGTGAGGGAGCCGTAGCTGGCCTTACAGCTGCTCCGTCTCTGCGTAGTCCTGGCCATCGTCGTGGCCGTTGTCCGAAATTCCGTCCGTGATGCTGTCGACGCCCTCGGACCAGCCTTCACCGTCGTAGCTGGCCGCGGCCGCGGTCGGGTCGAACCCGGGCGGGCTGTCCTTCAGCGCGAGGCCGAGACCGACGAGCTTGAGCTTGACCTCGTCGATCGACTTCGCACCGAAGTTGCGGATGTCCAGCAGGTCGGCCTCGCTGCGCGAGACCAGTTCGCCGACGGTGTGGATGCCCTCGCGCTTGAGGCAGTTGTACGACCGGACGGTGAGGTCCAGGTCCTCGATCGGCATCGCGTAGGCGGCGATGGTGTCCGCCTCCTGCGGCGACGGGCCGATCTCGATGCCTTCGGCGTCGACGTTCAGCTCGCGCGCGAGACCGAACAGCTCCACCAGCGTCTTACCGGCCGACGCGACAGCGTCCCGCGGCGTGATCGACGGCTTCGTCTCCACGTCCAGGATCAGCTTGTCGAAGTCGGTGCGCTGCTCGACACGAGTCGCCTCGACCTTGTAGGTCACCTTCAGCACCGGGGAGTAGATGGAGTCGACCGGGATCCGGCCGATCTCCGCGCCCGCCTGCTTGTTCTGCAGGGCCGGAACGTAACCGCGGCCGCGCTCGACGACGAGCTCGATCTCGAGCTTGCCCTTGCCGTTCAGCGACGCGATGTGCAGATCCGGGTTGTGCACGGTGACACCGGCCGGGGGCACGATGTCGGCGGCGGTGACCTCACCGGGGCCCTGCTTGCGCAGGTACATGGTGACCGGCTCGTCCTCTTCCGAGGAGACCACGAGCTCCTTGAGGTTCAGGATGATGTCGGTGACGTCTTCCTTCACCCCGGGAACGGTGGTGAACTCGTGCAGCACGCCGTCGATGCGGATGCTCGTCACGGCCGCGCCCGGAATGGACGACAGCAGCGTACGACGCAGCGAGTTGCCGAGCGTGTAGCCGAAGCCGGGCTCCAGCGGTTCGATGGTGAACCGGGAGCGGGTCTCGTTGACCGTCTCTTCGCCGAGAGCCGGTCGCTGGGAAATCAGCATCTTTCCTAATTCCTTTCCAAACGGCGCCCGCCATATGACACCGAAAGGGATGGCGAAACGGCGGCGCACTCCGGGCGCCGCCGCCCGTGCCCACATCGGGCCGGGGAAACCCCGGCCCGATGGTGGATCACTTCGAGTAGAGCTCGACGATCAGCTGTTCCTGGACCGGAACGTCGATCTGAGCGCGCTCCGGGAGCTGGTGGACCAGCACACGGAGGTTGGACGGAACGACCTGGAGCCACGCGGGAACGGGACGCTCGCCGAAGGACTCCTTGGCCGCGACGAAGGGCAGCATCGCGAACGACTTCGGCCGCACGTCGATGATGTCCCACTTCGTGACCTGGTAGGACGGGACGTTGACCTTGACGCCGTTGACCAGGAAGTGGCCGTGGCTCACCAGCTGACGCGCCTGACGGCGGGTGCGGGCGATGCCGGCGCGGTAGATCACGTTGTCCAGCCGGGACTCGAGGATCTGCAGCAGGTTCTCACCGGTCTTACCCGGACGCCGGACGGCTTCCTTGTAGTACCGGACGAACTGACGCTCGAGAACGCCGTAGGTGTAGCGAGCCTTCTGCTTCTCCTGCGACTGCAGGAGGTACTCGGACTCCTTGATGCGCCCGCGGCCGTGCTGGCCCGGCGGGTAGGGGCGACGCTCGAAAGCCTGGTCGCCGCCGATGAGGTCAACCTTGAGGCGACGCGAAATACGCGTCGCGGGGCCGGTGTAACGAGCCATTTCTTCTTACTCCTCCCCGTTCCTCAGACCCGGCGCCGCTTGGGCGGGCGGCAGCCGTTGTGAGGCTGCGGGGTCACGTCCTGGATGGTGCCGACCTCGAGGCCGGCCGCCTGCAGCGAGCGGATCGCCGTCTCGCGGCCCGAACCCGGGCCCTTCACGAACACGTCGACCTTCTTCATGCCGTGCTCGGCAGCCTTGCGGGCGGCGTTCTCGGCGGCCATCTGCGCGGCGAACGGGGTGGACTTACGCGAGCCCTTGAAGCCCACGTGACCACTCGACGCCCACGCGATCACGGCACCGGTCGGGTCCGTGATCGAGACGATGGTGTTGTTGAAGGTGCTCTTGATGTGCGCGTGACCGTGCGCGACATTCTTCTTTTCCTTACGGCGGACCTTCTTGGCCCCCGCCGCAGTACGAGACTTCGGTGGCATGTTTTGAGGGTTCTCCTGTTAGCGCGCGTTCTCTTGGTGAGCGGCGACCGCTTCGGCCTGTCCGCGCCGGATGATCGAACCGGCGTCGGTGTACAGGTTGCGGAGCGCCATCGGGCGGGCGTAGAGCGCCTTGGGCGAGACACAAGCCGAGCCACGACGGCGGACGCCGCCCATCTGCACGACCTTCTTGCCCTGGACGCTCACTTCTTGCCAGCCTTCTTCTTGCCGGCGACCGTCTTCTTCGGACCCTTACGGGTGCGGGCGTTCGTCTTGGTGCGCTGACCACGGACGGGAAGTCCGCGGCGCCAGCGAAGGCCCTCGTAGCACCCGATCTCGATCTTCCGACGGATGTCGGCGTTCACCTCGCGGCGAAGGTCACCCTCGACCTTGAAGTTCTCCTCGATGTAGACCCGCAGCTTCGCGAGGTCGTCATCGCTCAGATCCTTGACGCGAGTGTCCGCGTTGAGCTCGGCAGCCGCGATGAGCTGCTTCGAGCGGGTACGGCCGATGCCGTAGATGTAGGTCAGCGCGATCTCCAACCGCTTTTCGCGGGGGAGGTCTACGCCAGCGAGTCGTGCCATTGGCGTTGATGCTCCTTCATAGAATTCATCTTCAGGTCTGCTCCCCGTCCGGTCCCGGGACCGACTCGCCTGTCGTGCCCTCTGCTTGCGCTTCGGGTGTCCCGGCCTCGGCCTGAAGTCCGAGGGTGAACCGGGCCGTTCGCACGGCCCGGCAGGTGCGGGGAGATTGTGTAGCCGTCAATCCACTCTGTACGAGTGCGAGTGATCAGCCCTGCCGCTGCTTGTGCCGCAGGTTTTCGCAGATCACCATGATCCGGCCGTGACGGCGGATCACCTTGCACTTGTCGCAGATCTTCTTGACGCTCGGCTGAACCTTCACGTCTCCTGCTCTCCTGCTTGTGCTAACTCGTCGTGATCACTTGTAGCGATAGACGATGCGACCACGTGACAAGTCGTAGGGCGAGAGCTCCACGACAACCCTGTCCTCGGGCAGGATGCGGATGTAGTGCTGCCGCATCTTGCCGCTGATGTGTGCAAGGACCTTGTGGCCGTTCTCCAACTCGACGCGGAACATCGCGTTGGGGAGCGGCTCGACTACGCGGCCTTCGACCTCGATGGCCCCGTCTTTCTTGCCCATGTCCTCCGCATTTCCTGTCGCTACGCTGTGTTATCAGTCAGAGCTTGAGTGCTTGGCTGGGTGGTGCATCGGCACACTCCTGCCCGGGTCCAATGTCCGTTCGCGAGAAGTCACGAGCGCGCAGGATCCGGGCGCGATGAGTACACCGACTTGACAGTGTACGCAACCCGTGTCGCGAGCCCCAAACGGGGGTGACTGTGTTAGGTGGCCCCTGAGCCCGCCTGATGCGGCCTCCACCATCGTACGCCCTCGCCGACCTGCGTTTAGCGGGCTAATCGCGATCCGGCGGGCTCGCGACCTGGGGGCGCTCGGCGGACGAGGTGCACCCGATGGAGGCAGCCGGCAGGCACCTCAACGGCGGGCCCGGACGCTCCCCCGACAAGCGGACGCACTTGCGTTTAGCGGCCTAACTGCGATCTGTGGGCGCACTTGCGTTTAGCGGCCTAAACGCGATCCGGAGGGAGAGAAGCGAGGTCAGGCGTCTTCGGGGGCGGTCAGCACCCACGGGCCGTCATCGGTGATCGCGACGGTGTGCTCCCAGTGCGAGGCCCGCGAGCCGTCGGCGGTCACGACGGTCCACCCGTCCTCGAGCTCGACGGTCTCACCGCCACCACCGGTCAGCATCGGCTCGATCGCGAGCGCCATACCGGTCTTGAGCCGGGGTCCCTTGCCCGGCTTGCCCAGGTTCGGCAAGAACGGGTCCATGTGCATCTGGCGCCCGATGCCGTGGCCGCCGTACTCGACGATCATCCCGTATTCGGTGCCGTCTTCCCGGCCGGCCTTCTCGGCCGCGGTCTGCACCGCGTGCGAGATGTCTGTGAGCCGGCCCCCGGACGACACCGCGGCGATTCCCGCCCACATCGCCGCCTCGGTGGCGGCCGAGAGCGCGAGATCCGCCTTCGACACCTCGCCGATGGCGAGGGTGACCGCGGAGTCTCCGTGCCAGCCGTCGAGGATGGCGCCGCAGTCCACCGAGATGATGTCGCCGTCGTTCAAGACCTGGGTCTTCGACGGGATGCCGTGCACGATCTGCTCGTTCACCGAAGCGCAGATCGACGCCGGGAAGCCGTGGTATCCCTTGAACGAGGGCACCGCGCCCGCGTCACGGATCGTCTGCTCGGCGAGTTCGTCGAGATCGGCCGTGGTCACCCCTGGCTTGGCTAGCTCACGCACCGCGGTGAGAGTGCGCCAGACGACCAGTCCGGCGGCCCTCATCGCCTGAAGCTCGCCAGGGGTCTTGATTTCGATCATGCGCCCACGACGAAGCCGTTGCAGTACACGCAGTCCTCCGAGATTCACGTGCGGTCGCGCAGCGCTTCCAGCACGCGGGCGGAGATCTCGTCGACCGAGCCGACGCCGTCGACCCTGACCAGGATGTCCGAGTAGTACTCGAGCAGCGGAGCGGTCTCGGACACGTAGATCTGCTGGCGGCGGCGGATGACCTCTTCGGTGTCGTCCGACCGGCCGCGGGACAGCAGCCGATCGACGACGACGTCTTCCGAGACCTGGAGCTGGATGACCGCGTTGAGCTTGGCGTCGACCTCGCCGAGGATCTCACCGAGGACGTCGGCCTGCTTCGTGTTCCGGGGGAACCCGTCGAGCAGGAAACCGACCTTGGCGTCGGGTTCGGCGAGGCGTTCACGCACCATCTCGTTCGTGACCGAGTCGGGCACGAGTTCGCCGGAATCCAGGTAGCGCTTGGCTTCCTGGCCCAGCGGCGTCTGCTCGCCCACGTGGGCGCGGAACAGATCGCCGGTCGAGATGTGCGGGATCCGGAGCTTCTCCGACAGTGCTACCGCCTGAGTACCTTTGCCCGCGCCAGGAGGGCCAACGAGAACCAGGCGCGTCACTTCAAGAACCCTTCGTAGTTACGTTGCATCAGCTGGCTTTCGATCTGCTTCACGGTGTCGAGACCGACACCGACCATGATCAGCACAGCCGTGCCACCGAACGGGAAGTTCTGGTTGTTCCCGCTGCCGGTGACGGACAGGAAGAAGTTCGGAAGGATCGCGATGATGCCCAGGTACAGCGAGCCCGGCAGGGTGATGCGGCCGAGGACGTAGCTGAGGTACTCCGCGGTGGGTCGGCCCGGGCGGATACCCGGGATGAAGCCACCGAACTTCTTCATTTCTTCCGCACGCTCGTCCACGTTGAACGTGATCGTGATGTAGAAGTACGTGAAGAAGATGATCAACGCGAAGTACAGCAGGACGTGCGCCCAGCTGGACTGGTTGACGATGTAGTTCTGGATGAAGACCTGCCAGCCCGCGTTGCTGTTGGCGTCGCCGACGAGACGGCTGATCAGGTCCGGCAGGTAGAGCAGCGACGAGGCGAAGATGACCGGGATGACACCGGCCTGGTTCACCTTGATCGGCAGGTAGGTCGAGGTCCCGCCGTACATGCGGCGGCCGATCATGCGCTTGGCGTACTGCACCGGGATCCGGCGCTGGCCCTGCTCGACGAAGATGACGCTGGCGATGATCACCAGGCCGAACACACAGATCAGGGTGAAGACCACCGGCCCGGCGCTGCTGAGGATGTTGCCACCCTCGATCGGGATCCGGGCCGCGATGTTCAGGAAGATGAGGACGGACATGCCGTTGCCGACGCCGCGCTCGGTGATCAGCTCACCCAGCCACATCATGACGGCGGTACCGGCGGTCATCGTGATGACGATGATGGCCAGCGTGTAGACGCTGTTGTCCGGGATGATCGCGGTGTCGCACTGCGGGAAGAGCTGCTTGCGGTCGGCGAGTGCCACCACACCGGTCGCCTGCAGGATCGCGAGGGCGATCGTCAGATACCGGGTGTACTGGGTCAGCTTGCCCTGGCCGGCCTGGCCTTCCTTCTTCAGCTCCTCGAACCGCGGGATGACCACGGTGAGAAGCTGGACGATGATGCTCGCCGTGATGTACGGCATGATGCCGGTCGAGAACAGCGACAGCTGCAGCAGTGCACCGCCACTGAACAGGTTCAGCAGCTGATAGACGCCCTCCTGCGACCCGGTCTCCGTGCATTGCTGCACGGCGGAATACGAGATGCCCGGGGCCGGGATGGTGGCACCGATTCGGTAGACCGCGACGATGGCTAGCGTGAACAGGATCTTCTTACGTAGATCCGGCGTCGCTAGAGCCGAGCGGAAGGCGCTGAGCACGCGGGGAACCTCCTCGGCGTCGTCGGCTGTCTTACCGACGATCGGCTTGGCCGGCCTGGGGCCGGCGGGAACACACAGCTTTCTGGCACAAGCCAGGAACGCTTCGGGGCACACTCGTCCCGAAGCGTGTCGCCGACTCTAACAGCTTCACAGGGCGTGTCCGCAGTGCGTGTGGGTTTTCCGGACGAAGGTTGGTCCGCGGGGTTGATCGACCGCCGTTTCTCGCTCCGGGATCTTGACAGAACGCCTTGCCGCTCCTCACTTTTCCGGCCACCGGATCGCGATTAGGGGGCTAAACGCAACGTGATCAGGAGCCCGATGCGGCGAGGGCGCCCGCCATGCCGAGGAGCACGACGCCGGTGCCGCGGTCGACGTTGCGAGTCACCCGGCGGGACAACCGGAACGACTTCACGAGCGCGCCAGCACCGACGTAGGTCGCGCCCGCCACGAACTCGGCGAGCAGGTAGACGGCGCCGAGAATCGCGATCTGGCTGGGAAAGGAGCCGTGAGCTGCGTCGATGAACTGGGGTACGAACGCCGTGAAGATGAGGATCGCCTTCGGATTCGTGATCGCGACGACGAATTCCTTCCTCGCGATCCGGAGCGCAGGTACGGATTCGGTGCCTCGCGGCGCCTGGACCAGCGCGGTCCGCCCGGCACCGAACGTCGACCACAGCAGGCGCCCGCCGATCCAGACCAGGTAGGCGACGCCGGCCCACTTGATCACTGTGAGTGCAAGCTCCGAAGCCGCGAGGAGCTGTCCGAGCCCCGCGGCGACGGCCGCGATCAGGACCGTGAATGCGGCCAATCGGCCTAACAGGCCGGCGAGCCCCTTCCAGGCCCCCTGCGTCATGCCGTTGTGCATGCCGAGCAGATTGTTCGCCCCTGGCGTAAAAGCCACGAGGACCGCCGCTCCGAAGAACACCGCCGCCCAAGTCATCAGCCACCTCCTCCCCCACCGTATCGGCCGCCGCGAGCGCGTTTAGCGGGCTAATCGCGCTCTTTCGCGCCAGGGTCCGGCGGAGGCGCGAAGGCCGAATAGTCCGGTTTCTCGGGCTGCGGCTCCGGTGGGAGCACCATGATGGAGATGCCGTCCTTCGGTGTGGGCATGTCCGCGAGACTCGGGTCGCCACTCATCGGGACTTCGCCATCCTGGACGCGGTGGCTCATGACGGCCGCGCCCACCGCGGCCGCGACCGCGGCGAAGAGGGCCCACATCCCCGCTTCGAGAGTCAGGGTCACCTTGAGGTCGTCGCCCAACTGGCGTCCGGATCCCAGCGTGGCGACGCTGCTGACAGCTCCGGCGAGGAACACCGCCGCGATAGTGGTGAGCCACCTGTCCAAAGTGCCTGGACGTTGACGCCCGGCGACGCGCGTACTGACGACCGTGGCCGCCAGCAGGAGCGCCGCGGCGACCAAGAGCGGGATACCGATGGGCGCCGTCGACGTGGTGAAGGCAGGTTGGCCGGTCTGATAAGCCGTCGTGTCCCAAGCTCCTTGCACGAACACGATCTCGAGCAGGTCGCTGGCGTCGAAGCCGAACCGATGTTCGGTCTTGAAGTGCGGGAAGAAGCAGCCCACGAGGGTCAGCACCAGGGCCAAGGCGGCCAAGCCCGCTGCGACGAGCCTGCGGGGCTCAAGCCGACCGGACCGCACCGGTTCGTCCGGGGGATCCATGGGCCCTGAAACCGATACGACCATCGGCGGGGCGTCCGGCTGCTGCTGGAAGGGCTGCGGATCCTGCCCGGGAGGTATGGCCACCTAGCGATCCTTCCAGCCCAGGCCCCCTTCCGCCACGCCCTCGGCCTGGCGGCCGACCTGCGTTTCGCGGGCTAACCGCGATCTGGACGCCGGGCACCTGGGCGACCGACGGATCGCGTTTAGCCCGCGAAACGCAAGTCGGGTACCGGGAGGGCTACCCGCGCCCGGATCACGATTAGGGGGCTAAACGCAGGTGGGCGCGCAAGCGCACGCCCGAGGGACCAGATCGCGATTAGCCCGCGAAACGCAGGTCGGGCCGGCGCAAGCGAAAGGCCCGCCGGGCGGAGCCGGGCGGGCCTTTCGGTGAAGCGAGCGAAGAAAGCTCAGAGCGTGGTGGCGGAGCCACCGGCAGCGGAGAGCTTCTCCTTGGCGGAGCCGGAGAAAGCGTCGGCGGTGACGTCCAGCTTGACGCCGTTCACGTCGCCGTTGCCGAGCACCTTCACGAGCTTGCCCTTGCGGACCAGACCGTTCGCGACGAGCTCCTCGGCGCCGACCTTGCCACCCTCCGGGAAGACGCGGGCGATGTCGCCCACGTTCACCGGCTGGTACTCGGTGCGGAAGCGGTTCTTGAAGCCGCGAAGCTTCGGGAGCCGCATGTGGATGGGCATCTGCCCACCCTCGAAGCCGGCGGGCACGTTCTTCCGGGCCTTGGTGCCCTTGGTACCGCGACCGGCGGTCTTGCCCTTCGAGCCCTCACCACGGCCGACGCGGATCTTGTCGCGCTTCGCGCCCGGAGCCGGACGAAGGTGGTGGATCTTGATGGCAGTCATGCCTTGACCTCCTCGACCTCCACCAGGTGGCGGACGGTGTGGATAAGGCCGCGCACCTCGGGAGTGTCATCACGCACGACGCTCTGGCGGATCTTGCGCAGCCCGAGGGTGCGCAGCGACTCGCGGTGAGCGTGCTTCGTGCCGATCTTGCTCTTGACCTGGGTCACCTTGAGCTGAGTCATGTCAGACCCCCTGGCCCGCGCGCTGGCGCAGCATCCGAGCCGGAGCGACGTCCTCGAGCGGGAGACCGCGGCGGGCCGCGACCTCTTCGGGACGCTGCAGACCCTTCAGGGCCGCCACGGTCGCGTGCACGATGTTGATCGCGTTGTCGGAGCCGAGCGACTTCGACAGCACGTCGTGGACACCCGCGCACTCCAGCACCGCGCGCACCGGGCCACCGGCGATGACACCGGTACCGGCCGAGGCCGGACGGAGCAGCACGACACCGGCGGCTTCCTCACCCTGGATCGGGTGGGGGATGGTGCCGGCGACGCGGGGGACGCGGAAGAAGTTCTTCTTCGCTTCCTCGACGCCCTTGGCGATGGCCGCGGGAACTTCCTTGGCCTTGCCGTAGCCGACGCCGACCTGACCGTCGCCGTCACCGACGACCACCAGGGCGGTGAAGCTGAAGCGGCGACCACCCTTGACGACCTTGGCGACGCGGTTGATCGTCACGACCTTCTCGAGGTGCGGGGTCTTTTCCTGGCCGGCCCCGCCACGGCCGCTGTCGCGCCGGTCACGGCGGTCGCGACGGTCATTGCGGTCGTTGCCGCCCTGTCCGCCGGGTCCGCCCTGGCCACCGCCGAATTGCCGTGTACGTCCCGGCATCAGGCTTTCCTTCCATTCACGAGCATCTGCTGCATCAGAACTCCAACCCCGCCTCACGCGCGGCGTCGGCGAGCGCCGCGATGCGGCCGTGGTAGGCGTTGCCACCACGGTCGAACACCACGGTCGAGACACCGGCGTTCTTGGCGCGGGCGGCGACGAGTTCCCCGACCTTGGCGGCCTTGGCCTTCTTGTCGCCTTCCAGCGCGCGGACGTCCGCCTCGAGGGTGGACGCCGACGCCAGGGTCTTGCCGGCGAGGTCGTCGATCAGCTGCACGGCGATGTGCCGCGACGAACGCTTGACGACCAGGCGCGGACGCTGGTCCGTGCCGTTGATCTTCTTGCGAAGGCGGAAGTGCCGACGGGCCTTCGCGACGCGGCGGCGGGTCGAGATGTCCTTGCCGACCGGCTTGCGCTTCGTAGTCGTGTCGCTCATGATCACTTACCCGTCTTTCCGACCTTGCGGCGGATCTTCTCACCCTCGTAGCGCAGGCCCTTGCCCTTGTACGGGTCCGGGCGGCGCAGCTTGCGGATGACCGCGGCGATCTGGCCGACCTTCTGCTTGTCGATGCCCGAGACCGAGAACCGGGTGGGGGTCTCGACCTTGAAGGTGATGCCTTCCGGGGCCTCGATCTTCACCGGGTGGCTGTAGCCGAGGGCGAACTCGAGGTCCGAGCCCTTGGCCTGCACGCGGTAACCGACACCGTGGATCTCGAGCTTCTTCTCGTAGCCCTCGGTCACACCGACGACGAGGTTGTTGACCAGCGTCCGGGTGAGACCGTGCAGGGCACGGCTGGTGCGCTCCTCGTCGGGCCGCTTGACCTCGAGAGTGCCGTTCTCGGCCTTCTCGACGGTGATCGGCTCGGCGATGGTGTGCTCAAGGGTGCCCTTGGGCCCCTTGACCTTGATCTGCTGACCTTCGATGGTCACCTCGACCCCGGAGGGGACGGCGACCGGCAGCTTTCCAATGCGTGACATGTCTTTGCCCCCTTCCTTACCAGACGTAGGCGAGGACTTCGCCGCCCACGCTGTTTCGCTTGGCCTGACGGTCGGTCTGAAGGCCGGACGACGTCGAGATGATCGCGACGCCGAGGCCACCGAGAACCGACGGCAGTTCGGTCGATTTTGCGTAGACCCGCAGGCCGGGCTTGGACACGCGGCGGAGGCCGGCGATGCTGCGCTCACGGTTGGGGCCGTACTTCAGCTCCACGACGAGGTTCTTGTGCTTCTCGCCCGGCTCGTCGCGGTAGCCCGAGATGTAACCCTCGCGCTTGAGGATCTCGGCGATGTTCGCCTTGATCTTCGAGTGGGGAAGCACGACCTCGTCGTGGTACGCCGAGTTCGCGTTACGCAGACGGGTCAAGAAGTCTGCGATGGGGTCGGTCATCGTCATGGTGACCTGTCAACCTTTCTCGCCCTGGTTCCCTGCGATACGTGCGGGGCCTGTGGCGAAGTGGGAGTTAAAAAAGACTCTTACCAGCTGGACTTGCGGACGCCGGGCAGCTCGCCCGCGTGTGCCATCTCGCGAAGGCAGATCCGGCAGAGCCCGAACTTGCGGAACACCGAGTGCGGGCGACCGCACCGCTGGCAACGCGTGTAACCGCGAACCTTGAACTTCGGCGTCTTCGCGGCCTTGTGGACCAGTGCTTTCTTGGCCATCGACTCAGTTCTCCTTGAACGGGAAGCCGAGCTTGCGAAGCAGCGCGCGGCCCTCGTCGTCGGTGTTGGCGGTGGTGACGACAGTGACGTCCATACCGCGCGGGCGGTCGATGGCGTCCGGGTCGATCTCGTGGAACATGGACTGCTCGTTGAGACCGAACGTGTAGTTGCCGTTGCCGTCGAACTGCTTCGGCGAAAGCCCGCGGAAGTCACGGATACGCGGCAGCGCGATGGTCAGCAGCCGGTCGAGGAACTCCCACATCCGGTCGCCGCGCAGCGTGACGCGCGCACCGATCGGCTGGCCCTCACGCAGCTTGAACTGCGCGATGGACTTGCGAGCCTTGCGAACCTCGGGCTTCTGCCCGGTGATCGCGGCCAGGTCGCGGATGGCGCCTTCGATCAGCTTGCTGTCACGGGCGGCGTCACCGACACCCATGTTCACGACGACCTTGACGACGCCCGGGATCTGGTGGACGTTCTCGAAGGAGAACTCCTGCTGGAGCTGCCCCTTGATCTCCTCGCGGTACCGCACCTTGAGGCGCGGGGCGATCTTCTCTGCGGTGGTCATGATCAGATGTCCTTACCGTTCCGGCGCGAGACCCGGACCTTCTTGCCGTCCTCGCCGATGCGGTAGCCCACCCGGGTCGGCTTGCCGTCGGAGTCGACGACCATCACGTTCGAGACGTGGATGGGCGCTTCCTGCGTGACGATGCCGCCGGACTGCGCACCGCGCTGGGTCTGGGAGATCCGCGTGTGCTTCTTGATCCGGTTCACGCCCTCGACCAGCACGCGCTCGCGCTCGGGGTAGGCCTGGATGACCTTGCCCTTGGCACCCTTGTCCTTGCCGGCGATGACGACGACCGTGTCGCCCTTCTTCACCTTCATGCTCTACAACACCTCCGGCGCGAGCGAAATGATCTTCATGAACTTTCGGTCGCGCAGCTCGCGGCCGACCGGCCCGAAGATGCGGGTGCCGCGGGGCTCATTGTCGTTCTTGATGAGCACAGCAGCGTTCTCGTCGAAGCGGATGTAAGAACCGTCCGGACGACGGCGCTCCTTGCGCGTGCGAACGATGACCGCCTTGACGACGTCACCCTTCTTCACGCCGGCGGCCGGCATGGCGTCCTTCACGGTGGCGACGATGATGTCGCCGATGCCCGCGTAGCGCCGCCCCGAGCCACCGAGAACGCGGATGCAAAGGATCTCCTTCGCGCCCGTGTTGTCGGCAACCCGAAGCCGCGACTCCTGCTGGATCACGTCTACTCCTGTATGTCGCGCTGGTTCTCGCGCTGAAGCGCGAGCCTTGCGGAACTAAGGGACTCAGAGAGCCCTACTTACTTGGCCTTCTCCACGATCTGCACCAGACGCCAGCGCTTGGTCGCCGACAGCGGGCGGGTCTCCATCAGGGTGACCCGGTCGCCCACGCCCGCCTCGTTGTTCTCGTCGTGCACCTTGACCTTGCTGGTGCTGCGGAGAACCTTGGCGTAACGACGGTGCTTCTTGCGGTCTTCGAGCTCGACCACGATCGTCTTGTTCATCTTGTCCGAGACGACGTAACCCTCACGGACCTTGCGGTCGTTGCGGGGGGCCGCCTCAGCGTTGGGCTGCTCGCTCATGCGGCACCTTCACTCTCGGCGTCAGGGGAAACGGACAGGCCGAGTTCACGCTCGCGCATGACCGTGTAGATCCGCGCGATGTCCGTGCGGACGGTGCGCAGACGGCGGTTGTTGTCGAGCTGTCCGGTCGCCATCTGGAAGCGGAGGTTGAAGAGCTCCTCCTTGTATTCCTTCAGACGCAGAACGAGCTCTTCCGCGGTGAGCTCACGCAGCTCCGATGCCTGGGCGGCACCTGCCTTCGCCATCAGAACTCACCACCTTCACGGGTCACGATGCGGCACTTCATGGGCAGCTTGTGGATCGCGCGACGGAGCGCCTCACGGGCGGTCTCCTCGTTCGGGAACGAGATCTCGAACATCACGCGGCCGGGCTTCACGTTGGCGATCCACCACTCGGGCGAACCCTTACCGGAACCCATGCGGGTTTCCGCCGGCTTCTTGGTCAGCGGGCGGTCCGGGTAGATGGTCGTCCACACCTTGCCACCACGCTTGATGTGACGCGTCATGGCGATACGAGCGGACTCGATCTGCCGGTTGGTCACGTAGCTGTGCTCAAGCGCCTGGATGCCGTACTCGCCGAAGTTCACCTTCGTACCGCCCTTGGCGGCACCGTGGCGCTTCGGGGAGTGCTGCTTCCGGTGCTTGACCCTGCGCGGGATGAGCACGTGTCAGCCCTCCGTCTTTTCTGCAGTCTCAGCAGCCGGGGCCTCGGTGGCGGTGCCACTCTTGGGGGCGTCGTCGCTCTTGGCGGCGGCGGCCGCCCGGCCGGCTTCGGTCGAGGTCGGCGTCGTGCCCGACGAGCCGGAACGGCGCGGTCGGGACGGACGGTCACCACGGTCACGGCGCGGGGCGCGCTCGGCGGCCGCGGCGGCGTCACGCGCCTCCTTGGCCTTGAGGCCACCCACGAGCTCGCCCTTGTAGATCCACACCTTCACGCCGATGCGACCGAACGTCGTCTTGGCCTCGAAGAAGCCGTAGTCGATGTCGGCACGCAGCGTGTGCAGCGGGACGCGGCCATCGCGGTAGTGCTCGGAGCGGGACATCTCGGCACCGCCGAGACGACCGCCGCACTGCACGCGGATGCCCTTGACCTGCGGCGAACGCATGGAGGTCTGGATCGCCTTGCGCATCGCGCGGCGGAACGCCACACGGTTGCTCAGCTGCTCCGCGACACCCTGAGCGACGAGCTGGGCGTCGGCCTCGGGGTTCTTCACCTCGAGGATGTTCAGCTGGACCTGCTTGGCGGTCAGCTTCTCCAGCGCGCCGCGGATGCGGTCGGCCTCCGCGCCGCGACGGCCGATGACGATGCCCGGCCGGGCGGTGTGGATGTCGACGCGGACCCGGTCACGGGTGCGCTCGATCTCGACCTTGGAGATCCCGGCGCGCTCCATGCCCGTGGACAGCAGCTTCCGGATCTTGACGTCCTCGGCCACGTACTCCGCGTACTGCTTGTCGGCGTACCAACGCGACTTCCAGTCCGTGGTGATACCCAGGCGGAAGCCGTGCGGGTTGATCTTCTGGCCCACTACCGGCCACCTGCCTTCTTCTTGCCCTGTGCCTTCTTGGCCTCGGCCTTCGGACGCGACTCCACCTCGACGGTGATGTGGCTGGTCCGCTTGCGGATCCGGTACGCGCGGCCCTGGGCCCGCGGACGGATGCGCTTGAGGGTCGGGCCCTCGTCGGCGTAGGCGTTCTTGACCCAGAGGGTGTCCGGGTCGAGATCGAGGTTGTTTTCGGCGTTGGCCACGGCGCTGGCGAGCACCTTCGCGACCGGCTCGCTTGCCGCCTGCGGGGCGAACTGGAGCACGGCCAAGGCGTCGGCGGCGCTACGTCCCTTGATCAGCTCGATCACCCGGCGCACCTTGGTAGGCGAGTCCCGGACGAAGCGAGCCCGCGCGTAAGCCGTCGGCAGAGCCTCGGCCACGTCGTTCTGGGCGTTCATCGCTAGCTTCCTTGTTCTCTCGTGCCCGCTCAGCGGCGGCGCGACTTGCGGTCGTCCTTGATGTGGCCCTTGAAGGTCCTAGTCGGAGCGAACTCGCCCAACTTGTGACCCACCATCGCCTCGGTGACGAACACCGGGACGTGCTTGCGGCCGTCGTGCACCGCGATCGTGTGACCCAGGAAATCCGGGATGATCGTGGAACGACGCGACCACGTCTTGATCACGGTCTTCTTGCCCGACTCGTTGAGAGCGTCCACCTTCTTGAGCAGGTGGTCGTCCACGAAGGGGCCCTTTTTGAGGCTACGTGGCATGTTCTTCTACCTCCCTGCTCAGCGCTTCTTGCCGGTACGCCGGCGGCGGACGATCATGGCGTCGGAGGCCTTGCGGCGGCGGGTGCGGCCTTCGGGCTTTCCGTTCGGGTTCACCGGGTGGCGACCACCGGAGGTCTTACCCTCACCACCACCGTGCGGGTGGTCGACCGGGTTCATGACGACACCACGGACGGTGGGGCGCTTGCCGCGCCAGCGGTTACGGCCCGCCTTGCCCCAGTTGATGTTGGAGTGCTCGGAGTTGCCGACCTCGCCGATGGTGGCGCGGTTGCGCACGTCGACGTTGCGGATCTCGCCCGACGGGAGACGAAGCTGGGCGTACGGCCCGTCCTTCGCCACCAGCTGCACCTTGGCACCGGCGGACCGCGCCATCTTCGCGCCGCCACCGGGGCGGAGCTCGATCGCGTGGATCACGGTGCCGACCGGGATGTTGCGCAGCGGCAGGTTGTTACCCGGCTTGATGTCGGCCCGGGGGCCGTTCTCCACCGTGTCACCCTGCTTGAGCTTCTCCGGGGCGATGATGTAGCGCTTCTCGCCGTCGGCGTAGTGCAGGAGCGCGATACGAGCGGACCGGTTGGGGTCGTACTCGATGTGCGCGACCTTGGCGGGAACGCCGTCCTTGTCGTTCCGGCGGAAGTCGATCAGCCGGTACGCACGCTTGTGGCCACCGCCCTTGTGGCGGGTGGTGATCTTGCCGCTGGAGTTACGGCCGCCGGACTTGCTCAGCGGACGCAGCAGCGACTTCTCCGGGGTGGACCGAGTGATCTCGGCGAAGTCGGAGACGCTGGAACCGCGACGACCCGGGGTCGTCGGCTTGTACTTGCGGATGCCCATGTGTCAGCTCAGTCCTTTACGCGGTGGGTCCGCCGAAGATCTCGATCGGCTTGCTCTCAGCCGAAAGAGTCACGATGGCGCGCTTGGTGTCCTTGCGCTTGCCGAAGCCGGCGCGAGTCCGCTTACGCTTGCCCTGGCGGTTGGCCGTGTTGACGCTGACCACCTTGACGCCGAACACCTTCTCGACCGCGATCTTGATCTGGGTCTTGTTGGCGTCCGGGCGGACGATGAACGTGTACTTGTGGTCCTCGAGCAGCCCGTAGGACTTCTCGGAGATCACCGGCGCGAGCAAGATGTCGCGGGGATCGGGGATGGCGATCGCACTCACTGCTCGTCACTCCCTTCAACCTCGCTCGACCGAGCCGAAGCCTTCGCGCCCTTGCCCCGGACGGGGCCGGCGACGAACACGTCGTAAGCGGCCTTGGTGAACACCACGTCGTCGTTGACCAACACGTCGTAGGTGTTGAGCTGGTCGGGCGTGATGATGTGGACCTCGGCCAGGTTCCGCAGCGAGTTCCAGCTCAGCTCGTCGTCGCGGTGCAGCACCACGAGAACGCGCTTGGCCTGGGTCACCGCGGCGATGGCGGCCTTGGCGGACTTGGTGGACGGCTTCTCGCCGGTCACCAGTTCGGTGACGACGTGCAGCTGCCCGGCGCGGGCCCGGTCGGAGAGGGCGCCACGCAGGGCGGCGGCCTTCATCTTCTTCGGGGTGCGCTGGGTGTAGTCACGCGGCGTGGGGCCGTGGACGACGCCACCACCGGTGAACTGCGGCGCACGGGTCGAACCCTGGCGGGCGCGGCCGGTGCCCTTCTGGCGGTACGGCTTCTTGCCACCACCGCGGACTTCACCGCGGGTCTTGGTGTCATGCGTGCCCTGGCGAGCGGCGGCCAGCTGGCCCACCACGACCTGGTGCATGAGGGGCACGTTGGCCTGCACGTCGAAGATCTCCGAGGGGAGCTCGACCGTGCCGTCGGCTTTACCGGCCGGGGTCTTCAGCTCGACGCTGGTCATGTTCAGTTACCACCCTTCGCGGCGCTGCGAACGAACAGCAGGCCGCCCTTGGGACCGGGCACGGCGCCCTTGATCAGCAGCAGGCCGTCCTCGGCACGCACCGCGTGCACGGTCAGGTTCTGCGTGGTGACCCGGTCGTTGCCCATCCGGCCCGCCATGCGCAGGCCCTTGAAGACGCGGCCCGGGGTGGCGCAGCCACCGATCGAGCCGGGCTTGCGGTGCACGGCCTGGGCACCGTGGCTCGCGCCCTGGCCCTTGAAGCCGTGACGCTTCATGACACCGGCGTAGCCCTTGCCCTTGCTGGTACCGGTCACGTCGACCTCGATACCGGCCTCGAACACCTCGGCGGTGATCTCCTGGCCGACCTCGTAGGTCTCGGCGTCGGTGGTACGCAGCTCCGCAAGGTAACGACGCGGGGTCACGCTCGCCTTGTCGAAGTGGCCGGTGCGCGGCTTGTTCACCCGGCGCGGGTCGACCGCGCCGAAAGCCAGCTGCACGGCCTTGTAGCCGTCGTTCTCCTGGGTCCGAACCTGGGTGACCACGTTCGGCCCGGCCTGGACGACGGTCACCGGGACGACCCGGTTGTTCTCGTCGAAGACCTGGGTCATGCCGAGCTTGGTGCCCAGGATGCCCTTCACTTGCCTGTCAGACATGAGTCTCTTACTCTCCGCCGCTCGCCAGCCGCTGCTACTGGATGTTGACGTCGACGCTCGCCGGCAGGTCGATGCGCATGAGCGCGTCGACCGTCTTCGGCGTCGGGTCGAGGATGTCGATCAGACGCTTGTGCGTGCGCATCTCGAAGTGCTCGCGCGAGTCCTTGTACTTGTGCGGCGAGCGGATGACGCAGTAAACGTTCTTCTCGGTGGGCAGCGGCACCGGCCCGACAACACGGGCGCCGGTGCGCGTGACCGTCTCGACGATCTTGCGCGCCGAGGTGTCGATCGCCTCGTGGTCGTAGGCCTTGAGCCGGATGCGGATCTTCTGTCCCGCCATGGTGGCTGCTCGTTCCTTGTCGTCTCGTGCCGCTTTTGTCTTTTCAAACCTCAGTCTGACTGAGGTTTTCCCAGTTCAACGGCCCTGTCCCCGGTCCACGCGGTCGGGCGTGTCGAGCCCGACGCACAGACGGATCCCGCGGGATCTTCGTCTTGCCTGGTCTTCCTCAACGTGAGGAGGCATCGAGCCGGCGGAAAAGCTTGGATCGCCGTCTCAAACGCCCTTGCCCGCTAGCCTCACCCGAAGGAAGTGCTCCGCGGACCGTGGCCGCTCATACCAGGGCGGCCGGAACCTGCCTTCCGAAGAAGAACGAGTTCGGCCGCCCCAGGACGAGCAACCTGAATAGTGTCGCACACGTGATTTGACGCCTTGAACCCGGGGGTGTATCAGACCCCCGGGTCGGCGTTAAATCACTTGATGATCTTGGTGACCTGGCCGGCGCCGACGGTCCGTCCACCCTCACGGATGGCGAAACGCAGGCCCTCGTCCATGGCGACCGGCTGGATCAGCACGACGCTGATGTCCGTGTTGTCGCCCGGCATGACCATCTCGACACCCTCCTTGAGGGTGACGACGCCGGTCACGTCCGTGGTACGGAAGTAGAACTGCGGCCGGTAGTTGTTGAAGAACGGGGTGTGACGGCCACCCTCGTCCTTCGACAGGATGTAGACCGAGCCCTCGAACTCCGTGTGCGGGGTGGTGGTGCCCGGCTTCACGACGACCTGGCCGCGCTCGACGTCCTCGCGCTTGATACCGCGGACCAGCAGACCGACGTTGTCGCCGGCCTCGCCGGTGTCCAGCAGCTTGCGGAACATCTCGACACCGGTGACGGTGGTCTTGGTCGACTTCTCCTTGATGCCGACGATCTCGACCTCTTCGTTCACGTTGACGCGGCCACGCTCGATACGGCCGGTCACGACCGTGCCACGGCCGGTGATCGTGAAGACGTCTTCGATCGGCATCAGGAACGGCTTGTCGAGCTCACGCACCGGGTCCGGCACGTTCTCGTCGACGGCCGCCATGAGCTCGAGAACGCTCTCGCCCCACTTGGCGTCGCCCTCGAGGGCCTTCAGGCCGGAGACCTTGACGACCGGAGCGTCGTCACCAGGGAAGTCCTGGGAAGACAGCAGCTCGCGGACCTCGAGCTCGACGAGCTCCAGGATCTCCTCGTCGTCGACCATGTCGGCCTTGTTCAGCGCGACCACGATGTAGGGCACGCCGACCTGCTTCGCGAGCAGCACGTGCTCACGGGTCTGCGGCATCGGGCCGTCGGTCGCCGCGACCACGAGGATCGCGCCGTCCATCTGCGCCGCACCGGTGATCATGTTCTTGATGTAGTCCGCGTGACCGGGGGCGTCCACGTGGGCGTAGTGACGCTTCTCGGTCTGGTACTCGACGTGCGAGATGTTGATCGTGATACCGCGCTGCTTCTCTTCCGGCGCGTTGTCGATCTGGTCGAACGCCGACGCCGTGTTCAGCTCGGGGTACTTGTCGTGCAGAACCTTGGTGATCGCCGCGGTCAGAGTGGTCTTACCGTGGTCGACGTGACCGATGGTCCCGATGTTGACGTGCGGCTTGGTCCGCTCGAATTTCGCCTTCGCCACTGGAATGTCCTCCTGGACTGTTTTGCTTACTCACCGGCCAACGTGGCTGTCGGACGGGGATTCGTTTCTTGACGGATGCTGCGGACGTTCAGGAGTGTTCCTTATGCCCGCGAGCGGACGGGAACTACTCCCCCGTCGCCTTCGCGATGATTTCCTTCGCGACGTTCGCGGGAACCTCGGCGTAGGAGTCGAACACCATGGAGTAGTTGGCACGTCCCTGCGTACGCGAACGCAGGTCGCCGACGTAACCGAACATCTCCGACAGCGGGACCAGTGCCTTGACGACACGGGTACCGGCGCGCTCCTCCATGGCCTGGATCTGGCCACGGCGGGAGTTGAGATCGCCGATCACATCGCCCATGTAGTCCTCGGGCGTGGTGACCTCGACGGCCATCAGCGGCTCGAGGATGACCGGACCGGCCTTCTTCGCGGCTTCCTTCATCGCCATGGAGCCGGCGATCTTGAAGGCCATTTCCGAAGAGTCGACCTCGTGGTACGCGCCGTCCAACAAGGTGAACTTCAACCCGACGAGCGGGTAGCCGGCCAGCACGCCGTACTGCATGGCGTCCTGTGCGCCCGCGTCGACCGACGGGATGTACTCCCGCGGCACGCGGCCACCGGTGACCTTGTTGTCGAACTCGTAGAGGGCACCGTCGGTGGACTCGAGCGGCTCGAGCTTGACGATGACCTTCGCGAACTGACCGGAACCACCGGTCTGCTTCTTGTGCACGTAGTCGAGCTTCTCGACCGTCTTGCGCACCGTCTCGCGGTAGGCGACCTGCGGCTTACCGATGTTCGCCTCGACCTTGTAGTCGGACTTCATGCGGTTGACCAGCACCTCGAGGTGCAGCTCGCCCATACCCGCGATGATCGTCTGACCGGTGTCCTCGTCCAGGTTGACCTGGAACGTCGGGTCCTCTTCGGCCAGCTTCTGGATCGCCAGGGACAGCTTCTCCTGGTCGGCCTTGGTCTTCGGCTCGATCGCGACGCGGATGACCGGCGCCGGGAACGTCATCGACTCGAGGACGACCGGGTTCTGCGGGTCGGCGAGGGTGTCACCGGTGGTGGTGTCCTTCAGGCCGATGACCGCGTAGATGTGGCCCGCCTGGGCCTCGTCCACCGGGTTCTCCTTGTTGGAGTGCATCTGGAAGAGCTTCCCGATGCGCTCCTTGCGCTCCTTGGTGGCGTTGATCAGCTGCGCGCCGGAGGCGACCTTGCCCGAGTACACCCGGATGTAGGTCAGCTTGCCGAAGAACGGGTGCGCGGCGATCTTGAACGCCAGAGCGGAGAAGGGCTCCTCGGTCGACGGCTTGCGCGACACGACGGTCTCACCGTCGGGCAGCGTGCCCTCGACGGCCGGGACGTCCAGCGGCGACGGAAGGTAGTCGATGACCGCGTCGAGCATGGGCTGAACGCCCTTGTTCTTGAACGCGGAACCGGTGAGCACCGGGTACGCCTCGCGGTTCACGGTGAGCTTCCGGATGCCGGCCTTGATCTCGGCCTCGGTCAGCTCCTCACCCTCGAGGAACTTCTCCATCAGGGAGTCGTCGGTCTCGGCGATGGCCTCGACCAGCTTCTCCCGGTACTCGGCCGCCTTGTCGGCGAGCTCGGCCGGGATCTCCTCGACGGCGTAGTCCTCGCCCTTCTGGACCTCGCCGCGCCAGGTCAGCGCCTTCATGCGGACCAGGTCGACGACGCCTTCGAACTCGTTCTCGGCGCCGATCGGCAGCTGGATGACCAGCGGGCGGGCGCCGAGGCGCTCCTCGATGGTGCGGACGGTGAAGTAGAAGTCCGCGCCGAGCTTGTCCATCTTGTTGACGAAGCAGATACGAGGAACCTCGTACTTGTCCGCCTGACGCCAGACCTGCTCGGACTGCGGCTCGACACCCTCTTTGCCGTCGAAGACGGCGACGGCACCATCGAGCACGCGGAGCGAACGCTCCACCTCGACGGTGAAGTCGACGTGGCCCGGGGTGTCGATGATGTTGATCTGGTGATCGGCCCAGAAAGTGGTGGTGGCAGCCGAGGTGATGGTGATACCCCGCTTCTGCTCCTCCTCCATCCAGTCCATGGTGGCGGCGCCATCGTGGACTTCACCGATCTTGTAGTTGACCCCGGTGTAGAACAGGATCCGCTCGGTGGTGGTGGTCTTACCGGCGTCGATGTGGGCCATGATGCCGATGTTGCGGACCTTGTTCAGGTCGGTCAGCACTTCACGTGCCACGAGAGTGTTCCCCTGTCTCAAAATTGGGGCCCGGCAAGGCTTTGATCGGCAGCCGGGCGGACATCACCAGCGGTAGTGCGCGAAGGCCTTGTTGGACTCGGCCATCTTGTGCGTGTCCTCGCGCCGCTTCACGCTGGCGCCGAGGCCGTTGCTCGCGTCGAGGAGCTCGTTCTGCAGACGCTCGATCATGGTCTTCTCGCGACGAGCCTGCGAGAAGGAGACCAGCCAGCGAAGCGCGAGCGTGGTGGAGCGTCCCGGCTTGACCTCGATCGGCACCTGGTAGGTGGCACCACCGACGCGGCGGCTCTTCACCTCGATGGTGGGCTTCACGTTGTCGAGGGCGCGCTTCAGCGTGACGACCGGGTCGGTGCCGGTCTTCTCGCGAGCGCCTTCGAGGGCGCCGTAGACGATGCGCTCGGCCAGGGACCGCTTGCCGTCCTTCAGCACCTTGTTCACCAGCTGGGTGACCAGCGGGGATGCGTAGACGGGGTCAGAGATCAGCGGCCGCTTCGGGGCCGGACCCTTGCGGGGCATTAGCTCTTCTCCTTCTTCGCGCCATACCGGCTGCGCGCCTGCTTACGGTTCTTGACACCCTGGGTGTCGAGGGAACCGCGGATGATCTTGTAACGGACACCCGGCAGGTCCTTCACACGACCACCGCGCACGAGCACCATCGAGTGCTCCTGCAGGTTGTGGCCTTCACCGGGAATGTAGGCGGTGACCTCGATGCCGCTGGTCAGCTTCACACGAGCGACCTTGCGAAGCGCCGAGTTCGGCTTCTTGGGGGTTGTGGTGTACACGCGAGTGCACACGCCACGCCGCTGCGGGCTCCCCTTGAGGGCCGCGGTCTTCTGCTTGGCAGCCTTGTCCTGGCGGCCCTTACGGACCAGCTGCTGGATCGTGGGCAATGGACCAGCTTTCTGTTCGCGATCTTGCTACTACGTGTTGTCTCCGGCCCCCGCGGTCGGGCGTGTCGGCCCGCGTCACGGTCTTGCGACCGGTAACTTCCCGTAGGGATTTTCCGTCGGATCCCGCGTGGGCGAAGCCTTCGGACCGGATGCCTGAGCACCCCGTCCATGCCGCACGGCACACGGGACGGCCCGACGCCTGCCGGGCACGGTCTCCAAAGATACCCGGCCACTTCCGGACCGGCCAAATCGGGGGGTCGATAACTATATCGTGCCGGGCGCCACGCCGCGGCGACCCTGATGGAACGGCGTTTCGGCCGGTTTCATTCCACTCGCCGGGCTTGGCGTCGCACTTCCCGGCAGAGGCCTCATTCCTCGTCGGGCTTGGCGTGGTCCGCTCGGCCCGGATGCGGGTCCCGGGAGAGGTCGATCAACGGATGCACGGGTGCCCCCTCCGGCGCCGCGTGACTCCCCCGCCGGGGTTCTTCGCTGCTTTCCTTCTGCTCGGCGTCCACGACGCCTCCCCTCGTTCGTACTGATACCGCCCTGCTCGGCGGACCACGCTACCTATTCCCCTCTCGGGGGAGCCGGATGGATCCGGAATGGACACTGGCACCACGAGGCCTTCCGAGCCCTTTTCAGGACAGTCGACCTGAGCATTGGGACGCCCGCCCCAGACCGCGTTTAGCGGGCTAAACGCGGTCTGGGCTGCGGCGGAGAAGCCTGGAGGATGCTCTCTTCCCAATGAGTGAGCCGGGGTGGATCCAGGACTGATGACGTCGCGTCGAACCCGTGAATAGGTCACGATGACACCGATCACACGTAAGGCACGGGAGGTTCCATGTCGGCCGAGTTCGAACAGCTGGTCGCGGAATTCGACAAGTTCCAGTCCAAGCTCCAGAACGTCGACGATCGCTTGGCGAACATCGGCGGGATGCAAGACGAGCTGAGCAGGCTCGAGGCGACGGCGACCTCGCCCGACCGTTCGGTGACCGTGGTGGCGGGCCCCGGCGGCGCCATCATGGACGTCCGGTTCACCGAGGAGGCCCTGCGCCAGCGCCCCGAGGGCCTCTCGGCCGCGCTGATGTCGACCATCCAGCAGGCCGTGGCCGAATCGGCCCGTAAGCAGGCCACCATCGTCGAAGAGCACATGGGCGACGACCTCCACCTCGTCGACCAGGTGCTGGAGACCCAGGCGGAGCTGTTCGGGACCACGGTCGAGGACCTGAAGGCGCAGATGGAGGACGCGCCCGCGCGGGAACGGGCCGAGCAGCCCGACGACTACTCCGAGCGCTCGGTCCTGCGGTCCGAAGCGGAACCGCAGCAGCCCACCCCGCCGCCGGCCGCCGCCTCCGACGGCGACCGTTTCCTGAAGAACCTGTTCGACGAAGACGACCGCTGACCGGCGCCGATCGCCTTTAGCGGGCTGAACGCGATTTGAAGGTCCGGGGAACCGGGCACGGCGCCTCCGGGTCCAAGGGGCCGATCACGACGATCCGCACCGGAAAGGTGCTTGAGGAGGGTCACTGATGGGCGAGGGACACGCGGTGGTCATCAACGCTCTGCGCACTTACTCGGGCAAGCTCGCGCAGGACGTCCGGGTCCCGGCCGAGGTGGGGCGGCTGGTGCAGCAGTCCGACGTCGGTGACGAATCCTGGGGCGTGGTCGGCCTGTTCGTGAAGAACGAATACACGGGGATGCTCACCGACCTGCAGGATCTGCTGATCGAGATGTCGGCGGGGCTGACCGCGGCGTCGGAGAAGCTCGGCAGCGCGGCCACCATCTACGAGCGCAACGAAGAGGACAACGTCAAGTCGCTCAACGAGATCCTCAAGATGCTCGAGCAGCCCGCGCAATCGCGGACACCGAAAATCGGACCGGCCAAGTAAAAAGGGGGCACGATCGTGGCCGACCAGAAGATCACCGGCGAGCACACCGGCATCAAGATCAACGACTACAACCCGGACGTCATCCGCACGGACAAGATGCTGACGTCATTGCCCGGTCCGCTCGGCAGCGGGGTCAGCACCTTCAACACGGTCAAGAGCGCGACCGCGGACGGCTTTCAGGCGAGCGACATCGGCACCATCGCCGCGAGCGGGGCCGGTTTCATCAGTTCCTGCGCCGGCGTCGCGGACATCGCGAGCGATCCGATCGGCTGGCTGGTCGGCCAGGGGCTCAACTTCCTGATGAACGTGTGCCAGCCGATCCAGGACGCCATCCACATGGTCAGCGGCGACGGTCCGGCGTTGTCGAACGCGGCGAGCAACTTCAACAACATCGGTGTCTGGCTGCAGAAGTACAGCAAGGAATTCAGCGACAACGCGGTGCGGTCACTGTCCCAATGGGACGGTGACGCGGCGAACGCGGCCGGCGAGAAACTGGCGAAGTTCGGGCAGGGCATCGACGGGATCGCGGCACAGGCCGGGGACATCGCGCAACTGCTGCAGATCTCCAGCATGGTGATGACGGTGATCGAGGAGTTCATCAAGGCGATCCTCACCGAGTTCATCACCTGGCTGATCATGATCTGGATCCCCGCGCTGGCCGCGGCCGTCCCGACCTGCGGCGGCTCGACGGCGACGGCGGGCGGGCTGACGGCCACCCGCGCGGTCTCCACGACGTCGAAGGTGCAGAAGTTCCTGAACAAGCTTCGCCAGCTGCTCGACAAGATCAAGCAGTTCCTCGGCAAGCTCAAGGAGTTCTTCGGCAAGTGGAAGGGCAACTACAAGGACCTGATGGCCCACAACAAGGCCGCCGGGCAGCTGGCGGCGGGGCCGGGCGCGTCCGCGTGGGGCAAGTTCGCTTCGAAGGACGGCGCCATGGGCGGCAGGCTCGCGGACGGGTTCGGCGAGCGGATGACGTCGGCCACGAAGAAGGCCGCGTTGAACACCGTTGGGCTCGGCAAAGCCACAAACCCGGACGGCAGCTGGAAGACGCCCGAGACGGGCAGGGAGAAGGGCGAAGTCGCGGCCGGCGTCACCGGCAAGGTCGGCACGTACACGTCGGGCGGGATCAAGGCCGGCGAGTACGGTTCCGTGGGTGATGACGAGCAGACGACCGAGGAGACCAGCGACAACCTGGACTTCTGAGCTGTGACCGGGTGGATCGTCGCCATCGTCGCGGTGGCGCTGCCTCTCGTGCTGGCCGCTTGGTGGATCGCCGCCGGGGCGGCGAAGAAACGCGGGCTGGCCAAGCTGGCCAAGGAACGGGGCTGGGACTTCTTCAGCGGCGCCCGTCTCGGGTCCTCGGGCGGGCGGCACGAGCAGGCCGCAACGGGTCGGGCGCCCGCCCCCTTGCGGCGGACCGGCGAGTCGATCGACCAGGCCGTGGTGGGCACGCACCGCGGGGTGCCCTTCGGCGTCTACCGCTACCACCAGCCGGGTGCCGGGTTCCGTCAGGACGGCACCCGGGAGTCCGGTTCGCTGCGGACGGTCGTGCACGTCGAGGTGGGGACGGCCATGCCCGACTGCACGCTCTCCATCAGCGGATCCGAAGTGGACTGCTCGAATCCCGGATTCGTGCTGCGGCCCGAGGTCCGCGAATGGCTGCTGGCGAACGTCGGCCGGTGCCGCGAGTTCCACACGTCCGGCCGGACGGTGGCGGTGGTGCCGAAGTCGTTGCCGAGCGGGCCCAGGCTCCTGCGCACCTTGGACTACCTGACCGACGTCGCCGGCCAGGTACCCCTCAATCGCGTTTAGCGGGCTAAACGCGATCCGGCACGGCCGGGGCCAGGGACTTCGCGAAGTAGTGATGCGCGAAGGGGTCGTCGTTGAAGGGCTCGACCGTCTCGTAACCGAGGCGCGCGTACAGGGCCCTCGCCTCGACGAGGTCGTCGCGGGTGTCGAGGCGGATCAGCGTGGCGCCGAGGCCGCGGGCGACGTCTTCGGCGGCGGCCACGAGCAGCGCCGCGCCGCCCTTGCCGCGTTCGGACTTCCGCAGGAAGACGCGTTTGAGTTCGGTGATCTCGGGCGTCATCACCCGGAGCCCGGCACAGCCCGCGAGCACCCCGTCGCGCCACGCGAGAAGGAAGGCACCGGTCGGCGGGACCATGTCCCTGCTGTGCTGCTCCTCGAGCAGGACGTCGAGCTCGTCTTCGGTGACCTGGCGCTCGTAGTAGCGGGACGCGATCTCGTCCAAGTACTCGCGCAGCAGCTGGGCGGCGTCCGGGTGATCGACGGGGGTGACTTCAAAGATCCAGGTCATGGCTACATTCTGCCCATCCCTGGCCACCGGTTTTCGCCTGCCGCCAGATCGCGATTAGGGGGCTAAACGCAGGTCAGGAGGGGGCGAGGCGGCCGGCGCAGGTGGCGACCTCGCCCGGGGCCGACTTCTCCGAGGTGACGACGGCGCCGCCCACGGCCACCCGGCATTCGACGGCGCCCTCGCCCTGCCCCATCAGCTGGACGGTCGGCGGGGTGCCGGTGTTCTTCCACGTGAGCTCTTTGCGCCACGGCAGCCTCACCTGCAGCTCCTGGTGCACGAGCCCCAGCCCGTTCGAGTCGTAGACCACGGTCGCGGTCCCCGTCCCGGCCAGCTCGTAGGCGATCCGCCAATCGTTCGACACCGGCTGCGGCTGCGCCTGGCTGAGCGTCCGCGTGATCGTGCGATCCGGCCCCCGCGACGGCGCGGCCTCGGCCGGCTCGCCGACCACGGCCACGGTCTCGGCCTGCGGCTCCTCACCGCCGTTGAGCAGCACCACACAGGTCGCGAGCGCGGCCACCACGATCCCCGCGATGGCGATACGCCCGATCAGTTGTCTGTCAGCCATCTGTTCTCCTCGCCGAAGCGGCGGCGCGGCCCGAGAGCCGCGCCGCCGCGGAAGTCAGGACGGCAGCAGCCGGCCGGGGACGCCGTTGAGGGACTGGATGAGGCCAAGCACCGGGACGCCGAGCGGCGCGAACGTCCAGATGTTGTGGAGGTCGCTCGTGTCCGGTTCGTCGACGACCACGACATCGTTCGGGGCGTCCTGCGCGGCGAGCGCCGGAGCGGCCGAGCCGAGCACGACGAGACCGGCGAGCGCCGCGCCGGTGACCGCGCGGACGAAGGTCTTCTTCATGAGATTCTCCTTTGCTGGTAACGGTTTTACGAAATCGGCGTGATGATCCCGTAGATCGGGGCGAGGACGTCGGTGGGCACGGGGACGGTCGGGCCGAGCAGTCCGCCGAGGTCGACGCCGGGGATCAGCCAGAGCGCCGGATCGCCGCCACCGGTCGGCAGGGGGTCTGCCGAGGCGACCCCGCCGGCGAGTCCGGACAGCGCGCCCGCGACGGCGAGCGGCAGCAGCACACGGGCCGCGATTCGTTTCATTTCTCTTCTCCCTTTTCTTTCGGTGAAATCGGATCGTTCACCGCAGTACCGAGCTGACCGGCACGATCGTGCCGTCGGGGATCCATTGCCCCGCGTAGTTCCGATCGGCGATCATCCCGACGGCGTGCGGTTCGCCCGGGTACATCGGCATGGCATTGACCTGCGCCGCGGCGAAGATCTGGACGTCGCCGTTCACCGACCTCCACTGGTCGCCCAGCCAGCTCCGGAACCCGCCGAGCGTGGGGCTTTCGCCGCCGAAGGCGTTGCCCGCGGCGACCGCGAAACTCACGGCGACCTGCTCGCGCGGGTCGAACCTCAGCGGCACCGAAGAACTCGCGACGGAGTTGACGATCGGCCCGTTCAGGAGCCAGGGCGCCAGGTACAGGCCGTATTGATGGGTCGGCTTGAGCCGTTGGGACTCGGCCGCGCGGGTCATCGCCGTGTAGCCGCCGGCCCAGCCGGACACGACGACCAGCGCGGTGTTCGGCCCTGCCTCGGTTTGCACCGGCAGACCGGAACGCGCGGCGGTCTCTCGGACCAGCTTCGCGGCGGCCACACCGCGCCGAGAAGTGTCCTCGACGAGCGTGAGCGCGGAAGGCTTGCGCCCGGCGAGGAATTCGACGAGCTTGACGAGAGAACCGCTGTCCTCATTCGAAAGCGCGTCCGCCGGGCATGAGGTGAGGACTTCGCGGCGGTCGGCGACAAGGCCGCCCAGCGCCGCCGAAGCACACTCGGGTGCATCCGCGTCCTCGATGGCGGGGCCCGGCTCGTCCCCCGCGTCGACCTCGATCTTCGTCTTTTCCTCGCCGCGGCCGATGACGAGGTCGCTGCGGCCCTTCGGCAGGTCGACCTCGGCCCAGGTGCCCTCGGCGCCTGGGCGCACGATGGCCTTGGCGATCAGGCCACCTTCGATTCCGGCGGACAGGTCTTCTCCCGCGCTCGCGGGGAAATGGACGAGGTTCTTGCCAGGCCGCTGCGGACTCACCAGTACGGGCAATCGCTGTTCACCGAGGGAGGCCTCGGCGAGCAGCGCGACACCGGGAACCGGAAGCTCGGGTGGTTTGGGAATGGCCGCGAGGGCGCTCCACGCAATGAAGGCAACGGCCACGGCGACCGCGCCGAACCGGTAGACACGCGTGGAATCGTTGCGGGAGAAGAAGAAAACTGCGGCGAGCGGCAGCACAGCGGTCACCAGCAACGTGAGGCCGAAGAGGGTGCCGTAGATCCGGCGGTCGAACCCGAGCCCCGAGGTGAACAGCTGGACAGCGCCGGCGACGACGAGAAGCCCGCCCAGCGTCAGGGAAAGCGGGCCGAGCCGGAAGTTCGTCTGGCGCCATCGCTCGGCGGGAACCCAGACAGAGAGAACGGAGACGCCGAACCACAAGGCCGCGGCCGCGACGTAGACGGTGTCGATGGCGAATTCGACACCTGTCCGCCCGAGCGAGGTTTCGAGCACCACCAGCGCGGCGAGCGCGAGAGCGGCCCAGCGGCCTGCCGACGGCCTGCGGATCAGGACGGGAATAGCCAGCGCGAGCACGAGATGCACGATCAACGCGATGACGTTGACATCGGTCGCGAAGGCGGAAACCGCGGCCAGCGTGGCGGAAACCCCGCCGAGTACGGCGATCGTGAGATGGAGCCGTCGGGGCAGCTCACCCACCAGCGGGCGCAGGATCCCTGTGCCCGCGAGGAAAGCGGTTGCCAGCAGAAGTCCGAGCCGAAGCAGGACGAGGGCGATGTCGGCTCCGGCCGAACCCGAGCTAGCCGGTATGACGTGGTGATCCATGGGACCTTCTCCGAACAGATCGGCGGAGCCGTGGGTGACGGGGCGCGCCCGCCACCCACGGCCTTCCGCGCCGAGCAGGGTTACTTGAGATCCGCGTCCGCCACGACGAACAGTTCGGAGTGCGGCTTGGCGTTGCCGAAGGACCCGTGCGGCCAGGTCTTCCGGTTGAAGTTGATCCCGACCTGTCCGGTGAACTCGTCCCGGAAGTTCTGGTCGACCGCGACCTTTCCGTCCTCGCCGAGATTCAGCAGGTTGACCTTGTGGTCACCGTCCAAACCGGACCGTGCGACGAAGTAATTCGACACCGCGAGGTGCTGTGGCTTGTCGGTTTCGTGGTAGTAGCCGTCGTCGCCGAGCACGAAGTTGTCGTACGCGCCCCAGTGCGGGCCGCCGCCGGGCGTACCCGGGTTGATCGGTGCCGCGCCGACGACGGTCGGCAGGTCGCCGCCACCGCCCTGCTGGGACTTCTCCTTCGTGTCGATCCGGCCCTTGATGTTCTCGACCTTGTCGCCGGCGGCGACCAGCTTCTGGATGTCGAGGACGTACACGCCGCCGGTGGTGCCGGGGTCGTGCGGGCCGAGGGCGCCCTTGGAACGGCCGGTGATCGCGCGATAGAGGTACTTGTCGTCGGGGCTGGTCTGGATCCAGCCACCGTTGGAGCCACCGCCGTTGGAGTCGTTGCTCGGATGGATCGCCTTGTTGGCGGCACCGTCGTCGAACACCTGGATCCAGTGCGGTTCCTTGGCGGTGATGTCCGGCGTGTAGAACACCGCTCCGCCCTGCATCGTCTGGGCGAACGCGCCCTTGTGGCCGGGCAGGTTGGTCACCGTGGTCTCCATGACCGCGCGGCTTTCCGCGTGCAGCGGGTCCGCGGGATCGGCGCGAGGGCCGTCCGGCAGGTACGAGACCGCCTTGAGCTTCGGCTTGTTGCGATCGGAGATGTCCCAAGTGCGGACCGTCGGGCGCCGCAGGTACGGTGACGGCTGCTTCACCGGGTCGAGGATGATGTTGCGCGGCTCGGCGTAGTCGCTGGTGACCAGGGTGTCGAGATCCTCACGTGCCTGGATGCCGTGCGGGTTGGCGCAGGTCGGCTTGTCCAGCTGCGGAAGGTTGTCGCACAGCTTCTTGTTGTCGCCCTGCGGTGTGGCCGCCGGGGACTCGGAAAGCACCTGCGCGTTCTGGTCGAAGCGGACGACCTCACCGGGGCTGCCGGCGAAACCGTTGCCCACGACCGTGGAACCGTTGGCGTAGGTGTGCGGGCCGGGCACGACCGGGCCGCCCATGTAGGTGCCGTAGGCGGTGCCGTCCTTGAGCACCCAGTACGCGTCCGGCACGGAGCCGCCGAGGGTCTGCGTCGGGAGGCTGACGCCCTTGAGCTTCAGTTGCGGCAACGCGGAGACATCGAAGGCGTACGTCGCGGCGGCGAACAGCGCGCCGGCGTAGATCGTGTCTCCCTTGTGCCACACGTATTGCATGTGGTGCGGCTCGTTCTCGACGAGTGGTCCGACGGTGGCGGTGTTGACGACCTTGCCGTACGTCGGCGAACCCTGCGTCGCGTCGATCACGGCGAGGAAGTCCGGACCGGGCAAGGCGTTCTTGATCTTGTTCAGGCCGCCGCCGAGCGAACCCGGAAGGTTCTTGATGTCCTTGACCAGGGTGTCGGCGATGTTCTCGTCACCGGCCCAGACCAGCAGCCACTTCTTGCGCTTGCCGTCCGCGCTCCGGGATGCCGCGACGTCCTTGGACACCAGGTGGTTCTGAACCCAGTACTCCTTGCCGTCGGCCGCCTTCTTCGCGTCCTTGACGACCTGGACGTCGGCGTAGGCGCTCGTCGTGGAGCCGGTGTAGGTCACCGTGCCCACGGCGAGCGCCGCCGCCAAGGCGCCGATCACCACTTTTCGCCACTTGGGCGAGTTGGATAGCATTCTTTCTCCCTGTTTTCGCTAGCGAAGCGCCAGACAATTGGCACACCTCTCCCTTTTCGTGCAGGCGTCTCCACCGCGGATCGAAGGGAAAGCAATCAGCCGCCGGTTCCACCTGGGAACCGTTGCGGCACAGTGGAAAGCGTCAGCGTACGAGGAAATGTCACAGCCGTTGTGAATACGCTGATCGAGTAAGCCCGGAAAGGGTCAGGAATACATACACAGCGCGCTGGCTTGCTGCCGCAAGTCAACGTGCCGGCGCCACACCAAGGCGACTGGGGATTGCATGGGCGAAATACTCGTGTGAAGCCGTTGGAGTGTCAATCTCGTGATCAAAGAATGAGACATGCCACGGCAGAGTGAATTTCCCACGATGCGGATAGGCCGTTGAGCCGTATGGGTGGCGGTTTTCCGAGTATTGGGAATTAGGCCACCTGGGCGCACTACCGCACGTCACAACGGACCAGTAACCCACATCCAACCCAGCCGAGGCCGTTATGGTTTCGTTACGCTTTCCCGGGAACTCTGCTGCGTCCCGGGCCCTACGAGGCGGCGCGAGCGATCCGATACCGGGACTTCGTCGCGAGAAGAGGCCAAGGCGAACGGGCCCAGTCGAGGCAGCCGACCCCCGCACTCGCCGAGGCGTGGTGGCGCCCTTCCCGAACACCCGCTGACCTGCGGCCCCTCCGCCGGATCGCGATTAGGGGGCTAAACGCAGGTCGAGCGAAGAGGCGGGCGGCGGGCGGGCAGATCGCGATTAGCCCGCTAAACGCAAGAGGCCACCGGATCGCGTTTAGGAGGCTAAACGCGGTCCGGTGGCATCGGGCGCGGGCAGGTGACAGATCGCGATCAGGGGGCTAAACGCAGGTCAGTCGGCCTGGTGGCGACGGCGGCGCGAGGTGAAGACCAGACCCGCGCCGAGTACCAGGGTGGCCAGGGCGAGGGCCCCGAGGCCGAGGACGTCGGCGCCGGTGCGGGCCAGACCTGTTCCGCCGCCGGAAGCCTGGTTACCGGGCGCGCCGGGGGCGGGCGTGGTGGTTGCGGACGCGTCACAGCCAGGACGCCGGGTGGGCAAGGTGGGCGGCGGTTCGTCACCCTGTCCGGCTTCGACGTAAAGCCGGGCAGGATTGTCCACCGGACCGACGACGTAGATCGAGATCGGGTTGTCGTACAAGATCCGCCAGCCCTGCGGTGGGGCGAAGAAGAGGCGGTACTTCGGCCCCGGCACCAGGTTGGCGATCTTGAAGTGCCCCTCCGCGTCGGTCGCCGTCTCGACGATGGTCGGGCAGTCGCCGTCGGAGGCGAGTACGACCTTGACCCCGGCGAGCCCCTTCGCCGGTTTGTCCGGATCGGCGGTGTGGATCACCTGGCCCGCGAGGGTGGCGATCCCACCCGGCACCGCTGCTTCGTCGGACGCGTGCGGGTTGCCGCCGATGCCGACGTCGGTATAGCCGAAGTCGCACGACACCGAGACCCGGCCATGGTTCAGCGCGCCGTCCGGGATCTTCTCGGTCACGTCGAAGATCCGGGTCTGGCCTGGAGCGATCGTCGCCCCGGCGAAGTACTCGAGCTCTCCCCAACCTGGACCGCCCTTCAGGGCAAAGTCCACGCCTGCGCGATTGCAGCCGGCGACGATGCCGACGAGCGGGAGACGTCCGTAGTTCGTCAGCTTCACCGTGACATGGGCGAGCTCTCCGGGCTTGTAAGTGTCCTTTGTGAAGGACACCGACGCTTTGAGTGCGTCGTTCAACGGCCGCACCCCACGAATGGGCAAATCCGTGGTGTCCGCCCCGGCCCGAATGACCTTGAGCGGGAACAACCAGCCCTTGATCGAGTCGCCTCCGCCGCTGAGAAGATATTCGACAGCCGGGACGTCCCCGAAATCGATCTTCCCGTCGGCGTCGCTCGTGGCCTTGTACTCCTTGGAACCGATGGAGTACCGCAAGGTGAGCGGGATATCGGCCAGCTGTTCGCCGTCATCGAGCTTGCCGTTGCCGTTCTTGTCGCCGAACACGACACCCGCCACCCGGCCAGTGACCTTCGTGACGGGGACAGTGCCGTTGAACTCACCGGCGTTGAGCCCGGTCTCGTCGGAGACAAAGCCCCGGACGACCGCGATGTCCTTGTCGAGGTCCCCGATCTGGCCGGTGACGGTCACCTCTTTGGTCTCGTCGGGCTCGAGGCTCACCCCCGGCGCACGTCCCCACGCTCCCCAGCCCGGCTCGTAAGGAATCGACAAGGATCCCGGCTCGCTGAAGAATTGGTTCACCTGAAGTCCGACCGCGCGAGTTCCGCCGACGTTCTTGATCTTGAACGTGAAACGGACGTCTTCGCCGACCTTGTACGACGGTTTTTCGAAGGTGACCGAAGCTTCGACCCTCGCTCGCTCAGCCTCCGGCTTCGGCGCGGCGGGTGAAGAATTCTCCACTGGCGGCGCGCTGGGCGTCGGGGCCGGAGTGCTACTCGGCGTTTCGGACGTCGCCGGCGCGCTGGAGGTCGGCGCCGAAGGCTCCGGATCCGCCAAGGCGGGCGCGGCGAACACGCCGGTCAGCGCAGCGCCGGCGGCGATCGTCGCGAGATAGACCCCCGCGATACGCGCGATGGATCTCGCCCCAGGTGATTTGTTCACGCAGAGTCTCCCCAGATAACCCAATGGAACGCGCACAGCCCCCGAGCCGCGTGGAACCCGATCAATTTAGCGAGCGCTGAGGAGGGTGCGTACCCGTTTCGGGTGAAGAGAGCCGAATTGGAACATTCGGGGAAACGGGAAGGGCCCCCGCCGGATCGGCGGGGGCCCTTCTCGTGGATTTCACTTCGGTCAGCGGAAGTCGCGGCCGAAGTCGTAGTCGTCCAGCGGCACCGCGGCGCCCGGCGTGGAGCCGAACACATCCGGGGTGTAGTAGCCGTCGTCGTAGGACGGGATCGCGTAAGCGGCGACCCGCGCCTCCTCGGTCGGCTGCACCTGGATGTTGCGGTATTTGTTGATCCCGGTACCGGCCGGGATCAGCTTACCGATGATCACGTTCTCCTTGAGGCCCACGAGCTTGTCCGAGCGGCCGTTGATGGCCGCGTCGGTCAGGACCCGCGTGGTCTCCTGGAACGAGGCCGCCGACAGCCACGAGTCCGTGGTCAGCGAGGCCTTCGTGATCCCCATCAGCACCGGACGACCCGAGGCGGGCTCGCCGCCTTCGGCGACCGACGCGCGGTTCTTCGCCTCGAACTTGGTCCGCTCGGGCAGCTCGCCCGGCAGGAAGTCCGTGGCACCGGAGTCGATGATCGTCACCCGGCGCAGCATCTGCCGGACGATGACCTCGATGTGCTTGTCGTGGATCGACACACCCTGCGCCCGGTACACCTTCTGGACCTCGTCCACCAGGTGCATCTGCGCCTCGCGCGGCCCCATGACCCGCAGGACCTCGTGCGGGTCCGGCGTGCCTTCGAGCAGCTGCTGACCGACGTTGACGCGGTCACCGTCGCCCAGCGGGCCGTTCGGGGTGTTCGCGAGCCGCTGACGCTTGGACAGCTTGTCGAAGACGATCTCTTCGCTGCCGTCGTCCGGGATCAGCGTGATCTTCCAGAACCGCTCGCTCTCCTCGATGCGCACACGGCCATCGACGTCGGCGATCGGCGCCTTGCCCTTCGGGACCCGGGCCTCGAACAGCTCCTGGACACGGGGCAGACCGGTCGTGATGTCGTCACCGGCGACACCACCCTGGTGGAACGTACGCATCGTCAGCTGCGTACCCGGCTCACCGATCGACTGGGCCGCGACGATACCCACGGCCTCGCCGACGTCGACGAGCTGACCGGTCGCCATGGACCGGCCGTAGCAGGTGGCGCAGATACCGACGGCCGACTCGCAGGTCAGCACCGAACGCACCTTGACCTTGGAGATCCCGCTCGAGATGAGCTTGTCGATCGCCGGGTCACCGATGTCGTCACCGGCGTTGAGCACGACGTTGCCCTTGGCGTCGACCGCGTCGGTCGCCAGGTTCCGCGCGTACACGCTGGTCTCGACGTGCTGGTCGCGCAGGACCTTGCCGTCGCCGATGTCCTCGCCGATCGGCATGTTGATGCCGCGGGTGGTGCCACAGTCGATCTCGCGGACGATGACGTCCTGCGACACGTCCACCAGACGACGGGTCAGATAACCCGAGTCGGCGGTACGGAGCGCCGTGTCCGCCAGACCCTTACGGGCACCGTGCGTCGCGATGAAGTACTCCGCCACCGACAGGCCTTCACGGAAGTTGGCCTTGATCGGACGCGGGATGTACTCACCCTTCGGGTTCGACACCAGACCACGCATACCGGCCAGCGACCGGACCTGCGTCATGTTGCCCGCCGCGCCCGACTTCACGATCATCGCGATCGGGTTGTCGTCCGGCAGCGCCGTCTCCATGATCTTGTGGACCTCTTCGGTGGCCTGCGTCCACACCTTGACGAGCTCGTTGTTGCGCTCGGCGTGCGACAGCTGACCACGCTGGTACCGCTTCTCGACCTGGTCGGCCTTGCCTTCGTACTCGTCCAGAATGGCCTTCTTGCCGGTCGGGACGAGAACGTCGGAGATCGCGACCGTGACGCCCGAACGGGTCGCCCAGTAGAAACCGGCGTCCTTCAGGCGGTCCAGGGTCTGCGCGACCTGGGTCATCGAGTAGCGCTCGGCGAGGTCGTTCACGATCGCGGCCTGACGCTTCTTCGGCATCGGCTCGTTGATGAACGGGTAGTCCGCCGGCAGCAGCTCGTTGAACAGCACGCGGCCCAGGGTGGTCTCGGCCAGCCACGCCTTGCCCGGCTCCCAGCCCTTCTCCGCGAGCGCCGCTTCGTCGGCCTTGGCGGGCTGACGGTCGGTGATGCGGATCTTGACCGGGGCGTGCAGGCTCAGCGCCTTGCGGTCGAACGCCATGATCGCCTCGGCGGGCGACGAGTACGCGTTGCCCGCGCCCTCGGCGGTCTCGGTCAGGCGGGTGAGGTGGAACAGACCCGTCACCATGTCCAGACGCGGCATGGCGAGCGGACGGCCCGACGCCGGCGAAAGGATGTTGTTCGCCGACAGCATCAGGATGCGGGCCTCGGCCTGCGCCTCCGCGGACAGCGGGAGGTGCACGGCCATCTGGTCACCGTCGAAGTCCGCGTTGAACGCTTCACAGACCAGCGGGTGCAGCTGGATGGCCTTGCCTTCGACCAGCTGCGGCTCGAAGGCCTGGATACCGAGGCGGTGCAGGGTCGGCGCACGGTTCAGCATCACCGGGTGGCCGGTGATGACCTCTTCGAGCACGTCCCACACCTGCGGACGCGACCGCTCCACCATCCGCTTGGCGGACTTGATGTTCTGCGCGTGGTTCAGGTCGACCAGCCGCTTCATGACGAACGGCTTGAACAGCTCGAGCGCCATGTCCTTCGGCAGACCGCACTGGTGCAGCTTCAGCTGCGGACCGACGATGATGACCGAACGGCCTGAGTAGTCGACACGCTTGCCGAGCAGGTTCTGACGGAACCGGCCCTGCTTGCCCTTGAGCAGGTCGGACAGCGACTTCAGCGGGCGGTTACCGGGACCGGTGACCGGGCGGCCGCGGCGGCCGTTGTCGAACAGCGCGTCGACGGCCTCCTGCAGCATCCGCTTCTCGTTGTTGACGATGATCTCGGGCGCGCCGAGGTCGATCAGCCGCTTCAACCGGTTGTTCCGGTTGATGACCCGGCGGTAGAGGTCGTTCAGGTCGGAGGTGGCGAACCGGCCACCGTCGAGCTGGACCATCGGGCGCAGGTCCGGCGGGATCACCGGGACGGCGTCGAGCACCATGCCGCGCGGGTCGTTGCCGGTGGCCTGGAAGGCCGCGACGACCTTGAGCCGCTTCAGCGCGCGGAGCTTCTTCTGCCCCTTGCCGTTGCGGATGGTGTCGCGCAGGCTCTCGGCCTCCGCGGCGACGTCGAACTCGGTGGCCAGCTTCTGGATGGCCTCCGCGCCCATGCCGCCGGTGAAGTACTCGCCGTAGCGGTCGACGAGCTCGCGGTAGAGCAGCTCGTCGGCGATCAGCTGACGGGTGTCGAGCTTGGTGAAGGTCGTCCAGACCTCCTCGAGACGGTCCAGCTCGCGACCGGCGCGGTCACGCAGCTGACGCATCTCGCGCTCGCCGCCTTCCTTGACCTTGCGGCGGACGTCGGACTTGGCGCCCTCCGCCTCCAGCTCGGCCAGGTCGGCTTCCAGCTTCTGCGCCCGAGCCTCGATGTCCGCGTCACGCTTGGTCTCGAGGTTCTTGCGCTCGACACCGATCTCGTTCTCGAGGGTCGGCAGGTCGTTGTGCCGCAGCTCGGTGTTCACACCGGTGATCACGTAGGCCGCGAAGTAGATGATCTTCTCGAGGTCCTTCGGCGCCAGGTCGAGCAGGTAGCCCAGGCGGGAGGGAACACCCTTGAAGTACCAGATGTGGGTGACGGGAGCGGCCAGCTCGATGTGGCCCATCCGCTCACGACGCACCTTGGCGCGGGTGACCTCGACGCCACAGCGCTCGCAGATGATGCCCTTGAAGCGGACCCGCTTGTACTTACCGCAGTAGCACTCCCAGTCCCGGGTCGGGCCGAAGATCTTCTCGCAGAAGAGGCCGTCCTTCTCGGGCTTGAGCGTCCGGTAGTTGATGGTCTCCGGCTTCTTCACCTCACCGAAGGACCACTGACGAATGTCGTCGGCGGTGGCGAGGCCGATGCGGAGCTCATCGAAGAAGTTGACGTCCAGCACGTCTTTACATCCCCTTGGGGTTGATGCGACTAGAGGAGTTGGCGAGCGGAGGCGGGAGCCCACGGGAGGCAGGCTCCCGCCTCATCGCGAATCAGTGCACGACGTCGTCCACCGAGGGCGACTCGTTGCGGGACAGGTTGATGCCGAGGTTGGCCGCGGCGCGCTCGAGGTCCTCGTCGTCGGAGTCGCGCATCTCGATCGCGGCGCCGTCGCTCGACAGCACCTCGACGTTGAGGCAGAGCGACTGGAGCTCCTTGAGGAGCACCTTGAACGACTCGGGGATACCCGGCTCGGGGATGTTCTCCCCCTTGACGATGGCCTCGTACACCTTGACGCGGCCGACCACGTCGTCCGACTTGATCGTCAGGAGCTCCTGCAGGGTGTATGCGGCGCCGTACGCCTGCATCGCCCAGCACTCCATCTCGCCGAACCGCTGGCCACCGAACTGCGCCTTACCACCCAGCGGCTGCTGCGTGATCATCGAGTACGGACCGGTGGACCGGGCGTGGATCTTGTCGTCGACCAGGTGGTGCAGCTTCAGGATGTACATGTAGCCGACCGAGACCGGGTACGGGAACGGCTCGCCGGAGCGGCCGTCCAGCAGCGTGGCCTTGCCGTTCTGCTTGACCATGCGCTCGCCGTCGCGGTTCGGCTTGGTCGCGCCGAGCAGCCCGGTGAGCTCCTCTTCCTTGGCTCCGTCGAACACCGGGGTCGCGGTGTTCGTGCCGGGGTCGACGTCGTAGAGCTCCTCGTTGAGGTTCTTCGCCCAGTCCGGGTTGCCCTCGATCTTCCACCCCTGCGACGCCAGCCAGCCCAGGTGAAGCTCCAGGACCTGGCCGATGTTCATACGACGCGGGACACCGTGGGTGTTCAGGATGATGTCGACGGGCGTGCCGTCCTCCATGAACGGCATGTCCTCGGCGGGGAGGATCTTGCCGATGACACCCTTGTTCCCGTGGCGGCCGGCGAGCTTGTCACCCGGCTGGATCTTCCGCTTCTGGGCCACGTAGACGCGGACCAGTTCGTTGACGCCCGGGGGCAGCTCGTCGTCGTCTTCGCGCGAGAACACGCGGATGCCGATGACCTTGCCGGTCTCACCGTGCGGCACCTTCAGCGAGGTGTCGCGGACCTCACGGGCCTTCTCGCCGAAGATCGCGCGGAGCAGGCGCTCCTCCGGGGTCAGCTCGGTCTCGCCCTTGGGCGTGACCTTGCCGACCAGGATGTCGCCGTCGCGGACCTCGGCACCGATGCGGATGATGCCGCGCTCGTCGAGGTCGGCGAGGACCTCCTCGGAGACGTTCGGGATGTCCCGGGTGATCTCCTCGGCGCCCAGCTTGGTGTCGCGGGCGTCGATCTCGTGCTCCTCGATGTGGATCGACGTGAGCACGTCGTCCTGCACCAGGCGCTCGGAGAGGATGATCGCGTCCTCGTAGTTGTGGCCCTCCCACGGCATGACCGCGACGAGCAGGTTCTTGCCGAGCGCCATCTCACCGTTCTCGGTGGACGGGCCGTCGGCGATGACCTGACCCTGCTCGACCCGGTCGCCCTCGTTGACGATCGGGCGGTGGTTGAAGCAGGTGCCGTGGTTCGAGCGACGGAACTTGTACAGTCCGTAGCTCTTCCGCGTGCCGTCGTCGTGCATGACCGTGATCAGATCGGCCGAGAGCTCCTCGACGACACCGGACTGCTCGGCGACGAGCACGTCACCGGCGTCCACCGCGGCGCGCAGCTCCACACCGGTGCCGACGTACGGCGCCTGGTTGCGGAGCAGCGGCACGGCCTGACGCTGCATGTTCGCGCCCATCAGCGCGCGGTTCGCGTCGTCGTGCTCGAGGAACGGGATCATCGCCGTCGCGACCGAGACCATCTGCCGCGGCGAGACGTCCATGTAGTCCACGTCCAGCGGGTCGATCAGCTCGACCTCGCCGCCCTTCTTACGGACCAGGACGCGGTCTTCGACGAAGGTGCCGTCTTCCGAGATCGGCGCGTTCGCCTGCGCCTTCACGTAGCGGTCTTCCTCGTCCGCGGTGAGGTAGTCGACCTGGTCGGTGACGCGGCCCTCGACGACCTTGCGGTACGGGGTCTCGATGAAACCGAACGGGTTGACCCGCGCGTACGAGCAGAGCGAACCGATCAGGCCGATGTTCGGGCCTTCCGGCGTCTCGATCGGGCACATGCGGCCGTAGTGCGACGGGTGGACGTCACGGACCTCCATGCCGGCGCGCTCACGCGACAGACCACCCGGGCCGAGGGCGGACAGACGACGCTTGTGCGTCAGCCCCGACAGCGGGTTGTTCTGGTCCATGAACTGCGACAGCTGCGAAGTACCGAAGAACTCCTTGATCGCCGCCACGACGGGTCGGATGTTGATCAGGGTCTGCGGCGTGATCGCCTCGACGTCCTGGGTGGTCATCCGCTCGCGGACGACGCGCTCCATCCGGGACAGACCCACGCGGATCTGGTTCTGGATGAGCTCGCCGACGGTGCGGAGACGACGGTTGCCGAAGTGGTCGATGTCGTCGGTCTCGACCGGGATGACCTGGTCGCCGACGGTCGCCTTGTCCTCGCCCGCGTGCAGGCGGACCAGGTACTCGATCGTCGAGACGATGTCCTCTTCGGTCAGCGTCCCGGTGTCGTACGGCGTGGTCAGGCCGAGCTTCTTGTTCAGCTTGTACCGGCCGACCTTGGCCAGGTCGTAGCGCTTCGGCTTGAAGAACAGGTTCTCCAGCAGCGTCTGCGCGCTCTCCTTGGTGGGCGGTTCGCCCGGGCGCAGCTTGCGGTAGATGTCGAGGAGTGCCTCGTCGGTGCCGGCGGTGTGGTCCTTCTCGAGGGTGGCGAGCAGCGTCTCGGAGAAGGAGAAGCGCTCGCGGATCGCCTCGGTGGTCCAGCCGAGCGCCTTCAGCAGCACGGTGACCGGCTGGCGGCGCTTGCGGTCGATGCGGACGCCGACGGTGTCGCGCTTGTCGACGTCGAACTCCAGCCAGGCACCCCGGCTCGGGATGACGCGGACGTTGAAGACGTCCTTGTCGGTGGTCTTGTCGACGCTGGTGTCGAAGTACACACCCGGCGAACGGACCAGCTGGGACACGACGACACGCTCGGTGCCGTTGATGACGAAGGTGCCCTTGTCGGTCATCACCGGGAAGTCGCCCATGAAGACCGTCTGGCTCTTGATCTCGCCGGTGTTGTTGTTCACGAACTCGGCGGTCACGAACAGCGGGGCCGCGTACGTCATGTCCTTGTCCTTGCACTCCTCGACGGAGGCCTTGACCTCGTCGAAGCGCGGGTCGGAGAAGGACAGCGACATGGATCCGGAGAAGTCTTCGATCGGCGAGATCTCGTTGAGGACCTCTTCCAGGCCACCGACCGGGTTTTCTTCACCTTCTTCGACGCGGCGTTCGAACCACGCCTCGTCGCCGGTGAACCATTCAAAGGACCTGATCTGCACGTCGAGCAGGTTCGGGGTGCTGAGCGGCTCGCGAATCTTTGCGAAGGAGACCCGCTTGGGGGCTCCCGGGATTCCCGTGGACTCCGAGCGAGATACAGCCGAGGTGGTCGCAGCAGTGGCCTGGTTCGCGGGAGAGACTGCCAAGATGCGTCCTTCCGGGGACAATGAGCGGTGAGCAGCCGCGTCAGCAACAGCTGATGCGGTCTGTCAAGGGTGCCGTGTGCCCACTATCCTAACTACCGGCTCCGGGCAGCCTGAAAGAGGGCAGCGCAAAGAAGCAGTCTAGCCCGAACGTCGCGGTCTGTCCAGGGGGCGCTCCCGATGGGGCCCAGCCTGCATCGCAACGTCTTCAGGTATGCCTCTCCTCGGCCTCCCCGGACCGTCCCTCCCGCAAGGGCACCGCCGGTTCTCACCGTTGCCAGTAAGCGTGACCCCACAGGGGCTCTGAGTCAAGATGCCGCGCGGTGGTCCCGCCGGTTGGCGCAGCGTCGAAGTAGCTCCGGGCGGGACGCTTCACAGGACGATCATCCTGGTTACCGTCCGGTACGCGCAGGTGACGGCGACGGCGCGCCGACCTGCGTTTAGCGGGCTGATCGCGATCCGGCCGGCGGGGCTTCCCGGACGGTCACCGGGTCGGGCCAGGCAGGCGGCGGGGGTGCCCCGGACGGACTCGGGCCGTGTGACCGCTGTGACCGGTGGGCCGTCTGGTGCGGCGCACAGGCAGGGCGACGCACCTGCGTTCAGCGGGCTAATCGCGACGCGCGCCCGGCGGCCGGTGCCAGACTGGGCCGCGTGCGCGAAACGTGGGAGCAGGACGCCAGTGCCGAGGTGACGCCGACGATGCCCCCGGTCTTGTTGAAGCCGGAAGCCGAGCTGCGGCTGGCCGCGGAGCGGACCCCCCTCCTCGACGATGTCCGCGGATACGTCGCCGGGTTGGACGAGAACATGGAGCCGCGCGACGCGCTTACCCCTCGGTGGGCGGAGGCTTCCGGGCTGGTTCGGGTCGTCAAGGGCAAGCACGTGCCCTTGACGAGCCTCGACGACCCTCTCCGGCTCTGGGAGCGGCTGTTTTCGGCGATCGGTGAAGCCGGGCCGCCTGCCGCCGGCCAGCTGCTACCCCGAGCGGTCGCATCGATCTCACTCACGCTCTATCAGTCGGGTCAGGCCCAGGTGCCGGTCGAACTCCTTTTCGAAGCCGTCGAACTCGGGCAGGCACCAGACGAGTCGACGCGGTACGCGACGACCGTCGCGCTGGACCTGCTGGACCGGCTCGGCGCGATCGAGCAGGTCACCGCGGACCCGGCCGGGCTCGCGATGATCGCCGAGATCGCCGGCAAACCCGATCCGTTCCCGTTCCTCGTCAGCCTCACCCCGCTCGCCGTCTGGGCGATCAACAGGGAGCTCCGCGAGGCAGGAATGGACGCACCGGTCATCGGTGAAGCCTCGGGCGAGAGTCTCGGCGAGCTGAGCCTCCGCCTCATCGACTCCGCACCGGAGATCATCGACGCGGAGCTGAAGGCCTGGGTGCGGCACCGGTCACCCTCTGACGCGGCAGCGGAAGCGAGCGAGTTCCTCCGCGCGGCGCGGCTTCCCGAAGAACGACTGTTCGCCTTGATCGCGCTCGGAGAAACCGGCGAGATCGGCCTCGAGACCGTTGTGAGCGTCCGAGCCGAAGGCGGCCTGGTCGGCGCGGCCGCCGCGATGTGGCTGTCCGAACGTGGAGCGGTCGACCGGGAAACGATCACCCGCGACGAGGTGGTCCTCGGGATGGCCGACCATTTCGCGGCGATGCACGCGCTCGGCGCGTTCGTCCATCAACTCGCCGACATGGACGACGGCTTCGACGTAGTGGACCTGCTGACGTCCTCTCGCCATCCGGACAGACTCGAACTCCTGAACGTCGTCGGCGCGAACCATCCGGACCGGGACCTGGCCAAGAAGGCGCGGACGGCGAGCTTCAAGCTCCGGTCGAGCGGCGCGCAGACGCGTCACGCTTAGCCCGCTAAACGCAGGTCAGGGAGCGGGACGGCAGAAGCCGTGAAGGCCTCCTTGAGGGACTCTGGGTCCCTCAAGGAAGCCTTCACGGAACGGGCGCACGCGGCCGGACCCGGATCGCGTTTAGCGGGCTAAACGCGATCCCGGGGTTACTTGGAGGGGGCGGGCGAGGCGGGGGCCGAGGAAGCGGCCGGGTTGGGCGGAGCGGCGTAGGTGTTCATCGCCGTGATCTTCCACTTGTCGCCCTGCAGCTCCGCGTTCAAGTGCAGCTGCGCGCTCCCGGCGGTGGTCTTGTTCGTGTCGGCCCGCGTCGAGCTCTGGTCGACGAACACCATCACGTCGGCCCGGTCACCTTCCAGCCGGATGACGGCGCTGCGGGTGACCTTGCAGGTCACGACCATCTTCTGCTGCGGGGCCAGCCGCTTGACCTCGCCCATCAGCAGGTTGTACTTCGCCCGAACCTCGTCGTTGACCAGCAGGTCACCCGCCGCGGTCTCGGTCTTCGCGATGTTGTTGTAGTCGTACGAGAACAGCGCCTCGGTCGCTTTCGAGACCTGGTCCTTGACCTGCGCGGTCTTCGCGACGTCCAGCAGCGCGGTGTTGTTCGTCGAGCTGGACACCTCGTCGGCCTGGATCTTGAAGAGCACGGCGGTCGCGGCCAGCAGTAGTCCGACGACGACCAGCGCGCCCGCCAGGATCAGCTGCCTGGAGGCCGGCTTCTTCCCGGGCTCCGAAGATTCATCGGAAGCGACCTCGGCTTCGGCCTCTTCGAGGTCGTCCGGCTTGTCTTCGGCAGCCGCGCGGACCTTCGCACGCGGGCTCGGCTTCGCGACAACCTCGGCTCCGGAGACTTCGGAGTCTTCAGGAGCTTCGGGAGCCGCAGGCTCTTCAGGAGCCTCGACAGCGGCCACCTCAGGCTCAGGCTCAGCCGCCTCGACGACCTCGGGCTCCGGTTCGGGCGCAGGCGCGGGACGCGGAGCCGGCCGCGGCGACGGGCGGCGAACCGGCGTCGGCGTTTCGTCGGCCTTGACCTCTGAGACCTCTGCGGCAGGGACTTCCGGAGAGGCGGGAGCAGGAGACGCACCGGGCCGTCGCAGGCCGGCCACCCGGGGGCGGCGCACCGGCGGAGTGCTGCGAGGAGGCTGGCGACGGGAGGGGGGCACTACGTGGCTCCGTTCTAGGTGACGCTCTTACTGACCGGCCGCGACGAGGGGCACGTTGTCGATCCCGGACAGCTTCCACTCATCGCCGACCCTGGTCATCGAGACCTCCAGGCGCAGCGCCTTCGAGCTCGCCTTGTCGCCCTGGGTGACCTGCGTGGAGATGGCGGCGAGGAAGCTCGCCTTGCCCTCGTGGTCGTCGAGTTCCTCGACCGCGATGTCCTGGATGGTGGTCACGACCTTGGTCTTCGCGTCACCGAGCGCCTTGCGGTAGGTCGGCTCCAGCTGGGCCAGCTGCTGGCTCATCTTGTCGTCGGAGACGGCCTTCTGCCTGGCGAAGAACTCGTCGAGTTTCTCGAAGTCGACCTCGGTGTACGCCTTGATCGCGGTACCGCCCGCCTTGACCACGTCGTCCCGGGAGCGCGCCAGATCGGCGTTGTCGTCCGACGCTGCCACGGCCCACATGACACCGAAGATCGCCGCGGCGACGAAGGCGGCGAGCGCGAACGCCGCCGCCCCGAGGACCAGGGTCCGCGATCGAGAAGAACTCATGACACTCCAGGTTAGATATACGGTCTCGGCGTCAGCCGGGCAGGCCCAGCAGCGTGCCGAGGGTGGGCAGGCTGACCCCGGGGCTCTGCAGGACGCTCGGCATGCCCTGTGCCGCGCGCAGGCTGGCCAGTTCCTCGGCCGAGCGGTCGGCGTTCGCCGCGACGTCGCCCTCCGACGGGATCTGCGGGACCCCGTTGTACGGCGCGTTCTGCGAACCGCGCACGTTGATCGGGCTGCCCTTCGGCTCGGCACAGTACGCGTTGTCCTTGGGCGGACGCGGCGTCGTGTCGGTGCCTTCGCGGTACTTGTCGAGGCCGATGTAGCCCTTGGTGCACGACGGCGGGTTGAACAGGTTGAGCGCGAGCCCGAGGTGCGCGGTGCCGTCGTTGGCGACGGTGTTCGCACCGGCCGCGAGCATCGGGTACGTCACGAGGCCCTGTTCGAGCCCGTCGAGCCGCGTCACCAGCAGGTTCGACGTCGTGAGCAGGTTCGCCGTCAGCGCGCCCAGCCCCGGCCCGGATTCGGCGAGCACCGAGCTGATCTGGTTCGCCACCTGCGGGGTGATCCCGATCAGCTTCCGGATGTCGGCGTCGGAGTTCTTCAGGGTGCCGGAGAGCTTGTTGAGGTCCGCGCTGAACGACTTCATCGAGCTCGCCATGTCGTTCTGCGTTTCGAGGACCTGCCCGCCCTTTTCCAGCAGCTGGACGGTCTGCGGCAGGTAGTCCTGCGCGGTCGCGGTGAAGCTCCGCGCGGTGTCGAGCAGCCGCTGCAGGTCCGGGCCGGTGCCGTTGAAGGCGTTGTACGACTCGTCGACGACCTTGCGCAGCGAGTCGGTCGGCACCGAAGCCGCGAGACTGTCGAGGTCGCCGATGAGCTGCTCGGTGGGCACGGGCGTCTTGACCCTGTCGGCCGGGATGACCGAACCCGAGTTCAGGAACGGTCCCTTCTCGCTCTTGGGCTTCAGGTCGACGAACTGTTCGCCGACCGCCGACCGGTTCGCGACGACGGCGTCGAGATCCGCGGGCACCTGCGGGGCGTCCGGCGAGATGTTGAGGTCGGCCTCCAGCCCGGTCTTGGTCAGGCGCAGCTCTCCGACCCGGCCGATGTTGAAGCCCCGGTACGTGACCTCGGCGTTCTGGAAGATGCCGCCCGACTGCTTGAGCTGCAGTTTCACCGTGTAGCCCTCGTCGCCGAAGACCTGGCCGAGCCCGGCGAACCGGATCAGCGCGTACACGATGGCGACCACGGAGATGATCGCGAAGGCGACCAGCTGGATCTTCGTCCTACGGACCAGCATCAGCCGGCACCTCCCGACAGCACGCCGAAGATCCCGGCGGGTCCGGTCTGTCGCGGCTGTCCGCCGCCCTGCGGCGCGCTCGCCTGGCCTGCCTGGGTGCCGCCCACGCTGTTCGGGATCGGCAGCGGCGGGTTCTCGCCCGGTCCCTCGGTGCCCCCGGTCAGCCCCGGCACCGGGATGACGTCCTGGAGCGGGTTCTGACGGCTGCGGCCGAGGTTCTTGAGGATCTCGTTCAGGTTCAGGTCGATCTTCGCGAACAGGTTGAAGTAGTCGCCCTTGACGCCGTCGTAGGCGGCGTCGCTGAACGGGAAGGTCAGCAGGATCTCCAGCGCCTTCGGCAGATCCGAGCCCGCCTCGCCGAGCTTCTGCAGCGTCGGCTGCAGCGCCTTGAGGTCGGCGACGAGGTCTTCCTTGCTCTTGTTCACGGTGTCGACGGCGACCCCGGAGAGGTTGTTGAGCGCGTTCAGCATCGTCACCAGCTGGCCTCGCTGCTGCTCCAGCACGCCGAGGCCGGGGCCGAGGTTGTCGACCGCGCCGACCAGCTTGTCCTTCTGGCCGTTCAGGGTGAGCGAGAGCCGGTTCAGCCCGTCGAGCGCCCGCGTGATGTTCGCGGACTGCTTGTCCAGGTTCGTGACCAGCTCATTGGTGTTGTTCAGCAGCGCCTTGAGCTCCGGCGAGCGCCCGGTGGTGGCGTTGTTGAGTTCCTTGGTGATGGTGTTGAGCTGTTCGACCCCGCCGCCGTTGAGCAGCAGCGAGAGCGCGCCGAGCAGTTCTTCGACCTCGACGCTGCGGTTCGTACGGGCCAGCGGGATCACCGCGTTGTCGGCGAGCTTGCCCTGTCCGTCGGCGGGCGCCGCCAGCTCGACGTACTTCTCACCGAGGAGGCTCGACTGCTTGACGTTGGCGAGCGCGTTCGCCGGCAGCTTCACGTCGCCGTTGACCCGGAGGGTGACCTCGGCGTTCCAGCCGTCCGGGGTCAGCCCGATCGCTTCGACGCGGCCGATGGCGACCTCGTTGACCTTCACCCCGGCCTGCGGGGTCAGATCGAGGACGTCCCGGAACTGCACCTTGACCGTGTACGGGTGGTCGCCGAGTTCGGCGCCGCCGGGCAGCGGGACGTCGTAGATCCCGCTGAACCCGCAGCCGCTCAACGTCAGCGCCGCGACAGTCCCGGAGGCGATAAGAGCAAGTTTCTTCATCACTTGGCCGCCGTTCCATAGAGCTGCCCCGCGATCGGGAGCGGCAGCGGCGGCAGCTGACCCGCCTGCGAGGACTGGATCACCTGAGCGATGGACGGCAGCGGCACCAGCCCGTCGACCAGTCCGGCGACCCCCTTGCACGCGTCGCCCAGCGCGTCGAGCGCGTCCGGGGTCTGCTTGAGCAGGTTGCACACCATCACCAGCGGCGGCTGGGTGAGCTCGTTGAGGTTGGCCCGCGCGTCGAGCGTGCCCGACGAGGCGTTGTAGGTGTTGACCAGGTTCCCGAGGCCGACCGGGGCGACGTCGAGGATCTCGGCGAGCGCGCCGCGCTGGTCCACGAGCACCTTGGTCACACTGGCCAGCTTGTCCACATTGGACTTGAGCCGGTCGCGGTTCTTCTCGATGAACGCCTGCACCGCGGTGAGCGTGTCGGACAGCTGCTTCACCGTGGCGGAGAGGTTTTCCCGCTCCCCCGCGAGGAATCCGCTGACATCGGCGAGCTGACGTTCGAAGTCGCGGACCTGCTTGTCGCTGTTCACCAGCGTCTGCGAGAAGGAGCCGAGGTTCTCGACGGTCTTGAACAGGTCGTCCTTGTTGCCGGACAACGTGCCCGCGGCTTGGCCGAGTTTCGTGATCGTGTCGTGCAGCGCCTGCCCGTTGCCGTCGAAGTTCTTCGCGGCGGTGTCGAGCAGGTTCGACAGCGACCCGTTCTTGTTGGCGCCGTTGGGCCCGAGCGACTGGCTGACCCGCGAGAGGCTGGCGGCGAGCTCGTCGACTTCCAGCGGGACCTCGGTGCGGTCGAGCCCGATGACGGCGCCGTCGGCGATCCGCGGGCCGCCCTTGTAGGCCGGGGCGAGCTGCACGTAGCGGTCACTGACCAGCGACGGCGACACGATGATCGCCTTCGCGTCGGCGGGCACGGGCACCGAACGGTCGTACTCGAGTTCGACGCGGACCTGGTTGCCCATCGGCTGGATCTTGGTGACCGTGCCCATGTCCACGCCGAGCATGCGGACACTGTTGCCTTCGTAGAGGCCGACGGTGCCGGCGAAATACGCGGTCACGTGGTTGCGGCCGGCGTCCTTGAGCGTCCACCACAGCGCGCCGGCGACGACCAGCGCGAGCACGATCGCGATGGTGAAACCGCGGGCGAGGCCGGCTCCGAGACGGGTACTCATTTCTCGTAGCACCCCTTGTCGTTGATCGGCCCGAACGACGGCAGGACCAGTCCGCAGATGTAGTTGTCGAACCAGCGGCCGTTGCCGATCGTGTTCGTGAACACGCGGATGAACGGCGCGAAGCGCGCGATGCCCTGGCCGAGGGCGTCCTGGTTGCGCTGGAGCATCGAGGTCAGCTGGTCGAGCTGGGTGAGCACCGGGTCGAGCTGCGCGTCGTTGTCGTCGACCAGGCCCTTGAGCTGGGTGGCGAGATTGCGCGAACCGTCCAGCAACGCGGAGATCGCGTCCTTGCGCTTGGCCACCTCGCCGAGCAGCTTGTTGCCGTCGGCCAGGAGCTTCTGGAACTCGGCGTCACGGTCGACGAGCGTCTGCGAGACCTGCCGCGTGTTCGCGAGCAGGCTCGACAGCTGCGAGTCACGTTTGGCGATGGTGTCCGAAAGCCGGGAAAGGCCGTTCAGTGCGCCCTTCACGTCGGCTGGGGTGTCCGCGAAGGTCTCCGTGATGACGTCGAAGCTCTTCGCCAGCTGCGTCGTGTCGATGTCGTCGACGGTCTGCGAAAGCCCGCGGAAGGCGTCGAGGACGTCGAACGGCGACATCGTGCGCTCACGCGGGATCGTCGCGCTCGGGTCGAGCGTGCGCTGCCCCTGCGGGTCGAGCGCCAGGTACTTCTGGCCGAGCACGGTCTTGATCTTGATGGCGGCGCTGGTCTTGTCGCCCAGCCAGGCGTCCTTGACCTTGAAGGAGATCCGGACCTTGTCGCCGTCGAGCTTGATCTCGGAGACCTTGCCGACCTTCACGCCGGCGACCCGCACGTCGTTGTCCTCCTGCAGGCCCGAAGCCTCGCTGAAATCCGCGGAGTACGTCGTCCCGCCGCCGATGACCGGCAGGTCCTCGGAGTTGAGCGCGGCGAGGAAACCGAGCAGCAGCACCGAGATGCCGACCAGCGCGATCGGGATCGGATTGCGTTTCTGGAACGACTTCATGCCGTGCACCTCGCCCGGTTCACCGGCAGCAGCGGCAGGTTGATCGGTTCGTTGATCAGCGGAGGCAGGGCGACGGCTCCCGTCATCTCACAGGCGAAGAAGTTGAACCAGGAGCCGTAGTCGGCCGTGCGGGTCAGTGCCGTCACCTTCTGCGGCAGGAACTGGATGAAGTGCTCGACGATCGGCTGACTGTCGTTGAGGTTCTTCGTCAGCGTGCCGAGCGCGGCGATGTCCTGCTTGAGCGGCTCACGGGCCTCGCCGAGCAGACCGGACGTCGTCTGGGCGAGGGTGCCGAGCGAGTCGATGGCGTCGCCGATCGGCTCGCGGTCCGCGGCCAGCCCGGAGACCAGCTGCTGCAGTTTGACGATCAGGTCGTTCAGCTGCGGGGTGTGCGCGTTGACCGTGGTGAGCACCGAGTTCAGGTTGTCGATGACCTCGCCGATCACCTTGTCCTTGTCGGAGATCGTGGTGGCCAGCGACGCGGTGTGCTTCAACAGGCTTTCGACCGTGCCGCCCTCGCCCTGCAGGACCTGGATGACCTCGTAGGACAGCTTGTTGATGTCGTCCGGGTTGAGCGCGGTGAACAGCGGTTTGAACCCGTTGAACAACTGCGTCAGGTCGAGCGCGGGCGTGGTCCGCTCCAGCGGGATGTTCCCGCCGGGCTCCAGTGTCTTGCCGGAGCTGTCGGTGCCCTGCCCGAGCGAGAGGTAGCGCTGGCCGACCAGGTTCCGGAACTTGATCTGCGCGGTCACCCCGGCGGGCAGTTTGCGGCCAGCGTCCACTTCGAACTCGATCTCGGCCTGACGCCGGTCGACGATGCGGACCTCCTTCACCTGCCCGACCCGGACACCGGCGATGCGGACGTCGTCGTTGGGCAGCACGAGGGTCGCGTCGCTGAACCGTGCCTTGTAGGCGTTGGTGCTGGTGGTGTTCACGTTGGCGATGCTGATCCCGAGGATCGTCGTGAACAGCACGGTGACGACGATGAAGGCGCAGAGCTTGATCAGCGGAGCGAGTAGACCCCTCATTTGACGTGCACCTCCGCCCCGCGATAGAGCGGACCGACGAGCAGCGAGCCCCAGCCGGGCACGTCCGAGGCGGCCATGCCGACCTGCGGCGCGACCAGCCGTGCGAGGAAGTCCGATTCGGAAGCGCTGTAGGACGGGCTACCGCCGGGCGCTCCCCCGCCGTTGCCGTTGTAGCCGCCGTAGTTCGCGAAACCGTTCGACGGCGAGAGACCGTCGTTCGCCGAGCGCGCCGGCGCCTTGACCGTGCTGCCGTCCTTGATCGGGCCGTCCGGCGGGTACTGCGGGAACGGGTCCGGGAACTGCTTCAGGTCGTAGCAGCGCGGGCCGCGTTTGTCCTCGAACCGCGGCTCGTCCTTGCCGGGCAGGTACGGCCCTCGGTTGACGGTGACCTCGATGGTCGCGTGCAGACCGGGCCGGTCGGTGCCCTTGCCGAGGGCCTTGTCGATCTTCGGCAGGTTGTCCGCCATCTGCCCGATCACGCACGGGTATTCCGGCGCGTACTTCGCCAGCAGCTCCGCCGTCGGGCGGGCGGTGTCGGCGAGCCGGATCAGGTTGTCCGCGTTGTTCCGCAGGAACGTCTGCAGATCGACCGAAGCCTGGGTGACGTTGCCGTAGAGGTTCGCCAGGTTTATCTTCTGGTCCACCACGGTGCGGGTGGTGGTGCTCAGGTTGTCCAAGGTCTGCACCAGATCCGGGGCGACGGCGCCGAGGTTGTCCGAGAACTTCGCGAGTTCCTTGAGGTTCTGCTGGAGCTTGGGCTCGTGCGGGTTCAGTTCCCCGACGTAGCTGCCGAGCTGCGCGAGGGTGTCGCCGAGCTGGTCGCCGCGGCCGTTGAGCGCGGTCGAGATCGCCGAAAGCGTGCTCGACAGCTTCTGCGGCTGGACGGCCTGCAAGACCGGCATCAGATGGGCGAAGGCCTGTTCCAGCTCGACCGCGCCGGACGTACGGTCCTGGGTGATCACGTCGCCCTCGGCGATCGTCTTCTCCGAAGGCACGTCCGGGATCTCGAGGGAAACGAAACGCTCACCGAACAACGTCTTCGGCAGGAATCGCGCCGAAACGTTCTGCGGGATCAGTTTCGCCGACTCCGGATTCAGCGCGAGCGTGAGTTCGGCGCCGTCCGGGGTCGCGTTGATCTCCTTGACCGAGCCGACGATGAGCCCGCGGACCTTCACGTCGGACTGCTTCAGCAACTGGTTCCCGATGTTGCCCGACTGGAGCTTCACGCTGACGACGGGCGTGAACGCCCGTTGGTACAGCGCGATGCTCAGCGCCACTCCGCCGATGAGCACGGCGACCAGAAGCAGGCCCAACAGCCTGCGCCGCAGTGTTGTCACCAACCCATCCACCCCCGCATCATCCTGCGATCCTCACCGTGACGTCGGTTCCCCAGATCGCGAAACCGATGAAGAAGTTCATGATGGACACCGTGACGATGCTCAGCCGGACCGCCTTGCCGACCGCCACGCCGACACCGGCGGGGCCGCCGGAGGCCCGGTAACCGAAATAGCAATGGGACAGGATGATCAAGACGCTGAACAACAGCACCTTGATGAACGAATACAACACATCCTGTGGTGGTAGGAACAGGTCGAAGTAATGGTCGTAGGTACCCGCTGACTGGTTGTAGATGTAGATAACGACCAACCGCGACGCGAGATACGAACTCAGCAGGCCGATCACGTACAGCGGGATGACCGCGACGAAACCGGCGATGATCCGCGTGGTCACCAGGTACGGCAGGCTGGGCACGCCCATGACTTCGAGCGCGTCGATCTCCTCGGAGATCCGCATCGCGCCCAGCTGGGCGGTGAACCCGGCGCCGACCGTCGCCGAAAGCGCGAGACCGGCGACCAGCGGGGCGATCTCACGGGTGTTGAAGAACGCGGTCAGGAAGCCGGTGAAGGCCGACGTGCCGATCGAGTTCAGCGCCGAATAACCCTGAAGACCGACGAGGACACCGGTGAACAGCGTCAGGCCGACCATTACGCCGACCGTGCCGCCGATGACCGCGAGCGAGCCGGATCCGAAGCTCACCTCGGCCAGCAGCCGCAGAACTTCTTTCATGTAGCGGCGAAGCGTCCTCGGCGTCCACAGCAACGCACGGCCGTAGAACGACATCTGGTCACCGAGGTTGTCCAGAGTCTGCAAAGGACGGTTGGCGACCCGCTTGGCGCCCTGGAGGAAGGTCATGCGTCAGTCCAGCTTTCCGGGCACGATCTGCAGGTAGATCAGCGTGATCACGAAGTTCACCACGAACAGCATGAGGAACGTGATGACGACCGACTGGTTCACCGCGTCCCCGACGCCCTTCGGGCCGCCGGACGGGTTCAGTCCCCGGTAGGAGGCGACGACCGCGGCGATGAAGCCGAAGATCAGCGCCTTCAGCTCGCCGACCCAGAGGTCCGGCAGCTGGGCCAGCGCGGAGAAACTCGCCAGGTACGCACCCGGCGTCCCGCCCTGGAGGACGACGTTGAAGAAGTACCCGCCGAGCACGCCGATGACGCTGACCATGCCGTTCAGCAGGAGCGCCACCAGCATCATCGCGAGCACGCGCGGCACGATCAGGCGCTGCACCGCGGAGACGCCGAGCACCTCCATGGCGTCGATCTCTTCGCGGATCGTCCGCGCGCCGATGTCCGCGCAGACCGCGCTACCGCCGGCGCCCGCGACCAGCAGCGCCGTGACCAGCGGGCTGGCCTGCTGCACGGTGGCGAGCACCGACCCGGCGCCCGTGTAGGACTGGGCGCCGAGCTGGCGGGCGAGCGAACCGAACTGCAGTGAGATGACCGCGCCGAACGGGATCGCGACGAGCGCCGTCGGCAGGATCGTGACGCTCGCGATGAACCAGGCCTGCTGGATGAACTCCCGCAGCTGGAACGGGCGCTGGAAAATGCCACGAACGATGTCGAGGCCGAGAGCGAACAGGTTCCCGGTCTCGCGCAACATGCCGATCCCGGGAATCTTCGCCGATGAAGCGGAAGAGCTCACGCGCCACCTGACCCCGGATCTTGTGGCCGCAAGCGGTGGTTGCCCGCTCTCCCGGGATGCGGGATGTGGGCGACCTGGTCGTCGGGCAACTGGCCCTGGTGGTGGTTCGGGATCGAGGTCTCGGCCGGCGCGGACCGGTGGCCGGCGGTCGCGAGCCGCTGCGGGCGGACACCGTAGCGCTGCTGCTCCTCCGGGGAGAGCGACTCGATGATGCTCTGCTGCGCCTCGGCCGGGAGACCGTGCAGGATCTGCATGACGCGGTCCTTGCGGCGGACCGCGCCCATCCGGGTCGGCACGCCGGGCGTCGGCTGCATCTGCGGCGGCACCCCGCTGACGTCCTCGACACCACCCGCGTGGTGACCGGCCTCGAACATCGCGCGCTCCGCGGCGAGCTGGGCCGAGTCCTTCTCCTCGCTCATGCCGATGGGGCCGTCCATCTTGCCGTTGAGGAACTGCTTGACGACCGGTTCCTCGCTGGTCAGCAGCACCTCGCGCGGGCCGAACATGACCAGTTCCTTGCGGAAGAGCATGCCGAGGTTGTCCGGGACGGTGCGGGCGAGGTTGATGTTGTGCGTGACGATCAGGAACGTCGCGTCGATCTGCGCGTTGACGTCCAGGAAGAGCTGCGAGATGTAGGTGGTGCGGACCGGGTCGAGACCGGAGTCCGGCTCGTCGACCAGGATGATCTGCGGGTCCAGCACCAGGGCGCGGGCGAGCCCGGCGCGTTTGCGCATACCACCGGAGATCTCGCCGGGCAGCTTCTTGTCGGCGCCGTTGAGACCGGTCATCTCGAGCTTCTCGAGCACGATCCGGCGGACCTCGGTCTCCGACTTCTTCGTGTGCTCGCGCAGGGGGAACGCCACGTTGTCGTAGAGGTTCATCGAGCCGAAGAGCGCGCCGTCCTGGAAGAGGACGCCGAAGAGCTTGCGCACCTCGTAGAGCTGGTGTTCGGAGCACGTCACGATGTCGACGCCGTTGATCATGCACCGGCCACGGTCCGGCTTGAGCAGACCGATCATCGACTTCAAGAAGACGGACTTACCGGTTCCGGACGGGCCGAGCATCGCCGAAACCTCGCCCGGAGGCAGGGTCAGCGTGACGTCCCGCCAGATGGCCTGCTTACCGAAGGACTTGGAAAGACCTTCGATGACCACCTCGGCACCCATCGCACCTCCAGGAGCTGTTCCGCGTCGTCGCGCACTGCCGTCCCGTGCCACTGGCCCGGGAGGACGCATGCGTTCGCGCAGCGATCCCCGCGTCAACCAGGTGCAACGAGCTGAGTGCGAACAGGTTACTCACGAGTTTTCTTTTCTGGCCAGACCCGCGGGTAACTTTTCGCGCAGCCCGCCGCCTGCCCACGCACCGCTTGCAGCACCGTAGTGCACGTCACTCCGGTGCGCAGATCCACAGCGGGAGGTGCCCGGCCCGGATCGCGATTAGGGGGCTAAACGCAGGTCAGCGCCCCTGTCGCCGTCCGCACCGCGCGGATCGCGTTTAGCGGGCTAAACGCGATCCGGTGCCCAGATGCTTAGCGTGGCTACGCGTCGCGATCAGGGGGCTAAACGCAGGTCGGTGGCCGGAGACAGCGAAGGGGCGGGCATCCGTGTGGATGCCCGCCCCTTCGACGGTGCTGCGGTAGGCGCTGACGCGCCCGGGATCACTTGATGGTGATCTTGGCGCCCGCGGCCTCGAGCTTCTCCTTGGCGGCCTCGGCGGCCTCCTTGTCGACCTTCTCCAGGAGGGCCTTGGGAGCGGCCTCGACCAGCTCCTTGGCCTCCTTCAGGCCCAGACCGGAGACGACCTCACGGACGACCTTGATGACCTGGATCTTCTTGTCACCGGCGGACTCGAGGACGACGTCGAACTCGTCCTGCTCCTCGGCGGCCGCGGCGGGGGCGGCACCCGGGGCGGCGGCGACGACGGCAGCCGGGGCGGCCGCGGTCACGTCGAAGGTGGTCTCGAATTCCTTCACGAACTCGGACAGCTCAAGAAGGGTGAGCTCCTTGAAGGCGTCGATCAGCTCGGCGGTGCTCAGCTTCGCCATGGTGGCTTTCCTCTCTGAAACGAACTAAAAGTTCGGGGTGGGGGTGTTCAGCTCTCGGCGGGTGCTTCGGCTGCTTCGGTACCGGCGTTGCGCTGCTTCTCCTCCAGCGCGGCAGCCAGGCGGGCGACCTGGGACGCCGGCGCCTGGAACAGCGCGGCGGCCTGGGACAGCTTCGCCTTGAACGCGCCCGCCGCCTTGGCGAGCAGGACCTCACGGCTGTCGAGATCGGCGATCTTGGTGATCTCGTCCACGGACAGCGTCTTGCCGTCCATGTAGCCGCCCTTGATCACAAGCGCGTTGTTGTCCTTCGCGAAGTCGCGAAGCGCCTTCGCGGCGTCAACAGCTTCACCTTCGACGAAGGCGATCGCGGTCGGGCCGACGAACAGGTCCTCGAGACCCTCGATTCCGGCGTCCGTGGCGGCACGCTTGACGAGGGTGTTCTTCGCGACCCGGTACTTGGCATTGGTGCCGAGAGCGCGGCGCAGCTGGGACAGCTGGGACACGGAGAGGCCGGTGTACTGGGTAACGACTGTGGCCGAGCTGCTGCGGAAGCTCTCCGCGATCTCGGCGACGGCCGCCTCCTTGTCGGGCTTCGCCATGGTCGCCTCCTCTCTTGGCTAGTGGTCCACTGGCCTTGAGAGCCCTGAAACGACGAAACGCCCCAGCGCAGACAGGCGCGGGGCGTCAGGGCACACGACGACATGCGTCGTGGACGAGCCTCGTTCCTCCTGCGCGGGTCGCCCGCCCTAGCGGGGCCTTCGTTCTCCAGGCCAGATGACCGGGAGAAGACCAGCGGTCTTCGGTAGAACCTTGACAAGAATACGTGACCCTGATTTGCCTCCGGCGGCACCCCCTGCCAAATCGCGTTCAGCGGGCTAAACGCGACCGGCGGAGTGCGCGGAACGGCTCGCGAGGCATCATGGTGACGTGGCGGAGCAGCGTGATGACGGAAAGCCGGACAACGAGCCCGGCACGGACATCGAGCCCAAGGCGGGAGGTCAGCCCGCGCCCCGGCTGGATGAGGAGCAACTGCGCCAGTTCCAGCAGTTTCAGCAGTTCCAGGACTATCTGAAGTTCACCGAGGCGCAGCAGCAGGGTCTCGTGCCGACACAGCCCGCGCAGCCCATGACCCAGCACTACGGAGGACAGCCTCCGGCGCCTCCGGGCCCGCCGCATGGCGAGCTCGTGCATGCCCCTCGGCCACGCGTGCCGCGCTGGCTGCGGCGACTGGGCGGAAAGCTGCTCGCCTGGGTCATCGTGATCGTGCTGATCTGCGTCGGCGCCACCATCGTCTACCGGCAGTTCTTCCCCAGCGACGCCGGGCAGAACACGGCGACATTCGTCCAAGGCGGCGGTGGCAAGCACCGCACGAACCAGGTGCTTTCGACCAACCCATGGGAGGCCGTGCGGGCCATCTACGACACGATCGGCAAGCCGTACCCGCCTGCCACCCGCGTCGAAAAGGTCTGCCTGTCGATGAGTGAACAGGCGCAGGCCCAATTCGCCCGCGACCTCGGCTATCCGGACTGCGCGACCGCCGTCCCGGCCTTGAACGCGAAGGTCACCGACATCACGCCGTACATCTACGCCGTACGCCCGATGTCGAGCGTGGTCCCGCGGCAGAATCTGACGATCCACTCGTGCTGGTACACCATCCGCGGTGGCCCCCAGCTGGGCAGCTTCACCCTGCAGGAAGTCGAGATGGGCCAATGGTTGATCACCGGGCACTCGAACTCCCCCGACCCGTGCCCCGCCCCGCCCACCGGCAACTGACCTCGCGTCTTCACCCTCAGATCGCGTTTAGCCTGCTAAAGGCGACGTGCGCCCCGGATCGCGATTAGGGAGCTAAACGCAGGTCGGCCGCCAGATCGCGATTAGGGGGCTAAACGCAGGTCAGAGGTCGTGCGAAGTCAGGAAGCCGGTCAGGGCGGAGCCGAAGGCGGGGTGCATGACGGCGGCCATGTGGTCGCCGGGGACGCGGACGAGGCGGGCGCCGGCGATGGCGGCGGCCAGGCGTTCGGGTTCCGCGGCCAGCGGGTCGGTGTCCCCGGCGAGGATCAGGGTCGGCACCGCGATCGCCGTCAGGTCCAGTTTCGGATTCGCCGTCCCGCGCGCGACGGCCGCCAGCGCGATCCGGTCCGCCCGCAGGGCGTCGGCCAACAGACGAAACGGCGCCGAAGACGGCGGAAGCGTCGAAGGGTCCGAAGCGAGCAGCGCCTCGCTGATCGCCTCCGGCGTGACGACACGGGTGTCCACGCCGCCGAAGTCGACGATCCCCGAGCCGACCCCGCCGATCGCGAGACACCGGATCCGCGGGTCGGCGGCCACCGCGCCGAGCGCGATCATCGCGCCCATCGAGTAGCCGACCATCGACACCTCGTCGAGGTTCAGCGCGTCGAGCAGCGCCGAAACGTCGCGGACCATCGCGTCGTCGCCGTAGCTCGCCTCGTCGTGCGGTTTCGCCGATCGTCCGTGGCCGCGCGCGTCCAGGCTGATCACGGTCAACCCCGCGTCCTGGAGCGTGTCGACGACACCCGGCGCGATCCAGTTGGCGTTCGTGTCCGCGGCGAAGCCGTGTTGCAGCAGCACCGGACGCCCTCGGCCTTCCCAAACGGTGTAGCTCAGCTGAAGCCCGTCGAACGACGCGAAGGTAGGCATGCCCTCAAGCAAACACGAAAAAGGGGCGGCCCCGCCGTAGCGGGACCGCCCCCTTGTCAGTGATGTCTAACTCAGACTCACGCGTCCTCGGAGAGGAGGTTGCGGGTGCGGGCCGGGTCGACCGGGACACCCGGGCCCATCGTCGTGGAGATCGTGACCTTCTTCAGGTAGCGACCCTTCGCCGACGACGGCTTGGCGCGGAGGATCTCGTCCAGCGCGGCCGCGTAGTTCTCCACCAGCTTCTCGGTGTCGAACGAGGCCTTGCCGATGACGAAGTGCAGGTTGGCCTGCTTGTCCACGCGGAAGTTGATCTTACCGCCCTTGATGTCCGTCACGGCCTTCGCGACCGCGGGGGTCACGGTGCCGGTCTTCGGGTTCGGCATCAGGCCACGCGGGCCGAGGATGCGGGCGATACGGCCGACCTTCGCCATCTGGTCCGGCGTCGCGATCGCGGCGTCGAACTCGAGCCAGCCACCCTGGATGCGCTCGATCAGTTCGTCGGTGCCGACCACGTCCGCGCCGGCGGCCTCGGCCTCGGCGGCCTTGTCACCAACGGCGAAAACAATGACGCGGGCGGTCTTACCGGTGCCGTGCGGCAGGTTCACGGTGCCGCGGACCATCTGGTCGGCCTTGCGAGGGTCGACACCGAGGCGCATGGCGACCTCGACGGTGGCGTCCATCTTCGCGGAGGAAGTCTCCTTGGCCAGCTTCGCGGCCTCGAGCGGGGCGTAGAGCCGCTCGCGGTCCACCAGCTCAAGAGCCTTGCGGTAGGCCTTGCTGTGCTTGGGCATTGCTTCTGTCCTTAACTCTTCAACGGATCAGTGTGGTGTTGGAGCCAGCACTCGGCTCTCCCACGGTGGTGCTGGGTGGAACTCAGTCGACGACCGTGATGCCCATCGAGCGGGCGGTGCCGGCGATGATCTTCGCGGCCTGGTCGATGTCGTGCGCGTTCAGGTCGGATTCCTTGGTCTTCGCGATGTCGCGGACCTGGTCCCAGGTGACCTTGGCGACCTTGGTCTTGTGCGGCTCGCCGGAACCCTTCTCCACGCCCGCGGCCTTCAGCAGCAGCTTCGCGGCCGGCGGCGTCTTGAGCTTGAAGTCGAACGAACGGTCTTCGTACACGGAGATCTCGACCGGGACGACGTCCCCGCGCTGCGACTCGGTCGCGGCGTTGTAGGCCTTGCAGAACTCCATGATGTTGACGCCGTGCTGACCCAGCGCGGGGCCGACCGGCGGCGCGGGGTTGGCCGCACCCGCCTTGATCTGCAGCTTGATGATCGCCGCAAGCTTCTTCTTCTTGGGTGGCATTTCGTTTGTTCCTTCTTACTGACTTGAGTCCCCCGCACACCTGCCAGTACGCGGGGACTGCCGGCCGTCTGGCGGCCGTCAGATCTTGGAGACCTGGTTGAACGACAGCTCGACCGGGGTCTCCCGGCCGAAGATCGACACCAGGACCTTCAGCTTCTGTCCGTCCACGTTGACCTCGGAGATCGTCGCGGGCAGCGTCGCGAACGGGCCGTCCATGACGGTGACCGACTCGCCGACCTCGAAGTCCACCTCGACCGCGGGGCCGCCCAGCTGCGACTCGGAAGCGGCGGCCTCGCCCTTGCCGGATTTGGCGGGGGCGGCCGTCTCGACCTTGGGCGCGAGGAATTTGAGCACCTCGTCCACGGTCAGCGGCGACGGACGTGACGTGGCACCGACGAACCCGGTGACACCCGGCGTATTGCGCACCGCGCTCCACGAGGCGTCGTTCAGGTCCATGCGGACCAGGATGTAGCCGGGCAGCACCTTGCGCTGCACCTGCTTGCGCTGGCCGTTCTTGATCTCGGTGACCTCTTCGGTCGGGACCTCGATCTGGAAGATGTAGTCCTCGACGTCCAGCGTCTGGGTGCGGGTCTCGAGGTTGGTCTTCACCTTGTTCTCGTAACCCGCGTACGAGTGCACGACGTACCACTCACCGGGAGCGGCGTTGAGTTCCGCGCGCATCTTCGCGACCGGGTCGACGTCCTCGTCGGCTTCGGCGGCGGTGTCGTCGGCTTCGTCGGATGCCTCTTCGGCCTCCGCGACATCTCCGGCTTCGTCGACCTCGTCGCCTGCGGCGGGCACCTCGACGGAGTCCAGGTGCTCGGACTGCTCGTCACCGAGTGCCGCGTGCACCTGCTCGTCGGAAAGCTCGGTCAGCTCATGACCGGCTGCTGTGCCGTTGTCGGAGGTCACGTTCCGTCCTCTCAGTTGATCGGTTGCCGTGGCGCAGGCCACCGTGCGGTGCTCTCAGGCACCGCGGCCGGCTGCCTCAGCTGCCGAAGACGGCACCGACGACCTCTTTGAAGGCCAGGTCGAGGCCGCTCACCAGCGCCACCATGAACACCACGAAGACCAGCACCACCGCGGTGTAGGTGACCATCTGCTTGCGGTTCGGCCAGATGACCTTGCGCAGCTCGGCCCAGACCTCACGGATGAAGCGCATGAGCCGGGCGAAGATCGACGCCTGCTTCGGCTTGCGGTCGCGCTTCGGAGTCGCCGTGCCTTTGGCGTCCTTGGACTTCTCGGTCTTGTCCCCGGCCTTCGCCTTGCCGGCGGGGCGGGTCTTGTCGTCCGACTTGGCGTCGGCCTTACCGGACGGGCGCGCGGACGCACGGCGCTCACGCCGGGCAGCGGCGGTCACCGGGCGGGACTGTTCGTCGGGCTTCCGCCCGGCGCCGTCCTGCGCCTTCTCACCGCTGGCGTCGCTGTCGCTCACGACCACTCCTCCGCCTTCACCAGTTCGCTAACGCAGGGGTGACAGGACTTGAACCTGCAACCTGCGGTTTTGGAGACCGCTGCTCTGCCAATTGAGCTACACCCCTTTGGAACCCCGATGCTCTGAGGTCCCGAGGACGCATTCCATCGTCCCCACCGCCGTGGCGGGGATGACCGTAGTGCGTTCCGAGACCAGAAGTCTACGGCAACCCCCGAACAGCTTCGCAACCGCGCCCCTCAAAGCGGCGCGGAGCAGCCTTCCGCGGGGAAACTCCCCCACGGCCGACCCCATGATCGTGCCACGATGTCGCCATGAGCGCTCCCGCACCCTCGCCTTCGACTGCGACCCGCGTCTCGGCCCGCATCGGCGGCATCACGCCCTCGGCCACGCTGGCCGTCGACGCGAAGGCCCGGGAGCTCAAGGCGCAGGGCCGTCCGGTGATCGGGTTCGGCGCCGGGCAGCCGGACTTCCCCACCCCGGCGAACGTGCTCGAAGCAGCCGAAGCGGCCGTCCGGGACAAGGTCAATCACGGCTACACGGCCGCGGGCGGGCTCCCGGAGCTGCGCGAGGCGATCGCGGCGAAGACCGTCCGCGACTCCGGGTTCGAGGTCGACCCTGGCCGCGTCCTGGTGACCAACGGCGGCAAGCAGGCGGTCTACTCGGCGTTCGCGACACTGCTCGACCCCGGCGACGAGGTGCTGCTGCCCGCGCCGTACTGGACGACGTACCCGGAGTCGATCGCCCTCGCCGGCGGCGTCGCGGTGCAGGTCACGGCGGACGAGACGACGAGCTACCTGGTCACCGTCGAGCAGCTCGAAGCCGCCAGGACGCCCCGCACGAAGGTGCTGTTGCTCGTGTCGCCGTCGAACCCGACCGGCGCGGTGTACCCGCGCGAGCAGGTCGAGGCGATCGGGCGCTGGGCGCACGAGAACGGTCTCTGGGTCATCACCGACGAGATCTACGAGCACCTGGTCTACGACGGCACCGAAGCGCCTTCGCTGCCCGTGCTGGTCCCGGAGCTCGCGGACCGCACGATCGTCCTCAACGGCGTCGCGAAGACGTACTCGATGACCGGCTGGCGGGTGGGCTGGCTGCTCGGTCCGCAAGACGTGGTCAAGGCGGCGACGGCGTACCAGTCGCACTTGTGCGGCAACGTTTCGAACGTGGCGCAACGAGCCGCGCTGGCCGCGGTGAGCGGTCCGCTCGACGCCGTTTTCGCGATGCGCGAAGCGTTCGATGCCCGGCGAAAGGCCGCGCTTTCCCTGCTTTCCGAGATCCCGGGCGTGGAAACTCCGGTGCCGCTCGGCGCCTTCTATGTCTACCCGTCGGTGAAAGCGTTGCTGGGCAAGGAGATTCGCGGTGAACGCCCGGCCGACACGGTGGCGCTGGCCGATCTGATCCTGCGCGAGGCAGAGGTCGCCGTGGTGCCCGGTGAGGCGTTCGGGACACCGGGATACTTCCGGATTTCCTATGCGCTGGACGAAAACGAACTCACCGAAGGGATCTCCAGGATGGGCCGGCTGCTCGCGGAGGCACGGTGACCGTGATGCGCTTGGGAATCGCTCTTCCGCAGTATGGCCCCCTCGCGTCGATGGACGCCGTCACCGGCTTCGCCGCGGCCGCCGAGGAACTCGGGTACGAGTCCTTGTGGGTCGGGGATCGCGTGCTGGCCCCGGTGTCGCCGTCGGACTTCTACCCCGGCGGCACGCCGGAACGGCCGTACCCGCCCGAGTTCGTCACCTTCGCCGATCCGCTCATCTTGCTGACCGTCGCCGCGAGCGTCACGAACAAGGTCCGGCTGGGCACCAGCACACTCACCGGAACGGTGTATCCGGCCGTCGTGCTCGCCCGGATGCTCACGACACTGGATCAGGTGAGCGGCGGGCGTCTGGACGTCGGCCTGGGCATCGGCTGGCTTCGCGACGAGTACACGGCGACGGGCACGCCCTGGAAGGGCCGTGGCGGGCAGTTGGAGGAGCTTCTCGACGTCCTTCGGAAGTTCTGGACCGGCGACCCGCTCGAGCACGAAGGCGAGCGCTGGCGGATCCCGGCGGCGAAGGTGGGCTTGCGACCGGTGCAGAGCCCGCATCCGCCGGTGCTGCTGGGCGGGCTGTCGCCGGTGGCGCTGGACCGCGTCGGCCGCCGCGCGGACGGCTGGCTTCCCGCGGGACTGCCCGCGCCGTATCTGGCGAAGCTCTGGGAGACCGTGGTGAGCGCGGCCGAGAAAGCGGGCCGCGATCCCGGCACGTTGCGGCGGGTCCTGCGGGTCAACCCGAAGCCAGGAACCGCTCTCCAAGACGTCGCCACGCAGCTCAAGGCGGCTGCCGAGACCGGGATCGCCGAAGCCTTCGTCGACCCGCACTACCTCGCGCGGGACGTCGACCACGCACTCGATCTCGCCGCTGAACTGCGCGACCTCGTCCCCCACGGCTGAAGGCCCTCCCCGGTTCACCGGGAAGGGCCTTCCGAAGGTCAGGATTCGCCGTCGGCGAGCTGGACGAGCGCGTGGGCCTTAGCGGCGTACTTCCAGTTGCCGAGGTCCCGGACGGTCTTGATCTTGAGCTCGGCGAGGAGTTCGTCGTGCTTCTTGGTGAGGCCCTCGAGTGCGGACGGGGGCGCGTCCAGCAGCTCGTTGATCCCCTTGTCCTCCCACGCCTTGTCGACCAGCTTGGTCAAGTTCAGGCTCACGTTTTCGCCTTTCCTCGGTGCCAGGTACCCGCCCACTTTGAATGTGATCCATGTCTCAGGCAACCGGAGATCACCCGTTCACGCGTCGTTCACCGACGAGCGGACCGGTGACAAAGGTGACCCAGGTCGCGTACAACGAACGGGTGACGCAGCGGAGAACGGGCGGAGGCTGCCTCTTCCTGGTGATCGTGCTGTCCGCCCTGGGGATCGCTTACCACCTGTGGGAGCGTGGGACGTCGGTGACACCTGCCGGAGTGACCGTTTCGGACGGCTCAGGACGGTACGTGGCGCTGGGGGATTCCTACACGGCTTCGCCTGGCACCGGACGGCCCGTGGGCGCGCCGCCGGGTTGCGACCGCTCGGACAACAACTATCCGAGCCTGCTCGCCGCGAAGCTGCGCCCGGCCGAGTTCGTCGACGCGAGCTGCGGCGGCGCCACGACCGAACATCTCACCGGTGAGCAGAAGACCCGCGACGGCACGAACGCTCCGCAGCTCGACGCCGTCGACGGCGACACGACTCTCGTGACCGTCGGCATCGGCGGCAACGACGTGGGCTTCGTCGGCTTCGCGAGCCAGTGCTCGACGCAGGTGCAGACCGCTTCGCCCTGTAAGACCCAGCTGACCGCGGGCGGGCGCGACCAGCTGGCCGAGCGGATCACCGCCGCGGCGGGGCGGCTCGGCGGAATCCTGGACCAGATCCGCTCGAAAGCCCCTTCGGCGCGCATCGTGGTCGTGGGATACCCGACGGTGCTTCCGGACGACGACGCCGGTTGCTGGCCGGTCCTACCGGTCGGCGCGGGGGACGTGGCGTACTTCCGCGACTCGCTGAAACGACTGAACACCGTGCTGCAAGAGACGGCGAAGGACCACGAAGCGGGCTTCGCCGACATGTCGACAGCGAGCAAGGGGCGGGACATGTGCAGTGCCGCGAACCGGCGATGGATCGAAGGCCCCGCTCCCTCCGTACCCGCGGCGCCGCTGCACCCGAACGCGCGGGGTGCGGAAGGGATGGCGGAGGTCATCGGAAAGCTGCTCAAGCTGGCCTCGTGAGTGGCAAGGACGGTTCTAACCGTCCTTGCCACTCACGAGGGCTTGAGGTCAGACGCGGACGACCGCCTGCGCCTTGCCCAGGACGGCCTTGCCCTCGAACTTGGCGGTGATGTCGACGCGGGCGGTGCCGTCGTTGTTGACCACGGCGACCTTCCCGGTGAACTCGATCGTCGCCGCGCCGTCGTTCGGCACGACCACGGGGCGCGTGAAGCGCGCGAAGTAGTCGACGAGGCGGCCGGGGTCGCCGAGCCAGTCGGTGACGAGCCGCGCCCCGAGCGCCATCGTCAGCATCCCGTGCGCGATGACGTCCGGCAGGCCGACCTCCTTGGCGAAGGCCTCGTTCCAGTGGATGGGGTTGAAGTCCAGCGAGGCGCCGGCGTAGCGCACCAGCTGGTCGCGGGTGACGTCGATGGTCAGCGGGGTCAGTTCTTCCCCGGCGGTGAACGTGCTCACGCGTCCTCCCCTCGGACCACGAGCTGGGCGTTCGTGGTGGCGATCGGGCCGCCGTCGGCGCCGGAGATCTCGGCGCGCAGGTTGATGAAGTCGTTCCCGGCGCGGGTCATGATGTTGTCGATGTACGTGGTGAGCGACAGGACGTCGCCCGCGTGCACCGGCCGCGTGTAGGTGAACCGCTGGTCGCCGTGGACCATCCGCGAATAGTCGAGACCCAGCTCGGGGTCCGAGACGATCGCGTTGATCGAGGCGAGGTTGATGATCGTCAGGAACGTCGGCGGCGCGATGACGTCGGGGTAGCCGGCCGCCTTCGCCGCTTCGGTGTCGCGGTAGAGCGGGTTCGCGTCGCCGAGCGCGTCGGCGAACTCCCGGATCTTCTCGCGACTCACTTCATAGGTACTGGTCGGCGGGTACACCCGCCCGGTGAACGACTGGTCCAAGGCCACCCGAGCAGGCTACCGAACCCGGAAAAACCCGAAGCCGCCCTGGTGACCAGGGCGGCTTCGGGTGAGACAGGTAGAACCGCTAGACGCTCAGCGGGTCTCTTTGTGAGTCCGGTGCGTACCGCAGTTCGGGCAGAACTTCTTCATCTCCAGGCGATCCGGGTTGTTGCGCCGGTTCTTCTTGGTGATGTAGTTGCGGTGCTTGCACTCCTCACACGCGAGCGTGATCTTCGGTCGCACGTCAGTGGCAGCCACAGCATTTCCTTCTCTACTAGGCCTGGGATACCCAGGATTACCGCGTAGCGGTGGCCGGACTTGAACCGGCGACACAGCGATTATGAGCCGCTTGCTCTGCCAGCTGAGCTACACCGCCTTACATGAACCTGGCCGCGACACGCTTGCGTGACGCGGCTGAGGTTCTGAGCCCCTTTACGGAATCGAACCGTAGACCTTTTCCTTACCATGGAAACGCTCTGCCGACTGAGCTAAAGGGGCCTTGCCTCTCGCGAGGACTTGGAAAGATTAGCAGACTGGTTCAGGGGTCTTAACCGGGGGGCCGAGTACCGCAAAACCTCAGGTCAGCAGGGTCAGGACGGTCTCGGAGTGCCGCCCCGGCGAGCGTGCCGTGCGAGCCTGCAGCCATGCCTCCAGGCGGTCCTCCGGCAGCGGCCGCGAGATGAGGTAGCCCTGTGCCACGTCACACCCCATCGCCTCGAGCTGATCCCGCGCGACATCCTCCTCGACACCCTCCGCCACGACCGTGAGGCCGAGCGAGTGGCCCAGTTCGACGATGGAGCGCACCACGGCGAGGTCACCGAGGTCGGTGCCCATGCCGAGGACGAAGCTCTTGTCGATCTTGACCTGGTCGACCGGGAGCTGCCGCAGGTACGCCAGCGACGAGTAGCCGGTGCCGAAGTCGTCGACGGCGAGCACGATGCCCAGGGAGTGCAGCTCCCGCAGGATCGGCAGCGCCTTCTGCGGGTCGGACATCACACCCGACTCGGTCAGCTCGAAGGTGAGCAGCTCGGGCGGGATGCCGAAGCGGTCGAGTTCACGCGCGACCTTCGTCGGGAAGTCCTCGTCGGCCAGGTTCCGCACCGACAGGTTCACCGCGGCGGAGATGCGCAGACCTTCGTCGAGCCATTTGCGCACGCGCTTCAATGACTCTTCGAGCACGAACGACGTCAGGACACCGATGAGGCCTGCCGCTTCGATCGCTGGGACGAACTCGTCGGGGCCGAGCCTGCCGAACTCCGGATGCACCCAGCGCACGAGCGCCTCGACGCCTTGGATCTGGCGGTTCGGCAAGGTGATCTTCGGCTGGTAGTGGACGCTCAGCTGGCCTTCTTCCAGCGACTGCCGGAACTGCGTGACCATCTGGAACCGGCGCATGAAGATCTGGCCCATGCTGGCCATGTAGCCGCGGACCTCTTCGCCGCCCTTGGTCGCGCGGACGGCGACGTCGGCGCGCTGCAGGAGCCCGTCGACGTCGACCTGGTCGTCGTCTTCCGCCGACGAAGTGGCGTAGCCGATCATCGCGTTGGCTTCGACGGAGAGCCGGTCCACCGGGTACGGGGCGACGAGCTCCGCGCGCAGCAGTTCCGCGGCGGCCTGGGCGCGTTCCGGCGCGCAGCCGACGAGGAGCGCCGCGAAGGACGCGCCTTCGAGCCTGGCGAGCGGGACGTCGGGGCCGAGCGCGTCACGGATCCGGCGGCCCGCGGCGATGACCATCCGGTCGGCCCACACGTAGCCGAGTGCGTCGCTGACGGTGGAGAAGACGTCGAGGTCGATCCGGAGCACGACCGCGTCGACCTGTTCCCGCAACGGTTCCTTGGCGACCTGGCGGAAGCCCGGCCGGTTGAGCAGGCCGGTCAGCGGGTCGTGGTAGGCGTCGTGGCGCAGGGTCGCGAGGAGGCGCCGGTTGTCCAGCGACGTCGCGAGGTGGCTGGCCATCGTGCCCAGCAGCTGGACGTCGTACTTGCCGAACCCGCGCCAGCGGGACAGCCTGTCGTGCGCTTCGACGACGCCGAGGAGCTGGTTCGCGCTGCGCAACGGGACGACCAGCGCCTCCTGCGCGCCGCGGTCGAGCAACGCGGAGCGGACGTCGGGATTGGCTTCGGTGATCCGGAAATGCCGGACGTGCGCGCCGGGCAGGCGCAGCAGCGGGTCGTCGGCGGCCGGGTCGACGGGCGGCAGTTCGTCGCCCGCGACGACCATCCGCATGGTGTCCTTCGGTTCCAGCCGCAGCCTGAGCACGACCCGGCCGGCGGCGAGCTGGTCCTTGATGCGTTCGGCGATGGTCGCCCATTCACGGACGTCGACCCCGCCGACGAGTTCGTCGGCTCGCCCGGCGGGCCGCGCGGCGGCCTGTTGACCGGATCGCGCGACCATCAGGCTCACGTCGGACAGCGCTTCCATGTCGCGCTGCTCACGGAGCAGGTCCGAGTACGCCCAGTACAAAGCGGTGAGCCCGAGGAAGACGGCCAGTACGAGCGGCCAGGCCTTCGGCGTCCCGGAAATGACCAAATATCCGGAAAGACCGACCGAAGCGTTGACGAAGCCGACGACGAGGATGCGGCCGGTCAGCCGGATCGCGGTGCTGACCCGCATCCGTCGGCGCAGCACGCGGACGGCGGCGAGCGCGAGCAGCGTGCTGACCAGTGGCGCGGTCAAAGTGCCCGCCAGCGCGGCGATCCAGGTCATGTCGTGGGCGCCGGAGGCCTGCTTCACCAGTCCTGCCACGGCGAACGCGCCGGTGATCTCCAGCAGGAAGGCGCCGGCGTTGTAGAGCACGCGGCCCGCGACCTTGCGGGCCAGCAAGGTCCCGATGCCCGCCGCGAGATGGGCGGCGAGCACGACTTCGAAGGGAGCGACGAAGAATCCGATGACCAGCGGGATCTCGGTGAACGAGATCGTCCACGAGATACCGCTGCGGACGTCGACGTTGATGCCGAGCTGCTCGGCGAGGAGGAACGCGAGCGCGAGGATCGGCCCGATCCACAACAGGTCGTCCGAAGCCTCGAAGTCCAGCCAGAGACTGACCGCGGCCGCGGCGGCGATGCCCATGGTGAGGACCGCGAAGGTGTAGACGCGGAATCGTCGCTCGTCGGTACGAGCCTCCGTAACGGCGCCTCCCTTGCCCGCTGCCGCCTGTGCGGCGCTCCCGGGCCTGCCGTTCGTGTCCGGCATCCGACCTTCCTTCCCGGCTGCCCAACCGGTCTTGTCCTACCGCGACCTCGGGGACGAGGGCAATACAGTACCCCGGAGGGCGTACCCGAGTCCCATTCGAGACAGTATGAGATCACCCCAGGGTTAACAATGGGCGCGTCGCGCTGACCTGCGTGGACCAAGGGGTGAAATGGGAGCGTTATTCGCGTTCCTTCCGACTACCGGAAGTCACCTGGCGCCACGCCCCGGCCGATCTCGTGAAGTTCCCGGCGGACCCGTGAGTAGGGGCTTGAATAGCCCTATGAATAGCCACGCCATCGCCGCCGGGCATGCCGAGCGGCTCGCCACCGTGGACGCCCTGCTCCCCGAAATGCCTGCACTGGAGCCTGTCGAGGGCTCCGTGTCACTCTCCGCGACGGCAGGCGACTCGGCCGCCGCCGGATTGTCGGTACGGACCGAGGCGGGTCCCGATTCTGTTGACTCTCCGTGGCGGGCGCTCGTCGAACATCGCCTCGAAGCGCGACTCACCGGACCACGCCCGGAAGCGGCCCTTGACGCATTACTCACCCGATGGGATGAACATCTGAAGACCGTGGCCCCACCTGGGGATGTCGAGACCGCGGCGACCGTGGTGCGGCCCAGCCGGGACTCCCCCGGCTCGGCCGAACTGCTGCGCCGCGGCTTCGCGCCGGTGCTGGTGATCGCGGTCCGCCCGGCCGACCGGCTCGCCGTGACGGGACCGCCCGCCACTCCCGGAGTGCACATCCGGCCCGCCGTGGCGGATGATCTCGAAACCGCCGTCGGACTCGAACTGGAATTGCAGCGTTATGACGCGCAGTTCGGTTCTGTCACTTTGCGCGAAGGCGCGGAGGAAACGATCACGGCGGAGCTGTCGAAACACGTCGGCCGCGAAAATCCGACGTTGTGGATCGCCGAACTGTACGGCCGCCCGCTGGGCATGGTCCGGGTGCAGTTCCCCGGCGAGACGGGGTGGATCGGCGGCCGGGTGGCGGCCGACCGCGTCGGCTATCTGTCGTCGCTGGCGGTCGCCGAACCGGCGCGATCGAGCGGAGTGGGGACGGCGCTCGCCGCGCACGCGCACCAGGTCTTCGACGAATGCGGCACCGAAGCCGTGCTGCTGCACCACGCGTTGGCGAACCCGCGCTCGACGCCGTTCTGGTACGCGCAGGGCTACCGGCCGCTCTGGACGTACTGGCAGCGCCGACCCGCGGTGCCCTGATCCCGATAGGCTCATTTCGTGAAGAGGGACGATGACGCGGCCCCGGTGGCGCCGACCGGGGTCGACACCGAAAAGCCTTCCGCGGCGAGGATCTACGACTGGTTCCTCGGCGGGACCCACAACTGGGCGGTCGACCGCGAGTTCGCCCGTGCGCTGGAAAAGCAGTGGCGGTGGGTCAAACCCGGCGCGCGGCACAACCGCGAGTTCATGAACCGGGTCGTGCGCGCGGCCTTGAACGCCGGGATCCGGCAGTTCATCGATCTGGGCTCCGGTGTCCCGACCGCCGGGAACGTGCACGAGATCGTCCAGGAGGAACTGGAGCCGGGCGATACGGCGAAGGTCGTGTACGTCGACTACGAGCCAGTGGCGGTGGCGCACGCGGAGCTGATCCTCGAACGGCACGAGGCGACCGACTGGGCCGGGATCATCCAGGCGGACATGCGGCGGCCGAAGGACGTCCTGCGGCATCCGGAGACGCTGCGGCTGATCGATTTCGACCAGCCGGTGTGCCTGATGATGATGGCCGTCCTGCATTTCGCCGGGCCGCACGACGATCCGCCCGCGCTCGTCGCGACCTATCGGAACGCGCTGGCGCCCGGCAGCTGGCTGGGGCTGTCGCATATGAGCTTCGGCGGCCAGACGGGCCAGGACGCCGACGGGCTCCACTGGATGGTCGAGCAGTACCGGAAGACGAGCAACCCGGTGTGGATGCGGGACCGCGAAGAGATCGAGCCGCTCTTCGGGGACTGGCCGCTGCTGGAGCCCGGCGTCGTCCACCTACCCGACTGGCGGCCGGTGCGGGAGCTGCGGCGGGACGAGGAAGGTGCCCGGCCGTTCGCTTGGTGCGGGGTCGCCGTCCACCCCTGACATCCGACCTTTGCGTCCAACACGTCGCGTTTAGCCCCCTAAACGCGACGCGTTGCGCGCTAGAGGTCGGAGGGCAGGGTGATCGCTGACGGCGAACGCGGAAAGGAAACAAACGGGTCGATCGGAGAGTTGAGCTAGACAGACTCAACTAACCGAGGAGTGCACAGATGACCGACAACCGCCTCCTGCCCGTCCTCCCGCTCGATGACGACGTCGTGCTGCCGGGCATGATCGTCCCGCTCGACCTCGCCGACACGGAGACGCGCGCCGCGGTGGAGTCCGCCCAGGCCACCACGCCTGCCCAGGCTTCCTTCCCGGGGATCCGGTCCAGCGCCGCCACGAAGGCCGAAGTGCTGATCGTCCCCCGCGTCCACGGCGAGTACGCCGGACTCGGCACCATCGCGACCGTCGAGCGCATCGGGCGTGTGCCCGGCGGCAAGACCGCGGTACTGCTGCGCGGCACCCGCCGCGCCGTCGTCGGCCACATCGCCGACGGTCCCGGCGCCGCCCGCTGGGTGCACGCCGAGGTCGCCGCCGAGACCACCGACGACAACTCCGCGAAGCTCGCGTCCGAGTACAAGTCCGTCGTCATCGCGATCCTGCAGCAGCGCGGCGGCTGGCAGATGATCGACGCCGTCCAGGAGGTCGAGGAGCCATCCGCGCTCGCCGACCTGGCGGGCAACTCGTCCTACCTGAAGACCGAGCAGAAGCTCGAACTGCTGACCACGCTCGACGTCTCCACGCGGCTGGAGAAGGCGCTCGAATGGAGCCGCGAGCAGCTGGCCGAGCTCGAGGTCACCGACACCATCCGCAAGGACGTCCAGGAGGGCATGGAGAAGCAGCAGAAGGAGTTCCTGCTGCGCCGCCAGCTCGAAGCCATCCGCAAGGAGCTGGGCGAACTCGACGGGACCGCGAACGACGACGACTACCGCGCCCGCGTCGAGGCCGCCGAACTGCCGGAAGCGGTCAAGAAGGCCGCACTGTCCGAAGTGGACAAACTGGAGCGGACCTCCGACCAGTCCCCGGAGGGCGGCTGGATCCGCACGTGGCTGGACACCGTCCTCGAACTGCCGTGGAACGAGCGCACCACCGACGTCCACGACATCGCGGCCGCGCGCGACATCCTCGACGCCGACCACGCCGGTCTCGACGACGTGAAGGAACGCATCATCGAGTACCTGGCCGTGCGCAAGCGTCGCGCGGAGTCGGGGCTCGGCCCGGTCGGCGGCCGTCGTTCGGGGGCGGTGCTGGCGCTCGCCGGCCCTCCCGGGGTCGGCAAGACGTCGCTCGGCGAGTCCGTGGCGAAGGCGATGGGCCGCAAGTTCGTCCGGGTCGCGCTCGGTGGCATCCGCGACGAGGCCGAGATCCGCGGTCACCGCCGCACCTACGTCGGCGCGCTGCCCGGCCGGATCGTCCGCGCCATCAAGGAAGCCGGGTCGATGAACCCGGTCGTGCTGCTCGACGAGATCGACAAGGTCGGCGCCGACTACCGCGGCGACCCGACGGCCGCGCTGCTGGAGGTGCTGGACCCGGAGCAGAACCACACCTTCCGCGACCACTACCTCGAGGTCGAGCTGGACCTGTCCGACGTCGTGTTCCTGGCGACGGCGAACGCGCTCGAGACCATCCCCGGCCCGCTGCTGGACCGGATGGAGCTGGTCACCCTCGACGGCTACACCGAGCACGAGAAGGTCACCATCGCCCGCGACCACCTGCTCCCCCGCGAGCTGGAGCGTGCCGGTCTCGGCAAGGACGACGTCACGCTGACCGACGGCGCGTTCAGCCGCATCGCCGCCGAGTACACGCGGGAAGCCGGGGTGCGCAACGCGAACCGGACCATCGCGAAGGTGCTGCGGAAGGTGGCGACCAAGGTCGCACTGGACGAGGTCGAGCTGCCGCTGACGATCGACGCCGACGGCCTCGAGACCTACCTCGGCCGCCCGCGGCACCTGCCTGAATCCTCACTGCCCGCGTCGACGCAGCGCACGTCGACCCCTGGTGTGGCGACCGGCCTGGCCGTGACCGGCGCCGGCGGTGACGTCCTCTACATCGAGGCGTCGCTGGCGGATCCGGAGTCGGGCTCGACCGGGCTGTCGCTGACCGGCCAGCTGGGTGACGTGATGAAGGAGTCGGTGCAGATCGCGTTGTCGTACCTGCGCTCGCGCGGCGCCGAGCTGGAACTGCCGGTCGGCGATCTGAAGGACCGCGGCATCCACGTGCACGTCCCGGCGGGCGCGGTGCCCAAGGACGGGCCGAGCGCCGGAATCACGATGACGACCGCGCTGGCGTCCCTGCTTTCCGGCCGGGTCGTGAAGTCGGACGTCGCGATGACCGGTGAGGTGTCGCTGACCGGGCGCGTGCTGCCGATCGGCGGGGTCAAGCAGAAGCTGCTCGCCGCGCACCGGGCGGGGATGAAGACGGTGATCATCCCGCAGCGCAACGAACCCGATCTGGACGACGTGCCTGCCGAAGTGCTGGCGCAGCTGGACGTCCACGCCGTGGCGAACGTCCGCGACGTCCTGGACATCGCGCTGGCCCCGGCGACGGCTCCGGTCGCCCAGGCGGCGTAACAGCGCGAGGCCCGACAGCCCTGAAGCCCCGGATCCTGCCCAGGATCCGGGGCTTTCGGCGTTCCGAGATCCGGACGAACCCGGACATTGCTTCGCCTTAAACTCCCTATCACATTTTGATAACGTGTATTGCGTGCCACCCAGCAGGGGTGCGTGATCCTTGAGAGGGCAAGGTCATGAGTCAAGGAATTCTTTCCCCGTTGCGGCCGAGGCGCAGGTGCGTTTCAGCCGGTCAGATCGTCTGTCTGAGCATTCTCACCGGTTTCACCGCGGCGCTGACCTTCGCCGGCACCAGTGCCTCGATCGCCGCGGGCATCGCCATCGCCCTGTTCGGCGCCGTTCTCCGCCACCCTGTGCCCGCCAGGGTACCCAGGTGAACACCGAATCGGAGTTCATGGCGCGGCTGCGTGAACTTCGCGACCGAAGCGGCCTCAGCATCCGCGCGCTGGCCGCCGCGACCGGTTGGTCCCGCAGCACCTTGGCCGACCTGCTGGCCCGGAACACCTTGCCCGGCAATGAAAACCAGATGAGGGCCCTGCTGCGCGCGCTGCTCCGGTCGGTTCCCGGAGAGCCGGGGATCGACGAGTATCTCGCGGAGTGGCGTCACCTGATCGGACGTCGCCACCACCGCAATGGCGGATGCGCGCCGATCGATCGGATACTGCTCGCTTTGGCCGTCGCGGAACAGCGCGGCGGGGCCGACGCGCCGGGGCTCCGCAAAGCCCGGGAAATCGTGCTGAACGAGGGTTCCCTACGAAAGTTCTCTTCTCGCGGTGAATACGCCGCGAATTCACCTGGAAGTCCCGTTCCGCCCGTACTCTCCGACCCGCTCCTTCCCGCACCACCACATCAGCGGATGTCTCGGAGGCATGAGTGAAGCGACGGAATTTCCTGCGCGCGGCCGTGGTCGGCGCCGGTGTCACGGCGTTCGGAAACAGGCTCTCGGGAGCGGCTCTCGCCGCGCCCGCCCAGAATGGACCCAGCCCGTACGGCGCGCTCCAGGCGGCCGACGCGAACGGGATCCAGCTGCCGGCGGGATTCACCAGCCGCGTCATCGCGCGGTCCGGCCAGCAGGTCGCGAACACCGGGTACACCTGGCACAGCGCCCCGGACGGCGGCGCGGTGTTCGCCGACGGCAGCGGCTGGATCTACGTGTCGAATTCGGAGATCACGCCCGGCGGCGGGGCGAGCGCGATCAAATTCGACGCGAGCGGGAACATCACCGGCGCCCACCGCATCCTCTCGAACACGCGCCAAAACTGCGCGGGCGGCAAGACTCCTTGGAACACCTGGCTTTCCTGCGAGGAGATCGACCTCGGGTTCGTCTACGAGTGCCAGCCGAACGGCCCGGCCACGGCCGCCGTCCAGCGGCCCGCGATGGGGAAGTTCAAGCACGAGGCGGCGGCGGCCGACCCGGTGCGCAAGGTCGTCTACCTGACCGAGGACACCTCGGACGGCTGTTTCTATCGCTTCGTCCCGACGACGTGGGGCAACCTCTCCGCCGGAACACTGCAGGTGCTGAAGGCGGGCACGGGGACCTCGGGCAGCTTCACCTGGGCGAACGTGCCCGACCCTGACGGCTCCCCCACCGCCACCCGCAACCAGGTGTCCGGCGCGAAGCGGTTCAGCGGCGGCGAAGGACTGCACTACGCCAACGACACCGCGTGGTTCACCACCAAAGGTGACAACCGCGTCTGGCAGCTCAACCTCACGAACAACACCTACGAGCTGGCCTACGACGACTCGCTGGTCAGCCCCGGCTCGGCCCCGCTGACCGGCGTCGACAACGTCACCGGCACCTCCTCGGGTGACCTGTTCGTCGCCGAAGACGGCGGCAACATGGAGATCTGCATCATCACGCCGAACGACATCGTGGCGCCGTTCCTGCGGATCAACGGCCAGAGCTCGTCGGAGATCTGCGGCCCCGCGTTCACCCCGGCGGGGAACCGGCTGTACTTCTCGTCGCAACGCGGTACCTCCGGTTCGTCCTCCGGCGGGATCACCTACGAGGTGACCGGCCCCTTCCGTTCCTGAGTGCCTGTTGGTGAACCCGCGCCGCGATAGCGGGGCCTTCGGCCGGGCGGGTTCACGCGTGTCCCTTTTCGAGTCCATACCGCGTGCGGGGCGCCCGGCCGGGCGCCCCGCACGCGGTTCAGGCGTTGGTGCGGTTCTTCTCGCGCAGGCGGTTCACCACGAAGAGGGTCACCGCGACCGCCACGGCGGCGATCACGAAGTACTGGAAGAACCCGGCGTATTTCTCGACCAGGTGCCAGCTTTCCCCGAGGCCGTAGCCCGCCAGCACGAACACCGTGTTCCAGATCAGGCTGCCCAGCGTGGTCAGGGCCAGAAACCGCCAGAACGGCATGCGCTCGATCCCGGCGGGCAGCGAGATGAGGCTGCGGAAGATCGGCACCATCCTGCCGAAGAACACCGCCTTGGTGCCGTGTTTCTGGAACCAGGCCTCGGTCTTGTCGAAGTCGGAGGTCTTCACCAGCGGGATCTTCGCCATCCAGCGGCGGGTGCGGTCGCGGCCAAGCAGCTGTCCGAGGTAGTACACGATGATCGCGCCCGCGACCGAGCCGAACGTCGTCCACACCAGCGCTTCCACCAGGGTGAACGTGCCCTGGCTGGCGGAGAACCCGGCGAGCGGGAGCACCAGTTCGCTGGGGATCGGCGGGAACAGGTTGTCCAGGCCGACGATGATCGCGGCACCCGGACCGCCCAGCGCGTCCATCAGTGACACCGCCCAGCCGGCGAGTCCTCCCATCGATTCGCTGGCGGTTTGGGCGAGCAGGAGGTTCATGGCGGCCTTTCGTGGTCGTCTGCAGTTGCCAACGAACGTACGAATCACCCGGGTTCCGCACCCTGCGGTGAAGCGGCACAGATCACTGCGGAAAACCGCAATACCGCCCTTCGGATACCCCGCTAACCTGGCGCTATGCCTTTTCCGGCAGCGATGCGCCGCTACCTGCGCAAAGCACTCCGCGGCACCCTCGGCCTGGCGATCGGCGCCATGACCTCCGTCGCGGAGTTCTTCTACGTGCTCTTCGGCGGCTTGGCGCTCACGATTCCCGCCCTGCGGCAGCCCGTCTTCGCCGGTGCGCGCGTACTGTCCGAAGTGGAACGGCGGCGGCTGGAGAAGTACTTCGGCGAGGAGAACGCCACGGACTACACCGGCCGTCGCGCGATGGCCTACCTCGTCCCGCGATGCGTCATCGGACTGCTGTGCGCCGCGATCTTCCTCATGACCGTGCTGGGCGCCGGATCCGGCGTGATCATCGCCTCTCAGCTCCTCACCGGTCAGTCCCCCGGCGGGGGAGCGCCTGCCGACTGGTACGACCCGCTCACCACCGGACTCGTCGGCGCGCTGCTTGTTTTCCTCGCTTTGCAGGGGCTTCTCGGAGCCGCGACACTGGACGCCAGATTGGCGAGGCACTTTTTCGGGCCCAGCAAGAAGGAACAGTTGCGCCGCCGGGTCTCCGAACTCGCGACAAGCCGGGCCGAGGTGGTCGAGGCGGTCAACGGTGAGCGCCGCCGGATCGAACGGGATCTGCACGACGGCGTCCAGCAGCGGCTCGTCGCGCTCGGGATGCTGCTCGGCCGGGCACGGCGGGCCACCGACCCGGCGCACGCGTCGGACCTGCTCCGGCAAGCGCACGAGGAATCCCAGCGCGCCCTCGTCGACCTGCGCGAGGTCTCGTGGCGGGTGTATCCGATCGCGCTGGACGCGGACGGGCTGCATCCCGCGCTGGAAGCGCTCGCGGAACGCTCGGGGGTCCCGGTCCACCTGCGGGTCGACCTGCCGGAACGGCCACCGGCGGCCATCGAGACCGTCGTCTACTTCGTCGCGTCCGAGGCGGTCACCAATACGATCAAGCACGCCGCGGCGACGCGGATCGACATCGAGGCCGAACGAGACGGGGACAGGGTGCGGGTGCGGATCACCGATGACGGCACGGGCGGGGCCCGGGAGTCCGGCGGCGGCCTTTCCGGCCTCGCCCGGCGCGTCGCGGCCGCGGATGGGGAGTTCACTGTGGACAGTCCGCCCGGCGGCCCGACCGTGGTGACGGCGGTGCTGCCGTGCGGGTGATCCTCGCCGAGGACTCGACCCTGCTGCGCGAGGGGCTGGTCCGCCTGCTGGCCGAAGAGGGGCACGAGGTCGTGGCGTCGGTCGGCGACGGTGACGCGCTCCTCTCGACGACGGCCGCCTATCAGCCGGACGTGATCGTCACCGACGTCCGTATGCCGCCGACCCATACCGACGAGGGGCTTCGCGCGGCGCTCGAGATCCGGCAACGCTGGCCGGAAATCGGGGTGCTGGTGCTCTCGCAGTACGTCGAGAAGCGCTACGCCGCCGAGTTGATCACCGGCGACGGTGAGCGCGTCGGCTATCTCCTGAAGGACCGGGTCGCTCAAGTGGGCGAATTCCTGGACGCGCTCGACCGCGTCGCCGCGGGCGGGGCGGCGTTCGATCCGGAGGTCGTCCGGCGGCTGCTCGCGCGGACCACACACACCGATCCGCTCGCGAAACTGACCGTCCGCGAGCGCGAAGTGCTGGAGAAAATGGCGCAGGGCCACACGAACGCCGGGATCGCCGAGTCGCTGTTCGTGTCGCTGAGCGCCGTCGAGAAGCACGTGAACGCCATCTTCGACAAGCTCGGACTGGCCAGCACCGCCGGGTACAGCCGTCGCGTCCTCGCGATCCTGCGGTACCTCGGTTCCTGAGCCCTGAGGTTGACAGGCAAGTGACGACTTGCCTATAACTGCGGCGTGGACGGCGACCTGTTCAAGGCGATCGGCGACGCGACGCGACGCACCATCCTGGACGAGCTGACCGAAAAGGACGGTCAAACCCTGTTCGAGATCTGCGGCAGGCTGACCATGAAACACGGCCTGGCCTCGTCACGGCAGGCCATCTCGCAGCATCTCGCAATGCTCGAACAGGCGGGCTTGGTGCACACCCGGCGACAGGGCCGCTACAAGTTCCACCACATCGACACGAGCCCGTTGCGGTCGATCGTCGAGCGGTGGCCCATCGACCGAGAGGAACCGAACCCGTGATCCGGATCAACATCACCAGCGTCTTCGTCGACGACCAGGCCAAGGCGCTGGAGTTCTACACCGAAAAGCTGGGGTTCATCAAGAAACACGACGTGCCCACCGGCGACGCCCGCTGGCTCACCGTGGTCTCCCCCGCTAACCCCGACGGTGTCGAACTGCTACTGGAGCCGGACGGCCACCCCGCGGCGAAGCCGTTCAAGCAGGCACTGACCGACGACGGCATCCCGTTCACCCAGTTCGCCGTCGACGACGTGTACGCCGAGGTCGACCGGCTCAAGGGCCTGGGCGTCGAGTTCACGCAGGACGCCGTCGACATGGGGCCCGTGGTCACCGCCGTCTTCGACGACACCTGCGGCAACCTGATCCAGCTCGCCACGATGAAGTAGGCCAAGACACGAAAAGCGGGGCTTGGTCCACTGTGGACCAAGCCCCGCCGCGAATTTCCTTACTGCTGCACCCATTCCACGAGTTCCACGGGCACGCCGTTCGGGTCGGTGACCATAAGGAGGCGCTCTCCCCACGGCTCTTCCCGCAGCGGCAACGTGATCTCGACACCCTCTTCGCGCAGGCGCTTCTCCTCGGCTTCGAGGTCCTCGACCGTGAAGGCCACGATAACCCCGGACGCACGCTGCTGACGCAGGTTCTCCGGAAGGACCTCGATCCCCGCCCGAAGCAGGACGATGGTCATCTTCGCGGTTTCGTGCCCGAGGGAGACGAAGCCCTCCGCGGCCATCTGCTCGGTGAAGCCGAAGTGCTCGGTGAAGAAACGGCTGGATGCGGCGACGTCGTCGACGGTCAGCGAGACGGTGGAGGCAAGGACGTTCATGGGCTATCCCCTTCGGGTCGGCGGTGGGTTTCGGAGAAGCGGGCCGGTCAGTACGACCGGCGGCGCGGGACGCCGATCGAGCGGCGCGCCGGCATCGAGCGGCCCGGGAACGGCTGCTGGTGACGACGGTCGTTCCGGCGGGCCTGGGCGCGGTTGGCGCCTTCGTTGCCTTGGGGGATTCGAGCGGTCAAGGAGCCTCTTCTCTCACTGGTCGGTAGTACGGACGTAAGTTTACATCCGACGCACCGTAAGTCAAGGATATTTTTACGACGGTGGTAAACTTCGCTCATGACCAGCACGGATGTGGGTTTGCGCGAGCTCAAGAAGCAGGAGACACGGCAGCTGATCTCCGACCAGGCGACGCTGCTCTTCATCGAGAAGGGGTTCGAAGAGACGACGATCGCCGAGATCGCCGCGGCGGCGAGAGTCGCGAAGAAGACCGTCACGAACTACTTCGCACGCAAGGAGGACCTGGCGCTCGACCAGCACGAGGAGTTCACCAACGGGCTGGCGAACGCCGTCCGGGACCGGAAGCCGGGTGAGTCGGCGCTGGCCGCACTACGGCGCACCTTCCTGGACGCGGTGGCCGAGCACTCGCCCGTGATCGGCTTCACCGGGCCGGTTTTCGCCAAAATGGTGCTGGAGAGCCCGACCCTGACCGCCCGGCTGCGTGAACTGCACGAACTGCGGGAAGCGGCGCTCGCGGAACTGCTCGCGAGCGAGACCGGAGCCGCCCCGGACGACGTCACCCCGATCATGGCCGCCGCCGAGCTCAACGCGATCGACCGCGTCCTCTTCCGCGAGGTCCTCCGGCGCTCGCATGCCGGCGAGAGCAACGCCGAGATCGCCAAAGCGCTGACGAAGGCGACACGACGGGCTTTCGAGTTGCTGGAACCGGCGTTCGGTGACTATGCGATCCGTGAATAGCCCTGGGTTTTGTCGGTGGTTCACGCTAGGTTCCGCCTCATGTCTGAGGGGACCTTGCTGGACGTCGTCTATTGCGAAGGCTGGGATCCGGCCGCCGGCGCGGTGATCGGAAGACTCTCGTCCGGCACCGCGCGCGGGCGCGACGCCGCCGGAGAGCAGTACGCCGTCGCCTTGGTACGTCCTGGCACCGAGGTGCCGCTGGTGCTCCTCGAAATCGCGTGGAAGCACTGCTTCGCCCGCACGGTGCAGTTCGACGAGTCGGGCAGGCGCAGGGGTTTCTTCGAGTTCCGGGTATTGGAGGACGGCGCGCTGTTCCTCATGAAGGTCGAGCAGTGGACCTACCGGTTCGACGACCAGGAGGAGTTCGACAAGAAGAGCGCCGGCCATCTGGAGATGTCCTTCGGCCCGGACGGCAAGGGATGGATACATCAGGCGCCTCAGGGTTACGGCGGCGGCTCCAGCAGTGGCCAGGTGAGCAAGCAGGTGTCGGAGCTGACGATGCCGAAGCCCGCCTTCGGTGACTGGGAGCCTCTCGCGAATTCGGGGCCGTTGACCCTCCGGACCCCGGACGCGCCCGACGCCGATCCGTCGCTGCCGGTCGACGAACGTCCTTGGCGGCCGTCGGTTCCGCTGCGCCCTTCCGGCATTGACGAGATGTTCACCGCGGGCACGCGCTACTCGCTGAACGGCGACCACCGCCTCGTCGAGGTCGAACTCCAAGACGCCGGGAAGCTCCGCATGCCCAGCGGCAGGCTCGTGGCGGCGGACCCGGCGTTCCTGGACGCGGACGCGGAGTACTTCACGGTCACCGTGCCGCCCGGTGAGTACCAGGTCGAAGTCTCCGTGATCCGGTTCGTGGACGAGCCGGCCCACGAACGGGTCGCGGCCGCCAAACTCGTCGTCGCCGATATTCCCGTCGCCACCTGGGAAACCGCGCTCTGGCCCGGGCAGAACGCGCTTTTCCTCGGGGACGGGGAGTTCTACGGCTACGGCGTGGACAGCGGCACGGGCTGCTTCGCCGACGCGGCCGCCCTTCCCGAGGAAATGGGCGACGAACTCCTGGAGAAATTCGAGGAGGTGGACCCGTACATCGATGTCACTCCGGACGGAGCCGAGGGCAACATCATCGCGTTCACCACCGGCTGGGGCGACGGCAGCTATCCGACCTGGATCGGCCGGGCGGCCGACGGGACGCCGGTCTGCTTCGTCACCGACATGCTGGTCCTCAACCGCGCCCGGATGATGGCGTCATGACCTTTACAGACGATGAGATCGCATACCTGCGCTCGCAGCCTTTAGCCCGCTTCGCGACCCTCTCCGAGGACGGCGAACAGCCTGATGTCGTCCCGCTGGCGTTCGAATTCGACGGCACGCATTTCTGGGTCGGCGGAGTGGGCGCCTCGGTCCTCGCGACCCGGAAGTTCCGCAACATCCGGGCGGGGCGGAGCAAAGTCGCCCTGGTCATCGACGACATGGTCTCCTTCGATCCGTTCGTCGCCCGCGGTATCCGCGTCTACGGCGAGGCCGACGAGCCGATCGAACGAGTGGGAGCGGTCGGCCCGGGCATCTACGCGCGCGTGACGCCGAAGGTGTCGTGGAGCTGGAACATGGCGGGCGAACCCGCGGGCGAGACGTGGTACCCGTCGAGGCGAGTGGTGCACGGCGAGGCGTGACGCGCCGTTTTGTCGGTGGGCGGCGGTACGGTCTGGTCCATGCGGGAGCTGATCGTCACCGAAAACTGCACGATCGACGGCGTCATCGAACTGACGGGCGACTGGTTCAGCCCTGGCGACACGGATCCGGACGTGGACCGGTCGGACGTCCTGGCCGTGCTCGAAGAACAACGTGAGAACTCCGACGCGCTCCTCCTCGGACGCGTCACCTTCGAAGACATGCGCGGCTACTGGCCGAAGCAAACCGAAGACACGACGGGAATCTCCGCCTACCTCGACTCAGTGGACAGGTACGTGGTCTCGAGCACGCTGACGGAGCCGGCATGGCAGAACACGACGGTGCTCTCCGGTGAGGTGCGTTCGGAGATCGAGAAGCTGAAGGGCGCCGAAGGCAAGGACATCGTGACGACCGGCAGCATCTCGCTGGTGCGGGCGCTCATCGCCGAGGGACTGGTCGACGAGTACCGGCTTTTCGTCTATCCCGTCGTGGCCGGTGAAGGCCGCAGGTTGTTCGAGGGTGTTACCGGCGTTCCGAAGCTTCGCCTGGCGGAGGAGCGGACGTTCGCGTCGGGGATCGTGCTGCTGCGCTATCGGGCCGCGTCGCGCTGACGCCACCGAAAACGGGATGAGAAGCGCACGGTCGCGGGCGTAGCGTCGGCGACCGTGATCAGTGAGACGGACACGGGAGACGACCCGGCGGACGGCTGGTTCCCCGAGAGTGTGGCCGCGGGCTATGACGCGCCAGGCGGCGCGAACGCGCCCGAAGTGGTGACGCCCGCGGTGGACGTCCTCGAAGACTTGGCCGACGGTCCGGTGCTCGAGTTCGCCGCCGGGACCGGACGGATCGCGATCCCGCTGGCGGCACGCGGTGTACCGGTGAGCGGTCTCGAACTGAGCCGGGCGATGGCGGACCGGATCGCGGGCAAGCCGGGCGGCGACGCGGTCGAGGTCACGATCGGCGACATGACGAAAACCCGGGTGCCGGGCGAATTTTCGCTGGTGTACCTGGTCTACAACACGATCAGCAACGTGACCACCCAGGACGGCCAGGTCGACGTCTTCCGCAACGCGGCCACGCACCTGCGGCCGGGCGGGCTGTTCCTCATCGAGGTCGGCCTGCCGGAGCTGCGCCGCTTGCCGCCCGGTCAGGACATCGTCCCGTTCGCGATGGCGCCCGGCTACGTCGGGTTCGACCAGTACGACGTCGTCAGGCAGGAGTTCACTTCGAACCACGTCACGGTGTCACCGGAGGGAGAGGGGCGGTTCCGCCGCATTCCCTTCCGGTACGCGTGGCCCGCCGAAATGGACCTCATGGCGCGCATCGCCGGAATGCGCCTGAAGTACCGCTGGGCGGACTGGGACCGTTCGGAACTCACCGCCGAGAGCACCAAGCACGTGTCCGTGTGGGAGCGCGCCGTTCCGTCGTGATGATGACCGCGCTGACGACGAGCAACGGCAGCGCCCACAGAGCCGTCGTGAGATAGCCGTCCCGGGTGGGGAACAGCGCGCCGTCCGGAGTGGCGGCGCCGAGCAGCAACCCGGCGAGGGCGCTGCCCACGGCCATGCCGATACTGCGGGCGATCTGGTTGATCGAGAGCACACTGGCCGTTTCCCCTTGCGGCACACCGACGAGCACGAGTTCGGGCATCACCGCGAAGATGCCGCCGGCGGCGAATCCGAGCAGGGCGATCGCGGCGAGGACGAGAACGAACGACCGACTGCCGACGGCGAACAACAGCGCGCCTGCCACGGCGAACAGGGTCGAGACCAGGTACCTCCACCGCCCGTTGACGCGCGGAATCGCTTTCCCCGCGACGAATCCGAACAATGAGAACGGGATCAGCGCCGCGCCCGCGGCGACACCGGGGAGCGCGAATCCGTACTGGGCGTCCGCAGGCGTCTGCACGTAGCGGGTGAAGAGACTGAACAGGAGGTACAAACCCGCCCCGGCCACGAGAATCGCCAGGTTCGCGCGGAGGACGGAGCCTTGGCCGAGCAGCCGAAGGTCGACCAACGGCTCCGTCGTGCGCAGCTCGATGAACGCCCACACGGCCAGGAGCGCGGCGGTACCGGCGAGGAGACCACCGGCCTGCCACGTCGTCGCCCACAGGGAGGGCACGGCGATGAGCAGGAGGGCCCCGAGCGTGCCGAGAGCGAGGAGCAGCGCGCCGGGGACATCGATCCGGGGCGGTTCACCAGGCGCTTCGACAGGCAGCATCCGCCAGGCGATGAGGAACGCGACGGCCGAGAGGAGGAAGCCGAATCCGTACGCGACGCGCAGCCCCGCGAGCTGATCGAGGAGGCTGACCACCGGGTAGCCGACTCCGATGCCGACGGTCGACGCGACCGACAGCGCGGCGATCGTCGAGGTCGAGCGCTCGGGCGGCAGGTGCGCGCGGGCGACGCTCATCAACAGCGCCCCGGCCGCGACCCCGAGCCCCTGCAGGCCGCGGCCGATCACCAACGCCATGTACGGAAGCGGGAGCACCGTCAGCAATCCGCCGGCCATGACCAGGGCCAGGGTGACCAGGATCGTGGTGCGGCGGTACGGGCCGCCGCCGAGCCTGCCCAGGACCGGGCCCGCGATCGCGCCGCTGAACAACGTCACCGTCAACGTCCACTGCGCCGCGTCGAGGGACACGTGCAGCCCGGTGGCGACCGGGGTGATCAGCGGCGCCCCGACGCTGCCGATCACGGCCCCCGCCAACGCCGTGCACACGAGTGCGGCGCTCAGCCGTCCGTCGTGCCGGACGGGGGCACTCATCGGTTCGTCTCGGTGGTGACGTGTGTGAACAGGCCCGGCTGGATCCGGGTGCGAACCCCCTCGGCCCAGACCGCGTCGACCTGCCCGACGTCCATCGCGGCGCCGGCGTTCAGCAGCATCCCGAAGGCGAGGAACGTCTTCACGGTCACCGGGTCGAGCCCGGTGCCGTGCTCGGCCGTGTCCCACATCCGCGCGAAACACGACCGCACCACGTCACGTACCTCCGGGTCTCCGCACGCGGCGAAGCCCTGAAGCTGCAACAACAATCCAGTCCGATCGGCCAGCAGATCGAAGTATTGGGCACCCATCGCCGAAAGCGCGCCGAGGCCGGTCTCCCCTTCGCCCGCGTCTCGCATCGCGTCGCTGAGCCGCTCGAAAGCGGCCTGGACCAGCTCCAGGAACAGGGCCTTCTTCGTCCCGAACATCCGGAAGACGTACGCCTGCGTGATCCCCGCCGTCTTCGCGATCGCTTCCGTCGACGCCCCGTGCAGCCCGTGCCGCGCGAACTCCTCCGCGGCGATGGCCAGCACCTGGGCACGTCGTTCGGGTCCGCTCATCCGTACCGTCATAGCCCGAAGTTACTGGTTACTAACCACTAACCAAAGGTGTCTTGCGCTACAGCCTTCGGCACATCGATCGGAAACCCTGAACGCGATGATCCGGATGGCCAGTCGGGACGGCGGCGAGCTTCGGGGCCCACTCGGCGAGGGCAGCCGCGAGGGCCCGCGAAGCCGCACACAACGAAAGCGGCCCCTGGCCTGGTTTCCCAGTTCAGGAGCCGCTTCGGTGTGGCGAGTGAGGGATTCGAACCCCCGAAGGCTGTGCCGTCTGATTTACAGGGAAACGACCGCGGCGCCATGACCTGCGTGTTTGCCAAATTGCGCCCCCGTGCGCCCGTCATGCGCCCGTGGCGGGATCACCAGCCCCCCGCCCTTGTCCTCCGTGCCGCGGCCTCAGCGCGTCCGACAAGATCCACTGGCGGTGCCAGGTGGCGCCTTCGCCGGGAGTTCCGAGGGGATAGGCGACCCATCCGACCCAGTGCCCGGTGACCGTGACCCCCCACCTGTTTAGCGTTCCGGGGACAGTTCCGGTGAGGTCGAGCCCACCTGGAAGCGTTGCTCGGGGGGCGCCGATCGGGAAAACCTGACGCAGGTCAACCCATACAGGCTGAGGCGGTTCAACCGTGCGCAGGTACGCCGCACCCTGGGGCCTCAAGCCATCGCGATCGACCATAGGTTCGAGTATGCGCCTTGACGACGGGCAGACATACCCCCGCCTTCGACCTGCGGAAACCCGCCTTCAATCACGGATACGATCAAGTTCGTCACGTAGCGCAAATGCGTCAACTGAGTGACCCTGTGACAATCGAGAGCTTAACTCCGATACTGGAGGTGTGGTGACCAGAGTGGATGTGGAAGCAGACGTGATCGCGTGGGCACGCGATCGCTCTGGCTTGCCCGTAGCCGACCTGGAGCGCCGCTTCCCTCGCCTGCCCAGCTGGGTCGCCGGCTCCACCGCCCCAACGCTCAATCAGCTCGAAGAATTCGCCGAAGCCACCCACACGCCAGTCGGCTTCTTCTTTTTGAGTGAACCTCCAGTTGAGGACGTGCCATTACCAGATTTCCGAACGAGGCGCAGCTCGGGAGTGACTCACCCAAGCCCCGACTTGCTCGACACAATCTACCTCGTGCAACAGCGCCAGGAATGGTACCGGAACCACGTCATTTCCTTGGGGCAAGATCCAGTTTCGGTCGTTGGTTCCGCGACCATCCGAACCAGAGTAATTGACGCTGCGCAGCAAATTCGCGAAGCACTCCGCCCGGCAAGCGGGGAACCCTACAACCCGAGGGACGTCGGCGACGCGTTCCGACTAATAAGCGAGTCCGCAGAAGAGATCGGCGTACTCGTCATGGCTAACGGCGTAGTAGGAAGCAACACCCACCGGCGACTCAACCCAGACGAATTTCGAGGATTTGCGCTTGCCGATCGCTACGCTCCCGTCGTGTTCGTGAACGGCGCCGACACAAAATCTGCGCAAAACTTCACGCTCATCCATGAACTCGCGCACATATGGCTAGGCGAGACCGCCCTGAGCGGAATTGACCCACGTTCATCGGCAGATGAGAACGCGTCGGAGAAATGGTGTAACGCAGTTGCAGCCGAAGTCTTGGCTCCGCTAAGGGTTGTCCGCGATCTTTTCCAGCGACAAGCAGAGCTGCAAGGCGAAGCCCAAAGGCTTGCAAATATTTTCAAGGTCAGCACTCTCGTAATTCTGAGTCGATTACACGAGGCAGGGCTTGTCGATTGGACCACCTACCGCGCAGCGTATGCACAGGAAGAAGCGCGCCTACGCGCACTCCTTGCCAAACCCCGAGAGTCATCCGGCGGGAATTTCTACAACACACACGTCGTCCGCACTAGCCGAAACTTCGCCCGCGCTGTCTTAATTAGCGCCGCCGAAGGGAGCACCCTTCAGCGCGAGGCGATGCAATTACTTGGACTGAAGACCCGGGAAACGTTCGACAAGCTGGCAAACCACCTGGGGGTTTCCTAGCGTGTACCTACTTGATTCGAACGTTTTTATCGAAGCCAAGAACTCCTACTACGGATTCGACTTCTGCCCCGCTTTTTGGGATTGGCTTGTCAAGGCCAATGCGGCTAGGCGAGTTTGGAGCATCGAAAAGGTTCGCGACGAGTTGGTCGACGCGCAGGATGATCTTTCCAAATGGGTTCAGGGAATCTCTCCCGGCTTCTTCCTCAAACCAGTTTCCCAAAGTTTTCCAAATCTGGCAAAGGTAAGCAACTGGGCCAACACGAGAGGTTTCGATGCGGCAGCCGTGTCAACCTTTCTTGCGACTGCCGACTACTACCTCGTAGCAGAAGCACTGACATATGGCTTCACGGTCGTAACACGAGAAAAGTACGATGCAAACTGCAAGAAACGAATCAAGATTCCTAACGCCTGCAAGGAACTGGGCGTATCTTGCATAACATCACATGAACTTCTCAGGCGCGAAAAGCCTCAGTTCATACTAGGCCCCTAGTGCTCTATGCAGTAATTTCTTTTTCGATACTCCCCCGCAGACCGACCTTGCCGGTACATGGCTCCGTACTGTCCCCCGACAACATCCTGCATCACGATCTCATCCGGCCCAGAGGACGACCTCAAGTTCGGCCGGCCATTGGTGGACGACCTCACCGAAGTACCTTGCCGCCTCACCCCACGAGATGCCGCGCAGGATCACTTACCGGCCAGTTCCAAGACACACACATGTCCTTGCTGCTCAGACATGGTTGTCATCGTACTAAAAGCGCCAGACAGGCGGAAACGACCTCGCCACGCTGACCTGCACGTTTACCAGCTGCACCCCCGCGCGACAGCTCAGTCGTGACCGCATCGCCGAAGGCACACGCCTGGGGGCTTGCAGCCCAACAGGGCAATGACCAAGATCGACGAAATGAACGAGCTGGTGCTGACGGACGCACGTCGTAACGAGTTGGCAGCACTACTTGCCGATGAGCAGCGGTTTCGTGCTGAATACCCAAAGGTCGCCGACTACCTCGACATGGCCCCTCAATTGCAGGGAACCGGGGATGAGCGGACGGATGCGGCCTTCGATCTTCGAATGGTCCACTACCTGACCGCCGACGTACCTATCAGCTCAAATCCATACTGGGACATTGTTTCCCCCTTCGTGTTCGAGCATGAGGGGCGCCAAGTCGTGAACGGAGGCCAGACGGCAGGCAGCAGCCGACTCAGCTATGCGGCGATGCTATTGCAATCTACTTATGCATACGCAATACCATCGCCAGACACCCTTGACTGGATTGCCGCAGTGTCATCAGGGCGCTCGCTGATCGAACTGGGATCTGGCCGAGGATACTGGGCCGCCCAGATTGCTCAACATGGTTTGTCGATCGACGCATACGACGTCGATCCCCCAAAAGCAACAAATAATCCTTCATTCCCGACCGCCAAAGGACAGCGAAGTGAATGGCATAAAGTCGGGAGCATGGAGGACTTCAACCGCCAAAAAGGTGGCCAGGAAGACACAGTGCTTTTTCTCTGCTGGCCCCCCGGTTGGGGTAGCGAAATGGCCTCTAAATCCCTCGAAGACTTCGAGAGGGCTGGTGGCACCGAATTAATATTCATCGGCGAGCCGCGCGGCGGAAAAACAGGCGATAAAAGGTTTTTCGACCTATTATCGGAGAATTGGACACTTGCATCTCAAGATGCACGCTTTGTCTCGTGGTGGAATCTGAAGGACGCCGCCCAGCATTGGACCAAATCCTGAGCCGGGGCCAGAGGCGAAGCAAGTTCACCTCTGGCCCCAGCCCAGGTTTGCTATCAAGCTCGCTGCAAACCAGCGTTCCTAGTCAAGCGTCATCCGAAAGACGAACGCATCGTAGCGGTCACGCGGATAAGAAACGTCCGAAACCATGACGACTCCCCCGTCTGCATCAACGAACCGCTGATGGACCGACTTCACCAACCCTCCCGAGCTTACCTGCAGCCACTCTGCATGCTCAGCCGAGGGAATTCGATCCCTAATCGTCTCTTCGAGGACTTTTGCGGTCGAAATACCCTCAATTTGCGCAGGCTGATAGGTATCAGAAATTGAAATCGGCCGCCCTCCCTCTGAAGCCCGGGTAACAACCCGGGACACCTCAGAGCCAATTTCCAGGCCGAGCGCTTCGGCGATTTCCGACGTAGCGGCCACTTGCTCAATATCCCGCTCGACTCGAACCTCGCGTTCAGTCTCGTTGCCAAAAGTGGTCTCAGGATCTTGCATTTGCCGCTCGGGCGAGATTCGAACCAAGTTGGTACGACTGGCGACGAAAACTCCGCGACGCGACTCTGAGCGCACAAGCCCTTGGTTGCGCAACAACTCGATCGCCTTTCGGACCACGATATCCGAAACGCCGCTTCTTTGAGCAATTTCCCAGTAGCTCGGCAACTGAGTGCCCGGCGATAGTTCTCCCGTCCGGATACGACGCGCGTAATCGCCTGCAATGGATACATATGCTGGCTCCGCCACGATGCTTTGTCCCTTCATTGAACTCTGGCATCCCGCAGGACTCAAGCACAGTATACCCAACTTCGTATACGCAGGCTCACTCGCCGACAGCCAGTCGTCCGCCAAGTCCCACGGGGCACCCCCCAGACAAGGCATGGATCGGTTCATTTTTCGACTCCGCCCCAGGTCGGGCGCGTGATCGCTAGGCCAAACGAGTGAACTTAGCCCTCTGCGTATACGCAGATCTTGTGCGTATACGCAGCCTGCGTATACGTTGATTAAGCAAGCTAATCCGAACCACCGGCGGGACGCAGATCGACCGCGACACAAAGGACGAAAGTATGAGGAAAGTGCACAGTAGCCGCCGTCAGATCGAGATGGACGCCGTCGATCTGGACTTTGACTTCTTCGCTGACACGACCGGCCTGGCCGGCGACGTGACTACCGCGGTGACCTTCGGCGGCCTGGCCAACCTGGCCGACCTCTTCACGGAGATTGCGGAGTTCGATCGGGAGTTGGAGCTGATCGAGGCTGAGTTGCTGGCGCACGAGGCGCGTCACGCGGCGGACGACGCCCTTGTGCCCAGGCTCCAGGTGGGTGAGACCAGCATGGAGCGGGGGTGGGCAGCGTGATGACCATCGACCGGTTATTCGTTCCGGCCGCGTTCTGCGGGCTGGTGGCGACGATGCCGCCCGCATCGGCGACGCCGTTCGAGCGGCTGGATTGGCTGGACCGCACCGTTGACCAGCTGCGGGGGCAGGTTCGCGGCCCGCACGGCTTGAGCGCACTTCGCCTGGTCGAGGCGATCAACCAGGTCCGTCACGCCACGCACGACGAATTCGCTTCCGCCGCCTGACTTTCTGATTCTTGGCGCGTTTCCGCGCCGCATTCACGAAATTTCCCGCATTCGTTCCGGGGCACCGCCATGCCTTGTGCCGGTTCCTCTTGCTCGGAAGGACTTCCCATGACTCGCACGGTGAGCACCGAGATCGCCGCCCGGTTCCGCGACCTGGCCGACACGCTAGCCCGCAACGCCGCGGTGCTGTCCTCGGCTGGTCTGCCGGAGGTCGTGACCTCGGTCCGGGCGACGGTCTACGGCGACGTCGCTGCCCAGCTGCGGACGCTGGCCGAAGACGAGATGGCGCAGGCCGCGGGGAATCCGCTGGTGGTCCCCGCGGCCGAGAGCGAGATCGCCTCTGGGGTGGCTCGCCGGTTCGAGCAGCTGGCCGGGCTGCTGGCGGCGAACGCCCGTCTCCTGGTCCGCCGCACGACCGAGGCGGGGCTACTGGCCCGGGCCGGGGTGTACCGGGACGTCGCCGCGCAGGTCCGGATCCTGGCCGAGGAACACGCCCACCAGGCCACCATCCGCCCGGAGCGGGAAACCCGTCCGCCGCTGTCCAACCTCACCCCGCTGAGCCCGGTGGTGGTGCGGGCCGCGACCCGGGCGCCGAAGGTCCGGCCGGCGTTCCTGGAGCAGCTGGTCGCCGCGATCGCGAAGCGCCGCGCCCAGGGCTGGTCGGTAGCCCGGTTGACGCGCTGGTTGCGCGAGAGCCTGCGCGACCCGCAGACCGATCACGTGCACCCGTGCGCCCAGCGCTCGTTCGTCGCCTACGTCACCGGCCTGCTGACCACCCCGGCCGCGACTGTCCGCGCCGCCTGACCCTGCTCGGTTCCCGTCCGCTGCTGATCGTGTCCCGAAAGGACGTCCCCTGATGTCGCTGATTGGTTCGCTCGCCGCGAAGATCGCCGCGAGATTCGATGACCGTGACCCGGTGTTCTACGCCGCCGATGTGCTGCTGTTCGCCAAGTCCCGCACTGGCCTGCTGCACGTGCTCCTGATCGAACGGGGCTGGGACCCGCACAAGGGCAGGCTCGCCGCCCCGGGCGGCCACGTCGATGCCGGGGAGACCTCGGAACAGGCGGCCCGCCGGGAAGCCGCCGAGGAAACCGGCCTGGACCTGACCAGGGTGCCGCTGCACCGGGTCGGGATCTACGACCAGCCGGGCCGCGACGCTCGGGGCCGGTACGTGTCGGTGGCCTACACCGCGGTCCTGCCGGACATGCCCGCCCCGGTTGCCGGGGACGACGCGGCAGCAGCGGCCTGGATGCCCCTGCACGTCGCCACCCGGCTCGCCCAGCAGGGCAGGTTCGCGTTCGACCATGCCGACATGCTGTTCGACGCCTGCCGGATCCACGGGTGGTGAGCGGCATGACGGAGCTGATCTACCCCGCCACCGCCGTCCTGAATGGACAGCACCGGGTCCCGGTGTCCCTGATCTACGACCCGGCCGACCCGTGGGCGGTCACTCTCGCCGTCGGTGCGCGGCTGTGGCTGTTCGCCCGGGACCTGCTCGCTTCGGGCGTCTACGAACCCGCCGGGCACGGCGACGTCCAGGTCCGCCCCGACACCGGCGGCGCGGTCGACGCGGTGCTCGTGAGCCTGTCGAGCCCGTCCGGAACCGCCGAACTCGCCCTGCCGCGCGGCACCGTCGAAGCGCTGCTCGACGCCGCCGACGCGCTCGTGCCCGCCGGCCACGAGGAAATCGACTGGGACACCGAGTGGTCCCACCTCACCGAAGGTCCGGCCGCCGCCTGACTTCTGCGCACGTCCGATCAACCCCAACGTTCTTTCTGGAAAGGGAATTCGTCATGTCCTTGATCAAGCTCGATGCCCACTACGTCGAACGGTCCTGCGTGGGCGCGGTACACCTGTCGATCGCGTTGAACGACGGGACGACTGTGGTGTTCCCTGCCCCGTTCCTGCCGCTGACCGCGTCGCTCGCGATCACACCGCACTTCGCCCCGGAAGGTGATTCGGGGCTGCGGATCGACTTCACCCACTGGTCGCCGATGCGCTACGGCCTCACCGACACCGCCCGCTTCCCGGTAGCGCTGCCCTCGCAGGAACTCGCGATGCGGGTGGCACGAGCGTTCGACGCTGACCCGGCCACGACCTGGACTGACCCGCCTGAGCAGATGCAGGCGTGGCTGCGGTCGTGGACGGCAACCAACAACGCCGCACCGACGACCTGACGGAGGCCAAGTGATGAGCGTGTTCGAGATCGCAAAGGAGCACGGGTCCTGGCGGCTGGCCGGGTTCGCGGTAGCGGTGCTGCTGTTCCTGGCCGTCGGGTTGCTGCGCTGGCCGCTGCTGCTCACCGCGCGGCTGCTGCTGGCGGTGCAGTCCGGGTTGGACGCCCGGATCACCCACAGTTTCGCCGGGAACGTCCCGGCCCCACAGGAGACCGGGTGAAGGGAGAAACGATGACAGGCAACGAGATCCGTCACCGTGACCGCGGTGACCTGACCGCCCCCAGCGGGCCAAGGGTGGACCGGGCGATCGCCCGGGTCGGATGGTGGCTGCCCGAGGCCGCCGCCGCCGGGCTCCTGGCCGGTCTCGCCGCCTGGGCCGGATGGGGCTGGGCGCTCTGGCCCATCGGGATCGGCCTGGCGGTGCGGATCGGCTGGGAATGGACACCGGCCCGGCGCTCGGCCCGGTTCATCACCACGGTGATCGGCTGGCTCACCGGCCACATCCGCCAGTGGCGGCAGCGTCGCCACGACCGCACCGGCTCGGCCACCAGCCCGGAGCAACGAGGTGCGGCACAGCGGGACGAGGTCGCGTCGTGACCGCCCGCACGCCCCGCACCGCACCAGGTGTCCCTTCGAGACGCAGGACAGGAGGTGAATTCCCATGACGCTGCTGGGGAAAGTCGGCGCGGCCGCCGCGTTGTTCGTGATCGCCGCGGTCGCCGTCGGCTACACCAAGGACGAGGGCCTATTCAACGATGACGTGGGCCTGGCCGCCGAAGCCGGGCCCGGGGTGGCCGACATCCCGCCCGCCTACCTGGCCCGCTACCGGGCGGCGGCCGGGACATGCCCGAACCTGGACTGGGCGCTGCTGGCCGCGATCGGGAAGGTCGAGACCAACCACGGCCGGCTCAAGGCCCCGGGCGTGTCCTCGGGGGCGAACTTCGCCGGGGCGGCCGGGCCGATGCAGTTCCTGCCCGCCACCTTCGCCGGGGTCCGCAAGCGCCACCCCGGGCTCGGTGGCAACCTCTACGACCCCGACCACGCGATCCCGGCGGCCGCGCACTACCTGTGTGACTCCGGCCTGGCCCGTGGTGACGCGTACCGGGCGATCTTCGCCTACAACCACGCCGACTGGTACGTCGACAAAGTGCAGGCCCAGGCCGCCGCCTACCGGCGCGCCGCCTGACGCTGCTCGGTTCACGCCGGGTTCTCCGGCCACCTGATCCGGCGCTGTTTTTGCGCCGTAGCAAGCGTTCCACTGTTTCAACCGCTCCACCGTTCAACGGGGCGCGGTCGCATCGTGGCGCCCGCATCCCGGCTCCATCCCTTGTGTCACACCAACCCTTGGAGAAAAACCATGAAGCTCATCGCCTTCGTCGTCGCCGTCATCACCGCCTGGCTCACCTGGGGCGCGACCAGCCTGCACCAGAAGAACCCGGCCGAGTACGGCCTGACCCTGCCGCTCGTCCTCGGCGCGATCACCGTGCTCGCGCTGGCGGTCACCTTCTCCGGCAAGGCCAAGGCCAAGGCCAAGTAACACCGCGCTTCACCACGTTCACGGGTCCCGGGTTCCGGGCGGCCGCACACCGATGCCCGCCCGGAACCCGACCCCCAACTCACGTTGACCCGCAAAGGAAAACCTCTATGCACCCTCTCGCACCTGCCGCCCGTCGCGGCAGGATACGGCGCTGGCTGGCGCTGCTGGCCGTGGCGGTCACAGCGGGGTCGCTCGCCGCCTGCACCGCCTCCGGCGACACCCGCCCCGCTCGCCCAGCCTCGCCGGCCACGGCCGGGCCGTGGCTGATCGATCACCTGACCGGCGAGGAAGACGCCTCCACCGCGCTGGAGCGCTACGTCGCGTTCTGCGCGCCGCCGGACGCGTTCAGCCCCACCGGTGGTCCTGCCGCCGATGAGCTGGTCCCGGTGGCCATCACCGCGGCCGACTTCTCCCGGTTGCGGCCGGGTTCCCCGTGTCCGGCCGACTTGCGCGGCACGCGATGACCGGATCCGAGCAGGTACCGGACAGCGGCGGGCCTCCGGCGGCCGATCACGTGAGGAACTACCCGGTCACCGTCACCGGGACGGACACGCGGTTCACGTTCGGGCTGGTGCTCGACGTCGCGAACGTGCTCACCGCGCACGGCTACCCGCCGCTGGCCGGTGGAGCCGATCACGTGGACCTGCAACAGGCGCTGTTCGGGTTCCTGTACCGATCGTCTCGAAAGGACTGATGCCCCGTGCGCATCATCATCGGCCTGGTCGTGTTCATCGCCCTGTGGGCGCTGTTCCTGGTGGGCTACCGCGTCACCCCGCCCGTGGTGATACCGCCGCCCCCGCGCACGTCGGCACCGTGCCCGACCCCGCGCCCGGATCCCGACGGCACCGCACCGATGGTGCCCGGCACGGGCGCCGGACCGACGGCGACCGCACGCCCGGTGCGCGACGCGGCGTGCCCGGGAACGACCACCACGACCCTCACCGTCACCGCGGTGCCCACACGAGACACACCCTGACCACGCGAGGAGTGCCCGACCATGACCACCGCGAAAACCGTGACAGCACAACAGAATCTCCGGCGTGCCCTCTGCGCCGGTCTGGCCGCGGCAGGACTGCTGACCGGCTGCGTCCCGGCATCGAACGTTCCTGCCGGGCCGGAACCCTCGGCCCCGGTGCGCTGGTTCATCGATCACCTCAGCGCCCCGGGAGACACCACCATCCGCCCCGTGTCGACCTACACCGCGTTCTGCGCGTCCACCGACATGGTCACCCCGTCGCACCTTCCCCAGCCGCATGAACTCCAGGCGGTCACCGTCACCAAGGCCGAGTTCGCGCGGCTCCAGGAAGGCGACCCGTGCCCGCTGGAGACGGGAGACGGCCGGTGAGCCCCCGGCTGGAGGTCGTGTCGTTCGGGTACGGACACGAGGACACCCCGGCGGCCGACATCACCATCGACGTCCGCCAGCGCTTCCGCGACCCGCACACCTCGCCCGCGCTGCGGGCGCTGACCGGGAAGCATCCCGACGTCTACGTCAAGGTTGCCGCCTATCCCGGCGTCCGCGACCTGATCGCGCACACCTACCGGGCGGCGCTCACCCTGGCCAGCCTCGGCCCGGCCCCGGTCACCGTGGCATTCGGGTGCGTCGGCGGACGGCACCGTTCGGTCGTGCTGGCTGACCTGCTCTACCGGCGCGCCCTCGGCACGAGACTGCCCGGCGGCGTGATCTTGCAGACCTCGATCCGCCACTGCCACATCGACCTGCCCGTGCTGGCGCGGCAAGGCGAACCCAGCCCCGACGACTCCGGCATCACCACGGTGGCCGGAGAGGAGTGCTGACCTGGCTGCTGGTGGTGCTGGCCACCGTCGCGGTCGTGCTTGTCACGACCGCGACGGCGCTGTGGCGGATGTTGTGGCGAGTCCGCAACCAACCCGAATTCCCGCCGTATCGGCCCACCGCAAGCCCACCCGAGACGAGTCAGTGACCACTGTGGACACCCGGCCCCTTTGCCGCTGGTGTTCTCCGGCGAAGAGAGGTTGACCATGAGCTGGCAGAAGGAGATGCGGGCGAACCGGCTGGCGAAGGCCGAGGCTGCTCGGTTGGACGAGACCGCGCGGACCGGGAACGAGATCGCGCGGATGAAGGCGGCCGGCGAGGTGGCCCGCGCCGACCGCGAACAGGCCGCGAAGCTGGCGGCCGAGGCAAAAGCCGTCGCCGACGCCGTCCGCGCCAAGCGCCGCGCCGACCGCAAGGCCAAGTGGGGCACGGTGACCGCGTTCGCGAAGGCGCATGTGGTGGACGGGCTGATCTACGGGATCGCGCTGGTGTCGTTCGCGATGGCGGCCCCGGCGATGTCCGGCTACGGCGAGGACGTCTACCGGTCCCCGCTGGGCGGGTTCCTGCCGCTGATCACCGAACTCGGCATGTGGGCGTTCGCGATCGCGGTGCTCGTCTCCCGGGTGAAGGCCCCGGACCGGCCGGTGTGGGGCTACCAGGCCGGGGTGTGGGTGTTCGGGACGCTGGCGTTCCTCACCAACGCCACCCACGGCTGGCCCCGGGGCTTCGACGCCGCGCTGATCATGGGCGTGGTGTCGGTGGCCGGGGTGATCGCGCACCAGCTGGCGATCGCGACCCCGCCGCGGTCGAAGGCGCAGCGGGCGGCGGACAGGCTCGCCGCCGCCCGCGCGACGAAGACCCACGCGGCGGCCCGCGCGGCGCTCAAGGCCGCCGCCGCGCAGATCGACGCCGACGGCAACGCCCGCCTCACCTACGCCCCCGGCACCTTCGAGGTCCGCCGGAGGCGCCTGGTCCCGGTCACACCGGACCTCGACGTCGTCGGCCCGCCGGACGCGCTCGACGCCGAACTGGCGAAGCTGCTCGGTTCGGGACAGCCCGACCCCGAACCGGGGCCGGGCGGCGGGATCGCGACCGACCCCGGACGGCCGCCCGGACCGGCTCGCGAAGCCACGCCGGACCGTCCGGCACCGGGCCGGACCGCCAAGCGGCGGGACCGGTCCGGCCCGGCGACGAAGACGGGCCGCGATGCCCACTTCGAAGCGCTGCGGGAGCGGTTCGTCAAGGCGGTCGAGGCCGGGGACATCGACCCCGGGACCGCCTCGATCTACCGGATCGCGAAGACGCTGCGGTGCGGGAAACCGGCCGCGAAGCGGCTGCTCGCCGAACGGCACGACACCGACCAGGACTGACCCCGGTCTGGTCCGGCCCGGCCCGCACGGACGCCCCCTGTCCGCGCGGGCCGGAACCGGTCCGCACCGGGTTCGCACACCCACCCGAGGCGGGTTCGAGAAGGGATCACCGACATGGCGCACGACGACACCACACCCCACGGGACCGGGGACAACAGCACAACCGGACCGGCTCCGGCCGGTCCCGAGCAGGCCGGTACGGACCAACCGGACACGCGGGCGACGGTGGTCCCGTTCCGCCGCCCCGAACCCGGTCCGGCCCCGGCCACGATCGACGGCGAGGTGGTCGAGCCCGGAACCGGTCTGGAGGTCGGTGCGGCCCGGGAGACGTTCGGCACGCGGGTGCTGCACGGCACCGGCCGGATCCTCGCCGGACCGTCGGACGAGACCCGGGCGCGGCTGGCGGTGGCGACCGTGGACGCCGCCCACGCCGCCGGCCACCGGGTCGCGGCAGGGACCCGGTCCGGGATGCGGGTCACCGGCCGGTTCGGCCGGTTCCTGAACCGGCACAGCCGGATCATCGGCAAGGGCATGGAGGCCGCCCGGCAACGCCGCCGCGCGGACCACGACCACACCGACCTCAAGGCCGCCCGGGCCGAGGCGAAGGACAAGGGCGACACCGCCGCGGTGGAGGCGCTGACCCGCCAGCACAACGAGAGCCGCCACGTCGGGATCGACGCCGCGCAGAAGAAGGCCGAGCTGATCTGGTCGGTCACCTGGCGCGCGGCGGCCGCCCTCGGGGTCCTGTTCGTCGTCTCGGTCGTGGTGGGCGGGATCAACGGGTTCGGCCGGTGGCTGGGGGTGTTCAACGCCAACGACGTCCTCGCCGTCTGGCGCGACGCGCTCACCCTGCTCTACACCGTCGCGGTGGTCGCGGTGACCTGGTGGTGGGCGTTCCCCGCCGTGTGGCTGCTGCTGAAACTGTCCCGCTGGTGGCGCGACGGGAACCGCCTCGGGGACCAGGTTCTGCCCGTTCACCTGCGGAAACAGGCCACCAAGAACCTGCGGGTGGAGCTGACCGAGTCCGCGCTGGTGAACGCGCTGGCCAACATCGGCAACAGCAAGCTCAACACCAGCATCAAGGACGGGTGGCCGCACCGCGACACCGACAACGCCTGGGTGCAGCCGCCGATGATCGACGGAAAGGGCTGGTCCACCAAGATCCGGCTCCCGCAAGGCGCGCCGGTCAAGAGCGTCGACAAGGCCAAGGAGATGCTCGCGCACAACCTCGCGTGCAGGCCGATGGAGCTGTTCATCCGCGCCGATGCCGACGACCCCACGGTGATGGACCTGTTCCGGCTCAACCCCGGGGTGCTGCGGGACCCGGTCGACCCGTATCCGTTGCTGCACGAGGGATCCACCGACTACTGGCAGGGTTTCCCGGTCGGGGTGAACCTGCGCGGGGAACCGATCGTCGCGGACATGCCCGAACGGAACTTCGTGCTGGCCGGCTCCCCGGGTTCGGGCAAGTCGACGCTGATGCAAACCCTGCTCAACGGGGCGATCCTGGACCCGCTGGTGGACGTGGATGTGTTCGTATTCGCGGAAAACAACGACTACGAGGCCATCTCACCCTGCCTGAACGTGTACTCCCCGGGCGCCGGGGAGAACAACGTCAACGCGGCGCTGGATCACCTGCAAGAGCTGTACGACGACCTGTCCGCGCGCGGCCGCCTGCTGCAAAAGCACAACGTCAACAGCGTCCTGGAGGCCGGACGCGAGGTCGTCGCCCGTGAACCCGGACTGCGGCCCCGGATCGTGGTCCTGGAGGAATGCCAGCGGCTGTTCCGCCAGGACAAGCCCGAAGACCGCAAACGGATCGTGAACCTGGTGATCAACCTGTTCATGGCCTCCCGCAAATACGCCGTCCACCTGGCGTTTCTCACCCCCAGCCCCTCGGATCAGAGCCTGCCGCGGGACCTGGTGGCGATGTCGACCAACCGGGCGTGCGGGGCGGTCAACGGGAACAAGGCCCGCAACAACGCCGTCCTCGGGGAGAAAGCGCACGAGGAAGGGATTTCCGCGCTGGACCTCAAGCCCAAGACCAAAACCAGCCTCAACGACTGCGGGACGCTGATCACGGTCGGGTTCATGGACGAACCCGGCGCCCTGCGCAGCTACTACCTGTCCCCGGACGACCAGCAGCGCATCGCCGAGCGGGCCCTGGAAGCCCGGGGCGGCGGCGCGAACGGCACGGCCGAGGTCGTGGTGGTGCGGGATCCGCTGGCCGACATGCTCACCGTGCTGGCCGAGATGACCCCGCGCGAGGGCGAGCAGCACCCGCGTGCGGCGGCCGTCGCGGCGGCACTGGCCTCCCGCTGGAACCACTACACCGGGTGGCAGATCCAGCACGTCACCGACGTGCTGGCCGAGCACGGATACAAAGTCCCGATCACGCAGCGTATGTACCCGGTGGACCCGGCGAGGGTCGCCGACGCCGCCGCCGCGCGGGACTCCGTGCCCGCCGAGTGAGTTCCACTCCGGTCGCCCGCGAACCCCGAAATCGGGGGTTCGCGGGCGGCCCCGGCGGGCGACTCACTCGCCTCACCCAACTCACTTCGGCTCATTTTCGCTGATCACGCCGTCTACCAGGCAACTCACCCGCCGAATGAGCCAGCTCACTCGATTTTCCCGAACTCACTGATCAACTCACCGCCGACTCACTCGCCGCCGATCGTGCTTCCCCGCGCCGGACGGCACCCCGCACCCCACCCGGTCGCTACCGCGAGTAGCCGCCGGGTGGGGTGTGTCGTCTCTCCGCCCGGCACTCAACCCGGCCCATCTCCGATCACTGACCGTGAAGGGAAGTCCCGTCATGACGTCTCGCGTTTCGCTGCCCCTGCCCGCTCACGGCACCGCCGGTACCCGCCTGCCGCCTCGGACGCGGTGGGTGTGCCGCTCGTGCGGGGCCCGCAACCGGATGCGACAGCGCTGCTGCCACCGCTGCTGCCAGATCCGCCCCCGCCGCTGAAAGGAGGGATATCGCGTGGACGACACCGACACGGTCGCGGTGCCGGTTCTCGAGTATCGGGCGCTGATCGCGGACGCGGGCGCCTGGCGGTTGCTGAACTCCAGCCCGCATGTGGCGCATCTGCTGGCCGAGTGGATCGAGTGGGACCGCCGCGCCACCGCCCGCGCCACCTCGAACGCCATCTGCGGGGGCGCGGCCTGGCGGGCGATCGCCGGCGGGCCCCGCTACGCCGAACTCGCCCGCCGCCGCGCTGCGTACACCACCGAACCGCTGACCCCGGACCAGATCCGGGCCCGCGCCACCGCGTCGTGGGCGCGGGTCGAGCACTGGATCGCCACCCGTACCGCCGCCTGACCATGGAAGGACTTCTTCGCCATGACCATCACCGCACCGCCCGCCGCGCAGACCCGGCGGGCACGTCGCGACCTGTTCCCGAACCATCCGCTCCCCGCGGCCGAGACCGCGCTCGCCGAGGTGGCCATCGCCCGCCACAACGGGCTGTCCCCGATGGTCGGGGAACGCACCTCGCTGCCCGGGCTGGCGCTCACCCCGCACGCCGCCGGGGCCGTGCTGCGCTACACCGGCACCTGGACGCTGACCCACGTGGCCTCCGGGCGGCGGGTCTCACCCCCCGCGTCGTTCCTGCGCACCCACGAAGCCGCGCTGTGGCTGGAAAACGCCGGGGTGGACTGGGACCGGTCGATGCAGGAGCTGCACGCCGACCCGGCCGCCAAAGCCGCGTTCGGGGACCTGTACTTCGCGATGCACCGCGCGCAGGATGCCGGTCGCCCGCTGGTGTACGCCCGCGCGTCGTGGGCGGTGCGGCCGCCGCTGTGGCGGATCCGGCACCGCGGCGTGGTCTCGGCCGAGGGGTTCGAGACGTTCGAGGACGCCGCCGCGCTGGCCGAGGTCGCCTGCGAGTACCCGGACAGTGAGCTGCTGCTGCACCCGGACGCGGTCGTCCTCCGTGATCTCCAGCCCGCCGGGTGGGGACTGCGGTGTTCCTCGATCGGCTGTGCCGGTGGCGAGACGTGGATCCCCGACGACTGGACCGGCAATGCCGCCACCGGTACCCGCGCCGAGCTGGCCGCCCGGGCCCGCGCCGGTGGGTGGGTCGAACACGACGCCGGGCATTGGACCTGCCCGGGGTGCGCCTGCCACTACCCGCTGAGCTGGGAAGGGTGACGCTGATGGCCGCCATCGCGCACCGCTGTGCCTGCGGGCACCTGGACTTCTTCCACAGCTCGGTCACCGGCGCCTGCACCACCGAGGGGTGCCTGTGCCAGACGGTCAACGCCGGGCCGCCGGAGGTCATCCCGACCTGGCGGTCCGACGGCACGCCGACCGGGCCCACGGTCGAGGAACCGGCCGTCATCGCGCCGGGTACGCGCGGCGCCGGGATGGGCGGGCTGTGCGGCTGCGACGCCTGCCAGACCCTCTATGCCTCGGTCTCGGGGAACGCCGCCTGACCAGTTCGGACAGACGTGCAGGGCCGGACACCACACCAAGGTGTCCGGCCTGCTCTGTTCGCTCCGCCTTTTCGTGAAAGGGAGTTGCTGCCATGCCCACCAACCCCGTCGCCGACGCGGCGACGTTTCCCGTGCTGGTCGAGGTGGCCGAGGAACGCGGCCGCCAGGACGCCAAGTGGGGCCGCCAGGACCATGCCGACGGCACCGGCCCGGACGAGCCGAACCAGGTCCGGTTCTGCGTGACCGTGGCCGAGGCCGCCGACTTCGCCCGCTGGCGCACCGATCTGGCCGCTCGCCACGACGCACCGACCTTCGCCGACCTGCTCACCGAGGAAACCTTCGAAGCCCTCGCCGAAAAGGATCCGGCCGCGCTGCGCGCCGAGCTGGTCCAGGTCGCCGCCGTGGCGGTGTGCTGGATCGAGGCCATCGACCGCCGCGCCGCGCGGCCGGCCGGGTTCGCCCCGGGCGAGGTCGTGCGCAACCGCGGCACCGGCGAGGTGCTGACCGTCACCGGGGACCCCGACCTGTGGGACGCCCGCTACTACGAGCCCGCCGACATCGTCACCGACGGGGAGAACGGCGGCCCCGGGGAGGTCGCGTGAGCCCGACTCTGATCGTCACGATCGGCCCGTGCGGGGCCGGGAAAACCCGGTGGCGCCGACGGCACGCGCCGCCCGGGGCGGTGGTGGTGTCGTTGGATGAGACCCGCGCGGCGCTCTCGCCCTGTGGCTGCTCGGGAAACCCGGCCGTCAACGCCGCCGCCGTCGCCGCCGGGCACGCCACCACCCGCGCGGTGCTGGCTGCCGGGGGCACGGTCGTGTGGGACGTCACGAGCTTCCTGCCCCGGTTCCGCGCCGAGCTGCTCGCCATCGCGGCCGAGTACCGGGCCCGTGCGGTGGGGCTGGTGATCCTGCCGCCGCTGTTGCGTGTGCTCGCGCAGAACGGCCGCCGAGACGGGAACCGTTGCCCTGACTGTGGAACCGCCCGCCGGGTCGCGGACCCGGTGGTGTGGCGGATGCATCACGACATCACCGTGGCGCTCCCGCGCCTGCACACCGAGGGCTGGACCGAGCTGCATTACCTGACCTTGCCGCCCTACCTCCGTCCCCACGCGCATCGCCGATTCGAGGAGGCACGATGACCTGGACCACCTATCACGAGTTCGCCGGTTTCGGCGGGGACACCATCGGTGTGCTGCGGGTGCCCGGCACGCGGGGCGTGCTGGCGGCGAACCACAACGAAGCCGCGATCGACACGCACGCCCTGAACCACCCGGAGATGGACCACTACCGCGGGGACATCGCGAAGGAGGACATCGGGCGGTTCCCGCGCGTGGACTTCTTCGCCTCCACGCCGTCGTGTCCGCCGTGGACGGACGCCCGGGGCCAAAAGCGGGACTTCGACCAGTCGACGCAAGGCGTGCTGTTCGACCCGGTGCGCGGGCCGAAGGCGCTGAACCCGGACACCGCACGGGCACGGGCGCTGATGGAGGAGATCCCGCGCTACCTGCAAGCGATGAACCGGCGCGGGAAACCGGTGCTCGGGGGCCTGGTGGAGAACGTGGTGCAGGTCGTGAAGTGGGACCAGTTCAAGCGCTGGCGGGGCGAGATCGTGGCCGAGGGCTACCGCACCCGCATGATCGCGCTCAACGCCATGCACGTCACCGGCCCCACGCTGGGCAAGGTCGCGCAGTCCCGCAACCGGTTCTTCCTCGCATACTGGCACGAGAGCCTCGGCCGGGACCCGGACTGGGACAAGTGGCTGCGCCCCAAGGCCTACTGCCCGGTGTGTGACGAGATGGTGGCCGCGGTGCAGGTGTTCAAGGACCCGCGCACCAAGATGGGCGTCTACGGGATCAAGCACGGGCAGTACGTCTACCGGTGCCCGCACCGCTCGTGCCGCCACCAGATCGTGGAACCCGGTGTCCTGCCCGCCTCGGGCATCATCGACTGGTCGCTGGATCCCGGGCCGAAGATCGGCGACCGTGCCGACCACGGCAAGGACCCGCTCCAGCCCACCACGATGGCCCGCATCGAGGCCGGGCTCGCCCGCCACGTCGGCGCACTGCTCACCCCGGCCGGCGGCACCTGGCGCACCGACGCCACCAGCGTCGATGTGCCGCTGCCGACCAGGACCACGCGGGACAACGACGCGCTCGTGTGCCCGCCCCTGCTCGTGTCGTGCGCGGCACGGGCCGGAGTCGACACCGCCACCACCGTGGCGGACCCGATGCGGACGCAGACCTGCCGCCGGGAGACCGCGGTGGTGGTGCCGCCGTTCATCTCCATCCAGCGCAACGGCGGATCAGCCACCGCCGCCTATCCCGTCCACGGGCCGATTCCGACCGTGTCGGCCGAGGGCAACCACCATGGCCTGGTCGGTCCGCCGACCCGAGCCGAGCAGGTCGAGTTCCTGATGGCCTACTACGGCAACGGCGGCACCCAGGACACCGACCGTCCGATCGGGACACTCACCACCCGCGACCGCTACGCGCTCGTCGGCGGCACCCCGCCGGTGGAGCAGTGCACGTTCCGCATGTTGGAACCGCACGAGATCGGGGCGGGCATGGGGTTCCCGCCCGGCTACAAGATCCCGCCGCATGTCGCGAAGTCCAAGCGCAAGGTCGTGCGCGGCTACGGCAACGCCGTGCCCCCGGCCATGTCCGAGGTGATCGCCTCGGCCGTGATCGAGACCTTCTCCGGCGAACCGCTCGACCCCGCCGCCTGATCCGCCGGTGACACGGCACCGGCACGTCCCTTCCACCCTTCGATGGAGGCAACCGATGACTCTCTCGACCCTCGGTCTGGACCACCCCGACGTCCTCGCGGACACACCCCCGCCGGAACTCGGAGGCGGCGGGACCCGCACCAGCCACCGGTGGGCGACGATGCCCGGCAACTGGGACAAGCTCAACTGTCGTGCCCTGTGGCCCACGGACAACCCGTGGGGCATCCCCGCTCTGCCGAGAGCCACGTTCACACCTGCTCGGTTGGTGGCCTACAACGACCGGCGCGCCGCCGCCACCGCCGGGCCCCAGGCCGCGGTGCACTTCTTCCTGGACGACTACCGGTTCGAGGTCGTGTGGTCCAAGCCGGAACGCGGCCTATCCCGGTGCGCCACGGTGGGTGCGGCGCTGACCCCGGATTTCAGCCTGTACCGGGACATGCCGCTGGCGATGCAGCTGTGGCAGGTCTACCGGTCACGCTGGTGCGGGGCGTGGCTGCTGCACCACGGCGTCACCGTCGTCCCCACCATCAGCTGGTCCACAGCGGACTCCTACGACTTCGCGTTCGCCGGGATCCCGCCCCGCTCAGTGGTCGCGGTCTCCACCGTCGGGGTGTGGCGCGACCCCGTGGCGCGCGGCCTGTTCGCCGCCGGGTACGCCGAAATGCTGCTCCGGCTGGAACCGACCCTGGTGCTGGTCCACGGCAAACCACCAACCGAGCAGGATCGAGGTGGTGTGCCGATCCGGTGCTACCCGTCGCGCTGGGACGGCGGTGACCGGTGATGGGCGGACGAGGATCCTCCCTCGGCAAGGGAAATCGGGCATCCACCACCAGCGGCAGCGGCCAGCTCGGTGACGGCGGCCCGGCGCCGGTGGAGCCGGCCGTGCCCGCAACCGAACAGCCTCGCCCCGAGCCGGAGACGGACATGCCGGAGAAGCCCCGCGCCAAGCCCGACCCGGCCATGCCGGTACCGGACGGCGAACCGACACGGTCGACCGAGGACCGCATCCGCGAGGCCGTGGCCGAGCTGACCGCGCGCGGCAGTAGCTGGGCCGGAATCGTCGACATCCGCAAGGCGCTAGCCGACGTCGACCACGACGAGGTCACCCGAGTCCTTCAGGACATGGCGCGCAACAACCCCAACATCCACCTCGCCCCGGAAGCCAACCGCAAGGCCTTGCGCCAGGAAGACCACGACGCCGCTGTCACCTTCGGCGCCGGGGAGCAGCAGCACCTCATCGCCATCGAACCGATACCGGACGCGGGCGCACTCGGCCGCGTCCAGGCCGCTGGCTTCGCCGACGCCACCGACGCGGACCTCGAAGCGGCACGCCTGCACCACGACACCCCGTCCTCGACCTACGACCAGATCCGGGCCGAGCAGAAACGCCGCGCCCAGCAGTGACCGACCCTGCTCGCTTCGGGTCCTGACCAGCCGGGGCGCGGCCCACCTTCCCGCATCGCTGCGCCCCGGCCGTCAGCACCCTGTTCCACACGAAGAGATCGCGGAGGTACGTCATGTCCGCAGCATCCGCCAGCACCGAGGGAAGTCCAGCCAGCACGACCGACATGCACGACCAGAGGGAGGACGTCATGCCCGACCTGGACACCGCGCTCTCGGCCATCGACGCCGCCATCGCCGACCCCGAAGGCGGCACACCCCGGGCCTGCGGACACTGCGGGACCACGCTGAACGGATCGCCCTCGGACGACTTCTGTGGCGAGGAATGCCAGAACGAGTGGCTCGCCGGACACGTGGCCGGCCCCGGCCCCGTCGACAACGGCGCGAGCCCCGATCGGGACCTGGCCGAACAGGACCCGGCCCGGCCGATGCCGTACATGCCCGAACCCCCGCCACCCCCGACCGGGGCACAGATCCTGGACAAGGTGACCGCGTTCGTGAAGCGGTTCAACGTGTTCCCCTCCGAGCACTGCGCCCCCATGCTCGCGCTCTGGTACGCCCACACCCACGCCGCCGAACACTTCTACGTCACCCCGCGCCTGATCCTCGACTCCGCCGAACCCGGCAGCGGCAAGACCCGCGTGATGGAGGTCGCGCAGTTTCTCGTCCGGTCGGCGGAGATGACGCTCTCGGCCACCACCGCGGCACTGTTCCGACTGGTGTCCGACGGGCCGATCACCATCCTTTTCGACGAAGTGGACGCCATCTTCAACCCGCAGAAAGGCGGCAACACCGAAGACCTGCGCGCCATGCTCAACGCCGGATACAAGCGCTCAGCCACCATCCCGCGTTGCGTCGGTGACGCCCGCGCCATGAAAGTCGAGCGGTTCAAGGTCTACGCGCCGGTCGTGCTGGCCGGGATCGCCGGGCACATGCCCGACACCATCACCACCCGCGCCATCACCATCCACATGCGCCGCCGCGCACCCACCGAAACCGTCGAACCGTTCAAAGAACGCGTCGTGGAGAAACAGGCCGCCCCACTGCGTGACCGGCTCGCCACCTGGATCGGCGGCATCGCCAACCAGCTCAGTGATGCCGAACCCGACATGCCCGACGGCGTCACCGACCGCGCGGCCGAAATCTGGGAGCCGCTGCTGGCCATCGCCGACGCCGCCGGTGAGCACTGGCCCGAAACCGCCCGCGCCGCCTGCACGCATTTCGTCGCCAGCAACAGCAACCGCAAGGGCAGCCTCGGAATCCAGCTGCTCGCCGACCTGCGCCGGATCTTCACCGAACGCAACACCGACCGGCTCCCCAGCACCTTCATCGTCGCAGCGCTGCTGGATATGGAGGAATCCGACTGGACTGACGTCCAGGGGAAGGGCAGACCGATCGAGCCGCGCAGGATGGCCAAGGAACTCGCCAAATACGGCGTCAAGCCCACGCCGTTCAAGTACGACGGCGACACCGTCAAGGGCTACCAGACCACCGGCGAAACCGGCCTCACCGACGCGTGGAGCCGCTACCTGCCCGCCGACCCCCGCCAGTAACGGTAACTGCGGTAACTGCGGTAACCGCGCAGGTCAGGCGGTTACCGATAAAAACCCGGTTACCGATGCAACGGTAACCGCCAACCCGCCCCACCAAGCCCGGTTACCGATACGACGGTAACCGGGACACCTATCGGTAACCGCCTGACCAGGCAAGTTACCGCAGTTACCGCAGTTACCGACACTGCCAGCCCTCCCCGCAGCCCTCATCGGTAACCGCCACGCACTTCACCCGGTTCCGCACCCGCCGTCCGAGAGCGGAGCCGTCTCGTCATGCCCACGCCAGCGACTCCACGCCGCCGGCCTAGTTGACGTGCTTGCAGGAGAGGACCCAACGCCATGCCTTCCAATCCCCGATCGACGAAGCGCGCATCTCGATCTCGCCAGCCGATCACTACGCCGGTGGTCGACGAACAGCTCACCATCAAGGAGGTCTGCGACCTGCTCAAGATCGCCCGTTCCACATTCAGCGACTGGCGCGACAAGGGCGAGGCCCCGCCGTGCACTCGTCTTCCGAACAACCAAATCCGTGTTTCTCGATCGGCCTTGAACAGCTGGCTTGCCAACCGCCTGGAGGCCGCATGACGGACCAGATTTCCTATGACGTGAAGATCTGGGCCCTGAAATCACGTCGGCACAGAAGCGGGAAGGTCTCCTATCGGGTGCGGTGGTCAGTGGCCGGCAGGGAGTTCGGCGAGCCATTCCAGAAGTTCAAGCTGGCCGACAACTTCCGCAACGACCTGATCGCCGCCACCAAAGCCGGTGAAGGATTCCTAGTCGAGAAACCCGGATTGCCGACATCGATGATCCGCAAGGAGGCCACGAAGCTATCCGCGTTCCAGCTGGCCTGCGCGTACATCGACATGAAGTGGCCGGATGCGTCACCGAAGTACAGGCGATCGCTGGCCAGTTCATTGACCGGCATCACGGTGTCGATGCTGCGAGGCCAGACCGCGGTGGACGGAAAGGTGCTTAGGAAAGCATTGACGCAAGCGTTCAACACCACGCTGCGAAAAGAAGGACTCTCGCCCGACGTCGCCGCGGTACTCGACGAGGTCGGGGCCGGGTGCCGACGTGCGGACGAGTTTTCGAACCCGGACGTGCTGCGCTCGGTGCTCAGCGGGATCGATCGCAACATCGACGGCTCGAAAGCGGCGCCGGACACAGTCCGGATTCGGCGAGTGGCGTTGCGGGACCTGCTCGATTTCGCCGTAGAGCGGGAAGTCTTCGACGCGAACCCCCTGGAGGAGATCAAGGTCAAGAAGCGCAGCTACGAAATCCAAGAGGTCGACCCAGGCGTAGTGGTGAGCCCGATCCAGGGGCGGATGCTGCTCGAGGCAGTGCGCGATACCCATCCGGAACTGGTCGCGTTCTTCGCGGCCATGTACTTCGCTGGCCTTCGCCCCGAGGAAGCCGCCGACCTCAAGAGGTCGAATCTGCCTCTGTCTCTGGAGGGAGAGGGCTGGCTCAAGCTGGAAGGTGCACGCCCCGAGGTCGGCGGGGAGTGGACAGATTCCGGCGAGGCATCGGAAGCTGGGCCGCTCAAGCACCGGAACGTCGGGGCGACCCGCCAGGCCCCGTGCACATCGGAGCTGGCTGCCCTGCTGCACGCGCACCTGGTGATCTTCGGAACCGCTCCGGACGGCCGACTCTTCCGTGGTGTGCGCGACGGCGGGCGGCTGAGCAGCTCTGTCTACGGACGGGCATGGGCAACTGCCCGCGCGGCTGTGTTCACGCCCGAGGTCGCCGCTGGCCCGCTCGGCAAACGACCCTACGACCTTCGTCACGCGGCGGTGTCGACATGGCTCAACAACGACGTGGAAGCCACCCGGGTCGCGAAGTGGGCTGGGCACAGCCTGGCGGTGCTCCTGCGCGTCTACGCCAAGTGTCGCGCGGGCGGGGAGGTGACTGCCCTGGAGAAGCTCGAACGCGCCTACAGCATGACCTGAGCAGGCTCAGACGTGCGCCCGTAATGCGCCCGTGGATTGACCGGAACAGCCGGTCGCAGCCGTACACAGCCGGACATCACAAGATCGGCCCGGTGACCTGTTCTTGCTGGTCACCGGGCCGATCTTGCTGGTGTGGCGAGTGAGGGATTCGAACCCCCGAAGGCTGTGCCGTCTGATTTACAGTCAGATCCCTTTGGCCGCTCGGGCAACTCGCCGTGACCGGGTGTCCCCGGCCAAGACGAAAGAATACCCAATGCCGTGGCGGGCCGGTCAACCGGGTTCCGCAGGGCTAGGGTGGAAGCTCCTGACAAGCGAGTACGAGGTGTGAGAACACGTGGCGGATCCCTCTTTCGACGTGGTGAGCAAGGTCGATCGCCAGGAGGTGGACAACGCCCTGAACCAGGCCAGCAAGGAACTCGGTACACGGTTCGACTTCCGGGGTACCGGGACCAAGATCGACTGGTCCGGTGAGGAAGCGATCTCGATCGAGTCCGAGACCGAGGAGCGGGCGCTGGCGGCGGTCGAGGTGTTCAAGGAGAAGCTGATCAAGCGCGGCATCTCCCTGAAGGCCTTCGAGGCGGACGAGCCGGCGTTGTCCGGCAAGATCTACAAGATCGGCGGCAAGATCCTGCAGGGGATCGCGTCGGACAAGGCGAAGCAGATCGCCAAGTTCATCCGCGACGAGGGCCCCAAGGGAGTCCAGGCGCAGATCCAGGGCGACCAGCTGCGGGTGTCCGGCAAGAAGAAGGACCAGCTGCAGGACGTGATCGCCTTGCTGAAGGGCAAGGACTTCGAGATCGCGCTGCAGTTCACGAACTACCGCTGATCCGATGCCGTCCGCGGGTACTCCCCCGCAGTACCCGCGGAGGCACGGACGGCACACTTCCGGTGAGGTCCGCCGAAGCGAACGGCCACTCGTCCGAGCGTTCGTCCACGAGTCTGCCGTCGGGCAGGTAGGCGAGCTTCGGAATTCCCCGCTTCAGGGCGACGTCGAATTCCCAAGCCGTCCACGGGGTCTTCCGATAGGTGACGCTGACCACAGCGACGAAGATCGAGGCCCGCACCAGTTCGCGGTGCACCGCGTCCTCCCGATCGAACCCGGACGCCGCCCAGTCGAGGTCGTCCACGTAGACGTCGGCGCTTCCCGCCAGCCGAGCACGAAGTGCCACCAACCGTTCCAGCGAGTTGTCGGCACGGGAGTAGCTCACGAACATCCTCATGGGGTGCCCCGGAGAACGCCGGACGCGTAGGCCGCCAGCGCCGCTCCGACCATCGCCGCGAGGATCAGGTAATAGATCATGGAGGAGTTGAACGCGGCCCGGAACCAGCTCACCGCGGTCACCTTCTGCACGTGGTCGTAGCCCTCCGCGCAGCGCTCGGCACGCCGGTTCCAAATGTCTTTCATGAGCACCCGAAGTCGTCTTTGGTAATAGAAGCTGAAGGCGTCGGCGATCCAGAACGCCGCGATCACCATGAAGCCCGCGACGAAAACGGCCGGATTCAGCTTCTTGTCGCTGAAGGTGGCGACCAGGACACCCGCGGGGACGAGCACCGTCGCGCACAGCTTCTTGAGTTCGAAACAGGAGTCGGCGGCTTTCAACGTGGCCGCGTGCAGCTGGTCCAGCTGCTCCTTGTCCAGCGCGTCGGCAGTCGGCCCCTCGGACTTCGTTTCCGCCGCCTTCACCTCACGACCCGCCCGGACGATCGAGATCACGGCCGCCGCTCGTCCCACCACGGCGTCAAGTCTGCACCAAGATCGCGGCGGGCTCCAAGATCTAGGACGCGGTGACCGTCCAGGTCCCGTCACCTTCCACCGACACGAAGGCCGGGCCGGCCACGGGCACGCTGCCCCGGTAGTCGCCGAGCTGGTTGACGGGCAGTTCCGAGTGGTCGCCGCTGTGCACCCACACCGCGGTCCGGCCGCTGTTCTCGGTGGTGATGGCGATCGACGTGGCGGTGCCGGGCACGGCGAACACCGCTTCGCTCTTGCCCGACAAAGGCTTGCCCGGCTCCAGGACGGGCAGGCCCCTTTCGTCGGTGATGGTCAGCGTCCAGGCGGCGTTGGCCTTGATGGTGAAGGTCTTCGCCTGTCGGCCGGGCATGTCGTTGATCCACCGCGTGCCCTTGTACGGGCCGATGTCGTTGACGATCAGCTCGTTCTCGGTGTTGACCGCGACGTGGCCCGAACACTTCGGGCAGTCGAAGGTCACGAAGCCGAGGCGCGTCGGCCAGGCCATGGGGACCGACGCGTTCCCCTTGCCCGAGTGCTTCTCTTCCGGCTGCGGGCCGGGCCTCGGGGTGGTCGTGGGGGCCGGCGAAGGCGCGGCGAGGCCTTCCGGTGCGGCCGCCTGCGGGACGACGCGGCCCAGGTTCGGCGATGAGCAGGCCACCAGGCCCACGGTCAGCAGCACAGCCGCGCACAAGCGCCTGATCACGTGTTTCCCCCTAGTCGAACCCGTCAACGGATCTTCGCCTGCCGATAGCCCAGCGTTACCGGGCCACTCGGCCGAGCGATTAAACCCACTCGGAAGTGGGTTTCCGCCGCGACGCCTTCGCGGGAGTCCGAAAGGGACAAAAGCCCGTGTTGTAATCCGGCGATCGCGTTCGAGGAAGGTCACGATGAAGCGCCGTTTCAGCTCCGCACTAGCCTTCGCGCTGTCACTCACGGTGATCGCGTCCCTGTCCACCTCCGCGCAGGCCGCCGAGCGCCAGCAGCTCGTTCCGGGCTACGGCTCGTACCCGCGGCTCATCCGGCTCGAGCATTCCCCGATCGGCCGCGGCCGCATCATCGCGTCGCTGACCAGCGAGGACGCGAACGGCAAGTTCACCCCGATCATGGAGAGCACCGACGAGGGCCAGAGCTTCCACAAGATCGGTGAGATCCGCGACCGCGACGGCCGCCGCGGCATGTGCTGCGGAACGCTGTACGAACTGCCGCAACGGGTCGGCAGGCTCCGCGCGGGCACCCTGCTGTGGGCCGCGAGCTACCGGCAGAACGCCGGTCCGGAGCGGCGCATCGGCATCAGGATCTGGTCCAGCCGCGACGCCGGCCGCACGTGGGGTTTCCTGTCCGAGGCGGCGCGTTCGCACAACCACGACGGCATCTGGGAGCCCGAGTTCGTCGTCGACGCGGGCGGCACGCTGTGGCTGCACTACGCCGACGAAACCGAGGCGCCGCAGTTCGCGCAGGTGATGAACCGGGTCGCCTCCACCGACGGGGTGAAATGGGGCACCAAGCAGCGCACGATGGCCATCCCTCCGCATCGGGTGCGTCCGGGGATGCCGATCATCCGCCGCCTCCCCGACCGCCGGTACTACCTGGCCTACGAGATCTGCAACTACCGCGACCGCTTCTGCGACCCGTACTTCAAGATCTCCTCCGACGGCGCCAACTGGGGCGACCCCCTCGACCCCGGTACCCGCGTCACCACCGCGAACGGCAACTACTTCCAGCACGCCCAGACGGTCACGTTGTTCCCCGGCGGCCCGAACGGCGTGCGGCTGGTGATGGTCGGGCAGATCTACACCAACGCCGCCGGGGTGCCGCAGAGCAAGAACGGCAAGGTGCTGCTGGTCAACGACAACTTCGGCGCCGGGCACTGGTACGAACTCCCGGCGCCGGTGCACATCACCGGGATCCACGACAACTTCTGCCCCAACTACAGCTCGACGCTGCTGCCGGTCGACGGCGGAAAGAACGTGTTGCAGATCTCCACCGAGAACAACGCCGGCTGCAAGGCGTACTTCGCGAAGGGCCCGGCGTTCTGAGCCACCCGGTAGTGTGAGGTCCCGAGCGATCGGCTACGAAGCGGGGGCATCGCATGAAGGGCATCGTGCTGGCGGGGGGCAGTGGGACGCGTCTGCATCCCATCACCCAGGCGATATCGAAACAGCTGCTACCGGTCTACGACAAACCGATGATCTACTACCCGATCTCGGTGCTGATGTTCGCCGGGATCCGCGAGATCCTGATCATCTCGACCCCCGTCGACCTGCCGCATTTCCGGCGGTTGCTCGGTGACGGCAGCCAGTTCGGGCTCAGTTTCAGCTACGCCGAACAGGCCGCCCCGAACGGGCTGGCCGAAGCGTTCGTCATCGGCGCGGACTTCATCGGCGACGACGACGTCGCACTCGTGCTCGGCGACAACATCTTCTACGGCCAGGGATTCTCCAGCAGGCTGCAGGCCGCGGCGACCTCGCTCGACGGCTGCGTGCTGTTCGGCTACCCGGTCAAGGATCCGCAGCGGTACGGCGTCGGAGAGATCGACGCCGATGGCAAGCTCCTCTCCATCGAGGAGAAACCCGAGAAGCCGAAGTCGAACAAGGCCATCACCGGCCTGTACTTCTACGACAACCAGGTCGTCGAGATCGCCCGTGACCTCAAGCCCTCCCCGCGCGGGGAACTGGAGATCACGGACGTCAACCTCACCTACCTGCGCCAAGACCGCGCGACCCTGATCGACCTCGGCCGTGGGTTCGCCTGGCTCGACACCGGCACGCACGACTCGCTGCTGGAGGCAGGCCAGTTCGTGCAGGTCCTCGAACACCGGACGGGTGTCCGGATCGCCTGTCTCGAAGAAGTCGCGCTGCGTATGGGCTTCATCGACGCTGAGCAGTGCTACGCGCTCGGCGCGAAGCTGGCGAAGTCCGGCTACGGCGAATATCTGATGAACGTCGCACGCACCCAGGGCGCTACCGGCTGAACAGGTGCTCGCGCAGGGTGTCGCCGGTGTAGTCGGTCCGGAAGACACCCCGTTCCTGAAGCAGCGGAACGACGTCGTCGACGAAAGTGTCCAGCCCGCCCGGGGTCAGGTGCGGTACCAGCACGAAACCGTCGGCGGCGTCGCTCTGGACGTACTCGTCGATCGACTCCGCGACCTGCCGGGCGGTGCCGACGAACTGCTGGCGCGCGGTCACCTCGATGACGAGTTCGCGGATGGAGAGCTTCTTCTCCTCCGCGATCGCCCGCCATTTCGCGGCCACGGCGAGGGGATCCTTCTCGTGCCGGACGCGGCCCCAGGTCAGCGGTTCGGCGTCGGGGTCCGGGTCGACCTCGGGGAGCGGACCGTCGGCGTCGTAGGCGGAGAGGTCGCGGCTCCAGACCTGTTCGAGGAACTGGATCGCGGTCGCCGGACGCACCTGCTGGTAGCGGATCTCGCGGGCGTATTCGTGCGCATCCTCCTCGGTGTCACCGAGGACCAACGTCGCCGCGGGCATGATCAGCAGGTCGCCGCGCTCGCGGCCGTAGGCGGGTAGCCGCCGCTTGACGTCGGCGAAGAACTCCTTGCCGCTTTCCAGTGAGCCATGGCGGCTGAAGATGACGTCGGCAGTCTTGGCGGCGAACTCCCTGCCCTCGTCCGAGTCGCCGGCTTGGATGACGATCGGCTGCCCCTGCGGGGTCCTCGGGACGGTGAACTCGCCGCGGATGTCGAACTGCGGTCCACTGTGGACAAAACGCTCGATGCCGCGCGCGAAGACGCCGTTCTCCTTGTCCCCCATTAGTGCGCCGGGCGCCCAGCTGTCCCAGAGCTCACGCACGGTGGCGAGGAACTCCTCGGCGCGACGGTAGCGGTCCTCGCGTTTCAGGAAGCCGCCGCGGCGGAAGTTCTGGCCCGTCCACGCGTCCGGTGAGGTGACGACGTTCCACGCGGCGCGGCCGCCGGAAAGGTGGTCGATACTCGCGACCTGTCGCGCGACCTCGTACGGCTCGTTGAACGTCGACGACAGCGTGCCCGCGAGCCCGAGCCGGGTGGTGACCGCCGACAGCGCGGCCAGCACGGTGGTGGTGTTCGGCCGCCCGGCGACGTCGGAGTCGAGGATTTTGCCCGCGTGTTCGCGCAGGCGCAGGCCCTCGGCGAGGAAGAGGAAGTCGAACTTGCCCCGCTCGGCCGTGCTCGCGAGATGCTCGAAGGACGAAAAGTCGATTTGGCTACCCGAACGCGGGTCGCTCCACACGGTGGTGTTGTTGACGCCGGGGAAGTGTGCGGCGAGTTTGACCTGCTTGGGCATCTGTCACGCCTCCGTGTACTGGTTGGCGGCGACCCCGAGTCCGAGATGGTCGCGCAGGGTGGCGCCGGTGTAGGTCTGCCGGAACGCGCCCGCGGCCTGGAGCGCGGGGACGGTCTCGGCGGTGAAGAGCGCCAGGTCGTCGGGCAGGACCGCAGGGCGGATGTGGAAGCCGTCGAGTCCGTTGGACGCCGCGAGGCGGGGCAGCTCGATCGCGAGGTCGGCGGGAGTGCCGGTGAAGCTCAGGCTGTGCGGGAAGGGCGCGTAGGTCTCCAGCGCGCGACACCGGTCGAGCGCCGCCAGCTCCGTCTCGGCGAGCACGATCGTCAGACCCGCCAGAAGCTTGGCGTCCGGGAAACGTTCGCGGGCGCCGCGGACCTCGTCGACCAGGACGACGTCTGCACCGTGTGCGTACGGCGAGTCGCCGTACACCGCGACGACGGGATGCCCCTGCGGCGGGCGCGGCGTGATCGAAGGTCCCTTGATGCTGAAGAAGCGGCCCTCGAAGTCGACGTAATGGAGCTTCTCCCGGTCGATGAAGCGGCCGGTCGGCTCGTCGCGGATGATCGCGCCGTCCTCCCAGCTGTCCCAGAGCCGCGCGATCACGTCGACGACCTCGGCGTTCTCGGCTTCGGCGTCAGCCTCGGACGGCAGGGTGCGCCTGCCGAAGTGCGCGACTTCGGCTTCGGTGCGCGAAGGCACCGCGAGGACGCCTGCGCGGCCGCGGCTCGCGAAGTCGAGCGAAGCGACGGCCGTCGAGATGTGGAACGGCTCTGTGTGCGTGGTGGTTACCGTCGGAACCAGGCCGATTCCGCTGGTCACCGGGGCTATCGCGGCGAAGGTCAACAGCGCGTCGAGCCGGCCTCGGACGACCTCCTCGCCTCCTGGTTGGAGCGCGAGGGTGTCGTCGAGGGTGACGAAGTCGAGCGAAGCCGCTTCGGCAAGCTTCGCATGAGTCAGGTAGTGGGCGGCGGTGAACAAGGCGGCCGGGCGGACGTCGGAGACCCGCCAGGCGGCCGGATGCCGACCGGCCCCGTCGAGCGCGACCCCGATGTGCAACTGCTGTGCGGAAGCCATGCCCGGGGAACTCGCGCGCCCATGCCCCGATTCCCGCTCCCACGACCTGGGACAGCGGGCCGACCTGCGTTTAGCCCCCTAATCGCGATCCCGGGCCGACCTGCGTTTAGCCCCCTAATCGCGATCCGGCTGGTCAGTGGGGGTGGCGTGCCATTTCTTCCAGGCGCCGGATGCGTTCAGCCATGGGCGGGTGGGTCGAGAAGAGCTTCGTGAGGCCTTCGCCCGAACGGAACGGGTTCGCGATCATCAGGTGCGACTGCGAGACCAGCTTCGGCTCCGGCACGAGCGGAGCGGCGCGCGTCCCTCGGTCGAGTTTCCGCAGGGCCGACGCCAGCCCGAGCGGGTCGCCGGTGAGTTCCGCGCCCGACGCGTCGGCCTGGAACTCGCGCGAGCGGCTCACGCCGAGCTTCACCACGGCGGCCGCGATCGGCCCGATCATGACCAGGAGCAGCCCGACCAGCGGGCTCTCGCCGTCCTCGCGGTTGCTGCCGCCGAAGACGCTGGTGAACATCGCGATGTTGGCGATCACGCTGATGACGCTCGCCAGCGCGCCCGCGACACACGAGATCAGGATGTCGCGGTTGTAGACGTGGGACAGCTCGTGCCCCAGCACCGCGCGCAGTTCGCGTTCGTCGAGCAGGTCGAGGATGCCGGTGGTGCAGCACACCGCCGCGTGCCGAGGGCTGCGACCGGTGGCGAAGGCGTTCGGGGCCTGTGTGGGGCTGACGTAGAGCCGCGGCATCGGCTGCCGCGCGGTGGTGGCCAGCTCCCGCACGATCCGGTACATCGCCGGGTGCTCGGCCTCCGAAATCGGGCGGGCGCGCATGGCCCGCAGCGCCAGCTTGCCGGAGTTGAAGTAGGCGTACGCGTTGACCCCGAGCGCCACCATGAGGCCGATGACCAGCGCGCCTCGCCCGAAGAAACCGCTGATCCCGACGATGAGCGCGGACAGCAGGCCGAGCAGGACGACGGTCTTGAGCCCGTTCTGGTGTTTGTGCACGGCGTCCTGCTCCTTCCATTCTGCGGGGTGGGGGTTACTCATCGGAAACAACGCGATCGGGGGACGCGAAGTTCCTTCGCGTGCTCGGCTCGCGGGTTATCGTCGAACCCCGGAACGATCATCGGGAGGCGCCTGTGCGAGGACCCGAACTGAGCCGCAGAGCCCTGCTCACCCTGGCCGCGGCCGGCGCCTCCGCGGTCGCCTTCGCGCCGGCGGCCCGAGCCGAAAAAGTGCTTCTTGTCGAGGTCGGAGGCGCCCCGGAGGCGGTCGCGGTGAATTCCGTCACCGGTTTCGCGTACCTCTCGGACCCGTCCACCGGCACGATCGTCGTCCTCGATTCGCGGTCCGGCACGGTCGGCGACGTGATCCCGGTCGGCGGCGAGCCCGCCGGGCTGGCCGTGGACACGGTGACCAACCGGATCTTCGTCGCGAACCCGCCCGGCGGGACCGTCCTCGTCATCGACGGGCGGACCAATGACGTCGTCAGCGTGGTGCCTGCCGGCCCTGGAGCGTCCAGCGTCGACATCGACGAGCGGGCGAACCGCATCTACGCGGTCAGCGCCCTCACCGGGACGCTGGCCGTCATCGACGGCGTGGGCTGCCGCCTGCTGGACCTCGTCCCCGGTCCCACCCGGGGGTTGTCGTCGACGGCGGTCGACGGCGGACGCAAGCTCGCGTACTGCACCAGCACGGCCACCGACTCGCTGGAGGTCTTCGACATCGGCGCGGGCAAGTTCACCGGCGGGATCCCGGTCGGCAAGTCACCGACGGGGGTCGCCGTGCACAACGCGTCCGGGACGGTGTTCGTCGCGAATTCGGCGATCCATCATCTGTCCGTTGTGGACCCGGGCACGCGCAAGGAGAAGGCGACCGTGCTGTTGCGCTCGGAGTCTTCCTCGGTGGCGGTCCACGAGGGGTCGAACACCGTGTACTCCAACGGAGGGCCGAACGGCGTCGCCAGGATCGACGGGGTGACGAGCCTGCTCACCGGCGACCTGTCACTCGGCGTGAACCCCGGCGCCGTCGCGATCGACCAGCGCACCAGGATGGTGTACGTGGCGGATCCCTTGCGCGGCAGGGTTTCCCTGATCCGGGATTTCTGACGCCGGAGCGGGCATGATGGCGGGGTGAGCGAGTACGAATTGCGCGGCGGGCTGCAACCGGACGTCTCGGCCGTGGCCGCCGTACTGGCGCATCACGGTGTCGAAGGGCCGGACGGGAAGTCGCCCGGCGAGGCGCTGGTCTTCGCCGTGTCCGGCGGGATCGGGGCCGGCTACATCCTGTGGGACTTCGCGCACGAAACGATGTCGACGATCGTGTTCGGTTTCCGCGCGCGCTGGCAGTATCCGCAGGAATGGCTCAAGTCCACAGTGGACCGTTTGGGACTCGGCATCGATCTCCACACCACCGGCGGCAAACGCGCCGCCGCGAAACGGCTCACCGCCGATCTCGAAGCGGGGCGGCCGGTGATCGTCCTCCCGGACCGCGAGTCGCTCGGCTACTGGCATCTGCCGCCGGAGATGTCCGGCGGTGGCGGCCACTTCGTCGTCGCGTACGGCGAAGAAGACGGCCGGGTGCTCGTCGACGACCGGAACCTCGCCCCACTGACTGTCGACCGGAAGACGTTCGACGCCGCGCGCGCCAGGGTCGGCTCCTACAAGAACCTGCTCGCGACGATCGAGCCCGGCGAGGTCTCCGACTGGCGGACGGCCGTGCGCGCCGGGCTGACGGATTGCGTCCGGAACCTTTCGGCGCCGTCGAAGTCGTTCTCGCTGCCCGCCTGGGGACGCTGGGCGAAGGCGATGAACGACGAACGTGACCCGAAGGGCTGGCCGCGCGCGTTCGGCGAGCGGCGCGGGCTCGTCGGGGCGCTGTTCACCGTCTGGGAGAGCGTCACCCCGGCCGGGATGGAGGGCGGGCACCTGCGCGGGCTGTTCGCCGACGCGCTCACCGAAGCCGCCGTCCTGCTCGAACTCCCGACGCTGGCCGAACAGGCATCGACCTGGCGCGCGATCGGCGAACGCTGGGCCGAACTGGCCGAGACGGCCGTCCCGGCGTCGAATGCCGAGTTCGCGTGGGTGCGCGGGCTGGTCAGCGCGGTGTCGGCGGGCGTGCGGGAAGGCGACGCGGGGCAGGACGCCGCCGCCGCGGCCGGTGCGGAAATGTGGAAACTGCGCGCGCACTACAACGACGAAACGCCGTTCACCGACGTCGAAGTCCGGGAACTCTTCGGCACGATGGGCGCCATGATCCAAGACATCCACACCGCCGAGACCGCCGCGATCCGCGAACTCTCCGAAGCCCTGATGGAGTGAACCGGGCCGACGTCCGTTGCGCCGCGCGGCCGTAACACCACGCCATCGTTCAAGATCCACTTCGTGCACGCACATCCGCTGGGGACGACCAGTGCGCGTCCCGCTCCCGAGATCCACCTCCACCGCCATCGCCTGCGTGTCGCCGACCTGGACTGTCTCGGTCACGTCGGGAACGTGCGGCTGCTGGACTACTTCCAGGAAGCCCAGATCGCGCTGCTCGACCCGCGGCGCGAGTGCCTTCTCCAGGCCAAGGGGCCGGCGTACCTGATCGCGAAGCACAACGTCAGTTACCTGCGCAGGCTGACTTTCCGTGACAACCCGGTCGAGGTGGAGACCGTGGTCGGCCGGATCGGCACCTGCGACGTCGTGGTGAACAGCAGGCTGCGCGACGAGCGGGCCGTCTACGCGCGTTGCCGCACCATCTGGGTCGCGTGCACCCTGCCCGAAGGCAGCACGCGGCGGCTCGCCGAAGAGGAACGTGAGCGGCTGACGCGATTCAGCGGGGCAATCGACGAGATCTCCTGAATCAGTTTTTAACCGTTTATGCTCCATTTCCCGCACTACCGGAATACGGCTGGGCCGTTCAGCGGCTGATCATCACGCTTTTCGGCCGGTACCTTCGAAAGACCTCTCTCCCCTGCAGAGCTCCCCGGAGGTATTTCATGCCACGGCCGAAGTCTGTCCGCTTCCTCGCGCCCATGATCGGCGCGATGCTACTGACGAGCGGGGCGGCCGTCGCCGCCCCGGCCGCCGAAGATCCCCAGTTCATCCGTCTGGCCAGCAGGACCTTCGACCCGCTGAGCCAGCGCGCGGCGGCGAGCCAGGACTGGAAGGGCGCGTACCTGCTCCAGGTCCGGAGCGCGCTGACCGACGCGCAGCGCGGGAAATTGCGCTCGCTCGGCGTGCGGATCGGGACCTACATTCCCGATTTCGCCTACGTGGTCCGACTGAAGCCGGAGAACCGTGAATCGGTGGCGGAATTGGCATTCGTCCGCTGGCTCGGCGAATACCGGCCGGACGACAAGATGGAGATGTCGGCGGCCGCCACCGGCAGCCATCTGGTGACACTGGTCGAGCCGGACGCGCGGGACCAGCGCGTCGTGGCCGAGCGGATCCTGCGGCTCGGCGGCGGTATCGAGGCGATTTCGCAGAGCGGGCAGCACATCGTCGCGAAACTCGGTTCCGGGCAGGCCGCCGCCGTGGCGCAGGGGGCCGAAGTGCTCGCGGTCGGCGCCATCACCGCCCCCGAAACCGACATGGCCAACGCCAGGGAGAGCGGGGGCGCGAACTACGTCGAGAGTGTCGGCGGCTACCGCGGTCAGGGCGTACGCGGCGAGGTGATGGACGGCGGCCTGCGCGTCACCCACCAGGAGTTCAAGGCACGGCCGACGGTGATGCACGGCTCGAACTCCACCAGCACCAGCCACGGAACATCGACCTACGGCCAGATCTTCGCGTCCGGGGTGAGCGCGCCTCAACGGGGGCTGCTGCCCGAGGGACAGGGGATCTTCGCCACCTACAACAAGCCGGACCGCTACGCCCACACCAAGGAACTGGTCGACCCGGCGGGCAAGTACCGCGCGGTGTTCCAGAGCAACAGCTGGGGCGGTGGGCTGACCACGGCCTACAACTCCGTCTCCGCCGAGCTCGACAAGATCGTCTTCGACCACGACCTGCTGATCTGCCAGTCGCAGAGCAACGCGGGCACCCAGCAGTCGCGGCCGCAGGCCTGGTCGAAGAACGTGCTCTCGGTGGGCGGGCAGTACCACTACAACACGCTGGGCCGCACCGACGACAAGTGGAGCGGCGGCGCCAGCATCGGCCCGGCGGCCGACGGCCGGATCAAACCGGAACTGTCGAACTACTACGACCGGATCGACACCACGTCGTCGGGCAGCGACACCTCGTACACGACGTCGTTCGGCGGCACGAGCGGCGCGACCCCGATCACCTGCGGGAACGCCGGGTTGCTGTTCCAGATGTGGGCCGACGGCGTGTTCGACGGCGGGCCCGGCAAGGCCCGCGACGTGTTCACGAGCCGACCGCACGCCGCCACCGCGAAGGCGCTGCTGGTCAACGGGGCCGACCAGTTCGCGTTCAGCGGCACGTCGCACGACATGACCAGGACGCATCAGGGCTGGGGCACCGCGAACGTGCGGTACCTGCACGACCAGGCCAAGGCGAACGGATGGAAACTGCCGGTGCTGGTGAACGAGACCGACCTGCTGGGCACCGGGCAGTCGAAGAAGTACACGGTCGCGGTGAACGGGACCAAGCAGTTCAAGGCGACGCTGGCCTACACCGACCCGGCGGGCTCGCCGAGCGCGTCGGTCGCCAGGGTCAACGACCTGACCCTGAAGGTCACCGCGCCGAACGGGACCGTCTACTACGGCAACAACGGGCTGAAGGCGGGCAACTTCTCGACCGCGGGTGGATCGCCGAACACGGTCGACACGGTGGAGAACGTCATCCTGGAGAAGCCGGCCGCGGGTACGTGGACGGTGGAGGTCGTGGCGACGCAGGTGAACGCCGACGGGCACCCGGAGACATCGGCCACCGACGCGGACTACGCGCTGGTGGTTTCTTGACGCTCTGAGGCCCCTGCCGGCCACTTCGCGTTTAGCCCGCTAAACGCGAAGTGGCCGGTGGGCGTGGCGACCGCGTGTCGCGCCGGCCTCGCGTATCGCGTTCAGCCCGCTGAACGCGAGTACCCGGGCCCGGATGGCGGAGGCGCCTGCGCCGATGGCCGAGACGACAGGTTTCGGTTGTGAGACGGAAGCGTGAGACCCCTGAAAGGCATGTAACGAGGCGACCCGAGGTGCCGACGTCTGGGATACGTGACGCGAGCCAAGGAGCCTTTTCGATGACCACCTGCCGACTCTGCGGCTCGGCCCATCTCGCCAGTGTCGTCGACCTAGGGGCGACGCCGCCGTGCGAACGGTTCCTCACCGCGGAGCAGCTCGCGGAGCCGGAGCCGACATACCCCCTGCACCTGCGAGTCTGCACCGAGTGCCGGCTCGCCCAGATCCCGCCCCTGATCACCCCGGAAGAGACTTTCACCGAATACGCGTACTTCTCGTCGTATTCCGCCTCCTGGGTCGAACACGCGAAGACCTTCGTCGACGGTGCCGTCGAGCGGCTGGGGCTCGACGAGTCGTCGTTCGTCGTAGAGGTCGCCAGCAACGACGGATATCTGCTCAAACACGTTGTGGCGCAGCGGATCCGCTGTCTTGGCGTGGAACCCTCGGTGAACGTGGGCCAAGCCGCGCGTGACGCCGGGGTGCCGACGAAGACCGCTTTCCTCGGCCCCGAGACCGGGCGTGCGGTCCGCGACGAGCACGGTCCCGCCGACCTCGTCGTGGCGAACAACGTCTACGCGCACATCCCGGACATCATCGGTTTCACGCACGGGCTGCGCGCCCTGGTCGCCGACGACGGCTGGGTCAGCATCGAGGTCCAGCACCTGCTGACGCTGATCCAGGAGAACCAGTACGACACGATTTATCACGAGCATTTCCAGTACTACACGGTGGAATCCGCGCGCCGGGCCCTCGCGCGCGGCGGATTGTCCGTTGTGGACGTCGAACTCCTGCCCACACACGGCGGTTCGATCCGGTTGTGGGCGCGCCCGGACGCCGTCGCCGGCGAGCCGAGCGAGCGGATGACCCAGGTCCTCGACGCCGAGAAGGCCGCCGGATTGCACGAAATGTCCGGCTACACCGAATTCTCCGAGCGGGTCACCAAGGTCCGGCTCGAGCTGAACAAGTTCCTCACCGACGCGGCGCTCGAAGGCAAGACCGTCGTCGGTTACGGCGCCCCCGGCAAGGGGAACACGCTGCTGAACCACTGCGGTATCCGCCCGGACGTGCTGCGGTACACCGTCGACCGGAACCCGTACAAGCACGGCCGCTTCACCCCCGGCACCCGGATCCCGATCCTGCCGCCGGAACGGATCGAAGCGGACAAGCCCGACTACGTGCTCGTCCTTCCGTGGAACCTCCGGAAGGAGCTGACCGCCCAATTGTCCTTTGTGGACGAATGGGGCGGAAAACTGGTCTTTCCCATCCCGCACCTGGAAATCGTCGAGGTGAAGTCGTGAAGGTAGTCCTCTTCTGCGGCGGCTACGGCATGCGGATGCGCAACGGAGACGCGTCCGACGTGCCCAAGCCGATGGCCATGGTCGGCCCCAGACCCCTGATCTGGCACGTGATGCGGTACTACGCGCATTTCGGCCACACCGAGTTCGTCCTCTGCCTCGGCTACGGCGCGCACCACATCAAGGAGTTCTTCCTCAACTACGAAGAGACCACCTCCAACGATTTCGTCCTGCGCAACGGCAAGGCGGAACTGCTGTCGACCGATATCGCGGACTGGTCGATCACCTTCGTGCAGACCGGCCTCGAATCGGCCATCGGAGAGCGGCTGCGCCGGGTGCGCCCGTACCTCGAGGGCGACGAGATGTTCCTCGCCAACTACGCCGACGTCCTCACCGATGCCCCGCTGCCGGAGATGGTCGAGCGCTTCACCGATTCCGACGCCGGCGCGTCGATGATGGTCGTGCCGCCGCAGTCGTCGTTCCACTGCGTCGAAATGGGCGAGGACGGCCGGATCGGCGCGCTGACCCCGGTCAGCGAGATGCCGCTGTGGGAGAACGGCGGGTACTTCGTGCTGCGCCAGGAGATCTTCGACCACATCCCCGAGGGCGGCGACCTCGTGGCCGACGGCTGCGGCGAACTCGCCAAACAGGGGAAACTGCTCGCGTACCCGTATCGCGGGTTCTGGAAGCCGACGGACACCGTCAAGGAACGCGTCCAGCTGGACGACGCCTACGCGCACGGCGACCGTCCGTGGGCGTTGTGGGAGCACGAACCTGCTCCGGTGAGCATCGCGTGATCGGACTCGGTACCGGCGGGATCGAGCGGATCGTCGCGCTGGGCGCGCATTGTGACGACATCGCCATCGGCGCGGGCGGCACCCTGCTCACGCTCTGCGCCGCCCACCCTGGTGTCCGGGTGGACGCGCTCGTCCTGTCCGGTGGCGGCACGGAGCGGGAGACCGAGGAGCGAGCCGCGCTCGCGGCCTTCTGCCAGGAGGCTGACGTCGACGTCACCGTGCTCAAACTGCCCGACGGCCGGTTCCCCGCGCACTGGGAAGAGGCCAAGAACAGCCTGGAAGAGCTGCGCCGCCGCACCGACCCGGACCTCGTCCTCTCCCCGCGCACGGCGGACGCGCACCAGGACCACCGCGGGCTGGCCACGCTGGTGCCGACGGTGTTCCGCACCCATCTCCAGCTGGAGTACGAAATCGCGAAATGGGACGGCGACCTCGCCAAACCCACCGCGTACGTGCCGCTCACCCCCGAGATCGCCGAACAGAAGGTCCGGCTGCTGCAGGAGCACTACGCCTCGCAGCGGCACCGGCCCTGGTACGACCGGGAAGCCTTCCTCGGCCTCGCCCGCATTCGCGGAATCGAATGCGGGCAGCGCTATGCGGAGGCCTTCGACCTCAAAAAACTGACGCTCGACCTCACTCCGAAAGGCTGAAAGCCATGCGTGTGCTGCTGACCGGGCACAAGGGTTACCTGGGCACGGTGATGGCCCCGGTGCTGGCCGCCGAAGGCCACGAGGTCGTCGGCCTCGACTCCGGTCTCTTCGACACCTGCGTGCTGGGCCCGAAGCCCGACGATCCCAAGGGCTACGAAGTCGACCTCCGCGACGTCACGGCCGAGCACGTGACCGGGGTGGACGCGGTGATCCACCTCGCCGCGCTGTCCAACGACCCGCTGGGATCGCTGGCGCCGGAGCTGACCTACGACATCAACCACCGCGCCTCGGTCAAGCTCGCGAAGCTGGCGAAGGACGCCGGGGTCAAGCGGTTCCTCTACGCCTCGACCTGCTCCGTCTACGGCGCTTCGGGCGGAGACGGCCTGGTCGACGAGGACGCGCCGCTGCGCCCGGTGACGCCGTACGCCGAGTCGAAGGTGCGGGTCGAGGACGACCTCCACGCACTCGCCGACGACGATTTCACCCCGGTGTACATGCGCAACGCCACCGCGTTCGGCTTCTCGCCGCGACTGCGGTCGGACATCGTGCTCAACAACCTCACCGCGCACGCCCACGTTTCGGGCGAGATCCTGGTGCTGTCGGACGGGACGCCGTGGCGTCCGCTGGTGCACGCCAAGGACATCGCGCGCGCCTTCGAGGCCGCGCTGGTCGCCCCCAAGGCGGCCGTCCACGACAAGGCGTTCAACATCGGCACCGAGCGCAACAACGTGACCGTGGCCGAGATCGCCCAGCAGGTCGTCGAGGCCGTCCCCAGCGCGAAGCTGCGGATCACCGGCGAGTCCGCGGGGGACCCACGCTCCTACCGCGTCGACTTCTCCCGCTTCCGCGAGGCGATCCCCGGTTTCGAATGCGACTGGTCGGTCAAGGACGGCGCGCTCGACCTGATCTACGCCTACCGCACGCACGGCCTGACCGCGCACGACTTCAAGAACCGCTTCACCAGGCTGGCCACGCTCAACGCGCGGACCGCCGCGGGCGAGATCGACGAAACCCTGCGGCGACGGTGATGACGCGCGAACCCCTGGACACGGGCGCCGACCTGCGCGAGCTGGTCGAGCGCCTGTATCCGCTCTGCCGCAGCATCACCGGCGACGGCGTCCGCGCCACGCTGGAGATCCTCGGCGAGCACATCCCGCTCGACGTCCACGAGGTGCCGACCGGGACCCAGGTGCTCGACTGGACCGTTCCGCAGGAGTGGAACATCCGCGACGCCTGGGTCAAGGACCCGTCCGGCCGGAAGGTCGTCGACTTCCGGGAGTCGAACCTGCATGTCGTCGGCTACAGCGTCCCGGTGGCCGAGACGATGCCGCTGGCGGACCTGCGCGAGCATCTCCACACGCTGCCCGAGCAGCCGTCGCTGGTGCCGTACCGCACGAGTTACTACGCGCCGACGTGGGGTTTCTGTCTGGCGCAGGACACGCTCGACGCGTTGCCGAACGGCGACTACGAGGTCCGGATCGAGTCCACTTTGGACGACGGACACCTGACCTACGCCGAGCACGTGGTCCCCGGCGAGGTCACCGACGAGGTGCTGGTGTCGTGCCACACCTGCCATCCGTCGCTGGCCAACGACAACCTCGCGGGTATCGCCGTCGCCGCGGCGCTCGCGCAGCGGCTGGCCGCACGGAAACCGCACTTCACCTATCGATTCCTCTTCATGCCGGGCACGATCGGCGCGATCACCTGGCTCGCGCGCAACACCGAACGGCTCGGCAAGGTCAAGGCCGGGATCGTCCTCGCCTGCGCGGGCGACCCCGGATCGCCGACCTACAAGCGAAGCCGCCGTGGGGACGCCGAGATCGACAGGGTGCTCGAATTCGTCCTGGCCGGGAGACCGCACAAGGTCCTGGACTTCTCGCCGTACGGCTACGACGAACGGCAGTTCTGCTCGCCCGGGTTCAACCTCGGTGTCGGCTCGCTGACCAGGACGCCGTACGCCGGCTATCCCGAGTACCACACCTCGGCGGACAACCTGGATTTCGTGTCCACCGAAGCGATGGAGGACACCCTCGCGACCTTGGGCGAGGCGTTCTCCGTACTGGACCGGAACCGCCGCTACGTCAACCTGAGCCCGTACGGCGAGCCACAGCTCGGCAAACGCGGGCTCTACGACTCTCTCGGCGGCCGAAGCGACGCCAAGACGGCCCAGATGGCGATGCTCTGGGTGCTCAACCTCTCGGACGGCGAGCACAGCCTGCTCGACGTCGCCCAGCGATCCGGTCTCCCCTTCGATTCCGTCGTCGCCGCCGCTCACGCGCTGCAGGGCGCCGGATTGCTGAAGGAGTGACGCCGGTGGCAGGCGGCAGACATCGGGCGACACTGGCCTCCGGGGCCGTACGCGCCATGGCGGGCAGGCTCAGCTGGGGCCTCGGCGACCAGGCCGTTTCGAGCCTGACCAACTTCGCGGTCGGGCTGTTCGTCGCGCGCTCGCTCGGCACGTTCGCCTTCGGCATGTTCAGCCTCGCGTGGGTGACCTACGGCGTGGTGCTCAACCTCTCGCGCGGCCTGGCCACCGACCCGATGATGGTGCGTTTCTCCGCGGTGTCGGAGGAAGCCTGGCGCCGGGCGGTGTCGCGGGCGGCGGGGACGGCGATCGGTGTCGGCCTGGCGACCGGCCTGGTCAGCATGATCGTCGGGTTCCTCGCGGTGCAGCCGCTGGGCGGCGTGTTCGTCGCGCTCGGCGTCGTGCTTCCCGGGCTGATGCTGCAGGACGCGTGGCGGTTCGCGCTGTTCGCCAAGGGCGACGGCAAGAAGGCCTTCGTCAACGACACGGTGTGGGGTGTCGTGCTGATCCCGGCGCTCGGCATCGCCTCGCATTTCGGCACCGTGGTCGCGTTCGTCCTGGCCTGGGGCTTGGCCGGTGCGGTCGCGGCGGTCTACGGGATGTTCCAGACCGGCATCGTGCCGAGACTTTCGGAAATGACGGGCTGGGTGAAGGAGCAGCGCGACCTGAGCGTGCGCTACCTGATCGAGAACGTCAGCAACGCCGGCTCGTCGCAGCTGCGCGCTTACGGACTCGGGGCCATCGCGGGGATCACCGCGGTCGGCGCGGTCCGCGGTGCCGAGCAGCTGCTCGGGCCGTTCCTGGCCCTGCTGATGGGCCTTTCGCTCACGACGGTGGCCGAAGGCGCCCGTGTCCTGCACCACGCCCCGCACCGGCTGAAGCACTTCTGCGTGGTGCTCGGCGGCGGCCAAGCGGGGGCGGCCCTGCTGTGGGGACTCGGATTGCTGCTGCTGGTACCGCACGACGTCGGGCGCTGGATCATGGGCTCGGTCTGGGACGCGGCGGAACCGCTGATCCTGCCGGTCACCCTGTCGGTCACCGCCGCCGGCTTCATCGCGGGCGCGGCCGCCGGATTGCGTGCCCTCGGTAACGCCAAACGCAGTCTCCGCGCCCAGCTGGTCGCTTCAGTGGGCTATGTGGTCTTCGGGATCATCGGCGCCTACATCGACGGCGCCGAAGGTGCCGCGTGGGGCTCGATGCTCTCGGTCTGGCTGGGCGCCGCGCTGTGGTGGTACCAGCTCCGTGTCGCGTATCGCGAGTACCGGCCGGCCGCGCCACGCACCAACGACGAAGAGGTGGGAACGGTATGACCCAGATTCCACGGCTCAGCATCGGGCTGCCCGTCTACAACGGCGAGGAGTACCTGTCCGAATCGCTCGACGCCCTGCTGGGCCAGAGCTACGAGGACTTCGAGCTGATCATCTCGGACAACGCTTCGACGGACGGCACCGAAGAGATCTGCCGGGACTACGAGCGCCGCGACGCCCGGATCCGGTATCTGCGGCTGCCGAAGAACGTCGGCGCGTCCCCGAACCACAACCGCGTCCTCGACGAAGCCCGCGGCGAGCTGTTCAAATGGGCGTCCCATGACGACCTTTATGGCCGTGACCTGCTGAAACTGTGCATCGAGGCACTCGACGAGCGACCGGAGACGATCGTCGCCCACAGCTGGCAGGCCATCATCGACGACCACGGCGCGGTGACCCACAAACTCGACTACCCGCTGGCGACGGACTCGCCGCACGCGCCGACGCGGTTCCGCAGCCTGCTGTTCGAAACCGGCGGCGACGACTTCTACGGCGTGATGCGCACGAACGTGCTCCGCCGGGTCAAACCGCTCGACAGCTATCACCACGCCGACCGCACCTATGTCGCCGAACTGAGCCTCCACGGCCCGTTCCACCAGGTCCCCGAGGTGCAGTACTTCCGCCGCGACCACCCCGGCCGCGCCGAGCGGGCGAACCCGAGCATCCGGAAGCGCTGTTCGAACCTCGACCCGCGGCGTGCCGACCCGGTGCGGAACCCGATGCCGCGGCTGATCGGCGAGTACATCGGCGGCTTCGTCGGCGGTATCCGCCGGGCGCCGCTCTCCTCGGCGGACCGGCGCGAGTGCTACCGGCACCTGGCGTCCTGGCTGGCCGACCGGTCCCGCGGCCGGAACGAGGACCGCGCCGAGGACGCCGAACCCGAAATCGACGGAATGAACATCGACGCCGTGGTCCCTGGACGGCAGAGGAGGACGTCGTGACCTCTCGCTCCGGAGCGAGAAAGCGAAGACATCCCCGAGTGGGCTTCTTCGGCCTGCTGGGGGCAGGGAACATCGGTAACGACGGATCACTCGAGGTCGTCCTCGAGTACGTACGACAACGACATCCGGAGGCGGAACTCAGCTGCCTCTGCTCCGGACCGGAACTGGTCGAGGCGCGCTACGGCGTCAAAGCGGAGTCACTGCTCTGGTACCACTCGCGCAACCGCGACGCGACGGGGGTGCTCGCGGCCCTGCTGAAGGCCGTGGGCAAGGTCGCCGACACGATCAAGATCCTCACCTGGACCCGCCGGTGCGACGTGGTGATCGTGCCCGGCGCCGGCGTCCTCGAAACAACGCTTCCCTTGCGGCCCTGGGGTTTCCCGTACGCGATGGCACTGCTGGGGGTGTCGGGCAGGCTGTGGGGGACCAAGGTCGCGCTGCTCAACGTCGGCTCGAACGTCATCCGCCAGCGAACCACACGGTGGCTCTACCGGATCGCCGCCCGCTCCGCGCACTACCGGTCCTTCCGCGACGAGCTGTCCCGCGACGCCTGGCGCGAGATGGGGCTCGACACCACGAAGGACGACCTCTACCCGGATCTGGCGTTCGCGATGCCGATCCCCGCCGGGCGGCCGTCGGACGTCGTCGGGGTCGGCGTCATGGAGTTCCACGGGGGCAACGACGACCGGCGCCGCGGCGAGGAGATCCGTTCGTCCTATGTGGCCGCCATGAAACGGTTCGTGCGCAGGCTGGTCGACGACGGGCGGGAAATCCGGCTGCTCACCGGCGACGAGATCGACGACCCCGTCGTCGAGGAGATCTTCGCCGATCTGCGCGAGCAACGGCCCGGCCTCGACCCGAACCGGGTGACCGCGGCGAAACTACCCACGCTCGGCGACCTCGTCACCGAGATCGCCTCGCTCGGTGCCGTCGTCGGGACGCGCTATCACAACGTCTTGTGCTCGCTGAAGCTCGCGAAGCCGACGATCTCGATCAGCTATTCGCAGAAGATGGACAGCATCATGGCGAACATGGGGCTGGCGGAGTACTGCCAGTCCGCGCGCGCAGTCGACGTCGACCTGCTCGTCCGGCAACTCGCCGAACTCGAGGCCAAACCCGAGGAGTTCTGGCAGCGCCTGCGTGATCGGAGCGCCGCCAAGGGGAAGCTGCTGGAGAAGCAGTACGACGTTCTCGACAAGACGCTGTTCCGCGAATCCGAGGAGATCCGATGAAGGTCGAAGCGGTTACCGAAATCGAAGGTGCCTACCTCTTCACGCCGACACCGTTCGCCGACGAGCGCGGGTTCTTCAGCCGCACCTTCGACAGCGAGGTCGTCGCGTCGGTCGGCATCGACCCCGGCGGCTTCGCGCAGGACAGCCTTTCGCGCTCGCGCAAGGGAGTCGTGCGCGGCCTGCATCTCCGTGGCGGACGCGGTGAAGCCAAGCTGGTCCGCTGCTCGTCCGGGGCCATCTTCGACGTCATCGTGGACCTGCGGCCGGACTCCCCCACCTTCCGGACCGTGAAAGGGTTCGAACTGTCCGGGGAGACTCAGGTCTCGCTGTACATCCCGGCGGGCTGCGCGCACGGATTCCAGGCGCTCACCGACCCCGCCGACATCTCCTACCGCATCGACCGGCCGCACGATCCGGCCGAGGACATCGCGATCTCCTACGCCGACCCCGAACTGGCCATCCCGTGGCCGCTCCCGGTCAGCGCGGTGTCCGAACGTGACGCCCACGCTCCCCCTCTAGCCGCCGCACTGACGACCACGAGGTGATCCCGTGAACCGCCCATTGCCGCGCTCCGACCAAGCGAACGAACGACTGCACCGGGCGATCCCCGGTGGTGCGCACACCTACGCCAAGGGCCAGGACCAATACCCCGACGACTGCTCGCCGGTCATCGCGCGCGGCCTCGCCGGCCACGTGTGGGACGTCGACGGCAACGAATACATCGAATACGGCTCGGGGCTCCGCGCGGTCAGCCTCGGGCACGCGCACCCGCGGGTGCTGGAGGCCGTCCGCACCGAAATCGAGAAGGGCGGCAACTTCGTCCGGCCGTCCATCATCGAGGCCGAAGCCGCGGAGCGTTTCCTCGCCGCCGTGCCGACCGCGGAGATGGTGAAGTTCGCGAAGAACGGCTCGGACGCGACCACGGCCGCCGTCCGCCTGGCCCGTGCGGCGACCGGACGGGCGCTCGTGGCGATCTGCCGCGATCACGCGTTCTTCTCGACCGACGACTGGTTCATCGGGACCACGCCGATGTCCGCCGGGATCCCCGGCGACACGACGGAACTGACGGTTTCCTTCCCCTACGGCGATCTCGCGGCCACGGAAGAGCTGCTGCGGACGCACGAGGTCGCCTGCCTCGTCCTGGAACCCGCGACCCAGACCGAGCCGCCTCCTGGGTATCTCGCCGGTCTGCGCGACCTGTGCGACCGGTACGGCTGTCTGCTGGTGTTCGACGAGATGATCACCGGGTTCCGCTGGTCGGACGCCGGGGCGCAGGGGCTGTACGGCGTCAGCCCGGATCTCTCGGCGTTCGGCAAGGCGCTGGGCAACGGTTTCGCGGTCTCGGCGCTGGCGGGCAAACGGGAGTACATGGAACTCGGCGGGCTGCGCGATCACCGCGAACGGGTCTTCCTGCTTTCGACCACCCACGGCGCCGAGACGCATTCCCTCGCCGCGGCGATCGCCGTCTTCGACACCTATGCCGAAGAAGGGATCACCGCGCGGCTGCACGCCCTGGGCGACCGGCTCGCCGCCGGGGTCCGCGACGTCGCCGCGAGCGCCGGGGTCGGCGATCACGTGCTCGTGCGCGGCAGGGCGAGCAACCTGGTCTTCGCCACGCTCGACGAAAAGGGTGAGCCGTCGCAGCCGTACCGGACGCTGTTCCTGCGGGAACTGATCACCGGCGGGGTGATCGGGCCCTCGTTCGTGGTCAGCGCCGGGTTGACCGAGGCCGACATCGACAAGACGATCGACGTCGTCTCCCGGGCCTGCACCACGTACCGGAAGGCCCTCGAATTCCAGGACCCGACGCCGTGGACGGGCGGCCGTCCGGTGAAACCGGTGTTCCGGAGGTTCGCGTGATGACCACACTTTCGTGTCCATCCGGTGTGCTGCGCGGTGACTTACCTTGAAACCCATGACTTGGGCAAGAACGACGGCGCTCACGCTGTCGGTGGTCCTGACGGCCGGCTCCTTCACCGCTGTGGCATCGGCGGCCGAGGCGCCGGCCGTCTGCGCGTCCGGGCCGGCGAGTTTCCCGAAGCCGGACAACGCCGTCGTCGTCGATCCCGGCGAACACCTCGCGATCGAGACCTCCGCGCATCCGCCGGGGACGACGTTCTGGCTCAGCACCGGGACGCATATCCTCGCCGACGACCCATACAGCCAGGTGATCCCGAAGGACGGCAACGTCTACATCGGCGCACCCGGCGCGGTTCTGGACGGCCGCGGCATCAACCGGGCGGCGTTCACCCAGCACGCCAAGGACGTCGTGATCCGCGGGCTGACGATCCGCGGCTTCGTCGCACAGCAGGACCAGGGCGTGGTGAACCACGATTCCGGTGAGCACTGGGTGATCGAGGGCAACGTCATCGAGCACAACCGCGGCGCGGCGATGATGGCCGGGCCGCGGCAAGAGGTCCTCGGGAACTGCCTGCGGAAGAACGGGCAGTACGGGATCAACGCCTACCGCGCGGGCGGCGGCATCACCGGGCTCGTGGTGGAGGGCAACGAGATCGCCTGGAACAACACCGAAGACTGGGAGAAGAAGCAGCCCGGCTGCGGATGCAGCGGCGGGGCGAAGTTCTGGGCCGTCGACGGCGCGGACATCCGGGGAAACTGGGTGCACCACAACCACGGCGCCGGGCTCTGGGCGGATACGAACAACAACGACTTCATCATCGAAGACAACACGATCGAGGACAACGACGCCGAGGCGCTCTTCTACGAGATCAGCTACAACCTCATCATCCGCAGCAACACCTTCCGCCGCAACGCCCTGGTGCTGGGACGCGATTTCGCCGCGCGGGGCAACAACTTCCCGATCTCCGCGGTGTATCTGAGCGAGTCCGGTGGAGAGCCGCGGATCTGGGCGCGGACCGACATGATCGAGATCGCGGAGAACGAGTTCGAGGACAACTGGGGCGGCCTGACGCTGTGGGAGAACGCCGACCGGTTCTGCAACAGCCCCTCGAACACCTCGACCGGAACCTGCACCCGGGTCGTCGCCTCGCCGTCGGACTGCGCGCCCGAATCGATCGCGCTGCCACCGGCGTACGACGACTGCCGATGGAAGACCCAGCGGGTCAACGTGCACGACAACGTCTTCCGAAGCGCGCCCGACTGCACCGGGCTGTGCGGGCGGATGGCGGTGCTGGCGAACTACGGCACTTATCCGTCCTGGTCGCCCTATCGGGGCAACGTCGTGTCCGAGGCGGTGACGTTCCATCAGGACAACGAGTGGTTCTCGAACACCTACGTCGGGCATTGGTCGTTCGTGGCGCATGACGCGTCGCGGTCGCTGGACGTGACCGCCTGGCAGGCGGCTCCTTACCGGCAGGACCCTTGCAGCACCTTCGACGGCGCCGGCGGCGGCTGCCCGGCCCGGTGACCGAAGGCGCGACTCGCGTGATCGGAGCCGTAACTCGCGTGCTTGAAGACGCAACTCGTGGAGTTGCCCCCTGGGAGCGGACACCTTGATTCCAGACGTTGGTCTGGAGGGAGGATGTCCTGGTGTCTCGCAGGTCGAAGTATCCGGAGCAGTTCCGTCGTGACGCGATCGAGCTGGTCAACACGAGTGACAGGCCGTTGCGTCAGATCGCTCGTGAGCTGGGTGTCAATCACGAGACCCTGCGGTCGTGGGTGAATACCGCCAACCAAGCCGTGGAAGTCGGGCCGGTGGAGGATCCCGCGGTCACCGACGAGGTCCAACGACTGCGGAAACAAGTCGCTGAGCTGCAGAAAGAGAAGGAGATCCTGCGCAAAGCAGCCGCTTATTTTGCCAAAGAGATGGATCGATGATCTACCGCTACCGGTTCATCTCCGAGCATCGCGCCCGAGTTCGGCGTGAAGCGGCTATGCCAGGTCCTGGGTCTGCGCCGGCAGGGCTTCCACGAGTGGGCCGCCGCCGAGGCGGCCCGGGAGGCCGCGGCGGAACAGGAGCGGGAGCTGATAGCGGTGATCGCCTCGATCCACACGCAGCACCGGGGCGCCTATGGGCAGCCCCGGATCACCGCGGAGCTGCGCCGCCGCGGACACGTGGTGAACCACAAACGAGTCGAGCGGCTGATGCGGGAGCAGGGCCTGGCCGGGATCACCCGCCGCAAACGCCGGAGCCTGACCAAACCCGCCGCTGCTGCGGTGACACCGGTGGCGGACGTGATCCGCCGTGATTTCACCGCCGAGCATCCTGGCCGTCGGTTCGTCGGGGACATCACCTACCTGCCCACGTTCCAGGGCTGGCTTTACCTGGCCACGGTGATCGATCTGCACAACCGCGAGATCGTCGGTCACGCGATGGGCGATCACCTGCGCACAGACCTGGTCTGCGACGCGATCACCCTGGCCACCGCACGCGGCCGGATCCGCCCCGACGCGGTGTTCCACTCCGACCGCGGCGTCCAATACACCTCCGGCCAATTCCGCGCCGCGCTCACCGAACACCGGATCCGGCCCTCGATCGGACGGACCGGGTCCTGCTACGACAACGCCGTCGCCGAAGCGTTCTTCGCCACCCTCAAAACCGAGATCGGCACCACCATCTGGCGCACCCGCCACCAGGCACGACACGACCTATACCGCTACCTCCACTACTACAACCACAACCGTCTACATTCGACACTCGGCCACCGCACGCCCCACGAAACCCGAACCAGCTACAGTCACCAACAAGCCGCGTGAAAACCCCGTGTCCGCCATCCGGGGGCAACTCCACTCGCGTGCTTGGACGGACGACACACGTGATCAGACGGACGACACGCGTGTTTGGAGGGACGACACACGTGATCAGGCGGCCGACTCTCGGTGGTCACTCCCGCGTTCGCGTGTCGTCCGTGCAATCACGCGTGTCGTCCGTGCAATCACGCGTGTCGTCCGTCTGATCACGTGAGTTACGCTTTCGGTCACGCGATTGGTCGGCTGAATGCGGAAGTCAGGGCTTCGTCAGGAAGAAGTAGGCGTAGCGCTCGTCCAGCTCGTTCTTCGGCATCAGCTGGATCGCCTGGGGCGTGAACCCGCACCGCTCCGCCAGCTGCCAGAAGGCGTCGACGCGGTAGGTCGTCATCGCCGCCAGCCCCGAGCGGTACGAACGACGGCGCGGCCGGGTCCGCCAGGTGCCGGGGTCGTACTTGACCTGGATCAGCGCGAGCCCGCCGGGGACGAGCAGTTCCCGTGCGATGCGCAGCAGGCGTTCGCCGTATTCCGGCGTCGGGATCAGCTCGAAAACGTAGAAGCTCACATAGACGTCGCAGGGTTCCTTCACCACCGAGAGCGCGGCTTCCGGATTCGCGACGTCGATCTCGACGGCCTGGAACGGGGTGTCACAGACGCCGGCGACCTGCTTCTCGCATTCGGCGAGCGTCTCGGCCGAGATGTCGACGCCGACGAATTCCTGGGCACGCGGGGCGAAGTGGATGGCGTTCGCGCCGCCACCGCAGCCCCATTCGACCACGCGATTCCACGGCCGGTCGAAGCCCGCGAGCCGGGCTCCGCCTTCGAACATGTCGAGGTGCCGTTTCCCGATTTCGGCCCAGAGGTCGTTGCCGTCGAAGGTGTCGGACTCGCGCCAGTGCGAATTGTCCTTCCATCTCTTCTCGCCGGGCGAGTTCCAATAGCCCTGTGCGTCGGCCGAGATGGCGGACTCGGACTGTTTGGCGCCGACCGTCGCCAGCGCGCGCTGGCCGAGGTCCTCCGCCCGTGCGGCGATCTTCTTGGCGGCATCGAGGAGGGACATGGGGAGCCGTCCTTTCGCTGTGCGGTGTTCGAGGAATACCGTTCACTGCGTTCGCCGGGTCGCTCCTTTGTCGATGAGCAGTGCGGTCACCGGAACCACCGCGAGTGCCACACCGAGGCCGCCCAGCGTGTCAGTCGGGTAGTGCGCGCCCATTGTTACCTCGGCCCAGCCCATCGCGGCCCCGGCGACGACGACCGCGACGACCAGCAGCACCGACGCCGGACCGCGCCGAACGCCGCCGAGTACGCCGAGCGCGGCGGTGAAGGTCAACGCGGCGGCGAAACCGGTGTGCCCACTGGGATACGCCAGGAATTCGCCGTGGATGTACCGGCCGGTGACCGGTTTCAGCCCGCTCGTCAGCCCGACGGTGAGCAGAACGGCCACCACCCCGGTGACGGCGGTGCGCGGCCGTCGCGAATACCAGCACAGGCCGAGGAACACGGCCATGGTGACGATCGCGCCGACCGGTTCGCCGACGAAGTCGATCACCGTCGCGATCGTCCACCAGGGGTCGCCGGACCAGGCGAGCGCGTCGACCAGCGTCGCGTCCGGCCCGGTCGGCCCGGAGGTCCCGGCGTAGACCAGGCCCAGCACCAGAGCACCGAGGCCACCGGCGACGGCCAGGACGAACGCGGCCGGGCGGAGCGCCGGCGGCAGGGCCGGGTTCACTCCGCGGCCACCCGCCCGATCGCGTCCTGGTAACCGCCGATCAGCCGCTCCAGCCCCACTTCCGGGGTGAATTCCTGCTCGTAGACCAGCCGTGCCGCCAAGCCGAGTTCGCGGTTCCGGCCGTCGTCACCGACGACCTCCCGCAGCCGCCGCGCCAGCGACTCGGCGTCGCCGGGTTCGTGCAGCAGTCCGGTCACGCCGTCCTCGACCAGTTCGCGGAACGCGCCGTGCGCGGCCGCGACGGTCGGGACCCCGGCGGCCATCGCCTCGACGACCACCAGTCCGAACGTCTCCAGCCATTCCGACGGCGCCACCGCCACCGCCGCGCGAGTGACCAGTCCGGCGCATTCCGCCTTGCTCCGCAGCCCTTCGTAGCGGACGTCGTCGCGGCCTTCCGCCCAGCGCGCGACTTCGTCCTGCATCGGGCCGGTACCCGCGATCACCAGCGGCATGCCGAGCCCACCGGCCGCGGCGATCCGGTCCCAGGCCGCCATGAGCAGGCCGATCCCCTTCTCCGCGGTGATCCGGCCGAGGAACAGCACGTGCTCGCCGGTACCGGAGCGCCGGATGCCGGGATCGGTGACGAAGTTGTACTTCACCGCCAGCCGTTCGGCGGGCATTCCGGCGGCGACCAGCACCTCGCGTTGCGCCCGTGAGATGCAGAAGAACCGGGACACCCCGGACCACCAGCGGCGCCGGTTGAGCATCAGGCTCGCCGCCATCGGCACGGTCGCGAGCGCCGATCCGCGATAGCAGCCGTGCCGCACCGCGGGCACCGGTGTCCGGCCGACGCAGTCCGTGCACACGTGCCCGTCGCGGTACAGCGTGCCCGGCGGGCAGATCAGGGTGTAGTTGTGCACGGTCGCGACGACGGGCACGCGCGCGTCCGCGCACGCCGCCAGCACCGACGGCGACAGCAGCGGGAACGTGTTGTGGACGTGGACGACGTCCGGCCGGTCTTCGGTCAGCCGTCGGACGAGATCGGCGCGCACCGCCCGGTTCCACGGCACCTGGAGCGGGACGACGGCCTTGCGCGGCAACGACATCGCGGAGATGTCGTCGCTGCGCCGTTCGAACAGGCCGACGTCGTGCCCGGCGGCCGCGAGCAAGGCGACCTCCTGATCGACGACGTTGTTCTCCCCGCTCGGCTGCTCGGACCGGTAACGGTTGTGGACCACGAGGACCTTCACACAGGCTCCTTGGCCGGGACGAAATTCTTCTCGGTGACAGGCACCCGCACCAGCAGCGACGCCGCCAGCGCCAGATGCAGCAGGTACGGCGACGCGTCACCGAGACCCGCCTCGGTGTAGGACGCCGAAACGCAGTAGGTGATCAGGAAGATCGCGCACGCCCTGGCCAGCGACGGTGGCCGTAGCGCGGCGACCACGATCAGCACCAGCATGAAGGCCGCGACGATCGCGATCCCGACGTAGCCCTGTTCGTGGTAGACCGCGAGCCAGCTGTTGTCGATGGGCAGGCCGATGTAGGACTTGTTCGTCAGCCCGACACCGAACACGTACTCGCCGAGGGTGCGCGGGTCGGACAGCAGCGCGTCCCACACCTTCGCGCGGCCGGTGAGGCTGGAGAAGTTCTCCGAGCTCTGGCCGCGCAGGAACCACGCCTGCACCAGCGAACCGAGGACGACGGCGGACACCGCGCCGATCAGCGCGACCCCGGCGAACACCTTCCTGGCCCGCGCGCTGGACATCCAGAGGGAGAGCAGCGCGATCAGCACGCCGGCGACCAGGCCGAGCGTGGCGGTGCGGGTGTGGGTCAGCAGCAGGATGCCGGTCGAGGGGACGATGACGATCAGCGCGTTCACCCGGTCGAGCTCACCGCCGAGCCACAGCAGCAGCGTGAGCCCGATGACCACCGCCGAGTACTGCCCGACCTGCGGCGGGGTCAGCGGCCAGATGGTGCCGGTCAGCCGTCCGCCGTACTCCTCGGCCAGCGCGATCCCCGGTGACGCGGCCAGCCCGATGACGACCGTCAGCAGCACGACCGAGTAGGTCCGGATGTGGTGCCGCACGAGCCGGATCCCGCCGTCCCACCAGCGGGTCAGCAGCCACAGCGTGCTGACGAACAAGCCGAACCGGAAGCAGCGGAACAGCGCGCCGTACCCGACTTCGAGGTTCAGGCTCGCCATCAGGCTGAGCACCACCAGGATGCTGAGCAGCAGCAGGTACGCGCTCGGCCGGATCCGGAGCCGGGCGTTCAGCGCCAGGGCGACGCAGAACGCCAGCACGAGCGAGCCCATGGTGACCAGCTGGATCACCGAACGCGGGATCGGGATGACGGTCGTCGCGCCGGTGGAGCCCAGCGTGTTCAGGATCAGCAGCGCCCACACGAGGGCGACGGCCTTCGGCATGCCCGGCGACTGCGAGGAACGTTCGCCCCGGGGCAGATGCGGGAAACGGGTCCGTGGCCGCATGTCAGCCTCCCCCTTGACGGCTGTAGGTCGATCCGGCGTCCTGGTTGTACGGGCCGCCCTGCCATTCTCCGATGCTCAGGTTCCGGCTCGGTTCGAAGGCGACGAAGTTCCACGGCCCGACGTAGGTGTTGTCGCGCCACTTGTTGCCTTGGGCGAAGGTGATCGCCTGCTGCACCACTTCGCCCTGGTACGGCGACCAGTCCGGGTACGTGCCGAAGTTCGCGAGCACGGCCATCCGCGCGCAGGTGTTCTCGCAGCCCGCCACGGCCGGGTCGAGGACGAACCGGTTGTGGTGGATCTCGACGCGCTGGGTCTTCCAGCGGCAGTCGTCGAACAGCGGGCCGGACGCGATCGCCGGCCGGGCGCAGGTCTCGTGGTCCGGCACCAGTTTCGTGCACGACCCGGACGAGGTGTTGGCGGGGCTGTTGCAGAACCGGTCCGAGTTCTCCCAGAGCGTGATGCCGTTCCAGTTGTTCTCAAGGACGTTCCCGGCGATCTCCACCTTGTCCGTCCGCGCCTTCACCCTCGGTTCGCCGCCGGATTCGGAGATGTAGATCGCCGCCACCGGGAAGCTGTCGCCTCGGTCGATGAAGGTCTTGCCGTCCACGCGGTTGTTACGGCGGAGGGTGTTGCCACGGATGACGGCGTTGTAGCTGGTCTCGTACATGAGCCCGGTGCTGTCGTTGCCCTCGACGAGATTGCCCTCGATCAGGAAGTCGTTGTTGTTCGTGTCGGCCCACAACCCGACCCCGCGGTTGGCGTGCACCCAGTTGCCGCGGACGTCGGCGCCGTCGACGGCCCAGAACTTCACGCCGCCGGTGCAGCCGCAACCGTCGACCTTCTTCTCCCAGTCACCGGTGTTGTTCCCGGTGATCTCGTTGCCTTCGACGACGAGCCCGGTGATCCGGTTCCCCCCTTCGTAGGCGTTCATCCCGTACTGCCCGTTGTTCCGCAGGCAGTTCCCCCGCACCTGCTGCCGCGCGCCCGCCATCAGGCCCGCGCCTTCGTTGTCCTGCACCGTGTTGTGCTCGATGATCCAGCCGGGAGCGGAGTCGTGGTTCACCACGCCCTCGTCGCGCGGGGCCTGGAATCCGCGCACCGTGAGGTACTGGATCTTGACGTCGGCGGCGCTGCCGGAGAAGGCGTACTGGTTGATCTTCCGGCCGTCGAGAACGGCTTCCGGTGCGCCGAGGTAGACGTTCCCGGCCTTCGGCTGGACCTGGTCGAACCGGTCGTCGCCGAGCCGGTGCGTGCCGGACGCCAGCCAGAACGTCGTACCCGGCCCGCTCGCCCGGGTCTTCGCCACGAGATCGCCCGCGACGGCCGGATCGACCGTCACCGCTCCCGCCGGTGCCGCCGCCGGACCCGGCGGCGGTTTGCCGCATACCTGCGCCACCGCACCGGATGGTGCTCGCCCGGGGTCGGGCGGTGCGCCCGCCTCGTCGGCGGGGTCCGAGGTGCAGGCGGCCAGTGCCGTCACGGCCAGCAGGATCGGCAGGACGGTACGGCGGAAGCGGTGCGGTCGAGCCGTCACAACGGAGGTCCTTCGGGGTCGAAGGTGAGCATCGTGGTCATCTCGGTCGAGGCGGTCCCGGCGCCGATCAGCGTCCACGCGGGCTCGCGGCGGCCGAACCCGGCCGAGTACCAGCCGAGGGGCGGGGTGGTCTCGCCCCGGTGCGCGGACCACCTGAGCTGCGAAGGGAGTTCCATCGAAGCGCTCCGTTCCCGGCCGTCGGCCGTCCACGACAACTTCGCCGTCGCCCCGGTGAGGACGACCTCGACGGCCGGGCCGAAGTGGAACGCGAGGCGGCACGGCCGGGTCTCCCCGCGGACCTCGTCGAGAATCCGCAGTTCAGTGCCGTTCAGCTCCACCGAACGCCGGTGGATCGACGGCGCGTAGCCGTCGTGTTCCGCGCTCCAGCGTGACGGCGTGCCCGCCGCGATCACGGTCGTCGCGGCGTGTTTCGTCCACAGGAACGGGCCACCGGAGACGGACTGGTCGGTACCGGCGAGTTCGAGCGTGTTGTGCCCGGCCGTGGACCGGAAGTACGACCGCCACTTCGGCTCACCGTGGTAGCAGTAGGTCCCGGGGTCGGCGAGGATGTCGACGCCGTCGTGCCGGACCTCCACCGAGAGCGCGTCCGCGTGCGCGTGCGCGGCGATGGACAGGAAGCCGTGCGGCCCGCCGTCGCAACGGCACCAGATCGCGCCGTCCCGCAGGATGGTCATCCCGGCGTCGGCGAAGTCGTCCCGCCGCCGTGATGGACGCCGCGCGCCGACCCGGATGTCCTTGGCCAGCGCGGAGAAGAGCTGCGTGCGAACGTCCCCGCCCGGTGTCTCCGGCCACCAGTCCAAACGTCCGAAAAGGACGGATCCGGTGTCGAGCAGCGACGCCCAGCGGCTCGTCTCGGCACCATCGACGATGAGCCCGAAGCCGTCGTCCGCGTCACCCTGCCTCGGCGGACGCAGCCGGTTGTCCACAATGGACGCCAGAGCGTCGGTCATCCGGAGCAGCACGAGCCAGGTCGACTCGGGCACCGCGACCCCGGCGGACTTCGCCTCCAGCGCCCCGGCGAGCCCCAGTTCCAGCACGAGCCCGTGGTACTCGGTGGCGAGTTCCCGGTTGAGCCCGGAGTCGAAGGTGTTGTGCCGCAACATCTTGTCGAGTGACGCGAGTGCCGTGTCCCGCCAGCGGGCGGATTCCGGGAACCAGGCGAACGCGCAGGCTGCGGCGAGCTGCCCCGCGTCTTCGGCGATCACGTGGTTGTTCGCCGACGAGCCCCGGCTCGGGAACGCCGTCAGCCAGCGCTGGTGGTGCCAGATCTGGCCGAGCGCCACGGGGTTGTCCTCGAACAGCGCAGGCGCCTGCGCCCAGCCGTCGAGCAGGCGCCGCACCCAGACCCACGACAGCAGCCGGATGCCGAGTTCGATCCCGCTGACCCAGTGCACCCCGCGCATCGGCGGGTTGGAAGCCCACCACGACTTCAGGTGCGCGGCGACGCGTTCGGCGTACCGGTCCTCGCCGGTCAGGGCGTACGCGGCGGCCAGCACGGTGAGGTGCTGGTGCCGCGACGGCTCCCAGATCTGCTTGATGTCGCCGACGGCGTCCTCGCTCCGGTAAGGGATGTCGAAGGAGTACACGTCGGACGGCGCGCGGCGGCCGGTCTTCGGGTCGTACGACCAGTCCGGGGCGACGAGGTCGTCCCGCTCGACGCCGAAGTACTCGGCGCGTCCGTCCATCAGCCGGTCGGCGGTGACGAGCAGGTCCTTGACGGCTTCACCCGATACGGCGGCGAGGACGTCTTCACCGGGCGCCGTCACGAACCGGCGCTCCGGCAGCCAGGCGGGCTTCTCCCCCGCGACCCCGCGCCACTGGCGTTTGCGCACGACGTCGGTCACCCGGCCGGCGATCTCGGCCGGCCCCATCCGCGACAGTCTTCGGAGGTACCAGGAGGGATCCATCAGCCGAGTCCGATCCGGACCGGCATCCCGGTCTCCAGGCTGCGGTTGACCGCGAGCGTGGCCAGCGTCGTCGAAACGAGCGACTCGACCGAGACCGGCATCGCGACACCGGTGCTCAGCGCGTCGACGAACGCTTCGAGTTCGGCCGCCTGCCCCTTGTCCCGGCCCTTGGGGATGCGCGAGCTCGCCCACTTCTTGCGGCCGAACACCGACGCGCGCGCGAAGTCGTCGAACTTCAGCACCTTGCCGTCGGCGGTGAGATCGATCGTCTCCTTGGGAAACGCCGATGAACCGCTGGTGGTGTACGCGATCGACGCGGTCGAGCCGTCCGGGTAGCGCAGCAGGATCTGGAGGTCCTGGTGCCCGGGCGTCGCGGTGGCATACACGGAGACCGGGTCGGAGCCCACCAGCCAGCTGACCGTGTCGATGAAGTGGCCGCCCTCACCCGCGAACCGCGAGCCCTCGCTGTCGGCCTGGTTGTACCAGCTGTTCGCGTCGAGCTGCCCGGCGTTGACCAGGTACCGCACGGAAGCCGGGCCGATCCGCGGGCCGAACTGGCGCACCGACTCGTTCAGCAGCGGGGCGAACCGGCGGTTGAAGCCGACCTGCAGCCGGTCGTTGCCGGATTCCTCGATCGCGCCGAGCACGATCTCCAGTTCCTTCTCCGACAGCGCGAGCGGTTTCTCCACGAAGACGGCCTTGCCCGCGAGCAGCGCGCGCCTGGTCAGTTCGGCGTGTGAGCTGTGCCTGGTCACGATGAACACGGCGTGGATCGAGTCGTCTTCGAGCATCGCGTCGACGTCGGTGGAGGCGCGGGCGAAGCCGAACTTGCGCTTGGCGTTCGCGCCCGAGAGCGCGGACGTGGTGACGACTTCGAAGAGGTCGAGGTACTCCATCTCCACGAGATGCGGGAGAAGCATCGAGGACGCGTAGTTGCCGGCACCGATGAAGCCGATCCGCAAGCTGTCGAGCTTCGGCACCGCGCGGCTCGTGACGGGCTTGGGCAGCGAAACCGCGGTGACGGGCTCGGTGGTGGTGGCGGCGCGCTTCTCGTACTCGAACAGCACCGCGACGGCCTTGAGTTCGCCCTCGTTCAGCTTCCGGTAGGTCTCGACGGCGTCGGAGAAGGCCGAGACGTGCGAGATCAGCGGCTCGACGTCGAGACGGCCGCTGCCCATCAGGTCGACGACGCATTCCAGGTTGCGGCGCTCGGTCCAGCGGACCTGGCCGATCGGGTAGTCGCGGCCTTCGAGTTCGTACTCCGGGTCGTAGCGGCCGGGGCCGTACGAACGGGAGAACCGGACGTCGAGTTCCTTTTCGTAGTAGGCGTTCCACGGCAGGTTCAGCGAGCACTTGCCGATGTCGATCACCCGGCCGCGATCGCGGGCCAGCTTCGCGGCCAGCTCCACCGGCTCGTTCGTGCTGCCGCCCGCGGCGAGGTACACCTGGTCGACGCCGTGCCCGGAGCTGATCTCCGCGACCGCGGTGTCGATGACACCGGAGCCGGGATCCCCGCATTTCAGCGCCCCGAGCCGTTCGGCGAGCGCGCACCGCGCCGGATCCGGGTCGACGCCGACCACACGGACCCCGGCGGCGACCAGCAACTGCACGACCAGCTGGCCGATCAGCCCGAGCCCGATGACCAGCGCGATGTCGCCGATCTGCGGTTCGCCCTGGCGGACCCCCTGCATCGCGATCGAGCCGACCGTGCCGAACGCGGCGTGCCGCGGGTCGACGCCGTCGGGCACCTTGGTGTAGAGGTTCTTGGGCACCCAGTTCAGTTCCGCGTGCAGCGCGTGCTCGTTCCCCGCGCACGCCACGTGATCGCCGACGGCGACGTCGTCGATGCCCGCGCCGACCTCCTCGACGACGCCGCACAGCGAGTACCCCAGCGGTGTGTACGAGTCGAGTTTGTTCATCGCCTTGCGGTACGTGGCGCCCAGCCCGTTCGTCGCGACGCTCTGCATCACCTTCGCGACCTGATCCGGCCGGGCCTTCGCCTTGCCCACCAGCGAAAGGCTCGCCTCGGACACCTTCATCATCTCGGTGCCGGTGGAGATCAGCGAATAGGCGGTGCGCACCAGCACACCCCCCGGTTTGCACGCGGGCACTTCGACGTCGAGGAGCGCCAGCTCCCCGCTCTTGTAGTTCTGCACTACCTGCTTCACGTCGCTCCTAGTGATGGATAAGGCAAGTGGTGTGACGGCTGCGGTACCGCGTCGGTACAGGTGTTCGTGAGTGGCGTTTCGGGTTGCCGAAGGGCAAGGCAAAGGTGCCGGGTGTCGCGAAGGGGAATTTCGCTGCATCGGATGCGGGGAAAGTCCCCTTCACCCGTGCTCCAGGCGCTGCCGACACGCCTTGACCGTGAGGCACGCAAGGAACCCCATCGGCGTCGTATCACTAGAACCCGAATCATGTCTCACCTTGCCGAGCCGAAACGGCGCCGCGATACCAGTACTCGAGGGTCAAGATGTGCCAGAGATGCTTGGACCGGTCCTGCTGCCCGGACGCGTCTTCGTCCACGAGCTTCCGCAGGGCCTCACGACGGAGGAACCCGGCCTTCACCAATTCACCTTCGTTCGTCACCTCGCGCACCAGGGGCGCGAGGTCGCGGCTCATCCAGGCCCGCAGCGGCGCGCTGAACAGGCCTTTCGGCCGGTGCACGATCTCGGCGGGAAGGATGGACAGCGCCGCTTCCTTCAGCGCCATCTTTCCTTGGCGCTTCACGATCTTCCGGTCACCGGGGATCCGGAACGCGGCCTTCACGACCTCGACGTCGACGAACGGCGTCCGCACCTCGGTGGAGGCGGCCATACTGGACCGGTCGGTGTAGGCGAGGTTGAGCCCCGGCAGGAAGAGCCGGGAATCGGCGAGACACATGCGGTTCACGAAATCCGACAACGTGTTGTCGTGATAGGTGTCCGCGTGCTCGGTGAGCACGTCGCCGACCGCGCCGGCGAGGTCCGGGTTCAGCAGACCGACCAGTTCCGCTTGGTCGTACATCGTGTAGCTGCGCCGGAACGCGGTCTCCTCGGGCAGCTCCGCGAACGAGAGGAACCGCTTGGCGAACCGGACGGACCGGAACCCGCGCTTCGATGTCGCCACCGGCAGTCTGTCCACAAGGGACTCCACCGGACGGCGGACAAGACCCGGAACCCGTTGGTACTGAACGGCGAGCGTGTTCGCGAGATGCTTGCGGTATCCGGCGAACAGCTCGTCGGCGCCCATGCCCGAGAGCATCACCTTGACACCGGCCTCGCGGGCGGCGGTGCAGATCAGGTAGCTGTTGATCGCCGCCGGGTCGCCGATCGGCTCGTCGAGGTGGTACGTCATCCGCGGCAGCAGATCCAGCACCTGCGGCGCGATCTCGATCTCGTGCAGGTCGACGCCGAACTTCGCGGCGACCTTCTTCGCGTACATCAGGTCGTCCGGCATCGCTTCGAACTTCGCGTCCTCGGCCCGGAAACCGATGGTGTACGCGGAGATCCCCGGCCGTTCACGAGCGGCGATCGCGGTCAGATAGCTGGAGTCGAGCCCGCCGGAGAGGAACGTCGCGACCGGCACGTCCGCGATCAGGTGCTTGCGCGTCGAGTCCTCGATGACGGCGTTGAGGTCGAAGTCGCCTTCGTAAGCCGCGCCTTCCTCGGCGACCTGGCGCAGCGACCAGAAGGTGCCGCGTTCGACGTCGCCGTTCGGCCGGAACCGCGCCCAGCTGCCCGGCGGCAGCTTCTCGGCCTCCTTGAACGCGCAGCGGCCGTCCGGGACCCAGTAGTAGAGCAGGGAGGCGACGAGCGCGGTGTCGTCGACGGTCAGCGATCCGCCCAGTTCGGCGGCCAGCGCCTTCAACTCGGACGCGAAGGCGACGCCCTTGCCGCGGCGCACCAGGAACAGCGGCTTGATCCCCAGCTGGTCGCGGACCAGCACCAGCTCACCGGACCGCTCGTCGAAGACACCGAACGCGAACATGCCGCGCAGCCGGTGCAAGCCCTCGGTGCCCCACGCACGCCAGGCTTCCAGCAGGACCTCGGTGTCGGACGTGCCCCGGAAGCGCACACCGGTGGCTTCGAGTTCCTTCCGCAGCTCCGGCGCGTTGTACAGCTCGCCGTTGTAGGTCAGCGCGAGCCCGTCCTTGACCATCGGCTGCGCGCCGGTCTCGGTCAGGTCGACGATCGACAACCGCCGGTGTCCTAAGTGGACTTCCCCGTGGTCGTAACTGCCCGAACCGTCCGGGCCCCGGTGGGCGAGTGTCTTGGTGAGCCGATCCCGTAGCGGTCCCCCGTCCGGCCAGTGGTAGGCCCCTGCGATGCCGCACATCTGCTTTCGCTCCCCTTCTCTAGCGGTGAACCCGCGACCGCGGCCGACGTCGGCAGGGCGCTGGCCGTCGTTTCACGTCACGTCCGGTTCGGCAATGGCGGGTTCACGCGTGTCGTCCTTCATCGCGCTGCACCTCTGCTCCACCCTCCGTCCCTATAAGGCTTCGACGTTGTCCTGCGTGACCGGTGCGAATCGGGTGGTCGGCTGGTCGGCGTCGTGCACTTCAGCCCGCTTGTACGGCGTCGGCGGGCGGCGCGGCGCCGTCTTCGGGGCGGGCTCGGGTGGCGCCACCGCGAGCCGCCGCACGGTGGGCTCGTCGTCCGGGAACATCTCGACCGGTTTCGGCGGCGGCCCGGCGGGCCTCGCGTGCGGGGTCCGGTCGAGCTTCGGCTGCGGACGGCGCGCGGGCAGCGGCTCGGGTGCCCGCGCGGGCTCGGCGGCCCGGCCGCGCAGCGCGGTGTGCAGGCCGTCCCACAGGGTGCCGTCGGTGTGGTCGCGCGGATCCGGGTCGACCAGTACGACCCCGATGATCGGGATCCGCCGTTCGGCCAGCTGCCGCGCGACGGTGTGCAGCCATTCCGTGTTCGCCTGCCCGGCGCGCACGACGAGGATCGCTTCCGCGCCGAGGTGTTCGAGATCCGTCCACGCGGTCCCCGGCTCGATGGAGCCGACGCCGATACGGCGCTCACCGGGAACCTTGGGCTCGTCGCGGTCCAGCACGCGGACCTTGGATCCGGCGGCCAGCGCGCGCAGGCCCGCCTTCGGCAGTTCGTCGACGAGCGCGACCGGGGCCTGTTCCGCGAGCTCGTTCGCGATGTCGACGGCCAGCGCGGCCGTCGTGGTGCGCGCTCCGAGGTCGAGCAGCGACACCGTCCCGTCGTCCTCGCGGATCGTGCGGATCAGTGTCTTCGCGACCCGTCTGCGTTCCTCCAGCGCACGGCGCTTCCGGAACCAGCGCGGCGGTTTCGGCAGCTGGGCGAGCACCGACGCGCCGAGATGGCGGGAGATTTCGCGGCGCAGGACCGGCCGGTCCTTCACCACGCTGCCGATGGCGGCGAGGACGAGGCCCGCCAGGAGGCCGAGCACCAGGCCGATCCCGGCGGCGGTGCCGGCGGACTTCAGCAGCGACTTCGGCAGGATCCGCGGCGCGTCCACGATCTGCGTCCCCGCGCCGACCTTCGGGGTGCCGATGCCCGCTTCCTGCGCACGGCCGTCGTAGTCGGAGATCTTGGACGTCAGCTCCGCGCGGCGGGAGTACAGCCGCTCCAGCTGAGCCGGGTTGGGGTTCCGCTTCGCCTCTTCGGCGACGATGTCGTTCTGGACGGTGCCGAGCTCGGCCTGCGCCTGGTTGCGCTGGTCGAGCAGTGCCTTCTGCTCGGCCGCCGCGCCCGCCTGGTTCCGTGCGACGTACTCGGCGATGAAGGCGTCGGAGAGCGCCTGCGCGCGGGCGATCGCGTCGGCGTTGTCCTTGCCTTTGACCGTCACCTGGAGGACGTTGTTCGTCACGCCCAGCGCGGCGTAGTCCTTGAGGAACTCTTCGGGCGGCTGGGTGCTGTTCAACTTCTTGAGCGCGTCGCCGGCGATCTTCGTCGTCTCCAGCACGGCGACGTCGGTCTCCATCAGCGTGCCGCTGTCACTGGGCGAATCGTCCGCGTGGACGACCAGGATCTTCGCCACGGCCGTGGGCGGCGACGGCAGGAACATCGCCACCAGCCCGCCGGCGATCAGCCCGGCGAGGGCGGTGGCCAGCCACAGGCGACGACGCCGCCGGACCGAGACCACGAGCCGCTGGAGATCGATGAGCGGCTCGGATTTCTCTTTTTCGGCGGTCGTCACGGGGTACCTGCCAGTGCTTCTCGATCTTTCCCGGCCTGCTTCCCGGGTTTCGCACCCGGGGCGCGGGTCGGCCGGACGGGGCGGATCAGGGCCGCTCCCACCACGGCCAGCCCCGCGTCGGCGCACGCCTCGGCGACACCGACCAGTTCCCACGCGGTCCGCGTGCCCAGACCGAGCACGACGAGCACGCCTTCGGCGGTTTGGTCCTCCACGACCGGCCTGGCCGGAGCCACCGTGACGACGGTGAACCGGCGGCCGGCGAGTCCGGCGATCCTGGTGGCCGCGGTCCGCGCGGCGTGATCGCCCTCGGCCACCAGCACCAGCAGCCGCCGCCGCGGGAGCCGGGACACGAGGCGGCGGTAGTGGACGTCGCCGTCGATCTCGTCGGGGGTGACGTCGATCCGCCGGATGTTCCACGGCTTGTCGTCGCCCAAGAGCTTCGCCCGCAGGCTCGGCTTCGCTTCGGGATCCGGCTCGTCGGCGATGTCCGGGATGTCGACAGTGGCCAGCACCGGGCCACCGAGCGCCGCCCCGATCTCTTCCTCGTCCCGCAACCGCCGGTCGGTGCGGGCCGCGAAGAGGTGACCGAGCAGCCCGAACACGAAGAACAGCGCCGCGCCGCCGAGGGCGAGCTGCGGCAAGGTCGGCGCCGCCGCCGAAGTCGGCCGCTCGGCCGCGCCCATCACGACCATGCTGCCGAGACCGCCGCTCGTGGTGTCGGTGGCGTTGAGGGTCGACATCGCCTGCTCGATCGACGAGCGCAACGCGGCCAGCTCGGTACGCAGCTGAACGGTCTCCACCGAGGTCGTCCCGTCGGAGACCTTCTCCGCCAGTTCGGTGATCCGCTGGTTCGTCTGCGCGACCTGCTGGCGCAAGGTCTCGCGGCGTTCCTGCGCCACCTTGACCGCGGCGTCGCCGGTGCTGGCGAGGACCTGCGTCGAGTACTTCACGAATTCCTGGGCGACCTGGTCCGCGACCTGCTGCGCGTGCTCGGCGGAATCGTCGGTCGCGGCGATGGTGATGACGTTGCCCTGCGCGACCGTGGTGCTCACCCGGTCACGCAGGTCGGCGCCGCTGCCGCGACCGAGGACGGCGGCGGCCCGGTCGAGCACCACCGAACTGGTCGCCACCTCGGCCTGGGTGAGCAGTTCGTCCGCCTCGCGCGGCCCCTGCAGCAGCACGTTGGACGTCGTCCGGTAGCCAGGGGAAAGGATCACCGACGATCCCGCGCCGACCAGGGCGCCGAGGAGGGCGAGGGCCACCAGGGTCCGCCACCTCCCGCGCAGGACCTGTCCGATCATGGACAGGCGCACCGTGTCGTCAGTCAAAGCCGGGATCTCCGTCCGGTGCGTGGGGGTGTGCATGAATCCCGTCGGACCGGCCACCGTGTTGGTTACAGGGTTGCCCGACTCTTGTTCAAAACGCGACCGGGAAGTCGATCACCGGACCGCGGCCGCATAGGCCGCGAGCAGGGCTTTCTGGGAGTTCTCCCACGACAGCGGACCGGCGACGCGCGCCCGTCCCAGCTCACCCATGGCGGCCCGCTGGTCCGGCGAGTCGAGCAGATGCGCGATCAGCTTCGCGAACTCCGGCTCGTCGTTCGCCGGGGCGTAAAGGGCGGCCTCCCCGGCCGAAACCCTGGCCTCCCGCAGTTCGAAGGACACGATCGGACGGCTCATCGCCATGTACTCCATGATCTTGTTCATGGTCGACACGTCGTTGAGCGGGTTCAGCGGATCCGGCGAAAGGCAGACGTCGGCCGAGGACAGGTAGCGCAGCAGGTCCTCGTCGGAGATCCGGCCGGTGAACTCGACCTGGTCGTCGAGCTTCAGTTCCTTGGACAACGCCACCATGGCGTCGAAAGCGTCGCCGGAGCCGATGAACACGGCGTGCCAGTCGCTGCGGCCGACCTCGTCCCGCAGCGACGCGAGCGCGCGCAAGGCGTAGTCGACGCCGTCCTGCGGGCCCATCACACCGAGGTACGCCAGCAAATGCGGCTTGCCCTTCTTCAGTTCGGGCTCGGCCGGAACCAGGTGGAACCGCTCGACCACGGGCGCGCTGCGCACGACGAAGACGTCGTCCGGCGACTTGCCGCCGCGTTTCACGGCGACGTCCTTGTAACTCTCGTTGGTCGCGATGACGACGTCGGCCGTCTTGTAGGTGCGGCGCTCCAGCGCGCAGACCGCGCGGTACAGGAAGTCCTCGCCGCGGTCGAAGCGCGAGAGATACAGCTCGGGGCAGAGGTCGTGCTGGTCGAAGATGAACTTCGCGCCCTGGCGCTTGAGGTACAGCGCGACAAGGAACAGCAGGTCCGGCGGGTTGCAGGCGTGCACGACGTCCACCCGGCCCACCTTGCGGGCGAGCCGCAGCGTGTGCCACAGCGCCGAGCCGTACTCCTGGACGTACCCGGCCGGGCCACCCGTCGCGGCCTTCAGCGGGTACCGCAGGATGTGGACGCCGTCGATGGTGACCTCGGCTTCGGTGTCCCGCTTCGTCCCTTGTGGACAGATGACGTGGACTTCCCAGCCTGCGTCGCGAAGCGTCTGGCACTCCTGCCAGACGCGGCGATCGAAGGGGACGGACAGGTTCTCGACGAGGATGAGAGCTTTACCAGGCAAGACCGACATATCCCTCTTCAGCCCGGCGACGGTCGGCGTCGGGTACGCGGACGAGATCGATGATGGTGTGGCCGCCGCCCGCCGGGAGGGCCGCGAGGACCTCCGGATCGGTGGAGCCGATGAGGCAGACCTCGGCGTGATCGACGACCTCGCCGACGGAGCCGGCGAGCAGCTGGCCGAGATGCGGCAACCTGCCCTCGATGTACTCACGGTTCGCGCCGATCAGCCGCGAAAGGCTGACGTTGGCGTCGTAGATGCGGAGGTCGTACCCCTTGCCGAGCAGGCGCTCGGCGAGTTCGACGAGCGGGCTCTCCCGGAGGTCGTCGGTGCCGGGTTTGAACGACAGGCCGAACAGGCCGACCTTGCGTTTCCCGGTGCGCGCCACCAGATCGAAGGCACGCTGGAGGTGTTCGTCGTTGGAGGGCAGCACATGCGACAGGATCGGGACGGCGACGTCCGCGCGGTGCGCGGCGTAGACCAGGCCGCGCAGATCCTTGGGGAGGCACGAGCCGCCGAAGGCGAACCCGGGGCGGAGGTAGGCGGGGCTGATGTTGAGCTTGCGGTCGGCGAGGAAGACGTCGATCACCTGATGCGAGTCGAGCCCCAGCGCCCGGCAGATCGCGCCGAGCTCGTTCGCGAAGCCGATCTTGAGCCCGTGGAAGGAATTGTCGGCGTACTTCGTCATCTCGGCGACCGGGATCGGGACGCGGAAGACCTCGCCGGGAAGGCCTTCGTACAGCGCCGCGACGACGTCGCCACTGGCCGCGTCGAGCTCGCCGATGACGGTCTTGGGCGGGTCGAAGAAGTCCTTGACGCTGCTCCCCTCGCGCAGGAACTCGGGGTTCACCGCGACCCCGAAGTCGACGCCCGCGGTGCGGCCGGACGACTTCTCGAGGATGGGGACGAGCAGATCCAGGCAGGTGCCGGGGAGCATGGTGCTGCGGAAGACGACGGTGTGCCGTTGCGTCTTGGTCGTGAGCGCTTCGCCGATTTCCTCGGCGACGCGCTCCAGGAACGCCGTCGAGAGGCTGCCGTTCGGCGCCGACGGGGTACCGACGCAGATGAGGGAGACTTCGCTGTCCGCGATCGCCTGTCTCACGTCGGTCGTCGCTCTCAGCTTGCCCGCGGCGACCACCTCCGCGGTCAGTTCCCCGATCCGCTCTTCGACCACCGGCGCCTTGCCGCTGGAGACGAGTTCGATCTTCACCGGGTTCACGTCGACCCCGACGACCTCGTGCCCGCGTCCGGCAAGGCACGCCGCCGACACGCAACCGACGTAACCGAGCCCGAAGACACTGATCTTCATGACGAATTCCTCCAGCCGCATTCCGCTGCCCGTTGGTCGGCGGGACGGCCGGGTTCGTTACCGGTGTCCGTCGTTCGCCTGCTTTTGGCGGAATGCCTGTGCGGCAAGGGAATTACTCATCGTCCGAGGGGTGCGAAACGCTACATGAAGCGCGTAAGGGTTTCGTCTCGATCTCTCGTACACGCGCGAAACACTCTCCCGGTTGCCCGGCAACGGCACCGGAATGTTCCGTACTGGTCAAGCCGTCGACGCCGCTTTTAGGTTGGTTTCGTCAACGACGAGCACCTGGGGAACCGATGCGTAAAACCCTGTCCAGAAGATCATTTCGCGCCGTCGGCGCACTGACCTTGGCCTTCACCCTCGCCGGCACGCTGTCCGCGGTGCCCGCGTATGCCGATCCCGGCCCGAACATCAAGGTCACGGCGGCCGTGCCGGACGGGCGCTGGCTCCGGGACGAGACCATTCCGATCGACCTGACGATCACCAACATCGGCGACGCCCCGGCGACCGAGGTCAAGGCGCAGGGAAGTACCTACTCCGGCCCGCATTACAGCTTCGAACCGAACACCTGGGGGGAGCTGGACTTAGACAGCCCCGGAGCGACCCTCCAGGCGGGCGAAAGCCGCACCTACCGCCTGACGGGCCTGATCTGGGCCGTCGAACCGGGCAATCCCGTGGTGAGACTCGACGTGAGGACCCCGGTCGACACCGATCGCGCGGACAACACCGTCGATGTTCCGGTGAACGTGATCCCACCCGAGACCACCGAACGTGTCGCCGGCCAGGTTTACGGGGACAAGAACCTCGACGGCGTGTTCTCCCCCGGAGAGGAGCTGGCCGGGATCACGGCGCGGATAGGCAGTTTCACCATGCCACAGGAACTGTCGGTGGTCACCGACGCCGCCGGACGGTTCTCCTTTGACGCCGTCCCGGTCGGCTCCCATCGAGGGCTGTACTTCCGGGACGTCGCCGGCGGCTGGCTGATGCCGGAAAGCACCGTGATGCGCCTCGATGGCAGCGGTAAGTACGAAGCACTGAGCATCCGGGGCCAGCAGCCGCTCAGCCAGGCACTTCAAGCGAAGATCGCGCTCGACAAGACGAGTTATGCGCCTGGAGGGGCGGCCAAGGCGACGGTCACGCTGACGAACAGCGGCGCCCACCCGCTCTCCGGCCTCTTCGTGACTTGCAGGGACGACTCCGGAACGGACCTGAAGATCCCGCAGGAACAATGGGGCGCGTTCGGCTCCCCGCAGGCGGGCGCCCTGGCTCCGGGACAACGACTGGTGCTCTCCGTGACCGCCCAGGTACCCGACATGGCCGCCTACTACGGCACCACGGCTCTTCACTGCGACTTCAACGGCAAGACCTACCTGTCCGGCCCGCAGGTATTCCTCGAAGCCAAGGTGCCCGGCAAGCGCGCCGACGCCCGGGGACTGGCCTGGGTCGACAAGAACAACAACTGGCGGCCGGACGACGGTGAAGGCCTCGCCAACACCGTCGCCACTTTGTCCACAAGGGACAACAAACTGGTTTCGTTCGCCAGGACCGACGCCAAGGGCTATGTGACGTTCCCCGGGGTCGCGGTCGGCGAGTACGTGTTCCGTGTGGCGGGCCCGTGGAAGCCGATTCAGGGCGACTCGACCATCCTGCACGTCGCGCCGCCCTACGGCTGGGAGTGGCGGGTGCAGCTGGAGCCGCGCTGACCCTCTTCCGACTGTGTGGATTTCGGGACATCTGACGTCCCGAAATCCACACAGTCGTCACTTACGAGGTCCTCAGCCCTGAACGAACTTCGCCGCCAGGCCCTGCCCGACCGAGGCCGACTTCCCGTTGTCCTCGATCGGCGACACCTTCGAGTTCTTGAAGCAGATGTAGGTCACGCCCGAGTCGACGCCGCCGTTCTTCGGGTCCGGGTTGATCCCGAGCGCCTTCGCGGCCGCGTAAGACGCTTCGCCGATGATGTCCTTCGGGCCGGTGTCGCCGATGACGGTGTAGAGCACCTTGTCGTTGTAGATCACCGCGCACGAGCCGGCGCCCTTGAGGCCGGCCTTCTCGAAGTTCCACGTGCTGCTGATGCTCGGCACGACGACGTACGGCGTCTGGTCGGCGATCAGCGCCTTGCCGTCGGAGCGCGGGTACGCGGTGCCGTCTTGGAACCACGGGTCGGTGTTCTTGTTGCAGCGCGCGGTCGGCTGCCCATCGCAGTCGACGTCCATGTCGGCCTTCCAGAACACGGCGCTCCCCGCGTCGCAGACCGCGATGGTCCGGCCGGTTTCCTCGTCGGTCTTGTATTTGCCGTTCGAGACCTGTTTGCAGCTGGTGGTCTTCGCCAGCAACTGCTGGGCGGTCGGGGCCGCTTCCGGTGATGCGGCGGCCGTTGCCGCGGGAGCCAACCCGGCGGCCACCACCATCGCCGAGAACAAGAGGAGTTTCCGCATTCCGAGCACCCCTTTGTTAATAAGACTTCTTTATCGAGGGTGCTCAGAATGCCGCCGCCGACGGCTTCGATTCAAGGGTTATTTTCCCACCGCACAAGGAAATCCGGTCAAAAGCGGGCAAGCCTGGCGACCCGCGCCATGAGCCGTCCCGCTCGGCGGTACAGCCCTTCCCGCTCACCGAGCACACTGTCGATCCACTCCTGGTCGACGTCGTGCCGCACCTCGATCCGCGGCCGCAGCCAGCCGTCGCGCGAAGCCGCGCCGCCTTCGGTCGTGTAGACCCTCGTCGCGCCGGAACGCCGGAGCCTGCTGAGCACCCGCCGGTCGTAGGCGCCGAACGGCGGCGCGTACGCGCGCACGGGTTTCCCGCTCAAGTCCGCGAGCAGTTTCGGCGCGGTTTCCAGTTCACGCCGGGCGTTCCGATCGTCGAGCCGCCGCCAGTCGCGGTGCTCCCAGCCGTGCGAGCCGATCGACATGCCCGCCTCGACCAGCTCGCGAAGGCCGTCGGCGTCGAGGAAACCCCGCTGCCCGATCCGGCCTGCCAGCGGGAAGAACTCGGCCGTGAGATCGCGCTCCACCAGCCTGGGGAGCGCGATCTCGACGTCCGAGGAGTTGCCGTCGTCGAACGTGAGGCCGACGTCTTCGCGTCCGGCCACGGTGTCGAGCACCCGCTCGAACTGTTCGACCGTCACCCATGTTTCGTTTTCACCGGGATCCAGCGCGCGCACGGGCCTGCCCACGCCGCCTATCGCCAGGATCACCATCCGCGCCTCATTCGGGACCGAGTGTGTTTCCCGATTAATCGAGTTGGCGAACGGAGTAGTTACATGATCCCGCAAGGTGTCCACGAACGGATTACTTGCGGATCTCCAGGGTGCAGCACTTCGGGCCGCCGCCCGCCTTCCTGAGCTCGGAAATGTCCAGGAAGACGACCTCGTAGCCGCGGTCGGTCAGCCGCGCCGCCAATCCGGTCGCCTCGACCGGCAGAACGACGTTGCGGCCGTCGGACACCCCGTTCAGGCCGAAGCACTCCGCGTCGGCCCGGTCCGCGATTACCGCGTCCGGGAACATCCGCTCCAGCACCCTCCGCGACCCGGCCGAGAAGGCCTCCGGGAAGTAGGCGATCTGGGCGGGCGTGGTGTCGGTGGCCTCGGCGAGCACGAACAGCGCGGTGTCGAGGTGGTAATAGCTCGGGTCGATCAGCCGCAGCGACACGACCGGGACACCGAGGACCTCCTGCGCTTCGGCGTGCGCGGCCGGGTCGGTCCGGAAGCCGGTGCCGGCGAGCAGGACCTTGCCGGTCCACGCGAAGTCGCCCTCGGCTTCGTTGATCTTCTCGGGCATGGTGATGTCGCGGTAGCCGTGCTCGACGAACCAGCGGCGGAAGTGCTCGGCCTCGGCGGTGCGCTGCGGCGCGCGGAACCGCGAACCGAGGACACGACCGTCGACGACGGTGCCGGAGTTCGCGGCGAACACCATGTCGGGCAGCCCTGGCTGGGCCTCGATCTCCTCGACGGTGTGACCGAGGCGCCGATAGGTATCGCGGAGTTCGGTCCATTGCGCCATCGCGGTGTCGACGCTGACCGGGACCGACGGGTCCATCCAGGGGTTGATGACGTAGTCCACCGCGAAGTACCGCGGCGGGCACATGAGGTAGCGGCGCGTCGTGGGTACACGGGGCTGCTGCTCCAGTTCCGGCATACCCGAAGGGTAAGGCTGACCTAATTCCGCAATCAATCGCTGTTCGCTGCGCATATACCTGCTAAACATTGCGTGTGAACACCATCGACCAGCGAATCGTTTCATGCCTGATGGCCAACGCGAGGTCCAGCTACGCCGACATCGGCAAGGTCGTCGGTCTGTCCGCGCCCGCGGTGAAGCGACGGGTCGACAGACTGCTCGAAACCGGGGTCCTGCGCGGCTTCACCGCGGTCGTCGACCCGGAGGCGCTGGGCTGGGGCACCGAGGCGTTCGTCGAGATGACCTGCAACGGCAACATCACCCCGGCCCGGATCCGCGCCCGGCTGGAGCCGTTGCCGGAGGTCGTCGCGGCGTACACGGTGTCGGGCGCGGCCGACGCGATCGTCCATCTGCGCGCCTCGGACATCCACCATCTGGAGACCGCGCTGGAACGGCTGCGCGGGCTGGAGATCGTCGACCGCACGGTGTCCACCGTCGTCCTGTCCCGGCTACTGGAGCGCCCGCCGACACCCGAAGCGTGACACCCTCGTTCCCGTGACCGATCAGATCCGCTCCAGCCACGACGGCGGCGTCGCCGTGCTCACCATCGACGCGCCCGCGACCCGCAACGCCCTGACGCTCGACCTCTCCGCGCAGCTGGCCGAGGCCGTTTCGCGCGCCGAAGCCGACGAAAGCGTCCACGCTCTGGTCATCACCGGCGCACCGCCGGCGTTCTGCGCGGGCGCCGATCTGGACACGCTCGCCGGCGCCAAGGAAGACGGGCTCCGCGCGATCTACGACGGATTCCTCTCGGTGGCGCGGTGTTCCCTCCCGACGATCGCCGCGGTCGGCGGTGCCGCCGTCGGCGCCGGACTGAACCTCGCGCTCGCCGCGGACGTCCGCATCGTGGGACCGAAGGCGAAATTCGTGGCCAGATTTCTCGATCTGGGCATCCATCCCGGCGGCGGGATGACGTGGATGATCCAGCGGCTCGTCGGCCCGCAGAAGGCAGCGGCGATGACGCTCTTCGGTGAAGTCGTCGGCGCCGAAGCCGCTGTCGAATGCGGGCTCGCGCTCCGGCTCGCCGACGGGGATCTGGTCGAGGCCGCCCGTGAACTGGCGAAACCCGCCGTCGGCGCGCCGCGCGACGTCCTTCTCGCGACGAAGCGCACGCTCCGGCACACCTCGTCGCTGACCGACCATTCTGCCGCCGTCGACGCCGAGATCGCACCGCAGCTGGCGTCACTCACCGCACCCGCGTTCACCGAACGGCTGGCCAGGCTGCGAGCGTCGATGACCGGCCAATGACCGTTCCTCGACCGGACTTCACTACGCTGGAAGGAGATACGGCTCACAATCGAGCCGCATCGCCGACCGTTACCATCGGTAACAGATAAACCGGATAATCCCCGCTCAGCGCCGAGCTCAGGACACTCGAGGAGTAGGTCCAGACCGTTTTTACGGCAACCTGGAAAGTGTCCCGAGGACTAACCTCGGGACATGGCACCTGTGACCTGGCCGACACCGCCGGGCGAGGCACGCCGAACTCCGGCATGGCCGGGGACGACGCACGTCGGGAGAGAGGGAATCCCTGACCTATGAGCACGAGTGCGAACGGCAACGGCTCCTTGTCGGCCGTCAGGCCCACCGAGGTCGCCAAGCTGGACCGGGTGGTCATCCGGTTCGCCGGTGACTCCGGTGACGGCATGCAGCTGACGGGCGACCGGTTCACCTCCGAAGCGGCCGCCTTCGGCAACGACCTGTCGACCATGCCGAACTTCCCCGCGGAGATCCGCGCGCCGCAGGGCACCATCCCCGGCGTCTCGAGCTTCCAGGTGCACTTCGCCGACTACGACATCCTGACGCCGGGCGACCGGCCGGACGTCCTGGTCGCCATGAACCCCGCCGCGCTGAAGGCGAACGTCGCCGACGTCCCGGCGGGCGGGACGATCATCCTCAACACCGACGAGTTCTCGAAGCGGAACCTGGTCAAGGTCGGATACGAGAACGACCCCCTCGACGACGACACCCTTTCGGCCTATCAAGTCCACCGGGTGGCCATGTCGACGTTGACCAGAGGGGCGCTCGAAGAGACTGGACTGTCCAAAAAGGACGCCGAACGCGCGAAGAACATGTTCGCACTCGGGCTGCTCTCGTGGATGTACCACCGGCCGACCGAGGGCACGGAACGCTTCCTGCGCGAGAAGTTCGCCAAGAAGGCCGACATCGCCGAGGCCAACATCCTGGCCTTCCGCGCGGGCTGGAACTACGGCGAGACGACGGAGTCGTTCGCGACGACGTACGAGGTCGCGCCCGCGAAGCTGAACCAGGGCACGTACCGCCAGATCACCGGGAACACCGCGCTGGCGTACGGGCTGGTCGCCGCCGGGCAGCAATCCGGCTTGCAGATCCTGCTGGGCACGTACCCGATCACCCCGGCGTCGGACATCCTCCACGAGCTGTCCAAGCACAAGAACTACGGCATCCTCACCTTCCAGGCCGAGGACGAGATCGCCGGTATCGGCGCCGCGCTCGGCGCCTCGTACGGCGGCGCGCTGGGCGTCACCTCGACGTCCGGGCCCGGTGTCGCGCTGAAGTCCGAGGCCATCGGTCTCGCGGTGATGACCGAGCTGCCGCTGGTGGTCGTCGACGTCCAGCGCGGCGGCCCGTCGACCGGCCTGCCGACCAAGACCGAGCAGGCCGACCTGCTGCAGGCGATGTTCGGCCGCAACGGCGAATCCCCGGTGCCGATCGTCGCGCCGCTGTCCCCCGCCGACTGCTTCGACGCGGCGCTGGAGGCCACCCGGATCGCGCTGAAGTACCGCACCCCGGTGTTCCTGCTCTCGGACGGCGCGATCGCGAACGGCTCCGAGCCATGGCTGATCCCGGACGTCGAAAACCTGCCGGATCTGCGCGTGGAATTCGCCACCGAGCCGAATGCCGAGGACGGTTCCGGGGAATTCTGGCCGTATGTGCGTGACCCCGAGACCCTCGCCCGCGCGTGGGCGGTGCCGGGCGCCGCCGGGCTGCAGCACCGCATCGGCGGGCTGGAGAAGGCCGACAAGACCGGCCACATCTCCTACGACCCCGACAACCACGACAAGATGGTCCGCCTGCGCCAGGCCAAGATCGACGGCATCGACGTCCCGGACCTCGTCGTCGACGATCCGAGCGGCGGGAAGGCACGGGTGCTAGCGCTCGGCTGGGGTTCCTCCTACGGGCCCATCGGCGCCGCGTGCCGCCGGGTCCGCAAGGACGGCATGCCGATCGCGCAGGCACATCTGCGCCATCTCAACCCGTTCCCGGGCAACCTCGGCGACGTACTCCGTTCGTACGACACCGTCGTCGTCCCCGAAATGAACCTCGGACAGCTTTCGATGCTCCTGAGGGCCAAGTACCTCGTCGATGTGAAGTCGTACACGAAGGTCGCCGGGCTGCCCTTCAAGGCCGAAGAGCTGCAAGGCGTCTTCTCGGAGATCATCACCAGTACGGAGGGGACGAAGTGACCGCGATCGATCTGGGGATCCCCACCCTCGGCGGCTTGGACCTTGTGCCGACCGAGACCGAACCGCAGAAGGCGAAGGACTACAAGTCGGACCAGGAGGTCCGCTGGTGTCCCGGCTGCGGTGACTACGTCGTGCTCAACGCCGTGCAGTCGTTCCTGCCGACACTCGGCCTCAAGCGCGAGAACATCGTGTTCATCTCGGGTATCGGGTGCTCGTCCCGGTTCCCGTACTACCTGAACACCTATGGCATGCACTCGATCCACGGCCGGGCGCCGTCGATCGCGACCGGGCTCGCGACCGCGCGGCCCGATCTGTCGGTGTGGGTCGTCACCGGTGACGGCGACGCGCTGTCCATCGGCGGCAACCACCTCATCCACGCGTTGCGCCGCAACGTGAACATCAAGATCCTGCTGTTCAACAACCGGATCTACGGCCTCACGAAGGGCCAGTACTCGCCGACGTCCGGGCCGGGCATGGTCACGAAGTCGACCCCAATGGGCTCGGTCGACACCCCGTTCAACCCGCTTTCGCTGGCGATCGGCGCCGAGGCGTCGTTCGTGGGCCGCGCGCTCGACTCGGACCGCAAGGGTCTGACCGAGGTGCTGGAGGCCGCCGCGAAGCACCGCGGGTCGGCGCTGGTGGAGATCTACCAGAACTGCCCGATCTTCAACGACGGCGCCTTCGACGTCCTCAAGGACAAGGACGAGGCCGCGACCCGGCTCATCCCGCTGAAGGCGGGCGAGCCGATCAAGTTCGGGCCTCAGGGCGAATACGGGGTCACGCGAAGCGGCTGGGCCGGCCTGGAGGTCGGGAAGGTCGCGAACATCGGCGAGGAGAACCTCGTCGTGCACGACCCGGCGATCGAGGACACCTCGTACGCTTTCGCGCTTTCGCGGATCGGCGACCAGAACCTGAACCACGTGCCGACCGGCATCCTGCGGCAGGTCGAGCGGCCCACCTACGACGACCAGGCGCGCGCCCAGGTCGCGGAGGCCCAGGCCGCCCGCAAGCCCGACCTTCAGGGGCTGCTGCGCGGCAAGGACACCTGGACCGTCGTCAGCTAGCCGGTCCTCAAGCGCGTGAAGGCCCCCTTCCCTCGGCTGAGCCGAGGGAAGGGGGCTTTCGCGCGCTTCATCAGGTGAGGGGTCGGAAGCCCACTCGCTCCGCGTCGGCGGCGGAGCGGAACCAGACCTCCGCGACCATCTTCGGGAACTGCGGCGAGTCCTCCGTGCAGTACCGCAGAGCGGTCACGCTGGCCTTGACCGCGAAGTCGTCGGCGGGACGGCCACCGCCCGGCCGTGGCATCGCCGAACCGGGACCGAACGGGCCGGGCGGGACGGACTCCGTCACCGGAGCGACCTGCCGCGCGGGCGGGGGCTCGGGGGCGGGCATCGCGTCGCCGGGCTGGACGGCGGGCTCGAACAGCGAGCCGCTCTGCCCGCCGGACAGTTCCGGCTCACGACGTTCGATCGCCCGCATGGACGGCTGGATCGGCTGCGGCGGCTCGAAACCCCCGCGCACCGCACCGCGCGGCGTGCGCTTGGGCAGCACCTGGGTGGCTTCGGCGGGCGTCTCGGGCTCCGAGTCGAGGAGACCGCCCTTCGCTTCTTCGTCGGAACCGAAGGCGTACGCGGGCGGCGGGTCGTGCAGCTCTTCTTCCCGCTCGAACCAGTTGGTCTCGACGGGGGCCTGCTCGGTCTCCACACGCGACGCGGGGCTGAACAGCGAAACCGGCTCCGGCTGCGTCTCGGCGCCTTCGGGGTCCAGCTGCATCTCCAAGCGGGACCGGTACGGCCCCTCGCCCGGCAAGGACGGCTGCGGCTCGGGTTCCGGCTCCGGCTCGACGTCGAGCTGCGAGGCGGGCTGAAGGTAGTCGGTCGCCGCGGCGACGTACGGGTTCTCGGGCTGCGGCTCGGGTTCGGGCTCCGGCTCCGGCAACGCCGCCGGGATGTACTGCGTCCGCTCCGCAGCGAGCTCCGCGTCAGGCTCGGGCTCGGGGTCCGGCTGGGGCGCGGTGCGGTACTCGGCCTCGTACTCTTCTTCGGGCTCGAAGATCTGCGTCGAAGAGTGCTCCGGCTCCTCGGCAGGCTCTTCGTCCTTGACCGGCTCCTCGGCAGGCTCGGTCCACTGCTGCGCGGGCTCCTGCTCGGTGAGCGTCTCGGGGTACGCGGGCTTCGACGGCTCCTCGACGGCCGCGAACTCCTCGTCCAGCTCGTCGTGCGACGGCTTCGCGAGATACGCGGTCCCGCCGGCGACGGCCGCCGCCCCCGCGCCGAGGCTCACCCCGGCCGGCAGTCTCGACGTCTCGGCGTGCGCGGTGGCCAGCGAGCTTTCCAGCTCACGGATGCGCTTGCGCGCCGGGAGCACCAGCACCAGCCAGGTGAGCAGCGCGCCGACGACGAACGCCAGCAGACTCCACAGCCAAACCTGTCCGAAAATGGACATCTAACCTGCCCTTTGTCAATGCGTTCGCGCGACCAGGTAGTCGGCGACCGATTCGCAGGCGTCCCGGGCGGGCGACGCGGGCAGCGCCGCGAGCTCGGCACGCGCCCGACGAGCGTAGTCGGAAAGAGTTTCGCGTGCGCGTTCGAGTCCGGACGAAGCACGCAGCAGGTCCAGGGCCTCGGCGACGAGCGCGTCGTCGGAGATCGGGCCCGACAACAGCTCCACCAGGCGCGGGTCGGTGGCCGGGTCGGCCAGCGCGTACAGCATCGGAAGCGTGCGGACGCCTTCGCGCAGGTCCGTTCCCTGTGCCTTGCCGAGCTCGTCCGAGGCGGACGCGATGTCGATGACGTCGTCGGAGATCTGGAACGCCGTCCCGATGATGTCGCCGAAGCGGCGAAGCGCGTCGATGTAGTCGTCGGGCGCGCCGGACATCATCCCGCCGAACCGGCCGGAGGTGGCGATCAGCGACCCGGTCTTCTGCGCGATGACCGTGAGGTAGTGCTCGACCGCGTCGTCGCCGTCGGCCGGGCCGACCGTCTCGCGCATCTGGCCGGTGACCAGCTCGCCGAAGGTCTCGGCGATGATCCGGGCCGCGTCGGTGCCGAGGTCGGCGACCAGCCGCGAGGCGTGTGCGAACAGGAAGTCGCCGGTCAGGATGGCGATGGTGTTGTCCCAGCGGGCGTTGACGCTCTCCGCGCCGCGGCGCATCGTCGCCTCGTCCATCACGTCGTCGTGGTACAGCGTCGCGAGGTGCACCAGCTCGACCGCCGCCGCGGCGGTGACCACCTGGTCGCCCTGCTTCGGCCCGAACTGCGAGGCCAGCAGCGTGAACAGCGGACGGAACCGTTTGCCACCCGCCTCGACCAGGTGCGAAGCCGCGTCCTCGACGGCCTTGACGTCACTGCGGACGACCTCGCGGAGCAGCGTCTCGACATCGGCGAGACCGGTCGCGAGCGTGCGCAGGAGCTGCTCGTCGGCGATCTGGAGCCCCACGGACGCGCGCAGGTCCTCGATGGCACCACCTGGGGCAGGTGAAGACACAGACACGTCGGCTCCGCTCTCTTTGACACCGTTCGGGGTTGCTCCCAGCGTAGTGGCTACCCGCTGAGGCCTGTTGACGTGCTGTCCAGGGGAAACGGTGACGAAGATGACACCCCCGCCGAGTATCCTGCTCGCTTCGGCGCGAACTGGGGGAACGACATCGGCGGTCCGGACGATTCCGGCGACAGACCGGCGTGGAGACCTCCGGCCGAAGACCACCGCCTGATGCCGACCGTGGCAGGCGGCCTGAGTCAGCGGCGGCGGATCTTGATGTCGTCCATGCAGGTCGCCTTGCCCGCGACGTCGCGGTACGGGTAGCCCTTGGCGTCCAGCAGCTCCATGACCTTCAGCTCGGCCTCGTCGAGCACCTCGCGCTCCTCTTCGCCCCGCAGCGTGATGCGGAAGGTGAACGCGCCGAGGTGCGCGCTGTAGGTGAGCAGGCCGTCCTCGGTGAACCCCATCGACTGGTGCCGGTCGAGCTCGGCGAGCAGCCGGGCACGGGTCTCGGCGTCGGGGTGGTCGAACTTGCCGTTGACGAGGACGCGGTAGGTCGGCATGCACTCGAATATACAGACCTGTATCCGGATACGAATCCGAATATCCAACGGGTGCCCATGATCCACGGTCGAGTGAAACGACCGTCACGCACGCAACGGGCGAATCCGACACGCAGATAGTGATGACAAAAGGAAGAACGGCCAACCGGCTCGCTCTCCGTCACGTGAGGAGGACGTGGAATGCGCATCACCATCGCAAGCCGGGCAGGCCTTGTCGGCGCCCTGCTGCTGGCAGGTCTCGGCGCCGGGGTGACCCCGGCGGCCGCGTCGAACCCCGCGGGCGTCGCCTCACTCGGCTCCGCCGCCTTCACCAAGGGGAGCTCGGCGCCGATCTCGATCGCTTCGATCGCCGAATGCGCGGTCGAGGGACCGACGAGCAACTCGTCCGGGGTCGTGACCAGGACCGGGATCACGTTCGGTGGCGGCACTTCGACGTGCACGACCACCGTCGTCGATCCCGAGAACGACGTCACCACGACGAAGTCGGAGGCCAAGGGACAGAACTTCGAGCTGTCGGCACTGGTCACGTCGGGCGGGCCACGGATCAAGATCAGGTCCTACTCGGTCAGCTGCACGGCCACGCAGACCAGCACGAACGCGAACTGGACCTATGGCGGCGCGACCGGGCTCGGCACCCTGCCGTCGCCGGTGCCGGTCGGCTACGTCAAGCCGATCACCAAATCCAACGGCACCCTGCTCGCCGAAGCGATCTTCAACGAGCAGACGCTGCCGGGCAACGGCAGCATCGCGCTGACGATGCTGCGGATCAAGTTCGCCCCGGCCTCGAACATCACCGGCGAAGTGGTCGTCGGGCGCACGGCCTGCTCCCCCACTCCGTAAGCCATCCCGCCGGGAAAGGGGCGTCCGGGACTCACCGGGCGCCCCTTTTCCATTCTAGCTTATATAAGCCTCGACTGATACCTTGTCGGCAACCTAGCCGAGGAGGGCACCGATGGTCGACGTGACCAGCCAGATCAACTCCGTCCAGCGCAAACTGGGCAAGCGCGTGGTCGAAGCGGGTGAGGCGGTGACGGCCACCGTCAGCCAGGTCTACGACACCGGCCTCGACGACCTCTGGGACGCTTGCACCAATCCCCAACGCATCCCGCGCTGGTTCCTGCCGATCAGCGGCGAGCTGCGCGTCGGCGGCAAGTACCAGCTCGAAGGCAACGCGGGCGGAACGATCGAGCGCTGCGACCCGCCGAAGAGCTTCGCGGCCACCTGGGAGTACGGCGGCGACGTCAGCTGGATCGAACTCCGGCTGAGCCCCGAAGCCGACGGGCGGACGCGGTTCGAACTCGACCACACCGCCGTACCCAATGAACACTGGAACCAGTTCGGGCCCGGCGCCGTGGGCATCGGCTGGGACATGATGCTGAACGGGCTCGCGCTGCACCTCGAATCCGGCGAGGCCGCCGACCCCGAGGCCGCCATGGCCTGGATGACCAGCGAAGAGGGCGTGCGGTTCATGACGTTGAGCAACGAGGCCTGGTACGAGGCCGACGTCGCCAACGGCACGGACGCCGCCACTGCCCGCACCCGCGCCGACGCCACCTTGGCCGCCTACACCGCGCCGCCGGAGAGCTGAAGGTCCTCGGCGAGTTCCGGGGCGCGAAGCAGCTTGATGAGCTCGTCGTCCACTCGGAACACGGCGCGGGCTCCCGGCATCTCCGCCTGCCGGAGCATCGCGTGGAGGACGTCGGCGTGCGGCTGGTCGAGCAGGGTCCAGACCATCGCGCGCCGCTTCCCGTCGTCGCCCAGTTCGCGCGCGGCCCACCAGCCCAGGACGAGCGCGCTCACCTGGTTGACCGCCGTTTCCCGCCCCCGCGCCAGTTGCGCGCGGTTCAGCCCGCACACCTTGATGGTCTGCTCGCCCTTCGCGGTCAGCGCGCGGTAGGTCCCGATCGACAGCACCAAGAACAAGTGCTCCAGCGGGTCTTCGGCGGTCGGATCGATGAGCAGGCTGTTGCCGTCTTCGTCCACCGGGAAGAGATCGCGTTTGTGGTGGCTGTTGCAGTACTCGCAGGCGAGCACGTGGTTGAGCCAGTCGAACGCGCGCCCCGGATTCCGCGCGATCGGCTCGAAATGGTCCACAGTGGACCCGAGGCCGTCGCCGCAGTACATGCAGTAGCCGCGGCCGGCGGCCATCACGTCCAGGCCCGCCCGCAGAGAACGCCGCACGGCACGCGAAACCCGCCAAAGCCGCCGGGCTTCTTTCGTGTCACCGGGAGGGATCCGCGCCGTCAGCTCTTCGAGATCGTCCACCACCCGCTCCGGCAGCGCGACCCGGCGGATCGCGATCACCGATCGTCGGCCTCGAACCGCCTGGCCACCTCGTCGACCCGGCTCGGCGGCGAACTGCTCAGCATGCCCCGCAGCCGTTCCCATTCCCGGACGCCGTTCGCGTCCGCGCGGCCGGAAGCCACCTGGAATTCGAGCTCGGCCAAATGCTCCCGCAATTCGACCGCCTGCGGCGAATACGGCGTGTCCAAGCCGAAAAGGTCGGACAGCACGGCGTCGTCGCCGGAGCCGAACACGACCCGCTCGTACAGCTCCTCGGAAACCACGCGCGGCGGGACGTCCTCGTCGGGCCCCGAAAGCCGGATGAGGCCGCCCGGGTCGGCGGCCTGGCAGACGTAGGGGCTGTGCGTGGTGACGATGAACTGGATCCGCGGGAAATGCGCCTTGAACCACGACCCCATGCGTTTCTGCCACGACACGTGGAGATGCGCGTCCACCTCGTCGATGATCACGACACCGGGACTCTCGTGGTCGAGGCCGGCGCCGTCGAGTTGTTTGAGCAGGTCGACCACGAGCGCGGTCACCGTGCGGTAGCCGTCGCTCATCTCGCGCAGCGGGAACCGGTCGCCCCGGTACTCGACCCAGAGCCCGTCCGAATCGACGTCCCGGATCCGGTACCCGCCGGGCAGGAGGCCGTCACCGAGGATCTCCAGCGCCGCGTCCTTCAGCTCACGGGCGCCCGCTTTTCCTTCCAGGGCACGGAGATGCTGGTTGATCAGCCAGGTGACGCCCTCGGCGAGCGAGGCGTCTTCGTGGAACAGGCTGGCCATCCGCGCCAGCGATCCCGCGCCGCGCATCCACGACTCGGCCTCGCCGCTCCCGCCCGCGAGCCGCCGGAAGGGCCCATACGCCGCGCAGAACGGCTGGCCAGGCGGAAGCCCGGAAATCGGCAGCAGGCCGGAGTCGAGCCAGCGGACCTCGACCGGCGCCGGGCCCTCTTCGCGCATCACCGACAGCTCGATCGATCCGGACGTCTGATCGTTCGAGATCCAGCTGCCGGCGTCCGACAGCAGCCCCCAGGCGACGTCCGGCGCCGCCGCGACCGCGATGGCGCGCAGCAGCGACGTCTTGCCGGAACCGTTGCGCCCCGCGAGCACCACCCAGCCAGGGCCGGGCAGCCGGAGGTCGACGGCGCGGGCGCCGCTGAAGCCGCGGATGTTCTCCAGCCGGACCCGCTCGATGTACATGGAGAAAGCTTACGACGGCGCGGACGTCACCTGGGCCCCCGAAAGTGGGTCGCCATCACGAGCTCCATCACGGCGTGGGCCTTGGCGACCTCCACGGCCGGGAGCGCCCTGGACCGCGGCCATTCGTCGATCCCCCGCTCCCGCTGCGACGAAATCAGCAGCCGGACATGCCCGCGCGAGCCGAGATTCCCGAACGGCGAAACGTACATGAGGAATTCGCTCTCGTCCTTGTTGCGGAGGGTGACTCCCGGATTTCCGCTGAACGAGTGCTGACGATGGTCTTTGAAGGTGCCGTTCGGATCCGCGTGCCACTCACCGGGCGCGCCGCCGTTCGCGGTGGCCCCGGCCTCGATCTGCACCCGATGGCGCGGCTCGACGAAGTAACAGGAACCCGGCGTCGCGATCGGCTCGAACTCCGGCCCGAAGGTCTTCTTGATCGCGTCCCGGAACACCGCGCACTCGACGTTCGGGTCCGCGGCGCCGGCGGCCAGGATCACCTCGGCACCCGCGGGCACCTGGGCCTCGACCGCCGGATCGCAGGTCTCGCCCTTGCTGTTGGAAACCCAGTTCGCGCAGGCGCCGACCCGGGCGCTGTCCTGAGCGTCCGGCGGGTAGACCAGGTCGCGTGGCAGCTTCGCGGCCCCAGCGGTGGCGAAGTCGCGGAGGAGTCCGCAGTCCTTGCTCCGGCTCTGGAGCCCCAGTTCGAACTTGACCGCGCGCTGGAAGCTGACCGGGACTGTGATCGCGCAGCCGTCGCCTGCGCCCTCACGCCGGGACTCGATCTCGTACGCCTTCACGCCGCCGAGGTCGATGACGGCTCCGTCGTTGCGCAGGGCTGCGTGTGACGGGTCCACGTCCTGGACGTAGAGCAGGGCCTCGTAGCCGCCACGCATGAGAGTGCACGTCTTCCTGCCGTACTTCACCTTGGGCTCGCGCATCACGGGCCGGGTATCGCCTCCCTTCCTGCGGTCGTAGGCGGCCAGGTCGATCAGCTCGCAGAAATCGAGGGCGGCCAGCGCCGCGTCGACCGCCTTTGCGTCGCGATCCGCAGGACGTGGCTGCTTGGGCTGCCATTTCGGAAACTGCGGTGTCGGCGGGGGCGTATCCACGGAATCCGCACAAGCCGCCAGCAGCCCGAGGAGTACTGCGCCGAGAATCACTCTTCGAAACCTCATTACGCAGAGTGTGCGATTTCACCGGGTTGACGACCATGAAGAACCCGGTTTCCTGGGGCAGGTTCACACGATTGATTTTCACGGATAGTCACCATGTTCGCCGAAGCTATTCAGCGGGGAACGAGACTTTATGCAGCCGGGTTCACCGCCCCGGGAACCCTGGTAATCTTCCCGGCGTCGGATTACGCAGGGTGCATCGGGGAGACGCGCCTTGTAGCCACGGGAGGGGCAGATGACGACGGTGACTTCGGGGCGGCTTCGGCCATTCAGCGGGGAACGGTTCGGCGCCATGGGGGTGCATGGCCGTGCCTGAGGGGACACCTGTCTACCAACCAGGCTTCAACCCGGGCTCGGTCTGCAAAGCCCCGCCTACTGGCGGCTCCTACGGGACACCAGTCCCGGCGGGCGCGGGGTTCAAGTACGACGAGGCGACCCTTCACGAGCTGGTGAAAGAGTGGAACGACCTCGCCCAGGAGTACAGGGACGACCTCGTAGATGCAGAGTTCATCGCCAAGGTCGAGCCCCCTGGTCGGGAGTACGCGAGCGAAGACAACGCCACAATCACCCGCCAGTCCGGTCAGGCGCTCGTAGACGCCCTCAATCAGCGCGTCGCCTACTGCAAAAATATGGCCGCAAAGTATGTAGCCGCGCTCGGCAAGTACGCCACTGCGGACGAACACGCCAGAACGGTCATCAACCAGCAGTCGGAGGGCATCGCCTGATGCGACGCACCATTCTCGTCCTTAGCGCGGCCGCGCTCGTTCTCTCCGCGTGCTCGACGCCCACCACCAATGGCACTCCCACACCCAGCACCACCGGGTCAAGCCCGAGTCCCTCGAACTCGGCCAGCCTGCCGCCTGGTGTGCCCAAGGTCGAGCACTCGATCGACGTGACACAGTTCAAGCAGGCCCCCTGCACTGCCCTCACTGATGCACAGGCCAAAGAGATCCTCGGACCTACTACCGAATCCAAGCAGCGAGACGGAGCAGCGGGTCCTGCCTGCAGGTGGACCGTGCCTTCGTCTCTCAATCCACGGATCGACGTGGTCTTTGGCAGCGGTCCAGATGGAGGCACGGCTAGCGTCTATGCCGCAAAGGGAAAGGCTTACAAACTCGTCGAACCGCTTGAGCCCATTGACGGCTACCCGGTGACTGCATACGGCGTCACGGACCGCCGTGCCGAAGGCGACTGCTCAGTCTCGCTAGGAATCAGCGACACACAAACCATTGGCATCGCCTTGCTCCAGTCCGAGGCGAATATCGGCAAGAAGGACCCCTGCGACGCCGCTCGTGAAGGCGCAGTCAGGGTGCTGGCCACCATTCGAGGGGGCAACTGATGCCGGCAGGACCGCTCACTGCAGCCCAGATCTACGAACAGGTCACCGGAGGCGAAGGCACCGGTTCACTCTCTGAAGCACAGATCCGTGCCTTCAACCTGACCGCCAAGCACCACGAGCGCGCGCAGAAGCTCACCGCGCTCACCCAGAAGACCATGGCCGGCTGGCAGGGTGGCGCCAGCGACGCGGCCGCCGACGCGACGAAGCCTGTCGTGGAAGCCGCGTACGACGACGCGATGCATCTGGCCGTGGCGCAATCGGCGATCAGCGCGCAGATGGACGCGTTTGGCACGGCCAAGAACTCGGTCAAGCCGGTTCCGCCCGAGCAGCCGGCCCCGACGGCCGAAGACGTCAAGGCGCTCATGGGTGGCGGCGGCCAGTTCACCTACTGGGACAGGGTCAAGGGGTACCAGGCCGACAGCCAGCACAACATCGACACCTTCTCGAGCTACCACTCCGCCAGCACCGCCAACGGTGACGAGCTGCCCGCCCAGTACGCGCAGCTCACCGACCCCGGTGGCAGCGTCACCTTGGACGAGGGCGGTGCCGGGAAACCGGCGGTCAGGGGATTCGGCGACGGCTCCGACGGACGCGAACACGGTGTCGGCGAGCCCTACCGAGGCCCCAGTGGCCCCAGTGGCCCCAGCGGACCGAGCGGCCCCAACGGGCCGAGTACACCGGCACCGGGCGCAGCTGACAGCGGCCCGCAGCCTGAGCAAGGGCCCCAGCCCGGTCAGCATCAGCCCTACCCCGTCGGGCATCAGCCGGACGACGGAACTCGCGCGAATTCGTACACGCCACCCCAGACCACTCCGGTCGTGCCGCCTGCGGCGAACCTCGACTTCGGGCCGACCGGCAAGCCGAACCCGACGTACAACACGCCCGGAGCCTTCCCGCCCGGGTACGGCCCGGGAACGAGCGGTCCCGCGGTCCCGGGTTCGGGCGCCAGGTCACCAGGTGGGCCAGGCGGCGGCGGTTTCCGCGGCGGCGTCCCCGGGCCCGGTGGGACAGGCGGTCCCGGACAACAGCCCGGTATGGGTGGCCGAAGCGGCGCCGGGATGCCCGGCGAGGGCGTGGCCGGCCGTGGTGCGGCGGGCACGGCAGGCGCCGCCGGTCGTGGCGGGGCGAACGGGATGCCGATGGCGCCCGGCGCGGCTCGCGGGAAGGGCGAGGAGGACAAGGAGAAGAAGGCTCCGGCGTACCTCCAGAACCCGGATCCCGACGAGACCTTCGGCGGCTACATCGAAAAGCCGATGCCGCCGGTGATCGGCGAGAAGAAGAAGTAGCACCACAGTCCCAGGGGAGGGAGGCACGTGGTGCTCGCGCGCCCGGTCGAGATCACGCTCGACACCTTGTTGACCGCGTTCCGTCACGCCGGCTGCGGAGATCCGCATCTGATCTTCGCCGGCGGGCTGCGCTACATCCCGCCGTCGTCGCGAAACGGCGAGGACAGGGCGGCGTTCGAGGAGCTCGGCGGGCTTGGGTTCACCGAGGGCAAGCGGCTGACCAGCGACTTCGAGGACGTCCTGCACATACTCGACCGGCCGAACACCGAGTACTACGCGACGTTGCGAACGGAGACGGAACAGTACAACGTGCTCGTCGCCGTCCGCGGACGTGCCGCGGTGACCGCGATCTGCGAAGGCAACCGCGTGTGGCTGAAAGGCGTACGGACCGCCGACCGCGCGGCGGCGCTCGTGATGAACCTGCCCGAGTACCCGTCGGCGCGGTTCGCCCCGTTCTCCTTGCCCCAAGACGACTTCAACGACAGCGGTGGGGACGGTCTCTACGACGAGCCCGAGTCCCGAAGCCGCGAAGCGCGGCAGCTGGACGAGGTCTTCGACCAGCCCTATTTCGGGGTCGGTTTCTTCGCCGCGGCCATGCGCCCCGACGGGGGTAAACGCACAGAGGCCACGGACGGCCTGTCCTATTTGGACCTCGACGCCGGACGCGTGGCCATGCACGTGAGCGGTTCTCCCCGGAACCGGTACATCACCGTCCTGCCCGGCGAACCCACACTACTGGCCCAGAAAGTCGCCGCACTGCGCGCGAGCCTCGATCACTGACTCGATCAGGCGCACCGACCGCACCGGATCCAGCGCGACGGCGTCCATAGTGGGCCGAAGGTAGGGCGCGACATCGCAGGGCCGGTGCAGGAACAGCCCGCATCGCCGATGCTCCAGGTACACCACCGGCGATGCGTCGCCGAATTCCAGCAAGACGTAGGCACCGCCCGCATGTGCCCCGGCGGCGAACGGGATGACCCGGAGTTCGACGTTGGGCCGCTCCGCCATCGAGATGAGATGCCGAAGCTGATTCGCCATCACCCGCGGCCCACCGACCTGGCGATGCAGCGCCCCTTCGTCGATATACGCGACGAACCTCTTCTGCTCCATCAGTTTGCGCCGCAGTGCCGAGGACGCGGCTCTCGCGTAGGAGGGAGTCTGCAGCAGATCCGGCAGGAACGTGACCCCGAAGGCGACGATCTTGGTGGCCTCCTTTTCGTATTGCGCAAGCGTTTCACTCTGAAGAGCCACGTCGGCGAACCACCACGGCCCGCTGTCGCGAGACAGCGAGAGCAGCGCCTCTCGTCGCTCCCCGGTGACCTGATACACCGCGAGCAGCGCCGACACCTCTTCCGCGGACGCCGCACGCGTACCGGTTTCGATCCGGCTGATCGTCGACTGGGACCACGCCAGTTTGTCGGCCACTTCGGTCGCGGCCAGTCTGGCGGCCTTCCGCGCGACTCGAAGTCCGTCGGCGAGGGCCCTCGCATGGGGTGCAGGTCTCGGCTTCGGCATCACGAGCACCTTGCCCGGTGCGCTCGGGCAAGTCATTCCCCGAGCCGGGCGACCTCGCGAACGGCTTCGGAAATGGTCGGGAAGTCCTTACGCGGCAAGGCTCCGTGGTTGCTTTCGACCTTCGCGCTCACCTTGACGCCCGGGTTGCGCTCGGTCTCGCCGTCGAGACTGCCGAAGGAGGCCGCCGGTGTCTTCGACGGGGAGCATTCCGGGCCAGATAGAGGAAGTCATGAGGGAACTACGGCTCTGACGTCGCACTGACACGAAAAAGCCCCCTCACGACAGCGAGGGGGCCTTCCGTGAAGCGGGACTACTTGAGGGCGAAACCGCCGGAGCCCGCCCAGTCGAGGGCGAACGCCGGGAGCAGGCCGAGGACCAGCGTGACGATGACGCCGAGCGTGATCGCCGTGGTGGTGAACGCGCCGGGCACCGTGACGGTCGGGCCGTCGGGGGCGGGCTCGGAGAAGTACATCAGCACGATCACCCGCAGGTAGAAGAACGCGGCGACGGCGCTGAAGATCAGGGCGACGACGACCAGCGGGGCCATCCCGTCGGACAGGGCCGCCGAGAACACCACGAACTTGCCGACGAAGCCACTGGTCAGCGGGATACCGGCCAAGGCGAGGAGCAGGAAGGTGAACACACCTGCCAGCACTGGAGACCGCTTCGCCAGGCCCGCCCAGGCGGACAGGTGCGTCGCCTCACCGTTCGCGTCCCGCACCAGCGAGACGACACCGAACGCGGCGAGTGTGGTGAAGCCGTAGGCCAGCAGGTAGAACAGCGTGCTCGAGAGGCCTTCTTCGGTCATCGCGATGGCACCCACCAGCAGGAAGCCGGCGTGCGCGATGGACGAGTAGGCGATCATGCGCTTCACGTCGGTCTGCGTCAGGCCCAGCACCGCGCCGATCAGCATCGAGATGATCGCGACGCCCCAGAGCACGCCGCGCCATTCCCAGCTCGTCGACTCGAACGCCACCTGGAACACCCGCAGGATCCCGCCGAACGCGGCGACCTTGGTGCAGGCGCCCATGAACGCGGTGACCGGGGTCGGCGCGCCCTGGTAGACGTCCGGGGTCCAGGTGTGGAACGGGCCGACCGAACCCTTGAACAGCAGGCCCACCGCGAGCAGCCCGAGCCCGGCGAACAGCAGCGTGTCCGACCGGTCCGAACCGGCGGCGGCGTTGGCGATGTCCGACAGCTTCACGGAGTTCGCGTAGCCGTAGAGCAGCGCGAGACCGTAGAGGAAGAACGCCGACGAGAAGGCGCCGAGCAGGAAGTACTTGACCGCGGATTCCTGCGAGAGCAGGCGGCGACGGCGCGCGAGACCGCACATCAGGTACAGCGGCAGGCTCAGCACTTCGAGCGCGATGAACATGGTGAGCAGATCGTTCGCCGCGACGAAGGCCATCATGCCGCCGAGCGCGAACAGCGTCAGCGGGAAGACCTCGGTCTGCATGCCGGTGGTGCCGACCTGCGCGCGGTCCTGGACCGTGCCCGGCCGGATACCGGCCTGCGCGACGAACGCGCCGCCCGGCTCGACCGAGCGGTCCGCGATCAGCAGCAGCGCGCCCAGCGCCAGCGCCAGCAGCGTGCCCCAGAGGAACAGCGACGGCCGATCGACGGCGATCGAGCCGCTGAAGGTCGTGATGCCGTTCTTCGGCGCGGACGAACTGGCGTACCAGGCCAGGAAGACGCCCGCCGCCCCGATCCCGACCAGGGACAGGAAGACCTGCGACGGCCACCGCATGTGCTTGGGCAGGAAGGCTTCGAACAGCACGCTGACACACGCGGCCCCGAGGATGATCAGGATCGGCGTGACGGCGAAGTAGTCGATCGACGGCACCGTCACCGGTGGCGCCTGAGTCAAGAAGTGCACGGTTTACTTGCCTCCCTGCACGGCAGACATGGTCTGCTGCACCGACGGGGTGATCGTGTCGAGCACCGGCTTGGGATAGAACCCGAGCGCGATGATCAGCACGACCATCGGCGCCAGGATCGCGATCTCCTTGCCGCCGAGGTCCTTGATGGCTTTGGTCGCCCCGAGTTCGGGGGCGATGGCCGTGCCGGGGCCGCCACCCGCGCCGATCAGGGCGTCACCGCGGACGGGGCCCTGCATGACGCGTTGGTAGAGCCAGAGCACGTACGCCGCGGCCAGCACCATGCCGACCGTCGCGATGATCGTGTACACCGGGTAGTCCACAAAGGATCCCAGCAGCACCAGGAACTCACTGATGAAGGAGTTCGTGCCGGGCAGGGACAAAGTGGACAGACCGGCGATGAGCAGCATCCCGCCGAGCAGCGGGGTCACCTTCGCCATGCCGCCGTAGTCGGAGATCCGCGTGGACCCGCCGCGCATCACGATCAGGCCGACGACCACGATCAGCATGCCGGTGGCGAGGCTGTGGTTCAGCATGTACGACACCGAGCCGACCATCGCCTGCTCGTTGAAGGTGAAGATGCCCAGCGCGATGAAGCCGAAGTGGGCGATCGACACGTAGGCGATGAAGCGCTTCATGTCGCGCTGCCCGGCTGCGAGGATCGATCCATAAAGGACACCCGCGACCGCGAGCACCAGCACCCATGGCGCGAGTTCCTTGCTGGCCTCCGGGAACATCGGGAGGCAGTAGCGCAGGAACCCGAACGTGCCGACCTTGTCCAGCACGCCGACCAGCAGGACCGCGACGCCGATGGGCGCCTGGCCCGCGGCGTCCGGCAGCCAGGTGTGGAACGGCACCAACGGGGCCTTGATCGCGAACGCGAGGAAGAACCCGATGAAGAGCCAGATCTGGGTGCCCAGCGGGGCGTCACGGACGACCGTGACGAGCGTTTCCCAGTCGAAGGTGCCCTTGCCGAGTTCGTCCGAAGCCAGCGAGTACGCCCCGATCGCCGAGGCCAGCATGATCAGGCCGCCGAGGAACGAGTACAGGAAGAACTTGACCGCCGCGTACTGCCGGTTCGCGCCGCCGTAGCCGCCGATCAGGAAGTACATCGGGATCAGCATGATCTCGAACAGCACGTAGAACAGGAAGACGTCGGTCGCGGCGAACACCGCGATGGTCAGCGCCTCCTGCACCAGGATCAGCGACAGGAACCCGCCCGCCGAGCGCCCGGCCGGGAGCTTGTCGGTGAGGCCCAGCGCGCCGACCACGATCGGCACCAGCAGGCCGATCACCGCGATCATCACCAGCGCGATGCCGTCGATGCCGAACGAGATGTGGATGCCGAAGTTCGGGATCCAGTCCATCGAGGACTTCTGCTGGATCCGGTCCCCCGAAGGCGTGTAGCTCGCCCACATCGGGATCACCAGCAGGAACGTCAGGAGCGACACCACGAGCGCGGTGAGCGTCGCCAGCCTGTCGTTCTTCTTCATCCCCGCGACGACCGCGGCGCCGGCGAGCGGCAGCAGGATGGATGCGAGTACCCAGGTCATCAGGAGAACCTCACCAGCAGGAGTGCCGCCAGAAGCAGGAATGTGCCGCCCAGCATGGACAGTGCGTACGAGCGGACGAAGCCGGTCTGCAGGCGGCGCAGGCGCCCGGATCCGCCACCGAGCGCGGCGGCGAGGCCGTTGACGGCGCCGTCGACCCCGCGGTTGTCCACGTAGACCAGCGCGCGGGCGAGCCAGGTGCCCGGGCGGGCGACCAGCGTCTCGTTCAGGGTGTTGCCGTACAGGTCGTTGCGCGCGGCCTTGACCACGGCGGAGACCCGCTCGGGGCGTTCCACCGGAACGTCCTTACGGCCGACGAAGAGCCACGCCGCCGCCGCGCCGAGCACGGACAGCGCCACGGTGAGGATCGGGACCAGCGCGTGCGGGATGACGCTGTGGCCGCCCTCTTCGAGCGGGCCGACCACCGGCGAAAGCCATTCGGCGAACCGGTCGCCGAGGGCGAAGAACGCGCCGGCGCCGATCGAGCCGATCGCCAGGATGATCATCGGCCACTTCATGATCGCCGGAGACTCGTGCGGGTGGAAGTCGCGGCCGTCGCTGGACTTGATCTCCTTCCAGCGTTCCTTGCCGAAGAAGGTCATCACCATCAGTCGCGTCATGTAGAACGCGGTGAGCCCGGCGCCGAGCAGTGCCGCGCCGCCCATCACCCAGCCGCGCCAACCGCCCTGGGACAGCGCCGCTTCGATGATCGCGTCCTTGGTGAAGAAGCCCGAGAGCGGCGGGATGCCGATCAGTGCCAGGTAACCGAGCGCGAAGGTCCAGAAGGTGACCGGCATGTGCTTGCGCAGCCCGCCGTACTTCCGCATGTCGACCTCGTCGTTCATGGCGTGCATGACCGAACCGGCCCCGAGGAACAGCCCGGCCTTGAAGAAACCGTGCGCCACGAGGTGCATGATGCCGAGCGCGTAGGCGATCGGGCCGAGACCGACGGCCAGCATCATGTAACCGATCTGGCTGACCGTGGAGTACGCCAGGACCTTCTTGATGTCGTCGTAGGCGCAGCCGATGATGCACCCGATCAAGAGCGTGACCGTACCGACGAGCGTGACGATCAGGCGGCCGTCCGCGGTGGCGTTGAAGATCTCGTGCGCGCGGGCGACCAGGTAGACGCCGGCGGTGACCATCGTCGCCGCGTGGATGAGGGCCGAGACCGGGGTCGGGCCCTCCATCGCGTCGGGAAGCCAGGCCTGGAGCGGGAACTGGCCGGACTTACCGCAGGCGCCCAGCAGCAGCAGGATCGCGATCGCGGTGACCGCGCCGGTCGGGATCTGGCCGACGGCGCCGAAGACCTCGGCGTACCCGGTGCTCCCGACGTACTTGAACATCAGGAAGATCGCCAGCGCGAGCCCGACGTCACCGACGCGGTTCATCAGGAACGCCTTCTTCGCCGCGGTGGCCGCGGACGGGCGGTCCTGGTACCAGCCGATGAGCAGGTACGACGCGAGACCCACGCCTTCCCAGCCGAGGTACAGCGTCACGAAGCTGTTGCCCAGCACCAGGATCAGCATCGAGGCGACGAACAGGTTGAGGTACGCGAAGAACCTCGACCGATCGCGATCCTCGGCCATGTAGCCGATCGAGTAGAAGTGGATCAGCATGCCGACGCCGGTGATCAGCAGCACGAACGTCAGCGAAAGCGCGTCGATCCGGAGCCCGAAGTCGACCTGCAGCGCCGAAACCGGGATCCACGAGAACAGTTTGACGTCCGCGGTGGCCTTCGTGTCGGCCGTGAAGAACAGGATCAGGCCGTACACAAAGGACAGGGAGACGGTCGCACTGCCGAGGAGGTGCCCCCAGGGACGAGCGCGTTTACCGGCCAGCAGAAGAATCAGTGCGCCAAGAGCCGGGAAGGCCACCAGCAGCCACGATGATGCGGTCACTCTTGAACCCCTAGTACTTCAGCAGGTTGGTGTCGTCGACCGAGGCCGAGCGCCGGGTGCGGAAGATCGCCATGATGATCGCGAGCCCCACCACGACCTCCGCGGCGGCGACGACCATCACGAAGAACGCCATCACCTGGCCGTCCAGCGACCCGTTGATCCGGGCGAACGTGACCAGGGACAGGTTCGCCGCGTTCAGCATCAGCTCGATGCACATGAACACGACGATCGCGTTGCGGCGCACCAGCACCCCGACCGCGCCGATGGCGAACAGCAGCGCGGACAGGAGCAGGTAGTACGTCGGGGTCATTCCTCGTCCCCTTCTTTCTTACCTACGAGCGCGTGCGGCCCTACAGCGTCGTCGGCGGTCCCGGCGACCTGCTTGCGCTCGGTTTCCAGCTGCGCGGCCGAAGTCGACTCGATGATCTCCGAGAGCGACTCCCTGGCGATCGAGCCGTCGGGCAGCAGCGCCGGGGTGGCGACCGAGTTGGCCGTGGCGAAGACACCCGGGCCGGGCAGCGGCGAAGGCCGGTCGTGCTTCCCGGTGAACCGGTCGACGACGAGTTCCTTCTGGTTCTTCTTGCCGCCCTTGGCGTGCCGGTCGGTGAACGCGAGCACCATCGCGCCGAGCGCGGCGGTGATCAGCAGCGCCGACGTGAGCTCGAACGGGAACAGGTACTTGGTGAAGATCAGCCGTCCCAGCCCGCCGGGGCCGCCGCCGTCGACGTTCGCCGGGTCGACCGGCAGGGCCGGGGTCACGTTGGCCATCGCGCGGGCGAGACCCGCGGCGAGCAGCCCGCCGACGCCGATACCGAGCAGAGTCGCCATGACCCGCTGTCCGCGCAGCACTTCGACGACCGAGTCGGAACTCTCGCGACCGACCAGCATCAGCACGAACAGGAACAGCATCATGATCGCGCCGGTGTAGACGATGATCTGCGTGAAGCCGAGGAACGGCGCCTGCTGGATCATGTACAGCGCGCCGAGGCACAGCATCGTGAGGACCAGCCACAGCGCCGAGTGCACGGCGTTGCGGGAGAAGATCATGCCGAGCCCGCCGAGCAGCGCGAGCGGCCCGAGCACCCAGAAGGCGATGGTCTCGCCAGTGGTGATGCCTGCCGAAACGTCCGTCTGGGCGAGGAAAGCCGTGATCACTTGACGGCCTCCGCTTCGGTGGCCCCGGTGGGCTTGCGCGCGAGCTCCGGACCGTTGACGTAGTAGTCCTGCTCGTTCTCGCCCAGCCGCATCGGGTGCGGCGGCTGCTCCATACCGGGCAGCAGCGGCGCGAGCAGGTCTTCCTTGGTGTAGATCAACCGCTGCCGGTCGTCGTCGGCCAGCTCGTAGAAGTTGATCATCGTCAGGGACCGGGTCGGGCAGGCCTCGACGCACAACCCGCAGCCGATGCAGCGCAGGTAGTTGATCTGGTAGTCGGCGCCGTACCGCTCACCGGGCGAGTAACGCGCCTCTTCGGTGTTGTCGCCGCCTTCGACGAAGATCGCGTCCGCCGGACAAGCCCACGCGCACAGCTCGCAGCCGACGCATTTCTCCAGCCCGTCCGGATGCCGGTTGAGCTGGTGCCTGCCGTGGTAGCGCGGAGCCGCGGGGGCGCCCGCCTCCGGGTACTCCTCGGTGGCGACCTTCTTGAACATCATCCCGAAGGTGACACCGAAACCCTTGATGGGATCAAACATCCCCATCGCCGGCCTCCCTTCCACTGGAAACCGCCGCGGGCTTGCGCTTGGCAGCCCGGGCTTCGGCCTTCGCGAGGGCCTTCTGACGCGGGGTCTTGTCCGGAACCTGCAGGTCGAGCGGCGGCACCGGGAACCCGCCACCGGTCACCGGGACGTAGTCGTCGTCCGGGACCTTCTTGTCCGGCAGCAGCAGGCTCAGGATGACGACGACGAGGATGAGCGCGCCGCCGCCGATGAGGATCTGCGGAGTGGACAGGCCACCCGAGTTCTTGATCGCGCGGACCGTGACGATCACGACGATCCAGACCAGGTTGACCGGCACCAGGACCTTCCAGCCCAGCCGCATGAACTGGTCGTACCGCAGTCGCGGCAGCGTGCCGCGCAGCCAGATGAAGCCGAACAGCAGGATGAACAGCTTGGCGGCGAACCAGATCAGCGGGAGCCAGCCCTGGTTCAGCGCGTGGTCGGCGCCGACGAACGGGAACTTCCAGCCGCCGAGGAACAACGTGGTCGCGAACGCCGAAACGATCACCATGTTGACGTACTCGGCGAGGAAGAACATCGCGAACTTCATCGAGCTGTACTCGGTGTGGAAACCGCCGACCAGCTCGGATTCGGCCTCGGGGAGGTCGAACGGCGCGCGGTTGGTCTCGCCGACCATGGAGATCAGGTAGATCACGAAACTCGGCAGCAGCAGGTAGAAGTACCAGCCGCTCTGCTGCGACTCGACGATCGCCGACGTCGACATCGAACCGGCGTAGAGGATGACGCCCACGATGGACAGCCCCATCGCGATCTCGTAGGAGATCACCTGGGCCGCGCTTCGCAGACCACCGAGCAGCGGATACGGCGAGCCGGACGACCAGCCCGCCAGCACCAGGCCGTACACGCCGATCGAGGAACAGGCGAGGATCACCAGCACGCCGACCGGCAGGTCGACCAGCTGGAGCGTGGTGCGCTCGCCGAAGATCGAGACCACCGGGCCGAACGGGATCGCCGCCAGCGCGATGAGCGCCGGCACCGCGGAGATCACCGGCGCGAGGAAGTACACCTTGCGGTCGGCGGTGTCCGGGATGATCTGTTCCTTGAACGGCAGCTTGATCGCGTCCGCGAGGGACTGCAGGTAGCCGCCGGGGCCGACCCGGTTCGGGCCGGGACGGTTCTGCATCCGGCCGACCGCTTTCCGCTCCCAGACGATCAGGAAGATCGTCAGGATCGGGCCGATCAGCAGGATGACGACCGTCTTGATCAGGATCAGCCACAACGGGTCGTCGGCCAGCAGCGCCGCCCGCTCGGCGGCGTCCGGCATCTGGCTGAGCAACGGAGTCACTTCTCACCTCCGGTGAGGGTGACGGCCGAGCCGTGACCGGCCGCGAGCGCGGCGCGGACGGCGGAGCCGTCGGAGTTGCCCGGGAGCCACACGACGCCGTCCGGCAGGTCCGCGACCTCGATCGGCAACGTGATGGAACCGCGTTCGGTGGAGACCTTCACGGTCTTGCCCAAGCCTTCGGCGGTCTTCGCCGAAAGCTTGGCGACGACCTCGCGCTGCGTGCCCTTGAGGTGCGGCTCGCCGTCCTGCAGCGAACCGTTGTCGATCAGCTGGCGCCAGGTGGCGAGGAGGACCTTGCCGTTCCCCGAGCTCGCGGCGGCGGCCGCCACCGGCTCGAAGGTCGCGGGCTCGGTCTTGCCGGGCAGCTTCGCCAGATCGGCGGCGGAAGCGGCCGGGGTCTGCGTGAAGATGTCCGCGTCCATCTCGACGGCGAGGGTGTCGAGCACCCGGCAGTCCGGCAGGGCGCCGGTGCCTTCGAGGGTGACGGCGAACTCGCGGCGGCGGCCTTCCCAGTTCAGGTAGCTGCCCGCCTTCTCGACCGCCGGAGCGATCGGGAGGACGACGTTCGCGTGCTCGGTGACCGCGCTGTGCCGCAGCTCCAGGCTCACCACGAACTTCGCGTTCACGAGTGCCCGCAACGCCAGGCCCGGATCCGGCAGGTCGTCCGGGTCGACGCCGCCGACCAGCAGGCCGTCGAGGCCGTTCTCGGCGGCCGCCTTGAGGATGGCGGTGGTGTCGCGGCCTTCCGTGGCGGGAAGCGTGACGCCCCAAGCCTTTTCGACCTCGGCGCGAGCCGCGGCGTCGGCGACCGGGCGGCCACCGGGCAGCAGCGTCGGCGCCGCGCCCGCCGCCAGGGCACCGCGTTCACCCGCACGACGCGGGATCCACGCGAGCCGGGCGCCGGTGCGCTCCACCAGCCGGTGCAGGGCCGAGAACAGGCCGGGGACCTCGGCGGCACGCTCGCCGACGAGGATCACCGAACCCTCGGCCGAAAGTGCCTGGTCGACGTCCTGCGCGTGCTGCGCGATGCCGTCGATCGCGGCGGCCTCGGAGCCCGGCGCGCAGGCCAGCAGCTCACCGAAGGTCTTGCGGACCGACGAGGTGGTCCACTGTCCCAAGTGGACGACGCGGGTGCGGTTCTTGCGGGCCGCCTTGCGCAGCCGCAGGAACACGATCGGCGCTTCGTCCTCCGGCTCGAACGCGACGCACAGCACCGTGCGTGCCCGCTCGATCTCGCGGAAGGTGACGCCGCTTTCCGGCGTCGTGCCGACCACGTGCGACGCGAGGAAGCCCAGCTCCTCGGCCGAATGCGGGCGGGCCCGGAAGTCGATGTCGTTGGTGCCCAGGGCGATCCGCGCGAACTTCGAGTACGCGTAGGCGTCCTCGACGGTCAGGCGGCCACCGGTCAGCACCGCAGCGCCCTTGCCGTCCCGCGCCTCGGCGAGCCCGGCGGCGGCCGCGCGCAGCGCGTCGGTCCAGGAGGCCTCTTCCAGCACGCCGTCGGCGTTGCGGACCAGCGGACGGCGGATGCGGTCGTCAGCCGTGGCGTACCGGAACGCGAACCGGCCCTTGTCGCAGATCCACTCTTCGTTGACCTCGGGGTCGTCGCCCGCGAGCTTCCGCATGACCTTGCCGCGGCGGAAGTCGGTCCGCTCGGCGCAGCCGGACGAGCAGTGCTCGCACACGCTCGGCGAGGACACCAGGTCGAACGGCCGCGAACGGAACCGGTACGCGGCCGACGTCAGCGCGCCGACCGGGCAGATCTGGATGACGTTGCCGGAGAAGTACGACTGGAACGGCTGGCCCGACGTCGTTCGCGAAGCCAGGTCCAGCACGTCCGCGGTCTCCGCGGTGCCGATCTGCTGGTGGGCGCCGCGTTCGAGCAGTTCGATGAACGGGTCGCCGGCGATCTCGCGGGAGAACCGGGTGCAGCGCTGGCAGAGCACGCATCGCTCGCGGTCCAGCAACACCTGCGAGGAGATCGGCAGCGGCTTCGGGAACGTCCGCTTCGTGTCGACGAAACGGGAGTCCGCGCGGCCGTGCGCGAGCGCCTGGTTCTGCAGCGGGCATTCGCCGCCCTTGTCGCAGATCGGGCAGTCCAGCGGGTGGTTGATGAGCAGCAGCTCCATCACACCCTGCTGGGCCTTGTCCGCGACGGCCGAGGTCAGCTGGGTCTTCACGACCATGCCGTCGGCGACCGTCATGGTGCACGACGCCTGCGGCTTCGGCATCGGGCGGCCGCCCATTTCGACCTCGACCAGGCACTGGCGGCAGGCCCCCGCCGGGTCGAGCAGCGGGTGGTCGCAGAAGCGCGGGATGACCGTGCCGAGCCGTTCGGCGGTGCGGATCAGCAGCTCGCCCTTGGGCGCGATGACCTCTTCGCCGTCGATGACCAGTTTGACGTGGCCTTCGGGGACCGGGGTCTCTTCGACCTCGGTTCCGGGCTTGTCGGGTGCGATCGTCATGCCTGCGCCCCCACCAGTTCGCGCTTGTTGGTTTCACACAGTGCGAGGAATTCCTCGCGGAAGTACTTGATCCCGCTCTGGATCGGCGAGACCGCGCCGTCGCCGAGGGCGCAGAACGAGCGGCCGAGGATGTTGTCGCAGACGTCGAGCAGGGTGTCGATGTCCTCCTCGGTGCCGTGGCCCTCGACCATGCGCTCCAGGATCTGCGCCAGCCAGTACGTGCCCTCGCGGCACGGCGTGCACTTGCCGCAGGACTCGTGCTCGTAGAACTGCGTCCACTTCATCACGGCCCACGGCACGGAAACGGTCTCGTTGAAGACCTGCACGGCCGTCGTGCCCAGCATCGACCCGGCTTCCGCCGCGCCTTCGAAGTCCAGCGGAACATCGAGGTGCTCGGCGGTGAACATCGGCGTGGACGAACCACCCGGCGTCCAGAACTTCAGCGGGATGCCGTCCTTCATGCCGCCCGCCATGTCCAGCAGCTCGCGCAGCGTGGTGCCGAGCGGGCATTCGTACTGGCCGGGCTTCTCGACGTGGCCGGAGATCGAGTAGATCTTCGGGCCGGGCGACTTCTCGCGGCCCATCTGGCGGAACCAGTCGGAACCGCCGTTGACGATGTACGGCGCGCTCGCGATGGTCTCGACGTTGTTCACCGTGGTCGGCGCGGCGTAGAGACCGGCGGCGGCCGGGAACGGCGGCTTGAGCCGCGGCTGGCCGCGACGGCCTTCCAGCGAGTCCAGCAGCGCCGTCTCCTCGCCGCAGATGTACGCCCCGGCGCCCGCGTGCACGGTGATGTCGAGGTCGAATCCGGAGTCGAGGATGTTGTTGCCGAGGTAACCCGCTTCGTACGCCTCGCGCACGGCCGCGTTGAGGCGGCGGATGCAGTGCAGCGCCTCGCCGCGGACGTAGATGAAGCAGTGGTGCGAGCGCATCGCGTACGAGGCGATGATGCAGCCCTCGATCAGCGAGTGCGGGTCCGCCATCATCAGCGGGATGTCCTTGCAGGTGCCCGGCTCGCCCTCGTCGGCGTTGATGACGAGGTAGTGTGGCTTGTCCTCGTTCGGCGGCATGAAGGACCACTTGATGCCGGCCGGGAAGCCCGCGCCGCCACGGCCGCGGAGGCCGGAGTCCTTGACCAACTGGACGATCTGCTCGGGAGTGGCCTTCAGCGCCTTGCGGATCGCGGTGTAGCCCTCGAGGGCTTCGTAGGACTGGATCGTCCAGGAGTTGGGCGAAAGCCAGCGCTTCGTGAGGACCGGAGTGATGGGATCGGCCATTACTTCTTCTCCACTTCCGGAAGCGGAACGTCCTTCATCGCGGGCGCGGTCCAGCCGCGGTCCTGCGCGACCTGCGCTCCCCGCAGGGTTTCGACGGCCTGAGAAGGACCATCGACGTCCGTGCGGTACTGCTGCGCGTCCTCCGGGAAGAACCCGGCGAGCTGCAGTTCGGCGCCCTTGAAGTTCGTCAGCGGCGCGCCGCGCGTCGGGGCCGGCTTCTTGCCCGCCTGCAACGCGTCGACCAGCGCGACGGCCTTGTCCTCGGTCTGGTTGTCGAAGTACTCGTAGTTGACCTGGATGACCGGGGCGAGGTCACAGGCCGCGAGACATTCGGCGTGCTCCAGCGTGATCGAACCGGGCTCGTTCGGCGTGCCCGCGGTCTCGTTGTGCCCCAACGGCTTCTCTTCGGAACCGAGGTGCGTCTGGAGCTTCTTGTAGATCGCGTCGCCGCCCATGGCCGCGCACAGCGTGTTCGTGCAGACGCTCACCAGGTGCTCGCCGCACGGGCGGCGCTTGTACATGGTGTAGAACGTCGCGACCGCGCTGACCTCGGCGTCGGACAGGTCCAGGTTCCGCGCGCAGAAGGCGATGCCCTCCTGGCTCACGTAACCCTGCACCGACTGCACGAGGTGCAGCATCGGCAGCAGCGCCGACCTCGACTGCGGGTACCGCGCGATCAGGTTCTGCGCCCTGGCGTAGGTGTCGGCGTCGAAGATGTCTTCGAGCTTCGCGTTCTCCAGGATCCCCTCCGCCTCGGCGGGATCCGGCGCGATCGCGATCACGTCGACGTCACCACCGGCGGCGATATGGGTCTGCTCGGCCAGGCTGGTGCCGGGCTCGGGCGTCGGTGTCGTTCCGGGCTGGGTGCTCAACGGTCCACTCCCCCCATGACGGGGTCGATCGAGGCGATGGCGGCGATCACGTCCGCCACCAGGCCGCCTTCGGCCATCGCGGGCATCGACTGCAGATTCACGAAGCTCGGTTCGCGCACGTGGACCCGCAGCGGCCTGGTACCGCCGTCGGAGACCAGGTGCACGCCGAGTTCGCCGCGCGGCGATTCCACCGACGTGTAGGTCTGGCCCGGCGGGACCTTGAAGCCCTCGGTGACCAGCTTGAAGTGATGGATCAGCGATTCCATCGACTGGCCCATGATCTTGCGGACGTGCTCGAGCGAGTTGCCCATGCCGTCGCTGCCGATCGAGAGCTGCGCCGGCCAGGCGACCTTCTTGTCCTCGACCATGACCGGGCCCGGCTCGAGCTTCTTCAGGCACTGCTTGATGATCCGCAGGCTCTGGTGCATCTCCTCGACGCGCAGCAGGTAGCGCGCCCAGCAGTCCGCCTCGGTCGAGGTCGGGATGTCGAACTCGAACTCGTCGTAGCGCGAGTACGGCTCGGTCTTGCGCATGTCCCACGGGAGACCGGCGCTGCGCAGCACCGGGCCGGTGACGCCGAGCGCGAGGCAAGCGTCGACCGGCAGGTACCCGACGCCCTTGAGCCGGTTGCGCCAGATCGGCTGACCGGTGAAGAGCTTGTCGTACAAGGGAAGCCGCTCGTCCATCGTCTTGACGAACGCGCTGACCACCTCTTGGTAGTCGTCCGGCATGTCCTGCGCGAGGCCGCCGGGGCGGATGAACGCGTGGTTCATCCGGAGACCGGTGAGGTGCTCCAGCAGGTGCAGGACCTCTTCGCGCTCACGGAACCCGAGCGTCATCGCCGTGGTGGCACCGAGTTCCATGCCGCCGGTGGCGATGTAGACCAGGTGCGAGCCGATGCGGTTGATCTCCAGCAGCATCACGCGCAGCAGTTCGGCGCGGCGCGGGGCCTGGATGCCGAGCAGCTTCTCGACGCCGAGGCAGTACGCCATCTCGGTCGACAGCGGGGCGAGGTAGTCCATGCGCGTCACGAAGGTGACGCCCTGGGTCCACGTGCGGTACTCGCAGTTCTTCTCGATCCCGGTGTGCAGGTAGCCGATGACCGAACGGAGCTGGGTGACGGTCTCGCCCTCCATCTCCAGCACGAGCCGGAGCACGCCGTGCGTCGACGGGTGCTGCGGGCCCATGTTGATGACCATGCGCTCGTCGTGGCGGGAGTCCTCGATGAGGTCTTCCCAGTCACCGCCGGAAACGGTGTAGACGCGGCCTTCGGTCGTGTCGCGGGAGTCCGCGTAGTCGACGTCGTCGGTGCTGTCGGCGCCTTGGGGGCCGGTGGCGGTGCCTGTCGTGACGTCGGAGAGGTTTTCGGTGCTCACGAGTACGACCTCCGCTGGTCCGGCGGCGGGATCTCCGCGCCCTTGTATTCGACCGGGATCCCGCCGAGCGGGTAGTCCTTGCGCTGGGGGTGGCCGTCCCAGTCGTCCGGCATGAGGATGCGGGTCAGCGCCGGGTGCCCGTCGTAGACGATGCCGAACATGTCCCAGGCTTCCCGCTCCTGCCAGTCGGCCGTCGGGTAGACCCCGACCAGCGACGGGACGTGCGGGTCTTCGATGTCGAGCGTGACCTCCAGCCGGATGCGGCGGCGGTAGGTCATCGACGTGAAGTGGTAGACCGAGTGCAGACGCTGCGGGACGTCGACGCCATAGTCCACGCCCGAGACCGAGCTGAGCAGCTCGAAGCGGAGACCGGCGTCGTCGCGCAGGACCTTGGCGATCTCGACGAGGTGCTCGCGGGAGACGTAGAAGGTGATCTCGCCGCGGTCGACCGTGGTCTGCAGGATCGCGTTCGCCGGGATCTTGTTGTCCGCCAAGGCCGCGTAGAACTCGTCGGCGAACTCGTCGAACCAGCCGCCGTACGGGCGCTCCGCCGGGGGCGGGCTGTACGCGGGAAGGCGGACGCCGCCGTAACCGGAGGTGTCACCGGTGCCGCGCACGCCGAACATGCCTTGGCGCTCTTTGCCGGTGACGACCGGCTCGGCCGGACGGGCGCCCTGCGGCTCGAGGCCGCCTGCGGGCCGGTCGGCGCTGGACTGCTCGCCGCCGGTTTCCGGGGTTTCGGGGGAGTTTTCTTCGGGCACGTCGCTCACTTCTTCGCGTACTTGATCGAGGAGGCGATCAGCTCGGTGCGCTCACCGCTGGCGGCGCGGATCGCGGCCCGGCGGGCGTTGATCGGCTCGTCCTGGATCTTGGCGTGCAGCTTCAGGATCGCGTCGAGCAGCATTTCGGGGCGCGGCGGGCAGCCGGGGAGGTACATGTCGACCGGGACGATGTGGTCGACGCCCTGCACCACGGCGTAGTTGTTGAACATCCCGCCGGACGAGGCGCAGACGCCCATCGCCAGCACCCACTTGGGCTCGGCCATCTGGTCGTAGATCTGGCGGAGCACCGGCGCCATCTTCTGCGTGACCCGGCCGGCGACGATCATCAGATCCGCCTGGCGCGGCGTCGCGCTGAAGCGCTCCATGCCGAAACGCGCGATGTCGTAACGGGAACCGCCGACGGTCATCATCTCGATCGCGCAGCAGGCGAGACCGAAGGTGGCGGGCCACATCGAGTTCTTGCGCGCCCAGTTGACCAGGCCTTCAAGGCTGGCGAGCAGGATGCCGTTGGGGAGTTTTTCTTCGAGGCCCATGCTTCTCTAGTTCCAATCCAGGCCGCCGCGACGCCACACGTAGGCGTACGCGAAACCGACCGTCGCGATGAACAGCACGATCTCCACCAGGCCGAACATGCCCAGCGCGTCCGCGGAGACCGCGAACGGGTAGAGGAAGACCATCTCGATGTCGAACAGGATGAACAGCATCGCGGTGATGTAGTACGCGACCGGCATCCGGCCGCCGCCGACGACCGGTTGCGGCGACGGTTCGATACCGCATTCGTAGGCCGCGAGCTTCGCCTTGTTGGCCCGGCTCGGGCCGACGAGCGGGCCGAGCAGCACCGAGAGCACCGCGAAGCCGAGAGCGAGGACGAACAAGAGGACCAGGGGGAGGTACATGTCCAGGTTCGGCACCGAGGGGGTGGTCGCCTGGGTCAGCACGGGCAACATCAGCACGGGGTTTTCGCCATCCTTTCCGCGCCGCTGCGGTTTTCGAGTCGGGGTTCACCGCTTCCCACGGTCGGCACCCTAAGTCACCTGGGTCACACCGCCGAGGGTTAGGCAACCCTTACGGGCCGTGCATGACGGCCCCCTTGCTTGTGAAATAGTTCACAAGCCTCCCGTCGAGGATGTGAAGCGATTCACAAAGCATGGGGCGAGTGTAGGACGTGACTCACATTCTTGTCCCTAGGCCCCGTGCTATAAGGCTGCCCTAACTTGGCCGCACGGCCAGTACGGTTACCTCCGGCGTGCGGTACCGATGACCTGCGACGTCGTTCCCAAGATCGGCTTCAAAGGGCTGTTCGACCATATTTGTCCTGTGACCGATACCACTGCCCGGAGTACCCGTGACTGGTCCAGACGTGTGGAACGGAGGGGAGAGGGACGGCGTGCGGCGAGGCGTCGGTCGGGTGGGTCGTGAGTGGTAAGTGTCGTTCTAACGACACTTACCACTCACGACCCACCCGACCCAGGCGGTCAGCGCGGAGAAGGCGTCGCCCTCGCCAAAGCGGCGATGAGGCGGTCGACGCCGTCTCCGCCCTTGGCGTCGTAGCAGCCCGAAAGTCCCTTGTACACCAACGGAAGGATCGAGTTGATCCGCAGCCCGTACTTCGTCGCCGCGTGCATGACCTTCGGCTTCCCGATCAGCTTCGCGAACACGTTGCCGAGCCGGTAGTAGCCGCCCATCAGCTCCGCGACGGCGCGCGGGTAGCCCTCAAGCGCACGCTCACGCGAAGGGCCTTCGCGGCGCGCCAGCGCCTGCACGACGAACTCCGACGCCAGCTGCGCGGACTCCATCGCGGCCGAGATGCCCTCGCCGTTGAACGGGCTGACCATGCCGCCCGCGTCGCCGAGCAGCAGCAGTCCGTCGCGGTAGTGCGGGGTGCGGTTGAAGCCCATCGGGAGACCGGCGCCGCCGACCTTGCCGATGGCGTTCTCCTCGCGGTAGCCCCATTCCTCGGGCGTCCCGTCGAGCCACTGGCGCAGCAGCGCGCGGTAGTCGGTGCTGCGGAACGCGGCCGACGTCGACAGCATGCCGAGGCCGACGTTCACCGTGCCGTCGCCCAGCGGGAACGCCCAGCCGTAGCCAGGCAGCAGCTTCGGGTCGCGCGGGTCCGAGCGGTCCCACAGCTCCAGGTGGCCCTCGATGAACGGGTCGTCGTGACGCGGGCTCTTGTAGTACTGCCGCACCGCGACACCCATCGGGCGCTTCTCGTTCTTCTGGATGCCGACACTCAGCGCGAGCCGCGCGGAGACGCCGTCGCAGGCCAGCACCAGCGGAGCGCGGTAGCTCACCGGCGTCTTCTCCGGGCCGACCTTCGCCTCGACGCCGATCACGCGGCCGGTGGGGCTGGTGATGGCGCCGGTGACGGTGGTGCGCTCGTAGAGCCGCGCCCCCGCCTTGACCGCGGTCTTCGCGAGCAGGTCGTCGAAGTCCTGACGGGTCCGCGAAACGCCGTACGGCGGGTAGCTGGTCAGGTCCGGCCAGTCGAGCTCCAGCGTGAGCTCGCCGGTGAGGATCCGCAGGCCGCGGCTGTGCACCCAGCCCGCGTCCTCGCTGGTGTCGATCCCCAGGTCGATGAGCTGCTTGACGCCGCGCGGGGTCAGACCGTCGCCGCACACCTTCTCGCGCGGGAACTCGGTCTTCTCCAGCAGCAGCACGTCGACGCCCGCGCGGGCGAGGTACGTGGCGGCGGTGGAGCCGGCCGGTCCGGCACCGACGACGATGACTTCGGCGTCGTGGTCAGCATTGCGACGGGTCATGCGCGCGAGTTTACGGATGGCTTCTTCGCACGGTGGATGGCGACGACGCCGAACGTGAGGTTCAGCCACTCCACCTCGGTCCACCCGGCACTCGCGATGATCTCGCCCAGGGTCCGCTGATCCGGCCACGCGAGCATGGATTCGGCCAGGTAGGAGTAGGCCTCGGGGTTCGACGAGGTCCGGGCGCCGACCCAGGTGAGCAGCTTCGCGATGAACTTCCGGTGCAGGAACCGGATCGGCGGGAATGTGGGCGTCGACACCTCGCAGATCACCAGGCGGCCGCCCGGTTTGACCACGCGCGCGATCTCGGTGAGCGCGGCCTTGGTGTCGACGAAGTTCCGCAGCGCGAGCGAGATGGTCACCGCGTCGAAGCTCTCGTCGGCGAACGGCAGCTTCATCGCGTCCGCGGCCACCATCGGGACGCCGCGGTGCTTGCCCGCCTTGAGCATGCCGACCGAGAAGTCCGCCGCGAGACACCACGCGCCGTTGCGCGCGTACTCGACGGTGGACACGCCGGTGCCCGCCGCGAGATCCAGCACCTTCTCGCCGCGTTTGGCGTCCAGCACCCGGCCGGTGATGGTGCGCCAGCGGCGGTCGAAGCCGAAGGTCATGAACGAATTCGCGCGGTCGTAGCCGTCCGCGACGTCGTCGAACATGGCGGCGACTTCGTGCGGATCCTTGTCAAGACTCGCTCGGGACATACCCGCACACTACTTCGCTCGTCCTGAGGGATCGCGGCCAAGCGGGAGCAAAGCGACGTCCCGTAGGTTCACCTGACCCGGTGAAGCAACGCCGGGGCACGGTGCGCACCGGCCCCCGCGACCTCGCCGGCGAGGATCCTCCGCTCCAGCAACCGCAGTTCCGGCCCAGGTTCGAGGCCGAGCTGATCGACCGAGACCCGGCGCGCACGCCGGTACGCCGCCAGCGCGTCGGAGGTGCGCCCGGCTCGCCAAAGAGCGTCCATCAGGAGGTACTGGGCACGCTGCCGCAACGGGTTCCGCCGCACCAGATCCGCCAGCTCGACGGCCGCGCTCGCGTGCCGCCCGAGGTCCAGATCGGCCTGGTAGAGCTCTTCGAGCAGGACCAGCCGGTGCTCCGACAGGCGCATCGTCTCGTCCGAAAGCAGCGGGACGTCGAGGCCTTCGTAGGGGGCGCCGTGCCAGTGTGTGAGGGCCTGCCGGATCAGCGAGGCGCGCTGCGCGGGGTCGGTGGATTTGAGCGCCTGGCTCGCCAGCGTCTCGAAGGTCTCGACGTCGAGTTCGCCGGGGTGGACCTCCAGCCGGTAGCCGCCGTTGTCGAAGCCGAGCCGGTCGCCCTCGGGCAGGGCCTGGCGCAGCTTGTGGACGTGCCAGTGCAGCTTCGGCACCGCGCGCGGCTCCCACTTGCTCTCCCACAGGGCCTCGGTGAGCACGTTCACCGGGACGAAGGTGTTCGCGCGGACCAGCAGCACGCCGAGGAGCGTTCTTCTCATCCGGCCGTGCAGCGGGACCGACCGCGATCCGGTGGAGATGCTGAACGTGCCCAGTACTTCGAACCTCACGTGCCGTCCTCTCGCTCGATGGCGTGAGGGGACGATGAATGCCGGTTGTACAAAAGAGATACAAAGTGATCAAGCGAGTGCGGAGAGCATTCCCTGCACTGACCGCGGCCAGGCGAATTCCTCCGCCCGCGCCCGCGCCGCCGCGCGCCGCGCGTCCTCGGGGCGCTCCAGCAGACCCGTGACAGCGCCCGCGAACGCCGGGGCCAGATCGTCGACGGCCTCACCGCAGCCAGGCCGCACGATCTCCCGCAGCGCCGACGACGCCGAGACCACCACCGGAGTGCCCGAAGCGAGCGCCTCCAGCGCGGCGAGCCCGAACGTCTCGTGTGGACCGGGCGCGAGAGAGACGTCGGCGCTGGCCAGCAGCCGCGCGACGTCACCACGTCCGGAAAGGAAGCCGAGGAAGGTCACCGGAAGCCCACGCGCCCGCCGTTCCAGCGCACGCCGCCGAGGGCCGTCACCGGCGATCACCAGCCGCACGTTGTGCCCTGCCTCGGTCAGCTCGGCGACGGTGTCCACACTGCGTTCGACGTGCTTCTCCGGCGACAGGCGTCCACAGTGGACGATCAGCGCGTCGGCGTCACCGGACAAGGTGTGCCGCCAGCCGTCGTCGCGCCGGGCCGGGGTGAACGTCGTGAGGTCGACGCCGAGCGGGACCCGGCGCACATTCGGCGCGGCGATCCGGTCGAACTCCGCGCGGGCGAACGCCGTCGTGCAGACGACCGTGTCGTAGCGCCGCGCCATCCGCCGGTTCGCGACGTCCGCGACGCGCCGCGCGACGGGTTCCGGCATGAGGAACTGCTCCAGGAGCCGGTCCAGCCGCTCGTGCGAGATCACCATGCTGGGCACGCCGTTGCGCCGCGCCCAGACGCCCATGCCGCGCAGGGTCAGCCTGTCGGACACTTCCAGTCTGTCCGGCTCCAGGCGTTCCAGCACGGCGCGCACGCGATGCGGATCGACCGCGCGATAGCCGCCGGTACCCGGGATCTGCGGGGCGGGAAGGGAAAACCGGCGGACGCCCGAGGGCAACGTCTCGTCCGCGTGGCGCCGCCCTGGCACCACGAGCGTCACCTGATGTCCATTCGCCACGTATCCGGCGCCGAGGTGGTGCAACGCCGTCCGCAGGCCGCCCGAGCGTGGCCCGTAGAAGTTGGCCAGCTGGACTATATGCATTCCAGTCCACCTCGTGCCCGGTCCTTTCCCAGCCGGTGCATTTTGGTTACGCCGCGCGAGCGACTTTGCCTTGGACGGCCTCGTAGTGGCCGACCAGTTCGTGACAGACCGCGGGCCAGGTCCGGCCCAGAACGACCTTGCGCGCCTTCTCCCCCAGCCTGGCTCGCAACGCTTCGTCGCGCAGGTCGTTCACCTTGTCCACCAGCGCCGCCGCGAACCCGGCGCGGTCGGCGGGCAGCAGATAGCCGGTGCGGCCGGGTAGGACCAGGTCCTTCGGACCGCCCGCGTTCGGCGCCAGCACCGGCAGCCCGGACGCCATCGCTTCCTGGATGGCCTGGCAGAACGTCTCGTGCGGTCCTGTGTGGACGAAGACGTCGAGGCTCGCGTACGCGGCGGAGAGCTCTTCGCCGTACCGGGCGCCGAGGAATGCCGCACCCGGGATCCGTTCGCGCAGCATCGGCAGCTCCGGACCGTCACCGACGACGACCACGCGGATCCCGTCGACCCCGGCGAGCGCGGTCAGCCGCTCGACCTCCTTCTCGGGCGCGAGCCTGCCGACGAAACCGACCAGCAGTTCGCCGTTCGGCGCCAGCTCGGCGCGCAACGCGGGGTCGGCGTGGACCGGTGAGAACCGCTCGATGTCGACGCCGCGCGCCCAGCGGTGCACCCGAGGGATGCCGTGCAGTCTCAGCTGTTCCACCGAATCCGTCGACGGCGCGAGCGTGCGGTCGGCTCGCGAGTGCAGGCGGCGCACCCAGCGCCAGGCCGCGCGGGCGGCGATGCCGAAGCCGTAGGCGGCGGCGAAACCGGCGATGTCGGTCTGGTACACCGCGACACACGGCACCCGCAGCCGTCTTGCCGCGGCGAGACCGCGGGCGCCGACCACGAACGGCGACGCCAGATGCACCACGTCCGGTCCGAAGTCGGCCAGCGCGGTGAGCACCGTCCTGGTCGGCACGCCGACCGGAAGAGAGTTCACGCCGGGGAAGTCGAGGGCGGGAATGCGCACGACCGGGGCGCCGAGGTACTCGACGGGACCCGGCCCCGGGGCGATGATCAGCACGTCGTGCGCGCGGTCGCGGAGGTGTTCCACGACGCGGAGCACGGAGTTGGTCACGCCGTTCACCTGGGGCAGGAAACTTTCGGTGACTATCGCGACTCGCACGCGGATCACTGTCGCATCCGGTTGTGACGCCCACCCCAACAGAAACGGAACAGACGACATGTCATCTCAAGGTCGTGTTCCGTAAACCAGGCTCGGCCACACTAGTCAGGCATGACCCTCCTGTCCTCAAGGCCGCCTCAGCCCGTCGAGCCGGGGCTGGTGTCGAGGGCCCTCGAAGTGGCCGGGCGGCTGGCCAACGACGCGACCGACGTGATCACCGCGACCGCGGGCCGGGGCGCCCAACCCGATCCGAAGGACTCGCCCTTCGACTGGGTCACCGACACCGACCGCATCCTCGAACGCCACACCCGCCGGGTGCTGACGGCGGAATTCCCCGGTATCCCCGTGGTCGGCGGCGAATTCGGTGCCGACCACGGTGCCGACGTCGCCGAATACCGCTGGGTGGTCGACCCGGTCGACGGCACCGCGAACTACGTCGCCGGTGTCCCCTGGTGCGCGTACAGCCTCGCCCTGATCGACGCTTCGGGCCCGGTGGTGGGCGTGGTGGCGGACCCGTACCGCGCCCAGATCTACGCCGCCGCGCGCGGCCGCGGCGCGCGGGCGAACGGCAAACCGATCACGCTCACCGACCGCTGCGGGACCGCCGGGGCGATCGTCTGCACGGAACTCACGCGCAAGGGTGTCTGGCCGGGGATGGGCCAGTTCATCGAACGGGCCGCCGCCGCGCACGCCGGGGTCCGGGTGCTCGGCTCGGCGGCGCTGGCGATCGCGCAGGTCGCCTTAGGCCACGCGGCCGCGGCGGTGCTGCACAGCTACCGCGAATGGGACGTCGCCGGATCGGTCGCGCTGGCCATCGAGGCGGGTGCCGTGGTGCTGGACCGGCACGGGGAGGACACCGCCTTGCCGGTCGACGCCCTGCTCGTGGCGGCCCCCGGCGTGGCCGACGAGGTCCTGGGCTGGTGGCAGGAGTCGGTGGGCTGAGTTCGCCCCCCGATCACGCGAGTTACGCCCCCAAGCACGCGAGTTACGCCTTTGATCACGCGAGTTACGCCTTCGATCACGCGTGTCGTCCGCCTGATCACGCGTGTCGTCCATGTGATCACGCGTGTCGTCCGTCTGATCACGCGTGATCGCCGGTTCCGCACGGCAAGCTCGCGCGACTGAGCACTGAACTCACGTGATCGGGAACGGGACTCACGTGATTGGAGGCGTAACTCGCGTGATTAGAGGCGTAACTCGCGTGATCAGAGGGACGACACGCGTGATTGGGCGGACGGCACGTGTGATCAGGCGGACGTCACGGCGAGCGAGCGCCGGTAGGCCAGCCGTTGCCGCCGGATCCACCACAGCAGCGGGCCGGCGATCAGCCAGGTGAAGAGGATCATGCTGCCCAGTGGCAGCAGGGTGTTCGCCGCCGAGCGGCCGGCCACCCGCGCGAGTTCGGGGTCGCCGACGTCGTACTCGATGTTCACGAGCTGCCCGGCGGCCAGCCCGGCCGGGTAGAGCACGCCGTTGGCCGGGCTGTGCATGATGCCGTCGGGGGTCGCGTAGTTGATGATCGTGCGGTCGAAGGCCACCGACTCGACCTGCGCCGTCGCCTGCCCGAGCTCCGCTTCGATCGCACTGTCGTTGCGGATGGCGGCGAACAGCAAGGAGACACCGAGCACGGTGACGAGTGAGGCGACAGCGAGGGCGGCATACCACCCGATGCGCCTCACCCGCTCCGTTTTGGCCGTCACGCCGCGAGCGTAGCGCTACCCGTCAGTGGGCGTGTCGCTCGGCGAGGAATTCATGCGTCGCCTTGATCTGCGGGTAGGACTTCGGTGCGACCGGGGCCACAGCGGCCCGGAGAGCCTGAGCACCGTTCGGGCCCACCGCGGGCTTGCCCTTGGTGTACAGCCACGTCTGGAACAAGTCGTACAGCGGCTTGCCCGAGATCTTCTCCGCCAGCGCGATGAACTCCGGGATCACCGCGGACTTGGCCTTCTTCACCTGCTGCCAGGTCTGCAGGATCCGGAAGAACGTGTCGTCACCCACGGCCTTGCGCAACGCGTGCACGGCGAGCGCGCCGCGGTCGTAGACGGCCGCGTCGAACTGGTTGTCCGCGCCCGGGTCGGCGGGCAGGACCTGCCAGAACGGGTCCTCGGCAGGCACCGAGTCGTAGATGTACTGGGCGAGTTCGTCGGCCGTGCCCTCGCCGCTCTCCTCCGACCACAGGAACTCGCCGTAGGAGGCGAAGCCCTCGTTCAGCCAGATCTCGCTCCACTTGCCGAGCGTGACGCTGTCGCCGAACCACTGGTGCGCCTGCTCGTGCGCCACGATCGAGGTGTTGGAGCCGGACCGGAAGGCCCTGGCGCCGTAGACCGGCCGCGTCTGGTTCTCCAGCGCGAAGGTGATGCCGGTGGTGACGACGCCGCCCTGTGCCTCGAACGGGTAGGGCCCGAACTTCGAGGCGAGGAATTCGGTGATCTCCGGTGTCCGCTCGATGCTGGCCTTGGCCGCGCCGAGCGATTCGCCGAGGTCGGCGCCGTAGGCGGTGATGAACGGCTTGCCGTCCGGCGTGGTCTGCTCGTTCACCTCGAACTTGCCGACCTCAAGTGACGTGAGGTACGTCGCCTGCGGTTTGGTGCTGCGCCAGTTCCAGCGCGTCCAGCCGGGCCGCTGCACCGTCTTGCGCACGAGCGTGCCGTTCGACAGCGCGGCGACGTCGTTCGGGACCTCGACCGAGACGTCGTAGGTGGCCAGGTCGGTCGGGTGGTCGTTGGACGGGAACCACCAGGCCGCGCTCTGCGGCTCGTCGACGGCCAGCGCGCCGTCCGGGGTCTTCTTCCAGGCGGTGAAGCCGTCGATCTTCACCTTCGACGGCGTGTCCGCGTAGGCGACGACGACGGTCGCCGTCCGGCCCTTCTTCAGCGGCGAGGCCGGCGTGACGGTGAGCTCACCGGTGCCGTCGGTCGACGTCGCGAACTTCGCGGGCCGGTTGTCGACCCGGACGCTCGACACCTTCAGCCCGAAGTCGAGGTTGAACGCCGAGAGGTCCTGCGTCGCGGTGAGCAGGATCGTCGTGGCACCGGACAGCAGGTCGGTGGACGGCTGATAGGTCAGCCGGAGGTCGTAGTGAGCGACGTCGTAGCCGCCGTTCCCGGCGTGCGGGTAGTACGGGTCGCCGATGCCGATCGAGCCGGGTGCGGGGGCGGCCGCCGCGGAGCCGGCGAGCAGCACCGAGACGACACCCGCGGTCAATCCGGCGAAGCCGGCGCGAGTCTTCAAGCGCATTGCGAATCCTCCCAGGATTTGTCAGCGCGCTCGAACGTAGCCAGACGATCAACGCGGAGACACGTCCGAAGGAGGGGTTCCTACCCTCTGGAATACGGCTAGACAGCACGCACGGCGGAGGACACCGCCGTACGGAGGCGCGCGTGCAGCTCGCGGTGACGCGTTCGGTCCACGCGGACCTCCACCACCCGCAACCCCGGCGCGGGCTTGAGCGCCGCACGGAATTCGGTGAGCGTCTCGGCGACGACGTGCGGCACGCGGTAACCGGCGCACAGGGCACCGAGGTCGGCGCCGTGCGGCGTGCCGAAGACGCGCTCGAAGCTGGCGTTGTGCTCGGGCGCACCCTGCTCCAGCAGGGAGAAGATGCCGCCACCGTCATCGTTGAGCACCACGATCGTCAGGTCGGGGCGCTGTTCGGCGGGCCCGGTCAGCAGGCCGCTCGCGTCGTGCAGGAACGTCAGATCGCCGAGGAGGGCGTACGAATGTCCCCTGTGGACGGTCGCCGCGCCGATCGCGGTCGACACCATGCCGTCGATGCCGGCGACGCCGCGGTTGCGGTGCACGAGGACGTCGGGCCGCAGCCGTCCGGCGAGGGCGACGTCACGGGTCGGGTTGGACGAGCCGACGACCAGCAGCGACCCCTCCGGGACCGCGTCGACCAGCTCGGTCGCCAGGCGCAGCCCGCTCGGCCACGGCTCGTCGGCCAGCGCTTCGGTGACCGCCCCCGACGCCGCCTTGTCCGCACGCTGCCAGCTCGCCAACCACTCCGGATCGGCCGGTTTGGTCGGCTCGTCGAACCACTGGCCGACCTGGCGGACGTTGTGCGCGGGCGCGGGCCAGTCCGAATCGGGCCGGACCAGCAGCACCTCGACGTCCGGATCGGACAGCACCCGCTGCACCTGCCGGAACACCGTCGGACGCCCGATGCACAGGACCTGCTCGGGTTTGTGCCGCGAGATGAACTCCTCGACGCCGAGCAGCCACGCGCCGGACGAGATCGCCGTCGCGCCCGCCATCCCGATGCCGCCGGTCTCGGAGACGACCGGCCAGCCATGCAGCTCGGCCCATTCGCTGGCCGCCTGCACGCCGGTGTCGCACGCGATGACCAGGCCGTGGCGCGCCGAGGGCACCACGAAAGAGGGAAGCGCGCCGAAGTCCGGCAGCTCCGTCCAGCGAGCGCCGTCGGGACGCCCTTCGAGTGACTCGTACCACTCGCCGTCATCATCGACATCGGGCACGAGCGGCTCGCGGAACGGGATGTTCAGGTGCACCGGCCCGCAGCGCCATTCGCCGTACGCGGCGTTCCACGCGCGGCAGATCTGGCCGCGCCAGTACGAGTTCTGCCCGGCGCGGCGTTCGGCGACGGCGAGCTCGTCGAAGTAGCGGATGGCATTGCCGTAGAGCTGGTGCTGGTCGATGACCTGGCTCGCACCGGCGGCCCGCATCTCGGGCGGCCGGTCGGCGGTCAGCACGATCAGCGGCACCCCCGCGCGGTCGGCCTCCAGCACGGCGGGGTGGAAGTTCGCGGCCGCGGTGCCCGAGGTGCACAGCAGGGCCACGGGGCGGCCGGTGCGCGCGGCGATGCCGAGGGCGAGGAAGCCGGCGCCGCGTTCGTCGATGCGGACGTGCAACTGGAGGCGCCCGGCGGCCGCCGCGTCGTACAGCGCGATCGACAGCGGGGCGTTGCGTGAGCCCGGGCAGAGGACGACGTGCGAGACGGTGTTGCGGACGAGTTCGTCGACGATGACCCTGGCCTGCGCGGTGGAAGGATTCACCGGCAGACCTCGGGTTTCACACTACGACTCACGGCCACACGTCCTATTCTCCCAAACGTGGATGACGCCCAGGTTTCCGAGCTGTTCGACCCCGCCTTGTGGACGGAAGTCGACGGTTTCGACTTCACCGACATCACCTATCACCGCTCCTCTGAGAGCCGCTCAGGCAAACGTGTCGTACGTGTCGCGTTCGACCGTCCCGAGGTCCGCAACGCCTTCCGCCCGCACACCGTCGACGAGCTGTACCGCGCGCTCGACCACGCGCGGATGAGCTCGGACGTCGGCTGCGTCCTGCTCACCGGTAACGGCCCGTCGCCGAAGGACGGCGGCTGGGCGTTCTGCTCCGGTGGTGACCAGCGTATTCGCGGACGCTCCGGCTATCAGTACGCGGACGGGGAGACCTCGGACACGATCGATCCGGCCAGGGCCGGACGGCTGCACATCCTCGAGGTCCAGCGGCTGATCAGGTTCATGCCGAAGGTGGTCATCGCGGTCGTCCCGGGGTGGGCCGCGGGCGGCGGGCATTCGCTGCACGTGGTGTGCGACCTCACGCTCGCCTCGGCCGAGCACGCGCGGTTCAAACAGACCGACGCCGACGTCGGCTCCTTCGACGGCGGCTACGGCTCGGCGTACCTGGCCAAGCAGGTCGGGCAGAAGTTCGCGCGGGAGATCTTCTTCCTCGGCCGCGAGTACACCGCCGAGCAGATGCAGGCGATGGGCGCGGTGAACTCCGCCGTCCCGCACGCGAAGCTCGAGGCCGAGGCGCTGGACTGGGCATGGGCGATCAACGGCAAGTCGCCGACCGCGCAGCGGATGCTGAAGTACGCGTTCAACCTCACCGACGACGGTCTGGTCGGCCAGCAGCTCTTCGCCGGCGAAACCACCCGGTTGGCGTACATGCAGGACGAAGCCGTCGAAGGCCGCGACTCCTTCCTGGAGAAGCGTGCCCCCGATTGGTCGGCCTTCCCGTACTACTACTGACCTGCGTTTAGCGGGCTGAACGCGATCCGCGGGCGGACGTAGGGTGGAGTGATGCGCGCGGTAGCGGTGGACGGGAGTCCGGACTCGATCACCGGGCTGACCTCGGCACTGGCCGAGGCGCTCGATGGCGGCCCGCCCGTCCTCCCCTACGCGTCGGACGCCCTGCGGGACGCGATGGAACCGGCCCGCCCGGCCGAACCGGGGACGGCGGTGATCATCGCCACCTCCGGGTCCACCGGCGAGCCGAAGGGCGTGCTGCTGTCGGCGCCGGCGCTCACCGCGTCGGCCCGCGCCACCCACAAGAGGCTCGGCGGGCCGGGACACTGGTTGCTCGCGACCCCGGCGCAGTACATCGGCGGACTCCAGGTGCTGGTGCGCTCGCTGCTGGCCGGGACGACGCCGTCCGTACTGCACGCCTCCGGTTTCCGGCCGGACGACTTCGCCGAAGCCGCCGCGCCGCTGTTGTCCGTGGACGGGCCGCGCTACACCGCGCTCGTGCCGACCCAGCTCGGGCGGCTGCTCGACGCGGGCGGCCCCGGCCTGGCGGCGGCCCGCGCGTTCGACGCGATCATTCTCGGCGCCGCGGCGACGACGGCGGATCTCCGCGAGCGCGCCGCCGAAGCGGGCGTGAAGATCGTGCCCGCGTACGGCATGAGCGAGACCGCGAGCGGCTGCGTCTACGACGGCGTACCGCTGGACGGAGTACGCGTCGACCTGGAAGACGAGCGGGTCTGTATCACGGGTGACGTCCTCGCGCACGGCTACCGGCTGCGACCCGATCTGACCGCGGAGGCCTTCGAGGACGGCCGGTTCCGCACTTCCGACCGCGGCCGGTGGTCGGCCGACGGGCGGTTGGAGATCCTCGGGCGGATCGACGACATGATCAACACCGGTGGGGTGAAGGTGGCCGCCGCGGCGGTCGAGCGGATCTTGACCGCCCAGCCCGGAATCCGGGACGCCTGCGTGGTCGGAGTACCTGACCCCGAGTGGGGCGAAGCGGTCGTCGCGCTCGTCGTCGGCGCTGGTAGCGACGTCGAATCGCTGCGTGCCGCGTGCCGCGAAGAGGCCGGCGCGGCCGCCGCTCCGAAGCGGGTCGAATTCGCCGAAGAGCTGCCGCTGCGGGGCCCCGGGAAGGTCGACAGGACGGCCGTCCGGAATCTCCTACGAAGGTCGTGAATTCCCCACCGATTACCGGGACTTTGTTGACACGGTCATTACCCGCGGGTTTACGTCTACGTATGACGCGCTGGACACGCACAGTATTGGCCTGCACCGCCGTCACGATGGGACTGGTCGCTTTGGCCGGGCCCGCGCTGGCGGACGAACCGGAGACCGCCGTTCCGAACAGCGGCACGCTCACCTGGACCCTGGAAGACGCGATCGACGATCTCAAGTAGCGCGACTCGTCACCTGCTCGGGATGCCTCGAGCAGGTGACGAGCCCCGCATACCGGCCGGTAGTGGCCAGGGCCAGAATGGCGGCATGGCGACTGCTGGTGAATGGATCGAAGGGGCGCGCCCGCGGACGCTGCCCAACGCGGTGGCGCCGGTGGTCGCCGGAGTCGGCGCGGCGATCGCGCTCGACGGCTTCTCCTGGTCCCGCTCGATTCTCGCGCTGCTCGTCTCGCTGGCGCTGATCGTCGGCGTCAACTACGCCAACGACTATTCCGACGGCATCCGCGGCACCGACGAGAACCGCGTCGGCCCGCTGCGTTTGGTCGGCTCCGGAGTCGCGAAACCGAAGGCCGTCCTGGCGGCCGCTCTCGTGGCCCTCGGGCTCGCCGGAGTGCTCGGGCTCGTGCTCGTCGCGATCAGCGGCCTGTGGTGGCTGCTGGCGATGGGCGCGGTCTGCATCCTCGGCGCCTGGTTCTACACCGGCGGCAAGAAGCCTTACGGCTACTACGGTTTCGGCGAGATCGCGGTCTTCGTCTTCTTCGGGCTGGCCGGGGTGCTCGGCACCGTGTACGTCCAAGCCGGACAGCTCAGCTGGACCGCGCTCGGCTGCGCGGTCGCCGTCGGCTCGTTCTCGACCGGTGTGCTGACCGCCAACAACCTCCGCGACATCCCGACCGACATCGAGTCCGGCAAGCGCACGCTCGCCACCCGGCTCGGTGACCAGGGCACGCGCCGGCTTTACCTGGTGCTGGTCGCGGTCCCGTACGTCGTGAGCGTGCTGCTCGCCTTCGTGACGCCGTGGGCCCTGCTGGGCCTGCTGACCGCGCCGCTGCTGCTGAAGTCGGTCAAGGCCGTCGGCGGCGAGGCGCAGGGGCGGGCGCTGATCCCGGCGCTGCGGGACACCGGGTTCGCGATGCTGGGGTGGGCGGTGCTGACCGCGGTGGCGCTCGCGCTGTGAGGCCGTCACCGGACCTCTGATGCGGGACCGTGTGGATTTCGGGACGTTGGATGACCCGAAATCCACACAGGGGGCGCGAAAGGGCCGGTCACGCTCGCAGCTTCCGCCCCGGATCGGCGCCGGACTGCGTTCGGGGGATGCACGGACCGTTCATGCCTGAGGTAGGCCGCCCAGCCGACGTCGCGAAAGCAACCGAGAACCTCAGGCCTCCGGAGCGAGCTTTCCGCTCACCAGGAACTCCCGGTACTTCTCCAGGTAGGGCGCGATGTCGATGTTCTTCTGCGCCAGCCACGCGTCGTCGTAGTACGTGTTGGCGTACCGCTCCCCGCCGTCGCACAGCAGCGTGACGATACTGCCCGCCTGGCCTTCCGAGACCATTCGCGAGATCAGCGTGAACGCGCCGAAGAGGTTCGTCCCGGTCGAGCCGCCTGCCCAGTGCCCCGTCCGCTCGCGCAGCACGCGGATGGCCGCCAGCGAGGCGGCGTCCGGCACCTGGAACATCTCGTCGATCACGCCGGGCACGAACGACGGCTCGACGCGCGGCCGCCCGATTCCCTCGATCCGCGAAGGCATGCCGGTGCTGTAGTCGAGCGCCCCGGTCTGCCAGGCGCCGAAGAACGACGAGTTCTCCGGGTCGACGACGGCGATCTTCGTGGTGTGCCGCTTGTAACGCACGTAGCGGCCGAAAGTCGCGCTCGTGCCGCCGGTCCCGGCGCCGATGACGATCCACGTCGGCACGGGGTGCCGTTCGGACTGCATCTGCGCGTACACCGATTCGGCGATGTTGTTGTTCCCGCGCCAGTCCGTCGCGCGCTCCGCGTAGGTGAACTGGTCGAGGTAGTGGCCGTTGCACTCCGAAGCGAGCCGTTCGGCCTCCGGATACATGTCCGGCGCGCGGTCGACGTAGTGGCATTCGCCGCCGTAGAACTCGATGAGCGCGATCTTCTCCGGCGAGGTGCTGCGCGGCACCACGGTGATGAACCGCAGCCCGAGCATCCGCGCGAAGTACGCCTCCGACACCGCCGTCGAGCCGCTAGAGGCCTCGACGAGCACGGTGTCCGGCCCGATCTGGCCGTTCACCAGGCCGTACAGGAACAGCGAACGCGCGAGCCGGTGTTTGAGCGAGCCGGTCGGGTGGACGGACTCGTCCTTCAGGTACAGGTCCACGCCCCATTCGGGGGGCAGCGGGAAGACGTGGAGGTGCGTGTCGGCGCTGCGGTTCGCGTCGGCCTCGATGATGCGGACGGCTTCGCGGACCCAGCTGCGGCTCTGCAGGAGGCTCACGCCGCGCCGTCCACCCGGTCGCCGCGCAGCTGCGAGCGCAGTTCGGCACGGGCGCGAGCACGCGTTTCGTTGCGGCGGGCGAGCCCGGCGGTCACGCGCGCGTTCAGCGGGCGGAACAGCAGCAGGCCCAGCGGCAGCCCCACGACCAGGCCGATCAGCAACGCGACCAGCAGCGGGACGTTGACCAGCAGCAAGCCGCCTGCGATGACCCCGACCAGGAAGAACCTGGCCAGCACGTACAGCGTCAGGTCACGGGGCAGGTGATTATCGCTCACACCATGGCAGGCTACGCGCTGCCGTTGCGGCCTTCGTCCAGGCCCGCGTTGTTGGGGCGCCCTTCGAAGCGGGTGGAGAGCACGACGGTGGTGTTCGTGCGGCCGACCCCGGGGATCCGCCGCAGCCTGCCGAGCGTCCGCTCCAGATCGTCGACGGTGGCCACCCGCACCTTGACGACGAAGGCTTCGTCGCCCGCGACGGCGTAGCAGCTTTCGACTTCGTCCAGTGCCCCGAGCGCCTCCGCGACGTCGTCCTCGGTCGCGGTGTCGGTGGGGTGGATGCCGACCAGTGCCGTCACCCCGAGTCCGACCGTGTTCGGGTCGACCATCGCGTGGTAGCCGGTGATCACGCCGGCGGCCTCGAGTTTGCCGACCCGTTCGTGCACTGACGAAGCCGAGAGCCCGACAGACCGGCCGAGGTCGGCGTAGGTAGCCCGCCCGTTCTCCCGTAATGCCGCGATGATCTTCCGATCCACCTGGTCCACCGCTACACCTTAGGTGCCACGGCCCGATTCGCGTGATCAGGGCGCGTTTTCGTACATCCGTGACAAGACCACGGGGCCGGCGGGCGCATGTCGCGGTTGTCGGTTTTGACCTTTAAGGGCTCTTTACTGTTGGACAACCGTTCGAGTACCTGACGGGTGAGATGCAACGATTGCCGTGTTGGCTACCCGGCACGACGGGCACGAGGCCCGCCTCCGGTTTAGCACTGGAACCGTGAAGGAGGCGGAAAATGACCGCGACCATGGGCGGCAGGTTGCTCACCCCCGGCGAAGTGGCGGCTCTGTTCCGGGTCGACCCCAAGACCGTGACCCGCTGGGCGACCGCGGGCCGGATCGGCTCGATCCGCACTCCCGGCGGGCACCGCCGGTTCCGCGAGGCCGAAGTGAACGAACTCCTCGCCGAGCTCACCACCGACGCCAGCGAGCCCGCTCGCAAGGTCTGAGCAGGCGTTTCCCGCAAAAAGGACTCCAGTGACGAAGGGCTCGTAACCGCCCTTCGTCACATTGGGGTATCCATGAGTCCCCCCGCGCGCGGCAAAGGGGCTAGCCTCGTGGGACTGAGGAACGTCCTCCACGCGGAAGGGACCGAGCATGATCTATCTGCTCGCGGCCATCGGAGCGCTCACCGTCGCCGTGGTGTTGTGGCGCGCGTTCGGGATCGAGCGCGTCGGGGTGCCCTCGTCGCGACCGACGCTGGCCCCGGACGACGACCCCGACTTCCTGCGCAAGCTCGGTGAGCAGCAGCGCAAAGGTAAAGACGAGGACAAAGAGTAAAGAGCGGGACTAGGCCTGGATCGGCTGGTACGGCTGGCCACCGAACCCGTCGGCGACGGTGGCGGCCAGTTCCAGCAACGCCAGCCGGGTGTCCGCGTCGAGCCGGTCCAGCTCGATCTCGGCGCCCTCTTCCAGATGCGGGTCGAACGGGATCCGGCACACCGAACGGACACGCGCGCCGAAGTGCGCGGAGAGCTTGTCCAGATCGACGGAGCCACCCTTCGGCCGCACCGAGTTGATCACCGCGACGGACCGTTTGACCAGGTCGCCGTAGCCGTGCGCCTCCAGCCAGTCGAGTGTGGCCGACGCACTGCGCGCCCCGTCGACGGAACCTGAAGACACCACCACCAGCGCGTCCGCGACATCCAGGACGCCCTTCATCGCCGAGTGCATCAAACCGGTCCCGCAGTCGGTGAGCACGATGTTGTAGAAGTGCTCCAGCAGGTTGACCGTGCGCCGGTAGTCGTCCTCGGAGAAGGCTTCCGAAACCGCCGGGTCCTGCTCGCTGGCGAGGATCTCCAGCCGGCTCCCACCCTGCGAGGTGTAGGACCGGACGTCGCTGTACCTGGTGATCTTGTCCGCGTCCCGCAGCAGGTGCCGGACGGTCGCGGTGGTCTCGATCGGGATCTTCTGCGACAGCGTCCCGCGGTCCGGGTTCGCGTCGACGGCCACGACGCGGTCACCGCGCAGCGACGCGAACGTCGAGCCCAGCGTGGTCGTCGTGGTGGTCTTGCCGACGCCGCCCTTGAGGCTCAGCATCGCGATCTTGTAGCACCCGCGCAGCGGCTGGTTGATCTGCGCGATCAGTTCGCGCTTGCGCGTGTCCTTGGGGCTCTCACCCGGATTGACGAGCTTGCCGGTGCCCACGTAAAGCGCCTTGCGCCAGCCCGACTGCGGCTTGCGCTTCTGCGGCTTCACCAGGCTCGCGGTGGCGAGTTCGTCCGGCAGGGCGCGCCTGCCGTGCGGCTGCGGCAGCCCCGGGACCGCCTGCTGCGGCTGCGCGTACTGCTGCTGGGGCGGGTACTGGGCGGCCTGCTGCGGCGGCGCCTGCTGGGGCTGCTGAGGGTGCAGCGGGGGCAGGTTCTGGTCGTAGGGCTGCTGATACTGCCCTTGCGACGGCTGCGGCAGCGGCGGCTGCGGCTGGGGAGCGGGCTGCTGCTGCGGGTACTGGGCCTGCTGCGGCGGATACTGCGGCTGCACGACCTGGGTCGGCTCTGCCTCGAAACCGCCCGCGGTCGGATGCGGCGCCGAATCCGTCCGGTCCTCGGAGAACAACTCCGAGGGCTGGACGCTCTCGGTCGGTTCGGGGTGGCCAGGAGCCGATTCTTCGCTGGGTCCGGTCACCGCTGAATTCCTCCTCCGCGCACGTCTACCCCCATACCTCAGTATTGACGGTAGTCGTCGCGCGCGCAGAGGCGGCGGTCAGCCCCCGGCGTAGGAGTGCAGACCCGACGTCACCAGGTTCACGAAGAACATGTTGAAGATCGTCGCGGAGAACCCGACGATGTTGATGATCGCGGCCCGCTTCCCGCGCCAGCCCGCGGTGGCACGGGAGTGGAGATACGCCGCGTAGACGACCCACGCCACGAAGGCGACGGTCTCCTTGGGGTCCCAGCCCCAGAACCGGCCCCACGCCGCCTCGGCCCACACCGCGCCGCAGAGCACGCCGAAGGTGAAGATCGGGAAGGCGAAGATGGTGGTGCGGTAGGCGATGCGGTCGAGCACGTCCGCCGCGGGCAGCTTCGGGCCGAACTTGGCGAACTTCGCCGGGTTGTCGTCGTGGGCGGCGCGGAAAAGGTAAAGGACGCTCGCGACACCCGGCACCAGGAAGACACCGGAGCCGATGATCGCCGCGGAAACGTGGATGATCAGCCAGTACGACTGGAGCGCGGGCTGCACCGGCGCGGCCGTCGTGTACAGCATCGTGCCGTTGACGAACATCAGGATCACGACCGGCAGCAGCAGGAAGCCGGTGAGATGGCGGACCGGGAACTTCCGCATGATGACGAGCCAGGTCACGACGGCGATGAAGGTCGTGGCCATGCCGTATTCGTAGAGGTTCCCCCATGGCGCGCGGTGCACGGCGAGCCCGCGCAGCACGATCGCGGCCAGGTGCAGCAGCGCGGCCAGCACCAGCAGCGCGGCGCCCATGCGGCCGATGCGCTCGGGGCGGCCGACCTCGCGCGGGGGCTCGACGGGCGTCCCGTAAGCCGGTGGGCCACCCGCGCCGACCAGTTCGCGCGCCTTCTGCTTGCTGCGCTCGGCCGCCAGACGGCCCTTCGCACCGAAACCCTGCTCGATGAGGGCGAACATCAGCGCGAGGACGTAGATCGCCGCCGCGGTGGTGTAGGAGTAGTCGCTGTACTGGGACAGCGTCTCGTTGATCGGCATGACCTCTAGTTGCCTCTCTGCCCCTGGACCAGCTTGTCGCTGATCCGCTGGAACTCTTCGCCATAGCCCGCCTGATCGGTGCGCGCCAGCCCGGCGACCTCGATCACGGTACCCGCCTCACCTTCACGCGCCGGGGTCACCCGCACCCACACCCGGCGCCGTTTGACCAGCAGCGATCCCGCCAGCCCGATCAGCATCGCGACCGCGCAGACCAGCACCCAGCCCTGCACCGGATCGTGCGAGACCTGGATGGCGACCCATTCCTGGACGCCGTCGAAGCGGACCTTCGTGCCGTCGTCCAGCACGGTCTCCTGACCCTGGTCCAGGTTCTGCCGCGTGAGCTTCTTGAGCCTGCCGTCCGCGACGAGCGACTGGTCGATCTGGAAGATCGACTGCCCGCGGCCGGCGTCGAGGCCGAGGTCGCCGCGGTAGATGTCGACGGCCACGGCAGGCTTGTTCGCCTCAGGCCGCGACGACGTGAGCACGTTGCCGTGCATGAACGCGGTCGGCGCGAGCAGTCCGGTGATCGCGAGCTGGCGGGTGCGGCGTTCGATCGGGTCGGTGATCCCCGGCTGGTCGATCTTCGTCGCGCCTTCGGAGAGCTTCGTCGGCTCGTCGGCGGGACGCCACGGAGTGATGTTGGTCCGCACGGTGCCGTCGGGGAAGGTCACCGTGAACTTCGGGGAGTAGCCGAAATTCAGCAGGTAGACGCGGTCTCCCGCGGTGCGCAGCGGCGAGTTGACCTCGAGGCCGTACGGCTTCCACGCGCCGGTCTGCAGGTCTTCACCGGACTGGTACTCCATGTTGGAGTGGTAGTAGTTCGCCTGCCCGTTCTCGGTGTAGCGCGCCTCGAAGTCCTTGAGGCGGATGCAGAACGCGTTGAGGTCGGTGCCGTCGACGCGCAGCCCGGCGTTGAAGGTGTCGTAGCCGAGGATCCCGGAGTTGCACCACGGGCTGCCGTCGGCCTGGACGATGACCTGGCCTTCGTAGCCGAACAGCTTGCCCAGCGCGAAGAAGATGATCAGGCCGAGCATGCCGAAGTGGAAGACGAGGTTGCCGGTCTCGCGGAGGTACCCGCGTTCGGCGGAGATGCTCCGGCTTCCGTCGGCCTCTTCGCGTTCGACACGGCGCCAGCCCTTGAGCAGCGTGTGCGTGTCCTTCAGGACCGTCTCGGGAGCCCGGTCGGTCGTGGTCGACACGTGATGCGGCATCCGCGACAGCTTGCGCGGCGTGAGCACCGGCTTCGCGCGCATCGCCTTCGCGTACTCGAAGCTGCGCGGCGCGAGACAGCCGATGAGCGACACCATCAGCAGGATGTAGATCGCCGAGAACCAGACGCTGCCGTAGACCTCGAAGAACTGCAGGCGGTCGAGCAGTTCGCCCCACCAGCCGTGCGCGGCGATGTACTCGTCGGTCTTGGCGACGTTGAGGTTCCGCTGCGGCAGCAGCGCGCCGGGCATCGCGGCGAGCGCGAGCAGGAACAGCAGCACCAGCGCGGTGCGCATCGACGTCAAGCCGCGCCAGGTGTTGCGCAGGAAGGCGAAGACGCGCTTGAGCGGCGTCGGGCGATATTGAGTGGTCACAAGGGCAGCCTGATGTCGTTCACGAGGGTGTTCCGGATCCAGCCGGTCAGGTCGCCCCACAGTCCGGTCACCAGCAGGACGCCGACGACCAGCAGCAGGACACCGCCGAAGACCTGCACCTGACGGCCGTGGCGGCGCAGCCAGTCGGTGGCGCGGACGGCCCAGCGGGCGCCGAACGCGATGATGAGGAACGGCAGACCGAGGCCGAGGCAGTAGACCAGGATCAGCACGTACCCGCGCGCCGCCGCCCCGCCGGTGGCGCTGGCCATCGACATGACCGCGGACAGCGTCGGGCCGATGCACGGCGTCCAGCCGAGCCCGAAGACCGCGCCGAGCACGGGCGCGCCCCAGAGTCCGCCGCGCGGCACGTGGTGCGACCGGAACTCGCGCTGCAGGCCCGGGATCCAGCCGAGGAAGACCAGCGCCATCGCGATGGTCAGCACGCCACCGAGGCGCTGGAGGAGATCCATGTTGAGCTGGACGACGTCGGCGATCCACACCAGCGTTCCCAGCGTCACCACGAAGACGACGGTGAACCCGAGCACGAACAGCGCCGCCGCGCCGACGACGGCGTAGCGGCCCTTCTTGCGCCCCTCGTCGGGGCTGACCGCGGGGGCGTCCGCACCGACCAGCGCCGCCAGGTACGCGAGGTACCCGGGCACCAGCGGCACGACGCACGGCGACGCGAAGGAGATCGTCCCGGCCAGCAGCGCCACGCCCGCCGCGAGCAGCAGCGGCCCTGAGAGCGCCAGCTCGGTAACACCGTTCACGCAAAGGAGCGTAGGCAGTGTGTTCCAGGTGAAAACGCCGGGGCTGGCCCAACGGGACCTACGTCGCACCCGGTCAGGACCTTGGTCCCGTTTCCGGACGCACCGACCGTCGCACTTCGTCGACGAAGTGCGGTCAGTCCTGCTTGGGCGACGGCCGGAACGGGTCGGTCAGCAAGGGCATTGCCAGGATCGCGGGGTCCACCGGCTTCGGCTTGGGACGCCGGTCGCGGAAGACCCATCCGCCGATCAAGCCGCCGATGAACCCGAAAAGGTGTGCCTGCCAGCTGATCATCGCGTCCTGCGGGAACAGGCCAGGGATGTACTGATAGGCGAAGCACAACGCCATGACCAGGCCGATCATGATGTCGATCTTGTGCCGGTCGAAGAACCCACGGACCATCACATAGCCGAAGTAACCGAACACCAGCCCGCTCGCGCCGACACTGATCGAGTCGCCCGGCTCCAGAAACCAGCCTCCGAGTCCGCTCACCACCGCGATCAGCACCGTCACGCCGAGGAACTTCTTCACCCCACGGTAGGCGGCGAGGAAGCCGAAGATGAACAAAGGTCCTGAGTTGCCCGCGATATGAGCCCAGTCGCTGTGCAAGAGCGGGGAGGTGAACACAGTGGGCAACGAGCTGATCTCCCGCGCCCGTGACCCGTACTCGAGTGTGAGGTCGAAGCCGCTGAGTGCGTTGTACAGGTGGATGAGCCAGATGACCACGAGTACACCGGCCATCATCCCGAAGGCCTTCTTGGCCTCGGCGATCATGGCCTCCGCGTCACGAGCACCAGGTCTGTCGACGTCACCGACGTTGTTCATTTTTCATCCCCAGTTCGAAGCCGCTCGACGAGAACCGCGAGCGGTCAGTGCGGGGAGGATAACCGCCGACCCCGACAACCCGTCGTACTTCGTCGACGAAGTGCGGGTGCCAGGCAGGTCAGGCGGGTTCGGCGGCCAGGCGTTCGACGACGGGCAGCAGGTCCGAAGCCAGCAGTTCCCGCAGGAACACCGCCGCGACGCGGTGCTGTTTGTCCAGCACGATCGTCGACGGGATGATGTTGCGCGGGTAGCCCGAAAGCTGCAGCAGCGTCCGCCCCGACGGGTCGTAGATCGACGGGTACGTCAGCTTCCGGTCCCGCATGAAGTCCTGCGGCGGCTTCCGGTCGTTGTCGCGCAGATCGATGCCGATCACCTCGACGCCGGACGCCTTGGTCCGGTCGTAGACCTTCTGCATCTCCGGCGCCTCGACGCGGCACGGCCCGCACCACTGGCCCCACAGGTTCAGCACGATGACCTTGCCGGGGAAATCCGCGATCGAAAGCTGCTTGCCCTCGTTCATCAGGTCGTCGCCGGACAGCGTCGGCGACGGCTGGCGGTCCGCGACGTCGTAGGTGATGTCGACCTTCCCGCCCGGCGAAACGAAGTTGAACGAACCGCCGGTGACGACGGCGTCCTTGCCGGTGGTGCAGCCGGTGACGACGAGCGCCAGCCCGACGACGGCCGCCACGAGTCGCTTCATGCGCCGGTCACCTTCGGATCGGTCGTGCCGGCGGGCTCGCTGTAGACGATCCGCACCAGTTCTTCGCCCTCGAAGATCAGGCTGGTCAGCGACGCGAGCGAGCACTGCCGGTTGCGCGGGTCGTGCCAGAGCCGCTTCGCCTCCAGGAACCGCCGCACGGTCCAGATCGGCAGCTGGTGCGAGACGCACAGCGCCTCGTGCCCCTCGGCCGCCCGCCGCGCACGGTGGATCGCGCCGAGCATGCGGTGCGCGATCTCGACGTACGGCTCGCCCCACGACGGCCGGAACGGGTTGACCAGCTTCGGCCAGTGCTTCGGCTGGCGAAGGGCGCCATCGCCGACGGCGACCCGCTCGCCTTCGAACTGGTTGTCCGCCTCGATGAGCCGTTCGTCGGTGTCGACGTCGAGCCGGTGCGCGGCGGCGATCGGCGCCGCGGTCTCCTGCGCGCGCTGAAGCGGCGAAGCGACGACGTAGGTGATGTCGTGCGTCGCGACGGCTTCGGCGACCGTCAGCGCCTGGCGCTGTCCGCGGTCGGAGAGCTTGAAGCCGGGAAGGCGGCCGTACAGGATTCCGTCCGGGTTGTGCACCTCGCCGTGGCGGAGCAGGTGCACGATCGTCGTCTCGCTCACGCCTGGACCGCCTCGGCGGCGGCGCGGGCGGCGACGCGCAACGCGGACTCGATGATCTCGAACTCGGCGTCGCCCATGGCCGCGTTGACGAACCACGCCTCGTACGCGCTCGGCGGCGCGTAAACGCCGTTGTCCAGCAGCGCGTGGAAGAACGCCGGGAACCGCCAGGTCTCCGAGGCCTGCGCGCCCGGGTAGTTCGTCACCGGGTTCTCGCTGAAGAACACGCTGACCAGGTTGCCCGCGTACTGCACGGTGTGCGTGACCCCCGCCTCGGTGAGCGACCGGTCGAACAGGTCGCCGAGCCGCTTCGCGTTGGCGTCGAGGGCCGCGTACACGGCGTCGTCGGCCGCGCGCAGCGTCGCGAGCCCGGCGGCGACGGCGACGGGGTTCCCCGACAGCGTCCCCGCCTGGTACACCGGCCCGCCCGGGGCCAGCTTCGCCATCACGTCGGCGCGGCCGCCGAAGGCCGCGGCGGGCAGCCCACCCGACATCACCTTGCCGAACGTGTACAGGTCACCGGCGACGCCTTCGAGGCCGAACCAGCCCGCCTTCGAGACACGGAACCCGGTCATCACCTCGTCCATGATCAGCAGCGCTCCGTGCTCGCGCGCGATCTCCTTGAGGCCGGCGTTGAACCCGTCGGCCGGGGCGACGGCGCCCATGTTGCCGGCGGCGGCTTCGGTGATGATCGCGGCGATCGCGTCCGGGTTGTCCGCAAAGGACTTCCGGACCGCGTCGAGATCGTTGTAGGGCAAGACGATCGTGTCGGCCGCCTGCGCGCCGGTGACACCGGGCGACGTCGGAAGGCCGAGGGTCGCGACGCCGGAACCCGCTTCGGCGAGCAACGCGTCGACGTGACCGTGGTAGCAGCCCGCGAACTTGATGATCTTCGCCCGGCCGGTGAACCCCCTGGCCAGCCGGATCGCGCTCATCGTCGCCTCGGTGCCCGAGTTGACCAGGCGCACCTGCTCCACCGGCTCGACGCGGCCGATGATCTCTTCGGCGAGTTCGACCTCGCCGCGCGTCGGGGTGCCGAACGACAGGCCGTCGACAGCGGCTTCGCGTGCGGCCGAAACGACGTCCGGATGCGCGTGCCCGAGGATCATCGGGCCCCACGAGGAGACCAGATCGACGTAGCGGTTGCCGTCGGCGTCCCAGAGGTACGGCCCCTCACCGCGCACCATGAACCGCGGGGTGCCGCCGACGGAGTTGAAGGCCCGCACCGGGGAGTTCACCCCGCCCGGGACCACGGCCTTCGCTCGTTCGAACCACGCCTTGGACTGATCGACTCCGGTAGTCACGTCCCCAGTCTCGCAAATCACGGAGGACACCCGTCGCCGAGTCCTCGCGGTTCCGGGCCCGGCGTGACCAGGCCCACTAGGGTGGGAGCACTCGGCGTCGAAACCCTCGCGGAGGAATCCACGTGTCCACGGTGCCGTCACCACCGACCCACCACCGTCGCCTGCGCTGGCAGGCCCTGGCCGGGTTCATCGCCATGGCGGCGATCGTGGGGATCGTGGCCGGGCTGGCGGTCGCCACCCGCTCCGAAACGCACAACGCGCTGGCCCGTCCGTCGTGGGCGCCGCCGGGCTGGCTATACGGCCCGATGTGGTCGGTCCTGCTGCTCCTGGTCGCCTTCGCGGGCTGGTTCTACTGGCGTACCGACGGTGAAACGCGCGGCTTCGCCTTCTACGGCGTCTGCCTGCTGCTGACCCTGCTGTGGACGCCGCTGTTCTTCGCCGGCGGCGCGCACGTCCTCGCGCTGGCCGACGTCGTCGTGCTGGACTTCGTCGTGCCCATCACGATGGCGGAGTTCGGCCGCCGGTCGAAACTCGCGGCGTGGCTGCTCGTGCCGTATCTGCTGTGGCTGCTGTTCTCGACCGCGGTCAACGCCGCGGTCGTGTGGCTCAACTGAGCTTCGGTTCCTTGGGCTTGCGGCCCTTGGCTCGGACGGCGAGCAGGAACTGGCGGATCGCGTCCACCACCAGGATCGCGGCCAGCACGCCCAGCCCGATGGCGCCGGCGAGCGGGCCACCGAAGTAGCGCTGCGATTCGAGCGTCGTTTCGCCGTAGGAGATCACGACCGGGACGACACCGGCCTTCCAGCACGCGAAGGAACCCCACACGGCGAGCGCGGCGAGGATCAGTTCGACCGCCCCCACCACGGCGCGCAGGGGTTTGTGCAGCCGGGCTTCGCGCCGGGAGTCCTCCGGTGGCCACAGATCGGCGCCGGTCGGCTGGGGAAGGTCGATCACGGTGAGCAGTTTCTCATGACTCTGTGGTGCGGGCACGCACCAAATCCCCGAGAGCCTCGCGAAGGGCGTCCGGATCCTTGGCCCAGGCGCGGACGAAAACGCCGTCGTCGAGCTTCAAGCCGACTTCGCCGTACTTCTTGGGAATCGTCCAGCCTCCGCCGAGGACCCGTGAGCCGACCGGGGCCTCGTCTTCGAGCACCTCGGCGATCCGGGCCGCCTCCAGCGTTTCCCGGCCCTGCCGGTAGCCGTCCACGGTGACCGCGAGCGAGAGGTACCGGCGACGCGCGTACACCCAGGGCACCGTGATCGCCACCAGCCCCACCGCGACCAGGGTCCAGGCGAGCCAGTGGACCGGGCCGCCCGTCGCCAGTTCCGCGAGCAGCCCGGCGAGGGCGAACAGCGGCGCCCACAGCAAAGCCGTCCAGCCGACGCCGGGTTCGTCGTAGAGGGACGGCTCGGCGGTCATGGCAGCGTGCGCCCGACCTTCGGGAAATGGTCGGAGACGCTGGGCAGGTACATGAGCACCAGCGCGATCGCCACCAGCAGCGTGGACACCAGCAGGAACACGTTGAGCGAACCGCGCAGGATCAGCAGTTCCACCAGGACCAGGAAGACCGCGCCCACGGTGAGGACCGTCCTGGCCGACCGCGTTCCCTCACGGGCCTTGTACGCGAACAGCGCGAACAGGACCGCGAAGGTGAGCGCGCCGCCGAACAGCATCCACAGCAGGGTGTTCACGCCGGAAGCGACCTGCGCCGGATCGGCGGGCTGGCCGGGAACCGGGTTCTCCCTGATCTGCTTGAGGATGCCCTCGGTCAGTTCGTCCTTCAGCACCAGCAGGGCGATCTGCCCGGCCACCAGGACGACACCGGCGAGGACCCACAGCCAGAACGAAAGGGCGACCGGTTTCGGCACCGTGATCTTCGGCGGCTTCTGGCCGGGCAGGATCGGATCCGGTGACATCCCCCGCTTGCGGCGCTCGTCGTCCGTCTCGCCGGCTGTGCTGTCGCTCACGCGAGGCAGCCTACGTGGTTCCGCAGGCCAGAGCGTTGCCACCCGGGTAGCTTGTGCGCGAATCGACTCGAAAACTGGGGAATGCGAATGACCGGACCCACTCCGCCCGGCGGCGCGCAATGGCCGCCACGACCACCATGGCAACCACAGCAGGGCTTCCAGCAGGCGCGGCCCTACCCGCAACAACAGCCCTATCCGCAGAACCAGTACGGCCCCCCTCGGCAGGAACCGCCCAAGGGCAAGAAATTCCTCTTCTGGCTGGTCCCGCTGGTCGTGGTGGTCGTCGCCGCGGCCATCGTGATCCCGATCGCGCTGAGCGGAGGCGGGGATCCGAAGCAGGATCAGGCCGCCCAGCCCTCCGCCGTCCCCGGATCTCCCGGCGGGTCGCCGAAGAGCAAATGGGAACTGTCGGGCGCGAAGGACGTCCCGGAGTACAAGCACGGCATCACCACTTGGCTGCACGAAGACGACCTCGTCGTCGTCCGCGACAAGTACGTCGCCGCCTTCACCAGGGCGGACGGCAAACAGCGCTGGCTGGCCGAGGCGCCGGACGGCAAGATCTTCTGCGGCACCGGAGTCGAGCCGGTCGAGGGCAAGATCGTCCTCGCCTTCGGCAAGGCGAAGGCGGGCAGCGAAGACGGCAGCTGCGACAACGCCACCGTCCTCGATCTCAAGGACGGGAAGCTCGGCTGGCAGGTGCCGATGGCCATCCCGCAGAAGATGCCGGACCGGGTGGTCTCGGTGGAGGCCGTGGTCACGCAGATCATGGGTGACGTCGTGTTCGTCACCGCGGACCAGGGCTACGCGGCGCTCGACCTGGCCACCGGGGCGATCAAGTGGACGAAGACGTTCTCCCGCAAGGCCGACGGCGAGGACACCTGCGCCGGGCACGACATGCTGCCGCGGGACGGGAAGGCCGTCGTCGCCGTCTCCTGCCTCACCGGTGATTTCTCGGTCACCGTGATGCAGATCGACCCGGCGACCGGGAACGTCGAGCTGGAAGACAGCGTCCCCCACTCCGGCTACTCGATCTCCGGGATCGGCCTCCTGTCCGTGAAGCCCGTGCTGGCGTACGGCTCGAACACCGAGGAGGGCACGTACTTCGTCTTCGGCGACGACTTGAAGTTCAAGTCGAAGATCGACGGCGGCAAACCCAACTCCGAGGAGGAACTCGACGGCACCACCTCGCAGGGCTTCGGGCTCAGCACCTCGGGTACCGAACACCATCCGAGCGCCATCATCGTGGAAGGCGACACGTTCTACACGCCGACCAGGACGATCGGCGGACAGGTGAACGCGCTCGTCGCGGTGGAACTGAGCACGGGACGGCGCAAGTGGACGGCCTCGGTCCCGGAGGGCACGATCCAGGCGCCGATCAAGATCGTGGACGGCCAGATCCTCGCCCAGGTCGGCCCGGTCCACAACACCGGACCACAGCGGACGGTCAAGATCGCGGTCGCCGACGGGAAGGTGACACCGTTCCTGGAGGCACAGATCAGGAACTCCGAGCAGGACGAGACCGGGCCGATCCCGGGGTTCTTCCGGTACCTCTGGGCCGACGATCGCGTCTACGCCGTGGCGGGCAGGTGGTCGAAGCTCAGCGTGGACGTCTTCCTGGTCCAGGCCGGGTAGCAAGACGAAAGGACCCTCTTCGTCTCGGCGGAGAGGGTCCTTTCGTCGTTCCGGGCCTAGTCCAGCCAGGCGGCGGCTTCGGCGGCCCAGTAGGTCAGGATCATGTCCGCGCCCGCGCGGCGGATCGACGTCAGCACCTCGAGGATCGTGCGTTCGCGGTCGAGCCAGCCGTTCGCCGCGGCGGCCTCGATCATCGCGTACTCCCCCGAGATGTTGTACGCCGCGACGGGAACCGTCGACGTCTCGGCGGCGGCCCTGATGACGTCCAGATAGGACAGCGCCGGCTTGACCATGACCATGTCGGCGCCCTCGGCGATGTCCAGCTCGATCTCGCGCAGCGCCTCGCGGACGTTGCCCGAATCCTGCTGGTACGTCTTCCGGTCGCCCTTCAGCTGCGAATCGACGGCCTCGCGGAAGGGGCCGTAGAACGCGCTGGCGAACTTCGCCGAGTACGCGAGGATGCCGGTGTCGGTGCGTCCGGCGCGGTCGAGCGCGGCGCGGATGACGCCGACCTGGCCGTCCATCATTCCGCTGGGGCCGAGCAGATGCGCCCCCGCTTCCGCCTGCGCCAGACCCATCTCCGCGTACACGCGCAGGGTCGCGTCGTTGTCGACACCGCCGTCGGCGTCGAGGACGCCACAGTGGCCGTGGTCGGTGAACTCGTCGAGGCACGTGTCCGCCATCAGGACCGTCGCGTCGCCGAGTTCGGACCTCAGGTCGCGCAGGGCGACGTTGAGGATGCCGTCCGGGTCGATCGCGCCGGAGCCCTCGGCGTCCCGTGTTTTCGGGATGCCGAACAGCATCAGGCCGCCGACCCCGGCGTTGACCGCGTCGACGGCGGCTTTGCGCAGCGTGTCGCGGGTGTGCTGGACGACCCCGGGCATGCTGGAGATCGGGCGGGGCGCGTCGGCGCCCTCGGCCACGAACATCGGGAGGATCAGCTGGCGTGGGCGCAGCGTCGTCTCACCGACCAGCCTGCGCATCGCCGGAGTGGTACGGAGCCTGCGGGGACGATGTTCGGGAAACACCCTCACGACGGTACTCCCGCTCACTTGAGAGGTGGTGAACGGCCGAACCTTTCCTAAGGAACGGTAAAGAGTCACCTTTGTCCGATTCCCGTCCAGTGTGACGCGGGTTACCTTCCCCTGCATGTCGAGCTCAACGGTGACCGACCAACCGCAAGAACCGCCCGTCGGCTGGCGCGCACGGCTGCGCCAGGTCGGGCCAGGGATCATGGCCGCGGCGACCGGGGTCGGCGCGGGCGACCTCGTCGCGACGATGGTGGCCGGATCGCGCTTCGGGTACACGCTGCTGTGGGCGGTGCTCGTCGGCACGATCTTCAAACTCGCGCTGGCCGAAGCCGTCGGCCGCTGGCATCTGACCTCGGGCCGGACGATCCTGTCCGGCTGGCGGACGCTGGGGATCTGGGCGCTGATCTATTTCGGGATCTACACGGTGATCTGGGGTTTCGTCTACGGCGCGACCGCGATGTCCGCGTCAGGATTGCCGCTGAACGCGCTCTTCCCCGCGCTTTCGGTGCGGTACTGGGCGATGATCTGCGGCCTGCTCGGCTTCGCGCTGGTGTGGTTCGGGCGCTACGCGATCATCGAGAAACTGATGACGGTGCTCACCGGCGTCATGTTCGTGACCGTGGTCGGGACCGCGATCCTCGTCGTGCCGAACTTCGCCGCACTGTTCAAGGGCGCCGTCCCGACCTTGCCCGACGGCTCACTCGTCTACGTCCTCGGCCTGGTCGGCGGCGTCGGCGGCACGATCACCATGGCGGCGTACGGCTACTGGACGCTCGCGAAGGGCTGGCGTTCGTCGAAGTGGCTCCCGATGATGCGCACCGACAACGCCGTCGGCTACGTCATGACCGGCATCTTCGTGATCGCCATGCTGATCGTCGGCGCGGAACTGCTGATCGGCCAGAAGATCATCTCGGGCGACAAGGGCCTGCTGTTCCTCGGCGACACCCTCGCCGCGGATTACGGGCAATGGGCGCGGATCCCGTTCCTCATCGGCTTCTTCGCCGTTTCGTTCACGTCGGTGATCGGTGTGTGGCACGGCGTGAGCCTGCTCTTCGCCGACTGGTGGCGCATTCTGCGACTGCCCAAGGACGCGACGGAAAGCGTTGAAACGTATGAAAAGAAGGCCGGTGAGCGCAGTGCCGCGTACCGGGGATACGTGCTGTGGCTGACCTTCCCGCCGATGGCGTTGCTGTTCCTGGACCAGCCGTTCCAGCTCACCGTGATCTACGGCGTGCTGGGCGCGTTGTTCATGCCGTTCCTGGCCGCGACCCTGCTGGTGCTGCTGAACACTTCACGGGTGCCTCGGGAAGGGCGTTCACGGTGGCTGTCGAACGGGCTGCTGGGCGTATGCCTGGCGATGTTCGCGTATCTGGCGTACACGGAGGTCGTGAAGTTCTTCAGCTGAGGTTGGTGGGCGTCGTGAGTGATAAGTGTCGTTCTAACGCTCTTCACCACTCACGACCCCCACCCGGAACTGTCCTATGCAGACGTGCAGGGCCTACAGCGGAATGGGCTTCGTGGTGCACCCGCCGCCGCCACAGGCCGAAACGGTCAATTTCGTCTGGAAGGGCCCGGACTGCAGCACCAGGGTCTGCGTGTCGTCGTTGATGATGACGTTCTTGACTTCCGTGGTCGAACCGGAGAAGACGAACCGCGCGGTCAGCGTGTCGGAGGGCGAACTGTCGGAGACGGTCGCCACCACCCGGATCCGACCGCCGACGTTCTCGGCGGTCCCCCGCACACTCTGCACCGCGCACCCGAGCGGACTGCAGACCTCGAACGACGTGGACGGCGCCGCGGCGGCGGTACCCGCCAGACCGACCAAACCGAGCGCGAAAGCGCCGGCGGCGATACCGATCTTGGCGGCGTTGGCCAGAGATTTCATGATCACTCCCCAGTGATTGTCGGAATCACCGAGGCTACGGCCCACCGCGTCCCGCGCGGCGAAGTTTCAATCAGAACCGAAATAGCGACCCAAGTACGTGAAGGCCCCCTTCATTGCGTTAGGCGCAATGAAGGGGGCCTTCACGTACTTACCGATCGTCAGGAGCGGCGAGCCCGCTTCGCCTTGCGAGGCGGCGGGAGCGCGCCTTCGGCACGGAGCCGCGCGGCGTGCTCGGCGAGCGCGTCGACCAGGTGCGGGACGTCGGCCTTCTCGGGCTGGACGTCGACCCGCAGCCCGAACTCCACGGCGGTCTCCGCGGTCTTCGGGCCGATGCACGCGACCAGCGTGCGGGTGTGCGGCTTGCCGGCGATGCCGACGAGGTTCCGCACGGTCGAGGACGAGGTGAAGCAGACCGCGTCGAAACCGCCGGTCTTGATCATCTCGCGGGTCTCGGCGGGCGGCGGCGCGGCCCGGACGGTGCGGTACGCGGTCACGTCGTCGATCTCCCAGCCGCGTTCGCGCAGGCCTGCCGAAAGGGTCTCGGTGGCGATGTCCGCCCGCGGCAGCAGCACGCGGTCGACCGGGTCGAGGACGTCGTCGTACGGCGGGAACTCGGCGAGGAGACCCTCCGAGGACTGCTCGCCCTCCGGGATCAGCTCGGGGATGATGCCGAAGGAGCGGACCTTCGCGGCGGTCGATTCACCGACACAGGCGATCTTCACGCCGGAGAAGGCGCGGGCGTCAAGGCCGAACTCCTCGAACTTCTCCCACACCGCGCGGACGGCGTTGGTCGAGGTGAAGACGATCCACTGGTAGCGGCCGTCGACGAGCCCCTTGACCGAACGCTCCATCTGGGCGGGGCTGCGCGGCGGCTCGACCGAGATGGTCGGAACCTCGTGCGAGGTGGCGCCGTGGCCGCGAAGCCGCTCCGCCATCTCACCGGCCTGCTCCTTGGTGCGCGGCACCAGGACCTTCCAGCCGTACAGCGCGCGCGACTCCCACCACGACAGCTTCGAGCGCTGGCCGACGGCCTGGCCGATGGTCACGATGAGCGGGCCGACGAGCTCGCCCGCCTCGTTCGCGACGGTGGCCAGCGTGGTGTCCAGGGTGCGCTGGGTGTTGATGGTGCCGTTGGACGTCACCGCGACCGGGGTGGTCGGCGCCAGCCCGTGCTCGGTCAGCGCGGACGCGGCCTCGGCCAGGTGCGCCGACGTCGCGTGCAGCACGATCGGGCCGGGGGTGGCGGCCAGCGCGGCCCACTCGACGTCACCGCGGACGTCGACCTCGGTGTGCGTGCCACCGAGCGCGACACCGGCGTACGCCGGGACGGCCGCGCCGGGCGAGACGCCCGGGATGATGTCGAAGACGGCGCTGGTCCGGGAAACGGCCTGCACCTCGGCGACGACGGCGGGCTGGGTCAGCGGGTCACCGGCGATCAGCCGGAGCACCAGCCGTCCGGCCTTGGCCTCGTTCACCAGGTCCTTGGCGACCTCGGTGGCCTCGCCGACGGCGGGGCGCACTTCGGCACCTTCGGCGGCGAAGGCCAGGACGCCTGCTGGGACGTCCGGGTCGGTCACCACGACCTCGGCCTTGGCGAGCAGCTCCTGAGCGCGGACGGTCAGCAGACCGGCGTCACCGGGGCCCGAGCCCACGAAGGCGACACGCCCGGTGGTCTTACGCGCGGGGGTCATCTGTGCGTTCTCCTCTTGAGCGGCCGCAGTCGAGCGCGGCCCTACCTTCAACGTTCTGACTCACTGGGCGGGGCCGGACAGCGCGCCGGCCCCCAGGTCGAGCAGCTCGGCGGCCAGTGTCCGGCCGAGTTGTTCGGCTTCGTGCTTGTCGGCGAGCGCGGAAGCGCGCACCATGTCGACCGTGTCCCCGTCCTCTTCGACGGCGGCGGTGCCCCGCAGCGAGATCCGCTCGACGACCCGCCCTTCGGCGTCCAGGTCCTCGACGATCTCCGCGAGCGCTCCGACCGGTGCGCTGCACCCGGCTTCCAGCGCCGCGAGCAACGCCCGTTCGGCGGTCGCCACGGCACGGGTGCCTTCATCGTCCACTGTGGACCCGAGCAGGTGCTCGATGTCCACGTCCCCGGTCCGGCACTCCACCGCCAGCGCACCCTGTGCGGGCGCGGGCAGCATCTGGATCGGGTCGAGGGTCTCGGTGATCTCCTCCGCCCGGCCGATCCTGGCCAGTCCGGCACGCGCCAGGATGACGGCGTCCAGCTCTCCGTCGGTCACCTTGCGCATGCGGGTGTCGATATTGCCTCGGATCGGCACGATTTCCAAACCGAGACCGAGCGCGCGCAGCTGCGCGGTGCGTCGCGGCGAGCCGGTGCCGACGGTCGAACCGGGCGGGAGCTCGCCGAGAGTCAGCCCGTCACGGGCGATCAGCGCGTCACGCGGGTCCTCGCGGCGCGGCACGGCGGCGAGCGTGATACCGGGCTCCGGCTTCGTCGGCAGGTCCTTGTACGAGTGCACGATGACGTCGACTTCCTCGCGCAGCAAGGCTTCGCGCAGCGCGGAAGTGAAGACGCCGACCCCGATCGTCGGGATCGGCGCGGACGACTTGTCGCCGGGCGTCGTCACGGTGACGAGCTCGACCTCGGCCCCGGTGGCGCGCAGGGCGTCGGCGATGGTGCCGGTCTGCGCGAGGGCGAGTTTGCTGCCGCGTGTCCCGATGCGGATGACTCTGCTCACTGATGATCACTGTCTTTCGTAGCGGTGGGACTCGCCACCGCGGCGGGCGCCTGCGGGTCGAGACAGAACAGCTCGCGCAGCGCGTTGGCGTAATCGGTGTCGGCCGTCTCGGCGGCCAGCTGCTTGACCCGCACCGTCGGCGCGTGGAGCAGCTTGTCGACCACGCGGCGGACCGTGCGGCCGACCTCCTCGCGGACCCCGGGTTCGAGGTCCGGCAGGCGGTTGTCCAGCCGCAGCAGCTCGGCGTCGACCACCTCGGCCGCGCGGCGCCGCAGCGCCGTCACCGTCGGGGTGACCTCGGCGCTGCGCTGGCCGGCGAGGTACTCGCGCACCTCGTCGAGCACGATGCCGGTGGCCTTCGCGGTCTGCCGTTCCGTGGTCGGGGTGCCCGCATCCCGCATGCGGCGCTGGATGGTCTCGAGATCGACCACGGTGACGTCGGCCAGCTCGGCGACGTCGTGGTCGACGTCACGCGGGAGGCCGAGGTCGCAGACGACCAGCGGACGCCCGGCGCGGGCAGTGACGTGCGCGGCGGTGAAGACCGCGGCCTGCGCGCCGGTGCAGCAGACGACGACGTCCGCTTCGGCGACCGCGTCCGCGATGCCGCTCATCTGGACGGCCTTGGCGGGTACGCCCTGCTCGACGCTCGCGGCGGCGAGGCGGGCGGCCCTCGCCTCGGTGCGGTTGGCGATGGTGATCTCGCCGATGCCGGATTTGCGCAGCTGGGACGCGGTCAGCGCGCCCATCGAACCGGCGCCGACGATCAGCGCGTGCTTGCCCGCGATGTCACCCGCGGCGGCCAGCGCCTCGGAGACCACCGACGCGCCCAGCTGGTCGAGGCCGGTCTCGGTGTGGACGCGTTTGCCGACGCGGAGCGTGGTCTGGATCAGCTCGTGCAGCGTGCGGCCGACGGTGCCCGCCTCACGCGCGGTGGCGTACGAGGACCGGATCTGGCCGAGGATCTGCGTCTCGCCGACGACCATCGAGTCCAGCCCGGAGGTGACCGAGAACAGGTGCTCGATCGCGGCGCCCGCGTAGTGCACGTACAGCGAGTCGTAAAGGTCCGCGGGCTGCATCCCGGCCTGGCGGGCGAGCACGTCGGAGACGTCGTTCAGGCCGCCGTGGAAGGTCTCGACGACGGCGTAGACCTCGATGCGGTTGCAGGTCGAGACGAGGATCGCCTCGCTGACGTGCTCGGCCTGCTGCAGTTCGTGGAGCACCTTGGTCACGTCGGTCGCGGGGACCGCGACGCGTTCCAGGGTGCTCAGCTCGGCACTGCGGTGCGAGAGCCCGACCGCCAACACGCTCATTTCAGCGCACCACCATTCCGTTGCCGTGGCCGTTCACGCTGCCATTGTCGGCGCCCCCGGGGCCACCGTCTGCTCCGCCGTTGCCGTTAGCGGCCAGATCGGCGCGGCGAGCGACGTGGAACGACAGGATCTGCAGCTCGACCGCGAGATCGACCTTGCGCACCTCGATATGTGCCGGAACCTGCAGCACCACCGGGGCGAAATTCAGGATGCACTGCACGCCACCTGCGACGAGGCGGTCGCAGACCGACTGCGCGGCGGTGGGCGGAGTGGCGATGACGCCGATGGAGATCTGCCGTTCGGCGCAGACTTTGGGGATCTCGTCGAGATGCGAGACCGGGAGGCCGCCGACCGGGACGCCGACCAGGTCGGGGTCGAGGTCGAACAGCGCCTCGACCGGGAAACCGCGGCCGGGGAACCCGCCGTAGTTCGCCAGCGCGTGCCCGAGGTTGCCGATGCCGACCACGGCGACCTTGTGCTTACGGGTCAGGCCGAGGATCCGCTCGATCTGGCTGACCAGGACCTGGACGTCGTAGCCGACGCCGCGGGTGCCGTAGGAGCCGAGGTAGGACAGGTCCTTGCGCAGTTTCGCGGAGTTGACGCCCGCGGCCTGGGAAAGCTCCTCGCTGGAGATCGTCGTCGAGCCCTGCTCGGCCAGCCCGGAGAGGACACGGAGGTAGACGGCGAGGCGGGCGACGGCGGCTTCGGGGATCGACTTCGCGCGAACCGCTTCCGGTTCGGCGGTGGCCTCGACGGCGGGCATCTCCGCGGTGGGCGCGTTGTCGGCGTCCGGTGTCACCCGGGTGCGCCGGCCTCGTTGCGACACCACGCTTGTCCGCTCCTCTGGTCCTGCTGACGACATGAGTCGCCGAACCTGGAAATCGGCTCTTGACCCGCGGCGCTGAGTCCGGTTCGATGCCGGGCGCTTTCGGAGGCGACGTATCTACGGTAGCCACTTGTGAACGCAGGCACAAAGTCACTGGTAGGTGCTGTGGTCAGTCTCTCGTAGAGCTTCTAACGGCACCGGTGGACCGTCGCTACGGAAATGTTTCGTAGGGCGCCCTCCGCACCTGGGTGACGTGCAGCTCGGCCCCGGCGCCCTGCGAAAGGTTTCCGTCAGCGCGCGCTGAATGTCACCGTGTGCCAGCCGGTGGCGCCGTCCGGAACGGTTCCGGCCCGCTCCGGCGTCTGCGTGTAGCCCGACTGGTCCGTCGCCCGGACGGCGATCTCGTGCTGACCAGGGCCGACCTGCACCTCGGTCCACCACATCCGCCAGGTGTCCTTCGACGTCTCGGCGGACAGGACGGCTTCCTGCCACGGCCCTTGATCGACCCGGACCTCCACCTTCGCGACGCCGGTGTGCTGCGCCCACGCGGTCCCGGACACCACGACCTTGCCCGCGTTCACCGCCGAGCCGGGCGCGTCGATCCGCGACTGCGTCTTCACCGGCGCTTCCCTGGCCCAGCCGCGGCCGAGCCAATAGGCCTGGCGCTCCGCCCACGTGGTGATCTCCAGTTCGGTCACCCATTTCGTGGCGGACACGTAGCCGTAGAGCCCGGGGATCACGATCCGCGCGGGGAAGCCGTGCTCGATCGGGAGCGGTTCGCCGTCCATGCCGAGGGCGAGCATCGCGCCGCGTCGCGGGTCCAGGGCGGCTTCGACCGGGGTGCCGCAGGTCCAGCCGTCGACACTGGTCGCGAACATCTGCTCGGCGCCGGGTTTCACGCCCGCTTCGATCAGCAGGTCGCGCAGGTCGATGCCGATCCAGCGGGCGTTGGAGATGTACGGCCCGCCGACCTCGTTGGAGACGCAGCACAGGGTGACGTCGCGTTCGATCAGCGGCCGCGAGCGCAGATCTTCATACCTGTAGGTGACTTCGCGGTCGACCATCCCGCGGATCTGCAAGCTCCAGTCCTCGGTGCGGACCTGCGGGACCACCAGCGCCGTGTCGATCCGATAGAAATCCTTCGAAGGAGTGATGTACGGCGGGGTGCCGAGCTTCGCGAAGTCCGCGTCGGGCGGGATCGGCGGCGCGGTCCTCGCAGCGACGAGCCTGCCGACCGCGGCACGCGACTCCTCGGCGTTCTTCCTGGTCCCGACGATCTGGCCGGTCAGCGCGGCGACGCCCGCCCCCGCTGCGACCGAAGCGCCCGTGATCAGCACCTTCCGCCGGTCCGGGCCTTCGCCTTCACGGTCGTCGAAGAACACCTTCGGGCGGAAGAACGAGTGCAGCCGGGTGAACACGACGAGCGCGACGACGGTGGCGATCACCGGCGCGAGCAGCGCGATCTGCCCGAGGTCGGTCCGCACGAAGACGGCCGCGACGCCCGCCGCGCCGAGGACGCCGACGATCACCTGGCCCGGGACCGGGTTGCGGCGCGAGAGCTGCCCGGCGAGCAGCGCGAACAGCACCAGTACGACGGCGAGGCCGATCTTGAGGACGAACTTGTCCCAGGTCTCCAGCGTCCGCTCGGCCCAGGCGACCACCGCGTGCGGGCTGTGGTCGATGACGAAGTTCGCGACGGCGACGAACGGCGAGGCCGTGTACCCGACGAAGCCCGCGACGAGATGCCCCACGCCGAGCGCGGCCACCAGCGACAGAAGGCCGGTCAGCGCGGCTTGCGAAAGGGTGAGCCTGCGTTCGTCGTCCACGACTCCATCTTCGCCACGGATACGCCCGGACGTCGGCCGATCGCCCTTACGAGACTGTTACGCCGATTAGCGGAGCTGAAGATGGACCTGAGGACGCGACCGACGTGTGAACCCGCCATGGCCGAAGGCCCCGCGATCGCGGACGCGGGTTCACCTTCAGACACTCACGCCAGCGCCTCCCGGAGCCTGTCCTCTTCCACACGCCAGTAGCCGTGCTCGGCGTCGTCGACGAGGATCACCGGCACGCGGTCGCCGTATTCGGCCCGCCATTCGGGGTCGCTGTCGACGTCCTCCGCCGACCAGGCGACGCCCAGCTCGCCGCAGATCCGCTCGATGTCCTGCTCCGCGACCTCGCACAGGTGGCAACCCGTGCGGGTCATGACGGTCACGTGGTGGGCCATGACCCCATCCTTACCTGAGGCGCATTCTGCGCAGCTTCCCGGTGGCGGAATGCGGCAGCGACTCGGCGAACTCGACGGTGTGCGGCACCTTGTACCCGGCCAGGTGCTCCGCGCAGTGCTCGACGACCTGCTGCTCCGAAAGCGAAGCGCCGGGCGCGGGAACGACGACGGCCTTCACCGCTTCGCCGGTCCGCTCGTCGACAACCCCGACGACGCCCGCCTCGACGACCTCGTCCAGCATCGAGATCACGTTCTCGACCTCGTGCGGGAAGACGTTGAAACCGTTGACGATGATCAGGTCGTTGGCCCGGTCCACCAGGTGCAGGTCGCCGTCGGTGTCGAGGTAGCCGACGTCACCGGTGCGGAACCAGCCGTCCTCGTCGGGACCGTGGGAGCCGTCGGGCCAGTAACCGGAGAACAGGTTCGCGCCGCGGATCGACACCAGGCCGGTGCCGCCGTCCTCGTCGAAGGCGTCGCCGAGGTCGTCCGGGTCCAGCGGGACGGGCTCCGCGTCGCCGTCGCTGTCGACCAGGCGGAGCTCGACGCCGGGCAGCGGCCGCCCGACCGAACCCGGCTTCGGATAACCGGTGACCAGCGTCGTGGTGACCACCGGCGCGCATTCGGTGAGGCCGTAGCCCTCGTAGACGTCGAGGCCGGTGGCGCCGCGGAGGGCTGTGAGGATCTTGGGGTGCAGCGGCGCCGCGCCCGACGTCATCCGCCGGACGGTGGACAGGCCCTGCCCGAGTTCCTCGGGGTCCATCGCGGCGAATTCGGCGTACATCGCGGGCACGCCGGCGATCGACGTCACCCGGTATTCGGCGCAGTCGGCCAGCGTGCGCTCCGCGAGGAACCGTTCGGACAGGATCGCCGTCGCGCCGACCGCCGTGGTCTGCAGCAGACCGGGGCCGAGGCCGTAGACGTGGAACAACGGGATGGTGATGAGCACGCGATCGCCGTGTACGAGCGGTGTGGGGACGATCCGGCTCAGCTGATCGAGGTTCGCCAGCAGTGCCCGGTGCGACAGCATCACGCCGCGCGGCGGGCCCGTCGTGCCGGAGGTGTACGAGATGACCGCTATGTCCTCCCCGGCTCCGGACTCGTCGACCGGCTCGGCTGCTCCATCCGAGGTAACAGGGGGTGAGAGGCTTGTCACTCCGCCGGGGAGTTCTTCGGTGACTTCGCGTTCGAGGACGAGCCGTGCGCCGCTGTGCTCCAGCAGCCCGTTCAGCTCCGCCGCCGGACCCTGCGGCGAGATCGGCACGACCACCGCGCCCGCCCGGAGCGCCCCGAACAACGAGACGGCGAACGCGGCCGACGTCGGCAGCCGCAGCGCCACCCGGTCGCCGCGCTCGATTCCCGCGTCGAGCAGGGCGCGGGCCAGCGAGTGGGCGGCGTTGTCGAGTTCCGACCAGGTCAGCGCGACCCCGCCGCCGGTCTCGTGGACGGCCGCCTTGCCGGGCCACTGACGGGCGGCCTCGGCGAGCAAAGTGGGCACGCTTCCTTCGGCAACCTGCTCCGCGCTCAACTGCGAACCTCTTCCCTCGGTGAACGGCGTTGTCAGTTTGTCATCTCGGCCACCGTCATGGGGGTCACTCGCTTTCGTCGCAGTTCCGTAACCCCGCCACCGCTACCTACTTCGCGGTAACTACACGTATGCTGCTGGGCGTCGTCGAGTGGTGTTGATCACTCGATGGTGAGAAAGGGAGTCCGGACGTGCAGATCTTGCAGGCCCACGCGGCGGTGGGACATGCGGGCCGGTACTCCCTGTCCGGAACGGGAGGTGCACCGTGACCCTTCCCGCGCCGCATCCCGTCTCCATGGTGGCGGGCCATATCCTCCGCCGGAGTGGCTTCCCCGCGGCGCCGTCGTCCCGGCCCAAGGTCGAGGAAAACGACGCCGCCGCCGAAGCCGCGAAGGCCGAGGCATGGGACCTGGTCAGCGCCGCCCAGGGCGGTGACACCTCCGCTTTCGGGCGGCTCTACGACCGCTACGTCGACGTCGTCTACCGCTACGTCCTGTTCCGCCTCGGCGACCGCGACCTCGCCGAGGACGTCACCAGCGAGACGTTCCTCCGCGCGCTTCGCCGCATCACGTCGGTGAGCTACCAGGGGCGTGACGTCGGCGCCTGGTTCGTCACCATCGCGCGCAACATCATCCTCGACCACGTGAAGTCGAGCCGGTTCCGCCTCGAGGTGGTCACCGACGAGGTGGCCGAGCCCACTGGGGCGCCGATCGGGAACGTCGGCGTGCAGGCGGTCGCGGGGCCCGAACAGCAGGCCATCAGCCGCGCCACCCGAGCCGAACTGCTGCGCTGCGTCGCCGAACTCGGCGAGGATCAGCGCGAGTGCATCGTGCTGCGGTTCATGCAGGGGCTCTCGGTCGCCGAGACCGCGGCGATCATGAAGCGCAACGAGGGCGCCATCAAGGCCCTTCAGCACCGCGCGGTACGCCGTTTGGCACAACTTCTGCCCACCGGATTGCGTTAAAGTCCCATATTTATGCCTCACCCGGCCTTGCCGTAACCCTTGGGCGTCCCCGCTCGTTTTCACTGCCAGACCGGTGTCAGGACCGGGCTGAGCAGATGGAGACTTCGCCGTGGGCGTGCCGGGATGGTTCGCGCGGGAGCGGGCGGACGGTGACCGCTTCGCCGATCTTGTCGACGGCTCCGCGTCCCCGGAGGACGACGAGTTCGCACGTGAACTCGCCCTTGTCGGCGGTTTGCGCGAGCTGGGCGCGGGCGGCGCTCCCGACGCGGAGACCCGGCAGCGGATCCGTGACGAGATCGCCGGGCGGCTCGCCGAGGCCGAAGCCGCGCCCAAGCGTCGTGGGCACCTCGTCGCCAACCTCGCCGCGGCCGCCGTCGCACTCGTGCTGACGCTGGGCGGCATCACCCTGCTGCTGTCCAAGGACGCGTTGCCGGGCGATCCGCTGTACGGCATCAAACGCGCGGGTGAATCGGCCGCGCTCGGGCTCACCTTCGACGAACAGGACAAGGCGAAGAAGCATCTGGAGTTCGCCGCGAGCCGCGTCGGCGAGCTCGACGAACTGACGCGGCAGGGCGCGCACACCGACGCCTACTTCACCGGCCTCACCGATTTCGAGACGGATCTGCGCGCCGGTGTCTCACGGCTCACCGCGCTCGTCACCGATCAGGGTGGCCAGACCCGGCTCGCCGAACTCCGCACCTGGGCGCGGAACCAGTCCGACCGGCTCGGTCTCCAGGTCGAGCACGCGCCCGCCGAGGCACGCGACAAGTTCTCCGCGGCCCGCGCGCTGCTCGACAAGGTCCAGGAGCGCACGACGGATCTCGGCTCGCGACTGGTCTGCTACACGATCACCACGGGCTCGTCCGACGATCTGGGCGCGGTCCCGGCCGCCGGTGACTGCGTCCGCGACCCCGATTCCCCCCACGCGGTCCTGCCGCCGCCGGTGACGTCTTCCCCGCCGTCGTCGGCACCGACCGGGTCACCGGCGCCGGTGTCCTCCGCGCCGCCGTCGTCCGCCGTGGACACCGCGGCCCCGACCGGGCCGATCGCGCCGCCGACCGGAGGCACGCCGCCGCCCGTGGCGCCCGTCCCCGGCCCGACGAACCTGCCGCCGCTACCGACGACCACCACCACGCCGAAGCCGCCGCTGCTTTCGATTCCGCCGCTCATTCCGGGATTACCGCCGATAACCATCGGCTGACTCGCTGTCACGTGAGGCAGGCACCACACCCGGGACACCGTGCTCGGCCGCTCGCTACGCTGTGCACAGGCACCTGGGATTCCGGAGGCGGTGTGCGTGTCAGTTTGGCGGGGCAAGGATAAGAGTCAAGAGCTCGAACGACTGGCCGAGCTGGCGGGCGAGGCGTCGGCCGAGGCCGCCATGGCGACCGCGTCCGCCGAAGCGCTCGAACCGCCCGCACCGCCCGCTCCGCCGGACCTGACGGCGGCCGCGTTCTTCGACGTCGACAACACCATGATGATGGGCGCGTCGATCTTCTACTTCGCCCGAGGCCTGGCCGCGCGCAAGTTCTTCACGTCCGCCGATCTGGCCGGATTCGTCTGGCAGCAGGTGAAATTCCGGCTCGGCGGCCGGGAGAACAAAGAGGACATCAAAACCCACCGCGAGCGCGCACTGTCCTTTGTGGCCGGCCGCACCGTGCAGGAACTGACCGACATCAGCGAAGAGATCTACGACGAGCTGATGTCGGACAAGATCTGGTCCGGCACCAGGGCACTCGCGCAGATGCACCTCGACGCCGGCCAGCGCGTCTGGCTCGTCACCGCCACCCCGATCGAGCTCGCGGCCATCATCTCGCGGCGCCTCGGCCTCACCGGCGCGCTGGGCACCGTCGCGGAGACCAAGGACGGCGTCTACACCGGCCGTCTCGTCGGAGACCTGCTGCACGGCCGGGCGAAAGCCCACGCCGTCCGGGCGCTCGCGTCACGCGAAGGGCTGAATCTCAAGCGCTGCACGGCGTATTCGGACTCGCAGAACGACGTTCCGATGCTGTCCGTCGTCGGGACCGCGGTCGCGGTGAACCCGGACGGCGGACTTCGCGACGTCGCGCGGGCGCGCGGCTGGGAGATCCGCGATTTCCGGACCGGACGGAAGGCCGCGAAGATCGGCGTGCCTTCGGTGCTCGGTGTCGGTGCCGTGGCCGGTGCCGTCGCGGCCGGGATGGCGTACCGGAAGCGCTGACCCGACCCCCTGAGCAATTAGTCACCTACTTGCGCCGATCGCGGCCGCGCGTGAGCACGTGCGCACGCAAGTAGGTGACTAATCGCGGAGGGCTCTAGCCCTTGAACACGCTCTTCCGCTGCGAAAGGCGTTTGTACAGCGACTGCTGGATCGACTCCCGGACCTGGTCGGTCAGGGTGAACACCAGCATCGGGTCGTCGACCGCGTCCGCGTCGTAGGTGTCCGTGCGGATGGGCTCGCCGAACTCGATGCTCCACTTCGTCGGCAGCGGGATCGCGCCGAGCGGGCCGAGCAGCGGGAAGAGCGGCGTCACCGGGAAGTACGGCAGGCCGAGCAGACGCGCGAGGAGCTTGATGTCGCCGATCTTCGGGTAGATCTCCTCCGCGCCGACGACCGACACGGGGATGATCGGCACGCCGGTCCGCAGCGCGGCCGAGACGAAACCACCGCGGCCGAACCGCTGCAGTTTGTACCGTGACGAGAACGGTTTCCCGATCCCCTTGAATCCTTCCGGCCAGACGCCGACGAGTTCTCCCTTGCGCAGCAAGCGTTCCGCGTCGGCGTTGCAGGCGAGGGTCTGCCCGGACTTGCGGGCGAAGGAGCCGACCAGCGGTACCTGGAACACCAGATCCGCGCCGAGGCCGCGCAGATGCCTGCCGCCGGGGACGTGGTCGTGCACGGCGACGGCGGTCATCAGCGCGTCGAGCGGCAACGTGCCGGAGTGGTTCGACACCAGCAGCGCGCCGCCGTCGGCGGGCAGGTTCTCGACGCCGAAGGTGTCGACGCGGAACCACTTCTCGTACAGCGCGCGGAGCGGGGGCAACAGCAGGGTCTCGGTGAGCTCGGCGTCGAAGCCGAATTCGTCGACGGTGTAGTCACCGGTCAACCGGTCACGCAGGAACCCCAGCGCCGTCCTGAGCGAGGCCGGGAGGAGCTCCGCGTCGGCCGGACGGGTCTTGGCGGGCGCGACGCGCGCCGCCCCCGGGAATTCGACGACGGGCGCGTCCGCCCGGCGCTCCTGCTCCAGATGTTCTTGCGCCTCTTCCGACTCGCGAAGATCCCGTTCCGCTTGGACGGCCGGGTCCGGCTTCTCTCTGCCGGGGCCGTGCAACGGGATGACCTGCGCTTCAGCGCCGCTCACGTTTTCCGCCTCGCCTTCTTGAGAGTTCTCGTATGGCCTGCTCACCGGCGCGCCGCCTGTCCGGTCGCCGCGGCCACCAGCACCTTGCTCGCGAACCCGGCCAGCCTGCCGCCATCCACCACGGGCCGGAGCCCGCGGCCGGTGATGTAGTCGTCGAACGCTTCCCGCGTCGTCCAGCGCGGGGTGTAGCCGAAATCCTTCTTGAGCTTCGTGATGTCCACGACGCGGCCGAAGTTCAACAGCCGCACCTGGTCGGCGGAGAAGTCGACCACGCGGGCTCCGCGCAGCACCTTGCCCACCGACGGCACGACACCGCTGGGCATCGGCAGTCCGACGCGGCCTGCCCGCCGGATGGCCTGAGACAGGGTGAGTACCCCCTCCGAGCCGACATTGAACACGCCGGGTTTGTCTTCCAGCGTCGCCTGTTCGAACACGGACAGCGCGTCCGAAGCGTGCAGCAGCTGGATTCGCGCGTCGTAGCCGAAGACGGTGGGGACGACCGGCAGCGCGAAGTAGCGCGAAAGCACGGTGTCGATCTCGGGGCTGATGATGTTGGCGAACCGGAACAGCGTCGTCGTGATGTCGGGACGGCGGCGCAGGAGACCGCGGACGTAGCCCTCCATCTCGACGGCGTCCTTCACGTAACCGCTGGTCGAGGTGGGGATGAGTTCGGAATCCTCGGTGAAGACGGCCTGCGAGCGCGCGCCGGCGCCGTAGACGGCGGCCGTCGACTTCACCACGAGCTTGCGCACGAGCGGCGAGCGCTGGCAGGCCGCCAAGAGCCGCATCGTGCCGATGACGTTGACCTCTTTGATCGCCGTGCGGCGAGCGGGACCTGCCGGATGCGCGGTGCACGACGCGTGCACCACGGTGTCGACCTTGGCCGTGCTGATCACCTTGGCGATCAGCGGGTTGCGGATGTCGGCACGGACGTATTCGGCGTGGCCCATGCGTTGCAGGACCGACTTCCGCGGGGGCGTGGTGTCGACGCCGATCACCCGCTCGAACTCCGGATTGTTGCCGAGTCTGGCGAGCAGCTTCCCGCCAAGGTCTCCCCCGACCCCGGTCACGAGCACGATGTTCGACGGCATAGGACTCCCTGCGGCTTTGGGCGGTTCTCGGACTTCGATCACGGGGTCCTGATGACCTTGAGCGCTGGTCCATCGACCGTGTGTGCGCGTACCTGCACCCATGGGAAGCATCGCGCGGCTGCCCTTGAGATGTTACCGCTCATTAGGGGTAGTCGAGCCAGCGCTTACATGCTATTAACCAGCCGCTCGCGGAGGGGATGCACGTCTCACTCGAATGGGCGGAAACCGCCCACCAAATGGGAGTGGCCCGTCCAGAAACTGGACGGGCCACTCACCGGCTGTGTCTTACTTGCCGGCCTTCCTACGCTGAACGCGCGTCCGGCGCAGCAACTTGCGGTGCTTCTTCTTCGACATGCGCTTACGGCGCTTCTTGATCACAGAGCCCATCGTGAGCGCTCCTTCCTTCGTCGTCGGTCACGCTGCCCGGCGCAGCGTCCAACGGGTGGAGCGCACAGGCACGAGCGGTCTTCCAGGGTACTCGCGCCCCGGAAGACGCCCTCGGGCGGGCACGTCGTACCCCGCGAAACGGGCCTCAGCCCACGTCGAAGTACGCGCCCTGCAGATATTCGTGAACGGCCTTTTCGGGCACTCTGAACGACTTCCCGACGCGCACCGCGGGCAACTCGCCCGAGTGAACCAGTCGGTAGACGGTCATCTTGGAGACCCGCATCAGCGTGGCCACCTCGGCGACCGTCAGGAACTGGACCTGGCCCACTGAGGGCAGATCGTCTTTCTTGTTCGGCGGCATGATTCACCGTGTCCTTCGACACGTGTCGCGCCACGAGGCTTCCCCACCTGTGGTATCGACACGCACGTGCTCTCCTGAGAGTAGCGGGACACGTGTGGCCAAAGCGACGCGAGTCACCGAGATGGGCCCGTCCGACTACGCGATCAGTCATCTACTTGCGCCGGTTCGAGGACACACGCGAGCGAGTGCCCCCGCAAGTAGATGACTAATTGCGGGGGTCGTGGGCGGCGCCCAGCTCGGTCGAGCGGTCCTTGGCGGCCTCGATGGCGGCCAGGAGCGCCGCGCGGACGCCGTGCTTCTCCAGCTCGCGGATGGCGTTGATGGTCGTCCCGGCGGGCGAGGTGACGGCTTCGCGCAGCAGCACCGGGTGTTCGTCGGACTCGGCGAGCATCTTCGCCGCCCCGACCGCCGACTGGATGATCAGCTGCCCGGCGAGCGCGCGGGGCAGGCCGAGCAGGATCCCGGCGTCGATCATGGCCTCGACCAGGTAGAAGAAGTACGCGGGCCCGGAACCGGACAGCGCCGTGACGGCGTCCTGCTGCGACTCGGGCACTTCGACGACCTGCCCGACGTGCGACAGCAGTTCCTTCACCACCGCGATGTGCTCGGCGGTCGCGTGCGCGCCCGCGGAGACCGCGCTCATCGCCTCTCCGACGAGCATCGGGGTGTTCGGCATGACCCGGACCACCGGGACGCCCTCGGCCAGCCTGCGCTCGTACAGGGCGGTCGGCAGGCCCGCGCACAGCGAGACCACCAGCGACTCCGCGCCGAGCAGCGGCGCGAGCTCGTCCAGCACCGGTTCGATGTCCTGCGGTTTGACCGCGACGACCAGCACGTCGGCCCGGCGCGCGGCGTCGGCGACGGTGACCCCGTGTACGCCGTAGCGTTCGGTCAGCTCGGCCGCGCGCGCCGGATAGCGCTCGGTGAACAGCAGGTCGGCGGGGCTGTGTCCGCCGTGCAGCAGGCCCGAGAGCAGGGCTTCCCCGATCTTCCCGGCACCCAGAACCGCGATCACAGTCATGCGCTTCAGCGTGCCAAACGGCCGCTAGGCTCCAGGCGCCGGGGCAAGCGCCAGCTGCCGCGCCTGGCAGACGAGCCTGCCCTGCGAGTCGACCACGAGCGCGTCCGAGTCGAACCAGGCCTCGTGCACCGACTGGCTCTGGACGAGCACCCGCAGCCAGCCCGGCGCCGGCCGCGTGCGCAGCAACGCGGTCAGCTGCACGGTCGGTGCCCAGCCGACCCGGCCGAGGTTGTAGACCACCGGCGGGTTCACGTCGCTCGCGAGCAGGGCGAAGTACGGATCCGCGAGCCCGTGCCTCGGCCGGACCCACAGCCGGATCCTCGGCGGGTCGCCGATCCGGCCGTGCAGGTAGCCGACGCTCGCGGGATCGAGCCGGACCTCGCAGCCCTTCGCGAGGTTGAACAGGCCTTCCGAGGTCTCGCCGGTCACGGGTACCGCGCCGGGCGGCGGCTCCGCGGGCATGGCGGGGACGTCGGTCCACTCCGGGCGCCGCATCGGCAGCCGCCCGGTGGTCACCCTGGCCTCGACGCAACTGCGGCCCCGCTGCTCCAGCGTGACCGCGACGACCGAGGACCGCCTTCCGACCTTCCGGACGTCCATGCGCAGCAACACCGGCCCCACCGCCGGGGGGTGCAGGAACTCCGCGCTGATCGCCAGCGGCTCGGACGGCGGCTCACCGCGTTCTTGGAGGAAGGTCAGGGCGGCCCGGGCCATCAGGGCCATCAGGAAGCCGCCGTGGGGGTGTCCACCGATCGACCATTCGGTCCGGAGGACCGCCGTGAAAGTGCCGTCACCCAGTGATCTCGTCGCGCACGCCGCGTCGAAGGAGGTGCTCGTTTCGTCGGCCGCGCTCACCGAGCACTGACCCAGGCCACGAGCCGATCCATCGGGGTGCGGGAGATCAACAAGCGCAGCTGGTTCACGGTCGGAACTTTACGTGTACCAGCGCCTGGAGCGCAGGGAGGAATGAATCTCCGCACTCGGAGACGATCTTTGTCACTGACCGAGGTGAAGCCTCGCGAACAGGAGTGACTCCGCGAGGTCCCGTGACCGCCGTGCCGCGCTCGGCGACCGCCGGGTGTTGATCTCCAGCACGATCTGCCCGGAGAAATCGCTGTTCACGAGCTTTTCGAGCAGTTCGGCGCAGGGCTCGATCCCGCGTCCGGGCACCAGGTGCTCGTCCTTCGGCAGGCCCGTTCCGTCGGCCAGATGGACGTGCGCGAGCCCGGAACCCATCCGTTCGGCGAGCGCGAGGGCGTCCATCCCGGCTGCCGCTGTATGGGACAGGTCGAGCGTGTAATGGCGAAACCCTACGTCCGTAGGGTCGATCGACGGACGGAACGCCGACACGCGGGCCGTCCGGGAGCCGCCGGGCGGGCGGACCTTGAACATGTTCTCGACCGCGATCTCGATCCCGCTGGCTTCTTCGAGCTCGTCGACGAGGTCACCGAACGCGTCGCCGTAGCGGCGCTGCCACCGGAACGGCGGATGCACCACGACCGTGCGCGCGCCGAGTTCCTGTGCCGCGTCCACGGACATCCGGAGGCGCACCTCGGGATCCGGCGACCACACGCGCTGGGTGATCAGCAGCGAGGGCGAGTGGATCGACAGCACCGGCACGCCGGTGCGGCGCGACCAGCGGCGCAGCGCGGAGACGTCCTGGCTGACCGGGTCCGCCCAGACCATCACCTCGACACCGTCGTAGCCGAGGTCGGCGGCCAGCTCGAACGCCGCGCCCGCCCCCAACGGCCAGACGGACGCCGTCGAGAGGCCTACCGGAATCTGCTGAACCATTCCGGCATCCTTCCCGAGGCCGCTAACGCGCGACCAGCAGGAGTGCGGCCGGTGAGACCGTCACCACCAGTCCGACCAGTACCGCGAGCACCAGGGTCTGGAGATCCTCCGCCTTGCGGATCTTCCGGACGATCCACACCAGCGCGACGATCACCAGCAGCGCGGCGACCAGCGCGGCGGCGGGGATGTTCACCCACAGCCAGTTGAAGCCCAGCCAGACACCGGCGCCGCCCACGACACCGAGGGCGAGCTGACCGGCCAGTGCCAGCCACTGCTTCCCCGGCGAGGCCTTCTCGGCGGGCGCCGCGGGCTCGTCGTCCTCGACGACCTCCTCGGCGCTGTCGTCGTAGTCGTCCTCGTACTCGTCGGCGCGGTAGCCGTAGTCGTCGCGGCCGAAGTCCGGGTACGCCGGGTCGGCGAACTCGCGCTCGTACTCGTCGAGGTTGTCCTGCCGGTCGCGGTCGTCGAGCGAATGCGGCGGCACGAACGGCATCGGCGCCGGGTGGCCCATGGTGGGCGGACCGGCGTCGAACGGATCCGGCTCGGGGTCGGCATCCGGTTCGACGGGCGCGACCGGGGGCGGCACCGGCGGGATCCCGCCGATCTCGGTGTCCTCGGACTGCACCTTCTGCCTGCGCTTGCGCCAGCCGGCGAGGCCGGCGGGCGGTGCCGGAGGCTCGACGGGCGCAGGGGCCTCGGGTTCGGGCGCCGCTTCGTCGCCGACGGCGGCGAACTGTTCGGTGCTCGGCTCGGCCTTCGGCTGGGGTGGGCGCGCCGCGGGACGGCGGCGCCGCGCCGGCTGGGCGGGCGGCGTCGCGAACGCGCCGCTCGCCATCGGACCCGGCTGGTCCTGCACGTCTTCGGCCGGAGCGTCGAGGCCACCGTCGAGCCTCGCCGACAGCCCGGACGACGGGGGCCCGGCGGGCGGCTCGGGGCGACGGCGGACCGGCGGCACCGCGCCGCGGGTCTCCTCCGGGCCTGCCGGGCGGGGACGGCCACGCGGGGGCAGGCCCTCGGAGTCCGGCGGACGCTGCTGGTAGCCGGACTGCTCCTGCGGCGGAGTCGGCCGGACGAACTGACCGGATTGCTGAGGCGGCTGCGGCGGACGCTGCTGGTAACCGCTCTGCTCCTGCGGCGGAGTCGGCCGCAGGAACTGACCGGATTGCTGAGGCGGCTGCGGCGGACGCTGCTGATAGCCGCTCTGCTCCTGCGGCGGGCGCACCGGCGGCGTCTGCCGGGTCGGGGTGGACGCGACGTCCGGCGGCACCGGCAGCGGCGCGGAGTCCTGCTGCGGAAGCGGACGCGGACCGGAGTCCTGCTGCGGCTGCGGAAGCGGGCGCGGTGCGGAGTCCTGCGGGCGCGAGCGGCGCGGCGGACGGTTGGGCGGCGGCGGGGTGTCGCCGGACACCCTGTCGATGATCGCCTGGGGCGCGGTGTCGCTCACCGACGGCGCGCGCCGTCCGCGAGTGGGCTCGGGAGCCTCGTCGTCGTCGGCCGCGCGGCGTCGCCTGCGGCGCCCGCCCTCGGGCTGGGCTCCGTGCTGCGCGAGCAGCTCCGCCACGGTCTTCTGTGGCTGGCCGCTCTCTGTCTCGTCCGTCATACCGTGCTGTCCAATGCGCGCTCAAGCCGTTGCGAACCGGCACGCGACGGGGCATCGGCGGCGTCGCACGCGCTGTCCACCGTCATCCGCATCTCCGTCACCTTTTCACCGTGCCCGTTCTCCGTCGACTAAGTCCAGTCGGGCGCTGCCGCCCACAGTCTCGTCCGCACCGTTCGAATGGTCCAGCCGTCGAAGGATGACACCTTCTCGCAGCGCCCACGGACAGATCTCCAGTTCTTCCAGGGAAAGCGCCCGCATGGTGGCTTGTGCGACGAGCGCGCCCGCCACCAGCTGATGCGACCGGCTCGCGCTGACCCCCTCGAGTTGTGCCAGGTCATGGGCGGTCATCCGGGAGATGAACGCGATGAGCTGGCGCAACGCGGTGTCGGTCAGGGTACGGCGCACATGCGGCCCGCTGGCCGACGGCGCCGCTCCGGTCAGCCGGGCGAGCGACCGGAACGTCTTCGACGTCGCCACGACACGATCGGGTTCACCCAATTTGGCGACCTTCTTCGCGAGCGGGGCGAGTTGTTCTTCGAGCCACGCCGAAGTCGCGATGAGCTCCGACCTGGTGGGCGGGTCGTGCTGGAACCGCGTCCGGGTGGTCCGGCCGGCACCCAACGGCAGCGATTCGGCCAGATCCGGTTCCTCGTCACGACCCATCGCGATTTCCAGCGAGCCGCCGCCGATGTCGAGCACCAGCAGCTTCCCCGCCGACCAGCCGAACCAGCGGCGGACCGCGAGGAAGGTGAGCCGGGATTCGTCGATCCCCGAAAGCACCTTCAGTTCGACGCCGGTCTGTTCCTGGACCTTCGCGAGCACCTTCGGGGCGTTCTTGGCTTCGCGGACCGCGGAGGTGGCGAACGCCATGACCTCTTCGCAGCCGAGCCGAGCCGCGGCCGCCTTCGCCGATTCGACCGCTCGCACGAGGCTGTCCGCGCCCGCGCGGCTCAGGTCGCCGTTGCGGGTGATCTGCTCGGCGAGCCGGAGGACGGCCTTTTCGGAATGCATCGGGGTCGGGTGGGCGCCACGGTGGGCGTCGACCACGAGCAGGTGGACGGTATTGGAACCGACGTCGAGTACCCCTAGGCGCACGAGCGTCTACGGTACCCGCCCCCACGTCAGGTCACGAAACCGTAACCGTGATCTGTATCGCAGGAGGCGGGTACCGGCCCTGTCACGTCTCGAACTTGTAGCCCAGGCCACGCACCGTGACCAGGTGCCGGGGCGAACCGGGGTCCGGTTCGATCTTCGAGCGCAGGCGCTTCACGTGGACGTCCAGCGTCTTGGTGTCGCCGACGTAGTCCGCACCCCACACCCGGTCGATCAGCTGCCCGCGGGTGAGCACGCGGCCCACGTTGCGCAGCAGGTACTCGAGCAGGTCGAACTCCTTCAGCGGCAAGGAGACCTCCTGGCCGTCGACGGTCACCACATGCCGCTCGACGTCCATCCGCACCGGCCCGGCGGCCAGCACCAGCGGCGCCAGATCGCCTTCGGAGCCCGGCTCGCCACCGCGGCGCAGCACCGCCCGCACCCGCGCGATGAGCTCACGGGCCGAGTACGGCTTGGTGACGTAGTCGTCGGCGCCGAGTTCCAGGCCGACGACCTTGTCGATCTCGCTGTCGCGCGCGGTCACCATGATCACCGGTACCGCGGAACGCTGCCTGAGCTGTTTGCAGACGTCCGTTCCGCTCATCCCGGGGAGCATGAGATCGAGCAGGACGATGTCGGCGCCGTTGCGGTCGAACTCCTCGAGCGCCTGCTGCCCCGTCACGGCGACGGCGGCGGTGAAGCCCTCCTTGCGGAGCAAGAACGCGAGCGGGTCGGCGAACGACTCTTCGTCCTCGACGATGAGAACCCTCGTCACAGGTTTCCTCCATGGTCGGGGCTTTCTTGCCCTGTTGCCACGAGACGGGGTGTCCGCTCGGGGGTCTTCTCCGGCCGGGACACCGGCGGAGCCTGTTTCGCGGCCGCGGCCGGTTCGGCGGGGATGTGCGCGGGGATCCGCAGCGTGAACGTCGACCCGGTGCCGGGACGGCTCCACAGGCCGACCGAACCGCCGTGGTTGGCGGCCACGTGCTTGACGATCGCCAGCCCCAGCCCGGTGCCGCCGGTCGCCCGGGACCGTGCCTTGTCCGCGCGGTAGAACCGCTCGAAGACACGCTGCTGTTCGTCCTCGGCGATGCCGATACCGCGGTCGGTCACCGCGATCTCGACCTTCCCGTCGACCAGCCGCCTGCTGATCGACACCGGGCTGCCCGGCTGCGAGTACGCGACGGCGTTCTCCAGCAGATTCGACAGCGCGGTGACCAGCAGCGTCCGGTCGCCCTCGACGAGGAGCCCGCTGGCCGCGTCGGTGGTGATGGTGATCTCGGCGGATTCCGCCGAAAGCGTCGTCCTGCCGAGCGCCTCGCGGACGACGGCGTCGACCTCGACGACGTTGAGGTCGGGCAGCCGCTCGGCGCCCTGGAGCCGCGACAGCGCGATCAGTTCGGTGACGAGCTGGCCGAGCCGCGTCGATTCGCGGAGGATCTTGCCGCCGAAGCGGCGGACCTCCTCGGTGTCTTCCGCGGCGTCGAGGACGGCCTCGGTGAGCAGCGCGATCGCGCCCACCGGCGTCTTCAGTTCGTGGCTGACGTTCGCTACGAAGTCCCGCCGGACGGCTTCGAGACGGATCGCCTCGGAGTGGTCGACGGCCTCGACCACGGTGAACCCGTCGCCGAGCGGGCGGACCTCGCCGTGGACGGCCTCGGGCTGACGCCCCCTCGCCTCCAGCGGGGAGAGGTCGATCTCCATCGGCTCGTCGGTCTCGACCACCTGCTCGGCGGCCTTGCGGGCCCGCGGATCGGCCTGGTTGACCTTCACCAGGCCGAGCTCGTAGGCGCGCGGGTTGTGCAGGACCATGTCGCCGAACTTGTTGAGCACGACGACGCCGTTGTTGCTCGACCGCACGAGGCGTTCGAGCAGTTCGGCCACGGTGGGGCCGGTCGGTCGCCGCTCTTCGCGGCGGGCGCGGCCCCTCGCGATCAGGAAGCCGAAAACCACACCGACGATCAGTCCGCCGAGGGCCATGGCGAGTGCAACAGGCGTGGTCACAGGGGAATCGTAAGCGCGTGGGTAGTCTTTTGGCCTAGTCCCGGCCGCGTACTCGTGATGCCTATGACACCTGGGGACACCCTGTTCGCCTGCAGGTCAGGCCTCGTTCACGTGACCGAGACCTCCCGGGTGAGACGGGTCACCCGAAACGGGGACAGCGGCACCCTCTCGTGCCCGGATTCCGACTTTCGTCGTGACCTTCCGAACCCGCTCACTGGTGAATAGCCACGTTCCCGTCACGGGTGCCGGGGAATGTTGGAAGACTGTCGCCGTGGAACTCGTCAGTGACATCTCCCTGATTCGCGGAGAAGAAGAGCTGTTCGACCGGACGGCTCATCTGTTCGTCGCGGCGACCGACATCGCGTGCGCGGCCGACGACCTCTACACCTGGGCGCTTTCCCGGCCTTCACTCACGCGGCAGGGCGAACGGCTGGTGCGCGACAAGCGGATCCGCAAGCTGTACCGCCCCGGCGTCCTGCTGAACGAGCAGACCGCGGAGCACCTGCATCACCTGTCCGGACTCGGCGCGCAGATCCGCATCGGCACCGAGGAGATCAACGAGACGATCCTGCTCGACGAGCGGGTCGCGATCATGGCCGGAGACGAGGGCAAGGCGGTGCGCTCCTACAGCGTCATCTCGCGCCCCGAGCTGGTGCAGGGCATCCTGTCGCTGTTCGAAACCGCCTGGCTGGCGTCCACCACCCTGGAGACGTTCGACGCGCGGTTCGCCGACATCCGGATGGAGGCACCGCAGATCCTCGAGTTCCTGACCACCGGCTGCAAGGACGAGAAGGCCGCGAAGAGCCTCGGCATGGGCGTGCGCACCTATCAGCGTCGCGTCTCGGAGCTGCTGGTCGCGCTCGGCGTGACGTCGCGGCTCCAGGTCGACGCGCGGGCGCGGGAACTCGGCCTCTTGTGAAGCGCTGGGCGGGGCTCGCGGTGGTGCTCGCGCTCGCGGGCTGCACCACCGCGGTCTCCGGCACCGCCGGGCCCGAGCCGGAAACCCCGCCCTCGAACCTCGCGCTCGTCGACCCCGCGCGGACGGCCTCCGTGCTCACGGCGGTGAAGACGGCCACCGAAGCGGTGTTCTCCTACGACAGCACGGCCGTGCCCGCCTACGAGAAGGCGCTCGCCGACAACCTGACGCCGGGCGCGCGTGACGAGCTGGCGAAACTGTTCGCCGAGGTCCGGAAATCGGCGGAACCGATCAAACTCGTGACGAGGGTGATCGTCTCGGCCGCGGCCGAGGAGACGCCGGACAAGGCGCGGGTGCTGACGGTGCTCGACCAGAGCAGCACCAGGGCGGGTGCGACCAGCAAGGGCATCGCGTCGGTGCTGCTCGCGACCGTGCGCGAAGGCGACCGCTGGCGGATCGACAAGGTCGAGGTGAATCCGGCGGCGTCGCCGCCCGCGGCGGAGAAACCGGGCGCCGGCGACCGAGTGTTCGCGAGGGTGCGGGATTCCGCCCGCGACGGCGCCCTCCGCGCCGCGGAGGCCCTGCTGAACGTGGACCCGGCCGACCCCGAAGGCACGTACGCCCGCTACGAGTCCGTGTCGACCGGGCCGTTGCTGACCCAGTTCCGGCAGGACAAGGCGGCGCGGCTGAACCAGATCCGGTCCGGGGGCGCGAAGGCGTCCCTGGCGCCGAACCCGGCCACCGCGGTCATGGAGGTCGTGGACGACAAGGCGAGCGTGCTGCTCTTCGCGACGACGGACGTCAAGGACGCGGCCGGGCAGGCGACGAAGCGGCACCTGCCGATCGTCCTGCGCCTCCAGCGGCTGCCCGAGGGCTGGAAGGCCGCGGGGGTCGAATCGGTCCAGCCTCTCCCCTGAACGCAATTCGTCCTCTGAATGCGGTGGTTCGAGAGCGAACTACCGCGTTCAGAGGACGAAATGCGTTGGGTTGTCTAGCGACCCTGGTTCGCGACGGCGGCCGCGGCTTCCTTGGCGGCCTCCGGGTCCAGGTAGGTCCCGCCGGCGGTGACCGGCTTGAGGTCTTCCGTGAGGTCGTAGCGCAGCGGGATGCCGGTCGGGATGTTGAGCCCGGCGATCGCGTCGTCGGAGATGCCGTCGAGGTGCTTCACCAGCGCGCGCAGCGAGTTGCCGTGCGCGGCGACCAGCACGGTCTTGCCGGCGCGCAGATCCGGCACGATCGCGGACTCCCAGTACGGCAGCAGCCGCGCGACGACGTCCTTGAGGCATTCGGTCAGCGGGGCGGCGTCACCGAGGTCGGCGTAGCGCGCGTCGCCCACCTGGCTGAACTCGTCGGCCGGGTCGATCGGGGGCGGCGGGGTGTCGTAAGAGCGGCGCCAGAGCATGAACTGCTCCTCGCCGAACTCGTCCAGGGTCTGCTTCTTGTTCTTGCCCTGCAGCGCGCCGTAGTGCCGCTCGTTGAGGCGCCAGTCGCGCTTGACCGGGATCCAGTGCCGGTCGGCGGCGTCGAGCGCCAGGTTGGCGGTCGAGATCGCCCGGCGCATCAGCGACGTGTGGACGACGTCCGGCAGCAGACCGGACTCCGCGAGGAGCTGCCCGCCCTTGCGCGCCTCCTGTTCGCCCTGCTCGGACAGCGGCACGTCCACCCAGCCGGTGAACAGGTTTTCGGCGTTCCACGTGCTCTGCCCGTGACGCAGCAGCACCAGAGTCCCAAGCTCAGCCATGGGGTTCAGCCTGCCAGAGTGAGCGGAAGCGCCGGTCAGAGGGCCGCGCTTCGCCTGGTTTCTACGGAGAGTGCGTTACCCGCAAGTAACACCTTCACCCGTCCAGAAGACGGGTTGCCAACAAGTCCCGATCTCCGGAAAACAGGCTGCACTCCGTTATCCCCGTTTTTGAATTTCACTCGAACGGAGTAACCGGTAGTCTTGTGATTACAGGTGGAGATCTGACAGGTTGACTACGTCCCGCGCGGCCGGATTCCACGCACTCCCCGGTTCGACGCGGGTGACGACCGCGACTCGTCTCCCCCCTGCCGAGTCGCGGCGCCCGCCGGCCCCGTTGGCATCCCCCTCGTCACCGGGTCCACCTTGGCGGGAACTTCAGCGGGGCGGCTCGAGATCGCGACTCCCCCCTCCCTCGAGCCGTCCCGCCTGTTCACTTTCCGGGGCCCTCGTTCGTGACAGGTATCCCCTGCCGTGCCGGCGCGGCCATTTCGCGTGATCGAACGGACGACACGCGTGCTGGGATGGACGACACGCGTGATTGAGTGGACGGCACTCCGGCCGCGATCGTGTCGTCCGCCGGATCACGCGTGTCGTCCGTTCAGTCACGTGACGTCGCCGGAACTGCGCCTCGGGGGCCTGGCCTGCTCAGTCCAGTGGGGGCGCGGACGGCAGATCCGAAGCGGTCGCCATCGCGGGCTCCGCCGGACGGCGCCGCTTGCGCAGCCACCACACCAACGCGGCCGCGGGGACGCCGAAGACCAGCAGGAACGGCGCCATCGCGCCGAGCACGGTCAGCAGGCCGCCGCCGAAGGTCAGGAACGCGTCCCAGCCGTCGGCCAGCCCGCCGAGGAACCCACTGCGGGATTGCTCCGCCGCCGCGACCGTCTCCGCCTTCACCTGCAGGGAAATCGTCGACATGGCGACACTTCCGGCCAGGCTTTCGCGCCGCTTCTGCAGCGACTCGAGCTCGGCCTCGCGGCTCGTCAGCTCGCTCTCGACCGAGGCAATCTCCGAGACCGACGTCGCCCTCGCGAGCAGCGCGCGGATGCGCTCGACGCTCGCCCGCTGGGTGGCCAGCCGCGAATCGACGTCGACCATCTGCTCGGTCACGTCCGTCGCGGTGACCTCGCGTTTGATCTGTTTCCCGAGCTTCCCCAGCTGGTCCAGCACCCCGTCGAGACGCTCGGCGGGCACGATGACGTTGACCGACGCCCGCTTCTCCTGTGTGCTCTCCTGCCCCGTGTAGCCGGCGGCGCCCTGGGTGATGACGCGCACCTGCGAGATCACGTCGGCGACGTTCGGCGCGGTGAGCTCCAGGCTCGCCGTGCGCACCAGCTTGCGGTCGGCGATGCCCGGCTGCCCCGCCGGCGCCGGGGCCTTCCCCGAACCCGCCTTGCTGTCGGGCGCTTCCTTGTTCGCCGGCCCTTGGTTCGGCCCACCTTGGTTCGGCACGGCCTGCTTGGTGTCGGCCGACATCGGCATCCCGGCGGATTCACTGCTGCCGCCGGAATCGTTGGCCGAACAGCCCGCCAGTGCCAGCACGATGCCGGCGGCGGCGACCCATCTCATTCGCTTGCGCATCAAGACCGTCTCCCTCCAGTGTCGCGGAAAGAGACGGAGCCGGGCTCAGGCCCGTTGCACCATTCGGGTCACGAGTCGGTCAAGGCTCCGGGTTCGTGTCCGTTCGAAGGCTCGACGAGATGTTTGAACGCCTGCAGGTTCGCCAGCGACTCGCCGCGGGAAACGCGCCAATCCCACTCGCGTTTGATCGATTCCGCGAATCCGAGTTCCAGCAACGTGTTGAAATCGCCGTCGGCGGCTTCGAGCACCTGTCCGAGGATCTTGTCCAACTCGGACTCGGTGACGGTGTCCAGGCCGAACCGGCCGACCAGGTAGATGTCGCCCATCGCGTCCACGGTGTAGTGCACGCCGTACAGCTTCGCGTTACGGCGCAACAGAAACCGGTAAACGTCCTCATGGGACTCATCGGGGCGGCGGCAGACGAAGGCTTCGACGGCGAATGCGTGATCCCCGGCGACCAGCCAGCAGTTGGTCTGCAACTTCTTGGTACCGGGCAAGGTGACGAAGTACTTTCCCTCGCCACGCCTTTCGTATTCCAGGCCCGCATTGTCCAAAGAGGACCGTAAGGTCTCGTCGAGCGTCAAACCGCCACCTCCGCGCGCTGTTCGAGGGCACGCCGGAACGCGCCGGTCGCCTGAGCGTACGTGTCCAGCAGCCGGTCCGTCGTACGGCGCCAGGAGAAGCGCCGCGCGTGGACGACGGCGTTGGCCGAAAGTTCGGCACGCCAGCCGGGCCGCAGCGCGACGTTCGCGAGCGCGCCCGCCCAGTCCTTCGCGTCGTGCGAAGGCACGAGCAGCCCGGAGACCCCGTGCGGGACCGCGACCGGCAGCCCGCCGACCTCGGCCGCGATCACCGGTGTTCCGCAGGCCTGCGCTTCGAGCGCGACCAGCCCGAACGACTCGTTGTAGCTCGGCACGGCGACGATGTCGGCCGCGCGGTAGACGTTGACCAGCGACTGGCCGGGCTGCGGCGGCATGAACCGGGTCTGCTCCTCGATCCCGAGGGAGACGGCCAGTTCACGCAGGGCCTGCGGCTGCTCCAGTCCGGTCCCGGACGGGCCGCCGACGATCAGCACCACCAGCCGCGACGCCAGCTCCGGCCGCTCGCGCAGCAGTTCGGCCGCGGCCAGCAGGAGGACGTCCGGCGCCTTCAACGGCTGAATGCGGCCCGCGAAGGCCAGCACGATCGCGTCCTGCGGCAGGCCCAGCGCCCGGCGCGCGGCGGGCCGGGATCCGGGAGTGAACCGATCGAGGTCGACGCCGGGCGGGATGGCGTGCACGGCGTGCGGGTCGGCGTCGTACAGCTCGATCAGCTCGCGGGCCTCGACGCGGGTGTTCGCGACCAGGCAGTCCGCCTCCTCGACGACCTGCTCCTCGCCGATCACGCGGGTGCGCGGCTCCGGGGTGTCGCCCTCGGCGAGCGCGGCGTTCTTGACCTTGGCCAGGGTGTGCGCGGTGTGCACCAGCGGCACGCCCCAGCGGTCGCGGGCGAGCCAGCCCGCCTGGCCGGAAAGCCAGTAGTGCGAATGGATGAGGTCGTAGTAGCCCGGCTCGTGGAACGCCTCGGCCCGCAGCACCCCGGCGGTGAACGCGCACAGCTGCGCGGGCAGTTCGTCGCGACCCAGCGGCTCGAACGGCCCGGCCGGGATGTGCCGGACCACCACGCCCGGCGCCAGCTCGGCGACCGGGGGCTGATCCGAGGACGTCGCCCTCGTGAACACCTCGACCTCGACGCCGCGGCGGGCCATCTCGGTGGCCGTCTGGCTCACGTAGACGTTCATGCCACCGGCGTCGCCGGTACCCGGCTGCTCCAGCGGAGAGGTGTGCAACGACAGCACCGCGACGCGCCTGGGCGCGGCGTCGAACCCGTGCAGGGGGATCGTCACCTGGTCAACACTCCCGAAGTCCTACTGATCGGCGAACCGGCGCAGTAGATCACCGAACTCGTCCGCCGCTTCGGCGAACGGCAGATGCCCCACCTCAGGTAGCCAACGCACGACAGCCCCCTGAATCTTCCCCGCCGCGTATTCCGCCGACGTCGGATCGATCACAGCATCCGCGAGACCATGGACGATAAGTGCCGGTTTGTCCAGATCGCGAAGGACGTCCTCGCTCCCGACGTCGCGCCGGAAGAGCGCGGAGCGCACCGCGGGCGGAGTGGAAAGGCACGCGCCGAGCAAGGACTGGGTGAGCGTGCCCGACACGGGGGCGGCGGTCATCCGCTCGCTGAACTGCACCAACGCGGGGATCGCGACCGCCGGATCGTCCGCCAGCACCGCCGGGATGGCCTCACGCATGGCGGGCCCGACCTTGCCGCCGGGCCGGTTCTTGCCGATTTCTGTGATGGCGCCCACAAAAACGACGCCGCCGAGCCTCGACGAGCCGTGCACGCGGAGGTAGTCGGTGATCACCAGCCCGCCGTAGGACCAGCCGACGACGATGGCGTCGTCACCGGCGAAGTCGAGGACCGAGGCGAGATCTTCGGCCCAGACCCGCGGATCGTCGTAGCCGGCGGAGGGCACCTCGGAATCGCCGTGACCGCGCAGATCCATCGCGACCAGGCGGAACCGCTCACTGAGCGCGGGATCCGCCATCTGCGGCGCCCAGGCCTTGGCGGACTGGGCCCAGCCGTGCACGAACACGATCGGACGGGTGTTCTCGGCGCCCTCGACCCACAAGCCGATGCGGGTCCCGCCGTAGCCGACTACCTCGGTCTTCATGGGCGTCAGCCTAGGAGGTTCCGGTATGCGTGGGCTCGTGAGTGGCAAGGACGGTTCTAACCGTCCTTGCCACTCACGAGGCCAAAGGGGCTACTTGATCGCCGAGAGGGCCTTCCAGGACTTCCAGTCGTAGAACCAGTCCTTGACGTCCGATTTGGTCGGGCTGCCCAGTTTCGAGCCGGTGATCTCGACCGGGTCGCCGATCATCGCCGTGTCGAAGTACTTCTTCGCGTCCGCGTCGAGCAGGTTCACGCAGCCGTGCGAGGTGTTGGCCTTGCCGATGTTCGCCGCGTTGTCCTGGTTCTCGTGGATGTACTCGCCGTTGTTCGAGATCCGGCAGGCCCACTTCTTGTTGACGTTGGTGTAGCCGTAGCGCGCGTTGTCGAACCGCGCCGTCGGCTCCTTCGTCATCACGATGAACGTGCCGTTCGGGGTGTTGCGCTGGACGTCGGAGTCGAGGCCGTTCGAGCACGGGTAGCTCGCCGATTCCGACCCGCCCCGGTAGACCTTCATCACATGGTCCGGCGTGTTGATCTTGACCACCTGGTTGCGGCCGATCTTGAACTCGGTGGTCACGTCGGCCTTGCCGTACGCGCCGCCGCCGAGCGCGACACCGTAGAGCTTCGCCTCGACGCTGACCTTGATGTTGGCGGGCCAGTACTCCTTGGGCCGCCAGTCGACCTGCGTGTCCGACAGCCAGCCCCAGGAGCCCTCGACGTCCTTGTCGGTCTTCACCTTGAGCGCCTTCTCGGCGGCCGCCTTGTCCTTGACCGGGGACGCGAACTTCACGCTGATCGGCATCGCGACGCCGACCTCGGCGTCGTCGGTCGGGTTCAGCGTGGCGCGAATCTCCTTGGCGGGCTTGACCGTGCTGAACGAGCCCTTGAACTCGGCAGGCTTGTTGTCGCTGCCGGTGGCCTTCGCGGCGTAGGTGTACGTCTTGCCGTAGCCGAGGACCTCGGTGCTGGTCCAGGTGAGCCCGTCGGGCGAAAGTTCACCCTTGACGTCCTTGCCGCCGTCCCCGGTGACCTTGACCTCGGTGAGCTTGCCGTCGGCGACCTTCACCACGACCGGCGTCACCACGGAGGCGTCCTTGGCGTCGGCGGCGGGTTCGGCGGTGATCTTCGCGAGAGGGGCGGCGTTCTGCTCTCCGGCACCACTGCCTTCCGGCTTGGCGTTGCCGCCTTCACCACTGGAGCAGGCAGCGGCCAGCATGGCCGCCCCCGCGGCGAGCGCGGCCTTGAACACCGTGCGCCGTTCGATCACGTGTACCTCCCGTTAGCTCCCCGCGAGCCCCTACCCGCTCAGCGCTGGGAACCTCTCCGACGTTACCCGCGGCGGCGGAACTCACCCCGCGCCCCTCATGGGGATAGACGCACGAAGCCGGGGTGGGGTTGTTCACCCTCCCGCAATTCGTCACCTGCTTGCGATCTTTGCGCGTGCAAGGAGACCGCAAGTAGATGACGAATTGCGGGGGTCAGAGCGCGCAGTTGATCAACAGGGGTTCCGGGTGCAGCGAAACACCGAAGCGGGCCTCGACGCCATCGCGCACTTCGCGCGCCAAAGCGAGAAGATCCTCTGTCGAGGCCTTACCGCGGTTCGTGAGCGCGAGCGTGTGCTTGGTCGACAGCGAGACCCTGCCGCCGGGCCCTTCGTGACCCTTCACGAAGCCGGCCCGCTCGATCAGCCACGCGGCGGACAGCTTCGTGCCGCCGGGCGCCGGGTACTGCGGCACGCGCACGTCCTCGCCGACGACATCCACGATCCCCGCCAGCACCTTCGCCAGCCGCGCCTCGCCGATGATCGGGTTGGTGAAGAACGAGCCCGCGCTCCACGTGTCGTGATCGTCGGCGTCCAGGACCATGCCCTTGCCGCGACGCAGGCCGAGGACGGCTTCGCGAGCTTCGGCCGCCGGGACCCGGTCACCGATCTCGACACCGAGCGTGCGAGCGAGTTCGGCGTAGCGGATCGGGGCGGACAGGCCGTCTTCGGTTACCTTGAAGCGCACGGTGAGCACGACGCCCGCGTCGGTCCCCTTCAGGATCGACGTGCGGTAGCCGAAGCCGAGCTCTTCGGCGCTCAGGGTGCGGATTTCGCGGGTAGCGCGGTCGTAGAGGTCGACCGAGACCAGGGACTCGGCCACCTCGCAGCCGTACGCGCCGACGTTCTGGATCGGTGTCGCACCGACCGATCCAGGGATCCCGGACAGGCATTCGAGCCCGCCGACGCCCTTCGCGACCAGATCCTCGACGAAACCGTCCCAGCTCTCCCCCGCCGCGACCTCGACGAGATCCCCGTCACGTTTCCAGCCGGTGGTGCCGACCTTCAGCACCGCGCCGTCGAAGCCGTCGTCGGCGACGACGAGGTTCGAACCGCCGCCGAGCAGCAGGACCGGCTCACCCGCTTCGTCGGCCTCGCGGACCGCGTCGACCAGGGCCTCCACGGTCTTCGCCTCGGCATAACGCCGTGCCGGACCGCCGAGGCGCAACGTGGTGTGGTCGGCGAGGGTGGGAGTTTCGGCTGTGCTCACGCCCGTGAACGGTACTGTCTGGCGCCATGGCCTCCCGTATCGAGCACCGATCGACGTTCTCCGCAGACCTCGCGACCACGTTCGACGCGGTCGCCGGCGAGACGGCGCTGCGGGCGAGGCTGGAGCAGATCGGCGGCGACGACGCGGAGCTGCTGGAGTACGCCCCGGCCGGGGACGGCGTGCGCTACAAGCTGCGCCAGGGCATCAGCTCGGACAAGCTCCCGTCGGCCGTGCGGACGCTGCACCGGGGCGATCTGATCGTCGAGCGTGAGCAGACCTGGAAGACCGCCGGATCCGGCTACACCGGCACCGCGACGGCGTCGGTCTCCGGCGTGCCGGGCGAGATCACCGCGAAGACGTCGCTGACCGGCGAAGGCGAGCGGACGACGCTAGTCAACAGCGGCGAGGTCAAGGTGCGGATCCCGTTCGTCGGCGGGAAGCTGGAAGGCGTGATCGCCGAGCAGGTCACCAAGCTGTTGGAACGCGAGGCCGAATTCGTCGCGAAGTGGCTGGCCGAGCGCTGAAACCGGTCGGGGCACCGACACGGGGCACGACCAACCCCAACCGGCTCCGCCGCGTCGACCGCTGGCTCGCGAGCGACCCCGGCGTGACCGGGCTGCTGCATCGCGCGGACGAACCGCTAGTGGTGGACCTCGGCTACGGCGCCTCACCGGTGACCACGGTCGAGATGGCGCGCCGGCTGCGAACGGTCCGGCGTGACGTCCGAGTGCTGGGCCTGGAGCTGGACGCCGAACGGGTCGCCGTCGCGCAAACCGCCGTCGACCGGCCGTGGCTGGACTTCCGGCGCGGCGGCTTCGAACTCGCCGGGACGCGGCCGGTGCTGGTGCGCGCGTTCAACGTGCTGCGCCAGTACGACGAAGCCGAGGTCCCGGGCGCCTGGTCGCTGATGCTGGACGCGATGGCGCCGGGCGGGCTGCTCGTCGAAGGCACCTGCGACGAGATCGGGCGGCTCAGCACCTGGGTCGCGGTCGGCTCCGCCGGGCCGCGCAGCCTGACCCTGTCGGTCCATCTCGCCAGCCTGGAACGTCCGTCCACAGTGGCCGAACGATTGCCCAAGATTCTCATCCACCGCAACGTTCCCGGCGAACGCGTCCATGAACTGCTGTCCATTTTGGACATCTGCTGGGCGACGGCGGCGCCGCACCAGAACTTCGGTGTCCGTGCCCGCTGGGCGCATACCGTCCACCTGCTCACCGCCCGGGGCTGGCCGGTGCTGAACCGGCCGTCGCGGTGGCGGCTCGGTGAACTCACCGTGCCGTGGTCGTCGGTGGCCCCGGACTAGGAATTCACCGGTCGAACCCCGCTCCGTCACCCCAAAGCGACCTGCGGTGATCACCATGGAACCGTGGAACTGCTGGAGTACGTCACCGAGCTGCTCGAGGGCACGCTCGGATCGCCCTGGCTGTGGGTGATCGTGTTCCTCGTGTCCGGGTTGGACGCGCTCCTGCCGTTCATGCCGAGCGAGACCACCGTCATCACCGTCGCCGTCCTGATCGGCACGGACTTCTCCCAGCTGGCGCTGCTCGCGCTGGTCGCCGCGCTCGGGGCCTGGCTGGGCGACTGTCTCGGCTACACCGTCGGCGCGGCCGCGGGGCCGCGAGCGCTCGCCCGCCTGCAGCGCGGTCCGGACGGCGTCCGGCGCTACGAATGGGCGAAGATCCAGGTGCGGCGCAACGCCGTCCTGCTGATCCTCGCCGCCCGCTATCTGCCAGGAGGCCGGGTCGCGAGCGGCCTCGCCAACGGCAGCCTCGGCTACCCGCCGCGCAAGTTCGTCCCGCTGGACGCCCTCGGCGCGGGCATTTGGGCGGTGTACAGCGTCCTCATCGGTCTCGTCGGCGGAGCGGCCTTCGCGGACGAACCGGAGAAGGGTCTTCTGCTGTCCTTCGCGCTCGGCCTGCTGCTCGTCGCGGCGATCGAGGTCGGGCGGCGGGTCCGCGTCCGGATACTGACCCGGCGCCGCGCGGCGGCCGAGACCAGCGACAATGGAGTCCGTGTCGAACCCTGAACGTCGCTATGTGATCTCCTTCGGCTGCCCTGACCGCACCGGCATCATCGCCCGTATCTCGGGTTTCCTCGCCGAACACGGCGGGTGGATCGTCGAAGCGGCGTACCACACGGACCCCGACACCGGCTGGTTCTTCACGCGCCAGGTCGTGCGCGCCGACTCGCTCCCGTTCGACGCCGCCGAACTGCGCACCCGCTTCGCCGACGTCGCGAAGTCGCTTTCGGCCGAGTCGAGCTGGCAGGTCAGCGACACCGGTGAGCGGCGTCGCGCCGTGATCCTCGTCTCCAAAGCCGGGCACTGCCTCTACGACCTTCTCGGCCGGGTCGCCTCGGGCGAACTGGACGTCGACGTCGCCGCCGTCATCGGCAACCACGCTTCGCTGGGCGACATCACCCGCGCTCACGGCATCCCGTTCCATCACGTCCCGTTCCCCGCCGGTGACGCCGCGGCCAAGGCGCCCGCCTTCGCCGAAGTGCGGAAACTCGTCGACGAGCACGACCCGCACGCCGTCGTTCTCGCCCGGTTCATGCAGGTCCTGCCGCCGGAACTGTGCGAAGCCTGGGCCGGGCGGGCGCTCAACATCCACCACAGCTTCCTGCCGTCGTTCGTCGGCGCGCGGCCGTATCACCAGGCCCACGCGCGCGGGGTGAAGCTCATCGGCGCGACCTGCCACTACGTCACCGCGGACCTCGACGCGGGCCCGATCGTCGACCAGGACGTCATCCGCGTCGACCACGGCGACTCCGTCGAGGACATGGTCCGCAAGGGCCGCGACATCGAGAAGGTGACGCTGGCGCGCGGGCTGCGGTGGCACCTCGAAGGCCGCGTGCTGGTGCACGGGAACCGGACTGTCGTGTTCTAGTGGTTCCTGGCGGTGCGGACGGGTCGTACTCGGCCGCGCCCGCCCGTGCCGTCAGGGAGCACCTGGGCGCGAAGACCGCGGACAGACCCACAGGACAGCGCCTAGTGGTTCACTGGTTCCATGGGGACCTCAGAGATCAAGGTGATCGAGACGCGCGAAGCGCTGCGTGAGCACCTCGGCCACCCGGCCGAGCGCACCAAGGGGAAGATCATCCCCTTCCTCGACCCGCATGCCCGCACGCTGATCGAGCACTCGCCGTTCTATCTGCTGGCGACGGCGTCGTCCGACGGGACCTGTGACGTCTCCCCGCGGGGCGACCCGGCCGGTTCGGTGAAGGTCCTCGACGACAAGACGCTGGTGCTGGCGGACCGCCCGGGCAACAAGCTGCTCGACAGCCAGACCAACATCCTCGAGAACCCGCACGCCGGGCTGCTGTTCCTGATCCCGGGGATGAACGAGACGCTGCGGATCAACGGCCGCGCGAAACTGGTCGCGGACGCGCCGTTCTTCGACGACCTCGTGGTCAAGGGAAAGCGGCCCGCACTGGCGATCATGGTCGAGGTCGAAGAGCTGTACATGCACTGCGCCAAGGCTTTCCTGCGGTCGTCGCTGTGGAAGCCGGAAACCTGGCCGGAGCGGTCCAGCCTGCCGACCGCCGGCCAGATCTTCCGCGACCAGATGAAGCTGGACATGTCGGCGGAGGCGCTGGACGCCGCGCTGACCGAAGGCGCGCTCACGACGCAGTACTGATCCGAAGGACACTTTCCTCGCATGAGATGCGGGGAAAGCGTCCTTCGCTTCAGGTCAGACGCGGACCAGCATCTTGCCGGTGTTCGCTCCGCCCAGCAGATCGAGGAAGGCCTGCGGTGCGTTGCGGATACCGTCCACAATGGTCTCCGAGTACTTGAGCTCGCCGGAGGCGACCAGCGGCGCGACCTCCTTGACGAACTGCGGCTGGAGCGCGAAGTGGTCGCCGACCAGCATGCCGCGCATGGTGAACCGCTTCGCGATGATCGACGCGAGGTTGCGCGGCGCCGCGGCCGGTTCGGTGTTGTTGTAGACCGAGATCATCCCGCAGATCGCCATCCGGCCGTGCAGGTTGATCGAGTCGATCGCGGCTTCGAGGTGCTCGCCGCCGACGTTGTCGAAGTACACGTCGATACCCTCGGGCGCCGCCGCGCGCAGCTGCTCGGCGACCGGGGCGTCCTTGTAGTTGAACGCCGCGTCGAAGCCCAGCTCGTCGGTCAGCCACTTGACCTTCTCGTCGGTGCCCGCGCTGCCGATGACCCGCTTCGCGCCCTTCAGCTTCGCCAGCTGACCGACGACGGAACCGACCGCGCCCGCCGCGCCGGACACGAAGACGGTGTCGCCCTCTTTGAACTCCGCGACGTCGAGCAGGCCGGCGTACGCGGTGAGCCCGGTCATGCCGAGGACACCGAGGTACGCGGTGATCGGCGCGGCTTCGGGGTCGACCTTCACAGCGTGCTTCGCGTCGACGACGGCGTGGGAGCGCCAGCCGAGCCCGTGCAGCACGATGTCACCCGGCTGGAAATCGTCCACGGTGGACTCGAGCACTTCACCGACGGCGCCGCCGTGCATGACCTTGCCGACCTCGTACGGTTCGGCGTAGGACTTCGCGCTGCTCATCCGGCCGCGCATGTACGGGTCCACGCTCAGCACCTGGTTGCGGACCAGGATCTGCCCCTCGCCCGGCACCGGGATCTCGACGTCGGCGATCTCGAAGTTCTCGAGCGTGGGGACGCCGTGCGGACGGGATGCGAGCCGGATCTCGGTTGCGTTCACGAGGTAACTCCAAGTCTGTTGCCCAAGCGGGGCGGTCGCCCCGTATTCACGACGGGTACAACGAACGAACCGGGGCGACCATTCCGGTTGTGGCGAGCACTACACGACCTCGGCGAGTTTGCCGAGCACTCCCTCGTAGATCCGCTTGAGCCCACCGGGCGCGAAGGTCTTTTCGAAGAAGCCGCCGATACCGCCCGCGCCGTCCCAGGTCGTCTCGATGCGGACGACGCTGCCGTCCGGCACCTCGCGGACGGTCCAGGTGGTGACCATGCTGGAGTTCGCGTCGGTCTCGACGAGGGTGCCCTCGGACGGCTCGGTCACCGTCGCGGCGACGTCACGCACGCGCTTCGACGTGGCCTGCAGCTTCCAGCGCGCCTTCGTGCCCGCGCCGACACCGCCTTCGGTGACCTCGTAGTCGCGGTAGTGCTCGGTCAGCAGCTTCGGCCGGGTTTCGGCGTAGTCCGCGACGAGCGCCCTGACCTTGTCCGCCGGCGCCTCGATGGTGCGCTCCGCGATGGCCGTGACCTTTCCCATCCCACTCCCTTTCACCCGTGTTGCAACGACAGCGTCCACGATTCCACCGGTGCTCGCAGCCGGAGCGGGCGGCCCCTCGGCGCAAGTACGTGAAGGCCCCCTTCACTGCGTCTAGCGCAATGAAGGGGGCCTTCACGTACTTCAGCTCTAGATGAGGGACTTTTCCTTCAGCCAGTCCTTCGCGACATCGGCCGGCTTCTCGCCGTCCGAGTCGACGCGCTTGTTCAGCTCACGCAGCTGCACTGTGTCGAGCGCCTTGCTCACGGCGTTGACGGCGGCCGCGAAGTCGGCGCCGCGCTCGTCGAGGACCTTCTTGTTCACCGCCGGCACGACGTTCTCGGTCGGCACGATGCCGAGGTCGTCCTCGAGCGCCACGAACTGCGGGTCGCCGACGAGCGGGCTCACCGAGTCGACCGGGATGACGGTGACCTTGCCGGACCGCAGCTGCTCGACGCGCGGGCCCGCTTCCTGCACGGTCTGGAACGTGGCCTTCAGCTTGTAGATGTCCGTGAAGCCCTTGAAGCAGGGAAGCCGCTCCGCGCACTCCGGCCCGCCCGCGACGATGACGTTGTCGACCTTGGACAGGTCGCTGATCTTCGCGAGGCCCTTCTCCTTGGCGAGGTCGGCCTTCACGATGTAGGTGTTCTTGTCCTCGGCGGGCGAGTAGTCGAGCAGGCCGATGCCGTCGGGCTCGAACAGCTTCTTGAGCTGTTCGTGCTCGCCCGCCGCGTCCTTCGCGGCCTCCTTGCCGAAGCCGGTGGTGATGGCGGCTCCCTGGTATTCCGGGATGAACTGGAGTTCGCCGGATTTCAGTGCCGGGTAGATCAGCTCGCGCGAACCGAGGTTCAGCTTGCGGGTGATCGGATAACCCTTGGCCTCCAACGCGTTCGCGTACAACTCGGCGAGGATCAGGCTGTCGGTGAAGTTGAAGGAGGCGACCACGATCGGCGCCCCGCCCTTGCTCGGCGCGGCCGGGGCCGCCGCGTCGTCTCCGCCCCCACAGGCGGTCATACCGAGGAGGGCGGCGGCGAGCACCGCGCCCACTCGAACGTTCCGTGTCCAGCGCACGTGCACACACTCCTATGACTCGTTCAGAGGAATGAACCGTATCCCCGGGCCACGACAGAATCCACATTTTGAGAGTTGCGCCCCCTCTGCTCCCAGAGAGCGGAATCCGGCCGCCCGATCGGGGTAAGGTCGGCCGGTGCGAGCATCCTCCGTGTTCCCCGTTCCCGCCCAAGGCGGACGGCCGCTCTTCGAGTGGCGGTGGGTGGACCGCAACCTCGACGAGATCTTCGAGCGGCTCGGCGAGCACATCACACTGACCGCGGCGGCCCTCGCCATCGGGCTGGTGGTGTCGATCGGTGTTTCCGTGGTTTCGCTGCGTCGCAGGTGGTTCTACGTCATCGCGCTGAGCACGGCGGGTTCGCTGTACGTCATCCCGAGCCTCGGCGCCTTCGCCGTACTGGTGCCCTTCACCGGCCTGACGTCCTTCACCACCGCGGTGATTCCCTTGGCCACGTACACGTTGCTGATCCTCATCCGCAACATCGTCACCGGTGTCGAACAAGTGCCCAAGGAAGTCCGCGAAGCCGCGCTGGGCATGGGTTTCACGCGTTCGCGGTTGCTGTGGCAGGTCGAACTCCCGCTCGCGCTGCCGGTGGTGATCGCCGGCCTGCGGGTCGCGGCGGTGACCACGATCGGGCTCGTGACGGTGACTTCCATGCTCGGCAAGGGTGGTCTCGGGTACTTCATCCGCAACGGGATCCAGACCACGACGCCGAACCCGACGTCGATCATCGTCGGCGTCGTGCTTTCCGTGGTGCTGGCCGTGGTGGTCGATCTGCTGCTGTGGCTCGGAGGGCGCGCGCTGGCGCCGTGGTCGCGGAAGGCGGCGTCGCGATGAGCATCATCGACCAGACCATCGAGTGGTTCGGCGAACCGAATCGCTGGAGCTGGACGGATCCGGCGGGCGTGCCGTACCGGACGGTCGAGCATCTCCAGTTCTCCTTGCTGGCGCTGGCGATCTCGGCCGTGCTGACGATTCCGCCCGCATTATGGCTGGCGCACTACCGACGCGCGCAGTTCCTCGCCACGAGCGCGGTGAACATCGGCCGCGCGATCCCCAGCTTCGGACTCGTGATCCTGTTCTGGTTCCTGGCCGCCCGGCTCGAAGCCGACACGACGTTCTGGCCGTTGATGCTCGCGCTGGTGGCCTTGGCGCTGCCGCCGTTGTTCACGAACACCTACGCGGGCGTCATCCAGTTGGAGCAGGAAACCGTCGACGCCGCGCGCGGAACCGGCTACCGCGAGTGGCAGATCATGCTGCGACTGGAGTTGCCGCTCGCGTCGCCGGTCATCCTGGCGGGTGCCCGTGTCGCGTTCCTGCAACTGGTGGCGACGGTCGCGATCGGCGCGATCGTCAACGACGGCGGCGGGCTCGGCCGGTACATTGTGGACGGTTTCGCCCTCGGCGATCCCGGCCACGGCGAGATCCTGGCGGGCGGCATCGCGGTCGTCGTACTGGCTTTGGTGTGCGAAGGGGTTTTCGCGCTCGTCACGCGTTGGGTGACCCCGCGCGGGTTGGCGATCCAGTCCCGCGCGGACGCCCGGTCCTGAGCGCCGAAACCAAAGCCGCCACCTCCGGTCCCAAGGCCCGATCCTCTTCGACAGGCGGCACCAGCTCCCGAAGCCACCCGTAAGTCTCGCGAAGCCCGGGCGAACCGTCCCCAGGCGCCAGGAATCGCGCCTGCGAACCCGTGATCAGCTCGCAGGCCGTGATGGCGAACATCCGCGCGCAAGCGTCACGGAGCTGGTTCCCCGCCGCCCAGGCGAACGCCTGCACGTCCTCCTGCCCACCGGAAGTGTCGACGGAACCCAACGTCGCGGGGGTGGCGAGCCGCCGCAGCGCGTGCAGTTCCCCCACCGCGCGTTTGTGCAAGGGAACCAGCCCCGCCTGCGGTCCCGGATCCACCGCCAGTTGCGCGGGAAGGCCGCTGAACCGCTCGTCGAGCAACCGGTGCGTCCGCTGCACGCTCACTTCGCCGAGATGCACCAGCGCCGCCGTCACCGCGTCCATCCGCAGCCCGAGTTCGACTGCGTGGAATCCCGTCGTGGACACGAATTCGCCGTCGAGGAACACGGGCGAATCGGTCGGCACGGAACGCCGCAGGACCGCACCCAGCTCACCGTTCACCCGCGTCAGGTGGGCGATCGCCCGCGGCGCGACGCGCACGGAGACCGGTGCTTGGACGACTTCCGGGCGCTCCGTGGCACTGTCGAGCAAGCCGACGATCTCGTACAGCACCGACTCCAGCACCTGATCGTCTCCGGCCAGCGCGGGTCGGTAGATCGCTTGCGGCGCACCGAGGACGTCGATCGCGATCGCGGCGGCCAGCGTCTGGAGGTCCACCACCCGCTGGACCTCGGTCCGCGCGAAGGCGGCGAGTGTCTCCGCCACCGGCGAGCCCTGGATGAGGGTCGCGGCCTCCTTGTGCCCTGGCTCGTACGGCTCCGCCAGCACTTCCGCCGCGGGCGTCTCGACGCCGTCCACCAGCACGGTGCCGACGCCGAGGAAGGTCTGGAAGGCGTGCGCCAGCGGGATGATCTCGCCGGCGCTGCCCAGCCCCGTCCGCGGTACGGCGGGAGTGAACCCCTCGTTCAGGCGGTCGACGAGGAACGTCACCAGCTCCGGGCTCGCCCCCGCTTCGGGCGCGAGCAGATCCCGCAGGCGCACGAGCAGCAGCCACCGCACTTCGTCGGCCGAGAGCCAGGGCGGGCCGCCGACGGCGCGGCCGATCAGCAGGTTCCGCCGGCGCGCGCTCGACGCGGGCGCGGCGATCCCCGCGAGCCGCCCCATCCCGGTGTTCACGCCGTAGACGGGGCGGTCGGTCAGCGCGGCGAGGACACGGGCGCGGTTCTCGCCGAGCTCGGCCAGCAACGCGGGGTCGATCTCGAGGAAACCGGCCTCGAAGGCCGAGGCCAGCGGGAAGTCCTTTGTGGACAGCCTCACTCGACGGGGCGCGCGAGCCCGTCGATCACCTCGGCGCCGGGCAGCGACGCGAGGGTCGAGCCCGAGATCAGCAGCTTGCCGCCGCGGATACCGCTGCCGATGACCAGTTCGGGTTCGTCGGCGACGCGCTGGTCGATCAGGATCGGCCACTCCGCGGGGAGGCCGACCGGCGTGATGCCGCCGTACTCCATCCCGGTGAGCGAGACGGCCTCGTCCATCGGGGCGAAGGAGGCCTTGCGGACGTCGAGACGGCGCTTGATCACGCCGTTCACGTCGGCGCGGGTGGTGGCGAGGATCATCGCGGCGGCGAAGCGGACCTCACCGGCGCGTTTGCCGGCGACGACGACGCAGTTCGCGGACGCGGAGAGCGGTGAGCCGTATGCCTCGCAGAAGGCCGCGGTGTCGGCCAGCTCGGCGTCGATCTCGACGACGCCGACGGCGTCCGGATCGGGCAGGGCGGCGAGCGCCTTGGCGACAGGCTCGGCGAGCAGATCCGTGCGGGAGAGGGCGGGGACGACGGTGAGGCTTCCGGCGATGGTCCAGTTGGTCACAGCGCCACGATAGTCACCAGTTGCGGCCGCCGCGTTGCACCTCGATGAGCTTGGGGCGGACGTCCACGAGGTAGACCAGGACCGCGACCAGCGCGGGCAGCCACAGGATCATGCCGCCGCCGTAGAACTGGAAGAACGTCAGCACCACGGTGGACCCACCGGTGATGAGCATCCAGATGGGCTTGGTCTTCCGATCGGCGGCCGAGTACGCGTCCGCGCGCTGCAACAGCGCATGCACGAAAGCGAACAGCCCCGTCAGCGCGCCGCCCCAATGGATGGCGATGAGGATCCAGGTGGCAACGAACACGAACTCAGCTTACGTCAAACCGGGCGAATGACCCGGGCCCCCGGCACCGAAGCGGTGCCGGGGGCCCGGGAGTTCACGCGGACCTTACTTCTCGGTGGTCTTCGGCGCGGTGGCCGGCTTCTTGGCGGCCGGGCTGGTGGTGGTGCGGCGCGCGGGGGTCGTGGTCTTCGGCTCGGTCTTGTTGGCGACCTTGCGCGAAGCCGAGCGAGTCTCGTGCGCGAGGTCGTCGCCGATCTCCTCGACCTCGCCGGCGAGGTCGACCGCGGCGTCGGAGACCTTGCGGGCGGCCTTCTCGCCGACCGAGCGGGTGCCCTTGGTGACCTTGCCGAGCACGGTGTCGATGCGCTCACGGGCGTCGGTGGTCGCGCCCTCGACCCGGTCCTGCGCGGTGCTGATCGCGTCTTCGAGCTGCTCGATGGCCTTCTTGACCTGCGGCTGCGCGGCGATCTTGTCCCACGCCTGCTCGCCGGACTCGGCCAGCTTGTTGTACAGCTTCAGCGCGGCTTCGGTGTACTCGTCGATGACCTTGCGCAGTTCGGCCGGGTCCAGCTTCTCGCGGAGGCCCTCGACGTCGTGCGGGAGCTCCTCGATGTTCTTGCGGGCGGTCTCGCTGCCCTCGACGACCTTCTCCTTGGCCTTGGACACGGCGTCGACGACGGCCTGGCCCGCCAGGTTGCCGGCGCCCAGCGCGGCCAGCAGCGGCGTGCGGACCTGGTCGAGGGCGGTGTGCTTGCGGTCGGTCTTGGTGGCCGTGGTCATGCTGACTCCTTGGTTTCTGTGACTTGGTCTTCGGTTTTCGCCTTGGCCGCCACCGCGGGTTTCGCGGCGGCGTTCTCGCGGCGGAACGATTCGTAGACGTCGAGCAGGACCTGTTTCTGCCGTTCGGTCAGCTCGATGTCGGCGCGGATCGCGTCGCCGACCGGGCCGCCCGTGGGCAGATCGAGGATTCCCGCTTGCACGTAGAGCGCCTCGGCCGAGATGCGCAGGCCCTTGGCGATCTGCTGGAGGATCTCCGCGCTGGGCTTGCGGACCCCGCGCTCGATCTGGCTCAGGTACGGATTGGACACGCCGGCGAGTTTCGACAGCTGCCGCAAGGAGATCTTCGCGTTGCTGCGCTGCTGGCGGATGTACTCGCCGATGTCGGAAGCGATGTCCGCGACCTTCTCCATCGGTCCACCCGATGCGGGCTGATCCCGGTCGATGTCTGACATCGGTCACCTCCTCGCGACGTCTCCAACGCTACGCGCGGGTGCTAGCAATTGCAAGCACTCTGCTTGCAACCATCGGGTGTGTTGGCCCTCACCCCGCTACCGTGGGGGGATGTCGAACGCGACGCGGCTGCGACGGCGCCTCGTCGAGCATCTGCTCGCCGAGGGCGTGCTGCACGACGCGCGCTGGATGACCGCGTTCCGCTCCGTGCCGAGACACGTCTTCCTGCCGCGGTTCTTCGTCCCGGCGGCGAACGGCTGGGCCGCGGTCGAAAGCGGCGACGACGAATGGCTCCGGCGCGTGTACTCCCCCGATGTGCTGGTCGTCCAGCTCGACGACGACTCGGGACTCTGGGAACGGGCGCGTTATCTCGGCGCCCAGCCGGGAACGCCGACGAGTTCGTCCAGCCAGCCGTCGATCATGGCGATCATGCTCGAAGAGCTCCGGGTCGCCGACGGACATCGCGTACTGGAGATCGGCACGGGCACCGGCTACAACACCGCCCTGCTGTGTCATCGGCTCGGATCCGGGCTCGTGTACACGGTGGACATCGATCCGGAGCTGGTCGACGCCGCGCGCAAACGCTTGGCGGAGATCGGGTACGCGCCCTCGTGCGCGGCGGCCGACGGCGCCGAGGGTTTTCCGGCGGGTGTCCTCTACGACCGGGTGCTGTGCACCTGTTCGGTGTCGTCGATCCCGCCGGCGTGGCTGGAGCAGACGATGCCGGGCGGGCTGATCGTCACCACGCTGAACCGGCCGATCGGCGGCGGACTCGTCCGGATCGTCGCGGGCGAGGGCGCGACGGGACAGGGGCGGGTGCTCGCCCGCGACGGTCGCTTCATGCCACTGCGCGCACACCGCTTCAAGCCGTCGAAGGCGCTCGAAGGCGATGTCTCTTGGCGGCCGACCCGGCTGCCGATGGGCGTGCTCACCGAAGTCCGCAGCCGCTTCGAGTTCTTCGCCGGACTTCACCTTCCGGGCGTGACGGCCGCGCGGGCGGGGCAGAGCACCACGCTGGTCCATCCGGACGGCTCATGGCTGCGGCATCGGCAGCGGGGCGGCGGGTTCGAAGTGGCCGAAGGAGGCCCGCGGCGGCTGTGGGAGATCGTCGAAGCGGCGCACGAAGACTGGCTCGGCCTCGGTGAGCCGGGGCGGGACCGGTTCGGGCTCAGCCTCGACGGCGAGGACCAGGTGATCTGGCTGGATTCACCCGACGGCCGCACTTGGCCGCTGCGCCCCTGAAAGCAGGCTTCGCACCCACTTCTCGACGTGGTCGACGGCGTCGTCCACCGGGATGTGCGTGGTGTCGAACAACTCGACCGGCGGATCCATCGAGGGCGCTTCCGCTTGCAGCCACTCGTTGAACTCCAGCATCTCCTCGACCCGCTCCTCGTCCCATTCGCGCCAGGCCGGGCGGGCGAGCAAACGCTTGCGCAGCGCGTCGGGCTCGCTGACGAGGGCCAAGTAGTGGATGTCGGAGAAGAAGACGCGCTCGGGCAGCCGCTCGAACTCGGGCGGCGCGACGGTGCCGCAGAGCACGACCGGCCGCCCGTTCTGGTGCAGCATCGCCGCCATCCGCAACCAGGTCGAGCGGAACGCGGGATGGCCGGGAACGTCGTCACGCAACGCCCCGGTCCACAACACGTCCTGCTCGACCACGAGCGCGAGATCGCCGAGCCGGTCCGCCAGCCGCGGCCCGACCGTCGACTTACCGGCGCCGCTCGGCCCGGTCAGCGCGAACAACGGAAGCCGCCGGAACGGCCACTGGTGGGCGCATACCGCGCACACCAGCAGCCCGTTCTCGACTCGTGGCCGTTCGGCGCGATCGCCGCAGGCCGGGCAGATCTTGAGATCGAGGACCACGGTCAGTCGAACAGGCCCTCGAGGAAGCCGCCCTTGCGACGCTTGTGGCCGTAGCCGTGCGGCGAATCCGCGTAGCCGCCGCGGTGTCCCCTGGGCGAGTCCGCGTAGCCGCCGCGGTAGCCCTTCGGCGAATCCGCGTAGCCGCCGCGATGCGGCCGCGGGGAGTCCGGCCGTCCGTAGTGCGGAGCCGGCGCGTGTCCACCTCCCTGGTACGGCGGGGGCGGCTGGTGCCCGCCGCCGTAGTACGAGTTCTCGGCACCGGCGATGGCTTCCAGCTCACCCCGGTCCAGGAAGATGCCGCGGCACCCCTGGCACTGGTCGATGTGGATGCCGTTCTTGTCGACGGTCTTCATGGCGTTCTGGCACTTCGGACAAATCACGTATCAGAGATTACGCATTTTTCTCGTCCGAGGTCAGCAGGCGCACAGACAAAACGGGTGCCCGGCCGGATCCGCGTACACGCGGAAGGTCTCCGGCGAGTCGTCGAGCAGCTTCGCGCCGATCTTCAGCGCGCGCTCGTGCGCGGCCTCCATGTCGGTGACGTCGAGGTCGACGTGGGCCTGCTGCGGGTTCTCGGCGGACGGCCACGCGGGCGGCCGGTGGTCGGGCACGCGCTGGAACGAGAACCGCGCGCCGCCCTCCGGGTTCCGCAGCGTCACCCAATGGCCGTCCTCGGCGACTTCGGCCGCCTCCCAGTCGAGCAGCTCGCGGTAGAACTCCGCGAGCGCGACCGGGTCCGGGCAGTCGAGCGCCACCGCGCCGAAGGTCGGTACCGCACCCATGGTTCAGCCTCCCCAATGATCGAGTAACCAGTGAAATGAGTATGCGGGTTATCGGAGCCGATGACAACCGGTCTCGCCCGTACACTGGGGAAGGTGAACACCGACGCGTCCCTGGTGGTCGAGTTTCTGAACACGGTGAACGTCGAACGCGGCACCGACCTCCTGGATGATCTGGAGTCCTGGCAGCACTGGGCGCGGGATCACCGGCTTCGCGCGGATACCCCCGTGGCCGCACGCGAAACCCGGGACGCGCTGCGCGCCGCGATCGGTGACCCGCGGCTCCCGCGGCCCGGCCTGCGCGCGCCGGCGGAGATAGTCCTCGGTCCGGAAGGGCCGCTTCTCGTCGCGGAAACGGTCTGCGAGGCGGTGATGGCGGCGTCGACGCGGCTGACCGTGCTCGGCGAATGGATCCGGCTCAAGATCTGCCCCGCGGACGACTGCCTGTGGGCGTTCTACGACGAATCGAGGAACCGGTCGAGGACGTGGTGCTCTATGCGGGCCTGCGGGAACCGGGAGAAGGCGCGGGCCTGGCGGGCCCGGACGGCGGACATCTCGACCTGAGCCCGCGGTGTGGACTGAAAGCGTCCTTCACCGCGTCTCACGCGGTGAAGGACGCTTTCGTCGCGTCGCATGCGGCGATGGGCGCTTTCAGTCACCGCGACGTCGCGAAAGCCAGGCGGTCTCAACGTTGCGAAAGCCACTTTCGCAACCCCGGCACCGCCCACCCCGGGAACCCGAGGCACCCGAACGACCACAACTTCTGGTGTCACCCACCCCGGAGTTACCCCCAGGGGTTGTGCACACCGTTAGGCCAATAACGTGAAAAGCTGTGGATAACCCTGGGGATGACTCCACTTCCTGTGGACAACTCCCGGTGAGGCCTCCGGAGTGTGGTATAGGCGCGGTCGCTCAGAAGAGCAGCTGCGCGACCGCGTAGATGACCAGCCCGGCGAGCGCGCCGACCACCGTGCCGTTGATCCGGATGAACTGCAGATCCCGGCCGACCTGGAGCTCGATCTTGCGCGAGGTCTCCTCGGCGTCCCAGCGCTCCACGGTGTCGGTGATGATCGTGGTGATCTCCTTGGAGTAGTGCGTGACCACGTAGGCCGCCGCACCCTCCACCCAGGTGTCCACTTTGGACCGGATGTGGTCGTCGGAGACCAGCCGCCCGCCGAGGGACTCGAGGCCGGTGCGCACGCGGCGCCGCAGCTCGCTCGACGGGTCCTCGGCGGCGTTGAGCAGCATCTCCTTCGCCGTCGCCCACGCCGAGCCGATCAGCTTCTGCACCTCGTCGTGCCCCAGCATCTGGGACTTGACCTGCTCGGCGCGCGCCATCACCTCGGGGTCGGTCTGCAGGTCCTGGGCGAACTCGCCGAGGAACTTGTCCAGCGCCAGCCGCATGGGGTGGTTGACGTCGGTCTTCACCGCCCAGACGAACGACAGCACCTCGCCGTAGACCTTGTCCGCAAGCATCTCGTCGACGAATTTCGGCGACCAGCTCGGCGCCCGGTCCGAAACCACGCGCAGCATCGTCGTGTGGTTGTCCCGCACCCATTCGTAGGCGCGGTCGCACATCAGGTCGACCAGCTTGTGGTGCGCCCCGTCGGCGAACACCCCGGCCAGGATCTTGCCGAGCGGCGGGCCCCACGGCTTGTCCACGATCCGCTTGACCACGGCCTGTTCCATGATCGCCTGGACGTCTTCGTCGCGGAGCACCTTGACCGCCGCCCGGACGACGGTGGCCAGTTCCGACGTCACCCGCTCCGCGTTGGCGGGCTGCGAGAGCCAGCCGCCGAGCCGCTTCGAGACCTCGATCCGGCTCAGTTTCTCGCGGACCACGGTCTCGGACAGGAAGTTCGAGCCGACGAAGTCACCGAGGCTGCTGCCGAGGGCGTCCTTCTTGCTCGGGATGATCGCGGTGTGCGGGATCTTGATCCGCAGCGGATGCCGGAACAGCGCCGTCACCGCGAACCAGTCGGCGAGCGCGCCGACCATCCCGGCTTCGGCGGCGGCGCGGACGTAGCCGACCCAGGCGGGCCAGCCGGCGGCTTCGGCCCAGCTGGTCAGCAGGAAGATCACCGTCGCGCCGAGCAGGAACGACAGCGCGACCATCTTCATCTTGCGCAGGCCGCGGCGCTTCTCGTCCTCGGCGGCGGTTCCACCGGGCGGATCGGCTGGGGTCACCTTGGCGGGCGTCAGTTGCTCCACACCGCCATTGTCCGTGAGGATGGCTCATCGTGCGCGAACCTGTCCTCGTACCCCGCCTCCAGCCCTTCACGTCGACCATCTTCGCGGAGATGACGGCACTGGCCGTCCGCCACGAAGCCGTCAACCTCGGCCAGGGTTTTCCCGACACCGACGGTCCCGCCGGAATGCTCGACGCCGCCAAGAACGCGCTGTTCGGGGGCGCGAACCAGTACCCGCCGGGTCCCGGACGGCCGGAGCTGCGCGCGGCGATCGCGCGGCATCGTCTCCGCTACGGCGTCGAATACGACCCGGACACGGAGATCCTGGTCACCGCCGGCGCCACCGAGGCCATCGCGGCGTCGCTGATCGCGCTGACCCAGGCGGGCGACGAGGTCATCGTCATCGAGCCCTACTACGACTCGTACGCGGCCGCGGTCGCCATGGCGGGTGCGGAGCGGCGTGTCGTCGGCCTGGTGGAACGCGACGGCCGGTTCGCGCTGGACGTCGAGGGCCTGCGCGCCGCGGTGACCGGCCGGACCAGGGCGATCCTGATCAACTCGCCGCACAACCCGACGGGCACGGTCTTCACCCGCGCGGAACTGGAGGCCGTCGCCGCGCTCTGCGTGGAGCACGATCTGATCGCGATCACCGACGAGGTGTACGAGCACCTGGTCTTCGACGACGCCGAGCACCTGCCGCTCGCGACCTTTCCCGGCATGCGCGACCGGACCGTCTCGATCTCCAGCGCGGGCAAGACGTTCAACTGCACCGGCTGGAAGATCGGCTGGGTCTGCGCGAGCCCAGAGCTGGTCGCGGCGGTGAAGGCGGCGAAGCAATTCATCACCTTCGTCTCGGGCGGCCCGTTCCAGCCCGCCGTCGCCCACGCGCTGGACCACGAACTGCCGTGGGCCGAAGACCTGCGCACGAGCCTTCAAGGCAAACGGGACCGGCTCGCGTCGGGTCTCGCGGAGGCCGGGTTCGCGGTCCGGCCGACCGCCGGGACGTACTTCGTCTGCGTCGACGTCCGGCCGCTCGGCTTCGACGACGCCGCCGAACTGGCCTGGGAGCTCCCCGAACGGGTGGGCGTGGCGGCCGTGCCCGTAAAGGTGTTCACCGATCACCCGGAAGAGTGGAAACACCTTCTGCGCTTCGCGTTCTGCAAACGCAACGAGGTCATCGACGAAGCGGTCACCCGATTGCGCAAACTTCGGTGACTCGTCCGATGTTCACGGCACCGTTCACGCCCAGCCGCCCTTTTCGAGGGTCCTTTTGAGCCGGTCCAGGCATCGTCTTCGCAGCCTGCCCACACTGGCCGGGCTGATGCCCAGCTCCCCGGCGAGCTGGGCATAGGACAGCTCCGGCCGGTACGCGAGGAGCCGCATCATTCGCCGATGCGACTCCGGCAGCCGATCGACCGCCGCCCAGAGCGCACGGTCACGTTCGGCGCGGACGACTTCGGCCTCCGGGGTCGTCTCCGCCTCGGGGAGCGGGCGCGGCATTTCGCGCCTGTTCCTGGTGATCATCCGGAGCGCGCGGCGCCGCGCGGTGGTCGTCAGCCAAGCACCGAGCTTCGCTTCGTCGCGTAGTGCGCCGGGCGCGCGAAGCAGGTCCAGCCACGCGTCCTGACAGACGTCCATGGCATCGGCTTCGCTCAGCCGATACGCCTTCAACGCCCTGAGCACCGCCGCCGACAGCGCGTTCACGTCCCACATCCCGGACCCTTCCCTCCCGGCGGCTCGCGGCCGCCGCGCCGATCACCGAACGCGACTTCGACGGCACGCACCGCAGCGAGGATCCGGAAAACATCAGGTCACCGAGGATTTGAGTAGTTCCACCCGTCCCCGGATGGCCGCTCGACCCATACCGAGAGTGATCAACTTCGGTACTCCAGGCACCGGAGCCGGTTGCGTCGTTCCGCCTAACGGGCTGGATCGGCGGCGGCTGAAGTGAAACACTCCCCTCCGGTGCTAAAACTGGTGCAGCCCCGGGGGAACTGCGACCTGGCCGGAAGAGACCCCAAGCAAGATCGAACTCACGCGGGAAACGTGGGTTTCAGGCGCGGACGGTGGTGATTGCTGTGAGTGGTACGGCAGTCGTGCGCCGTGGCGGCCTCACCGCCCCGAAGCGAATCCTTTTCGCGGGCGGACTCGTGCTCACCGGTTGGATCCTCGGCGCCGTGCTGAGCACCCCGGCTTCGGCCGACGAACAGCCGCCCGTGACGCCGGAGACCTCCGTGGTCCAGCCCGCGGACGAAACCGGGTCAGGGAAAACGAGCACTCCCGAGAAGCCCACTGAGTCCACTTCGGACTCCGCCACGACCGAAACCGCGAAACCCGTTGAACCCACCGAATCCGCTGCAGAAGAGCCCGCTCCCGTTGCGCACGAGGAGCCTGAGGCCCCAGAGGACACTGTGGAGGAAGCGGCGGTTTCGAGCGCGAGTTCCGTCGAGAAGACTTCTTCTCCGGAACCGGCCACGAAGACCGCGACCCCCCAGGCGTCCAACGGCTTGCTGGGCGGCCTCATCGGCGGCGTGCTGAATGTCGTCACGACCACGGTCGGCGGTGTCGTCCAGACCGTCGGCGGGGTCGTAGACGGAATCGGCGACCAGATCGTCACGCCGATCCTCACGCCGGATCCGTGCTGCGGCGCGGGTGCCCCGGTGATCCTGCCGGGCACCGGCGACATGCTCGACCCCGTCTTCGGCGGCGGCTCCGGCGAGTCGGCGGGCGGCTCGGTCACCATCACCGTCCCGGCCAAGGCCGTCACGGAGTACGCCCCCGTGCCTGCCGCTCCGGCCCCGCGTCCTGCCGTCCCCGCCGAGAGCCCCGCTCCGGTGACGGCGAGCCAGCACCACCGCGTCACGCTGCCCGTCCGGGTCAAGACCGACGTCCAGCCCGCTCCGGCCGCGCCCGCCGAATCCGACACGCACGCGTCCCCGGACGGCGGCGGCTCGGGCGGCGGCGGTGGCCTGCCGAGCACCCCGGTGGCCCCCATCGCGCCAACGACGACCGCCCAACCTGGGCACGACAACACCGGCGGGGGCCGCGGGCCGCTCGCCGTTCTCGACTCCGGCGTGCCCGCCACGCAGCTGAAACTCCTCGGATCCGGCTGCGACCACGAAGGCGAGCGCACCGGCAGGGAAGCCGCGCTTCCCGCCACCTCCCCCGACTGACCTGACCGGGTCGCCGGGGAGAACCACGTCCAAACCAAGATCAACTTCGGGTTTCGACGTCCGCTGACCCCACGGCACAAGCCGCTTTCGCCTGCCCCTCTGTCAGGCATCCCCTTTGTCTTTCCGAACGGCCGACCGCGCCCGGCCGGTTCGGATCCCGGCCCCGGCGCCGCGCTGCCCCTGCGGCGCCGGGACCAGCACCGGGTGGACTTCGGGGGCTTCTGCTCACCGCGCCGAGCAGGAGCCGGCCAAGCTCGAAGCCCGCCTGAACCGCGGGCGGTTCCCGGCACGTCGAGGGGCTGTGCCGGGTAACCGCCGCGGTGCCCGTCCCGAGGTTTCGGCCTCGGGGCGGGCCGGATAGCCGGTGCGCTGGTCGTGCGGCGCCGATGCCCTCCCTGGAGCATCGGCAGCCCCGCCAGCGCACCGGCTATTTCCGTTTCCAGCTCCCGCATTCAGAGGACGAAATGCGGGAAGTCAGGTGACCTGGACGGCGACCGGAGCGGCCGTGGCCGGGGTCGCGGCCAGCGAGGCGGCGGCCGTGCCCAGCCGCCGCACGGCCTCGAAAAGCCGTTCGGCCGGAAGCGCGTACGGCAGCCGCAGCCAGCGCTCCAGTCCACCGTGGACACCGAACCGCGAACCCGGCGCCACCTGCACTCCGTGCCCGGCCGCGGCGACGGCCAGCCGCGTGCTCATCGGCTCCGGCAGACGGCACCACAGCGAAAGCCCGCCCCGCGGCACGGTGAACGTCCACTCCGGGCAGTACCAGTTCAGCGCCCCGGTCAGCGCGTCCCGCAACGCCAGCGCCTCCTGACGGCGGTGCGCCAGCGCGGCCCCGCCGTCGTCGAGCAGTTCGGCGAGGACGAGTTGCTCGAAGACCGGCGACCCCAGGTCGACGGCGAACCGGGCCGCGATCAGCCTGCCGATGACGTCCTCGGAAGCGCGGATCCAGCCGAGCCGCAGGCCCGCCCAATGTGATTTGGACGCCGAACCGATCGTGATGCCGAGGTCGCCCAGGTACGCGCCCAGCGGCGGTGGCCCGTCGGCCGGATCGCCTTCGAGGTCCAGCTCGACCAGCGTCTCGTCGACGATCGCCGGGGTCCGGGCGCGGTTCAGCGCGGTCGCGAGGCGCTGACGGCTGTCGGCGTCCATGCGCAGGCCGGTCGGGTTCTGGAAGTCCGCGACGAAATACGCGAGCCTCGGCGCGGATTGCCGCAGTGCGGCCTCGATGCCGACGATGTCCCAACCGGTGGCCGGATCCAGGGCTACCGGCACCGGGATGGCGTGCGCGGCGCCGATGGCCTCCAGCGAGTTCGGATATGTCGGCTGCTCGACCAGCACCCGGTCGCCCGGACCGGCCAGCATCCGCAGGACCTGCACGAACGCGTGATGCGCGCCGTTGGTGATCATCACCTGGCCGGCGTTGGTCGGCAGCCCGCGTTCGGTGTAGCGGCGGGCGATCCGCTCGCGCAGGATCCGCAGGCCACGCACCTGGTAGCCGTTCTCGCCGAGGTGGTCCACCAGCGCCTTCCGCGCGGCGTCCACGGCCGGGACCAGGCCGGCGACGGCGGGCGGGCAGGCCTGGGCGAGGTCGATGAGGTCCTCGCCGGTCGGCAGGATCGCGCTCCGCCCCCGGCCGCCGGGAGACGCGATCCACGAGCCCGCCCCGCGACGGCTGGCGACCAGACCATCGGCCCGCAGTTTGTCCAGCGCGGCGCCGATCAGCGTGCGGCTGACCTCCAGCGCGTCGGCGAGCTCGCGTTCGGCCGGGAGTTTCGTGCCGAGTGGCAGCCTGCCGTCGAGGACCAGCAGCTCGACGGCCGCCGCGAGATCCGCGGCACCGTGTCGAGAACCACTTTGGCGCCAGTTCCCCAGCAAAAGGGCCAATTTCGCACCCGAAACGCGTCCAGTCAGCGGGATCAGCGGTTCCATAAGGCCAATTGTTCCAGATTGGCCATGGTCAAGGTAGCCACTTACCCCTGATGGTGGACGCGTGGCACTCAAACTCGATCTCAGACCGGTCGGCATCTCCCAGGACACCACCCGCCGGTCGGTGCAGCTCGTCGCCGGGCTGGTCCTCTACGGCGGCAGCATGGCCATGCTGACCAGGTCCGGGCTCGGCCTCGACCCGTGGGACGTGCTCCACGAAGGGCTGATGAAGATCACCGGCCTCTCGTTCGGCACGGTCACCGCGATCGCGTCGGTGCTGGTGCTCCTGCTGTGGATCCCGCTGCGGCAGCGGCCGGGGATCGGCACCGTCGCCAACATCGTGGTCATCTCGCTCACCGTCGACTTCGTGCGGATCTTCCTGCCCGACCAGGACGTGCTCGGCTGGCAGATCGTCAACCTGGTCGCCGGCGTGGTCCTCAACGGCCTCGGCGCCGCGGTCTATGTCGGCGCCCGGCTGGGCCCCGGACCGCGCGACGGCCTGATGACCGGGCTCTCGGCCCGGACGGGCAAGTCGATCCGGCTCGTCCGGACGCTCATCGAGATCACCGTTCTGGCCGCCGGCTGGCTGCTCGGCGGCACCGTGGGCGTCGGCACGGTCCTGTACGCGCTCACGATCGGACCGCTGACGCAGGCGTTTCTGCCGTACGTCATCTGGCGGGAGCGCTCTTCGACCTCGTGAGTGGTAAGGACGGTTCTAACCGTCCTTACCACTCACGAGGTAGTCAGCTCGCCTCCCGTTGTTCAAGCAGGCGCCGGACGGCGACGTAGTCGATGCCCCGCTGAGCGAGCACGTCGGCCGCGGCACCGGGGACGGCGGTCATCGCGAGCAGCAGGTGCTCGCCATCGATGCGCTTGCTGCCGACATCGATGGCTTCGCGAAGGCTCTTCTCCAGCACCTTCTTCGCCTCGGGTGTGAACGGCCGATGGCCGCGCCCGGCGCGCCGTCCGCCGGTCAGCGCGCCGGGGCCGTGGGTCTGCTCGACCCGCTCGACGATGTGCTCGACGTCGATGCCGAACCCGCTCAGGGCTTCGACGTCGGCGTCGCTCATCCCGCCACGCCGCCGGACGCGCCGGAGGTCGTCGGCCAGTTCGTCCGCCGGGCAGCCCAGCGCGGTGAGCACGCCGGTGTGCCGCGCGATGGACGTCAGCAAGTGCAGCGCGTCGACGTTCCCCGATCCCTCGTCCGACGCCACGCGCTGAGCCCCGACGACGACATCGCGGGCTTCGGTGGTGAAGCGTTCGAACATCAGTGCCTCCCGTACTTCTTGTGCACCGCTTGCCTGCTGACCCCCAGCTCGGCCGCGATCTCCTGCCAGGACCAGCCGTGCACCCGCGCGCTGCGGACCTGCACGGCCTCGAGTTGTTCCAACAGCCGGCGCAAGGCGGCGACGGCGCGCAATCCCACCCGGGGATCGCGGTCGCCGGCTCGCGCGGCCAGATCTGTCGCTTCGGTCATGACGTCAACCTACGTTGACATCTCGCCCGCGTCAACCTCAGTTGACAGTTAGGGTCGGGTCATGGTCGAAATCGCAGTGGCGGAAAGGGACGGAGTAGGCGCGGACGGAGCGACGCGCCCGACCGAAGACCACGTCGCCGTACTCGGCAACGCCGTGGTGGTGCTCGACGGGGCGACCGCGCCACGGCCGGATCTGCCGTCCGGCGGCTGGTACGCGAGCCTGCTCGTGCACAGCCTGTCGCGGGCGCTGACCGCGGAACCCCAAGCGGATCTCGGGGTGCTGCTGGCCGAATCGATCGCCGACGTCGCCCGCCGCGAAGGTCTCGAACCGGGACGATCGCCGTCGAGCACGGTCGCGATCGCGCGCTGGACGGACGACACCGTCGACGGGCTGGTGCTCGCGGACAGCCCGATCATCGCCTTCGGGCCCTCCGGCACCGACCCACTGACCGACGACAGGCTCGTCTCGCTGCGGGAAAGCGGCCAGCTCCGCACCGGCGCCGACGTCCGCGTGAAACGCAACGCGCCGGACGGCTTCTGGGTCGCCGAAGCCGAACCGAGGGCGGCGGCCGAAGCCGTCCGGCGAAGCTGGCCGCGCTCGGAGGTCGACGCCCTGCTGCTGGCGACCGACGGCGTCTCGATCGGTGTCGACGAGTACGACCTCTTCGACTGGCCGGAGGTGCTCGCCATCAGCCGGGAGAGGGGGCCGGACGCCGTCCTCGACGCGGTGCGCACGGCGGAGAAACAGGACCCGGACGGCGAGCGCTGGCCCCGCGCGAAAAGGCACGATGACCAGCTACTGGTACTCGTCGACTTCGGGGTAGCCCCAGGGTAAAACCGGGGGCTTCCCGGATCGGAAATCCCCACCCGCGCGAGCAGGCTGAACGCATGACGTTCCCTGGGGAGAGATCGCGGGCCAAGCCCTGGCTGATCGCGTCGGCCGCGGCCATCGGCTGGGCACTGTTCACCATGGTCGTGCTCCACCTGATCAGCTCACGCGATCCGGTGTTCGACACGCTGTCCAGCTACGCCTACGTCGATCGCGGCACGGGCATGCTCGGCGCCAGCGTGCTCTCCCTTTCCATCGGCTCGCTCACCGCGCTCGGCGCGCTGGCCGCGGCCGGAGTCCCGCTCAGCCGCACCACGAAACTGCTGTTCGTGCTGTGGTCGCTCGGGCTGGCGGCGGCCGCGATCTTCCCGGCGAGCTACCCCGAGTTCCCGGATCCGGTCAGCGGCGAGATCCACCTGTACGCCTGTCTCATCGCGTTTCTCAGCCTGCCCGCCGCCGGGTTCACCCTGCGCGACAACCTGCGCGGCACGCCGGCGGCCAAGCTGGTCGGCCGCCTGGCGTGGGGCAGCGCGGCCGGGTTGGTCGTCTTCGGGCTCAGCTTCATCTTCGTTCGCCTGTCCGACATCCCGTTCTTCAAGACGCTGACCGACATCGCGCCGGTCGGCGTCATGCAGCGGGTTTCGCTGGTGGCGCACGTGATCCTGATCGCCGGGATGCTGAAGGTCGCGTCAGCGGCGCACCGCGTCGGCGAATTCGGGGGCGTAGCCGTAGAGACCGGGCAGCCCGCCCGTGTGCAGGAAGACAACGTGCTCGTCGGGCGCGAAATGGCCTTCAGCGGCCCACTCGATCAGCGCGGCGCCCACTTTGCCGGTGTACACGGGATCGAGCGCGATCCCTTCCGTACGACCGAAAAGCCGCACCGCGTCCCACGTCCCGGCGGTCGGGATCCCGTACCCGGGGCCGATCGTGCGGTCGTCGATGCGCAGGCCGTCGAGTGACGGCGGCTCGCTCCCGAGCAACACGGACGCCGCGATGGTGAGGTCGGCCAGGTTGTCGAGGGCCTCGTCGACCGGATGGCTGACGCAGGCGATGTCCAGCGTCAGCCAGTCGAGGTCCGCCGTTCCGACGACGAGCCCGGCGGAGGTCCCACCGCTGGCGTGCGGGGCGACCAGCCGCGCCTTGGCGATGCCCAGCTCGCCGAGCTGCCCGGCGAGTTCCCGCGCGGCCGCCACGTACCCGAGCGCCCCGACGCCGTCGGAACCGCCGACCGGGAACGTGGCCACCTCGCGGCCCTCGGCCGCGGCCTCGGTGATCAGCCGCTCGTAGGTCCTGCCGGTCTCCTCGCCGTCGCGGCAGATGTGCACGTTCGCACCGAAGAGATGGTCGAGGGACACGTTGCCGGACCGTTCGTACGCGTCACCTTCGCGAGGGACCTTCGCCGTCAGCACGAGCTCGCATCGCAATCCCAGCTTCGCGCAGGCCGCGGCGGTCTGGCGGCCGTGGTTGGTCTGAAGCGCGCCGAACGTGATCACCGTGTCGGCGCCGTTTTCGATCGCCGCGCCCAGCAGGAACTCGAGTTTGCGCAGTTTGTTCCCGCCCACGCCGAGCGGATGCACGTCGTCCCGTTTGAGCAGCAGATTCGGCAGGCCGAGGGCCTCGCCCAGCCGCGGTGCCGGATGCAGCGGCGTGGGGTAGCCGCCGAGGTCGACGCGGGGGAAGCGATCGAGGTTCATGAACGTCACGCTACCCGGTGGTATCGTTCGTTTGAACGAACGAGACATTCAGGGGGAGCCCATGACCACCTCGAAGGCGGACCTCGCGTTCACCGGTCTGGCCGAACAGGCCTCACTGCTCGCCACCGGAGCCACGACGTCGGTCGAGCTCACGCGTCTGGCACTCGAAAAAGCCGAGGCCAGCCAGCCCGTTCTCAACGCCTTCAAATGCCTTCGCGCCGATGAAGCCCTTCGCGAGGCTGAGGAAGCCGACCGAAGGCTCGCCGCCGGCGAGACCGCTCCCCTGCTGGGTGTCCCCACCGCCATCAAGGACGACCTCGACGTCACCGGGCTGCCGACGGCGTTCGGCTGCGAAGGCGACTTCACCGTCGCGACCGCGGACTCCCCGCCGGTCACCGCGCTTCGCCGGGCGGGCGCGGTGCTCATCGGCAAGACCAACACCCCCGAACTCGGCCAGTGGCCGTTCACCGAAGGCCCGGCGTTCGGCGCGACCCGCAATCCGTGGGACACCGAGCGCACTCCGGGCGGTTCCTCCGGCGGCGCGGCGGCGGCCATCGCGTCGGGGGTGATCGCCGCCGCGCTGGGTTCCGACGGGGCCGGGTCGATCCGGATCCCGGCCGCATGGACCGACCTGGTCGGGATCAAACCGCAGCGCGGCCGCGTCCCGACCGAACGCGAACTCTTCCACGGGCTGACCGTGGTCGGCCCGCTGGCGCGCACCGTCGCCGACGCGGCCCTGCTGCTCGACGTCGCCGCCGGGACCGGCACCGCGTTCCAGGCGGCCGCCCGCCGCGAACCGGGCCGCCTGCGGATCGGGCTCTCCATCAGGATCCCTTTCACCGCAACGAAAACCCGGCTCGACCAGCAAGCGCACGCGGCCGTCGTCCGGCTCGCGGAGCGGTTCGCCGAACTCGGCCACGAGATCGTCGAGGTCGAGCCTGACTACCGGCTGATCGGCCTCACCTTCCTGCCGCGTTCGCTCGTCGGCGTGCGTGACTGGTCCCGTCGCGTCCCGGACCAGGCGCGGCTCGATCCCCGCACGCGTGCCAACGCCCGGCAGGGCTCGGCGCTGGCCGGACCGGCCCTGCGGCTCGCCCGCGCCACGGAACCGTTGCTGCAACGGCAGATCGGCTCGGTGTTCGGCCGGGTGGACGTCGTCCTCACGCCGACCACGGCCACGCCGCCGCCCCGGATCGGCACTTTCGACAAGCTCACCGGCTGGCAGACCGACCAGGCCATGATCGCCGCATGCCCCTACGCTTGGCCGTGGAACGTGCTGGGCTGGCCGGGCGTCAACGTCCCCGCCGGACTGAGCCGGGAAGGACTGCCGCTCGGCGGGCAGCTGCTCGGCCCTTCGCACGCCGAGGAACGGCTGATCTCGCTGGCCGCGCAACTGGAAGAGGTCGAACGGTGGCAGGACCGCAAACCCGAGACCGCTTGGTGAACACCCGCGAAGCCATTCTCCACGCCGCGCTCAAGGTGGTCGGGGAGCAGGGCGTCGGCGGGCTGACCAACCGCCGGATCGCGACCGCGGCCGGAGTCTCGCTCGGCACGCTGACCTACCACTTCCCCAGCCAGACCGCGTTGCTGCGCGAGGCGATGCTGCTGTTCGTCGAAGAAGAGACCACGAAGCTGACCGGATTCGTCGACGAGTACCGAGAGCAGGGCTTGAGCGTCGAGCAGGCCGCGTCGGTGGTGGAGCAGGTCATCGCGCAGCTGCCCTTCGGCACCGACGAACTCGGCGCGCACGAGCTGTACCTGCAGGCCGCGCGCGACCCCGGGCTTCAGGACGCGGCCGCCCGCTGTTTCGCCGCCTACGACGAGCTGGCACTGGTGATCCTGAAAACGCTCGGCGTGCCGTCGCCGGAGCGGCTGACCGGCCCGGTCGTCGCGCTGATCGCCGGCCTCCAGTTGCGCCGGCTGGCCACGGGCGACGACGGCGTCGAGGTGGCGCAGTCGTTGATGATGCTCGTCCGCGGCGCGTCATGAGCGGTCCGCCGATCGTCAAGGGGACGGCGGCGTGGAGGTACTTCGGCGACTTCCGGGCCGGGTTGCTGGCGGGCCAGGTGCTGGTCCTGCAGGTCGCGCATCCGGTCGTCGCGGCCGGGGTGCGGGATCACTCCGACTACGTCGAAGATCCGTGGACCCGCCTCATGCGCACGGCCGCGTCGCTGTCCATCTACGTGTACGGCGGCCCCGAGGGGGCGCGGTACGAGGCGGACCGGCTGCGCGAATTGCATCGGTCGTTCACCGGAGTCGACGAGGGCCGCCGGTACAGCGCGCTGAACCCGCACGCCTACGCCTGGGTTCACGCCACGCTCGTCATGGTTCCCGTTGACACACAACGGTTCTACGGCACTCCGATGACTTCGTCCGAATTGGACGAGTACTACGCGCAGATGTGCGACGTCGGACGGCTTCTCGGTCTGCGAGAGCAGGACATGCCACCGACATGGCCGGAATTCGAGCGGTATTACGCGGAGATGCTCGACGGTTTCGGCCCGAACGAGACGATCTCGACGTTGTTCGAAACGATCCGCACGGTGAAGAAGCCGTGGCGATGGCTGCCCGACGAACGGTGGGTGCGGCTCCAGCGGTGGCAGCATCGGGGCCAGATGTTCGTCATCCGCGCCACGCTGCCGCCCGCGTTCCGTGAGCGCCTCGGTCTACAGTGGACAGACCGGGACCAGCGCCGGTTCGACCGGTTCCGCGCGGCGGTGCGGCTGGTCGGCGGGCTCGTGCCGGTGACGTTGCGGTCTTCGCTCGTGCGCCGGATCGGCAGGCTCAACGTCTGGTTCCGAGCCCACCCCCGCGCGTACCGTTTCCTCGGCGGCGGTTAGTGAGGGTAAGTCGAACGTGGCGTGATCGAATCCCTGTCGCACAGGCCGTCTTCGTCGACTTCGCCATGAGATGGGCCACCCTGGACAGCAGGGTTCCGGACCGACTTGCGGGCTCCCAGGTCTGAAGTGTCCACAAGGGATAAATTGCGCCGATAGTGTGCCCGTCGTGAGTGGTAAAGAGCGTTAGAACGATCATTACCACTCACGACCCCCGCACAAAGCGCCCAAATCAGACACAAATGGCGGAATCGGCATCCTTTGTGGACAGTTATGGGCGCGTCAGGTCCAGCAGGCGAGCCCTCTACGGCGACACGCCACGTTTGACTTACCCCTCAATAGTCCTCTAATCGCGCTTCCGGGTGCGAGCGTAGTGGGCGCGGGCCTTCGCCCGGTTGCCGCAGCGCGCCATCGAGCACCACTGGCGCGAACGCCTGGGCGAGGCGTCGCAGAAGCGCAGGCCACAATCGTCGGCGGCACAGATCCGCACCGCGATGTCCTCGGTCACGAGGTCGATCGTGTCGGCCGCGAGCGCGCCGAGCGCGGCGACGACCGACACCGGCCTCAGCTCCTTCACCGGCTTGCCGTCCTCGTAACGCAGCCACGGCGACGGCGCGTCGGACGCCATCTCGTTGACAAGAAGGACATCCGCGCTCCGCGGCTCACCCAACAGCACTTTGTCGACGGCTTCCCGCAGCACCCGCGCGGCCGACAGTTCGCCCGCGCTCGCCTCGGTGACGGCGAAGCCCATGAGCCGCAGCCATTCCGCGAGGGCAGCCGGGTCGGTGAGCAGCTCCCGGCCGTCCTCGTGCCGCTCGCGCACGGTGTTCACGAGGTCGAGACACGGTCGCCCGCCGTCGAAGACCCACTCCATCCGATGATTCTAACCCTTGCCATCGGTTAGAACATCGGTCTACCTTCTAACCCCATGAACCGGTTAGAAAGCAAGACCGCTTCGGTCAACGGCATCCGCCTGCACTACCTGCGCGCCGGAGAGGGCCCCGCGCTCTTCCTCCTGCACGGTTGGCCGCAGACGTCCTTCTGCTGGCACGAGATCATCGGCGAACTGGCCGAAACGCATACCGTCATCGCCCCTGACCTGCGCGGCTACGGCAAATCGGACAAGCCCCGCGACGGCTACGACAAACGCACGATGGCGGCGGACGTCGCCGCCCTCGCCACACATCTGGGTTTCGAGCGAGTGTCCGTCGTCGGGCACGACCGCGGCGGCCGGGTCGCCCACCGCTGGGCACTGGACCGGCCCGATCAGGTCGACCGGCTCGCCGCCCTCGACATCATCCCCACCAGGGAGCTCTGGAAACGCCTCGATACCGAGATCGGCCGCGCCTACTGGCACTGGCTGTTCCACCTTCAGCCGGATCTGCCGGAACTGCTCGCCGGCCGGGACATCGCCGCCTATCTCGGCTATTTCTTCGAACGCTGGACCCATCAGCGGCAGGGCCTGAGCCGGGAGGCCGTCGATGAATACGTCCGCGCGTTCTCCGCACCGGGCGCCCTGCGAGCCGGCTTCGACGACTACCGCGCCTCGTTCCCGCACGACGCGGAAGCCGACGACGCCGATTTCGACGCGGGCCGCCGCCTCGAACTTCCCGTGCTGGCACTGTGGGGGGCGAGCGGTCTGCTGGGCAAGCTGCCGACGCTGGAGATCTGGAAGGACTACGCGAACGACGTCTCCGGTACGGCGATCGAAGAATGCGGCCATTTCCTCGCCGAAGAACGTCCTCGCGCCCTGCTGGAAAACCTGAAACCGTTTCTACTCAGCTGAAACCCCCCATCCGCGGTAAGGGCCGCCGTCCCCTTTACGGGGGACCCCGGTTCACCCCGCGCCGTGACGCTTTCGGAGACCATCGTCGTTAACTTCGGGCGGGATGGGGAATTCACCGAGGGGGCGGCGCACGACGCCGTTGGTCATCGCCCGCGTACTCGTGCTCTGCGCGCTGGCGTCCTTGCTGCTGGGCGGCACAGCCCAGGCGGATGGCGTTTCGAGTGGCGCGGACGTCCAAGTCGCGCAGACGCTCGGCACCCGTGATCTCACGGTCATCCTGCGGCGGATGGACATCGCGCCCGGGCCGCTGCACGTCGACGTCGTGACGCACACCGGAAGCGCGCCGGGAACACTGAAACTGCGCGCGTCGGCCGCCGGGACGACGTTTTCCGAAACCACGGTCCGGCTGGACGGCAAACCCGGCGCGCATTCCGCGCGGCTCCAGGTCGACCAGCCGGGACCGTGGGAGCTCGGCCTCGACGACGGGACGGACACCGCGTCGATCCCGTTCATCGTCCCGGCCAGGGTCATCCCTCCGTGGGAGAAGGCCACCTTCGGCGGCTTCGTCGCCGCGGGTGTGTTCCTGGTGCTCGGTCTCGTCGTCGCGATGCGCGTGCGCCGTCCGCAGCTCGCGCTGATCCCCGCCGGCGGGATGGTCGCCGCGCTCGCGGTCGCGATCACCGGCGCGATGCTCTCCGCGTCCACCCCGCCGCCGCCCGCGCCCGGCACGGAGCTGGACCCGACGATCGACAACATCCGGGACCCGTACGCGAACGCGCAGATGTCCACTGTGGACTTCTCCCGGCCGCCGGTGAATCTGGCCGTGCACTCGCCGAACGCGCGATCAGGCGCCCTCACCGAGGTCCGGATCGCCGTCGCCGACGGCGCGACCGGCCGCCCCGTCGACGACCTTTTGGTGCACGACAACGCCTTGATCCACTTTGTCGTCATCTCTCCGACCGGCAGGCTGTGGCATCTGCATCCGGTGCGGTTCGGCCCCGGTGACTACCGGGTGAAGTTCACGCCGCCCGAGGCCGGGACCTACGCCGTCGCCGCGGAACTCGCCCGGCGAGGCGGCGGCGTGCAGCTGGCCCGCACCACGCTGAGCGTCGCGACCGGAACGGCCTCCCCCGCCGAACCCGTTCCCGCCGGAGCGGGAAAGCGAGTCGTGCAAGGGAACCCGATCGACGTCGAAATCCGGCAGGGGAAACCGACCACGATCACCGCGCGGTTCGGGAAGGCGGATCTCCAACCCTGGCTGGGCATGCTAGGCCACCTGATCGTCGTCGGCCCGATCACCGGCGACAGCCGGGTCGGCGCGGATGCCGCTGCCGCGCCGACCTGGGCCCACGTGCACTCGATGATCCCGCAGTCCCCTGGGATGCCGGGGAAACCGGATGAGACCGTCGCCGCGTACGGCCCCGACGTCCCGTTCACCTACACCTTCTCAGCGCCCGGCAAGTACCGGATCTGGTTGCAGGCCGAACGCGATTACACGGTGCTGACCGTGCCCATGCAGATCGAAGTTCCGGCGGAAGGGGCACCGCAGTGAGCACCGAGCATTCCACAGTGGACAGACACAAGCCCGTCCTGCTGATCTCCGTGGTCGCGGTGCTCGCGGTGGCGATCGTGGCCTGGCTGGTGTGGCCGAGCGGCGGCGGGGCGCAGGTCCAGCGCTCGACGCAGGGCCCGTACACGGTGCAGCTGTCGGTCGAAGACCCGCATCAGGGCGGCAACGTCTTCGCGCTGACCGTCACGGGCGCCACGCCGGACGTCGTCACCCTCGAACCCGTGATGCCGCAGATGGGGCACGCGCTCGCCCCGTCGCCCGCGATCGCGGAGGCACCGGGGAAGTTCCGCACCGGCGACGTCCTGCTGCCGATGTCGGGGCAATGGGAGATCACCGTTTCACTGCGCGGGCCGTCCGGCGCCACGCAGCACGTTTTTCCTTTGCTGGTCAAGTAAAGAGAGGGAGGTCGGGGGTATGGATCTCACCGCGGGAGGGGCGAGGACCGTCTCGGTGGCACGCAGTGAACGCACCGGTCTCGTACCGGCGGGCACCGTGCTGGCCGGATCGGTGATCTCGCTGATCGGGCTGACCTGGGACATCCAATGGCACGGCGACGTCGGCCCGGACACGTTCTTCACGATGCCGCACCTGTTCCTGTATTCGGGCAGCGCGATCTCCGGGCTCGCGAGCCTCGTGGTCGTGCTGATGACCACGGCCGCACGCCGGGCGGGCCGCCCGGTCGACGCGCGCGTCGGCGGCCGGGCGATCAACGTCTTCGGCAAGGTCTTCGCCGCCCCGGCCGGCTATCTGGTGACCGGCACCGGCGCGGCGATGTTCCTGCTGTACGGCCTATGGGACCAGTGGTGGCACGGTCTCTACGGCTTCGACGCGGTGATCGACTCACCGCCGCATATCGGGCTGCTGCTGTCGATCACGTTGAGCATCATCGGGACGGTCATGGTGTTCGCGGCCGCGCGGGAGCACCGGTGGGGCACCGTCGGCGTGGTCGGCAGCCTCGGTGTGCTGATCGCGTTCAGCACGGTGACCGTGCTGGGGTTGCAGCAGATCGACGTCGACGGGCTCGACGTCGTCTCCGTCGGCATCGCGCTGCTTTCGGTGCTGCTGGTCTCCGCGGGCGCCGGATTCTGGGCGCGGCCCGGCGGCGCGGTCCGGGTCGCCGCGGCGCTGGCGGTCATCCAGGCGATCACCTGGTGGTTCTCGCCGTGGGCCGCCGAGGCGTACGCGGGCGCCGTCGGCCTGCCGATGCGCGACTACATCGACGGCGTGCCCGCGATGCCCTCGATGATGCCGATGGCGCTGCTGCCCATCGCGGCCGTGCTCGAAGCGGTCTACCTGCTTTCCCGGCGCGGCTGGTCCGCGGGCCGGGTTTCGGTGCTGGCAGGCGGCATCGGCGGGCTCCTGGTCGGCGCGAGCATGCCGATCCAGAACGCGATCGTCTACGGCGCCGACCGGATGCCGTGGGCGGTCGTGTTCGCGACGGGCGCCGCCGGCGCGGTGATCGGGCTGCTCGGCGGGTTCGCCGGATGGCGTTTCGGCGGGATGCTGGGGCTGCTGGCCCCGGCGAAGGGGGACAACGCGCATGCGTAAGACACTGCTGGCACTGGCGGCGGCGATCGGCCTGCTGTTCGCGACCACGCCCGCGGCGAACGCCTACGAGCCGGTGAACATCGTCCACACCGAACGGGTCCAGGTCGGACCGTACGGGATGACGGTCGGCTTCAGCACTTGGCCGTTGCGCGCCATGCAATCACTGGACTTCACGTTCATCCCGGACGACGGGATCGCCGGGAAGTCGGGGACGCTCGCGTTCGTCAATCCGGAGACCGGGCGGCTGGGCCGTCCGCAGCCGCTGGCGAAGCATCCGCGGAAACTGGAGGTGTGGGGACTGGACATCCGCGCCCTGCAGACGCAGGGCTCGTGGACGTTCCGGTTCGAGATCGAGGGACCCGCGGGCAAGGGCACGGGAGAACTGCGGGATCTGGCGGTGCTCGAACAGCCGGGACCGCCGATGGCGGTGAGCTGGTCGATCAGCCTGATCCCGCTGATCGTCCTCGCCGTCCTGATCGCCGTCGCGTGGCGCCGGACGAAATCCAGGCTGCGAGGGAACGGGCTCCCCGCCACGGTGTGACTCGAAGTGACCGAAGATCGGATGGCTCGCGTGTCCCGATGGGCACGCGAGCCTTTCGTCAGGGACTCAAATCGAACTGTCCGGCCTTGACCGCCACGAGGAAGGCGTTCCACTCACCGGCATCGAAGACGAAGACGGGACTTTGGGCCAGCTTGGTGTCACGGACCCCCACCAGGCCTTCCTTGCCGAGATTGACCTCGACGCAGTTCCCCCCGTTGGGCTCACTCGCGAAGGACTTCTCCCACGCGGAGTCGTCGAACAGCGACACGGCCGTGGTCGGATCGTAATCCGCCGCCGATGGATAATCGGCCATTGGTCGTACCTCCGAACGTCGGTCGGGGGTGCGGACCGCGACCTGCGCGAACCGTCACCGTCCCGGCTTCTCCCTGCCTCAACGGGACTATCCCGCACGGCCAAGTGGGTGATCAACTCCGCCCACCCTCGACATGAAGATTATTCCAGGAGTAGGATTAATCGCAGCGGCCGGGGCTCGGTTGTTGGTGATTCGCTCGCAGCACGCGGACACCCCGGCGACGGACGTCACCGGGTGCGTCAGCAGGGAGTTTCGCCGTTCCGGCAGGCCACCGACGGCAGGTGACCGGCAGGGACACCCACCCCGCGGCGCATGACCACCCACCGCCGACCTCGTGGGGGAGGATCAGCGTGATCATTCAGGACACCATGCCGGCGACGGTACTCGCCGTCGGCAGGCTCATGGCCGGGACAGCGGGCGAAAGCCGCCGCTCCGCTCATCTCTTCGACTTGCACACCGGGGGTTCGCACCCCGAGTTCCTGCACGCCCGCTGCGGCGCGGCGATGCCGTACGACCACCTGGAATGGGTACCCGTCGGTTCGGGGATGCCCTGTGAGCGTTGTCTCGGCCTCGCCGGTTCGGCCGACCAGGCGCGGTTGCCGCGTCCGAGCCGGGGGGTGTGACCGTCGTGGCCGTCCGTCTCACCACGCTGCTGTTCCGCCGTGAGGACGAACGCCTGGCCTCGGCGAAGCACCACCACCGCACCATCGGGCTCGAATTGCGTCAGCGGTTCGGGTTCAGCCTCATCCAGGCACCGCTGCGCAAACAGCCGCCGTGGAACTCCGAAGTCGACGCGCCCGGCGCGCACCGGGACCTGATCAGGACCGGCCGGCCGTTCGAAGGTCAGTTCGAGCTGACGCCCCTGATCGGGCATCTGACCGGCCGGGCCTGACAGCTCAGGGCTTGCGGCCCAGTCCGCCGAGCCCGCCGGTGAAGGTCGGGTCGTCCGCGAACCGGTCGCTCGCCCGGGAATCCGCTTCGTCGAGATGCCAGGTGGCCATCCAGTCGATGCCGGGCTCCACCAGCTCCAGCCCGTCGAAGAACGCGGCGAACTCCGCGCGGGAGCGCAGATGGAACGGCGCGCTCGTCTTCTTGTACAGCTCCTGGACGTTCTCCCGGTTGTCGCCTTCCTTGCGGGTGACACCGTCCTCCGTCAGATGCGAGGACAGGAAGTACGAACCCGACGGCAGGAATTCGAGGTACCGCTGAACCATCTCGTGGACGGGCTCCTCCGGGCCGAGGAAGTACAGCAGGCCGACCATGACCAGCCCGATCGGCTGCCGCGGGTCGAGTACCCCGGTCTCGAGGGCGCGTTTCCAGATGTCGGCGGGATCCCGTACGTCGCCCTGCAGGACCGCGTGCCGCCCGAGCAGCCCCTCCCGTTCCAGCAGCAGCTGGGAATGCGCGACGGCGACCGGCTCGATGTCGACGTAGACGACACGGCTGTCCGGATTGACCGCGCTCGCGATCTGGTGGACGTTGCCGACGGTGGGCACCCCGGAGCCGATGTCGAGGAACTGCGTGATCCCCTGGCGCGCGAGGTATCCCACTCCGCGGCCGAGGAAGTCGCGGCCGACGCGGGCGAAGGTCTTGACCTCCGGGAACTGCTTCAGCACCTGTGAGCCGAACTCGCGGTCGATGGCCCAGTTGGCCGAACCGCCGAGGAACCAGTCGTACACCCTCGCCACGTTGGGCCGTTCGAGATCGACTCCTTCGGGGGCGACCGGGTCGATGGGGTCCTGCTGCGTCGTCATACCGTCACACCTCGTCAGAAACCGGGTTTGCGGGCGACCCCGCCGATGGCGCAGTTAAGCGCAGGCGAGTGGGGATCGTCCAGCCGCCATGCGCCGACCGGGACCAGACCCGGTGCCACGAGGTCGAAATCGCCGAAGAAACCCCGGATCTCTTCCTTGTCGCGGAAGGACGCGGGCGTGCTCGACTGCTCGTATTGCTTCACGACGCGCTGGACCTGTCCCAGCTCGTCACCTTCCACACCGGACAGCGTGACATGGGACAGGACGTAGAAGGAGCCCGCGGGCAGCAGGCGCCGGTAGCGCGCGATGACGTCGGCGAGCCCGGGGCCCGGCACGAAATGCAGGACCGCGACGGTGAGCAGGGCCACCGGTTTCGCCGGATCCAGCACGCCGGTGTCGATGGCGCGCTCCCAGATGTCGTCCGCGTCGCGCAGGTCACCGCCGAGCACCGCGTGCCTGGCGGGATCGCCGTTCCGCTCCAGCAGGATCCTGGCGTGCGCCACGGCGACCGGTTCGTTGTCGACGTACACGCACCGGCTGTCACCGTCGACGTCGTCGGCGATCTCGTGGACGTTGCCGACCGTCGGCACGCCGGAGCCGAGGTCGAGGAACTGGTTCACGCCGTGCTCGGCGCAATGCCGCACCGCGCGGCCGAGGAAGGCGCGGTTGGCCCTGGCGAGCGAGCGGATGAGCGGGAACGCCTTGACCAGCTGCTCGCCGAATTCCCGGTCCACCGCCCAGTTCGCGGTTCCGCCGAGCGCCCAGTCGTAGATCCGGGCGGCGTTGGGCCGCTCGAGATCCACGCCGTCGGGCAGGAATCGCGGGTCCATCTCAGGATTGCATCTGGGTTCTGTATAGCTCGGCGAGTTCCTTGAGGAACTGCCGGGTCTCCTGGCGCTCCAGCGCGGCGCCACGCAGCCGGTCCCAGGAGTCGACGAAGATGTTGAAGTCCTTGACGTCGTCGAGGTACAACCCGCCCGCGGAATGTTCGATGTAGACGAAATCCCTGGTGCGATCGGGAAAACGCATGATGGTGAAGTCGTTGGGCACCGCGGCGAGCCGCGCGCCGAACGGCAACACGTGCACATACACGCGCGGATGCTTCTCCAGCGCCAGCAGGTGCTCGACCTGGTCCAGCATCACCGCCGGGGCGGAGCCGCCCGGAGCGCGGCGCAAGGCGCCTTCGCTGATGATGAACCGGTAGTAGGGCGGCTGCTGCTGTTCGAAGACGGCCTTGCGATCCAGCCGGTTGCGGACCAGTGAGGTCACGTCGGTGGCGCCCGCTTCGGTGAACTGCTTGAGCATGTAGTGCTCGGACTGCAACGGGCCGGGGATCCGCTCGCCGTGCCAGGTGAGGATCTCCGCGGCCGCGGGTTCGAGGTCGGTGAAGGTGCGGAACCAGTGGGGCACCACGGATCGGTAGCCGGACCAGTGGCCGCGCTGCCCGGCCGCGGCGCGGGCCAGGTTCATCAACGTGTCGGCCTCGTCACCGTTGATCCCGAACGCGTTCAGCATGGATCGCACATCCCCGAGCTTGACCCCGACGGCACCGGACTCGATCTTGTTGACCTTGCCCTGGGTGCAGCCGAGAACCTCGGCGACCTGCTGCTGTGTCATCCGCGCGGCGTTGCGGGCATGCCGGAGCTCGTTTCCGAGCTGCTTCCGGCGCGAGGTGACGGTGCTGGCCATCGCCTTGCTCTCCCGGACCTCATAATCAGGACCGCGGCTGCCCGCCGTCCTGCGCGCGAATACTCGAACCCACCCAGGGTACTTCACCTTGAGGGGTTCGATGATGACATTGCGCAGCGTTCCAGGAAACGGCCGAAAACACCAGTCACCTGGTACGTCACCCTGGTGGCGGAGCGATCTCGTCACATTTCGGGCACGCCGGTCGGGCATAGTGACCGAGTGGACCAATCCCCCTTCGCCAGGCAGGTCTCCGACGGTGTCTTCGGGTACGTCCAGCCGGACGGTTCGTGGTGGATCAACAACTGCGGCTTCGTCGCCGCGGGCGATCACACGGTGGTGATCGACACGTGTTCCACCGAACGGCGTACCAGGGCGCTGCTGGCGACGGCGGAATCGGCGGGCGGGGCGCCGGTGACCACCGTGGTCAACACGCATCACCACGGCGACCACACGAACGGCAACTACCTGGCGACCGGCGCCACGATCGTCGGCCATCGGAAGACGCGCGAGGTGATGGTCGCGACCGGGATCAACACCTACGAGAACTCGTTCACCGGCAACGACTGGGGCCATCTGGAGCTGCGGCCGCCCGAGGTGCTGTTCGACGACCGGCTGACCGTGCACGCCGACGACGTCCGGCTGGAGCTGATCCACCCCGGACACGCCGCGCACACCACCAACGACGTACTCGTCTGGCTGCCGGAGCGGCGGGTGCTGTTCGTCGGCGACCTGATCTTCAACGGCGGCAGCCCCTTCGTGCTGATGGGCTCACCTGCCGGCTGGCGGAAGGCGCTGGACCTGGTCCGCGAGCTGGAGCCGGAGACGATCGTGCCGGGCCACGGCCCGGTGTGCGGCCCCGAAGCGATCGACGCCGTCGACGGATACCTGGGTTTCCTGCAGAAACTCGCTTCCTACGGGAAAGCAGCCGGGCTGACGCCGCTTCAGGCCGCTCACGAAGCGGATCTCGGGCCCTACGCGGCACTGTCCGAACAGGAGCGGCTGCCGGCGAACCTGCACCGGGCGTATGCCGAACTGGACGGTCTCGAGTGGGGCGCGCCGATCGACCTGGGCGCCGCGCTGGCGGACATGGTCACCTTCAACGGCGCGCCGATCCGGTGCTTCTCCTGACACGCTCCTGCTGCCGTTTCGCCGCTCGGGTGTTCCCAATGTCGCATTCGGGACGCTGAGTGTCTCTAATGCGACATTGGGAACCCCCGAACCCCAGCGTGCCGCCGCAAGCGCCGAGTTGTCCACAGCCAGGCCACGTTGTGGACAACTCCCGGTTGATCCCTTCTCGCCCCGGCGCCGTATCCCTCGACGGGGATAGGCTCGGCATGGGAATCGAAGCGGAAGGGTGCGGATGAGCAAGAAGGCGAGCATCGGGGTCACTGGCCTGGCGGTCATGGGCCGCAACCTGGCCAGGAACCTGGCGAGGCACGGGCACACGGTGGCCCTGCACAACCGTTCCGAGCAGCGGACGAAGGAACTGGTCGAGCAGTTCGGCGACGAAGGCGACTTCATCCCGGCGTATTCGGCGCAGGAGTTCGTCGACGCGCTGGAGCGGCCGCGCCAGGTCGTGATCATGGTCAAGGCCGGTGCGCCGACGGATGCCGTGATCGACGAGTTCGTCCCGCTCCTGGAAAAGGGCGACGTGATCGTCGACGCGGGCAACGCGCACTTCGCGGACACCCGGCGCCGCGAGGCCGCGCTGCGCGAGAAGGGCATCCACTTCGTCGGCACCGGTGTGTCCGGCGGCGAGGAGGGCGCGCTGCACGGGCCGAGCATCATGCCGGGCGGGTCCAAGGAGTCGTACCAGTCGCTCGGGCCGCTGTTCGAGGACATCTCGGCGAAGGTCGACGGCGAACCGTGCTGCACGCACGTGGGCGCGGACGGCGCCGGGCATTTCGTGAAGATGGTGCACAACGGCATCGAGTACGCCGACATGCAGCTGATCGCCGAGTCGTTCGATCTCCTGCGCGGTGCGGGCGGCTACTCCCCCGCGGAGATCGCCGAGGTGTTCCGCACCTGGAATTCGGGGCGGCTCGACTCGTACCTGATCGAGATCACCTCGCAGGTGCTGGCCCACACGGACGCCTCGTCCGGCAAGCCGTTCGTCGACATCGTGGCGGACCAGGCGGAGCAGAAGGGCACCGGCCGCTGGACCGTCCAAATCGGACTGGATCTGGGCGTGCCGATCAGCGGCATCGCCGAAGCCGTGTTCGCGCGTTCGCTGTCCGGCTCGTCGAACCTGCGGGAGGCCTCCCGCGGCCTCGGCGGCCCCTCGCGCGCTCCGCTGACGGGGTCCGCTTTGGACACCTTCGCGGACGACGTCGAGCAGGCGCTGTATGCGTCGAAGGTGGTGGCGTACGCCCAGGGCTTCAACCAAATCCAGGCAGGCGGCGCCGAATACAGCTGGGACATCGACCTCGGGAAGGTCGCGTCCATCTGGCGCGGCGGCTGCATCATCCGCGCGAAGTTCCTCAACGACATCACGGCCGCGTACGCCGACGAGCCCGCGCTGCCGACGCTGCTGACCTCAGGCGGCTTCCGCAAGGCCGTCGAGGATGCCCAGGACTCATGGCGTTCGGTGATCTCGACGGCAGTACGGCTCGGCATCCCGACCCCGGGCTTCTCGACCGCGCTGGCCTACTACGACGGTCTGCGCGCGGAGCGGCTTCCCGCCGCGCTGGTGCAGGGGCAGCGGGACTACTTCGGTGCCCACACGTACCGCCGCGTCGACCGCGAGGGTTCGTTCCACACCGCGTGGGCAGCCGACGGCCGCCCCGAGTCCTCCGCCTGACAGAGCTGAAGGGGACTTTCCCCGCATCGCATGAGACGAAAGCGTCCTTCACCGCGCGACATGCGGTGAAGGACGCTTTCAGCCCTCTCTGGACGCGACGATCTCCGCCAGCGCCTGCAGGATCAGCTTCTCGGTCTTCTCCTTCGTGAGTCCGAGCCCGGTCAACAGGTCGTCGCCGAGTTCGAACAGGGCCAGCAGGATGTGCTCGGTGCCGATGTAGTTGTGCCCGAGCCGCAGTGACTCCCGCATGGTCAGTTCCAGCGTCTTCTTCGCCTGCGCGCCGAATGCCATCTTCGCCGCTTCCGCCGGTTCGTCGGCGGGTTCCGGCAGCCTCGCCTCCGCGGCCTCGCGGACGGCTTCGAGAGTCACCTTCTGTGCCACGATCGCCCCGGCGGCGAGCGCGGCCGGTTCCGCGAGCAGGCCGAGGACCAGGTGCACGGGCTCGATCTGCGGGCTCTTCGCCGAGACAGCCGCGTCCCGTGACGCGACGACGACGTGCCGCGCGCGATCGGTGTAGCGGCTGAACACCTTCACCAGGTCTTCGAGCGAAGAGCCACTGGAGTCGACAAAGCGCTTCTGGGCGGCTTGTTTGGACACCCCCATGTTCTTGCCGATTTCGGTCCAGGACGCGCCGGACCGTCGCGCCTGATCGACGAAGTGGCCGATCAGATGGTCGGCCACTTCGCCGAGGTGTTCGCCGAGGTAGACCGCGTCGGACAGCTGGCCGAGCACGTCGCCGTCGGGATGCTGCTGCTTGATGTGGGAGATGAGGTCATCGAGCCGGACTGGGTTCGTCATGCCGTCAACTTTAGGTTGACGATGCAAGAATCGTCAACCCCGAGTTGACGCGAAGGTGGCTTTGAGATCGAAGCCGTTGGCCTCCAGCGTCTCGAACCGCGGCTCCGGATCCACGGCGAACAGGCGGCGCGCGGCGATGTGGTCCGGCGGCCGGTTCACCGACTCGACTCCGACGAGCACGCCGTCGCGGAACGACAACACCGAGAACTTCCCGCCTTCCCGATCCCCGGTCACGACGGTCTTGTCCGCCCCGGTCAACAGCCCGGCGATCTGCAGTTTCGCGCCGAGCTGATCGGTCCAGAACCACGGCAGGCTCTCGTAGGGCGCGGGTTCACCGACGAGAACGGCCGCCACGGCCCGCGCCTGGTCGACGGCGTTCTGCACCGACTCCAGCCGGGTCGCCGTACCCGCCTGGACACACGGGAAGTTCGCGCAGTCCCCCACTGCCGAGATCTTCGGGTCGCTCGTACGCAGGTGTTCGTCGACGACGACGCCGTTCGCCACGGCGAGCCCCGCCTCTTCGGCGAGCCGTGTCCGCGGCACCACCCCGACCCCGACCAGCACCAGGTCGGCGAGCAGGCGGCTGCCGTCGCTCAGTTCCACCTCGGCCACCCGGCCGTCACCGTGCAACGCGGCGACCCCCGTGCCGAGCAGGACCGTGTGACCGGCCCCCTCGTGCAGAGCCGCGAAGTACGCCGAAACCTCGGGAGTCGCGACACGGGCCAGCAATCGGTCCTGCGCCTCCACGATCGTCACGGGCCGCCCGGCGTGCGCGGCGAATTCGAGCCCGATGAAGCCGCCACCGATCACCACCACGTTCTCCGCGCTTTCCAGCGCGGCACGCAACACATCGGCGTCATCCTTGGTGCGCAGGGTGAACACACCATCCAAAGTGGACCCGGCGACCGGCAGAACGCGATTGTCCGCTCCTGTCGCGAGGACGAGATGGTCGTACCCGTGGGCGCTCCCGTCATCGAGCACCACCTGCGAGGCGTCGCGATTCACCGACGCGACACGGCCGGGGATCAGCTCGATGTCCTTCTCCCCGAAGAAGTCCTCGGGCCGCAAACGCAACTGGGCGTCGCCCGCGGTGCCGGCGAGGTAGCCCTTCGAAAGCGGAGGCCGCTGATACGGCAGGCCGGGTTCGTCACCGATCAGCACCACCCGGCCGTCGAACCCCTTGTCCCGCAGCGAGGTCGCCACTCCGAACCCGCTCTGCCCGGCCCCTACGACGAGGACGGTCTCCATCGGCGCTCCTTCCGTTGTGCCCGCTGTCCATTCAACACCGCTTCTTCGCAACGTGATCCTCACGCGGCGGACGCGCTACGGTCATGCCCGGCGAGTCCACTGCTTGTTCCCGCACGTGAGAAGGGGGCTCCATGAGCAGGCCCGAGGTCCACCCGGTCGACGCCCGCCCGCCCTTGCCGAAGCTGACCTTGCTCGGCCTGCAGCACATGACGATCATGTACGCGGGCTCGGTGGCCGTCCCGCTCGTCGTGGGCAGCGCGCTGAAACTGGACACGGCGACGATCGCGTTGCTGGTCAACGCGGATCTGCTGGTCGCGGGCATCGCGACGCTGATACAGGCGGTCGGGATCGGGAAGATCTTCGGCATCCGGCTGCCGGTGGTGGCGGGCGCGACGTTCACCGTGGTCAACCCGATGATCATGATCGCCTCCCAGTACGGCATGCAGGCCGTCTACGGCGCGATGATCGCGTCGGGTGTCTTCGGCCTGCTCATCGCGAAACCGTTCGCGAAGATGATCCGCTTCTTCCCGCCGCTGGTTTCGGGCACGCTGCTCATGGTCATCGGCGTTTCGCTCATCGACCCGGGCGTCGGCCTGATCGCCGGCCACGACACCGAATCGCCGGATTACGCGAAGCCCGCCAACATCGCGCTCGCGTTCGGCGTGATCGCGGTGATCGTCCTGTTCACCCGGGTCCTGCACGGGTTCGCGAGCCAGATCGGCCCGCTGCTGGCGCTGCTGATCGGTCTGGTCGCGGCCATCCCGATGGGCTTGGTGAGCTTCAAGGGGGTCGCCGACGCCGGCTGGTTCGGTCTCGCGTCGCCGTTCCACTTCGGCCCGCCGACCTTCCCGATCGCGGCCGTGCTCTCGATGTGCGTCGTGATGCTGGTGACCTACACCGAATCCACCGCGGACCTGGTCGCCGTCGGCGAGATCACCGGACGACCGGCGACGGATTCCGACCTCGCGCGCGGTCTCGCCACCGACGGCCTTTCGGCCATCCTCGGCGGCGCGATGAACTCGTTCCCGGACACCGCTTTCGCGCAGAATGTCGGCCTCGTGCAGATGACCGGGGTGCGCAGCCGATGGGTGGTCGCGATGGCGGGTGGTTTGCTCGTGCTGATGGGTCTGGTGCCGAAGGTCGGCGCCTTCGTCGCGGCCGTGCCGGAGCCGGTGATCGGCGCGGTCGCGGTGGTCATGTTCGCGATGGTCGCCGCGGTCGGCGTGCAGAACCTGAAGAAGGTGGAGTTCTCCGGCAACCACAACACTTTCATCGTCGCGGTGTCGGTCGGGGTCGGGCTGCTGCCCGCGTTCGCCACGAACCGGTTCGGGAATTCGATCTTCTTCCAGCATTTCCCGGTGTGGCTTCAGACCATCTGCGGCAGCCCGATCACGGTCGCCGCGATCGTCGCCTTCACCCTCAACCTGCTGTTCAACCACCTCGGCAAACGCCGGGACCCGGATCTACTGCAAGCGCCTTAACAGAAGAGCCACTTCGGCCACAGCTTGCACTCTTCGGTCGGCGTCGTCGAGGGCGGCGGCGGAGTCGGGTTGGGCGGCTGCGGCACGACGGTGGATCCGGTCGTCCTCGGCGGATCGGCGGGCTCGTTCGACGAAGGCGGCGTAGTGGGATCCGGGGAGTCGGACGTCGACGCGGCCGAACTCGACGTGCGGCGGCTGGACGACGTCCGGCTGGGCCGCGAGGAAGGCTCCCCCTCGCCGGTTTCGACCGTCTCGGTGGACGGGACCGCTGACGTCGCACCGGCTCCCCCGTTTTCCGAAGGCCGCTTCGGCATCTCGATGACGCTCATCTGGTGCGGCGCCGCGTTCGGTTCCGGGTCCGAATCGAACCCGACGAGAACAGCGGCCGTGCCGCAGGCGACGACCACGGCGATCACCACCGCGACAACTCTCCAGCGTGACTTTGCCCGTGACTCCTCGTGGTCGTCCCAGCCCTCGCGAATAAGCAGGTCGGCGACCGAAACGTCGTCGTCATCCACCAGCTGAAACCTTTCACACCGGGAACGAGCGAAGAGTAGTTTTACCGCAACTCACCGCCGAATGGGTGAAGTTAACCAAAAATTATTCACCCGATGGAACACGCCAGCGTAGGCCAGTCACACAGCGTGCATCCGTCCGCTTCCGCTCATCTCGGCCGTGACCGACCTTCGGTTCGCGTATACAGCGCCCCCCGCGGGTGGTGTAATCGACGGTGCCAGCACCGGAAGAGGGGATTCGGACGGATCATGGAGGCTGACGCCCTCGCCGTGCCCGGAGCCGGGAATTCCGGTCACCCGGCAGGCGCCCCGCTCGGAAACGGGCCGGTCGGCGATCTCGGCCTCGCGGGCGACCACGCCGCCATCTGGTCGTACGACTTCGAGCACGAGACCCTGTCCTGGCTGCCAGGACTGGAGAACCTGCTGGGTGGAGGCGTCCTCACCGAAGCCGAGATCGAGTCGAGGCTCGCCGATCTGGTGGCCCCGCTGACCTCCGGCACCCGCACTTCCCCGCCATGGCGCGAATTCGAACTCGAGCAGTCGTTCCGGAACCCGGCGGACGAGGTCCGCTGGGTCCGGCTGCGTGCGCGCACCATCGGTGACGACAACGGCTCGACGGGCCTGCTCGGCATCGCCACCGACGTGACCGACATCCGCGAGAACCGGCAAGCCCTCGAAGACCTCACTGACCGTTACCGGCTTCTGGTGGAACTCAGCCCCGACGCGGTCTGCGTCCACGAAGCCGGCGTTGTCACGTACGTCAACCGAGCGGCCGTCACCGCGCTCGGAGCGTCTTCGACCGCCGAGCTGATCGGGCGGCCGATCATGGACTTCGTCGCCGACGAGTCGCTCCCGGCCCTGCTGGACAGGATCGCGTCGCTCCACCGCCAAGGCGCGTCGACCGACCCCGCCGACACCGTCATGCTCCGCCTCGACGGCACGAAGTACCTGGTCCAGAGCATCTCGGTGCGCACGACGTGGGAAGGCAGGCCCGCGTTCCAAGTCATCATGCGTGACATCAGCGCGCAGAAGGCCGCCGAAGCGACCCTGCGCTACCAGGCCGCGCTGATCAGCCATGTCAGCGACGCGATCATCGCGACCAGCGGCACCGGTGTGGTGACCAGCTGGAACCCCGCCGCCGAGAACGTCTACGGCTGGACGGCCGGCGAGGCGATCGGCGGAACGGTCAGCGAGCTCGTCGGCGCCGAGCTGGACCCGGAAACGGTGCTGCGCAGGGGCGGCGTCATGCGGACGACCCACCGCCATCGCAACGGCTCGACATTGGCCATCCGCATCTCGGCCGCGGAGATGAACGACGGGTTCGTCCTGGTCTGCGCCGACGAAACGGCCCGGCGGCGCGCCGAACAGCACTACAGCACGGTGGTCGCGTCCCTGGACGAGGGCGTGGTCGTGATCGGCCCCGGCGGTCTCATCGAATCGGCCAACCCCGCGGCGTGCCGGATCATCGGCGTCGGCCACGACGACCTCATCGGCGTCCCGTGCGTGACACTGGAGCTGTACGACGAGCAGGGCCGGATCCCGCCCGCCCGGATGCCGTCGGTGATCACCCGGCGCACCGGGGCCACGCTGACCGGTCTCGTGCTGCGGTTGCGCAGGCCCGCCGGCGACGACGTCTGGATCTCGCTGACGTCGCGGCTGCTGACCCCGGAAGACCCGTCGGCCCAGGCGGTGGTCGCCTCGTTCACCGACATCACCGAACGCCGCGCCATCGGCGAACGGCTCGCCCACGAGGCGACGCACGACCCGCTCACCGAACTCGCGAACCGGACGCTGGTGCTGGACAGCCTCGCCGAGGCGCTGTCCGGCGCCGGCCGTGCCGAGCTGACCACGCTGCTGTTCATCGATCTCGACAAGTTCAAGGTGATCAACGATTCCCTCGGGCATTCGGTCGGGGACAAGGTGCTCCGCATCGCGGGCGAACGGCTGCGCCGGGGGATCGGCGAGAACGATCTCGTCGGCAGGCTCGGCGGCGACGAATTCGTCGTCGTGACCGCGGAAATCACCGAGCCGCACGAGATCAAGGCGCTGGCCGAGCATCTGCGCGAAGCGCTGACCGAACCGATCACCGTCAACGGCAGGCAGCTGCACATCGACGCCAGCATCGGCATCGTCACCGCGGCCAACGACGACACCCGGACCGCCGAAGACCTCCTGCGCGACGCGGATGTCGCGATGTACCAAGCGAAAACGCTCGGCCGGGCGCGCTACGAGTTCTTCGACGTCGAGCTGCGCGAGCGGATGCAGCGGCGGCTCCGCATGGAACAGGACCTGCGCGACGCGCTGCAGAACGAGGAACTCTGGACGGCGTACCAGCCGGTCGTGGACATCGAATCCGGCGAGATGGTCGCCGTGGAAGCGTTGCTGCGCTGGAAACATCCGGCGCACGGCACGATCTCGCCCGCCGAGTTCATCCCGCTCGCCGAGGAAAGCGACCTGATCAACCTGATCGGCAAGTACGTCCTGCGCACCACCACCCGCGAGATCGCCAGACGGCGCGAGCAACTCGGCATCGACCTCAACCTCAAGGTCAACCTCTCGGCCCGGCAGCTGGACGACCCGCATCTGGTCGCCGGCGTGCAGGACGCGCTGAAGACCACCGGGCTCCCGCCGCACGCGCTGACCCTGGAGGTCACCGAGAGCGCGCTGATGCGGGACCAGGCCGCGGCCGCCGAAGTCCTGTCGTCGTTGCGCGATCTCGGTGTCTCACTGGCGATCGACGACTTCGGCACCGGCTACTCGTCACTCGCCCAGCTGCAACGGCTCCCCTTGGATACGCTCAAGATCGACCGCACCTTCGTCACCGGCATCGCGGAATCACGCGACGCGGCGGCGATCGTCAAGAGCATCATCGCGATGGCGCACGCGGTCGACCTGATCGTCGTCGCCGAAGGCGTCGAAGACGAACAGCAGCTCGCGATCCTGCGCGAGCTGCGTTGTGACCAGGCGCAGGGCTTCCATCTCGGTCGCCCCGCGCCGCCGGACGAACTTTTCGGAGCCTTGGGATGAGTGTCGAGATCAAAGCCGGAAAAGACCGCTACGACATCGTGGTGGACGGGAAAGTCGCCGGGTTCCTGGATACCCGTACTCGCCCGGACGCGATCCTGTTCCTGCACACCGAGATCTCGGACGATTTCGCGGGACAGGGCTTGGCTGGCAAGCTCGTGACCGCGGCGCTCGACGACGTCCGGGCGCAGGGCAGGTCCGTCCTGCCCTACTGCCCGTACGTGCGCTCGTTCATCGCGAAACACCGCGAGTACGAGGATCTCGTCCCCGAGGACAAGCGCGCCGAATTCGAACTCTGAGGCTCAGCCCGGATAGATCGCCAGCAGCTTCGCGAGCTCGTCCTCGGTGAGGACGACGTCCAGTTCGCGCAGCGTCGCGTCGAGCCGCTCGGACGGGATCGTGGTGGTCTCCTTGGTCCCGTCCGGGCGTTCGACGATGAACTCCTCGCCGACCAGTTTGCGGCTGAGTCCTTCCTCCAGCCGCATGACCACCAGCTGCCCGGTGAACGGCGACCGCGGATGCGTCGACGTGTAGTGGTGGTAGACCTCGTAGTCGATCCGGTGCATCGGCGTGAGCGTGAAGGCATGCAGGTCGGTCCAGTCGTCGCCCTCCTTCTTCTGCAGGCGCCACCAGTCGCCGTCGGCGACGAGCCGGTGCGGCCAGCCCGCCTGATCCACCACGGCGCCGTCGACCAGCGGCATCGGCACCAGCATCCCGGCGCCGAAGCCGACGTCGACCAGGTGCGGGACGCCGTCCGCCTCGACCACGAGCGTCATATGCGTGTACGGCCCGTTCTTCTGCGGCTGCACCCGCGCGACCAGGCGGCGTACGGGGTAGCCGAGCTGCTCGGCGGCCGCGGCGAAAAGGCTTCCGTGCTCGTAGCAGTAGCCGCCGCGATGACGGTGGACGAGTTTGCCGATCACGTCTTCGAGCGCGATTCCCTTGTGCTGCCCCAAAAGGACGTCGACGTTCTCGAACGGGACGGCCAGGATGTGTGCCTTCGCCAGCTCACGCAGCGCGGCGGCGGAAGGTTTCGCGCGATCCTGGCCGATCCGGCCGAGGTAGGTGTCGAGGTCGAGGGCGTCGACGGTCCATTCGTCGACCTGCTCAGGTGCGATTGTCATGCTCCGACATTGACACCTCCACCTAACTCGAAGTCAATATCGGCCAACTGGTAACTGGCAACGGCCACCGACTTTCGTCACTTCCACGAACGAGTGACGATTGGCCACCCTTCCGGAGTGAGCCGGTGAAACACACCGGTGTGGAAGGAGAAAGCAGATGAGGACTCGTTCCCTCGTCGCCGGTCTGCTGACCGGAGCGGCCGCCGTACTCGGGTTGGCGATGCCGGCTTCCGCCGCCGAACCGCCCTCGGGCGTTCAGCCGCTGATCGTGGGTGGTGTGGACGCGACCGAGACCTACAGCTTCATGGCGTCCATGCAGACCAAGAGCGGTGATCACAACTGCGGCGCGTCGCTGATCGCGCCGGAGTGGCTGGTGACCGCCGCGCACTGCGTCGAGGGCGAGCAGCCGTCGAACTGGCAGTACCGCATCAACACCACCGACCACACCAAGGGCGGCGAGGTCGCCGAGGTGGACAAGTTCGTGGTCCACGAGAAGTACGACGGCTCGGGCCCGTACGACATCGCCCTGGTGCACCTGACCAAGCCCGCGGAGGCGGCGCCGATCGAGATCGGCCAATCGCCGGCGGCGGGCACCGACGTGCGCGAGATCGGCTGGGGGCTGACCTGTCCGACGCGCGGCTGCGGTGAAGCACCCGTGATTCTCCAGCAGCTCGACACCAAGGTCGCCGAAGACTCCGGGTGCTCCGGCTCCGGTGCCTACGACGCGCAGACCGAGCTGTGCATGGACAACCAGGGCGGCAAGGCGAGCGCCTGCTACGGCGACTCGGGCGGCCCGGCCGTGGTGAAGTCGGGCGACAAGTGGACCCTGGTCGGCGCCACCAGCCGCGGCCAGACCGCGAGCTGCCCGGAGATGCCGGGCATCTACACCGACGTGACCGCGTTCGGCGACTGGGTCAAGCAGCAGACCGGTAAATAGACACCGAGTCCCGCGACGCGCGGTGGCGCCCGATGCTCCTGCGACATCGGCCGCCACCGCGCGGTTGCGTGAATCCGCCCCAGGCATGAAAAAACCGCCTCGATGTGCATCGAGGCGGTTCTGAGAGCGGTGGCCAGGGCCGGGGTCGAACCGGCGACCTTCCGCTTTTCAGGCGGACGCTCGTACCAACTGAGCTACCTGGCCGGGAACGCCGGCAAGGAGCCGAACGATCTTGCGACCCTGACGGGACTCGAACCCGCGACCTTCGCCGTGACAGGGCGACGCGCTAACCAACTGCGCCACAGGGCCTTGCATACTGCTTTGTAACTGTACTGCGTACTCCCAACGGGATTCGAACCCGCGTTGCCGCCTTGAAAGGGCGGAGTCCTAGGCCGCTGGACGATGGGAGCCCGGTTCGGTTTCGGCGAACCGACCGACCCGCGCTCTCCGGTGTCCCCGGGAGCGAACATAACTATAGGACACCCCCGATTCCGCTTCCGCACAGGGGGTCCCTTAGTTGTTCACAGGGCTGGGACCTGCGAGAACGCGGTGCCTTCAGGATATCAGGCCCGAGTGGCCACCCGGGCCTGAAACGAAGCCCGGCCGCGCGGCACACCTCCGCGCGACCGGGCCCCGTGAACGAACTCAGCGCTGCACGGGCGCCTGCCCGTCCTCGTCCAGCGTCAACCCCAGCATGTCCAGCAACTGGACACAGTCATCGACACCCAACGCCCCGTTGGCCACCGCCAGCCGGGCACGGCGCACCTGATCGTCGGACACGCGCTGCGCGTCCCCCTGACCGGTGCGCTGCGCCGGCAGACCACCGGCCAACGTCGTCGAGCTTCCCCCATCGGCACCTTCGTACCGAAGGAGGAACTGTCGAACTTCCACAGACCCACCCATGGTTCCTCCAGACGGCCAACGAACAGCTTGGCCGCGAGGCTAGCCAGAGCCGGCCGCGACACACAGCCCCCCGGAGAGTGAACCTGCCGCCACGCTCCGCACAACGCAGAGCGATCACGCGTACGTCCGCGCCACATGAACCCCAGGCGAACCACAGGTGGCGCCCTGCCCGGAATTCTGCCCGCGCCCACTCGCCCTTCTCAGCAAACCGTGCGACAATCGATTTGCTGACACACCCCCGGTCAGCGCCTGTGGAGATCCCCTCCGACCCCCGCGTTCCTCCCCCTGGCGCGGGGGTCGCTCCGTTTTCTGGGGGCCACCCCCAGACCCCGGGTTCCTGGCCGCGGCGGTTGGCAGCCCAGGACGGGGAACCTTGATCGAATTTGTTCCGGGTTGCGGGTTGTGATCATGGGAAAAGGTTTTCCTGTCGGGGTTGGGCCATTCGGGACAAAAGAATCGGTGTGTCGTGGCTCACTGTGGTTGGTTTGCCGAGACCGAACCGTTATCGTGGCCCGGTGCCCCTTCCTTCCTTGAGCCGTCGTAGCGGCAGCCGCACGAACCTGAAGCCGGTCAACCCCGGTCGTCACCGCAACTCCGCCTCCAAGGAGGCCGAAGCGGTCGTCGAAGACACGGAGCTCACCAGCTACCTTCGTGCCCTCGCCCCTGAGAACGACCCGGAAAGCACCGGCACCGGCAAGCGCTTCGGTGAAGCACAGGTGTTCCAGCTGCGCATGAACCTCATCGCCTGCGAACAGCTCAAGGACGCCGCCGCCGAGCGCAACCTGTCGCCGCAGGCGCTGGCGCAGGAATGGATCCTCGAGCGCCTCTCGTGGGAGTCGCAGGCCAACTCGGCCCAACAGCGCCGCCACGAGGAAGCCCACACCGACGAATTCCGCTTCGACGCCAACGCGTGGGAGCAGCCCGTCCCCCGCTGACCCGTCGCCCGGAACGGAACAGCACAACAGAAGAAGCCTTCAAGGCAAGAGAAAAGCCCCCGGCGATTCGCCGGGGGCTTTTCTGATCAGTCTGAGCAACGCCTGAAGGGCGGACTCAGATCGCGCGGACCTTCTGGGCCTGCGGGCCCTTCTGGCCCTGACCGACCTCGAACTCCACTCGCTGGTTCTCCTCGAGCGTGCGGAAACCGCGACCCTCGATCTCCGAGTAGTGAACGAAGACGTCGCCCTCGCCGCCATCCTGCGCGATGAAGCCGAAGCCCTTCTCCGCGTTGAACCACTTCACAGTGCCTTGCGCCACCGCTTTACTCCTCGTTGCACATCCGCTTCGAGTGCCTCCGAAGCGACACCCAGACCGTCCCGGGCGGTTCCAACGAGTCGAGCGAAGAGCGCGTCACCGGCTCATGGCTCGCGTCAGAAGTTCCGCGAGTGTGAAGCCACGAACACGCAAAACGACGGCCTGATGGCAGAGTACCGGGATCTGGCCATATTTGAAGCCCGTGATCGGACTCTGGGCACCCCCAAGTACCAAGGTCACCGGAACGTCGTACGCCGATCCCGGTTCTGTCGGACCCCGTCGCTACCCTGTCGCCGCACGCCGACCTCAGGTCATCGCCGGACACGGACCGAAGTCGGTCATGCCCCGATCGTGAACCACGGCCCACCCGATTGTGACTCGCATCACTCTCCGTGGGATCAACTTAAGGGGCGGTCCGGACGTCATGGTCGGTGTACAGGGGAGCAAAGGGGAAGCTTTGAGGTTTTCGGAAACCGCGCGCCGCCGGGCGGCGTTCGCGGCACTGGGGTTGGTGGCCGTTCTGACGCTGGGGGCGTGCAGCAGCGAGCCGACCGTGTCGGCCAGCGGGCCGGACGGCGGCGGACCGGTCAGCAGTGACACCGGCGGGAAGGCTCCAGCGCCCGCCAAACTGACGTACGAGCCGGCGGCCGGCGCGCAGGACGTCGCGCCGGGGCAGCCCATCAAGGTCACCGTCGCCGACGGCACGCTCGACCAGGTCGTGCTGACCAATCCGGACGGCAAGCAGGTCGCGGGCCAGCCGTCCGAGGACAAGAAGAGCTGGTCCACCACCGAACAGCTCGGCTACGGCAAGGCGTACACGTGGTCCGGCAAGGCCACCGGCACCGACGGCAAACCCGTCGAGATCGGCGGGAACTTCACCACCGTCAAGCCGCGCAAGCAGGTGGGCGCGAACATCAACGTCTTCGACGGGCAGACGTACGGCGTCGCCATGCCGATCACGCTGACGTTCCCGAGCAAGGTCACCGACAAGGCGTCGGTCGAGAAGGCGCTGTCGGTCGAGACCACGCCGAAGACCGAGGGATCGTGGGCCTGGGTCCACGACGACACCTCGGTGCACTGGCGGCCGAAGGCCTACTGGCAGCCCGGCACCACGGTGAAGTTCAACGCCAAGATCTACGGCGTCAAGATCGGCGAAGGCGTGTACGGCAAGGAAGACCGCTCGGCGAGCTTCACGATCGGCCGCTCGCAGATCGTCAAGGGCAACACCCAGACCCACCGGCTCGTGGTGCTCCGTGACGGGCAGCAGATCGCGGACTACCCGGCCAGCTACGGCCTCGACGCCGACCCGGGCCGGGTCACGCCGAGCGGCACGCACGTGGTGATGTCCAAGCACGACACGTACTCGATGACCAACGAGCGCTACAACTACGAGAACATCGTCGTCCCGTCCGCGGTGCGGTTCTCGACCAACGGCGAGTTCATCCACGGCTACGCGCCCTCGATCTGGGCGCAGGGCAAGAAGAACATCTCGCACGGCTGCGTGAACCTGGCTCCGGCGAACGCCAAGGCGTACATGGACGGCGCCCTGGTGGGCGACCCCGTCGAGATCGAGGGCAGCACCGTGAAGATCAACCGGGCGCGCGACTACAGCGACTGGACCTACTCCTGGGACGAGTGGACCAAGCTGTCCGCTCTCGCGAGCTGAAGTACTTCCATGGAACCGGGCGGCCGGAGACCTTCGCGGTCTCCGGCCGTTCGTGTTGGTTGCCGTGCGCTGACCGGAAAGTTCCGCGGGGCGCCCTGCGGAGACGTCTCGGGAGATTTTCGAAACTCGATGCAACCGCGTGGCGGGCGGGACGCATGTCTAACGACGTAAGGCGCCGCGGCCAATGAGCGGCGCCCGGATCGAGGAGACACTCTTGCGTACTCGTATCGCTCTTACCCTCGGCGCGCTGCTGCTGGCGGGCGGCGCCGCCTTCGCGACCACGTCGCTGGCGTCGGCCGATCAGAGCGCCCCGTCGCCGACGGCCACCCAGGCGCCCCAGCCGCCGACCGAGGCCCCCACCGCGGCACCGGGCGAGCCGACCCGCGCCACCACCGCCCCGGCGCGTCCGGAGCCCGCTCCGCAGAAGACCCGCCCCGACGTCGTGAAGCCCGGTGAGCACCGCGTGCCCAAGGCCGTTCCCGCCGGGCCGACCGGGGATCTGCACCTCCCCGCCATCGTCGAAGGAGCCGGTAACTAGGTGTCGTTGAGCCGCTCGTCGAAGACCGGGACGGGCTCGCCGTGGGACGGCGAGTTCGCCCGGTACTTCGACGAGCGCGCGCACAACCTGCGTGCCACCGCGTACCTGCTGTGCGGCGACTGGCATCAGGCCGAGGACATCACCCAGGCCGCGCTGCTGAAGCTGTACCTGGCTTGGCCGAGGCTCTCCCGGCACGACGCGCTCGACGGCTACGCGCGCAAGATCGTGCTGCGGACCTTCCTCTCCGAGCATCGGCGCGTGTGGCGCAAACGGGAGAAGCTCACCGACACTCTTCCCGACGTCCCGGGCGAGGCGGGGGGCACGGAACAGGAGATGCTGGTCAGGCACGCCCTCTCCGGCATCGCCCCGAAGCAGCGGGCCGTATTGGTGCTGCGCTACTTCGAAGATCTCGGCGTCGAAGAGACGGCCGCGGCGCTGGGCTGCAGCACAGGGAACGTGAAGAGCCAGGCCGCGCGAGGGCTGGCGACCCTGCGTAAGCGGCTCGGACCGCATTTCAGCGAACTGGCCTTGAGCGGAGCGCACGACGATGGGAGGTGAGGAGATGGACGAGGACATCAAAGGCGTGCTTTCGCACGGGGCGAGCGGTCCCCCGCTGGGTATCCGGGCGGCGGACATCATCGAGCGGGGTGGCCGGATCCGGCGACGACGCAAACGACTGGCGGTGGCGGGGAGTTCGCTGGCGACGGTCGCGGTGATCGTGTTCGGCGCGATCGCCGTCGGCGGTCGTGGCGGCGAGGGTTCCGCGCCGGTGCAACCCGCGGGGCCGGGCCTTTCGACCATCGCCCCCGCACCGGTCTCGCCCGTGCCTTCCGAGACTCCCCGGCCGGAGGTCGCCCCGCAGGAACCGCCCGTTTCGGAGACGACGCCGAAACCCGGGCAGACCCGTTCGGTTCCCCGGACCGGCCAGCCGAGCCGCACGACGACGGCCGTCCCACCAGGGCCCACCCCGACGAAGCAGCCGAGCGAACCGCCGACGGCGGTCACGACCCGCTGACCTCCTGCCCGGAACGTCCGATTCGCAGGGATGTGACCCACAGTAATCGGAAATTCTCCGACATCGGCTTCACCTGGTGCTTCGTCACCTATCCGGGGGAACGGCGTTCGTTCGACCGATTCAAAGCGCTGAACGCCGACGTTTGAACGCCTACGGTCGGGGGAACAAACCCTCGACGATGGGTAAGTAAACGGGTGGGTCGGGAGGTCAAACCCATGGCCGAAGAGGCGCTGAGCGCGTCACATCAGGAAAAAGGGGAACCGGCGGAGGCCCCACCTGAGCAGATCAGAAAGGCCGTCGCCGGAGCGGCGATGGGTAACTGCATCGAGTGGTACGACTTCGGTGTTTTCGGCTTCATGCCCGCCATCCTGGGGCAGGTCTTCTTCAACGCTTCGAGCACTTCGGAAGGTGCGCTGGCGACCTTCGCGGTCCTCGCGATCACCTTCATCGTGCGGCCGTTCGGCAGCTTCGTGTTCGGTCCGCTGGGGGACAAGATCGGGCGCCAGAAGGTGCTCGCGCTGACGATCATCCTGATGTCCGGGTCGACGTTCATCATCGGCCTCTTGCCGTCCTACGCGACGATCGGCCCGGCCGCGGCCGTCCTGCTGATCCTGTTGCGCACCATCCAAGGCTTCTCGGCGGGCGGTGAGTACGGCGGCGCGGCGACGTTCATCGCGGAGTACGCGCCGGCCCGACGCCGGGGTTTCTGGGGCAGCTGGCTGGAGTTCGGCACGCTCGTCGGGTTCGCGATGGGCGCCGGCTTCGTCACGATCTTCACCGTCGTCCTCGGCGACGAGGCCATGCGCGAATGGGGCTGGCGCCTGCCGTTCCTGATCGCGGGGCCGCTCGGCATCGTCGGTCTTTACCTGCGGAACAAGCTGGAAGACACTCCGCTGTTCCAGGAGATCGAGAAGAAGAACCAGGTCGAGAAGTCGCCGCTGAAGGCGCTGCTCAAGAAGCACTGGACGTCGATCCTGCACCTGATCGGCATCGTGGTGATGCTGAACGTCGCCGACTACATCGTGATCACGTATCTGGAGACCTATCTCAAGGACGTGGTCGGGTTCAGCGGGCACACGCCGTTGCTGATCATCCTGGCGACCATCGCGCTGATGCTGATCTTGATCGTGCCGGTCGGCATCCTGTCCGACAAGATCGGGCGAAAACCCATCCTGATCGCGAGTTGTGCGAGCTTCCTGGTGTTGCCGATCCCGGCGTTCTCGCTGATGGGCGCGGCCGCGGACGACCGGAACGCCTGGCAGCTCATGCTCGGCCTGGTGATGATCGCGGTGCCGCTCGTGCTGATCCTCGCCGTGCTGGCGGCGACGCTGCCGGCGATGTTCCCGACTCAGGAGCGCTACGGCGGTTTCTCCATCGGGTACAGCGTTTCGACCGCCGCGTTCGGTGGCACGGCGTCGTACGTCATCGGCAGCCTGGTGAAGTCCACCGGCGACAACCTGTGGCCCGCGTACTACCTGATGGGTGCGGCGGCCATCGCGGCCATCCCGATCCTGCTGCTGCCGGAAACGGCAGGGGTGTCGCTGCGTCGCATCGTGAGTTCGCGGATCATCCGGCGCCGGAAGCCGGAACCGGTCACTCCCGGCGGCGCCTCGGAGCTACCGGCGAGTTAACGTCTTTCCATGAGCCGTATCTCGCAGCCGTGGCCGCCGGTCGAAGTCGAACCGGCGACCGTTCATCCGAAAGCCCCGCAGCCGGGCAGTCACCTCGGCATCCACTTCGGTGAGTGTTTCGGGTGCGGCGACGAGATCGAGGCCGGGCTCCACCTGCATTCGACGGTGGGCGAAGGGACGACGGTGTACTCCAAGTTCACCGTCACCTCCGCCCATCAGGGTGCGCCCGGCCTCGCCCACGGCGGACTCCTCGCCTGCGCTTTCGACGAGGCGCTCGGCGCGACCGTCGGCAATCTGCTGCGCCGCCCCGCGGTCACCGGGAAGCTGGAGACGGATTTCCTCCGGCCGGTCCCGGTCGGCTCGACCTTGTACATCGCCACGAAACTGGACGGCGTCGCCGGCCGGAAGATCTACGTGAGCGCCGACGGTCGGCTCGACGCCGAAGACGGTCCTGTCGCGGTGCGCGCGAGGGCACTGTTCGTGCGGGTCGAGTTCGAGCACTTCAGCACCCACGGGGATCCCGAGGCGCTGCAGAAGCTCGCCGCCGCCCACGAGAAGGCCAAGCGCGAACGCGAGTGGGACATCAACCCCTGAGCATTTCGTCATCCGGATGCGGTGGTTCGTGGGACGAACCACCGCATTCAGATGACGAATCGCGGGCTAGGTGAGGGTGCGGGGCCGGATCGCGTTCGCCTTGTCGACGAGTTCGACACGCTGGTCGACCGATCCGGCCAACCGGGCCAACGTCCGGTAACAGCGCTCGAGCCCGAAGCGCAGGCCTCGTTCGTCCAGGTCACAGCCCAGCACCTTCGCCCCCGGCGTCGGCCGGTTCTGCGAGTTGAGCCAGCCGTACGCCGCTTCGAGGACCTCCGCCGACAAACGCGTGCGACGTTCGGCGTCGAGTTGCAGACGCTCCAGCCTGGTCGAGGCGTCGACGAGATCCCGCTCGGACACCATCACCGGGTCCTTGCCGCCGCCGTTGATCCTGGTCTTGATCTTGATCGCGGCCACCTGCGCGGCGACATAGTGCGTCGAAGACGCCGGGACGGCTTCGAGCACCTCGATCGCGCTCGCCCTGGCGCCCTGCGCGAGGTACACGCGAGCGAGGCCGAAGGCGGCGCTGACGTACGACCGGTCCGTTCGCCACACCAGCTCGTAGTAGCGCGCGGCGCCGAAGTAGTCCCCGACGCCCTCCGCGCTGACGGCCAACGCCAGCTTCGGCGCGATCTCGCCGGGCAGGTCGTCGTACACCGCTTCGAACGCGACTTGCGCGACGCGGGACCGGCCGCCCGCGAGCTCGATCAGTCCGCGGTACCAGTCGATCCGCCAGTCGTGCGGGAAGCCCGCCTTGATCGCGAGGTACTGCGCCGCCTGCAGCTGCCGCTGTGCCTCGACGAGCTCACCCAGCTCGATCCGGGCCCGGACGATGCGCAACCGGACCTCGATCGACTCGCGCGGCGCGCCGGCCAGCGACTCGATCGCGCCCTTGGGATCGAGCGCGACCGTCGACGCGAGCACACCCGCCGCCGCGTCGTCCGTGTCGACCTGCGGGATCGGCAGACCCGTGACCACCTCACCGGCATCCGGCAGCGGCACACTCCCGCCGTGCTCCGGGACGACCATGTCGACGCCGAACGTGCGTGTCTCCGGGCCGAACACGGTCGATGCGCCGGGCCGCGGCTTCCCGGTACCCAGCGCCATGATCTCGCGGAGCACACCGGTCAGCTGGTCGGCCATCTCCTCGGCCGCGATGAACCGGCGGTCCGGGTCCGTATGCGTCGCCCGCTTCAGGAAGCGGTGATACGAACCGAAGAGCGCGAACAACGGGACGACGTCCGGGCCGGGCAGGGTCGTCTTGTACTTGGTGGTGTAGCCGGAGAATTCGAAGCTGAGGACGGCGAGCGTACGGCCGACCGTGTACAGGTCCGACGCCACCGAAGCGCCGTGCGTCGCCAGCTCGGGCGCGCTGTAACCGGTGGTGAAGAACAGCGGGCTCTCGTAGTCGTCGATGCGGCGGACCGCGCCGAGATCGATCAGCTTGAGCTGTTCGTGCGTCTGGATGACATTGTCGGGCTTGAGGTCGCAGTACAGCAGGTTCTGGCCGTGCAAATAGCCCATGGCGGGCAGGATCTCGAGCCCGTAGGCGATCACCTGGCCGATCGGCAGCGGCTCCGGGCGCTTCGTCTCGCGGTGGTGCGCGAGCGCGAGCTGCCGCAGCGACTGGCCGCCGACGTACTCCATGACGATGTAGCCGACCGAGTTGCCGGTGTCGCCGTCCGGGTGCTGCACGAAGTTGTGGATCTTGACGATGTTGGGGTGTTCGACCTCGGCGAGGAACCGCTGCTCGTTGGCCGCGGCCGCCATCGCGGTGGCGTCGCCGGTGTCGATCAGACCCTTGAGCACCACCCAGCGGTCGCTGACGTTGTGGTCCTGCGCGAGATAGATCCAGCCGAGCCCGCCGTATGCGAGCGCGCCGAGGACCTCGTACTGGCCGCCGACGATCTCGTTCGGCCGCAGCTTCGGAACGAAGGAGAACGGGTTCCCGCACTTCTCGCAGTTGCCCTCGGGCGAGCCGGGCTTGCCGTCCTTGCCGCGGCCGACCTTGGCGCCGCAACTACCGCAGAAGCGCTTCTCCTCCGACACCATCGGGTTGTCGAGGACCGCGGAGGCCGGGTCGCGGTACGGCACCTGCGGAACGTCGACGAGGCCCGCGCCGAGACGGCCACGACGCGACGTGCGCGACGACGTCCGGCGCGCGGTGCCGGGGAACGAGCCGGTTCCGGTGCCGGTGCCCGTGCCACGGCTGCCCGATCCGGTGCCGGTGCCGGTTCCGCGGCTTTCGCTGGGTCGTTCGGGGAGGACGCTCTCCGTGCCCGGATCCGGCAGCTGCCCGGGTCCGTTGTCGACGCGCGGCGTCGGCGGCATGATGCTCTGCGTCTCCGGCGCCGGCGAGGCGAGCACGCTGGTCGGCTGCGGCGCGTCGGCGGACGCCTGGTTCTTCGGACTCACCGGGGCCATGTCGCCCGGCGGGCGCGTCGGATCCTCGGCGCCGGGGATCGGCCGCTGCCGGCCGCGCGGCGGAGTCTGCGGCCGCTGGACGGGCGCGTGGATGGCCGTGCGCTCGGCGTCACTCTCCGGCCTGGGCTCCTGCTTGGGCCGCGACGGATCGGAGAGATCGAGCCTGCCGGAAATGGACGGTTCGGGCGTATCCCAGCGGACCGGCGCCGGCGGCGTCCAGGAGGCGGACTCCGCCTCACGGTCCGGCGTGGCGTCGTCCGGCGCTGCGTGCCGAGGACGGCGCGGCTCTTCCGACACTGGTACCTCCCGAAATCCCCGCGACGGCGTCATCCCCGATCCTAGTGGTGAGCAGGCAGGTCGTGTCCGCGCCGGGTCGAACCCGCTACGGTGCGGTGGAGAACCGATTCAGCAGGTGATGAGGGGGAGGGACCGGTGCCTGCGTCATTTTCGATGTCGATGGCCCAACTCGACGTCGTACTCGAAGGTCTCGGGCTCGGCAGATTCGTGCTGCCCTTCGAGATCCCGACCGTCGGGACCACCATCTCCGAACGCGAGCGGCACTGCGAAGAGATCTGGGCCGGGCTGGCCGAGCGGGGCTTCGCCCGCGGCGGTGAACTCCTGCGCGACTACGACCAGACCCTCCGGCTCTGGGCCACCGGCGACTTCGTTCTCACCATGGAGGCGCACGAGGTCGAGCAGGACGCCGAATACCTCTACCGGGGCGCGTGGAACAGCCGCCTGGGTGTCGTGAGCCAGCAACGCGGATTCGACATCCTCTTCGAGCCGGTCTACCCCGAACAGGTCGTCGCGACCCTCCTCGGTTACCTGCCATCACTGCAACCATTCCCCGGACGGGTGACGACGTCCAGCACACTCCCCCCGTCCAAACGACCGGACGACCCGTTCGACGAGGACCCGGACAACCTCCGCCTGGGCGCCGCCGGCCGTTTCTTCGAGCACCCCCTCGCGCGGCTGGGCACGGTCAGCGTCACCCTGCGCGACGACCGGGGCAAACCGCAGCAGAAGAGCGTCCAGTGGTTCGACAGCGTTCAGGGCCGCTTCATGCTCGCCACCGACCGCTTCCCCGACGGTGAAGTCCGCCGCACGTTCACCCCGACGAGCGGCTCTCACCTGGCACGATGGGTCCACGACCTGGTCGAAGCCGCCCGCGTCGGCAGTGCGTGATCCACGCCGGAAGGCGTTCTTGCGGGTCGTTTCCGCTGATATCGTGATCTGACGAGCGCTATGAGTAACCGGGACTTGGTACAGGGGAGAGACCATGACTGAAGGTGCCGGCGGACCGCCGGGCAACTTCTCGGACATTCTGGGCGACTTCTCGGCGCAGGCCGACCGGATGGTGACGGCGGCGAAGGAGGGGCGGTTCAAGGTCAGCGAGGAGGCCGGGGAGGCCTTGAAGACCGCCATCGACGACTACGTCTCGGATTGGGCTAAGAACCAGCGGGCCTTTCAACGACTCGCCGAGCACCCGAAACTGGGCACAGGCCCCTTCGCTCAACAAGTCGGGCAACACGCCTCCCGCGTGGCCGACGGCGACGAACTGTCGGCCAAGACCCAACTGGACGCGCTCCAGAGCGTGCTCGGCCGAGCCAAGGCAGCGATAGAGCTGGCCAAATCCAAGTATCGGGAACAAGACGCAGGCAGCGCTGACCGTTTGAAATCTCTGCAAAAGGACTGACTCGAACCGACATGGACACCAATCCACGATCTTTGAAGCTTGCCGGCCTGCCGATCGCGCTCTCCCTCCTCCTGTCCGGTTGCTCGCAGGAGAAACCGGGAAATGCGGTTCCCGGGCCCTCGTCCGCGGCGCCATCGAGTTCGCAAAGCGGGAACCCGGCGAACGTTTTCGGTGATCTCAAAGCCTGTGAACTCCTCGAACCCACCACGACGCCCAAGGGCTTCGCTGCCCCGGAAATCGAACGATACGAAAGTGACAACGGGTGCGCGGCCCAAAAGCGAGGCTACGCATCCGTGAGCATTTATCTCGTTCCCGAGGCGGGCATCGACCAACTGTCCCCTGGGCAAGGAACCAAGGTCCCGACCAAGGTCGGTGGCCGTGAGGCCGTCGAAATTCCAGGCGACTCCGGCACCGAAGCTTGCACCGTCGCGATCGCTGTCACCCCCACTGCCCGGATGACGGCATCGACGTCCCTCAACGAGGGCACGAACGAAGAAGCCTGCGCACTCGCCAGAGAACTGGCCATCGCCGCTGAGCCCAAACTTCCCAAGGTGAGCTGATGGTCCTTCGCTTGCGTGGAGGTTCTCTGAGCGCACCGATCGCGGTACTCGCGGTCGCTGGTGCGTGTGCATCCGACGGCCGATGTAGTCGAAGACCTCCGCGCCTGCGATCTGCTGGAGCCCGCCGCCACGGCCCAAAGCTTCGACCCACCAGTCGTCAAGACCTACGAAGTCCCGGAAGCCGGCATCGGCCGGCTATCGCCAGGACAAGGAACCAAGGTTCCGAGCCGGGACGCCGTCGAAATCCGCGAGATCGCAGAAGCCGCTGAACCGAAACTGCCCAGAGGCAACTGACTACGGAACGGGAGGGACCATGGTCAACGTCGGCCAAGACGACTTCGACAGCAAGTTCTCGGCGATGGGCAACACCGGCCGGACGTATGAGGCCAAGCGGTACTCCGAAACGTACGACGAGGTCAACGCGGGCCCGGGCGGCAACTCCCTGACGGCGAGGCTGACGGCTGAAGCGAAGGCGGGGCAGTACTCGGCCGATCAGGCCGCGGCGCTCACGCAGGGCCAGCAGTTCCGCACCGGACTCAACCCGTCGGACCAGCGCTATGAAGCGGTCCCGCACGGCGAGCTGAAGAACATGGTCACGCAGGATCTCGATCCGCAGGACATCGACGAAAAGGGGCAGCTCTGGAACAACCAGGGCAACTCCCTGAACACCTTCAGCAACGCCGTCCGCGACGCGATCGGCAAAGAGGGCGAGCACTGGCAGGGCGACGGCGCCAAGTCGGTCACCGATTTCTTCTCCGACATCAGCAAGTGGGCCGACACCGCGGGCGACGGCGCGTATCTCGCGTCCAACCGGTTCTCCCAGTCCGCCGCCGCGGCCACCACCGCGAAGAACTCCATGCCCGAAGAGGTCCCGTTCGACCGCAACGCCGAGTACAAGAACGCCCTCAGTCAGCTCGCGACGGGGAACCTCGCGGGGGCGGTGGACACGGTCGGCAACATTTCGGCCAAGCAGGAGCAGTCGTTCCAGGCGCACCAGCAGGCCGCGCAGGTGATGCACACCTACGACCAGTCGCTTTTCGACGTCAACTCCAAGCAGCCCACGTTCGCCCCGCCGCCGGAGATGGGCGAGTCGACGACCGCGTCCGGGTTCTCCGGAGGTACGGAGGTCAACGGCTTCAGCGGTGGGCCGGGGCCCAACAGCGGTCCTGGGCCGGGGACGCCCGGGCCGGGTGGTCCGAGCGCGCCGGCGCCGGGGCCCGGGATCACCACGGGTGGCGGGCACACCGGGGGGCCGACGCCGGGTCAGCCGGCCGGCGGGCCGCCGGGGACGTTCCGGCCTGGGCCGACGCCGGGGTTGGCGGCGCTGAACACGCCCGGCCCCAGCGGGCTCGGCCGGTTGGGCGGCGAGCAGTATCGCGGCAAGCCCGGCCGGACGACGAGCGGGCCGGGCGGCAGCGCGGCGAGCCGGTTGACCAGTGGCGGAGGCGGCGGGTTCGGGCGCAACGGCGGCTCGGGCAACGTCGCCGAGCGGCTCGCCGGCGGCAAGGTTTCGGCCGGTGAGGCCGAGAAGCTCGCGGGCAAGGGCGGCGGGTCCGGGGCGGGCAAGCTGCCGGAGGAGCGGATCACGCGGGGTGGCGCGGCCGCCGCGGGCAAGAGCGGCGGCCCGGGCGCGATGGGTGCCGGTGGCGCCCCGGGCGGCAGGGGCCAAAAGGAAGAGGACAAGGAAAAGAAGGCCCCGAACTACCTGCAGGAGGAAGACGCCGACGTCTTGTTCGGCGGCTACGAAGGCGAAGGGAAGCCGGTGCCGCCGGTGATCGGCGAGAAGTCCCCCTGAGCCGAAGCGGGCCGTTCGGGAGCGAATCCCGAACGGCCCGTTCTCACTTGTACTGGGCCGGAGGCGGCGTCCCGCCCTCGAGTTTGTTCCCGATCCATTTCGCGTAGCTCGCCTGCCACGCGCCGCCGCGCACGTTCTCCAGCACGGCGTTCACGAACCGCACCATGTCCTCGTTCTCCTTCGGGACACCGATGCCGTAGTTCTCCTCGGTGAACCGGCTCCCCACGATCTTCAGCGTCGGGTCCTGCGCGAGCATCCCGGCGAGGATGACGTCGTCCGTCGACACGGCCTCGACCTGCTTCTGCTGCAGCATCACCAGGCAGTCCGACCAGTTGTCCACCGAGACCGGCACCGGCTTCGACGGATCCGCCGCGATCTTCGTCAGCGAGGTCGACGTCTTGGTCGCGCACACCCGCCGCCCGCCGAGGTCCGCCAGGTTCCCGATCTTCGAGGCGGATTCGACCAGGATCCGTTGCCCCGCCTGGTAATACGCGGTCGAGAAGTTGACCTTCTTCAGCCGGCTGCAAGTGATGCTGTAGGTCCGCACCACGATGTCGACCTGCTTCTTCTCGAGCACTTCTTCCCGCAGTTTCGACGGGATCGCGCGGAACTGCACACGGCCTTCCGCGCTGCCGAAGATCGCCTTCGCGATCTCGTTGACCATGTCGATGTCGAAGCCTTCGAGCTGGCCCGAAGTCGGGTTCCGGAAGCCGAACAGGAAGGTCGTCTGGTCGACGCCCGCGACGAGTTTGCCGTTCTCCTTGATCTTCGCCATCGTCGAGCCGCTGGTGATCGACGTGCCGCTGGTCGGCCGCAGGCTGGCCAGCGGGTTGCAACTCGTGTCGGTCGTTCCACCACCGCCGGCGTTGTCGGCGCCGCCGACGTTCGCGGGCTGCGGCGGCGCGACCTCGCCGACGGGAGCCGGGTCGACCGGCGCCCCCGCGCTGCCACAAGCCGTCGCCAGCACCAAGACCGCGCCGAGCACGGCCGTTCGCAGACCGTTCCGCATCATCGGTACTCCCTCAGCCGTTCACGGATTCCCAACGCGGACCCCGCCGCCGCGATCAGCGCCAGCACCGCGATCCCCGGCGCGAGCAGGGTCAGCGCGCGTTCGGCGCCGCGGGTGTCGTCGAGGAATTCCTGTCGTCCCACGTTGATCGCGGCCACCAGGTTCTCGTCGAGCCGCAGGAACGCCTTGGCGGCACCGTCGGGCTTGTCGTCACGGATGGCGGTGTCGACGGCGTCCTGGTACGAGCCGTCGTCGTCCTGCTTCCGCACTTGCCCGTGCGCCTTGAACCAGGCCGACGCCGCTTGGATGGCCGCGTCCACCTTGTCCGCGGCCGCGCCGCCCGCGGCGAGACCGCGGGCCTCGCCCAGCAAGCCGCCCTGGCCGTCCGTCCCGCCGAGTTGCCCGGCGAGATCGATGAAGTCCTTTTCGTACGCCGCGCCGTCACCCCTGGCGACGAGGGTCAGCGTTTCGTCGGCTCGTGCCTGCAGTGCCGCGATCCGGGCACGGACGAGGACGTCCACCTGGTGCGAGCCGTCTTCTTCACCGCTGCCGACGAGGGAGCTCTGCACGATCAGCGCGACCGCGCCCCACAGCAGGGCCACCACCACCGACACCGTCGCGACGACCAGCCCGACGTTCAGCAGCCGGTTGGTCTTCCGCGTCAGATGCACCTGCGTGACGATCAGCGCGGCGAGCAGGGCGAGCACCAAAGCCGTTGCCAGCCAAGGAAATCCGGTCGCGTCGTCCTGTTCGGCGGCGAGCCGGTCGGTGTCGATGCGGTACAGGTCCTGGGCGGCGGGAAGGATTTTCGCCCGCATCAGCTCGGACGCTTCCCGCAGATACGAGGCGCCGACGGGGAAACCCTGCCGGTTGTAGGTGCGCGCGGTCTCGATCAGTCCTGTGTAGACCGGGATTTCGCGGCCGAGGGTGTTGATCCGCTCCGCCGCTTCGTCGACGCCGGAGGAGTCCGATGCCGCCTTCGCCAGCGCCGCCCCGGCCTCCGCGATGTCGCGTTCGTACCGCTGGCGCATCGCGAGCGGCTCGGTGCCGATGGAGAGGAACGAACTGGCCGCGGTCGCGTCGGCGTCCGAAAGCGCGCGGTAGACCTGTTGCGCGGCGGCGGCGAGCGGTTCGCGGTGGTCGATCAGGCCGTTGATCGTGTCCTTCTTGTCCTGCGCGGCCAGCGTGCCGAACAGGCCCGCGACCAGCGACAGCAGGACGAGCCCGATCGCGATCACCGACAGCCTGCCCGGCGTGGTCGCCGCGGACCGGATGATCGCGCGGATCCCGTTGCCCGGCAGTTCGAGCAGCCCGGCGATCCCTCCGCGACCTCCCGGCGCGGAGGGCGGCTCGGGGCTCCCCGGCGGCCCCGGCCGGGTCACTGTGCTCGTCATCGCCGATCCTCCCCATTGGCTCTACCCGCACAGAAGGTATCCGAGTCGGGATCAGCGCAGCCAGTGACACCGGCGTGTGTCATCGGCACGTGATCTCCCGGAGGCGTCAGAGGCCTTTTTCCAGGCCGTACCGCACGGCTTCCGCACGATTGCGCACACCGATCTTGGCGAAGGCGTGGTTGATGTGGCTTTTCACGGTGGCTTCGCCGATGAACAGTTCGGCGGCGATTTCCGGATTGGACAGCCCGCGCGCGATGAGGCCGAGCACTTCCGCTTCACGCGCGGTGAGCCCGTCCGGGAGCTCGGCCTTGGCCCTGGTGGTCGTTCTCGATTCGAGCGCGGCGACGAGCCTGTCGGAGACCTCGGCGGCGAAAATCGCCTGCCCGTTCGCGGCGGAGCGGACGGCCGCCCCGATCTCGGCACGCCCGGCGTCCTTCGTCAGGTAGCCGCGGGCTCCGGCCCGTACCGCGTCGGCGATCGAAGCGTCGTCCGCGTAAGTCGTGAGGACGACGACCGCGACCTCCGGGTGATCGCGTTTGAGCAGTCTGGTCGCGGCCACCCCGTCCAGGACGGGCATGCGCAGGTCCATCAGCACGACGTCGGCCGCGGTGTGGCGGAGCAGGTCGAGCGCCTGCCGTCCGTCGCCCGCGGAGCCGGCGACCTCGATCCCGTCGATCAGCCCGAGCAACGCGACGAGCCCTTCGCGCATGACCTGCTGGTCATCGACCACGACCACCCGGATCACGCCCGCACCACCGCCTCCACCGTCCAGTGCCCGTCGTCCGGGCCCGCGGTCAGCGTGCCACCGGCGAGCGCGAGCCGCTCCCTCATCCCGGTGAGACCGAATCCGGCGGCCTCCTCCGATCGTGCGGTTTCGGCGAGTTCGTTCCACACCCGCAAGCGAACCTCCGTCCGGGTGAAGAGGAGCCGGAGCGACACCGGCCGCCCGGCGGCGTGCTTCGCCGCGTTGGTCAACGCTTCCCGCGCGACACCCACCAGCGAGACCACCTCGGCGGACGGCAGGGGACGCTGCTCCCCCTCGACTTCGAAAGCCGCTCCGCCGTGGTGCGCGTTCGCCAGCTGTCGCAAGGCTTCGGCCAGCGACGGGACATCGCTGCGCAAGGCGGCGACCGCGTCACGCGCCTCGGCAAGGCCGTCCGCCGCCAGCCGCCGCGACGACCGGACCCTGCCGAGCGCACCGTCCACATCGGACTTCTCGGCCAGCAGGGCCTCGGCGACCTCCAGGTGGACTCCCAGTGCCCCCAGCGAATGCGCGAGGACGTCGTGGATCTCCCTCGCGATCCGCGTGCGCTCGTCGAGCGCGGCGGCCCGCGCGTGTTCCTTCTGCGCCAATCTGGTCTGCTCCAGCAGCGCGGCCGCCTGCGTCGCCTGCACCTCGTACTGCCGCCGGTTCAGGCCCAGCAGCATCAGCACCAGCAGCACGCCGGCGTTGCCGAACACCAGCGGTTCGGACGCGCCCGCGACCAGGCCGGTGACCGCCGCGAGGCTCGCGTCGAGCCCCACCACCCCCATGATGGCGGCCACCGACGGCTCGGTCAGGGTGGCGAACCGGCTGACCGTGACCACGGCCAGCACGATGGCGGAGGAGTCCTCCGCCCAGCCGAGCGCGACCGACGGCGCGACACTCGCCACCGCGAGCAGGACGGTCGCCACCCGGGGGAAACGCGGGGAGGCCGCCACGAAACCCAGCCAGCAGGCCGCGCAGACGCCATACGCCGTCCAGATCCACGCACTCGCCTCGCTCGCGGTCAGCAGCACCACCACGACCGCGGCCGTGCCGAGCAGCTGGACGACCAGCCAGCTGGGCGCGATCGTGTCCGGCAACAGCGGCTTGTCCCGCTTCCCCATGGGCCCCCTCAGTGCTCGCTCAACCGCGTGATCATCTCCACCAGGACCAGCCGGTAGGCCAGGAATCCGAGCAGGACGACGACACCCACCACGACCAGCGCCACCAGGCCTTTCACGTTCATCTTTCCCATGCCACGGACGTTAGGCACGGGGCGGGGTGGACTGGGACCGTCGCCGGGTTGAACCAGGGTGGAGATTCAACCCCGGACGGCGGGCGCGACCGAATGCGGGAGCACCTCGCCCTCGGACGGCCGTTCGACGACGACCTCGACGTCGTCGTCGAACCGGTACGGCCTCGCCAGCAGGAACCCGCCGAAATGCCGCCGCATCCTGGACATCTCCGCGCGGACGGTGACGGTGCGGCCGGCGTCGCCGAAGAGGTCGCGCGACAGTTCCGACGCCGACCTGCCTTCGCGATGCCGCGCGAGGACGTACAGCATCTCCGCGTGCCGCGGGCTCAGCCGATGCGACCAGGTTCCCGCCGCACCCGAGACGCGCAGCATGCTTTCCCGCGACGACCGCAGATCGAGTACGACCCGTGTCGGCGGCGCGTCCTCCTCCTCGGTGAGCCGGACGAGCCACCCGCCCGGCAGCGGCTCCAGCAGGCATTCGCCGTAGGCCGGCAGCCAGGTGCGGCCGGGGGCGGCGTCGTTCGGCAACGCGATCCGGCCGACCGGGACGAGCCCGGCCGAGGCCGCGATCCAGCCGTGCGGGTCGGCGATGACCGCCCGGCCCTTCACCTTGGCGAGCAGTGGCGTGGCCAGGCCGCGCAGCCGTTCGAGTTCCGAGAGGTGGGTGGTGCGCAGATGTGCTTCGGCGAGCTTCGCGACCGTATCGACCAGGGCGAGGGTCGTCGGGTGCACGGTGGCGGCGGGTCCGGAGAGGTCGACGGCACCGAGCAGCCTGCCGTCCCTCGGATCGTGCAGCGGCGCGGCGGCGCAGGTCCAGTCGTGCTGGTTGCTGACGTAGTGCTCGGCCGAGTAGACCTGGACCGGATGCCTGGCGACCAGCGCCGTCCCGATGGCGTTGGTGCCCGCGGCGCGCTCGTGCCAGTCGACCCCTTCGACGAACCCGAGCCCGTCGGCGCGGCGGCGGACCGCGGTGCTGCCGTCACGCCAGAGGACACGGCCGTCCGCGTCGACGACGGCCATGATGTGCGCGGCCTGCTCGGCGAGGCTGATCAGGCCGCCGCGCAGGACGGGGAGGACGGCCGCGAGGCCGCTCTGGCGGCGGCGGGCTTCCAGCCGGTCCGGGGCGAGCGCCGACGACGGCGAGCCGCGATCCGGGTCCAGGCCGAGATGCCGCATACGCCGCCAGGACGCGGCGATGACCGCTCGCGGAGGACTCGGGAGCGTGATCCCGGCGAGCGCCGCCTCGCGTACCTCGGCGAGGGCACGCGCGTGCCGCCGCGGGTCCGCGCCGACCGGCAGCGCCGCCTCCAGCTGCACCTGGCCCACTCCTCTGCTCTGTTCAGGCCAGTGTGCCCGGGTCTCCCGGGGAGCGGAAGGTCTCTGTGACCTGGGCGCGGCCTACCCGGGGAAGGGCGCGTCCGCGAGGCGGGGCGTGGGAACGACCTCGGCAGGCTTCCGGCCCAGCAGCAGACCGGTCCTGGTGGCCTCGGCCATCACGGCGCGGACGTCGACGCACCACGGGCCGTCGGGCTTCAGCTCCACGAAAGCGCTCTCTCCCGGCTTGAGCACGAAATGCGGTTGGCCGTCGAGCGCGATGGAACCGCCGGCCGCGGCGAGGTCGACGCGGACCCCCGCGTGCAGCACGCTCCAGCCGCGGACGCCCACCGCCCGGACGTCACCGGGCGCGATCGGCGCCTGCACGACGTACGGCGTCTCGTCGACCGGCCCGAGCGAGACCGCGACGCCGTCCACAGTGGACTTCGGACTGGGACACAGCCGCCCGGGGATGCTCGACAGCCCGACCCCGTCCGGGACGGCGAACGTGCAGTACAGCTCGGTCAGCGACGCGGGGTCCCACCGGCTCTCCGAACACACGCTGACGTCGGTCAGCGCGATCTCGCGGCGGGCCTTCGTGACGACCTCGAGCACGGTCGCGCGGTTCGTGACCAGGTCCGTGTCCACCTGGTGGGTGGCCACCAGCCCGGCGGCGAGCCCGGCGACAGTGGACTCGTCGGCGCCTCCGGACGGCAACATCAGCAGCGGCACGTCACCGCAGGCGGCCGCCGCCGCCCGCATCATGGTCTCGTTGCCGAGGCAGATGAGCACGCTGGCACCCGCGTCCACCATCCGGCGGACGGTGCCGATGATCTTCCCCGCGTCGGTCCACACCATCACCCGGCCGACGCCGGCCACTCTCAGTGCCGAACGCAGACCCTGGATGTCACGCTCCGAAGCGGGGTTCGCCACGATCCCCGCAACCGCTTCGCCCACATGTCCTCCGCTGCCGCGCCAAGTCCCTACAAGGAAACGACGTCCGGGCCACGAAAGAAAGAGTTGCACGAGGTTGCATCACAAAGCCACCTCGGCGGACGAAGGCGACCAGCAGCGCGAGTTCGAAGATCAGCAGGATCCGTTCGGCCCCTCCGCTCACGCCACGGGCGTCGACCAGGAACGTCGCGACGAAGACCCCCAGCGCGGCCAACGCGGCGTAGGACAGCCGCCGGACCTCGCCGAGGAGCAGCCCTGCCAGCGGCAACGCGGTGAAAGCAGCGAGCGCCGCATACCGGTGGATCGCGCCGTGCCAGGTCAGCGGCTGGTCCATCGGCTCTTGCGGAAACACCGCGAGCACGCACAGTCCGACGCCGAACAAGGCGACCAGCCTGGCCGCCCACACCGCCCCCGACAGGCGGACGCCGCCCGCGATGGTCAGCGCGCCGAAGCCGACGGCCAGCATGGCGACCCCGACGAGCCGCGCGCCCTGGCCGACGTGGACGTACTCGCTGAAGGTGGTGGCGAGCGGATCGACCGCGCCGGCGTTGACGATCTCGACGTAGACCGCGATGACCAGTCCCACGGCCAGCCACGCCAGCGCGGACAGCCTGATCAACCCTTTGATGTCGTTCATGAACCGAGCCTGACCGCGCGTCACGGTCCGGCACATCCCGCCCGGGCGAGCAGTCCGCGTCCCCTCGTGGGGGACTCCCGGTGTCCCCCACGAGGGGATGTGCCCGGTCCGCGGCCTCGTTAGCGTCGAGCCATGGATTCGTACGGCGGCTCCCTGGGGTGGGCGCTCCTCACCGGACGCGACGCCGATCTGGAACCGCCGTCGGCCTGGTGGCGCGGCCCGGTCTGGGTCAAGACACTCCTTGCCGGATCCGCGCTCACGGTGCTGGTGGGCCTGACTTACGGCACTTGGGCGCGCTACCTCGGCGGCGACAGCGCGCCGCTGGTCTTCTTCCTGCTGATCCTGCAGATCACGCCGCCGCTGCTGGTCGTCAAGCGCCCGCTGACCGCCGTCCGGGTGGCGGCGGCGGGGATGGTCAGCGCGATCATCGCGGTCCTCTTCCCCGCCGCCCACACGCTGTTCGGCCCGACCCTCTCGGACTGGCCGTTGCAGGTCCACGTCCTGCCGTATCTCCCGGTGCTCGCGATGACGCTCGCCCGCACGAAACCCGGCCAGGGCAGGGGGATCTCGATCATCGCCGTGACGCTGGCCGTCGGGGTCGGCGTCGCGCAGCTACCGCGCGCGGGCACGAAGACCTTGATGTGGTCGTTGATCGTGGTGGCCGCGACCATCGCGGCCGGATACGGGATGCAGCAACGCCGGAGGGCGCTGGAGCAGGCCGACGCGGCCGAGCGCACGACGGTCGAGGAGCGAGCGAAGCGGGCTTCGTTGCAGGAACGCGCGTTGATCGCCAGGGAACTGCACGACATCATCGGCCACCATCTTTCCCTGATCGCGTTGCGGACCGACAGCGCGCGCTACCGCGTCCCGGACGTGTCCGAGGCCGCGGAGGAGGAGTTCCGTGCCATCGGGGTCGCGGCGCGGGAAGCGCTCGACGAGGCCCGGCGGCTGGTCGGCGTACTGCGGGACACCGAGGCCGAGCCGGAGCACGAACCACAGCCGGGGCTCGCGGAGGTACCGTCGCTGATCGACGGCTGCCGGGCCTCCGGGATCGGGATCCGTGCGGAGATCTCCGGCGGGGATGACGTTCCCGCCCTGATCGAACTGGCCGCGTACCGGATCCTCCAGGAGGCGCTGAGCAACGCGGCACGGCACAGCCCAGGGGCGGAAGTGGACGTCGAGGTGCGGCGAGGACCCGACGGGCTCGAGATCCTCGTCGAGAACGGGCCGCCCACGCGGCCTGCCGCGCCTTCCGCCGGCGACGGCACGGGCCTCGCCGGGATCGCCGAACGCGTTAGCATGATCGGCGGTTCCCACGAGGCGGGACCGCGGGCCGACGGCGGTTTCCGCGTGGCCGTCAAGCTGGCTCTCCCGGGGGTGGACGACGCGTGACGACCGTTTTCATCGTCGACGACCAGGCCTTGGTGCGGGAGAGTTTCGCCGGCCTGCTGAACGCGCAGCCGGGTCTGAACGTGGTGGGCCAAGCAGGTGACGGGATCGCGGCGCTCGCTGCCCTGTCCGCGACGGCCACGCCACCGGACGTCGTCCTGATGGACATCCGGATGCCGGTGATGGACGGTCTGGAAGCGACCAGGCGACTGCTCGAAGGTGACGGCGAGAAGCCGAAAGTGCTCGTCCTGACGACGTTCCATCTGGACGACTACGTCTACGAGGCGCTGCGGGCGGGCGCGAGCGGGTTCCTGTTGAAGGACGCGCCGTCCGCCGAACTGATCAACGCCATCGAAGTGGTCGCCGCCGGTGACGCGCTGCTCTCCCCCGCGGTCACGAAGCGGCTCATCGCGAACTTCGTGGCGAGCGCACCGGTTCCGCGGCCGTCCCCGGCAAGGTTCGACGTGCTCACCGAACGCGAACGGGAAGTGCTGCGGTTGATCGCGAAAGGACGGTCCAATCCGGAGATCGCCGCGGATCTGGTGCTCTCGGCACAGACCATCAAGACGTATGTCGGCCGGATACTGGCGAAACTCGGGTTACGGGACCGGGCACAGGCGATCGTGCTCGCCTACGAGGCGGGGCTCGTCTCCCCCGCCTGACGGTCGGCGGGCCTCGTCAGGACGCGGATGCCGAGCGGGACGAGCGCCAGGCCGAGGGCCACCGCGGTGAAGACGCTCAGGAGCTCGCTTTCCTTGAGCACTCCCATCCAGAGCGTGCACGGCCAGAGGAACAGCAGTGCCCGCACGATGCCGAAGGTGCCTGCCCGGAACGCGCCGATGGCCAGCAGCAGCCCGCCGGCGTATTGGCCGACCGACGCGGTGACCGGGATCCGCCACAACCCGTAGGACAGGTCGACGTAGTCGTCCATCACCAGCTTCGTCGCGTGGTCCAGACCGAGCTTGTCGACGAGCTCGAAAGCCGTCAGCTCGACACCGGCGAAGTAGACCCTTGCGAACAAGCCGAACGCGAGCAGCAGGAATCCCCACGCGGCCAGCGCCGGCGACTTCGCCGCGACGATCTTCGCCAGCATCAGGAAAGCCGGCAGCAGGAGGACCGCTCCCAGCAGGAAGAGCGAGTACGCGGCCGTCACGAAGCCCGGGTTCGCGGCGTACGCGGCCAGCTGCCCGGGCGCGGCGAAGGGCTGCTGGTCGAACCACGCGACTTGCTCCGGCGTGAAGTCCTTGAGCACCAGATGCCGCAGCAACAGACCCGCGCACCACACGAGCGGGGCGAGAATCAGTACCACTCCGCCGATCCATCGGCCGGTTTTCCCGTTCATGGCGGAAGCGTCGCCGATGGGGACGGCACGGGGCAGCGGGCGAAGGTCAGGCGGGAGCCTCGACTTTCGTCAGGTTCGAGGACAGCGTGCCGGTGGGTGCGATACGTGAAGGCCACCACGCTCGCTTAGGAGGTGCTGCCGGTGCGCGGGTGGCGATTTCGCGTGATCGGGCGGACGACACGCGTGATCCGACGGACGACACGCGTGATTGGGCGGACGACACCCCGCAAAAAGCAGCAGGGCCGCCTCCCCGAGGGGATGACGGCCCTGCTTGGAAAGCTTGGGTCAGATCACGGTGACCGAGGTGGCCTGCGGACCCTTCGCGCCCTGCCCGATCTCGAACTCCACGCGGGCGTTCTCCTCGAGGGTACGGAAGCCGTTGCCCTTGATCTCGCTGTAGTGCACGAAGACGTCGCCGCCGCCGTTGTCGGGAGTGATGAAGCCGAACCCCTTCTCGGAGTTGAACCACTTCACAGTGCCCTGAGTCATAAAATCTCCATATGCAACACAAACAAACAGGAAGCCACGTCGGCAGCCCGGGTCATGACCAGACGGTTTGCTTCCCCGGAAACACGAGGAGACACTACGCCCGCTGAGTTCTGCGAGCGTGAACCAACACGAACACAAAAAACGAGACCTGAATCAGTAAAGCACACCTCACGCAGGCCGACAAGCATCGTCACCCGGGTGTGCCCGGTCGCACTGTACCTCTCCCGCCGGAGGCTCCGCCGTCCGGGCTATTCGCCGCTGGCGGCGCGCAGGGGTACCTCGGCGCCGAACGGCGAACGGCGCAACGCCTCCCGGTTCGTGGCCACGACGGCGATGTCGTGGGTCTCGGCGTCCGCGCTGAACTGCACCGGCACCACACCGGAAACGGACTTGTCCTGTGGCTTCGTTTCGTCAGCCATGTTTTCTCCCAGTGTCAACACAAGGCTCTAAGTACTGCGTGCCAACAACTTCACCGGTGATCGTCCCGGTCCATATCGGACCCTCGGTGTTGCGGCGATTGTGCCACGGACGACCGACAAAATCCGGTCTCCGCGACCGAAAGTCGGCCGAGTCGTCACCGGTTTCCCACCCTTTGGAGCAGGTGAAGGCGGCACCACAAGGGTTTCTGTGTATCCCCTGAGAAAAAGTACCGTCCGGTAGCCGGCGCGGCGGCCCTACTGGCCTCCTTGCGGTGGCCTCGCGGCGCCCAGCAGGCTCGTCAGCCGGATGTCCGGGGTCACCACGTCCGGATCCGTCCTGATGTCGATGACGCACGGCCGTTGCCGCACCAGCGCGCTCGCGATGATCGGCTCCAGCTCTTCACGGTCGTCCACGGTGTACCCGGCGGCGCCGAGCCCGCGTGCCCACGACGCGAAGTCGGTGACAGGGACGGTGACGCCCGAAAGCCGTCCTTGTTTGCGGGCCTGATGCACGGCGAGCGGGCCGTGCACTCCGTTCTGGAACACCAGGACGGTCACCGGAACGCGGTAGCGGACGGCGGTCTCGATCTCCTGCCCGGTCATGAGCGCGCCGCCGTCGCCCGCCATCGCGATCACCGTCCGGCGTGGTTCGGCGAGTTTCGCCGCGACCGCCGCGGGGACCGCGTAGCCCATGGCCGCGTTGCTCGGCCCGAGCTGGCTGCGCGGCGCGGTGAAACACCAGTAGCGGTGCATGAACTGGGCGAAGTTGCCCGCGTCACTGGTCACGATCGCGTCCTCGGGCGCGAGTTTGCGCACCGCCCGGATGACGTCGGCGGGATGGATACGGGTGGCGCCGCTGGTGTCGGGCGGTGTCATGAAGGTGTGCACGGCGGCGTTCGCGGCCGACGCGCGCCGTTGCCGCGGCGAGGCGACAGTGCGCAGTTCGCGCAGGAAGGGCTCGACCTCGGAGTCGACCCGGAAGGTCAGCCCGCCGCGGCGGGCCGGCTCGATCCCCGTGCCGACCAGCACCAGGGTCTGCGACGGCGTCGGATAGCGGAAGGACTGGGTGGTGACCTCGTCGAGCTGTGTGCCCAGCGCGAGCACGAGGTCCGCGCGCTCCAGCGCGTCCAGCTGCCGCGCGGGGATGCCGATGCCGAGGTGGCCGGCGTAGCGCGCGTGGTTCTCGGGGAAGGCGTCCTGACGGCGGAACGCGTTGTACACCGGCAGAGCGAGCTCGTCGGCGACGGCGATCAGCTCGTCGCGCGCGGCGCGGGCCCGGCCGCCGACGATCACCACCGGGTAGCGGGCCTCGTCGACCAGCTGCGCGACGGCCTCGGCGGTCCGGCCCAGCGCGCCGGTGGCGGGCGGGCGCACGGCGGCGACCGGTTTGGCCGAATCGAACGGGACCCCCCAGAAGTCGGCGGGGACGGCGACGACGGTGGGCCCCGGCCGTCCTTCCCGGCAGCGGGTCAGCGCCTCGACCAGCAGGCCGGGGACCTCGTCGGGCGATTCCGCGCGGCCGGTCCACTTGGCGATCGGCTCGAACATGGCGGTCAGATCGGCGGTCGGCAGTTCGCTCGTCGGGCCGGGATCCTGCGGCGGGTTCTCCAGGAGGACGACCATCGGGCTCTCGTCCTGGTACGCCGTGGAGACGCCGATCGCGAGGTTCGCCGCGCTCGGGCCGCGGCCGGCCAGCAGCACCGCGGGGTGCTCGGTCAGCTTGCCTTCGGCCTCGGCCATGAAGGCCGCGCCGGAGTCGTGCCTCGCCGAGACGAAGGTGATCGAACGCTCGCGTTGCAACGCGTCGAGCAGATCCAGGAAGGATTCACCCACCACCGCGTACACGCGGTGGATCTGCGCCTCGGTCAGGATCCTCACGGCCGTCTGGGCGACGGACGCTCCCGGTTGGTATCTAATGAGAAGAGCTTAGGCGGGCGGTGATCGGTGCCGTCAAGCGATCTTCCGATTCCGGCAACCCCGGAGCGGCGGAATGTCCGATATTCGGAACGTGTTCGAGCAAGGGAGCACGAAAACGTGACCTCAGCCACCGCCGGACGTGAAACTGTTTTCACTTACGGGGCGCCGGCCTTGAAATACGGCACCGGGTCGAGCGACGAGATCGGCTACGACCTCACCCAGTACGGCGCGCGCCGGGTGCTCGTCCTGACCGACGCGGGCGTCGCCGCGACGGGCTGGCCACAACGGATCGCCGAAGGTATCGAGACCTATGGCGTCGAAGCGGTCGTCTTCGACGGTGTGCACGTCGAACCGACCGACGTCAGCATGCGGAAGGCCGTCGACTTCGCCCGCGGGCAGGGCGAGTGGGACGCCTTCGTCGCCGTGGGCGGCGGGTCGGCCATCGACACCGCCAAGGCGGTGAATCTGTTGACCAGCAACGACGGCGACCTGATGGACTACGTCAACGCCCCGGTCGGCGGCGGCCGCGCCCCGAGCTCGCCGCTGAAACCGCTGGTCGCGGTGCCGACCACCACCGGGACGGGTTCGGAGAGCACCACGGTCTGCGTGCTGGACGTGTTGTCACTGCGCGTGAAGAGCGGCATCAGCCATCTCCGGATGCGGCCGAGCCTCGCCGTGGTCGACCCGCGGCTGACGGTGTCACAGCCGCCGGAGGTCACCGCCGCGAGTGGGATGGACATCCTCTGCCACGCCGCGGAGAGCTACACGGCCAAGCCGTACACCGAGTTCGACCGGAAGCGGCCGGAGGACCGGGTCCCTTACTGTGGCTCGAATCCGCTGGCCGACATGTTCGCCGAGCAGTCGCTGCGGCTGCTGTCGTGGGCGCTGCCCGCGGCCGTGCGGGACGGCTCCGACCTGAAGGCGCGCGAGGCGATGGCGCTCGCCGCGACGTTCGCCGGGCTCGGGTTCGGCAACGCCGGCGTGCACATCCCGCACGCCAACGCGTATCCGATCGCCGGGCAGGTCCGGGACTTCCATCCGTCCGGGTATCCGGGCGACGAAGCCATGGTGCCGCACGGGATGGCGGTCTCGCTGACCGCGCCCGCGGCGTTCCGGTTCACCTTCGATGCCGCGCCGGACCGGCATATCCGGGTGGCCCGGCTGCTCGCGCCGGACTACGAATGGCCGGGCGATCTGCGTGACCATCTGCCCGCGGTGCTGGGGCAGATCATGCGGGAGATCGGGATCCCCAACGGGATCGGCGCCGTCGGCTACACCGAGTCCGATGTGGACTCGCTGGTTTCCGGCACGGTGAAACAGCAACGGCTGCTGGCGACGGCGCCGCGCGAGGCGTCCGAAGCGGACCTCGCCGTCATCCTGCGCGAGTCGGTGACGCTGTGGTGAACGCCGAGTACCCGCACTGGCAGACGGTTCCGTTGCGGTGGAAGGACAACGACGTCTACGGGCACGTCAACAACGTCGTCCACTACTCGGTGATGGACACCGTGATCAACACGTGGCTGATCGAACGCGGCGGTCTCGACATCGAAACCGGTGAGGTCATCGGGCTGTGCGTGGAATCGCAGTGCAAGTACCACGCTTCGGTGTCGTTCCCGGGAGAACTCGAGGTCGGCCTGCGGGTGGGCCATCTCGGCCGGTCCAGCGTCCGCTACGAGGTCGGGATGTGCTCGAAGGAGACGGTGATCGCGGAAGGTCACTTCGTGCACGTCTTCGTGGATCGTGAATCCCGGCGGCCGGTCCCCGTCGAGGGTCTACTCAGGAGTGCGCTCGAAGAACTGCGCGCTGGGCTGGGGTAGCCGCGGCGACCACGCGTGCATGAGCTGGGCGTAGCGCGTGGACCGGTCCATGAGTTCGAGGTGGGTGCCCAACGCGGTCTCCTTGCCGTCCATCACCAGGACCCGGTCCGCGCGCAACGCCGACGTCAGCCGGTGCGCGATCACCACCAGCACCCCGCCCCGCTCGGCGAACGCCCGTTCCGCGCGGGCTTCGGCGGGTGGGTCGAGGTGCGACGTCGCCTCGTCGAGGATGACGACGCCCGCTTCGCTCGCGTAGACGCGGGCGAGCGCGATCAGCTGCGCCTCACCGGCGGACAACGTGCCGTGCCCGATCTCGCCGTCGAGTCCGCCCAGCCGCGTGACCAGCGGTTCCGCGCCGACGGCCGTCACCGCCGCCAGGAGTTCGCCGTCCATCGCGGTCTGCGCGAACAGCCCGACGTTGTCCCGCACGGATCCCGCGAAGACGTAGGCCTCCTGGGGGATCAGCGCGATCATCCGGTGCCGCAGCGCCGCCGGGACCTCCCGGACCGGCACCCCGCCGAGCAGCACCCGGCCACCTTGCGGTTCGAGCATTCCGGTCAGCAGCCCGGCCAGGGTCGACTTGCCGATCCCGCTGGGCCCCACGACCGCGAGCCGCTCGCCGGGCCGCAAATGCAGGTCGAGTCCTCGCACCACCGGCTGCGCGGCCGCGCCCCAGCTGAAGGTCAGGTCGCGGACGTAAATCGCGGTCCCATCGGGTTCGGCCGTGCCGTCGGGTTCGGGCTCGGCCTGCGCGGTCTCCGCGAGCCGCCGCAGCGCGACGATCAGCCGCAGCACCACGGTGCTCGCGGTCGCGGCCAGCCCGCGCAACGCCGGCTGCATCGTCGTCGCGAGGTAGACGAGCGCGCCGAGCGCGGCCCCGGCCGTGAGCACGCCATCCCGGACCATGCCCGGCGCGACCAGCAACGCCAGGAGCAGCGGCACGAAACCGCCGGTCGCGATCACCACCGTCCTGGCCGCCCCGGACCGCGCCACCCTCACGGCCGCCGCGGCCTGCGTGTCTATGGCGTCGTAGAGCTCCAACGCGGCCAGCGGTTCCGCGCCGCAGGCGACGACGTCGCGCATACCGGACAGCGACGCGCCCGCGACCTCCGCGGTCCGCTCGTCGGCCAGCGCAAGCGCGCGCTGACGGCGAGCGAGCGACGGGAGCAGACAGGCGAACACCGCGACCGCGACCACCACCGGGATCGCGACGATCAGCGCGAGCGAACCGGCGACGGTGAACAGCCCGGCCAGCGCCGCCACCGTCGTCACGATCATCCCGCGCGCCTGCACCAGAAGCCCGGCCGTGGCGTCGCGGACCACTTCGACGTGCTGGGTGATCCGGGCGACGCCGCTGGCATCAGGCTGGTTGCGCGGAGGTGCCGGATCGTGCAGGACCCCGCGCACGACGGCCGTCACCAGCGCGTCGCGCAACGGCTCGACGACCTTCCCGAGCTGATGCCACACCAGCCGTGAGCCCAGCGCGCCGATGACGGCGACCAGCCCGAAGACCGCGAGCCAACGCAGTCCGGTGCCTGGCCGACCCGCGGCAAACCCCTCGTCAACCGCGAGTTCGACCAGGCGACCGGACAAGAACGCGGGCGCGCTTTCCAGTACGGAGCAGGCCAGCAGGACCAGCCCGCCACGCCACTGCCCGGCCAGCGCCGAGCGGTAGAGCCCCCAGACGCTCATTGCGCACCCTCGGTGAAAACCGCCTGATAAGCCGGATCCCGCCACAGCCCGTCGTGGGTGCCGACCGCCCGGACGCGGCCGTCTTCCAGCCACACCACCGTGTCCGCCCGCGACGCGGTGGCCGCGCGATGGGTCACCACCACCCGGGTCCGGCCGGGCAGCGTGCGTTCGATCGCCTCTTCGACCGCGGCTTCGGTGACCGTGTCGAGGCTGGCGGTGGCGTCGTCGAGGATGAGCACCCGTGGCGCGTGCGCGATCGCGCGGGCCAGCCCGATCCGCTGCGCCTCGCCACCGGAAAGCGGCGTCTCCGAAAGCGGCGTCCGGTAGCCGTCCGGCAGCCGGACGATCAGGTCGTCGACCTGCGCGGACCGGCACGCGGCGCGTACGGCGGCGTCGCCCGCCCACGAGCCGTAGCCGACGGCGTCACCGATGGTCGCCCCGAGCAGCGCGGGGCGCTCGAAGGCGAACCCGACGACCGCGCGGAGTTCGTTCGGTCGCAGCCGGTCCAGCGGACGACCGTCGAGCAGCGCCGCTCCCTGGTCCGGGGTCAGCAGGCCGCCGAGGACGCTGACCAGCGCGGACTTCCCCGAACCGGATCGCCCGACGATCGCGGTGAACCGGCCGCCCGGCACGAGCAGGTCGACGTCCCGCAACGCGCCTTCGACCGTGACACCGCGCAGTTCGAGCGCGCCCCGGCCCGGGACGACACCGAGGTCGCCCGGCTCGGGGACCGGCGAGTCCAGCACCTCGTTGATCCGCCGCGCACACGACCGCGCGCGGGAAAGTGTGGTGAGCAAGGGAATCTGGGTGATCAGGCCCATGCCGAGCGCGACGTAGCCGAGCGCCGCGAGGACCTGGCCGACGGTCAGCCTGCCTTCCAGCACGCCGAAACCGGCGGCGGCGAGCACCGCGAGTTCCACCGCGGGCAGCAGCAGACCGGAGCGCCACACCATCCTGGCCTGCGTCCGCCACATCCCGCGGCCGGCGAGGCTCAGCTTCGGAAGCGGCCGCAGGACCCGTTCGGCCTCGCGGTCGGCGGTGCCCGACGCGGCGATCGTGCGGAGCCCGGTGACCGCGTCGACCATCCTCGCCGCGAGTTCGCCGGACACCTCTTGATAGGTCAGGACGTCGTCCGCGGTGTGCTTCAGATGGGTGCGCGCGAGCATCAGGCCGAACGGGATGCTGCCGAGGAAGACGAGCGCGAGCCGCCAGTCCATCAGCGCGAGCAGGACGACGGCCCCGCCGGAGATCAGCGTGGTCGATCCGAGCTGGACGACGACCGAGGCGACCATTCCCGCGCCGGTGCAGTCACCGGTGAGCCTGCTGATCGCGTCGCCGTCGGCGAAGGTCGATCGGGTGCCGAGCGCGAGATGGCGGTCGGCGAGTTTCCGGCGCAGCCAAGCGGTCGCGGCCGCGGTCATCCGCGCGGTGAGGATGCCGCCGATCAGGCCGACGGCGATCTCGGTGACACCGAGGACGATCAGCCAGGAGACCTCGGGAAGGCTGGGCCGCCCGGCCACCACGGCGTCCACCGCGGCGGCGAGCGCGCCGGGCAGCAGCAGTCCCGACGCCGTCCCGGCGAGCGCGCTGAGGATCAGCGCGATCAGGCGGGGGCGATCGAGCAGGGTCACGGTGACCAGCAGGCGATCGGCTGAACCCGCCATCCCACTCCTCAGTCTTGGTGGCTCCGCGTCCCACTCTTTGCCCCGTGTTCCCAACGAGACGAACCAGACGGCAAAATGAAGGCGCGGGAGCGGCGCACTTGGCCTGTGCCGCTCCCGCGCCTCAGTGATCAGCCGTGACTCAGTGGCAGGTCAGCAGGCTGACGGTGCTGTTGGCGCAGGAGGCCAGCAGGCTGAGGTTGCTCGCGCCGCCGTGGCTGCCACCGCCGCCGCCTTCGAGGACCTCGGGGGTTTCCAGAGCCTGCAGGTCGAGAACCAGTTCCATGGTGTTCCCTTTCACTAGTTATCTCTTGGTCCGCCGTCCTCACTGGACGGCAGTTCGGGAGGACAGGAAAGGCAGCGCGGCCTTCCCGTCCAGGGTGGCGGCCAGTGCGAGCAGGACGCCCGCGCCGCCGGTGACGACGTCCATCGACAGCCGCAGCAGCTGGTTGCCGGGGAACGCCAGGCCGCCCTTGTACGGCACCGCGTACCAGGCGAGCCGGGAAAGATGCAGGTCGATGGCGTCGCGGACCCGCTGGTCCGGTTCGGCGCCCATGGCCAGCGCGGTCATCAGCCCACCTCGGCCGAACAGCAGACCCGGATGGATGACGAACTCGCCGCGGCACGCTTCACGCAGGCCGGGAAGGCTCTTCAACGCCTTCGCGTCGGGACGGTGTTTCGCCAGTTCCTCGGCGACCATGAGGATCCCGCCGCTGCCGACACCCACGTAGGGCAACGTCCGGGTCTCACCGTCGCGGACCTGCAGCGAGCCGTCGTCGGACTCGACGCACTCCTCGATGTCCCGCTCCAGCGCCTGGTCGGCGAAGGACAGCCAGCCCTCTTCGCGGGTGCGCTCGAACAGCCGCACGAACAGCAGCGCCGGACCGGACCAGCCGTTGAGCAGGCCGGCCCTGCCGAAGTCGCCGGGTGGTGCGGCGGTCTCGAGCGCTTCGGCGAGCCGGACGGCGGTGGCCAGCGCCTGCCTGCCGAACTCGTTGTCCTTGCGGGACACCGCGAAGTGCAGCTGGGTGAGGCCGATACCGGACAGGCCGCCTTCGAGACCGTGGTCGGTGGTCTGCTCGACCAGCGTCGCCGACGCCGACAGCAGTTTGGTGGCCTCGTCGCGGTATCCGAGTTCTTCGAGGACGTACGCGATCCCGTACGAACCGTCGTAGAACCCCGGACGTCCTGGCGGTTCGCGGCGGATCGAGTCCAGCAGCCAGTGCTCGTGGGCGGGATGCCGATGGCCTGCCCCGTGCAGGGCGTGCAGTACGCCGGCCGCGCCGTAGCCGAAGCAGGCTCCGCCGACGCGGAACTGTTCGATGTCGCCGGGGAAGAGCCGGTCGGTGCGCTCGGGGGTCGCGCTGGCGAGGATCGCCTCGGTGATCTGCTTGCGCACCAGCGCCCAGTCCGGCTTGTCCTGGTCGAGCTCGGTCGCGCTCGTCAGCGGCGGGGTGTTCCGGGGGGCGAGCTCGGCGACGATCGAGTCGGCGTAGCCCTCCGGCACGTCGAAGCGCTGCTGGACGAAGTCCGCGAGCCCGCGCAGTTTCGCCGGGGCGAGTTCGAGGAGCGTGGTGAGCGGAAGGAAGATCCACAGCTTCAGGACGGCGAGCGCGTACTCGTCGACCTCGAACCCGTTCCGGTCCCGCGGGGCGCGGAAGCCGGGCGCGCCGAGGGCGGGCCGCTTGCCGCTCTCGATGTCGGACGCCATCTCGAAGTCGATCAGCGACACGGTGTCTTCGTCTTCGTCGACGAGGATGTTCAGGGAGTGCAGGTCGCCGAAGACGATGCCGCGGCCGTGCACCTCACCGACCATCGCCTCCACCCGGCGGACCAGCGCCAGCGCGCGTTCGGTGTACGCGGCGATGTCGGCCTCGGTGGTGTCGCGCCTGGTCAGCGGGTAGTTGCGGGCGAGCCAGTTGCCCAGCGAGACACCGGGCATGTACTCCATCGCCAGGAAGTGGTGCTCCCAAACGGTGAAGCGATCGTAGGTGGCCGGGATCCCGTCGATACCCTTCAACCGCTCCAGCACCTCGTGCTCGCGGCGGAGGCGTTCGACGGCGTCGATCTCGTCGCGGTCCAGGCCGGCGAACGGCCTGGCCTCCTTGAGGACCACCTGTTCGCCATCGGTCTTCCGGTCGGCGAGGTACACGCCGCCGCCGTTGGAGAAGTGCAGCGAGCTCTTCACCTGGTAGGGGAACTGATCCGCGCCGCCGCTCTTGCGAGCGGCGAGATGAGGCGCGAGGAACTCCGGAATCGTCACCCAGTCGGGTACGGAGAAGGTCGGCTCGCGTTTGTCCGGGACCAGCGTCCCGTCCGGCTTGCGCACCGCGAGGACCCGCTTGCCGTCGAGTTCGACCCATTGCTCGGCGAATCCGCCGTAGCGGACGTAGAGCGGCCCGGCACCATACCGGAGATCACTGAGAATGTATGCCCCCGGTTCGCCGTCGAGTTTCGCCGACAACTCGGCGAGAACCCGCTCGAGCTCGTTGTTGTCAGCCGGATAAAGAGTCAGTAACTTACCGCTTCCGTCACGCGGAGCGTATTTCGAATTCCTCGCGAGCAGGGTGCTCCGCGAGCGGAGATGCTTGTAGGACACACCGTGCTCGACACAATGCTCGTGCACCTTCACGAGCACCCGCTCGGCGTTGCCCAAACCTGCCGAAACGTGGATTTTCCAGCCCTGTAATGGAAGGTTTCGAGCAACAGGGTGCAACAGCCGCCACACTCCACGCACTCCCGTGCGCCAGCCGACCTCGGGAGCGGGCAGGAGGGCGGCGAAATCGTCGGCGGCGTCCCCGTTTTCCCGCTGCTCATCGAAGAACAGGGGATCGGCGAAGCAATACGCTTCGTACCGGACGTCCATCGAGCGCCCCCTCCTTGGCACCAATCGGATGGGCCATGTGCACCATCGCGATGGAGAATATTCCACCCGCCGGACACCGAGCGGCCAATCCGCCATATCGGGGGTTCGGATGGGCTGTTCAGGGACGTGAATTCGAAATCTACCGAATAGTAGGGGTACCCAGCGTGAGATCAACTTTTATTTCAACCACCCGGTCGGTGTGTAACAGGAGCGAACCGGCGAGGTAATCCCTGGTCCAGGTGGTCAACACAAAAACGCGCGACCGAATTGACAGAGCGCCAACCGAACGCGCTTCGTGATCTATTCACCCGAGGTCTGGACCAGTGCGCCGGTGCGTGGCGCCCGCCACGCACCCCACCGGTCGCCCGTCGGCGGTGATCCGCCCGGAGGTACGTTGTCGCCGGTGGAGCAGGTAAGGAGGCCGACGTGATCACAGGCTTCGCGGTGACCGTCGCGATCTGCGCGACGCTGGTCGCGGCGTGGAGTTTCGTGCAGGCCGCGCGTAGGAAACTGCCGGACAACGCACTGCTCGCCGGCCTCGCCGTGGTCGAACTCCTGCTGGTGGCCCAGCTCGTGATCGGGGTCGTGCTGCTGATCGGCGGCGGCAACCCCGGCAGCATGGCCACCTATCTCGCCTACCTGATCGGCTGTCTCGTCGTGCTCCCGCTCGGGACGGTCTGGGCGCTGGCCGAGCGCACCCGGTCGAGCACCGTGATCCTCGGCATCGCCTGTCTCGCGATCCCGGTGATGGTGCTGCGGCTGCACGAGGTGTGGGCGGGCGCCAGTGCGTGAAGAAACCGAGGAGAAGACGGTGGACAAGGCCTCCGGCCCGGGACGGATCCTGGTCGCCGTGTACGCGATCTTCGCGCTGGCGGCGACCTCACGCGCGGCCGTGCAGATCAGCACCAAGTTCCACGAAGCCCCGCTGGCCTACGCCCTCTCCGCGTTCGCGGCCGTCGTGTACCTCCTGGCCACCGTCGCGCTGGCCCGCCGCGGCGCGGGCTGGTGGCGGATCGCGCTGATCGCCTGCGCCGTCGAACTGCTCGGCGTGCTGACCATCGGCACCTTCAGCCTCTTCGACCGCGAGGCCTTCCCGCACGCCACCGTGTGGTCGGTCTACGGCCAGGGTTACCTCTTCATCCCGCTGGTACTGCCCGTGATCGGGTTGTACTGGTTGCGGCGGACGAAGGTGTGAAAGACGGGCTTGGATACCTATCGCCGGTGCGGCGCGGGCGGCGAGTTCGCGTGACTAGATGGACGACACGCGTGATTGGACGGACGACACGCGGCGGAGCCCCGATTGCGGTCGTGTCGTCCATCCAGTCACGCGTGTCGTCCACCGGATCACGCGTGTCGTCCGCCGGATCACGCGTGTCGTCCACCGGATCACGCGACATCGCGGCCAAGTCTCGTGAGTGGTAAGGACGGTTAGGACCGTCCTTACCACTCACGAGTCGAAGCAGCCCTTTTCGTTGAGCGGCCCGAAGGTGGGCAGCACCAGCCCGCACAGGTAGCCGTCGATCCAGCGCCCGTTGCCCGCGACGTTGGTGAGCACCCGGATCGCCGGCGCGAACGCGGCGATCCCCTTGGCCAGCGAATCCTGGTTGCGCTGGAGCATCGACGTCAGCCGGTCGAGTTGTTCGAGCACCGGCCCGAGCTGCCCGTCGTTGTCGGCGATGATGCCGTCAAGCGCGGTCGCGAGCCGTTTCGATCCGTCGAGCAGATTCTTGATCGCCTGCTGCCGGGCGGAGATCGCGCGCAGCAGCGCGTCGCCGTCCTGGATCAGCCGCTGGACCTCGGTGTCGCGGTCGACGAGCGTCTGCGACACCTGCCGGGTGTTCGCGAGCAGGGTCCGGAGTTGCCGGTCGCGGGAGGCGATGGTGCCGGAGAGCTTCGAGATCCCGTCCAGCGCGGAGCGAACGTCGGCGGGCGTATCGGCGAAGGTCGCCGAAATCGTGTCGAAGCTTTTCGCGAGCTGGCCGACATCGATGGCGTCGACGGTTTTCGACAAATCACGAAACGCTTCAAGGACGTCGTACGGCGCGGTGGTCCGCCGCAGCGGAATGGGGTCGCCGGGATCGAGGATCGCTTCGCCGCGCGGATCGAGCGCCAAGTACTTCTGCCCGAGGACGTTCTTGATCCGTATGGACGCGCTCGTGGCATCGCCGACCCAGGCGTCCTTCACCCGGAAGGAGACGAGCACGCGATCACCTTCGAGGTCGATCTCGGACACCTTGCCGACCTTGACCCCGGCGATCCGGACGTCGTTGTCCGCGCGCAGTCCACCCGCATCGGAGAATTCGGCGGAATAGGTCGTGCCGCCGCCGATCACGGGAAGCGCGTCCGCGTTGAGCGCCGCCGCCATCCCGAGGGCCATCGTGGTGAGCCCGGCGAGCGCCAGCTTGACCGGATCCACCGCGCCGAAGGACCTCATCGTCTCACCTCGCAGGTCACAAGCGGCAAAGCTTAGGGGCCGCTCCTGCCCATCGCCAGGCGAAACGTTGCACCGATCGGGTGGCAACGTCTGTCCATTGTAGACGCTAATCGAGCCGGACTTCGTAGTGGAGCGTCTTGTACTTCTTCAGCCGGTGCACGAGCGGGACGAGGAAACCGTGCAGGAGCCGATGCTTCCTGGCCAGGAGCCCTGCCGCGTGCCGGGCTTCTTCACCGTCGAGCAGACGGACCCGCCCGCGCACCGGCTCCCCCGTCGGAGTGCCGCGAAACGTCGACGGGGCGATCTCGATGCGCGGGTCGTTCCGCAAGCGCTTGGCCTTCCACGCCGCGTCATACGTACGGATGTACGCGTGATCCCCTTCGACGGCGATGTTGACCGGCGTCCCGATGGGCGTCCCGTCCCGTTTGAAGGTCTTCAGCAGGATCGTCTTCTGGTCTGCGAACCTGGTGAGTCGCGTTGTCATACCCATGGGACGAAGGCGCCGCGCGGAACGTGACGGCTAGCGCCAGAGCCCGTCCGCCGTCCCCCGCGCGACGTGCTCCTCGTAGATCTCGACCTTCCGGCTGATCAGCTCCAGGCAGTCGGCCAGTTCGGCGATCCGGTCCCGGACGGTGTTCTGGTGTTCCCGCAGCAGCTCCAGCCGCTTCTCCTCGTTTCCCGGCCCTTGCCGGACCAGTCCGGCGAATTCGCGGATGGTGGCGAGCGGCATCCCGGACGCCCGGAACTTCGTGCAGTTCACCAGCCAGTCGACGTCCTGTTCGGTGTACACGCGGCGGCCGTTCGAGTCCCGTTTCACCGGCGCCGCGAGCAGTCCTTCCTTTTCGTAGAAGCGAAGCGCGTGCACGCTGAGGCCCGTCCGGGCGGTGACCTGGCCGATCGCGAGTTCCGTCACTCGGGCGACGATAGCGTTTGACCTAGAGAGCCCTCTAGCTCCTAGCGTCCGCCGCATGACCACTTCACAGCACAAGATCGGCTCCGGCTTCGGCGCACGCAGCACCGCCGGAGAAGTACTGGACGGGATCGATCTTTCGGGCAAGCTCGCCGTCGTCACCGGCGGCTATTCGGGGCTGGGCCTGGAAACCACGCGCGCGCTGGCGAACGCGGGCGCGCACGTGGTCGTCCCCGCACGCCGTCCGGCCGACGCCGAGGCCGCGCTCGCCGGGATCCCCGGTACCGAGGTCGACGAGCTCGACCTGGCCGATCTGGCGAGCGTCGCGGCCTTCGCCCGGCGGTTCCTCGGCACCGGACGCCCGCTAAACCTGCTGATCGCGAACGCCGGGATCATGGCCGCGCCCGAACGGCGGGTGGGCCTCGGCTGGGAGTCCCATTTCGCGATCTGTCACCTCGGCCACCACGCCCTGGTGAGCCGTCTCTGGCCGGCACTGAAGGCGGCAGGCGGCGCCCGCGTCGTCTCGGTGTCCTCCGCCGGTCACCATTCCTCGCCGATGCGCTGGGACGACGTCCAGTTCGAGCGCGGCTACGACCGCTGGCTCGCCTACGGCCAGGCCAAGACGGCGAACGTGCTGTTCGCGGTGCGGCTGGACACGCTCGGCGCCGAACACGGGATCCGCGCGTTCAGCCTGCATCCGGGCGCCATCCTCACTCCCCTGCAGCGGCATCTGCGGCCGGAGGAGATGGTCGAGCGCGGCTGGATCGACGAACACGGCAACCAGGCAGACCCGGATTTCAAATCGCCGGACCAGGGCGCGGCCACCCAGGTCTGGGCGGCGACGTCACCGCTGCTCGACGGGCTGGGCGGGCTCTACAGCGAGGACTGCGACATCGCCGAAGTCGCCGTCGACGAGGGCGAGTGGGTCGGCGTGCGCCCGTACGCGATCGATCCCGGTGAGGCCGCGCGGCTCTGGGAGCTCTCCGAGAACCTCACCGGGACCTCGCTGGGCTAGTTCCAGAACTTGATCTCGGGGTTGCCCGGCACCGGCCCGTCCAGGAGCGGTTGCTGCCCGCCACGCAGATTCTTGTCGAAGAACGCGGAGACGTATGTCCTGGTCAGCGCCATTCCGCGCTCGCCGTCGAGCAGCTCGGGCTTGCCGAGCCCGAGCTGTTCACCCAGTACGCCGACGTCGGTGAAGGACGCGTGCCCGGCCGCCGCGACGCTGATCCAGCGCTTCCAGCCGGTGAGGTTCGGCCAGCTGCCAGCCCACGTGGTGTCCGGGCCGGCCGGGGTGTACTCGCTTTCGCGGCCGAGCAGCAAGAACGGCCGGTCGATCCCGGACGCGGGGATCGGCGACCACAGCCTGCCGTCCAGGTCGGCGCCCGCACGGATCCGCCCGTCGTCGACCATCGCGGTCGGCGTGCTGTACCCGCCGATGGAATGCCCTGCCATCCCGATGCGCGTCCGGTCGATCAGCCGGGACCAGCGCGACGAAGGCCTGGTCAGCGTGTCGAGGACGAACGAGGCGTCCGCGGAACGGATCGGCGGCAGCAGTGTCGACTCGGACCCGCACGCGGCACATCCGGTGACGCGCCCGTCCGGGAAGGCGGTGCCGTGGGACTCGTGGTTGTGGCCGATCAGCGCGACGACGAACCCCTTGCTCGCCAGCTCCTCCGCCAGTCCGGTGAGCGTCGTACGCGGTTTGCCGAATCCCGGCGACAGGACGACGAGCGCGTGCTTCCCCGGCAGCGGGGGCGCGTCGACTCTGGCACTGGTCCGGGTCCCGGCGACCAGTGCGGGGTCGACGTCGGGGAGGCCCGATTCGGTCAGGAGCGCCTTGGCTTCGGCCAAGGTGAGGTAGGGCCGTTTCGGGCCGATCGGCACCAGCGCGGGGTAGAACATCGACACCATCAGCTCGCGCGGCCCGGACGGCACCCAGGGGTCCTGGCGCGAGCGGTCGACGAGATGAAGGTCGGTGGAGCCGACGGGATGCGAGCCGGTCGGCGGCGGCAGCATCAGGCGGGGGGCCGCCGCGGCCGGGCTCGCCAACGACACCATGCCGGCGAGGGCGACCAGTGAGACGAGAAGCCTTCTCATGAGGTTTCCGTTTCTGTCGAGGATCTTCCTGCGTCCAGGCTGGAGCCCGGCGCCGTATTCGCGCGTCTGCCGCAGGTCGTATCCCGAGGTCTGCCGCGAGAGGGATCCGCGGCGCCCGATACGGGATTACGCTCGGCTGGTGCCGGCCTTCCTCAGGAATCACCCAAGAGCCGTCGACCGCGGCCTGACCATCCTCATCGGACTGTCCACTGTGGTCGCAGCCGACGATCCGGAAGGCTTCGAGTGGTGGCTGGTCTCCTTGGTGGCCTTGGCTTCTTTGCTCGTCCGGCACCGGAATCCCACGATCACCTTCGCGGCCGGAGGCACGGCCTCGCTCCTGCACCTGGCCATGGGCAACGACCTCAAACCCGTCGACGTCGTCGCGCTGGTCGGTCTCTTCTCCGTCGCGGCCTGGGGGTCGCGACGGCGTTCCGTCGCTTTGCTGGCGGTGGGTCTGTTCGTCGCCGGGGCGTGGTCTTTCCATGCCTCTGAAGCGAACACGCGGTCCCGGGCCCCGATGCCACCGCGGATCATCATCATCGATCCGCTGGCACCGGTCGACACCGACGCCAACGACCACCAAGTGCAGGACTGGGGCGGTTTTCCGGCTATCGGCCTGTCGCTGGGAGTGGCGTGGCTCGCCGGGCTGAACACGCGGCAGCGCCGGATCCGGCTGTCGGTGCTGGAGCAGCGGGCGGCGGATCTCGAACGCGAGCGCGACACGCAGGCCGCGCTGGCCGTGGCGGCCGAACGCGGCCGCATCAGCCGCGAGCTGCACGACGTCGTCGCCCACGCGCTTTCCGTGGTGGTCCTGCAGGCGCAGGGTGCCCAGGCGGAACTGGACCGGCGGCCCGAGCGATCGCGGGAGGCGCTGGACGCCATCGTCGACACCGGGCGGACCGCGTTGAGCGAGATCCGGCGGTTGCTCGGCGCGCTCGGCCAGGACGAGCCGGACTGGGAGCCCCAACCCGGTGCGGAGCGTCTGCCGCGGCTGGCCGCCGACATCCGGTCGGCGGGCACGCCGGTCGAGTTCCGCGTCGAAGGGGAGCCCCGGCCACTTCCGTCCACAGTGGACCTGGCGGCCTACCGGATCGTGCAGGAGGCGCTGACGAACGTGCTGAAACACGCCGGTCCGGACGCGTCGGTGACTATCGTGATGCGGTACGGGCCGGGAACGCTGGAGATCGAGGTGACCGACGACGGCGTCGCGGCGGAAGCGCCGTCCGGCACCGGGCACGGCCTCGAAGGGATGCGGGAGCGAGTGAACGTACTGGGCGGCACCTTCGACGCGGGACCGCGGGCGGAACGCGGCTTCGCCGTCCGCGCGACCCTGCCGTCATGACGATCCGGGTGGTCATCGCCGACGACCAGGCGCTCGTGCGCACCGGCCTGCGGATGATCCTGGACAACGCCGACGACATCGACGTCGTGGGCGAGGCGGGCGACGGTGCGGAGGCCGTCGCGCTGGTGGCGGACCTCGATCCCGACGTCGTGCTCATGGACATCCGGATGCCCGAGATGGACGGCGTCGAGGCCACCGCCGCGATCGCCGCGGCGCAGCGCGCCCGCGTCCTGGTGCTGACCACGTTCGACCTGGACGAATACGTCTACGCCGCGCTCCAGGCGGGGGCCAGCGGCTTCCTGCTCAAGGACGCGCTGGCGCCGGATCTGCTCGCCGGGGTCCGGGTGGTCGCCGCGGGCGAGGCGACCCTCGCGCCCACCGTCACCCGGCGGCTGCTCGACCGGGTCGTCACCGGCCTGCCCACGTCGCCGCCGGACGACCGGCTCGCGCTGCTCACCGGCCGCGAGAACGAGGTGCTCCAGCAGCTGGCGCGCGGCCTGTCCAACGCCGAGATCGCCGAGCTGCTGTTCCTCTCGCCGGGCACGGTGAAGACCCACGTCGGCCGCATCCTCACGAAACTCGGCCTCCGCGACCGCGTCCAGGCCGTCGTCTTCGCCTACGAATCCGGGATGATCAGCCGCTGATCGCGGCGGGCGTGCGCCAGTGCTTGCCGCGCCGGGGCCGCCGGTGCTGTCCACGCCTGCCGAGGTCGGCGAGGCTGTCCAGGGGGCGCGCGGCGAATTCTTCGGCGGTGATGGCCATCCGCACGAGGTACTTGATCTCGCCGCGCACCACCTCGGTGTCGCGCAGCCTGCCTTCCTCGCGGAAGCCGAGACCGCCGTGCAGCGAAAGCGACGCCAGGTTGCCGCCGTACACGCTGACCTCGCATTTGCGGAAGCCGCGCTGCCCGAACATATGCGCCAGGAGGACGGTGATGGCGTCCGTGGCGTAGCCGCAGCGCTGGTGACGCGGGGCGATCCCGATGCCGTAGCCGAACCGGCCGGTCACCGGGTCGGCGCCGATGGTGCACACCGAACCGACCAGCATCCGGCCGCGCACCGTCTCGATGCCGAAGTGGATGTCGTCGCCCGACGATCCCGAGCGGTGTGAGGCCCAGTGACGGTGCCCGCCGCCGACCAGCGGCGTCGCCTCTCGGGCCATGTCACGGTCGAAGCCCATCAGGACCCGGCGATCCCCCAGCCCGACCTCGCGCAACCGCACCTTCCGCCCGACCTGCTCGGGCTCCAGGGCGGAGCGGCTCACCGCGTCCGGCCGCACGGGTGCTCACGAACGATCACAAGCATGCATCGACGATATCGGGTCCCGAAACGCCCGAAGGCCCCCACCCGGGGTCCGGATGGAGGCCTTCGGCGTGAAGAAAGTCAGATGGCGACGACGCGCTGGGCCTGCGGGCCCTTCTGACCTTGGCCGATCTCGAACTCGACGCGCTGCCCTTCGTCCAGGGACTTGAAACCGCTGCCCTGGATCTCCGAGTAGTGCACGAAAACGTCCGGTCCGCCGTCGTCCTGAGCGATGAAGCCGAAGCCCTTTTCGCCGTTGAACCACTTAACGCTGCCCTGAGCCATACTTTTTCTACCTGCTCTTCATAGCGAGTCTGAGCTCATTCGATGCCCCGATCTCGCCATCCATTGTCGCAGGTCTTCGCCGGTAACACACGTCGCCGTCTCAAATTCGTACAGATCGCCAGGTCAAGGGCACCTTCGGCGGGTCGGCCGGAGGGTCGGATCGCCGATTTCGACCCCTCCGCGGAGGGTTCAGTGCTCTTCCGGCTCGGAGCCGATCCGGTAGGGCACCGGCTTGCCGTCCTCGTCGCGCACCTGGACCGGCTTGCCCTCGGCGTCCACGATCTTGCCGTCGACGATCCTGTCGCCGTCCTTGAGCCGGGAGAAGGCCCTGAGGTCGGAGTAGTCGATCACCCGGGTGGCGGTCGCGAACACCGACGGGTCGCTGCCCGCCTTGGCCGGCTTCAGGTGGTTGAACAGCAGGTTCAACACGACGGCCATGAGCGCGGCGGAGCTGATCCCCGAGTGGAAGATCGTGCCGACCCACGCCGGGAAGTGGTGGTAGAACTCCGGCGCCGCGATCGGGACCATCCCCAGCCCGACCGACGCCGCGACGATCACCAGGTTCATGTTCCCGTTGTAGTCCACTTTGGACAGGGTCTTGATCCCGGACGCCGCGACCGTGCCGAACAGCACGAGACCGGCGCCGCCCAGCACCGGGTACGGGATCGCGGCGACGACCCGGCCGAGCACCGGCAGCATGCCCAGGACCAGCAGGATCACGCCGCCGGCGGTCACCACGAACCGGCTCCGGACGCCGGTGATCGCGACGAGCCCGACGTTCTGGGCGAACGCGCTCTGCATGAACCCGTTGAAGACCGGCGCGACCGCCGAGGACGCCATGTCGGCGCGCAGCCCGTCGCCGATCCTGCGTTTGCCGACCCGCGTGCCGACGATCTCCCCCACCGCGAGCATGTCGGCCGTGGTCTCGGTGAGGGTCACCAGCACGACGATGAACATCGACACGATCGCGGCGACGTCGAAGGTCGGCGCGCCGAAGCCGAACGGGGTCGGCACGGCGAAGATCGGACCGTCCCAGACCTGCGAGAAGTCGGCCTTGCCCAGTACGGCGGCCAGCACGGTGCCGACCACGATCGACAGGAGGATCGAGAGCCGGGAGATGGCCGGGACGGCGACCTTGCTGAGCAGCAGCACGATCGCCAGCGTCATCGCGGCCAGGCCGATGTTGGAGACCGAGCCGAACTCCGGCGACTTGGTGTTGTTGCCCATCGCCCACTGGGCCGCGACCGGCATCAGGCTGAGCCCGATCACCGTGATCACCGTCCCGGTGACCACCGGCGGGAAGTACTTCACCAGCCGGGAGAACACCGGCGTGATGAGCAGGCCGAGCAGGGCGGACGCGATCACCGAGCCGAACACGGCGGGCAGCCCGCCGTCGGCCACGATCGCGGTCATCGTCGCCACGCCCGCGAACGAGGTGCCCTGGACCAGCGGCAGCCGGGAGCCGAAGAAGGGGATGCCGAACGACTGCAGGATCGTCGCCAGGCCGCCGATGAACAGGCACGACGCGACGAGCAGTCCGATCTCGGCCGTCGAGACGCCCGCGGCGCCGCCGATGATCAGGGGCGGCGCGATGATCCCGCCGTACATCGTCAGGACGTGCTGGATGCCGTAAGTGAAACTCTTGCCGATTCCGAGCCGTTCGTCCTCGGGCCTGCCGCTCGCGGCCGCTTCGGCCCGCGTCCTCTTCACCATGGATCCGCCTCTCGATAGAAGCGAGCGATGCCGGGCAATTTCAATCTGCGGAGGTTAACTTCCGCATGGCAGAACTCGCAAGACCCTGCCCGTACGGGTCGTCCTCCCGGCGAGGGGGCAAAGATCCTTTCCTCGTAGCGGGACCACGGCGCCGCGATGGTAGAAATCGGCTGCCCCGTCGGTGAGGTTTCCGAGGCAGGAAAGACGGCATACATGGCGAATCCGCTGGTCGCTGAGCGTCAGGACTCCACCAAGGCGCACTCCGGTGTCCCGCTGCTGGAATCGGCGATCGACCTCAAGGAAGGCATCGAAAAGGGCGACTGGGCCGCGGTCGCGATGGGCGCCGTCGGGACGGCTCTCGACGCGCTGTCGATGGCCATGGACCCGTTCGGTTCGATCCTCGCCGCGGGTGTCGGCTGGTTGCTCGAACACGTCGGCCCGCTCTCCGACGCGCTCGACGCCCTGACCGGCGACGCCGATCAGATCAAGGCACAGGCCGAGACCTGGTCCAATATCGCCAAGGAGCTCGGCGCCATCGGCACGGATCTGACCGACCTGGTCAAGGCCGACCTGCGGACGTGGGCGGGCGACGCCGCGGACCGCTACCGCGAACGGTCACAGGACACGGTCACCGTGCTCACCGCCGCGCAGAAGGGTTGCGAGGGCGCGTCCAGCGGCGTCAAGACCGCGGGCGAGGTCGTCGCCGCCGTCCGCACCCTGGTCCGCGACATCATCGCCGAACTCGTCGGCCACCTCATCAGCTGGGCGCTGCAGGTGCTGTTCACCCTCGGCATCGGCCTGACCTGGGTGGTGCCGCAGGTGGTGACCGCGGTCGCCAAGACCGCTTCGAAGATCGCCGACCTCACCACCAAGCTCGTCAAGGCGCTCAAGGGCCTGATGCCGCTGCTCAAGAAGGCCGACACGCTCTTCGACGACGCCGCCAAGGCCCTGCGCAAGCTGCAAAGCGGCAAGGTGGACGCGCCGCCACCGCCCAAGACCAAGGGCGGCAACGACCGCGGGATCGACGAGGGCACCAGCGGTTCCAGCGCCGACGGCAACGGCAAACCGGGCGGCGGCAACGACGGCCCCGCCCACGACAAGAGCACCAACACCAAGAGCGACAACGACCAGACGAACACCAGCGGCACCGGCGGTGGTGGCGGCACCCGCGACCGGGGCGGCAACACCGACACCACCAAGAAGGACGGCAACGGCGACCGCTCGACGTCGTCGGATTCCAAGAACTACTGCGGCGACCCCGTCGACGTCGCGACCGGCGAAGTCGTCATGAAGCAGATCGACGTGATCCTGCCCGGTGACGCGGGCGATCTCGAACTCTCCCGCACCCATCTGTCGTCCTACACCGCCGGCCGCTGGTTCGGTCCATCTTGGACGTCCACAATGGATCAACGGCTGGCGGTCCACGGCGACTGTGTCCTGTTCTACGCCGAAGACGGCATGGTGCTGACCTATCCCGTCCCGGCGGGTGGACCCGTCCTTCCAGTGCAGGGCCCACGGCACCGGCTGCGCCGCGCGGCGGACGGCTACCGGCTGTCGATGGGCGACCGCGAGCTGCTCTTCGCCGGCGCGGGCCGGATCCTGCCGCTCACGGCCATCGAGCAGAACGGCGTCCGCACCGAATTCGCTTACGCGGCCGACGGCACGCCCGCGCGGCTCCGCCGTGCCGACGGCGTCGAACTCGCGATCGGCACCGCGAACGGGCGGATCGTCGCGCTCGGCGCGCCGGGACAGCCGCCGCTGGTGCGCTTCTCGTACAACCGGCTCGGCCAGCTGAGCACCGTCATGGACTACGCGGGCCGCCCCATGACCCTCGACTACGACTTCGGGCACCGGCTCGTCGGCTGGAAGGACCGCACGGGGACTTGGTACCGCTACGTCTACGACGACGCCGGGCGCTGTGTGCGCGCCGTCGGGGCGAGCGGCTACTACAACGCGACGTTCGCCTACGAACCCGGCACGACCCGGCACACCGACGCCGACGGCCACACGTGGACGTACCGCCTCAACGACGCCAGGCAGCTGGTCGAACGCGTCGATCCGCTCGGCAACTCCCAGCGCTACTCCTGGAACCGGCGCGACGAGCTGCTGTCCACAGTGGACGAACTCGGCCGGGAGACCGGCTACGAGTACGACGAAGACGGCGATTTGGTCGCCGTCCACCGTCCCGGCGGATCGACGGTGCTGTTGACGCACGCCGAGGGCGAAGTGCGGCTCTCGGCGGGCGACGTCCAGCGCGTGGTCCCCGCGTTCGACCCGGCCACCACCCTGGTCGGCACCGGGATGCCGGTGGAGATCCCGGACGCGCCCGACCCGCTCACCGACGCCCCCGTGACGGACCGTCCCGGCGACCGCGACCTGTTCGGCCGCCCCCGCCTCGCGTACACGGCCTCCGGTGGCGCGGCGAGGCTCGGCTGGACGGCCGACGGGCGCCGTGCCTGGCGGCTCGGCCCCGACGGCGGCCGCGAGACGTGGGTGCACGACGCCGAAGGCCACGTCGTCGAGCACCGCGACGCGGCGGGTGCCGCGCGGCGCCGCAAGTACGGCCCGTTCGGCCTCGTCCTGGAAGAGACCGACGCCGCGGGCGCGCGGACGCTGTTCACCTACGACGGTGAACTGCGGCTCACCTCGGTGACCAACCCGAACGGCCGCACCTGGCGCTACGTCCGCGACGCCGCGGGCAGGCTCGTCGAGGAGATCGACTACGAGGGCCGCCGGATCGGCTACGCCTACGACGCGGCGGGACAACTGCTTCGCATGACCAGCAGTACGGGTGAAGCGACCGAGTACGACTACGACGTCGGGGGCAACGTCGTGGCGAGGCGTACCCCGGACGACGTCACGCGGTACGAATACGACGCGCTCGGCAGGATGACCGTCGCCGAGAACAGCGAGTCGCGGGTCGAGATGGTCCATGACGACGGGGACCGGGTCGTCGTCGACACGATCAACGGGCTCGGGGTGTGCTGGCGCCACGACGGCGACGTGCTCGTCCGGCGGACATCGTCCGGTGTGGACAGTGAGTGGCGGTTCACCGGCGAAGGACTGCCGCGGTCGCTGCGGATCGCCGGCCACGAAGTCGAGTTCGGCTACGACGACGCCGGGCGGGAGGTCACGCGCAGCGTCGACGGCACCGTGGTGCTCCGGCGGCGCTTCGATGCGGAAGACCGGCTCGCCGAAGAGCACATCTCGGGCGTCGGGCAGCGCGTCTACGGCTACCGGCCCGACGGCAGGCTCGCCGCCGTCGACGACGCGATCCGGCCTTGGCGGCTCACCTTCGACACCGCAGGCCGGGTCAGCGAAGCGCGCGGTCCGGCCGGGGTCGAACGGTTCACCCACGACGCCGCGGGGACCATCGCCATCGACGAGGACGTCTACAGCGGCGACGAGCGGGGCCGGGTCGTCGCGGATCAGTCCTGCGCCTACGAGTGGGACCACCTCGACCGGCTGCGCTCCGTGCGCACCCCCGACGGCGCGTTCTGGACCTACCACTACGACCCGCTCGGGCGGCGGTTCGCCAAACGCCGCTGGCTGATCGACCAGGAGGGGGAAGCCGAGCTCACGCACGACGTCCGCTTCCTGTGGAGCGGGATGACCGTGGTCGAGCGGATGGATTACGACCCCGCCGACGAGTCCTACCGGCTTCTGACCTGGGAACGCTACGACGACGACCGCCCCGTCGTGCAGATCGAGCGCACGGGCGCCCTCGAGGACGCCGTGTTCCGGGCCGTGATCACGTCGCCCGCGGGAACGCCGACCGAACTGCTGGACGAACACGGCACGCTGGTCTGGCAGGACCGCAGCAGTTTCTGGGGTGTGCCGCTGCCCGGCGCCGACACCGCCTCGATGCCGCTGGCGTTCCCCGGCCAGCACCGCGACGAGGAAACCGGGCTGCACTACAACGTCTTCCGGTACTACGACCCCAGGACCTCGCGCTACCTCAGCCAGGACCCGCTCGGCCTCGCCGCCGCGCCGAACCCCGTCGGCTACGTCGACCAGCCGCTGCTCATCGGCGACCCGCTCGGTCTCGTCCCGCCCTGCGGGCGGAGCGGTCCGGGCAGCCAGCAGCGACCTCAGCCGGTCGGGCCCAGCGGACAACCCCAACCCTTGCGGAGGAGCCCGAGGAAGCCTCCCATCGACGTCGACAAGATGTCGAAGGAGGAGTTCGAGAAGTTCAAGCCGAAACTCGACCAGATCCTGAAGGCGGACAAGCACTTCTTCTGGTCCGGTGGCACCAAGAAACGCAAGCGTGGCGAAGAGGACGAGTACCTCGGCTCGGTCGAGGAGAAGGCCACCAAGATCGCGAAGCAGAACGGCGGCAACACCCTCGAGGGAACCCTCAAGGACAACAACATCAAGATGCCCGGGTGGATCAACGACCCCAACGATCCGAGGAAGCCGCTCGTCCAGGAGAAATGGGACTACGTCTCCGAAACCTTCGCCAAGAACTCCAACAAGGACACGCACGTGGTCTTCCCCTACTGGCCGGGCAAGGGACACGACGTCTACCCGCATCGCCGCGAGGACAACGTGTTCGACGTGACCGAGTACCCGCGGCTCGAAAAGATGGGGATCGACCACATCACCAAGCACAACGCGGAAACCGGGCACACGCGCCCGTACCGGCACACCAAGTGACGTTGCCCCCGCTCACCGGATTTGGTATACCAAAGGAAGTCCGGCGAGAAAGGTGCCCCCGTGTTGATCCGTGACGTCCGCCCCTGGGGTGGACAGCGCAGCGACGTCGAGGTGGCCGACGGCCGGATCACCGCGGTGCGGCCGCACGATCCCGCCGCCGCGCCGTCGGCGGACACGGTCGAAGGGCGCGGACGACTGCTGTTCCCGTCGTTCAGTGACGTGCACGTCCACCTGGACTCGACGCGGATCGGGCTGCCGTTCCGGCCGCACACCGGCGCGCCGGGTGTCTGGGCGATGATGCTGAACGACCGCGAGAACTGGCGGAACGCCGAGGTCCCGCTGCCCGAACGCGTCGCCGGGACGCTGGAGCGCATGATCGCGAACGGCACCACCCGCGTGCGCACGTACGCGCAGGTGGACGTCGATTGCCGGCTCGAAAAGCTCGACGCCGTCCTCGCCGCGAAGGAACGCTTCGCCAAGCACGCGGACGTCGAAATCATGGCGTTCCCGCAGGCCGGGATCCTGCGCGAGCCCGGCACCGTGGACGTGCTGGAGGCTTCGCTGCGCTCGGGCGCCACGGTCGTCGGCGGGATCGACCCGTGCTCGCTGGACAAGGACCCGAAGGGACATCTCGACGTCGTGTTCGGGCTCGCCGAGAAGTACGGCGTCGAGGTGGACATCCACCTGCACGAACCCGGCCACCTCGGGGTGTTCTCGACCGACCTGGTGATCGAGCGGGTCCGCGCGCTGGACATGCGCGGCAAGGTGACCCTGTCGCACGCGTACGAACTGGGCTCGATCTCGGAATCGGTGAGCCGCCGCCTGATCGACACGTTCGCCGAACTGGACATCGCGATGGCGACCGTCGCGCCGTCCACCGACGGGCAGCTGTCGCTCGCGGACCTCACGACCGCGGGGGTGCGCGTCGGCCTCGGCGAGGACGGCCAGCGGGACTACTGGAGCCCGTACGGCAACTGCGACCTGCTCGACCGCACCTGGCAACTCGCCTTCACCCACGGTTTCCGCCGCGACGACCTGATCGAGCTGGCGCTGGCCGTCGCGACGATGGGCGGCGCGTCGATCATGAGCCACGACGTCCCGCGGCTGGCGGGTATCGGCGACCGGCCGGGGGTGGCCGTGGGCGACCGCGCCGACCTGGTGCTGGTGGACGGCGAGACCCCGACGAGCGCGGTGATGGACCGCGGCAAGGACCGCACGGTGCTGCACGACGGCGTCGTCGTGGCGGACGGGCTTTCGGTGCTCGGGTAAACCGCTGGCGCGCGATGGCGGCCGCTGCTAACTTGCCGGAGGCCGTGCGAACGAACGAGGAGGTGGTACCCGTGGACATTCCGACCAGGGTGCTCCCCTCAGGGGTCACGGCCGGGCGATAGGTCGTCCGGGAGCGCCGTTTCACGAGCACTCCCGAAAGGCACGACCATGCACTTCACTTCCGAACGACGCCTCGAAGGCGCCCTCGATCGCGAATTCACCCTCGGCGACATCCCCGGAATCCTGTGGACGCCCGAATCGGCGGCACCGGCCCCACTGATCCTGATGGGGCACCCGGGCGGACTCGGCAAGATGTATCCCCGGCTCGCGGCCAGGGCCCGGGCCTGCACGGCGGAGGGCTACGCCGCGGCCACCATCGAACTCCCCGGAGCCGGTGACCGGCCCCGCTTCCCCGCCGTCGACGAAGCCCGCGCAGATCTGCAGCGCGCGCTTAAGGCAGGCGAGCCGGTCAGCGACGACATCGTCGACCGGCTCGTCCTCCCGCTGGCCGAAACGGCGGTCCCGGAATGGCGGGCCACCTTGGACGCCCTCCTCGCGCTACCCGGAATCGGCGGTCCGGTCGGGTTCTCGGGCGGGGTGATCGCCATCGCCACGCGGCTCGCAGTGGTCGAACCCCGGATCGCGGCCGCCGTCCTGTTCGCCGGAAGCTACGTGCCCCGCAGCATCCTCGAAGAGGCCCGGCAGGTCACCATCCCGCTGCTGGTCCTGTTGCAGTGGGATGACGAGGGGAACGACCGGCAGCACGCCCTCGACCTGTTCGACGCCTTCGGTTCGCGGGAGAAGACGTTGCACGCCAACATGGGCGGGCACACCGGCGTCCCGCACTTCGAAGGAGACGCCGCGGGCCGGTTCATCACCCGGCACCTGAAGTAGGCCGCGGAGCCGATGTCGATTTCCGGGTGCGGCGTTCGTGGGGTAGTCGAGCGGTCGCCACGAGGGCGCCGTCACGACCACAGGAGACACGATGTCGCACCCGGAACCCGTCGCCCGCCGCATGTACGACCTGGTCGAGCCCATCGGCCTGATCCCCTACTTCGCCGACGAGTCCGATGAGGCGCTGATGGCACTCGGGCTGCGCAACCAGTGGGATGCCTACTTCGCCGGGCGGGCCGCGCCGTTCGGCCGGTCGGTGCCCGCCGAGGTGATCCACGCGATCTTCTACAACTTCGCGCCGGGTGAGGTGGCGCGTCATCTCCCGAAGGTCTGGGAGCTGACCACACCCGAGGCGGCGCTGGCCGCCCGGGAGCGGGGATGCGTCGCGGGAATGCGGCGGATCCTCGGTGACCTCGCCGACGACCCCGGCGTCACGCGCGCCGGCGAACTCCTGCTGAAAGCGGCGACCAGCGCACCCGTGGAGGGGCGCGCCCTCTTCGCCGCCGTCCGAACGCTGCCGGTCCCGGAGGAGCCTGTGGCGCGGTTGTGGCACGCGGCCACCCTGTTGCGTGAGCACCGCGGCGACGGCCACACCGTCGCACTGGTGGCCGAGGGCGTCGGCGGGACCGAGTGCCACGTGCTCCACGCCCTGTCCGCCGGCATCCCCGCGAACGAGTTCGGCCGGGTCTGGCATCTCCCCGCCGCGCAGCTGGCCGCGGTCGTGAACGGGATGCGCGACCGCGGCCTGATCGGGTCCGACGACCGGCTCACCGACTCGGGCCGGGCTACGAAGGAGCGCGTCGAGGCGATGACCGACCGGCTCGCGGAGGCGCCTTACAACGCCCTGAGCCCCACCGAACTCAAGAACCTTGTCGCCGACCTCGAACCGATCTCGGCCGCCATCCGGGCCACCCTCCCGTGGTAGTCACCGGACGCGATAACGCAGGTGGGTGGCGGCGCCCGCGACGGGTTCACTCTGGAGGACGAGCTCGCCCAGGTGCCCGCCGAACACGGAGGTCCCCCGGCCCAGCACCACGGGGGCGAGGTGGAGGTGGACCTCGTCGAGCAGGCCCGCCGTCAGCAGCTGCCCGGCGACGTCGGCACCGAGCACGAGGACGTCCTTGTCCCCTGCCGCATCCTTGGCACGCCGGACCGAGGCCTCCAGTCCGTCGAAGGCGAACGTGCCGCCGTTGTCGCCGAGGAGGTCTTGCCTGGTCCGATGGGTGACCACGAAACCGGGGACACCCGGCCACGGAGTCCCGCCCCACGGCCGCAACCCAAGGTCGAAGGTGCGCCGGCCGATGACGGTCGCCCCGACCAGCGCGTTCACCTCCTCGAAAACGCGGGCGTCGGGCCCCGTCCCGGCCATCCATTCGTGCAGGCGTTCCCCGCCGTCGCCCATGGGCTCCTCGGCCCGGACGTTCGGCCCGGCGGTGAAGCCGTCCAGCGACATCGACACATCCAGCACCACCTTGCTCATCGCAAGGCCTCCTTCGCTCCCGTCCGGCGCTTTCGGGAGGGAGTCGGAGCGGGCGCGGCCGTCTCGACATCCACGCACGAACGCCCTTGCCCGATCCGGACAAGGGCGTTCACAGGGCGGGTTTTCAGCCGTCGGCGCGGAGTTCCGCGTTGACGCGCTGTGCTTCGTGGAGCTGGTCTTCGAGGGTGATGATGCGGCAGGCGGCCTCGACGGCGGTGCCCTGATCGACCAGTTCCCGCACCCGGGCGGCCAGGCGAAGCTGGTGCCGGGAGTAGCGGCGGTGGCCGCCGGCGGAACGCTGCGGGACGATCAGACCGGCCTCGTCGAGGCTGCGAAGGAAGCCCTGGGTGGCGCCGAGCATGTCGGCGGCCCGGCCCATCGTGTAGGCGGGGTAGTGCTCGTCATCGAATTTGTCGGCCCCGTCGGCCGATCCGTTCTGGTCAGGGATCATTCCACCTCCACATCACAAAGGACCCCGGGTGCCAGAACGGCACCCGGGGTCCTCAGGGTTGGGTTTCACCATTGTCAACCGACGTGACCGCCGGCCTCTTGCACCCGCGTCCGCTGGAAAGCCGGACCTTGCGGGGATCGCTCATTCGTGACCGCGAACCACCTCCGAACTCGATGGAACTACGGCACCCGCGCGGCGCTACCTTGCCGCTGCGGGCGATCCAATGATGTTGCCGTTCCCTTCTTTCCTGTGTTCTCACCTTGCTGGGTACTGCTACTTCACCTACTGCGAACGGCACCGCTGGAACCCTTTCACTGATCGGTCCCAGCACGCTGACGCCGCTGGTCACTGCCCGGAGCCCCGTCACAGATCGGCTCCGGCCACCTGACCGGTCCTGCAACTGCCTTCACTGATCTACAACTGCGTGTTCTCACGGGCGCACGTGCTCCCCCCGTGTCCTGCACTTCCGCCAGGGCCGGCACTACCTGGTCGAACCTCTTCACAACCCGGCCCTGAGATCTTGCTCCCGGCCAAGCGCCCGGGGCCTGTCGCTCGCCCCGGCACCGCCTGACCGGCTCATCTCACATCTCGCGGGTAGTTACGTCATCTCCCGCGCCTGCTAGACGTTGTCTTTCTCGGTACAAGAAGAACATTACACACACCCGCCGTTGAATGTCTACCCCGGCCACCATAGATTTTCTGCAGCGCGTCGACTGGATGACAGCAGAAGGGGTACCCACGACCATGAGTGACGACCTCGCGGGAGATTCGCTCGACGAGCGGTACGGCCTGGCGGAGGTGCGTGACCTGGAGGAGTACGCCGAAGCCCTCAACCGGCTGGTCGAGCAGGGGCTGCGAGACCAGCGCACGACCTTGCTCTCGGAAGCCGAGGCCTACGCGGTGGCGGAACTACTCGGCCGGTTCGCGCTCAGCGAACCCTGGAGCGCGTTGAACCAGCTGGCCGCTTCCTTGGCCAGCCGGATCTACAACCGCCTCGGCGCCTGATCACGGCGAAGCTCAGCGGCTGACGGCGATCTCCCTCTTCACGCTCGCCAGCTTCTCCGGATTGCGGACGTGGTAGGCGCCGGTCACGTAGCCGTTCTCGACGCGGACCGCCAGCACGCCGTCGATCTCGCCGTCGACGCGGACGAGCAGGCCCGGCCCGCCGTTGATCTGGACCGGCTCGACGGTCCTTTCCGCGTCACGTTTCCACCAGCCGCCCGCCAGCAGACGCGCCACCTTGTCCACGCCCACGACCGGCCGCAGCAGGGCGTGTTTCACCCCGCCGCCGTCGCTGAGGGCGACGACGTCCGGCGCCAGGATGTCGAGCAGGCCCTGCAGATCCCCGGTTTCGACCGCTGCTTGGAAGGCCTGGAGCGCGGCCCGGTGTTCGGCGGGAGAGCCGGTGCCGCGGGGTCTGCGCGCGGCGACGTGCGCCCGCGCCCGATGGGCTATCTGGCGCACGGTGGCCGGCGCTTTGCCGACCGCTTCGGCGATCTCGTCGTAGTCGAGCGCGAAGACCTCGCGAAGCACGAACACCGCTCGCTCGGTCGGCGCGAGCGTCTCCAGTACCAGCAGCATCGCCATGGACACGCTTTCGGCCAGCTCCACGTCCTCGGCCACGTCCGGCGCGGTCAGCAGCGGCTCCGGGAGCCACGGACCGACGTAGGACTCTTTGCGCCTGCCGAGCGTCCGCAGCCGTTTGAGCGCCTGCCGGGTGGTGATCCGGACCAGGAACGCACGCGGGGCCTGCACCGTCGCGAAGTCCACGTCCACCCACCGCAACCAGGTCTCCTGCAGGACGTCCTCGGCGTCGGTGGCCGAACCGAGCATCTCGTAGGCCACGGTGAACAACAGGTTGCGGTGGGCCACGAACGCCTCGGTGGCCGGCCCCATGGCGGGGTCTCGTTCACTCATCACCGGTTCCTGCCTTTCTCGAGCGTGCCCGGATCCATACGATCCCGGCCCTCCTTCCTTTGTGACACCGAAGCCCGGTGGCCTGTGTCACAAGGCAGTCCTGTCACGGAGATCGGGTCACCGGGATCTCTTGGTCACGACGCCGAGAGAAAGGAAATACATCATGTCCACGACGACGGGCCCGCGCTCGCGCATGCCCAACCCGATCCCTTTCGTCCCCGAAATGGCCGAGGTCGCGGGCGGTCTGCACAAGGTCCTCGAGAACGGCGCGATCCCCTCGACGACCATCGCACTGCTGCAGCTGCGGGCCGGGCAACTGCTCGGCAGCACGTACTTCACGATCCGCGAAACCGGCACTCTTCGGCGAGCCGGGGAGTCCGAGGAGCGCATCACCGCGGTGGCGACCTGGCAGGACGCCACCTGCTTCACCACCCCCGAACGGGTCGCGCTGGAACTCGTGGAGGCCGTCCTCACCCCGAACCCATCCGGCGAGCGAGTGCCCGATTCGTTGTACGCCAAGGCATCCGCCTGCTACGACGCCAAAGCACTCTGGACGCTCGTCATGGCGATCGCGCATATCGGCTTCTTCGCCCCCGCGGCGCTCATCGCCAAGCCGATTCCGGGCATGCCGCCCGGCCGGAACTACACCGACTGACTTCCCCACCTTCGAGAAAGGCTTGACCCATGAGCAAGTTCGCAGTTGCCGGAGCGACCGGCCGGCTGGGACGACACGTCGTCGACGTCCTCACCGAACGAGGACACCACGTCGTGCCGATGTCCCGGGCCACCGGCGTGGACATCGTCACCGGTGAAGGACTCGCCGAAGCACTCGCCGGAGTCGAGGTCATCATCGACGTCGCCTCATGGCACGGCTCCGAACAGGATGCGGCGACGGAATTCTTCCGCGCATCGGCCCGCAATCTGCACGAAGCCGGCCGCCAGGCGGGGGTCGTCCGGATCGCCGCGGCCTCCATCATCGGCGCCGACAAGGCCACGGCCGGTTTCATCGCCGCCAAGAAGGTGCACGAGGAACTCCTCCTGGCCGGGCCCCTGCCCGTTCGAATCCTGCGGGCCGCGCAGTTCCACGAGTTCGTCGGCCAGCTCCTGGACTGGCAGCAAAGCGACGTCGTCCACCTGCCCGCCTTGCCCACGCAGCTCGTGGCCTGCCGCACCGTCGCGGAGGAATTGGTCGACCTCGCCCTCGACCGGGACGCCCACGGATCGTCGATCCCCGAAATCGCGGGGCCCCGCAAGGAAATCATGGCGGACGCCGCCCGTCTCCTCGCCGCCCGCCAGGGGATCGAGGTGGTCGGCATCGACGGCTCCGGCATGCCCGACGCCGAAATCGCGGCCGCCGGCGGTTTCCTGCCGAGCCCGCACGCCAAGCTCGCGGGCCCCACGTTCGCCGAGTGGCTCGACGCCCAATCCTGACCGGAAGGCGAAGCGCTGCTCGGGTACCCGCTGGCGGGAACCGTACGGAGGCCGGATGGGTTCTACGCCGACCGCGCATTCACCAGGAGATCCGCGACGATCAGGCCACGGTGGCCGGATAGGGACTCCTCATGGCGCCGAAGTAGGCCTCGGGCGCTCCCTCGATGTGCTCGGGCAGTTCGTCCATGAAGGCGCGCAGCAGTGGGGTCGTGTTGTGCCGATCGAGGTCCTCCTGCGAACGCCAGATCTCATAGAGGAAGAACCGGCCGTCTTCTTGCTCGTGGAGGTGGTACTGAAGGTTGCCCGCGTGCCCTCGCGACGGCTCGACGAGGTCCATCAGGAGCTTCCTGAGCTCATCGGCGTGCCCGGGCTTGGGGGTCAGGAAGCCATACAGCGAGACGGGCGCCTGCTCGGTCGAAATGGTTGTCATGCAAGCAACGTTAGGAGGTGACATCAATGTCAGCCTCAAGCCGCTTCGGCATGAGGTAAGTCACAGGAAGATCGGAAGCTGCCCCGCGAAACGTGCCGTGGCCGCATGGCTTCTCCACTACTTCGGTGACGTGATGCAACTCCAGGCCTGCGCACCAACAGGTTCCGCGGACAGAGCACGGATTCAGCAAAGACCTCATCCAGGACGCCTACGCCCGACTTCGTAACCGATCCGACCCTGGACGAACCTCCGCCGGGTACTACAGGAGTTGTGCTTCAAGGTGTTCCCGCACGGCGACGGCGGGTTCGTCGACTGGACCCAGCGGCTGGTCGGCAACCGCAAGGAGCGGACGCTGATCAGCGGTGTCGGCGTTGACCGGCTTGCGATGGTTCGCAGGCCGGGTGATCACTGGTCGGCGTAGCGCTTGGCGAGCTCCTCCTCTCGGGCCGTGGGCCAGGGGCAGCGGATGTCGCCTTGGGTGGCGGCGAAGAAGAGTTCCATGTGCACGTGCCAGGCGGCGAGGGCTTCGGGGCCGTGTGCGTTTTCTTGGAAGAGGGTCACGGTGGTGCCCTGCAGGTGTTCGTTTTGGAACTCCCAGCGCACGACGCCCTGTGGGATGCCGTCCTGGAGCCACTCGTACTCCAGCAGGTGGGGTGCTTCGGAGCGGGTGAGCCTGCCCGGGGTGATGCCGGGGTGGGCGGCTCGGGTGGGAACGGTGTCGGTGGTGCCTTCGGTGAGGAGGGCCCAGACGTCGTCGAGCGGGGTCCAGACGAGGTCGCGGGCGAAGTGGATGCCGTCGGGGTTGTCGGTGCCCTCGTCGAGGCCGAACTTCGCGATGTAATGCTCGATGCGCGAGAGCCATTCGGTGGGTGGCTCGAACTCGGTGCCGTCGGCGTGGGCGACCAGGGCGTCCAGGCAAGTAATCCAGCCGGGGACGTCGCGGCCGGCGGAGAGCTTCGACGAGATCACGGCGGTGAACACCAGCAGGCAGCCGTCGGCCTGCGGGAGGATCTCGAAGCGCAGCACGTCGTTCGCCCAGCGAAAGGCGAAGACCTTCGGCGGGTCGGACTCGAGCAGTTCCCCCTCTCCGCCGTCGGCGTCGACCGGGGCGGCGTCCGGGAAGGTGAAGCGCAGGGTGCGGCCGTCGATCGCGACCTCGGCAGGGAACCAGTGCTTCATCTCGGCCGGTTCGGTGACCACCCGCCAGACCTTCTCCGGCGAGTGCCGCAGCCAGCGCTCGAAGCGCAGCACAGGCTTACCCTCGATCATCTGCAGTTCCGCGTCCACGGGTCAGTTCCCTTCGATCTCGTCGAGTCGGCGTTCGAGCGCATCCAAGCTCTTCTCCCACATCGCGCGGTAGGGCGCGAGCCAGGCCTCGACCTCCGCCAGCGGGCGCGGGTTGACGCGGTACCAGCGGCGTTGGGCGTCCGTGCGCACCTCGACCAGGCCGGCCTCGCGCAGCACCTTGAGGTGCTTCGACACGGTCGGCTGGGTCAGCGTCAGCCGGTCGACGAGGTCGCCGACCGGCTGCTCGCGTTCACGCAGCAGGTCGAGGATCTCCCGGCGACTCGGATCCGCCAGCACGGCGAAGGTAGATGCCATGGCAGCAATATAGCTGAAGTGGCATATTCGCGCTCGGTGCGCCCGCCAAACGGGCTCGACGCGGCGGTTCGGTTGTTCAGGCGGATGGCCACCTTCGTGGTCCGCCTGCGCGGGCCTGGCTCCATCGCAGACCGAGACTCAGCTTCGGCGAACTCAGCAAGTCGAAGCCCGCACGGCTCTGGGCAGCATTCTTCAAGCCTCCACCCGAACGGTCATCCAGGCAGTTGCGCTGACCAGCACTGCAGAGCAGACGGAGACGTAACTGAGCCCGATCGTGAAAGACACCGAGGCGGACATAGGCCCAGAAGAAGCAACATCCCGCAGTTCAGCGGGACGTCGAGCGCTCGGGCCCCCTGGGCTCGAGCCAGAACCTACGGTTTAAAAGTCCACAAGTCAGCCATGTCACCTACTGGCGCTCAGTAACCAAATGGTGCCAGTTCGTGCAGGTCAACGCCTGTCTTTGCCGAGGACGAGTGCCATCGCATGCCGACCCGTGTCGGGCTCTACGTCGGCAAGGGAGCCCAATCGGAGACGTCGTGGGCTCACGACGAGCTTGGCGATTTCGGTCTCAGAAGCGAGCGGTCGGGTCTAGCCCTTTCCCTTGGCTGAGTCGACACGCCCGGGCCCCCGACTCTGGCAGCAGCCCTGCCGGAAGCCAATGAGCTTGCAACGACCCCGCGTACGCGGCGCGAACCAGACACCTGCCGCTTGGCCCTAACGTGCCCGCAACACCGGCGGCATGGTCTGTGCGCGCGGAGGTCCTGCCGTCTTTCGATTGCAGGACCTCCGCCAGCGGCATGGCAAAGTCATGCCACGATCGTCACGAGCGCCCGTCAGTCGGCTGGTTTGGCCTGTTCAGCATTAGGCCCGGCCGCGTCGTTGTAGACACGTGCAGCGAGCCTGGTGTCGTCCTGCAGTATCGCCGAAATCGGCCGCCGAGACTCGTAAAACCGATAGCGCTTCGATCGAGGAACCCTTTTCGGTCGCGTCGCCCGTCTGATCTCATCGTCGGTTAGTAGGACGGCGGCCATCTCGCGGAGCACGTCGCGCACTCTGTCGATCACGTCCGCGGCTGTTCGCGTAGATTTCTTCCAGCTCACCGTCGGCATATCATGACCAACCGAGGCGTCGGGACGACCGATGAAGGCCCGGTAGAGGCCAACGAGGTCGTCCCCATCCCGGGAAGTCAGATCGCCGTCCGCCAACACCTGGCCACCGGCACGCAGCAACTTACGGAAGGCGCCCAGAGGGTGCGCCTCGGGCGCCTCGATTAGCCGTTTTTCCACGCAGGCGAGATTCTGCGAGTCGCTGACCCAGCTCGGCAGGTCGTCGACCGTAGCCTTCAGCAGCGCAGCACCCGCGATATAGGGCAAGACCCGCTCGAGGACCAACTCGCCACCGAAGGTTTCCATCCGGAACGGGTAACCCTGCAGTTCTCGATCCCACGTCATGGCAACCAGCACAGTATTGGGATCGGCCACGATCTCACCTGCCTTCAACACCGCCCGTACGCGCGTATCCTCAACACATTGCCGCTCCGCACGTCGGTCGGCGTCCGCCCGGTGCGCATCGCAATAGCGCCTGCCGTCGTCGGCGGGACGGAAAGCGAACGAGGAAGTGGTCCCGCAGTCCGCGCAGGTCCGCTCACGTTGCCACCGCCGCTCCTCGGCAGGCGTGCGCGCTTGTTTCGGTTCGGCGTCGGCGATCGCATAGAGCAGCTTGTCAGGTTGCCTGTGCACCTTCTTCGTCGCGATCGGCGGCTGCCCAAGGCGTGGCTTCAGCAACATCCGATGCAACTCCGGACCTGTGGCGAGAACACCACCAGGTACCTGATCGGGCTGGTACCGTGGCCGGCCGTCTGGGCACCGTCCGTCGTGCCGCGCCGCCGCGGCGGCGACGTCGGCTAGCGAGGGCGCCAGATCCCAGGTTTTGTCATCAGCGATTTCGATGACACCGCCTGCCGGCGTTCCCTCAAACGGAGACAGCAGCGCCACGCGCCAACGGAAATCTCCAGTGCCGCTCTGGACGCTGGAGATTACGACGCCATCTACGGAGCCGCTCTCCGACACGCCTGAGCGCGTCAGGCTCAGCTGGACGCCGCACAAGATGTTCGGGTTTGTCAGCTTCGCCACCGCATGGTGCTCTTCAGACGTGCTGGCCTGGGAAGGAAGCTTCCTCAAGGTCTTGGTGTAGGACTCGCCCGTCTGCTTCATCTGGGCTCGGATGTAACGCCTACGTGACCGCGTGGTCATGGTCGTACTCTCCCGGCAGGCGCCCACTCCCCTGCGATTCGGGGTCGAATGCATTGGAGGCGCGAGGCTGATACAGCCTCTTGTCCTCGGTCGTGCAGGTGTTGAGTGGGCAACACTGAAGCACTCGGAGAGCGGCCCGCGCCTGGCGGCCGGACACGATCTTATCGGCATCCTGAATTGCCCTCGCCAACCGCCACGGATTCGTAGACCACAAACCCACTGCAGTCGCGAATACGCGAGGGCAAGTTGAGGATGTCGATCGTCACGGTGTCCTGAATTTCTACGTCCGTGGCTATCCAGCACAGTGGTCGGGAATCGGAGCTCCCTCTCGGAGGAAACCCGCCGCGCCGCTTCGGGCGCGACCACCGCTACAGGTGCGCGACTACCTCATGGCGCGCTTGCCCGGTGGCGTGGTGCGGGCGCCGGGTCATGCGGTCACGAAGTTTGCGGCGCTCGGCTAAACTGAGCGCCAGCTGGCCGAGTTCGGGGCCCGCCGCGGAGCCGTCACCGTCCTGTTCAACCATCACCTCGACAACATGCGGCTGCTGCGCGAAGGGCTGACAGAGAGCGTCTTCACCGACGGCGACATTCCGCACCACCACAACTGACCAGACGCCTGGCCTCACAACACCGTCGTAGTCCTGCGCCGCCACCGCGCCCAGGCCCACATGCCTCTCCGCAGCGAACCCGTCGGCTACCTCTTTCCCAACGGATGGGGCGAACCGATCCGCCCCGACTCAATCACCCACCTCTTCCGCACCCTCAACGACCAAGCCGGACTAGGACCCATCTCGCTCCACGACCTCCGGCTCGGCGCAGCGAGCCTCTCCCTCACCGCTGGAACGACCTCAAAACCGTTCAAGACCTCCTCGGCCACGCCAGCGTCGTGCTCACCGCCGACACCTACACCAGCGTCCTACTCACCCTCGCCCGCCAATCCGCCGAAGCCACCGCACGCCTCATCCTCGACGCCGCCGCTCCGCCGGACGCCGACCAATCACCGCCGGCAGACAAGCCGCCGCCCACGCCGCATAGCCAGACCCAAGAACACGCCAGCAGATACAGCCTTCAAGAGGGGAACAACCCGGGGCTGAAGCAAGCCCTCAGCCGTCCGGACCACACGAAGGCGAGCCACATGCAGGTTCGAGCACCCACGGAGCCCACACCGAGCCCACCCAAGATCACGCCGACGACTGCATGATCCACAAACAAGAACATCCCCGCCGGTCAGCGGGGATGTCGAAGAGTGGGCCGCCTGGGGCTCGAACCCAGAACCTACAGATTAAAAGTCCCCTCCGCCACTGTGCCAGGCAGTGCCGTGAAGTGTCGGATTTCGACCATTCGTGCAGGTCAACGCGGGCATCACAGCCGAACCGGGTGTCAGTCCGCATCGGGTGGTGCCGGGCTCTATGTCAGCAACAGAGCCCAATCGGAGACGGCGTGATCCTCCACTGCTCCACTCTCTCAACACTAAAGTCGACTAACGAGCAGATTCGCCAGCTCGCCCGATACGCGGAGAATCGAGGCATCATTCGCCTGGCCTGAACAACGTTGCCGGCAGCGCCCGTAACCGCTGCCGGTCAATTGTGGTCGGCGCGACCTGCAGCAGCGAGATCACAGTCTCTGTTGCAAGTGCCTATTCCCGCCCATGGTCCGCAGTGCGGTCATCGACGTTCGTCCCACGAGGAACGGTCCCAGCGGCGACGAGGTTAGGTTATCGACCTGCTAACGATCATCGAAGCGGGACGGCTTCGTAAGCTGAACGTCGACCGATTAACCATCAGGGCAGGCCGACGGGTGCACCCATCGAAGCCCCAACCTTGCCCACTTTCCCTAGCACGAGCAACTCCAACGGGGATTGCATCCTCGTATCCAAATTCAGTTCCACAACAGTCGCAGATATCGTAGCCGGACGCCTTCCCGCCCTCCCCGCGGCGGATCACCCTGCATAAGGCCATAAACTCGACAGCACACGCCGCTTTCACAGAGCATTGAATTAGCCCAAATTCGTCGGGCTTTTTCGATCTATTCAGCTGCGCCTGCTGGTACTGCCGACGCTTCTCGATAGCGCCCGACTGAACCGAGCTTGACGTTCCCGTTCGTGAGCTGCTGATCCCTGTAGTGACCATAGGTACCGCTTCCGGCCACCGGATCGATCCCGCAGTCGCCACGCCAGCCGACGCAGTAGCCCGGTGATTCCTCAGACGCAAGCCCGACTCAGGAGCGATCTACTTCGAATTCCTCAAGCGCACCCCTAACCTCATCAAGGTCGTATCCGGTACGCAGAAACAACTCGCGCCCCTCCAACAACGAGACCACATATTGCATCATACGCAGCCAACTGGAAATCAGATGACCTGACAGCTCCCCAACCGCTTCCCGACTACCCGGAAGGTCGGACAGCACTGGGCGCAGAGTGGATCCAGAGACGGAGCCGACCTCGTACGCATCGCCGAATACAATCCGAACCCTTAAGGCCTGCCCGGCGAGATTCGTGAACGAATCTACGAATTCGACCAGGATTGACAGCTCCCCAGGAGCCGCGATCTTACTCGCAAGAAGCCTCTCCTCGTATTCGCACAACTGATAGGTTAATTGCCGAATTACCTTGAACTGATTTTCGCTAATAAGTACGCAGGATTGAGAGTCGTCGAATCCACCCACCCTTACATCATCGGAATCACTCGAGTACATTCTTGAACCAATCATATCCACCTCGCGGCGTATACACAGTTCCGCCCACTCCATCCTCAATCACGACAGCCCCCTTACTTGGATCCCAGTATCCGACTCGCCCGTTCCTGAGGTATCTGGTCTCGATATTTGGAATCTGCTCGTTGATTATTCCATCAACATAGTGCCCAAGAGCCCTCTCGTCGACGCCGCGCACGAAATGGGTCCCGTCACCATCAAGCGCCCTCCTATTGGCATGATCGGCAATGTTCTTTGCGATCGGGTCCAGTGAACAGTTGTGAACGAGGATCGGCGTAGTCTCGACGAGCACGTGGTAGGTGTGCAGGGTGTCGATGGTGAGGTTGTAGACGCGCTGGTGCTGGGGCTGCCAACGGTCAACCTTGACCAGGGTGACGACCGCTCCGTTATTCGTCCGGAGGGTATCACCGGTCTTGAGGTCGGTCGCATCGGTCCAGGACGCGCGGCCTGGCGACCAGAACGGGTGTTTGTCGGTCGCGATGACCACGCCGACCTTGTCCCCGCTGGGGCCGTCGATGTCGACGGTCAGTTCGACCAGGTTCTTTTGACCTTCACCGACGATCGTCGCGATTACCGGGCGCGGCTCGGTTCTGCCGGTTTCAGGGTCCGTGGCGACGACCTCGTCACCGACCTCGACCTCCTCGATCGGCTTCGTCACCCCGCCGACAAGCAGCACTCGAGTCCCCGCGACAAAACTATTCGACGTGGCACACTTAGCCGCGGCCGGCCCGGCATCACCGGCCAACTTCGTACCCTGCTTAGCAACAGCCTTGGCTCCCGCAGCCGCCCAGCCGACGAAGGGGATAGCGGCGGCGGAGAGTCCTGCGTTGAAGTCGTCGCCTTCGCCAGCGTAGATTGCCGCGTTGACGATATCTGCGGCCTCGCCGACCAAGGGAATGTAGCCGACGATGTCAAGTCCGTTATGCGCGGCGTCGGAGAGGCTTTCCGATCTGAACAACTGCCAGACCGCGCCTGCGCCGGTCCAGGGCACCGCTACGGCGTCTATCCACTCCAGGGGCGTTTGAGGACGACGCTTCGGCTTCTTCCCGCCGGTCATTCGGGACTGCTCGAACTGCCGGCGTTTCTCGTTAGCGCCCGGCTGGCCGCGCTTGACGTTCATGTTCGTGAGCTGCTGGGGGCTGTAGTGACCGTGGATGCCGCTTCCGGCCACCGGGTCGATCCCACAGTCGCCACGCCAACCCACGCAATAACCCGGCGAGTCCTCAGGCGCGAGGCCGGTGGGGTCGCTGAGCGCGATCGGGTTGTTGTTGGCGTAGCTGTAGCCGTTGATCTGCTGCGGGCTGGATGGGTCGAGAAGCGGATCCAGGGACACGAAGCGACCCAGGTCTGCGTCGTAGTCACGAGCACCGAGATGTGTGAGACCGGTCGAGGCATCGATCGTGCCACCGACAAAACCACGCTCACCCGGCATGCCCGCGTCCGGGCCACGCTGGCTGCCGAAGGGGGTTTGGCGCCGCTGCTTGACCGTGAGGTCGTTCGCGTTGATCGCGACCTGCGTGGTGCCCTGATGATCACCAGCCAGCCATGTCAAGGCGGTGTTGGTCCGCATCGCGACGGTCGCCCCGCCGTGGGTGTAGTACCTCGTCGTGGTCGCGTTCCCGCTGGCCTTGTCGAGGCGAACTTCCTGTTGCCCGAGGTAGAGCGTCGTGCCCGTCGGATCACGCCGGATCAGCCGATCGCCGTCGGCGTCGTAGAGGAACGACGTGTCCGAAGCGCCCTCGGTCACCCTTTCGAGCTTGTTCTCGACGTTCCATTCGAGGTTCTGCTGTCCGGAGACACCGGGGCGGGCCTTGGTGTTGCCGAGTTGGTCGTAGGTGTACTGAGTCGTCTTGCCGCCCGCAGGCCCTTCCGACGTGACGGAGTTCAGCACATGCGGTTTGGCGGTTCCGGGAGCGGCGTAGCTGTACTTGCGGGTGATGTCGCCACCGGCCAGGTGCTGGGTGTCACCGGTCCGGTTGCCCGACTTGTCATAGGTGAAGGACTGCCAGTACGGGGCCGGACCACCGAGGGCGTTGACCGCGGGGAGAGCGCCACAGTCGGCATTGGCAGGGGTCCATGCCTCGGTGAGGCGTTTCAGATAGTCGTAGCCGAAGCACTGCTTGTCGACCGGCTGCCCCACTGGGGCATTACCGATCGAGGTGATATTGCCCGCCGGGTTGTAGGTGTAGCGGGTGTCGGTCTGCATCGGCTGCGGGATCTCGGCATCGACGATGGTGCGATCGAGCCGCCGGGTGTTGGTGTCGTAATAGTTCGACAGCCAAGCCCGTTTCCCATCGGTGCTGGTGCTGCTTTCACCGCCGAGCTGCAGTCGTTGTGGTTCGCCGTAGCGCGTGTATGTGGTGTCGGACACGTAGTCCTGGTAGTCGGGGCCGTCCCAGCTGCCTTCGGTTGTGAGGGGGTTCCCGAGATCGTCGTAGACGTGGAGCATGCTCTCCGCAGGCAGGTCACCAGACTTGGGAACACCGGCGCCACCGACACTTCCGTCCGGGTTGTACTGCAGGAACGACTGGTAGGTGCCGGCGAGCTTCGGCCCTTCGACCGGCGGAATGATGATTGACTGGACCGTCGGCTGATACAGCGGCCCGTAGACGTTGACCTTCTTGACGTAGGCGTTGCCGTCGACCCAGCGAGTTGACGACGCGACCTTCCCGATGCCTTTGAACGCGGTGTCGTAGGCCCATTCACTGAGCTTGGTTCCCGACAGGTTGTCTTTGAAGACGCCGGTCTTGCGGCCGAGTTGGTCGTAGCGGTAGGCGAGTGTGATGTTGCGGGCGTCGGTGCTGCTGGTTTGCTGGTTCAGCTTGTTGTAGGTGTAGGTGGTGGCGCCGCGGTCGGGATCGTCGGTGCGGATCAGCGAGCCGTGGATGTCGTAGGTGTAGGACCAGCGGTTGCCGCTCGAGTCGGTGATGGCGGCAAGTTTGTCGGAAGGGGTGTAATCGTATTTGGTTTCGTCGTAGGTGCCGGTCGGCTGGGCGCCGTGGTACTGCCGAAGGCTGCGGGTGCGACCACGGGCGTCGGTGATCGTGGTGGTCGCGAGACCGCCTTCCGGCGGTGTGACGCTGACCGAGTCTCCGCCATAGGCTGTGCTGGTTCGCCACTTCTCGTGTCCGCCGGCCCGGTAGATCGATGCAGTGGACCTGCCGGCTCCGTCGAACTCGGTGACGGTCAGTCCGGGGACCTCGGTATCGCTGGCGACCCAGAGCGAGGTATCGACGGGTTTGTCGTTGTAGAAGGGTTGTGTTGTCTTGTAGGCCCGGCCCTGTGAGTCGTATCGCGTGTCCACAAGCAGCCTGCCGCCACCAGGTGCGGGTGCCTGGGCTTGCCGGGTCCGGTAGAGACCATCGAGGATCGCGGTCGAAGTGGTGTAGTTCCCGTTAGGGCCGATACTTGTCGTGGTGACCGAGCTGGGGGCGTCCTTCCGGACCTCATAGGCGAAGCGAGCGTTACCTTGAGCGTTCTCTGCCCGGGGCCGGTTCGGTTGCCAGACTTCCGTCTTGCGCCCGAGCGCGTCGTAACTGATCTCCGTGACGCGGTTGTTGGGATCGGTGACCTTCAGGGGTAGTCCCCACGCGGGCTCGAACGCCGTGGTCGTCTTGTGCCCCAACGCATTGGAGGTGGCGAGCTGCGCGACAGGGCCCCCGATGGCCGGCGTATAGGTCGAGGTAGTGGTGTTACCCTCGGCATCGGTGACCTCGAGCGGACGACCGTAGACGTCGAGTTTGGTCTTGGAACTGGTTCGGTAGACCGGAGTGAAGCCGTTGTAGCTGTCGACTTCTTCAGCCAGCGTGACATCGCCAACCGCAGGCGGAACACCATGCGCGAGCCCGTCGTAGGACAGCCGGACGTCGGAGACGGTGTCTCGCGGATACACCGGCAGGAGACCACAGCCCGCAGAGAGGGTCTCTACCCTCGACGGGAAACTCAAAAGCCATCGTGTGGTGTTCTGCGCGTATGTCGTGGTCGTGCAGTGTTCGTCCCCGGAGATGGCGATGTCACCGAAGTCGTTGACCTTGGTGGGCAAGCCGTTGGGATCGTATTCAGTCGTGGATTTCGCGATGCGCCAGCCACCCGAGGCCAGTGCCGCGAATCCGCGCTTGACACCGGTGTTGACCAGGTATGCCTTCAAGGTGCCTTGGGTGGCTGTAGGGCCTTGCCAGGCAGGTTCGGTGATCGTCTTTCCGACGATGGCACCGGCTTCGCCGTTCTTGACGGTACTCTCGAGAGTGAAGCCCTGGAGCCAGTCCTCGTCGACGTAGGTACCGCCTTCGCTGTCCTGCACACTCGCCGTACGCGAGCCGTTGTTGGGCAGCTTGTCCCCGTGCATACCGCGGAAGTAGCGAGTTTCGGTGTAACCCATCGGCCCGCTGGGATCGTCCGGCTTGCCGGTGCGGACGATGACCTTGCCAAAGCCGCGGAACTCGTTCCAGGTCTTGTCTTTCTCGGACTCGAAATCAGCCGTCGAATAGTGCCACGCCGCGCCTTCGGGATAGGAGTAGCTGGTGACTTGTTCACTGCTCGTACTCATCCAGTCGGACTCCACGACCGACTCGACAACGTACTTGTTGAAGTAGTCGGTGCGCTCGGCGAAGTCACGCTGTGTCCAGGTGGCCGGGAAACAACGTTTGGTGTTGGTTTCCGGTTTGTCCGGCAACGATGCGGCAGTACAGTCGGCAGCGGCGTAGTTGATCGTGGTGACACCGCCGGCTTCGGAGACGATCGCGGAGAGCCGGTACCGGTTCAAGGGGCCGGCCCCGTCGCCCTTGTCCACCCGGTTCGCGAGCTTCTTGCCCTCAAAGGTGACCTTGGGCAGCGAGATCGGTGTTCCGACGTGACCGGTATGCGCGATGCTTTTGAGCCAGAGAGCGGCTTTCCGGCCGTCACCAGGATCGGGAAACTGGTGTTCCAGAGTCCAACTGTCGACATCCGCGTAGCCGGTTCCTGTCCGGACCTGAGCGGTGATCTTGGCGAGGCGTTTCGTCGACCAGAACGTCGGGCTGTAGCGGTCCTTACAGGACGGGCCTTCGCAGCGATCTGCCAAGGCGACGTCCGGGAAGTTCTCCGGCTTGTCAAGAGTGCACTGGCTGCCGGGAACGCAGCGCTCCTCGGTCGTGAAGGTCACCTTGCCTGTCGCAGGCGCAGCGTCACCGTCACGAAGTCCGTACTGGATCTCTTTGAGCGTTCCGCCACGAACGTAGGACACAGGAGTGTCTTTGAGGTTCTGGCCGTAATTGTTGGTTTCGGGATCGTAGGTGTAGCGAATCAGGTTGCCGTGGCGGTCCACGACCTTGTCGAGGTTCCAGCGGTAGGCCTGCACACAGGCGGAGTTCTCGAACTTGTTGTCCGCCGCATGACACGGTTCGCCGACGTCGTCGCCATAGACCGGTACTGTCCAAGTCGACTTCGACGCCGGCGTGGACCCGAAGAAGTACTGCGTGCCGTCGACCGTGGTGATCTTCCAGTACTCGCCGTCACGAGCACCGTTCGCGGCGCCGGTCAGGTGCTCGATGCGGGAGCCGTTGTCACTCTTCTGACGCCATGCCTTCTTCGCGGCGTCGTAAACCAGCCTGCCACCGGAACCATTGTAGGACGCGATCGCGTTATCGCTCTTCCAGCAGAGGTCACCGACCTTCGGTGGTGTCGTTCCGTTTTCTTTGTCGTCTTGACAAGCACCGTAAGCCCGTTCGACGAAGCCCGGGTGGAGGTCCCATCCGTCCCCGACCCAGGACGCCTGGTTGTTCGTGGCACTCGTGCGCCCGTCAACCGCCGACGAGGTGTAGGACAAGGCGAGGTTGGGCGTCAGGTTCCCCGGGGCTGGAGGCACACGCAGTGGATACGACCAGGAGAAATCTCCTGTTTGCGTGGACACGTCCCAGGTTGCGGTGGGCGAAAGCGATGTCGCTTTGCTGGTTCCGCCTCCGTCGGGAGTGGTGGAACCAGTGGGCTGGTTCCCCGTGAGCGCGGCCAGGCTCGCTTCGTCGGGAGTACGCCCCTGCATCGTCTGCTGTGTGACCGAGGTCGAGCCGATGTTCGGCAGGTCGACGCTCGGTCCCCCCGCAGCGTTCGCGACTTGCGTAGTGCTGACACCGCTCACTACCAGCGAGCAGATCAGTGCGACGGTGAGGGTTCTCGAAGTGCGGCGTGTGGACGACTTGTGTCGCATCAGTTCTCCAGGCTGGACGCGGCGAGGCCCGCCCCGGCGGGGCTACCTCGTGTGCGGTGGACGATTCGCGGTTCGGGCTGGAGATCTAGCCGCCGCCGGCTGTCGATGGTCGTACTTCGCCGGGCGTCGGTTCCGCGCTGCTCGTAGCTGCGAAGACGGGTTCGACTTGAGGGATGTCGGCAATGATGTAACCAAGGAATCGGTCGTTGATCAGGCCTTCGCAGTAGTCGCTGTCGCTGGTCATCGACTCGGTCCCGCTGCTGCCACAGCGGTAGAGAGATATCGCGGTGGGGTCAGCGGGTTTCTGTGTCCAGAGATGGCCGATCGATTCGATGACGGTTTTGCCCTCACAGGCGGTGTCGAGGGAGACGAAAAGGTCCGTGTAGTTCACACACGCGGTGAAGGGCTGCGTACCTTGCTGCGGAATCAGAGGAACGTAGCCATGGCGGAACTCCTTGTGATAGCCGGGCCGCGCCCCGTGCGTCGTACTGAGATGGTCGTAGGCGTTCTCGTTGTAATACCGCACGAGTGGCGCGTAGGCGAGCGTGTACCCCAGCACTCCCAGCCGAGTCGCGCCTTCACACTTCTCGTCGCTGCTGTCGAAATGTTCCTCGGCCAAAGCACAACGATAGACCGCCATGGTGGGGAGGTTGCTCGGCTGGGCGGTGTATACCGATCCGATTTCACCGAGCTTGACGTGGCCATCGCAGGAACCGTCCATTGAGGTGAAGAATTCTTCACCGTTTCGACAGGAGTACAGGACACGGGTGTTGGGATGTGTCGCCGGGACCAGCATGCCGAGGCTCTTCTCGAAGCGACTTCCGGCGGGCGGTGCCTCGCCAGTGTTCGCACTCCTCTGCTCGCCTGTTTCGTCGCGGAAGCGGCCGAACTGGCCGGCATCCGTCGCCGGAAAGGCTCCGTGCGCCTGGATCGCTTGGTCCGAGGCGATCCCGTAGCGGGCATAGACCTCGTCGATCAAGCCCGGGAAGAACTCCTTGTGTTGCCCGTTGTACTTGGCACGGCCGATCGCGAACGAACCGTCCGCTTGCCAGAGGACCACGTTCTGTTTCTTGCCGGCGAACTGCCCATTGACGTAGAGGCGGAGCTCGTGCGCGGCGTGGTCGTAGACGCCCGTCAGGTGCGTCCACCGGTTCACGACCGCTGGGTCGAAGGAGCTGACGTAGTGCAGCGGTGATGAATCGGCGTCCTGCGCGGTCGAGCCGAACGTCCACCGGTTCACTTCAGGGCGGTACTGGATCGTGAAACCGCTCATTCTCGAACCATCTTGGGACAGCACGGTCGCGACCTGGTCGGTCCGGGCCAGCTTGGCCCACGCCGACACCGTGAAACTGTCTTCTGCCGCCAGGCCACGCTCAGGTGCGGTCGCCTGGCCGCTCGTCCCGTCAAGCCGGAGTGCTGTGCCACTGATCCCCGGCACGAACGACGTTCCGCTGGACGGGACGACGGCATTGTCCCGCCAGCTGTAGTCCTGTCCGGTACCGTCGTCGAACCGCCATGCGCCCCCGTCTCCCCGTGGGGTGTCGTCATGGACCTTCCGCACCTCCGCGTCGGTGAGTGCCTTCGAGAAGGCCCGGACGTCGTCGATCCTCTCGGGGAAGAAGGCTCCGTCCTGGCCGTTCCAGCGAGCTCGGCCGATCGTGAAGGCCCCATCGGAAGGAATGGTCGCGACACCGACCTGGATGCCCGACTGGACACCGTCGACATACAACTTCAGCTGCCGGAACTGGGCGTCGTACACCACGGCCAGATGAGTCCAGTTGTGGGGAATCGAAGGTTGGGTCTCCCAGACCTCGACCCCTGGCGGATCATCCCTGTCCTCGCCGGGGACCACGACTCGCCACCTCTTCGTGCTGCCGTCGTACTGGACGAGGAAGGCGCTGACCCGGTTTCCGTTCTGCCCGAACACCGAGTAGTACCCGCTGTCGGTCTTCGTCAACTGGACCCAGGCCGCCGCCGAGAAACTCTTCGTCGTATCCAGCACCGGGCCGGCGGTCTGCGCGTAGCCGGTGGTCCCGTCCAACCGCAACCCCGGGCTGTTCAGCCCGCCGCCCCACCCGGCACCGTCCTTCAACGCCACGGTCATTCCACGACCGCTCGCGTCCAGCGCCACCTTCCCTGCATTCTCATCGAACCGCCACTGCCCCGCATCCGCGACCGGCAACGTCGCGGCACCGCCATCGGCGGCGGGGTAGGACCTGTACAGGCCGACCATCCTGTCGCGGTCGAGCGCTGTGGTGTAGAGGCGGACGTCGTCGACCTTCCCGGTCCAGTGCTGGCCCGGCTTGTCCGCGACCAGGCCTCGCCCGATCTGGGTCGCACCGGGTGCTTGCCAGCGTGTGAGCAGCGTGCCGTCGCCGACCCTGTTCCCGTTGACGTACAGCCAGGTCTTCTTGGCCTGCCGGTCGTAGGTACCGGCCAGGTGCACCCAGGAATTGATCTCCGCGGGGAAAGTCGGCACTGCGGCTTTGGTAACCGGAGCCGCGTCCGTGTCGGTCTCCGCCATCTCGAACACCCATTTCCCGCAGGCGTTGGGGTTCTCGAATTCACCGCCGAAGCAGGTCGCGTTCATCTCGTCGGCGACGTGCCCGAGCCGGAACTTGCTGGTCCGCTCGCCGTCGATGCTGACCGCGGTGAGTTTGGAGACGATGTCGGATTTGCGGTCCATGTAGACCCACGCCGACACGCTGAAACTGTCATCCGTGCGCAGATCGGCACCGGTGGTTCCGATGGCTCCGGTCTTGCCGTCGAACTGCACGGCGTTCCCGACCCTGCCGGGCGCGAACTGTGTACCCGGCTCGAGGGTTCCAGTGCGGGCGCCGGTGGAGTCGGCGACCTTGGTACCGCTGGATTCGTCGAGCTGCCAGTTGTGCACGAGCGTGAGGTCTTGGCCGGACATGGTGCGGATTTCGTCGGTGAACAGAGTCCGGCTGTAGACCTTGACGTCGTCGACCGCGCCTCCGAAAGCGTCCAGCCAGTTGCCCGCCCATTTGCCGCGGCCGATGTCGAACTCGGTGGTCGCGTTCCACTTCGCGGTGAACGACGCGGTCCCCGACAATGTGCCGTTCACATACAGCTGTATCTCGCCGGTGTTGCTGTCGTAGTTCGCGGCGAGATGGGTCCAGACATCGGTCTGGACGGGCTGCGCCGACCGCGCCCGCACGACAGAGCCCGGTGTCGTGCTGTCGGGGCCGTGCATCGCGAACGCCCACCGGTCATCGGTAGCGCCGGTGTAGCCGAGGTTGAACGCGGACACGTTTTGCCCGCTCTGACTCAGCACCGCACCCCAGCCCGGGGTCTTTTTGGTCATCTTGACCCAAGCGGCGACGGAGAAGCTCATGCTGCTGTCGACCACCGCCTGTGCGCTGACATGGTCGTCGACACCGTCCAGGTTCACCGCGAGATCGGTGTGATCCGGGTAGCTGGTCTGCCCGGCGACCCACTGGGCACCGTTCTTCGCGATTCCGTGTTTCGCCATGCCCGAGGTGTCCTGCGCGTCACCGTCGAGCTTCCAGGTGGCGGCCGTGACGTTGTTCTGGGCGACGATGCCCTGGATCTCCGCAAGGTCGAGCGTGCGGCTGTAGGCCCGCACCTCATCGACCCCGCCCGACCAGAACCCGAGCGGGGTCCCGTACTGGCTTCGCCCGATGGCGAACGCACCGGCGGCATGCCACGGCGTCGCCGGAGCAGGCACGCTCGCGACCTGCTTCCCGTTGACCACGAGGGTCAGGGTCTTCGCGGTCGCGTTGTACACGCCGGCCAGGTGGGTCCACGGCACGGTCTGCACCGTGTTCGCTCCGGACCTGGCCTCTACTGCCGTGCCACCGGTGGCGTCTCCGGGGTTCATCCCGAAAACCCAGGAACCGTTGTTCTGCTTGAGGTAGAAGCCACTCACCGCCGTGCCGTCCTGGGAGACGGCGGTCATGTCCCCGAGCTTGTCCGGCCTCACCCATGCGGTGATCGCGTAACTCTGATCGGTCCGCACCACCGACCCCGACGTGGTCGCGTAACCCTTGACACCGTCAAAGGTGGCGGAACCGTTGACGGCACCCGAAGGAATGAACCTGGCGCCGGGTTGCAGGACCGCCATCTCGCCACCCGCGGCGGCATTGCGCGCGGTCGTTCCGTCCGCGTCGTCGAGATTCCAGTAGCCGGCGGTGACGTTGTCGCTTGTGACCGCGGACTTGACCTCGGCGTCGGTCAGCACCCGGTCGTAGGTACGGATCTCGTCGACCGCACCGGCCAGGTACTCCGCCCCGGCACTGTTGATGATCGCGCGCCCGACCGCGAACTCGTGGGGCGCGGGCCACGGGTCCTTCCACACCGCACTGCCCTGGAGATCACCGTTGACATACAGCCTGATCTGCTGCGCGCCGGAGTCGTAGACACCGGCCAAATGAGTCCACGTGTTCGACTGCGCCGCATTGATCGACGTCACCGTCGTCGCCGCCGTGGCCGGGTCGTTCCCGGGCCGGAACTCCAACGCCCAGCGATCGGTCGCGGTACCGGTGTGCCCGAGCTTCACCATCGCCGTCGTCGTCGCGTTCTGGCTCAGCAGCGTCGACCATCCGGGCTTCTTCGCCGCGAGGTTGACCCACCCTGAGAAAGAGAAACTGGGGTAGGTGCTCGCCGAAGTCGGCGCCGTCACGTAGTCGTCGAGACCGTCCAGCTTGACACCGGATCCGGTACTGCCCGGCACGTACACGGGGCCACCGTGCAGCGTGGCGTCGCGGAACCCGAGCGTCGCGGTGTCCTTCGTGTTGCCTTCCAAGGACCACTGCGCCAACGGGCCGTTGCCCGCCCGCACGTAGAAGTGGTGCGCCTGCGTCGGACTGCGATGCCCCGCACGGTCGACACTCTGCACGAACAGATCCCGCGGGCCGTCTCCAGGCGGGGTCAGCTTCACAAAGGCCTTACCACCGAGGGCGTCCGCATCGATCGGTGTCGTGGGCGGATCCGTCCAGCCATAGAGATAGTGATCGACATCCGCGACCCCGCTCGCTCCGAACTCGAACACATCCGGCACGCCGACACCACCGTGCCACAGGTTGTCCGCCTTGTAGAGCGGCGCTGTCACAGTCGGCTTGGTACCGATACCCATCCGGTCGACGATGAACGGACCTGGCCCGTTCCGCCAAGGCCCGCCGTGGGCGGTGTCGTGCCCCCACACCGTCCACGTGACACGTTGCCCGTCACGCTTCGTCAAATCGACATCAGTGCTGTGATAAGCCCCCGAAGCCTGAAAGACACCAGGCGCACGCTCGTCCGGAGCTCCGCCGTAAATGTTCCAGACCGGACGGAGCTGGTCGTTGGCATCCGGGTCGGACAACCGGCTCATCAGCCGGATGGACGGGTTCCCGACATACGGCACCCCGTCGCACCACCGACACGGCGCGGGCAGCGGCGGATCGGTCTTCATGTCGTACGGCGGGTTCGGCTTCGTGTTGTAGCGGATCTCCAGTTTCGTGCTCGGCACGTCATACCTGCGCCAGGCGGCAGGATCCGACTCGGACGCCGCCTGCAGAAAATAGGTGGAAGGACCACTGGGATTATAAAAGCGGCCGACACCGAACGAGATCGCCTTATAACCTGGACAGGGTGTCCCGTCGTTCGCCGGCACCGAGGTCGTCCCGATATCCTGCCCGGTCGGCTGATTGTTCCAGGAAGTATTCCACGCGATATTGCTGTGCGCCGCGAAGAGCTTGTGATCTCTGAAACCACAATCCGGGCGATGCACCATGACCGTGTTAAAACGTACCGAACTCACCTCTTTCCCGACAAGGAAAGACGTGTCGAACTGGAAGTATGTGCGAGCAAGGTCAATGGTGTTGCATTCCGAGAACGTGCACTTGCCGACTTTTGCCCACGCGTCGCCGTCGCCCGTGCCGTTGACATACGAGCGCTCAGGGTGACCACGGAACACCTTCGCCCACATGCTCTGTCCCGGCGTCCGCATGTCCGGGTCGACCACCACCGGATACCGCGTACCCGGGTCCGCCAGCATCGCGGCATTCGGCGTCAACGTCATCGCGGAGCGATCGACCTTGACCCCGACCGGCGTGCTCGTGCTCTCCCGCCCCCGCGCGTCCCACATCGTGGCCGCAGGCGCGACGAAAACCTTCCGGCCTTCGCCGTCGACGGCCTCAACACGGCCGTTTTCATCAGAAGTGAGCTGCACGCCTTCGGTCTCGACCACGAGCTTGATCGACGCCAATGCCGGATTGCGTCCCGCCTCCGGTGTCTTGACCACAAAGCGCTGGTTGTATCCCTCCGCCTCGGTTTGCATCTCCAGGTCGACGCCAGGCAGCACCTCCCGGTACCTCGCCGTGCTGCCCTCGAGTTCAGGCTTCGGCAACACGCCAGGCCACCGCAACGCGAGACGCTTGCCCTCACGCGAGAACCGAACCAGCGGCGTCTCGCCACCGGAGGAGAACGCAACGTCGGCCACGGCCGCCCTCGGCCTGATCATGCCGTCCGGCACGGAGGCCAGCGCCGTGTCGATGGGCACCCAGCCGTCGCCCTTGCGGACCCGCACAGGCTGCGGCGACAACTGCGCCGTCAACGTCCCGTCCGGGTTCGCCAGCACTTTCTTCGCCTCAGCGGTCTGGTTCGCCACTCCGACCGGGGTGCCTTGCAACCGGGCCGCCGCGAACGCGCTGGCGGCATCCGGCGCCTCCGCGACCGGAACGACCGGGGCCGGCAGCGAACTCCTCGGCGAACTCGCAGTCACCACAACGATGCCGGCGAGCATCAAGAACACCATGGGTAACGTGCGCAGCCTTAAGCCACGCGCCACTGACGGACGCACCATCGAAAAGGACCCCCTCGGCCCGGTCAGCACGCGTCCCCCGACGCCACGCGACCCACAAAGTCATCCTGACTCTTCACGATCACCATCGAGTGGAGGAAGACTCCAACAGAGTGAACGATCATGACATGGACCAGACCAATTTGTTACAAAACTACAAGCAGGCCGCCGGTTCACCGCCTCTCAATCGGACAGATTGTTGGCATTTTTCCGACGCAGCGTTCTAATCGTTGCCGCTCGCCAACCACACCGTTCGTCAGTAATCGCAGACGCAGGCGTGCTCCTGTTCAGACATGCCGGCCTGGAGCGCACGACTTCCTACACCGAATTCAACGACACTGCCGTGAGGCGGACCGGTCACGCCAGTTCGACTTCAACGTCGGCTCCGAACGCGCAGCGGTCGGACACTTGCTGGCGCAGATCTCCGAAACCACCCGCGACAGCCACGATGGCCTCTGCTCAGCGTCTTAGCGCAATACCTCGACACGAACGACGCCAGTCCAGGCTTCACTGCCTTCGCCCAGCGCACAGGCTTCACGATTCCACGCAGCGCCTCAGTCCGGTACGAGTGCTGGCTCGGACAGGTCCAGCAACTGCACGCGCTCCACCGCCGATCGCGACGCCCACCACGGGAGGGAAGCCGAGGTAACTCATGACCGCCCCGCGCAATTCCCTGACTCCGCGAAGCAACCGCCCTCGGGAAGGCGGTGGTCCCCACGGGTGCGGAAACGGGGCGTGCACAAGCGCTGCAGCTGCCGGACGGTAGAGCCCTGAGCGGCGGTGTTCGCGCCTGCATGATCGAGGACATGGCAGCTGGAATTTCCGGGTCGAAATCCCGCCTCATCCGATGGCCGACGGCGACAGCTACGCCGCGGCGGGTTCCATCCCGGCGCACCGCGCGTCAGGCACATGACTACCTGCGCACCGCACCCGGGCTGAAGCACGCCTCAGGCGTCCGGACCACCACGAAGGCGAGCCACATGCAGGTTCGAGCACCCACGGAGCCCACACCGAGCCCACCCAAGATCGCGCCGACGACTGCATGATCCGAAACAAGAACATCCCCGCCGGTCAGCGGGGATGTCGAAGAGTGGGCCGACTGGGGCTCGAACCCAGAACCTACGGATTGAAAGCTGGCGATATCAGCGAATGCCGAACAGTGTCAGGTTCTCTCAATTCGTGCAGGCCAGCCAAACGTTAGGCCCCTGTCGCGTGTCGCGCCGCGCTAAGCCGTATCAGGCTCTACTCCCGCAACGGAGCCCAATCGGAGACGACGTGTAGTGGCTGCGAACCTAGTCCCAGGCGGTGCTCTCGATCGACAATGCCCGCGACTGTGGCTCCGGCCAGGTCAGCCGACCGTTATCAATCTGAGCGAGTTATTACTTCAGTCGACGTCACCTCGGTATTGACGAGTAGCTGCGGATCACTGGGCGCACCAGTGATCCGCAGCCGTTCGTCGATATCTCCACCTGCAGATCAGCAGGTGCAGATGCCACCATTGTTGACTCCGGCGATGCCGTTACCGCCCGCGAGGCCACTGGCGCCGGACGGCGTGGTGACGGTGTCCGCGCCGTCGTTGATGGTTCCGGAGTTCCCGAGACCACCGGCGCCCGCGGCGCCGCCGAGTCCACCGGGACCGCCGGGGCCGCTGCAGCCGGTGCCGCCGTTGCCGCCGCCGGCGCCGTTTCCGCCCTTGCCGCCGGTCGCGGTGATGTTGTCGATACCGGTTCCGCCGGTGAGAGTGCCGGAGTTTCCGATCCCACCTGCGCCACCCGCGCCGCCCACACCGCCGGCTCCGCCGGGCTGGACGGCGGCGAAACCGTTGCCGCCCTTGCCACCGACGCCACCGTTGCCGCCGAGACCGCCGTTGACCTTGAGCGTGTCGACGCCGGCACCACCGCTGATGGTCCCGGCGTTCCCGACGCCTCCGGCTCCACCTGCGCCACCGACACCGCCGGCTCCACCGCCGTGGCCGCACCCGCCGACGCCACCGCCCGCCCCGGTACCACCGGCACCACCGTTGACGGTGATGCTGTCGAGACCGGGATCGGCGAGATTACCGGTGAACGTTCCGGAGTTCCCGACGCCACCGGCCGCACCCGCACCACCGATACCCCCGGCGCCCGCGCCACCAGCGACACCGCCGCTGTTACCGCCGCGACCACCGAGACCGCCGTTGCCGCCCATGCCCGCCGTGAAGATGACAGTGTCACTACCGACGCCACCGGTGACGTTCCCGGCGTTGCCGGCACCACCGATCCCGCCGACTCCTCCGTTGCCACCGGCGCCGCCTGCTCCGCTGGCGAAGCCGGCCCCGCCCTGGCCACCGGTGCCGCCGTTACCTCCGGCACCGCCGGTGACGGTGATGCTGTCCGTACCGGCACCGCCGTCGATGACACCGGTGGTCCCCACGCCGGCACCGCCGACGCTTCCGGCTCCACCGTTTCCACCCGCGTTGCCCGCAGGGGTGCCCGCGTTACCGTCGGCGCCCGGAGGGCCGCTGGTGCCCGCGGTACCGGCGACGCCGGTGACCCTGATCGTGTCGTTACCGGCGAGCCCGTTCACCGTGCCGTTCACGGCACCGCCGGTGATGGTGATGATGTTGTTCCCCGTAGTGCCGTCCAGCACCTGACCGGCGGGAATTCCGGCGGTGCAGGTGAAGTTGGCGCCGCTCTGGGTACATCCCGGTGGTAGCGCCCATGCCTGCGCGGGCACGAGTAGGGCGAATCCCACGCCGGTGCCCAAACCGATCAGGGCCCGGCCGACGCGGGCTGCTGTGCTGATACGTGCTGTCGATCTCATGATCAACCTTCCACCTGGGTGAGGGTCCGGGACTGCTGTCACGGACCTGCGAGGTGGTGTGATGACCGGGGTTCTGGGGTCACTGCCCGGTGCCGTGTTCGAAAGGGCACCGGACGAACCAACACCCTCGACATGCCCGACCCTTCGCCCCTTCACCGGGGTTTGCAAGCGCAACCGTTGCCAGTCACCCGTACGCCATCTGGCCCCACGGATGCCAGCGATCGCGGCCGGCCTCGGCAGCGGGCCATATCCGTCGTGAGGTGCCCTCTAATCCGCCGCATACGATACTTTCACCGCACACCAGGCTCGGAATCGAAGAATCGAACCACGGGAACTCGTTCGCCATTTTCACCAATCTGGCGCATCTGCCAGCGAGGCGGAGTCGGTCTCGCCGTGTGCGGATCCGTTGGGTTCCGGGTCGAAGGCGGCACCCAGGTAGCCGAGGCGCTCGACCGCGCGATGCCTTCTGCGGGCACAAGCATCCCCCTCGGAGCCACCCGGACGATGCGGATGACCGAGCGTGGCTCAGAGGTGAAGCCTCGACACCCCTCATTTCGCCAGGAATGTGTGGAATGATGTCGTGTCGAACTCCGCCGAATGTGAGCCCATTAGAGGTACAGCGGTGTCGGTTTCCGCCACCGTCGGAGTAAATTGACTGTTGTACCCCTAGACCTCGGTGACGTGACGTACCCGCGAAGATCGCGGCTCAAGATCACGAGCCGAGGTTTTTGTGCGAAGTGGCGCACTGTCGCACCACTCCATTCCGCCGGCGCACCGCGCCCGTGTGAGTCATCGCTCCATTGTGTTTCGGGAAATGAAGATCATGAGATCTCATCAGAATCCGGTCCGCCGGGGACTCGTCGCCATGCTGGCCGGAACCCTCGCGGTCCCGGTCTTGTGGGTGGCCACCCCGCTGACCGCACACGCCGCCGTCAACTGCGTCGTCAGCCCCGGCGTGACCCAGACCAGTACGGTCGTGACCGGAAGTCCCGGCAACGACACCATCGACTGCGGTGGCACGAACCCCGCCAAGACGATCAATGGCAACGGCGGGAACGACACCATCACCGGCTCGGACTTCGACGACACGGTCAACGGCGGCGACGGCAACGACACCATCACCGGGGGTACCGGCGGCGACACCCTCGCCGGCGGGCTGGACATCGACACCATCTCCGGCAGCGCGGGCAACGACACCCTCATCGGCGCCTCCAACGACGGCAGCCAGGACAGCCTCGACGGCGGCGACGGCACCGACACCTGTCAAGGACCCGCGCCCGACCCTGACATCCACGCCAGCTGCGAGAACACGAGCACGCCACCGACATCGGGCCCGGGCTCGAGCACGGGAAACGCCACCGAACTGTGCACCGCGACCGGCGGCGTTCTGTCTCTCACCGTGAACCCAGTGGGATACGTGTGCGTGTTCAACCCACTCGACCCTGCCGACCGCCGCGTCCAAGAAGCCGGAAACATCTGTACCGGAGCCAGCGGAACATTCGTGAGCCTGCTCCCGCTGAGCTACGCCTGCCTCCTGCCCGCCCACGGCACGCTTTGACGTAGTCAGCGGAGTTGTCCAACCGCGTCGCGACGACTGTTCCGCACGAGCTCCATCACCGAGTACGCACACCGGGCGCCGGTGAACGTACGGGGCGCATGCTCCGAAACTGGCTGGGAGGCCGTCTCCTCATGATCGACAGACCGGATATCGCCACCGCCACGCACCACCGTCGAGTGAACCGGATATCCCGCACATTCGTCACGCTGGCCGATACGCTGAGCGCCGAATTCGACCTCGGCGAGTATCTCCAGGGCCTGGCCGAGCAGTGCGCCGATCTGCTGGACGTGTCGGTTGCCGGAGTACTTTTGGTCGATCGCGACAGGGGCCTGGCCGCGGTGGCGGCGTCCGCATACCAGGCGGAGTTACTGGAACTGTTCGAAGCGGAGACCGGCAACGGCCCCTGCTCCGATTGCTTCCGTAGCGGTGCCGCAGTGCGCTGCGCGGACCTCCAGGTCATGCCGCAACGTTGGCCGGTGTTCAGCACAGCGGCCCGCAAGTGTGGATTCAGTGCCGTTCAGGCTTTGCCGATGCGCCTGCGTGATCAGGTCGTCGGAGTCCTGACGCTGCTCAGCCGTGAACCCGGAAGCGCGGCCCGCGACGATGTCGACCTCGCGCAGGCTTTCGCGGACGTGGCCACCATCGGGCTCCTGCAACACCGCACGATCGAATCCGGGGACCGGACCAACCAGCAGCTACAGACCGCGCTGAACAGCCGTGTCCTGATCGAACAGGCCAAGGGAGTCCTCGCCGAGCACGGTTCCCTCTCCATGCGTGAGGCCTTCGAACGGCTGCGACGCTACGCCCGCTCACACAACCGTCGCCTGACCGAGCTGGCGGGTTCCGTCGCCGACGGCACTGAGGATTTGGACAAGATCCTCCTCTGACTACAGCGTGGCAGTTCACCACAGGGTGTATCAGAGCTCCGGCCTCGTGCTGTCCCGGCACTTCTCTCGGACAAGGCTGTCTGTCAGGGCTAGGCTCAGTGGACGACGGGGCGGGACAGGAGCGGCCGTGGTGAACGATCGGCGACAACGGCTGCGCGCCCTTCTCACCCAGGACAACCAGCACGGCCCCGGGTCCCGCCTGCGGCGCATCTGTGACATCTGTGTGGCAGAGCTCAAGGTGTCCGGCGCCGGCGCGACCGTGCTCACCAAGGTCGGCGACGACGGGACCCATCATCACCGCGGGCTGATCCACGCCAGCAACGCGGTCAGTGCGCGGCTGGAAGACCTGCAGCTCACCGTCGGCGAAGGCCCTTGCGTTCAGGCGTTCGCCACCGGCGGCCCGGTCCTGGTACCGGATCTGGCCGCCACCTACATCCGCTGGCCCGCGTTCGCCTCGGCCGCGGCCGAGCTGGGGGTGGCCGCGGTGTTCTCATTCCCTCTCCAGGTCGGCGCGGCGCGGCTCGGATCGCTCGACCTGTACCGAGACCGGCCAGGCCCGCTGACATCCGGCAGGCTGGCCGACGCGCTGATCCTGGCCGACTGGGCCACCGCCGCGGTCATCGAGCAAATCGATGGCCACAACACCAGCGACATATCCTGGATGGCCGACTCGCACGTTGAAATCCACCAAGCGGTCGGGATGGTGAAAATCCAGCTCGACGTCACCACCGAAGTGGCGCTGCTGCGGTTGCGTGGCCATGCCTTCACCACCGGCGTCCCTCTCGCACAGGTAGCCAAGCAAGTGGTGACCCGGACGCTGCGTTTCGATCCGGACAACGAGCCCGCATGAGGCGGGCGCAGAAAGGCGGCGTTGCATGAGCACGACCCCGGACCAGCGGCTGGCTCGCACCTTCGTCACGCTCGCCGACACCCTCGTCGCCGACTTCGACGTGCTGGACTTCCTCTGCCTGCTCACCGAACGCAGCGTGGAACACCTGGCCGTCGACGCGGCCGGCGTCATCCTCTCCGACCAGCGAGGCGGCTGGCGCCCCGCCGCCAGCTCCACGGAACGACCAGACCTCATCGGCCTCTTCACCGCCCAAGCCGAACAAGGCCCGTGCTCCGAATGCGTGGTGACCGGGGCACCGGTCACCAGCTCCGACCTCAGCACACCCCACGAACTCAGCCGGTGGCCACGGTTCGCCCCCGCCGCGCTCGACGCCGGATTCCGCGCCGCCTCCGCCGTGCCGCTACGACTTCGCGAACAAACCATCGGAGCCCTCACCCTGCTCAACCACGAACCGACCGAGCTCGACGCCGACACCCTCTCCATCGCCCAAGCCCTCGCCGATATCGCGACGATCGGATTCCTGCACCACCGCGCCGTGACCCACGACGAGCTCCTCTACGAACAACTCGAAACCACCATGCACCAACGCGCCATCATCGAACAGGCCAAAGGCGTCCTCGCCGAATACGGAAACCTCGACATGGACCAAGCCTTCACCCACCTACGCCACTACGCCCACACCCAACGCCGCCGGCTCTCCGCCATCGCCCGAGAACTCGCCGAAGACACCCTCCACCCCTCCGCCATACTCACCCGGAAGTCCTGACCGCACACCACCCGGCCACACCGAACACAGACAGACCGGAAACCGGCTGACACGTGATCAGTCACTCGTCTGGCCTCCTCTGCCGCGCAATACCCCTACGCCCGTCTCGACCGCACTGCTCAACCCTCGTCTCGTGCATCGATCGTTACCCGACCATGCTCGAGCGCTTGAACGAAGAACTTCTGTCGCAGCCTCCGTTCCAGACGAGACTCAAGTTCGACTTGAGCTGTCAAATGAGGTTGTGGCAGAGCCAGGCACGGCGGGCAGAGCTCCAGCGGGCCGTTGGTCCGGTGCAGCTAGCTGGACACGAACTTCGGCACAGGAGAGCAAACGGAGCCCAATCGCGGCGAACACCGCGGTGCACGCACCACAGAAAACCAGCATCCCCGCAGGTCAGCGGGGATGCTGATGTGGTGGGCCGCCTGGGGCTCGAACCCAGAACCTACGGAATCTTGGGCGGGGTCTGCGGACGTCTGCCGTTAGCTGCCGATAGCCGCTCTCACCTGCGTGAACTCTGATTGGGAATGATCACGGCCTGTGATCGTTTGGCGTCGTCTGCGGTCGTTTCCCGGGGATAAACCGGGGAGATGATCATGCTTCTCAACCCGGTCTCACGCGCGTCCGCGTGACGCCATTCTACTGTCCACACCTCCCCCTTCATCCCGATACGAAGCTAACACGCGGCCGGTGGCGTCGGGTCAAGGCACGCTTTCCAGCCTTGACGCGGCGTTACCGGCCGTTGTCACGATCAGGCGTCGGGGTGGAGGAGATCGACAACAGCGCGTAACAGGTGGCGATACACCGACGACCGGTATGTCACGACGCTCGTTGAGGAGGGCCGACGTTGGCTATGGGAATAGGCGTGCCGCCGCCGGGTGGCGCTGCGCAAGGTGACCCGCTGGCGGCCGCGTCGCCCGGCCGGTGGGCGGAGCGGAGCGGCAGCCCGCCGTGTCGGGAACCGGCGCGGCCGCCCAGGCGAGGGGCTACCTACGCACCCGGCGCGCCGCCCGGCGGCGGCGCGCCCTTGATCCCATAGAGGCAAGTTCGGCAGCCATCGAAGCCAGCTCATAGCCGAACGACTCGCAACGTTTGTGGGACGATGCAACATGGGAGATGAATGATCAACCGAACAGGCGGCAGCAACTTGAGTACACCAGAGAGTCAACGCGCCGAGCTAGATAGGCAGCGGCGCACCGTCGACTTCGACACTTACGACATCACGGTCGACGAGTTGCTACGCCGCGTCGAGAGAGGTCGCCTTGACGTAGCTCCGGCATACCAGCGGAAATTCCGCTGGGATCAACATCGACAGTCCACGCTGATTGAATCAATCTATCTCGACATTCCGATCCCACCGCTATTTCTTGCTGCAAACAATGAAGCTGGCCAAGCCAACTACTGGGAAGTCGTCGACGGGCTACAGCGCGTCACTACGCTTGTGAACTTTGCAGGGAGCGAGGACGCTCGGAATCGTGTCGGCCTAGAGCCGGATAAACCATTAAAGCTAGATGACCTAAAGAAGCTAGCGAATTTCAACGGTCACACGTTTGCAAACTTGCCAACCGACTTGAGGACCCTCTTCGAAGACCGTCCCATCAAGGTTATCGTACTTAATGACAAAAGTGACGCTCGCGTGCGATTCGATCTCTTTGAGCGGATCAATACTGGTGGCATCAAACTGACCCCGCAGGAAGTTCGCGAATGCGTATTCCGGGGCGAGTTTATTATCATGCTGGAAGAACTGGCGCAGCGCGAGGTTTTCGACATCGTCGTGAAGCTCCCTCAAAATAGCCAGAACGACAGCACTCGCGAAGAGTACATTCTTCGGTTCTTTACATACTTCGACCGATACCAACAGTTCGATCACGCAGTAAAAGAATTTCTGGACAACTACACTCTCGATCGAGTCAATGATCCCGACATTGACCGCAAGACAGTGCTGTTCGAAAAAACCTTTGAATTTCTAGCACATTGCTTTCCTGACGGAATCCAGAGCAGGAAGAAGCAGACACCTGTCAACCTATTCGAAGGTCTATCAGTCGGCGCAGCCCTAGCCTTACAAATCAACCCCAAGATCAAGCCTCCGATCGATCTCAGTTGGGTAATGGGCGAAGAGTTAAAGCAATACGTATCGGGCGCCACCAACACGCGCAACCGGGTAACTGGACGCATTGAATACTGTCGGGATAAGTTCCTTGGCAAATAACGTTGACTGCAACCCCCTCAGAGACACTTTTCGGGACCGCATCGCCGCAGCTAGACGCTTAGTTGATGCAACGAAACTACAGCAGGCACCGTTAGGTTCTTCTGCGCCTACGGATGTATCACGCGAAGCCAGGGGGCTCGCGGTCCTCCTGCTCTTCGCTGCATACGAAAACCTTTTGAAAAACCTATGCAGGAGCCTACTTGAGAATATTTCCAAGTCGCGCGCACATGCTAGTAGCCTGAAGCCGGCCCTTCGGCTGTTCCTTGCACACAGTGAACTCACCAGCGTGAGCGCAGGCGGCCAGAACAAGCTATGGAAATCTGCCGGCTTAGAAGTGATCCGCGCGATTGCAAAACGACCCGCTAGCGAGATCGACGTTGACTTATTCCCAGATGACGGAAGCTACATGAAATCGTCTCAGGTAAAGCTATTCTGCGAGGTCTTCGACTTTGGCGATCCAGGTCCAATATTGCGCGGCGCGTGGCATCGTTTAAATACGATTGTGGATCAGCGAAACAGTATCGCACATGGCAGTCGAGCACCTGAAGAAGTCGGCCGAGGTTACAGCCACAACGATATCCTGAATCTTATCAATATTTGGGAGACGAGCTGGATGGATTTTCTCACGTGGGTGGAGAGTAGCTGCAAGGGGAAAAAGTTTTATCTAGAGAAATAAGCGAATCATTGCTTCTCCATAGTTATTACAGTCTCCTTAACTCGACCTTTCGCATAGTTCTTTGCTGCGCGATTAAGGCTAGTCAGGGTTCTAGTTACGTCGAAAGGTTCAGCGTTCACGATCTTCCAGTTGCGAATAATCGCCTCTTCCTCGCAAATCTTGGCTAGCTCTACCGGGATATCCTTATAGTAAGAGTCTTGCACCACGAAGACAGCGACCGCACCTGCCTTACTCACCCGACTTAACTCATCAAATGCACTTGTCAAGTCAGAAAGATATTGGCAGGCTTGCTTAAGATAGTAAACCCCTGAAGCATGACTCTGATGTTTAGCAATTTGCTCAACCAAACTGCTAGCTGCGCACGTACGCACGTCCAGAAGACGAGCATCAGCTTCTCTGATCAAAGTCGTACCCATTAGATCTCCACGCAGGCTTCTGTCCTTCTGGATATCGACGCCCAACACAGCCAGTTCACGCGAGTACGCAACAGCGTAATCGATCCGCGTCAGATACGGAGGAGAAGTTAGAATTAAATCAGCAGATCGGTCAGCGATGGGAAGATTGCTTGCCGTGGCTTTTACTATCACCGGCGGAGCTGCGATCAAACCGGATTCGGAAATCCTGTCCGCGATATTTGACCTTTCCGCAATAACCAACTTATCAAGATCACTTGCCAAAATAGACACAGCTGGCCTACTAGGTGACATCCGCCGCACCCACGTAGGATTACTACCTTGAAAGCCTGCTGTTAGATTTCGCACAACCCTAAACAGGGCAACCAACGTTACAAGTTTGATCTCAGTTGGCGAGTCTTCGCACCACATCTGCCAGCGTCGCAATCTGGCGGCGGTCCGGGCATCGAACCAAGCATTCAGCGGGTCATCATAAAGTAACGACCGCGAACTCCGCGGCTTCCCAATCCCTTCCGGAATTTTCTTAATTGCGCGCAATGATGCAACTACATTCGCCACTGGGTTTAAGTCAACTCCGACTGATCTGACTCCCATGGACTGAGCAGCAACTGTCGTCGTTCCACTGCCATTCCATGGATCCAGAACAACGGAATCCTCAGTCAATTTATGAGCCTTTAGCGTGAAGCGCGCCCATTCGTACGAGAAGCCCGCATAGTAAGGGAAAAGGTCCGCAAGGCCCCCGGTCTCAAATTGAGGCCTTTTAGGAGAAAGGGCTTTGCGCGAGTTCGCAGCAGAGGGCAGGTGCACATCTTGGACATGAAGGTCCGAACCCTCTCCTCGACCTTGCATCATCAATGACCCCTTCTAACTCTCAGCTCTGCATGTAGAGTACACGTTGCCCCGACTCATCTGGAAGACTCCCCTACATTGGCACCGAAGCCTGGTTATCCGTGTAGCCAAATAAAGATTGACGATTGCTTAGAGGGTTTCGTTGAGGTATCTGGCCTTCGCCACTCGATCAAGCTTCGATTCTCCGGAAGAAATGTCAGATAAATTCGGCGAACCATCCTTCGCGGATTAACGATCTCGGAATTGCCCGATGTTCAAGCGCGGTTAGTCACAGTGAGAGCGGCCCAGGGAGATCGCTGTTAGCCTGGGGGTATGCGTGGTGCGGGTGATCAGCTCAGCATCGGGGAGCGTATTGCCTTCTACCGGCGGCGGCGTGGTCTGTCGCAGGCGATTCTTGCCGATCTGGTGGGCCGTACTGAGGACTGGCTGAGCAAGATCGAGCGCGGTGAACGTGAGATCCGGCGTCTGGACGTGCTGGCCGACGTAGCTCGGGGTCTGCGGGTGACGCTGGGAGATCTCCTCGGCGAACCCGTGCTGATGGAGGACGAGGACAAGAATGACGACGTCCCGGCCATCCGAGACGCGCTCATGGCCCCGCGGCGCCTGTCCCGCACCTTGTTCTCCTCGGCCATGTCGCCGGAGTACATAGACCCGGCCCCGGTGGCTCAGCTGGTGGAGGGTGCCTGGTCCAGCTATCAGAAGGGCGATCTCGGCCGTGTCGTTGCGGCTCTGCCGGGCCTGATCAAGACCAGTCAGGGCATGGAGTCCGCCTCGGCCGATGATGCCGCCTACCGGCGGGCCTGCGCTGCGGTGTCCGCGCGCGTTCATCACCTGGCCGCAACGACGCTGAGCAAGATCGGTGAAGCCGACCTAGCGTGGATCGCGGCAGAACGCGCCATGCAAGCGGCCGACGAGGCAGACGACCCGCTGGTCTTGGCTTCGGCTGCCCGTTCCGGCACTCACGCGCTCCTGGCGGTCGGCCGGTTCGATGACGCGCTTGAGCTGGGCGACGTGGCCGCGAAGTGGCTGGTCCCGAGGATGCGCGACGGTGACCCGGCCGCGCTCAGCCTCTACGGAATGCTCTACCTGCGAACAGCCGTCGCCGCTGCTCGGCAACAGGACCGCTCGACGGCCAACGAACTGCTGTCTCACGCGGGACGGGCGGCCGATCAGCTCGGCGTGAACGCCAACCACTGGCAGACCGGGTTCGGCCCAGCCAACGTCGAGCTGCACCGCCTGTCGGCGGCGCTGGATCTGGGCGACATTTCGCAGGTGATCGAGTCGGCTCCGAGGATCAGCGTCGATCATCTGCCGGTGGAGCGGCAGGTCACTCATTTGATCGATTTCGCGCGGGCGTTGAGCCTGGTCGCGAAGGATGATGAGGCGTTGTCGGCACTGCTGACGGCGGAGCAGAAGGCTCCGGGGATTGTCCGGCACAGTACGGCGGTGCGGGAGGTCGTGCGGTCGATGTATCGCCGTGCCCCGGCAACGGGTGGTAAGAAGTCCTCGCCCTTGTTGGCGTTGGCTGAGCGCTGCGGCGCGGTGAGGTAGGTCGGGTGGCGTCGCGTGTTCTGGGCCTGGTCGGCTCGGGTGCTGGTGGTGTTGAGGACCTTCTTCCGCGCGTGATCCGGCCACTTCAAGAGGATGGCTGGACGGTTGCGGTGACCTTGACTCCGACGGCGGGGCGCTGGCTGGACGAGAACGGCGGCCGCGCCGAGATCGAGGAGGCCACCGGGTTCCCGGTCCGGGTCGAGCCCCGCACGCCGGCCGAAACCAGCCCGCATCCGGCCCCGGACTGCTACCTGGTCGCGCCCGCCTCGGCGAACATGGTCGCCAAGCTCGCGATGGGCATCGCTGACAATCAAGCCCTGACGCAGGTCAACGAGGCCATCGGCACGCTCAATCTGCCGGTCGTCGTTTTCCCGCGCGTGAACGCCGCGCACGCTCGTCACCCGTCCTGGGAAACCCACATCGACGCGCTGCGGCGTGCTGGTGTGCGTCTCGTGTACGGGGACCACGTGTGGCCGCTGCATGAACCGCGGAGCGCCCCGGGCCGAGAGCTGCCCTGGTCAGCGGTGCTTTCCGCGGTGAACGAGGCCGTTCCTCTCCCCCGCTAGTCCCTACCCGGACAGTTTGTCCGGGGTGAGGCTCCTCACTGGGTGTCTCCTGTGTCCAGCGCGCCCGACCGGGCTCGCCGAGACCGAGACATCGGGAGAGCACACATGGGCATTCACGTGGTGATTCAGCCCCTCGTCGGCTACGGCGCGGCGGTGGTTTCACCCTCTCCTGGCGTTCGTCAGCTCGTCGCCGGAAGCGAAGAGACCTCCTTCATCGTCCAGGTGCCCGCCCGTATCGGCGGCCTGATGGACACCGCACGGTTCGCGCAGAGTCTCGCGGCCGCTGCCAGCGAGTTCAGCGAGTGGTGCGAAACCCAGCACCGCACGCGCTCGCATTCCTCCTCCTTCCACGACCAATGGTCCGACGCTGCCGACGACGCCGTCACGCGCAAGAACGACTGACCACACGCACCTAGGAGCACAAAATGGCTATCTACAAGGGTTCCCGGTTCCCCATCGATTTCGACGAGGCGTTCGGCCAGGGCTTGGTCATGGTCGGTGAGGTGTCGCCGGACAACGAGTACCAGTCGCGTGAGGACCGGGCTGCGGGTCGTCCGGCGCGTCAGCGGGTCGACGAGGTGACGGGCAAGCGTCAGTGGAAGGTCACGGTGACCGACCCTGACGAGGTCAAGGCCAAGCGGGCATCGTTCGAGATCACGTTGCTGGCCGATGTGCAGCCGGTGCCGACGACGTCGGAGGTGCTGCCGGGTATGCGGCCGATCGAGCTGGAGGGCCTGACGGCTGAGCCGAAGGTGGCTGGTCAGGGCGAGTTCAAGTACCAGTCCTACATGTTCCGCGCGACCGGCTTCAAGGCTGCGGCTTCGGGCGGGGCGTCGAAGTCGTCGCGGACGTCGGGCGCTGCCGAGTCAACGCCCAAGGCTGCGTGATGCCGGACGGGGTGCCGGGGAGCCACTGTGTGGCCGTGGTTCCTCCGCACCTGGTCCAGGCGTGGGAGATGGCCTACCGCCACTACAGCGCGCTGACGGCCAGGACGGCATCCGGCGCTGATGCGTTGGCGGCTCATGACCTGGCTGTTGCTTCGGTGGCGGTGGCGGCGTCCTGGCGGGACTTGGCCGCTCATGGCCAGTTGCCGTGGTGGGTTCTCGCGGCCGTGACAGCGGCGGCTGAGGGATTCGAGGAGAACGCGCGGTCGTGGGAGATGCGCGCGTACGGCGAGGAAGGGCAGGTCCGTGGCGTTCAACGCGATGTGGAAGCCGGGGCCGCAAGCGGTCGCGGGAATGCAGGGCAATGGTTCGGCGAACCCAGCCCTGGTGATCTACCTGGATCCGGACAGCCTGGCGATCCTGCCGCCGTCCGATCCCGCCGTGTGGCCGGAGTTCATCCGGCTCCTTCGCCAAATCCGCGACAGCGCGGACGAACTGGCCGTGTTCCTCGACAAGCACAAGGCGGTGTGTGATGACGACGCCGGGCCGGAATGAGCCGCAGACATTGGCGGACGCGCACGCGGTCGCTTCGGCTCATCGTCCGAAGCCGGGGTCGAATCTGGCGACCTGGCTGAAGTTCCATCAGGCCAACGCGCGCATGTGCCGAGCCGTGTCCGATGTGGATCGCGCGCACCACCACGAACTCCGTTACTGGGTGGGCTACGAGGAACGCAAGGCGGAGGAGGTGGCCGCGAAGATCCAAGAGGGGAAGTCGCAAGCCAGCTGAAAACTGAATGACAGAGCGAAAAACGCACGTGAGGACGTGTGGCGTACAAACACGTCCTCAAACGCTTTCTTGTCCTGTAAGGCGCAGAAGCGGAATCCGGCTACCAACCTTGCCGCTCCTGCGCTGTCCACAACCTCTGGAAGTGAACAATGACAACGCTAAACGATGGCAACAAGCGGGCGCTAGACGGGGTCACCCGAACGCGCTGCACAGTCTGCAAGCGGTTCGCGAAGCTGCTGCCCGGTGAGAAGGAATGCGCACCCTGTCAGGGAATGCTGCCGCTGGATCTGACCGGTGGTGGTCGTCGATGAACGGGATCGGTGTCCTTCTCGTCGGCGGCGGAGTGCTCGGCGTGGTGGTGTGGCTGCTGCACCAGATCGGTCGCGCACTCGCCACGATCTTGGAAGTCCTGGCGGCGGCCGCACTGGTGTTCATCGCACTCTGGTGGCTACTCAAATCGTTGATATGGCTGGCAAAGCAAGTCATCATGCGCTGGCGGACCAGTCTCACAGTGGTGGCGCTCGTGGCGTGGTGGCAGTACCTCGGGTGGCTGTCGCTTGCTGTCGTGACGGGCTCGGTCGTCGCCGTGCTGGTGTCGTGGCGGCTGATCGACGTCGTGTCCTATGACCACCACTGCGGCCGGTTCCTCCGGTCCTGGTGGATGCGGTGGGCGGTCTACGCGCGCAAGCTCCCGGCCTGGCTGCACGCCTGCGGGCTGAGCATCCGGGACGAGGCGCTGCCCGTGGAAGTGACGGTGAACCTGGTCGGCCGTCGACGGTTGCTGTCCCGCAAGGCCGCGTCGGCATCACGGGCCGTTCAGGTGCCGAAGGTCCTCAAGGTCCGATCGGGACCGTCGTGGGATGAGGTGCGGGTCCAGCTCGTTCCGGGGCAGAAACCCGAGGACTTCGACGAGGCCGCGCGGGCGCTGGCGGTGGCGCGCAAGGTCAAGCGGTGCCAGGTGCGGGAACTGGAGCCCAACGTGGTCTCCATCGACTTCCAGCGCCGGGACTTGCTCAAATCCGCGGTGACCTCGCTGCCGGTTCCTGACCTGGTGTCGCCCGATGGGCTCGGCGTGGATCTGCGACATGTGTGGTCCGGGACCACGGAGTACGGCTCGGACTGGCGGGTTTCGCTGGTCGGCTCAGGTGCGCACTGCCTGACCGCTGGCGCGACCGGATCGGGCAAGAACTCGGTGATGTGGTGCCCGCTGGTGTCGGCCGCACCCGCGATTCGGTCCGGTGTGGTCCGGGTGTCCGGCATCGATCCCAAGGGGATGGAACTCGCCTATGGGCGTGGGATCTTCGCCCGGTATGCGGTGAGCGGTAAGCAGGCGCTCGAACTCCTCGACGGCCTGCTTGAGGAGATGGAAGCCCGCAAGCACGAGTTCGCCGGGCGCGTGCGGATGATCCCGATCAGTGTCGAGCATCCGCTAGAGGTTCTGGAGTTCGACGAGATCGGCGCGCTGACCAAGTACACCGACCGCAAGACCCGCGACGCGATCGTGGAGAAGGTCGCCCTCCTCACCACGCAGGGGCGGGCCCTGGGCATCACGGTGCGCGGATATGTGCAGGAACCCACGAAGGACACCGTCCCGGTACGAGAACTGTTCCCCCGCCGCGTGTGCCTGCGGGTGACCTCCAAGACCCACGTCGGGATGGTCCTCGGCGACGGCGCGTACGAACGAGGCGCGTGGGCGAACCGCATCGGTGATTCCGAAGCCGGTGTCGGCTACGTCTGGGGCGAAGGCGTCCGCGAACCCCTGCGCGTCCGGGCCGGTTGGGTCGCCGACGAGGAGATCAAGGCCTTGGAGACCTACGTGACCAACGGCGGCACTCACGTCGTCCCCGAGAGGAGGGCGGCATGAACCGGCTGATGGTCTTCCTCGACGCGATCCGCGATCACCTGGACTCGTTCGCCCTTCCCCCGGCCGCGTCCGTGCGGGTTGGGGTCGGGCCTGATCCGATCACGGTGCAACTCGACTCCGACCGCCTGGAGGACGTTGCCCGTGGCCTGCTCACCTGGGCCGCCTCGCTCGACGACGTGACGGCTTCGCTGTGGCGTCCTGCGGGCGGCGGCTCGGTGCACCTGGAACTCAGCGGCCGGACTCCCTGCGGCATCCCGGTCGTGGTCTACGGCGGCGTCTGGTTCGACGAAGCGACCTTCCCGGACCTGCCTGCGGGGATGCGGCAGGACATGGCGGTGTTCGTCCTGCGGCAGTGGAACAGCCCTGGGGAGGTGGCTGCCTGATGAGCATCCAGGAATCCGCGGTGACTATGCCGGCCAAAACCCGGGCCGCCCGGATGCGCGAACCCCTCGCCTCCGACGTGGTGAAAGCGACTGCTGAGAAGCACGGGGTTTGTGTCCGGCCGTTCACGATGGAGGTTGGCGACACCGACACCGGAGAGCTTCGCTACGTCCCCGTTCCGTGTGGCTCGACTGTCGAATCGGTGTGTCTGCCGTGTGCTCGCAAGGCGAAGGCGCTGCGGCAGGTCCAGTGCCGCGAGGGCTGGCACATGGAGACCGAACCGGACTTCACTCCGGAGCCACCCTCCGAGACTCAAACCGAGCTGTTGGCGTTCCGGGCTGACCTCGTCGCCGCTTACCGGCAAGAGACGGACCAAGCGGAGGCCGACGAGCTGCGGGAGGAGATCCAGGGAGTCGACGACGAACTTCGGCAACTCGGGATGCGTGGCCGCCTCCCCTCGGTCGACCTGCCGACGAAGAAGGCGGTGAAGCGCTCGACGAAGCGGCGGCAGGACGCGCCGAACCTGCCTCGCCGGAAGGTCGCCAAGACCACCGTGGGCCGCGAGTACGCGGGAAGGTTCCGGCCGTCGATGTTCGTCACGCTCACCTGCGACACCTACGGCCCCGCCCGGTCGGACGGCGCACCGGTCGATCCGTCGACCTATGACTACCGGCGGGCGGCTCGGGACGCGGTGCACTTCTCGGCGCTGGTGGACCGGTGGTGGCAGAACCTCCGGCGGGTCGTGGGCTGGGACGCGCAGTACTTCGCCACCGTCGAACCCCAACGGCGGGCGGCTCCACATCTCCACGCGGCGATTCGGGGATCGGTCCCGCACGACGTGATCCGGCAAGTCACCGAAGCGACCTATCACCAGGTCTGGTGGCCCAACCATGACCAGGTGGTCTACGTCGACCGGATGCCGCTCTGGGACGGCGACCGCCGGGTGTTCGTCGACCCGGACACCCGCGCACCGCTGACCGACTGGGACGACGCGATAGAGGCCGTGGAGGACCCGGCGCACGTGGTCACCTTCGGCCGACAGGTCCACTCGAAAGGCATCCTCGGCGGCTCCGAAGAAGCCGGGCGGCACATCGGCTACCTGACCAAGTACCTCACCAAATCCACGGGTGAGGTGGTCGAAGCCGACACAGCGCGGCAGAAGGATCACCACGACCGGTTGCACGCTGAGCTGTCGGTAACGCCCTGCTCGCCTCGCTGCGCCGTGTGGCTGCTCTACGGCATCAACCCCAAGGGAGCCAACGGAAAGACCACACCAGGCCACTGCAAGGGAAGGGCGCATCGGCGAACCACACTCGGCCTGCCCGGTCGCCGCGTGCTGGTGTCACGCAAGTGGTCCGGCAAGACCCTCGTCGACCACAAAGCGGACCGCAAAGCCTTCGTGATCGAAGCGCTGGCGGCGGTCGGTATCGAGAAACCAACCCCCGATCCAGCGCGGCTGGTCTGGCGCAAGGTCGACTCCAGCGACGCGAATGTGCCACCTCGGGACCACCTGGTGATGCACGCGATCTCCGAACGGATCACGTGGAAAGCTGAGTACGACAAAGCACTACTAGCCGCGCAGAGTCCACCGGATCTTTCGGCAACTCCACTCGCGGCCTAAGGGGGATCACATGAACAACGTGCACGACATCGATCCACTCTGGACAGTGGAAGATGTCTCGGCCTACCTCGGGGTTCCTGTCGGGACGCTGTACCAGTGGCGCAGCAAGGGTTACGGGCCTGCTGGCCGTCGTATGGGCCGGTACGTGCGGTACCGCCCCGAGGACGTTCGGGCGTGGGTTGATCAGCTGGCCGTTGAGGTGGCCTGATGCCTCGGCCTCAACTGGAGATCGGAACGTACGGGGAGATCCGGTATTCGCCTGTCGCAGGCGGGTACCGGGCTCGTGCGCTGTTCCGCGACTTCGACGGCAACACGCGGGAGGTCGAGCGGACCGGGAAGACGAAAGGCAAGGCTGCGCAGCGGCTCAAGGACGTCTTTCGCGAGTGGACTGGGTCGACGACTGGCGAGATCACGCGGGAGACGCACCTGAAGGTCCTGGCTGAAGTCTGGATGGAACAGGTGCGGCAGGACGTCGGGGACGGCAAGAAGTCGCCGACCACAGAGACCGCGTATGAGTCGGTCCTCAACGCACACGTCGTGCCCGGCCTCGGAGAGTTGCGCGTTCGGGAAGCCACCGTGATGCGGCTGGATCGCTTCCTTGGGGCGCTTCAGCGCAACGTTGGGGCGTCGACGGCGAAGACCGCGCGGACCGTCCTTTCGGGAATGCTCGGGCTGGCGGCTCGGTACGACGCGATCGACGGCAACCCGACTCGGGACACCCGGCGCATCCCGACGGCGAAGAAGAAGCCTCGCGCGCTGGACGCGGACGAGCGTGCTGGGTGGCTGGCACGACTGGAGGCGAACGAGAAGGCGGTTCGCTGGGACCTGCCCGACTTGTCCCGGTTCATGATGGCGACCGGTGTCCGGGTCGGTGAAGCGCTCGCGACGTACTGGGAGGACGTCGACCTGGTGGCGGGCACGGTCGACATCACGCACACCGTCGTCCGGATCAAGGGGCAAGGGCTGCTCCGCAAGCCGCGTCCGAAGAGCGAGTCGAGCAAGCGCGCGCTCCCGCTTCCCTCCTGGGCCGTGGAGCTACTGACGAAGCGGGCGGCGGCCTCTGGCCCCATCTTCCCCAGCTCGACGGGCGGGATGCGCGACCCGAACAACGTCCTGCGGGTCATCCGGGAAATCCGCGGTGGCGACCACTTCCTCTGGGTCACCTCGCACACCTTCCGGAAGACGACGGCGACCGCGCTGGACGACGCAGGGGTGCCGACGAGGCTGATCGCGGACCAGCTCGGCCACTCGCGGGTGTCCATGACGCAGGACAACTACCTGGAACGGAAGACGGTCGACCCGGCCACGGCGAAGGCCCTGGAAGGGCTCTTGGATAAACCCGTTCGACCCAAAACCGGGGATAAACCGGGGAGATGATCTTGGTCCTGGCTGTCCACAACGCATGGACCAGGCGAAAGAGTGGGCCGCCTGGGGCTCGAACCCAGAACCTACGGATTAAAAGTCCGCAGCTCTACCAATTGAGCTAACGGCCCGTGCGGCTGAGTCTAGTAGACCGCCGTCGGCCACCAGGATGCCGGGGCGGCCGCCGGAGCGCCACGGAATTGTCGGGGGTCTCTGCCATGCTCGGAGGCATGGATACGGTACCCGAGGAGAACTACGCGGCCAGCTGGGAAGGCGACCGTCCGGAGCCTCCGCGCGTGGCGAGCGAGCGCGAGATCCTGACGTCCACCCTCGACTGGCATCGCCGCACCTTCGAGCTGAAGTGCCAGGGGCTGACGCCGGAGCAGATGGCCCTGCGGTCGGTGGAGCCGTCGAGCATGTCGCTGCACGGGCTGCTCAGGCACCTCACGGGCGTCGAGCGCTGGTGGTTCCGCCTGCAGTTCGCGGGCGAGGACGTCCCGTTGCTCTATTACTCCGACGAGTGGCCCGAGCAGGACTTCGAGGATCTGGGCGGTGATGTCGAGGAGGCGTGGGCGGCGTGGCGTGCGGAGTGCGTGCGGTCGCGGGAGATCGTGGCGGCCGCGTCGCTCGACGACACAGGCAAGGGCCGTCGCGACGGGGAGCCGTTCTCGCTGCGCTGGCTGCTGACCCATCACATCGCGGAGTACGCGCGCCACAACGGCCACGCCGACCTGCTGCGCGAGCGCGTCGACGGGAGGACAGGCCACTGAAATCCTGAAGTGCGATGCTGGGCCGATGAACGCCGATCCCGATTCCGGCCTCCTGTCCCCGGTCCGCGCCGGCACGCCCGCCGAGGCGGCCACGGGTGATCTCGCCTGGGTGCGGGCGCTGGTGGACACGGAGGCGGCGCTCGCCAGGGCGCAGGCCAGTACCGGGCTGATCCCGCGGGCCGCCGCGGAGGCGATCACCGAGGCCGCCGCGTCGGCCGAGATCGACGTGGTCGCGTTGGCGAGGGCGGCTCGTGAGACGGCGAACCCGGTCGTGGGGCTGATCAAGGAACTGACCGGGGCCGCCGGCACGGAGTACGTCCATCGCGGCTCCACCAGCCAGGACATCTTCGACACCGCGATGATGCTGGTCGCCGCGCGGACGCGGGCGATCCTTGTCGCCGACCTCGAGGCGACGGCGGACGCGCTGGCGGACCTCGCTCGCACGCATCGCGACACGATCATGGCCGGGCGCACCCTCACCGCCCACGCGGTCCCGACCACGTTCGGGCTCAAGGCGGCGGGCTGGCGTCAGTTGACGCTCGACGCGCTCGCCAGGGTGAACCGTGTCGTCCTTCCGGTCTCGCTCGGTGGCGCGGCGGGCACGAGAGCCGCGTACGCCGAGTACGCGCGCCTCGCCGACCTGCCCGACGGCTATCCGCAGCGGCTCCAGACGGCCTTCGCCGAGGAGACCGGTCTCGCCGAGACCACGCTCCCCTGGCACACCCTCCGCACCCCGACGGCCGACCTCGCGGCCGCCCTCGCGTTCACGGCCGCCGCGCTCGGGAAGATCGCGGTCGACGTCCAGTTCCTGACCCGCACCGAGGTCGGGGAGGTCACCGAACCGGCGGGTGAGGGCCGTGGCGGTTCCTCGGCGATGCCGCACAAGCGCAATCCGGTGCTCGCGACGCTGATCCGGTCGGCCGCGCTCCAGGTCCCGGTGCTGGCCACCGGTGTCACCCAGGCCCTGGTCTCCGAGGACGAACGGTCCGCGGGCGCGTGGCACGCCGAGTGGCAACTGCTGCGCGAATGCCTGCGCCTGACCGGCGGTGCCGCGCACACGGCGGCCGAGCTCGCCCGTGGTCTGGTGGTCGACGACGAGCGCATGCGGGAGAACCTCGGCCTCACGCACGGCCAGATCGTCTCCGAGCGCCTGTCGACCGTGCTCGCCCCGCTGCTCGGCAAAGCGCGGGCCAAGGAGGTGCTTGGACGCGCCTCCAAGCTCGCGCTGGAGCAGGACAAGCCGCTCGGCGAGGTTCTTTCCGGCCTGCCGGAGATAACCGGAGTCCTCCCCGCGGATTCCCTCGCCGAGCTGCTGGATCCGGCGAACTACACCGGGTCGGCCGGAGTGCTCACCGACGCCGCACTGGAGGCCCGCGAAGAAATTCCGAAAACTCCTTGAACCGGTCCCGCGCCGGCTCCGTGTAGGGGGTACAAGCTCACCGCGCCAAGCCGCGGAACCCCTACGAACAAGGAGAAATCCCATGCTTCGCAAGCGTTTCGTCGTCGCAGCGGCGTCCGCGACCGTGGGCCTGGTCGTGCTGTCGGCCTGCTCCGGTGGCACCGAGACCGCGGCGCCGGCCGTCGCTCCCGCCGCCGCGGTGGCCGGGGCGGGAGGAAACGCCCCCGCGGCCAAGGGTGAGACCAAGGTGGCCGTGGCCGAAGCCGGCGACCTCGGCCAGGTGCTCGTCGACAAGGACGGGTTCACCTTGTACCGCTTCGACAAGGACAGCGCGAAGCCGCCGAAGTCCAATTGCGACGGTGACTGCGCGAAGATCTGGCCGCCGATGCTGGCCGAGGGCGAGGTCCAGATCGAGGGTGTGGACCAGGCGCTGGTCGGCGAAGTGACCCGCGCCGACGGACGCAAGCAGGTCACCGTCGGTGGCTGGGCGCTTTACCGCTACGCCAAGGACGCCAAGGCGGGCGAAGCGAAGGGACAGGGCGTCGGCAGCACTTGGTACGCCGCGAACGCCAAGGGGGGCAAAGCGGGCCAGGCAGCGAAGGAAGCTCCGGCCGAAGAAAAAGACGGTGCCACGAAGCTCATCGCGAGCAACGTCGACGGCATCGGACCGGCCATTGTGGACAAGGAGGGCTTCACGCTCTACATGTTCACCAAGGACAAGAAGAACAAGCAGCCGACCTGCAACGGTGACTGCGCGAAGGCCTGGCCGCCGGTGCTCGCCGAGGGCGACGTCCAGCTCGAAGGCATCGACCAGAAGCTGCTCGGCACGGTGAAGCGCGCGGACGGCACCACGCAGGTCACCGTCGGCGGATGGGCCGTCTACCGCTACGCCAAGGACGCGAACGCCGGTGAAGCGAACGGGCACGGCGTCGGCGGCACGTGGTTCGTCATCGAGCCCGCCGGCTGCAAGAGCACCGCGCCGGTGAAGAACAAGGCCGCGCAGAGCGGGAACGCCGCCCCCAAGAAGGAGGAAGGCGCTCCCGCCCAGGAGTACGGCTACTGACCCCTAGTGGGCGAGGCCCGGCGGTCGCTCATCACGAGCGATGGTCGGGCCTTTTTCATGCTTCGGCCGTCGCGTGCCGTCGGGAACGGGATCGACGGCCGTGGCGCTGTCGGCCCGGCCCGGCACCACGTTCTCCTCTTCGTCCTCGGGCAGCAGTACCTTGTGCCGCGCGGGCAGGAACGCGATCAGCAGCCCCAAGGCGGCGAGGCCGAGGTGCAGCCAGTTGTCCGTCGCGTTGAGGTTGAACGGGTTCCCCGCCTCCGAGACCGGATTGGACGAAACCGTCCCGGTGATCATCAGCCCCCAGACGAACAGCGCGCCGAAGGCGGCGAACGTCAGGAGACCGAAGACCCTGGACCGGCCCGAGCCGAAGGTCAGCAGCAGACCGATCGCGCCCAGTAGGACGAACGCGAGGTTGTAGAGGGGATTCACCGAGAATCCGAGCACCGTCGCGTCGCTGCGACCGGCGAAATCGGCGAACCCGGTCCTGGTGAAGCCCACGATCCCGAACACCAGGAAGGCCAGGCTCGACAGCCCGGCGAGAACCTGCGCGGGTTGGACACCCGCCGTCCGGATACGAGCGCGTTGTGCACGTGCCATTGCTCCGCCTCCCAGAGTTGGCGACCTTGATTCAGGCTTGGCTGCCGGATACCCCAGGGCCCTCCCGGGCAAACCGAGGCGGCCGAACGGCCTAGCCGTGAACACGATCGGGTGATCCGGTCAACAAGTCGTGTGGGCAAGGTGAGCGGAGTCGTCCTCCTGGTGGGGCTGTGCGTGGGAGCCATTCTCGCGATGGTGCTGATTCCGTTGCCGCGTCCGGGCCCGGCGGCGGTCGCGGTCGCGGCGTCGGGGGACACGGCGATGACCGTCGAAGCGGAACCGGAACCGGTCGAATCCCCGGCCCCGTCCTCCTCGGCGGTGCCAGGACCGCCGCCGAAGGCCGTCGACACCGAGGCCCTCCCCGGCCTCGTCCCCGGCGGGCAGGTGAGCGTGGTCGTCTACGACCGCACCGCCAAGAAGACCACGGTCTCCGTCAAAGCGGACCGGCCGTACACCTCGGCTTCGCTGGTGAAACTGCTCATCGCGCTGGAAGCGCTTCAAGCGGGCGCACCGGCGAGCACCGTGCAACGGATGCTCTCGGTCAGCGACGACGACATCGCCAGCAGGCTGTGGACGGCCCACGGCGGACCCGCCATCGTCACCCGCTGGGCGACCAAGATCGGCCTCGGCGCCACACGTCCCCCCGAGGATCCCGGCCGCTGGGGCGACACCAGGACCACCGCCGCGGACGTCGCGAAGATCTACCGTTACCTGCTGGACCAGGCGGCCGCGGGAACGCGGACGACGATCATGCGGGCGTTGAGCGGCGCGACGGAGAGCGGATCCGACGGCGTCCGGCAATACTTCGGCATCCCGGACGCCGTCGGTTCCCTCCGCTGGTCGGTCAAGCAGGGCTGGGCGTGCTGCCGCGGTTCCCGGATCCTGCACAGCTCCGGCACCGTCGGCGACGATGATCGCCACATCGTCGTAGTACTGACGTCCCAACCGGTGTCGACCACCTACACCGGCGCGGGCAGGCGGGTGACCGAGGTGGCGAAAGCGCTTCGACCGGCTATTGACGACCTGTAAACAAGGTGGGACAGTGGCCGCACGCCGCTCTCTCGGGAGGTCGTCATGAGCATCGAAGCCCGCCTGCCCGCCGTGACCCCGCTCGGCCCGGATTCCGTCGCCTGGCGAGTGGTCGGCGATCGGAGACTGCTGCTCGGCGCGGGGACGGCGTTGCTGCTGCAGGTCGCCCATCCGGTGATCGGCGCCGGCGTGCACGACCATTCGAACTTCACCGAAGATCCGTGGGGCCGCCTCGACCGGACCGTCGATTCCTTGCTGTCACAGGTTTTCGGCGGCCAGGAAGCGATCGCGGAGGCCGAACGGCTCCGGGAGATGCACAAGGCGATCAAGGGCGTCGACCACCACGGCAAGCGCTATCACGCGCTGAACCCCGAGGCCTACTGGTGGGTGCACGGCTCCACGTTCTGGACGGCGGTCCGGTTGCACGACGTCTTCCTGTTCCCCATGCCCCGCCAGGAGAAGTCCAGCTTCTACGCGGAATGGCGACGACTCGGCCTGCTTCTCGGTCTTCGCGAACACCACATGCCAGAAGACTTCGAAGGGTTCGAGGCCTACTTCGACGACGTCGTCGCGAGCCGGCTCGAAGACAATCACACGGTGCGAGAACTACTCCACTCGATCACCATGCGGGACACGCCACCGCCGCCGTGGTGGTTCTTGCCGGAGACCTTGTGGCGCCCCGTCCGTCCGGCCGGCGGGACCGTGCTGACCCTGTGCGCGATCGGCCTGCTCCCCCCACCCTTGCGTGACCGATTGAGTCTCAAGTGGACAGACGCGGACGAGCGTCGCCTCCGGCGCATCGGCACGGTCACGAGGATGGCGGGGAGCCGCGTTCCCGACCGGCTTCGCTTGTACCCCAAGGCTTATCGCGCCAAGCGCGGGTAGTTATTCGACGACGTCGACCAGTGCGCCCTTGGCGCCCGTGTTCGGTAGCGGCCACGGCTTGACCCCGCCGCTGCCGACGATCTTCTTGTCCTGCGGCGCGCTCGGTGGCGCGGTGCGCGCGCCGATCCACGCCAGCACGTCCGGGATCTGGGTCTTGAAGGTGTTCATGTTGTGCCCGGCGTCCGGGATCCGCCAAGTGGACAGCGTCGTGGGCGCGCGGACGGCGGACTGGAGCTGATCGAGCGAGAAGCTCTCGAAATTTTCCTTGTCCCCCGCGATCGCGAGGATGTCGACCGGCGACGGGTGCTTCTGCAGGTTCAAGGTGATCGTGTTCGCGTCGACGATGTCCTGCCTGCCCTTGAAAAGGTTCTCCGTCTCGGCGTCCACCGCGGCCTTGAAGTAGCCGCTGACGCTCGCCGCCTGGCCGTACCACTGCGGGTGGCGCGTCACCAGGTTCATCGCGCAGTAGCCGCCCGAGGACCAGCCCGCCATCGTCCATGCCTTCCGCTGCGTGCTGGCACCGAGCTTCTCGATGGCCCAGTCGCGGATGTCGGCGGTCAGATAGGTGTCGTTGGCCGCGCCGTTGACTTCGTCGACGCATTCGGTGTCGTGGCCGACCTTCGGTTTCCCGGTCGGGTCCGGGATGATCACCAGGGTCGGCGGGAGCACGTGCTTCGCGATGGCTTCGTCGAGCCTGGCGGGCATCCCGTACGGGCCGGTGACCACTTCCGGGCCGGACGGGTAGTTCGGGATCCATTCGATGACCGGGAATTTGAGCGACCGGTACGCGGGATCGTAGTATTGGGGCGGGAAGTACACCGAGACGTCGCGCGTGAGGCCGGTGCGCTTGCCGGTCACCGTCATGTGCACGACGGAACCCTTGCCCTCCCTGGCCCGCATCGCCCCGGCGTCGCGCAGTTTGTCGAGGTCCGAGCCGTTCTCCCCGGCGACGGCGTCGACGCTGTCGGCCGAGTACACGCCGGTGCCGAACAGGGCGCCGACCGTCGGGAAGAACCCGCCGATCATGTTCCCGCCCATCGCGGTGCTGACCACGATCAGCACCACCGCGACGAGGATCGTGCCGCTGCGGCCGAGAAGCTTGCGGCGCCAGCGTTCCCAGAAGAACGGCACGGCGATGATCGCGAGCAGGGCCAGCACCACGACGATGACGAGGTTCAGTGTGGAATCGAGCCGGATGGCACTCAGTCCCAATCCCATGGCGATCGTGTCCCTCTCCGGCGGCGGCGCGCCCCGCACCGCACTTCCCACATCTGGATCAAGAGACGTGCGGCCACCGGAAAGTGTTGTCCAGGGTGACGCGTGTCACCCTGGACGGATCGCTCAGCCTGCGAGCGCGGTGCGCAGCACTCCGATCGCCTGCGCGATCGCGGCTTCCGCGGCGTGCGTTCCGCGCAACGTGTTGAGCATGACGAAGTCGTGCACGATGCCCTGGTACCGCACGGCGGTCACCGGAACTCCGGCCTGACGAAGCTTGGCGGCGTACGCCTCGCCTTCGTCGCGCAGGACGTCGGCCTCGGCGGTGATCACCAGCGCGGGCGGGAGGCCCGCCAGGTCGTCGAGGCTCGCCCGCAGCGGCGACGCGGTGATTTCCGCGCGCTGCGCCGGGTCGGTCGTGTACTGGTCCCAGAACCACTTCATGCCGTCGAGGGCGAGGAAGTAGCCCTCGGCGAACCGCCGGTAGGACTCGGTGTCGAAGTTCGCGTCGGTGACCGGGTAGAAGAGCACCTGCTGCCGGAAGGTGACGTCGCCGCGCTGCTTCGCGAGGAGGGTGAGCGCGGCGGTCATGTTGCCACCGACGGAGTCCCCGGCGATCGCGATCTTCGTGCTGTCGAAACCGTTTTCGGCGCCCCGCTCGGCGACCCACTTCGCCACGGCGTAGTTCTGCTCGATGGCGACCGGGTACCGCGCCTCGGGCGAGCGGTCGTATTCCGGGAAGACGACGGCCGCGCCCGCGCCGACGGCGAGCTCGCGGACCAGACGCTCGTGGGTGTGGAAGTTCCCGAACACCCAGCCGGCGCCGTGGATGTAGACGATCACGGGCAGCGGACCGGTGACGCCCCGCGGGCGGACGATGCGGACTTCGACGCCGTCCACGTGCGTGGTCTCCACGTCCGCGTCGGGCAGTTCGACGTCGCCGCCCTGGACCTCGTCGACGGCCTTGCGCCCTTCGGCCGGCGGCAGCTGGAAGAGGAACGGCGGGGTGGCGGTGGCCTCCACGAAAGCCTGCGCGGCCGGTTCGAGGGCCAGGTTGTGCGGGTTGGCGGTCATCTCTGCCTCCTGAAAGCCGAAGTGGACTAGTCCGAAGATAGCTCGCAACTAAGTTGGGCACAACTAAAACGTACTCAAGGAGATTTGGCTCACTCGAGTGGCGCTCTGCGGCATGATCGACGCACCATGGGGACGAGGAGGACCGATGCCGACGGACAACACCGGATCGCTGTGCCTGGACGATCAGCTGTGCTTCGGGCTCTACGCGGCATCACGGGCCGTGACCGCGCTTTATCGCGTGGTGCTCGACGATCTGGGCCTGACCTATCCGCAGTACCTGGTGATGCTCGCGCTCTGGGAGGAGGACGAGCGGCTGGTCAAGGAACTCGGCACCGTGCTGAACCTCGACTCCGGCACGCTGTCGCCGCTGCTCAAGCGGCTGGAGAAGGCCGGGCTGGTCGAGCGCGTCCGGCAAGCCGACGACGAACGGTCCGTCCGCATCAGCCTGACCGGGGACGGCGCCCGGCTCCGGGAGCGCGCGAGCGGGATCCCGAAGATCATCGGTGACGCGATGGGTCTCGACGCGGCCGGTCTCGCCCGCACCCGCGCGGAGCTCGATCGCTTGACCGAATCCGTGAACGCCTACCGCGAGGCCTACGTCCCAGCCGGTTAGCATGGAATTTCCGGCGCGGACAAAGGGATGACGATGATCGATCACGACGCGGCGCTCAGGGCCGTCGAGAACAGCTTGGACCGGCCGTCCGCGGCCCGGGTCTACGACTACTTCATCGGCGGCGACACCCACTACGCCATCGACCGCAACTTCGCCGAGAAGGTGCGCGAGCGCCTCCCGCTCATGGGCGACTACTGCAAGACCAGCAGGCAGTTCCTCGGCCGGGCCGTCCGGCACTGCGCCGAACTGGGCATCCGGCAGTTCGTCGACATCGGCTCCGGCCTGCCGACGGCGGGCAACGTGCACGAGGTCGCCGACGAGGCGCGGCCGCAGGAGGACACGCACGTCCTCTACATCGACAACGAGCCGATCGCGCTCGCGCATTCGACGCTGCTGCTCGCCGACACCGCCGACCCGGACCGTCACCACGCGATCGCCGCCGACCTGTTCGACCCCGGAGACCTCTGGGACCGGGTGATGGACTCCGGCATCATCGACGTCCGGGAGCCGATTGCGCTGGTGGTCAACGCGGTCATGCACTTCATCAAGGACGAGCAGGACCCCGACGGGCTGCTGGACTTCTACCGCGACCGGCTCGCGCCCGGTTCGCTGCTGGTGCTTTCCCAGATGACCAACGAGAACCCGGCCAACGACGAGGAACGACAGGCACTGCTCGACATCCTCGAGTACTACGAGACCACGACGAACCCCGGTTTCCTGCGCACCATGGACGAGTTCCGGCGGTTCTTCGGTGGCTGGCCGCTGCTGGAGCCGGGCCTGGTCTACGCGCCGGCGTGGCATCCGGACGAGAAGACGATCTTCGCCGCGAACCCCTCGGAGTCCCGCGTCATCGGCGGTGTCGCCCGCAAGCCATAGCTTTTCCCGTGAAGGCCCCCTTCCCTCGGCTCAGCCGAGGGAAGGGGGCCTTCACGTACTTGTGACGCGCGTCGCCTTGCAGTGCAACTAGGTGCATATGAAACTAGGTGCATGGCATTGGAGCACGCGATCCTCGTTTCGCTGTCCGAGCGGTCCGGCTCGGGCTACGAGCTGACGCGCCGCTTCGAGAAGTCCATCGGATTGTGGTGGAGCGCCACCCACCAGCAGATCTACCGTGTCCTCAAGCGGATGGAGGACGCCGGCTGGGTCGCCGTCGCCCCGGTCGCGCAGTCCGGGAAACCCGACAAGAAGGTCTACACAGTCGGTGACGCGGGGCGGGCCGAACTGGCCCGCTGGCTCGCCGAACCCGATCCGTCGGCCACCGCCAGGGAGCTCGCCGTGAAGATCCGCGGCGCCGCCCTCGGCGATCCGGCCGCCGTCGCCGCCGAGGTCGCCCGGCATCGCGACGCGCACGCGGCACGCCTCGACGCCTACCTGCTGATCGAGAAGCACGACTTCCCCGACCCCAGAGTCCTCAGTGGACAGTCGTTGCATCAGTTCCTCGTGCTGCGCGGAGGAATCCGAACCGAACAGGGCCACGTCGAGTGGCTCGAGGAAGTCCTCCGGGCATTCCACCACGATGCGTAAGGACCAGCGATGAGCCAGTACCCGAACCTGCTGTCCCCCCTCGATCTCGGCTTCACCACCCTGCGCAACAGGGTGATCATGGGTTCGATGCACACCGGCCTCGAGGACAAGGAAGCGCATTTCCCGCAACTGGCCGAGTACTACGCCGAACGCGCCCGCGGCGGGGTCGGGCTGATCGTCACCGGCGGCTTCGCCCCGAACCGGACCGGCTGGCTCCTGCCGCTGGCGTCGAAGCTCTCGACGCGCGCGGAAGCCAAGGCGCACAAGCGACTCACCGATCCGGTGCACGAGGCGGGCGGCAAGATCGCGCTGCAGATCCTGCACGCGGGCCGGTATTCCTACCATCCGCTGAGCGTTTCCGCGTCGGGTATCAAGGCGCCGATCAACCCCTTCAAACCGCGGGCCCTCTCCGGGTACGGCGTGCTGCGCCAGATCCGCGCGTTCGCCGATTGTGCCTTCCTGGCCAAGGAAGCGGGCTACGACGGCGTCGAGATCATGGGCTCCGAGGGCTACTTCATCAACCAGTTCCTCGCCGAGCGGACCAACAAGCGCACCGACAAATGGGGCGGGAGCGCGGAAAACCGCCGACGGATCGCCGTCGAGATCGTGCGCCGGACGCGCGAGGCGGTCGGCGAGGACTTCATCATCGTCTATCGGCTGTCCATGCTGGACCTCGTGGAACGCGGACAGCGCTGGGAAGACGTCGTCGCGTTGGCCAAGGAGGTCGAAGAGGCGGGCGCGACGATCATCAACACCGGCATCGGCTGGCACGAGGCGCGGGTGCCGACGATCGTGACGTCCGTGCCGCGCGCGGCGTTCACCTGGGTGACCGGCAAGCTCAAACCGCACGTCGGGATCCCGGTGGTCACGTCGAACCGGATCAACATGCCCGAGGTCGCCGAGGAGGCGCTGGCGAGCGGGGACGCGGACCTGGTGTCGATGGCGCGGCCGTTCCTCGCCGATCCGGAATGGATCCGCAAGGCCGAGAGCGGGCGCGAGGACGAGATCAACACCTGCATCGCCTGCAACCAGGCCTGCCTCGACCACGCGTTCAAGCGAAAACTGGTGTCCTGCATGGTGAATCCGCGTGCGGGCCACGAGACCACGCTGACGCTTTCGCCCACCCGCAAGACCAAACGCGTCGCCGTCGTCGGCGCCGGTCCCGCCGGGCTCGCGGCCGCGACCGGCCTCGCCGAACGCGGGCACACGGTCGAACTGTTCGAAGCCGACGACGAGATCGGCGGCCAGTTCGGGATCGCGCGGAAGATCCCGGGCAAGGAGGAGTTCGCGGAGACCATCCGGTACTACACGCGACGGCTGGAGGTCACCGGCGTCAAGGTGCACCTGGGCACGCGCGTGGCCGCCGCCGACCTGGTCGACGCCGGATTCGACGAGGTCGTCCTGGCCACCGGCGTCACGCCGCGGGTGCCGTCGCTCCCCGGTATCGATCATCCCAAGGTTCTGTCCTATGTGGACGTCGTCCGGCACGGGAAACCGGTGGGCGGCAAGGTCGCCGTGATCGGCGCGGGCGGGATCGGCGTGGACGTCAGCGAGTTCCTGACGCACACCACCTCCCCCGCGCTCGATCTGGACGCGTGGATGGCCGAATGGGGCGTCACCGATCCCGAGCGGGCGGCGGGCGGGCTGACCGAGCGGAAGGTCGAGCCGTCACCACGGCAGGTGTTCCTCCTGCAGCGCAAGAAGTCCGGTATCGGCGCGGGGCTGGGCAAGACCAGCGGCTGGGTGCACCGGGCCGCGCTGAAGGCCAAACGCGTCGAGCAGCTCACCGGGGTCACCTACGACCGGATCGACGACGACGGCCTGCACATCACCGTCGGTGACCGGCCGCGCGTGCTCGATGTGGACAACGTCGTCGTCTGCGCGGGACAGGAGCCGGTTCGCGACCTCGTGGACGAACTGCGCGCGGCCGGGCTGCCGGTGCATCTGATCGGCGGCGCCGACGTCGCGGCCGAACTGGACGCCAAACGGGCCATCGATCAGGGAACCCGCCTCGCCGCCGTTCTCTGACGTGGGGCCTTGTAGATGGCAGGATGAACCCTTGTGCGGGACGTATGCGTGATCGGGCTCGGGTTGATCGGTGGTTCGCTGCTGCGCGCGGCGCATTCGATCGGCCGCACCACGTTTGGGGCGACGACCTCCGAAGCTGACGCGGACGCCGCCAGCAGAGCGGGTTTCGACGTGACGACGCAGGTCGAAGCCGCGCTGGGCAAGGCGGCGGAGCGGGACGCGATGATCGTGCTCGCGGTGCCGCTGCCCGCGGTCGAGGAGGTGCTCCGGACCGTTTCGCGGGTCGCCGGGCACTGCGTGCTCACCGACGTGACCAGCGTGAAGGGCCCGGTGCTCGACTCCGTTCGCCGTCGCGCGCCGTACGCGAAGTTCGTCGGCGGGCATCCGATGGCCGGGACGGCGAACTCCGGCTGGAAGGCGAGCGACCCGGCGCTGTTCGGCGGCGCGGCGTGGGTGCTGGGCGTCGAACACGACACCGATCTGACCGCTTGGGCCGAAGTCGCCCAGCTCGTGCTGGACGTCGGCGCGCATGTCGTGCCGCTGCCGGCGGACTCGCACGACGAGACGGTCGCGCGGATCTCGCATCTGCCGCATATCTTCGCCGCCATCCTGGCCACGATCGGCGCGCAGGGCGGGCCGCTGGCGATGTCGCTGGCCGCCGGGTCCTACACGGACGGCACGCGGGTGGCGGGGTCGAGCCCGGCGCTGGTGCGGGCGATGACCGAGGGCAACCGGGACGCGCTGCTGCCGATCGTCGACGAGGCGCTCGGGCGGCTGGGTGCCGCGCGGGGCTCGCTGGCGTCGACGGGCGGCCTCGCGGTGACGGTCAACTCGGGTCATGAAGGGGCGCAAGCGTTCGCGGCCGCCAAGGACGCGGAACGCGCCGGGGTGCGGGTCAGCCTGAGCGCGCCGGACGCGCGGGACGGCCTGATCGCGCTCGGCGAGCGCGGCGGCTGGATCACCGCGATCGACGGCGACACCGCGATCGGCGAGGTCTCCTGACGCGTTTCGTCCTCTGAATGCGGTCGTCGCCCGCGCGAGGACCGCATCCAGAGGACGAAATGCGAGGGTTACCGGCCCTGGGGCGGGTTGTCGGGGGTGTCGTCGAACTTGTTGATGAAGCCCTTCGCCTTCTCGACCCCGGAGTCGATCTGCGAGTCGTGACCGGAGAACTTCGACTTCGCGAAGTCCGCCGCCTTGTCCAGGCCGCCCTCGATCTTGTCGTTGTGCTCGCGGAGAGCGTCGGTGGCCTTGTTCTTCAATTCGTCGAAGTTGATGCCCATGGCCACATCGTCACACAGGTACCGGCGGAGACGCCCCGGCGATCACCCGTCGTGGGGACGCTCAGAACGGCCGGTCGCCCACGATGGCGACGCGCTCGGCCACGCGCGCGTGCGGGTGGTAGTCGTTGACGGCGTAGTGCTGGGTGGCACGGTTGTCCCAGAAGGCCACCGAACCCGGCCGCCAGCCGAAGCGCACCTGGAACTCGGGGACATGCGCCCGGCTGAACAGGTACCGCAGGAGCTTGTCGCTCTCGTCGCGGTCCATGCCGACGATATGCGTCGTGAACGCCTGGTTCACGAAGAGGGTGCGCCGCCCGGTTTCCGGATGCGTGCGGACGACCGGATGCTCGACCGGCGGGAACGTGTCCTGGTGACGCAGCAGCAGTTCCGGATCGGAGAAGCGGTCGAAGCCGGGGATGAAGTCGTGCACCGCGGTCGACCCGTCGATCCGCTCGCGGACGTCTTCCGGCAGGTTGTCGTAGGCGGCGGCCATGTCGGCCCACATCGTGTCGCCGCCGACCGGCGGGACCTCGATCAGCCGCAGGACCGAACCGAGCGCGGGCTCGGGCCGGAAGGTGACGTCCACGTGCCAGATGTTCTCGAACGCGGGCATGCTCGCCGAGCGGGTGAACCGGGTGGTGTCCGCGGTCTCCCCTTGCGGGATGAACGGGTTGGTCTCCAGTTCGCCCCAGTTGGCGGCGAAGGCGCGCTGGTGTTCCGAAGTGATGTCCTGGTCGCGGAAGAACAACACCTTCCACTCCAGCAGCGCGCGATTCAGCTCGGCGTGGAGAGCGGGCGTCAGGGGCCGGGCGAGGTCGACGCCGGCGATTTCGGCACCGATCACCCGTCCCAGCGGCCGCAGCGCGAAAAGTTCGTACGGGCGTTCTTCGACGCCTTCCGGCAGGCGCCGCAGCAGCCGCGGCCCTTCGAGGATGCCGCCGTCGGGGACGGTCGCGGGGCGGAGACGGACACGGTCGGGCAGGGCGATGGACATACGTGCTCCCAGGGTTCACCGTCGGATGACTTGGCGAGATGAGGAGCTACGCGGGCGGGGAGCCCAACCGTCCACGGCGCAGGAGCAGTGCGGCGACGCCTTCGCCGGCCGAACGCGTCGGCGCGGACTCCCAGTGGACGGACACAGGGCCATCGTGGGCGCGATTTGGCGTGCGGTCAACAGTGCCCACGGGACGGGACGATCATCGTCTGCGCTCGGAGGGGAAACTTCCCGACCACGTGTTCCGCTCCTCGCGCGGACGCAGCGCCTCGGCCAGCACCCATTGCGAATGCGTCGTGCCGCCCCGGCCGACCGGGCCGAGCTGGAAGGTGACCCAGCCGACCCAGTGTCCCGTCGTCGTCGCCCGCCACATCCCCAGCAGACCGGGGACGGTGCCGGTCAGATCCAGGCCGTCGGGCAGGCGGGTCCTCACCGCGCCGACGGGGTACACCAGCTTGAGATCGACCCAAACGGGCTGGTTGGGCCGGACCATGTGGAGGTGACGCGGCCCCGGCGGCAGCGTGTCACCAGTGTCGAGCATGCGTCGATTATGCGTGAAAACTCGAACATTAGTTCGAGATGATGCTCACCCTCCCCCGTCCGGGTGGTGGCAGGCCCTCTGTGACTACAGGCGGTAGTTGACATCTACAGGAGATAGTTGGCACGGCGCTGCCCTCGGTTGCAACGTCGCTGAGGCTGAGCGCCCGACGTGGCCACTTGAGCGTCATAGTTGGCCAGTTCGACGCTCGACTGCCGTCGATGCTGTCGCCCGGGAAGAACGGCCGAAACGCGCTCAACGCGGCATGAGCGGTTGTTGATGTTGAGATACGGGCGGGTGAGGGCATACTCGGGACCGTGAACGACTATTCCTGGCCTGAGGACGGCCAGCGCCTAGGGGAACGAAGCCGCCTGGCGTGGGACGCGACGGTCGCGGCGCTTTCGGTTGGTACGCCGATCACCGGTGAAGTGATCGGACGTCAGCGCTTCGGGGTCTTCATCCGTATCGACGCAGTACCCGATGCCGTGGGCTTGGCCGAAATCACCGGGATGCCTCACAACGCGGAACTCCCGCCGATGGGAACTCACGTCGCTGGCACAGTCATCTCGCACGCCGAGCACAATCACCAGGTGAGGGTCCGTCTCGACAACTGACGCCCCAGGGCGTGCGGGTCAGTTTGAGCACAGGACTGGCCAACGACCGTGCCCAACTGGGCCAGATGAGGCGCTCAGTCACAGTCGCTGGTCAGCGTTCGATGGAACGCGGAGCTTCCCGTCCCGTGCCAACTATCGCCTGTTGTCACACCCTCAGGCGCGGCGGTGGTAGGGCAGGAACCGCCGGACCAGCCGCAGCGGCGCGCGTTCGACGAGGTCGGGGCCGCGCACGGCGTCGAAGGCGGCGCCGATCTGGTCGACGACGCCGGACAGCTGCTCGTTGTCGGGCATCGGCATCTCCGCCGGTTCCCGTTCCTCGCGCACGGCGGCCGCGAGTTCGGCGAGGGCGGCCGTCAGGAGCGCGATGTCGGCGTCGGCCGGGGCGGGGGCACCGCGGCCGAGGGTGACGCCGACCTCGGTGACGGCGTCGGCGACGCGTTCCAGCCCGGCGATCACCGGCCACCAGGCGACGGCCTGCCGTCCGGCGGCGGAGGGTTCGACGACGACCTGCTGGAACGCGGTCCGCAGGTCGGCCAGCGCGCGGTAGGCGCGGCGACGGGCGCGGGAACGTTCCAGTCGCGCTTCGCCCGAGGGCGCGAGCACGAGACCCTTGTCGACGTATTTCACCAGGCTGTCGAGGCTGTCGGCGAGCCGTCCGCCGACCTGCGGGCGCCGGCTGCCCGGCCAGAGCAGGTAGCCGAAGAGCAGCACGATCGCGCAGCCGAGGACGGTGTCGACGAGCCGCGCGAGCACCACGTCCCAGCTTCCGGTGCTGGCGAGATCCATCTGCAGGATGATCAGCGGTGTCACGAAGGCGCTGAGGATGCCGTAGTTGCGGACCTTGCCGACGGCGACGCCGCCCGCGAACACGGCGATCAGCAGGACCAGCAGCCAGCCTTCGCCTCCCGCGGCGAGTACGGCCGCGCCGATGCCCACCCCGATCACCGTGCCGATGCCACGCAACACGGCGCGGCCGAAGACCGAGCCGAAGTCGGGTTTGAGGACGATGCCGACGGTGAGCGTGATCCAGTAGGACCGTTCGAACGGGACGAGCAGCGCGACGACTTCGGCGATCGCGACGCACAACGTGAGGCGGAGCGCGGTGAACCAGGTGAGCGGGCCGGAGACGAGCGACCCCGCCCAGCCGCGGAGGCGTTTGTGCCACGGCTGGACCTCGCGCCGTTTCCGGTCGTCGCCTTTGCCTATCCGGGCGAGTCCGGCGTAGAGCGCGGCGAGGACCGGGTCGGCGTCTTCGGGCGCTTCGGGCGGCTCCGGTAGTTCCTGGTTCGCGAGTACGGCGGCCGAAGTCGCGATGAAGTGGTCGATCACGTCGTCCGGTGCGTGACGGCCGGCGTTGACCATCGCGACCGACGCCTCGACGGCGGGAGTGCTGGCCGAAAGCAGGTTGAGCAGCTGGCGGTAGGTGGCGTCGCGGCCCGACAGCCAGGATCGCGCGGTGAGCAGCCGGTCGTACGCGGTATTCATCGCGGTCGTGAGCTGGTGGCGCGCGACGCGGGAGGTGGCCTCGTCGGTCGCGGAGAGCATCGCGGCGAGTTCGACGTAGACGTGCGCGACGGCGCCGCGTTCGGGGCTGGTGGCACGGAAGGTCCAGGTGGCGAGCGCGACGAGGAGGCTCCAGGCGGCGCCGACGCAGAAGTAGCCGAGGAGGACTTCGACGCGCAGGCCGGTGACGTGCTGGCCGGTGCCGAGGACGCAGAAGACGAACATCTGGAGCCCGGCGACCGACGCGTTGCTGCCCGCGGCGCTGATCAGGGCGGACACCGCCGCGACGCCGACGACGACCGGGATGGACGCGGCCGGGATTCCGCCGGTGACCAGCCCGGCGAAGTAGCCGAGGGCGGCGGCCGCGGTGGCGCCGCCGAGCCGCCGGGCGCGGTAGCGGTACGGTCCGGCGGATTCGGAGAGGACGGTGGGCAGGGCGCCGGTGGAGACGAGCGCACCGACACCGATGTCGCCGAGCGCGTAGCCGACGGCCAGCGGGACGGCGAGGGCGAGGACGGCGCGGGCGACCATGTTCCACGGGATGGGAACCGGTGTGCTGCGGAGCAGCTGCACCAGCCAATGTGGTGCGGCGATCTCGCGGCGCGTCGTGCTCACGCCCCTATCTTGACTGATTGGACGGTACGGCCAAGGGTGGCACGTTGCGAAAGCCACTTTCGCAACGTTGAAGGTTGCGAAAGTGGCTTTCGCAACATCGCCGGAGGCGGCACTGTCACCCTTGTCCACTTATCCGTGGCGGCCGGAGCGGTTATCGTCGCCACATGGGCAAGACGTACTCCTTCGAGGTCAACCGGACGAGCAGCGCCTCGCCCGCTTCTCTGTTCGCGCTGGAGGCCGATGGTTCCCGGTGGTCGGAATGGGCGAAGCCGGTGGTGTTCCACTCGCGCTGGGCGCGGAAGCCGGACGCGGACGGGGTGGGCGCCGTCCGGGCCGTTGGGCTGTGGCCGGTGTATCTCCACGAAGAGACACTGGAGTACGAACAGGACCGAAAGCACGTCTACGGCTTCGCGGGTCTCGCGCCGCTCAAGGACTATCGCGCCGAAGTCTCGTTCACGCCGAACGCTTCCGGCGGCACGGATCTCCGCTGGACGGGCCGGTTCACCGAACCGCTGCCCGGCACCGGCGCCGCCGTCCGCACGGCCCTGCGCACCGTGATCTCGATCCTGGCCACGCGCCTGGTGAAACACGCGGAACGCGCCTGACCCCACCCCCCGCCCTTCCCAAGGGGGGCGACCCCGAGTCCAGTCTACCGGCGATGGGCGCGGGAAAGGGCTGCTCGGCGGAGTTGTCCACAGGTGGCGATGGTTGTGGACAAGTCCTGTGGGGAACTGAAGGACGCCATGGCCACAGAGGACGCGGCGAAAGTCCCCTTCAGCCCGCACCCAGGCACAGGAAGGGGCGCCGCAGCGGATCGGCGGCGGTCGCTTCCGCGAGTGCCAAAGCGGGCGCCGTTCCCGAAGCCAGCCGCCGGTGCAGGTCGGACATCGCCGCGGCGGCGGCCTTGTCGCCGACTCGCGCGATCGCGCCGATGACCGTCCGCGAACCACTGGCGAGCAGCGTCCCGGCGAAACCGAGCGCCTCCTCGCCGGGCCGGATATGACTCATCGCGAGTTCGCACGCGGCCAGCACCACCCGTTCCGGCGGCTTCGCGAGCCGGGCGGTTTCGTGCGCGTACAACGGGCCGTCGACGAGTTCCAACCGCGAGAACAGCGCGTTCGCCGGTTCGTGCGCGCCGTGCGCGACCAGATGCGCCATCCCGGAACCGTCCAAAGCGGACAGTACGGCGTCGCTGGTCGCGTCCTTCCCGTCGACGAGACGGGCCTGCGGGTACACGGTCCGCAGGTTTCGCACCTCACCGACCGAACCCGGCACACCGGGCCCGCCGGCGAGCAGGACCGGGCCGGAACTCCGCCGCCCGGACGCGGTCACCCAGGCGGTCGCCGACGGCGCGATCGACACCGGATGTCCGTGCAGTGACGGCAAAGCTCCCCACGGCAACGCGTACAGCGAGCCGATCGGCACGATGATCAGCTCGCGGTTTTCCAGCGTCTTCGCCAGCGACGCCGAGATCAGCTTGTCCAGTTTGTCCGCCCGGCGCCGCGCGGAACCGGTGACGACCTCGACCAGTGGCGCGGGCAGGTTGTCCGGGGCGAGCGCGTCGAGGTCCGCGTGCAACTGCCTCGCGGTCTCGACGATTTCCGCGAGCGGACCCAGCTTCAGCAGCCGGAACCGGCCGCGGTCGACGACCACCGCGTACAAGGTGTCGCGATACCCCATCAGGCTGACCAGCACGCGATCGCCGAGTTGCTCCACCACCTCTTCGGGTGCCGAGACCGGGCGCGGACGACCCCATTGGCTGGTGTACCACCCGAGCCGCGTCGCCTCCCGCTGCAGACGGTCGTAGCGCTCCTCGAGTTTCCCGACCGGTTCACCGGACAGCCGCCGTGCCTGGATCGTCCCCTGCACGTGCCGCATTTCGTTGATGTGCCGGGCGAGCGCGGGGTCCTCGATGACCGGCAGCGGTTCGTAGCGGTACACCTGCGCGCGTGTGCGTTCCAGCCACGCGAACAGGCTCTTCGCCCCGGCGCCGCTGCGCCTCGCCTTCTTGAGCACCAGCGTGAGCGCGAGTTTGCCCAACTCCTCGCCGTGCGCCGCGGTCCCGCAGACGAGGTCGAGCCCGCCCATGCGGTCGCGGATCTGCCCGAGTTCCGCCAGTCCGGCCCGCGCCTGCGCGAGCGCCGAACGCGGCCGATGCGACGCCACCGCGAGTTCGGCCCGGCACAACCGCAGCTGCATCCGGTGGTCGATCGGCGTGGTCTGCCGCGGTTTCGGTACCTGCGCCAGGAGTTCCTGCGCGGCGACCGTCTCTTCGCGACGGATCAGCAGCCGCACCGCGAACATCCTGGCCGCGCCCGCTTCGTCGCGCAGACCGAGCCCGGCCAGCCGGATGGCGAGATCGGCGAGCCGCTCCGGCAGTTTCGCGGACGGCTTCTTCTCCCGGTCCGCCAGTACCTTCACCGCGTCCGCGCGAAGCCGGGTCAACTCGGCGATCTCCGCCCACCGGCCGTTGCCACGCCGGAGAAAGCTCCGCCGTGCGGACGTCGCGAGCTTCTTCGCGAGGACGTGGTCACCCTCGAGGATGGCGGCCCCGGCCCGCGCGACCTCCGCTTCCGCGACGAGATGGTGCGCGCCGTTGTCCCGGAGTTCGGGGATCGCCTCGTCGAGGTGCCGCGCCGCCTCCTCGGCGAGCCCGGCGGTGAGCAGGGCCTTCGCCTGGTCGAGCCGGACGAGCGGCAGCGAGCCGGGCCCGTCGGTGACGAAGATCGAGGCCGCCTGCTCGTAGTGCCGGAGCGCTTCGGGGATGTCGCCGAGCAACTGGGCGTGATCACCCAGGTTGTGCCGGATCTTCCCTTCGAGCATCCGGTGCCCGTGTTCGACGGCGATGTCGAGCGCGGCGACGAGATCGGCGTGCGCCGCGTCCGGATTGCTCATCTGGAGATGCAGCCAAGCCCGGTTCACCAGGTTCCGGGTGAGCAGGAGGCTGTGCTTCGCAGCTTCCGCGACGAGGTTCGGCAACGCGGCGTTGTACAGCGCGAGCGATTCGTCCAGGTGCCCCGACCTCATCAGCACCACGGCTCGCTGGAGCACGACGGTGAAGCTCAGCTCGCGCCGGATGTCGCCTTCCGGCAACTGGAGCCGGACCTGTTCCGCCTCGGAGAGCCGGGCGAATCCGTCCTGCTGGGACGCGACCTCCGCCTCCGCGGCCGCCAGGCTGATGAGGATGCGGACGCGGATCGCCAGCCGTTCGACACTGCCGGGTTCGGCGGGCCCGAGGCGCGCCAAGGCACGCTGCAGCAACCGGATGGCCGCGCCCGGGCCGTGATCGGAGGCCGCGGCCCTCGCCTGACGGTGCAGATCGGCCGCCGCCTCGGCTACGGGATCGACGACAGGAAGCTGCACGGGCACACGCACTATGGGAGCACACCCGCGCCGCATAACGGAACAGCCGTCCGGTTACAGCACCACTGTCGGGGTCACGACGGTCCGGCGACAGGTCACGTCGCCGAGGTGGATCACGATCTGGGTGGTGCCCTGAGGGACGTTGTCCAGCACGAACCGGCCTCCTTCGTCGGCGGTGGTGGAACTCGTGCCGTGCTCGGCGACGCGAACCTCCACTCCGTACTCGCCGGCGGGCACGAGCCAGCCGTCGATCCGGTGTTTCTTGCCGATCTTGGTGAGGTTGATCATCACGGTCAGGTCGCTGACGGTGAAGGTGATCGTGCCGGTGTCGCTGCCGCGAACGCCCGCGGTGGCGTCCATCCGTTCCCAGCGGGCGACCTCGACGTCGAGGTTTTCGAGCGCGAGCGCGAATTGAACCCGCTGCACCAGGTCTCCCGGTGGCGGGTCCAGTTCGTCCATGAAACGCCCGATATCGGCGAGCAAGGCCTCATCGCCCGGGGAGGTCATCTCCCCCGGCGTCCCGAGGTCGTTCATCGGCTTCCCCCTTCGTGGGCCAGCAGGTCGCGCATCGATTCGAGGCAACGGCCCCTGGTCGGGCCGACACTTCCGCGCGGCATACGGAGTGCTTCGGCGACCAGTTGGTATTCGGCGCGCCCGGCCAGCACGGTCAGCCGGAGGAGCTGCTGACAGCGATGCGGCAGGCGGAGGAAGGCGCGCCAGACCCGGCGATCCCGGTCGGCGCGGACGGCTTCCTCCTCGGGGGCCGGGTGGGTGCTCTCCATGTTCTCGGCCACCTCGTCGGTCAGCGGGACAGGCTGAGCGCGGCGACCGAAGGGATGCTGGGCCTCGCGCCTGGTGGTGGTGATCAACCAGGCGGCGAGTGCTTTGGGGTCACGGAGTTTTTCGAGCTGACTGAAGAGCGCGAGCCACACCGTCTGGACCACGTCCTCGGCGGTCAGGCGGTCGAGCCCGTTCGCGCGCGCGACATGCCACACGAGCGGGGTCAGCTCGTGCACAAGTCTGTCCATCGCCTGGCGGTCACCGGCCCGCGCCGCGCGCATGCAGGCGGCATGCAGGTCGGCACCGGTCAGTCCTTCCCATGGCGGGTCTACCTCGGTCGTTTGCACGTCGGTCACCGTATCTGCCCCACTTCGGACGTGTCTTCGTGTCGGCGCTGGCAGTATCGCGGGCCCTTCGGGGAGAAGGAGCGTGCAAGAGGCTCTGGGATACATCAAGTCACTAACTTTTTTGGTCGAGTTTCGGTCGTCCCCCTCGGTCTGGGGCGAAGGGACAAAGGCACCGGCCGGCGCGAGTAGGTGTGGACTGCGCACCGGCCGGCCCTTTTTCCCTCCCCCCGGGCCCGCTCCCCAACGGGCCCGCGTCCGGGCGTCCCCCTCCCCCGAAGGAGCACCCGGAGGCAATGCCCGGAGGCCCCCTCGGCCTCCGGACATCACCTGTCTGTGTTGGTTCAGTTCACCGGCGGCTTGGTGCCGTTCGGGTCCCAGTTGCCGTCCGGGCTGGTGCCGGGACGGGGCGGGACCGGCGCCGTGATCGGCTTCGGCTTCGTGGTCTCTTCGAGGTCTTCGGTGGCCGTGGCCTCGTCGTCGACGGGCGCGGTGTTGGTCTCGGTCGTCATCGGGTGTCCCTCATTTCCTCGACTGCTCCATAGGACGCAATGAGGCTGCCACCAGATACACGCAGAGCCAGCTTTTTCGCGGAAATTTCTTGATCTGTGGCAGGCGGGTGACCTGATCAGCGTTTTTACCCGGAAAAGGTGTCGCTGAGTAGCCGTCGGCTCACGTGCGCGAGTTGTTCGGCCCAGCGCCGGTAGCCTTCGGGGCCGGGATGGAAACGGTCCTCGGCGAAGGTCGCCGGGTCCAGCATCGCGGCGGGCATCGGGACGTGGACGACACCGCGCAGCAGCGCCAGCCGCGCGGCCGCGGCGTCGAGGACGGCCGACCGCGCGCCGAGGACGTCCCGCAGCGGACGCGGCAGCGAGGGGAACCGGCCCATCGGCGGCACGCCCGCGAGCACCACCGGCACCCGGCCTACCCGGCGCCGCACGGCGACGACGAGGTCGAGCAGGTCGCGCCGGTAGCGCGTGGCCGAATGCAGTTCGATCGTGTCGTTGACACCCAGTGCGATCACCACCAGGTCGGCGGGTTCGAGCAGCGGCAGCAATTCCTCGCGCGCCACGCGCGCGTTGGCGCCGGTCTTGCCGATGGCCTGCCAGGCGACCGCGCCGCCGTCCCGCGCGAGTTCGTCCGCGAGCCGTCCGGTCAGCGCCTCGGCGTGGGTGGCCGCGCCGACGCCGTCCACGGTGGACTCGCCGAGCACCGCGAGCCGCAGCGGACGGCCGTCGCCCTTCACGAGTCCGGTGACCGGCCCCTCGGCTCCGGGCAGCCTTGGCGTCGTACGGCGCACCCGGACGGCTTGCGCGAGCAGGATCGGGGCGAGCACCACCGCACGGCTGATCACCCCGCGACTCTACTTCCGCGTTTCGTGGGGATATCAGCCCTGGGCGATCGAAACCGTCTGGCGGGCGAGCGAGTCGTCCGCGGCCGCGCGGAGCAGGTAGTCGGCGACGTCGGCGCGGTTGATGCGGTAGCTCCCGCGGACGTTGCCGTCGGTGCGGACGGCGATCGCGCCGGTGTGCGGCCCGTTCAGCAGACGAGGCGGGCGCACGATCGTCCAGTCGAGGTCGCTCGCGCGCACGATCCGCTCGGCGGCGACCATGTCCGCGAAGGCGTGCCGGAGGACTCTGCCGAGGATCGGCTTGACGACGTTCCTGGTGAAGAAGGCGTCGCCGTCGACGAACGGGCCACTGGCGCTCACCAGGAGCAGCCGCCGCGTGCCCGCCGATCCGAGCGCGGCGATCGCGGCGTTCGCCCCGTCGGTGACGATGGTCGTCGGGTTGCGGTCGCGGGCACCGAGGGCGGAGATCACCACGTCGCGCCCGGACACGGCCTCGGTCAGCGCGCCGTGCTCGGAGAGCTGGGCGACGACCACCTCCAGCAGTTCGCCTTCCGCGTCCAGACGGGACGGGTCGCGCACGACCGCCGTGACGTGGTGCCCCGCCGCCAGCGCCTGCTTGACGACTTCGGAGCCGACCCCGCCCGTGGCACCGAGAACAGTGAGCCTCATGGTCACGCCCTTTCCTGGGTTAGTGAATACTCACCCACTATGGTGAGTGTTCACCCACCACTTGTCGAGCGAACGCTGAGAAGCCCTCAGGAGCGAACATGGGAAGCCGCGAGGAGATCGTCGCCGCGGCGGCGAAGGTGATGCGAGAGCAGGGCTACGCGCATGCAACGACCAAGGCCATCGCGCGGGCGGCCGGCTACTCCGAAGCGTTGCTGTACAAACACTTCAAGGACAAGACCGAGATCTTCACGAGCGTGCTCACCGAGCGGCTCCCCGCGCTCGGGACGACCTTGGACGAGCTGATGAGGTCCGCGGCGGACGCGCCGCTCGCGGAGAATCTCGCCCGGCTGGCGCGGATCACGCTGGCGTTCTATCTGGAGAGCTTCCCGATCGCGGTGTCGCTGTTCTCCTCGCGGGAGCTGCTCGCGACCCATCGGGACCGGCTCACGAACAGGGCGGGCGGGCCGGACGTCCCGCTGGTGCGCCTCTCGGCGTACCTGGGTGAAGAGGTCCGGCTCGGCAGGGTCCGCGAGGACGCGGATCCGGACGCGGCGGCGTCACTGCTGCTCGGGGCCTGTTTCCAGTACGCGTTCCTGGCGTCCTTCGAGGACCGCGAGCCTTCCGCGGAGGAGCTGGACCAGTGGGCGAAAAGGCTCGCGGCGACGTTGGCGGTCGCGGTGGCCTCGTGAGTGGCCAGGACGGTTACAGCCACTCACGAGGCCCAGCACCTACTTGCCCTTTTCGGCCCGCATCTCGTGCCACTTCGCGTACATGTCGTTGAGCTCCTTGATCATGAAGCTCAGGAAGTCCCGCATCTCGGCGACCCGCTCGCCGGCAGGCGTGCCTTCGCCCAGCGCCGAAACGCCCTCGTCGGCCGCGTCGCGCCACATGGTGATCATGCGGTCGCGTTTCATGAAGGTGGCGTACCAGAGGTCGTCGAAGAGCCGGTAGTGGTCGCGGCGCGAGCCGGGCTCGCGTTCCTTGGCGACCAATCCGATCTGTTCCAGGTACCGCACGGCCCCCGAGATCGCGGCGGGGCTCACCGAGAGCTGGTCGGCCAGCTCGGCCGCGGTGAGGCGGCCGGCGTCGGTGGTCATCAGCGCGGCGAACACCCTGGCGGGCATCCGCTGCATCCCGATCTGGGAGAGCGTGAGGCCCAGGTGCTCCACGTAACGGCGGACGGCGTCCTCGTCTCTCTGGGTGCTCGAAGCACTCTCAGGCGTCGTCGTCATGGACACATCCTCTCCTACGTTCCCCAGAGTGATCACACCATCCATATGTTTTCTTAACTTCACAACTTCGTGAAATCACTGTACCTTCAGGTTCATGGAAAACGCCATCTCCATCTCCGGCCTCCACAAATCCTTCGGCCGGACCAAGGCTTTGGACGGCCTTGACCTGCAGGTACCCGCGGGGGAGGTGCACGGTTTCCTCGGCCCGAACGGGGCGGGGAAGTCGACCACCGTCCGGGTCCTGCTCGGCCTGCTCCACGCGGACTCGGGGGACGTCCGCCTCCTCGGCGGCGACCCCTGGAAGGACGCGGCGAGCCTGCACCGGCGCCTCGCCTACGTCCCCGGCGACGTGAACCTCTGGCCCAACCTGTCCGGCGGAGAGGTGATCGATCTGCTGGGGCGGCTGCGGGGCGGGCTCGATCAGCGCCGCCGCAAGGATCTGATCGAACGGTTCGACCTCGACCCCAGGAAGAAGGGGCGCACCTACTCCAAGGGCAACCGGCAGAAGGTCGCGATCGTGGCCGCGCTGGCCTCGCACGTGGACCTGCTGATCCTGGACGAGCCGACCTCCGGCCTCGACCCGCTGATGGAGGCCACCTTCCAGTACGCGATCCAGGAGGAACGCGAGCAGGGCCGCACGGTGCTGCTGTCGAGCCACATCCTCGCCGAGGTCGAGGCGCTCTGCGACAAGGTCAGCATCATCCGCAACGGGCACACCGTCGAGACCGGCACGCTGGCCGAGCTCCGGCACCTCACCAGGACGTCGATCTCCGCCGAGCTCGCCGGCCCGCCGAACGGGCTGACCAGGCTGGAGAACATCCACGACCTCAAGGTCGAGGGCAACCGGGTCCGCTTCGACGTCGAAACCCGCTCCCTCGACGAGGCGCTGCGCCAGCTCACCCAGGTCGGCGTCCGCAGCCTGACCAGCCAGCCGCCGACGCTCGAAGAGCTCTTCCTCCGTCACTACACCACCGAAGCGAGCGCGAAATGACCGCGACGCTGGAGCGCCCGGTGACCGTTTCCGGGCCCTCGCACGGACTCGTCGGCACCTGGCACCTGACCAGGCTGGCGCTGCGGCGGGACCGGATCGTCCTGCCGATCTGGGTCGTTCTGCTCGGGATCATGCCTTCGACGTCGTCGGGGACGTTCGAAACGCTGTACCCGACGGCCGCCGAACGGGCCGGGCTCACCGCGAGCATGGGCTCGAACCCGTCGCTTTCGCTGATCTACGGCCCCGCCTTCGATCTTTCGACCGCGGGCGGGTTCACCGCGTGGCGGCTCGGCGGGTTCCTCGCCCTGATCGCCGGGCTGATGGCGGTCTTCACCGTCACCCGGCACACCCGCGCCGAGGAGGACACCGGCCGCGCGGAACTGCTGGCCTCCGCGGTGGTCGGCCGGTACGCCCTGCTGACCGCGGGCGTGCTGGTGTCCGCCGGCGCGAGTGTCCTCATCGGACTCGTCGAGACCGGGCTGATGATCGGCGCGAAGCTGCCCGCCGCCGGCTCGGTCGCGCTCGGCGCCGCCACCGCCGCGACCGGGCTGGTCTTCACGGCGATCGCGGCGGTGGCCGTCCAGGTCGCCGAGTATTCGAGGACGGCCAACGGGATCGGCGCGACCGCGGTCGGGGTCGCGTTCCTGCTTCGCGCCGTCGGCGACTCGACCTCGGACGCGACCTGGGTCTCGTGGCTTTCCCCGATCGGGTGGGCGCAGCAGATCCGGCCGTTCGCCGACGAGCGCTGGTGGGTCTTCCTGCTGCCGCTGGCCGCGACCGTGGTGGTCGGCGCCGCCGGATACGCGCTGCTCCCGCGGCGGGACGTCGGCACCGGCATCATCCCGCCGCGTCCCGGCCCCGCCGAAGCGGCGGCGTCGCTGCGCAGCCCGTTCGCGCTGGCGTGGCGGCTGCACCGGGGTCCGTTGATCGGCTGGCTGATCGGCACGGCGGTCTGCGCCGCGGTGTTCGGCTCGGTGGCGAGCGGTATCGGCGACGTCGTCGGGGAAAGCCAGCAGGCGAAGGAGATCTTCCAGCGCCTCGGCGGCACGGACGCGCTGGTCGACGCCTTCATGGCCGCGATGGCGGGCCTGTTCGCCATGGTCGTCGCGCTCTACGGCGTGCAGTCCGCGTTGCGGCTCCGCACCGAGGAGACCGCGGTGCGGGTCGAGCCGCTGCTCGCGACGAGCGTGGGCAGGCTACGGCTCTTGGGCAGCCACCTCGTGTTCACGTTCGGCGGCACCGCGCTGATGATGCTGCTCAGCGGTGTCCTCTTAGGACTGTCGAACGGGATGCGGGCGGGCGGCGCCGGCGAGGCGGTCGGGGACATGGTGCTCGCTTCGTTGGCACAGCTTCCGGCGGTGTGGGTGATCACCGGCCTCGCCGTGACGCTATTCGGCCTGGCGCCGAAGCTCTCGACTGCGGCGTGGGCGATCGCCGGGCTGGCGTTGCTGCTCAGCCTGTTCGGCCCGGTGCTGAACCTGCCGCAGGCGGTCGTGGACGCCTCCCCGTTCTCGCACGTTCCGAAACTGCCCGCCGCGGAGTTCACCGCGACACCACTGGTCTGGCTGACCGGGGTCGCCGTGGTCGCGCTCGTGGCCGGGCTCATGGGCTGGCGGCGTCGCGACGTCGGCTAGCCACAGGGGATGACCGTGGAGGCCGTTCATCGGGGGCGGCCTTCACGGTCCTTGCCGTACCTCGCCGCCGGACGTCACGACCAGCTTCGCGACCGGCACGCCGCCTCCGCACGCTTTGTTTATCGGATAGGCGATCGCCGGGGTGACGTCGAGGACATAGGGCTCTCCGTCGTCGAGGGTCACCGTGGTCCGGACCGGCGTGGTCGCCACCGGGCGCGGACTCGGTCACGCAGGCACCGGCCCAGCACAACTCCAGCGACACACGGGTGACACCGGCGGCCACTTCCGGCGGGATGGCGAGGGATATCCCTCCCTCAGCCCGATGGCCGCACAAGCGCTTTCGCCGGCATGACACGCGGTCAAGAGAGCGAAAACGGGGAGCCGCCGCATACCAGGACAGACGGCACGAAGGGGCGCCCGGGTTGCCTCAGTCGATCCGGAATCCTGTGGTCGTACTGGGCGGCAACTCCGTCGAGGTGGGTGACGGCGTCACCGTCCTGGTCACCGTGCGCGGCGCCGGCGTGCTGGTGCGGGTGACGACGAGCGGTTCCGGCGCGCTGCCCGGAACGGTCACCGTGACCGGCCCGACCGAACGGGACGTGGTGACCGGGGAAGGGGTCGTGCCGACTTCGTACACGCGGCGCTGCGGCTCACGGCCTGCCACCAGGAGGGCGGCGACGAGCAGCCCGGTCGCTAGGCCGGCGATGGCCGCGACCGTGATGGAACCGGCGGTGGGACCTTGACCGAACATCCGGCACCCCTCGGTACACACTGCCACGCGAAGCGCAGGTACGAGGACTTCTCGCGTCGATCTTACGTTTTGTTACGTTGCGTGCGCAATCCGTCGACAACGATGCGGACGAGATGACGTTCTTCGAGTGAGTACCGTTCGGCGGCGAGGCATCCGGCGATCAGGGCACGCAGGTCGTCGCCGTCGATGTCCTCGCGGACCGCGCCCGCGGCCTGTGCCCTGGTCAGCAGCGCCTGCGAAGCCGCCCGGAAGTCGTCGCCCGCGCCCGCCTTGAACCCCAGCCCGGTCGTCTCGGCGAGCGCGTCGCAGAGTGCGCGGTTGCGCGCCGCCTGCTGGACGACGCGTTTGAAGAAGCCGAAGAACGCTTCGCCGGGGTCTTCGGCGGTCAGCAGTTCGCGTGCTTCCGCCGCGAACTGTTCGAGCCGGTCCACGACGACGGCCTGGAAGAGCACTTCCTTACTGGGGAAATGCCGGTAGACCGTACCCGCGCCGACACCGGCGATACGGGCGATCTCGTCGAGGGGGACGGCGAGGCCGTCGACGGCGAAGGCCTCTTCGGCCGCCGCGAGCACCTTCGCTCGGTTGCGGCGCGCGTCGGCGCGCAGCACGGGCTTGTCCACTGTTCCCCCTCCTCAACCGGGTCCGGCGTTCCGATTCAACGCCGCCGGTGACGAGGGCATTCCTCACTGAACGGCGGTCTGCGTCCCGTCCGGCGTGAGCAGCCCCTGGACCGTGGTGAACAGGTACTCCCAGACCCCGGGGATCAGCACCACCGCCGCGACCGCGAACACCGGGAAGATCAGCCGGTTCTCCACGTTCTTGCCGGTGCGGAACCGCAGCGGCTTCGGCGGCCGGATCTCGTACCAGGTCTCGCCCGCGATCGGGATCGGGAACAGGAACGGGCAGCCGGACTCGGTCAGCGCGTCGCCGAGGCAGTGCACGAAACACCCGGCCGCGACGGCGATGCCGAGCCAGCCGGAGATCTCCGCGAGCTGTGCCGCCTTGTCCGGCGGGGCGGTCCACACCCACCAGCCCACCGCGGCGCCGCTGACCGGCAGGAGCCAGTCGCCGAGCGCGCCTTCCGCGAGCAGCAGGCCGAGGACGACGACACCGAACACCGCCCACGGGCCGCCTTCGGTGGTGCCCCAGGAGGTCAGGAAGCCGAGACCGACGGCGAACAGCACGGTGTGCGAGAGATGGCGGTGCTTACCGGTGACCTTCTCGTCCCGAGGGCCCTTGGTCAGCGCGTAGAGGGCCGCGGAAACCCGGCGGAGCAGCCAGGAGATCGCGCCGGTGAACCAGCCGAGCAGCTTCGACGCGCGGGCGCCCGGGTGGTCGAGGTCGGGCAGGAGGGCGAATCCGGCCGTGGTCGCGGCGAACACGACCGCTTGGTGCACCGTGCCCGCCCCGACGACAGGTGCGAGCGCGAGGCCCGCGCACCAGCCGGTCAGGGCATGCGTCCGCCCCATCATCGTGCTGCCCCCAGGTGTCGCGGATCACGAGCCCACGACCGTAGCGGGGGATCAGGCGGGGGGCTCCTCCGACACGCTGAGGTGCTCGGCGACGCCGGTGAGCTCGATCACTCGGCTCACCTGCGGGCTGGGCACCAGTTCGAGCTCGACCTCGTTCTCGGCGGCATGACGCTGTGCCTGGAGCACCACGTTCAACGCCGAGGAGTCGAAGAACGTCACGCCGGTCAGGTCGGCGACCACCCGACCCGACGGTTTGTCCGTGATCAAGGCCCCGAGGGTCTCCTGGAGCTGCGGGCTCGTCAGCAGGTCGAGCTCACCGGTGACCACCACACGCGGTTCAGACGCGTCGGCGTCCAGCGTGATGCTGAAACCGGGCGGCGTGGTGTTCTGGTCCGCTGCGGGCATGCACATTCTCCTCATCAGGTGAGAACCGACGCTCAGCGCCGGAACGCGCCTGTGGTCTCAAGCGACGGCCGCGCCCAGTCCGGACACGGACGCACGCTCTTCTTCGGCGGGTAGGCGTGGCTGTCCCCGCAACGACAGTCCCAACCCTAACCCAGTACGGACGGGGCGCCACGATCGCCGTCTCGCGCGTCGCCGACCGGTGCCCGGGACGCGCTCAATGCGCGGTCAAGGCCTTGCGCTCGGCGCGGCGCTCGCGGAGGAACAACTCGCGGCGCTCGATCTCGCCCAGCCCACCCCAGATGCCGTACGGCTCCTGCACCGAGAGCGCGTGCTTGCGGCACTGCGCCAGCACGGGACAGGTCTGGCAGATGGCCTTGGCCCGCGACTCGCGCCGCTCGCGGGCCGAACCGCGCTCGTTGTCCGTGTGGAAGAACAAGCTGCTGTCGGCGCCTCGGCACGACCCACGGAGCTGCCAGTCCCACTCTTCCGCCACCACGTTCGGCAGCCGGCTCACGTCAGCCATGTCGGTCCCCGCCTTCCCAGGAGATCGTTTGTCGCCGGTTACATGCCCGCCCCCTGCACGGCTCAAACGTGGGTTTGGTTTGCTCACACCCAGGGCATCTGACCGATCGGCAGCGCAGCTCGAGAGAGGAACACACGTGGTGGACAACACCCCGCCCAGCGGGGAGGGCGCTCAACTCATCGAGGTACGCACGGCCGCGGTACCGCACGTGGTACCGACACTCCGGACGATCGTCGCGGACATCGCGATGCGCCAGGACTTCGACCTGGACGCCGTCGAGGATCTCCGGATGGCGGTGGACGAGGCCTGCTCCATGCTGCTCCCCTCGGCCTCCGACGGGCAGCTGAACTGCGTTTTCTCATGGAAGGACGGACGGATCGAGGTGACCGTCTCGGTGCTTTCGGACTCTCCGGAGCCCGACGACGAGACCGGTCTGTCCTGGCAGCTGCTCACCGCGCTGGCGACGTCCGCGCGGCGGAGCGTCGTCCCGGCCGATGGCGGCTACCTGTCCAGGGTGGAACTCATCCGGGAGAGCGAGGCGGCCCGGCCGTGACCGAACCCGTCGAGCAAGACGGCGCGGACGTCCCGGCCCTGTTCGAGCGTATGTGCGCGCTGCCCCAGGGCGCTCCCGAACGTGAAGCGCTGCGCGACGAGCTGGTGCGCGCGCACCTCGAACTCGCGCGCAACCTGGCGCGCAAGTTCCGCAACCGGGACGAGTCGATGGAGGATCTGGTCCAGATCGCGACGATCGGGCTGATCCACGCCGTCGACCGGTTCGACCCCGGTCAGGGCAGCGACTTCCTGGCCTTCGCGGTCCCCACCATCTCCGGCGAGCTGCGCCACCACTTCCGCGACAACAGCTGGTCGGTACGGGTGCCGCGGCGGCTCAAGGAGCTGAACGCGAACATCTCGGCCGTGCGCGAAGAGCTGACGATCCGGCTCTCCCGCGCGCCGAAGCCCAGTGAGATCGCCGTCCATCTCGGCGTCCCGATCGACGAGGTCTACGAGGGTCTCCGCGCCGGCCAGGGCCGGTACGGCGCCTCGCTGGACAACCTCCTGGAGAACTCGGCGCACACCCGCTTCGGCGAGGCCGACGCCAATCTGAGCCAGGCGGAGCTGCGTGAGGCGCTTCGGCCGATGCTGGAACGGCTGCCCGACCGCGAGCGCAAGATCGTCGCGCTGCGGTTCGGGTCCGGGATGAGCCAGTCGGACATCGCGCGCCGTGTCGGTGTTTCCCAGATGCAGGTGTCCAGGCTCCTGGCCGCCACGCTCAAGAAACTGCGGGAAGGACTGACCGAGACAGAACTCACGGACGGAGTCTGATTCGACCGCGCCCCTTGTGGGTACCTGGAAGCGAACAGCGGATCTGGGAGTCTCTCGCGAGGGGAGGTGCGACACCATGACGATGTCCAAGACACGATCGGAGGGCTCGTTGCCGGTGGTCTCCCTCCCCCTGCCGGTCGCTGTGACGGCACCCGCCGTCGCGCGGCAAGCGGTGCGAGCGACCCTGGCGGGCTTCGGCCTCGACGGCCCGGCGGTCGACGACGTGCTCCTGGCGACCTCCGAGCTGGTCACGAACGCCTTCGAGCACGGCGAGAGGCCGGACAGGCTCGAAATCGAGTACTCCGACGGCAGGCTCACCCTGCGGGTCTTCGATTCCGGATCGGAGCGGCCGAAGCTGAAGGAGCCATCGCCGATGGCGGCGCGCAGCCGAGGTCTCCAGCTCGTGCACGCGTTGTCCGACGACTGGGGCTACGAGCCCTGCTCCGGCGGCAAGTACGTCTGGGCCGTGTTCAGTCTCGACCGGGCCGACGCTTCAGCTTGAGCGCGGCGTCCGTTTCGGCGATGCGCTCCCGGAGCGATTTCCGCTCCAAGGCTTCGACGGCGGCGACCAGCACTTCCCTGAGCGGGTACGGCAGTTCGGCTTCCAGCTGCGCGGCCGCGGCGCTGGTCGCCGCCCACTCGGCTTCGAGCGTCGGCATCAGGCGCCGCGTCTTCTCGGTGAGCGAAACGATCCTTTGCCGGGCGTCGGCGCCGGGCCGGAGCGAGACGAGGTCCTGCCGAGCCATCTGCGCGATCGTCTGACTGGCCGCGGAATGGGTCACGCCGACTTCGGCGGCCAGGTCGCGGATGGGCGACGGCCCGTGCGTGACGAGCGCGCGGACGAACGGCGTGAACCGCGGGCGGTAGTCACCCAGTCCGATGTCCTCGAAGAACGCGACGACGTCCGCCTCGGTCACTTCGAGGACGTGCCTGAGCAAAGTGCCCATCCCTCGTTCGCGCGGCGGCCTCCCCACCAGCGGATCATAACGACATAATCGCCGGATGACGCCCGAAGAGCTGCTGACGACCACCCGGACCGTCCGCAAACGACTGGACCTGACCCGGCCGGTGCCTCTCGAACTGGTCAAACACGCCCTGCAGGTGGCGTTGCAGGCGCCGAGCGGGTCGAACACGCAGCGCTGGCACTGGCTCGTGATCACCGATCCCGGGCAGCGTGCCGAGCTCGGGAAGCTGTATCAGCGTGCGTGCCGCGAGTACCTGGATTCCCCGCACGCGGCCGGGAAACTGTTCGCGGACGACCCCGAGCGGTCGAAGGTGCAGAAGCGCGTCGGCTCCAGTGTCGAGTACCTGGCCGACAAGATGGGCGAGGTGCCCGTGCACGTCATCCCGTGCTTGGAGACGAGCAGCGCCGAACTGCCCGCCGGCAACCAGGCCGGCCTGTGGGGGAACCTGCTGCCCGCGGTGTGGAGCTACATGCTCGCGGCGCGGGCCGTCACGCTCGGCACGGCGTGGACGACGCTGCACCTCGCGTACGAGAAGGAGGCCGCGGAGATCCTCGGCCTGCCGGACAACGTGCACCAGGCCGCGCTCATCCCCACGGCGTTCTACACCGGCGACACCTTCAAACCCGCCCCGCGTCAGCCGCTCGAAGAGGTCATGCGACTGGACCGCTGGTGAGATAGGACTCCAGCCGGTCCGCCAGTTCCTCGGGATGGCTCAAGGGCACGGAGTGCGGGCCGTCGATCTCGTCGGGCGCGAAACCGAGCCTGTCCTGGACGACCCGGCGTTGGAACTCGGGCGTGAAGAAGCGGTCTCCGCGCCCGATGAGCACCTTCGTCGGGACGTCCGGCCACTCGTCCAGCGGCCACGGCTGTCCCCATTCGGCGCTGACCTGGTTCCGGCCGTGCGAGCCCGCCTCCGCGACGATGTCCGCGGGGACGCCGTTGAAGAACTTCTCCTCGTCGGTGAGGTCCTTCGCGTCCTCGAAACCCGTGTTGCCCCACCAGTCCCCCGGTGTCTCGCCCGGTTTCGGGATCATCGGGGTCAGCAGCACGAGCAGCCGCGCCGGAAGCTTCCCGGCGACAATCGGCGCGGTGAAGCCGCCGTAGGAATGGCCCAGTATCACCAGGTCCTCGCGGTCGCCGATCGCGTTCACGACGGCGTCGACGTGCTCCGGGAAACCGGCCTTCTCGTCGTCGATCGGCAGGTTCACCGCGACGACGTCGTGCCCGCGGCCGGTGAGCTCCGCCTCGAGGAGGTGGAAGTCCCAGGCGCTGCCGCCACCGCCGTGGATCAGTACGAAGGTCGCCATCGCCCCAGCCAACCCGAATCCGGGCGGATCAGCAACGACCGAGCATGTCGCTGAGCGCGCTCTTCTCGGCGGTGGTGATCGTGAGGCCGTAGTAGTGCTTCACGGTGATCCAGTCGGTGGCGTAGGTGCACCAGAACGACACGAGCGGCGGCTTCCACTGGTCCGGCGCCTTGTCGCTCTTCTCCTGGTTGACGTTGTCGGTGACGGCGAACAGCTGCGGCCTGGTCAGGTCGTTCGCGAACTGGCGCCGCTTCTCGTCGGTCCACGACTTCGCGCCGCTGACCCAGCTCTGCGCGAGCGGGACCATGTGGTCGATGTCGATGTCGGTCGGCTTCGTCCAGGTCTCGCCGTCGTAGATGCTCGTCCAGCTGCCGGAGGTCGGGGCGCAGTCGGAACCGGCCTTCACGTCCTTCCCGTCGCGCTTGAGCACGAACTCGCGGGTGTTGCAGTTGTTCCCCTGGTTGTCCCAGTGCGGATACTTCTTGCGGTCGTAGCCGTCCATCGAACCGCGCGGCGCGACGGTGAGCTCGTCCAGCTGCTTGCGCGCGTCGGCGGCGCTCGCGGGGTTGGCCGGCTTCGGCTGCAAAGCGTCGCCCTTGCCGCTCACGAACCAGAAGACCGCCAGTACGACGGCGGCGAGGGTGATCAGCAGGAGCAGCCGCTGAGCCGTGGTCATCTGGCTGGTACGCGTGGCCACCGCGCGGTTCCTCTCGACGGGGGTTGGGGAGCGCCAAGTATCGCCGCGGCGGACGGGGAAACCCGGTGCGACACGGCGATGACACCCGGTAGTTGTTGTCACATCCGGGTCCTGAGCAGCGACTACCCCAGGGACGCTGCCGGAAGGAGCGGGCTTGTGGGCGCCGAAAAACGTAAGTGGAACACCCGGGTCGACGACTATCTGAACCGGAAGGCCGCGGAACGCGGACACGTGATCGCCATGGCACGTATGGGATCCATCGCGCTGGAGCGCGGCGATCTCGACGAGGCGGAGGCGTGGTTCCGGAAGGCCGCCGAGGGCGGGGACAGGGTCGCGATGGGCAACCTGGCGCACCTCCTGACCGAGCGCGGCGTGCCGGAACAGGCCGAACGCTGGTACCGCGAAGCCGCGACGGCCGGTGATTCGCATGCCATGTCGCATCTGGGAAATCTCTGCGCGCGACGAGGTGATTCCGACGCCGCCGAGGACTGGTGGCGTCGGGCCGCCGAAGAGGGCCGGGTCGAGGCGATGGCCGAACTGGCGCGGGCGCTGCACCGGCGCGGCGAACTCCAGGAAGCCGAGTACTGGGCGGGCGAGGCCGCGGCGGCGGGCAACGTCGAAGGGATGATCACGCTCGGCGCCGTGCTCTGCGACACCGGACGGACGGCCGAAGCGGATCCCTGGTGGCGCAAGGCGAGCGAAGAGGCCGACGCGACGTCGCTGATCAAACTCGGCCGCCAGGCCCAGCAACGCGGCGACCTCACGCGCGCCGAAAGCTGCTATCACGCGGCCGCGGCCGCCGGCGCTCCCGACGCCGCCGTCCGCCTCGGCCTGGTGCTGCACCGGCGCGGAGAACTGGAAGCCGCCGAACGCTGGTACCTCAAGGCCGCCAAACGGGGCGACGCCGCCGCGATGACGAACCTGGGTGTGCTGGCCAACGACCGGAACGATCCCGGCGAGGCCACCGCCTGGTACCGGAAGGCCGCGGAACTCGGCAGTGTTCCCGCGTACACCAACCTCGGCAGGCTCGCCGCCGACCACGGGAACTTCCAAGAGGCCGAGCACTGGTTCCGCGCGGCCGCCGACACCGGCGACCAGGCGGGGCGGCGGGATCTGGAGGAGCTGTACCGCAACCGCCAGCGGTACTAGGCCTTCCAGTTCCGCATCGCCGCGAACCCCTCACGCAGCCGTTGGAGTTTGCGGCTGCGGTACGGGTCCTCGCCGTCGTCGAGCCGCCACCGCTCCTCGACGCCGGCGCGGAACACCGCGAGCCCCTCGAAACCGAGGCCCGCGGTGAAGTCCGCGATGTTCACGTCGACGCGGCCGGAACCGTCGAGGTCCAGCCGTAGCAACCACTCCGCGAGCTCCTTGGGCTCCGGCGGCGAATCGGCGCAGGCCTCCGCGTACAACGCGAGCGCTCCCGACACCTCGGAGCCGAGCGCGCCGAACGAGTCCTCGACGAAATCCAACGCCTCCACCACCAGCTCGATGACGCGGCACAACAGCGGCCCGTCCATGAGTTCCCTGACGGTGGCGAGCACCTCGCGCACCTTCTCGGTGTACGCGACCGTGCCCTGGAAGCCGACGAAACCACGCAACCGCAACGTTCCCTCGACGTGCCGTCGCAACGCGTCGAGGTCGCCGCGGCCTGCCTTCAGCGAGAGTTTGCGGAACAGGACCGGGTCCTCGTTCGCGTGCCCGACGAGCAGTTCGATCAGCTCGGCGCGGTCCAGGGTCTCGACGTACCCGCGGATGTCGGCCGCGCCGCCGTCCGCCACGCCCTCGAGGACCAGCAGCCCGACGGCCACGCAGTGCTTACAGAAGAAGCCGTCCGCCGCGTGCGGGCAGGAGCACTCGCCGGCCAGCTCGCCGTCGACGTTGCGCAACCGGACCGTGTACCGGTCGGTGCCGCTGACCACCGCCGTGACCCCGCCCGCGACGTCGTCCAGCGTCTCGACCGACTCCAGGTACTTGGCGCCGCGCGCGAACGAGACGTCACCGGCCTGCCTGCGGAGTTCGTCCTCGCTGAACCACGTCACCGGCCTATTCTGCGCCTTGGCCCGGCGGCCCGAGGAACAACCCGCCGCTCGCCTCGATGACCTGCCCGGTCACCCACCGGGCGGCGTCGGAGGCGAGGAAGGCGACGACGTCCGCTATGTCCTCCGCGGTGCCGAGCCTCCGGTGCGCGGTGAGGGTTTTGATGGCTGCCTCCAGCTCCGGAGTGAAGATCCGGCCGTTGTCCGCGGTCCTGGTGGCACCCGGCGCGACGACGTTGACCGTGATCCCGCGCGGTCCGAGCTGGTGGGCGAGGGTGCGGCTCATCGTCTCGAGCGCGCCCTTGGTCGTCGCGAAGGACGTCTGGGCGGGGTTGGCCATCCTGGTCGCGACCGACGAGACGTTGACGATGCGGCCGCCGTCGTTCAGCGGGGCTCGCTGGATGAGGAAGTACGGCGCCTTCACGTTCACCGCCATCAGGTGATCGAAGCCTTCGGGCGTGTCGGTCTCGATCGGCCCTCGCGGTGCGGCCGCCGCGTTGTTGACCAGGATGTCCAGGCTGTCGATGCCCTCAAGGGCTTTGTCGATCCCCTCCATGGTCGACAAGTCGGCCTGACTGCTGTCCTGTCTCAGGACGGTTATGCCGTCTTTCTCGAGTCTCCGCGCGATCGCCGCGCCGATCCCCCGCGACGCCCCGGTCACCAATGCCGTCTTCATGCTCACCCCAGATGTTAGTGACTAACACTTTGATAGTGTCTACCACGTGAGCCTCCGAGACCGCCAGCGCGCCGAAACCCGGCTTCTTGTGCAAGAGCACGCGATCCGCCTCTTCACCGAGGCCGGCTACGACGCGACCACCGTCACCGACGTCGCCGCGGCCGCCGGCGTCTCGGCGATGACGGTCTACCGACACTTCCCGACGAAGGAGGACCTGGTCCTCTACGACGAGTACGACCCTGTGACCGCTTCCGCTGTCGCTGCCGAGCCGCCTGGCCCACTGCCTTCGCGGATCGGGCGCGCGCTGGAGGCGACCGCCACTTTGGGGTCGTCACAGGAGAAGGCGTTCCTGCTGGCGCGGCTACGGCTGATGATCTCGGTGCCCGCGCTGCGGGCGCGGCATCTGGACAACCAGTACGCGACGGCCGATGCGATCGTTGCCGCTCTCTGCGGCTCTTCGCCTTCGCCGGACGAGGAGTTTCAGGTGCGGGCTACGGCTATGGCGTGCCTTGGGGCGGCACATGTGGCGCTGGCCCGGTGGGCGGAGACGGACGGGGAGGCGGATCTGGCGGGGGTGATCCGGGAGGCGCTGACCAGCGTTTTTGGTGGCGCTCACTAGTTCGGACACCAGCGCTCACCGATACCCCCGTCAGACGGAACGCCGCGAACGCACGGCATCGGCGACACGAACCGCCGCTTCGAGAGGGTCCTCGTGCTCCCAAATTCTGATCGGAATCCAATCCGCCTCGATCAACGCGCGATCGGTCTCCCCGTCACGTTCCCGGTTACGGGCGACCTTCTCGGCCCAGTAGCCAGCATTGGTAACGGCCACAGTGTGATGTACCGGACAACCGTGCCAAAAACACCCGTCCACGAAAACGGCGACTCGAGCAGGCCTGAAAACGACGTCCGCCGTCCGCCTGAGCTTCGGCAAGGGACGCGAAGAGACGCGGTAACGCAACCCCATGGCATGGAGAGCTCTCCGGAGCGCCAGCTCGGGCTTCGTATCGCGCCCCTTATTCGACTGCATGCTCTTGCGAACACCTGGACTGGATGCCGCCGTCGGTCTCTGTTCACCCATCTTCGCCTTCGATGACTCACTTACCACTGGAGAGTCAGGCGCCCTGAAGCCCGTCCGCGATGTGGAGTGCAAGCGCCTCTGCCAGCTCAACAGGCACGGCATTGCCGATCTGCCTGGCGATCTCCAGTTTCGTGCCACACCATTCGAAGGTATCCGGGAAGCCCTGAAGGCGTGCCGCTTCATGATGAGTCAACGCCCTGTGCTCTTCGGGATGAAGGTATCGCCCCTTCTCCGGCTTGAAGAACTCCGTTCGAATGGTCACGGAGGACTTCTCCCAGACCAGACGCCCCATGACGTCACCTGAGCCGGTCTTGTGCTTGATCCAACAGGGCGACTGCAACGACTCGCGCAGGTCGAACCTGTTACCACCGTAAGGGATGTCCCGGAATCGTTTGCGGGACATCGGCTCGTAACGCCTGGTGATGTGCAGTTCCTCTGCACTGTATCCACCCGGAACGACGACGCCGAAGACCTCGCGAGTTCGTTCAGCAGGCAGGTTCACCTTGCTCCAATGAACCCTCGCCGTCAGGTCGCCCATGGCGTCCTTGACCGTTCTCCAAGCTTCCGTGGCCAGCTGCGTCGTCGGCAACAACACCTGATCGAGACTCCGATGAGTACCGATCACGATCGCACGTTTTCGCAGTTGAGCCGCACCATAGTCCGTCGCGCGGAGAATCCCGTAGTCGAGCCGGTAGTCGGCCAGGAGGCCGCCTGGCATCGTCTCTTGACGAAGTGCCTCGAACTGGCGACTCTTCAGAAATCGATCGACGTTCTCCAATAAGAACGCCTTCGGCTTCACCTTGATCAAGGTGTCCACATAACGTTCCCAGAGGTCGTTGCGTTCATCGTCGTCACGCTTGGCCCCAAGGTTGGAGAAGCCCTGACATGGAGGCCCTCCGACGACCACATCGGCCTCAGGAAGGTCACCTTTGACCCAATCGGCGATGTCGCCCCAATGGACATGGTCCTCACCGAAGTTGGTCGCATAGGTCGCCGCCGCATACAGGTCCTTCTCCACAGCGGCGACCGGGGTGAACCTGCCGGACTCCCTAAATCCCAGGGAAAGACCTCCGCACCCGGCGAACAGATCGATCACCTTCAGGTGCGAACCTTCGACGCGCCGCGTCCGGCGTTCGGGCATCGAGCTCTACACCTTTCGTGAGTCATCGACCGTCATACGGCCGATCTCAGGTCGATCCAGCGATCGAACGGATGTTCCGATGCTAGCCGGCAGATGGCCAAGAAGCCAGTGACCCGCCCTGAACCGAGTCGCATGTTAGCGAGGCCACCGTGGGGGGTGCCGCTCGGATGACAGATCAACAACACCTACACGAAAGATGGGCCGACCTCGTAACACGTTGGTCCACCGGGGCGATCCCTATGGTCACCGAGCGTGCGTCGGAGCAACCGCCGTACGTCCGATCGAAGGCATACAGATCGACCGTCCTACTGATCGAGGGCACGTCGCCCTAACGTGGTGGACGGCGGGTCGAACGGTCTCGTGCCCCCTGGACAACGGGCACCGCGGGCGACATACGGAGGGGAAACCGGTGACGGACAAGTTCGAGCAGCAGTACGAGGCTTTCGTCAGCTTCATCGAGGTGATGACGCCTGAAGAAGCCGTCAAGCGCATCAGGCTGTTCGAGCGCTCGGAAGAGGTGATTCAACGCATCGTCGACCGCTTCGAACGCGAAACGATCAGCATCAGAGAGCGAGAAGAACCTCGTTCCGTGGTGTTCGGCAATAGAGTCACCTGGTACACGGGCCCGAGCCCGAAGGACAAATGCTGGCCCGGGATCACCGACATCCTTCACAAGTCGCCGTGGTCCGAAAAGGCGATCGAGGATTTGAACGTCGCGTCGACCAAGGTCGTCTCGTTGCTGAACCACCCGAAAGAGCGATCCTTCTCGACTCGAGGGCTCGTCGTCGGCTACGTGCAGTCAGGGAAGACGACGAATTTCACGGCCGTCATGGCCAAGGCCGCCGACAGTGGATACAAGTTGTTCATCGTCCTGGCCGGGATCCACAACGGCCTTCGCCGCCAGACCCAGCGGCGTCTGGTGCAGCAGCTCGTCGAGCCGAACCGATCACGTTGGATGCAGCTCACCGATCCCGACAAGGACTTCACACCACGCGCCAACGCCGCAGCCTATTTCGCGAAGAGCAACAAACAGCACGTCCTCTGCGTCATCAAGAAGAACCCTCGAGTGCTCCGTAAATTCAGCGCATGGCTGGAATCAGCGGCCGAGTACCTGGCGGACTGCCCGGCCCTGATCATCGATGACGAAGCCGACCAAGCGACAGTGGCCACCAACACGATCAACCCGCTCATCTGCGAGATTCTCGGCCGCCTGCCCAAGTCCGCATACGTCGGCTACACCGCGACGCCCTTCGCCAACCTACTGATCGACCCGGCCGCCGCAGATCTCTACCCCAAGGACTTCATCGTCAACCTTCCGCAGCCAGAGGGGCACTTCGGAACCGAAGTGCTGTTCGGACGGGACCCCCTGCCCGGTGAGGATCCCGAAGACGTACCGGACGGGTTCGACATGATCCGGGACATCTCGGACGACGAGATCTCCCAAGTCAGGCCATCGTCACGAGCCGATGCCGACGGGTTCGTACCGACGATCACCGAAAGTCTTCGAGATTCAGTGTTGTACTTCTGGCTTTCAACGGCCGCCAGAAAGGTCCGCGGTACAGGTAACGAACACTCCACGATGCTGATCCACACAAGCGTCAAGACATCTGTGCACAACAGCTTTCATCGGCCTCTGGAGATCCTTCGCCGCTCCACCGAATCCGCCTTCATGGCGAACGATCCCACACTGCTCGACGAGTTGCGCTCCCTCTGGGAGAAGGAGACGAGCCGCGTCGACGCGGAGTCGTTCAACGAGCGAAAGATCGAGTTCGACGAACTCGCCGACCGACTACCGGCCGTTCTACGAAGCTGCAAGATCATCATGGACAACTCCAGCAGCAAGGACCGGCTCGACTACGAACGTGGCCCAGTTGTTGCGATCGCAGTGGGTGGCAACACCCTGTCTCGGGGTCTCACGCTAGAAGGGTTGTCCGTCAGCTACTTCGTACGAGCGGTTTCCGCTTACGACACACTACTGCAAATGGGTCGCTGGTTCGGCTACCGCAACGGATACGCCGATCTTCCTCGCATCTGGATGACCGGCGAACTTCAGAGTTGGTTCCGCCATCTCGCGACAGTCGAAAGCGAGATGCGCCGAGACATCGATGTATATATGACCGAAGACAAAAATCCTCTGACATTCGCAGTCCGACTTCGGACACATCCTTCACTTCGAGTCACCGGGGCAGCGAAGATGACGAATGCCGTCCAGGCCGCGTCCGCCTACGGCGGGCAGCGTGTACAGACCAGGTACTTCCGCACGGATTCTTCATGGCTTTCCAAGAACCAGGAGGCCGCCCGAGCTCTTGTGGCCCGAGCGAACGACGAGGGCGCAGAGCATGTCGACCGCCTGACAGAGGGACGTTACCTCTTACGAGGCGTGACGCATGACGCCGTGCTCGACTTCCTTCGGGCCTACAACTTTCACGAGAACTCGCAAGAATGCAACAGTGAACTTCTGGCCGAATACATCGAGAAACGGGTCAAGTTCGCCGGAGCGCTCACTAAATGGAACGTGGCAATAGTCGGTAAACCAACCGACACAGACGAGGGCGACACCTTCGAATTCTCACCGAACATCCGCATCAAGCTGGTCACTCGAACCCGCTTGAAAGAGGCCACGAACCCTGAAGTTGCAGACATCAAGACTTTGATGAGCCGCCGGGACGCTGCGATCGACCTCGATACACGCGCGTATGAAGCAGAGCTCACTGAAAACGAAATCAAGCAAGAGCGCCGAAAGCAGGAGCCGGGAGTAGGTCTCCTCGTCCTATACCCCATTGACAAGAACTCCGTGCCCAGTACTAAACGGGAGAAGACACGTGCTCCACTGGCAGCGGAAGAGCACGTCATCGGCGTAGGTCTCGTCTTCCCCCATCCCAACGGAGACGACACGTCGATCGAGTGGAACTACATCAGCGCAGACCTTTCCAACGTGGACATCGAAGAAGTAGACATGGCCGACCTCGAGCTCGAGGACGCATGATGCGACCGTCTCTTCGGGACGTCTTGAACGAGCATTGGCAGCAACTCGAGTCGGCAACGCCATCGGGCGCACTCCGCCTTCGCACCTCCGAACTACCGTCCGTGTCGGAGCCGGGAAGACTCGTCGCCGCGGTGGATCATGAAGGCCTTCGTCATCTGCTCATCCCCCTCACAGCTCAGCAACGAGTACGACGAGGGGCGACCGGAGCGGTGCTGACCCTGCGGGAGCGAGCGCTAGAGGACGTCAACACCTTTGGTCGGTATGCCGACCTCAGCTGCTCACGATCGGATCTGAACGACGTGTTCACCGGCCTTTGCAGCGACGTCTTGGCGACGGTCGAGGAGAACCCGAACAGACCCCTCAAGGCCATGTATCTCGTCGTCGACCGCTGGCGGGCGCTCTTCCAGAGCACCGGCTCACCTCTTGACAATGAACAACTCGCGGGGCTTTTCGGAGAACTCATGGTGCTTCGGCGGCTTCTCGAACTGAGTTCGGCTGCCACGGAACACTGGAAAGGGCCGTCCGGGCACCGTCACGACTTCGTCTTCGCCCCTTCCGCCATCGAAGTCAAGGCGTCGACCGCGACCGAAGGACGCCGAGTCCGCGTCCATGGAGCAGATCAGCTCGAGTGCCCCACCGACGGCCGACTTGACCTCGTTTGGATACGTCTGGAACGAGTCACAGACGGTGGCGAGGGGGTGGTCGAGTTGGTCGATCATCTTCGGCGACTCTCGGATGACGAGAACGGCCTTCTACTGAAACTCGCGCAAGTCGGCTACCGCCCCACGGACGTCGAGCTCTACCGCGAAGTCAGATTCGTCGTACGCGAGGAGCTCTGGTTCGAAGTCGACCATCGCTTTCCAAGGCTCACGCCGACGGATCTACCCGTGGATGTGTTAGACGTCCAATACTCGATCGATATCGCGTCCGAACCTCCCCATCCGATCAAGGAAGCCGATCTCGAAGAACACCTCAGCGATATCACCCGGGAGGTCGCGTGACGGACGTGTCCTGGTCGTCACAGCAGTATCCGCCAGAAGGCGCTAGTGCCGCCGAGGGCATCCGCAACCAACTCGGTCGCCCTGAGCTCGACCTGTTGACGATCCTGGTTCGGGAATCCGCCCAGAACAGTTGGGACGCTCGGCTGGGTGCTAACACCGTCAGCTACCGGATCGATCTCGAGACCCTTGGACCGGCACGCGCACCGGTCTGGCGAGAACTCCTGACCCGCGGCGCCCCGACGAAGGAACAGTTGCCGCTCAGGTCATCTCTGTCGAACGCGGCGATCCGCATTCTGACGGTGTCGGATCGCGGTACCGGCGGTCTCGGTGGACCGACACGAGCGGACAGCGCAGTGGTGGAGAACCACGACTTCGTCTCGTTCATCCGCAACATCGGTGAGCCACGCGACACCGACCTCGGTGGCGGGACCTACGGGTTCGGTAAGGGGATCTTCTACCTGATGGCGAACTCGGGAACGGTACTGATACACACCCGTTGCCGTATCGAAGACGGTTACGAGACACGTCTTATCGGCTGTGCGCTCTGGAAGAGCTACGTCGTGGGCGAAGGTGAAGCCGGGCGAAGGCACACTGGTCGACATTGGTGGGGTGACCGCACCGCCGACCTCGTCGAGCCGATCCGAGGGGAGGCTGCGGAGGATTTGGCACGGAAGCTGGGGCTTCGGCCTTTCGCTGCGGACGAAACCGGTACCTCCGTCGTGATCTTGGACCCCGACCTGGATGAGCGTGAGCCTCTGGAAGCCGCTACATATCTGGCGAACGCCATTCTTTGGAACCTTTGGCCGAAGATGCTGTCCGAAGGTGATGCGCAGGCTCCGATGACGTTCTCCGTCTACTGCGAGGGAGCGGAAGTACCGGTACCCGACCCGCGCGAGACCCGTCCGTTGGACCTCTTCGTATCAGCCTACGAGACGATGAAATCCCCATCCGGGATGGACATCGAGTCCCGACGTCCGACGCGACTATTGGGCCGTTTGGGTGTAGAGAAGCGGTTCATGCTGCCGGTTGAACCCGACTCTGCAGGCACGGCATTGGGCATCGGGACTACGTTGCACCACATCTGCCTGATGCGGACGGCGGAATTGGTGGTCTGCTACCACGCGGGCCCGAAGCCACCTGCGGAACAGGTGTCGTACGCCGGCGTGTTCCGCGTCGATCAGGAATTGGATTCGGTCTTCGCGGATGCAGAGCCTCCGACGCACGACGCCTGGCGCTGGCAGTCCCTCGAGGGTCTGTCCAGAACTTTTGTGAAGCAGACCTTCACAAAACTCAAGGAGAAGATGGATGCGCTCGTAGGTGTGAACGACGGTGTCCGCGGCGGGTCGGCCGAGGTCCCGCTCGGCGCCGCCAGCAGGACATTCGCATCATTGGTGGCAGGAGCGTGGGGCATCGGAGGGGCAACTGACTACTCGCGCGTCGCACGCCGGGGCAAGACGCATACCTCTCCGGCTCCGCCCGCTCCCGAGCCAACGGATTCCGAGGTATGGGGACCGACAGACGCCAGCACACCCTTCGCGACAGCAACTCCGCCATTGCACGCCCCTCGGGAGCAGTCCTATGAGTCACGAGACACCGGGCCTGATTCGTATCCTCCACTTCCACCTGCCGAGCCGTTCCCGAAGCGACGACGTCTACGACTGGTCTACTTGGACGAACCTTATTTCGACGTGAGGCATGGCCATGTGGTCCTCATCCAGGCTTTCCGAGCCCCTGAGCCGGGTCCTCAGCGGGTTCGAGCACGTCTGGCCGTCGCCCTGTCAGGCGCCGTCGGCCGAGAAACCGACCCACCGAAGAACGCCTCCCAGCCGGAGTTCTTCGGCTGGGAGGACGAGTCGGGAGCGCTCAATCGGAACGTCGACAACATGATCGAGGGTGGCGATCAAGTCTGGCGTCTCATCGTACTTCCCGCGCCTGACACCATGACCGAGATAAACCTGGTCGTGGACTCCGGGGACGGTTCGCGATGAGCCGCCGCGCATTCCCCTACAGAACGGCGCCGGAGGACGTGGTCAAGGCGGAGGAATGGACACTCCAGATCGATGGCGACCAGATGGCCCTACCGGAGGCTCTACCGGACTGGGACTACCAGATGCGCCTTGATCTACGTCGGGCGGTTCGTGTGGACCTGAGCACCCTCCAGTCGTCCACCGGTCTCCCGGCGACCGCGTCGCTTGCCCTCGTGACCGTTTGGGCGGCGACCGGCTCCGGCCTTCGAGCACCTGCTTCGCGGATACCTTTGACCGGCACTGGAACACTCTCGATCGACCTCGCAGTAGATCTGGACGGAAGAAATCTGGGCGGCCTGCTCACGCTCGACACGATCCTCGTCCTGGCCGACTACTGCTCGGACGGCGCGCCTGCAGCGCCTCGCCGAGCCGGCTCCGTTCTGTGGAGCGATAGGCGTGAAGTTCGACTCCAGGGTGACGCGCCGCAGTTTCCCATCGCAGTCGTCGATTTCGCGAAGACGAGCTTCCCGGAAGATGCGGCGTGGCATGTCCAGGTGGTCGGAAACCTCGAAACCGCGACAATGGGCGCGCTGCTGCTGCTCGTGAACGAGAAGAGCACTGCTGCGGTCAAGGCCTTCCAGAACGCTGCTACTCCTCGCGCGATCGACCGCGTGATCCTCTCGGCCGTGTATACCGACGTCGCGCGGACGCTGGTCGAGCACGCGTTGCTGTCCTCGGACTTCGACGATGAGAACGACTTCGACGATGAAAGTCTGGGAGCGACGCTCCAGAACCTGATCGGCCGCCTGTTCCCGAATACGACCATCGATCAGCTACGCCGGCGGCGTGAACAGTCACCGGGCCTCTTCTCCACTGAAGTCCAGGCCGCCGTCAAGATCTTCGAGGACGTCAAATGAGTCTCTTGTACCCTCGACTTCTTGCAACACCGGCTAAGGCTCTTCACCTCGAGTACCAGAGTCTCTCGATCGATGCCTTGCAATCACGCGTCGCCTTCCAGCACGAATCCGCGGTATTCGCCGCCACCGGAGGACACCGGGCAAGGCAACATGATCTCGAACGTGTTCGATCGATCATCGTCGAGTTGGCAGAACGTGCGGGTTACCCCTCTGCGTCGACACAGGCGAGTCGCGCCAGCTTCGATCTCGATGTTGCGGCCCTATTACATCGTGAAGCCGGGATGGTGCCCGCAGAGGCGGCAGCCGGGGACATCTGGGCGTTCTTCGCCCTGGTTCTGATGCCGGACATCGCCTACTGGCGCTATCCGAACCCACCAGGAGATCGAGTTCTGGCGACAGACCTCACCAGGCACGTCTTCGGCCGGCTCTGGTGGCGCGCACAACTCGTACACGAACCCGGTGAGTCTGAACCCTATGCCGCCCTCGGCATTCTCGGCGAGGCCGCGTTCGACCAGATCTACGCACGCCGGAAGGCTCTAGGTGGCAGCCCGTACCTCGTGAAAGGCATCCTGAAGGTCTGGAGGGACCTCGACAGGACTGGGATGGACGAGCGCGACCTCCTTCGAGACTTCCTCAAGCGGTTGCTGCGCCTCGCGCCGTTCATGGCCTTCGACGCCCTCGACGAGCGACAACTGAACGCCGAGCTCTGGCGAACTGCACGTGACTCGGTACGGGCTCTATCCGGCTAGATCGCCCCACTCCCCTTCAAAGGAGGATCTCCTCTGGACGTCGGTGGACCACTTCCACACCCGACCCTGCTGTAAGTGCGGCGATGCAGTCCTTCAAGTCTCCTCGGTGGTCTTCATTCGCGAGTTCCCTGATCTGTTGAGCGAGCAGCAACCCGTTTATGAGAACTATCGGATATCGATCCTCCACGATTTCCAGCTGCGCAGCCTCTGAAAAGGCACCGGTCGTCACATACACACCTATCCATCCGCGCTGCAGTCTCGCCACAACTCGTGCGACCTGATCAGCCGAGATGGTGGACTCGGGCTTCACGCATTTGGCCTGCCCCAAAACGACGAGCTTGGTGACAGCCATCCCGGTGCCCACATCGAGCCTACCGACGAAATCCGTACCGCCGTCCTGCGATGGCCGGGTCAGCCATCCTTCGCGGTATGCGATTCCATGACGACGGATGACGCGAGCCGCAATGGCTGACGCAATGTACTCGAAGTCATGTTTGCGGCCGTCGAAGTATCGATATATCGCATGGAGATCCGCGTCTTCCGTGCCACCTTTCGCCGGCCGCTGGTCTGCCACCTTGTGCACAGCCGCGCGGGCGACTCGGCGGCGCAGACGCGGCAAGGCCGTCGAACCTTCGCGCACCCATCGTCGCCAAGACTCCGGCGCCAGCTCGAGCGTTCGATCGATCGAAGACTCCGCGCCCCTTCGTTCGTTCACCCAAGCCCAGTCGAGTTGATCATCCTCCGCCGTAAGATCGAGCAGAGCCAGATCGAATACGTAGTTGACGAAAGTGGAGTCGCCGTTTCGCGACCATTGAACGACTCGTTCGGCTCGCTCGACGATACCGAATCCACAGAACTCGACATGCCCCTTCGGTCGATTGTTACGTCGGACCGATCGGAATACCATCAACGGCACGGCGAACCTGCGCGATTCAGCCGTAGGCGCATGATGGAACTCCCAAGCGGCCAAGAGCGACCTGTTACCGACAGTCTGCCCGACCGGCTCCACGATATCGGCCTTATGATCCCCGAAGTAACGCACGTGCCCGTTGTTCAGATCAAAGACATCGTGCCAAGGCGTCTGCTCTGAACCCGCCTTCCACGGACTCGATCTGATGAGGACCACAGGCCGCCTAGCACCTTCTGGAGCCGTGATCGACGCGGGCGAGTCGATGCCTCGTTCAAGCTGAACCCTCGATGCCCCTTCCAAGGCAGTGACATGGAAGAAATTTCTATATCCGTCCACTTCAGGCTCAGATGGATCCTTTGTGGACGAATACCTGAGTATTTCACCCACCTTGACCCTCGTCTGTCCACGCTCCATAGGACGACTGTGCCATGAACTGACGAAGCTTGAACACTACGGGGTGATACCAGCACAAGCTTGTGCACCCGAGTCGTCACTCTCCGCGACTATCGGGCCGCGTTGGCGTCATCAACGCCGTGCTCGACCACTCGGTCGACATTCTGGAAATACGATTGCGCTGCGGGCAGACTTGCCTCACAGTTAATGCACTCGACCAACCCCAGGAGCAGCCATGATGAACATGCACGAGCGAAAGGCGCAGCGTCGGCATTCGGCCGCCGCGTCCATCGTCGTGTGTTCGTCGCCCTGTTCCTGGCGACGTTCACGACGCTACGACCAGCGAGTTCTGGTCGACAAGGGCTCCCCGTCATGACGCCATAGCGCGTGTGATGTCAGGGAGCCGCCCATCGGGAAACCGATCCGGGCGGCTTCTCTCTTTTTGCTGCGCGAAAGCAATTCCCTATCGGCGAGCTTGGGAAGCGGAACGGTCTCCAAAACCGTGTCCAGGGGGTTCGACTCCTCCCGCCGGTGCTCGACGCTGACCATTTCAGCGCGAACCTTGAGAACTGAAGACTTGTCCCAAAGCTCGTCCCCGTCGTCGAAGAGGCGGCCAGGACGAGCGCCGGTGGAGGCGTGCACTCGCCTCCACTTCGCCCCTGTAGCTCAGGTGGACAGAGCGCCGCACTACGAATGCGGAGGTCCCAGGTTCGAGTCCTGGCAGGGGTCCTGGCCGGCGTATCCGAGGGGGATACGCCGGTCGACGGATGCGAGGGGCACTGGTGACCCGCCTGATTCGGGCTCAGGAGGCACCCGCGTCCGACGAGCAGATCCAAGGAGGATTGGCCGAGCACGGTAAGGCAACCGTCCCGAAAACGGTGGTCGGCGTGAGAACGTCACGCAGGTTCGAATCCTGCATCCTCCGCAAGCCCTCGTGGTCCAACGGATACGACGCCGGCGTCCGAAGCCGGGAACGCAGGTTCGACTCCTGCCGAGGGCACGATGGCCGAACCCGGCCCACTTCACGACGGTCGTGCGGCGGCTTGCAAAGCCGTTGGACTCCGGGTTCGACTCCCGGGTGGGTCTCTTGTCTCTACCCAGCCCCTAGGTAGAGCTCTTCTATGAGTGGTCCACGGATGACGCTGCCCACACAGCTCGTCCTGCTCGAAGTCGAGGATGAAGGATCCTTCCATCGCGGGATCGTCCGGAGCACGCCGAGCTGTACGACCTCGCGGAGTCCGCCGGACGCAGATCGTCTACGCGCTAAGGGTTCTGCCGCGAGCACCGTGGCTTCGACGCGAACTGGGCGCACCGGTTCGGGAGCGCTCATGGTGACCGGGCAACGAAGCGACTGGCTCACGCAGACGATCTCCGATAAGACGCGCACGACGAACGCATTCCGGCCGCTCGCTGGGCTTTGCCTGCCCTGGTTCTCATCGTGGCCGCGCGGCGGCGGCGCTGAGTCCACAACGGACAGACAAAAAGGCCCTCCCGCGAACGGGAGGGCCTTAGTGCTGTCTCAACCAGACGTGCGCCCGAAGGGATTCGAACCCCTGACCTTCTGATCCGTAGTCAGATGCTCTATCCAGCTGAGCTACGGGCGCTTGTTCAGTTATCAATCTAGCACCTGCCGGAACAGGTACCAGCGGAGGCTCCGGGATTTGAACCCGGGAGGGGGGGTTACCCCCAACCGCATTAGCAGTGCGGCGCCATAGACCAGACTAGGCGAAGCCTCCCAGGCCCAACGACCACTGCTCAAATAGGTTACACACCCCGCGTACCCCCTCGGAAGGCACCCCCCTTAGACGCGTTGCAGGGCCCTGAGCAGGCGATATGGGCGCCCGCCGAGTCCTTCGGCTTCGAAGACGGCGACGCCGACTCGGGGGAGGTCGCGGGCCGCGGGGTAGGCGAGGTAGCGCGGGACCCACCGCGGCTGGAACTTCGCGTTGAAGCGGTAGAGGGTCTCGATCTGGATCCAGCGTGAGAAGAATCGCAATGTCCGGGCGGACAGGCGGGCGACGGGGCCGGCGCCGATGCGCTGCCCTTGTTCCAGGACGGCCCGGAAGGCGGCGAAGTTCAGGGAGACGTGTTGGGCGGGGGTGGTCAGGAGGAGTTCGGAGATCATCAGTTCGTTGACGCCGTTGTCCGCCGTCCGGTCGCGGCGCATGACGTCCAGCGAGAGGCCCTTCTCGCCCCACGGGACGAACTGGAGGATTCCGCGCACCCGTCCGTCGTGTTCGGCGGTCACCAGGATCGAGCCGGGATCGCCCATGCGGCCGAGCGCCATCGAGAAGCCACGTTCCGTGTCCGTGCCGCGCCAGGTGGCGGCGAGGGTGCGGAGTTCGTCTAGCTCGGCGAGAGGCAGATCCTCGGCTTTTCGGATGCGCGCGGTGTAGCCGGCGCGCTTCGTGCGCGAGACGGCTTGGCGGACTCCGCGCATGACGCGGCCTTCGAGGGTGAAGGTCTCGGTGTCGACGACGGCCTCGTCGCCGATCTCCAGCACCTCGAGCCCGAAGCGTGCCCAGACGGTCGCGCCCAGTTCCGAGCAGCCCATGGCCGCCGGGGTCCAGGCGTACCTTCGGCAGACGTCCAGGTACTCCTCGATCGCGCCGGGCCACGCTTCCGGGTCACCGAGGGGGTCCGCCGAGCACAGCGCGACCCCGGCGATCACCCGATAGGTCACCGCGGCCTTCCCCGACTTCGAGAAGACCACGAACTTGTCCCGGCGCAGGGCGAAGTACCCCAGCGAGTCCCGCTCCCCCAGCAGCCCGCGGAGCCGCTCGACCTCGTCGTCGGTCAGCTCCGGCGCGGGTTCGGCCGAGCGGAGCAGGAAGTACGCCGCCAGCAGCACCGCGCCGATCCCGAACAGCAGGCCGACGGCGGCCGACAGGTCTTCCAGCCACAGCGCGGGGAACACCACCGGACCGCTCACGCCGATCAGGGCCAGCGCCGACTGCGCCAGGCGGTCGCCGACACCCGCGTCGACAGGCGCGACCGACAGCAGCACGAAGTTGATCGCGACCCCGGCGACCGTCAGTTGCAGGAAGACCCGGACCGCGCGCCACCGGCCGGTGACCGGATCGGGGAGCGCGATGAAGTGGCGCCGCGTCGCGATCAGGGCGATCAGCAGCGCGAGTGACACGAGACCGGCACCGAGGGCGTGCCGCAGCCCGAGGTGCGACACCGTCAACAGCGCGGCGGTGGCGACCGCCAGCTGCCAGGCCCGGCGCTTGCGCCGCTTGAGGCCGGTGGCGAGCAGCATCAGCAGCACACCGGTCACCAGCGCGACCGTCGCCGCGCCGACCGTGGCCTCGTGCGGCAGTTCCAGCCATTCGGCGACGCGTCCGCGCAGGGTGCGCCGCCCGGCAGGCACCAGCACCGAGACCAGGGCCAGCAGTCCGGCCAGCCGCGTCACCCAGGTGATCACCACCACCGAGGTGGCACCCGCCACCCGCCAAGCGCCCGCCAAGTTCCGCCCCCGTCAGGTCGTGTCCTGTGAGCCCGTTCGATGGGCTTCGTGATCCAGGTGGTTCCCGACGGTGCAAGCGGCTGGACCGCCCGTGCCGTCAGGGGCCGCCTGGGCGCGAAGACCGCGAACGTGACTCGCAGGACGCGGCCTAGCTCCTTGCCAGCTCCACGAACGGTACAAGGGCGTCGGGGTTCAGCAGGGCATCCCGGCTGACGGCGCGGTCAGGTGAAATACCCGAAAGGATCTTCTTGACCGGAACCTCGCATTTCTTGCCGTTGAGCGTCCGGGGCACCTCACTCACCTGGACGAACCGGTCGGGCACGTGCCGCGGCGAGAGGGCCCCGCGCAGTTCTTTGCGCAGGGCGGGCTCGACCTCGTCGAGTGACGCGCCTTCGGCCAGCACGAGGAAACACAGCAGCTGCCCGTCCTCGTTGCCCGCCGCCGACGTGTCGATCACCAGCGAGTCCGCGACCTGGTCGAACGACTCCACCACCCGGTAGAACTCGGCCGTGCCCATCCGGACGCCGCCACGATTGAGCGTCGAGTCGCTGCGCCCGTAGATGACGGCGGAGCCGCGTCCGGTGATCCGGATCCAGTCGCCGTGCCGCCAGATCCCCGGGTACATCTCGAAGTACGCCTCGCGCAGCCGCGAGCCGTCCGGGTCGTTCCAGAAGAACACCGGCATCGACGGCATCGGCTCGGTGATCACCAGTTCGCCGACCGTCTCCACCACGGGCTTCCCGGCCTCGTCGAACGCGGCGACGGCGGCGCCGAGCGCGCGGACCGAGAGTTCACCCAGCCAGACCGGGACGTCCGGGGCAGACGCGACGAACGCCGCGCAGAGATCCGTGCCACCGGACACCGAGCAGATCTGGACACGTTTGCCGACCTCGTCGACGATCCACCGGAAGCCCTCGACGCTCAGCGGCGCGCCGGTGGAGCCCAAGGCGCGCAACGCGGTGAGGTCGTACCGCTCGGCTGGTTTGATCCCGGCCTTCAGGCAGCTCTGGATGTACGGCGCCGACGTGCCAAAGAAGGTGACGCGGTGCTGCTCGGCCAAATGCCACAACACGTTCAGGTCCGGGTGGCCCGGGCTGCCGTCGAAGAGCACGATCGTGGTGCCGGTCAGCAGGCCGGAGATGAGGAAGTTCCACATCATCCAGCCGGTGGTGGTGAACCAGAAGAACCGATCGCCGGGTCCGAGATCACTTTGCAGGGCAAGGGCTTTGAGGTGTTCGAGGGTGATGCCGCCGTGGCCGTGGACGATGCCCTTCGGCAGGCCGGTGGTCCCCGAGGAGTACAGGACCCACAGCGGGTGGCCGAATTCGACGGGCTCGAAGGCCAGTTCCGTGCCCGCGTTGCCGGCGAGCAGTGTGTCCCAGTCGAGCGTGCCGTCGAGGCGGCCGCCGGCGTAGTCGACGAGCACGGTCGCTTCGAGCGTGGGGATCTCGTCCCGCAGGGCGTTCACCGTCGACCGGCTGTCGAACCATCGTCCATTGTAGACATAGCCGTTGACCGCGATCAGCACCTTCGGCTCGATCTGCGCGAAGCGGTCGGTGATCGCGCGGACGCCGAAGTCCGGCGAGCACGACGACCAGATCGCGCCGAGGCTCGCGGTGGCGAGGAAGGCGATCAGCGTCTGCGGGCAGTTCGGCGCCAGCGCGACGACCCTGTCCCCTTTGGACACTCCCAGCTTGCGCAGCCCTTCCCGCGCGGAGGCGACGGCGGACCGCAGAGCGCCGTACGTCAGCTGCGACGAGAGGCCGTCTTCACGGTGGAAGATCACGGCGACCTCGTCATCGGCCTTCGCGGCGCCCGCGACACCGGGCATGAGCGAGTGCTCGGCGTAGTTCAGCGTGCCACCTTCGAACCATCGCGCGTGCGGCATCTCGCCGGTGAGCACCGCGCCGGGCGCGTCATGCCAGCGCACGCCGAGGAAGTCGGCGACGCCGGACCAGAACTCCGGCCCGCGCTGGACGGAGAACTCCCACAACGCGTTGTAGTCGTCGGCCTCCACGCCGCGTTCGGTGCGCAGCCATTGGCGGAACGCGTCGATCTTGGTGTCGGGCAGGCGGCTCGGCTCAGGGCGCCAGAGCACTTCTGGGGCGTCGGCGGTGTGCGTCACCCCGCGATGTTAACCCTCGTTAACCGAACTGGCGAGCCCCCGTGAACAGCTCGTACGCCATCGTCTTGAGCCGCGAGGCGTCGAGCGGTGTGACGGTCAGCCACCCTCGATCGCGACGGAGCCCGTAGCGGCCGTCGGGGGTGTCCACCCAGGTCAGCGTCCCTTCGCTGCGTACCCAGCGGCCCTCCCACGACTTCCTGGCCGCGCCGAGCCGCCCGCCGCCGATCCGCTGTGTCGCGATGCGCACCATCACGATGACCTCGGGTTCCCGCAGCCCGGCGTCGCGCAGGACGTCGGAGAAGGCGGGCTGCCCGCCGCGCTCCCCCGCCTCGCACGCGGCTGTGTAGTCGTCGACGCGCAGATTGACCGAGAGGCCCCGACCCTGCTCGCACGGCGGCAGCGCCTGCAGCAGCGTCGCGGCGACGAGCGGCTCCCGCAGCTCGGTCAGCTCGACGTCGGTGCCCGCAACGCCGATCGCGACCGCCCCGCGGTCGGACACGCATCCGACGGCCCGGTACGCCGGGTCACCGTCGAGCCTCAGGTCCAGCGTGAGTTCGCTGTTCGCGACGGTGTGCAGCAGCCGCACCAGCTCGGGCGCGGGCGAGTCGACCGTGCCGAGGCCGCGTTCGGACAGCGTCGCGCTCGCCGTGGCCACCAGTTCCGCGCGGAACTCCGGTGTCCGCCCGACGTGCGGGATCTCCAGCACCGCGGGCAGTTCGTCGCGCCCGTGCGCCGACCAGAGGAGGAACAGTTCGCCGACGTGCAACCGGATCCAGTCCATCAGCGGCCGGTCCTCGGGTCTTCACCGATGACCGGCGGGGTCACGTGCCCGGTGAGACCCCAGACGTCGGAATCCTCGACGAGGTAGTCCGGAGTCTTGCGGTTTTGGCCGTCCTGCTGCCCTTGCGGCGGCATCATCCCCATCGGCATCCCGCCGGCGCCGCCGATCCCCGCGGCCGCGGCCCGGGTCCCGGCGACCTGACCCGGCTGCGGCCCGGACGGCCCGAACCCACCGGCACCGGAACGGCCACCCTGCCCGAGCTGCTCGTGGGTCCCACCGGAGGTGCCGGGTGGCGGCGGGACGTAGGCGCCGCTGCTCGCGCCGGGCTGACGCGGCGCCTCGACCGGCTCCCGCACCTGGATCGGGGCGGCGTTGTCTGCACTGTCCACGCCACTGCTGCGCGTGGAGTCGTCCGGCGGCGGCACCGGTTCCGGCGTCGGTTCGGGTTTCGGCGTCGGTTCTTCGGGTGTTTCGAGGATCTTCGGCTGCTTGCCGTACGAGGTGAAGGCCGGAACGTTCTCGTAGACCTCGCCGGAGCTCCGCTGCATCCGCGTCATCACGTCGGCCGCCTGCCGGTGCAGATCCTGCGAACTCTCGTCGGTGGGTTCGGCGACGATCCGCCCCGCCTCGGCGAAACCGCCTCCCGACGGGGGCGCGGCCGACATGGCCTGCGTCGAATCCTGATCCGCGACCGGGATCGGGCGGCGTTTCGGCGCCTCCGGCAGCTTGGGCCGCGGCGCGTATCCCGGCGGCTCGGGCATCGTGCGCCGCGCGGTGTCGGCGATGTCCGCCTGGCGGCGCACGCAGTTCGCGACGTTCTCCGCGCGCCAGCCCGTCTCTCCCGCCCAATCGACGAGCTTGATCGCGGCGTCACGGGCCCTGTCCGCGCCCTCGCCCGTCCAGCCGTCGGCGGTGGCGACGAGCGCGGCCCGGAGTTCGGAACCGACCCGGTCCAGGAACGCGCTGATCTTCGTCCACTGCGCGGCGACGGCCTCCGCGCTCGCGAGGTCCAGCTCGTCGTGGACCATCTCGTAGAGCTCCCGATGCGAGTAGCTCATCCAGTCGATGTCGGCGTTGAGGTGTTCGGGGCCCGGTTGCGGTTCGGGCTCCCGCGGCGGCCACGGCATGGGCAGGATGCGCATCAGTGCTCGTCCTTCCGCTCGTGGTCGACGATGTCCTCCATGTCGAACCGGCGGGCGACCCGTTCGAGCTGCTCCTGGCCCTCCTCGTCCGCGGCGACGTACATCTTCCGTGCCGCCATCACGGTGAGCTGGAAGTCCTTCAGCACCACGGCGAAGTCCTTGAGAACGGGGACGGCCGCTTCGGTGCCCTTGTTCGCGGCGCCCTGGAAGCGTTCGCTCATCGTGTGCCCGACGAAGTTCGCGCCCAGCTTCAACGGCGCGTTGAACTCCGTCGAGTCCTTGATCAGCGCGTTGAGCTCGTGCCGTGCCTTCAGCAGGGCGTCGACGAGCTTCTTGGCGGCGTCCTCGGAGACCTTGACGGTCCCCTTCTTGGCATCGGTCTTGGAATCCCGGATCTGACCCGCCACCGGCGCCAAGGCCGGAGCCGAAGCTCCGAACGCGGCCTGTGGCGTCGCAGGTACCTTGGGTGACTGTGCCATCGGACCCCTCCCCTGTCACATCTGCAGGGGAATGCTAGCGCGAACCGGGTCACCGCAGGTGGGCGTCGAACCAATTCAGCGTGCGCTGCCAGGCCTCCGCGGCCGCGTCCGGGTCGGCGTCGAAACGGTGATTGGCGCCCGGGTAGTGGACGACGTTCGTCGCGACGTTCGCCGTCGCCGCCGCGTCACGCAGCTGTTCGACCTCGGCGCCTCCGGCCTCGTCGCCCGCGTCGCCGTACATGCCGAGCCACGGGCTGGTGAGCCGTCCGGCGATCTCCACCAGGACCGGCAGCCCGGTGACCCCCTGCCCGCCGACGCTGACCGCCGCGCCCAGCCTGCGGTTCGACGCCACGACCAGCGCGGCCGTCCCGCCGAGGTCGAAACCGACGACACCGACGAGATCCGCCTGGATACCGCGCTCGCCGAGCCACGCGAGCGTCGCGTCGGTGGCTTCGAGGAGGTCCTGCTGCGTGAGGTCGTCCCGGTCGAGATGCGGGGTAACGGTGAGCCAGCCTTCGCCGGCGAGACCGGCCAGGAGCAGGCCCAAACCCTCTTCGACCTCTTCGGCCTCCTCGTGCAGCACCACGAGCCCGCCGCGGACGACACCATCCGGTTCGGCGAAGGTCAGGCGCAGCGTGTGGCCGTCGGCGTGCTGGTGTTCCACGGTGGTCGTCAGGGTCATTCCTCCATCAGACCACTCTTAGGTAAATATTCGGAGCTTGCGCCGACGCGGGAGGATACGGTGTCGGAGCCGTCCCCCAGACGTAGGAGCGCCGAAGATGTCACCTGTTTCGCCGCGTGCGGATCTCGAATCGTTGCCGAAGTACGTCCCTGGCCGGACAATCCAGGGCGCGATCAAGCTGGCGAGCAACGAGGTCCCCGGTGGGCCGCTGCCGAGTGTGGCGCAGGCCATAGCCGAGACGGCGCAGGGCATCAACCGGTACCCGGACATCACCGCGTCCGGGCTCGTCGAGCGGCTGGCCCGCGAGCTGAACGAGCCGGTGGAGCGGATCGCCGTCGGCTGCGGTTCGGTTTCCCTTTGCCAGCAGATGATCCAGGCCCTGTGCGGCCCGGGCGACGAGGTCGTCTTCCCGTGGCGTTCGTTCGAGGCGTACCCGATCGTCACGCAGGTGGCGAACGCCGTCAGCGTGAAGGTGCCGCTGACAGCGGGGCATGGGTTGGATTTGGACGCCATGGTGGCCGCGATCACGCCGAAGACGCGGCTGGTCTTCGTGTGCAACCCCAACAACCCGACCGGGACGGTCGTGCGGCGGGCGGAACTGGAACGTTTCCTCGACGCCGTGCCCTCGGGTGTGCTCGTCGTGCTCGACGAGGCGTACAAGGAGTTCGTGACCGACGCCGAGGTGCCGGACGGCGTCGAATTGGCGCGCGGCAGGGACAACGTCGCGGTACTGCGGACTTTCTCGAAGGCGTACGGCCTCGCCGGTCTCCGCGTGGGTTACGCGGTGGCCCCGGAAGCGATCACCGTCGCGCTGAAGCAGGTCTACGTCGCGTTCTCGGTGAACATGATCGCCCAGGCGGCGGCCATCGCCTCGCTCGACGCGGCCGACGAGCTGCTGCAACGCTGCAAGGAGATCGTCTCGGAGCGCACTCGCGTCCGGGACGCCTTGGTGGCCAAGGGTTATGAGGTGCCGGAGACGCAGGCGAACTTCGTCTGGCTGCCGCTGGGCGACCGGACGACCGAGTTCGCGGAGCACGCGCTGGAGCGCAAGCTGATCGTGCGTCCCTTCGCGGGCGAAGGCGCGCGAGTGACCATCGGGACGCCTGAGGAGAACGACCTCTTCCTCGAAGCGGCCGGGGATTTCCCGCGCTGAGCACACTTTCGGCCGGCCCGCGCTTCGTCCACCCGCATTACGTCGAGGGAGCGCGGGCCGTTCCTATTTGAGGAGCAGCTGCACCATCGCGGCGAGGCCGATCACGACGATCACGCCGCGCAGCACCTTCGGCGAAAGCTTGCGGCCGATCTTCGCGCCGATCTGGCCGCCGATCGTCGACCCGACCGCGAGCAGCGCGACCACGGGCCAGCTGACCGGCGCGATGAAGGCGTAGATCGCGCCCGCGACGATGTTCACGACCGCCGACAGGGCGTTCTTGACGCCGTTGAGCCGTTGCAGCGACTCCGACATCAGCATCCCCATCACGGCCATCATCATCACGCCCTGCGCGGCCGTGAAATATCCGCCGTAGATGCCGATCAGGAAGATCAGGAACAGCAGGAGCGGCCCGATCTTGTGGACCTTCCCGTTCGCCTCGCGGCGCTTCGCGACCCAGGCGCCCACTCGCGGCTGGACGATCACGAGCACCACCGCGAGGCCGACCAGCGCGGGTACGACGGTCTCGAAAGCGTCCTTCGGCAGCGAGAGCAGCAGGATCGTCCCGCAGATCGCGCCGAGGAACGACGCCACGGCGAGTTTGGCGACCTGGGGCCAGTAGCCCCTGAGCTCCTCCCGGTAGCCGATCGCCCCGCTGACCGTGCCGGGAGCGAGGCCGATCGCGTTGGACGTCGTCGCCGTCAGCGGCGAGTAGCCGAGGGCGACCAGAACCGGGAAGGTCACCAGCGTGCCCGAGCCGACGACCGTGTTGATGGTGCCCGCCCAGAGCCCCGCGACGAAGATCACTACCGCGTGCCACCACGTCATAAAGCGCTCACGTCCGCACCCTAAGCACCGTTACCTCCTTTCGCGCTCCGGATGTGTCTAGTCGAACATTCAACGGGCCCGTTATGTCTTGTTCGGCGGGAAGACGCAGAACTCGTTGCCTTCACGGTCTTCGCCGTCATTCAGTTCTCCTCCGGCAGATGAGCCGCGGTGATCTCCGCGGCGACCGTCCAGCCGAGCGCCAGGTACAACGCGCGGCCCTCCTCCGTGGCGACCAGGACCGCTCGTTCCGCTCCGGCGGCGACCGCCACCTCGTCGAGCCGTCGCATGACGAATCTGCCCAGCCCTCGCCGCTGATGCTCGGGCTCGGTCACGACCTGGTCGATCACCGCCGTGCCGCCGGCGATCGCGACCCGGCCGGTGGCCGCGCGTGACCCGTCCGGCGCGCGCACCACCACGTCGGTGACGACGCCGTCACCGACCAGCTCCGCCCGATACGGCTCGGGCGCGGCCAGCACGGGCCGCAGCGCCATCGGGGCGCTCATCAGGTACTCCGGCGGGCCGACCTCCCATTCCGGCGGGACCGTCTTCGCCACCTCGTCCCTCGGGCCGCTCACCTTGAGCCACGTTCCCGGCTCGGTCAGCGAACGGGCCCGGCGGGCGACCGATGAGGCGTCCGCCAGCACATATCTCACGCGATGCCCGGGACGCCCGACGTCGAGCCGGTAGCCGTCCGGTTCGGCCACCGGGACGCCGACACCGCGGGAGAGCGCCCAGCCGTGCACCCATGCCTTGATCAGCCCTGCCACCCCAGTCATCGTTCGATGATGGCATCGGCCACCGACAGTCCCGGACGAGCGGGCGAACCTGCGAGGATGACTCGGTGGCCGACGACGAGCGCGAACAGGTGTGGAGTGCGACCGTCGATCATCTGCGCACGATGATCGATTCGGGCAGGCTCCCCGCCGGATCGAGGTTGCCCGCCGAACGGGCGCTCTGCGAACAGCTCGGGATCAGCCGCGGTTCGCTGCGGCAGGCGTTGCGGGTGCTGGACTCCATCGGCTACGTGCAGGTGCGGCCGGGCTCGGGCACGTATGTCCGCGAGAAGATCGACGAGCAACCCCTGCGCGGCTGGTTCTCCGAGCACGAGCAGCTGGTCGAGAAGCTGTTCGACCTGCGGACCACCGTCGAGCCCACGCTCGCCGAGCGGCTCGCGCTCGACCACACCCCGCGGGTGCTCGCCCGGCTGGAAGGCACCGTCGAGGAGATGGACCGGGCCGCGGCCGACGGCGACATGCTGCGCGTGATCGCGGCCGACGCCGAATTCCACCGGGTGATCGCGGAGAACGCGGGCAATGACGACGTCACCGATCTGCTGCGTTCGGTGCTGTCCCTGGTCGGCGAGGAACGGCGGGCGGCACTACGGCTTCCGGGGCAGATCCGGAAGGCCGTCGACGAGCACCGCGCGATCCTCGAGGCGATCCGCGGCTCGGACGCGGCGACCGCGCGCGAGATCACCCTGCGGCATCTGCTCGACGCCAAGACCCTCGTCCACGACTACACGACCCGGGACTGACGCTTCCTCGATGGCGCTCGGGGATCCGCACGGGTAGAGTTTTCAGAAGGTTGTGAAACTTCTGACGGGGGTGTGCGGTGGAGAAGGTCCGGTTCACCGAAGAGAAGGCGACGATGCTCGCCACGCTGTACGGCCGGGCGCTCGACGCCCGCGGCGACCGGCCGATCCTCGGCGACAAGGCCGCCGACGAGGCCGTCAAGCAGATCGACTACGACTTCGCTTCGCTCGGCGTGAACCCCGACATGGGCCTGACCGTCGCGATGCGGGCCAAGCCGATGGACGACTGGGCCTCGGCGTTCCTGAGGGAACACCCGGACGCGACCGTCGTCCAGCTCGGCTGCGGGATGGACAGCCGCGTGTACCGCGTCGACCCGCCGCCTTCGGTGCGGTGGTTCGACGTCGACTACCCCGACGTCGTCGACCTGCGCGCCCGGATCTACCCCGCGCGGGACGGCTACCGGACCATCGGCTCGTCCGTGACCGACTTCGGGTGGCTCGACGAGATCCCGTCGGACAAACCCGGGCTGGTGATCGCGGAGGGGCTGACGATGTACCTGCGGCCGTCCGAAGGCGAGGAATTGCTGAGGCGGCTGATCGCGCATTTCCCGCAAGGCGGCGAAATGGTCTTCGACATCTTCAGCAGGCTGGGGATCAAACTGCAGAAGCTGAATCCCGTGGTCCGCAAGGCCAAGGCGACGCTGTACTGGGGCATCGACGAGATCTCCGAACTGGAACGGCTCGGCTTGACACTCGTGTCGAAACTCGACTCGACGGATTACGCGACGCCCGAAGTGAAGGCGCGGATCTCGGCGTCGATGCGGGCGCAGTTGTGGGTCGCGGGACTGTTCCCGGCGTTCAAGAAGATGGGGCGGATCCTGCGAATGCGGTTCTGAAAGCGGGTGCGGCTCGCGAGTGGCTAGGACGGTTGTATTCGAGGGGTAAGTCAAAGTGGCGTGTCGCCTGCCGCAGGCTCGCCCGCTGGACCTGACGCGCCCATAACCGTCCACAAAGGATGCCGATTCCGCCATTTGTGTCCGATTTGGGCGCTTTGCGCGGGGGTCGTGAGTGGTAATGATCGTTCTAACGCTCTTTGCCGCTCACGACCAGTTCAGGCCGGGGTGAGCCCGCAAGCCGGTCCGGAAGCCTGCCGTCCAGGGCGGTCATCTCATCGCGAAGTCGGCGAAGACGGCCTGCGCGCCAGGGATTCGATCGCGCCGCGTTCGACTTACCCCCTCACTGACCGTCCTGACCACTCACGAGGCGTCAGCGTGACTCCAGCACCCGCTCGACGAACCGGTGCAGCTTGTCCTCAAGCCGGAAGACACGCTCCTCCAGCGTCAGGGACTCGAACGGCTGCGGCACGTCCGACTGCAGCTCGCCGCGGATGTACTGACTGCACGCGAGGTTCGCGCACGCGTAGATGCCGAGCGTGTTCCCCTCGCGCCCGGATTTCCCGGCGCGACGGCCGGAGAACAGCGCGATGTCCGACATCGGATGTGTCGTGGTGCACAGGCCGCACATGTTGCTCAGCAGGACACGGCCCTTCGGCCGGGGAGCCGCCCGCAGGGACAGCCCGACGATTTCCCCGCGGTACGGCAGCACGAGATACGCCCTGGAGGCGGCCTTCGGATCGCGCCAGCCGAGGAATTCCCTTTTCTCCCAAGGGATCTCTTCGGGCCGGGCGGGCAGCGTGACCCCTTTGGCCTCACCTCGGGTGCAGTTCACGAAGGACGCTCTGATCTCGTCCTGGTCCAGCGGTTCCATACCCGCACGGTAACCAGCGCACCCGAGAACGGGCGAACCGTTTTCCGCCGGAGGTCATACGATCACCGGGTGCGCGGGAAGACGATGTCGAGCCGGTTCCGGCTGGTGCTCAGGACCAGTCTCGGCTTCGCCGCGCTCGGCGTCGGATCCAGCGTGTGCGGCGCCGGTGTGGTCGCGTTGCTGCTGCTCCTGCAGGGCCTGCCGAGCGAGGTCGGCGATCGCGGCTGGATCCTCGGTGTCACCGCGGCCGGCATCGTCGCGCTGTCGCTGATCGTCGGCACCTTGTGGACGGCGTGGCTCCAGCGGCGCACGGCGGTGTGGTTCGTGTTCGGCCGCCCGCCGACCAAGGCCGAGGCCGAACTGGCGCTCCGGCTCCCGGTCGACATGGGGATCGTCAGCGGCACCCTCTGGCTGATCGGCACGATCGTGCTCGGCGCGCTCGCGCGGGTGCTCGGGTCCTGGATGGACGCGCTCGGGATGGCGCTGGTGATCGGGCTCGGCGGGCTGACCACGGTCGGCCTCACCTATCTCGCCGCGGAATGGGTCGCGCGGCCGGTGATGACGATCGCGCTCAAGGTGACCCCGCCGAAGGGGACGCTCAGGGTCACCGTGCGCACCAGGGTGGTCGTCACCTGGTCGCTGGCGAGCGGCGTGCCGTTCCTCGGGGTGCTGCTGGTGGCCGCCCCGCCGGACCTCGGCCAGGGCGACCACGTCGCGAGCCTGATCATGCTTTCGGCGATCGGCCTCGGTGTCGGCGCGATCGGGACGGGCCTGCTCGCGAAGGCCGTCGCGACGCCGCTGCACCGGCTGCGGGTCGCTCTCGACGAGATCGCGCGCGGCAACAAGGAGATCGTGGTCGAAGTCGACGATTCCAGCGAGATCGGCCTGCTCCAGACCTCGGTCAACGACCTGGCCGCCGGGCTCCGCGAGCAGGAGCGGATGCGGGATCTCTTCGGCAGGCACGTCGGGGACGAGGTCGCGCGGCACGCGCTCGAGTACGGCGCCTCCCTTTCGGGTGACGTGCGCGAGGTGACGGCGCTGTTCGTCGACGTCGTCGATTCGACGGCCTTGGCGAGCCGCACCCCGCCCGAAGAGCTCGTGAAGACGCTCAACCGGTTCTTCACCAGCGTGGTGCACGCGGTCGGGGCACGCGGCGGGCTGGTCAACAAGTTCCAGGGTGACGCCGCGCTCTGCGTCTTCGGCGCCCCGACCAGGCTCGCGGACGCGCCGACGGCGGCGCTTTCGGCCGCGCGGGCCATCCGGGACGCCGTCCAGGAGACGGGCGAGCTGGACCTCGGCATCGGCGTCGCGAGCGGGCGGGTCTTCGCCGGGCAGCTGGGGACGAGCAGCCGGTTCGAGTACACCGTCATCGGCGACGCGGTGAACGAGGCCGCCCGCCTGACCGAGTACGCGAAATCCGCCGACGGCCGGATCCTGGCGAGCGAGGCGGTGCTCGAGGCGGCGTTGGAGAACGAGCGCTCGCACTGGAAGCCGTACGCGGAACTCGAGCTGCGCGGGCGACAGGAGCCGACGCACGCCTGGGAGGCGAGCGTGCTCAGCCCGGAATGACGTCCGGCCAGCGCAGCAGCGTCGAGCCCCAGGTCAGCCCGGCGCCGAAGGCACCCATCACGACGCGGTGCCCCGGCTGGAGCGCCCCCTCCTTGGCCGCGTCGGCCAGCGCGATCGGGATCGACGCCGCACTCGTGTTGCCGACCTTCTCGATGTTCGAGTACATCACGTCCTCCGCGAGCCCGAGCTGCTTCGCACAGGTCTGCAGGATGCGGATGTTCGCCTGGTGCCCGATGAACCGGTCGATGTCGCCGACCACCCAGCCCGCGGAGTCCAGCACCGTGCGCGCCGATTCGGCCATGCGGGCGCAGGCGTGCCGGAAGACGGTCTGGCCCTGCATCACCAGATAGTGGTCGCGCGGGTCGTCCGAGCGGCGGTTCTTCGCGCCGCCCGCCTCGACCCAGAGCAGTTCCGCGAGCGCGCCTTCGCTGTGCAGGTCGAACGCGCCGAGCGCGCCGAGTTCGTCAGGGTCGCCCGCGCGCAGGAGGACGGCGCCTGCTCCGTCGCCGAAGATCGGCACCGTGCCGCGGTCTTCGGGGTCGACGAGCGAGGTGAAGACGTCGGCGCCGATCACCAGCACCCGCCGCGCGATCCCGGCGGCGATCAGCCCGGCGCCGGTGGCGAGCCCGTAGACGAACCCGCTGCACACGGCGTTGACGTCGAACGCGGCGGCGCCGTTCAGCCCGAGTTCGGTCGCGACCTGGGGCGCGCTGGCCGGGCACAGCTGGTCCGCCGTCGACGTCGCGAGCACGACGGCGTCCGCCGCGGTCTCGCCCGCCGACGCCAGCGCCCGGCGCCCCGCCTCGACCGCGAGGTCCACAGTGGACGTCCCCGCGTCGACGACCCGGCGTTCGGCGATGCCGGTCCGCGAGCGGATCCACTCATCGGAGGTGTCCAGCCGCTGGGCGATCTCCTCGTTGCCCACCACGCGCGGAGGCAGCCATGAGCCGAGACCGGCGAGAACGGCGGCCTGAGATGAGGGCACCAAGGAATCCTTTCGCGGGGGAAATGAGAGGTCTGCCATTCACTTGTAAGCGCTACCATTCAGTAGACCCGCCAGTTGTGTTCCGGGTCACAATTCAAAGAATTCTCATCTTCTCCCCGGAGTGACCGGGCACACGGGCCGAGCACCCGAATGGGTGACGCACGCCGCGCCGAGGCGCGAGCGAAGAAGAGGCACCCCGGAGAGCCATCCGGTTAGCCTGACCTGGTGCACACACCCGACCTCGACCGCATGGACATCGCCATCCTCGCCTGCCTCCAGTCCGACGCCCGCACGATCGCCGAACACATCGGCGCGAAGGTGGGCCTGTCCGCGGCCGCGGTTCAGCGGCGGATCAAGCGGCTGCGCGAGACCGGGGTGATCGAACGCGAGGTGGCGGTGCTGTCGCCGCGGGCGCTCGGGCTGTCGATGACGTTCGTGGTGATGGTCGAGATGGAACGCGAGAACCTCGCGGTCCTCGACGGGTTCCGGCGTCAGGTGCTCGCGGACGACAACGTCCAGCAGTGTTACTACGTCACCGGCAACGCGGATTTCGTGCTCGTGGTGACCTGCCGGGACATGGCGGATTTCGAGACGTTCACGCGGCGGATGTTCTTCGACAATCCGAACGTGCGGCACTTCACGACATCGGTGGCGATGGACCGGGTCAAGACCGGACTGACGCTGCCACTGGAGCCCTGAGGGGGCCTGAAGGGGGCCACGCTTCCAAAGAGGACAGTCCTCAATGGACGCCAACATCGGTTCCGCGGGTTGCATCCTGCGCAACACCGGCTCGGCGACCTCGTCACCACGGGTGCCCGCCCGAACGCAAGGGGTCTGTGCCCGGCGTTACACCACTATGGACATGTGCAGCCGATAGCGTGAACGTCGCCGCAGTCGCGTCATCCGGCGTACGTCCGGCCATCTCCTCCCCGAGACGAAAAGTTCGCGCCGCGCGAACCACGAGCACCGAGGAGTGGCCGTGCACACCGACGCAATTCACCAGAGCCAGTTCGTTCTGCTGAACAACAGCAGCACGCCCGTTCTTTCCCGCCTGTCCTTCCACGCCGGCGAACCGTTCGCGGTCACCGTGTCGTTCCGGACGGAGCGCGGCCGGTGGGTCGAGTGGACCTTCGCGCGTGAGCTGCTCGTCACCGGCCTCACCGACCCCGCCGGTCTCGGTGACGTCCGCGTCCGCCCCGACCTCTCGGAGGACGAGGCGCTGCTGACGCTCGAAATCGAGTCGCCCGACGGTTACGCGTCGTTCGAGCTCGAGCGTGAGGACGTCGAGACGTTCCTCGAGTCCACGTACGAGCTCGTCCCGCTCGGCTCCGAGAGCGAGCACTTCGACGTCGAAGCGCTGATCGAGGAGATCAGCAACGTCTGAGACTTTCCCGCGGCACGAAGACGAAGGGCGGCCCGAGTGCGCTGGAGGCACTCGGTCCGCCCTTCGTCCTGTGTTCACGGTCCCCCGTCGACCGGGGCTGAGGTCAGCCGAGGACCAGGGAGGTCCCGGTCGCGGACAACGCCGGCCGCACCGGGAAGAAGTACGTCACCGAGCTGTTGCCGCCGGACAACATGCCCTGGGCCTGGTTGCCCGCGATGAACGAGCCGCCGGAGTCGCCCGCCTGCGAGCGGACGTTGGTGGCGGTCATGCCGTAGACCGTGCCTTCGGCGTAGCGGACGGTCTGGTTCTTGGCGCCGACGGTGCCGCAGGTCCAGCCGGTGGTCGACCCCGACTTGCAGACCGACGCGCCGGTGGCCGCCTCGGTCGAGCCGCTCACCCGGGTGCCGTTGTTGATGACCCCGCGCGGCACCCAGTTGCTGTTGACCCGGACGTGGCCGTAGTCGTTGCCGGGGAAGCTGGCGCGGGCGAACGAGCCCATCGCGACCCGGTTGTAGCCGGTCACCGTGCCCGGGCCGCAGTGCCCGGCGGTGAGGAAGCCGCCGTTGACCGAGAAGCCGATCGAGCAGCGCGAAGAGCCGTTGATGTAGTAGGCGTCGCCACCGCGGACGTCGTACTTCAGGGTCGGCACCGAAGTGGTCTCGACCACCGCGACGGCGGCCTTGTCCACCTTGGTCTTCTCCAGGTACGAGTCGACGACGCCGCTCTTGCCCGGCAGGACGTTCACCGTCACGCGGTTGGTCTTGGTGTCGACACCCCAGCCGGTGATCGCGCCGTCCGCCGCGCGCTCACCCGCGTTCAGTTTGTCCACAGTGGAATCCAGCTGGGCGGCCGAGAAGCGCACGAGTTCCGCTTCCGCGCCACTGGCGAGGACCTGCCCCAGCTTCGCCGCGTCCGTGACGCCGACGCGGAGCTTGCCGGTGGCCTCGTTGTAGCTGGCGCCGCCGAAGCTGCCGGCGAGCGCCGAAGCGAGCGACTGTTCGAGCTTGCCGGCGGCGGTCTCGCTCTGGATCCGGGCGAGTGCCTGACCGGCGGTCAGACCGAGGTCCCGTTGCAGGGCGGGAACCATTTCCTGATTGAGCGGAGTTTCCGAGGACGCTGCCGCGGGGGTACCCGTGACGAGCGCACCGGTGGCCAGTGCTGCCGTGGCGGCCACACCGAGGAGCTTCGTGATCTTCATGCTTCTCCCTCGTCATCACGCACGGCTCCGGTTCGCCATGCGATGTCCCTCCCCTGACGGGTGAGCGTTCTGGACTCGGACGAAGGCCGCAATCCGGGTCGGCGCGGGATAGGTATACCCATTCTTCGGAACGCGGATCCCCTGCTCCACGGGCGGACACCTAGAGCAGGCACCCGGACGGGCACGTCCGTAAGTAGGGTTTCGAAGCAAATACCTTGCGTAGTCATGGCCACCCCCTGAACGTGGGATGAATCGCTGAATCGGGTTCGTCGCCGACGTTTCGGGTGTCCAGTGATTTTCCAACCGACGATCCGTCGCCCAACCGGTGACGCTGCGTCCGCAGACGGCCTCGCGGGGTGCCCATGGTGTCCGTGTTGGGTGGTTTACGACCAGGTAGGCAGTGCTTAGGCTCCGCAGGACAACGCACAAGATCGTGTCGGGCTCAGCGGGAACTCCCCACCGAGGAGCGCATGATGTGGCTTGCCACCCCTCGCCCGACCTCGGTTTCGGTCCGCGCCGGATCGACGGCGCTCGTGGGCCGCGACGTCGAGGTCTCGGCGATCGTGAAGATCCTGCTGCGCCGTCCCGCCGCCGTGCTGATCGAAGGCGAACCCGGGATGGGCCGCAGCAGGCTGCTCGACGAGCTGGCCGGACGCCGTGAATTCGCGGCCACCCGGGTGCTCCGGGGTGCCTGCCAGCCGATGCGCGAGCCGTTCCCGTTCGGACCGGTGCTCGAAGCGCTGCGTTCGGCAGGCGACCGGCCGCTCGGTCCGCTCAGCCCGGTCGCCGGGGTGCTGAGACCCTTGCTGCCCGAACTGGCCGAAAGCCTTCCGCCCCAACCGGAACCGCTCACCGACCCGTGCGCCGAACGGCACCGCCAGTTCCGCGCCGTCCGCGAACTCCTGATCGCCTGCGGGCCCGCGCTCGTCCTGATCGACGACCTCCAGTGGGCCGACGAAGGCACCCGTGACCTCATGCGGTTCCTCGCCGCGGCCATGCCCGCCGAACTGGCCGTCGTCGCGGCGTACCGGACCGGCTCGCCGTCGGGACACGGCGGCGCGGGCATCCCCTTCCGCACCCCGCCGAACGTCCAGACCGCCCGCGTGACGCTGGGCCCGCTCGACGTCGAAGCCGTCGGGAAGCTGGCCGAAGAACTGCTGGACCTGCCGCGGGTTTCCGCACCGTTCGTCGCGAAGCTCCACGAAAGCACCGCCGGGATCCCGTTCGTGGTCGAGGAGACCCTGCGGGCGTTGCGGGACGCGGCCGGACGCCTGCCGATCGGGGAAGTGCTGAGCGACCGGCTGCTGGAAAGCCTCGAGGTCCCGATCTCCCTGCGTGAGGCCATCACCGAACGGCTCGAAGCACTGCCGGAGCCCGCCGTCCGGCTGGCCCGCGCGGCGGCGGTGCTCGCCGTCCCGTCCGAGCCGTCGGTGATCGGCGAACTCGCGTGTCTCGACGGCGACGCGCTCCGCGCGGCCCTTTTGTCCACTTTGGATGGCGGTGTCCTCGGCGAACTCGGCGGAGACCGGTACGGCTTCCGGCATCCGTTGGCCCGCAAGGCGGTCTACGACACGGTGAGCGGCCCGGAGCGCACCCTGCTGCATTCGCGCGCGATCCAGGTGCTCGCCGGTCAGCCGGTCCCGCCGCTCACCCTGCTGGCGAACCACTCGCGCGCGGCGGGGCGGACGGAACAGTGGCGCCATTACGCCGAAGCCGCCGCCGACGAGGCCATCGCCCACGGTGACACGTCGCGGGCCATCGACCTGCTCCAGTCCGTGCTCGCCGAGGCGGGGCTCGGTGAGGACGACATCGCCCGGCTGGCCACGAAGCTCAGCCAGGTCGCGCTTCGCGGGTTCCGCCCGGACGTCATCGAGACACTGGAGCGGATCCTCGAAGACCTCACCGACCTGCGCCCGAGCGTGCGCGGGACGATCCGGCTCAGCCTCGGGATGCTGCTGGTCCGCACGATCGGTCGCCTCGGCCGCGGCCGGGTCGAGGTGGAGAAGGCGATCACCGAACTGGTCGACGAGCCGGAACTGGCCGCCCGCGGGATCAACCTGCTCGCCCAGCCGATCGACGGGCTGACCCCGTTGTCCTGGCACGAGGTCTGGATGGAGCGGGCCCGCGAGGTCTTCGGCCGGATCGAAGACCCGGAACTGCGGCTCGCGCTCCTCGGCGACCGGATCTCCACCCAGGCGCATATCGGCGACGGGTCGGCCTGGACCGAGTTCACCGAACTGCCCGATCAGGGAAGCGGGGTCGCCGAGCGGGTCCAGCTGGCGCGCCTGTGGTGCAACCTCGCCGACGCGCAGTCCTGGGCAGGCCATCTGACCAGGGCGGAAAAGCTGGTCACGGAAGGGATCCGCCGGGCGACCGACGCCGGCGCGCTCTACGCCGCCGGGCTCGCGCAGGGCACCCGCGTCCGGCTCGACTGGGTGCGCGGCGACTGGTCCGGCCTCGCGGAGACCACCGAACAGCTGCGCGACGCCTATCCCGACCTGGGCCCGATCGTCATGGAGTGCTCGCTCGTCCTCGGCGGGTTGTCCGCCGTTCGCGGGGAATTCGCCGCCGCGCAACGACATCTGGCCGCGGCGAGCGTCCACGCCCCGGAACACGGGCCCATCCCCGTCGTCCTCTCGGCCGCCGGGGTCCTGATCCGGGTGCTCCTCGCGACGGACGACGTCGACGGCGCGTGCGCGGCGGCCGACAACGCCGTCGCGGCGGCCCGGCGCAAGGGCGTCTGGGTGTGGGCGGCGGCGCTGGTCCCCGCCGCGGCCGAGGCCTACACGCGGGCCGGGCGCTGGTCGGAGGCGGACGCCGTGGTCGAGGAATTCGCCCGCGGGATCGAAGGCAAGGACTCGCCGGTCTCCCGGGTCGCGCTGCTCGCCGGCCGGGCGATCCTGCTCGACGCGCGCGGCAAACATCCCGCCGCGGCAACGGTTTTCGACGAGGCGGCGGCAGGCTACGAGGCATTGCCGATGCCGTATCAGGCGATCGGCGCACGGGAGCGCGCGGCGCTGTCCCGGCTCAACGCGGGCCGTCACACCCCGGGCGACCGCAAGGCGATCGAGGAGCTCGCGGCGGCCGCGGAGGCCTACGAGCGGCTCGGCGCGACCAGGGACGCCGGCCGCTGCCGCCACCAGCTGCGGGAACACGGGGCGTGGGCCCCCTCACAGCGCGGACGGCGCGGCTACGGCCAGGAGCTTTCGCCCCGGGAACTCGAGGTCGCGCGGATGCTTTCCGACGGACGGACGAATCGGGAGATAGCGGACGGATTGTTCCTTTCGCCGCGTACGGTCGAACAGCACGTCGCCAAGGTGCTGCGGAAACTCGGGGCCCGGTCGCGGACGGACGTGGCGCGCCGGATGACGACTTACGCGCCCGCTTCCGCCGACCGCTGACTTCGGTCCCCGGGGTGCCCTGCCTCCGTCCGAGGCGTGAAGGAGGAGGGGCCTTCACGCGCAGCTGTGTGACTCCTGGTGCAGGTGGGGCGCACCTGACGGTCACCAAGGTAGCGAAGGCCAGGTTCACCCGAATCGAGCGCCGCCGCTCCGGAAAAGTCCCTTGTGGACAGTCGCCACCGTGGCAAGCCCGCCCGGAGGATGTCGCGAAAGCCACTTTCGCGGCGTCTGATGTCCCGAAAGTGGCTTTCGCGACACCCCGGCCCGGACGAGCCCACACCCGCCGGGAGACCGGCTGAGCAGGCCGTTCACGGTGCCCGCTATTCCTTTAGGGGCAAGAAAAGTGCCCGATCGGGCATGGTGATCCATTCCATCGGGTCCAGCCGTGTGCGTATGGTTCCGTAGTGTCATGCGCTGTGCTAGTTTGTTTTGGCCATTAACAAAGTCGGGGCCCGGCGCCCTCGAGGGAGTAGCGCAGAAGCATGGCTGAGCGAGCCGATTTCGCGCTGGGGACGGTAGAGGCGACCGTGGTCGGGCAGGCGCTGGGCGTCGACGTCCGGCTGTTTCCCTTGCGTGTCCGCAACACTTCGATCGACCCGGAGCGCTACGCCACGGTCATCCGGAAGGTCTACACCGACCTCGAACAGCGCCGCCTGTCGATCAACGGCGAGCTGAACAAGGCCGTCCGCACCGCGTTCGCGCTGCTGGGGAACCACCGGATCACCGTCTCGATCAACGGTATCGACGGCATCGGCCAGGACATCGCCGTTCTCGCCCTCACCGACGGCAGGCAGGCGCTCGGCATCACGCAGGCTCACGGCGAAGACCTCCTGCAGTTCGCGCTCTTCTCCGACGAAGAGCTGGTCGAGGTCCTCTCCGGCGTGCTGCCGCGGATGCGCCCCGCGTCGACCGGCCGCCGCACGATCGTGCAGAAGGAGGAGCGCGCCGTCTCCGCGATGACCGCGCGCCGTCAGGCCGAGGCCGAGTTCGACGAAGAAGAGACCAACGCGTTCGGCAACCTCCAGTTCACCGGCGTCGTCCGCGCCCGGCCGGAGGCCCCGGCCCGGCGCACCGACGAGAGCGACGTCGAGGTCTTGGAGAAGGTGCTGTCCGGGCCCCGGCTCGGCGGCGGGTACATCATCGTGAGCGGGATCGGCCGCCGCGGCGAACGGCTCCGGTCGACGCCGCTGAGCTGGCTCGACACCGAAGACGGCCGGTACCTGGTCCGGACCGAGACCGACGAAGCCTCCGGTGCCGTGATCGGTCACTACGACCCGGCGAGTCAGTCGGGCGTGGCGAACGCGATCCGGGACGCCATCGCTGACATCTACTGACCCTCCTGAACCGGGCGAGAGGATCCTCCGTTGACCGAGGAAGCACAAGCACTGGAGCCGGTGATCGCGGCGCGCAAGGTGGCATTCGCGAGTGCGCGGCTGAAGGAGATGGCCAAGCAGGGCAGCTTCGCCGTCGACGAGAGCACCGGTGAAGAGATGATCCGTTCACTCCAGGGAGTGATCGACAGTCTCGAAGAGCGCTGGAGCGCGCTGACCAAGCTGCAGAAGACGCCGCCGATGAGTTCCACCGCGACCGCGCGCTGGGTCTCCGAGCACATGCACGGCACCGCGACGGACGCGCAGGGCCTGCTCACCCAGCTCGAAGCCGCCCGAGCCGAATTCCCGACCTACGTCGAGGCGATCGAACTCGCCAAGCGGAACTACCGGGAACGCGACGACGAGAACCGGCGCACCCTGACGCGGATCGACACCGAGATCTAAGAGGAGAGACCCGTGACGGAATCCGCGGAGAAGACCGCGAAGGTCTCCGATCCCCAGTCGAAGGACTACAACCCGGACGACCCCTTCTACGACGTCACGGCCGACTCGTCGTCGGCCTATTACGTCGGGCCGCTGGCGGACAAGGCCGCGTCCGGCGACGAGATCCGGGCCGGTGCTTCGGCCGGGACGGACATCCTCTTCAACATCCTCGGCTGGGGGCAGACGCCGCTCGTCCTCGTGAAGGACCAGTTCACACAGAAGATGTACGAGGCGCAGCTGGAGAAGGCTCGCGAAGGTCTCGACAAGAACCTGGAGATCCGCCAGCCCGGCAACCCGCCGTCCACGGTCTGGGCCAACGCCACCCACGAGCAGATGCAGGCCGCGATCGCGGACAACGCGGATCCGGCCGCGGTGGGCGAGACCTCCGAAGAGTGGGTCCGGGCGGGCAACGACCTGGCCACGCACCAGCGCAACCTGGCGAAGGCGATCAACGCGAGCACGGCCAACTGGGAGGGTGAGGGCGGCGACGCGGCCCGCGAACACCTCGCCGGTGTCGGCAAATGGCTCGGCGCGACCGCGAACGGCGCGACGCTGGCCGGACGGCAGCAGCAGATCCACTCGCAGACCCTCAACGAGACGCAGAAGCTGATGGCGGCCAACCCGCCGGTGGCGTTCAGCGTGCAGGAGGCCAACGCCAACCTGCAGAAGATCACCGACCCGCACGTGTACATGGCGCAGCTCGGGAAGGATCTCTCGACCTTCAAGAAGCAGCAGGACGCGCGGGATCAGGCCGCGAAGGTGATGACCGACTTCGACAGCACGGTCGGCTCGGCGATCGCCACCCCGGCGTTCCCCGCCCCGCCGAAGCTGCCGACGGCTCAGGCGACCAGGCAGTTGCAGGGCACGCCCATCGGCGGCGGCGCGGGTTCGCCCGCCGGCACGCTTCGCGACCGGATGCCGGCCGAAGGCGCCGAGGGCACCCCCTTCAACGCCGTCTCGGAACGTACGCGCCCGGACGGCCTCGTCGCTTCGATGGACGGCACGCCGCAGGGCGGGGCCGGTGGTCCCGGCGGCGTGTCGCCGTTCAACTCGCCGACCGGCGGACCGGGCGGCGGCCCCGGCGGCTTCCCCGGCGGTGGCGGCCCTGGCGGCGGTCCCGGCGGCGGCCCCGGTGGCGGCGGCCCCGGCTCCAGCCCGGTCATGCCCAACATCGGCGTCCCGAACGGGCCGACCGGCGGCGAGACCTACAAGCCCGCGGCGTCGACGAGCCCCCACCTCCCGAACCTGCCCAAGATCGACGACACCACGCGCACCACGGGCTACACCCCGCCGTCCGTGACGCCGCCGTCGTTCACCCCGCCGAACATCCCCATCCCGGAGAGCGGCGGCCCCCGGCCCGGTGGCGGTCTTCCGTTCACGCCGCCGAACATCCCCATCCCCAACGGGCCCAACGGCGGCGGCCCCAACAGCGGCGGGCCGAGGCCGGTCATGCCGAACATCCCGCCGATGCCGCGTCCCGGCGGTATCGGCGAGCGGCTCACCGGTCCCTCGTTCCCGGACGGCAACTCCTACAAGGGCACGCCGTACAACGCGCCCAAACTCGGCATGCCGAACATCCCCGGCGGTGGCGGTACCGGCGGTACCAGCGGCTTCGGTGGTGGCGGTGCCGGTACGGGCGGTGCCGGTGGCGCGGGCGGTGGAGGTCTCGGCGGGGCCGGACGGGCGACGGGTTCGCTCGGCATGGGCGGCGCCGTCGGCGCGGGCGCGATGGACGCCGAGGCGGCCGCGGCCCGTGCGGCAGGCTCCGGCGGCAAGCCGGGTACGCCCGGCGGCATGGCACCGATGGGCGGCATGGCCCCCGGTGCCGGCAAGGGACAGGGCCAGGAGGACAAGGAGCACAAGGTCGCCGACTACGTCGAGTCCGACGACCCGTCCTTCTTCGCCCCCGACGAGGTCGTGGCGCCGCCGGTGATCGGTGACTGGAAGAACAAGGACTGGAAGTGACGGCTTCGTTCGAGGTCGATCCGGACGACCTGACCGCGCACGCGAGCCATCTCGAAGGGCTCGTCGACCGGCTGAACACCGCGCACGGCGCGACCGGCTCGGCGATGTCTTCGGACGCGTACGGCCTGCTGTGCGCGTTCCTGCCGCCGATCGTCAATCCGGCGGGTGAACGCGCGGCGGAGACGATCAAGGCGGCTGCGGAAGGCATCCAGTCAACGGCGGACAACGTCCGCACCGCGGCCAAGTCCTATGTAGACGGTGACAAGACCAACGCGGAACCGTTCAAGGCGGACTTCAAGGCCCTGGACATCGGAGGAAAGCAGTGACCGGCGGGAACGAGCTCGGCGAGCTCATGCTGGACCCCGACGAGGCCCAGCGCAAAATGGACCGATGGGCCGCGGGGCTGGAAGAGAAGGCCCAGCGCTACGCGGCCGCGCAGGAGCGGACGGAGCAGCTGCGGCTGACCGCTTCCAGCCCCGACGGCGCCGTCAAGATCACCGTCGGGGCGGACGGCGGCGTGACGGACATCGAGTTCGGGAACAAGGCCAGGACGTATCCGCTGGAGGAGCTGTCGCGGCAGATCCTCCAGACCATGCACAAGGCGCAGTCCGGGATCGCGGGCCAGGTCGCCGAGGTCATGCAGGAATCGCTCGGCGACGAGGACCAGGAGACCAGGGCGCTGATGATCGGCACCCTGCGCAGCCGCTTCCCCGAGATGGAAGAGGAAGAGTCCTCGGACCCGCCCGCTCCCCCCGCGCCGTCCGCCGACACGCCGCCCGCGCCTCGCGACAAGCGTCACGAAGCGCCGGACGACGAGGAAAACTCGCCCTGGTGAGCTCCTCGTTCCCTGAAACACGAGGAAGGTCGTCGTGGGTAATCCGCTTGTCGCCGAGGTAAAGGACTCGACGAAGGCGTACACCGGCTCGTCACTGCTGGAGTCGGCGTTCGAACTGAAATCGGCCATCGAAAGCGGCGACTGGGCCTCGGTGGCGCTGGGCGCGGTCGGGACCGCGCTCGACGCGCTGTCGATGGCGATGGATCCCTTCGGCGCGATCCTCGCGAACGGCGTCGGCTGGCTGATGGAACACGTCGGCCCGCTCAAGGAGGCACTCGACGCGCTCACCGGCAACGCCGACGAGATCGCGGCGAACGCCGAGACCTGGATGAACATCGCGACCGAACTCGGCGACGTCGGCGCGGATCTCGCCGGGATGGTCTCCGCCGATCTGCAGAGCTGGACCGGGGTCTCGGCCGACGCCTATCGCGCGCAGGCCAAAGACACGGTCACGCTGCTGGAGTCGGCGAAGGCGGGTTGCGAGGGCGCCTCCAGCGGAGTGAAGACGGCGGGCGAGGTCGTCGCCGCCGTCCGCGCGCTGGTGCGCGACATCATCGCCGAGCTGATCGGGCATCTGATCAGCTGGGCGCTGCAGGTGCTGTTCACCCTCGGGATCGGGCTGACCTGGGTGGTCCCGCAGGTGGTCAACGCCGTGGCGAAGACCGCGAGCAAGATCGCGAACCTGACGAAGAAGACCGTCAAGGCGCTTCAGGCGCTGATGCCGCTGCTGAAGCGAGCGGACGACCTGTTCGACAGCGCGGCGAAGGCGCTGAAGAAACTCCAGCCGGGCAAGGGCGCGCCCGCGCCGAAGCCGAACAAGCTGGACGAGGGCACGACACCCAAGGGCAGCCCCGACGGTGGCGGCACGACACCGTCCGGCGCGGGTCCCGGCAAGAGCGATCCGCCGCCGCCGGTGAAGTCGGATCCGCCTCCGCCGCCGAAGAACGAGACCCCGGACGGATCGACCACGCCGTCCGGCTCGCCGCCTCCGCCGCCCAAGGACCGCGGCGCCCCGAAATCCGAGACGAACAACCGGATCAAGGACAACGAAACCACCCCGGGGGACCGCGTCCCGCCCAAGGACCGCGGCGGCTGCGGCGACCCGATCGACGTCGCGACCGGCTCGATGATGCTGACGCAGGACGACGTCGTGTTCGCCGGCGTGCTCCCGCTGACCGTGTCGCGGACGCACCTCTCGTCGTACCGACTCGGCCGGTTCTTCGGCACTTCGTGGGCGTCCACTGTGGACCAGCGGATCGAGATCGAGGACGACGGCCTGCACCTCGCGCTCGCCGACGGGACGCTTCTTTCCTACCCTGTCCCGATTTCCGGCCCTGTACTCCCGGAATTCGGGCAGCGGCTTCCGTTGTCCAAAGTGGACGACGGCTATGGAGTGACCACTCCGGACGGGATGCTGTTCTTCTCCGGCCCGGGGAACACCCTTCCCCTGCGCGCGATCGTGGACGGCGACGGTCACCGGATCTCCGTGCATTACGACGACAACGGCGTCCCCCGGGAACTTGAGCACTCCGCGGGCTACCGCCTGCTCGTCGAGTCGAAGGACGGACTCGTCACGGCCCTTCGCTTGCCCGGCGCGGAAACCGCGCTGCGGAACTACCGGTACGACGAGCGGCGCCGCCTGGTCGAGATCACCGACGTCGCCGGTCAGCCCCTGCGGTTCACCTACGACGCCGAGGGCCGGATCGTGCGCTGGGAGGACGTCAACGGGCGCTGGTACGGATACGGCTTCGACTCCGAAGGCCGCGTCGTGCGGGCGCAGGGTACCGACGGCTTCCTCGACGTCGACATCGAGTACGACCGGGAAAACCTGGTCACCTCGGTCACGAACTCGCTCGGCCACGTCACCCGGTACCAGCTCGACGAACTGCACCGGATCGTCGCGGAGACCGATCCGCTGGGCAACACGACTCGGTCCGAGATCGACCGCTTCGGCAAGCTGCTCAGCCGCACCGACGCCTTGGGCCGCACCACGCGGTGGGAAATGGACGACGACGGGAACGTCGTCACCGTGCTGCAGCCCGACGGAAGCCGAGCGCTCGCCGAGTACTCCGCGCCGGGCCGGTGGACCAGCAGGACCGGGCCGGACGGCGCCGTCTGGCGCCGCGAGTACGACGAGCGCGGAAAGCTCGTGCGTGCCACGGATCCGACCGGCGCCACCACCACCTACGGCTACGACGACGCGGGCAATGTCGCGGTCGTGACCGACGCACTCGGCGGCGTCACCCTGATCGAGTCGAACGCGGCGGGCCTGCCGGTCTCCGTCACCGACCCGCTCGGCGCGGTCACGCGGTACACCTACGACGAGTTCGGGCAGACCACCTCGGTCATCGACCCGCTCGGCGGTGTCACCCGGACGAAGTGGGACGGTTTCGGCGAGATCGCCGAACAGATCGATCCCGACGGTTCCGTGTGGCGCTGGAATCGCACCACGGCGGGTTCGGCCGACGAAGCCGTGGACGCCCGCGGGCTCGCGGTGCGCACCGAATACTCGCAGTTCGACCTGCCCACCGCCGAAATCGGCCCGGACGGTGATCGACTGTCCTATGTGTACGACACCGAGCTGCGGCTGGTGTCGGTCACCAACGAGCACGGTCTCGTCTGGCGCTACACCTACGACCCTGCCGGGAACCTGGTCAGTGAGACCGATTTCAACGGGCGCACCACCCGCTACGGCTACGACGCCGCCGGACAACTGGTGTCGCGTACCAACAGTCTCGGGCAGACGGTCACCATCGACTACGACGTGCTCGGCCGCGTCGTCGGCCGCCGGGCGGCCGACGATGTCGCCACGTTCACCTACGACGGCGCCGACCGGATGACCTCGGCGCGCAACGCGCATTCCGAAGTCACCATCGCCTACGACGCGCTGGGCCGGATCGTCTCGGAGACGCTCAACGGCCGGGCCGTCCTCTCGGAATACGACGCCATCGGCCGTCGCGTCGCGCGGCGCACGCCGTCGGGAGCCGAGTCGTTCTTCGCCTACGACGCGGCGAGCCGCCCTGTCGCGCTGCGAACGGCCGGGCGCACCCTGCGTTTCGAGCACGACCCGGCAGGCCGGGAAGTGTCGCGCCGGCTCGAAGGCACGCCGATCGAGCTGCGCCAGGGCTGGGACGCCGCCGACCGGCTGACCTCCCAGACCGTGTCCACCGGCCGGGGTGTCGTGCAGCACCGCGAGTACGGCTACCTGCGGGACGGGCTCGTCTCGTCGATCTCCGATGCGCTGTCCGGGCCGCGGTCGCTGCGGGTCGACCGGGCGGGCCGCGTGGTCGACGTCCAGGGGCAGGGCTGGCGGGAGGGCTACGGCTACAACCTCGCGGGCGCGATCACGCAGGCGGGCTGGCCGGGCGCGGATCCGGCCGTCGGGCCGCGGCGCTACCACGGCACCCTGATGACCGGCGCCGGGGCGACGTCGTACCTGCACGACACCGAAGGCCGCACGATCGCGCGCCGCGAACCCGGCCGTGCCTGGACGTACCAGTGGAACTCCGACGACCGGCTGACCGGCGTCGTCACGCCCGGCGGTGAGCGCTGGCTCTACCACTACGACGCGCTCGGACGGCGGATCGCCAAGCAGCACCTCGACATCCAGGGCCGGATCCTCGAACAGATCGACTTCACCTGGGACGGCTCGAAGCTCGCCGAAGAGATCCGCGGCGGCACCGCCGTCGTCTGGGACCTGGAGCCGGGCACGGACCGGCCGATCACGCAGATCGAACGGATCCCCGGACAGGACGCCCGGTTCCACGCCATCGTCACCGATCTCGTCGGCTCACCGAGCGAACTGCTCGACGAATCGGGCGATGTCGCCTGGCATGTGCACACGTCCTTGTGGGGCAAGGTCCTCTCGCCGCCGGGGCGGGCGTACACGCCGTTGCGTTTCCCCGGCCAGTACCACGACCCGGAAACCGGGCTGCACTACAACTTCAAGCGCTACTACGACCCGGCCACCGGGCGGTACCTCTCGCACGACCCGCTCGGCCTCGAACCGGCGTCGGACTCGCTGGCCTACGTCGGCAACCCGACGGACATGATCGACCCGCTCGGCCTGGCGCCGACGAGGCCGAAGACGGGCACCTGCGGCAAGGGGACCCGCGGGGGCGGCGGCAAGACGAAATCGCCGGGCAACCGCGTCACCAAGCCGAAACCGGCGCCGGGGCCGAAGAAGCCGCGGCGCCCACCGCAGAGCTACCTCGACGGCACACACGGCGCGAAGAACCGTGAGCAGAACCGGCTCACGGCGAAGTACGACAACGAACTCAAGACCGACGGCCGGGAGAAGGTGTCCGGGCAGTCCCACGAGTCAGAGCACCCGATCCCCTACGAGGCGATCGGCCGCGGCAGTGGTGGCGCGCGGGGTTCGAGCCACGACCAGAAGGACCTGGAAAACCACGCTTGGGCGTATCAGGAGGCCAAACCCGCGCACAAGTCGCATATCGGTACCGGTAACAAGGGCGACCAGGACCTGACGGAAGGATCGGCGAACCCGAGCGGCTTCAAGAACAGCCAGGAGTACCGCGACTCCGAACGCAACGCGCTGGAAGGCGGCGATCCGAACACCGCGATCCAGCTCAACCAGCTCGACTACGCGTTCCGGGACGGGTTCAAGAACACCGACGGCACCCTCGACGGCAAGATCGCGGACGACTCGTACCACAAGATGATCGACGACGCGCACGCCAGCGGCAAGGGCCTCACCTACTCGACCGGCCCCGGTACGACCGCGACCACACCGCCGCTGTCCAGCCACGACGTCAAGGAACTGCACATGGCCCGGGACACCATCCGGGACGGTGACTGGCCCGAGGAGATGAAGCGGCAGAACCGCGAGACCTACGAGCAGGAAGTCGATCGGATCCACGACAACTACCCGGAGCCGAGCGCGGCCGACCGGGCGAAGTACCAGACCGGCGAGGGCGGCTGGGGCGACCTGGATTACGGCAAGAAGGACCCGGACGCGATGGACGTCGACTGACCCTCCGCAATTGGTCACCTACTTGCCTGAACGCCTGCTGGCGCCCGGCCGCGCTCCGGGGCAAGTAGGTGACCAATTGCGGGGGGCTCAGGCGGCGGCGAGGGCGACGACGCGGTTCCGCCCGCTGTTCTTCGCCTGGTAGAGCGCGGAGTCGGCGACGTGCAGCAGCCGTTCCAGCACGGTCCCGCCGGACGGGTAGACCGCGGCGCCGATCGACACCGAAAGCCCCCGCACGACGCTCGGCCCCGAAGCGGTCGCGACCTCGACTTCGAGCGCCATCACCGCCCGCCGCACACGCTCGGCCACGGGGAGCACGTCGGTCTCCGTCGCGCCGGGAAGCAGCACGACGAACTCCTCACCACCGAAGCGGCCGACGGAGTCGTAGTCGCGTACGTGCTCGGAGATCGCCTCCGCGACCGCCTTGAGCACGACGTCGCCGGCGAGATGCCCGTAGACGTCGTTGACCTGCTTGAAATGGTCGAGATCGAGCATCAGCACGCCGAGTTTGCTCTTCGCCCTGGCCGCCGACATGAGCTCCCGCTCGCTCAGCGCGTGCCACGCGTGCGCGTTCAGGACGCCGGTCTTGCCGTCGATGTTCGCCGCGATCTCCAGCTGCCGCACCAGCACACTGCGGTGCAGCACCAGCACCGGCAGCAGGACGAACGGGACGAGCGCCGGCGCGTGCACGATGCCCAGCGCGGTCGAGGTCCCGAGCACCAGCGTGGTGATTTCGAGCAGGTTGTCGTCGCCGGTGCCGAACAGCGCACGCGGAGCCTTCGCCCCGGTGTGCAGGTACACCGAGAGCGCCACGACGAACGCGTTGACCACGGTGAAGACGGCCGCCGCCTCGACGATCTTCAGCGAGCCGGCGAACCCGACGGGCAGGCCGTTCCACCCGGAGACGATGGCCCCCGACGCCAGGCAGGAGATCACGATCGCCGCCGCGCAGTACACCACGCGGTACGCCGGGCGATGGCTCATCCCCCGCCACACCCGAAGCCATAGATGCAGGTAGATGAGCAGTCCGAGGGCCAGCGCGAGCCCCTGCGGCAGGACGAGCACCCCCGCGAACGTCCACACCGAAGTCATGTTGATATGCGGCCGGTCACACAGCGTGCGCCGTAACCGTTCCACCGAACGCGAAAGCTCGGCCTGCAGGACGGCGAGGCCGAGCAGTGATCCAAATCGGACGAATTCCGTAGTCTCGTAGTTCGATCGGAGCAGGGCGATTACGGCTACTGCCGCCGCAAGTCCTTCCACCACAAGGAAAACCGCCGGAACCCCGCGTGGTCCGGACCATAACTCCCAGTGCCGGACCCAGGCTCTCAGACGTGTACCGGTCCCTTCTCCGGCGAGTTCCGTATCCCCCATAATCATCGTCACCGGTCCCCCTTCCGTACACATTTCAATGTATCCGAGGTAGTACTGAGGGTGGCTCGAGTCAATTCCGGAACACACAGATGGAGCAGTGGGAGGGAGGGCCATCATGAACGGTCGCGAGGACTGATCCCATCAATTCAGCCGGCCCGGCTCCCGGCCGGGAGCCATACATCGGGTCCGGTGGCGATGGCGCGTTTCCAGGCCATCGCCATCGGCCCCGCCGAGGCCACGGCCACCGTCGCGGCCACCCCGACGGCCACGAACGGGCCGGTCAGCTGGGCGAGACCGCCCGCGAGCATGATCCCGATTCCTTGTACGGTCACCAAACTCGTCGAGGTCAGGCCCATCACCTGTGCCCGGACGCCGTCGGGCACAGCGCGGGCCATCAACGCGACGGCCTGCAGGTGGTACGGCGCCGCGAAGGCCCCGCTGAGCCCGATCAACAGCAGGCACACCGGCAGCGGCGGGCGAAAGAAGAGAAAGACCAAAGGAACGACGGATGCGATGGCGAGAATGCCGACCATTCGCGTTTTCCGTCGCGCCGGAACCCATTTCGTGAAGATCCACGATCCTATTACCGAACCGACCGGATCCGCCGCGAGAATAAGCCCGACCGCGAAAGTCCCCGCCCCGAGACCGACGGCGAGCGGTGCCGCGAGCCCTTCCGGCGCGATGGCGAACCCGGCGAGCATCTTCAGCCCGAAGAGCACCCGGATTCCCTTGCCCTGCCACAGTTCTCTGACGCCTTCACCACTGAAAGCCCGTGCCACGCGGCTTTTCACCGAAGATTCCGTGGCGACGGGCGCCCGGCGACGAACCCCTGTGGACACCAGCAGTGCCGAGACCACAAAGGTCACCGCGTCGATCACCAGCCCCCAATAGGGCGTCACGAACCCGATCACCAGCCCGCCACCACCGAATCCGGCGAGCTGTGCCGTTTGGATGGTGATCGTGCGGACCGCGAGCCCGGCGATGTACCGGTCGCCTTCGAGGACGTCCGGCAGCAACGCGAGCTGCGCCGCCCGAAAGGGCCCGCCCGCCATCGTCAGGAGCACCAGCAGCCCGGCCAGCACCGCGAGCGGCATTCCCGGCACGGCCATCAGCGCCGCGAGCGCCGCGCGCAGCAGGTCGCAGACGATCATCACCGTCCGCCGCGGATACCGGTCCGCCAAACCGGCGAACAGCGTGCCCCCGATCAGCGTCGGCAGGTACGTCAGGCCGTAGGTGAGCCCGGTCAGCCCCGCCGACGCGGTTCTTTCCCAGACGAGCACCGACAACGCGACCCTGGCCAGCTGGTCACCGGCCTGCGAAAGCGCCTCCGCCGCCCACAACGCCCGGAACTCGCCGACCGCGAAGGCGGCCTTGAACGTGGTGCTCCGAGCGGAATCCCCCTTCTCCATGAGCCCCTCCCCTTGGCTCACGGTAGTCGATCACTTCCGCAGTGTCAGCGCCCATCCGGACCACGACGCCCGTCAGCGTCCACTGTGGACGGACAGTTTCGCGTGGTCCGCGGCGGCACGGGCGAAGGCCTGGACGAGCGGATGCGGCCGGGTTCCGTCGCCGGCGAGTTCCGGCTGGAACAGCGTCGCCAGGAAGAACGGATGTTCCGGCAGTTCCGCGATCCGCGCGTCGCCATCGCCGTCGAATCCACTGAAGACGACCCCGTTCGCCGCCAAGGTGTCCAGATGCCGGGCGTCGAGACCGTACGAACAGTGGTACCGCTCAACGGAACGTTCCACCCCGAGGACCCGTGCCGCGAGGGTGCCCGGCGTGACGTGGACGGCGCCCTCGTGCCCGACGAGCGAACAAGCCAGGGGGACGATCAGCCGGTCGGGCGAGTCCGGCGCGTTCTCCGCGTGCCCGATCCCGTCGAGGCCGCAGACGTTCCGCGCGAATTCCAGCAGCGCGTGCTGGAAACCGGCGCAGGTGCCGAGGAACGGGATGCCGTTCTCGCGGGCGGCGCGTACGGTCTCCACCGCGCCGGCTTCGGACCGGTACGGGCTGCCGGGCACCAGCCAGACGCCGTCGAAACCGGTGAGGTCGCCGGCGGCGTCGGTCGGGATCCAGTAGGCGTCGAGTTCGAGGTCGTCACGCTCGGCGAGACGCGCGAAGAGCGTCGGGATCCGGACGTGGGAGCGGACGCCGTCCGAACGGTCGCCGACCAGGGCGACCCGGGCTTTCTGTGTCATGCGGCCATCCTGACCCGGGAATCGAGTTCAGCGCCAACGATGATCCATGCTGGTTCGATAAGCGATACTGATGACCATGGAGACCCATCTGCTCCGCACCTTCGTGGCGGTGGCACGCGGCGGCTCGTTCTCGCGGGCGGCCCGCGACCTCGGCTACACGCAGTCCGCGATTTCCCAGCACATCGCCACGCTCGAACAGGATCTCGGCACCACACTGCTGACCCGGCGGCCCGTCGCGCCGACCCGGGCCGGGGAACGTCTCCTCGAACACGCCGGCCCGCTGCTGACCCGGCTCGACGCCGCCCGCGCGGATCTCGCCAGGCTCACCGCGGCGCCCACCGGCCGGGTCATCCTCGGGCTGACCCCGCTGTCGCTCACCGCCGAAGTCGCCTCCGCCGTGCCACGCGGCACCGAATTACGCGTCCTGGGCCGCGAAGCCGTCCTGACGGAGGTCGCGGCGGGCACGCTCGACCTCGGTCTCGTCGACGGGATGACCGCGCCGAGCGATCCTCTGCCGCTGCCCGACGCCGGGCCGCTCACCACCACCGTCGTCGGCGAACGCCCGCTCGCGGTCGCGGTACCCGCGGGCCATCCGATGACGGGACGGGCCGTCCGGCTGGCCGAACTCGCCGACGCGGGCTGGATCGACGCACCGGACACCGCGATTCCGTTGGAGCGCTTGAGGAAATCCGCCTCGACCGACGGGTTCCGCGGTCGCCTGCGCTACACCGGGACCGACGTCCGCGGTCTGCTCGGCCTGGTCGCCGCCGGTCAGGGGCTGGCGCTGCTCCCGGCGGACGTGCTCACCGGCGTGAGCACGCTTTCCCTGTCCTCGCCGCGCGTGGTGCACCGCACCGAACTCGTGCACGGCGACCCCGGCGAGGGCTCCGCGCTGGCCGCCACGCTGACGGGTCAGCGGCCGTAGCTCATCATTCCGTGCGCCATCTCCATCGCCAGCGAACTCGCCACGACGGGATCCATCAGGCTCCGGAGGCCGTCGGCAGGCTTGTCCCGCGATCCGGTGTCGGAACGCGGCTGCTCCGGCGGTTTGGTCTCGGCGGGCGGCAGGGCGACGACCTGCTCCTTGACGGGCTTCTTCTTCGTCGCGGGCGCTTGTTGTTTCACCGTGACCGGGACGTAGACGGTCACCGGGGCGGCCTGCGGCGCGGGCTGCGCGGGCGGCGCCGCCTGCTGGGTCGCCACGGCGGGCAGCGGCTGCTCGGGCAGGGCGGTGTCGTCGACCGGCTCGACGGCGAAGGTGCCGGCGAACCAGCCGATGGCGAGCAGCGCCACCCCGGCCCCGCCGACCAGCCAGGAGCGGGCACGACGGTGGATGACGACGGCCTTGGGCCGCAGATCCTTGTCCACGACCGGTTCACAGACCGGGGGGCGCACCGGCATCGGCTCGGGCTCGGGTTCGTTCTCCGGGCTGCGCCGCCGCTTCGGCAGGCTCGCCGCGATGATTCCCGTCCGGTCCAGGAGTTCGACGGTCTCGACAGGCGCGGAGAACGCGTCGGTCGACGGACGGCGCTGGGCGGCGCGCGGCATGGGGACCTCCGGAAGCGGAATCACGAACTTGAGCATTGTGGTGCATTTCCGACGCCGCCGTAAGTAACGCACCCCGATCGAGTTATCCCGAGCCATCCGGAGCACGGAGCGTTACTCCGTTCAGAGCCGCTTCATTCCCATGCGCCCCAGCAGGGCGAGTGGCCGCTGGTAAAAAGAGCCGAGCACACGGGGAATCGCGTCGATGGCATACGCGTCCGGGCCGATCAGGATGCGCGCCGTCCCCCGTTCGATACCGCGCACGATGGTCTGTGCCGCCTTCTCCGGCGTCGTCCTCGCGATCTTTTCGAATCCTTCGGCCGCTTTGTCGATGTCCCGCTCGACGCCGCCTCGCGCGTCACGGGCGATATTCGTCTTGATGCCGCCGGGATGCACGCAGCTGACCTTGACCGGATGCCGGGCGATCAGCATTTCCTGCCGCAGCGCCTCGGTGAACCCCCGCACCCCGAATTTCGCCGCGTTGTATGCACTCTGCGTGGGCACGCCGATGAAGCCGAACACACTCGAAAGGTTGACGATATGCCCGTCACCCGAGGCGATCACCTGCGGCAGAAAAGCCTTCGTGCCGTTGACCACGCCGCCGAGATTGATCCCCATCAGCCAGTCGTAGTCGTCCCAGGTCATTTCCTCGACCGTGGCCCCGAGCGCGACCCCGGCGTTGTTCACCACGACGTTGGCGCCGCCGAAATCGACGGCGACCTCCTCGGCGTGCGCGAGGACGGCGTCACGGTCGGCGACGTCGAGTGCGTACGCCTTCGCGGTCGCGCCCGCCTTCTCGCACTCCGCAACGGTGCTCGCCGCACGGACGGCGTCGACATCGGACAGCGCCAGCCTGGCGCCCCGCCCCGCCAGTTCGATCGCGAGCGCCTTGCCGATCCCCGAGCCCGCGCCCGTGATCACCACGACCTTGTCCGTGAACGACTTCATACCCGCTCCAACCCGCTCGACTGTTACCGGAGGTAACACATACTACGGCTGTGAGCTTGCTGTGCGTTGATCGATTCGGGCTGTGTTCGCGTACCACTTATGGTGATCTGGAACCCGACGGCCGTGGACGAGCGAAAGGAAGGCGATGCGCCGCGCCCTGTTGCTCGTGCTCTGTGTCGTTCTGTCCGGTTGTTCCGCTGCGCCGGATCCTGCCGCGACCGCGGGCGGCGCGACCGTGGCGGCCACCCCCGGTGCTCCTCGGACCAATCCGGCGATCGGCGCGCTCTTCCTCGACGGAACGCATTTCTGCACGGCCAGCGTCGTCCACAGCGCCCCCGGGGACCTCCTGCTCACGGCGGCGCATTGCCTCCACGACGGCGAAGGCGGCGAATACGCGACAGGGATCACGTTCGCGCCCGGCTATCACGACGGCGTCGCGCCCTACGGGTATTGGGACGTCTCGGATCCGCAGGTTCCCGACGGCTGGGCCGAGTCCTCCGATCCGGACCTCGACGTCGGCTTCGCGACCGCCCGTCAGGCGGGCACCGCGAAGACCCTCGAAAGCGTCACCGGCGCCAACACGCTGCTCACCGGCGGCGGATTCGCCCATACGATCACCCTGACCGGCTATCCCGACGAACAGGAGGCGCCGGTCGTCTGCCACGGCTCAAGCGCCCAGGCCGACACCTACCAGATGCGCGTCGCGTGCCCCGGCTTCACGACCGGCACCAGCGGCGGCCCGTGGGTGGTCGGTGCCGACCCCCAGACCGAACTCGGCACCGTCGTCGGCGTGATCGGCGGTTACCTGTACGGCGGGGACGATCCGGACACGTCCTACAGCAGCTACTTCGACACCGACGTCGCCACCTTGTACCGGAAGATGGACGCCCGGGGATGATCTCCCCATGAGCATCCACGACGTCCCGATCACCGGCGAGCCGATCCGCCTCGGCCAGTTCCTCAAACTGGCCAACCTGGCCGAAGACGGTTCGCACGCCAAAGACCTCCTCGACGCCGAAGAGGTCACGGTCAACGGCGAGGTGGAGGTCCGGCGCGGGCGTCAGCTGACGAACGGCGACGTCGTGGAGGTCGGCGGCGAAGGCGGCCGCGTCGTCTTGGCCTAGCGGTCCCGTGCCTCTCGCGTGATTGAACGGACGACACGCGTGATTGAACGGACGACACGGCCGCGGCTGGGCCGAGCACGCGAAACTAGCGGCCCTGCAACGGCGCCAGGCGCAACGCCCTCGCGAGGTCTTCGAGTTCGCGGTGCACCGGCTCGTTCAGCGGGACACCGAGCGCCTGGCACTGTTCGAGGTACTGCGCCTCACGCCAGCCCGGATAGCGGACCGGGGTGCCGCCCTCCCAGCCGAGCAGGCTGCCGAACAGCGCGCTGGCCGCCTTGTAGAACCCGTCGGCGCTGCGGAGCGTCGTCGGCGCGATGGCCATCACCATCAGCCCGGTGTCGTGATCGTGGTCGCCGACGCCCGACAGCACCCCGGCGAAGATCTCCACCAACAGCGCGAAGCCGGCGACGGCGGCGCTATCGACATCCGCGAGGGTGTCCAGGTCGAGAACGAATTCGGGGTACGCGCCCGCGGGAGCGGCCATGCCCAGTGGGTTCGCGGCCTTCCCGAGCTCACCGCCCGCCGCCATGACGAGCCCGATCATGGTGTGCGGCAACGCCCTCGCCGCATGATGCCCGGCACGGCCGAACGGACCGACACCGCGGACCGACATGAGCCCGACGCCGTACCGGCCCGCCCGGGACACCGCCCGGTCCATCGCGTCGCCCACGGCCCACAGCCCGGGCGCGCGGCGGTAGTCGATCAGGGCCGCGGCGCCGCGGTCGGCGATCATCAGCGGTTCGGCCCTCGGCCGCACCGTGCCGTCGACCAGCATCGGCAGATGCAGCCGGGTCAGTTCGGCGACACCGGACTCCGGCGTTCCGGTGAGATCGCCGTGGCACAACGCCTCGGCGGCCATCCTGGCGCGCGACCACGGCAGATCGTGGGCGGTGAAGATCTCGGTGACCAGGTCGATCAGGGCGTCGATCGGGACGCGCTGCCAGACCTGTTCCGGGATCGGGGAGGGTTCGGCCGGTTCGGGGATCGGCTCGACGGGTGCGCGGCGAAGAGAACGGGGTCTGAGGGGCACTCCGCCGAGGGTGCCCAACCGCGTTTTTCGGCGTCAACGAACCGAGGCAGCTTCTAACCGACTGTGTGATCGAAGCACTCGGAAACGTCGGTGGGCGGACGTACCATCGGGCCATGTGCCGGAACATCACGACGCTTCGAGGGCTTGAGCCGGCGGCGACGCCGGACGAGATCGAGGCCGCCGCCCGCCAGTACGTCCGCAAGGTGTCCGGGGTGCAGAGCCTGTCCGACGCCACCCGCGAGCCCTTCGAGGCCGCCGTCGCCGAGATCACCGAGATCACCCGGCGGCTGCTGACCGAACTGCCCGCACGCCGTCAGCCGCCGGCGACGGTGCCACCGTTGCGCCGTCCCGAGGTCCAGGCGCGAATCGCGGCGAAGGCCGCGAAGAGCCAAGCTTCCTGAACTCGGGCGGTTACGGTGAGCGGGTGACATACCCGCAAGACCCCTACGGTCACCAGCAGCCCTACGGCCAGCAACCTCCGTACGGGCAGCCGTACCAGCAGCCGGGCTATGGGTACGGCCCGCCGCAACCGCCGCAGGAGCAGGGCCTGGCGATCGCGGCGCTGGTCGTGTCGATCGCCAGCCTGGTCGCCTGCAGCGGCCTGCCGTCGATCGCGGGCGTCATCATGGGGCATATCGCGCATTCCAAGGCCAAACGCGGGGAAGCGGGCGGTCAGGGGATGGCGCTCGCGGCGATCATCATCGGCTACATCGGCGTCGCCATCATCGTCCTGCTCCTGGCGGGCTTCATCTTCGTGGGAATCCTGACCGACTGGGACTTCGACTAGATCCGAAGCATTACAACAAAAGCCAGTCGGATACCCTCGACAGCGGTAGCGTGTCCGAGCGGCCGAAGGAACATGTCTTGAAAACATGCGAGGGCTCTGTCCTCCGTGGGTTCGAATCCCACCGCTACCGCCAGTCTTGAAACCGAAGCTCCCCAGGCCCGCGGGCCTGGGGAGCTTCGCGTTCACGCGGGCACGAGAGCCCAGACGGTCTCATCGCTGCGGCCGCCGTGGAAGGGCCGCTGCTCCAGGATCGAGGCCGTCCCGTTGTTGACCTGCCGCACCGCCAGCAGGCTGGCCCGGTTCACCAGCCCGTAGCGCATGTCGGCGCTGCGGAGCAGCTTCCATTGCTGGTTGGTGGCCGAACCGCAGTGCGTCTGTTCCAGGAGCGCGCCCTCCGCGGTACTGCCGGAGACCGGCCGCAGGCACTGACCGCTGCGCTCGTTGGAGATCTTCCAGTACCCGCCGCCCGCGTCGGCGAGCCGCCACTTCTGGCCGTTGTCGTTCTGCCGCGCGACGTGGGTGATCTTCGCGCCCGCCGACGACGAACCGTCGACGACCGCCGCGCTGTTGCCGTTGGTGGCGACCGTCAGGTAGTACTTCGTGCCCGCCTTCGGGCCGGGGTCGGCGACGGGGTTCAGCGTCCATTGCTGATTGGCCGCCCCGGTGTAGGGCTGCTGGACCAACGGGGCCGGATACGCGCCGCCGTCGGTGATCGCGTAGCCGGTCAGGTAGTTGAAGATCGCCACCTTGCCGTTGCCGAGCGGCTGGAACGCCCACCGCATGCCGTTCTGACCGTTGCAGTTGTACTGGAGGATCTGCGTACCCGGCGCCGTCCCGCTCTGCGCGCTGTCGGCGCACAGCTGGCTGTTGGCGTTGACGAGCTGCAATCCCGTGTTGTACCCGAGGATCCACTTCTGGCTCATGGAGTCGTTGCGCGGCCGGTGGCTGAGATTGACGAGGCCGCCGGTCGACGAACCCACGACGTCGATGGCGTCACCGTTCGCGCCGGTGATGACGTAGGTCTTGCCGCCCCGCGCGTGGCCGTCGTCGTTGTCGGGGGTGTCCTTCTTGATCAGGAAGGCGCTGTTGGCGACGTTCCAGTGGGTGGCGAGCCAGCTGCCGGGGGCCGGGTTCGTGCTGAAGTAGTCGTCGTTGCCGCAGTCCAGCAGCCGATCGAAATCGCGTTCCGTGCAGTCGAAGGACTGGGTGTCGCCGTAACACATCAGGTCCCATTCCTGGGAGCAGTGGCCGCCACCCTGGTAGTGCGGGGCGCCCGGCAGGACGGCGCCGAGCATGTGGCCCAGTTCGTGGGCGGCGGCGTTGACACCCCAGCACGGGACGGCGATCTCCGTGTAGTGCCTGCCGTTGTTGAAGGCGTTGGCAGGACCGGGCTGGTCGTCGCTGTCGCCCCACGTGCCGGCACAGGTGTGCGGGTTGTCGGAGAACAGCATGTAGTCGCGGTCGGCGTTGAAGAAACCGGCCTGGATGGCGCGGTCGCGGATGGCACCGGACAGATACGTGCCGTCGGGCACCACGAGGTTCGCGACGGCGACCTGACAGCCCGCGCCCGCGGTCGTCACGTACCGGAGGTGCCTGCTGGCGCCTGTCGCCGCGGCGCTGTCGTTGAACGCGTCGTCGATCCCGGACGCGTAGGCGCGCAGAGACGGCACCACGGTCGTGTACCGGTCGGGCTGACCGGCCTCACGGACGTAGACCAGCTCGACGCGTTTGCCGGATACCCCGTCGCCCTCGCAGACCACCGGATTGGCGGCGACCTGCGCCTGAGCGACGGCGGGAGCGAGCGGCGCCACGGGGGCGGCGCCGGGTGGCAGTGGATGGCTGTGGTCCTTGGCGACGGAAACCGCGAATTTGTCGGAGGCCGCGGCCTCCCCGACGAGCAAACCACCAAGGAGACCGACTATGACCAGCAGCCGTTTCGCCTGGAACAAGGGCTCTTCCTTTCGCGAGAGAGGAACGCGACAAGAACGCTAGAGGTCGGAGGTATAGACCACCAGGCAGAAGGACCGGCAGACTGCCGTTACCCTTCCGGCATGCCCAAGTATCTGCTGCTCAAGCACTACCGCGGCGCTCCGGCGGCGGTCAACGACGTGCCGATGGACCACTGGGCCCCGGACGAGATCACGGCGCACATGAACTACATGAAGGACTTCGCCGCCCGCCTCGTCGAGACCGGCGAGTTCGTCCAGGAGCAGGCTCTCGCCCCCGAAGGCACCTTCGTCCGGTACGACGGCGAGGGCAAGCCGCCGGTCACCGACGGCCCCTTCGCCGAGACCAAGGACCTCATCGCCGGCTTCATGGTGATCGACGTCGACAGCTACGAGCGGGCACTCGAACTGGCGGGCGAGCTGTCGGCCGCACCGGGAGCGGGCGGGAAGCCGATCCATGAATGGCTCGAAGTGCGCCCGGTCCTGGGCGAGCAGCTCGTCATCACGGAGTGAGCGCCGAACCGGACGAGGCCCTGCTCCGTAGCCTCACGCCGAACGTCCTCGGAATCCTCGTCCGCCGAGGCGCCGACTTCGCGGCGGCCGAGGACGCCGTGCAGGAAGCGCTGATCGAAGCCGTCCGCGTCTGGCCCGGCGACCGGCCGAAGGACCCGAAAGGCTGGCTCGTCACCGTCGCGTGGCGCAAATTCCTCGACATGGCCCGGTCGGACGCCGCCCGTCGCCGGCGCGAGGACCTCGTCGACGACGAGCCCGCTCCCGGGCCCGTCCCCGAGGCGGACGACACGCTGCAGCTCTACTTCCTGTGCGCCCACCCGTCGCTGACGCCGTCTTCGGCGGTCGCGCTCACCCTTCGCGCCGTCGGCGGGCTGACCACCCGCCAGATCGCCGAGGCGTATCTGGTGCCCGAAGCGACCATGGCGCAGCGCATCAGCCGGGCCAAGCGCACCGTCTCAGGTGTGCGTTTCGACCAGGCGGGCGACGTCGCCACCGTGCTCCGCGTGCTCTACCTGGTGTTCAACGAGGGCTACTCCGGCGACGTCGACCTCGCCGCCGAAGCCATCCGGCTCACCCGCCGTCTCTCGGCCTCGATCGACCATCCCGAGGTCGCGGGCCTGCTCGCCCTCATGCTGCTCCACCACGCCCGGCGCGCCGCGCGGACGGCTCCCGGCGGCGAGCTGGTGCCACTCGCCGAACAGGACCGCGGAGACTGGGACACGCGCCTGATCGCCGAGGGCGTCGAGATCCTTCAGGCGGCCTTGGCCCGTGACCGGCTGGGCGAGTTCCAGGCGCAGGCCGCCATCGCGGCACTCCACGCCGACGCGCCCACCGCCGAAGAGACCGACTGGGTGCAGATCGTCGAGTGGTACGACGAACTCGTGCGGCTGACCGGCAGCCCGGTCGTCCGGCTCAACCGCGCGGTGGCCGTCGGCGAGGCGGACGGACCGCGCGCGGGCCTGGCCGCGCTCGCGGAACTGGACGACTCGCTGCCCCGGTACGCGGCGGTGGCGGCGTACCTGCACGAGCGCGACGGCGACCTGACGACGGCGGCGCGGCTGTACGGCGAGGCCGCCGCCAAGGCGGTCAACCTGGCCGAGCGCGCGCACCTGACCCGTCAGGCCGCGCGGCTCGACTCCCTCAAGAAGTGACCGGCGGCAGACGCGGAAGGCCGTCGATCTCCGACAGGTGATCCAGCACCCGCCCGAAGGCCTGACCCAGCACCTGCTGCTCTTCGGGGCTCAGCAGGTCGATCAGATGCTCCCGGACCCCCTCGACATGCGTCGGCGCGGCGCCCTCCAGCAGTTCCGCGCCACTTTCCGTCATCTCCGCGACGACACCGCGTTTGTCCGCCGGGTCGCGCGTGCGGCGGATGAGACCGTCGGCCTCCAGCCGGACCATCTGGTGCGAAAGCCTGCTCTTGGTCGAGCCGAGCATGCTCGCCAGCTCCGTCATCCGCATCCGCCGGTCGGGCTGGAGCGAAAGGCAGACCAGGACCTCGTAATCGGCGAGGGTGACTTCGTGGCGCTCGGAGAGTTCGCGATGCAGACGCTGCCGCAGCCGCATGGTGGCGACGATGTACGAGCGCCAAGCCACCATCTCGGACTCGGACAGCCAGCGCACTTCCTTCTGCTCCACCGCCATCCACGCAGCGTAGAGCGTTGATCGCACAAGGCGCATACCCGCCGGTCACTTTTCGGCCGTGAAAAACCCGGCGGGACATTCGCCCGAAGGAGGGTCACGAAAAGGTTGAGACTCGGCGCGAAAAGGCGCATTCTGCTTGTCAGCGGATGGTCGGGCAAGTAACGGGCGATCTCCTCGAAGGGTCGCCGACCTGCTCCCCAGCCGGGAAGGGTCAGGTGGTGGTATGGCGGGTGATTCTCGCGGTTGACCGCCTGCTGTGTCCCCGCGACCGGAACGGAAAGGACCGGGTCGGTCGCGACTGTGAACAGCGATGAGCGCGGGCATCTCAAGATGCGCTCGACAATTCTCGCGCATTCGGCGTCACTCCGGCCTGTTTCGGGTTCGCGGCCTCTTCGACCGCCTCGGCAGTGCCCGGCGCCGGCCCGGTGATCGCGGCCAACCGGCGATCGGAACAAGACAACCTCGGTAGTTCTGGGTGCGGCGCCCGCGGGTGGCCGCACCCAGGCGTATCCGGGGTCTTCCGGTTACGCTTTCCCCCGTGCGATTCGACGAAGGCGCGGGACTGGACACCTCCGAGGTCGAGGATCTGCGCGGCGGCGGTGGTGGCGGTATCGGCGGCCGGGTGGCACTCGGCGGCGGCGGGCTCGGCGTGGTCGGCCTCGTCATCTACTTCCTGCTCTCCCAGTTCGGCGGCGTGAGCCTAAGCCCGTCTTCGGGCAGCCTCGGCGGTGTGGGCACCGGACAGCAGATGGACAACACGTCGCTGTCGCAGGAGTGCAAGACCGGCGCGGACGCGAACCGGAACCACGACTGCGCGATCGTCGGCTTCATCAACTCGATCCAGGACTACTGGGGGCAGGAGTTCCAGCGGTCCGGGTCGACCTACCGCAAGGCCGTCACCAACTTCTTCAACGGGGGCGTGAACACCGCCTGCGGCAGCGCGACTTCGGACGTCGGGCCCTTCTACTGCCCTGGCGACTCCGAGGTCTACATCGACCTCGCCTTCTTCAACGAACTCCGCACCCGGTTCGGCGCACAGGGCGGGCCTTTCGCGGAGGCGTACGTGCTGGCCCACGAATACGGGCACCACGTGCAGAACCTCACCGGAGTGTCCAAAAAGGGCACCGGGAGCGGGCCGACATCCGGTTCCGTGCGGCTGGAACTGCAGGCCGACTGCTATGCCGGTGTCTGGGCGAACCACGCCACGACCACCCCGACCGAATCCGGGCGGCCGCTGATCACCGGGGTCACCCAGGGGGACATCGACTCCGCGCTGGACACCGCTTCGCGGATCGGTGACGACTACATCCAGTCGAAGCTCGGCGGTGGCCGGGTCGACGAGTCGAAGTTCAGCCACGGCACTTCGGCGCAGCGGAAGAAGTGGTTCACCACCGGCTTCGAGACCGGCGAGCCTGCCCGGTGCGACACCTTCGCGGCCAGGAGCCTGGGCTGAGACCTCAACGCCGCACCCGATAACGCAGGTGCAGCACCCGGTCGCCCTGGAGCACCACGTCGGGATCCTCCAGCAGGTGCTGCGCCTTGACCGACCCGAAGTAGCGCTTGCCGGACCCGAACACCACGGGAACGACGTCCATACGCACCTCGTCGACGAGGCCCGCGGCCAGCGCCTGGCCGCCGACGTCGCCGGCGGCGACCTCGACCACGCGGTCACCCGCGAGCTCCCGCGCCTTGGCCACGGCCGCCTCGACGCCGTCGACGAAGTGGAACGGCGCCGCGGGGTCCCAGCCCTCGGGCGCCGGGCGGTGCGTCACGACGACCACGTGGTCGATCCCGCTCGGCGGATTCCCGTCCCAGCCGTCGGTCAGGTCGAAGACGTGACGGCCGGCGATCGTCACCCCGATCTCGTCCCAGTACGGCCGGGTGTAGTCGTAGGAGGTCTGCGACACCTTGAGCGCACCGCTCTCGTCCAACGGGACGTCACCGCCGGTCAGCCAATCGAACAACGGTCCGGGCTGGTCGCTCTCGTCCGCGATGAAGCCGTCCACCGACACCGAGGCGTACATGACCACCTTGCCCACGGGCTCTCCTCTGCTTGGGGGTGCCCCGAAACTAGCGGCTCGCGAGCCGTCGCTCTTGTAAGAAATCAATCGGCGGGCAGCGGCCAGCCGTCCAGCGCGTGGCCGGGATGTTCCCGCAGGAAGCGCCGCCGGACTTCGAGATACCGGGTCGGCGTGAGCCCGGTGAACTCACGGAACTCGTGGCCGAAGTGGGCCTGGTCGAAATAACCGGCCTCGCCGGCGAGGGCGCCCCAATCGACCGGCCCGGCGGGGTCGATCGCGAACACGGTGGCGGTGAGGCGGTACGTGCGGGCCAGCCGCTTCGGCGTGACGCCGACGAGCTGCTTGAACCGTTGTGCCAGATGAGTGCTGCTGACCCCGGCCGCGGCGCTCAGGCCGCCGATCGCCACCGCACCACCGGTCGCGGCGAGAACGCCGCTCGTATGGCGGACCAGCCCCAGTCCGGCGGTCTCGCGCAGCCGACGCATCAGCTCCTCTTCGAGCAGCGTCAGCATCTCGTGCGGTCCGTCCGCCGTGGCCAGCCGGTCTCGCAGTTCGGCGACGGCGGGCCTGCCCCAAACCTGCTCCAGGGTCACCGGCCGGTCGCACAGCTCGGCCGCGGGCATCGGCAGGAACTGCGCCGGACCCCACGGTTTGAAGTGCACGCCCACCGACCGTGTCCCGGGCGGATAGCCGAACTCCAGCGCGCGGGTGGGCGTGGTGACCACGCAGCCGTCGGCGTACTCGGCCGCCTCGATTTCGGCACCGGCGCGGATACGGAACGGCGGCCCGAGGTTGACGATGAGGAACGCCCCGGGCATCGGCGGCAACGTCAGCCGGGCGTACGGCGGCGCGCCCGCCAGGTGGTAGAGGTCGTCGATCAGCCCGTCCAGCGGCGGCCGCGGCACTCTGGACACGTACTCCACGCCCACAGCATCGCCGAAGCCCCCTTCCTCGCGCCAGACGCGGGGAAGGGGGCTTCAAGTACTCCGATCAGGCGGCGACGTGGTGGTCGTCAGCGTGGACCGAAGCCGTCAGGCTCCGCTGCTGCGACCGCTCGGCCGCACGAAGCTCCCGCGCCTTCGCGGCCTTGGCGCCCGAGACACCGTTGATGTTCTCGGTGCTGGTCGCGTACACGCCCAGCGCCCAGGCGACGGCGTCGGAGTTGCGGTCGAGCGCGACGCGGTCGACGTTGCCGAGGTTGTCGCAGGCCTGGTGGTAGCACTTGTCGTAAGGAACGTTGGCGCTACCGCCCCATTTGGCGGCCTGTGCGGCGGTCTTCACGCCTTCGGCACCGGTGAACAGGCCACCGGCCGGGATACCGGCGCGAATGAAGCCCTGGTAGTCCGAGCGACCGGTGAAGTCCGTGCCCTCGACCGGGACGCCCTTGCCGAGCTGCAGGTAGTCGACCAAGGTCTTTTCGAGCTGACCCGAGCCGTACGGGCCCGCGCCCTCGCCGACACCGTCGGAGTTGTCACCGTCGTAGGCGAAGTACGCCGCGTTCGGCGAACCGATCATGTCGTAGTTGTAGTAGAGCGCGATGTCGAGCTGCTGCTCGAAGGTCAGCGAGTTGACGTAGTGCGTCGAGCCGACGAGCCCGAACTCCTCGGCGCTCCACCAGCCGAAGCGGACGGCGTTGTTGGCCTTGGGCTTGCTGCCGAGCTGCAGCGCGGTCTCCAGCAGCGCGGCGGAACCCGTGCCGTTGTCGTTGATGCCGGGGCCCTCGGTGACGCTGTCGAGGTGGGCGCCGAGCATCACGACGTTGTCCTTGCGGCCGGTCTTGGTCTCGGCGAGGACGTTGTAGCTGGTCCGCGCCTCCTGGAAGGCACGCAGGTCGAGGGTGACCGAGGCCCCTGCCTTGGTGGCGAGCGCCTGGCCGTCGGCCTGGGTGATGCCACCGGTCGGGATCTTGCCCGCGGCCGGGTCGCCCAGGGTGCCGTTGACCGGGCCCGGGACGTTGTTGTAGACGATCGCGCCGAGCGCGCCCGCCTCGGCGGCCGTCGCCTGCTTCTGCGCGAAGGAGCAGCCACCGCGCTGGATCAGGGCGATCTTGCCGGCGACTCCGCCCGCGTAGTCGGCCGCTTCGCAACCACTGGTGTCGTCGACCGGGACCACCGCGAGCGGCGCGGTGATTCCCCCCGCCGGCGTCGACGGGCTGTAGGACATGATGATGACCGGGACGTCGGCGCCCGCGACCGTCAGTTTCTCCGCGAGGGTCTCCGCGTAGGTGAAGGGGAACTCCTGCCGCGTGACCGCGAAGCCCGCCTGCTCCAGCTTCGTGGCGATGTACTCAGCGGATCGCTTGTGCCCCTCGGTGCTGGCGGCACGGCGGCCACCGGTCGCGTCCGAGATCCGCTGGAAGGCGATCAGGTGCCGGTTGACGTTGTTCACGTTCACCTTGTTGACGAGCTGCTTCGCCAGCGCGGGACCGTCGATCCCGGTGGTGGCCGTCGCAGCCGGTGCCATTCCGACCGTGAGCGCGGCGGTGGCCGCTACCACGATCGAGGGAACAATGCTTCTTCGCGAATATGACATGGGCGCCACCTTTGTGTGGTTTGCGCCACAGGTCAACCGACGTTCGGCGGACTTTATGACACCGGGATAGGGTCGTTTGTATGTACGCGATCACCATCCGTGAGCCCGGCGATCCCGATGTTCTCGAATGGACGGAGGTCCCCGATCCCGCGGCAGGCGAAGGCGAAGTCGTCATCGAAGTCGCCGCGAGCGCCGTCAACCGCGCTGACCTGCTGCAACGCCAGGGCAACTACCCTCCCCCGCCGGGTGCGAGCGAAATTCTCGGACTCGAATGTTCGGGCACGATCACCGAAATCGGCGAAGGCGTCGAGGGATGGCGAATCGGCGATGAAGTTTGTGCTTTGCTCGCCGGTGGCGGCTATGGGGAAAAGGTCGCTGTCCCGGCAGGACAACTGCTTCCGCTTCCCGCCGAAGTCGAATTGCTCGCGGCCGCCGGACTGCCCGAAGTCGCGTGCACCGTGTGGGCGAATGTGGTGATGCACGCCAAGCTGTCCGAAGGCGAGGTCCTGCTCGTCCACGGCGGCGCGGGCGGCATCGGCACGCACGCGATCCAGGTCGCCAAGGCTCTCGGCGCGACGGTCGCGGTGACGGCGGGTTCGCCAGCCCGGCTGGAGAGCTGCCGCCAGCTCGGCGCCGACATCGCGATCGACTACAAGGAGCAGGACTTCGTCGAGGTCCTGCGCGCCGAGACCGGCGGCGCGGACGTCATCCTCGACAACATGGGCGCCAAGTACCTCGACCGCAACATCGACGCGCTGAAAGCCGACGGCAGGCTGGTGATCATCGGCATGCAGGGCGGGGTCAAGGGCGAGCTGAACATCGGCAAGCTGCTGGGCAAACGCGTGAGCGTGTACGCCGCCGGGCTCCGCTCGCGGCCGCTGGAGCAGAAGGCGGCGATCGTCGCCGACGTCCGCGAGCGGCTGTGGCCGTTGGTGGAGCAGGGTTCGGTGAAACCGATCGTCGGCCAGGTCGTCCCGATGGCCGAAGCCGCTTCGGCACACCGCGCACTCGAAGAAGGCACGGTTTTCGGCAAGGTCCTGCTTGCGGCTAAATCCTGACGAGTCAGGCGCAGCCTGTCCGTTGAGGGTGGCGGCGGGGCGGGGTCCGGGCTAGCGGATCTCTTCCAGCACCCGGACGAGCTGGTTGACCTCGAAGACGTTCGAATAGTGCGCGAGCCCGATGCGGACGGCGCCGCCGACTTCGGCGGCGCCGAGCGACCCGAAGACACCGCTCGTGCCGTCGTCGGCGAAGGCACAGAGCCCTTGGGACGCCAGGTATTCGGCGACCTCGGGCGCCTTCTTGCCCGCGACGGCGAACGCGAGCGCGGGGATCCGGCGCATGGCGTCGCCGATGACCATCACGTGCCGCAGCGAACGCAGTTCCGTGGACAGCTGCGCCAGAAGTCCCGCGTGGTACGACTTCGCCGAACCCAGCGAGGTCACCAGCTTCTCGCGCCGCGAGCCCATCGCGGCGTCGTCCAAACCGGCCAGATAGTCGATCGACGCGATCAGACCGGCCAGCAACGGATACGCGTGCGGCCCCAGCTCCATCCGGGCCGGACCGCGCGCGGCCGGATCGAGCGACACCGACGGCAGGCGTTCGAGCAGCTCGGGATCGCGGAAGACCAGCGCCCCCACCGACGGCCCGCCCCAGGCCTGCGCCGAAACCACCATCACGTCGGCGCCGAGCGCGTTGAGGTCGAGCGGCACGAATGGCGCCGCGTACGTCGCGTCGACGACCACCAGCGCGCCGACCCGTTTGGCGAACTCGATCACCGTCGGGACGTCGGGCCGGGTGCCGACCGAACCGGACGCCAGCGTCACGGCGACGGCCTTGGTGCGCGCGGAAACGAGGTTCTCGTACTGCCAGGCGGGCAGCTCGCAGGTCTCGATGTCGATCTCGCCCCAGCGCACGACCGCACCGACGCGTTTCGCCGCGCGGCGCCACGGCGCGAGGTTGGCCTCCTCGTCGAGCCGGGAGACGACGACCTCGTCGCCGATCGTCCAGCGGTCGGCCATCGCGTCGACGAGACGGCGGATGAGATCGGGCGCGTTGGGGCCGAGCACGACCCCGGCCGGATCGGCGCCGACCAGGTCGGCGACCGCCCGGCGAGCGGCCGTGACAATGCTTTCCGCACGCTGGGAGGCCGGAAACGCTCCACCCGGTCCGGACACCGGAGCGCGCATGGCCGTGGATACGGCCGAAGCGACCTGTTCAGGTACGAGCATTCCGGCGGCGCCGTCGAAGTGAATCCAGCCGTCACCCAGCGCGGGAAACAGCCCACGGATACGAGCGACGTCGAACGCCATGGGGACACCGTACGGACGTGCGGTTTGGCGCTTTACCCGGGGTTGGCTGCCCGAACACGGGGTGCGACGATTCCCGCTACGCTCGGAGACGGCGGCGAAAACCACACTGCGCTCGGCGCCCGACGTAGGCCAGGATGGAGCACATGACCGACCCAGTTTCCCGCGAATCGACCACCCCCGGTGACGGCGGCGGAGACTCCCCACACCATGTGGTGGTCGTCGGTCCCGACGGCACCCCGGTCGGCACCGCACGCATCGCCTCCCCCGGCTCCGACGACGAGTCCGCTCAGGAGGAGTCGCTCGGCGACCTCGTCGAAGAACCCGCCAAGGTGATGCGCATCGGCACGATGATCAAGCAGCTGCTGGAAGAGGTCCGCGCCGCGCCGCTGGACGACGCCAGCCGTAACCGCGTGCGCGAGATCCACCAGACCTCCATCCGCGAGCTGGAGCAGGCGCTGGCGCCGGAGCTGCAGGACGAGCTGGAGCGGCTGGTGCGGCCGTTCACCGAGAACTCGACGCCCTCCGACGCCGAGCTGCGGATCGCGCAGGCGCAGCTGGTCGGCTGGCTGGAAGGGCTGTTCAGCGGTATCCAGACCGCGCTGTTCGCGCAGCAGATGGCCGCGCGGGTGCAGCTGGAGCAGATGCGGCGCGGGCTCCCGGCCGGCCCTTCCGCGGGCGGCGCCGCTTTGGGCGGGCACGGGGCCGGCGGCGAGTCGCACGGGCCGGGCCAGTACCTCTGACCCGGGTCAGCGGAACCGGCGGAAGAACGTCCGCAGGTCGTCGATGAGCAGGTCCGGCACCTCCAGCCCGGGGAAGTGACCCCCGCGGTCCTGAGTGGACCAGTGCACGACGTTGTCGGTGCGCTCGGCGAGGTGCCGGATCGGCAGGCCCGTGTCCTTCGGGAACACGGCCACGCCGGTCGGCACCGTGGACTTCGCAGGCCCCTCACCCCAGGCCGGGCCCAGCGCGGCGTAAATCCGCGAAGACGAGTTCGCCGTGCCGGTGAGCCAGTAGAGCATCACGCTGGTGAGCAGGTCGTCGCGATCGATCGCGTCCTCCGGGACGTCCCGCGAGTCCGAATAGGACTTGAACTTCTCCACCAGCCAGCCGAGCTGCCCGGCCGGTGAGTCGGTGAGCCCATAGGCAAGCGTTTGCGGCTTGGTCGCCTGGATCATCGCGTAACCCAGCTCGCCGGTCTGGAACTCCCGCCCACGCGCCAGCGCCGCCTCTCCGCGCGCGAGTTCCTCACCGGTGAGCCCTTCGAGGTCGGCCTCGGATTCCGGCACCGCGTGCGGCAGCATCGTCAGGTGCGCGCCGATCACCCTCTCGGGGCAGCGGACGCCCACGTCGCGCGACACGATCGCGCCCCAGTCACCGCCGTGCAGCCCGAACCGCTCGTATCCGAGCCGCGACATCAGCACCGTCCAGGCGTCGGCGATCCGGCCGGTGCCCCAGTCGGCGTCGGTCGTCGGCCCCGAGAAGCCGAACCCCGGCAGCGACGGCACGACGACGTGGAACGCGTCCCCCGGGTCGCCGCCGTACGCGCGCGGGTCGGAAAGCGGGCCGACGACGTCGAGGAATTCCACAATGGACCCCGGCCAGTCGTGCGTGAGCACCAGCGGGATCGCGTCCGGCTCCGGAGACCGCGCGTGCAGGAAGTGGACATTCGCGCCGTCGATGTTCGTCAGGAAACCCGGGAACCCGTTGAGGCGCTCCTCGTGAGCGCGCCAGTCGTAGCGGAGCCGCCAGTACTCGGCGAGCTCCTGGAGGTAGGCGAGCGGTGTCCCGAGCCCCCAGCCGACGCCGTCGAGCTCGTCCGGCCAGCGCGTGTTCGCCAGGCGGGCGGCGAGGTCGTCGAGGTCGCGCTGGGGGACGGTGATCGTGAACGGCGTGATCTCATCGGTCATGGGGGCCGACGGTAGAAAGGATCGAGGACAGCTGTGGTCCTCGATCCCGATCGATCAACTGCGAATGAGCCGAGCCCACCGCCTCCGAAGCGGAGTCACCTGAGCTTCCGCGGGGCCGTCCGGCTCCGGTTCGGGACGGACCACGGGCGCGTAGATGGTTTTCGCCAGGTCACGCTTCGCCTTCTTGAAACCGGCCAAGACATCGGGTGCGTATCCACCCGCCTTCGGCCGATCCGGGACCTCGCTCAAGTCCTCCAGCAGGGTCCAGTTCGAACCGAGCGCCGCCAAGGAACGATGCTTCGTCGCGTAGTAGTCGGGGTGGATCGAGACCGCGACCCCCGAAGCACCTCCCGCTGCCGCCAGCATGTGCAGGTGAAACCTGGTGGAGATCCAGGTCTGCCGGGGCGAAACCGGGAGTCCGTGCGTCCAGATGTGCGAAAACGGGTAGAACCGGGCGCCCGGCAATTCCCGCTCGAGGAGCGCGAACACCTCCCTGTCGACGCGCGGAACCCCTTCGACCACGCCGATCTTTTCGGGCGGGATCTTCCAGGACCGCAGCATCGACAGCACCGCGCCGGCCAGCTTGCCGACCCCGACCTCCACCAGGTCGGACTGAAGGCAGAGCATGACCTCGGGAAGGTCCTCGGTCTCCTCGTAGAGATGCGGTCCGATGCCGATGAACGCGTCGTCAAGGCCCACCGGCACGTCCAGCAACTCGGCAGAAGCGTCGTCACGGACTTCCACGATCTCGAACCGGTCGGCCAGCGCACGCAACAACGGCGCGACGTCGTCACAAGCGGGCAACAGCCCCTGCCCCGTCATGGCCGCCCGGCCACCCGAGCGCTCCGCGGCGGCGGCCGCGCCGGCCAGGAGGCCGATCTGCTTGGGCCACAGTTTGTTGATGTAGCCGCCCCCGACGACGTGGATCACGTCGACCGTCGCGAGCAGTTCGATCCCGTGATGCAGCCTGGGCATCATCCCGGGGTTGTGGATGGCTTCCCGGACCCATGCCGCGGCCTGCCACGGGTCCTCGGACGAGGCCTCCCAGCACAGCCGCCACAAGGTGTCCGTGAACTTCGCTCGGGGATGCAGGCCGTCGAGGAGTACGGCGGCGGGACCGGGTGAATGGGTGTCCACCCATACATCCGCGTCAGGGGCCACTTCGGCCAGATGCCGGAGCCAACTCGCGGCAATGAGTTCGTCACCATAGTTGGGGTGACCGACCGGCGCGACCAGGTAATACAGTGCGCGCCGGGCAGGCTTCGAATCCGAAGCCGTTCTGTCGGGGACCGGCATTCGTGCATCGTAACGCCGCACACACCGTTACCGGAGAGGGAGCGGGAAACCTGCTCGGGGCGGGGCGGCCCAGGCACCATCGGCTCCATCGGTACCCTCGTTCCCGTGCATGCCACCAGCACGGTTCACGCCGCCGACGGTGCTGCGCCGACCTCGGTTCCGCCGATTTCGGACAGCAAGACCTTTTCGCGCGCGTTCGCCGACATCAAGACCGGTTTCGCCGCCAGAGAGCTGTGGGGACACCTCGGCTGGCAGGACATCAAGCAGCGCTATCGCCGCTCGGTGATCGGCCCGTTCTGGATCACGATCAGCCAGGGTGTCATCGCGCTCGGCCTGGGGCTGCTGTACTCACAGCTGTTCGGCATGCCGATCGAGACCTTCCTGCCCTACCTCAGCACGGGCTTCATCATCTGGGGCTTCATCAGCGGCTGCCTGTCCGAGGGCATGGAGACCTTCATCTCCAACGAGGGACTGATCAAACAGCTCCCGGCGCCGCTCTCGGTCTACGTGCTGCGCACGGTCTGGCGCCAGACTCTGATGCTGGTGCACAACCTGATCGTCTACGTGATCGTCATCGCGATCTTCTTCAGCGCGCTCAACCACGACTATTCGCTGAACACCGGCAACTGCAATCCGGGTTTCTCCGGCATCTGCCACCCCGGAATCGGCTGGTACTCGCTCACCGCGATCCCAGGCTTCTTCATGCTCGCGTTGAACGCCGGCTGGGTCACCCTGCTGCTGGGCATCATCTCGACCCGCTATCGCGACATCCCGCAGGTGATCAACTCACTCATCCAGCTGCTCTTCTACATGACGCCGATCGTGTGGCCGATCGACCAGCTGCTGGCGGGCGGCGCGCGGGCCGCGACCTCGTGGGCACTGCCGTTCGTGCATGGCAATCCGCTGTTCCACTTCATCCAGATCGTGCGCGCACCACTGATCGGGCAGGAAGTCAGCATCAACAGCTGGTACGTGGTGCTCGGCATCACCGTCGTCGGCTGGGTCCTCGCGCTGGTCGCGATGCGCAATTACCGTTCCCGCGTCTCTTATTGGGTGTGACAGATGGTCAGCATTGATGTGCACAACGCCTACGTCGACTTCCCCATTTTCGACGCGAAGACCCGCTCCATGAAGAAGAAGGTGCTGGGCAAGGTCGGCGGCAAGATCGGCACCGAGACCAAGGTGCCGATCATCGAAGCCCTGCACGACGTGACGCTCCAGCTGCGGGAAGGCGACCGGGTCGGCCTCGTCGGCCACAACGGTGCCGGGAAGTCGACGCTGCTGCGGCTGCTGTCCGGCATCTACGAGCCCACCCGCGGTTCGGCGAAGATCTCCGGCAAGATCGCGCCGGTCTTCGACCTCGGCATCGGCATGGACCCGGAGATCTCCGGGCTGGAGAACATCCTCATCCGCGGCCTGTTCCTCGGGATGACCGCGAAGCAGATGGAAGCCCGCGTCGACGACATCGCGGAGTTCACCGAGCTCGGCGACTACCTGCAGATGCCGCTGCGGACGTACTCGACCGGTATGCGGGTCCGCCTGGCGCTGGGCGTGGTCACCTCGATCGACCCGGAGATCCTGATCCTCGACGAGGGCATCGGCGCGGTCGACGCCGCGTTCCTCAACAAGGCCAAAGATCGGTTGAAGGCGCTGGTGAAGCGATCGGGCATCCTGGTGTTCGCCAGCCACTCGGACGAGTTCCTCTTCGAACTCTGCGACTCCGCCATCTGGATGGACGAGGGACACGTCAAGCAGCGCGGTTCGCTGCGCGACGTGCTGACCGGTTACAAGGGGCGCGACCCGTTCGAGAACATGAGCCAGGAAACGCTGGAGCGGTTCGGCCTCGAGCCCGACCCGGTGGCGACGACGAACGGCGGTCAAGGATGACCAGCGAGACCCGGCAGTTGCCCGAAGGCGCCGTCGTCGGCGTCGTCGTCACGCGCCATCGGCGGGAACTGCTCGCGGACTCGCTCAAGGTGATCGCCGCGCAGACGCGCCCGGTCGACCACCTCGTCGTGGTCGACAACGGGCCGGACAAGTCGGCGCGGGACATCGTCGAGAACTACCCGCTGCCGGTCACGTACCTGCCTTCGCACCGGAACCTCGGCGGCGCGGGCGGGTTCGCGCTCGGCATGCTGCACGCGCTCTCGCTGGGCGCGGACTGGGTCTGGCTGGCCGACGACGACGGCCGCCCCGCCGACGAGAACGTCCTCGCGATCCTCCTGGAGGAGGCCGAGAAGCGGGATCTGGCCGAGATCTCGCCGGTGGTGTCCAATATCGACGCGCCGGACAAGCTCGCGTTCCCGTTGCGGCGCGGGCTGACCTGGAAGCGTTCGTCGTCGGAGCTGGGCGACGACTTCCTGCCGGGGATCGCCTCGCTGATGAACGGCGCGTTGTTCCGCGCGTCCACTTTGGACGTCGTCGGCGTGCCGGATCTGCGGCTGTTCTTCCGCGGCGACGAGGTCGAACTGCACCGGCGCCTGGTGCGGTCCGGGCTGCCGTTCGGCACCTCGCTCAAGACCGCGTACCTGCACCCGGACGGCTCGGACGAGTTCAAGCCGATGCTGGGCGGCCGGTTCCACGCGCAGGACCCGGAGAACGAGGTCAAGCGCTACTACACCTATCGCAACCGCGGATACCTGCTGTCCCAGCCGGGTATGCGCAAGATCGGCGCGCTCGAAGTGGTGCGATTCGGCCTGTACTTCATCGGTGTGAAGCGAGACCCGAAGGCTTTCCTGCAGTGGCTCAAGCTCGTGCGGCAGGGCCGCAAGGAGAAGTTCTACCGCTACTGAGACAAAGCAAAAGGGGCCCCTCGCTCACACGAGGGGCCCCTTTTTCGTACGTCTACTCGCCGATGACCGGCGGAGCGGTGCGCATGTCGGTCCCGAAGACCTCGTCCGGGTCACCCTCGACGAGGTACGTCGGACGCTGGTGCTCGGTGTCCTCGTCCCCGTCCGCCTGCTGACCGCGGCCGCCCATACCGCCGCCCATACCCGGCCCGCCGCGACCGGCGGCGCCACCGCCGAGACCGCCCATACCGCGGCCTGCCGCCGCTTCGGCGGCACCGATCCCGCCGGGGCGGGCCGCGCCGGACGCGGAGCCCGAACCGGGCGTGGAGCCCCCGGCACCGCTGCCGGGACCGAACCCGCTTCCGCCGCCGCCACCACGGCCGGTGCGGCTGTTGTAGTCCGAGTCGCCCATGCCGCCACCCATCATGGGCGGCGCCATCGGCATGGGGCCCATCGGCATCGCGGTGTTGTTGTTGGGGCCGGGGGTGCTGATCGGCGCCGGCGTGTTCTGGAAGCCGGACGGCGTCGTCCCCGACGGGATGCTGCCGGAGCCGGTGCTGCTGCCGGGGCCGGGAAGGTTGGGCGTGCCGTAGCCGCCACCGCCCCCTCCACCACCGCCGCTACCCCCGCCACGGCTGCCGGGCGGGATGTAGGTGTTGCCAGGGTTGCCGGGTCCGGGGTTGTTCGAGCCGGGCGGCAGGTCATATCGCAGATGACGATCGCCGGAAATGTCGCCGCCACCACCCACACCGAACTTCGGCGGCTCGGCGAACGCCGGCTGTTTCGACGCGGCGTCGTACAGCGCCTTGTCGTAGCTGTGCATGGCGGAGGCCGCTTGGGTGTGCGCTTCCTGGCTGTCCTTCTGCTTCTGGATGGACTTGTCGATGTTCTCGCCGAGATTGAACGGGTTCGACGTCATCCACCCCCCGACCTCTTCCTTCCAGTTGAAGGGGATCGGTTTGGGCATCGTGTTCTTCACGGTGGAAGCCGCGGTGCCCTGGTCGTAGATCGTCTCGGACGCGAGCTTGGCGTTCTGGGAGTTGGTCTCGGACCACTTGCTGAGGCTCTTGAAGTACCCCTGCGCGTTGCCCGCCGCGTCGCCTTCCCAGGTGCCCTGCGACGCGGTGACGGCCTGGTCCATCGTCTTCGCGAAGGAGTCGAAGGCCTTGTGGATCTCGTGGTAGGCGGTCGAGACGTCGGCGACCTGTTCGACGTTCAGGTTGCTGTTGACGAACTGTTCGAGCTTCTCGTGGTCGTAGCCCTGGTAGTCCGCGTTCGACGGCTCCAGGCCCTCGACGTACTGGACGTCCTTGTTCTTGGTCAGCTGGTCGACGTTCTTGTCGCCGACCTCCTGCGACTGCTGGTGGGCCTTCCCGGAGGCGATGAACCGATTGACCGCGCCGAACAGCCAGCCGTCGCTGGGGTCGACACCCTCTTCGGCCTTCTGCTGGAAGTACGCGTCCCGTGCCGCGGGAGAAAGGTCGGAGACCTGCTTCTCGCTCAGGTTCGGTGTCTTCGTGTTCATCCTGATTCCCCCTTAGCCCTTCGGAAGCTTCGGTTCGACGGTATCGGCGACCTTCTCGGCGACCTCGCAGGCCTGCTTCGGGTCGATGGCGTCCACGAGGACGTCGGCCCGCGCCGAAGCGGTGAGTTCGAGTGCCATCAAGCAGCCGGACGGCGGTTTCGGCACGAGCACGGCTTTGCGCCCGTTCACGTTCCCGGTGGTCTTGCCGTTCCCGCCGTCGTTGACGCTGTCGATGTTCTGCGTGTCACGGAGGTCGACGGAGACGGTCAGGCTGTCCGAGGCGCTCGCCGCCTCCTTGGTGAACTGGCAGGCGCGGGCTCCGCCTTCGTTCAGCGTCACCGGAGCCTTGAACGTCCCGTAGGACGAGAGATCGGCCGCGCTGAGGAGGGAGCACGGATCGATCGACTTGGTGTCGCCACCGCCGGTGGCGGGCGCCGAGCTGGACGCGCCGGTCTGGGCGGGTGGCGCCGAGGGTGCCGGGCTCGCGCTCCCGGGCTTCTCGCTGGAGCACGCGGCCAATACCAGGGCGGCCGCGGCGAGCGGCAGCACACAGAGTTTCTTCATCGTCCCTCAGGCCTGAATCTTCTTGGTGGCGTCGATCGCGCGGTCTTCGACACCCTTGTACAGCCCCGCGGCCCTGGCCAGCGCTTCGTCGGCGTCCCGGACGACCTGCTTGAACTGTTCGAGCACCGCGCTCGCGGAGTTGCTCGCCTGCGCGGCGCCCTTGTGGTCGTGGGCCGCGACGGCCTTGCCGTACGGGTGGTCGCCGAGCTGGGGTGCCTCGGAAAGCCGCGTCGTCCGGGTACCGAGGGCGCTGAGCTCCTCCGACATGTTCGCGAGCGCCTCACGCAGGGGCTTGACGCCTTCCTCGGTGATCTTGAAGCCGCCGCTCTTCGCGGCCGCCACCAGCTTCTGGGTTTCGGCGCTGACCTTGGCGATCGCGGCCTGGTTCAGGCCACCCGCCTCCACGTACTTGGCCGCCGCCCCCATGGCGGAGCCGATCGAGAAGTCCGGTGCCGCCTGTCCGCCGTCCGCTTCGAAAGCCATCGCCCGCCCCACTGCATCGTCTGCTCGCCCGTGCGTTTCGCCCGGAAGTCTACTAGCCGGGCACTCAGCGCAACGGTGATTCTCCGATCACCGGAGATCCCACCGGAACTGTGACGAAACGGGCGTCACGCCGGTTCCCGGCGGTTCAGAACTGGCCTTCGAGCTGGGCGTACAGCTGCTGCGCGATCCTCGCGTTGTCGGCGGGAGCGTAGGTCAGCCAGCTTTGCCCGTCGGTCGCCTGGCGCGAAGTCATCATGAACCGGCCCGCTTCCGTGTCGAACCACGCCAGCGGCGGGAAGACCTGGCCGCCGCGGATGAACACGCTGAACTGGCCCACTCGCTTCATCGGCTTCTCGAAGATCCGCTCCACCTGCCGCTGCTGGGGATTCGACCCGTGGGAACGAGGACCGCTGACCTGGGCGAAGGGGTCGTACGCATCGTCGTTCCGCGGGCGCTTCGGCGCGCTCACCGGCTTCGCGATGGTGACCGACTGGCCGGGGCCCGCCGGGGTGAGCGGCAGGAGGTCGACGATCGACGCGACGATCGCGGTCGGCCTGGTCTCTTCGAACACGAGCAGGTTCTCGTCCTGGCGCGCGAGGACCGCGAACTGCCCGTTCGTCGCCGCCCGCGCGAACAGCTGCTTGTCCCCGTCCATCTGCGCGACCGTCCAGACCGCGAGCTGCGGGGCGGCGAACGTGGCGAGCGCGAGTTCGACGTCGGCGTCGAGCCTGCCGCCGCGCATCATGCCGCGGCCTTCGAGGTCGCGGAAGACCGCCTCGCGAACCATCGCGCGCTGGTCGGTCGTCGTGCCGATGTGCGGGACCTCGAACGGGACGGGCGCCGGACCGAAACGGCCGTGTTCGAGCAGGATGTCCACCGCCGCCAGCGACAACGAGAACGAATGCGGCATCGCCATTTCCCCCCGCGGGTGTCTTGTCCGTCGGGATGAACGTAGTCCACACACCCGATACGCCCGCAGCGAACCCGCTTGCCCGGCCGTGATCAAGGCTGGTGCCATGGATTCATGGCAGACCAGAAACCCGCGCTCGTCCTTCATCTCGTCGCCGGCGGCGAGCCGCTGCTCTTCGCGCTCACGGCGGAAGAAACCGAACGGCTGACCAAGGATCTCTCGCATTTCGTCCGCACCGGAGCGGTACAGACGATCCAGACGAGGGACGACTCCGAGGTGGCGATCAACTTCTCCCATGTCGCCGCCGCCTACATCGACGACCTGAACCGCAAGACGAGGGTGTTCGGCCTGCACTAGGGCCGGACAGCAGTGTCCCCAATGTCGCATTGGAGACGCTGAGTGTCTCTGATGCGACATTGGGGACATCGAAGCCGGGCGGAGCGGTCCTACAGCTTGTAGAGGCGCTTCCAGTTGTCCCGCGAGGTCAGCTCGGGCATGGCGCGCTTGTACTGCTCCTGCACCGCCGCGCCTTCCTTGCGAAGCCGCTGGATCACCTTCGCGCCCCGGCGCGCCAGGTCGAACATCTTCGCGCGGTCGTACGAGCGGACCCGCACGCCTTCCTGCGAAGCGTCGGTGACGACGGCGGTGTCGAAGGTCGCGACGTGCCACCAGTGGGCCTCGTCGATCGGGATCGCGCCGAGCGAGTGACGGCTGCGGCCGAGCACCCGGTCGAGGATCCGCTTGATCAGCACCAGGCGCTGCATGCTGGGCCGCGGCGCGCTGTTGATGATGCCGATGTCGTTCGACGCGATACCCGGGACGTCGGTGGCCTTGTGCCGTTTGGTCTCGGGGTACTCGTCGCGGATCCGGCGGATCTCCTTCATCGCGGCGACGCCGCCGTCACGCAGGACCTCCGGCCCTTCGAGGAAGTCCTCGACGGCCTTGATCAGCGTGGCGGACAGGCCGTACTGCATGCCGAGCAGGTACCGGACCAGCTGCGCGATGAGCACGCGCGAGAGCAGGTTCAGGTTGAACGGCGAGTGCAGCGCGGCGGTGATGATCGAGTTCCGCAGGTTGAAGTAGCGGTGCCACTCGTCCCAGTCCTTCCAGTGGAAGTCGGCGTGCCAGACGCCGGCGCCCGGAAGGGTGACCGTCGGGAAGCCGGCTCCCCGAGCGCGGTAGCTGTACTCCGCGTCGTCCCACTGGAAGAAGAACGGCAGCGGGTAGCCCGTGGCCTTGACGACCTCGTACGGGATCAGGCACGACCACCAGCCGTTGTACCCGGCGTCGAGGCGGCGTTCCTGGCGGTTCGGCTTGAGGGTCTCCTCGTCGACGCCGAGCAGGTCGGCGGTCGAGAGCGAGTGCTGCACCGGCTGGCCGGGCTCCAGCGTGTTCAGCCGGGCGTACTCGGCGCCGACGTGCAGCTGGTTCGGGTGCAGCAGGTTCAGCATCTGCCCGCCGACGATGACCGGGTTGACCGTGCGGTTGGAGAACGCCGTCATCCGGATCACCAGATCCGGCTCCAGCAGCACGTCGTCGTCCATGAACAGGACGTTCGCGTGCTCGGTCTCGGTGTGCCCGGCGACCTCGTAGAGGCCGCGGGTGAATCCGCCGGCGCCGCCGAGGTTCGGCTGCTTGATGTAGTGCAGCTTGTCGCCGAGGTCCTTCGCGACCTGCTCGAAGCCGTCCCGCGACTCGACGAGGTCGGTGCCCTGGTCGGCGACGTAGATCGCGTCGAGCGTCTCCAGCGAGGAGACGTCGGCGGCGAGCGCCTGCAGGTTCGACAGGCAGTCGTCGGCGCGGTTCATCGTGCAGATGGTCACCGCGGTCGGGCGGATCTTCTCCGGCGCTTCGACCGTCCAGCGGACCTTCTCGACCCGCAGCGACTGGCCGCCTTCGGTCTCGAGGTCGAGCCAGAGGGCGCCGCCGTCGTAGAACTTGTCGAGCTTCGCGGTGAGCGTCACCTTCTGCTGCTTCGCGCCCGCGACGATCTCGGCGGCGACCACGCGGGCGTCGCCCTCGATGTCGGAGGCGCCGACGGACAGCTGGCCGTCACCGGTGACGACGGCCTCGACCTGGACCTCGGTCACGTCGGTCCAGCGCTGCCAGTAGCTCGCGGGGAAGCGGCCGAAATAGGTGTTGCCGGAGACCTTCGACGCCGGCTCGATGGCGATGCCCGCACGCTCGCGCACGGCGCTGCCCCATTCGAGCTCGGCGTAGAGGTCTTTGCTGACGATGGGGGCCGGGCCGGCGTAGAGCCCGCGCTGCGCGGTGAGACGGCCCTGCGGGGTGCGTTCCGCGAAGCGGGTGTCGTCGACAGTGCTCACCATGGCGCTCGGGGCCTCTCCGGTGACGGCGGCTTTACCGGGCATGAATCCTCAGTTCTCCTCTTTGCTGGTGGCGATGGCGCGGGGCTCACGGAAGACGACCCACTTGAGCATGACGAAATTGATCATGGTCGCGGTTGCCTGCGAAACGACCCAACCGAAAGTGGCCTTCCAGGCCGACTCCGGCAGGACGTGCAGCATCGTGCGGTTGACGCCGACGGCGACGAGGAACGTCACGGCGTACAGGAGTACGAAGCTACCGATTTGACGCGCGCCCTGCTGGCGTCCACCGGCGAAGGTGAACTTGCGGTTCAGGAAGAAGGCGGTCGTGGTGCCCACGATGAAGCTGAGCGCGCGAGCGATGTCCACCCACGGCGTCGCGTCCATTCCGAGGGCGCGAAGCCCCTGGTAGACACCGAAATCGATCAGGGCGCAAAAGCCGCCGATGAGGCCGAAGCGGATGAGCTGTCCGAGCAGCCCAGGAGAGGACGGCACTGCCGCCGTCACGCCGGCTTTCGGGTCGGTCGCCACCACTGCTCTACCTCATAAACTGCTGGGGCTGGTGCGCAAAGTGTAGAAGCGAGCACTTCAGGGTCACGTTCCGGGCATTGTTCGGCGTGGTTACCCTGGTCGGCGTGACCCGAGCACCCAAGACACAGCGGCAGTCGCTCATGGGCTGGGCGAGGACGTCGCCGACCATCGCGGACGTCCTGAGCACCCCCGATGTGGAAACCATCGCCCGCGCGGTGACCCAGGCCGGGGAACGCGGGGTCATCGCGCGCGGTCTCGGCCGGTCCTACGGCGACCCGGCGCAGAACGCGGGCGGCCTGGTCGTCGACATGACCGCGCTGGACCGCATCCACTCGATCGACCCGGATTCCGGCATCGTCGACCTCGACGCGGGCGTCAGCCTCGACAAGCTGATGCGCGAGGGCCTGCCGTACGGCCTGTGGGTGCCGGTGCTGCCGGGTACGCGCCAGGTCACCATCGGCGGCGCGATCGCCAACGACATCCACGGCAAGAACCACCACTCGGCGGGCAGCTTCGGCAACCACGTGGTGTCGATGGACCTGATCACCGCCGACGGGCAGGTGCGCACGCTCACCCCGGACGGCCCCGACGCGGAGCTGTTCTGGGCGACCGTGGCCGGTATCGGCCTGACGGGCATCATCGTCCGCGCCAAGATCCGGATGACGAAGACCGAGACGGCCTACTTCAAGGCCGACATCCAGCGCACGGCGAACCTCGACGAGACCCTCGCGCTGGTCACCGACGGTTCCGAAGCCAACTACACGTACTCGTCCAGCTGGTTCGACTCGATCTCCAGAGGCGCCAAGCTCGGCCGCGCCGCCTTCCAGCGCGGCTCGCTCGCGAAGCTGGACGAACTGCCGCCCAAGCTGCGGACCGATCCGCTCAAGTTCAACCCGGGCACGCTGGCCACCCTGCCGGACGTGTTCCCCAACGGGCTGGCGAACAAGCTGTCGTTCTCCGCGATCGGCGAGCTGTACTACCGCAAGACCGCGAAGAACGCGCGCGACCAGATCCAGAGCCTGACCGCGTTCTACCACCCGCTCGACCTGTTCGGCGAGTGGAACCGCGCGTACGGCTCCAAGGGTTTCCTGCAGTACCAGTTCAGCACGCCGCTGAACGCGCACGAGCCGCTGCGCCGGATCATCCAGAAGGTCGCGGACTCCGGGCACGTGTCGTTCCTCAACGTGTTCAAGCAGATGGGCGAGGGCAACGCGGCGCCGCTGTCGTTCCCGCACCCCGGCTGGATGGTCTGCCTCGACTTCCCGATCAAGGACGGCCTGAGCCGGTTCTGCCAGGAGCTCGACGAGGACGTCCTCGCGATCGGCGGCCGCCTGTACACGGCGAAGGACTCACGCACTTCGGCGGAGAACTTCGCGAAGATGTACCCGCGGCTCGAGGAATGGCGCAAGGTCCGCGCGTCCGTTGACCCCGAAGGCGTTTTCGCCTCTGACATGTCCCGAAGGTTGGAACTGTGATCGACGCTGTGGGCAACCCCCAGTCCCTGCTGCTGCTCGGCGGCACCTCCGACATCGCGCTCGCGATCGCGGAGAAGTACCTGGCCGAGAAGCCCCTCCGGGTCGTGCTGGCCGGACGCCGGTCGCCGCGGCTCGACGCGGCCGCGCAGCGCTTGAAGGACAAGGGTGCCGAAGTCTCCACCGTGGACTTCGACGCGAAGGACCTGGAGTCGCACCCGGCCGTGCTGGACAAGGCGTTCGAGGGTGGCGACATCGACGTGGCCGTCGTGGCGTTCGGCCTGCTCGGCGACCAGGAAGAGCTGTGGCAGGACCACGCGAAGGCCGTCGAGGCGGCGACCGTGAACTACACGGCCGCGGTTTCGGTGGGTGTCGCGCTGTCGAACAAGCTCAAGAAGCAGGGGCACGGCAAGGTCATCGCGCTGTCGTCGGTCGCCGGTGAGCGGGTCCGCCGGTCGAACTTCGTCTACGGCTCCACGAAGGCCGGTTTCGACGGCTTCTACCTGGGCCTCGGCGAGGCCCTGTCCGAGTTCGGCGTGCAGATCACCGTCGTCCGCCCCGGGCACGTGAAGACCAAGATGACCGAGGGACTCAAGGACGCCCCGCTGGCGCAGACCGCCGAGCAGGTCGCCGAGATCGCCGTCGGCGCCTCGCGCGCGGGCAAGGAACTGGTGTGGGCGCCCGCCCCGTTCCGCCTGGTCATGTCGGCCCTGCGGCACGTACCGCGGCCGATCTTCCGGAAGCTGCCGATCTAGGGAACGAGCGCACGGCTACGCTCCGCATTTGGTCCTCTGAATGCCGAAGGTCAGCGGGCGGGCAGCAGGTAGAGCTTCTGCGTGCCCATCCAGGGCGAGCTGATCGTCCAGGTCGCGAGCGCGTTCGGCGGTGGCGCCTTCCTGGTGGTGACCAGCACGAGATCCGGGGTCGCGGGCGGGACGCTGTGGTCGAAGAACCGGAAGTTCGCCTCCAGCAGGGCCTTGCCGAGATCGCCGCTGCGGTTCTTCGTCTCGACGATCGCCGGGTCGACGGAGCCGCGGTCGGAGAACTGGTCGACGATGTCGCAATCGCAGGAATAGGCGAGCGCGCCGACCTCACCCGCGCTCTCCACCTTGCGTCCCTTGGTCAGTTCGCCCAGTTGCGCCCCGATCGCGCGGTACTCGTCGGACGCGGCGTGGTTGCTGCTGATGGGCGCGAACCGGCGCGGCAGTTCGGGAGCCGCGTAGACGACGGCGCTCACGAGGACGAACGCGCCCGCGAGGATCCCCGCGCCGAGCCGGGCCCGGCCGGGCAGAGCGCCGGCTCCGGCGGCGAGGAAGACCGTCGCGCCGATGATGCTGGGCGCGTAATACCAGTGGTACGGCGGGACGTTCAGCCAGCAATAAGCCAGGTAGTGCGCCGCACCGGCGATGGCGAGCGTGGCGAACGGCAACAGCCGCTTCGCCCGCTCCGAGCCACGCCGGAAGTGGAATGTCCACAGTAGACCGGCCAGCGCGCCGAGCACGAGCGGCAGGAAGGAAAGAGTCGCCGTCACCGGCAAGTTGCGCAGGTACAGCAGCGGACCGTTGGTGAAACTGAACGGACCCCACGAGCGCTGCATGATCTTGATGACCAGCGTGTCCGGCACCGCCGAACCCAGCACCAGCCAGCTGAACAGGAACCACGGCAGCATCACCGCGAGCGCGGCGAACGTCATCCGCCAGATACCCGCCCAGAATTCGCGGCGCCCGAGGAACAGGACGAACGCGATCAGCAGCAGGTCGATCCGGATCAGCGCGATCAGGCCGATCATCGCGCCCGCGGCGGCGGGACGGCGTTCGTGCAGGAACACCATCGACCAGACGACGGCGGTCGCGCCGAGGGCGACTTCGAGCCCGACCGACGACAGCAGCAGCGGATTCACCAGCAGCATGCCCAGCGCCAGCGGGGCGAACCAGCCGGGGAGACCGGTCGCGGCGCCGATCCGGCGCAGGCCGAGGACGAGCGCCACCTGGCTCGCGACGAAGACGATCCCCGCGGCGAAGACGGCGTCCCGCACGATGAAGGTGACGAGCGCCAGCACGAGGACGTTCAGCGGCGACGTCGCGGTGTTGGCCGTGCCTTCTTCGATCAGGCCCCAGTGGCCGTGGAAGGCGAGGTTCTTCGCATACGAGAGCGTGATGTACGTGTCGTCGATCAAATGACCGCTGACCAGCACGAACACCAGGGCCGAAGCGACCGCCGCCCCGGCCGGGAGCGCCCAGGGGCGGGTAAGGACGGCGGCTCCCGGCAGCGCACCGGGAGCCTGGGGCAGATCAGCGGAGGCGCTTCGCATCACGAACACCGTACACGGCGGCGTGATGATTCCGTTATCTACCCGCCGTGCGACTCGTCACGCCCACCGCGGTCGCCGTGGCCGTCACGGAAGTCCCGGTGCAGGCCAGGGCCGCCAGGACCACGGTGTTCGCGGGAAATACCGGGCCGCCGATCACCGTCGCGGGAGGCGAGGCCGACGGCGGTGCCGATGATCCCGCCGCCGACGATGAACCCGAGTGCGCCGACCGCGACCAGTTGCGTCGCGCGGTGCCCGGCGAACCGGCGGAATCCGCCCTTCGCCGGCGGAGCCTGCGTCTTCGAGGTCTCGTCCGCCCCCGAGGGCTGCTCGACCGTCTTGTCCTCGTCTTCGGACGGCCGCTGCGGGTCGCTCATGATTCGCTCCTCAAGGCTCGCACACTGGGGGCGGGCTGCTTGCCCGCCCCCATCACCGAGGATGCGTGCGCATCCTGTGGATGCGCTGTGTCCGAGCTGTCGATCAGAGATAGAACGACAGGAACAGCGTGATGACCCAGCTCGCGCCGAGCACCTGGAGCACGCGGTCCTTGAGCGCGATCTCCTCCGGCTCGCCCGCGTTGCCGCCGTCGACGTCGACGGCGTAGCGCAGGACGGCGACCACGAACGGGACCATCGAGACGACCGCCCAGACCGAGTTGCGCTCGACCTGGCGGATCTCGAACGCCCACAGGCAGTACGACATGATCAGGATCGCCGCGGACGTCGCCCAGACGAACCGCAGGTAACTCGCCGAGTACTTCTTGAGCGAAGACCGGATCTTCGCTCCCGTGCGCTCGAAGAGCATGATCTCGGCGTAGCGCTTGCCCGCCACCATGAACAGCGAGCCGAACGCGGTGACCAGCAGGAACCACTGCGAAAGCGCGATTCCGGCCGCCACACCGCCGGCGATCGACCGCATCAGGAAGCCCGAGCCGACGATGGCCAGATCGACCACCGGCTGGTGCTTGAGCCCGAAGCAGTAGCCGAGCTGGACGGCCTCGTAGACCGCCAGCACGACCGCGAGCTGCCAGCTGGCGAGGAACGAGATGCCGAGGCCCGCCGCGAAGAACACGGCCGCCGCGACGAACGCCACCGGTACCGGCACGATCCCGGCCGCGATGGGCCGGTTCCGCTTGGTCGGATGCGCCCGGTCGGCCTCGACGTCGATCGCGTCGTTGATGAGATAGACCGAGGAGGCCACCAGCGAGAACGCCGCGAAGGCGATCAGCGCGGCGATCAGCAGACCGGTCCGGTCCGTCGACTTCGAAAAGGCGAAGAACGGTGCGGCGAACACCAGCACGTTCTTCACCCACTGGCGCGGGCGTGCCGTCTTGATGATGCCGCCGACGAGACCGCCGGCGACCTTTTTCGGTTCGGCGGCCCCGGCCACGGGTTCTACGTCGTCAGGCTTGGAATCGGCCTTCTCGGTCGTTTCACTCATCGTCGCTTCAGCTTCCTACGTATCAGGCCGCCGACTACGCCCCCTAGGGCCGCTCCGGCCAAAACGTCGGTCGGGTAGTGGACGCCGAGCACGAGCCGGGAGGCCAGCATCGGCGGTACCAGGGCCGGGACCAGGTTACGCCCGGTCAATCCGGAGTAGAGCACCGCCGCCGCCGTAGTCGAGGTCGCGTGCGAGGACGGGAAGCTCAGCTTGCTCGGCGTGGAGACGAGGACCTCGACGCTCGGGTGGTCCGGGCGGGGCCGCCTGACCACGCGTTTCACCGCGATGGACGCGGCGTGCGCGCCGACGACACCGGCCGCCGCGACCAGCCAGTCCTTGCGGCGCTTCTTGTCGACCGCCGCCCCGACGAGCCCCAGCGCGAACCATCCCGCGCTGTGCTCGCCGAAGTGCGAAAGACCCCGAGCCGCCTTGACCGTGACGTCGCTCTTCAGGACGCTCTGAGCCTTCGCGAGAACAGCGACCTCACCGGTGGGAGCGCCCTTCTCAAGCATCGAGAGACCCGTCCAAAGGCGCGCCATCGGTCAGGTGCGGCGCGATCTTGTTGTCGAACGCGGTCAGCGCCGAGCCGATGGCCATGTGCATGTCGAGGTACTTGTAGGTACCGAGACGGCCGCCGAACAGCACGTTCTTGTTCTTGGCCTCGGCCTTCGCCAGCTCGCGGTAGGCCTCGAGCTTCTCGCGGTTCTCCGGGGTGTTGATCGGGTAGTACGGCTCGTCTTCCTCGCCGGCGAACCGGGAGTACTCGCGGAAGACGACCGACTTGTCGTTCGGGTAGTGCTTGCGCTCCGGGTGGAAGTGCCGGAATTCGATGATCCGGGTGTAGGGCACTTCTTCGTCGTTGTAGTTGACCACCGAGGTGCCCTGGAAGTCACCCGTCTCGACGACCTCGGATTCGAAGTCCACGGTGCGCCAGGTGAACCGGCCCGCGGAGTAGTCGAAGTAGCGGTCCAGCGGACCCGTGTAGACGGTCGGGGTGCCGGCGGGGATGTGCTCGCGGACGTCGAAGTAGTCGACGTTCAGCCGCACCTCGATGTTCTCGTGCTCGGCCATCTTCTCGAGCCACGCGGTGTAGCCGTCGACGGGCAGACCCTCGTAGGTGTCGTTGAAGTACCGGTTGTCGAAGGTGTAGCGGACCGGGAGCCGGGTGATGATGTCGGCGCCGAGGTTCTTCGGGTCGTTCTCCCACTGCTTGGCCGTGTAGCCGCGGATGAACGCCTCGTACAGCGGGCGGCCGACCAGCGAGATCGCCTTCTCTTCGAGGTTCTGCGCGTTCGCGGTCTCGAACTCCGACGCCTGCTTGGCGATCAGCTCGCGGGCCTCGTCGGGCGTGTGCGACTTCCCGAAGAACTGGTTGATCAGGCCCAGGTTCATCGGGAAGGAGTAGACCTGGTCCTTGACCTTGGCGAACACCCGGTGCTGGTAGTTCGTGAACTCGGTGAAGCGGTTGACGTACTCCCACACCCGCTTGTTCGAGGTGTGGAACAGGTGCGCACCGTAACGGTGCACCTCGATCCCGGTCTCGGGCTCGGCCTCGGAGTAGGCGTTGCCACCGATGTGGTGCCGCCGCTCCAGCACGAGGACCTTCTTGCCGAGCTCGGCCGCGGCCCGTTCGGCGACGGTCAGCCCGAAGAATCCGGAGCCGACCACGATGAGGTCGTAGCCGGTGTAATCGGCTTCAGTAATCTTGTCGGGGTTCGTGTGCGCGCTCACGGGCGTCGAGGGTACGCACGTCGACTCCGAGTCCTGCAGCGAGCATCGGTTTTCACCTTCGACAGACACATTTAGGAAGCAGTGCCTACTCCGGACACCTTCTGGTCCTACTTCGGTGCGACCCTCACCTATCTGGCCGTCCTGGCGGTCCCCGGCGGGCTGGTCGGCCGGGCCGCGGGCCTGCGCGGCTGGGCCCTGGCGGGCCTGGCCCCACTGCTGTCCTACACGGTAACCGGACTGGCCGGACCGTGGCTGGCACTCGCGGGCGTGTCGTACAACCCGCTGACCGTGGCGGCCGTCACGGTCGTGCTCGCCGGGATCGGCTTCGGCCTGCGGAAGCTCGGTCAGGCACGCGGCCGGCTCAAGCCGGGCGCCGAGGAGCCGCCGACGAAGTGGCACCCGCGCGCGCACTACGCCGTCGCGGCCTGCGTCGCGCTGGCGGTCGGGATCTCGATCCTCGTGGTGCTCTCGGCCCGCGGCGGGACGACGGCGGTGTTCCAGCGCTGGGACACGGTCTTCCACGCGAACGGCATCCGCTACATCGCCGAGACCGGCGACGGCTCGCTGACCGGCATGGGCACCATCAACTGGTACCCGGACGGCTCGTTCTACCCGAACGCGTATCACCTGGTCGGCTCGCTCGTGTACTCGATTTCGGGTACGACGATCCCGGTCACGCTGAACGCCATCACCATGCCGGTCGCCGGGATCTTCGCGCTGTCGATGGTCGCCCTGATCCGCCAGCTCGGCGGGCGTGCGGTGTTCGCGGGCTGCACGGCGCTGGTCGCCGCGGCGGCCACCACCGGCGCGTACGAGTCGGTGTCCAGCGGGCTGCTGCCGTTCGCGCTCGGGATCGTGCTGACGCCGCTGGCCGTCGTCGCGCTGGCCCGCTTCCTCGCGCGGCCCGGCCTCGACACCGGCTACGTGCTCGCGCTCACCGCGGTCGGCCTGCTGGCGGCGCACTCGTCGGCGCTGTTCGGTGCACTGCTGTTCGCGTTCCCGCTGGTGGTGCAGCGCTGGTACCGCGCGCTGCGGCACAAACCGCTCGACGGGGTGCCGGAAGGCCGTGGCGGCTGGCGGGTGATCGGCGGCGACGTCGTCAAGATGGTGCCGGTGATGGTGGGCAGCGGACTGCTCGCGGCGCCGCATATCCTCGGCGCCCTGAACTTCACTTCGGGTTCATACCCTTATTACGCGTGGGGTTCGGACCTGCCGATCGTGAAGTCGCTCGGATTGCTGGTGACGTTCCGGCAGGTGCTGAGCGCCCCGCAGGTATGGCTGACGGTGCTGCTGGTGATCGGCGTGCTCGGCCTGTTCCGGCTCGGCCGGATGCGCTGGGTGGGTCTTTCGGCGATCGGGTTCTCGGTGCTGTTCGTGCTGGTCGCCTCGTTCGGTGCCGAACCGTGGGTGATCTCCCTGTCGCGGCCTTGGTGGAACGACCGGTACCGCCTGATGGCGCTCGCCGCGATCCCGCTGTGCCTGCTGGCCGGGCACGGCATGGCGGAGCTGCAGCGCTGGTTCGCGAAGTGGGCGAGCGGGCGCTCCTGGGTGAAGAGCCGTCCCGCGCTGCCCGCCCGGCTGGGCCTGGCGACCGCCGTGTTCGTCGTGGCCGCGTCGGCCGTGCTGACCAAGGGCTTCTACACCGAGTCGAACGCGCACGCGGTGTCGTTCCTGTACTACAACGGGCCCGAGGGCGAGGTCACGCCGCCGGTCAGCGCCGACGAGCTCGCCGCGATGAACGAGCTGACCAAGATGAACGTCGGTCCGGACGAGAAGGTGCTCAACGAGCGCTTCGACGGGACGGCCTGGCTGTACGCCATCACCGGTATCCACCCGGTCGCCGGGCACTACGACCCGGGCGTGCCGCCGCCGGACGCGAAGTACCTGGCGCTGCACTTCCGGGAGTACGACACCGACCCCGAGGTACGGGCCGCGGTGCGGCGGCTGAACATCAAGCACGTGCTGATCGGGAGCTCGCCGATCAAGATCGGCGAGCCGCCGGCGCCGGGGCTGCGGGACCTGGACGGGCTCGGCTTCCTGCGGAAGGACTTCTCCAACGCGGGCGCCTCGATCTACACGCTGACCCGCTGACCACCCGCCGATGCGCCGGGGCGTAAGACGCGTGTTTGAAGCCGTATGACGCGTGATTGAAGGCGTAACTCGCGAGTTACGCCTTCAATCACGTGAGTTACGCGTCTGGACACGCGAATCGCGGCAAAAGATCAAGGCTCGCGTGGCTGCGGACTGCCCCTGCCGCGACCACGCGAGCCTCAGTCCCCCATTCACCCCCGGGGTGACCCATGAGGGGCAGCCGTCGTCGGCCACGCCCACTCGCTGTACTTGTCTGTCAGACGACCAGGGGGCGGAACCGGTTTACCCGGCCCCCCAACGTCACCCGATCGGCCTAAGAGCTTCTTCCCTGGAGTACCGGGAGTACATCGCTCGCGACTTCTTCGAGGGTCGACTCACGGCCGACGTAGTAATCGCCGGACCGCGGCCAGTGGGTGACGATGTCGGTGAAGCCGAGCTCCCCGGCCCGCCCGGCGGCGTCGGTGAACGCGTCCACGCTGGAGAGCGAGAAGACCGGCGCCGAGTCGAGGCTGAGGAAGCGCTGCACGCTCGCCTTGTCCCTGCCCACGACGTCGAGGCGCTCGTCGAAGGTCTTCACGAGTTCCGCGACGCCCTTCCACCACTCGTCCTGGGTGTCCGCTTTGCCGCCCGTCGTGGCCCAGCCCGCGCCGAACCGCGCGGCGAGCGTCATCGTGCGCGGGCCGTTCGCGGCCACCAGGAACGGCAGCCGAGGCCGCTGTACGCAGCCGGGCTGGTTCCTCGCGCCCTTGGCCCGGTAGTACTCGCCCTCGAAGTCGAAGCCGTCGGTCATCAGCAGGCCGTCGAGCGCTTCGACGAACTCGGCGAACCGGTCCGTGCGCTGTTTGACCGACAATTCGGGGCCGTCGAGCACGACGGCGTCGTAGCTGGTGTTCGTGACCCCGGCGCCCACGCCGAGGATGAAGCGGCCGTCGGAGATGTCGTCGAGGGTGGTCAGCTCGCGGGCGAACGGCACCGGGTGCCGTGCGACCGGTGAGGCGACGAAGGTGCCCAATCTGATCCGCGACGTCACCATCGCGGCCGCCGTCAACGTTGGCATCGCACTGAACCACGGGCCGTCGACGAGAGTCCGCCAGCCGAGGTGGTCGTACGTCCAAGCGTGGTCGAAGCCGTATTCCTCGGCGGCCCGCCATTTCGGCTCGGCCGCCCACCAACGATCTTCCGGAAGGATCACGATGCCTACGCGCACACCCGGCAAGGTAGCGGTGCCCGCCGACACTTCGCCCGATGGGCGGATCTTCGGGGATGATGTGCCGGTGGAAAAGCCTCTCTTGATCGCCTCCGATGTCGACGGCACCCTGCTCGGCCCGTTGGAGGTCCTGTCCGAACGCACGATCGGCGTCGTCCGGCGCGTCGCCGCGGCCGGAGTGCCGTTCGTGCTGGCCAGCGGCCGTCCGCCGCGCTGGATCGCGCCGATCGCGACCCCGCTCGGCCTGACCGGATACGCGGTCTGCGCGAACGGCGCGGTGCTGTACGAGATCGGGACGGACCGGATCGTGGCGATCCACGGCCTGCTGGAACCCCAGCTTCTTCACGACACGGTGAGTGCTCTTGATCACGCCCTCCCCGGCTGCCGGTTCGCCGCGGAGCGGGTCGGCGAGTCCGCGCTCGACCCGGAGATGCGCAACTTCGTGATCGAGCCGGACTACCACAATCCGTGGGGCGACCACGAAGGCACGGAGGCGCCGCGGGCCGAGGTGCTCGGGCATCCGGCGATCAAACTGCTGATCAGCAGGCGCGGAATGAACTCCGACGAGATGGCGCGGGCGGCACGCGAGGTGCTCGACGGCTCGGTCGACATCACCTACTCGACCAACACCGGCCTGATCGAGATCGCCGCGCACGGCATCACGAAGGCGACCGGGCTGGCCGAAGTCGCCGAGCGGCTGGGTGTCCCGGCCGAGCGGGTGATCGCGTTCGGGGACATGCCGAACGACGTCGAGATGCTCCGCTGGGCCGGGCACGGCGTCGCGATGGCCAACGGGCACCGCTACGCCCTCGACGTCGCCGACGAGGTGACCGCGCCGAACTCCGAGGACGGCGTCGCGCAGGTGCTCGAACGCTGGTTCTAGCGGCCGGCCCGGCCGCAGGTGGTGCGAAAGCCACATCGGTGGAGGCCGGGCGCGCGTGACGGAACGGACGGCACACGTGACCGGAGGGACGACACGCGTGATCAGACGGACGTCACGGGCGGGCTAGCGGCCTTCGCGGTCGAGCTTCGCGGCCTCTTCCGGCGTCGGCGCGGTGCCACCGAGGTGCGCGGGCAGCCACCAGCGCTCGTCGTCGGAGGACGGCTTCTCCGGGTAGCCGGCCTGAACGCGGTCCACGAGCGCGGACATCCGCACGCGCAGGTCCTTCGAGAGGACTTCGGCATCCTCGTCGGCCTTCGGGTGCATCGGCTCGCCGACGAGGATCGAAATCGGGACGTGGCGCTTCGTGAGGTCCTTCGGGCGGCCCTTGGTCCACAGCCGCTGCGTGCCCCACAGCGCCATCGGCACGATCGGGACACCCGCCTCGGCGGCCATCCGGACCGCGCCGGACTTGATGTCCTTCACGGTGAACGACCGGCTGATCGTGGCCTCGGGGAACACGCCGACGACCTCCCCGGCCTTCAGGCGCTCGACGGCTTCGCGGTACGACGCGAGACCCGCGCCGCGATCGACGGAGATGTGGTGCATGCCGCGCATGAGCGGTCCGGCGATGCGGTTGCTGAAGATCTCCTTCTTCGCCATGAACCTGACCAGGCGTTTCGCGGGCTGTGCCCCCAGCCCGCAGAAGATGAAGTCGAGATAGCTCACGTGGTTGCAGGCGATGACCGCCCCGCCCGTCGACGGGATGTGCTCGGTCCCCTCCACCCGGATGCGGTTGTCCAGCACCCGGAACATCAACTTCGCCGCCATGATGACGGGCGGGTAAACGAGCTCAGCCATTCGTTCAGGTTACGCGACCGTAGGGTGACCGACCTACGGTCGCGTAGGTCACATCACTCCGCGCGTTCCCGCCGCGCGAAGGTCACCAGCGCCAGTGCGACGCCGAGCACCGTGCAGTACAGCGCGATCACCTGGTGCTTGACGTTCTCCAAGCCATCCCCCAACGCGGCCAGGACGAACTGCCCGACGGCGACGGCGAGCAGAAAGCCCAGCACGACACCCAGGGCCGCGCGCCGGGTTTTCCAGCCACGCCAGACGAGCAGTGCCCATATCGGCAACAGGGCGAAGAAACCCAGTGGCGCCAGCAGTTTCGTCACGGTCGAAACGATCGGGACGCGGTATTCCTGGGTCTCCGGGGCGAAACCGGCCGCCCGGTCGAAGCTGCCGAGGTAAGGCGGCCGCGCGGTGAGCAGATCGCCCGCCGCGCGGTCCAGGATCTCGACGGTGCGCCAGGGGTGCGTCGCGAAGTACTCGACGACGTTGCGCCTGCTGATCTGTTCGCGGTACTTCGGGTACTCGGGGTCCTGCGTCGCGGGTTTCGGATGCCACCAGCCGTTGCCCGCGTACTGGCCGAAGGAAGCGGGCAGCCCCAGCGCGGCGAGGTCGGCCCCGGTGTCGTGCCGACCGTCCACAATGGTCAGAAAGATCGTGTTGAACATGTTGATCTCACGCGAATCGTCGCCCGGCCGCGCGGCGAGCGAGCCGTCGGGCAGCTTCGCCGGTTCGACGGTCTGCTGCGCGTAGGCCGTGCCCCCGGCGAGCGCGCCGATGACGAACACCGCGGGAAGCCACCGCTTCAGGCCGCGGACGCCCGCAGGACGGACGAGCAGCGCGGCGAGCGCGAGCAGCGGCAGGATCATCAGCGTCTGGACCTTGGCGTTCACCGCGATCAGGCCGCCGAAGACCAGCACGGCGAGTCCCGCGTAGCGCCACCAGCCAGGCCGCGCGGCGACCAGCAAGCCGCCGACGGCGAGCAGAAGACCGAGGAACGCGGCACCCTCCCCGAGCACCGAGGCGAAGTAGCCGAAGAAAGCGGAGTCCGCGACGACCAGCAGCAGCCCCAAGGCCGCGAAACCGCGGACGCGGCGCGAGTACGGCAATCCGACGACGATCAGCGCGATCGCCGCGGCGGCCAGAACACTGGTGAGCACCCCGAGGACGACCAGGCTGAGCGTCGATTCGAGGCCCAGCAGCCCGCCGATCGACCGCGCGATCCGCGCGAACCAGCTCTGGGTCAGGAGATAGGTGGCGTCGCATTCGCCGGCCGGGGCGGTGTAGGCGAGGTGGACGAATCCCTCCGGCTTGCCCTTCCACGGGATGCCCGCGCCGCACAGCACGCGGAAACCGTCGCCGTTGTCGGACATCGCGATCGGCCGCGGCACGAGGAAACGAACCAGGAGCACGGCGAGCGCGGCGGCGAACACACCGAGGCCGGACAGGCGCGAGGTCGCCTCACGCACTGCCGGTCTGCTGGGGGAAACGACACTCACGAAGGGCACGGTACGTGGCGGAAATCGAGCGAACGGTCGAGGGCCGACGTGACCGCCCGCTCGACGTCCGCCCGCAGGAACACGGTGATCCACGAGGAGGTTCCTTCGCGCGCGAACGTCGCGACGCGATACCTGGCCGCGTACGCCGGGTCGATCACGCAGGTCTGCTTCGCCGAGTAACCGCTGTCGGTGATGACGGCGATCGTCGGATGCCGCCGGGAGACGACGACCTCGCCTTCTTCCTCGGTCTGGCCCCGGACGCCGACGATCTGCAGTTGCGTCCCCGCGTGGTACGACAGCACGCCGGGCGCGGAGGTGCTCACGACCGAACCGGGCGGCAGATGGCCGTCGAGCCAGCGGCCGATCTCCTCCATCTGCGCGCCGTGGTCGTGCCAGGCACGCACGCGGGCGAGCATCTCCGGGCTGAACACCGACACCAGCACCGCGAGCCCGGACAACGCCACCGCGGCGGCGGGCACCAGCCGCTGGACCGGCGGACGCGGCCGCGGGCTCGGCTTCGCGGTGGAAACGAGCACGCCGGAGACCAGCACCGCCGACACCGCCGCCACCGACAGCAGCGGCGGGATCGGCGCCAGCAGCCGCCAGGCGGGCCCGGCGTCGCCGCCGAAGAAGACCACGAAACCGGTGAGCGCGACGGCGGTGGCCAGCATCAGCCAGGTCAGCGACCTGGCCTCGGCCTCGTGCGGCGTCCGGCCGGTGCGGCGCAGCAACAGGGCCACCACCGCGATCAGGCCGAGCAGCAGGAATCCCTGGTGGGCCAGGGAGAACCCCGACAGATACCGCCACCCGCCGTCGATCCTGGCGGACAGGCCGACGTCGAAGGGGATGACGGCCGACGGCGGCAGCACATGGTCGTAGTAGGTCACCCGCCAAGCGATCCACGGTGCCGCGAAGACGAGCCCGCCGAGCAGCCAGCCCACCGGCGACCACCAGGTGTAGCGGCCGCGCGAGGCCGCGGCGGCCAGCCAGATCCCGACCAGGACCGCGAGCAGGAACCCCGCCGGGCGCGTCATCATCGCGAAGGCGACGAGCACCCCGGCGACCACCGGCCGGCGGGCCGCGAGCGAGGCGAAGACACCGAACACGAGCAACACGAACAACGGCGTCTCGGTGCCTGACCCGCCGTATGCGGCGAGGCCCCCCGCGCCCGCGACCAGCACCGCGGCGGCCACCCCAGAGGCCGGGCGCGCCTCACCGGCCGCCCGCGCGACCACGCGGTTCACCGTCACATGGGCGAGCAGGACGGCGCCGAGCGTGGCGAGAACGCCGAGCACGACCGCGGAAGTCTCGATGTCGGCCCCGAACGCGGCCTTCGGCAAGGCGACCACGATCATCCAGAGGAAATTCGCGTAACCCTCGATCCGCTCGCCGGGATTGAACACCGGGCCATTGCCGTCGGCGATGTTCTGGACATAACGGAAGGTGATGTACGCGTCCTCCGCGATGGTCGAAAACATCAGCTGGTGCACCAGCGAGAAACCGAGGGTCAGCATCAGCGCGAAGGCGCGCCAGGTCTTGTCCGCGCTGATCTTGGGCCAGGCCACCAGGACGAAGACCGCGACCAGGAGCCAGGCGACGACAAGCGCGATCACCACCTGATCCCCACCCTCCCGGGCCGAGCCGCTTCGTGTGCGAAAGGCCTACGGTCAAGTATCGATCACGGCGCCGGTCTGTTTCTTTCGGCGCAGTCAATCGACACGAATGGGCCAGCAAGTGTGCACAAAGTAGGCAACCGCCCGCCGTTTTGCCCGGCAGGATGTGACTCCTTCGGGTAACGGTCCCCGGTGGTTAATCTGGCTTCCCCTTCCGTTCCGCACCTCGGGGGTTCCGTGCGGATTCCCCACCCGAGGTAGCCCGTGCCCATCCAGACCTCCCTGCCGGCCGACGTCGTCACCCTGTGCGTCGCGCTGCTCGTCCTCGGCCTTCCCGGTCTGCTCACCGGATTCGCCGTCGGCCTGCGCGGCTGGGTGCTGGCGGGGACGACACCGTTGCTGAGTTACACCATCGGTGGCCTCGCGGGACCGTGGGCGGCCGCGCTCGGGCTCCCGTTCACCCCGGTGACTTACGCGGTGGCGACGGCCTTGTTCGCCGGAGTCGCGTACGGCCTGCGGCGGCTCACTCTGCGCCGATGGCCGCCCGCGTCCGAGGAACCGCTGTGGGGACGGTCCGGGCATCTCGCGGTGGGAGCGTGCCTGCTGCTCGCGGCCGCCGTCGGGATGTACGCGGTGGTGCGCGGGATGGGCAGGCTGGACGCCATCCCGCAGGGCTTCGACGCCGTCTATCACGCCAACGGGGTCCGGCAGATCGCCGAAACCGGGGACGGCAGCCTGTTCGGCACCGGCGAGGTCAACTGGTACGGCGACGCGGCGCCGGTGTTCTACCCCAACGCGTACCACCTGCTCGCGTCCGTGCTGTACCTGCTCAGCCCGGCGACCATCCCGCTGACACTGGACGTGAACACCGCTCTGCTGCCCGCGCTGCTGGCGTTGTCGCTGGTCACGATGGTGCGCGTGTTCCGTGGGCGCGCGGTGTTCGCGGGCGCGGCCGCGCTCGTCTCCATCGCGCCGGTGATGGGCCTGTACGAATCGATGAGCAGGGGACCTTTGCTCCCGTTCCTGCTCGGCCTCGCGCTGACCCCGCTGGCCGCCGTCGCGGTGAAGCGTTACCTCGACCGGCCCGCGCCCGACACCGGCTTCGTGCTGCTGGCGACCGCCGTCGGGCTGCTGTGCGTGCACTCGTCGGCGTTGTTCGGCGCGATCCTGTTCGCCGGCCCGCTGCTGCTGCAACGCTGGATCGCGCCCGGCGAACGGTGGCGGCGGATCGGCCGGGACCTGCGCGCGCTGGCGATCGTCGGAGTCGGCGCGATCGTCGTGGCGTGGCTGCAACTGTTCGGCGCGATCGGGCTCGCGAACGGCGCGCTGCCCTACCGCAGCTGGCCGGTCGAATGGCGGGCGACGACGGCGCTCGGCGCGTTGCTGGGCTTCCAGCATCACGAGCCGTATCCGCAGATCTGGCTTTCCGTGGCCTTGTTGCTGGGCTTCATCTTCTTCTCACGCGCGGGCGCGCTGCGCTGGATCGGCGTGACCGCGTTGCTCAGCGGGCTCGCCTACATCGCGGTGACGTCGTCGGAGCACCCGCTCGTGCTGGCGCTGTCGCGGCCTTGGTGGAACGACCCGTACCGGTTCATGTCGATGGCGGCGATCCCGCTGTCGATCATCGCGGCGCACGGCCTCGCCGAGTCGCAGGCGTGGCTGCGGGACAACGTGGCGCACCGGAAGATGCCCGCGTTCGCCGTCGCGGTGGTGGTGTTCGGCGCGTTCGCCTTCCTGAGCAACGGTTTCTACGCGCCGTCCAACGCGGCCAAGGTCGCGCCCGGCTACGCGAACACGCCCGATGCCGATCCGCACAAGCTGCCGGTGAGCCCGGACGAGGTCGTCGCGATGGAGAAGCTCGCCGAGTTCGTGAAACCCGGCGAGCGCGCGCTGAACGACCGGCTGGACGGGACGGTGTGGACCTACGCGCTCTCCGGCGTCCGGACGACTTCCGGGCATTTCGACGAGACGCTGTCGCCGTCGGACGCGCGGCTGCTGGAGTGGCATTTCCGCGAGTACCCGTCGAACGCGCGGGTGCGGGCGGCGGTGGCGCGGCTGAACGTGCGGTGGGTGATCCTCGGGCAGTACGGCTACCCGACGGGCGCCCCGCGCCAGGCCGGGCTGCGCGATCTGGACGGGCTGAACTTCGTGACCGAGGTCTATCGCAACCCCGACGCCGTCATCTACCGGCTGAACCCCCGCGATTAGTCACCTACTTGCGGTCGTTCCGTAGGCGCCAAGGCGAGTGATAGACCGCAAGTAGGTGACTAATCGCGGGTCACGAGGCGGGCCGAGAGGGCGGCGCCGCCGGCGGTGATCAGGTCCGCGACGGTGAACATCACCCGGGAGGCGATGGCGAACGCCGTCGCCTGGACGACGGTGAGGCCCGAAGCGGTCAGGACGGCGACCTGCGCGACCTCGCGGACGCCGACCCCGCTGGGCAGGATGAACGCGAACGTCCCGACGGTCATCGCGACGGCCATCGCGCCGACGCACAGCACGAAGCCGCTGAACCCGGGCGTGCCGACGGAGTTCGCCAGCAACCACAAGTGCACGCCCTGGAGCGCCCAGGCGGCGGTCGACGAGCCGAAGACCTTCCCGACGACCGACCAGCTCAGCCGGTGGTCCAGCGGCGGACGGCGCAGGATCCGCAGCACCAGCGACGTGCCCCAGGTGAGCACACGCGGGTGCAGCATCGCCAGGCCGACCGGGATCAACACGAACAGCCACAGCGCCCGCGGGCTGTTGCTGAACACCGCGGGGGCCGCGAGCAGCGAGACGACCAGCGCGGACACCACGCCGACGCCGAGCTGGATGAGCGAGCCGGTGAAGATCCGTGCCCTGGCGAGCCCGGCCTTGCGCCCCAGCTCCATCTGCAGCAGGTACGCCCATACCGAACCCGGCACGTACTTGCCGAGCGAGCCGACGAGGCAGATCTGCGCGCCGCGGGCATAGCCGATCGGCTTGCCGAGGTCGTCGACCATGACCTGCCAACCGTAGGTCGACACCATGATCGCGGCGATGAGCGCGAGCAGGCTCAACGTGGAGGATTCCCACGCGACCTCGGACAAGGTCCGCCAGAATTCACCCCAATTGGTGACCAAGGTCTTCGCCGCGAAACCGACGACCAGCAGGATGGCGACCCAGCGGACGACGTCGAGGATCTTCGCCTTGGTGGATTTCGGTTGTTTTACCGCAACCGAAGACTCCTCTTCGGGCGTTTCGACCGTCGTCACTGAACCTCCTTTGCTGCTACCTCGTACCCGCAGGTCAGACCTGCACGGTCACCAAGCGGCTGAACTCGGTCAGCAGATCGTAGCCGTCCCAAATCGCGGAGAACGTCAGGGCCGAGCCGAACGGAACGACCCGGTCGACGCCGCGGCCTGCCAATTCCGTCACGAATTCCGTCAATTCTTCTTTGGTGAAGCCGAATTGACCGACGGTTTGATCTTTGCGGAGCACGATCGGGACGAGGTCGGAAAGCGTGTCGACGCGCGCGTTGCCGAAAGTGCCCGCGCCGAGCCACTCGCGCGGGAGGACGGCGGGGTCGGCCAGCTCCAGTGTCGCGATGCCGTTGCCCTGGAACTCGATGCCGTCGACGAGCCCGTCGACGGCCGCGCCGTACGCGGAAACCCGCTTCTGCACGGCCATGGCGGGCTCGGTGACGTGCTGTTTCGCCGCCAGCACCTCGGCGAGCAGCTTCCGGAACTCCTGCCCGGCTTCCCGGGCGCCGTCTTCGTCGCCGACCCAGAACACCGCGCGCGGCGACGAGCAGGCGGCCTGGTCGAACCAGTACGAGTCGTTGTAGAAACCCTCGGCCGCGCCGCGGCGTTCGGCGTCGGAGGCGTTCCGCCAGCCGCGCACCGAAGCGACCGCGAACGACGACCGGTCCGGGAAGGTCAGGTCACGCGCGTGCGGGGCGAGCGGGTACTTGCGCAGCGCGGCGACCGAGGCGTCGCCGCCCCAGATGACCCGGAGATCCGCGGCGACCGACAACGCGCCACTGATCGCGTCGCTGCGGTCGTAGGTGACCATGCGCTGCGTCGCGGTGATCGCGGCGGCGGTGTCGGCGTCCACTTCGGACAGTGCGGCGTTCAGCGCCGCCAGCACCGTTTCCGCCGCGCCGGCCGAACGCGACGACACGCGGACGACGTTGTGGTTACCGGCCAGCGCGGACAGCGCCCACGAGTACACGAAGATCGTGTCGACGTTGGCCGGCGGCACGTGGAAGACCAGCCCGCGCGGGAAGCGCAGCGCGTCACCGGATGTTTCCAAAGTGGACAGTGTCTTCAGCGCCTTGGCGATCTCTCCCTTGCGCAGGAAGAAACCGAGCGAAGCCAGTTCCGGGAAGCGGCGCGCCGTCGCGGGAACGAGCAGCTTGCGCGCGAACTTCGTCAGGAACTCGACGACACGCGGGTCGCCCACGCGCAGCCGTCCCCCGACCGGCTCGGCACGCAGCTCTTCGACGAGCTCGTCGACCTCGATCGCGTCCGCGAGCGGAAAACGCTGGTTCAGGCTCATGCCGCCGCTCCCTGGAAGGTGTCCGAGCAGCCGCGGGCCTCGGCCTTGGGCAGCCTGCCCAAGACCGAGAAGTGCTTGCCCGGCCAGTCGCCGTCGTCGATTCCGTTGCAGACACCGAGGTCCTCGGTGAGCAGGACATGCCCCGGGTACGAGCGCGGCAGCGTGCTGACGACCTCGATCACGCCGGGCTCGCCGACCGGCTGCTCTTCCCAGGTCTCCGGGTCCCGGATCACGACGTCGGCGAAATCGGGGCAGTACAACGAGTTCCCGGACGGGCCTTCGAGGAACACGGTGCCGATCTGCTCGATCATCCCGTAGTAGTTGTGGATGCGGGTGAGTCCGGTGTCCCCTTTGAACCGGCGGCGGAATTCGGTGTTGTCCACCGCGCGGTCGATCAGTTTTTTCCAGCCGCCGGAGTGGACCAGGATCCCGTTGGACAGGTCCAGCCTGTGCTCGCGGGCGACCTCGTAGAGGTACTGCCACACCATGAAGGTGAAGCCGAAGATCAGGAAGGGCTTGTCGCCGTACGTCGCCAGGAACGTCTTGACCGCCTCGACGTCCGGCTGGTCGTTCTCGTCGAGCACGTAGGTGTGCTTGCGGCCGAAGTTCGCCATGCCCAGCACGCCCGCGCCGCGCGCGGAGAACGAGCGGCGGTTCTTGATGATGCCGATGGTGTCGACCATCAGCATCGGCAGCCGCTCGTTGCCGAGGATCTCCTGCAACGTGGCGCCGAGCTGCTTGGTCTGCGCGCCGGCGGCGTCCTTGTCCAGGTAGATCCGGGACGCGCCCGCGCCGGTGGTGCCCGAGGAGGTCAGCGTCTTGAAGATCTCGGACTCGGGGATGCTGCGCAGGTCGTGCGTCTTGAACATCCGCACCGGCAGCCACGGCAGATCCGCGATGGACGCGAACTCCGCGTCCCTTGCGATGCCGAGCGACGAGAGGACGCGCTCGTAGCCCTCGGAGTTCTCGCGGTGGTGCGCGGTGAGCTCGGCGAGCTGCGGAAGCAAGTGCTTCTCGCGCTCGGCCTGGGACAACGTGAAGACGCTCATACCTGGGCCTCCAGCGACCGGTAGTCGATCTTGCCGCTGGCGAGCAGCGGCACGGTGTCGATGGGTCGGACGTCGAACCCGCTCGTGTGCAGGTGCAGCCGCTCGGACAGCGCCTTCGCGGCGTCCTTGCAGATCTCCTTGGCGCCGTCGCCTTCCGGCAGCTCCGCGAACAGGACGACCTTGTCCCCGGCCGGGACGGCCGCCACGACGTCGATCCCCACCGAGGCGGAACGCACGGCGTGCTCGAGATCATCCAGGCTGACCCGGTTGCCGAAGACCTTGCCGATCCGCTTGAGCCGCCCGGTGATGTAGAGGAAGCCGTCCTCGTCGAGGTAGCCGAGGTCGCCGGTGGCCAGCACGCCGCCGTACTCGTCGCCCGCGGCCAGCCCGGCCTCGTCCTCGGCGTACCCCATCATCACGTTGGGCCCGCGGTAGACGACCTCGCCGACGATCTTCGGATGCGTGGTCTCGGAACCGTCCCCGCGCCGGATCGCGAACGAGCCGCCGGGCAGCGCGGGCCCGGCCGAGCCGAGCTTCTCCGCGAGCCGTTCCGCCGGGACGGTGGTCATCCGCGGCGCGGCCTCGGTCTGCCCGTACATCACGAACATCCGCCCGCCGACCTCGCGGATCTTGTCGTTGAACCGGGCGACGAGGTCGTCGCGCAGCTTTCCGCCCGCCTGGGTGAGTGTACGCAAGGTCGGGTACTTCGCCGGGTCGAACTTGAGGCGCCGCAACATCTCGTAGTGATACGGCACGCCCGCGAGCGAAGTGACCTTGTGCTCGTTGACCGCGTCCCAGAACCCGCGCCCGAGCACGCCGGAGGGCTCGATGACCACGGTCGCGCCGCGGACGAGATGCGAGTTCAGCACGGACAGGCCGTAGCTGTAGTGCAAGGGGAGGCTGGTCGGCGCGACCTCGTCTCGGTCGATGCCGAGCACCTCGGCGATCGCGTCGGCGTTGGCGAGCATCGCGCCGCGCGAGAGCCGGACCAGCTTCGGGTTGCCGGTGGAACCGCTGGTGGGCAGCAGGACCGCGAGCTGCGGATGTGGCTCGACACCTTCGGCGGACTCCCGAACCCAGTGTCGGTCGGAGACCCCATAACCCTCGGGGGCGGGCGCGTCCGGCGCGGACAGCACGGCGGCCGGGCGGAAACGCTCGATGAGCCCCGCCAGCACGTCGGCGTCCAGCGCCGGGTCGATCAACGCGATCGCGCGGCCCGCCTCGAACGCGCCGAGATAGTTCAGGACGCTTTCGAGGTCCACCGACATCCGCGCGAACAACGCGCCCGGCGGCATCAGCGACAACGCGGCACCCACGCGGGTGGCCTCGGTGCCGAGTTCCTCGCCTTCGAGCGTCCTGCCGCTCGTGACGTCGATCAGGCGCGCACCCACACCCAGAAGGGTCATTACAGATCAATCCTCCGACCGATTTCCGACCGCGATCGGTCCGGCAGGGCGGCCGCACGCGCCCTCATCACAGGACCAAGCCTCCGTCGATGCCCAGCACCTGCCCGGTGATGAAGGAAGCGTCGTCACTGACGAGGAACCGGATCGCGTTCGCCACGTCTTCGGGGGTCCCCAGCCGCCCGAGCGGGGTCTTGCCGATGTTCTCGGCCTTGGCCTCCTCGGTCAGGCCCGAGGTCAGGTCGGTGTCGATGACGCCGGGTGCCACCGCGTTGACCCGGATCCCGGACCGGCCGAGTTCCTTCGCGGCCGAACGCGCGATGTTCGCCACCGCCGCCTTCGAGGCCGCGTACACCGTCTGACCGGCGCTGCCGTGCTCGCCGACGATCGAGGCCAGCACCACGATGGCGCCGGTTTTCTTGCGCATCATCGCCCTGGCCGCGGCCTGGACGGTGTGCAGCGTGCCGGCGACGTTCGTGCTCAGCGTGGTGTCGACCAGTTCCTCGCGGATCATGCCGAGGAGCGCGTCCTCCATGATCCCGGCGTTGGCGACCACGATGTCGAGCTTGCCGTGCTCCTTGGCCACGCCGCGGACCAGCGTCGACACGGCCTTGGCGTCGGTGACGTCCAGGGCGAGCCCGCTCGCGGCCCCCGCCGCGGCGGCCGCTTCCTTGGCCTTCGCCTCGTCACGGCCGGTCAGGACGACGGTGGCGCCGGCCTCGGCGAGCGCCCGCGCGGTGGCCAGCCCGATACCCCGGGTCCCCCCGGTGACCAGGGCGATCCTGCCTTCCAGCATCACTTGGACTGGAGATCGGTCACCATGTCGACGGCGACCTTGAAACTGGACATGTCGATCACCTGGTCGGTGTCGAACTCCACATCGAACTCGTCCTCGATGGCGGCGACCAGCGCCATGTGACCGACCGAGTCCCAGGCTTCGATGTCGCGGTACTTCAGGTTTTCGACATCGACATCGCCGTCGAGGTCCAGCGCCTCGACGAAGACCTCACGCAGCTTGCCGGCGACTTCCGCCATGTCCGTACTCCTAATGCTCTACGCGTGGACGGGCGTCCCACGCCTTCACCAAGGTAGAGAGGTCGCCGGGCAGCCGATCGGCCAGCCCGTCCTCAGGGAGACCGCCCTTACCCTTCAGCCACGGCCCCAGTGCCTCGATGGTGGCCTCGTCCAGTCCGCGGCGGGACAACCCCACGGTGTTGACGCCGGTCACCCGCGCGGGGTTGCCGACGGCGATGGTGAACGCGCCCACCTCCTTGCGGACCGCGGAGCTCATCCCGACCATCGCGCCGGGGCCGACCACGACCCGCTGGTGCAGGATCGCGCCCATGCCCAGGTTCGCCCCGGACCAGATGTGGCAGTGGCCGCCGGTGACGACGTTCGAAGCGACCGTGACGGCGTCCTCGACGATGCAATCGTGGGCGATGTGAGAGCCGCGGAGGAAATAGCCACCGTCGCCGAGGGAGGTGGTGCGCCAGGTGCCCTGGTGCACGCTGACGTACTCCCGGATCCGGTTCCGGCTGCCGACGACGACTCCGTGGCCGTCGTGATCGGGATCACCGTTCGGCGGGGTCTCCCAGGCGGCGGGGTGCTCGCGGCCGCGGTCCTCACCCGGGGTCCCGATGGTCACGTGCGGGCCGATCCAGTTGCCGTCCCCGATACGCGTGGGGCCCACGATGACCGTGAACGGTCCGATGACGTTGTCTTCACCGAGCTCGACACCCTCGCCGATGACTGCCGTCGGGTGGATGCGGTTCACCACGTGAGTTCCGTTCGTCGTGGCTGGAGGCAGCCTGGGGTATTGGGCGCTTCGGCGGTCCCGGTAACGTGTGGCGCGCGCCAGCGCGGGCGGCCGGGCGCAGAAACGGCAGCTCACCGTACCGGACGCACCTGAACGCCCCGTCGAGAGAGACTTGCAGATGATCCCCATTACCGTGGTCGACGTCCGTGACGCGGAGGACCTCGTCGTCGAGGTGCTCCGATCCGGCGTCATCGCACAGGGACCGATGGTCAAGCGCTTCGAGGACGCGTTCGCGAACGTTTCCGGCACCGAACACGCGATCGCCGTCAACAACGGCACCACCGCGCTGGTCGCCGCCATCCAGGCGCTCGACCTGCGGCCGGGTGACGAGGTCATCACCTCGCCGTTCACCTTCGTGGCGACCCTGAACGCGATCCTGGAAGCCGGCGCGACCGTCCGCTTCGCCGACATCCGGCGCGACGACTTCGCGATCGACCCGGACGCCGCGGCCGCGGCGATCACCGACCGCACCAAGGTCCTCATGCCCGTGCACCTCTACGGGCAGACCGCGGACATGGGCAAGCTCGCGCCGCTGGCCGCCGAGCACGGGCTCCAGGTCATCGAGGACTCCGCGCAGGCCGTCGGCGCGTCGTTCCAGGGCAAGCAGGCCGGCTCCTTCGGCATCGGCTGCTTTTCCTTGTACGCCACCAAGAACGTGACCACCGCCGAGGGCGGCATGATCACCACGGACGACGACGAGCTGGCCGACAGCCTGCGTGTGCTGCGCAACCAGGGCATGCGTTCCCGCTACGAGTACGAGGTCGCCGGGCACAACTACCGGATGACCGACCTGCACGCCGCCGTCGGCATCCCGCAGCTGGAGAAGCTGGACCAGCTCACGGCGGCCCGCCAGGCCAACGCGAAGCGCCTCACCGAGGGCCTCGCCGGCACCCCGGGCCTCGACGTCCCGCGGGTCCTGCCGGGCCGCGAACACGTATGGCACCAGTACACGGTGCTGGTCGGCCCGCACGCCTTCCTCTCGCGGGACGAACTCGCCGCCGCCCTCACCGAAAAGGGCATCGGCAACGGGATCTACTACCCGAAGATCGTCTTCGACTACGAGTGCTACCGAAACCATCCGCAGATCCCCGACGCGCGTGTCGAGGACTTCCCGGTGGCGTCGTCCATCGTCACGCAGGCGCTTTCGCTGCCGGTGCACCCGTACCTTTCCGAGTCCGATCTGGACACCATCATCGAAACCGTCCGCGAGGCACTCGGCGCATGACCGCCCACAGGATCGCCCTCATCGGCACCGGGAACATGGGCTCGCTGCACGCCCGTGTGCTGGCCGCGAACGAGCGCGTGGACCTCGTCCGGGTGATCGATCCGCGTGAAGAGGCGGGACGCAAGGTCGCCGACCGCTACGAAACCCAGTGGACGCCCGAAATCGGCTCTCTGTCCGATGTGGACGCCGTCGTGCTCGCTTCGGCCACCGAGGCGCATTACGAGCTGGCGCAGGAGATCCTGGGCCAGGGCAAGCCGATGCTGGTCGAGAAGCCGGTGTGCAACAGCTTCGAGTTCTCCCAGGAAATCGTCTCGTTGTCGGCGAAGAAGGACGTCCCGCTGATGTGCGGGCTCCTGGAGCGCTACAACCCGGCCGTGATGACCGCGCGGGCGCTGGTCAACGAGCCGATCCACCTGATGGCCCGTCGCCACGGCCCGTACGCGCCGCGGATCAAGACCGGTGTGGCGTGGGACCTGCTGGTGCACGACGTCGACCTGGCGATCCAGTTCTTCGGCGGCGCGACCCCGCAGCGGGTCGCCTCCGGCGCGGGCTACTTCCACCCCAGCTCCGTCGAAGGCGCCGAGGACACCATCGAGACGGTGCTGTCGTTCGAATCCGGGCTCGCCACGGTTTCCGCGTCCCGCCTCGGCCAGCGCAAGGTCCGCTCGCTCTGGGTGTCCGAACTGGACCGCATGATCGAGATCGACCTGCTTCGCCGCGACGTCACCATCTACCGCCACGTCTCGCACGACTCGGTCACCGAAGACGGTCTCGGCTACCGTCAGCAGACCGTCATCGAGATCCCGGAACTGGTCACCGCGCGCGAGCCGCTCGCGACGCAGCTGGACCGGTTCGCCGATCTGCTCGAAGGCAAGGTCGACGCCGACACCGAGCGGGACCTGATCCTTCCGTCGCATGCCGTCGTCGACCAAGTGCTGACGCAGGCCGCGGCCTGATCATTTGGTGAGGCGCTGGCCCCGCGCGTCGTACGCGATGAGGGGGGTGAGCACGTACGGAGACTCCACCTGGCCTGGGTCGAACCAGAAGATGACGACCGACGGGTCCTCGCTCCACGGGACGACCCTGGCCTCGACCGGTTTCCCGCGGACGGTACTGGTGATCCGGGCCGCCGGACCCGAGAAGTAGCCGAACACCGGCACGAACGTGCCCCGGATCAGGTCGCCGCCGTCCACGGCGTGGAAACCGAACGACCGGTCGGATCCCTTGAATTCGTTGGCGGCCAAGAGCGCGTCGTAGTCGCCGGCCCGGTTGCGGTACGCGACCTGCAGGCCGAACTTGACGTCCGCCATCTGCGGCTCGTCGATCGCGAAGGCGTGGATCACCAGCTCACGGCCGTCTTCACCCTTGATCCCGAGCGGGATCGCCTCCCCGAAAGGCTGTTCCGACGGAGCCTCGGTGATCGCCGGGGCCGGAGCCGGCGCCGGGGCCGGGGCCGACGCCGACGGTGGGGTGGGCGCGCTCGCGGCGGGCGGAAGCGGCTGCTGTTCGGGGGACGAGCCCTTGAGCGCGACCGCGCCGACGATGACCAGCACCGTCACCAGAGTGGCGGCGACCCCGCCCGCGCCGGTCGCGAGACGGCGGCGACGGCGGATCCGCCTGCCCTTGGTCATGATCGCGCCGAGGTCGGGTTCGGCGAAGTCCTCGGCAGGCGGTTCCCGCAATGCCGAACGCAGCGTCTCGAGGTCGGTCATCGTCCCAGCCCCCCGATCAGTTCCGTTCCGTCCTCCGCGGTGATCCGCAGCTTGCTCAGGGCGCGGGAGTTGGTGCTCTTCACGGTGCCGATCGAGACACCCAGTTCGCCGGCCACGTCGGATTCCTTCAAATCGAAGAAATGCCTGAGCACCACGACGGCCCTTTCCCGGTCTGTGAGCGTACGCAACGCGTCAAGCAGCCATTTCCGCTGGACGACGGCGCCGGCGACGTCCAAGCCGCTCGGCTGCTCGGGGATGTCCTCCGTGGCGTTCTCCCGGATCGGGCGCCGCCAGCCGTCGATCACATGGTTGACGAGGACCTGTCGCGCGTACGCGTACGCGTCTTTACGGCGTACGCGCGACCAGGCCGCATACGTTTTCGCGAGCGCCGTCTGGGTGGCGTCCTCGGCCTGATGACGGTCGCTGGTGAGCAGGTAGGCGGCATGCTGAAGACGGTTCGCCGAGTTCCGCACGAACTCGACGAACTCGTCATCGCCGCGAGCCACCCTGGTCCTCATCTCCGTTCGACGGTTGGCCACAGGAAAGGTTGCCTCGACCGCTCAGTCCTTCCGGCGGGTGAACCGGAGCGCGACGACGAGCCCGGCCACGACCACGGCGACCGCGAGGACGATCCACACCCAGGCCGGCACCAGGCCTTCCGGAGTGGTCTCACCCGCCTGCGGTGCCGGGGAGGCGCTGCTCGCCGGGGCCTGGCCGGCGGCCGGGGCCTGGCTCGACGGGCTCGGGGCGGCAGCCGGGGCGCTGAGGGTGAACTTCACCGAGCCGCTCGCGGCATGCGAATCGTCGAAGGCCACCTTGTAGCGGAGGGTGTACTCGCCCGCCGGCCCGACGGCCTGGACCGGCGCCGTGACGACCGTGTCGGCGACCTCCGCCCGGCCGACCGTCCACGACGCGTTCTCCGGTCCGGTGATCTGGATCGGGTTGTCGTCCGCGAGGGTGACCGGCCCCGAGAAGGTCAGCTTGATCTGTGTCGGCGGTGTCGTCAGCGAAGCGCCCCTGGCCGGGTCACTGCTCTTCAGCTCCGAATGGGCCATCGCCGGGGTCGCGGCGCCCATCAGGGCCAACCCGGCGACCAGCAACGACGCGCCGAACCGCTTGAACCTCATCTGACACCCTTCTCAGCGGGAACTCCCCGCCCGAGCCTAGTAGCCGGATGCCACGGTGCGGTGGTTCCCGCTCGTGAGCGCGATCAGGGGCGCTGCGCGTGCCGGGTGGTCAGCGCGTCGAGGTCGAAGGTGAGCGGGGTTCCGTCGAAGTCGAGACTCACCTTGCCGGTGTGCTCGCCGAAGTTCTCGTACTCGCCGTCGATCAAACGGTAGGTGGTCATGCTCGCCGGTTCTTCGAGGTCGACGATCCAGTAGTGCTCGATGCCGACTTCGGCGTATTCGGAGAACTTGGTGACCCGGTCGGTGCGGACGGTGCCCTCGGAGAGGACCTCGATGACCAGCCGCAGGTCTTGAGCCGCGTATCGTGCCGGGTTTCTTTCCACGAGCTCCGTCGCCGCGACGAGAACGTCCGGTACGCGAACCGTCAACGGAAGTTCCGAGACAATGAACTCGGCTTCAGAAAGAGCCATAAGCGCTTCAGGCAGCTGTTCGTTGAGCAAGTAGCCCAGGCGAGTGACCGCGAGCTGATGGAACGACATCGGCCGGGGGGCCTCGACCAGCACTCCTTCGACGACTTCTGCGCGGTGTTCCGGGTCTTTCGGCAACGCGGCCCAGTCGTCGAGCGTCAGGAGGCGGTGAGGCCACTGCACGACACTCATCGAACTCCTCCTTCGCCGGTGATCACCAGACCATCTTCCCACGGTTCCCCGAAGAACGTATCACCACGGAAAGTAGTAAATCATTACGGTGAGGAGTTGCGGAGAAGCAAAGCTCGTCCTTGGTCGCCCCTTGTGAGTCCGACGTTTCGCAGTTCGGCCACCTTTCACCGAAGGAGAGGAGCCTGGGTGCTCTTGATCGTCGCCAAGCACTTGTCGGTCACCGCCTGTAGCGGCGAGCCCGCCGCCGGTTCCACCGGCGCCCACCTCACCGGCCAAGGTCACGGCGGTTCGGCAGAAGGACGGTCAGCAAGAGGCCGCAGTGAAGAAAAGAAGACGGCATCACCAAGTACACGTGCCGGCACAACGCCGTGGTCAGCCTGGTCCTTGCACCCTTCTTCCGGAGAAGGGGTGGCCGGTGCCGTCGATGTCGCCGAATATCGGCGGACGGCTCGGGGACCCGTCTCCGGCCTGATCTTCGCCGCGGATGGCGGGTCTCGCGTGGCTGGATGGACGACACGCTCGCCGACCGCCCCGGGCTACTCCGTGAAGTCGCCCGCCGGGGCACCCCAAGAGCCGGGGGTGTCCCCGCGTTCCTCGGCCAGCGCCCGCCGCCGCGCGTTCTCGGCGCGGACCCGCTCCACTTCGGACTGGATGTACTCGTCGTCGTACTTCTGGAACACGCGCGCGGGGTTGCCCGCGACCAGGGTGCGCGGCGGGACGTCCTTGGCGACCACGGAATTCGGCTGCACGGTGGCGAAATCGCCGATCGTGACACCCGCCATGATCACCACGAGGCCGCCGATGAAGCAGCCTTTGCCGATCTTCACCGGTTTGCGCTCGATGAGGTCGCTGCCGGAGTGGTTCTGCAGCGTCATGTTCGCGAGCCAGCTGGAATGCGTGAAGATCAGCGTGTTCAGCCCGATGCTGGTGTGCTCGCCGATCTCCAGCCCGCCGCTCGCGTCGAGCGCGGCGCCTTCGCCGATCCAGCAGTGTTCGCCGATCTTCAGGTTCTCCGGGCTGATGATCTTGACCCGCTCGCGGACCCTCGTCGACTCCGGCAGTCCGTAGAACCGAGCGCGCTCGGCGTCGTTCATGTACTGCGAGACGAGTTCGGTCAGGATCTGCGGGCGCAGCCGGTTGCTGCGCTCGTCATCGAAGAACATCGGCCTCGGTCACCAGTTTCTCGAAGGTACGCAGGTGTTCTTCGGCGACGACGTCGAGGCCGAAGTTGGCCCGCACCATCGCGCTTTCCCGCTGTGCCACCAAAGCCCGCTTCTCCGGGTCGTCGAGCAAGTCGATGACGATGTTCGCCACCGCCTCGCTGTCGTCCGGCCGCACCAGCAGGATGTTCTCCCCGTTGCGCAGTTCGATGCCCGGGTAGTTGTCCTCGCTGACCGACGCGATGGTCGCGGTGCCCGAAAGCATCGCCTCCAGCGACGCGGTGCCGCAGCCGCCGTTGAGGTCGTGCGTGACGATGTCGGCGGCGGCGAAGTACGCGGGGACGTCGGCCTTCGGCACGGCACCGGTGACGATGACGGCGTCCGCGACGCCGAGTTCTTCCGCCCGCTTCAGGAAGACGTCGTGGTAGACGCGCCCGACGACGAGCACCTTCACGCCGGGGTGTTTGTCCAAAATGGACGGAAGCGCCTCGACGAGCGGGAGCCGGTTGCGCAGGGGGATCACGTGTCCGAGCGAGACGATCACCGGACCGTCACCGAGACCGTGCTCCGCCCGCACATCGAGAGTCAGCGGCTTCTCGAAGTTCCCGGTGTCGACGGCGATCGGGAAGTAGTCCGAGTTCGCGTCGCTCGTGCCGTAGCGCTCGACGCAGTAGTCGACACCGAGCTTGTCGAGAATGACGTACCGCGGCTTGAGATAGCGCAGGATCGGGTTCACCAGCACGCTGTCCAGGAACCGGAACACGCCGCCGTACAGCTTGTTGTCGCTGATCAGCAGCGTGTGGATGGTCAGAAGCATCGGCAGCTTGTGCCGCCGCGCGTACAGCCCGGCCAGCCACGACAGATCGAAGAACTGCCCGTGCAGGTGGACGGCGTCCGGCTTGAACTCGTCCAGCAGCTTCCACAGCCGCCGCCAGTTCCCCGGCCGCAGCGAGGCGAAGCTCATGTCGAAGTCGATCGACAGGCCCAGTTGCGGCATCTTCACCGCGGGCAGGCGGACGACGCGGTAGCCGTCCTTCGTCTCGTCGGCCGGGGCGTCGGCGTAGGCGGCGGTGATCGCGAGCACCTCGTGCCCGCGCGCCGCGTACTGCTCGGCCAGGGACGCCGCCATGTGCGCGCTTCCGCCCACCCTAGGCGGGAAGAAGTTGTTCACCACTGCGATACGCATGGGGCGGTTCTCCCCTGGCCCGGCACTCACTCGGAGGCCTTCACCAGTTCGCGCATGCCCTCTTCCACGGTGATCTTCGGCTCCCAGCCGAGGACCTCGCGGGCACGGGTGATGTCCGCGGCGCGGCGCGAGACCAGCACCTCCCGCTCGTTGAACTGGGGCTCGACGTCGACGCCGACGGCGTCGATAAGGATCCGCGCCAGCGTCGCGATGGAGGTGTCGATCCCGGTGCCGATGTTGATCGGCAGGTTCGCCTGCTCCGACTCGAGCGCCGCGACGACCGCCCGGGCCAGGTCCGTGACGTGCACGAAGTCCATCGACTGGTCACCGCGGCCGTCGATCACCGGCGGCCGGCCGGCGCGCAGGCGCTGGATGAAGTGGTTGATCACCGACGTGTAGTAGGCCTCGATCTTCTGGCCGGGGCCGTACACGTTGAAGAACCGCAGCGCGTTCCACGACAGGCCCTTGGTGCGCTCGTAGAAGCCGAGCATGTCCTCGCCCGCGCGCTTCGAGATGCAGTACGGCGTGAGCGGCTTGAGCTCGTCGTCCTCGTGCATCGGCAGCCGCTTCGGGTCGCCGTAGACGGACGCGGTCGAGGCGAACACCACCCGCTCGACACCCTCGTCCGCCGCGGCGGCGAAGACGTTGTGGTTGCCGACCATGTTGATGTCGATGGACTCGTGCGGGTCCGCGACCGACTTGTTGATCGACACGGTGGCGAAGTGGATGACGTGCGTGCAGCCGCGCATGGCCTCGCGCACGGCGCCGCCGTAGCGGACGTCCTTCTCGACCAGCTCGACCTTGCCCGTGGCGACGAACTCGTTGATCCGGGCGCGGTCGCCGCGGGTCATGTTGTCGAAGACGCGGACGGTGTAGCCGCCCTCGATCAGCATCGGGATGACGTGCGCGGCGATGAAACCGCCGCCCCCGGTGAAGAAGACCTTCTTGTCGGGCATTTCTCTCCTAGCTCGGCAGTGCGGCGCTGACGGTCCCGATGACCCGGTCGACCTGGGCATCGGTGAGGTTGGCGTGCATCGGGACGGCGAGATGACGGGCGAAGAGGTCCGCCGATACCGGCAAGGTCTGCTTCTTGCCGTAGATGGGCTGGAGGTGCGAGGCGTAGGTGCCGAAGTTGCACTGCACGCCCTGTTCGCGGATCCGCAGCGCGAGCGCGTCGCGGTCGATCTCCGGGGCCACGGTGAGGATGTAGGCCTGCCACGGGTGCTCGCGGTCCGGCAGTTCCACCGGGACGTCGAGACCGGGCAGGTTCTCGAACGCCTCGTGGTAGCGCTTGGCCACCGAACGGCGGGCCGAAAGCAGGTCCGGGAGCCGGTCCAGCTGCACGTTCATGATCGCGGCCTGCACGTCCGAGAGCCGGAAGTTGTAGCCCAGCTCGTGGAATTCCGGGATCGGGAGCGCGCCGGAACCCTCGCGGGTGATGGCGGGCTCGATGCCGTAGGTGTGCAGCTTGCGCGCGTGCGCGATGAGGTCTTCGCGGTCCGAGACCAGCGCGCCGCCCTCGCCCGCGGTGATGCCCTTGCGGCCGTGGAAGGAGAACGCGGTCAGGTCGGCGAGGCTGCCTGCCGGGCGGCTCTTGTACGTCGCGCCCGCGGCGCAGGCGGCGTCCTCGAACAGCCACAGGCCGTGCTTGTCGGCGATGGCGCGGTACTCGTCGAAGTCACCGGGCTGCCCGGCGACGTCGACGGCGAGGATGCCGACCGTGCGCGGGGTGATCAGGGCTTCGATCGACGCCGGGTCGGCGCTCCAGACGTCGGGGCGGATGTCCGCGAACACCGGGGTCGCGCCGGCCTGGAGCACGGCGTGTCCGGTGGCGGGGAACGTGTAGTCGCCGACGATGACCTCGTCGCCCGGCTTCACGCCGAGCACACGCAGCCCGAGGAAGAGTGCCGAGCCACAGTTGCTGGTGGTCAGGGCGTGCGCGGTGCCGACGATCTTCGCGAAGCGTTCCTCGAAACGGCGGCACGCGGGGCCGGCACCGGCCAGCCAGCCGGACCGGAAGACCTCCGCCACGGCGGCGAGTTCTTCGTCGCCGACAGTCGGCTGACCGAGGACCACGGGTTCGAGCTCAGACATTCTTCCTACCCTCTCCCGTAGCCCTCTCCCATTGCGTGGGGACCCGGCGAAGTGTATAGACGCCGATCGGCGTAGTTCGGGCGGGCTAAATCCGCCCAGGTCAATGACGCCCTGGGTCCATCCATGCCCCCGCCACCGCCCTCAACGGAGAAGCTGCGCTTCCATGCCTAATCTCTAACTCATGCGATTCCGCGTGCTGGGGGCGACGGAGGTGCGCCGCGACGACGGCACCGCCGTCCCGATCGGCGGGCCCAGGGTGCGGACGTTGCTCGCGTTGCTCGCGCTGGAGGCGGGCCGGGTCGTCCCGGCGGAGCGGCTCATCGACGGCCTCTATGGCGAGCAGCCGCCCGAAGGCGTGGCGAACGCGCTGCAATCGCAGGTCTCGCGGCTACGCGGCGCGCTGAAGGAGCTCGCGCCCGTCGAGTTCAGCCCGGCGGGCTATCGGCTCGCCGTGGACCCCGACGACGTCGACGTGCACCGGTTCGAGCGGCTCGCCGCCGAGGGGCGGCGCGCTCTCGGGGCGGGAGACGCCGCGAAGGCGGCGGAACTGCTTCGCGACGCTCTCGCGCTCTGGCGTGGCCCGGCCTTCGCGGACATCACCGATGCGCCGTTCCGCGACCCGCAGGTCACCAGGCTGAACGAGCTGAAGACGTCGGCGATCGCGGACCGCGCCGAAGCCGAACTCAAGCTGGGAAGGCACGAAGGAGTCCTCGCCGAGCTTCGCGAGGTCATCGACGAGCAGCCGCTGCGGGAACGGCCCCGCGCGCTGCTGATCCGCGCGTTGCATGCCGCGGGACGGCAGGCCGACGCGCTCACCGCGTTCGAGGACGCCCGCCGGGTACTCGCCGACGAGCTCGGCGCCGACCCCGGCCCCGATCTCACCGCAGCGCATCTGGCCGTGCTCCGCGGTGAGACGCCACCGGTCAAGCCAGCGCCCATCGAGACCACGGCGTTGCCCGCGCAGCTCACCAGCTTCATCGGCCGTGAAGGCGATCTCCGGCACCTGCTCGGCAGGCTGGAGAGTTCACGGCTGGTGACGCTGACCGGACCGGGCGGGGCGGGCAAGACGCGGCTGGCCATCGAGACGGCGGCCGCCGTAGACCTCCCCGCGGTCTTCGTCGAGCTCGCTCCGTACACCGAAAACGCGGACGTCGCCCACGCCGTGCTGACCGCGCTCGGCCTGCGGACGGTCCCGCTCGGAACGGTCACCGCCCCGGTGGAGAACGCGCCGCTGGAGCGGCTGATCGACGCGCTGGCCGACCGCGCGGTCCTGCTGGTGCTCGACAACTGCGAGCACCTGGTCGAGGCCGCCGCGAAACTGGCCGCCCGGCTGCTCGGCGCGGCCCCCGCGCTGCGGGTGCTCGCCACCAGCCGCGAACCGCTGGGCATCACCGGGGAAGTCGTCTCTCCCGTGCCGCGGCTCGCCGTGCCGCCGCCGGGCACGCCGCCCGCCGAGTCGCTGGAGTTCGCCGCGGTCCGCCTGTTCGCCGACCGCGCACGAGCGGGCGATCCGGGCTTCACGGTCGACGAAGGCACCGCGGGCGACGTCCAGCGGGTCTGCGCCGCGCTCGACGGGCTGCCACTGGCCATCGAACTCGCCGCCGCGCGGGTGCGGACCCTGCCGGTCGGCGAGATCGCCGCCCGGCTGGACGACCGGTTCGGCCTGCTTTCGCGGGGCAGCCGGGTCGCCGAGAGCCGTCATCGCACCCTGCGCGCCGTCGTCGAGTGGAGCTGGGATCTGCTCGACGAGGACGAACGCCTGCTCGCCAGGCGGCTGACCGTTTTCGCGGGCGGCACGACCCTGGCCGACGCCGAAGCGGTCTGCGCCGTGCCGGACATCGCGGAACTGCTTCCGTCCCTTGTGGACAGATCGCTCGTCGAGCGCACCGGGGACCGGTATCGGATGCTCGAGACCATCCGCGCCTTCTTCGCCGGAAAGCTCGCCGAAGCGGGCGAAACCGAGCACTTGCGGCGCGCGCACGCCGAGCATTTCCTCGCACTGGCCGAGGAAGCGGATCCGCTGCTGCGCACCGGCGAGCAACTGGTCTGGCTCGATCGGCTCGACGCCGCCTATGACGATCTCTTGGCCGCGTTGCGCTGGGCCGCCGAATCCGACGTGCGGATCGCGCTGAGGCTTTCGGCTTCGCTGGTGACGTACTGGTGGATGCGCGGTCGCCGCTTCGAGGGCTCGACGCTGTGCTTGGAAGTGGTCAAACGGCTCGGGGAGCGGGCGCCGGACGGGCTCGAAGAGGACTACCAGCTCTGCGTGCTCACCGCCGCCGCGGGACTGCGGGGCCACGAGGCGCTCGACCGGCACCTGCCGCTCGTGGACGGCCTCATGCTGAGCCTCGTCAAGGCGCCCCGGAACCCGGCGCTGCTGCTGTTGATGGGCGTCGTGACCGGACCACCCGGTGACGACGACGCGCTGATCGAACGCAGCCGAGTGCTGCTGGCGAACAGTGACGCCTGGAGCCTCGCCCTCGCGCCGACCGGTTACGGCCTCCGCGCGCTGATGCAGGGAGACCTCGGCACGGCGGAGGAATTTCTGCTCGAGGGGGCGCAGGCGTTCCGCTCGCTCGGGGAACGCTGGGGCCTTTCCATGGCCCTCGACCATCTGTCGCAGATCCTGATCTGGACGAACCGGCAGGCCGAAGCGCTCGAAACGATGAACGAGGCCCTGCGGCTGATGCGGGAGCTCGGCGCGTCCGACGACAACGCCGACCTGCTGTGCCGTCGAGGCGGCAGCAAACTGCTCCGCGGCGACGCGGCGGGCGCGCGAGCGGATTTCGAACTCGCCATCGAGATCGCGCGCCGCGCCGGGATGCCCGAAAGCCGGGCGGCCGGGTACGTGGGGCTGTCGCTCCTCGCCCGGCACGAGGGCGATCTGGCGGCGGCCCGCGCGCTGAGCGAACGCGCTCTCGCGGAGTGTCCCGGTGGTTCGTTCGCGGCCGAAGGGGTGCGGGCCGGCGCGAAGATCTCCCTCGGCTGGGTACTTGCCGCCGAGGGCGACGTCGACGGGGCCGAGGAACTGCACCGGCTGGCGCTGGCGTCGGCGGACCGCTGGCACGACAGCATCACCATGGCCTGCGCCGTCGAGGGTCTCGCCGGGGTCGCGCTGGTGCGGGGCGACGCCGAGCGGGCGGCGATCCTGATCGGCGCGGCGGTGACCATCCGGGGCACCCCGTTCGCCGTCGATCTGGACGCCGCCCTGCTCAGGACGACCGTGCGGGAGCGGCTCGGTGACGACTTCGACCGGGCCTACCGCCGCGGACTCGGCCTGCGGGGCACCGCTCAGCTGGCCTAGGCGTGGGTCAGCTGCGTGCCCTGCGGCGCGAAGCGGCCGACGGCCTCGGCGAGGAGCCGCTGGTCGAGTTCGGTGTCCTGGACCGCGACGTACAGCGGTGCGGCGTTGACCGGGACCGCGCCCAGGCGGGTCATCCCGGGACCGACCGGGTCGAGGGTGAGCCGGGTGACGTCCCGCCACGGCACGACCGTCCGCTCGACGCGGACGCCCACCGCGTCCAGTTCGAAGAGCACCCACTGCTGGTCGTGCAGCGACTTCACGTAGCCGATGGCCGCGCAGCCGACGGCGATCGCGATGATCCGCAGCACGCCGGGCCCTTCCAGCGAGCCGACCAGTGCGATGAAGCCGAGAACGGCCACGACCATCCCGGTCAGTTTCGCGGCGCCGACCAGTCCCGCGTTCGGCTTGTGCACCCGGAACCGCACGGTACGCATCAGGTGTTTGGTGAGCAGCCCGCCGCCGATCGCGGCGGCCAGCGCGAGCATCGTCACCACCAGCGAAACCGGGGAGAAGTCGGCGACGACGTTGTAGCCGGCGACCAGCGCGACGAACCCGCCCACGACGGCCAGCATCAGCGCGAGCTTGCCCTTGCGCACGTCTCGTTCGCGGCGTTCGAGGGAGGCCTGGTCGGGTGCGGCGAGGAAGCCGCCGTCGATGTTCCTCATCGGGCGTCACGCTGTGCTTCGGCAGCCGCGCGACGCTCACGCTGGCGGCGGTCGAGGACGTACAGCAGCACGCCGGCGCCGGCGCTCACGGCGGCGTAGAGCAGGTCCTGCAGGCCGTCGTCCGGGTAGCCGGTGGAGAACTCGATCATCGCGAGCGCGACGAAGAGGACGCTGAGGACGGCCCCGCCGATGATGTACACCTTGTTGCTGAGCATGGTTTCCCTCGCTTGTCGTTGCCTGGTGGGACCACTTTCGCGCGGATGACATGACATTCCGATGACAAGCACCGCCCCACTGACAGCGCTTGGTGCGTGGACGGTCAGCGGCGGCGGACACCCTCCAGGACATGACCTACGTAGCGGGATCTCCCGAAGACTTCCTCGCCGTGCGGCATCTGACGCTGCGCGGCTCCCAGGCCGAAATCGGCCATGCCCTCGGCGCCGAGGTGAAGGCGCGCTCGGACTGGTCGCCGCCGTCACTCGATCCGATCGTGGCCAAGGCGCGGCGTACCTGGTTCGCGCGGAACTGGCCGCAGTACGCGGAGCGCACCGCCGGGTTCGCCGAAGCCCACGGGTCGCCCGCCGACGCGGCGGTCTCGTTCGACGACGCGAGCGCCCTGCCCGCCGGCTCGGGCTGTTCGGCGCTGTGGACGGGGAGCGAACTCGGCCGCAACTACGACTTCTTCACCATGAGCTGGACTCAGCTGGGTGCGGTGCTGGCCGGGGAGGAACCCTTCGACGACGGGACCGTGCCGATGGCGTCACGGCCCTACGTCCTGACGACGATCCCCGACGACGGCATCGCCTCGACGTCCCTCACGATGTCCACAATGGACGGTGCCACGGAGGGGGTCAACGAAGCGGGACTCGTCGTCACCCTGCTGATGGCCGAGGTCGAGACGGCCATGCCGCTGGAGCACGGTCCGCAGGCGGGCCTGTCGGTGCTGCAGGTGTGCCGGTATCTGCTGGACACCTGCGAAACCGTCGACGAGGCCAAGGAAGCGCTGATGCTCGCCAAGCAGTACGCGCACGGCGCGCCCTGCCACTACATCGTCGCCGACGCCTCCGGCCGCGGCTTCGTGTACGAACGCGGAGCGCACGACGTCGAGTACTTCGTCGAGGTGGCCGACGGGCCGCTGTGCGTCACGAACCACCTGCTGCACCGTCATCCCGATCTCGACGCGCTGCCCGAGGACACCCCGGAGACCATGCGCACTTACGAACGGCTTCGCACCGTCACCAAGGAAGCGGACGCCGGGCCGCGCGACGCGCTCGACGCGGTGTCCTTCGCGGTCGAGCCCGGTGCGCCGTGGCGGACGTTGTGGCGCAGCGTCCTCGACCCGTCGTCCCGGACGCTGAGCACCCGGTTCTACCTGGGTGACGGCGAGAACGGCACCGCGCGGCACACGCCGGAACTCACGTTCGGCGTTTCACGGTGACCATCGGCAAGGGCCGCAAGATCGGCATCGTCGCGGTCTGCGTGCTGGCGCAGCTGCTGATCGCGATCGACCTGACCGTGCTGCACCTGGTGCTGCCGTCGCTTTCGGAACAGATGCACCCGTCGACGACGGAACTGCTGTGGATCGCCGACGCGTACGGTTTCGCGCTCGCCGGGCTGCTGATCACGATGGGGAACATCGGCGACCGGGTCGGGCGGAAGAAGCTGCTGCTGATCGGGGCGTCGCTGTTCGGTGTCGCTTCGGTGATCACGGCGTACGCGCCGACGGCGGAACTCCTGATCGCCGCCCGCGCGTTGCTCGGGATCGCCGCCGCGACGCTGATGCCGTCGACGCTGTCGATCCTGCGGAACGTGTTCACCGGCAAGGAACGCGCGGCCGTGATCGGGATTTCGAGCGGGCTGACGATCCTCGGTTTCGGCATGGGGCCACTCGTCGGCGGGTTCCTGCTCGACCACTTCTGGTGGGGATCGGTGTTCCTGGTCAACGTGCCGGTGGTGGTGGTCATGGTGATCGCGGGCGCGCTGATCCTGCCCGAGTCGAAGAACCCGGTGTCCCATCGCATCGACGTGCCCAGCGTGCTGCTCTCCCTCGTCGGCATGGTCGGGATCGTCTACACGATCAAGGAAGTGGCGTACAAGGGCTGGGGACACTGGGACGTCGTGGTCGCCGCCGTGCTCGGCCTCGGCTGCCTGCTGGCGTTCGTCCTGCGGCAGCCGCGGCTGGCCGAACCGCTGATGGACCTGAAGCTGTTCGCCCAGCGGGCGTTCTCGGCGACCGTCGGCACCACGATCCTGGCGATGTTCGCGCAGCTCGCGGTCTCCCTGATGTTCGCGCAGTATCTGCAGCTGGTGGCGGGCTGGTCGCCACTGAAGGCCGGGCTCGCCGGGCTGCCCGGGATGGGCGGCGCGATCCTCGGCGGTGTGCTCGCCCCGCTGGGGATCAAGGTCTTCGGCCGCGCCGCCACGATCGCGCTCGGCTGTGCCCTCTCGGCGGTCGGCTTCGCGTTGTACTCGGGCGTCGCCGTGACGATCGTCTACACGGACCTGCTCGCCGCGATGATCGTCTTCGGGGTGGGTCTGGCGCTGATCCTCACCGTCGCGACGGACACGGTGCTCGGCGTCGTGCCGAAGGCCAGGGCGGGCGCGGCGTCGGCGATCTCCGAGACGGCGACCGAACTCGGTGGCGCGCTGGGGATCGCCGTCCTCGGCAGTGTGCTCGGCGCGCTGTACCGGAGCGAACTCGTCGTCCCGCCGGGCGTGCCACCCGAAACGATTTCGGACACCTTGGGCGGCGCCGTCCAGGTCGCGGCGCAACTCCCACCGGACCAAGGCGCGCTGGTCCTGGCCAGCGCGAAGTCGGCGTTCGTCGACGGGTTGCAGGTGACGATGGTGTGCTCGGCGGGGCTGATGGCGTTGCTGGCGGTCAGCGTGCTGTTCACGTTGCGCGGGGTGCCGAAGGTCCTTGAGGATCCTGAGGACGAACCGGCTCCGGCTCCGGTCCCGGTGGGCTGAAAGGCCCCTTCACCACATAGGACGCGGCGAAGGGCGCTTTCCTCGCATGAGATGCGGGGAAAGCGTCCTTCAGCGCCGCGGGCCGGCGAGCGGGACCGCGCGTTTGTCGCCGGACCGGACCATGGCCAGCAAGGGTTTCGCGGCCACCGCGAGCAGCCGGGCCGCGAACGTGCGGCCGTTGCGGCGCGCGATGTCCGGGCCGAAGGCGTCCATCAGCGCGACGAGCCCCGGCAGGGGCCGGACGAACAGTGTCACTTCGGCGATGAGCCCGTCTTCGCCGAGTTTCAGCACCGCCGCCTCTTCGATCTCCTCGCCGCCGATACGCGCGGTGTAGACGACGACCCGCGTCGCCTCGTCGCCGGTGTCGGTGTGGAACCGGACGTCGCGCAGATGCGAGTACGCGACCTCCAGCAACGGCCGGAGTTCCGCGTGCCCGGTGAACCGGACGCGGCTCGTCAACGGCGACCGCACGACGGCGTCCGGCGCGAAGGCGCTCAGCGCGAGTTCGACGTCTCGGGTCTCGAGGGCGCGGCGGTACCGCTCGGCGGTGTCGATGCTCATATGTCCTCCTGGATCAGGTTCCCCAGCCCGCGCCACAACAGGTCCGCCGTGAGCGCGACGACCTGCTCCCGCGGGATGTCGCGGTTGCTCCACCACCAGGTGGCGATGGCGTTCAGTGCGCTCTTCGCCGCTTCGGCGAGCGCTTCGTTCGCGCGGTCGCGCGGCAGATCGGCGGTCAGCGCCAGGCCGGGGACGCGGGCGAACACCTCGGTCAGCTGTCCCGTGGCCCTGGCCTGCCCGCGCCGGTGCACCTCGGCGACCGCCTCGTCGGACGGCGTCTCGGCGAAGATCATCCGCCAGCCGCGTTCGTTCGTCTCCATCCAGGCGAAGATCGCCGCCACCCGGCCGCGCAGCAGCTCCTCGGCGGTATCCGAGGGCGGCAGCTCCGCCCAGCCCGCCTGCAGACTGTCCACTTCGGACTCCAGGAGCCCCGCATAGAGCGCGGCCTTGGACGGGAAGTGGTCGTAGAGCACGGGCGTGCTGATACCGGCGGCCGTCGCGACCTCGCGCATCCCGGCCGCGTCGTAGCCGGACGCGGCGAACACCCGCGCCGCCGCGGCGAGGATCCGCTCCCGGCGTTCTTCCCTGCTCAAGCGCTTACCTGACATCGGTTAGGTATGGTACCACCGAACCTGACAGCTGTCAGGTAGCGCTCCGGGTAACCTGGTCGATCGTGCGCACAGTCGTAGTCATCGGAGGCGGGATCGTCGGTCTCGCCACCGCCTGGGAGCTGACCAAACGTGGTCTGGACGTCACGGTGCTCGAGAAGGAGGACCACTGGGCGGCCCACCAGACCGGGCACAACTCGAACGTCGTGCACGCGGGGCTCTACTACAAGCCCGGTTCGTTCAAGGCCAGGATGGCGAGCGCGGGCAACCGGTCCATCGTGGACTTCGCCCGGCAGTACGGGGTGCCGGTGGAGGTCTGCGGCAAACTCGTCGTCGCCACCTCCGAAGCGGAGCTTCCGGCGCTGAAAGTGCTCGCCGAACGCGCCGAGGAGAACGGCGTCCCGGCGAAACTGATCACCCCGAGCGAGGCCCGCGAGTACGAGCCCGAAGTCTCGTGCGTCGCCGCGCTGCGCGTGGAGTCCACCGGCATCATCGACTTCCCCGCCGTCTGCACCGCACTGGTGCGGCTGCTCGACGAATCCGACGCCGACCTGCGGCTCGGCACGCCCGCACTGGGGATCCGCCCGGGCCGCACCGGCGGTGTCGAGGTGGCGACCGGTGACGACGTGATCCACGCGGACGCCCTCGTCAACTGCGCGGGCCTGCACGCCGACCGCGTCGCGCGGCTCGCCGGGCTGACCCCGAGCGCGCGGATCGTGCCGTTCCGCGGCGAGTACTACGAGCTGAAACCGGAACGCCGCCATCTGGTGCGCGGCCTGATCTACCCGGTCCCGGACGCGTCGCTGCCGTTCCTCGGCGTGCACCTGACCCGCATGCTCGACGGCAGCGTGCACGCCGGCCCCAACGCCGTGCTCGCGCTTCGCCGCGAGGGCTACACCTGGCGCGACATCTCGGCGAAGGATCTCGCCGAGGTCGCCCGCTTCCCCGGCGTCTGGCGGCTCGCGCGCAAGTACGCGTACCCGACCGGGCTCGACGAGGTCCGCCGGTCGTTCTCGCGCCGTCGCTTCGCCGAAAGCCTCGCTCGGCTCGTCCCCGCCGTCACCGAGGACGACATCGTGCGGCACGGCTCCGGTGTCCGCGCGCAGGCGCTGCGCCCGGACGGCGCGCTCGTCGACGACTTCCTGATCGAGACCGCGCGCGACCAGGTGCACGTCCTCAACGCGCCCTCACCGGCGGCGACCAGCGCGCTGGAGATCGCGAAGCACATCGCCGACGAACTGAACGGCTAGAAAGCGGGCAGGTTCCCGGTCACCAGCGGCATCACGGCTTGCGGGATTTCGCAGGCCTTGGCGTTGTCGCTGAGGTCACCGGTGTCGACCTTGACCGAGGAGGTCTCCGTGACCGGCAGCATCGCGACGCAGATCGGGCTGTCCGGGCTCGAATAGACGAACCACTTCTTGCCCGCCACCATCTGCTCGACGGGGGTGCCGTCGAGGCCGGGGACGTCCTCGAGTTTCGTCGCCGTGTAGAGCCACAGGTCGAGGGCCTTCTTGCCCTTGTCGCCGTCGTTGTCGTCCCACTGGCAGCCGTTCTTCGGATCCCTCGACGAACCGTTCATCGGCCGCGCGGCCTGGAGGTTGAACGGCGTCACCTGCTCCGGTTTGAGCAAGGAGCACGGATCGACGGTCATGAGCGGGCCGGAGGGCTCGATCGGCTTCTGGCCGGGGGGCGCGGTGAGCGGCGGGCTCGGCTGTCCGCCGGGCAGGTGGGACGCGACCGCGGGAGCCGCGGCCTTCGCCAGGTCACAGGCCTTGGTGACGTCTTCGCCGGGGGCCTCGCTCGTGATCTCGACGAAGGTCTTCGGATCGAGTTCGGTCATCAGCGAGCAGTGGCTCGGGCCGAAGATGGACGCGTACCGGGTCCAGGTGAACCCGCCGATGCCGAACTTCTCGCCGGGGAGAGCGCCATTGACGTACTCGACCAGCGGGAGGTCGAAGCTCTGCGACACCTCGAGCGTGACCCCGTCGGGCGCGTCCTCCAGCTCCGGGTATCGGCAGGTCCCGGGGACCTTCCGCGCCTTGTCCGCCGGGCGTTCCTTGCCGGGGAAGGTGACGCCGATGGCTTCCGCCTGCTCCTGCGAGAGCAGCTTGCACGGCTCGGCCTTCGTGATGACGGGCCCCTGTCCCGGCACCGGCGAGGCGGTTCCTCCGACGACCGACGTGCAGCCGCCGAGCGTCAGCACCGCCAGCCCGAGCGCGACCGAATTCCGAAACCGCATGCGTCCTCTTTTCCTCACCGCCGACCGCTACTTGGATGCCGGCGTGAGCACCTCGGTTCCGCCGAGGAAGGGGCGAAGCGCCTCCGGAACCCGGACGGAACCGTCTTCGAGCTGGTGGTTCTCCAGGATCGCGACGATCCACCTGGTGGTGGCCAGCGTGCCGTTCAGCGTGGCGACGGTCTGCGGACGGCCGTCGTCGTCGCGGAAACGGATGCCGAGGCGGCGGGCCTGGAAGGTCGTGCAGTTCGACGTCGAGGTCAGCTCGCGGTAGGTCTTCTGCGACGGCACCCACGCCTCGCAGTCGAACTTCCGGTACGCGGAGGTGCCGAGGTCGCCGGTGGCGGTGTCGATCACGCGGTACGGCACCTCGATCTTGGCGAGCATCTGCTCTTCCCAGTCCAGCAGGCGCGCGTGCTCGGCTTCGGCGTCCTCGGGACGCGTGTAGACGAACATCTCGACCTTGTCGAACTGGTGGACGCGGATGATGCCGCGGGTGTCCTTGCCGTACGAACCGGCCTCGCGGCGGTAGCAGGACGACCAGCCGGCATACCGCTTCGGGCCGTTGCCGAGGTCGAGGATCTCGTCGGCGTGGTAGCCCGCGAGCGGGACCTCGGACGTGCCGACGAGGTACAGGTCGTCGTCGCGCAGCCGGTAGACCTCCGACGAGTGCGCGCCGAGGAAACCGGTGCCCGCCATGATCTCCGGCCGCACCAGGGTCGGGGTGATCATCGGGGTGAAGCCGTTCGCGGTCGCCTGCGCGATCGCCATGTTCAGCAGGCCGAGCTGCAGCTGGGCGCCGATGCCGGTGAGGAAGTAGAACCGCGAACCCGAGACCTTCGCGCCGCGCTCCATGTCGAGCGCGCCGAGCCCCTCGCAGAGTTCGAGGTGGTCCTTCGGCTCGAAGTCGAACTTCTTCGGCTCGCCGACGTGCTTGAGCACGACGTAGTCGTCCTCGCCGCCTTCGGGTGCCTCGGGGTGGACGAGGTTCGGCACCAGGCGGTGCAGCTGCTCGAACTCCTCCGACGCCTCGGTCTGCTCGACCTCGGCCGTCTTGACCTGGGCGGCGAGGTCCTTCGCCTTGGCGAGCAGCTCGGCCCGCTCGTCGCCCTGCGCCTTGGGGATGAGCTTGCCCAGCGACTTCTGCTCGGCGCGCAGCTTGTCGGCGGCGGCGATGGACGACCGGCGGCGGGAGTCGAGGGAGAGCAGCTTGTCGACCACTCCTTCGTCCTCGCCACGGGCGCGCTGCGAAGCGCGCACGACGTCCGGGTCATCGCGCAGAGTCCTGGGGTCAATCACGAGTGCTGAGAGTAGTCCGTGCGAGCCGCACAAAATGTGCGGGTCCACGCGGATAACCCGACAGTCTGATCGTTGCCGCCCGTTTCGGGCCGTCCCCATACTGAGATCTCCCTGCTGCGGACGGAGAAACCCGATGACCGATGCGGACCTGCTGGCGCGGCACAAGGCGGTACTGCCGTCGTGGCTGGCGCTCTACTACGACGAGCCGATCGAGATCGTGCACGCGCAGGACCGCCGGGTCATCGACTCGACCGGGCGCACCTACCTCGACTTCTTCGCGGGCATCCTGACGAATTCGATGGGCTACGACGTCTCGGCGATCAGCGACGCCGTGCGCAAGCAGCTCGACACCGGCATCCTGCACACGTCGACGCTGTACCTCATCCGGTCGCAGGTCGAACTGGCCGAACGCATCGCGAAGCTCTCCGGCATCCCCGACGCGAAGGTGTTCTTCACCAACTCCGGGACCGAGGCCAACGACACCGCGCTCATGCTCGCCACCCAGTACCGGCGCAGCAACCAGGTGCTGGCGATGCGGAACTCCTACCACGGCCGGTCGTTCGCGACGGTCGGCATCACCGGCAACCGCGGCTGGTCGGCGTCGTCACTCAGCCCGGTGAAGGTGAGCTACGTGCACGGCGGTTACCGGTACCGCAGCCCGTTCCGGGCGCTTTCGGACACGGAGTACATCGACGCGTGCGTCGCGGACCTGGTCGACGTCCTGGAGACGGGCACGTCGGGCGACGTCGCGTGCATGATCGCCGAGCCGATCCAGGGCGTCGGCGGCTTCAGCTCCCCGCCGGACGGCCTGTTCAAGGCGATGAAGGAGGTCCTCGACCAGTACGGGATCCTGTTCATCTCCGACGAGGTCCAGACCGGCTGGGGACGGACCGGGGAACACTACTGGGGGATCCAGGCGCACGACGTCGTCCCCGACGCGATGACCTTCGCGAAGGGCCTCGGCAACGGTCTCGCGATCGGCGGTCTCGTGGCGCGCGGCGACCTCGTCGACTGCCTCACCGCGAACTCGATCTCGACCTTCGGCGGCAACCCGGTCGCGATGGCGGGCGCGGCCGCCGTACTCGACCACATCGCCGACCACGACCTGCAGGCGAACGCGCTCGCCCGCGGCAACGAACTGCTCGACGGCCTGCGCGCGACGGGGAACCCGCTGATCGGGGACGTGCGCGGCAAGGGCCTGATGATCGGCGTCGAACTGGTCGAGCCGGGCGGGATGACGCCGAACGCGGGGGCCGCGGCGCGGATGATGGAGGAGACCAAGGCGCGCGGGCTGCTGATCGGCAAGGGCGGGCTGCACGGCAACGTGCTGCGGATCGCGCCGCCGATGACGCTCACCGCCGAAGAGGCCGCCGAAGGCCTCGGGATCATCACCGACGCACTGGGCGCCATCTCCTGACGCCCTCGTGAGTGGCTAGGACGGTTAGAACCGTCCTAGCCACTCACGAGGATCAGGAATGGGCGAAACGGGCGATGACCTCGCCCAGCCGTCCGCCCGCGTCCTCCTGCAGGAAGTGGCCTGCCCCGGTGATCGTCGGATGCTCGAGTTCGCGGGCGCCGCGCATCGAGCCCCGCAGTTCGAGGCCCCACGGCGCGGTGATCGGGTCGCCATCGGAGAACGACACCAGGAACGGCTTGTTCAGTTCCGAGAGCACCTTGAGCGCCGCCCGGTTGGCGGCCGAGGCCGGATCGTCCGGGGTGATCGGCACCAGCGAAGGCATCGCGCGCGGCGCGGCCTTGTACATCTCGTTCGGGAAGGGCGCGTCGTAGGCGGCGCGGACCTCCTCGGACAGCTTGGTCTGACAGCCCGACTGGACGAACCGCCCGACGTCGAGCACCTGGGCGTTCTCGACGGTGTCGCGGAACTTGTGCCACAGCTCGGGCATGTCGGTGTCGCCGGTGGGGAGACCGGTGTTGGCCGCGACGACCCTGGCGAACCGATCGGGGTTTTCGGCGACCAGGCGCAGGCCGATCAGGCCGCCCCAATCCTGGCCGACCAGGGTGACGTCGGTCAGGTCGAGGACGTCGAAGGCGAACGCGCGCATCCACTCGACGTGCCGCTGGTAGGTGTGGTCGACCATGTCGCCGGGTTTGTCGGATCGGCCGAAGCCGACCAGGTCGGGCGCGATGGCGCGCAGCCCGGCGTCGGCGAGCACCGGGATGACCTTGCGATAGAGGTAGGACCAGGTGGGCTCGCCGTGCAGCAGGAGAACGGGCGGCCCATCCTCGGGTCCGGCCTCCACGTATCCCACTCTGATCACGCCGCCGTGAAGGTCGACGAGTTCCGCGTAGCGCGGTTCGAAGTCGAAATCGGGCAGGTCCGAGAACCGGTCGTCCGGTGTCCTTAAAAGGCGCACGACCCCCACGTTAGTGGGAATCGTGCGCCGATGCCGGTTTCAGCAGGTCAAGAAATCACGAGATGCCGACGGCCACGACCAGGCCGAGGGCCAGGTGCGCGGCCGCGACCACGACGCTGACGGGGGCGAACTTGTCGCTCTCGATGGTCGAGCGGACGTCGATGCGGGTCGCCCACTCCAGCAGCCGGACGGCCAGCACCTGGACGACGATGCCGAGCAGGCCGTAGACCAGCGAGGTGATGAGGCCCTCGGTCAGGTCGCTGGCGGAGTTCGCGATCGCCACGACGACGATGAACGCCATCGACAGCAGGCCCGACGCGGTGACGATGACCGCGTTCGGCAGGCCACGGCTGACCAGCTGGGACAGCTTGCCGGGCGTGGTCCAGTCGATCGCCCAGAACCCGGCGAACATCAGCAGCAGGCCGACGACGCCGTACAGCAGGATCGCGCCGATCCCTCGCACGAGGTCGGAGCCGAACGTGTCGGACAGCGCAAGGGTGGTGGTCACAGGGTGCTCCCAGAGGTACGTGCTGGTCAGGAATGTCAGGTTTGTGCGGTTGCTTCTATCACGACTCGACGATGCGGTGCGGGACGAACGCCGCACCGTCGTCGGTGACGAGTCCCGCGGTCTCGCGGATGCCGAGGCCGGCGGCCTGGTCCCCGACGATCCACGCGCCGAGCGCGGGCCGGTAACCCTGGAACTCCGGGAGCGGGTCGAACGCCTGGTAGACGAACCCTTCCGCACCGTAGACACCGTCGGTCTGCGTCTCGTACCCGGTCGCGACGATCTGCACGTTCGCGCCCTCGCGGCCGAGTTTCGGCTTGCGGACGTACTCGGTCAGCAGGCCGGGGTCGTCGGCGAAGGCGGGCAGCAGGTTCGGATGCCCCGGGTAGTTCTCCCACAGGATCGCCAGCAGCGTCTTGTTGGAGAGGATCATCTTCCACAGCGGCTCGACCCACAGCGTGCGCGGCATGGTCTCGACGGCGAAGCGGCCGAACTCCTCGTCGACCACCCATTCCCACGGGTAGAGCTTCACCACGGTCGCCATCTGCGCCTCTTCGAGGTCGACGAACCGCTTGAGCACCGGGTCCCAGCCGATCTCCTCGATCGACAGGCCGACGGTGTCGAGCCCGGCCTCGGCCGCGGTCTCCTGCAGGTACGCCGTCGTCACGTGGTCCTCACCGGACGGATCGGCCGACGACCAGGTGAAGTGCAGTTCGTTCGACGGCAGCTTGTCGGCGAGTTCGCCCCAGCGCTCGACCAGCTTTTCGTGGATCGAGTTCCACTGGTCGTCGTCGGGGAAGACCGCGGTCTTCCAGTGCCACTGCAGCACCGCGGCCTCGAGCAGCGAGGTCGGGGTGTCGGCGTTGTACTCGAGCAGCTTCGCCGGGCTCTTGCCGTCGTACCGCAGGTCGAAGCGGCCGTAGACGTGCGGATCCTGCCGCTTCCACGACTCGGCGATATGCGGCCAGACCCACTCGGGGATGCCGAAGCGGTGGTACTGCTCGGTGGTGATCACGTTGTCGACGGCTTCGAGGCACATCGAGTGCAGCAGCTCCACGTCCGCCTCGACGGACAGGATCTCGTCCATGTCGAAGACGTAGTGGACCGACTCGTCCCAGTACGGCCGGGACTTGCCGGAGCCGTCGCGGGCGGGCGTGCCGAAGACCAGGCCCTGCTCTTCGACGATGTTCTGCCAATCCCGCCGGGGCGGCTTGGAATCCCGGTACACCTACGAGCCCCCGCTCTTGCCGCTGCCGCCGCTCTTGCCGCTGATGCCGAATCCGCCACGCTGGACGGACTTGCCCGATTTCGTGCTGACGTTCGCGTTCGACGGCGCGGTGTACGAGCCACCCGACACACGCTGCCCGATCGCGCCGGAGCCGCCGTAGTTGTAGCGGTAGCTCTGCATCGGCCCACCGATACCGCCGATGGGGAGGAAGAAGAACCCGCCGCTGACGTAACCGCCGTGCGACCGCACGTAGTTCTCGTCGCAGTTCTGGTCGTTGTCGACGATCTCGGTGTCTTTGGTGGTGCAGACGGCCGTGACGTTCTCCGGCTTCGCGACCGTGTAGAACGTCGCGACCAGACCGACCAGACCGACCGTCACACCGGTTCCGATCAGGATCTTCTTCTTGGTCGAAGACTTCTTCTCGGCGGCGCGAGCGGCTTCGGCGGCCAGCGCCTCCTGGCGCTCCTGCTCCGCCAGCGCCTGCTGTCGCGCCCGCTGCTCGGCCAACGACGGCTGCCGCGCCTGCGTGCTGCCGTCCTGGAAGCGCATGGAGCCGCGCTTGGGCGGCTCCTGAGGCCCCTGTGCCCCCTGGTTGTGATCCTGCGTCATCGAAGCTCCGTAATCGCCCGCCGGCCCGAACCCGTGTCTCAACACTAACCACCCGGTACGCGCACCTTACGTGCGGCGCGGGCATCATGGAGTGGATGTCTCAACAGGCCGAGCGGTTCCGTGATCCGCGAAACGCGCTGAGCACCCTGCGCACCCGGCTCCTCATGGCCGGTGTGTTCGCGGGCGCGATCATCGCGCTTTCGCTGAGTGTGGCGTTTTCGTGGAACGTGGGCCCGGAGGGCGGTGCGGGCGGCGGCGCCCCCAAACTGTCGCCCGCCGCGGCCGAGGCGTTCCAGTCTCCTCCTGGCACCTGTCTGACCTGGAACAATCCGGACGCCACCGACGCACGGCGCGTGCCGTGCGCCGAGGCCCACCTGTTCGAGGTCACCAGCATCGTCGACATCGGCGCGCAGTACCCGCCGGGGGCGCCGAGCCCGAACCTGGAGCAGTGGCAGGAGATCTCCAGGTCCCAGTGCACGATCGACGTCAAGCCGTACCTCGGCCGCACGCTGGATCCGTACGGCAAGCTGAGCATGAACCTGCTCCGGCCGACGCCCGCGCAGTGGGCGGACGGCGACCGGCAACTTCGTTGTGGTCTGCAGTGGGCGGGCCAGGGCGGCAAGCTCCAGGCGACCAAGGGGCCGGCGAAGGAACAGGACCAGTCCGCCGTCTGGGAGCCGGGCACCTGCCTCGCGCTGCTCAACAACAGCTTCGGCGACCCCATCGACTGCGCGCAGGCGCATTCGTACGAGATCATCGCGACGCTCGACCTCAAGACGAAGTTCAAGGACGGCTACCCGTCGCAGGACCAGCAGAAGACCTGGCTGGACACCGCGTGCTCGACGGCCGCACAGGAGTACACGGGCAACGCCGACCTGGCGGAGAAGAAGCTCGTCCTCACCTGGGACGTCCGCGAGCAGGAGAGCTGGGACGCCGGGTCGACGCTGGTGAACTGCAAGGTGGCGGCGGTCCTGCCGGACAACAAGGGGCTGGCGCCGGTCACCGGGAGCGTCAAGGTCGGCACCGGTGAGACCCCGCCGCCGTCGTCCTCTTCGGCCCCGAAGACCGGAGGATGAGCGCGTGCCCGTCGAGATGACCCAGCAGCGGTTCGAGGAGCTGGTTTCGGAGGCGCTGGACGAGCTCCCGCCCGAATTCGCGGACGCCATGGACAACGTCGTGGTACTCGTGGAGGAGTTCAACGAGGAGTCGCCCACGATCCTCGGCCTGTACCACGGCGTGGCGCTGACCGAGCGGACCCACGAGTACGGCGGGGTGCTGCCGGACCGGATCTCGATCTACCGGCGCCCGCTGCTGGAGATGTGCGACACCGAGGAGGACGTCGTCGAGGAGGTGCTGATCACGGTCATCCACGAGGTAGGCCACCATTTCGGCATCGACGACGCGCGCCTGCACGAACTCGGGTGGGGTTGAGCCGCCGGGCAGGGCGAGAGCAAAGGTCCCTTGCTCCCCCGGAACCGACACGGCGGATTCCGCGCCGAAGGCGGCATGGTCGGTGATTTTCGTGCCTGAGCACCACGGGTTCTCCGGATTCTTAACTGGGCGTAACAACCCAGCCACTTTGGGCGACAGCCCCCGCTAAACTTTTCGACACGTTGTCGTCGGCCGACGCCGGCGAATGCCTGGGGAGGCGGTCCATGGCCGAGTCGACGGCACGAGGGAGGAGCGACCGGCGATTGCGCTGGTTGCTCGCGTCCAGCGCGGCGTCGAACCTCGGCGACGGGATCGGCAAGGTCGCGTTTCCGCTGCTCGCGGTCACCCTGACCCGCGATCCGCTGCTCATCGCCGGTCTTTCGGCGACCCAGTTCCTGCCGTGGCTGCTGTTCGCGCTCCCCGCGGGCGCGCTGCTCGACCGCGTCGACCGGCGGCGGGCGATGATCCTCGCGAACGGCGTCCGCGCGGTCGTCGTCGGCGGGACGGCCGCCCTGGTCGCGTCGGGCGGGGTGACGATCTGGCTGGTCTATGCCGCCGCGCTGCTCATCGGCTTCGCGGAGGTGGTCGCCGACAGCGCCGCGAACGTGCTCATCCCGGCGGTCGTCGGCAAGGGTTCGCTCGACAGCGCGAACAGCAAGCTCCAGGCGTGCGAGATCGTGGGGCAAACCTTCCTTGGCGGGCCAGTCGGCAGCGCCACCTTCGCACTCTTCGCGACCTTCCCGTTCCTGCTCAACTCGGTGGGCTTCGCGATCGCGGCCGTCGTGCTGATCGGACTCGCCGGGAGCTATCGGCCGAGAGCCACCGACCAGGCGCCCGCCGCTCTCCGTACCGAACTGGCGGAGGGTTTCCGCTGGCTGAAGCAAAGCAGGCTGGTGCTGCGGCTGGTCGTGATCGCCGGGCTGATCAGCCTGGTCAGCGAACTCGCGCAGGCCCAGCTGGTGCTTTACGCGATCGAGTACCTGCGTCTCAGCGAAGCGGCCTTCGGACTCTTCGCGTTCGTCGGCGGCATCGGCGGCTTGCTCGGCGCGGCGGTCGCCCCGCGGCTGGTGAAGGTGACCAGCCGTCGCGCGGTGCTCCTGGGGGGCACGGCCGGCTGCGGCGCGGCGTTCACCGGCATGGGCCTGACGAGCTCGCCGGTGGCGGGAGCGGCGCTGTTCGGCCTGTTCGCGGCCGCCGTGGTCGCGGTGAACATCGTGCTCGGGACGGCGCGGCACACCCTCGTTCCCGGCGATCTGCTCGGCCGGGTCCTCGGCGTGTGGCGCACCGTCGTCTGGGGCGCGATCCCGATCGGCGCCCTGCTCGGCGGCGTCCTCACCCACGCCCTCGGATCGCCTGCCCGGACGTTCCTCACGTCCGGGCTGCTGCTGTTCGGAGTAGCCGGTTTCGCGTTCGTCTCGTTACGGCAAGGAGCCTTCGATGACGAATCGGCCACGGAGGAGCGGGTTCTCCACCGGGACCGGTGAAAACAAAGGCCTTTGGTGCTGAAATAGCCCATCACCGCCACGGGTGACGGGGAGGTCCGCGATGCAGCAGACACTGGTGCCGGAGGCCGGCGTGGGGACGACAGAACCTTCGAGACGCCCGCAAGTACTCACCGCCGTCGCCGGCTTTGTGATCGGCGGTGGTGTGATCGGCATGTTGTGGGCGCTCTCAGGCGTCAACGCGGGCGCGCTCGAAGACGCGCAACACGCTTGCTCGGCGCTGGCCAGGGTCGGCACGATCCCGGACACCACCGATTCGGCACCCGGCGAACGGACCGTGGCCGTCCTGGCCCCCGAAGTCCTGCACCGGATGACGGCCGCGCGCGAACTCTCCGCCGCGGCGGCCGCCGCCAACGACACCTACCGGCCGCTGGCCGAGCACATCGACGGGGTCAGCCGGATGGTGTTCAGCCTGCACTTCAACCAGATCTCGGGACAGCGGCACCTGGCGCAGGCCGAACAGCTCTGCACCCAGCTCTAGCCCTTGTGGACGGTCTGGACGGTCAGCTGGTTGCCGGGGATCTTCCCCGCACAGCCCAATCCCTGCACCGGCACGAAGTTCGAGGCCGTCTCCTGCGGCAGGTACACCCGCAGCCCCCGGGTCTCGGTGGGCTTGCAGACCGCCTCGTCGTAGTTGCGGACGTTCACGAAACCGACGTCGGCGACCGCGCTCTCCCCGTTGGCGAGCTGCACGGGCCCGCCCTTGGTGCCGTCGCGGAACGCGGCCTCGCCGACCTGGTGGCCGTCGGCTCCGGTCACATAGGAGATACCCGGGAAGCCCTGGACGGTGCACGGGTGCCCGCTCGCGTTCGTGATCACGAGCTTGCGGTACACCGTGCCCGCGGCGGCGTCACTGTCCTTGATGGACAGTTTGACGTCGCCCGCCTTGCACAGCCCGTCGTTCTTCGGCGCCGGTGCGGGTGACTGGGCGGGCTGCGGGGCGGGCGCCGGGCTCGACGAGCTCGCGCTGGGCGCGGCGGAGGTGTCCGGCGCCGAACTCGACGGCGACGCGGACGTGTTCTGCGCGACGGGCGCGGGTTCCGCACCGCAGGCGCTGAGCAGCAGAAGCCCGGCGGTACCCGCGACGAGACCGCCGATGGAGATCAGTTTCGAACGAATCATGGTCATTCGCCTCCCTGTAACCGGACAATGCCGGGTGACCCACCGTTCAGTAGACGTGTTGTCCGCCGTGGGGGTTGCGCTCCATCGGTTAATTCCCCACAAGGTGTTAATCGATCTTGTGGGGGGTATTCCCCGGCGGGCGCGGAGGCAAACGTCCCTGGTCAGGCGTTGACGGGGGTGTCCGCCCAGGTGAGACAGGTCCAGCCGGCGGGGGCCGCGACGAGTTCGACGATCCCGGTGTTGGGAATGAGCCCCTGGTTGGCGACCTCGGCGGTCACGTTCCCGGCGAGCCATTCGCCGCCGAGGCGGATCGCGCCGCCGTGGCTCACCAGCACCACCGTGCCGTCGGGGTCGGCCTGCTCGTGCTTGGCGCGCAGACGGGCGACCGCGTCGAGCATGCGGGCGCGGACCTGCGCACCGGTCTCGCCGCCGGGGATGGGCGGGTCGAGCTCGCCGAGCGTCCATCGGCGCACGACGCTCATGTAGATCGTGATCGAATCCTTGTCCGTCTTGCCTTCGAGGTCGCCTGCCGCGACCTCGTGCACACCGTCGAGGACCTGGACGTCCAAGCCCCGTTCGGCTGCAAGGGGCGCGGCGGTCTCCTGGGCGCGGACCGCCTGCGAGGCGTAGACCGCGACGATCGGCTCGCCGTCCAGCCGCTTCACGAGGCTCTGGGCCTGCTCGCGACCGAGCTCGGTGAGCGGCGGCCCCGGCAGCGCGGTGTCGAGCGCGCCGCGAACGTTGCCTTCGGTCTGGCCGTGGCGGACGAGGAGAAGTTTCACGCCTGTGCTCCCTTCCGTACCGACTCGACCCAGCCGATCGCGTCGGTGAAATCCTCGTTGGCCGCGCCCGGCTCCATCTCGGTCTTGCCGTTGTCCGCCCGCGGGTGCGAGCCGAGGAACCGTACGTTCCGGCACCGCCGGCGCAACGCGGCCAGCGCGTCACCGATCCTGGGCTCGGCGACATGCCCCTCGAAGTCGATGAAGAAGCGGTACTCGCCGAAGTTGTTCCTCGTCGGGCGGGCGTCCAGCTTGGTCAGGTTGATTCCGCGGACCGCCAGTTCGGTGAGCAGCTCGGCGAGGGCGCCGGTCCGGTTCGTCGCGGCGGCGACGATCGACGTGCGGTCCGCCCCGGTCGGTTCCGGCAGGTCACCGGGCGCTCGGACGAGGATGAACCGGGTCTTGGCGTCGCGGACGTCGGCGACCTCGGTGGCCCTCACTTCCAGCGGGTAGTGCTCGACGGCGACCGGCGCGGTGACGGCGGCGTCGAACTCGCCCGCGTCCACCGCGACCGCGGCCGCCGCCGTGGACGACGTCGCGACCGGACGCGCGCCCGGCAGGTTGGCCTCGACCCAGTGGCGGACCTGGGCGAGCGCGTGCGGATGGCTGGCCACGGTGCGGATCTCGGTGGTGCCCGGCCGGATCAGCACGCTGAAATGGACCGGCAGCAGGACCTCCGCCACCGCGACGAGCGGCTCGGCCTCGCTCAGGCTGTCGAGGGTGGCGGTGACGGCGCCCTCCACGGAGTTCTCGATCGGGACACACGCGGCGTCGGCGGCGCCCGCGCGCACCGCGGCCAGCGCCGCGGGGATGGTCTCCGCCGGGATCAGCTCCTCACCGGGGGCGAGCCGGCGCGCGGCCTGTTCGGTGAAGGTTCCCTGGGGGCCGAAGTAGGCGATCCGTGACACCCCGCCAGATTACGCACGGCGCGGGTGGCGACTTTCACTCGGACAGCCGGTACGCGCACCGGTTACGCCGGGTGGCTTTTTTTGCCATGCTTAGGGCGTGACCGCCGAACCGGGCACGCGCACCGGCCACGAGGACGCCGGCTCCTCCTTTGCTCCCCAGCCGGACAGCCCCACTCCGGAGCTGGTGTTGTGCGCCGTCGATGACCCGCTCGCACAAGCCTGGACGACCGTCGCGGACACAGTGGACGGCCGGGTCTTCGTGCACCGCGGGTCCGTGCTCGACGTCGTCGCGCAGGCCGTCGTCAGCCCCGCGAACTCCTACGGCTGGATGCGGGGCGGCATCGACGCCGTGTACGCCCGCGCCTATCCCGAGGTCGAGCAGAACGTGCGCAGCGCCGTGCTCGCCTACCACGGCGGAGAGCTCCCGATCGGCGAAGCGGTGATCGTGCCCACCGGCGAGGCCGAGCCCGCCTGGCTGATCAGCGCGCCGACGATGCGGGAACCCGGTGAACACCTCCCGCGTGACACCGTGCATCCGTACCTGGCCGCCCGGGCGGTGTTCCAGCAGTGGCGCGACGGCAGGCTCGACCAGGGCCGGGTCCGTGATCTCGTGCACACGATCGCGATGCCCGGACTCGGCACCGGCTTCGGCGGGGTCGCGCCCGCGGTCTGCGCGCGCCAGGTCGCCGCGGCGTGGAACGAGGTCTTCACCCCCGGCCGCACCCGTAACGGACGGTAACGCCCCGAAGCGGGGTACATCACATCGCAGCGCGTTCACGAGCCGTAAGCCCTACCGTTAAAGCGGCTTCATCCGGTTCGAGGCACGTTCACCCGCCGAGAACTCGTCAACACGGTTTTGTACGGCGCCAGCGCAGGCGACGGGCGAGGAGTGTGCGATGCCGCGGGTCCGTGAGCTCAGTCCCTACGTCGAGCTGCACCGTGAGCAGTGGCGCGAGTTGCGCAGGTCGACTCCTCTGCCGCTGACCGCCGCGGAACTGCTGCGGCTGCGCGGTCTCGGCGAACAGGTAGACCTTGCCGAGGTCGCCGAGGTCTACCTGCCGCTCTCCCGGCTGATCAATCTCCAGGTCGCCGCCCGGCAACGGCTGTACGAAGCGACCACCACCTTTCTCGGCGAAGACAGCCGGGGCACCAAGGTGCCGTACATCATCGGGATCGCGGGCAGCGTCGCCGTCGGCAAGTCGACCACTGCGCGCATCCTGCGCACCCTGCTCGCCCGCTGGCCGGATCACCCCAGGGTCGACCTGGTCACCACCGACGGTTTCCTCTACCCGCGTGCGGAACTGGTGCGGCGCGGGATCATGCACCGCAAGGGTTTCCCGGAAAGCTACGACCGGCGGGCGCTGCTGCGGTTCGTCACCGACGTGAAGTCCGGGGCGGAACGGGTCAGCGCTCCGGTGTACTCGCACCTCGCCTACGACATCCTTCCCGACGAAGAGCAGGTCGTTCAGCGGCCCGACATCCTGATCCTCGAAGGATTGAACGTCCTGCAGCCCGGCCCCCGGCTCACCGTCTCCGATCTGTTCGACTTCTCGATCTACGTGGACGCGCCGACGACCGACATCGAACGCTGGTACATCGAGCGCTTCCTCAAGCTGCGGCACACCGCTTTCGCGGACCCCGCTTCGCACTTCCACCACTTCGCCGGCCTCCCGGACGACGAGGCCCGCGCCGAGGCACGCCACCTGTGGCGCACGATCAACGAGCCGAACCTGATGGAGAACATCAAGCCGACGCGGCCCCGGGCGACGCTCGTCCTCCGCAAGGACGCCGACCACACGATCAACCGGGTCCGGCTGCGCAAGCTCTGAGGCCGTAGGCGGAACTCGGGTGATCGGAGCCGTGACTCACGTGCGCGGGGGCGCAACACGCGTGCCCGAAGGCCGAACACGCGTGTTCGGAGCCGCAACTCACGTGATCTAGGGCGGAACTCGCGTGATCGGAGCCGTAACTCACGTGGCCGGAGGCGCGACTCGCGTGATTGGGGCCGTAACTCACGTGGCCGGGGGCGCGACTCGCGTGATTGGGGGCGGAGCTCACGTGGCCGGGGGCGCGACTCGCGTGATTGGGGGCGGAGCTCGCGGGTCACGTCGACGAGACCACGACACCGCGTGACCGGGTACCCCGGGAATCTCTACTCACAGCGAACGTTCACGACGTGGGCCAAGATCACTTCGCCGGAAGCCGACCACGCGGGCGGTTTCCGGCCGTTCCCTCACAAGGACCAGCTTTCGCACCACCGGAGAGCCGATGATGGGCGCCGGTCGCGCACCGCTGTCGGCAGCCGGCTTTCCTCGGCCGATCGGCCGATCCACGCTCAGTACGTGTAACCGGTTGGCCGATACCGGCTACAGCCCCCCACGGCGACCCTTGTGTCAGGGGTTCACGAGGTCTCGAAAAGGACCTTGAGCAGGGAGGAGGGTCACGATGTTCTCGATCGTCTTGACCTGGATCGGCTCGATTCTCGGCCTCGCGCTCTTGGTGGCCATGGCCGCCGGCGCCTTCGTCGTCGACTTCGACGACGCCCGCGGGGACCGTCGCCGGAAGAAGCCGCAAGTCACGGAGAACAAGGGCACCCCCGCGGCACCGCTGGGCTGAACCGCGGCGGAAGTTCCGGCCGATCAAGGCGTCCGGACGTCTTGATCCTCGCGGAGATCCGCTCAGTCGAACGGATTGTGCAGCCGCGCACCGAGCCCGGCCATGTCGGCGAGGTTCCGGGTGACCAGGGTCAGCTCGTGGACCCGGGCGGTCGCGGCGATCAGCCCGTCGATGGACGGCACTTTCCGCGGCGCGTACTGCCTGCCCCATTCGGCCGCGATTTCGGCGGTCACCGGAAGAATCCGTTCCGAGAACTGCGTGGTGAGCCCGGCCAGCCACTCGGTCAGCGCTTCCGCACGCGCCCTGTCCCGCTCCCCTCGATGCCTGAGTTTCGTTATCCCCCTCTCGATCTCCCCCACCGTCAGCGCGCTCAAATAGAGCCTGCTCGACGACACTCCGCCCCACCACCGGGCGAAACCCGGGTTCTGCGTGCGGCGCCGAGCCTCGGACACGATGTTCGTGTCCAGCAGAAAGCTCACCCGCTCACCTCCACGGCATCTCTCGGCAGGTCTTCCGCGCGTTCGGCGGCGATTTCCTCCAGCACGTCGGCCAGCGCCTCCCCGTACTCGGGATGGTGCTGTTCCCCGGAGAGCACGAGCTTGAAATCGAGGGCTTCACCGCTTCCGGTCAACCTGCGGTAATCCACGATGTCCAGCACCACCGCCACCTCCTCCCCGTGTTTCGTGACGAACTGCGGCCCATCGGACGCGGCACGGCGCAGCAGCTCACTCAGCCGCTGCTTGGCGTCCTGCACTTGCCAGGTTGCTGCTTCCATCTAGACAGACTAGACAGAATGGGGCGGGTCGGCAAGGGCTGGGGAGGTGTGACCGGCGGAAACGGGTGGTCAGGCGAGCTCGCCGAGCGCCTTCCGGTAGTCGTCGATGTCGTAGTCCATCTCGTGCTCGCCCGCTTCGGTGAGCTGGGCGGACAGAGCGTCGATGAGGCGGTCGAAGATCTCGTCGCGCTCCTGCCCGGTCTCGCTCAGCCGCCGCACGGCCTGCCAGACCTCGGCCGGCTCGTCGGCCCAGAGCTGGTCGACGATCGTGGTCTTGAGCGCGAGCCGCATCCGCGGTTCGCCGTCGAAGGTCTCCTCGGCCAGCGCCTCGTGGTACTCGGGGTGCTCTCCGATCACCAGCAGGCGGCGCTGCTCGGGGTCGGCGGGTTCGAGTTCCAGCTCCTCGTCCCCGATCTCCGCGTAGACCGTCGGCACGGCGAACATGCGGCGCGCCAGGGCCTCCGCGAGTTCCGCCGGGTCTTCGATCCCCTCGGAGCCGTCGAAGTAGACGTCGAGCGCGGAGTCCTCGTCCTGCGCGAATTCCTCCAGGAACTCGGTCGCGCTCTCCAGCAGCGCGACACGCGCGGCTTCGGGGAGTCCGGCGCGGTCGGCGGCCCAGCTGACCCAGCCGAGCAGAGCGGGCTCCAGCGCGTCTTCGTAGGCCTCGTCGATCTCGAACTCGCCGTCCAGCAGCGATTCGAGGAACCGGGCGAGCTTCTCGGGGCCCACCCGCAGCGGGCTGCCCGGCTCGGTTTCACAGCCGTGATCCACGAGCAGGCGGGCGTAGAACCGCGTCGCCTCCGTGTCCTCCACGAGCCCGGAACCGACGAAATCGGCGACGACCTCTTCGCGGACCTGCTCGGGCCACTCGGTGATCTCGGGCGACGGCTCGGGAGCGGGAAGCGCCCGGATCCAGGCCAGCGCGAGCGCGTGGAACCGGGCGTAGTCCTCGCTGACGTCGGGCTCCTCGACGACGTCCGTCGCGGCCAGCCCGTCCGCGAGCAGCTGGTGGGCGCGCTCGGGCAGCACCCGCTCCAGCGTGACGAGTTCCGGGTCGTCGGCGGCCTGCTGCCGCATCTCGGCCAGCACGTCCTGCGGCTTGTCGACCACGACGACGTCGCGGATCCGGCCACCCTCGGTGAAGTCGACCAGCGCGAGCAAGCCGTGCTCGGCGCCGCCGCGGGAGAAGACGCACAGGAGGGAGGACTCGTCGCCGAAGACGTCACCGGTCCGCCAGCATTCCCCGACGGTCACCGCGGCCAGCTCCGCCGCCCATTCCGGTTCCGGGATCCCGCGGCCCAGCACGGTGCTCAGCGCCGACGCGGCCGCCTCGCGCTCCTCCTCGGTCTCGGCGAAGACCTTCAGCCCGGCGAGCAGCGCGGCCGCGGCCGGGGTGATCTTCCGCTCGGCGAACGCGATGAGCTCCAGGCCCAGCGGCGTTTCGTCCTCTTCGAGCTCGATCTCCCACCACTGGCCGAGCACTTCGGAGGTCAGCAGCTCGACGTCGAGCACCTCGGGTTCGGCACCCAGGGTCGAGAAGTCCCGGAGGACGTCCTTGAAGAGGCCCGTCACACTCGGGGTGGAGGGCTGGGCTGCCTTCTTGCGGGCACGGCTCACCGGACTCATGGCGACATGTTTTCACGCGGACCCGGCCGGGTGCGTCGCGGTGGCCCTGGGCGCGGAACACGGGTCCCGGACGCGGGCGGACACCGGTTCACCGACCACCGCGACTTCGACCTCTTCGCCGGGTTTCCTCGGTTCGCTTCGAATAACGACGGGCGGCGGGCGCGGTTACGCCCTGACCGGTTTGGGAATCGCGATTCTCGCCGCTTTGACCTCGGCGATCAGCCGCGTCTTGCGTTTGTGTATTTCCACCAATGTGCCGAGGTATGAACTGAATTCTTCGGCCGTACCGGCCTTTTTGTGCGCCGTGCGCAGTTTGCGCAGTTGCCGGGCCGCCTCGCGGTAGGCGTTCGGATCCTTGCGCGTGATCAATTCTTCGACATGGTCCCGGTACACAGGAATGGTTTCGGCCGGATGGGCGACGGAACGGGAATCCGCGAGTTCGACACGCACCGGCAACGACGCCTCGAATCGCACCGCGGCCCGCCATGCCTCGTCGGCGCGGTCCTCGCCGAGCAACGCGCGGACGAGTTCGTCCGCGGCCTCCGTGCTCCCCGCGGCGAGTTCACGCAACCGGGCCAGCGCGGTCTTCCGCTGCGCGACCCAGCGCCCCGTTTCCAGCGACTCTTCGCGCAGCGCGAGGTACGTCGCGGCCGTAGGTTTCTCGTCGAAATCCTTGCGTGAAAAGGGAATCGGCTCGTCCTCCGGCGGAGGCTCCTCCTCCTTCTTGTCCTGTGTGAGCGCGCGCGCCGCATGCGCGATGGCCTCACTGTGCCGTCCCGCCGCGCGCAGCACGCGCACGATCTTGAGACTGACGTCCACTCTCGGCGGCTTGGCGGCGAGGATCGCGACGAGCGCGTCGACGTCGCCGGACACCTCCGCCAGCTCCTCGCGCAGCCGCTCGGCGGTCTCGCGTCGCACCCCGGAGGGATGCTCGGCCAGTACGCTGTCCACAGTGGACTTTATTCGCGCGATCCCCTTGTCCCCCAAGGCGGAGGCGAAGTCGGACAGCTCGATGACCGGCCGGCCGGGGCCGTCGAACTCCACTTCGAGGATCCAGCCGGCCAGACTCTCCGGATCCGGCGGATGCGCCACGCAGGCCCGCGCGTACAGCTCGACGGCCCGGTCCAGCCGATCGGCGACCTCGCCCGAGGCGTCGTCGATCTGCTCCAGCATCTCGCTGATGTCGTCCACGGTCCGGCGGGCGAGCGGGGCGAGATCGGCCCGGCTGCCTGCGTCGAGAAGCCGCTGAAGCGTGTCGAGGACGGAACCGACCTTCGCGGCGTACTCGACGTTGCCCGCCAGCACGGCGGTGTCGAGGAGGCGGTGCGCCTCGGCGACGTCACTCCCCTGGGTGACGAAGCGGTTCTCCAGCGCCTGCCGTAACGCAGGGTCACGCTCGGCTTGGGCGTGCAGCAGGTCCGCCAGCGTTTCCGCGTCCAAGGTACGCAGGTAGGGGCGCAGATCCGTCGGGGAACTCACCCGGACAAGTCTGCCCGACCGCTTCGCCGACTCGTGTGGGCCAACAGCGTGCTCTTTTCGGCGTAATCGCTCACCAGGTGTGACCAGGTCAGCGTCGTCGTCGGCAGCCGCCGGGCGAGCTGCATGACGATCGCCGACACCACCCCCGCGAGCAGCGAAATCGCCCCGGCGGCGGCGAGCGCGCCATTCAGTACCCGGCGCCCGCCGTCGATCGCGAGCTGCGCCGAGTACTCGATCTGACGCGCGGCGAGATCGCCGAGGGTCCGGCCGACGACGCCCGCCGCGACCCGCCAAGCGGCTTGGCCGACGGGCGGCGGCGTCGCCGCGCTCAACGCGGTTTCGACCGCGCCGAACCGGCCCCATTCCTCGCTCCCGACGAGATCCCGGTAGGTCTGACGACTACTTTCCGTCAGCTTTCCGGCGATCGCGTCGAGCCTGGACCGGTAGGCGCCCACGGTGGCGGCGTAGTCGCGCCGCCCCGCTTCGTCGATCCCGGCGACCGCGAGGGAATCGCTGCGGTCCATGCCTTCGACCGCGGTGAGCAGTTCGACGGCGATCGTCTGCTGGTAGCCGACCTCGGCGTCGGGGGCCGCCCGCGCGATCTCGCGCAGGGAGGAAAGCGAGGTGTCGATGCGATCGGCGTACGCGGTGTAGGTGGCGGAGCGGCTGCCGGGCGCCTTCAAGGCGACCGCCCGCTCCCGCTGCAGCGACGCGATCCCTCGGCTCGCCTCGGCGAGGGTGACCGCTCCGTTCTCGGCGTCGTCGCGGTCCTCGATGGCCTGCTGGACGAGAAATCCGCCGATGAACAACGCGACGAGCACCAGGGCCGCGCTCGGCACGAACGCGATGGAGAGCACGCGAGACCGAAGGCTTCGCTGATACGTCAAGACTTTCCTTCCGGATGGTCTCCCGACGCCGAGCGACGTTATGCAAGTTGCACTTTGCACGTCAACGCTCGTCCGCCATACGGCCGTTAGCGCACCGTGACGATCTGGTAGGCACGGCACGTGACACTCGACGATCTCAACCAGCGCCTCCGCGACTTCGCCGCGGCACGGGACTGGGAACCGTTCCACACCCCGAAGAACCTGGTCATGGCGCTGTCCGGCGAAGTCGGTGAGCTGACCTCGCTGTTCCAGTGGCTCACTCCGGAGGAGTCCGCGGAGTGGCGTGCCGACCCTGAGCTGGCGCACAACGTCGTCGACGAGATCGCCGACGTCACGCTGTACCTCCTCCAGCTCGCGAACAGCCTCGGGGTGGACCTGATCGAGGCGGCGAACGCCAAGATCGACCGGAACGAAATCCGCTTCCCGGCGCCCGGTTAGCCGCCTTTCGGGTCTTGTGGGGCGTTCGTTCGGCGGAAACACTGTGCCGACGTCCCTGGAGGTGGCCCTTGTCGCGTTCGGCTCGCACCGCGTTCCTTGCCCTCGTGTTGTCCCTGAGCGCGGTCGCCGCGCCGGCTTACGCGGCGCCGCCGCCGACGACGCATCGGGACCCGGGCAACGGGCCGGAACGCAACGAAGTCGCCGCGACCGATCAGCCGATGAGCGTCGCGCGGGCCGCGGCGGGCGAGAATCTCGCGGGCGACCACTCCGGCTATCCGCGCAAGACCAAGCTGCGCGTCTACCCGGAGAACACGGCCGACAAGTCGATCAAGCTCGGGCTCGCGCCGTATCACGCGATCGCGCCGAAGCTGAACGCGTTGCAGGCGCGCAGCGATCGGATCTCCGTCGAGATCGCTGGGCAGTCCGGCCTCGGGCGGGACCTCTACCTGGTGACGATCACCGCGCCCGAGAGCCCGTCCGAGACGCGGCGGCAGGACGCTTGGCGGTCGCTGATCGAGAACGACCCGGCCCGCGCCGCGCGCGACCCGTTCCTGCGCCACGGCTACAAGGCGCCGGTGTGGATCAACAACAACATCCACGGCAACGAATGGGAAGGCACCGACGGCGCGCTCCGCGTCATCGAGAAGCTGGCGACGTCGAACGACCGCCAGACCGCCGAACTGCTGAAACGGAACCGCTTCTACTTCAACGTCACGGCCAATCCGGACGGCCGGGTCGCCGGCACTCGGCAGACGTCGCAGGGTTTCGATCCCAACCGCGATTTCGTCACCGCGTCGCAGCCGGAGGTGCGGGCCATGCGCGGGATCGCCATCGGCAAGCAGCCGCTGATGATGCTGGACGAACACGGCTATGTCGCGAACACGCTCATCGAGCCGACCACCCCGCCGCACGGCCAGAACTACGACTTCGACCTCTACATCAAGCACGGGTACGCCAACGGGCTCGGCATGGAGAAGGCCGTCCAGGCGCTCGGGCGGCCGGAGACGGCGAAGCCCGAAATCCCGTTCCGCGACTACGAACCCGGCAGCTGGGACGGCTGGGCGCCGATCTACACCGCCCAGTACGCGATGTACCACGGCGCGGTGTCGTTCACGATCGAAGTCCCGATGCGGGTCAACAACGCGGATTACGAGACGCAGCCGGTGGCCGAGCTCCAGCGGCGCGCGGTGATCAACACCGAGGTCGTCGAGGCCACCATCGGCAGCACGCTGAACTACGTCGACCGCAACCGCGGTGAGCTCATCGCGAACCAGATCGAGATGTTCCGCCGTGGCACGGCCGGTGAAGCGCAGCGCGAGATCCCCGACGGATTCGTACCCGGCTTCGGGCCGGAAGACCGCTACCGCACGGAGTTCCCGCGTGCGTACGTCATTCCCACCGGCGCGGACCAGCGTTCCGCCGTCGCCGCTTCGCGTCTCGTCGACCACCTGGTGGCCAACGACGTACGCGTGAAGCAGGCGGATCGCCCGTTCTCGCTGGCCGGGCGCCGGCATCCGGCCGGTTCGTACGTGGTCGACATGCACCAGCCGAAACGCGGCCTGGCGAACGTGATGCTGGAGCAGGGCAGCGACATCTCGGCGAAGGTGCCGGTCATGTACGACATCTCCGGCTGGAGCCACCGCCTGCTGTGGGGCGCGTCGGTCGACATCGTCAAGCAGGGCAGGCTCGACGTCCGGGCGCACGACGTCGTCGCCGCGTCGCCCACCGGCGGCGTCGACGCCGCGCCCGGCCGGGACCTCGCGCTGAAGCTCGTCGACGGCAAGGACGTCAGCGCCGTCAACGACCTGCTGAACCGGGGCCTCGCGCTGGGACGGACGGCCGACGGCACGATCGTCGTCCCCGCGTCGGCCCGCCCGGCGGCCGCCGAGGTGGCGGACCGCTACGGCGTCCGGTTCACCGAAGCAAGCGGGACGGCGACGCCGTTGACCCGCAAGACCATCGCGGCCGCCGTCGGACCCGACGAGCTGAAAGCACTGCGGGACATGGGCTTCGACGTGCGGCCGGTGTCGGCGGCGGTGCTCAACGCCGGCTTCGACTGGTCCAAGGTGGACCTCCTGTTCGTCTCATCGGGACTGCGCCACACCGATCTCGACCCGGCCGCGAAAGACGCCTTGCGCGCCTTCCTCGCCCGCGGCGGCGTGGTCACGCGCGGCGCCACGGGCGCGCGGTTCAACACCGACGTGGGACTTCTCGAAGCACGTCCGGTGGCGGGCTGGGAAGACGGGAACGGCGTCGTTTCGGTGGTCAACGGGACCGGCCCGGTGGGGAGCGGCGCGTTGCCGGACTCGTTCGTCTACGGGCCGTTCTGGTTCACCGATCTCGGCTCCTCGGTCAGTGTCGAGCAGCGCTACGCGAGCGGGAATCCGCTGGTCGCGGGGCATTGGCGGACACAGGACGACGGGACGGGCGGGCCGCTGCAGGCGGCGGGACAGGCCGCGGTCGTGTCCGGGACCTCGGGGCTCGGCGGGCGGGCGGTGCTGTTCGGCACCGAACCGCTCTTCCGCGATCACCCGAAGGGCTTGTACTCGCAGGTGGCCAAGGCGATTTACTGGGCCGCCGCGAAGTAACGTGGGGGTATGCCGATCCAGGTGCTGCTCATCGACGACCACGAGGTGGTGAGGCGCGGCCTGCGCGACCTCCTCACCGACGAGCCCGACATCGAGGTCGTCGCCGAAGCGAGCGGGGTCGACGAGGCCCTGGCCGTGGCGATGCACGTCGAGCCGGACGTCGCGGTGGTCGACGTGCGGCTCGGCGACGGCGACGGCATCGCGCTCTGCCGCGAGCTGCGGTCGAAGCCGAACCCGCCGCAGTGCCTGATGCTGACCGCGTTCGACGACGAGGAGGCCATGGTCGGCGCCATCATGGCCGGCGCGGCCGGGTACCTGCTGAAACAGGTCCGCGGTCAGGACGTCGTCAACGCGGTCCGCGAGGTCGCGGCGGGCCGGTCGCTGCTCGATCCGCTGTCGACGGCACGGGTGCTCGACAAGCTGCGGCATCCGCCAGAGGACGAGCTCGGGTCCCTCACCGAACGCGAGCGTGAGGTGCTGGAGCTGATCGGGCAGGGCATGTCCAACCGTGAGATCGCGGAACGCCTGTTCCTCGCCGAGAAGACGGTGAAGAACTACGTGACCTCGGTCCTCGCGAAGCTGGGCATGCAGCGCCGCACGCAGGCCGCGGCGTGGATCGCGCGCCGGGACAGGTAGTGCGCGAAAAAGGTTCCCACCCCGTCGTTTGGCCGAAGGTCCCGGTCGAGCCGGGGTTCCGTTCCTGGTTGACGAACGCTCCCGAACGGCAGCTCCTCGTGGTCGTCCGGACGCTGACGACGGTGAACCGGCTTCAGGACATCCTGACCCTGACGAGCGCCGATCTCCGGATCCAGACGACCTTCACCTTCGACGAGGCGCGGCCGGGGATCCTTTCGGCCGGGGTAAGTGACGCGTTGCGGGCGCTGCGGGTGGCCGTCACCCCGTGGGAACAGGCCGCGAAGAACACCTTCGACCTCATCCTCGCGGCGAGCGAGAACGACGCCCTTCACGAGCTGAACGGGCCGATCCTGCTGGTGCCGCACGGGATCGGTTACCAGAAGTACTACCCCGGCGGCCGGGTCACGTCGGGGATGGATCCGGACCGGCTCGTGCACCACGACCGGGTGATCCCGGCGGCGATCGCGCTTTCGCACTCCGTGCAACGGGAGCAGCTGAAGTCGGCTTGCCCGGAGGCGCTGGACCGGGCGGTCGTCGTCGGCGATCCCTGCCACGACCGGATGATGGCGAGCAGGCACCGGGTGGCGGCTTACCGCGCCGCGCTCGGCGCCGGCGACCGGAAGGTCGTCGTGATCGCGTCGACCTGGGGCCGGCATTCGCTCTACGCCAGGCAGCCGCGGCTTCCTCACCGGCTGCTGAGCGAACTGCCGCTCGACGACTTCCAGATCGTCCTCACCCTGCATCCCGGGGTGTGGGCGGCGCACGGCCCGTGGCAGCTGGAGTCGTGGCTCCGGCCGGAACTCGCCGCGGGGCTCACGCTCATTCCCCCGGACCACGGCTGGCAGGCCGCGCTGCTGGCGGCGGATTGCGTGCTCTCCGATCAGGGTTCCGCCGCGCTGTACGCCGCCGCGGCGGGCAAACCCGTGCTCCTCGCCCCCTCCGCCGCGCCCACGACGGTGGACGACTCACCCCTCGCGATGCTGACGCGGGCCACGGCCGAAGTGGCGGACTCGGGGTTGCGCGAGCAGATCGACGCGGCCATCGAGAACCACTCGCCGGAGCGCTACCGGCCGATCGTCGACCAAGCCGTCGAGGACGCCGCGAGCGGTCAGCGGCTGGGCGATGTGCTCTACGACCTCCTGGACCTGAAGCAGCCGGATCCGCGTCCCGACTTCCCACCCGTGCCGGAACCGGCGCCGGTGACCCATCCGGTGGCCGCGCTCGCCGCCGGATGGGACGAAACCGGAAAGCTGGTGCGCTTTCCCGCGTCCACCCGGCCGGAAGGCCTGCGCCACCGGCATGTTCTCGCCCACGCGGATCAAGCGACCCTGCGCGACCTGGACGGTGCGGCCATCGTGTTCGCCGAGGCCTCGGACCGGTTCGACGAGTTGCTCACCCACTGGCCGCTCGCCCGGCTCGTCGCCGCCCCCGCCCCCGGCGGCTGTCTCGCGCGGGTCCGGGACCTCGGCGATTTCCTCCTGTCAGCGGAAATCGACCCGACCCTCCTGGCGAGTCATCTCCACCTTCTGCTCGCCTCGCACGCGGACGTCGAAGGCACGCACGCGGTCAACGGGCGGCCGGTCACCGTCTCCCGCTGTTAGCCAGGACCGAACGGAACTCGGCCTCCCGCGGATGCCCCGCGTCGAAGTACGTCTGCCAGGCACGCTGGAAGTGCGTATGCGCCCGGCCGTGATCCCCGCGCGCCGCGAAGAGCCTGCCGAACTCCTCCTCGAACTCGGCCGTGTACTGCGTCGCACCGGACACCAGCCGCCACGCTTCGAGCAATTCGCGTTCGGCGTCGTCGTAGTGGCCGATCGTCCGGAGGTACTTGGCCCGCACCATCGACACCCGGCCGAGGTTCCGGCTGTCGGACGCGGGGAACTGCCGCGCGGATTCGGCGAGCAACGCCCAGATCTGTTCGTACGCACCACCTTTCAGCAGCACGTTCGCCAGCATGCGGCTGTGGATGCCGAGTGACCGGCGGCCCGCTTCGGCCATCGCGCGATCCAGCATCACGGCTCGCCCAAGGAAGTCCGCGGCGGCCGGGAGGAGCCCTTTCTCTTCGTGGAACCGGCCGCAGAATTCCTGCACGGAGGATTCCAGTGCCGGGTCGTCCAGGGCCCGGACCGTTTCGAGCGCCTCTTCCAGCAGCGGCTGGGCGCGGTCGAATTCGTGCAACAGGAAGAAAGTACGGCCCTGCTGGCTGAGAATCCTGGTGATCAGGGCCGGATCGCCATGCCGCCTCGCCGCGAGCAGCCCCCAGTGATTGATGTGTGCGAAGAGCCGGTGGTGCCCACGGTTGAGCATGAGCACTTCCAGCGCGCCGCAGATCTGCCCGAGCTCGACGTCCCGTTTCCGCTCGAAAGCCTGATATGCCAGTGCGCCATAGGTTTCCCGGGCGTCCTCGACCCAGTCGAGCGGCGCCTTCCGCTCGAAATCCGGGGCCGGCACGGAAACCGGCGCGTAGCGGCGCAGACGGTCCGGACTGGTGAGGTGGTCCGCGGCGACGGCCTGGTCGCGGAAGAAGACCAGCGCCCGATCGGTCGCGGCGTCCCGGGTCCCGCGCCGGTGCGCCCCCTCCCGGATCAGGTTGAACAGCCGCTGCCGGGGAGTGCCGGTCGGCGCCAGGAACCCCGCGTCGGTGAGTTCGTCGAGCGCGTCTCCGGCCGGCTTGGCGAAGACCGCGGTCGCCGACGCCGTCGTGAAATCGGGCCCGGGATGGGACGCCAGCAGTTCGCAGAGTTCCGCGGCGTCGGCGGACAGCTCGGCGAACGACTGCTCGAACGCCATCGCGATGACGTCGACACCGCCGAGCACCCCGGTCCGCCGGAAATCGGCCAGTACCGAGGCCACCGCGCCGGGGCCGCGCCGCAGGCGTTTGCGGATCCGGACACCGGCCTGCACCAGGGCGAACGGCATATGGTCGCACAGCGCGGCGAGTTCGGCGGCGGAGTCGCGTTCCGCCTCGATGGCCGCCGGATCCGACGCCTTGCCGAGGAGTTCGAGCGCGAAGTCCCGGTCGAGGGATTCCAGCTCGATCGGCGGAGCGACGTTGCCGGTCAGCAGCTCGTCGTCCTGACGGACGGCGGTCACCAGCACCAGGCTCGACGGTGACGAGGGGATCAGTTCGCGGATGTCCGCGGCCACTTCGGCGTTGTCCAGTGCCAGGAGGAACCGGCGCCGGGCGGTGACCGATCGGTACTGGGCCCACAGCTCGGCGGTGTTCGTGGTCACCAGATTCGTCTCGACCCCGAGCGCGCGCAGGACCCTCGTCGCCACCTCCGAGCGGCGCAGCACGGTGCCGTCGCGATAGTCCGCGAGATCGACATAGACCTGATCCGGATACCGAGCGCGGAGGTCGTCCGCGAGCCGGTACACGAGCGCGCTCTTGCCTGCCCCGCGCGGACCGGTGATGACGTGGACGCCCGGCCCCGAAGCGCTTCGCCGTTCCCTGTCCCGGTCGACGAAATGCGCGGGCGCGCCCGGCACATCGCGAACACCGGTACCGCCTCCCGCGAGGATCTCCTGCAACCGTTCGGCGAATTCGGGATCGGTCTCGACCAGTTCCCGGACCGCCCGCTCGGCACTGCCGGGATCCGCGAGCAGCGCCTCCACGTCCTGTGCGGTGCGGCGACGGGCGAGCCGCTTGGCCACCAGGTCCTTCACCCCGCCGGCGGCGCCGACCGCCAGCGCTTTCACGGCCTCACCCAGAACGGCTTCCCACACGGCGTGTTCCCCTCGTCACGGCTGGTGCCGAGGCTATCAACGATCGGCCTCCCCGGTCGGGAGATGGCCGATCACGACCTGCCGGTTGTGGAAGTAGTCGTCCTCACGCAGCACCGTGACGCTCCCGGGTGAACCGCGGAAGTCGACGTACCCGGCCGATTCGAGCGGCATCCGGATCCACGCGGCGAGCACGAACGTGAGCGCGCCACCGTGCGTGACGACGATCTGGTGCTCGCAGCGGCTTTCCAGGATCGACTCCATGGCCGCGTACACCCTCGCGGCCATCGCTCCTTTGGTTTCGGCGCCGGGGATTCCTTCGTCGTGTCCCAACCGGTCGCCGACTGCGGGAGGCGGGACGAACCGGCCGTCCAGCCATTCCTGCGGACGGCCACCGGCTTCCCCGTACGACTTCTCGCGCAGCCGCCGGTCCAGGACCGGGGCCACACCGAGCCGTTCACCGATCAACTCCGCCGTCCGGGCGGTGCGGCGCAGATCCGAGGAGTAGAGCTCCACCTCGTCCGGCACCTTCGCCCGCAGCGACTCGGCGACGGCGACGGCCGCACGTTCTCCGGCGGGAGTGAGTTCCGAGTCGAACCATCCGCCCACCAGACGATCGACGTGGTGGGTGGCCTCGGGATGCGTGACGACGTAGACGGTGCGCATCCCCCGAATCTAAACGCGGGTCAGTTTCGCGAAGGCGACGACGTTGTCGAGGTAGTTGCCGGTCGACGAGTCGAAATCCCCGCCGCAGGTGATCAGGCGCAGTTCGGGCCCGGTCGTGTCGCCGTAGACCTTCTCCGTGGGGAAGGACGCCTTCGAATGCCGCTCGACGGCGTACACGGTGAACACCGCGGTGATCCCGTCCGCGCGGTGGACGAGGGCTTCGTCGCCGACCTTGAGTTCCTTGAGCCGGACGAAGACACCGGGGACCTTCTTGTAGTCGACGTGCCCGGCGAGGATGGCTGGCCCGACCTCGCCGGGTGCCGGGCCGCCGGTGAACCAGCCGGTGGTGATCGCGTCGTGCGGCACCTCCAGGGTGCCGTCGCCCGCCAGGCCGAGGTCGATGATCTCGCCGGTACGGACCCCGATCGCCGGGATCTCGAGCCTCGCCGGCCGCGCGGGCGCGAGCGGCGAGGCCACCGACGGCACCGAGGCCGCCGTGGACACCGTCGTCGGCGACGCGGGTGAGGCGACCCTGCCCGGCGGAGGGACGGTGCACGCGGTCAGCGCGGCCGCGAGCACCACCCCGATGAGCGTGCCGATGACCAGCGGGAACGGCCACCGGCGCCAGGAAGGCCGGATCATCGCTCCGCACGCCGCCGAAGGACCAGGGACGCGCCCGCGGCCGTCGCGGTCAGCAACGCCGCTCCGGTCAGCGCGACCGTGACGACCTCCAGGAAACCACCGTTGGCCTCTCCGCCGCCTGTCGCGACGCCACCGACGGGTTTGACCTTGACCTGACCCGATTTCGCGGGTTCACCGAACCGGGATTCGCAGGCGTACCCGTCGTGGTCACCGTCGAGTTTGTGCGGGTCCCGCGGGTTCTTCTTGAGCTCGGCCTGCGCGGCGGCCTGCGACGGGAAATCGGCGCAATCCTTATCGGTGGATCGCGGTGCGGGCGTTTTCGTGGTGCTCGGCGGCGCGCTGGGCGTGGTCGTTTTCGTCGGCGCCGTTCCGCGCTTGGGCAGGTCTTCGCAGGCGACGCCATCCTTATTTCGATCAAGGCCGTGCGGATCGGAACGATCTTTTTCGAGTTCGGCCTGCGCGTCTTCCTGATACTGGAAGTCGCCGCAGTTGAGATCGGCGACCGCGGGCGCCTCCGCCAGCGCGAACGCCACGGAAGCGGGGCCGAACAAGGAGAATCCGGCGAGGATGACGGCCGTGCCGAGGGCGCGACGAACCGAGGACATGGGGAGTCCTTTCACTGGGATTTCGCGCTCCGAGCGCGTTCGATGCACTTACAGTCGCGCACCGGCCCCTACTGTTACGGATTAATCAGAAATCGCGAACTGTCACTCCAACGAGCGACAAAGATCCGTTAATTTCACACGGGCTGATCGAGTGGAACGTCGAAAGCGACCAAGGTCCCCAGGCTCGGGGAAGAATTGATCGAGAAGCGTCCACCGGACGTCGTCGCGCGTTCGGCGAGATGACGGAGACCGCGTTTGGCCACCCCCTGCGGCACACCGGATCCGTTGTCCCGCACGCGAAGTTTGACGCCTTCCGCGTCACGGCTGAGCGTCACGCGGGTCTCGCTCGCCCCGGAGTGCCTGACCACATTGGACAGTGCTTCACGCAGGGCGGCGCGGATGTGGTCCGCCTGTTCGGCGGGGATGTCGGCCAGTTCGCCCGAAAGTTCCAAGGTCGGCGGGTAGCCGAGCAGTTCGCCCGCGATGCGCACCTCGCCCCGTGCGGACTCGGCGAGGTCGGTGGCGGTGACCGTCTGGTTCGCGGGTTCCGGGCTGCGCAGGGCGCGCACGGTGCCGCGGATCTCTTCGATGGTCTGGTCGAGCTGGTCGATCGCCTCGGACAGGCGCGCTCCGTCGGCCTGCGCGAAGCGTTTCCGCATGTTCTTGCGGACGCGGTCGAGCTGCATCCCGGCGCCGTAGAGCCGCTGCACGATGACGTCGTGCAGCTCGCGCGCGATGCGTTCGCGCTCTTGGTAGAGGGTGACGCGGTGCCGGGCGTTGGCGCCTTCCGCCAGCGCCAGCACCACGCCCGCCTGCGCGGCGAACGCGGTGAGCACCTCGACCGTGCTGGCTGAGAACGGTTCCCCGCCGTGGCGGCGGTACACGGTGAGCGCGCCGAGGACGCGCCCGCCCGCGCCGAACGCCGACGCGGCGAAAGGCCCGAACCCCTGGAGCTCCGGCGGCACGAACGGCGCCGTGCGGGGATCGACGGTGAAGTCCTCGCTCACCACCGGTTTCCCGCCCCTGGCGACCTGGCCCGCGGCGGAATCGGCGGAAAAGGCCAGCCCTCGAAGGCCTTGGGTGGTGTCCCCGTGCGCGGCCTCGGCGACCACCTGGCCGTCGTCCGCGCGCACCATGACGAGACCGAGGTCGGCCTCGGCCAGTTCGACGGCGCGGGCGACCACGGTCTCCAGCACGTCGCCCGGGTCTTCGCCGGACAGGGCGGTGCCGGTGATCTCGGTGGCGGCGGACAGTGCGCGCGCGGCAAGCGTGGGATCCATGAGCGCTATCGACATTAGACCGCTCCGGCCCTTGTGCGCGCTGTGACCCGGCCCTCTCGCACCTCCAGGATCACGTCCGCGTCGTCGGCTTCGGCGGCGTTGTGCGTGACGTGGACGACGGTCTTCCCTGCGAGCGCTTCGCCGAGCCGTTCGCGGAGGGTGCGCGCGGTCGGCTCGTCGAGGTGGGCGGTGGGCTCGTCGAGCAGCACGAGATCGGCCCGCGCGGCGCCGAGGACGGCCCGCGCCAGCGCGACCCGCTGCGCCTGCCCGCCCGAGAGCCCGGCGCCGGCGCTGTCGAGCATCGTCGTGAGCTCGACGTCCTCGAGAACGGCTTGGTACAAGGCCATTCGCAGGTCTGCTTCGGACGCCGTCGGCTGAGCGAGCCGGAGGTTCTCGGCGACCGTGGTCGAGACGAGCATCGGTTCCTGCGGCGCCCAAGCGACGTTCTCGGGAGCGGCGACGTCACCCTTGCTCGGCTGGAGGAACCCGAGCAAGGCCGCGACGAGCGTCGACTTCCCGGCGCCACTCGGGCCGACCACGGCGACGTGCGTCCCGGGCGCGATGTCGAGGTCGACCCCGGTGAGAACCGGACGCTCGGTGCCGGGCCAGCCGAGGTCGGCGTTCCGGATCCGCACCCCGCCGGTGCCATGAAAGGCGCTTTCCTTGCTAAGAACGGCCCGTTCATCGCAAGCGGCGAGGCGCAGACGGGCCTGGCGCAGGGTGTCCCAGTGCTGCACGGCGGGCGGAAGAAGGGAGAGGACCTCCGCCAGCGCGAGCGGCACCAGGGCGACCACGGGCGCGAGTACCGGGTTCAGCGCGCCGGCGGCGACGGCGCTCACGGCGAACCCGGTGCTCACGACGGTGGCGGCCCCTGTCACCAGGATGATCAGAGCGTCGGCCGCGCCGGCACCGAAAGCCTGTCGCCGGGCTTCGGCGGTCAACGCGGTGTCAGTGGTGGCGATTCGGCGACGTCGTTCTTTGTCGACTCCGTATGCGATCAATTCGGCGGCGGCTTCGAACAGGCTCAGCACCTGCGCCGACACCGAACGCCGTCCGGCGGCCAGCGCACTGGTCGCGCGGCGTTCCGCCCGGAGCGCGAGCAGCGGCGCGAACGCGCTGAGCAGCACGGCCGCGGCCAGCGCGATTCCGGCTTCGGGCAGCACGACGGTCTGGACCGCGACAGCGCCGACGGCCACCAACGCGACCACGACCAGCGGCGTGATCACGCGCGGGAGCAGGTCGCGCACGGTGTCGGTGTCGCCGACGAGCCGCCGCTGTTCCTCACCGGCCCGAAGCGCGCGAGCCGGGCCGAGCCGCACCAGCGACTTCCACAGCCGGACGCGCAGGCTCCCGGCGATCCGGAAGGCGGCGTCGTGCGTGACCAGCCGTTCGAGGTAGCGCAGCCCCGCGCGGCCGAGGCCGAACGTCCGCACGCCGACGATCAGCACCGTCAGGGTCAGGATCGGCGGCTGTTGCGACGCCTTGGCGATCAGCCAGCCCGAAAGCGCGGTCAGCGCGACGCCGGCGAGCAACGCGGCGGCACCGAGCAGCGCGCCGCCGAAGAACCTGGGGTGCAGCAGGTCGCGCCAGGGCAGCGGCTTGACCGGCCGTCCGTCTTCAGTGGTTCCGGAGTCAGCTGTCACCGTGGTCGACATGTCGACACCAGGTGTGCGCTCGTGTGCGGCGATGATCGCGGCGGCACCTTCGTCGACGGCTTTACGGACCGCTGTCATGACCAGTGCGGCGCTGGCCTCGTCGAGGTGGGCGGTGGGTTCGTCGAGCAGGAGCAGCCACGCGCCCGACCGGACCCGCGTCAGCGCCCGCGCCACCGCGACACGCTGCCGTTGTCCCTGTGACAGCTTCGAAACCGGCCGCTCGGCGAGTCCGGCGAGCCCGAGTTCGGCGAGGACGTCTTCGCCGCCGGCCTCCTCGCGGACGGTGCCCCCGCCGAACACCGGCGACTGCGGCACCCAGGCGACGTTCTCGCGCCACCGCTCCAGATCGGCGTCGGCGAGGTCGGTACCGCCGACGGTGATCGTCCCGTCGTGCACCTGCACGAAACCGAGCAGGGCGGCGAGCGTCGTCGATTTGCCGCCGCCGCTCGGCGCGCGCAGCCAGGTGATCTCGCCGGGGCCGACGCTGAACGTCTCCCCGTCGGGCGCGAATCCTTCGCGCCTGGCGACGCGTAGTCCGCGGACGTCGATTTCGCCCTGCATGGGCGTCTCGGAACCGGTGGGCGGCAACGGTTCGGCCAGAACATCCGCGACGCGGCGCACGGCCTCGACACCGTCCTCGCTGGCGTGGAACGCGGCGCCGACCGCGCGCAGCGGCTGGTAGCACTCCGGCACGAGGATCAGGACGCCGAGCCCGATGGCCAGCGACAGTTCGCCGGAGACGAGCCGGACACCGATGACGACCGCGACCAGCGCGACCGAAAGCGTCGCGATCAGTTCCAGCGCGAACGCCGACGCGAACGCGACCTTCAACGTTTTGAGCGTCGTGCGGCGATGACGCTCGGAGATCTTCCGCACCGTCTCGGCCTGCGCTTCGGCGCGGCGGAACGCGCTGAGGATCGGCAGCGCGCGAACGAGTTCCAGCAGATGGCCCGACAGTCGGTGTTCGGCGTCGGCGGCCTCGGCGACCCGCTCGGCGGTGTGCTTGCCGATCAGGATCGCGAACAACGGCACCAGCGGCACGGTGATCACGACGAGCACGGCCGACGGCCAGTCGGCGAACAGGATCGCGACACCGGCGGCGAGCGGCACGATCGCGGCGGTCACCAAGGCCGGAAGGTACTGGGTGAAGTAGGCGTCGAGCGCGTCGAGGCCCTTGGTGGTCAACGACGTCAGTTCACCGTGACCGCGGCGCGCGATCCACTCCGGGCCGAGTTTCACAGCGTGGTCGAGAGCTTTGGCGCGCAGCTCCTCCTTCGCGCGAGCGGCCGCGCGAACCGAAACGATCCGCACCGCCCAGCCGGTCAACGCGCGCCCTGCGACGAGCGCGAGCAGCACGGCCAGCTGGGCGGTGCGGTCCCCCGGTGTTCCGCGGACGACCGCGGAGAGGACGTCGGCCAGCAGGAACGCCTGTCCCACCAGCAAGACCGCGTTGACGAAGGACAGGATTCCACTGAGGATCAACGCCCGGCGCGCCGCACTCGAAAGTGGAGCCAGCGCGCCGAGCGGACCCTTCCCCGGTCGCGCTGAGTCCATTGTGGACTCCTTGGCGGAAAGGGTGTCGCGGCCGGGAAGTTCGGTCATGGTGCGTGCACCGGTGGGATGTGCCGGGTACCGATGCGCTTGCGGAACACCCAGTACGTCCAACCCTGGTAGATCAGGACGGCGGGAGCGCCGAACAGCGCGACCCAGGTCATCACGGTCAGCGTGTAGGGACTCGACGCCTCGCCCGCGATCGTCAACGTGTTCGCCGGGTCCACAGTGGACGGCAGGACGTTCGGGTACAGGGCGGCGAAGATCGCGACGGCGGAAGCCGCGATGACCCCGCCGAGCGCGGCGAACGCCTGTCCTTCGCGGCCCGCACGGATCCTGAACCACGCGACGACGGCCGCGAGGACGGCGACGCCGATGAGGAGCAGCGTCCACAGGTCGCCCGAGCGCAGCTGCACGAGGATGAGGAACGCGAGCAACGGCATCAGTGCGACCGGGAGCAGGCGAGTGGCCAGGTTCCGCGCCCGATGGCGGAGGTCGCCTTCGGTCTTGAGCGCGAGGAACGCGGCGCCGTGGACCAGCGAGAACCCGACGACCGCGATCGCGCCGAGCAGCGTTTCGACGCTGAGGGCGGCGAACGGTCCGCCGACCCGGTCGCCGTCGGCGTCGAGCGGGAGGCCGAGGACGGTGGTCGCGAGGAGCAGGCCGACGCCGAACGGCGGGATCCACGAGCCGATGCCGATGACGCGGTCCCAGTTGCGGCGCCAGCGATCGGAGTCGACCTTGCCGCGGTATTCGAACGCGACGCCGCGGCCGATGAGGGCGAGCAGGACCACCAGGAGCGGGAGGTACGCGGCCGAGAAGAGCGACGCGTACCAGCCGGGGAACGCGGCGAACATCGCGCCGCCGGCGACGATCAGCCAGACCTCGTTGCCGTCCCAGACCGGGCCGATCGTGTTGACCATGACGCGGCGCTCGGTGTTGTCCTTCGCGAGGACCGGCATGAGCATGCCGACGCCGAAGTCGAAACCTTCGAGGAAGAGGTAGCCGAGCCAGAACAGGGCGATGACGCAGAACCAGATCGTTTCGAGGGTCATCGGATGCTCACTTTCCTGGACCTGGGCTTCCCGGGCTTCAGGGGCTTGCGGGGCTTGCGGGGCTGAAGGACGCTTTCACCGCATGCGACGCGGTGAAGGACGCCTTCGGCCCGCTGTTCGGTGACCTCGCCCGTCACGCAGCCGCCCCGAGGGTTGCGAAAGCCACTTTCGCAACCTTGAGCGTTGCGAAAGTGGCTTTCGCAACCCGTCCCGGCCGCCCGGGGTCGCCCTTGCCAACCCCAGTCGCCCTGAGTTATCCACAACCGCCCCAGTTGTCCACAGATCGGCTGTGGGTAACCCGCCTGAGCGATACCCCCGATACGCTGGGTGCGGGGCCGTCCCCCGGGAAGGGCGGGGGGCTGGGTAGGTGACGTCAAGAGGCGATCAGTAGGCGAAGGCCAGCGCGTCGTCATCGCCGTCACCGCCTTTCGAATCGCTGTTCTCGCTGGTCGCGGCCGGTTTCTTGGGTGGCATGACGGCGTCCACGCCGCCGCGGACGTACTTCCGCATCAGGAAGACTTCGACCACGCCGAGCACCGCGTAGACGGTCGTCAGCGCGATCAGCGACGTCCACACCTCGCCTGTGGACAACTTCGAGACCGCCTGCGCGGTGAACATCCACACGCCGTCGACGCCGGTCGGGTTCGGCACCACCACGAACGGCTGACGGCCCATCTCGGTGAAGATCCAGCCGGCGCTGTTGCCGATGAACGGCGTCGCGATCCCGCCGAGCACGAGCCACGGGAACCACCGCTGCCCGGGGATCCGCCCGCGCCGGGTCAGCCACAGCGCGAGCAGCCCGATCCCGGCCGAGATCGCGCCGAAGCCGATCATCGCGCGGAAACCCCAGTAGGTCACCGGCAGGTTGGGCACGTAGTCGATCGGCTTGCCCGCGAGCGAACCGAGTTGCGGGTCGTCCGGGTAGTTCGTGCCGTACTTCGCCTGGTACTCCGTCACCAGGTTCTCCACACCCTTGACCTCGGTCGAGAAGTCGTTGTGCGCCAAGAACGAGAGCAGGGCGGGCACGTTGAACGTCTTGACGTCCTCGCAGTTCGCGTTCCGGACGTCGCCGATCGCGATGATCGAGAAGCTCGCCGGTTTCTCCGTGTGGCACAACGCTTCCGCCGACGCCATCTTCATCGGCTGCTGCTCGAACATCAGCTTGCCCTGGAAATCGCCGGTGATCGCCAGCACCGCGAACGCCACCACACCGGTCCAGCCGCCGAGACGCAACGACGAACGCCACACCGCGCGGTGCTCGTCGTCCTCCGAACGCTTGCGCCACAGCTGCCAGCCCGCGACACCGACCAGGAACGCCGCCGCCACCGAGAAGGCGCCCGCGAGCGTGTGCGGGATCGCGGCCAGCGCGGTGTTGTTCGTCAGCACCGCCCAGATCGAGTTCATCGTCGGCTTCCCGTCGACGAACTCGACCCCGACCGGATGCTGCATCCACGAGTTCGCCGCGAGGATGAAGTACGCGGACGCCACGGTCGCCAGCGAGTACGCCCACGCGCACGCCAGGTGGACCTTCTTCGGCAGTTTGTCCCAGCCGAAGATCCACAGCCCCAGGAAGGTCGACTCGACGAAGAACGCGACGAGCCCCTCCATCGCCAGCGGCGCACCGAACACGTCACCCACGAACCGCGAGTACGCGCTCCAGTTCATCCCGAACTGGAACTCCTGCACGATGCCGGTGACCACGCCCATCGCGAAGTTGACCAGCAGGAGTTTCCCCCAGAACTTGGTCATCTTCAGGTACCGCTGATCACCGGTGCGGACCCAGGCCGTTTGCATCCCGGCGACCAGCACGGAAAGCCCGATGGTCAGCGGGACCATCAGGAAGTGATAGACGGTGGTGATGCCGAACTGCCATCGAGCGAGATCGAGAACTTCCACGCCTCAAGCCTGCTCAACGCCCGTTGAGCCCGCCAGTTCAAGTGGTCCCGATCTCGCCGGGACGTTGGTCCCGCGCCCAGGTCAGCCGAGGCCAGCGAGTGTGAGTCGCGCCTCGTCGGCGACCTGCCGCCGCACGCCCGTGTCCCCCAGTGTCAGCACGTGGGCCAGCGCCAACGCGTAGGCCGTGTCGAAAGCGGCCTCGACGTCGGCGGCGATGTCGGGCTGGACGCCGATGCCTTCCCAGTTGGTCCCCGTGACCGGGTTCACCGCCCGTCCACCCGGGACGGTGACATCCAAATGAGTGTCCACTTTGTACTGTTTCCGCGGATTCGCCCCGCCCCCCGTGACCGCGCCCACCGTCTTCGCCCGCCCCAGCTGCTGCAACGAATAGCTCAGATCCTCGGCACCGGAGAACGTCGTCGGCCCGGTCAGCACCCACACCGGCTTGTCCGCGCCGAACTTGCGGCCCGGTACGTACGGCAGCGTCCAGAACTGGTTGGTCACGTCGCCGTCGCGCAGATAGATGCTGTTGAAATGCGTGGGCTCGTCGACCAGATAGCTGATCAGCAGCGCGACCGCCATCGGATCCCCGCCCCGGTTCTCCCGGACGTCGATGAGCAGCGCGTCGGTGGTCGCGAGCAGCGTCATCGCCGCGGCCAGCGCTTCGCCGGCGATGTCCGGCCCGTAGAAGAGCTTCGTCTCCAGGTAACCGACGTTCCCGGCCAGCCGCCGCGCCGACGCGATGCCGTGACAGTTCACTTCCGCCTCGCGCCGGAACTGCTCGGGATCGAACGACTCCCCGTCCACCTCGGGCAACGGGTCGACGTGATGCCGTAACCGCAGGTGCTTGTCCCCGTTGACCGACTGCAGGTCCTGGGTGACCGCGACGGCGAACGCCTGATCGTCGAGCCCCGCGTACGCGCCGTCACTCAGCCTCGCCCGCAGGAGCACCGTCAGCTTCTCGGCGACGTCGGGGAACACATAGTGCTCCTTCAGCCGCGTGCACACGTCTTCGATCCGCGCTCTCTCGTCCATGTTCCCGGACGCTACCAGCGGGGCCTGAAAAAAGAATTCGGTTTACCGAAACCTCAATTCCGCCCCGCCACGAAACACAATTCGCCCGCACATGCCACCCGATTCGGAAAAGCCATCAGCTTGCCTTTCTCTGAATCACCCCTTTATCGTTGCAGTGAAAGGGGTGAAGAACCATCATGTCTAGCTCGATGCTGGCGCTGATCAGCGCGTTCGGCCTGGTACTGGCCGTGGAGCTGCCGGACAAGACCCTCGTCGCCACCCTGGTTCTCACCACCCGTTTCCGCGCGTGGCCGGTATTCGCCGGAGTCACCGCCGCATTCGCCGTGCAATCCGCGATCGCCGCCACGTTCGGCAGTGTGCTCACTTTGCTGCCGGAGACACTGGTGACCTTGATCGTCGCCGCGATGTTCGGAATCGGCGCGTTCATGCTCCTTCGTGAAGGGTTCAGACCCGGCAAGGACGGCGGAGAGGACGCGTCGCGTTCCGGGCCGAGCCCCGCGACCTTCTTCCGCTCCGCGCTGACGTCGTTCGGGGTGCTGTTCGCCGCCGAATGGGGCGACGCCTCCCAGCTCGCCACGGCCAGTCTCACGGCCCGCTTCGGCAACCCGTTCGCGGTCGCGCTCGGCTCCTTCGTCGCGCTTGTCGCCGTCGCCGGGCTCGCCGTCTTCATCGGCGCGAAGGTCCGCAGCCGGATCCGTCCCAAACTCATCCAGCGCGTCGCCGGGTTCGTCTTCGCCGGGTTCTCGCTGTTCGCGCTGGCCCAGCTGGCGTTCTGAGGCGCACGGGGTTTTCACAGGTTCGCCGGGTAACCTTTCGGGAACGAAAAGGTGAACGCCCGCCCCGAAGTGCCTGGAGAAACCGTTCGTGACCTCGCCGAAGACACTCGCCGTCTCTCCTGTGCACGGCAGGCTCGCGGTCTTCGGCATGGCCGTCGCCGTCGCCATCTCGATCGACCTGCACTTGAGGCTGTCCAGCCAGGTCAGCCCGATCTGGCAGACGCTGTCCGAGTACGTCTACGGCTACCTCTCGCCCGGTGCGACGGCGGCCCCGTTGTTCGGCGCGATGTGCCTGGCACTGGGGTTCGGTTCGCTCGCCCTGCTCGCCGGGATCGCGAAGGCGCACCGTCGCGGGTACGAGTCCGTCCTCTTGCTGCTCGGGGTGTGGTGCGCCGGGCTGTTCGTCCTCGCGCTCGTCCCCGTCGACCCCGAGGGCCAGGCCCGCTCGCTGGCCGGGCAGATCCACAACTACGCGGCACTGGCGGCGTTCCTCGCGCTCCCCGGCGCCGCCTGGGTGCTGACCCGCCCTGGCCGGGCGCGATGCCCGTGGGAGCCGCGCCGCACGACGATCCGGCGGCTTTCGATGGCCAGCTTCGCCGCGGTGGTGATCGTGCTCGGCGGGTTCGTCTGGACGATGCTGACCGGCCCGTCGCATCAGGAAGTCACGCTCGGCCTGTTCGAGCGGCTGCTGTTCGCGGTCGACCTCACGCTGCTGGCGACCATGGTCCGCCCGCTGCTCAGCCACCGCTGACACGCTACTCGGGCTGCTTCAGCACCTCGGCCAGCCGGACGGCGGCCGCCACGACCGCCGGGCCCACCACGGACGCGTCCAGCGGTTCGAGGGACACGACACCCACGCTGGCCTTCAAGCCCGGCACCCCGCGCACGGGCGCGGCGACCCCGGACGCCCCCGCCTCCAGCTCACCCGACGAGGTGACCCAGCCTTCGCCGCCACCGGGACGCAGCGTGATCGCCTTGCCCGCGGCGCCGGCGGACAGCGGATGCCGGGTCCCGACGCGGTAGGCGACGTGGAAGCTCGTCCAGGACGGTTCGACGACCGCGACGGCCTGCGCCTGATCCCCCTGCGCGACCGACAGGTGCGCCGTGGCGCCGACCTTCTCCGCCAGCTCGCGCAAGACCGGCCGCGCGGCCTCCCGCAGCTGCGGGAGGACCTGCCCGGCGAGCCGGAGCAGGCCGACACCCAGCCGCACCTTGTTGCCATCGCGCCACACCAGGCCGCGCTCGGACAGCGGGACGAGCAGCCGGTAGACGGCGGCCCGGCTCGCGCCGATGGCGACGGCGAGCTCGGAGATCGTCGCCGCCTCGCCACCGGCGTCCGCGACCGCTTGGAGCAGCGCGAGCCCGCGGTCCAGGGTCAGCGACCCTTCACGAGTCACAACAACCCGAGTTCCCCGAGGTCGGCGACCGGCTCGTCGAACGAGGCCGCCGCGTACGAGGCGAAGAGCCCGCGAACGGCCTTCGCCGCCTCGTCCGACATCCCTTTGGCCTCGGCGGCCAGCGCGGCGCCGTCGGTCGTTTCGAGGGCGGCCCGCACGTCGCCACCCGAAAGGCAGCGCGCGGACGCCACGATCAGGTTCAGGAACCCGTGGTGGGTGAAGCCGCTCGCCTCCTCGGTGTGCCGGACGGCGCGGTGCAGGCTGTTCGTCGCCTTGAACGAGGCCCCGGTCGAGCCGCTGACCACCGCGAGGAAGTCGGCGACCTCGTCGACGCTGGGGAAGTTCTCGCCCGCCTTGCCGCCGCAGCGGATCTTGGGCCAGCTGCCGTGCTCGATCACCTTCCGCACGCCGTCCAGCCAGCCGACCCCGCGCCGCGGCTCGACCACGCGGATGACGTCCTCGGGCACGAACTCGGAGACCCGCTCCAGCCAGACCTCGTCGACGTCCGACGGCGCCGGCATCTCCACCATGCGCAGGCTGAGGATCTCGCTGCGCGATTCGACGATCGAGATCGCCTTCGGGACGCCGCCGAGGCCGGTGTCGATGATGAGCGACAGCGGCAGCGGTTCCTTGGGTTTGATCTTGATGAGTTCCGTGATGAGCTCGGGCAGCCGCGACGCCTGGCACAGGAACACACCGAGGACGCCGGAGTGCTCACCGGCCCTCGACGCGAAGTGCGCTCGCAGCGCTTCGGGCATGGACGCCTCGCCGGGCGGGAACAACGCCGAGTCGTCGACGAGCCGCGCGAACAGGGGAGGGATTCCTCGGGGGCCGGGTGGCGTGAGTTCCACAGCGCTTGACACGACTGACACGCTAGTAGCGTACGACATCAGGACAAAATCGTTCGCACAACGGACACGTTCCGGGGAGATTCCGATGCCTTACTACCGGCAGGTAGGCGAGATCCCGCACAAGCGCCACACGGCGTTCCGCAAGCCCGACGGGGGCCTGTACGCCGAGGAACTGATGGGTGTCGAGGGCTTCTCGGCGGACTCGGCGCTGCTGTATCACCGCGGGCTGCCCACCGCGATCGTCGACGCCGTCGCGATCGAGGACGAGCGCGGTCCCATCACCCCGAACCACCCGCTCAAACCCCGCGCCTTCAAGACCCACGACCTCAAGTTCGGTGACGCCGACGCGGTCACCGACCGGCGGCGGCTGTTCGGCAACGCCGACGTCACCATCGGCTTCGTCCACGCGACCGAACCGTCGCCGCTGTATCGCAACGCCGCCGGCGACGAGCTGTTCTACGTCCAGGGCGGCGGCGCGACCGTCGAGACGATCTACGGTGCCCTGGAGGTCGGTGACGGCGACTACCTCGTCATCCCGACCTCGTGCACCTATCGCGTGCTCCCGCACGGCGACGACGGGGTCAAACTGCTGACCATCGAAGCGCGCGGCCACATCGGCCCGCCGAAGCGGTATCTGTCGGCGAAAGGCCAGTTCCTGGAGCACTCGCCGTACTGCGAACGCGACATCCGCGGCCCGTCGGAGCCGCTGGTCGTCGACGGCACCGACGTCGAGGTCCTCGTGCGGCACCGCGCCGGCCTGACGCGCTACACCTACGCGACCCACCCGTTCGACGTCGTCGGCTGGGACGGTTGCCTGTACCCGTGGGTGTTCAACATCGACGACTTCGAGCCGATCACCGGCCGCGTGCACCAGCCGCCGCCCGTGCACCAGACGTTCGAGGGACCGAACTTCGTGGTCTGCTCGTTCTGCCCGCGCAAGGTCGACTACCACCCCGAGTCGATCCCGGTGCCGTACAACCACGCGAACGTCGACTCGGACGAGCTGATGTTCTACGTCCGCGGGAACTACGAGGCGCGCAAGGGCTCCGGCATCGAGGTCGGCTCGCTTTCGCTGCACCCGTCCGGTTTCACGCACGGGCCGCAGCCCGGGGCGGCGGAGGCGTCGATCGGGGCGCAGTTCTTCGACGAGACCGCGGTCATGGTGGACACCTTCGCGCCGCTGGACCTCGGCGAGGCGGCCGACGCCTCGGAGGACCACCGGTACGCGTGGACCTGGTCCGGCCGCGGCCCGGGCGCCTGACGACTGCCGCAATCAGTCACCTGCTTGCGGCGTTCGAAAACGCGCGCCGGCGGGTGCCCGCGCAAGTAGGTGACTGATTGCGCCGAAAGGTGGCGGGATAAGTACCGCCATGGCCGCAACGGTTCGGCAACACCAAGCCTGGCAAGGCGAAACCTCCGGATAATCGGTGTTTCTCACCGGGAGGTTCTCCATGGTCGTGAATCCAGGGCAGTCCCGCGGCGGCCGCAAGGTCCTGGCATTCGCGGCCGCGGCGGTGGTCGCGATCGGGTTGATCATCGGTTTGCGCGCGATCACGAGCGATTCGGGTGAAGAGGCCGTGGAGGCGAAGTGCACCACCGGTGACGCCGTCAAGCTTCAGGTGTCGTCGTCGCCGGAGAAGGCGGGCGTGGTCGCCGAAATCGCCAAGGGCTACAGCGGCCGCACGGTGGCCGGACGCTGCGTCGACGTGCTCGTGCATTCGAAATCGTCCGGTACCGCGATGCAGGCGCTGTCCCGCGGCTGGAACGAGGCGGTGGACGGCCCGCGCCCGGACGTCTGGACGCCCGCCGCGTCCGGCTGGGTGAACCTGTTGCGCCAGAACCTCACCGGCTCCGATCATCCCGCGCTGGTTCCCGAGGGCGACCCGGAATCGGTCGCGAACGCGCCGCTGGTCGTCGCGATGCCGAAACCGATGGCCGAGGCGCTCGGCTGGCCCGGGAAGGGCATCGGCTGGAAGGATCTCGCCGCGCTGGCCACGGATCCGCAGGGCTGGGCGAAGTACGGCCACCCGGAGTGGGGGAAGTTCCGGCTGGGCAAGACGAATCCGAACATCTCGACGTCCGGCCTCAACGCCACCATCGGCGCCTACTACGCGGCGACGGGCACCTCTTCGGATCTCACCGCGAACGCCCTCGCGAAGCCGGAGGCCCAGACGTTCGTGCGGAACGTCGAGCAGGCCATCGTCCACTACGGCGACAACACGCTGACGTTCCTGACGAACCTGCAGAAGGCCGACGACCGCGGCGCCGCGCTGTCGTACATCTCGGCGGTCACGGTCGAGGAGAACTCGCTCGTCGGCTACAACCAGGGCAATCCCACCAACGATCCGGCGAAACGCGGGCAGCACGCGCCGCCGAAGGTGCCACTCGTCGGGATCTACCCGAGCGACGGCACGCTCAACTCCGACCACCCGTTCACCGTGCTGAACTGGGCCGACGACCTCCGCAAGCAGGTCGCGGCGGACTTCCTCGCGCATCTGCGCGGCGCCGAAGCGCAGCAGAAGTTCAGCGACATCGGTTTCCGCACGTTCGACGGCAAACCCGGCTCGCAGACCACGAAGGAGAACGGTGCCGAGCCGGATTCGAAGCTCAACCTCATCCGCCCGCCGAGCCCTCCGGTGCTGACCGAGGTGCTGAAGTCGTGGAAGGACCTGCGGAAGAAGGCGAACGTGCTGCTGGTCGTCGACGTCTCCGGATCGATGGGCGACGGCGTCGACGGGACCGGGAAGAACAAGATGGATCTCGCGAAACAGGCGGCCGTGGCGTCGCTGCCGCAGTTCAGCGACGCGGACAAGGTCGGGCTGTGGATGTTCTCGACGAAAATGGACGGCGACAAGGATTACGTCGAGCTGCGGCCGGTGTCGCCGATCGGCGGCGAGCCGGGCAGGCAGGAGCTGGCGTCGCGGCTGAACGGGTTGACCCCGCAAAACGGGACGGGGCTTTACGATTCTTCGCTCGCGGCCTACGAATTCATGAAGCAGCGGCTGGATCCCGACGCGATCAACGCCGTCGTCGTGCTCACCGACGGCCGGAACGAGGATCCGGGCGGGATCGATCTGCCGAATCTCGTCGGCCGGTTGCGGACGGAGGGTGGCGGTGAGGCGGTGCGGATGTTCACCATCGCCTACGGCTCCGACGCGGATTTGGGCATCCTCAAGGAGATCGCCGAGGCCACCCAGGGCGTCGGGTACGACTCGTCCAAACCGGACTCGATCGACCAGGTCTTCACCGCCGTGATCTCGAATTTCTGAGATCCTCGGATATGCGCTTCGTCCGTGAGCTAGCCGAACCGTGGGGACTGCTCCTCGCGGCGACGTCGGCGGGTGCGGCCTGGGCGGTGCAGCTACCGGTGCTCGCCGCGCTCGGCGTCGGCGTGACCGTGCTGGCCGCCCGGGCAGGCGTCGCCGCCGCCACGCGGCCGAAACCCTTGCCAGAGCCCGAAGAACGGCCACTCCCCGACGTCGAGCCCGGTTCCCCGGAAGCGGATTGGCTGCGGCGCGCGGAAGCCGCGGCCGACGGTTTCCGGTCGATTTCCGCTTCGCTCGACACCGGACCGCTCGCCGATCGGGTGGCCGACATGGAGCCGGTGGTGCGGGAAACCGTCGACACCCTCCGGCGCTTGGCCGCCCGCACGTCCGCCACCGGAAAAGCGCTGGCACGAGTGGATCTCGGTGCGGTGTCCGCCGAGAAAGCGCGGCTGCGGAAGGACCTCAAGACCGCCGACGACGACATCCGCGGCGACCTGATCCAGTCGCTCGAAGCCGTGCAGGCACAGGAGGACGTGCACGCGCGGCTGTCGAGCGCGCAGCGGAAACTGCTGGCACAGCTGCGATCCGGCGCGCTCGGCCTCGACGGACTGGTCGCCAGGGCGGCCGAATTGTCGGCCGCCACCGGCGATTCGCTGCTCGACACGACGACCATCGGCGAGCTGAGCGAGCAGCTGGAAGGAATCCGGCGAGGTGTCGTGGAGACCGAGGAAGCGACGCGACGCTCCCTCGGCTGACCGTCACCGGCCGAACTTCACCGGCCCGAAGACCGCGTGACCGGGCACTCCGGCCTTCGCCGTCTTCCCGGCCGCGGGCACGCCGAGCACCCACAGCCGCCCGGTGGCGGCGATGTTCGCGGCCAGCGACTGATCCGAACCGCCCGCCTGCATGGTGACCTCGCGGCCGTCGGGCAACACGGTCCGGCCCTTCACGGTGACCATGCCGAAGAAGTTGACCGACGCCGGGCCGGACACGACGGCGAGTTCGGTCCATCGCGGCTCGGGCAGCTTCCTGAGCAGCACCACGGGGACGACCGCGAGCCCGACGGCGCCCACCGCGAAGCCGTAGCCGAAGTACCCCGAGGACTTCACCACGATGCTGTCCCGCAGCGGATAGTCCGCCGACGCCCAGAAGCCGAACGCGCTCGCGACGAGCAGGATCGCGACACTGACGAAGTAGTACGCCGAAAGCAATCGCCGCTGCGTCGCGAGCATCCGGCCCGGTGATACCGGCTCGAAGGCGAACGGGACCGAGCCCTTCACCGGAGCGTCGCGGAACGCTCCACGGCGCGGGACGATCACGCCCGGCAGCATGACGAACGGGCCGAGCACCCAGAGCCGTCGCTGTGCCGCGAGTTGCGTCCGGAGCGGGATCGGGAGCCGCACGACGAGCCACCGCCCGTCCAGGGGAACACTTACCCGCGAACCGGCGAGGACGGCGCCGTCCAGCCCGCTCACCAGGCGGAACGGCTTGCCGATGAGCTTCCGCATCGAGGACGATCCGGCAAGGACGGAGTAGCCGAAGTAGACCGAAGACGGTGTCATGAAGACCAGAAGGGCCAAGGGCACGGCGATCCCGTGTCCCCCGGACACCGCGAGCACGACGCCCAGCGCCACGAGCAGTCCCGTCGCGACGGTCATCGTCCCGGCGGTGACGGTGTTGCGATCGAGAAGGGGTGTCAGGACCGGCATGTTCGTCGCCGGAATCCCTTCGGGTGGTTCGAGCACCCGGATTCCGTGGGCTTCCACCTGGTCAACCTATAGGGATGTGGCGGGACGTGATCCAGACTACTTCCACTCGGCGGCCAGATCAGGTTAGGCTCACCTAACTAGGAGGTGAGCCGTGACCACACCGACGTCCATCCGCCGCCCGCCGGCGCCGAACCCCGCCGAACGCGCGAAGACGATCGCGACCCGCAACGGGCCGGCGACGCTGATGCCGACCGCGGAGCAGCGTGACCAGCCAGGACAGTGCGGCCGTGTCATCCCCGAGCTGCACCACGTGCACACGAGCGGCAGCGTCAGCATCCTGCTGCCGGACGAGCACCACCTGGTGAAACGCGCGCACGAGGCCCAGCGCGGCGAGCTCGCGGTGATGGTCGAACTGACCGATCAGGCGCCGGTCGACCTGCGGGAACCCATCCGCGGACTGCTGTGGATCACGGGCTGGCTCCGCCCGCTCTCCGAGGTTTCGGCGCGCGCCCGCGCGGTCTCCATCGCCGAGACCCGGCCGGACGAGCGCCTACTGGACGTCGGGCACGGCGTGACGCTGCTGCGGCTGACTCCGGCGTCGCTGGTGCTCGCCGACGCCGAAGGCACCCATTCGCTCCGGCCGCACATGTTCAGCGCCGCGCCCCCGGATCCGTTCCACGACTACGAGGCCGACTGGCTGCGGCATCTGGAGACCGACCACGCCGACGTCGTCCAGCAGCTCGCCAAACACGTGCCCGCCGAACTGCGCGGCGGATGGATCCGGCCGCTGGGGCTGGATCGCTACGGGCTTCGGCTGCGGGTCGAGGCCGACTCAGGCGATCACGACGTCCGGCTCGCGTTCTCGCGTCCGGTCGACGGGCCGCAGCAGCTGAGCGGCGAGATCCGCCGTCTCGTCGGCTGCCCGTACTTCCCGCAGGGTTAGGCGAGTTCCGCCGGGAAACCGCCCTTGGCGATCGGGCCCCACGACTCGATGGTGACGCGGATGATGCTCTTGCCCTGCTTGACCATCGCTTCGCGGTACTCGTCCCAGTCGGGATGTTCGCCGGAGATCGCGCGGAAGTAGTCGACGAGCGGCTCGACCGAATCGGGCAGGTCGAGCACCTCGGCGGTGCCGTTCAGCTGGACCCACTGGTCGTTCCACTCGTCGGAGAGGACACAGGCGGAGACCTTCGGCTCTCGCCGGATGTTGAGGACCTTCGCGCGCTTCGGGTACGTGGAGATGACCAGCCGGCCTTCGGCGTCGACACCGCAGGTCACCGGGGAGAGCTGGGGGCCGCCGTCGGCCTTGGTGGTCATCAGGATGGCGCGGTGACGGGTGGAGAGGAAGTCGACGAGCGCGGCGCGGTCGACGGTTTCGTTGGTCGCGATGCTCCTTGGCATGACTCGACGGTAGCTCGCCGGCGATCATCGGGCAGGGGCCGAAGGGGACCATGCCCGCATGCGACGTGGTGAAAGCTCCCTTCACCGCGTGACATGAGATGAAAGCGTCCTTCAGCCACAAGGTAGCGTGCGGCCGATGAGCTGGCTGCGTCCCGAACGCCCGGCGCTGCCGGAATTCGTGGAAGATCCGGCGCGCCGCCGCGCGATCGTCATCGAACTGGTCGTCGTCTTCGGCATCACCCTCGGCCTGTCCGGGCTGCGCAGTCTGCTGTCCCTTGTGGACTCGCTGCTGCAGCCGGTGCCACTGGCACAGCAACAGGCCCAGCTGAACGTTCCCCAGGCGACGCTGAGCCTGGTCGACCTGCTCAAGCAACTCCTGAGCGCCGGTCAGCTGGTCGGCTGGGGCGCGCTCGGGCTGTACCTGCTGTGGCGCGGCGGGATGAAGCTCGCCCAGATCGGCCTCGACAAACAGCGCCCGGGCCGCGACGTCGTCCACGGGCTGCTGCTCGCCGCGGTGATCGGGATTCCGGGGCTGGGGCTGTACTTCCTGTCCTACGGCCTCGGATTCAGCCTGTCGGTGCAACCGTCCACTTTGGGCGAGACGTGGTGGCGCCCGATCACGCTGACGTTGTCGGCGTTCGGGAACGCGTTCGCCGAAGAAGTGCTCGTCGTCGCGTACCTGCTGACCCGGCTGCGGCAGCTCGGCTGGCGGGAGAACACCGCGCTGGTCGCGTCTTCGGTGCTTCGCGGGTCATATCACCTGTATCAGGGGTTCGGCGGTTTCGTCGGCAATGTCGTGATGGGCCTGGTGTTCGGCAGGCTGTGGCAGAAGACGAACCGGCTGTGGCCGCTGATCGCCGCGCACACCGCGCTGGATTTCGTTTCCTTCGTCGGATACGCGCTGCTCAAAGGGCGAGTTTCCTGGCTTCCCTAGCTAGTGTGAAGCCGTGATTGACGAGACGACTCCACCCCGAGTTGACAGCGAAGTCGGCCCCCTGCGTGCGGTGCTGCTGCACAGGCCCGGCAACGAGCTCAAAAGGCTCACGCCTCGCAACAACGACCAGCTCCTGTTCGATTCCATCCCCTGGGTGGACCGCGCGCAGGAGGAGCACGACGCGTTCGCCGAGGTGCTGCGCGGCCGAGGTGTCGAGGTGCTGCTGCTGGCCGACGCGCTGCGCACGGCACTCGCCGACACCCGCGCCCACGCGGCCGGGGTGCACGCGGCGGTCGACGAGCGGCGGCTCGGGCCCGACCTTGCCGATTCGCTCCGTTCCCATCTGTCGAGCGTCGCGCCCGCGACCCTGGCCGAGGTCCTGATGGCGGGGATGACCTTCGAGGAACTGCCCGCCGCCGAGGGCGCCTCGCTGGTCCGGCTGATGAACCACCCGAACGACTTCGCCGTCGATCCGCTGCCCAACCTGCTGTTCACCCGTGACTCGTCGGCCTGGATCGGCGACCGGGTCGCGGTCTCCTCGCTGACCATGCCCGCCAGGGTCCGCGAGACCGCGGTACTGGACCTCATCTACGCCTATCACCCGTGGTTCCGCCACGCGTCCCGCGCGTACGGCGCGCATTCGGCGCCGATCGAGGGCGGTGACGTCATGCTGCTCTCGCCGGGTGTCCTGGCCATCGGCGTCGGCGAGCGGACGACCGCGGCGGGTGCGGAGTCGCTGGCGCGGTCGGTCTTCGCCGACGGGATCGCGCACACCGTGCTCGCCGTGCCCATCCAGCAGACCCGCGCGACCATGCATCTGGACACCGTCTGCACGATGGTCGACGCCGACGCCGTCGTCATGTATCCGCTTTCCCGCGATTCACTGACCGCGTTCACTATGCGGCCGACCGACGACGGTTCCGTGAAGGTGGAAGGCCCGGCCCCATTCCTCACCGCGGCCGCCGAGGCAATGGGAATCGACCGGCTCCGCGTCATCGACACCGGGCTCGATCCGGTCACCGCGGAACGCGAGCAATGGGACGACGGGAACAACACCCTCGCCCTCGCGCCCGGCGTCGTCGTCGGGTACGAACGTAATGTGGAAACCAACGCGCGCCTGGCCGAAGCCGGTATCGAAGTACTGGCCATCACCGGCTCCGAGCTGGGCTCCGGTCGCGGCGGGCCGCGCTGCATGTCCTGCCCGATCCGACGCGAAAGCATCTGACCCAGGAAATAAAGTAAGCCTTCCCTAATCGATTTCCATTGATTAGGGAAGGCTTACTTAATTGAGGTGAACCTAGTATTGGGAATACTAACCTAATAGGGGGCAGATCACCAGATAAAAGTGGAAACCGAATAAGGGTTTGGCGTATCGTCGAACACATGGCCCTCCTCAAGAAGCAACCGCGCTCGAAGTTCTACGAACTGCTGCAGGCGCAGATCCACAACGAGTTCAACGCCTCCCAGCAGTACATCGCGCTGGCGGTCTGGTTCGACGCCGAGGACCTGCCGCAGCTCGCGAAGCATTTCTACAAGCAGTCCGTCGAGGAGCGGAACCACGCGATGGCGCTCGTCCAGTACATGCTGGACACCGACCACCACGTGGAGATCCCCGGCACCGGCGACGTGCGCAACGACTTCTCCGACGTCACCGAGCTGATCGAGCTCGCGCTGCAGCAGGAGAAGGACGTCGCGACCGACATCCAGCAGCTGGCCAAGGCCGCTCGCGCCGAAGAGGACTACATCGGCGAGCAGTTCACGCAGTGGTTCCTCAAGGAGCAGGTCGAGGAGATCTCCCAGATGTCCACGCTGCTCAACATCGTCAAGCGCGCGAACGGCAACCTGTTCGAGGTGGAGAACCACCTGCACCGTGAATCCGTCGGGGACGGCGGCGCCGACTCGGGGATGCCCCCGGTCGCGGGCGGCGCGCTCTGACGCACTGACCAACGCTCCCACCACGGGAAAACCCGGGCTCTCCCCCTTGGAGAAGCCCGGGTTTACTTCGTCCCGTCAGCTGAACTGACAGCTCTGCTCGATCCGGGTCAGCAGGATGCCCAGGACCGACCCGTCGTTGCCCAGCGCGATCCGGTACGCGCTCACCGAACTGATCGGCGCGAAGTAGGCATTGCCGTTCTTGGTGCCACCGGGGTAGGCGGCGAGGATGTCCGCCTCGGTCGAACCGACCCCGATTCCCTCGGGGGTGTGCACCGCACCGGAGGGGTTGATGACCGTGATCCCGTCGGCCTCGGTCAGCGACACCGAAGTCGGCCCGGGAACGGCGGCTCCCTCCACGTAGCCGTAGACGCAGGCTTGCCGCCAATCCTTCGCGCGCAGCGGGCCGGCGGCGGCTTCCGCCTCCTCCTCGCTCATCCCGAGCCGGAGCTTGCCGAAGCCGGCCGGGGACAGCAGCGCGCCGGTGGTCACCTTGCGCGGTGTCGGCGGCTTCGTGACGGTGGTGCTCTTCGGCGGTTCGACCGGCCCGTCGGGGACCGTCGACGGCGGTGGCACGGACGCCGGGTGCGTCGACGCCGCCGGGGCGGAAACCGGCGGCGCGGAACTCCCCGGCCCAGGCTGCGCGAGGCTCGACGAGGCCGCCCCCACGGTGAGCTGGTCGCCTCCGGGGAAGGCCGCGCCGTTGTCCTTGTCCTGGATCGTGAAAATCGTGACCCCGCCGGCCAGCAGCACCACCGCGGCGGCCATCCCGCTCGTCGTCTGCATCAGCTGGCGGCGGCGACGGCGGCGGCGGGCGCCCGCGACGATCGTCTCGGGATTCAGCGTGGATCCCACGCTCAGCCGCTCATCAGAGAACAGGTCACGCAGCTTCCGCTGCACGTCCTCGTCGGACATGTTCATCCCGCTTCCCTCCCTTCGTCCTTGGGCTCGAGCAGGGCGAGCTTCGTGCGCAGCGACGCCATCGCCTTGCTCGCCTGGCTTTTGACAGTGCCCTGGCTGACCCCGAGCGAATCCGCGATCTCGGCTTCGGACAGGCCTTCGTAGTAACGCAGGACCATCACCGCGCGTTGCCGCGGCGGCAGCGCTCGTAACGCCTGCCACAGTGGTTCGTGCTCGAACGGGTCGGCCGGACTGTACGGCTGGGTGTCCGGCAGATCGGCGACCAGGCTCTCGCGTTTGGTCCGGCGCCAGCGGCTGATATGCGCGTTGGCCATCGAACGGCGGATGTAGGCCATCGGGTCGCCGGTCTTGTGCTGGACGTACGACCAGCGGGAACCGATCTTCTCCAGCACGGTCTGGACCAGGTCGGCGGCGTCGTGCGGGTTTCCGGTGAGGGCGTGGCCGTACCTCAGCAGACCCGGGAGGCTGGTCCTCACGAAGTCGGCGAAGTCGATGAGTTCACCCGGCACGTCACTCCTCCGGCTCTCGCCGGCCCCCCAGACGTCCGTCCCCGGTAAGACCGTCGCGGCAGCGGTCACCGTATCGCCTCCCCCCGGTGTCACCCGGCCAGGTTCGCCTGGCTCATCTCTCCCGAAACGCATGACGGCCCCCACAGGTTGTCTCTTGCCGCGTACCAGTTCGAGGGGCGCCGGCTCAACGCCGCGACACGGAGCCGGGAATTCTGAACGTACCGTCCCCCTGAACAGGGAATTCGTGGACGGCCACCACGGCGTTACGCGGTATCGGCCCGTACACGTGGGGGAACTGGAGACCGGCCGGATGCGGCGGGTCGCCGTCCTCCCAGACGACGGGCGCGCCGACGAGCGCCGGGTCGATTTCCAGCAGCAGCAGATCGGTGCGGCCGGGGAACACGGCGTTGGCCGGGATATGCGCCGTTCCCGGGTCCGAGCAGTGGATGAAGCCGTCGGAGGTGAGCGACGCGGCGGTGTAGACGCCGCCTTCGGGCACCGCGGCCCAGTCGGCCTCGGGGCAGATATGGAGGATCACTCGCCCATCCTCGCGCATTTCGTCCTCTGGATGCGGAACCCGCATTCGGAGGACGAAATGCGCGGGAGGAGGTCAGCGGATGGTGAGCTGGCGGCCGATCAGGCCGTCGCGCGAGCGCCGCTCGGCGGCATTGAGCGGCTCGGTGTCGAGCGACTTCAGCGCGGCCTCGAGGCGGACGCCGAGCTGGTCCTTCGCGTCGGCCCATTCGCGGGCGTGGGCCTCGGGGTCGAGGTCCCACACCGGAACGAGCAGCCCGTGCGCGCGGAACGAACCGGCGTAGCGGGAGCCGTCGCCGAGGCTCAGCTCGCCGGCCGCGGACAGCCGCGCAAGCGCTTGCAGCAGCAGGTTCTCCGGTTCCGGGCGGACCCAGCGCAGGTGCGCCTTCTCGCCGGCGAGCACCCAGTACGCGCCTGCGCCGAGGCGTTCGGTCGGCATGATCGCCGCGTTCGCCCGCTCGAGCGAGAGCGCGACGTCGCCGCTCGCGTCGGCGTCTTCGGGGAGCCACCAGGCGAAGTCGTTGTAGAGCGTGACGTCGAGTTCGGCGTTCACGTCGAGCAGGTCCTGGAGACGGGCCTTCTCGTCGGCGGTGGGCGGCGTCGTGGTGTCCGGCACGGACAGCACGTCACCCTCCTTGGCGTCCAGGACCCACTGCAGCGCGCGGCCGAGGTCGCGGCTGATGTCCGAGGAGCGGGTCTGCACCTGCATCCCGACGTAGCGCTCGCCGTCGGACCGGACGAACGCGGCCGCCGCCATCGGCAGCACCGTGCCGAGGGTGACCTTCTCGCCGGAGCCCAGCGTGAGCGCCGCCGTCGCCGACGGGACGAACTCGCGCAGCGCGATCAGCTCGGTCTCCGCCGCGAGCCCCTCGAAGGGCTGGCCGACGAAGACGTCGCGCACCTTCGGCTTGCGGTCCGAGGTCGTCTTGGGACCCTTCTTGCGCGAACCCTTGCCCACGTCAGCCTCCTCAAAGCTCGGTTCGGAACGCTATCGCGGGAGGGCACGCGTCTCGTAAGGCCCCCGGGGTTGGTGACGAAGACAGCGCGACGACACCCGGCAGACCACCGGGCCGACCGGATCGGTGGGTTTCAGCGGCCATCCGGGTACCACGGAAACGTGACAGCGGAAGGCCGCCGCAATTCGGATGATCTAACCGCGGGTGACGACCCTGCCCTTTCCCCGTATTTCGGCGAATACTTGATCTTGGCGCTGATCGCGCCGAACCACGAGAAGGGATCAAAGATGAGCAACTCCAAGCGTCGGGCCGCGCTGGCGGCCTTGCCCGTGGCACTCGGACTGCTGGTGGCGGGCCCCACGGTGGGCATGGCTTCGGCCGCCGCGCCCCAGGCCGAGAAGAGCGACGAGGCACGCTGCCTGCTGCTCTGTTTCGGCCACTACCACCACCATCATTATTTCCATCACCACCACGGCCACCCGGGCTGGTGGCTGTATTGATGAGTCTGTGACCGCGTCGGGGTGGGCTCCCGGCGCGACACGGTCGCGGCGAGGCCGGGTTAAAGTCGGCGAGTGTTCGACCTCGCCGACCCGGCCTTCCTCGCGAATCCGTACCCGTATTTCGCCGACCTCCGCGAGCGCGGCGAAGTCCACCGCCACGACGGCCTCGGCATCGCCGTGGCGGTGTCGCACGCGGCGTCGGCCGCCGTCCTGCGGCATCGCGGACTCGGCCGGATCTGGCAGGACGCGCTGCCGGTGGAGCGGTTCGCTTCGTTCAACCTGCTGCACCGCAACTCGCTGCTGGAGAACGAGCCGCCCGCCCACACTCGGCTGCGGCGGGTGATCGCGGGCGCGTTCGGTCGGGGGCACGTCCAGCGGCTGCGGCCGATGGTCGCCGAACTGGCCGACGGCATGGTCGCCCGCCTCGCCGCCGAGATCGCCGAAACCGGCTCGGCCGACCTGCTGACGCATCTCGCGCAGCCGCTGCCGGTCGCGGTCATCGCGGAACTCCTCGGCGTCCCGGTCGAGGACGGCCCGCGCATGGTGACCCTTTCGAACCACATCGTGAAGATGTACGAATACGGGCTCGCCGAAGAGAAGCGTGACGCCGCCGAAGCCGCGGCTGCGGAGTTCGTCGACTACCTGCGTGGCGTCGCGAAGCACCGCGCGAACTCCCCCGGCGACGACATCGTCAGCGATCTCCTGCGCAGTGAGCTCACCGAAGACGAACTGGTCGCGACCGCCGTCCTGCTTCTGATGGCCGGGCACGAGGCGACGGTGAACGTCATCGGGAACGGCGTCAACGCCCTGCTGACCCACCGCGACCAGTGGGAGCGACTGGTGGCCTCGCCGGAACTGCTGGACCCGTGCGTCGAGGAGCTGATCCGCTTCGACGCACCGCTCCAGCTCTTCGAGCGGACGGCGACCGCGGACGTCGAGATCGCCGGGTTCCGGGTGGCCGAGGGCGAGAAGGTCGGCGCGCTCCTCGGCGCCGCCGCACGGGACCCGAAGGTCTTCGACCGGCCAGACACCCTGGACATCGGCCGCACGCCGAACGCGCACCTCGGCTTCGGCATGGGCATCCACTACTGCGTCGGCGCCCCGCTCGCGCGCGTGGAGATCGCGGCCGCGCTGAGCTCCCTCGCCGCGAAGCTGCCGGGACTGGAACTCGCCGAGACCCCGGAGCGGCGACCCGAATTCGTGATCCGGGGGCTGCGCTCGCTCCGGGTCACCACGCGCTAGGGGTACTCGACGACCACTTCGTAGAGCGCGGCGTTGGGCGTCGCGACCTCCGCGGCACGTTCGGTCGACGCCTGGAACACCTGGTTCTTCCCGGCCGCCTCCCATGCTTCCTTGCTGTCGTAGTGCGTGACGTTGACGAGCTGGAAGCGTGAATCCGGCAGCAGGGCCCGGTGGAGATTGGTGTCGCGGAAACCGGGCGCGTCCCGCATCAGCTTCGCGCGCTCTCGCCACGTCTCGACGAACTCGTCCACGCGGTCCGCGGGGATCTCGAAGACATTGATGAAGGTGACGCCGTCGTCGCTCATGATCAGCAGTCTGGAACCTCCAGCGAGCTGGAGGTCAACGGTGACCTGGCTCACCCCGGGTGGCCTGGGTGGCAGCAAAGGTCCCTTGCTCTCTTTCCGCAGGTCAGCGTGCAGCTTCGGGGTAAAGCGTGAAGTGGGAAACGTGCACCGGCTTGATGTGCTCGAAATGCCGACGGTCGACCGTCGCCACCTCGACCGTCTTCAACCGTTCCGCCGTGGCCACGACCGCGGCATCGGCCAGGCCGAGCGGCCAATCAGAGTACTGGCGCATCAGCACGGCCATCCGCCGGAAATCGTCGTCCATGGGGTGGTAGACAGCGAACTGAGGCGAGCGCATGAGTCCTTCGATGAACGCCGCTTCGGCCTCACCGCCGAGGTACTTCTCTATGTAGTGACATACCTCGGTCAACACCAACGACGGCACCAGCAGATCACGCGTGGCCGCGGTCTCCAGCCAGGACACCACCGCCTGATGATGATCGTCTTTTCGGCTGACCATGGCGATGAGCGGGCCGGCATCCACCACTATCGGGCGCGCCATCGGATCACCCGGTGCGTCTCAGGCGACATCTTGGCCGCGCACCACGGCCTTCACGCTCTCGGACGCATCCGCGGGAAGATCGAACATCCCCAAGAAGGACGGCGGCGAATACGGCGTCGACGGTTCGTCCGTGGCCGAGTCAGGCCTGCGGATTCCATGAGCGGTGAGGCCAGTTTTCCCGGCCGGTGAAAATCGGCCCGTGACGGGCCTGGTGATCCTCTTCGTCCTGACGGCGGACGGTTTGTAAAGACCGAACACAGCAGACCTCGCCCGGCCGGTCTCCCCGGGGGGCAGATCACACTCCTGCTGCTCGCTGCTCATACCTCCATGTTACAGACCGATCCGCTCCCGGCGGAGTGCGGAGATCCGCATTCAAACGTTCAGTGGAAAGTTGCGTCAGCGCACTGAAGAAGCCGGACGCTCCCGCCGGTCCGGATCCGGAGCCCCATCCACCTTCAGCACGCGAAGCAGCCGAAGGCGCTTCTCCGCCACAGGCGCGAGCAAGCCGGACATGCGCTTCACGAGCAGCGCCGTCACCACCGCGAGCCCGGCCGCGGCCAGATCGGTCAGCGCGACCAGGACGACCCCGTCGGCCAGCGCCTGGACGCCGTCACGGAATCGCCAGACGATGACGAGCCCGAGCAGCACCCAGTTGAGCGCCCAGACACCCCACCAGATCAGCACGAGCCGCGAGGGCTTCGGCCGGGTTTCCCGCGTCCGGCGCAGGACGGCATGTTCGAGTTCTGCGACCACCGGCAGCACCATGATCAGGTTCACCACCGGCACCAGCACGAACGCCAGGACGTGCCACTGCCGCCTCGGCGGCACCTCGCCGCACCTGTCCGCGACGGCGTGCCTGGCCACGAGCAGCCACCACACGGTGAGGCCCGACGGCAGCAGCGAAAGGATCGTCGTGAGCAGGCCGGCGGTGATCACGAAACTGTCGGAGACCGAGACGACGGACGTCGACAACGCGGAGTCGCGGCTCTGCACGAGCAGGACGTAGCGCCAGATTTCGGCGGACGCGGCGACGACGGCGAGCGCGGCGAAGGTCCACAGCACCGGCAGGAGGCTGCGTGTGATCACCCGCAGCCGTTCCCCCGCGGTGACCTCGCCGGAGGCCGTCCCGGGGACCGCGGTCGGCCGCCGCCAGACCAGATTCGGGAAGCCCCAACGCGGCGGGACCGGATAGGACGGCGGACCGGAGTAGCGTTCGGCCACGGGTTCGCGCCGCTGCGGCAAGGCGCCGGGCGGCGGCGACGCGACCCAGCGGACGCGATGACGCACCGGCTGCCGCATCGGCGTGGGGCGCACCGGCGGCACCGGCACTCTCGGCGGGTAGTGGCCTGGCTGCACGGGTTACAGCACTTCGGGTTCGGCGCCGGGATGCTCGCCGACCATCGGGCGTCCCTCCTGCTTCCAGGAACCCATCCCGCCGGCGACGTTCACCGCGTCCCAGCCGCTCGCGTTGAGCCACGCGGCGGCGCGCGCGGATCGGCCGCCGCTGCGGCAGATCACGTAGACCGGCTGGTCGTCGGGCAGGTCGTCGAGTTCGCCGACGCGCGCGGGCAGCTCACCCATCGGGATGTGCTTGGCACCCGGGGCGTGCCCGGCGGCCCACTCGTCGTCCTCACGGACGTCGAGCAGCGCGACACCGTCCTTCGGCAGGTCACGGACGGCGACGGTCGGGATGTCAGCAGGGCTCACCACACTCCCATCCTCGCATCCCGTCCCGTTGCGCGCGCGTGAAGAGGCACTCAGTGCCGGACGGCCTTTTCCGCCCCGGCACCGGTGAGCGAGCGGACCTCCATCTCCGCGTACTTCTTCTGGTTGTGCTCCTTGGACAGCACGGTGCCGAGCCAGCCGAGCAAGAACGCGACCGGGATCGAGACGATGCCCGGGTTGTCCAGCGGGAACCAATGGAAGTCGACGCCCTGGATCATCGAGGCGCTCTTCCCGGTCTTCGGGTCGACGGGCTTGCCCGAGACCGCCGGTGAGAAGACGATCAGGACGACGCACACGCTCAGCCCGCCGTAGATGCTCCACAACGCGCCCTGGGTGTTGAACCGCTTCCAGAACAGCGAGTACAGGATCGTCGGAAGGTTCGCCGACGCCGCCACCGCGAACGCGAGCGCCACGAGAAACGCCACGTTCTGGTTCTTCGCGAGGATCCCGCCGACGATCGCGACCGCCCCGATCACCAGCGCGGTGATCCGCGCGACGCGGACCTCGCTGTCCGGGGCGGTCTTGCCCTTCTTGATCACGTTGGCGTAGACGTCGTGCGCGAACGACGCCGACGCCGTGATCGTCAGGCCCGCGACCACCGCGAGGATCGTCGCGAAAGCCACCGCCGCGATGAACCCGAGCAGGATCGGGCCGCCCAGTTCGAGCGCCAGCAGCGGAGCCGCCGAGTTGGTCGTCCCCGGCGCCTTCGCGATCACGTCCGGGCCGACGAGCGCACCCGCGCCGTAGCCGAGCACCAGCGTGAACAGGTAGAAGACGCCGATCAGCGCGATCGCCCAGACCACCGAACGGCGCGCGTCCTTCGCGGTCGGCACCGTGTAGAAGCGCATCAGGACGTGCGGCAGCCCTGCGGTACCGAGGACCAGCGCGATGCCCAGCGACAGGAAGTCGAGCTTCGTCGTGCCGGTCTTGCCGTACTGCTTGCCCGGCCCGAGCAGCGCTTCCCCGGTCTGCCCGCCCTTGTCGACGGCGGCCTGGAACAGGCTGGACAGGTTGAAGCCGTACTTCCCGAGCACCCACAGCGTCATGGCGAACGTGCCCGCGATGAGCAGGACGGCCTTGATGATCTGGACCCAGGTGGTGCCCTTCATCCCGCCGATCAGCACGTACAGGATCATGATCACGCCGACGACGGCGATCACCAGGTCCTGGCCGAGATTCCCTTCGATGCCGAGCAGCAGGTTCACCAGGCCGCCCGCCCCCGCCATCTGCGCGAGCAGATAGAAGAACGACACGGCGAGGGTGGAGATCGCGGCCGCCGCGCGGACCGGGCGCTGCTTCATCCGGAACGCCAGCACGTCGCCCATGGTGAACTTGCCGGTGTTGCGCAGCAGTTCCGCGACCAGCAGCAACGCCACCAGCCAGGCGACGAGGAAACCGATCGAGTAGAGGAAACCGTCGTAGCCGTTGATCGCGATCGCACCGGCGATACCCAGGAACGATGCCGCGGACAGGTAGTCGCCCGAGATCGCGACGCCGTTCTGCGGACCGGTGAACGCGCGGCCCGCCGCGTAGTAGTCGGACGCGGTCTTCGTATTCCGGCTCGCCCGGAAAACGATCACGAGCGTGATCGCGACGAAGATCGCGAAAATGGTGATGTTGAGTGCCGGATTGCTCCCCTGTACGCCCGCTGCCAGCGTATTCACCGTTCGACCCCTTCGACCTCGTGCCGGATCTTGTCGGCGAGCGGATCGAGTTTCCGGTTCGCGTACCGGACGTAGAGGCCGGTGATCACGAAGGTGGACACGAACTGTAGCAGGCCGAAGACCAGGCCGACGGTGATGTTGCCGAAGAGCTTGGTGCTCATGAACCCGGTCGCGTAGTCGGCGAGGAGCACGTAGAGCAGATACCAGAGGAGGAACAGGGCCGAAACCGGGAAAACGAATACCCGCAGCCGTCTCCGCAGCTCGACGAATTCCGGGCTCGCCTGCACCTTTTCCCAGTCGGATTCCGGATCGGACCCGAGACCTTGATCGGTATCGCTCACGGCGGACCTCCCGTCTACGCGACCATTCGATGACTTCGTTGTCACGAAAGATCATGCCCCTCTTGGGGCGTGAGAGGAGCAATCCATTTGAGTGAACGGTACGACTGTGCGTAGACGTTCGCGACTCGAAAGAGTGAATTACTTCCGGTGGCGGCCTTTACCGGTCGACCGTGGCTTCTCGGTCTTCTCCGTCTTTTCTTCGGCCTGCCCGAACCGGGCGACCGCACGATCACGCATGAACCCGAGCGGATCGGGCGCGTGCAACCGCAGCATCACACCGTGGACGTCGTCCGGCCGCCCGTATCCGGTCGCACGGCTCACCACGTAGGTGGTCAGGAACGCCGCCGGCACGGTGATCAGCGCGGGCTGGCTCGAGAACCACGGCGCCCAGCCGCCGGTGTACTTGCTGACGATGTTGACCACCAGCGCGGTCAGCACCAGCCCGCCGCCGACGAGCATCCCGGCCAGCGCACCGGGCCAGCTGAGCTTGCGCCACCAGACCCCGAGCAGCAGCAGCGGGCTGAACGTCGACGCGGCCAGCGCGAACGACATCCCGACCGAAAGCGAGAGGTCCTCCGACGGCAGCAGGACCGCCAGCGCGAACGGGACGATCGCCACGATCGCCGTCGCCACCCGGAAATCCCGGACGCGACCGGGCAGGACGTCGGTGGACACGACCCCGGCGACACTCACCAGCAGGCCGGACGAACTGGACAGGAACGCGGCGAACGCGCCCGCCGCCGTGACCGCGCCGAGGATCTGGCCCCACAGCCCGGGCAGGACCGCGGACGGCAACAGGAGGATGGCGGCGTCGGTCTTCCCGGTCACCAGCAGTTCCGGGACGTACATCCGGGACAGCGCGCCCAGCAGCGTCGGGAACAGGTAGAACAGCCCGAGCAACAGCAGGACGTGCACCGTCGTGCGGCGCGCGGCCTTGCCGTCGGGGTTGGTGTAGAAGCGGACCAGGACGTGCGGCAGGCCCATGGTGCCGAGGAAGGTCGCGAGGATCAGGGAATAGACCTGCAGCAGATCGGTGAGGCCGCCCGACCCCGGCCGGAGCCAGTCGCTGTTGGAGGCGGGCGCCTCACTGACCACCGGGACGGGCGTGCCCGCGGTGAACTTCAGCGTCGTGCCCTTGGCGACCTTGTGCGCGGCTTCCGGGGCCCACACCGCGAAACCGTTGGCCCGCGCGCCTTCCACCTGGCCGTACGCCTCCAGCACGGTCACCGTGGTGACCTTCAGCGTGACGTCGGTCTGCACCGTGACGGTGGTGTTCTCGGTGAACGTCGGCGGAGCGGGCTGTCCCAGCGGGCGCGCGCTGCCCGGCCCGCCGGAGCCGAGGAACACGATGCACAGGATGAACGCAGGCACCGCGATGGCGAACAGCTTCAGCCAGTACTGGAAGGCCTGGACGACGGTGATGGCGCGCATCCCGCCCGCGATCACGTTGAAGCCGACCACGAAGGTGACCAGGAGCGCTCCGGCCCACACCGGCACCGGCAGGATCGTCGTCAGTGTCAGCCCGGCGCCCTGCAATTGCGGGACCATGTAAAGGATCCCGATGAACACCACGAACGCCGTCGAGAACCGGCGCAGCATCGTCGACCCCAGCCGCATCTCGACGAAGTCCGGCAGCGTGTACGCGCCGGACCGCCGCAGCGGCGCGGCGACGAACAGCATCAGCGCGAGATAGCCCGCGGTGAAACCGATCGGGAACCACAGGGCGTCCGCGCCGTCCTTGAGCACGATGCCGGCGACGCCCATGAACGACGCGGCGGAAAGGTACTCGCCGGAGATCGCGGCCGCGTTGCGCCGCGACCGCACGGTGCGCCGGGCGACGAGGAAATCGTGCGTGCTGACGGCCGACCTCGAGGAGCGATGTCCGAGGTAGAAGGTCAGGACCGCCACCAGCACGATGCCGGCCATGGCCCACGGATTCAGCTGCACGGTGTGGATCCTCGCATGTGCAGCTCCGCGATCAGTTTTCGATCATGTCGACGAAGTCGCGTTCGTGCCGTTCGGCGAGCCGGTTGTACCAGAGTCCGATGCCGAACAGGAACGGGAAAGGCGCCACGCCGAGGATCAGCCAGGGCACCGGGATGCCCACGACGGTCACCCGGCCGAAGGACGGGATCAGATAGAAGAGCACCGGAAGCGAACACAGCGTGACCATCACCAGCAGCGCCAGCAGGGAAGCCGTCCGCAGCTGGATCTTCACCAGATCCCGGACGAGGAGCTTTCCCCAGCTGGTCTGTTCTTCGAGTTCGACCCTCGCCCGCAGGGTGCTGGTGGCCTGCCGCGGATCGGCGAGGATCACCCGCTGCCGCTTGGGTTTCGCGTGATGTTCGGGTTTGGCCTGCTCGTGTTTCGGACCGGAGGGCGCGCCGGGAACGGGTTCGACGGCGGCGCCCTCGGGTACCGCCGGTTTCCTGCTCTTGCCGAGTGTCGGGTCCGGTTCGCGGACGCCGTTGACGCGGCGGTAGAAGTCGTCGGTCACGTCGACCGGTTGGCGCCGACCAGCCTGTCCTTGAGGGCGCGCGTGTGGCGGCGGCTCACCGGCAGCACCTTCTCCTCGTTACCGATCACGACCTGATAGCCGCCCTGCCCCATGCGCAGTTCGGTGATCAGCGGCAGCGAGACCAGGAACGACCGGTGGATGCGGACGAAACCCGCCTTCTCCCAGCGTTCTTCGAGCTGGGCGAGCGGGATGCGGACCAGGTGGCTGCCGTCGGTGGTGAACAACCGGGCGTAGTCGCCCTGCGCTTCGACCCAACGGACCGAAGACCGCGGGATGAGCTTCGTGGTGCCCGCGAGCTCGACGGGGATGACCTCGTCGTCGTTCTTGACCGGTCCCAGTCCGCCTTCCTGGCCGTACTTCGGCGCGGCGTTGGCGGCGAGTTTGTCCATCACGCGCGTGACGGCGCGATCGAGACGATCCTGCTGGTACGGCTTGAGCACGTAGTCGAGCGCGCCGAGGTCGAAGGCGTTGACGGCCTCTTCCGCGTGCCCTGTCACGAACACCAGCGCCGGCGACGGGCGCAGCGCGGCGAACACCCGCGACATCTCCATGCCGGACAGACCGGGCATGTCGATGTCGGCGAACACCGCGTCCACGATCGGCAGCCCGCGAGCCTTGCGGTCGGCCAGCCGCGGGTCGTCCGCGGACAGCAGACGCAGCGCCTCCGAAGCGTCGATCGCCGGATAGACCAGGGCGACGTGCGGGCTGTTGCGGAGACAGTGGACGAGTTCGTCTAGCCCTTTGGGCTCATCGTCCACCGCCAGGACGATGAGCTTCCGGGTGTCATCGTGAGCACTCACAGTGAGACGCATCCTGCCCATTGCCGGGTTCCTTGTCCAGCCCGCTTCACGAAAGTCGAACGAAAGGACGGCACCGGCACCCCCGCGCCTGGGGTGACCGGTGCCGTCATCTTTTCCGGTGACACGAACCGCCTCGCCGTGCCACATCTATCCCTTCACGGCGTGAAGGTGAACCAGTTGACGCTCACGAAATCGGCGGGCTGGCCGCTCGTGAAAGTCAGGTAGACGTCGTGTTTTCCGGTGACACCGCTGATATTCGCCGGGATGGTCCGCCAGCTCTGCCAGCCGCCGGTGTTCGCGACGGCGAAGCTGCCGACAGGTGGGTTGGACCGGCTGTCGAGCCGGACTTCGACGAGACCGCTCACGCCACCCGCCGCTCCGGACGCGACGCGCGCCTGGAACTGCCTGCCCGTTCGCGTCCCGAAGTCGATGCCCGGATACAACGCCCAGTCACCGTTTCCCGCGGGCCCGATGTTCTGGCCACCGCCGGAATCGGAGGTGGCCTGTTTGGCGATCCCGGCGGCCTGGCCGTACGACTCGGCCTGGATCGTGCCGTACGCGCTGCCGCCGCCGGGACTTCCCGTGGTGGTCGTCGGCGTCGTGGATGTCGAGCCTCCGCCGCGGGTCAGGACGGTGACGTAGTCGACGAGCATCGGGTGTCCCGGCACGATTCCCGGCCCCGGCGTGGTGGTGCCGGAGTTGTTGTTCGGGAACGCGCCGCCGATGGCGACGTTCAGCAGGACGAAGTAGCCCGCGTGGTTCGTCATGTCGGCCCACGTCGTGGCGTCGACCTGGTTCTGGCTGACGGAATGGAACTGCTGGCCGTCCACCAGCCAGCGGAACACGTGGGGGCTGACGCTGGTGTCCCATTCGAAGGTGTAGGTGTGGAACGCGCTCTGACAGCTCGCGCCCGGGCAGGTGCGGCTGCCGACGAGGCCGGTCGTCTCGTTGCACGGGCCGCCGGGGTTGACGCCGCAGTGCAGCACACCCCAGACCGTGTTGATCCCGTTGACGTTCTCCATGATGTCGAACTCGCCGACGGCGGGCCAGTTCCAGTAGTTGCCGCGATACGGCGAGCCCAGCGCCCAGAACGCGGGCCAGTAGCCGAGCGCCGCGGCGCCGGTGACGTTCGGCATCTGGATGCGGCCTTCGATCCGCAGCGCGCCCCCGGCGGGCGGTTTGAAGTTCGTGCGCTGCGTTTCGATCCGGGCCGAGGTCCAGTTGCCCGCACCGTCACGCAGCGGCGTGATCCGCAGGTTCCCGGAGCCGTCCTGGGCGAGGTTCGCGGGGTTCGCGGTGTAGTTCTGGATCTCGCCGGTGCCCCAGTTGCCCGGGCCGCCGGGGTAGCCGTGGCCGGTGTCGATGATCCAGTTCGCGCTCGACGGGAGCGAGCCCGCGGCGCCGGTGAAGTCGTCGGTGAACACGGTGGTCCAGCCGGACGGCGGGGGCGGGACGGCCGCCGAGGCCGGCAGGGTGAGGGGGACGGTGATCAGAGCCGCGCCGGCGGTGGCGGCGAGCGCGATCTTCCAGCGGCTCGTTCGGGGAGAAGTAACGGACATCGGACCTCCTCGTCAACGCTGTCGAGGTTTGTTGCCGTTCACAACAAAGCGGTATGTCCGATATGAGACCTGGTCTGAACCACTTCCGCCTACCACCGTTCGGGTGAATCCGACCTGCCCCGAACGCGAAGAACGGCCCGATCCGCGAGGACCGGGCCGTTCATCGCACGCGGGTCAGAGGCCGAAGCGGCTCCAGGCGGCCTTGGACTGCACGGCGTCCAGCAGCGCGCTCGCCGCCGCGGGGGCGCCGATGCCCAGCCGCGCCAGCAGTGGCTTCTTCGGTTCGGCGATCGCGATCTCGGCGTCCGGGTACCGCTCGGTGATCACCTGGCGGAGGCTGCCGACGCCGTCGACGAGACCGAGCTCGACCGCGCGGGCGCCCAGCCAGACGTCCCCGGTGAACAGGTCTTCGGAGCCGGAAAGCCGGTCACCCCGGCGTTCGGTGACCCAGTCGACGAACAGTTCGTGGAGCTGGCCGTGCATCTTCTTCAGCCACTCGACGTCTTCCGGCTTCTCCGGGCTGAACGGGTCGAGCCGGGACTTGTTCGCCCCCGCGGTGTGCAGCCGCCGCTCGATGCCGAACCGCTCCAGGAGACCGGTGAACCCGAAGCCGCCGCTGATCACGCCGATGGAGCCGACCATCGACGTCCGATGCGCGTAGATCTCGTCGGCGGCGCAGGCCAGCCAGTACCCGCCCGACGCGGCGACGTCCTCGGCGAAGGCCAGGACCGGCACGTTCTTCTCGTCGGCGAGCTGGCGGATCCGCTCGGCGACCAGGCCCGACTGCGTCGGCGCGCCGCCCGGCGAGTTGATCTGCAACGCGACGGCCTTCAGCCGCTCGTGCCCGAACGCGCGCGTCAGCGCCGATTCGACGGCGGCGAGGTTGATCGATCCCCTGGCCAGCGGCGACGGGGTCGGCGTGATCACCCCGTGCAGCTTCACCACGGCGACGACGTCCTTGCGTTCACCCCGATCGCCGATCATCGGGAGACGGGAGGTCAGCTTGTCCGCAACGCTCATACCGCCAGGCTACCGACGTTCAGGACGGCAGCACGCCGCTGCGCGAACCGCTCACCCCGCTGGACTCGTTCGGGCCGCCCTGGGGCGGGACGGTCGTGCTGTCGGCGGAGAAGTCCGGCAGATTCGGCCGCACGCCGGGCATGAACTTCGGCACCCGCAGGGTCACCTTCATGCCGGCGCCGGGCGCCGTCTCGACCATGAGCGCGTAGTCGCGGCCGAACACCTGCTGCATCCGCTGGTTGATGTTACCGAGTCCGACGTGCGCGCCCGTGCGGTGCTGGCTGCGGAGATCCGCGAGCTTGGCGGGCTCCATGCCGATGCCGTCGTCCTCGACGCTGATCAGCGCTTCGGCGCCGTAGTCCTCGGCGATCACCGTGACGCAGCCGCCCGACGGCTTCGACGCGAGGCCGTGTTTGACGGCGTTCTCCACCAGCGGCTGGATGATCAAGAACGGGACGACCACCGAAAGCACCTCGGGCGCGATCTTCATCCGCACTTCGAGCCGCCCGCCGAAACGGGCGTTCTCGATGGTCAGGTACCGGTCGATGTTCCGCAGTTCCTCGGCGAGCGAGGTGAACATGCCCGACGTCCGGAACGAGTAGCGCGTGAAGTCCGCGAAGTCCTGAAGCAGCTCCCGCGCTTCCTCCGGGTCCGTCCGGATCAGCGACGAGATGGTGTTGAGCGCGTTGTAGACGAAGTGCGGCGAGATCTGCGCGCGCAGCGCCTTGATCTCCGCCTGCTGGAGCTGGTTCTTCGATTCGTCCAGGCGCGCCAGCTCGAACTGGGTGCAGACGAACTGCGCGACGGCGTCGGCCATCTGCACCAGCCGCCCGCGCGTGCGCCCGACGACCAGCAGCGCGGCCTCGGTCTCGCCCTCGACGATCAGCGGCACGATCACCGCGGTCCGCATCCGGCAGGTGCCGCGGTGGTTGCACGGCATCTTGTCGTGCGCGACGACCTCGCGCCGGTGTTTGCGGATCGCGTTGCCGATGGCGTCGACGAGGTCGACGTAGTGGTCGTTGGCCTCGCCGTCCCACGACAGCAGCGTGCCTTCGCTGTCGGTGATGCCGACCGCGACGCAGTCGAGCATCTCCAGCAGCTGACTGGTGATCTTGTCGGCGACCTGCTCGTCGAGCCCCTCGCGAAGATCCGGTGTCGCCTTCGACATCCGGTGGACGGCCTGCAACACCGCGTTCTCCACGATGCTCGCGGGACGTCTCAGCTTGATCAGGAGGACGACGACGAGGATCGCGAGCAGCAGCGCCACACCCCAAGGGATGATCTGCGCGATCTCGAGCCCGGACACGGCGTCCATGCTCTGCGCTCGACCAACCGGGTGCAAGGCCTGCTCCCCACTTTCCGTTGAGTTGTGACAACTGAGGGTGGGGCCGACCCTACCCAAGACCCGGGCGCGGTCCCCATGGTCACTCCCCGTCGCGCCGGGAAGACTGTACGCAGGCAATCGCTTCCGGGGGAGGAACACCATGCGCGGATCGGGGAAACTCGCGGCGGGGGTGCTGGCGGGGGTCCTGCTGGCGAGCGGGACGGCGGCCGCGGCCGGGGATCCGGTGCGCGCGGCCGTCGGCGATCTCGTCGGCGAAGGGGGATTCCCGGGAGCGGTCGTCCAGGTCCGGACCGGTGAGGCGGTCTCGCGTTTCGGCGCCGGCTACGCGAACCTGGCCACGCTTGAACCCGCGGGGCCGCGGCACCGGTTCCGGATCGCCAGCAACACCAAGGCGTTCGTCGCCACGGTGGTGCTGCAACTGGCGAGCGAAGGCTCGCTTTCGCTCGACGATCCAGTGGAGCGGAGGCTGCCCGGTGTCGTACGCGGACCGGGCTACGAGCCGGAGAAGATCACGCTGCGCATGCTGCTGAACCACACCTCGGGCGTGCACGACCCAATGGATCCGCATTTCTTCGACCCGTACCTCGTCGACGGGAACCGAGCGCACATCATCACGCCGTCGGAGGTGATCCGGCGGTCGCTCGCCGACCGGCCCACGTTCCCGCCGGGCAGCGGCGTGAAGTACTCGAACACCGGATATCTGGTGCTGGGCAAGGTGATCGAGAAGATCACCCGCAACGACGTCCGCGAGGAGATCCAGCGGCGGATCCTCGGTCCGCTCGGCCTCGGACGGACGTATTTCCCGCTGTGGTCGCCATTCCTGCGCGGCCCGCATCTGCACGGGTACGACATGCGCGGTGAGGACATGACGGTGTTCAGCCCGTCGTACGACTGGACCGCGGGCGCGATGGTGTCGACCGTCGACGATGTCGCGGCATTCCACCGCGCGTTGCTGGCGGGACGGCTCTTGGCACCCGCGCAGCAAGCCGAACTCAAGCGGCTCGTGCCGAACGAGGACGGCGGCGCCTACGGGGCGGGGATCGAGACGCTCGACGTGAAATGCGGGGACGTCACGAAGACGTTCTGGGGCAACACCGGTGCCGGGCCGGGATTCTTCAGCGTCTCGATGAGCACCGCGGACGGCTCGAAACAGATCGTGCTGGCGCTGAACGTGTACGACCTCGCCGCGGACGTGCACGGCGGGCGGCGGGTGCCGAAGATCCCGATGCCCGCGGTGATGGCCGCCCTGTGCTGACCTCGTGAGTGGTAAGGACGGTTAGAACCGTCCTTACCGCTCACGAGTCACTTGAGCAGGCGCGACATCCGCCGGTCCGCCAAGGGTTTCCCACCGGTCTGGCAGGTCGGGCAGTACTGGAAGGACTTGTCCGCGAACGAGATCTCGCGGATCGTGTCGCCGCAGACCGGGCACGGAAGTCCGGTCCTGGCGTGCACCTGCAGCCCGGACCGCTTCTCCCCTTTGAGCCGTGCCGCGGACTGGCCGACAGAGCGCGTCACCGCGCTGGTCAGCACTTCGCTGATGGCTTCGAAGAGTCCGTCGAGCGCGCCTTCGGACAGCTTTCCGGTGGTGGCGTAAGGAGAAAGCTTCGCCCTGTGCATGATCTCGTCGGAGTAGGCGTTGCCGATCCCGGCGATCAGCGACTGATCGGTGAGCGCCGTCTTCAGCCGTTCGGTGCGCCCGGCGAACAGCTTCTCGAGCCCCGTGCGGTCCAGCGAAAGCGCGTCCGGCCCGAGGCGCGCGATACTCGCGACCTCCTTCTCCGGATCACGCACGATCCAGACCGCCAGCCCCTTCTTGGTCCCGGCCTCCGTGAGATCGAAGCCCGGGCCGGCGGCGGCGTCGAGGTGGACGCGCAGCGAGATCGGTCCCTTGCCCGGTTTGAGCGGTGCGGGCGCCAACGCGTCGGACCAGCGCAGCCAGCCCGCCCGCGCCAGATGGACGACCAGGTGGAGATCACCGGCGACGAGATCGAGGTGCTTGCCGAACCGGCCGGCACCGGTGACCTCGCGGCCGTGCAGCTCCGTCCACGGCGGGGTCGCCGTCTTCAGCACGCTGAGAGACGCCACGTCGACACGGAAGACCGTCTTGCCCACCGCGTGTTCACGCAGGTGGTGAGCGAGCGCTTCGACCTCGGGTAACTCGGGCATGGCCCCAGTCTCGCGCGTTCAGGCCGCCGCGACTACTCCACCGGGTGCAAGGGGCCGTCGAAGTCCGGCAGCGAGTGCTTCTGGATGGTCTTCGAGATCTTCGAGACCTCGCCGCGCACGGTGAACATGCCGCGGATGGTGCCCACCCAGCGCTCCGAAGGCCGGTCGCCCGCCAGATCGCCCTCGGTCTCGGCGACCACGGTCCACGGGCGGCGCAGGATCCAGCGCAGCGGGAAGAACAACGCGACCAGCAGGAGCGCCAGCGGAACCCAGGACGGGATTCTCACGTCGGCGGGCGTCCACATGATGAGCACGATCGCGAGCAGCGCCGTCACGGCGACCATCGCGATACCCGGGCCGTAGCTGCCCGCCACATCGTGCTCGAAATCGTCCGCTGTCGCGGGAGCACGCCATTCCATCTGGGCTCGGACCACCCAGTCACGGCCGTCCTCGCCGTGCACCAGCCGGTTCATTCAGTCGCCTCCCGCGCGGCCGCTCGCTCGTCGTGAGCGAGCTCCACCGTACCGTGACGGGAGCCGGATTCGCGAGAGTTCGAAGGCGATATCCCCGCTCGGGCGTTATGGGCACGTCGGGTAGTCGACACCCGGTTCCGGATAGTGGGAAGTCGGTTCGACCGGGCTCGGCTCGTCTTCCGAAAGGTCGCCGGACGGTGTCCCGGTCTCGCCGCCGGGCGTGCTCGTCTCCGGCGAAGTGGACCCTTCCGGGTCAGTCGTCGACTCCGGCGTGTTCGACGGCTCCGTCTCGTCCCGGGGAGTCGTCGTGGACGTCGGGCTCAGCGACTCCCCCGGAGGGATGTCGTCCCGTTTCGTGGTGGTCTGGTTGGTGCCCGTTTCCGGTTCCGGGACCTCGTTCCGCGGCGCGGTCTCCTGCGCCGGGTTCCGCTCGTCCGGTGGCAGCACGCCCTTGTCGGCGCCGGCAGCACCGTCAGCACGACCGTCACCGCCGCCGAGATCCTTCCCCGCCGTGCCGGCACCCGGCAGGCTCGGCATGTCCGACACCCCGAGTTCCGCGCCGGGGCCGCGCCCGGTCACGGCGGGCCGATCGCCCTTGCCGTGCATCCGGTCCTCGGCGATCCGCTGCGGCGGCAGCTCCACCGGCCCGCCCTGTACGGGCGGCGCGACCTGCGCCGGCAGCAACGCCAGCTCCGGCTGGCCGCCCCCGGACAGGCCGACGGTATGCGTCACGTCGGTGCCGAACACGGCCGGACCGGCGACGATCCCGACCGCGCCCGCGGCGGCCGTCGACGCCACCGCCAAGCCGACCTTCACCTTCGATCCGAGCAGAAGCGCCTTGACCGACGCGGCGAGCCCGGACAACGCCCCGCTCGTGTGGGCACCGGCGGCCGCCGGCACCAGCAAGGCGACGACACCCGCGTGCGCGCGCAGCGAAGAACAGACGTCACGCAGCTCGTCGTGCGTCGCCCGGCAGGACTGGCACCCGATCAGGTGGCTCTTGATCCGGCGGGCCTCGGCGCCGGTGACACTGCCCGCGGTGAACCCGCCCAGCTTCTCCACCACGGCCCGGCACGAATCCGGCCCGCGGTTCACCGAAAGATGCGCTTGGAGGTACGCCGCCCGCAGCCCCTGCCGTGCCCGCCTGGCCAGCGCCGCCGTCGCGTTCGCGCTCAACCCGAAATGCGGCGCGACCATCGACGGCTGCTCGCCTTCGACCTCGGTCTGCCACAGCACCGAACGCCACCGCTCCGGCAGGCTCGTGAACGCCGTCGTGATCAGCGAATGTTCGGCCGTGCGGGCGTGCGTGTCCGCCCCCGCCCCGGCCCGGAAGGTCAGCTCGTCGTCGCTCACCGGCACGTCACGACGCGCGCCGTGCCACTCCCACGAGACCCGGCGAGCCACCGTCAGCAGATACGCCCGGACGTAGTCCCGCGGCCCGGCACCCCGGCGCAACGCCTGAAGCACCCGGAAGAAGGTCTCGGCCGTGATGTCCTCGGCCTCCGATCGGTCGGAGGCCAGACTGCGGGCCAGCCGCCGCACCGCGGCGGCGTGAAGCTCGAAAAGCTCCCCGAAGGCGGCGTCCTCCCCATCGCGGAGACGCTGGAGCAATGCCTGCTCGTCGGATTCCGAGGCCGCCTGAAGCGGCACCGTGCCCTGCTCGGTCATCCGGCCAGGCACCTCCTCCCCGAAGGACTCACCATTCGGTCGAATGGGGACACCATACGGAGGTATGCAGCCGTCGTCACCCCTTGTACGCCAGGTGTGACACCGGAGCACCTGTAGGGGTGGGTCGAAACCGCTACAGAGGGTCGGTGTATGGTTGTCCCACTGCTTCAAACGAGTACCGGAAGCAGAGCAAGACATGCGGATGTAGCGCAGCTGGTAGCGCATCACCTTGCCAAGGTGAGGGTCGCGGGTTCGAATCCCGTCATCCGCTCTCAAGCGGGCGCGGTGTGTCCAGGGAATGCCTGGACCGAGGCTTGCTCGCCATAATTCCCGGGGGCCCGAGCCCCCGGACCTCCGCGTTCCTTGTCGCTCGCGTTGGCGAGTCGGTTGTCGGGCGCGTTGATCTTCTTCCTTCACTCTTTTCGGTTACTAAGTGCTACAGGTTCGGTGAGTGGGTTCACACGACCGTAGTAATTCGGATTTGTGCATATGTCGGCCTCCGGCCGCGCTCAGAGCGCAGGCGTTTTGAAGGGGTCGTGCTCGGCGAGGAGTTTGTCGACGCGTGCCTGGTCGACCCTGCTGACGACGGTGTTCTCGTCCTGCCGGTCACGAATGCACTTGGCGAGGGTGAACGCCGAGGTCGTCAAGAACAGCATGCCGAGGGCGAGGAAGCCGCGGACCCAGCCGTCGACCGGCAGGTACCAGATGCCGATGACGACCGCGATCAGCGCCAGCCCGAAGGACAGGGCGGCCTGGACGAAGAACGCGACGGTGGTGGGAGGCGCTGCGGAGGTTTTCGTCATGCCTACCAAGGTCGCGCCGAGCCCCCCGCGATGTCTTGAGTACGGCTACTCAAGAAGGGTTGCGTTCAGATCTCGTAGCCGTCCATCACGGTCGGCGCGACCGGCGACAGGTGGTCGTCGCCGCGTTCGGTGACCAGGCCACGGGCCATCCGGTACACCTTGAACTCGTTGTCGTGGTCGGGATCCTGGTCGTCCCAGACATGGAGGAGACCGTAGGAACCGGGCGCGAGATCGCCCACGCGGGTGAACAGGTCCACCAGCTCGGGCGCGATCGCCGTGCCGTGCTTGTCCATGCCGCCCAGGTGCAGCACCGGCACCCCGGAGGCCCAGCGAAGGTCGAGCAGGTCGGCGTCGCCGAAGTCGCGGACGGCTCGGTGCACCCGCTCGACGATGCGCTCCAGAAGCGCGGCGTCGTCGTCACCGGAAGGGCTCGCTTGGATGGTCACCCACCCGTGGTATTCGAACACCCGCCTGAGTTTAGGCAGGTCCGCCCGCCAGCACGGCCGGCGCCCCGTCACGGCGCAGCACGTTCTTGAAAACCCGTTCGCCGTGCTTCTCGAAAGCGGGCACGAGCTTCTCGCCGTATACGCACAATGTCCGTTCCCACGGGTGCCCGAGCGTGCCGAAGCGGAAGTCGTTCGCCAGGAACATGTGGTAGTCGGTCCGCGGGAACACCGAGACCGGCCACGGGTCGAGCGCGGCGTGCCGATGCGGGTAGAAGCGATACGACTGGTGCTGCCAGTGCAGGACCCAGACCCACTCGTCCTCGGCGACGCAGTCCTTCAACGCCGCGAGCGCGACACGGGCGACGTCGTTCTGCTCTACGGCGTACGGGCCGAGCCGGAATTCCGGTGACGCCCGGTCGAGACCCCTTGGGGCGAGATCCCACGCGACTGACGGTGCGGGTTCACGGAAACCGGGCCAGGCGTGCGCGTAGGTGCTCGGCCAGAACGCGAGCTTGTCGTAGACCCAGTACCAGGCGGGCTCATCTGCGACCCTGGAGATGGCTTCCCAAGCGTTGTTCACGAGCGACCCTCGGTGGTTCGGCCGATTAAGACTGGGAAAGCTTCGTGTTCGGGGCCCAAGTTGTCCAGCTCGTGGGCATTCTCCGCGAAATTGTCACCTGATCAGGTGTCTTGCGCCGTCGCCGGAACCGTGAGAATGACGGTGTGTGAACGGCGAGCCCACCGAACGCGGGCTCGCCGTCGTTCGTTCACGCGGCCGCCTCCCAAAGACTCATGAAGGCCGAGGCCTCACTCCGCACCCATGGCCGCACCTTGTCGCGATCGCGCGGCGACAACGCGAACTCCTTCGAGCGCCGGACGTCGATCACCAGCGGCCGCCCGCCCGGCCGCAGTTCGTCCATGGTCTGTTCGAGCAGCCACAACACCATCTGCGCGGCGTCCCGGCTCAACGGCTCCTCCTTGAAATAGAGCCAGGTCACGTACACCGGGCCGTCGCCCTTGCGCAGGCCGAGATGGGGGTTGATGCCCACTTCGAGCGAGCCGAGCCGCCATCGCGACCGGCCGACCTCCGCCGGCCGCAGGTCGCGCCGCCCGAGGTAACGCAGCCAGCCGTTGGCGATCTCGGTGTAGTGCGGCCGCGTGCGCTCGTCCGCGTTCTCGACCAGCGCCCGCAGTACCTCGCGATCCCGCCCGGAGATCCGCCCGGCACGGATCGCGTTCGCGGCGCGGAGGTAGAAGTTGAACCCGCCCCGGGCCGGGTCCTCGTACTGACGGCGCCAGCGCCGGACGAACGAGGAACGCGAGGGACCCGAGCTCGTGCTGTACCCCACGAACGTGGGCAGGGTGATGTAGGCCATCCGTGTCTGCCTTTCGCCGCTGTTCCTGCTGTACAGCGCCCATTTTAGAACACATGTACGACAGAAACCGGGGCTTTACGGGTGACGCGGGGAAGGCGGCCAAGGTCCTTCGAGCAGCTCGGCCGACTCCTCGAGGATCGGCACTTCGCAAACGTCCCTCGGGGTGAGGTCGGTCGGGATCCAGCCGTCGAGCATCGCCGACCACCGCGCGATCCCGCGCAACGACGGCGGCGACCCGAGCAACTCGCCGACCTCGCTGACCAGTGCGCCGCCGGCCGTGGGCGAGAGGCGTCCTTCGACCATCGCGGTGAGCCAGCCGCGGACCAGCAGCCAGCGGGCGGCCGTCGGATCGGCGGGCAGGTCGAGCCCGAGTTCGTCCACGACCTGGCCGAACGCCTTGTCGACGGCGGCTTCGGCGGAGGATTCGAGCCCGGCGAGCAAGGCGAGGGACGGGGTGTCGAGTCCGGCGACGATCGCGTCCAGCCCGGCCTCGACCAGATGCGAGGTGCGGACGTCACGTCCGGCGAGCCTGCCGATGGCCAGCTCGCGCAGCGCGCCGCGACACTCGTCGATTTCCGTCACCCGGTACTTCCCACGTCCGCCACCGTACCGGCGGGACCGCTCGATCGCCGCTGACCAGCCGGAAGAGCATCACCCCGGCGGGTCCGCGCCGTCGCCTCCGGACGGTGCTGGACCTGCACCGAAACGGACGCAAGAATGGGAAAGACCAATATCAACCACCCGTCCGGGTCATGCGACACTGGCTGCCCACACCCGGCGGCAGGGGGCTAGATGAGCTGGCAAGACGAGCTTCGGCAGCTGGATGTCGAGCTGGCCTCGGGTCGTATCGGGCACGCGGAGCACCGCAAAAGACGGGACGAACTGCTCGCCGAAGCCTCCGGCGGGGCGATGCCGTCGCCGGTCGCGTCGCCGTTGAGCCGTCCAAGCGCGCCGTGGCACAGCGCCAACCCGGCCATGCGGCAGGTCGAGCTGCCCACCGTCACGCTTCCGCCCGTGCCACCGCCGACCGCCGAAGCCCCGAAGGCCAGGCACTCCGTGCCCCACCTCCCCGACCACAAGACCACCGCGCCGTCGCCCGCCGACATCAACCCGACGGTGTACCTGCGGGCCGAGCCGTCCCCGCCCCGGCGCGATCCGGGTACCCGGCAACTGCCCCGCGACCTGCCGCCGCTGGCCCCCGACGCCGCCGGTCCCCGGAACAGCGCTCCGGCCCCGGAGGACTACGCCGTCGTCGGCAAGAAGAAACCGACCTGGCTGTTCATCGCCGCCGCCGTGCTGGTCGTGCTCGGGCTGGTCATCGGCGGCACCCTGTGGCTCGGTACGGCGAGCGGTCCCGACCGGCAGTCGCCACCCGCCATCGCGCAGGCACCGGACGCCGTCGGCGGGCCGGGCACCGGCCAGCCCGCTCCGGAGCCCACGCTCGAGGACCGCGTTCCGGCGTTGCCCGGCTCGCCGCTCCCCGAGAACTCCACGGTTTCGCTCGACAAAGGGGTGGAGCTGAAGCTCTTCCCGAAGGAGTCCGCGCAGATCTTCGCCCAGCACGGTGTCACCAGCGTCGTCTTCCGTGGCTCCAGCGACGGCGACACCGGCTATCTCGCGTACGCCATCCCCACTCGATCGGACGAAGACGCGAAGGCCGTCGTCGCCTACCTGATGCAGGCTTCCCAGGCGGGCGGATTCGCACTGCGGGCCGACGACCCCGAGACCGTCACCGGACGCGATGGGGCACGCCGCATGGACGGCACGTGGTACACCTCGGGCGAGGTCGCCGTCGTGCTGTGGGCGTCGCAGCCGTTCGCCCTGGACAAGAACAAGCTCCGCACCAGCCTCGACAAGGCACGCGCCACCTTCAAGGAAGCGCTGCCGCCGAGCTGATCAGGCCTGACCGCCCAGCGCGAGGACGTCGGCGAGGGTCCGCCGGGCCAGTTCCGCGCCGAACCGGTTCTCCACCACGGTCTTGCCCTCCTCGGACAGGCGAATCCACAGCTTGTCGTCCTCGAGCAGGGTGACGATCCGGTCGGCCAGTTCCTCGGCCGTCTCCCCGAGCAGAACGTCCTGACCGTGCGTGAGGTGCATGCCCTCGGCGGCGAGTGAAGTCGCCACGACGGGCACGCCGTAGCCGAGGCTCTCGCCGAGCTTCCCCTTCACGCCCGCCCCGAACCGCAGCGGCGCGACGACCACCCGCGCGGTCTGGTAGACCTCGTCGAGGTCCGGCACCCATCCCCGTACGACGACGCCGTCGCGTTCGAGCTCGAGCACCGCGGAGGGCGGGTTGCTGCCGACGATCTGCACGACCGCGTCGGGCCTGCGCTCGCGTACGAGCGGCATGATCTCGGTGGCGAGCCAGTGTGCGGCGTCCTGATTCGGCACGTGATCGAAGCCGCCGACGAAGACGATCCCGTCGCGACCGTCGGGAACCGACGCGGCGCCGTCGGCGTAGTGCACGTTCGACAGCACCTCGACCCTGGCCGACGGGACGAGTTCCCGCAGGAGCTCCCGTTCGACGTCGGACACGACGAAGGTGACGTCGGCGAGCTTGGTCAGGCCGAGTTCCGACTCGCGCAGCACTTCCGCGCGCCGGCGCAAGGTCACCTCTTCGCTCGTGTCGCCGAGTTGCGCGACCAGATCGGCCTGCCGGGTGAGCCGGACGAAGTGGAGATCGACGGTGTCGTAGGCGATGAGGCAGTTCGGCGCGTGCTGGCGGACCTGCTCGATCCACTGCCAGGCGACATGTGGCCGCGACAGCACGGCCAGCCGCAGGTCGGGGCCGGCGTCGCGCAGGAACTCCTGCTGCTCGTCCAGGCCGTTGATCACGGTGACGCCCATGCGGTACAGCCGGCTCGCGTACGGCTCCGGCACCGCGTTGTTGAACGGCATGAAGACGACGCGATGTCCCAGCCCGACGAACAGCTCGAGGATCCTGGCCATCCGCACCGACCCGGAATCCTTGTCCGGCGTGGGGACCTGGTGGTCGATCACGAGCACGGTGCCACCGCGATGGCCGTCCTCGGTGCGCTGCCGTGCCGACCACAACGCGCGCGCACTGGCCGACGGGAGGTGGTCGCGCAGCTGGACGCTCCACTTGTCCACGAACACGCTGCGATTCAGTTCCTGGTGCCGCTTGACCCCGGCGGAGAGGTCCGTTCCGTTCGAGACGCCCTCGTGGTGGACGATCACGGACGACGGCTGCACCATCGTCCGGAACCCGGCCGCCCGCACGGCGAACGCGAGGTCGGTGTCCTCGTAATAGGCGGGTGAGAACCGCGTGTCGAACCCGCCGATCCGCTCGAACAGCTGACGGCGGACCAGCACCGCGGCCCCGGAGCAGTAATCGACGTCACGCAGTGCCTGGAACCAGGGCAGGTCGGGGTTCTGCAGCCTGCCGTAGTTCCAGCCGGAGCCGTCGGCCCAGATGATCCCGCCGCATTCCTGCAGCCTGCCGTCCGGGTAGACCAGCTTCGAGCCGACGAGCCCGACGTCCGGCCGGGTCTCGACGACGTCGACCAGTTCGTCCAGCCAGCCGGGCCGGACCTCGGTGTCGTTGTTGAGGAACATGACGAAGTCGCCGCGCGCGTGTCCGGCGCCGAGATTGCACGCGCCGACGAAGCCGAGGTTCCGTGGCGCCCGCACAAGCCGGATCCCGGCGCACTGGGCGACCCGGTCCGCGGAGTCGTCGCGCGACGCGTCGTCGACCACGATGACCTCGAACGGGGTGGTGGGCAGGTGACGCTGGATCGAGTCGAGGCAGGCACGCGTGTAGGACCAGTTGCCGTAGACCGGAATGACGACACTGACGATCGGCTCGTCGCTGGTGGTGACCGCGACCGGGCCGGGTACGGCCGCCACGCTCGGGTCCGCTCCCGTGGGACGGCCGAGCGCCGTCTCGTAGAAGTCACGCAGGCGGGTGCCCCGGGGAGCGAACTTCTCGATCGCGCCGCGGTACGTGCCGAGCACGCGCTGGACGAGCGCGGACTGCTCGGCGCGCAGCTGGGAGTTCTCGGCGGCGAGGCGGCCGACCGTCTCGCTCAGCTGGACGTTGTTCCGGCCGAGCCACTGCAGCCGGTCGCGGTCGTTGGCCGCCTTCCGCTGCAGCAGGGCGAGTTCGTTCGCGGCCCGGCGGTGTGCGGCGCGGGCGCTCTCGGCCCGGGCGGCCGCCTGGTCGCGTTCCTCCACCGCACGCCGTTCGGCGGCCGTGATCTCCGCGATTTCGCCCGCCTGCCGGGCGGCCTGTTCGCCTGCCCGGAGCAGCCCCTCCTCGGCACGGTCCAGTGCGACACGCGCCCGCTCTGCCTCGGCCGCGTGCGTCTCCGCTTCGGCGTTGGCCTTGGCGACCAGCTTCAGACGCGGGTCCACCAGCATGGAAGCGGTCGGCAGGGTGATCGGCGTCGAGGACGCGACCGCGATGAAGTACGTGTGCGGCGCACCGGCGGCGACCCGCCACTCGTCGCCGTCGCCCTGCTCGAGCCGGAACAGCTCGGCCGCCGAGGTTCCGCCGTCGTGGATCAGCGAACCGACCGCGACGTTCTGCCGCAACAGGGCGACGTGCTCGAAGCTCTTCTCCATCAACGTCCGGAACGCCGACTCGGTCAGCTCGTGGACGTGGAATGGGTTCTGGTTCCCGTGGTCGCCGCTGTACACGGCGATATCCGGGGTGCTGCACAGGAAGATCCCGCCCGGCGCGAGGCGGGCGCGGACGAGGGCCATCATCGCGTCCTGCGCCTCGACGTGCTCGATCGCCTCGAAACAGGTGATCAGTTCGAACGGCTCCGTGCCCGCGAGCGCCTCCGGGTCGGTGATCGAACCGACCTCGAAGGTGACCTCCGGATAGCGGGCGCGAGCGTGGTCCACGGTGACCGGGTCGATCTCCAGCCCGACCACCTCGGCCGCGGACCCGGCGAGCAGGGCGCTGCCGTAGCCTTCGCCGCTGGCGAGGTCGAGCACCCGTTTCCCGGCGGCGAACCGGGTGGCGAACGCGTAGCGGTGATAGTGCTCGTAGATCACCTGGACGTCGTCGGCCCACGGCACGCACCGCTCGCCGGTCCACTCGATCAACCGCTCGCCAGGAGTCCCCTTGCCCATGACGAGGAGACTATCCGCCAGGGAGACCGGTCTTCACGTTCGCCTCCGGAGGCGGGCACGCCCCGCTACGATCGCGGGTGTGTTCGTCACTCCCCCACCGACGTCGTCCGGGCCGACAGAGCTGCTCAAGACACCGGAATCGTGGTTGCCGAACGAGCACAGCCTTTACCGGCCACGGCACAGCAGCCGGCAGCGGACGGCGCTGACCTGCGCGCTCGCCTTCTTCTTCGTCCCTGTGTTCTTGCTCGTCGTCGGCGTCCGGACCGAGCCGTTCGAAAACCGCCCGCTGCGTGAATTCCCCGGTTTCGGGGACGGTTGGAGCTTCTTCACCGGGCTGTCCGGCTGGGCGACCGACCACCTCCCGTTACGCCAGGCCGGGGTGAACGCGGCGGACGGCATCAGTACCGGCGTCTTCGGCGACCCGCCCGGCGCCGCGGCCGGTGCGCAGGACAGCACGGCGGGGACCCCGAGCACGGGGCGCGTGCCGAAGGGACCGCAGGCCTACCCCCAGGTCATCGTCGGCAAGGACGGCTGGTTGTACTTCGGGGAGGACATGCACACCCGGTGCGAGCCGGTGATGGACCTCGACCGGGTGATCGCGTTGTTGAACCGGCTACGTCAAGCGGTCGAGGCGTCGGGACGCCGGTTCGAACTCGTCTTCGCGCCCGACAAGTCCACCATGAAGCCGGCGCAGCTGCCGGACCAGTACGCCGGTCATGACTGCGCGCCCCCGCGGACGGCCGAGTTCTGGGGCAAGGTGCCCGCCGCGACCAGGGCGATCGACCTGCGTGGCGCGCTCGCCGACACCGAGCGGCGCCTTGGCCGGTCGGTGTACGTCCCGAACGACACCCACTGGACGTTCGAAGCCGGGCTCACCATGACTTACGCGCTCGCGCAGGCGATCACGCCCGGGGTCACCGCGACCTGGGAGGCGAAGGAGAGCGGTATCCGGTCGTGGCCTGCCGACCTCGAGCGGCTGCTGGGGCGGCCGGTGGACCGCACCCTGCGGGCCTTCGCGCTGGCTCCGGACGGCGGTGCCGATCGGACGCGGTACCTCGCCAGCGACTTCAAGACCCCGCTGCGGCTGACCCAGCCCGACACTCCCCGCGGCACTCTCACGCCCAATATGGCGGTGGTCGCCGACTCGTTCAGCCAGTTCGCCAGCCCGTTCCTCGCCGCCACCTGCAGGGATCTGACGATCGTCCACACCGACACGGTGGCCGCGGGTGACGACGGGACGCTGAAGGGTCTGTTCGAGGACCGCGACGTCGTCGTGTTCGAGTTCGTGGAGCGCAATGTGGTCGGCGGGTCGTCGGGGCTCCTGCGCGATGAGGCCATCGACCGGCTCGCCAGGGTCCTCGCGCAAATACCGAGGTAAGCCGACGACGGGCGGGATCGGTCGCCCGAATATTACGACTGGGTGGTAGGCCGCGACGCCCGGCCGCCTCCCGTGCACAATGTGCCCGGTGCGGTCATGGAGGCCGCGACGACAAAGATCCTTCGTCGCTCGGGGACGACTGATCCATAAGGGGGTACGGGGTGACCTGGCAGGAAGAGCTGCGCAGGCTCGACGAGGAACTCGCGGCCGGGAAGCTCACGGCCGACGATTACCGCACTCGGCGTGACCAGGTGCTCTCGCAGGCCGTGTCCTTTGAGCACCCCCAGGCTCCCCAGGCACCTCAGGTGCCGGGAGCGAACCCCGCCGAGACGCAGATCATCCAGCCGGTCGCGCCGCCGGGGCAGCCCCCACAGCCCTCGGCCGACGCGACCCAGGTGGTGTCGCCGTCCGACACCGGCGCCGCCGAACGCACCCAGGTCGTCCCGCCATGGCAGCCCCAGCAACAGCCGCCGCAGCAGCACCCCGGTTCGCCCGCGGGCGGGTTCCAGCAGCCGTACCCGCAGCGCCCCGGTGAGCACTCGCCGAGCGGCGGGTTCGCCCAGCCCGCGCCGCCGCAGCCGCAGCAACAGCAACAGCATGGCGGCTGGAATACGCCGGAGGACCAGAGCCCGCCTTGGGGCGGTTCGGAGTTCCCGCCGCTGGCGCCGTCCGGCAACGACACGAGCTGGGTCAGCCAGGGACCGGAGTCGTTCCAGATCAAGCCGTCGTCCGGCGGCAAGCGCAAGATCGTCATCGCCGCGATCGCCGTCGTGGTGCTGGCCGGTGTCGGCGTCGGCGCGTGGGCACTTCTCTCGAGCACCGTCGGTGACAACCCCACCGCGCAGCAGACCTCGAGTCAGCAGCAGCCTCCGCCCGCGCCGAGCACGACGCCGCTCCCCGAACCACCGGTGGCCAAGCCCGAGCCGTCGGCCAACGACGCGGCGCTGACCAACCTCCCCGGCTCGCCTCGCGCCGGTGGCGGCACCTTCGACATCGCCAAGCTGAAGTCGGCCAAGTTCCTGCCGGAGCCGATGATCGCGCAGATCGAGCGCGCCAAAATGACCGAATGTCTGCTCAAGACCAACACCGACGGCGAGGTCACGCTCAGCCTGATCGCCCTCGACTTCCCGGACGCGCAAGGCACCTCGAAGGTCGCGCAGGAGTACGGGAACGCGCAGCTGGAGGGCGGTCTCACCGCCAAGCGCGACCTCGCGATGCGCGGGGTACCGGTCTTCGTCGGGAACTCACCCGACTCGACCGTCTATCGCGCCGTGTACGTCCTTTACACCCGGGTGATCGTCGTCGAGGCCTTCGGACCCGAGGCGCAGGCCGAGCAGGCGTTCCGGTCGTTGCTCAACTCGCAGGTCCAGAAGGCACCGCCGACCGAACGCAACAACTGACTGAGACGTCCGGGCAAAACCCGGTGCGCGCCTTCGTCAAGTGCTGGGCGGTGTCCCGGAAGTCGTATGACGACCTGAAAGCCGCCGTCAGCTGGAGGTGCGCACCGGGTCTTCGCGCGTCGCACGTGAGCGGCCACTTTCACCATGGCCTCTTCCAGCCCGGCGACGCTGGTTCCAGTACTTCATGTGGACGCAGCACCGGGATCTGCCGGAGGTGAAGATCCCGGTGCTGTGTCCACATCTGGCTGCGGAAGGTCTCGAGCGGTTAATCCATCCGAGTGAGACGGGCCGTGTCGGTGAACGTCCTCCACCTCTGATGCGCCTTAAGGGCAGAGCATCGGAGCGTTCGGATGCCGGACGAGGAGGAGCCGTCATGGCCTGGGAAATAGCCCTGGTCGCCGTGCTGGCCGTCGTGTTCGTCGTGCGGCTGGCGCTTCAGCTGAAGCGCGGCTGACCTCAGGAGCGGCGGGGACTGACCAGGCCTGATTCATAGGCGAGCACCACCAGCTGCGCCCGGTCCCGCGCCCCGATCTTGGTCATGATGCGGCTGACGTGCGTGCGCGCGGTCGCCGTCGAGATCACCAGATGCGCGGCGATCTCGTCGTTCGACATCCCGCCGGCGACCAGGCCGAGGACCTCGCGTTCGCGGTCGGTGATCTCGCGGACGGCGCTCACGTCGATCCGGCGGTTCTCCGGCCGGTCGACGAACTCCGCGATCAGCCGCCTGGTCACGGTCGGCGCCAGCAGGGCCTCGCCCGCGGCGACCACCTTCAGCGCCCGCAGCAGTTCCACCGGATCGGTGTCCTTCAGCAGGAACCCGCTCGCGCCGGCACGCAACGCCTCGTAAACGTACTCGTCGACGTCGAACGTGGTCAGGACCAGGACTTTCACCCCGGCCAGCTCGGGATTCGCGGTGATCCGCCGCGTCGCTTCGAGCCCGTCGACGCCGGGCATCCGGACGTCCATCACGACGATGTCCGGCCGGTGTTCGACGGCGGCCGCGACGGCCTGCTCGCCGTCACCCGCCTCGGCCAAGACCTCGAACCCGTCCTCGGTCTCCAGCAAGACCCGGAAACCGGCGCGGACCAGCACCTGGTCGTCGGCGAGAACCACCCGGATCGTCATTCTTCCCCCTTGATGGGCAGGTCCACCCGGACCTGGAAGCCGCCGTCCACCACGGACGTCGTGAGCGCGCCGCCCAGCGCGGCCGCCCGTTCGGACATTCCCCGCAGGCCGTGACCGGGCGCGGGATCGACGGCGCCACGGCCATCGTCGCGGACCAGCAGCGTCAGCGCACCGGTTTTCCGCTCGAAACTGACGTCGACACCCCGAGCCTGGTGCGCGTGGCGGACGACGTTCGTCAACGATTCCTGCAGGATCCGGTACGCGGCGCCGTCGACGGGCGCGGGCAGCTCCCCCGGCTCACCGTCGACGCGGACCTCCAACCCGGCGGCGCGAGCGTGCTCGAACAGCTCGTCGGCCTGCGCGAGACTCGGCGCGGGCGCCTTGTCCTCACCGGACCGCAGCACGGCCAAAGTGGCGCGAAGGTCCTTCAGCGCCGAAGCGCTCGCCTCCTTGATGTTCAGCAGCGCCTCTTTCGCCTGCTCGGGACGCCGGTCGGCGACGTGCGCGGCGACCCCGGCCTGGACGTTGATCATCGCGAGACTGTGCGCGACGACGTCGTGCACCTCGCGGGCGATGGTGAGCCGCTCCTGTTCGGCCATCCGGTGCCGATGCTCGTCGGCCTGCTCGCGACGGGCCCGCGCGGCCGCCATCCCGTTGCGCACAGCCGTGCCGATCCCGACGACCGCGATCACCCAGACCAGCCCGAGCCCGGCCCGCAGATCGAAACCCGCCAGCCCGTGCCGGGCGAACAACGCGATCCCCGCCGCCGCCAGGAGCGCTCCACCGGCGCCGCCGGCGACGATCGGGCCGCGGATCTTGGTGAGCAGGAACAGCGCGATGGTCGGCAGCACGATCGCCGGTCCACCCGGGTTGCCGGACGTGTAGTAGCCGAGCGTCAGCGCCGAGGTGAGCAGGAAGATCGTCATCGGGAAGCGGTGGACGATCAGCAGCGGTACCGCGATGGCGACCAGCCACAGCACCCCGGACGTGGTCAGCTGCGGTGAGTCCGGTTGCCAGCGTGAGGCGCCGCTCGTGGCACCGAGGACGAACCCCAGCGGCAGCACCACGCGCAGCACCCGGCCCACCCAGAGGCTCCACGGAAACCGTTCTTTCAGCAGCACAGGACGAAAGCTACCCGCGGCGGGGGCGCGTCGCGTCCGTTGAAAAGCGGCTTCCCGGTTACGCCGCCTGCGGTAGCCGCCACCCGGGGTGCGTCTTTCGTTTTTTTCGATTACCCTGGAGGTGCCCCGACCGGCCGAGGGAGGCGACATGGCATCGACGATCGAACAGCACACCGTGCTGCCGCCTTCCTCCACCGAGCCGGACGCCCGTCGGGAACTCCGGCGGCTCGACGAGTTCATGGTCGCGGCATCCCGGGCCCAGCAGGCGAAACTGGTGGGCCCGGACGGTAGCGAAGTGACCCTTCCCGAGCAGGTCTACGACGTTCTCAGGGACGTCGTCAAGGCCATGTCCCAGGGCTTCGCCATCAACATCGCGCCGTTGAACGCCGTCCTGACCACCCAGCAGGCGGCCGACCTGCTCAACGTCTCCCGGCCGACGCTGGTCAAACTGCTGGAATCCGGCGAGATCCCGTTCGAGAAACCGGCACGTCACCGGCGCGTCCTCCTCAGTGACCTGCTCGAATACCGGGCGCGCTCTCGTGCGGAACGGCAAGGATTACTCGATGAGCTGACAGCTTCGGCGAGCCGGGATGGCAGCGATGACATCGTCGACGGGTTCATCCAGACTCGCTAGCCGTGCCCTTTCCCGCCTTCCTCGATGCTTGCGTGCTCATTCCCATCCGATTGACGGATCTCTTGCTGCGCCTGGCCGAGGCCGGCACTTACCGCGTTCTGTGGTCGGGCGAAGTGCTCGATGAGGTCGAGCGGAATCTCGTCGGGCATTTCGGTCTTGAGCCGGCGCGGGTGAAGCGACGATTGACCGGCATGCGCTCGGCCTTCCCGGACTCCGAGGTCACCGGCTACAGGCCATTGATTCCCGCCATGACCGATCATCCGAAGGACAGACACGTGCTGGCCGCCGCGGTACATGCGAACGCGGCGGTGATCGTGACAGCGAATCTCAAGGACTTCCCGCCCTCAGCCCTCGAGCCCTACCGGATCGAGGCGATACACCCCGACGACTTCCTGCTCGACCAGCTCGATCTGTATCCGGCTGCCACTCTTCGCTGCTTACGCGAACAGGTCAGCGCCCTCGAACGGCCACCGGAAACGTTGAGTGAATTCCTCGAAAGATTCGAGAAAACGGTTCCCGGCTTCAGCAAGGAATCACGTCGCCTGCTCGACCGCCGGTAGCCGTCGCAGGACCGAGATCATCAGCAGCACCCCGCCGATCACCTGGACGGCCAGCACCGCCACATGTCCGGTGAATCCCATGGTGAACGCGGTGAACAACCCCCACGCCCCCGTGCCTGCCATCGCCCCGGCGCCGGTCCACACCAGCACCAGTCGCGGCCAGAACCGTCCTCGTGACACGTTCGCCAGCGCGATCGCGGCGAGCACACCGAGCACCGCGATCACGACGTCCTGACCGCGGGCCGCGATCCCGCCGGGTCCGAACGCCCAGATCGTGTGGCCGATCGCCGTGACGAGCGCGGCGGCGATGCCGAGCAGGCCCGCCACCCCGATCGTGCCCGGCTTCACGGTGCCGGTGACGACGAACCACCAACGATCGCGGGCGTAGAGCACGAACGCGGTCAGCAGCAGAATGCCCTGCCAGGCGAAGCCGCCGTAGACGACGGCCCAAACCCAGTTCTCCAGCGGCATTTCGGTCAGCTGCGCCCGGGACAGGTCGGCGATGATCACCGGGAGGTTCAGCACGATCGGCGCGAGCAGCCCGGTGCCGATCCAGATCGGGAACAGGACCAGCGGCGCGGGGATCCGGCGGCCCCAGGAGTAGGTGAAGGCCAGCGCGAGGAGCACCGCGACGACGTCCATCCCGCCGGTGACCAGGTTCGCGAACATCATCACGTCGGAGTCCACAAAGGACGGATCGCGCAGGCCGAGGCCGCCGCCGGTGACCCAGGACGCCTTGAGGGTCAGGTACGGGAGCGTGCCCAGGATCGCGGCGTAGCAGACGATCAGGCGGACGCTGGAGATCTTGGGCGGAGCCATCGCTACGGTCATGCTCCCCAGCGTCGGCGTCCGCGCCGCGGAAAGGCTCCCCCGCGAGCCTGGTCCGCCTCCCCCTTCAGAAGGAGCTGGGCAGTTTCGCCGCGGTTTCCTCGTCGGCCGGGGTCAGCGTCGCCAGGGAGATCTCGGAACGCCGTCCGAGGTACAGGTACGAGAATTCGAAGCGCAGCAGGCCGACGTCCGGGTGCAGGTACCGCTTGAGGACGATCCGCTCGCCGGAGACGTCGTGCTCCTTCCACATCCGCTCGAAGAGCTCGGACTCCTGCCGCAGCCGCTTGACCAGGTTCTTCCACGCCGGTTCGGCGATCAGGCGGGGGAGATCGACCTCCCAGTCCGGGAGCCTGCGGCGCCACTCGGGATTGGTCAGGCACTGGATCAGGGTGTTGCGGTCCTCGAACGGGATCGCGTCCAGGCATCAGCCAGGCGTAGGCGAGGATGTCGCATCGCGCGTTGCGCACGCAGACCGGGAACGGCTCCAGTTTGTCCATCATCCGGTGGACGTTCTGGCTGAGGAGCTTGCAGTCCTTCTCCAGTGGCGGCTCGGGCGCGCCGGCGAGGGTGAGCAGGTGGGTGTGCTCGTGCGGGTCGAGCCGCTGGGCGCGGGAGATCGCGTCCAGCACCTGCTCGGACGCGTTGATGTCGCGTCCTTATTCGAGCCACGTAGTTGTGGTGGACGCAGAACCGCGCTGACCAGCGCCGGGGCCCCGAATCTGGGGCAGATCTGGGGCAAACATGCTCGCGTTCGACCTCTACCGGCCGCGTGTTCGGCCGGCGTTGACCGTCGTCACCGACCCGCCGGTCGCCCGGTTCGCGCGGGCGCCGTACGTGCGCGCCGTCGCGGCCTATCTCGCCGTGCGCGTCCTCGGCGTGGCGATGCTCGCCGTGATGGCGGCGCCCCGCGACCTGCCGTTGCTCGAGCGGCTCGCCGCGTGGGATGGCTGGTGGTACCTGCAGATTGCCGAGCACAACTACACCGGCGTGCCCGAACCCCTCGACGCGGCGGGCGAGCTTTTCCCTGCTGCGCCAATGGGTTTCTTCCCGCTGTACCCCGGTGCCATGCGGGTACTCGGCGAGCTTGGCGTGCCGTTGCTGGCGGCCGGGCTGATCGTGTCGACGGTCGCCGGCGTCGTCGCGGCGTGCGGCCTGCAGCGCATCGGCGAACGGGTCGGCGGGCATCGCGTGGGCCTGGTCCTCGTCGTGTTGTGGGCGGGTGCGCCGATGTCGATCACGCAGTCGATGGTGTACACGGAAAGCCTGTTCGTCGCGCTCGCCGCGTGGGCGTTGGTCGGGGTGCTCGAGCGCCGGTTCGGCATGGCCGCGGTGTGCACGATGTTCGCCGGGCTGACCCGGTCGACCGCGGCTGTTCTAGTCGCCGTCGTCGTGGTCGCCGCTGCGATCGGTGCCGTGCGCGGTCGCGGCCGGGACCGGTGGCGGCTGCTGGGCTGGGCGGCGGTCGCGCCGCTTGGGTTGGCCGGCTACTGGGGATTCGTCGCGGCGCGGACGGGGAGCCTGACCGGGTGGCAGGACATCGAACTACGCGGGTGGGGTGTCCGGTGGGACTGGGGTCGCGAGGCGGCCGAGTACACGGTGCGGCTGCTCACCCGTGAGGGGTCGCGGTTCGAGACGCTCGTGTTGTTCGTGACGGTCGCCGCGGTGGTCCTCGGCGTGGTCATGATCGCGCAGCGGTTGCCGTGGCCACTGGTCGCGTACGGGGTCGGTGTCGCCGTCCTCGCGATCGGTACCGCTGGGTTCCCTCAAATGCGGGGGCGTTTCTTGCTGCCCGCATTCGTGCTGCTGCTGCCCATCGCCGTCGGCCTCGCGAAACGTCGCCCGTCGACCGCTGTCGCCGTCACCCTCGCATTCGTCCTGTTCGGCTGCTGGTACTCCGCGTACTCGCTCACCGCATGGAAGCACGGCATCTAACCGCAACCGTCCATCACACTCTGTAGCTGCGCCGTGCAGTATCGTGGTGCTGTACCTCTTCGCGGAGGGATAGCCCCCGGTTTGGCCACCGGGGGCACGCGAAGAGGTCGACTCCGCGAATGAGGGTGGTCGTGATGAACGACGTTCTGCCTGCCGACGCTCCGATCGGCGCACGCATCCGCTTCTACCGAAACCGGCGCGGCATGTCCCGCCCGGTACTTGGTGGCCGGGTCGGCAAGAGCGACGAATGGGTCAAGGCCGTCGAGAACGGCCGTCTGCAAACGCCTCGGCTACCGATGCTGCTCCGGATCGCGCAAGCGCTTGAGCTTGACGACCTCGCAACGCTCACCGGCGACGGGCACGCCGTGCCGGTCGCGCTGTACGCGGGTCCTCGGCACTCCGCCCTGTCCGCCGTGCAGGCTTCGCTCACCGAATACCGCGTGTCGCTGAAAATCGAGCCGGTATCTGTGCCGCACCTCGCCATCCGGCTGCGTCAAGCGTGGCTTGTACGCCACTCGTCGCCCGACCACCGAACGCAACTCGGCACACTGCTGCCTGGTCTCATCCGCGACGCGCAGGTCGCCGTGCGGGCGCTCCGCGGCGAGGAGCGACGCGAAGCGCGCCGGGTTCTCAGCGGCGTCTATCAGCTCGCCGATTTCTACGTCGCTTACCAACCGGCTCCCGAATTGGTCTGGATGGTCGCCGACCGCGCGCTGACCGAAGCGCAAGAGGCAGACGACCCGTACATGATCGCGGGCGGCGCGTGGGCGATGGTGCAGGCACTGCGCGAGGCCGGCCGCTGGGATGAGGCGGTAGACCTCGCGACCGATGCACGTGATTCGCTCGCCCGGCACCTCGACGGGGCGCCGGACGATTGGCGCGGGATGGTCGGCGCACTCGACGCAGAGGTCGCGTACGTGCACGCGCGCCGCGGTCGACACGGGTTGGCATGGGCACATTGGGAGAAAGCCGACCAGATCGCCCGGCGCCTCGGCGCCGACTACCGACACACACAATCCTCGTTCTCGCAAAGTGTCATGTCCGCGCACGCGGTCACCCTCGGCGTGGAGCTGCGCCGCACCGGCGAGGCAGTGCGCGCCGCGAACGGGTTCGACCCGGTGGCCATTCCGTCACTCGCGCGCCGCAGCCGCCACCTGATCGAGGTAGCCCGCGCGCACGCGCTCGAGGGCGACGGCGACGCGGTGCTGTCCCTGCTTGACCGGTCGCAGCGCGTCGCAAACGAGACGATCAGCTACAACGGATTTGCGCGTGACATGCTGCGCAATCTGCGAAAACACCCGCCCACCGGGCGCGAGACCGAAGTGCGCAATCTCTGTGATCGCGTCGGGTTGGCCGCTTAGCCCAACCGGGTGAAGGTACAAACTGTACCCCTCGACTAGTTGATCACTCCTAGCGTTCAAGGTGTGACTACACGAGGTTGGCGGATCGAGCGTCCGCAGCACATCAACGACGTGAACGACCGACCGACCGTGCTCACGGTCGGTGTCGTGCGGGATCACAGGGACCAGTACCGGGTTGCCCTCGCGGTCAGCAACGGGCCGACGCTGATCCTTGACCCAACGCAGCGGGACGTGCTGATAGCAAACCTCGATGCCGCTCGCGTAGCAGCGGAACGCCTCGAGCGGAACGACCGGTGAGCACCCCGACGCGCCCCACCATGTCCTCGGGGTGGCGGAACGTCCGGGAGTTGACCGGAGTGAGCCTCACGGGGCAGCCGGTCGACATCTTGACCGGGGTAGTGGAGACCCCGACGGGCCTGTCGCCCGCGCTGCTGGTCGGGGTGTGCGGGCTCGTTGTCGACGAGATGTTCGTCGCTGGAATGGTGACGGCGCTCGAGCAGGCGGCCGAGGACGCGCGCCGCGGGGATGAGCCGTTGTGGTGAGGCATTCCTTGATGGTGCGGCGCCGATTCGGCCGGCGGGGACACGGGCCACTGCATCGGCCGGTCGAGGTCTACAACGTCGCGGATGAGTACGAGTGGCGCTCATTCGCCGGTACGTCGCACCTGTACCCGCGGGCGCGGCTCGCCGACGAATGGGCAACGACGGTCATTGCGTGGTGCGAGCGACAGCGGGGGCCGTGGCCTGTCGGCCATGAACGGGGCGAGGTCGGCCGGGTGCGCCTCGACGCGCGGGCCCGGGCCGTGGTGGGTGCCTGCGAGCACTGCGAGCACCTGCAGCGGTTGGCGCACATGGACGTGCGGCGACGTACACGGGAGGCGCGCCGTGCACGAGCGTGATCGAAAGCTGCTCGCCGGGATGGCGCACATAAACGCGGAGCTGGGGAACGTCACCATCGCGCTTCTCTCGACGCAGCCGGATGACGCGGAGTACGCCGCGGCGCTGCGCCAGGTCGCTACGAACCTTATCCGGGTTGGCGTGTCGTTGCTGGACCGCGCAACCGAACTCGACGGTATGACGCTTGACCCCGGCTTCATCCTGCCCTACCCGGCGGCAACGCAAGGCGATCTGCCATGACCGCACCGTATGACGTGGGCAGCTATGAGCACTTCCTCGCCGAGGTCGGCGCTGGCCGCGTGTGGGTCATGGGGTTGGGCGCCGGCGCCGGGTCCGCCGAGATCCTCGTCGGCAAAGGCGGGACCAACGCGGTGGAATTCACCGACCGCGGCTACCTGTATCGCGCGCTCGAGGACGGCGACGTCCGGATACACGGCGTCCGCGTGACGCTCGCCCGACCGATGGCAGGCCGCGGCGGGATGCCGTCACCAGCCTGACCACCCCGAAGACTCCCGGCGTCGTCCACCCTCGAGCGGCGTCGGGCTCGCCCCGGTCAGTAAACCTCCCCTGGTAATCCGCTGACCGGGGTTCCAAACGCCCCGTCGTCTTTCGCGTGGAGGACGGGGAGCCGGGCCGGGCCGATGACACCCGGTCCCGGCAACTGCCCGCCGTTCTGGGGAATGTGCCCCCGCGCGCGGCGGGCGCCGGGGGCGGGGTAGTCGAATCCCCCGCCCCCGGCATCTCTTACCCGGAAACCCAGTGAGCGAAAGGGAGTTTGTCCTTGGCATACAACGAACTCTGGACTGAGGAACAGGTGCAACGACACGAAGAACGTGACGAGACACAGCGCGAGGCAAACGACGATGAAGGCTAACCCGGACGGCACATCACGAGACGGCAACTACACCGACGAAGACAAAGCGGCACACTACGCAAGCTACGGCGAAGAGTTGCCCGACCTGCCGTGCGAGTGCGGGGCCAAGAACTGCGATGGGAGTTGCCCGTGATCATTCATTGGTGGCGAGTCGGCTAAACCGCCGGCGGTCGACCCGGCGCGGGGCCGACGTCGCCGGACACGAAAGCGGCCGCCCCGCGCTGCCCGTCGGAACGGGTAGCGCGGGGCGGCCGCGTGGTGTGTCAGGTGCGCGGGGGCGGGTCGTCGAGGCTGTTCTGCAGCCGGTCGGGGTCGCCGCCCTGTGCGGCGACGTGGGCCTGCAGGTCGCCGAGCCACTCGGCGAGGTCGGTGGTGTTCCGCGGTGCCCGCCATGTTCCGATGGCGGCGAGGACCAGGGCGATACCGGCCGCGCCGGACGGGCTGACGTCGACCCCGGCGGCGTCGAGGACGGACGCGAACCCGACCCCGGTCGCGCCGCCCGCGACGGCGCCAAGCAGTTTCCAGAACCGGCGGGCGGTCGCGGCGAGCCGGGCGCCGAGGCCGGGTTCGTCGACCGGGCCGTGATGCTGCCCGGTCACGCGATCGCCTGAATGAACACGGAGACGGGCGAGGCGCACGAGTACTCGATGTGGACTTTCGACGTGCCGCGCGGGATGCGGATTTCCTCGCCTTCTTGTACCTCGGTACGCCACCGGCCGGGGTCGCCGCCGGTTCCCTTGCCGGGGACGGGCGTCCAGTTGTAGAGGTGACCGCCGTAGATCACCGTCTTGGCGGCGAAAATCAGACTCACTTGGGCGGCCGGAGGTACGGCAAGTACCTCGTAGGTGGTGTCCATGGATGCGGGCAGAGTGGCCACGTTGTCCTCCGTCATCAGGATTCGGCCGGTGGGCCGGGGTGGGTTGGGCGGGTTCGGGGCGCCGGCGGCGCCGAGGTTCCACAGCACGGTGGAGTCGGCGCGGGATCCGGCGACGACGGACACGTGCACGTGCGACGTGTGCGGGTTCGGCCCGCCGGTGTAGGGCTTCCACCCGATGCCGGGTGTCCAGATCCGGCGGTTCCAAATCAGATACTTGAGCCGCGGGTCGGCGTGCGTGGTGAGCCGGTCGGCGAGCCACTGCCCGTCGAGGTCGCCGGGATCGTGGGTGAAGTCCCGCGCGCACACCTGAAACCGTCCGTCGCCGCGACGGTAGTCGTTGGGGTTGTGGTCCGACAGCCGGGCCGAGTGGTCAGCGTCGCCGATCGAGCCGTCGGACACGCGCGAGCGGTCCGGCTCGAGCGCGTTGACCTGACCGAGCAGGATGTCGAGCGAGTGCGCTACGTACCAGGGTTTCCCCATGAGGTCCTCACTTTCCGATGAGGGTGAACACCCACGACAGGACAGCCACGAGCGCCATTGCCGCGAGGGAACCCCAGTACTTCCATGTGTCCTTTTTGGACGTCTGTATCTCAGTGATCGCCCGATCGTGTTCGTCGAGCCGACGTTTGATGACGGCTATCTCCGGGCCCTGCTCGAGCAGGTGCGCCCGGAGTTCGCGGGCGAGGTCGGCAATGTCGGTGCGCACACCGCCGAGTTCGCCGTGCAAGTCTGCGCGCAGGGCGGTTAGCTCCTCACGAACGTATTGCCAGCTAGCGGGATTTCCGGGTTCGGGGAGCATCGCGCGCCCTCCTTACTGTCGCATGTAGACGCTGGTGATCTGGCAGGCAGTCGACCCGGCGCCGCCGGTGTCAAGGCTGCATGTCAGCTGCACTGATACGTCGTTCTGGTCGAGCCACTGCGAGATGTCGTACGGTCCGCGCACCAAGTTCGATAGCCCCGTGTCGGTCCACTCGCCCACTGTGGTGCCGTTGAATTTCAGCCTGTACCGGGGAACATGGGCGCCGCCGATCGCGCGACCGGTCGTCGTTCGCAGCTCCACGAACTTGTGCAGGACAGACGCTCGGCCCTCCCACAGCGTCGTTTCCGACGCCAACCGAGAGTTGTCAATGAACATGTAGCCATAGGTGAAGCCGAGTTCCGGGTTAGGCGAAACGTCGCTTTCACACACAAACTTCGGATACATCGGAATGGGCAGCCACGGCCGTGCCATCCCGCCCGACCCGGCGGCGTTGTCCGAGAACAAGATCACGTCATTCTGGTCACGCATCGCGAAAAACGGTTCACCGGCGAAGTAGTCCGACTGCAGGACCAGGGAGCCGTTCTCCCGCCGGAGTGCGAAGACTTGCTTTCCCTCGCTGTTCGGTCCGATGTAGAGGATCCGGGTTCCCTGGTCGTCGACCATTTTGAGAAACGAGTCGTCGAGCAGGGTTATACCGCCTCGGCGGATGATCGCTGAGGTGAGGCCGGACAATTTCCGGAACGCCTCGAGCGCGCGTTCGAGCTTGCTCACACGGTCGACCAGGTTCGACGGTTGGTTGAGCTGCCCCACGTGGTGAGTCCTTTCGGTGTTAGGCGACGTCGTCGAGCAGCGGGCCGCAGGTGAGCCGCACGGTTTCGCGGTCCTCGCCGGGTTTGATGGTCATGCCGATGATTCGCAGGCTGGTGTCGATCCCGGTGGGCACGAAGTCGTCCTCGATGATCACGTGCGCGTCGTCGCCGAGTCCCCATTCGCCGACGATCGGTGACCGGTCGCCGCGGACCTCGAGTTCCGGCAGGACGACCGGGAGGCGGGAGGCGAACAGGTCTGCGTCTGCGTGCTGCTGCAGGGTGTCGGTGTTCGACACGGTGGTGTAGGCGGTCTCGGATTCGATGAGGGGGAAACCGCCGGCGTAGCGGCTGGTGTCCTCGGCGACGGCGATCAACGTTCCGTCGTCGGATCCCTCGCCGGTGGCGAACCCGCGGGAGGCGTAGCGGGTCGCGTCACTCGGCCACGTGTAGTCGACCAGGTTGGCGCCGAACTCGAACACCCACGGGCTGCCCTGTTGGCCGAGCCACGGTTCGCCCTGGCGGAACAGCCGGGTTGGCCGTCCGTTCTCGGGGCCGCCGGAGTCGAACATCATGTCGGCGCCGCCCTCGACCCCGGCGAGCTGCCGCAGCGCCTCCCCGACCCACGGCAGTTCATAGCCCGCGTATTGGCGGGTGCGGTTGATCAGCGATAGCGACGTGTCGGCGATGATGCCGAGATCGCCGCCGGTGTGCGCTTGCGCCGAGGTGATCAGCCCGCGGGCGATGGTGTTCTGATCGCCGCTGAACGTCAGCCTCATCTCGGCGATGTCGTAGGCGGGCGCTACCGGGAGCGTCAGCAGCGGCAGAACCTTGCGGTGATCGAAAAATGTCCACCAGTCACCACACCCGATCTCGACCGTGCGTGAGGTCGAGTTGTAACGGCGGGTCCAGATGATGCCGCCCCACATGACCTTGTCGTCGCGGTAGACGTAGAGGCACCGACGGCCGGGCATGGTCAGGTCGTAGGGATCCTTCACCTTGCGGAACGGGTTCGTTCGCGACTCGACCGAGAACGCTCCGCGGGCCGCCCCGGAATCGTTGAGACGCTTGGAATACTCCACATTGGACAACGGCAGTTCGGCGAGCGGGGCGTTGGTCAACAGGTCGTGCACCATGTAGGTGTAGATCGGCGCCGCCATCAGGGCCCCACGTCGTCGACGGTGAGCAACCACGAGTGGTTCGATGCGTCCGCCGGGATATTCACCGTGCCCGCCCCCGCGCGGCCAGTGAACGCAATGGTGTGGACACCGGTCGTGCTTGCGACGAATTCGCCCTCGATCGACACCGAGCTGTTGTCTCCTACGGATCCGCGGGACAGGTTCGGTGCTGCCTGCCCGCCCGGGATCAGGGTTCCGCCCGCACCGACCGTGGTCCCCACGACTTGCTCGAGCCGGAAAAATCCATTGGTGCCCACTGAGGTCGCATTGGCGACGCACGTCATGCGAGCCCGGTAGCGGCGGCCACTGACCAGCGAGGGCTGCAGCCACGCGCCCGCCGATTCGCTGGTACCGAAAGACATGGCCGATCCAGTTGCGCCGGACGCGGCCGAGGCAATCCGCCCCACCGGGCCGCGGTGGTAGGTCGTCCACGCGGAACCGGTCCACCTGTAGAGCATGGCGTCGGTGGTGAGGAACGCGAGTTATCCCGCGTAGGGGTCGGTGATGTCGGAGAGAGCACCGGTGGTCACGGTGCCTTGGCACTGCCATGTGCCCGACGTCGAGTTGTAGACCTCGGTCCAGCCCTTGTCGCGCCGGTAGATCGTGAGCCCCGGAACGGCCGGCAGTGCGGCACGTTCGGTCACCGATGCGACCGGGACGACACCTCCGAGCGCGACGATGCGAGGCGGCCGCAAGTCGTCGAGCATCGCGGCGGTGACCGTGGTTGCTCCGGCGGCGATCCGGATCCGCGCCAACGGCAGGTAGTCGGGGTAGAGCCCGCCGGCCGTCGGGTCGGGGTCGACCGGGCTGCCGCCCGGCGTTCCCTTGACCCGCAGCACCGTGAACGCGGTCGACCCGTCGGCGTAGTAGGTGTCGGTCTGCCGGGCGATGATCAGGTCACGCCTGGCGTTGGACGGGTCGGCCGGGTCGGTGCCGAGGACGTTGAGCATCTTGTCGGCGTCGAGCGTCGCGATGTACGGGCCCATGCCGCGGGTAGCCGGTACGGCTGCCTGAAACGCGGACACCCGGACGTTGACGTCGGGGGTCGGCGAGGTCGCGGCGACCAGCCCCGGCGAACCGGCGCCGTTGATGATCCCGATGCTTTTCGCGGTCGCGGTCGCGCCGGGCTGCAGGAGCGCGCCGATCGCCACGCGGGAATCCTCGGCGTCGAGGACGCGGGTAGCGCCGTTCATGGTCGCCCAGCTATCGCGTTCAGCCACGGGAAATCCTCCGTCTCATTGGTAGGCGTCGCGCCAGTAGGCGCGGAGTTCGGCGGCCGGGTCGTAGGCGGCGCCGGTGAACTGGATCCGGGTCGGCTCGCCGGGCTCGAGCGGTGTCCACTGCGCGACGAACAGTCGTTGCCGCACGCTCACGCCGTGGATCTCGACGGTGCGGGTACCGGGCGCGGTGTCGATCCGCAGTGTCTGCCCGGCGAGGACGGTCCACGCGGGATCGAACATCAGGACGCGGCCGCCGTAGATGATCTGTGGTCCGGGCGCCGGGCCGGTGATCTCGAACACGGGCCACGTGGGGACATGCCCGGCGTTGGTGGCGATCGCCTGCCCGCCGGTGGTGCCGAGGCCGAAGTCGAGCCCGCCCCCGCCGAAGTCCAGTCCGCCCCCGCCGAAGTCCAGTCCGCCCCCGGCAGGCACCGCTAGCCGGGTGCTGACCGTCTTCTCGGCCACGCTGTACAACCGCGGGTCGTTGGCCTCCCACGAGACCGCTCCGGCGACGTAGCCGACATTGGCATACATGAGGTCGGTCGGGATCGCCCGGCGCTTGACGCGCGCGTTCACGAGCACGCGCAGCCCGTCGAGCTGGATCACGAGCGGTTCGTTGTCCGGGTTCTCGCCCGGTGCGGTGATCCGGCGCAGCGTGTCCAGCGCGGCCGGCAGTCCGGGGTGGTCGCCGCGGTAGATCCATTCCCACACGACCTCGCGGTCGGTCGAGAGCAGCTGACCGAGGTAGCTCCCGTGGTAGCCGGGCAGCGCGGTGTTTCCGCCGCGCTGCCCTGGCAGGTCCCACACCCCGGCGATCCGGGTGGTGCCGAACACGGTGTCGCTGCCGAGCAGGGTGTCGCGCCACTCGACCTGTCCGTCGAGGGTCACCAGCTCGCCCGCCATCAGTAACCCCCGCTCTTGGAAAACCAGTCGAGATCTGCCGCGACCTCGCCGGGCGAGGCGTTCGCGGGCGGGTGGTAGTTCTCGATGTGGACCAGCGACCGGCCGCCGGATCCGCCGGCGGCCGCGGCCGCGCCGGGCGGCCCGCCACCGGCCGGGCCGTACCCGGCGCCGAGCGTTCCGCCGAGACCGCCCGCACTGGCGGCGATCGACGGGCCGATGCCGCGCACGAACCCCTGCACCAAACCGAAGTTTTCGACCAACGATTCGTGAAAGCCGCGCATGATCGCCTCCGCAGCGGGCTGCAGAAGTGTCCGGTCATACGACAACGGGCCCTTGTGTGCGGCGATCCAATCGGCGATGCCGCTCACGAAATCGGTGACACCGCCCCACGCGTTTTTGAGGCCACGTAGGAAACCGTCGATGATCGCGCGTCCGGCGCGGACCAGTAGCCCGCCGAGATCGCCGAGCGCGTCGAGGATCCGGCCGGGGATACCGGCCACAAAGGACACTGCTTCATCCCATCGGGTGCGGATCCAGCGTGTGACCTCGCCGAACCACCCCGCGATCTTGCCCGGCAGGCTGCCAAACCAGCCGATCGCCGCGGCGATCCCGTCGATGGCGCGGGCCGTCGCGTTCTTCACCCATTCCCAGGCACCGCCGAAGACGTCGACGATGAAGTTGATCACGGCGCCGAGCAGCTGGAAGGTGAACGTGTGGAACTGGATCAGGTGTGTCACCAGGAACGTGAACGCGGGCGCCAAGATGTTGACCAGGAAACCCGCGAGGTCGGCGACCAGCACGATGAGCGGCGTCAACGCGACCGCGAGTTCGACGATCGGCGGCAGAAGCCCCACCAGCGGCGGTAGCAGCTGGACGAACGCGCCGATGAGCGCGCCGAGCACGGGCGAGATCGCTTGCAGGATCTGAAGAATCGCGCCGCCGAGGGTGGACGCGAGCTGACCGAGGGTCGGCAGTAGCGGCACGATCGCGGCGGCGAGCTGCCGCAGCGTGTCGGCCGCGAACTGCGAGATCAGGGTCGCGATCTGCGAGACGATCGGGACCAGCTGCACCAGGATCGGCGCGAGCGCGGTAGCGAACTGCGCGGCGATCTCGGCGATGGCGGGGACCAGCGGCAGGACGGGCGACAGCAGCGACAGCAGCGCGGGCACCAGCGGGGTGACCGCCTGCAGAACCTGCGTGAGCGCCGGGATCAGCGATCCGGTGAGCAGCCCGCCGAGCTGCGAAAAGATCTCGGTCACGGCCGGTCCAGCCGCGGCGAACAGCCCGACCAGCGCGTCGGCGAGCGGCCCGAGGGCGGTCGCGACCTGCACGAAAATCGGGCCCATACTCTGGATCACCGGGATCAGCGCACCCGCTAGACCGTCCACAAGCGACGTGATCACGGGCAGCAGCGCGGCGAGGATCGGGCCTCCCGCTTGGGCGAGCGTGGCGAGAACCGTGCCGACCAGGCCGAGGATCTCGCCGAGCGCGGGCCCCAGTGCGGAGAACGCCTGACCGACCGCCGTAGCCGCCGGGGCGAGGTTGGCCGCGAACTGGCCCACACCAGCACCAAGCGAGGTGAGGAAGTTCGCCAATCCGTCGAACACCGGTCCGGCCGCGGTGATCGCGGTCAGCAGTCCCGGCATGGCCTGTGACGCGAAACCGGTGATTCCGTCAGTGAGGGTGGTCAGGTACGGGCCGACCGCCGAGAACGCCTGACCGATCGACGGCGCGAGTTCGTCGAACGTCGCTCGCAGCTGCCCAGCGATCTGCGCGAAGTACGGCACCAGCGGCGCCGCAAGGCTGGTCAGCTGTTCCTTGACGTGCGAGCCGAGCGAGCTGAACGCTTGCGCCACAACGGCGTTCTCTTTGAGCACCAGGGCGCCGAGACCGGCGAACGCGAGCGGTACCGCGGCGAGCGCGCCACCGGCCACCAGCGCACTCGCCGAGGCGACCGCCCCGAAAGTAACGAACGTCTTGGTGAGACCGAGGATGCTCTGCGCGTTGCTCTGCGCCATGCCCGCGGTGTATTCGCCCGCGGATCGCATCACCCCAGCCGTGACGAGTGCCTCGCGCCGGATTTCCCGGAACACGGACGACACGCCGTCACGGCCGAGGATGTCAAACAGTAGGGACGTATCGGAGGCCATGACACCCCCTCTTCACTATGAAGTTTTTTGTTGTGCCTCAATGATTTGATCGATGTACGCACATGCCGCGTGGAACTGCGAGACCGTCAGTAGCCCGAGTTCCCACGGGCGGATGTGCAGCACCTCGGCGAGTTTCAGGCAGTACTTGCGGGCTTTTTCTTCGATGGCGCTTTTCCCGCCGGGGCGGGCACCTCGTCGTCCTGGCCCTCGCCGTCGGCGCTGCTGCGCAGCTGCGCCTCGAGCGCGGCGACCGCGGCGCGCCGCTTGTCCTCCGGGACACCGGTCGCGGTCTGCGCGGCGGCGTGCAGCTTCTCCAGCAGCTCACGGCCGAGGATGACCTCGACCTCGCCCGCCCGGAAATCCACGTCGTCATAGCGCAGCTCCTTGTGCGCCTGCCGCAGCACATGCCACAGCGCTACCCGCTTCGCGCGGATGGATCCGGACATGAGCGCCTGCTGCAGTTCGTCGAGGGATCCCTCGAACTTGCGCTCGAGGTCCTCGGCCGCGGCGACCCGCAGGTCGTCCGGGTCGAAGTCGTACCGCTGTGCCTCGCCGCCATCGGGGCTGTAGGCGATGACAAAACGCATGGGGTTCACACCTTTCGGGAGAGGCGACGCGCGGTGGCTTCCATCGCGTCGACCACGCGGCGGCGGGCGTCCATCGCCGCGCCTTGCATGGCGTCGTCGAACCAGTCCGGTTTGCCGATCTGGTGGGATTCGGTGCCGTGGTTCCAGTTCGGATGCGACCAACCGGCCGCGGAGTTCGTGCGCCGGGGAGCATGGGTGAAGCCCCGGAGCTTGATGGTCTTGGTGACGGCGCGGGCGCCGGCTGCTTTGCCGGACATCTTCGCGACGACTTGGACTTTCGAGGCGATCGCCGACCGCAGCGATCGGCCGGGGTGTTTGGTCTGCGACGGCATCGACCGGATGGCGGCGCGGGCCTGCTGCCGGGCGGGTTGCAGCGCGGTGCGCAGGTTTCGCGCGAGATCCTTCCGTAGCTGCTTGCCGTCCTCTTCGGTGCGCAGGGCCCGCGCGATGTCGCGTAACCGCTTCTCCGGGCCCGACAGGTCGAGGTCGACCGGCATCTACGACACCGTGCGGGAGACCTGCCCGGACGTCGGCCACTCGACGTCGACCTCGGCGATGGATCCGACCTGACCGGCGATCGGCGCCCACTTTTTCATGAGCACGGTTCCGGTGTACTTCGGGTTGTTGGGCCCGACCGCGGCGTCGGACAGCCGCACCTCGAACGGCACGTTGTTGCCCAGCAGGGGCCACATGGTCGCGTCGAGTTCGCCGGCGGCGATGTCCTGTTTGAACGTCGCCGACAAGCTGCCTTCCTTGATTCCGCCGAGTACCTCTTTCCAGCCCAGCGACCGGAACGTCGTTGCGTCCTCGTCGGACACCTCGACACTGAGTTCGATTTTGCTCGAGTGTTCCGACACGTCGACCGCGTTGATGGACAGGTACGACGCGAGCAGCACCATGTGCGGCATGGGGTTTTCTCCTTACAGGGTCAGGCGGTGCCGAGGGCAACGACGAACAGGAACGACGGGCCGGTGCCGGTGATAGTCCACTTGGGACGGAACCATGTGTCGGTGACCGGGCCCGGTGCGCGGGTGATCTGCCCGCCGAGCGCATCGGCGGCCGCGAACGTGGCGACGTCGGTGGGCGAGGCGAACGTGTTGTCGACGTCAGACTCGATGCCGAGCGTGATGGACGGCGACCCGGTGCCCGCGATCGACAGGACGTGAGCCGAGGCGTAGAGATGCTTACCCGGCGGGACGGCGCCGAGCTGGATCCCGGAACCGGTGCCGGTCGCGGTGCGGGCGGTGCCGGGCGGGTGCGCGATCTGACCGCGGACCAGCGGCCACGATCCCTTGGCCTCGCCTTCCCACGGCGCGACCGCGCCGACCTGGTCGCCGAGCTTGTACTTGCCCGACATCGCCGCGGTGAACCAGGCGAGCGCGCCGAGGTCGGCCCGGTCCGGGCACGCCGTCCACGGGCCGAGTCCGCCGAGTTCGGTCCACCGGGCGTCGTCGACCCGTCCGGGGTCGCCCGCCTCCCACTGGCCCCCGCCGGACAGTTCGGTCTCGGCGAGCCCGCCGATGACCTCTTTCCAGCCCCCGCTACCGAAGTTCGTCCGTTCCTCGTCGGACACCTCGGCGGACAGCTCGAGCTTGTTCGAGGATCCGGTGAGGTCGGCGCCGCCGGTGAACAATCTGCAGTTGAGCAGCACGAAATGCGACACGGTCAGTTCCCCCGCCCGATGATCAACACGCGCCATTCGGCGCCGTAGTACTGGTTTCCGTTGTGCTCGTACAGCCCGTAGCCCGAACAGCGCTGTACCCGCACGGCATCGCACGTACCGCCGAGCGACTGGTCGGTCTCGAGCGCCGTCTTGACCGAGCGCGGTCCGATGCCCACGAGATACCCGTCGAGCTGTTCCTGCCCGGTGCGGTCGGTCGCATGCGACACCAACAGACGACACGTCAGGTAGACGGTGTCCATGCCGCGGCCGAACGTGGTGTCGTACTCGACCTCGACCTCGGCGACGAACCACGCGGGCGGGCTGATCGCGTCCGGGACGAACGGGAAACAGCGCAACCCCTCGATCGTGTCGACGGCGGCCGCGGCGGCGGCCTTCACTGCAGCGATATCCACCTGTCCCCCTACGCGATTCCGGGCCGGATGAACGGGGCGATGAGCGCGCCGACGTCCGGGTCGGTGCGGCTAACCCGGATCAGTCCCCACTCGGCAGACCCGGCGATCCCTTCCGGGGAGTCCTTGCGCCGGTGCAGCCGCGCGGCGAGCAGCAACGTGGCCTGCACGATGTCGTCGGGAACGTCGGGCCATCCCCACACCGCGGTGACCCGCACGCGCGCCATCGGGCCTTGCGGCCACATGCGGTCGCGCAGCAGCCCGTCGACCGGCCAACCGGGATCCGGGTCGAGCGGGTACGGCTCATAGCCGACCACCGACGTGTAGCCGCCCGCGGCCGTGCCCGCCTCGACGACCAGCCCGGCGGTGGTCGCGATGTCGTCGAGCATCAGCAGGAATCCCTCAGGGGCGAACAGCGCCCGCCCCTGCACGGGGAACACCTTCGCGGTGGCGGCGTCGTCGCGGTAGAAGCGGCGGCCGGTCGCCCGGTCGATACCGCGCGAGGCCGACACGAGAACCCGGTTCAACGCGTCGTCCTCGGCGGTATCGCTCTCCGGGATGTTGAGCGCGTGTTTGAGCGGCGCCAAGGTGGCGTAGTCGGTGACGGCCATCGCCGGTCAGTCCGCGGTCGCGGTGCCGTCGGCGGCCGCCTGGTCCTCGACGGCGGCCGCGCCGTCGCCCTGGTCCTCGGCGTTGCCCGCGCCGTCGCCATGCTCGTCGACGGCCGGCGGCGTGCCGGTGCCCTGCCGGTTCTCGGCCGGGGTTGTCTCGGCCTTGTCCGCGGCCTTGCGCGCTGCGCGGCGTGCCCGGCGCGAGGGGGGCGCGGCCGCCATCACGACGGTGTCGGGACGCTGCGCGTTGAGCCGCTGTTCGCCCGGTGCGCGGGTGAGCATCTCGACGGTGTCCTCGAGCGGCGCGAACAGTTCCTCGCGTCCCTTCACGACACGGTCGTCGGCGGCGACGGTCTGCCCCTTCTTCACGATCGTGTGGTCGGGTAGCAGGAAACCGGTGGTCGCTCGCAAGTACTTCTGTGGCGCCATGAAACGGCCTTCCCTTCCGGTGAAACGGCCGAGGGCACCCGGCGTCCACACGGGACAGCGGGCGCCCTCGGCGCGGGTGCGGGGTGGATCAGGTGACGTTGAGCATCCGGAACGCGCGGTCGAGCACGGAGTCGGAACCGTTGCGCCAGAATGCGAACACACCGCGCTGACCCGACGGCCGGTTGTTGCCGGTGTGGAACAGGTGCGGGATCAGTTCGATGGAGAACCCGACCCGGTCGACCACCCAGAAGAACCGGAAGTCGCCGAGCACGAGAACCCGGTTCTCCTGCGTGGCGTTGATGACGCCGTCCATCGCCGACGTGCGGTAGAGCGGGTGGTCGAGCAGCCGCGCCGGGAGACCTTCACGGGCGTTGGCCCAGAAGTCGTCGAGGTTCGCCCCGCCCGCCTGCCGGATCGCCGAAAAGATCTTCTTGTTGCCGATCCACGACGCGGTGTCGGCGAAGTTCTCCGGCAGGTCGTCGTCGACCTTGTATACGTCCGCCATCGCGAAGGTGTCCGCGGTAGTGGAGGTCAGCTCGAACGCGGTCCCGGTCAGCGCGGTCACGATGCCGCGCGGTTCCGTGGTGCCGTTGCCGAGCACGAACTTGTTGTTCTCGAGATCCCGCTTGGCGGTGGCGAGCAGGAACGCGACATCCTGTGTGAAGTTCGGGTAGTCCATCCCGATCTCGATGGAGTGCGGGATGAACGCCCGTGCCATGTGCATGTCGATGTCGCGGTTCGCCCACGTCGGGGTGTCGTCGGAAACCTCGGTCGCCTCGGCGTCGTAGGACGCGGTGACCGCGGTCGCGTTGACCGTGCGCAGCTTGTCCGTGACGATCGTGCGATTCGTCGCGATCTGCCGAATCGGGGACACCGTGCCGTCGCTGTTGAGGATCAGCGTGGGGTCGACCGGCAACGGGACGGCGTAACCGCCGGCGGCGTCGGTCAGCGACGCGGCGCGCTGCAGCACCCCGAGCGCCTCGACATCCGGGTGCCCGTTGCGCATGCCGGTCTTGAACGCCTTGGACCACGCACGCATGTACTCCGGCGAGGACGTGGCGATGATCTGCGCGGCGACCTTGCGCGCCGAGCGTCCCTCTTCCTCGTCGTCGGTGAAGTCCGACCCCTCGAGCAGCTGCGTGATTCGCTGCTTGGACGCGTCATTCACACCGCGGCAGTGCTCAACCGCGGCCATGGCACGGGCGGCGAGGTCGGCCCCGCCCCGCGCCGGGGTTTCCTGGTAGAGCGAGCGGTTGACGGCGTTGAGGTCCCACGGGTTGCCGCGGAAGCTGCCGCGCAGCGCGTCCGGCTCGCCGAGCGGATCCTCGGTGTTGCCCATCCGCGCGCCGTAGCGTGCGCGGGAGGCGGTCACCCGCGCCGCGCGGGTCTCGGCCTCGGCCTCGTCGCGGGCGGCGGTCTCGGCCGCCTGGACATCCGAGCGCAGCCCTGTCTCTTCGGTGTCGAGCGCATCCCATCGGGTCTGCTGCTCGTCGGTCAGCGCGTTCTCGCCCGCGCTGGTGTGCAGCTCACGCCGCTCAGTCTCGATCACCTCGAGCCGTGCGCGCATTTCCTCGAGCGTCACGACGGTTTCCTTTCCAAGTAGGGATAAAGGCGCGCACGCCGTGCGGCGTGCGTGAGCCCGCTCGAGTGGCGCGCGGCCGGCTCGTCGGTATCGGGTGCGGCTCCCGGTCGGCGGGCAGTGCCGTCGGCGGCTGCCCGGTCGGCGGGAGTGCGGTAGGTCTGGATCCGGCCGCGCAGTTCGTCGACCGCGTTCGGGTCGCGCGAGCGCAGCCGCTCGTAGTAGGTGTCGGTCAGTCCGCGGACACCGGCGGTGGCGTCCGGATTGGCCGGCCACGTGACGGGCCCGAACTCGAACAGCCGCACCTCTTTGATGGTGCGTTCCGGGATCCCGTCCGGGTTGTGCTCACTCCGGCCAGGATCGTCGTTCCACTCGTCCTTGATCACCCGCATGCGGAAACTCGAGCCGTAGGCGCCTGCCTCGATGCCCGGCAGGAGATCGCGGTTGTAGGACGTGTCGAACAGTGGAACCTCGCCGACCGGGGAGTCGGGATCCTCGCGCAGATCCTCGATCGTGCCGAGGACCTTATTCCCGATCTGGTAGTCGAACCCGTGGTCGTAGAGAACCTTGATGTTCGCGCGGTTCTCGCTGATCGTTTTGGTGAACGCGCCGCGGGCGGTCCGCTCGAGAAAGCGGCCTTCCCACCACGAGTCGATTTCGTACCAGCGATCGAACGCGGAGAACCGCACGACCATCGTGGGCATGGCGCCCGCCTCGGCCTCGGCCCGGTCGGCCCGGACACAGGTCGGCACCGCGCGCACGAGATCCAGGTCGGGCAGCGTCAGGGTGTTCACGGTGTGCCGTCCTCCTTATTGTCGGTGTCGTCGTCCGGATCGCCGCTCTTTCCCTGCGCGCCACCGGTTCCGGCCGTGTTCGGCTTGTTGCCCCACGACACCGGCTGCAGGTTCTCGCCTTGGCGGATCTCGTTCACGGTCTTCCACCGGTTGCGCAGCGCGGACTCATACGACCGGTACTTGTCCAATGTGGTCGCCTGCAGGATTCCCTCGCGCGGGATCACGACGTATTGCGGCGCGGGCAGCAGCGACGACAGCGCCCGCTCGAGGCGCCGCAACCACTTGTTGATGGTGAGCACCAACAGGTGCGACGCGCGCGATTCCACGTTCGCGTAGGTCAGCGACCCGCCGGATTCGTAGCCGAGCACCTCGGCGATGCCGGGCCCGAACATCCGCGCGCACTGCGCTTCGGTGTAGCCCTGCGTCGCGAGGAACTGCGATTCCTCCGGGCTGATCTGGATCGCCTGGTACTTCCAGCCCTTACCCATCACCACCGGTTCCCGGTTGCCACGCAGCGCGGCGAGGAACTTGTTTTTGACGTCGCGGGCCTGCTGTTCGTTGATCGCCGCTTCCTCGTTGGTCAGCAGCGCCGAGGGGTGCGCGCCGTCGCGGAACCACGATTCGCCGAACTTCACCGACGTGATCGACAGCCCGACCGTGGACGCGTGAAACTGGATCGGCGAGACACCGAGCACGCGCCCGGCGACCGGCATCACGCGCCGGTGCATCCACCGGGCGGCGTCGACCTGGCGACCGCGGACGTTCCACACCGGCGTGCCGTCCTCGATCCAGCCGGTGACGTCGTCGGGGTGCTGCAACAGCACCTGCCGTGGCTGCCGCACCGTGCCCTCGAGGATGTCGCCGAAAGCATTGCCGCGCAGCAGCCACGACAACACAAGCTGATATGACCAGTCCTCGAGCCCTTGCCCCTCGCCGGACGGATCCTTGAGGTTGCCCGGCGTCGCGCGGCTGCGCCGGTCCAAGCCCTCGCCGGAGTAGACCTCGACCGGAAGTTCGGAACACAGCGACGCGATCAGGTCGGCCGCACTGTGCACGGCGATCGACTGCAGCGCGCTCTCAGCCGAGGACAGATCCAGATCGGCATACGATCCCGGTGCGAGCACCGGATACGGCGCGGGCGAGTAGATCTGTGGCCGCTGTTCGGGTTTGGCGCTGCGAAACCAGAGGCTCACCGGATCCGCCAATCCGCCCACAGCAGGAACGCCCCGGCGATCGCGAGACCGAGCGGGACCGCGACCAGCCACCCGGCGAGCACGAAGCAGACCCCGGCGCCGATGCCGGGTCCTATGCGGACGGTGTGCCCGGCGAACGTCGCCACGGCACCGACGGCTGCGCGGTAGGCGTTGCGCAGTTTCGTCACGGGATGCCCCCTTTCACCAGATGTTCCCCACCGGGTCGTAGTCGTCGTCGATCAGGTGCGCGCGGCTCTCATGCGCCCAGCGGGCGACGGTTCCGCCCACCAGCGGCGCGATATTCGAGTCGCTCGTGCGGCGGGCCCATGCCCACGCCTCGCCGAGCGGACGCGTGCGGGCGCCGGCCAACGCCTCGTTGAGCCGACGTTGGTTGAGGTGACGCAGCCGGTCGTGCTCCACTGCGTCGGCGAACGCGCCGCACGATGCGGCGAACTCCCTTGCCGTCGGGATGGCGAGCTGCCCGCGTTCGGGTTTCATCGGGTCGTCAGGAACCTTGAACCCGGCTTTGTTGAGCGGGATCAGCAGCGACCCGGCGGGCCCGGCGATGTCGAGACCGACCGCGATGGGGTTGTGCCGGTCGCGTAGTTCCTCGAGCCGTTCGACCACGCCGTCGGTGCCGTCGCGCAGCTCGATGAGTTCGACGTGCCCGCGGCCGTCCGGGCGGTGCCCGTAGGCCATGATCGCGGTTTTCTGTCGGTCCGGTGTGACATCGACCGCGAACGTGACGTCGGCCGCGGTGGATCGCGCGTCGTGCCAGTCGGCCCACCACTTGGTGGGCACGTTCGGGTCGTCGGCGACGACCACCACTTTCGTGACGTTGAGGTAGGCGCGGTCGAACTCGGCCGCCTCCATCTTTTCCCGCTCGCTGCGCACGGCGGCCTCGGCGACGGTGTGGCCGAGCGCGGGCATGCACGACCACCAGGTCGCCGGGTCGTCCCGGTCGTAGTCGTCGCCGACGGTCCAGTCGAACACGGCGAACGTGGACGGCTCGCCCGCCTCGACGATCGCGCGTCCGCGCTTGCGCTTGCCGTTGAGGAAATGCGACTTCGCTTTCGTGCCCGCGGTGGACACCAGCCACTGTTGCGGTTGCGGGCGGGTGATCATCGCCGGAGAGAACGCCTGTTCTAACCGGGAATCCTCGAGCGCGAACGCCTCGTCGATCGTGCCGTCGTCGAGCGTCTCGCCGTGGCCGGCGGTCTCGGTGTTCGACGTGATGCCGTGCCGCGACCCGTTGCGCCACCGGATCGCCTCATTGCCGTTGACCTTGCGGACGGTGTAGCGGCCCCGGAAACGCTGCGCAGCGTCGAGCGCGGCGACGTGTTCCTCTTCCCACTTCTTGCGGGCCGAGAGGCGGTTCTGCGCCGAGTAGAGGATGTTCTGCCGCGGCCACGCGTTCGCCCGCCACACCATCTTGGCGAGCAACAGCGTGGTCTTGCCCGACTGCCGGGGCACCATGAGCAGGATGTCGCGATAGGCCAGACGTCCGGTGACGGGGTCGACCTCGAGCGCAACGTCGGCGACGTAGCGCTGCCACGGCATGAACGGAGTTCCGAACGCCTCGGCGATCCGCGCCACCTTGGGCCCGTACGTCTTGCGTGACAGGTCGCGCGGCGTCCCCCACCGGGGAACACATCGCAGCCCGTACAGGTCGAGCAGCTGCGCCCTGAGGGCTTCTGTTCGGTCCTCCTCGGACAGCGACACGCGGGGGCCTCCCCTCGTGGGCTACTCCGGGTCGCCGAGGTCGCCGAACTCGTCGTCGTCATCCGGGGCCGTGCGCACGTCTACGGCGTCGGTCAGCGTCTTGAGCGTCGCGCGCAACTCCTTCGCGAGCGGCGGTATCGGGTTCTCGTCGGCGCCGCGGTCGATCCCGGCGGCGAGCGCGAAAGCGAGTTCGGCGAGCGCAGGTTCGGTACCGGCGAGGTCGCCGAGTTCGGCGATGTCCGCGCGCACCTGCCGCTCGAGCGCGCCGGTTTCCGCGGCGCAACGCGGGCACTCCGGCGGCTCGTCGCCGCCGAGCAGCGCGGCGTGCTCGCCGAGCAGGCCGAGCGGCGTCGTACCTGCAGCCGCGGCAATGAACCGCAGTTCGTCGACCGTGACCTCGCGCCGCCGGCGGCCTTCCCGGTCCGGGCGGCCGGTCTCGATGTACCCGACCACGGCGGCCGAGAACGATTCCGGCGCGCCCTTCTCCCATGCGGCCGCGGCGAACTCGCCGCGCGTGAGCCCGGCGCGCTTGCGCGTCGCCCTGATCTCGTCGGCGATCACATCGCTAATCGTCGTGATCCGTTCGCCCGTCAATGTGATCACCCTCCGCCCTGTGTTTTTCTGCCGGGGAGAAATTCAGGGATGGTGGGCGCGGGGTCTCCCGTGCCCTCGCGCCGAAAAAACCCAGGTCAGCGCGGTGCACATCGATGAGCGCGACTGTGTCGCGTGTGGACGGTGGTCACCAGTCACGCGACGTTGCGAAGTGCTCGATCGGTTCCGGTTCCTCCGTGCCGGGCAGGTACCGCGCGTACCACCGGTGGATAGCGGGCACGCTGCCCGGTGGCCGGCGGTCTGCCCGCGCCCGGCGTATGCACTCGTCGCGTCCGGGATCCAACAGGATCAACTCGGCGCGCAGCCGGTCGACCAGCGCGGCGCGCTGCGCCGCCACCGGCAGGGAGCGCACCACGTACACGATGCCCTCGCGTGCCTTGGCGATCCGGTCAAGCTCGAGCCGCATCACGTGTTCGGCCTGTCGGCTGTATGCCCTGCTGTGCAACCACCGGCGAGGGCTGCCGAGGGATCGGGCGATCTCGTCGCGGTCGAGCACGCGGCCGTCGTTCTCGTCGGCGAGCTTGTGCGCAAGCGTGGTCTTGCCCGCGCAGATCGGGCCCGCGATCACGACTACCTGCCGCACCTGATCACCACCTCCGTGAAGTCGTGACGTCGGTAGCGGGTGGCCCTGAGTCGAACAGGACACTGAGCCGGGCATTCTCCCGGTACGCGATTCCACTCCGGACGTCCGTCCGGCGACGCGCTAGCCGCGTCCGCGCGGCCGCCACCCATAGCATGCACGGTCACCACCTACGGGAAGTCGGCATCGGCGCCTCGTGTGCCCGGTTGCCGCGGCTCGAGTTGCAGGTGCGATGCGCCGGGCGCGCGTTGTCGAGGGTGTCCGGGCCGCCCTTGCTGCGCGGCACGATGTGGTCGGCGGTGAACGACATCTTGTGTCTGGCAGGCAGGCCGAGGTCGATCCGATGCCCGCATAGCCAGCACGCGGCACCGGAGGCTGCCGCGAGTTCGCGCAGCTGCGCCGTGACCCGGCGCCACGGTCGGCCGTTCGCCGAGGCCATGCGATCACCCCCTGCGTGACCACTGGCCCCCGGCAAACGACGGAACCCCCGACCGTGAGGTCGGGGGTTCCGGTTGTGGGCACACTGCGCCTAAGTGCCCCCAGTATGCAGAACGATCACGCCGTCTGTCGAACAGGGTTCGGCTACCGCGTGTCGGCGGGCAGCGGCAGGTCGGCGCACGCGGCGGCGATCGCCTCGAGCGCGGCGAACGTGTCAGCCGAAGCAGCCATTGCCCGGTTGATCAGCGCTTGCACTCGCCGGTTCTCGACCGGGTCGTCGGCATACAGCCGCGCCACGGTGTAGCCGAGTTCATCGAGGCTGTTGGTCACGGTCTGCTGTTCGTCGTAGGGCGGGTCGAATACCGGGCCGACCGGCTGGTCGGGGTCGGCGATGAACTCGACGGCGAGCAGTTCGGGCAGCCGCATCTCGAGCGGGTGCGGCCGGTCACCCGTGTGGCGGTTGGCCGTCCACACCTCGAGCAGCTGCAGCAGTCCGTCGATCCGACGCACCTCGCGCGCGGCCAAGTGGCCGGGCAGCTGCTGCGCGGTCTCCTTGGATCCGATGAGGCGGGCGCGCACGAACTCGGCCACGTCGTCGGGCCGCCCGGTGTGCGGGTGGTGGCGCCGGCTGTTCGAGTTCGGGCATCCCGGCTCGAAGCAGTTGCCGTTGCTGTTGCGCGGGTGCTCGCAGTCGACGGTCGGCCGATCGTTGGCGGTCGTCATGGTCGTGTTCTCCGGGTGTCGAGGGACGGCCGGCTGTCCGGCGGCACGGGTTCGGTGCGGCAGTCCGGGCAGTGCCCGTCTCCCTTGCAGGTTCCGCACCGTGCGGCGAGGTTCGACCCGAACCCACGGCAGTCCGGGCACTTCCGGGAGGTCGCGCACGTGTGACACGGTTGCGGCATGGGCTCGCCGCTTGCCTCGGCCCCGTTCGTCATGCCGCCGATCATGACCGGCGAACACGGGGCCGCGCTGCCCTCGACCGTTTCTGTCCAGTAGTTGACCACTGCGCCTACCTCTCGATGCCCTTGTGCCGCTGGTCGCTGTTGTTCCAGCAGTCCGGCGTGGAGCAATTCTCCGTTGTGGGGTGCACCTGGTGTCCGCATTGGCCGGTCGTCGGTTTCGGCGGCTCCGGCGGCGGCGAGCCGATGTTCGGGCGCCATCGGTTCTTGCTCATCGGTTCCCCCCAAGCGTGTCGTGGTCGTCGGCTGCACATCGTGCGGCCGCCTGGTCGTCGTTACCGGCCGCGCCGATCGGGACTTCGGATCGGTGGCCGTTGCCCTCGGCGCTGCTGCGCAGCCGCGGCCGCCGGGCCTGGTCCGTGGTGAGCACGCCCTGTAGGAACTCGAGGTTTTCCGGGCCCCAGACCTGCCCGCAGCCGAGGCACCTGCAGCCGGTTCGGGCGTCGAGGGTGAGCGCCGGGGCCTGGACCAGTTCGCCGGTGCTGGGGTCGAGGCGCCACACCATGGCCTGCCCGCACGCGGGGCACGCGGCGGCGATGTGCAGCCGTCGCGGTGGGTCGAGCAGTTCCTCTATCCGTTCGACCATGTACCGGAGTTCGAGCACGGTGGCCGCGACTTTGTGGACCTCGGCCCATCGCCCGGCGATGCCGGCGGCCGCCCGGATCCGGGACACGGCGTCCGCGTCCTGCACCAGCACGTTGAAGTGCAAGGTTGCGGCCTCGCGGTCGAGGTTGCGCTGCAGGTCTGCCGCGGCGATCCGGATGGGGGCGCCGGGCGAGCTGCCCGATGCCTTGCCGGTCTCCCCACCGTGCGCGTGCGCCTGGCGCAGCTGCTCGAGCAATCCCGGTTTGGTGTGCGTCGTGGTCGTCATGTCGTCGCGGATCACCTTCAAGGTGATCGGGTCGGTGAGCTTGGCGGCGAGGGCGGCGAGTTCGGTCTGCCACTGCCGCAGGTTCTTCGGGTCGGTCGGGTTGGTCACGGGCGGGTTCCCCTCGCGTTGATCGTGCGCGGCGGCCGAGACTGCCGGGCGGGGCCGGTGTTGCGGTTACGGACGCGGTCAAGCGCGACCGCGAACCGGTCGGCGGCGTTGCGCGTGGCGATCTCGTCGAGGGCGGCGAGCGCGGGCACGGTGGCCTGCAGCGCCTCGGCGAGCGCGGCGAACGATCGGCCGATGCGGACGGCGGCGGCCGCGACTCCGGGCACGATCGCGGCGAGCGTCGTCCGCGCGATCTCGTCGACCACGTGCTCGTGGGCGAACTGCGTCTCGGCGAAACGGCGCTGCCACGGCTCGAGGTCGACCTCGAGCACGGTCTCGATGAACTCGACGGCGTCGGCCGGGTCGGGGCGTTCGGGTTCGGTGGTCATGCGGGGTGGCTCTCCTGTCGGTGGTGGTCGGCCGCCCGGATCCGTCGCCAGTGGGCGGGGGCGTGCAGTGGTCGGCCGTCGGGGGTGAGGCACGGGTGGTCGGTGGGCTGGTGGCATTCGGGGCAGTCGACGGCGAGGGCGAGTTCGCGTTCGCGTTCGAGGAGTTCGGCCGCGGCGAGGGCGTCGAGTTCCCGGTCGTTGAACTGGCCCCGGTAGCGGGTCACCGCGGGATGTCCGGTGGTTGCGGGGGCGGGGGTGGTGTGGCGGTGCGGGTGTAGGGGTTGGGGGCGAGTTGGTCGCGGGGTGTGTCGGCGGGGCCCACGGTGGGGCGGTGGCCGTTGGGTCCTGCATCGCCTATGCGGTCCCGGTAAGCGGTGGGGCCTGTCTGGGGAGCTACCCCGTCCCGTCCCCTACCCGTCCCGGTAGTCATCGGGCCGGTGATTCCGTCGGTGATCATGGGGTTTTGTGGCTGGTTTTGGGCAGGGTCGGGCCTGGTGTTGGTGGCGTTTTCCGCTGGTGGGGCTTGGTTTCCGGTCGGGATGGGGTTCTGTGCGGGATCCGGGTCGGTTTCTGGTCGATCCGGTGATCGGTGAGTGATCGGCGGTTGATCCGGGGTTGATTCGGCGTTGATCGCGCTGTTCGGCGGGGGCAGCAGGATGAGCCCGGCGGCCTCGGGGGTGCAGTCCTTCTTGCGGCCGTTGCAGCCGCGGCACGCGACGACCAGGTTGTCGGCACCGGCGGCGATCTTCGGGTCGACGTGGTCGAGCACGCCGCCGGCGGGGGTTTTGCGGTCGGCCCACTTCACGGTGATGCCGCAGTACCGGCAGGCCATGCCGTCGCGGTTCTTGACCGCGGCGCGCAGTTCCTTGTCCTTGAGTTCGCGGGTTTTCGCGCGGTGCACGTCGTTCTCGGCGCGTGAGGGGTTCTCGTCGAGGAAGGCGTGCACCCAGTAGCCGCCGAGATCGGCGTTCCACTTCTTTCCCTCGAGGCATCGGCACTCGTCGCCGGGCCGATGGATCATCGGCGGGCCGTCGCCGAGGCGGATGTCGAGCAGCGCCTTGAGTTCGCGCCGTGTGGCGATCTGGCGGGCCTTGAGGGTCGGCACCCACCCATCGGTGCGCTGCGCGCTCGCGTACTGCTTGAGGCGCGTCAGGGCCCCGTATGCCGAGTTGCCGACGGCGTGCACGTGCGGGTCGTCGTAGCCGACGTCATTCAGCCTCAGCCACGGCATGGGGCACCGCCCGATAGACGCGCGGAAACCCGGCGCCGCGCGGGCGCCGGGTCGGCGGGGTCGTGCCGGTGGATCACGGTTTCTCCTTGTGCCAGTTGGAAAGCGGGGCCGGGTCGCCGTAGCGACTCCGGCCCCGCCCGGTCAGCGACCGCCCGTGTCTGCAGGGCGGCCGCCGGGATCGGCGACGTCGTCGTCGGGATAGGGCTCGCTATCGATGTCCTCGAGCCACGCGCGCAGCAGCTCCACGGGGTCGGTCACGTCGCCGTCTCCGATCCCCAAATGGCGTTGAGCCGGTAGACGTCGAGGAACGCGCGCAGGAGGTCGACAAGACCCTCGAGCCCCTCGGCGGCCACGTGGCCGGTGACGACGTCCTGCGCGGCCTCGCCGTCGAGGTTCACCTGCGCGGTGATCGCCTTCATCGCGGTGAGTTCGGCCGGGTCGGGGGTGTCCTCGGCCTCGAGCGCGACCGGGCCGGGCGGGTTCATCAGCGCGCGCAGCGTCTCGCCGACCACCACCAACCCGACCGAGATCAGCGACCACAACCGGCCGTAGCGCTCGATCGGATCGCCGTCGCCGAGGTACTCGGCGACCACGGCGTCGGCCGTCTCCGGCGAGTCGGCGCCGGCGGCGCGCAGGAACACGGCGGCGGTGTCGACCACGTGGTCGCGTTCGTCGTTCTGGTCGCTCATGACGTCGGCACCTCGCCGGGCGGGGCGGTCTCGTCCGCGACGACCGCGAGGTCGGCCAGGCCGTCGAGCACCACGTTGGCGCGCGGCACGCGCAGCGTGACCTCGGCGGGCTGTTGCGGCTGCAGGGAGATCTCGACCCCGGACACGACTCCGGAGATGTCGACGCCGTCGACCAGCACGCGGGCGGCGCGGTCGAGCGCGACGATGCGGACGCGTTTCCGTGCGGCCATCACGCGCCCCCGTCGCGACGATAAGGGCCGTACACGGCGACGACGGCGCGCACCGCGACGGCCAACAACCGGTTGAACGCCTTGACCGGGTCGGGCGCGGCGGCCGCGGCAACGATGGCCTCGAGCGGCGCAGCGTCACAGGTCGCCACCCACGCGGGGTGTCGGGAGTCGTCGAGGCCGTACCGGTCGGCGGGGCGGGCGAAAGCCTCGCGCACGTGAGCGTCGGTGAGCCCGGCGTGCAGTCGTTTGGTGGCGCCGCGGGCGAGGTCCTGCATTGCCTCGAGTTCGCGGTCGGTCGGCGGCCGGTAGGCGGCCTGCAGGGCGATCACGTACCGGAGCACGACGTTGGCCGAGTTCGCCTCGGTGACGTTGAGTCCCATCAGGACACCGCCGAACCGGTCGGGGCCCACGACGCACGCCACGCGCGCAGCCGCTCGCCGAGTTCATCGATCCGGCGCTGCGAGATCCAGCCGGTACGGCGGGCGGCCTCGCCGACCAGTTGCCCGCGTTGGCCGTTGGCGAGGTAGCCGAACAGCGTCTCGAGCAGCCCGTCGGCGGCGAGCAACTGCGCGTTGCCGGTGTTGACGTTGTCGAGTGCCTCAACCAGGACGGCGAGGGTCGGGGCCATGTCGGCGTTGTAGACGTCGACCGCGGCCTCGGCGGCAATCGTGATCAACCCGACGTGTCGGTGCGTGTGGCCGTCGACGACGTCGGCCCAGTTCCCGCCGGGCACGGCGCGCTCGTACATGGTGCGGGCGAACCGCTCGCGCAGCTCGTGCGCGGCGTCCGCAATGGACGGCGCGGGATCGGTGGTCATGCTCGTTTCCTCTCGTCGAGTTCGGGGGTCTGGCGGGATTGCTCGAGTTCGGTGATGGCGCCCTCGGCGGCGAGGGTCTGCGCCTTGAGTGCCTCGCCGAGGCGGGCGGTTTCGTCGGCCAACACGGCGTTGTCGGCCTCGAGTTCGGCGATGTAGGTGCGGCAGTCGGCGAACGTCGGGGCGATCACCCGGTGCTGCACGTTGTCGGCGAGGTAGGCCGCGAAGTCGGGCAGCGGGGCCTCGGCGTTGTGGCGGCGGGCCCATTGCGCGGTGGCCTGCCGGATCACGGTCGTGAGGTCCTCGGCCGTGCGGGGCGCGCCGCTCACGACTGGTCCGGATCGGTCGCGTCGTCGTCGGCCTGGTCCTCGTCGGCGCGCGGGCCGCGGATCGCCTCGATGATCGCGGGCAGGTCGGCGGCCTCGGGGATCACCGGCGGTTCGTCGGTGCCCTCGGGCTCGCCGACCACGCCCCGGCGCCGGAGTTCGTCCATGAGCCGTTCGGCGGCCGCGTGCCCGATGCGCATCTTCCGGGCGAGCATCGTGGGCGAGGCGAGATTTGACGTGATCACCAGATCAGCCGCTTGGCAAATCAGGTCGACCTCTTCGGCGGTCTTGCTCTTGCCCGCACCGGGGAATGACACGACCACCCCGGCGCCGTCGCGCAGCAAGTCGCCGGCGTCGTTGGCCGGGGCGGTCTCGACCTTGTCGAACGGGATCGCCTGCTGCCCGGTGCGCTGCTCGTACGCCTCGCGCCACACCCGGCGCAGCTGCTTCGCGTCCGCGGTCGAACCGGGGAACGCCTCGACGGCGACAATGCGCGCGGTCGGGATCACCTCGCCGGTGTCCATGTTGGTCGTGACCGTCGCGCAGTTGACGACGGCGACGATCAGGTGCGTACTCGCCGAGTCCTCGACCAGCGTCGAGGAGATCATGCCGAGGCCGTTCTTGTCGTCCTTGGGCAGCCGCCCGGACAGGCTCACACTCATGTCGCTCCGTTCGTGGTGTCGTGGTGCAGCGCGGTGAACTCGGCTTCACGGGCCGAGGCGGGAGTGCCGCGCGGGTGGAGCGCGACCAGGTAGACCCACCCGACGGCCGTCCACTCGCGACGGGCGACGACGCAGCGCAGGGTGCCGCGCAGCAACAGCGGCTGGTCGACCTCGAACGCGGGTGGGCTGGTCGGGTAGTCCGTCGGATCCGGCGCCGCCTCGGCGGTGTGGCCGTAGTAGTCAGCCGCGGCCTGCCACGCGAGGTGATGCGGGCACGCCTCGAGCTTGAGCCACGCGCACGCGGGGCAGTTCGTGTTGTCCGGGCCCGGTGTGTACTGCAGCAGCGGGTTACGCGGGTAGTCGTAGCCCGACACGACCGTCGTGTCGGTCTTGCGGCGGCGGGCGGGACGGCGGTCGCCGTCGCCGCCCACCACCGACAGGTGCGAACGCGTGCTCACGCCACGCCGTACGCGATGCGGGCGAGTTCGGCGTCGACCGCGGCCTCGTCGAACTGGTCGGCCTCGGCGCCGAGCGGCACCAGCTGTTTGGTGGCGTCGAGCACGGTGTCGATCTCGGAGTGCTCGAACGACAACAACGCGACCTGCGAACAGCTGCCGCAAGCGCAGCGCACCGTGACCTCGATCCACTGCGACAACAGCGGCTGCACGAACACGTGCCCGTCGGCGCCGACCGGTTCGACGCGGCCGCGGTCGAGCAGCTCGCGCGCGAACCGGTACACGTGCTCGGTGCCGCTGATCCGCATCGTGATCGCCCACGGGTCGGCGCGGTCGTAGTGCCAGTCGATCCCGACCGGGCGAGCCATGGCGGGCCCACCCGCGCCGAACTTGCGCACGACCAGCTGCGCGCGGGACGCGTAGAAGATCTCGCGGGCCTCGATCATGGGGATGTTCCTTCCTGGACAAGGGGGACCCACGCGGCGACCTGGTCGTCGCGCAGGGCCTGCAGCACGTGAGCGAGGCGGAAACCGGGCGGTACGTAGACCACCGACCACGGACGGCGCAGACAGCCGCCCCGGTCGTTCCGGATCGCGACCACGCCGTCGAACGACTCGCGCACCTCGAGCCGCGGCGGGACCGGGACGGGCCGCGGCGCCGAGGGCGGGAGCGGGGGGATGTCGAGGCGGACCGTCACGGGCACACCTCGAGACGGATCGGGCGCGTCAGGTCAACGCGTTCGACCAGGGCCTGCCGCACCGGGCCGTAGGGGCGCATCGCGCACACGTGGCACACCTCGGCCACCTGCAGCGGCTCGTGCGGGTCGAGCGGATCCGGGGCGCCGTGCACCCGCACCGTGGTGATCCGGCGCGATTCGGGGCACCAACCGCACTCACGCGGCACGAACTCCGGGTCGTGCCTGACCTCGACGTCGCCGAGCGCGCGCAGCTGCATCGCCCGCACGTCGGGGTGGTCGATCAGGTCGCCCACGGCCGGAAGGATCCGGGTCGCCTCGACCGGCGCGACGAACGCGCGGCCGGTCACCCGGCGGAACCACGTCCGGAACGACGTCGCGCGGCACGAACGATGGCGACCGCCGGTGGCGGCGGTATTCTTCGCTGCGATCATGAGGGCACTTCCTCTTGGTCGGGGCCCCTCGGGGCCAATGCCCGTCTCGTGCCTGCACGCGCGAGGCGGGCTCTTTCTTGGGGGAAGTCAGGAAGCGACGGAGAAACGGCGGATGCCGCGCGAAGGCGGCTGCTTCTCCATCCAGCGGTTGGCGTCGTCGATGTGCACAAGCCGCTTACCGTCCGGGCCGGACGGCTGCATGTTCTTGAGCCCGCGCTTACCGTCCGAGCGGTCGTACTCGAGGGCTTTCTGCTGCACGGTTCGGACGTGCATGCGCAGGTAGTCCGCGGTTTCCTTGAGCGTCATCCACGGTGAGCCGGTCACGCTGCGACCTCGGCGTTGTTCCGGCGGGGCCCCTTGGTCTGTTCGGTCGTCTCGCGCCGGGTGGGCCCGGTGTTCGTCCGGGTCGGCTGCTTGGGCGGCGTGTCCGGTACGCCGTCGTTGTTACTGGCGCGGATCTCGGCGGCGACCGTGGGGTCGGCCACGATTTCGGCGGCGACCGTCACGGCGTCTTCGCCCGGCAGTGCCAAGGCGCGGCCGAGCGCGTAGATACGTGTGATCTTCATCGTCTGCGGGCGCACCGCGCGCGTGCTGTTCTGCACGGCTCGAACAGGGAGTTCGGCGGTCTCGGCGAGCTTGTGCAGGTCCCAGCCGCGCAGGGCTGCCCGGTGGCGGACCTTCTGTCCATTTAGGAACGGCATGCCGTCATCATGCGGGATCATGCGGTGCTTGGTCAAGCAGCATCCCGCATTAATGCGGATCCATGGGGTTGAATGATGCGCGATCATGCGGCATGATGCCTAACCATGCGCCCTTTGAAGACGGAGTTTCACGGCCGAAGACGCTGGAAGCACAACCCGAGAAGGAAGGCGGCATGCGGGGGAATGCGGCATGATGCACGGGTGGGAGCCCGGATGTTGCGCACAGCGAACTACTCGGCGACGGCAAGGCAGCGCCTTGGGGTCGCCGTGCGACAGGCACGGCAGGCGGCCGGCTTCAAGTTCCGCCCCAAGTTCGCGGACAAGTACGGCATCAACAAACGAAGCCTCGAGCTACTCGAGGGGGGCGAGCCCGGAGTCGGCGAGACGATCCTGTTCGCCGTCGGTCGCGCACTTCCCGGCTGGACCGAGGACACGCCCCGCGAGATTCTCGAGGGCGGCCCCATCCCCCCAATCCCGGCGCTGGACGGCCGGCCACCCGTCGAGCCGGGCACCACTCCGGCGAGCGAGCCTCACCGGACGCACGAATGGTCGGCGAGTTTCCGCGCGCGGGCCCTAGAGACCTCCGATGAGGACCACTTGACCGAAGCACGGCGCATCCGAATAGAGGACGGGCGGCTAGCGCAGCTGAACTACCTCAGGGCCGTTTTCGAGATTAAGGCCGAGGCCGCCGAGGCTGCCGCAGCCCTCGACGATGAGGACCGGCAACCCTAAAACGGCTGGTCATCCTAGGTTCTTCGACCAAGTTCGCAACCAAGTTGACCAACTTTTAACCTCGTTCGTCGCCCACATGGACGAAACCTGTAACGCTCCGCTACTCCGTTCAGGTTGCGTATTCGTCCGACGTCTAACACGTAGCGACCATGTAACGAAAAACCTTCTGCCAAACGGGTTACCCCCGTGGGCAGAAGGAGGCACACCATGTACAACCGCCCGTTACCAGAACCCACCACCGTGCCGCTTCATCGCATGTTGTTCTGGCTCTCCGGGTTTCTCACTGCCGAACTGACCGCACATGCAGTTGCCGCTCACCAACTGGGGTGGAGCGCGCCACTGCTGATCTTGAATTGCACGACGGTCGCCGTCGTTTGGGTCGCGGCGATCCTGACCCTGTGCACGCAAACCGTGATCGTTGCACTGCGACAGGACCAGATCGACCATGCCGACCAGACGGCCGGCGACGCGACCGACCTTGAGATAGCTCGGCTGGAACGACGTTTCCGCGGCGCTTAGCGCCGGGGGAGGGCGGCGCCACAGTCGGGCCGCTCTCCCCCGGCTTTTGCAACGCAGAACACATAGGAGGTCGAGAAAATGCCTTGGGCCGATCCGTACCCCGGAGGTGGTTTCCGTGGTGGTTACCGCGATAGCGCGGGCGCGAAGAAGTACGTAAAGGATCTCGACGGGAAAACTGTCCGTTACGAGACGAGAAAGAAAGCCAAGGCAGCCGCTAACGAGAAGGAAGTTGACGCGCGCCGCAAGGCTGCCGCACCTTCCGAGGTGCCGATGGAGGCCACCACGAAATGGGGCGTGTGGTGGGATCATCTCGCCAAGGGTCGGAATTCCACCGATACGGACACCGCAGCGACCGAGGGGTACATTGTCGAGGGCTACCTGCGCCCGAAATGGGGCGACGTTCCCCTGCGAAATCTCGTTCAAAGCGGTCAAACACTGGGTGCAAGAGGGTGAACTAAAGGTGCGCCCCGGCATGTCCCCCGGCTACGTACACCGCATTTACAGCGTGTTCAACGTGTCGATTAAGGCAGCGTTGGATGAGGAGGTGCTCACCGCCTCGCCGCTCGCCGGGGTCAAGCTCCCCAAGCGGCACAAGAAACCTAAGCCCTACCTGTCGACGAAGTCGAACGCAGCCATGAGCGAGCATCTGCGCGAGGACTACCGGGACGCATTGGCGTTCGGGCTCGAGACTGGCCTGCGCCCCGGCGAACTGTGCGGCCTGCACTCCGATCGAATCGACCTCGACCGCGGTTGGATGCTGGTCGCCGAGACGTTCGTCAAGCGGCGCCGGATCATCCGCCCGTACCCGAAGGACGGCGATGTGCGGTGGGTACCGCTGACCGACTTGGCGTGCGAGATCGCCGAGCGGCGCATAGGCGGACGAGATGAAAGCAAGGGGTGCGGGTTCGCCCACAGCGACGGCCTGCCCTGCAGCGGTGTCCTGACGTTCCTGACCGTGCGCGGTCGGATCATGCACCCCGACACGATGGGCTGGCACATGAACAACGCGGCCGAGACTGCGAAGGTGCCGCGCCGCAGCCCGTACACGATCCGGCGAGGATGGGCCACACGCGCCGCCGAGGGCGGCCTAGACGCGTTCCAGATTGCCGAGATCCTCGGACACGCCACCCTCGACCAGGCGCAGGAGTACGTGCAGCAGACCCCCGCCGCACGGATGAAGCTCGTCGCGGCGTTGTCGAAGTATCCGCAGCTCACCGTGCTTGAGGGCGGGTTGGGGCAGACGTCGGACGCCAAGGGCGGATCTGGGGCAAAATCTGGGGCAGACGTCGACTCGCAGACACTCGCACTAGATCGCGGACGGATCCGCCGTTCTGCCGGTTGACCTGCCGATATGTTCGCGTAGCCTGACACAGACTCGCAGACGCTCGTAAATGTAAATCCGCTGGTCGGCGCGGTGCTGCAACCTGTACCAGGTGACCCAGACCCCGGCCAGCTGCACGACCTCCTCGCGGCGGCGGCGCAGGAAGGCGGCCAGTGATCACGGTGGCGCCTGCCGGATCCCCGAAGCTGACGAACACGGAACTGAGAAAGTTCGGTTTCACCCGTCGGAGTTGTGGCTCCCCGAGCGACGATGGGGATGTGACGGAACCACGGGTGCACCGGGACCCGGCCTTCGCGCTGCTTTCGCTCTACGAGACGGCGTTGCCGGAGGTCTACGGGTACCTGCTGTCCCGGTGCGGTGATCGCACCCTCGCCGAGGAGCTGACGTCCGAGACGTTCCTCGGCGCGGTGAGGGCCTGTCGCAAGGAGTTCGCACCTCCAGTGAGCACCGGGTGGCTGATCGGCGTCGCCCGGCACAAGCTCGCCGATCACTGGCGGCGCAAAGCACGTGAGGAACGCGGGCTGCGGCTCGTCCACGAGGAGGACTACACCGATCCGTGGGACGAACGGCTGGACGCGCTTCTGGCGCGCGAGGTGCTCGCGTCGCTCGGGGCGCATCACCAGGCCGCGTTGACGCTTCGCTACGTCGACGGCCTCCCGGTACCGGAGGTCGCCGGCCATCTCGAGCGCACGGTGCACGCCACGGAGGCGTTGCTCGTGCGGGCCCGTGCCGCGTTCCGGCGTGCTTATCAGGAGAAGGAGGGTCGCGATGCCTGATCCGTTCGACGCGCTTCGCGCGCCCTCGCAGCCGGTGGAGCCTGACCCGCTCTTCGCCGCCGAACTGCGCGACAACCTTCGTCGCGCCGTCCTGAATGGAGCCGATATGACGGAAACAGCCGAAGTACGTTCCCTGACGCCCTATCTCGTGGTCACCGACGCGCGCGCCGCACTCGACTTCTATGTCGAGGTGTTCGGAGCGCGGCGGCGGTCCGATCCGATCGTGATGGAGGACGGCCGGGTCGGGCACGCGGAACTGGCCATCGGGGACAGCGTGCTGATGTTCGCGGAGGAATTCCCCGAACTGGGCATCGTCGTGGCCCCCGCCGGTGGCCCGTTGATCCGGGTCGAGGTCGCGGACGCGCACGCGTCGGCCGCGCGGGCCGTGGAGCTGGGCGGGGAACTTCGGCGTCCCGTCGCGGACGAAGGCCACGGGCTGAGCGGGGAGATCAAGGACCCGTACGGCCAGCGGTGGCTTGTCGCGCAGGCGACGCCTCGGCCCGCTTCGGGCGCTACGCCGATCCGGCACGGCGAAGCGGGCTACTTCACCTTCCAGGTCCCCGACGACGAACGCGCGAAGGCGTTCTACGGCGCCGTTCTGGGCTGGCAGTTCTCGCCAGGGCGGGTCGAAGGCGGCTGGGGTGTCGAAGGTTCCGGCCTGCAAGGCGGACTCTGGGGCGGCCCGGGGCGGCAGGTGGGCTGGAAACCCATGTACGCCGTCGACGACCTCGCCGCCGCTCTCGACCGTGTCCGCGCCCAAGGCGGCCAGGCAGGCGAAACCGAACAGCAGCCCTACGGCCTGAGCGCCGACTGTGTGGACAACCAGGGCATCGAATTCTGGCTCTGGGAACAGCCGCGCTCGTGACCTCGTGAGTGGTAAGGACGGTTCTAACCGTCCTTACCACTCACGAGGCTTAAAGAGCGTCAGCGGCCGGCGGCGTAGCCCTGCATGCCGCGCGCGTTGGCCGCGGCGCGGAGCACGCCGCCGGACCGCGACACGGCCGAAAGCCGCCCGAGCGCCCAAGGTCCCGCGTCGACGACGGCGTGCCCACGCGCGGCAAGAGCGTCCATTGTGGACTGACCGAGCCGCGATTCGACCACGATTTCCCGCGGCGTCCACGAACGCGGATAGAACGAACTCGGGAACGCGGTCGTATGCCACGCGGGCGAGTCGATCGACTCCTGCAGGTTCAGCCCGCCGAGCGTGTGCGCCAGCCAGAAACACAGCTGCCACTGGTCCTGCTGGTCGCCGCCCGGGGTCCCGAACGCGAGGACCGGCTCGCCGTCACGCAGGCCCATCGACGGCGAAAGCGTGATCCGCGGCCGTTTCCGAGGTGCCAGCGAGTTCGGCAACCCCTGTTCCAGCCAGAACATCTGCCCCCGTGAGTCGAGACAGAATCCCAGCTCCGGGATCGTCGGGCTCGACTGCAACCAACCACCCGACGGCGTCACCGAGATCATGTTCCCTGCCGCGTCGACGACGTCGATGTGCACGGTGTCGCCACGAGTCTCGCCCAGCGGCCCGACCGTCGGCTCCCCCGTCGCACCGGAACCGGCTTCCAGCCCGCGCAGCTTTTCGAGAATCGCGGGCAACCGCGGCGAGGGGCCTCCTGGGCGGAGTTCAGCGGACGCTTCTTCGGTGATCAACGCGCGGCGGGCGTCCGCGTACTCACGGGAGATCAGCAACTCGATCGGCACGTCGGGCGAATCCCCGTACCAAGCCTCACGATCCGCGAATGCCAGCTTCGTCGCCTCGACGGCCAGGTGCACCGTGCGTTCCGTCGGGATCCCGTCCACATAGGACAGTTCATCGCGCAGGCCGTCCAGCAACCGCGCCTGCTGCAGCAAGGCCGGGCCTTGCGTCCAGGCGCCCATCTTCACCAGGCCCCAGTCACCGAAGTCGACCTGTAGCGCGTCCTCGTACGTCGCTTCCCAGCCCGCGATGTCCTCACCGGTGAGGAGACCGGCGTGATCGCGCCCGGAATCGTCACGGAAGGCCTTGCGACTGAACGCCTCGATCGCCTCGGCGACGAAACCTTGCGACCACGCGCGACGTCCGGCGTCGATCTGCGCCTCCCGTCCGCTGACCGACTCGGCCTCGGCGACCAGCCGCTCCCAGGTGTCCGCGAGGGCCGGGTTGTGGTGCAATCCTTCGGCGGGCTTGCCGTCGGGCAACCAGAGCGCCGCCGACGTCGGCCAATGTTCGGTGAAGAGGTCCTGCACCGCGCGGATCGTGTCCCCGACCCGGCTGACCAGCGGAATGCCGTTACGCGCGTACGAGATCGCGTAACCGAGCACGTCGCGCAACGACTTCGTGCCGTGATCCCGCAGGAGCAGCAGCCAGCCGTCCCACGCGCCGGGGACGGTCGCGGGGAGCAAACCGCTGCCGGGAATCAGGTCGAGCCCGAGATCCGCGAAGTACTCCGGCGTCGCGGCCGCGGGCGAGACACCCTGACCGGCGAGAACTCGCGGAGTCCGATCCTCGGCGGTGACGAAGATGCCGGGGACCTGCCCCGCCGGGCCGCACAGATGCGGCTCGGCGACCTGCAGGACGAACCCGGCCGCCACCGCCGCGTCGAAGGCGTTGCCGCCGTTTTCGAGCACCGCCATACCGGTGGCCGAGGCCAGCCAGTGCGTCGATGCCACCATGCCGTGGGTGCCGGCCAGTTCCGGCCTGGTCGTGAACACGAGGCCGATACTACGCTTTGCTAACTACTTTTTCAGTCCCAGAAGTTGAAGAGGGCTTCGCCGAGGTTGCCGGGCCGGTGGGTCCTGACCTTTCGCTCGGAGATCCACGGCCACACGGCCAGGTCGAGCGGTCCCTCGAGCTCGGCCCGGGTGAACATCCGGGCACGGGGAAGAAGCTCGGCCAGCACGGCCAGCAACCCCGGCTCGTCCACGAAGCTGGGCGAGCCGAACCATGCAGGCGATTCGGCGAGAGCGATTCCGTCCCATTTCGCACCTTCGCGCCACTCCCGCGTCCACAGCACCGCGACGGTTCGGTGGCGATAGGCGATGCCGCACTGCTCGTAGTTCTGTCCTCGCTCCGACGGCAAGAACTCGGTGACCTGGCCATCGGTTCGCCGGGCAGCCTCGTAACAGGCCTTCCGGAACTCCTTCTGGTCCATCACCCACCGAAACTATCCCCGTGCGACCACCGGAGCGTCATAGCTTTCCAGCGTCGCCGCGTTCGCCGCCCGCGAGGTGATCCACGTGAACACCTTCGTCATCGGCCGCGAGCCCAGCACCCGGTACAGGAAGTTCCGATAGCCGACCATGAACCGGGTCTTCGGCGCGAGGAACGTGCCGATCCCGGCCGCCTGCTTCTGCGAGACCTTCACCGGACCGCGCAGCTTCTCTTCGTAGCGCGCGAAAGCGACTTCGTGGTCGCCCTGCGCGGCGGCGAGTTCCCCGGCCAGGACGTACGCGCCCATCATCGCGAGCCCGGTGCCCGAACCGCCCGGACCCGCGCACCAGGCCGCGTCACCGAGCAGCACGACCCGGCCTTGCGACCACTTGTCGAGATGGATCTGGCTGAGCGAATCAAAGTACAGCGCATCGACGTCGCCGAGGCCTTCCAGCAGCTTCGGTGCTTCCCAGCCGAAGTCGGCGTAGCGCTCGACAAGGATCTTCTTCTGCGCGTCGCCATCGCGGCGACGCACTTCCAGCGACTCCGACGCGAAGACGAGACTGACGTTGAGGGCCGAACTGTCGCGACCGCTGGCGACCATGACCGTGCGCCCGGGGACGCTGCAGATCTGGCCGAGATGATCCAGCCCGAGGTGGTTCGGCACGGTGAAACCCGCGGCGTGGAAGCCGAGGTCGGTGCGGAATCGCTCTTCCTCGCCGAACGTCAGCCGCCGCACGCCCGAGTGCAGCCCGTCCGCGCCGACGACCAGGTCGAATCTGCGTGACTCGCCGTGGGCGAAGCAGACGTCGACGCCGTCCGCGACCTCCTCCAGCCCGGTGATCCATTCGCCGAAGACGTACTCGACGTCGTCTTTCGTGTGGTCGTAGAGGATACGAGTCAGATCTCCGCGCTCGATCTCGACTTCGCCGCTGAAGAAAACCGACGGCATCTGGGCGACCTTCTTGCCCCGCACGTCGACGATGACCTGCGCGCCCATCGCGGTCTCCTTCGCCCGGATGTCCTCGAGGATCCCCATGCGCTCCAGCAGGGCCATCTGCTCGCCGCGAAAGTCGACCGCGCTGCCGCCTTCGCGCAGAGCCGGGGCGCGTTCGACGACGGTCGGCGCGAATCCGCGCTTGCGCAGCCAGAAGGCGAGGGCCGGGCCCGCGATGCCGGCGCCGGAGATCAGAACGGTGGTCGTCATGGCTGCTCCCTGGGGTTCGTGGTGATGGAAGCGACCGTACGGCAGATTTGCACGCTTGGTCAATCCATTTGGTTAAACCAAGTGGATAAACCGTGTGGTCTAGGATCTCGGGCATGGGTAACCGCGAGGACCTGATGGCGGGCGCCATCCAGTGCTTGAAGGAAAAGGGCTGGTCACGCACCACGGTGCGGGACATCGCGACGGCGGCCGGGGTCAGCCACGCGGCGATCGGCTACCACTTCGGATCGCGCGAAGCCCTCCTGCTGACGGCGTTCTCGCAGGCGATGGACGACTGGGGCCGGGAGATCCAGGTCGAGATGATGAGCGCCGTCGACCCCGACGCGTCACCCTCGGAGCAGTACGCGGCGTCCTGGCGCGCGATGATCGACTCCTACGGGCGCAACCGGCAGCTGTGGATCGCCTCGATCGAGGCGTTCGTGCAGTCCGAACATCACCCTGAGCTGCGGAAGCAGCTCGCCGCCGCCCAACGAGAGGGCCGCCGGGGAATGGCGGCGGGCATCCTCGGGATCGACGAGGACACCCTCACCGAGGCGGACGAGCGGCGGGTCGGCGCGGTGGCCACGGCCCTGAACTCGGGTGTGATGCTGCAGCACATGCTCGACCCGGAGAACGGCCCGACGGCCGAAGAGGTCGTGGAAGGGCTGATGAAGCTCGTCTCCCTGGTGTCCTGAAAGGGGTCGTTCAGCACACCAGGGAGGCAGGTGGGTCAGGAGACGGCGACCTTCCGCCGCAGCGCCGCACGCGGCCGCCCGACACCCTGCCACGACAGGCCGGCGTCCAGGATCCGTTGCGGGTCAAGGAGATTGCGCGTGTCGACGACCGAGTCGCCATCCATCTGCTCGGCCATATACGTCCAGTCGAGCCGTTTGAACTCGTCCCATTCCGTCAGCACGACGACGGCGTCGGCCGCCTTCGCGACCTGGTACGGGTCGTCGACCACGGTCATTCCGTCGATGTGGCCACCGACGGCGGGGTCGTAGGCGGTGAGTTCCGCGCCGAGCGCGCCCAGCACGGAAGCGACCGCGAGGGCGGGCGAGTCACGCAGATCGTTCGTCCCGGCCTTGAACGCCAGCCCGAGGACACCGATCCGCGAACCGGCCAGCGTGCCGCCGACCGCGCCGGCGATCTTCGCGACGATCCGGTCCCGTTGCGCGATGTTCTCCTCGATGGCCGACGTGAGCAGCGTGAAGTCGTACTGCACCGACTCGGCGACCCGGACCAGTGCGCTGGTGTCCTTCGGCAGGCACGAGCCGCCCCAGCCGGGGCCGGGCTTGAGGAACGAGCGGCCGATGCGCCGGTCGTAGCCCATGCCCTCGGTGACCAGGTCGATGTCCGCGCCGAGACGTTCGCACAGTTCGGCGATCGAGTTCACATAGGACAGTTTCATCGCGAGGAAGCAGTTCGCCGCGTACTTCACCAGTTCCGCGCTGGCCGCGTCGGCGACGACGACGGGGGCGGCGAGGTCGGCGTAGAGATCGCCGACCCAGCGGGCGGCCGCGACGTCGTCCGAGCCGACGACGATCCGGTCGGGGCCGAGGAAGTCCTCCACCGCGGTGCCCTCACGCAGGAACTCGGGGTTCGACACGACCGGCACGTCCGAGCGGCCGAGCATCGCCTGGATACGCTTCGACGTCCCCACCGGAACGGTCGATTTGGTGATCAGCGCGCACCCCGGCGGGATGACGTCGCCGATCTCGGTGGTCACGGCCTCGACCGCCCGCAGGTCCGCCGAGCCGCCCGCGCCCATCGGTGTCGGCACACAAAGGAAAACGGCCTCCGCGTCGCGAACGGCGTCGCGCGCGCCGACCACGAACTCGAGTCTTCCGCTGGTCAGCCCCCTCGACACCAGCTCGGACAATCCCGGCTCCAGGATGTCCACCCGTCCGGCGGAGAGCCTTGCGACCTTCGCCTGGTCGACATCGACGCAAGTGACTCGATGCCCCAGGCCGGCCAAGCAGGCTCCCGTGGTCAATCCGACGTAACCGGTCCCCACCACCACGATCCGAGCAGCGCTCATGCTGCTGAAGGTGACAGCCGGAGTTGACCTCCGAGCGAACGGAATGCTTCAGGTCCGAATACTCCTCACGACATGCTGCGCACCGGAGTGAGCCATCCCACCTGGGCCCGATGCGAACGAGCGTTAACCTATGAACGGTTGCCGACGAAAGGGAGAACATGCAGATCACCGATACCGCGGCGCTGGTCACGGGTGGCGCGTCCGGGCTCGGCGGCGCGACCGCGAAGGCGCTCGCCGCGAAGGGCGCGCGGGTCTTCGCGCTGGACCTCGCCGGTGCCATCGAGAACGCCGAGCAGGTCGAGAACGTCACCTACGTCGAAGCCGACGTGACCGACCCGGAGCAGGTGCGGACCGCGGTCGCGACCGCGGCCGAGTCCGGGGTGCCGCTGCGGACCGTGGTGAACTGCGCCGGCATCGGGCCGTCCGCGCGGATCCTTTCGAAGAAGGGCCCGCACGACCTCGCTCTGTACGCGAAGGTCGTCCAGATCAACCTGATCGGCTCCTTCAACGTGCTGACGCTGGCCGCCGAGGCCATCGCCAAGACCGAGCCGCTGGCCGACAACGCGCGCGGCGTCATCATCAACACCGCGTCGATCGCCGCCTTCGACGGCCAGATCGGGCAGGTCGCGTACTCCTCGTCCAAGGGCGGCATCGTCGGGATGACCCTGCCCGCCGCGCGCGACCTGGCGTCGCACGGGATCCGCGTGCTGACCATCGCGCCGGGCATCGTCGACACCCCCATGCTGGCGACGGTGAGCGAGGAGTTCCGCGCTTCGCTGGCCGAGGGCGTGCCGTTCCCGAAGCGGCTCGCGCGGCCGGACGAGTACGCGCAGCTCGCGCTGTCGCTGATCGACCACGACTACCTGAACGGCGAGGTCATCCGGATGGACGGCTCGCTGCGCATGGCCCCTCGCTGAGCCTGTCCTCGTGACATGAAGGAGTCCTTCATCGCGAATTTTGCGATGAAGGACTCCTTCATGTCAGATCAGGGACGGGTGAGGCGGACGTCCAGGCCGATTCCGGCCGTGGTGACCTCGCAGGTCCGGAACGCCGTTTCCGCGACCAGCCCGCTGAAATCGGCAGGCGTGTAAGCGCGCCGCCGCAGTTGGCCGAGCGTCTGCCGGGTCGTCAGCGCGGCCAGCCTGCCGAGCTTCATGCTCGCGACCTCACGCACGATGTCACCGTCGGTCGCCTCCCGGTTCATGTCCTGCACCACGGCCGTACCGCCGGGGCGCAGCACGCGGTACATCTCGTCGAGCGACTTCACCGGCCACACGAAGTTCTTGAACGCGGCCTGGCAGACGACGAGGCCGAACGTCTCGTCGTCGAACGGCATCGCCGCGACGTCGCCCTCGCGGAATTCGACGTCCACGCCTTCGGCCCGGGCGTACTCGCTCGCGATCTCCACGAACGTCGGCGCGACGTCCAGTCCGGTGACGGAGAACCCGAGCCGCGCCAGCTCGACGGCGAAGTAGCCGGGGCCGAAGGCGACCTCGAGGATCTTCGCGCCTTCCGGCAGGTTCGCGGTGAGTTCGCGGGCCTGCGTCCGCCAGAGTGCGATCTGCGGTTCGGTGCCGCGCTGCCGGGCGTAGTTTCGCGCCAGCGCACCGCCCATCTCCGGGATGAGCTTGAAGCGCTTCCTGTCCTTGATGTTCGTCATGGTCACTCCAGGTTGATTCCCGGAGCCCGGTTATCCTCGAAGTGCCGTCTCGTGGCCGGGTTCCGGTTGCGGGATCGTCGCCCCGGCGGGGTGCTGCAACACCTCGCCGGGGCTCTTTCGGCTAGCCGGTAGTCCCCCTTTCGGCCAACAGGGCCCGCCATTCGGCGAGACCGGGCATGGCACCGGAAGTCAGTTCTCCGAGGATCGAGCGGACCCATTCGGCTTCCGCCACTCGGATCGCCAGGTGGTATTCGAGTTCGAGCAGCACCAGCCGCGGGATCTCCTCGATGAGCCGCGCCAGTTCGGCCCGCGTCGCGGCGATGTCTTCGTCCAGTGCGGCCAGCCGGGTGCGGAAGAGGGCGATCACCTCGTCCGGCCCGAGCCAGCCCAGCACCGACAGGCCGGCGACGAACTTCGGCTCCTCCGGCGCGAGTTCGCCGAGCAGTTCGCGCAACCAGTCGAGCATTTCGTCACGGCCGGCGTCGGTGATCCGGTACACCGTGCGTTCGGGGCGGGCGCCCTCGCGGCCGCTCTGGACGGCCTCGATGAAGGCGTGTTTCCGCAGGTTGCCGACGACCGTGTAGAACGAGCCCCATTTGATCCCCATGTCGCGGTCCTTGCCGCGGCTCTTCAGGATCGAGGCCATTTCGTACGGATGCATCGGGCGCTCGTTCAGTGTCGACAGGATCGCCAACGCGAGCAGATTCCCGACCTTTCGCCGTTTCACCAGGCCTCCTCGTTGACGAGTATTCGTCTACGAGTATCCGCAGGGACGAGGGTGATCGCAAGGCGCCCGGCGATCGGGTGGTCAGAGGTCGTTCATGTACGGCACGGAGGTCTGCGCGTGGTCGGTCATCCAGTTCCGCAGCGCGTGCGTCGCCAGGACGTCGTCCTCGTTGTAGCGCAGCAGGCGGTCCCGCTGGGCGGCGTCCGGCACTCCGCCGTCCATGCCGACGGCGTCGCGATACCACCGCATCGACGCCTCGCCGCCCGCTTCCGGGTCGCGCCAGGCGAATCCGGCGACCGGCGCGATCACCTTGAGCCCCTTGCCGTGCGAGCAGAGGAACTGGTCGGTGACGCTGCGGAAGAGGTCGATCCACTCCTCGGAGTCCACAAAGGACGCGATCTCGGCCTTCTTCGGCACGCCGGGGTACTCGCCGAACCGGTCGGCGGAACCGAAGAGCCAGCGGTTCTCGGCGAGCGCGTTGTAGCAGTAGGCGCGGAAGGTCAGGCCCGCGGCGAGCGTGCGCTCGCGGACTTCGGTGAACCAGGCCCAGAACTCGGCGAACGACCGGGCCTCGTCCGCGGTCGGCAGCGGCTCCCACGTCGCGAACGCGCGATAACCCTGCTCCATCCCGATGTCGGCGCCCGTCAACAGCGAACCCCACAGGTACGCGCCGGAATCGCCGAAGCTCTCCATGTCGACGTCGACCTCGACGTCGCCGCGTGAGACCTCGACGCGGTCGACCTTGCGCACCATCGTGAGGTCGGCGAGCCAGGCGCGCGCGAGGATGATCGCGTCGGCGAACGTGCCGCCGGTCCAGTTCATCGGCGGCGGCTCGTCGGCCGGATCGAGCGCGGCCAGCTTGTCCACAGTGGACACTCCGGCGCGGCGCAGCTCCATCGCGTCCTCGCCGCGGACGACCAGGCTGACGTCGCGGGTTTCGGTGAGCACGACCTCGCACGTCGGCCACCACGGGCAACGACGGCATTCGAGGACGCGGGACGGCTCGGCGAGCGGCTCCTCGCCTTCGGCGGCGGCGGTCGCGATGGCGAGCCTGTCGGCGAAGCGGCTCTGGTACTCCGTCAGCGCGCTTCGGCCGCCCGGCCAGGTGGCCGCGGACAGGTCGTGCCAGACGACGACGTCCGCGTCGAGCCCGATGACGCCGCCGATCGCGCGGTGTCCTTCGTGCTTCCCGAGCGCTTCGAGCATCCGGTAGAGGTGCGCGAGCCGCATCTGGTCCCGCGGCTGCGAGCGGACCTTTCGCGCCGGATCGGGTACCCGGTTCGCCGGGTCGAGGTCGGTCATCACCGTGGTCGGCGCGCCCGCGCCGCGATCGGTGATGCGGTGCCGTACGACCAGCACCGGCACGTATCCGTCGCCGCTGTGGACCAGGAGTTCGGAGCCACCACGCCGGTGACCGGCGCGATCCACCGGGAGCAGCGCGCCCCAGATGTAGCGCGCTTCGGCGGCGAAGGCCTCTTCGGTGAGCTGCACGCGCTCGGCGGCCGGGAGGTCGCGGGGGATCTTGACCCAGGTCGCGTCGGGTCCCGTCGCGTCCATGAGGCGCTGCACGATCGCCTCGCGATGCGCCGACGCGTCGGCGATCCGCTGCTGCGCGGCGGGGTCGGGCGGAGCGAGCGGGACCTCGCGCATCGCCGGATCGTGTTCCAGGTGCACGCGACGCCGGCAGCGGCTCACCGCTCCCGCGTCCAGTAGCACCTCGTTACTCACAGACAACACTCTAGAAGGCGTCCGGCAAGCCGACATGCCCGCCACATCGGGGACCAGTAAGTTCGTCTGTGACACAGCGTGGGAGGTGCCATGGCGCGCAAGGCCAAAGCCATCGAGGGCGAAGGCAAGTTCACCCCGAAGAAGGCGAAGAACGCCGTCGCGGTGGCCAAAGTGCTCGGCCCGGCCGTACTGCCGGTGATCGCGCCGTACGCCGTCCGGGCGGCGGGTGCCGCACGGGAGCTGTACGACCGTTATCAAGCGAAGAAGCTCGGTGTGGCCGTCGACCAGCTCGGCGAGTACAGCGGGCGCGGTGCCGCGTTGCACGCGCGGATCGCGGGGCTGACGCAGGGGCTCGCGGAGCTGAAGAGGTCTGCGAAGGCGACCGACGCCGACGCGGCCTTCGCGAAGGACACCCAGGGGACGCTGGAGCAGCTTTCGGCGACCGTTCGCGCTTCGGAGCGGATGCCGGCCGCGCGGCGGAAGGCGGCGCACCGCGCCGTGGCCGGGGAGCTGGACCAGCTGGAGGGGAAGCTGCTGCACCGGCTGGGGATCTGAGCGAGCTGAAGGGAGCTTTCCCCGCATGAGATGCGAGGAAAGCTCCCTTCGTCGCGTGTGATGCGGGGAAAGTCCCCTTCAGCCCCCGGCTAGGAGATGAAGCCCTTTTTCTTCATCCACTCGTAGGCGACCTCGCCCTGGTCTCGACCGTCGACGTCGACCTGCTTGCACAGCTCGATCATCTGCTTGTTGTCGAGGGCCGCGGCGACGGCTTCGAGCGGTCCGCGGATTTCCGGGTGCTGCTTCAGGAATTCCGTCCGCAGCGTCGGCACGGCGTTGTACTGCGGGAACGCCTTCTTGTCGTCTTCGAGGACACGAAGGTTGAGCCCGGCGATCCGGCCGTCGGTCGTGAAGATCTCACCGATCGGGCAGGTCCCGCTCGCCACGGCCGAGTAGATCGTGCCGATGCCGAAGTTCTTGATCACCGGGTTCTGGAACCCGTACGCGCGCACGGCGGCGGGGAAACCGTCCTGGCGGCTGGTGAATTCGGTCTCCAGGCAGAACACGTTCTGGTCGGGCTTCCGCTTCAGGAACGCCGCCAGGTCCGACGTCGTCTTCAGGTTGTTCGCCGCGCCGTAGGCTTCGGTGACCGCGAAGGCGTACTGGTCGTTGAGCGGCGAGTAGTTCAGCCAGGTGACGCCGAACTTCGCCTCGTCCGCCGCCTTCGTGGCTTCGTACTGGGCTTGCTCCCCACCGGGGACGGGGAGTTCGTTGCCCTGGTAGTTGATCCAGCCGGTGCCGGTGTACTCCCAGGTGACGTCGGTCTGTCCGGCGAGCAGAGCCTGCCGCGACGAGTTCGAGCCCTTGATGTCGGTCAGGTCGACGACGTCCGCGCCCGCCGCGGAAAGCGCCATCTCGGCCATGTAGCCCAGGATGATGTTCTCGGTGAAGTCCTTCGACCCCACCGTCACCGTGACCCCCTTGAGCGACTCGATGGGCTGGATGGAACCGGGTTCGATCTTGTACGGGAGCGCGGTGTTGACCTCGAGCCCGCACGCGGAAAGCGTGCCGCACAACAGAACCGCGCCGAACAGTGCTTTCAGACGTCGCATGTCAGCGCAGTCCCTTCGGTCCGAAGAACTGTTCCGCCACCGCGCCGAGCCAGTCCACCAGCAGCGCCAGTGCGACGGCGAGCACCGAGCCGGTGATCAGCACCTTCGTCAGGTTGAGCTTGTAGCCGGTGTCGATGAGCAGGCCGAAACCACCGGCGTTCACGAACATGCCGAAGGTCGCCGTGCCGACGGCCAGCACCAGCGAGGTCCGCAGACCGGCCAGGATCAGCGGGATGGCCAGCGGGAACTCCACTCGCCACAGCACGCCGGAGGCCGACATGCCGATCCCGCGGCCGGCGTCGATCAGTGCGGGCTCGACCTGCTGCAGGCCGACCATCGTGTTCCGCAGCACCGGAAGCAGCGAGTAGAACGCCAGCGGCAGCGCCGCGACCCACAGCCCGCCGGTGGCGCCGGTGACGATGAACCACAGCACCAGCACACCGAGCGCGGGCGCGGCCTGCCCGATGTTCGCGATCGCCAGGAACACCGGAGCCGCCCATTTCGCCCAGGGCCGCGTGACGAGCACGCCGAGCGGCACCGCCACCGCGACCACGATCGCGGTGACCACGACGGTCATCGCCAGGTGGTCGCGCAGCGCGGCCAGCAGCCCGGCGGCGTTGAGGGTTTCCTTTTCCGTCGCGGTGAGGTCACTGGCGAAGACCCAGATCAGCACGCCGGCGACGATCAGCAGCACCGCGGCGGGCTGGGCGAACAGCCGGACCCGTTCGGCGCTTCTGGACGAGGATTCGGTGGAGAAGCCGGTATCGACGGCGGCCGTCATGCGGTCACACCTTCCGCCGGGCTGTCGTCGGAGTGCTCCTCGCGCAGCTGCTGGATCGTCGAGATGACGGTGTCGAGCTCGATCGTCCCCGCGTACTCGCCGCGCGCGCCGGTCACCGGGACGCTGCCGCCCTCGGCGAGCATGGCTTCGAGTGCGTCCTGCAGGGTCGACTGAAGGCTGACCGAGTCGCGAAGCGGTTTGCCCGCGGTGGCCAGCGACGACGCCGCGGTCAGCTCACGGACGTGCACCCACCGCATCGGACGACGGCGCTGGTCGAGCACCAGCACGAAATGCTTCCGCTGCTGGGTGAGCTTCTCGCGCACCGAGGACGGCGACTCGCTCACCGTCGCCGTCAGCGCGTCCTGCTTCAGCTCGACGTCGCGGACCCGCAGCAGCGTCAACTGCTTCAGCGAGGCACCGGCGCCGACGAAACCGGCGACGGTGTCGTCGGCCGGGTTCGCGAGGATGGCGTCCGGGGTGTCGTACTGGAGGATCTTCGACTGGTTGCCGAGCACCGCGATCTTGTCGCCGAGCTTCACGGCCTCGTCGAAGTCGTGGGTGACGAAGACGATCGTCTTCTTCAGCTCGGTCTGGAGCCGCAGCAGTTCGTCCTGCAGGTTGCCGCGAGTGATCGGGTCGACCGCGCCGAACGGTTCGTCCATCAGCAGCACCGGCGGGTCCGCCGCGAGCGCCCGCGCGACGCCGACGCGCTGCTGCTGTCCACCGGACAGCTGACGCGGGTACCGGTCGCGGAAATCGGCCGGGTCCAGCCCGACGAGGTCCATCATCTCCTCGACCCGGTCGTTGACCTTCTTCTTGTCCCAGCCGAGCAGCCCCGGCACCACGGCGATGTTCTGCGCGACGGTGAAGTGCGGGAACAGCCCGGCCTGCTGGATCGCGTAGCCGATGCGACGGCGCAGGGTGTCGACGTCGAGTTTCAGCGCGTCGTCGCCGCCGATGGTGATGCGGCCCGACGTCGGCTCGATCAGCCGGTTGATCATCCGCATGGTCGTGGTCTTGCCGCAGCCGGACGGGCCGACGAAGACCACGATCTTGCCCGCGGGCACCACCATCGAGAAGTCGTCGACCGCGGGCTCCCGGGTGCCGGGGTAGCGCTTCGTGACGTTCTCCAGCTCGATTTCGACGCCGGATACGGTTTGAGACTCAGCCACGGACACCCCTAGAGACGGTCAAACGGTTGATCAGGACGTAAACGGCGTCGAGGACCAGCGCGAGGACGACCACCCCGAGCGTCCCGGTCAGTGCCTGGTTGAGGGAGTTCGTGCTCCCCGCGTTGGTGAGGCCGGAGAAGACCTCCGAGCCGAGGCCCGGTCCCTTCGCGTAGGCCGCGATGACCGCGATGCCCATGAGCATCTGCGTCGCGACCCGCATGCCGGCGAGGATCGCGGGCCAGGCGAGCCGCAGCTCCACCCTGGTCAGCACGCCGAACCGGCTCATGCCGATCCCGCGCGCCGCGTCGCTGACCGCCGGATCCACGCCGCTCAGCCCGACGATCGTGTTCCGCACGATCGGCAGCAGCGCGTAGAGCACGAGGGCGATGACCGTGGTGTTCGCGCCGAGGCCGAACACGGGGATGAGCAGCCCCAGGAGAGCGAAGGAGGGGACGGTGAGAATCGTGCTCGCCAGCGCCGTGGCCACGGCCGACCCGATCGGGCTGCGGTAGACGGCGACACCGATCACCACGCCGAGGACGGCGGCCAGGATCGTGCACTGCACGACCGCGCTGACATGGAGGAGCCCTTGGAGGGCGAGTCTGTCCCACCGATCCGAGATGTACTCGAAGAGATTCATCGCGTGCTGGTTCTCCCGCCGCCTCTGAGTGAGACTCCTCACCCATTCGGAGTAGCTGTATCGGGAGCCTGACTACCCAAAAGCCGCGCGGTCAAACCCCTGTTTACCGCCTTTTATCCCGTCAACCTGCCCCATCCGGCCTGATCGGGCAAACGCACACGCCGTCTTTCCCCCTGCTCATCAGCCGGGAGGAGATCGACCACGCGGATGTCCGTCGAATACCCTTCACCCGTGAGTAAAGGCCGCCATCACCGAAGCGCGTTACGCGCTGTACGTGGCGGCTTGCTCGGTGTGAGTTCTGCAGCGCTGGCCGTGACCGCTCACATGATCGGGGACGGCGATCTCCCCGATACGGCGATGACGTTGTTGCTCACCGTGCTGATCGGCTGGAACGCCGCCGCGCTCGCCGCGAAGGCGCGCGGGCCGCTGGCCACCATCGTCGACCTCGGCGCCGGTCAGGTCGTGATGCACCTCGTGCTCAGTTCGCTGAGCACGCACGAACTCGTGCACGACGAGCCCGCCCCGATCTCGGGCGGCCTCGCGATGACCGTCGCGCACGTCGTCGCCACGCTGATCACCGCGCTGCTGCTGGCCAAGGCCGACGGACTGCTGCTCGGCGTCCTCTCCTGCCTGCGCGCGCTGGTCCCCTTCATCCTCAACGCGCTCCCGGTGCCCGCCGCGGTGGCGTCCCCGGTGCTCGCCCGTCCGGCCGGACCCGGGCATCTCGTCGGCGTCGACCTCCGCCGCGTCCACGGCAGGCGCGGTCCGCCGCTGTTCTCCTGAACCCCAGCTCATCCCCCGTAATCGGCGAGGTCCCCGAACCCGCCGTCTCGATCACGTTCAGGAGTTCTTCGTGTCCAAGCACGTCTTCAAGCGCGCCGGTTTCCTGGCCGCCACCGTCGGTATCGCCGGCCTGCTGTCCGCCGGGGTCGCCTCGGCCCACGTCACCGCCAACGTCTACGGCCCCCAGCCGTCGAAGGGCGGCTACGGATCGATCTTCTTCCGCGTCCCCAACGAGGAGAAGGACGCCGGCACGGTCAAGGTCGAGATCACCGTCAAGCCCGAGTACGCGCTCAGCTCCGTGCGCGCCAAGCCGCTTCCCGGCTGGAAGGCCGAGGTCGTCAAGTCCAAGCTGCCCGCCCCGGTGACCACCGACTCCGGCACGCAGATCACCGAGGCCGTCACCAAGGTCTCCTGGACCGCGGAGCCCGGCACGAAGATCGCCGCCGGGTCGACCGAGTTCCAGGAGTTCCAGATCAGCGCGGGCAAGTTCCCGGCCAACGTCGACACGATCGAGTTCCCCGCCACCCAGACCTACGAGAACGGCAAGGTCGTCGAGTGGAACCAGCCGACCCCGGCCTCCGGTGAGGAACCCGAGCACCCCGCGCCGACGGTGAAGCTCGCCGAGAAGAGCGCCGACGGACACGGCGGCGGCCACGGCACCGACACGAAGGCCACGTCCGAGGAGTCGCACGCCGCGTCGTCCTCCGACAACACCGCCCGCTGGCTCGGCGGCGCGGGCCTGGTCGTCGGCGCGCTCGGCCTCGGCGTCGGCGCCGGTGCCACCCTGCGCGCCCGCCGCGCCACCGCCAGCAACACCGAGGGAACCAAGTAGATGCGTAAAGCGATCGTCGCGCTGGCGATCACCGGGGTGGCGTGGCTCGCCACCGCCACCCCGGCGCTGGCGCACAACGTCCTGATCTCCTCGGACCCGGCGAAGGGCGCTTCGATCGCCGCCGGCCCCGCGAAGATCACGCTCACGTTCGACCAGTACGTCCAGAACGCGAACGTCAACCAGATCGCGGTCATCGGACCGGGCGGCGGCCAGTGGGCCGAAGGCCAGGTCGAGGTCCGCGACAGCGTCGTGACCGTGCCGCTGCGGCCGCTCGGCCCGGCGGGCGAGTACAAGATCGGCTACCGGATCCTGTCCGCGGACGGGCACGCCGTGACCGGTGAGGTGCCGTTCACCCTGACCGCCGCGGGCACCGGGACCCCGGCGAGCGCCGACGCCGCGCGCAGCAACGCGGGCCAGGCCGAGACGACCCCGGCGTCCGGCGGCGAAGGCTCGTCCGGCGTGCCGATCTGGGTGTGGATCGCGGGCGCCGTCGTGCTGCTCGCCGTCGGACTGACCGTCGCGCTGCGCACCGGCGCGGGTGACAAGGAGAAGAGCGGCTCATGACCCAGGCCGAGACCACCTCGCGTGCCCGCGTCGCCGTCCTGTTCTGCGTGGTGACGGCGGGCATCGTCGGTGCCCTGATCGGTGTCGCGCTGACGGCCACCGCCCCGGTCCCCGGGGTCGCGCAGGTCAGCGAGGTGGTCTCGGTCTCGATCCCGATCGTGCGGGTGCTGCTGGACATCTCGGCGGTCGCCACGATCGGGCTGGCGCTGCTTTCGGTGCTGGTCGGCTACGACCGGCCGAAGCTCTCCGAGCCGATCATGCGGATCGCGCGGCCCGCGAGCGTCGCGGCCGCGCTGGTCTGGGCGACCACCGCGCTCGTCGCGCTGATCCTGCAGACCGCCGAATACCGCCCGGGTTCCAGCACGCTGTCCATGTCCGACGTCGGCAGCTACATCGCCGACGTCGGCGCCGGGAAGGCGCTGCTGATCGTGGCGGTGCTGGCCCTGCTGCACGCGGGGCTCGGCGTCCTCGCCCTGAAGCACGGCGAGAAGGTGCCCGCCGAGGTCCGCGTCGGGCTGGGCCTGTTCGCGCTGCTGCCGCTGCCGGTCACCGGGCACGCGTCGAACTGGAACTACCACGACTACACGATGATCTCGATGGAACTACACGTGATGAGCGCCGTGGCCTGGACCGGCGGGCTCGGCGCGATGGCGGTGCTGCTCGTCGGGAACCGGACCCTGCTGGCGCACGCCCTGCCGCGGTTCTCCAAACTCGCGACGCTGTGCCTGATCCTCGGCGCGGCGACCGGGCTGTTCAACGGGCTGATCGAGATCTCGCTCAACCCGTCGCTCGGTTTCTGGGAAGGCGTCTTCACCACGCCGTACGGGCAACTGGTGCTGCTGAAGCTGTTGTGCACCGGCGTGATCGCGGGCCTCGGCGCGTACACGCGCTGGAAGCTGATGCCGCGGATCATCCGGCACAACCGGACGGCGCTGGCCGCGTGGGCGACGCTGGAGCTGACCGTGATGGGGCTCGCGTTCGGCTTCGCCGTCGTCCTCACGCGAGCCCCGGTCGTGCCGACGACCTAGTTCTCCACCGCGTACCGCAGGATCACGACGCCGTTCTCGAACGCGGTGGCTTCGATCGGCTTGAGGTTCCGCCGATCCTCGAAGACGCGCGTCCCCTTGCCGAGCGACACCGGGCAGACCATCATCCGGACCTCGTCGACGAGGCCGGCGTCCAGCAGCGACCGCATCAGGGTCAGGCTCCCCCCCAGCCACAGGTTCTTGCCACTCTGTTCCTTGAGCTCGCGGACGGTGGCGGCCGGGTCGCGTGTCACGGTCGCGGCGTGGAAGCCACCCCAAGGGGCGTCCTCCAGCTTGGCCGAGGCGACGAACTTGGTGAGGTTGTTGACCTTCTCGCCGTACTCGCCCTGCTCTTCGGCGTGGGGCCAGTAGTCCTTGGCCATGGCGTAGGTGTTCGCGCCGAGGATCATCGTGTCGACCGAATCGACGAGCCCCATCACGCTCGCCTTGTACGCCGGCTCAGTCTTCTCGGAGAAGGGCTCCCCCGGCACGAAGCTCAGGCCGCCGTCTTCCTCCGCGGCGATGTTGTCGACGGTGACCCACTGCTGAACGATGAGCTTGCGCATGTCCGTCCTCCGGTTCGCGCGCGGCCACTCCGGCCGCGTCCGCCCCGGGGACGAAGCCACCGGGCCGGTCTCGACATCATCGGCACGACTTTTTCGCGAGCTGTTACACGCCTTGCTCCATCCGGCCGCATTTGACCGATTTCGCTGTCCTCATCGGACCTGCGCCGGGATGCTCTACGCGTTCGCTGGGGTTAACCCGAAGAGGGGATGGTAGATGGGCGGCCCGTTGCCGGGTGAAAGTGAAGTCAGCACGCCACAGGTACCGCGCCAGCGATCGGCGGTGAAACTCACCAGGCAGGTCAGTTCGGGGCCGCGTCAGCTCCCACCCGCGCCCGCGCATTTCACCAACCGCACGGCCGAGCTCGCGCTGCTCGACAAGCTCCTGTCCCAGGACGACACCGACAGGCCGTCGGTGCACCTGATCAGCGGTCAGGGCGGGATCGGGAAGACGGCGCTGGCCACCGCGTGGGCCCGGCACCTCGGCGACCGGTTCCCGGCCGGGCACCTCTGGGCGGATCTCGGCGGCTTCAGCGCCAACGGCCCGCTCACCGCGAGCGAAGCGCTCGGCCGGTTCCTCCGGGCCTTGGGTGTTCCGCCGGAAGGGCTGCCCGCGGACGTCGAAGAGCTCACCGCCCTCTACCGCACGACGACCACCGAACAACCGTTGCTCGTGCTGCTCGACAACGCCGGTTCGACCGAACAGGTGCTGCCGCTGTTGCCCATCGGCGGCGGAAGCCTCGTGATCGTGACGTCGAGGCGCCGCCTCGGCAGGCTCCAGACCGAACATGGCGCGCGGCTGGTCGAGCTGGCGCCCTTCGGTTCCGCGCACAGCGCCGAACTGCTGGGCCGCGCGGTCGGCGAGGAACGGGTCAGTGCCGAAGCCGCCCAGGCGCGGGCCATCGCCGACCTGTGCGGCGGCCTGCCGATCGCCCTCACCACGGTCAGCGCCAAGCTCGCGGGGCGGCCGAAGATGTCGCTGGAGAAGATCGCCACCGAGCTGGGGAAGGAATATCGTCGACTGGCCACGCTCTCGACGAAAGAGGCGCAATCGGTGGAAGCCAGCTTCAACCTCTCCTACGACGAACTCCCCTCGGACGCGGCCGCGCTGTACGCGGCGCTCGGCCTGCATCCAGGGCCCGACTTCGGCGTCGGCGTGGCCGCCGCGTCGATCGCCGTCCGCGAAGAGGTCGCCGAAGACCTGCTGGACCAGCTCGTCGACGTCGGCCTGCTGATCGACCGCGGCGACGACCGGTACACCTTCCACGACCTCGCGCGGCTGCACGCCAAGGAGAAGACGGCGGGCAACGAGTACGACCGCGACATCGCGGTGCGCCGCATGCTCGAGTGGTACCTGTTCACGGCCTCCAAGACCACCGCGATGACGGTCCCCGACCAGGACCCGATCCCGTACCGGTACGAATACCGGCCGCCGACCCCGGTCTCGTTCGAGTCCGCCGAAGAAGAACTCGCCTGGCTCGAACGGGAACGCGAGAACCTCATCGCCGCCGTCGAGACCGCCGAAACGTGGCAGCTGCCGGAACTCGGTTGGCAGCTCGCCGCCGCGATGTGGCCGCTCTTCCTGCTGCGCAAGCACTATCCGGACTTCCTGAAGGTGAGCCAGGCCGGTGTGCGGTGCGCGCGGGCGTGGGGCAACGCCTCCGCCGAGGCCCTGATGCACAACCGCAGTGGGGCCGCCTGCCGCGGCACCGGCCGGTACGACGAAGCCGTCGCGCATTACGAGGCGGGCCGCGAAGCCGCGCGGAAGGCCGGGAACGAGGTCGTCGAGATCCGGTCGGTGGAAGGGCTCGGCCTGGTCGCGCTGGCGCAGGGCAGGCTCGAAGACGCGGTGAACTGGTTCACCGAGGACCACCGGCTGAGCGAGCGCCAGAACCGGACGCACGACCTCGGGCTCGCGCTGATCAACCTCGGCTCGACCCAGCTCCGGGCCGGGCGGCCGGAAGCCGCGATCGAGCACCTCACCCGCGCTCGCGAAGTGCTGGCCGCCGATCCCTACAACGTGGCCCGCGCCCGGACCGAACTCGGCCGTGCCCTCACCGCGACCGGGGATCTCGCGGCCGCGCGGACCGAACTCGAAGCGTCGCTCGCCACCATGGAGGCGAGCGGGTCGCGGTTCGAGGTCGCCAGGGCGCTGTCCGCCTTCGGCGAGGTCGCCGAGGCGGAGGGAAATCCCGAGGAGGCCAGGCGGTTCTACGACCGGGCGTTGCCCATCCTCGTCGGCCTCGGCCGTCCGGAGGCTGACGCTCTGCGCACGCGACTGGAGCGACTCTGATCCGAGGGCACCGATCGGTACCCGACGACCGGGTGAACTCGCCGCACCGAATGACTCAGCGTAGCTGCAAGTTGCACATTCGGGGGAGCATTGGGCCGGGAGAAGTGATTAGCCCGGGCGAATTCGTCACCGATTGATCGGCGAATTCGGACAAGCGACGAACGGTCATTCGCCGTCGGCGAATGCACGTGCAGATGCCTTTCCCGGGTGCGTCACCGATACCGGTTCCAGCGTGCCCCCGTGCGTCCGTGCCGGAGATCGTTCAACCGTTTCCGCAGTTCATCCCGCACGCTGGGATGGCTGCGGAGAATCGGGAGAACACTCGTCGTGAGCTTCAGTTCACGGATGGCGCGCAGTACCGAGAACCCGGACCAAGTGGTCACGTCGAATCCGTATCGCAGCGCGAACACCCGATAGCGGGCGGGTGGATCACCGAACCGTTCACGGCCGACGGCGAGCGGCGTCAGATCCCATTCCGGCGGCCCGACACAGGACGAATCGAAATCGCACAGCACCGGCCCGTCCGGTCCCGGGATCACATTCCCGGTGTGCGCGTCCCCGTGGACGAGGCCACGGGGCAAGGGGAAGTCGAGGTTCGCGAGCGCGGCTTCGACCTCGGCACAGCGTTCCAGCAGGAACCGCCGATCGCCGTCGTCCAGCTCCTCCGCGTCCGAAACCCGGGCGCGGATCGCGGCGAACGGCGCCCATTCGGCGAGCCCCTCCGGCGGTTCGAGCGCGTGGACCCGGCGCAGCAACGCGGCGAGATCGGCCGCCTTGGCCTTCCGGCCGGTCCCCGGCACCTTCCACCAGACCGTCACGAGATGTTCGCCGACCGGCAACGGCTGGTCGAAGCCGGGAACGAGGCGGATGGCGGGCACGTCGTGCCGTTCGAAATGCCGCGCGACCCGCACGACCGTGCCGACGCGGTGCCGCAGCTGGGTCGATCCGACGATCCGGACGACGAACGGCGCGCTCGCCAGCTCGTAGACGGCGTTGTTGGTGAACCTCAGCAGGCGGGCGCCTTCGGGGTCCACACCCAGCAGATCGCACGTCCGCCCGAGGGCGTCGCGCAGGATGGCGGGCGTGAACCGGCCGCCCGGACCGATCGGCTCAGGCTGCGTAGAAGGAGTTGAGGCGGTCGGCGAGGTCACGGGCGTCCGCGTTGTTCCGGCGGCGTTCCGCCTCGACCTGTAAGGGCCGCATCCGGTCCTTCACCCGCTCCGACTTGATGCCCTCGGCGCAGTCGATGGCCTTCGAACCCACCTTGGCGCCATGATCGAGGTCGCCTTCGAGCAGGTGATTCGTGGCCAGCGCGCTGAGCATGAACGTCTTGCTGCGGGCCATGTCGTCGGTGTAGGACTCGACGGCCTTGGTGAGCGCCGGGATGGCGTACTTGGTGTGCTCGGCGTTCTTCTCGGCGAGCACGGTGTGGACCGTGCCGATCATGGCGTAGACGTCGGTCTCGGTGAAGAACTTGACCCAGGACTCGGCCTCGGCCAGATCGGCGCGGGCGAACTCGTCCTTGCTCCGGCCGAGCAGCTTCGTGGCCTGCTCCTCGTTGCCCATCATCGCGTAGGCCCAGGCCTCGTTGGCGCAGAGCACGGCGACCGCCAGCTCCGAGCCCGATTCCTGGGCGGCGATCTGGCCGAGCTGGAACAGTTTCAACGCGTCGTTGGGGGCGTCGTTGTGCAGGTAGACCCGGCCCATCCGGTACAGCACGTTGGCCACCAGCGGATGACTGTCGCCCTGTTTGGCCAGGTCCAGCGCGTTCGCGAAGTGACCGCGGGCGGAATCCATGAGGCCGGTGTCGAAGGAGGTCCAGCCGGCCAGGCTGTGCAGGTCGGCGAGCGCGACGTACAGCCTGCTCTTGACCATCTCGGTGCCGTTGGACTCGAGCATCTGCTGTCCCCAGGACAGCTGGGCGACCACGGCGTCGCGGCAGAAACCGCCGCCGTACTGGTAGTCGAGGGATCGGAGCGCTCTGGTCGCGGCTTCCACCTGGCGGACGTCGGTCATGCCGATCCGCCCGGGGGCGGGCGTCTTCGCGGGTCCCGCCGACCACGTACCCGATTCCGGACCGAACACCGCCGCGCCCATCGTGACCTGGGCGGCGTGCGCGAGGAACCTCCGTCGCTTCACGGACTCGTCCTCCTCCGCCTGCTGGCCGTCGGCAGCGCCGACGACCTTTATCGCTGTCGCCTCGTCATAGGCGAGACCCATGTATCCCCGGGGGACACCAAGGCCGTCAGCGATGCGGGTGAGCACGTCGTACGCCATCACCTGGCGACCCTTGAGGATCTCGGACACCTCGGACTGCGACTGGCCGGTCATCGCGGCGATCTGACGCTGCGAAACACCGTGCTTGCGCAACAGCCGGTACACCGACGAGATCTCCCGTGTGGCCAGTGCGGCTCGCATCTCCGGCTGCTCCCAGGCATCCGGCGGCACGGGGTGACTCTGGCGACCCGAACCGCTTGCAGCGTCCGAGCCGGCGACAGCGCCGCCACCGATACTGGCGTCCATTGCGCCCCCTCACAGTTCCGTTGGGGTCGAGAAACAGCGTAGGCACACCTATTCAACCGTGCGAAACACCGGATCGCCCGTCGTGATCGGCCCGGCAGAAGTCGTTTGACCGCTTACCGTGAAACCTCGTCCGGTCACCGCTATGACGGCGGTTCGACCTTCTATCGCACTCGGTTTCACATCACTGTAGTTGTCAGATCTCCGTGACCGACCGGCCACCGGCAGCGATCACAGAGAGCTACCAAGTCTCCGAACCCCCTAAAGGTGCGGACACGCGGAAACGAAGACGACGTGGAACGAGAGAGCGGAGAAGAGCCAGTGGAGTTCGTGGACTCGATCGCAACAGGCTCCATCACCGCGGGACGGCCCGGTATGGCCACGCGCCACCTGCGTGCGGCCGGCCCCGCCGGTCAGCAGGCGGTCGCCGTCGCCCCCGGCGCCAACCGTCCGGTCTCCCCTTCCGCCCCGGTCGACCCTCGTACCGCGAGTGTGCGCCGTTACGAAGGCGGACAGCTGGTCTGGCGGGTGCAGTGCGGCGATCTCATCAGCCGTGAACGCGCCGTCACCGTGTTCGTCGAAGACAACCAGGTGGTTCTCGTCTCGCCGCCGGGAGAGACCGCGCGCCTGACGTCCGGCCAGCTCGGCCAGCTCAGGGCAGCGCTCAACGAAGCCGCCAAGATGGCGGAAAGGTAACGGTGAGTTCTCCGTGGATCAGGTCCTAGGGCAAGTTCTCCGCAACGCGGTTTGGGAACGCCTCGACATGCTCTCCGATCTCGCGACCCGGGCCGACGCGCAGTCGCTCGTCTCGGTCGCCCGCTCGGAGCTCCCCCGCCTGACCGAAGGCTGGCGCGCGATGCTCCAGGCTCACGAGCCCGACGAGCGCGGGGATTGCCCCACGTGCTCGACCCGGTGGCACAGGTGCAAGGCCCCCTGCTCGGTATGGCAGGTCGCGCACGAGCACCTGGTCGCCGGTGGCCTCGCCCCCCAGCAGACCGCCGCCACCCAGGACCACCGGCGCGAAAGCCGCCGTCGCGTCCCCGGGCAGAGCAGGGTGAGCGCGGCCGAAACCACCGGCAGGCACGCGCTGGTCAACCCGCGTCGTCCCGCCATCACAGCTTGAAAGACCGGCGAGTGAACGGCGGTCCGAGCGCCCCCTCGGCAACCACGCCACGATCTCGCCTTCGCCGGCGGCGGTTCGCGCGTACCCCCGAACGTCACGAGCCGCTCTCGGTAATCACTCCGGTCCCCACCGCGATTAATCGAAAATTATCGGCAGAACACCTAGCGGAGCCACTAATCGGTCGCTAGGTTGATGATCACAAACGCAGCGCGATACCTGCCCTGGAGCGCGCTGCCATCCCCCGAACCCCGCGGGCCGGTGCCGTTGCACTCCCCTCCCCCGACCGGCACCGGTCCGCGGTCTCCAAAGGCTCAGCCGACGCCCTTCACCCGCGTGACCAGTACCGCGGCGATGACGGTGGACAGCGCCGAAGCCGCGAAGAGGCTCGGATATCCGCCCAGGTAGGCCAAAATCGGCGCGGTCAGCATCGGCGCCACCACCTGCGGCAGCGAGTTCGCGATGTTGATGACCCCGAGATCCTTCGCCCGGTCCTGCGCGGCGGGCAGCACCTGGGTGAGCATCGCCAGCGCGACGGCCATGTACGCGCCGAAACCGATACCCAGCAACGGTGACGCCGCGAGCGCGGCCGTCCAGTTCTGCCAGACGACGAGCAGCGACGCCGCGATCGCCATCACCGCGGCCGCCGCGAGGACGTACGGCTTGCGGCGTCCCGATTTGTCGGAGAAATGCCCGGCGACGAGCGCGCCGACGACGAGCGCGGCGCCGTACAGCCCCATCATGATCAGCAGGCCGGTGTCCGGATCTTCGTGGTGCACCGCGTCCTTCAGGAAGAACAGCAGATAGAGCGTCCCGAAGGCGTTGCCGAGCCCGATCATGAAGTGACAGCCCCACGCCCAGGCGAAGTCCGGATGTCTGCGCGGGGAGATCCACAGGTTCGCGAGCACGTCACGGGTCCGGGCGGACGGCCGGTACGCGACCGGCAGCCGCGCGTCCGGCGTGCGCAGGACGAACGCCGCCGCGCCCGCCAGCACGATGGCCGCGCACGCCGCGTATCCCAGCGGGAGACCGGCGAGGTCGAGCAGCACCACGACCACCACCGCACCGAGCACGGTCCCGAGCATCTGGGCGATGCCGACGAGCCCGCCGACCTGCGCGCGCTGCGGCACGGGCACCCGGTCCGCGATGGCCGAAACCAGCATCGCGAGCATCCCGTTCAGCCCCGCCTGGACCAGGCACCAGCCGAGCACCATGATCGCGACGTTCGGCGCGAACGCGAGGACGAGCAGCCCGGCCGCGGCGACCGCCGCCCCGGCCGCCGTCCACGGATGACGGCGGCCGCGGGCCGAACAGGTACGGTCCGACAGCAGGCCGACGGCCGGGTTGGCGATCAGCGCGACGACCGCGCCGATCCCGGTGACCAGGCTGAACACCGCCTCCTTGTTGGCGGCGTCCAGCAGCTCGGCCTGTTTCGGCAGGAGGACCTGGATGGGTGCGTAGACCCCGAGCCAAAGCGCGATGTTCGCGAAGAACAGCAGGCTCATCCAGCCCGGGCGGACCCTGGCGACCGGTTCGGCGAGCGCCTCGGGCAGCTCCCGGACCTCACTCATGGCGGATCAGGTCCCGGTACCAGCCGAAGGAATCCTTCGGCGTGCGCTTCAGCGTCTCGTAGTCGATGTGCACCAGGCCGAAACGCGGCTGGTAGCCCTTCGACCATTCGAAGTTGTCCATCAGCGACCAGACGAAATACCCGCGGATGTCGACGCCGGCGTCCATCGCCTCGCGCACCGCGACGAGGTGGCTGTCGAGGAAGTCGATGCGCTCCTGGTCGTGGACGTGCCCGTCTTCGGCGACGACGTCGTCGAAACTGCACCCGTTTTCGGTGATGTAGACGGGCGGGAGGTGCTCGCGGTAGCGCTCGTGGAAACCGACGAGCAGATCGCGCAGCCCGTGCGGGACGATCGGGGAATCGTTGGTGGTCATGGGATATCCCTCGATCGCGCGAAGCTCGAAGGGCAGCGGGTTGCCTTCGCCGGGCGCGGCGACGCCCTGCGGCTCGTAGTAGTTCACCCCGTAGAAGTCGATCGGCTGCGCGATGGTGGGCAGATCGTCGGCGAAGCCCTCGGGCAGATGCTCGACGACTTGTTCGGGATATCGGCCGAGGAGCACCGGATCCGCGTAGGTGCGATTGATGAGGGCGTCGATCCATTCGCCCGCGGCCTTGTCCTCCGGCGAATCGGAGGCGGGCCAGATCGGCGAATGGTTGTTGGCCGTGCCGACGCTGCGGGCACCGGCGGCTCGGAGGGCCTGGACGGCGAGACCGTGCGCGAGATTCTGGTAGTGCGCGGTGGGCAAGGCGTCGAGCAGGAGCGTCTTGCCGGGCGCGTATTCGCCGATCGCGTAGCCGAAGATCGACATGACCATGGGCTCGTTGAGCGGGATCCACATTTTCACCCGATCGGAGAACCGTTCGCCCACGATGGCGGCGTACTCGCCGAAGCGTTCGGCGGTATCACGGGAGAGCCAGCCACCCTTGTCTTCGAGCGCCTGCGGGAGGTCCCAGTGGAAGAGCGTCCCGGTGGGGGCGATGCCGGCGGCGCAGACTTCGTCGAGCAATTTGTCATAGAAGGCAAGGCCTTCGGCGTTGGGCTTGCCGCTGCCGCCGGGCTGGATCCTGGGCCAGGCGAAGGACATCCGGTAGGCGCCGACGCCGAGTTCGGCCATCAGCGCGATGTCCTCGGAGTAGCGGTGGAAGTGATCGGCGGCTACTTTGGCGTGCTCAGCCCGCGCGATCTTTCCCTCCGTTTCGGTGAAAGTGTCCCAAATGGACTGTCCTCGGCCGCCTTCCCCGGTCGCCCCCTCGATCTGGAAGGCGGAGGTCGAAACACCCCACAGGAATTCGGACGGGAAGGTCGGATTCTCCACCGGCGGCACACCTTTCCTCTTCAGACTCGGCCGAACATGAAAAGTTCTCAGATACTATGCCTTCACTCGACCGGGGGGAACCCTGTCGGCACGATAAAGTCGCAGATCAGCGAAGGAGGAGCCCGAGTGTCCGACATCCAGGCCGCGAAACCGCAAGCGGAGACCACTCCGCTCCGGCGGCAGCCCGTCCAGCAGCGCAGCGCCAAGCGGGTGGAGCAGATGCTCGACGCCAGCGCCCAGCTGATCGACGAACTCGGTTACGACGCATTGACGACCACGCTGATCGCGAAGCGCGCCGGCGTGGCCGTCGGTTCGCTGTACCAGTTCTTCCCCGACAAGCGGGCCGTGGTGCAGGCGCTGACGCAACGGAACCTCGAACGGTTCGTCGCTTCGGTGTCGGAAACACTGAACGAGCTCGCGCCCGAACACTGGTGGGACGTCGTGGACTCGATCCTCGACATCTACCTCGCGATGCACCGCGAGGTACCCGGCTTTTCGAAGGTCCACTTCGGTGACGTCGTGGACCGGCAGCTCCTGGACGAGACCCGCGACAACAACGCCGTCATCGTCGACGCGCTCACCGACGTGCTTTCAGCGCGAATCCAGTCACCGCCCGACGACATCCGGTTCGCGCTGACGATCGCGAACGAGACTGCGGACGCCCTGCTGAAGCTGGCCTTCCGCCGGGACCCGCGAGGGGACGAGCGGATCGTGGCGGAGGCGAAGTCGGTGGTGAAGGGGTACTTGGCGAGCAAGTTCGGCGAGGCCTGAGGGTCTTTCGGCGGGCTCGCCGGGCTCTTGCCGGGGCTCACTGGCGCTCGCTGGCGCTCGCTGGCGTTCGCCTAAGTGCTGAAGGACGCTTTCCCCGCGTCCGATGCGGCGAAGGACGCCTTCAGCCCACGTCAGTCCACTGTGGACTCACGAAGGTCTGCCTGGACGCCACGAAGGCCCCCTTTGAGACGCTCGACGTCCGCAAGGGGGCCTTCGCGTCACCGGTGGATCCCCCTTTGCTCCATTCGTGTCCACCGATGCCCGGATCCCCAGCCCCACCAGTCACACAACCCCCAGGAACCCCGTCGACACAGCCTCTGACCTGGCCTTATTCAGTTATCCACACAAGCTGTCCACACCCACCCACAGTTGTGGACAACCTCGCCCCTCACTCCTCGGAACCGCCATCCCCGACACCCCCTCCCGATACGCTGGTGCGGGGCGCGCCCCCCAGGGATGGGTGGGGGGTGGGGTCGCGCGGGTCAGCCGAAATTTTGGGATTCGCCTCGGTAGGTGGGGACGGTCCGGTCGACGCGGTCGCCGACGACGACGTGGTAGTGCGTGAAGCGTTCGGCGAGTTCGCCCGCCTTCGCGTGGCGCAGCCAGACGCGGTCGCCGAGCCGCAGGTGCCGGGCGGCTTCGCCGGAAACGGGGGTCTGGACTTCGCCGGCGCCCTCGAACCCGAGCAGCGAGAGGCCTTCGGGCAGGTAGGGCGTCGGGAGTCGCGAAGACTCGGCGGGGCCCGAAGCGATGTAGCCGCCGGAGAACAGTGTCGCGACCTTCGGTGCCGGGCGGCGGACGACGGGCAGCGCGAACATCGCGGCCGGGCGCGGCGAGAAGTGCGCGTAGCCGTCGAAGAGCGTCGGCCCGATCAGGCCCGAGCCCGCCGCGATTTCGGTGACGGCCGCTTCGGCGCCGGTCGATTCGACGCTGCCGCTGCCACCGCCGTTGACGAACTCCAGGTCTGCCAAGGCCCGCACCGCGCGGACCGCGGCCGCGCGGCGTTTCGCGATTTCCACAATGGACTTCCGCTGCATCCAGCCGACGACCGAGTTCTTGACGCCGCCACCGGCCGCATCGCCGAGCCCGGCGATCTGACCTTCGTACGCCATCATCCCGACGAGCCGGAAACCCTTGCGGGACAAGATGGTCCGTGCCAGGTCCGCGGCCTGTCGCGGGCTGAACACCGGCGAGCGCCGGGTGCCGACGTGCACCCCTGGCAGCGGCCGCCACGAAGCGTCGAGCTCCAGGCAGACGCGGATTTCGGGATGCCCCTGCCCCAGCGCGGCGTCGACCAGGTCGAGATGTTCGGGCGAGTCGACCATGATCGAGATCGCCGCCCGCGCCCGGTCGTTCGCCGCCAGCCGGCGCAGCGCGCCGTGATCGGCGGTCGGGTACGCCACCACGATGTCCTCGGACGTCCCCTGCTCGACATGCCAGACGGCTTCGGCGAGCGAGTAGCACATGAGGCCTTCGAAACCGGGCCGCGCGAGGACCCGTTCGAGCAGATAGCGGCAGCGCACGGATTTGCTGACCACGCGGATCGGTTTGCCGTTCGCCCGCCGTAGCAGGTCGGCGCCGTTCGCATCGAACGCATCCAAGTCGACAACCGCGAACGGAGGATCCAGGTCCTTCGTCGCCAAGTCGTACACCGTCGCACTGGTCACCCGAACTAAGGTACGACAGAAGGGCTTGAAACGCGAATACTATTCACTTACTGTTTCGGCACTCACAGCCTCTCGGAATAGGTGGGCGCATGACACGGTGGAGCAACTGGGCAGGCACCGCGACGGCCTCGCCGCTGCGCGTGCATCGGCCGCGGGACACGGCCGCGATCGCCGAAGCGATCGGCCGGTCCGCCGCGGACGGAAGGCGCCTGCGCCCGCTGGGCAGCGGCCACTCCTTCACGGCGATCGCCGCGGCGGATTCCGACGCCATGGACCTGACCGGCTGGACCGGGATCGCGTCGGCCGACGTCGCGAAAGGCCTGGTCACGGTCCGCTCGGGCACCACGCTCAAGCAGCTCAACGCCGAACTCGACGCGCTGGGCCTGGCGATGACCAACCTCGGCGACATCGACGCGCAGACCGTCGCGGGCGCGATCTCCACCGGCACCCACGGCACCGGCGCCCGGCTCGGCGGGCTCGCCACCCAGATCGCCGCACTCGAACTCGTGCTCGCCGACGGCACCGTGGTCACCTGTTCGGCGGACGAACGCCCCGATCTCTTCGCGGCGGCGAGGGTCGGGCTCGGCGCGCTCGGTGTCATCAGCACGGTCACCCTGCAGTGTGAACCTTCGTTCCTGCTCTCCGCCCAGGAGCGACCGGAACCACTCGAACAGGTCCTCGAAGGTTTCGACCAGTTCGCCGACGAGAACGACCACTTCGAGTTCTATTGGTTCCCCTACGGCAAGAACGCCCTGGTCAAACGCAACAACCGGCTTCCGGCAGGCAGCGAACGCCGTCCGCTGACCAAGCTGAAGGAATTCGTCGACTACGAGGTCACGGAGAACATCGCGTTCGGCGGGCTGTGCCGTCTCGGCCGCGCGGTGCCGAAGCTTGTCCAGCCGCTCGGCCGGTTCGCCTCGAACATCCTCTCCGCCCGCGAGTACAGCGACACGTCGCATCGCGTTTTCGTCACTCATCGCGGTGTGCGGTTCGTCGAGTCGGAGTTCGCGATCCCCCGCGAAGCACTGCACGACGTCTTCTCCGAACTCCGCGCGTTCGTCCCGAAGCTGGAGAACCCGGTCGCGTTCCCGGTCGAGGTGCGGGTCGCCGCCGCGGACGACATCTGGCTTTCGACCGCGAACGGCCGCGACTCCGCCTACATCGCGATCCACCAGTTCGTCGGCATGCCCTACCGCGAGTACTTCGCCGGATTCGCGTCGATCGTCGGCGAGGTCGGCGGCCGCCCGCATTGGGGCAAGATGCACGACCTCGACGCCGCGACGCTGCGCTCGCGGTACCCGCGGTTCGACGACTTCCTGCGCGTCCGCAAGGAGGTGGACCCGGCCGGGGTCTTCACGAACACCTACCTCGACCGAGTCCTCGGCACCGCTTAAGCCGTTTCGAACAAGGCGCTGACCGACTCGCCGTTGTGGATCCGGCGCATCGCCTCCGCCAGCGCGGGCGCGATGGACAGGACCCGCAGCTTCGGGCTCTGCTCCTCCGGCGGGATCGGCACCGTGTTCGTGCAGACGACCTCCAGCACATCCGGCTGGCTGCCGATCCGCTCGAGCGCGCCGCTGGAAAAGAGGCCGTGCGTGCAGGCGACGCGGATCGACCGCGGTTTCAGCTCGCGCAGCTTGGTCAACAGCTCGATCACCGTGCTGCCCTTGGCGATCTCATCGTCGAGGACGATCACGTCGCGGCCGGTGATCTCACCGATCACCGAGCTGATCTCGACCCTGTCGTCGGCGAAGCGCTGCTTCGCGCCGGCGGCGACCTGAACGCCGAGCAGCCGGGCGAAATGCGCGGCCTCCTTGGCGTTGCCGAGGTCCGGCGAAACGACGGTGGTCGCGGAGAGGTCGTACTGGCGGAAGTGCTTCGCCAGCTCCTGCAACGCGTGCAGGTGATCGACCGGCACGCTGAAGAAGCCGTGCACCTGCGGCGAATGCAGTGTCATCGCGAGCACCCGGTCGGCGCCGGCGGTCGCCATCAGGTCGGCGACCAGACGGCCGCCGATCGAGATCCGCGGCGCGTCCTTCTTGTCCGAGCGGGCGTACGAGTAGTGCGGCATGACGACGGTGATCCGCTTGGCCGACGCGCCCCGTGCGGCGTCCAGCATCAGCAGCAGCTCGACGAGATGCTCCTGCACCGGCCGAACCAGTGGCTGGATCAGGAAGACGTCGCGCTCGCGGCAGTTCGCTTCGAGCTGGACTTCGAGACAGTCGTTGGCGAACCGCTGCACCTTCACGGGGTGCAGGGGAACGCCGAGATGGGCACAGATCTCTTCGGCCAGCTCGGGATGTGCGCTGCCACTGAAGACCGCGATGTCCTCGCGCAAGGACCTACTCCGTTCAGTCAAAAGACGGATTACGTCCACACACTACGATTTCACAGAGCGGAAAAGGCCTGAGAGATAGCAGTATCACCCGAGATCGCTTCGAGGACACGGCCCGCCGTCGACGGGGTGTCGAGCAGCGCGACGAGGATCGCGGCGACGTCCTGCCGGGGAATGGGCCCGCGTCCGGTGGCTTCGACGATCAGGATCTTGCCGGTGCCCTCGTCGTCGGTGAGCTGTCCCGGCCGGAGGATCGTCCAGTCGAGATCGCGGGCGCGCAGATCGTCTTCGGCCGCTTTCTTGGCCTTGAGATAGATCCGGAAATCGTCCGGGACGTCCGCGGTCTCCCATTTGTCCGCCCCCATGGAGCCGACCTGGATGTGCCGCCGGACGCCCGCCCGCTCGGAGGCCGCCGCGAACAGTGCCGCGGCCGCTCTGTCCACAGTGTCCTTGCGGGCGGTGCCGCTGCCCGGCCCGGCGCCCGCCGCGAAGACGGCGGCGTCGGCACCGTCGAGCACCTTGGCGACGGCGTCCACATCGGACTTTTCCAGATCGAGGACGACCGCTTCGGCACCGGCAGCCTGGAGATCGGCGACGTGATCGGGGTTGCGCACGATCCCGACCGCCTGATCACCGCGTGCGGAGAGGAGTTTCTCCAGTTTCAGCGCGATCTGTCCGTGTCCACCCGCAATGACTACTCGCATGGACCCGACCGTAGCGCGTTCAGTCCACTTGGGCAGGGAGCTCAGTGTCGCGCAGCAGCTGGTCGTAGACGATCTCGTTGACCAGGCGCGAGACCGGGTCCTCGTCGAGGATCATGCGCTCGCCATGGCCTTCGAGGTCGAGGTCGGTGACCGCGTTGGGGTCGGCGGTGACGATGCCGAGCCCGTAGGCGCGGGCACGCGGCAGGCAGTTGCCGACGTAGTCTTCCGTCAGTACGGCAGGCGATGGGAGAACCATCGCGGCCTCGCCGTAACGTGCGAACGGAACCGCGGAGGCCATCGCGGTGCGCCAGTGCCGGGCGACCGCGAGGACGCCGATGATCTCGGCGGCCGGCGCGGGTGCGGTCGCGGCCAGCTCTGGCCATGTCCAGGTGTCGACGGTGGCGCGATCGACGACGGGACCCATGCCCATCGCGATGCGCTCGGCGTGCACGTCGGTACGGAGCCGGGCGACCACGCAGATCTTGCGGCCGAGCACGGTGGTCTCCGGCAAGACGATGCCGTTCCAGCCGAGCAGGGCCGCCGCCTTGCGCGAAAGCTCCCCGACGCTCGCGGGCAGTTCGATCGGCGGCACCACCCGGCTCGGCAGTGACCGGCTGCGCTTCGCGCCACCGGCGACCGTCGAGCTCTCCATGTTCGGTGTAGCCGCCACGTTCCGCCTCCTTCGAACCTGGTTTCCCTGGGCTCTTCATCCCGTGCCACCTCGGTGGAAGCGGCACATGAACTGTCTAACAGTGCCGGGAGGCGACGGCGCCGGACAACGGGAGTGGCTGCGATCGGCGGCGCCTTGTCATCGGTGACCGGTCGGTAGGCGGTCATCGGACTTCAGTCCGACGTGCCGCCAACCGAGTGAGGGAGAGGTAAATGGTGTTACCCGGCGTCTCCGAACGGTCACGGACGACAACGCGGGACGTTAGGCCATTCAGCCCAACGAATACTCATTCCACTGTGGACCTTCGCAGGTCAGGTCAGGAGATCGTCGCGGTGCGCAGGAGTTCTTCGACGCCGGGTGTCCGCCATTCGTCCATCACCACGATTTGCCTGTCCGCAACGAACCAGATCCGCTGGGTCACCTGTGTCTCGCCGCTTCCGCCCGTCTGTCCACGAGGAACACACTGGATCGTCCACTCCTCGTAGGTCGCCGAAGCCCCGCTGACCGGTGCGACGGTGGAAACCGTGCGGACGGCGTCACCCTCTTGGCGGAGGTCCTTCCGCCCGGCGGCGTTGCAGGCCCGGCCGCCCGCGCTGCGCCGGTAGAACTCACCGGGCCGGTACGGCGGCTGCTCGGCGGACTGCAGGCTGTTGTCCGTGAGGAGGACGTACTTGCAGTTGAAGTACTTCTTGGGATCCGGGCAGCCGGGGGCGACGAGTACTTTCTCCAGCCCCTGCGACACCACGGACCAGTCCTGCGGCAGATGCAGAGTGAGCGCGCCGGCCGAGACGTCGGTGAATCCTGGGGCGGGCGGAGCGGACGAAGTTCCCTTCAGCGGCTTTCCACCGGTCACGCCCTCGACGAGCTCCGGGTTCAGGAGACCGGCCAGCTTGTCGTACGGCAGCGTGTAGTCCTGGACTCCGCAGGCGGTGGCGAAGCCGAGCAAGTTGAGGTCGACGGTGACCTCGACGGCCGACGGGGTGAACGCGAGCCACACTTTCGGCTCTTCGGCGAGGTCGGCCGTCTTGAGGGGCTGGTACGGGAAGGTGCTGCTGAGGGCACCGCACTGCTGCTTGTCGGGCCAGAGCAGTTCGGCGAGGGTCCGCAGCCCGTCGTCGGTGAACTTTCCGGGGGCGAACAGCTCGGCGGGCGTGAGCGCCTTGCCCTCCTTCAGGTCGATGGTCACCGCGGCACGACCATTCCCCCAGGTCGAATGCGGTTTGTTCTCGAGGTCGTGCGTGTAGCGCACCGAGAGGTACCGCTCGTTCTGCGAGCGCACTTCGGCCTTCGTGAGGAGCTTGTACGGGCCGCGTTCCGGCTCCAGCTTGGCCGCGCCCGGGCCGGTCTTGCGGTTCCACTCGTCGATCGGCGCCGTCAGGGCGTCGTTGACGCGCTTCAGCCAGGCTTGATCGGTGGACCCGGTCACCTCGGGGTGGTCCCCGCTGTAGGGGAGGGTCGTGCCGGGCACGGTCCCGGACCGGGTCTTCATGGCGACCTTGAGCGCGACGGCCTGCTGCGTGGTCGGCGGTGACGGCGGCGGCGGTGTGCTCGCGTCGGAGAAGACGACCACCGAGCCGACCACGGCGGCCGTCGCCGCGACGACACCGATGGCGACCTTCAGGCCGGCCGCGATCCCGCCGGTCGACGCGGCCACCGCGCCCGTCCCGGCGGCGGCGACCCCGGGAGCGGCCGCCGTACCGGCGCTGAGCAGGACCAACGGCGTCGCCGCGGCGAGCACGCCCGCCGCCTTCGCGAGCCGTGACCAGCCCTTGCGTTCCCATTCGTCGCCGTAACCGGCGCGGGCGACGCGTTCCAGTTCACTGACGAACATGAGCGCGTCGACCGGTCGTTTCGAGGGATCCTTCGCCATCCCCAGCGCGACGATCTCGTGCACCGGCTGGGGAACTTCGCCGAACGGGATGGGCGCGTGTTCGTGCAGCGTGCGGAGCACTTCGGTGTCGTCGGCCTGATAGGGCCGGTGCCCGGCGACGCACTGGAAGAACACGCAGGTCGCGGCGTAGACGTCGGTCGCGGGCGTGGCCTGTCCGCCCGACCACTGCTCAGGCGCCATGTACGCGGGCGTGCCGACGGACGGGCCCCGTTCCCCCGCCAGGACGGCCGTGCCGAAGTCGACCAGCTTGCTCTCGCCGGTGTCGGCGACGAGGACGTTGGCCGGTTTGTAGTCCCGGTGGACGACAGCCGCGGAATGCGCCGCGGCCAGCCCGAGCAGCGAACCCTTCAGTACCGCGAGTGCGGCCTCGGGTTCGAGAGCGCCTTCGGCCTGGAGCACCGAGCGCAGGGAGACGCCGTTGATCGCCTCCATGACGATCGCCGCGCCCTGCGGCGTCTCGAAGAACTCGTGCAGTTTCACGACGTGCGGGCTCGACACCCGGTGCAGCGCCAGCGCTTCCTGCCGGAACGCGGCGAGATGCGCGGGGTCCGCCGCGAAGCGGGAGAAGAGGTACTTGATCGCGACGACGTGTCCGGTGTTGTCCTGGCGTGCGAGCACCACGCGGCCGAAGGTGCCCGTGCCCAGCTGCTCCAGCTCGGTGAAGCCGGGCAGTCTCCACTCGTCGGTCAGTTCCATCGGGCCTCTTCCAGAATCTTGTCGAGGCCTGGAGTGTTCCATTCGTCGACGATGACGAGCTGCGTTTTCGGCAGGAACCAGACCCGCTGGGTGACGCTACCGCCGCCAGAACACGTGAGCCGCCACTCTTCGTAGGCGGCCCGCTTCGTCCCGACCGGGCGAAGTTCCTTCAGCTGGAGGGTAGGCGCCCCCTGGGTCTCCCCGGGTGCGCCGATGGAGTGACACGGACGCGGACCGGTCGAGCGGTTGTAGGGCTTGCCCGGTTCATACGGCGGGGTGGCCGGGTCGGACCGCGAGTTGTCGCTGAAGACGACGCTCGCGCACTGGACGGGCTGCATCCCGCCCGCGCACTGGTCGGCCGTCACCAGGTTGCGCTCGATGGGGGCGCCGGAGAGCAGCGACCACTTTTCCGGGGTGGTGATGGTGAAGGCGCCGACGTCGACCTCTTTGGTGCGTTGCGCCTGTGGGCCGCCGAGCAGGTTCATGACCGCTGGGCTCATCAGGTGGAGGAGGTGGCGGTATTCGACGGTGACCTGCGTCGGATCGCAGACCCGGGGGTAGCCGAGCACGGATCCGTAGACGTAGAACGTCATCCCGTTCGCGGTCGGTGCCGCCTGCAGCACGGCGTCGCCGGTGACGGACCACGGATCCGACATCGCGCCGACCGGCAGATGCTCGGGTTCGCTCGGCGCGTCGGCGAGGCAGTCACCCGGCCTCGCGGCGTCGAAGAGCATGTCTTCGAGCATGCGCATCCGGTCGGCGGTGCCGTCGACGTTGTCGAAGAGGTGCGCGTTGGGGATCTGTTCGCCCTTCGTCAGATCGATGACGATCGGGCGGATGCTGAAGCCGCCGTGGTTGCCGAACTGGACGGAGTCGATCGAGCGTTTGTAGACGACCGTGAGCAGCTTGTCGTCCTGGCGCAGGATCTCGGCTTCGGTCTTCATGTGCGGGATGTCGCCGTCGGGTTCGCGCTGTGGCGGGTAGCCGTTGGGCCAGACGCCCGCGAGCCAGCCGTCGATCGGCGCCATCAGCGCCTTGTTGACCCGCTCTTCGGCGGCCTTGTCCGGCAAACCGCTGATCCGGACGTACTTGCCGTTGTAGTCGAAGCCGTCGAGTTTCTCGGTGCGGGTGAGGAGGTCGACCTTCATCGCGGCGACGGTCGTCGTCCGGGGCGGCGCTTCGTCACCGTCGGCGTTGACCACGACGACCGTGCCGACGGCGGCCGCGGTGACGGCCGCGATCGCGGCGGTCACCTTGAGCCCGATCGCGATCCCGCCGCCGGTGGCCGCCGCTCCGCCCGCGACGACCGGTGCCGCGGCCGTGCCGGCGCCGAGCAGGGCCAGCGGGGAGAGGGCGACCAGAGCACCGGCGCCTTTGGCGAGCCAGTGCCAGCCGTTGCGCTCCCAGTCCTCGCCGTACGCCTTCCTGGCGGACGCCTCCAGTTCGGTGACGAACTCGGCCGCGCCCGACGGCCGCTGGGCGGCGTCCTTCGCCATGCCGCGCGCGATGAGGTCGCGGACCGGTTCGGGGACCTCGCCGAACGGGATCGGGGCGTATTCGTGCAGCGTGCGCAGCACTTCGGTCTGTTCGGCCTCGTACGGCCGGTGCCCGGCGACGCACTGGAAGAACACGCAGGTCGCGGCGTAGACGTCGGTCGCGGGCGTGGCGATGCCACCCGCCCACTGCTCCGGCGCCATGTACGCGGGTGTGCCCGCGGCGACCCCGGCCTGCCCGGCGAGCACGGCGATGCCGAAGTCAACGAGCTTGCTCTGCCCCTCCCGGGTGACCAGGACGTTGGCCGGTTTGTAGTCGCGGTGGACGGTGCCCGCGGCGTGCGCGCCGGCGAGCCCGAGCAGCGAGCCCTTGAGGATGGCGAGCGCGGCTTCGGGTTCGAGCTTCTCCTGGCGGCCGAGGATCTCTTTCAGAGAGATTCCGTGAACGGCTTCCATGATGATCGCGGCCCCTTGCGGGGTCTCGACGAACTGGTGCAGACGGGCGATGTGCGGCCCCGAAACGCGGCTCAGGATCTGCGCCTCATGGCGGAACTCGGCCAGGCGCCGAGGGTCGGCGGCGAACCTCGCGTACAGGTATTTGATGGCCACGACCTGCGCGGATTCGTCGTGCCGGGCCAGCACGACCCGGCCGAATCCGCCTTCGCCCAGCGACCCCATCTCGGTGAAACCCGGCAAGGCCCAGTCGTCCACAGAATCCTCCGCGATTCCCGATCGTGTCCCCTTGGAGGTGAGCTGCGCCGCAGCGGTTCCCCGGCTTCCGGGTTTAGGGTTACTCGTCGGTCACTTGGCCCGTTGCGATGGAGGAACGATGCGTTCGCCGAAGGATTTCTTCGCCCCGCTCGCGGTGGGGGCGCCGGAACCGCTCCGCCAGATCCCCGTGCCTCCTTCGCGGATGATCCACTTCTTCGACCCCAGCAACGAGAAGATGGCCGCCAAGGTCCCGGACATCGCCAAGAAGGTCGACGTCCTGCTCGGGAACCTCGAAGACGCCGTGCGCGCCGACCGCAAGGAGGCCGCGCGGAACGGGCTCGTCTCCATCGCGAAGTCGACCGACTTCGGCAAGACGCAGCTGTGGACCCGCGTCAACAGCCTCGACTCGCCGTGGGTGCTCGACGATCTGATCACGCTGGTCACCGAGATCGGCGACAGACTCGACGTGATCATGGTGCCGAAGGTCGAAGGCGCGCAGGACATCCACTACGTCGACAGGCTGCTCGCGCAGCTCGAAGCGCGGGCCGGGCTCACGAAACCGCTGCTGGTGCACGCGATCCTGGAGACCGCCAGCGGCGTCGCGAACGTCGAGGAGATCGCGGGCGCGAGCCCCCGGATGCAGGGCATCTCGCTCGGCCCGGCCGACCTCGCCGCCAGCCGCCGGATGAAGACCACCCGGGTGGGTGGCGGGCACCCCGGTTACCTGGTGCGCACGGACCCGACCGGTGAGGACCTGAACGAGGGACGCACGACGTACCAGCAGGATCTGTGGCACTACACCGTCGCGCGGATGGTCGACGCCTGCGCGGCGAACGGGATCCTGCCGTACTACGGGCCGTTCGGCGACATCCGCGATGTCGTGGCCTGCGAGGACCAGTTCCGCAACGCGTTCCTGCTCGGCTGTGTGGGCGCCTGGAGCCTGCACCCGGTGCAGATCGACATCGCCAAGAAGGTGTTCTCGCCCTCGCCCGAGGACGTCGCCTGGGCGCGGCGCGTGATCGCCGCCATGGGTGACGGCACCGGTGCGGTGATGATCGACGGGAAGATGCAGGACGACGCCTCGGTGAAGCAGTGCCGGGTGGTCGCCGAACTCGCGGACGCCCTCGCCGCCGACGATCCTGAACTCGCCGCCGCGTACGACGCGGCCACGAAGGAGGCTTCCGAATGAACCCCCGGCGTTCCGTCCTCTACATGCCCGGCGCGAACGAAAGAGCGCTGGAAAAGGCCAAGACGCTGGACGCGGACGGACTCATCCTCGACCTCGAAGACGCCGTCGCGCCCGACGCGAAGGAAGCCGCACGTGAACGCGTTTGCGCGGCCGCGTCGTCGAAGGAGTACGGCAAACGCGAAGTGACCATTCGCGTCAACGGCCTCGACACCGAATGGCACGATGCCGATCTCCGTGCCGCCGCGCAGGCGGGCCCGGCCGCGATCGTGGTGCCGAAGGTGAACTCCGCCGCCGAAGTGCACAACATCGAGCGCGCACTGGAGCTCGGCGGCGCGCCGGACCACACGAAGATCTGGGCGATGGTGGAGACGCCGGTCGCGATGCTGCACGCCGAGGAGATCGCCTCGGCGTCCGAACGGCTGACCGTGCTGGTCATGGGCACGAACGACCTGGCGAAGGAACTGCACGCCGAGTTCGTCCCCGGCCGGGCGCCGCTGCTGGGCGGGCTTTCGCTCGCGCTGCTGGCCGCGCGGGCGACCGGCAAGGCGATCCTCGACGGCGTCTACAACGACGTGAAGGACCTCGAAGGCTTCGAAGCGGAATGCGTTCAGGGACGTCAGTTCGGCTTCGACGGCAAGACGCTGATCCACCCGGCGCAACTGGAGCCGTGCAACCGGATCTTCGCGCCGTCCGAGGAGGAGATCACGCGCTCGCGCAAGATCATCGCGGCGTTCGAGGAGGCGCAGGCGGCCGGGCAGGGCGTCGTGACCGTGGACGGGCGGATGATCGAGAACCTGCACGTGGACAACGCGCGGCGGATCCTGGCGCTGGCCGAAGCGATCGGCGGCTAGGCGGGACGGGTGGCCAACAGCCGCGCGCATGAGCTGTTGGCCGCGATGTAAGCGGCGACTTGGGGAGAGATGAGCGCGGCGAGGTCTTGTACGTCCTTCCAGTGCCCCTGCAGGTCGACGGCGAGTAGGGGCTCATGGTGAGCCACTCGGTTGCGAAGCCGGTGCAAGCGCTCGACGTGCTTGTCGACGTCACGGCGATCGGCACCGGCTCGAAAAGCCAGGTGCAGGTAAGGAATCCACAGCGGGTCGTGGTGACGTCTCGCGGAGAGATATCGCCAGAAGCCGAAACTCAGCTCGGCGATCACCTTTCCTGGCGACGGTGACGCATTCGCGGCGCAGGGACGTTTGGCCTTCGGGGTTGCGTTCTTGATGGCCTCGGCCAGCAACCTCCGGCTCGTCTCGTTGACGTCGTACCGCGTACCGTTCGCCGCCTTCTGCCACCGCGACGGGAAGAGCGTCGTCGCTTGGAAGACCCAGTGTGGCTTCCCTGCCGGGACAGCGCGGCCCAATGCCCGGTCGTAGGCGTTGCGCAGGGCCACCTCCAGGTGGCACAGGTCGTGGTGGAACGCCGCGGATAGCGCCGTGTTCCACTCGTACAACCGCATGGCCTGCTCCCGGTCCTGATTCGCCGCTTGCAAGTAGACCGCGAACCTCGGCTTCGACAACCAGGCCTCGATCCAATCCCCCGCGCGAGCGCTGGTCACTCTCGTAGCTCCTCTGCTAAGCTGACCGACGAATAGCCCCGGATGGCCCCTGACCTGTTGGTCATGTCACCGGGGCTTTGATCTTTCTGATGCCGGTCGGCAAAGCAACTGACTCATGGTCAGGGCCAGGGGCGTGGAGTGGGCCGAAGGGTTTCGTAGGCGGCAGCGGCGCGAAGGACGTCGAGGTCGGCGAAGCGGCGGCCGCTGATCTGGAGGCCGATGGGCTGGTCGTCGCTCGTGTAGCCGCAGTTGATCGAGACGGCGGGCTGGCCGGACATGTTGTACGGCACGGTGAACGCGATGTGCTCGAACGGGCGGCGCGGGTCGTTGGTCGGCGAGGGCCATTCGGCGGGCGGGGCCGAGACCGGGCAGGTCGGGGACAGGACGACGTCGAAGCGTTCGGTCGCGCGCAGGGTCGCGACGGCGATTGCGTCGATCTGCGCGAAACCGCGGTAGGCGTCGACTCCGCTGACGTCGGCGCCGCCGGCGGCCCAGTCGGCGATATACGGCAGGACCTTCGCGCGGCGGTCTTCGGGCAGGGCCGCCATGTCCGACCAGGCGCGGACGCGCCAGAAGGTGTCGAGGCCGTCGAGCATTTCGCGGCGCAGGAACGGCGAAACCGGCTCCACGACGGCGCCCGCGGCCTCGAAGACACGCGCGGCTTCGGTGACGGCGGCGATCGTCTCCGGCAGCACCGGAAGCCCGACACCGGGATCGAGGTGCAGCCCGATCCGCAGGCCCTTGACCTCGGCCGCAAGGGAAGACCAGTCAAGAGACGATGGTGGCAGCGAGAGGTGATCGCGACCGTCCACACCGGACAGAACGCTCATCAGCAACGCGGTGTCGGCCACGGTCCGCGTCATCGGCCCGGCGACGCGGCCGAGGAACGGCGGATCCACCGGTACCCGGCCGAAACTCGGCTTCAGCCCGACCAGGCCGCACCAGCCGGCGGGCAGCCGGATCGAGCCGCCGATGTCGGTGCCGACGTGCAGCGGGCCGTACCCGGCGGCGGCCGCCGAACCGGCACCGGCGCTGGAGCCGCCGGGCGTACGCGTGGTGTCCCACGGATTCCGCGACGCGGTATGGAAACTCGACAACCCGGACGTCAGCATCCCGTAGTCCGGCATGGTCGTCTTGCCCAGCAGGACCCCGCCGGACTCGCGCACGCGAGCGCCCGCCGGGGCGTCTTCGGGCGCGGGTGCCAGCGAGGAGGCGGCCGTGCCGAGCGGGACCGGGGTGCCGCGAGTCGCGATGTTCTCCTTGAGCGTCAGCGGAACGCCGTCGATCGGGCCGAGCGGTTCCCCGGCGTGCCAACGGCTTTCGGATGCCTTCGCGTCCTCGCGTGCGCCGCTCGGGTCGTACGCGTAGAGCGCGTGCAGCTCGGATTCGCGCGCCTCGATACGCGTGAGGACGGCTTCGGTGACCTCGACCGGCGACAGCGTCCCGGCCCGGTACTGCGCGACCAGTTCGACAGCGGTCAGATCAGGCAACTCCGGCACAGCGGGCCTCCTCAAGTCGCGGGTGGTTCGAAGCGGCCGTCGACCGCGGTCCAGCCGCCATCCACCGCCAGCACGGAGCCGGTGACGAACGACGCCGCGTCCGACGCCAGGTAGACGACGGCGCCCGCGAGTTCGTCCGGACGCGCCCATCGGCCGAGCGCGCCTTTGGTCGCGTACGCGTCGTACCAGGCCGGGTCGGCCTTGATCTGCGCTGTCAGCGGGGTCTCGACGACACCGGGCGCGATCGCGTTCACCCGCACCCCGGCCGGGCCGAACTCCGCCGCGGCCGTGCGGAACAGCTGCACCAGCCCGGCTTTCGTCGCCGCGTACGGCCCTTGGCCGGGCTCGACGGTGGTGCCGCGGATCGACGAGAACCCGATGATGCTCCCCCGCCCGCGTTCGACCATCCCGGCGCCGAACGCGCGGACGACCTCGAAGGTGGCGCCGAGGTTCAGCGCGATCACCCGGTCGAATTCCTCGCGCGTGTACTCCAGCAGCCGTTTGCGCACGTTGGTCGCGGCGGTCAGCACCACGATGTCGATCTCGCCGAGTTCCGCCGCCGTGCGCGCTGCCGCGCCGTCCGAGAGCAGATCGATCTCGTACGCCTCGCCGACGCCGGTTTCCTTGGCCGCGGCGACGTCGCGGTCCGCGACGATCACTTCGGCGCCGTGCGCGGCCAGCGCCTTCGCGGATTCGCGGCCGATCCCACTGCCGCCACCGAGGACGACGGCTCGTTTTCCGTCGAGCCGGAACAGATTCTCGTAGCTCACGGGCGCAGCACCGCCATCCTCGTCACGGTCAGTTCTTCGACCGCGAACCGCGGCCCTTCCCGCCCGATCCCGGAGTCCTTCACGCCGCCGTACGGCATGGTGTCGGACCGGAATCCGGGCACCTCGTTGACCACCACACCGCCGACTTCGAGCTCGTCGAGCGCACGGAACGCCGTCTTCAGGGACGTGCTGAACACCGAGGCGTGCAGTCCGTAGCGCGACGCGTTGACCGCGTCGAACGCTTCGTCCACAGAGGACACAGTGCGGACGCAGACCACGGGACCGAAGATCTCTTCGTCCCAGCATTCGACACCGTCGGGCACGTCGAGCAGCACGGTCGGCCGGATCACCGTGCCGTCGACACCGCCCCCGACCAGCCTCGCACCCGCCGAAGTCGCTTTGTCGACCCACTCCTGGACGCGCCTAGTGGAGCCCGGGTCGATCAGCGCCGAGACCCGCGTCTTCTCGTCTCGAGGGTCGCCGATGACGACCTCGCCGAGCCGCGCCAGCACCCGTTCGGTGAATTCCTCGGCGACCGCGTCGACGACCAGCACGCGCTGCACCGAGATGCAGGCCTGCCCGGACGCGTAGAACCCGCCGCGCAGCACGGCGTCCGCGGCCGCGTCGAGATCCGCGTCCTCGGAGACCACCAGAGCGGCGTTGGAACCCAGCTCCAGCAACGTCTTCGTAGGCGCGGCGTCGCGCGCGATCCGGTGCCCGACCAGCGCGGATCCGGTGAACGACACCGCACCGACCCGCCGGTCCGTGACCAGCGCCGAGCCGACGGCCGCGTCGCCGGTGACCAGCTGGACCATCGCGGGCAGGTCGGTCAGCGAGCGCACCAGATGCACGAGCCACAACGTCGCCAGCGGTGTCTGCGGCGCGGGTTTCACCACCACCGGGCAACCCGCGGCGATGGCGGGCGCGATCTTGTGCGACGCCAGCAGCAGCGGATAGTTGAACCCGGCGATGCCGACCACGACACCGATCGGCTTGCGTTTCCAGAACCCGACCAGCCCGTCGCCGGACGGCAGCAGGTCGAGCGGCACGGTCTCGCCGTGCAGCCGCGAGACCTCCTCCGCGGCGGCCTGCCAGGTGACGATCGTGCGCGCGACCTCGACCCGGCAGTCGACCAGCGGCTTGCCGGTCTCGAGGACCAGAAGCTGCTCGAAGTCCGAGCGCCGCGCCTCCAGAGCCGCGGCGACGTCGTTCAGGAGCGAACGCCGGGTCCGCGACGGCATCGCCGCGACCTGCTTGAACACCGCGATGGCCTCGTCGATCGCCCGCGTGGCCAGCTCCGGCGTCCCGACCGGCGACCGGCCGATCTCGCTCCCGTCATACGGGAAGCTCACCGACGAATAGTCCACTGTGGACACCCAGTCGCTACCGATCGGCAGTCCCTCCGGGTATTCAGCCATCGTCCCCTCCCCGCAGCCTTGCCAGCTCGGCCCGCAGATTCGGCGCGGCCGCCAGCAGTTCCCTGGTGTACTCGTGTTCCGGCGCGTCGTAGACCTGGCCGACGTCTCCGATCTCGACGATCTCGCCGTGCCGCATCACCGCGACCCGGTCGCAGACGTGCCGCACCACGCCGAGGTCGTGCGAGACGAAGACCAGCGTCAGCGAGTACAGCTCCACCAAAGACGCGAGCAGGTCGAGGATCTGCTTCCGCACCGAGACGTCGAGCGCGCTCACGGGCTCGTCCGCGATGAGGACGCTCGGTTTCGGCGCGAGCGCCCGCGCGATCGAGATGCGTTGCCGTTGCCCACCGGAGAACTGGTGCGGATAGCGGCCGGCGGCGTCTTCCGGCAGGCCGACGGCCTTCAGCAGCTCCGAAACCCGCGAAGGATCCCGGCGGCCCAACGGTTCGGAGATGATGTCGCGCACCCGCATCCGCGGATCGAGCGAACCCATCGGGTCCTGGAAGACGATCTGCAGTTCCGACCGCAGGAAGCCGAGCCGGCGTTCGGGCAGGTTGTCGATGCGCCGGCCTTGGAACGAGACGCTGCCCGCCGTCGGCTTGTCCAGCGCGGCCAGCAGTCTGACCAAAGTGGACTTTCCGGAGCCCGACTCGCCCACGATCCCGAACCGCTGACCTGCTTCGACGTCGAAAGTGACACCGCGCAAGGCGTGCACATCGCGACGCGTGTAGCGGCGCTCCAGGTCCCGTACGGAGATCATCATCGGCTCGCCTCCAGATCCGAAGCGGCCAGAAGCTTCTTCGTGTACTCGTGCTTCGGCTCGGTGAGCACCTCGCGGGTGGTGCCTGCTTCGACGATCTCGCCGTCCAGCATCACCAGCACCCGCTCGCAGACCGACGCCACGACGGCGAGGTCGTGCGTGATGAACAGCAGCGCACTCTCCCGCTCCCGCACGCCGTCGAGGATCAGTTCCAGGATCTGCGCCTGCACGGTGACGTCGAGCGCCGTCGTCGGTTCGTCGCAGATCAGCAGCTTCGGGTCGTTGGCCAGCGCGATCGCGAGGACGACACGTTGCCGCTGCCCACCGGACAGTTGGTGCGGATACGCACGAGCGACGCCGGGCAGTCCCACGGATGCCAGCAAAGCCTCGGGATCCTTCCCGCCTTTTCGATGGATTCGCATCGGTTCGGCCACCTGCGCGCCGACCCGCATCGCCGGGTTGAGCGCGGTCATCGGTTCCTGGAACACCATCGACATCTCGTTGCCGCGCAGCCGCGACAGGTCCTTCTCCGGCGCGCCCAGCAGTTCGCGTCCGTCGAGTGTCACCGATCCGGACGCCGCGAGTTCTTCGGGCAGCAGCCCCATGATCGACAGCGCCGTCAGCGACTTCCCGGAACCCGACTCGCCGATCAGCCCGACCCGCTCACCGCGTGCGATACCGAACGAGACGCCGCGAACCAGGCCGCCGATACCGAGACCGTGTACTTCGAGTGTCATAGCCGGGCCGCCAATCGGGGATCGAGACGATCGCGGAGGCCGTCACCGAGCAGGTTGAAGCCGAGGACGGCGATGGCGATCGCGACGCCGGGCACGAGCGCGAGCCTCGGGTGCAGGGTCAGGAACATCTGCGATTCCTGGAGCATCCGGCCCCACGACGGCGTCGGCGGCCGCGTGCCGAACCCGAGGAACGACAGCGCCGCTTCCGCGAGCACGGCGATCGCGAACGACACCGACGCCTGCACGATCAGCAACCCGGAAATGTTCGGCAGTACGTGCCGCGCCGCGATGTTCAGCCGCGAACGCCCGGCCGACCGCGCGGCCAGCACGAACTCGCTGCTCATCACCTGCAACGTGCCCGAACGCGCGATCCGCGCGAACGACGGGATGGTCGCGATGCCGATCGCCACCATCGCGGTCAGCGTGTCCGCCCCGAACACCGCGCCGAACATGATGGCCAGCAGCAACGCGGGGAACGCGAGCACGAGATCGTTGACCCGCATGACGAACTCGCCGAGCCAGCGCGACGACATCCCCGCGAGGATGCCCAGCGGGGTCCCGATCACCGCGGCGATGCCGACCGCGACCACACCGACGTACAGCGTCGTCCGCGCGCCGACCATGAGCTGGCTGAGCACGTCGCGGCCGAAACTGTCCGTGCCCAGCGGATTGGCGCCGCTGAAGTCGTGCAGCCGGTTGGCCGCGTCGACCTTCACCGGGTCGAACGGCGTCCACACGAACGAAAGCAGCGCGGCGACGACGATCAACGCGACGAGCACACCACCGATCACGAGACTGCGGCTACGCATCAGGAACCCCGCAATCTCGGGTCGAGCACCGTGTAGAGGACGTCGACCACGAAGTTCACCAGCAGCACGCCGACCACCAGGACCAGCACGATCCCCTGCACGGACAGCAGATCCCGCGACGCCACCGAATCGAGCAGCATGCTGCCGAGCCCCGGCAGGACGAACACGCGCTCGACGACGACGGCGCCGATCAGCAGGGTCGACAGTTGCAGGCCGAGCACCGTCACCACGGGCACGGCGGCGTTGCGCAGACCATGGCGGAACAACGCCGGGAACGGCCGCAGGCCCTTGGACCGCGCTGTGCGCAGATAGTCCTGGCCGAGCGTGTCGAGCACCGCGGACCGGACATAGCGCGTGAGCACGGCGCCCTGCACGAGTCCCAGCGACAAGGCGGGAAGAACGAGTCCGCGGAGGAATTCGCCCGGGTCCTGCACGGGCGGTGTCCAGCCGCCGGAGGGCAGCCAGCGCAGCTGCACCGCGAAGATCTGCACCAGGATGATGCCGGCGAGGAACGCGGGGATCGCGACGCCGATCTGCGACAGCCCGGAAACCGCGGTGCCGTCGGCACTCCGATGCCGCACCGCGGCGAACGTCCCGGCCGGGACGGCGATCAGCAGCGCCACCAGCATCCCGGCGCCGACCAGCCACAACGTCACGCCGAGGCGGTCGGTCAGCGCGGGCCCGATCTCCTCGCGCGTGACGTACGAGCGGCCGAAGTCGCCTTGCAGGACACCGCCGATCCAGTCGAAGTACTGCGTCACCAAGGGCCTGTCGATACCGAATTCGGCGCGTGTCTTCGCGACCAGCTCCGGAGTCGCGTTGACGCCGAGCGCGACCTGCGCCGGATCACCCGGCAGCACGGCCATGAACAGGAACACCACGATGGACGCGACCAGCACACTGGCCACGAGGATCCCCAGGCGGCGGAGCACCTTGACCGTCATCGCGGCGCCAATCCCGTGAGATCGAAGGACTCGCTGACCTGGTTGCGGACGAACCCGGTCACCTTGTTCTTCGCCACGATCACGTTGGGGAACAGGAAGAGCCAGTCCGCGGCGGCGTCCTCGGTCAGCCGCCGGGCGACCTGGCGCATCGCGTCGACCTGCTCCTGGGGCGTTCCGGCGTCGGCCTTCGCGAGGTTCTGCTGAACGGGCTTGCTGTCGTAACCCCAGTAGTACTTCGGCCTGCCGAAGGTGACGATGTCGCGCGCCTCGACGTGCTGGATGATCGACAGGTCGTAGTCGCGGTCGGTGAAGACCTGCTTGAGCCACACCGCCGGGAAGTCCAGCGGCTCGATCGTCACCGTGACCCCGACGTCCGCCAGCTGCGACGCCACCACCTGCGCGGACGAGACGGCGTACGGCAGGTTGGGAATCCTCAGCCGCAGCGAGGGATTGGGCTGCCCTGCTTCGGCGAGCAGCGCTTTCGCCTTCGCGGGATCGAACGGGTACGCGTTCGAAAGGTCCTCGTACCAGGGATCCGTCGGCGGGACCATACTGCCGATGAGCGTGCCGCGACCGCCCCAAGCCGTGTCCAGCAAGGCCTTCCGGTCGATGGCGTACGACAGCGCTTTTCGTACCCGGACGTCGTTCAACGGCGGGCGCGAGTTGTTGAACGCGAGCGTGACCTCGCTGTTCGTCGTGCCTTCGACGACGGTGAACCGGTCGTCGCTCTGGAACTGCGGGATCGAATCCGGCACGGTGATCGCGGAGATGACGTCGATCCCGTTGCTGAGCAAGGCGTTGTTGAGCGCCGTCGGATCCTTGATGTACTTGAGGACCACCGTCGAGTAGGCCGGTTTCCTGCCCCAGTACGCGGGATTCTCCTTGAGCACGATCGAATCGCCACGCCTGCGCGAGGACACCGTGTACGGCCCGGTGCCGATCGGTTCGTTCGCCAGATCCGCGACACCGGTACGGCTGAACATCGCGCCGAGACGGCTGGTGAGGCTGAACAGCCAGCCGTTGCTGGGCTTGGTGAGCACGACCCGCGCGTGGTCCGGGGCCACGACGTCCACCCGGTCCACGACGTCCATTGTGGACTTGATCGACACGGTCCAGTCGGTCTTCACGCGCATCAGCGAGAACTTGACGTCCTCGGCGGTGAACGGTGCTCCGTCGCTGAACATCGCGTTCTTCCGGAGCTTGAAGTCGTAGGTCTTACGGTCTTCCGAGACCGTCCACGATTCGGCCAGCAGCGGCACGATCTTCGCGTCCGCGTCGAGTTTCACCAGGCCCTCGTAGACGTTGTAGAGCAAGGCCTGCGGGATGGCGGCGCCGTCCGTGCGGGTGAAGTCGAAGTTCGCGGGTTCGGCGGTGTAGCCGATGGCGAGCGTGCCGGGATCCTTGGCGACCGTGGCACTCGATCCGGCGGAGCAGCCGGACGCCACCAGCAGTAACGCCCACACTGCCGCGTGAATCCGGGCTTTCATCCTGCCCCCTGACCGGTAGACTGGTCTGACCAGTAAACCAGACGAGACGGCAGGGTCAAGATGGAATTCGAGCCGGTCGCCCCTGTCCGCGCGTACCAGCGTGTCGTCGAACAGATCGAGGAAGCCGTGTTCAGCGGCCGGATCAAACCGGGCGACCGGCTGCCGAGCGAACGCGAGCTGATGGTCCAGTTCGACGTCGGCCGCTCGACCGTGCGCGAGGCTCTGCGCGTGCTGCAAGCAGCGGAAATGATCCGCTCGCGCCCGGGCGACCCGCGCGGGCCCGAGGTACTGGCCGCCTCCCCCGCCGCGTTGCACCGGTCGATGCACCGGCTCGCGCGCGCCGACCACATCGGCCTTTCCGAGCTGTTGCAGTTCCGCATGGTCCTCGACGGTTCGGCACATCTGCTCGCCGCGCAGCTCAGGACCGATGACCATCTCGCCGAGCTCGGCGCGGCGCTGGAGGCGATGGGCGAGGGCGTGTCGAAGGGGTTCGCTGAGTTCTCCCACGCGGACGTCACGTTCCACGAGGCCATCGCCCGCGCGACCGGGAATCCGCTGCTGGTGATCAGCGGCGAGGTCGTCCGCGGTGTCGTACTGGAACTCATCGAGGACAAGCTGGAACACGCCGACGACCGGACGGCACTGATGCGCAACTGGCTGGCGCACCACGAAGAGGTGCTGGGAGCCATCCGCGACTCCGACGGCGAGCGTGCGTCGCGTCTCGCGAAACAGGCGCTGTACGACAACTACGCCGAGTACGTCCCCGAAGAGCAACGTCGCCTCTTGCGCCCATTGCTCGCTTGACCCGCCTCTACACTCGCTCAGGTGGGGGATGTCAAAAAGCCTTCGACAGCACGCCAAGGTGTCGGTCTCGCCCTGTCCGGCGGCGGTTACCGCGCGATGTTGTTCCACACCGGGGCCCTGTGGCGGCTCAACGAACTCGGCTGGCTGTCGAAGATCTCGACGTTTTCGAGTGTCTCCGGCGGCTCGATCGCCGCAGGCGTGCTCGCGTACGCGTGGTCGGACCTGAAGTTCGAAAACGGTGTCGCGGACAACTTCTCCGACAAGGTCGTCGCGCCGGTCCGGAACCTGGCACGCACCCGGCTCGACATCCCGGTCACCTTGCTGGCCATGGCGATTCCCTGGCGGAGCGCCGGCGAGGAACTGGCGCGGGTGTACGCGAAGCACCTTTTCGGCGACTGTTGCCTCAAGGACATCGACCCCGCCGGCCCGCAGTTCGTCTTCACCGCGACGAACCTCCAGGACGGCGCGCTGTGGTGGTTCTTCCGGCAGAACGGACCGCACGGGAACATCCCGCTCGCGACCGCGGTGGCCGCGTCTTCCGCGTTCCCGCCCATCCTTTCGCCCGTCGTGATCCAGGATCCGCATTCGGACGACCGGAAACGCAAGATCGTGCTCAGCGACGCCGGCGTCTACGACAACCTCGGCCTGGACCCGGTCGAGGGGCACGCGACGGTGCTCGTCAGCGACGCGGGCAAGCGGATGAAGGTCAGGCGGAAGGTCCCCCGCGACTGGGGGCGGCAGCTGCTGCGCGTCCTCGACGTGATCGACAACCAGGTGCGCGAGCTGCGGCGGGGCGCGCTGCTGAAGTCCTATGTGGAGAAGGATTTCGGTGGCGCCTACTGGGGTGCCTACGTCGATCTGGAGAACTTCGAGCTCAAGGATTCGTTGACGGCGCCGGTGGATCTCACGCACAAGCTGGCGGAGACGCCGACGCGCCTCACGAAACTGCCGGAAGTGCTGCAGGAGCGGTTGATCAACTGGGGTTACGCGGCCTGTGACGCGGGGATGCGGAAGTGGGTCGACACCGAGGCGGCCGCTCCCGACGGGTTCCCGTTCCCCGCTGCGGGCCTGGGCTGAAAGCGTCCTTCACCGCGTCAGACGTGACGAAAGGGCCCTTCACCGCATCGGATGCGGTGAAGGGCCCTTTCAGCCCACGTCAGGCGACGAGGTTCGCGTAGACGATGATGTTGTCCTTGTAGCTGTGCTCTTCCTGGTCGAAGACACCGCCACAGGTGATCAGCCGCAGCTGCGGCTTGTCCGTGTTGCCGTAGACCGCTTCCTCGGGGAACTGGTCCTTGGGGACCTGGTCCTTCTTCTCGACCACGAACTTCAGGCTCTTGCCGTCGCTGCGGTCGACGAGGACCTCGTCACCCGGGTTGACGTCCTTGAGCTTGTAGAAGATGCCCGGCTGCTTGTTGCCGTCGACGTGGCCGAGCAGGATCGCCGGGCCGACGTCACCCGGCACCGGGGAGAGCTGGTACCAGGCTGCCTGCATCGGCTTCTTCGCCGAGGGGACGGCCATCTTGCCGTCCTTGTTGACCGCGACGGCGATCAGGTTCGACTCCGCGCCGATCTTGGGGATCTTCACGTTCGTCGGCCTGGTGCCGCTGAAGGGCTTCGTGACCGGGACGGTCGATTCCGCCGGAGCCTGCTGTGCCGCGGGCGCCGGGTCGTCGGAACCACAACCGGTCAGTGCGAGGGAAAGGACCAGGGTGGCCGCGACCGCGCGGCCACCCCTCCTCAGGAACTTCATCGACATCGATCAGGCCGCGGTGGCGCCGAAACCGGTCTCGATGCCGCCCTTGGGGGCGTACTTGACCTGCTTCTCCGGCTTGCCCGGGGTGGCCGCGCCGCCGCCGATGGGCGCCTCGAACTCGATGTCCGCCTTGCCCGGCTTGCCGTCGCAGGTCCAGGTGAAGGTGCTGGAGTTGCCCTTGAAGGACTTCTTGACCTTCACGATGTAGACCCAGTACCGGCCGTCGTCCTCGGCCTGGTTGCCGTACACGGTGTCGAAGTCCGGCGCCGAAACGTTCGTCGGCTCGCCCGACTCGCAGGCGATGACCAGCGCGCCGATACCGTTCTCACCGATGTAGCCGGCGCCGACGTTGTCGACGTAGGGCTCCTCCGGCGGGGCGGTGGTGGTGGTCGGCTTCTCCGAGGTGGAGGTCGGCGACGGCTTGCCGGAAGTCGGCTTGCCGCTGCTGGTCGGCGTCGGCTCGTGCGAGGACGACGAGGCCGGGGCGCTCGACTCCGTCGGCGTCGAGGTCACGTCGCCACCCGGCGACGAAGGCGAGGGCGCCGAGGAGGGCGCTTCGCTCGACGGAGCCGGAGGCGTGGTCGTCGATTCGGTCTGCGCCATCGCGACCGGCGTCACGGCCAGCGAGATGACGGCGCCGGCCAGCACCGCGCCCGCGAGGCGGCCCAACGTCTTCTTCAAAGTGATCTCCCAGTGGAAACATCGCAACACAGGGTGACCCCCACCCTGCGACCACCCGAAAGGAATCCCACGTTCGGGTGACAGCGTGATCCTGCCGGAAAAGTACAGCGGGCCGTAGCGGAAAAGTCGTGACAAGAACCACGGGGAAAACCGGTAACACGGGAATGTCCCAGCTCGATACAGGGGCCCGAAAGTCGCTCAGCAGAAGGAAATCCCGCAGCGCTGAAGGAATGTTAACACCCGGAGGGCCCGAACGGTTGCAGTGCGGAAGTATTTTTTCGCCGACCGAGGACCGGCCTGGAATCGCCGGTTTTCCTGGCCGGGTCTCCCTTTTTCGAAGACTCTCCGCAGGCGCGCCACCGAAGGTTCACACGTTCGGACCACGTTTCGGTGAAGTTCTGACCATTCATTGCCGGATATCGGTGCCGGGCAACCCGAAGGTCACGATCAGAACACCAGGAACAAGGCCACGGCGAGGGAGAGCGCTCCGAGAAGGCCCGCGCCGAACAGCCAGGCCTTCGGCGACGTCCGGTTCCGCACCGCCCGGCCGCCGCCCACGACCGCGATCAGGAGACCGAGGCCGAACCCGATGGCGGGCAGGAAGGTGGCGAAGGTCCGGTTTTCCGCGGCGCAGGCCCAGACCGTGTCGCTCGGGCAAGGCGACGCCGCGAGTTCGGCCAGCAGGCCCGCCGCGACGATCGCGAGGAAGCCGAGCACCAGGAGCCAGAACAGGCCCCACAGCAACTGACCGAGCCGCCGCGGTGGTTTCGTCTCGTCCACGTGCTCAAGCTAGCCGAGCGCCGAGGCCAGATCCGTCCACAGATCTTCCGGATCTTCGAGCCCGACGCTGAACCGGACGAGCCCGGCGGGCACGTGGGCGTCACCTGCCAGCCACGCCCGCCGCTCGACCAGGCTCTCCACGCCGCCGAGGCTGGTGGCGGCACGGATCAGCCGCAGCGAACCGATGACCTTGTCCGCGATCTGGGCGTCCGGGAGTTCGAACGCGATCATCGTGCCGGAGCCGGGATAACGCACCCGGGTGACGGCAGGGTGGTCGACCAGGCGCGCCGCCAGCAGCGCGGCCGTGCGCGTCTGCTCGGCGAGCCGGACCGGGAGCGTCCGCAGCCCCCGCAGGGCCAGCCACGCTTCGAGCGCTCCTGGCGTCGCCCCCAACCTGGTGCGCGCGTCGCGCAGGTCCTTCGCGACGCCTTCGTCGGCCGCGATGGTCAGGCCGAGCAGCAGATCGCTGTGACCGCCGATGAGTTTCGTCGCGCTGTGCACGACGATGTCGGCGCCGAGCTCCAGCGGCCGCTGCCCGAGCGGGGTGGCGAACGTGTTGTCCACGGCGACCAGGCCGTTCGCGGCGGCGGTGATCGTCTCGATGTCGATGACGTCGAGCGTCGGGTTGGTCGGCGATTCGAGCCAGAGCAGGTCGGCGTCCGCGGCGGCGACCCACGCGGCCGTGTCGTCCGGCGCGATCTCGGTCACCACCAGGCGTCCCGTGCGCTGCGCGTGCGCGAGCAGGCCGCGTGACCCCGCGTAGGAGAACGTCGGGACACAGACCCTCGCGCCGACCGGCAGGGTGTCGGCGACCGCGCTGAGCGTCGCGATCCCCGAGGCGAACGCGGTGGCGTGCCCACCTTCGAGCGCGCCGATCGCGGCTTCGAGGGCCTCCCAGGTCGGGGTGCCGTCCTCCCTCGAATACGCGCGATCGGCGCCGGCGTCGAAAGTGCTCGCGGCGACGATCGGCACGTTCAGCGGTTCGCCGGGGCCCTCCGGGCGTCCGGCGGCGACGGCGAGGGTGCGGGGTGACCAGTCGTTCGTGTCCACCCCGCCACCGTAACCTTCCCCCGCTAGTGGGCGTACACCTCGAACTCGTAGAGGGAGTAGCCGTACTTCGTGCCGCGCTGGACACCGGCCATCCGGACATGGCGGGCGTCCACGGCTTCGAAGGCGACGTTGTCCTGTCCGCCGTCTCCGTCCACTATGGACGCCACGTCCCGCCAGTTCGTCCCGTCGGACGAGACCTGCACCTTGTACGCCTTGCCGTACGCCGATTCCCACCGCAGGACCACCCGGGAGACGCGCTGCACCGAGCCGAGGTCCACGGTGATCGACTGATCGTCGCTCCAGCCGCTGGCCCAGCGCGTCGACAGGTTCACGTCGATGGCGTTGGACGGCGGCGAGTTGTACCAGCCCGTCTCGTGGCTGGTCGCGCTCACCGAGCGGCCGGTGGCGAGATTGGCGATGTTGTCGCCGCGTTTCGCCGGGAATTCGACGACCTGCTGGAAGGTCGGCCGGTTCTGGGTGCTGATCTTGTCCTGCGTGATGCCGCCGAGGGCGCGGTGGATGATCGTGTCGGCGCACCACTGATCGCCCGCGGCGCAGTCGCCGTCACCGGGGTAAACGGTGTTGGCCGGCTGCGCGGCCGCCTGCGTCAGCGAGTCGAGCAGCACCTGACGGCAGGCAGTGACGTCACCACCGCCGCAGTACTTCACGGCGAGCGGACCGGCGACGGGCTGGCCGAGCACCGAACGGATGTCCTTGTGGACGTAGCCCCACCAACCCGCCTGGTACGACGAACCCGCGTGCGACTGGCCGACGTGCTTGCCGGGGACCTCGTTCTGCCAGCCCGACGGCGACTCGTTGATCTTCAGCACCCCGACCATGGCGCCGTAAGCGTCGCCCATGCCGGGTTTGAACTGGGCGTTCACCAGCAGGGGCCACCAGGCGTCCATGATGCGGATCGCGTCGGCGTTGGCGTAGACCTTGCTGCCCGGCGAGGTCTCCGACCGCAGCCCGCCCGCCGCGAGCCAGGTCTTCAGCTTCGCCACCGCGTCCGCGGCCGGACCCGTCACCGGCGCCTTGTCGATCACCTTGAACAGTTCCGGCAGCACCTTCTCCGCGCGGAGGTCGGCGAGCGCGGCCTCCTCCATGGCCTGCGTGAGGTTCACCCGCGTCACCTTGGTGCCGCTGGAGATCATCTTCTTGACCCGCGCGTCGATCAGATCGCCGCGGTGCACGGAACTCTTGTCCGCGCCGCTGGCCGCGTACCCGTTGGCCTGCGCGTTGTTCCAGCTGATGTAGTAGTCCTGGTTGATCGACTGCGGATGCTGCGACGACGGCGTGTAGTTCGCGAGGTTGCCGTCGGGGTTCCAGCCCTGCCAGTCGAATCCGGCGTCGCCCCGCACCGGCATGGCCGGGTCGACGTTCGGATTGCGGACCGGGTTCGAGCCCGAGTTGAAGTACGCGACGTCACGGGAGTCGGCGTAGAACCAGTTGTAGGTCTGGTTGACGTCGGCCGCCGCGGCCTGGAAGTCCTGCGCGGATTTGATCGCGTCCGGATCGTTGAACTTCTGGAAGCCGATGATCGTGTCGATCTCGTGCTGGAACGTCGACCGCAGCGAGGCGTACGCCACCGGCTTGCCACCGACCAGCGCCCGGCTCGTCACCGGCCCGTATTTGGTCCGGAAACTGCGCAAGGTGTACGAACCCGCCGCCGTACCGTCGGCGACGGTGGGCTTCCAGGCGTTCTTGCGTTCGACGATCTCGAACGGCAGGCACTGGCCGCGGAACCGGTAGAAGTTGGAGTTCTTCGTCGGCACGGAACCGTTCTGCTCGCACAGTTCGACGGCGTAGGTGTCGACGATGTCCTGCGACGCCGAGGTCGCGCTCCACGAGTAGTCCTTGCCGCGGCCGAGCAGCACGTACATGCTGATCCCCGCGAACGAGGCACCGCGGGCACTGATGCCCGGACCCTGGATTTCCTGCAGCATCAGCAATTGCGGCGCGAAATAGCCGGCCTGCGGGCCGAAGACGGCGACCGGGTGACCACTCGCGGTCTTGGCGCCGGAGACCACCAGTGCGTTGGACATGCCGTGCTTCTCCGACAGCATGTTTCCCGGCAGGACGCCGTCGTCGAAGATGCCGCGGACGGCCTTCTGGTCCTCGGGGGCGGGCACGTCCACCTTGGCGGGTGTCGCCGTCCCGGCGGAACCGGTCGGATCGAAGACCAGCTGCTGCCCGGTGACCGAACCCTTGTCCGGCATCGCGGCGCCCTGCGGGTTCGACGGCGCCTTGCCATAGTCGAAGGTCTGTCCATTGTGGAGCGTCTTGACGGTCTCGGGGTCGTCCTCGGACCGGAGGCTCTTCCAGACCTTGTCGCCCTGTTCGAGACCGTACTTCTCCTGCATCGCCAGCTTCGCGATGGCGTTCTGCACCTCCCCGCCGCCGCCGGCGCCGAACTGCGCTCCGACGACCGCGGCGAGGACGACGAGGTCGGTGAGCTTGAACGGCTCGATGGTCCCGGCGTTCGTGATCGCGTCGACGTGCCCGGTGAGCACGTACTCGCCGGGGAAGTAGCGGCCGCCGTGCGCGTCGGAGATGTACTTGTTGACGCCTTGGACGTAGGCCTCGGCGTCGGCCTTGCCCTGCGCGCCGCGCGGACCGCTGGCCGCGGCGTTGTCGATCTGCTTCTGCAGTTCCTGTTCGGTGTACGGCGCCGAGGAGAAGAAACTCTGCTCGAGTTCGCGGTTGCCCTGGGCGCCCCCGGCGAACGAGGTCAGCTGACCTCGGCCGACGCGGCGCATGATGTCCATCAGCCACAGGCGGTCCTGGGCGGCGGCGTACCCGGCGCCGTACATCGTGCCCGGCCGCGTCGTGCCGACGATCCGGGGCACGCCGGTCGCCTTGTCGCGGGTGATCGTCACGTCCGACCGCGGTTTGATCGTGCTCTCGACCTGCCCGGACGGAATCCCGAACGAAGCATCGTTGAAGAACTGGTTGATCTTGTCCGTGGTCAGCGTCTTGTAGCCGTCGGCGAGCGAGGCGTATTTGCCGAGCTGATCGGCCGAATGCGCGGGCCGGGTGCCGAACGCCTTGTGCGCCAGGATCTCCGCGAGGGTGGCGTTCCCCTTGGTGCCGGGCGGGAGGATGTCACCGCACTGGCCGCCGCAGTAGTCGTCGAGCGCGGCCGCCACCACCGAGTTCGGTGGTGCTTCCGCGGCGTTCGCCTGAAGTGCCGGGACGGTGCCCGCCACCAGCGTCAGCCCCGCCAGCGTCGTCAAGACCCGTATGCCTCGTCGCATGAAAGACCTCCGTCGTCGGAGAGTGACGAGGCGCACACTACCCACGGGTATCCAAATTTGTGAAGACTATTCGCGTTCTTGCCACCGTTCGGCGGAACACTCGACCTGCGGACCCCGGACCTGCACAGGTAGCTTGTGGGCATGTCTTCGCAGAAGCCCCAGATCGACCGCCCCGAGGGGCCCGCACCCTCCGAGCTGGAGACGACCGACATCTCCGTCGGCGACGGCCAGGAGGCCAAGTCCGGCGACACCGTCACGGTGCACTACGTCGGCGTCTCGCACTCGACCGGCGAACAGTTCGACGCGTCGTGGGACCGCGGCGAGCCGCTTCGCTTCGGCCTCGGCGCCGGCCAGGTCATCCCCGGCTGGGACCAGGGCGTGGCCGGAATGAAGGTCGGCGGCCGTCGCAAGCTGACCATCCCGCCGCATCTCGCTTACGGCGAGCGCGGCGCGGGCGGCGTCATCAAGCCGAACGAAACCCTGATCTTCGTCGTCGACCTCGTCGGCGTGAACTGACCCACACCCCCGCACCACCAAGACCCGGCCCCCGGCCGGGTCTTTCTTATTTGAAGCCCCCACCATGCCAACCCCAACCGACCGCACCGTGGGGGGACCGGGGGGCTCGGCCCCCCGGGTACTGACGACCGACGACCTCACGAAAGAGGCCCCCGTCGCGGAGCGAGGGGGGCCTCGAACAAGAGTGGGCGAGGAGGGAGTTGAACCCTCACGTCCTTTCGGACACACGGACCTGAACCGTGCGCGTCTGCCATTCCGCCACTCGCCCGAGTGCTTCGTTCTCTGACAGCTCGCAAAGCTTAGCAGGCGGATTTCACGGGTTTCACCGGGGGCCGTGTCCGACTGGCCGTACCCGGATAGGATCGACGGGGAAGCACACGTGTGAGGAGGTTGCCCGGTGGGCCGCGTTGAGCGCTTTGATAGGCGGCTCGAGAACCTCGTGGGCAATACCTTCGCGCGCATGTTCGGTGGCAACGTCGTCACGCAGGAAGTGGCGGTGGCGCTTGAGCGCGAGAGCGAGGAGAACGTTCGTGAGCTGGCCGGTGGTCGACAGCTCGCTCCCAATCACTACATCGTGTCGTTGGGGCAAGCTGATCACGAACGTATGGCCGGCGACGAGCGTCGGGTCACCACGGTGCTGGCGGAGGCGGTCAAGGAACACCTCGCCGAGCACGGATGGGACACCTATGGTGACGTCGTAGTTTCGCTCGAGCGCAACGAGGCGCTGCATACTGGACAGTTCAAGACCCGTTCGTCCGTCGATCCCGACGTCAAGCCCCACGGCGCCGAAGGTTCGCCACGGTCGGCACGACCCAGCAACGCAGGAGACCCAGCAATGAGCCAGCCCCCCGGCTACGGCCAATACGACCAGGGTGACCCGTACGGCCAGCAGGGCCAGTACGGCTACGGACAGCAGGCTGGCCAGCAGCAGCCCGGGTACGACCAGGGTTATGGCGGCCAGCAGCAGGGCGGCTACGACCAGGGTTACGGCGGCGCGCAGCAGCCCGGCTACGACCAATACGGCGGTGCCCAGCAGCCCGGCTACGACCAGGGCTACGGCGGCGGCGCCGCGCAGCAGCCCGGCTACGACCAATACGGCGGTGCCCAGCAGCCCGGGTACGACCAGGGTTATGGCGGCGCGCAGCAGCCGGGTTACGACCAGTACGGCGGCGCCGCGCAGCAGCCCGGGTACGACCAGGGTTACGGCGGTGCCGCGCAGCAGCCCGGCTACGACCAGTACGGCGGCCAGCCGCAGCAGGGCGGGTACGACCAGTACGGCGGTGGCCAGCAGCAGTACGGCCAGCCCGCCGCGGACCCGTACGCGCAGGGCGGCGGTTACGGCGGCCAGCCGGCGGCCGGTCGTCAGCTCTCCGCGAGCCTCCAGCTGGACGACGGCTCGAACCGTTCGTACTCGCTGAAGCAGGGCGGGAACGTCGTGGGCCGCGGCCAGGACGCCGACTTCCGGCTCCCGGACACCGGCGTCTCGCGCCGTCACCTGGAGATCACCTGGGACGGCCAGAGCGCGACGCTCGCGGACATCGGTTCGACCAACGGCACGACCGTCAACGGCACCCCGGTGCAGACCTGGCAGCTGGCCGACGGCGACGTGATCCGCGTGGGCCACTCGTCTCTCGTGTTCCGTACGCAGGGCTGACCGGCGGCGTCCGGAGGGGGTATCGCAGAATTGCGGTGCGGGACCTGTGGTGGATCGGCACCTCGGGTCGTACGCGGAGAGCAGCGCTGTCCGGAGCCGACCATCCCGGACGGCACGGGCTCTCCGCGGCGTACAGGAGAAACGGGAGCGGACACAACAAGTGCCAGAGCTGGTCGTTCAACTCACCAGGGTGGGCTTTCTCGTGCTGCTCTGGCTCTTCGTGTTCGCCGCGTTGCGTGTCGTCCGGTCGGATCTGTACGCGGCCTCCGGGCTGCGAGTCGCCGTCCCGACCTTCGGCCGCAAGAAGAAGAAGGAAACCAAGAAGCCGCGCGGCGGGAAATCGCCGCAGCAGCTGCTCGTGACCCATGGTGCGCTGGCAGGAACCAGGATCGCCTTGGACGGCAGGCCTATCCTGATCGGCCGCGCCGACGACTCGACCCTGGTGCTGGACGACGACTACGCGTCGACCCGCCACGCCCGGATCGCCCTGCGCGGGGAGGATTGGTACGTGGAAGATCTGGGCTCGACGAACGGGACGTACCTCGACCGGGCTAAGGTCACGGCACCCCTCCGGGTCCCGCTCGGAGTCCCCATCCGGATCGGCAAAACGGTGATCGAGCTTCGCCCATGACTCTCGTCCTCCGCTACGCGGCTCGCAGCGACCGGGGCCTGGTGCGTTCCAGCAACCAGGACTCCGTGTACGCCGGTCCCCGCCTGCTCGCCCTCGCCGACGGCATGGGCGGTCACGCCGCGGGTGAGGTGGCCAGCAAGGTCGTCATCGCCTCCCTCGCCCCACTCGACGACGACGATCCGAGCGACGACCTTCTCGCTCAACTGCGCGAGGCCGTCCAGAACGGCAACGCCGCCATCGCCGAGCTCGTCCAGCAGGACCCGGACCTCGACGGGATGGGCACCACCCTGACCGCCGTGCTGTTCGCCGGTTCGCGGATGGGTGTCGTGCACGTCGGCGACTCGCGGGCGTATCTGATGCGCGGCGGTCAGTTCTCGCAGATCACGCGGGACGACAGCTTCGTCAACGAACTTCTCGAACAGGGCCGGATCACGCCGGAAGAGGCCGCGGTGCACCCGCAGCGGTCGCTGCTGCTGAAGGCGCTCACCGGGCACGAGGTCGAGCCGAGCCTGACCGTGCGCGAGGCCCGCGCCGGTGACCGATACCTGATCTGCTCGGACGGCCTGTCCGGCATGGTCAGCGACGAGACGCTGTCCGAGGCGATCCAGATCCCGGATCCGCAGGCCTGCGCCGACCGGATGATCGAGCTGGCGCTCAAGGGCGGCGGCACCGACAACGTCACGGTGATCATCGCCGACGTCGTCGACGTCGACTTCGGTGAGGACGCGCCCATCGTGGGCGGCGCCGCCGGGGACGGCAGTGACGAGTTCCACCAGGGCGACTCCCCCGCCGCCCGTGCCCGCGCGCTGACCCAGCCCGCGCCGCAGCCGCGGCCCGAGGTCCAGCCCCAGCAGGAGGACCCGAAGGTCAAGCGCCGGAGGCGATTTCGCTGGCTGGCGGGAGCTGTGGTCGTCCTGATCGTGCTGGCCGCGGCGGCGATCGCCACGCGGTATTTCGTGCTGAGCCAGTACTACGTCGGCGAGGGTCCCGGCGAGGAGGTCGTGATCTACCGCGGCGTCCCCGGCAGCGTCCTCGGCATCGACCTGCACGCCTTCGAGCAGGGTTCGTGCCCGCCGGGCGGGCTGTGCACCGACAAGCTCTTGGTGCCGGCGCTGCAGGAGGACGCGCGGATCGCGGTGAAGAACGGCGTCAAGAAGGACAACCTCGACGACGCCCGCAAGTACATCGACGACTTCCTGCGGCCGCACAAGCAGCTGGCCGACTGCAAACCCAACTCCAGCTCGACTTCCACGCCGCCCACCGAATCGGCCGCCCCTTCTACCCCCGCCTCGCCGAGTTCGGCGAATCAGCCAGCGGGGAGGGACTGCTCGACGCCGACCACGGCAGCACCAGGGGGCGGTAACTGATGAGCACGCCGCTCGCCGATCCGGCTTCGGCCCAGTTCGCCACGAACCCTCCGCGCGAGCTGCCCAAGCGGCGCGGCACCGAACTCGTCCTCCTCGCGTTCGCGACCTTCATCGTCACCGTCGCGCTCGTGCTGGTGGAGGCGAACCAGGAGCAGGAACTCACCAGCTCGATCATCTGGCTGGGACTGTCGTACCTCGCGGTGCTGACGGCGGCGCATCTGGCGGTCCGCCGCTGGGCGCCGTACGCGGATCCGGTGATCCTGCCGTGTGTCGCGCTGCTGAACGGGCTCGGCCTGGTGATGATCCACCGGATCGACCTGGCGCTCGCGGAACGCGCGATCCAGCAGGGCAAGGAGTACACGCCGGACGTCACCAAGCAGGTGCTGTTCACGGCGATCTCGCTGGTGCTGTTCGTGGTGGTGCTGGTCGTGATCAGCGATCACCGCACGCTGACCCGCTACGGCTACACGTGTGGCCTGGTCGGGATCGTGGCGCTCGCGCTGCCCGCGGTGCTGCCGTCGAGTCTGTCGGAGGTCAACGGCGCGAAGGTCTGGATCAAGCTGCCGTTCTTCTCGATCCAGCCGGGCGAGTTCGCGAAGATCCTGCTGATGATCTTCTTCGCCTCGTTCCTGGTGACGAAACGCGACCTGTTCATGGTCGCGGGCAAGCGGATCGTCGGTGTCGAGCTGCCGCGTGCCCGTGACCTCGGCCCGATCCTCATCGCGGCGGCCGCCTGCCTCGGCGTGCTGGTGTTCGAGAAGGACCTCGGCACGTCGCTGCTGTTCTTCGGTGTCACGCTGGTGATGCTGTACGTCGCCACCGAACGGGTCATCTGGGTCGTGCTGGGGGTCGGCTTCTTCGCCGCCGGCGCGATCATCGCCTACAACCTGTTCACGCACGTCCAGCAGCGCGTCCGGAACTGGATCGACCCGCTGGCCACCTACGACGACCCCGGCGGCGGCTACCAGGTCGCGCAGGGGCTGTTCGGGCTCGGCACCGGCGGCGTCGGCGGAACCGGCCTCGGCGCCGGACGGCCGGACATGGTCCCCGAGGCCAAGACGGACTTCATCACCACCGCGATCGGCGAGGAACTCGGCCTCATCGGGCTCACGGCGATGCTGATGTTGTACCTGATCCTGGCGATGCGCGGGATGCGCAGCGCCCTCGCCGTGCGCGACACCTTCGGCAAACTCCTCGGTGGCGGTCTGTCGTTCGCCCTGGTCATGCAGATCTTCGTCGTCGTCGGCGGTGTCACGAACCTGATCCCGAACACCGGGATCACCGCCCCGTTCCTCTCCCGCGGTGGTTCTTCACTGCTCGCGAACTACATCCTGGTGGCCCTCCTGCTCCGAATCTCCGACGCCGCCCGCAAACCCGCCGTGCGGCCGAAGCCGCAGCAGCCGCAGGCGCCGCTCGCCGAAGCGCACACGGTGATGGTCCAGCGGCCGCCCGCGACCGGTGAGGGGAGCCCCTCGTGAACACCCCGCTCCGCAAGGTCGGTGTCGCCATGCTCGTCATGGTGGTGCTCCTGATGGCCAACGCCACCTACATCCAGGTGGTCAAGGCCGACGACTACCGCACCGACTCGCGCAACGTGCGCGTGCTCTACGACGAGTACTCCCGCCAGCGCGGGCTGATCGTGACGCCCGACGGCGCCGCGCTCGCGAAGGTCGACCCGTCGAACGACAAGTACAAGTTCATCCGGACCTACGCCGACGGCCCGATGTACGCGCCGGTCACCGGCTACTACTCGATCAACTACGGCTCGGGCGGCCTGGAGCGGTCCGAGGACGACGTCCTCAACGGTTCCGACCCTCGGCTGTTCGTGCGGCGCCTTTCGGACATGGTCACCGGCCGCGACCCGCGCGGCGGGAACGTGCGGCTGACGATCAACCCGGCCGTGCAGAAGGCCGCGTACGACCTGATGACGCAGAAGGGCTACACCGGCGCGGTGGTCGCGCTGGAGCCCAAGACCGGGCGCATCCTCGCGATGGTGTCGACGCCGTCGTTCGACCCGAACAAGCTGGCCTCGCACACCACGAAGGAGCAGGTCGCGGCCTGGTCGCAGTGGCGCGACGATCCGAAGAAGCCGATGCTGAACCGCGCGATCTCGGAGACGTACCCGCCGGGTTCGACGGCCAAGCTGCTGGTGACCGCGGCCGCGCTCGAGGACGGCAAGACCGCCGACATGCCGGTCAACACCGCGCCCAACGTCAAGCTCCCCGGCACGCAGACGACGCTGGAGAACTACGGCGGCGCGGCCTGCAAGGGCAGCACGCTGAAGGAAGCGCTGCGGTACTCGTGCAACGTGCCCTTCGCCGAGATCGCGGGCGAGCTCGGCAAGGACAAGCTGAACGCCACGGCCAAGAACTTCGGCATCGGCGAGGATCTGACCGTGCCGATGCGGGTCGCCGGCTCCTCCCTCGGCCCGCTGGAATCGAAGGCGGCCCTGTACCAGAGCGCCATCGGCCAGCGCGACGTGCGGCTGACCCCGATTCAGGACGCCCTGCTTTCGGCGACCATCGCGAACAACGGGATGGCGATGAAACCGCAGCTCGTGCAGTCGCTGCTGGCGCCGAACCTGTCGACCATCGAGGACTACACCCCGACCGAACTGACCGGTGACGCCGCGATGTCCAGCGCGAACGCCGCGATCCTGCGCGACATGATGCTGGCGTCGGAAGAGAACACGAAGGGCGCCGGCAAACGCGGCGACATCCAGATCGCCTCCAAGACCGGCACCGCCGAGCACGGCAACGACCCGAAGAACACCCCGCCGCACGCCTGGTACACCGGGTTCGCGCCGGCGATGGACCCGAAGATCGCCGTCTCGGTGATCGTCGAGTCCGGGGGTAACCGCGGGCTCGAAGCGACCGGTGGCACCGTGGCCGCGGAAATCGGCCGCGCCGCCGTCAACGCCATGCTCGGGGGTGGATAGCGGATGCTGTCCTCGGGTCAGCTGCTGGCCGACCGGTACAAGCTGACGAACCGGATCGCCGTCGGCGGGATGGGCGAGGTCTGGCAGGCCAGTGACACGCGGCTGGACCGGACGGTCGCGATCAAGATCCTCAAGGCGGAGCTGTCCGGCGACGCGGAGTTCCTGCACCGGTTCCGGACCGAGGCGCGGATGACGGCGTCGCTGAACCACCCCGGCATCGCCGCGGTGCACGACTACGGCGAGACGGTCGCGGACGAGCTGTCGATCGCGTATCTGGTGATGGAGCTGGTCGAAGGCGATCCGCTGGCCGCGATCATCTCCCGCGAAGGACGGCTGAACGCCGAGCGCACCCTGGACATCCTCGAGCAGGCCGGTAACGCGCTGCAGGCCGCGCACGAAACGGGTCTCGTGCACCGCGATGTCAAACCGGGCAACATCATGGTGACCCCGGCCGGGCAGGTGAAGATCACGGACTTCGGTGTCGCGAAGGCCGCCGACGCCGCCCCCGTGACCAGGTCCGGCATGGTGATGGGCACCGCCCACTACATCGCTCCCGAGCAGGCGCTCGGGCACAACGCCGAACCGGCGAGCGACGTCTACTCGCTGGCCGTGTGCGGCTACGAATGCCTCACCGGGCACCGGCCGTTCCTTTCGGAGAACGCGGTGACCGTCGCGATGATGCACATCCGCGACCTCCCGCCGCCGTTGCCGCCGGACGTGCCACCGGGTGCCCGCGCGGTCATCGAAGCGACCCTGATCAAGGATCCGAGACAGCGGTACAACAGCGGTGGCGAGTTCGCCGCCGCGGTGGCCGCGGTCCGCGCCGGGCTTCCGCTGCCGACCCCGTCGGGGCTGGTGAATGTGGCGTACTCGGCGGGACAGCCCGTGCTGCCGCAGCAGGTGCCGCCCGGCCCGCATTCGCCGCCGAACCCGATGGTGGCCGTCGGGCCGGCGTCGCATCCGGCGATGCACCCGGTCGGGGGCCCGCCGCCGATGGCGGTCAGCCGTCTGCCGGGCAGACGGCCACAATGGGGCTGGTGGCTGCTGCTCGCGGTGATCCTGATCGCAGTACTGGTGGCAGGAGCCTTCCTCATCGTGAGACTGGTCGGTTCGGGCAACGGACCGCAGTCGGGCGGCGTGGAAACGAGTGAACAGGTGCCGGCTCCGGGTAAGAAGTCTGAAGGTCCTCCGCCGACATCCGCATACCCAGCGGTGCCGACGGAGGGCGGCACCGAGGAGCCGGCCGGACAGGCGAATCCGGGAATGATGAGCAGCAAACCTTGGACGGAATGGAACGGCACGCAGAGATGAGCACACCAAGACTGCTCAGCAACCGCTACGAGCTGGGCGAAACGCTCGGCTACGGAGGCATGTCGGAGGTCCACCACGGCCACGACGTGCGCCTGGGCCGGGAGGTGGCGATCAAGATCCTGCGTGCCGACCTGGCGCGGGATCCCCAGTTCCAAGAACGATTCCGTCGCGAGGCACAGAACGCGGCGGCACTGAACCATCCGGCGATCGTCGCCGTCTACGACACCGGCGAGACGAACACCGAGTTCGGCCCGCTGCCCTACATCGTCATGGAGTACGTCGAAGGACGGACTCTGCGCGACATCGTGAAGACCGAAGGGCCGATGTCGCAGAAGCGGGCGATGGAGGTCATGGCCGACGTCTGCGCGGCACTGGACTTCTCGCACCGGCACGGCATCGTGCACCGCGACGTCAAACCGGCGAACGTGATGATCACGAAGAACGGCGCCGTCAAGGTGATGGACTTCGGCATCGCGCGCGCCATGCACGACGGGCAGTCGGCGATGACGCAGACCGCCGCGGTGATCGGCACGGCGCAGTACCTCTCGCCGGAGCAGGCGCGCGGTGAGTCCGTCGACGCGCGTTCCGACGTCTACGCCGCCGGTTGCGTGCTGTACGAACTCGTCACCGGCGAGCCGCCATTCACCGGCGACTCGCCCGTGGCGGTGGCGTACCAGCACGTCCGGGAAGACCCGAATCCGCCGTCGTCGGTGAACCCCGCCGTGGCGCCCGAGCTCGACGCCGTCGTGCTCAAGGCGCTCGCGAAGGGCCCGGCGAACCGCTACCAGTCGTCGGCGGAGATGCGTTCGGACCTGGTCCGGACGCTGTCCGGCCAGCGTCCGGCCGCGCCGATGGTGATGTCGGAGGACGAGCGCACCCAGGTCATGGACTCCGACCGCCGGGTGCCGCCGCGCTACGACCAGTACGAGGACGACGAAGAGGACCCGGCCGCGAAGAAGAAGCGGCGTGCCTGGCTCATCGCCGGTCTCGTGGTCTCGCTGGCCGCCGTGGTGCTGCTGATCATGTGGCTGTCGAACGCCTTCAACAGCACCGGCGCGGAGAGCAAGGCGATCCCGAAGGTCACGGGCCAGTCCGAGGCCTCGGCGAAGGACACACTCCGGGGTGCGGGGTTCAATTCGTTCGAGCCCACCAAGAAGATCCCTTGCACCGGTGAAGCCGTCAACGGTTTGCCCGCCTGCGACGAGAACATGATCGACAAGGTCATCGCGATCAGTCCGGCCGAGGGCCAGGTGGCGCCGACCACGGACAAGATCACGCTGACCGTCGGCGCGAAGCCGGGCAAGGTCAAGACCCCGGACCTCAAGGGCAAGAGCGTGGCCGAGGCCACGGCCGCGCTGACCGAAGCCGGTCTGAAGCTCGGCGCGACCACCGAGGAAGAGACCGAAGACACGAACGAGGCCGGCAAGGTCATCTCGCAGAACCCGGCTTCGCAGGCCGAGGTCGACCAGGGTTCGAAGGTCGACATCACGGTCGGCAAGTCCAAGGAACTGAAGACGGTCCCGAACTACAAGGGCAAACTCCAGTCCGAGGCCGAAGCCGGGTTGAAGGCGGCCGGGTTCACCCCGTCGGTCACCAACGTGGACTCCGACCAGCCCAAGGGCACGGTGCTCGAGCAGACCCCGAACGGCGGAAAGCTCGCTGTCGGCAGCGTGGTCAAGCTGTCGGTGTCGAACGGCAGCCAGGAGACCTTCGACATGCCGAACCTGAAGGGCATGACGGACGACCAGGCGATCCGGCAGTTGCAGCAGCTGGGGTGGTCGGGGCAACTCGACACTCAAGCCGACAAGAACGGTGACCGGGATCAGGCGGGCAAGGTCAGCAAGACCAACCCGCAGGCCGGGTCGAAGGTCGCGAAGAACGCGCCGATCACGCTGTTCATCGTCGAAGGCGATGAGACGCCGACGTCGACGTCGAGCTCACGGCTGTTCCCGCCTGGATGATCGATCTCTGAGCAAGAGGGCCCCGCACGGATTCCATGCGGGGCCCTTCTCACGCCGCCGGCGGGCAAGGGACACCTAGCACTCGCATGTCCGGCTATCGCACGGGTCGTGAGTGGCAAAGAGCGTTAGAACGACACTTGCCACTCACGACCCCGCCACGCTTGCCTCTCATCAGGACGTCAGGCTGTCGAGCAGTCCTTGGTAGGCCTCCTGAATCCGCCCGGCGCTGGTGTGCACCACGACCGCCTTCGGCCGCATCGCGATGAGCGCCACGAGCCTGTCGTACATGACCGCGAGCTGTTCGGGGTCGCCCAGCATCTCGTGCGCCTCGACGTGTTCGGGTTCGGCCGCGGCTCGGGTGCGCTCGGCGAACCGCCGGAGCACGTTGTCCTTGGTGTCGAGGAGGATGATCTCGTGGAACCCCGCGGCCGTCTCCCCGGCGAGCGTTTCCAGTCGTTCGAGGAACTCGGCGCGGCCGAGGAACTGCGGGACGATCACGTCGTGGTCCGCGAGCAGATGGGTCCGCGCGGCGCTCACGGCGAGTTCGCGGGCGAGCGTTCCGGCTTGCGCGGGGTCGTCGCGCCAGGCACCGAGGAGGCCGCGGATCCGGTCGATGTCGAGATTCAAGGTCAACGGGTGATCTTCGGCGTATCGCCGGGCGAGCGTCGACTTCCCGCAGGCGGGCGGGCCGTTGAGCACGATGAGACGCGGCATCAGGCGTTGCGCCGCAGCAGGTGCCCGACGGCCGTCGCGCTCAGCAGCAGGCAGGCGAACGCCGCCACCGCGGCCACCGTGAACGGGATGACCAGCGGTTCCTGCGAGGTCAGGGCGCGCAGCAGCGGGTTGGCCAGCGGCAGCCACTTGACCAGGAGCACGGCCGCCAGCGCGAAAATCGCCGCCAAGACCGACCAGCCGATGCGCGGGACCAGCAGCCGCGAACAGGGCAGGCCGATCGCGATCCCGAACAGCGCGCACAGCGCGTGCGCCGCGGCCCCGAGGGCGAGGGCGCCGATCGGGAAGCCGCCGGAGCGGAGGCCCGACCAGACCAGCGTGACGACAGTCAGCACCGCCGCGCAGCCGAAGACGGCGAGCGTGGCACCGGCGAGGACCGATCGCCAGCGTCGTGCGTGGCTGAAGGTCACCAGGCGCTGGACCGGGTCTTCGACGTCGAGCATCGCGATGGTCAGCCAGCACGAGACCACCAGGAGCGAACCGGCGCTGATCCCGTACTGCGGCAGCAGCGGCGACTTCGGATCCGTGTAGAGCACGGTGTTCACCGCGAGGTAGGCGAGGATCGCGGGCAGGTAGCGCTGGGAATGGCCGAGCAGCGCGAGGTAGTAGCGGGTCATGGCGAGCACGGCGCCACCTCCCGGACCGAGAAGCCGCGGTTGAGCGCGCGCAGCAGGACCGCGTCCGTGTGCCCGGCTTCGACGGTCAAGATGACTTTCCCGCCTTCGGCCACGGCTTGGCTGACGCCCGGTTCCGAGGACCAGTCACCGTCGGGCCCGTGCAGGACGATCCTTGTCGCGCCTGCTTCGACCGGGGTCAGGAGGCCGCCGTCCATCCGGTAGGCGACGTCGGCATGGGCGTGCACGACGGCCGCGCGGTGGTCGGTGAAGACCACGCTCGCACCCCGGTCCTTGGTCTCGGCGACGAGTTCGCCGAGCACCGCGTGGGCTTCGACGTCGAGCCCGGACCAAGGCTCGTCGAGGATCAGCAGTTCCGGCCCGGCGAGGACCGCTTGCGCGAGACCGACTTTCTGGGCGTTGCCCTTCGACAGGGTCCGCAAGGGCGCGTCCGGCCCGCCGACCAGCGCCAGCCGGTCCAACAGCGGGTCGATCGCCGACAAGTCGACATGACCGTCGATGCGAGCCATATGCCGCAGGTACGCCCGGGCGCTCATCCGCTGTCCCGCCGGGAAGCGGTCCGGCAGGTAGCCGACCCGCGGGCTGCCCACGACGTTTCCCGAAGTAACCCGCGAAAGTGCCGCGAGGATCCTGAGCAGCGTCGACTTTCCCGAACCGTTCGAGCCGAGGACACCGATCACGCGACCGGCAGGGACGTCGAGGTCGACGTCGACGAGCACGGGTTCACCGCGGCCGTAGCGCTTACCGACTCCTTCGAGCCGGATCAGCGTGGTCACGCAGCAGCGGCCTTCTGCAGCGCGCGAGTCGCCTCTTCGAGTTCGTTGACCGTGGCGTCGGGGACCGGGTGCCCGGCCGCAGCCATCCAGTTCGCCAGCATCCGGTGCCCGCCCTGGGTGAGCACGGATTCGGGATGGAACTGGACCCCTTCGAGCGGCAGCTCGCGGTGCCGCATGCCCATCACGACCCCGGAGTCCGTGCGACCTGTGATCTCGAACACGGCTTCGTCGATGGTTTCGGGCAGAACGGTCAGCGAGTGGTACCGCGTGGCGGTGAATTCCGCGGGGAGCCCGGCGAGCACTCCGTCGCCCGAATGGTGGACTTGACTGGTCTTGCCGTGCAGCAGTTCCGGGGCGCGGTCGACCGTGGCGCCGAAGACGACGCCGAGGGCCTGGTGGCCGAGGCAGACGCCGAGCATCGGGATGCGCTTCTCCGCGCATTCGCGGATGACGTCCATGCTCTGACCAGCGCGTTCCGGGGTTCCGGGGCCGGGAGAGACGAGTACCGCGTCGAACTCGCCGAGCTTGCCGACGTCCACCACGTCGTTCCGCCAGACGGTGCAGTCGGCGCCGAGCTGGGCCAGATACTGGACCAGGTTGTAGACAAAACTGTCGTAGTTGTCGACGACGAGCACGCGCATGAAGCCAGCTTAGCGGCTCCCACCAGGTGGACCGTACGCCAGATCACAATGATTGTTAGGGCTGCCTAACTTACCGTGGTAGGAGTGAGCCGTTCTCTTCGTGTAGCCATCGTGGGTGCCGGTCCGGCCGGCATCTACGCCGCCGACATCCTCGACAAGTCCGACGCCGACGTGACGATCGACCTGTTCGAGCGCATGCCGGCGCCGTTCGGGCTGATCCGGTACGGCGTCGCGCCCGACCACCCCCGGATCAAGGGCATCGTCACCGCCCTGCACAAGGTCCTCGACAAGCCGAACATCCGGCTGCTGGGCAACGTCGACTACGGGACCGACCTGAAGCTCGACGACCTGCGCCAGTTCTACGACGCGGTGATCTTCTCGACCGGCGCCATGGCCGACCGCGCGCTCGACATCCCCGGGATCGACCTCGACGGCAGCTACGGCGCCGCCGACTTCGTCTCCTGGTACGACGGGCACCCGGACGTGCCGCGCACCTGGCCGCTGAACGCGACCTCGGTCGCGGTCCTCGGGGTCGGGAACGTGGCGCTCGACGTGGCGCGGATCCTCGCGAAGACCGCCGACGAGCTGCTCAGCACCGACATCCCGGACAACGTCTACCAGGGTCTGAAGGCCAGCCCGGTCACCGACGTGCACGTGTTCGGCCGCCGCGGCCCGGCACAGGCGAAGTTCACGCCGCTGGAGCTGCGGGAGCTGGACCACTCGCCGAACGTCGAGGTCATCGTCTACCCCGAGGACATCGAGTTCGACGAGGGCAGCATCGCCGCGCTGCGGGCGTCGAAGCAGATCGACATGGTCGTGAAGACGCTGCAGGAGTGGGCGATCCGCGACCAGGGCGACCGGCCGAAGCGGCTCCACCTGCACTTCCTGCACTCGCCGTGCGAGATCGTCGGCGAGGACGGCAAGGTGACCGGTCTGCGGACCGAGCGCACCGAACTGACCGGTGACGGCAACGTGCGCGGCACCGGCGAATTCCACGACTGGGACGTCCAGGCCGTCTACCGCGCGGTGGGCTACCTGTCGTCGCATCTGCCGGAAATCCCGTTCGACCACACCACCGGGACCGTGCCGAACCAGGCGGGCCGGGTGCTGGACATCGACGAGGAGCAGGTGCCGGGCGTCTACGTGACCGGCTGGATCAAGCGCGGTCCGGTCGGCCTCATCGGCCACACCAAGGGCGACGCGGCCGAAACCATCGCGAGCCTGCTGGCCGACGCCGACAACCTCACGGCCCCGGCCGTCGAGGACCCTGATGCGATCCTCGGTTTCCTGACCGAACGCGGCGTTCCCTTCACCACTTGGGAAGGCTGGGGCAAGCTCGACGCCCACGAGAAGTCGTTGGGCGCCCCGCACGGCCGTGACCGCGTGAAGGTCGTGGAACGCGACGAGATGACCCGCATCTCGCGCTCCTGAAAACTGCGCGTGAAGGCCCCCTTCCCTCGGCTGAGTCGAGGGAAGGGGGCCTTCACGCGCTTTGGTCAGGAGCCCAGGTAGGCCAGGACCGCCAGGACGCGGCGGTTCGTGTCGTCCGAGGCGACGATGCCGAGTTTCGCGAAGATGTTCGCGGTGTGCTTCCCCACCGCACCCTCGCTGAAGTGCAGCCGCGAAGCGATGGCGGCGTTGGAACAACCCTCGGCCATGAGCCCGAGCACCTCGCGTTCGCGCGGGGTCAACGCCGCGAGGGGGTCGGAGGCGTTGCCCGCCACCAGTTTCGCGATCACTTCGGGATCCATCGCGGTCCCGCCGCCCGCCACTCGCCGCACCGCGTCGATGAACTGGCCGGCGTTGAAGACGCGGTCCTTCAGCAGATAGCCGATCGCGCCCGCGCCGTCGGCGAGCAGCTCACGCGCGTAGAGCTGCTCGACGTGTTGTGACAGAACGAGAATCGGCAAGCCGGGGATATCCCGCCGCACCGCCAGCGCGACCTGAAGCCCCTCGTCGGTGAGCGTCGGCGGCATGCGGACGTCGACGACCGAAACGTCGGGCCGGTGTGTGCGCAGCGCCCGGTCCAGTTCCGGCCCGGTGCCCACCGCCTCGACGACGTCGAAACCGTGCGCGGTCAGCAAATGCGTCAAGCCGTCTCGGAGGAGGTACTGGTCCTCGGCGACGACGCAACGGGGTCGAGCTGGCACGGGAGCTCCATGATCGCCTTCGTCGGCCCGCCGAGCGGGCTGGTCAGGGCAAAAGTACCGTCGAACGCGCCCAGCCTGCGCTCGATCCCGCGAATCCCGCTCCCCCGCGCCGCGTTCGCGCCGCCCTTCCCGTCGTCGGTCACCTCGATCCGCAACAGACCGTCGTCGTAGTCCAGGTCGATCGACACTCGCCGCGCCTCGCCGTGCTTCGCCGCGTTGCCCAACAGCTCGCTGATCGCGAAGTACGCGCACGCCTCCGCGGGCTGCTCCAGCCGAGGCAGGGCGCCGTTCACCGAGGCCCGCAGCGGACTGTCGAGCGCCATCGCCCGCACCGCGTCACCGAGCCCGCGCTCGGACAACACCGGCGGGTGAATCCCGCGCACCAGCAGCCGGAGCTCGGTCAGCGTCTCGGACGACGTCTGCCGAAGCTCGGCCGCCAGCCGTTTCGCCGCGGCCGGATCGCTGTCGATCAGCGCTTCGACCGCCCCCAGCTTCATGCCCATCGCGACCAGCCGCGACTGGACGCCGTCGTGCAGATCGCGCTCGATACGCCGCAGCTCGGCGGCCTGCGCGACCGACGCGTCGGTCCGCGTCTGCTTCAGCCGTTCGACACGCTGCGCCAGCCGCGAAGCCTCTGTCGGCCCGAGAAGCAGCTTCGCGAAGCGCGCTCCCGAGCGGGCCAGCCACGGTGTCGCAAGTAGTCCGGCGATGGTCGCGGCCACCGCGACGGGAGTCAGCGCGAGCGCTTGCCCGAACGGACGCGAGATCCAAAGGGCGGCCAAGCCTCCGATACCGCCGAACACCAGCGCCGCCGTCGGCACCACCATCAGCAGCAGCACCACGGAGTTGACCACCGCGGCCGCCAGGTCACGCCAGGTCGCGCGGTCGAACATCGCCCAGCGGAAGCGCGCCAGCCGCGCCGGCCACCACGGCGTGTCGTACAGCTGCCGTCCGTGCTGGTACATCCCGTCTGCTCGGGGGACGGGGAACGGCGGCTCCGGCAGGTACGGGCGGTCGATCCGCACACCGGTCCAGATCTTGGCCTCGCGGCGCAGGGTGTCGGTCACCGAGCGGCCGGCGACGACCATCGTCGGGAACAGCGGCGACGGCCAGATCAGGCTGAGCAGCGTCGGGATCGCCATCCCCAGTTGCGCGACCGAAAGCGCGAACAGGCCCAGCTGGAACCCCAGCGCCTTCAGCCCGCCTTTGACCCGGCCGTCCCTGGCGCGGGAGGGGCGAGGTCCGAGCCACCAGCGCGTCCACTTCCCGTACAGCCGGAGCGCGCGCGGCCCGGTCAGCAGGACCGCGGGCACCAGCAGCAGGCCCGCGAGCGGATTCCACAGCTGCCAGCCGAGGTCGCGGCCGGTCGCCGGATCGTCGGAGATCCACTCGAACCGTTTGGTCCACTTGATGAACCACGACCGCTTGAACAGGCTGTTTCCGTCGCGGTACCAGCCGTCGCGCTCACGTTCGGGCTCCGGCGGCGCCGGCCGGTAGGGCGGTTCGACGTCGACACCGCACCAGCGTCCGGCCAGCCGCCTGGTGAGCGCGGCGCGCGGACGCGTTCCTTCGAGCGCCAGCGTGTAGGCGAAGACCAGGCCGACACAGAGCAGGCAGAAACCCACCAGTTCGAGCAGCAGGTCCAGCCAGCTCACCAGCGCCAAGCCCGCGAGCGCGAAGCCCCGGCGCACTGAGGTGAGGTAGGTGCGGATCATGCGACGAAGTCTTCCCCACCGCCCCGGCCCGCCACAGTGACCGCAGACCCCCGATCAGGGTGGGTCCAGCCCCACCCCGGTTGTGGGTTCAGCGCCATTCTGGCCAAGTCCGTTGCGCCATAACGTTTTTCGCATGCCACTCATCGAAGTCAGCAACCTCCGCAAGACGTACGGGGAGCACGTCGCGGTCGACGACGTTTCGTTCCACGTGGAACAGGGCGAGATCTTCGGGATCCTCGGGACCAACGGCGCGGGCAAGACCACCACGGTCGAATGCCTCCAGGGCCTGCGGACGCCGGACTCCGGCACCATGTCGGTCCTCGGTCTCGACCCCGGCAAGGACCACACCGCGCTGCGGCAGCGCCTCGGCTCCCAGCTCCAGGAGAGCCGACTGCCGGACAAGATCAAGGTCCACGAGGCGCTGGAGCTCTACGCGTCCTTCTACGCGAACCACGCCGACACCGGTGACCTGCTCGCGAAGCTGGGTCTCACCGGGCAGCGGGATCAGTACTTCGGCAAGCTTTCCGGCGGGCAGAAGCAGCGCGTCTCGATCGCGCTCGCGCTGGTCGGCCGTCCCGAGGTCGCCGTCCTCGACGAGCTGACCACCGGACTGGACCCGCATGCCCGCCGCGACACCTGGAAGCTCGTCGAGACCGTGCGCGACACCGGCGTCACCGTCCTCCTCGTCACGCACTTCATGGACGAGGCCGAACGCCTCTGCGACCGCCTGGCGATCTTCGACGCCGGCCGCGTGGTCGCCACCGGCACCCCCGGCGAACTTCGCGACCGCGCCGGTAAATCCACTTTGGATGAAGCCTTCGTGGCCCTGACCGGCCGCGACCGAGAGCAGGAGACGAAATGAACACGCTCGCCAAGATCACCCTCACCGAAACGAAAATCGCCCTCCGCACGCCGGGATTCGTCATCGGCGGGCTTCTCCTGCCGACGGCCATCACGGCCGTGCTCGGGGCGATCCCCGGCATTCGCGCGGAGAGCGGGACGACGACGGGCATGCGTTTCCTCGACGCCTGGGTGCCGTCGATGATCGTGCTCACCATGGCCATGATGGGCCTGCAGGCGATCCCCGGGATCATCGCGTCCTACCGCGAACAGGGCATCCTCCGCCGCTTCGCCACCACCCCGGTGCACCCGGTCCAGTTGCTGCTGGCGCAGCTGATCATCAACGTCACCGTGACGATCGGCGGGGTCGGCATCCTCCTCGTGACGGCGGGCGTCGTCTTCGACGTCCCCAGCCCACGTCACCCGCTCGGCTTCCTGCTGACGTTCGTCCTCGGCACGATCGCGATCTTCGGCCTCGGCCTGATCGCCGCGGCGGTCGCCAAGACCAGCCGCGCCGCGGGCGGGATCGCGCTGATCGCCTACCTCCCGGTCATGTTCCTCGGCGGCGTCTGGTTGCCGCGTCCGTTGCTTCCGGAGGTCATCCGGGACCTCGGCGCGTACGTCCCGCCGGGCGTCAAAGCCCTCGAAGACGCCTGGACCGGCACTGGCGCCCAACCGCTGCAACTCGCCGTTCTGGCGGCTTTCGCGCTGGGCAGTTGTGTCTTGGCGGCGAAGCTTTTTCGCTGGGAGTGACGGCCGCTTCCGCCAAAGTGGTGATGATGATCGTTTTCTCTTGTGGCTCGGGCCGAGGGTGAGTAGTCAGGTAGATGGCCCACGTTCACCGTGTCTCTCTCGGAGGTTCGATGTCTCTGGATGTATCGCCCGCGCTGCTGGAGAAGGCCGAGCGCGGGGAGGTCTCCGACGCCGAATTCGTCGCCTGTGTCCGGGAGTCCCTGCCCTACGCCTGGACCGTGATCACCGGTGTCATCGCGGAGGCCGAAGGCGCGGCCGACGGGTTCGCCGACAACGAGACGCCGCCGCCGAGCGAGGCCGAACGCGGCCAGCTGCTGCGGGCGCTGGCCTCGGACTCCATCCGCGGCGGACTGGAACGGCACTTCGGGGTGAAGCTGGCGTTCCAGAACTGCCACCGGGTCGCCGCGTTCAAACCGTCCCAAGTGGACAGTGACCGCTACCGCGCGTTCATCTCGGTGCGCGGCCAGCTGCTGAACCAGAGCCCGGAACTCCGCGACTGCTAACCCCTGCGCAGCGCGGGCAGGACCTCTTCCCCGATCCGCGCGATGTTCTCGAGCGTTCCCTCCGGCGTACCGGACGCTTCCACCATCATGATCACGTGGGAGACCCCGGTACGCCGGATGCTCGTTCCCAGCCGGTCGACGCAGTACTCCACGCCGCCGATCGGGTGCATCTCGCACAGCCGGTCGGTGTAGGAGACCGGATCCTTGTCGAGCCCCCGCTTGCCGTCGAGGTACACGTGTCCGGCGAAGCCCTCCTTGAGGGAGCCCGGCAACGCGGACCGCACGACGTCCAGCGCGTCGTCTCCGACCTGGCACATCACCGTCGAGACATGCCCGGCGGCGGAATCGCCGTACGCGGCAAGGGTTTCGATCTTGCCGTCGTCGTCGGTGTGCAGCCCGAGCAGCATCGGCAGCCCGCGATCGGCGGCGAGCCGGACCGCGCGGGAGCCGGCGTCCCCGCAGGCCACGACCATGCGCGGAGCCCGCTCCGGCCGCGGCACCATCGGCACCTCGCGGAACGCGAAGTGCTCCCCCTCGGCCGAGACGGTCTTCGACGTCATCGCGGCGAGTAGCAGGTCGAGGCTCTCCTCGAACCCGGTTTCGTAGCGGGACGCGCCGGTGCCGAAGATCTCCAGGTCCTGCCACGGCCCGCCCCGGCCGACGCCGATCCGCAGCCGTCCGCCGGAAACCGCGTCGAGCAGCGACCACTGCTCGGCGAGCGCCACCGGATGCGCGACCGACAGCACGCTCACCGCGGTACCGACGGCGATCCGCTCGGTACGGCCCAGCACGTGCGCGGCGAGGGTGATCGCGGACGGGCAGACGCCGTACGGCATGAAGTGGTGCTCGGCGAACCACACGTCGTCGAACCCGGCCCGCTCCGCGGCGATGGCGGCGTCGACCGACCGGCGCAGGACATCGGCGTCCTCCTGGCCCGGAAACCGCCCGGAGACCAGGAAGACGCCGAACCGCGCGTCTACTGGACGCTCACTTCGTTGAACCACAGGCGCGGTTCCAGCCACGGGAAGACGACGAACATCAGCAGCGCCACGATCCCCAGCGCCAGCACGACCGCCGTCACCAGCTTCACCGCGAAGGGGCCCGGCAGCTTGCGCCAGATCCAGCCGTACATCAGCGCGCCTCCGAGATCTTGGGCAGGAGTTCGGCGTAGGTGCCGACCTGGTTCTTCGGCACCTGCTGAGCCAGCACCGCGTGGATGATGAGCCGTTCCTTCGCCGAGAACTTCGGGTGACACGTCGTCAGCGTGAGCAGCGAGACCTGATCGGCCTTCGGCAGGATGTCCGGGTCCTTGTACGGCACCGGGTTCACCGTGTCGCCCTTGGTCGGGAACACGATACGGCGGCCGTTGGTCTCGCCGTAGGCACCGCCGTCGGCGGCGTTCGGGTCACGCAGCGTCCCGACGTTCTTGCACTTCGGCTGCGCGCCCTTGCCCGCGGCCCAGCCTTCGACCTCGTCCTTGTACGGCAGCACCTTGTAGATGTAGAAGTCGGTCTGCGTCTCGATGATGATCTGGTCGCACGAGCTCAGGTTGTCCAGATCGTTGAACGGCGCGCCCTTGCCGACCCGGTGGCCCGCGATGGCGAAGTTGCCCGGCTCGCCCGGCAGCGCCGTGCCCTTGTAGTGACCGGGGCCGACTTCGAGCGCCGCCTCGGTGGTGCCTTCCTGGATGGTGAAGTTGAAGTCGGCACCGAACACCGGGATGTGGATCCTGGCGAACGCCTTCCCGTCGACCAGGTCGGGATGCAGCTGCCGGTCCTTGCCCCACTCACCGTCCAGTTCCGAACTCGCCTCGGACTGCTTGCCCGCGGAGAAGAGGTCGGTCACGTAGACCTCGTAGACCATGAACAGCAGCACCACCAGGCCCGCGGTGATGAGGAGCTCGCCGACGGTCCGGATGGCGGCGCCGCCCTTGCCCAGTTCATGCGGAGGCGGCCGTTCCTCGGTCGCGGTGCCACCGCCGACCGGTTCGAAGATGACGGTCTCCTCGGTCGACCCCGGCGGCGGCGCGGGACGACGGCGCGGCGGCGGCGCGTCCGCCCGGCGGCGCGGCGGAGGTCCGTCGTACGCCCTTCCGTCCGGCGGCCTCCGTCGAGGCGTCGGCGCCTCTCCCGGGGCCCGGCGCGGCGGAATTGCGTCCTCCGGCCTACGCCGGGGGGCCGGACGGCCCCCACCGGGCGGTCGTTCGGAGTACCGCCGCCGGTCTCCGCCCGGCTCTTCCCGATCAGCCACCACGCAAAGCTCCTCAGTCTCGGACCAAGCCGCAGTATCGAACCGGCACAGTGTGTCGAACCGTGTGTGACACCATTGTCACAGTGCGGGAAATCGACCGGTCCCGGACGGTGCCCAGCGGCGCTCGTTTACGTTAACGTGTGCACGTGGCGCTGGTTGCGCACCCGAAAGCGGGTCATCGCCACCAGGGAAGCCGAACAGTACGCGAGGAACACGATGCCGAAGTCCAAGGTCCGTAAGAAGACGGCGTACACCCCGCCGACCGACCGCCGCACCCCGGTGAAGGTCAAGGCCGCGGGCCCGTCGAACCTGTTCTACAAGATCGTGATGTTCGGCCTCATGTTGATCGGCCTGATGTGGCTGGTCGTCAACTACATCGCGGGCGACAAGATCCCCTTCATGGCGGATCTGGGCAACACGAACTTCGCCATCGGCTTCGTGCTGATGATCGCCGGGTTGCTCATGACGATGCGGTGGCGGTGAGCATTACCCCGGATGGCGGCTTGACGCCTAATTACACCGGTGTGACTCATCCCCAGTGTGGATAACCCCTGTGGATAACTACCCCACCTCTTGGGCGCCGCAGCAGAACGTTGTGGTAGTGGCCTGGATGATCACCCTGTTCTTGCTGGCAGGCGTGCTGTGGCTGGCCATCGGCGGGGACACCGGCGGCACGATCCTGACCGGACTCGCGATGCTCTCCGTGGGCGCGCTCGCGCTGCACGGCACCCTGCTCCGTCCCCGGCTGGCCGCCGGACCCGACGGAATCCTGGCCAGGACCGTCGGCGGAGCGCGCCGCTACTCCTGGTCCGAAGCCCGGCTGCGGGTGCGCACGACGCGACGGCTCGGCCGGGACAGCCTGACCCTCGAGGTCGAATCCGGCGACCACCTGCTGGTGTTCGGCCGGATCGACCTCGGTGAGGACCCCAGGGACGTCCTGGAGGTCCTCACCGCCCTCAAGGGTCAGGCGTTGTCGTAGTAGTGGACGTCGCCGTTCGGGCCATGTGACCAGCCCGGAACCGCCGGGCCGACCGCGGGCGGCGCGTACTCCCCGAAGATCTCGTACGGCGCGGCCGGCGAGCAGATCGGGTTGATCTTGACGACGCAGGTCCGCAGCGACCCGCTGAACTTCGCTTTGACGTGCCGAGGCCGCTGGTCCTCGACCACGGCCGGGCCCGCGGTGATCTCCCAGCCGGTGGCCGCACCCGGCCCGGTGGTGCCGACGGTCTGCGTCGCCGCCGCCGAAGTGACCCCGGGATCACCGAAGCAGATTTTCAACGCCGCGTCGACGTAGGCGACACGCAGCGTGATCGCGCTGCCGGAGCCGAGGAAATAGCGTTTGGTGTAGGTCTGGCAGGTCTCGGCGGCTTGCCCTGCCTGCGCGACGGACGGCGCCAAGGCCGACGCCATCAGGGCGGCGGCGGCGAGAGCTGCTGCTTTCCGGATCTTCATCTCAACCCCCAAGTTGATGATGTCAATGATCAACTCGAAGGTACCCGGACCTGTTGCTTCTCCACCGGGTATTCGGATAACCCACTCGGGGGGACCGGGACTACTCCGGGTAGCAGACGTACGTGGGCGCGCCCCGGCTGGTGGTGAGCTCACAGGACGCGGAAATCGTCTGCGAGTCCTTCCAGACGATGAGCCCGATCATCGCCACCACGACGATCACGATCCCGCCGAGCTGCCACTTCAGCCGGTTCTTTTCCGGGGCGTACAGCAGCGCGAAGGTGGCCACCAGACCGGCGACGAAGCCACCGGCGTGGCCGAGGATCGAGATGCCGGGTACCTGGAAGGTGATGAAGACGTTCAGGCCGAGGATGATCAGCAACCAGGTCGGATTGAGTCTCAGCTTGATGATGATGACCGTGTACGCGCCGATGAGCCCGAAGATGGCACCGGACGCGCCGACGACCGGGCGGGCGTCGAGACCGTTGAAGACCAGGTTCGCGGCCGAGCCACCGAGCATCGAAACGAAATAGAGCACCGTGAACGGGACGCGGCCGAGCGCGGTCTCCAGCGGGCGGCCGACGAACCACAGCGAGAACGCGTTGCTCGCGATGTGCAGCAGGCCGTACTGCAGGAAGCCCGAGGTGACGATCCGCCACCATTCGTCGCCGGCCAGCGTGGCCGGATTCCACAGGTGGCCGAGCTGGAAGAGCTCGGAGAAGTTGTTGTTCACGATGCTGCCGGACTGGGCGACCGTGATGAAGAAGATGATGACGTTGAGCGCCAGGAGAACAGGCGTCACGACAGCCGTTCGAACGGGCTGGGCGCCCGCGAGGGTGCGCGCGCCGTAACCCGCGTCGCGGTACTGCTTCTGCTGGGCGCGGTCCTGTTGACGCCCTGCCTGGACGCAGTCGGTGCAATGGAAGCCGACGGCGGCTTCGCGCAGGCAATCCGGGCAGGCCGGACGCTCGCAGCGTGAACAGCTCAGCCCGGTCGGCCGGTTCGGGTGCCACCAGCAACCGGGCATGGCGGCCTGCTGGTACTGGGGATTCGGTGGTTGGCTCACGATGCCACCAACCTACCGAAATCCCCCGTAACCGGCTCTACGGTCAGCCCTCGCGGCTGATGCTGACCTTCTCGATGACGATGTCCTGCAGCGGACGGTCGGCCGGACCGGTCGCCGTGCGGCCGATGGCGTCGACGACGTCGCGGGAAGCCTGGTCCGCGACCTCACCGAAGATGGTGTGCTTGAAGTTCAGGTGCGTCGTCGGCGCGACGGTGATGAAGAACTGCGAGCCGTTGGTGCCGGGTCCGGCGTTGGCCATGGCCAGCAGGTACGGCTTGGAGAACTGGAGCTCCGGGTGGAACTCGTCGCCGAACTTGTAGCCGGGGCCGCCGCGGCCGGTACCGGTCGGGTCGCCGCCCTGGAGCATGAAGCCGTCGATGACGCGGTGGAAGATCGACCCGTCGTAGAACGGGCCCGAGTTCGTGCCCTGCGCGTTGGGCTGGGTGTACTCCTTGCTGCCCTCGGCGAGCCCGACGAAGTTCGCGACCGTCTTCGGCGCGTGGTCGGGGAACAGGTTCAGGTTGATGTCACCCTGGTTGGTGTGCAGAGTGGCCTTCAGCGCGCCACCAATGAGGGATCCCTTGCTTTCAGTCACGAGCTTCATCGTGCCATCTACGGCAAGATCTGGGGAAAAGGGGCACGATAGGTTACAAGCAACGAAGCAGAATCAAAACGATTGATGAGGTGAAGGCCATGACCCGGGCCGCAGATTCGGTGAGCGAGTCGGCGAAGGCCGGCGCGCTCGGCCTGCGCAAACGTGCCGTCGAGGCGGGTAAGGAAGCCACCGCCCACGCCGTCGAGGTAGCCGAGCAGAAGCTCTCCGAGAGCGCCGGTGAGATCGCTAAGACCAGCCGTCGCGCGCGCAAGAAGCTCGCGAAGAAGACGGAACTGACCCGCAAGGAGCTCAAGCGCAGCTCCAAGGCGGCTCGCAAGGAGGCGATGGCCAGGATTTCCGAGATGCGGAAGCCGGGCCGCAAGGCCCGCAAGGCCGCCATCCAGGCCGCGAAGTCCGCCGGTGAGTCCAAGCGCCGGGGCAAGAGGGACTTCAAGGCCGCGAAGAAGGACTTCAAGGCCGCGCTCGTCGAGGCGAAGGCGGCGGCCAAGGGGACGCGCAAGCGTCGTCGCTGGCCGTGGGTGATCGGTATCGCGGTCGTCGGCGCCGGTGCCGCGTACGCGCTGCGTTCCAAGCAGGAGCCGCCGGTCGCGCCCGCGCCGCCGAAGGCTCCGCCCGCTCCGCCGGCCAAGCCCGCTGCTCCGGCCGCGGCCGCGCCGACACCCGCACCGGCGAAGCCGGCCGCTCCCGCGAAGCCCGCTGCTTCCGGTCCGGCCGGAGGTTCAGGTGCGGCGAAGCCCGCGGCTCCGAAGAACGGGCACCAGGCTTCGAACGCCAGCTCCGCCGACAAGAAGAACTGACGCCTCACTCTTTTCTGCTTGTCGCGAAGGGTCGCCCAGGACCACTCATCGGTCCTGGGCGGCCCTTTCACGTTTTGGGGACGAACTCGTAGCCCGCTTCTTCGACCGCGACGCGGACGACCGCGACGTCGAGGACTTCGTCGCTGGTGACGGTCACCGTCCCGGACTCGACGTCCACGGCCACGCCGGTGACGCCCGCGATGGTCTCGAGTTCCTCGGTGACGAAAGCCGCGCAGTGCCCGCAGGCCATTCCGCGCACGACGTAGGTGCTCGCGCTCATGTCGCCGGCACGGTGCGGGTCAGCGTATGTCCCCGGCGCATCCGGCCGTCGGCGGCGAACTCCCCGAAGAAGTAGACCTCCATCGCCGTTCGCCATCGCCTCGTGTACTTCCATCCGACCGGTGGGCCGGTTCTTGCCGACCGGGCGGGTGTGCGCGATGAGCTTGTCCCGGTTCATCCGGTGCCCGTCGGCGATCTGCACGATGTCCGGCGTGTGATAGCGGTCGACGATCACGCCCGCGTCTTCGTCGCTGTTCATCAGTTCGTCGTGGAAGGACTCGTGGAAGTCCGCGATGAACTTCTTCGGATCGGTGCCGTGAAAGGGCCTCATCGTGCTCCCCAAGCCGCCTGAGTTAACTCTTACACGGCGTAAGATATCTACGGAGCACTAGTTCTGACAAGGTGTCAGAACTACGAAGAGGCGCCGCCGCTCCCGACTTGATGTCGAGAGCGGGCGGCGCCCCTTCGGGTGTTCGGCTCAGCGCGTGGCTGAACGGGTCACGCGTTCGCGGCGTGCTTGTCGATCAGCTGGCCGAGGCGGGGAAGGGCCTCCTCGACGTTCTTCTTGCCGTTCGGGCGCAGCTTCGAGTAGACCTTCTTGATGCTGTCGCGGCTGCTCTTCTCGGCGCGCGAGTCGGTGACCGACAGGAGCGCGTCCGAGGCCTCGTCGCTGCGGCTGACCAGGTAGGCACCGAAGTCGTTGCCGCCCTTGGCCTTGTAGTCGCCGTAGAACGGCTCGAGCGCACCGGTGAAGTCGTCGAGCAGGGTGTCGACGGCGGCGGGGATGATGCCCGGCTTGATCTTCTTGACGGCGGCGAAGCCGGTCTTCACGACGGCACCCGAAACGCCGCCCTTGTCCGAGACCTCGGCGTCGACGAGACCTTCGAAGTCGCTCACGACCGCCGGGCGACGGCTGGAGTCGAGCAAGATTTCCTTGAGGGTGTCAGCCACGAAACCTGTCCTTTTGTCTTATGGGGAGAAATGATCTTTTGTGCCGCCGAGCCACACCGCAAGGCGGCCTCCGCCGGATCTGGCGCCCGCGCTGGTCCCGCGAAACCTCGCGCGTGCGGCACAGGGTAGTACAAGATCAACTTCACTCTGACGTGTGGATACCACTACCTAGAGCTTCAGCTCACCGATAGCCTCCTTCGCCACCGTACGTGCTTTGATGCTCTGCTTCTGGTTGGTGGTCACGACTACCGCGTTCCCACCTTTCGCGACGGCGTAAACGGCGCCGTCGCCGGAAGGCTGGTAGCCGCCCTTCCAGCCCGCCGGTTCGTCGGCCGGGTTCGAGGTGTCGATGGGCGCGGCCTGGTCCACCAGCGCCTTGGCCACGGCGGGTTCGCCGACGTACACGCGCACGGTGAGCTGCAGTTTCCCGCTCAGCGCATAGAAGAAACACGTCGGATGCGGCTGATCGGCCGAGGTCTTGACCTTGGAGACCTTCTGCCCGTTGGCGTCCGAGACGAAGTCGGTGCCGAGATACGGGCACGGGCCTTTGCCGGTGGGTTCCGGGGCGGGCGGGATGCTGGGCGCCGCGGTACTCGACGGCGCGGGCGAACTCGCCGCGGGCGGCGGCTGTTCCGTCGGCCCGCAGGCCGCCAGCAGCGGCACGACGAGCGGCAAGATCAGAAGACGTCGCATAGTGGCGTCCAGTGAAGCAGATCGCCGTTTTCGTGCGACGATGGCGCTGCGCGAGGAGTCTTCGGGAGGGTCAGTGCTCAGCAAGGAGCAGTACCTGGGTGCGGTGGCAGAGCGTATCCAGCGCAGCGGGGGCAGGCTGAACACCGTCCAGATCGGCCCGAGCGCGGCCGTCGTGGGGCTGTTCACCGAGTCCGTGATGATGTCGACGATGAACTACTGCGTGGTCGCCGCGGCGATCCCGGAGGTGACCGCGCCCGCGTTGTACGACTTCACCGGGCTGGCGACGCAGCACGCGCGCGCGAACGTGATGGGCACGGTCGGCTGGACGGCCGCTTCGGTGGTCATCGCCGGGCTGATCGGCGACCGCGTGTACCCGGACGCCGCACAGGCCGCGTCGGCGAAATCCGGCAACCAGTTCGGCGGCGAGACGCGCATGGTGGCCGTCGACGTTTCGGCGGCGCAGATGTACGCGTTCGTCGGCGGGAAGCTGTGGGGCGCGGCGGTACAGGGTTCGGTCAACGCGAAGCTGACGTTCTGTTTCCCGCAGCCCGCCGAGGTCTATCAGCAGGTGCAGTGGGCGCAGTCGCAGGGCCAGCAGCCACCCATGCCGCCTGGGCCGCCGATGCCGCCGCCCGGTCAGCAGCCGCCTCCCGGCTGGCAGCCGCAGCAGCCACCGCCGCCGCAGTACCCGGTCGGGCCGCCGCCCGCGCAGGGTCCGCCGCCGGGGCAGCATCCGCCGCACTATCCGCCGCCCGCGCCCGGTTATCCGCCGCAGCGCCCGCCGGGGTACTGATGAACCGCACGTTGCGCGGCTGGCCGTCGTTCCCCGAAGAACTCCCGGAGTTCGACATCGAGGCCGCACCGGCGACCCCGCGCGAGCTTTTCCTGGAATGGCTCGATGAAGCGGGCGAACACGTCCTGGCGCCGCATGCCGTCACTCTGTCCACAGTGGACGAAGACGGGGTGCCGGACGCGCGGGTCGTGATCCTCAAGGACGTCGCCGGGGACACCTGGGCGGTCGCGACGAGTTCCGAAAGCCCGAAAGGTGTTCAGCTGGCGAAGAATCCGTTCGCCGCGCTGACCTTCTTCTGGCCGGGGCGAGGCCGTCAGGTGCGCCTGCGCGGTCCGGTCTCGGCAGCCGATCCCGAAGTGTCCGCCGCCGATTTCACCGCCCGGCCGCCGGCGTCCCGGGTGGAGGCGTTCATCGGCAGGCAGTCCCAGGTGCTCGAAGATCCGGCCGATCTCGGCCGCGCGGCCGCGGAAGCGGAGCGGTGGGTCGAGAAGAATCCCGGCGTGGCACCGGAAACCTGGACCCGCTACCTGGTGACACCGTCCGAAGTGGAGTTCTGGCAGGCGAGCCACGACCGGCGGCACAAGCGGCTCCGCTACCGGCGCGAGCACGGAAGCTGGCACAAAGAACGCCTCTGGCCGTAAACGGTAACTGGGAACGACGATCGTCGGGTTGTCGTGGATGATTCACTTCGGCGACGGTGAACGCCCACCTTGTCCCCAGATCGTTCGGAGGCGAAATGTCCACACGCCGTCGCATCGGGGGCGCCTTGGCCGCCACAGGGCTCGTCCTGCTGGCCGTCACGACGCCCGTCGCGAGCGCCCAGACCGGCGACCCGGCGAGAGGGCTGTACTCGGTGGAGGGCGCGTCCACGCCGGACGAACGCACCGCGGTCGCTCGTACCGGCGTCGACGTCGCGGGCTCGCGCGGCGGCGCGCTGACCGTCGTCGCCACGCCTGGGCAGGCCGCCGCCCTGCGCGCCGGCGGCTTCGGCCTGAAACCGCTCGGAGACTTCGACAGCATGCTGAAACAGCGGAGCGCTCGGGCGGGCACCGCGGCGGTCGCGGGTGACTTCCCGCCGGGCGACGAGGCGTACCACACCTATGCCGAAACGACCGCTGAGCTGCAGAAAGCCGCGAAGGACCACGGCGACATCGCGACGCTGTCCAGCGTCGGCAAGTCCCACGAGGGCCGTGAGCTGAACCTGCTGAAGATCAGCGACAACGCGGGCACGGACGAGAACGAGCCCGAGGTCCTGTTCACCTGCAACCAGCACGCGCGCGAACACCTCACCACCGAGATGTGCCTGCGGATCGTGCAGCGCTTCACCAGCGGCTACGCGACCGACGCGGCCATCAAGAAAATGGTCGACGAGCACGAGATCTACGTGATCCCGAACGTCAACCCGGACGGCTCCGAGTACGACATCACCGGCGGCGAGTACCAGGGCTGGCGCAAGACACGGAAGCCCGTGCCGGGCAGCAGCGCGATCGGCACCGACCCGAACCGCAACTGGGACTACAAGTGGAACTGCTGCGGCGGGTCGAGCAACAGCCCGTCCGCCGAGGACTACCACGGTCCGTCGGCCTTCTCCGAGCCCGAGACCAAGGCGGTCGCGGACTTCGTGGACTCCCGCGTGGTCGGCGGCGCGCAGCAGATCAAGACGCACATCGACTTCCACACCTTCTCCGAGCTGGTGCTCTGGCCGTACGGCTACACGAAGGCCGACACCGACACGGGCCTGAGCGAGGAGGAAGCGAAGCGCTTCGCCGACGTCGGCAAGCAGATGGCCGCCACCAACGGCTACACGCCGGAGCAGTCCAGCGATCTGTACGTCACCGACGGCGACGTCAACGACTGGGCGTGGGGCAAGCACAAGATCCTCAGCTACACCTTCGAGATGTACCCGAAGGACGGCGGGATCGACGGCTTCTACCCGCCCGCTTCGGTGATCCCGGAGCAGACCGCCCGTAACGACAAGGCGGTCGACATCCTGATCAACGAGGCGAAAGCCTGAGATCGGCCACTCGCGACGCCCGGCTCTTCGGCGAATCCAAGCTGAAGCTCCGGGCGTCGCCCAGTTGGTCACGGACGAACTCCTCGGTCCGCGCGATCGTCTCGCGCAGCGCGGCGTCTTCATCGCCGAAGAACCGGTGGACGATCTTGCCCGCCTCGGTGTCGAACTCCCACAGGCCGGCGATGCGGCCCCGGTCGACGATGACGTGACTCGGCGGGTCCGCCTGCCCGCCCAGCGTCTCCCCCGCGCGGCCTCCCGGTACCGGCCGTTCGACGTCGGCGTCGGCGAGCAGTCGCGGCAGCTCTCGGTGCAGAAGGTGGATGCCGTCGATTCCGGCGAGCAGTGCGTACGACGGCTCGGACGGCACGGTGAACGCGGCGAACTCGTCGGCGATCTCCTTGGGCAGCAAGAGATCGGTGCCGTCGAGTGGCACGAGTTCCAGCTGTTCCGCGATCTTCTTCGCACTGGCGGCGGTGAAACCGGAGAACCATCGGAAATGCTTCAGCGACGCCGGGGCCGCCCACGAGAAGTACCGCCGGGCGAGTTCCGTCCGCGCGGTGTCCATATCGGACAGTCCGCCGCGCGGGGACGGCGTCCAGCGGACGTAGCCGTAGCGCTGCCGGTCCAGCCGTCCGTCGACCGGGACCCGGCGGATGTCGCCGCGGGCCTGGAGCAGGCCGAGCGCGAGCGGCAACGTCGTGGTGGTGCCGCGTTTGCGGCCCGCTTCCCCGAGGTTGCGCACCGCCGATCCGGCGGCGTCCTTGATCGCGGCCGGGCTGAGCGGCTCGCCGGAGCCGTCGAGCAGATCGGCGACGGTGACGCACAACTGCTCGATCTCGGCCTGCGTGACGCCGAGGTACTTCTCCGCGGCCGCGAGTTCACCGGCGGGCGCCGCGGCCCCGACGGTCAGGCCGAGCTCGAAATCCGCCGACGGCAGGACGTAGGTGCAGCCACGCGCCGAAGGCAGTTCGTGGATGGCGAGCCGCGCGACATCCGCGTCGACCGTCTCGCGATCGAGGCGGGCTCTGGCGAACAACCCGAGATAGGGCGCCGATCCGCCGACCGAGCGCATCCAGCCCGTCCGCTCCAGCACGGCGGCCGCCGAGGATCCGTGCAGCGTTCCGTCGAGCCCCTGACGATGTGCCCACCACGCGCGCAGCTTGTCGGTCGCCATGACTCCACGGTATGGGTATCGGGCGGCACCCCGCAGCCTGGCACGATGACCGGATGCTGGTCGAACTGGCCATAGGCGACGCGTACGGAGGCTCCTTCGAGCACGCGTACCCGAGCTTCGTCGCCGAACACAACAAGCTGACCGGGTACGTGCCGCATCACGGGCAGCCCGGCGCCCCGGCCGGCCGCTACACCGACGACACGCAGATGACGATCGCCATCGCCGAGGTGCTCGTGTCGGGACGGCGATGGACGCCGCTGCTGCTCGCCGAGCAGTTCGTGCGCGCGTATCACCGCGATCCGCACGACGGCTACGCGCCGCGTTTCCATCAGCTGCTCAGCGAGGTCCGGGACGGCGAAGAGCTGCTACGGCGGCTTCAGCCGCAGAGCGACAAGAGCGGTGCGGCCATGCGCGCCGGGCCGATCGGGCTCCTGCCGACCGTCGACGACGTCCTCTACCACGCGAAACTGCAAGCCAGGATCACCCACGACACCCCGGCCGGGATCGCCGCGGCACAGGCCGCCGCGTTGGCCGTGCACTACTGCCATCATCGGGTGGGCCCGCTTTCCGAGGTCGCGCGGTGGATCGACGGCATCCTTCCGGAGGACGTCGGGCACGGTGGCTGGGCGCTGCCGTGGTCCGGCAAGGTCGGGCCGCAGGGGTGGATGAGCGTGCGCGCCGCGCTGACCACGCTCGCGACCGGCCGGAGCCTGAGCGGGATGCTCCACTCCGCCGTCGCGCTCACCGGCGACGTCGACACCGTCGCGACGATCGCGCTGGCCGCCGCGTCACGCTCGCCCGAGGTGGCGCAGGATCTGCCGCCGGCGCTGTGGCGCGACCTGGAGAACGGCGAATTCGGCCGCGACTATCTGGCCGGTCTCGACGAGCGGCTGCTGCACATCTGACGTAGGCGGCCTCCACGGAACGCGGACGCGCGCGCCTTCCGCTTTCGGCAGACTGGGCGGGTGAAGTGGCTGATCAGGGGCGGAGCCGTCGCCGCTTGGCTCGCGGTGAGCGCGCTGCTCGTCGTCGGCACGGCGAATCTCGAACCCGGGCAGGGGGAACACCCGGTCGACGCGGTCGGCTTCGCGGTCGTCGCGGTCGCTTGTCTCGCGCTCACCGCCGCGTGGCGGCTCCCGGCGGCCGCGGCCGGGGCGGAAGCGTTTGCGCTCCTGCTCTACCTGGGGTTCGGCTATCCCGACGGTCCGGTGTTGTTCGCCGGTCTCGTGCCGCTGTTCGCGCTCGGAACCCTGCGGCCGCGGCGGCTCGCGTACGCCGTCGCGGGCGGTATGGCGGTGATCGTCGTCGGCGCGAACCTGGCCACCGGTGGGGCGGGCGTCCTCGATCTGGTCTTCGTCGGCTGGGCCGGCTTCGCGGTCTTCGCGGCCGACGCGCTTCGAGCCCGGCGGGAGCGGGTAGCGGCCGCCGAACAGGCGGAACGCGATCGCGTCCTCGGCGAGCGGCTGCGTATCGCCCAGGATCTGCACGACAGCGTCGGCCACGCGATGGCGGTCATCAACGTCCAGTCGGGATTGGCCGAGCACGTGATCGACGATCACCCGGAAGTGGCGAAGGAAGCGCTCGGAGTCGTCCGCACGGTCAGCGGAACGATCCTGGACGAGCTGAACGCGATGGTGCGGCTGCTGCGTGACGACTCCGCCCCGCTCCGGCCGTCACCGGGAATGGCGGACCTTCCCGCGCTGGTCGCTTCGGCGAATCAGGCGGGCCTGGCCGTCACGCTGGACCTGGACGCTCCTGGGATCGGACGGCCGGTCGGCGGCGCGGTGTACCGGATCGTCCAGGAATCCCTCACGAACGTGGTGAAACACGGAGCGTCTTCCGCCGAGGTGACGGTGCGAGCCGACGAGAGCGGTCTGTGGCTTGACGTGATCAACGAGGTGAACGAGGTCCGCACGCCTGGTCCGGACCTTCCCGGTGCCGGGATCAGCGGAATGGGTGAACGGGCCAGGGCGACCGGGGGCGCACTGACCGCGGGCCGCGAGGACGGGAGGTTCCGGGTGAGCGCGCGATGGCCGTGATCAGGGTGGTGCTCGCCGACGACCAGCTGCTGGTCCGGTCCGGGTTCGCGGCGCTGCTCCGGGTGGAAGCCGGAATCACCGTGGTGGGGGAAGCGGACGACGGCGAGACGGCGGTGGCCGTCGTCGCGGAAACCGTGCCCGACGTGGTGCTGATGGATATCCGGATGCCGGGGACGGACGGGCTGGAAGCCACCCGGCGGATCATGGCGGACGAACGGCTTTCCGGTGTCCGCGTCCTCATGCTGACGACGTTCGACCTCGACGAATACGTCTTCGACGCGCTGCGCGCCGGAGCGAGCGGCTTCCTGCTCAAGCACACCAGGCCCGCCGACCTGATCCAGGCGGTCCGTGTCGTGGCGGCGGGAGACGCGCTCCTCTCCCCGAGCGTGACCAGACGCCTGATCGCGGAATTCACCGCGCGACCGGCACCTTCGCTGCCCCGTGCCGACGGCTCGGCGTTCACCGAACGCGAGCATGAAGTCGTTCTTCGCGTGGCGCGGGGAATGTCGAACGAAGAGATCGCGCGGGAGTTCGTGATCAGCGCGGCGACCGTGCGGACCCATGTCAGCCGGGCGATGACCAAGGTCCATGCCCGCGACCGGGCCCAGCTCGTGGTCTTCGCCTATCAGAGCGGGATGGTGCGCGCCTGACGTAGCCGCCGATCCCCACACCGGCACGACGACGCGACCCCGGGCCGCGAGCGACGCTTTCGCCATGAAATTCCTCGCGAAAGCCGCTCTGCTCACCACCGCGTTCCTCTCCCTGTCCGGAACGACCGCGATCGCCTCGGAACGCCCGGCCCGCTGTGCCGAACAACGCTTCACGGTCCAGGTGAACGGAGAACGCCAGACGATCGCGGGCGAGCTCTGCGTCCGGGGGAAACTCACCCCGCGTACGCCGGTCCAGGTCCTGTTGCACGGCGGGACCTATGACCGCGCCTACTGGGACTGGCCGTACCAGCCGCGTCGATACTCCTATGTGGACAGTGCGACCCGCGCGGGCTACGCGACGCTCAACCTCGACCGGCTCGGCTACGGCCGTAGCAGCCGTCCGAATCCGGATACGCTCGACTTCGACGCCGGCGGCGAAGCCGTCCACCAGGTCGTCCGGCAGCTTCGCCCGCGGTTCCGCACTATCGTCCTCAATGGACACTCGATGGGAGGGCTCGTCGCGGAACGGGCCGCCGGACGGGGCGGCGTCGACGCCGTGATCGTCAGCGGTATCCCCCGCGACCGGCCCGGCGCGCGGACCGAGGCCGCGTCGCCGTTCCATCCGGCCGAACTGGACCCGAAGTTCGCCGGAAAGCCTTGGGCCCGCGGCTATTTCACGACACGTCCCGGCACCCGCGCGCAGACCTTCCACCACCCCGGCACCTACGACCCGGCGATCATTCCCGTCGAAGAAGCCCTCAAGGACACGCTGGCGTCGGCGGAACTCCGTTCGGTGGGCCCCGGCGCGGCGAACCGATCGGCACCGAAGGTCCCGACGGCGTACGTCCTCGGCGAGCACGACACGCTGGTCTGCGGAAACGGTGACTGCGGGGCCGACGAGATCGTGCGGGGCAGCGGTCACTCGATCAACACCAGCCTCGCGGCGCCGGCCTTCTACCGCTGGACCTTCACCTGGCTGGCTCGAAAGTTAGGGTGACCTAACCTACACTGGTCGTATGGATTCCTTGACGCCGGTTCGCGAAGCCGCCGACCATTTCGGGCTGGCGATCTCGACCCTCCATTACTGGGAACGCCGCGGGCTCATCACGGCCTTCCGCCACTCAGGGCAGCGGTACTACGACGACGACCAGCTGTATCGCATCGCGCTGATCAAGCACTGGCGGCGGATCGGCGGGCTCGGCCTGACCAGGATCTCCGAGCTGCTCGCCGAACAGCACCGCTGGCGGGAGGTGGTGACGGGCAGGCTCGCCGAGATCGAACGGGAGCGTGCGCGGCTCGACACCGCGCACGACTACCTGGTCGAGCTCCTCACTTGCCGCCGCGAGGGGAACCTTGAGGGCTGTCCTTGGTTCCGTGAACGGGTCGACCTGCCCACCCACGCCGCGGCGAGCTGAGCCCCGGCATCGCCACCGCCGCGACCACCGCGGCGGCCGCGAGGCAGGCGGCGGAGGCGAGGAACGCGGCGGTGTAGCCGTGAACCAGCGCCTCCCCCTTCGGCAGGCCGGACGGCGAACTCGCGGTCACGGCCGCCGCGAGCGCGGTCAACGCGGCGAGACCGAGCGCGCCGCTGGTCTGCCGGACCGTGTTCAGCAGGCCGGCGGCCAGGCCGTTCTGGCGTTCCGGCACGCCGCTGGTGGCGGCCACGGTGATCGGCGTGAAGGCCGCGGCCGTCCCGAAGCCGAAGACCATTCCCGGCACCAGCACGGAGACGACGTAGGAAGAATGCGCACCGGCCAGCACCGCGAGCCCGGCGAAACCCACCGCGCCGATCGCGCAGTACAGCGCCGCCGCCCGCCGGGGGCCGATTCGCACCGACAACCCGCTCGCGGTCCGCGCGCCGGCGAACATCGCCACACCCAGCGGCAGGTAGGCCAGTCCGGCTCGCAGCGGCGAGTAACCGTGGACGTCCTGCAGGTACAGCGAAAGCAGGATCGGGCTGGCGAGGAAACCCAGCCCCAGCAGGAAGATCACCGCGTTTCCGCTGCTGACCGAACGCAGCCGGAAGATCCCGAGCGCGACGAGCGGTTCGTCGGCCCACCGGTGCTGGTGCAGCACGAACACACCGAGCAGGACGAGCCCGCCGACCAGCGGGAGCAGCACGGATCCGCTTCCCCAGCCATCGGCCGAAGAACGCATCACCGCATAGACCACCCCGACGAGTCCGGCCACCGACAACACCGCGCCGAGCACGTCCAGCCTGCCGTGAAGACGGCTTCGGTCCCGGAGCGGCAACACCGCTCCGGCGACGAAAACGGCCACCACGCCGATCGGGACGCTGACGAAGAACACCCAGCGCCAGCCCGCCCACTGGGTCAGCAAGCCGCCGATCACCGGCCCCGCCGCGGCTCCGGCCGCGCCCACCGCGCTCCACGTGCCCAACGCCCGCGCGCGACGGGCGGGTTCGGTGAAGGTCGTGGTCAGCAAGGACAACGTCACCGGCATCAGCAGCGCGCCACCGAACCCTTGCACCGCACGGGCGACGAGCAGCGTTTCCGGTGAACCGGCCAGCCCGGCGGCGAGCCGCGCGACGGTGAACAGGCTCATCCCGAGCACGAAGATCCGCCGGACCCCGAACTCGTCGCACAATCGTCCGCCCAGCAACAGGAAACCGGCGAAAACGAGCGTGTACGCGTTCACCACCCAGGTCAACGCGCCGTCGGGGAAACCAAGGCCGAACCGGATCGCGGGCAGGGCGACGGAAACAATCGTCGCGTCGAGGATGACCACGAACGCTCCGGCGCAGGCCAAGGCGAGCACGATGCCTTCACGTTTCATACCGTCACCCTCCGCCTCCGGCGGCGGATGATCTTCCGCCGCCGGGCCAGCGTGCACGCTGAAGCGCGCTTGAGGGCAAGCCGTATCACCAAGAAGGCCGGTACCGCAGACCTTGCTCGTAGTACTGATCGTCGGATTCCGCCGGTTCGGGCAGTTCGTCCTCGGCGGGCCCGGCCGGTTCCTCCGAACGGTCCTTGAGCACCACGTTCTCGGTACTCGCGGGCGGGCGGCGCGAGACCGGCGCGACGGTTTCCCCCGCCTCCTGGAACGAAGGGGTGAACCCGAGTCGCCAGCGGAGCCTGTCCGTGATGTACCCGGCGTTGCCGATCGGCGCCATCAGTTCCGCACTGCGTTTCGCGGATCCTTGCTGCGCTTCCTGGTAGGTCCGCATGACGGTGTCCGCGATCTCGGCGGGCGACATCCGCGACACGGCTTCGCTCACCCTGAGCCGCGTCATCACGCCGTCGGTGTTGACCGAAACGGAAACGGCACCGTCCGGCGAGGACGCGTCCACCGAGAGGGCGGCCAACGCCTCGAGCATCGCTTGCCGGTCGTTGGCCGGCTTCTTGGGTGCCGGTTTGTCAGCCACGATCCTCCGTCAGTCGACCGGGAGCGGCGACAGTTCCCTCGGCGGTTCCTGGAACTTGCCGTCGTTCGAGATGTCGACGTTCTTGTCCCGGACCCGCTTTTCCGTTCCCTTGTCGGTGTTCTCCGTTTCGAAGTTGCCGGGATCGAAGGTCTCGCCGGGGCTGACGTCCGGCGGCTCGGGAATGATCGGCAGGTTGTTGATCTCGGTGTTGATCTTCGAGATCAGCGACTCCGCCGCGCGGAACATGCTCTCCCTGATGTTGACGACGCCGTCGTGGAAGCTGTTGTAGATCATTTCGGGGCTGTCCCCGACGATGTCGGCCTGCACGGTGGCCGCCGTGGCGAGCCCGGCCCCGGCCGCCGCGCCGGCGACCTGCACTCCGTTCGCGGTGGTGAAGAACGCCGCCGCGGTGAGACCACCGGCCGGCGGCACGGCCGCCACGAGCAGAGCGGTGACAGCGGCGGCGAAGGTCGCGGCCAGCGCCTTCTGCAGGGCGGATTCGTCCTGCCGTTCCTGGTCGTCGCGGTACTTTTCCGCGGCGGTCAGGAAGGAAGCGGCGAGGGCGCTCAGGTCGGCCCGTGCGGTCGCGATGGCGTCCCGCGCGGCCACGATGTCGGCTTCCAGCACGGTGAGTTTGGTACCCACGCGGGCATAGGTGTTCACGAGACCCTGGATGTAGCTCTTGGCGGTCTCGGCGCCTTCACCACGCCACTTGAGCAACAGGACCAAAGACCGGTCGAGCGGCGCTTTCGTGTCCTGGAAAGCGTTCCAGAGACCTTCGTAGGCCTCGATCATGGTCTGCAGGCTGTTCTCGCCGACGAGCTCCGCCTCGGAAAACTCGAGGAAGAAGTCGCGGACCTGCTCCTTACGGCCGCCGGTCATGTCGATGTCGCTGCCGAACGTCCAGTCCAGGAAAAGGAGGTCTAGCGCCGCGAAGGCCTTTTCGGCGCCCGCTTGGAGGTCATGGGAGATCCCCTCGAGAAGCTTGGCGTTCTTGTCGTCACCTTCGGCGGTGGTTTCCGCGTCCAGCGCGTTGAAATACCCGTCCACGCCGCTACCCCTGGTTCCCGTATGCCGCGCGGTTCATTCGCTGCTTGTTGTCCTCGTCCACGGCTTCGTAAAGTTCGGCGACCCTCGCCAGTGCCTGAGAGGCGTCCTGCGTGCTGCGGTGCAGTTTCGCGAGCATCTTCTCGACGGCCTGGCGGTGTTCCTCATAGGCCGCCGAAACCCCGCGCATGCCCAGGGATTTCCCGAACGCGGTGTCCGGCGCGAAAAAGCCGGGGAGAAGGCCTCCCGTGACCGGGTCGGGAGCGGGCACGTCCTGCCCTCGCACCCCGGTATGGGCGGTACTGACTATGTCCGCGGCATTCTGCAGTTCCTTGCTCGACAACCTGAGATCGTCGAGGTCGGTTTCGAAACTGACCATGTTCACCTCGCTGTCCGGATTCCACCCCCATGTAAGCAGCGTTGACTTGGCTGGACGCGAGACTTTGTCATCCGCGTACAGTGACGAACGTCACCCGCTCAGACGCAGATCCAGCAGTAGAGACGGTCGCCCCTGGTCGTGGCGATGCGGGCGAGTTCCGCGAGGCCGGTCAGCACGGTGGCCAGGTCCGCGGGATCGGCCTGGCCACCGAACTCCTCGGTTCGGGACCAGGGCTCGGCCACCTCGCGCAGGCGGGCCTCGTCGGCGTCGGACAACGCGGCGGACAACCCTTCGGTCAGCGCGACGACCAGACGCGCGCCGTCGTCGGCCATGGCGACCGGGGCGAGGTCGCGTTCGATGACGGCCTCGTAGCCGACACCGGTGAGCAGGGACTCCAGCGTGCCCAACTGCACGAACGGGTCCACACCTTTGAGCGCGACGGTCGGGAAGGAAGCTTCGTCCGGACCGCCGACGAGGTCGATCGTGGTGGCCGCGGCGTCGTTGTCCGGCGCGGCGAAGTAGTCGAAGAGCACACCCATGCGCGCATTCTGGCAGGAAGCCATGGCGCGGAAACGAAAAAGCCACCCGCGGTGCGGATGGCTTTCGTGGCCCCGGAGTGGAGCTGAGGGGAATCGAACCCCTGACCCCCGCCTTGCAAAGGCGGTGCTCTACCAATTGAGCTACAGCCCCGGATCGCAGGCGATCATGATAACCGCCCGCGCCGAAATCAGTTGTTGCGGGACGCGTCCGCGGCCTTGGCCGGGGCGCTTCCGTTCGTGGAAGCGGATCCCAGGGGACGCTCGGTGGGAGCGGTGGCCTCACGCCAGAGGTCGGCCTCGGCCTTGGCGGCCTTGTTGCGCTTGATCACGAACAGCACGCCGCCCGCGATGACCGCGAGTGCCAACAGCTTCTTCATCAGAAGCCCCCTCTTTCCGCCGAGTTGCTCCGCCTACCCACCGATGCTACTGCACCCCGTTCCACGTGGAACCAGAGACCACCGCAACCCACAACGCCAACGCGCCACAACGCCTGGGGGGTCCAGGGGGGCGAAGCCCTTCCCTGGCGGGGGTCTGGGGGTTCGACCCCCAGAAATGGAAAACGCCCGGTCGCGGTTTGTGATTTCCACAAACACGACCGGGCCAACCGGGTGGGCCCACCAGGACTTGAACCTGGGACCTCTTCGTTATCAGCGAAGCGCTCTAACCGCCTGAGCTATGGGCCCGAACGAGGAGAAGATTACAGGACGCCTTTCGGCGTCCTGCAACCGGGTCACTCTCGTTCGGAAAGGGTCACTTCCAGGCCTCCGGCGAGGTCGGCGGAGACGTTGTAGATGAAGGCGCTGACGGTCGCCAGCGCCGAGATCAGCACGATGTTGATGGCGCCGAGGATGGCCGCGATCCCGAAGACGCGGCCGGCGCTGATCAACGGGTCGGCCGGCGCGTCGGCCCCTTCGCCGCCGACGAGCGACGAGTAGGTCCCGTTGAGTTTGTCCCAGACACCCATGCCGTCGAGGACGGTGTACAGGACGCCGACGGCGACGAGCCACACGAAGAACAGCGCGACGCCGAGGACGAGGGACAGTTTCAGCACCGACCAGGGGTCGAAGCGTTTGATCTGCAGGCTGGCGCGACGCGGTCCGCGGCCGGGGCGGCGGAGAGCGGTCGGCGCGGCACGGGTGCGGGAGGCCGACGGGATGGCGGAGGGGGCGGGGTCGCCCTCTCCGCTGTCGCCGAAGAGCCTCTTCGCGGCAGTGCCGCTGACACCGTGATAGTCGGTCACGGTCGTCGCGTCCCGCTGCGGGTCCGAGTGGGCCACGTCTTCGGTGGCGACCGAAGACACCGACACCGTCTGCTCGCTGGAGCCTTCGGTTTCCCCGGCGCCGCTGTCGCGCTGCCAGGGCGGGCTCGACGAACCCGCCTGCGCGCCGCCTGCTTCGGGCTTCTCGGATGGTGTCACGAGGTGTCAGTCCTTACCCAGTACGTGGGGCGTCGTCTACTCCTGCTCCGACGCCGGGGTTTCTTCTCCTTCAGTACTACCTGCAGTGGCGACGTCTGAGGGCTCGTCCGCGTTGCGTGCGACCGCGAGAAGAGTGGTTCCTTCGTCGAGATTCATCAGCCGCACTCCCTTCGTCTGCCTGCCTGCCTTGCGCACCTGTCCGGCCGAAGTCCGGATCACCCCGCCGCTGGAGGTGATCGCGTACAGCTCGTCTTCGGCGTCGACGATGACCGCGCCCACCAGCCTGCCACGTTTCTGGTCGTACTGGATGGTGAGCACACCCTTGCCGCCGCGGCCCTGCACCGGATAGTCCTCGGTCGGGGTGCGCTTGGCGTAACCGCCGGCGGTGGCGACGAGGAGGAACCGGTCCGGCTGGACGACGTTGATGCCGAGCAGTTCGTCGCCGTCGTTGAACCGCATGCCCAGCACACCGGACGTGGCGCGGCCCATGGGGCGCAGGGCTTCGTCGGTGGCGTGGAAGCGGATCGACTGGCCTTCCGCGGACACGAGGAGCAGGTCGTCCTCGGCGGCCGCGAGGACCGCGCCGACCAGCTCGTCGCCTTCGCGCAGGTTGACGGCGATGAGGCCGCCGGCGCGGTTGGAGTCGAAGTCGGTGAGCTTGGTCTTCTTCACCAGGCCGCGGCGGGTCGCGAGCACGAGGTACGGGGCGACCTCGTAGTTCGGGATCTCGATGACCTGGGCGATCTGCTCGTCGGGCTGGAAGGCGAGCAGGTTCGCGACGTGCTGGCCGCGCGCGTTGCGGTTGGCCTCGGGCAGGTCGTAGGCCTTGGCACGGTACACGCGGCCCTTGTTCGTGAAGAACAGGATCCAGTCGTGCGTCGAGCAGACGAAGAAGTGCTGGACGATGTCGTCCTGTTTGAGGGTCGCGCCCTGGACGCCCTTGCCGCCGCGTTTCTGCGAGCGGTACAGATCGGTTTTCGTCCGCTTGGCGTAACCCGTGCGGGTGATGGTGACGACGACGTCCTCGACCGCGATGAGGTCTTCGACCGACACGTCGCCGTCGAACGGGATGATCTTGGTGCGCCGGTCGTCGCCGTACTTGTCGACGATCTCCTGCAGTTCCTCGGCGATGATCGAGCGCTGCCGCTCGGGCTTCTCGAGGATGTCCTTGAGGTCGGCGATCTCGAGTTCGATCTCGGCCAGGGTGTCGACGATCCGCTGCCGCTCCAGTGCCGCGAGGCGGCGGAGCTGCATGTCGAGGATCGCGGTGGCCTGGATCTCGTCGACGTCGAGCAGGCTCATCAGGGCGGGCCGGGCCTCTTCGGCCGAAGGCGACCGCCGGATGAGGGCGATGACCTCGTCGAGCATGTCCAGCGCCTTGACCAGACCACGCAGGATGTGGGCGCGTTCCTCGGCCTTGCGCAGCCGGAAGCGGGTCCGGCGGACGATGACGTCGATCTGGTGCTTCACGTAGTGCCGGATCATCTGGTCCAGCCGCAGCGTGCGGGGCACGCCGTCGACCAGGGCCAGCATGTTGACACCGAAGTTCTGCTGCAGCTGGGTGTGCTTGTACAGGTTGTTCAGCACGACCTTCGCGACCGCGTCACGTTTGATCGTGACGACGATCCGCATCCCGCTGCGGCTGTTGGACTCGTCGGCGATGTCGGAGATGCCGGTGAGCTTGCCGTCGCGGACCAGGTTCGCGATGTTCTCGACCAGGTTGTCCGGGTTGACCTGGTACGGCAGCTCGGACACGACCAGGATCGTGCGGCCCTTGGCGTCCTCTTCGACCTCGACGACCGCGCGCATGCGCACGGAGCCGCGGCCGGTGCGGTACGCGTCCTCGATCCCGGAGTTGCCGAGGATCATCGCCCTGGTCGGGAAGTCCGGGCCCTTGATCCGGACCAGCAGCGCGGCGAGCAGCTCGTCGTCGCTGGCCTCGAAGTTCTCGAGCGCCCATTTGACCCCGTCGGCGACCTCGCGCAGGTTGTGCGGCGGGATGTTCGTCGCCATGCCGACCGCGATCCCGGAACCACCGTTGACCAGCAGGTTCGGGAACCGCGACGGCAGGACGTCGGGCTCCTGGGTGCGGCCGTCGTAGTTGTCGGAGAAGTCGACGGTCTCTTCTTCGATGTCCTGCAGCATGTGCATCGCGAGATGCGCCAGCCGGGACTCGGTGTACCGCATGGCGGCGGCGGGGTCGTTGCCCGACGAACCGAAGTTACCCTGGCCGTCGATCAGCGGATACCGCAGCGACCATGGCTGCGCGAGCCGCACCAGCGCGTCGTAGATCGCGGAGTCACCGTGCGGGTGGTAGTTGCCCATCACGTCGCCGACGACGCGGGAGCACTTGTTGTACCCGCGGTCGGGGCGGAAGCCGGAGTCGAACATCGAGTACAGCACGCGGCGGTGCACCGGCTTGAGGCCGTCTCGCACGTCCGGCAGTGCCCGCGACACGATGACGCTCATCGCGTAGTCGATGTAGGAGCGCTGCATCTCCTGCTGGATGTCGACCGGTTCGATCCGGTCGTGGTCCGGAGCAGGCGGCAAGGTTTCCGTCATGAGGTCCTTCTCGTGGGAGCAGTCCTAAGGGGACAAAAGAGCGGGACGTCGCTAGACGTCTAGGAAACGCACGTCCTTGGCATTACGCGTGATGAAGGAACGGCGGGCTTCGACGTCCTCGCCCATCAGGACGGAGAACAGGTCGTCGGCCTGCGCGGCGTCGTCCAGGGTGACCTGGCCGAGCAGCCGGTTCGCCGGGTCCATCGTGGTCTCCCACAGCTCTTCGGCGTTCATCTCGCCGAGACCCTTGTAGCGCTGGATCGCGTCGTCCTTCGGCAGCTTCCGGCCGGCCTCGACACCCGCCTGGATGACAGCGTCGCGTTCCCGGTCGGAGTAGGCGTACTCCGGTTCTTGCCGCGGCCACTTGATCTTGTACAGCGGCGGGCGCGAGAGGAACACGTGTCCGTGCTCGATCAGCGGGGGCATGAACCGGAACAGGAAGGTGAGCAGCAGCGTGGTGATGTGCTGGCCGTCCACGTCGGCGTCGGCCATCAGCACGATCTTGTGGTAGCGCAGCTTCTCGATGTCGAACTCTTCGTGGATACCGGTGCCGAGCGCGGTGATCAGCGACTGGACCTCGGTGTTCTTGAGGACGCGGTCGATACGGGCCTTCTCGACGTTGATGATCTTGCCTCGGATCGGCAGGATCGCCTGGTACATCGAGTCGCGGCCTTCCTTGGCCGAACCGCCCGCCGAGTCACCCTCGACGATGTAGAGCTCGCATTCCGACGGGTTGGTCGAGCGGCAGTCCTTGAGCTTGCCGGGCAGCCCGCCGATCTCCAGCGCACCCTTGCGGCGGACCAGATCGCGCGCCTTGCGGGCGGCCATCCGCGCCTGCGCCGAGGAGATCGACTTGTTGATGATCGTCTTCGCCTCGGTGGGGTTGCGCTCGAACCAGTCGGCCAGCCATTCGTTCGAGGTCTGCTGCACGAACGTCTTGGCCTCGCTGTTGCCCAGCTTGGTCTTGGTCTGGCCTTCGAACTGCGGCTCGGAGAGCTTGATCGAGACGATCGCGGCGAGCCCCTCGCGCACGTCGTCACCGGAGAGGTTGGCGTCCTTCTCCTTGAGCAGCTTCTTCTCGCGCGCGTACGCGTTGACGACGCGGGTGAGCGCGGCGCGGAAGCCCTCTTCGTGCGTGCCGCCCTCGTGCGTGTTGATCGTGTTGGCGAAGGTGTACACCGACGGCGTGAAGCCGTTGTTCCACTGCATGGCGACCTCGACCTCGAGGCCGGTGCCCTTGGCCTCGAAGGAGATCACGGAGGCGTGGATCGGGTCCTTGCTGCCGTTGATGTGCTTGACGAAGTCTTCGAGACCGCCCGGGTAGCAGTAGGTCTTCTCCTTGACCCGCGCCGCCTGGCCGGAAGCGTCCGCTTCGGTCTCTTCGTCGGCGACGCGCTCGTCGCGGAGCGAAAGGGTCAGGCCCTTGTTGAGGAAGGCCATCTCCTGGAGACGCCGGGAGATCGTCTCGAAGTTGTACGTCGTGGTCTCGAAGATGTCGCCGTCGGCCCAGAAGGTGATCGTGGTGCCGGTGTCCTCGGCGGGGCCGAGATCCTCCAGCTCACCGGGGATCTGGTCGGTGTACACCTGCCGCCAGCTGTGTCCGCCGCGTTTGACTTCGGCGATCAGCTTGGTCGAGAGCGCGTTCACCACGGAGACGCCGACGCCGTGCAAACCACCGGAGACCGCGTAGGAGTCGCTGTCGAACTTGCCGCCCGCGTGGAGCACGGTGAGCACGACCTCGAGAGTCGGCTTCATCTCCTTGGGGTGCATGTCGACCGGGATGCCGCGGCCGTCGTCCACGACGCGCACGCCACCGTCGGCCAGCAGGGTAACCTCGACCTTGGTCGCGTAACCGGCCATCGCCTCGTCGACGGAGTTGTCGACCACCTCCTGGACGAGGTGGTGGAGGCCGCGTTCACCGGTGGAACCGATGTACATGCCGGGACGCTTGCGGACGGCTTCGAGGCCTTCGAGCACCGTGATCGACGACGCGTTGTACTCGCTCTTGTTCTCGGTCACAGGCGTTGATTCTCCTCGTCTCGCCCGAGCGGACGCTCGCTCGTCTCCAGTGTACTTGGCCGCGTTCGCAGACATGCGGCAAGGACACCCCTGATTTGCTCACAGGCGCGCTAATTCGTCCGAAGAAGAGTCTTGACGTTCGCGAAGCACTCTGGGCGCCTTCTCGGGGCTTTGATGGCACGGTCTTCGAAGGCAAGTCGCGCCGAAGCGCAACTCGGATCAGCCGTACGTGTCACGCGGGCCGCGTCCCGGCACGTGCCGCGGTCCTTTCCGCCAACTCGGAGCCGTCGGCCCCTGGATCCGCATCTTCTTCACCACGCCGTGCCCGACGCCCTTCGCGATCTTCGCCAGCAGCTGCCCTTGGAGCAGGCGAAGCTGCGTCGCCCACGCCGTCGAGCTCGCGCGGACGGTCAGCTCGCCGTCCTTCAGGGCCACCGGCTGGGCGTGTTCGGCGACCTCTTCACCCACAAGCCGTGCCCAGTGGCCGAAGACCTGACCGTTGGCCAGCCGCGTGTTCCAGCCGCGGTCGACCGCGATCCGGGAGGCGAGCCTGCCGAGCGGTTGCGGGTCGCGGGCGTCGGCACCCGGCCCTGACCAGCGACGACGTCGCGGGCTTTGCCCTGCCGAACCGGCTCCCCCTCCGGTGATACGGCCGCGGCGCACGCCCGGTTCAACGCCACGGGCTTTGGCTTTGGCCTTCGCGGCGTCCAGCGCGGCACGAGCGAGGTCACGACCCGTAGCCGGTTCCTTGCTTTCGGTATCAGTTGGGCCGTTCGGTACCGCAGGCTGTTCACGCTGCGTGTCGAACAAGGCTCCCTCACCCGGGTTACCGCCCGGCCGGGGGGTGTCAAGCCGCTTATCAGGCCCCTTGGTCACGCGGGGCGATAACGCGTTCCCGGTGTTATCCACACTGTCCACAGGTTTGTCCCCAGATCGGTGGGCAACTGCTGTGGCGCCGATCACCCGGGGTGTCCGCTGCACGCCGGTCACCCTCGGTTGATCTCACCATCCGCCACGAGGAACCGGTGCCCGGCCAGTTCGGCGGGCACGTCCTCGTCCACGGCGGCGGTCACCAGCACCTGCTCGGCGCCTGCCGCCACCTCCGCCAGCCGGGCCCGGCGACGCCGGTCCAGCTCGGCGAACACATCATCCAGCAGAAGTACCGGTTCCCCGGCCTCGCCACGCAGGAGCTCGTAGCTTCCCAGACGCAGCGCGAGGGCGAACGACCAGGACTCCCCATGGCTCGCGTAGCCCTTCGCCGGTGCTTCGCCGAGGATGAGATCGAGCTCGTCCCGGTGCGGGCCGACCATGCTCACCCCGCGCTCCAGCTCCAGGTTCCGCGACCGTTTCAGCGCCTCGACCAGCACTTCCTTGAGCACCGCCTGGTCAGCGCGAGGACCGTCCGGAACGCCGTAGCCCTCTGGCATCGCTTCGCCCAGGCTCGACTTGTACGCGATCTTCGCCGGTCTCGAGTCGGGCGCGACCCCCATGTACGCGGCGGCCGCGTACGGCGCGAGATCCGCGATCAGGTTGAGCCGGGCAGCCAGCAACGCGGCGCCCGCCACCGCCAAGTGGTCGTCCCAGACGTCGAGCGTCGACAACGCGTACGGGTCTTCGCGTCCCGTGCGCCGTTTGCCCGCCGTCTTGAGCAGGGCGTTCCGCTGCTTCAGCACCTTCTCGTAGTCGGCGCGGACCCCGGCATACCGGGGCGCGCGCAGCACAAGGAGCTCGTCCATGAAACGGCGGCGCTCCCCGGGATCCCCGCGCACGAGCGCCAGGTCCTCCGGGGAGAACAGCACCGTGCGCAGGATCCCGAGCACGTCACGGGGCTTGCCGACCGCGCCGCGGTTGACCCGCGCGCGGTTCGCCTTGCCGGGCGTGATCTCCAGCTCGACCGTCAGCTCGCGGTCCTCGTTGACCACCGCGACCCTGATCAGCGCGCGTTCGCACCCGTGCCGCACCAACGGCGCGTCGGTCGCGACGCGGTGCGAGCCCAGGGTCGCGATGTAGCCGATCGCCTCCAGGAGGTTCGTCTTGCCGCGGCCGTTCTGTCCGACGAGGACGGTCGGGCCGGGTTCGAGCGCGAGATCGGCTTGTGGCCAGGACCGGAAGTCGGTGACCTGGAGGTGTCTGAGGTACAACCGTCCTGCCTAGTCGCCGGCCTTCTTGACCGAGTGCCCGCCGAACTGGTTGCGCAGCGCGGCGACGGCCCGCATGGCGGCGGAGTCCTCCTGGCGCGAAGCGAACCGCGCGAACAGCGCGGCCGAGATGACCGGCGCCGGGACGGCGTTGTTGATCGCTTCTTCGAGAGTCCACCGGCCTTCGCCGGAATCCTCGACGTAGCCCTCGAGGTCGTCCAGTTCCGGGTCCTCGTCGAGCGCGCGGACGAGCAGGTCGAGCAGCCACGAGCGGACGACGGTCCCCCGCTGCCAGCCCTTGATCACCGCGGGCACGTTCTCGACGACCTTCGCGGCTTCGAGCAGCTCGAAGCCTTCGGCGAAGGCCTGCATCATGCCGTACTCGATGCCGTTGTGGATCATCTTCGCGTAGTGACCGGAGCCGACGGCGCCGGCGTGCGAGAAGCCCTCGTCACGCGGGCCTTCGGGGCGAAGCGCGTCGAAGATCGGCATGGCCTTCTCGACGTCCGAAGCCGCGCCGCCGACCATCAGGCCGTAGCCGTTGTCCTTGCCCCACACGCCGCCGGAAACCCCGCAGTCGAGGTAGCCGATCTTCTTCGTCGCGAGCAGGTCCGCGTTGATCCGGTCGTCGGTGTACTTCGAGTTGCCGCCGTCGATCACGAGGTCGCCCTCGGACAGCAGGTTGCCGAGCTCCGCGACGGTCTGGCGGGTGGGTTCGCCGGCGGGCACCATGATCCAGACGATCCGCGGACCGTCCAGTTTGGACACCATGTCCTCGAGTGAGGTGGAGTCGGTGACGTCGGGGTTGCGGTCGTAGCCGACCACCTCGTGACCGGCCGCGCGCAGCCGCTCACGCATGTTGAACCCCATCTTGCCGAGGCCGATGAGTCCCAGCTGAGCCATGAAGATCCCCTTTGGTGCGAACAGAAATGGCGGCCGGTCAGCCCGGGAGGCGAACCGGCATCAGGAGGTACAGGTAGCCGGGGACGACGTTGCCCTCCTCGTCGGCGGGCTTGATCAGCGCCGGCCGGTTCGGGGTGGTGAACGTCAGTTCCGCCCGGTTCGCGTTCAGCGCGCCGAGCCCGTCGACGAGGTAACCCGGGTTGAACGCGATGGTCACCGGCTCACCCTCGTAGTCGACCTGAAGCTCTTCTTCGGCCGAGCCCTCGTCGTCGCCACCGGCGGAGAGCCGCAGCGAACCGTCGTTGAACTCCAGCCGCACCTGGGTGCCACGCTCGGCGACGAGCGAAACACGCTTGATGGACTCGGCGAGCGCGGAGACCTCGATGACCGCGCGCGACGTGTGCTGCGCGGGCAGCAGCTGCCGGTACGGCGGGAACTCCGCGTCGAGGAGACGGGTCGTGGTGTAGCGGCCGGAGCCGGAGAGACCGAGGAGGCCTTCGCCGCTGGCGAGCGCGAGCCGGATCTTGGCTCCACTGGCACCGAGCGTCTTCGCGGCCTCGGCGAGCGTGCGCGCCGGGACGAGCACCGCGGCGTCGGACAGCCCCTCGGCCGGCTCCCAGGTGAACTCGCGCATCGCGAGGCGGAAGCGGTCGGTGGCGACCAGGGTCAGCGAAGAGCCGGAGATCTCCAGCCGCATGCCGGTCAGCATCGGGAGCGTGTCGTCCTTGCCCGCGGCGACGACGACCTGCGTGACGGCCTGGCCGAACGCGTCACCGGTGAGTTCACCGGCGAAGGCGGGCTGGGACGGGAGCTGCGGGTAGTCCTCGACCGGCATGGTCGGCAGGGAGAAACGCGCGGAGCCGCAGGTGATGGTCGCGCGGGCGCCGTCGACGGAGATCTCGACCGGCTGCGCGGGCAGCGACTTGGTGATGTCGGCCAGCAGGCGGCCGGAGACCAGGAGACGGCCGCCGTCGGCGATGGTGGCCGGGACGCCGACCGTGGCGGAGACCTCGTAATCGAATCCGGAGACGGTGAGGGCGTCACTCGTCCCGTCGGATCCCGCATCGAGCAGGACACCGCCCAGCACCGGGACCGGGGGCCGCGACGGGAGGCTTCTCGCCACCCACGCGACGGCGTCGGCCAGCCCGTCACGCTCGACGCGGATCTTCATGCGCGCTTCCTTTCGACAGCCGAGCCCCTGACGGCTCGAAAGCTCAACGGGTCACCTCGGCCGGAGAGCGCGATGGCCAGGTGCCTCGCAGGTGTTGTTCGGTCCGAGCGAGGACGCGGACGCACGTCGACACGCAGACCAGGTGCAGGGACCCACGTTAGGCCGTCCCCGGGGTCCGCGTCACCTCGGCCTCCCCTTGCTTTTGTCGACAAGACGACACGACTCACCGGCTGTCCCCAGATTCGTCCTTCGCCTGTTTTTGTTTTGTTCTCTTCTAGAGAAGAAGAAAAGACAGCAGTAGTAATAGGCGTTGTGGATTGTGTGGACAAGGCTCGTTCGCGCAGGTCCGGGCGCCTCTGAGGCTGTGGACTCCGGGTGTGTACGGACGGTGGACAGCTCGGGCCGTCGGTGGATGGTTTCGGGCGGCGCTCGATCTGTCCACAGTCATCCACAGTTGTCCCCACGGTTATCCCCAGTTGTGAGGCGGTTCGTCCCCAGGGTTGTGGGCGGCGTTCGTGACCGGAATCGCTCGGGAGAGTGACCCGGGCAGCGCCGTTCACCCTTGTGCACAAGATGTGGGCAACCTGGGGACAGCGTGGGGATCTTGATGTGGAAATGCTGTGGATGGCCTGTGAGTGCGATGTGGACGGAATCCCGATCGCCCCAGCTCCCGGACCCACCTGACTTGTGCACAAGCTACCCACAGCATGTGGATTTCGTTTGTACACAAGGAAAACCGCGAAGCACGCCGAGCCCCACTTCGCCCCCTTCGCGCCTTCCCCCACGTACCCCGCCCTTCGCGCCCCTACACACGCTTCGGGCCTATGTAGACACAAAGAAGGGGCTCCCACCTCCCGGCGAGAGCCCCTGAAACCCTTATGCGTTAAGGAACTGATGCCACGGTGACCACAGAGGTCTCCCTAAGGGCGCCCCGCGCCCGACGGAGACTTCACCGTCGAGCGCCCTCCCTTGGGCCGAAGGCCCACGAAAACGCGATGAAGGGGCGCCTTCCCGCTCACCTTGAGGTGGAAGCGGAACGACGCCCCTTCGGCGCGCTTTTCGTCAGCGCTCGACAGATAAACACAGCCAGCGCGAGATCAAAAACTACTGCCTGGCTCGTTGCTTGATCCTCGATGTCAGTTCCTGCACCTGGTCGTAGATGCGCCGTCGTTCGGCCATCTCCTTGCGGATCTTCTTGTCCGCGTGCATGACGGTCGTGTGGTCGCGGCCGCCGAAGGTCTGCCCGATCTTCGGCAGGGACATGTCGGTCAGTTCGCGGCAGAGGTACATCGCGATCTGGCGCGCGGTCGCGAGCGCCTTCGTCTTGCCGGGGCCGCAGAGGTCGTCGAGGGTCACGTCGAAGAACTCGGACGTGACGCCCATGATGGTCGGCGCGGTGATCTCCGGCGCGTGCGAATCCGGGATGAGGTCCCGGAGTACGATTTCGGCGAGCGCGACGTCGACGGGTTGCTGGTTCAGCGACGCGAAGGCGGTGACGCGGATGAGCGCGCCTTCGAGTTCCCGGATGTTCGCCTCGACGCGCGAAGCGATGAATTCCAGGACCTCGCCGGGAACCGCGAGCCGGTCCTGCGCGGCCTTCTTGCGAAGGATCGCGATCCGCGTTTCGAGTTCGGGCGGCTGGATGTCGGTGATGAGGCCCCACTCGAACCGCGTGCGCAGCCGGTCTTCCAGCGTTTCGAGGCGCTTCGGCGGGCGGTCGGAGGAGACGACGATCTGCTTGTTCGCGTTGTGGAGGGTGTTGAAGGTGTGGAAGAACTCTTCCTGCGTACCTTCTTTGCCTTCCAGGAACTGGATGTCGTCGACGAGCAGGATGTCGATGTCGCGGTAGCGGCGCTGGAAGGCGACCTTGCGGTCGTCGCGCAGCGAGTTGATGAAGTCGTTGGTGAACTCTTCGGTCGACACGTACCGCACGCGCATGCCGGGGAACAGCCGCTGGGCGTAGTGCCCGACCGCGTGCAGCAGGTGGGTCTTCCCGAGTCCGGACTCTCCCCAGATGAACAGCGGGTTGTACGCACGCGCGGGCGCCTCGGCGACGGCGACCGCGGCCGCGTGCGCGAAGCGGTTCGACGCGCCGATGACGAAGGTGTCGAACGTGTATTTCTCGTTGAGCTTCGTCTTCGACGTCTGCGGCTGTGCGGGCGCGGTGTACGGCTGACCCGCGATCGGCTGTCCGGAGAACGTCGGCCAGATCTCGGTCACGGCGGCGAGGGCCTCGCCCTCTTCGTCGACTTCTTCATCGCTGTCATCGCCATCGTTGAGGCTGTTGTCCACCGGCTGCTGCCTCGGCGGCCTCGGTTTCGGAGGCTCGGGCCGGGGCCTGGTCGGGGAAAGCATGCCGTCGCCTTCGGGCAGCGGAGGAGGACCCGGCACCGGACCGGAACCGTTTTCCACCCGGCTGGGTGACGTCGGTTCGTAGCGGGGGCCGGGCGAGGGCGGCGGCGGAGGCATCGACGGCTCGGTGCTGTCGACCTTCACCGCGAGGGAGACCGCGCGGCCGAGCCGGCGCGAGAGGGCTTCGGTGATGGCGCCGCGGAGGGCGCGCTCGATCGCTTCCTTGGCGAAGTCGCTGGGAGCGGCGAGGAGCGCGGTGCCGTCGAGCAGGCCGATCGGCCGGGTCACCCGCATCCAGGCGCGCTGCTGCGGGGAGAGGGTGCCGTCCGACAGCTCGCGCACGACCTGTTCCCAGATGACGCCAAGATTGTGCTGGTGATCGGACACCTGCCTGACTCCCCTCCCCTCATCGGTGCGCTGCGGCGAGATCGCTCAGCGGCCCGAAACGCCGGGTCGAGCGTCATCCTGGCCCGATCGGCTCATGCGCACAGCAAATATCCACATAGTTGTCCACAGCTGTGCACTAATGTACGGCGGCCCGCGGTGACGTCACCTGCGGGCTCGACGTAGGCCGACGGGATGCCTCCACATCCGGTGAGGACACCCGGGCGCCTGCACCGTTCCACCTCGGCGTAAACCCGGGAGGGGCACGCTAACAAGCCCCGCTCGTTGCCACAAGGCATCCTCGCGCGCAAGCATTTCACGGTGTACGGCGTGTTGCCATTCGATGCCCTCGCGTCGTCGGTGATCACTCTCCACGTACCGTCGCGGTGTGTGGTCGAGGGGGTGCCTGCCAGGCTCGGGCGGTGGGTGCGTACCCTCGTAAGGTCTCCCGTATACAGCGGGGGCGTTTCGCGTGCCCACGTTGTCGTCGCTCGACGTGACGAGGCCACACGTTGGTAGGAGACACCAGAGACTGCCGTGCGTCAGCACGACACGCCAGGAACGGGTCGAACCGTTCCCGGCGGCCGAGAAACAGGAGAAGTTAGTCGTGAGCAAGGGTAAGCGCACCTTCCAGCCGAACAACCGCCGACGCGCCCGGGTCCACGGGTTCCGGCTTCGGATGCGGACCCGCGCCGGCCGGGCCATCCTGGCGGCTCGCCGTCGCAAGGGCCGCGGCGCACTGTCCGCCTGATCCGGCCGCCGTCGAGGGACGTCGTGCTGCCGGCCGCCGCGAGGTTGCGGCGCAGTGAGGATTTCCGTGCCGTGATGCGGCGTGGGGCCAAGGCAGGCAGGCGCCGCCTCGTCGTCCATGCGTTGACCACGGACCCGCCCGATGCCGCCGATGCGGCCCGGGCGGGTTTTGTGGTGAGCAAGGCCGTGGGGAACTCGGTGGTCCGCCACCGCGTCTCCCGCCGGTTGAGGCATCTCGTTTCCGCCAGGCTCGGAACACTGCCGCCGGGAAGCTCGTTGGTGATACGGGCACTACCACCGGCCGCGGACGCGTCCAGCGCGGAACTCGGTTCGGACCTCGACGCGTCGTTGCGGCGTCTCGGGCTGTCCGGGAAGTCCCGCCAGACGCGACCACCCGACAACGGATCAGCGGTGTAACGGCATGCGAGCCACCGAGAACGAGACCACCGAAGACGCCCGGCCCGGCCCGGTGGCATGGGTGCTGCTCCTGCCCATCAAGCTGTACCGCAAGGCGATCTCCCCCTTCTTTCCTCCGGCGTGCCGGTTCTACCCGAGCTGTAGCGCGTACGCCGTCGAGGCACTGACCCGGCACGGCGCCGGCCGCGGTAGCTATCTCGCGGTCCGGCGTCTGCTGCGCTGTGGCCCGTGGACCATGCCCGGGCGCGACCCGGTACCCGAGACGTTCTCGTGGCGCCACCGCCGACCTGAAACACCGATCGAGGAGTAGCTCAGTGCTCGACTTCATCTACTACCCCGTGTCCTTCATCTTGTGGTGTTGGCACAAGGTCTTCGGGCTCGTGTTCGGTGAGGCGAACGCGATCTCCTGGGTCCTCGCGATCATCTTCCTGACGGTCACCGTCCGCGGCATCATGTTCAAGCCGTTCGTGAACCAGGTCCGGTCGATGAAGAAGATGCAGGACTTCGCGCCGGAAATGAAGAAGATCCAGAAGAAGTACTCCAACGACCGGCAGCGCCAGGCGATGGAGATGCAGAAGCTCCAGAAGGAGCACGGCGTCAACCCGCTGGGCAGCTGCCTGCCGATGCTGCTTCAGATCCCGGTCTTCATCGGTCTGAACCACGTCCTGCGGATGTTCACGATCAACCCGTACGGCGGGCCGAAGACCGAGAACTACTACTTCGATCAGGCCGGCGTCGAGTCTTACGTTCACGCGAAGCTGTTCGGCGTCAACCTCGGCGACGCGATCTACACCGGCGTCGACATGGTCAGCGGCGGGAACACGGCTGCCGGGTTCCACTGGGGCGTCGCGCCCGTCGCGATCCCGCTGATGATCGTCGCGAGTATCGCGACGCACCTCACCGCGCGGCACTCGGTCCAGCGCCAGAACCCCGAGTCGGCCACCCCGCAGACCGCGATGATGAACAAGCTGACGATGTACGTCTTCCCGATCGGTGTCCTCGTCTTCGGTGCCCTGTTCCCGATCGGTCTGCTCATCTACTGGCTCGCCAACAACGGCTGGACCCTGATGCAGCAGCGCCTCGTCTACACGAAGATCGACAAGGAAGAAGAGGCCCGCAAGGCGGCCGAGAAGGAGAAGCGCGCGAACCTGGGCCCGAAGCCCGGCCAGAAGCCGACCGCGCCGCGCCCCGGCCAGAAGCCGGTCCAGCAGAAGCGGAACAAGCAGTCCTCCGGCGGTCAGGTCAAGAAGGCGGGCTCGCCGCACGGCTTCGCCCAGACCGACTCCTCCGCCGCGGAGAAGCAGGACGCCAAAGACGGAACAGCCGAGTCGTCGACGAACGGCTCGAAGGAGAACGGCGCGGACGTGCCCGGTCTCATCTCGGACTCGACTAAGAAATCGGGCCGGAAGCGTCGCTGACGCCGATCCGGGCCGGAGAGGAGACCAGTAATGGCGGAGACGATCGACACGATCGACGCCGAGGAGAACAGCGCGGCCGACGTTGAGACCGCCGCTGAAGAGACCGCTCGCAAGGGAGGTGTCGACGACGACGTCCTCGTAAAGGAGGGCGACATCGCCGGCGACTACCTCGAGCGGCTGCTCGATCTTTTGGACTACGACGGCGACATCGACCTCGATGTCGAAGCGGGCCGCGCGATCGTCAGCATCGACGGCGGCGAAGACCTGGAGAAGCTCGTTGGCCCCCGCGGCACCGTCCTCGAGGCGCTGCAGGAGCTGACGCGGCTGGCGGTGCAGCAGGAGACCGGTTCGCGGAGCCGCCTGATGCTGGACATCGCGGGCTGGCGCGCGGACCGTCGCGAGGAGCTTCGCGAACTCGGTCGCTCGACCGCCGAGACGGTGGTCTCCTCCGGCGAGCGGGTGCGGTTGCAGCCGATGAGCCCGTTCGAGCGGAAGGTCGTGCACGACGCGGTCGCCGCCGTCGACGGGGTCAAGAGCGAGAGTGAAGGAGAGGACCCCAAGCGTCGGGTCGTCATCTTCCCCGCCTGACGGGTTTCTCGAACGAAGCGGCTCGCCGGTCATCCGGCGGGCCGCTTCTTTGTTGCCGGGGTGAATTACACGCGTGGCGTTTCACGTGAAACGCGTGAGGGCGAGTGGAGTTGTCCACAACTTCGGACTGTCTCCCCGCTTTGCGGTCAGCGTCATGGACAATCAGTGGAGCGCGTTTCACGTGAAACGGCGTCGAGGGTTGAGGAGCGAGAGTGGGCTTGGACGGGGTCGCCGCATCGGTACGGAGTGCGGCGTCGGAAGTATTCGGAGACCGCGTCGAGCAAGCCGTCGGCTACGTCGAACTCCTGGAGCGGCACGGGGTCGAGCGCGGGCTCATCGGGCCTCGGGAGGTCGACCGGCTGTGGGAGCGTCACGTCCTCAACTCCGCCGTGATCGGCGAGCGGATCCCCGACGGCGCCCGCGTGGTCGACGTCGGCTCGGGCGCGGGCCTTCCGGGTGTACCGCTCGCGATCAGCCGACCGGACCTCGATATCGTTCTGCTCGAACCGATGGCCCGCCGGGTCGACTGGCTGGCCGAGGTTGCCGAGAAGCTGGAACTCCCCATCACCGTTGTCCGCGGGCGCGCGGAGGAGCGGCAGGTACGTGAGGAGCTCGGTGACGCGGATGTCGTCACCGCCCGGGCGGTCGCTCCGTTGGCCCGGCTCGCGAACTGGTGTCTCCCGCTCGTGCGTTCCCAAGGTGCTCTGGTCGCCCTCAAAGGAGCGAGCGCTGGAGAGGAAATCGAACGCGATCGGGCCGCCGTCCGGAAGGCAGGCGGCGGCGAGCCGGAAGTCTTCGAGTGCGGCACCAAGGTGCTTGAGGTCCCCAGCACGGTCGTCGTGATCCATCGTCTGCCCCCGAAACCGTCTCGATCGCGCAGGCGTAGCTAGACCGGTTCCACGTGAAACAACGCAGAACGACTTCCACGTCTAATACAGAGGAGGCTCGAGACCGGTGACTCCCCCGCCGTCCGACCCTGCGAGCTCCGGCCAGGAACTCGGCTGGACGCCCATCGCCGAAGAAGCCGTCCGCGCCGCCAGCGTGCTGCACCCCAAGGAGGGTGCGCTCCCCCGGCCGAATCGCCGGCGGGTGCTGACGGTTGCCAACCAGAAGGGCGGCGTCGGCAAGACGACGAGCACGGTGAACCTCGCCGCCGCCCTGGCCGTCCACGGGCTCAAGACGCTCGTGATCGACCTCGACCCCCAGGGCAACGCGAGCACCGCGCTCGACATCGACCACCGATCCGGCACGCCGTCGATCTACGAGGTGCTGATCGGCGAGGTGTCGCTCGCCGAAGCGGCGGCCCAGAGCGAGCAGTCGCCCAACCTCTACTGCGTGCCCGCGACCATCGATCTCGCCGGTGCCGAGATCGAACTCGTCTCCATGGCGTCCCGCGAGATGCGGCTCAAGGAGGCGCTGTCGTCCGAGATCCTCGACGAGATCGGCGTCGACTACGTCTTCATCGACTGCCCGCCGTCGCTCGGCCTGCTGACCGTCAACGCGATGGTCGCCGCGCAGGAGGTGCTGATCCCGATCCAGTGTGAGTACTACGCGCTCGAAGGTCTGGGTCAGCTGCTGAGCAACATCGAGCTCGTCCAGGCGCACCTGAACCGCGAACTCAGCGTCTCCACGATCCTGCTCACCATGTACGACGGCCGGACGAAGCTGGCCGATCAGGTGACGAACGAGGTCCGGAACCACTTCGGGGACACTGTTCTCAAGACGGTGATCCCGCGCAGCGTGAAGGTCTCCGAGGCCCCCGGATACGGGCAGACGGTCCTCGCGTACGACCCCGGTTCTCGGGGCGCGATGAGCTACGTGGACGCGGCCAAGGAGATCGCGCAGCGTGGAGTGGAGATGAAGGAAAGGAGCGGTACGGCATGAGCGAGCGCAGAGGGGGGCTCGGGCGCGGGCTCGCCGCCCTGATCCCCACCGGCCCGCCGCCGGGTTCGGCGGCCCCGGCCGAGAACGGCTCCCCCGTCCCGTCCGCGCCCGCGAGCAAGCCGGCCGGGCCGGATGACAAGGGCTGGTTCGCGGCCAACGGCGCGGCCGGTTCGCACGGTGGCGCGGTCGCCGGCGCGGTCTACCGCGAGGTGCCGGTCAGCCAGATCAAGCCGAACCCGAAGCAGCCGCGGCAGGTCTTCGACGAGGACGCGCTCAACGAGCTGGAGCACTCCATCCGCGAGTTCGGGCTCATGCAGCCCATCGTGGTCCGGGAGCTCGGCACGGACGAGTACGAACTCGTCATGGGCGAGCGGCGCCTGCGTGCCTCCCAACTGGCGGAGCTGGAGGCGATCCCGGCGATCGTCCGGCAGACCGCCGACGAGGCGATGCTGCGCGACGCGCTGCTTGAGAACATCCACCGCGTTCAGCTCAACCCGCTCGAAGAGGCGGCCGCGTATCAGCAGCTGCTCGACGAGTTCGCGGTCACGCACGAGGAGCTGGCGGGCCGGATCGGGCGCAGCCGACCGGTCATCACCAACACGATCCGCTTGCTCAAACTCCCCCTCGCGGTCCAGCGACGGGTCGCGGCCGGGGTGCTTTCGGCGGGCCACGCGCGGGCGCTGCTCTCCCTCGAAGACGCCGACAGTCAGGAAGAGCTGGCCGCGCGGATCGTCGCGGAAGGCATGTCGGTCCGCGCGACCGAAGAAGCCGTCACGCTCAAGAAGAGCGAAAAGCCGGCCAAGCCGAAGCCCGCTCCCCGCAAGCCGATCCAAGCTCCCGGTCTTCAGGAACTGGCGAACCGGCTCTCTGACCGGTTCGACACTCGCGTGAAGGTCGACTTGGGTCGCCGCAAAGGCCGGATCACGCTCGAATTCGGGTCTGTTGACGATCTTGAACGCATCGTGGCACTGATGGACCAAAATCAGGCAAATCAGACACGTGAAACCGATTAGGGATCACACCGGGTCGTTTTGTCACGGTGACGATAGCTGGGTGTCGACAAGGAAGTAACACTGAGTACTTGTACTGGGGGCAAGTATGAAGGCGCTCTTCGACGGTTGAAATCCCCGGCGCGGCCGACGGATTGCTCATGGACACCGAGCTGCGTGGGTCGGTCGCCGAGACCGAGGCGTCGGTGATCGGCAAGTCACTCCTGGCCGTCGCCGAGATCGCGGACGAGTTGCTGAGCTCGGTGACCGAAGTCGTCGCCGCGAAAGCAGAGGCGATGCCCGGCGCGCGTGAGTTGGTCGAACTGACCGCCGCCGTCCCCGAGCGCCCCTCGAAGCCGCGCTCGTGCGCAACGGCTTTCGGAGATGTTTCCCGTGAAACTGGCCGCCGCCGAGGTGACGGCGCCGAAGTCGGGTTCAGAGATCCACTTGTCCGCTTGTGTCTCTTGAGCGTTCGAGGACTCCGAAACCGGCCTTCGATCGGAGCGGGCGGCCGGCGTGCCCGTCATCGGGGTATCGACGTTGACGCATCAGGACTTCCCGCCGATGACCAGACTCCCCCTCGTCCGGTTCCCAAGCCCGACTCGCGATGAGCGGGGAAACTTCACCGGCGGTTTCGGTCTCGTCAACGGGTTCGCCCGCGCCGGACGCCTCACCGTCGAGCAGGAACCGTTCCGCCGGACGAACAACGAGCGAGTCGACGGCTGCCTGGCGGTCCTGGTTCCGTGTGAAACGAGGACGAGCACCAGATCGTCGTCGTGCCCGGAAAAAGAAAAGGAGGACTAGCCCACGGTGGGCAAGTCCTCCTTCGTCGAGTCCGGTTCAGCTCTTGCGAGAAATCGCCCGCCCCACGAGGCCGGCGAAGACCGATCCGAGAGTGGCGCCGGACGCCTCGATCGCCACCGGGACGATCGACGTCTCGGTCAGGCCCGGCGACAGGTTCACCGCGAGGAAGTAAACCGTGCCGTCTTCGGCGACCACGGCGTCGGTGCGGGAGATGTCGCGAAGCCCGAGTTGCCGGTGCACGGCGACGGCCAGCTCGCCGACCGCCTTGGCGGCGTCGTCGGGGATCCGCGCGGGGGTGAAGAAGTCGGTCAGCCCGGCGGTGTAGCGGGCGGTGTAGTCGTACACGCCGCTCTCCGGCACGATCTCGACCGCGGGCAGGGCTTCGGGTCCTTCTTCACCTTCGATGACCGTCACGGCCACCTCGACGCCGGACACGAACTTCTCGGCGAGAACGGTGTCGCCGTAAGCGAAGCAGCCGACCATCGCGCCGGGCATCTCGGCGGCGTCCCTCACGACCTGGGCGCCCAGCGCCGAACCGCCCTGGTCCGGCTTGAGGATCATGGGCAAGCCCAGCGTTTCGACCATCGAGTCGAGCACGGCCTGCGCGCCGAGTTCGCGGAAGGTGCTGTGCGGCAGCACGACCCAGTCCGGCGTGGTGAAGCCCGCGTCGGCTACGAGCGCCTTGGCAGTCGGCTTGTCCCACGCGCGGCGGCAGCCCCGCGAGCTGGTGCCCACGTAAGGCACGTCGAGCATCTCCAGCACTGTCTGCACCGCGCCGTTCTCCCCCTCACCACCGTGAAGAGCGACAATGGCCGCGTCGGGCCGCTGGGTGCGAAGACGTTCGAGCAGGCCCGCGTCGGTGTCCCACTCCTCGACGATGAGACCTTCCGCCCGCAACGCGACCGAGAGCCGGCGTCCGGAGCGGAGAGAGACATCGCGTTCGTGGGAAAGTCCGCCTGCGAGTACGGCAACGGTGCGGTCGACCACCGAAACTCCTTTGTGCTTGGGGACGTCCGGCCGATCAGACCGTGTCCGGAGAGGGGTTCTGCGGCCCCGAGATCGAGCGTGGGCTCGCGTTGCCGAAGGTACGCGCAAGGTCCATTTCGGACTCGAGCACCGCGGCGAGCCGCCGGACGCCTTCGCGGATCCGCTCGGGCGTCGGGTAGCAGTAGGAAAGTCGAAGTTGTCTGCTGCCGAAACCGTCGGCGTAGAAACCGGTTCCGGAGGCGTACGCGACGCGGGCCGTGACGGCTCGCGGCAGCATCGCCTTCGTGTCCACACCTTCGGGTACGGTCATCCAGACGTAGAAACCGCCATCGGGTTTGGTCCAGCTGCAACCGGCGGGCATGTGCTGATCGAGCGCGGACAGGATCGCGTCCCGGCGCTCCCGGTAATTCTCGCGGAAAGTCTTGATCTGACCCATCCAGTCATGCGTCGCGAGGTATCGCGACACGATCAACTGGTTAAGCGTCGGGGGGCACAGCGTCGCGGACTCGGCCGCGAGCACGAGTTTCTCCCGGACGGCATGCGGCGCGAGCACCCAGCCGACCCGCAGGCCGGAAGCGAACGTCTTCGAGAAAGAGCCCAGGTAAACGACGTTGTCGGGGTCGATCGAGCGGAGCGCGGGGTACGTCTGCCCGCTGAAGCCGAGCAGCCCGTACGGGTTGTCCTCGACGATGAGGATGTCGTTCTCCCGGCAGATCTCCACGATCTCCGCGCGCCGCTCGACGGCCAGGGTGACGCCGCCGGGGTTGTGGAAGTTGGGGATCGTGTAGAGGAACTTGACCCGGCGTCCCGCTTTCCGTGTCTCCGCGAGCGCGGCACGAAGCCCCTCGGGGACGAGGCCGTGATCGTCCATCGCGACGTGGACGACGTCCGCCTGATACGCGGCGAACGACCCGAGCGCGCCGACGTAGGACGGGCCCTCGGCGATGATGACGTCACCCGGATCGCAGAACAGCCGGGTGACCATGTCGAGCCCCATCTGGGAGCCGACCGTCACGACGACGTCGTCCGGGTGGGCCTTGATGCCCTCGAGGGCCATGATTTCGCAGATCTGCTCACGCAGCGACGGGATGCCGTGCGCGGAGCCGTACTGGAGCGCGACCAGGCCTTCCTGGGCGATGAGCTCGCCGACCTGCGCGGACAGCGTGTCCAACGGGAGCGCGGCGAGGTTCGGCATCCCGCCGGCGAGCGACACCACTTCGGGGCGACTGGCCACCGCGAACAAGGCCCTGATCTCGGAAGCAGTCATCCCGGCCGTACGCGCGGCGTAGCGGTCGAGATGAGGGTCGAGGTTGTGTCGGCCGGGCTCCGGCCGGACAGGGCGATTCTCGGTCATCAGGCGCTTCACCCGTGCTTCGAAGTGGACATAGTCGCTACCGACTGGTAGTTCCATCGAGTGTAACCACCCTCCCTTGAGGGGCCCTGGCCTTCCGGTGTTCATCACATCGGCCTATCCTCGGTCTGGACCCCTTCGGTGAGCCCTGTTCGGGACAAGGCTGCGTCGGGTGCTCTTCATTCAGGGAGGTTTGTCTGTGTCGCGTCGCGTCGTGGGCGTAACCCTGGACAACCTCGAACACCTGCCCAAGAGCTGCCGCCGCTGCGTGTACTGGGAGCTGGCGCCGCATATGAAGGCGCAGGCCGAGGAATACGGCGCGACCGAGGTCGAAAAGGAAGCCTGGGTCTCCAGCGTGCTGTTGGAGTGGGGTTCCTGTGGCCGGATCGTCTACAGCGACACCCTGCCCGTCGGCTTCGTGCTCTACGCGCCGCCGAACGCCGTGCCGCGCTCGCTGGCCTTCCCGACTTCGCCTCCTGGCCCCGACGCCGTCCTGCTGACCGCCTTCCAGGTGCTTCCCGAATTTCAGGGCGGCGGGCTCGGCCGGATGCTGGTGCAGGCCGTCGCGAAGGACCTCACCAAACGCGGTGTCCGCGCGATCGAGGCCTTCGGGGACGCCAAGCCCGAAGAGACCGATCCGGACGGCGGGCACAGTTGCGTGCTGCCCGCCGCGTTCCTGCAGAGCGTCGGGTTCAAGACCGTGCGCCCGCACCCGCGGTGGCCGCGGCTGCGGCTGGAACTGCGCTCGGCGATCTCGTGGAAGGAAGACGTGGAGGCGGCCCTCGAACGGCTGCTCGGCCAGGTCTCCATCACGACGGCCGAGCCGAGCATGGGCCGCGCCTGACCTTCCGCGCCGCCCTTCATCGCCCGCTTTAGCAGAGTTTTCGAGCGCGCGCAGCGACCATCCCCCGGCTTGGGGACAGCTGTGGGTAACCCGCCGAGTTATCCACAGATCGCTGATAGGAGCGGTGGAAAATCTGTGGATGGGTAGGCTGGACCTGGGGACGCCCCCCGGGAAGGGCGGGGGCTGCGCGCCGGGTGGAGCTAGGGGTGGCGTGCCCGGGCGAGAGGGCACACAACCGGTTGTGCCGAGGGCTTCGGCAGAAAGATGTGCGCCCGCGTGCGGGTGTGGAGGACTGGCTACTCCGCTTTGGCGAGTTCGTGGGCCAGGACGTCCGCGAAGGTGAACGTGCCGGTCGGCTGGTCCCCTTCGCCGAGGAGGTACAGGCGCTTCACGGCGACCAGGATGCCTTCGGCGACGACGTCGCGGAAAGCCGGGTCCGCCAGTTTGCGGCTGTCTTCCGGGTTGGTCAGGTAACCGATCTCGATCCGCACCGCCGGGCAGCGCGTGCGGGTGAAGATCTCCCAGGTCTTGTAGTGCGTGCGGCAGTCGAGCATGCCGGTGCGGGCGGCCAGTTCGCGCTGGATGAAGCCCGCCAGCAGCTCACCGACGGTCGACGTGGTGCCGTTGCCGGTGCCGAAGTGGAAGCTCGCGACCCCCTGCGCCTTGGGCGAGGGGTTCTTGTCGTTGTGCAGCGAAAGGAACAGGTCGGCGCCCGCCTCGTTCGCGAACTTCGCCCGCTCACCCTCCGTCGGGCTCTGGTTCGGGCCGCGCGAGATCAGCGCCTCCATACCCGTGGCCTGCATCCGGCCTTCGAGCCGCCGAGCCAGATCCCAGGCGATGTCCGCTTCACGCAGACCGCTCGCGACGACCCCGAGGTCATCGCCGCCGTGGCCCGGGTCGATCACGATGCGCTTGCCGCGCAGCCGGGGGCCGGCCTGCCGCACCTGCTCCTGCTCGCGCAGGAAAACGGGGCGGCCGCCGCGGGCGCGCGGCGAAGAGAGCCGGTGCAGCTCGCGGATGGTGGCCGGGCCGCACATACCGTCGGCGACCAGGCGCATGTCGCGCTGGAAGGTCTTGAGGGCGCGCTCGGTCTGGGGACCGAAGTGCCCGTCGGGGCGTCCGGCGTCGAAGCCCAGCTCGGTCAGCCGCTCCTGGAGCGCGAAGACGTCGTCACCCTGCATGGGGGCGGAGAACATGTAGGTCAGCGGCCGGCTGCCGAGATGGAAGCCGGCGCCGCGAAGCGCCTGATAGGTCGCCGGACCCACCAGACCGTCGGTGATGAGCCCACGGCGCTGCTGGAACGCCCGCACGGCATGTTCCATCGCCGTGTCGAAGACCTCGTACTCCCCGGATTCGGTCACCGGCGGGAGCAGCTCCATCGCCGCCAGCGTGGACCTGATCTCGGCGACGTCCGGTCCGGCGTCACCGCGGCGGAGTACCCGCATGCACTCCTCGCTCTTCCCTTTGGGCACCGATCGAGCTCGATGCACGACTGTGAAAATCCTGCGGGGCGAACCCCGGTGCTCTATTGTGCCCTGTGAACTCTCGGTGAGCGCGGAGGCCCGGTCGGTGCGTCAAGTGCCCGTTCGTGGAACCCGTCCAGGCGTCGCCGTAACGAAGAGATGTACCCAATCCCCGTGACGACGAAACCCGGAGCCTGGGCAGGCCCCGGGTTTCGGCTGGTGAAACGCGAGATCAGAGGACGTCGGCGAGATCCGACAGCAGCGCGGCCTTCGGCTTGGCGCCGACGATCTGCTTCACCGGCTTGCCGCCCTGGAACAGGATCAGCGTCGGGATCGACATCACCTGGTAGTCACGCGCAGTGTTCGGGTTGGCGTCGATGTCGAGCTTCGCGACGGTCAGCTTCTCGCCGTTCTCCGCCGCGATCTCTTCGAGCACCGGGGCGACCATCTTGCACGGACCGCACCAGGTCGCCCAGAAGTCGACCAAGACGGGCTTCTCGCTCGTCAGCACGTCGTCGACGAAGCTCTTGTCGGTCACCGTCACGGTGTTGGCCATGGTGTCTCCTTCTGGATGGTGAAACTCCGGTGTGGGAAAAGTCAGTTGGTGGTGGCGCCGTAGCCGCCACCCACCAGCTCAGGGGTCTCCTGGGCGGCCTCGACACCGGCGTGCTCCGCCAGCCATCGTTCCGCGTCGATCGCCGCGGCGCAGCCCGAGCCCGCGGCGGTGATCGCCTGCCGGTACGTGCGGTCGACCAGGTCGCCCGCGGCGAAAACGCCGGGAAGGTTCGTGTACGAGGTGCGGCCCTTGGTGAGCACGTAGCCGTCCTCGTCGAGGTCCACCTGGCCGCGCACCAGCTCGCTGCGCGGGTCGTGACCGATCGCGACGAAGAACCCGGTCACGTCCAGCTTGGACTCCTCGCCGGTCACCGTGTCCTTGAGCTTCAGGCCCTCGACCTTGCCTTCACCCTCGACCTCGGTGATCTGCTTGTTGAGCGCCCACTTGATCTTCTCGTTCTCGCGGGCGCGCTCCAGCATGATCTTGGAGGCGCGGAACTCCTCGCGGCGGTGGACGATCGTGACGGACTTGGCGAACTTCGTCAGGAAGGTCGCCTCCTCCATCGCCGAGTCGCCGCCGCCGGCGACCACGATGTCGTGGTCACGGAAGAAGAAACCGTCGCAGGTGGCGCAGGCCGAAACACCGCGGCCGAGCAGCTCCTGCTCGCCGGGCACGTTCAGATAGCGGGCCGCGGCGCCCATCGAGAGCACGACCGCGCGGGCCGCGTAGCGCTTGCCGTTCGCGAAGACGTACTTGACGTCACCGGTCAGCTCGACGGACTCGACGTCTTCCTGGCGCAGGTCGGCGCCGAAACGCTTGGCCTGCTCCCGCATCTCTTCCATGAGGTCGGGACCCTGGATGCCTTCGCGGAAGCCGGGGAAGTTCTCGACCTCCGTCGTCGTCATCAGCGCACCGCCGAACTGGGTGCCCTCGAACACCAGTGGTTCGAGCTGCGCCCGTGCCGCGTAGACAGCGGCGGTGTATCCCGCAGGACCCGACCCCACAATGATCAGGTTCCTGATCTCCTCGGCAGCCACCCGTGACCTCCGCTCGTAGTGACCTGTTCACCAGGCTCAACACGATCGTAGGGGCCGGTGTTCCCGCGGTGACCGGCGCTACTTTCTCCCGCCATGCGCCGAGGCGGAGATCCGACCTCTAGCGCCGCTAGGAAAGCTAGCGCGGTAGCAAAGGTCCCTCGCTCCCCCCCGAAATGGGGCTGGTGGGGAGCGAGGGACCAGTGAGGTTTCGGTCGGTTACTTCTGTCCGATGATTTTGTCGAACAGGACCGCCGGGTTGCCGGGGCCGCAGTCGGCACCGAAAGCGACGATGCGGAACTGGGCCAGTTTGCCTGTGGTGTAGATCACCATCACGCCGTCCTTGCCCGCGACGTTCACCGGCCGGATGCCCTCCGGCCGTACGTCGGCATCCATGCCGGCAGCGGCCACGCAGGCGTCGAGGCGCTCTTCGGTCTTCAGCGAGCCGAAGTCGCGGACGCCGATCGCCTTGCCGACGAGGGCTTCGGCGCCACCGCCGTCTCCGCCGACCGAAGGTCCGGAAGTAGCCGACGGCGCGGGTTGGGCGATACCGCCCGAATCCGGCTCCCGGGTGGTCGGGACGACGATCGCCACGGCGGCGATGGCCGCAGCCGCCACGGTCGCTATCCCGGCACCCCAGCCGATCCGCTTGTTCCGCCGCCGCCGTGCGGCCGCGAGGTCCACCACCGGGGCGACCTGCTCCTGCTGCCCTTCAGATGCGCCTTGAAACGCAGGCGTCACCCGCATTTCGGCGGCCAGCGCGGCGTCGATCCGGGCCGCGTACTCCGCCGGCATCGGTGCGACCGGCTCGTTCGCGAGTTCCGCGAGGTCGGCCGTGGTCGCTTCGAGTGCTTCGATGATCGCCAGTGCTTCGGGGTCGGCGTTCACCCGCGGCCACAGCTCGGCCGCTTCCCGCTCGTCCAGCACACCTGCGTGCAGGTCGGCGAGCACATCGACAGACCACGGCGGACCGACGGTCCCACCGATCCCCCTGCTCTCGTCTGTCATCGTCCCTCCCCGTCACCCGGCGTGCCCTGAGGACGCCTGGCACCCCGTTGCGGGGTAGCGCGCTCTCGTTTGCTTTCGTGAGTTGGGACGTTCGCAATCGCATCGGGGTTCCGTAGATGTCCGAGAACCTTCGCGAGCTTTCCGCGACCTCGGGCACACCGGCTCTTGACCGTGCCCTCGGCGATGCCGAGCATCTTCGCCGTCTCGGCGACGGAGTATCCCTCGACGTCGACCAACACGATCGGGGCACGCTGCTCTTCGGGGAGCTGGTCGAGGGCTTCCTTGACGACCAGGCTCGTCTCGCGTTCCGACATCGAGTCACGCGGTGAAGCGGGCTCGTTGAACTGCCCGGTCTCGGGCAGTGGAACGGTCGGTCTGGCCTTGCCCCGCCGGATGCGGTCGAGGCACGCGTTCACGACGATACGGTGCAACCACGTCGTGACCTGCGATTCGGCTCTGAAGTTGCCCGCTGCTCGGAACGCGGAGATGAACGCGTCCTGCAGGGCGTCCGCGGCTTCTTCCGGATCCCGCAAGGTGCGCAGGGCTACCGCCCACATGCGGTCTCGATGTCGCTGGACCAGTTCACTGAACGCGTGCGGGTCTCCAGCGGCATGCGCCGCTATGAGACCCGCGTCCGTGGGAGCTGCAGCTGTCACCCGGGAGAGCCTACTGACTCGGACGTATCACTCGAACGCGACGTGCACAGCCAGGTGACGACACGCGCGCGCGTGTTCGCCGAAAGCTCGGATCCGCCGTCACCCCGCAGGCAGGAAGGTCAGCTCTTTGACTTCGGTGACGAACTTTCCGCCCTCGTCTTCACCCAGCTGAGTGATCCAGAGGATGAAGTACTGACCCTGCTGTGGCTGCTGCAACGCGATGGTCGATTCGCCCGCCGCGAGGTCTCCGGACCCGACCACCTTCGTCTCGTCGAGCTTGGGGTTCTTCTTGTCGGCGGAGCGGATCTCGACCTTGGAACCGGGGCTCGCGGCGTCGATCTTGACCTGGGTGAGGTTGATCGGGTCCTTGAAGGTCACGACCAGCCCGACGCCGTCCTTGAGTACCGGGAACTGCTTGTCGTACTGGTCGGTCTTCCACGAGGTGACCGTGTCGCCGTCGGTGGCGTTCCTGGCCTTGCCGGGGCTGTCGCCCTTGCTGCCCGGGTTGAAGACGGCCACGGCCGACGGCTTCACCGCGGCACCCACGGCGGGGGACGGCTTCTGCTGGGCGGGCGGCGGCTGTTCACCCGAGGGCGGCGCGACCTGCGAAGAGGACGCGGCGACGTTGATCTTCGGACCGCTGGACTTCGACTCGCCCTGGAACAGGTTGATCAGCATCATCCCGCCCCAGGCGAGGATGACCACGGTCGCGACGACCAGCACGGTCACGCCGAACGCCAGCTTCTTGCGCCGCGCGACGTCCTTGACCGGCTTCTTCGTCGTCCAGACCGTGCCGTCCGATTCGGCCACGGCCTCTTCCTCGCCGACGGCCTTGATCAGCTGAGTGCGCTCTTCGGCTTCGGCGACCTGGTCCAGCACGCGCAGGATGGCGGCGCTGGTGCGGATGCCGCCATGGCCGCCGTCCTCGATGGTGCGGACGGCGAGCGAGGACAGCTCGACCGGCACCGTCGGGACCAGCGAACGCGGCGGGATCACGCGGCCGGTCGGCGCGTGCGGCGCCGCCGGGATCGCGGCCGGACCGCCGGGAAGGGCCCAGCGGCCGGTCAGCAGCAGATACAAGACGGCGCCGAGTGCCTTGACGTCGTCACGAAGGGTCGCTTCGGGCAACGGGCCAGGGAAGGCGAGCTTCAGCGCGCCATCCGGCGTGAGCCGGAGACGCTGCGGGTGGTCGAGGCCGAGGACGAGCCCGTTCTGGTGGGCGTGGTCGACGGCTTCCGCCAGCGCCTGCACCATCCGGGCCGCCGCGGCGGGCGCCACCGGGCGCTGCGCCACCAGGTCGACCAGGTCGCTGCCCTTGGTCCATTCCGCGACGACGACACCGAGCAGACCTTCGCTCGAGGTGACGCCGCTGCCGAGACTGAGCACGTCGAGAACCCGCGCGACCCCGCCGTGGCCGAACTTCGAGGCATGCGCGGCACGCTCCAGCGTCCGGCGCGCGAGCCGGGCGGCCTCCGCGTCCGCAGGGTCGCCGACCAGCAGCGTCAGCGCCACGTCCCGCTTCAGCTGCCCGTCGCGGGCACGCCAAAGATGCGCGGCGGCCCGCTCGTCCACCCCGAACTGTGCGAGCAGGCGATACCGGCCGTCACCGACGACCCGGCCAGGGGCCAGTGACCCGCCTTGGGCCCGGATGCCCATCTGGCCGGCCTCCCCTGCCTGTTCGCTCCGTCTCGTATCCACCGCACTCTCCCGCGTAGCTCCCGCCTCGAGAGTACCCAGAATACGACCCGTGAACGCGCGCCATCCGTGCGTGAATCGTTATCCGCGCTTGATCAACCGGGTGATCCTCGCCGTGGCGGGCTTCAATTCCTCGACCTTCAAGGCCATGAGCACGCCGAACGACACCACGATCCCGACCACCGTCTGGAGCAGAAGTTTCACCCAGGCATGGAAAGTAGGCCCGAACGAGTCAGGGACGATCTGCCCGGCGAGCCACGCCGCGCCGACCCCGAGCACACTCGCGACGACCGTGAAGAGGATCACCCCGAGAACCCGCTTGCTCCGGAGATTTCCGAGGGTCACCCACAGCCAGACCTGACCGAGGATCGCGCCGACGACGAACGTGAGGCCGTTGACCATCATCACGCCGAGCACGATGTTGTCCGGCGAAAGCAGCGCCGGGCACAGGTACAGCAGCGGCACCTTCACCACGGTCATCACGATCATGATCAGCACCGGCGTCCGCGCGTCCTTCATCGCGTAGAACACCCGCATCTGCAGCATGACCAGCGCGTACGGCAGCAGCGCGAACGCGGAGATGGCCAGCGCCTCGCCCATCCGCGACGCGTCCTCGACCGTGCCCTTGCCCAAGGTGAACAGGGCGATACCGACCGAACCCCCCACGACGGTCATCACGGCCGAAATCGGTACGAGCATCACCGTCGAGATCCGGGACGCGTAGGAGAGGTCGCCGATCAGCTTTTTGTGGTCGCCGTCCGCGGCCGCGCGGCTCATCCTCGGCATGATCGCGGTCAGCAGCGACACCCCGATGACGCCGTACGGCAGCTGGAAGAGCAGCCATGCGTTGCTGTACGCGGTCACACCGCCCTGCGAACCGCTGGTCAGCACCCGGGTGGTGATCGTGTAGCCGACCTGGCTGACCGCGACGTAGCCGACGGTCCACAGCGCCAGCCCGCCGAACTCCTTCATGCGCTTGTCGATGCCCCAGCGCCATTTGAACTTGAACCCCGACCGCAGCAGCGGCGGGATCAGCAGGATCGACTGCGCCACGATGCCCGAGGTCACGCCGATGCCCAAGGTCAGCAACTTGGGGTCGGTGATCGACACCGGATCGGTGGAGATGTTCCCCGGCATGATCCACACCACGAGGATCGTGAAGATGACGACGAGGTTGTTGATCACCGGCGCCCACGCCGTCGGCCCGAAGATGTTCTTCGCGTTCAGTACCGCCGAGAGCAGCGCGAACACGCCGTAGAAGAAGATCTGCGGCAGCAGCAGGTACGCGAACGCGGTGACCAGCTCGGGATTCGCGTGGCCCTTGTCGTCGACGTAGAGCTGGGTGATCAGCGGTGCCGCGAACACCGCGATCGCCGTCCCGACGACGAGCAGCGTGCCCGCCACCGTGACCAGCCGCTGCGTGTACGCCACGCCGCCGTCCTTGTCGTCCTGCGACCGCACGAGCAGCGGGACCACGAGGCTGGACAGCACACCGCCCATCAGCAGCTCGAAGATGATGTTCGGCATGGTGTTGGCGACGTTGAACGAGTCGTTCTCCACCTTGGCGCCGATGGCCGCGACGAGCAGCAGCTTCCACGCGAAACCGGTGATGCGGCTGATCAGCGAGGCGATCGCCATCCGGCCGCTGGACTTCGCGATCGACGGCGCCTTCGCCGGAGCGGCGACGTCCTGTTCGCCCGTCTCCCCCGGCCGCGGTTTGACCAGCGGCGCGTCCTTGATCGCCGGCATGACCTGCGTGGCGAGCTGGTCGTACGGGCGGAGGACGTCGGGGTCGGCGACCGGCCAGCGCGATCCCATCGGGACGCCGGGGGTGCGCGGGATGAACCGCGTCGCGTCGGGTTCGTCGCGCCGGTCGACCTGCCATGGGCGGACCGGTGGCGGCTGGCGGCGCCCGCGATGCGGCGGCGGCGGCGGTGTCTGGTGGAGCGCCTGGGGCGGCTGGGGTGCCGGCGGACGCCGCGGAGGCGGATTCTGGGACGGCTGCGGCAGCGGCGGGCCCTGCGGCGGCGGAACCGGTTGGCGACGGGTCGGCGGAGGAGGCGTCCCCTGGACAGGGGGCACCTTCCGCGGCGGTACCTGCTTCGGCGGCGGCGGGGTCTGCGGTGGCCTCAGCCGCCGTGTCTCGTCGTCGGGGCGGCCCGCCACCCGCTGGCGGCGGCCGTCGACCGGCGGTGGGGGCGGCGGCGTGGCCCGCCGCGGGCGCTCACCGCGTTCGGGCGGGGGCTGCTGCGGGGGCGGCTGACGACGCTCCGGACGGCGTACGGGTCCATCGGTGCGGCGGGGCGGGGGCGGAGTGCCTTCGCGCCGGGGACGGCCTGCACGCTCGGGCGGTACACCCGGCTCTCTTTCCAACGCGTGCCCAATCCTCGGTGCTCGGCTACGTGATGCCCGGCGGCATCGTTCGACCCAGGGTAATCGGCAACGCCCGGAAACACTTAAACCTGTGCGTCCTCGGTCACACGTGGGGCGGTTTCGTTCGCCCGATCGGCTCGCGAGTCCTTGATCCTCCGGTAGATCCGCCGGGACGACAGGAGCAGCAGCGCACCCGCCGCGGTGACCGTGATGATGATGGTGATCGCGCCGTACTCCGTGGACGTCAGCTCGAACCGCGCGGCCGACCCGAGCGGCGTCCCGTCGGGCGTGGTCAGCGACACGTCGACACTGAACCGGCCCGCCCGCAGCGCCTCAACAGGGAGCAGCCGGTTACGGGCGCTGTTGGCCGGGACCATCTGAGCCTGCAACTGGGTGTCGTCGGTCGGGCGCAGGCCCACGTTGTTCTTCAAGGCGACCTGGACGGCCACGCCGACCGGCAGGTTGTTCGTGATGAACACCGGCAGCGGCGCCGCGCCGGAAGCCAGCGCGATCGTCTGCTTCGGCCGCTCGACGGTGACCTGGCTGCGGATCGCCTCCAGATCGCCGCGGGCGTTGCCGGTGACGGTCGCGGCGTCCGCGCCGCGCCACGACGTCGACGCGGCCCGGATGAGGGCGAGGCGGACCGGGGCGACCACGTCGGCCGGTCTCACCCGTTTGGTGGCGTCCATCGTCATCGCGGACGACAGGCTCAGCGTTTCGTTGTCGAGCTGGGACATCTTCGCGGTGACGTCGCCGCTGGTCGAGGCCGTCAGATCCCGCGGGTCGTAGTTGACCGACGCCGTCCCGGACGGGCTTTCGCCGAGCAGTTCGGGCAGCGGCGCCGACTTGAGGAGACCGGCGGTGTAGAAGTCGCCCATCCGCCCCAGGAACGTGGTGAGTTCGGTGCCGGTCGCGGCCCACTGCCGCGGCGGCGCGATCAGCAGGCGCGAGCGTTCCGGCCCCTCGTTCTGCCCGCCGAGCCCGGCACGGAAGGCGATGGCGCCGAGCCCGTTCTGGGTGGACCCCGAGCCGTTCAGGGCGGACGAGATCAGCGCGTCGATCGGCTGCGCGCGCAGGTCCGTCCCCTCGATCGAGACCCCGCTCGAAAGCGGCGTGCGGGACTGGAGCTTGCCCGAATCGGTCAGCACGGTCTTGACGCCCGCCTTGCCGATCGCTTCGACGGTCTGCGAGTCGAGGGCGCCGCCGGGCCAGAGCACGCCGTCCTGCGGCTGGATGCCGAGGAGGTTCTTGATCGTCCCCGCGCCGCCGAGCGCGGTGGTCATGAGCGCGGTGTCGGTGGCGTCGCCGGCGCGGACCTTCGTCAGCGCGGTGAGGTCGGCGTCGGCGAACGGGAGGGTGACCACACATCGGCCCGCGACCAGCGCCTTCAGTCTGCCGAGCCAGTTCTTCGCGGTCTCGGCGCCCTTGCCGGGAGCGCCGCCCGCGACCTGATAGCCCCGGGTCATCGCGTCGACGGTCGCGACCAGGTCGGGGTCGATGGCCAGGCACAACGACGACGAGACCTTCGTGTCGGCCTCGGCCGCGCGAGCCGCCTCGACCAGCGAGTCCAGCCGTCCGCCGGGGGCCAGTTCGTCCGCCAGCCGCTCGTCCGCCAGGGTCAGCGGACCGCCGAGCGGGGCGGAGACGACGTGCACGGCGCTGTTGGCGATAGGCCACAGCAGGCTCGTCGACGGCGCCGACGAAGGACGTGACGCGGGTGCCCTGCCGGGGACGCCGAGCACCGGCATCAGCAGGGTGACCGCCGCCAGCCGTTCCGGCCCGCCGAAATCCGGGGTGCCGTTGATGTTGACCAGCAGCGGGTACACGCCAGGCCTCGGGAACTGCAGCTTGGCGGCTTGACCGAGCGGGACCGCCAGGTCCAGCGCGGCGCTCTGGCCGGGTTCCAGCACGTCCGGTTCGAGATCGACGAACTCCGTCGCCGCGAGATCCTTGAATTTGTCACCGGCGAGGACGTCACCGATCTGCTGCTCGTTCTGCAGCCGCGTGCCCAGTTGCAGCCGGACGCCCAGCTTGCTGATCCGCCGGTCGCCGATGTTGGTGACGCGACCGGTCACGGTGAGCGAAGCCGACGTCGAGGTGATCACGCGGGGGTTGAGCTGATCGAGGTCCACGCGCAGCCGGGGCTGTTCCTGGGCCTGCGCGACCGCGACGGGCAACGCGCTGAAGGCCAGGAACAGGATCGACAGGACAGTGGCGGCAAGCCGCTTCACTCAGGTGCTCCCTCGGCGGTGTGCTGTTGCTGCGCGAAGAGTTCTTTGGCCTTCCGGACCAGCTTGCGCTCGTCGGAGTAGGCGAGTTTGGTCTCCAGGTCGGCGAGCGGCACCCAGGCGACTTCGGTCACCTCGACATCCTCGTCCGAAAGTTCGCCGCCGGTGGATTCCAGGATGAAATGGTGCACCGTCTTGTGCACCCGCCGTCGCTCGGCCACGAACCAGTAGTCGATGGTGCCGAGGGGCCGCAGGACCCGCGCGGAGATGCCGGTCTCCTCCTTCACCTCGCGCACAGCCGTCTGCGCATGCGTCTCACCGTCCTCGATGTGGCCCTTCGGCAGCGACCACAGCAGTCTGCCGTGCCGGTCGAGCCGCCCGATCAGCGCGGCGTTCGCCCGTTCGGCGTCGACGACGAGTCCACCGGCCGAGGTTTCGTCGACCGTGGTCAGCCGCCTTCCCCGCCTGCGCCTCCGCCGGCGGCCCGGCTTCGAAGCGCCGGAGCGCCCGGCTGATCCAGACATGCTGCGATGCTAGAGCAAACGGCGGTACGGGTACGCTGGCTCTCCGTGCCCGTGTTGGGCCGGGCCGTAGTAAGTACATCCAAATCGTGGTGGGATTGTCGTGAACAAGGTGGTCGCCGGGCAGGCGATTGCGGGGAAGAGCACTGCGATGCAGAACGCCGTGACCGAGCTGATGCGCATCTCCCCGTTGGCGGACGAGCTCGCGAAGCTCTTCGCGAAGGCGGGGTACAGCCTGTACCTGGTCGGCGGCAGCGTCCGGGACATGATGCTCCGCCGGCTGTCGAACGACCTCGACTTCACCACCGACGCCCGTCCGGACCAGGTGCTCAAGATCGTCAGCGCCTGGGGCGACGCGGTGTGGGACGTCGGCATCGCGTTCGGCACCGTCGGCGTGACCAAACAGGGCATGACCCTGGAGATCACCACGTTCCGCGCCGACAGCTACGACCGCGTCGGCCGCAACCCCGAGGTCACCTTCGGCGACAGCATCGAGGGAGATCTGCTCCGCCGCGACTTCACGGTCAACGCGATGGCGATCGACCTCGCGCACAAGACCTTCGTCGACCCGCACAACGGGCTCCAGGCCCTGCAGGACAAGGTGCTCGACACCCCCGCGACCCCGCAGGAGTCCTTCGCCGACGACCCGCTGCGCATGCTGCGGGCCGCGCGGTTCTCCGCGCAGCTCGGGTTCACCGCGGCGCCGCGGGTGGTCGACGCGATGTCGTCGATGGCCGAGGAGATCGACCGGATCACCGCCGAGCGCGTGCAGGCCGAGCTGTCGAAGCTGCTGCTGGCGGACGACCCCCGGCCCGGGATCGAGCTGCTGGTCGACACCCGCCTCGCCGACCGCGTGCTACCTGAGGTGCCCGGCATGCGGCTGGCGATGGACGAGCACCACCAGCACAAGGACGTCTACCAGCACTCGCTGACCGTGCTCGCGCAGGCGATCGACCTGGAGAAGTCGCACGAACCCACGTCGGAGCCGGACCTGATCCTGCGGCTCGCGGCGCTCCTGCACGACGTCGGCAAGCCCGCGACGCGCGAGTTCCAGCCCGGGGGCGGCGTGAGCTTCCACCACCACGAGGTCGTCGGCGCGAAGATGGCGCGCAAGCGTTTGCGCGCGCTGAAGTTCTCGAAGGAGATCGTCCAGGACGTCAGCCAGCTCGTGTTCCTGCACCTGCGGTTCCACGGCTACGGCAAGGGCGAGTGGACCGATTCGGCGGTGCGGCGCTACGTCACGGACGCGGGCGACCTGCTGCCCCGGCTGCACAAGCTGGTGCGGGCCGACTGCACCACGCGCAACCGCAAGAAGGCGGCCGCGCTGCAGGCGACTTACGACGACCTCGAGCGGCGGATCGAAGCGATCCAGGCGCAGGAGGACCTCGACAAGGTCCGGCCGGACCTCAACGGCGAGGAGATCATGCGGATCCTCGACCTCAAGCCCGGGCCGGACGTCGGCAAGGCGTGGAAGCATCTGAAGGAACTGCGGCTCGACCGCGGTCCGCTGGAACACGACGAGGCGGTCGCCGAGCTGAAGAAGTGGGCCGCCGAGAACGGCATCGGCGGCTGATCGGGGCGAAGACGCCCGGTTCGTCACGGTTTGCGCGTCATCAGCTGAGATAAACCCCGTTGGTCTCTGGATCCATGTGGCGTAACCGGAGATACTCCTGCCGGTGCTCCGGGCAGGGGGAAAATCCATGGCGAAGCGGCCGCCCAGTTTTCTGGTGACGTTGCTGCGTCGTGGCGCGCCCGCGCTGGCGACGGCGACGAGCGAGCTGTCGGACGAGGTCGGTGACCCGACCCCGATGCGCGCGCTCCGGCGGATCCAGCACATGTCGGGCCCCATCGACACGGCCCATCGCGACACCCTGCTGCTCAGAGCCGCCCGCTACGTCGCCCTCGTCCCGCTGGTCTACCGGCTCTTCGCGGTGCCCGGCGCGTTCGGCGTCTACGTCTCCACGCACGGCATGATCGGGATCGGGCCGGTCGGGCTGGTGGCGCTCGGTTCGGTCGGGCTCTCGCTGTACGGCATCCGGTGGATGCTGCGCTCGGCGCCGTTCCGCCCGCAGTTCGCGGCCCGGTTGCTGGCGATCGACCTCGTGTTCACGCTGCTCGCGCCGCTCGCGGTCGGGGCGCTGGTGCCGGCTTCGGTCTTCACCGAGGCGATGGCGATCCCCGGCAAGCACCTGCTCGGCGAGGTCGCGCTGCTGGCGCTCGCGCTCGGCATGCCCGCGGCGGCGGCTCTCGCTGTCGGCAGCTTCCCGGTGCGGATGCTCGCGTCCTTGCTCGGCACCGGCCAGGCCGCGCCCGGCGACGCCATGGCCACCTTCCCGTCGATCCTCGGCGTCCTCTTCACCGCCAGCGGCGCCCTCGTCCTGATCGGGCTCGGCACGCGGCTGGCCCTCGCGTACGGCATCCGCAACGGCCGGATCGCCGAACGCGCCCGCCAGCACCGGATGCTGCACGACTCCGTCCTGCAGACCCTCGAAGCGATCGCGCTGGCCAACAAGGGCGACCCGGTCGCGCGGCTCGCCGAGGTGCAGCGGCTCGCGCGGGCGCAGTCGATGGAACTGCGCCGGACGATCGAGAGCGAGGCCTCGGAACGGTCGGAGGCCGGTTCACGGCCGTTGGGCGAGAAGCTCGCTTCGCTGGCGGCGGAGATGGCGCGAGACGGGCTGCGCGCCCAGCTCGTGATCGCCGAACTCGACGACGACACGCTTTCGGAGGTCCGGCAGATCGCCATCCGCGACGCCGTCCGCGAGTCCCTGCGCAACACCCTCAAACACGCCGGGACGGACAAGGTCGTCGTCCGGGTCGAGGAGCAGGAAGGCGGTGTCGCGGTGATCACCCGCGATCACGGTGCCGGATTCAGCATCGACTCCCGGCCCGCCGGTTTCGGGATCAGCGAGTCCATCACCGCCCGGCTGAACGAGGTCGGCGGGACCGCCAGGGTGGAGTCGGCTCCGGGCAATGGCACCAGAGTCACCCTTTGGGTGCCTTTCTGACGGTAAACAGGAGAACATGAAGAAAACGGACGTCCTGGCCGAAGCGCTCGCCGCGTACCGCGACGGTGACCGGGCCACGGCAGCGGACCTCGCCGAGCGTGCCGGATCCACGCTCGGCCGCGAGCTGCACCGGTACTTGACCGAAGGCGGCGGCGGAGGTGTGTACGACCAGCCCGCCGCGTTCACGGCGTTCATCCGCGGCGGCGGGAACGTCAAGCTCTACCGGCAGCTCAGCACCATGCTCGCCCGGCGTTACGGCAGCGTCGGTTCGCTGCTCGACCTCGGCTGCGGCGACGGGCTCGCCGTCGTCCCCGCCCTCGAACAGGCGGATCGGCAGCCGGGCCGGATCGACCTGGTCGAGCCGTCGAGGGCGCTGCTCGCGGAAACGCGGAAGCAGCTCGACGGCACGCACGGCCTGCACACCTGGGACGCCACCGCGCAGGAGTTCCTCGCCCGCGACGACGACCGGCAGTGGCAGCTGACGCAGTCGACCTTCGCGCTCCAGTCGATTCCGACCGGCGAGCGCACCGAGGTCCTGCGTGCGCTGCGCCCGCGCACGTCGTGCCTGGTGCTCGCCGAGTTCGACGTGCCCGAATACGACGAAGGCTCTCCCGAGTACCTGCTTTCCCTGGTCACCCGCTACGAACGCGGGATCTCGGAGTACGGCAAGGAGGCGTCGCTCGTGGCGCAGGGGTTCCTGCTGCCGATCCTGCTCGGCCTGGTCAAACCCGGCGCGGACCGCACGAACTGGGAGCAGCCCGCCACCGATTGGGCTTCGCAGCTGAAGGAAGCGGGTTTCACCGGCATCCGGATCGAGCCGCTCGCGGACTACTGGTGGTCGCCCGCGGTGCTGATCACCGCTTCCTGAGTGCGGTCACGCGAGTTACGGCTCCAATCACGGACGGCTCGCCGTGGAAGCCCGCCACCACACGGCAGCGGAGCCGGAACTCGCGTGTCTGGGACCTCGGCGCGGCTACTGGACGCGGGAAAGCGCGCCGGTTTCGAGGTGCTGGGCGATCGGCCGGGGCAGCACGTAGGCCACGGCCCCGCCCGGGGTCCCGTTCCACGGCGCGGTGATGCCGGTGACCACGCGCAGCGGCCGCACGACGCGGTACAGACGGCGCTCGCGTTCGCGGTCCGCGGCCAGCGACGTCTCGATGAACCGCGCCGACTCGGCGTGCACGAGGTTGCCGGTCTCGTTGCCGAACCGCTGCACCGTGGTGCCCGACGGCAGGACGACGATCCGCTTGCGGCGGAAGAAGTTCAGCGGCGGCTCGCCCCGCAGCGGCAGGATCGGCCAGTCGGCCGGGTTGTCGGACTCCTCGTTCGCGCCCACCGCGGCGCGCGCCGGGTACAGCAACAGGGTGCCGAGGAAGAAACGCGCCGCCTCTTCGAGTTTGGCGAACGCCACCGGCTCGTCCGTCGGCGGGCGAGAGACCTCCCAGCCGCTCTCGGTGCGGCGCAGGGTCCAGAGCCCCGGCTCCGGCACCGCGTTCGCGCCGATCCGGTAGGCCGTCGGCGCGACTCCGTGTTCGGCCAGCCGCTGGTACAGGACGTCCAGCACCTCGACGGCGCGGATGTCGCGCGAGGGTTCGCCGTCGCGTTCGACGCGGGTGCGGGCGCTTTCGTCCGGCAGGTCCGCGGCGGTCTGCGGCGGCCGCGGCTTGCCGACGATCTCCGCCTCGGCGGTCGCCCGCACCAGCTCGCCGACCAGCGGCGGCCGGAAGCCGGCGGCCCGGATGTGCTCGATCAGCTCCGGCTCCGGCGGCACCCCGTACTTGCGCAGGTAATGCGGCACGGCCGCGGGCCAGATCCACACGCCGTCGGTGTGGAAGGCGTTCGGCACGTCCGGCGGGCCGTTCGGGGTGAAGATGTCGGGCTGCGGACCCGGCCGGGTCAGCGCCACCGGCGAGCGGAAGAGGTAGTCCAGGACGCCGCGCATCAGGTCCGGCGGCACCGGCGGCCGGTTGACGACCGGTCGTTCGCCCTCGTTGTGCGCGTCGACGACCTTCGCGTGCCGGAACACGATGTCCAGCGGCAGTCCCGCCTTGGCCGAAAGCCAGGCCGGGACGTGCTTGGCGTCGCGCGGGTGGATCGCGAGCTCGGTCGCGTACGCGCGCGGCGACGGCTTCCCGCCCTCGTTCGGCGCCAGCCGCCAGGTCGGTTCCTGCTCGGCGTCGAAGTCGAAGTCGAAATTCGATTCCGCGTCGAGCGTGAAGGTGCCCTGGAACCAGGTGCCGGTCTCGGGCTGGTGCATCGCCGCGCGCAGCCGCGCGAACAGCGAACCGAGCTCCGGCGGGGCCGCGATCGACACCGACACCGGGCCGTTGCCCTCGTCGCCGACCGAGCGGACCTCGAGTTCGGAGTAGTCGCCGACCTGCCGGAACTGGGCGCCGACCCGCTGCCAGCCCGGCGGCAGCACCCGCAGCAGGGTCCGGCCGATGGCACGCAGCAGCGCGCCCTGGTCACCCGTGCCGATCGCCGGCCGGGCTTCCGGCGTCTCGACGAAGTCGTGCCTGGTCTGCCACAACGCCGTCAGTCGCGACGACGAGGCGGTCGTCGAGAAGTCCGTCAGGCCCAGTTCGGCCGCGCGGGCCGCGTCCTCGCCCGCCCAGCGCAAGGTCAGGTCGCCACCGCCGGTGTTCGGCGCGATCTGGAAGTGCTCGTCGTCGAACCGGCCGTACGACTGGAGGCTGAAGGTCGCGCCGACCTCGCCGTTCAGCACGACCCTGGCCGGGCGGCCGTTCCAGTCGCGGTCGAAACCCTCGGGCGCCGCTTCCCCCGGCGGCGCGATGAGCAGCAGCGTGCCGTCTTCGGTCGACCGCTGGGCCGCGAAGACGGTGTCCCCCCAGACGGCGTACAGGCCATCCGGCCGCTCCGCCGCTTGAACCCGGTAACGCACTATGTGTCCCCTCCCCAAGTTCCCCAAACCGGGGGTAAATCTAGTGGGCCGGATAGCGGACGTACCACCGGTCGTCACCCGGGGCGTTCCCGCCGAACTCCGCGAGCGCGTCGTCCGCCAGCTGTCCGATCACTTCGCTCAGTTCCAGCTCCACGAGCCAGCTCGTCTCGAGCTCTTCCTCGCCGTACATGGCGCCGACGAGGTTGCCGCAGACCGAGCCCGTCGAGTCGCTGTCGCCGCTGTGGTTCACCGACGCGAGCAGCGCGACGTTCGGGTCCGTGGTGGTCAAGGCGACGTAAACCGACATGGAGAGCGCGGTTTCGCCGATGTTCCCCTGTCCGAGCGTCTCCAGCTTCTCCGGCGTCGGCGCCCCTTCCCCGGCCAGGGCGAGCGCCTGGTCGAGTGCGACACTCTGCTCCTCGTGTCCCGGGTACTTCTCCAGTTCGGCACGGGCGGTCGTGACGGCGTCGAGCAGCGGTTTCCCGCGCAGCAGTTCGTGCACGATCACCGCGAAAGCACCCGACGAGAGATACCCGCTCGGGTGACCGTGCGTCAGTGCCGCGCTCTCCGCGCCGAGCCGGAAGACCTCCGCGAGGTCGTCCGACCACAGGGCGACCGGCGCCGCGCGCATGATCCCGCCGCAGCCCTTCGAGTTGTTGACCGGCTTGTCCATGCCGGCGCGTACGCCGGTCTTGCCGTACGCCTCCAGCTCGCTGAAGCAGGTGAGGCCGGGCGCGCGACGGCTGAACAGCTCGCGGTTCGTGATCAGCCAGCCATCCGGCTCCGGGCTCGTGTTCTCCGGGCCGCGTGCCCGCTCCCACGAGACGCCCTGCGTGTGCAGCCAGCGCTGGTAGGCCAGCTGCAAGGACTGTTCGACGGGCTCGGTTCCGTGGTGGGCCCTGATCAGGCCTTCCAGGGTGAACAGCGTCATCTGGGTGTCGTCGGTGATCCGCCCGAGCCCGCCGTACGCCGGGATCAGGCCGGTGATCCCGGCCGGTCCGGCGATTTCGCGGATGCGGTCGATCGAGTCGAACTCGGTCTTCGCGCCGAGCGCGTCGCCGAGCGCCCCGGCGTACAGGCTGCCGCGCAGCCGCGACCTGGTCGCCGGATCCTGAAGCCACTCGCGCATTTCTCTACTGATCTCCTCGTGGGTACCGGTTCGCGTCCCAGCGTCGCCGTTCTTCGGGCTCGCGGGGCAGGCCGAAGCGGTTGAAGTAGTAAAAGGCGTCGCCCGCCATGGCGTCGACGACGCCGAGGTCGGCGTACGCGGCGAGCCACGACTCCGGCAGACCGGGCACGGTGAGCCTGGCGCCCACCATCGCCCCGGTCAGCGCCGCGGTCACCGTGCCGCCGCGAGCGGCCAGCGCCAGCGCGGCTTCGGCGTCGTACCCGCGTTTGGCGGCGGCGAACAGGGCCCGGCCGAGCACCGAAAGCGGCGTCCTGCCGTCCCCGATGCTGTCGAACTGCTCGACGTCATCGCCGTCGACCTCGTTCCGGAGGTCGAGCACGGTCTTGACCAGCTCCCCGACCTCGCCGCTGTACTCGTCGAAGCCTTCGAGGAAGTTCGCGACCGCCGGTTCGCCGTTCCGGGCGGCGAGCTGGGCGCGGAACACGTTCACCAGCAGTTCGGCGCCGTGGACGACCTCGTGTCCCGCCGCCGAGCCGACCAGTTCGCGGACGACCTTCATCGCGTAGAACGTGCTGTCAGCGGGCCCTTGCACCCCACCGGTCACCGTCGCGGCGAGCGCGGTCGCCAGCATGGCGGAGAACTCCGCGGGGGGCGGGCCCGCGCCTTCGGTGGCCTTGGCGACCCAGCCGTCCGGCCGTCCGCCCGCGGGCAGCGACGCCGGGATCTCGGGCTTGTCCGGGGTCGGGTCCAGGCCGCGGATCACCGATTCGGTGTGGAACAGCAGTTGCCTGGTCAGCCCGCCGAGGGCCAAGCCGTCGGCGGGATCGGCACCCGAGCCCAGCGCGTCTCCGAGGGCGAAGCCGACGTACGCGCCGAGAAGCCGCGGGTACGCGAAGCTGCCGACGGGGAGTGTCGGGTCGTAGAACTTCCCGAACGTCCAGGCGCTCGGGCGAGGTTCGCCGTTGTCGTAGAAGTGCGTCACGAGCCCGTTGGCGAACAGGTCTTCGGGCAATTCCGGCAGCGGACGGCCGTCGTGCTTCGCCCGGGAGCGCTCGAACGACAGCGTCGCGGCGCGCACGTAGCGGGTGAGCTCTTCGGCGCTCAGGGGGTAACCGTTGTCCCTGGCCTGGTCGACGAGGCTCCGCAGATTCGCGATGGCGGCGCCTTCGTACTCCCCGCTGAAGTACGCGGGGCGCCCGACGGACTCGGGGCGTTCGGTGCCTGCCGGGAGTTCGAGGTCGGCGACCTGCCGCAGTGTTTCCGGGTAGACGTTGAAGGTCTCCGGACGGCCGGGGTTGACCAGCAGGCCGACTCCGGGATTGTCCTTGGCCCGCCGCAACAGCACGCGGGGCTGGACTCGCTGCCACATCGTGTACTCCGACGGCACCTGTGCCTCGGAGGTGTAGACGACGAACCGCGCGCCGGCGTCACCGAAGTCGCGGACCTGGAGGTGGCCGTCCTTCGCCGGGGCCAGGACGTCGAGGTCCAGCATCCAGTGGACGAATTCCTCCGGAGTGATCCACTCGACGCGAAGGTAGCCGAGCAGCGTCTCGACCGGGCTTTCCGGTGCCGGGCGGCCGGAGAACCGCGGCCCCGGCCGGTGCTCCGGGTTCGCGCGGACCGCGCCGGTCGGCTCGCCGAACAGCGTGTGCTGCTCCCAGCGCAGGATCGCCGCCTTCGGCACGGGCAGGCCGGGGACCGCGCCCGGGTCGAATTCCGGATCGACGACCTCCGCCCAACGGGTGAAAGCGTCGCTGTCGCCGCCCGCCGCCGAAACCGCCATCAGCTCCAGGTCGAGGCGGATCTCGCCGCCGTCGTCCGGGACGAAGGCGACCGGGCTGGGGAACAGGCCGGCGCCGGGGTCGGTCCCGTCGAGCCAGCCGACGGTGTTGTAGGTGACGTTCCAGCCGTCGGTCGCGCGCACGACGTAGTCGCGGCGGACCCGCAACGCGCCGGTCCCCTCCCCGCCACGGCCCGCCAGCCACTCCTCGACGCGGCTGACGGCTTCCTCTTCGTTCATCGTCCCCATTCCAGAATCCGTCACCAGCGCGGATACCGCTGGGCCCAGCCGTCGACCTCGTGCAGCGCCGAGTGGCGGTCGAAGTGCCAGAACGCGTCCGTGGCGATGTTCTCCACCAGGTAGCGCAGTTCCAGCTGCTCGACCCACTTCTGCGGCAGACCGGGGATGCCGGTGCGGGCGCCGAGCAGGGCACCGGCGATGGCACCGGTGATCGCGCTGCGGCCCGAGTGGTTGACCGCCCGCAGCAGCGCCTGCTCCGGGTAGTTCTCGAAGCCGGACAGCGCCGCGAACGCGCGGCCCAGCACCGAAAGCGTGCCCTTGCCGTCGCCGATCAGCTCCGGGACCCGCAGATCGGGCAGGCCGTGCTTGCCGAAGAACGGCACCGATTCCGCGACCATCGCCTTGAGATCCGCCCAGACCGGCCCACGCTGGTGCGGGTTCTGGTCGCTGAAGATCTCCCGAGAGGTGTTCCAAATCGGGTAACTGAACGCTTCCGAGGTCAACGCGGGTTCGAACAGCCAGGTCAGGTAGGTCGCCGCTTCGACGTCGACCTCGCCGGGGTGGGTCACCGCGACGAGGTCGCGCACCGCCTGCCGGACACCGCCGCTCATCGCGCTTCCCGGCCCGGCCGCGGTCATCGCCGCCGGCAGCGCCGCGACCAGTGCGTCCGGCCCGCTCAGCGGCATCGCCGTCGGCGAAATGGTCGCCAGCGCGTGATAGGCGTTCAGTTCGGCGTCGTCGGGGGTGCGGCGGACGCGGAGTTCCGGCACCTTCACGAGCCAGCCGTCGGCGTTGTCCAGCGGCGCGCCCTGGGTGTGGAGCCAGCGCATCAGCGAATTGCGCGCGACCGTCCCGAGCGCCTTTTCGGCGTCACGGTTCTCCGGCTGTTCGCGATGCGGGCTGCGGATCACGGCCTCGGTGTAGAACAGCAGCCGCTGGGTGAGCGGCCCGATCCGGCCTGGCAGGTCGAACGCGACCGGCAGATCGGTGACCCCGTCGGGGCCGTAGGTGCTGTGGATCTCGTCGAGCCGCATCCGGTCGACGGCCGCGCCGAGCGCCTCACCGAGCGCGAAGCCGACGTACGCGCCCGTGACGCGCTGCCAGCCGTAACGCGAGCTGGAGCGGTCTCGCTCGAAGTACTTGCCGAAGGTGTCCAGACGCGGCTGGATCTGCCCTTCGTTGTCGTAGGCGGGCGCCAGCCCGTTGGCCCGCAGGTCGTTGGGACGGCCGCGAGGTGGTTCGGGCTGCCGGAGCCGAGCCAGCCACGACTGCCCGAGGACGGTCTTCTGGCACTCCTCGGCACTCAGCTCAAACCCGCGGCGGCGGGCCCGCTCGGCGGCGGCCAGCGGCGGCTTCACCGGTTCGGGCAGGCCCATCTTCGCGGCGGTGTCGGCGGCGAGCGCCTCCAGCTCCGGGTCGGCTTCCGGGCAGCGTTCGTTGACGTCGACGCCGGGGCCCCGGCGCGGGAACCGCAGCGCGGTCTCGGCGAGTTCGGCGCCGCTGACGTCCTCGAACGTCGCGGGACCGCCGTTGATCACCAGGTTCGGCGGGCTCTCGTAACCCGCGAGGGTGGCGATGTCGACCTTCCAGTACCCGTGCTCACGGGACGGAAGGTTCCTGGACGAGCTGAACACCCTCAGCTCGGCGCGTTCCTCGTTGAAGTAGAAGCGCTCCGTCTTGCCCGACGTCAGGTCGAGCGGGACGTAGACCTCGCAGCGCAGCAGCCCGACGAGCAGCTGCTCCCTGGTCAGCCAGCCGACGCTGGCGAACGACAGCAGCGTTTCGAGCTTGTTCTCCGGCTTCGGGTAGCCGCGGCGGATCGGACCGGCCTTGTACTCCGGGTTCTCCCGTTCCTCCCCGGTCTGCACGCCTTCCGCGTTGACCTTGACCCAGCCCGCGACGACCGGCGGCGGGACACCGAGGTCACCGAGCCCGGCCTTGGCGTACTCGGGGTCGACGACCTCGCGCCAGGCCTCCTGGCCGGGGAACGCAACCGGGACGCTGAGCCCGCCTGGCTGCGGATGCGCCTGGCGCAGCTCGCCGTCCGGTTCGCGGACGATCACCGACGGCGGCGGGAAGATCTCCTTCTCGGCATGACCCTCGTCGAGGAAGGCGATCGTGTTGTAGGGGACCGACCAGCCCTCGGGGATGCGCAGGACCTTCTCGTGGTTCACGCGCAGGCCGGCGCCGCCCGGTTCGGACACGTCCGGACCGTGGACCGCGCGCAGCCACTCTTCGACCTTGGCTACCGCTTCCGCCGATTCCACCTACTCGATCCTCTCCAGGCTGCCGTCGGACACGTGCTCGGCGATGGTCCTCGGGAGCACGTAGGCCACCGCCCCGCCGGGCATGTTCGCCCACGGGACGGTGACACCGATGATCACGTGGAGCGGGCGTCGCAGCCGGTAGGTCCCACCGACGCGCTCCCGTTCCAGCGGCAGGGACGTCGTGGCGAACCGTACCCCTCCGTGGTGAACCAGATTGCCGGTCTCCTCGCCGAACCGCAGTACGACCGTACCGGCGACCATCCGGCTCACGCGCTTGTTGCGGAGCAAGGTGAGGGGAGGCTCACCCGGCGCCGCTTGCACCGGCCAGTCGGCGAGTTCCTTCGCCGTCTCCAGTGGCGTCTCGTGCCCGGCGGTCATCCTCGCCGGATGCAGGAGAAGCGCGCCGAGAAGCTGATGCGACGCGTCTTCGAGCTTGTCGAAGTACTTCGGCGACACGGGGGTGCCGCCCGAGTAGGCCGCGACCTCCCAGCCCTTCTCGGTGAAGTTGAGGCACCAGGCGCCGTCCGCGCGGTCGCCGATGCGGTAGGCCTCCGGCCAGACGGCGTGCTCGCCGAGCCTGCTGACCAGCACGACCAGGAGTTCTTCGTCGGTCAGTGCCGGATTCGGCGACGTCTCCAGCTCCGCGGCGATGTCGCCCTCGGTCTTCTTGACGTCGGAGCGGCCCGGCTTCGGCCGCGGTTTGCCGAGCAGATCCGCTTCCGCGGTCCGCCGGACGAGGTGCTCGACGTACGGCGGCTGGAACCGCTGGCTTCGGATGTGCTCGACCAGGTCCGGCTCCGGTGGGATCCCGTATTTCCGCAGGTAGTGCGGCACGGACGCGTGCCAGATCCAGGTGCCGTCGGTGTGGTAGCTCTCGGGGACGTCGCCGTCGGCTTCGGGATCGAAGATGTCCTTGCCGAGCCCGCTGCCGGAGAGGATCGCCGGCTCACGTTCGAGATACTGCGCGACGAGCGGCGCTTCGGACTCGTCGAGTTCCGGTCTCTCCACCACGGGCGGCTCGCCCTCGGTGTACGCGTCGACGATCCGCGCGTGCCGGAACTCGACGCGCAACGGCAGCTGCGCGCGCAGCCGCCACCAGTCGGGAACGTGCTCGTCCTCGCGCGGGAACGCGGCCAGCTCATCCGGGTACGCCGAAGTCCCCGGTGGCTCGGTCCACGCCGGTTCGTCGTCGAGGGTGAAGTCGAAATCGAAGGTGCCGTCGGGCTTGAGCGTGAACCGCGACTGCAACCAGGTCCCCCGGCCGGTCGTGTACATGCCGGTGCGAAGCCTGCCGAAGAGTTCGGCCAGCTCGGGCGCGGGTGCGCAGTTGTGCCCCGTGAGTTCGGTGTGCTCCCCGGCCTGCCGGAAATCGGCGACGGCCGGATGGGCCGCGTCGGCGACACCCGAGCGGATGAGCTTGCCGATCTCGACCAGCAGCCCGCGTTGTTGTTCGGGAGTGAGTTGTTCCACGTGAATCATCGCGCCCGGTCGGACCGGCTGAGTGGGCTCATTCCGAGTCCCCTTCCTCCGGTGGTTCGTATGCGGGGAAACGCGGCTCCGCCCGGAACGACGGCGGCTCCCCGGCGGCGCGGCGGGCCAGCTCGTCCTCCCACATCTTGAAGGTGCGCTTGCGCAGAGACTGGATCAAGGCCACTTCCTGTGGCCGCATGTCGCGATTTTCTCGTCGAGCCTGGTCGTAAAGGCCGTCGATGGTGTCGTAGAGCGCGAAGACCGCACCCTCGCCCTTGAGGTAGCGCGCGCGGGCGAACTCGGTCTCCTGCACGAACGTCTGCTCGGGCACCTTGCTGATGTCCGAGCTCGCCATCGCGCGGAGAACCTCACGGACGTGGCTCGGATCCTCCTCGAACTCGCCGGTGCGCAGATTGAGGAGGTACCCGGTGAGGCCGCCGTCCGGCGTCGCGTCGACCCGGTAGGTCTGCGCGTAATAGGTGAAGTAGGCCGGTGTCTCGATCACGCGCTCTCCTCGGGGGGTTTCGGCAGCCCCAGCTTCAGGCCGTCCATGAACTTCACCCGCACCTGGTCGATCAGCGCGGCTTCCAGCTGCGCCTGCGACACGGTCAGCCTGCCCTTGCTCTTCGCGTCTTCGCCCGCCGAGTCGGGGATGTTCTCGTCCATCGCGCGGTTGTACGTCGGGAAGTCCCGGCGGACCTCGTAGAGAGCGTGCTCGAAGACGGCGACGTCGTCGATGCTCTTCAGATGCAGTCGAAGTTCGGCGACATGCCCGTTCGGCAGCCGGACGTTCATCTGCAGGTCGCGGTAACCGCTCGCCTGGGGATTCGCGAAGCGGTCCTCGAATTTGACGATCTTGAGGTCGTCCCGCTTCATGATCGCGTCCAGGGCCCGGTAGGCGTCCGCGACCGTGTTGAACTGGATCTTCGCGCCGACGAGGTCGACCAGCCGGGACGCGTCACCGTCGTATTTGGCGATCTTCGCCAGCGCCCGGCTTTCCGTCTTGGGCTCGGTCCGGGCGCCGGGGATGTCGTCCTCCCCGGCGAGCTCGGCGACGATCCGGTTGAGGTGCCCCTGGTTGTCGGCCCAGGCGGCCTCTTCCCTGGCGAGGAATTCCTTGATCTTGGCGATGTCCCCGATGTGCTCTTCGGGGAATCCGGCGTGGACCCGGTGCTCCGGCGGCGCACCGGCGGCCACCGCGGCCGCCGCCTCGGCGATCTCGCGCTGCTCCGGGGTCAGCGGCGTCTCGCCCGGCCCCGCCTGTTCGACCCGGTCGATCAGCTGGTTGTCGTGCGAAGCCGCCTCCGCGACGGCATCCGCGAGCATCGGAATGGCTTCAGGATGCTGGAGCAGGCTGCCGATGGTCTTCGGGTTGTGCAGCAGGGAGTCGGTGAGGTACCGGTTGTCCGGGTTCAGCATCAGCTCGACGAGCTTGGGCTGCCCCGGCAGGTGGTCGCGGATGAAGTCGCTCAGCGGACCGAGGTCGTGCTGGACGCCGTCGTCGGTCGTGATCCTGACCCGGTCCCGGGTGTCGTCGAGCCCGGCGAGTGCCGCCTCGAACTCCGGAGTGGCGAGCAGGCGGTCGGCGTTGGCGCGCGCCTCCGGCGCGACGTGCGAGGGAGGTTCCGGCAGCGACTGGGACGCCATGCCGTAGCCCGCGTCGTTCGGCGTCGTCACGATCGGACGGCCGTCCGGCCCGATCCGTGACGGCGGCACGTCGGGGGTGTCGTCCCTGGCGAACGCGATCCGCGGGTCGACGGGCCGCGTCGACGAAGTCTCCGTCCGCGTGGTCTGCCCGTCGGTGTGCTGAGCCGAAGGGCCCTCCGGGACGCCGACGTGCATCAGTTTCACGCCCAGCGGCGGATGCGGCAGGTTCATCAGCGCACCCGACTGCGGGTCGAGGAACGCGACGCCGTCGCGCGTGTTCGCCACCATGGCGACGTGGCCGCGTTCGACGCCGTTCTCGTCGAGGTACTTCACCGCCACGACCGCGTGGTGATCGGTCGGCATCCCCCGCATCTCGCGGATGACCGTGTCGTAGTCGGCGCGGTCGGAGAACTCCCCGCCGAACCGCTCTTCGACGTGCTCCAGCGTGCCGCGGCTGTTCATCTCGTGGACGAGCAGCGGCTCGGCGGTCGAGTCGATGCCGTTCAGCCGGTCCATGTACGCGCCCGGCGTGCGGGTGCAGTTGGAGCGGTAACCGTTCGCGAGTGCGTCGGGGTCGTTGAAATGCGGGTTGACCTCGCCGAGCCTGGGGTGCCGGTCGGCGAGGTATGCGGCCTGTTGCGCGGGGCTCGCCGAACCGGCGTGGATCGCCGGTTCGCTCGGCGGGTTCGTCGCGACCGCCAGCGACGAGTAGTCCCGCTCGGGGACCGGCAGTTCCATGGTGTCGTCGGTGGCCGAGTGGTCCTGAGCGGGCTGGTCGCCGTACTCGGGCCCCTTTTCGACGTCCGCGACGCCGTGGTCCGCCGGGTTCTCCGTGGAGAAGTGCGGTGTCTGCGGCTCGTCGAAGCCACCGAGGCGCGCCATCGACCGCGCCTGCGCGAGACGCGCGAGTTCCGGCGCCTCCGCGGCGTGCCGGGCCCGCCGCTCGTCCATCTTCTGCTTGGCGGTCTCGGGGTCGAGGTAGCGCGGGTCGCCGGGAGTGACCTCTTCGGCGTGGATGACCCACTTCGGCCGGTCGACCAGCGGCGGGGTCTTGAACTCCTTGCTGTGCACGTAAAGCTGTGTGGCCGGCTTGTTGATGGCCTCGTGCTCGCCGGGGTTCTCGGCGAGCGACGAGACGTCCTTGCCCGTCTTCGAGACGATGTGGATCTCGACGTCTTCGCCGAACTTCGACTTCGTGTCCGGCGAAGTCTTGATGGTCGAGCTGGTCATCGTCGGCTCGGGGACGATCTGGCCGGGTTCGTAATGCGCCGCCATGATCGCGGCGGCCCGCATGTCTCCCTTGGTGTCGATGCCGCGGATGGCCTCGCCGTGGAAGTCCGGCAGCTCGTTGAGCGCGCCGACGATCGCCCGGGTGCTGCGCTGGGCGTTCTCGAAGTCCGGGTGCGACTCGCCCCGGCGGTTCGCTTCGTTGATCGCGTAGGCGTGTTCACGCGAGTACGAGTAGATCGCTTCGGCGGCCTCGGGCGATACGCGGTCCTTCAGCGGGCTGGCTTCGAGCCGCTTGAGCGCCTTGTCGCGAGCCTGCTCGGCGAGTTCGGCGCTGTCGTAGCGGTCTCGGAGGCTCTTGTGATCTTCCGGCGTACCACGGAAACCGTCGTCGGAGAGGTAGCTCTCGTCGAGTCGCGTGGGGGTTTCTTCGGGGCCCTTGAGGCGCTCGGCGATGTCGAGGTCGGTCTTGGGAGCCTGCTCCTGGACGGGGGTTTCGGCTTCGCTTGTCCTATCGGTGTGCGGTGCTTCCGGCGGATGCGGGGCGTCGCCGCCGCCCATCGGCATCGCCTTGATCGACGTCGGATCGTCGGGCAGCGTCACGAGCCGCCCGGTCATCGGGTCGGCGAAGACCACGCCGTGCGGCGTGTTCACCGCGGCGACGATCCGGGTCTCGACCCGGTCCTTGGACCGCGGCGAGCCTTCCGGCGCGGTCGGATCGGCGGCGGCGTGATGTTCGAACGCCACCGCCGTCCGCGCGCCGACCGGACGTTCGCCCACCTCGCGGGCGATGTCGGCGAAACCGTTCCGATCCGACCACTGCCCGCCGAGCCGGTCGCTGACGTGCTGCAGCGGTGAGCCGCCGGTCGACGGCGCGGCGACCGAGTCGCCGCCGTTCATCCGGTCCTCGAACGCGACCAGCGCCTCGGCCGAGTTGGTCTGGTAACCGTCCTTCCACGACTCGGGCGCGTAGTAGTTGCGGGTGTTGGCCTCGCCGATCGCCGGGATCTCGTCCATGACGAGCCGGACCTGCTGATGCGGCGTGTCGGTCGAACCGGCGTGGATGACCGGCGGCCCACCCTCTTCGAGCGGCTTGGCCAGCTCGGACCAGCCGCCGTCGGGAGCGTGCTCCTTCGGAGGCGCGGGGGTGTCCCGGGCCGGGGCGTCGGTGGCGTCGATCCAGCCACCCTTGCCGTCGGCCAGCTTGGTTTCGAGCCCCGCGAGGCCCTGGCCCTGGAACAGCTCCGGGTGATCGCGGCGCAGCTGAGCCTCTTGCTCGGCAGCTTCCTGCGCCAGCCGCTCCTGCACGGCGTTGTTGTAGTCGCGCCGCTCGGCGACCTTCTGCTGCACCTGCTCCGTGGTCAGATGACCGTCGTCACCGGCGACGACCTCTTCGCATTCGACGATCCACTTCGGCAGGTCGTTGGGCGATCCGTCGTCGAGACGCTTCTTGTACTCCGGGTGGTCGGGATGCCCTGGGCCCATCTTGACGTCGGTGACGCGCAGCTGCGTCGCCGACTTCATCAGGACTTCGCGTTCTTCCTTCTTCGAGGCGAGGTCTTCGATGTGGCGCCCGGTCTTCGACTGGATGCGCATCTCGACTTCGCCGGGGAAGGTGCTGTGCGGATTCTCCGGGGTGACCCGCGATGTGCTCAGCATCTGCGGGTCGACGATGACCTGGCCCTTGGCGTGCGCTTCGAGGAAGGCCCGGATCGCGCTCTCGTTGCCGTTGAAGTTCACCCGCCGCGAGACGAGGCCCTCGTAGGCGGGCATCTCGTTGAGGCCGGAGGTGATCGCCTCGATATGCGGGCGGAGCGCTTCCAGCTCCGCGCCACCGTGCCGCTGGGCGTGCGTGATCCGCTCGGCCATGTCGGTGCGCGTGTAGCTGTGCACCGCGTACGCGCCCTGATCCGACATCTCCCTGACGCGCGGATCTTCGTGGGCGTCGCGTTTGGCGAGACCTTCGCGGCGGACCTGTTCGCTCCGGGCTTCCCCGGTGTCCTTGTCGAAACCGCGCTTGTCGATCTGCGTCTCGGCGAGCGCGCGGTAGGCGGCCGGATCGTCCGTGTGGAAGTCCGGATCCGTCAGGTACGGCTCGTCGACAGTGGTCTTGTCGTCGGGCGTGACGTCCTGGGGCGCTTCGGTGTCCTTCGGTGCCTCGACGTCCTTGGGGACGTCCGTGTCCTTGGGAGTCTCGACGTCCCTCGGGAGTTCGGTGTCCTTGGGCAGGTCGTTCCCGCCGCGGTCCTGGGGCGCGTGCTCCATCGGCCGCATCGGCGGCTGGTGCTGCTGCGGACGCTGCGGCTGCTGGGGGCCCGCGTTCCCGTCGTGGCCCGGGCGCGGTGCCGGGACCTGCGGCGGACGCTGCGGACCGCCGAAGCGCGGCGGCTCGGCGCCGGGCGGCATCGGCCTGCCGGGCTGCTGTCCCGGACGCCCCGGCTGACCTGGGTGGTGACCGGGCGGCGGCGGCATGGGGCCGCGGTTGCCGGGGAACGGACCGTTGCCCGGATGCTGGGGCCGCGGCGGAGGCGGCGGGTGACCCGCCGGACCGCGGTTGCCCGGAGGCGGACCGGGCGGAGGCGTCTGCGGACGCGGCGGGACCCCGCCGTTCGGGCCAGGCCCAGGCCTGCCCTGATAGCCCTGAGGCGGCCGCGGCGGACCCTGCGGACCAGGAGGCTGCGGCGGTTGCTGAGGACGCTGACGCGGCCCGCGGTCCTGCGGATATCCACCCTGACCGGGATGCTGCTGCGGCGGACGCGGGCCCATCGGACCGGGCTGCCCCTGCGGTCCTCGCGGCGGCATGGGGCCACCGCCACCGGGAGGCGGCGGCGGAGGCGGCGCGAAACCACCCGGAGGCGGTGGCTGCATCGGCTGCTGGCCCTGGAAGGGCATCGGGGCGGGCGGCTGGTCGAACCGCGGCTGCTGCGGTCCGCCGTTGCCCGCGAAACCCGCGGCTTGGACGCCGTCGTTCGGCCGGACCGGCCGGGACGGATCGTGTCCGCCCGGCGGGAAGCCGCCGGGGGCGGGCCCGTTGCCGGGCGGGTTGCCACCGGGCGCCATGCCGTAGCCACCCGACGGAGCGGGCGAGCTCGACCCCGGGTTCGACGCCATGCCGTAGCCACCGGAACTCGACGGCGCGCCCGTGGACGCGGCGGGCGGCATCGCGCTGGACTGCGACGGGCTCGGTGAAGGACTGTGTGACGGGCTCGGTGCCGGACCGGACGCCGGTCCTTGCGACGGGCTCGAAGCCGGTGTTTGCGCCGGAGCGCTCGCCGGCGTCTGGGCAGGGCTCGCCGCGGGAGCCTGCGCCGGGGCCTGCGACTGGGCGGCGGGTGCCTGCTGCTGATTACCCGCCGCGGCCTGCTGCTGTTGTTGCTGACCGGAACCGTTGTCCGCGGCCGCCGCCGGGGCGTTCTGGTGGGTCTGCGGCGCACGCTGACCGTCACCGGTGTTCGCCGGGGCGTCCGCCGGACGTTCCGGAGCCTGCGTCGAGGACTGGCTGACCCGGTCGCCGTCGGCCGCCCGCTGCGGATCAGCGGATCCGGACGAACTCCGCGGCGAAGAATCACCGTCCGAGCCGCGGCTCGAAGACGACCCACTGTCCGAAGTGGACCGTGGCGCCGGGTCCGGCGACGAGTCCGGCCGGGAAGAGGAATCCGACGACGAACTGGAATCCGGCGAAGAGTCCGCCCTCGAAGAAGTGTCCGGAGTACGCGAAGGCGTCCCGGAATCCCCGGTGTCCACGTCGGGCGTGGAAGGACCGTCGCCCGCCGAGGCGCCGGGCGTGTTCGCGGCCTTGATGTCGCCGATCTGGCTCTTCGCCCCGTCGACACCACCGCCCACGGCACCGCCGGACGCGCCCATCAGGACGTCCTTGGCCGAAAGCTTGTCCAGGTCACCGGTGACGGCGGCCTGCCCGACCGTGCTGGCGACCCCTTCGGCCGCGCCGCGCACCGCCCCCCGCGCCGCGCTGTCGACGATCTGGCCGCCGACGCTGTCGGAAAGTCCCTTGGTGGCGCCCTTGCCGATACTGCTGCTGCCCGCGCCGACCACGCCGTCGACGGCGCCGCTGATCGCGGAATCCTTGGTCTTGCTGAAGTCCCAGCTCTCGCGGTCGCCCTTGGCCATCTGCAGGCCCTGGATGCCCGCGTCCATGGCGAGGTTCATCGCCGTGTTCTGCAGGACCTCCTTGCCGATCTTCTTCAGGCCTTCCTTGAGAAGTTTCTCCAGGAGTTCCTTCGCGACCTTCTTGAAGCCTTCCTGCGCGAGCTTCTGCATCAGCTGCCGGAAGATCATCTGGACGGTCATGCGGGTGGCGATCTGCGCCGGCGCGATCCCGGCCGTGGAGCCACCGAACGTCACCGCCGCGGCCGCGATCATCGCGACGATCTGCGCGGCCAGGATCACCAGCGAGATGATGATCATGTACTTCGTGTACTCGACGTCCAGCGCGGTCGCGTTGCACGAGTCGCCGAGCGCCTTCGAGGAATCGGCCAGCGACTTGAAGTACGCCTCGTCGCCCTCGACGAATTTCTTCCAGGCCTCGGCGAACTTCTCCGCGCCCTCGCCGCTCCAGCCGCCGAGGACCTCGGTGGCGCCCTTGGTCGCGGTGTCGGCGATCGGCTGAATCGCCCTCGAAGCGTTGTGCCAGGCGTCGCGCAGTTCGCGGAGCTTGTCCTCGTCGCCTTCGGGCCAGCTTTCCCCGACGACGATCGGCAAGAGCCACTTGACCGCGTCGGGCATCTCCATACCCACGGCGCTAGACCTTCTTGTCCAACGTCGACTTGATCTCTTCCTCGGCGTTCGTGTACGCGGTCATCGACCGTTCGACGTTGTGCTGCATGCCCCGCAGTGCCTCGACGACGTTCGCGAACCCTTCGGACGAGCCCTGCGCGCCGGGCTCGTAGTCCTTCGCGAACTCCTTGCCCGCGTCGTCGTTGCCCCAGCACTGGCCGAGCGAGTTCATCGCGGCCACCAGTTCCTTGCCCGCTTCGTCCAGCTGGTCCGCCGCGATCCCCAGTTTGGCCGCGGCCGTCTTCACCGCTTCCGGATCCGCGGTGAATCCGGCTCCACCCCCACCGTTCGGCATCAGACCCCCCTGGTCAGCCAGCTCGAGGGCGGCTCTTCCTCATCGTCGTCCTGCTGACGCACCCGTTTCGGCACCGGTTTCGGCGTCGGCGGCGCGGGAGGTGCGGGCGGAGGAGGCGGCGGCGGAGCGTCGTCCTTGATCATCAGCGGGGCGTCGAAGTCTTCGTCGGACTTCGCGGGCGCGGCCGCGTCCTCCTCTTCCGCGAGGAAGTCGGGGATCGCCGGCATCAGCCCCTGGAGCGAAGGCGCGCCTTCGATGAGGTCCGACAGGTCCGGCAGCCCTTCGGTGATCGGGGCCATCAGCTCGGCGACCTGCTGCTTGACCTGCAGCGACCCCTGGCGGACCAGCGTCAGCACGGTGTTGGCCAGCTGCGCTGGATTGGTGCGCTCGAAGGCGTTCGGCTGGATCTCGAGCTTGGCGAGTGTGCCGGTCGCGTCGATGGTGGCGCGGACGAGGCCGTCCTGCGAGACCACCGTCGCCGATGTCTGCGAAGCGGCTTCCTGCGCGTCCCGAAGCTGGGCCGTCTGGCGCTCGAACTGTTCGAGCAGCGTGTCGACCTGGTCCTTCATGGCGGCATTGCGCGCTTCGAGGCGTGCGCTGTCGTCGCCGGCCGTCGTCACTTGAGCCCCCGCGAGTGCTTGATCCCGGGCATACGCCACCCGGTGTCGGTAAGCGTCACCCTAATGCCAAGGGCGGAGCCTTATCAGCCGTTCTCCTTTTTCGCACCGCGAGCAGGTGGCCGGCGGCGCCCACCAGGTAGAGGACGGCCGCCGTGATCAGGAGTCCCGGCGAACGGCCGTCGTCCGGGATCACCGTCGCGGCCAGGGAGACGGCGGCGACCTGGGTGATATTGAAGAGCGTGTCGTAGAGCGCGAAGACCCGCCCCCTCGCTTCGTCGGCGACGTCGAGCTGGACCGAGGAATCGACGCAGAGTTTCAGCACCTGCCCGGCCCCGGTCACCAGGAACGCCGCGAGCAACGCGGCCGGCACCACCATCGGCAGGCCGAGTGCGAGTTGCGCGACCGCCGCCGACACCAGCGCGCCCACCACGACGCGAACCCTGCCGAGCCGTCGGAGCAGCCGGGCGGTCAGCAGTCCGGCGACGAGAATCCCGGCACCGGCGAACGCGGCCATCTGGCCCAGCCCCGTCATCCCCGCGGCGAAGTGGTTGCGCATCAGCAGCACGGTCACCAGCAGCGAGATGCCGTACGACGCGCGATGAGCGAACAGCGCGACGAACCCGGCCGTCACGCTGGGCGTCCGCCAAGCCGCTTTAGCGCCGTCCGCCAGGCCCCGGGCGACGGCGAGTGCCGGGTTCGACGGCTCGTCGACCGTCGACGGCCCGAGCAGCCCGTGCGCGAACCCCGAGGCCAGGACGGCGGCGCCGATCCCGCCCAGCGCGGCGACGGCGGTGACCCACGCGGAACCGGCGTCGTCGGCGCCGGTCAGCGCCCGGAGGCCGATCGCGCAACCACCGCCGACGACGGCGAGCACCGAACCCCAGGTCGCGGCGAAGGCGTTCGCGGCGACCACGGATTTCTCCTCGACGACGTGCGGAAGCGACGCCGACAGCCCCGAGCCGATGAACCGCGAGATGCCTTCGGAGGCCAGAGCCAGGGAGAACAGCCCGATCCCGGCCGCTCCCGTGCCCACGGCGACGGCCGTCGCGAGGATGGTGAAGGACCGCAGAAGGCTCGCGAAGATCAGGACCTTCCGGCGATCCCAGCGGTCGAGCAGCGCGCCCGCGAACGGGCCGACGATCGAATACGGCAAGAGCAACGCCGCGAACCCGCCCGCCATGGCGAGCGCGTCGGCGGCGCGTTCGGGATTGAAGAGGACGGCTCCGGCCAGTCCGGCCTGGTACATGCCGTTGCCCCAGTGCGCGGAGAACCGCGTGAACAGCAGACGGCGGAAGTCACGGTCGCGAACGTACGCCCTGGTGGGCGCCGTGGCGGTGGTCGTCACGGCGCCAGCCTATAAAGGTGGCCGATGCGCTTTGAGGTCGCCTCTCGGCGGCTATGCGCAGTGTGGCTCCAGCCGGACGGTATTCCACAAAGGCGGTTCTTCAGTGAGCCCGGGGGACACGGAAAGCGCACCGACCGTTGTGTCCAACGGTGCTCGTGATGCTGTTGTTCCCAGAGCCGGACGATTTGTCTGCGCTCGAAGTGGGATCATGGCGGACGTGCCAGCGGACGCCGAGGTCGAACCGGGAACGCTCCTGGTCGCCGCCCCCACGATGTTCGATCCCAACTTCCGGCGGACCGTCGTGTTCGTCATCGATCACCGGGACGAGGGAACGCTCGGCGTCGTGCTCAACCGGCCGAGTGACGTCCCGGTGTACGACGTGCTCCCCAACTGGGGCGGGCACGTCGCCGAACCGCAGTCGGTGTTCGTCGGCGGTCCGGTCGAGAAGAAGACCGCGTTGTGCCTGGCCGCGCTACGGACCGGTGAAACGGCGTCGAGCGTGCCCGGCGTGATCGCCGTCCGCGGGCCGGTCGCGCTGGTCGACCTCGACACCGATCCCGAGATCCTGGTGCCGAAGGTCCGCGGTGTGCGGGTCTTCGCAGGCTACGCGGGCTGGGACTCCGGCCAGCTGGCGAACGAGATCGAACGCGAAGACTGGGTGATCGTCCCGGCGCTGCCCAGCGACGTCCTCGCTTCGCCGCACCACGACCTGTGGGGTCAGGTGCTGCGTCGGCAGGGCATCCCGCTGGCGCTGCTGGCCACCCATCCGGGAGACCTCCAGCGCAATTAGGCGGTGGCGGTGTCGGCCTTCTTGAAGACGCCGCAGGTGCCGCAGGCGCAGCCACTGCATCCGGCGGGCCGCTCCGGCTCGGGCTCCGGCACCGTCGCGGCCGCGCGGTTGCCGAGCACTCCCCCGGCCGCGACCAGCGCGATCATCCCGATCACGCCCACGAACGAGGCGAGCAGCAGCCCGAACGTCGTCGGCATGACCAGCGCGGCGATCCCCGCGAGCACGGCGATCGCGCCGCCTGCCAGCGTCGGGACCCCGGCGACCTTGTTACCGAGGCGGAAGGCGTCCTCACTGCGCATCGTGGCGGCGGTGCGCACGCCGGCGCCGCGGTCACGCGGCAGCTTCTCGCGCAGGCCGAGGAAACCACCCCAGCCGACGAGGACACCCAGCACGATCGGGACCAGCGCTATGACGAACACTCCACGAGGATAAGCGTGACGTTCCGGCAACCTGCCGGATACCCTGATCGACTGTGCTACAGGCCATGTCACGCCGAGTTCTCAGTGCCGCCCTGATCGGGGCCGTCCCCCTCACCCTGATGGCCGCACCCGCCGCCGAAGCGGGTCACCGTCCGCTTCGCCTGCTCGGGGAGCAGATCGTCCCGAACGCCCTGTCCTACGAGGGCACCGTCGTCGGCGGCCTGTCCAGCATCGATTTCGACCCCCGCACCGGCGAGTACGCGCTGATCTGCGACGACCGGTCCGCCCTCAACCCGGCGCGGTTCTACACGGCGAAGTTCTCCCTCGACGCCAAGGGACTCGGCCCGGTCACCTTCACCGGCACCAAGCCGCTCCTGCGTCCCGACGGCACGACGTACCCGCCGCTGGCGAAGAACGACCCCGCGCAGCCGCCGAACATGCAGACCATCGACCCCGAAGAGCTGCGTGTCGACCCCTGGACCGGCCGGTACGTCTGGTCCCAGGAAGGCGAGCGCTCGGCGGCGGCCCGGATCGACCCGTCCATCCGCGAGGCGGAGCGCGACGGCTCCTACGTCCGTGACCTGCCGATTCCCGCCAACGAGAAGATGACCGAGACGACGGGGCCGCGGCAGAACCTCGCTCTCGAAGGCCTCACGTACGCGGGCTTCGGGTCGCTGGTCGCCAGTTCGGCGGAGGGCCCGTTGCTGCAGGACGGCCCGGAGGCGAACACCACGTCAGGTGCCCTTTCGCGCATCACGCTTCAGTCGCGGTTCGGGCCGGTCCTCGCGCAGTACGCGTACCCGCAGGAGAAGGTCTTCGCGTCGCCGAACCCGCCCGGCGCGTTCGCGACCACCGGCATCTCGTCGCTGCTGGCCGTCGACCAGGCCGATCCGACGCGCTACCTGGTGATGGAGCGTTCGTTCGTCACCGGCGTCGGCAACAAGGTCCGCATCTACGAGATCGACACCAAGGGCGCCACGAACGTCCTGAAGACGCCGTCGCTGGCTGACGCGAAGAAGGTCAAGCCGGTCAAGAAGCGCCTGCTCGCGGACCTGGCGGACTTCAAGTTGTCCACTGTGGACAACGTCGAGGGGATGACCTGGGGGCCGCGGCTCCCGAACGGCGAGCGCAGCCTGGTACTGGTCAGCGACAACAACTTCTCCGCGACGCAGGTGACCCAGTTCATCGCTCTGGCGGTCCCCTCGGAACGGCTTTGACCAGCGCGTTAAACTGGACTCATGGACACGGCTCGGCTGCTCCTTAGCCTGCCGCGCTGAACTCGGCCGAACGGCCGGGACCAGCGCGGCGACCCCTCATGCCCTCCGGGCTGAGGGGTCGAGTTGTTTCTGGAGTGGCTTGACGTGGATGAGCACGGAGGATTTCGGCGATGAACCAGGCGAGCGAAGGCGCCGACGCGGCACCTCAGCACCGCTACACCGCGGAGCTGGCGGGCCAGATCGAGCAGCGCTGGCAGGACTACTGGTCCGACCACGGCACCTACCACGCGCCGAACCCGGTGGGCCCGCTCGCGGACGAGAGCGGGGAGGTCCCGTCGGACAAGCTGTTCGTCCAGGACATGTTCCCGTACCCGTCGGGCGCCGGTCTGCACGTCGGGCACCCGCTGGGCTTCATCGCGACCGACGTCTTCGCGCGGTACCACCGCATGATCGGCCGCAACGTGCTGCACACGATGGGCTTCGACGCCTTCGGCCTGCCCGCCGAGCAGTACGCGGTGCAGACGGGGCAGCACCCGCGCAAGACGACCGAAGAGAACATGGAGACCTACCTGCGCCAGATCCGGCGCCTGGGCCTGGGTCACGACGAACGTCGCCGGATCTCGACGATCGATCCGGACTACTACAAGTGGACCCAGTGGATCTTCCTGCAGATCTACAACTCCTGGTACGACGAGAAGGCGGGCAAGGCCCGGCCGATCGTCGAACTGGAGACCGAGTACGCGCAGGACAAGCGCCGCACTCCCGACGGCCGTAACTGGTGCGAGCTGACCCGCGCCGAGCAGCTGAAGATCATCGACTCGCATCGCCTGGTCTACCTGTCCGAGGCGCCGGTGAACTGGTGCCCCGGCCTGGGCACGGTGCTGTCGAACGAAGAGGTCACCTCCGACGGCCGCAGTGAGCGCGGCAACTTCCCGGTCTTCCGCCGCAACCTGCGTCAATGGATGATGCGGATCACCGCCTACGCCGACCGGCTGGTCGACGACCTGGACCTGCTGGACTGGCCCGAGAAGGTCAAGTCCATGCAGCGCAACTGGATCGGCCGTTCGCACGGTGCGCGCGTGTCGTTCGAGGCGGGCGAGCAGAAGATCGAGGTCTTCACCACCCGCCCCGACACCCTGTTCGGCGCCACGTATCTGGTGGTCGCGCCCGAACACCCGCTGGTCGACGAGCTGACCGCCGCCACCTGGCCGGAAGGCGTCGACGCCCGCTGGACCGGTGACGCGGCGACACCCGCCGAAGCGATCGCCGCCTACCGTGCGGCGGCGGCGCGGAAGTCCGAATTGGACCGTCAGGAGAGCAAGGAGAAGACCGGCGTCTTCACCGGCTCCTACGCGGTGAACCCGGCCGACGGCAAGGAGATCCCGGTCTTCGTCGCCGACTACGTGCTGATGGGCTACGGCACCGGCGCGATCATGGCGGTCCCCGGCCAGGACACCCGTGACTGGGAGTTCGCCGAGAAGTTCGGCCTGGAGATCATCCGGACCGTCCAGCCGTCGGAAGGCTTCGATGGCAAGGCGTTCACCGGCGACGGGCCCGCGATCAATTCGGGGTTCCTGGACGGCATGGGCGTCGACGAGGCCAAGAAGACGATGATCGGCTGGCTGGAGGAGAACGGCCACGGCCGCGGCACCGTCCAGTACAAGCTGCGCGACTGGCTGTTCTCGCGCCAGCGCTACTGGGGCGAGCCGTTCCCGGTCGTCTACGACGAGGACGGCCAGGTCCACCCGCTGCCGGACAGCATGCTGCCGGTCGAACTGCCCGAGGTCGCCGACTACTCGCCGGTGACCTTCGACCCGGAGGACCGGGACAGCACGCCGTCCTCGCCGCTGGCGCGCGCGACCGACTGGGTCGAGGTCGAGCTGGATCTGGGGCAGGGCAAGAAGACCTACCGCCGCGACATCAACACGATGCCGAACTGGGCGGGTTCCTGCTGGTACCAGCTGCGGTACCTGGACCCGACCAATCCGGACGTGTTCGTCGCGCCGGAGAACGAGTCCTACTGGGTCGGCCCGCGTCCCGCCGAACACGGCGTCGACGACCCCGGCGGCACGGACCTGTACGTCGGCGGTGTCGAGCACGCGGTGCTGCACCTGCTGTATTCGCGGTTCTGGCACAAGGTGCTGTTCGACCTGGGCCACGTGTCGTCGCAGGAGCCGTACCGGAAACTGTTCAACCAGGGCTACGTCCAGGCCTACGCCTACACGGACGCACGCGGCGTGTACGTCCAGGCCGATCAGGTCGAGGAGCGGGACGGCAAGTTCTTCTTCGGCGACGAAGAGGTCAAGCAGGAATACGGCAAGATGGGCAAGAGCCTGAAGAATGTCGTGACGCCTGACCAGATGTCGACCGACTACGGCGCCGACACCTTCCGCTTCTACGAGATGTCGATGGGTCCGCTGGACGTTTCGAGGCCGTGGGCGACGAAGGATGTCGTCGGCGCGCAACGTTTCCTGCAGCGGCTGTGGCGCCTGGTCGTCAACGAGGAGACCGGCGAGCTGCGTGTGTCCACTGTGGACGCGACCGACGAGGACCGCAAGCAGCTGCACAAGACGGTCGCCGGGGTCCGCGAGGACTACGCGGAGATGCGGTTCAACACGGCCGGCGCGAAGCTGATCGAGCTGAACAACTACGTCACCAAGACCTACGGTTCGGCCGAGGCCACGCCGCGGGAACTGGTGGAGCCGCTGGTGCTGATGCTGGCGCCGCTGGCCCCCCACCTGGCCGAGGAGCTGTGGAAGCGGCTGGGTCACGCGGATTCCCTGGTGCACGGGCCGTTCCCGGTCGTCGACGAGAAGTACCTGGTCGAGGACTCCGTGGAGTACCCGATCCAGGTCAACGGCAAGGTGCGCTCGCGGGTCACCGTGCCCGCCGACGCGGGCAAGGACGCCGTGCAGGCGGCCGCGCTGGCCGACGAAAAGGTCGCCGCACTGGTCGGCGACGGCACGCCGCGCAAGGTGATCGTCGTGCCCGGACGGTTGGTCAACATCGTGCTGTAGCGCCGTGGCCGATAGCCGCCAGCGTCGAGGGTCATGAGGCGATTCGATGGAGTTGTTCAAGGACAACGAAATCGAACGGAGAACACCCCATGACCCTCGACGGCAAGGTGGCTTTGGTGACCGGCGGCAGCCGCGGGATCGGTGCCGCCACCGCGATCCGGCTCGCCGAGGACGGCGCCGACGTCGCACTCACCTATCAGAACAACGCCGAACTCGCGGCCGGTGTCGTGGACAAGATAAAGGCGCTCGGCCGCCGCGCGCTGGCGATCCAGGCCGACAGCGCCGACGCAGCGGCCGTGGTTTCCGCGGTCGACACGACGGTCGCCGAGTTCGGCAGGCTCGATGTGCTGGTCAACAACGGAGGCGTCGGCTTCGTCGGCCCGCTGGACCAGACGAGCCTGGAGGACATCGACCGCGTGCTCACGGTCAACGTCCGCGGTGTCTACGTGGCCACGCAGGCCGCGGCCCGGCACCTGGGTGACGGCGGGCGCGTGATCACCATCGGCAGTTGTATCTCGGACCGCGTGCCCGGACCCGGGATGTCGCTGTACGCGGTGAGCAAGACCGCCCTGCTGGGCATGACCAAGGGGCTGGCCAGGGAATTGGGGCCGCGCGGCATCACCGTGAACATCGTCCACCCCGGCCCGACCGACACCGACATGAACCCGGCCGACGGCCCGTACGCCGCGGACCAGCGCAGCCTGACCGCGTTCGACCGCTACGGTTCGCCGTCGGAGGTCGCCGCCACCGTGTCGTTCCTGGCGCGGACGGAAAGCAAGTACGTGACCGGCTCGACCGTCTCGGTCGACGGCGGGCACGCGGCGTAGCTACTCGGTGGACAGGCCGATCTCGCGCGCGAGATCGGCCAGCATCGCCTCGAAGAGGACGTCCGGTTTCGAGAACGGGATCGGATAATTGCCGAAGACCTCGAGCGTGACGTGCCCGTAGAGCCGGGCCCAGAACTGGATCATCAGGTACGTCACGCCGAGGTCGAGCTTTTCGAGCGGGAACGTCGCCCCGGACTCCTTCAGCACGGCGAGCAGTTCTTCCTGGAAGGACGTGAGATCGTCGCGCAGCTCGGCGGGGACCACGTCGTTCGACGGCGTCACCAGGTCGTGCATCGCGAGCACCCGCCCCGCCGCCGCGAGGAAGATCCGCCCGAACGGCTCGTCCAGCCTGCTCAACGTGTCGTCGCCCGAAGGCGACGCGAAGACCAGCGTGAACTCCTTGGTGTGCGTGAGCGCCCACCGCCGGAATCCCTTGCAGATGGCGAAAAGCTGCAACGCGCCCTCGTCCGGCAACTGCGCGATGTCCTCGGCGAGCCCGGCAGCCAGATCCGCGACGACGTCCGCGCGAAGATGCTCGACCAGATCGTCACGGGAACCGTAGTAGCGGTACAACGCCGGCGCCGTGATGCCGAGCTCGCGCGCGATGGCCCGCAGGGTCACGGCCTCCGGGCCCTGCTCGACCAGGAGTGCCCGCGCCGTCCGGCGGATGTCCTGATCGGTCGCCGCCCGCTCGCGGCCCCTGCGGCTGGGGTTGGTCATCCGGGCATTCTAGGTGGTCAGTACGGGGATTACCCCAGAAGGCGAGCCTGAAGCCTCGTGAGCGGCCGGAGCGCGAGGAAGAGCGGAATGGCCATCCCGGCGGCGATGAGGAAGTGCACGATCCACGCGCCCGCCAGCGTCGGCCCGCCCCACGTGCCCTCGGGGTCGCTCCCCGTCCAGAAGAGCCCGTAGGTCGCGATGCGCCCGACGAGATAGAAGAGCAGCGACGCGAGCAGGAACGCCACCGCGCTCGGACCGAAGGCAGCCACGAACCGCGGCCGGGACCCGCCCTCCTGCCCGAGCCAGCGCCGCGCCAGCCCGCGCTGGACCTTCGCACCCCCGAGGTAGCCCGGAAGCACGAGGAATGCGTAGATCGCGCGTTTCCAGTCCGAAATCGTCATGCTCGCTACGCTAGGAGCCGCTGACCTGCGAGAACATCGGGTAAGCCGTCGAATCGGGTAGGGAAAACCGGAGGCCGCTGTGGTGATCCACACGACCGGGCTGCGGATGTCCGCCAAACGTTCCCCGATGTCAGACGCGTATGCCACACTCGGTCGCCGAACGGCTACGACGTGAACAGGGGAGGTTCGCGTGTCGAACCCTGAGCAGCTCTTCGCTGATTTCGAGGCCAAACTGGCCGACGCCCAGCGAAAGGCGAATCAGATGCGCACCGAGATCGAAAGCGTCTCGGTGTCCGAACGCAGCAAGGACGGCCAGATCTCGGTCAAGGTCAACCACGCGGGGAACCTCGTCGGCCTGGAGATCGGCCCGTCCGTGCGGGACAACCCCGCGCTCGCCCAGGAGATCCTCCGCGTCGTCCAGAGTGCGCAGAGCAAACTCGCGGGCGCGATGCAGACCGGCGTGCCGTCCATCGCGGGCACCGAGACCATGAACGAGCTGGTCAACCAGCTGCACAACGAGTACCCGGAACCCGAACCGACGGGCTACGTCGAAGGCGGCCACCAGGAGGCGGACGAGGACGACCGCTTCGTCGCCGAAGACGAACTCGACGCTCCTCCTCCTGCCCCAAAGCCGCCCGCTCCTCCGGCCCCTCCCGCGCCGCCGCGTGCCGCGCGCAGGCAGCAGACGGACCACGAGGACGACTACTTCACCGGCGGCGACTTCCTGCGCTGAGCGGGTTCTTGAGGGAGGGAAACCATGGGGCAGCCACAAGGTAGTGAAGATTTCAAGGTCGATCCCGCGGAGCTCGCCGCGCATCGCAACACGATCGACTATCTGGGGCAACGAGTCGCGATGACGGGATCTGCTGCGGACGCGGCCATGGGCGACGAAGCGTTCGGCCTGGTCGGAATCCCCCTCGCTGCGATTTGCGCCACTGTGCAGAGCCTGGCGCGGAGCGCGATCGAGTCGGCCGTCGAAGCTTCGGCCGACCATGCCGATCGTGTGCACACCTGGCAGCAAAGGAAGCAAATGCAGGAGGACGAGTTCAAGAGCCTCTTCAAAGTGGAGGACTGACCGATGGCAGAAACACCCGTCGCGGCTCCAGGCCCCAATCCGCTGATCAAGACAGACGCCGCGCAGGACGAGAGCTCACTCGAAGGCGCGGGAATCCTCCAAGACTTCTGGGACACCGGTGCCAAGATCGCCAGTGGAGACTGGGCGGAAGGGCTGGCGAATCTCGCCAACGGGGCGATGGGCCTGGCCGACCTCGTCGCCGATCCCATCGGGACCCTGGCGGCGTCGGCGTTCGGTTGGATCATCGAGCACGTCCCGTTTCTCCGTGAACCACTCGATTGGCTCGTCGGTGATCAGGTCGCCTTGGACAACATGATCGGGACCTGGGAGAACATCGGCAAGGAACTCGAGTCGGTCAGCGAAGACCTGGGCAAGGCCGTCGACCGCGAAAGCGCGAACTGGACCGGCGAAGCCGCGGACGCCTATCGGGCCTTCGCCAAGAATCGGGCCGATCTGTATGCGGGCATCGCCTCGGGTGCGAACTCCATCGGGACTCTGGTCAGCGTATGCAAGATGATCCTCGCGGTCGTGCGAACCATCGTCCGTGACTTGATCTCCGAGTGCCTAGGAAAGCTCGTGAGCATCGCGATGCGCTACCCAGGGCCTGCGATGCCTGTCGGCATCGCAGCGGAGGGAACTCCCAAGGCCATCAGTTACGCACAGAGGTGCGTCGGTTGGATCAAGAAGCTGACCAAGGCGTTCGACAAGGCGAAGGGGCTCTTCAAGCGTCTCACGGATGGCTTCGACAAGATCAAGGACGCCCTGACTCCGAAAGCGCTGAAGAAGTTCACCGGCAGCGGAAAGAAGGCTGTCGACGGTGCCGGCGACACGACCTTCGCGTCGAAGGTCGCCGAGGCGAGGAAGGACCTTCCTGAGTCTCGCAAGCACATATTCGGTTTGGAGGATACGTCCAAGGATAAGAGCCTCACCGAAAACCTTGCCCAGGTGAAAGAAAACATGGCCGGTCGTCTCAAGGACAAGTACGGCGAGGACTTTCAGGCGAACCTCACCAAGGAGAAACGTAAGGCCCTTGGGAAAAAGATCGATGAGACGGTAGATGACACTTTCGGTGAGGAGGAGGAACCGCCGAGTAAAAAGGCGTCGCCTCCGGCTGGGGTCATGGGGCCGTACAGCGCGGCAGGCGCACCCCAGAAATCCGCTCCAGAGGACGTCGCAGCTGAGCCGCCGATCTTCGAGCAACAGGGTGGACAGCGAATCTCCGGCTCTCTGTAGGGCTTTGAACGACATGAGGGGAACACAAAGTGGCCGATGACCGGTTGGTGATCTCGAGAACGCCTGGAGTCTTCGGTCATTTGGTACTGGTAGTTCTGTTCGCCACCTTGACCGCGGTCATGACGATCGCCGTGGTCAGCGACTACCAGTTGGCGGTGCGCATCGTCGCCGGTGTGCTCTGTGCCGTGTTCATCTACTGCGGGACAATCGAGTTCCGTAACTACCGGACTCCCCCGCCTGCCGACGAGCTGATCTTCGATCCGGCCGGGATCAGGCGGATCAAGGGCGGCGTGGTGGCCTGGAGCGCTCGGTGGGAAAATATCGCCCAGGTCATTCTGAGCCTCGAGTTCCGAGAGTATTCACCACACCGCACCGCAACGGACGAGTTCAAGCTGGTCATTCGCCCCGGGGCGGGTTTCGACGCATTGGACGCGGGGTTTGCCCGTGAGCCCGATGGCGACCTTCAAGTCGCGGATGTCGACCTCAGGCCGCGTGATGTGGAGCGGCTTCTGCCCTTTCTCGTGAAGCGCGTCGATGTCGCGATCGAGGACGACAACACCGCCGTGCGGCCTGTGCCCGACGAACCGGTGGTGGAGACCGCCCGCGAGGAAGATCTCGACGTCGTGGACGACGTGGTGAAGATCCATGTGAACGGCTGGGACAAGCGCAAACTGTGGGTCTTCCGGTTCGTGTCCCTGATGATCGAGGTCACTGCCTTGGTGGTCGCTGCCGCAACCGAAGGCACCTCAGTGCGCGTTGGTGCGCTTGTGGTGCTCTTCGTGCTCTTCGCGGTGACGATGGTGGTCGAAGGGCTCGAGGGTGGGACGCACGACAAGAAGCGAAAAGTCGTACTCGAGCTCAGGCCACGTGGCTTCTACTTCCGGACGTACGGGACCTTCGTCGGAGTGTGGTGGCACGAGATAGATGCCGTCCGGTGGGGAGTCGACCACGGCTCCACCTACTTGGACTTTCTGCCGGGCTCGGACATGTTCGCGATTCGCCATCCGCAGTTGACTGAATTGACCAGAAGCAACCCGTACGACGCCGAGTCCGGCAGTCTCGCCGGTGGTTGGTACCGGTTGGCGCGGCCGTTCAGCGTGAACGCGCGACGCGAGTTCGAGCGCAGCATGCGAAGGTCCGAGCGCGTGGAGTTCCGGGAGACGGCGGCGTCACGCTGAAAGCGAAACGGGGCGCCGCCGGCGCCGATCACTCGGGGGGCTACGTGATCGACGCCGGCGACCCGATGCCCTCTTCCCGGCACCGGCCGGGATCGGGGCAACGTCACCGCGTGGACGCGGCAACGCATCTCAAGAGCGGGCGTGATCGCCGAAGTGACGTCCGGGGGAAGGTTATCCCCCGAAAGAGTGACGGCGTTCCGCTGCTCGCCTGATTGTCGCACTACGCGCCGAGAAAGTTACAAAGTTCTTCACATCTTCGCCGGGGGAAGGGTCATGACCGGACAACTGCTGGTCATGGCATCGTTTCCTCCATGACTTCTCAGGTGCTGGTCATCGGGTCCGCCAATGCCGATCTCGTCGTCCCGGTCGACCGGCGGCCAGGTGGTGGCGAAACCGTACTCGGTGGCGACACGATCTTGTCGCCGGGTGGCAAAGGCGCCAACACGGCGGTCGCCGCGGCCAGGCTCGGGGCCGACGTCGCGCTGCTCGGGGCGGTCGGCGACGACCCGTACGGCGAGTTGCTCAAGCGGTCGCTGGCCGAGTCCGGGGTGGACACGGGCTCGCTGCGCACGAGCGAGCGTCCGACGGGGATCGCGTACATCACGGTCACGCCCGACGGCGAGAACTCCATCCTCGTCTCGCCTGGCGCCAATTCGGCCCTGCGGCCCGAGGACGTCGACCTCGACGGCGCCGAGGTCGTGGTGTTGTCGCTGGAGATCCCGCTCGAAACCGTCGAGCACGCCGTCGCGAAAGCCGTCGAAAGCGGCGTGAAGACGTTGCTGAACCTCTCGCCGGCGGCCGAGCTTTCCGCGGAGACGCTGCGGGGTCTCGACGTCCTGCTGGTCAACGAGCACGAGGCGGCCTTCCTGCTCGGCGGCGAGGCGGACTTCCCGAAACTGCTCGACCTCGGTCCGAAAGCCGCCGTCGTGACGCTCGGCGCGAAGGGTGCGGCGGTGGTGACCTCGGACGGGGTGACGGAGGTGCCGTCGCCGAAGGTCGAGGCCGTCGACACCACGGGTGCCGGGGACGCTTTCGCGGGGGCGCTCGCCACGTCGCTCGCGAAGGGCGAGAAGCTGGCCGACGCCGCACGCAGGGCGGTGAAGGTGGCGGCGATCACCGTGACCCGGCAGGGCGCGCAGCCGTCCTATCCGACGGCATCCGAACTGGAATGATGTCCGGGTCTGTGTTGTGCTGTCGGCTATGAGTCAGGTCACGCCGCCTATGAGATATGGTCTAGACCATGCCGTCTGAGTCACTGTCCGGGGTCGCCGTCAGTCCCGGCCGCGCGAGCGGTCCTGTCGTCCGGGTCGCCGAGCCGCTCGGCGAACCCGCGAGCACGCCGGCACCGGCCGATCCCGCCGCCGAGGCCGCCCGGATCGCCCCGGCCGCGCAGATCGTGGCGGGCAGGCTCGAAAAGCTCGCCGAGACGGCGACGGGTGAGGCCGCGACGATCCTCATCACCACCGCGGCGATGGCGGCCGACCCGGCGCTCGTCTCCTCGGCGGAGCAGCTGGTCAAGGACAAGAACCTGCCCGCGCCGCGTGCGGTGCACCAGGCGGCGGGCAAGTTCGCCGACGCGCTCGCCGCCGCGGGCGGCTACATGGCCGAGCGCGCCCGCGACGTCCTCGACGTGCGTGACCGGCTCATCGCCGAGCTGCTCGGCATCGCGCCTCCCGGCGTTCCGGACCTGGACTCGCCGAGCGTGCTCGTCGCCCGCGACCTCGCGCCCGCCGACACCGCGGGTCTCGACCCGGACAAGGTGCTCGCGCTCGTCACCGAAGAGGGCGGCCCCACCAGCCACACCGCGATCCTCGCCCGCGCGCTCGGCATTCCCGCCGTCGTCGCGGTCCGCGGCCTCCTCGCGCTCGACGCGCAAGCGCTTGCGGTGGACGGTGACACCGGGGTCGTCGAGGTCGCGGACCCGAACGCCGAGGTCGTCACGGCCGCCAAGACCGGCGCGATCGAGTGGGGCGGCACCGGCGCGACGTCCGACGGCCACCGGGTGAAGGTGCTCGGCAACGTCGGTTCCGCCACCGACGCCCAGGCCGCCGCCGAGGCGGGCGCGGAAGGCGTCGGTCTCTTCCGCACCGAGTTCTGCTATCTCGACGCGTCCGCCGAGCCGAGCGTCGAAGAGCAGCGCAAGGCCTACACCGCCGTGCTCACGCCGTTCCGCGGCAAGCCGGTCGTCGTCCGCACCCTCGACGCGGGCGCCGACAAGCCTCTCGCGTTCCTGGAGCCCGAAGACGAACCCAATCCGGCGCTCGGCGTACGCGGGCTTCGTGTCGCTTTCGACCGGCCCGAGATCCTCGCGCGCCAGCTCGAGGCCATCGCGGGTGCCGCGCAGGACTCCGGAGCCGAGGTTTCGGTGATGGCCCCGATGGTCGCCACCGCCGACGAGGCCGCCTGGTTCGCCGAGCGCGCCCGCGCCGCCGGAATCGCCCGCGTGGGCGTGATGATCGAGATCCCGGCCGCCGCGCTGACCGCCCGCGAGATCCTCGACGTGGTCGATTTCGTCTCCGTCGGCACCAACGACCTCGCGCAGTACACCTTCGCCGCGGATCGCCAGCTCGGCGCGGTCGCCAAGCTCAACGACCCGTGGCAGCCCGGGCTCCTGCGCCTGCTGAAGGTCATCGGCCAGGCCGCGAAGGACACCGGCAAGCCCGCCGGTGTCTGCGGTGAGGCCGCCGCCGACCCGAGGCTCGCGCTCGTGCTGGCCGGGCTCGGTCTCACCAGCCTCTCGATGAACGCGCCCGCCGTGCGCGCGGTCGGTGCGAGCCTGGCGGCCACGACGCTGGCCGAATGCGAGTCGCTGGCCGAGGCCGTCTTGGCCACCTCGGACCCGGTCGCCGCCCGGCAGGCCGCCGCGAAGCGATAGCAAAGGTCCCCTGATCCCCAAGGGGCATGTCGAAATCCGGTCCACCGCTTCGACGCCTAGGTGAAGACACCGAAGCGACGAAAGGGCGCCGACCATGACCACCATGACCCCGACGCGGGCCGGACGCCGGGAATGGGTCGGGCTGGCCGTGCTGGCCCTCCCCACCTTCCTGGTCTCCCTCGACGTCTTCGTGCTGATCCTCGCGCTGCCGAAGCTCAGCCAGAGCCTCGGCGCCGACAGCACGCAGCAGCTGTGGATCATGGACGTCTACGGCTTCATGATCGCCGGGTTCATGGTCACCATGGGCACCCTCGGCGACCGCATCGGCCGCCGGAAACTCCTGCTCATCGGTGCCACGGCGTTCGGGCTGGCCTCCGTGCTCGCCGCGTTCTCGACGAGCGCGCTGATGCTCATCGCCGCCCGCGCGCTGCTCGGGATCGCCGGTGCGACGCTGGCGCCGTCGACGCTCGCCCTGATCAGCAACCTGTTCACCGACACCCGCCAGCGTTCCCTCGCGATCGGCATCTGGGCGGGCTGCTTCACCGTCGGCGCGATCGTCGGGCCGATGGTCGGCGGCGTGCTGCTGGAGCACTTCTGGTGGGGCTCGGTGTTCCTGCTAGGCGTCCCGGCGATGGTCCTGTTGCTCGTGGTCGGCCCGAAGCTGCTGCCCGAGTACCGCAACGAGAACGCCGGCCGCCTCGATCTGGTGAGCGTCGCGCTTTCGCTGGTCACGATCCTGCCCGCGGTCTACGGCATCAAGGAACTCGCCCGCGAGGGTGTGCACGTGGTGCCGGTGGCCTCACTGCTGATCGGCCTGTCCTTCGGCGTGGTGTTCGTGCGGCGCCAGCGAATCCTCCAGGATCCGCTGATCGACCTGACGCTGTTCCGCGCCCGCGCGTTCACCACGGCGATCGGCGGGATGTGCGCGTTCACCATGTTGGGCGGGACGACCATGCTCTTCGTCGCGCAGTTCTTCCAGATCGTGCTGGAGCTTTCGCCGGTCGGCGCCGCGCTGGCGTTGCTGCCGGGCATGCTCGCCTCGACCATCAGCTTCCTCGGCGCGCCGATCCTGGCCCGTCGCATCCGCCCCGCGACGCTGATCGCCACCGGCCTGGCCGGCGCGATCGCCGGATTCCTGCTGCTGACGCAGGTCGAGGCGGGCGCCGGTCCGGTGATCCCGTCGATCGCCTTCGCCATCACGTGCCTGTGCGGCGGCCCGCTGATCACCCTGGGCACGGATCTGGTCGTCGGGTCCGTGCCGCCGGAGAAGGCCGGTTCGGCGGCCTCGCTTTCGCAGACCGGCAACGAGTTCGGCTACGCGCTGGGCATCGCGACGGTCGGGACGCTGGGCAACGCGGTCACCCGGTCACGGCTCGCCGACGCGGTCCCCGCGCACGACGCGTTCGCCAGCGGGATGCACGCGGTGTCCGGGCTGGCCGCGCTGGTGCTGGCCGCGGTCGCGTACTTCGTGCTCCGGCACCTGCGCCACATCTAGCCGAAGAAACCCCGCCGCGGGTACTTGATGATCAGCGATCCTCCGTGCACGCGCCCGGTGATGACGAACCGGGGCGTGCCGGGGCGGCCGTTCGATCGCGTCCGGTCGTCGAGGTTGCCGAACTTGATGTCGGTGATCGAGTTGGTGTCGACGGCGCCGTTCTCGGGGATGGTGATCTCCACCGGGCCCCATTTGGCCTGCAGCTCGATATGCACCACCGGGTGTCGGATCTCGGCCTGGGAGAAGTCCAGTTTCGTGGCGCCGTACTTGTTCCGGATCACCATCGACTCGGGGACCAGCCAGTTCCCGTCGCGCTGCAACGCCGAGTACTTGCCGTTGAGCTCCATGATCTGTCCGGACGGGTGCGCGTAGGCGTGCTGCCTCGGCGGCGCCCACGGGTTCTGCTGCGGCCGCGGCGCCATCGCCGCTTCGGGATGCACCAGGCCGGGCAGATCCGTGAGCACCGCGTTCAGTTCACCGCGGGTCTTGGAGGCGAGGGCGCGGTCGGTCCGTTCGGTGAACTCGTCGAGGTTCAGCATCCCGAGGCCGATCGCCTTCTGCAGGACCTCGACGACGTGTTCGCGCTCCGCGTCGGAGACCCGGATGTCCCGTCCGGTCAACGGCTTGGTTTCGGTCGTCGGCTGCTCTTCCTCGCCCATGCCTGGAATGGTAGAACCGGATCTCACGCGCGAGATCGGGGAAATACCCTGAACAGACCCGCATTTCTCCCCTGTGCCGCCCTGTTGGCGGCTGTCCTGCTGCTGTCAGGCTGCACGAGCGCCACGCCGCCACCCGCCCCTGCTCCGGCGCCGACCACGCCGCCACCGTCGAAGCTCCACGGCGACCCGGTGGACTACAGCGGTTTCCGGCTCGTCATGTCGACGTCGCCGCCGTCGGTGCTCGATCCCGCCACCGGCGCCACCACCCCGCTTCCGGGCGCTCCGGGTGGGGACCGGGTCAACGAGGTCCTCCGCGTCGGCAAGTTCCCGGTCGTGCTGTCGGCCGCCCGCTGCGGGCCATCGTGCCTGGAGCCGTCCGAAGTCCTCGTGTACGGCGACCTCAAGAACCAGCCGTGGAAGCTGGGCAAGGCCCGCAGCGTCGCCCCGTCGGCCGACGAGAGCGGTGTCTGGCTGATCCGCGACGACGGCGACGACCTGTGCCGCCTCCAATTCGTGTCCCTGCTCGGCGCGGAGCGCGATCGCGGCCGCCCGGCGAGCTGCACGACGGCCGTGCGCCAAGAGGTACCGAAGGGACTGCTGATCACGGTGAACAGCGGGACCGCCAGTGCCGAGGACGTGCTGATCGATCCCGCCACCGGCCGCGCCGTGCACCAGTTCCCCCGCGTGCTGGCGGTCACCAAGGAGCGGATGCTGCTCGCCGAGCTGACCGAGTTCTCCGTGCTCGACCTGCGCAGCGACCAGCGGACCCGGGTCCAGCGGCCGGTGGCCGACGGCGCGCCCGGCATGGTGGTGCCGAGCCGTGACGGCTACAAGGTCGCCGTGCTGTTCGGCGACCCCGCCTGGGCGGGGACGGCGACGCAGACCGCCGACGTCTGGGTGCTCGCCCTCGACACGCTGACCTGGACGCGCGCGCCCGCGATGCCGATCGCGACCGAGCTCAAACGGGTCGCCATCGAGTGGACCGAGACCGATGACCTGGTGATCGCGACCGACGTCGTCGCGAACTGGCGACTCGACCGGCCGGGGTGGACCGTCGTCAAGACCCCGTTGCCCGCCGAACGGAACCAGCGGGTGGTGGCCGTCGCCCAGGGCTGAGCTACTCCTCGTCCAACCCGTGCTCGATGGCATACCGGGCCAGCTCGACACGGTTGTGCAGCTGGAGTTTCCGCAGCGTCGACTGGACGTGGTTCTCCACCGTCCGATGCGACAGCACGAGCTTCTCGGCGATCTGCCGCGCCGTCATCCCCTTCGCGACAAGGCGCAGGACGTCGGTCTCGCGTTCGGTCAGCCGCGGCGGCGCGGGCCCGTCGTCCGGCGCGTCGGCCATGCGGCGGTATTCGCCGAGGACGAGCCCGGCGAGTCCGGCGGTGAACACCGGGTCGCCCGCCGCGGTCCGCTTGACCGCGTCCACCAGCTCGCTCGCCGAAGCCGATTTCACCAGGTAGCCGGACGCCCCGGCCTTGACCGCCTCGAGGACGTCGCTGTGCTCGCCGCTCGCGGACAGCACCAGGACCTTGGTCGACGGCAGTTCCGAGGTGATCTCGCGGGTCGCGTCGACGCCCGAGGTCTCACCGAGGTTGAGGTCCATCAGCACGACGTCGGGCCGGACCGTGCGCGCGATCCGCACCGCCGCGGGCGCGTCCGGCGCGGTGGCCCGCACTTCGAAACCGTGTTCGGCCAGGTCGCGCGCGACCCCGTCCCGCCACATCGGATGATCGTCGACCACCATCACCGAGACCTGAGCCTCACCGGTCATCGCTTTCCCCTCGCCGCGACTGGAACCTTGATTTCCCATTCCGTGCCCTGGCCGGGCGCGGTGTCCAGGGCGGCACTGCCGCCCAGATCCCGCACGCGTCCCTTGATGGACTCCGCGATACCTAGATGTCCCTCGGCCGCCGCGCGTTCCAAAACGCCGGGCGCGATTCCCGGCCCGTCGTCGCGAACGCTGACGACGACCTCGGTGCCGAGGTCCTCCAGCAGCACCCAGGCGTGCGCCTCTTCGCCCGCGTGCTTCTCGACGTTCGACAGCGCCTCGCGCGCCACGGCCACCAGTTCCGTGGTCACGTGCTCGGGCAGCTGGACCTCGCCCGCGGGCGTCGAGACCTGCACGGACGGTGTCGCGAGCAGCTGCAGCGCGGCACGGAGGTCGGTGGTCCCGTTCTCGCTCGGATGCGTCGGCTCGGTGGTGACCAGCGCGCGCAGCGCGATCTCCTGCTCACCGGCCAGTTTCGCCAGCTCGGCTGCTTCCCCGCCGAATTCGGCGCCGCGTTTGCGCACCCGCGCGAGCACCTGGAGGACGCTGTCGTGGATCGAGCGGGCGAGCCGCTCCCGTTCGGCCGTCGCGGCTTCCATCCGCAGCGCCCTGGTCAGCGCGTCCGCCGACCGGCGGGCCATGGTCGCGGCGAGACCGATCACGAACCCGCTCGCGGTCAGCAGGAAGCCGTCCCGCGCGACGTCGACGTCGAACCGCCAGCGCACCAGCCCGGTGACCACCGAGACCACCAGCCCGGCGAACACCCCGCCGACCGCGCCGAACCGCGTGCCGGCGGCCGCGGGCGGGACCGCCGCCCACACCGTCGTGATGAGCGGGATGTTGGCGTCGAACTGCGCGGTGGTCAGGATCCACGCCGACGTGAACATGAGGGCGACGGTCAGCGCGAGATCGACGCCCACCAGCCACGGCCAGCGGCTCGACGGCCGCGCGTAGAACACGCTGCTGACGACCGTCCACACCGTCATCACGCCGAACGACGTCCACGCCAGCCACTTGTTCGCGTAGCCGTCGTAATGGACGACGAACGAGCCGAGCGCGAAGAGCAGCGTCGTCACCCGAAGCACGATCACCCCGCGCCACAGCGGAGTGGCCGGGTCCCGCGTGCCGAGCGCCGAGACGGCGCGCCAGAGCGGGGTCTCGGTCATGATTCGGCTTCGGCGGCTTTCTCGGCATCGTTGGGTTGTGCCGCCTGATCCTTCAAGACGTCGATCTCGGCCGGATCGGGATCGCGTTCGTGCAGCAACGAGCGGATCCCCGCGTTGAGCACCGCGAGCAGCGGCACCGAGAGCAGCGCGCCGGCGATCCCGGCGGCGACGAGACCGGCGGTGATCGCGAGCACCACGGCGAGCGGGTGCAGCTTCACCGCGCGGCCGAGCAGGATCGGCTGCAGCACGTGGCTTTCCAGCTGCATGACACCGATGACGATGGCCAGCACGATCAGTGCGCCGACGATGCCCTTCGTCACCAGTGCGATCAGGACCGCGACCGCGCCCGCGATCACGGCGCCGATGATCGGGATGAAGGCACCGAGGAACACCAGCGTCGCCAGCGGGATCACCAGCGGCACGCCGACGATCGCCAGCCCGATGCCGATCCCGACCGCGTCGACCACGGCCACCGCCGCCGTCGCGCGCACGTAGCTGACCAGCGACGCGAATCCCCGCCGCCCGGCGACGTCGACCCGATTGCGCACGCGACCCGGCACACCGAGGACCAGGAACTTCCAGATCTGCTCGCCGCCGGAGAGGAAGAAGATGAGGATGAACAGCGTCAGGATGAAGCCGGTGACGATCTCGCCGACCGTGCCCGCGGTGGTGAGCGCGGTCGTGGTGATCGACGCCTGGTTGTTCTGCAGGAAGCTGATCGCCTGGTTGATGAACTCCTGGATCTGCTCCTGGCGCAGGTGCAGTGGCCCGTCGATGAGCCAGACCTTGATCTGGTTGAGGCTCTCCGTCAGCTGCTTCTGCAGTTCGGGCAGGCCGGAGGAGAACTGCGCGACGACGAACGTCAGCAGCCCGCCGAGGACGGCGAGCCCGGCGATCAGCACTATCCCGGCCGCGAGCCCGCGAGGGAATCTCAGCGTCGTCAGCTTGGAGACCGCCGGCGCGAGCAGCGCCGCGAGCAGCAACGCGATCGACAGCGGGATCACGACGACCGACAGGTAGCCGATCAGGAACACGATGACGTAGAGCGCGGCGATCACCACGATGAAGCGCCACGACAACGCGGCCCCGATCCGCAGGCCGCGGGGCACCAGGCTGGTCACGTCTTCGGTGGACTCGGAGAGGAACGGGTTCGCCGGGTCGAATTCCGGCTGTTTGCGCTGGGGCTCGCTCACGCGCTCACCGTATCGGTCCGAGACGACGTTTCCCGGCCATTCCGGGCGACGCGCACGGGTCGAATTCGCCCGATGCGACGCTTGACACATCGCCTGCCGCTCGACCCCGGAGTAACCGGGCTCCGCCAGCAGTGATCACTGATCGTAAGTTCGGGCTACACCGTGTGTTCTTCACACGATCGTGCCATCAAGGTGATTCAAAGTCGCGCGGGCCTTCCGCACTTTGCTTACCTCGGTCCCACAACCCCGAACGGCACACCGACGCGACAGGAGACCGAGTGACGAACGCGGCGAAGAACGAGAGGCGGGGCGCGGCGCGCTTCGGCCGTCTCGCTTCGCGTGCGCTGTTCGTCCTCGGCGGCGCCGTCGCCGGTTCCGCCGCGGCGTGGGTCGTTTCGGGCGCTTCGGCTTCCGCGGACATCGCCCCGGTGGTCTCCGCTCCTGAAACCAGCGTCACCCCGGTCACCGACGCCACCTCGGCGGGCTTGACCGACGTCTCCCACGGCGCGTCGAAGTTCGCGGGTGACGTCGCCGGTGCGATGTGCGGCGACAAGCAGCAGGACGCCACCACGTGGTCGATGCCGGGCGAGAATGGATCCGCTTCCGCGAAGCACCACTGCGGCGACATCCGCGCCGACCGGCACGAGGTCTCGACGCGCGTCAGCGACGCGGTCTCCGACTTCGCGGACAACTCGGTGGTCACCCCGGTCCAGCGGACCCTCGGCGCGGTCGAGCACATCGTGCGCAAGCCGCAGGACACCCGCCAGGTACTGGACGAGACGTTCACCCCGGCACCCGAGTTCGGCCGCAAGGTCTGGGACCTCCTCGACCCGAACGGACACGGCGACCTCGTCCCGGCGCTTCCGGTCACCGGCGGTCCGGTCGACCCGAACTCGCCGCTGGACACCATCGGCGCCGGTGAGCAGGTCACCGACTTCGCGCAGCTGGCGACGACCCAGTTCCCCGCATCCGCTGAAACCGTCCTCCCGATGCCGGCCTTCGTGCAGCAGCACGGTGCCTTCGATCAGGTCGAGGACGCTCCGGCACGTGACGGTCACCGCGGTGACCTCCCGCGTCCGATCACCCCGGCGCCGCTTCCCGCCGTGCCTTCCTTCCCGACTGTCCCCGGCGGCTCCGCCCCCGGTGGTCACCTCGACGGCCTGACCCACGGCGTTCCCGCCTGGGTCGTCGCCGCCGTCGAGCGTTCCCTGACCGGCTACTCGCTGGCAGGCACGCGGTACATGCCGCTCACCCCGGGCTCGCAGCCCGGCGTCACTCCCGACTGAACACCTCCCTCCGCGGGGTAGCCGACGCGCCTCACGCCTCCCGATTCCGGGCTTGGCTTCGCGTCCGCTCCTGATCCCCGCGAAACGGCGGTGCGCTTTTTCGCGCCCGCGATCCGCTCCACCCCCTCTGGTGCCTCTCGAACGGCACCTCTCTGAACCCGAAAGGGAACCCGAAATGAAGGAGAAAAACCCCATGCAATCCTGGGCAAAGCGCGGACTCCAGACCGCGTTGGTCACGGGTGGGTTGTTGATGCTGGGCACCGGCATCGCCTCGGCCGACGAACACGTCAACCCCGACACCCCGGCCTCCCCGCTCGACGCGAACGTCACCGTTCCCATCGAGATCGACAACAACGCCATTGGCACGCCCCTCGGCCAGGCCGACCTCCCCGGCTACGAGGGAGAGGTCAGCACCAAGGCCGTCACCAAGCCCGTCTCGGACGCGCTGGACTCGGCTTCGTCGCCCGGCGGCAGCACCGACGGAATCGGCGGAGGGCTCCCCAGCCTTTCCGGCAAGAACGCGGTCCCGGCCCCGCTGGCGGCCAAGGACTCGGCCCGCCAGGTCAGCGGCGGGATGACCGGCGGTGGGTTCACCACCACGGACGACATCCTCAAGGGCAACAAGGTCGTCGGTGACGTCGTCGTCCCGATCCAGATCGTCGACAACGCCATCGGCGTGATCGGCGACGCCGAGGTCGAGGGTGGCACCCACGACCAGACCTGGTCGCACAACCAGGACATCGAGACCACCGGTGAGGACTCCAGCCTCGCCGGGAACGTCGTGTCCCTCGACTGGGCGCTGCCCGTGCAGATCGCCGGCAACGCCGGTGGGCTCGCCGGCGGCACCGGCCGCGTGGTCGGCGGTTCCGCCAGCCAGAGCACCACCGAGACCGGCAACATCACCACCGACGGCGAGGGCTCCGCCCTGTCCGGCAACGTGCTGGCCGGTCAGTTCGCCACCCCGGTCCAGGTCACCGGCAACGCCGCCTCCTGGATCATCGGCAACGCCAACAGCTCCGGCTACGAGGCCGAGACCGAGGCCACCTCCGGTGGCTGGATCGAGACCGACGGTGACGACTCCGCCCTCGGCGGCAACGTCGGCGCGGTGCCGATCGCCCTCCCGGCGAAGGTCAACGACAACGCGGCCGCCGCGTGGGGTTCGCTCGCGAACTCCAACAGCAGCTCCTCTGCGGACGCCACCGCCGGTGACACCACGCCCGGCTGGGCCAACGTCCCCAGCTACGTCCAGACCTCCGGCGAGGACTCGGCCGTCGCGGGTAACGCGATCGTGCCGCAGACCGCGGACGTCGCGAACGTGGGCGGCGTGGCCGCCAGCTGGATCGGGCTCGCGAACACCGGCACCGAAGGCGGGACGAGCCAGTCCAGCACCGTCGACGCCGGTGGGTTCGTCAGCACCGAGGGCGAAGGCTCCGCCGGTGGCGGCAACATCGTCGACCCGGCCGTGGCCGCTCCCGTCGAGGTGACCTGCATCGCGGGCACCTACATCGGCAGCGCCAACGTCGCCTCGTGCGAGAACACCGTCGACGCGAACGCCGGCGACGGCAGCCACACCACGGGTGACGACTCCACCCTCGCGGGCAACATCGTCAACACCCAGGCCGCGCTGGCCCCCGAGGTGTTCGGTGTCGCCGGCTCGCACATCGGACAGGCGACCGCCGAGGCGTCCGAGACGAAGACCGTGACCGCCGGCAACTACGACGGCACCACGGGCAACGACTCCTCCGGCTCGGGCAACATCGTCCAGGTCCCGGCCGCCGTCCCGGCCGAGGTCTTCGGCGTCGGTGGCTCGTTCATCGGTCAGGGCACCGCCTCGGCCGAGGAGACCAAGGTCGTCACCGGTGGCGGCGGCGGGAACACCGCCGACGACAACGGCTTCCTCAGCTCCAACCTGGGCACCGTGCCGGTTTCGCTGCCGGTGCAGGCGTTCGGGATCGGTGGCGCGTTCATCGGCCAGGGCCACGGTGGCGCCGACGGTGACACCACCTCCACCGCGGGCGGCGACGTCCACGCGACCGGTGACGGTGGCGCGGGCTCGGGCAACCTGGTCTACGGCCCGGTCTCCCTGCCGGTCCAGGCGCACAACTTCGCCGCCGTGCTCGGCGGGATCGCCTCGGGCAAGGGCACGAACCTCACCGACTCGAGCGCGGGCGGCGACGCCACCGCCAACGGTGAAGAAGGCGCGCTGGCGGGCAACATCGTCCAGACGCCGATCGGCGGCGCGGTCCCGCTGACCGGGCACGGCATCGCCGGTGCGGGCATCGCCGAGGGCGAGAGCGTCAGCGACGTCCTGTCGGAGGCCGGCGGCGACGCCACCACCAACGGTGACGAGGGTGCGGTCGCGGGCAACATCATCGGCGTGCAGGCGCTGCCGATCGTGCCGATCACGCACGACGCGGTCGCGGTCGCGGGTCTCGCCGACGCCGAAGGCTCCAACACCGTCGACGCCCTTTCGGGTGGAGACGTGGAGACCTCGGGTCTCGACGGATCGCTGTCGGGCAACATCCTCGACATCCCGGCCGCGGTCGACCCCGAGGTGTTCGGCAACGCCATCGCGGCGGTCGGCGGCGTGTCCGAGACCGAGGCGACCAGCATGATCACCGGCCAGGCCGGTGGCGACAGCATCACCGACGGCAGCGGAGAGGCCCTCTCGGGCTTCAACTTCCACCACCCGTTCGTCTTCGTGGTGCCGCTGAACGAGTTCGAGATCCCGATCCTGGCGATCGCGGACGAGAACTCGGAGGACTTCACCGAGATCAACGGTGAGGAGTTCACCCGGACCTTCACCGACTCGGTCGGTTCGGAGATGCCGATCGACGCGCTGCCCGCGCTGCCCTTCGGTGCCCCCACCCTGCCGTCGATGAACGGTGCCGGCGCCCTGCCCACCACCCCGGCGATCGGTGGCGCCCGCGCCGACGGTCCCCAGGTGGCGACCCTGCCGGTGCAGATGGCCGGTCTGACCGCGCTGAAGCAGCTGACCGCCGTCCCGACGATGCTGCCGAAGTCGGAACTGCCCGAGCTGCCCGGCACCCCGGCCCTGCCCGGTGTCCCGGCCCTGCCGAAGACCCCGGGTCTGCCCGGTGACGCCGCTCGTGCGGACGCCCCCAAGCTCGCCCAGCTGCCGGCCCTCCCGGCGCTGAACGGGCTGCCCACCGCGGGCAAGCTGCCGGTGCAGCTCCCGACCGCGGGCAAGCTGCCGGTGCAGCTGCCCACCGCGGGCACCCTGCCCACCGCGGGCACCCTGCCCACCGCGGGCACCCTGCCCACCGCGGGCACCCTGCCCACCGTGGGCAAGCTGCCGGTGCAGCTCCCGACCGCCGGCACCCTGCCCACCGCGGGCACCCTGCCCACCGCGGGTGCGCTGCCGGTGCAGCTGCCCGCCACGGGCACCCTGCCGGGCGTGAACAGCACCCCGGCGTTGCCGACCGCGCAGGTCCCGGCTCTGGCGGGCGTCGACTCGTCGCCGCTGAGCATGTTCCAGCGTTTCATCGGCACCCTGACCGGCAAGAAGTTCCACACCATGTGAACCTGCCAGTCGGCTAGCGCCACTGAATGAACCGAAGCGGGCCCGGGAGACACTCCCGGGCCCGCTTTGTGTTCTGTTCAGCCCCCGGGGGTGAACAGCGCGTCTTGGGCGGCGCCCATCGCGGTCAGCACCGCGCCTTCCAGCACCGCGCCGCCGCCGACGGTGCCCGCACGGACCTCGGTCCGCAGCGGCGAGATCTCCGAGAGCCGACGGCTCACCCTGGACGCCAGCGCGTCGCCGCCGGCCCGTCCGATCTCCCCGCCCAGCACGAGACAGCCCGGATCCAGGACCGCGGTGACCGCGGCGGCACCGATCGCGATCCGCTCCGCGACGATCTCCAGAAACTCCTCGGCGTTCGCGTCGATCGCGTACCCGACAGCCGCCTCGGCCGCTTCGGCGTTGTCGCCCGTCGAAGCCGGGATGCCGTGCGCGCGGGCGAGTTCGCAGATCGCGGCGCTGCCCGCCAGGGTATGGAAGCCGCCGTCGCAGTCGGTCGCCGTCGGCAGCCTTCCGGGGCCCAGCATCGGCAGGAACCCGATCTCCCCCGCGCCGCCCGACGCGCCCCGCCGCAGTGAACCGTCGAGGACGACGGCCGCGCCGACACCGAAACCCAGCCACAGCAGCACGAACGTGTCCCGGTCGCGGGCGGCGCCGAGCCGCTGTTCGGCGGCGGCCGCGAGGTTGACCTCGTTCTCCAGCAGCACCGGGACACCGAGCCGTCGCCGGAGTTCGTCGACAAGTCTCCCGTGCCACGCGGGCAAGCCGCCGGCGTGCCGCAGGCCGCCGGTCGCCGGGTCGACCAGACCGGGAGCGCCGACGGCGATCGTGTGCAGCTCGGTCGCGCCCGCCTCGGCGGTGGTGGCCTCCAGCAGGGCGATCGCCCGCTCGACGGCGACCTCGGTGTCGACGTCCAGGTCGAACGGCAGCGAGGCCTCCGCTCGGGTCCGGCCCAGCAGGTCCGCGACCGAAACGGCCACGCCGTGGGTGCGGACGTCGAGGCCGGCGAGGTAGGCGCGTTCGGCGACGATGCCGTACAGCTTCGCGTTCGGGCCGCGGCGTTCCGCGCCCGCCTCGCCGACGATCTCGATCAGCCCGGCGTCCTGGAGGCGTTCCACGAGGTCCGCGACCGTCGGCCGGGAAAGCCCGGTCAACGTTTTGAGCTGGGCGGCCGTCAGGGCGCCTTCGCGGTGCAGGAGGTCGAGAGCGAGGCGGTCGTTGATGGCACGTGCCGTGCTCGGGGAGGCGGACGGCATCCGGATGACACTCACCGGCAGATCCTCCCAGAATTAATTATCAGGTTCCCTTCCTGATAGTTTACGCTGACGCCGTCGAGTCGTCTCATGGACCTTGGGGGCCCAGTGACCAACACAGTGGAAACCGTCGGCGGGCCGACGCGGCGGGTGCGGCAGGCGCGGCTCGCCACGGCCGCCGTCTTCGCCGTGCACGGCGCGGTGACCGGCAGTTTCGCCACCCGGATCCCGTGGATCCAGGAGCACGCGGGGATCAGCGCGGGCCAGCTCGGCCTCGCGCTCGCCTTCCCCGCCATCGGTGCTTCGCTCACCATGCCGCTCGCCGCGCGGATCGGGCACCGGCTCGGCAGCAGGCTCGGGCTCCGGCTGCTGCTCGCGTACTGGACGCTGGCGCTGATCCTCCCGGCCCTTGCGGGGAACCTCTTCACCCTGTGCCTCGCGTTGTTCGTCATGGGCACCGCGGCGGGTACCTCCGACGTGTTGATGAACGCCCTCGGCGTCGACGTCGAGGAGAGGATGGGCAAGTCGGTCATGTCGGGGCTGCACGGCATGTGGACCACCGGTGCGCTCGTCGGCTCCGCCGCGGGCACGCTCGCCGCACATGCCGGGCTGGACGCCCGGATCCACTTCGCGATCGCGTCGGCCGTGCTCACCGTCGCCGGCGCGCTCATCTGTCAGGGCGTCTTCGACGTCCGCAGCGCACCGGACGAGAACCCGCCGCCGAGGTTCGCGTTGCCGCCGAAATCGGCCGTGATCATCGGCGCGGTGGCGTTCTGCGCCGTCTTCGCCGAAGGGGCGAGCCTCGACTGGTCCGCCGTCTACCTGCGTGACGTCCTCGGCACCTCGCCGGGGATCGCCGCGGCCTCGACCACCGCGTTCACCTGCACGATGGCGGTCGCCCGCCTCTCGGGCGACGCGCTGGTGCGGCGCTTCGGCTCGGTCAACACCGTCCGCGCGGGTGGCGCCTTCGCGACACTGGGCGGGTTGCTGGTCGTCTTCGCCGTCCATCCGGTGATGGCGATGGCCGGTTTCGCCCTGATCGGGCTCGGCGTCTCCGTCGTCGTGCCTCTCGCTTTCGCGGCGGCCGGACGCAGCGGGCCGACGCCGAGCCAGTCGATCGCGGGCGTCGCGACCATCACCTATTCGTCGGGTCTCGTGGCGCCGTCGCTGATCGGCGGGATCGCCGACCTGACGTCGCTGACGATGTCGTTCGCGGTGGTCACGCTGCTGGCGCTCGGCCTGGTGGCGGGCGCCGGCGTCCTTCGAACCCGCTAGTCGAACTGGAGGGAACGCTTGGCGAGGCCGTGCCAGTAGCCGTCGATCACGGTCTCCCCTTTGCCCTCCGAAGAGGCTGCGCCGAGCGAGACGAACAGCGGCGCGAAGTGTTCGATCCTGGGGTGCGCGAGGGCCGCGGCGGGTGCCTTGTGCTGGAAGTCCAGCAACGCATCGAGGTCGCCTTCACGCAGGGTTTCCGCACCCCAGTGGTCGAATTCGCTCGACCACGACGGTGGCGCCCCGTCGGTGCCGTCGGTCTGGCCCAGTGCGCTCAGGTTGTGGGTGAAGAAGCCGCTGCCGATGATCAGCACGCCTTCGTCGCGCAGCGGCGCGAGCTTCCGGCCGAGGTCGAACAGCTCCCGCGGGTCCAGCGACGGCATGGACACCTGCAGCACCGGGATGTCGGCGTCCGGGTACATCTCCACGAGCGGGACGTACGCGCCGTGGTCGAGGCCGCGATCGGGCGCGTCGTGCACCGGCGTCCGGGTCGAGCGCAGGAGCTTCCGCACCTTGTCCGCCAGTTCGGGAGCGCCGGGCGCGGCGTATTCCACCTGGTAGTAGCGATCCGGGAACCCCCAGAAGTCGTAGACCAGCGGCACTGTGGTGGTGGCGCCGAGGGTCAGCGGTGCCTCTTCCCAGTGTGCCGAGACGACGAGGATCGCTTTCGGTTTCTCGAGGTCCGCCGACCAGCCGGCGAGCTGGCGAGTCCAGGTGGCGTCGTCGGCGAGCGGCGGCGCGCCGTGGCTGAGGTAGAGCACCGGCGTCATGTCAGCTCCAGGTGTTTGAACTTTCAACTACCAGGATAGACGACGTCGCCAGGCTTCGTCTTATTCCCGCACGAGGTTGGCCGGCGTCCGGCTTCAGGGATACTTCTTCGGGTAGGGCGGCAAGTACAGGCACTTGGTGAGGACGAGCGATGACGGACGCCGTGGCCGACGTGGAACGCGCGATGATCGCCATCCGGCGGAGCCAGGCGAGGCGATCGCTGTCGAAACTCGCCCGCGACCGCGCCGAGACCATGCCGGACCAGGCGATTCAGGGACTTCTCGACGCCGTCGAGGCGGCCGGGGAGAGCGGCGAATCCGGGACCGTCACCAGTCTCGCCGCCGCGCTGGCCATCGACCAGCCGCGAGCGAGCCGTCTCGTCGCCCGCGCGGTCGAGGACGGTTTTCTCCGGCGCGAAGCCGATCAGCGCGACGGCCGCCGCGCCGTCCTCGTGCTCACCGAGACCGGCCGCGCCGAAGTGGCGCGCATGCACGAATTCCGCCGCTCGGTGTTCGCCGAGGCGATGGCGGACTGGACGGACGACGACCGCCGCGAGTTCGCCCGGCTGCTGACCGCGTTCGTCCGGAACTACGGGGCACTCGGCGTGAAGTAGTTGACCAGGTTGCCGTCGGGGTCGCGGAACAGCAGCGACCGGTTCCCCCACGGCATCGTGGTCGGCTCCTGCACGATCTCGGCCAGGCCTGCCAGCCGCTCGTGCTCCCGGTCGACGTCCTCCACGCGGAACTCGAGGATCGCCGTGCGGTTCGACTCGGGCACCGCGGCTCCCGCGCCGAACAGCCGCATCGTCTCGGCGCTGCCGATCGCCAAGATGCACGACGGGCCGACGAGTTCGGCGAACTGCTCGGAACGCCAGCGCGCGGCGAGGCCGGTCGCCTTTTCGTAGAACCCGGCGAGGCGGGCGACGTCATGGGTGATCACGCGGACGGAAACGAACTGCATGGCTGGTCCTTTCGGTGCCGGAAAGCGGGACACCGGCCACGCTAGGAGCAATACCGGGCAGAATCCGCCCGGTATTCTTCTCGCTGTGACCAGGCCCATCGCCCGTGTGCTCGCGCTGCTGGAGATCCTGCAGAGCGGCGGGACGCGCACCGTCGCGGAGCTCGCGGGACGGCTCGACGTGGACGAACGCACCGTCCGCCGCTATGCCGAACACCTCGTCGACCTGGACATCCCGGTCCGCTCGGTGCGCGGCCGGTACGGCGGCTACCGGCTGGCCCCCGGCTACCGGATGCCGCCGCTGATGCTCACCGACGAGGAGGCGCTGGCCGTCCTGCTCGGCCTGGTCGCGGGGCGGCGTGCCGGGCTGATCACCACGTCGGTCGCGGCCGTCGAGAGCGCCGTCGCGAAGGTCCGCCGGGTACTTCCCGAACCTCTGGGCAGGCGGCTGAACGCGCTGCTGGAGACCGCCGATTTCACCGCACCGGCCAGGAAAGCCCTGTCGGCCGAGGCCGAAGTGCTGCTCACCCTCGCGGAGGCGGCCCGTGACCGGCATCCGGTCGGGATCGCGTACCTCGCCGGACACGGCGGCGCCAGCGAACGCGTCGTCCATCCGTATGGCGTCGTGGCGCATTCCGGCCGCTGGTACTTGACCGGATTCGACTCGGCCGGCGGCGAGGTGCGCACCTTTCGCGTAGACCGGATCAAGTCGGCGAAGCCGCGGCCTGGGACCTTCGAGGCCCCCGGCGACTTCGAACCGACCGAGCGGCTGCTGACCGCGTTGGCCGAGACGCCGTACCGGCACGACGTCTCCGTGCGGATCCAGGCGTCGCCCGAGGAGATCCGTGCCGTCTTCCCGCCGTCCGTGGCGATCCTCGAGCCGGACGGCGACCAGGTCCGCGCCCGGATCCGGGCCGAACGGCTCGACTGGATCCCGGCGCGGCTCGCCGCACTCGACCGGCCGTTCGTCATCGAACGGCCGGCCGAACTCCGCGGTTTGGTCAGCGCGCTGGCGGCCCGGCTGGCCGAGCGGGCGCGCTGACCGGTCGTGCTCACTTGCCGCAGAACACCGTCCGGACGAGCTTGTCCAGCGCCCCCGGGAACGACGGCAGCGGATCCTTCGCGGAGTCGCCCGAGGTGATCGACGCGGTCAGCGTCTTGCTGCCGTCGGGCGAGCTGTACATCAGCGATCCGTAGCCGTTGAGGCCGCCGTTGTGGTTGAGGACGACGCCGCAGCCCGGGCCCAAGTCCTGCGTGAACTGCCCGAGACCGTAGAAGCCGTAAAGGCTTTCGCTGCCGGGGTGCGTCTCGCGCATTTCGGCCATCAGCCGGGCCGGAAGCAGCTTTCCGCTCTGCAGCGCGGAAAAGTACGTCTGGAGATCCTTGGTCGTCGAGATCATGTCGCCGGCGCTGGAGATCCAGGACGGGTTCTGGTGGGTGACGTCGATCGTCTTCCACTGCCCGGCGTCTTCATAGCGGTAGTAGGCGTGGGCGTACGGCTTGGGCATCCCCGCCCACGCGCCCGGCGACAAGGTGTCACGCAGCTTGAGCGGCCGCAGGATCCGCCGGTCCAGCTCGTCGGCGAAGGGGCGGCCGGAGAGCTTCTCCACCAGCAGCCTGGCGACCACGGTGTTGGTGTTGGAGTAGCTCCAGCCCGCGCCCGGCTCGAAGACCGGGGGCTTGGACACCGCCAGCCGGACCAGTTCCTCGGGCCGGTAGGTGTGGAACCGCTTGTCCACCCATTCCTTGCCCGCCCACGGGATTCCCGGCGTGACCGTGCCGTCCGGGTGGTACTGGCCGGTGTGGTTGAACAGCCCGCTGGTGTGCTGCAGCAGCATCCGCACGGTGATCCGCGAGTCCAGCCCGAGCTCGGGAAGGAAACCGGCGACCGGGGTGTCGAGCCCGATCCTGCCTTCGGCCACCAGCTGCAGCACCAGGGTCGCGGTGAAGTTCTTCGACGTGCTGCCGACGCGGAAGTGGCCGTTGGTCGGCGGCTTCGCGGTGCTGCCCAGCTCGCGCACTCCGGCGCTGCCGGTCCATTCGCCGCGCTCGTCGCGGACGCGTAGCTGCATCCCGCCGAACCCGGCGTCGATGAATTCCTGGGCGATCTGCCGCAGTTCCGGACGGTCCTGCCCGGCGGAGGCCGTCGGCACGGCGACGCCCGTCAGCAGTGCGGCGGCCAGCGCGGTGAGGCCGATGCGGCGGAAGGCCTTCAGTGTCTTGGTCATGGCGACCACGTTCGCGGGTCGCGCTGACACGGGACGGTCACGGCGCTGACACGCGGGCTCCGATGCCGTCGATAAGGAAGTCGAGGCCGATCCGGAAGGTCTCGTCGGCGTCCAGGTGGACCGCGTCGCGCACCACCGTGGCCAGCGCGGGCAGCTTGCCGGTGGCGAAGGTCCGGGTCAGATAGGGCCCGAGCGTTGCCTGCCAGCGTTTTTCGTCCATTCCGGTGGCCCGTTCCGCCCGACGCTCGGCGATCTCCCGGCGCACCGCGCCGATCGTGTACGCGTTGACCGCCGAGACCACGGGTATCGCGGAGTCGATGCCGACGTCACCCAGCGCCGCCAGCACGGCCTCCGAGGTCGCCAGCGCGTGCGGGCCGAGCTGGGGCCTGCCGCCGAGCAGGTCGGCGAGCCATTCGTGCCGGTGAACCGCCTGCCGCATGGCGTCGGCGAGTGATCGGAGCGCCTCCCGCCAGCCCTCCCCGGCGGGCCGGATCTCGGCGTGGGCGGCGTCGACCATCAGGTCGAGCAGCTCCTCCTTGCTTTCGATGTAGCCGTACAGCCGCATCGGACCGACGTCCAGCGCGGTGGCGACCTTGCGCAGCGACACCGCGTCCAAGCCGTCTGCGTCCGCCAGCCGGATCGCCGCCCGCACGATCAGCTCCCGGCTCAACGGGGCCAGCGCCGGACGACTCGGCGGCTCCGGCCGCTCCCACACCACCATGCGGTGACAATACACCGCATCGTCCGATACAGTGTATTGATCAATACGGTGTATCGAAGGAGTGGGATCATGACCATCGCCATCGTCGGAGCGGGTCTCAGCGGCCTGGCTCTCGCCCGTGTCCTGCACGTCAACGGCATCGGCGCCGTCGTGTACGAACGTGAATCGTCGCGTGAGGCCCGCGGTCAAGGCGGCATGCTCGACATCCACGCCGACACCGGGCAGCGGGCGTTGCGTGAAGCCGGCCTGTTCGACCGGTTCTCCGAGATCGCCCGCAACGAGGGCCAGGACATGCGGCTCTTGGAGCCGGACGGCACCCTGTTGCTGCAGGAGGACACGCCCGACGACGCGCCGTTCGAGCGCCCCGAGGTCGACCGCGCCGACCTGCGTGATCTGCTGCTGGATTCCCTCCCCGAAGACACGGTGCGCTGGGGGCACGCCTTCGAATCCGCCGAAGACGGCGTCCTGCGTTTCGCCGACGGGCGCACCGCGACGTACGACCTGCTGGTCGGCGCCGACGGCGCGTATTCCCGGGTCCGCCCGCTGCTCACCGACGCCCGCCCGGCGCATCTCGGCCACAACTTCGTCGAGCTGCGCATTCCCGACATCGACCGCACTCACCCCGGCCTCGCCGAGATGGTCGGACGCGGCACCTACTGGGCGCTCGGCGACGGCAAGTCACTGGCGGCCCAGCGCAACGGCGACGGCACCGTGCGCGTCGGCCTCAGCTTCTACGGCACCGGCGAGGACTGGTTCAGCACCAACGGGATGCCGCTCGACGATCCGGCCGCCGCCCGGGCGTGGCTGATCGAACGACTCGACGGCTGGGACGCGCGGTTCACCGCGCTGATCGCGGCCTGCGACGACGCGGTGGTGCCGCGGTCGATCGCGGCTCTCCCCGTCGGCCTGACCTGGCCGTCGGCGCCGGACGTCACCCTGGTCGGGGACGCCGCGCACCTGATGCCGCCGGTGGGGGAAGGTGCCAACGTGGCCCTGCTCGACGGCGCCCTGCTCGGCCTTGCCCTGGCCGCGCATCCGGGCGACTACCCCGCCGCCGTCGAAGACTACGAACGCGAAATGTTCGACCGCGCCGACGCCGCCGCCCGGATGTCCGCGCGGGTCCACGAGCTTCTGGCCGCGCCGGACGCCGCCCGGCGAATGCTCGCGTTCTTCCAACCGGACCGAGGCCGAGATGCTATGAACGAAAGATCCTTTCGTTCGTAGTCGTACAGGAGCTGGATGCCGACCCCGTTCAGCGCTGAGGATCGCGTCCGGATCACCGAACGGCTCCTGGCCGCCGGCCAGAGGAAAGAGACCGGCTGATCGACATCGTCGCGGCGGGACTGACCAAGGAGTGACCATGCGCGAAGGTGTACTGGCCGGTGGCGCCCCGTACCTCGAGTTCGGGACGGGAAGCCCGCTGGTGGTCTTCCGGACGGTGCTGCCGGACTCGGCCAACCCCACCGGATTCGCCCGCTGGGCGGAGGTGCGGTCCCTCAAACCGCTGGCCGAGCGGTTCACCGTGCTGACGGTCGGCAGGCGGCCGGGGCTCCGGCCCGGCGTCACCATGGCCGAGCTCGCCGCCCACCACGCCGAGGAGTTGCGGCACCGGTTCGATCGCCCGGTGGACGTGCTCGGCCTGTCCACGGCCGGCAGCCTCGCGCTGCAGTTCGCCGCCGATCATCCCGGCCTGGTGCGACGGCTCGTGGTCGGTGCCGCGGGCACCCGGCTCGGCGCGGAAGGCCGTCGCGTCCAGCGCCGGTACGCGGATCTGCTGGCCGCCGGACGGCACCGGGCCGCGGCCATGGCGCTGGCGCCCACGGTGGCGGACTCCCGCCCCGGACGGGCTCTGCTGGCCGGGTTGCTGGGCCTGGCCTCCGGCCGCCCGGCGGACCCGGACGGCATGGTGGCCATGCTGCGGGCCGAGGACGCGTTCGACATCGAAGACCGGCTCGGCGAGATCACCGCGCCGACCTTGGTGATCGCCGGTTCGGAAGACGCCCTCTACCCACTCGAACTCGCCGAGCGAGTGGCCGACAAGACCCGCCGCGGCGATCTCAAGGTCTATCCGGGACGACGGCACCACACCGTGATGAGCGATCGCCGCTTCACCAAGGACGTCTTCGAATTCCTGCTCTAGTCGTGTGACAGGTCGACGAAGCGGCTGTAGTGCAGCTGGTGCGCGACGGTGATCGTCGCCGTCGGCCCGGCACGGTGCTTCGCGATGATCAGGTCCGCCTCGCCGGCGCGGGGGTCGTCCCGTTCCCAGGCGTCAGGGCGGTTGACCAGGATGACGAGGTCCGCGTCCTGCTCCAGCGAGCCGGACTCACGGAGGTCGGACAGCATCGGGCGTTTGTCCGTCCGCTGTTCGGGACCACGGTTCAGCTGGCTGATCGCGATCACCGGGACCTCGATCTCCTTGGCCAGCAGCTTCATCTGCCGCGAGAACTCCGAGACCTCCTGCTGCCGCGACTCGACGCGCTTCCCCGAGGTCATCAGCTGGAGATAGTCGAGGACGACGAGCTTCAAGTCGTTGCGCTGTTTGAGCCGCCGGGCCTTCGCGCGGATCTCCATCATTGTCATGTTCGGCGAGTCGTCGACGAACAGCGGCGCCTCGGAGACCTCGCTCATCCGGCGCGCGAGCCGTGTCCAGTCGTCGTCGGACATCTTGCCACCGCGCATGTCCGCCAGGCGGATCCTGGCCTCGGCCGAGAGCATGCGCATGACGATCTCGGTCCTGCTCATTTCCAGCGAGAAGATGACGCTGGTCAGACCGTGTTTGATGGACGCCGAACGCGCGAAGTCCAGCCCGAGCGTCGATTTGCCGACACCGGGCCGCGCCGCGACGATGATCATCTGGCCGGGGTGCAGGCCGTTCGTCAGATCGTCGAAGTCGGCGAACCCGGTCGGGATGCCCTGGGACTGCCCACCGCGTGACGCGATCGCGTCGATCTCGTCCATGGTCGGCTGGAGCAGCTCTTCCAGCGCGACGTAGTCCTCGCTGGTGCGCCGCTCCGTGACGTCGTAGATCGCGGCCTGCGCACGGTCGACGACCTCGTCGATGTTCGCGCCGTCGGCCGCGGCCGCGCCGTAGCCGTACTGCACGATCCGGGTGCCCGCCTCGACGAGGCGCCGCAGCACCGCCTTCTCGGAGACGATCTCGGCGTAGTACCCGGCGTTCGCCGCCGTGGGCACCGTCGCGATCAAGGTGTGCAGATACGGGGCGCCACCGACGCGGCCCAGCTCGCCGCGGCGTTCCAGTTCGGCGGAGACGGTGATCGGGTCGGCGGGTTCGCCGCGGCCGTAGAGGTCGAGGATGACGTCGTAGATCGCCTGGTGCGCGGGCCGGTAGAAGTCGTCGGGGCCGAGGGCTTCGATGACGTCGGCGACGGCGTCCTTCGACAGCAGCATGCCGCCGAGCACGGACTGCTCGGCCGCGATGTCCTGCGGGGGCTGGCGGTCGTACTCGCCGCCACGCGGACCGGGGTCACCGGGACCCGGGTCGGACTCCGCGTACATCGGATTGCGGTCGTCGGTCAGCGCCACCGCTGCTGCCACCTCCTCAAGACATCGAACACGCGTTCGATTATGCCAGAATTTCCCCGGTCGGTCCGCCCGCGCCTACCTGTCCCTCCCGCGGCTTCCGGCCCTCCCCTGTGCTCCCCTTCTCGGCCGGACGACCACCACGGTGCGTACCGGCCCGGCGGGCACGGTAGGCCCCCCGAAAGGACGAGCGCAATTTCGCCTGGGGACCGCCCTGTGGATAACCTGGGGATGACTGGGGGCAACCCTTCACAGGTGACCCGAAGCCTGTGTACAACTTGTGGGCAACGGTGGGATGGTCTGACAAAAGTGCTGGTCAGGACCTGTGGAGACACTGTGGAGAACTTTATTCACCTCGCGACGGCGTGTCGGGCAAAACTCGTCGTTCGGCGTGTCGCACGCGGGCGCACACGGGTGCCCTGTGGATGAATGCCACGGAGAGTAGAGGGGTCATCCGCCCGGTTGACCGGCGCCGGATTCAGGACGCGAACAACCTGCCCTGTGCGCTCCGTAGTCGTTCCCCGAGAATCTGCTGGTCGGCGGGCGTGAAGGCGATCCTCGGTTCGCCACTCCCCGGTACCTCTTCGGTCAGCCACCGGCCCTCGGACGTATCGATGTAGTTCACCGGGCGTTCGATCCGCTGCCGCGCGCCGCTCCGGCCGCGGGCCGCGACGTAGAGGCTTCCGCTTCCCAAACGGCGTAACGCGAGGATGCGGCGAAGCTCGTCGGCCTCCTGGCTGCCGGCGCTCTGCCGTCCGCTGCGAAGCACCTCGAAGCCCTCGTCCTGCGCCGTCGACGACGAGCGCGGCGCCTCGACCTGGCTCTTCGGGACGGCGATCGGCCGTCCGCGACCCGGGGCGAGCTTCGGGATCTGGTCGAGGAACTCGGTGAGCAGCTCTTCCGGCCGCACCGAGGCGAGCGCGACGCCGTCATGCTCGCTGTGCCGAGCGAGGACGAAACCCTCTCCGCCGGCACTCCCCGCGAGCAGGGTGAAACTCAGCGCCTTGCCCTCGAATCCGCCGTCGATCCAGCCGTAGTACTCCAGCGACGGCCTGGCGATCGCTTCGAGCGTCGCCTTGAACCCGGGATGCAGCCCCCGCGCGCCGAAGAGGCCCTGGCTCGCCAGCTCCTCGTTGGTCCGCTCGTCCTCGGCCCGCTGCGCGTCCTCGTCGTACCAGGTCGGTGTCTCCGACAGGATCGTATGCGGTTCGCCGCCGCGGCGGCGGATCAGCGTGATGAGGGTGCCGGTCGTGATCGTGACCTGCTTGTCCAGCACCGGAACTGCCCCCTAGTCGTTCTTGTTCGTCCAGCCCGGAACAAGACAAGCCGGGCGCGCGCCCCAATCTTGGCACGCGCCCGGCCCGCTCGTGACGACTACTCGCCGATCACCGGCGGTGCGGTGAGTTCGTCGGTTCCGAAGATCTCGTTGGGATCGTCGCCGACGAGGAATTTGGAGCTGCGCTCCTCGTCCTCGGCGCCCTTGCCCCTGGCGCCACCGGCCCCCATACCGCCCATGCCGCCCATCATTCCACCGGCGCCACGGCCCGCTCCGGCTCCGGCTCCGGCACCGGCCGCGCCGCCGCCCATCCCCGCGCCGCCCATCGCGCCCGCGTTGCCGGGCAGGGCCGCGCCGCTCCCGGCACCGGGACCGAACCCGGGGCCGAAGCCACCGTCCGGGCCGAAGCCGCCCGCGCCGGGGATGTCGGTGCCGCCGAAGCCGCCGCCACCGCCTCCGCCACCACCCGGGCCGAAGCCGCCGGCACCGGGGATCTTCGGCGGGGTGTAGCCGGACGCGTTCGTCCCGTCGTCCCAGGACGGCGGCTTGTAGTTGCTGCCGGGGATGTTCGGGTTGTACTGCCCGCCGGGCAGGTTCGAGCCCGGCAGATTCGACCCGGGAAGATTCGAGCCCGGCAGGTTGCTGCCCGGCAGGTTCGAGCCCGGCGTGCCGATACCCGGCATGTTCGACCCCGGCGTGCCGATCCCGGGCATGTTCGAACCGGGGATGCTCGGCATCGAACCGGGCGGCGTCGAGATGCCCGGCATGCCGTTGTGCCCGTTCCGGTCGCCCTGACCGTTCCCGTTGCCGTCCTTGTCCTTGCCCTTACCGTCGCCGCCGTTGACGTCGACGTTCGTGTTCTGCCCCTCCATCTTGCTGTAGGTGGGCAGCTTCTTGCCGTTCTCGGAACTGGCCTTGAAGTACTCGTTGAACGCGTCGACGTTCGCTTGACCCTTGTCGTTGTAGTCCCGGATCGCGCGGTCGGTGTCGGTGGTCCACGGGGTGATGGAGTTGAGCAGGTTGTTCTTCGGCGGGTCCTTCGGGACCTGCTGCACCTTCGCCTTCACCGTGGTGAAAGCGGTGTTCTGCTCGCCGAGGTACTTGTCGGAGTCCACCAGCTTCTTGCCGGAGTCCTCCATCCAGGCTCGCAGGGGATGCGCGCCGGACTGTTGCGCGGCTTCGGCGCTCTTGCCGGTCCAGGCGGCGTCCATCTCCTTCGACAGGTTGTCGATGGTGGTCAGTCGCTCCTGGTAACCGGCCTTGAGCCGGGTCGCCGCGGCCTGGCCCTCTTGGATCGACCCGGTGCCCGGACCGGTGACGATCTTCTCCCAGATGTGGTAGCAGTCGATCTTGCGATCGCCGCCCGACGCTTCGAAGTCGCCGGATTTCGTGGTCGCCAGGTTGTAGGCCGAGTACCCGGCGATGATCGGCAGCAGGAACACGCGTCAGCCCTCCTTCAACGTCTCGATCATCGCTTCCCCCACTTTGAGCGCGACGGGGCACGGATCACTCGCGCCCGGTCCGTTGTCGTACTGCACCAGGATGTTCACGGCCAGCTGGTCGGTCACGCCGACGAAGAGGCCGCATTTGCCCTTGTTCCGGGCATCGAGCGACGCGGCGTACACCGCCGGGTAGCCGCCGACCTCGGTCGGCTCGAAGTACTCGTTGTTGGCCTTCGTGTCGTAGACGTCGCTCAGGCCGTTCTTGTTCGCGAGCACCGGGCTGATGTCGATCTGGTTCAGCCGGTCGTCGGCGGCGAAGAGCGTGCAGCCTTGGCCCACGCTCGTGGTCCCACGCTCACCTTCGCCGAGCCCGAGCTCGGTTCGCTTCGCCGCGGAAAGCGCGGAGCAGGCGTCGCTCTCGATCGCCGAGGTCTTCAGGGGATTCGACACCTTGGGTGCGGAGCCGGACGAGCCGCTCGACGCACTGGAGGAATCGGCCCCGGTCGTGAAGGACGGCCCGGACGAGGCCGTGCCGTTCTTGGGGCTCGAACAGCCGGCGACCAGCGCGCCCGCGGCGAGGAGGAGAACGAGGGAACGTCGCATCACACGGCCTTGTGCTTGTTGAGCGAAGCCTGGGTCTCGGCCTCGTTCGTGGTGATCTTCTGCTTGGCGGCGGTCAGCTGGTCGATGTAGTTCTTGACGTAGTCCTGCATCTTCTGGTTCTGCTCCAGGAACGCCTTGCCCGACGGGTTCGCCAGCTTCTCCCAGTCACCGCTCGCGAACTCCTTGCCGGGCGCCTTGACGTTCGCCATCAGGTTCGCGTCGCGGTAGTCCTTCTTGAGCTCGGCCTGCAGATCCGTCCACTTCTTGATGATGCCGTCGATCTTGTCCTTGTCGAAGGTGAACCCGCCACCTCCGGCCGCCGCCGGCTTGTCGGGGTTGGCCGGCGCGGACACCGTGACCTTCTGCTGCCGGTTTTCCTCGGCGTTGCTGTCGTAACCCATTGGTTCCAGATCCCCTTTTGAGTCCCCGTGCCTCGACGTCGAGTCAATCCTAAGACGTGTCCCGGCCGAGTGGGGTTCCGCGTAAAACAAAGGGCGGGACCTCTCCGAGATGGAGACGTCCCGCCCTTCGGCGTAGCGGTGTTACTTGGCTTTGACCTCGAGCCGCACGTCGACGCGGACGTCGGGGTGCAGACGGGCGCCGACCGAGTGCTTGCCCACGGTCTTGATGTGGTCCTTCAGCTCGATGACGCGCTTGTCGAGCAGCGGGCCACCCGCGGCCTTGATCGCGTCCACGATCTCGGCGGTGGTGATCGAACCGAAGAGCTTCTTCGAGCCCTCGGCCGCCTTGCCGCTCAGCTGGATGGCGCCGAGGCCCTCCAGGGTCGCCTTGATCTCCTTGGCGTGGTCGAGGTCGCGGATGCGACGGCTCTCCTGCGCCCGCTTGATCGTGCGCACGTTCTTCTCCGCGCCCTTGGTGGCCACGATGGCGTAGCCGCGGGGGAGCAGGTAGTTGCGTGCGTAGCCGTCCTTGACCTCGACGATGTCGCCGGGCCCACCGAGGTTGGCGACGTCGGTGGTGAGAATGATCTTCGCCATTGACGTGCCTCCTTAGCGTGCGGTCGAGGTGTAGGGCAGCAGCGCCATTTCGCGGGAGTTCTTGACCGCGATGGCGATGTCACGCTGGTGCTGGCTGCAGTTGCCGGTCACGCGACGGGCACGGATCTTCCCGCGGTCGGAGATGTACTTCCGAAGCAGGTTGGTGTCCTTGTAGTCGATGTTCTCCGGGCGGCCCTTCTTCTCGGCCTTGCAGAACACGCAGACCTTCTTCTTGGGCTTGCGGATGGGTGGCTTGGCCACGGTATTTCTCCTGGATTTCTACGTAGTGGTTGTCTCGAGGCGTCTCGCGGAGCTTTCGCCCGCGGCGGAGCGCCTGATCAGAAGGGCGGCTCGTCGGAGAAACCGCCGCCACCGCCGCCACCGGCGGGCGGGGCGGAACCCCACGGGTCGTCGGCGGGCGGGCCGGACTGGCCGCCACCGCCGCCACCGAAGCCGCCGCCTCCACCGCCACCGGTGCCACGGCTGACCTTGTTCACCTTGGCGGTGGCGTAGCGCAGCGACGGGCCGATCTCATCGACCTCGAGCTCGACGACGGTGCGCTTCTCGCCTTCCTTGGTCTCGAAAGACCGCTGCTTGAGGCGCCCCTGCACGACGACACGCGCGCCACGCGTCAGCGACTCGGCGACGTTCTCGGCCGCCTGACGCCAGATGTTGCAGCGCAGGAACAGGGCCTCGCCGTCCTTCCACTCACCGGACTGACGGTCCAGCGTGCGCGGGGTGGACGCGACCGTGAAGTTCGCGACCGCCGCACCGGAAGGGGTGAAGCGAAGCTCCGGGTCGGACGTGAGGTTGCCGATCACCGTGATGACGGTGTCTCCAGCCATCGGGAAAGTCCTTCGGCTCAGGCCTTGGCGGCGGCGGTCGCGGCGCGCTTGATCTCGCGGCGCATGACCTTGGTGCGGAGCACGGTCTCCTGCAGCGAGAGCTGACGGTCCAGCTCCTTGACCGCTTCCGAAGTCGAGTTCAGGTCGAGGAGCGCGTAGATGCCCTCGGCGTGCTTCTTGATCTCGTAGGACAGCCGGCGACGGCCCCAGACGTCGACCTTCTCGACGCTTCCGCCCGAAGTGCGGATCACGTTGAGGAAGTTGTCCAGGGTCGGGGCCACCGTACGCTCGTCGAGCGTGGGGTCCAGGATGACCATTACCTCGTAATGGCGTGACACAACCACTCACCTCCTATGGGCTCGCGGCCACGGACTGTCCGTGGCAGGAGGGTTTGTCCAGGTAAGCGTACCTGGCGGTCAGGAGACGCGGCGCAGGACCCAGGTGCGGACCAGCGCGGCGGTCACGCCGGCGAGCACGAGCACCGCGAGCAGCATCGGCAGCTGGACGTCGCCGCCGGGCAGGCCGTCGGTCGCGAGCGCTTCGGCGTTGCCCGCGTTGCGGACGTCGGGGCCACCCTGTCCGGACTGGCCGTCGGTGGTGCCGTACTGCGGGGCGCCCTCGCCCGGCAGCGGGCTGTTGGCCGGGTAGCGCACGCCCGGCGCCACCGCGACACCCGGCTGCGCGACCGGCAGGTTGCCGTAGTCGCGCGGCGGCGCGTAGCCGGTGCCGTTGCTGCCACCGGGGAGCAGGTTCGTGTTCGACGGAGCGCCGTGGGTGCTGCCGCCGGTGCCGCCCTGCTGCGGGGCTGTGGTGCCCGGGGTCGGCAGGGCCGGGGCGACGTAGTTCGTCGCGACCGTCGTCAGGCCGCAGCTGCCGGCGACCTTGTGCTCGATGGAACTCAGCGTCTTTTCGGGGTTCAGCCCGAGGCCCCAGGACTTGGTGTCCTTGACCGCCTGGCGCACGGCCGCGCCGATCGCCTTGCCGTCGACCGAACCGCCCGCGGCGTTCGGCACCGTGCCGACCCTGATGGTGTTGACCTTGGCGATGTCGTTGGCGGCGACGTCGTAGAGGGCCAGCGTGCCCGCTTCCCGCGCGCCCGCCCGCACCAGTTCCTTGACCGAGGTGCCGGTGATCGCGACGGTGTCGCCCATCCCGCCGTTCACGGTGCCGCTGCACGCGCTCGCCAGCGTGGTGGCCGCCGAGGCCGTGCCGGCGGTCAGGAGCGCGCCACCGGTGACCATGGTCGCGAGTGCGGTGACGGTGAGCGCCTTGCGGGTGGTCTGCCAGATGGTGGTCTTCCGCACGGGGGCGATCCTCCGGGTCGGTGGGGGCGTGTGGCAGTGCATGAGGAATCACTGCAACGGGGATAACGAGGGAGTGACCCGAAAGATACTAGGCGGTAGGACTAACTTGTAGCGGCCATTCGGCGGAGGACCCAGGTGCGGACAAGGCCCGCGCTGACTCCGGAGAGTGCCAAAACGGCGATCAGCAGCGGTAATTTCCCGTCTTGAGTGAATCCGTCGCTCACACTCGGTAGTGCTTCGGCCTGTCCCGCGGTTTGGACGTCCGGGTTGCCGTTCTGGTTTTCGGTCGTGACGCCGAACTGCGGCGTGTAACCCGGGATCTGACCGCCGTACCGGAGGCCGGGCGACGGGCTGAAGAGACCGGCCGTCGCCATCGGGATGGAGCTGTAGTCGCGCATCGGGGCGTAGCCCGTGCTGACACCCCACGGCAGGTTGCCGAAGTTCGGGGTGAAGGTGCCGGGCAGCAGCGGGCTGTTCGCGGCCGGGATGCCACCCGCCGGGCCGCCGCCCTGCGCGGGAGCGCCCGGTCCGCCCGTCTGCGGGCCGCCGCTGCCCGGTGTGCCGGGAGCGGGTTTCCCTGGCTGGGGCTGGGTTCCAGGAGCGGGCTTGCTGCCGCCGGTCAAGGCTTCGTGGGTGCCGGTGACGGCGCCGTTCAGCGCTTCCGCGGCGGGTTCGCCGACGACCGGGACCGGCGCGACGACGGTGTTCACCACGGTCACCGTCACCTTGCAGACCGTGCCGAGCAACGCGTTGATCGTGCCCGTGAGCACCCCGGAGACCGGACCGGCCTGGCCGAGGTTGAGCGGAATGCCGAGCAACGGGGTCTTGCCGAGGATCGTGTCGCCGGTCTTCGCGGTCACCGAGCCGCCGCAGGTGGCGGTCTTGGTCTCCGCGGCGGCGGCCGTGCCGGGCATGGCGAGGGCGGCCGAGCCCGCGAGAATGAAGGCCGACGCACCCAGGGCGGTCGCCCTCCGTGTCCGTTCGCGCATGCCTTCGACTCCTCCGTCGTCGGGGTCACCTACCTGCACAACGACGCTAATGGAGACGAGTAACGCCCGCTCACTCGAAGAAGTCAGGCATTCGAGTGGAAGCGGGCGTCACTATCGGTGAAATCAGGCGGGTTTGCCCCGCAGCCAAGCACGGACCAGAGCCGCCGCGACGACGGCCAGCGCCAGCACCGCGAGCAGCAGCGGCAGCTTGGCCGGGGCGACCGGCGCCTGGATGGCCTGCGCGTTTCCGGCGTCCTTCTCGTCGACGGTCGGCGGCGGCACCTCGCCGGGGATGATCTCGGTGATCACCGGCGCCTGGACGAAGCTGCCGGGGAGCAGCGCCGCGTTGCTGATCAAGCCGGCGATCGAGTCACCGCCGATGCCGGTGGAGGAACCCGGGCCGGTCTGGACCGGGAGTTCGCTGCCCGGACCACCGGGCTGACCCGGCCCCGGCCCCGGGCCCGGCGTGGGGGGCTTGGGCTCCGGGTTCGGCGGCTCGGGTTCGGGTTCGGGGTCTGGAATCGGCAGCTCGTCCACGGCACCTTGAGTCAAGGCGCCGACCGCGTTCACCGTGCCCTGCGCGGGTTTGCAGACACCCTGCGCGGCGAGGTCGCCCACCGCGTTGTCGGTGAGGCCGGTGGTCTTGACCAGATCGCCGACCGGCAGCGAAAGCAGCGGCTTCCGTCCTTCGGCGGTCTTGGCCTTCGAGTCCAGGCCGACCGTCAGCGCCTCGGGCGAATTCAGCGGAGCGCCCGCGTCGAGAACGAGTCCGTCGGCGGACTTCCCGTTCTGCAGCGTGGCGGCGCAGTCGCCGGAAAGGGTCGGATTCGGTTCCTCGGCGGCCGTCGCGGTCATCGGGAACGCGAGTCCGGCCGTGACCGATAGCGCGAATCCCCAAGCCGTGATCCGCCCGGCAGTCTTCCCCATCGAGTTCGTCCTCCGCCCCTCAGGACCCACGCGGTTTAACGGAACGCGCTCACGCTACCCCACGAGCGTGACGACCTGGCCCGCGCCGGGGCGAAAACCGGCGAGACTCCGCCACCGCCCTCAACGGAGAAGCTTCGCTCCGCGTAGATTCCTCCACCATGAAAATCGGTGCCCATGTCCGCGACGACGACCCGCTGGCCGCGGTCGCCGAGCGCGAAGCCGAAGTCCTCCAATTCTTCCTTTCCGACCCGCAGGGCTGGAAAGCTCCCAAACCCCACCCGCACGGTGAGGCGATCAAGGAATCGCCGGTCGAGGTGTTCATCCACTCGCCGTACCTGATCAATGTGGCGTCGATGAACAACCGCATCCGCATCCCGTCGCGGAAGAACGTCACGCAGCACGCGAACGGCGCCGCCGCGATCGGCGCGAAAGGGCTCGTCGTGCACGGCGGCCACGTCGGTGCGGGCGAGGACGTCGAAGAAGGTCTCGTCAACTGGCGCAAGCTTTTCGAGCGTGAACAGGAAAAGGGCGGTTTCGCCGTGCCCATCCTGATCGAGAACACCGCGGGCGGTGACAATGCGATGACCCGCGACCTCGACACGATCGCCCGGCTCTGGGACAAGGTCGGCGAATTCGGCGCGGGCTTCTGTTTCGACACCTGCCACGCGTACGCGGCGGGCTGGGACCTGACCGAGGCGGTCAAGAAGGTCAAGGCCATCACCGGCCGGATCGACCTGGTGCACCTCAACAACTCGCGCGACGAGTTCGGTTCCACCCGGGACCGGCACGCCAACGTCGTCGGCGGTGACGGCACGATCGATCCCGAGGTGCTGGTCGCGGTCGCGGCCGAGGCCGGCGCTCCGGTGGTCGTCGAGACCCCGGCCGACGGGCAGGCCGCGGACATCGCCTACGTCCGGGAGCGTGTCGCCTGACATCCCGCTCTCGCACCTGGGAGTGAGACCGTTCCCTCTCCGGCGGGAGGGCCGGGCACGCCGATCGCGAAAGGCTCGACCTCGACCGGGAAACACCCGGTGCTGGAGGGGAAGCCATGAACATCAAGTCGAAGATCGCCGCGGTCGCCGTGCTCGCCGTCGCGGCGGGAACGCTGGGGGCGACGCAGGCGACGGCGGCTCCGTCGTCCGGTTCGGTCGTGCTCGGATCCGCGGGCGGACCGCTGACGTTCCCCGGTTTCGAGGGCGATCCGGTGCGGTTCGATTTCGCCGCGTTCGGGGAACCGGGGAAATCGTCGGGCCGGTTCCACGTGAATCATCTGACCAAGGACGGGAAGCCGTTCGCCGACTTCGACGGCAAGGTCGACTGCGTCTCGCGTGACGGCGACCTCGCCGTCCTGACCGGCGTGATCGAACGCGCCGACATCCCCGGCTTCCCGGTGAACCTGGTCGGCCGCCGCGTCGGCTTCTCGGTGCGGGACGTGCCGCGCGGCCACGACCGGATCGGCTGGAGCTGGGCGTACGGCGGTTTCGAGCAGGACGTCCTGCCCTGTACCGGGCCGGTGCCGTTCTTCGAGACGAGCACGGGCGGCTACCTCGTGCGCTGAATCGGCTTGACCCTCACGCCACGGGAGGGTCGAACCTGTGCCGCATGAAGAATCGGACCGTGTACCGGGCGGAGGACGGCGAGCACGTCGGCTACGTCGTCCCCGCGCCGGAAACCCGTTGGCAGGCACTGACCGTTTTCGGCTACCCGCTGGGCGGGCCCGCCGCCTTCGACGACTCCGTCGCGTTGCTGGAGGCCGAGGGGCTGGCCATCCTCGCCGAGCGCTGGTCGGTCAGGCAGGGTGACGACTGGATCAGCTGCCGTCTGGTCGAAACCTCGCCCGAAGCCGTCATAGTGCGGATCGACGACTTCGGGGCCGAGGACTTCGGCAAGCACGTCAGGCTGGAACGTCCTGGACCTGAGGTGCTGAAACGCGCTTAGCGTCCGGCGCGCCGTCGAGGAAACCACCGATCGGATCGTCGTCCCCGGCGGCGCGGACGGGGTCTCTGCGCGGCTGGTGGATCTGGTGGATCACCAGCGCGCAGAGGCCGACCACCGCGAGGTCGCGGACCACGACGGTGCCGAGGAACCAGTCTTCGGGCAGGCCCTTGTTGTCGACGCCGAGGTAGTACATCATCCGTGGCGCCCAGACCAGCGCGTCGAGGATCATCCAGCCGAGCAGCAGCCGCCAGCGCGGGATCGCGAGCACCGCCAGCGGCACCAGCCACAGCGAATACTGCGGGCTCCACACCTTGTTGGTCAGCAGGAACGCGGCGACCACGAGGAAGGCCAGCTGGCCCAGCCGCGGACGGCGCGGCGCCTTCATCGCGACGTACCCGATGCCGGCGCAGGCGGCGAGGAACAGCACCGCCACGACGGTGTTGAGCACGACCGGTGTCTGACCCGTGGCGAGTTTCCCGTCGAATCCGGCCCAGCCGGAAAGGTGGGAGATCACGTTGTAGAGCGAGTCGGGATCCATCGGCCGCGCCGTGTTGAGGCGGAAGAACTCCCACCAGCCGGTGGGAGCGGCGAGCGCGAACGGGACGTTGACCACCACGAGTGTCGTCGCGGCGAGCCCGGCGGTGAGCGCCCAGTGTTTGACCTTGCCCGCGCGCAGGCACAGGAAGAACAACGGGATGAGCAACAGCAGCGGATACAGCTTCGCCGCCGCGCCGAGGCCGAGCAGCAAACCCGCGATCTCGGGACGCCGCCGGGCCCACGCGAGCAGCGCGGTCGCGGTGAACGCGGTCGCGATGGCGTCGAAGTTGGTGAACACGTGCACCAGCACCAACGGCGAGATCGCGACCAGCGCGGCGTCCCACGGGCGGCGTTTCAGCGATCGGCCGGTCGCCCACACCGTGACCAGCCAGGCCAGCGCGAGCCAGAGCGCCGAGATGTTGAAGTACACGGCCACCGGGAGCGCGCCGGGCAGCCAGCCCGATTCCGCGACCGAAAGCCACGCTTCGGCGAGCTTCGCGTTGATCCACTGGAACAGCCCGGTCGCGACCGGGTACTCCATGTACCGCGTGGTCTCCTTCGCCGTTCCCGCGTCTTCGGTCCACGAAGTCACGTACGGGAAGGTGTCCGGATTGTTCAGGCGCTCGGAACTGTAAAGCGGGATGATGTCCGAATAGCACATCGCGACGAACGGGCGGCCCGCCCGCCAATCGAGCTGATGCGTCCCGGAATCGTCGGTGTACTGCTGGATGCACGACGCCTTGCCGAACCACGAGAGCAGCAGCGCGAGGCAGGCCAGCAGCAGCCCGACCCGCTGCGGCGACCAGAACCAGTGCCGCCCCACGGCCGCGTGCTCGCCGAGCGGGCCGCCGATCGGTCTCGTGGCCGCGGCCACGAGCGGTTCGTTCCAGCTCGGGATGACCCGCTCGCCGGGGGTGAGGGAGAGCGGAGCCTCGGGCTGGGTCGTCTGGTCGGACACGTGGCGGATGTTAGCGCCTATCCGGGTGACCACCCGGTGATGTCGCCGCTGTGCTGCTTCGGGCCTGCCGTGTCGTCCGTCTGATCACGCGTGTCGTCCACCTGATCACGCGTGTCGTCCCTCTGATCACGCGAAAACGCAGTCGCCGCTCTCGTAGAACCCGGCCAGCACCTCCGCCGCCGCGCCGAACGCGACGACGTCGTCGCCCATCTCGTCGAGATCGACCTGGATCCGTTGCCAGTGCGGCAAAGGCAGCAACTCCCGCAGCCGCGCCGCGACGGTGTCGCGGTAGACCTCGGGTTCCGCGCGGACCGAACGCCCGGTCAGCACGACCCGTTCGAGGTCGAGGACCTGGACGAGGTCGGCGAGACCGATCCCCAGCAGGCCCGCCGCCTCTTCCGTGGTCGCCGCCGCGTTGTGCAGCACCTCGACACAGCCGCGGCGGCCACACGCGCAGCGCGGTCCGTCGAAGGCGAGCGTGGTGTGCCCGAATTCGCCCGCGTTGGTCCGCGGCCCGCGATACAGCCTGCCGTCGATCAGCAGGCCGACGCCGATCCCGGTGCCGACGAGCACGACGGCGGTCGCCGCCGGGTCGCCCTCCGGCCAGTGCTGGGCGAAGGCGGCGGCGTTGGTGTTCTTGTCGAGCCACACGGGCAGCCCGGTGCGTTTCGCGAGCAGGTCGCGCAGGGGGACGTGGTGCCAGCCAGGCATGTTCGTGGCGTCCCGGACCACGCCTTCGCGGTGGTCGAGAGGGCCGACACTGCCGACGCCGAGGCCCAGGACCTGTTCGCTTTCGATGCCGTCGAGTAGGGCTTCGGTCGCTTCGGCGAGGGCGGAAACGGCCTGGTCAGGGGTGAATCCGGGAGCCAGTGGCCCGCCGCGGGACGCGATGATCTTCCCGGTCAGGTCGGTTCTGAGCACCCGGAACGAGTCCCGGTCGAGCTGGGCGCCGAGCGCGTGCCGGGCGTCCGCGCGGACGCGCAGCAGGGTGCGCGGCTTGCCGACGCCGGACGCGGCCTGGCGTTCCTCGTCCAGCAGGCCGGCTTCGAGGAGTTCGGGGACGATCTTCGAGACGGCCTGCTGGGTGAGCCGGGTGCGTTCGGCGAGTTCGACGCGGCTGAGGCCGCCCGCGCGCAGGATGTGCGTGAGCAGCAGTGTCCGATTGTGCTGGCGCAGGCCGCGCAGATTGACCCCGGTCTCCGGCATAGCGCGCATCCTGCCATGACTGGCTGATTACGCAACACTGTTGTTTAATGGCTCCATGGCTGATTTGCGAGTGGGGATCTTCGGATACGGCACCGGCGGGCGCGTCTTCCACGCGCCGCTGGTCGACGCGACACCGGGGCTGACCCCGGCCGCCATCGTGACTTCGAATCCGGACCGGGCCGGGCAGGCGAGCGCCGACTATCCGGCCGCCGACGTGCTGCCGGACGCGGACGCGTTGTTCGCGAAGGCCGGAGAACTGGACTTAGTCGTCGTCAGCACGCCGAACCGCACGCATGTTCCGCTCGCGCTCCGGGCGATCGAGGCCGGCCTGCCCGTCGTCGTTGACAAGCCCTTCGCGCCGACAGCGGCCGAAGCGGCGAAGGTCGCCGAAGCAGCGAAGGCCAAGGGCGTCGGGCTGACCGTGTTCCAGAACCGCCGGTTCGACTCGGACTTCCTCACCGTTCGCAAGGTCCTCGAGACCGGCCGGCTCGGCGACGTCTTCCGCTTCGAATCACGCTACGACCGCTGGGTGCCGAAGCCGCGGGACAACTGGCGCGAATTCGGCGACCCCGCCGAGGCAGGCGGCCTTCTCTACGACCTAGGCGCGCACATCGTCGACCAGGCGCTGCAACTATTCGGCCCGGTCGCCGAGCTCTACGCGGAGGTCGACAGGCGCCGCGCCGGGGTGTCCGTCGACGACGACGCCTTCGTCGCCCTCCGGCACACGAACGGGGTGCGCTCGCACCTTTGGGCGTCCGCGCTCGCGGGCACCCGGAACCCGCGATTCCGCGTGCTCGGCGACAAGGCGACCTTCACGAAGTACGGCCTCGACGTCCAGGAGCCGCAGATCAAGGACGGGCTGCGGCCCGGCGACCCCGGCTGGGCCGTCGAACCGCCGTCGGACGCGGGCGTGCTCGGCGTGAACGACGACGTCGAAACGGTGCCCACCGAGGTCGGCCGGTACGAGGAGTTCTACGCGCAGGTGCGCGACGCGCTGCTCGGCAAGGGCGCCTTCCCGGTCGATCCCGCCTCCGCCGTGGAGGCGCTCCGGGTCATCGAAGCCGCTCACCTTTCGGGTGCCGAACGGCGCGTCGTCACCCTCTAGACGCCGCAAGTACAGGGCGGGGTTCGCGGGAGCGGGCTCAGGCCTTCTTGTGCCGGGGTCGTGAGTGGCAAAGAGGGTTAGAACGACACTTGCCACTCACGACCTGTCGGCGTTCAGAACCAGGCTTGCGACTTGCCGAGACCCTGGCGCCAGACGAAGCGAAGGGGCCCTTCACCGCGTGGCATGCGGTGAAGGGCCCCTTCAGCTACTCGTTGTCGCCTCTGCCGCCGCCGCGGCCGGGACCGTTGCCCCCGCCTTCTTCGCCACCGTTGTTCTCACTGGACGAAGGCGGGTTCTTCGAACTGGAAGGCGGGTCCTCTTCGTTCCGCGAGGACGACGATCCGGTGGACGGGCCGGTTGACGGCGTGCCGGTCTCGGTCGAGCCCTCGTCCTCGCCCGGCGGGGTCTGCGTCGACGGGACGACGTTGTTGTCGTCCCCGCCGATGATCTTGACCTTCTCGAAGCGCTCCCCCGGCTTCCCGTTCAGGTACAGGGAAAGGAACTTCTGCCAGATCGGCCCGGCGATCGTCGAACCGAAGATCGACTTGCCGTTCTTGCCCTTCAGCGCCTTGTCGCCGTCGCCGCCGACCCACACCGCGGCCGAGATCGACGGCGTGTAGCCGACCATCCAGGTCTGCGAGTTGGCGTCCTTCGCCGACGCGGGCTCGCCCGGACGGTAGGTGTGCTGCTGCGTTCCCGTCTTGCCCGCGCACTCGTGGTTGTTGGGGCACTTGAGCTTCGAGAACGGGATGACACCCTTGAGCGATTCGGTGACGTTGCCGGCGATCTGCTTGCTCTTGTCGGCGTCGTCGGCGAAGGCGGGCTTCGCCTCTTCCGGAGCCGAGTACGCGGCTTCGTCCTGCGAGTTGGTCACCTTGACGACGAAATGCTTGGCCCGACGCTGCCCTTCGGCCGCGAAGGTCGCGTACGCGGTGGCCATGTCCTCCGGGCTGATGACCGTCTTGCCACCACCGAGCGCGATGTTGTTGTCGGCGAACAGTTCGGCGGTGCCCTCCGGGGCGGGTTTGACCCCGGCGTCCTTGGCCGCCTGTGCCACCGGCCCGGGCTTGGTCACGTTCACGACCATGTCGTAGAACACCGTGTTGGCCGACCGCTGCATCGCCTCGGACACCGTGCACTGCTGCGAACAGGTACTGCCGGGACCGGCGTTCCGGATCGTCTGCTTCCCGAACTGCCGGTTGTTGGACCCGTCGAACGTCGAGTTGATGCCGCCCTTGCCGAGCTGCATGTACGCGGTGAGGTCGAACGGCTTCATCGAGGATCCGGGGTTCTGCGGCGTGTTCGCCCAGTCACGGCCCTTGAGGTCCTGTCCGTTGGGCCCCTTCACGATGGACGGCCCGCCGTAGTACGCCTTCACCCCGCCGGTCTTCGGGTCGATGGCGACGAGCGCGTTGAGCAGGTTCTCGTCGGTCTGGCCCTTCATCCCGTCGGCCACCGCCTGTTCGGCCGCGGCCTGCGCCTTCGGGTCGATGGTCGTGTAGACCTTGTAGCCGCCCCGGTAGTAGACGTCGTCGGTGATGCCGTTCGCGGCGAGTTCTTCCTTGACCTTGTCGCGGATGAAGGGGTTGACCACCCCGGCCTGTTCCTTGTCGGCCTGCGGGATCGGCGTCGGGAACTGCAGGTTCGCGCGATCCGCGGCGGAGAGGAAACCGTTCTGCACCATGCGGTTCAGCGCGACGTTCCAGCGGTCGTTCGCGACCTTCGGGTTCTCCGAGCGGCCCGGCTGCTGGATGAGGCCCGCGAGCAGCGCCGCCTCGGAGGCGTTCAGCTCGCCGGCGGGCTTGCCGAAGAACGCCTGCGCGGCCGACTCGATCCCGTACGCGCCGCGCCCGAAGTAGATGATGTTCAGGTACGCCGAGATGATGTCCTTCTTCTCGTACGTCTGGTTCATCTTGAAGGACTTGGCGAGTTCGGTCCACTTACGGGCGAGCGACGATTCGTCGTCCCCGCTGGCGACCTTGATGTACTGCTGGGAGATGGTCGAACCACCGCCCTTGCCCGCGGTCACCTGGTTGTAGACCGCGCGCAGGATACCGCCGATGTCGAACCCGGAGTTGGTCTCGAAGGAGGCGTCCTCGGTGGCGATGACGGCCTTCTTGACGATGTCCGGAATCTGCTCCGGCGTCAGGATCTGCCGGTTGCCGCCCTTGGGGACGTCCTTGCCCATCTCGGTGTTGTCGGCGTAGTAGTAAGTCACCGCCTGGCCTTGCGTGGCCGCGACGGACTGCGGTGACGGCACGTCGACCGCGAAGTAGGTGATCACGAACGCGATCGCCGGGATGACGACGAAGAGGCAGAACAGCGCGAGCAGCACCCGTCGGATCCGTCTCCACCTGCGCTTCTTGCGCTGTGCGGGGGTGAGGATCGGCTTACCGTTCTCGTCGGTATCCGGGGCGTACGGCTCGTCCTCGTACGGCTCGTCGTAACCGCGGTCGGTGGTGCCGTTGTGCTCGTGATGAGTGATGAGGTCCGGTTCGTGCTGCGGCGCGACCGGTGGCCGCGGCGAGCGCCGCGGCGGCGGCTGCTGAGGCGTGCCCTGGCGTTGCCACGGTGCCTGCCCCGGGGGACCCTGCCGCTGCCCGTACCCGGGGGGCGGGCCGGCGGGTCGGCGGGGCGGTCCGGCCGGGCGTTGCGGACGACGTGCGGGGTCAGGGTCCTGACCTGGCCATCCGCCGTGGGGATCGTCGTTCACTGGGACGTCCTCCGAACCTTCCGTGGTGAGCGCGGTCCTGCGGTCGCAGGTCTCCTTCTAGTTAAGACGTATCAAAGCGGTTCAGGTTCATCGGTGCGAAGAAAAAAGGTGTGCCGGGCGCTCGCCCGGCACACCTTTCAGCACCTGTTCAGCCCGATCGTCACGGATCTTCGGCGTTCGGGAACAACGGATCCGAAGTCCCCGGTCCCGGCCTCGTCCAGCTCGGCTTCGACGGCTTGGTGGGTTTCGTCGGCGTCGTCTCGGTCGGCTCGGTGGGCGTCGTCGGCGTCGGGGTGGTCGTCGGCGTCTCGGGAGGTGTCGACGTCACGGGCGGCTTCTGCGCCGTCGTCGTCGGCACGTACCGCGCGTCCTTGCCGATCGGCTTGACGCTGTCGAACTTCTCCGACGGCTTGCCGGTCATGTACCGGGACATGAAGTCTTCCCAGATCGGACCGGCGATCGTCCGGCCGTAGATCGGCTTGTTGTTCTTGTCGTGCAGCGGTTTGTTGCCGTCACCGCCGACCCACACCGACGTCGAGATGCTCGGCGTGTAGCCCACCATCCAGGTCTGCGCGTTGCGGTCGCGGTAGCTCGCCGGGTCGCTGTCCTTGAAGTCGTACTGCTGCGTCCCGGTCTTGCCCGCGCACTCGTGACCCTTCGGGCACTTGAGCTTCGAGTACGGGATGACCTCTTCGAGCGCGTCGGTGACGTTGCCCGCGATCTGCTTGCTCTTGGCGGCGTCGTCGCTGAAGGCGGGAGTGCCCTTGGGCGTCGTCTCGTCGAACTCGACTTCGTCCTGCGAGTTGGTCAGCTTCGCGACGAAGTGCTGCTTCTGCCGGACACCTTCACCGGCGAAGGTGGCGAAACCGGCCGCCATGTCCTCCGCGGTGGTGACCGTGCCACCACCGCCGAGCGCGATGTTGATGTCGGGGCTCAGCTTCGCCTTCCCGCCGTCGGCCTCCACCATCACGCCGGCTTCCTTCGCGGCCTTCGCCACCGGGTCGACCTTCGTCTCGTTGCGGACCATGTCGTAGAACACGGTGTTCGCGGAGACCTTCATCGCCTCGGCGACCGTGCACTGCGTGCCGCAGTTGGAACTCTCGCCCGCGTTCCGGATCGTGCGGCCGTCGAACTTCCGGTTGTTGGAGCCGTCGAAGGTCTCGCCGAGTCCCTTGCCCATCTTGAGGAACGCGGTCAGGTCGAAGGCCTTGAACGCCGAACCGGGGTTGTGCGGCACGTTCGCCCAGTCGATGGCCTGGACGTCCTGGCCCTTGTCGTTCTTCGTCCAGTCCGGGCCGCCCCAGTAGGCGACCACGCCGCCGGTCTTGGGGTCTATCGCGACCAGCGCGTTCAGGATGTTTTCGTCCGTTTGGCCCTTCATCCCCTCGGCGACGGACTCCTCGGCCATCTTCTGGGCCTTGGGGTCGATCGTCGTGGTGATCTTGAAGCCGCCCTGGTGCAGCCGGTCCTGGTCGTAGCCGCGGGCTTCGAGTTCGTCGATCACCCGGTTGCGGATGTGCAGGCTCAGCGTCCCGGCGTCATCGGCCTTCGCCTGCGCCTTCGGGATCGGCTTCGGGAATTGCGCGGCGGCGCGCTCACCCGGCTCGAGCCACTTGTTCGCCACCATCTGGTCCATCACGAAGTTCCAGCGCCGTTGCGCGTACGCGTCGTTCTCGGACTTGCTCGGGCCCTGGATCAGCCCGGCGAGCAGCGCCGCCTCGGGCGCGCCGAGCTCCTTGGCGGGCTTCTTGAAGTAGGCCTGCGCGGCCGCTTCGATGCCGTTCGCGCCGCGGCCGAAGTAGATGGTGTTGAGGTAGGCGGTGATGATCTCCTCTTTGGACATCTGGTTGTTCATCTTGAAGGATTTGGCCAGCTCGGTCCATTTACGGGTGAGCGTCGGCGCCTCGTTGGCCGTGGCCTTCTTGATGTACTGCTGGGAGATCGTCGAACCGCCGCCCTGGCCGCCGGTGACGTTGTTGTAGACCGCGCGCAGGATGCCGCCGACGTCGAACCCGGAGTTGGTCTCGAACGACGAGTCCTCGGCCGCGTACACGGCCTTCTTGACGGTGTCCGGGATGTCGCCCGGCTTCAGCAGGTACCGGCTTCCGCCGCTGGCGGGCGCGATCTTGCCCATCGGGCTGCCGTCGGCGTACATCAGCGTGATCGGCTGGCTCTGCAGGCTCGCGACGCTTTCCTGCGTCGGGACGTCCACCAGGAAGTAGGTGATGACGAACGCGATCGCGGGCACCACGACGAACAGGCCGAACATCGCGTAGAGCACCCGGCGGACGATCCGCCATCGGCGCTTCTTGCGCTGCTTCGGCGTGAGGACCTTCTTCTTGCCGTCCTCTTCTTCTTCGGCGGGCTCGTCGTCGTAGGGATCCTCGCCCTCCGCGCCGAAAGCGGCGCTCGGGTGACGATCGTCATAGCGGTCGTCGTACGGGTCGTAGCCGTACGGGTCTTCGGTGCCGTTGTGCGCGTGATGCGTGATGAGGTCCGGCTCGCGCTCGTACGGTTCCGGCTCGACCGGCCGGACCAGCGCGGTCGCCTGATCGGCCGGGGCGGGAGGACGACGGTCGCCGGGCGGAGGCGGCGGGCGGTGCCCGGCGCCACCGTTGCGGGCACGCGGGTCACCGGCGGCGCGGCCACCGGGCGGCGGGGGGCCCTGCCTGCGCGGAGGCATGCCGTTGGGACGGCGCGGCGCCGCGGGACGGCGGGGTTCGTTGTCGGAGGGCCACTCGGGGCCGCCGGCGTCGCCGCCCGGCCACTGTGGGTCGGAAGCGCGGGGGTCGGAAGCGGGGGGTACGGCGGCGCGCGGGTTCGCCGAGCGGGGGGTGCCGTTCGGGGGAGTCCGGCGCTGGGGGCGGCGCGGCGGGTCTTCGCTCGGCCAGCCGGGATCGTCGGCCTCGCCCGGCCATGAGGCACGGCGAGGTGCATCAGGCTCCTGGCCAGGCCAGGAGCGATTGCGATCGTCGTTCACGAAGGGGCCTCCCAGACCGGCGCTTCGGGGGACGCCGCTCTGTGGTCAACTGCGTTTTCGATACCTGTCACTGACCCGCTGTCCTCTGCGACCGGGTCCGTGGCCGGGTGGTTCCCGGATCTCCTGTTCCGAGGACGAAGGAGCGCACCAGGTGGTTCCAGTGACAGCTCCCGCAGACCTCGACCTCGTAGACGGTGAACTCCGCGAAGTGCCCGTCCATCCGTACCAGTTCGTCCGGCGTCTTGGCCGATCCGGCGGCGTGCTTGAGCTCGTCGCCGTACACCCACGACACCAGGGTCAGTTCCTCCCGATGACAGACCGGGCAGTCCTGATCGCCTGGTCGGCCGTGGAATTTGGCGGCCCGGAGGAGGTACGGGCCCGCGTCGCAGACGTCGTATGTGCCGACCCGTCCGGAGTGGACGCCCTTGAGCAGCGCGCGCCGCTGTAAGGCGTAGTCCACGACCTGCCGCTGGTTTCGCACGCCAACAGAGTACGGGCTCTTGCTGTGTGGTCCACGCCCCGTTGTCGGCGGGACGGTCCGTATGCGGTCGGACACGCCGACGATTCGATAACTCTCCGGTGAATTTCGCCGGGTTTCCGAGTACCCGTTCGGGGTTAGCTACACCACTTCGATGTATCGGCGCGATATAGTGGGCCGGTAGGTTGACCGAGCCGGTCACGGTGGCCAACGCGACCGGTCGCGGTTTGTTCCCGGAAGGGGGTGCGGTGTGCTCGAGCTCGCGATCCTGGGGCTGCTGCACGAGACCCCCATGCACGGTTACGTGCTGCGCAAACGTTTGCATGAGACGCTCGGGATGTTCCGGACGTTCTCGTACGGCTCGCTGTACCCGACCCTGCGTCGGCTGCTTCGCGCCGGTTACCTCGTCGAGGAGCTCGAAGAGGTGGAAGACCGGGCGTGGGCACGCCGGGGCAAGCGGGTGTACAAGCTCACCGCCGAGGGCAAGGAACGGTTCGCCGAACTGCTCGGCGACGCCGGGCCGCAGACGTGGGACGACGAAGGCTTCGGCGTCCACCTGGCGTTCTTTTCGAGGACACCGGCCGACGTCAGGATGCGAATCCTGGAAGGCCGCCGTCGTCGAGTCGAGGAACGCCGTGAAGGACTTCGGACGGCAATGGCGCGGGCCGAGGAGAAGATCGACCGCTACACCCGTGAGCTGCACCGGCTCGGGCTGGAGTCCAGTGAGCGGGAGGTGCGCTGGCTCAACGAGCTGATCGCGCACGAACAGGCCGAGCAGCGCGGCCCGGAGACCTGAGGCGCTCTCCAGCGCGCTGCGCATTACCTACAACTGTTGGACTAATGAAGGAGAAACCGGCATGGGCGAGAACCGCCGCGTTCGGGTGGCCATCGTGGGCGTCGGCAACTGTGCGGCCTCGCTGGTCCAGGGCGTTCAGTACTACCGTGACGCAGATGCCGGCACTCGCGTGCCCGGTTTGATGCACGTCGTGTTCGGCGAGTACCACGTCCGCGACATCGAGTTCGTCGCCGCGTTCGACGTGGACGCCAAGAAGGTCAGCCGTGACCTGTCCGAGGCGATCTTCGCCTCGGAGAACAACACGATCAAGATCGCCGACGTGCCGCCGCTGGGTGTCACCGTGCAGCGCGGGCACACCTACGACGGGCTCGGCCGCTTCTACCGCGAGACCATCGAGGAGTCCGACGAGACCCCGGTCGACGTCGTCGCCGCTCTGCGCGAGGCCGAGGTCGACGTGCTCGTCTCCTACCTGCCGGTGGGCTCCGAAGAGGCCGACAAGTTCTACGCGCAGGCCTGCATCGACGCCGGGGTGGCGTTCGTCAACGCGCTGCCGGTGTTCATCGCCTCCGACCCCGAGTGGGCGGAGAAGTTCCGCGCGGCCGGTGTCCCGATCGTCGGTGACGACATCAAGTCGCAGGTCGGCGCCACCATCACGCACCGCGTGCTGGCGAAGCTGTTCGAAGACCGCGGCGTCCAGCTCGACCGGACGATGCAGCTCAACGTGGGCGGGAACATGGACTTCCTGAACATGAAGGAGCTGGAGCGGCTCGAGTCGAAGAAGATCTCGAAGACCCAGTCGGTCACTTCGCAGGTCGACCGCGAGCTCGGCAAGGGCAACGTCCACATCGGGCCGTCCGACTACGTGCAGTGGCTCGACGACCGCAAATGGGCCTACGTCCGGCTCGAAGGCCGTGCCTTCGGCGACGTGCCGCTGAACCTGGAGTACAAGCTCGAGGTGTGGGACTCGCCGAACTCGGCGGGCATCATCATCGACGCCGTGCGCGCCGCGAAGATCGCGAAGGACCGCGGCATCGGCGGCCCGATCCTGTCGGCTTCCTCGTACTTCATGAAGTCGCCGCCGGAGCAGTACGACGACGCCACCGCGCGCGACGAGGTCGAGAAGTTCATCGCCGGCGAGGCGTGACCCTCCCCTGACGTGGGCTGAAAGCTCCCTTCACCGCATGCGATGCGGTGAAGGGAGCTTTCGCTGCGTGTAATGCGGGGAAAGTCCCCTTCAGCCCTCCTCAAGGGCCGACGGCAGGTCCGTGATCTTCCCGACCACCGTCGTCTGCTCCAGCACCGCCGGATCCGGCGGGAAATGCGGATTCGGCACCGCGTACACCGTCATCCCCGCGGCCAGCGCCGCTCGCAGCCCGTTGGTCGTGTCCTCCACGGCCGCGCAGTTCTTCGGCTCCGCGCCCAGTAGCTCGGCCGCCTTCAGGTACACGTCGGGCGCCGGCTTCCCGGCGCCGACCTGCTCCGACGAAACCGCCGTCGGCACCGGCAGCCGCGTGATGTCGAGGAACGCCTTGATCAGCAGCGGCGGCGACGAGCTCGCGATCGCCACCGGCCAGTGTTTCGCGACCTCTCGCACGACCCCCGGCGCGCCGGGGATGATCGGCGGTTTCTCCGCGTACCGCCGCGCCATCCGGTCGATCACCACCTGCGCGACGTCCGCGGGCCGCAGCTGGACGCCGAGGTCGTGTGCCAGGTAGGCGGCCCATTCCGGGGTGCTCATCCCCTGCATGGCCCTGGTCGATTCCTCCCGCCAGGTGCCGTGGAACTCGTGGACGACCGCCCGGCGGACCTCGTCCCACATCTTTTCCGAATCCACCAGGACACCGTCGAGATCGAAGATCACCGCTTCCACACCCCCAACCCTAGGCGCTGTCCGGCGAACCTGTGCGGCAGATTACTTAGCCATGCTCAGTAATTTTAGTTAGCATGGCTAAGTGACCACGAAAGTCGCCGGCCTCGCCCACCGGCTCCGCCCGCTGGTGTTCCGGCTGTACTACCTCGTCCGCCGGGAGACGCCGCAGGTGCGGCTCACCCTGACGCAGGGTTCGGTGCTGTCGGAGCTGCTCAACGGTGGTCCGCGCCGGATGAGCACGCTCGCCGACCTCGAGCGGGTCCGGATGCCGACGATGACCGACGTCGTCCGCCGTCTCGAACGGCTGGGCCTGGTCAGCCGCCGCCGCGATCCCGCCGACGGCCGGGCGGTGCTCGTCGAGGTCACCGAGGTGGGGCAGCGCTTCCATCGGCACTTGATCGTCGCGCGGGAGGAGTTCCTCCGCGAACGCCTCCTCCAACTCGACGAGACCGACCGCATCGCGATCGAAGCCGCGCTCCCCGCCTTCACCCGATTGCTGCACGAAGACAAGAAGGAGGAACTGATCCGCGATGAGCGCTGAGCACCACTCGAGCCTGTTGGACGCCGTCAAGGGACAGCCCAAACAGGTATGGATCACCGCGTTCGCCGCGGTCATCGCGTTCATGGGCATCGGGCTCGTCGACCCGATCCTGCTGTCGATCGCGGAGGGCCTGAAGGCGACGCCCTCCGAAGTGACCCTGCTGTTCTCCAGCTACCTCGGCGTCCAGGCGGTCGCGATGCTGGTGACCGGCGCGATGAGTGCCCGGTTCGGGGCCAAGCGGACCGTGGTCGTCGGGCTGACGCTGGTCGTGGTCGCCACCGCGCTGTGCGCCGCGTCCGGGTCGATCGAGCAGCTCATCGGGCTGCGCGCGGTCTGGGGACTCGGCAACGCCTTCTTCATCGCGACCGCGCTTTCGGTCATCGTCGGCGCCGCGACCGGCGGCCAAGCGGGCGCGATCCTGCTGTACGAGGCCGCGCTCGGTGTCGGTCTCGCGGTCGGCCCGCTGCTGGGCGCCCTGCTCGGCAGCATCTCGTGGCGTGGCCCGTTCCTCGGCACTTCGCTGCTGATGCTGTGCGGTCTCGTACTGTGCTCGATCTTCCTGGCCGCCGACGCGAAGGAGAAGCGGCCCAAGATCCGCCTGCTCGACCCGTTCCGCGCGCTCAAGCACGGCGGGCTCCTGCGTACGTCGATCGGTTCCGCGCTCTACACCGCCGCGTTCTTCGTCGTGCTGGCCTGGTCGCCGTTCGTGCTGGAGTGGAGCGCCGTCGCCGTCGGCCTCATCTTCTGCGGCTGGGGCCTTTCGGTCGCCGTCGCGGGCGTGGTGCTGGCGCCGAAGCTCGCCGCGAAGCTCGGTGAGCGGCACGCGACCGTGGTCGCCGTCTTCGGTTACGCCGTCCTGCTGCTGGTCATGGCGATCCCGAGCAAGCCGGTGCTGGTCGTCGGCATCATCCTGTCCGGTCTGGTGTCGGGCCTGCTCAACACGCTCTTCACCGGTACGGCGATGTCGATCAGCGGCGCTCCGCGTCCGGTCGCGAGCGCCGGGTACAACTTCTGCCGCTGGCTCGGCGGCGCGGTCGCCGCGACCGTCGTCGGTCACCTGGCCGAGTGGTTCGGCGCCAAGCAGGCGCCGTTCGTGATCGCCGCGATCCTCTGCGTGCTGGCCGGCGCCCTGCTGACGATCCGCGAGAAGTCCGCCGACCCGCACACGGTTCCGGCCGAAGCCGCCCTCGTGGGCGAAGAGATGTAAATCCGAACAAAGGGTGAACACCGGACCAACGAGGGGTTTCCTCTCGTCGGTCCGGTGCCTTAGCGTCGACCTCCCGAACTGCCTGACCGGAGGTCCGCGTGAAGTTCCTTCCGTTGCTGGCCGGCCACTCACCAAGCCGAGCGTCAGTGACCTGTACCTACCGCTGTGGCGACGCGTGCTTCCACGACGCGCCGAACACATCGGACAACCCCACCTTCGCCGACGTGCTCGGCGCGGTGAGCCGCCGCGGCGCGTTGAAGGCGACCGCCGTCGTCGCGCTGGCCGCCGGCACCCCGCTCGCGCTGGCCGCGCCTGCCTCCGCCGCCCCCGAGGGCCGTCCGAAGCCGCCACCCGGCACGGATTACGAGCGAGTCCAGCCGAACACCCTCGACGCCGTCGTGGTGCCCGAGGGCTACGAGCAGGGCATTGTCATCCGCTGGGGTGACGCGGTGCTGCCCGGCGCGCCGGAGTTCGACTTCGACCATCAGACCGCCGAGGCGCAGGCGAAGCAGTTCGGCTACAACTGCGACTTCGCCGCGCTCCTGCCGCTGGACCACTGGGGGCTCTCCGCGCTCCTGGTCACGAACCACGAGTACACCTCGGAAGAGTTCATGTTCCGCGGTTACGACCGGAACAACCCGACCGAGGAACAGGTCAAGATCGCGTGGGCGGCCCACGGGCTGACCGTCGTCCAGGTGTCGCGCGGACGCGACACCGGGCACCTGCGGCCGAAGATGTCCCGCTACAACCGGCGGATCACGCTGCACACGCCGTTCAAGGTCACGGGCCCGGCTGCGGGCAGCGACCTCCTGAAGACCGCCGCCGATCCCACCGGCACGGTGGTGCTGGGCACGATGAACAACTGCGCGGGCGGCGTCACGCCGTGGGGCACGATCCTGTCCGGCGAGGAGAACATCAACCAATACTTCGGGAACGCGGACACCGTGGCCGATCCGGTGAAGCGCAAGCGCTACGGGCGCTACGGCATCAAGGGCACCGCGACCACCCGCAAGTGGGAGCGGTTCGACGCGCGCTGGGACATCGCCAGGGAGCCGAACGAGGCCCACCGCTTCGGCTGGGTGATCGAACTGGACCCGAACGACCCGGACAGCACCCCGGTCAAGCACACGCATCTCGGCCGGTTCAAGCACGAGACGGCGAACATCCGCGTCGCCAAGGACGGCCGCGTGGTCGCCTACTCCGGCGACGACGAGCGCTTCGAGTACATCTACAAATTCATCTCGAAGGGCCGGATGAAGCCGGGGAACAGCACGCACGCCCGGCGCCACAACATGACCCTGCTCGACGACGGCACGCTCTACGTCGGCCGGTTCACCGGCGACAGCCCCCCCGCGGAGATCGACGGCACCGGGAAACTGCCCAGTGACGGCGAATTCGACGGCGGCGGCGAATGGATCCCGCTGGCGTCCGGCACCAAGTCCTTTGTGGACGGAATGACCGCCGAAGAGGTCTACGTCTTCACCCGCGAGGCGGCCGACCGGGTGGGCGCCACCAAGATGGACCGTCCCGAGGACATCCAGGCCCATCCGTACACCGGCCGGATCTATTGCGCGCTGAGCAACAACGTCGAGCGCGGCAACCCCGGCAAGGAAGGCGCCACCGAGCCCAACCCGCGGCTGAACAACAAGCACGGTCAGGTGCTGGAACTCGAAGAGCGTCGCGGGGACGCGCTCGCGCTGACCTTCAGCTGGCGGTTGTTCCTGGTGTGCGGTGATCCGGCGTCGCCGGACACCTACTTCGCCGGCTTCCCCAAGGACCAGGTCTCGCCGATCTCCAGCCCGGACAACGTGGCCTTCGACCGGCACGGCAACCTGTGGATCTCCACCGACTCGGCGGGCGCCCTCGGCATCAACGACGGTCTCTACTCGGTACCGCTGGAAGGCCGCAACCGCGGGGAGCTCAAGCTGTTCCTCACCGTGCCGCGCGGCGCGGAGACCTGCGGCCCGATCGTCGAGCGGAAGATCGTCACGGTCTGTGTCCAGCATCCGGGTGAAGTGGACGGCGCGAACGCCGACAAACCGGCCTCCCATTGGCCGGATGGCGGCGAAACCCAGCCGCGTCCCTCGGTCGTGGCGGTGTGGAAACCCGGCAGGCACGGCCTGGCCGACATCGGTTCTTAGTCGACAAGCAACGATCTAGCAGTACTTTTGGTCGATGGCGCGCTACCGGGTCCGGCAGCGCGCCATCGCTCGTTCGCACGCTGTTCATCTTCTGGCCAGAGCTGGATCGTTTTGGTCGCTTAACGTCACGGCGTTCCCCCGACTGGACTACGTGTACCCACCGCGACCATGGAGGCCCTGTGTCCTTCGAGCCTCAGCGGCTGCTGCCGTTGATCACCTCCCACCCCGGTGGCCGCTCCGCGGTCACCTGCGAGTACCGCTGCGGCAACGCGTGCGCCCACCCCGAGCCGAACACGTCGGACAACGAGTACTTCGGCGACGTCGTCAAGAACGTGCTGTCCCGCCGTGGCGCGCTGAAGGCGAGCGCCGTGATGGCCGCGGCCGCCGGTGGTTTCGCCGCGCTGTCCGGCACGGCCGCCGCCGAAACCCCGGCTGGCGTTTCCGCCGCGGGCCACGGGAAACCGGGCCGCCCCGGACGTCCGGTGCCGGGCACCGACTTCGAAGCGGTGCCGCCGAACACGCTCGACGCGGTCACCATCCCCGAGGGTTACGAGCAGCGCGTCGTCATCCGCTGGGGCGACGCCGTCGAGTGGGGCGCGCCGAAGTTCGACTTCCACAAGCAGACCGCGGCCGCGCAGGCGAAGCAGTTCGGGTACAACTGCGACTTCGTCGGCCTGATCCCGCAGGATCCGCTGGGCATCCGCAACCTCATGGTGGTGAACCACGAGTACACCACCGAGGTCCACATGTTCCCGGCCGACCAGTACGACCCGAAGAACCCGACCGAGGAGCAGGTCAAGATCGCGTGGGCGGCGCACGGCCTTTCGGTCGTCCAGGCCTTCCGCGACCCGATCGGTGGCGCCCTGCGGGTGACGCCGAGCCCGTTCAACCGCCGCATCACGCTGAACACCCCGTTCGAGGTGCGCGGCCCGGCCGCCGGTTCGAAGTACCTCAAGACGTCCGCGGACCCGACCGGCCGCAAGGTGTTCGGCACGCAGAACAACTGCGCCGGCGGCGTGACCCCTTGGGGCACCGTGCTTTCCGGCGAGGAGAACGTCAACCAGTACTTCGCCAACGCGGCCAAGGTCACCGACCCCGTGGCGGCGGCACGCCTGAAGCGGTACGGCTTCTCCGGCACCGAAAGCACCCGCAAGTGGGAGCGGTTCGACAAGCGCTGGGACCTCGCGCAGGAGCCCAACGAGGCCAACCGGTTCGGCTGGGTCGTCGAGATCGACCCGAACGACCCGAACTCGACGCCGATCAAGCACACCGCGCTCGGCCGGTTCAAGCACGAGGCCGCGAACATCAAGATCACCAAGGACGGCCGCGTCGCCGTCTACTCGGGTGACGACGAGCGCTTCGAGTACATCTACAAGTTCGTCTCCAAGGGCAAGTACAAGCCGGGCAAGAGCGCGCACGCGCGTCGCCACAACTCGGCGCTGCTCGACGACGGCACGCTGTACGTCGGCCGGTTCACCGGCGACAGCCCGGCCGCCGAGATCGACGGCACCGGCAAGCTCCCGGCGGACGGCGAATTCGACGGTGTCGGCGAGTGGATCCCGCTGGCCGCCGGTGACAAGTCCTTTGTGGACGGTTTTACCGCCGAAGAGGTCTACGTCTTCACCCGCGAGGCGGCGGACAAGGTCCAGCCGACCAAGATGGACCGGCCCGAGGACATCGAGCCGAACCCGGTCAACGGCCGGATCTACGCGGCGCTGACCAACAACAGCCAGCGTGGCCCCGCCGGCAAGGCGAACGTCGACGAGGCGAACCCGCGGCCGAACAACCGCAACGGCCACGTCCTGGAGTGGGAAGAGAACGGCGGAGACGCCGCGTCGACGAAGTTCTCCTGGCGGCTCCTGCTGGTCTGCGGTGACCCGAAGACGGCGGACACCTACTTCGGCGGCTTCCCGAAGGAGCAGGTCAGCCCGATCTCCTGCCCGGACAACGTCGCGTTCGACCGGCACGGGAACCTGTGGATCTCCACCGACGGCAACGCGCTGGGCTCGCACGACGGCCTGTTCTCGGTGCCGGTCGACGGCCCGGAGCGCGGGCACGTCAAGCAGTTCCTGTCGGTCCCGGTCGGCGCGGAATGCTGCGGCCCGGTGGTGACCGACCACCTGGTGCTCGTCGCCGTGCAGCACCCGGGTGAGGACGCGGCCGGCTCCGCGAACCCGACGTCGCATTGGCCGGACGGCGGCACGTCGCAGCCGCGGCCGTCGATCGTGTCGGTGTGGAAGAAGGGCCGCTGGGGCCAGGTCGGCCGCATCGGCGTCAAGTAGTGGCCTCCGGCGCCCCGATCACTCTCGGCGAGACTTGATCTGCCTGATCGGGGCGCCGGACGACACCGTTCGGTGATTACGGATCGCCGCCGCGCTCATTAGCTTCAGCCCTGTGAAAAGGGCTCTGGTGTTGATGACGGCAGGCGCACTCGTGGCGGGCATTCTTCCCGCGTCCGCACAGGCCGCGACCGTCCCGCCCGGCTGCACCGGTGGCGCCGCGCCGAACCCGAGCGTCGAGCAGGGCAGCCCGCCCGCCGGTTACACGTTCAACCCGGCCGCCCCGGTGCCTCCCGGCACACCGAGGAGCAAGCAACCCAGGTTGTCGACGGCCGGCGGCTATCAGCCGGACGGCGGCAAATACGCCCTGATCTCCACGCCGGACAAGATGGTCAGCACCGCCTACGCGGCGATGAAGTTCGTGCCCGGCGGCGTCTACACCCTGACCGACTGGACCGGCACGAACGTCCAGCGCGCGGACGCCGTCCAGGAGACGGGGCTGCGGTTCTACAACGGGTCCGGCAAGGTCGTCCTGGAGAACAAGCTCAAGGTCGTGCACGCCGTCGAGGCCGATGGCAAACTGGCCCGGCAGGATTTCCCGCCGTCGATCGCCCCGCCGTCGGCCGGTTCGGTGAAGTTCTTCGCCGCCACCGACCGCAACTGGGTCATGTGGGACTGCGTCCACCTGCGGGTCGACTCGTTCTCCGCGAGGGCGGAGGTGCGGGATCCGGCGAGCGGCGCCTGGGGCGCCACGGCCACCCTGGAGGCGGGTACCACCGCGAACTACCGGTTCACCGTCACCAACGACGGCACCACGAAGCTGACCGCCATCAAGGTCGAAGACCCGTACTGCGACGCGAACCCCGCCCCGATCGCGACCCTCGAAGCCGGTAAGTCCGCGACCGTCACCTGCGACCACAAGAACGTCACCGAGGCGGACAACGGCCACGTCAGCACCGCGACCGTCTCCAGTGGGACTCTGCCGAAGAAGACCGCGACCACGACCACGACCATCAAGGTCACCCCGCCGCCCGCGATCGACGAGATCGGCGAGTTCGTCTGGAACGACCTCGACCGGAACGGATTGCAGGACGCCGGGGAGCCGGGCGTTCAGGGCGTGAAGGCGACTTTGAAGGACGCGTCGGGCAAGGCGCTCGGGACGCTCACCACCGACGCCGACGGCAAATACCGCTTCACCAAGCTGAAGGACGGCATCTACCAGGTCTGCTTCGACATCGCCGGGCTTCCTTTCACGTATACGGCGAAGGACGCGGGCGACGACGCGAAGGATTCGGACGCCGACCCGGCGAGCGGCTGCACCGCGACCACCACCGTCGGCCCTCGCAAGCGGAAGGACCTGACGCTCGCGGCGGGCTTGAACGCGCCGTCGAGCAGGCTGGGCGATTTCGTGTGGCTGGACAAGGACAAGGACGGCCTCCAGAGCCGCGACGAGCTCGGCGTCCCGGACGTGAAGGTGACGTTGAAGGACGCTTCGGGCAAAGAGGTCGGCTCAACCGTGACCGGCCCGGACGGGCGATACGCCTTCGAACGGTTGACTCCGGGCTCGTACCAGGTGTGCTTCGACGCCGGCTCACGTCAGCTCACCCGTTCCGGTGTCGCGCACTACAACGGCACCGACTCGGCGGCGGACCCCGCGACCGGCTGCACGCCGGTGACCTCGCCGGGAGCTCCGGAAGATCTGACCAGGGACGCCGGCCTGCTCGACCCGTGATCGCCGCCCGATCACGCGAGTCACGCCTTAGCCACAAAGTGTCGGTGGGTCCCGCTAACGTCGCCGACCGTGACTTCCCATCTCGACGCCACCCGCGAGTCCTACGACACCGTCGCCGAGGACTACGCGGCGCGGATCAGGCCGCTCTTCCACCAGGAGCCGATCAGCCGCGCGATGCTCGCCGCGTTCGCCGAGCAGGTGCGCGGCCCGGTCGTCGACGTCGGCTGCGGTCCCGGCCACGTCACCGCTCACCTGGCGTCGCTCGGCCTCGACGTCACCGGTGTCGATTTGTCGCCGAAAATGGTCGAGGTCGCCCGTCGTCAGCACCCTGACCAGCGGTTTTCGGTCGGCTCGATGACCGCCCTGGATTTCCCGGACGGCGAGCTGGGCGGTCTTGTCGCCTGGTGGTCGATCTTCCACCTGCCGCCGGAGGAGCTCCCGGCGGTGTTCGCGGAGTTCCGTCGCACGCTCGCGCCCGGTGGTCGTCTGCTGCTCGGTTTCCACGTCGGCGACGAGCGGCTGAGCCCGGAGACGGCGTATGGCCACCCGGTCACCTACGACGCCTACCTGCTGGATCCCGGCCGGGTCGCGGACCTGCTCGGGCAGGCGGGCTTCGAGGTCACCGCGCGGCTGACCATGGAAGGGAGGAAATGGCCACAGTCCTGCCTGTCGGGCCGTGCGGTTTGACTCGTGGGCCGCGGGCCTGATCTGCTGCGCACGCAACCGAGCCGGGCGGGGCCATGACGCAGACGAACACGACCACGGGCGAGAGCACGCCCGACTGGCCTTCGCGGGCCTGGTACCTGAGGCCGTCGACCTGGACTTGGGTCGGGTTCGGCCTGGTGCTGATGGTCTACGCCGATCTGGCCTGGCGCCGCCGCTGGATGAGCGACGACGGGCTGATCGTGCTGCGGACGGTCCGCCAGATCCTCGCGGGCAACGGGCCGGTGTTCAACGTCGGCGAGCGGGTCGAGACCAACACCAGTCCTTTGTGGACGGCCATCCTGAGTGTGCTCGGGCTGATCCCGGGGGTACCGCTGGAATGGGTCTCCGTGATCACCGGGCTGGTCTTCTCCGTCGCCGGGTTGTTCTTCGGCCTGGACGGCGCACGGCGGCTCTACCAGCCATTGGCGTTCCACGGACTCGCGCCCGCCGGGGCGCTGGTGGTCTGCGCGCTGCCGCCGTTCCGCGACTTCGCGACGTCCGGGCTCGAGACCGGGCTCATCACCTTGTGGCTGGGCGGTACCTGGTGGCTGCTCGTCCGCCGTACGTCCACAATGGACAATTTGCGCACCTGGCCGGTCGCGCTGGTCGCCGGGCTGGGGCCGTTGGTGCGGCCCGACCTCGCGGTCTTCAGCGCCGTCGCCTTGGTGGCGTTGATCGTCCTCGCGCGGCCAGGACGTCGCCGGGCGGTGGGCCTGATGGCCGTGGCGGCCGCGCTCCCGTTGGCGTATCAGGTGTTCCGGATGGGCTACTACGGTCTGCTGACGCCGAACACCGCACTGGTCAAGGAGGCGTCGGAAGCGAACTGGGACCGCGGATGGGCGTACCTCGCCGATCTCGTGCAGCCGTACTGGCTGTGGCTCCCGCTGCTGCTGCTCGTCGCCGCGGGCGTCACGGTTTCGTCCACTGTGGACAAGACCTTCGTGGTGCTCGCCGCGGTTCCGGTGGCCGGAGCGGTGCTGCTCGCGGGGTACGTGATCCGGGTCGGCGGGGATTTCATGCACGGGCGCATGCTGCTCCCGGCGCTGTTCTGCCTGCTCCTGCCGGTGCTGGCCCTGCCGGTGACGAGGGTGACCGTGTCCCTTCTGGTCGCCGTCGGGATCTGGGCGTTCGTGGCCGCCGCGTCGCTCCGTCCGGCGTATTCGGCTTCTCCGCGTGCCGTGGGTGTCACGGACGAGCGATCGTTCTGGTCGCGGTCGACCGGGCACGAACATCCCATCCTGGCGGAGGACTACGCCGGTCACCCGCTGATGCCGTCGGCGCTGGCGGCCGTCCGCGGTGTGGAAGGCCCGGCGGTGCTGATCCAGGACTACACGACCAGGCGCTGGTACGCGTACCCGTCGGACCGGCCGTACGTGACCGTCGCGGCGGACAGCATGGGCGCGCTCGGCCTGCTGATCCCGCTCGACATGCGGCTGCGCGACGGCTACGGCCTCGCCAACCCGTTCGCCGCGCATTCGACGTCGCTCCCCGGCGGCCGTCCTGGCCACCAGAAATGGCTGCCCCCGGTGTGGGAGCTGGCGAATTCGGCGCGGCTCCCGATCACCGAAGGCGGCCCGGTCCGCTCCGCGGACGTCGCCGCCGCCCGAGCGGCGCTCGACTGCCCGGATCTCGTCGCGATCGACGCGTCGGTGCGGGAACCCCTGACGGCCGTCCGCTTCGCGGACAACCTCACCGGGTCGTTCACGCGTGGTTCCATCCGGTTCCCGAGGGTGGCGACGCCTCCCGTCGTATGCGGCCGCTGAGCACGCGAGTTACGCCTCCGGACACGCGTTGACCGGTCCGGATCCGAACCCACTAGCGTGGCCGGCATGGCTGATCTCCCCTTGGCTCTCGTCACCGGCGCCACCCGCGGTATCGGTGCCGCGGCCGCTCGCGCGCTCGCCCCGACCCACCGGTTGCTGCTCGGCGGACGCGACGCCGGCGCGCTCGGCGAACTGGCGGGCACACTGCCCGAGGCGAAGCCGTGGCCGATCGACCTGACCGATACGGAGACGCTGGAGACGGCGACCGCCGAAATCGGCGAACTGGACGTGCTGGTGCATTCGGCGGGCGTGGCGCGGCTCGGCACGGTCGAGACCGCGACCGACGCCGACTGGCGGGCGAACTTCGAGGTCAACGTCCTCGGCGTCGTGACGCTGACCAGGCTGCTGCTGCCCGCGCTGCGCGCTTCGAAGGGCCACGTCGTCGTGATCAACTCGGGCGCCGGGCAGAACGCGCGGCCGGGCTGGGGGCCGTACGCCGCGAGCAAGTTCGCCGTCCGGGCCTTCGCCGACTCGCTGCGCGAGGAGGAGTCCGCACTCCGGGTGACGTCGATCTACCCCGGCCGCACGGACACCGAAATGCAGCAGGCGATCGTCGCCGACGAAGGTCGCGCGTACGAGCCGGAACGCTTCCTTCGCCCCGAATCCGTCGCGGCCGCCGTTCTCGCCGCGGTCTCCGCCACCGGTGACGCGCACCCGACCGACGTGACCCTCAGGCCGCGCGGCCTGGTCTGACCCGCTCGTCCCTGGAAGGTTCCCAATGTCGCATCTGAGACGCTCAGCGCCTCAAATGCGACATTGGGAACCTCGGCCTCGGCTCGCGCGGTCGTGACTTGCGCCCAATGTGGCACTGGTGCCGCTCAACGTCCCCCATGCCACATCGGGTGCGCGGACCAGTTGTCCACACCCCCGTCCCATTGTGGACAACCAGCCCCTGAGCAGCACTTTTCCGCCGGCCCCGCCCCCACCCCCGATAGACTGGCCTCGGGGCCGCCCCCTGGGACGGGTGGGGGGCTGGGTAGGTGAGTCAAGAGCGCAGGCGCGCGGAGGTTTGGGCGACTTCGCTCTGCACTTTCGCACGGTCCACCCGCAGGGGTTCGCCGTCGCCGACGACCTTTTCGCCCGCCACCCATACGTCGCGGACGCGGCGTGAGCCCGCTGCCCACACCAGGTTCGAGAGCAGTTGCTCGTCGGGCACGTCGATACCGGTCGCGAAGGCCGGGTCGTCGAGGTCGACGTGCACCATGTCCGCCCATCGGCCCGCTTCCAGCGCGCCGATGTCGGTCCGGCCCAGCGCGTCCGCGCCGCCGCGGGTGCCGAGCAGGAACGCGTCGGCCGCGGTCAGCACGGTCGAGTCACCGGTCGCGAGCCGCGCGAACATCGCCGAGAGCTGCACTTCCTCCCACAGGTCGATGTCGTCGTTCGACGCCGGGCCGTCGGTGCCGAGCCCGATGGCGACGCCCGCCTTCCGCAGCTCCGTCACCCGGGCGATGCCCGAGGCGAGTTTCGCGTTCGATCCGGGACAGTGCGCCATCCCGACGCCGCGCGCGGCGAACAGCGCGATGTCCTCGTCGGACAGGTGGATCGCGTGCGCGGCCAGCGTCCGCCCCCGCAGCATCCCGACCTTCTCCAGCAGCGCGGGCACCGAGCCGTGCGCTTCACGCTGCTTGACGTCTTCGAGCGCCGCTTCGGCGACGTGGATCTGCACGAGCGCGCCCCGCTCGGCCGCCGATTCCGCGGTCGCCCGCAGCGCCTCCTCGTTCAGCATGTACGCCGAGTGCGGCCCGTAGCCGACCTCGATCCGTTCGCCGGGCCCGAACCGGAGACCGTCGGTGTCGATCCAGCGTTCGATACTCTTCAGCATCGCGCGCCAGTCCATCCCCGGCAGTTCCATGATCGGCGGGCCCAGCACCACCCGGCCACCGGTGGTGAGCACCGCGTCGGCGAGCTGCTCGCCTTCGAAGTACATCTCCGCGCTGGTCGTGACGCCGTGCCGCAGCATCTCGATCGAGCCCAGCATCATGCCGGTGCGAATGTCGGCGGGCTCCAGCCTCGCCTCGGTGGGCCAGATGATCTCGGTCAGCCACGGCAGCAGCGGCAGGTCGCCGCCCATGCCGCGCAGCAGCGTCATCGGGCTGTGCGCGTGCGCGTTGACCAGACCGGGCAGGAGGATGCCGCTCAACCGGGTCACGGGAGCGGACGTTTCGGGGGCCCCGGACAGGGGACCGACATGGGTGACGCGGCCCGTCTCGTCCACGTCGACCACGGCGTCACGCAGCAACGAACAAGCGGGGTCGGCGGGGAGAACGACAGGAGCGTGGAAACGGCGTTGCATGAATGGAGCTTACGGGTGCCATTTGTCGCACCGACTCGCTATCTCGTCGCCAGGGCGCGGCTTACGCGTGAACGGCACCATCGCCTTGTCGGCGCGCCCTGCCGGGACACCGGGGGAACAAAAGCAGCTCAGTCCACGACGCCGCTCCGCCACGCCCAGGCCGCGATCTCCACCCGGTTCCGCGCGCCGACCTTGCCCTGCACCGACGCCAGATGGGTTTTCACCGTGGACAGCGACAGGAACAGCTCCGCCCCGATCTCGGTGTTCGTCAGCCCCTTCGCGGCCGCCTTGACCACGTCCAGCTCCCGCGCGGTCAGCGGTTCCGAAGGCGGGGTGACGTCGCGTTTCACCGCTCCGCCGTCGAAATGCTTCAGCAGCCGGACGGTGATCTGCGGCGAGACCAGCGCGTCCCCGCGCGCGGCCGCTCGCACGGCTTCGATCAGCAGCGCGGGCCCGGCGTCCTTCAGCAGGAACCCGCTCGCGCCGTTCCGCAGCGCGGTGTGCACGTATTCGTCGAGGTCGAACGTCGTGACCACCACGACCTTCAGCGGATCGGCGACGTCCGGGCCCGCGAGCTGCTTGGTGACCTCGAGCCCGTCGATGCCCGGCATGCGGATGTCCAGCAGGCAGACGTCCGGCCGCAGTTCGCGCGCCTTCGCGACCGCCGAAACACCGTCCGGCACGTCGGCGACCACTTCGATGTCGTCCTGCGCGTCCAGGATCATCCGGAAGCCGATCCGCACCATGTCCTGGTCGTCGGCGATCAATACCCGGATCACTCTTCTCCTTCAAGGGGTAGCCACGCTTCGACGCGCCATCCGCCGCCCGGCGCCCGTCCGGCGGTGAGCCGGCCGTGCAGCAGGGCGACCCGTTCGCGCATGCCGATCAGACCGTAGCCGCCCGACCCGCCGGCCGGACGGCCCTGTGGTTCGCGTCCGTCGTCGGTCACCTGGAGGTGCAGTTCGTTGTCGGTCACCTCGGCGATGACCAGCGCCTCCTTCGCGCCGGACGCGTGCTTGCCGATATTCGTCAGCGACTCCTGCACCAGCCGCAACGCCGACCGCCCGACCTCGTGCGGCACGTTCGGCGGCAGTTCGAGCTTCATCGACGTCTTCACGCCGTGGTTCGACCGTTCGATCAGCGTCCGCAGGTCGGCGGCGAGATCGGTGGTGGCCTGTTCGCTGAACTCGCTGCTCCCGGCCGGGGCGTCACCGCGCATACTCCGCACGAGCCGCCGCATCGCCGCGAGCGCCTCCACCCCCGCGTCCTCGATCCGGCCCATCGCCTCGACCGCGACCTGCGGATTCTTCTCGCCCATCATCTTCGCCGCCTGCGCCTGCACGACGATCCCGGTCACGTGGTGGGCGACCACGTCGTGCAGTTCCCGCGCGAGCGCCATCCGCTCCGACGTCTGCGCGTCGCTGATCGCCGACTGGATGACCTGCGTGCGTTCCGAATCCCGGGACCGCAACGCCAGGCCGACCGCCACCGAAATGCCGAGCAGCAGCAGCCCGACGACGGCGAGGCCCGCGATGTCGTCCGGGTCGGTCATCAGCCTGGGGGAAGGCCGGGTGGCGTTGAGGACGGCGGCCACGGCGACCACCGCCGACAGCGCGGTGACGCGGGACACGGCCTTGCTGAGCCCGACCGCGCGGACCAGCGTGACGACCAGGCCCATCCCCGCCACGATCTGAGTGCCCGGCACGCCGCCTGGGGTCGGGTAGTCGTAGCGAAGCCGGAGGAACGGCGTCACCAGCGCCGACAGCAACATGACCGCGGTGAGCGCGACCATCGCGTCGGCGGGCCGCCGTGGTGCGGCGACCGCGATGATCGCCGCGACGATCGAGCAGACCAGGATCGGGAAGCCGTGCGCCCCGCTCTCGTAGGTGAAGCCGAACTCCAGGATCAGCGCGATGGCCAGCATGCCGATGAGCGGCCATTGGCCCATCACCAGCTTGTTGAGCTTCTGCAGCTTCTCGTAGTTCTTCGGATGCGCCGTCCGGTCGCGCCCGGGGATCGCGAAGAGCAGCGTGCCGCCCAGCAGGAGCCCGCCGAACAGCATCGCCTGCGCCATGGTGCCGTTCGACTCGCTGCCGGGGTAGTACCGGCCGGACACCGCGGTCAGCGTGGCCAGCACCAGGCCGGCGATCACGGCGAACGCGACACCCGGCCGTGTCCGGCGCGCGGCGTAGAACAGGATCTCGACCCCCGCCACCACCTCGGTGATGGACAGGTGGGCGAGCACGCTCGAGTAGGCCGGGATGTCGAAATACCGGACGACCAGCGTGTACGCCACCAGTACCACCGAGGCCGCGACGGCGGCGACGGCGGCCCGCTTCTGCGCCCAGAGCGCGCAGAACACCATCGCGAAGATGCCGGGGAAGAGCAGGAGATCGATCCCGCGCGCGCCGGTGTCGTCGAAGGCGGCGTCGGTCACGAAGACCAGGTCGAACGCGAGCGCGGCCAGCAGGACGACGGCGGGCATGCCGATACGTCGCGCGAGCGCACTTACCCGCGCGGGGAACTTGTTCTGGGCCGGACCTGCTGTCACACCGTGACGGTAGAGGATCGGCAGGCGTCCGCACCTTGGCCGACCGGCCCGAGCCGGGTCGGCCGATCGGCCGATGCGCGGGTGATCAGCACTGGCCGTCTGCCCGAAGTGGACACGGGCGGTTCACCGCGAAGCTCTTTCCCGAAGCAGAACACAAGTGACTGACTAGGGAGAATCACGGTGGTAGATCCACAGTGGACAGGGCAGCCGGTGCTTTCGGGCCGCGGGCTGGTGAAGCGGTACGGCACGCAGCACGCGCTGGCCGGGATCGACATCGACATCCAGGCGGGTGACGCGGTCGCCATCGTCGGGCCGTCCGGCTCGGGCAAGACCTCCCTGCTGCACGTGCTCGCCGGCATCCTCCGCGCCGACTCCGGGCAGATCTTCCTGGCCGGGCAGCGGGTCGACCAGCTCAACGAGCGCAAGCGCAGCGAACTGCGGCGCACCGAGTTCGGCTTCGTGTTCCAGTCCGGGATGCTCGTCGCGGAACTGAGCGCCGAGGAGAACGTCGCGCTCCCGTCGCTCCTGGGTGGCAAGGGCCGTAAGGAATCCATCGAGGCCGGCCGCGAATGGCTGGCGAAGCTCGGCCTCGCGGGCAAGGAGAAGCGCCGCCCCGGTGAGCTTTCCGGCGGCGAGGCGCAGCGCGTCGCGATCGCCCGGGCGCTGACGCACCGGCCGAAGGTGATCTTCGCCGACGAGCCGACCGGTGCGCTCGACACCCGCACCGGCCGCGCCACCATGGACGCGCTGCTCGCCGCGGCCGCCGACAGCGGTGCCGCGGTGATCGTGGTGACCCACGACCGCGAGCTCGCCGAAGCCATGCCGCGCACGGTCTCCATCCGGGACGGCCTGATCGCGACGAGGCTGGCCGCCTGATGAACAGCTTCCAGCTGGCCATGCGGGTGCTCCGGGTCGACCGCCGGACCCGCACGTCGGCCATCCTCACCGCGGTCGGGGTCGCCGTCGCGACCAGTCTGGTGCTCCTGCTGGCCTCCCTCCCGGGCGCCACGCAGGCCCGCTCCCAGCGGGCGATCTGGCAGGACACCGGCAGCTACTACTCCCGGTCCGGGGAGAGCCAGGCGCCGGGGCCGCTGCTGATGGCGGCGAACAAGGACTACTCGGGCGACCGCGAGATCACCCGCGTCGACATCGCCCAGACCGGTACTTCGCCGATGCTCAGCCTGCCGCCGGGCATCCCTCGGCTGCCCGCGCCCGGCGAGTCGATCGTCTCCCCCGCTCTCGGGAAACTGATCCAGTCGACGCCGCAGGCGCAGCTCGGGGACCGGTTCGGCAAACTCGTCGACGCGCTCGGACCCGAAGCGCTGATGTATCCGGAGCAGCTGGTCGCCGTCGTCGGCCACACCCCGGAGTCGATGCCGAAGACGGCGATGGCCGCGGACGGCTTCCCGAACAAGGAAGCGAAGCCCGATCCGCTGCTCGAACTGCTCGCCTGGGTCGGGGTGATCGTCCTGCTCGTGCCGAGCCTGGTGCTCGTCGCGTCTTCGGCCAGGCTCACCGCCGCCCGGCGTGAGCTGCGGATGGCGGCGCTCCGGCTGGCCGGGGCGACTCCCGGCCAGGTGACGAAGATCGTCGCCGCCGAGACGGCGTTGTCCGCCGTGGTCGGCGCGCTGCTCGGCATCCTCGTGGCACCGGCGCTCCAAGGCCTCTCGACGTTCGTCCCGTGGGGCGGCGGAACCTGGCTCGCGTCGGACTTCAGCCTGTCGGTCGGCTCGACCGTCGCGGTCGCCGTGGCGATCCCGCTGCTGGTCGTCTTCGCCGGGGTCCTCGGCATCCGCCGAGTGCTGAAGACACCGCTGTTCGCGGCTTCGGCACACGCCCGCAAGCCGCTGCACTGGTGGCGGCTGCTCGCGATCCCCGTGGCCGGTGCCTTCTTCCTCTTCGCGATCAGCCAGGACAACGCCAGCTTGCCGATGGTGATGCTCGGCCTGTTCCTGCTGGTCGGGTCGGCGGCGATCATCGGACCGTGGGTCACCTCGGCGGTCGGCGGCACGTTCGTCCGGATCTGGCGCAAACCGGCATCGCTGCTGGCCGGATGCAGGCTCCGCGACGACCCGAAGAGCGCCTACCGCGCCACCGCGGGTGTCGTGCTGGCCGTCTTCACCGGCTCGATGGCGCTCACCCTGCTGCCTTCGTTCGAATCGATGGCGGGCGGCGGCCGGACCTTCAAGGACAACGTCCTCTACGCCGAATCCGACGCGGCCCACGCGCAGCAGACGGCCGACCAGGCCAACGCCTCCCTCGCCCGCTACGGGATCACCGAGAAGGCCGTCTCGGTCGGGCAGGTCTACCTGGCCACCGGCGAGACGGGGACCCGCTCCCAGCGCTTGAACCGGGCGTTCGTGATGAGCTGCGAGGACGCCACGAAACTCCTGCGGGTGAACATCGCCGGTTCCTGCCAGGCGGGTCCCGCGATCTACAGCGGGTCCGCGATCGACCCGGCGGCGTATCGCGTGACGTCGGAGTACGACAAGGCCGGTACGCCGCTGGACCCGAAGGCTCCCGTGCACGTTTTCCCGAAGAGCGACGAGGACACCTCCAGCACGATCGTCATCGACCCGGCCCTGGTGCCCGCGGGCATCACTCCGGAGCGCTTCGACGTGATCGTGCCGACCACCCCGGAGAACGGCGAGGTCGTGCGGACCGCGCTGGTCGGGGCGGCCCCCGGTCAGGAGGTCGGCAGCCGCGGCCTGCACCTGATCGGTCAGCAGCAGGAGCTCGGCGACCTGCGCCGGGTCACCGTGATCGGCCTGATCGCCGCCGGCGTGCTCGCCGGATGCAGCGCGGCCGTGGCGACCGCGGGCTCGGTGATGGACCGCCGCCGCACCTTCGGGGCGCTCATCGCGGCCGGGACACCGGTCCGGGTGCTGTCGAAGGCGCTGCGGATGGAAGCGGCCCTGCCCGCGATGGTGGCCACCATCGGCGCGGGTGTGGTCGGGATCGGAGTCGGCATGGGGCTCTACAGCCTGGTCGAGAAGGAGGCGGTCGTGCTGAGCCCGTGGCTGCTGGCGCCCGTGGTGCTGGGAATCGGGGTGGCGTTGCTCGGGGCATCCGTCTCGACCCCGGCGCTCAAGCGGGTGCAGTCGGAGCCGCTGGCCGACGAGTAAAAAGATTCGCCCGAATGGCGTCATGGCGCCTGGGCGGGCAGGTCTCGTGGGTGGAGTCGGTGGTGATCCACCCACGGGCCGGGTGCCCGGTCGTCTCTCTGTCGGGGGAGGGACGAACGGGCATCGGGGACGCGCAGGGGGCGTTCCAAGGCGCGGGGTGTGCAGAAAGGGCCGGTCAGCGACGTGGGGACGTCCTGACCGGCCCTTTCCGTGTCGTCGTCAGACCCGCTCGAAGATCAGGTCGTGCGAGATCCGGCCTTCGACGTCGGCACGGTTCTCGAACTTCGTGATCGGCCGCCACTCCGGCCGCGGCGCCCAGCCGCCGGGCTCGCCGGCGTGGCGGTTGCGCAGGAGCGGCTCGGCCGAACAGACCTCCATCATCTGCTCGGCGTAGTTCTCCCAGTCGGTCGCCATGTGGAAGGTGCCGCCCGGCGCGAGCCGCGAGGCCACCAGCGAGACGAACTCCGGCTGCACGATCCGCCGCTTGTGGTGCCGCTTCTTCGGCCACGGGTCGGGGAAGAACAGCCGGACCCCGGCCAGCGAGCCCGGCTCCACGTGCGAGGTCAGCAGCACGACGGCGTCACCGTGCATCAGCCGCAGGTTCTTCACCCCGAGCTTCTCGGCGCGCAACATCAGCTGGCCGAGCCCCGGGTCGTAGACCTCGACCGCGACGTAGTTGAGCTCCGGCGCGGCGGCGGCGAGCTGGGACGTGGTCTCGCCCATGCCCGAACCGATCTCGACGAGCACGGCCGCCTGCCTGCCGAACCAGTCGTCGAAGTCCACCGGTCCTTCGGGCAGTTCGCCGACGGTGCGGCCGAGCGACGGCCAGAGCTCGTTCCAGGCTCGCTGCTGCCCGACGGTCATCCGGCCGCCGCGTTTGACATAGCTGACCACGCTGCGCATCCGTGGCTGGTCCTCGTTTTCCACCAGCCCATTAAACGCGGGGGTTACCGGACCGCTTCGAACTCCCCCAGCCGCGAGCGCAGCCCGGCGAATCCGGCGACCGCGATCGGCGACGGCGTCGTACTGGAATGGGCGGGGAGGACGTCGATCCAGCCGTCGTGGCGGCTGGTGTTCAGCACCGTGGTCGGGATCGAATGCCCGGACGCTCCGCGTTCGGAGGGCATGAACTCCCAGTAACCGGATTCTCCGTCCGCGGCCCACGGGACGAATTCCCAGCCGGGACGCCTGCCGAGCAGACCGGCGATCCGATCTTCGATGCGGAAACCGAGTTCCCGCGATTCGAGCCTGCCGTCCACGACGGCGCGAAGCCACCACGGCGCGGGGATTTCGCCGTGCATTCCACTGGACGCGCGGTACAGCGCGACAACGAGATCTTCGGGTGCGCGGTGTACCCAGGCGCGGCGAATATCGGATGGCCGGGTCGCGGACGCGACCGTGCGGGGCAGTTCGATCGCCTGTGACCATTCGAGGTCGAGCATGGGCTCGAGCCGCGGCTGCATACTTTCCGTGCGGGCTTGCGGGATCATGCGTTCTACTCCCTGACCGGAATCCACCGTCAAGGATCACCTCCGGGGCCGAGAGCCGAAAAATAGGCTCATCCCGAGCATCGCCCGGGCTGGAACAGTATGTCCGCTCCGTGTGAGAGAAGCCACAGGCTCTTAACGTGGACTTAACTCCTTTGGCCGCGGTAAAAGCTCACGCATCCCTTCGATGGGTGATCATCAGCCCAGCCGCATAGATAATCACGCAGATACCGCCGAAATAAGCCAAATAACCCCACGGCCCCAGCGGTGGTTCGAGTTTCAACATCGACACCGTGAGATCCGGCCCGGAAAACTGATTCGCCGCGAAGAACGGCATCCACTGGTAGATGTCGCCGCCCACTTTCGGAATCAGCACGACGAGTCCCTCGAGCACCTGCGTCCAGGCCAGGGCGAACCCGAGCGCGAACGCGGGGCTGCGGAACAGCAGGCCGAGGCCGACGCCGAGCAGACCGGTCAGGAAGAAGGTCAGGCCCTGACCCGCCACCGCACGCCAGTCGGCGCCCGAAGCCAGGCCCAGGTCGGCGGCCGGTTTGATCAGGTACGCGACCGCCCACGAGCCGAAGCCCACCAGCAGCCCGATCAGCCCGGAGAACACCCCGACGACGGCGCCCTTCGCCAGCAGGGCGGGCACGCGCGAAGGCACCGCCTGGAAGGTCAGCTTCATCGTGCCCCAGTTGAACTCCGTCGCCGCCGCGAGGATGGCGAGGACCAGCACCACGGTGCGGCCGAGCGCGCTGGCGACCTGAGTCGAGGTGACGCCTGACTGGCCTTCGAGCGGCACGAAGCCGAAGAAGAGCGCGGTGTAGGCCAGGGCGACCACCACCGCGATGGCCGCGCACCACCAGGGAGTGCGCGTGCTCAGCAGCTTGATCCGCTCCGCGCGGAGCATGTTCGCCGCGGTCATCGGGCCACCTCCGGTACGCCGGCGCCGTACTCGACGGACTCGGCGGTGAGTTGCATGTACGCCTGTTCGAGCGAGCCGGTGAGCGGCTTCAGCTCGTGGAGGGTCGCGCCGGCGGCGAACGCGAGTTCGCCGATGGTGTCACTGTCCATTTCGGACACGACGAGCGCGCCGTCCTCCTCGCGGAACTCGGCGCCCTTGTCGGTGAGCGCGGTACGCAGTTCGGGCAGATGCGGGCTGCGAACCCGCACGCCGAGGCCCTTCGCTCGGCCGACGAACTCCTCCATCGTGCCCTGGTAGATCAGCTTTCCCCGGCCGATCACGACGAGGTCCTGCGCGGTCTGTGCCATCTCCGGCAGCAGGTGGCTGGACACGAACACGGTGCGCCCCTCGGCGGCGAGCGCGTGCATCAGCTTCCTGATCCACACGATGCCCTCGGGGTCGAGCCCGTTGACCGGCTCGTCGAACAGCAGCACCCGAGGGTCGCCCAGCAGTGCCGTGGCGATCCCGAGCCGCTGCGACATCCCGAGCGAGAACTGTCCGGCTCGTTTGCGGGCGACCGAGTCGAGCCCCACCAGCCGGAGTACCTCGTCGACGCGTTTGTCCGGGAGGCCGTTCGTCGCGGCGATCCACCGGAGGTGCTCGCGCGCGGTGCGGCCGGGATGCCGCCAGGTGGCGTCGATCATGCCGCCGACCGTCCGAAGTGGATCACGCAGCTCGCGGTAGGCCATGCCGTCGATCGTCACCGAGCCCGACGTGGGGTTGTCGAGCCCGAGCATCATCCGCATGGTGGTGGACTTCCCCGCCCCGTTGGGGCCGAGGAAACCGGTCACCCGTCCTGCTTCGGCGGTGAAGGAAAGGTCATCGACGGCGAGCTTGTCGCCGTAGCGTTTCGTGAGTCCGGTGGCTTCGATCATCAGCCCTCCCTCCAGTGGATTCCGACATTACGCGGGAAAGGACCGGGCTGCCCCCCGATAGGCGGCCCGGTCCTTGTTCCCCTTTTTCTCCCCGTCCGGATGCCTCACTCCCCCGAGCGAGGCATCCGGCTTCTCCCCTGTGGAAGTCCTTACGCGTCGCGCTTGTTCGCGACGACCAGCGAGATGACCAGCAGCACCAGCGCGAAGCCGGCGAAGTAGGCCAGCGATCCGGCCTGGCTCAACGGTGCTTCCGCCCTGGCGGGGCCCGAACCGGTGAGGAACCTGTCGGCGACACGGAACGGCATCCACTCGTAGATGTCCTTGCCGATCTTCGGGATGAGCTGGATCAGGTTCTCCACCGCGAGGGCGTAGATCAGCACGAGCGAAATGGCCCCCGCGCTGTGCCGGATCAAGATGCCGACGGCGATCGCGATCACCGAGGCGAGTGCGAACACCACGCCGACCCCGGCGACACTGGTCCACTCCGCGGCGGTGTTCAGCGCGAGGTCTTCCGGCCGCATGACCGAGGCGAGGCCCCAGGCGCCGAACGCGGCGACCTCGCCGACCACGAGCGACAGGGCCGCGACCACGCCGGTCTTGGCCAGCAGCGCCGCGGTGCGGTTCGGTACGGCCTGGAAGGTGGTCCGGATGGTGCTGAAGCGGTATTCGGTGGTCACCGAAAGCGCGGCCAGCACCATGATCACGGCCATGCCGAAGCCGTAACCGAACTGGGTCAGGCTGACGTCGGTGAGTTCCCCCTCGGGTGCGGCACCGGAGACGATGGCGGCGAAACCGATCACGACCGCGAGTGCGGCCAGTGCGCACCACCAGGGTGAGCGGGTGGTGAACAGCTTGATGCGTTCCACGGCGAGCAGAGTCATGGCTTTTCTTTCCTCGGAAGAGTGGCTGGCTGTGCCGGCTACTGGGCGGCGGTGACCACTTCGGCGGCTTCGGCTTCGAGACCGGTGTGGTACTCGACCGAGTCGCCGGTGATCTGCATGAAGGCCTGCTCCAGGGAGCCGGTCTGCGGGCTGAGCTCGTGCAGCACGATCTGGTTGGCCGCGGCGATCTCGCCGATCTTGTCACTGTCCAAACCGGACACCACGATCGCTCGGTCGGCGTCGGCGACCTGGGCGCTCGCCTGCGTCAGCGCGGCGCGCAGCGCGGGCAATTGCGGCGACCGGACCTTGACCGTGTTCTCGGCGGCCCGCGCCACGAAGTCCTCGGTGGAGGACTGGGAGATCAGGCGCCCCTTGCCGATCACGACCAGGTGGCTCGCGGTCAGCGCCATCTCCGAGAGGAGGTGCGAGGAAACGAACACCGTGCGGCCTTCGTCGGCCAGCCGGTGCATGAACTTGCGGATCCAGAGGATGCCCTCGGGGTCGAGGCCGTTGACGGGCTCGTCGAAGAGGAGGACCTCCGGGTCGCCGAGCAGGGCCGCCGCGATCCCCAGCCGCTGCGACATGCCGAGGGAGAACCCGCCGGCGCGCTTTCCGGCGACGCTGGTGAGCCCGACGATGTCGAGCACCTCGTCGACCCTGGCCGCCGGGATCTTGTTGGACCGCGCCATCCACTGCAGATGCGCCCGCGCCGACCGGTTGGGGTGCACCCATTTGGCGTCCAGCAGTGCGCCGACCGTCCGCAGTGGATCTTTCAGCTCGCGGTAGAGCTTGCCGCCGATGCGCACCTGGCCCGCGGTCGGGTTGTCCAGGCCGAGGATCATCCGCATGGTCGTCGACTTGCCCGCCCCGTTCGGGCCGAGGAAGCCGGTGACCTCCCCCGACGCGACGGAGAAGGACAGGTCGTTCACCGCCAGTGTCTTGCCGTACCGCTTGGTGAGGCCCGCTGCCTCGATCATGTCTGCTCCCCTCGGCGACTGCGAGAACAATCGTCGTCCATGTGGGTGGCCGAGCGCGTCATCCTGAGGTGCCAACCTGGTACCCGACCTGAGACGTAGCTTGCCGTCTTCCGGCGGCGTACGCGATCGGTGATACCCCTGAGAGTGACCCTGATTCGCCAGGGTTAATGAACCGTGATTCAATAATCGCATGGCGAGACCCCGCACCATCACCGACGAGCGACTGCTGGAAGCGGCGGGGGCCGTGATCGGCATGGTCGGCCCGGGTTTCACGCTGGCCCAGGTGGCGGCGGAGGCCGGTGTCGCGGTCGGCACCGTCGCCCAGCGATTCGGCTCGAAGAACGGTCTTCTGCTGGCGTTGAGCCGGGCGAACACGCGATCCGTCGTGGAACGGATGCGGGAATGCGGCGAGCTGGCCGATCCGGTGGAGGCGCTGCGCGCGGCGGTCGTCGTGGTCTACGAGGGCTTGGGCGACGCGGAGACGGCGGCGAACCATCTCGGGCAGCTGGGTGTGGACATCGGTGACCCGGAACTGCGTGCCCTGCTCGGTGAACATTTCACCGCCGTGGAAGCGGAATTACGGCGGCTGGCGCGCGTCGCGGCGCGTGAGCTGCCGGGTGCGCCGGGTGTCGTCCGTGCGGCGCGCGTGTTGCTGGGGGTGGCGAACGGGGCCGCGCTGGACTGGTCGATCCGGCCGAAGGGCCGGATCACCGAACGGATGGGGCAAGACGTGGACGCGGTGCTGACCGCGTGGAAGGGAGTGTCCTGAATGGACCGGAAAGTGGCCGTGGTCGCGGGGGCGACACGGGGATGTGGCCGCGCGATCGCGGTGGAGCTGGGCAGGCTCGGCTGGACGGTGTTCGTCACCGGCCGTACGACCCGAGACCACCAGTCGCCGATGAAGCGTTCGGAGACGATCGAGGACACCGCCGAGCTCGTCGACGCGGCGGGTGGGTGGGGCATCCCCGTCCGGACCGACTTCACCGTGGTGTCCGATGTGGACGCGTTGAAGCGGCGGATCGAGTCCGAAGTGGACGGCCGGATCGACGTACTGGTCGACGACGTCTGGGGCGGCGACCAGTACGCGGACTTCGAGGGGGCGTACTGGGACTCCAGCCTCGACGACGCGCTCACCCTGGTGCACAACGCGATCGACACGCATCTGATCGCGTTGCACCGGCTCCTCCCGCTGGTGGTGAAACGGGAGGGTGGCCTCGTCATCGAGGTCACCGACGGCGACCACGACGAGTACGTCGGCGCGGGGATCCCGTACTTCCTCGCGAAATGCGGCATCCGCGCGATCGGCAGGGCGCTCGGCGCCGAACTGAAGAAGTACGACTGCGTCGGCATGACCGTCACGCCGGGTTTCCTGCGGTCGGAGGCGATGCTCGACCACTTCGGGGTCACCGAGGAGACCTGGCGTGACGCGGTGGGCAAGTCCGCTCCGGTCGACTTCGCCATCTCGGAGACCCCGGCGCTGCTCGGGCGTGGTGTCGCGAAGCTGGCGACCGACCCGGAGGTCTCGCGGTTCGCGGGCAAGACGCTCGCGTCGTGGACGTTGATGAACGAGTACGGCCTGACCGACGTCGACGGCTCACGCCCCGACTTCGGCAAGTGGATGGCCGAAGTCCGGGACGCGGGCAAGGATCCGGAGACCGCGGAGCACGCACTGTACCGCTGAGACCGTGCTGGCCGGGGGCTACTTCTTCCCGGCCAGCACGTCCAGGTAGTGCTGGTTGAACATGACGCCGAGGACGTTGCCGAACGGGTCGACGACGGCCGCGGTCACGAAGCCCGGCCCGCGCTCGATGATCGGCTCGTACTCCTTCGCGCCCTTCTCGAGCAGCTTCGTGAAGGCGTCCTCGACGTTGTCGACGGCCCAGTTCGCGATGGCGCCACCGGGGCCGGGCTGGGCCATCGACGGCCGGAAGTCGCCGCGGACCAGGCCGAACTCGTGCTGGTAGTCGCCGATCCGGAACTCGGCGTACGCCGGCGTCCCGTCGGGACCGTTGCGGACGAAGTACGGCTCGATCCCGAAGAGATCGGAGTACCACTCGATCGCGGCGGTCATGTCGTCGGCGTAGAACGTGGTGGTGGTGAGACCTCGCAGCATTTCCTTCTCCTCAAGTAGTGGCTCTGAAGACAAGGATCCACCGCAAAGTGCTCACCGAATGACCACTTTTCCGAATCTTCGGACGCGAGTTCGGTCAGGGGCCGGCCGCGTCTCGGGTACCCACCGCCGGACGACACGCGGCTGCGTACGCGTGCCGTCCCTCCAGTCACGCGTGTCGTCCGTCTGATCACGCGTGTCGTCCACCCGCACGCGAAATTCCAGTCTCAGGTGACTCCGGGACGCGCCAGCCCGGTCTCGTAGGCGAGCACCACGGCCTGCACCCGGTCACGCAGATCCAGCTTCGACAGGATCCGCCCGACGTGCGTCTTCACCGTCGCCTCGGACAGGAACAGCGTCTCGGCGATCTCCAGATTCGAGAGGCCCTTCGCGATCAGCACGAGCACCTCCCGCTCCCGTTCGGTGAGGACGTCGAGCTCGGCCGCGTCCCGCAGGGGCTTCCCGCCGCCGCCGACGAACCGGTCGAGCAGCCGCCTCGTCACCGACGGCGAGACCACGGCGTCGCCCGAAGCGACCGCCCGCAGCGCCGACACCAGGTGATCCGGCTGCGTGTCCTTCAGCAGGAACCCGCTCGCCCCGCCCTGCAACGCCGAATAGACGTACTCGTCCAGGTCGAACGTCGTCATCACGAGCACCCGCGCCGTCCCGGCCTCGACGATCCGCTTCGTCGCCTCGACCCCGTCCAGCACCGGCATCCGGACGTCCATCAGCACGACGTCGGGCCGCAGTTCCTCCGCCAGGCGGATGGCCTGCGCCCCGTCGCCCGCTTCGCCGACGACATCGATGTCGGCCTGCGCGCCCAGGACCATCCGGAACCCGACGCGCATCAATTCCTGGTCGTCGACGACCACCACCCGTATCACGTCGCCAACCTAACCGGGAGCCTCGCGTGCACCTGCCACCCTCCACCGGGGGCGGGCCCGACCTCCAGCGTGCCGCCGAAGACGTTCGCCCGTTCCCTCATTCCGATCAATCCGTTCCCACCGGGGACGGTGAGTCTTCGAGGCGGCGCGGCATGTTTGGCCGCCGCGGGCACCAGCTGGTTCGCGCGGCCGGCGCCGTCGTCGGTGACCTTGACGTCGATCACGTCAGCCTCCCGCCGCACCAGGACCTCGGCCTGCGCGCCCTGGCCGGCGTGTTTCAGCGTGTTCGTCAGCGACTCCTGCACGATCCGGTACACGCCGAGGGACACCCCGGCGGGCAGCCCGGCGAGCACGTCCGAACCGATCGCGAGCGTCACCGGCACCCCCGCCTGGCGGATCCGGTCCGCCAAGTCGGTCAGCGCGCTGGCGTCCGGCTGCGGCACGCGCGGCTCGTCGTCGCCGTCGCTGCGGAGCACGTCCAGCAGCCGCCGCAACTCGGCGAGCGCGCCGCGGCCGGTCTCCGAAATCGTCTGCAAGGCCCGTTTCGCCATCTCGGGATTCCCGTCGACCGCGTAGGACGCGCCGTCGGCCTGCACGACCATCACGCTCACCGCGTGCGCGACGACGTCGTGCAGCTCACGGGCGATACGTCCGCGTTCTTCGCCGACGGCGATCCTGGTCGCCTGGTCCCGTTCCGTTTCAAGTAGATGCAACCTGGCTTCCACCTCCTCGTGATAGGCGCGCCTCGCGCCGGCGAACTCGCCGAGCGTCCAGCACAGTGCGCTGGAGAAGATGCCGATGATCGCCAGCACCCACACGTCCTCCGGCGGATCGACCCAAAGCTGGATCCCCGAGGTGACGAGCGTCGCCACGAGATACAGCAGCCCCTGTTTGCGGCCGACGTAGACCAGTACCGAGTAGATGCTGATCATCACGGCGAAAGCGCTGGCGGCGCCCAGTTCCAGCGCACCGTGCGGGATGCCGATCAGCAGCACCAGGTACGCCGACCACAGCGTCGCCTTCCGCCGGAAGACCAGCGGGGCGACCATCGCGATGTCCAGCGGCACGGTCACGTACCACGGCGGCATCGGGACTTCCGGCGTTTCGGTCGCCGCCACATAGACCAGCAGGTCGGTCAGCAGCAGGACGACGGCGATGAGACTGTCCCCCGCCATGGGGTGGGCACGCATCCAGAGGCTCAACCGTCGCACCTGGTAACACTATGTCGGCCGGTGCCGCTCGCGCGTCGGTCGCCGGTACCACCTTCGGTGCGACCCGAGGATGAGCGGCATGGCACGATTCCCCTCGGTGTGCTCGACGACTGGGAGGGGTGGGCACCGTGACCTCAGCGACGGAGCAGGGCCGTCTGGCCGGCCCGCTGTCGATGTCGGTGGCGAACCTCTGCCACCGCCTCCAGCCCCAGGTGTCCGCGCGGACCGCGGCCGGTTTCGCCGAGGTGTTGCGGCGTTTGGGCGGCCCGTTGCAGGTCGCCGTCGCGGGCCGGATCAAATCGGGGAAGTCCACCCTGGTCAACGCCCTGATCGGGCGCCGGGTCGCGCCGACCGACGTCGGCGAGTGCACCCGGCTGGTGACCAGGTTTCAGTACGGCACGGTCGACCGGGTCGAGATCGTCTTCACCGACGGCCGCAAACAGGTGCTGCCCTTCTCCGCCGACGGGATGATCCCGGCCGAACTGGGCATCGACATCGACAAGGTCTCGCATATCGAGGCGTACCTCACCAACGCGGTCCTGCAGGGCATGACCGTCATCGACACCCCGGGGCTGGGCTCGCTCGACGCCGCTTCGGTGTCGCGGACCGAGGAGCTGCTGGGCGCGGCGAAGCACCGTAAGCCCGAAGACGGTGACGAGGACGACGAAGGCTCCGACGACCTGGACGACACCTCGCGCAACGCCGTCGCGGGCGCCGAAGCCGTGCTCTACGTGGTCACCCAGGGCGTGCGCGCCGACGACCAGCAGGCGCTCGCCGCGTTCACCGCCGCGACCGCGAGCCGCGAGGCGGGCCCGGTCAACGCGATCGCGGTGCTCAACAAGGCGGACACCATCGCGCCGGAGTCGGTCGAAGGCTCCGGCGGCGACGTGTGGAAGGCCGCGACGCTGCTCTCGGAGAAGCAGGCCGCGACGCTGAAGCCCCGCGTCGCGGACGTGCTGCCGGTGATCGGGCTGATCGCGGAGTCGGCCGAGTCCGGCGGGTTCACCTCGCCCGACGCCGAAGCGCTGCGCCAGCTGGCCGAGATGGACGACGACATCCTCGAGACCATGCTGATCTCGGCGGACATCTTCACCAGCTGGGAATGCGACGTCGCGGCGGGCACGCGGCTGCGGCTGCTGGAGAAACTGGACCTGTTCGGCGTCCGGTACGCCGTCGAGGCGATCCGCAAGGACCCCGAGATCACCGCGGGCTCGCTGCGGCGGAAGCTGCTCGACGCCTCCGGGCTCGAAGCCGTCCGCCAGCGGCTGAGCATCGTCTTCGCCGCCCGCGCCGACGGCATCAAGGCGGCGGCCGCGCTGGCGTCGGTCACCGCGCTGGCCCACGCGTCCGGTGACCCGGCCGAACGGCAGCGCGTCCACGACGCGATCGAGGTCCTGCTCGCCAAGCCCGAGGCGCACCAGCTGCGGCTGCTCGAAGCGCTCACGCTGGTCGCGTCCGGCGCCGTCGACATGCCCGAGGACCTGTCCGAGGAGGTCCTGCGGGTCGGCAGCAACGCCGACATCGGCGCCCAGCTCGGCAAGCCGGGCGCTCCGCGCGCCGAGCTGGCGGCCCACGCCCTGGAGCGCGCCGGCTGGTGGCGCTCCTTCGCGTCCTTCGGCGCGACGCCCGCGCAGAGCCGCGTCGCGCACGTCGTGCACCGGGCGTACTTCCTCATCTGGCAGCAGATCCGCGACTGACCCCTACCGCAATTAGTCACCTACTTGCCCGAGCGAGCTCACGCGCACGTATGCGGTCTGGGGCAAGTAGGTGACTAATTGCGTGGGATTGATAAACCGAGCGCTCGGTCTAATAATGAGCGCATGGAAACGATCGTCGACGAGCCCCAGTGGCTGCGCACGGCCTCCTGGGTCGGCTGTCCGCTGGCGGGCGCCGCGCTGGGCTGGTTCCTCCAGTCGATTTCGGGCTGGGTGGCGTCCCTGAGCTGGGTCCCGTTCAAGGGCCCCTTCCAGCTCGTCTCGGATATGCCGCGGCCATGGGGCATGGTCACCGGGATCGGCGTCGGCCTGGCCCTCGGCCTGTTCTTCGCCGCGGTCTGGGCGCACGAGCGGTTGATCGTCAAGGTGACGCCGACCCGCATCACGCTGACCACCAAGGGCCGCAGTCGCGCGTACGAAGCGCGGCTTGAGGCCGTCTTCTTCGACGGCAAGGAGCTGGTCCTGCTCGCCGCGGACGGCCGGGAACTGGTGCGGCAGAAGGGCGACGTCGACCGCAAAGCCGTCGCCAAGGCCTTTCTCGACCACGGCTACCCGTGGCAGGACGAGCCGCCGGCGGTGAAATGAGGACGGTCGACCCGGCCAAGCACGAGGCGAAACGCCGCGCCATTCTCGACGCCGCCGCGGGCTGCTTCGCGATGAAGGGCTTCGAGAAGACGACGACGGCGGAGATCTGCCGTGCCGCGGGGATCAGCACCGGCAACCTGTTCCACTACTTCCCCAACAAGCGCGCGGTGTTCGTCGGCATCTTCGAGCAGGACGCCGACGAGACCGCGGCCATGCTCGCGGCCGCCGAAGAGATCGAGGATCCGGGGGAAGCCATCCTCCAGGTCATCACGCACGTGTCGGAACAGCTTCTGCACCCGGTCATCGCCAAACTCGTCCTCGAGGTCGCCGCGCAGTGTTCCCGCGACGCCGAGCTGGCCAGGCTCATCCAGGGCAACGACCGCGCACTGCGCGACGGACTCGTCGGCCTGGTGACGCGGGCGGTGGACGCGGGCCGGATCGATCCCGGTTTCGAGCCGAAGACGGTGGCTAGCTGGCTCGTCGCCTTGGTCGACGCGCCGCTTTCCCGGGTGATTCTGGAGCCCGACCTCGATCCGGCGGCGGAACTCGCGGTGATGAAGGAGCTGATCGTCAGATTCCTCCGTCCCGTTCTGCCGATTTCGCCCCCGGACGGCGGGCTCGTGGCCGACACTGGTGAAATCTCCCCGGGCTGATCGGTAGGCCCGGGACACCAGTTACGGGGGTCGATTCGGGTGGGTGCCTGGCTGCGCAAGAAGGCGGTCGAAGACGTGAATCCGGACGACGTGCCGACCGGTCAGATCTCCGCGGCGATCATCGCCGAAGCGGACGGGGAGACTTCGCCGTCCGAGGGAACCGAGGCCGTCGATGCCGCGTCGAAGACCGATGTGGAGTCCACGACCACGGGTCCGGCCGACCTCGAACAGGCTCTCGCCGACAGGCAGGCGCTGATCCAGCTGTGCCTGTACGCCCTCGATCGTGCCCGCAGCGGCGGCGTCGTCGAGCGGCTCGAACACGGTCTCGCCGGGATCGGCGTCCGTGCCCTGCGCCCGGACGGCGAGCGGTTCGACCCCGCCGTGCACGAGGCGGGCGGCGCGGTCGCGACCGAGGACCCGGCGCTCGAAGGGCTCGTCGCGGAGACCGAGGTGGTCGGTTTCGCCGATCACGAGCGGGTCCTGCGCGCGCCGATCGTCATCGTCTACGCGAAGAAGGCCCAGTGACGGCTCCGAGCGCGGCGGCCAACCTTCCGGCGGTCGTGAAGAGCACGCGCGAACAACTGCTCACCGTCGTCCGCGAAGCCGATCCTCAGGCCGCGAAATGGGTCGAGGAAATCCGGAAGGCGCGGCCGAAGAAGCCGTCGGTCGTGGTGGTCGGTGAGACCAACCGCGGCAAGAGCTCGCTGGTGAACGCGCTCCTGTCCATGCCGGGACTGTCCCCTGTGGACGCCGACGTGGCCACGGCGACCTACCTCGTCTTCGAGCACGGCGAGCAGTGGTCCGCGCAGGCCTGCTATCCGGGCCAGCTGGCGCCGGTGCCGATCAACCTCAACGAGCTGATCCACTGGGTTTCGGCCGCGCACGAACTGCCGGAAGGACAGATCCCGCCGCGTTACGTCGAGGTCTCGGGTCCGGTCCCGCTGCTCGACCGAGTGTCTATTGTGGACACTCCGGGAGTCGGCGGGCTCGATTCGATGCACGGTGAACTGGCGAAGGAGGCCGCCGCCGGCGCCACCGCGCTGCTGTTCGTCGTGGACTCGTCGTCGCCGTTCACCGCGCAGGAGCTGCACTTCCTGCACGACATGGGCGAACGTGTCGAGACCGTGCTGTTCGCGCTCACCAAGACCGACCAGTTCCGCGGCTGGCGCGAGGTCCTCGAAGCCGACCGGCGGCTGCTCGCCGAGCACGCCCCCCGGTTCGCCGACGCGGTGTTCCACCCGGTTTCCGCGCGCATGTTCGAGACGGCGGCCAAGGCCCCGAACGAGCAGATGGCCACGATGCTGCGCGAGAAGGCCGGGATCGCCGCGCTGCAGGGCGCGTTGCAGGAGATGCTGGTCGGCCGCTCGGCGATGCTGGGCGAGGCCAACACTCTGCGCGCGCTGTCGAGCGCGCTCGGCGAACTCAAGGCGAAGCTTCAGGCGGAAAGCCGGGCGCTGTCCGCCGGTGAGGCCGAGGCCGAACAGCTCCGCCAGCGCCGTGACGACCTGACCACCGAACGCCGGTCTTCGACGCGGGGCTGGCAGCTGAAACTGCGCGCGGAGATCCAGCGGACGCGCGTCGAGGTCGGGCACGAGACCAGCAGGCAGATGCGCGACGCGTCGACGCATTTCCGTCAGCTGATCGACGGCGCGAAACGGGACGCTCTCGCCGCGCTGCCCCAGCAGGTCGACATCGCGTTGCAGACGACGTCGCAGCGGATCTCGATGCTGCTCTCCCAGCGGCTCAACCAGGTCACCAACGTCGCGCTTTCGGAGCTGTTCTCCCCCGAAGAGCTCGAAATCATCCGCGGCCAGTTCGCCAGGGCGGGCGGCCCGCCGGTCGTGCTGCGGCCGCCGGACAAGAAACCGCCGACGGCCGAGGACAAACTGCTCATCTTCATGGGGGTTTCCGGCGGTCTCGGCGCCGGGAAGGTCGCCGCGCTTCCGCTGGCGGGGGTCGCGATCCTGAACCCGGTGATCCTGCCCGCCACGATCATCATCGGCCTCGGCGCCGGCTGGTGGATGGCGCGGACCCGCAAACACGCGTCGGACAAGCAGCATATGAAGCAGTGGCTGGTCGAGGCGATCGCCGACGCGCGGTCCACGCTCGACCAGCTCGTCGCGGAGCAGCTGATCGAGGCCGAACAACAGCTGTCGATGGCGCTCGACGAAGCCCTCGGCCGCCGCATCGACGCGATCGAGGCGGAGCTGAAGGAAGTCGACAAGACGATCAAGATGGGCGCGCAGGAACGGGCGAAGAAGATCTCGGTCGTCGCGAAGCGCCTGAAGGACGTCTCGGACGGCCGAGACCGCGCCGAGGCACTGCTCGGTCGCATTCGGTCACTGCGCGACAATCAGGCGTGACCTTTCCTCAGCAGCCGCAGCAGCCGCCGTACGGACAGCAGTTCCCGCAGCCGGGTCCAGCGCAGAACCCGTTCCCGCCGCTGCCGCCCCAGAAGGGGTTGCCCGCGAAGCTCCAGCGGCTGAGCGAAATGGCCCGTGACCCGAAGGGCCGCAAGAAGCTGATCCTGCGGGTGCTCCTAGCCATCGTGGCGGTGGTGATCCTCATCGTCGGCGTGATCTTCCTCGTCGGCGTGGTGATCGCTCCGGCGATCGACCACCTGACGAACTGATCCCGCTCTCGGCGGCTCGGGCGGGTGGTCCTGTTGTGGACCGGAACCGAACCGGCCTACGGTGAGTCATAAGCTTCGACACACCAGCAGGTCAACGAGGGGGTTATCCCATGTGGGTCGACGAGAGCGGCGGCACGGACACCGAGTCGGGTTCCACCGAAGCGGTCACCGTCCACGTTGACGGCGAGGAGTACCAGGCCGAGCTCAACTACGACCTCGATAAGGACGGCGTCAACGACGCCGCGGTCATCCAGCACGAGGACGGCACCGGCCAGGCGTTCGTCGACACCGACGGCGACGGCGAGGCCGACCAGTACGCGGTGCTCGACGCGAACGGCAAGGTCGTCCAGGAGGCCGTCTACGACGAGGCCTCCGGCGCCTGGGTCGAGGCCGGTGGCGGCGGCAACGACGACGGTTCCGACGCGGGCACCAGCGGCACCATGCACGCCGACATGCCCAGTGGTGACGTCGAGGTCGGCCCGCCCACCATCGACACGGACGGTGACGGGACCCCCGATACCGCCGTCATCCAGACGGAGGATGGCCGCACGATCGCCTTCACCGACAAGGACGGCGACGGCAGCGCCGACATCGCGGTGGAGACCGACGCTTCCGGCAACTCCAAGACCTACGAGCACACCGGGCCCGGCCAGTGGACCGAGGTCGGCAGCGGGGTGGTCAACAACGACATCGGCGCGGCCTTCGCGAGCGTCCCGGCGACCGAAGGGGACCCGGCGGGCGACGCGGCGTGGGGTGGCGCGGGCACCGAAACACTCGAAGGAGTGGCGAAGATCGATTCCGCCACCGGGCAGTGGATCAGTCCTAACTGATTCCTCAAATGGCCTGGACCAATACCAGAATGGTCCAGGCCAATTCGAAGCCCCTATTCCTGTAATCCTGGTCACAGAACAGCCCGGTACGGCACCTCGTACCGGGCTTTCTCGTGTCCGATTCGTCCTCCGCGCGCCTCGCGCCTGTGCCATCGATCACCGGAAGAATTTCTGCGTATGGCCCATTCCGGTGATACTGAATCGATTCCCTTATCGTTCTTGTGAGAGAACCGACAGGTCAGCTCTCGGTTACCTGCCGGTCATCCGGCTACTCTCGGGGAATCCCAAAACCTGCACACCGGCTTTCCCGCCGGTGTGCGAAGCCATTCGGTCGCCGGCATCGAAGCCCGCATCGGAACAGCGTCGTTCCCGGTGTGGGCTTCTGCCGTCGGAAGTCAGGAGTAGAGATGACCGCAGTCGCCATCCCTGGACTGGAAAATGCGCCGACGACGCACAGTGGCGTGCTGTCCTGGGTCCGGGAGGTCGCCGAACTGACCACTCCGGACCGCGTGGTGTGGGTCGACGGGTCCGACGAAGAGGCCGCGCGCATCAACGCCGAGCTGGTCTCCGCCGGCACGTTCGTGCAGCTCGACGCGAAGCCCAACTCGTACTGGGCGGCTTCCGACCCGAATGACGTCGCCCGTGTCGAAGAGCGCACCTTCATCTGTTCGGAGAACGAAGCCGACGCCGGTCCCACCAACAACTGGATGGACCCGGCCGAGATGAAGGCCACGATGACCGAGCTGTACCGCGGATGCATGCGCGGTCGCACGATGTACGTGATCCCCTTCTGCATGGGCCCCCTCGGAGCCGAGGACCCCAAGCTCGGCATCGAGATCACCGACTTCGCCTACGTCGTCGCCTCCATGCGCGTGATGACCCGCGCCGGCAAGGCCGCGCTGGACAAGTTCGTCACCGAGGACGGCACCGAGCGCGAGTTCGTCCCCGCCCTGCACTCCGTCGGCGCGCCGCTGGAGCCGGGCCAGGAAGACGTCTCGTGGCCGTGCAACACCACCAAGTACATCTCGCACTTCCCCGAGACCCGCGAGATCTGGAGCTACGGCTCCGGCTACGGCGGAAACTCGCTGCTGGGCAAGAAGTGCTACTCGCTGCGCATCGGCTCGGTCATCGCCCGCGACGAGGGCTGGCTGGCCGAGCACATGCTGATCCTCAAGCTGATCTCGCCCGAGGACAAGGTCCACTACGTCGCGGCGGCGTTCCCGAGCGCCTGCGGCAAGACCAACCTCGCGATGCTGCAGCCGACCATCCCCGGCTGGCGCGCCGAGACCCTCGGTGACGACATCGCGTGGATGCGGTTCGGCGAGGACGGCCGCCTGTACGCGGTGAACCCGGAGTTCGGTTTCTTCGGCGTCGCCCCGGGCACCGACTGGCACACCAACCCCAACGCGATGCGCACCATCGAAAAGGGCAACACGGTCTACACGAACGTCGCGCTCACCGACGACGGCGACGTCTGGTGGGAGGGCATGGGCGAGAAGCCCGCGCACGCCACCTCCTGGAAGAAGCAGGACTGGACGCCGGAGTCGGAAGAGAAGGCCGCGCACCCGAACTCGCGCTACTGCACGCCGATGTCGCAGTGCCCCATCCTCGCGCCCGAGTGGGACGACCCGCAGGGCGTGCCGATCTCGGCGATCCTGTTCGGCGGCCGCCGCAAGACCACGGTCCCGCTGGTGAACGAGGCCCGCGACTGGCAGCACGGCGTGTTCATGGGCGCCACCATGTCGTCGGAGACCACCGCGGCCGCCGCCGGCGCGGTCGGCAACGTGCGCCGCGACCCGATGGCCATGCTGCCGTTCCTCGGCTACCACGCCGGTGACTACTTCAAGCACTGGCTGGACCTCGGCAAGAACGCCGACGCGAACAAGCTGCCGAAGATCTTCTACGTCAACTGGTTCCGCCGTGGCGACGACGGCCGTTTCCTGTGGCCGGGCTTCGGCGAGAACTCGCGGATCCTGAAGTGGGTCATCGACCGCGTCGAGGGCAAGGGCAACGCGAACGAGACCCCGGTCGGTTTCGTGCCGAACGCCGAGGACCTCGACACCGAGGGCCTCAAGGAGCCGCTGGCCGACATCCAGGCCGCGCTCGACGTCTCCGCCGAGGAGTGGCGCCAGGAACTGCCGCTCATCGAGGAGTGGTTCGAGAAGATCGGTGACAAGGTCCCGGCTTCTCTGCGTGACGAGCTGGACGCGCTGAAGCAGCGCCTCGGCTGATCGCCTGAACGGCGGAGAAGGCCTCATCCTCGGAGTCATTCCCGAGGATGAGGCCTTCTTCTTTCGCGCTCGGTACCGTGGCCGCATGGTCAAGTTCGGCGTCAACATGGTCGTCCCCGAGACCCGTGCGGCGTGGGTCGAGAAGTGCCGCAAGGCCGAGGACCTCGGATTCGACGTGATCGGCGCGGCCGACCATCTCGGCATGGCGCCGCCGTTCCCGGCCCTCGTGCTCGCCGCCGAGGTGACGAGCCGCCCTCGGCTCAACACCTTCGTCATCAACACCGCCTTCTACAATCCGGTACTGCTGGCCCGCGACGTCACCGGCACGGACCAGTTCACCGAGGGCAGGCTGGAGCTCGGCCTGGGGGCCGGTTACGTGAAAGCCGAATTCGAAGCGGCGGGTATGGAGTTCCCGCGCGCCGGAAAGCGCGTCGATCATCTCGAAAACACCATCGAAGTGCTCAAAAGGCTCTATGCCGACGTAAACCACAAACCGCCGACCGTGCAGAAGCCGGGGCCGCCGCTGATGATCGCCGGACGTGGCGACAGGCTGCTCACGCTCGCCGCCGAACACGCCGACATCATCGGATTCACCGGCACGGCGGCCGTTCCCGACGGCGGTGCGCTCGCCGTCGACGACGCGGCCGGAATCGAAGAGCGGGTGAGCTTCGCCCGCGGAAAACTGAACGGCCGCGCTGTCGAATTCAATATCCTCTCCCATTTCGTTGCCGTGGTCGAAGATCGCCGAAAGGGTCTGGAGAGCCTGCGAGAGCTGCTCGACGGCAAGCTCACCGTCGACCAGCTCGCCGAACTTCCGACGGCCCTCGTCGGCACCCACGAGCAGATCGCCGAACAGATCCTGGCGCATCGCGAGCGGTTCGGTTTCACCTACTTCACCGTGCTGGAGCACAACATGGACGCGCTCGCGCCGGTGATCGAATCGGTGCACGACAAATGATCGACGTACGCGGGCTCGGTGTCCAGGCCGGGGAGCACTGGCTGTTCGACGGCCTCGACTTCGAAGTCGAGGCGGGTGAATGCGCCGTCATCGTCGGCCCCAACGGGGTCGGGAAATCGACCCTGCTGCGGTGCCTCTACGGAACGCAGACTCCGCAGCGGGGCCGTGTCGTCGTCGCGGGCGGCAAGCCGGACGAACGCGACGTTTCCTTCCGCCGCAAGGTTTCCGTGCTGTTCGACGATTCCGATTTCTTCGCCGAACTGACCCCGTTGCAGCATCTCGAACTGCTGGAGGGCTCGTTCGGTACCGATCTCGGCGATTTCGACGCGCTTCTGGCGGACGCGGGCCTTTCGGAACGCGCGAAGGTCACCGCGGGCAAGTTCTCGGCCGGGCAACGCCGTCGTCTGCTGCTCCTCGGCGCGACCGCGCGCCCGCACGACGTCCTGCTGCTCGACGAGCCCGAGCGGGCGCTCGACGCCGCGGGGAAGGAATGGCTGACGTCGTTGATCAAGCGTTCGACCGACGCCGGGGCGGCCGTCGTCGTGGCCACGCACCATCCCCCGCTGCTCGAAGCGGCCGACTCCACCCTCGAGTTGTGGTGACCACGAAGGCGCCCACGCACGTCCCGGGACGACAGCGATTCGGCGGCCTGTTCAACGGTGACTACCAGACCTTCCTGGCACTGTTCGGTTCCGGCGCGCTGTTCACCGCGTTCCAGAACCTGCCGAAACTCCGGGATTTCCTCTTTGGACAGTCCGTTGTGGACTTCCCGGCGGTGTTCGGGCTGCTGATCGTGCTGTGCGCGATGTTCTGGCGCGGCCTGCTGCGCCGCGGTTTCGTCTGGGCCGAACCGGCGGCGCTGACCTGGATGGACTTCGCCCGGGTCGACAGGCGCCGTGTCGTCGTCAAACGGATGTGGACGCTCTGGTTCGGCCTGGTCGTGGTGGTCGGCTACACCGGGGCGCTGGTCACCGCGATCGGCGGCGGCTCGAAGGACGTGTGGATCGCGATGTCGGCGTTGACCGCCTCCGGGGCGATCCTGGCCGCGGTCACCGCGCGACGGACGGCGATCCGCGGGGAAACGCTCGCGCCGGTCGTGCTCGCCATGACCGGTCTGGCGTTCCCCGCCGCGGGATGGGGCCCGATCGCCGTCGAGGTGCTGGCAGGCGCGCTGTTCGTGGTGGCGGTCGCGGTGGCCTTCGGCGGCGAGCCGATGTCCGGGGTCGGGCGCCAGGAACTCGTCGACGGCTGGAACGCGCGGCTCCTGCGGGCGATGGCCGCGGTCTTCATGGACCCCATGCTGCTGATCCCGGAATCGAAGCCGGTGCCGTGGCTGTCGCTGCGGCGGCCGACGACGCTGCGGCTCGCGTGGGCCGGGGTGCTGGGCCGCATGCGCTACGCGGCGGCCGGAGTGGTGATCGCGTGCCTGGTCGGCGTCGCGCACCTGGTCTTTCCGGCCATCCCGGCCGCGCCGTTGTTCGCGATCGGCGCGTACGCGGCGCTCGTGCCGTTCGTCGGCGGGCTCGGCGAACTGTGGCGCAACCCGGGCCGCAGGCGGTGGCTCGGTGCGTCCGACTGGGAGTTACGGCTGGTCAACGGCCTGGTGATCGCGCTGCTCGGCCTCGTCTGGGGGATCCTGCTCGGCCTGGTGACGCTGACACTCGGGGTGGTCCCGGGCTGGCCGGTGTGGCTCGCGGTCCCGCTCGCCGTCGTCGCCGCCGCGCGGACGGCGACCCGGCCGCCGATGAATTACGACGTCAGCGGTGGGGCCGCCGGATTCCAGGCCCTGCGGGGAGTCGACGTGCTCGTCGTCGGTGCCGTCTTGCTCGGCGTGATCGCCTGAGCTCACCCGTTCCCGCGTTCGGATCATTCGAATACTCCGAACGCGGGTTACCCTCGATGCGACGAAAGGAGCACGAGTGGGCGGCGGGCACGCACCGGGAAAGGGGCGGCGGGCGACCAGCGAGTTCCCCGCGGGCTGGACCGACGAGCAGATCATCGCGGTGATCAAGGATGTCGCGAACGATCCGAGCGAACCCCGCGTCAGACTGCACAACGGCCGCTGGCGGTGCGCCGGCGAACGGTACGGCGTGCACCTGATCGTGCTGGTCGAGGACAACGGCCACGTCAAGACGGGCTATCCGGTGGCGGGCCCCGGAGTGGTCCGCAATCCCGACACCGCCGCGGACCCGGCGAACCCGACCGTCGCCGACCTTGCCGCCGGCCGGATCAGTTTCTTCGGCGACAGCCTGCTCGAACAGATCGCCGACCGCATCGCACCGGACGTCCTGGCGTTCTACCGCACCTTGCACTGGTCGGGCGAGTGGGAGGAACTGGCCGATGTCCTCGTCGCGCACGCGCTGAACGAGAACCTGCGGCTGGGCGTGGACGAATACGCCACGCTGGAAAGCCTGCTGAACAGCTTCGACCTGCCCATCGAAGGCTTCCTCTACCTGAACGACCGGGCACACGCCCTGGCCGTCCTGCGTCCCTAACTCGCTTCGGCGACTTGTTCGCCGCCGCCCTCGGCGGCCGCCCGCAGCGCGTCCAGCGGCAGCCCGATGGCGTCCGCGATCGCCATCACGGTGAAGAAGGCGGGCGTCGGGATCCGCCCGGTCTCGATCTTCCGGAGCGTCTCGACCGAGATCCCGGCCTCCGCCGCGACCTCGACCATGCTCCGCGAAGACGCCGCGCGCGCGTCCCGGAGCGCCAGCCCCAGCCGCTCGCCGCGTTCGCGTTCCTCGTCCGTCAACGGCACTCGCACCATGGTGCCAATACTAATACCGGTCCAGCCGGATTCCCGAGTTACGCCTCCGATCACGCGAGTTACGCCTTCAAGCACGCGAGTTCCGAGTTGTCCCCACCGAGTTACCCCCAGCCTGTGGACAACTCTGTGCACAGGTCGTGGACAACCCCAAAGAAAGGGCCCCGCCGAGCCGAAACTCGACGGGGCCACAATCCCTAGTGGCTTCAGGCGCCCGCGGGCACCGGAAGTGGGAGTCCGGGGAGGCTCTGGTCGTTCGGCACCTTGCCGTCGACGAGGTAGTCCTCCACGACCTTGTCCACACCCGCGTTGCCGCCGGCGTAGATGCCGTGATCACCCTCACCGGTCACGGTGATCATCCGCGAGCCGGCGAACGCGCGGTGCGCACGGGTCGCACCCTCGAGCGGGGTCGCCGGGTCGTTCACCGACTGGACGATCAGCACCGGCGGGACACCGCGGCCGTCGAGCCTCGGCAGGTCGACCGGCTTGTTCTTCCAGAAGATGCACGGCTGGATCAGCCAGCCCGCGCCCAGCAGCGGCAGATCCCGGTCGATCAGCTTCTGCGACTGCCGGATCACGCTGTTCCGGTTGCCGTACCACGGGCCCTCGTTGCAGGGGATGGACCAGAAGCTGGCGTTGTAGGAGTCGCCGTCGGTCGGGACGAACAGCGGCTGCGGGCCGATGACGCCGTCACCGTCCACCGTCTCCGCCTTGACCTTCTGCGCGGCCGAGGCCTTCTGCTGCTGCGTCGAGGTGCCCTCGGTCAGCGTCTTCAGGTTGACCAGGTAGTCGGCCAGCGCGGTGAAGTTGCGCTTCGAGTAGAGGTACGACGCGATGGTGGAGTCGAGGGCATTGGCCGAAACGGGGACGCCGTCCACCTCGACGGGGTTCTGGGTCAGCGCGAAGCGGACCTTCTCGTAGGTCTGGCGCGCGGCTTCACCGGTCTTGCCGAAGCCGTAGACCTTGTCGTACTTGCCGATCCACGGCAGGAAGTCCTGACGCCAGCGGCGCTCGAAGCCGAGCGGCTGCCAGTCGAACGAGTTCTGCCAGGTGGTGGTGAACTCGGTCGCGGAGTCGAGCAGGAAGCGGCCGGTCCGGGTGGGGAACTGCTGCGCGTAGTGCGCGCCCATCCAGGTGCCCGCCGAGTAGCCGACCCAGTTGATCTTGTCGCGGCCCAGCAGGACACGCAGCAGGTCGATGTCGCGGATGGTCTGCGCGGTGTTGATGAGCGGGCCCAGTTCGCCGGACTTCACCTGGCAGGAGTCCGCCGCGTACTTGGTGGCGTCCAGGATCAGGTTGAGGTTCGCCCGGCTGCGGTCGCGCGGGTCGAGGTCCGAGCCGGTGCCGATCGCGTTGCCGCAGGTGATGTTCGTGCTCTTGCCGGTGCCGCGCGGGTCGAGACCGATGATCTCCTGGTTCGCGCGCAGCTTCGTCTGGTTACGCAGGCGAGCCGGGAAGTTACGGCCCGGAGCGCCGGGGCCACCCGGGTTCGTGATGACGCTGGCCGTCGCCTTGCCGCTGGTGGCGGCGAGGCGGCTGACGGCGATCGTCAGGTCGATGTTCTCGTTCGTCTTGTACCAGTTACGCGGCGCACGGTACGTCGCACACTCGATGTTCTCGGCCCCCGGAGGCGGCGCGGACGGCAGCTCACTGGCGGTGCACTTGTGCCAGTCCAGCTTCTGGTCCGCGTACTTCGCCGGAATGTTGGTGGAGTTCAGCGGCTGCTGCCCGGCAGCCTCCGGCCCTGCGAACGCAGGCGTGAACCCGGCCAGCATGGTGCCGGCGACAGCCGGGATCACCACCGCATAGCGGAGTTTCTTCATCCGATGCCCCTTTGATCTTGCGTGCGAAGTTCCTGTTCGCGACTGCGGCTATTGATATCCGGCGGGGACTCCGACGGCAACCGCCCTTCGTCGTATGAGGCGTCGCTGATCAAATCGATATCGGGCACGCGTGACCCGGGCGGGGGAGAGGTTCTAGGGTCATCGGGACCATCCGGGGGTACGGGAACGTTAGGTGAGGTCCGATGGCGTCAGGTAAGGCAGACGGGAAGGTGAGGGGCTTTCAGTTCAGCCCCTGGAACCTCCTGTTGATCATCCCGTTGCTGGTGCTGATCACGTCCTTGTTCAATACGGACGGTCCCCGGCTGTTCGGGATGCCGTTCTTCTACTGGTTCCAATTCGTGTTCGTGGCGGTCGGTGTCCTGTGCACCTGGATCGTCTTCGTGATGACCAAGGACAAGCCGACCAGTGAGCGTCCCGACCGGCTGTCCGTGGACGAGCTCGATGAGGGGGACGCCAAGTGACCAACATCCAATGGCCAGAGCTGATCATCTTCACGATCCTCTTCGCGGTGGTCACCGTGCTCGGCTTCGTCGCGTCGCGCTGGAAGGCCGGCAACACCCTCGACCACCTGGACGAATGGGGGCTCGGCGGTCGCAAGTTCGGCTCGTGGATCACCTGGTTCCTGCTCGGCGGTGACCTCTACACGGCCTACACGTTCGTGGCCGTCCCCGCGCTGATGTTCAGCGCCGGTGCGATGGGTCTGTTCGCGCTGCCGTACACGATCATCGTCTACCCGATCGTGTTGATGCCGGCGCTGCGCATGTGGTCGGTTTCGCGCGTCCGCGGTTACGTGACGCCCGCCGACTTCGTCCGCGGCCGGTTCGGTTCGCCGACGCTGGCGCTGCTGATCGCGATCACCGGCATCATCGCGACGATGCCGTACATCGCGCTGCAGCTCGTCGGCCTCGAAGCGGTGCTGCGGACCATGGGCATCAACGGCTCCGGCATCGTCGGTCACCTGCCGCTGCTGGTCGCCTTCATCATTCTTGCGGTCTACACCTACCAGTCGGGTCTTCGCGCGCCCGCGCTGATCGCGTTCGTCAAGGACATCCTGATCTACCTCGTGATCATCGTCGCGATCATCTACCTGCCCTCGAAGCTCGGCGGCTGGTCGGCGATCTTCGACGCGGCCGACGCGAAGTTCGACAAGTCGCCCTCGCAGGCGGACGGCATCCTGCTCAACGCCAACAACCAGTTGCAGTACGCAACGCTGGCGCTCGGTTCGGCGCTCGCGCTGTTCCTGTACCCGCACTCGCTCACCAGCGTGCTCGCCTCGCGCGGCCGCAGCGTGATCAAGCGGAACATGGTCGCGCTCCCCGCGTACTCGCTGGTGCTGGGTCTGCTGGCGCTGCTCGGCTACGTCGCGATCAGCGCGTCGGTCTCGCCGATCACCAACAACGCGACCGGCAAGCCCGACACGAACACCGTCGTCCCGGTGCTGTTCGACACGCAGTTCTCGTCGTGGTTCGCCGGGATCGCGTTCGCCGCGATCGGCATCGGCGCGCTGGTGCCCGCGGCGATCATGTCGATCGCGGCGGCCAACCTGTGGACCCGCAACATCTACAAGGAGTACATCAAGAAGAACGCGACGCCGGGCGAGGAAGCGAAGCAGGCCAAGCTCGCTTCGCTGATCGTGAAGTTCGGCGCGGTGGCGTTCATCCTGTTCATCGACCCGCAGTTCTCGATCGACCTGCAGCTCATCGGCGGTGTGCTGATCCTGCAGACGCTGCCCGCGGTCGCGATCTCGCTCTACACGCGGTGGTTCCACCGCTGGGGCCTGATCGCCGGCTGGGTGGTCGGCATCGGCTGGGGCCTGATCATGCTCTACAACATCCCCAACCCGGCGACCGGCAAGGCGCACTTCGGTGGCTCGGCGCTGAAGCTCGGCGATCTGTCGATCTTCGGCTGGCACCCGCTCAGCGGCTCGCAGCTGCAGATCTACGTCGGGTTCGTGGCGCTGATCGCGAACCTGCTGATCGCCGTGATCTTCACGGTGATCGCGCGGCAGCTGAAGGTCTTCAACGGCACGGACGACACCGAGGCCGCGGACTACCACGCCGACGAGCACGACAAGGATCTCCGGGAAATCGGCGTCCACTGAGTCAGCTTTGAGAAGGGGCCGCGTCCTGCCGGGACGCGGCCCTTTTCGTCGCGGCGTTCGCGGCGAGATAGAGCACGAGCCCGTTCAGCAGGTGCCAGAGGAAATGCGTCCCGGCGGGGAAGTTCCCGCAGACCGTGTGGTCGGCCGTGCGGAACGACAGGGACACCCCGAAGACGCCGGCAGCCACGGCGAACCTGCGGCGATCTTCACCCCGGAGGATGACCGCGAAGATCACGAGCCCGATCAGCGCCGAGAGGTACAGCCCGCCGCCCAGTGACGCGACGACGGCGGTGAAGGCGAGGAACACGGGGATACCGAGCCAGGCCAGCCGTCGGCGGACGCCGAAGAAGACTCGCGGGAACACGGCGGCGTAATACAGGACGAACACCAGGATGAAGCCGGTGTCGGCCGCCGCGGACCAGCGGGTGGCGAGCAGGTGGAACGCCGTGCTGCCGAGGAACACCAGTCCGATGAGGACGCCGAACACGCGGCCCTTCGGCTGCCGCCAGACCGCGATCGCCGCGATCAGGAACGCGAGATTGCTGAGGCTGTTGAGCGGCTCGCCCCCAAGGCCGGGGACGAGGCGTTCGCAGTAGCCGTCGACGTACGCCGTCCAGTTCACTCCCCCAGATAACCCTGCCCGCGTGAACCGCGGATGTCTTCGACGTCGCTTCCTTTCGCATCACCTCGCGCAGGCCGTCAGGCGCCGGGTGAGGAAGCGGCGTCGCGGTTCCGAGCAGGGCAGCGCGAGCGCACGCCGGTAGTGCTCCGCGGCGCGCACGGGGTCGCCGGCCCGCAGCCACAGGGCGCCGAGGACGGCGGGGAGCAGCGTGTAGTCCGGCAGATCGGCCTCGATGGCTTCGAGTTCGGCGATCCCGGCGACGGCGCCGTCCACCATCGAAAGCGCGATCGCGCGGTTCAACCGTGCCACCGGTGATGGCCGCAGCGCCAGCAGATCGTCGTACAGGCCGACGATCCGGCGCCAGTCCGGCGGCGAAGCCGTGCCGTGGCACAGCGCGATCGCCGCCTCGACGTGGTAAGCCGACATCTCCGGCCCGGTGCACGCCCGCTCGAACAGCCGCGTCCCCTCGGCGATCATCGCCTGGTCCCAGCGGTCGCGGTCCTGTTCGTCGAGCAGAAGCAGGTCACCGTCCCGGTCCACCCGTGCGGGCAGCCTGCTCCCCTGCAGCAGCATCAGCGCGACCAGCGCCCGCACCCTCGGCAGATCCGTCTTCGGCTCGGCCAGCAGCAGCCGCCCCAGCCGGATCGCCTCCCCGCACAGTTCGCCGCGCACCGCGACCTCTCCGGTCGTCGCGTCGTAGCCCTCGGTGAAAAGCAGATAGAGCACGGCCAGCACACTGTCCACTCTGGACTCCAGTGCGTCGGGCCCCGGCAGGGAAAGCGGCTTCCCCGACTCCCGCAACCACTTCTTCGCCCGCACCAGCCGCTGCGCCACGGTCGCCGGTTTCGTCAGCAAAGCCGCCGCGATCTCGTTCACCCCTAGTCCGCCGACGGTCTTCAACGTCAGCGCCACCTGCGAGACCGTCGGCAGTGCGGGATGACAGCACAGCAGCATCAACACGAGTTCGTCGTCCGTCCCCCGGCCGGCTTCGTGGGCGTCGAGTTCCACGAGCCGCGGGAGCAGGGTGCGCAGGGTCTGTTCGCGCCGGACGACGTCCATCGCCCGGTTTTGTGCGGCACGGAACAACCAGCCCCGCGGGTTATCCGGGATTCCGGCCTGGGGCCAGGTGCGCAGCGCCTGTTCCAGCGCGTCGGCGACGGCCTCTTCGGCCAGGTCCAGCCGTTCGGGGCCGAGCGCCCTGGCCAGCGTGGCGACGATCCGCCCGGCACTGTGCCGGAACAGATGCTCCACCACGCCGGCCGGGCGGCTCATGACGGCATCAGTCCTCACAACCGCGTTCGCCGACCTTGCGCACCTCGATCGGCCCGAACGCCAGATGCGGATGCGTCGCGAAGATCTTCTCCGCCTGATCGAGATCCGCGGCTTCGATCACCTGGTAGCCGCCGACGATCTCGGTGGCCTCGGTGTGCGGTCCGTCGGTCGCGCCGACCTCGCCGCCGGAACCGCGCAGCACCCGGCCGCTCTTCGACAGCCCGCCGCCGCCGACGAAGCGGCCCTCCTTGGTGCGTTCGTCAGCCCAGGCGATGTAGCTCTCGAGCACGCGTTGCGCTTCGTCGGGGCCGAGGTGGTCGTGCGAGTCCGTCGTGGAGCGGATGAATCCGATGTAGTGGGGCATGTCGTCCTCCTTGGGAATCGATGGCCCCTAGACGAACGAGCGCTCCGCGAATCGACATCGTGCGGAAGTCACAGCTCCAGCCGCCAGGTCTGCCCGGTCAGCTCGTAACCGAAGCCCGTGATCGTCTCTTCGCTCACCAGCCGGAAGCCGGCCTTCCGGTAGATCGCCCGCGCCGCGTCCAGCAGCGAGACCGTCCAGAGTTCCATCGCCCGGTAACCCGATGCCCTCGCGAACTCGACGCATTCGGCGACCAGGCGTTTCCCGACGCCACGTCCTCGTGCGGCCGGTTCCAGGAGCAGCATTCGCAGCTTCGCGGTGGTGCCGTCTTCGGCGGGCATGCAGAAAATGCTGCCGACGCGCTCGCCGTCGAGTTCGGCGATCCAACCCGCTTGGCGCGGATCTCCGCGCCTGTCGACGTACTCCGCGACGACACGGGCGACGAGCGCTTCGAACCGTTCGTCCCAGCCGTACTCGCGGGAGTAGAGAGCGCCGTGGCGGTGGACGACCCAGCCGAAGTCACCCGGCCGGGGCGGGCGCAGGACCAGTGCGGGATTCGAGGCGCGCTCGCCGACCAGCGACGAGATCGTGTCCATGGCACCGAGCAGCCGCTCCTGCTCGTCTTCGCCGAACTTGCCGAGCAGCGAGCCGATCCGGCCCACCGACCGGTGGTCCAGGACGGCGAAGGCCTTGCGGCCGTCCTCGGTCAGCCGGACGATCTGACGGCGAGCGTCCTCGTCGCTGCGCTCGCGGGTGAGGAGGCCTCGTCCCTCGAGCCTCGCGAGCAGCCTGCTCGCGTATCCGGCGTCGAGGTCGAGACGTTTGCGCAGGTCGGTGACCTGGGTCGAATCCTGCTGCGCGAGTTCGAAGATGACCCTGGCTTCGCTCAGGGAGTACTCGGCGTCGGCCGGTCCTTCGTCGAGGACGCCGATCACGCCGGTGTACAGGCGGTTGAAGGCCCGGACGGTCGCCACCCGGTCCGCGGTTCGATTCATTTGACCACCTCAACATATTCGTTGACTGAGTCAAGTGTTACTCCGCGAAGCGGTGAAGGCAAGAAATCTTTCGGGGGTGGACATATGGAAACCCCGTGATGCTGCCAGGTCGGGGGTCCGCCAGCATCACGGGGTCGTAGTGGGTATCGACGCCGCGTTCCACGGCGTTACACCTCACGCACTATGTGTCGTAGGTCACTCGAATGGGCGACACCTACAACGGTTGTCCTCGGGTCAGCGCATGTGCGTGTGACGCGCCTGGGAGATAGCGATGAGCTCCTGACGAACGGTCGCGGTGGCCGCGGTGTCGATCGCCCGGTTCAGGGCCCGGCGAGTGCGAGCCTCGGCGCGACGGGCACGGAGCTTGGCGGCGATGTTGTTCATCGGTTTTTGTCATCCCCTTGGGAGTAGATCTTGCGTCTTCGTGGCTGTGCTTCTAGTATGCACCCTTTTTCACAAGGAAGCCAACGATTATCCGGTGACTTGGCACACCTGCCGATGAATCATCGGCAACTAGAGCGTAAAACCGGAGAGATTTGGTGGCGCCGGTCACTTCTTGATAACGCTGACCGCCTCTAGCGTCTGCTCTATACGGCGGAAGAGGGTGCGATGAAGTGACGGTAGGAGTATCTACCGCTTTCTAGCGTTGAGCCGATAAACCTGAAGAGAGCCTTAGTCCCGGCCGAGCAGGTAGTGGCCGAAGTGCGGGACGGTGAAGGCGATGTGCCCGCGTTCGGCGGAGTACACCAGGCCCTTCTTCATCAGGCTGTCCCGCGCGGGTGACAGGGACGAAGGCTTCCGCCCCAGGTAGACGGCCACATCGGCGGTACCGGCGGACTCGTCCCGGCCCTGGGTCAGCTCGGCCATCGCGAGCAGGTACTCCCGTTCGGCGGGTGTCGCGCGCTCGTAGCGGGAGCCGAAGAAGCCGACCGCGAGCTCCGATTCGGCCTCTGGTGCCGCGACCTGGACGTCCTTCACGGTGATCGGATCCGCCGGAGCGGCATCCCAGGCGGCCTTGCCGTAGGCCTGGATGAAGTACGGATATCCGCCCGACGCGTCGAACAGGGCGTCCAGTGCCTCCGGTTCGATGCCGGCGTCCTCGCGTTCGATGGGCGCCATCACCGCGAGGTCGGCGTCTTCGCGCTCCAGCCGGTCGATACGCGCGTAGCGGAAGAGGCGTTCCGAGTACGACTTCGACGCCGAAAGGACGGCGGGCACGTGCGGCAGCCCCGCACCGACCACGACCAGCGGCGCCCCGGACTGCGAGAGTTCGTGGCAGGCGGCGCAAAGCGCGGAAACGTCCTCCGGCAGCAGATCCTGGATCTCGTCGATCAGCAGCGCGACCCCGGTGCCGACGTCGGCCGCCAGCTCCGCGACCTCGGTGAACAGCTCGACCAGGTCGATCTCGATGTCGCCGGAATCGGCGCGGCCCTGAGCGGCGGGCACGTCGATGCCCGGTTGCCAGCGGTCACGGAGTTTCGCGTCCGGTTTGTTGGCGCGCAGCGCGAACGCCTTGAGCACGCCGAGCACCTGCTCGACCCGGTCCGGCGCGCGATGGCGCACGGCGAGGTCGCGGATCGCGCGGTGCAACGCGGCCGAGAGCGGTCGCCTGAGTTCGGTGTCCGGGCGGGCTTCGATCTTGCCCGCGCCCCAGCCGTGCTTGATGGCCCGCGAACGCAGCTCACCCAGCAGCACGGTCTTCCCCACGCCACGCAGGCCGGTCAGCATCAGGCTGCGTTCGGGTCTTCCGCGGGCGACCCGTTCGAGCACGACCTCGAAGGCCTGGAGCTCGCGCACGCGGCCTGCCAGCTCGGGCGGCCGTTGACCGGCGCCCGGGGCGAAGGGGTTGCGGATGGGATCCACTCTCACACGCTATCGGCGTTTCTAGCTCTCGCCCGATATTCCGCCATAGAGGGATAGGCGTGTCGCGACGGGTTGCTCCGAGTGGACGGGTCTGCAGCCCCGTCCCTCGTTTTAGTCGCGCAGGTTGCGCTCGGCGTAGACCGCCATCGCGTCACGGATGTACTCCGCGGTCCCTTCACCGTGCTTCTCGTCGTACTGCCCGTAGCGCGGGTCGTCGACGTACAGCTGCCCGAGACCGGCGAAGTAGCCCTTCGAGACGGCACGCACGGCCGGCCGAAGCCACTCGTACAGCCGCTGCGTGATCGCCTGGGCCTCGTCGCCGTCGGCGGGCAGACCCTTGGCGCGGGCCTCGCCGAAAGCGGCGGCGATGTCCTTCTGTTCCTGCTGGTGCGCCTTCTTGTCCTCGGCGCTCAGCGACTTCCACCACCGGTCACCCTGCTTGTAGGCGTCGGTGCCCCAGCGTTCGGTGACCTCCTTCTCGTACTTCGTGTGGTCGAAGCCGTCGAACACTTCCGTTGCCATCAGTTGTTCACCTCTTTCCGTCTTCTTCAAGGTCGTCCTGACCGATTCGATCTGCCGTCCGAGCCGCTGTCGCTCCTGCTCCAGCCACTTCAGGTGCGTGCGCAGTGCCGCTGTCGTGTCCTGCTCCCCTTCGAGGACTTCGCCGATCGCGGGCAGGCTCAGCCCGAGTTCACGAAGCAGCAGGATCCGTTGCAGCCGCACCAGCGCTTCCTGGTCGTAGTAGCGGTATCCGTTGCTCCCCACCCGGCTCGGTTCGAGCAGCCCGATGTCGCCGTAGTGGCGCAGCGTGCGGCTCGTGGTCCCGGCCGAGCGGGCGAGGTCCTGGATCGACCACTCCTTCTCGTTCGGCATGTCCACGAAGGTAGAGGTTGACGTTGCGTCAAAGTCAATCGAAGTTCACCCGTCCGTGGCATGGTTCACGAATGAAGACATTCGCGCTGGTCATCGCCGCTGCGCTGACCCTGACGACGGCCGGGGTCGCCGACGCGCATCCGCGTCGCGCCTTCGACATCCAGGCCCACCGCGGCGGGCTCGGCCTCACGGTCGAGAGCACGCTCGCGTCGTTCGGCAAGGCGATGGAGCTGGGGGTGACCACGCTCGAACTCGACATCCAGATCACCAAGGACGGTCGCGAGGTGATCACCCACGACCGCAAGACGACACCCGCGAAATGCCGCGACACCGCGCCCGCGACGCCCGGCGACCCGGCATATCCGTACGTCGGCAAGTACGTGAAGGACCTGACGTTCGCGCAGGTCCGCACGCTGGACTGCGGTTCGCTCCGGCAGCCCGCGCATCCCGGCCAGACGCTCTCCCCCGGCGCCAAGATGCCGACGCTCGCCGAGCTCTTCCAGCTCGCGAGGGACCACCGCGCCTGGGGCGTCAAGTTCAATATCGAGACCAAGGTCGAGGCCGCCGCGCCGCACGAGACGGCACCGCGTGAGCAGTTCGTCCAGCGGGCGGTGCGCGAGATCGTGCGCGGCGGGTTCGCGCACAACGTCTCGATCCAGAGCTTCGACTGGGGCGCGCTGATGCGGTTCCGCGAGGTCGCGCCCTGGCTCCCGACGGTCGCACTGACTCAGCCCGAGTTCCTTCAGGTGGGGCAGCCTGGCAAGTCGCCGTGGCTCGGCGGGCTCGACATCGACGACTTCGGTGGAAGCCCCGTCCGCGCGGTGAAGTCGTTCGGCGCGAAGGCGCTCTCGCCGGTGCACGGCAACCCCCAAGGCGGCAAGGTCGGCGACCCGGACTACCGGCCGTTCACGACGAAGGCGCTGGTCGACGAGGCGCATCGCGCGGGGATCAAGGTCGTGCCCTGGACGATCAACGACCCGGCCACCATGCACAAGCTCATCGACGACGGGGTGGACGGCATCATCACCGACTATCCGGACCGGCTGAGGGAGGTCGCGGCCGACCGCGGGTTCAAGCTGCCCAAGGCGTATCGAGCCCGCTAGGGAAATCTAGCGTCGTCTAGTACCAGAGAAATATTCCGGGATACACCGTTAGCGCGGTTCGGCGGCGTGGCGGGCGGGAAGACTGGGGTTAGGTTTGTTTCCCGGGTCCGGATCAGAAAGGTTACGACCGTGATTCTCCGTCGCGTCGCACGTCCGCTCCTCGCCGCGATCTTCATCTCCGGCGGTATCGGCGCGCTGAGGGACACCCAGGGGCACGCCAAGGCCGCGGAGCCGTTCCTCACCGAGTCCTTCGACAAGCTGGAGGGCGTGGTGCCGGAATCGGTGCCGCGTGACCCCGCCACCCTCATCCGGATCGACGCCGCGGTGAAGGTCGGCGCCGGGGTCGCGCTCGCCACGGGCAAGGCACCGCGTCTGGCTTCGCTCTTGCTGCTTGGCAGTCTCGTCCCGACGACGCTGGCCGCGCACCGGTTCTGGGAGATCAAGGAACCGGCGGAGCGCCAGCAGCAGCAGATCCAGTTCATCAAGAACGCCGGCCTCGCCGGTGGCCTGCTGTTGGCCGCCGCGGACACCGCCGGCAAGCCGTCGCTCGGCTGGCGCGCGAAGCGTGCTGCCTCCAAGGCGGAGAAGCACGCCGAGAAGCTGGCGAAGAAGGCCGAGAAGCGTCTGACCAGCTGAAGTCCCGCAATTAGTCACCTACTTGCGCCGAGAAGAGCCGCAAGTAGGTGACTAATCGCGTGGGGTCACGAGGTGAAGGCCTCGATGTCCTCCGCCTCGACGACGGTGCGCACCTCGACCTCGATCTCGTCAAACAGCGCGGCGTAGGACTCGGCGAACGAGACGGCCTCAGCCAGGTCCTTGGCGTTGATCAACGCGAACCCGCCGATGACCTCCTTGGCCTCGGTGAACGGGCCGTCGGTCGCGGTGATCTTGCCGCCGCGAACCTTGCGGACCTTCGCGCCCTTCTCCGACGGGTGCACACCCTCCGCCGTGATCAGGAACCCCTTCTCGAACGAGTCCTGGATGAAGGCGCCCATCTTCTCGATGAACTCCTTGCTGGGGTTCCAGGCTTCCGGGGCGCTCTCGTCGAGCCGGTGCATCATCAGAAACCGCATCGCTGCTCCTCAGTGTCTTGGCGGGCTGTTTCTACCTCGCCTTCACCGACGCGTCGAGCGGCTCGACGACGGTTCGACATTTCGTTCAGAAAATTCTCAGCGGCTCGCCACCTTCTTGTACTGAGCCGTCGCCAGCGGCGCGAAGATCGCGATGATGGCGACGCAGCACAGGATCGCGTACAGCGAAGCGTGCTCGGCAGGCCAGCCCGTCGGGGCCGCGCCGAAACGGTTGCCGAACAGGTCACGGGCCGAGTTGATCACCGCGGTGAACGGGTTCCAGTCCGCGATGGCCTTCAGCACGCCCGGCAGCTTGTCCGCCGGGACGAACGCCGTCGAGATGAAGCTCAGCGGGAACATCCACATCAGGCCGGCGCTCTGTGCCACCTCGACGCTGCGCGCGACGAGCCCGATCCACGCGCCGACCCAGGACAGCGCCCAGGCGAACATCAGCATCACGAGGTAGCCGAGTACCGCGTCGAGGAAGCTGCCGCGGATCCGCCAGCCGACGAGCAGCCCGCACAGGGACATGACGATCAGCGCGACCACGCTGATCACCAGGTCGGACGTCGTCCGGCCGAAGATCACCGCGAGGCGGGAGATCGGCAGCGAACGGAACCTGTCGATGATGCCCTTCTGCAGGTCGTTCGCGAAGCCGATCACGGTGAACGCCGAGTTGAACGCGACCGTCTGCGCGAAGATGCCCGCGATCAGGAACTCGCGATACGCGAGGCCGCCCGCTTCCCCGCCGATCGCGTCGCCGAAGACGTACGCGAACAGCAGCACGAACATGATCGGCTGCAGGGTCGCCGCCATCAGCCAGTCCGGGTTGCGCTGGACGTTCTTCAGGTTCCGCCAGGTGATCACGCCACCGTCGGAAAAGGCTTTAGCGACCGCGCTCACTTCTTGTCCCCCTCGTCCGTCGCGTGCCCCGTCAGCGAAAGGAACACGTCGTCGAGCGTCGGCCGGTGCAGCGCGACGTCCTGAATGGCGACGCCGTGGCCGTCCAGCCGCCGCAGTGCCTCGATCAACGCCTTCGGCCCGCCCTCGACCAGGACGTCGACCTTGCGGGTGTGCTCGTCGACCGACGGCGTGCCCGAGCCGACCTCGGTCAGCACCTGCGTGGTGATGGCGAGGTCGCTCGCGTTCGCCACGACCAGTTCGAGCCGCTCGCCGCCGATCTCCTGCTTGAGCTCGTCGGCGGTGCCGCGCGCGATGACCTTCCCCTTGTCGATCACCACGATCGAGTCGGCGAGCTGATCGGCCTCCTCCAGATACTGCGTGGTCAGCAGCACGGTGGTGCCGTCGGCGACGAGCTCCTTGATGACCTCCCAGGTGTCGATCCGGCCGCGCGGGTCGAGCCCGGTGGTCGGTTCGTCGAGGATCACCACGGTCGGCTCGGCGACCAGCGCGCCCGCTAGGTCGAGCCGTCGCCGCATACCGCCGGAGTACGTCTTGGCGGGGCGGTCCGCCGCGTCCTCCAGCCGGAACCGGGCGAGCAGCTCACGCGCCCGCGATTTCGCCGCGGCCTTCTTGCTCCCGTACAGCCTGCCGACCATGTACAGGTTCTCGAACCCGGTGAGGTTCTCGTCCACGGCGGCGTACTGCCCGGAGAGCCCGATCGACCGCCGGACGGCGTCGGGGTGGGCCAGCACGTCGTGCCCGGCCACCTCCGCCTCGCCCGAATCCGGGCGGAGCAGCGTGGTCAGGATGCGGACCGTCGTCGTCTTCCCGGCACCGTTCGGCCCCAGCAGGCCGAGCACCTTGCCCTTCGGGATCGACAGATCGACCCCGTCGAGCGCCCGTGTGGACCCGTAGGTTTTGACCAGCGCTTTCGCCTGAACTGCGAACATGCGGTCAACCTAGACCCCGGCACCGACAAAGGCACCGGGGTTTTTCCTCCGATTCGCTCAGAGTGGACTTACTACTTCTCCAGGATGGCCGTCACGCCCTGGCCGCCGGCGGCGCAGATCGAGATGAGCCCGCGGCCGGATCCCTTCTCGTTCAGCAGCTTCGCGAGCGTGGCGACGATACGGCCACCGGTCGCGGCGAACGGGTGCCCGGCCGCGAGCGAAGAACCGTTGACGTTCAGCTTCGCCCGATCGATGGAGCCCAGCGGCTCGTCGAGGCCCAGCTTCGACTTCGCGAACTGCGGGTCCTCCCACGCCTTGAGGGTGGCCAGCACCTGCGACGCGAAAGCCTCGTGGATCTCGTAGAAGTCGAAGTCCTGCAAAGTGAGCCCGGCCCGCGTGAGCATCTGCGGGACGGCGTACGCGGGAGCCATCAGCAGGCCCTCGTCGCCGTGGACGTAGTCGACGGCCGCGGTCTGTGAGAACGTCAGGTACGCCAGCACCGGCAGCTTCCGCGCCTTCGCCCACTGCTCGGTCGCGAGCAGGACCGTCGACGCGCCGTCGGACAACGGCGTCGAGTTGCCCGCGGTCATCGTGCCCTCGGGGCCACCGAAGGCGGGCTTCAGCTTCGCGAGCTTCTCGACGCTGGAGTCCGGCCGCAGGTTCTGGTCACGCGCCAGCTTCAGGTACGGCGTCACCAGGTCGTCGAAGAAACCCTTGTCGTACGCGGCGCCAAGGCGCTGGTGGCTGGTCGCGGCGAGCTCGTCCTGCGCCTCGCGCGTGATCTCCCAGACCTTCGCGGTCAGCGCGGCGTGCTCGCCCATGGACAGGCCGGTGCGCGGCTCGGAGTTGCGCGGGATCTCGGGGACGATATGGCCGGGGCGCAGCTTCGCGGCGAGCTTCAACCGCTCGGGCAGCGTCTTCGCGGCGTTGAGCCGCACCAGGATCTGGCGCAGGTCGTCGTTGACCGCCAGCGGCGCGTCGGACGTGGTGTCGACGCCGCCCGCGATGGCCGAGTCGATCTGGCCGAGGGCGATCTTGTTGGCGACGTTGATGATCGCCTGGAGACCGGTGCCGCAGGCCATCTGCACGTCGGACGCCGGGGTGGCGGGGTTCAGCCTGCTGCCGAGGACGCTTTCGCGGGCGAGGTTGAAGTCGCGGGCGTGCTTGAGCACGGCGCCGGCGGCGACCTCGCCGATCACCTCGTCCTGCAGGGAGAAGCGGCTGACCAGGCCGTCGAGGGCGGCCGTGAACATGTCCTGGTTCGACGCTTTCGCGTACGGACCGTTCGAGCGGGCGAAGGGGATCCGGTTACCGCCGATGATCGCGACCTTGCGCACGGGTGCCGTCCTTTTCGTGGCCATTTTTTCCACTCCTCCGTAGGCTCTCTCACACTGTAACCTACTAGCGAGTAGGTTAGACTGCGACGTGACGCAAACTGCACGGGAGGCACGTAATGGCTGACAGGTACCAGCAGTTCACGAAATCCCCGGTGGGGAAGTTCGTGGTGCCGAAGCTCGGCCTGCCGAATCCCGCCACGCTCCGCCGGTACAAGCCCGGCCAGCCCGCTCTCGAGGGTCCCGCACTTCTGGGCGCCGCGCCGGGCGGCCGTCTCGAAAAGGTGATCGAGGCGCAGCTGCACCGCGCGGGTGTCGAGGTCCTCTCGACGGCGGCCGACAAACACGCCGCGCTCGTCTTCGACGCGACAGGCGTGAAGGACCCGAAGCAGCTTCGCGAGGTCTACAACTTCTTCCACCCGGTGATCCGGAGTGTTGGGCCGTCGGGCCGCGTCGTCGTCCTCGGGACGCCGCCGGAGCTGGCCGAAGGACACGAGCGGATCGCGCAGCGCGCGCTCGAAGGCTTCGTGCGCTCCGTCGGTAAGGAGCTGAAGCGCGGCGCGACCGCTCAGCTCGTGTACGTCGCCGAAGGTGCCGAAGAGGCCACTGAGTCCACGCTCCGGTTCCTGCTGTCGGCGAAGTCCGCCTTCGTCGACGCCCAGGTCATCCGCGTCGGCACCGAGACCAAGACCGCCTCCGCCCCGGCCGACTGGACGAAGCCTCTCGACGGCAAGGTCGCCCTGGTCACCGGCGCTTCCCGTGGTATCGGCGCGGCCATCGCCGAGGTGCTGGGCCGCGACGGCGCCCACGTCGTCGCGCTCGACATCCCCGCGCAGGGCGCGGACCTGTCCAAAGTGGCCAACAAGGTCGGCGGCTCGTCGCTGCAGCTGGACATCACTGCCGCCGACGCGCCCGAGAAGCTCGCCGAGTACCTGACCACGCGCCACGGCGGCGTCGACATCGTCGTGCACAACGCGGGCATCACGCGGGACAAGACGCTCGGCAACATGACCGAAGGCGGCTGGGACTCGGTCATCGCGGTCAACCTCGCCTCGCAGCTCGCGGTGAACGAGAAGCTCGTGGCCGACAAGGTGCTGCACGAGAACGGCCGCATCATCGGTGTCTCCTCGATCGCCGGTATCGCGGGCAACGTCGGCCAGACCAACTACGCCACCAGCAAGGCGGGCGTCATCGGCATGGTGAACGACGGCGCGCCGAAGCTCGCCGAGTACGGCGGCACGATCAACGCCGTCGCGCCCGGCTTCATCGAGACGAAGATGACCGCCGCCGTCCCGCTGTTCATCCGCGAGGCCGGGCGCAGGTTGTCCAGCCTCGGCCAGGGTGGGCTCCCGGTCGACGTCGCCGAGACGATCGCCTGGTACGCGAACCCGGCTTCGGCCGCGGTCAACGGCAACGTGGTCCGCGTCTGCGGCCAGGCACTGCTGGGGGCGTGAGCATGGCCGTCAAGGAACTCCACGAGTCGCCGAGCCTGTCTTCGCTGTATCCCAAGGCGTTGCTCGGTTCGCTGCGCAAGAGTGGCGGGGACACGCTGCCGGGCACCGAGTTCGTCCGCGAGGGCGTCGTCGTCGATCCGGCGCACCTCGCCGCATACAACCAGGTGTGCGGATTCCGGCTGGACGACGTGCTCCCGGCGACGTACCCGCACATCCTCGCGTTCCCGCTGCAGATGGCGCTGATGACCGAGGCCGACTTCCCGTTCCCGTTGCTGGGCATGGTGCACGTCGCGAACCGGATCACCCAGCACCGGCAGCTGCGGCTCGACGAGTCGTTCACCCTGCGCGTGCGCGCCGAGGATCTGCGCCCGCACGAGAAGGGCAAGCAGTTCGACGTCGTCAGCGAACTGCTGGTCGGCGATAGTCCTGTGTGGACGGACGTCAGCACGTACCTGCGCCGCGGTGGCGGCAGCGGCGAGAAGACCGCGCGCGGTCAGCTCTCCCAGCCGACGGCCAACGCGATCTGGCACGTGCCCGGCGACATCGGCCGCCGCTACGCCGAGGTCTCCGGCGACCGCAACCCGATCCACCTGCACCCGATCACCGCGAAGGCGTTCGGGTTCCCGTCCGCGATCGCGCACGGCATGTGGACGAAGGCGCACGCGCTCGCGGCGTTCGAGGGCAGGCTCCCGGAGGCGTTCGCCGTCGACGTCAAGTTCAAGCAGCCGGTCCTGCTGCCCGCCAAGGCCGCTTTCACCACCTGGAGTGAAGGCGACGGCTGGGCCTTCGAACTGTGGAACGCGCGCAAGCCGAAGCCGCACCTGGAGGGCTCAGTCGTCGCTCTCTGACGGCTTCCAGATCTCGCCCTCGACGAGGTCGTTGAACCCCAGCCAGACCAGGTTCATCAGCCACGAGGCGAGCACGCCGTCGGAGACGTCGGGGTGGTCGAGGGCCCAGTCGGCCAGCGACTCGGCCGCCCCGACCAGCGCGGCGGACAGCCCGGCGCCGGAGAACTCAGCCTGTTCGGCGAGGCCCTTGCGGGTGCCGGCGGAGACGACCAGCGCGGCGACCAGCTCGATCGCGCGGGTGCGCATGTCGGTGATCTCCGCGGCGAAGGCACCGCCGACGGTCATGGCCTGGCGGTGCAGCACCGTCCAGGACTCGCGGTAGTCGGCGACGAACCGGTAGAACGCCCGCAGGCCGTGCCAAAGCTGCATGTCGGGCGGCAGGTCGGGTTTGATCCCGTCCTGTACCGCCTCCAGCAGGCGGGTGGCTTCGCGGCGGATGCACGCGCCGAAGAGGTCTTCCTTCGAGCCGAGATAGGTGTAGATCATCGGCTTGGACACGCCGGCGACCTCGGAGATCTCGTCCATCGACGCGGAGTGATAGCCGTAGCGCGAGAACACCGAGACCGCTGCGTCCAGGATCTGGCGTTCCCGCACCGCTCTCGGCAGCCTTTTGGCGCGTTCGGCGGGACGCGGTACTTCCTCGGACACTCAGGACCTCCCCTTAGTTCGCGTAAGACGCTACCGGGCCACCACCGGCAAGGGTGATTTCGGCACGCTTGCCCGCCTACCTACTCGCGGGTAGCCTTACGCTCGGGTAGGCGGAACTGGAGGGAAGATGACCGAGATCGTGGGGCTGACCGGCCGCGCGCTGGTCGACGCGCTGGAACGGATCGAGCCGGATTCGGCCGAAGCGCACTCTCTCGACGTCAACGAGGTCGCGGGCGCCATCGACCCGAAGGACCTCGGCAAGGACGACGTCCGGCGGCTGCTCACCGCGCTGGGCCGGCTCGCCGAGTCCGCGCCCGCGTTCGACCTCCGCAAGGTCGACCCGGTCCGGTTCGCGAACCTCGTCGCCCGTGCCTCGCGTACGCAACTCGAGAGCGTCGTCGCCGAGCGGCCGCTCCGGGAGCGCGTGCTGCGCGAGATCTTCGACCGCATGGGCGCCCACATCCGGCAGGACCGCGCGAAGACGCTGCACGCGGTGGTGCACTGGCGGCTGTCCGGCGGCACCGGCGACGGCGGGTATGACCGCTACGAGACGGTGATCTCGCACGGCGAGTGCACTGTCGACCGGGACATGCGGGAGAAGCCGAGGGTGACGATCACGATCGCGCCCGTCGATTTCTTCCGGCTCATCACCCACCAGGCGACGCCCGCTGTGCTATTCGTCACGGGAAAGATCAAAGTAAAAGGTGACCTGGCATTCGCGGCCGGTCTGATCGGTTTCTTCGACCTGCCGAAACCGGCCTGAACCCGGTCGAGCAGATACACTTCCGTGCCGTGCCACGAAATTCTCCGAACCGGCGCTGGCGGGACAAGGTACGCCTTTCCCGCCCGCCGAGGACGCACAAAACGCGCACCGGTGGCGAGCACGTCGTCAACGCCTTCGCGGAGAAACTCGAGCTCACCAAACTGAGCCCCGAGCAGTTCACCCAGGTGCTGGAAACCCTGCACATGCTGGGCGAAACCGGCGCGGGCATCGAGCTGAGCTCACTGGAGACCGAGGTGCTCGTCGACGTCGTGCAACGCGCGTCGCGGGAACAGCTCAAGGCCATCGCCGATCATCCGGAACTGCGTTCGGTTTTCCTCGACGAGATTTTCCGCAGAATGTCCGACCATTTCGTTCCCGAACGCGCGCGGCATGTCGACTTCGTCGTCGCGTGGCGTTTCACCGACGGTGACGGAGAAGACGGTTTCGATCGTTTTCAAACGGTCATCGAAGACGGCGTCTGCGTTTCCAGCACCGATCTCGCGCGCACTCCGGACACCACCATCACGCTGTCCGTCGACGACTTCATCCGCATGGCCACCGGCAACGCGGCGGTGGCGGCGATGTTCGTGACCGGCAAGGTGAAGGTCAAGGGCGAGTACGCGCCGGCGGTGCGGTTCAGCGGGTACTTCGACATTCCGAAGCCGAGCGGGAGTTAGCGTCGGTCGCTGTCTGGTGTCCCCAATGTCGCATTGGGGACCCGGGGCTCTAGCCCTCGATGATGCGGCCCTCGATCACCGGCGGCTGCTTCTTGGCGGCCTCCGCGGGCGGCGTGTCCACGACGACCTCGCTGTCCACGACCATCACCGGCCCGCGCGTGCGGTTGGCGAACTTGACCGCCCGGCGCGCCATGCGCTTCTGCCAGACCTTCCGCGCGACACTCCGCGTCGGCGGCAGGATGAACAGCAGGCCGATGACGTCGCTGACGAAACCGGGCAGCAGGATCAGCAGGCCGCCGAGCCCGATCAGCATCCCGTCGGTGAGTTCCTTCTCCGCGTCGGCCGGTCGGCCGAGCCGCGCGGACTCGGCGAACGCACGGAAGGCGCGACCGCCTTCACGGCGCGCGAGCCAGGAGCCGACGAACGCGCCGGCGAAGAGCAGCGCGATCGTGCCGAGGACGCCAACGGCCGAGCCCACCGCCCACACGGCGGCGATCTCGGCGACGACATAGAGCAGGAACGCGACAGCCATACTCGGACAACGTACGGCTTGCCCGTTTTGCTCCCAACCCCCGATACGGTGACCTGGGTCAACCGATCCGGCGCAGGAACTCCTCCGCGTCACGCGGCCTGGTCAGCACGATCCGCCGAGCGTGCGCCCCCTGTTCCGCCAGCCGCCGCGCCGTCCGTTCCCGGTGGTCCTTCGGCCAGCGCCAGACGTAGGAGTAGAACTCCCGGTCGAAGTGCTCGGGGCAGCCGGGCGCCTGCTTGTCCTGCCCGTACTCGCGCAGGCACCGCACCAGCACCCGCCGGAGGCAGACGCGTCGCGGGTAGTCGAGGAAGACGATCGTGTCCGCTCGCGGGAGCCGGAGATGCATCGACGCTCCGTAGTTCCCGTCGATCACCCAGGAGTCGGACGCGAGGATCTTCTCCTGCGCGGCGTGGAACTCGACATCCGGCGCCGGTGTCCACCCCGGCCGCCAGTAGAGCCGGTCGAGATGGGTGACCGGCAGGCCGAGCGCGGCGCCGAGCCGTCGCGAGAACGTCGACTTCCCGGCGCCGCTGCACCCGACGACCATGATCCGCCGCATCGTCAGGCCTCGTCGAGGTACGCGGCGGCCTGCAACGTGAACAGCTCGGCATAGCCCGCCTTCGCCGCCATCAGCTCGTCGTGTGTCCCGTATTCGGCGACCTTTCCGTGCTCCAGCAACAAAATCCGCTCCGCCTGCCGGACGGTGGAGAACCGGTGCGAGATGTACAGCGTCGTGCGCCCCTCCGAAAGCTCCCGCAGCCTTGAGAAGAGGTCGTGCTCGGCCCGCGCGTCCAGCGCGGATGTCGGTTCGTCGAGGATCAGGATCGGCGCTTCCCGCAGGAACGCCCTGGACAGCGCGATCTTCTGCCATTCGCCACCGGACAGGCTGACGCCCTGGTCGAACCAGCGGCCGAGCGGGGTGTCGTAGCCGCTGGGCAGGCGCTCGATCCGCTCGTCGGCACCGGCCCGTTTCGCCGATGTCTCGATCCGCTCCCGGTCGACGAGATGCGTCAGGTCGCCGAGCCCGATGTTCTCGGCCGCGGTGCCCTGATACGTCACGTAGTCCTGGAACATCGCGCTGATCCGCCGCCGCAGTTCGACCGGGTCGTACTCGCGGATGTCGACGTCGTCGAGCAGGATCCGCCCGCCCGTCGGGTCGTACAGCCGGCACAGCAGTTTGAACAGTGTCGACTTCCCGGCGCCGTTGCGGCCGACGACGGCGACCGTCTCGCCCGGCCGGATCTCGAAGCTCACGCCGTCGAGAGCGGGGTCGGCCGCCCCGGGATAGGTGAAGGACACTTCTTCGAACCGGATGTGTCCCTCCACAGTGGACGGAAGAGGGCGCGGCTCCGGTGGCGCGACGATCTCCGGTTTCGTCCCGAGGAACCGATACAGCGTGTCGAGGTAGAGATTGTTCTCGTACATCCCGGAAAACGCGGTGAACAACCCTTGGACGGACGTCTGCACCGACGCCGCGGCGGCCGTGTACAGCGCCAGATCGCCGAGGGTGAGCCTGCCGCCGACGGCCTCCAGCGCGATGTACAGCGCGATCGCGGAGCCCGCGGCGGTGCTGAGGAGGCCCCACGACGTCGAGCTGACGCTGCGCTTTCGGGTCAGTGTGCGCTGCCGGTCGTAGAAGACCTGGCCGAGCCGCTGGAACCGGTCGACGAAGTACGGGCCGAGCCCGAACAGCTTGGTCTCCTTGGCGTACGTGTCCGTGGTGACCAAAGAGGACAGATAGTCCATCCGCCGTTTCAGCGGGGACATCATCACCGTCAACCAGAACGCGCGGGCGCCGTACTTCGACTGGGAGATGAACGCGGGGATCGGTGCCACGAGCGCGACGAGCGCCAGCAGCGGGCTGATCGAGACGAGCAGTGCGATCATGCTGCCGAAGGTGATCGACGTCCGGAGCAGGCCCAGTGCCGAGTTCATCATCGACAGCGGCCGCGTCGGCGCCTCCTGCGCGGCTTGGCGCAGCATGTCGTAGGACGCGGAACCCTCGAAGTACGAAAGGTGCAGTTTGCTCGCGTGGTCCATCACCTGGTGGCGGATGGTCAGCGTCATCCGTTCCTGCAGCAGGGATTGGCCGTAGGTGGTCAGCGCCTGCGAAATCGCGGTGAGCACGAGGATGCCGAACTGGAAGAGGGCGACACCGACGATCGCGCTCTTCGTCCCGTGCCCTTGGATCGCCGCGACCACCGAATCGATCAGCAGCTTCGCGACGTACGCGGTCGCCGTCGGGAGGAGGCCGGAAAGCAGCGTCACCAGGGTGATCACGATGGTCAGCACCGGGCTTGCCTGCCAGGTCAGCTTCGCGACCTTCGGCAGGCCGCGGACCGTGCCCGCGACGTTGACCCACATGCGGTTGAGCCGGGACTTCAGGTCTTTCGGGAGGGCTTCGGGTTCGGGCTCCGGGATGTCGACCGGGCCGGTCAGGCCGCTGTCGGGCACCGTCGACGGCGGACGGCGCCGCCTGCCGCCGCGGGCCATGAACAGTTCCAGGCCGCCTCCCCCGCCGGGCGGGCCGATCACGCGGCCGCCAAGGCGCCGTTGAGGAACACGTCGACGAGTTCCATCGTGGTGGATTCGTCGCCGGTTTCACCGAACCGGATCCGGCCGCTGAACAGCAACGACAGGAAGAGCGCCGCGGACTGCGCCGGCGGCAGGCGGAGCCGGTCCTTCTCCGGTTCGAACAGCTCGGCCATGGCGTCGCGCATGGCGCTCATCGACTCCTTGCGCCTGTCCCTGCGGTCGCCGTGGCGATGTTCCGGCCGCTTGCCGGAGCCGTGCATGACCGCCATGAGCGCGCCCATGCGCTGAAGGTGCGCGCTCAGCGCGTCGGCCGCTTCGACGAGCCTGTCGTCGAGGGGCTGGTCGAGGTCGATGACCGCGATCGCGTCGAGTGCCTGGTCGGGTTTCAGCGCTTCGGCGAAGCAGGTGGCGAACAGTTCGTCCTTGTCCTTGAACACGCGGAAGACCGTGCCCTCGCCGATGCCTGCGGCGCGTGCGATCTGGCTCGACGTGACACCGGCGCCGTGTTCCACCAGCAAGGGCAGCACGGACTGGACGATCATCCGGCGCCGCTCGTCGGCGCTCATCCCCGGCGCTCTCCGCCGGGCGGTGGTCTCTGTCATGCGTCCAGCCTAACGGAGTGAGCACTCACTCCGTCAAACGAATAAGCTGAAGCGCGTGAAGGCCCCCTTCCCTCGGCTCAGCCGAGGGAAGGGGGCCTTCACGCGCGAAACGTCAGTAGGTGATCGCGACCGCGGGGTCGGCCAGCAGCGCGCCGACGTCGGCCAGGAACTCCGAACCCTGCTGCCCGTCGACCACGCGGTGGTCGAAGCTCAGCGAAAGCTGGAGCACCTTGCGCACCTTGATCTCGCCGTCGACCACCCACGGGGTGTCCTTGATCGCGCCGAGGCACAGGATCGCGGACTCGCCGGGGTTGATGATCGGCGTCCCGGTGTCGACGCCGAAGACGCCGACGTTGGTGATGGTGATCGTGCCGCCGAGCATGGCCGCCGGCGTGGTCTTGCCCTCGCGGGCGACGTCGGTCAGCTCGGTGAGCGCGATCGCGAGTTCCTTGAGGGACATCGAATCCGCGTCACGGACCTTGGGTACGACGAGCCCGCGCGGCGTGGCCGCGGCGATCCCGAGGTGCACGTAGTCCTTGTAGACGATCTCCTGCGCCGCCTCGTCCCACACCGCGTTGACGTCCGGAGTGCGCTTGGCCGCCAGGCACACGGCCTTCGCCGCGAAGGTCAGCGGGGTGACCTTGACCCCGGCGAACTCGCGCGACTTCTTCAGCTTCTCCCGGAATTCCATCATCGGCGTGACGTCGATGGTCAGGAACTCCGTGACGTGCGGGGCGGTGTACGCGCTCTGCACCATCGCGGCGGCGGTGGCCTTGCGGACGCCCTTGATCGGCACCCGGCGTTCCCGGGTCGCCGGGTCGTAACCGCTGTCCGAATCGGACACAGTGGACACAGTGGCGGCGGGTGCGGTGGAACCGTTGGCGGCCGCCCGCACGTCGTCACGCGTGATGACGCCGCCGTCGGCGGAGCCGGTGAGCGCGTGCAGGTCGACGCCGAGGTCCTTGGCCAGCTTGCGCACCGGCGGCTTCGCCAGCGGCACGTACCCGCCCTTTGGCTGCGGAGTCACCGCAGGCTGGGGTGCCACAGCCACCGGCGCGGCGGCAGGAGCAGCCGGAGCCGCGCCCTTGCGCGCACGCCGCTGCGTGACGACGGCCTTGGAGCCGTAGCCGACCAGCGGCTTCATCTCCTCTTCCGCCGGCTCCTCCGCCACGGGCGCGGCGGCGGGTGCCGGGGCCGCCTTGCCGTCCGGGTCGACGTCGATGGTGAGGATCGGCGCGCCGACCTCCACCGTCTGGCCCGGTTCGACGAGCAGTTCGGTGACCACGCCCGCCCACGGGATGGGCAGTTCGACGGCGGCCTTCGCGGTCTCGACCTCGACGACGATCTGGTTCACCGTGACCTTGTCACCCGGCTTGACCTGCCAGGCGATGATGTCGGCCTCGGTCAGCCCCTCGGCCGTGTCGGCGAGGGGGAATTGTTTGTACTCGGGCATTTCAGAAACTTCCCCCTTACCAGGCGAGTGAACGGTCGACGGTGTGCAGCACCCGGTCCAGGTCGGGGAGGTAGTGCTCCTCGAGCTTGGCGGGCGGGTACGGCGTGTCGAATCCGGTCACCCGCAGCACGGGGGCTTCCAGCGAGTAGAAGCATTCCTGCTGCACGCGCGCGGCGATCTCCGAGGTCAGCGACGATTCCGACGGCGCCTCGCTCAGCGCGATGAGCCGCCCGGTCTTGCGCACCGACTCGAACACCGGCTCCAGGTCGAGCGGGGACAGCGTCCGCAGGTCGATGACTTCCAGCGACTTGCCCTCGTCCTCGGCGGCGGCCGCGGCGTCGAGCGCGACCTTCACCGAAGGGCCGTACGCGACGACGGTGGCCGTCGTGCCTTCGCGGACGACACGGGACTTGAACAGCTCGTCCGGCGTGCCCTCCGTGTCGACCTCGGACTTCATCGCGCCCGAGTGGTACAGCTTCTTCGGCTCGAAGAACAGGATCGGGTCGTCGGACTTGATCGCCTGCTGGATACCCCAGTAGGCGTCGACGGCGTTCGAAACCGACACGACCTTCAGGCCGGGGATGTGCGCGAACAGCGATTCCGGCGACTCCGAGTGGTGCTCGACCGCGCCGATGCCGCCACCGAACGGCACCCGGATCACGATGGGCATCTTGATCTTGCCCTGCGTCCGGTAGTGCAGCTTCGCGACCTGGCTGGAGATCTGGTCGAAGCCCGGGAAGATGAAGCCTTCGAACTGGATTTCGCACACCGGGCGGAACCCGCGGACGGCGAGGCCGACCGCGGTGCCGATGATGCCGGACTCCGCCAGGGGCGTGTCCAGGACGCGCTGCTCGCCGAAGTCCTTCTGCAGGCCGTCGGTGATGCGGAAGACGCCGCCGAGCTTGCCGACGTCTTCACCCATGATCAGGACCTTCGGGTCCTCTTCCATGGCGCGCCGGAGGCCGAGGTTGATCGCCTTGCCGATGGTGAGTTTCTGGAGGTCGGCCATTTCAGTGCTCACCCGCCCCGACAAAACCGTCCATGTAGGACAGGAACTCTTCACGCTGCGCGTCCAGCAGCGGCGTGGATTCCGCGTACACGTTGGAGAAGATCCGCTCCGGTGGCGGTTCGGGCATGTTGAAGCAGTACTCGCGCAGCTCGGCCGCGAACGCGTCCGAATCGGCCTGCACCTGGTCGAAGAACGCCTGGTCGGCGCCGCCACCACGGGCGAGGTACGCCCGGACGCGCTCGATCGGGTCCTTCAGCTTCCACTCCTCCAGCTCGTCGGAGAGCCGGTAGCGGGTGGGGTCGTCGGTGGTGGTGTGCGCGTCCATCCGGTAGGTGAACGCCTCGATCAGCACGGGGCCGTTGCCGTGGCGGCACTCCTCCAGTGCCCAGCGGGAGACCGCGAGGCAGGCGAGGACGTCGTTGCCGTCCACGCGGATGCCGGGGAAACCGTAGCCGCGGGCGCGCTGGTACAGCGGCAGGCGCGACTGACGTTCGGTGGGCTCCGAGATCGCCCATTGGTTGTTCTGGCAGAAGAACACGAGCGGCGCGTCGTAGACGGCGGCCCAGACGAAGCCTTCGTGCACGTCGCCCTGCGAAGTCGCTCCGTCACCGAAGTAACAGATAGTCGCTTCGCTGTCGTCGTCGCCGACCTTGCCTTCGAACTTCTGGCCCATCGCGTAACCGGCGGCGTTGAGCACCTGGTTGCCGATCACGATGGTGTACGGGTGGAAGCCGTGGGCCTTGTAGTCCCAGCCGCTGTGGTCGGTGCAGCGGAAGATGCCGAGCACCTCTTTGAGGTCGACGCCGCGGGTGTACGCGACGCCATGCTCGCGGTAGCTGGGGAACGCCATGTCCCCCTTCCGCAGCGCACGGCCGGAGCCGATCTGCGCGGCCTCCTGCCCGAGCAGCGGCACCCAGATGCCGAGCTGGCCCTGGCGCTGCATCGCGTTGGCCTCGCGGTCCGCGCGGCGGACCAAGACCATGTCGCGGTACAGGCCCTTGAGGGCTTCGGCGTCGATGTCGTCGACGTAGCGGTCGAATTGCGGCGAAGAGATCCGTTCGCCTTCGGGGGTGAGCAGCTGAGTCAGCTCAGCGCCACCTTCGCTCGTTGCTCGCAAACCGGCGATCACCTGTTCGGGGGAAGGCTGCGCCGCTACGGCGGCGGGACCATCTCCAGGCTCCGGGTGCGTCCAGTGTTCGGACGGCATGCGCTGCTCTCCTTGATGTCGGCGCCTCTGGCGGCCACTTGTGGCGGCCACAGTGACTGCGCCGGCGGGGACCAGCGCGTCGGATCTGAAGCGCTGGGTCACCGTCGGCGTTGACGGTTCGTGCGGACATCCTGGCATGCCGGACGCCGTTTTGGTCAGTGGCGGATGCTGATTTGTTGCTGAGAAAGGGTGCCTGATCAGGGAAAATGCTAGGAAGCCCGAGTGTGGGGCCGCCGAAAGTAGGGGATTCACCCGCGGGCCGACCAGCGGACGACTCGTCCGGACGGGTGTCCTGTCCGGCCTGATCGATGACGATCCGTGCCCGCCGCTGTGATCCATCACACCCTCCGCGACCCGTGGCAGGATGGCGGACGTGGAGCACAAATCCGTACGCGAAACCGTGGTTTCGAACTGGACGAACGACGTCCTTCCCAGCCTGTCCGGCCTGGTGGCGATCCCCGCCTTGTCGCCGGCGTTCGACTCCGAGTGGGCGAAGACCGGGCATCTGGCCGCCGCCGTCGAGCACGTCCGCTCCTGGATCGCCGCACGGGGGATCCCCGGCGCGACGCTCGAGGTCGTGGAGCTCGAAGGCCGCAGCCCGCTGCTGGTCGTCGACATCCCGGCGACGTCCGAAGCGGCCGAAAAGGGCACCGTGCTCATGTACGGGCACCTCGACAAGCAGCCCCCGGTCGGCGGTTGGTCCGAGGGGCTCGACCCGTGGACGCCGGTGATCCGCGACGGGCGGCTGTACGGCCGCGGCGCGGTCGACGACGGCTACTCCGGCTACGCGGCGACGACGGCGATCGAGGCCGTGCGCGCCGCCGGCGGTGAGCACTCCCGCGCGGTCGTGCTGCTGGAGACCGGTGAGGAATCCGGCAGCCCGGACCTGCCCGCCTACGTCGAGCACCTGAAGGAGAAGCTCGGCGAGGTCTCGCTGGTCGTCTGCCTCGACGCCGGCGGCACCGACTACAAGCGACTGTGGCTGACCACCAGCCTGCGCGGCATGCTGCACGTCAACGTCACCGTGAAGGTGCTCGAATCCGCGCAGCACTCCGGGATGGCCAGCGGCATCGTGGCGAGCTCGTTCCGCGTCCTGCGTGTCCTGCTCGACCGGATCGAGAACGCCGAGACCGGCGAGATCAAGCTCGCCGAGCTGAGCGTCGACATCCCGGAGAACCGCGTCGACGAGGCGCGCGGCGTCGTCGAGATCGCGCCCGGCGCGGCGAAGACGCTCTTCCCGGTGGTCGGCCGGACGGTGTCCGACGACGATCTGGAACTGCTGCTCAACAACTCGTGGCGGCCGACGCTCTCGGTGATCGGCGCGGAGGGTTTCCCGCTTCCGGCCGACGCGGGCAACGTGCTGCGCGACAGCACGACGCTGACGCTCAGCTTCCGCCTGCCGCCGACGGCTGACGCGAAGGCCGCGATGGAGGCGGTCCGCCGTGTCCTCACCACCGACGTGCCGTACGACGCTTCGGTGGAGCTCGGCGATTTCCAGGCCGAGAACGGCTGGAACGCGCCGGACACCGCGCCGTGGCTCGACGAGATCCTGCACCACGTGAGCGGCGAGGTCTTCGGCGCGCCGCACAAGAGCTACGGCATGGGCGGGTCGATCCCGTTCATGGGGTTGCTCGGCGAGAAGTACCCGGACGCGCAGTTCGTGGTCACGGGCGCCTGCGGGCCGGACTCGAACATCCACGTGCCGGACGAGTGGCTGAACATCGATTTCGCGCAGCGGGTCACCGAGGCGGTCGCCCACATCCTGGACGCGCACGCCCGGAGCTGATTCCCTCGCTCACGCTGCGATGAAGGGTCCTTTCCCAGCAGAATTCACCAGGGAAGGACCCTTCATTGCGCGCGGGAGGATCATGTTCGAAGGCTTCGAGCTCGAAAACGTCGACACCGGCGAAGTGACCTTCAGGGTCCGCCACGGCGGATCGGGGCCGCCCGTCGTACTCCTGCACGGACATCCCCGCACCCACACCACCTGGTACGACGTCGCGCCCCGGCTCGCGGACGCGTTCACCGTCGTCTGCCCGGATCTCCCCGGCTACGGCCAGTCTTCGAAACCCGAGACCACCGAAGACCACTCCGCGCACTCGAAACGTGCCATGGCCAGGCATGTCGTCGCGCTCATGCGGCACCTCGGCCACGAACGGTTCGCCGTGGCCGGCCACGATCGCGGCAGCGCCGTCGCCTATCGCCTCGCGCTCGATCACCCCGAGGTCGTCACGAAACTCGCCATCCTCGACGGCATCCCGATCGGTGAGCACCTTTCGCGCGCCGACGCGAAGTTCGCGCAGGCTTGGTGGCACTGGTTCTTCTTCGGCCAGCTCGCGAAACCCGCCGAGCGGGTGATCAACGCGGACCCGGACGCCTGGTACGGCGGAGATCCCGAAGCGATGGGCGCGGAAAACCACGCCGACTTCCTCCGCGCGATCCATGATCCCGAGACGGTCCACGCGATGCTCGAGGACTACCGCGCGGGTCTCGGGCCCGACCGTGAAGCCGACGACGCCGACAAAGCGGCCGGGAGGAAGATCGAGTGCCCGCTCCTCGTCCTGTGGTCCAGCCTGGACGACCTCGAAGACCTTTATGGCGATCCGGTCGTCATTTGGCGCGAATGGGCCGAAGACGTCCGCGGTTTCGCCGTCGAGTCCGGGCACCACGTGGCCGAGGACAACCCGGCCGATCTCGCGGCGGCGTTGCGGGAGTTCCTGGGCTAAGCGGGTCGTGAGTGGTAAGTGTCGTTAGAACGACACTTACCACTCACGACCCACCCAGCCCACGCGGTACCGCCGCCTTCGCTCCTGAACTAGGCGAACTTGTTCAGCGCCGCGGTCAGTTCCGTCAGCTGCGGCGTGAAGCGTTGGTACGAGAACGGTGTCTCGTTGTTCCAGGGGATCAGCTTCCCGGCCTTCACCGCGGGCAGCTGGGCCCAGGTCGGCACGCCGCCGAGGCCGTCCGGGCCGAGCGAGAGCGAACCGCCGCGGTTGTCGTACATGATCACGTCGGCGGTGTACTTGCCGATGTTCTCCCAGCTGATCTGCTGGTAATAACCGCCCTGGCTCGGGTCCGGCGCCTCGGGGAGGACGAAGTTCATCCCCTTGTTCTGATAGTGCCTCGAGGTCGCGAACGACGGCGGGTTCGCGATGTAGACGGTGTCCTTCTGCGCGGAGATCAGGAGGACCTTCAGTGCGGAGGCCTTCTTGATCGCGTCACCGAGCGCGGCGTCGGCCTTCTCGTACTCGGCCTTCGCAGCCTTGATCGCCGGGGTTTCCGTGTCGGCTCCGAGCGCCTTCGCCAGCGCGATGAACTTCGCGATTCCCTCCGGCATCGCGAGCCCCTGCAGCCGGACGCCGACGCTCGGCGCGGCCTTGTCGATCTTCTCCGTCTGCGTGTCCGGGATGTACCACATCTGGTCCTTCAGGTACATCACGCTGACCAGCAGCTGCGGGTTCAGCGAGACGAACTTGTCGAAGTTGAACTCGTTGTAGACGTTCCCGAGCGACGTCACCGCGTTCAGGTCGACGCCGCCCGCCTGCGGATCCGGTTTGCCGTCGGCGAACTTCGACGGGCCGAAGATCCCGATCGACTTCACGCCGAGGTCCCACAGCGCCGCCGCGGCGGTCACCTGCGCGACGATCCGGGTCGGCCGCTCGCCTTCGAGTTTGCGGCCGCGGTCGTCGGTGAACGACCAGGTCGCGCCCGCTCCCTGCGTGGGGGCCTCTTCCTGGTAACCGCAGGCGGTCAGGAGGCCGGTGGCGCCGAGCGCCGCGGTGCCGGCGAGGAAGCCGCGTCGAGAGAGGTGCATGGAGGATCTTCTTTCACCGAGGGACCGAAGTTCGGCGTTAGGCTAGCCTTCCCTTATCGTGAACGCCATGGTCCAGGTCACGGAGCGCGTCAGATCACCGAGGACCAGTGTTTCCGTGCGAACGCTGGTCCTGACGGGCTCGCTCGTAGCGCTCGCCGCGGTCATCCTGCTGTCGATCGGCTTCGGCTCGAACCGCCTTTCCCTCGGCGAAGTCCTGCACGCGCTCTTCGCCTACGACGGCGGCTACACCGACGTCGTCGTCCGCGACGATCGCCTGCCTCGCACAGTGCTCGGCGTCCTGGTCGGGATGGCGCTCGCGCTGGCGGGCTCGCTCATGCAGGCGATCACCCGCAACCCGGTCGCGGAACCCGGCCTGCTCGGCATCAACCACGGCGCCGCCGTCGCGATCGTGCTCGGCTCCGCGGTGTTCTCGGTGACTTCGCCCGGCGAGTACGTCTGGTTCGCCTTCGCCGGGGCACTCGCGGGAACCGCGCTGGTCTCGGTGATCGGCGGGACGCGCGGCGCCACGAGCCCGCTGCGGCTGGTGCTGGCCGGCGTCGCCGTCCAGGCGGTGTTCGTCGGGATCAACCAGGGCATGCAGATGGTCGACACACACAATCTGCAGGCGATGCGGTTCTGGCTGGTCGGCTCGCTGGTCAACCGGAACGCCGACCAGCTGACCGTGCTGCTGCCGTTCTTCGTGGCGGGGGTGGTCATCGCGATCGTGCTGGCCCGGGCGCTGAACGCGCTGGCGCTGGGTGAGGACACCGCCCGCGGACTCGGCGCGAATCCGGCGCTCGTCCGCGCCGCCGGGATGGTCGCCGTCGGGTTGCTTTCGGCGTCGGCGACCGCGGCCTGCGGGCCGATCGCCTTCGTCGGCCTGATGATCCCGCACGTCGTCCGGACGCTGATCGGCCAGGACGAGCGCTGGGTGATGGTGCTCTCGGCGCTGCTCGGACCGGTACTGCTGCTCGGCTGCGACGTCCTCGGTCGTTTGCTCGGCTCACCAGGGGAGATCCAGGTCGGCGTGATGACCGACGTCGTCGGCGGGATCGCGTTCGTGATCGTGGCACGCCGGCTCAAGGCGGTGCGCCGATGACCTCGCTCGTGCGTCGCGAGTCCCGTTTGGACAGACGATCGCTGATCGTCATCGCCGCGCTGGCCTCGGTGGTCCTGGCGCTCGTCGTGCTTTCGGTCGGCACGGGCGACTACGAGATGAGCCCCGGCGAAGTGCTCGCGACCCTGGCCGGCCAAGGGACGAAGGCGCAGTACCTGGTCGTCATGGGACGGCTTCCGCGGGTGCTGGTCGCGATCCTCGTCGGCGCCGCACTCGCGCTGGCCGGGGCGATCTTCCAGACGATCACCCGTAATCCGCTCGGCAGCCCGGACATCATCGGCTTCACCACCGGTTCGGCGACCGGCGGAATCGCGGCCCTGCTGCTCTTCGGCTCCGGCCCTGGCCTCGTCTCGCTCGGTGCGCTGGCAGGCGGCTTGCTGACCGCGCTGGTCGTGATGGCGTTGTGCGCACCGCACGGCCTGTTGAGTTCGCGGCTGGTGCTGCTCGGGATCGCCGTCAGCGCGGTGCTGGTCGGGGTGAACTCGTACCTGCTGGTGAAGGCGAACCTCGAAGCCGCCGCGCAGGCTGTCGGCTGGCTGATCGGTGACCTCTCCGGCCGCGACTGGAGTTACTTCGTGCCGCTGGCGATCGGGATGGCGGTGTTCGCCCCGATCGTCTTCGCGAACGGCCGCGCGCTGCGCATGCTGGAGATGGGCGACGACACCGCCACCGGTATCGGCGTCGACGTGCACCGGGTGCGGCTGACCCTGGTGCTGGTCGCGGTCGCGCTGGTCGCCGCCGCCACCGCGGCGACCGGGCCGCTCCCGTTCATCGCGCTCGCGGCGCCTCAGCTGGCGCGCCGGATGACGCGTCTGCCGGGGCCCAACCTGGCGGCGTCGGCCTTCGTCGGGGCGACGCTGGTCGTCGCGGCGGACTACCTCGGCCAGCGTCTGCTGGAGTTTTCGCTGCTGCCCGCGGGTGTCGTCGCGGCGGCGCTCGGCGGCGCGTACCTGCTCTGGCTGTTGCTCCGGCGACGCGCCTAGGTCAGCCGGGTCAGCTGCACCGAGACGTCCAAAGTGGACTGGCCGCCACCGGTGAAGATGCCCTTGAGCGGCGGCACGTCGGCGTAGTCGCGGCCGTACGCGACCCAGACGTGCCGCGGCCCGACCGGGATCGCGTTCGTCGGGTCGTAGGCCCACCAGCCGCCGGTCCAGACGTCGACCCAGGCGTGGCTTTCGCCTTCGACCGTCTCGCCCAGCTTCGCCTCCGGTTTCGTGTGCAGGTACCCGGAGACGTACCGCGCCGGGACGCCGATCGCGCGCAGCATCACCAGCGTGACATGCGCGAAGTCCTGGCAGACCCCCTCCCGCGCACGCCACGCGTCGGTCGCCGTGCTGTGCACGCCGGTCGTCCCAGGCTGGTACTTGAGCTGCTCGTTGACCCATTCGCAGACCGCGAGCACGGCCTCCGCCGGCTCGAGCCCCTTCCGCAGCTCGCGCGCGACCTTCGTCAGCTCCGGGTCGCGGGGCGTGTACGGCGTCGGCGTCAGGTACTCGGTCCGGTGATCGACGACGGTGTCACTCCGCAGGTCCTTCCACGTCGCCGAGCGGACCGGCTCGCCTTCGTCGGCGGTCTCGACCACCGACGTCGCGAGCACGGTGAACTCGGTGTGCGGCGCGTGAAGGTCGAACGAGGTCACGACGGTGCCCCAGTAATCCGTGTACCGATAGGCACGGGTCGCGGGCGTCGTCTCGACGCGGTTGACGACGGTGGTCTGCCGCCGGTCGGAGCGCGGGGTCAGCCGCGCCTCGTTGTACGACTGCGTGGCCGGCGTCGCGTACCGGTACCCGGTCCGGTGGGCCACCCGAAGCTGCCAGGTCACAGCGAAACCTCCGCACCACTCCAGGCCACCCAAGGCGACGAATGGAAGTACTGCACCGAAACCGCGTCGCCGATGTCCTTGATCGAAGTCTGCAGGGCGCCGAGCCGTTTCGGCAGGTCCTCCAGCAGATCAGACGGCCGCAGGAACTCCAGCTCACTGCGCGCGCGGCCCAGCTGCCGCAGCGCCTCGGACTTCTCGTTGGCCCGCGAGTTGACGCCGGGGTCCAGCCGCTCCAGGCACTCCTCCGCCTGCCGCAGCGCGTGGAACACCGAACGCGGGAAGAGCGTGTCCCGCAACAGGAACTGTACGACGCGGCCGGCGTCGAGCGCGCCGCGATAGGTCCGCAGGTAGGTGTCCTGCGCGCCCGCCGAACGGAGCACCGTGATCCAGCCGGGTGACGACGCGCTGTCCTGGACCCGTGAGAGCAGCAGCCGCACCACCATGTCCGCGCGTTCGACCGACCGGCCGAGCACCATGAACAGCCAGCCGTCGTCGCGGCTCATCGTCGAATCCGCGAGCCCGGCGAACATCGCCGCCCGTTCCTCCACAAAGGACAGGAAGGCGTGCGGACCGGCGCGGCGCGCGTACCGCTGCCGGTCCGGCACCGCGTTCCAGGTCGCGTTCAGGCATTCCCACAGCTCGGTCGAAACGACCTCGCGGGCGCCGCGGGTGTTCTCGCGGGCGGAGTTGATCGAACCGACGATCGACGCGGGATTGTCCTTGGCGTAGGCGACCAGTTCGGTCAGCTTCCACACGTCGAGCGAGTCCATGCCCTCCGGTGAGATGCCGAGGACGGCGAGCAGCTGGCGGCTCGCGTGGTCCGGGTCGACGCTCGCGTCTTCGAGCAGCTGGTGCACGGAGACGTTGAGGATCCGGGAGGTGTCATCGGCGCGTTCGACGTACCGGCCGATCCAGTACAGCGATTCCGCGTTGCGGGCGAGCACATCAACCTCCCTTATGCCTGTTGCTGCTGCTGTTGCTGGGTGGTGGTCAGCTCGGGGCCCTGTTCGGCGACCAGACCGTCCACTTGGGACAGGGCGCCGAGCGCGGGCCGTTCCAGTTCCCGCTCCGCCGTCGAGGACCGCGTCGCCAGTACCCAGGTGTCCTTGGAACCGCCGCCCTGCGACGAGTTGACCACCAGGCTGCCCTCCGGGAGCGCGACCCTGGTCAGCCCGCCCGGCAGCACGAAGATCTCCTTGCCGTCGTTGACCGCGAACGGGCGGAGGTCGACGTGCCGCGGCGCCAGCCGATCGTCTACTTTGGACGGAACAGTGGACAGCTGGACCACCGGCTGCGCGATCCAGCCGCGTTTGTGCGCCCGGACCTTACGTTTGAGCGCGGTCAGCTCCGCCTGCGTCGCGTCCGGGCCGAACACGATGCCGTAGCCGCCGGAGCCTTCGACCGGTTTGATCACCAGCTCGTCCATATGCCGCATGACGTGGTCGAACTCGTCCGGCAGCCAGCACCGGAAGGTGTCCACGTTGGGCAGCAGCGGCTTTTCGTTGAGGTAGTACTTCACCATCTCGGGCACGTAGGTGTAGACGAGCTTGTCGTCGCCGACGCCGTTGCCGACCGCGTTCGCGATCACCACGTTGCCCGCGCGCGCCGCGTTCAGGACCCCGGCCACGCCGAGCACGGAATCCGGCCGGTAGTGCACCGGATCGAGGAACTCGTCGTCGATCCGCCGGTAGATGACGTCGACCTGCCGTTCGCCCTCGGTGGTGCGCAGGTAGACGACGTTGTCACGGCAGAACATGTCGCGGCCTTCGACCAGTTCGACCCCCATCAGCCGGGCCAGCAGCGAATGCTCGAAGTAGGCGGAGTTGTGCACGCCGGGGGTGAGCACGACGACCATCGGGTCGGCGACGTTCGCCGCGGCCGCCGCCCGCAGCGCGCGCAGCAGATGCGAGGCGTAATCGCCGACCGGGCGGACCCGGTGCTGGGCGAACAGGTCCGGGAACACGCGCGCCATCGTGCGGCGGTTCTCCATCACGTACGACACGCCGGACGGGTTGCGGAGATTGTCCTCCAGCACCCGGAAGGTGCCCTCTTCGTCCCGTACCAGGTCCACACCGGACACATGGATGCGGACGCCGTTGGGCGGGTTGATCCCGAACGCCTCGCGCTGGAAATGCTCACACGAGGTGATCAGCCGTCGCGGGAGCACGCCGTCGCGCAGGATCTGCCGGTCGCCGTACACATCGGCGAGGAACGCTTCGAGCGCGCGAACCCGTTGCGCCACACCGCGTTCGAGTTTGCTCCATTCGGCGGAGGTGATCACGCGCGGCACCAGGTCGAGCGGGAACGGGCGTTCCTGGCCGGACAGCGAGAACGTGATGCCCTGGTCCACCATGGCCCGGTCGATCGCCGCCGACCGGGACGAGAGGTCGGCCGACGTCAGCGCGGAGATCGATTCGTACAGCGCCCGGTACGGCTGGCGGACCGTGCCGTCGGCCATGAACATCTCGTCGTACGCGCCCGCGTGCGGCCGGGACGGCGAGAGATAGCCGTCGAACTGCGCCCCGGGTTTCGCCGCGCGCCGAGCCGACGTCGTCGTCCGGGGGCGGCGGCCCGCAGGTGGGAGCCGCGGCGCCGAGTTGTTGTTCATGGGGGCCATCGTGACCCATGGACCCCGTCCGGCGCGAGGTCCCGGGGTTGGCTTGGTGGACTGATCAACCTGATGCTAACCTCCGCGGACGTATTCAAACCTGACTGGGGAAGGTTGGATTCTGTTTGGCGTTTCGCCATGTCATAACTCGCGCATTATCTGCTGGATAAGCAGACTCTGAATTTTACATGCAATTTTCAAGGGGAATTGTGAAGAATCTTGTGAAGACGTTCATCGTGGCCGGTGCCGCAGTGGCGGCGTTGGCTGTTCCGGGTGTCGCGATGGCTGCTCAGGACGGTGTCGCGGCGTCGTCGGCCAGTGCCGGCGTGGCGGATGTCAAGAGTCGCTGGTGCGGCCATAACTATAACAGCTGTGTCCGGGAGCGGAGCGAATTCGCCCGGTATTACAACGTTGGACCGCTCCAGTACTTTCCTGTCGACCCCAGTTGTGCGGGTATCTGCTACAACGGCTACGTGTTCGATTACTGGAACAAGTAATTAGTGCGGCGGTGGGGCGCTTCGGTGCCCCACCGTGTTTCATGTGCTGGGCCAGTCGAACCCCTGTCGGGACCCACGGGGACCGAGGTCGGCTCCACCCCCTCGTCGAGACGATCTTCGGTGGAAACGGCGCTGTAACGTCTCGGTGCTGTGCTTGCCGCCGGATGAGTGGCAATATGCGTGCTCTCGACACATGGGAACTACGAGGAGTGACGACGTGGCTCGATTCAAAGCGCTCGCCCTGATCCCGGCGCTCGCCCTGGCCGCGGGTGCGCTGTCCGCGTGCGGCGAGGAAGGCGGAACCGCGGCCGGCGGCGTCCAGCTCGTCGCGTCCGGCAAGATCACCACCTGCACGCACCTGCCCTACCAGCCCTTCCAGGTCAAGCAGGGTGACAAGATCGTCGGTTTCGACGTCGACCTGGTCGACCTGGTCGGCAAGAAGCTGGGTGTCGAGCAGAGCATCGTCGACATCGCCTTCGAAACCATCGAGTCCGGCGAAGCGATGAACACCGGACAGTGCGACCTCGCCGCCGCGGGTATGACGATCACCGACAAGCGCAAGGAGAAGTTCGACTTCTCCGACCCGTACTTCGAGGCGACCCAGGCGCTGCTGGTCAAGACCGGTTCGCCGATCAAGGACCTCTCGAACGTGGCGGGCAAGAAGATCGGTGTCCAGTCGGCCACCACCGGCGCCGACTACGCCAAGGAGAAGGCCGCCGGCGCCGAAATCGTCACCTTCGACGACCTCGCGCTGCTGGAGCAGGCCGTCAAGAACGGCACGGTCGACGCGGGCGTCAACGACAACGGCGTGCTCTACGACTTCGCGAAGACGAACCCGGACACGACGGTCGTCACCGAGTTCAAGACGAACGAGTTCTACGGCATCGGCGTGAAGAAGGGCAACAGCGCCCTCCTCGGCAAGATCAACGAGGTGCTCAAGGCCTCCGCGGCGGACGGCTCCTACGCGCAGATCTACCAGAAGTGGTTCGGCAAGGCGCCGACCTGGCAGCCGGGCGGTGCCGCCTAGCACTAGTTGAAGCCGCCCTGTGGCCGGTGCCCACGCACCGGCCACAGGCTTGTCGCCACCTGTTTGAGGAGAGAAATGGCTCTGAGCCGCCGCCAGCGACGTTCGGCCTTCCGGACCGGGCAGTACGTCCTGCTGCTGGTGATCGTCATCGTGCTCGCGCTGCTGGCCGACTGGAGCCGGATCGGCAAGGCGTTCTTCGATCTCGAAGTCGCCGCCAAGCAGTTCCCGGACGTCATCACCGTCGCACTGAAGAACACCATCGTCTTCACCGCGCTGGGCTTCGTGCTCGGCCTCGGGCTGGGCCTGCTGCTCGCCCTGATGAGACTTTCCTCGGTCGGCCCGTACCGCTGGTTCGCGCGCGGGTACATCGAGTTCTTCCGCGGCCTGCCCGCGCTGCTGATCTTCCTCGCCGTCGGCATCGGCGTGCCGACCGCGTTCGACACGACCCTGCCGCGCAACGTCGCGATCATGCTGGCGCTGGGCATCGTGTCGTCCGCCTACATGGCGGAAACCATCCGCGCCGGTATCCAGGCGGTGCCGCGCGGACAGGTCGAAGCCGCGCGTTCGCTCGGTATGTCACCCGCCCGCACGATGATCACCGTCGTGATCCCGCAGGCGTTCCGGATCATCCTGCCGCCGCTGGCCAACGAGCTGATCATGCTGACGAAGGACTCGTCGCTGGCGTTCCTGCTCGGCACCACCCCGGCGCAGCAGGAACTCGCGCAGTTCAGCCGCCAGGCACTGCTCGAGGCCAAGGGCCTGACCCCGATCGTCGTCGCCGGTCTGTGCTACCTGGTCATCACCATCCCGCTGTCGATCCTGCAGCAGCGGCTAGAGAAGAAATACGGAGCCGGAGTGCCCGGCGGAGGAACGGTATGAGCACCCAGACGATCGTCGAGGTTTCGGGACTGCACAAGGCGTTCGGCGAGCTCGAGGTGCTCAAGGGCATCGACCTGACGGTCCAGCGGGGCCAGGTCGTCTGCATCATCGGCCCGTCGGGCTCGGGCAAGTCGACGCTCCTGCGCTGCGTCAACCTCCTCGAGGAACCACAGCAGGGCAAGATCGTCGTCAACGGCAGCGAGATCACCGACCCGGACGTCGACATCGACGGCGCCCGCACGAAGATCGGCATGGTCTTCCAGTCGTTCAACCTCTTCTCGCACCTGAGCGTGCTCGACAACCTCACCGTCGCTCAGCGCAAGGTGTTGAAGCGAGGCAAAGACGAGGCGGTGCGCATCGCCCGGGAAAATCTCGCGAAGGTCGGGCTGGCGGAGAAGGAGTCTTCGCTGCCGACGCAGCTTTCCGGCGGGCAGCAGCAACGCGTCGCGATCGCCAGGGCGCTGTCGATGGACCCCGACGTCATGCTGTTCGACGAACCGACCTCGGCGCTGGACCCCGAACTGGTCGGCGACGTCCTCGCGGTCATGCGGCAGCTCGCGCAGGAGGGCATGACGATGCTCGTCGTCACGCACGAGATGCAGTTCGCCCGCGAGGTGGCCGACATCGTGCTGTTCATGGACGGTGGCGTCGTCGTCGAGCAGGGCGCGCCGGACCAGGTGATCGGGGACCCGCAGGAGGAACGCACTAAGACATTCCTCTCACGCGTCCTGAACCCGAACCACCAGGGCTAACGCCCGCGAAGCTGCGACTCCAGCTGGACGACCTTCGCGACGATTTCGTGCGGCCCGGCGCCCATGAGGCTCACCCAGCCCTTGGCGTCCGGGCCGAACACGACGCGGCCCTGATCGGTGTCCATCCAGCCCGGTGGTCTCTCGACGCGTTTCCGGTTGCCGCCACCGTCACGGATGGCGACGTAAAGCCTGCCGAAGAAGGTGTGCGGCGACCGGATCCACTGGAGGATCTTCTTGGCGTCACGGATGCTCGGGCCGCCGCCGGTCAGCGTTTCGCCCTTCATCAGGATCTGCAGGTCGTCTTCCGAACAGTTCAGGGACGGTGTGCGCGCGGCGGGGGCCTCGGGGAGCAGGCCGGTGAAATCCTGCGCCAGGGTGTCCGGCCGCGTCGGTGTCAGATAGACGACCTTGTCGACCAAGACGACCGTGACCGCTTCCCGGCCGCTGCCCGCGGCGCGAACGGTCCGCTCACGCCCCTCGGACTTCACCCACGAGTAGTACTCCACCGCGGGCCGCTGCAGAAACCGCAGCGTGTCGAGGAATTCGTCGTCGATCCGGCCACGGGTGAGCAGACCCTGTCCGTCCAATTCGGACTGCGCGGTGGCCGCGAGCTCGCGGCGTTCCTCGGGCAGGTACCACTGCGCGCCGCGGACGAGCGTCGGATGGATGTCGCCGAGATTGTGTTGGTCCAGCAGGGTTTCGTAGGTCTGGAGCGTCAGCTCGACGGGTTTCCGCAGCACGATTACGCGCCGATCACCGGCGGAACCGGCTTGTCCCCGTCGTAGCCGCCGAAGAGCGAGTCGCCGTCCTCTTCCTGCAGCATGATCTTGCGCTGGTGCTCTTCGTCCTCACCGCCCTTGCCCTTGCCTGCACCGGCACCCATGCCGCCGCCACCCATGCCAGGCGCGCCGGGGCGTCCCGCCGCCGGACCTCCCGCCGGCGTGCCCGCTGGCCCGCGCATCGCGCCTTCGCCGGGCATGGCGGCGCCGACGCCGCGACCGGGCCCCATGCTTCCCGGCCCGCCCGTCGCGCCGCCCGGCCCGAACCCTCCGCCGGGCCCGAAACCACCGCTGAACCCGCCCGTTCCCGGACCGAAACCGCTGCCGCCACCAGGCCCGCCGGGGCCTGGCCCGCCCGGCCCGAAGCTGGGCGGCGGGAAATTGCCTGGACGCCCCTGCACCCGGTGGTCCGAGCTGGACAACTCGGTCCGATCGTTCGGCCGCGGCGAAGGCAGCGGTCGTGGGACCTGCGGAACCCTCGGCGGCTGCGGGACCTGCGGCGGCCTCGGCGCCTGATAACCCTCGGCGCCCGGAGGCGCGTTGTACGAACTCGGCCCGCCGGTGTACCCACCGGGGCCACCGTGCCGCCCGGAGTCGCCGGGCCCGCCGCTGAACCCACTGACCTTGGTCTGACCGGGATCGACCGGATCCGGCGTGATCGGCCCGGACGAGACGTTCGGATCGTGCGCGGCCGGATAAGCCGGTGCGAGCGACTGCTGCCGCGGCTGGGTGCTCTGGTAATACGGCTCGTAGATCTCGACGTTGTGCTTCGTGTCCGCGTCGAACTTCGCCGCCGCGATCTCGTCGTCACTCGCGCCGATGGACAAAACGTCCTCGGGCCCGCTGTCCCCCGCGCGCTCCTTCTCGACCGGGCGGACATTGCCACGCGTGTAATGGAAAGAGGCGTTCTGGTCGAACATCGACTGACGGGCGCGATCCATGTTCTCGCCCGCGATCATGGAGGTCGCGATGAGCGGCGCCAGGCCCGCTACGCCGCTGTCGGCGGCCTTGCCCTTCCAGAAGGAAGTGAGCGCGGTTTGGCTGTTTTCCATCGCCTTGCTGAAGTTTTCGTGGAAGACCATCAACTTGTGCGAGGCAACCTGTGCCTTGTCGAGAGTCTCCGTAGTGGAGGGGTTGGCGTTGAGCTTGGTGAAGATCTCCCAGCCGCTATAGGTCATGGCCTAAGCTCCCTTGAGCTTCTTGATCGCCGCGGCAGCGACCTTGGTGGCCAAACTACAGGGATCTGACAGCATGGGGTTTCCAGTGGCCAGGAGCGGTGTGACCGTATAGGTGAGGTCGTCACGCACGCCTACCGCGAGTACGCATCGCCCCTTGCCCTCTCCGCCGTTGTCGTAAATGACGCCCGGATACCCTTCGATCGAGTCGATCGGCTTGAAAGTGGAGAGTCCGCCTTGCGCGTGTTTTGCGTAGAGACTGCTCAGCCCATCCTTGTTGCCAGGCAGGAGGCCCGCGGTCACGCTGCTTGGCCCTGCTTCGAAGATCCAGCCACAGCTCTTCCCGAAAGTCCCGTCGTCGACCTCTGTCTTCTCGACCTTTCCGCCGAGCTCCTCGATCTGAGCGGTGGCTACCGTGCTGCACGGGTCCGATTCGGCTTGAGCGGTATTCAGGATCGGGTCGGTCACAGCAGGAGCGCCGTTCGAGGGCAGTCGAGCAGAGGTAGGTGCAGTCGGGGCGGCCGAGGTCGCGTTGCCCGTCTTGGGGTCGCTGCATCCGCTCACCAGCAGCAAGCCGCTCACTGCGGCTACGGACACGAACTTCCTGGTGTGGAGCATCAGTCGGCCTTCCCGATCTGGCGGAGCGCGTCAATGGCTGCTTGATCCTGGTTCTGATAAGCAGTCCGGATTTGCCTCAAAGTGTCCAGGTACGAGTTCGTGTAGTCCCACGCCCCCTGCATGAATGCCTGGTACGAACTTCCCGAGTTGTTAGCAGCGACCGTGTATCCCTCGCTGCCGACTTCATGGCCCGGTGGCTGGATCTGATTCAGCACGTCGGCCTCTCGACGTGCCTTGCGGAAGTCGCTCTCGAGGCAGTCTTCAAGAGACTTGATCACGGCGTCCATGGCGGCAGGGTCGAACTCCCAGCCGCCGTTCGCCGAGGCGGCCGCGAAGTCGGCCTTCGCTTGCCCGCTGCCCAGCTCGCCGTAATTCGGCGGCGGGGGTGGCGCTGCAGCGGCGCCCTGGATCAACCCGGAGCCTTGTGGTGGCGCCTGCGGCCCCGGCCCGTTTATCTGGTCGTAGACCCCCTGAGGGCCGCGTCCCGGTCCAGTCATCGACGTGCCTCCCCGCACGGGCCGCGATGGGGGGGGCGACCTACCCGTAGTTTCCTACTGACTCCAACCGGTGACGATAGCAGCAGGTAAACCGTTGATCAGCCACTTCGAGGAAGATCACCATCGAAAGGTGGGTGGCTCGGCGTGGTTTGTCCTTATTGATGGTTTCGCGTGGTCAGGACTTCTTGCGGCGTGAGGTCGTTCCGGATGCCGACCGCGAGCGAGACGACGACCCTTCCTGCACCACCGTTGTCATGGATGACGCCTGGGGGTGGCCTTCGCATAAGGCTGCTCAAGCCACCTTTGCTGCCGGTAGGAGACCGGCGGTGAGCGCTGAAACCGCCACGAGAGCGAGCAGGATGTTCTGCTTCATGCCGTGCCTCCCCCACGGGCCGCCAAGGACGCGACCTACCCGGAGCCCACCGCTGACTCCGGTGAGTGACCGTAGCGGCGAACCACGGATCCGGCGGCCGATCCGCCCAAGATCACCACCGCAAACCCGAACGGCCTGGTCCGGAACCCGGGGCGACCGTTCTGCCGTCGTAGTTACGTGGCAGTTTCCGGTCTGATGTCCTGGGCCACTTGCGAATCCCGTGTGTGATCGGCTTCGCTGGTGCCGGAGGAACGACGGGGGAGGGAACGAAACGATGCCGGGTTTTCGGCGCAACAACGGGCCGCGCGATCCGGGAGAAGGTGACCAGAACGGCGACACGTCCCTGCCGCCGCTCGATCCGTTCGATCCCAACCCCGACAAGCGGTACGAGGTCCCGGCGTCCGAGCTGATGAAGCCGGGTACGACGGGGCTGCTCCGCTGGCGTCGCCAGGCGACCAACGCGCCGATCGTGCAGGTCGAGGACGCGTACATCACCGGGACGCTCGATCTGCGCGCGGCCGATATCAAGTATCTGTTCCGGTTCGAGCGGTGCCGGTTCGAGCATCCGCCGGACGTCCGCGAGGCGCATCTGCTCGGGCTCGTGTTCCGCAAGTGCTGGCTGCCCGGGCTCAAGGCGCGCAATCTCCGCACCCGCAACGACGTCCGCCTCATCCGCAGTGTCGTGCACGTCGACGCCGAGCACGAGATCGAGGAGACCACGGTCCAGCGCGGCGACGATCGCGAGCGCGGGATGCCGAACGCGGCGGTCAACCTCACCGACGCGGTCATCGAGGGATCGGTCGTGCTGACCCGCACGGTGATCACGCATCCGCGCGGCAAGGCGATCCAAGCCGACCGGGTCAACATCGTCGGCGCGTTGCTGGCGTATCGGATGGTGGCCAACGGGGAAGTCCGCATCCCCGGGATGCGCGCCGGCGGTAACGTCAACTTCTCCGGCGCGACGCTGAACAACCGGGACGGCTTCGCGCTCAACGGGAACGGCATCCACATCGGCGGCAGCCTGTTGTGCGAGGTGGACAACTACGGGCCCGCCGCGCAGCGGAAACGCTTCTCCGCCAGCGGGATCATGTTCCTGCCGAGCGCCACTGTGGACAGTGACATCATTTTGCGCGAGGCGAGGCTTTCGGTGAACCAATCCGGGCCGATCGTCGTCGACGCGTGGAAGTCGAACGATCCCTACATCGATCCGCGGCCGGCGCTGGTCGCGGATCGCTCGACGGTCAAGGGAAACCTCGAGCTGAGCGACGGGATGCAGGCGACCGGGACGCTGCGGATGGTCAACGCCAGGATCGGCGGTTCGCTGCGGCTGGCCGGTGCCGAGGTCCAGGTCGTCCGCGGGCAGACCATTCCCTACTACGACCGCGCGATCCACCTCGACGGGACCACCATCGGCGGCGATCTGGAGGCGACGAGCCTGCGGGTGCCGTCCGGGCAGTTGCGCATGGCCGACATCACCGTCGGCGGCAACGTGCTGGCGTGGAACTCGATGTTCCTCCACCCGCGCCGCGACGTCTTTTCCGCGCGGCGCGCGAAGATCGCGGGCAACTTCCAGCTCACCGACGCGACAGTCCAGGGCACCTTGCGGTTACAGGGCGCCGAAATCGGCGGCAGCGTGAACCTCTTCGGCACGAGCCTGACCGAGCCCGGCGCCCGCACCCGCACCAGTTACTCGCTGGACGTCCGCACCGCGCGGATCGGCCGGGACCTGATCCTCACCGAAAACAAGGAACGCCCGTTCGTCGCGCAGGGCGGGGTCAACCTCGACGGTGCACAGGTCGCCCGGCGCGTCGACTTCCGCGGCGCGCGGCTGGGTTCCCTGCCGCAGCACGGGATCGCGCTCGACGGCAGTGATGTCTCGGCCGACGAATTCCTGCTCACGCCCGGTGTCCCGCCGGACGGCCGGATCGTGCTGCGGCGCGCGCATTGCGGGACGCTGGGCGACAACGAGGCGTTCTGGGCGTCGACGAGCGGCATCGAGCTGGAGGATTTCCGGTACGACGCACTGCAAGAGGACATCGCGCTCGACGACGACCGGGCGATCGACCATCGGATCGTGTTGCTGCGCAAGGCGATGGACGGTTACCGCCCGGGACCCTACGACCAGCTGGCGGCGACGCTGCGCGCGTCCGGTAACGAAGAGCACGCCTCCACGGTGCTGCTGAAGAAACAGCAGTTCCGGTATGAGGCGCTAGCGAAGGGCTTCAAGTTCTTCGGGCCCGGCGTGCACGTGTGGAGCTGGTTGCAGCGGTCGATGGTCGGCTACGGCTTCCGCCCGGTGCGTGCGCTGGGCTGGCTGCTGACGCTGCTCGTACTGGGGAGTCTGTGGTTCGGGCTCGGCGTCGACGACTGCATCACGAATCCGAAGCTCACGGTGAGCGGGCCGCGGTGCCTGGTCAACCAGGACGACACCGGGCTGCAGTGGAATCCGGTGCTCTACACGATCGACCTCCTGGTCCCGATCGTCGACTTCGGCAACAAGTCGCGCTGGTACATGCACGGCATGGACAACTGGGTCGCGGCCGGGTTCACCGCCTCGGGCTGGGTGCTGGCGACGACGGTGGCGGCCGGTATAAGTCGCATGCTCCGCCGTGACAACTGAGGGTATTTCACATACCCTCAGTACGGAGGTATGTGATGACGCAGCGCAGCGCCACCGGCAAGATCGCGATCGCCGCCCCGCCCGAGAAGGTGTACGCCCTGGTCAGCGACCCGGGAGCACTCGCGGACATGGCCGAAGAATACGAAGGGCACCGCTGGGTCGGTGCGGCGAAGGAGCCGGCCGTCGGCGCCAGGTTCCGCGGCCGCAACCGCCGCGGGATCCGTCGCTGGAGCACCCTCTCGACGATCACCGACGCCGACGAGGGCAAACGGTTCGCCTTCGAGGTGACCACGTTCGCCGGTCTCCCCGTCGCGCGCTGGCAGTACGACATCGAGGCGACGCCTGACGGTTGCGTGGCCGTCGAAAGCACGTGGGACCGGCGGCCGGGCTGGCTACGCGGGCCGACGTCGCTGTTCACCGGGGTCTGGAAGCGGGACGACGCCAACCGCGCGAACATCGCCGCGACGCTGGCCAGGCTGAAGGCCGCCGCCGAGTCCGCTCACTCCACGAATCGCGACCAGAACTCGATCTGACGCGGCCCGCCGGGCGGCGGTGGGCCCAAGGGCTGGTCACAGAAGTCGTGCCGCAGGTATCCGCGCAGGTCGTAGCCGTAATAGGCGATGTCGGTCTGATACACCGACAGCACCGGATACCCCTGGCTCCCGGCGATCCCCGGCAGATACCGATGCCCGCAGACCGGCACCAGCTGAGGGGCGAGCGCCAGGTGCGAGCGGGCCCGCGAAAGCGCGTCGGCGAGGTCGATCGGGCGCATGCCCCAGTCCGGCGGCCAGAAGCCGTTGTGTTCGACGTCGTACAGCACCCCGTCGACCGGCCAGTCCAGGCGTTTCCGCAGCTGGTCGGGGTTGCCGCAGCGCCAGTCCGGCCAGCGGTCGCCGATCGGCACCCCGGCGGAGAGGAAGGTGCGGTGGTCGGCGGCGAACCGGAAGCCGAAGCGGGCTTCGACGTCGTCGAGCTCGGCCTCGCTCAACCCGGGACGCACGGGTTCGGCCAAGCTCGCCTGGAGGTCGTGTGCCTCCTCGATGGTGAAGGCGTGCTCAACAGTGGACATGTGTTCGAGCCTAAGTTGCGCAACGCGAAGACGCCTTCCCTTTTAACACCACTCCCTCATCACCCACATGGGCCTCCTCCCTCGGGGTGAGCTCGCCCTCTCAACGCCTGGACCTCGGAACAGCACGGCCACGGGTGTAGTTCACTCATGTCGTGACTTCCCCACGAACGCAGTCCCGCGTCCGGGCTCCCGAGCTCGACGGCGACGGGTGGCTCAACACCGGCGGCGAGCGGATCACGCTCGCCGGGCTGCGCGGCCGCGTCGTCCTGCTGGACTTCTGGACCAGCGGCTGCATCAACTGCCTGCACGTGCTGGACGAGCTGCGCCCGCTGGAGGCCGAGTTCGCCGACGTCCTGGTGACCATCGGCGTGCATTCGCCGAAGTTCCTGCACGAGGGCGAGGCGGCCGCGATCGAGGCCGCCGTGCGGCGCTACGAGGTGCACCACCCGGTCCTCAACGACCCGAAGATGGCCACCTGGTCGCAGTACGCGGTCAAGGCGTGGCCGACGCTGGTCGTCGTCGACCCCGAGGGGTACGTCGTCCACGTCGCCGCCGGTGAGGGGCACGCCGAGGCGTTGCGCCGGGTGATCGCCGACCTCGTCGCGACCCACGAGGCCAAGGGCACGTTGCGCCGCGGCGGCAGCCCGTACGTCCCGGTCGAGGAGCAGCGCACCGAGCTGCGCTTCCCGAGCAAGGCCGTCACCACCGCCGAAGGCCGCATCCTGGTCGCCGACACCGGCAACCACTCCATCGTCGAGTTCGCGTCCGACGGCGAGACGATCATCCGCCGCTTCGGCAGCGGCGAACGCGGCGCGCAGGACGGGCCGTTCGACCTGGCGAGCTTCACCGAACCGTCCGGGATCACCCTGTTGCCGTACGAGGTCGCCGAGCGCGCGGGTTACCACGCCGTCGTCGCCGACACGGCCGGTCACCGCCTGCGCGGTATCGACCTGATCACCGGAGAGGTCTCCACGGTCGCCGGCACCGGTCGTCAGTGGCGCGACGGCGTCGACACCGGCAAGGCGCTCGACATCGACCTCACCAGCCCCTGGGACGTCGCGTGGTGGGGGCCCGCGGGCGGCGTCGTGGTCGCCATGGCGGGCAACCACACCCTGAGCGTGTTCGAGCCGGTCTCGAGCACCATCCGCCGCTTCGCCGGCACGACCGTCGAGGGCCTGCGAGACGGCGACGTCCACGAAGCGTTCTTCGCGCAGACGTCCGGTCTCACGCCCGACGGGCGGAAGCTGTGGCTCGCGGACGCGGAGACGTCGGCACTGCGCTGGATCCAGCCCGAGGGCGAGACGTTCACCGTGCACACCGCGGTCGGCGTCGACCTGTTCTCCTTCGGTCACGTCGACGGCCCCGCCGACAAGGCGCTCCTGCAGCATCCGCTCGGCCTCGCCGTGCTGCCCGGCGAAACCATCGCGATCGCCGACACCTACAACGGCGCCATCCGCCGCTACGACCCGATCACCCGGCAGGTGACCACGCTCGCGACCGGTCTCGCGGAGCCGTCCGGTCTGCTCGTGCACGACGGCGAGCTGCTGGTCGTCGAGTCCGCGGCCAACCGCATCGGGCCGGTGCCGCTCGGTGAGCAGGCGGTGGCCGGGGACGCGCACGCGGTCCGCCGTCCGCCGACCGTGCTGGCGCCGGGTGAGCTGGAGTTCTCCGTCGTCTTCACCCCGCCGCCGGGAGAGAAGCTCGACGACCGGTTCGGCCCGTCGACGCGGCTGGAGATCAGCGCGTCGCCGCCGGAACTGCTCGCCGACGGCGCGGGGGTGGGCACGGACCTGTTCCGCAGGCTCCGGTTCGCCGAGGGCGTCTCCGGAGGGGTCCTGCAGGTCGTCGCACAGGCCGCCAGCTGTGACGACGGTGGTGAGCACCCCGCGTGCCGCATCACCCGCCAGGACTGGGGCGTGCCGGTGCGGTTCGAAAAGGGCGGAGAAACCGTGCTGAGCCTGGTCATGGCGGGCGATCCGGGTAAGTAGAGTCGTACTCGTGTCAGATCGGCCGAAACTCGAGATTCAGATGCTGCAGGACAGGGTGCTCGTGAAGCTGTCCCCCGAGGACGGAGAGCGCCGGAGTTCCGGCGGCATCGTCATTCCCGCCACCGCGCAGGTCGCGCGGCGCCTCGCGTGGGGTGATGTACTGGGCGTGGGCAACAGTGTGCGGAACGTCAAGACCGGTGACCGCGTGCTGTTCAACCCGGACGACCAGCACGAGGTCGAGATCCAGGGCGAGGGGCACCTGGTGATGCGGGAGCGCGACATCCACGCCGTGGCGACCGAACGGACCGAACACGGCACGGGGTTGTACTTGTAGCTCGGCTGCGGGAGGGGTGGGGAGAGTTGGCACGCGATGGGCAAGACGACCTGTTCACCGACGACCTCCTCCCGGACTCCGACCAGGGCCTGGTGGACGAGCTCTTCGAGGGCGACCGGGTGGTCCAGCCGCCACCCACGCCCGCGTCGAAGCTCCGCCGAGGGCTCGGCAAGGCCCTCATGGTCACCGGCGTGCTCATGGGTCTGTTCGTGGTGGCCTACGCGGTCGATCTGATCGTCAGCGCCGGGGACGTCCCGCGCGGTGTCACGGTGGCGGGGATCGACGTCGGCGGCCTCACGCACAAGGAGGCCGAGTCGAAGCTTCGCCGTGAGCTGGAGCCCAGGCTGATCGAGCCGGTGCGGGTGCGGGCGGGCGACGTCCGGACGGTGCTGTACCCGACATCGTCGGGTCTCGGCCTGGACTGGCCGCAGACGCTGGGGCGCGCCGGCCATCAGCCGCTGAGCCCGTACACGCGGCTGATGTCGTTCTTCAGCAGCCGTGAGGTCGGCGTCGTCACCTGGACCGACGCGCCGAAGCTCGAAAAGGCCGTCTCGGACCTCGCCGCCGCGAAGCTGAATCGCCCGCCGGTCGAAGGGAACATCACGTTCCAGGCCGTGCCGGGCAGCGACGGCGGGGTCGTCCCGGCCGCGGTCGAACCGCGGAACGGGCAGACGGTGGCCGACGTCAAGGAGGCGGTCACCGCGGTCACGGATCGCTGGCTGAGCGACGAGGGCGTCGAGTTCAAGGTGAACGTCGCGCCCGTGAAGGCGACTTCGCCCGGTGTGCACGCGGCGCTCGTCAAGATCGTCGTCCCCGCGGTCGCGAAGCCGCTCGTCATCCGCGGCGAGGGCAAGGACGCGACGCTGAAACCGCACACGATCGCGGAGTCCTTCCAGTTCGCCGCGCGCGACGACGGGAACCTCGAAGTCCGCATCGACCAGGGCAAACTGCGCGCCGCCGCGCAGCCTCAGCTCAAGGAGACCGAGACCGACGGGGCGGACGCGCAGATCGTCTTCGTCGGCGACAGGCCGGCGGTGCAGCCGTCGAAGGACGCGCGGAAGATCAACTGGGACCACACGTTCTCGTTGCTGACCTCCGTGCTCGCGAAGAGCGAAGAGCGGGAGCTGAAGGCGATCTACGACGCCAGCAGCCCGGCCGTCAGCACCGACGCGGCGAACGTCCTCGGCATCAACGAGATCATCGGCGAATTCACCACGTCGGGCCTGAGCGGGCCGGCGCTGACGAACGTGCAGGCGTTGGCGAGCAGGGTTTCCGGCGCCATCGTGAAGCCGAACGAGACGTTCAGCCTCGGCGCGCGGTCCGGGGCGAGGACGGCGGACGCGGGATACGTCCCCGCTCCGGTGAACGAAGACGGCACCGGGCCGGCCGTGGTCGGCGGCGGCGTCTCCCAGCTCGCGACGACGCTCTACAACGCCGCGTACCTGGCGGGCCTGGCCGACGGCGGGCATCTGGAGCACGACCACTACCTGGACCGCTATCCGGTCGCGCGTGACGCCAAGGCGATTAACGACGACGGTTCGCCGGTCGAGCTGCAGATCGTCAACGACGCCCCCACCGGGATCGCGATCCAGGTGATCCCCGCCAACGGCTCGGTGACCGTGCGGATCTGGGGCACGAAACGGTTTTCGGTGCAGAGCGTCGGCGGCGAGCGGCACTCCTACGTCCCTCAGCCGGTGCAGGTGGGGTCGGGACCCGGCTGCGTACCAGATCCCGGTGCGGCCGGGTTCAGCACGTCGGACACCCGCGTGCTGATCGACGTCGTCACCGGGACGGAGGTCCGCCGGGAGACCCGCAACGCGACCTACTCGCCGCGGGCCGCGATCCTCTGTGCCTGAGGCTCACCGCAGCACCATGCAGCCGCGCGCCTCGAAGTCCGCGAGCCACGACGGCTCCCGCAGTTCCTTGTTCCAGCGCAGATCCAGTTTGTCCAATTTGGATAGCCGGGCGATGGACGACGGCAGCGAGGTCAGCTTGTTCTCGCGCAGGTCCAGCTGACGCAACTCGCTCAGCTGCCCGAGGGAGGAGGGCAAGGAAGTCAGCAGGTTCTTCCGCAGATGCAGCTCGCGTAACGCGGAAAGCGTCCCGATCGACTCCGGCAGGTCCGTCAGCCCGTTGCCGTACAAGCGGAATTCGCGCAACGAGGCCAGTCCGGAGAGGTCGTCCGGAAGGGTGGGAATGCGATTGTCCGTGCAGCCCAGGTATTTCAGCCGGTCGAGCGAACAGAGCGCGGCGGGGAATTCGGTGAGCCGGTTGTCGCTCACGTAGAGGTATTCGGTCAGCCCGGTCAGCTCACCGAGTTCGTCCGGCAGGGCCGGAAGCTCGTTGTGCCCGAGATCCAGCGTGTGCAGATTCCGCAGGGCGCCGATCGCGGGCGAGATGGCGGTCAGCCGGTTGGCGGCGAGATTCAGCACGCGGAGCCCGGACAGCGACCACAGCTCGTCGGGAACCGACGTCAGCTGGTTGTCGTACAGGTCCAGGTGCTCGAGCGAGGCAGGGAGCGGAAGGCCGGGCAGGGAGGTCAGCCCCTGGCCACTGAGATCGAGTCGAGTGGTCACAGGGGCCGACCATAGGCGATATACCAGCCCTGATCAGGTCACGGCGCGGTGTCCGCCGCCCTTCACCTTCGCGTAGATGGCGGCCGCGGCGATGACGCCGACGACGGCCGCGCCGACCTGGAAGGCGTGCCGGATCCAGTCGATGCCCGGCGTGTCACGGACACCGAACACGCCGGCCAGCCAGTTTCCGATGAAAGCGGCGACGATACCGACCACGATCGTCAGCCACATCGGGATCTTCTGATCGCCGGACGCCAGCATCCGGCCGATGACGCCGAGGATCAGCCCGACCACGATCGTGGTGATGATGCCCCAAAGGCCACCCAACATGGTTCCTCCTTCGCTGGAGATCGATGAGCCCACGGTGACACCGATTCGGGCTCATCGCGCCTCAAGACCCCTTACCGGGTGACACCTCGGCGTCCGTAGAGGTTCGCGGCCAGGGTCACCCCGATACCGGCGAGGACGATCTGGGTGATGAGTTCGAGCCAGTCGAAGCCCTTCGTGTCCGCGTAACCGAGCCCACGGGCGATCGCCGTTCCGATGAAGGCGGCGACGATACCGACGAGGATGGTCAGCCAGATCGGGATGGACTGCTTGCCGGGGGCGAAGAACCTGCCGAGCACCCCGAGGATCAAACCGACCACGATCGCCGTGATGATGCCGGTGACTGTCATTGAGACTCCTTTGCCGAGGTCTCCGCCGGGAGGGCGGACTCAGCACGGAGATGCCCGGCCGCAACGCCCTCGAAACCAGAAAGGCCCTCTCCGCGCGGGAGAGGGCCTTTCGTCACGAAACCGTTTAGAACGCGGCTTCGGGGATGTCCATGAGGCTGTTGTCCGCGGCCTCGACGATCGCGCGGCGCGACGTCAGCTCCGGCAGCACGTTCTTCGCGAAGAACGACGCCACGGCGAGCTTGCCCTCGTAGAACGGGACGTCCTTCGCGGACGCGCCCGCGTCGAGCTTGCCGATGGCGACCTCGGCGTGCTTGATGAGCTGCCAGCCGATGAGCAGGTCGCCGACCGACATCAGCAGGCGGACCGTGTGCTGGCCGACCTTGTTGATGTTCTGCGGGTCTTCCTGCGACGAGGTCAGGTAGCCGATCAGCGAGCCGAGCATGCCCTGGGTGTCTTCCAGCGCCTGCTTGAGCAGGACGCGCTCGTTCTTGAGGCGCCCGTTGCCGATCTCCGACTCGATGGTCTTCGTGATCTCCCCTGCGACGTAGGCCAGCGAAGCACCCTTGTCGCGGACGATCTTGCGGAAGAAGAAGTCCAGCGACTGGATGGCCGTGGTGCCTTCGTACAGCGAGTCGATCTTCGCGTCCCGGATGTACTGCTCGATCGGGTAGTCCTGCAGGAAGCCCGACCCGCCGAGGGTCTGCAGCGACTGCACGAGCTGCTCGGTCGCGCGCTCGGAGCCCACGCCCTTGACGATCGGCAGCAGCAGGTCGTTGACGCCGTGCGCGACCTTCTGCGAAGCCTCGTCGCCCTCGCCGGTCCACACCTGGTCCTGGAAGGTCGCCGTGTACAGGTACACCGCGCGCAGGCCCTCGGCGTACGCCTTCTGCAGCATCAGCGAGCGGCGGACGTCCGGGTGGTGGGTGATGGTGACGCGCGGCGCCGCCTTGTTCAGCATGTTCGGCAGGTCGGCGCCCTGGACGCGCTCCTTGGCGTACTCGAGCGCGTTGAGGTAACCGGTCGACAGCGTCGCGATGGCCTTCGTGCCGACCATCATGCGGGCGTACTCGATGACCTGGAACATCTGCGCGATGCCGTCGTGCACCTCCCCGAGCAGCCAGCCCTTGGCGGGCGTGCCGTGCTGGCCGAAGGTCAGCTCACAGGTGGTGGAGGCCTTGATGCCCATCTTGTGCTCGACGTTGGTGACGAAGGCGCCGTTGCGCTCGCCCAGCTCACCGGTCTCGCCGTCGAAGTGGAACTTCGGCACGAGGAAGAGCGAAAGGCCCTTGGTGCCGGGCCTGGTCTCGATGCCGGGGCCCTCGGGACGGGCGAGCACCAGGTGCATGATGTTCTCGACCATGTCGTTCTCGGCCGAGGTGATGAACCGCTTCACGCCGTCGATGTGCCAGGAGCCGTCCTCCTGCTTGACGGCCTTGGCGCGGCCGGCGCCGACGTCGGAACCGGCGTCGGGCTCGGTGAGCACCATCGTGGCGCCCCAGCCACGGTCGATCATGATCTGCGCCCAGCGCTTCTGCTCGTCGGTGCCGTTCTTGTCGACGATGCCGGCGAAGTTCGGGCCCGCCATGTACATGAACAGCGGCGCGTTGGCGCCGAGGATCAGCTCGGCCGCGGCCCACTGCACGGTCGGGGGCAGGCCGAAACCGCCCAGCTCGTTCGGCAGGCCCAGCCGCCACCATTCGCCGTCCATCAGCGCCTGGTAGCTCTTCTTGAACGACTCGGGGATCTTCACCGAGAAGGTCTTCGGGTCGTACACCGGCGGGTTGCGGTCCGCGTCGGCGTACGAGTCGGCGAGGGGACCGGAAGCGAGCTTGTTCAGCTCGGTCAGCACGCCGCGGGCGGTCTCCTCATCGGATTCCGCGAGGACGCCCTTGCCGAGGCGGTCCTGCACGCCGAGTACCTCGAAGAGGTTGAACTCCAGGTCTCGGACGTTGCTCTTGTAGTGGCCCATTTCGTCACTCCAATGTGTTCGGCTCCCCGGCCGGGCACACGTCCCCTACTCGCCGGTAACTTCAGGATATTACCTGTGGGTAACCGGCGGCAAGTGAATGGCCACTGTTGTGATGTGTAAATCAGCAATACGGGCGGTCTCAGCGCGATGACGGCGCGATCGAAGAAGCGGCGGGCGTCTCGGCCGGGGTGTGCCCGTCGTCCGGGTTCGCCACCAGGATGCCGGAGCGGAACGCGATCGTCACCGCATGTGTCCGGTCGCGGGCGGAAAGTTTGCGCAGGATGCTCTTGACGTGCGTCCGCACGGTTTCCACCGACAGGAACAGGATCTTCGCGATCCCGGAGTTCTCCAGCCCCTCGGCCACCAGTTGCAGGACCTGGTATTCGCGGCGGGACAGCGGCATCAGACCGCGCGCGGTCGCCGCTTTGGGGGCGTCGCCCGGCTTCGGGAGCACGGGCTGGCGTTTCGGCCGCGCGGTCAGCGCCGCCAGCGTCGGGTCGATGTAGCGACGGTCGCTGTGCGCGCGCCGGATCGCCTCGGCCAGATGCCGCCCGTCGGTCGCCCGCGGCACGATCGCGTGCACACCCGCCGCGATCGCCGCGGCGAGGTACTGCTGCGTGCGGTTCGTGTCCCTGATCATCGTGATGATGACCAGCGCCGGGTCGCCGCCGCTGAGCAGGCGGGACAGATGGCAGTTCGGGTCGAGCGCCGAATCCAGCACGATGACGTCCGGTTTGAGCTGTTCGCACAGTTGGAGCGCCGCGTGATGGCTGGCCGCGTGCCCGAGCCACTGAAGACCCGGCGTGCGATGGACCAGCGAGCTCAGGCCCTCGCAGAAGATCGGGATCGGATCGACGGCGGCCACGCCGAGTCCGCGGCCGCCTGGTGACAGGCCGCCAGGCCTGCCGGCCTGAGTTCGGTTCGGCTCGATGCTTCTCATCACGGACCCCTCCGTTTTCCTGCCCCGCCATCTCCGGACGAGAGGACCCGTAAGTCCATTCGGTGACCACGGCCCCCGGCGTGGTCACCCTCGTCAACCGGTCCCCCCTGCGGGACCGGACAGAGATGACACCTCGTAACTATTACGAGTCAGTAGGTGGGAGCACGTGACGCGATATCCCCCTCATAGATGTATCGCTCCGTCTCGGCAAACTCTGCGTATCGGCTGGTGGTGGAACTCTTGCTCGAATGAGCGCGCAGAGGGCAGAACCTGACGAGTTCGCTACTCAGAGTGGACCTCGGCGCGGAGGCGGCCGAATTCGTCCCCGAGCGCCGCGGGCGTCCAATGCGCGTTCAGTCCGCTGGGATTGGGCAGGACCCAGACCCGTGCCCCGCCGATCTCGCCGTCCTGGGGGCCGACCTTCGCCTTCGGCAGGCCGAACGCCGTCCGGAAGGCCGTGATCCCCACCACGGCGAGCCAGCGTGGCCGGTATTCGGCGACCCTCGCCGCGAGGAGGCGCCCGCCTTCGCGGAATTCGTCCGGGGTCAGCTCGTCGGCACGCGCCGTCGTCCGCGCGACGACGTTCGTGATGCCGAGGCCGAGGCCGAGCAGTTCGTGCTGCTCGCTGGGGTCGAGCAGGCGCGGGGTGAAACCGCCGCGGTACAGCGCGGGCCAGAACCGGTTGCCCGGCCTGGCGAAGTGCAGACCGAGCGCGCCCGAATAGAGACCGGGGTTGATCCCGCAGAACAGCACGTCCAGATCGGGCGCGATGACGTCGTCGATGGTCTTGCCGTAGGCGGCGGCCAGCTCGTCCTTGGTCGGTTTGGTCCTCACCGTGCCAGTCTCCGGCACGCTGGCGGGTATGGAGCAAGGGGCGTTCACGGCCGACGGCTGTCCGGTCGAGGTCTACCGGCTGCTACCGCCCGGCGACGAGCCGGGGGTGGTGCACGCGGCGATCCCGGACGGCGCCCCGATCCTGGAACTCGGCTGCGGCGTGGGGCGGGTCACGCATGCGCTGCTGGACCTGGGGCATCAGGTGGTCGCGGTGGACGAGTCGCCGGAGATGCTCGCGTACGTCCGCGCGGACAAAGTGTGTTCGAAGATCGAGGAACTGCGGCTCGGGCGGGTCTTCGACGCGGTACTGCTGGGCAGCCACCTGGTCAACACCGCCTCCGTGGTCGATCGCGAGGCCTTCCTGTCCACCGCCCGCGCCCATGTCACGCCCGGTGGCCGGGTGCTCGTCGAGTGGCATCCGCCGGAGTGGTTCGAGTCGGTCCGTGAAGCCCAGGGCGGCAGGCTGGGCGAGGTCGACGTGCGGCTCGAGCGCGTCGTCCGTGACGGTGACCTGCTGTCGGCCGTCGTGCGGTACTCGGTGGCGGGTGGGTCGTGGAGCCAGCCTTTCACCTGCCGCCGTCTCGACTCGGAGGCGCTGAACGCCGCCCTGACCAGGGCGGGCCTGGTCTTCGAGCGCTGGTGCACCGACGACCGCACCTGGTTCTCGGCGACCTCCGCGTGACCTGGGACACCCACTTTCGTCTCAAGGGGTGGTCAACTCACCACGATGTGCGTACTGTTTGTGATCTCGCACACAAGGTCGTATCGAGGAGGCGTTTTGCAGCTCTCGCTCATCCTCGGCCTGGTCGCGTTGATCTTCGTGGTGGCCACCGTGCTGGTGATCGCGGAAGACCGGCGGGCCGCGCGGCGCGCGGCCCAGCGGCGGCAGGCGAGGCTAGCGGACCTGGGCGAGGTCGACCCGCTCGCCGCGCAGCGGCTGCATCTCGACCATTGAGGGAACGGGCTTCCGCACGAGGCTGAGCAGCAGCGCCCCGGCGATCCAGCCGAGCATCGCGCCACCGGTGTTGTTGAGCAGGTCGTCGACGTCGAAGATCCGGAAGACGTAGGGCGCGGTGCCGAAGTTCGCGGTCAGCTGCGTGATCTCGATCAGCAGCGACGCGGCGAGCCCGATCAGCGTCGTGCCGATGAGGCCGCGCTTCCACAGTGTCCTGGCGAAGAAGCCGAGGGGGACGAACAGCAGCACGTTCATGGTGGCCTGCTGGAAGGTCTGGGTGGTGAACCAGTCGGCCATCGGCAGCCCGTGCTTGAGCAGTTCGGTGTGGATGTCGGTGATCCACTGGAACGGGTTCAGCTGCACGGTCTGGCTCAGCCTCTTGAAGCCGGGGCCGGGGAGCGGCAGGAAGGTCACCGCCAGCGTCATGGTGGTGTAGAGCAGCACGGCGGCCATGGTCAGGACGGGACGAAGCCGCACCCGGCCGTGCCGCGCGTGCAGGACGATCAGCTGCGGGATCAGCACCGTCGCCCAGAGGGCGAAAAAGGCGATCAAGCCGTACTGCAGGGCGGTGACCTGTGCGTTCGTCATGACCACGACGTTATGGATCAGGCGGGTCCGGCCACTTCGGTCGAAGGGCCGCCGCTGCCGGAGGCGGATCGGCCGAGTGGCCGACCCCGATCTTGGCCGATCGGCGATATTCGTTCCCTGTCCCGCCGGCGGACGTGGGATTCTGCCCGGATGGTGCTCGTTCGACGGCTCATCCCCGCGGACCTCGACGTCTTCCGTGAGATCCGCCTGCGTGCCCTCACGGACACGCCCGAGAACTACGGCTCGATCGCCGCGGCCGAACGCGCGCAATCCGACGAGGAGTGGCTCGCGAAGCTGACCGGGGACGTTTGGTTCGCCGCCTTCGACGACGGGAGCGCGGTGGGTCTCGTCGCCGGGCGGGCGCGCGACGACGGCTGGATCCTCTATTCGATGTGGGTCGCTCCCGAAGCCCGCCGCCAGGGATTGGGAACCAAGCTGATGGGTGAAGTGCGGTCGGCGGCCGAGGACGACGGCGCGCGTGAGGTGTGGCTGCACGTCGCTGAGGACAACGACCACGCGCGGCGGCTGTACCTGCGGCTCGGTTTCATCGCGACGGGTGAGCTGGAGCCGATGCCGAACGACGTCACCCGGCGGCGCGAACGTCTTTATCTGCCTGTCGCCAGGTGACGTTTGCCTATCGTCCGCCTTTCTCCCCTGGTGAAGGTCGAATCCGCGAGGCAGACTCCTCCGCCGTGCGAATCGGAGGAAGCATGAAACTCTCTGCCCGGCTGGCCGTGGTCGCCGGCGCCGCGCTGACCGCGCTGGCCGCTGTCGCCGCGCCCGCGTCCGCCACGTCGGCGACCACCGACGTCCGGCTGATCACGTTCAACGACCTGCACGGCAACCTCGAACCGCCGTCCGGTTCGAGCGGCCGCGTCACGCTCCCCAGCGGCAAGACCGTCGACGCGGGCGGCGCCGCCTACCTCGCGACGCACCTGAAGAAGCTTCGCGGTGAAGCGCGCAACTCGGTCGTCCTGTCGGCCGGTGACAGCATCGGCGCGTCGCCGGTGATCTCGGCGCTGTTCCACGACGAGCCGACCGTCGAACTGCTGAACCGGCTCGGGGTCGAAGCTTCCGTGGTCGGCAACCACGAATTCGACGAAGGTCTCAAGGAACTCCGGCGGATGCAGCACGGCGGCTGTCACCCGACCGACGGCTGCCAGTTCCGCGAGTCCTTCAAGGGCGCGAACTTCCCCTTCCTCGGGTCCAATGTGTACTACGAGAACGGCTTCCCGGCGCTGCTGCCGTTCAGCATCGAGTTCTCCGGCGGCGTCCCGATCGGCGTCATCGGCGCGACGCTGAAGGATCTGCCGCAGGTCGTCACCCCGGAGGCGATCAAGGGCCTGAAGTTCGGCGAAGAGGTCGAGGCCATCGACCGCACCGCCAAGCTCCTCGACCTGTTCGGGGTCAAGGCACAGGTCGTCCTGCTGCACCAGGGCGACAACTCCGAGACCGCCGGCCCGGACGAATGCAAGGTCAAGCCGGGCGCGGCCACCGCCATCGCGCGGCGCGTGACGTCCACAGTGGACGCCATCTTCACCGGGCACAGCCACCAGCAGTACAACTGCGTCATCGACGACCCCGCGGGCCAACCGCGCCCGGTGATCCAGGGCGCTTCGTTCGGGCGTCTGCTGTCGGTCGTCGACCTGAAGATCGACCGCCGCACCCTCGATGTCGTGCGTGGTGAAACCAAGGCGCACAATCAGATCGTCACCCGCGACGTCGGTCCGGACCGCGACGTGCAGGACCTGATCGACGAGGCCAAGACCAAGGCCGCGCCGATCGCGAACAAGGCCGTCGGCACCATCACCGCGGACCTGACCGCCAAGGGCGCCCCCTCCGGCGAATCGCCGCTCGGCGACGTCATCGCGGACGCCCAGCTCGAAGCCACGAAGTCGAACGGCGCGCAGATCGCGATGACGAACCCGGGCGGGATCCGCACGGACTTCACCCACAAATCGTCGCCGGCCGGCGAAGGCGAAGGCGTCGTGACCTACGGCGAGGCGTTCGCCGTGCAGCCGTTCGCGAACATCATGCAGACCATCACGCTCACCGGGGCCGACCTGAAGAACGTGCTCGAACAGCAGTGGCAGGCCAACGGGGTCGTGCGGATCCTGCAGATCTCGAAGTCGCTGAAGTACTCGTACTCGGCGTCGGCGGCGCAGGGAGAACGCGTCTCGCACCTGACGCTCGACGGCACACCGATCGACCCGGCGGCGTCGTACCGCGTTTCGGTGAACAACTTCCTCGCCGCCGGCGGGGACGGCTTCACCGAGTTCACGAAGGGGACCAACCTGTCGGGTGGTCCGGTGGACCTGGACGCCCTGATCGCGTACTTCGGGGCGCACCCGGGTATCGCGCCGCCCCCCGCGGACCGGATCACCGTCCTGCCGTAACCGCTCCCAAAGGTCCCTTCCTCGCGAAATTCGCGGGGAAGGGACCTTTCACGCGTTCACGGGGTGGTTTTGTCAGTGACCCAGGGCACAATGTCGGCCATGACGACCTGGCAAGAAGTCGTGGAACTGGCGGGCAGGCTGCCCGAGGTCGAGGAGTCCACTTCGTACCGCACGCCGTCGCTCAAGGTCGCGGGCAAGAGCTTCGCCCGGCTGCGCACCGAGGCCGAGGGCGGGCTGATGCTGCTGTGCGAGCACGCGGAGAAGGAGGCGCTGCTGGCCTCCGGCGACCCCGCGTACTTCACCACGCCGCATTACGACGGCTACGGCGCGATCCTCGTCGACCTGGAGAAGGTCGAGAAGACGCAGCTGCGCGAACTCATCGAGGAGGCCTGGCGGATGAAGGCACCCGCCAGGCTCACGAAAGGACTGAACGACTAGCGGAGTTCCCCTTCGAGCAGGCTCATCAGGTACTCGTCGTGCCACTGGCCGTCCCGGCCGCGGAACGACTGCCGATGCCTGCCGTCCACCTGGAACCCGAGCTTCTTGTAGACGTGGATCGCGGCCTCGTTGTCGACCACCACCCACAGCGCGATCATGTGCAGCCGCATCATGTCGAAGCCGTAGCGGCAGAGTGTGCGCATGGCGTCGGTGCCGTAGCCGCCGCCCCAGTGGTCCTTCTCGCCGAGATAGATGTCGAGTTCCGCACGGCCGCCCTCAGGCGTGGCGTCGCGCAGGGTGCAGGTGCCGATCAACGTGCCGACGGCGAGGCTTTCGATCGCGAAGTTCACCTGGCTGAAGCTGTTCGGCTTCCGGTGGGCGAAGCGTTCGCGGATCTGGGCGAGGGATTCCGGGTGGTCAGCGACCAGCCAGCGGGTGACCTCCGGGTCGTTGTGCCAGCGCCACAGCGTGTCCGCGTCCTCGGGTTCCAGCGGGCGCAAGCGGATCAGTTCACCGGTCAGCATCGTCCATCCCAAGATCGGTATCGGACTTTCCAGACTATTGGGCGACACCCGCGAGCAGCCACCGCTTAACGGGGACTTCCAGCAGCACCCTGGCACCGAACGGCTCGATCTCCTCGCCCGCCGCCCAGCCGTCGTACTTCGCCGCCAGCGCCTCGAGAACGTCCGCGCGCAGCGTTCCGCGATGGATGCGTACCAGGCCTTCGGCGACAACCGGCGCGTCGCCGTCTTCCAGCGCGAGACTGACGCGCGGATCATCGCCGACGTTGCGCACCTTCACATTCCGATCGCCGCTGCCGATCCAGAAGACGCCGTCGAGGTAAACGAACCACACCGGCGTGACGTGCGGTGATCCGTCCGGTCGAAGCGTGCACAACCACGCGTTGCGCTCCCGTGCGAGCCGTTCGATAAGCGATTGATCACGTTTCACCTGGTCAGCCTGCCCGAAAGCTAGGGTGCCGGGCGTATGAAGGTCCACCAGTACTGCTACTTCGCCTTGAAGAGCGAAACCGTGACCGCCGGGGAGATCACCGCGCGGCTCGGCATGGAGCCCGACGAGGTCCTGGTACTGGGGTCGCGGTCCGCCGAACACCGGTTGCCGCGGATGCACGCCTGGAAGGTGACGCATCGCGGTTCGGAACCGGTCGACGACCAGATCGAGAGCATGATCGGCAGGCTCGCCCCGGTTCGGCCGGAAATCCGGAAGCTGGTGGACGAAGGCGCCAGCGCGGTGCTGCAAGTGGTGCGGTACTTCCACCACCGTGACGGCGGCGAGGAATTCGGCTGGCACCTCTCGCCCGCCGTGCTCGCGTTCCTCACCGAAGCCGCCGCCGCGCTCGACGTCGACGAGTACGACCTCAGCGAATGAGCTTCCGCCGGTCCGGTGCGCGGCGGGAACGCCGAAGATGGTGGGATGGTGCCCTGCAGCCGGACAACCCCGTTGGGAGCCCAGCATGTCGAGCGAGAACTGGCCGCTGAGTCAGGATCCCGAGTCGCCGGTGATCATCTCCCGGTCGCTGGTGGACGACCCGTCGAACCTCGCGTTCGTCGTACTGGACGACGACGGCGACTGGTTCATCAGTGACGGCAACGAGTTCTCCGAGGACATGGAGGAGAACAAGGACGCGTTCGGCGCGCTGCCGCTGCGGGAAGCGGTGGAACTCATCCCCGAACTCGCCGCGCTCGCCGGCCTCCCCACCGGCATGGCCGCCGACTGGGATCCGGAACGGCGCTCGTGGCTGCTGAGTTCGGTCGCCGACTCGGACGACGACGAGGAAGACCTCCTGGTGCGCGCCGCCCGCCTCGCCGCGTGGACGCATCCGGGCTCGCCGCTGGAGGAAGTCCACGTGAGCACCGAACTCGCCGAGATCTCCACCGACCCCGCCGCCCCGGCCCGCGCCGTGCGCCAGGTCGTCCGGGAGGCCGACGGCAGCTGGCTGCTCGTCGGCTTCCAGGTGCCGGAGAACGAGGACTTCGAGGTCGAGGCCCTCGAAATGGAGCACGCCGTCACGCTGTATCCCGACGTCGCCCTGGTGCTGAGCGCCGCGCCCGGCCAGGTGTACGACCGGCCGAGCGCCGACGCCCCGTGGGAACTCGTCGAAGGCTAGAAGCAGCGCAGCCAGACGGCGTGGCGCCACGACATCCCGTCGGCTTGGACGTCGACGACTCCGAGCTGGACGTGGGTGGCGGCCATGGTGTTCGTGCCGACACAGGTGGGCCCCGATGAGCCATCACGCCAGATGTTGTCGGCGCTGGTCCACCGGGCGCCCGCGAGGATGAAGCCTTCGCCCTTCGATTTGCCGTCCGGTGTCTCGGTGAGCCAGGCAGTGTTCCCGGCCGAGTTCGGCCACGCCCAGCCTTCGACGGTGGTCGGCCGGACGTCGCGGTTCAGCAGCCAGGTCGCTGTCACGGCAACCGCCGTCGCGGCCACGACTGCCGTGACCGCGTGTCTCTTGATCGTCTCGTTCACTCTTTCCGACCGAAGTCGCAGTACATGACGTGCAGCCCGATGCGCCCCAGCGTCGGGTGCTCGAACGCGCCCGGCACAGTTCCGACGATCTCGAACCCGAGCCGTTCATAGATCCGGATCCCGGCCACGTTCGATTCGGCGACCGCGTTGAACTGCATCCCCGCGTAACCCTGCTCCCTGGCCCACTCCAGGGCGTTCACGCACAGCGCGCTCCCGACCCCCTTGCCACGCAAGTCTTTGTCCACCATGAAGCTCGCCGTCGCCACATGCGATCCGGGTCCACCGCGGTTCGGCCCCATCTTGGCCGTTCCGAGCACACGGCCGTCCTCGACCGCGATCACCGTGCGGCCCGGCGGCGCCTCGACCCATGTCCGGCGGGCGTCGTCCTCGGTGAGGTTCGGGTCGTAGGTGTACGTGTCCGCGGCCTGTACGACTTCGCGCACGATCGGCCAGACCTGCGGCCAGTCCTCTTCGGTGAATTCCCGGATCTCCATACCCGGCACGGTAATCAAAACCCCGCCCGGCGGTTCTGGTGCCACCGCCGGGCGAAACCGGAAATCAGGATCAGCCCGGCGCCCGCCAAGGCGGCGCCGATCCAGATCATCGTCGAACCGGATTCCCGCTCGACCCGCGTTCCCGGCGGCAAACCGTCCGCGATCCCGTCGATCTTGGCCTGGACCGAACGATGGTCGAAGACGCTCAGCCCGCCGTCTTCCGCCAGTGCCGCCAGCCAGTGGCGAACGTCGTCGTTCTGCTCGCGGGAGAAACCGGGGAATTCGAGCGAGGACGTCCGGAGCACGCCAGGACCCATGCACCTCAGCGGCTCCCCTGTGGACGCCTCGAGGTACTGGCCTTTCGCCCCGCATTCGTCGCCCACCGCGGCGAAAACGACGGTGTACGGCCCAGGGGCGCTGCCCGTGTTCAGTCCGACGGCGAGGAAGACCCCGCCGAACAGCAGAAGCGGAAGGATCAGCGACCCCGCCAGGACTCTCAGCAGCGCGACCGCCGTACTGTCGCTCGACATTCTCCGCACGATGCGAAAGGTAACCGTGGCGCGGGGGACGGGTCCCCGAAAACTGCTCGGGACTTCTTCTAGGTGAACAACTGGAAGGGTGCCTGACCTGCGGACTTTCCTCGCGCGGGGCGCTCTCGCACGCGCTGTGTCGAAGGGACGCGTGCTCGATTGCGGTTAGTATGGGGCCATGACGACCGCCGGAAGCCCAGACCCGGTTGCGCCTCGTGAGGAGGCTCGACGACTCCTCGAGGCCGTACCCGACGAGCGGGTGTCCGCTGCGTTAGCAGCGCTCAGGCAGCTGGCTGAGGCGCCCTCAGACGCCGAGCCGCCGCGTCGTCGCTTTCGCACGGTAGGTGTGTTCGACGGCGAGCGCGATCTCGGACGGCGGTCCAAGGAGCTGGCTCGTCATGAGCTCGGCGGCGGATCGAGCCAGTCGGCGTGATCTGGTCGACACCGGAGTCGTTGTCGCCATGGGGAACCGGCGCGACAACGACCATGAACGCTGCACCGAACTCCTGGCTTCGACGCTCGAACCACTGATCTTGCCGGAACCACTCCTAGTCGAGATCGGCTACATGCTCGGCTCGCGTGCCGGTGCCGCAGCGGAAGCCGACTTCCTTCGCGATGTCGCCGATGGGCTTTATACCGTCGAGTCGATGATGCTCGCTGACATCGCGCGGGCCGCAGACCTGGTAGAGAAGTACGCGGATCTCCCGCTGGGTACCGCCGATGCGTGCGTCATCGCCGTCGCCGAACGGCTCGGCGTCACGCGTGTGGCCACCCTTGATACGCGGCACTTCTCTGTCGTCAAGCCCAGGCACATTCCCGCGTTCACTTTGTTGCCCTGAAGGCCCGAGGCAAAGCGAAAGCCCCAGGTCCTAAGTGGACATCCACTGACCTGGGGCTTTCGCATCTGAGCGGATGACGGGAATCGAACCCGCGTATTCAGCTTGGGAACCAGGGTGATCATGCTGGAAAGTGACCCTGACCTGCGAATGGCGCTTGCTCGGGGTGGCCGCGATTGACCGTGGTTGACCCCTCTGAATGGCCCGTTAATGGCCCAACGCGCCCCGCCCTGACCTGCGTCTTTGTTCCTGTTCGCTCCGCTTCCCTCGCCCCTGCCATCTCTAGCGCCGGGTCGGTCGTGTCAAGGCACGCTTTCCCGCCTTGATGCGGGCGGCACGGTGTTAGACGCTGAGCAGCGAGGGACACCTTGGTGACCACTGCTGCGCGGTCAGGTGGGCCGGGTGATCTGGCGTTGTGCTCCGTGGTCCCCGGTGGTGGCGGCGCGCTGTGCGGTGCTGCCTCGTCGGCGGGCTCGCCCGGCGGCGCCTGCCGGAGCGGAGCGGGAGGCCGGCGTCCGCCATGGGGCGAAGCCCGCCGTACGGGCGGTGACGTGCGCGCCGCCGGTGGCGGCGCCTTGATCCCATAGAGCCAAGTTCGGCAGATATATTGGAGGTGCATTTGAACGTGTAACTTGCTGTGCGGAATTAGTTTCTTTCGGGGTGACAACTGCAGATTGGGACACTATTGTCAGAGCATGTTGCGAATCGCTCAGCAGGCTGCCGAGCCTGGATGGTGGCAAGTAGTTCCAGCTGTGATTCAATCGGCCTTTTGGGTGATCGTTGGCACGGTTACGGTTTTAACGTATCGGCACGCCAGAAAGACTGTTCTTCAGCCTTTGCGAACGGAATTTTTCAAGCGCCAGATCGACGAACTTGCAGATCTGTTAAAGTACTTCGTGGGATTGGATGAAACGTCTCTTCGCAAGGTTTCTGGACATGATAAATTCTTTGAAGCAAATGTAGTAAAAATGTATGACGTCTACGCGATGGCAAATCTTTCGGTGCGCCCAAAAGATTTAGAGGCGAGGCCGTATGGGCGCAAGTTTTGCCCGCTCAGCGTGTTTATGATGCGCAAGGACGAAGAGCCCCTGATTACTTCTGACATCGAGCCAGTGCTAAAGGTTGACGAGGATGTCACTCATCGAGATCAATACGAGAGGCATAGATTGGCATGGGAAGCGGGATATAAGCACCGCGAGATCCACATCCCGAAACTTTTCGCAGAGTTTGAAGGCAGAATGAATTCTTTTATTCAGAACCCTTATATGCCAAGGAAATGCGTTGTAGAAATTGAGAAGCTGCTCAAGGTTGTGGAGGAGAACTTTTTTGCGCTACCGACGATTATCGAACAAGGTGCAGAGAGGATGTCAGAACACTACCCTACGCTAGATGACATCGTCCACGCCGATACTGGCTGGTTGTATAATTTGTGGAACGACAAGCTGGCGCCTCTGGATCTGCGCGCTAAGGCGATCATTGATTCCGCACGTGAACACTTGGCATCGGACGACTTTATTGGATTGGGGCGAGGTCAGCGTGAAAGTTCATGGAAGATTATCGGCAGGCGTAAAGCGGTCTAATTTATCGTGGACGCAGCTGCGGCAAAGGATGCGATCGCGCTCATCCTTACTGTTGCGCTGCCCTGATTGGAAGGGAGCTTCACAAGTTTCCATCAAAGAAGTCGTTGCGTAAAACCTGATTGGACTAAGTTCTCATAAGCCTTCGTGACGTCTATCGGGATCGCCTGATGTATGGCGAAGCCGCGTTCGGCGTAGACAGTGATGCGCTGGGTGTCGCCGACCAGCATGTTGATGACGCGGTCCACGTCGCCAATGCTCTCGATGTACTCGTCTAACGGCAGGGGCCGTGAAGCGCAGATGACGTCGACCTCGGGCCAGAGCTTCTTGCAGGTCGTAAACGCGCGTCGTTGCTGGTAGGGCCGCGATATGAGGATTGCTGACCGGACCTCGATGCCGCGAGACTCCAGCAGGGCGCGAGTGAGCGTGATGTTGTCCCCGGTGTTCCGCGCCTCGGGCTCGATCAGGATGGCGTCATCGGGTACGCCCAGCTCAAGCGCATGTTCGCGGTAGTGGATGGCCTCGCCGCGCGGAAACCGTTCGATAGTCGTCGGCGCGTTGGCTCCGCTGAAGACGATGAGCGGGAACATCCCGGCGTGGAACAGTTCCGCGGTGAAAGTCGCGACTCCGAGATCATGGCTGCCAAGTCCGATCCCGACGTCGGCAGGCCGGAGTTCATGGTGCATGTCGTGGTAGTCCCAGAGCGTCTGGACGTCGGCGCGGAGGTCGTCCGGCAGGGTGGTCGAGCGCTCGGGCATGGGGTCTCCGGGGTCAGTCGGGGATCTTGAAAGTGTAGGTCCAGGAGAAGCGGCTTGCGGCGTGTACGCCTCGTGCGAATTCGACCACGCGGCCGTCTTCGGTGTACGTGCGGCGTTGCAGGACCATGACGGGTTCGCCTGCGGGGAGTTCGAGCTGTTCGGCCTCGTCGGGCGTCGGCATCCGCGCGTAGAAAGTCTCGGTCATGGTGTCCGGCTCAAGGCCTTGCAGGGTGAGGACCAGGAACCCGCCACCCCGTCCGGCCGGGCCGGGTGTCGGGTCGACGATGGGGGTGCCTTCGACGTCGGCGGGCCGGTAGTAACTGGCAAGTACGTGGGTGGGCTGGCCGGAGTCCTTGACCAGTCGTGCCCGCTCGTAGACCGGTGATCCGACGATGACCCCGAGGGCGTCGGCGACTTCTCGGTCAGCTTCGATCTTGGCGACGGTCTGCGTCTGGTCGGTCGGCTTCCAGTCTCGGCCGGAAGCTTCGCGGTCCGCGACGAAGGCGACGGTATCGCCGTACTTCCACTTGCTTTTCGCATACCGGTCCTTGCCCAGGCGCTTCATGGGCGGGCGAGCACGGATGACTGTCCCGCGTCGTCTGATCGGGGTGACCAGTCCTTCTGCTTCGAGGACGCCGACGGCTTTGCGGACGGTGTTGACGTTGACGTCGTACTCGTTGGCCAGCTCGTCTTGCTTGGGCAGCGTGGTGTCCGGGGCGTAGTCGCCCCGCTGGATCGCGTCTCGCAGGATCGCGGCCAGCTCTCGGTATCCGGTGCCCACCTGGTCCTCCTTCGTCGGTCGATAACGCTAGCGGTATCGCCCCATCATGGTCTACGGAGCCCGATAGAGATAGTTCTATTGACAACGCACGCGACGAAGCGCTTAATAGAACTACCTCTAACAAGGTGTAAGCCCGCTAGGGCTCCAGAGACGACAGGAGACAGACGACATGGCGATCGCCAAGGGACACCGTTTCGAGATCGACTTTGATGCTGCGTTCCCGCTGGGGCTGGTGATGGTCGGTGAAGTCGCGCCGGACAACGAGTACCAGTCGCGGGAAGACCGGTCCGCTGGCCGACCTGTTCGTCAGCGGGTGGACGAAGTGACGGGCAAGCGCCAGTGGAAGGTCACGGTCACCGATCCGAGCGAGACCAACTCCAAGCGTGCGTCTTACGACGTCACGTTCCTGGCAGATGTGCAGCCGGTGCCGACGACGTCGGAGGTGCTGCCGGGTATGCGACCGATCGAGCTGGAGGGGCTGACGGCTGAGCCGAAGGTGGCTGGTCAGGGCGAGTTCAAATACCAGTCCTATCTGTTCCGCGCGACTGGCTTCAAGGCCGTTGCATCGGGTGGCGCGTCGAAGTCTGGCCGAGCCTCCAACGCTGCCGAGTCCACGCCCAAGGCAGCGTGATGACGGGCCGGGTGCCTGGCAGTCAGGGCGTCGCCGTGGTTCCACCGCACCTGGTCCAGGCCTGGGAGGCGGCATACCGCCACTACAGCTTGATGACACAGCGGACCGCACACGGTGGGGACGCGCTGGCGGCGCATGACATGGCCGTCGCTTCCTTGGCGGTGGCCTCGGCGTGGCGGGAGTTAGCGACGCAGGGCCAGTTGCCGTGGTGGGTGCTGGCTGCGGTGACGGCGGCGGCTGAGGGGTTCGAGGAGAACGCGCGGTCGTGGGAGATCCGTGCTTACAGCGAGGAGGGGCAAGGTCGTGGCGTTCAACGCGATGTGGAAGCCGGGGTCGCAGGCGGTCGCGGGGATGCAGGGCAATGGTTCGGCGAACCCGGCGCTGGTGATCTATCTAGATCCGGACAGCCTGGCGATCCTGCCGCCGTCCGACCCGGCCGCGTGGCCGGAGTTCATCCGGCTCCTTCGCCAAATCCGCGACAGCGCGGACGAACTGGCCGTCTTCCTCGACAAGCACAAGGCGGTGCGTGATGACGACGCCCGGCCGGAATGAGCCACAGACATTGGCGGACGCGCACCTGGTCGCCTCGGCTCATCGTCCGAAGCCGGGGTCGAATCTGACGACCTGGCTGAAGTTCCATCAGGCCAACGCCCGCATGTACCGGGCCGTGTCCGATGTGGACCGAGGTCACCACCACGAACTCCGTTACTGGGTGGGCTATGAGGAGCGGAAAGCGGAGGAGGTGGCCGCGCAGATTCAGAAGAACAAGTCGGAAGCTAGCTGAAATCTGAATAGCTGTCGGGAAAACGTGCGTGGGGACGTGCGGCATACAAACACGTCTCCATGCGCTTCCCGTGTCTCGTAAGGCGCAGAACCGGTACCTGGCCTAGGAAACCTCGCCGGTCCTGCGCTGTCCACAACCTCTGGAAGTGAACAATGACAACGCTAAACGATGGCAACAAGCGGCCGCTAGACGGGGTCACCCGAACGCGCTGCACAGTCTGTAAGCGGTTCGCGAAGCTGCTGCCCGGTGAGACGGAATGTGCTCCCTGCCGGGGAATGCTGCCGCTGGATCTGACCGGCGGTGGTCGCCGATGAACGCGAACGGGATCGGTGTTCTTCTCGTCGGTGGCGGGGTGCTGGGTGTGGTGGTGTGGCTGCTGCACAAGCTCGGCCGCGCGTTGGCCACGATCGCGGAAGTTCTGGCTGCGGCTGCGGTAGTGTTCATTGCTCTGTGGTCGGCGGTGAAGTTGTTGGTGTGGTTGGGAAAGCAGGTATTTGCGCACTGGCGGACCAGTCTCGGCGTGGTCGCTGTGGCGGTCTGGTGGCAGTGGCTCGGCTGGCTCTCGCTGGCCGTCACCGTGGGTTCGGTCGCGGTGGTCCTGACGGTGTGGCGGCTGGTCGACGTGGTGTCGTTCGACAGGTGCTGTGGCCGGTTCATGCGGGCGTGGTGGCTGCGCTGGTTCACCTACGCCCGGAAACTGCCGGGCTGGTTGCACGCCTGCGGCCTGTCGATCTCTGACGGCACCGTGCCCGTGGAAGTGACAGTCAACCTGGTCGGCCGTCGTCGGAAGGCGGTCTCGCGTACTGCGGGCGGTGGCGCTGCGGTGCAGGTGCCGAAGGTGCTGGGTGTGAAGTCGGGGCCGTCGTGGGATGAGGTCCGTGTCCGGCTCGTGCCTGGGCAGAAGCCGGAGGACTTCGACGACGCCGCCCGTGCGCTGGCCGTGGCTCGCAAGGTCACGCGGTGCCAGGTGCGGGAGCTGGAACCCAACGTCGTCTCGCTCGACTTTCAGCGCCGCGACCTTCTTGAAGCTTCGGTGGATTGTGCGGAGCTGCCTGAGCTGACGGCTGTCGACGGCGTGGATCTGCGGCGGGTGTTCGCCGGGCGCACCGAGTACGGGACGGACTGGCGGCTGCCGCTGACTGGTCCGGGCGCGCACATGCTCGTCGCCGGGGCTACAGGGGCCGGGAAGAACTCCGTCATGTGGTCTCCGCTGGTGTCGGCTGCCTCGGCGATCCGGGCCGGGACGGTGCGTGTCTCGGGGATCGACCCGAAGGGGATGGAACTCGCGTACGGGCGTGGGATCTTCGCCCGTTACGGGGTTGCGGGTAAGGAAGCGATCGCGGTCCTGGATGACTTGCTCGGCGGTCTTGAGTCCCGTAAGCGCGAGTTCGCCGGGCTCACCCGTGCGGTTCCGATTTCCACGGAGAACCCGTTGGAGGTGCTGGAGTTCGACGAGATCGGAGCGCTGACCAAGTACACCGACCGCAAGACCCGCGAAGCCATCGTCGAACGGGTCGCCATCCTGACCACCCAAGGCCGGGCGCTCGGCTACACGGTGCGCGGGTATGTGCAGGAGCCGACGAAGGACACCGTTCCCGTGCGGGAGCTGTTCCCCCGCCGGGTCTGTCTGCGGGTCACGTCGAAGACGCACGTCGGGATGGTCCTCGGTGACGGCGCGTACGAGCGGGGCGCGTGGGCGAATCGGATCGAGGAGTCGGCTGCTGGTGTCGGCTACATCTGGGGCGAGGGCATACGAGAACCGCTGCGGGTGCGTGCTGGCTGGGTGCCGGACGAGACGGTCAAGGCGCTGGAGACCTACGTGACCAACGGCGGCGCCCACGTAATCGACCTTCCCGTTCGCCGTGGTGGAGAGGAGGTGGCGGCGTGAACCGCGTTCTGGTTTTCCTCGATGCGATCCGCGACCACCTCGACTCCTACGCCTTTCCGCCAGTTGCGTCCGTGCGGGTTGGTACTGGCTCGGATCCGGTGTCTGTCCAGCTCGATACCGACCGTCTGACGGACGTGGCGCGGAGCTTGGTCGTCTGGGCGGATTCGCTGGAGAACGTGACTGCCTCGATCTGGCGGGTGCCTCACGGCGGCAGCGTGCATCTGGAAGTGCAGGGTCGGACTCCCTGTGGCATCCCGGTCGTGGTCTACGGCGGAGTCCGGTTCGACGAAGTGACTTTCCCGGACCTGCCTGCGGGGATTCGGCAGGAGATGCCGGTGTTCGTGCTGCGGCAGTGGAACAGCGCCGGGGAGGTGGCAGCGTGACAGGAACCAAGGAAGCCGCGGTGACCCCGCCGGCCAACTCACGGGCCGCCCGGATGCGCGAACCTCTCGCGTCGGACGTGGTGAAGGCGACCGCTGAGAAGCACGGCGTCTGTGTTCGGCCGTTCACGATAGAGGTCGGGGACACCGAGACCGGCGAACTCCGTTACGTCCCCGTTCCCTGCGGCTCGACGGTCGAATCGGTATGCCTGCCGTGCGCTCGGAAGGCGAAGGCGCTGCGACAGGTCCAGTGCCGTGAAGGCTGGCACATGACCGAGGAACCCGACTTCACCTCAGAGTCGCCGACCGAGGCGCAGACGGAGCTGCTTGCGTTCCGGGCTGACCTCGTCGCGGCCTACCGCGAAGTGAGCGACCAGGCGGAGGCCGACGAACTGCGGGAAGAGATCCAGGGAGTCGACGACGAACTTCGGCAACTCGGGATGCGTGGCCGTCTCCCGTCGATCGACCTGCCCATCAAGAAGGCGGTGAAGCGGTCGACGAAGCGGCGGCAGGACGCGCCGAACCTGCCTCGACGCAAGGTCGCCAAGACCACGCTCGGACGGGAGTACGCGGGACGGTTCCGGCCGTCGATGTTCGTCACGCTCACCTGCGACACCTACGGCCCGGTCCGCTCGGACGGCGCGCCGGTCGATCCGTCGACCTATGACTATCGGCGGGCGGCTCGGGACGCGGTCCACTTCTCCGCGCTCGTGGACCGGTGGTGGCAGAACCTCCGGCGGGTCGTGGGCTGGGACGCGCAGTACTTCGCGACCGTGGAACCGCAGCGGCGGGCTGCTCCGCACCTGCACGCGGCGATTCGGGGATCGGTCCCGCATGACGTGATCCGCCAAGTCACCGAAGCGACCTATCACCAGGTCTGGTGGCCAGAGCACGACCAGGTGGTCTACGTCGACCGGATGCCGCTGTGGGACGGCGACCGCCGGGTGTTCGTCGACCCCGACACCCGCGAACCGCTGACCGACTGGGACGACGCTGTTGAAGCCGTGGAAAACCCGGCGCACGTGGTCACCTTCGGCCGTCAGGTGCACTCCAAGGGCATCCTCGGCGGCTCGGAGGAAGCCGGGCGGCACATCGGCTACCTGACCAAGTACCTCACCAAGTCCACCGGTCAGGTCGTGGAAGCCGACACGACGCGGCAGAGGGATCACCACGACCGGTTGCACGCGGAGCTGTCGGTGACGCCCTGCTCGCCTCGGTGCGCGGTGTGGCTGCTGTATGGCATCAATCCCAAGGGCGCCAACGGAAAGACCACCCCTGGGCAGTGCAAAGGACGGGCGCATCGGCGGACCACGCTCGGGCTCCCGGGGCGGCGGGTGCTGGTGTCGCGCAAGTGGTCGGGGAAGACGCTCGTCGACCACAAGGCGGACCGGAAGGCGTTCGTGATCGAAGCACTGGCGGCGGTCGGGATCGAGAAACCGGCACCCGATCCGGCTCGACTGGTCTGGCGCAAGGTCGACTCCGGCGACGTGAACGTGCCTCCTCGGGACCACCTGGTGATGCACGCGATTTCGGAACGGATCACGTGGAAAGCCGAGTACGACAAGGCATTGCTCGCCGCGCAGAGTCCGCCGGATCTTTCGGCAACTCCGCTGGCGGCTTAGGAACTGGGGAGGCGAACGTGGGAAAGAACTACCTGACAGTCGAAGAAGCAGCCGAGTACCTGAACACGCGCGTCCGGTTCGTGCGGCGGTTGATCGCGGAGAGGCGCGTGGCGTTCCACAAGGTCGGCGTACACGTGCGGTTCACCATCGCTGATCTTGAGGAGTTCATCCAGGCCGGTCGGGTCGAGCCGATCACGCGGGCTTCGGTGATCCGGGACCTCGGAAGGGCGGCCTGACATGGCGAGTAAGCGAGGGCGTCGGGGTTTTGGCAATGTCCGGCAACGAGCATCGGGGAAGTGGCAGGCGCGTTATCCGGGACCGGACGGCCAGATGCGGAACGCTCCGACGATGTTCGCCAGCAAGCGCACGGCCGAACAGTGGTTGTCCGTAACCGAAACGCAGATCATCAAAGGCGAATGGATCGACCCTGAGAAGGCGAAGGTCACACTCGGGAACTATGCGGACCAGTGGATTACACAGCGACCTGGCCTGCGTCCGCGCACTGTCGAGTTGTACCGGTGGCTTCTGCGGAAGCACATCGAAGCGGATCTCGGCGGCGTCGAACTGGGCAAGTTGTCGACGGCGATCGTTCGGCAATGGCGTGCGGATCGGCTGGCGGCAGGAGTGTCCGAGTCGGTCACTGCCAAGGCATACAGGCTGCTGCGAGCAATCCTGACCACGGCGGTCGACGAGGACAAGATCTTGCAGCGGAACCCTTGCCGCGTGCGGGGTGCCGACAAGGAAAATCCGGCGGAGCGGCCGATTCTGACCGTTCCTCAGGTGTTCGACCTGGCCGGGCGGATGCCGGAGCGGTTCCGGGCGCTCGTGCTGCTGGCCGCGTTCGCGTCGCTCCGTTGGGGTGAGGTGTCTGCGCTGCGGCGGTGTGACGTCGCGGAGGATGGGAGTTGGGTCCGGATCTCGCGGGCGCTGGTCGAGGTTCCGGGTCGCGGGCTGATCGTGGGTCCGCCGAAGTCGCGGGCAGGAGTGCGGACGTTGATCGTTCCGGCTGCGATTCGGCGGGACGTGGTGAAGCACCTCGACGCGTTCGTGAAGCCGGAGCACGACGCGCTGCTGTTCACCGGTGAGCGTGCGGGCAACCCGGTGCGTCGGCCGAACTTCAGTCAGCGGACGAAGTGGACGGAGGTCGTGGCGAAGATGGGGCTCAAGGGTCTGCACTTCCATGACCTCCGGCACGCGGGCAACATCTGGGCGTCGAAGGCGGGCACGTCGACCAAAGACCTCATGGCGCGGATGGGGCATGACGACATGCGGGCGGCGCTCATCTACCAGCGGGCGACCAGCGACGCTGACGAACGGATCGCTGATCGGCTGTCGAAGCTCGTCGACCAGCACCGGACGGGCAACGCGGATGACGATGACGACGGTCTGAGTGGCCAGCCGGTCCCGGTCGGCTAATGGCCCGTTAATGGCCCAGCCGGAAGATCGGCCGGACAAAGCGAAAGCCCCAGGTCCTAAGTGGACATCCACTGACCTGGGGCTTTCGCATGAGAGCGGATGACGGGAATCGAACCCGCGTATTCAGCTTGGGAAGCTGATGTTCTACCATTGAACTACATCCGCAGTGCGCCGCCAGCATACATGGTCCGGATCTGCCCTTGCCAAGCCCCACCCCATCCTTGACGCCGCCCGCAAAAGTGACAACACTTGTTGTCGACCTCGGAGGTGATCCGGATGGGTGAGCGGCTGCCTGATCCCGAACTGTTCCGTCAAGGCGGGTTCCGGGTCGCGTCGAGGTTGTTCATCGAGGGCGACATCAGGGGCGACGAGCGCCAGGTGGCCCGGTTGCGGCGGTTCGCGCAGCGGGAGGATCCGGCGGCCGACGTGCTGGTGCCGTTGTTGCGCCAGGGTGCCCAAGGCCAGTTCGAACAGGCGCTGCGGCAAGGGATCGACAGCGTCGAGAGTCCGCCGGAGGAGCTCGAAGCCTTCTTCCGCGACGTCGAGGCGACGCCGTACTGGGTCGATCCGGACCGGTTGGATCGTGGAGCGCGGGCGATCACGCGCGCCGGGTTGCTCGGTCTCTTCCCGCTCGGCGACGTCTCGCTGATGGGCGGCTATCTCGCGTCGCGCGCCACGAAGGCGCTCGTCGGCACCGGTGAGATCGAGTACAAGGCGGCGCGACGCCTCGTCGAGACGGCGACGTGGTGGATCCACGTCACGACACCGGGCGCGCTGGTGCCCGGCGGGCGCGGGTACGAGTCCGCGTTGCGGGTGCGGATCGTGCACGCGCACGTCCGCGCGGCCATGAACCGCCGCAAGGACTGGGATTACGCCGCTTGGGACAAGCCGGTCAACCAGGTCCAGACCGCGGGCACGCTCCTGCTCTTCTCGCTCGTCTACGTCTTCGGCACGCAACTGCTCGGGCTCCGCTACAGCGCCCGCGAGCGCGCCGACATCCTGCACCTTTGGCGTTACGTCGGCTGGCTGATGGGCGTCGACGAGGAACTCCTGCCCGCCGGCGAGGACGACGCCTGGCGTCTGCTGTGGCTGCTCGCCACCACCGAGTTCATCCCGGACGACGATTCCAAACGGCTCGCCGCGGCGCTGATGAAGTCCCACGCCGGGATCGGCGAGGGCCGGGGCGCGCTCGGCAAGGTCCTTTCGCACGTGTCGGTCGCCGGGCACGGGGCGATCAGCAGGCTCCTGCTGGGCAAGACCAACGCCGACTTCCTGGAGCTGCCCGACGATCCGGTCGCGCAGGCGGCCGTGGTCGCGGTGGCGGGCGTCAACTTCGCCGCCGAGACGGTCCGGCGGGTGGTGCCCGGCGCGACGGCGCTCCAGGAGCTGCTCGGGGCCGCCGGGCGGCGCCACTACCTGCGGCAGGTCACCAAGGTGTTCGGGCTCGACCCGACCTACGGCAGGCACATGAAGGCCGCTTGACTACGCTGATCGCGTGCTCCTCAGCGACCGTGACCTCCGTAAAGAGCTCGACGCCGGCCGTCTCGGCGTCGACCCGTTCGACCCGATGATGGTCCAGCCGTCGAGCATCGACGTGCGACTCGACCGCTACTTCCGCGTGTTCGACAACAGCAAGTACACGCATATCGACCCGCAGCTCCAGCAGGACGAGCTGACCTCGCTGGTCGAGAAGGAGGGCGAAGACCCCTTCGTCCTTCACCCCGGGGAGTTCGTCCTCGGCTCCACCTACGAGACCGTCACGCTCGCCGACGACCTCGCCGGCCGTCTGGAAGGCAAGTCCTCCCTCGGCCGCCTCGGGCTGCTCACGCACTCCACCGCGGGCTTCATCGACCCCGGCTTCTCCGGTCACATCACGCTGGAGCTGTCGAACGTCGCCAACCTGCCGATCACGCTCTGGCCGGGCATGAAGATCGGCCAGCTCTGCATCTTCCGCCTGTCCAGCGCGGCGGAGTTCCCGTACGGCTCGAACGAGGCCGGTTCGCGCTACCAGGGGCAGCGGGGGCCGACCCCGAGCCGTGCGTACAAGAACTTCCACCGCGTCGACACCTGGCGCTAAGCCACCGGGGCTTCCCAGTCGATCCGGTGCCGCCACATGAAGGCGTTCGGGTCCTCCTTCGGCGGGTTCTTGAACGCGCGCGTGAGGAAGAAGTCCCGGATCACCCGTCCGACGGGGCCGACCGCTTTCGCGTCGCCGTTGCGCTTGCCGCGCTCGACGACGGCTTCGACGCGCTCGCGGCGCAGCCCTTCGTAGACGGCGAGCGCCTGGGGAATCGAGGGCACGTCACGCAGGCATCGCGCCAGCGTGACGGCGTCCTCGATGGCCATCGCGGCGCCTTGCCCAGCCGCCGGTGAGGTCGCGTGGGCGGCGTCGCCGATGATGACCATCCGGTTCGTCCGCCAGGTCGGCACGCTCGGGAAGTCGTACGTCGCCCACGGCCGGTAGATCTCCGGTGTCGCGCGCACGATCCGCGCGGCCGGGGTGCGGTCCACCGCCAGCTGCCGGATCAGGCCCTCTCGCCAGGTGGTCGTCACGGCGAGGTCGGCCGGAGATGGCTCATGCTTCCGAGGGACGTTCGCGAACCACCAGACGCCGCCGGCTGGGTGGACGACGTGAGTGAAGAAGAGCCGTTTGCCGAACGTCATGTGCATGACGCCGGGTTCGTCGTCCAGCCGCAGGCCTTCGGTCACGCCGCCGGTGTTCAGCAGAGGCACGTAGCGCGGTGACGGCGCCCGCGGGTCGATGATCGTCCGCACCCGCGAGCGGAGCCCGTCCGCGCCGATCACCAGGTCGCCCTCGGCCGACGAGCCGTCCTCGAAGGTCGCGAGGACGCCCGAAGCGGTCTCGCGTGCGTCGGCCAGACGCTTGCCGTAGCGGATCTCGATGCCGCGTCTGACGGCTTCGTCGCGAAGTCCGATGTACAGCTCGGAGCGCAGCACGGTCTGGCTCACGGTGCCGTCCTCAAGCCGTCCACCGAGCGCGAGGTCGGCCAGTTCGCGGCCGTCGCCCAGCCGCATCTTGATCTGCGGCGTGTCGAAGCCCAGGCCTTTGACCAGGCTTTTCAGGCCCAATGGCCCCAGCGCGTCGAGGCCGTTCACCGCCAGGGTCAGGAACGCGCCGACTCCTTCCGCGGTCCGGTCGTACGCCTCGTGGATCACCGGCTCGTGACCCGTCTCGTGCAGGGCGATCGCCGTGATCGTGCCCGCGATGCCCCCGCCGGCGATCAGTACCTTCGCCATGTAGTTCACCCCATCGAATATCTTAGAAACTAATTCGTTCTGTCGAACTAAAGACTCGGCTAGGCTGGCCGCTGTGTCAAGCGAGCGAGCTGAACTGATCGAACGAGTCCTCGGTGGGTCGCGGGCGCTGTCGACCGAGACGGTCATGTTCCACACCGCGATCGCCGAGCAGCGCGGCCTTTCGGTCGTCGAAAGCAAGGTGACCGACTACCTCGCCCGCTTCGGGCCGCAGACGCCGAAGGCGCTCTCTCGGCTTGCGGGGCTCGCGCCGGCCTCGATCACCGCGCTCATCGACAGGCTCGAGAGCAAGGGGATCGTCGCGCGGAAGCCGCATCCCGAGGATCGGCGGAAGGTGCTCATCGAGATCGACGGGGCGGCGATGGCCTCGGTCGCGCCGTTGTGGGACCACCTGGTGAAGTCGGTCCGCGAGGCCTGTGAGAACTACACGGACGGGGAACTGGAGACCGTGATCCGGTTCCTCGCCGACGCGACGGCGATCACGCACGACTCCACAGGTCGCCTCGGCCGCTGACCGGTATTACTACTTTCGGGGGTATTGCCGTAACCAGTTCGTGATAGTTTTCGGCCCCGTGTCCCCCAATAGAACACGAAGCCGGTTACTGCTGGTCACGCTCAGCGTCCTGCTGGGCGGAGTGATCGCCAGTGCGAGCTACCTGATGGTGACCGATCGGTTCCAAGGTACTGCGCTGAGTAATCTGTCACTGAGTGTTCCCGACACCAAGGGCAGGCCCGGCGAGGCCCTCGCGAAGCCTCCTTCCTACTTCGGTCAGACGTCCGCTCCGGCCCCTGGCGGCCCCGCGGCCGGTTCGCCCGCGCCGACGTCGTCTTCGGCCGCGCCCACGTCATCCTCCGCGCCGCCCACCTCGTCGTCCGCCGCGGCCGAGCCGCCCGCGCAGACCTCCGAGGCCCCCAAGCCTTCGTCGAGCAAGGCGCCGGAGCCGCCTCGTTCGCAGGACAGCTCGCTCGCCGGGCAGGTCATCGATCTCGTCAACGCCGAGCGGGCCGACGCCGGTTGCTCGCCGGTGAGCAACGAGTCGCATCTCGCCGCCGCCGCGCAGGGCCACAGCGACGACATGTCCGCCCGCAACTACTTCTCGCACACGACACCGGAAGGCGTCACGTTCGACCAGCGCATCCGCGCCGCCGGCTACGACAAGCCGGGTGCCGAGAACATCGCCAAGGGCCAGTCGAGCGCCGCCAAGGTGATGGACGCCTGGATGAACTCCGCGGGGCACCGCGCGAACATCCTCAACTGCAAGCTGAAGAAGATCGGTGTCGGCGTCAACACCAAGGGCATGTACTGGACGCAGAACTTCGGCTACTGACCCTTGCCCCACTCGCCGTAGCGCGCCAGCACGGCCGCGCGCAGTTCGGCGTCCGTGCGGGGGACGGGTTCGATGAACACCTCGGTGACGTCGCCGAACGTCTCCGCCAGTTCGGCCGCCATCCGGACGCAGGCGCGTTCGACCTCCGCGGCGCCCAGGGAATCGTCGAAATCGACGCGGGCGCAGACGAGCACCTGATCGGTGCCCATCAGCATGGTCTGCAGGTCGACGACGGCCTCGATCTCGGGCGTGCCCATCAGGTGGTCCCGGACCCCGCGCACCAGCCTGGGATCGGCCTGCCTGCCGATCAGCAGGCCGCGGTTGGTGCGCCCGAGTACGTAGGCGACGAGTGCCAGCAGCACCCCGATCGCGATCGACGCCGCGCCGTCCCAGACGTGCGATCCGGTGAGCTGGTGCAGCCCGATCCCCGCGAACGCGAGCAGCAGGCCGATCAGGGCGGCCGTGTCCTCGAACAGGACGGTCTTCGGAGCCGGGTCGTCGATCATCCGCAGGTAGACCGAGACCTTCTGGCCCGATTCCGCGGCGTCGCGCCGCACCTGCCGCACGGCCTGGAACCACGAGACGGACTCCAGGGCGAACGCGATCGCGAGGACGACGTAACCGACGATCGGATCGGTCTGCTCGGTCTCCTCGCCGAAGACCGTCGAGAAGCCTTCGTAGAGCGCGAACATCGCGCCGGAGGCGAAGATCGACACCGCCGCGAGCAGCGACCAGAAGTACCGCTCCTTGCCGTAGCCGAACGGGTGAACGCGGTCGGCGGGGCGGTCCGACCGTTTCAACGCGGTCAGCAGGAGGACTTCGGTGATCGTGTCGGCCACCGAGTGCGCGGCCTCCGACAGCATCGCGCCGGAGCCGGTGATGATCCCGGCGATCAGTTTCAGCACGGCGATGGCGAGGTTGACCCCGCCGGCCAGCACCACGGTCAGGGTGCTCTCGTCACCGGATTCTTCACTCACCTTGCGTAGCGTAGTGCGAGTGCGGTGATCTCACAGGCGACGCAAACCCTGCAGGACACGTTCCATCAAGGCGAGTGCCGGATGACCGTCGAATTCAGCCTGTGTTTCATGAACGGTGACCAAACCGAGTTCGGCCATATCACCCAAAAGGACCTTTGCAACGCCGAGTGGAACGCATAGTGACGCCGCTACTTCGGCGACGGAAGTCGGCCGCCGGCAGAGAGTTCTCACGGAATGGAATTCGACGCTGAACCCCGGCGCGTTCCACGGCGCGTCGTTCCGGACGGAAATCATCGCTTCGATCGCGAAGTTCCGTTTGGACTGTGTGCGTCCGCCCGTGCGGACGTACGGGCGGACGCGCGTGCGACGACGTTCCTGCCGCGGCGGCCGCCGGGCGGCCGGGATGCTGGGGATGGTCGCTTCCTGAGCCATCCTGGCGAATGCCGCGGACGAAGGGACGCGGGCGGGCGGGCGAACGGTCGGCGATCCCGGCAGCGCGAGCCGGTGTTCCTTGACCGAGCGGAGTTCGTGCCGGTTGCCCATTGATTTCCTCGCCCCTTTTTCCGGATCCGCTGCAGCCTATCGCCACGGTGTACCGCCGAACGGGTAACGGGACCGAATGGTCCGGACGCCATAAAACAAGAGGGGACATTCTCTCGCATTATGTGCGAGAGAATGTCCCCTCCGGATGTGACGTTCTACTTGTCTTCCTCCGGCAGCGGCGTTCCGGTGGCCGTTTCGTCGGTGGGCACGTCGGCCTTTCCGTCGAGTTCGGCGTCCGAGACGGCGTCCAGCGAGGGCGCCCCCGCGGGGACCAGCTGCGGCTCCGGCTTCCGCTTGACGGCGGTCAGCAGCAGCTGGGCGACGTCGACGACCTCGACCTTCTCGCTCGCCTGCCCGTCGCTCTGGCGCGCTGTGACGCCGTCGGTGAGCATCACGCGGCAGAACGGGCAGCCGGTCGCGATCTTGGACGGGGCGGTGCCGAGCGCTTCGTCGACGCGTTCGACGTTGATGCGCTTGCCGATCTTCTCTTCCATCCACATGCGCGCGCCACCGGCGCCACAGCACATCGAGCGGTCGCCGTGCCGCGGCATTTCGCGCAGCTGCGCGCCCGAAGCGCCGACGAGCTCACGAGGAGCGTCGTAGACCTTGTTGTGGCGGCCCAGGTAGCACGGGTCGTGGTAGGTGACGTCCTCGGCGACCGGGGCCACCGGGGTCAGGTGCTTCTCCCGCACCAGGCGGTTGAGCAGCTGCGTGTGGTGCACGACGTCGAACTGGCCGCCCAGCTCCGGGTACTCGTTCGCGAGAGTGTTGAAGCAGTGGGCACAGGTGACGACCACCTTGCGCGCCTTGCGTTCGCGACCCTCGAACACCGAGTTCAGGATCTCGACGTTCTGCTGCGCCAGCATCTGGAACAGGAACTCGTTGCCCGCGCGGCGGGCCGGGTCGCCGGTGCAGGACTCCTCCGAGCCGAGCACGGTGTACTTGACGCCGGCGATGTGCAGCAGCTCCGCGACGGCGCGCGTGGTCTTCTTCGCTCGGTCCTCGAACGCGCCGGCGCAGCCGACCCAGAAGAGGTATTCGGTGTCGCCGAGGTCGCCGTCGAACACCGGCACCTCGAAGTCCAGGTCCTCGGTCCAGGCGAGCCGGTCCTTGGCGTTCTGGCCCCACGGGTTGCCCTTGTTCTCCAGGTTCTTGAACATCCCGTTGAGCTCGCTGGGGAACGCGGATTCGATCATCACCTGGTAGCGGCGCATGTCGACGATGTGGTCGACGTGCTCGATGTCCACCGGGCACTGCTCGACACAGGCGCCGCAGGAGGTGCAGGACCACAGCACCTCGGGGTCGATCACGCCACCGTCGTCGCCGATGAGGGCCTTCTGGGACTCGGCGATCGCGAGGACGTCGATACCCGCGTACATGTTGTCGCCGGACAGGCCGATCTCGTCACCGGCCATGTCACGCTTGCCGCCCGCGAGCAGGTACGGCGCCTTCGCGTAGGCGTGGTCGCGAAGCTGCGTGATGAGCAGCTTCGGCGACAGCGGCTTGCCGGTGTTCCACGCGGGGCACTGCGACTGGCAGCGGCCGCATTCGGTGCAGGTGGAGAAGTCCAGCCAGCCCTTCCAGCTGAAGTCTTCGATCTTGCCGACGCCGAAGGTGTCCTCGTCCGGGTCCGCCTCTTCGAGGTCGAGCACCTTGCCGTTGCTCATCATCGGCTTGAGCGCGCCCAGCGCGACGCCGCCGTCGTCCTCGCGCTTGAAGTAGATGTTGAAGAAGGCGCTGAACCGGTGCCAGGCGATGCCCATGGTCATCGTGCGCGCGATGACGATCAGCCAGATCGTGGCGCTCATCAGCTTGACGAACGCGAACACCGACACCAGGTTCGGGCTGGCGGGCAGCAGCTCACCGATCGGGTGCGAGACGAATGCCGCCCAGATCGGGGTTTCGTGGACGTTCAGCGCGGACTTCGCGGCGCGGACGCCGATGATGCCGATGCCCTCGATGAGCACGACGGCCTCGATGAAGTACGCCCACTTGAAGTTGGAGCCCTGGAAGCGGGACTGCCGGTCGGCGCGGCGCGGGTGGTTCTTCTGGCGGACCCAGATCAGCACCACGATGCCGACGATGGTGCCGACCCCGAGCAGTTCCATGAGCAGCTGGAACAGCGACCAGTCGTCGAGGATGGGCCAGCCCCACGTGGGGACGAAGACCTCGCCGTACGCCTCGAACAGGGCGAGTGACCCGAGCAGGAAGCCCCACATGACCAGCCAGTGCGCCGGGCCGACGCTCTTGACCTTGTTCATCCGGGTGTGCGCGGCGAATTCCTTGATCAGGGTCTTCATACGCGGGATGAACGGGCCGTTGCGGGTCGAGTCCGGCTGACCGAGGCGGATCACCCGCACGAAGCGGGCGATGGTCGCGAAGAACATTCCCCAGGCGACGACGCCGAGCAGGACCGAGATCCCGCCGAGCGTCAGCTGTACAGCGCCCATCGTCGGGTGCCTTTCGTCCGAGTGAAGCGTGTGGTGGTTCGGGCAGACTAATGCTTCTTACTGATGGGTAACCCACTGACCGCGCCCAAGTCCCACCGATGTGGTGTACGCCTCTCTTGGTTTTAAGACGATCGTCCAGGTACTTTTTGTGACATGGGTGCGTACCTTCTCCTCGCTTTCGCCATCGCCGCTGAGGTAACCGCCACGGTCTCGTTGAAACTTTCCGAGGGTTTCAGCAAGGTGGGGCCGTCGATCGTCGTCGTGGCCGGGTACGCCTTCGCCTTCGTCGCGCTGGCGTATGTGCTGAAGGCGGGCGTGCCGGTGAGCATCGCCTACGCGATCTGGGCCGCGGCCGGGGTCGCGCTGGTGGCGGCCGTCGGCATCGTGTTCTTCAAGGAGCCGGTCAATCTGTCGGTGATCGCCGGGCTGGTACTGGTGATCGGCGGTGTCGTGTTGATCGAGGCAGGGGGCGCGCACTAAGTGAAGATCCAGGTCGATGGCCGGAAGGCCAGGGGCGAGAAGCGGCGCGAGGAGATCATCGCGGCCGCGCTGCGGGTGATCGAACGCGACGGCGTCGCCGGCGTCACCCATCGGACGGTCGCCGCCGAGGCGGGCGTGCCGACGGCTTCGACCACCTATCACTTCTCCAGCCTCGACGACCTGCTGATCGCCACCCTCATCTCGTGCGCGAGGGATATGGCGACCGAGGTCTACTGGATGATCGACCGCGCCCGCTCCCGGGGCAGCCGCGGCGCGGAAGAGGTCGCCGGCCTGCTCGCGGAGGCGCTGGGCCCGCGCCGCGGGCGGACGATGGCGGAGTACGAGCTGTACCTGCTGGCCGCACGCAAACCCGAGCTGCGGCCCGCCGCCCGGCGCTGGCTGGACGTGCTCACCTCGATGGTCCGGCACGACGACGAGGTCGCGTTCCGGGTGTTCCTCGCCGGGATCGACGGGCTGCTGATCCAGGGCCTCATCGACGACGAACCGCCGTCCGCGGAAGAGCTGCGACCGGTGGTGGATTACCTGCTGAAACCTCGTTGACCTGCTGGGTAGCGTTCGGATCATGAGGACTGTCGGCGCATACGAACTGGACGACGACCCGGCACGGGTGGACCTCGAAGTGGTGTGGAAGTGCCTGTCCACCGAGGTCTACTGGGGTAAGTGGCGAGACCGCGAGCTGGTCGAGAAGGTCTTCAGGAACGCGTGGCGGGTCGTCGGCGCGTACGAGACTTCGAGTGGCCGTCTGGTCGGGTTCGCGCGGGCGTTCTCGGACACCATCGGCAGCGCGTACCTCGCGGACGTTTTCGTCGTCGACGAGGCGCGCGGCGCGGGGCTCGGCAAGGAACTGGTCCGGGAGATGATCGACAACGGGCCGGGAGCCGAGTTCCGGTGGATGCTGCACACCGCCGACGCGCACGGTCTGTACCGGCAGTTCGGCTTCGGCGACCCGCCCGACGGGCAGTACATGGAGCGGAGCCGGGCGAACGGGCAGGTCTAGGGGGCCCGGCGAGGTCGCACAACTGCTGGCCGGTATCACTCTTGGCAGTTCGAAGGTCGTGCGTGGTGACCTGATTCTGGACTGGACGGCGGGAGCCGGCCGTTTGCGTGGGGGTCGTGAGTGTTTTGTGTCGTTCTAACGACACAAAACACTCACGACCCCCGGTGGACACTCAGAACCCGAGCGGGTGCGTGCCTACCTGCTGCGGCCCGTACGAAGGGCGGTGGACCCGACGGGCGCCGGAACCACCGCTCATAACCCACCTGAACAGCGGTTATGAGACCTTGCCGGGCCCTTGACCCAGAGTCCCTCAAGGAGGCCTTCACGGAAAGCCGGTTCAGCCCTTGTTCTCGTGCAGGGCCGTGAGCGACGCCCGGGCGATGGCGTGGCTGAAGAGGTTGAAGCCCAGGAAAGCAGGCGTAGCGTCTTCGCCGACTTCCAGCTTTTCGACGTCGACGGCGTGCACCGTGAAGATGTACCGGTGCGGCCCGTGTCCGGGCGGCGGTGCGGCGCCGAGGAACCGCTTCACGCCACCGTCCCCCTTCAGGGTCACGGCGCCCTCCGGCAGGCCGGAGCCCGCTTCGTCACCCGCGTTCGCGGCGAGCGCGGTCACCGACGCGGGGATGTCGAACACCGCCCAGTGCCAGAACCCGCTCGCCGTCGGGGCGTCGGGGTCGTAGCAGGTCACCGCGAAACTCTTGGTCTCGGCGGGAAAGCCCTCCCAGGACAGCTGCGGGGAACGGTCCTCGCCGCCCGCGCCGAAGATCCCGGAAAGCTGGGGCGTCGGCAGGAAGCCGCCTTCCTCGATGTCGGTGCTGCTCAAGGTGAAGGCAGGCAGATCGGGCAGGAATTCGTACGGATCGGGTGCCTGCGGCATGCGTCCTCCTGATCGTCGAACAGATGACGGAGCCAGGTTATGACCCCGAGGACCCCGGCGCGGGATCAGGGACGAATCCGGGGGTTACCCCTATGTCCAACCCGGCGCGCTGCCCTTAGCGTCGAGCTACACGAAAACCTGCTCTGGAGGGACTCAAGACCATGGCGCGCCCACTCCTCGCGATCGGAGGCATCGCGTTGATCGGCGTCGGTGTCCTCACCGGCCTCGGCTGGTGGTGGCCGTCCGACGCGGAGGCCACCTCGGAGGTGACCCAGCCGATCCGCAGCGTTCGGATCGACAACGACGAGGGCCGGGTCAAGATCCGCACCGGTGAGGGGCCGGTCCGGATCCACCAGGAGTTCCAGTACCGCGGGAACAAACCGGGCGAATCGTTCCGCGTGGAAGGCGACACCCTGGTCCTCGCCGACTGCGGCACCAGCTGCGAGGTCCGCTACGACGTGGTGGTCCCGGCGGGGGTTCCGGTCTCGGGCAAGCTCGAATCGGGGGCGATCGACATCGCCGGGATGTCCACTGTGGACATCATGGTCGATTCCGGCGACGTGTCCGTCACCGACGTGCCGGGCACCGTGAAGGTGCGGTCCGAAGCGGGCCGCGTCGAGCTGGCGAACATCGGGCAGGCCGTCACGGTGCAGGCGGCGTCCGGCGCCATCAAGGGGGAACGGCTCGGCGGCAACGTCGAGGCCCGCACCGACAGCGGCCGCATCGAACTCGAACTGGTCAAGGGCGCCGACGTCACCGCACGGACCGACAGCGGTTCGGTCGAGGTCACCGTCCCGGCGGGCGACTACAACGTCACCGGCGGCTCCGGCAGCGGCAACCGCGACATCGACGTGAACCAGTCCGGTTCGGCACCCCACCGGCTCGATCTCAACACCGACAGCGGAAGCGTCAAGGTCCAAGCGGCCTGACGGAATTCATCGGGGGAAACACTTTCTCATGGGTAACAAGGAAAAGCGCGTCCTCGGCGCGCTCGCTCTCGGCGCGCTGACCGCCTTCGGGATCGTCGGCTGCACAGGCGAAAGCCACGAGAAGCTGAGTGACGGCGCGCCCGTCACCGAGCAGGTCACCGCGATTCGGGTGGACGTCCCGGTCGGCGCGGTCACGCTCCGGGTGGAGGACGGCGCGCCCGTCTCGCTGCGCCGCGAAGTGACGTACACCGGCAAGAATCCCGGCAAGACCCACAGCGTCGAGAACGGCACGCTGGTCCTCGGCGGCTGCCAGCAGTGCGGCGTGGACTACGACGTCGTGGTGCCGCGCGAGCTGGCGGTCTCCGGGTTCATCGGCACCGGCAAGGTCACGCTCGCGCGTGCGGCTTCGGTCGACTTGAAGGGCGACGTCGGTGACTTCCAGGTGCTGAACACGTCGGGGCCGGTGAACCTGCGCACCGGCACCGGCGACATCGAGGTCGGTCTCGCGAAGCCCGGCGCGGTCACCGCGAACGCGGAGGTGGGGAAGGTCGTCGTGTCCGTCCCTGACGGCGCGTACCAGGTCCGCGCCAAGACGGACACGGGCAAGGTCGAGACCGGTGGCGTCCGGCAGGACCAGGCATCCGCGAACGTCCTGGACCTCCAGGCCGGCACCGGCTCGATCACGGTGAAGCCCGTATGAAGACGCTCGCCGCGATCACCGCGCTGACCTTGCTGCCGCTTTCCGCGCCGCCCGCGTCCGCCGCGTCCGGGATCGACTGGAAGCCGTGCGCCACCGAGTACGCGCCGACGCTGGAATGCGCGAGCCTGCCGGTGAGCGACGGCTTTTCGATCGCGCTGGCGAAACTGCCCGCGACCGACCCCGCGCGCCGCGTCGGTTCGCTGCTGACCAATCCGGGCGGGCCGGGCGGGGCCGGCGTCACCGTGCTCAAGTACGGCGGCCGCGGTTTCGCGCTGGACCAGCCGGAAATGGCCGAAGTGCGGCAGCGGTTCGACGTCATCGGATTCGACCCGCGCGGCGTCGGCGACAGCAGGCCCGCGATCACCTGCGGGCCCGGGCTGCACGATCCGGCGATCAGCCGCTTCCCGCGAAGCCGCGCCGACTACGACAAGCTCCTCGCGCACAACCGCGCTTCGGGCGGCGAATGCCTGAAGAAGACCGGGCCCGGGTTGTCCTCTGTGGACACTTGGCGGGCCGCGGACGACGTCGAAGCGATCCGGGTCGCCCTCGGCGAGCCGAAGGTGAACTGGCTCGGCGTCTCCTACGGTTCCGAACTCGGTGCCGTATACGCGGAGAAGTACCCGAAGCGCGTCCGGACGATGGTGCTCGACGGCGCGGTCGACCATTCGCGGCCGACCAGGCAGGCGGTCCTCGAGGAGGCCATCGCGACCGAAAGCGCGCTCAAGGACTTCGCGCGGTGGTGCACGACGTCGGCCGACTGCGCATTTCGCGGTAAGGACGTCCTCGCCGCTTACGACGCGCTGATGCGGACGCCCGGGGGTGTGCCGTCGAAACAGCTCGGACGGAACGTGACCGCGGAGGAGCTGGCGGCCGGTGCTTACGGTGGCCTGATCCTGCCGGCGTTCTGGCCGGACCTCGCGAAGGCGATCGAGGCCGCGGCGGCGGGGAACGCGGACGGGTTGGTGCCGTACTCCCAGCTCGACCCGTCTTACGGCGCGTATCGCGCGATCGGCTGTCATGACTTCGGCTCGCCATTCACCTCCTACGCCGACATGCGGGCGATGCAGGGGCTGGTGAAGACCCTCTCGCCCCACGGCTGGCGGTATTCGGAGTTCTGGGACATGGCGAGCGGGTGCGCCGGCTGGCCGGTGCCTTCGGCGTACCTGCCGCGGCCGCAGCGCGTCCAGGGCACGGCGCCGATCCTCGTGGTCGGCGGCGAACACGATCCGGCGACGCCGCTGGTGTGGGCGAAGGGACTCGCGCGGAACATCGAGAACTCGACGTTGCTGGTCGACGCCGGGTACGGGCACACGGGGCTGCTCAACTCGGCTTGCGTGCGCACCGAAGAGGTGAAGTACCTGGTGAGCGGTGTCACACCCGCTCCTGGCACGGTCTGCCGGTAGATCCGGGAACAAGACGGTCGTGCCGCTCGTTGAGCCGGATGCAAGGTTGAGTGAGGGTGACTCAAGTCCGGCTTGACGGAAGCCCCACCATCCCGATACAACTTGCGTGGAGCCCGCTCAAGGTGGGCTGAAACGTGCAGGTCACGAACTAGCAGGAGGATCACACCATGGCGCGAGCGGTCGGCATCGACCTCGGCACGACCAACTCGGTCGTCGCTGTCCTTGAGGGCGGCGAGCCGACGGTCATCGCCAACTCGGAAGGTTCCCGCACCACCCCGTCCATCGTCGCCTTCGCCAAGAACGGCGAAGTGCTGACCGGCCAGCCGGCGAAGAACCAGGCCGTGACGAACGTCGACCGGACCATCCGGTCGGTCAAGCGGCACATCGGTACCGACTGGAAGACCGAGATCGACGGCAAGGCCTACACCTCGCAGGAGATCAGCGCCCGCGTGCTGATGAAGCTCAAGCGCGACGCCGAGGCGTACCTGGGCGAGACCATCACCGACGCGGTCATCACCGTCCCCGCCTACTTCGAGGACGCGCAGCGGCAGGCCACCAAGGAGGCCGGGCAGATCGCCGGCCTGAACGTGCTCCGCATCGTCAACGAGCCCACCGCGGCGGCGCTGGCGTACGGCCTCGACAAGGGCGAGAAGGAACAGACCATCCTGGTCTTCGACCTCGGTGGCGGTACGTTCGACGTCTCGCTGCTGGAGATCGGCGAGGGTGTCGTCGAGGTCCGCGCGACCTCCGGTGACAACCACCTCGGCGGTGACGACTGGGACGAGCGCATCGTCACCTGGCTGGTCGACAAGTTCAAGTCGTCCAACGGCATCGACCTCACCAAGGACAAGATGGCGCTCCAGCGCATCCGTGAGGCCGCCGAGAAGACGAAGATCGAGCTCTCCAGCTCGAACTCGGCCAGTATCAACCTGCCGTACATCACGGTGGACGCGGACAAGAACCCGCTGTTCCTCGACGAGCAGCTCTCGCGCGCCGAGTTCCAGAAGATCACCTCGGACCTGCTCGAGCGCACCCGCAAGCCGTTCAACAACGTCATCCGTGACGCGGGTGTCGCCGTCGGCGACATCGACCACGTCGTGCTCGTGGGTGGTTCCACCCGCATGCCCGCCGTGTCCGAGCTGGTCAAGGAGCTGACCGGCGGCCGCGAGCCGAACAAGGGCGTCAACCCGGACGAGGTCGTCGCCGTCGGCGCGGCGCTGCAGGCCGGTGTGCTCAAGGGTGAGGTCAAGGACGTCCTGCTGCTCGACGTGACCCCGCTTTCGCTGGGCATCGAGACCAAGGGTGGCGTGTTCACCAAGCTCATCGAGCGCAACACCACGATCCCGACCAAGCGTTCGGAGATCTTCTCCACCGCGGACGACAACCAGCCCTCGGTGCAGATCCAGGTGTTCCAGGGTGAGCGCGAGATCGCGGCGCACAACAAGAAGCTCGGCATGTTCGAGCTGACCGGTCTCCCGCCCGCCCCGCGTGGCGTGCCGCAGATCGAGGTCACCTTCGACATCGACGCCAACGGCATCGTGCACGTCCTCGCGAAGGACCTCGGCACGAACAAGGAGCAGTCGATGACGATCACCGGTGGCTCCGCGCTGCCGAAGGACGACATCGAGCGCATGGTCAAGGACGCCGAGGCGCACGCCGAGGAGGACAAGCAGCGCCGCGAGGAGGCGGAGACCCGCAACCAGGCGGAGACGCTCGTCTACCAGACCGAGAAGTTCGTCAAGGACAACGAGGACAAGCTGCCCGACGAGCTCAAGGGCAAGGTGAAGTCCGCGATCGACGAGGCCAACGAGGCGCTCAAGGGCACCGACTCGGCGAAGATCCGCGAGTCCATCGAGAAGCTGAACACCGCTTCGCAGGAGCTGGGCACCGCGCTCTACGCCAACGCCACCCCGGGCGCCGAGGGTGCCGCCGGTGAAGGCGCCGCCGGTGCGGCGGGCGCGGGTGCGGGCTCGCAGGCCAAGGCGGACGACGTCGTCGACGCCGAGATCGTCGAAGAGGACGAGAAGGACAAGAAGTGACCGGACGCTACGACGAAACCGAGGGCCAGGGCCCGGAGGAACCGGTGGTCGTGCGGGACCGTAGGCGGATCGATCCGCTGACCGGTGAGGTCCGCTCGGCCGCCCCGGAGGCCGAACCCAAGGAGGGTCCGAAGCACGCCGCTCCGGCCGAAGAGGCGGCTGTCCCGGCAGAGCCGGAGCCCGCGGCACACGCGGGCCCCGGCCTCGGGGAGACCATTGTGGACGACTCGGTGTCGGTGGCCACCGGACTGGAGAAGGAGCTGGCGGAGCGCACCGCCGACCTCCAGCGTCTCCAGGCGGAGTACGCCAACTACCGGAAACGCGTGGACCGCGACCGTGAGCAGGTCGTCGCCGGCGCGAAGGCGTCGGTCGTCAACGATCTGCTCCCGCTGCTCGACGACCTCGAGCGCGCGGAGCAGCACGGCGATCTGACGGGCGCCTTCAAGGCGGTCGGCGAGAAGCTGGTCGGAAGCCTGCAGCGGTCGGGGCTCGAGGCGTTCGGCGCGGAGGGCGAGCCCTTCGACCCGAGCGTGCACGAGGCCGTCCAGCACAGCACGTCGCCGGACGTCGCCGGGCCGACGGTCACCACGGTCATGCGCCGCGGTTACCGCTTCGGCGAACGCGTGCTGCGTGCGGCGCTGGTCGGGGTCACCGACCACGAGCCGGGCGGCTCCACGACTGAACCGATGGACCAGCCCGTCGGCGGCGAGCTGCCGCTCGAGGGCGAACTTTTCGATGAGAACAACCGCTGATCGGCGATACGGCGTGAAAGGAGGAGACGTTCGGTGAGTGCACGGGAATGGATCGGTAAGGACTTCTACCGTGAGCTGGGCGTCTCCTCCGACGCCACCGCGGACGAGATCAAGAAGGCCTATCGCAAGCTGGCCAAGGAGAACCACCCCGACGCCAACGCGGGCAACGCGGAGGCCGAGAAGAAGTTCAAGGCGGTCTCCGAGGCGTACGGCGTTCTTTCCGACACGTCCAAGCGCAAGGAGTACGACGAGGCGCGCCGCCTCTTCGGCTCCGGCGGTCCCGGCGGCTTCGGCTTTCCGGGTGCGGGCGGTGGCGGCGGTTTCGACGTCGGCGACATCTTCGGCCAGGCGGGTCAGCAGCAGGGCGGTTTCGGCGGTCTCGGCGACATCCTCGGCGGTCTCTTCGGCCGCCGCGGCGGCGCTGCCGGTGCCACCGCGAACCGTCCGCAGCGCGGCTCGGACGTGGAGACCGACGTCCGGATCGACTTCGCGGAAGCGGTCAAGGGCGCGACCCTGCCACTGCGGCTGTCGAGCCCGGCGACCTGTTCCACCTGTGGCGGCAACGGCGCGAAGCCGGGGACTTCCCCGAGGACGTGCGCGACCTGCCAGGGCAGCGGGCTGGTCAGCCGGAGCCAGGGCGCGTTCGCGTTCTCGGAGCCGTGCCGTGACTGCCGCGGCCGCGGCACGATCATCGACGATCCCTGTCCGGAATGCGCGGGCGAGGGCATCAGCACCCGCACCCGCACGCTGACCGTGCGGATCCCGCCGGGCGTCGCCGACGACCAGCGGATCCGCCTGGCCGGCCAGGGCGAACCTGGCCGTGGCGGCGCGCAGCCGGGTGACCTGTACGTCCGCGTGCACGTCGCTCCGCACGCGGTGTTCGGCCGCAAGGATCTCGATCTGACGATCACCGTGCCGGTGTCCTTCACGGAACTGGCTCTCGGCGGCACGATCACCGTGCCGACGCTCGAGGGCAAGGTCTCGCTGAAGGTGCCGCAGGGCACGGCGAGCGGTCGCGTGCTCCGGGTGCGAGGCAAGGGAATCGCGAAACGCGACGGCTCGCAGGGCGATCTGCTGGTCACCCTGCAGGCGGCCATCCCGGCCAAATTGGACGACAAGGCCCGTGAAGCGCTGGAGGCCTACGCGGAGGCCATGGCCGACCACGATCCGCGACCGGAGATCACCGAACTTCTCGAAGGCAGGTGAGCACGATGTTCGGCGGGCTGCCGCACGGTGCGGACGAGGACACCCCGGTGTTCGTCATTTCGGTGGCGGCGCAGCTTTCCGGCTTGCACGCGCAGACCCTGCGGTCCTACGACCGCCAGGGTCTCGTGTCGCCGGGCCGGACCTCCGGCGGTGGACGGCGTTACTCGATGCGGGACATCGCGTTGCTGCGCGAAGTGCAGCGACTGTCCCAAGAGGACGGTGTCAACCTCGCCGGCATCAAGCGGATCATCGAGCTGGAGAACCAGGTCGACGCGCTCCGTGCCCGGATCGCCGAACTGACCGAGGAACTGACCGCGGCGTACGTCGCCGCCGAACAGACGGCCGCGGCCGTGCACGCCTCCTACCGCAAGGATCTCGTCCCGCTGCGGCAGCAGACGGCACTCGTGGTCTGGAAGCCCAAGAAACGCACCTAGTCTCGCGTGACCGAGTACGACACAAGCGTGATTGAAGCCGTAACTCACGAGTTACGGCTTCAATCACGCGAATGACGGCTTCGATCACGCGAGTTACGGCTTCAAGCACGCGAAACCTGCGGGGGAAGACGAACCCGCGGCGTCAGTAGGTGACGAATTGCGTCATTGGCCGGGGACCAGGGTCCGGATCTGCTGGACCTCGCCGGTACGCGAGTCCATGATCCGCTGGGCCAGCGCCTTCGCCTCCGGGTTCTTGCCGTCCTTCAGTTCGGTCCTCGCCAGCGCGACCCCGTTGTGCTGGTGCGCGACGAAGATGTCGGCGAAGTCGAGGCTGAACTCCGCGCCGTCCTTTTTGGACAGTGCTTCGAGCAGTCCCTTGTCGGTGAGCCCGTCACCACCGTGATGGTGGTGCGCGTGCGGATCCGCCGATCCCGTCTCGGGTTTGCCCCAGGCCTTCAGCCAGTTCCGCATGTCGGTGGTCTCGGTCTGCTGCGTCGCCTCGATGGCGGCCGCCAGATTCGTCAGCTCCTGCTTCTGCCCCTGCTTGGTCTTCACCAGTTTGACGATCTCCACGCCCTGGTCGTTGTGGGCGATCATCATCTGAAGGAACATCACGTCGGCGTCGTTGTACTGCGTGGACGCCGCCGCCGACTGGGGGACCGGGGAGAGCGGGGCGCCGGCGTTGGGGGGTGAGCCGTCGCCGGCCCCACAGCCCGCGAGGGCCACGAGACCGGCGACGAGTACGAGGGCCAGCTTCACTGGCGTGTCCACAGCGCGGGCGTGTTCGGCGGTTCCCAGCCTTGGATCGCCGTATGCGCCAGCTGGCACCGGTAGGTGGCGCCGCCGTAGGTCACCGTGCTGCCGACCGAGTAGGACGTCCCGGCCGCCCAGGTGCCGCCGGTGGGCGGGTTGGTGGTGCTGGTCGGCGGATTCGACGTCGTGGGCGGGTTGCTGGTGGTCGGCGGGTTGCTGGTCGTGGGCGGGTTGCCGCCGCCGATCTGCAGGTCGATGCAGCTGTAGAAGGCCATCGGCGTGTCCGCGATGTTCCAGATGGCGAGCACCTTCTGGCGGCCGCTGAAGCCGTTCAGGCTCACCGTGTGCGACGTCGGGTCCTTCGGCGCGGAGTTGTTCCCGCTGATGTCGGCGATCTTGGTGCCACCGATGTAGTACTCGTAGTTCGTGGTCCGGTGGTAGGCGGTGAACTTCCAGTTGAAGGTCACGCTGTTGCCGACCGACGCGGCGGGCCACGGCTTCGATTCGTCGTTGAGCTCGGCGAATCCGGGGAGACCACCGTTGCAGCTGCGGAGCCCCTTGGGGCCTTCGACGCTCTGCGGTTCGTAGACGATGGCACCGCAGCCGGAAACCTTGCCCTGGGCGCAGTTCGCCTGGCGGCTGGGCGGGGACAGCACGTAGCCGTGGGCGCTGGCCACCTGCGGGACGGCCACGATGGCGATCGGGGCGAGGATCGCACCGGCGGCGGCTGCCACGAGCTTGCGTTTGACGGTCATGCCGGCTCCTGGGGGATGGAACGACGGTGTTCCCGTGAGGGGGAGCAATGTGGTCTAGACCATAAATCCGCCGGTGATCCCGGTCAATGATTCACTGACCTACTGCTGCGTCGAGACCAGGTGGAACAGCCGATCGGCCTAATACGAAGGACGCATCGCCTCAGTCCAGGGTGAAGGGGTCGTACTTGATCCGCGCCAGGTCCGTGCCCGCGGCGAGCAGTTTCGCGATCGTCGCCCGGATCATCGACGGCGACCCGGCCACATATACGTCGCGCTCCTTCCAGGCACCGCGCTGGGTGACCGCCGTGGCCAGCGTGCCGCGGTCGCCGCCGGTGATGGTGCCTTCCTCGGTCACCGGGGTCACCGTCAGCCAAGGGCAGGTGACGGTCAGCCCGCGGAGCTCGTCGAGTGCGTAGAGGTCTTCCGGTCGGCGGCCGCCGAAGAACAGGTGCACCGGTGGGTTGTTCTTCCAGCGCGACATTTCGTCGAGCAGGGCGAGCAGCGGCGCGACGCCGGTGCCGCCGCCGACCATCAGCAGTGGACGGCTTTCGGTGCGCTGTACCGAAAGCGCCCCGAGCGACGGGCCGATCCGCCAGACGTCGCCGCGCCGGGTGTGGTGGACGATCGCGCGGGAGACCCAGCCGCCGCGCACGGCGTGCACGTGGAACTCCATCGTCCCGTCGTCGTGCGGCGCGGTGGCAGGCGAGAAGTACCGCCACATCCGCGGCCGCTGCGGGACTTCGACGCTGACGTAACCGCCCGCCCGGTACGGGAGCGGCTGGTCGGTGCGGACCTTGATCACGGCGACGTCGCGGGAGGCGAGGCGGTGCTCGACGACGGTCGCCTTCCACCACGCCGGGCCGATCTCCTTGCCCGCGGCTTCGCGCATGTTCTTCGAAATGACGCCGTACGCGGTGACCCAGGCGTCTTCCAGTTCCGGTGTCCAGTCGTCCTTCAGGAACCTTTTCAACGCGGCGATCAGCGCGACGCCGACGGCGTCGTAATGGCGCCCGAGGACGTCGAACTTGCGGTGGTCACGGCCGAGCTGACCGAGGAACGTGGCCAGTTCGTCGGGCCGGTCCACCATCTGGACGACGTAGACGAGTGCGCGCAGCAAACGATTTCGCTGCGTGGCCATGTTGATCGGGAACAGCGCCCTGGCGTCCGGCGAAACGGAGAAGAGCACGCCGTAGAAGTACTGGGACAGCTCCTCGGCCTTCGTTTCGACGGCGGCGAAACTCTCCCTGATGAGCTTGGCCATCTCGACGGTCTTGTCCGCCGACGGCGTTTCGATCAAGGGCGGAACGGGAATCGGTGAAGATCTCGACGAACTGGGTGGATGCTCGTACTTCACTGTTTCGGCAGTCATGGGTGAACGATTTTCTCCAGTTGGATCGGGCATATTCTCCAGACCCGATGTCATCGTGCTCGTGTTCCCCCGAGGGTTCCCGACTGTATGCCCGAACGTCGCGAAAGGATCCACGAATGGTTGTTTCCCGCTCGAACGGAGCAAACGATATACGCGCCGTCAGCACCGTCTGGCACTAAGTAAAGGTGATCAAGCGGGCGGGAATTTCCTTGCTCACCAGTGGTTTTCGCCACCGGGGCCGGAAAGCGTGATCCGCCGATCGGGTGGGTTTTTCTCCGTGATTACCGCGTCACGTAACGGTATGCGCCCCGCGGCTGATCACCATTGTGGAATCGAATTCCTAGTCGATGGTGAAGGGGTCGTATGCGATCTGGTCGAGCGCGCTGCCCGCGACCAGCATCCGGGACACCGTCGCGCGGATCATCGCGGGCGAACCGGCGACGAGGATCCGATGCCCCGGCCAGGATCCCTGCTGTGTAACGGCTTCCGCGAGCGTGCCCTGCACACAGCCGGGGGCCTCTTCACCGTGTTCGACCACCGGTGTCACGGTGAGCCACGGGTTCGTGGCCGCGAGGGCGCGCAGCTCGTCGAGGTCGTAAAGGTCCTCACGCGACGGTCCGCCGTAGAACAGCTGGACCTTCGGGTTCTCGCCCCACTGCGCGAGGTCGTCCAGGATGGCACGCAGCGGCGCGATACCGGTACCACCGGCGATCATCAGGACGCCGCGGCCGTCGGTCCGGTCGACCGAAAGCCTGCCGAGCGGCGGCCCCAGCCGCCAGACGTCACCGGGCTGCGTGTGGCTGACGATGGCGCGGGACACCCAGCCGCCGTCGACGGCGCGCACGTGGAACTCGATGCCGCCGTCCTCGCGCGGCGCGTTCGCCGGCGACAGGTAGCGCCAGAGCCTCGGCCGCTGCGGGACTTCGACGCTCATGTACTGACCGGGCTGGTACGGCACCGGGAATTCGGGCTGGACGCGGACCAGGGCGAGATCCCAGGTGAGCCGCCGGTGTTCGAGGACGGTGGCCGACCACGACGCCGGGTTGACGTCGGCCGCGGCGGCCTCCTGCATCGCGCGGGCGACGATGGTGAACGCCTCCGCCCAGGCCCGTTCGACCTCCGGTGTCCAGTCCGGACCGAGGTGGTTCTTCAGCGAGGCGAGCAGTGCGGTGCCGACGGCCTCGTAATGCCGCGGGATGACACCGAACTTGCGGTGGTCGCGGCCGAGCTGGGTCAGGAACGGCACGAGGTCGTCGGGCCGGTCGACCATCTGCACGATGTGGACCAGCGCGCGCACCAGCCTGCCGCGCTGGACCTCCATGTTGATCGGGAAGAAGTCGCGGGTCGCCGGCGCGAGGGTGAACAGCATCCCGTAGAAGAACTGGGAGATCTCCGGGATGAAGGGCTCCGACTTCGCCCAGGTGTCCCTGATGAGCCGCACCATCGCGGTGACCGCGGGCGGGGCTTCTCTCGGCGCCGAGGACCGCGGCACCGGACTGACCGCGTCGGCCGTCACGGGCTGGGAGTCGCTGATCGGGTAGCGCATGCCGGAAGACAGTTCCCCAATTTCACGGACGAGGATCCACTGGAGAAGAATTCACCGATCATTCACCTCTCCGGTCAGTGGCTGTCGGGCCGGTCGGCTGGTTCCGGCTCGTTCGCGAGACTAGCCGCCGAGAGCCCTTTTGCCCGCATCGTTGCTCCGGACGGGTGTACTGGAAACCGGTCGGCAGTGGGCGATCTCACGAGGTAAATAGTTGTCTTACGCAAGTGTCGCCGAATAAAGTTGTACTGTACAAGTAGCCAGGAGGCACCGATGAGCTCCGCCGACGACGCCAGGGTCGAACTGATGCGTGAGTTGAAGGCGGCCTCCCAGCTGCAGCACGCCTGGATAATGCAGGCCTGGCAGGACGATCCCGGTCTGCACCCGGCGGCCGCGATGCTGCTGTCCGACCTGGCGAAGCACGGCGAAGCGCGCCCATCGGAATTGGCCAAACGACGCTTTGTGGACCTTTCGGTCATAAGTCGTCAAATTTCCCAGCTGTCCGCGGCGGGCATGGTGGACCGCCGTCCCGCGCCCGAGGACGGCCGCGCGTCGATCATCAGCATCTCCGAGCGCGGACGCGCGGAACTGGGCCGCAGGCGGGCCGGATATCTGGAGTTCATGGAGCGCGCGCTCGGTGACTGGGACGACGAAAAGGTCCTCGAACTGACCACGCGGCTGGCGGAGATGAACGCGGACGTCCGAGCGGCCCTGTCCGTCCGGACATGCGACGTTTGACGGCGGCCGTTCCTACCCGCCGGTCTTGACTGAACGGACCTTTCGTAGCGCCGTGACGACGGTAGCGTCGTATCAGTGCGTAACCGGGTCGCATTGCTGGTCGCCTTGGGAATCGACAACTTCGGCTCGGGACTCTTCCTTCCGCTCGGGCTGGTCTTCGTCATCCGTGTGGTGGGTCTGCCCCTCGCCGAAGCGGGGACCGCGGTCACTCTCGGTGCGTTCGGCGGTCTGCTCGTTCCCGCCATCGCTGGTCGCCTCGTCGACCTGATCGGCCCGCGGACGGTGATGATCTGCTCCCACGTCCTGCAAGCCGCCGGAACGAGCGCCTTCCTGCTGGCCGACGGGTTCGCCGGTGTCGTCGGCGCGTCCGTCATGCTCGCGGCCGGGCAGCAGCTTTTCTACAGCTCGCAGTTCTCGCTCATCGCCGACGTCGCGGGCGAAGGACCGAAGGACCGGCCGTTCGCCGAAGCCGCGATGGTCCGCTCCGCCGGCTTCGGACTCGGCGGGCTCGCGGCGGCCGGACTGCTGGTGTGGATCGGGCGCGAGGGTCTGTACGTCGCCGTGATGGTCGACGTCGCGACCTTCGTCGTCGCCGCGGCCATCCTCTCGACGCTGGTCACCCCGGCCCCTCGGCGCCTGCCGTGCCGCTCGGGGTCCGCGCGGGTCTGGCGGAACCGCCCGTACCTGGCGCTCATCGTGTTCAGCGGCCTCTTCGCGCTCACGATGGACTTCTTTCTCATCGGGATGCCGGTGTACGTCTTCAACGCCTTGCACGGCCCCCGGTGGCTCCCCGGCGCGATCATCGCGCTGCTCACCGTCGTCACCAGTCTGGGTGGAGTCGTCGGGTTGCGGCTCACCCGGAAGCTGACCCGGATCGCCGCCATGCGCGCGGGCTCGGCGTTGTTCGCGGTGTGGTGCCTGGCGTGCCTCGCGGTGGTGTTCGTGCCGAAGGTCTTCCAGCCGGTTTACCTGCTCGGGGCGACCCTCGTGCTGGCCGCGGGCGATCTCGCTTTCGGGCCGCGCTCCGGGGCGCTGGCCGAAGCCGCGGCGCCGCCGGAGGCGCGGGGCCGGTATCTGGCGGCCTTCCAGTACGCGTTCACGCTCGCGGCGGTGATCGCTCCGGCCGTCGTGGCGTTGTTCTCCGTGGCAGTCTGGATCCCGTGGGTGCTCGTGGCGGCGTGCGCCTGTACGGCCGTCGTCGGCCTCGGCCGGGTGGGCCCGCGCCTGCCCGTGGAGGCCGTGTCCCCGACCGGGGGCTGAAACTTTTCAAGGTTGAGCGGAACAGACTCAACTTTGCTGACGTTGTACCTGTCGACAAGCTTTTGCACGACCTAGTACGAGGTGAGGGATGGACGCTTTCAACCCGACCACGAAGACCCAGCAGGCGATCTCGTCGGCGGCGCAGGCGGCCACGATGGCGGGAAACCCGCACGTGGCGGCCGCGCACCTGCTCGGCGCGCTGCTGGCGCAGGGTGAGGGGCTCACCGCACCGCTGCTGACCGCGGTCGGGGCCGATCCGGCGCAGGTGCACAAGGAGCTGGAGCCGCTGATCGCGGCGCTGCCGTCGGCGACGGGCGCCACCGTGTCGAGCCCGCAGTTCGACACGAACGCCGTCAAAGCGCTGACGCACGCCCAGAAGCTCGCGACCGAACTCGGCGACGAGTACGTCTCGACGGAGCACCTTCTCGTCGGCCTCGCCACCGAAGGCGGGCCGGTGGCCGAGCTGCTCAAGCGGCACGGCGCCACCCCGGACGCGCTGCGCGAGGCGTTCGCCAAGGTGCGCGGCTCCGCGCGGATCACCAGCGCGGATCCCGAAAGCACGTTCAAAGCGCTGGAGAAGTACGGCGTCGACCTGACCGAACGCGCCCGCGCCGGCGAGCTGGACCCGGTGATCGGCCGCGACACCGAGATCCGCCGCGTGGTGCAGGTGCTCTCGCGGCGCACCAAGAACAACCCGGTGCTGATCGGCGAACCCGGCGTCGGCAAGACGGCCATCGTCGAAGGGCTCGCCCAGCGCATCGTCGCCGGTGACGTGCCGGAGTCGCTGCGCGGCAAGCGCGTGGTGGCGCTGGACCTCGGCTCGATGGTCGCGGGTGCCAAGTTCCGCGGCGAGTTCGAGGAGCGGCTGAAGGCCGTGCTCAAGGAGATCACCGACTCCGCGGGCGAGGTCGTCACGTTCATCGACGAGCTGCACACCATCGTCGGCGCGGGTGCGACCGGCGAGGGAGCGATGGACGCCGGCAACATGATCAAGCCGATGCTCGCCCGCGGTGAGCTGCGGATGGTCGGCGCGACCACGCTCGACGAGTACCGCCAGCACATCGAGAAGGACGCCGCGCTGGAGCGGCGCTTCCAGCAGGTGCTGGTCGGTGAACCGTCCACTGAGGACACCATCGGCATCTTGCGCGGGCTCAAGGAGCGGTACGAGGTGCACCACGGTGTGCGCATCACGGACGCCGCGCTGGTCGCCGCCGCGACCCTGTCCGACCGCTACATCACCGCCCGGTTCCTGCCGGACAAGGCGATCGACCTGGTCGACGAGGCCGCGTCGAAACTCCGCATGGAGATCGACTCGCGGCCGGTCGAGATCGACGAGGTCGAGCGCGCCGTGCGGCGGATGGAGATCGAGGAGATGGCACTGTCCAAAGAGGACGACGCCGCCTCCAAGGATCGCCTTGCCGCACTGCGCTCGGAACTCGCCGAGAAGCGGGAGACGCTGACGGCGCTGACCGCGCGCTGGCAGAACGAAAAGGGTTCGATCGAACGCGTCCGTGACCTCAAGGAGCAGCTGGAGCAGCTGCGCGGCGAGTCCGAACGCGCCGAACGCGATGGCGACCTCGGCAAGGCCGCCGAGCTCCGCTACGGCCGGATTCCCGCGCTGGAAAAGGAATTCGAGGCCGCGATCGCGGCCAGCGAGGTCAGCCAGCAGAACGTCATGCTCAAGGAAGAGGTCAGCGCGGACGACGTCGCCGACGTGGTCAGCGCGTGGACCGGCATCCCGGCCGGACGCCTGCTGGAAGGCGAGACGGGCAAGCTGCTCCGGATGGAGGAGGAGCTCGGCAAGCGGGTCATCGGGCAGAAGGAGGCCGTGCAGGTCGTCTCGGACGCGGTGCGCCGCACCAGGGCCGGCGTCGCCGACCCCGACCGGCCGACCGGTTCGTTCCTGTTCCTCGGCCCGACCGGTGTCGGCAAGACCGAGCTGGCGAAGGCGCTGGCGGAGTTCCTGTTCGACGACGAGCGCGCGATGCTGCGGATCGACATGAGCGAGTACGCCGAGAAGCATTCGGTGGCGCGCCTGGTCGGGGCGCCTCCGGGCTACGTCGGCTACGACCAGGGCGGCCAGCTGACCGAGTCGGTGCGCAGGCGGCCGTACTCGGTGGTGCTGCTGGACGAGGTCGAGAAGGCGCATCCGGACGTGTTCGACGTGCTCCTGCAGGTGCTCGACGACGGACGGCTCACCGACGGCCAGGGTCGCACGGTGGACTTCCGCAACACGATCCTGGTGCTGACGTCGAACCTCGGCTCGCAGGCCATCGCCGACCCGTCGCTCGACGAGCGGCAGCGCACCGACGCGGTGATGTCGGTGGTGCAGCGGCAGTTCAAACCGGAGTTCCTGAACCGGTTGGACGACATCGTGGTCTTCCACGCGCTGGGCACCGACGAGCTGACGTCCATTGTGGACATCCAGATCGAACGGCTCGCCACGCGGCTGTCGCGGCGTCGCCTGACGCTGGAGGTCACCGACGGGGCCCGCGAGTGGCTCGCGCTGAACGGCTTCGACCCGATCTACGGCGCGCGGCCGCTGCGGCGGCTGGTGCAGTCGGCGATCGGCGACAAGCTGGCGAAACAGCTGCTGGCCGGTGAGATCCGGGACGGCGACACGGTCCGGGTGGACATCCCGGCCGAGGAGGCGTCGGCCGCGCTGACGGTCTCCCGGGTGGACTGAGGTGAGTCGGTCACCTGCCGAATGAGATGAAGGGGCCTTTCCTCGCGAAATTTGCGATGAAAGGCCCCTTCCCAGCGTTGGCGACACAGCGATTTGTCGACCTTTCGCCGCGTCTTTCGTGGTCTTTCCCGGGCGCGGCACCGAAAGGGGTGGCGCGACACGGCGCCCGGCGGTCACATCCGGTGAGGGCAGGGGGATACCCTGACCGTCGTGGGTATTCCGGCGTGGATCTGGTTCGTCATCGCCGCCGTCGCCTTGGTGGCGGGGCTGGCGCTGCTCGCGGCCGACCGGGCGAAGGAGGGCTCGCGCAATCGCGAGCGCATGCGCTGGGCCGAGCTGCGCGGCTGGCAGTTCGTCGAAGAGGACGAACGGTTGCCGCGGCAGTGGTCCAACGGCGCGATCGGGTACTTCGGCGCCCAGCTGGCGGTCAACGTCGTCGCCGGGTCCACCTTCACCTCCGACGGGCGGCGTCCCGTCTTCATCTTCGACATCGAGACCGAGGGCCAGATCCCGGCGGTCGTGGTCGCCGTGCGGTGCAACCGCGTGCACGAGGTGCCGCTGGAGATGTGGCTGTCCAGCGTGCCGTTCCAGCGCCAGGACATGCCCGAGATGCTCGGCCCGATCGGTCAGCGCTACGCCTTCGCGGACGACTCCGAGGGGGCTCGCAAGGTGATCACGCAGGATCTCGTCGACGCGGCGGACTCGCTCGGCGGCGACGTCGGCGTGGCGTGGCTGGAGAACGAGTGGGTGCTCGCGAGCGTCGCCCCGAACGCCGGGCCGTCGCGGCTCGAGCGGCTGCTGCGCGACCTCGGCGAGATAGCCGACATCGTGGACCCGTTCGACGAGGAGTACGACAACGCCTCGACCCCCGGCCGTCACTGGCAGGCCGATGCCACCGACGACATCGAGCCCCAGGCCTGATCAGGACCGCTTGAGCTCCAGCGGGAGCGCGCCGGCGACGAAACCGGTGTGCGCCGGCTGACCGAGCAGGGTCAGGTCGAGCGTCCCGGACTGCGTCAGGTGCCCTGCCTGAGCCGGGTCCGTGGCGGGCAGGACCCCGCGCACGGACGACGTCGAGGTGCCGCGGACGGACGCGACTTCACCGATGCCGAGGTCGCCGCTGATCGTGTGCGAACCGGAACCGGAGAGCCCGGCGCCGTGGTGCGCCAGATTCCCGTTCTGCCCGGTGGTGACCAGGCCGGACGACGGACCGATGGCGCCGCCGAGAGCGTGCTCCTGGCCGTAACCCGCGCCCGAGCCCACGTCGAGCGGCAGGACCCCGCCGAACCGGCCGTTGCCGTGCTGCGCCGAGGTCGACCCGACGGCGGCGAGGTCGCCGACGTCGACCGCGTGCCCGGACGACCGCCCGGCCTCCAGCACTCCGCCGAGGTCGCCGGAGAAACCGCCGTCGACTCGCATGGCCCGGTCGAGGCCGCCGCCGACCTGCTGTTTCGTTTCGTTGATGACACCGACCCGGGGCAGCGGGCGGACGGCGTGATAGGTCCCTTCGGCGGCGCGGAGACCGCGGCTGTCCTGGGAGACGAAGGTGGGGACGCCGGTGCGCGGGTCGAGCGAGACCTCGGTCAGCCGTGCGCCGGTCCGTTCGAATTCGGTCTCGTTCCCGGCGACGACGCTGCCGTAGCGCTCGACCTTCACCGCTTCCCGCTGGCCCTGCTTGACGGCCTCGGAGGTCTTCGCCGCGGCGAGCGCGCCGACCTTGTCCGGACGGGCCGTGACGCCGTCGCGGGTCTCGATGGTCTCGCTCACCGAGCGGCGGACGTCCGCGACGGTCTTGACGTCACCGGCGTCCTTGCTGAAGACGTTTCGTTCGGTGTTGGTCAGGAAGCCGCGAAAGACGGTCGTGTCGCCTTCGCTGGTGAAGCCGACTCCGCGATCGAGGCTGCCTTCACGCTGGTGATCGAGCGGAAGCGGGATCGACGGGTCTGTCTGGGTGGCGAGCGCGGAGGCCGGGCCGGCGAGCAACAGCGCCAGCGGCGCCGCGCCGACCGCGACTTTGGGCAGGTAGCTCGGCTTGCGCCTGCTGTGCTTCCCCATGGGGCCGCACGATACTTCCCGACTCCGGCCGTTGCACGTCAAATCCCCACGGTGGGTGACCCCCACGCCTGTCCCATCCGAGTACCTCCCCGGAACCCGACCGAGGAGTAGGTTCCCGATATGACACAGACCGCCCTGATCACCGGCGCCACCGCCGGCATCGGCGCGCAGTTCGCGCGCAGGCTCGCCGACGAGGGGTACGACCTCGTGCTCGTCGCCCGCGACGTCGACCGGCTGGAGGGCTTCGCCGCGGAACTGGTCGAGGCGCACGGCGTCGACGTCGTGGTCCTGCCCGCCGATCTGTCCGAAGTGGACGGACGGGCCCTGGTCGAGGACCGCCTGGCCGAAGCGCCGGTGGACCTCCTGGTGAACAACGCGGGCTTCGGGCTCAACGGCGACTTCTGGACCATCCCGCCGGACGCGCTGCAGCGTCAGCTGGACGTCAACGTCACCGCCGTCCTGCGGCTGACCCGCGCGGCGCTGCCGGGGATGATCGACCGCGGTGAGGGCGCGATCATCAACGTCAGCTCGGTCGCGGGCTTCTTCAGCGGCCGCGGTTCGACCTATACCGCCAGCAAGAACTGGGTCACCTCGTTCACCGAGGGCATCGCCGCCTCGCTGCCGGCGAACATCCGCATGATGGCGCTCTGCCCCGGTTTCACCACCACGGAGTTCCACGAGCGGGCCGGTCTGGACAAGCCCGGTCCGAAGGCGTTCTGGCTCGGTGTCGAGCAGGTCGTGGACGAGGCACTGGCGGATCTGCGCCGCGGCAAGGTGCTCTCGGTGCCGAGCCTGCAGTACAAGGTGCTCGTCGCGGTCGGCGGGCTGCTGCCGAGGGCGGTGCTGCGGAAACTCGGCGGCGGTTTCGGCGGCAAGGGCCGCACTTAGCCGCGTTCAGTCGTCGTCGGCGGTCTCGATCGACCGCACGCCGTCGGCTCCGGCGAGCACGGTGGGGGCGGTGGTGGCATCGGGACCGGTGAGGTCGAGCGTCACCGTCACCTCGCCGTCGCGGTCGTCGGCGATCCGCAGGGACGTGATCGACCATCGATGGCTCGTGCAGAGCGCCAGCAGGTCGCGCAGGACACCCTGTCCGTCCACGTAACTCACGCGAAGCCTGGTCGTGCCCGTGCCACCGGGGAGATGCCCGGTCAGCCAGGTGAAACCGAGTACCACCACGAAATGCAGGGCCGTCACCACGACCGCCAGCACCAGCAGACCCGCACCCGCCGCCATGCCGATGGCCGCGGTCTCCCAGACGGCGGCGGCCGTGGTGAGCCCGCGGATCGCGCCCTGCCTGGTGATGATCAGCCCGGCGCCGAGGAAACCGACACCGGAGACGATCTGCGCGGCGATCCGGGACGGGTCCAGGACGATCTGCCCGCTCGTGAGGATGTCGCCGAAACCGTACTTACTGACCAAAAGGATCAACGCGGACGCCGTGCCCACGATGGTCTGTGTCCGCAGTCCGGCGCTCTTGCCCCTGAGCTGCCGTTCCAGCCCGATCGCCGCCGACAGCGCGAACGCCGTCGTCAGCTCACCGATCTGGAGCCAGCCCTGTCCGTTCGAGACCATCACCCCACAGTGCCATCGCGCCATCGGCCTGACGACGGTTCGAGCCCGTGCCGGGCGGGTACGCGTGGATCATGAAGTCATCACGTGTTGTCATCGCGGGAGTGCTGGCGCTGGCCGCGTGTTCCACGGAACCGGCGCCCGCCCCGGCGGGACCGGGGCCGGTCGCCGCCCAGCCGGTGAAGGCGATTCAAACGGCGGCAGGCGCTTTGCCCGACGGGCGGGTGTTCGACGTGGAGCCCGCGAACGACGGATGGGAGATCAAGGTCGCGTCACACGGGCAGGAACACAAGGTGCGCGTGAGCCCGGACGGCGGCCAGGTCCTCGGCAAGCAGCAGACCGCCAAACCGAGCGACGACCTGGCGAAGGTCGAACAGGCGGGTGTCGACGCGGTCAAGGCGCTCCAGGCCGCGCAGCAACGCCAGCCGGGGGAGCTCGACGAGATGGAGGTCGACTACGCCGCCGACGGCACCCTCGTCTGGGAGGTCGGGCTCCGCGACGGCAAGGGCGTCGAGCACGACGTCGATGTCGATGCCAGGACCGGTGCGGTGCGGTAGGGCACGCCCTACCAAGGAGACGCACGCTCGCCCCAGGGTGCTTCCGACCTGGGATTCCTAGTGTTTTCCCCATGAACACTGGGTGGAACGGTGACGCGGTCCGGCTCGACGGCGTCCGCAAGGAATACGGCAAGGGCGTCGTCGCTCTGGACGGGGTGACGCTGGCGTTCCCGCGCGGCGGTTTCACCGCGGTGATGGGCCCGTCGGGCTCGGGTAAGAGCACCTTCCTGCACTGCGCGGCCGGGCTCGACCGGCCGACGTCGGGGTCCGTCGTGCTCGACGGGCAGGAGCTGGCCGGGATGAGCGAGACGAAGCTGACGAAGCTGCGCCGCGACCGGGTCGGCTTCATCTTCCAGGCCTTCAACCTGCTTCCGGCGCTGACCGTCGAGCAGAACGTCACGCTCCCCCAGCAGCTCGCCGGCGCCAAGCCGGACCGGCGCCTGGTCGAGGAGATCCTCGCCCGAGTGGGGCTTTCCGGCCGCCGCAAGCACCTTCCCGGCGAACTTTCCGGCGGGCAGGCGCAGCGCGTCGCGATCGCGCGGGCGCTGGTCACCCGGCCCGCGGTGGTCTTCGCCGACGAACCGACCGGCGCGCTCGACACCCGCACCGCCGCCGAGGTCCTCGCGCTGCTGCGCGATTCCGTCCGGACGACCGGCCAGACGGTGATCATGGTGACCCACGACCCGATGGCCGCCTCCTACGCGGACCGCGTCATCTTCCTCGCCGACGGCCGGATCGCGGACGAACTGCACGCGCCGACCGCGGACGTCGTCGCCGAACGCATGACCCACCTGGGTGCCTGGGGCAGCCCGGTCAGGGCGGGTGCGTGATGCTGCGACTCGCCTTCCGGACCTTGCGCCTGCGCAAGGGCGGTTTCATCGGCACCTTCATCGCCGTCTTCTTCGGCGCGCTGATCGTCGCCTCGTGCGGTGGCCTCATGGAGACCGGGATCCGCGGCAACGCGGAACCGCAGCGTCTCGCGGCCGCGCCGATCCTCGTCACCGGCGGCCAGACCTTCGAACTGCCCAAGAAGGATCCGGCGTCCCTCGAACCCGACGACAAACGCAAGTTCGAAGACGCGCGGCTCCCCGAACGCGTCCGGCTCGACAACGGGCTGGTCTCCCGCCTGAGGTCCGTACCCGGCGTCTCGAATGTCGTCGGCGAAGTGAGCTTCCCGCTCGCGGCGGGCGGGAAGCCCGGCCTCGGTCACGCTTGGGACTCCGCCGTCCTGACGCCGTACTCGCTGGCCGCGGGTGCCGCGCCCGCCGCGGGCGAGGTGGTCGTCGAATCCGCGTCGGGAGCGAAGCCCGGTGACCTCGTCGAGGTCGCCGCGCGCGGCAAGACCGAAACATTCCGCGTCGCGGGTGTGGCCGGTGCGCCGCGTTCCATCACGCAGGCCGCCGTGTTCTTCTCCGCCGCCGATGCCGCCCGGCTCTCCGGGCACCCCGGCAAGGCCGACGTCATCGGCGTCTTCACCGCGCCGGGTGCGGACGTCGAAGCGGTGCGGGCGAAGGTCGCCGAGGTCGCTACCGGGGCGAACGTCCTGACCGGTATCGACCGCGGTGTCGCGGAGTTCCCCGAAGCCGATTCGAGCGGCTCCAACCTGATCGTCATCGCCGCGGTGTCCGGCGGACTCTCGGTGATGGTCGCGATGTTCGTCGTCGCCAGCACACTGAGCCTGTCCACACAGCAGCGTTCGCGCGAACTCGCGTTGATGCGGGCGATCGGCACGACCCCGCGCCAGCTCCGGCGCATGGTGCTCGGCGAAGCATTGGCCGTCGGCCTGCTCGCCACCGCGCTCGCCGCGGTACTCGGCCCGTTCCTGGGCGAGTGGCTGTTCGGGCAGCTCGTCGAGAACGGTGTGGTGCCCGCGGTCCTGCGGTTCTACCAGGGCTGGTTGCCCGCCGTCGTCGGCGCGGGCGCCGCGATGCTCGCGGTGTTCATCGCCGCCTTCTTCGCGGGCCGCCGCGCCGGGAAGATCCGGCCGACCGAGGCGCTCGCCGAGGCCGCGGTCACCCGCCGCTGGCTGACCCCGACGCGCGTCATCGTCGCCGCGCTCTGCTTCGGCGGTGGCACCGCGCTGGCCATCGTGACCGTCGCGGTGATGACCGGGCCGATCGCGGCCAGCACCGCCGGACCCGCCGTGATCCTCTGGGCGCTCGGCGTCGCGATGATCACCCCCGGCGTCGCCAAGGCGATGACGGCGATCCTGCAGTGGCCGCTGCGGCTGCTCGGCGGGATCGACGCGCGGCTCGCCGTGCTCAACACCCGGGCGGGCATCGTCCGCGCGGCGGGCGCGGTCACCCCGATCATGCTCGCCGTCGGGATCGCGACCGCGAACATCTACCTGCAGACCACCCAGCAGGAGCTGGCGAACCAGGCGTTCACCGAAGACGTCCGCGCCGACGCCGTGATCGCCTCCGCCGCGGGCGGGCTGTCCCCGGACCTCGTCCAGCGGATCCAGGCCGTGCCCGGGGTCGCCGGAGCGTCCGAGTACGTCACCAGCAGCGTGTTCCTCGAGAACCCGTACGACTCCTCCGACGAAGGCCGTCCGGCGGTCGGCCTCACCGCTTCCGGCGCGGACGCGACGACCGACACCGAGGTGGTCCAAGGCGACCTGAAGGCGCTGACCGGCATGACCGTCGCGCTCCCCGAGGTCTTCGCGAAGGACTTCGGCCGCGGCGTCGGCGACACCCTGGGCCTGCGGCTCGGCGACGGCGTGCCGGTCGACGTCAAGGTCGTCGCGGTGACCAGCCAGCGCCCCGGTTTCGAGAGCCTGCTGCTCCCGGCAGGTCTGCTCGCCCCGCACACCACGGCCGGGCTCGCCCCGCAGATGCTGGTCCGCGCCGCTCCGGACGTCGATCCGGCGGCGCTCACCGAACGGCTTCGCGAGGCGACGGCCGGGCTGCCGGTCTCCGTCGGCGACCGCGCGGCACTCGTCGCGGCGCACGACAAGGACCAGGCGGTCGGCGCGTGGGTGAACTACCTGCTGGTCGGGATGATCATCGCCTACACGGTGATTTCGGTCGCGAACACGCTCGTGATGGCGACCGTCCGGCGGCGCCGCGAGTTCGGCCTCCAGCGGCTCACCGGCTCGACCAGGGCACAGGTGCTGCGGATGGCCGGGTTCGAAGGCGGGCTCGTCGCGCTGGTCGGAATCGTGCTCGGCACCATCGTCGCGGCGGGCTCGATCGTCCCGTTCTGCCTGGTGGCGGCCGATTCCCTGCTGCCGATGGGCTCCCCGCTGATCTACCTGACCATCGTCGGACTCGCCGCGGCGCTCGCGCTGGCGGCGACCCTGGTCCCGGCCTGGGCGGCGACCCGCGGCCAAGCCGTCGACGCGGCGACGGCGGGCAATGACTAGAGCTACCGTCGAAGGACCCGGCCGGCCGTGTGTAAGACTCTCGGCCGTGGCGTACCCCGGTGTTGATCAAGCGGCGAAACTCGAACTGGCGAGACTGGTCGGCGAACTCGCCGTCGTGCACGGCAAGGTGACCCTGTCCTCGGGCAAGGAGGCCGACTACTACATCGACCTCCGGCGCGCGACGCTCCATCACGCGGCCGCCCCGCTCATCGGGAAGCTGCTCCGCCAGCTCACGCACGACTGGGATTACGTCGCCGCCGGTGGCCTGACCCTCGGCGCGGACCCGGTGGCGCTGGCGATGCTGCACTCCGCGGCGACCGACGGCGTCGTACTCGACGCGTTCGTCGTCCGGAAGGCCGTCAAGGAACACGGCATGCAGCGCCGGATCGAAGGCGTCGAGGTGCTGGGGCAGCGCGTGCTGGCCGTCGAGGACACCTCGACTACCGGCGGCAGCGTGCTCACCGCCGTCGAGGCGCTGCGCGAGGCCGGAGCGAACGTGGTCGGCGTCGCGACCGTCGTCGACAGGGACACCGGAGCGCGCGAGGCCATCGAGAAGGAAGGCCTCGAATACCGTTACATTCTGAACAAGGACGATCTCGGTCTGTCCTGACCGCCTGAGGATGTTCGGTTGCTTTCGGGCACGTCTTTCAGCTCCGCCCACTGTTCCTGAGTAAAGCGTCCCGAACGGGGCATCCTCCGTGTGAACGGAGGATGCCCCGTTTTTCGTGAGCGTTTCTCAATCGGAGAGGGGTAACGTCGCTGGTAGGGGTGTGAAAGGGGGCATGAGGTGGCGGGTTTCCTGGCGAACGTGACAGTCGCGGTGCATATTTTCGCGCTGTTGTTCATCGGATTCGGTGGTTTTCTCGCGTGGCGGTGGCCGAAGGTGATCTTCGTGCATGTGTTCTTCGCCGCATGGGGAGTCCTCGTCAACGTCTTCCCGTGGCCCTGCCCGCTGACGGCGGCGGAGAACTACTTCCGGCACCAGCAGGGCCTCGGCGACCTGCCCGGCGGCTTCAACGCCTATTACCTGTACGACACCGTGTTCCCGCGCTCGTCGCTGCCGGTCGTCGTGGTGATCGGGATGGCGACGGTGATCATCTCCTACATCGGCGCGTACCAGCGCTGGCGTCACCGCCACCACGACGGGGACGCACCGGCGCACCGCGTCAGCATGGGCTGAGTGACAATCCTCGGGTGAACTCGGAAGAAGCCGGTCCCACCGAATGGGTGGCGAAGGAAGAGGTCGGCGTCGGTCCGTGGGAGGGCGAGTGGCCTTCGGACGAGCGCTACGACCCCGAACTCCTGGCCAACGGCGACCGCCGCAACGTCGTCGACCCGTACCGGTACTGGCGGCGCGAGGCCATCGTGTCCGATGTGGACAGCCGTCGGCACCCGTTCCACGTGGCGATCGAGAACTTCCAGCACGACCACAACATCGGCACCGTGGTCCGGACGGCGAACGCGTTCGCCGCGGCCGCGGTGCACATCGTCGGGCGGCGGCGCTGGAACCGGCGCGGCGCCATGGTGACCGACCGTTACCAGCACCTTCTCCACCATGAGGACGTCGACGGGCTGCTGACCTTCGCCGCGACGGAAGGGCTCGCCGTGGTCGCCGTCGACAACACCCCCGGCTCGCAACCCGTCGAGACGGCCGAGCTGCCGCGCGAGTGTGTCCTGCTGTTCGGCCAGGAAGGCCCGGGTCTGTCGGCCGAGGCGCAGAAGACGGCGGCGCTGGTCGTCTCGATCGCGCAGTTCGGCACGACCCGCTCGATCAACGCCGGCGTGGCCGCCGGGATCGTCATGCACGCCTGGATCCGGCAGCACGCCGACCTGTCCCAGGCCTGGTGACCCCCGCGATTAGTCACCTACTTGCGGCCGACCGCTCGCTTCATCGCCCCGGAACGCCCGCAAGTAGGTGACTAATCGCGGGGGACGGGGGCGACCTCCACCGGGATCCCGTTCAGCACGGCGTTCCCGGACGGGACGTCGAGCAGGGTCTCATCGGCGACCAGGTTCGAGTTGACCCCGGCGTGCGCGGCCGCGACCCGCGTTCGCGTTCCTTCGAGGTCATGGCCCCAGCCGTGCGGCATGCTCACCACGCCGGGCCGGACGTCGGCCGTGACCTCCACCGGCGCTTCGAGTTTCCCCGCCCGCGACGTCACCGCCGCGAGCCCGCCGTCGGTCAGCCCGAGGCGGGAGGCGTCGTCCGGGTGGACCTGGACGGTGCACCGGTTCCCGCCGCGCACCAGCGGCGTCAGGTTGTGCATCCACGAGTTGTTCGAGCTCAGGTGCCGCCGTCCGATCAGCAGCAGCCCGCCGTCCGGCGCCTTGTCCAGCTCCGCGCGCAGGCGGGGGATGTCCTTCGTGATCGCATCCGGCGCCAGCTCGACCTTCCCGCTCGCGGTGGCGAGCGCCTCCGGCAGCCGGGGTTTCAGCGCGCCGAGGTCGATGCCGTGCGGGGCCGCTTCGAGGTCGGCCAGGCTCAGCCCGTACGGTCCGCCGCGCAGCATCAGGTCGATCATCCGCTCCGGTCCCGTGCGGCCTTCGGCGAGCGCCAGGTCGACGCCGGTGCGCCGCGCCGTCTCGCCCGCGACCATCGTGTCGAACGCGGCGACGTCGACGTCCGGGCCCTGGCCGGCGGCGATCCCCGCCAGCCGCAGCAGGGTCACCCACTCCTGCGGCAGGTCGGTTTCCAGCGGCTGTGGTGTCCAGTTCGCGACGTTGCGCACGGCGAGCGCGTACAGCGCGACGTCGTAGTGCGGCCGCTCCAGCGGTGACGGCCCGGGCAGGATGACGTCGGCGTGCCGCGTGGTCTCGTTGAGGTACACGTCCAGCGAGACCATGAAGTCCAGCTGCCGCAACGCTTCCGTGAGCCGCGCTGAGTTCGGCGTGCTCAGCGCGGGGTTGCCGCTGATGGTCACCAGCGCCCGCACCTGGCCTTCGCCGGGCGTCTCGATCTCGTCCGCGAGCGTGGCCACCGGCAGCTCGCCGAGCACCTCGGGATACCCGCGCACCCGGCTCGTCCAGCGGCCGCTGGTGAACGGCGAGGACCGGCGCGGCCGCCAGAGGGCGGGCAGCGGGAACATCACGCCGCCTTCGCGGTCGAGGTTGCCGGTGAGCGTGTTGACGACGTCGACCAGCCAGCTCGCGACGGTGCCGAACGACTGCGTCGTCGTCCCCATCCGGCCGTACACCGCGGCGCGCCCGGCGTCCGCGAGTTCGAGCGCGATACGGCGGATCTCGGCGGCGTCGATCCCGGTCGCGGGCGCGACCGCCTCCGGGGTGAACGGCTCCGCGAGCACGCGAACCTCGTCGACACCGTCGACGTGCTCTCCCGGAGTGACCCGGTTCTCCGCGAACAGGACGTTGACCAGCGCGAACAGGAACAACGCGTCGGTGCCCGGCCGGATCGCGTGGTGCTCGTCGGCGAGCTGCGCGGTCCGGGTGCGGCGCGGATCGAGGACGACGATCTTGCCGCCACGCTGCTGGATCCCGCGCAGCTTCCCGCGGGTGTCCGGGGCGGTCATCAGGCTTCCGTTGGACACCAACGGGTTCGCGCCCAGGATGAGGAGGTGCTCGGTGCGGTCGAGGTCGGCGACGGGAATGGTCTGCGGGTCGCCGAAGAGGTAGCCGGAGGAGAAGTGTTTCGGCATCTGGTCGACCGTGGTCGCGGTGTAGAAGTTCCTGGTGCCCAAGGCTTTGAAGAACACGCGGCCGTAGAGCACCAGCGCCGCGTTGTGCACCGTCGGGTTCCCGGAGTAGACGGCGACGGCGTTCTTGCCGTGCTCGTCGATGATCGGCCGGAGCCGCCGGTCGATTTCGGCGAACGCCTCGTCCCAGGGGACCTCGACGAACTCACCGTCGCGTTTCACCAGGGGCGCGGTGAGCCTGTCCGGGTCATGGTGCAGCGCGCCGAGCGAAGCGCCCTTCGGGCAGATGTAGCCCCGCGAGAAGACATCCTCGCGGTCACCCTGCACCCGGGTGACCAGGCTCTTCTCGTCGATCGTCACCTCCAGCCCACAGGTGGCTTCGCAGAGCGGGCAGGTCACGTGCGCCGTGGTCATGCAGCACCTCGCGGGTTCGGGAGTCCTCCCAACATACTGAGCGGTATGTCACCGGGCAAGGGATGATGGCGCGATGACTGCTCTCGCCGACCGGGCCGCGATCGCCGAGCGCGCGATCCGCGACCGGCATCTGCGCCGCGTGTGGGGGCTGCCCGGGACAGTGCTCGGCAGCAGTGGCTGGCCGCCGTCGGCGGGACAACGCGTCCACTGGCATTGGAACTATTGGTGGCAGGCGCATCTACTGGACACCCTCGTCGACGCCCAGCTGCGGGACCCGTCGCCCGACCGGCTGAAACTGATCGACCGGTTCGTGCGGTCCGTGCGGCTGCGCAACTTCGGCAAGTGGATCAACGACTACTACGACGACATCGCCTGGCTCGGCCTCGCGCTGCAACGCGTCGGGCATCTCGGGCTGGACGTCCGCGGCGGGCTGGAAGCGATCAGTTCGCGGCTGCGCGAAGGCTGGACCGACGACGCGGGCGGCGGGATCTGGTGGCGCGCCGGCGACGATTTCAAGAACGCCCCCGCGAACGGCCCGGCCGCGATCTTCCACGCCCGCGAAGGCGCCACGCAGCACGCTCACGGGTTGACCGACTGGATGACCGAGCGGCTCGTCGACCCGGATTCCGGACTGGTGTGGGACGGCCTGCGGGTCGGCAGCGGTGAACTGGTCAAGCATGTTTTCACGTATTGCCAAGGGGTTTACCTCGGCGCCTGCCTTGAACTGTCTGAAATGGACAGAGTGGGGCGCACGATCGCGGCTGTCGCGGAACACGTCGCGCCGAACGGGGTGATCCGTGGCCAGGAAGGCGGCGACGGCGGTCTGTTCGCCGGGATCCTCGCTCGCTACCTGGCGCTCGCGGCGCCGCTGTTGCCGAGCGGGGTGGCGCGCGACCTGGTCATCCGGTCGGCTGACGCCTGCTGGTCCGGTGCCACCGAGACACCGCATGGGCTGCTCTTCAGCGCCGACTGGGCGACTCCGGCGCCTTCGCTCCCCCTCGCGGGTGACGCGCCCGAACGCGACCTGTCCGTTCAGGTGAGCGCGTGGATGCTGCTCGAAGCCGCGGCCACCCTGGACCACCGACCCCGCAATTAGTCACCTACTTGCGACACTCGGTCGAGCGTCACGTCCTGGGACCGTCGCAAGTAGGTGACTAATCGCGGGGTTACCAGACGTCGCCCGAACGCCAGTCGCAGGTGATCTCCCCGTCCAGGTCCAGGGTGACCCCCACCGGCAGGACATGGATCGACCCGTCGTCCTCCTTCGTCACCTCGATACCCGAAGGTGTCATGGCCGACGAAGTACCGCGCCACAGCAGCCAGCCCCGCGACGCGTAGAACTCCAGTGCGTCTTCGGACGCCGACAGCGCCCCGAGGTCGTACGCCTTCCGCAGCACCCGCTCCAGCGCGTCCATCATCGCGGCGCCGTGCCCGCGCCGCCGGTGGTCCGACCGGACGGCGACCGCCTCGACATAACCCGTGCGGAGGACCCGTCCGTCGTGCACGAGCCGCCGCTGCACCAGCGACGCGTGCCCGATCAGTTCGCCGCTCTCCCACACCAGCGTGTGCATGCCGCCGAGCGCGTTCTCCCAGTCGTGGTCGCTGAAATCACCGTCGAAGGCGTCGTCCAGCAGAGCGCGTGCCGCCCTCAGCACGCCTGCTTCGAGGTCGGCGGTGTGCACGGTCCACAGGTCGGTCATTCCGCCATCTTCACCCGGCGGCGGCGTTCTGACCAGCGAGTTGTGACTCAGCAGCCGCACGACTGACGGTGTATGAAGCGTGGGGCGAGCCGTACGGATTCGGGCCGTCGCTCAGGGTCGGTGATCCGGGCCAGCAGGAGTTCGACGGCCTTGCGCCCGATCTCCTCGATCGGCTGCGCCATCGTGGTGACCGCCGGGGTCACCTGTCCCGCCCACTCCATGTCGCCGTAGCCGACGATCGCGAGATCCCGCCCGATCCGGATGCCGAGCCGGTGCGCCTCGTACTGGACGCCGATCATCATCGCCTCGCTCGCCACCACGAGCGCGGTCGGCGAGGGCCAGCTGTCGAGCAGTTTCGCCGTCGCGGCGGCGGCCCCGCCCGGGGTCGACTGCCCGCACGCGACCAGCTGCGACGTCCACCGGAGGCCGGAGCGGCCGAGGCCGAGCCGGTAGCCCAGCGCCCGCTCCTCGTAGGTGGTCATGTCCTCTTCGCCCGAGATGAAGCCGATCTTGCGGTGCCGCAGCCCGGCGAGGTGCCGCACGAGCGCGCATACGGCCTGGATGTTCTCGGAGCCGACCTGGTCGACGTCGTTGCGGCCGGCCATCCGGTCGACGAGCACGGTCGGCACGCCCATCCGGACCAGTCCGTTGATCACCGCTTCGTCGCCGGCCGCCGGGACGAGCAGGACACCGTCGACGCGGTCCGCGCGCAGCGCTCGGATGACCGCGGCTTCTTCGGCGACGCTGTCGCCGGTGTCGGCGAGGGTGATCTCACAGCCGTGACGGCGGGCGGCGCGGCGGATGGCGCGGACGAGTTCACCCGAATACGGGTTCGCGTGCATCGCCATGGCCACCCCGAACCGGTGGGTGACAGGGGTGTCCTCCCACAGGGGTAACGCCGGGGACAGTGCGGTCATCGCTCCACGCCTTCATTCGAGCTTGAATGACGGTAACGGCTGACGGAGCGTCGCTCGGCGGCGAGACCGGAAAGTCTCCCAACAATCATCAATGTGAGTGAACGAGAGCGCATCCGCAGGACGCGCGATGGCGGAGCGTAGGCGGAATCCGCATCGTCTGGGCCTTGCGTGCCGGATCGTTGATCCGGGCCAGCAGCAGGCGTACCGCCTGTGTGCCTATCTCCTCGATCGGCTGCGCCATCGTGGTCAGCGGCGGATCGACCAGATCGGCCCATTCGACGTCGTCGTAGACCACCACGGGGAGGTCGACGCCGGCCCGCAGCCCGCGCCGCCGCAACTCGTGCAGCACCCCGACCATCATGGTGTCGTTGGCGACCACCAGCGCCGTCGGCGACTCCGGCAGCGCGAGCAGCGTGCTCAGCGCGAGCGCCCCGCCCGCCTGTGAGGACTGCCCGCACGCGACCAGGTCCTCCGACCAGGTCAAACCCGAGCGGCCGAGCCCCAGCCGATAGCCGAGTATCCGCTCTTCGCTGGTGCTCAGCCCGGCGGTGCCGCTGATCATGCCGATCCGCTGATGCCCGAGCGACGCCAGATGCGCGGTCAGCGCGGACGTCGATTGGATGTTCTCGGCGCCGACCTGATCGACGTCGGTGCGGGTGGACAGCCGGTCGATGAGCACGGTCGGGACGTCGAGCGAGACGAGCTCGCCGATCACCGAACCGTCGCCCGGCGACGGCGTGATCAGCAGCCCGTCGACCCGGCGCGAACGCAGGGTCCGCACGGTCTCACGCTCGGTGTCGACGGTGTCGTGGGTGTCCGCGAGCAAGACCGTGTACCCGGCCAGCGCGGCTTCGCGTTCGATCGCCTGGATGAGGACGGCGAAATACGGGTTCGCGATGAGGGAGATCGCGACGCCGATCGACCTCGTCCCGCCGGTCACCAGCGAGCGGGCGATGGCGTCGCCGGTGTAGCCGGTCTGCTCGATCGCGCGGAGGACCGCCAGTTTGGTCTCCTCGGCCACCGCCCGCGTCCCGTTGACCACGTGTGACACGGTGGTGATCGAGACTCCCGCGAGCTCGGCGATGTCGCGTTGGGTGGGGCGGGACGAGCGAGACGGCGGCATCAACGTTCCTCGGTGAAGTCAGCTGGCAAGCGTTTGCGCAAACGCTTGCGACAGAGCATAACCCTGTCTACCTTCCGGTCCATCACGGACAGCCTTGATCGGAGGGCATCCCCCATGAGACAACGCAGTCTCGCCGCGCTCGCCATGGCCGCCGCACTCGCGGTGACCTCGGCCGGGTGCACCGTCGAACGCCACTGGGGTGGCGGTTCGAACGCGGGCGGCGGTGGCAAGGCCAAGGTCGGCCTGGTCACCAAGACCGACACCAACCCCTACTTCGTGGAACTGAGAGCGGCCGCCAAGGCCGCCGCCGAGGCGAACGGCGCGGAGTTCAGCGCGCTCGCCGGACAGTTCGACGGCGACAACGACGGCCAGGTCAGGGCCATCGAGAACCTCATGCAGCAGGGCGCGAACACCATCCTGATCACGCCGAGTTCCTCGACCGGCGTCCTCGACGCCATCGACCGCGCCCGCAAGGCCGGGGTGCTGGTCATCGCGCTCGACACGGCGACCGAACCGGACACCGCCGTCGACGCCACCTTCGCCACGGACAATTTCGAGGCCGGACGTCAGCAGGGCGCGTACGTCAAGGCCGCGCTGGCGGGCAAGCCGCCGAAGCTGTTCATGGTGGACGGCACCGCTGGATCCACAGTGGACACCCAGCGGCACACCGGGTTCCTCAAGGGCATCGGGCTGACCGACGCGTCGCCGGAGATCAAGGGCAAGACACCCGCGAACGGCGACCAGAGCCTGGCGCAGCAGGGCGTCGAGAACCTGCTGCAGCGCACCACCGACATCAACGCCGTCTACACGATGAACGAGCCGATGGGCCGCGGCACCTACGCCGCACTCCAAGCCCGCGGCCTGGTGAACCGGATCGTGATGGGCTCGATCGACGGCGGCTGCGAAGGCGTCAAGAACGTGCGCGACGGCCAGTACGCCGCCACGGTCATGCAGTTCCCCAAGAAGATGGCCGAGCAGGGCGTCCTCGCCGCCGTCGAATACGCCAAGACCGGCAAGAAGCCGAGCGGGTTCGTCGACACCGGGTCCGCGGTGATCACCGACAAGCCGATCCCCGGCGTGGAAAGCCAGGACACCAAGTGGGGCCTCGAGAACTGCTGGGGGACGAAGTGACGACCGCAACCCTGAAAGGCAACGAACGCCCGTCCATCGGTGAGTTCTTCCTCCGTGCGCCCGCGGTCGGGCCCGCGCTGGCGCTGCTCGTCGCGATCGTGGTGTTCTCCCTCTCGACGGACACCTTCCTCGATCTCGACAACCTTTCCCTTGTGGTGCAACAGTCCCTGGTGGTCGGCACGCTCGCCCTCGGGCAGACGCTGATCATCCTGACCGCGGGTATCGACCTGGCCAACGCGGCCGCGATGGTGCTCGCGACGCTGATCATGGCGAAGCTCGTGGTCGGCGGCGTCTCCGGGATCTGGGCGCTGCTGCTGGGAATCGTGGCGACGGTGGTGATCGGGATGGTCACCGGTTCGCTGGTCACCCGGATCAAACTGCCGCCGTTCATCGTCACGCTCGGCCTGCTGACCGTGCTCACCGCGGCCGCGAAACTGTTCGCGAGCGGCCAGGCCGTCCCGGTCGCCGACGAACTGCTCAAATGGCTCGGCACCCGCCGGTACCTCTTCGGCGGCATCCCGATCACCTACGGCATGACGCTGGCCTTGCTGATGTACCTGGGACTTTGGTACGCGCTCACGCGAACTCCGTGGGGCAAGCACGTCTACGCGGTCGGCAACGCGCCGGAATCCGCGCGGCTGTCCGGGATCAAGGTCAACCGCACGATCCTTTCGGTGTACATCGTCGCCGGGGTGATCGTCGGCATCGCCGCCTGGCAGGCGCTCGGCCGCGTGCCGAACGCCGACCCGAACGCCTTCCAGCTCGGCAACCTCGACTCGATCACCGCGGTGGTGCTCGGCGGCGCGAGCCTGTTCGGCGGCCGGGGTTCCGTACTCGGCACGATGATGGGCGCGCTGGTCGTCGCGGTCCTGCGGTCCGGGCTGACCCAGCTCGGCGTCGACGCGCTCTACCAGGACGTCGCCACCGGTGCCCTGCTCATCGGCGCTGTCTGCGTCGACCGTTTCGCGAGGAGGCGGCAGTCATGACGACACCCACGTTGTCCGCGCAGGGCCTGGTCAAGCGCTATGGCCGGGTCACCGCCATCGACGGTGCCGACTTCGAACTGTTCCCCGGCGAGGTGCTCGCCGTCGTCGGCGACAACGGCGCCGGGAAGTCGAGCCTCATCAAGGCTCTTTCGGGGGCGGTGATCCCGGATTCCGGTGAGATCAAAGTGGACGGTGAGACCGTCCACTTCAAGTCCCCTTTGGACGCTCGCCACTACGGGATCGAGACGGTGTACCAGGATCTCGCCGTCGCGCCCGCGCTCGACATCGCGTCGAACATGTTCCTCGGCCGCGAAAAGCGGCGTAAGGACCTCTTCGGGCAGTTGTTCAGGAAGCTGGACACCGCGACCATGAGGGCCGACGCGCAGCGGATCCTCGACGAACTCGGCATCAACATCAAGTCCATCACGCAACCGGTGGAGACGTTGTCCGGCGGGCAGCGCCAAGGTGTCGCGGTCGCGCGGGCGGCCGCGTTCGGCACCAAGGCGGTGATCATGGACGAGCCCACCGCCGCGCTCGGCGTCGCCGAATCCGGCAAGGTCCTGGACCTGATCAACCGGATCCGCGAGCGTGGCCTCCCGGTGGTGCTGATCAGCCACAACATGCCGCACGTGTTCGACATCGCCGACCGCATCCACGTGCACCGCCTCGGTAAGCGGGTCGCGGTGGTCTCGCCGAAGACGCACACCATGAACCAGGTCGTCGGCCTGCTCACGGGTGCGCTGAAGATCGGTGAGAACGGCGAGGTCGAAGAGGTCGCTTCGGCCGTCCACACGGGACTGAGCTGATGGCATCTCAGCGGGAAAAAGTACTTCGATGCTAGTGCGAGTGCTGCTGGCGGGCCTGTGCACCGTCGACCAGGTTCAGCGCGTCGCCGAAATCCCGGCGCCGGGCGAAAAGGTGCGTTCGCTGTCGATGGACGTCGCCGCCGGGGGGCCGGCGACGAACGCGGCGGTGACCGTGGCCGCGCTCGGCGCCGAGGCGACGCTCCTGACGGTCGCCGGTGCGCACCCGCTGGCGGTACTCGCCCGCGTGGACCTTGAAGCGCACGGCGTCGACCTGGTCGACCTCGATCCCGGACGGCCCGATCCGCCCGCGATCAGCGCCATCGTCGTCCGTGACTCCGATGGCGAGCGCACCGTCGTCTCGCGCAACGCCCACGCCTCCCCGCAATTCGTCACCTACTTGCGATCCTTGCGCACGCGACTATCGCAAGCAGGTGACGAAATGCCCGGGTGCGTGCTCCTCGACGGGCACCATCCGGAGGTGGCACTGGAGGTCGCGCGCTGGGCGAAGGAGCGCGCGATACCGGTGGTGCTCGACGCCGGGAGCTGGAAGCCGGTCTTCCCTGAACTCTTGCCGCTGGTCGACATCGCCGCGTGCTCGTCGCTGTATCGCGGGGACGACCCGCGCGAGTACGGCGTCCGCGTGGTGATCACGACGGCCGGACCCGAACCCGTCCGCTGGTCGACCGCGGACGGATCCGGCGCCGTCCCGGTCCCCGTCACCCAGGCGCGTGACACGCTGGGCGCGGGCGACGTCTGGCACGGGGCTTTCGCGTACGCGGTCGCCAGGGGCGAAGGGGACGTCCCCGGCTGGATCGCGTTCGCCAACGAGGTGGCCGCCGAACGGGTGCGGCACGAAGGACCGAGGTCGTGGACGGCCGCGGTCGCGAAGATGGGAGAAGGATGACTGCCATGCCTCCGGTGTTCGAGGACCTGTTGAACAGGGCGCAGGCGCTGGCGAAGCCGGGACAGCGCAGCGTGCTCGGGATCGTCGGCGCCCCCGCGTCCGGCAAGACGACACTCGCCTGGGGCCTCGCGAAGGCACTGGGCACGAGGGCGGCTGTCGTCGGAATGGACGGCTTCCACCTGGCGCAGGTGGAGTTGCAGCGTCTCGGGCGGGTGGAGCGCAAGGGCGCGCCGGACACCTTCGACGCGGCGGGGTACGTGCACTTGCTGCGCAGGCTCGCCGAGGGCCGCGAGACGGTCTACGCGCCCGAGTTCCGCCGGGAGATCGAGGAGCCGATCGCCGGCGCCGTCGCGGTCACGCCGGACGTCCCGCTGGTCATCACCGAGGGGAACTACCTGCTCATGCAGGACGACCCGTGGAGCGGCGTGAAGCCGATCCTCGCCGAGTCGTGGTTCCTCGCGCCGGACGAGCCCGAGCGCATCGAGCGGCTCGTCTCACGGCACCGCCGCTACGGTCGTTCGCTGGTCGACGCACGCCGTCGCGCCCTCGGATCCGACCAGCGCAACGCCGATCTGATCGCGTCCACCAGCGGCCGGGCCGACCTGGTCCTCGAGAACCTCCCGCTGGTTAACTTCGCCATATGAGTGGTGTTCTCGTCGTCACCGGCGGCAGTAAGGGCATCGGCGCGGCGGTCTGCGAACTGGCCGCCGCGCGCGGTTACGACGTCGTCGTCAACTACGCGGGTGACGCCGAAGCGGCCGAAGACGTCGCCTCGCGCGTCCGGAAGCACGGCGTCCGGGCGATCACCCGGCGCGGTGACGTCGCGTCCGAAGAAGACGTGGTGGCCCTGTTCGACGCCGCCGTCGAGCTCGGCCCGCTCGCCGGGCTGGTCGCGAACGCGGCCATCACCGGCAACACCCCCGGCCGGTTCGACGAATACGACGTCGACGTCGTCCGTCGTGTCGTCGATGTCAACATCACGGGTGTCTTCCTGTGCGTCCGCGAGGGCATCCGCCGGATGTCCACCCGGTACGGCGGTGAGGGCGGCTCGATCGTGACGCTGTCCTCCACTGCCGCGCGGACCGGCTCGCCCGGCGAATGGGTCCACTACGCGGGCACCAAGGCCGCGGTCGAAACGATGACCTACGGCGTTGCGCAAGAAGTGGCAAAAGAATCCGTCCGGGTGAACGCCGTCGCACCAGGGATGATCCACACCGGACTGCACGCCGCGGCGGGATTGCCCGATCGGATGGAGCGGATCGCGCCGACCATCCCGATGGGGCGGGCCGGCGAACCCGGCGAAGTCGCGGAAGCCGTGCTGTGGCTGCTTTCCCCGGCCGCGTCGTACACCACCGGGACGGTGCTGACCGTCGGCGGAGGACGTTGACACCCGGGGCCACGGAGCGGTCACGGGGCGATATCGGCTCCGCGTGCGGTTCAGCCACTTTTTAACACTGTTTCCCGGCGGATATCACGATTCATGTGGGAAGTCGGCGGATCACCTCGTGGCCAGAGGCGCCTGTGTCACCCTGGTTGCGCCCCCAAGCTCTTGATCAGGACGGTCATCCCCGATGTCCAAGCTCATGTCTGTGCACCACCTGGCACTCACCGTGACCGACGTGGACCGGAGCGTGCCCTGGTACGCCCGAGTGCTCGAACTCGAGGAGTTCACGCGTCGTGAAGACCCCGAAACGGGTCTGCGGAAGGTTGTGCTGAGGTCGCCCAGCGAGGGTTTCGCGGTGGTACTCGTCGAGCACCAGGACACCGAGCGGCCGCGTTTCGACGAACGACGCACAGGTCTGGACCACGTGGCGTTCAAGGTCTCATCGCGCTCGGAGCTGGCCGAATGGGAAGCGCGGCTTTCGGAATACGGCGTCGTCTACACGCCGTCGAAGGGCTCTCGGACCTTGGAAGGCTCGTCGGTCATCGTGTTCCGTGACCCCGACGGGATCCAGCTGGAGATCTGGGCGGACCCCGAGGTTTAGGCGGTGCTCTCCTCGGTCTCTTCGGCGGGCCGCCGCATCTCCTGGCGGTAGCGGATCACGCCGTAGGCCGTGCCCACCACGAAGAACGCGACGCTCACCCAGAGCGCGACCGTCTTCACCCACGGAAGCTGGTCCAGCAGACCGGCACCGTAGTAGCCGAGCAGCACCAGCGTCGGCACCCAGAGCAGCCCGCCGAGCGCGGTCGCGAGTGCGAACCGGCGCGGATCCATCCGCGCGGTCCCGGCGATGAGCGGCGCGAGCGTGCGGATCCACGGGATCCAGCGCGCGGCGACGATGGCGAAGAAACCCTTGCGATCCAGGAACGCCCTGGCGCGGTCCAGGTTGTGCCGGTTCAGCACCTTGCCGCCGCGGCGCGCGATCAGTTTCGTGCCCGTCGACCGCCCGATGTAATACCCCACCTGGTTGCCGAGGATCGCGACCAGCAGCGCTGCGGCCGACAGCAGCCACGCGTTCAGGTCGGAGCCGTGCTGCGCGAGGACGACCCCGGCGGCGAACAGCAGGGAGTCGCCGGGCAGGAAAAGGCCGATGATCAGCGCGCACTCCACGAAGATGAAGCTCAGCACGATCACCCAGACGAGCACCGGCCCGGCGGTGTCGAGCCAGCTCACGCCGATGCCCGCGGCCTCGGTGTACACCTCAGTCACGACGCGAGCCTACGTGTACTTCGCGAACCGCATGCGGCCGAACCGTGGAATCGGGGTGTCCGAAAGGTCCGGTCGTGCGCCCCACCTGCGCGATGAAGGGGCCTTTCCTCGCGAATTTCGCGAGGAAAGGCCCCTTCATCGCAAGCCGGACTAGTGCTCGACAAGCTCGTCGAGCGCCTGGTCGTAGCTCAGCCGGACGTCATGTTCGGCCTGGTCACCGCCCAGCAGCTCCACCCGGCTGGTCGCCGGCGGATACCCGCTGGCGATCACCGTGTAAGTCCCGGCGGGCAGGTCGCTGACCGTGTAGTTGCCCTCCGCGTCGGTCCTCGCCACGGCGGCGACGCCACCCGAGGAATCGAGCACGGTGATCCGCGCGTCCGGCACCACGCGGTCGCCGTCGGTGCGGGCGACCCCGCTCAGCAGGATCGTGCTGACCAGTTCGAAGTCGTGGCGCAGCACCCCGGCTCCGGTGGCGGTCAGTGTCGCCGCGACCGGCCGGAACCAGCGGCCGCTGGCGACGAGCGTGTAGCGCCCGCCCACGATGCCGGCGAACGAGTAGACGCCGTTCTCGTTCGTGTGCGTCCTGGCCACCTGATTGCCGTTGTGGTCGATCAGGGTCAGCGCCGCACCCGCGACGTTCGTCGCGTCGTCCCGGCGGACGTGCCCGCTGATCTGCGCGGATCCCGCCCGGTACGCCCCGTTCCCGTTGGTCATCGCGTGCTTCCCGGCCTCGACGGGCGCGGTCACGACCGTCTTCTCCGACGCCGTCTCGACAGGTGCGTCGTCCTCTTCGAGGAGTGCTTCGCCGCCTTCGAGAGCCGAAGCCGCCGAAGGAGCCGAGCCGCCGAGAAGCGGGATCTCCTTCATGAACATCAGGACCAGCGTCGCCAGCAGCGCGACCGCGCCCGCCACGTAGAACACCGTGGTGATCGACTCGGTGAAGCCGATCAGGACCGGCGTCTTGATGGCCTCGGGCAGGTTCGCGATACCGCTCGTGTTCGTGGTGAGGTCGCCCAGCGCCGCGGCGCCTTCACCGGTCGGCGCGTTGCCGCCGAACGCCTTGGTGATATTGCCCGGCAGGACGTTGAACAGGATGGTCAGGAACACCGCGACACCCGCGGTACCCCCGATCTGCCGGAAGAACGTCGCCGAAGCGGTCGAGACGCCCATGTCGCTGCGCGGGCCCGCGTTCTGCACCGCGATGATCAGCGTCTGCATGCAGGCACCGAGGCCGAGCCCGATGATCGCGGCCGCGACCAGCGGGTGCCACAGCGCGCTGTTGTACTCGACCTGCGCGAAGAAGAACGCGCCCGCCGCGATCAGCAGCGTGCCGACCACCGGGAACACCTTGTAGCGGCCGGTCTTGCTGGTGATCTGGCCCGAGATGATCGAACCGCTCATGATGCCCGCCATCAGCGGGATCATCAGGAGGCCCGACTCGGTCGGCGAGAACTCCTGCACCACCTGCATGTACTGCGGGATCATCATGATCGCGCCGAACATCGCGACACCGACGATGACACCGCCGATGATCGCCACCGTGAAGGTCGAGTTCTTGAACAGCCGCAGCGGGATCAGTGCCGCGTCCTTCATCAGCTTCTCGATGAAGATGAAGGCGACCACGCCGATGGCGCCGATGACGTAGCAGATGATCGCGTTCTGAGAGCCCCAGCCCCACTTGTTGCCCTGCTCGGCGACGATCAGGAACGGGACGACGGCGACGATGAGCGCCAGCCCGCCCCACCAGTCGATCTTGTGGTCGTGGCGCTGGTGCGGCACGTTGAGCACGCGGGCGACGACGAACAGCGCGACGATCGCGATCGGCACGTTGATCAGGAAGACCCAGCGCCAGCCGTCGATCTGGTAACCGAAGACGGTGCCGAGCGTGTCGAAATCGGCGAAGAACCCGCCGAGCACCGGGCCGAGCACGGTGGAGATACCGAACACGGCGAGGAAGTAACCCTGGTAGCGGGCACGTTCCCGCGGCGGCACGATGTCGCCCATGATCGTCATCGCCAGCGACATCAGACCGCCGGCGCCGAGGCCCTGGATCGCGCGGAACGCGGCCAGCTCGTACATCGACGTCGCGAACGCCGAGGCGACCGAGCCGATCAGGAAGATCGAGATCGCGGCGATGTAGAACGGCTTGCGCCCGTAGATGTCGGACAGCTTGCCGTAGATCGGCGTGACGATCGTCGAGGTGATCAGGTAGGCCGTGGTGATCCAGGCCTGCAGGTCGAACCCGTTGAGGTCATTCGCGATCCGGACGATCGAGGTGCCCACGATCGTCTGGTCGAGTGCCGCCAGGAACATACCCGACATCAGGCCGATCAGGATCGTGACGATCTGACGGTGACTGAGCCGGGGACCGTCTTCGTGGACGGCTGGCGGACTTTCTACTGCGGAACTCATTGCTTCAGGCCCCCTTGGCCTTCGACGCCGACGCGGGGTCGGCGAACTGTGGAGATGTTTTCTCGATGTCGTCGTTCAACCGGTGGAACAGCGAGTTGAGGGTCTTCCGGTCGTCGTCGGACCAGTCACCGAGTACCTCGGCGAGCCACTGGTTCCGCTGCTTCCGGTTCTCCTCGAACACCCGGAGTCCTTCGGCGGTCGGTGCGAGCAGGCAGGCGCGGCCGTCTTCGGGATCGGCTAGGCGCTCGACCAGCCCGTGCTGGACGAGAGAGCTCGACTGCCTGCTGATGGTCGAGATCTCGGAGTGCAGGAACTCGGCGAGTTTGCTGGTCCGCTGGGGGCCGACGTGGATGAGGCAGAAGAGGATCGCGTACGCGGCCCGCTCGATCCCGTCCGGGCCCTGCTTGGACACCTGGGACTTCGCCCGGTTGACCAGGCGCACGAGCCGCACGAGCTCGTGCCCGAGGGTGTCGGCCAGATCGAGGTCGGCCTTCGACCTGGTGCCGGGTGTCGTGGGTGCCATGGTGATCTCTCTCGCCGGTTGCTTGGTCACTGCAACTAGTTGCAGTGACCAAGGATGTTCCTCTCAAAGATGCTTCGCAAGGAGAAAGTGACGTTGTGTGTCGGATGACACTTTAGTTGCCGCATGCAAGCACATTTATTCGTGCATGTTTGTCCGGTTCGCCCTGAGCTGCACTTTTGCTTTGATGGAGGCATGACCGACTCCGCGCTCTACGCCATCCTCGCCGCCCGAAACTTCGGCACCCTCGCCACCGTCAAGCGGGACGGCAGGCCACAGCTGTCGACCGTCAACTACCTCTACGACGCGGACGCCGGCGCCATCCTGATCTCGATCACCGCGCCCCGCGCCAAGACCAAGAACCTCCAGCGCGACCCGCGGGCGACGTTCCACGTGTCGACCGAGAGCGGCGACGGCTACGTCGTCGTCGAAGGCCCGGCGGTGCTCACGCCGACCGCCGCTTCGCGCGACGACGCGACCGTCGACGCGCTGGTGGACCACTACCGGCGGGCCCGGGGCGAACATCCGGACTGGGACGAGTTCCGTGACGCCATGGTCGCCGACCAGCGCGTTCTGCTGACCATCCCGATCGAGCGCGTCTACGGCCTCTCCCGCAATTAGTCACCTACTTGCGGTGGGACTGCGCGCGCGAGGGTGGGTCGTTCATCGCAAGTAGGTGACTACTTGCGCTGGATGCGGGCCTTGATCTCGTCGATCCGGTCGAGCAGGGGGCTCGCGTCGTCCCGGCCGAGCGCCGCCCGCAGGTAGAGGCCGTCGCCCACCAGGATGATCAGTTCGGCGGCCAGCGGGTCGTCGACGTGCTCGCTGATCAGGTCGTGGAGCTTCTGGTTGTAAACCTGGACGACCTCGGCGACCCGCGGTTCGTTGAGCATGATCCGGATCGTCGCCATGGTCGTGCGGTGCAGCGCCTTGCGCTGGGTGACGTCGGTGATGGCGGTCCGCAGATACCAGGAGACGACGCCTTCGGGCGCCTTCCGTGCCTCTTCGAGATCCGCTTCCGACAATGTGGCGAGGCGCTCCATCAGGCCGTCCACCAGGGCTTCTTTCGAGCCGAAGTGGTAGAGCAGGCCGCCCTTCGAGACGCCCGCGTGCGCGGCGACGGCGTCGAGGGTGACCCCGCCGGGGCCTTGCTCGATGAGGATCTCCTCGTACGAGTCGAGGATGCGTTCCTTCGCGGTGGGCTTCGCCATATCAGTTGACTATACCGTCTGGACGGTTTACCTTCGAACGAGGCGGTAACTGTACCGTCCAGACGGTTTAGCTAAAGGAGAGTGCGCCATGGCGAGGCGCAAGCAGTGGTGGGCGCTGGCGGTACTGGTACTTCCGGTGCTGCTGATCAGCGTGGACATGACGGTGCTCGGGTTCGCGCTGCCGTTCCTGTCCGAGGATCTGGCGCCCACCGGTGCGGAGCAGTTGTGGATCGTCGACATCTACTCGTTCATGCTGGCCGGTCTGCTGGTCCTGATGGGCACGCTCGGTGACCGCATCGGCCGTCGCAAGCTGTTGCTCATGGGCGCCGCGGCGTTCGGCGCGGCGTCGGTGCTCGCGGCCTTCTCGACCAGCGCGTTCATGCTGATCATCGCCAGGGCGCTGCTCGGCGTGGGTGGCGCGACGCTGATGCCGTCGACGCTGTCGCTGATCCGCAGCATCTTCGTCGACGCCAAACAGCGCCGGACCGCGATCGCCGTGTGGAGTGCCGGGTTCTCCGGCGGGATGGCGCTCGGGCCGGTGCTCGGCGGCTGGCTGCTGGAGCACTTCTGGTGGGGTTCGGTCTTCCTCATCAACGTCCCGGTGATGGTCGTGCTGCTGATCGTCGGACCGTTCGTGCTGCCGGAGGCGCGTGACCCGAAGCCGGGCCGCTTCGACCCGCTGTCGGCGCTGCTGTCGCTGGCCGCGATGCTGCCGGTGGTCTACGGCATCAAGCTGGTCGCCGAACACGGCTTCACCTGGAAGGCCGCGGTCAGCGTCGTGCTCGGGCTCGCGCTCGGTGTCGTGTTCGTCCGCAGGCAGAACAGCCTCGACGAGCCGATGCTCGACCTGAAGCTGTTCTCGAACCGGGCCTTCAGCGGCTCCGTCGTGACGAACATGCTCGGCGTGTTCGCCATGGTCGGCCTGCTGTTCCTGGTGCCGCAGTACCTGCAGCTGGTGCTCGGGCTGACCCCCGTCGTCGCCGCGCTGTGGATGCTCCCGGCGACGGTCGCCGGTATCGCCGGCGCGCTCCTCGCGGCCTGGCTGGCGAAGCGGATCCGGGTTTCGCTGCTGGTCAGCGGCGGTCTCCTGGTCGCGGCGGTCGGCTTCCTGGCGCTGACCCAGGTGTCGTCCGGCGGCGGGCTCGCGTACGTCGTGGTGTCGTTCACGCTGCTCGGCGGTGGTGTCGCCCTCTCGGAGACGTTGACGAACGACCTGGTCATCTCGGCCGCTCCGGCCGAACGCGCCGGGGCCGCTTCGGCGATCTCCGAGACCGGGTTCGAGCTGGGCGGTGCGCTCGGCACGGCCATCCTCGGCAGTGTCGCGACCGCGGTCTACCGCTCCGGCCTGCCGGAGGGGACGGCCGAAGCCGCCCGGGACACGCTGGGCGGCGCGGTCGCGACGGCGCAGCAACTCGACCCTGCCGCGGGACAGGCCCTTCTGGAGTCGGCTCGTGAAGCCTTCACGCAGGGGGTGCACGTTACCGCATGGGCGGGTGTGGCCGTGCTCGTCTATACAGGTGTTCAGGCCTTCATTCTGCTCGATCGGAAAAAAATTTCCGCAGTGCGGATCTAATCGAGCTTACGATGGGGGTATGAGCAACCATGCCCTGGTCACCCGGCTCCGCGAGCGTCTCGGCGACGCCGCGGTGCTCACCGACACCGACGTCACGGACGCCTACTCGCGCGACATGATGCCGCTGGCCGACAGCGGCAAACCCCTCGCGGTGGTGTTGCCGTCCGATGTGGAGGGTGTGCAGGCCGTGGTCAAGGCCTGTGCGGAGTTCGAGGTGCCGATCGTGCCCCGCGGCGCCGGCAGTGGCCTGTCCGGCGCCGCGAACGCGATCGACGGCTGTGTCGTGCTGGTGCTGACCAAACTCGACAAGATCGTCGAGATCGACGAAGGCAACCGGCTCGCCGTCGTGCAGCCCGGCGTGGTGAACCTCGATTTCCGCAACGCGGTGGAGAAGCACGGCCTCTTCTACCCACCGGACCCGTCCAGCTACGACTGGTGCACCATCGGCGGGAACCTCTCCACCAACGCCGGTGGGCTGTGTTGTGTGAAGTACGGCGTCACCACGGATTCCGTGCTGGGACTGGAAGTCGTGCTCGCCGACGGCTCGGTGCTGAAGACCGGGCGCCGTACGGTGAAGGGCGTCGCGGGCTACGACCTCGCGCGGCTCTTCGTCGGCAGTGAGGGCACGCTCGGCGTGATCACACAGGCGACCGTCGCGCTGAAACCGTTGCCGCAGCTGCCCGCCACCCTCGTCGCCGCCTTCAACAGCACGGAGGCCGCGGGCGAGGCCGTCGCGCGAGTCGTGCGTGAGGGACTGGTGCCGTCGCTCATGGAGATCATGGACGCGACCTCCATCAAGGCGGCCGAGGCCTACCTCAAGACCGACCTCGGCACGAGCTCGGACTGCAAAGCCTTGCTGCTCGCGCAATCCGACTCCGGCGGCGAGGTCGCCCGCCGGGAACTCGCGGCGCTGGAACAGATCTGTGTCGACTGCGGTGCGGATCTCGCCTACGCCACCGAGGATCTCGAAGAGGGCAAGATGCTGCTGCAGGCGCGGCGGGTCGTGCTCACCGCGCTGGAGATGTACGGCGTCTGGCTGACCGACGACGTCTGCGTGCCGCGCACGCGGATCGCCGAACTGATCGCCGGCTGCGAGCGGATCAGCGAAGAGGTCGGGCTGCGGATCGCCGTCGTCGGCCACGCCGGTGACGGCAACATGCATCCGACGATCGTCTACGCGCCCGACTCGGAGGAGGAGTTCGCCCGCGCGCGGACGGCCTTCGACGCGATCCTCGACGTGGCCCTGTCGCTGGGCGGGACGGTCACCGGTGAGCACGGAATCGGCCGGATCAAACGCGAGTGGCTCGCCAAGGAGATCGGCGAGGTCGGCATCCAGGTGCACCGGCAGATCAAGCGGGCACTGGACCCGGGGAACCTCTTCAACCCGGGCTCGATGTTCTCCCTTTGAAGCTGACGTTGCGAAAGCCACTTTCGCGACCTGCCTCATGCGACGCCGGACTGCGGGAATCGTCTGTTGGCGGACGGGTGAAGCGTCCGCCGACAGTTGGTTGTCGGCCGCTCCCGCCGAAGTACATGAAGGCCCCCTTCCTTGCGCCTAACGCAAGGAAGGGGGCCTTCATGTACTTCGCGTAGGGGTCAGTCGCGCACGCGCGGGATCTGCTGCGTGATGTCCTCGGCGGTGTCGGCGACCAGGCCGGTCGCGGTGTTCGCGTGCTTCTTCTCGCGCCGCGACTTCAGGTACTCGATCACGATCGGCACCACGGACACCAGCACGATCAGGATGAAGATCGCGTCGATGTTGTCTCGGATGAACGGGATGTCGCCCAGCAGGTGGCCGAGCGCGGTGATCCCAGCGGCCCACAGGATTCCGCCGATGACTGTGTAGGTGAAGTACTTCTTCGGGTCCATCTTGCCGATACCGGCGATCCAGGTGATGAACGTCCGCACGAACGGCACGAACCGCGCCAGCACGACCGCCTTCGGCCCGTGCTTCTCCAGGAAGGCGTGGGTCTGGTCCACGTACTTTTTGTTGAAGAACTTCGAATCCGGCTTGCGGAATAGCCAGGGGCCGATCTTCCAGCCGAGGCCGTAGCCGAGCATGTTGCCGAGCAGGGCGGCGATGGTGACAAGTACGCAGACCAGCCACAGCGGGGCTTGGATCTTGTCCCCGGCGATGAGTAGGCCCGCGGTGAACAGCAGCGAGTCACCGGGCAGCACCGGGAAGATGCTGCTCTCGATGAAGATGATCAAGCAGAGGATGGTGATGACCGGGACGGTCAGCCCGTCGAGCAGGTGGATCGGGTCCAGCCACTCCGGCAGGAGGCCCATCGTCGTCACGTTGTTCTGCGCCAGGATCACACCAAAACGGTACAGGGTGACGCTGAGTGCCCTGACTCGGCGGGAGAGGGCGGCTCAGATCAGTGTGAGCAGCCCGATCACCGAGCCGGCGGCGAGCCCCAGCAGGACAGCCAGCAGCAACACCCAGTACGCGGGCAGAGGCGGGCTGCTCGGCGAAGGTGCCGGAGGCGGCGCCGGACGCTCCGCCAACCTGGCCGTCTCCGCGTCCTCCAGTGCGACGCGCTCCCGTTCGAGCGAGTCGGCGCTGGCGCCCGAAAGCAGTCCATACTGAAGCGGCAGCTCGTGTTCTCCAGGAGCTCCAGAGTTACTCTCAGTGTCCGTTTCGCCCGGTTTGTCCGTGGTCGACTCGGAAGCCCGCTCCGCCGAAGGCGCGAAGACGGCTTGAGCGCGCAAGGCGTCGGCTAGAAGCTTCTCCGGGTCCTTGGGCTCGCTCATCCAGGACTCCTTTCGCCGCTACCCGTCGCTGACCGATACACCGCCTTCGACCGCCCCGCTCAGCGGGGCCGTGGCGCTCAATGTAGCCGCAGCGTCGTCCTTGACCCACTCGCCCTGACGAAGCACCTTGACCGGCCGGAGGTCACGGTCGAGCACGACGACGTCGGCCGCGAGCCCGGCGCGCAGCGAGCCGGTCCGGTCGGCGATGCCGAGCAGTTCGGCGGGGCGGCCGGAGGTCGCGCGGACGGCGTCGAGCAGGTCGATGCCCGCGCCGCGGACCATGTTGCGGAAGGCCGCGTCCATGGTCAGCGTGCTGCCCGCCAGCGAACCGTTGCCCGCCAGGGTGGCGACACCGTCACGGACGTCGACTTCGAGGCGGCCGAGGATGTAGCTGCCGTCGGCGGCGTCGGTGGCCGACATGGCGTCGGTGATGAGCACCGTCCGGCCCTTGCCCGCGTGGTGCGCGGCCAGCCGCAGCACGGTCGGGTGCACGTGGACGAGGTCGCAGATCAGCTCGACGGTGATGCGCTCGTCGTCGAGGAGCGCGCCGATCGGGCCCGGTTCGCGGTGGTGGAGAGGCCGCATGGCGTTGAAGAGGTGGGTCGCGACGGAGGCGCCCGCGTCGATCGCGGGGATGATCTGGTCCTCGACGCCGTCGGTGTGCCCGATGGCGGCGATGACGCCCGATTCGGCCAGTTGCCGGACCGCCTTGATCCCGCCGTGCAGTTCGGGGGCGAGGGTGACCATCCGGATGTCACCGCGGCCGGCGCCGAGCAGCGCGTTGACCGTCGCCGTGTCCGGCTCGATCAGCGTCGCCGGGTCGTGCGCTCCGCATCGCGCCTTCGAGATGAAGGGTCCTTCAAGGTGAATTCCGGCAAGTTCACCCTCTTGGACCAGCTCACGCAGGGCCGCGATCTGGTCCCTGAGCACCGGGATGGGATCCGAGACCAGACTGCCGAGCATGGTCGTGGTGCCGTGCCGCCGATGCGCGCGGACCGCGCGGAGCAGCTCCTCGGGGTTCGAACTGGAAAACGATCCGCCCCCACCGCCGTGGCAGTGGGTGTCGACGAAGCCGGGCACGACCAGGCATCCGTCGACGTCGACGCGATCGATGTCCGGGGGTGCCCCGGAACCGACTTGGACGATCTTGCCGGCGGCGATAGCCAGCCAGCCGTCGTCGAGTACACGGTCCGGGGCGACGACCCGGCCGCCCACGATCACGAAATCTCCGGCGCCTCTCACGCCCCCCAGCATATATTGGTCTGGACCAAGCATGGCGGCACAACCCAGCGCTCGAGATTAAGGCCGGGTGTCAGTTCGGCGACTGCATCGCTTTCTGCAGTGCCTCCAGCGCCCGGCTGGCGGTTGACTTAACGGTACCTTTCGAAATCCCGGCGGCCTCGGAGATTTCGGCCTCACTCAGCCCACCGTAGTAACGGAGGACCAGAACCTCGCGCTGGCGAGGGGGCAGTTTGGACAAAGCGCTCACCACGGCCTGATGTTCACTCGACAGCATGGCGAGGCTTTCGGCCGAACGCGCGTTGACGGCGTGCGGTGCGACGTACTCGCGCGCGGTCTTGCGGCGGCGCAGCACGCTGCGTGATCCGTTGACCACGGCGGTGCGCAGGTATCCGACGGCCGCGGCGGCGTCGCGCAGGCGCCCCCAGTTGCGGTGCAGCCCGGTGAAGGCCTCCTGGACGACGTCCTCGGCGGTCGCGGGTTCGTCCACGAGCAGGATGGCCAGCCGGACGAGCCGCATCCGGTGCTGGCGATAGAGATCCTCAAGGGTCAGCGGTGCCGCAGGCGGCGGTGGCGTGACCGGTCCGTCCATGGTGCGCAAGTGGCCGAGGGTCGCCTCGACACTGCGTTCCGCATTGCCCTCGAGCATGTACCCCTACCTGTTCATTTACCCCTTTGAAGCACAACCTGTGCGTGGCGCTCGATCAGCGTATCGGGTGGGGCGGGAGTCCTGCCTGATCGGATCCTGAGAAGCTGGGGCGTCTGTTGGAGCGACCTTGGAGATGTCGATGGCCTGGTTCCTGGTGGAGATCACGTACGTGCAGGAGAAGCTGGCGGACGTGCGCCCCCGGCACCGGGAATTCCTTTCCCGCCTCGCCGACGAGGGCGTCGTCGCGCTCGGCGGCCCGCTGGGCGACGGCTCCGGCGGCATCTCGATGTACCAGGCGGCGGACGAGGCGGCGCTGCTCGAGATCATCGACCAGGATCCGTACCACCTCGAAGGTGTCGTCGCGGAGCGGACGGTGCGCGAGTTCAAGCCGGTGATCGGTTCCTGGATCCCGAAGGAAGCCTGACGCCTCAGAGATCGAGGGTGACCGGCTCGCGTTCGACGCAGACCCGGACGCGGTCGCCGGTCACCGTCGGCAGTTCGCACGTCCCGCAGAACCCCTGGCGGCACGAATACGCGATACCGGGCACGGTTTCCCGCAGGACGTCGAGCGTCGTCCGGTCGGCGGGCACGTCCAAAACCCTGCCGCTGCGACCCAGTTCGACGCGGAACGGCTTGCCGCCGACGATCGGCGGCGTCGAGAACCGTTCGAAGAACACCGGTCCGGAAGCACGCAGGGCCGCGTCCGTGCGGACGCCGACGATCATCGGAACCGGGCCGCAGCAGTAGATCGGCGCGCCATCCGGTGCCCCTTCGAGAAGTTCGGCGCCCGCGGCGGGAATCCCGTAGTCCGTGTCCGGACGAATCCAGACACGATCCCCGAATTCGGACAATTCCTCCAGGAACGGCATCGAAGCCTCCTCGCGACCGGTGTAGACCAGCCGCCAGTCCGCGCCCGCCGCGGCGGCTTGCCGCACCATCGGCAGGATCGGCGTGATCCCGATACCGCCCGCGATGAACAGGTACGCCGGGCTCGCGACGAAGGGGAACGCGTTGCGCGGGCCGCGCCCCGTGATCCGGGCGCCCTTCTTCAGCGCGTGCACCGCCGTCGAGCCCTCGCCGAGCAAGCGGACACCGACGCGGTAGGCCGAGCGGTCGTCCGGATCACCGCACAGAGAGTACTGACGGACCAGCCCTGGCCGTGGCGAAAGATCGATGTGCGCGCCGGGCCGCCATCGCGGCAGCGGCTCGCCGTGTTCGTGCACCAGCCGCAGGCCGGCGACGCCGTCGGCTTCGGCACGGACCTCGTCGACGACCAGCGGGAGATCACGGTCGACGGCGACCACCGGCGGACGACGGCGGCCGCTCACCCCGCTGAGCCTGCGGTACAGCGCGACGACACCGGTCAGCGACGCCATCGCGCGGTCGGTCCGGCCGCTGCCGTCGAGCCGCAGCGGCCGCGGCGGTGTCTTCATCGTGGTTCGTCGGCGGCCAAAGCGGCCGGGGAGCTCGCGAGGTACGCGACGGCCTGATCGGTGTTACCGGTTTCGGTGGGGTGGTAGGACTTCCGGAAGTACGGCCGGATCTCGCGCCGCAACTGCTTGCCCGAGGGCAGGAGCCCGAGCTTCGCCACGCGCAGATAGGTCCGGAAACTCGTCTTGCCCGGCCGGGTCGGATCGTTCTTCATGAGGAACCTGGTGCCCCGCAAGAAAACCCAGGCGAGCACCGGCGTCACCACGAGCATGCTGCGCACGCGGCGGGTATAGTGGCCGTCGAGATGCATGAACAGATCGAAGGCCACCGAGCGGTGCTCGACCTCTTCGGCGCCGTGCCAGCGCAGGAGATCCAGCATCGTCGGGTCGGCGCCGGCCTTGTCGAGCGCTTCGGCGTCGAGGATCCACTGGCCGAGGAAAGCGGTGTAGTGCTCGATAGCGGCGACGATGGCGAGCCGTTCGATCAGCCATTCCTCGCGCCGTTTGGCGGAAAGGTCGCGGTCGCCGAGCAGGCGGCGGAACATCCACTCCATCTGCGCGATGTACGGCCGGACGTGGACGCCCGCCGCTTCGAGGTGTTCGGCGGCGCCGTCGTGCGCCTCGGCGTGCATGGCCTCCTGGCCGATGAAGCCGAGGACGTCCTCCTTGAGGCGCTCGTCGCGGATCAGCGGCACGGCCTGTTTGAACACCTCGACGAACCAGCGTTCGCCCTCCGGCAGCGCCAGATGCAGCACGTTGATCGTGTGCGTCGCCTGCGGTTCGCCCGGGATCCAGTGCATCGGCAACGACGCCCAGTCGAACTCGACGTCGCGTGCGTGCAGGACGATCTGCTCGTGGTCCGTCACGACGACCTCCCGCTGAGTTCGTAGTCGCTCGCGTCGACCTTGCGGGTGTCGAGCCAGTAGCGCCAGGTGAACCCGGGCCAGATCGTCCGGTTGACGCCCTTCGCGTCGAGATACCAGCTCTTGCAGCCGCCCTGGGTCCACACGCCCTTGACGAGTTTGTCCTGGATCTCGCGCTGGAACTTCTCCTGCACACCGGCGCGGACGTCGAGCGCGGCGGCGCCACGCGAATCGGCGAGCTTGATCGCGTCGACGACGTACCGTGCCTGCGACTCGATCATGAAGACCACCGAGTTGTGGCCCAGCGCGGTGTTCGGGCCGAGGAGGAAGAACAGGTTGGGGAAGCCGGAGACGGTGATGCCCTTGTGCGTTCGCATCCCCTCGGTCGCCCATTCCTTGGCGAGGTCGCGCCCGTCGATCCCGGTGATGTCCAGGTATTCCAAGGCATCCGTGACCTTGAAACCGGTGCCGTAGATGATCGCGTCGACCTCGTGCTCGACGCCGTTCCCGTCGACGACACTGTGCGCCTTGACTTCCCGCACGCCTTCGGTGTTGACGTCCACATTGGACCGGTTGATCGCCGGGTAGTAGTCGTTGGAGATCAGCACCCGCTTGCAGCCCATGGTGTAGCCGGGGGTGACCTTCTTGCGCAGCTTCGGATCCTTGATGGCCTTGCCGATGTGGCGCTTCGCGATCACCTCGCCGGCCTTCATGATCGCGGGATGGCCGTTGAAGCCGACGGCGCGCACTTCGAGGAACCAGTACAGCGCGTTGCGGTAAAGCCTTTGCACGCCGGGAATCCGGCGGAACGCGGTCTTGGCCCAGCCCGGCATGGCGTGGTCGGGTTTCGGCATGATCCACGGCGGCGTGCGCTGGAACAGCGTCAGCTCGTCGACCTCGGGGGCGATCTTCGGGACGAACTGGATCGCGCTGGCGCCGGTGCCGACCACGGCGACCTTCTTGCCGCGAAGGTCGTATTCGTGGTTCCACTGCGCGGAATGCCAGGTCTGGCCCTTGAACTTCTCGATGCCGGGCAGTTCGGGGACCTGCGGGATGTGCAGGCCGCCGACGCCCGAGACCAGGAACTGCGCCTCGAACTCACCCGACTTCGTGTGCACGTGCCAGCGGCGCTGGGTGTCGTCCCACGTCGCGCCGGTGAGCTCGACGCCGAAGCGGATCTTGCGCCGCAGCCGGTACTTGTCGGTGACGTCCTTGAGGTACTGGAAGATCTCGGGGGCGGGCGAGAACGACCGCGACCAGTCCGGGTTCTGCTCGTACGAGAACGAGTACATGTGGGACTGCACGTCGCAGGCGCAGCCGGGGTACGAGTTGTCGCGCCACGTACCGCCGACTTCGTCCGCCTTCTCCAGGATCACGTAGTCGGAGATCCCGGCTTTTTCGAGCTGGATGGCCTGGCCGAGCCCGGAGAACCCGGTGCCCACGATCACGACCTTGAATCGCTCGGTCATCTGGCAATCCTCCACTTCGAGGCGTTCGTGCCCAGATGACGTTACCTCAAGTAACAGTTACTTGCTAGTACTACCTACCCGTCAGTACGTGCCGCCGAGTTTCGTGTGGTCCCAGCTCACGATCTTGGTCGGCCGGAAGATCAGCCCGATCCGCTTCGGGGCCTGCTTGCCGATGAAGCCGGAGAGCTCGTCGGGCACCGGGTCCCCGGGCTTCGCGCCCGCGTACCGCTGCATGAGCTTGATACCCATCTGGGTGACCACGGCGGTATCGGTGATGACCTCGACGTCGGCTTCGAGGGAGATCCCGCGGAGCTTGTCGTAGCTGTCGCCGTCCTCGATGAGCACCGTGGCGCGCGGGTCGCGCTCCAGGTTCTTCGCCTTCTGGGACGAGCCATAAGTCCAGGTCGCGACGCCGGACTCGTGCGGGTAGTACCAGAGCGGCGCCAGATGCGGGCGGCCGTTCGGGCCGATCGTCGCGACGTTGATGACCTTCTGCTCGTCGAGGAAGGCGGCGAGTTCGTCAGGTGACATGCGGATCTGGTCGCGACGGGACATCTGGTCAGCCCTTCCGTGTGGCGGCCCGGCCTGCCTGGCCGGTCACTGAAGATTCGTACGCGCCGCGCTCCTTGATGTCCATGAGCGCGGCGGCGTCGGCCTTCTTGATCCGGCCCTTCGCGCCGATCTCGATGATCCGCGGCAGGAACGCACGGATCAGCTTCAGGCCGCCGACCCAGCGGGGCACGTGCACGGTGCGGGCGCGTTTGTTGACCCCGGCCTGCAGGTGGTCGAGCGCGACGGACAGCGGATAGGTCTTGCCGAGCAGGCCGGGCATGCCGGCGCGGAGCTTGCCGAAGACCGGGTGCTGGTCGGCACTCTCGACGAGGTCGGTGCGGATCCAGGTCGGGTGCGCGACGCCGACCTTCACGCCGAGGTGGGCGACTTCGGCGCGGAAACTGTTGCAGAACGCCTCGACGCCCGCCTTCGCGGCGGCGTAGTTGGCCATGCCCGGCGCGTGCGTGATCGCGGCCAGCGAGGAGATCGCGAGCAGGTAGCCCTTGCGGTCGATGACGTGCGGGAGGGTGACGCGGAAGGTGCGCCAGACGCCGAGGAGGTCGACCTCGATGACCTTCTCGAAGGCGGCCGGATCCACCGACCGGACGAAACCGGAGGTCGCGATACCGGCGTTCGCGATGACGATGTCGATGCCGCCGAAATGCTCGACGACGCCCGCGGTGGCCCGCTCGAGGTCGTCCCAGCTGGTGACGTCGGCTTCCCAGGCGCGGGCGCTGGGGCCGATCTTGTCGGCGACGGCCTGCTGTTCCTTGGCTTCGATGCCGACCAGTGCGACCTTCGCGCCCTGCGCGGCCAGGCGCTCGGCGAGCCCCGCGCCGATGCCCCTGGCGGCGCCGGTGATCAGGACGACCTTGCCGTTCACGCTGTTCTTGGCCACGTTGCCTCCTCGTCCGAGCCCTAAGGCTTTCGGACGGTACCCCAACCTACCCGGAGTAAGCTACCCGCAAGTAAGTCCGCAATTCGCCATCTACTCGCGATAGTTGGTGGTGCGAACCATCGCGAGTGGATGGCGAATTGCGGGGGTTGTCAGCGCGAGGCGGCGGAGAGGGCGTCGATCTCGCCGGAGGTGAGCGAGAGGTCGGCGGCGGGCAGGAGGTCGTTCAGCTGCTCGACCGAGCGGGCGCTCGCGATGGGCGCGGTGACGGTCGGCTGCGCGAACAGCCAGGCGAGGGAAACGGCCGCGACCGAGACGCCGCGGGACGCCGCGACCTCGTCGAGCACCGAGAGCACTCGCTCGCCGCGTTCGTCCAAATAGGACGAAGCGCGGGCGGCGCGCGGGCTGTCGCCGAGGTCGTCCTTGGACCGGTACTTCCCGGCGAGGAAACCCTTGGCCAGCGAGAAATACGGCAGGACGGTCAGTCCTTCGCGTTCGACCGCCGGCGCCAGATCCCGCTCGTAGTCCCGCTCGACGAGGTTGTAGTGCGGTTGCAGCGCGACGAACTTCGCCAGCCCCTCGCGGTCCGAAATGGACAGTGCTTCGCTCAGCCGTTCGGCCGAGTAGTTCGACGCCGCGACGTAACGGACCTTGCCGGCGCGCACGAGCGCGTCGAAGGCCCGCAGCGTCTCCTCGATCGGGGTGTCCGGATCGTCGATGTGCGCGTAGTAGAGGTCGATGTGGTCGGTCCGGAGCCGCCGGAGCGAGTCTTCGGCCGCCGCCGCGATGTTCGCCGCCGACAGGCCCTTCCGCTCTTCCCACATGCCGGTCTTGGTCGCGATGACGACGTCGTCGCGTCGGCCGCGCTTGGTCAGCCACTCGCCGATGATCGTCTCGGAACCGCCCGCCGAATAAAGGTCGGCCGTGTCGATGAAGTTGCCGCCCGCCGCCGTGTAGGCGTCGAGGACGGCGAAGGACTGCTCCTGGTCCGCGGTCCAGCCGAAGACGTTGCCGCCTAGGTTGATCCCACGGACGTCGAGGTCGGTGTTGCCGAGTTTCGCCATACCCCGAACTTAAGGGAAGACATCGGCCGCCCGCGGTGTTGCCTCGGTACATGGGAATCGAACTCGGCAGGATCGGTATCTGGCAGCTCGAAGGCGTGCTCACCCCGGAGCTCGCGCGCGAGGTGGAGGAACTCGGCTACGGCGCCATCTGGATCGGTGGCTCACCGGCGGGCGACCTCGTCAAGGCGGAGGAACTCCTCGACGCGACGAAGACGATCAAGGTGGCCACCGGCATCGTCAACATCTGGAAGGACGACGCGGCCACGGTCGCCGAGTCGTCCAAGCGCATCGAGGCGAAGCACCCGGGCCGCTTCCTCCTCGGCGTCGGCGCCGGGCACCGCGAGCACACCGCGGAGTTCAAGAAGCCGTACGCGGCACTGGTCGAGTACCTCGACGCTCTCGACGCCGCCGGAGTGCCCGTCGAAGGCCGCGCGCTCGCCGCGCTCGGCCCGAAGGTGATCAAACTCGCAGGAGACCGCACGGCGGGCGCCCACCCGTACCTGATGACGCCCGAGCACACGCGTCAGGCGCGCGAGATCCTCGGCGAAGGACCGCTGCTCGCACCCGAGCAGAAGGTCGTCCTCGAGACCGACCCGGCGAAGGCCCGCGAGATCGGGCGGGGCACCGTCAAGTTCTACCTCGGCCTCGTCAACTACACGAACTCCCTGCGGAAACTCGGGTTCACCGACGAAGACCTGGCGGGCGAGGGCAGCGACAAGCTGGTCGACGCGCTGGCCGTGCACGGCGACGCCGAGACGGTCGCCCGCGGCGTCACCGCGCATATCGAGGCCGGGGCGGACCACGTCAACATCCAGGTACTGAACCAAGACCCCCTGCCGGTCTACCGGGCGCTCGCCGCGGTCCTCCTCTGACGCGACGGCTGTAGGCACCTCCCGGCCGACCTCGTACGATGCGGCCGAGAGGTGCACCAGCCTGCTTCGAGGAGGAGTAAACGATGCCCATCGCCACCCCCGAGGTCTACGCGGAGATGCTCGACCGGGCGAAGGCGAACGAATTCGCCTACCCGGCCATCAACGTGACCTCGTCGGAGACCCTGAACGCCGCCATCCGCGGGTTCGCCGAGGCGGAGAGCGACGGGATCATCCAGTTCTCCACCGGCGGCGCCGAGTTCGCGTCCGGCCAGAAGGTCAAGGACATGGTGACCGGTTCGGTCGCGCTCGCCGAGTTCGCCCAGGTCGTCGCCGCCAAGTACGACGTGAACGTCGCGCTGCACACCGACCACTGCCCGAAGGACAAGCTCGACGGCTTCGTCCGCCCGCTGATCGAGATCTCCGCCGAGCGGGTCAAGAACGGCCAGCACCCGTTGTTCCAGAGCCACATGTGGGACGGCTCCGCGATCGACCTCGACGAGAACCTCGAGATCGCGCAGGAGCTGCTCGCCAAGGCCGCGGCCGCGAACATCATCCTCGAGGTCGAGATCGGCGTCGTCGGCGGCGAGGAAGACGGCGTCGAAGCCGAGATCAACGAGAAGCTGTACACCGCCGAGGGCGACTTCCTGAAGACGATCGACGCGCTCGGCTCCGGCGAGAACGGCCGCTACCTGCTGGCCGCGACCTTCGGCAACGTGCACGGCGTCTACAAGCCCGGCAACGTGAAGCTGCGCCCGGACGTGCTCAAGGGCGGCCAGGAGGCGGCGGCGAAGAAGCTCGGCCTCGCGGCCGGTTCGAAGCCGTTCGAGCTCGTGTTCCACGGTGGTTCCGGCTCGCTGCCGGAGGAGATCCGCGAGGCGGTGTCCTACGGCGTCGTGAAGATGAACGTCGACACCGACACGCAGTACGCCTTCACCCGGCCCATCGCGGACCACTTCTTCAAGAACTACGACGGTGTCCTGAAGATCGACGGCGAGGTCGGCAACAAGAAGGTCTACGACCCGCGTAGCTACCTGAAGGCCGCCGAGGCCGGCATGGCCGCGCGCGTCGTCGAGGCCGCCCAGTCGCTGGGCTCCGCGGGCAAGAAGCTCTGACCAGCCCGCATTTAGTCCTCTAAAAGTACGTGAAGGCCCCCTTCATTGCGCTAGACGCAGTGAAGGGGGCCTTCACGTACTTGGAGCCTCAGGCCGCCGGGAGCGTCGTCTTCTCGCGGCGCTTCTCCAGCAGCGAGTTCAGCGCCCGCGTCCCCGGCCCGGCGGCGGCCCACAGCACGCCGACGCCGACCAGGCAGACCGCAGCCGTCCAGTAGGCCACCGGCGGCGCCGACTCCGTCTGCGCGTCACCGAGGATCCACGGCCGGAACTGCGACTGCACCCACAGCATCCCGTAGCCGAACGCCGTCACCAGCAGCGCGCCCGCGCCCGCCGTCAGCAGCGGATGGTCTCGGCCGATGCGGAAGGCCAGGTCCACGGCGAGGCCGACGGCGAGCAGGTAGAACGGCACGACCGAGACCGGGAAGCCCATCCCGAGCAGCAGCGGCCACATCACCAGCCGGTACGCGAGGTAGGCGGCGGCGACGGTCGTCCCGGCCCAGCGGAAGCCGGTGGTGTGCCGCGCCAGCGCGAAGATCAGCGCCATCACGCCGATACCCCACAGGGGGTAGACCCAAGCGTCGATCGGCATCGTGAAGTACTCGACGGCCACCCGGTCGACCGGATGCCCGATCTGGTTGGCGGCGAAGTTCAGCAGCTCGGGCTCGGCCTCGGGCGCGCCGCGCTCCCAGGCGCGCAGGCCGAGGATGCCGTACTCCTGCTGACCGTTCGGGAAGAACGTGTTCTCCAGGAAGAACGCCCACAGTCCGATCAGGACCCCGGTGCGCAGGCGGCCGGGCTTGGCGTGCTTCAGCCAGCCCATGATCACGCCGGCCTGCATGATGCCCGTTCCGATGTAGAGCATCATGTGCGACGGGCTCCACGCGGTCAGGTCGAGACCGTTGACCCGGTGGTTGATGACGTCCAGCGGCGCCGCGATGAGGAACACCACGAGCCCGATCTGCATCAGCCGCAGTGACCGCCGGTCGGCGCCCATCCCGGTGTAGCTGTGGATCGCCACCAGCACCATGATGATCACCGTGCCGACGGTGTTGATCAGGTGCGGCGGGGCGAGGTCGTCGCGCAGCCACATGAAATGCCACGACATGTCCCACGACGAGCCGACCAGCTTGAAGGCGAACGCCGCCAGCCACATCGAGTAGCAGAAGTTCAGCACCCAGTCCGGCGTCGCCTGTCCCGGCGCGCCGCGGTGCCAATGGAGCTTGAAGAACAGCCTGGTCTTCGCGATCGGGCTGCGGGGGATGACACCCGGCGAAAGGTCCCCGGTCACTTCTGTCGCCTTTGTCATGCGGGCCATCTTCCCTGCTCCAGATCACGGGATGAGCATTTGGGGTCGAAAATCGGGGTTCACCCGTAGGGGTGGCGGATTTGCGGTCGGCGTGCGAAGCAGGGCAAGGTGTGCCGCCATGATGCCGAAACGACTCGTCGCGGCGGTCCTCGTCGCCGCTCTGGTGCTGGCCGGTGGGGGCATTCTCGGGAGCCTGTTCTTCTAGTCACAGCGCCGCCGATCGCGTGCTCTCAGACGCGCCCCCTCATCGAGCTTTCGTGGCTTTCGGCCGACAGAGGGCGCGCGATGTGAAGTCTCCGTCGGGCGCGGGGCGCCCTTGGGGAGACGGGTCGGCACAATGGGCCGTATGACGAACCTTCTCGGCCCCCAGCCGACGCATCTCCCCGAGCACACCGCCGCGCAGGCGGCGCTGGACGCCGGGACCGATCCGGCCGCCGTCGCCGCCGAGCACCCCGACTACAGCGAGGCGTGGGCCGCCCTCGCCGAGAAGGCGCTCGAAGCCGGCGAGACCGTCGCCGCGTACGCGTATGCCCGTACCGGCTACCACCGCGGTCTCGACCAGCTTCGCCGCGCGGGCTGGAAGGGACACGGTCCGGTGCCGTGGTCGCACCGCCCGAACCAGGGTTTCCTGCGTTCGCTCGCGGTCCTCGGCAAGGCCGCCGGCAAGATCGGCGAGACCGAGGAGTACGACCGCTGCCGCACCTTCCTGAGCGACTCGGACCCCGCCGCCGCGGAAGCCACCGGCCTCAAGTGACCTCGTGAGGGGTTAGGACGGTTAGCGCCAAGGGCGGCTTAGGTACCTACTGCCGGTGCGGCGCGGGCGGCGGTTTCGTGTGGCTGGATGGACGACACGTGTGATCAGACGGACGACACACGTGACTGAACGGACGACACGCGTGATCAGACGGACGACACGCGGCGGAACCCGGCCCCGGTCGTGTCGTCCGCCGGATCACGCGACATCGCGGTCAAGTGTCGTGAGTGGTAAGGACGGTTAGAACCGTCCTTACCACTCACGAGCTAGAACAGCCCGCAGTTCCCCACGGCAGGCAGCCCCGCGAAGCGTCCCTCAAGCCAGGCGAAAGCCTCCGGGAAAGCCCGGATCGCCCCACCGACGTGCGTCGGGACCAGCGAAGTCGAGAACTGCACCTTCGCGCCCTTCGCGCACCACGAGCGCGCCATCGTCCGCCCTTGCGCGTAGGGGACGATGTCGTCGAGTGCACTGTGGACGACCAGCGTCGGCGCGCCCGGCTTCCGTGCTCCGATGAGCTGCTCGCCGACTCGCGTCTTGTACGGCTCTTCGCCGAGGTACGCGGTCAGCGGCCTTCCGTCCTTCGTCAGGTCCTTCGACTGAGTGAACGCGTGTCCGAAGATCGCGTCCCCGGTGCACTCCTGCTTCACCTTCTCGAACGCTTCGACGCCCTTCGCGTTCAGCAGGGCCGGGATGTTCAGTTCCGGGTACGCCGCGTCCATGCTGACCAGCGTGAATCCGAGGAACCCGAAGGCGTAGTGCCCGTCGATGTTCTTGCCGACCTCGGCCAGGTCTGCCGGGACGGCGCCCGCGTACGAGCCCTTCAGCTTGAGTTCGGGTGCGTACGACGGCTGAAGTTCGGCGGCCGACGCCGACGCCCCGCCGCCCTGCGAGTAGCCCGCGGTCGCGACCGGGCCGTTGTCCGGCAGGTTCGCTTCGGGCAGGCGCTGTGCCGCGCGGATCGAGTCGAGGACGGCGTTGCCCTCGGCGACGCGGTTGACGTACGTGTGGACGCCCGGGGTGCCGAGGCCCTCGTAGTCGGTGACGACGACGCCGTAGCCGCGAAGCAGCAGCCCGGCGATGAAGGGGCCTTCGTACTCCATGCCCGCCGCTAGGGCTTTCGACGGCGCGCACTGGTCGCCGACGCCCTGCGTCCCGGCCGCGTAGCCGATGACCGGCCGTTCGCCCGCGCCGGTCCACGCCTTCTTCGGGGTGAGGACGGTGCCGGTCACGGCGTTGGCCTTGCCGTGGGTGTCGGTGCTGCGGTACATGATCCGCTGGACGTTCGCGTCGGCCTTGATGAGTTTCACAGGATCGACGTAAAAGGTGGACGGTTCGTGCCGGATGATGTCGCCGGGAGCACCCGCGGGCAGTGGCGACGGGGGATCGTAGAAGGACGGGGCGGCCGTGGCCTGCGGTGCCCCGAAGGTCAGCAGGGCCGCGATGGTGGCCGCTGAGACGGCGGCGGAAACACCGAGCCGGGATCCTGGACGCATGCTTGCTCCTCGTTGAGCACAAACATTTTCGACAGACGTGTCGAAAAAGAGAGTCAGTGAGGTGGCGCACAATGTCAAGTCCGGCGCCGCGAGGGAGACCCCGCAAACTCCCGATCGGCGAGCAACGCACGCGGGTGCTGGGTTCGGCCGCCGGTGTCTTCGCGGTACACGGCGCGCAGGCCGCGACGATCGAACAGATCGCCCGGCGCGCGGGGGTGTCCCGCCAGGCCGTCTACGAGCAGTTCGGCGATCGGACGACGTTGTTCACCCAGGTCGTCGCGGATATCGAGGAACGGGCTTTCGAAGCGATCGGCGCACCCGCCCTGGATCTCTCGCAGCCCGAACTGCGGTCCTGGGCGCGCGCCAACTACGCCAACATGTTCGCCTTCGTCGCGGCGAACCCCGACGCGTTCCCCGTCCTGCGCGAGGCGGAGCGCATGGGCGACCCAGCCCTCACCCGGCTGCGGGAGCGGCTCGCCGCCGTCTACACCGAGGCGAGCAGGCAACGCTGGGCCCGCCACGGCGTCGACTCCGGCCGCGCGGACAAGGCTCTGGTCACGCTGTTCTTCGCGATGACCGAGGCACTCGTCCAGGCGAGCTGGGACGGTGAGCCGCCCGACGCGGACGCGCTCATCGACCTGCTCACCGAATTCACCGTCGGCGGCGTCGTCCGCCTGCGGACCGAGGCCGCCGACGTGATGGAAAGACTGCGCTAGGCCGCGACGGCCTCCAGCGGCATTCCGGCCTCTTCGGCGACCGACGCCAGATCCGGGGACGACACGACGCGGTTGCGGCCGTTGCGTTTCGCCGCGTAGACCGAGGCGTCGGCAGAGGCCATGACCTCGTCGATCGTCCGGCCGTCCAGCGGGTACGTCGCGACGCCGACCGACGCCGTCCGCTGCTCGATGACGACGGAGTTGCCCTCGTTGTCCTGGGTCCTGATGACCATTTCGCTGATCCGCTGGCGGATCCGCTCGGCGACCGCGACGGACTCCTGCTTCGAAGACGAAGTCAGGAGTACGACGAACTCCTCACCGCCGAAGCGGCCGGCGAGGTCCTGTGTCCGCGTTTCGGACTTGACCAGTGCCGCGACACCCTTGAGCACGTCGTCGCCCGCGAGGTGGCCGTACGTGTCGTTGATGCTCTTGAAGTGGTCGAGGTCGATCATCAGCGCGCCGAACTGGCCGTTCTCGCGCTCGGCGCGGGAGACCTCACGGACGGCGCCCTGCTGCCAGGTCGTGGCGTTGAGCAGCTGGGTCTTCTGGTCGGTGGTGGCCAGTTCCTCCAGCTGCTTGATCAGCACCGAACGCTGCAGCAGGTACAGCGGCAGGAAGACGAGCAGCACCAGCACCGGCTGATGCGGCAGGACGGCGAGCACGAGCGCGCCGATGCAGACCGTCGAGGCCTCGAGGATGTTGTCGTCCCAAGAGCCGAGGAGCGTCTGGACGGTCGCCTTCTTGGGCGCCGCGAAGTACAGGCCGGTGCCGGTGAAGACGGCGTTCATCAGGAAGAAGGCGAGGCTCGCGACGCAGATCGACGTCACCGACGCCGCGTCGGCGCCGACGATCTGTACGGCCGCCCAGGCGGCGAACGCGGTGAGCGTCATGGATGTGGCGTTCGCCACAGTTCGATGGGGGTTGACCGTGTGAAGGCCCGCCCAGCTGCGATATCCGAGGTGAAGATAGATCACGGTTACGAGAAGTGCGGTCAACTGCGGCGGAAGCAGGATCGCGCCCGGCAGGACCCAGACCGAGGTCATGTTGATATGCGGGGTGACGCTCATGCTGCGCCGCTGGCGCTCGATCCGGCGGGTCGCCTCGGTGTGCGCGATGGCGAGCCCAGCGAGGAGGAAACACAGCAGGACCTGCGAAGACGTGATGGCGATGGATGCGGCGAAGACCCCCGTCAGTGCCAGCATCGTCGCGACGGACAGCCCGGTGTAGGCGATCCAGTACTTGGGCCTCTTCCACAGCTCCCACGTCGCTACCGTGAGAGCCGAACGATGTCCAGCGCGTTCCTCCGATGTGATCATCTTTCCCCCTGACTCTTGCGTCATTCTCCGAAACCCCCTACTTACGGACAGCTTCTACCGACTTGCGGGCTGTCGACAAGCTCCCTAGGTGTGTACTTTTCTCTGAGAGGTCGAGGGAAAGGTGCCAGCGATGGCCGGTAGGGATCAGTGAACTGGGGCGCGCGCCAGACGTCCGCGCGATCGGGCCGGCGCGTGGAACACCTCAATGTTCTGCGCGCGCGGCGTCTTTTTCCTGCCACCGTTCCGGGTCACGGCTGAGGGTCCGGAACCAGCTCAACGCGAGCGGGACGGTCAGCGCCAATCCCGCAAGCCCGAAGACGCCGACCGTCGACTGAGGGCCGACCTGGTCCGCCAGGATGCCGCCGATCAGGGGACTCACGCCCATCGTCGTGGTCAATCCGGTGTTCGACAGCCCCATGACCTGTGCCCGGCTCTCGTCCGGCACGGCCAGCGTCAGCGACGCGGTCGCCTGCATCAGCGCCACCGTGCCGAAGCCGCCGCAGAGCACGAACAACACGATCGACGCCCACGGTCCCGGCTGCAGGAAGCACAGCAGCAGCGGGATCGCCGTCAACGCGGAAAGCGGCCCGATCAGTTTCGGTCTGATGTGGGCCGGCACCCAGCGCGAGTAGATGAACGCGCCGATCACGCTGCCGATCGGGTCGGCGGCCAGCAGGAGGCCGATCACCTCGGGGCCGCCGCCGGACGAGGCGACGTAAGGCGCCGCGATGCCCTCGTACACCGGCAGCAGGCCCATCAGCCAGGTGAACAGCAGCAGTGAACGCAACCCCGAGCTGGCGAAGACGATCTTCCCGCCCGAGCCGATCGACGCGAAGAACGACTTGCGCTTCTCGCCGGACGCCGCGGCCGGACGCGACTTCAGCCCGAACCGGACGAACAGCGCCGAGATCACGAAGGTGACCGCGTCCAGCGCGAGGGCGATGTGGGGTTCCAGCGCGGTCAGCAGGAGACCGCCGCCGGCGAATCCGGCCAGCTGTGCCGACTGGACGGTCATGCTGCGGATCGCCATACCGACGACGAAGCGGTCGCCTTCGAGGATCTGCGGCAGCAGGGCCAGCTGGGCCGCCTTGAACGGCGGATTCAGCAGCGAGACGGCGCCGACGAGGACACACAGGACCCAGAACGGCAGTACCGGCACCGCGACCAGCGCGATCAGCAAGGCCCGCATCAGGTCGACGACCACCATCACGGTCCGCCGGGGGAACCGGTCCGCGAACCCGGTGAGGAAGATGCCGCCGAGCAGCGAAGGGGCGTAGGTCAGCGCGTAGGTGAGACCGGTCAGGGTCGCGGAGCGGGTTTCGGTGAAGACGAGGACGGAGAGGGCGACTCTGGCGAGTTGATCACCGAAGATCGAGAACAACTCGGCGAACCAGAGCGAACGGAACTCGGCTACACCGAAGACCTCTCGGTAAGTGACCCGTCCGGCCGAAGCCATGCTGCCCCCAATAGGGTCCTTATTACGCGACAAACTCGTGACCGAGAGTAACGCGGTCACGAGCTCGTCACGAAGCGTCATTCGTTCACGTAAGTGTCTCCTGACTGTTGGTGATTGGCTAGGTTCTTTCGCCGGGTTTCTGGAGTTGGAGATCTTTTTCGTGGAGGGACGGCCGTCCGCGAAGATGTCCCAGTGACCGGTCCCTCGGCGCGGACCTGCGAATTTCGGCTGTTTTGGGGTTTTCGCCGGGAAAATCGCACCGGACCCGCGTCACCCGGCGCGGGGATACGGCGCCGTGAAGACAGGCTGTGGGGTACCCCGGGCCGCTGGCGTTCGCACGGTGCGCGAACGCGTCGCGACTCCGCTCCGCGACCATCGGGTCCATCAGGCGGTACGGAGGCGCCCCCCCGAATGGATGACGGATCGTCCATTCGGCGTAGCGATGGCTCAGCCGTCGACCGCGAGCACCTCGCGGGCTGAAGCCGCCCGAGCCGCGTCGCGTTTGGCGACCTCTTCGCGCACGATCGGGATGACGTGACGGCCGAAGTCGATCGTGTCGCCGAGCATGTCGTAACCGCGCGCGGAGAGGATGTCGACGCCGAGGTCGTAGTAGTCGAGCAGAGCCTGTGCCACGGTTTCGGGCGTGCCGACCAGCGCGTTCGAGTTCCCGGCGCCACCGGTCGCGGCCGCGGTGGGGGTCCACAGAGCCCGGTCGAATCGTTCCCCTTCGGCGGCGACGGCGAGGAGCCGCTGCGAGCCGGTGTTCTCCGGATTCGTGAGCGAATGCCGCCGCGTCAGCTGCCTGCCCCCGTTCGTCCGGGCCTTGATGGCATCGACCGTGCGATATGCCTTCTCCCAGGCGAGTTCCTCGGTCGGTGCGATGATCGGGCGGAAGGCGACCTGGATCCGCGGGACGTCGGTCCGCCCGGCGGCCTTGGCCGCGGCCTTGACGGACTCGATCTGCTCGGCGGTCTGCGCGAGAGGCTCACCCCAGAGGCAGAAGATGTCCGCTTCGGCCCCGCCTGCCGCGTACGCCGCCGGAGACGAGCCGCCGAACGAAACGCCCGGGCGTGGTTGTTGCACGGGACGGACGTCGAGGACGAAGTCGGCGAAGCGGTAGTGCTCGCCTTCGTGGTCGAAGGGCTCTTCGGATGTCCAAGCCTGCTTCACGATCTGGATGTACTCGCGGGTGCGGGAGTAGCGCTCGTCCTTGGTGAGGTAGTCGCCTTCACGCTGCTGTTCGTGGTCGCTGCCGCCGGTGATGAAGTGGACCGTGAGCCTCCCGTCCGAAAGCCGGTCCAGCGTGGCGAACGTCTTCGCCGCGAAGGTCGGATACGAGACGTTCGGCCGGTGCGCCAAGAGGATCTGGAGCTTGTCGAGTTTCGACGCGACGTATGCGGCCGCCTGCGCCGGGTCCGGCCCGCTGGAGCCGTACGCGAACAGCACGCGGTCCCAGCCGAAGTCCTCGTGCGCCCGCGCGAGGCGCAGCGTGTAGTCCTTGTCGAAGACGCCGCCCGATCGCGGACGGGTCTCCGAACCGTCGTTGGTGCCTCCGATACCCAGGAATTCGACCGGCATCGCGCGTTCCTCTCGTCCGTGTCCCCCTGCTCGACGAGTACGCGCCGGTTCTCCGCCGTGGCAACGGGTTCCGCTCCTTGAGAACCCGCACGCCGCCCGGAATCCCGGCGTAGCTTCGGCTTCGTGAGTACCGCAGACCTTCCCTACGTGCTCGCGGTGGTCGGCGCCGGTCCACGTGGGGTGGGCGTGCTCGAACGGCTCGGCGCCAACGCCGCCGAGCTGCTCGGCGGGCGGCGGCTGGTGGTGCATCTCGTCGATCCCTTCCCCGCCGGGGCGGGGCGGGTCTGGCGCTACGAGCAGTCGCCGTTGCTGCGGATGAACTCCATGCCCGAGGACGTCACGGTCTTCACCGACGACACCGTGCGGATCGACGGTCCGATCAGGCCGGGACCGTCTCTGATCGAATGGGCGCGGCTGGTCCGCTCGGGCGGGCTCGACACCGAAATCGACGACAGCCTGCGCGCCGAACTCGAGGCACTGCAATGCGATCACTTCCCGACGCGAAGGCTGCAGAGCGCGTACCTCGCCTGGTTCCACCGCAAGGTGCGCGCCGAACTCCCGGCCGGGATCGAGGTCGTCGAGCACCGGACCCGCGCGGTGCGGCTCGAAGACGGCGAGCCGCAGTCGCTCTGGCTGGAAGGCCGCGCGGAACCCCTGGCGGTGGACGCGGTCCTGTTCACCGTCGGGCACCTCGACGCCGAGCCGGACGAACGGGAAGCCGCGCTCGCGGACTTCGCCGCCCGCCACGACCTCGCCTACTATCCGGCCGGCTACACCGCCGACGTCGACTATTCGGCGATCGGCCCGGGAGAAACCGTTCTGGTGCGCGGGTTCGGCCTCGCGTTCGTCGATCTGATGCTGCTGCTGACCGAAGGCCGCGGTGGCCGCTTCGAAGAGCAGGCGTGCGGCGGGCTGAAGTACCATCCCAGCGGTGCCGAGCCCGTGCTGCACGTCGGTTCGCGGCGTGGCGTGCCGTACCACGCGAAGATCGGTTATCGGCTGCGCGGGAAACCCTTGCGGTTGCCCAAGTTCTTCGACGCCCACGCCATCGGGAAGCTGTGCGCCGTGCCCGGGCGGATCGATTTCCGCCGCGATGTCTGGCCGCTGATCTCGAAGGAGATCGCGTGGGCCTACTACAGCGAACTGTGCACCGCTCATCCCGAGCGGGTGCGCATGGATTTCGCCGTCTTCGCCGACGCTTTCGCGGACGCCGCGCCCGGCGAACTCGACGCGCTGGTGGCGCGCGCGGTTCCGTCGCCGGACGACCGGCTGGACCTGGATCGTCTCGACCGGCCCATGGCGGGCAAGGACTTCGGCACCGCCGAGGAGTACGGCAAGGAACTACGCGAGTACGTCGAAGCGGACTTGAGCCGGCGGGCGGACCCCGAGTACAGCGCGGATCTGGGCGCGTTCACGGCACTGCTGTCCGTGATGGGCCAGCTTCCCGCGCTGGTGCAGACCGGACGGCTCGACGCGGTCTCTCAACTGTCCGATTTGGACGGCTGGTTCCTCGGCTTCTTCTCCTATTTCGCCAGCGGACCGCCTCCGCGTCGGCTCGAAGAACTGCTCGCGCTCCAGGACGCAGGTCTCGTTTCCTTCCTGGGCGCCGAAATGCGGGTGTCGGCGGACGAGGAACGCCGGGCCTTCGTCGCTTCCGGCGCGAGTTTCCCCGGCGAGACCGAGGCACGCACGCTCGTCGAGGCGCGGCTGCCCGAACCGAGTATCACCCGGGCGTCCGATGTCCTTCTGCGACAGTTGCACGCCAGTGGCGCGCTCGGCGAAGAGGCCGTCGTCGACACGGTGACCGGCGACCGGCTGCTCGCCGGGCGTATCCACACCCGTGTCTCCGACGGCCGGATGCTCGACCGCGAGGGCCGCCCGCATCCCCGCCGGTTCGCCCTCGGGCCGCATACGTCCGCGCGGTCGGCCGGGGCGTTCACCCGGCCTCGGACGAACGCGCTCCCGTTCCGGCAGAACGACGTCGTCGCGCGGGAGATCTTGAAGCTGGTCACCTAGCGCGCGAACTCCTCCAGCCGCCCGACGACCTCCGACGGCGCGGGCATGGCGGCGATCTCGTGACGGGCCCTCGCCGCCACCTCGCGCACGCGGGCGTCGTCGAGGAGGGTCTTGGCCCTCTCCTCGACGGCGTCCGCGGTGACCTGGTCGCCGGTCAGCGCCCGCCCGGCGCCGGCCGTCTCCAGCGCCTCGGCGTTGACGAACTGGTCCGCGCCCTGGGGCAGCACCAGTTGCGGCAGGCCCGCGGAGAGCGCGCCGAGCACGGTCCCGGTTCCGCCGTGGTGGACCACGAGGTCCGCGCGCGGAAGGATTTCGGACTGCGGCACGAACCCGGCCACGTGGACGTTCGGCGGCAGCTCGCCGAGTTCGCCGGGGTCACCCGGGCCACGGGCGACCAGGACGTCCACCGGCAGCCGGGAGAGGCCATCGACGGCGGCGCGCAGCGCGCCGGTGGCTCCGAAGGCGACGGTGCCCAGCGTCAGGTAGACGAGGGGCCGGTCGCGTCCGTCGAGCCACGCCGGCACCGGGGCCGGTTCGTTCCACGGCACCGGCCGGAGCCGGAAGACCGTCGGCAGGGCGCGTGCTTCCGGGTCGCGGACGATATCCGGCCACACGTCGATCCCGGCGTCGCCGAGCATCAGGTTGGCAGGCGGCTTCCCGTCCCACACCGGGGCGAACCGGTCCGCGGCGGCGGCCATCAGGTCGGCGGGCATCGACCGGCCGATCACGTGGGACACCACCGGGATCCCGGCCCGGCGGGCGACGGCGGCCGCGCCGATGTCGCTCATCTCGTAGACGACCAGATCCGGCCGGAGCACGGGGAGCAGCGGTGTCAGGTCGGCGATCGTGGCCCGCGGCAGGATCTCGGCGAAGGTGGTGAGGATGGTCTCCAGCGCGTCGCCCTCGGCCTGGTCGAGGGCTTCCTGGATCGAGATCCCGACCTTGTGCGCGTCGAAACCCAGCGCACGGACCTTGTCCAGGAAGGCGTCGCCGGTCCCGAAGAGCACCTCGTGCCCGGCGCCGCGGGCGGCGAGTGCGAGCGGCATCAACGGGTACAGGTGGCCATAGGCGGGGCGGCACGTGAAGAGGATGCGCACCTTCCCGAACGTACTAGCTTTCCCAGACCCGCGAGGGCAGTTCCTTCCGTACGGTCGGGACGACGTCGGCGGCGAACAGCTCCAGGACTTCTCGTGCCTCCCCGGCTTCCAGGCCGTCGACCGACACCGCCTGCACCTCGTGCCCGAAGGACGCGTGGTAGTCGCCGATCTTGTCGATCACCTGCTCCGGGCTCCCCACCAGCGCGGAACCTCCTGTGATCTTGTCCTCCAAAGTGGTGAACTCGGACTTGTTGTGCTGATACGCCGGCGTCTTCATCAGCGCCTCGAAGTACGGCCGGTAGCCGTCCTGTGCCTCCTGCGAGGTCTTGGCGACGTAGAGCCCGCCCGCGCCCGAACCGACGAGCGCGTCCGCCGGATCGTGGCCGTGGTCCGCCCACCGACGGCGGTAGTGGTCGATCAGGTCGGCGTACTTCTTCTTGGGATGGAAGCCGTTCGCGGTGAACAGCGGGTCGCCGAACTTCGCCGCCAGCTCGGTCGACTCGGTGCTCGACGCGCTCCCATGCCAGATCCGTGGCCGTGTGTGGAACGGACGCGGTTGCGTCGTGACGTCGGTCAGCGGCGTGCGGAACTCGCCGTCCCACGTCACGCCCTCCTCCAGGAACAGCCTGCGCAGCAGGGCGAACTTCTCCGCCTGGTACTCCCACTGCCGGTCCTCTTCAAGGCCGAACAGCGGGAAGTGCCGGGGGTCGTTGCCCTTCCCGATCATGAGCTCCAGCCGCCCGCCGGAAAGCTGGTCGAGCGTCGCGTAGTCCTCGGCGACGCGGACCGGGTCCAGCACGCTGATCACGGTCAGCGTGGTCAGCAGCCGGACGCGCCGGGTGCGTTCGGCCACCGCGGCCAGGATCACCGGCGGCGCCGAGGAGAGGAACGGCTCGCCGTGCCGTTCGCCGACGCCGTACGCGTCGAAGCCCAGTTCTTCGGCGAAGATCGCTTCGTCGACGACTCGGCGCAGGCGTTCGTGCTGGGTCGGTGTCACCCCGGTCACCGGGTCGGGGTGGTTGGCGACGAGCGAGAAGAGCGCGAATTTCATCGGGCCTCCAACGGTTTCCGGCCGGGAATGGCGGCGAGCAGCTCCCGGGTGTAGTCCGCGCGCGGCCGTTCGAGGACGTCCTGAGCGGGACCGAGTTCGACGAGTTCGCCGCCACGCAGCACGCCGACGGTGTCCGCGATCTGCCGGACCACGGCGAGATCGTGCGAGATGAACAGGTAGGTCAGGCCGAGTTCGTCCTGAAGGTCGGCGAGCAGCCGGAGGATCTGCGCCTGCACCGAGACGTCCAGCGCGGACACGGGTTCGTCGGCGACGATCAGTTCCGGGCGCAGCGCGAGCGCCCGCGCGATGGCCGCTCGTTGCCGTTGCCCGCCGGACAGTTCGGCGGGTTTGCGCTTCAGCACCGACGACGGCAGCGCGACCTGGTCGACGAGCTCCGCCGCCCGCGCCCGGCGCTCCGCCTTGGTGCCGGCGCCGAAGGCCCGCAGCGGCTCGGAGATGACGTCCTCGATGCTGAACTTCGGATTCAGCGACGCATACGGATTCTGGTACACCAGCTGGAACCGGCGCCGCAGCCGTCGCAGTTCTTCACCGCGCAGCGAGGTGATGTCCTCGCCGTCGAACTCGACGACGCCCTCGGTCGGCGTCTCCAGCCGCAGGATCATCCGCGCCGTGGTCGACTTGCCCGAACCCGACTCGCCGACCAGCGCGAGCGTCCGGCCGCGGGCGATGTCGAACGAAACGCCGTCCACGGCGCGGACGGTCCCGAAGGTCTTGCCGAGGTCGCTGACCGAGACCAGGAAGTCGGACGACGGTGGCTTCGGCTCCCGCAACGGGGTGTCGGACAGGCTCGGCGCCGCGGCGAGCAGATCTCGCGTGTACTTCCGGGTGGGCGCCGCCAGTATCTCGCCGGTCGTGCCTTCCTCGACCACTTCGCCCTGGGACAGCACCACGATCCGCGACGCCCGGTCGGACGCGACGCCGAGGTCGTGGGTGATCAGCAGGATGGCGGTGCCCGCGTCGGCCGCGAGTTCTTCGAGGTGGTCGAGGATCTGCCGTTGCACGGTGACGTCGAGCGCGCTCGTCGGCTCGTCGGCGATGATGAGTTTCGGCCGTCCGGCCAGCGCGGCGGCGATCAGCGCGCGCTGACGGAGCCCGCCGGACAGCTCGTGCGGATACTGGCGTGCCCGCGCTTCCGGGTCGGCGATCCCGGCCTTGCGCAGCAGTTCCACCGCCTCGGCGCCCGCGGTGCGCTTGTCCGCCAGGCCGTGGATCAGCAGCACTTCCGCGACCTGGTCACCGATCCGGTGCACGGGGTTGAGCGACACCGTCGGATCCTGGGGGACCAGCGCGATCTCACGGCCGCGTACCGAACGCCAGGCGCGGTCGGAGAGTTTTGTGAGGTCACGGCCGTCGAAGGTGATCTCACCGCGGTCGATCCGCCCGCCACGCGGCAGCAGCCCGATCGCCGCGTGCGCCGTCGTGCTCTTGCCGGAGCCGGACTCGCCGACCACGGCGACTATCTGTCCTTTGTGGATGGAGAGGTCGACGCCGTCCACGGCGGGCACGGATTTGTAGGAAACCGCGAGATCGCGGATGGTCAGCAGTTCGCTCACCGCACGTCTCCTTCGATCGCTCTGGACAGCCGGTTCGCGGACAGCACCACGGCCGCGACGGTGAGCCCGGGGAAGGTCGTCATCCACCAGGCGGTGGCGAGGAAGCCTCGGCCGCCCGCCACCAGCGAGCCCCACTCCGGGGTCGGCGGGGTGGCGCCGTAGCCGAGGAAGCTCAGCGCGCTCACCTCCAGCACCGCCGTGCCGAACGTGAGGGTCGCGAGCGCGAGCACCGGGCCGAGCGCGTTGGGCAGCACATGCCGTCCGAGCACCCCGGTCCACCGCACGCCTCCAGCATGGGCGGCCTCGACGAACACGCCACTACGGACACGCAGCACCTCGGCGCGCATCAGCCGGGCGAACTGCGCGAGATTCGCGACCCCGACCGCGATCGCGACGTTGGTCGTGCCGAAGCCGAGCGCGGTGACCAGCGCCAGCGACAGCAGGATCGACGGGATCGCCAGCAGGACGTCGACGCAGCGCATGATCACCGAATCGAGCGCGCCGCCCCGGAATCCGGCGAGCAGGCCGAGCGCGGAACCGGCGACGAGCGCGACGACGACGGCGATCACGGTCGCTTGCAACGAAAGCGCGGCACCGTGCACCACCCGCGCGAAGATGTCGCGCCCGGTTTCGTCGGTGCCGAAGAGATGGCCGAGGGACGGCCCCTGCATCTTCTCGGCGGGGATGCCGGCGAGCGGGTCCTGTCCGGTGAAGAGGCCGGGGGCGACCGCCGCGAGCAGGGCGAACGCCAGGACGGCGATCGCGAGGATCAGGCCCGGCTTGCGCCGGGTGCGCACGAGAACGTCAGGCATCGGCGGTCTCCCGGTGTCGGATCCGCGGGTCCAGCAGGGGATAGACGAGGTCGACGAGCAGGTTGATCACGACGAACACCAGCGCGGCGAGCACGATCACGGCCTGCACCACCGGGATGTCCTGCGCGGTGACCGCCGACGACGTCACGCGGCCGAGGCCGTCACGGGAGAACACCGTCTCGGTGATCACCGAACCCGCGATCAGGTTTCCCGCGACCACTCCCGCGATGGTCAGTGTCGGTACCGCCGCGTTACGCAGGAGATGTCCGAAGTGGACTCTTGATCGGCTCGCCCCCTTCGCCAGCGCGATCTCGGCGTAGGGCTCCCCGAGCTGCGTGCGGAGGCTCTTCGCCAGCACCTGCCCGATGATCGCACCGGTCGGGATGGCGAGCGTGATCGCGGGCAGGATCAGCGACTCGAAACCGTTCGAACCCAGCGCGGGCAGCAGCTTGAGCTGGAAGGAGAAGAACTGGATGAGCAGCAGCCCGACCCAGAACGGCGGCAGCGAGATCCCCAGCGGCGGCAGCGCGAGCAGGAGGTCGCCCAGCCAGCGATGCCGGGTGAGAGTGCCGGCGATCGCTATGCCGCCGCCGAACAGGATCGCGAGAACCAGGGCGAAGCCGGTCACCGCGAGCGTCGGTGGCAGCGCCGAGACGACCATGTTCGTGGCGTCGTCCCCGGTGGCGATCGAGCGTCCGAAGTCGCCCTGCGCCGCCGCGACCAGCCGCTTTCCGTACTGCAGCGGCAACGGGTCGTCGAGGCCATACTCCGCCTTCGCGGCGGCCAGTTGTTCCGGCGTGACCGAAAGACCGGCCTCGCCTCCGCCGAGCTTCGCGCTGACCGCGTCACCCGGCAGGAGGTAGAGGATCACGAAAGAGAGGGTGAACGCCGCCCACAGGACGAAAACCGCCTGGAGGACTCGCCGGAGCAGGTACCGCCTCACGAGCCGGACACCCAGGCGTCGAACAGCTGGAGCCGGGACGACGCCTCGAACCCGATACCGTGCGCGTTAGGCCCGTGCGCCAGCACCTGGGTCAGCTCGAACACCGGCGCCGAGTAGCCGTGTTCGATGATCGCGCGCTGCGCCTCCTCGGCAGCGGGCTTGCGCTTCACCGGGTCCACAGTGGACGACTGCGCGTCGAGCGGCGCGTCGACGGGATTGTCCGCGGGCAGTTTGCTGCGGTTGTTCGCCTTGGTGGAGAACAGGTTGCGCAGGATGTCCGGATCCGCGCGGGTCGTGTTGTACCAGAGGTACTCGTAGTTCCCGCTCTGCGTGATCTGCACGCTCTCGGCCGTCGTGCGCTGCTCGATCCGGAGATCGAAGCCGATCTTGCGCAACTGCTGCTGCACGAGTTCGAGCACGCTCTTGTTCTGGTTGAACACCAGGGAGAAGACGACCTTCGCGGTCAGCCGTTGCCCGTTCTTGGTGCGGATACCGTCGGGACCGGGCAGCCAGCCCGCGCTTTCCAGCAGCGCCGTCGCGCCCGCCGGATCGTAGGCGAGCAGCGGTGACAGATCGGCGTGGAACGGCGTCGCCGAGCCGAGAATGCTGGTGGCGGGCTTGTAGTTCGGGGTCAGCACGGTGTTCGTGACCTCGGGCCGGTTGATGCCCTTGACCACCGCCTGGCGGACCTTCTCGTCCGTGAGTACGCCCTTGGTGACGTTGGCGTGCAGGTTGAACACGACGCCGGGATTCGGCCGGGTGGGCTCGGTGAAGCCGTTGCCGGTGAACTGCGGCTCGTCGACCGGCTGGACGTCGGTGATGGCGTCGAGCTGCGCGGACGCGAGACTTCCGGTGCGCACGCCGGGTTCCGGCACGATCTTGTAGGCGATCTTGTCGAGATACGCCTCGCCCTGGTGCTTGAACAGCGACGAACCCCAGTGGTAGCCCTTGCGTTTGGCGAGGACGATCTCCTGGTTCTGTTTCAGGCTCTCGAAAACGAACGGCCCGGAGCCGATCAGGCCATCGCCCTGGCAACGCTGGTCGGCGGTCTTCTGGTATGCGGCGGGCGCGAGGACGCCGAGCGACATCGTCGAGCTGGCCTGCAGGAACTGGGCGCTGGGAACGGAGAACTCGATCTTGACCGTCTTCGGATCGACGACCGTCGTTCCCTTGTACACGGCCAGATAGCCCGAGCCGAGCTGTGATTTCGGGCCGAGCGCCTTGATCGCGTCGAAGCTCGTCTTGACCGCGGCCGCGTCGACGGGGCTGCCGTCGGAGAAGGTCGCGCCGTCGCGCAGGTGGAAGGTGAACGCGGTCGAATCCGCGTTGCCCTCCCATTTTTCCGCCAGCCACGGCTTGATCTCGCCCGTGGCCGGATCCTGATCGGTCAGCGAATCGACCAGCTGGCGGCCGACGTTGAGCGAAGCGTTGGTGCCGACCTGTTGCGGGTCGACGCAGTCCGGGCTCGACGAGATCCCGAGGCGCAGCGTGCCACCGGGTTTGGGCGGCCCGGCGTCCGCGCCCGTCGAGCCGCCCGCGGACGAGCAGGCGGTGACGACAAGTGCGGTGAGGGCGAGCAAGGACGTGGTGGCGGTACGGGACACCGGGTGGCCTCCAGCGGGGGACGGGGGCGCGTCTTCTGCTTGCGCCTACCCGATTCACGCTAATCACGCCCTTGAGGCCCGCCCACATGCTGAGCCCGGCTCCCAGCCCGCGAAACGTCCCACCTTTCCGCTTGACAGCGCGCATCGCGCGTGAAGGCCCCCTTCCCTCGGCTCAGCCGAGGGAAGGGGGCCTTCACGGGAAAAGTGGTTCAGCAGCGGTTGAGCATGTCCGTCAGCGCGGTCTTCTCCGCGGACTTGATGCTCAGCTTGTACTTGTATTTCACAGTGGTCCACATCTTCGCGTAGGTGCACCAGTAGCCGACGGTCGGCGGCTTCCAGGCGTCCGGCGACTTGTCGCCCTTCTCCTGGTTGACGTTGTCGGTGACGGCGATCAGCTGCGGCGCGCTGAGGTCGTTCGCGAACGCCTGCCGCTGCGCGGTGGTCCACGACGACGCCCCGGTGCGCCACGCGGCGGCCAGCGGAACGACGTGGTCGATGTCCACATCGGACGCCGCGGTCCACGTGGCGCCGTCGTACGGGCTGAACCAGCTGCCGGAGACGGCGGCGCAACTGCTGTCCTGCTGCACGTTCGTGCCGTCCCGCTTCAGCACGACCTCGCGGGTGTTGCAGCTGTTGCCCTGATCGGACCAGTGCGGGAACTTGTCGCGGCTGTACCCGGTCGACGAACCGTCCGGCTTGACGGTCAGCGCGGCGAGCTGGGTCTTGGCGGTGTCGGCCGACGGGATGCCAGGGGGCGTCGCTTCGGCGACGCCGACCACGCCCGCCGAGACGATGGCCGAGACGGCGAGAACGGTGAAGGAGCGACGAACAGCAAGCGCAGTTGGCATATTGCTGCCTCCGTGTCAGGTTTGGGGACCTGGTCACCTTGCGGTACGGATATGGCCCACGCAACACCATCGGATGACACTCTGCTGGCTGTTCGTGAACGGAGGGTGTCACGAGCAGGTAGGACAGGGTGGACGCGCCCGAAAAATCTTCGGAAAGTCCAGCTGAAGGTTCTGGGCCGAACGGGCTAGTCGGTGTCGCTAGTCCAGCCCACGGACCAGCCGGAGGTCCTCCGTGTGCCGGTACCAGGTCCACCGGCTCATCGCGCGTGGATGGGCGACGCCGTCGATGCTCGGCCGGGTCGGGATGCAGCCGAGCTGGAACGCCCGCGCGTAATGCGTCGAAGGCCGTTTGAACAGCGTCCCCTTGGTCACCCGCACCATCATTCCGGGGCCGCTCGTGTCCGGCTCGACCTCGATCGAGCGCGCGGGCCCGCGCAGCACGGTGTGTTCGTCGCAGTAGGCCACCCCGCGGATCATCCCGATCACCCCGCGCCCGACCAGTACCCCGCCGGTGTCGTCGCGGATCAGCGGCACCGGGTCGACCTCGCCACGCAGAGCGAGTGAGAGGGCACGCAGCGGCTGCGTCGGCAGGCTCCAGATGCGGGCGACGTCGGAGTCCGGCGACGATGGCACGAAACCGAGCGACACGCCCGAGAGCTGTTCTTTTCGTAACAGCCGCAGCGCGACGGCCGCGAGGTCCGCGTCGGTGCCCGCGACCACCAAGTGATCGTGTTCCCCCAGCAAGGGGTCGATATCCGCCTTGCCGGGGCGGCTCGGGACGTGCACCATTTCGACGTCGTCGATCTCCGGGAGTGTGGGCTCGCCCTCGGGACAGACCACCACTATTCCGCGCACCCGAAGGCCCTCCGTTACGCTCATGCACCGGCATTTACCAGCGCCAAACCACAAGTCGCCGAACACCTGGAGTGTCACATGCCGGCCATCGTGCTGATCGGGGCCCAATGGGGGGACGAGGGCAAGGGCAAGGCCACCGACCTGCTCGGCGACCGCGTCCAGTGGATCGTGCGTTACCAAGGCGGTAACAACGCGGGCCACACCGTAGTCCTTCCCGACGGGCAGAACTTCGCCCTCCACCTCATCCCGTCCGGGATCCTCACGCCGGGCGTCACCAACGTCATCGGCAACGGCGTCGTCATCGACCCGGGCGTGCTGCTCGACGAGCTCGCCGGGCTGGAGGAACGCGACGTCGACACCAGCAAGCTGCTGATCTCCGCCGACGCGCATTTGATCATGCCGTACCACGTGGAGATCGATAAGGTCACCGAGCGTTACCTCGGCAGCCGCAAGATCGGCACCACCGGCCGCGGCATCGGCCCCTGCTACCAGGACAAGATCGCCCGCGTCGGCGTCCGCGTGCAGGACCTGCTCGACGAGAAGATCTTCCGGCAGAAGGTCGAGTCGGCACTGGAGTTCAAGAACCAGGTGCTGGTCAAGGTCTACAACCGCAAGGCGCTGGACGCGAACCAGGTCGCCGACGAGGTGCTGGCCGCGGGCGAGAAGTTCGCGCACCGCATCGCCGACACGCGCCTGCAGCTCAACCAGGCCCTCGAACGCGGCGAGACCGTGCTGCTCGAAGGCTCGCAGGGCACCCTGCTCGACGTCGACCACGGCACCTACCCGTTCGTGACGTCGTCGAACCCGACCTCCGGCGGCGCGAGCGCGGGTTCGGGCATCGGCCCCGGCAAGATCGACACCGTGCTGGGCATCCTCAAGGCCTACACCACGCGTGTCGGCTCCGGCCCGTTCCCGACCGAGCTGGACGACGAGTCCGGCGAGTACCTGCGCAAGCAGGGCGGCGAGTTCGGCGTCACCACCGGCCGCTCGCGGCGCACCGGCTGGTTCGACGCGGTCATCGCGCGCTACGCGGTGCGGGTCAACGGCATCACCGACTACTTCCTCACCAAGCTGGACGTGCTGTCCGGCCTGGAGAAGGTGCCGGTGTGCGTCGGCTACGAGGTCGACGGCTTCCGTACCTACGACATGCCGATGACGCAGACCGACGTGCACCACGCGCTGCCGATCTACGAAGAGCTGCCGGGCTGGTTCGAGGACATCTCGGGCTGCCGCACCTTCGAAGAGCTGCCTGCCAACGCGCGTGCCTACGTCGAGCGGCTCGAAGAGCTCTCGGGCGCGCGGATCTCGGCGATCGGCGTCGGTCCGGGCCGGGAGCAGACGATCGTGCGGCACGAGTTCGTCTGACCTCGTGAGTGGCTAGGACGGTTCTAACCGTCCTAGCCACTCACGACTCAGGCGAGCGAGGTCTTCACCGGCGTCGGGTTCCGGAACAGGTCCAGCACCGGGCAGTGCTCGTCCACCTGCCGCTTCAGGTCCTCGTAGACCTCCGCCCCCGCGGGCCCGCTCAGCTCGACCGAAACGCGTACGTCGCCGAAGCCGGGGCGAGTCTCCGAGAACCCGAAGAACCCGTGCAGGTCGATGTCACCGTCCACGGTCACCTTCACCCCTTCGAGCGGCACGCCGAGCTTCGCCGCCCAGAACTGATAGGTGATCACCTGGCACGAGCCCAGCGCGGCGAGCGCGTATTCGACCGGGTTCGCCGCGGTGTCGGTGCCACCGAGGGCGGCGGGCTCGTCGACGGCGAACGAGTGGTCGCGCACCCGCACGTCCACCTGCGTCGCGGTTCCGGGGTTCAAGGCGTTGGCGACGCTGAACGAGACGGCGGCGTTGCGGGGGTCGGCGTCGACGGCGGTCTTGGTTCCTTCGATGACATCGGTCAGCGACATCGGGCCACTCCAGGATCGGGGATTCGGACGCCGCCCAGGGTGGGGCAACACCGCGAACCGCGCGCGTGATCTCAGTCCGTGAACAGCGAAATATCCTTTCGACAGCGCGGTTAGCGTTGAACATGACCATCGGAGTGGCACTCCCGTCCGGGGACACCGCGGACGCCGTCAACATCGTCGACGAACTCATCACGCAGACCCGGCAAGCCGCCGACGCGGGCCTGACGTCGGTCTGGTTCTCCCAGCAGATGGAGCACGACGCGATCACCGTCGCCGCCCTCGCTGGCCGCGCCGTCCCGGGAATCGCCGTCGGGACCGGTGTCGTCCCGATCTACCCGCGGCATCCTTTGCTGATCACCGGTCTCGCGCAGACGGCGCAGGCCGCCACCGGGGGCCGGTTCGTCCTCGGTCTCGGAACCGGCGCCAAGAACTGGCTCGAACCGGCGTACGGCGTCGAGTACCCGTCGCCGATCAAACACCTTCGCGAGTACCTCACGATCCTTCGGCAGGTCCTCGACGGCGGCGAAGTCGATTTCCACGGCGAGACGGTCCGGGCACACGCCAAGGGCTTCGCGGCTTCGCTGTCTGTCGCTGGGTCTTCGGACATCCCGGTGATCATCGCGGCGATGGGACGGCAGGCGCTGCGCGTCACCGGCGAACTCGCCGACGGCACGATCCCCTTCCTCGCCGGGCCCAAAGCCCTCTCCGGGCTGATCGTCCCGGAGATCACCAAGGCCGCCGCCGGCCGCCCGGCGCCGCGGATCATCGCGATGGTCCCGGTCGTCGTGACCGACGATCCCGATGCCGTCCGGGCCCAGGTCGACCGGCAGTACGCGTTCTTCCGCGACATCCCCTCCTATCGCGCGATCTTCGACCTCCAAGGCGTCGATTCCGCCGGTGAGCTGGTGATCGCCGGGGACGAGGAGACCGTCGCGGCCGAAATCCGGCGGTACTTCGACGCCGGGGCGACCGAGGTCGTCGCGACGCAGAGTGGCATCCGGAACGCGGAAGAGCGGCTTCGCACCTGGAGCGTCCTCGGAGACCTCGTCAAGCGCTGAACCCGCACGCCGGGAAAGGGGCGTTCAGGACATTCATCGTCCTGAACGCCCCTTTCATGACATTCAGGGGCCAGTGGCCTTGCTCACAGCGTTCGTATTGTGCATACTCGTGCGCATAGCGAACACAGCTGGAGGTTCTCGATGTCCCCTGCCGCGGCCCGTTCGTGGGTGGTCCCACTCGCCTGGACGGCGGTACTGCTCGACGGATTCGACCTGGTCGTCCTGGGTACGGTGCTGCCCGCGCTCCTCCGTGACCACGTCTGGGGCCTGACGCCCGGCACGGCGTCGGTGATCTCGACGTTCGGCCTGATCGGCATGATGATCGGCGCGATGGCGATCGGCACGATCACCGACGTCATCGGCCGTCGCAAGGCGCTGATCATCGCGGTCACGGCCTTCTCGGCGTTCACCGCCCTCTGCGCGATCTCGCCGTCGGCGTTCGTCTTCGGTCTGCTGCGCTTCCTCGCCGGGCTCGGCCTCGGCGGCTGTCTGCCGACGGCGATCGCGCTGGTCACCGAGTACGCCCGCAAGGGGAAGGGCGGCAGCGCGACCACCACGGTGATGACCGGCTACCACGTCGGCGCGGTGCTCACGGCCCTGCTCGGCATCTGGCTGATCCAGCCGCTCGGCTGGCGGGCGATGTTCATCGCCGGTGCGCTGCCCGCGCTCGTGCTGGTGCCCCTGATGATCAAGTACCTGCCGGAATCCGAGTCCTTCGAGCGGGCGCGGGAGACGCAGGAGAAGTCGGCGACACAGGTCGTCGGCGGGCTGTTCCGCGGCGGGCTCCTGCGCGCCACCATCGCGTTCTGGGTGACGTCGTTCATGGGGCTGCTGCTGGTTTACGGGCTCAACACCTGGCTGCCGGAGATCATGCGCCAGGCCGGATATCCGCTGGGTGCGGCGCTCGGGCTGCTGCTGACGCTGAACCTCGGCGGCGTCGTCGGCCTTCTCGTCGCGGGCCGGGTGGCGGACAAGGCCGGCGTGCGGCCGGCGGTGATCTTCTGGTTCCTCGGGGCGGCGGTGTTCCTGGCCCTGCTGAGCGTGAAGCTGCCTGCCGCGGGCCTGTACGCGGCCGTGTTCCTCACTGGCGGTTTCGTGTTCAGCGCGCAGGTGCTCGTGTACGCCTACATCGGCAAGACGTACCCGGATGCCATGCGTGCCACGGGAATCGGCTGGGCGGCGGGTGTCGGCCGGGTCGGCGCGATCAGCGGCCCGATCCTCGGCGGTGCACTGCTGACCGCCGGGGTCGCCTACCCGTGGGGTTTCTACGCCTTCGCCGGAGTCGGGGCGTTGGGAGCGGCCGCGGTGACCGGAGTCCCCGCCGGCCGCTCCCGGGAAGGCGCCGCTACCCCAGTTCCTTGAGTTCCTTTTCCACCGCGGCGAGTTCCTCCTCGGAACCCTGCACCTTCGGACCCGTGAACCACTTGCGCGCCGAGGCGAACCACCACACCGCCGCACCACCGAGCACGACGAGGAAGGCGATAGGCGTGTAGTTGAAACTGTCGATGGTGACCGGTGATCCCTGCGGGAGCATGAACAGCACGAAGATGAAGCACACCCAGACCGTCGCGACGGCCCCGATGAGCTTCCCCCAGCGGCCGAGGTTCCATGGTCCGGGTTCGAAATCGTCACCCTTGCGCACCCGCAGGAACACCGGGATCACATAGGCCACGTAAAGGCCGACGACGGCGATCGAGGTCACCGCCGCGTAGGCGGTCGCGCTCCACAGGTACGGCAGGGCGAGCAGGAGCGCGCCGCCCGCGGCCAGCCACACCGCGTTGGTGGGCGTCTGGGTGCGCTTGTTGATGCGGTGCCAGAGCTTCGAACCCGGGATCGCGCCGTCGCGAGCGAAGGCGTAGATCATTCGCGAGTTCGCGGTCACCGACGCCATCCCGCAGAACAACTGCGCGCCGATGCAGATCAGCAGCAGGAACTTGCCGGTCGTCGCGCCGGTCGCGTCGATGAAGATCTGCGCGGGCGGCACCCCGGTTGCGGAGCCGGCGGCGCCCTCGTAGTCCTGGATGGCGAAGGTGAGGCCGATCAGCAGGATCCAGCCGGCGACCAGGGAGACGAGGATCGAGTTGATGATCCCCCGCGGTCCGGCCTTCGCCGCGTTCTTGGTCTCTTCGGTCATATGGGCCGAGGCGTCGTATCCGGTGAGTGTGTACTGCGCGAGCAGGAGGCCCAGTAAGAAGACGTAGACGGGCGATGCCCAGCCGGTGTTGTTCACGAACTCGCCGAAGACGAACGACGCGTCCTGGTGGTTCTCGGGAACGATGATCAGCACCCCGACGATGACCAGCACACCCGCGAGATGCCACCACACGCTGATGCTGTTCAGCAGTGCGACGATCTTGACGCCGAAGGTGTTCAGCAGCCCGTGGATCACGAGGATGATCGCCAGCAGCAGGATCGTGTGGCCCGGCGTCGCCTCGAAACCGAACTGCAGGTCGAGGAAGGCGTTGAGGAACAACGCCGCCCCGAAATCGATCCCCGCGGTGACGGCGATCTGCCCGATGAGGTTGAACCAGCCGGTGAACCACGACCACGCCGCGCCGTTGCGCGGGGCGAGCTTCGCCGCCCAGTAGTAGAGGCCGCCCGCGGTCGGGTAGCTGGAGCAGACCTCGGCCATGCCCAGCCCGACCAGGATGACGAAGAGGCCGACCAGCGGCCAGCCCCAGATCATCGCGGCGGGCCCGCCGGTCTTCATGCCGAACCCGTAGAGGGTCAGGCAACCGGAGAGGATCGAAATGATCGTGAAGGAGACGGCGAAGTTGGAGAACGCCGACATCGTGCGCCGGAGTTCCTGCGCGTAACCGAGTTGGTGGAGCCGGGCACTGTCTTCGTCGGCGGGTTCTGCGGCCTGCTTGTCAGAGACATCCATCGGGCACCCACTTAAAAGGTATGCGGACAGACCATTGAGATTCGCCGAAATTAGGCCCGCCGACCTGCGCATGTCAAGGTCCCGTCAAGAAACCCGTCCCCTCCGGACGCCATGAACGGTCCGGTGACGCGGGCACTGTGTGGATTTCCGGTCATCCAACGCCCCAAAATCCACACAGTCGGCGTCCCGGCCGCCCCGCCCGCTACAGGTGACCCGAGTACATGAAGGCCCCCTTCCTTGCGCCTAACGCAAGGAAGGGGGCCTTCATGTACTCGGGGGTCAGCGACCTCGAAAAGCTCAGCGCCCCCGGAACGCCTTCACGGCCTCCAGTGCCGTGTCCGGGTGGTCCGCGAAGTACCCGTCGACACCCGCCTTGAGGAACGCCTCCTGCTCGGCGAACGCGTTGCCGTACTCGGCGAGGTTCGCCGACGAGCGCAGGCTCTGCGGGAGGAAGTTGTTCTCGTTGCGGAACGTGTACGGCCCGACCTTCAGACCGGCCTGGTGCGCGTCGGCGACGAGCTTGGTCGGCTGTCCCAGCGCGCCGTTCACCACCGGGATGACCTGCGCCTTCTCCGGGCCCAGGTAGTCCGCGTACTTCGAGATCTCCTTCAGTCCCGCCGGCGTCACGAGGTCGGCGTATGTCCGCGGGTCGCCCTTCGCGACGAAGTCGGCCGGAGCGCCGGTCGCCGAGGTCAGCTGCAGCAGCGGCACCCGCACCTGACGCGAGAGCGCGATCAGGTTCGACACCTCGAACGACTGGATGATCACCGGCGCCTTCGGGTGGTTGAGCCCGTTGCGCTTGATCAGCTCGACCAGCTTCGGCTCGGTCGGGTTCTTGATGGAGGAGAAGTAGGTCGAGTGCTTGATCTCCGGGTACGTCCCCAGTTCGCGGCGCAGTTCGCGGCCCAGCCGGCGCGTCAGGTCGATCACCTCCTGATAGGTGGCGATCTGGTAGCGGCCGTCGTAGATCCTGTTGTTCGGCCGCAACTGCGGGATCCGCTCGGTCGCGCGCAGGGTCTTCAGCTCGGCGAGCGTGAAGTCCTCGGTGAACCAGCCGGTGAACGACGTGCCGTCGATGATCTTCGTCGTCTTCCGGTTCGCGAACTCGGGGTGCTTCGCGACGTCGGTGGTCCCGCCGATCTCGTTCTCGTGCCGGGCGACGAGCTGGCCGTCCTTGGTGGGCACGAGGTCGACGTCGACCCAGTCGACGCCCTGGCGGTAGGCGAGCTCATACGAGGCGAGCGTGTGCTCCGGGCGGTAGCCGGGGGCGCCGCGGTGTCCGACGATCACCGGCCCATCGTGGCCCTTCGCCAGCGCCGACACATCTTGGGCGCTCGGCTCGGCAGCGCCCGCCAGCCCTGTGACGCTGAGTACGGCGAGTCCGGACAGGGCGAGCACGCCCAGGCGCTTTCGCATGGTGGGGAACCTCTTTCGCTTGAACTCGGGGTACCGCGCAACCCTTGACGCAGGAGGCGTCCGCCCGGCGAAGACGGACCGGCGGAGCGCTGACCGCCGGGTGAACGCCGGATGGAACCACCCGCTCGAGGACGGCGACGTGTTCGGGGCTCACCGGCCCGGTTACCCTGTGCGTCGTGCGCGTACTGGTAATCGGGTCCGGCGCCCGTGAGCATGCACTTGTCCTCGCGGTCGCGGAAGACCCTTCCGTCACCGCACTGGCCTGTGCCCCGGGCAACGCCGGCACCGCCGCGGTGGCCGAGCAACTCGGCGTGGACGCGGCCGACCCCGAGTCCGTCTCCGCCCTCGCCAAGCAGTGGCAGGCGGATCTGGTGGTGGTCGGTCCCGAGGTCCCGCTGGTGGCCGGTGTCGCCGACGCGGTCCGGAAGGCGGGCATCGCCTGCTTCGGCCCGTCCGCGTCCGCGGCCAGGATCGAGGGTTCGAAGGCATTCGCCAAGGACGTCATGGCGGCCGCGAAGGTGCCGACGGCGCACTGCGAGGTCGTCGACAATCCGGCCCGCCTCGATGCCGCGCTCGGCCGTTTCGGCCCCACTTGGGTGGTCAAGGACGACGGCCTCGCCGCGGGCAAGGGCGTCGTGGTCACCACGGACGTCGACGTCGCGCGCAAGCACGCCCTGATGCTGCTCGACGGCGGGCACCCGGTACTCCTGGAGTCCTTCCTCGACGGCCCGGAGGCCTCTCTCTTCTGCTTCGTCGACGGCCGCACGGTCGTCCCGTTGCTGCCCGCGCAGGACTTCAAGCGCGTCGGCGACGGCGACGCGGGCCCGAACACCGGCGGCATGGGCGCGTACGCCCCGTTGCCGTGGGCGCCCAAGGACCTGGTCGACGACGTCGTCGCCCGCATCGTGCAGCCCGTGGTCGACGAGCTCGACAACCGCGGCGCCACCTTCTCCGGCCTGCTCTACGCCGGTCTCGCGCTGACTTCCGAGGGCCCGCAGGTCATCGAGTTCAACTGCCGCTTCGGCGACCCGGAGACCCAGGTCGTCCTGGCGCTGCTGCGCAGCCCGCTCGGCAAGGTCCTGCACGCGACGGCGACCGGCAAGCTCGCCGAGCTGCCGCCGCTGGAGTGGGATTCCGGCGCGGCGGTCACCGTCGTGCTCGCCGCGGACGGCTATCCCGGCAAGCCGAGGACCGGCGACGTCATCACCGGTGGCGAGCTCGAAGGCGTGCTCCACGCCGGCACCCGCCGCCGTGACGACGGTGCGGTGGTCTCCTCCGGCGGCCGCGTGCTGTCGGTGGTCGGCACCGGCAAGAACCTGAAGGCCGCCCGCAAGGACGCCTACGCGACGGTCGAGAAGGTCCACCTGGCCGGCTCCCACCACCGGACCGACATCGCCCTGCTCGCCGCCAAGGGAGAGATCGCCACCCCGGTCTCGTGAATTCCGGCCGGAACCGCTCGGGCGACCGCTGCGTCTAACCCGGTATTTCCTGAGAAGCTTAGGCGCTCGATACATCGGCGTTGGTAGCCTCGACAGGCGAACGGTCACCGTGCGTGTTTCCAAGGGGTGGGGAATGGCAGCATCGAGCAAGGTCCAGGACCTCACGTCGGCGGTCCCGACGCCACCGTCGGTGGCCGACATCAGAGTCGATCCGTCGAAGCTGCTCGAAGTCGCGAAGATCGTCGAAGAGCAGGTCGACGCGTTGCAGGACAAGCTCATGACGCGGCTCGACCAGCTGCGTATCGACACTCCGGCCAACGACACCGTGAGCGTCCACGCGACCAGCGTCTGGAACGAGCTCGTGGCGGACGGCGACCAGTCGTACGCCGCGCAGGTCCGGGCGTACGTGGCCGGTCTGCGGGGCCTGGTCAACCAGCTCCGCACGGCGGCCAAGGAGTACAAGACCAGTGATGCGGACAAGGCCGCCGCGTTCGGGGACCGTGGTGTACACCGGGCGTAGGCCTCGTGTGCTGGTGACCGGCGGGGTGCTCACCCTCGCGCTGGCCGGATGCGCCACGGACACGGGCGGGCAGGCGTTCCCCGACGAACCGGCGCTGGCCTCGGTCACGCAGGGCGCCAAGGCGTCGGCGCTGCCCGCCAGGCCCGCCGAACTGAGCCTGCAGGGCGTCGATCCGTGCGCGCTGCTCACCGATCCGCAGCTCGACCAGCTCAAGATCAACAGCAAACCGCGCGCGGCCGCGGAACCGATCGACGGCCCGACCTGTGTCCTCGATTCGGACGCCGCGCAACCCTTCCACAGCTATTACGTCCGCACGATCACCGCGGATGTCGACGAGTGGTTCACCGGCAAGCGCCGCAAGAACAGCATGACGACGGAACCGACGGCGGTCGGCGGGTTCCCCGCCCTCAAGAACCACCGTGACGCCGGCACACCGGGCGACTGCGAAACGCTCGTCGGTGTCGCTCAGGGACAGACGCTGGCGGTGCGGGCGGTCGCCGTCACCGCCGGCGCGTTTACCATGCCGCGGCTGTGCGAGATGTCCGCGCAGGCGGCCGATTCGGCTTTGCAGACCTTGAAAGCACGCAACTAGGGAGGGCGGCGTGAACGTTTCCGACCTCGCGGGCAGGCTCCGCGATCTTCGGTTCGACGGCTACACCGACACCGGGATCGCGACCGAGATCGAACGCTTCCGCAGCGGTGACGGCACCGGCAGCATCGGTATCGCCGTCGACGCGTTGAAATCCGTCGCGGGCGCGCTCGCGGACACCGACAAGACGCTGCGCGACGAGCTGGGCAAGCTCGGCGTGGAATGGCAGAGCGAGGCCGGTGGTGCCGCCGGTCAGGTGTTCACCGAGCAGGCGGGCTTCTCGCAGGACGCCAACTCGAAGGTCTCGCATTCCGCGGAGATGATCTTCGCCCAGGGTGAGGCCTTCAACCGGACCCTGCACAAGCTCCCGGATCCGGAAGTGGTCCGGAAGGGCGCCGGCGGCCTGACCATCGGTGACGTCGTCCTGAGCCTCATCGGGTTCGAGACCGACCACGCCAAGAGCGTCAGCGCCGCGAACAACGCGCGGGCGCAGGCGCAGGAGGCGTTGAACGACTACGCGAAGACGAGCGGCGAGAACCTGCTGTCGACCGGCACCCTGGCCGACCCCCAGGCGATGAACCTGACCCAGACCACGACGGCCGCCGGAATGGGTGGCGGTTCCGCCCCGCTCGACCTGGCGGGCACGGCCACGGACCTGACCCCGGACGGCAGCGTGCGGCCCGCGTCGGCCGCCGTCGAATCGAAGTACGTGCCGCCGGTCGCGCAGCCCATCGGTAACCCGAAGGCGCCGTCTTACGACGCGCCGACCCCGGCCTACGGCGTCGCCATGGGCGGCGGGACCGCCCGCAAAACCGGTGCGTCGGCGCCGCACGCCGGGGCCACGGCTCCCGCGGCCGCCGCGCCGACGGTGCCGTCCGGCACGTCGAGGCCCGCTCCCGCGCCGGGCGCCGGCTGGGTGACGCCGAACCGGCCGTCCCCGCAGCCCGAACAGGGCAAACCTTCGTATCCGGGCACCGGCTCGCCGACCTCGCCGCCGTTCGTCCCGCCGGGCGCGCCGAACACCCCGAACATCCCGAACGTCCCGCCGGGTCAGTCCACCGGCAGCGCGCCGCCGAACAGCACCACGTCGGCGCAGCCGGTCGGCAAGTCGTTCGGCACCGGCCCCGGTGTCGACGGCGCTCTCGGCAAGGGCCCCGGCTCCAGCTCCGGACCGGGTGTCTTCGGCAACATCGGCGGTGGCGCGGGTGGCGACCAGGCGCTCGGCAAGGGCCGCTCGGTCGGCTCCGGACCGCAGGCGCCGATGGCGCCCGGCAACGAATCCGGCCGCGGTTTCCCCGCCGTCCCGAAGATCACCGGCCCGGCCGCGGGCGATCTGGGCGCGGGTGCCGCTGCGCTCGGCGCCGGTGTCGCCGGTGGTGCGCTGAGCGGCGACAAGGAACGCGACCGCCGTCCCCGCCAGGAAGGCGGCGTGAAGCCGACCCGTCAGCTCCCGATCGGTGAGCTTCCCGAAGAGGAAGCCATGCGACGCTCCGAGAAGATCGGTGCGAAGCAGCCGAAGCCCGAGTCGAAGTTCATGGAGCGCGCGGCCACCCAGGACGTCGAGGAGGACGCGGAGCACATCAGGCGTTACGGCGTCGACGACAAGGACCTGTTCACCGACGAGCGGCTGGTGTCGCCGGACGTGATCGGTGACCACGGCAACTCCGAAGCGCGCTGAACCTGTGCCGAACGACAACGGCAGCCTGGTGCTGTCCGCACTCGAGTTCGAAATGCTCTGGGAAGCCGAAAGGCTGCCCAGCCGTCATGCCGCACTCGACGTGCCGAGCCCCGGAACGACCCACACGGAGCGGGCGGCGCTGATCGAAGAGGCCTGGGAATCCCTGCGCGCGCGAGGTCTCGCGCGGGGACACCAGGCCTCGGGCGAACTGGTCGACATGCTCAACCTGTTCGCCCACCCCCGGGTCGCGATCGACGTCTGGGTGTGGACCGATCGCGAGATCAAGGGCCAGGCGGTGAGCGTCGGCAACCAGGCGTTGCTCGGCGTGATCGACTCCGGCCAGGTGTGGTTGATCCCCGCCAGGGAGAGCTCCCTCGCCGAAGCCGCGGTCTCGGTCACGGGTGATCTCGGTCCCGGCGTCGGCCAGTCGATCAGCATCCCGCACGACGTCCTCGTCCAGGCCGACGCCGCCGCCCGCGGTGACGCGAAGGCACTGGTCACCGCGCTGGAAGACCTGGACGTGCCCCTCTGGCAGGCCCAGGAGGTGGCGGGCATGCTGCTCGGCCAGGAGGCGCGCGGCCAGTTCGGTGTCGAACGCGCGGGCCGGGACGGCCGCCCCCGGCGCGCTGACAGCGTGGTCGCGTTCTACGACACGGACGCGGGCCGGTACCTGTTCCAGGTCGCGCGGAACCGGGACGGGCGGGATTGGGCGACCATCACCCCGGCGGACAACCAGTTGCTGGCGACCCGGATCCGGGAAGTCGCCGATTTCTGATTCGCCCGATTATCGGCGGGGTGGAAGTTGGCGTGGATGCGCACACTACGTGTTGCCGAGGTCTTAAAGTATGCGCGGGAACCGTCCTGACCGGCCGCGCGTCTGATCGGGCGGATACGAGTTTTTCCGTGAAGGGGATGACGAACCGTGCCTGTGTACGACCCGGAATCCATGGGGATCGCCGCCGGTCAGGTGGAGAAGCTCAAGGACGAGTTCGAGAAGACCAAAAAAGGCGTCACCGGGATGGATGACGAGAAGGAAAGCCCCTTCGGCGGAGTGGACGAGCACGGGGACGCGAAGGGCGCGGTCGGCAAGTTCAAGCAAGGGGTCCACAACGAATTCGATTCGGCCGGTCAGCTGATGGAGGCCACGGCCTTCGTGCTGCGAAAGGCGGCAGGCCTGATCAAGGAGACCGAAGCGGTCCACGTGGACAACCTGAAGGTGCACGGAGATCTGTGACGATTCGCCAGGCCGGGGGCCAGGGAACAAGGGGGCTTGAGCAGTGGGGTTGAACGGTGTCGGCGCCGGGGTGCCGGACGGCTGGGGCGAACTGGTCAAGAAGGCCGAACAGATCGAAAAGGTCAATCTGGCCGCCATTCAGAACGCGTCGAAGCAGTTCAAGACGGCCGCTGACAACGCGGGTGATCACAGCGCGGCGTTGTCCAACTCGACCCAAGCGCTGAACGGCGGGGTCTGGGCCGGGCCCGCCGCGGACGCCTTCTTCGAGTACGTCAAGTCGATCACCAAGGCCGGGAAGAACGTCGAAGAGCAGTTGGGCAAGGTCGTCGACGACCTCGACCGGGTCCACGCCGACCTCGGCAACATCAAGACCCAGGTCGCCGACGCCTACAAGGGCGCCGAGGAAGCGATCAACAAGCGGAACACCCAGGCGGAGACGGACAAGAACGCGGCGATCCAGGCCGCCGCGCAGGCCGAGAAGGATCACAAGCCGGCGCCGAGCCCTTCGGCCGCCGAGATCATCCAGAAGGCCAAGACCGACATCAACAAGATCGCCAGCGATGCCGACACCCGGGTCAAGGGCCTGCTCGACCAGGCCAACCAGATGATCCAGAAGTCGCAAGAGCTGATGAAGAAGGACATCGAGGGCGGCTACTCGAAGGTCCCGATGCCCGGTAAGGACGGCTCCGTCCCGAAGCGCACCGGCGGTCTCCACGCCGGAGGCGGTGGCGGCGGTGGGGGAGGCGGCGGTGGCGGTGGGGGCGGCGGCCTCGGCCCGAGCGGTGGCCCGCCGTCGACGACACCGCCGGGCAACGTCCAGCAGTGGATCCAGGAGGCCATCAAGATCCTGCAGGCCAACGGGATCCCGGTGACCGAGGCGGACATCCAGAAGATCTGGACGATCATCGAGAAGGAGTCCGGCGGCAACCCCAACGCCATCAACAACTGGGACTCCAATGCGGCGAAGGGCACGCCGTCCAAGGGGTTGATGCAGTGCATCGACCCGACCTTCAACGCGCACAAGCTTCCCGGGCACGACGACATCTACAACCCGGTGGACAACATCATCGCGGGCGTCCGGTACACGTTCTCGCGGTACGGCGGCTTCGAGGGGCACCCAGGGCTGAAGTCCATGGCGGGTGGCGGCGGATACCAGGGCTACTAGCGGCCTCGTGAGTGGTAAGGACGGTTAGAACCGTCCTTACCACTCACGAGCCCTGTCCCGGCCCTGGCCGATCCACGTGACCGAATGGCCGCCACGCGTGATCCGCCGGACGGCACGCGTGATCCGATGGACGACACGCGTGACTGGACGGACGACACGCTCGCGGCCGTATCGCGTCGCGTGTCGTCCGGGCAATCACACGTGCCGTCCGTCCAGTCACGGGTGTCGGCCCTCCAATCACGCGAGTCCCTGGGCGTCGTGTCGCGAAAGCCTCTTTCGGGACATCAGGCGTCGCGAAAGTGGCTTTCGCGACACGCCATCGGGGCCCGACGCTCCCGAGCAGTCAGTAATCCTTGAGTGCCAGGCCGTTCGCCGCCTCCGTCAGTGGCCGCATGGCCGCCTTCATCACCCGGTCCCGGAGCGGAAGGTAAGGCAGCAGCCGCATCGACTGGATCTGCTTCCACTGCCGAAACCGCGTCTGCTTCTTCTGGTTCAGCGAAGCCAGTGCTTGGTTCTGGCGCACGAAAGGCCGCATTTCCCTTTCGTAGGAAGCGAAAGCGGCGCGGTGGTCGAGCGAAGCGGCCAGTGAACCGGCGAGTACATAGGCTCCGACGAGCGCCAAACTGGTGCCCTGTCCCGAAAGTGGCGAAGGGCCGTAGCCCGCATCGCCGACCAGCGCGACGCGTCCGTCGGTGAACCGGTCCATCCGGATCTGGGTCATGGAGTCGAAGTACAGCTCACTCGACTCCATTTCCCGCAGCAGTCGCGGCACTTCCCAGCCGTGGCCCAGGAATCGGTCGGCGATCAGCTTTCGGTGCTGCTCGACGTCCGAGCGGTCGTAGTCGAGTTCCGGCGACTGGAAGCCGAGCATCGCCCGCGCCTCGGTGTTCTTTCGGGCGCTGTACAGCCCGGCCAGCTTTCCCGGGGTCATGTGGAAGATCTGCCAGCGGTCCAGATCGAGGAAGTTCGGCACGGTGAACACCGCGAGATAGGTGTCCAGGTAGTGCGAAAACTGTTTCTCCGCCCCGAAAACGAGCGATCGCACGGCCGAGTGCTGGCCGTCCGCGCCGACGACGAGATCGAAATCCCGCGTCTCACCGCGAGCGAAGGTGACCCGGACGCCGTCGGCCCGCTGCGCGATCCCGGTGATCCGGTCCCCGTAGACGTACTCGACGCCTTCCTGGGCGACCGACGCCAGTGTGTCGGTGAGGTCGTCCCGCAGGATCTCGACGTCCTCGCTGTCGGTGAGCCCGCCGGTCAGCGTGTGGTCGGTGACCCTCACGAGGGTCTTGCCCGCGCCGTTCACGAACGACATCCCGCGCATGTCGGTGCTCAGCTCCCGGAGGCGCCCGAGCACCCCCATCCGGTCGACGACGCCGAGCGCCGTCCCGCGGATGTCGACCGCGTGCCCGCCGACGCGGGGCGCTGGGGCCCGCTCGACGACCGTCGGCGCGAAACCGTGGCGCCGCAGCCAGTACGCCAGCGTCGTACCGGCGATTCCCGCTCCCGAAATCAGGACCTGCCGCATGTTCCACTCCTTGTGTACGGTGTTGTGAAGCACTGCGTACAACGTATGGACGTCAACCCTGAGCCCCAGGAAAAAGCGCGGAAAATCCCTAATGCACTAGTGCGGTTAGGCTAGTGCGGGAGTGGTGACGGGGCCAGGTGCACTACGGCAGGGAGTCGACCATGACCGATCCGCCCTATCTGCGGATCGCCGCCGAGATCCGCCACCGGATCACCTCCGGTGAGCTGCGCGAGGGCGACAAGGTCCCGTCGACGCGCCGGATCATCGCCGAATGGGGCGTCGCGATGGCGACCGCGACGAAGGTGCTCGCCACGCTGAAGCGGGACGGCCTGGTCGTCGCCAAACCCGGCGCGGGCACGGTCGTCGCGAGCCGCGCCCGGAGGCCTGCGCCGAGAACCGAGGCGGAGCTGTCACGCGAGCGGGTGGTGAAGGCCGCGATCCGGATCGCGGACGCCGAGGGCATCCGCGCGCTCTCGATGCGCCGCGTCGCTTCCGGCCTCGGTGTCGCGACGATGGCGCTTTACCGCCATGTCACCGCGAAGGAGGAGCTGATCCTCGAGATGGCGGACAGGGCCCTCGGCGAAATCCGCTTCCCACCCGAACCGCCTCCCGGCTGGCGGGCCCAGCTGGAGCTGATGGCGAGGGCACAGTGGGCGCTGTTCCGGCGACATCCCTGGCTCGCGCAGGCGCTCTCGATCACCCGGCCGCAACCACTGCCGAACCTGCTCGCCCACGCGGACTGGGCGACCCGGGCACTCGACGGCCACGGCCTCCCGGCGTCGACGATCATGTACGCGCACATCACGATCTTCAACCACGTACGCGGCATCGCCCTCAGCTTCGAGGCCGAAGCCGACACCGAATCCGGGACGGCGGTCTCGGCCGACGCCTGGCTGGCGGAGCACGAGCCGATCCTCTGGGACCTGGTCTCCGGCGGTCGTTTCCCGAACTTCGCCGGCGTCGTCTCGCGCGCCCCGTTCGACTACGACCTCGACACGCTCTTCGAGTTCGGCCTCCAACGACTCCTCGACGGGTTCTCGGTCCTCATCGCGAAGGCAAGTTAGCCTCACCCGCATGTCCTTCCCCGGTCCCGCAGCACGTTCCGCCGTCCCGCCGTTCCACGTCATGGACGTCCTATCGGCCGCGCAGGCGCGGCAGCGCAGTCACGGGGACCTGGTCCCGCTGCTCGCGGGGCAGCCGTCCGCACCGGCGCCGCAGCCTGTCCTCGAAGCGGCGCAGCGGGCGCTGAAGGACAGCAACCTCGGCTACACCGAGCAACTCGGCATCCCGGAACTGCGCGAGGCCGTCGCGGAGCACTACAACCGCACCTACCCGGTCGACGTGAGCCCGCAGGACGTCATCATGACGACCGGTTCCTCCGGCGGTTTCCTGCTCTCCTTCCTCAGCGCCTTCGAGGCGGGCGACCGGGTCGCGATGGCGCGTCCCGGCTATCCGGCCTACCGAAACCTGTTGAAGGTGCTCGGTTGCGAGGTCGTCGAGTTCTCCACCGGGGCCGAGACGAACTTCCAGCCGACCGTCGCGCTGCTCGACGAACTGGGGCCGATCAAGGGGCTGATCGTGGCCAGCCCGAGCAATCCCACCGGTACCGTCCTGCCGCCGGGTGAACTGGCGGCGATCAGCGGCTGGTGCGCGTCCCACGGCGTGCAGCTGATCAGCGACGAGATCTACCACGGGATCTCCTACGGCGCCGGGCTCGATTGCGCCTGGCAGTACGGCGACGAGGCGCTCGTCCTCGGCTCGTTCTCCAAGTACTTCGCCATGACCGGCTGGCGGCTCGGCTGGATGCTCGCGCCCCAGCGGCTGCATCGCGCGATCGACGTCCTGACCGGCAACTTCACCATCTGCCCGCCCGCGGTCTCCCAGCACGCCGCGGTCGCCGCGTTCACCCCGGAGGCGTACGCGGAGGCCAACGGCCACGTCGAGCGCTACCGGGCCAACCGCGACGTGCTCTTCGCCGGCCTCAAGAGCATCGGCATCGACAAGCTCGCGCCGGCCGAAGGCGCCTTCTACGCCTACGCCGACGTCTCCGCGTACACGAACGACAGCCTCAGCTGGTGCCAGCGGCTCCTCGCCGACACTGGTGTCGCGATCGCTCCCGGGATCGACTTCGACCCGGTCGACGGCGGGCGGTTCGTGAGGTTCTCCTTCGCGGGTTCGCGCGAGCACATCGACGAAGGGGTCCGCAGGCTCGGCGACTGGCTCGCCCGCTCTCAGGGGGAACCCGGAAATCACCCTGAACGTTAGGCAGAACGAAGGCGATCTCGAGCTCCGCCTGACAACCTGGACTCACCGGGCCCGCATGGGCACGGTGAGGCAATCGGAGGATGCCATGTTCTGGAAGATCGTCGGCGGGCTGATCCTGGCTTGGGTGGCCTTCATGGTGCTCGGATCCGTGCTCGGTTTCCTCGTGAAGGCCGTCTTTTGGATCGCCGTCATCGGCGGTGCGGTCTTCCTCGGCACGGCCGCGTACGGCGCCATCAAGGGCAAGGGCACCCCGAAGCAGCTGCGCCGCTAAGGCTTACGCGCCACCCCGCCGAGCGACGTGAAGTTCACGGGCGAAAGCGGGGTGAAGCGCGGCCCGTCCGGCCACCACAGATGCGGATACGTCAGGCCGGGCTCCACGAGATCGAGTCCCTCGAATAAGGACGCGATCTCCTCGCGCGTCCGGTACAGTGTGTCCAGCCCCGTGCCGTTGAAGCGCTTCTCGAGCGACGTCGCGACGTCGGCCGCTTCGGTGCCGTCGGCGGGGTTATGCTGATGCAGTAGTGCGACGAACGAGCCCGGAGCCAGCGCGTCGACATAGGCGCGGACGATCTTCCGCGCCTCGTCGAGATCCTGGACGTGGTGGACGATCGCGCACAGGATCAGCCCGACCGGCCGGTCGAACTCCAGCCGGTGGGTGCGGGCGAGCCCCTCGATGACCTCGGCCGGTTCGGTCAGGTCGGCGGCCGTCATATGCGCGAAGTCGTTCGCCGCGAGCAGCGCGCGGCCGTGGGCCTGGACCACCGGATCCCGGTCGACGTAGACGACCTGGGCCTCGGGGTTGTACCGCTGCGCGACCTGGTGCGTGTTGTCCATGGTCGGGAAGCCGGAGCCGAGGTCGAGGAACTGGTCGATGCCTTCCCGGTCGGTCAGGTAGCGCACGGTCCGGACCAGCCAGTGCCGGACCTCCTTGGCCATGGCCCGCGCGTCCGGCGAGATCTCCAGGATCTGGCGCAGCGCCACCCGGTCGGCCTCGTAGTTGTCCTGGCCGCCCATCAGTGCGTCGAAGACCCGCGCGATGCTCGGCCGGTCGAAATCGACGGGCACGAACGGGCGTTGGTCCGCGGACATGGGCACCTACCGGGGGTGAATCGGTTTGGACTGGTTCAGCGTAGGTCATCCGCTTCACCGCGCGTAAGCGGATGAGCGACGAGGGTGAATTATTCCTCCGAAGAGCCGAAGCCGGATTTCGCCGTGGTCACGCCGACCCAGCGTTCCGCCCGCATCCCGACCGCCCGTGCTCCGTCCACATTGGACTGCCGGTCGTCGAAGAACAGGCAGTCGGCCGGTTCGGCGCCGAGTTCGGCGAGCAGGATCCGGTAGATCTTCGCGTCGGGCTTCAGGCAGCCGAGGTCACCGGAAAAGAGCTTCACGCGGAACAGCTTCGCCCACTCCTGCTCGCGCACCCAGCGGCCGAAGGTGGACGACGCGTTCGAGAGCAGCGCGAGCGCCGCGCCCGCTTCGTGCAGCCCTTCCAGCAGTTCGAGCACGTCAGGCTCGACATGTGTCCAGCCGGTGACGTCGATGGAGGTCAGTTCGTCGGAGAACGCCTTGTCCACCGGGACGTCCAGCGCACGGCCGATGCTCTGCCAGTACTCGAGGTCCGTGCCGCCGGAGTCGTACCGGACCCGTTCGGCCCAGTAGTGCGGTTCGAAGTCGGCGACTTCGAGGCCGAAGGCCTTGGCCAGGGTCGGCAGCGCGTCGGTGTGCGCGCTGATGACGTCGCCGTAGTCGAAGACGATCCAGTTCACGTTCAGCCCCCGGTCTTGACGCGGTGAAGGGTTTCCTCGATGTCCGCCGCCGAAAGGTCCCGGTGCGCCACGAACCGGATCCGGCCGGAGCTGGGCAGCGTCAGGATCCCGAGCCCGGCCAGCCACGCCAGCCTGCCTTCGAGGTCGGGAGCGGCCACCTGCACGATGTTGGTTTCGGGGGTGTTGACCTCCCAGCCGTGCTCCGCGAGCCCGGCCGCGAGCCGTGTCGCGTTCTCGTGCGTCTCGGCGAGGTCGCCGATGCGGTCCAGCGCGACCATGCAGGCCGCGGCCAGCACACCGCCCTGGCGGATGCCGCCGCCGAGCATCTGGCGCATCCGGCGGCCCTTCTCGACGAACTCGGCGCTGCCCGCCACCACCGAGCCGACGGGCGCCCCGAGTCCCTTGGAGAAGCAGGCGGAAACGGTGTCGACGCCGACCGTGAGCGCCGCGGGCGGGATCCCCAGCGCGACCGACGCGTGCCAGATGCGGGCGCCGTCGAGGTGCACGGTCAGCCCGGCCTCCTTCGCCACCGCGACCAGCTGGGCGTGCTCGTCGGGCGGGGTCACCGCGCCACCGGCCGTGTTGTGCGTGTTCTCCAGGCACAGCAGCGGCGTGTGCAGCGCGTAGTACGGCCCGCGGGGGACGCCGATCGCGGCCGAAAGCGTTTCCGGCGTCGGCCGCCCCGGTCCGGCGTCGTGCTCCAGCGGCTCCGGCATGCCGCCCGCGAGCCAGGCGGCGGACCCGAGCTCGTCGGTGATCACGTGCGAGCCGCGCGGCGCGAGGAACCGGTCACCACGCTGGAGGTGAATGCTCAACGCGATCAGGTTCGCCATCGTCCCGGTCGGCGTCCAGAGCGCGGCGGGCATGCCGAGCAGCTTCGCGGCGCGCTGTTCCAGTGCGCCGACGGTCGGATCGCCGTCGAGGACGTTGTCGCCGACCTCGGCCTTCGCCATGGCCTGGCGCATGACGTCGTCCGGCCGGGTGACGGTGTCGGAGCGGAAATCGATCTGCGGGAGAGAGCGCGAGGTCACGGTACGATCACATCACATCGACGGGCCTGCGGTGAATCTCCTCCCCGGCTGGTCCGCCACGCCCGCTCATGCAACCGTGGACGCCCCCGGTTCCGTCCTACCCACCGACGAGGCAAGAGCGGAGACAAAAACCGCGTGAACCAGCGCGACGAACAAGAGTTCGCGGAGTACTTCGCCGCGAAGCGGGACTCCGTGCGCAGGACCGCGTACATGCTCTGCGGTGACTGGCATCGTGCGGACGACCTCGCGCAGACGGCGTTCGTCGCGCTGCACCGGAGGTGGAAGAAGATCAGAGAACGGGCGGCGACCGACGCCTACGTGCGGAAGACGCTGGTCAGGGCGGCCATCGACGAGTCGAGGCGGCCGTGGCGGCGGGAGTGGCAGACCGAGGAGCTGCCCGAACCGCCGCAGGACGGCTTCGACCTCGGCGAGCAGGTCGTCACCAGGGAGGACCTGCTGGCCGCGTTGCGTGAAGTGCCCCCGAAGCAGCGGGCCGTGCTGGTGCTCAGGTTCTTCGAAGGGCTGGACGTCGGTGCGGCGGCGAAGGCGCTCGGGTGCAGCGAAGGAAATGTTAAGAGCCAGACCGCGCGAGGGCTGGCGAACCTCAGGCAGGTCATGGAGAAGGAGGAGGTGGCACGGGATGGACGAGAATGACCTGAAGGCGTTGTTCCGTGACGCCCCCGGCGACGCGCCGTCGCCGACCTTCGACACCGCCGACGTGGTCCGCGCCTCGAAACGCGCCACCGCTCGACGCCGAAACGGTATCGCGGTGGCCTGTAGTGCGGTGGTTTTGGTCTTGGCCGGAGTGGGCATGTTCGGCGTGCTCGGCGGCAGCGAGCTCCAGATGGGGAGCGCGGTCAAATCCGACAACGAAGCGGCCTCCGCGGGGCAACCCGGGGCGGCGTCCGTACGTCCTCTTGACAGCGGGGACGCCTCGAACTTCTCGAACCCGCCGCCTCAGCAGGGGGGCGACGGGTCAGAGAGGACCGGCCAGAAGACGGCCGAAGGCACCTACGGGTGCGACCAGGTGGACCGGGAGCTCGCCACCGCCCTCGCTGGCGAGCTCCCGGTCCCCGTGGATGTCGCCAAATCGACGCCCGGCGACCTCTGTACGACGGGAGCGAGGTCCGCGGGGTTCCCGGTGCCGGGCGGCACGGTCTCCGCCGCGGTCTTCCCGGCAGGGTCGTCGGTCCCGACCCTGCCGACAGGGGCGTCCAGTGCCCAGCGGACCACCGCCAAGGGATCACTGGTGGTCGTGGTGAGCCTCGGCGACGGCTCGGGCAGGCCCGCCCTCCCCGAGTCCGACGTCGACAGGCTGGCCGGCGTGCTCGCCGCCCGCTACTGAGCGCGCCTGGCAAAATAGCCCGCCATGACCGCCGCAGCGACCACACCGAAGGGTGAGCGACGCCGGGCCGAGCTCATCGAGGCCGCCGCGTCGCTGCTGGCCGAGGGTGGTTTCGACGCCGTGCGGCATCGTGCGGTCGCCGAACGCGCCGGGCTGCCGCTGGCCTCGACGACGTACTACTTCGACTCGCTCGAAGAGCTGGTCACCGCCGCGGTGGAACATCACGCGAAGGTGGAATTGGAGACCGGGCGGCGTCGCCTCGACGAGCTGGCGACCCGCAACCGCGGTGTCGAAGCCACCGTCGACCTGGTGCTGGACATGCTCCTCGGCCCGCTCCGCCCTGATCGCGAGGCCGACGCCGAAGCGGTCCTCCTGCGCTACGAACGCCTCGTCGGGACAGGCCGCCGCCCGTACCTTCGGCCCTTGATGCGGACGCTGTCCGCGCAGCTGTACGAACTGCTCCACGAGATCTTCGCGCGCTCCGGCACACCCGTGGACGGCACCGAACTGGAGCGGTTGGTCGCCCTGGTCGACGGTGCCGTGGTCAATGCGCTGATCGAGGTCGACCCGGAGCCGCGCGCCGCCGCCGCCCGGATGCTCCAACGCGCCCTCGACCCCCGCAATTAGTCACCTACTTGCAGTCAGGGCGAGGTGTCACGGCGCGCTTGTGGCGCAAGTAGGTGACGAATTGCGGGGGGTTAGTCTGGCCGCGTGACGGACAAGCCCCGCATCCCCAACGTGCTCGCCGGCCGCTACGCCTCGCCTGAGCTGGTCGAACTGTGGTCCCCGGAACGCAAGGTCGTGCTGGAGCGTGAGCTCTGGCTCGCCGTGCTCCGCGCGCAAGCCGACCTCGGCGTCGAGGTGCCGGACGGTGTCGTCGCCGACTACGAACGTGTGCTGGGGGAGGTCGACCTCGACTCCATCGCCGCGCGCGAGCGGGTCACCCGGCACGACGTGAAGGCCCGCATCGAGGAGTTCAACGCGCTCGCCGGGCACGAGCACGTCCACAAGGGCATGACGTCGCGGGACCTCACCGAGAACGTCGAGCAGCTGCAGGTGCTGCGTTCGCTGGAGCTGGTCCGCGGCCGCGTCGGCGCGGTGCTCGCCCGGCTCACGGCGATCGCGGTCGAACACGCCGACACGGTGATGGCGGGCCGTTCGCACAACGTCGCCGCGCAGGCCACGACGCTCGGCAAGCGCTTCGCCACCGCCGCGGACGAGCTGCTGGTCGCCTTCGACCGGCTCGAAAACCTCATCGGCCGCTACCCGCTGCGCGGGATCAAGGGCCCGGTCGGCACCGCGCAGGACATGCTGGACCTGCTCGGCGACGAGTCCACTTTGGACGAACTGGAGTCGCGGGTCGCGGCCCACCTCGGCTTCGAGAACGTGTTCACCAGCGTCGGCCAGGTGTACCCGCGTTCGCTCGACTTCGACGTGCTGTCCACCGTCGTCCAGCTCGCGGCCGCCCCGTCGAGCCTCGCGAAGACCATCCGCCTGATGGCCGGCCACGAGCTGGTCACCGAAGGCTTCAAGCCGGGCCAGGTCGGCTCGTCGGCCATGCCGCACAAGATGAACACCCGTTCGTGCGAGCGCGTCAACGGGCTCGCCGTGGTGCTGCGCGGCTACCTGTCGATGATCGGCGAACTCGCCGGCGACCAGTGGAACGAAGGCGACGTGTCCGACTCCGTCGTCCGCCGGGTCGCGCTGCCCGACGCGTTCTTCGCGCTCGACGGTCTGCTGGAGACCTTCCTCACGGTGCTGGCCGAGTTCGGTGCCTTCCCGGCGGTCATCGGACGTGAGCTCGATCGCTATCTGCCGTTCCTCGCGACCACCAAGGTGCTCATGGCCTCGGTCCGGGCGGGCGTCGGGCGTGAAACCGCTCACGAGGCGATCAAGGAGAACGCCGTCGGCGTCGCGCTCGCGATGCGGGAGCAGGGGCTGGCGGAGAACGACCTCCTCGACCGGCTCGCCGCCGACGAGCGCATCCCGCTCGACCGCGGTGAGCTGGACAAACTCCTCGCGGACCGGATCTCGTTCACCGGTGTCGCGCCCCGTCAGGTGGCCGCGATCGCGGCCCGCGTCGAGGGCATCCTGGAGCGTTTCCCGGAGGCGGTGAACTACTCGCCGGCACCGATCCTCTGACCGCGCGTGAAGGCCCCCTTCCCTCGGCTCAGCCGAGGGAAGGGGGCCTTCACGCGCGTTGTGAGCAGCCCCACCCCGGGGTGTTCACAGAGTGAGACGAAGTTACTCGATCGGGCGAAATGCCTAATCTCGATCGCTGAACCCGGAGCGCCAGGCCGCCCATGAGGCGGCCTGGCGTGTTTGTATCGCGCCTTGCGCGCCGAAACCCACGGAAGAAGCGATGAGATCCACGCTGTCGAAATTCGTCGCCGTCGTCACGGCCGGAGCGGCCACCCTCGCCCTCGCCGCCTGCGGCTCCGGTGACGCGGGCGCGAGCGGCCAGAAGCTGCGGGTCGGCACCCTGACCGACGCGCCGCCGTCCATCTACCTGGAGAACGGCACCTTCACCGGCTACGACAACGAACTGCTGCGCGACATCGCGAAGCGCGAGGGCTTCGAGGTCGAGTTCGTCGGCACCGAGTTCGCCGGTCTGCTCGCCGCCGTCGCCACCAACAAGTTCGACATCGGCAGCTCCACGATCTCCACCACCGAGGCCCGCAAGAAGACCGTCGCGTTCAGCAACGGCTACAGCACCGGGTTCACCACGATCCTCACCAGGAAGGGCGCGTCCCTCAAGGACGTCGGCGCCTTCGCTGGCAAGCGGCTCGGCGTCGTGCAGGCGTCGGTGCAGGACGACTTCGCCAGCGGCAAGGTCCCGGGCGCCAACGTCGTCCGCTTCCCGGACTACAACGCCGGTTTCGCGCAGCTGAAGGCCGGCAGCCTCGACGGCTGGGTCGTGCCGAAGGACATCGGGCAGAAGTACATCGACCAGAACCCGGACGTGCCGCTGGAGTTCGGCTACACCGTCGAGACCAAGGACACGCCGTCCGCGTTCGCCGTCCGCAAGGACAACAAGGAACTGCTGAAGAAGCTCAACGACGGCCTCGCGAAGGCCGTGGCGGACGGCACCGTCGCCCGCCTGCACGCTCAGTTCTTCAAGACCGAGCCGCTGCCCAAGGAACTCGAAAAGGGCGGCCCCGGCCTGCCCGTCCAGAACGCGGGGGTCTGAACCATGAAGAAAACCTTGCTCGCCACGCTGGCCGCGGGCCTCGTCGCCGTCCTCGCCGCTTGCGGTGGCGGCGAGTCCGCCACCGAGAAGACCCTGCGCGTCGGGACGCTGAGCGACGCGCCGCCGAACATCTACGTCGAGAACGGCAACTACACCGGCTTCGACAACGAGCTGCTGAAGGCCATCGCCACCAAGCAGAACCTGAAGCTCGAGTTCGCCTCGACCGACTTCTCCTCGCTGCTGGGCCAGGTCGCGAACAACCAGTTCGACATCGGTAGCTCGGCCATCGCGCAGACCGACGAGCGCAAGAAGAACGTCGACTTCTCCAGCCCGTACAACTTCGAGGTCATGAGCATCCAGACCAAGGACGGCTCGCCGATCACCGAGGAGAAGGGCCTTTCCGGCAAGCGGGTCGCGGTCATCCAGGCGACCGTCGGCGACAAGTGGCTCACCTCGACGGTGCCCGACGCGCAGGCCGTGCGCTTCCCCGGGTACGCGCCGGCGCTGGCCGCGCTCAAGAGCGGTGCCGTCGACGCCTACATCCTCGACCAGGCGATCGCCGAGACGAACGTCAAGGAGAGCACCGACGCGAAGCTCAAGGTCGTCAAGTCCTTCACCACCGACGTGCCCCACGGTTTCGCGGTGAAGAAGGGCAACACCGAGCTGCTCACCAAGATCAACGAAGGCCTGAAGCAGGTCATCGCCGACGGCACCTGGGTCAAGCTGCACGAGAAGTTCCTGCCGACGGCCCCGGTCCCGGCCCAGTTCAAGGCGTGAGGATCACGATGAAGAAGTCACTCGCCGCCGCTGTCGGCGCCGTCCTCGTGGCGGTGCTGGCAGCGTGCGGTGGCGGTGAAAGCGCCAGTGCCGGCACGTTGCGCGTCGGCACGCTCAGCGACTCGAAACCCAACGCCTATCAGGAAAACGGCGTGTTCACCGGGTTCGACAACGAGCTGCTGAAGGCCATCGCCGCGCACCAGAACCTGAAGCTCGAGTTCGTCTCCACGGAGTTCTCGACCCTGCTGAGCCAGGTCGCCAACGGCAAGTTCGACATCGGCAGCTCGGGGATCTCGCAGACCGACGAACGCCGCAAGACCGTCGACTTCTCGGCGCCGTACAACTACCAGTCGCTCGGCATCGAGGCCCGCGAGGGCACCGGTATCACCGACGAGAACTCCTTGGCGGGCAAACGGATCGGGGTCGTGCAGGGCACGGTGTCGGACAGCTGGCTGGCGGCCAACGCGCCCACCGCGCAGGCCGTGAAGTTCCCGCAGGACGCCGCGACCCTCGCCGCGCTCAAATCGGGCGCGATCGACGGCGCGATCTTCGACCAGGCGACCGCCGAGGACTACGCGGCGAAGAACCCGGACGCGAAGCTCAAGGTGGTCAAGGCGATCACCACGACCATCCCGCACGGCTTCGCGGTCAAGAAGGGCAACACCGAGCTGGCCGGCAAGATCAACGCCGGGCTCAAGGCGGTCATCGCCGACGGGACATGGGAAAAGGTGCACCAGCGGTTCGAGCCGAACGCGCCGGTGCCCGCGGAGTTCAAGGCCGGGCAGAAGTAAGTGGACGATTTCCTCAACACCTTTCTGAACTGGGAGTACATCTGGGAGGTCTTCCCTGACCTCCTCGGGACCGGCCTGCTGAACACACTGATCCTGTCGGTGTTCTCGGCGCTGATCGGCACCGTGCTCGGCATGCTGCTGGCCACCATGGGCCTGTCCAGCAAGGCGTGGCTGCGCTGGCCCGCCCGGGTGTACACGGACATCTTCCGCGGCCTGCCCGCGATCCTGACCATCCTGGTGATCGGGCAGGGCGGCGGGATCCTGATCCCGTCGCTGTCCCGGAATCCGTACCCGCTGGGCATTCTGGCGCTGAGCCTGATCGCCGCCGCGTACATCGGCGAGATCTTCCGCGCCGGTATCCAGAGTGTCGAAAAAGGACAGATGGAGGCCAGCCGCGCGCTGGGCATGAGCTACACCAAGGCGATGACGCTCGTCGTCATCCCGCAGGGGGTGCGGCGTGTGCTGCCCGCGCTGGTGAACCAGTTCATCGCGCTGGTCAAGGACTCCAGCTTGGTGTACTTCCTCGGCTTCCTCGCCGAACAGCGCGACCTGTTCCGCATCGGGCAGGACCTCGCGGCGAACACCGGGAACCTGTCGCCGCTGGTCGCGGCGGGTGCGGTGTACCTGGTGATCACCGTGCCGCTGACGCATCTGGTCAACTACATCGACAAGAAGCTGCGCACCGGCAAGAAGATCCGGGTCGACGACGACGGCGGCCAGACGGAACTGCTGAACGCCGGAAAGGTGCCGATGTCATGACGACCGCCGTACGTTCCTCCAGCGTCGAACTCCGCGACATCCACGTCTCCTTCGGCACCCTCGAAGTGCTGAAGGGCGTGAACCTCAAGGTCGAGAAGGGGCGCACGACCTGCATCATCGGCCCGTCCGGCTCCGGCAAGTCGACGTTGCTGCGCTGTGTGAACCGCCTCCAGGAGCCCGACTCGGGCGACCTGCTGCTGGGCGGCGAGAGCGTCATCTCGTCCGACCCGGACGCGCTGCGGCAGCGGGTCGGGATGGTGTTCCAGCACTTCAACCTGTTCGGGCACCGCAGCGTGCTGGACAACATCACGCTGCCGCTGCGCAGCGTCCGGAAGCTCGGCAAGGCGGAGGCGGCGGAGATCGCGCACGCCCGGCTCGCCGAGGTCGGCCTCGCCGACAAGGCGCCGTACCGGCCGAGCGCGCTCTCGGGCGGGCAGCAGCAGCGGGTCGCGATCGCGCGGGCGCTCGCCATGGAGCCCGAGGTCATGCTGTTCGACGAGGCGACCAGCGCGCTGGACCCGGAGCTGGTCAAGGGCGTCCTCACCCTGATGGCCGGGCTGGCCGAGCGCGGCCTGACGCTGCTCGTGGTCACCCACGAGATGGGTTTCGCGCGCGGCGTCGCCGACGAGGTCGCGTTCATGGACGACGGGAAGATCGTCGAGCAGGGTGCTCCGGAGGCGATCTTCGACGCTCCGCGGAGCGAGCGGCTTCAGCGGTTCCTGTCGCAGGTGTTGTGAGAAGCCGGCGAGCAAGGGCGGCGGTGGCGTGGTGGGGCACGTCTCGTGAGTGGTAAGGACGGTTCTAACCGTCCTTACCACTCACGAGACCTGACTCGTTAACCTGCGGCTATGGCGAGAGTGGCGAAGCTGGTCTATTACCCGGTCAAGGGCTGCGCCGGGACGTCGGTCGAAACGGCCGACGTCACCCCGGCGGGGCTGCGGTTCGACCGTGCCTGGATGGTCGTCTCCCCGGACGGCGAGTTCCGCAGCCAGCGGAAGCATCCGGTGATGGCCTCGATCCGGCCGGCGGTCCTGGACGACGGCGCCCGTCTGCGGCTCGCCGCTCCCGACGTCGAGGATCTGCTGGTCGAGACGGTCACGGACGGGCCGCGGCATCCCGCGGCGACGTTCACCTGGCAGGGCAAGGGCGTCCATCAGGGTGCCGAGGCCGCCGAGTGGTTCTCCGCCGTCCTCGGGCTGCCGTCGGTGTTCGTCGGCCTCGCGCCCGAGCACGAACGCGTCACCAACGGTGAGATTCCGGGCACCGCGGCCTTCGCCGACGCGCACGCGGTCCTGCTGACCTCCGAGTCCTCTTTGGACGGTCTGAACGAACGCATCGCGTCGCGTGGTGCCGAGGCCGTGCCGATGGATCGCTTCCGGCCCAACATCGTCGTCTCGGGCTGGCCGGAGCCGCACCGCGAGGACGACGTCCGCTCGCTCACCGCCGGTGGTCTCGACCTGGGGTACGCCAAGGTCTGCATCCGCTGCACGGTGCCGATGGTCGACCAGGAGACCGGCCAGAAGGCCGGCCCCGAACCGATCCGTTCGCTCGCCGACTACCGCCGCGAGCCCGAGGGCGGCGTCTCGTTCGGGATCAAGATGGCGGTGACCGGCCCGGGTCAGGTGTCCGTCGGCGACGAGGTGATCGTGCACTCCTGGGCGGGCCCCAGCCCGAGCACGTCCGAGGCCGAACCGCCGTTCACGGCGACCGCGAGCCGTCCCGCCGAATCGGTGTAAAGCACGTTCCGGCCCGGCGGCACCGTGCCGAAGGTGTCGCCGACCAGTGCTTTCACCAGCACGTGTTCGCTGCTGACGGAGACCGTGCCGGACAGTCCGGCCAGTTCGAGGTCGGCGGGGCTCGCGGCGAGCTGGACGTTGCCGAAGTGGTCGACCGTGAGCACCTCGGCCACCAGCTTGCCGGGGAACACCGCCACGAACGGGTCCGGCAGGCGCACGAGGTCGTCGACGCGCGGCCCGAACTCCTCCGGGGCGACGCCGAGCGCGAGATGCGCCGCCGCGGGGGCGAAGACGTCACGCCCGTGGAACGTCGACGAAGTCACCGGAAGGCGGTATTCCGGCGCCGCGAGTTCGTACGCGGCTATCACCCCGGTGAGTGTTTCGGCGGCGGGAATGAGGAGTCCGTTGTCCGGGCCGACGAGCATTCCGCGCTCGGTGACCACCACGACACCGCGCCGCGCCGTGCCGACGCCGGGGTCCACGACGGCGAGATGGACGGACTCCGGCAGGTACGGCACGGTCTGGGCGAGTACCTCGGCGCCGGTCCTGACCTGCTGCGGAGGGATCTCGTGGCTCACGTCGATCACCCGTACGGACGGCGCGATCCGCGCGATCACGCCGTGGCACGCGGCCACGAAACCGTCTCTCAGCCCGTAGTCGGTCGTGAACGAAACGCAGTGGATCGGCATGATCAGCCATCATCCTTGATCGCTAGGGTGCAGCCGTGACGACGCTCGAATACCCGAAGATCGCCGCCGGCAAGGTCCGTGAGCTCTACGCCGTCGATGACGAGCATCTGCTGCTCGTCACTTCGGATCGGATCTCCGCCTGCGACGTCGTCTTCGACACGCCCATCCCGGACAAGGGGCGGGTGCTCACCGCGATGAGCGTGTTCTGGTTCTCCCTGCTCTCCGATGTCCTCCCCAACCACCTGGTCTCCTACGAAGACGAACGCATCCCCGCCGAGGTCCGCGGCCGCGCGCTGCTGGTGCGGCGGCTGGCGATGCTGCCGCTCGAAGCCGTCGCCCGCGGTTACCTCACCGGTACCGGCCTCGCCGATTATCGCGCGTGCGGCAGGGTTTGCGGGGTCGAACTTCCCCCGGGCCTGACCGAGTCGTCCCGGCTCCCCGAACCGATCTTCACGCCGGCGACGAAGGCCGACCGCGGCTCGCACGACGAGAACATCGCCTTCTCCGACGTCGTCGGGCAACTCGGCCGCGAACGGGCCGAGGAGGTCCGAGACGCGACGCTGGCGGTGTACCGCCGCGGCGCGGAGTTCGCCGCCGAACGCGGCATCCTGCTCGCGGACACGAAGCTCGAATTCGGCATCGACCGCGAGGGGAACCTCGTGCTCGCCGACGAGGTCCTGACCCCGGACTCCTCGCGCTACTGGCCGGCCGGTGGATACGCGCCGGACAGCCCGCAGCCGTCGTTCGACAAGCAGCCGCTGCGGGATTGGCTCACCAGTCCCGCGTCCGGCTGGCATCGCCGGGACAGACCGGGGTCACCGCCCTTGCCCGAGGACATCGTCGCCGCCACGCGGGCGAGGTACATCGAGTCCTACGAACGCATCACCGGCCGGTCGCTGCAGGATTGGCCCGCCTGACCTGCGGAGTTCACTCCGACGTCAGGCGAGCGAAAGCCCCGGCTGGCTCACTGGTGGGGTGGATGCACGTTTGCTGGTTTCCCTGTCCGGCGTGACCACCCGGACGTTGCACCGCTGTGCCGATCTCGCGGCCGAACTCGACCGGCGCAGGGTCCCGTTGTCCGTGCTCTACGCCGCTCGCACCGGCGAGGGCCCCGTGACCGAGTGGGTCAGGACGCGCCGCACCCAGGGCGACTCCGTCCTCCTGCACGGTTACGACCATCAGGTACCGCCTACCCATCGCGCCGTCTACCTGGGTAAACGCGCCGAGTTCGCGGCGCTTCCCGCGCACGAGGCGCGGCTGCGGCTCATCGCGGCGAAGGCGGCGCTCGACGCCAACGGCATGGCCGTCGACGGTTTCGCGCCACCGCGCTGGATCGCTTCCGAGGGCACCCTCCAGGCTCTGCGAGAGCACGGGTTCAGGCTGTGCGCGGACCTGGCCTCGGTACGGGACCTGGTGTCCGGTGAGGTGCGGCGCGCCAGGGTGCAGGAGTTCGGCGGGCCCTCGCACCGGACGGAGACCGTCCGGTGTTTCGCGCTGGTGCTGGCCGCCGCCAGGGCCGCGCGCCGCGGCGGGCTCGTCCGGCTCGGCATCGACGCCGCGGACCTCGCCCGGCCGGGGCTGCGGCAGGCGTTCCTCGACGCCGTCGACGTCTCGCTGGAGAACCGCGCTTTCGGAGCCACCTACGGCTCGCTCTCTCGAACGCGGGTTAAATTGTCGGGATGACCGACGAGGGAGACGCACCGGCGACGCTGATGCGGCTCTGGCGGCGAGCGGAGCGCCCGACGCGCGGCAGGCCGTCCGTACTCGACATCGACAGTGTCGTGGCGGCCGCGGTGGACCTCGCCGATCGTGAAGGCGTCGCGAACGTGACGCTGGCGAGCGTGGCGAAGGATCTGGGCGTCACGAAGATGTCCCTGTACCGCCACATCGGTTCGAAGGCGGAGCTGCTGGAGCTGATGGCCGACTTCGCCATCGGCGATCCGCCGCGGGTGGAGTCCACCGGCCAGTGGCGGGCCGAGCTGACCAGGTTGGCCGAGGCCAACCGCGATGTCCTGATGAAGCACCCGTGGCTGGTCGAGCTGCCGCTCACCGGTCCTCCGGCCGGGCCGCACGCGGTCGCCTGGATGGACGCGATCCTGCGCACGCTGCGCGACACCGGCCTCGACTGGGGCACCAAGGGCGGGATCCTGGTGCTGGTCGGCGGCTATGTCCGCCTCGCTTGCGCGCAGGCCATCCAGCTCGCCGAGGGAAGGAAAGGCAGAGGGTTGAGCCAGGCGCAGGCCGAGCAGGCCTACGGCAAAGGCCTCGCCGCGCTGATCGACCCCGAGCGTTTCCCCGATGCCGCGGGCTTCCTGGCCTCAGGACTCGGTGACTCCGGCCAGAACTCCGACTTCGACTTCGGTCTCGGCGTCGTGCTCGACGGCATCGCCGCTCTCGTCGACGCCAGCTGACAAGGCACCTCCCTGCCTTTAGTATCCGTCGGACATTAATTAGTGTACGTTGGATACTAAAGGGGGATCCATGACATCGACACCGACGGGTGAGCGTGTGCTCGCACCGGATCTGGCCAGGGGTTTCGCGCTCCTGCTCGTCGCGCTGGCGCATACCGCGAGCATCTTCCTCGGGAACACGCCGGGCGTGGACCAGACGCCGCAGGGTCTGGAACGGCCGTACTTCGTGCTGCTGTTCGTGTTCGTCCACGCGTGCGCGCTGCCGTTGTTCGGCATGATGCTCGGCTACGGGATGGTGCAGTTCGCCGACCGCCAGGAAGCGCTGGGGCAGCCGTGGCCGCGGACGCGTGGCATTCTGCTTCGCCGTCACGCGTGGCTGCTGGTTTTCGGTGCCGTCGACGGGGTGCTGTTCTTCTCCGGGGACGTGCTCGGCGCGTACGGCGTGATCGGCGTGGTGTTCACCCTGCTGCTCTTGAGGCGTGGCAAGGGTTTCTACCGGATTCCGATGGTGTACCTCGGGTTCGGCGTCTGCTACCTCGCCGTGCTGATGTACCTGGTGCTCACCGGGAACTCCGGGAGCGCGCCGGTCCCGTCCGTCGAGGACGTGTCGTCACTGGCGCCGACGTACGGCGACGCCGTGCGCGAGCGCCTCACCGAATGGCCGATGAGCACGGCGGTCCTGCTGTCGTCGATCCTCTTCGTCTGGGTCGGCGCCTGGGCCGCGAAGAAACGCGTGCTGGAGGAGCCGAACCGAAAGGTTCTCCTCGTCGGCCTGTTCGGCGGCTTCGGCGTCGCGATCGCGGGTGCGTTGCCGATGGGCCTGTTCGCCGGAGATCACGTCGGCTTCGACGAGGGGACCGCCGGGCTCGCCAAGCTGATGTACGAAGGAGCCGGTCTGTTCGGCGCGATCGGATACATCAGCCTGTTCGGACTCATCGGCATGACGGTCGGCGAGAAGCGCCGCGGTGTCGTGGCCACCGCGATCTCCGCGCTCGGCCAGCGGACGTTGAGCGCGTACCTGTTCCAGTCGGTGGCGTGGCTGATCCTGGCGCCGCCGTTCATGCTGGGTCTCGCCGGTGAGACGTTCGTGGCGGCCGCGTGCGGGCTCGGCGTGTGGCTGCTGACGGTGGTCGTCGCGTACCTGATGCACCGCAGGTCCTATCGGGGGCCTGCGGAGATCCTGGTGCGGAAACTGGCATATCGGAGCTAAAGCTTCACCGGCTCCCCGACATCGAGCACCTTCACCTCGGTGCCTTCCGGGGCGAGGTTCGCGAACAGGCCGTAGTGCATCTGCGGCCGCGCGAGGACGGCTTCGTGGATCGGCACGGCGAGGCGCGGCGACACCGCACGCAGGTAGTCGACGGCCTCGCCTGCCTTGAGCCAAGGGGCGCCGGTGGGCAGGCCGAGGATGTCGATCTTCTGCTCCGGCACGAAGAACGAGTCGCCAGGGTGGTAGAACGCGCCGTGGTCGACGATGTAGCCGACGTTCGGGATCACCGGGATCTCCTCGTGGATCACCGCGTGCTCACCCCCGACGACGTTGACGGCGCTGGACCCGATTTCGAAGGCGTCCCCGGGATTCGCGATCTGGAATTCGGTGCCGATCTTTCCCACCGCTTCGGCGGAACCCGGATCGACGATCAGTCGCACCCCGGGGTTCGCCGCCAGCAGCGCGGGCAGCCTTTCCATGTCGAGGTGGTCGAAATGCTGATGGGTGATCAGGATGGCGTCCAGCTCACGCTCGCCTTCGAAGCCCGCGGAGAAGGTGCCGGGGTCGATCAGGATCCGCGCGCCCTCGGTCTCCAGAAGGGTGCAAGCGTGTCCAAAGTGGACAATACGCATCGGTGTTCTCCTTCGCGGTAGTTCGATTCCAGCCTATGCCCGGAGCAGGGCGTCGCCAAGTTCGGTGCGCAGGTAGCGCACTTCGCGGCCTCGGCGCCGCGTGTCGAGCAGGCCCGCCGCGCGCATCGCGGTCAGATGCTGCGAGACCGTCGGCGCGGAGAAGCCCAGCCTGCGCGCCAGTTCGGTCGTGCTCGCGGGTTCGTTGAGCGTCGTGAGCAGCGCGGCCTTCGTTCTGCCGAGTACTCCCGCGAGCGCATCGGGCGGACGTTCGGGATCCGACCAGAGTTCGGCCACCCCGCGAGCCGGGTACAGCAGCGAAGGCTGCCACGGCTCCATCGCGATCACCCCGACCGAAGGCCACGCGAAGACGCCGGGGATCAGCAGCAATCCGCGTCGGTCGAGGTGGACGCGGCCGCGTTCCTTCATTTCGATCACCAGGACGTCGCCGACGAGCCGAACGCGCGGGTGGATGTCTTCGAGCACCAGCGCGATCCCGCCGGCGGCGAGGCGTCGTGAGCGTTCCTCGATGTCGGCGACGAGGAAGCGGCGCATCCGGGGCCAATGCGGTTCGACCAGTTCGGTCCAGGCGATCTCCATCTGGCTCGCCAGCAGATCCCTCGCCTCGGCGGGATCTTCCGGCAGTCCGCTCAGGTCGGCGTCTACTTTGGACAGTTCATGCGCGACCTGCTCCGGTGCCGTACGGCGGATTTCGGCGAGCTGGGCCGACGCGGTGGTCTCCGGGCCGCTCGGCGGCGGGCTGAGGAAATCGGTGATGTAGTGCCGCGCGCTCATCACCTTCGCGAAGCCGTCGATGGGCAGGTCCGGCAGCTGCGCGGCGGCCTCGCGCAGCCACGGCAGATGGCTCGGATGCCCGCGCCGTCCGAGCAGCGTCTGCATCGCTCCCATGGTCTCGTCGAGCGGGGAGATGCCGAAGCGGACACGGTTGGCGCTCTCGGCGGTCAACACCAGCTCGATCATCGGATTAGGTTATGTCCTAATCAATGGTCGGCACCAGACCAGGTTCGGCAGGGTTCGTGACATGACGTTGCTGCGGAATTCCGGGTATTGGCGCTGGTCGGCGGGGGTGCAGCTGAACCGGCTGCCCGGCATGATGGCGCCGCTGGCCTTCACCGTGCTGACGACCGCGACGACCGGCTCGTATCGGCTCGGCGGGATCATGATGGCCGTTTTCGTCGCCGCCGAGATGGTCGGCGCCGTGCCGACGGGACGGCTGCTCGACCGTGTCGGCCCCGCGCGCGGTCTCGTCGTGCTGCTTCCGCTGGTCGCCGCGGGACTGTTCCTGCTGGCCGCGGTCGCTTCCGCGGGGGCCCCGGACTGGGTGCTGCTCGCGCTGGCGATCCCGCCGGGGCTGGTCGCGGGCGGGTTGAACGGCGGTTTCCGGACGCTGCTCGCCGCGACGGTGACCGAGGACGAACTGCCGAGGGCCGTGTCGGTGGACGCGATGATCCTGGAGGGCGTCATCGTCGGTGGACCGCTGCTGGTGGCGCTCCTGGCGACGTCCGGTCCGGTCGTCCCGATCCTCGCGATGGCCGTCGTCGCCCTGCTCGCGGCCCTGCTCGTGCCGCGGCGCGCCGTCACCCAGAGTCCACAAAGGACGGCCGAGCGCCAGTCGATCCCGGTCGCCGCGTGTGTGCCCTGGCTGGCGGGGTTGTTCACCGTCGGGCTCCTGTTGTCGACCATCGAGGTCGGGCTGCTGCCGCTGGTCCTGCGCCTCGGCGCGCCCGAATCGGCGACGGCCATCGTCATCGTGGTGCTGTGCGGCGCCAGCATCGCCGGGAGCGCGCTCTACGCGGCGCGGGGGAAGGCCGGTGATCCGCGGCTGTTCCTCGCCGGTTTCGTGCTCGGCGGGATCGTGGTTTCGGCGGGCTTCGGCTGGGCCGGGCTGCTCGGCGGGGTCGCGCTGATCGGGCTCTGCACCGGCCCGCTGATGGCCGTCTCGTCGGTCAACCTGCAGAAGCTGCTGCCGGAACGCCGCCGGTCGGAGGGGTTCTCGCTGGCCTTCACCGTGCAGGCGTCGGGCTTCGGGCTGGGTTCGCTGGCGATCGGGGTGCTGCCGGTCTGGCTGGCCCCGCTTCTCGGTGTCCTTGCGGCGCTCGTCTCCTGTGCGATGCTGGTGGCACGCCCCAGGCGAGCTATTGGCACGCCGTCAGTAACGTCGTAGCCTGGGCTTTGAGCCGAGACACGGGAGAAGTCGATGACCGCAGTCCAGCCGAAGCCGACCGCGCACAGCGTGGGGGAGACCTTCGATTCCCTCAGCCCGGCGACCGACGAGGTCGTCGGCACCTACCCGGTGCACACCGCCGACGACGTCCGCGCCGCCATCGCCCGCGCGAAGGACGCCGCCGAATGGTGGGCCGGGCTCGGCTACGACGGCCGCGCCGAACGCCTGCGCCGCTGGAAGGGCGTCATCACCCGCAGGCTGCCGCAGCTGTGCCAGGTCGTGCGCGACGAGACCGGGAAGCCGATCGCCGACGCGCAGCTGGAGAGCGTCCTCGCCATCGAGCACATCGCGTGGGCGGGCAAGCACGCGCGCAAGATCCTCGGCAAGCAGCGCCGCGCGGCCGGGCTGATGATGTCGAACCAGGCGGCGACGGTCGAGTACCAGCCGCTCGGCGTCGTGGGCGTGATCGGCCCGTGGAACTACCCCGTCTTCACGCCGCTCGGCTCCATCGCGTACGCCCTCGCCGCCGGCAACACCGTCGTCTTCAAGCCGAGCGAGTACACGCCCGGCGTCGGGAAATGGCTGGTCGACGCCTTCACCGAGGTCGTCCCGGAGTGGCCGGTGCTTCAGCTGATCACCGGCTTCGGCGAGACCGGCGCTTCGCTCGTCACGGGAGGCGTCGACAAGATCGCCTTCACCGGTTCGACCGGCACGGGCAAGAAGATCATGGCCGCGGCCGCCGAGACGCTGACCCCGGTCATCATCGAGGCCGGCGGCAAGGACGCCGTCCTGGTCGACGCGGACGCCGACCTCGAAGCCGCCGCCGACGCGACCGTCTGGGGCGCGTTCTCCAACTCGGGCCAGACCTGCATCGGCGTCGAGCGCGTGTACGTCCACGAGCGTGTGCATGACGAGTTCGTCGCGAAGGTCGTCGAGAAGTCGAAAGACGTGCGGGCCGGCTCGGACGCGGCCGCGCAATACGGCCCGGTGACGATGCCTTCGCAGCTCGCGGTGATCAAGCGCCACATCGCGGACGCCATCGAACGCGGCGGGAAGGCGCTGGTCGGCGGCGTCGACGCGGTCGGAGACCGCTACGTTCAGCCGACGGTGCTCGTCGACGTGCCCGAGGACTCCGTGGCGGTCCAGGAGGAGACGTTCGGCCCCACCGTCACCATCGCCAAGGTCCGCGACATGGACGAGGCCGTCGCGAAGGCCAACGACACGAAGTACGGCCTCGGTTCGACGGTGTTCTCGAAGTCGCGCGGCCTTGAACTGGCCGGCCGTCTGCGCACCGGCATGACGTCGATCAACGCGCCGCTTTCCTTCGCCGGTATCGCTTCGCTGCCCTTCGGCGGCGTCGGCGACTCGGGCTTCGGTCGCATCCACGGACCGGAAGGCCTGCGCGAGTTCGCCCGCCCGAAGGCCGTCGCGCGGCAGCGTTTCACCGCGCCGATCGTGCTGACCTCGTTCTCGCGCAAGGAAAAGACGGACGCTCTGGTCGCGAAGCTGATCACGGTGCTGCACGGAAAGCGCTGAGCTGAGGGACGCTTTCCCCGCATGAGATGCGGGGAAAGCGTCCTTCAGCCTCGGCCCCGGATGAGGTCCGCGGCCTTCTCCGCCACCATGATCGTCGGCGCGTTCGTGTTCCCGCGCGGCACCACGGGCATCACCGACGCGTCGACCACGCGCAACCCGTCCACTCCACGCACCTTCAGCGACGGGTCCACGACGGCGTTCTCGCCCGTCCCCATCGAGCAGGTCCCGACCGGGTGGTACAGCGTCTGCGTCTTCTCGCGCACGTAGTCGGCCAGTTCGCCGTCGGTCAGGTCGTGGCGCTCCGGCAGGAACGGCTTGTCCAGATACCGCGCCAGCGGACCGGACTTCCCGATCTCCACCAGGGCGCGCATCCCGGCGAGCATCTTCTCCATGTCCACGGACTCGGCGTAGTAGGCGGGGTCGATTTCCGGCTTCCACAACGGATTCGACGACTTCAACCGCAGACGGCCCCGGCTCGCGACGTCCACCAGGGTCGCCGCCGAAGTGAAGCCGGGCACTGTCGGTTCCCGCATTCCGTTGTCGTAGAACAACGTCGGCGCGACGTGGATCTGCATATCCGGCGGCGAGACACCGTCCGCGGCGGGGAAGAACGCGCCCGCCTCGCCGATGTTCGAGGCCAGCGGGCCGCGTTTGGTGAGCTGGTAACGCACCAGACCGCCCGGCGTCGCCGCGTCCACGAGGTCGGTGGTGCCGCGGGTCGACCAGATGATCCCGCAGGCGGGGTGGTCGTGCAGGTTGTCGCCGACACCGGGAAGCGCGGCCACGACGTCGATCCCGTGCTCCCGCAGGTGCTCCGCCGGGCCGATGCCGGAAAGCATCAGCAGTTGCGGCGAGTTCACCGCACCACCGCTCAGCAGGACCTCCGTCGACGCGCGCACCGTCGTCTCGGCACCCTTGTCCAAATAGGACACACCGACGGCGCGCGTGCCTTCGAAGACGACGCGGGTGGCTTGCGCGTTGGTCCGCACGGTGAGGTTCGGGCGCGCCAACGCGGGCCGCAGGTACGCGTCGGCCGTCGACCAGCGGCGGCCCTTTTTGCACGTCACCTGGTAGACACCGGCGCCTTCCTGCGACTCGCCGTTGAAGTCGTCTGTGCGCTTGAGGCCCCAGGCGACGGCGGAATCCACCCAGGCGAGGGAAAGCTCGTGCGTGAAACGCCGGTCCTCGACGTTCAGCGGACCGTCGGTGCCGTGCAGCGGCCCGCCGAGCCGCTGGTTCCCCTCCGCCCGTTTGAAGTACGGCAGGACGTCGTCGAAACCCCAGCCCTCGGCGCCGTGCCCGTCGCGCCAGCCGTCGTAGTCGGCGCGGTTGCCGCGGATGTAGATCATCGCGTTGATCGACGAACAGCCGCCGAGTGTCTTCCCACGCGGCCAGTACAGCGTCTTGCCGGTGTGCTTCTGCTCGACCGTCTCGTAGTTCCAGTCCCATTTGGTCTTGAACAGGCCGGGGAAGGCGGCGGGGATGTGGATCTCGTCGGCGTCGTCCTCGCCGCCCGCCTCGAGCAGGAGCACCCGCGCCGACGGATCCTCGCTCAGCCGATTCGCCAGTACGCATCCCGCGCTGCCCGCGCCGACGATCACGTAGTCGAAGGAGTCCTGATCGGCCACGGTGCCTCCTGCTGCTCGCCCGGTGTTGACGCCCCGCCAATGGGCTCATCTTGGCCCAGCGCCGCGCTCCGAGCATCCCCCAGACGAAGGATCGGTGCGAGCTCAGTCGGAGTCGGGTGAAAAAGAGGCCACGCAGGGGCCGCCCTCGGCGTCGTCCTCGGTCTCGATCCGGCCGGGGTTCCGGACGCCGTCGACGTCGCCGGTGAGGTGCAGGATCGTCTGCTTCGCGGTGGTCAGCACGTCGGCGGTGTCGACGGTGTACCTGCCCTCGCCGTGGATGATCTGCTGCACGCCGTCGCGCGTCGTGTCCGGCACCTTCTCGCACAGCACGGACAGCGCCGCCGGGATGTCGCGCGCGTTGATCGCGTCGACGAACTTGTTCCCCGCCTCTTCCCCCGTCTTGACGCCGGACCGCGGCGACGGCTTCGTCTCGATGCCCGGCAGCGGCTCGGGCTCGCCGCCGATCTTGGCGTCGCGGACGCACCAGCCGCCCTCGCCGGGGATCATCGCGATCCCGACGGTCTGACCGCCGGTGGTGAGCGCGGCCGAATACTCCTGCGGCGCACGCTGATACGCGGGTGTGCTGAGTTGTGCGCCGTCGGAGACGGCCATGACCTGCTCGGAGGTGTAGGACCGCTTCGAGCGGATCGGGCACCAGAGCGAGCTGAGGCGGCCTTCGCCGACGCCGTTCACGAAAGACTGGCTCAGCTGCTCCGGCGTCGCGCGCGAGGTGGTGTCGGCCTTGGCCTTGAAGAACCCCGGCGTCACGAAACCGGTGAACGCGACACCGCCCGCGATCAGGACGAAGACCAGCGTCAGCGTGATCCAGAGCCAGGCCTTCGACTTCTTCGGCGGTGTGTACTGCCCGTAGGTCATGCGGCAACCGTAGTGAAGTAGGCTCTGGCGGTACCCACGACCTGCGTGAATAAGGAGCAGCCTGCCGTGGCCCGAGTCGTCGTCGACGTCATGCCCAAGCCCGAAATCCTCGACCCGCAGGGCCAAGCCGCGCTCGGCGCGGCCGGTCGTCTCGGCTTCACCGGGATCACCGGGATCCGTCAGGGCAAGCACTTCGAGATCGAGGTCGACGACTCCGTCGACGACGCGACGCTCGAAAAGATCGCGGAGGGTTTCCTCGCGAACCCCGTGATCGAGCAGTGGACCATCAAGCGGGTTGACGCGTGAGCGCCCGCATCGGGGTCATCACCTTCCCCGGCACGCTCGACGACGGTGACGCGGCCCGCGCGGTCCGCTACGCCGACGCCGAGGCCGTGCCGCTGTGGCACGCGGACGAGGACCTGAAGGGTGTCGACGCCGTCGTCGTCCCCGGTGGCTTCTCGTACGGCGACTACCTGCGCGCCGGCGTCATCGCCCGGTTCGCGCCGGTGATGTCGTCGGTGATCGAGGCCGCCCACAAGGGCATGCCGGTGCTGGGCATCTGCAACGGCTTCCAGATCCTGTGCGAGGCCGGGCTGCTGCCGGGCGCGATGATCCGCAACGCGGGCCTGCACTTCATCTGCCGTGACCAGTGGCTGCGCGTCGAGAACAACGACACCGCGTGGACCACCCGGTACGACAAGGACGCCGAGATCCTCATCCCGATGAAGAACATCGACGGCTGCTTCGTCGCCGAGCAGGCCACCCTCGACGAACTCGAGGGTGAGGGCCGCGTGGTGTTCCGCTACGTCGGCGGCAACCCGAACGGCTCGCGCAACGACATCGCCGGGATCCGCAGCGAGAACGGCCGCGTCGTCGGCCTCATGCCGCACCCGGAGCACGCCATCGACGCCCTCACCGGGCCTTCCGACGACGGGCTCGGCATGTTCTACAGCGCCGTGGACGCCCTCGTCTCCGCCTGACCGCGTGACATGAAAGGCCCCTTCCTGGCAAATTTTGCCAGGAAGGGGCCTTTCATAGCGTCTCAGGAGGCAGCGGCCACTAGCGCCGCGTAGGGCCCACCAGCCGCCAGCAGCTCCGCGTGCGAGCCCAGCTCGGTCACCCGGCCGCCCTCGATGACGGCGACCCGGTCCGCCGCGGCCGCGGTGTGCAGCCGGTGCGCGATCGCGATCACCGTGCGCCCTTCGAGCACCGCGCTCAGCGACCGCTCCAACTCCCGCGCCGAACCCGTGTCCAGCAGCGACGTCGCCTCGTCCAGCACCAGCGTGTGCGGGTCGGCCAGCACCACCCGCGCCAGCGCCAGCTGCTGCGCCATCGCCGCCGGGACGGCGACCGCCCCGGCCCCGACCTTCGTGTCCAGCCCGTCCGGCAGGCTCGCCACCCACTCCGCGGCACCGACCGAGGCCAGCGCGGCCAGCAGCCGGTCGTCGGTCCAGTCCCCGGCGGGCAGCGTGAGGTTGTCCCGCAGCGTTCCCGCGAAGACGTGCTGCTCCTGCGTCAGCAGCAGGACCTCGCCGCGCAGGACATCGTCCGGCAGCGTCGACACCTCGGCGCCACCGATCCGCACGGAACCCGACGTCGGCGCCGACATCCCGGCCAGCAGCCGTCCCAGGGTCGACTTGCCGGCACCGGACGGGCCGACGATCGCCAGCCGTTCACCGGCGGGCACCCGCAGGTCGATCCCGTGCAGCACTTCGCGGTCCGCGTTGTAGCCGAAGCGCACGTCGCGGACCTCGATGTCCTGACCGCGCGGAGTCTCCGACGCCGCCTCAGAAGACGGAGCGGGCCGCACGCCCAGCAGCCGCCGCAGCGAGGCCCCGGCGACCTGGATGTCCGCGAGCCAGAACAGCGCCTCGTTCAGAGGGCCGGTCATGACCTGCGAGTACAGGAGCATCGCGGTGATCGTGCCGAGCCCTTCCCAGCCGTTCGAGTAGGCGAGCAGGCCCAGCCCGAGCATCACCGGCACCGGCAGCACGTAACTGATCTCCAGCGACGGGATCCACCGCATCTGCAGCGCCCGGATCTTGCGCTCGCCCAGCATCGACGCGTCGAGGCCGTCGTGCCCGGTCCTGATCCGGCGGCCGGTCAGGCTCAGCGCCTCCGCCGTCCGCGCGCCCTCCGCGGTCTCGTGCGTGGTGGACTGCAACTCGGACCACTTGTCGAGCATGCGCCGCATCACGTCGGGGATCCGCCGCTGGTACCAGATGTTCACCGGTACCAGCAGCGGCAGCGCGACCAGCAGGCCCAGCGCCAGGAACGGCGACGTGATCACCATCGCCACCACCGTGAACACCACCGTGACGGCGGCGATCAGGATCTCCGGCGCGCCGAAGCGCACCGCGTGGTCGATCCGGCTGACGTCGGTGGTAGCCCGGCTGAGCAGGTCGCCGGTGCCCGCGGCCTCGACCGTCCCGAGCGGCAGGTTCAGCGCGTTCCCGACGAACTCCTCGCGGTTGCGCGCCAGGATCCGCTCACCGAACACCCGCGCGCGAAGCCGGGCCAGACCTTTGAACCAGGCCTGCGCGCCCAGCACGACCACGAACGCGACCGCGAGCCAGGTGATCGTGGTGACCGTCGTGCCGTCGACGACCTCGTCCACCAGCGCGCCCAGCAGCCTCGGCCCGGCCAGCCCGATCGCGGTCGCGACACAGAACAGGCCGAGCATCACGGAGAACTCGCGTTTGTTGGCCCGCGCGGTCTCCTTGATCCACCGTCTTACGTCCTTCTTGTCTGCCAGCGGCAGCTTCTTCATGCCGGTACTTTCGTACTCACGACCACATCGGCCACATGAGTCCACAGTGGACTCTGGCTGAACACGACGGTGGTCTTGCCGCGCCGCAGCTTCGCGACGCGTTCGGTTATGCGGGCTTCGGTATGCGCGTCGACGGCCGAGGTCGGCTCGTCGAGCAGCAGGACGTCGGCGTCGGTCGCCAGCGCCCGGGCCAGGTTCAGCCGCTGCCGCTGACCGCCGGAGACCTCACGCCCACGTTCGCCGATCACCTCGTCGACGCCGTGGGGCAGCGCGTCCACGATGTCGTCGGCGTCCGCCGCGTACAGCGCTTCGGCGATCTCGACGTCGCCGGGTTCGGCGGGGGTGACCTGTTCACGCAGCACGCCGGAGAACCAGATGTCCTGGTTGTGCGCGAACACGACCCGTCGCCGCAGCTCGCCGAGGGAGACCTGGTCCACCGGAACCCCGCCGACGAGCGCAGGTTCCTCCGGATCGGTGAACCGTGCCATCCGTGAAGCCACCGCTTCGGCGTCGGCCCCGACGTCGATGACGGTGAGCTTCCCTGCCTCGGCCTTGATCCCGGACGTCTCGTCGTACAGGTCCAGCGGGCCTTCCGGCAACGACACCGGGTGCTCGGGCTCGGCGAGGGTGCGTTCGGTGGACAGCAGTTTGCACACCTTCCGCGCCGAAACCAGCGCGGCGCTCAGCACGCCCGCGAACTCGGTCGCCGTCGTCACCGGGATCACCAGGAAGACCGAGACGCCGTAGAACGTGATCAGCTCGCCGACGCCGATGGTGCCGTTGATCGCCAGCTGCGCGCCCAGCCAGGTGATGACCACCGTGACCAGTCCCGGCAGCGCGACCTCCGCCGCCGCGAGCCACGCCTCGCTGCGTCCGACCTGGACGCCGGCCGCCCGGACCCGCTGGCTGGAGCGGCGGAAGCGGTCGAGGAACTGCTTCTCGCCGCCGACACCGCGAAGGATCCGCAGGCCGGAGACGATGTCCGCGGCCAGCGCGTTGACGTCGGTCTTCTCTTCGCGCTGCTTCGTCTGACGCTTCTCCAGCGGCTTCAACAGCGGACCGATGCCCACCACCGCCAGCGGGACGCCGATCAGCGCGACCATGCCGAGCAGCGGGGAAGTCGTCAGCAGTGCCGTCGCGCAGACGATGAACGCGATGAGCGAACCGAAGGCCCGCCCGAGCACCTCGAAGGAGTCACCGATCGGGTTGATGTCGCTGGTGGTGATCGCGACCACGTCACCCGTGGTGGTCGTGTCGCGCAGATTCGCGCCCAGCTTCGCCGCGTGTTCGGTGGCGAGGCGCTGCGTCACCCCGGCGCCGTGGATCCAGCAGCCGTAGGACGCGAAGTGCTGCACCGTGCCCGCGATCGTCTGCGCGATCCCGAGCCCGGCGGCCGCGAGACCCCAAAGCCAGACGGAATCGCCGTCGCCGCGGCCGATGGCGTCGATGCCCCGGCCGATCGCGACCGGCAGCAGGGCGATCGGAAGCGACCACAGCGCACCGCTGATCGCCGAGACGGCGAGCAGTCCCGGACGCGCGAGCATCATCCTGACCAGGTACCGCCAGGCGGTCGGCTTGGCGGGCAGTCGTAGCCGGGGAAGCGGATATGTGGCGGAAAGCACGATTGCCGACGTTAAGCGGATCACCGTCGCGGGCGCGACCGATTTATCCGTGGGCGACGGCAGGGTGAACAGACCCCTCACCTACTCTTAAGGCCGTGGCGAACCCTGATGCGGACACCGTGACCAGCACCGTTGACACCACTCAACGCGCCGAGGCGACCCCCGAACTGACCCAGCCGTACGTCGAGCTCGGCCTCGCCGACGACGAGTACGCCCGGATCCGGGAGATCCTCGGCCGCCGTCCGACCGACGCCGAACTGGCGATGTATTCGGTGATGTGGAGCGAGCACTGCTCGTACAAGTCCTCGAAGAAGCACCTGCGTTACTTCGGCGAGACCGCCACTCCCGAGATGAAGGAGAAGATGCTCGCCGGCATCGGCGAGAACGCGGGCGTCGTCGACATCGGCGAGGGCTGGGCGGTCACCTTCAAGGTCGAGAGCCACAACCACCCGTCCTACGTGGAGCCGTACCAGGGCGCCGCGACCGGCGTCGGCGGCATCGTGCGCGACATCATGGCGATGGGCGCGCGCCCGCTCGCGGTGGCGGACGCGCTGCGCTTCGGCCCGGCGGACGCCCCCGACACCCGGCGCGTGCTGCCCGGCGTGGTCGCCGGCGTCGGCGGCTACGGCAACTGCCTCGGCCTGCCGAACATCGGCGGCGAGCTGGTGTTCGACCCGAGCTACTCCGGCAACCCGCTGGTCAACGCCCTGTGCGTCGGCGCGATGCGCGTCGAGGACCTGCACCTGGCGTTCGCCTCGGGCAAGGGCAACAAGATCATCCTGTTCGGCGCGCGCACCGGCCTCGACGGCATCGGCGGCGTGTCCGTCCTCGCCAGCGACACCTTCTCGGGCGACGAAAGCTCGGGCGGCCGCAAGAAGCTCCCGAGCGTCCAGGTCGGCGACCCGTTCACCGAGAAGGTGCTCATCGAGTGCTGTCTCGAACTGTTCGCCCAGAAGCTCGTCGTCGGCATCCAGGACCTCGGCGGCGCCGGGCTCTCCTGCGCGACGTCGGAGCTCGCGGCCGCCGGTGACGGCGGTATGCACATCTACCTCGACCGGGTTCCGTTGCGCGCCACCGGGATGACCCCGGCGGAGGTGCTCTCCAGCGAGTCGCAGGAGCGGATGTGCGCGGTCGTCTCGCCGGAGAACGTCGAGGCGTTCATGAAGGTCTGCGAGAAGTGGGACGTCATCGCCACCGACATCGGCGAGGTCACCGACGGCGAGCACCTGGTCATCACCTGGAACGACGAGGTCGTCGTCGACGTGCCGGCGCACACCGTCGCGCACCAGGGCCCGGTGTACGACCGCCCGATCCAGCGACCGTCCACACAGGACGCCCTGCAGGCCGACACCTCGGCCAAGCTCCCGCGTCCGTCCACTTCGGACGAACTGCGCGCCGACATCCTCAAGCTGATCTCGTCGCCGAACCAGGCGTCGAAGGAATGGGTGACCTCCCAGTACGACCGCTACGTGCGCGGCAACACCGTGTCCGCGCAGCCGTCGGACTCGGGCGTCATCCGGATCGACGAGTCGACCGGCCGCGGGGTCGCCGTCTCGACCGACTGCAACAGCAAGTTCGTCTACCTCGACCCGTACGAGGGCGCGAAGCTCGCACTGGCCGAGGCGTACCGCAACGTCGCCACCAGTGGCGCGAAGCCGGTCGCGGTGTCGGACTGCTTGAACTTCGGCGCGCCGACCGACCCGGGGGTGATGTGGCAGTTCGAGCAGGCCGTGCACGGTCTGGCCGACGGCTGCGTCGAACTCGGCATCCCGGTCACCGGCGGCAACGTCAGCTTCTTCAACCAGACCGGTGACACGGCCATCCTGCCGACCCCGGTGGTCGGCGTGCTCGGCGTGATCGACGACGTCACCCGCCGCATCCCCACCGGAATCGGCGCCGAGGCGGGCGAAGCCCTGCTGCTGCTCGGCGAGACCCACGACGAGCTGGACGGTTCCGCCTGGGCGCGCGAACTGCACGGCCACCTCGGCGGCCGCCCGCCTCGCGTCGATCTGGCGCGCGAGAAGCTGCTCGCGGACATCCTCATCGCCGGTTCCCGCGACGGCATGATCTCCGCCGCGCACGACATCTCCGACGGTGGCCTGATCCAGACGCTCGTCGAGACCGTCCTCATCGGACAGTGCGGTGCCCGTGTCTTCCTCGACGCGGAGCAGGACCCGTTCGTGCAGCTGTTCTCCGAATCCGCGGGCCGCGTGCTGGTCGCCGTGCCGCGCACCGAGGAACTGCGGTTCACCGAGATGCTCACCGCGCGCGGCCTGCCGTGGCGCAAGACCGGTGTGGTGGACCCGGAATCGGGCTCCCTCGAACTCCAGGACATCACGGAGTTCACGCTGGACGAGCTTCGGGAGACCTGGGAGAAGACGCTCCCGGCACTGTTCGGCTAAAGGCCGTCGTGAGTGGTAAGGACGGTTCTAACCGTCCTTACCACTCACGAGCGGCAACGCCGAACCTGCCGGAAACTTCGCGCCCTCCACCGACGGCGCCTCCTGGAAGGTCGCCACGCTCAAGTCGACGGGCGCCTCGACGACCAGGTTGTCCAGCGACACCCTTCGTTCGAAGCTCGCCCTGGTGACCTCGAACCTGCCGTGGATGGTCGCGTTCTCGAGCAGGAACTTCCCGGACAGCTGAGCGTCGGTGAGGTCGAGATAGGACAGCACCTCGCACCGATCCGCGCCGAACCAGCCGACCCGCCTGCCGAGCAGCCCCAGCTTGTCGAGCCGGGCGTCGCTGAGATTGAGCGAAAGCGTCGGCCCGGTCGTCCCGGCGTGGGGAAGGATGTCGCGGATCAGTCGTTCGGCCGCACGCCGGACCAGCCGTTCCCGCTCCGCCGCCGCCCGCTTTTCGTTGTCGTCCCAGTCGTCGAGGTCCGGATCGAAACTCGGATGCTCGAACGGCCGCCGCAGGTAGGCGCACAACACGTCGAGCACGGTCTGCCGGTACTCGGGACGTGTCCTGGCGAGCCCGGCGAGGGAATGCATCGCCCCGACCCGGACCTGATCGGCTTCGTTGCCCAGCAGTTCGATCGATTTGGCGAAGCGCTCGTCGGAGATCCGGCTGCGCTCGATCTCGTGCCGGTCCTCTTCGGTACGCCTTCGCCGGTCGTTGAGCCAGAGTCCGTAGAGCGCGGCGATCGCCCCGCCCGCCAGCGCGCCGGTCTTGAGCGCGTCGCCGCGGCTGGTCGCGCGGTCCATCAGCAGCCAGGCGGTGACCCCGACGAGCACCACGACCGAGGACAGCAACGTCCACAGCAGCGGCGAGGAGAGCAGGCGCCTCATAAGTCCTTCACCGTGAGCCGGGCGCGGCCGTCCGGCAGGGTCTCGACGGACCAGCCGGACGGGAGTTCGTGGTCCCTCGCCGGTTCCACCGACGTGTTGTAGAGCGACACCGTGCCCGGTGGCTCGCGGAAGCTCAGATCCCCGAAGCCCTCGAACCGTGCGCGGCGCAGATCGAGCGTGCCCTTGAACTCCGCGTCGGCGAAGACGGCGTCCTTCGCGAAAACGCTGTCCTTGAAGGAGGTCTCGCCCGCGAACACGGTGTCGCGGAACTCGACGTCCTCGGAGAACCGGACCCCGCTGAACCACGCCCGCTGTTCGAACCTGGCTTCACTGCACCGGAAGAAGCCGATGCGTTTTTTCTCTTTCGTTCCCGCGCCCGTCAGGTACACCGGCCCGAGGAACACACAGCCGGAAAGGTTGGTGCTGCTGTACAAACCCGCGTAGCGGAGCAACAGCTTGCCGATCTTCCGCTCCGAAAGATCGAAGTACTCCAGCACCGCCCCGGTCAGGTCGAGGTCGTACCCCGGCGTGCCCTCGGAATCCGCGGCCGGGAGCAGTTCCCCGATCAGCCGTTGCGCGGTCTGCCGCACCTGGAGTTCTTGGTCCTCCTCCGCGGAGCCCTCTTTCGGTGCGGTGTTCCCGTCCCGTTTCGCCGTGTCCTGATACCGCGGATGCTCGAACGGCCGCCGCAGGTACGAGCACAGGATGTCCAGCACGGTCTGCTTGTAGATCTCGCGGCCGCGGGCCAGCCCCGCCAGCGCGTGCAGGGCCCCCACCCGCACCTGGTCGGCCTCGTGCCCGAGCAGCTCGACGGCCTTGGCGAACCGTTCGTCCGAGATCCGGTCCCGGTCCTGGTCGGCCCGCCGCAGCTCGAGCTCCTGCCGCTGCCGTTCGACCTCCTGCCGTCGCTCCTCGACCCGGCGCCGCCTGTCGTTGAGCCACAACGCGTACAGCGCGACGATGGCGCCCCCGGCGATGCCGCCGGTCTTCAGCGCCTCGCTGCGGCTGGTCGCCGGATCCGTCAGCAACCAGCCGCCGACCGCGAGCAGCAGGACGAGCGAGACGACGAAGGTCCAGAGCAAGGGGGAGCGGAGAAACCGCTTCATCCGCTCAGAATACGAAGAAGTTGCGGACGCAGAAGGACTTGTCCGGGTTGTCATCCGAGGAGATGCCCGACCCGCTCACCTTCTTGCCCTTGACCGTGCCTTCGATGTCACCGGTGATGAACCCGTCGCCGATGCCCGACGTCGAGGTGACCTCCAGCTGCGCCGGCGCCGGCGCCATGATGTCGATCGAGTCGCCCATGGTCGCCTTCATGTCCTGGCACACCAGCGCCAGCGCGCCGGCCTTGTCCCCGGCGCTCACCTTGGCCAGGAAGTCCTTCAGGTTCTGGATGCCCTTCGGGTTGCCCTCGGAGCCCGTGCCACCGCTTTCGGTGCTCCTCGGGCTGCTCCTGGGCGAGCTCGACTTCGGGCTGCTCTTCGGCGCGGAGGGCGGCGCCTGCTCGGACGACGACGCGGGCGGCGGTGCGGCCGTGTTGTTCCCCTCGTCCTTGCCGAGCAGGAAGCCCGGCGCGACGAACCCGGTGACACCGAACGCGATCAGCACGACGAGGCCGATCACGATCCCGATGATCAAACCGGTCTTGCTCTTCGACGGCGGGGCGGGCGGGCCGCCGAAACCCTGCTGGTAGCCCTGGTTGTTCGGGTCCCAGCCCTGCTGGGGCTGCTGCGGGTACTGCTGGGTCTGGTCCCAGCCCTGCTGCGGCTGCTGCTGGTACTGCTGCGTCTGATCCCAACCCTGCTGCTGTCCGTACTGCTGAGGCTGACCGTACTGCTGGGTCTGGTCCCAACCCTGCTGCGGCTGCTGTCCCTGGGGGTCCTGGCCGTAGGGCTGGCCTGGCTGGGGTGGGTAGGTCATCGGTCTCGCCTTCCGTACTGGGGCCTGAGGCTTCAGATCAGACGACCGGCGGTCAGCGCTGGTTCCGGATCCGCTCGTGCCAGGGGTTTCAGTGGCATTCTGCTCGGAAGGTACCTGCGGTGAAAGCGGCGCGCGAAAGCGGCTCCCGGCCGAGGCCGGGAGCCGCTTCTTCACGGAATGCGCAGCTCAGCCGTTGGCCAGTGCCTGCAAGCGGTCGTAAGCGCCATTGAAGGTGTTCTGGTCGAGCGGGCTGGAGGTGTACTGCCACACGGTGTAGTAGCCCCAGCCGTAGGGCAGCGCGCCCACGGTGGACGCGTACCGCGCGATCCACAGCGGGACCGTGCCACCGAAGTTCTGCGTCGTGCCGACGCAGGTGCTCCACCAGCTCGTCGAGGTGTAGATGACGGGCCAGCGGCCGGTGCGTGCCTTGTAGCGGTCGTGGAACGCCCGGATCCACGACCCCATGGCGGACTGGCTCAGGCCGTAACAGGTGGCGCCGTACGGGTTGTACTCCATGTCCAGCGCGCCCGGCAGGGTCTTGCCGTCCTTGGACCAGCCGCCGCCGTTGTCGATGAAGAAGTCGGCCTGCGCCGCGCCGCTCGAGACGTTCGGCAGGGCGAAGTGGTACGCGCCGCGGATGAAGCCCTGGTTGTAGGAACCGTTGTACTGCTGGGCGAAGTACGGGTTCTTGTAGCTCGTGCCTTCGGTGGCCTTCGTCCACACGAAGCGCTTGCCCTGACCCCACCAGTAAGCCCAGTCGACGTTCTTCTGGTAGCTGGCCACGTCCATGCCCGCGACCGTCGCGAGCACCCCGGCCTCGGGCTGCGGCTGCGCGGCCTTGGCCTTGGATTCCGGGGTGGAGGTGTCGCCTTCCACGCGCCGGATCTGGGATCCGATCGTGTGGTCGTTCGCCTGGAGATCGTGTTCGATCGACATGATCTCGGGGGACGGGGCGGCCGACGCCGGGACCGTGCTGCCGAGCAGGAGCAGCGCGGAGCCGACGGCGATGGCGATTCTTCGGGAAGTGCGCATTACGACAATCCCTTCACGGATAACCCTCGCTGAGGACGGCGACCTTGCAGGTGGTAGCCGTCCGGGCACGATTGTTGACGACGAGTGCCGGGTTTGTCACTAACTTCCGTGAAATTGGTACTACGCGTGGGTGATTTTCATTTCCAAGTAGGTCGGGTTATGTGATCTTGTAACGCCCACTCGGCTGAGCGTTCAACCGAGGGATAGCGCGTGCACGCGATCGGCCATGCCGTTGAACCAGTTCTGATCGCCGGGCAGGCTGCCCTTGTTCGAGAACTGCCAGATGGTGTGGGTCTTCCAGCTCGCGGGCAGCTCGCCGATCTCCGTGTTGTAGCGCGCGAGCCACAGCGGGTTCTGCCAGAACACGGCGCTGTTGCCGGTGCAGCGTTTCCACCAGCTCGTCGACGTGTAGATCGTCGGATGCCGTCCGGTCCGCGACAGGTAGGTCTCGGCGAACGACTTCATCCATGCGACCATCTGCGCCGGCGTCTTGCCGTAACAGGTTTCGCCGTACGGGTTGTACTCGACGTCGAGCGCGCCCGGCAGGGTCTTGCCGTCCTTGGACCAGCCGCCGCCGTGGTCGACGAAGTAGTGCGCCTGCGCGGCGCCGTCCGAGATGTCGGGACGGGCGAAGTGATACGCGCCGCGGATCAGGCCGACGCCGTAGGAACCGTTGTACTGCTGGGCGAACCGCGGATTGACGAAGCCGGTGCCCTCGGTCGCTTTCACGTAGACGAACTTCGCGCCGGTCTTGGCGGCGGTGGGCCAATCGACCTCGCCCTGATGACCACTGACGTCATGGCCGAGCGTCTGGCCTTCGCCGCCGTACAGCGGCCCGACCGACACATTGACGCCTTCGTGCAGCGCGATCTGCGAACCGGCGTAGTGCTCCTCGGCCCCGTCGTAACGGGGCCCGCTTCCTCGTGCGACGGCGGGGGTCTGCGCGAGCAGCAAAACCCCCGCCGCGAGGACGGCCCCCCAGCCTTTTGAACACACTCTGCGACTCATCACGTCGCCACGATCCCCCGAGGAAAGGGAATCAGCGACTCGAACATCACCCGAAAGAGTTGCTTTCGGGCTGAATAAATTGGGCCGAGTGGGTTAATCGAGCCCTAACGACGCTCGTCCATAAGGGCTTTGTCGAGGTGCTCCGAGGGGATGATCGCGGTGAGCCGGTCGTGGGGGTTGATCGTCACGGGATGCCCGGCGAGCAGCGGGACCATGTCCCGGCCCAGCACCGCCCTGGCGTGCGGCCATTCGCGCGGCACCAGCGACTTGGCGGTGTACGCGGGAACGAGCACCTTGCCGTCGGTGTTGTGGAAACCGATCACCGTGCGCTGCACCGGCGAAAGGGCGTAGACGAACAGCGTCGAGTCGAGGATGACCCTCGGCAGGTCGGCGGCCGGGCGGTGGTTCGTGCGCACCAGCTGGAGCAGCTGCTCGAGTTCGTTGCGCGGCTCGGGGAAACCGAGCGCCTTGGGCGAGGGACGGTAGCGGTCGTTGGGGTGGAAGTCCTCGACGATCTCGCCCCCGCCGTTCACCGGGTACGCGCCGACGACCGCCCAGGACGGCACCGGGCCGTCGGGGTCGAAGGCCTCGTCGATGACGTACAGCCAGCTGTTGGGGTTGGCCTTGGCGTTGGCGCGCATCTCTTCGGTGATCTTCGGCTTGGCCTGTTTCCGCTTGCCCGCCGGGCTCGACGCCAATCGATCCGCCTCGTCCCGCTGCGCCATCGCCATCCCCACGTTCCGGGTGCCTGAAGGTTTGTTCGCGCTCACTCTACTGTTCTCCCATGGCCTCTTCGCGTTCGGTCGACCCCGCTGAGTTACGAGCCGCGATCGCGGCGATTTCCCCCTGGTTGAGCGGATCCGGTCCGGAACCGGCCCGTCCGGAGCTGGCCGCCGCGGTGCGGCTGAGCCTGCGGACGCTGGCCGGGGACGCCCCGGGGAAGAGTGTCGAAGTGCGGGTGCCGCCGTTCGCGGCTGTGCAGTGTGTCGAAGGATTGCGCCATACCCGCGGGACGCCGCCGAACGTCGTCGAAACGGATCCGCGCACGTGGCTGGAACTGGCGACCGGGCTGCTCGGCTGGGCCGACGCCGTCGAGTCGGGGCGGGTCACCGCCTCCGGGAGCAGGGCCGATCTGGCCCGCTGGCTGCCCTTGGTCCGCCTCTGAAGCCATGAACGGGCCGTTCCAGGCGAAATTCGCGAGGAACGGCCCGTTCACAGCAGCCGGAAGGTGGTCTCAGGCCTTGCGGCCGATGCCACCCGAGATCGTCCGCTGAGCCGTGTTCAGCTCCTTGATCCGCGGGCCGTCCGGCCACCAGTCGGCGCACAGCTGGACGCCGGGCTCGACCATCTCGAGGTCGTGGAACAGCTCCTCGATCTGGGCCTTGGTGCGGAAGGTGCCCGAGCCCATCGGGCTGTGGATGAAGAACTCCTCCATCTTGCGGGCGATCTCGGACAGCTCGTCCTCCGGGTCGGAGAAGTGCGAGATCGCCACGTACGAACCCGACGGCAGCGCGTCGATGTACTTCTTCATGATCTTGGCGGGCTCGCCGTGCGGCCCGTTGTAGTGGTGCAGGGTCCCGAGCTGCAGCAACGCGATCGGCTGCGAGAAGTCGATGTGCCGCCGGATGTCCGGGTTCTCCATGATCCGCTCCGGCTCGAAGATGTCGTCCGAGACGAAGTGCGTGTTCTCGTTCTCTTCGAGCAGCGCGCGCCCGTGGGCGAGCACGACCGGGTCGTTGTCGACGTAGACGACCTTGATCTCCGGGTTGATCCGCTGCACGACCTGGTGCGTGTTCTCGGCCGTGGGCAGGCCGGATCCGAGGTCGAGGAACTGCGTGATGCCCGTCTGGCTGGCGAGGAACCGGCACGCGCGGATCAGGAAGCCGCGGTTCTCGGTCGCCAGGTCCTGCGCCTCGGGGGCCGCCTGCTGGACCTTGCGCAGCACCTCCCGGTCGATCTCGTAGTTGTCCTTGCCGAGGAGGAAGGCGTCGTACACCCGGGCGATGCTGGCCCGGGTCGGGTCGACACCCACGGGCACTCGTTCCGTCCGGGTCGGGGCGTCGGGCATCTTGAACCTCACAAAACTGTGTCGGAAGTCTCGGGCTCTACGTAGAGTAGAACCACGTACGCGACCGGTAAACCGAGCCATCCCTGTCGTGTCGAGGTCCAAACGTGTACTTTCAGTAATCGGCTTGTTCTCCTGTGAGTGTCGTCTTGCGAAAGGTCCCGGTCGATGAACGCGGTCACCCCGCCTGGCGGTGAGCAGTCCCTGGGTCCCACCGCGCGGCGGATGATCCTCGGCTCTCAGCTCCGCCGGATGCGCGAGGACGCGGGCATCACGCGCCAGGAGGCCGGCTACAGCATCCGGGGTTCCGAGTCGAAGATCAGCCGTCTCGAGCTGGGCCGCGTCGGCTTCAAGGAACGCGACGTCGCCGATCTGCTGACCATGTACGGGATGACCGATCCCGGTGAGCGGCAGCAGTTCCTCGACATGGTCAAGGAGTCGAACGAGCCGGGTTGGTGGCGCCGCTACGGCGACCTGATGCCGAGCTGGTTCAACGACCTCGTCGGGCTCGAAGAGGCCGCGGCCCGCATCCAGGTGTGGGAGCCGCTGTACGTCACGGGTCTGCTGCAGACCGAGGACTACGCGCGGGCGATCATGAGCCACGGCCGCAAGGACATGGTCAACGAGCAGGTCGACCGCCGGGTCGCGCTGCGGATGCGGCGGCAGAAGATGCTGTCGCGCCCGGACGCGCCGCGGTTGTGGCTGGTGCTCGACGAATCGGTGCTCTACCGGCCGATCGGCGACCGCGAGGTGCTGAAGGGCCAGATCGACCACCTGCTGGAGATGATCCAGCAGCCGAACATCTCGGTGCAGGTCCTCCCGTACGACCGGAGCGGCTACTCCGCCGACAGCGCGTTCTCGCTGCTCAGGTTCGCGGAAGAGGAATTGCCGAACATCGCCTACACCGAGTACCTGACCGGCGTGCACTACATCGACAAGCGCGACGAGATCGAACGGTACAGCCGGGCGCTGGACATGCTGGCGGTCGACGCGGAGACGCCGGACCGCAGCCGCCAGATGCTGCTGAAGCGCCGCGCCGAAATCTGAGCGACTCACCGTTGTGGTGCTGCCGGCCGTCTCCGGGGCGGTCGGGGTTTCCTTGCCTGTCCCCGAAAATTCGGCCACGACAGGTACCTGTTCACCCGTTGGGGGCTGCGCTCGTCACGCTTTAGTGGGACGGTCGGGGGCTCCAGTCATCACTGCACGCGAATTCTGCAAAAACTTCTGCACGTGCATTTACCGCTGCAGTCACACGTGCTAACTTTGGGATCACAGGCAAATGCACATGCAGATGCATCGCCCGAAGTCTTCTGTCGGGGAAGGTGGGGACCATGGCTGAACAGTTCGACAACGGCATCCCGGCCGATCGTCTTACCGGCGCCCAATGGCGCAAAGCCAGTTACAGCAACGCGATCGGCAACTGTGTCGAGGTGGCTCCGCTCGCTTCCGGCGAGATCGCGATGCGCAACTCGCGCTTTCCGACCGGGCCTGCCCTGATCTACACCCAGGCCGAGATGGCCGCGTTCCTCGCGGGTGCCAAGGACGGCGAATTCGATGACGTCCTCAGGTGACACCATCACCGCGGAGATCACCGATATCGAAAGCGGCCTGCAGGAACTGATCCACCGCGGGTACCAATTCGTGCACCCGTGCGACGCGAACGGCGAGGTACTGGCCGTGGTCGGCGTGCGAGTCCACGACAACGTGGTCGACGTGGTCCGGCTCAACGCCGAGGACGACGTGGTCGCCACCCGCATGCCCGGGACCGAGGAGGACATCCTCGAGCCCGAGGTCTGGCTGTGGCGATTCGCCGGCGACGCCGCGACGGTGCTGACGGCACTGCTCGCGCTTCCCGATGAGCGGACCCCCGGTTCGCTGTACGTCCCGGAGACCTCGGCCAAGGGCTGCTGGGTCCCCGGCCGCGGCGGCACGTCCAAGTGGCTCGCCGCTGGTTGAAAGCGGCGGGTTGATCGCCGCCCAAGCACAGTCGACCGCCTCTGTCGAGGGGGAGCGGTCGGCTGGTCGGGGGTCGTGAGTGCCGGGCCTTGACACCCGCCCGTCACTCACGGTCACAGGGAGCCCGCTTTATCTTCGAGATCTTCGCGGGTTCACTCAGAGTTACAGCGCGAAGCGTGTCCAGTGCCACTTCGTGCGGCGCGTTGATCTCCTCCTCACCGTTTACACTGGTGGCGGCCTGCCCTCTTTCTCCCTGGGAGCACCTCGGTGGTTTCCGACCCGTCCCTCGCCGGACAGCCCGTGACCGACCAGCCCGATCCGGAACCCCGCGAGGAATGCGGCGTCTTCGGTGTCTGGGCGCCCGGAGAAGAGGTCGCGAAGCTGACCTACTACGGGCTCTACGCACTTCAGCACCGCGGCCAGGAAGCGGCCGGCATCTCGGTCTCCGACGGTTCGCAGATCGTCGTCTTCAAGGATCTCGGCCTGGTCAGCCAGGTGTTCGACGAGCAGGTCCTGCAGTCGCTGCAAGGACATATCGCCGTCGGCCACTGCCGCTACTCGACCACCGGCGCGACCATCTGGGAGAACGCGCAGCCGATCTTCCGGACCACCGCCACCGGCAGCGGATTGTCCTTCGCGCACAACGGAAACCTCGTCAACACCGCCGAACTGCGGGATCGCACGGTCGAAGCCGGGCTCAAACCGCACGCGGGCCTGACCGGTTCGTCCAGCGACTCCGACCTGGTGTGCGGGCTGCTCGCGGCCAACGCCGCCGACAAGGGCATCGAAGCCGCCGCGCTGGAACTGCTGCCCACCCTCAAGGGCGCCTTCTGCCTGGTCTTCGCCGACGAGTCCACCCTGTACGCCGCGCGCGACCCGCACGGTGTGCACCCGCTGGTGCTCGGCAGGCTCGAACGCGGCTGGGTCGTCGCGAGCGAGACGGCCGCGCTGGACATCTGCGGCGCGTCGTTCGTCCGCGAGGTCGAGCCCGGTGAGCTCATCGCGATCGACGCCGAGGGCCTGCGCTCCTCGCGCTTCGCGAACCCCGAGCCCAAGGGCTGTGTCTTCGAGTACGTGTACCTCGCCCGCCCCGACACCTCGATCGCCGGCCGCAGCGTGCACGCCACCCGCGTCGAGATCGGCCGCAAACTCGCCGCCGAGCACCCGGCCGACGCCGACCTGGTGATGCCGGTGCCCGAATCCGGCACCCCGGCCGCCATCGGCTACGCGCAGGGCTCCGGCATTCCCTACGGCACCGGTCTGGTGAAGAACGCCTACGTCGGCCGCACCTTCATCCAGCCGTCGCAGACCATCCGCCAGCTGGGCATCCGGCTCAAGCTGAACCCGCTGCGCGACGTCATCCGCGGCAAACGGCTCGTCGTCGTCGACGACTCCATCGTCCGCGGCAACACCCAGCGCGCTTTGGTCCGCATGCTGCGGGAGGCGGGCGCGCTCGAGGTGCACGTCCGGATCGCGTCGCCGCCCGTCCGCTGGCCGTGTTTCTACGGGATCGACTTCGCCTCGCGCGCCGAACTGGTGGCCAACGGCGTCGACCTCGACGGCATCCGCCGCTCCATCGGCGCGGACACCCTGGGCTACATCTCCCTGGACGGGCTGGTCGCGGCTTCGGAACAGCCGAAGTCGCGGTTGTGCACGGCGTGCTTCTCCGGCGAGTACCCGATCGCGCTGCCCGAAGACGCGCTGATCGGGAAGCACCTGCTGGAGAGCCTGGACTCGGTCAATGGCGCGGCGAAGCCCGTCAGCCCTGCCGGGTACGGTGCTGAGGACGCCATCCGGCGTCCCTAGACCTCACTTCCAGAGTTGGAGTCCGCTTCCGTGAGCGAGTCCACGAGCGCCACGTACGCCGCCGCCGGCGTCAGCATCGACGCCGGTGACAAAGCCGTCGAGCTGCTCAAACCGCACGCCGAGAGGGCCACCAGGCCCGAGGTGATGGGCGGGGTCGGCGGTTTCGCCGGGCTGTTCTCCCTGAAGCTGGACAAGTGGAAAGAGCCGGTGCTGGCCTCGTCGACCGACGGGGTCGGCACCAAGATCGCCGTCGCGCAGGCGCTCGACAAACACGACACGGTCGGCATCGACCTGGTCGCGATGGTCGTCGACGACCTGGTCGTCACCGGTGCCGAGCCGCTGTTCATGCAGGACTACATCGCCGTCGGCAAGGTCGTGCCGGAGAAGATCGCGGCGCTGGTCGGCGGTATCGCCGAGGGCTGTGTCCGGGCGGGTTGCGCGCTGCTCGGCGGCGAGACCGCGGAGCACCCCGGCCTGATGGGCGAGCATGACTACGACCTTTCGGGCACCGGTATCGGCGTCGTCGAGGCGTCGAACGTGCTCGGCCCGGAGCGGGTCCGCCCCGGTGACGTCGTCCTCGCGCTCGGCTCGTCCGGCCTGCACTCCAACGGCTACTCGCTCGCCCGGCACGTGCTGCTGGACATCGCGCGCATGCCGCTCGACGGGCACGTCGAGGAGTTCGGCCGCTCGCTGGGCGAGGAGATGCTGGAGCCGACCAGGATCTACGCGAAGGACTGCCTCGCGCTGGCGTCCGAGGCCGACGTCCGCACGTTCGCGCACATCACCGGCGGCGGCCTGGAGCAGAACCTCGCGCGCGTCATGCCGCGCGGACTGGTCGCCCGGCTCGAACGCGGCACCTGGACCCCGGCGCCGGTGTTCGCGCTGATCGGCCACCGCGGCAAGGTCGAGCGGGCCGAACTGGAGAAGACGTTCAACATGGGCGTCGGCATGGTCGCGATCGTCGGCGCCGACGACGTCGACCGGGCGCTGGCGATGCTGACCGCGCGGCACGTGCCGGCGTGGATCCTCGGCGACGTGCAGCCCGCGGAAGACCCGGACGGCCCGCGCGCCGTGCTCTCCGGTGACCACCCGCGCTTCTGAGTGTCCGTTGGGGAACCCGCGCCGCGATCGACGTCGGCAGGGCGCGACCTGGTATATCACCGTTCCGGTGAGTGATCAGGGCGCCCTGCCACCGCGATAGTGGGGGTTGACGAGTCCACCCTCAGCTCTCGCCAACAGGCACTGAATATTCTCTTGGCCCTGGTGGAACACTGGGTCCGTGGCTGATGACGTGGTGGTCGGCACCCGGTTCGTGATCCCGGGTGCCGAATTGAGCGAACGGTTCTCCCGGTCGTCGGGTCCGGGTGGGCAGGGCGTGAACACCACGGACTCGCGGGTCGAACTCTCCTTCGACGTGGCCGGTTCGGCGTCCGTCCCGGAGCATCTCCGGGCGCGGATGCTGGACCGGCTTTCGTCGCGCCTGGTCGACGGGGTCGTCACGATCACCGCCTCCGAACACCGCTCCCAGCTGATGAACCGGGAAGCCGCGCGGGCACGTCTGGTGATGTTGCTGCTGGACGCGTCGGCGCCCCCGGCCGCCAAGCGGCGTCCCACCAAACCCTCGCGAGGTTCGAAGGAACGCCGCCTGGCGTCGAAGAAGCGCCGAGGCGAGGTCAAGAAGTCACGCCGCGGTGGTTACTCAGACGACTGACAGGTGCACACATTCGGCCGCCGTCTCGAAGCCGACCCGGCCGTAGACGCGTTCCGCCTGCCCGGCGCCCGGCGTCAGGAACACCGACCGGCCGCCGCGCGCGTGGGCTTCCCGCGTCAGGTACTCCGTCATCGCCGCGGCGATCCCGCGGCTCCGGTACCCCTCGACCACGCCGATCCCGGCGATCTCGGTCGCGCCGTCGAGGATCGCGGTCGCGACCCCGCCGCCGACGACCTCGCCGGTTTCGGCCACGGCCATCACCGACAGGGTTTCGCCGCTCAGCTGATCCGGTGACGGGTCGAGGTGGAGATCGGGATCGTCCTCCCCGAACGCCACGTTCTGCGCCCGGATCATCTGCCGGAGTTCGCCCTCGGTTTTCGGGGTGACCAGGCTGATCCCGGCCGGTTCCGGCTGGCCGACGACCTGCCCCGGGGAACAGATCATCAGCGGAACCCGCCGCTCCAGCGTGTAACCGCACTCGACGAGCACGGCCTCGGCGGCCGGAACCGCTTCGGTGAGGAACTCCAGACGCGGTACGAGCCCGCGCTTACGGAACGCCTCGGTCAGCGCGGCGACGTCATCCTTCGCGGGGACGGCGCCGTCGTCGGGGATCGCGTAGTTGAGGAACGGACTGCTGGATTCGAGGTAGTACGTGGCCAGGAACGGCCCGATCCGCTCGGTCTCCCGGAACTTCGCCGCGGTGAGGCGAATGTAGGACTGCAAAGCACGAATCGTCTCGGAAAGCACTGGTGGAAAGCCTTTCGGGCAGAAGAAAGAGACGCACGGGAGGATCCGCGTGCGTGCTGGAGCTGGCAGGTGCGCCGGCTAGCTCGTGCCGACGCCACCGAAGGCGTCAGGCATGAGGCATCCCTCTTTCTTGGTACGCAGGGCTTTCGCGATCACTCTCGCACCACGGTCAACCCATTTACCTCCGCAGCGGATGCGCGATGCTCGAATACCGCTCGTCCCACGCCGATCTCGGGACCCGAAGCCGGACTGGGGCGGTGCACACCCGCCGGACCTGGACCGGGATCCGCACCGGTGGCCGGACGTCCAGGCGATGCCACAGCCGTTTGCTCAGCGCGGCACCCGCCACGGCACCCAGCGTGTTCAGCAGGATGTCGTCGGCCGAGGTCACCCTGCCCGCCTGGATCAGATATTGCGTGCCTTCCACCAGCACCGAGACGGCCAGCGCCCCCAGCGCGATCCGGGCGAGCGACCGCAGGCGGCGGGACCGCACGGGGAGGAGGGCGCCGAGCGGGCTCAGCATGAGGACGTTGCCCAGCGCCTGCCAGAGGTTGGCGCTGTCGGACAGAACGAGCCGCAGGTCGGTGCCGGGTTCGAGGTTCAGCCTGCTGCCCTGTACGCCGGTCACCGGCATCGTGACCAGGCACGACACCAGGAAACAGGCCAGGGCGAGCGTCATGTCGACGGCGGCCGTCGCCGACGCGGAGAAGGGGTCCGCCCGTCTTCGCCGTCGATACGCCGCGAGGAGCGGCCAGCCGAGCAACGCGTAGGGAATCGTGGTGATCGTCAACGGGATCATCCCGCCGAAAGCGCGGAGCAGCTCACCCATGGCCTTCCTTTCCGGAGCGCCCAAGATCACCTTCGCATCACAAGATCGACTCGGCACGGCGGAGTCGGCGCACTAAGAGGTGATCTCTTCCGGTGGCGGAAAAGGTTTTCCCATGCGGTGACCGTCCACAAAGGAACCTGTGGACAAACCTGTGGATGATCGTGAAGTCTTCGAAAGAAGGCCTTATCGCATAAGGAAAAGCCTTGTGGGTGACCTGTGTACTACTTGCCGTGTCCGGCGAGCTCCCGCGCGTGTTCGAGCAGCTTCTGAAGGTGCAGGCCGCGGCGCACGTCACACGGGTGCGAGGTCGTCCCGCTCGCGGCCATCGCGGCGAAATCGTCCAGGAGCGCGGTGTACGACTCGCCCGCCGAGCCCGGCTTGCGGCCCAAGGTGCGGTAGCCGTGCTCGCCGTAAACGGCCACTTCGACGACCGTCGGCTGGATCGGCAGCCGCAGCGACAGCGTCGCCGTACTGGTCGCGCCACCCTCGTGGGCTAACAGCAACTGCCACAGATCGTCATCGGTCCGGTTCGCGGCGAGTACGCCGGTGATCTCACCGAGAGCCGCGTCCAGCAGATCGAGGGCGTGCGGGCCGATGTCGGCGAGCGCACCGGAGTCGTGCCGCCACGCCGAGGACCGGTACTGGCCGCCGAGCAGCGCGCCCGAAAGCCATCGAGCCCCGCCGCCGCGCCAGCCGCCTGCTTCCTTGATGCCGTCGAGCCACTCGCGGGTCATCGGCGAAAACCGCAGGATGAGGACCACGAGAGCCGCGACGCCGGCGGCCTCCACGGCGTCCGCGAGGCGGCGCGCGCCGTCGAGATCGGCGGCGATCGGCTTCTCCAGGATCAGATGCTTGCCCGCTTCGGCCGCCTTGACCGCCAGCTCCGCCTGGACGGCGGGCGGCACCGCGAAGGCGACCGCGTCCACCTGGTCGAGCAACTCGTCGAAACTGTCAACGGCTTGGGCGCCATGTGTCTCGGCCAGCTCCTTCGCGGCCTCAGGGCGCCTGGCCCAGACCGCGCGCAACGTCATTCCGGGGTGATCGGCGAGACCTGGCGCGTGCACCGTCTTCGCCCACGGACCGGCACCGACCAGACCCACACGCAGCTGTCCCTGTCCCACGCCCCCGAGTCTAGGTGTGCCGCCGCGCAAGCTGAACGCACCATCAAGTTGCGTTTATTGCGTTTGTTGCGAATAATTCGTTGAGAGCCGATACTGGGTCCACGTTGAACACGGGAGCAGCGATGACTGCGTTGACCATCGACCAGATCGTCCCGGGGCGCCACGACATCGACGTGGCACTCGAGGCACTTCCGCACGTCGAGGCCTATCTGGCCAGGCGTCATGAACGGGACACCGTGCGCGTCGTCGTCGATGAGAGCGAAGAGTCCGTGGTCGTTCCCCGGGGAGTCGTCGATCTGATGGCCCGGGTGCTGGCGTTGGTGGCGGCAGGCGAGAGCGTGTCCATCGTCCCGTCACACGCGGAACTGACCACACAGCAGGCGGCCGACCTGCTCAACGTTTCCCGGCCGTTCCTCATCGGGCTGCTGGAAGCGGGGCGGATCGAGTACCGCACGGTCGGCAAGCATCGTCGCGTGAAGGCCGGTTCCCTCCACGACTATCTGCGAGAAGACGACCGACGACGCCGCGACGCGGCGGACGAACTTTCCGCCTTGAATCAGGAGATGGGGCTGACGTAGCAAGTGGCCTTCGTCGTCCTTTTCGACGCCAACGTGCTGTATCCCAACGTTCTGCGTGATCTCTTGCTCCGGATCGCGCAGAGCGGGTTCGTGCAGGCGAAGTGGACGGACGAGATTCTCGACGAAGTCTTCCGGAATCTCCGGAAGAACCGGCCCGATCTCGATCCGCTCAAACTCGACAGGACGCGAAGCCTGATGAACGCCGCTGTCCGGGACTGCCTGGTCACGGGCTACGAACCGCTCGTCCCGACGCTCGAACTGCCGGACCTGGACGATCGCCACGTGCTCGCGGCGGCCATCAAGGCGCAGGCGCGCGTGATCGTGACCGAGAACCTGCGGGATTTTCCCGAACGAATTCTCGGCCGCTGGAACGTCGAAGCCCAGAGCGCCGACGACTTCGTCCTCGACCGGATCGAGCTCAGTGAGCGTGTGGTCGTGGGGGCGGTGCGGCGCATCGTCGACGCGCGCCGCGCTCGGCCTACCAGTGTCGCCGAGGTCCTCGGCGCTTTGGAGCGCTGCGGCCTACGCAAGTCGGTCGCAGCGCTCCGTCGCTGTGATGAAGCCGGTCAGGAGTAGCTGTAGAAACCGCGGCCGGTCTTCTTGCCGAGCAGGCCGGCGTCGACCATGCGCAGCAGCAGCGGCGGCGAGGAGTACAGCGGCTCCTTGAACTCGGCGTACATCGAGTCCGCGATCGCCTTGATGGTGTCCAGGCCGATCAGGTCCGAAAGCCGCAGCGGGCCCATCGGGTGCGCGGTGCCCAGCTCCATACCGCGGTCGATGTCCTCGGCGGACGCGAAACCCGACTCGATCATCCGGATCGCCGAAAGCAGGTACGGCACTAGCAGCGAGTTCACGATGAACCCGGCGCGGTCCTGCGACCGGATCACCGTCTTGCTCAACGCCGTCGTCGCGTGCTCTTCGGCACGGCGGGCGGTGTCGTCGCTGGTCAGCAGCGAGGGCACCAGCTCGACGAGCGGCAGCACCGGGACCGGGTTGAAGAAGTGGATGCCGACCACCTGCTGCGGACGGCCGGTGGCCATGCCGAGCTTCATGATCGGGATCGAGGAGGTGTTGGACGCGAACACCGCGTCCTCACGCTCGACGATCTTGTCCAGCGACCGGAACACCTCGACCTTGGCCTGCTCCTGTTCCAGGATGGCCTCGATGACGAGGTCGCGGTCGGCGAACTCGCCGATCTCGGTGGTGAAGCGGAGCCGTCCGAGCGCCGCGTCGGCGTCTTCCTGCGAGAGCTTCCCGTTCTTGACGCCGCGTTGCAGCGACTTCTCGATCCGCGCCCGCCCGGAGTCCAGCGCCGGCTGGTTGACCTCGGTGACGATCACGTCCAGTCCGGCCCGCGCGTGCACCTCGGCGATGCCCGAGCCCATGAGCCCGGCCCCGACGACACCTACTCGCGCTACGTCAGACATGGCACCTCCTCGTATTTTGGGCAGCACGCGACACGCGAGGGTGGCCTACCGGGCAAGCCCGGATCCACCCTCGCGTGTCACGCGTTGCTCAGCGGCGGTATTCGTCGTACCCGTCGTACGGGTCGTCGTCATACCGCTTGTCGTCCTCGTGCCTGTCTTCCGAGGAACTACTGGACAGCTCGCGCTGCAAAGCATCGAAGTCGGTTTCGTGCGAGCTGTACTTGAGCTCGCGCGCCACCTTCGTCTGCTTGGCCTTAGCCCGGCCGCGCCCCATGGCTCGACCCCCTCGCACAGGGGCGGGGCGGCCGGGGGAATCGGCGGCCCCGCATCGTCTCGACAATTCTTTCCTGCTGACACCGTACCGTGTCCGGGGGGTTGGATGCGACGTGGCACGGTGTGCCGGTGGCGACAGTGTTCACGGAACGCCGGTTACCGGCCGGTCGGTGGCGATAGTCGCAGGTCGGCGTGCCACGATGCTCGTGTGCCCCGTCCGTTCGCGGCTTATCTCCGCGTCTATGAGCCCCTGCTCGCGCTGGGGGATCCACCGGACGAACGCCTGCTCGAGGCCGTCGAAGCGGCCCGGCTCGATCGTTCGGCCGCAGGGCTGCGCGAGCAGGCATTGTGGCTCAAGTCACAGCATGTGGGGCGGTTGCTGCCCGCCGAACTCGCGGACGGCAGGGCCGCGCCCAGCCTCGTCACCGATGTCCTCGTCCTGGATCCCGAAGACGTGCCGGAGGGCGAGCACGGTGACGCCGGCCCAGGGCCGCTGATCTGCCCGATGGAGATCCGCGCGCGCTCCGCCGCGGCACTGGTGACCTTCCTCGGCGACGCGCACCCGGCGCTGAAGAACGCGGTGCTCGACGCCGGCGGCGCGACACTCGACACGATCCGCTCGCGGGCGAAGTCCGCCATCGGGGATCTGTCCGCCTCGGCTTCGCACACGCTGTCGACGACGTGGACCGTCCCACTGCCGTGGTTCGTGCTGTTCGATCCCGGGATGCGCCGGATCAAACTCGGCAAGGGCCGCCACGACCCCGAACGCGAGGTGTCGTGGCGGGTCTCCATCGCCGACGCGCGGCATCGCGCCCGCGAGGTCGGCGACCTGCTCGAAGCGACCTTCGGCGACTCGGGGCCGGGCCGGGTGCTGCTCGAAACGCGACGCTGGCTCGACAGCTTCCACCCCGGCTCCGCGGTCGAGCTCGACTACGGCGGTCTCGTGCAGCTCTTCGCCGACTCGATCCTCCAGGCCGACACGACCGCCGAAGAGGTGCACGACATCCTCGACGCGCTCCGCACCGGCAATGTCGACGAGCTGGCGGAACTGTTCGCCGACCTGCGGGACTTCTGGGGCGACTTGGCCGCGCGGGAACGCGCGAACTAGCCGTAGAGGTTTTCGGCGACCCTCAGTTCGCCGACCGGTTTCCCGCCGCCCAGTACCGCGTCGCGCCCTAGGTCGCCGGCTTCGTCACCAGGGTCGATGCCGAGGTGACGCAGCGTCGCGAGCAGCAGCGGGATGCGGGCCCTGGCCGCGCCGTCGTCGATCTTCAGTGCCAGCGCCGTGCCGTCCGGGAGGGCGAACGCGTGCACTCCCTCGGCGCCGCCCTTCGAGAGCAGGCCGTCGATGTTCCGCATCAGCACCGTGTCCTCGCGGCCGGTGCCCGCGACCTGCCACGGATACGCGCGGACCGCGTCGGCGACCCTGCGTTCCGGTCCGCCGATGGCCGTGACCAGTCTGCCGAAGGAGCGGGCGAGGCCGGTGAGGGAGAACGCGAACAGTGGCGCGCCGCAGCCGTCGACGCCGACCGTCTCGATCGTCTCGCTGGTGAGGTCGGCGACGGTGGCCTGGACGACCTTTTGCAGCGGATGGATCTCGGCCTCGTAGTCCTTGGTCGGCCAGCCGAGTTGCGCGCAGGTCATCAGCATCGCGGCGTGCTTGCCGGAGCAGTTCATGGCGGCCCGGCGCTTCCCGGCCGAGGCCACGGCCAGCATGCTGGGCTCGTGCAGCGGGAAGGCGGGTGGGCAGGCCAGCGCGTCCTCGGTCAGCCCCGCGCGGGAAAGCATGGCCAAGGCGCCCTCGACGTGGCCGGGCTCGCCGTTGTGCGATCCGCACCCCAGCGCGAGCTCTTCGTCGCCGATCGTGAGACCGGCGCGGAGCATCCCGACCGCTTGCAGGGGTTTGTTGGACGAACGCGGATAGACCGGCCGCTCGATGTCGCCGGCGGAGAACCGCACCGAGCCGTCCGGGGCGGTGATCACGAGTGCGCCGCGGTGCACGCTCTCCACGAAACCGGATCGGACGACCTCGACCAGGACCGGGTTCGTCACTCGGATCCGCCGCGTTCGGTGTCGAGCAGGTCGTCGACCGACGCCGTGCCCTTGCGGTAGCGGGTCGCGATTTCGGCGTTGATGGTGTCCATGACGCTCTGGACCTCGCGACGGTACGAGGAGACCGAAACCTCTTCGTCGGCGTAGCGATTGAGGGCGTTGATCAGCTTCTCGTCCGACAGCGTGCTGACGTCGGAAAGGTCAGTGTCGCCGATGAGCGCCTCGGCGAACCGGCGGTGCTCACCCGCGCGCGACGGCTCCAGCCGCTGGTGCCTGCCCGAACCGGTGGCCGGGCCGATCGCGTTGTCCGCCAGGATCGCGGCCAGCCGCTCGACGACGCTGCTCTCGCCGCCTGAACTCCTGCGCTCCTGCTCGGCCCGCACGATGTCGATCCGCGCGTGCAGCAGACGCCGCAGGTACGACAGGTCGGTCTCCTCCTGCGCGGCCTCGTCACGGCGCTCGCGCAGCACGGAAAGGGTCAGCTCGCCGAGGTCGCTGAGATACCCAGGGCCGAGCACGCGGTCGATACGACGGCGACCACCAGGCCGGACTTCGATCACGCGCGTAGCTTATCGCGCTCCAGCGAAAATGTTCCGCAGGGAGCGATACCACAAAGATCTCCGCCCCTCACGACACCCTCCGCCACACCGCTGCTCTTTCGGTTCCCTCCAGAGCCCGCCCCCCACCCGTCCCGGGGGCGGCCCCTGGTCCAGTCTACCGGGGGTGGGGTGGGAAAAGTGCTGGTCGGCGGAGTTGTCCACAGGTGGGCAACGTTGTGGACAACTTGTGGATGGTTGGGGCGGTCGCCGGGGGCAAGTACATGAAGGGGGCCTTTATTGCGCTAGGCGCAAGGAAGGCCCCCTTCATGTACTTGAACCGCGACCGAAGCGCGAGTTCTAGGGCTCACGCGCATCCAGCGAGGCGGCAACGCGCGCAGGTAGTGAAGGCCTCCTTGAGGGACCCAGAGTCCCTCGAGGAGGCCTTCACGAACCCAGACGTAGCGAGGCCTTCACGGAACGGCGCCGCCGTGAGAGCCCGCCTATCCCCGCAGCCGCTGAGCCGCTTCCCGGCCCGGCGCCGGAGCCTCACCGGGCACCGAATCCGGGTCGATGGCCGCCTGCACGACGCGATCCTCGGCACCCACCAGCAGTTCCGCGCCCGGCTGCGTCGAGCGTTTGACCAGCGCCAGCGCGATCGGTCCGAGTTCGTGGTGCTGCACCACGCTGCCGACGCGGCCGACCGTTCTCTCGCCCAAAACCACCGGATCGCCGGTCTCCGGCGTGATCTCCGGCGAACCGTCCAGGTGCAGCAGCGCCATGTACCGCGGCGGGCGCCCGACGTTGTGGACCTTCGCGACGGTCTCCTGCCCTCGGTAGCAGCCCTTCGCGACGTGCGCCGCCGAGTCGACCCAGTTCACTTCGTGCGGGATCGTGCGCTCGTCGGTGTCGAGGCCCAGCCGCGGCCGCAGCGACTCGACCCGCAGCGCGTCGAACGCCCAGCTGCCGGCCGGTCGCGCGCCCGCGTCGGTCAGGCGGCGCCACCAGTCGGCGAGTTCGGCGCGGGGGACGGCGAGGTCGACGCTGTGCCGCCCCGGCCACGGCATCCGCCGCGCGAAACCGCCGGGAATCGGCACGACCGAGTACGGGTCCGAGCCCAGGGAGACATCCACGGCGGACAGCACACGGTCCGCGTCGGGGCCGAGGACGGTCAGCAGCGCCAGCTCATCCGAGACATCGCGAATGTCCACTTTGGACCAGAACTTCATCGCTTCGAGGTACTCGCGCAGCGGCTGCTTGCCCCCGGACGGCAATGCGCTGGAGGCCACCGCGCCCCGGTCGCTGTCCAGCCACACCGTGCCGTCCGCGTGCGCGACGACCATGTGCGTGTCGACGCGGCCTTGGCTGTCCAGCACGAGCGCCTCGGTGCCGGTGCCTTCGGCGAGCCCGGTGACATGCTGCGAGATCACCAAATGCAGCCAGGACAAGCGTTCTTCCCCGGTCACGGCCAGGATCTCGCGGTGCGAACGGTCGATCACCACCGCGCCGCGCGCGGCCGTCCGTTGCTCGGCGAAGGGGTCACCCCAGTGCCACGGGACACCCTCTTCCGGATGCCCGTCGGGTGCCGCGATCGGTCCGGGAAGGTCGAGCAGGGGGGAGCGGTAGGGCATGAAACCCATGCTAGTGAGTACCGTGTCCCCATGCGCGTGCTTGCCTTCCTCGACGGGACCCTGGCCGACCCCGAAGCCGCTCACCTGCGAGTAGACGACCTCGGGTTGCTTCGCGGCGACGGCGTGTTCGAGACGATCCTCGTCGTCGACGGACGGCCCCGCGAGCTCCGCCCGCACCTCGAGCGGCTGGCCCGTTCCGCCGCCATGCTCGACCTGCCGGAGCCGGACCTCGCCGCCTGGGAGCGCGCCGCGCAGGTCGTCATCGACAACTGGTCCGGCCCGGCCGAGATCGCGTTGAAACTGGTGTACACCAGGGGAATCGACGGCGATCCGGAGGCGAAGCCGTTCGGGTTCGCGCTCGGTGTGGAGATCGACGAGAAGGTCCAGCGCGCCCGTGTCGAAGGCGTCGCGGCGATCACCCTCGAACGGGGTATCGAGCCCGACCTCGCCGAGCGCGCGCCGTGGCTGCTGCTGGGCGCGAAGTCGATCTCGTACGGAGTCAACATGGCCGCGCTGCGTGAGGCGGGCCGCCGTGGGGCGAGCGATGTGATTTTCACCGCCGCCGACGGCACGGTCTTCGAAGGGCCGACGTCGACGGTCGTCCTCGCGAGGGACAAGACGCTCTACACGCCGCCGGCGACCATCGGCATCCTGCCGGGGACGACGCAGGCGGCGCTGTTCCGCGGCGCCGAGCGGGCGGGCTGGTCGGTCAAGGTCGAGCCGCTCAAGGTCGCGGACCTCACCGAGGGCGAAGGGCTCTTCCTCGCGTCGTCGGTCCGCAAGCTGACCAGGGTGCACACGCTCGACGGCGCCGTGCTCACCGACTCCAGTGCGATCCACGCCGAGCTGGCCGCCGCGTACGAGAGCGAGTACGCGATCAGCTGAGCGTCGCGCGCAGCTTGGCGATGGTCCGGAGGACCTCGTCCCGGTGCTGGGCCGTGGTCATCCACGTGGGTAGCCGCGCGATCAAGGTCATGCCGGGACGGTCCCCGAGCCCGCGTTCGCGCAGCTTCGCCGCGACGAAACGCTCGATCAGGTCGAGGTGTCGGGCGTGGAATGCCCTGAGGGTGTGCCCGCCGCAGCAGTCGGCGCGCAGCCACACAGGTTCGCGGAAGAACGGGTCGATCGGGCGATTCCACGCGCGCGGTAGTCGGGGGCCGGAGGAGCGCACCAGGGCGCATCCGACACAGGTCAGCCGTTCGGGTGTGACCGAGGCGCGGCCGGCGCAGCGCGGGCAGACGACGAGGATCGGCTCGTCCGCGAGGTCCTCGATCCGGGTCTGCGGATCACGGAACCGTGGGGCGTCCATCAGTTGAGCGGGCTGATGATCAGCAGGTGCGGCAGGATCGCTTCTTCGCGGTAGGCCGCGATCTTGTGGTGCCCGTCGAGGATCACCGCCGCGTCGGTGGTCTCCAGCACGATGGCGACCGGCCGGTGACCGCTCTTGATCGCGGTCCGGTAGTAGCCGACACGCGACACGTCGGCGGGCGGCCAGTCGGCGCTCGGGGTCAGGTAGCGGTCCTCGGCCAGCCGCTCGGGTCCGGCGACCTGGTATTCGCCGTCGGCGAAGAGGTCGAGAAGCGGGCGGAGTGTATCGCCGAGGGGGCGCCGCATCTGCCCGGTGGCCAGCGCGATCCGCAGCGACTGCGGAAGCTCTGGTTGGGTGGGGACCGAATTCGTGTCGATGACACCCGTGCCACCGTTGACCTTTACCTGTTCCACACCCTCGTGGACGAGTGAAAGCGGAGAAGGGTTCCGGGTCGGGCCTGCGCGAGGGCCGGGAGTGACGCCTGTCTCACCACGGCCGCCACCGGATAACCACCGGTAGTTGGATGATCCGCCAAGAACACCACCGGCAACCCGTTCGGCGGCACTTGGACGGCGCCCGTCAGCAGGCCTTCGCTCGGCAATTCCCGCTCCGCGTATCCGGCCGCGCGAGTCAGCGCGGGGCCGTCGAGCCGGAGGCCGACGCGGTTCGATTCCGCCGTCACCGTCCAGGTCTTCGCGAGTCCGGCCGCCGGGTCCTCGAACCAGTGCGCCCGTGGCCCCGGTTCGATCAGCACGACGAGCTCGGCCGGTGCCACCGTGGGCAGCACGACATCGGCACCGCTGGAAACGGACGGCGTGCCGAGCGGGAGGACGTTACCCGCTTTCAGCGGAGCCGGCCCGATCTCCGAAAGGACGTCCCGCGATCGGCTGCCGAGTTCCTCTTCGAGCGTGATCCCACCGGAAACCGCCAGGTAGCACCGTAACCCGGTGGCGGGAGCACCGATCGCCACGACCTGCCCCGCCGCCAGCCACACCGGCGCGTGCGAGCCGACGGGGCGCCCATCGACCTCGACGGCGACGGCGGGGCCGGTCACCGCGATGGTGCAGGACGTCGTGGCGCGCAGCCGTAACCCGCCGAACAGGCACTCGACTCCCGCGGCTCCTTCGTCGTTGCCGACGAGCCGGTTGGCCAGCTTCAACGCAGGGACGTCCAGCGCCCCGGACGGCGGGACACCGAGATGCGCGAAACCGGGTCTGCCGAGGTCCTGAACCAGCGCGAGCGGACCTGTCTCGACCACTTCCACGGCCCTCATCCGGCACTCCGGAACCGCACGCGGTCGCCGGGCGCCAGCACCGCGGGCGGGTCGGCGCGCGGATCGAACAGGACGGTCCGGGTGCGGCCGATCAGCCGCCAGCCACCGGGCGAGACCCGCGGGTACACCCCGGTGAACTCACCCGCGATGCCGACCGAGCCCGGCGGCACGCGAGTACGCGGGGCAGCCAGCCGCGGTTGCCGCAGCGGCTCCGGAAGCCCTGTCAGGTAACCGAATCCCGGCGCGAAGCCGGTGAAGGCCACGGTGTAGACAGCGCCGGTGTGGAGCCGGACAACGTCCTCAGTGGACATTCCGGCGTCCCGTGCGACGAGTTCGAGGTCTTCGCCGTCATAGGTCACGTCGAGGGTGATCTCGCGGGATCCGCCTTCCGGCGGATGTTCGAGGTCGGCGTCCGCGAGCAGTTCGCGGACGGCCGCGAGGGCGCCGGAGCCCGGGATTTCCACCACGAGCAGGCTTCGGGCGCCGGGAACGAGTTCGGCGATCCCGGGCGGGCGCGCGGACGTGACCGTCGCGTGCGCCGCCATCGACTCGGTCAGGGATGCGCAGTCGAGCAGGGCGGCGTGCTCGCCGTAGGCACGCCACCGCATGGGAAGAGGGTCAGCCCACCACGCGACGCAGCAGCGCCGACGTGTGCGGCTGCAGTTCCTGGCCCATCATCGCGCGCTCCTCGACGTAGCCGAGTTCGCCGTTGACGATGCCGTAGAGCCGCTGCGAAGCCGTGACGTCCTTGGCGGTCGAAGTACGGACGACCGCGTCGGTGCCGAGCTCCCAGGCCGGGACCGACGCCTTGCCACGCGGCTTGCCGTAGAAGAGTTCCACGATGCCGGTGTTGTGGGTCAGCAGCAGTTCGATCGTGTCGTCGGCCTGCGGGCGCCAGAACCCGGATTCGCGCGCGGCGGGACGGATGACCTTGCCGTCCTCGTCGAGCAGCCAGGCACGCGCCTCGTGCGTGAGGAACGGGCGGCCGTCGTGCGCGATGGTCAGCTGCATGCCGAACCGGTACGGGCCGTCGATGGTCGGATAGTCGACCTCGCCCTCGCCGCGCCACACTCCGACGAGCGGCAGGAGCGCCAGGCAGGCGTCATTGAGGTTCGCGCCCTCACGCAGGTTCGCGGTGTCGCCCGGGATGGGCATGTCGTCGAACTGCGGAAGGTTCCGGTCGCGCGTGTTTTCCGCGCGCTTTTCCGCGGCCTGGATGGCCTCGTCGCCACTAGCCGTCATCGGTCAGCGCTGGTCCGCGTAAAGCCGGTAGACGACGTACACGGCGAACCAGGTGATCGCGACGCCGGCGAGCACCAGCAGGGTCGTAAACAGGATCTCCACGCCACGCACTTTAGTCGCTACCTGCCCAGACGGCCTTGCGCAGGGTGCGTGGCAGTGCCCACAAGTACGTGAAGGCCCCCTTCCCTCGGCTCAGCCGAGGGAAGGGGGCCTTCACGCGCGAAACGTCAGGCGACCGAGATCGCCAGCTGGTGCACGCCCGGACCCTGCGCGGTCACCGAGGCCTCGCCGTTGCCGGAGCGGTGCAGCGCGCGCACCGTCCAGTCACCGGGGGCCGCGTAGAAGCGGAAATCGCCGTCGGCCGACGAGACCACCTCGCCGGTGAAGTCGCCGCCGCCGTCCAGCAACCGCACGAAGGCGCCGCCGACGGGGCCCTCCGAACCGGTCACCTTGCCGGCCAGCACGACCTGGCCGCGGGTGTCGTAATCGGCGGGCGTGGCCTCCTGGGCCGGTGCGCCGCAGCTGTCGTCTGCCATCACTTGGCTCCCAACTCGACCGGCACGCCGACAAGCGAGCCGTATTCCGTCCACGAACCGTCGTAGTTCTTCACCTGGTCGTAGCCGAGGAGCTCGTGCAGCGCGAACCACGCGATGGACGAACGCTCACCGATCCGGCAGTACGCGATCGTGGCCTTCGACTCGTCGAGGCCCTCGTCGGAGTACAGCTCCTTGATCTCTTCCTCGGTCTTGAAAGTGCCGTCCTCGTTGGCGACCTTCGCCCACGGGACGTTCAGCGCGCCCGGGATGTGGCCAGGGACCTGCGACTGCTCCTGCGGCAGGTGCGCCGGGGCGAGCAGCTTGCCGGAGAACTCGTCGGGCGAGCGCACGTCGACGTAGTTGCTCTTGCCGATCTCGGCGACGACCTCGTCGCGGAACGCGCGGATCGAGAGGTCCTGCTCCTTGGCCTTGTACTCGGTCGGCTCGCGCTTGACCTCGTCCGAGTTCAGCTCGCGGCCGTCGAGCTCCCACTTCTTGCGGCCGCCGTCGAGCAGCTGCACCTTGTCGTGCCCGTACAGCTTGAAGTACCAGTACGCGTACGCGGCGAACCAGTTGTTGTTGCCGCCGTAGAGGATCACGCGGTCGTCGTTCGAGATGCCCTTCTCGGACAGCAGCTTCTCGAAGCCCTCCTTGTTGACGAAGTCGCGGCGGACGCCGTCCTGCAGGTCCTTGCGCCAGTCGAACTTCACCGCACCGCGGATGTGTCCGTTGTCGTACGCGGTCGTGTCCTCGTCGACCTCGATGAACACGACACCCGGGGTGTCCAGGTTCTCCTCGGCCCACTGGGTGGTGACCAGGACGTCTTCACGGCTCATGGGAGCTGACTCTCTTTCTGGGTTAGGACGCGCGAGGGCTGGGGCTGAAACGCTTGATGAGCAGGTACATCTCGCAACCGAGACAGAAGTTGAACGCCGCGTTGAGGAAGGCCGCGAGCAGCGCGAACGCCGTCGCGACGAAGCCGAGCGCGGTCAGGCCGGTGGCGAAACCGACGGTGCCGACCACGGCGAACACGAAACCGACGGCCTGCGCGAACCGCAGCGGGGCGGCGTCCTCGCGTTCGGTCGGCGGGCCGAGCCGCGGCGCCACGAGGTAGCGATAGATCAAGGAGTACGGCGCCGGCTTCAGTCCAATGAAGGCACCGATCGCGAACACCACCGCCTGCGCCGCGAGCAGTGGCCACCACTGGGTGATGAGCACGACCGCGAGCACGACCGTCGTCAGGATGGCGGCGAAACGCGGACCACGGGGATCGACGGCCGGTCCTGCGGACATGGTTCCTCCTGCGAACGAGAGGGAAAGAGGTGCGTGCCGGGCGGGCACACGCAGGCGTGGTTCAGCGAACGCCGGGACACAGGCTGCTGCGAACGCGGCACAGGTCCACTGCGCGGCGCTGGGTCAGCAAGGTTCGGGGCAGCCGGTTCACGGGCACGAGGGTACGCAGAGCTCCCTCAGGTTGGGAACCGTGTTCACACCTTGGGACGCTTCCCGAAATCCGGGATCAGGCGTTCGCCAAATGGGGCTTCAGGGCTTCGAGAAGCTCCTGACCTCGGGGAACGCCGCCGACGCGGAAGACCTCCCGGCCGTCCGCGGTCAACGCCAGGGTCGTCGGGGTTCGCAGCACCGACAGAGCCTGGGCGACTTCGGGGGTTTCGGTGACGTCCAGATCGACGTGGGTGAGGCCGTCGGTCTTCTCCGCGAGCGTGGACAGGATCACGCGGGTATGGCGGCACGGCGCGCAGAACGTCGTTGAGATCTGGACCAGGGTGACGCCCTCGGGCGCCAGGGCGTCCGAAACGCGGCCGGGCAGTGTGGGCGCGGTGGACTTCGCCGCGCGGATGCGGCCGTTGCGCGCCTGCAGCAGCGCGCCCGCCACCCCGCCGAGCACCAGTACGCCCAGCAGCACCCACACCCCGGTCATCCGCAAGTCACCCCTGAGGCTTCGCTCCGCTGAAGGCGACGTTCTTGCCTTCACCCTTGATGGTCACCGAGCCGCTGTTCACCCGCACCGACGTCGGGGTCACCGAGAACGGCATCGCGCCCGTGTCGATGGTCGCGTTGAAGTTCGGCAGCAGCGCGTCCTGCACCGCCTGGGGAACGACGGTGGTCTCCTTGTCATTCCCGAACTGGAGCCGCTTGGGTTCCAGACGGATCTTCTGCCCGTCCAGTTCGATCATCGCGAAGCAGAAGATCTCCACCTTCTGCCCGGCGATCTGGACGTTGCCCGAAACCCGGATCCCGGCGCTGGAGGTGTCGACCGGCTCGCCGTTCTCGTTCGTCGCGGTCGGCTTGGTCTCGCCCTGCCCGCTGTCGCCGTTGCGGACGTAGTCCTCGGTGACCGGCTCGATCTTCAGGTTCTCGATCTTGTCCAGTGGTGCTTGCCGCGCGATGTCCGCGGCCTTGATCGTCACCTCGCCCTTGAGCGTGCCGATGACGATCGACTTCGTGTTGCCGGACGTCAGGTCGGACAGCGGGGCCGTGACGTCGCTCATGTCGGCGTAGAAGTCCACGTCCCGCAGCCGCGGCGGCACGGCGACGCCCTGGGCGTTGATCGTGATGTGACTGTAGTCACCGGAAAGGGCTTGGGTCAGGAAGGGAAAACCGTGCACCGTGACCGCCGGATCGTTGGGCAGCTCCAGCTGTTGGCGAGTCTTCTGGGAGATCGTGTGCTCGGCGAACGCCGCCGCCCCGAAATCTGCCCCGACCAGCAGCACCACCAGCACCGCGAGGGCGATGAGCCAGCCCCGGCCACGGCGCTTTCCTCGCTTGGCGGACCGGCCGGAAGACGGTCGGTCGTCCTGCGCCACGGGCCTGCTCACCATTGTGTCGAATCTCCTTCGTAAACCTCTTTGGCCAGGTGTGATCGATCCAGCACGGGGTAGGACCTCGGCTGTTCACCCGCTATTCTCACCAAGCACCGGCTGTAGCCACGTTCGAGGCGACCACGACTGAAGGCGGTGCGGCGATGAGCCTGGACCTTCTGGTACTGACCGCGGAAGCAGATGCCACCACGGTATTGCCCGCTCTGGATCTGCTGCCCCACACCGTACGCGTGCGTGCTCCGGAAGTGACCGCGCTGCTCGACGCCGGCCACCGCGACGTCATCGTCCTCGACGCCCGGAGCGATCTGGCCTCCGCGAAGAGCCTCTGCCGCCTGCTCAAGGGCGCCGGTGAGGACGAAACCTCCACCCCGGTCATCGCCGTCGTCGGTGAGGGCGGCCTGGTCGCGGTCAGCGCGGAATGGCGCACCGACGACATCCTCCTCCCGACGGCCGGTCCCGCCGAGGTCGACGCCCGCTTGCGCCTCGTCACCACCCGCGACGGCGGCGCCGCGCAGGTCGACGCCGAGCTCCGGGTCGGCGAGCTGGTCATCGACGAGGCGACCTACACCGCGAAGCTCCGCAAGCGCACCCTCGAATTGACTTACAAGGAGTTCGAGCTTCTCAAGTACCTCGCCCAGCACGCGGGCCGGGTGTTCACCCGTGCCCAGCTGCTGCAGGAGGTCTGGGGTTACGACTTCTTCGGTGGCACGCGCACGGTCGACGTCCACGTCCGGCGCCTGCGCGCGAAGCTGGGGCCGGAGCACGAGCAGATGATCGGGACCGTCCGCAACGTCGGCTACAAGTTCGAGCGGCCGTCCAAGGGCAACACCGCCGCCAAGCAGGCCGTCGCCCCGGACTCGAGCGTCTACGAGCCGAACGAGCTGTCCGCGCACTGAATCCCCTCTCCTGCCTGACAAGACGTCCGGGCGGGTGCCGGGTTCCCCGGTAGGGTCGGTTTCATGCTCGATCTGGCTTGGACCCGTGAACCGGAAACGGAAGAGATCCGCCGCTTCCTGCTCGCCGTGCGCGAGGCCGACGGCCGTCCGGAGGACACCGGGTTCGCCGGTGGGCAGCATCTTCTGGGGCGTCTCGACGGTGAGTTGGTCGCGTACGCGCACCTGGACACCGAAGGCGATTCACACGGCAACCAGGTCGCCGAACTGTTCGTGCACCCCGCGCACCGCCGCTCCGGGCACGGCAGGGCGCTCGTCAAGGCGCTCGTCGACCACGTCGAGGGGAAGCCGCTGCGGGTCTGGGCGCACGGAGATCACCCCGCCGCCGTCCATCTCGCCGGGACCGAAGGTTTCGAGCGCGCCCGTGAGCTGCTGATCCTGCACGCGGACGTGGAAGCGGCCGATTGGCCGGAACCCGTGACGCGCGAGGGTGTCACGCTGCGCACGTTCGTCCCCGGTCAGGACGAGGAAGCGATGGTCCGCGTCAACGCGCGCGCCTTCGACTGGCACCCGGAGCAGGGCGCGCTGACCGTCGACGAGGTCCGGGCGACCGAGAAGGAAGCCTGGTTCGACCCCGAGGGCTTCTTCCTCGCGGAAGAGGACGGGAAGGTCATCGGCTTCCACTGGACGAAGATCCACGAAGCCGTCCCCGGCCGCTTCGGCGGCGAGCCCGCCGGCGAGGTCTACGTCGTCGGCATCGATCCCGACGCCCAGGGCGGCGGTCTCGGGAAGGCACTCACGCTCGCCGGGCTGCGGTACCTCCGCGATCGCGGGCTGGGCCAAGTGATCTTGTACGTCGAAGGCGACAACGCGCCGGCGCTCGCGGTCTATTCGAAGCTCGGCTTCACCCGATACGAGGTAGACGTTCAATACGCTCGGTAACCGCGTTCACACGTGCGGCACTTGACCGGTCACGGAGAGCAGACGCGCAGGTCACGGCTGGGACACGGGCCCCTTTCGGAGTAGTCGCGCTGCTCACATCGGCCGCCTTGTTCACCTGTCGTTCACCCTTAGACGGTCGCCTGTCCACTGTCGGTGCTTAGTGTCCGGTCCGGAAGGAACGCTCCCGTTCCACCGATCCGGCGAAAGTCTCCCAGTGGAGGAAATGCAGTGAAGATCATGCGGCCCGCGGGCGCGATCGGCATCGTGGCCACCGCCGCCCTCGTGCTCGGCGCCTGTGGATCCGACCCGGCGGCGACCAAGCCCGGCAGCACCGGTGCCGCCGCCGCCCCCAGCGGCACGGCCGACGTCGACTGTGGCGGCAAGAACCCGCTTTCCGCCGAGGGCTCGTCCGCGCAGAAGACCGCGATCGACATCTTCGTGCAGGCCTACGCCGCCAAGTGCTCCGGCCAGAAGGTGAACTACAACCCCAGCGGTTCGGGCGCCGGCGTCAAGCAGTTCAACGGCAACCAGGTCGACTTCGCCGGATCCGACTCGCCGCTCAAGTCCGGTGAGGAGGCCGACAAGGCCAAGGCCCGGTGCGCCTCCGACGCCTGGAACCTCCCGCTCGTCATCGGCCCGGTCGCGGTCGCCTACAAGGTCTCCGGGGTCGACAAGCTGACCCTGACCCCCGAGGTCACCGCCAAGATCTTCAACGGCGGCATCACCAAGTGGAACGACCCGGCCATCAAGGCGGTCAAGGGCAACGAGAGCGTCAACCTGCCGGACAAGCCGATCCAGGTCATCTCCCGCACCGACGAGTCGGGCACCACCGACAACTTCCAGAAGTACCTGAAGGTCGCCTCGAAGGGCGCCTGGACCCAGGGCGACGGCAAGAAGTTCAACGGTGGCGTCGGTAACGGTGCCGAGAAGTCCAACGGCGTGGCCAGCGCGGTCAAGGCCACCGACGGTGCCATCACCTACGTCGAGTCCGCGTTCGCGAAGGACGGCATCAGCACCGCCCTCATCGACAGCGGCTCCGGCGGTGTCGAGCTGAACGCCGCGAACGTCGCCAAGTCCCTCGACGCGGCGAAGTTCAAGAAGGAGGGCACCAACGACCTCGCGCTGGACCTGGACGCGATCTACTCCAGCAACGTCCCCGGCGCCTACCCGGTCATCCTCGCCACCTACGAGATCGTCTGCTCGAAGTACGCCGACGCCGAGGTCGCGAAGGCCGTCAAGGCCTTCCTGACCGTCGCCGCCACGGACGGCCAGAAGCCGCTCGCGGACAAGGGTTACGTGCCGATCCCGCAGAGCCTGCAGGACAAGGTCCTGACCGCTGTCAAGGCCATCGCCTGACCCTGTTGCCAACCTTCAGGTTGATCAGTAAAAGACAGGCTGGACAGAAGTAGTCGATGAGCGATTCCTCTTCGCCCAGAACGCCCACCGGCGACCCCGGTGGGCGTTCTGGCGTCCGCGAGACCTTCACGGAGGACCCGATTTCGGAGCAACCTGCCGCGTCACCGCCCGAGAAGTCCTCGGTGCCGCTCGCGAGCCCCAATTCCAGGACGGTGCGACCCGGTGACCGCATCTTCCAGTTCCTGACCACCGGTGCCGGCGTCTTCGTCGTCGCACTGATCGGCCTGATCGGGTTGTTCCTGCTGGTGCAGGCCATCCCGGCGCTCCAGGCCGACAACGTGAACTTCCTGACCAGCCAGGTCTGGCAGACCACCCCGGACGACATGCGCTTCGGGATCATGGGCCTGCTGCTCGTCACGGTGTACTCGTCCCTGCTGGCGCTGGTCATCGCGATGCCGATCTCGCTCGGGATCGCCCTCTTCCTCACCCAGTACGCGCCGAAGCGGCTGGCGCGACCGTTCGCGTACGTGATCGACCTGCTCGCCGCGGTCCCCTCGATCATCTACGGCCTGTGGGGCCTGATGGTCTTCGCGCCGACGATCGAGCCCTTCTCCCAGTGGGTCAACGACACCTTCTCGTGGATCCCGATCTTCGCGGCGGGCAATGTCTCGCCGGACATGCGGGGCACGATCTTCACCGCGGGCATCGTGCTGGCCGTGATGATCCTGCCGATCATCACCTCGCTGTCCCGTGAGGTGTTCGAGCGGACCCCGACCCCGCACATCGAAGGCGCGCTGGCCCTGGGCGCCACTCGCTGGGAGGTCATCCGCACCACGGTGCTGCCGTTCGGCAAGGCGGGCTACATCGGTGCCTCGATGCTCGGCCTCGGCCGCGCGCTCGGCGAGACGATCGCGCTCGCGATCATCCTGACCGGCGCGGTGGGCCGCGAGTTCACCTGGAGCCTCTTCGACGGCGGCGCCACGTTCGCCTCGAAGATCGCGGCGGACTACGCGGAACTCAACAACGAGATCTCGGCGGGCGCGTACATCGCGGCCGGCCTCGTGCTGTTCCTGCTGACGTTCGTCGTCAACTTCGCCGCGCGATCCATCATCGCCAAGAAGGGGGACTGAGCATGTCCACCACGCTCGAGAAGACCCCCGCCACCACGCCCGCCTTCCAGCAGGTCAGCCTGGCCAGGAAGGCCAAGAACGGCTTCGCCACGGCACTGATCTGGCTGTCGTTCCTGATCGCCGTGGTGCCGCTGGTGTGGCTGCTCGCCACCGTGGTCATCAACGGTGTCAAGCGGATCCCCTACAGCAACTGGTGGACCGAGGACTTCGGCTCGGTGCTGTCGGACGAGGTCGGCGGCGGCGTCGCCCACGCCGTCATCGGCTCCGTGCTGCAGGGCCTGGTCTGCGCGATCATCGCGGTGCCGATCGGCATGCTGGTCGCGATCTACCTGGTCGAATACGGCCGCGGCAAACTCGCGAAGATCACCACGTTCATGGTGGACATCCTCTCCGGTGTCCCCTCGATCGTCGCGGCGCTGTTCATCTACGCCCTGTGGATCACCACGTTCGGCCTCCCGCGCAGCGGTTTCGCCGTGTCGCTCGCCCTGGTGCTGCTGATGATCCCGGTGGTCGTGCGCTCCTCGGAGGAGATGCTGCGGATCGTCCCGGACGACCTGCGCGAAGCCTCGTACGCGCTCGGCGTGCCGAAGTGGAAGACGATCATGAAGATCGTCCTGCCGACCGCGCTGTCCGGCATCATCGGCGGCATCATGATGGCGCTCGCCCGGGTCATGGGCGAGACCGCGCCGCTGCTGGTCCTCGTCGGCTACTCCGCCTACGTGAACTGGGACATCTTCGGTGGCGAGCAAGCCGCTCTGCCGCTTCTGATGAACAACGAACGGGTCAGCAACCCGTTCGACGAAGGTACCGTCGCGTTCGACAGGATCTGGGGAGCGGCGCTCACCCTGGTGCTGATCATCGCGATCGTGAACCTCCTCGCCATGCTCTTTGCCCGTCTTGTCGCCCCGAAGAAGAAGTGAGCTGTTTGAGATGGCCAAACGAATCGACGTCAAAGACGTGGACATCTACTACGGCAAATTCCACGCCGTGGACGGCGTCACCCTCTCGGTGCCGCCGCGGAACGTCACCGCGTTCATCGGCCCGTCGGGCTGCGGCAAGTCGACCGTCCTGCGCACGCTGAACCGCATGCACGAGGTCATCCCCGGCGCCCGCGTCGAGGGTGAGGTGCTGCTCGACGGCGAGAACATCTACGGCGCCGGGGTCGACCCGGTGCAGGTCCGCCGCACGATCGGCATGGTGTTCCAGCGGCCCAACCCGTTCCCGACGATGTCCATCCGCGACAACGTCGTGGCCGGCCTGCGCCTGGGCGGCACCAAGGGCAAGAAGGAACTCGACGACGTCGCCGAGCGCGCCCTGCGCGGCGCGAACCTGTGGAACGAGGTCAAGGACCGGCTGAACAAGCCGGGCGGCGGCCTCTCCGGTGGTCAGCAGCAGCGGCTCTGCATCGCGCGGGCGATCGCCGTGCGGCCCGACGTGCTGCTGATGGACGAGCCGTGCTCCGCGCTCGACCCGATCTCGACCCTCGCCATCGAGGACCTGATCGGTGAGCTCAAGAAGGAGTACACGATCGTCATCGTGACGCACAACATGCAGCAGGCGGCGCGGGTGTCGGACCAGACCGCGTTCTTCAACCTGGCGGGCGTCGGCCAGCCGGGTCGCCTGGTGGAGCTGAACGACACCGAGAAGATCTTCTCGAACCCGGACGAGAAGGCGACCGAGGACTACATCTCGGGCCGCTTCGGCTGAGTCTCTCTCGCGTGTGAAGGCCCCCTTCCCCCGGCTGAGTCGAGGGAAGGGGGCCTTTACACGCTTTGGGGGTCTGGCCGGGTGGGGCGTCGGACGGGCGGCAGTGCGGTGCACAGGTGACGGTCTCGCGCGGGCATCTCGCGTGACTGAATGGACGACACGTGTGTCCGGGCGGACGACACGTGTGTCCAGACGGACGACACGTGTGACTGGGCGGACGACACGTGTGTCCAGACGGACGGCTCGCCGCGTAGCCCAGCCGCGGCAGTGTCGTCCGCCCGATCACGCGTGTCGTCCATCGGCTCACGCGTGTCGTCCGCCCAGTCACGCGAAACGACCGACATCGGTCCAGGCGGTCATGAGTGGCGTGAGGCAGTCCGCGAGCGTAGGGCCGTGAGACGACGAAGGGGCCCTTCACCGCGTGAGATGCGGTGACGGGCCCCTTCGCGACAGTAGTTACAGCTCGTCGGGTCCGTAGCCGGGCATCTTGCCGGTCACCACGAAGATCATCCGGCGCGCGACCGAGACGGCGTGGTCGGCGAAGCGCTCGTAGAAGCGGCCCAGCAGGGTGACGTCCACGGCCGCGGCGACGCCGTGGTCCCAGTTCCGGTCCATGATGACCGTGAACAGGTGCTTGTGGATCTCGTCGACCTCGTCGTCGTCCGACTCGATCGTGCGGGCGGCCTCGACGTCCTTGGACTTGATGACCTGCTCGACCTGGCGGGCCAGGTTCACCCCGACCTCACCCATCTTGGCGAAGTCGGCCTTCACCTCGTCGGGCAGCACGGGATCCGGGTGACGGCGGCGCGCGGCCTTGGCCACGTGCAACGCCAGATCGCCCATCCGCTCCAGGCTCTCCGCCGCGTGGATCGCGGCGAGGACGGTCCGCAGGTCGGTCGCGACGGGTGCCTGCAGGGCCAGCAGCGCGTACGCCTGCTCCTCGCATTCGGCGCGCGCGTCGTCGACCTTCGCGTCGTCGCTGATCACCTGCTCGGCGAGTCCGAGATCGACCTCGAGCAACGCCCGGGTCGCCCGCTCCATCGCGTCGGCGACCTGGAGCGACATGCTCGCTAGGTTCTCGGCGAGCTGTTCGAGTTCGACATGGTAAGCCTCACGCATGGCCCAACCCTACGGGGAACAGGGACCAAAAGCCGCATCCCAGAGTGAACCCGACGTGAACCCGGACTAACGAATGATCCTCAGCCTGAGCTGCTGCTCTTCTTGGCGCCGCCGGACTTGGCGGAGCTGGTCGGAGTGGACGGCGTGTCACCGGCGGCGGGAGGCGCCGGCGCCTTCTCTTCCAGCGGGGTGTTGTTGATCAGCGCGTCGAAGACGGCCTTCGCCCTGCTCTGGACCAGCACCTCGTTGCCGCGTTTGTTCGCCTCTTCGGTGGTGGGCACGGTCAGGAACTTGACCTTGTCCGATCCCATCCCGCGCATCGACTTCGCCAGCGTCATCATCTGCTTGATGCCGAGGTTCTCGCCGAAGGTGGCCTTGGCGAACGCGTCGATGAACCCGCTGAGCTTGCCGGTGTCCAGGATGACTTCCTTCGACATCACGGTCTTCAGCAGCGCGCCGAGGAAGGCCTGCTGCCGTTTGATCCGGCCGTAGTCCGACGTCGGATCGCCCTTGACGTGCCGCGCCCGGACGTAGTTCAGCGCCTGGTCGCCGGAGATCCGCACCTCGCCCGCCTGCGGGATGATCATGCCGAGCGTGGTGTCGTCGACCGGCTTCTCGTTGTACACGGTGACGCCCTGCACGGCGTCGACCATGGACTTGAAGCCGTTGAAGTCGATCCCGACGAAGTGGTTCATCTTCATGCCGGTGATCTGCTGGATGACCTTCGTGACGCACTGCGGGCCGCCGACCGCGTAAGCCGTGTTCAGCTTCGCGATCTTCTGCGCCGGCGAGGTCTCCTCCGAGTACGACGACGTCGCCGGATCCCAGCGCTTGCATTCGGGGCGGCTGATCTCCAGGTCGCGCGGGAAGGACACCATGACGACGCGCTGCCTGTCGGCGGGGACGTGCGCGATCATGACCGTGTCCGAACGGGCGCCCGGAGTGCCGTCGGCGTCGCCAACGCCGTCTTCGGCGGCGGCACCGTCACGACTGTCGGAACCGACCATCAGGAAGTTCTCGTCGCCGGTCTGGCCCGCGGCGTCCTGGATGTCGGACGAGTCTTCGTCGAGCGAAGCGACGGTGTTGAACTTCGCGTCGAACCAGGTCTGGGCGCCCCACGCCGAACCGATGGAGAGGAACACGAGCGCGGCGACCACGGCGGCGGCGATCCGGCCGGCCTTGGCCGTCTGCCTGGTCTTGCGTTCCTTCTTCTCCTGCAGACGGGTCTGCGGCGCCGACTCCTCGGCGGCTTCCGTGGGCGCCGAATCGGTGGTCGTGACCACCCGCTGCAGTGCCGTGCGGGTCTGCTCCAGCAGCGCGGCGGGGCGGGCGGCGAGCCGTTCGCGGCGCTCGCGTTTCTTGGCCTCTTCGGCCTCGAGCTCGTCGTGCGCGGCGGAGAACCGGGCCAGCGTGTGGTCGATTTTGCGCTTGGTGATCGTCGCGTCGTCGATCGCCTCGAGCTCGTCGGTCATGGTGAGCCGGTCCATCTCGGACCTCGGCGGGACGCCCGGCGACGGCGCCGGGACCGGTGCCTGCTGCACCGGCCGCTGCACCGGGCGGCGGGGGCGACGCGGGGGTGGCGGTGCCGCGGGCTGCTGCTGAGCGCCCGGGTTCACCAACGGCGGACGACGCTGGGTCGGCGCTTCGGGACCGGGCGCGGCCTGTGTGGCGCGGCGCGGCTGGCGCGCGCGAGGCGGACGCGGGGTCTCGGTGGGCTGCGGATTCCGCGGTGGCGTCTGTGCTCGCGGCGTGGCGGGTTTGGCCGCGCGAGGCGCGGGCGCCGGGCTTTCGACGGGAGCGGCCGGACGAGGACGGCGAGGTGCGGGCGGCTCCGTCCGGGCGGCGCGCGCACCGGGTCTCGGAGGCTCGGGCGCCGGTTCGCTCTGCCGGAGGCGGCGCGGAGCCGGCGCATCGGCGGTGGGATCGAAGACGGGGCGTTCACCGGTGTGACGTGCGACGACGTCGGAAACGCTGATCCCGCCGTGGGTGTCCATCGAGCGGCGCCGGGCCCTGCGGCCGCGCTCACCGGCGCTCCTGTCGGTGTGACTGTGGCGACCGGTCCCCGGGTTGTGGTGCTCGTCGGGCACTCGGTCTCCTTTCACGACTCGTCGAAGCTCTTTCGTTATCGTACGGACACCTCGGGTTCGTGACGACAACCATCCCGGAATTTTCTTCACCCAAGGTACCGAGAAGCGCCGAACGGTCCATGCGATCGGGTGAGCGGTCGTGGTTAAAGCTGCGTTAAAAGGGGTGAAACCGCTACGCAGAGTGCGACGCTTGATCGAGTGGGTGGCTAGGCGCCCGCGGACTCGGCCGCGTTCATCGCCTGAGGAATCGTTCGTGACGATTCCTCGTCCTGATAGGCCACTTTGTTTCTCCCCGCCCGTTTCGCCATATACAACAAAGCGTCGGCGCTGCGCAACTGCCGTTCCGGTTCCGCCGCGATATCCGGTTCCGCGCGGCTTTCGTGCGCGAGTCCCACGCTGATCGTCACCGACAGGCCGGGGCGGATCCGGCGCCACGGATGGCGGGCCACCCGGATACGGGCGGTGTCGGCGATACGCACGGCGCGGGCGGCGTCGACGTCGGGGATGACGAGCGCGAATTCCTCGCCGCCGTAGCGGGCGCAGAACGCTTCCGGCGGGAGTCCTTGCTGCAGGAGGTCGGCCACCTCGCGGAGTACGCGGTCGCCGACCAGATGCCCGAAAGTGTCGTTGACGCCCTTGAACAGGTCGAGATCGACCAAGGCGATGGCGACGCCGGGCGGGCCGCGGTGGTCGACGGCCGGGCCGTGCAGCCACTGATCGAGGTAGCGGCGGTTGTAACTGGACGTCAGGGTGTCCCGCAGGTTGCCCGCCCTGGCGAGGTCCAAAGCGGACTTGAGGTGGTGGTACGCGCGGCGCCAATCACCCTGCGTGGCGAGGACTCGCGCGATCGACTCGTGCAGGGTGAGCAGATCGGTGGTCGGCGCGCCCGATGGGAGCGCGGCCTCGTCGTCGGCTGCCACGCTCACCTCCGCCACGAATTGGTTTTCGTCGTATAGGAGGGATCTCTTGAGGTGTGAGTACGGGCCAAAGCGAATATCGCTCAAGAGGACGACGGTTCGGCGCCATTGTCACGCACCGGAGTGCCGTTCAGTAAGGACGAAAACGGCTCGGTGTCTTTGAGCTGCGAAAACTGATCTTTCGCCCAGTAACTCACGTCAGCCACATCGTCATTCAGCAACAGTGCGTAATCATTCCAGGTCAGCCAGCGCCAGTCGCCGACCTCGTCCGGATGCGGTTCCGGATCTTCGTCGACCCAGGCGACGAAGACCGGGCAGAACTCGTTCTCGACCACGCCTTCGAACGGCGGCGTGGAGTATCGGTACGCCGGAAGGACACACCGGAGCCCGTTCAACCGGGACAAGCCGAGCTCGAAGGCGGCCCGGCGCCGGACGGCCTCCTCGATCGGTTCACCCGGTGCGGGATGCCCGCAGACACTGTTGGTCCAGACCCGGGGCCACACCTTCTTGGTGGCGGCGCGGCTGGTGATCAGCAGGGCTTGGTCACTGCTGCGCAACAGGTAGCAGGAGAACGCGAGGTGCAGCCGGGTGTTCTCGTGGTGGGCGGCCAGCTTGGGCGCGGTTTCACCGGTCGGCTCGCCGTCCTCGGTGACGTAGACGATGCGTTCGGTGTCCACTTCGGTCATGTTGTTCATCGGCCCCACTGAACCAGCAGTCCTGCTGTAACCGGTACCGCGACCAGAGTTACCCCTGTTAGTGGGATGAAAGGTGCTCCACGAGCAAAGAAGTGACGGCTTCGGGTGCCTCTTCCACCACCCAGTGTGAAACGTCCTCGATCATCTCGAAGCGGTACGGCCCGGTGACCCGGTTCGCGGTGTCGAGTGCGGCCGTCGAGCCGAAGGCGGCGTCCTCGGTGCTCCAGATGTAGAGCGTCGGCACCTCGATCGGACCGATCTTCCCGCCGGGGCGGCCGGCGCGGTACCAGTTGAGCGCGGCGGTCAGCGCGCCCGGTTCGGTCAGGCGCCGGACGTACTCGTCGACCTTGCTCGGCGACACCTTCCAGTCGAACATGCGGCGCAGCGCGTCGGCGTCGTTCTCGAGCATCCGCCGTTCGGTGACGCGGGTCTGCCGCCATTCGGTCATGTACCCAGAACGGAGGTGCTGGTCCTCGTCGGTCTTCATGGCCTCCGCCAGCGCCGCCGGATGCGGTGTCGAAATCACGGCGAGACTGCGGAGCCTGCCGGGATGCGCGTCGGCCGTCCACCACGCGACGGCGCCGCCCCAGTCGTGTCCGACAAGATCGAATTCGTTCCACCCCAAGCGATCCGCGATCGCGACGACGTCACCGACGAGGTGGTCGATGGTGTACTCGGACGCTTGTTCCGGCCGGACGTCCGGGGAGTAACCACGCTGATCCGGGGCCACCGCCCGATAGCCGAGCACGCCTAGCGTCGCGACCTGGTGCTCCCATTCCACCGCTGCCTCGGGAAAGCCGTGCAGCAGCAGGACAGGGCGGCCGTCTTCGGGACCGGCCGCGATGGCGTCGAAGGAACCGGCCGCGGTGGGGATGCTCAGCTGCTCGATCACGACGCCGACTTTACGGGGACGGCTAGCCGCCCGAATGCATGTCCTCGGCCTCGGGCACGCAGTCGTCGTCCGGGTCGTCGAGCCAGCCGTGCGGCAGCGTGACCTTGCCCGGTGAACCCTGCCGCCCGCGCGGCCCGGTGGCGGCGCTGGGGAACGGGGCGTCGTGGTCGAGCTTGGCGATGAGATCGTCGAGTTCGTCCATGCTGGACAACATCGCGAAACCGCGGCGAAGTTCGGAGCCGACCGGGAAACCCATGAAGTACCAAGCCATGTGCTTGCGGATGTCGCGCATGGCCTTGTCGTGACCGTCGTGCTCGACGAGCAGTTCCGTGTGGCGGCGCAGCACCTTCGCGACCTCGCCGAGGTTCGGCGGCGTCGGCTGCGGGCGCCCGGCGAAGGCGGCTTCCAGTTCGCCGAACAGCCACGGCCTGCCCAGGCAACCGCGGCCGACGACGACACCGTCGCAACCGGTCTCGTCCACCATGCGCAACGCGTCTTCGGCGGAGAAGATGTCGCCGTTGCCGAGCACCGGAATGCTGGTGACCGCTTCCTTGAGCGCCGCGATCTTCGTCCAGTCGGCCTGGCCGGAGTAGCGCTGCGCGGCCGTGCGCGCGTGCAGGCTGACCGCCGCCGCGCCCTCCGCCTCGGCGATGCGCCCGGCGTCGAGGTAGGTCAGGTGGTCGTCGTCGATGCCCACCCGGAACTTGACCGTGAACGGCACCCCCGCCTCGGCGGCGGCCTTCGCCGACTCGCGCACGATGTCGGCGAACAGCTTGCGCTTGAACGGCAACGCCGCTCCGCCGCCCTTGCGCGTCACCTTCGCCACCGGGCAGCCGAAGTTGCTGTCGATGTGGTCGGCGAGTCCCTCGCCGGTGATGATGCGGACGGCCTCGGCCATGGTCTTCGGGTCGACCCCGTAAAGCTGCATGGACCTGGGCTTTTCGTTCTCGCCGAAGGTCATCATGTGCATCGTGCCGGGGTGGCGCTCGACCACCGCGCGGGCGGTGATCATCTCGCAGACGTAGATGCCGGCGCCGTACTCCTGGCACAACTGCCGGAACGCGACGTTGGTGATACCGGCCATGGGAGCGAGCACGACCGGCGGATCGACCTCGTAGGGGCCGATCTTCAGGCTGGGCTTGCTCAGGGTGGCTGTCACGTCCTCCATTGTCGCCTGTGGTGTCTGTCACTCGCAGGTGGGCCGGGTCGTTGCTGTTCGCGGTGTGGCGGTCACCCGGCTGGGTGGAGGGAACGCGATGTTGCACGGGGGGATCCGGACCGTACCGATCGGGCGGGAAGAGGCTGCTTAGGCTCGGCGGATGTCCGCGCTTCAAGCCTTCGCCGACGAATCCTTCAAAGAAGACGACGACGGTGGCTTCTACGTACTCGCGGCAGCGGTCTTGCCCGTCGAACGGCATTCCGAACTGCGTGAGGTCATGTTCGGCATACGGGCCGAACGCACGGGAAAACTGCATTGGAACGTGCTGACCGACGGGCAGAAGCGAGCGGTCGTCAAGCAGGTCGCCGACTTCGGGGAACTGCACCTGGTGGCGGTGGGCACTCCGGTGCCGGCGCGACGGCAGGAACGTGGCCGTTCTCTTTGTATGCAACGCCTGGTGACGGAGCTGCACGCGCTCGGTGTCGGTCTCTTGGTCGCCGAAGGCCGGACGGTCCAGCTCGATGCCCGCGACGTGCGGACCGTCCAGCAATGCCGCTTTTCCTTGCCTCGAGGCGCCGTATTTCGTATTCGGCACGTTCGCGGTGCCGACGAGCCACTGTTGTGGATCTCCGACATCGTCGCCGGGGCTGTTCGCGCTCGCAGACAAGGAATCCCCGACTACGCCGACCAACTGGCCGAGTGCGCCATCGAGTTTCAGGTCGACACACGTGCCTGATCCCGGACATGCGTAAGGCCAGGGTCCCGGTATTCCCCGGGTGCACCTGGCCCTGCGACTCGTGCTGCGCCCACGGCGCCGCACTCCGGGTCCAGCTTAGCTCATGGGCGTTTCAGGTGCTGAAGTCGCGATTTCGGTAGCTTCGCCTCCATGAGCGTCCGGACCAGGCTCGACGACCTCTACGCGCGACGGCTCCGCACCCGCCTCCTCCGGGGTCCGCTGCCGCGGCACCTCGGCGTGATCATCGACGGCAACCGCCGCTGGGCCCGCGCGATGGGCTTCGAGGACGTTCGCGAGGGGCATCGTCACGGCGCACAGCACATCGCCAGGTTGATGACGTGGTGCGAAGGCCTCGGCATCGGGCATGTGACGGTGTACCTCGCCTCGGTCGACAACCTGACGAAGCGCGCGTCGCCGGAGATGGCCTTCTTGATGCAGGTGATCGAGGACGTCGTCCGTGACCGGCTCACCGCACCGGGTGCGAACTGGCGTGTGGTTCCCGTGGGGCGGCTCGACATGCTGCCGTCCTCCACGGCCGAAGTGCTGAAGCGGGCCGAAGAGGACACTCGCGGCGCGACGGGACCCGAGCTGACCCTCGCCATCGGGTACGGAAGCCGCGAGGAGATCGTCGACGCCGTACGCGACCTCGTGCTCGAAGGGGCCGCGGACGGCAAGTCCCTTGTGGAGATCGCGGAATCCGTTTCCGTGGACGCGCTTTCCGCGCATCTGTACACAGTGGGCAGTCCTGATCCGGACCTGATCATCCGGACCAGCGGCGAGGTCCGGCTGTCCGGATTCCTGCTTTGGCAGGCCAAGGATTCCCGGCTGTACTTCTGTGACGCCAACTGGCCGGGCTTCCGGTACATCGACCTTCTGCGGGCGCTCCGCGTGTGGGCCCGATCGCGATGATCTTGCAGGTCGCGACCACATCGTCATCACGATTGAGTAGTGCTACGGATCCCTCGGGGGCCTTCAGGCCGCATGCTGATCGCCATGACCACCGATGGGGATGTGCTCCTCAGGCTCGCCGGGGAGATCGACGACCTTGGGGCCCGCCTCGCGCGGGTCGGCACGGAGCTGCGGACCGTCCAGTCCGCGGCGGAGCCGCAGCACGAAGAGGCGCCTGAGCAGGCCGAGCAGCAGACGCCGCAGGCCGAAGAGGCCCAGCCGCAGGTGTCCGAGCAGGCGCCCCGGCCGCAAGCCGAGCAGCCCGCACCCCAGGTGCCGCCTCAGGCCCAGCAGGCCCCGCAACCGCAGGTCCCGCAGCAGCCGTACCCCCACCCTCAGCACCAGCAGTACGCCCACTACCAGCGGCAATACCCGCAGGCCCAGTACCAGCAGGCCCAGTACGCGCAGTGGCAACAGCAGCAGTACCACCAGCAGTATCAGCAGCCCTACCGCCCGTACCAGCCCGCCCCGAAGGTGTCGCTCGCCGAGAAGCTGGGCAAGGAAGGCGCGGGCAGCAGGCTGCTGGCCTGGATCGGCGGCGCGGTCACGTTGCTCGGCATCGTGCTGTTCCTCGTGCTCGCGATCCAGCGTGGCTGGTTCGGTCCGTTGCCGCGGGTGATCGGCGGCGCCGTGCTCGGCGCGGCGCTGGTCGGGATCGGGCTTCGCCTGCACCGCACGCCGGCGGGCCGCACGGGCGCGTTCGCGCTCGCCGCCACCGGCATCGGCGCGTTGTACCTCGACGCCATCGCCGCGACGACGATGTACGAGTATCTCCCGGCTTACGCCGGTCTCGCGCTCGGGCTGCTGATCGCGGTCGGCGGGTTGCTGCTGGCCGTGCGCTGGAAGTCGTCGCTGCTCGCGACGGCCGTCGTGCTCGGCTGTGTGGTCTGCGCGCCGATCATCACGCAGGGTTTCACCCCGCAACTGGTCGCGTTCCTGCTGGTGGTCCAGGTCGCTTCGACGCCCGTGCAGCTGCGCCAGTCGTGGCCGTCGGTCGCGGTCGCGGCCGGGATCCCGCCGTTGGTCGCGTCGGTCTTCAGCACGGCGTTCGCCGGTCTCGGCGGCAGCACGGCCAACACCGCCGCCGCGCTGGCCGCGGGAGGCGTGGGACTCGCGCTGGCCCTGATCGTCACCGCCAAGCGGCCGGGGGACGCCGCCGCGCTCGCTCTGCTCGCCGTCGCCCCCGCGCCTTCGCTGCTCGCCGCGTTGTTCCTGCCGAAGACCCCGGCCGTGCTCGTCACGGCGTCGGTCGCGCTGGTGCTGCTCGCGGTGTGGGCGGCCGGGCAGTGGCTCGACGGCTGGACCGGTGATCTCGCGGGCGCCGCCGGGCTGGTCGCGGCCCTTCAGACGACGATGACGCTGTTCGACGGCAGTGCCCGTTCGGCGATCCTCATCGGCGAAGGGGTGTTGCTGGCGCTGGTCGCGCTGTGGACGAAGAAGCACGTGGCGCTCTTCGGCGGGCTGGGCTTCACCGTCATCGGCGGCATGATCGCGCTGGTCTTCGACGTCCCGCCGACGCTCTTCTTCCTGATCCGGAACCGTCCGGACGCCGACCTCGTCGCCGCCTTCCTGGTGGCACTGGCGATCCTGGCCGTCTCGATCACGCTTCCGTGGGTCGCGCACCGGCTCGGGCTCTTCAAGGCCGCGGCGGAGAACGTGGTGCCATGGCTCTTCGCCGGGGTCTGCGGGCTCTACGGCGCGGGCGCGATGGTGCTGTGCGGCGCGATGCTGGCCGTTCCCGGCCGCTCGGGTTTCCTGATCGGCCACGTGGTGATCACGGTGTCCTGGACGGTCGCCGCGCTGGTGCTGCTCGTCCGCGGCATCTCCGCGGTCAACCTGCGGGTGATCGGTTTCGTGCTGGTGGGCGCGGCGGTGCTGAAGCTGGTGCTGTTCGACCTCGCCGCGCTGGACGGCCTGGCCAGGGTCGCCGCCTTCCTCATCGCCGGCCTGGTGCTGCTCGGCGCCGGGACGCGCTACGCGAAACTCGTCGCGTCCCGCTGAGCGGACGAGGAAGAAAAGCCGCCGGGTCGTGGTTGGTCGGTTCATGAGCTACCGACCCGACCCGCGGCTCGCCGAGCGGGCGAAGGAGAACGTCGCCTGGCTGACCACGATCAGCCCGAAGGGCCGTCCTTCGCCCCGCCCGGTGTGGTTCGTGCTCGAAGGTGACGACATCATCGTCTTCAGCCGGCCGGACACGGCGAAGACCCGCCACATCGAAGGCAACCCCGAGGTCAGCCTTCACTTCAACTCCGACGAGCACGGCGGCTCGATCCTGGTGATCGGCGGCAAGGCCGAGATCCTGCCGGACGGCGTCGCGTCGGAGCAGCCGGGCTTCCTCGAAAAATACGAGAAGCACTATCCGGCGATCGACTACGACGTCCCGAAATTCGACCGGGAGTACCACGTCCGGATCAGGATCCGGCCTGAACGCACCTGGGGGTTTTAGGAAACACTGCTAGAAGCCGACGGTCACGCAGGCCAGCCTGGCGCCGGCCGTCCCGGCGTGGCCAGGGTGGGTGTGCGTATGCGTTTCGTGGATCACGATGGAGTTCGCGCGCCGATCGGTGAACGTCCAGTCCACTTTGGACACGGCGGCGCCGCGGCCGGTGGCGTCGGTGGTGAGGTCGAGCCAGATCTCGTTGCGGGGGTTGGCGTAGGCCGGATCCACCGACGGCTTCACCGGGTCTTCGACGTTCTGGTAGTGCGGCCCGGCGAGATCACCGGTGGCACCGCACGGCTTCGTGTGGGCGTGGGCACCGTATTCGCGGTTGGGCAGCAGGCCGGTCACGAGGATCGCGGTCGAGGTGCCGTGGGCCTTGGACGTCAGCCCGAAGACGTGCGCGCGGGCGCCGGGCGGCACCAGTTCGGGTTTGTAGCTCGTGAGGCCGCTCTTGGCGGTGATCACGTGGACGCGGGAGCCGGGGACGGCGGTGGCCGGTCCGGCGCCTGCGGTCAGGGCCAGTGCGGCCGCGGACAGGACAAGCGAGAGTACGGGGACGGGGCGCATGCCCCTTGCCTAGTCCGCACGAATCGGACACGCCAGGGTGGTCACTCGGTCGGGCGATCATTCTCAAACTATGAGCAGCATGCGCGCGCCGGCGCGTCCGTTGAGGGCGGCGGCGGGGGCATGGATGGAAGGAAATGTGAGTAGCAACCCTCCGGATCGCACCTGGTTGGTCGCGGTCGCCGCCGCTCTTTGGGGGACCGACGGCCTTTTGCGGCTCCCGCTCGCCGAGGCGCTCCCGGCGGCCACGGTCGTTTTCTGGGAGCACCTGCTGGTGGTGCTCGTGCTGAGCCCCCTCATCCCCGGCGCCATCCGGGCGCTGCGCCGGACCGGCCCTCGGGAATGGCTGGCCGTGCTCGCCATCGGCGGCGGATCTTCCGCGCTCGCGACGGCGATGTTCACCGCGGCCTTCAAACTGGGCGACCCCGTGACGCCGTTGGTGCTGCAGAAGCTCCAGCCGGTGTTCGCCGTGCTGGCGGCGTATTTCGTGCTCCGTGAGCGGGTCCGCCCGGGGTACGCCTTGTTCGCGATCCCCGCACTGCTCGGTGCCTGGCTGCTGGCCTTCAAGGATCCGCTGAACATCCAGGTCGCCGCGGCGAAGGCGGCGCTGCTGGCGGTCGGCGCGGCCGCGTTGTGGGCGGCGGGCACGGTGCTCGGACGGCTGCTCTCCACCGAGCTGGCGCCGAAGGAGGTCACCACGCTGCGCTTCACGGTCGGGCTGCCGGTCTCGGCGGGAATCGTGGCGTACCAGGGCGGCCAGTTCGCGGTCGGCTGGGACAACGCGCTCGGGCTCGCCTTGCTCGCGCTGGTCCCCGGCTTGCTGGCGCTGAGCCTGTACTACGTGGGCCTGCGGTCGACGCCCGCGGCCAGGGCGACGCTCGCGGAGTTGGCGTTCCCCGTCACGGCCGCCGTGATCGGCGTATTGTGCTTGAACGCCGATTTGTCGGGTACTCAGTGGCTGGGCCTCGCCGTGGTCGTGGTGTCAGTGACTTCGCTCGGCTGGCACGAAAAGGTCAGGCGTCAACCGATGGTCTTGGAGCCGCTGAATGGTCGAGCACACCGGCGAGACGAAGAACGAACGCCTGACCCGCAACGTCAATGAGCTCCTGCAGGAGCTGCGGGTCGCGCAGGCCGGTGTCCAGATCCTCTTCGGTTTCCTGCTCACGGTGGTCTTCACCGACGAGTTCCACGAGGCGAGCGGATTCGAGAAATCCGTCCACCTGACGGCGGTCCTGCTCACGGTCTGTTCGACGGTGCTGCTGACGGCGCCCGCCGCGTGGCACCGGCTGCTGTTCCGCACCGGGAACCGTGAGCGGATCCTCACCGTCGGCAACCGGTCCGTCCTGGTCGGGCTCGGCTGCCTCGCGGCCGCCATCACCACCACCGTCGCGCTCATCGCCAAGGTCGTCTTCGGCCCGATCGCGATGACGATCCTCGGCGTGGTGACGGCGGTGCTGTTCGTCGTCATGTGGTTGGTGGTGCCGAAGAAGATCGACCGCAACGGCGACTGATCAGCGGCCGGTGCGCACCGGGGTGCCGTCGGGCAGGCCGAACGCGGCGGGCGAGACGTTTCGAGGGTCGTCCGGGCTCGCGCCGCCGAGCACCCGGCGGGCGCCGACCCACGAGAACATCTCCTTGACCGAAGGCGAGTAGCCCGCCCCGTCTTTCGCGACCTTCCGGTCGAGCACGCGGTACCCGCCGGGGGTCCGTTCGACGCGGTAGACCATCGGCTGACGCCGGAATCCGCCGCGCGTGACGAGCCCGTCGGCCTCCTTCGCGACCTCGTCGCAGCTCGCGACCAGGCCGATCTTGACGAGGTCGCCGTCGGGCCGGGTCTCGATCACCTTCTGCGTGCACACCCACCGGATTCCCGCCTCCCTGGAACCGGCGAGCGCGCGCAGATTCTCGTCGATGGGCGGCAGGGCCTCCCTCGCGACGGCGTCGTCCACCGAAGGCATCTCGTCCACGATCCACCAGCCTGCCGCGGCCACCACCACACCGACCCCGGCGAGCACGGGCCAGCGTTTGACGTTCCCCATGGGACGAAGCTACCGAGCGGGGCAAGTGTTCATCCGCGGTTCGGGACGCGTTGCCTCCGCGACCGTAGGTTGCGGCCGTGAACGACTCCTCCAGACGGACCTTCCTGCGCGGCGCGGGCCTGCTCGGCGCCGGTGCGGCGGTCTCCGCGTTACCCGCCCTAGGTGCTCCCGCGGCCTCGGCGACCTTCGGCCATCACGGCCCGGACTTCGAAGACGGCCGCTTCACCCTCGCGGTGCTGCCCGACACCCAGTACCTCTTCGACGCCGACCGCGGTGACCCCGCGCCGTTGGACGCCACCCTGCGGTACGTCACCGGCGGCGACGAGAACATCGTCTTCCTGGCGCATCTCGGCGACCTCACCGAGAACGGGCAGCCCGGCGAGTTCGAGCAGATCAGCCGCTCGTTCCAGCACCTGGACCGGCGCCGGTTCCCGTACAGCACGCTGGCTGGCAACCACGACATCAAGTCCTCCACCGACGACCAGCGCGGCCGTACGCCGTACCTGGACGCGTTCGGGCCGCACCGGCAGCGGGGTTCGCGGACCTTCCGGGGTGCGAGCCCGGACGGCTACAACAGCCATCACGTCTTCCGCGCGGGCGGCCGCGAGTGGCTGCTGCTCGCGCTCGACTGGCGGCCGTCGGCGGGCGGCCTGGAGTGGGCGCGGTCGGTGCTCGCGCGGAATCCGCGGCTTCCGGCCATTCTGACCATCCATGAATTGGTATGGGCCGACGACGCCGGGCAGGCGCGGTTCTCGGAGTTCGGGCAGAAGGTCTGGGACGAGCTGATCGCCGGGAACGACCAGATCTTCCTGACGCTCAACGGGCACTTCTGGCCGCCGGGACGCGCGGTGAAGCAGAACCGGGCGGGCCACGACGTCCATCTGCACATCACGAACTACCAGGACCGCTACTACGGCGGCAGCGCGATGATCCGGCTCTACCGCTTCGACCTGGCGCGGAACGTCATCGACGTCCGCACTTTCTCGCCGTGGCTGGCGGACCAGGCGCCGCGGCTGAACGAGCTGCAACGGCAGGAGATCGAACGCACCGGCCCGGCCGACTACTTCAGCCTGGAGATCGACTTCGAGTCGAGGTTCGCCGGGTTCGCGCCGGTCCCGGTCCCGCCCGCGCGGCCGGCCGAGCGGCAGCTGATCCGCGGGACCGTGGCCTATTGGCGGTTCGAAGGCCAGGAGGGCGCGCCCGTCGACAAGGTCCGTGACCTTTCGGGCCGGGGCAACGACCTGGTCCGCGTGACCCTGCCCGGCAGCGCGCCCGAGGCGCTGCGGTTCTCCGGCGAGTTCTCCGGGCGGCAGCCGTCGAGGTCGAGTCTCCGGTTCGACGGCGGCAAGAAACCGGCTCGCGGTGGGTATCTGCGCACGGCGGACTCCGCGCCGATGAACGCGGAGACGTTCGCGCGCGGCTACACCGTCGAGGCGTTCGTCAAGCTGCCCGCGGATTTCAAGGACGGAAAGCACGCCTGGGCCGCGATCTTCGGCAGGCAGGGCTCCGGCGGCAAGGCGGGCAAGACCGGCGACGATCCCGGCGAACCCTCGGCCACACTGTCCCTTTCGGACGGTGCCGCGTTCCAGTGGGCGGTGTTCCCGGTGAACCAGAACGGGATCTCCACCTGCTGGGGGCACGAACTGGCGCTGGAGGAATGGATCCACGTCGCGGCGGTCAACGACGGCAGGCGCACGACGCTCTACGTCGACGGCTGCCCGGTGCTGCGGAATCCGAAGACGACGGCCGCGGGGATCGCGAATCCCGGCGGCTCGTGGCTGATCGGCGCCTACGCCTACGACTCGATCGTCGAGCAGGCGTTCCACGGCTGGCTCGGCGACGTCCGGGTGGTGGCGCGAGCGCTGGAGCTCCGCGAGTTCATGCTCGGCTGAGCGGATCGTGCGCGGTAATGGTGGATGTTCGCCCCCATTATCGCGCACGATCGTTTACCGGGGAATGCCGGGTCCCTCTTGACAAGTGGTGGACAATAAAAAATCGGCGTCCAAATCAGATGACTGATCTGAAGCGCCGAATGTGTTGTCAGTCTAACCGCTGTGAGGGGAACTTGTCAAATCAGGGGTACGACGAGGAATTGCGATCCGAACGGCAGTACGTCGCGTCGCTCTACCGGCGGCTGGACGCCGAACGCGCGCGGGTGCAGGAGGCATATGCCGGTGCACTGCGGGGAGAAGGCTTCGCGCTCTCCGACCGCGAGGTGTCGGTCGGCGCCAAGGCACGCGAGATGGCGAGGCTGAAGATCGCCGACGAGGGTCTTTGTTTCGGCCGGTTGGACGCCCTTTCGGGAGAACGGTCGTACGTCGGCCGGATCGGTCTTTTCGACGAAGAGAACGACTACGAACCCTTGGTGCTCGATTGGCGGGCGCCGGCGTCGCGCGCGTTCTATTGCGCGACGGGCGCGTCCCCGGAAGGAATGGCGCGCCGCCGTCAATTCCGCACTCTCGGCCGCGACGTCCTCGACTTCACCGACGAGGTCTTCGGCCGTCCGGAATCGGCGGGGGAACGCGGCGACGCCGCGCTGCTCGCCGCGGTCAACGCGCCGCGCGGCGAGGGCATGCGGGACATCGTCGCCACGATCCAGGCGGAGCAGGACGAGATCATCCGGCTGGACCACCCGGGTGTCGTCGTCGTGGAAGGCGGTCCGGGCACGGGGAAGACGGCGGTGGCGCTGCACCGGGTGGCGTACCTGCTGTACACGAAACGGGACCGCATGGAACGGCGCGGGGTGCTCGTGGTCGGGCCCAGCAGCGGTTTCCTCGACCACATCGGCCGTGTGCTGCCGTCGCTCGGCGAGACCAGCGCCGTCTTCGCGACGCCCGGTGACCTCGTCGCCGGTCTGCGCACCGAACGTGAGGATCCGCCGCCGGTGCAGCGGCTGAAGGGTTCGCTGGCGATCCTGGACGTGCTCGCGGCGGCGGTGGCGGACCGGCAGGAGCTCCCCGCCGAGGCGGAGCCGATCGAACTCGACGACGTCACCGTGCCGCTGGACGCCGAGGTCGCGGCCGCCGCGCGCGAGGCCGCCAGGGAATGCGGCCTGCTGCACAACGAGGCGAAGGCCGTCTTCGAACGGGAGGTGATCGCCGCGCTCGCCACACGCGCGGTCGACCGGCTCGGCGCGGGCTGGCTGCCGTCCGACGACGAGCACACGCGCCCGGAGCTGCTGAAGAACGCCCGGCGCGACCTGGAAGCCAGCGAGGAGCTCCGGGTGGTTCTCGATCGCCTCTGGCCGTCGCTGACGCCGCAGCGGCTGCTCGCCGGCCTCTACGCCTCGCCGGAGCGCCTGCGGGCGGCCGGGGCCGATCCGGCGCTGTTCCGTGAGGACGCGGACGCGTGGACGGTGTCCGACGTGCCGTTGCTGGACGAAGCCGTCGAACTCCTCGGCGTCGACCGCACCGCGGAACGCCGGGCGGAGGAACGGCGGCGGCTGGCACGGAAGGAGTACGCCGAGCGGGTGCTGGAAATCGTCGAGGTGGAAGAGGACCACGACGACTACGAGTTCGCGCTCCGGCCGACGGACGTGCTGATGGCGGAGGAGCTGGCGGACCGGTTCGCCGAGCGCGACGAGCGGGATCTGGCCGAGCGCGCCGCCGCCGACCGGGAATGGACGTACGGCCACGTCGTGGTCGACGAAGCACAGGAACTGTCCGAAATGGACTGGCGGGTGCTGATGCGGCGCTGCCCCAGCCGGTCGTTCACCGTCGTCGGGGATCTCGCGCAACGGCGGTCGCCGTCGGGCGCGCGGTCGTGGGACTCGATGCTCTCCCGGTACGTCGCCGATCGCTGGGTTTACCGGAAGCTGACGGTCAACTACCGGACACCCTCGGAGATCATGGCGGTGGCGGCTTCGCTGCTGGCGAGTTTCGCGCCGGACGCCGTCCCGCCGGAGTCGGTGCGTTCGTGCGGGGTGCGCCCGTGGGCGCGCCGAGCGTCCGAAATGGACATCGGAGACGCCGTCGCCGAGTTCACCCGTGCGGAATCGGGTCGCGAGGGGACGTCGGTCGTCATCGGCCCGCCGGGAGTGCCCGGCGCGATCGCGCCCTCCGCGACCAAGGGGCTGGAGTACGACGCCGTCCTCGTGGTGGAGCCGGAGCGGATCCTCGCGGAAGGCCCGAGCGGCGAGGCGGAGCTGTACGTCGCGCTGACGCGGGCGACGCAGCGGCTCGGGGTCGTGTACAGCGGGACGCTGCCGAAAGTCCTCCGCGGTCTTGATTCCGGGCGGCGGACTCCCGACGCGTTCCTGCGCTGCGTCTAGCGGGCTGTTCAGCGGGTTTCGAAGTGTCGTGAGTGTTTCGGGTCGGTGCGACGGCCCAAAACACTCACGACCGGACAAAGGTCTACCGCGTGAGGTTGCCCCAGGCGTACGTCTGTTTCGCGAGTTTCAGGTAGACCAGGGTTTCGGTGCTGACGACACCCGGGATGGGCCGGATGTCGTCGTTCAGCACACTCAAGAGGTGTTCGTCGTCCCGGCAGGCGACCTCGGCGAGCAGGTCGTAGCCTCCTGCGGTCAGCACGACGTAGTGGACGTCCGGCAAACCCGAGAGCTGGTCGGAGACCGCCCGCGGATCGCCGTGGACCCTGATCCCGACCATCGCCTGACGGCCGAGCCCGACGTTCGCCGGATCCGTGACCGCGACGATCTGCATCGTCTCGTCCCGCAGCAGCCGCTGTACCCGCTGCCGCACGGCACCCTCCGACAGGCCGACGGCCTTGGCCAAGGCCGTGAACGAGGCCCGCCCGTCGACTTGCAGTAGAGCGATCAGAGTGCGATCGGTATTGTCCAAACCTCTAGGTGTGCGCTGCTCCATCTGCGCGCGTGGTTCGTCACCCATGCCGTCCCTCCCTTTGTTTCGGCATGCGATTCTTGTCGCGCAGCGTATCGATCAATGTCCAGAATGCTACCGCCGTTAAGTTGTTTGTCGCGATTCTCTTTCTCTGCCCCTTCGGGCAAAGGATTCTGTCGCCTGACAGGCCGAGTGCCGAGGATTTCGGACGGCGCCTCAGCCGAGATCGCGTTTGAGCAGGTCTTCCTCGGTTTCGCGGCGGACGAGCAGCGTCGCCGTACCTCGGGAAACGCCGACCACCGGCGGCCTCCCGACGAGGTTGTAATTCGACGCGAGCGAGTGGTGGTATGCCCCGGTGCACGGGACGGCGAGCAGATCGCCGGGGTGGACGTCGTCGGGGAGCGAGAGCCCGTCCGCGAGGACGTCACCCGATTCGCAGTGCCGCCCGACCACCGTCATCGGCCGCCTGGCCGCGCGGCTGCGCCTGCCGATCAGGCGAGCGGTGTACGCCGCCCCGTAGAGCGCGGGCCGCGCGTTGTCGCTCATCCCGCCGTCGACGGCGACGAAAGTGCGCGAACCGCGTTTCACCGCGCAGACCCGGTACACGGTGATGCCCGCCGGGCCGACGATCGCGCGGCCGGGTTCGATCGTCAGTTTCGGCAGGGGGAAGCCGTGCGAGGTGCATTCGTAAGCGAGCGCGACCCGCAGACGGCGCACATAGCCGTCGATGTCGAAACCCGGGTCGCCGGGCAGGTAACGCACGGCGTGCCCGCCGCCGAGATCCAGTTCGCGCAGGGTGATGCCGTGGCTTTCGCGAAGTGCGACGAGCACCCCGATCATCTTGCGGGCGGCGAGTTCGTAGAAGTCCACCCGGGACACCTGCGAGCCGATGTGGCAGTGCAGCCCCGCCAGGCGGAGCCCGGGCTGCGCGAGCACGGCGGAGACGGCCCGGCCGAGGTTGTCGCGCACCCCTTCGCGCAACGAGAAGCCGAACTTCTGCCCTTCGGTGCCGGTGGTGATCGCCGCGTGCGTGCCCGCCGCGACGTCGGGTGTCACCCGGATCAGCACCTGCTGCGCGCCGGTGGCCAGCGCGCCGAGCTGCTCGATCTCGTCGAGCGAATCCACCACGATCCGGCGGACACCGTAGGACAGCGCCGCCTTGAGGTCTTCGGGGGTTTTCGCGTTGCCGTGCAGCAGGATCCGCTCGGCGGGGAAGCCGACCGACCGCGCGACCGCGATCTCGCCCGCCGAGCAGGTGTCGAGGGAAAGCCCTTCTTCGGCCACCCAGCGCAGGACCGCGCGGGTGCACAGCGCCTTGCTCGCGTACGCCACCTCGGCGTCCGGCAGCGCTTTCCGGTACGCGCGGGCGTTCTGCCGGACTTCGTCCTCATCGAGCAGGTACGCCGGTGTCCCGAACCTCGCGGCGAGGTGGGACACCGGCGCGCCGGCGAACAGCAGTTCCCCGCCGGGCCCGAGCCGGGTGCTCCGTGGCCAGACCCCGGGTTCGAGGTGGTCGGCGGCCTCGCAGCCGAGGCTGGGCAGGAGCTCGGTGAGCGTCACGGTTACCTCCGCGTCGATCGGTCAGTGCCTCATCAGCACAACTCCGATCGACCCGGCCAGGCCGTTCCGGCAACGTCTCCCTGACGCTCCACGAGACCTCGCTGACGCCTTGTTAACGCGCGAGTAACCCAGGACACACCCTCAGCGGACGGGCTCCGGGACGGTGTCGAGCGCGCGCACCATGTGCACGGCCAGCGCGAACGCCGCCTCGTTGCCGAGGTCGGTGTGCTCGGTGACGATCTTCTTCACGGTGTCGACCCGGATTTCGTACCGGGAGACGGGGACGGTGTCGGCGTTCATGGTGATCCTCTATTCGGTTGTTTCGGGTTTCGTGGCACAGGTGCAGCCGCGGCTGAAGCCGCCGGCCGCGGTCGCGGTGCAGAAGCGGCGGGCGATCGCGTCGTGCGCGGACATCGGATGCGGGCAGCTCGGGCACCGGTCGTCGGCGGCTGGCTCGGCGACGTCGCCGAGGGAGCGGACGGAGGTCATCACGCGGCCACCGGTCGAGCACGCAGGGGCGCCCCGACTTCGTGCAGATGCCGGAGCACGTAGCCGTACGATGCCGCCCAGCCGCACTGCGCGTAGTCGATACCGTGCTTCGCGCAGAACTCCCGCACGATCACCTGCGCGTGCTTCAGGTTCGGCCGCGCCATGCTCGGGAACAGGTGGTGCTCGATCTGGTAGTTGAGGCCGCCGAGCGCGAAGTCCACGACCGGGCCGCCGCGTACGTTGCGCGAGGTGAGCACCTGCTTGCGCAGGAAGTCGAGCGTGTGCCCGGCCGACAACGTCGGCATGCCCTTGTGGTTCGGGGCGAACGAGCAGCCCATGTAGACACCCCACAGGCATTGGTGCACGGCGATGAAGACGAAGCCGACACCGGGCGAGAGGACCACGAACACCGCGGTCAGGTACGCGGCGACGTGGGCGAGCATCAGCGCCGCTTCGAGTTTCCGCCGCTTGAAGCCGCGCTGGAACATGGCGGTCACGCTCGAAACGTGCAGGTTCAGGCCTTCCAGCAACAGCAGCGGGAAGAACAGGAATGCCTGGTATTTCGCCATCCAGCGCAGGAAACCACGCCGTTCGGTGCCCTGCGCCTTGGTGAAGATGAGCGCGGCGAGATTGACGTCCGGATCCTCGTCTTCGTGGTTGGGGTTGGCGTGGTGGCGGGTGTGCGTGCCGATCCACCAGCCGTAGCTCAGGCCGGTCAGTCCACCGTGGACGAATCCGGTGACGTCGTTCGCTTTGCGGCCGCGGAAGATCTGCTTGTGCCCCGCGTCGTGGCCGATGAAGGACAGCTGCGTGAACATCATCGCGAAGAACGCGGCGAGGAACAGCTGCCACCAAGAGTCGCCGAGGTGCGCGAAGGCGACCCAGCCGCCCGCGAAAGCCAGCAGGTTCAAGGAAATCTTCAGCGCGTAGTACTTTCGCCGCCGGTCAAGGAGGCCGGCGTCCTTGACCAATTTGGACAGTTCAGCGAAATCGCTGCCCTGCCTCGTCTGTGTGGAGGTCATGGGGAGATCACACCGTTCTGGTTCGTGAAAGTGGGCAATCCAGCAACGGGTTCACAAACACCGAAGGGGTCTGGGTCGGCCGAGAAAAGGCACTGGTACCACAACACGCCACGGTCGCTCCGTGGCCTTCTTCCAGTGTCCCACGGCGGAGGAGTGGAAGCAATTCACCAAAGCAGCACGTTCTGGCGTACAGTCGAAGACATCGAGGGAAATTTCCCCCGGTTCCGTCCGATCGCGAGCTTCGATCGGAGACAGGAGCACCGGCCAGACATCGTTCTTCGCGCTCATGGTCCCACCGGCCTCGCCGGTGAGCAGCCGCCCGCCGCGCTACAGCGCGCCCCGAGGCGCCCATCAGGGCCACGCCGCGATCGTCGATGGCCACGACCTCTGACCTGTCACCGTGTCCGCGCCCGCCCCAGTGGGCGCGGACACGGTCAGAAAAACGTCAGCGCCGCGCAGACCTGCTCTCGTTCCGCGCCGGTCAGGGCGCGGCTCGGCGGGCGGACGTCGGCGCGGCAAAAACCCAGCTGTGCCAACGCTTCCTTCACCACGCTCACGTTGTTGGCGTTGCCGTCCGCGGCCCGTAACTCCTCGAACGGCCGGACGCGTTCCCAGCAGGCCATCGCGCCGCGGAAGTCGCCGTGGCGCAGTGTGTGGAACATCTCCAGCGAGAGCGACGGCGCGACGTTCACCAAGCCCGACGTGAACCCGGTCGCGCCGACGGCGAAGTAGCCGGGTGCCGCCAGCTCCGCCAGCCCCGCGATCCACGTGAAGCGATCGATCCCCGCGTCCCGTGCCACCGCGGCGAACCGCGCCGGATCGGGCACCGCGTACTTCACCCCTATGACGTTCTCCGCGGCGTCGGCGAGCCTGGCCAGCCGCTCGCCGTCGATTCGCGCGTCGCGTACGTACGGCACGACACCCAGCTCCGGGACCGCCGCCGCGATGGCGCGGTGGTACTCGACCCAGCCTTCCGCCGAGACGTACGGATGCACCGGCTGATGGATCATGATCAGATCCGCGCCCGCTTCCCCGGCGTGCCGCGCCGCGCCGATCGCCGTCCGGACGTCGTGCCCGACGCCGGCGACCACGCTCGCCCGGCCCGCCGCGGCCTTGACCGTCAGTTCGAGACAGTGCCGGGTCTCGGCCTCGTCCAGCGCGTAGAACTCGCCGGTGTTCCCGTTGGGGGTCACGACGCCGACCCCGCCGTCGATCACCCGGTCCACCAGTTTCGCGTAGGCGTCCGGATCCACCGCGCCGTCCGCGTCGAACGGGGTAACCGGAATGGCCACAACCCCCGACAGCCGCCGTTTCCGCTCGTCGAAGCGGGAAGAGGAAGTCACTGGCATGCCCTATCTGATATATGATGTGACAGCTCACGGTAGCACGTGAGCGGCATCGGACACTTGCCCCGGAAAATGGGACAAGCGTCCGATGCAACCGGGAGGGCCGGTCCGCGCGTCCTCCCGATATGCGAAGGCGGTGGCTCTGGGGGACCCCGGCGAAGCTGGTGCTGTTCGGTCTCGTGCTCGTGTTCCTGAACGCCTCGTGCGGCCCGCCGGCGGTGGGCGACGCGTTCACGATCCGGCTCGGCGGCTGGACGGTGCTCCCGGACGAAGACCTGCGCCTCGCCTATCTGGCGGTGCTGGACGAGCGGTGCCCGCCTGGGGAGGCCTGTGCTTCGGCGGGGCGCGCGATCGTGACGATGTCCTACGCCCGGCCGTCGGCCGGCCCGGCGGTGTCGTTCACGATGGACGTGGTCAAGGCCGAGGACGTCACTTTCGGCGGCCACCGGGTCGACTACGCGGATCTCTCGCCCAGTGCCGACTTCCTCACCCTGCGCCTCGGCCGAAGTTCCCCGGAACTCCGTTGATAGTCCGATCAGGACGGCGTGGCGAGGAAGAGTTCCAGCTGCTCGACGACGAACGCGTGATCTTCGGCCTGCGGCAGTCCCGAAACGCCGACGGTGCCGACCGGGCCCACGCCCTCGACGATCACCGGGAACACGCCGCCGTGCGCGGCGTAGAGGTCCGGGTCGAGCCGGGAATCGGCTTCGAACGTCGTGCCCTTCGCGCGGAACTGTTCGCCGACGAGGAACGAGCTGTGCCCGTAACGGTCGACGACGCGGCTCTTGCGGTCGATCCACGCGTCGTTGTCGGCCGACGTGCCCGGCAACGCCGCGTGGAACAGCCGCTGCCCGCCGCGGCGCACGGAGACCGTCACCGGGAGGGCGCGGTCCCGTGCCGCCGCGAGCAGGTGGGCGCCCAGCTTCAGCGCGGTCTCGTTGTCGAACCGGCGGAAGACCAGGCGCTCCTCCTGTGCGGCCAGGACGGCCAGGGTGTCATCGCTCATGGCACCCATTAAATCAACGCTGTTGTGTAATGGCTAGCGAAGGGCGTCCAGCGCGAAGGCGGCGTACATCGCGACGCCGTTGGCCATCGCGTCCTCGTCGAAGACCACCCGGTTCGAGTGGTTCGCTTCGACCGTGGCCAGATCGGCGTCGGGCGGGCAGGCGCCGAGGAACGCGAAGGCGCCCGGAACCCGCTGGAGGACGTAGGAGAAGTCCTCCGCGCCCATCACCGGGTTCTCCATGACCTCGGAGTTGCGGGCGCCGAGGACCTCGGCCGCCAGATCGAGTACCCGAGCCGCGACCTGGGGGTCGTTCACCGTGACCGGGTAGCCGGGGAGGACTTCGGCGCTCACGCGGACGCCGTGCGCCGCGCCGACCGCCTCGCACACCTTCGGCAGCTCCTCGCGCACGTACGCCTGCGTCCGCTCGGAGAGCGTGCGGATCGTGCCCTCCAGGAACGCCGTCTCGGGGATGATGTTCGTCGTCGTCCCGGCCTCGATCCGGGTGACCGAGACCACCGCCGGCTCGAACACGCTGACCTTGCGGGTCACCATCGTCTGCAGCGCGCTCACCATCGCGGCCGCCGCCGGTACCGGGTCGATCGCCTGGTGCGGCGCCGAGCCGTGCCCGCCACGGCCGGTGACCGTGACGTGGAAGCTGTTGGCCGACGCCATGATCGGCCCCGGCCGGGTCTGCACGATGCCCGACGCGACCTGCGTGAAGATGTGCAGGCCGAACGCCTTCTCGACGCGCTCGCCCGAGGCGTCGAGCACGCCCTCGTGGATCATGTGGCGAGCGCCGTGCTCGCCCTCCTCGCCGGGCTGGAACATGAACACCACCGACCCGGCCAGCTCGTCGACGTGCTCGCTGAGCAGCCGCGCCGCCGACGCCAGCATCGCGACGTGGGTGTCGTGCCCGCAGGCGTGCATCGCGCCGTCGTCCTCGGAGGCGAAGTCGAGGCCGGTGTCCTCGTGCAGCGGCAGCGCGTCCATGTCGCCGCGGAGGAGGATCGCCGGGCCCGGCTTCGCGCCGCGGAGGACGGCGGTCAGCGAGGTGGTCGATTTGCCCTCGACGATCTCGAGCGGCAGGCCTTCGAGGGCCGCTTTGATCGAGGCCTGGGTTTTCGGCAGGTGGAGCCCGATCTCCGGATTCCGGTGGATCTCCCGGCGGAGCTCTACGGTTTTCGTCTGAAGCGCGCGGGCTTCCTCCAGCAATCCGGCGAAGCGCGCGTCGGGGAGGGTGGGCAGGTCGGTGGGTCCGGTCATGTCTCGATAGTGGCGCATGCGGCGCTTCGGGCGCACCGTGCGTGCGTTCCGAATGCGGGCGGAATACGGTGTGCGCATGGCGGTGCAAGAGCCGATCACGGGGTTCGCGGTGGCCGTGGTGCGGGAGGACGGTCGGTGGCGGTGCAGTTCCCTTGATCCGGGGGCGCTCGGCGAACTCGACGCTGCGATCACGGAGCTGGGAAAACTGCGTTCGACCGGTGCCGCGTTCGGGCTCCTGGCGGTCGACGACGAGTTCTTCGTGATCGTCCGGCCGAGTCCCAGAGGCCCCTCGCTGCTGCTGTCCGACGCCGCCGCGGCGCTCGACTACGACATCGCCGCGGACGTCCTCGACGTGCTGAGAGTCGACCCCCCGGACGAGGACGACGACGCGGTCTGGCCGGAAGGCGACCTGGAGATCCTGTCCGACCTCGGACTCCCCGGGGCCGAACTGCAGGTGATCGTCGGCGAGGTGGACCTCTATCCGGACGAACAACTCCAGATGGTCGCGCAGCGGTGCGGATTCGCCGCCGAGTTCTCCAAGATCCTGGACGAGATCTGAGCCCCGCCGCCTCCGCAGCCGACATCGCCGCCGTCCGGGCGGCGATCGCGGCGGCGCGAGGTGCGGGCGACGACGTGCCGATCGGTGCCGTCGTCCTGTCCCCGGACGGGACTCCGCTCGCTTCGGCGCGCAACGCCCGCGAAGAACTGGGCGACCCGACGGCGCACGCCGAGATCCTCGCGCTGCGGGCCGCGTCCGAGCGCTACGGCGACGGCTGGCGGCTCGAAGGCTGCACGCTCGCGGTGACGCTGGAGCCGTGCACGATGTGCGCCGGCGCCCTCGTGATGGCCCGGGTCGCGAAGGTCGTCTTCGGCGCTTGGGAACCCAAGACCGGGGCCGTGGGGTCGCTGTGGGACGTCGTCCGCGACCGGCGGCTCAGCCACCGCGCGGAAGTCGTCGGCGGCGTGCTGGAGGCCGAATGCGCCGCCTTGCTCGAAGAGTTCTTCCACGGGCAACGGGGTAACCGCACCGGGTGACGGATGTGTCGAATCCCGTGGCCCGGGTAACCCGGAGACAGGCGGTCGCAAACGGCGGCCGCAGTCGAAGGAGGAACATCCGCCATGAGCGTTTTCGACAAGGCGAAGGACAAGGCCGAACAGGCCATCGGCGCCGCCAAGGAGAAGCTCGGCGAGAAGACCGACAACCAGGACCTCGCGAACTCCGGCCGGGCCGACCAGACCGAAGGCCAGGTCAAGGAGACCGGGCACGACCTGCGTGACCGCGCGGAAGGCGGCGTGCAGGACCTCAAGGACAAGTTCAACAAGTAGTCCCGGACGCAGAAGAGCCGGTCTCCGTGGAGACCGGCTCTTCGCTGCGGTGGCGGTGGGATTTGAACCCACGGACGGGTATTAACCGTCACACGATTTCGAGTCGTGCTCCTTCGGCCGCTCGGACACGCCACCGCCGAGAACAATACCGGAGGGCCTTCCGGGGCCTTCAGGGGTCAAGGAAGCTGCGCGGTGATCTCGTCGATCGCCGCCGTCTGGTTCTCCACGATCTCCTGTGCCAGCGCTTTCGTCTCGGCGTGCTCGCCCGCCGACAGCACGGTCTTGGCCATCGCGACGCCGTTGCGCAGATGCTCGGCCATCAGTGGAAGCCACACCTTGTCGAACTCGGCGCCGGACAGGTTCTGCAGCGAGGCGACCTGCCCTTCCGTGATCATCCCTGGCATCGCGTGCCCGGCGTGACCCGCCGCGGGCAGGACGGCCGCGTTCCAGGATTGCAGCCAGCCGGTCATCGTCCGGACCTCCGCCGACTCGGCCTTGACGATCTTGGCGGCGGTGGCCTTCACGTACTCCGAGGCCGACCGTTCCGAGGCCAGGTTCGCGACCTGGATGGACTGCTGATGGTGCGGGACCATCTGCTGGGAGAAGGTGATGTCGGCCTGGTTGGCGCCCGGTGTCGCCGGTGCGGCGCCCGTGGCCGTCGAGCAGCCCGCGAGCACCCAGACGACCAGCCCGAACAGGGCCATCGGCAGTCGCCGTCGCATCGATACCTCCGTAGTCAGGGGAAAACCGGCCCCTCCGCCCTGTGATACGGCTGTGACCTTCCGGCGGTTCAAAATCGGATTAGCCTTGGCAGGCATGACGGACCCGAAGACAGTGGTGACCGGTTTCCTTCAGGCCCTCGAAGAGTTCGACATCGATCGGGCGCTCGGCTTCGTGGCGATCGACATCGTCTACCAGAACGTCCCGCTGCCCCCGGCCCGCGGCCTTTCGGCGGTCGAGAAGCAGTTGCGCACCATGGCCCGCTACGGCACCGGGTTCGAGGCGCGCACCCACCACATCGCCGCCGACGGCCCGATCGTGCTGACCGAGCGCACCGACGTCCTGCGGCGTGGTTCGTGGGAGGCCGAGTTCTGGGTGTGCGGCACGTTCGAAGTGCGCGACGGCCGGATCGTGCTGTGGCGGGACTACTTCGACTGGACGACATTCCTGGCCGCGAGCGCGAAGGGCGCGGGCAAGGCGGCGGTCGCCGGGGCGAAGTCGCTCATCGGGAAGTACAAGGCACGGCAGAACCTCGTGAGTGGTAAGGACGGTTAGAACCGTCCTTACCACTCACGAGGCGGAGCGTGAGGGCGGCCGATTCGCAACTCCGCTCCCGCCGGCTGGCCGCTGGGCATCGCGAAAGTGGCTTTCGCGACATGCTGCCGCTCGACCCTCCTAGCCACTCACGAGGCGGAAATGACACACCGCCGGTGTACGGGCTCCGTCCTCCCCCGACGGGTCCCGTGCACCGGCGGTGCGCCCCCAGTTCCCCCTGCTCGCCCTCCCCGGCGAGCGTTAGAAGGTCGTGTGCCGGTCGGCCATGTCGGCCTGGCGCAGTACGGCGTCGAGCCGTGCTCCGCCGAAATGGGCCACCTGCCGTCCGCCGCGTTTCCGGTCGCGCAGGTCGACGGCCAAGGCGATGCTCAGCAGCAGAACCAGTGCCGTACCGACGATGAGCCAGTTCATCGGACACCTCCTCCGGCGACGTGAGCCGAGGATTTGTGTCCTCGCTCACGTCGCCAAAGGTAACTCCGGGAATGCCGGGTTGTACCCGGACTTGAGGTTCATTTAAGGCAGCGGAACACCAATGGGCTATTTCCGCGGGGTTCCCGCGACATAAATGTCACCGTCGGCCACGGAGACGTCACGGGCGCTGGACGCGCCGGTCGCCAGAATGCGGGCGGGGTCCCGGAAACCGGCGATCACTTCGACGCGCTGGACCGGTTTCGGTGTGGTGATCAAGGTTTCCGGCCGCCAGGTGCGCCCGTTCCCCAGCAGGAAGGTTTCGATGTTCGGCTTTCCGTCCCGGGTTCCGTAAACGCGCCATGTGCCGCCATTGAGCTGTTCCATCTCGCGCAATCGGAGTCCGTTCGCGACTTCGCGCACTTCCCAGTTCCGGCCGTTCCACGCGCCCGCGAAATCGCGCGGCGAGCCCGCGGCGTCGAACTGGAACCAGGTGACGAACGGTTCGCCGTCGCGCTGGGTGCCGACCTGCAGGATGTAGTCCGGCGACTTGAGCCCGCCGGGGAGTTCGAGCGGTGTTTCGACGACCTTGAGATACCGCTCCTGTTCGGCGTCGTCGACCTGCGTGCCGAGGTCGTGGCCCGCCGCGGAATAGAAGTGCAGGGTGTGGACGTCGAACGACAGGTAGTAGACGTTCCGGTGGTAGACGTCGTGCTTGTGCTGCGTCGGTCCACCGCCCGCGAGCGTGTAGACGAACTGGATCCGCCCCCGCGACGGCAGGTACCGCAGCTGCCCGACGTAGACCTCGTCCATGTGGTCGGCCCGGCCCAGCGAGCCGAACGCCCACCGTTTCCCGGTCAGCCGCACGGAGTTCGCCCACGTCTTCCCGTGGTCGCGGGAAACGAGGTACTTCATCGGGCGGAAGTCGGAGTCCGCCGCCGGATCCAGTTCCTTCGTGGTCTCGCGGTAGAACAGGAACAGCGTGCCGTCGACGGTCTTCACCGGCATCGGGTAGCTCGCCGCGGCACCCTCGGGGACCTCGGCGTCGGTCCAGGTGCCGTCGAGGGAATGCGCGAGCGGCGCGCGGCTGATCACGGTCCGCTTGTTGTGCATGCCGCGGAAGATCAGCAGATGCCCGTCGCCCGCCAGCAGCATCGTCGGGTAGTTGTGCGGATCGGACTCGCCGTCGGCGATCTTCTTCGGCGCCGTCCAGACGCTGGTCCGGTGGTCGTAGGCCTGGACGTAGGTGTCCGCGGCCTTGCCGGACCACGAGATGAAGGTCTTGCGCGCGACCGGGTCGAAGATCCCGCCCGCGGTCGGCCGCCGGTCGGTGCGCGACGCGACCGTGCTCGCCGGGGTCATCACATCGAACGCCGTCTTCTCCGGTGGTTTCGCCGCCGCCGGGGGAACCGGGATCACGAGACCGGCCGCGACGATCGCGCAAAGCAGTCTGCGCATGAATACGCCTCCTGGTGCGTAACAGGCGGCGGAGCTCGATCTTCGCACGCGGAAGCTCGGCGCGACCAGGGTCCGAACGGGCTAGCGGTGACGAATCGTTGCCTTGTCGTCTTCCTCATTTCACTTGTCCGGGGGAGTATGCCTCGACCGATCTTGTGAAAAGGGGACTCAGCGTGACCACATCCCGACGTGCCGCCCGGAGACGGGCCCTGACCGTGGCCGTCGCCTCCGGCCTGGTCGTGAGCGGTGTCTCCGCTCCGGCCGCGCTCGCCGCGCCCAGCGCCGACGCCGTGATCGCCGAGGTCTACGGCGGTGGCGGCAACTCGGGCGCCACGCTGACTAACGACTTCGTCGAACTCGCCAACCGCGGCACGGCCACCGTGAGCCTCGACGGTTTCAGCGTCCAGTACGCGCCCGCGTCGGGGAACAGCTGGCAGGTCACGCCGCTGACTGGCAGTGTCGCGCCCGGCGCGCGGTACCTCATCGCGCAGGCGAAGGGCTCGGGCGGCACCGTCGCGCTGCCGTCGCCGGACGCCACCGGCTCGCTGGCCCTGTCCGCGACCGCGGGCACCATCGCGCTCGTCCAGGGCACCACGGCGCTGACCTGCAAGACGGCCGCCGACTGCGCGGCCGACACCCGGATCAGGGACCTGGTCGGCTTCGGCGCGGCCGCCGTCATCCGCGAGGGTTCCCCGGCGCCGGCGCCGTCCAACACCGCCTCCGTCGCCCGGGGAACGGCGCTCGCGGACACCGACGACAACGCCGCGGACTTCATTTCCGGCGCGCCCACGCCGACCAACGGCAAGGGTGAGACGCCGGGCGAGACCGGTCCGCCACCGGTCGACGCCAAGATCCACGACATCCAGGGCACCACCCGGATCTCGCCGCTCAAGGATCGGAAGGTCGCCGGGGTCACCGGCGTCGTGACCGCGATCCGGGGCTTCGGTTCGGCGCGCGGGTTCTGGATCACCGACACCGCGCCCGATGCCGACCCGCGCACCAGCGAGGGCCTGTTCGTCTTCACCGGCTCGACCACGCCCGCCGTGGCCGTCGGCGACGCGGTGACCGCCGGCGGAACCGTCCGCGAGTTCTACCCGGACGCTCCCGCGACCTCGCCGTACCAGTCGCTCACCGAGCTGACGAGTGCACAGTGGACGGTCCAGTCGAGCGGGAACGCCCTGCCCGCCCCGACCGTCGTCGCGCCGGACACGGTGCCGGACACCGTCGCTCCCGCACCGGGCGGCAGCATCGAGCCGTTGCCGCTGGAGCCCGCGAAGTACTCGCTGGACTTCTGGGAGACCCACGAGAGCGAGATCGTCAGCGTCTCCGACGCGCGCGTCGTCGGCCCGACGTCGTCGTTCAACGAGCTTTACGTGACCACCAAGCCGAAGCAGAACCCGAGCGTCCGCGGCGGCGCGGTGTACCTGGACTACGACCGGCTCAACACCGGCGTGCTCAAGGTCGCGTCGCTGATCCCGTTCGCCCAGCAGCCGTTCCCGAAGGTCAATACCGGCGACGTTCTCACCGGAGAGACCTCCGGCCCGGTCGAGTACAGCAACTTCGGCGGCTACACGCTGTTCGCGACGACGTTGGGCGCCGCCAAGGACAACGGGTTGCAACGCGAGAGCACCCGCGCGCAGCGCAGCGGTGAGCTTTCGGTGGCCACCTACAACGTCGAGAACCTGTCCGCTTTGGACAGCGCGGAGAAGTTCGGCGAACTGGCCAAGGCCGTCGTCGGCAACCTGGCGAAGCCGGACATCCTGAACCTGGAAGAGATCCAGGACAACAACGGGCCGGCCAACGACGGCACCGTCGCCGCCGATCAGACGTTGCAGAAGTTCGTCGACGCGATCGTCGCCGCCGGTGGCCCGCGTTACGAGTGGCGTCAGATCGACCCGGAGAACGGCAAGGACGGTGGTCAGCCGGGCGGCAACATCCGCGTCGGCTTCCTGTTCAACCCGGCGCGTGTGTCCTTTGTGGACCGGCCGGGTGGTACCGCGACCACGCCCGTCGACGTGGTCGAGGAACGCGGCAAGACCCACCTGACCGTCTCGCCCGGCCGGGTCGACCCGGCGAACGAGGCGTGGGCGGCCAGCCGCAAACCGCTGGTCGGCGAATTCGTCTTCAAGGGACGCACCGTGTTCGTCATCGCGAACCACTTCAACTCCAAGGGCGGCGACCAGCCGACCCACGGCCGCAACCAGCCGCCGGTCCGGAGTTCCGAGGTGCAGCGGGCCAAGCAGGCGACGGTGCTTCGCGGCTTCGTCGACAAGCTGCTCGCGTCGGACAAGAACGCGAACATCGTCGTGGCGGGTGACCTGAACGACTACCCGTTCTCGCCCGCCGTCGAAACGCTGACCGCCGGTGGCGCGCTGAAGGACCTCATCGCGTCGCTGCCCGAGAACGAGCGGTACAGCTACGTTTTCGAGGGTCAGTCGCAGGTGCTCGACCACATCCTGGCGTCGAAGGCGCCGCGCGGGCTCGACTACGACGTCGTCCACCTGAACGCCGAGTTCGCGAAGCAGGCGAGCGACCACGATCCGCAGGTGCTCCGGTTCCGGCCGAGCGCGGGCAACCCGGTCCAGGACGCGTTCCACGACCTGGCGGACTACCTGGAGAAGGTGCTCGGCCCTTACCTGCCGAAGCCGTAGCTCTCCCGCGTGAAGGCCCCTTCCCCCGGCTCAGCCGAGGGAAGGGGCCTTCACACGTGTTACGCCCCCGCTCACGCGAGTTACGCCCCCGCTCACGCGAGTTACGCCCCCGCTCACGCGAGTTACGCCCTCAATCACGCGAGTCACGCCCTCAATCACGCGAGTCACGCCCCCAATCACGCGAGTCACGCCCTCGAACACCCGTGTCGTCCGCCCAGTCACGCGTGTCGTCCGTCTGATCACGTGTGTCGTCCATCCAGTCACAAGTCCCTTCCATCGAGTACGCGTGGTCGAAGGCGCAACTTGCGTGCTTGAAGGCGTAACTCACGTGGCCGAAGGCGCAACTTGCGTGCTTGAAGGCGTAACTCACGTGATCGGAGGCGTAACTCGCGTGCTTGAAGGCGTAACTCACGTGATCAGGCGGCGCACACCCGTGATTGGAAGGCGAACTCGCGTGATTGGACGGACGACACGCGGGGGTCAGGAGCGTTTGGCGCGCCACCCCAGGGAAAGCACCGCCTGCACGAGTTCCTGGTAGCTCGGCTTGACCTCTTCGAGGTACTTCTCCAGGTAACCGGGCCGCGCGGTCGGCACCGGCCTCGGGTCCTCGTCGTCGGGCAGCCACGACAGCCCTTCGACGTTGTGCTGAGCCATCTTCCACCAGCGCGTGCACCGGTCGACGGCGCGCTGCTCGCGTTCGGCGGCGTCCGCGACGGCCTGGTGCGCCTCGGCGAGCCGGGCCTCCAGCTCGTCCGCGCGGCCGATCTCCCAGTCGCGGAGGTTCTCCGCCGAAGCGCGCGCGAGGCCGACGATCTCCTTGTACCGCATGGCCGCGGTGATGCCGTCATCCATCGAGAAGCCCTTCCGGACGCTGGAACGGGATGATCACCTCAGGGGCGCCGTGGGTGGTGCGGTCGAAGAACAGCGCCCGGCCCGGCCGCGGCGACCAGTGCACGACCTGTCCGGCGGCGAACGGCGACAGTTCGTTGCCCTGGACGTCCAACGCCGCCCAGGTCCCGATGTCGTCCGTGCCCGCGAAACCGAGCGTGTCCTTCAGCCGCGCGATGCTGCGCCACCAGCCGATGGTGTGGACGCCGTGCGTCGGGCCCTGCTTCAGCAGCACCCGAAGCTGATCCAAACCGCTCTTGAGCTGTCCGGGTGCCTTCGCCTCCAGCGCGGGGATCGACGCGTCGACGCCGTACAACAGCAGCACCCGAGCTTTGTCCAAAGAGGACAGGTTCTCCGCGATATCGATTACCCGGGCGGGCAAATCGTCGACGAGGGTGGCCTCGTGTCCGTCCGCGCGCAGGCGTTCGACCAGCTCCGCCACGGCGGGGACGGACGCCTCGATGGGGCACGAGAGCACGAACTCCACCGATTCGTAGCGATACTGACGGGCGAGCGATCGGGCGGCGGAGTCCATGATGGACAGTGCTTCCGCGGTCGCCGCACCGAGCACGGCGACGTTGCGCCCCGGCGCCTTCGGCAGCTCGACCCCGCAGGCGGCCTCGTCGACGTCGATGGACTGGCCGAGCAGCGCCCGCGGCCGGTCGGTCGGCTTCAGATCCGCGAACGCCGGGAACTGTTCCAGCACGGGGGAATGCGCGCCGTCGAACAGCCGCGGCCGTTTGAACGATTCCGAGTATCGCTCCCAGAGCCGGTGCTGCAGCTTGTTGAAGACGTCCTTGGTGCTCGCGTCCGGCACGTGGGCGAGCTGGTTCCCGTGCGCCACCCCGGAATCGTGGTTGATCACCGCGTGCCACTTCGGCGCCGAGACCGCCGCGTTGTTGGTTTCGGCCAGCACGCGCCGCGCCTTCGGCATCGCGATCCGCAGCGTGCACTGCTCGAACACCGCCGGTTTGCCCCAGAAGGCCTCGATCCCGGCGACGTCCTGGCTCGCCAGCACCAGGTGGATGCCCTGAGACCGGCCTCGCCGCGCGATGTCCTCCAGCAGCTGGGTCGCGGTCGCCGTCACGCCGTCACGGCCGGCGAACAGGTACTGAAACTCGTCGATCACCGCGACGATCCGCGGCCAGTGCCCGCCGGGATCCTGCTCGCGCAGGTCCGAGAGGTTGGTGACCTCGTGCAGTTTCGCCGCGGCGGATCGGCGGCGCAGTTCGTCGGCGAGGAAGCGCAACAGTGCCAGGCCGAACTCGCGGTCGGTGTTGACGTTGACCCCGATGAGCTTGGCGTGTGGCAGCCAGCTGGCGTCCCGTCGTCCCGGAGCGAGCCCGGCGAACGACACGCCCTCCTTGAAGTCCAGCAGGTACAGCGCGAGTTCGTCCGGCGAGTACCGCGCCGCGAGGCTGCCGAGCAGCGAGTACAGGAAGTTCGTCTTCCCCGAACCGCTCGGCCCGCCGATGAGCACGTGCGGGCTGGCGTCGCCGATGACGACCTCCACCGGCTCGCCCTCGAAGAACCCGACCGGCGCCCGCAGTTCGCGCGCCGAGCTTTCCTTGCCCAGTTCGGTCGGCAGGAGGTCGGCGAACGCGCGGGGCCCGCCCTGTTTGGCGATCAGCGCTTCGGCGATCCGCCCGGCGGCGCGGATGACCTGCCCGGACGGCATCGGCGGGTCGAGGTCGACGATCAGGTCGGGGCCGGTCATGCTGCTCATCGCGTGCCGGTCGTCGCGCAGGCTCAGCGTTTCGACCGACGTCGACAGCATGGTCGGCACGTCGACCAGGATCAGGCAGATCCCGGCCGCGAGCGCCCCCGTGGCGACTCGTTTCAGTTCGCGGGCGCGCTCCGGTTCGAGGGTTTCGCCGTTGCCGTAGAGCACCGCGACGCGGAACGGTTCGACGCGCTGGCCGCTCGCCCGCCGGATCTCCCGCAGCGACGTGTGCCCCGCCTGCATCCCGGTCGCGTGGATGCGGCGGATGTGGCCCGCCAGTTCGTCGAGGAGGTCTTCGAGCCGTCCCGGGTCGTACAGCGTCAGCGCGCTCGTGCGGCTCAGTGGGTAGAGGTCGGGCAGGATCGCGGTCAGCTGCCCGACGTCCCACAGGTGGACGCGGACGGCGCCGGGCTCGAACGTGCTCAGGATCCGCATCAGCAGGTTCTGCACGATGCCGTCCACCGCGGCCCTGGTCTTGGGCGCCGACGTGATGGACAGGTGCGACTCGTCGAGCAGGGGCACCGCGACGTCGAACGTGCGCGGGACGTCCTTGCCCGAAACGGTCGCCGAGCCGACACGCCACAGTCCCGGCGCGGTGATGCCGGGATTCCCGCCGACGCGGCCGAGCCAGTTGCCCGGCGGCTGGCTCGCGGGGCCCGGCGCGTTGTGCGCGACGAGTTCGCGCAACGCGTTCGGGCCCGCTTCCCAGTCCGCGTAGAACTGGCCGCGCACACTGCCGAGCAGGCCGAACACCTCGTTCGCGGCGGGATGCCGCGACCATTCGGCGTACTGCTCCGAGGTGGAGTTGTTCATCCCCACCCGGACTATGTGCTGTTCCAGCTCCAGTTTGGCCAGTTCCGCCTCGGCGGACTGGCGGGCGCCGGCGGCGGCGCCGAGGACGAGCCCGATCTGGTGCCGGACCCGCTCCAGCGCCGTAACGACGCGATTGCGCTGTTCACTCGCTTTGCTGCCCATACCGGCTCGCCGATCTCAGAGGCGGGATTGGTAGCCGCTGACCAGGTCGTCAGCGGCGGAAAGGCGCGTCAGGAGATTTTCCATTCCCTCGTCGGCCTGCGCCAGCTGCGGCGGCACCCATGGCACGGCTTGGGCCTGGGGTTCCACGATGGCACGCCGGGACTCCTCGAGCAGGCTTCGTGCCCGCTCGGCATGGGCGCGTCCGTCGGCGAGGCCGGTTTGGACGGCCGTCAGCAGCTGGTGCAGCTCCTCGAGGTACATGTCAGAGACGGGTCGAGTACGACTCGGCCGACGAGATGCCCGCCTGGATGGTGCTCTGCATCCCGGTGATGCCTTGCAGCGCCTCGGCGAGGAGCCCGTGTGCCTGGCTCACCTCGTGCTGGGTGCTGCCCTGGGTGGCCTGGGAAAGCGAAAGCTGGGCTTCTTCGAGAGACTGCGCGGCCTGCTGAAGTGCGGCGATGCTCGCGGATGCCTTCTCGTTCGCGAGCGCGATACCAGCGCGGATCTCTTCGACTCCGGCCATTTTGGCGGACTCCTTGGGACGTCGGGGGCTGGAACGACCACTATTAAACTTAGCGTGATCAACTGACTCTGTTAAGTGAAGGTCCGGCTAAGTAATCAACAAGGCCCCGGACGTCGGAACGTCCGGGGCCTTGCTGACAGCGGAGGATACAGGATTCGAACCTGCGAGGGCGTGAACCCAACACGCTTTCCAAGCGTGCGCCTTAGGCCGCTCGGCCAATCCTCCGTGGGGAACTTTACCGGATGCCCTTCCGCCCTCTCGAAGGCGGGTCTGACCTGCGCCTGCGGCTTCAGGAGGTCGCGGGCCCGGCGGCGTCGGCAGCGACGACAACGTCGGCCACGACGCAGGTGATGTTGTCCGGCCCGCCGCCTTCGTTGGCCAGGTCGATCAGCCTCGGGACGGTCTCCGCGGGATCTTGGAAGGCCCCTAGGACGTCGTTGATAACGGTTTCGACAACCGTTGCCGTTAACCCGTCCGAGCACAGCAGGAGCCGGTCTCCGGGCGCGGCGTCGAAGGTCCAGATGTCTGCTTCGCCGCTGCCGGTACTCAAGAGGGCTTTCATCAACAGCGAGCCGCGAGGGTGCCCCTCGACCTCCGAGGGGTCGATGCGCCCGTCGTCGGCGAGGGCCTGTGCGAGCGTGTGGTCGCGGGTGAAGCGCTGAAGCGTGCCGCCGCGGAGGAGGTATCCCTTCGAGTCGCCGATGTGGGCGGCCGTGAAGTGGGTGCCGTCGAACAGCACGGTCGTGAGGGTGGTGCCCATGCCTCGTGTCTCGGGCTCCTGCTCGGCCGTCGCGGCGAGCCGGTCGTCGATGGTGCGGAGGCCGCCGGAGAGCACCTCCACCAGGTCGACGTCCGCGAGGTCGAAGCCGTGGAGGTCCTTGTCGAGCCGGGAGAGGACGCCCACCGCCTCGGCGCTGGCGACCTCGCCGTGCGGCTGCCCGCCGATGCCGTCGGCGACGGCCAGCATCCTGGTGCTGGCGTAGACCGAGTCCTGGTTGACCTGGCGGCGCCGTCCGACGTCGGAGCCGGCGGCGTACCGAAGGGTGTACCTCATGGGACCCAGTAAAGCAGTTGTGTACTGAGTTCACAAACAAAGGGCTGGAATAGTCCGCTGTCGGTTACGATGCGGCGATGGAGGAGCAAGCCACCGTCACCGCGGCGGACATCGCGCGGATCGCCGGCGTCGGCCGCGCCGCCGTCAGCAACTGGCGCCGACGTTACGGTGATTTTCCGCCGCCCGTCGGCGGGACGGCGTCGAGCCCCTTCTTTTCCCTGGTCGCCGTCGAAAAGTGGCTGCGTGAGCGGGGGAAGCCGGTCGAGATCTCGCTCGGGGACCGGATCTGGCAGCGGCTGCGGAACCTCGGCGATGATCTGGCGCTCGGCTTCCGGGTCGGCCGGGTGGGGTCGTACCTGTCGCGGCGGCACGCGTGGACCTTTTCGCCGCGTTACGACGACGCCGAGCTGCTCGAACTGCTGGACCGCTTCGCCGCCGAGCGGGGCGCGCGCGAGGCTTTCGAGTTCCTGTGCGAGCGCTACGTCGAGGCACACTCCCGGCAGCTGTCCGTCACCCCGGGGCCGGTGGTCGAGCTGATGTCCCGGCTCATCGGTCCCGCACCCGGCGTGGTGCTCGACCCGGCGTGCGGACTCGGGACGCTGCTGCTCGCCTCCGGCGGGACCCGGCTGCTCGGCCAGACCGGCGATCCGGCGACCTCGTGCATCGCGGCGCACCGGCTGCTGCTCGCGGGCGCGGACATGGAGATGTACGGGGCGGATGCCCTGTCGATGGACTCCTTCGAGGGGGTTCTCGCGGACGCCGTCGTCTGCGATCCACCGTTCAACGAGCGGGAATGGGGCTACGACGAACTCGTCGGCGACCCGCGCTGGGTGTACGGCCAGCCGCCGCGCGGCGAACCGGAACTGGCCTGGGTGCAGCACTGTCTCGCGCACGTGAAACCCGGCGGGCTGGTCGCGATCCGCATGCCGCCCGCCGCCGCGGGCCGCCGCACCGGGCGGCGGATCCGCGGGAACCTGTTGCGGGCCGGGGCTTTGCGTGCCGTGGTCACGGTCGGCGGCGCGGATCTGTGGCTGCTGCGGCGACCGGAACCCGGGGAGCGGCCGCCGTCCCGGCTGCTGCTGGCGACCGATTCGTCCACTGTGGAGGAACACCTGCGTGGTGTGGACGTACCCGGCACGGTCCGGATCATCGAACTGCTCGACGAGGAGATCGACCTTTCCCCCGCGCGGTACCAGGATCGGGACGAACACGCGGGCGAGGCCTTTCTCGAAGTCCGCAGGTATTTCGAGGGAATCCGGCCGGAACTGCCGTCGCTGGCGGTGTCCGACGAGAAACCCTCGTTCGTCACGATCGGTGAGCTGCTGAAGTCCGGCGTGCTCACCGTGCCGGAATCGGTGGAAGAGGGCGATGTCGTCGCGTCGCCCTCCGTGCCCGCTTATGTCCACAGTGGAGAGACGATCGCGGCCGAGCCGACGATGTCGAAGTACCGCACCGATCCCGAACGGCTGGACGCGGGGTTCCTCGCCGGATGCCTGCGCGCGGCGGGGCAACTCGCCCCGGCCTCCTCGACCAGGATCGACCTCAGGCGCACCCGGATCCCTCGCCTGCCGATCGAGACGCAGCGTGCCCACGGGGAGGCGTTCACCCGGCTCGCCGCCTTCGAGGCCGCCCTGCGCGAGGCGGCGGAATCGGGCCTGGAGCTGGTGAGGCTAGGCTTGACCGGGCTCACCGAAGGACAGCTCAAGCCGGAGAACTAGGTTGCTGATCGCCGATCGCTACGAACTCGACGAGCTGCCGCTCGGCCGAGGTGGGATGGGCGCGGTCTACGCCGGCCACGACCGGCATCTCGGCCGCCGCGTGGCGGTGAAGTTCCTCGGGCTCCCCGGCGGTCCCGACGCCGAACTCGAACAGCGGTTCATCCGCGAGGCGCGGATCCTCGCGACCCTGGAACACGCGGGCGCGCCGACGCTCTACGACTTCGGCACCTACGACGAGCGGCTGTACCAGGTCATGCAGTTCATCGAAGGCGTGACCGTCGCCGATCTCGCCGCCGAACACGGTCCGCTGCCGGTGCCGTGGGCGGCCGCGATCGCCGCGCAGGCCTGCGCCGTGCTGTCCGCCGCGCACGCGCTGTCCATCTGCCACCGCGATCTCAAACCCACCAACCTGATGCTGTGCCCCGACGGCAGCGTGAAGGTGCTCGACTTCGGGCTCGCGATGCTGCGCGAGAACGACGTCGCCCAGTTCACCCGGGCCGGGCAGATCCTGGGCACCCCCGCCTACATGGCGCCCGAGCAGATCCAGCGGGGAATCGCCGGACCGCGCAGTGACCTGTACGCGCTGGGCTGCGTCCTGCACGAAATGCTGACCGGCAGGCAGCTGTTCACCGGGCCGACGGCGTACGCGGTGTTCGAGAAACAGGTCAAGGAGAGTCCGGCCGAAGTGGACGGTGTCCCGCGTGGACTGAACGACCTGCTCGCGGACCTGCTGGAGAAGGACCCCGAACGGCGCCCCGCCGACGCGAACCAGCTGTTCGGCAGGCTGGCCGGGTTCGCGCGGGACCTGCCGCCGCTCCCCGGATATCTGGACGAAGGCGCCAATCCGGGCCGGATGTACGCGCGGGTCGTCGGCCGCGTGCCCTGAGACGCGATCGTGACCTTCCGATCAACAACCCCGGACGGGTGAGCTCCGTCTTTACCCATGTCAGACGGACTACGGGCAAACGGGGGTACGGGTCGTGAAGAAGTTCCTGGTGGGGGTGACCGCACTGGCCACCGCGCTGGTGCTGACCGCGTGTTCCGGCACTACCGGTGGCGGCGCGCCCGCTGGCGGTGGCATCGCTCAGGGCGGGCCCACGACCACGTCGGCGCCTTCTTCGACACCGGCCACCTCGTCGGCGACGCCTGCACCGACGCCGAGCAGCAGCAGCTCCATGCCGAAGCCGACGTCCTCGAAGCCCAAGCCGGCGCCGAAACCCACGCCGAAGCCGGCGCCCAAGCCTGCCGCGAACGCCGCCGACGTTCCCTGCAAGGCCGCGCTGGCCTCGCCGGGCGTGAGCGCCTGTGTGGACCTTTCCGCGCTGAAGACGTGGCTGCTGCAGGACGGCAAGGTCGTCTACGGCCCGGTCAAGCAGCTGCCCGGCAAGAAGGGGTATGCCACGCCGACCGGTGTCTTCCACGTTTCGGCCAAGGTCAAGAACTACCACTCGAAGCAGTTCGACGCGCCGATGCCGAACTCCGTGTTCTTCCTGCCGGGTATCGCCTTCCACACGGGCAGCCTCTCGGTGTACTCGCACGGCTGCATCCACCTGTCCGCGGCGGCTTCGCAGAAGTACTTCACGATGCTGCAGAAGGGCGGCGTCGTACAGGTCGTGGCCTGATCGTTCCACCGCGTGACGATCAGTGCGGTTCGATTGCTTTGAGATGAACGAAGGCTCCCGCACGCCGTCTACGGGGCGGGTACGTGTTCTGGAACGGCACCACCGGTGCGGTGACCGACCGCCGCTGGTGATCTCGTGTGAAGGCCCCGTTCCTCGTGCCCAGGTACGAGGAACGGGGCCTTCACACGCTTCGGGGTATCAGCGCAGCAGATCGGCGGGGGTGGTGCCGGTCGAGGTGAGGGGAAGGCCGAGCGCGACGCGTTCGGTGAGCCAGGCGCTCGGCCGGTAGCGCTGGTCGCCGGTGCTCGCGACGAGTCCGCGCAGCACCCGCAGCACGAGATCCGCGCCCGCCTCGTCGCCCCAGGTCAGCGGTCCGCGCGGGTAACCGAGGCCGAGCCGGACGGCGGTGTCGATGTCCTCCGGTGTCGCGAGCCGCTGCCCGGCGATGAAGCAGGCGGTGTTGACGATCGACGCCAGCAGCCGCTGCGCGATCGGCGCGGGACCGTCGCGGACCACGCTCACCGGCAGGCCGGTCGCGGCGAGCGCGCCCCAGGCGGTGCGGCCTGCGGCCGGGTCGAGCGCGGGGTGGACAGAGAGCGTCAGGCGTTTCCGGTAGCCGCCGAGCGGGTCGACGCCGACGACCCGTTCCGCCGGAAGGCCCGCCGCACGTGCGGCGTCCACAGTGGACGAACCGACCGGGCTGACGATCAGGACCGTGTCCGGGTACGCGGAGTGCACGACCTGGATGCCCGCCGACGAGAGCAGGGTGCCGAGCCGTTCGTCGTCGACCCACACCGGCGTGGCCGGGGCTTCCGGCGCGGCCGGTTCCGGCTCGACCTGCTGCTGTCCGTCCACATAGGAGTAGAAGCCTTCGCCGCTCTTGCGGCCGAACAGCCCGGCGGCGACGCGCGGACGCGTCAGCCACGACGGCCGCAGTCGCGGTTCGCCGTGGAAGCCGCTCCAGATGCTTTCGAGCACGGCGTGCGAGACGTCGAGACCGGTGAGGTCGAGGAGTTCGAAAGGGCCGAGTTTCAGGCCGAGCACGTCACGGGCGACGCGGTCCACCTCGGCCGGGCTCGCGATCCCTTCGGCGAGGATCTGCAGTGCCTCGGTGCCCAGTCCGCGGCCGGCGTGGTTGACCAGGAAGCCCGGCGCGTCGCGAGCGAGGACGGGTTCGTGTCCCCAGCCGCGGACGAGTTCCGTCACGGCGGGGGGCAGCCAGGCGGCGGTCCGCGCGCCGGGCACGACCTCGACCAGCCGCATCAACGGGACCGGGTTGAAGAAGTGGAGGCCGAGCAGACGGCCGGGATCGGTCAGCGCCGCCCCGATCTCGGTCACCGAAAGTGAGCTGGTGTTGGTGGCGAACACGGTGTCCGGCCCGCATACGCGTTCCAGCTCGGCGAACAGCGTGCGTTTGATCTCCAGATCCTCGCGCACCGCTTCGATGACGAGGTCGACGTCGTCGGCGGGCGCCAGCGGACCCTCGGCCGCGATCAGCCTGCCCCTCGCCGCCTCGGCGGCTTCCTCGGTGATCTTGCCCTTCGAAGCGAGTTTGCCGAGCATCGCGCCGACCTGCTCGATGGCCTCGCCGACCGCGTCGGGCCGGGCGTCGGCGAGTTCGACCTCGAGCCCCGCCGTCACGGCGAGCTGGACGATGCCCCGGCCCATCACCCCGGTTCCGATGACCCGGATCCTGCCGACCTGCTCCGCCCACTTCTCCACCGCGAGCCGCCTTTCCCTCGATGTCGTTCCCGGCGTGACGCTAGCCGCCACGCCGATATCTCGCCCGGAAGGGTGATCCGTGCCCTGCTCGGCGTAAGGCCACCCGCCCGGCGCGGTCTCCTCCGCGAAAACCGAGTGTTCCGCGCCCCACCCCGAAGGGAAAGCTCCCATGGCCACCGTCCCCGCCGCCGCAGCCGTCCGGACCACGCCGTTGCTCCTCGTCGCCGTCCTCTTCGGCGCCGTCGCCGCGTTCCTGGCGAGCCAGGCGTTGTGGTCGCTCACCGCACTGGCCGTCGTGGTCGCCGTCGCCGTCCTCGCGGGCGGGGTGTGGCTGACCGGCCGGAAGGTGAACACCGAACTCTAAGATCGCCGTGTGACGGCCAAACGCTTGACGCGGGAAGAAAGCCGCGAGCAGACCAGGCAGCGCCTGCTCGCGGCGGCCGCCGAGCTGTTCTCCGAACGAGGGGTCAACGGCACGTCCGTCGAGCAGATCGCCGAACGGGCCGGATTCACCCGAGGCGCCTTCTACGGCAACTTCGACGGCAAACACGAGCTGGTCGTCGAACTACTGCGCCGCAGGACCCAGCGCGAGGCCGAGGAGGTCGCGGCGCTGAGGGAGGGTGTCGGCTCCTTCGCCGAGATGATGGACCGGTTGCGCGCGTGGAACGTCGAGCGCGCCGAGCACCTCGCCGGCTGGCTGACCCTGCGCACCGAGCTGGCCCTTTACGCGCTGCGGAATCCCGACGCGCGCCCGCTGGTCGGGGAAGGCGAGAAGTCGACAAGGGCGCTGCTGGAGACCTCGGTACGGACCGAACTCGCCGCGCGGGGCGTCGAACCGCCCGCCGACCCGGCCTTTCTCGCACTGATCCTGCACGCGCTCGAGGACGGTCTCCTGTTGCAACGCTTCCTCAGTCCCGAGGGGACCGGAGACGAGGACGTGGTGGACGCCGTCCAGCTGCTGATGCGGTCCTGGACCGCGCTCAGCCGGTCATCCTGATCCCGGTGAACTCGGCCATCTGACGGATCCCGTGCGCGAAGAAGTCGTCCGCCGGATCCACCGAGCCGACGTACTGGCCGAACAGCTCGAAGTTGATCATCCCGAACAGCTGGGTCCAGGCCATGATCAGCCGGGAGGCCGTCTCGGGGCCCAGGTTGATCTTGAGGATCCCGGCGAGGGTGTCGAGCTGGCGCAGTAGCGCGACGGGCATCTCGCCGACCTCGGTCTCGACGCGGAGGTTCGCGTCACGCAGGACGGTGACCAGTGCGAACGCCACCCGGCCGGCGGGGACGACGGTGTCCTGCGGGGCTTGATAGCCGGGGATCGGCGAACCGTAGATCAGCGCGTACTCGTGCGGGTGCGCCTTCGCCCAGGCGCGGACCGCGTGCCAGATCGACTCCCATCGCTCCAGTGAGGTCTTCTTCGGGTCGTCGGCCGCCTCCGCGGCTTCGCCGACGGCGTTGTAGGCGTCCACGATCAGCGCGGTCAGCAGCTCCTCGCGGCTGGAGAAGTACCGGTAGAGCGCAGACGAGACCATGCCCAGCTCCCGGGCCACCGCGCGGAGCGAGAGCCCGAGTGCGCCGACTTCGGCGAGCTGGCGGCGGGCTTCGTCCTTGATCTCACGGGTGAGCTCGGCGCGGGCGCGTTCGCGCGCGGTCTGAGTGGCAGCCATGCTCGCACCTTAGAGCATCGCACCTAAACGAGAGCACTGATCTTGACGCGACGCACTGCCCTAGTGTTCACTGCTCTTAACAAAGAGCACTGCTCTCGAAGGCTTCGAGGAGACGAGATGACCACCACCGCTTCCGCCGCCCCGACCCGCTACCTCAAGCCGGCCAAGGCGACCAGCGCGTTCAACGAATTCGTGCTCAAGCTGACGAGGCTCGGCGTCAGCGTCCTGGGCAGCCGGGTGCTTTCGGTCCGCGGCCGCAAAAGCGGCGAACTGCGCTCGGTCCCGGTCAACCTCCTGAAGCTGGACGGCGAGCGCTACCTGGTCGCGCCTCGCGGTGTCACGCAGTGGGTGCGGAACCTGCGCGTCGCCGGCGAAGGACAGCTCAGCGTCGGGCGCCGCACCGAGACGTTCACCTACACCGAACTCGCCGACGCCGAGAAGCCCGAAATCCTGCGCGCGTACCTCAAGCGCTGGAAGTTCGAGGTCGGGGTGTTCTTCGACGGTGTCGACGCGAAAGCGTCCGACGAGAAGCTGCTGGAGATCGCGCCCGGCTACCCGATCTTCAAACTCGCCTGATGCGGCGAGTCACGCCCCCAAGCACGCGAGTCGCGTCTCCAAGCACGCGAGTCGCGCCTTCGATCACGCGCCGACTGCCCGCCGCCGACATGTGCCCAGACGGACGACTCGCGTGATTGACCGGACGACTCTCGTGATTCACCGGACGACACGCGTGATTGACCGGACGACTCGCGTGATCAGGCGGACGACACACCCGTGATCGGTCCTCGCCCGTGTCGTCCGTTCAATCACGCGAGTCGGCCGTCCAATCACGTGTGTCGTCCGTCCAATCACGAGTGACGGCTGTGGCGGCGACCGAAGGAGGCCGAAAGTGGAGAGCCGCGGGCTAGTCGTCAGTGGGTGCCCGGCGCGTGCGGCGGGCCGTGGCGGCCACCAGCACCACCCCGACCAGGAACGCGACCAGCCCGATGAGGAACCACAGTTTCTGCCCGGTCATGAAGCTGCCGGTCAGCACGCCGGCGCCCTGGAGCACCCAGACGCCGCCGACCAGCAGGAAGACCAGCCCGACCGTGAGCGTGACCCAGCGTTTCATCCACAGCTCCCCGCCTCGACGTGCCCTGCGGCGATTCTGGCACCGGGAGCCCCGTCGGGCGAACCGATCACCGTCCGCCGACGAGCCCGTTCCGGTACGCGTAGACGACGGCGTGCACCCTGTCCCGCAGCCCGAGCTTCGCCAGGATGCGGGAGACATGGGTCTTCACCGTCTCTTCGCCCACGTGGAGATGCGCGGCGATCTCCGCGTTGCTGGAGGCGTCGGCGACGAGCAGGAGGACTTCGCGTTCGCGTGAAGTGAGCCGTTCCAGTTCCGCCGGTTCGGCGGCCGCGGGTTCGATGCTGGTGGCGAAGGTCGAGACCAGCCGCCGGGTCACCGTCGGGTCGATCAGCGCGTCGCCGCGCGCGGCCACCCGCATGGCCGAGACGAGCTCTTCGGGGGCGAGGCTTTTCAGCAGGAACCCGCTCGCGCCGGCCCGAAGCGCCCGATAGACGTACTCGTCGGAGTCGTAGGTCGTCAGCACGAGGACGCGAGTGTCGTTCCCCGGCGCGGACATGATCGCCTCGGTCGCGGCCAGACCGTCCAATTTGGGCATCCGGACGTCGAGCACGGCGACGTCCGGGCGCAGCTCTGCCGCCTGAGCGACGGCTTCGCGTCCGTCGGCCGCCTCGCCGACGCACTCGAAGTCCGCCTGGGTGTCCAGCACCGCGCGCATGCCGGACCGGAACATCGCGTGGTCGTCGGCGAGCAGAACCCGGATCACTGTGCCTCCAAAGGAAAACCGACGCGGACCCGCCAGCTCCTGCCGTCGTCGAGCGGTCCGCATTCCGCCTGTCCGCCGAACAACGCGACCCGCTGCCGGATCCCGGCGAGGCCGCGTTTCGTCGACTCGGCCGCCGCGTTCGCGTGGCCGATCTCGTTCGTGATCGTGAGGACCACCTCCGTCTGCCGGTAGGCGAGATCGATCTCGACGATCCCGCCGGAGCCGTGCCGGAGCGCGTTCGTCAGCGCCTCCTGCGCGATGCGGTACAACGCGATGTCCACCGAACCCGGGAGTTCCCGCGGCCCGCCGTGGCTCGTCAGCCGCGCGGGCAGCCCGGCGGTGCGGAGGTTGTCGAGCAGGTCGTCGAGGTTGTCCAGCCCCGGTTGCCGCTGCGCGTCGCCGTTCTCCTTGCCGTGCAACAGATCCAGCAGACGCCGCAGATCGGCCATCGCGGCCCGGCTCGACGATTCGACCGCCGAGAGCGAACGCCGGACGGCCGGTTCGCCCGCTGGCAGCCCGAGCCGCGCGGCGCCCGCGTGCACGCCGATCGCGCTGACGTGGTGGGAGATCACGTCGTGCAGGTCGCGGGCGATCGTCGTGCGTTCTTCGGCGACGGCACGGCGGACCGCTTCGGCTTCGTGCTGTCGCCGTTGTTCCTCCGCGCGCTGGAGGTCGGCGATGTACGCGCGCCGCGCGGTCGTGTAACGGCCGACCATCCAGGGCAGCAGGCCGCTCACGCCGACATCGATGAGCAGCAGCCGCCAGTCCCGGTCGGCTCGGTCGACCGGGATGACGTTGCAGGCGACGAGCCCGGCGAGCATCGCCGTCAGCGCGGCCAGCGCCGGTTTGGTCGAAAGCCAGGCGCCCGCGCGATAACCCGCGATCAGCACGCCCGCGTTGGTGGCCTGAAGGTAATGGTCGTACGGGTACAGCAGGAGCGGCGCGGCGGTGAGCAGCGCGCCGTGCGCGGCCGAAACCCAGCCGGAATACCGTGAAGGCCCGGCGAGCGCGATGTTCGCGAGGATTCCGCCCAGCAGCACCACCCACGCCTGCCAGCCGAGCGAGAGCGGCGGTCCGGCGATGAGGAACAGCCCGGCGTCGGCGACCAGGCAGACGGCCGCGACCGCCCAGGCCTGCCTCGCCAGCGAACCACTGATGTCCCGCACGCGCTCAACTCTGCCCTATTTCGCTGGACAGGGGTTCCTAAGATCGAAAGCCATGGGGACCGCGAAGACGCCCGTGCTCTGGACGACCGGCGCGCCGGGTGCCGGGAAAACCACCACGGCCTGGGGTTTGTACCGCCGCATCGGGGAAGCGGGCGGCAACGTCGCGTACGTCGACATCGACCAGCTCGGCCTGATCGGCCCGCCGCCCGGCGGCGGGGACGCCGCGCACGCGATCAAAGCGGCCAACCTGCTGCGGGTGCTGGAAAACCTGCGTGCGCGGGGCACCGCGCAACTCGTCGTGTCCGGTGTGGTGGACCCGGCGAAGCCGTACATCGAGAGTCGCGACTTCGATTTCACGCTCGTCCGCCTGACGTGTGATCGCGACGAACTCCGGAGCCGGTTCCTCGGCCGTGGCTCACCCGCCGCGGCCTTGCCGGACCTCTTCGCGGTGGCGGACGCCTACGACCGCGGCGGTTTCGGCGAGGAGCTGGACACGACCGGCCAGCACCCCGACGAGACCGTGGAGGCGCTGTTCCCTCGCTGCGTCGTGGACAACGGAAGCGTCCGGCCGCCGGATCCCGGGCGGCCGCTGCCCGGGCCGGTGACCGTGGTGACCGGCCCGACGGCGGTCGGCAAGTCGACGGCCGCGTTCAGCGCGCTGCGGGACCTGTGGGAGCGCGACCTGCCCGTCGCGTACGTCGATCTCGCGCAACTCGGGTTCGTGCACCCCGGCCCGGATCCGGCGCTGGAAGCCGCACTCCTGTCGGCCGTCTGGCGCGGCTATCGCGACGCGGGCGCGAAGCACCTGATCGTCGTGGCCCGGGAATTCCGCCCGGAGCACTGGCGGGTCTTCGACGCGGTCACCGTCGTCCACCTCGACGCGGACGAACCGGCGCTCACCGAGCGGGTCCGGCGCCGGGCCGAAGGCGAGTCCGCGTTGCTGGCGGGCGACGAACTCCGCGGCGCGCCACCCGGCGTACGGGACCGGGTGGCCGCTCGCGCGATCGCCGAGGCGGCCCGGATGCGTGGCGACGCCGGTGATCGCGTCGTCCTCGACACCTCCGGACAGGAACCCGCCGAAACGGCCGCCGCGTTGCTCGCCCTCGTGGCTCAGTAGCGCCGCTGACCGTCCGGCCCGCCGCGCTGATTTTGCGCGGGCTTGCCGATACTCGTCGCCGTCGCGGTGTCGCCGGTGACCTTCGCGTGCACCGTCACCGTCTCGCCGGTCTTGGGATCACCGGTCTTCTTCGTCGACGCGTCGATCGTGTAGACCTGCTTGTAGCCGTCTTTGCTGGTCAGGCTGACGGACGTCGCGCTGATCTCGGTGATCTCGCCGGTCTGCATCCGTTCGGTGCTGTAGCCGCCCTTGCCGTCGGAGACGACGAAGTCGCCGTGCAGCGCGTCGCGCGGCATGCCACCGCCAGGGCCCATGAGCACCCGGCCGCCGCCGGGGCCGCCCATCATCCCGCCCTGTATGGCGCCGTTCGCGGCGGTTCCGGCCCAGATCGCGGCACCGCCGCCGACGGCGATCACCACCGCCACCCCGGCCGCGATCGCGGTCTTGCGACCCGACCAGGTCTTATTCGGTTCACCCGCCGGGGCAGGCGCGCCCCAGGTGGCGGGCTCGGCCGCCGGGGGTTCGGCGGGTTTGGTCGGTTCGGTCATCTGGTCGCCTCCGTGTGGTCGGTTGCGGCCATGCTCGGCGCCGTCGCTGTGCGGAAGCTGTGCCGCCGGTGGGCACGCGCTGTGTTTCGCTCCCCGGCAGGGTGATCGTTCACAGGAAACGCACAGGCGGGACACAGAGAAGCCTCATCGGGGTCGCCCAGGATGGCAGCATGACCAGTGTGAACGTCCCTTCGTCCGGTTCCGCGAAGGCAGGCCTGCGCCGTGCCGACGGCAGCCCCGTGCGGGTGCTGGTCGTCGACGACGAGGCGACCTTGTCCGAACTCGTGTCGATGGCGCTGCGCATGGAGGGCTGGGACATCCGCACCGCGGCCGACGGCACCGAGGCCGCCCGCGTCGCGCGGGAATTCCGGCCGGACGCGGTGGTGCTGGACGTCATGCTGCCGGATATGAGCGGCCTGGAGGTCTTGCGCCGCCTGCGGTCCGAGGTGCCGAACCTGCCGGTGCTGTTCCTGACCGCGAAGGACGCGGTGGAGGACCGGATCGCCGGGCTCACCGCGGGCGGCGACGACTACGTCACCAAACCGTTCAGCCTGGAGGAGGTCGCGTTGCGGTTGCGCGCGCTGCTCCGGCGCGCGGGCGGCGTCGCCGGGCCGAGCGGGTCGATGCTGGTCGTCGGGGACCTGACCCTGGACGAGGACAGCCGCGAAGTGCACCGCGGCGGCGATCCGGTGCCGCTGACGGCGACCGAGTTCGAACTGCTGCGTTATCTCATGCGCAATCCCAAGCGTGTGCTGTCCAAGGCGCAGATCCTCGACCGCGTCTGGAGCTACGACTTCGGCGGCCAGGCCAATATCGTCGAGCTGTACATTTCCTATCTCCGCAAGAAGATCGACGCCGACCGGGAACCGATGATCCACACGATGCGCGGCGCCGGGTATGTCCTCAAACCCGCGGGGTAGGCGGCCGTGGTCCCTGCGACGGCGGCTGATCGCGCAGGTCGCGGGGTTGCTCGCGCTCGTCTGCCTGGTGGTGGGCGTGGTGACCGAACTGGCGCTGCGGGATTTCCTGATCGACCAGCTCGACGCGCGGATCGCCGAGACCAGTGAACGCGCCAGCCGTCCGCCTCCGCCGGGGCGCCCTGGCGGGGAACGGGTGCCGGAAGGCTTGCGCGCGTACGGTCAGAGCACCGGTTCGTTGTTCGTGAACATCCTCCCGGACGGGCGGGTGGTCGCGGCGGTGCTGCGGTCCAGCTACGACGCGAAGGTCGCCGACCCGTTCCCGCACGACCCGATCGGCCCGGCCCAGCTCTCGGCCCTGTTGCGGTCGACGCCGACCGACAGGCCCACCGACGTGGACCTCGGCTCGCTCGGGGAGTACCGCGTGGTGGCCAAGCAGGCGTCCAACGGTGGTATCGCGATCACCGGCCTGCCCACAAAGGACGTCACGGACACCTTGTGGAACCTCGGTTTCATCTTCGGCGGGGTCGCCGTCGGCGGGATCCTGCTGGCGGGCGCGCTCGGCGCGGTGACCGTGCGGCGCACGATGAAACCCCTCGATCGCCTCGCCGCCACCGCGACCAGGGTCGCCGAACTCCCGCTCGACCGCGGCGAGGTCGCCCTGTCCGAGCGAGTGTCCGAAGTGGACACCGATCCGCGGACCGAGGTCGGGAAGGTCGGCTTCGCGCTCAACCGCATGCTCGGCCACATCTCGAACGCGCTTTCCGCCCGGCAGGCCAGTGAAAGCCGGGTGCGCCGCTTCGTCGCGGACGCGAGCCACGAACTCCGGACGCCGCTCGCGGCCATCCGCGGCTACGCGGAACTCACCCGGCGCTCCGGCTCCGAGGTGCCGCCGGACATCGCGTTCGCGATGGGCCGGGTCGAATCGGAATCGACGAGGATGACCGGCCTGGTCGAGGATCTGCTGCTGCTCGCCAGGCTCGACTCCGGGCGTCCGGTGGTGCACCAGCCGGTCGATCTCTCCCGGCTGGTCGCGGACGCCGTCGCCGACGCGCACGTCGCCGGTTCAGAGCACAAATGGCTGCTGGAGGTCCCGCCGGAGCCGATCACGGTCCTCGGCGACGCGGATCAGCTGCACCAGGTGGTGATCAACCTGCTCGGCAACGCGCGCACGCACACCCCGGCGGGTACCGAGGTCGCCACCTCTTTGTCCATAGTGGACTCGACGGTGACACTGTCCATTGTCGACGATGGACCGGGGATCCCGCCGGAGATCCTCCCGGAGGTCTTCGAACGGTTCGCCCGCGGCGACGACTCGCGTTCGCGGGCCGCGGGCAGTACCGGACTGGGCCTGGCCATCGTCGCGGCCGTCGTCGCCGCGCACGGCGGGCGGGTCGGGGTCGTCAGCCGTCCGGGGCGGACGGAATTCCGGGTCGAGCTCAGGGCGTCCAGTCACTGTTAGCGCCGCACAGGATGACGCAGGGCAGCTCACCCTCGGTCCGCCCGGCCAGCCACGCGGCGAACGGGACCGCGGCGGCCGGTTCGACGGCGAGGCGGAACTCCTCCCAGAGCCGGTCCCGCGCGGCGAGCAGTTCCGCGTCGCCGACCAGCACGGACGTCACGCGATCGCGGAGCACGGCGAACGGGACGCTCCCGATCCTGGTCGCGCCCAGCGCGGACGCGGCCACCGAGTCGATCTCCACGTCCACCGGCTCGCCCGCCTCCAACGCCGCGCCGAGCGCGCGGCACCGCTCCGGTTCGACGGCGAACGTCGGCAACCCGGCCAGCGACGTCCCGGCGACCAGCCCGCCACCGCCGACCGCGACCAAGAACGCGTCGACGTCCGGCGCGTCCTGGATCACTTCGGCCGCCACAGTGCCCTGACCGGCGACGACGGCGGGATCGTCGTACGCGTGCAGGTACCGCGTACCCGGCTCGGAGGCCGCTTCGAGCGCCTTCGCGGCGGCCTCGGCGTACGTCGCTCCGTGGCGGATGAGCTTCGCGCCCGCCGCCTCGATCCGGGCCGTCTTCGCCTGCGGAGCAGACTCCGGCACGTACACCGTCGCGGGCAGATTCAGCAGCGAAGCCGCCGTCGCCACGCCCAGCCCGTGATTGCCGCCGGACGCCGTCAGCACCCGCTCCGGCAACGGACCGCTCACCAGCGCGTTCACCGCGCCCCGCAGTTTGAACGATCCGCTCCGCTGCAGATGCTCCAGCTTGAGGACCAGCGGCCGCCCGTCGACCTCGGCGCGCAGCAGCGGCGTGCGTCGCACGAACGGGTGGACGGCCTCGGCGGCCTCGCGGACATCTGCCCAGGTCGGAGTACTCATACCCCCCACTGTCCTCCATGCCCGGACGGGAGTGACTACACTGGTCCTCGGATCCCGCGCGGCGTCCATCTTGTGAACCTCCCCAGGGCCGGAAGGCAGCAAGGATAAGCAAGCTCTGACGGGTGCGCGGGATCCCCTTTTTTTGGGGGCTAGAAGATCCCGAAGACATCCTTCGGCGGCACAGGCGACGGCAGGGCTTCCGCATCGGCGATGGGTTTCGCTTTGCCTTGCAGCTGCCGGAGGTCCTCTCCCGCGACGCAGCGCGCCGGGTAGGCGGATGAGGCGGCCCGGCGGGTCATCTCGGGTACCGGCAGCTCGACGCGGGAAGCGGCGACCACGATGTTGCCGAAGCGGCGGCCCCGGAGGACGCCTGGCTCGGCCAGGATCGCCAGGTGGGGGAAAGAACTCGCCAGTGTGGCCAGGAACCGGCGGAGGAACGGCAGGTTCGGCCCGTCGGAGACGTTGGCGACGTAGGTTCCGGCCGGGCGGAGGACACGCGCGATCTCGCTCGTGAACTCGACGGTCGCGAGCCCGCCGGCCAGGACTCCGCGTTCGAAAGCGTCCACGATGACCAGGTCGGCCGAAGCGTCGTACCTGCCGGAGACACCTTCGCGGCCGTCGCCCACGCGGACCTTCAACCCCTTCAGGCCCAGCTGTTCCCGGACGAGCGCCACGAGTTCGCCGTCGGCGTCGAAGACCAGCTGCCGTGAGCGCGGCCGGGCCGCGGCGATGTAACGCGGGAGCGTGCAGGCCGCCCCGCCGACGTGAAGCGCGTCGAGCGGACCTTCGCCGAGGCAGTCGACGACGTCGGCGATCCGGCGGATGTAGTCGAACTCGAGATCTTGGGGGTCGTCGAGGTCGACGTGCGACTGGGCGACGCCGTCGACCGAGATCACCCAGGCGTTGGGGCGGTCGGCGTCCCGGAGCAGTTCGGCGGTGCCGAAGCGGACCGGATACTTGCCTGGGGTCGGTGCCGGTCTCACCTGTCGGGCCCTCCCGGTAGTCTCGCGGCCGTGGCATTAGCTCTATACCGAAAGTACCGTCCGGCTACCTTCGCCGAGGTCGTCGGGCAGGAGCATGTGACCGATCCGCTGCGTACGGCGCTGGCCGCCGGGCGCATCAACCACGCCTACCTCTTCTCCGGCCCGCGCGGCTGCGGCAAGACGTCCAGCGCCCGCATCATGGCGCGGTCGCTGAACTGCGCGAAGGGCCCGACGCCGGATCCGTGCGGCGAGTGCAATTCGTGCCGCAACCTCGCGCCCGAAGGCCCCGGCAGCGTCGACGTCACCGAACTCGACGCCGCCAGCCACGGTGGCGTCGACGACGCCCGCGAGTTGCGGGACAGGGCCTTCTACGCCCCGGCCGACTCGCGCTATCGCGTCTTCATCATCGACGAGGCGCACATGGTCACCACGCAGGGCTTCAACGCCCTGCTGAAGATCGTGGAAGAGCCGCCGGAGCACCTGATCTTCATCTTCGCGACCACCGAACCGGACAAGGTGCTCCCCACCATCCGGTCGCGGACGCACCACTACCCCTTCCGGCTGATCCCGCCCAGTTCCATGCGCGAGCTGCTGGAACGCAACGTCGCCGCCGAAGGCGCGAAGGTCGAGCCCGCGGTGTATCCGCTGGTCATCCGCGCGGGCGGTGGTTCGGCGCGGGACACGCAGTCGGTGCTGGACCAGCTGCTGGCGGGGGCCGGGCCGGACGGCGTCGACTACTCGCGGGCGGTTTCGCTCCTGGGTGTCACCGACGTGGCGCTCATCGACGGCATGGTCGACGCGCTGGCCGCGGACGACGCCGCCGCGGTGTTCGGCACCGTCGAGCGGCTCGCCGAGGCCGGGCACGACCCGCGCCGGTTCGCCACCGACCTGCTCGACCGCTTGCGCGACCTGGTGATGCTGCGATCGGTGCCGGACGCGGGTGAGCGCGGCCTGGTCGCCGCGCCGGACGACGAGCTCAAGAAGATGACGGAGCAGGCGGGCAAACTGGAGCCCGCCACGCTCTCGCGCTACGCCGACATCGTCCACAATGGACTCTTGGAGATGCGGGGCGCGACCTCGCCGAGGCTGGTGCTGGAACTGCTCACGGCGCGGATGCTGCTGCCGTCGGTCGCCGAGGGCACCGACGCGTTGCTCGCCCGGCTCGAACGGCTCGAACGCCGTGCCGCTTCGGCTCCGGCGCCCGTCGCCGCCGCTCCCGCGCCGTCCGCTCAAGCCGCACAGGCGGCCCCGGTGGCGCAGTCCGCCCCGGCCGCTCCGGCGGGTGAGCCCGTGCGCGAGTTCCAGCGGCCTTCGCAACGAGCCGCCGCGCCCGCCCAGCAGGCCGCACCGGCTCCACAAGCCGCACCACAGCCCATCGCGCGGCCCGAGCCGGTCGCCGAACGGCCCGCCCCGCAACGCCCGCCCACCCCGCCTCCGGCCGAGGCAGCTCCGGCCGCGGCTTCGGGTGGCGCAGCGCCCGCAGCGCCAGCATCGGACGTGGACGGGATCCGCGGCCGCTGGCCGCAGGTGCTCGCCGCGATCCGCAAGGTCCCGGGCGGCCGCAGCACCGAAGCGATGCTCACGCAAGCGAGCGTGGTGAGTGTCGAGGGCAACGCCGTCACGCTCACCCACAGCGCCGAGCCGCTGGCCCGGCGGCTTTCCGAGCCGCACAACGCGGAGCGCGTCGCGACCGCGTTCAAGGAGGTCTTCGGCGGCGACTGGCAGGTCCGCTGCGTCCACGGCGCCGCACAGGCCCGGCAGGCCACGGCGCCCAAGGCCGCGCCGCAGCCGCCGGCGCCCGAGCGGTCCTTCACGCGCCGGTCCGTCGAAGCGCCCGCCGCCCCTCCTGAGCCTCCCGCGCCGAAGCCGGAGCCCCAGCGGCCGAAGGTGACGACCTCCGAGCCGGACATCCCGCTCCCGCCCGAGCCGGTCGAGGAGGACGAGGACCTCTACAACGAGGACGCGAGCCCTGCCCCGCCGCCTCCACCGCTCCCGCCCGAGCAGGACCCGGAAGAGATCGCCAGGAAGCTGCTCGCCGACCACCTCAACGCCCGCCCGCTCGACGAGCGCAAGTAGTCCTCTGAATGCGGTACTCGCCCGCGCAAGTGCCGCATTCAGAGGACGAAACGCGGGTCAGCGGGGCGCGAGTGCCGGCTTCAGGGAGCGGTCCCTTCATGGAGTTCCCTGGTGAGCAGTGCCGTGCCGAGCCGGGTGAGGTGGTGCAGGATGGCGCTGCCCTGCCGGGCACTGGTGACGAGCCCGGCCTCGCGCAGTACGGCGGCCTGTTTGCTGGCCGTGCCGATCGAGGTGCCGAGGCAGGCGGCCAGCTTGCTGGTCGTGCGCGGGACACGCAGCGCGCCGAGGCTTTCGGCGCGGGTCCGGCCGAGAAGTGCCACCAGTTCGGGGGACACGTCCGCCTGCCGGGGGCCGGTCACCCTGGCCGGGTAGAGCAGCACCGGCGGCAGCGCCGGATCGATGAACGTGACCGGCGTGTTCGCGCAGAACCGGCTCGGGATCAAGGTCAGCCCCCGGCCGTCGAGATGGACGGTCCGTTCCCGGGGATACGCGATCTCCAGCACCTCGCCGTCCCAGCCGCGGACGCCGGGGATGCCGCGCATCATCGCGCCCGCCCCTTCGGCTGCCAGCGTGTGGACCCGGCGCACCCGATCGGCGGCGACGGTCTCGCGCATGCCGTGCCAGAACGGCTCGATCACCAGGCCATACGCGTCCCGCAGGGCGCCGACGAGGCCGCTGACCTCCTCGCGATCGCCGTCGGCGAGCCGTTTCACCCAGGGCGGCACGGCGCCGGTGAACACGGTCCGGAGGTCGGCGCGCAGCCGCCCGCGAGATGTGCACGCCACCGCCTCCAGCCCGCTTTCGAAGGAACCCACCGAGGTGGGCGGGGTCAGGAAGTCGGGAAAGTTCCCCTTCGGCGGAACCAGCGTGAACAGCGTCTTCAGCGCTCGTGCCGCTCCTTCGTGCCGGCGCAGGTTCAGCCGGACCTGCTGCCGCCAGGCCGACGGGCGGTCCTCTCTCAGCTGATGCGAACCGAGGACCAGCTCCCACAGCGGGTCGGGTGCTTCGGCTATCCGGATCCCCTGGAGGTCCCGGCGATCGAAGATCATGCGCAGAGTCATGCCTCGTCCCCCTCAAGACGGCATTTGCTTCTCCGCCGGTAACTCAAACGCTCCGGGTGTGCCGGGACAAGCCCTGCGGCCCACTTGGGGAGGGTGGGACGGAAACCGGGCGCCGACCTGCGGAGACATCGGCGCGTGAGACGTCGTGGGGAGGATCGCGACGGAGCCGGTCGCGCGGCCGTCCGCCCCGGGCACCGTGGAACTCCGGCAGCCCGGCGCTGCTCAAGCCCTAACCGGCCAGGTAGTCCTCGATGGCCTTCGCGATGACGGCCGCGTACTGCTGACGCCCTTCTTCGCTCGCCATCGCCGCGGCTTCGGCGGCGTTGCGCATGTTCCCGCACTCGACGAGCGCGGCGGGCCGCGTCGAGAGGTTGAGCCCGCCGAGGTCGGCGCGCGGGGCGAGCCCGTTCGATCCGAGGTACGTCGACGTCGGGAAACCTCCCGCGCGGAGACCGTCCCGCAACGCCGTCGCGAGTTTCATCGAGGGCTCGCCCTGCTGGGCGTTCAGCGGCGGGGCCGAGTAGGCGACGTGGAAACCGTGCGCCCCGGCGGAATTCGAGCCGTCCGCGTGGATCGACACGACCGCGTCCGCCTGCGCGTCGTTCCCGATCGCGGCGCGCTCGTCGACGCAGGGCCCGACCCCGGTGTCGCTCTGCCGGGTGAGGACGACGCGGATTCCCTTGGCCGCCAACGCCTGCGAGATCCGCTGCGAGACATCCCAGGTGAACGCGTGCTCGGGGTAGCCGGAATTCGTCGAGGTCCCGGTGGTGTTGCACGGTTTCGTCTTGCCACGCCCCGCCGGGACCTGCCTGGTGATCTCGCCGGGCTTGCCGGAGTTCCCGCCGTTGTGACCGGGATCGAGCACGACGACCTTGCCCGTTTTCGGCTGCCGCGTGCTCGGTGGCGGCGCGCTCGAAGACGGTGTGCTCGTCGTGGAACTCGGCTGTGGAAGGGTGGTGAGGACCGTCGTGGTGCCGGGCGGAGCCGGACTCGACGGCGATGACGCGGGGGTGTCCACCCCGCACGCCGTGAACAGCGTCAATCCGATCGCCACCACAAGGCCCAGCCGTCGTCGCACGGCGCCCACGGTGCCACACGCGTGACGGCTAGGCTGGTAGGCGGCACGGGATTTTCCAGGAGAGGACCGATCGGATCATGGTGCAACCCGGTGGCGGCTTCGACCTGTCGCAGATCATGCAACAGGCTCAGCAGATGCAGCAGAAGCTGGTCGAGGCCCAGGAAGAGCTGGCCAACACGGAGGTGACCGGCACTTCCGGCGGCGGCCTGGTCACCGCGACCGTGTCCGGCGACAGCCAGCTCAAGTCGCTGTCCATCGACCCCAAGGTGGTCGACCCCGACGACGTCGAGACCCTGTCCGACCTGGTCGTCGCGGCCGTGCGGGACGCTTCGGCCAACGCGCAGAAGCTGACCGAGCAGAAGCTCGGCCCGCTCGCCGGCGGCCTCGGCGGCGGGATGCCGGACCTCGGCGGCTTCCCCGGGCTCGGCGGCTAGCTTGTACGAGGGTGTCGTCCAGGATCTGATCGACGAGCTCGGGCGGCTGCCCGGCGTCGGTCCCAAGAGCGCGCAGCGGATCGCCTTCCACCTGCTGGCCGCCGATCCCGCGGATATCGCGCGCCTGCAGGAAGTGCTCGGCAAGGTCAAGGAAGGCGTGCAGTTCTGCGAGGTCTGCGGCAATGTCTCGGAGCAGGAGACCTGCCGGATCTGCCGCGACACCCGCCGCGACCTCACGGTCATCTGCGTGGTCGAGGAACCGAAGGACGTGCTCGCCGTCGAGCGGACGCGCGAGTTCAAGGGCCGCTACCACGTGCTCGGCGGCGCGCTGGACCCGTTGTCCGGCATCGGGCCCGAGCAGCTGCGCATGCGGGAGCTGCTCGCCCGGATCGGTGGCGCGGAGATCAGCGAGATCATCATCGCGACCGACCCGAACACCGAAGGCGAGGCCACCGCGACGTACCTCGTGCGGATGCTTCGCGACTTCCCAGGCCTGACCGTGACGCGGCTGGCGTCCGGTCTGCCGATGGGCGGTGACCTGGAGTTCGCGGACGAACTGACGCTGGGCCGGGCACTCTCGGGCCGGCGGGCTCTCTAGTGCCGCATCTCGGAACGTTGACCCGGTAATCGGCTCGGTTTACTGACGGTCCAGGTTGGTCCTCCCATGTCGGGCGGGGCGAGTGCGGTGCTGACGATCGCTCCGATGCGCGTCGTACATCTTCTGCGCGTCGACGAACTCGCAGCTCTTGGGCCCTGATTGCCCGCCATGGGGCTGTAACCTGCACAAATGATCAATCCGTTCGGGGTGAGTCTCGGCGCCAAGGCCGCACGCCTGCTGGCCCGGCTCGGACGCGCCGAGATCCGCCCAGGGTTGACGGAGCAGGAGTTGACCGGTATCGAAGCGCGGTTCGGGTTCGCGTTCGCCGACGACCACCGCGCTTTTCTCGCGGTGGGGCTGCCCACGGGAGGGGCATGGCCCGACTGGCGCCACGGCAACGCCGCACAGCTTCGTTCCTGGCTCGACAGACCGGTCGAGGACGTGATATTCGCGGTGGCGGAGGCGGACTTCTGGCATCCGAGCTGGGGCACGCGCCCTGCCCGGCAGACCGACGCCGTAGCCGGCGCGAGGGCGCACTTGGCGTCAGTGCCGCAGCTGGTTCCGGTCTACTCCCATCGCTACCTGCCCGCGGGCCAGGCGACATTCGCTCACCCGGTGTTGTCGATCCGCGGCGCCGACATCATCCCCTACGGGTACGACCTCATCGACTACGTGCACCAGGAGTTCGGCGGCCCGCAGGGCAGAGCCGACGAGGAGCGGCACGTCGTTGCCGCCACAGCAGCATTCTGGTCGGATTTCCTGTCCTGGTCGAACCGGGAAGGGTAGGGGGACCACGCACAGCTCGGCACGGATGAGCCATGAGCACCGCGCCGACCGGGTCCGCCCCACGGTGGGGCTCTGCGGGATGGGAAGCCCTCACAGAAACCTCCGTCACCGCGCCTCAGCCTGAGCTGAAAGACCCAGCTAGGGCTGCATCTCGGAACGTTGACCCGGTAATCGGTCTGGTGGGCTGACGGTCCAGGCTGGTCCTCCCAAGTCGAGCGGGAGGTGGTTGTGGGTCGTCGTCCGGAGGTGTTCGTCCGGTCGTTGTCGATGGAGGAGGGCCGGAAGTCGGCCCGGATCGGGCGGACCGCGAAGGACCCGGTGCGGTTGCGTCGGGCGATCGTGGTGTTGATGTCGGCCCAGGGGCGGCCCCACCAGCTGGGACAACGTGATGGGTAAGCAATACCGGCCTCAGGGCTGGATCTTCTGGCCGGGTACGCGCTGGGTCCCGCCGGGCGACTTCGGCAAGTGCTAGTGGTGTTCGCGGAGGGCACGGGTCGCCACGCTGCGTGAAAGGCAAGATCCCGGTAAACCCGTGCCCGCCGCCGTGTGGAAAAATCTGCGTCGGCCTGCCGATCGGACGGCGAAGGTTCGCCGTGTATCCGGATGCGTGCGTCAGGGCCGATAAGCGAGGAATTCCGCCATGGATTGGCTTGCCGCGATACCTGCCGTGTTGCTGTGCGCGTCGCTGTTGGTACTGCCAGGTCTGCCGATCACGTACCTGCTCGGCCTGCGCCGGCTGACGGCCGTCGCACTCGCGCCGGTCGTCGTGGTGGCCGTGGTCGTGCTGACGGCGATGGCCGCGTCGAAACTCGGCATAGCCTGGTCTCCGTTGCCGGTACTCGGCGTCTTCGCCGGGTTGACGGTGGTGATCGCCTGCGTGGTCATCCCGCTCCGCAAGCGGCTGCCGCGGCCGGCGGCGGGCGACGGCTGGCCGGTCGTCGGCGCTTCGGTTCTCGGCCTCGCCGGAGCCGCCCTCCTGGGCGCGCTCACCGTGCGCCTGTCGATCCGCGGCCCCGAAGAGCTGATCCAAACCGAGGACTCCGCCTTCCACTACAACGCGATCGCGAACATCCTCAACACCGGTGACGCGTCCACGCTCATGATCGACACCCTCGGCGTGCCGGGCCGGGCACACGGGTTCTACCCGGCCGCCTGGCACGACCTGGCTTCGCTGTTCGTCATGATCACCGGCGGATCGGTGCCGGCGGCCGCGAACATCCTGTCGATCTCGATCGCGCTGGTCATCTGGCCGCTGGGCTGTGTCCTGCTGATGCGGCAGCTCGCCGGGCCGTCGCGGACGGCGCTGGGGCTCGCCGGCCTGATGAGCATCGCCTTCGGCGCGTTCCCGTGGGAAATGCTCGGCTGGGGGATCCTCTGGCCCAACCTGCTGGGCCTTTCCCTCGTGCCCGCCGCGCTGGCCGCCCTCCTGTCCGTGGCGAAGCTCGCCACGGAGGACGCCATCGGCCGCGGCCGGGCGTGGCTGCTCGTACCGATGTTCGGCGTGGCGGTGACGATCGCCCACCCGAACGCGGTGATCAGCCTGGCGGCGGTCGCGGTGCCGGTGGTGTTCGTCGGTTTCGCCAGGGCGTCGATCCGGCGGTATCGGGCCGGTCGTCGTGGTACCGCCGCCCTGATGGCGGCTCCGATCGTGCTGGCCGCTCCGGCCTACTGGCTGGTGGTCGTCGAATCCGGGCTGTTCGCGGGCACCATGAACGCGGAATCGCCGCCGTTCGAGTCACCTTCGCACGCGCTGGGGGAGGCACTGACCGGGGCCACGAACGGCCGCGGCGCGGGCTGGGTGCTGGCCGTGCTCGTGATCATCGGTGCGGTCTCGTGCTTCCGGCAGCGGTTCCGGCGGTGGCTGGTGGCCTCGCACGCCATCTCGGTCGGCCTCTACGTGCTGGCCGCGGGGGTGCCGGGCGCGGGACGCCGGGTGTTCACCGGATTCTGGTACACCGACTCCCACCGGCTCGCGGCGATGATCCCGATCACCGGGGTCCCGCTCGCGGTGATCGGGACCATCGCGGTGGTGGCCGCGGTCCGGTCGTGGCTTTCGTCGGCGAGCTTCCTGGAGCACCGTCGGGTCATGGCCGCGCGGGCCTCCGCCGCCGCGCTCCCCGTGGTCGTCGTCCTGGCGCTGGTGGCGACCGGCGGACTGAATCTCCTCGATCACCGCAACCGGGTGCTGAGCGCGTATCCCAAGGTCGATCCGCTCGTCAGCCAGGAGGAACACGCGCTGTTCGAGCGGATCGGCGAGCGGACCGAACCCGGCACGATCGTGGCCCAGATGCCGTACAACGGCAGCCCCGTGGTGATGGCGCTGAGCGGTCGCCAGGTGCTGTTCCCGCAGCTCAACATCGGCAGGCTCACCGCGGACCAGATCTACCTCGCCCGCAATCTCAGCAAGGCGGCGACCGATCCGCGGGTCTGCGAAATCGCCGGCAGGCTCAACGTCCGCTACCTGCTGACCAACGACATCCCGCGGGGGAACCTGTGGGACGGGCTGACCTACCCGACCGGCGAGGGCTTCCGCCAGATCGACCAGGGCGGCACGTTCAAGCTGTACCGGATCACGGCCTGCGACGCGCCGGCCGGCTGAGGCGGGCGGAACCGGCCACGCGCCTGGAGCGCGTGGCCGGAGGGCTCAGCAGTAGCCGAGCTGAGCCAGCGTGTTCACGACGATCTCGGACGGGTGGTACTTGTCCATCCAGTTGTCGCCGCGCCGCGAGGTGTAGGTGGCGAGGAAGTTGCGCAGCTTGTCGCCGCTCATCTCGGTGAGCTCGATGTTGGCGCCGATGCCGACATGCCGCTCGGTGCGGTTGCGGTGCACCGCGCACGGAAGGCCGAGGTAGCCGCATTCCTCCTGCAGGCCGCCGGAGTCGGTCACGACGTACTCGGCGCGCGCGACCAGCGGCAGGAACTTCAGGTACCGCAACTTCGGCCGGATGATGAAGCGGTCGTCGAACAGATGCTCCAGCTTGAGGGCGCGCAGCTTCTCCCGCTCCGGCGCGCCCGCCATGTACAGCACCGGCATCTTGCGGCTTTCCTCACGCAGGATCTCGAGCACCTCGCGGTACTTGTCCGGCCGGGACAGCAGCTCGAAACGGTGCAGGGTGGCGAGGCCGAACTTCTCCGGCAGGTCCTCGACCACCAGCGGCTGGCCGATGGCGAGGCGCATCGAGTCGATCGCGGTGTTCGCCTCGGTGTCGATCACGACGCCGCGGGTGTTCCGCAGGTTGTTCACCTCGCGCGACGTCGGGGCGAAGTGGATGTCGACGACCTTCGCCGCGATCTTGCGGTTCAGCTCCTCGGGCAGCGGCGACAGGATGCTGCCCGACCGCGCGCCCGCCTCGATGTGCCCGACCCGCGACTTGAGGATCCGCTTCCCGATCAGCGCGCCGTAGGGCGTGGTGAACGTGTCGCCGTGCACGAGGACCAGCGGCGGACGGCCGTCCGCGGTCAGCTCGGCACGCAGTTCTTCCCGGCGGCTCCACGCGGTGCGCAGCACCTGGGCGGCCCATCCCGGCACCTGCGCGGGCGACTCGAGATTGTGGGCCTTGTCCCGCGGCACCATCCAGAGATCGGGTTCCGGGAGGTTCAGGTCGGCCACCACGTCGGCCACCTCGTCGACGTGCTGCGCGGTGAACCAGATCTTCGGCCGCATACCGCGCTCGACGATTCCGTGGTAGACGGGCGCGATCTTGATCAGTTCCGCGGTGGTGCCGAGGATGAAGGAAATCACCGTGAGTGCCCATTCTCGAGTCGGGTGCGGTGGGCCCAAGGATACTGACCGACCCGCCGCCGGAGCTGCCGGGTAGCCTCGGCACCGTGAGTGCGAATCCGCTCGTCCCCTCGCTCAGTGTCGTGATCCCTGTCTACAACGAACAGGACTGGATCGAACGCAGTGTCGGCGCGTTGCTCGCCTCGGCCGAGGCGGCGAGCTGGCCGATCGAGGTCGTCGTCGTGGACGACGGCAGCACCGACGCCACGCCTGTGAAGCTCGAAGAGCTGCGCGAACGGCACGGCATCACCGTGCTCAGCCAGGTCAATTCGGGCCGTTTCGAGGCACGCAGCGCGGGTATCGCGAAGTCGTCCGGCGAGTGGATCGCGCTGCTCGACAGCCGCGTCATCGTCGGCTTGGGCAGTCTCACCTTCCTGCGCGAACAGCTCTCGGGCCACCCCGAGCGCGCGGTGTGGAACGGCCACATCGACGTCGCCTCCGAGAACAATCCGTACGCCGGTTTCATGGCGGGGCTCGTGAAGGTCCCTTGGCGCGCGTATTTCGCGAATCCGCGGTTGACGTCCTATGGCATCGAGGAATTCGATGTCTATCCCAAGGGGACGACATTCTTCTGCGCGCGGCGTGAACTTCTCGAAGGTTCGATCACCGCATTCGTCTCCCTCTTCGACGACATTCGCTTCGCGAGTGACGACACCCGCATGCTGCGCTGGATCGCCGAACGTGAGCGGATCTGGCTGGCTCCCGAATTCAACGCGGTCTACAACGGACGCGACTCGTTCAAGAAGTTCGCCCAGCAGGCCTACTTCCGCGGCACCACCTATGTGGACTCCTACATCGGCTCGCCCGGCCCGGCCCGCAACGCCCTGTTCGGCGCGCTGGCCGTCGGAGTGGCCGGTCTCGCCTTCGCGGCGAAGAAGCCGAAGACGACGTTGGCCGCCGGAGTGCTCGGCGCCGTCGCGGCGGGTGAAGTCGTGAAGAAGTGCGGCGCGACCGGCCCGGAGGCCAAGGCGGTCAGCAAGCTGCTGCCGGTGTTCGCCGGGGGTTTCGGTGCCGGTGTCCTGCGCGGTCTGGCCATGGCCGTCCGGGCCAGGCTCCGGCGCCGATGAGTTCCGCGGGCGTGGAGGAAGCGGGCGCGAAGGCCGGAGCGCGGAGCGGCCGCACGACGGCGGGCAGTCTCGGCGGCTCGCTGCTCGTCTCGATCGGTCTCGGCTACGTCCTGACCGTCGCCTGCCAGCGCCTGCTGCCCCCGCAGGAATACGCGGTCTTCGTCACCTTCTGGGGCCTGCTGATGGGCCTCGGCAGCACCCTTTCGCCGCTGGAACAGGAGCTGTCCCGCCAGTCGGCGGTCGCGGCACTCGACGGGGGCAGGGCAGGCCGCCCCGCGCTGCGCGCGGTCGCCGTCGGCGCGGTCGTCGCCGCGGTCTTCTCACTGGCCCTGCTGATCCCGCCGATCAACGACCGGTTGTTCCGCGGGGACTGGACGCTGGGGCTGATCGTGCTGGCCGGCGGTGTCGCCTTCGCCTTTCAGTTCGGCACCCGCGGGCTCCTGATCGGACAGCACAAGGTCAAGCCCTTCTCCCTCCTGGTGATCGCCGAACCGGCGGTACGGGCGCTCGTCCTCGGCGTGCTGTTCGTGGCCGTCGCCTACAACGTCGTCTCGCTGGCCATCGCGGTCGCCGCCGGCTCGTTCGCCTGGCTGCTGTTCGCCCGCCCGGCCCGCCGTCTGATCGACCCGCACGCGGAGGGCGACGGCTGGGGCGTCACCTCCCGCCGGATGGGCATGCTGCTGGTCGGCGCCGCGCTGACGTCCGCGGTCATCACCGGCTACCCCGCGCTGGTCGGTCTGCTGGCCCCCGGTGACGACGGCGCCAGGGTCGGCGCCCTGTTCGCCGCGCTGGTCATCGCCCGGTTGCCGCTGACCCTGATCGGACCGGTGCAGTCGCTGGTCGTGCCGTTCGTCGTCCGGCTGTCGACCACCGACGAGGGCCGGAACCGCCTGCAACGAGTGCTCGCCCTCGGCGTCGTGGCCTCGTTGGCGCTCGCCGCGCTCGGCGCCCTGGTCGGGTTGTGGCTCGGTCCGTGGGCGGTGCGGTTCGTCAGCGGCCCCGGGTACGACGTCGACGGCTGGTCGGTCGCGGGGCTGGTCTGGTCTTCGGTGGTGCTGGTGCCGATGCAGCTGCTCACGGCCGTGCTCGTGGCGAGGACGCAGGCGCGTCTCGTGCTGATCACCTGGACCGTGGTCACCGGAACGGCTTCCCTGTTCCTGCTGTTCCTGCCCGGTGACACCGTGTTCCGCGCGGTCGTCGCGCTGGCCGTGGCGCCGACGCTCGGTCTCGCGGTCGTGGTCGCGTTCGTGCTCCGCAATGCCCCGGGGACAACCTCGGGCGCCGCTGAAACGTCTTCATAGCGGCCCAGTAAGGTGCGACCCACCAGGCCGAATCGGACAGGACGGTGCCGGGCGCCGGTGAGATTGGGACAGCGAATTCGATGAACGTGCTCCTCGTTATGCTCGCGTTCTGGCTGCCGGGCCTGCTGTTCGGCGCCGCGATCCGGCTTCGAGGCTGGACACTCGCGGGTGCCGCGCCGCTGCTCACCTTCGGCGTCGTCGCGATCGGTGTCCCGGTGCTCGGCACCCTCGGTATCCGCTGGACCATGCTGAACGTGGCGCTCTGGACGCTGGTGGTGTCCGCCGTCGGCTTCGGGCTGGCTTACGCCGCGGCCAGGTACACCCGGCGGCGCCATCCCGACTGGGAAGAGGACGAGCGGCCCGCGCGCTCTGTCCGCGACCAGTTGCTCATCGGCGGCGGGGTGCTGGCCGGTCTCGTTGTCGGCGCGGTGACGTTCCTGCGCGGCAACCGGAGCCTGAACAACATCCAGCAGGACTGGGACGCGCCGTTCCACGCCAACCTGGTGCGCTGGATCGCCGAGCACGGCGACGCCCGGCCCTCGACCGTCGGCACCATCGCGAACCTGCCGAACCAGACCGACTACTTCTATCCGGACACCTATCACGCACTGCTCGCGCTGGTCTTCGGCAAGAGCGGCCTGACGATCATGCCGACGCTGAACCTGGCGGCGCTCATGGTGGTGCTGACCTTGCCGTTCGGTGTCGCGGCGATGTGCCGCGCGTGGGGGTTGCCGGTCCTCGCGACCGCCGCCGCGGCGGCCGTGTCCACCTGGTTCACCGCCTTCCCGTACGACTCGCTGTGGCGCGGTCCGCTGTGGCCGTACGTCGCCGGCGTGGCGCTCGTGCCCGCGATGCTCGCCTTGACCCGTCTGCTGATCAAACCGAAAGGGATCGCCGGGCCGGTCGCGATCGGTATCGGCGTCGCCGGGCTGGCCGGGCTGCACACCAGCCTGATCTTCGTCATCCTGGTCTACTTCGTCCTGATCCTCCTGGCGGTGCTGTTCCGTTTCGAGGCGATCGACTGGCGCCGCAGCGCGTCCTCGCTGGTGGCGACGATCGTGCTCGCGGCCGCGTTCGGCCTGCCGACGGTGCTGCCGGCGCTGTACAACGCGAGCGGGGTGACCGCCGCCTCCTGGGCGTCGGAGACCACCGTGTCCGGTGCCGTCGGGCAGACCATCACGTTCTCGCCGATGGCCGCGTTCCCCCAGTGGTGGATCGGTGTCCCGGCGATCATCGGGGTGATCCTGCTCGCCCGCCGGCGCCAGATGGTGTGGCTGGTGGGGGCTTACGTCGTGCTCGGCGGCCTGTTCGCCGCGACCGTTTCGCTCGAAACCCCGCTGATCCACACGCTGACCGGGCCGTTCTACAACGACCACTGGCGGCTCGGCGCGCTCGTCCCGCTGGCGGGGGCCGTCGGGTTCGGGGTGTTCGTGCACGCTGTGGCCGTCAAGGCCGCCGAGAAGATCGGGCAGCGGAAGCCGGGCCTCAACCCGGTCATGCTGACCGTCATCGGTGCGATCCTGATCGGGCTGGTGGTGAGCGTGCTGAGCAGGGGCGGGTACATCGGCCGCAACTCCGCCCGCGTGGCGATGCACTACGGCGACGGTCCCTCGGTCAGCAAGGGCGAGGTGGAGGCCTACAACTGGCTCGCCGCGCACACCGTGCCCGGCGAGCGCGTCATGAACAACAAGATCGACGGATCGGTGTGGCTCTACGCCCTCACCGGGGTCCAGCCGGTCGAATGGTCCAACTACGGGGCCGCGTTCTCCACGAAGGCCGGCTACCTGAGCGTGTTCTTGAACGACATCGACAAACAGCCACGTGTCCGGCAGACACTCACCGATCTGAAGGTTCGGTACGTGCTCGTCGGCAAGGGCAAGGTTTCCCCCAAACTGCAGACCCCGGTCGGTTTCGAGCGCATCGAAACTACTCCGGGTTTCAAGCGTGTCTTCCGTAACGCGGACGCGTCGATCTACGAAATCGAAGGTCAGCAAGGTGTGGTCGATTCCGGCGCGAATACCGGGGCCGACACCGCTCACGGCCAGTAAGAGGATAGAGTGATCCAGTGTCCAGTACGTCCGTGACCACCCGTCGCGTACTCATCGTGATGCCTGCTCTCAATGAGGAGGCCAGTGTCAGCTCGGTCATTTCCCAGGTCAAGAAGTCATTGCCGGGGATGGACGTGCTGGTGGTCGACGACGGTTCCGTCGACAGTACGGCCAAACTCGCCCGCGCCGCGGGTGCCGAGGTCGCGCGCCTGTCGGTCAACCTCGGCGTCGGCGGGGCGATGCGCACCGGTTTCCGGTACGCCGCCGCCCGCGGTTACGACGTCGTGGTCCAGGTGGACGCGGACGGCCAGCACGACCCCGACGAGGTCGCGGCTTTGCTGGACGGGCTGAACGACGCGGACATCGTGATCGGGTCGCGGTTCGCGGGCAAGGGCTCCTACAAGGCGAGCGGCCCGCGGAAATACGCGATGGTCGCGCTGTCCCTGGTGTTTTCGAGGCTCGGCAAGACACGGCTCACCGACGTCACCTCCGGCTTCAAGGCGATGGGCCCCCGCGCGATCAGGTTGTTCGCCGCGTATTACCCCGCCGAGTACCTCGGGGACACGGTCGAATCGCTGGTGATGGCGATCCGCGCCGAACTGAAGATCAAGGAAATCCCCGTGATCATGCGGGAGCGGGCGGGTGGCACGCCGAGCCATTCGCCGGTGAAATCGGCCGTTTATCTCGGTCGGGCCGGGCTCGCTCTGCTGCTGGCGCTCATGCGCCGTCGACCGGCTGTCGACTCGTCGGATTCGGCGTAAAGGAGCTTTCATGGCTGGCTGGCGCATTCTCAGTATCGTCATCGCCTGTTTGGTGCTGTTCGTCGTCCTCGAGATGATGCGGCGGCGGAAGCTGCGCGAGAAGTACGCGGGCGTCTGGCTCTTCCTCGCCGTCGGCGTGGTGGTGCTCGCGCTCGTTCCGCAGGCCGCCGACTTCCTCGCCGACGTCACCGGCATGCAGACGCCGTCGAACTTCGTGTTCCTGATGGCCGGTGTGGTGCTGGCCTTGGTCGCGCTGCATCTGTCGACCGAGGTCGGGCACCTCGAAGAAGAGGTCCGGACCTCCGTCGAGGAGATCGCGCTGCTCCGCTGCGAACTCGCCGACGCCCAGCGTGAGCTGGAAGAACGCGTCGCGGCACTCGAAGCCAAGACCGCGGCTCCCGACAACGTCAACGGACTCCCCGAAGTGAGCCCCGCACGCGCACGCTGATCGACGCTCTTCTCGCGGCTCCGCCGAGGCTGGGCGCCGTCCGCGTGCTGGCCGTCGACGGCCCGTCCGGCTCCGGGAAGTCCACGCTGGCCGGGAAGATCGTGGCCGAACTGGCCGGTCGCGGCGTCCGCGTGGCGCTGGTGAGCACCGACGAGTTCGCCACCTGGGACGAACCCGTTTCGTGGTGGCCGCGGCTGGAAACCGGAGTCCTGGAACCGCTGCGCGCGGGCAGGCCCGGCCGATACCGGCGGGTGGACTGGGCCAGTGGTGTCCCACTGCCGGGTGAAGAGGTCGAGATCCCGGTCCCCGGGGTGCTGGTGCTGGAAGGCGTCTCCAGCGGCCGCGCGCGGATGAGGCCTTCGTTGTCCCTGCTGACCTGGCTGGACGGCGGGAGCGAGGCCGAACGCTTGGACCGCGGTGTCGAGCGAGACGGCGAGGACTCCCGTGCGGAACTGCGGCGCTGGCAGTTGTTCGAACGAGGGTGGTTCACCGTCGACGGAACCCGGGCCGCGGCAGATCGAGTGGTCACCTCTCGTGAGTGGTACGGACGGTTCTAACCGTCCGTACCACTCACGAGACGCGACCCGATACCCGCGAATGTCCTGTTTTGTCAGTGCCCCATTGGTTGTAGTGGTGGACACCCATTTGAGTCAGTGACCCGGCACTCTGCGCGTTAGTGGTCGGGAATTGATTACACTCCGTCCGGAATTGCGGACACTTTGCGGTCGTATTGGCCGTCGTGTAGCGCGATCGTAACCTCGCGTGCTTAAGTGCGGGCTGAGTTCCCGCTAGTGTCGGCGGGCACACCGATCGTCCGTGGAGCTCGACTTTCCGACCGACCGGACGGTGCCTAAACACCGAAAATCTCCTCAAGGGGTGCCAGATGCAGCAACTGCGGGTGACCCGAGCACGCCGTGTGGCCCTGATCGGGCTTGCCGGCGCACTCGCGGTCTCCATTTCCGCCTGTGCCGAATCGAAGCGTGAAGAAGGCGCAGGGGGTGGCTCGGGAGGCACCATGGTCTTCGGGGCCGCCGGTAACCCGAAGACGTTCGACCCGCTCTTCAACGACGACGGTGAGACCTTCCGCATCATCCGCCAGATGATGGACACGCTGATCATGAACAAGCCGGGGACCGCGGACCTCGAGCCTGGTCTGGCGGAGAAGTGGGAAGGCAGCAACGAAGGCAAGACCTGGACGTTCACCCTGAAGAAGGGTGTCAAGTTCCACGACGGCACCGCGTTCAACGCGGAAGCGGTCTGCTTCAACTTCAACCGCATGTTCAACATGAAGGGCGCCGCCGCCCAGAGCCAGATGATCTACTACGGCGACGTCTTCGAGGGCTTCGCAAAGAACGAGGGCGACGCTTCCGGCGACCCGGTCTTCAAGGACTGCCAGGCCAAGGACGAGTCCACCGCCGTCCTGAACCTGAACAAGGCCAAGGGCGCCTTCCCCGCGGCCTTCACGCTGCCGTCGTTCTCGATCCAGAGCCCGGACGCGCTGAAGAAGTACAACGCCGACGCCGTCACCCAGAGCGGTGACTCGTTCTCCTACCCGGAGTACGCGCTGAAGCACCCGACCGGCACCGGCCCGTTCAAGTTCGAGAGCTGGGACCAGGCCAAGGGTGAGATCACGCTGGTCAAGGCCACCGACTCGCCGACCCAGACGGCCAAGCTCGACAAGCTGGTCTTCAAGGTCATCCCGGACGAGAACGCCCGCAAGCAGGCGCTCAAGGCCGGCGACATCCAGGGCTACGACTACCCGTCGCCCGCGGACTACGGCCTGCTGCGCAACGACGGCGAGCAGGTGCTCATCCGCCCGTCGTTCAACATCCTGTACCTGGGCATCAACCAGAAGAACAACCCGAAGCTGAAGGACCCCAAGGTCCGCCAGGCGCTGGCCTACGGTCTCAACCGTGAGCAGTTCGTGAAGTCGAAGCTCCCCGAGGGCGCCGAGACCGCGACGCAGTTCGTGCCGAAGGCGATCGACGGCTACAACGAGAACGTCACCAAGTACGACTACAACCTTCAGAAGGCGAAAGACCTGCTGAAGGAAGCCGGCGCCGAGGGCATGACGCTGAAGTTCTACTACCCGACCGAGGTCACCCGGCCGTACATGCCGAACCCGGCCGACATCTTCACCTCGCTGTCCGAGGACATGAAGGCCATGGGCATCAAGGTCGAGCCGATCGCCAAGCCGTGGAACGGTGGCTACAAGGACGACGTCCAGAAGGCGGGCAAGCACGACGTGCACCTGCTCGGCTGGACCGGTGACTACAACGACGCCGGTAACTTCGTCGGTACCTTCTTCGGCCGCGAGAAGCCGGAGTTCGGCTTCAGCGAGCCGAACCTGTTCTCGGCCATCTCGGCCGCGGACGCCGCGCCCGCCGGTGAGGCGCACACCAAGGCGTACCAGGAAGTGAACCAGAAGATCATGGAATACCTGCCCGCCATCCCGATCTCCTACGGCCCCCCGGCGATCGTCGTCGGCCCGAAGGTGAAGGGCCTGGTGGCCAGCCCGCTGACCGACGAGCGCTTCTACACCGTCACGGTCAACTGATCCACCACCACTGAGCCACCAGGGGGTGGGCGCTACCGCGCCCGCCCCCTGTGGCCCATTCCCGGGCTGGCAACAAAGGAACGCACGTGCTCCGTTTTCTCGTGCGTCGGCTGCTACAAGCGATACCGACGCTCTTGATCCTGTCCATTTTGATCTTCGCCTGGCTCCGGTCCCTGCCCGGTGGCCCCGCCGGCGCCCTCCTGGGTGACAAGGCGACCCCGGAGAAGATCGCCGACCTGAACAAGCTTCTCGGCCTCGACGATCCGATTTTCGTCCAGTACTTCAAATTCCTCGGCCGGGCGATCACCGGCGACTTCGGCAACTCGCTGGTCTCCGCCCAGCCGGTCATGTCGGAGATCGGGAACTTCCTTCCCGCCACGATCGAGCTCGGCTTCTGCGCGATGCTCATCGCGGTGGGCCTCGGCATCCCGTTCGGCTATCTGTCCGCCCGCTTCCGCGGCGGGGCCGTCGACAACGTCATCATCGTGCTCAGCCTGGTCGGCGTCGCGGTGCCGGTGTTCTTCCTCGGCTACATGATGCAGGACCTGCTGGCCGCCCCGCTGGGACTTCCCTCGCAGGGCCGTCAGATGGCGGGTCTCGACGCCACCACCGTCACCGGGTTCGCGGTCCTCGACGGCATCATCACCCAGGAATGGGACGCCGCCTGGGACGCGATCACCCACCTGATCCTCCCGGCGTTCGCGCTGGCCACGATCCCGCTCGCGGTCATCGTCCGGATCACCCGGGCTTCGGTGCTGGACGTGCTGAACGAGGACTTCATCCGCACGGCCAACTCGAAGGGCCTGACCCAGCCGATCGTCCGGCGCCGTCACGTGCTCCGCAACGGTCTGCTGCCGGTGGTCACCGTCATCGGTCTCCAGACCGGTGCGCTCCTCGGTGGCGCCGTGCTGACCGAGCGGGTGTTCAACTTCCGCGGCCTCGGCTTCCTGCTCGCCGAAGGCATCGAGCGGCGTGACTACCCACGTCTGCAGGCGCTGCTGCTGTTCGGCGCGCTGGTCTACGTGCTGGTGAACATGCTGGTCGACGTCTCGTACGGGCTCATCGACCCGAGGGTGCGTGTCCGATGAACACCTTGCTGAACAAGAAGAAGGAGCCGATCGACAAGCTCGCGGCTTCGTCGGCGAAGGGGCACAGCCTCGGTGGCGAGGCGCTGCGCCGGATGATGCGGAGCCCGGTGGCCATCACCGGCGCCGTGATCACCGGCCTGTTCCTGCTGGTGGCGATCTTCGCGCCGCTCCTGGCGCCGAAGGATCCCTACGAGCGGTATCTGCAGAGCCAGGTCATCCTCGGCCAGGGCATCATCCCGGGTGCTCAGCCCGGATTCCCGCTCGGTGTCGACGACTTCGGCCGCGACTACCTTTCGCGGCTGCTGGTCGGCGCGCAGAACACGCTGCTGGTCGGCGTGCTCGCGACGATCATCGGCGTCGTGGTCGGCATGATCATCGGTGGCCTCGCCGGTGCCTTCGGCGGCTGGGTCGACACCGTGCTGATGCGGCTCGTCGACGTCATGCTGTCCGTGCCGTCGTTGCTGCTGGCGATCTCGGTCGCCGCGCTGTTCCAGAAGCCGAGCCAGTGGACGGTGATCGTCGCGGTGTCGATGGTCAGCGTGCCGATCTTCGCGCGGTTGCTGCGCGGTTCGATGCTCGCGCAGAGAAACAGCGACCACGTGCTCGCGGCGACGTCGCTCGGCGTCAAACGCGGGGCGATCGTGTTGCGGCACATGCTGCCCAACTCGCTCGGCCCGGTCATCGTGCAGGCCACGCTGACCCTGGCGACCGCGATCCTCGAGGCGGCGGCGCTGTCGTTCCTCGGTCTCGGCGACCCGGACCCGAACCGGGCGGAATGGGGCATCATGCTGAGCCGCAGTGCTCGGCAGTTCCTCGACATCCGCCCCGAGCTGGCGTACTACCCGGCGATCGCGATCATCATCGTCGCGCTCGGGTTCACGCTGCTCGGCGAGTCCCTGCGGGAAGCCCTCGATCCGAAGAACAGGCGGTGATCTTTCATGGCTCTCCTTGAAGTACGCGACCTCAAGGTCGTTTTCTCCCGGCGCGGCGAGAAGCCGTTCACCGCGGTGGACGAGGTCAGTTTCGACGTCGAACCCGGCCAGACGGTCGGTCTCGTCGGTGAGTCCGGTTGCGGCAAGTCCGTGACCTCGCTGGCGATCATGCGGCTGCTCGCGAAACGCGGCAACCACGTCAGCGGTTCGGTGTCGTTCGAAGGCACGGATCTGCTCAGCCTGTCGGACAAGGAAATGCGGGACCGCCGCGGCCGTGACCTCGGCATGGTGTTCCAGGATCCGCTGTCCTCGCTGAACCCGGTCATCCCGATCGGGCTGCAGATCACCGAGGTGCTGGAGCGGCACCGCGGGATGTCGCGCAAGGTGGCGTCGGTGGAGGCGGCGGAACTGCTGGACAAGGTCGGCATTCCCGACCCGGCACGGCGGCTTTCCGAGTACCCGCACCAGCTTTCCGGCGGAATGCGGCAGCGCGCGCTGATCGCGATCGCGCTGGCGTGCCGTCCGCGGCTGCTCATCGCCGACGAGCCGACCACCGCGCTCGACGTGACGATCCAGGCGCAGATCCTCGCCCTGCTGCGGGAACTGGTGCAGGACACCGGGACCGCGCTGATCATGATCACGCACGACCTCGGTGTCGTCGCCGGTCTCTGCGACGAGGTCAACGTGCTCTACGGCGGCAAGATCGTCGAGCGGGCGGAGCGGCACTCGCTGTTCGCCGAGCCGCGGCATCCGTACACGCACGGCCTGCTCGCCTCGATCCCGCGGCTTGACGCGGGCCGCGGCGAGAAACTGATCCCCATCAAGGGATCCGTCTCCGACAACATCCCGTGGGACGGCGGCTGCGCCTTCGCGCCCCGCTGCCCGAACGCTCTCGGCGTGTGCCGGGAGGTTTCACCGCAGCTGACCCCCGACCGCGGTGGACTGCTGCGCTGCCACAACCCGGTGATCCCGGCCGTGGCCGCACGAGGAGGGGCCCGATGACGCACGCGGTACCGGAGCAGGAAGTGCTGCTCGAGGTCAACGACCTCAAGGTGCACTTCCCGATCAAACGCGGCATCGTGGTCGACCGGACGGTCGGATACGTGTACGCCGTGGACGGCGTCGATCTCGCCATCCGCAAGGGCGAAACCTACGGTCTGGTCGGGGAATCCGGCTGCGGGAAGTCCACTTTGGGCAGGGCGATCCTCCGGCTGACCGAACTGACGAACGGCAACGTCGTCTTCGACGGCACCGACGTCGCGGGCCTCAAGGGCGAGGACCTGCGCAAGGCCCGCCGCCGGATGCAGATGGTCTTCCAGGACCCGATGTCCTCTTTGGACCCTCGGCAGTCGGTGGAATCCATTCTGACCGAAGGAATGAAGGCGCACGGTCTCGCCAAGGACAAGGAGGCGACGGCCAAGCGGCTGCGCGAACTCCTCGCCGCCGTCGGTCTTCCGGAGTCCTCGCTGCGGAAGTATCCGCACGAGTTCTCGGGCGGCCAGCGTCAGCGCATCGGCATCGCGCGGGCGCTCGCGGTGGAGCCGGACCTGATCGTCGCCGATGAACCGGTGTCCGCGCTGGACGTCTCGGTGCAGGCGCAGGTGGTCAACCTCCTGGAGGATCTGCAGGAGAAGCTCGGGCTCACGTACCTGGTGATCGCGCACGACCTCGCGGTGGTGCGGCACATCTCCGACCGGATCGGCGTGATGTACCTCGGCTCGCTGGTCGAAGAGGCCGACGCCGACACGCTGTACGAGAACCCGCTGCACCCGTACACGCGGGCGCTGCTCTCGGCGATCCCCGTGCCGGACCCCGAGGTGGAGGACAACCGGGAGCAGATCCTGCTCGCGGGTGACCTGCCCTCGCCGGCGCGGCCGCCGTCCGGCTGCCGGTTCCACACGCGATGCCCGTGGAAGCAGCAGAGCCTGTGCGACACCGACCGTCCGCAGCTGCGGGAGATCGGCGCCGGGCACCGGGTCGCCTGCCACTACGCGGAGGACATCCGCGACGGGCGGATCAAACCGCACGAGGTCGAGGCGGAACTGGTCCGGGACCTGAACCCCGATGAGGGCGACCTGCCGGACATCGGCTCGGCGGTCGAGATCCTCTAGCCCCAGCTCGGTGAAGTACGTGAAGGCCCCCTTCATTGCGCTAGACGCAGTGAAGGGGGCCTTCACATACTCGGCCGCATTTAGATGACTGATTGCGTGCGGTCGGCGTGCTTGGCCGTGTTGCGAAAGCCACTTTCGCAACCTTCAACGTTGCGAAAGTGGCTTTCGCAACACCCGCCCCGGCGACGAAGCCTTCAACCCAGCCCGCATCCAGAGGACTGAAGGCATGGGCGAGGCACCATGTCTGGCCGCATTTGGTGGACTCAATGCGGCAGGTGCTTGACCGGCGCGGAAGGGCGTGATCGGGCAGACTCGGTGTCATGCGGGTCACAGTGCTGGGAGCGTCGGGGCGGACGGGGATCCACGTGGTCCGGTTTCTGCGGGGGCGTGGTCATCAGGTGCGGGCGGGGCTGCGCAGCCGCCGCCGCGCGGAGGAGGTCGCCGGCCTCGGCGCCGAAACCGTCGTCGCGGACGTCACCGCCGACGCGGAAGACCTCGTCGAGGCTCTCGCCGGTTCCGAAGTGGTGATCAACGCGATCGGCGCGCCCGATCCCGATCAGGCCTCGGTCGACCTCGTCGACCGCGACGGCGTGATCACCGCGATCCGCGCCGCCGAGAAGGCGGGTGTCTCGCGGTTCGTGCAGCTTTCCGCGCAGTTCGCGGATTCGCCGGACCAAGGCGATCGCCTGGTGAGGTCGATCCTGATGGCGAAGCAGATCTCCGACAGCGTCCTGCGGCGCTCCAGCCTGAACTGGACGATCGTCCGGCCCGGCACGCTCACCGACGACCAGCCCACCGGTCACGTCAAGATCGCCGGCCATCTCGAACCGGGCCGCGTCTCCCGCGCGGACGTCGCCGCCGTCCTGGTCGCCACGTTGGAGGAGCCGCTCGTCGAGAACCAGGGTTTCGACGTCATCGGCGGCGAGATCCCGATCCCCACGGCGCTGGCTTCGTTCAGCTGAGCGCTTTCTTGCGCTCCCGCGCCGCACGCAGGTTCGCGACGTTCCCGCAGGTGCGCACGTCGTGCCAGACGCCGCTGTTGTTGCGGGAGACGTCGTAGAACGCCGAACGGCAGCCGTCGAGACGGCACAGTTTCAGCCGCGGCCAGATCCCGGCCTGCTGCGCGAGCAGCGTTTCCGTCCACAGGGCCGACGCGAGCCACTGCCGTCCGGTGCCGGACGGAAACAGCCGGACGACACCGTCCCGCAGCGTCAGATCCGCCTTGACCGGCTTGCCGAAGTCCGCCTCCTCGCCGTTCACGAGCGAAACGAACGACTCTCGCAGGTCGCGAAGCGCGCGAAGGTCGCCTGGCCCCAGCGTGATCTCGGGTACCTCCGCGTCCCGGGCGCGCGACCATTCCGCCAGCGCCTCGGCGGCCCAAGGGCGCGTCAGGTCGGCGTCGCTCAGCAGGTCGAGGCCGTACGTCTTGATCGCCTTCGTGTTGAGGAAGTCCTGAACGAGCGCCAGCCCCGAGGGGGCGGTGCGTAACCGGTATCGGTCCGTCGCGGTCCATGACATAGGTCAAGCGTACTTGACTCTGTCGGGTCGCGTCGCCATGCTGACGACAGAGGTAAAAGTCGAACACTTCTGTCAAGGGAGCACAGTCATGACCTCCATCGAAGGCGCCGTCGTCCTGGTCACCGGCGGGCAGCGGGGACTCGGCAAGGCGTTCGTCACCGAACTGCTCGACCGCGGCGCCGCCAAGGTCTACGCGACCGCCAGGTCGCCGCGTGCGGAGACCGACCCGCGGATCGTCGCGCTCCCGCTCGACGTCACCGATCCGGAATCCGTCCGCGCACTGGCGGAGAAGGCGGGCGACGCCACGATCGTCTTCAACAACGCCGGGGTCCTCGGCCTCGGTTCGCTGCTCACCGAAGACGTCGACGCGCACCGCCCGGTCTTCGAAACGAACGTCTTCGGCGCACTGCGCATCGCGCAAGCGTTTGCGCCGCGGCTCAAGGACGGCGGAGCGCTGGTCAACGTGCACTCGATCCTGTCGTGGGCGGCGGGTTCGGGTTCCTATGGCGCGTCGAAGGCCGCGTTCTGGTCGCTCACCAATTCGCTCCGCATCGAGTTCGCCGAGCAGGGCACCCACGTCGTCGGCGTCCACCTCGCCTACACCGACACCGACATGACCCAGGGGCTCGACATCCCCAAGAACGACCCACGCGACGTCGCCCGCCAGGTCGTCGACGGGCTGGAGAAGGGCGAGACCGAGGTGCTCACCGACGACCTCACCCGGCACGTCAAGGCCGCGCTGTCCGGCCCGGTCGAGCACCTCGGCACGAGCCGAATCGGCGCCTAGAAAACGATTGGCGTGCGGCTTCGCGCCCGAGGTAGGTTCGCCGCCATGTGTGCTTCCGCGTTCACCAGGACCCGCCGCGCCTAGCGGCGGATCCCCAGCGTCCAGCAAGGAACCGCCGCCCGAGCGAGCCATCGCCGGGCCTGCCTCGTGCTGCCCGGCTCACCTCGAAGCCGCGGAGATCCCTTGCGCACACAGCGTCCTGGCCGTCACGAACTCGGCCAGAACTTCCTCATCGACCGGAACACCATCGAAACCGTCGTGCAGCTCGTCGACGGCACGGACGGGCCGATCATCGAATTCGGCACGGGCGACGGCGCGCTGACCTTGCCGCTGGAACGGCTCGGCAGGCCACTGACCGGCATCGAGATCGACGACCGTCGCGCCGCCCGGCTGGCGGGCCGCGTCCGGCCGTCCACGGAGATCGTCACCGCGGACTACCTGCGGTTCCCCCTGCCGCGGACGCCACACGTACTGGTCGGCAATCTGCCGTTCCATCTCACCACCGCGACACTGCGCCACGTCCTCGCCGCTCCCGGCTGGACGGACGCCGTCCTCCTCATGCAGTGGGAGGTGGCGCGCCGCCGGGCCGGAGTCGGCGGCGCGACCATGATGACCGCGCAGTGGTGGCCGTGGTTCGACTTCCGGCTGGCGGGCCGGGTGCCCGCCACCGCGTTCCGCCCGAGGCCCGGCGTCGACGGCGGTCTGCTCACCATGACCCGCCGCGAGCGTCCGCTCGTCGAAGCCGCGGATCGTGTGCGGTACCAGGATTTCGTGCGGCGGGTCTTCACCTGTCCCGGCAAGGAAATCGTGCCCAAACGCCTTACCGCACACCAGTGGGCTGAGGCGTTTCGGCTTCGGCGAGGAAGTCCGGCTCGCGCACGCGGCGTTTCGTCGAACCGAACAGGACGCCGCCGATGACCACGGCCGCGGCGAGGATCTCCACCAGTGAAGGGCGTTCGTCGAGGACCAGGAACGCCATCGACAGTCCGACCACCGGCACCAGCAGTGAGAACGGCGCGACCACGCCCGCCGGGTTGCGGCGCATCAGCGACGTCCAGATCCCGGAGCCGGCGATCGTGCCGAAGAGCACCACGTAGGCCAGGCCGCCGAGGCCGATCAGGCCCGTGGTGGTGCCGAGCGTGCTCAGCGAGTGCCCGATCTCGGCGGGGCCCTCCAGGACCAGCGACAGCGCGAACATCGGCAGCGGCGGCACCACCGACATCCAGAGGACGAAGTTCAGCGGGTTGTCCGGTGCCGCCTGCCGGGTGCTCAGGTTGCCGAACGCCCAGCTCAAGGCGCCGAGCAGGGTCAGGATCACCGGCAGCAGGGCGGCGTTCCCGGCCTGCTGCCAGGCGATCGTCGCCATCCCGGCGACGGCGAGCAGGATGCCGGTGAGCTGCCGCCCGGACACGCGTTCGCGCAGGAAGACGGCGCCGAGCAGGACGGTGAACGGGGCCGACGCCTGCAGTACCAGCGACGCGAGCCCGGTCGGCATGCCGGTGTCCATCGCGATGAAGAGGAACACGAATTGCCCGGTGCCGAAGCCCAGCCCGTAGCCGAGCAGGTGGCGGATCTTCACCTTCGGCCACGGCACGAACAGGATCGTCGGGATGGCGATGACCGCGAAGCGCAGCCCGCCGGCGAAGACGGGCGGGAACTGGCCGAGGGTGGCGTGGATGGCGAGGAAGTTGCAACCCCAGAGGACGGCGACGAGCAGGGCGAGCAGGCGATCGCGGGCGGGCATGTCTTCACTCTTACGGGGAACGACCCTTTAGGACCAGCGAGAATATTTGCAGCGATCGTTCAGTTCAGCTTCACATATGCTGGCGGTATGGACATCGGCCGGTTGCGGACCCTGCGGGAATTCGCCGATCGCGGCAGCGTGACGGCGGCCGCGAAGGCGTTGCACTGCACGCCGTCCGCGGTTTCCCAGCAGCTGCGCGCCTTGCAGAGTGACGTCGGTCTCGCGCTGACGGAACCCGCCGGCCGGGGCCTGCGGCTGACCGACGCCGGCCGCGCGCTGGTCGCCCGCGCGGACGACGTGCTCGCCGCCCTCGACCGCGCGGAGTCCGAATTGGACACTTATCGCAGCGCCCCGCGCGGCAGGGTGCGGGTGGCGATCTTCCAGTCGGCCGGGCTGATGCTGCTGCCCGGGCTGCTGCACCGGACGGCGGAGTTCGACGGGCTGGACGTCATCGTGCGCGACGTCGACATGACCCCGCCGGAGGTTCCCGGGCTCGTCGCGGATTACGACATCGTGGTGGCGCACCGGGACGAGCACGCGCCGTCGCTCGGCTCGGACCGGCTGGAGACGCGGCATCTGCTGCGTGAACCGCTGGACGTCGCGCTCCCCGCCGGGCACCGGCTCGCGAAGCGGCGCCGCATCGAGCTGGCCGAACTTGCCGACGAACGCTGGATCAGCGTCAACGCGGGGTTCCCGGTGGACGACATCCTCCAGTCGCTGATCATCCGCACCGGCGTGCGCCCGCAGGTCGTCCAGCGGATCAACGACTTCCGCATCACCGAACGGCTCGTCGCCGCCGGGCACGGGATCGCGCTGCTGCCTCGGTACACAATGGACACTCGGCGCGGCAGTGGCCTCGTCTGCCGCCCGCTCGCCGGGATCAAGGCGGCGCGGCACGTCGAGGCGGTCTACCGGCTCGGGGCGTCTTCCCGGCCGGCGGTGGCGAAGGTGCTCGACGCGCTCGCCGACGAGGTCGCGGTGCTCACGGGCGAGCGTGACTCTTCAGGTGGTCCAACGCGATCTGGAGCGCGTCGGCGATCGGCGTGACGTCATGGCGCAGGTGGGCCATCAGCAGACCGCCTTGGACGCAGCTCATCGCGGCCTGCGCGAGCCTGGCCGGGTCGGCGTCCGCGGCGAGTTTTCCCTGTTCCCGCAACGATTCCAGCCCACGCTGGAGATGTGACTCCCATTCGCGGTAAGCCTTGTCCAGCAGCGGCGCCATCTTCGGGTCGTCGCCGAGTTCGCCGGTGAGGTTGCCCAGCGGGCAGGCGATCGGTCCCTTGGGCGTGGTCTGGATGGCCAGGATCTCGCTCGCCCACTGGTCGAAATCGGCCCAGTCGTGCAGCTCGAAGATGGTCGGCTGGTTGCCGAGGATGTTTTCGAGGAAGCGGGCGATGACCGCCTCGACGAGCTGATCCTTGTTCTTGAAGTAGTGGTACATCTGCGATTTCCCGGCGCCGCTCGCCGCGAGCACCTTGTCGACGCTCGTCCCGGCGACGCCGTTGACGTACATCAGTTCCGCCGCCGCGTCGACGATCGCGTCCCTCGTCATCCGCCCCTGCGGGGTCTTCGCCGGTTGACCGCTCATGTACCGAATAGTACAGTCGGCTTTACTGTACCGATCAGTACAACCACAAGGAGCTGACCATGGGGGATCTCAACACCGACCTCGCCGAGCTGCGGGAATCCGTCGCGAACCACGTTCCGGCCGAGGTCGCCGAGGTGCTCAAGGCCGACCGGGCGGCGTTCGTGGGGGTGGTCGCCGAGGCGGCCGCGAAGCCGGAAACGGCCATGCCGGACCTCGCGCTGCCGGACGCCGGAGGCGAGCAGGTTCGGGTCGCGGACGGGCCCGCGGTTGTGGTGTTCTACCGCGGCGCGTGGTGTCCGTACTGCAACCTGGCTCTACGCACGTATCAGCAGGAATTGTTGCCGGAGCTGGAGAACCTGGGCGTGAAGCTGGTCGCGGTCAGCCCGCAGCTCCCGGACGATTCGCTGTCCACGAAGGAGCTCGAATTCACCGTGCTGTCCGATGTGGACAACGAGCTCGGCCGCGCGCTCGGCATCACGTTCCGGCTGGCTTCGGAGACGAAGCCGGCTTTCGACACGCTCATCGGCGACGTCGAGAAGATCAACGGGGCGGCGGAATGGGAGCTGCCCTATCCGACCGTCCTGGTCGTGGACGGCGAGGGTGTCATCCGGTACATCGACGTGCACCCGGATTACACGACGCGCACCGATCCGGCCGACGTCCTGGCCGCCGTGAAGGCGCTCTAGGAGCCACCTTCCGCGGTCTTTAGGCGTAACTCACGTGCTTGGACGCGTAACTCGCGTGATTGGAGGCGTTCCGGCCCCGAACACGCGAGATACGCCTTCAGGCACGCGAGTTACGGCTCCGATCACGCGAGTTACGGCAAAGCCTGAAAAGCCGGGAAGGCCTCCATCCCTACCCTCAAGGTAGTGAAGGAGGCCTTCACGGAACGGCGAAAACTACCGGTGAGCCCGGTTCACGGCCGAGACGACGGCCCGCAGTGAAGCGGTCACGATCGACGGGTCGATCCCGATGCCCCAGTAGACCCGGTCGGAGATCGCGCATTCGATGTACGAAGCGGCCCGCGCGTCGTCGCCCGGCGAGAGCGTGTGCTCGCTGTAGTCCAGCAGCCGCAGGTCGAACCCGACGGTCGACAGCGCGTCGAAGAACGCCGCGATCGGGCCGTTGCCGCGGCCGGTGACCTCGTGCTCGTCCCCCTCGACCCGCACGGTGGCGGTGATGTCGTACTCGCCGTCGCCGTTGTCCCTGACGTGCTGGCGCACCAGCTCCAGCGGCGTCTTCAGCTCCAGGTACTCGGCCGAGAAGGCGTTCCACATCGTGGTCGGGTCGACCTCGCCGCCCTCGGTGTCGGTGTGGCGCTGGACGACCTTCGAGAACTCGATCTGCAGGCGCCGCGGCAGGTCGAGCTGGTGCTCGGCCTTCATGATGTAGGCGACGCCGCCCTTGCCGGACTGCGAGTTCACCCGGATCACGGCCTCGTAGTTGCGGCCGATGTCCTTCGGGTCGATCGGCAGGTACGGGACCTCCCACGGGTGCTCGTCGATCGGCGTGCCCGCCTTGTCGGCGGCGGCCTTCATCGCGTCGAGGCCCTTGTTGATCGCGTCCTGGTGGCTGCCGGAGAAAGCGGTGAACACCAGGTCACCGGCCCACGGGCTGCGTTCGTGCACCGGCAGTTGGTTGCAGTATTCGACGGTCCGCTTGATCTCGTCCATGTCGGAGAAGTCGATCTGCGGGTCGACGCCCTGGCTGTACAGGTTCATGCCCAGCGCGACCAGGTCGACGTTGCCGGTGCGCTCGCCGTTGCCGAACAGGCAGCCTTCGATCCGGTCCGCGCCCGCCTGGAAGCCCAGCTCGGCGGCGGCGATACCGGTGCCGCGGTCGTTGTGCGGGTGCAGCGACAGGATCACCGAGTCGCGGCGGTCCAGGTTGCGGTGCATCCACTCGATCGAGTCGGCGTAGACGTTCGGCGACGCCATCTCGACGGTCGCGGGCAGGTTCAGGATCACCGGCTTCTCCGGCGTCGGCTGCCAGATCTCGGTGATGGTGTTGCAGACCTCGAGCGCGTACGACAGCTCGGTGCCGGTGTACGACTCCGGCGAGTACTGGAACCGGAAGTCGGTGTCCGGCTGCTTCGCGGCGTAGTCGACGACCAGCTCGGCGGCCTGCGAAGCGATCTTCGTGATGCCGATGCGCTCCTCGCGGAACACGACGCGGCGCTGCAGGATCGAGGTCGAGTTGTAGATGTGGACGATCGCGCGCGGCGCGCCTTCGAGTGCCTTGAAGGTGCGCTCGATCAGCTCCGGCCGGCACTGGGTCAGTACCTGGATGCTGACGTCGTCCGGGATGGCGCCTTCGTCGATGATCTCGCGGACGAAGTCGAAGTCCGTCTGCGACGCCGCCGGGAAGCCGACCTCGATCTCCTTGTAGCCCATGCGGACCAGCAGGTCGAAGAACTTGCGCTTGCGCGCGGGCGACATCGGGTCGATCAGGGCCTGGTTGCCGTCACGCAGGTCGACCGCGCACCACAGCGGCGCGGTCTCGATGCGCTTGTCCGGCCAGGTGCGGTCGGGCAGCGAGATGTCCTCGACCAGGTCGTACCAGGGGCGATAGCGGTGCACGGGCATCGAAGTGCCGCGCTGGGTGTTCCACGAAGCCTGCTCGGAAGGCGCAGGACGGGTGGGCTTGCGGATGCTCATGAGGGGACGGTTCTCCTGAAGAATCGGGTGCGACGACCGGCACCACGAAGCCCCGCGACGGGGAGCCGGTCCGATCAGGCCCCGTCGCGGCAGCGAAGCAGGAGAGCTCGAGCCACGACGTCACCTTAACCGCGAGATCTCTCGAAAGGAAACCCGGGCCGCGATCGAACCGTGACCACAGTGGCGCCCATTCGGGTTACTCACGGGTAGCAATCGGACCAGGCGGCGTGCCACACTGCCCGGCATGGGCGAGCACGCTGAAGAGAAGGAAACCGCTGATCAGCCGACCAGACGCAAGGTCGACTGGCGCGCGGGCGGTGGTCGCGCGGCCGGGGTACTGGCGAGCGTGGTCCGCTGGGCCGGCTTGATCTTCGCGGCCATCCTCGTGCTGCACGTCGTCTTCGTGATCGGCGAGGCCAACCCCGACAACGGCATCGTGTCGTTCGTCCGCGGCTGGGCCGACGGGTTGCTGCTCGGCTTCAAGGACCTCTTCATGCCCGAAGACGCCAAGCTCCGCGTACTGATCAACTACGGTATCGCCGCGATCTTCTGGATGGTGGTCACCGGGATCCTCGCCAAGATCATCCGCCGCGTCGGCGGTTCGGCCTAGCCGCATTCAGAGGACTAGATGCGGTCGGGGGAGAGCCGTTCGTAGGCCTCGACGGCGGCCTTCGGGTCGTCCGCCTGGAACTTGACGACGCGGACGGTCTCGGTCGCGCCGAGCGGCCGGGTCACCGTGATCGGCTCGCGCAGTTCGACGATCAGGTTGGTCTCGTAGAAGTTGTCGTGACTGAGCCAGGTTTCGTCGCGGAACTTCTGAGCCTTGATCGGGTCGTGGCTCTCCTGCACATGCCGTAGCGCGACGACGTTCTCCCGTGGGATCCGCGCGTCGTAGAAGGAGCTGTAGCGCACCCGCACTTCACGCGACGAGATCACGTGTGGCCGGACGACGGTGCCGGCGTAGACCCCGAACACCAGCAGCGCCGAGTACACGCCGAGGGCGAGCAGCAGGATGTCGACGACGAGGCCGAAGTCGAGCAGCCAGAAGAGACCCGCTTCGACGGCGCTCACCACCGCGAGCACGATGAAGATCGACTTGCCTTCTCCGCCGTACGGCACCGCGACGGCGTCCCCGTCGATACCGTCCTTCCGGCGCCTGAGATAGAGCCAGAGCCCGGCCATCGTGCGGGATTCGTTGCGGATCAGCGCGCGGAATGCCCCCATGTCCCCAGGTTAGCGATCGAACCTGGTCAGGAGCTGCAGCGCGTCGGCCGATCCCGGATCCTTCGGCGTGTAGATCTCCAGCCGGTGGTCGGGGCTGTCGGGCTGGAGCCACACCTGGTAGTCGACGCTCACCGCGCCGACCGTGGGGTGCCGCAGATGCATGGGTCCGACGGTGCAGTCGGCGACGTCACCGGTCGCCCAGAGGGTCGCGAATTCGTCGCTGCGCATCGAAAGTTCGCCGATGAGCGCGGCAAGGCGGGCGTCGGTGGGGTACCGGCCCGCGGTCAACCGCAGGTAGGCGACGTGGATCGGCGCGAGTTCGGCCCGGTTCCGGTGCAGCTCGCGGGTCAGCGGGTCGAGGAAGAACATGCGCGGCAGCGAAGGCCGCCGTTCGGGATCCTCCGGCGCGTCGAAATCGAGGTGTTCGGCCATGAGCGTGTGCCCCGCGTGGTTCCACGCGAGCACGTCGCCGCGACGGCCGAAGACGAGGGCGGGCACGGCCTCGCCGAGGTTCTCCAGCAGTGCGAGCACCCGCGGATGCGGGTCTTCCGGGCCGGGGTCGGACAGCTTCGGGAGCGATGGCTGCCGCGCGAGGTTGTGCAGATGGCCGGTCTCGACGTCGTCGAGCCGGAGCGCGCGGGCGAGCGCGTCGAGCACCTGCCGTGAAGCGGTTTCGGCCAGTCCTTGCTCCAGTCGCGTGTAGTACCCGGCGCTCACTCCGGCGAGCTGGGCGAGTTCCTCGCGGCGCAGGCCCGGCACGCGGCGCGAAGTCCCGTAGGTGCGCAGGCCGATCTCGGCGGGCGTCACCCGATCACGACGGCTCTTGAGGTACACGCCGAGACTTTCCATGACTCCGAGCCTAAATTCTCCGCGCGCCGCGTGGGTGTACCTGCCGGGTGTACCCACGGCACGGGGATGGTTGCTCTCCCGAAGCCGGTCCAGCGTCGAGGGCATGACACGACAGCACGACCGGGCCTGGTTCGGCCTCCTGGTGATCCTCTGCCCGGTGTTCCTGGTCTCCATGGACGGATCGATCCTGTTCCTGGCGATGCCCGAGATCAGCCAGGCACTGACCCCCACGGCCGATCAGGCGTTGTGGATCCTCGACGTCTACGGCTTCGCGGTCGGCTCGCTGCTGATCGCGTTCGGCAACATCGGCGACCGGTACGGACGACTGAAGCTGCTGATGATCGGCGCCGCCGTGTTCGGCGCCGGTTCGGCGGGCGCGGCGTTCGCCCCGAGCCCGGAACTGCTCATCGCGTTCCGTGCCCTGATGGGGCTGGCGGGAGCGACCCTCCTGCCGTCCGCGCTCGCGGTGCTGAGCGAGCTCTTCCCCGACGCGCGACGCCGGGCGCGGGCCATCGGGATCTTCGCGGCCGCGTTCGCCGCCGGTTTCGCGATCGGCCCGGTCGTCGGCGGTGTCCTGTTGGAACGGTTCCCGTGGGGTTCGGTCTTCCTGGTCAACCTGCCGGTGATCGCGGTGTTCCTGGCGCTCGCGCCGGTCCTGCTGCGGGAGGTCCGTGCCGCCGGGAAGGGGCGCGTCGACGCGCTGAGCGTCGTGCTCTCCGCGACCGGCCTGCTGCTCGCGATCTACGGGATCAAGCACGCGGCCGCCGACGGCCTGTCCGTCACCGCGGTCTCCTCCGCGATCGCCGGGGCCGGGCTGCTGGTGTGGTTCGCCCGGCGTCAGCGGGGCCTGGAGTATCCGCTGATCGAGTTCTCCCTGTTCCACGACCGCGTCTTCACGATCGCGATCGTCACCGGGCTGCTGCCACTGGCGGCGTGGTCGGCGGCCGCGTACCTGTCGGGGATCCACTTGCAGTCCGTGCTCGGCCTGCCCGTCCTGCACGCGGCGCTGCTGGCGCTGCCCGGCGCGGCCGTGCTCACGATCATGTGCGTCCTCACGCCCGCGCTGGTCGACCGGATCGGCGCCCGCGCGGCGCTGATCGCCTGCCCTTTCTCCATCGCCGCCGGGCTCGCGCTGCTGCTCATGACCGGTGTCACGGGCGGGGCGGGCTGGTACGTCGCGTCGACGGTGGTCGCCGGCGTCGGCTACGGCATCTCGTTCAGCCTGGTGGCGGACACGGCCGTCGCCGCGGTGCCCGCCGAACGCGCGGGAGCGGCGGGCGCGATCGCCGAGACGAGCAACGAGATCGGCAACGCGCTCGGAATCGCGCTCATGGGGTCGCTCGCCGCGCTGGTGTTCCGCCTGGCCGGGCCGGATCTCGCGCCGACACTCGGCGAAACCCTCGAGATCGCGCCCACAGCCGCCCTTGACGCGAAGCAGGCCTTCGTCGCGGGCCTCCACACCGCCGTCGCGGTGCTGAGCCTGCTGCATGTCGGGCTCGGGATCCTCGCCCTTCGCGCCGGCTCCCTCAGCCGTCGAAAGCGCTCGTGCCCCAAACGTCGGCGTAGGCGAATTCGGCCAGCGGGATTCGCTCGCGCGGCGCCTTCTCGCGCTCGATGCGCCAGTCCTCTTCGAGCACCGAGGGATCCGCTGGCGAGCCGACGGCGATGGCGACCTTGGGGACGACGTCGTCTGGGAGGCCGAAGAAGTCCTTCGCCGCTTCGGCGGAGAAGCCCGCCATCTGGTGCGCGATCAGGCTGAGGTCGACGGCCTGGAGCACGAGATTCTCGCTCGCCAGCCCGAGCCCGTACTCGGCGTACGGGACGTCACCCTTCTCGTTCGTGGTCACCATCACGCCGATCAGCAGCAGCCCGGCGCGGTGGGCCCACGCGCGGTTGCCCGAGTTGAGCGTCGAGAGGATGCGGTCGAACGACGGCGTGCCCCGCAGGCCGACCAGGTAGCGGGCGGGCTGGGTGTTGCCGAACGACGGTGCCCAGCGGGCCGCTTCGAGCAGCGCGCGGAGCTGGTCTTCGGTGACGGTCGCTGACTCGTCGTAGGCGCGCGGGCTCCACCTCGCGGCCAGGAGCGGCGCGATCGGGGTACTCGTGTCGGCGGGTTTGTGCATCAAGGGACGGTAGCAAGGGGTGCTCTCCGTCACTAAAGCGAAAGCCCTCCGACTATTTCGTTGGTGTTAAGGAAGATTTACTTCCAGGAGTCCTCGAAGTGGTGGTCAGGACCACTTACGAGGGTGGCGAGCGTGCGCGACCCCGGTAGGCTTTCGCCCAAATAAGGGACGCGGGGGCTCCTCGGTGCCCACCAGGAGCACGCCCGGCCCGTCGAGGAGGTTCGGGCGTGGCCCTCGTGGTCCAGAAGTACGGCGGTTCGTCGCTGGAAAGTGCCGACCGGATCAAACGCGTCGCGGAACGCATCGTCGCCACCAAGAAGGCGGGCAACGACGTGGTCGTCGTCTGCTCCGCCATGGGCGATACGACCGACGAGCTGCTCGACCTGGCGCAGCAGGTCAACCCGGCGCCGCCGGAACGCGAGATGGACATGCTGCTCACCGCGGGTGAGCGCATCTCCAACTCCCTGGTGGCGATGGCGATTTCGGCGCAGGGCGCGGAGGCCTGGTCGTTCACCGGCTCGCAGGCCGGTGTGGTGACGACGTCGGTGCACGGCAACGCGCGGATCATCGACGTCAGCCCCAGCCGGGTGACGGAGGCTCTCGACCAGGGCTACATCGCGCTGGTCGCGGGTTTCCAGGGCGTGTCGCAGGACACCAAGGACATCACCACCCTCGGCCGCGGGGGTTCGGACACCACCGCCGTCGCGCTGGCCGCCGCGCTGAACGCCGACGTCTGCGAGATCTATTCCGATGTGGACGGTGTGTACACCGCCGATCCCCGGGTCGTGTCCGACGCCCGCAAGCTCGACACCATCGCCTACGAGGAGATGCTGGAGCTGGCGGCGAGCGGGTCGAAGATCCTGCACCTGCGCTCGGTGGAGTACGCGCGCCGCTACGGCGTCCCGATCCGAGTCCGTTCTTCCTACAGTGACAAGCCGGGCACCACGGTGACCGGTTCTATCGAGGAGATCCCCGTGGAACAAGCGTTGATCACCGGTGTGGCGCACGACCGCTCCGAAGCCAAGATCACGGTGACCGGCGTGCCCGACACGACCGGTGCCGCCGCCCGGATCTTCCGCGTGATCGCCGACAACGAGATCGACATCGACATGGTGCTGCAAAACGTGTCCAGCACCTCGTCCGGCCGCACCGACATCACCTTCACGCTGTCGAAGGCCAACGGGGCAAAGGCCGTGCAGTCGCTGGAGAAGATCAAGGACGAGATCGGCTTCGAGTCGGTGCTCTACGACGACCATGTCGGCAAGGTGTCGCTCGTCGGCGCGGGGATGCGCTCGCACCCCGGTGTCACGGCGACGTTCTGCGAAGCGCTCGCGCAGGCGGGCGTCAACATCGAAATCATCAACACCTCGGAGATCCGGATCTCGGTGCTGATCCGGGACGCGCAGCTCGACGACGCGGTGCGCGCGATCCACGAGGCGTTCGAACTCGGCGGCGACGAAGAAGCCGTCGTCTACGCGGGGAGTGGTCGCTGATGCCGGAAGGTTTGCGGGTAGGCGTGGTCGGAGCGACCGGCCAGGTCGGCGGCGTGATGCGCCGTCTGCTGGCCGAACGGGGTTTCCCGGCCGCCGAAATGCGGTACTTCGCCTCGGCGCGGTCCGCCGGTTCGAAACTTCCCTGGCGTGACGGGGAAATCGTCATCGAGGACGCGACGACCGCGGATCCGTCCGGTTTGGACATCGCGCTCTTCTCGGCCGGTGGCGCGACCTCCAAGGCGCAGGCGGAGCGGTTCGCCGCGGCCGGTGCCACGGTCATCGACAACTCGTCGGCGTGGCGGATGGACCCGGATGTCCCGCTGATCGTCAGCGAGGTCAACCCGGAGGCGGTCAAGGAGGCGCGCAAGGGGATCATCGCGAACCCCAACTGCACCACCATGGCCGCGATGCCGGTGCTCAAGCCACTGCACGCCGAGGCGGGCCTGGTGCGGCTGGTCGCCAGCACCTACCAGGCCGTGTCCGGCAGCGGGCTCGCCGGCGTGGAGGAGCTGGAAGGCCAGCTCGCCGCCGCGGCGGCGAACGCGGGCGCGCTGACCCACGACGGGTCGGCGGTGGCCTTCCCGGAGCCGAAGAAGTACGCGCGGCCCATCGCGCACAACGTCCTCCCGCTGGCCGGGTCCATTGTGGACGATGGCGAGTTCGAGACGGACGAGGAGAAGAAGTTCCGCAACGAGAGCCGCAAGATCCTGAGCATCCCGGAGCTGCTGGTCTCGTGCACCTGCGTGCGGGTGCCGGTGTTCTCGGGGCACTCGATCTCGATCAACGCCGAGTTCTCGCAGCCGCTTTCGGTCGCCCGCGCGACCGAACTGCTCACCGGCGCCCCCGGCGTGGAGCTGTCGGACATCCCGACGCCGCTGCAGGCCGCCGGCCAGGACCCGTCGTACGTCGGGCGCCTGCGGACGGACCCGGGTGTCGACGGCGGTCGCGGCCTGGTGCTGTTCCTGTCGAACGACAACCTGCGGAAGGGCGCGGCGCTCAACGCCGTGCAGATCGCGGAACTGGTCGCCGCGAACTCCTGACGCTCTGCCGCAATCAGTCACCTACTTGCCCCCCTGTCGCGGGCAAGTAGGTGACTAATTGCGTTGTCGGGAGCCTTCGGCCGGTGCATGCTCTGTGGCGACAAACGTTTCCACGAAGGGAAAATCATGTACACGGCGGTCGAAGGCTCGCGGGTTCCGATCCGGATGTGGGCGGACCCCACATCGGTCGAGGACCAAGCCATGCGACAGCTGCACAACGTCGCCAACCTGCCGTGGGTGCACGGCGTCGCGGTCATGCCCGACGTCCACTACGGCAAGGGCGCGACCGTCGGCAGCGTGATCGCGATGCGCGACGCGGTGTCCCCGGCCGCCGTCGGCGTGGACATCGGCTGCGGGATGAGCGCGGTACGGACCTCGCTCACCGCCGCCGACCTGCCCGACGACCTCCTGAAGCTCCGCCGCCGGATCGAATCGGCCGTCCCGGTCGGGTTCGGCCTGCACAAGACCCCGGTGAACCCGGCGAAGGTGCACGGTGTCGGTGGCTGGGACGCGTTCTGGAAGTCCTTCGGCGACCTGCATCCCGGCGTCCAGGACCTGCACGACCGCGCGTCGCGCCAGATCGGGAGCCTCGGTGGCGGCAACCACTTCATCGAGGTCTGCCTCGAACAGGGCGGCGAGGACGAAGGCCGCGTGTGGCTGATGCTGCACTCCGGTTCGCGCAACATCGGCAAGGAACTCGCGGAACGGCATATGGCCGTCGCGCGGAAGCTGCCGCACAACGCGGACCTGCCGGACCCGGATCTCGCGGTGTTCGTCGCGGGCACGCCCGAAATGCAGGCGTACCGGCGCGACCTGTTCTGGGCGCAGGACTACGCGGCGCGCAACCGCGCCACCATGGTCGCGCTCGTGAAGCAGGCGCTGAAGGACGTCGTGCCGCAGACGACGTTCGACGACGCGATCAGCTGTCACCACAACTACGTCGCCGAAGAGACCTACGACGGCGTCGACCTTCTGGTGACGCGCAAGGGCGCGATCCGCGCGGGTTCGGGTGATCTCGGAATCATCCCGGGCAGCATGGGCACCGGCTCGTACATCGTGCGAGGCCTTGGGAACGAGTCGTCCTTCCAGTCCGCGTCGCACGGGGCGGGCCGCCGGATGTCGCGGAACAAGGCGAAGAAGCTGTACACCGCCGAGGACCTCGCCGCGCAGACCGCCGGCGTGGAATGCCGCAAGGACTCCGGTGTGGTGGACGAGATCCCGGCCGCGTACAAGGACATCGAAACGGTGATCAAGGCGCAGACGGATCTCGTCGAGGTGGTCGCGCACCTCAAGCAGGTCGTCTGTGTGAAGGGCTGAATCACCGGGCGGTTCGTGGGTGGTGGCCGGGGGAACCCGACATACCACCCACGTTCTCGCTACTGTGGTTCTCATGAAGAGGTTGGGAATCGCGGCGCTCCTGGCGGCCGCCGGGCTCGCGCTGGCGGGCTGCAGCGAGGTCACGAACGCGGTCGATCAGACGAACAAGGCGGCGACGAAGGTCAGCGCCTGCGCCGAGGCGCTCAGCCTCGCCGACCTCAATCCGGACCCGGCGACGCTCAAGGAGCGCGCCGCGGACAAGGAGAAGCGCCTGCGTGAGCTGGCGGGCAGTGTCGGCGAGCAGAACGTGGCGGGTGCGCTCACCGGAATGGCCGACTCGTACCTGCAGGTGCAGAAGGAGAACATCCAGGACGCGGGCAAGGTCGCGGACTGGACCAAGCGCAACCTCGAGCAGCTGGAAGCCCTCCGGAAGGTCTGCGCCTAGCCGGAGCTGAAGGGGCCTTTCAGCTCACTTCAGGAGGAGGAGAGCGCGGGCACCTGGGCGGGCGTCCGGGACCGGCGCCAGAAGAGGCCGACGGAGGCGATCGCCAGCGCGCCCAGCGCCGAAGCCGCGAATCCCCAGCCGGGGCTGGAGTGGTCGATCGCGAATCCGATGACCGGGCTCCCGATCGCCAGCCCGATCCGGCTGGCCGCGTCCAGCAGGCCCATCGCCTCTCCTCGCACGCGGGCGGGCGCCGCGGCGCTGACGGTCTCCGTGCTCGCCGCGAGCGTCGGCGCGCACAGCACGTTGCTCGGGAAGAGCACGATCGCCAGCAGCCACCACGGCTCCGAGATCAGGCCGACCGGCAGGGTCAGCACCGCGAGCAGCAGCATCAGCGTGCCCTGCGAAAGCGACCGCCGGACCGCGCCGTGGATCGCCCCGCCGAGGACCGATGCGATGCACATCAGCGTGATCAACAGCCCGGACCAGGCGATGTCACCGCTCGCGCGCAGCGTCGCCAGCGCGGCGAGCTCCATGCCGACCAGGCAGAACAACGCGCCCGCGGCGATGAACATCGCCATCACGAGCCGTCCGGTGAGCCAGCTCCGCACGGGCGGCCGCTCCCCGGTGAACATCTCGGCGTCGGCCTCGGCGCGGATCGGCGGGTTCTGCCGGTAGATCAGCGTCGCCGAAATCGCGAAACAGACCCCGATCCCGGTGAGCGCGTAGACCGCGGGCAGCTGCGTGATCGCCATGATCCCGGCCGACGGCCCGATCATGAACGACGCCTCCACCAGGATCGTGTCCAGCGAGTAGGCCGCCCGTCGTTGCTCCAGCGGCACGAGCGCGGTGAGCACCAGTCGCGCGAGCGTCCCGGCGGGCACCGACAGCACGCCGGCGGGAAGCGCGACCGCGAGCAGTACCTGATACGGCAGATGCGGCGCGCTGATCCAGAACGTCGACGAGGCCAGCCCGCAGATCGCGACCACCGGCCGCAGCCCGTAGCGGTCGACGTACCGGCCGACGAGCGGTGCCCCGATCGCGCTGCCGAGCGTGGTGGCGGCCCCGACCAGCCCGGCCGCGCCGTAGCCGCGGCCGAGATCGTTGACCACGTACAGCGTCATCGTCACGCCCATGGCCGTCATCGGGAGGCGGGCCAGGAACATCAGCAGCATCGAGCTGGGAACTCCGGGCACGGCTAACACACGACGATACGGAGCGAGGGCCATACGTCCGATGAGAACGTAACTTGGTACGCACGTGCAAGTTTTTTTCGCGAGGTCCGGGTCACCCGGACCGGGGTGTTTTCTTGACTGATTCCAGATTAGGCGAGAGGGTGGAGGAGGACCGACCGCTCACCACCACGAACCAGGAGGCACCGGCGTGACCCTGCCGACCACGAACAACGTGGGCATCCCCGTCGCGAGCGACAACGACTCCCTGACGGCAGGTGCCAACGGCCCGATCCTGCTTCAGGACCACTACCTGATCGAGAAGAACGCCCAGTTCAACCGTGAGCGGGTGCCCGAACGGGTCGTCCACGCCAAGGGCGGCGGCGCGCACGGCTTCCTCGAAGTCACCGAGGATGTCAGTCAGTTCACGAAGGCCGCGCTGTTCCAGCCGGGCGTGCGCACCGAGAGCCTGGCCCGGTTCTCGTCCGTCGCCGGGGAGAACGGCTCTCCCGACACGTGGCGCGACCCGCGCGGCTTCGCGGTGAAGTTCTACACCTCCGAGGGCAACTACGATCTCGTCGGCAACAACACCCCGGTGTTCTTCATCCGCGACCCGATCAAGTTCCCCGACTTCATCCACTCGCAGAAGCGCCGCGCCGACAACCACCTGCGCGACCACGACATCCAGTGGGACTTCTGGACGCTGCGGCCCGAGTCCGCGCACCAGGTCACCTGGCTGATGGGCGACCGCGGCATCCCGTCGAACTGGCGGGAGATGGACGGTTTCGGCTCGCACACCTATCTGTGGGAGAACGCGGGCGGCGAGAAGTTCTGGGTCAAGTACCACTTCAAGACCGACCAGGGCATCGGCTACCTCGCGCAGGCCGACGCGGACCGGATCGCCGGCGAGGACTCGGACTACTACATCCGCGACCTGTTCAAGAACATCAAGCAGGGCAATCACCCCAGCTGGACGCTGTACGTCCAGGTGATGCCCTACGCCGAGGCCGCGGACTACCGCTTCAACCCGTTCGACCTGACCAAGGTGTGGCCGAAGGGCGACTACCCGCTGATCAAGGTCGGCCGCTGGGTGCTCGACCGCAATCCGGCGAACTACTTCGCGGAGATCGAGCAGGCCGCGTTCGAGCCGTCCAACCTGGTGCCGGGTATCGGCCCGTCGCCGGACAAGATGCTGCAGGGCCGCCTGTTCGCCTACCCGGACGCCCACCGCTACCGGATCGGCGCGAACTACACGCAGCTGCCCGTCAACGCGCCGAAGTCCCCGGTGAACAGCTACTCGCGCGACGGCGCGATGCGCTACAACAACCCGGGCGACCCGGTGTACGCGCCGAACTCCTACGGCGGCCCGCACGCGAACGCGGAGATCGCCGCCGAGACCGCTTCGGGCTACGGCGTCGAGGACGAGGTCATCCGGTCGGCGTACAAGCTCCACGCCGAGGACGACGACTTCGGCCAGCCGGGCACGCTCGTCCGTGACGTGATGGACGACGCGCAGCGCGAGCGGCTCGCGAGCAACATCATCGGCCACGCCTCGAACGACGTCTCGCGCCCGGTGCTCGAGCGGGTCTTCGAGTACTGGCGGAACGTCGACAAGGACCTCGGCGACAAGGTCGCGGACGCTTTCCGCGAGTAAGGGACCTCTTTCGAGAGGCTGCTCCCACCACGGAACGCCCCCGGTGCGCGCACCGGGGGCGTTTCCATGTCCCCACTCGCATGTGAAACCAGAAGTGGGCGTGGCGTGCGTGGGGGACAACCCGAGTGGAGCAGCGCGACACGCCTGTCCGACGGAGTGATCAAGCTAAACGATCACCGTTTACACCGCTGTGGGTGAACGAGCCGCACCACCGTGTCGATCGGTCACAGGTGGTCATAAAGCGTCGGGAAAAGGATGATCTTCAGGGGGAAGCACAAGATTTCGACGTTAATCAATTGCGGGGGTCTTCCCCGGGAATGAATCCGGCACGTAAGGGTTAGAAAACGGTTCCAACCGGTGATCGGGTGGTGTTCGGCCGATACGGCGGGTATCGATTTACCTCGTCAGGTCCCAGAGGCCAGGAGGTAAGGGAATGAAAGGCAACATTGCCCGGACGATTGCCGCGGTCGCCGCAGGCAGTCTGTTGGCGGTGGCCTCGGCCGGCGCCGCTACGGCAGGCACCGATGGTGGGAAGGGCTCGTCGAACACACAGGCGCTCGCCGCGCAGGTGCTGCAGATGCGAGACGGCCTCACCAAGGTGGCCTACGCCGGCGACGTCGCCAAGACGCGGGCGGACTTGGACAAGCTCAGCCCCGTCCTCGGTGACATCGCCGCGGGCAAGCGCTACCAGATCCAGACCGAAACCCAGAAGCTCGGCGACCTGGCCCAGGGTCGCTCCGTCGAGTCCAGCAGGCTGCTGGCCGACCCGACGGCGAAGGCGCGACAGCTGCCGCCACTGCCGGTGCCGATCCCCTCGCTCCCGGACCTTCCCGGACCGCTGAAGATCGTCAGCGACCTGGTGAAAGCCCTGTTGGCAGCCGTGACCGGCATCCTCGCGGGCCTGCTCGGCGGACTCCCTGTCCCGCCGCTGCCGGTCCCGCCCGTACCGCTTCCCACGCCCTAGAAGCAGACCGGGAGTCGTCAGGGTTCGCCGTGCAGGGCGGCGGGCCACGATATGGGGGCCGGAGCCCGAGTGGGGACATTTCTCCTCACTCGGGCTCTGGCTTTCTCACTTCGGCGCGAGACCCAGCCGCAGGGCTCCCGCCGCTTCGGCCGTCGCCTCACGGAACCGCCGTCCGACGCCGAGGAAGTTGATGTACCCGTGGATCAGGTCCGGCTGGCGGCTGAGCGCCACCGGGACCCCGGCCTTCCGCAATTTCTCCGCGTAAGCCTCGCCCTCGTCGCGCAGCGGGTCGAAACCCGCCGTCGCGATATACGCGGGTGGCAATCCGGAAACGTCGCCGTGCAGCGGCGACAGTTTCGGGTTGTACAGATCGGTGCCCTTCGGCACGTAATGTCCTTCGAACCAGGTCATATCCGAATCGGTGAGGAACAGGTCCTCGGCGAACAATTCCCGGGAGCGGCGCCGCACGGTGAAATCGGTCGCCGGGTAGAACAGCAGCTGGAACGCCGGGACCCCGCCGCCGCGTTTGACCGCCTGCTGCGCCGTCACCGCGGCGAGGTTCCCGCCCGCGCTGTCACCGCCGACGGCGATGCGCGCCGGGTCGGCGCCCAGGTCCCGTGCTTTCGCGAAGGCGTACTCGAACGCCGCGATCGCGTCTTCGGTGGCGCCGGGGAACCGCGTCTCCGGCGCGAGCCGGTACTCCACCGAAAGAACCCGCACGCCCGCCTGTTTCGCCAGGTAGCGGACGGTGTTGTCGTGGGAGACGCGGCTGCCGACCACCCAGCCGCCGCCGTGGAAGAACACCAGCAGCCCGGACGGATCCGGCAGCCCGGCCGGGGTGTAGAGCGTGGCAGGCACGTCGCCGTCACCCGTGGGGATGAGCAGTTCCCTGGTGGCGACCGGTTCGATCGTCGGCCCGCTGACCAGATGCCTGCTCGCCAGGAGCATGGTGCGCGACTCTTCGACGGTTCCCCGCACCAGCGACGCCTTCGCCAGCTTCTGCAGGCGGAGCAGGAGCTGGGCGTCCAGCGCGAGTTCCTGTCCGTCCAGGCGGAGGGGCGGTCCCGCGATGGCCCGTCTGACCGGCTTCGGGAGCCAGAACGCCAGCTGCGAAAACGCGGCCTCGGCACGGATCTGGAGCGGTATCGCCATGCTTCCTCCTGGGGGCTTCCCGTCAGGTTACTTTCGAGTAGGTATGCCGTCCAGCGGGGAACGCGGGCCTTGCGGCGAACGGGTGTGACGCAGGACTCCGTTCCAGATCCTGGTCCTCCACTTAAGTAGAGGGGTTAGCCTCGAAAGCGTGACTTCGACGAACGCGGTGCATGTCCTCGGTATCGGCGGCTCCCTCCGGGAGGGCTCGCAATCCGAGCGCGCGCTGCGCATCGCGCTCGGCGCCGCGGCCGAAGCCGGAGTCACCACCGAGCTGATCTCCGGGCCCGAGCTGGTGCTGCCGTTCTACGACACCGCGCTGGATGAGCGGCACGAGCGGGCCACCCGGCTGGTCGAAGCGATCCGCCGCGCCGACGGGATCGTCGTCGTCTCGCCCGGCTACCACGGCGCGCTGTCCGGACTGGTCAAGAACGCCCTGGACTACGTCGAAGACCTGCGTGACGACGCCCGTCCGTACCTCGACGGCCGCGCGGTCGGCCTCGCCGCCGTCGCGTACGGCTGGCAGGCCGCGGTCACCACGCTGGAGCAACTGCGCACGATCACGCACGCGCTGCGCGGGTGGGCCACCCCTTTGGGTGGTTCGATCAACACCGCGGAGACCAAGTTCGACGAAGCAGGCGGCGCCTCGGACGAGAAGAGCGTCCGCACGCTTCGCCTGATCGGAACCCAGGTCGCCGAGTTCGCGCTGAGTCGCGCCGGTCACTAGTCGTTTGCTCCGGTCTTCGTCCGGGTAGTTCCCGGACGTGATGCCTGCCATGGGGTGGCAAGGTTTCGCGGTTGCGGGACGTTGGCACCGAAGAGACGCTCAACGGGGCGTGTCTTGAGACCAGGAGGTAGGCGAAGAATGGCTGAGGCTCTGTACACCGCTGTGGCCACCGCTCGCGGCGACGGCCGCAACGGTGAGGTCACTTCCTCTGACGGCGTCATCGACGAGTCGCTGGCGATCCCGAAGGAGATGGGCGGCCCCGGCGGGGACAAGACGAACCCCGAGCAGCTCTTCGCCGCCGGCTATTCCGCCTGTTTCCACTCCGCGCTGCAGCTCGTCGCGCGCCAGGCGAAGGTGGCGCTGAACGGCTCCACCGTGACCGCCGAGGTCAGCGTGCTCAAGCAGGGCGAGGGCTTCGGTCTCGGTGTGGCACTCAAGGTTTCGCTGCCCGGCCTGGAGCAGGCGCAGGCCGATCAGCTCGTCGAGCAGGCGCACCAGGTGTGCCCCTACTCGAACGCGACCCGCGGCAACATCGAGGTCGCGCTGTCCGCGACGGTCTGATCCCGTCCGCGGCAGGTCCCTTCCCGAACCGACTGATTTCCGAAAGGAAGACCGAAGATGGGCAAGTCTCCGATCAAGAGTCCGCTGAGCGACGCCGACAAGGAGATCACCGGTAACGCCTTGCAGGCCACGCTGGTCGATCTGGTGGATCTGTCGCTGATCGCGAAGCAGGCCCACTGGAACGTCGTCGGCGCGAACTTCCGCAGCGCGCACCTGCAGCTCGACGAACTGGTCGCCACCGCGCGTCAGTACGTCGACGAGGTCGCCGAGCGCGCCAACGCCATCGGCATCTCGCCGAACGGCCAGGCGAAGGCCGTCGTGGAGAGCTCCGGCCTGCCGGACTATCCCGACAACTGGCAGTCCGTCGAGTCCACGGTCGCCGCGATCGTCGACATCCTCGCGGCGCTGATCGAGCGGCTGCGCAAGCGCATCGACGAGACCGACAAGAGCGACCTGGTCACCCAGGATCTCCTCATCGAGATCACCCAGGAGCTCGAAAAGGCGCACTGGATGTGGCAGGCGCAGCAGGCCTGACCCTCCACCTCGTGAGTGGTAAGGACGGTTCTAACCGTCCTTACCACTCACGAGACGCTACCGTTCGATTCATGGTGCTGCACAAGGGAACCGCGTCCGATCCGAGTCGCAAGAGCGGGGCGAACCCGCTGCACGCCGGCGCGTATCCCGCGCTCGCCGCGAACATCCGCCTCCCGCACGACAGCCTCGCCGAAGACCCGCTCCCGCCCGACACCGCGCTCCAGCTGGTGCGCGACGAGCTGATGCTCGACGGGAACGCCCGGCTGAATCTCGCCACGTTCGTCACCACGTGGATGGAGCCGCAGGCCCGCGAGCTGATGGCCGAATGCGTCGACAAGAACATGATCGACAAGGACGAGTACCCGCAGACCGCGGAACTCGAGCGGCGCTGCGTGAACATCCTCGCCGACCTGTGGCACGCGCCCGATCCTGCCGCGATCATGGGCTGCTCCACGACCGGTTCGTCGGAAGCCTGCATGCTCGCCGGGATGGCGATGAAACGCCGCTGGTCGAAGCTGGGCCGCACCGGGAAACCGAATCTGGTGATGGGCGCGAACGTCCAGGTCTGCTGGGAGAAGTTCTGCGAATACTGGGAGGTCGAGCCGCGGCTGGTGCCGATGGACGGCGACCGTTTCCACCTCACCGCCGACGAGGCGATCGCCCGCTGCGACGAGAACACGATCGGCGTCGTCGCGATTCTCGGGTCCACTTTCGACGGCAGCTACGAGCCGGTCGCCGAGATCGCCGCCGCGCTCGACGGTTTGCAGGAACGAACCGGCTGGGACATCCCGGTGCACGTCGACGGCGCTTCTGGCGCGATGATCGCGCCGTTCCTCGACCCCGGCCTGTGCTGGGACTTCCGCCTGCCGAGGGTGGCGTCGATCAACACCTCCGGGCACAAGTACGGGCTGGTCTATCCCGGCGTCGGCTGGGTGGTGTGGCGTGACAAGTCGGCGTTGCCGGAGGAGCTCGTCTTCACCGTCAATTATCTCGGTGGCGACATGCCGACTTTCGCGCTGAACTTCTCCCGCCCCGGCGCTGAGGTGGCCGCGCAGTACTACACGTTCGTCCGGCTCGGCCGCGAAGGTTTTCGTGCCGTGCAACAGGCTTCGCGTGACGTGGCGACTCAGCTGGCGGACGGGATCGCCGGGCTCGGCCCGTTCGAACTGCTGACGCGTGGCGATCAGCTGCCCGTATTCGCCTTCACGACGAAGGCGGGTGTCGAGAGCTTCGACGTCTTCGACGTATCACGGCGGCTTCGCGAGCGAGGCTGGCTTGTCCCGGCGTACACGTTCCCCGAGAACCGGACCGATCTCGCGGTGCTGAGGATCGTGGTGCGCAACGGTTTCACGCACGATCTCGCCGATCTGCTGCTCGCCGACCTGCGGCGCCTGCTCCCCGAGCTCGATCACGGCCCGCGATCGCGGACGGCGTTCCATCACTGAGCCGGGTGCCCTGCGTCACGCCGGATTTCCCCGCGCCCTACCGGCGCGTAACGTCGTGGGGTATGGGAGTCGCCGGAGACGAACGTCGTGCGTTGAGCGAGCTTTTCGAAGAGGTCGGCCCGGACGCGCCGACCTTGTGCGCGGGCTGGAAGACGCGGGATCTCGCGGCGCACCTGCTGGTCCGCGAGCGGCGGCCCGACGCGGCGCCCGGCATCCTGGTCCCGGCGCTGGCGTCGTACACGCAGCGCGTGCAGGACTCCTACGCCGCGCGGCCGTGGTCCGAGGTCGTCGGCAAGGTCCGGTCCGGCCCCGCCTGGTTCTGGCCGACGACGATCGGCCCGCTCGACGAGGTCGTGAACGGCCCGGAGTTCCTGGTGCACCACGAGGACGTCCGCCGGGGACAGCCCGGCTGGGAACCGCGTCCGGCCGAAGCCGCGCGGGACGCGGCGGCGTGGAAGTCGGCGAAGCAGGCCTCGAAGCTCAACCTGCGGAAATCACCGGTCGGCGTGATCCTGAAGACCCCCGAAGGCCGCGAAGCGCGGGTGAAGGAAGGCCCGGACACGGTGACCGTGATCGGCGCGCCGATCGAGCTGCTGCTGTTCGTCTTCGGCCGCGACGCCGTCCGTGTCACCTTCGAGGGTGACGCTTACGCGGTGGACAGGCTCCGGAAGCACGATCGCGGCCTTTAGAGTTCCGGCCATGCCGATGATCAGTGTTTCGATGTTCCCCGGCCGCACGGCCGAACAGAAGCAGGCCCTCGTACGCGAGGTGACCGACGCCTTCGTCCGCACCTGCGGCGGCAAAGCCGAAGGCGTCTGGGTGACGATCACCGAGATTCCCGCCGAACACTGGGCGTCCGGCGGGACTCTCTTCTCCGAGCGCTGACCCCTCGCCGGGGTCAGCGAAGCCCGACCGCCCGCTGCGCGAAGAACACCTCGATCGCGGTCTGCTTGATCGTCTCGGCGATCACCAGCGACCCGTGGCCCGCGTCGAACCGGTAGAACTCGAACGGGATCTCCCGCTTCGCGAACCTGTCGAGGTAGTTCTCGACCTGCCGGATCGGGCAGCGCGGGTCGTTGTCCCCGGCGAGCACCAGCACCGGAGCCGTCACGGCTTCGACGTAGGTGATCGGCGAGCACTCCCGGTACACCGCCGGCACCGTCTCCGGCGAACCGCCGAACAGCGCCCTGTCGAATGAGCGGAGCTGCTCCATCTCGTCCTCGTACGCGGCGACGTAGTCCGCGACGGGCACTCCGGCGATCCCCGCCGCCCAGCGCGACGGCTGGGTGCCCAGCGCCAGCAGGCTCAGGTATCCGCCCCACGAAGCGCCGTTCACCACGCATTTGGCCGGATCCGAAAGTCCACTTTGGACCGCCCAGTCGTGCACGGCGGCGACGTCTTCGAGTTCGGTCAGGCCGGGACGGCCTTCGATGGCGTCACGCCAGGCCGAGCCGTAGCCGGTCGAACCGCGGTAGTTGACCTCGACGACGGCGAATCCCGCGTCGAGCCACACCGCGCGGTACGCGGAGAAGCGGTCCTCGTCGGCCGAATGCGGCCCGCCGTGCAACGAGAAGACCGTGGGCAGCGGACCTTCCGGCGCGTCGGGCGGACGCGAGACGAGCGCGTGGATCCGTCCGCCGATCCCGTCGACGAACGCGTCGGTGACCGGTACCGACCCCGGGGCGCGCTCGCCCGGCGGTTCGAGGAGCACCGAGTCCGCGCCGTCCGCCGTCCGCGCGCGCACGGCCGTCGGCTGCGCGGCGCTGGACCACGAATACTCGACGGTGCCGTCGGGCCGCACTCCCGCGCCGCCGATCCGGCCGGGCGGAGTGTCCAAAGAGGATAATTCACCACTGGCGAGGTCGTAGCGGTGCAGGGAACTGCGGCCTTGGTGGAAATGGACGACCAGCAGCGCCCGCGCGTCCTGGTACCAGCCGGCGACCACCTCGCCGGGCAGGTCCAGTTCGATCTCCTGCTCGGTGTCCGCGGCGGTGTCCCAGATCAGCAGCTCTTCGCGACCGCGCCGCTCGTGCAGCACCAGCAACCGCTGATCACCCGCGACCGGCGAGAACTCCAGCGCGCCGAGCCCCTTGCCCTCGCCGTCCCACTTGTCGGCGACCGCCGTGAAGCCGTCGGTCGACAGGACGCGCAGCGCGGGGTGTCGTGAATCACCGTGCTCGGAGTGGGAGATCACGAGCAGCGACTCGTCGCGGGACAACGAGGCGATCCCGGCGTCGTCCTCGTGCTGGTAGAAGGACGTGGTTTCGCCGTCGATATGGGCGAAAAGTTCGGTTCCGTCGTCGGTCGAGACGCCGACGGCGACCACCTTGCCGCCGATCTCGAGCCCGGCGGGATAGCCGTCGTGGACGCCCGGCACCGCGCGCTCGGCGGCGGCCCCCGGCGCGAACGGTTCGCGGACCCAGGAACCGAATTCGTCGCCGTCGGTGTCGTTGAACCACCAGATCCAGCGGCCGTCGGGGGACGGGGTCGCGTGCATGGTGCCGTTGGGCCGATCGGTGACGCGGCGGTGTTCGCCCGTCGACCGGTCCCAGGAGTAGACCTCCCACACGCCGCTGGCGTTGGAGACGTAGACGTTGGCGTCGGGGGCGTCGATGGCCCATTCGGGCACCGAGATGCGCGGTGCCCGGAAGCGGGCCCGCCACCTGGCCTCGGCTTCGGCGTCGTCGAACAGGCGGTCCGGGACCGCCGCGGACGGATATTCAGTGCCTGGCTGCGTGCTCACCCCTCGATCCTGCCACTCCGGAGCCGTACTGTGTGCGGGGTGCTGGAGGGAAACGCGCCGCGCGCCGCGGTGTCCGCGCGGTTCGCGCGTCAGGCGGTCGAGCGGGCCGTGTTCGCGCAACCGCTGTTCGGACCGGGGATGGGGTGCGTCGACGTCGGCTGCGGGCCGGGTTCGATCACCCTGGGTATCGGCAACGGGCACAGAAAGTCCACAGTGGACTTTCTGGTGGCGGAGTCGTGCGCGCTGCCGTTCGCCGAGGCGTCGGTGGACGTGCTCTTCGCGCACGCCGTCTTCGAGCACCTGAAAGAACCGGGTGCCGCGCTGGCGGAATTCCGGCGGGTCCTCAAACCGGGCGGCACCCTCGCACTGTCCACATCGGACTGGAGCCGGGCGCGGCTGCGGCCGAAGACGGCGAACGTCGACGCCGCCCTGCGCGGTCACTATCTGCTGTGTCGCCGGGCGGGCGGGGATCCGTTCGCCGGACGCTCGCTGCCCGCCGCGGTCACGGCCGCGGGTTTCGCCGACGTGCGAACGAAAATCCGCTACCGCACGGATACGACATACCGGGCGCTGGCGACCTCCGTGGAGGCGCGTCTGGTGACGGCCCTGGAAACCGCGACGACCCCGGACCGCGACCAGCTCGCTTCGGCCGCCCGCTCGGCGTGGTCGTGGGCGCGCTCGGGCGATGGGGATTTCGCCCAATGCTGGACCGAGCTCCTCGCCACCCGCTGAGACCTTTTCGGTGGCTCCCTCTGTGGCGCTGGGGACACTCAACGTCTCAAATGAGGCATTGGGAACCCCTGAGGTCTCGGCGCGCCCATCGGCTATCCACAGACGCTCGCCGTTGTGGACAACCACCCCCGCTGCCCCCGCTTTCGCCCAGCCCCGACGCTCCCCACCGATACGCTGGACTCGGGGTCGCCCCCCTGGGAGTGGCGGGGGCTGGCCGGTGCTCGTTTCTCGGTGCGGTGGGGTGGGGCGTGACCCCAATGCGGAGTTGGAGCCCCCGTGCCACATGGGGGAGATCGAAACTCCAGAATCGGGGCCTGTAACGCGAAAGAGCCTTGCTCGCCAAAGCGAGCAAGGCTCTTTCGATCCAACGTCGGGGTGGCGGGATTCGAACCCACGACCTCCTCGACCCGAACGAGGCACGCTACCAAGCTGCGCCACACCCCGGGGTACTGCTTAACGGGTCGTGGAGAAGTCTAGCGGACGGTGTTCCGGGCTTTGCGGGGGGCCGCGTTCCGGCGATCGCCGCTGGTCGTACCCCGTGGGACGAGGGTCAGCAGGCTCGCCTCGGGAGGGCATGCGAAGCGCGCGGGGGCGTAGGGCGACGTGCCCAGACCGGCGGAGACGTGAAGCCACATCTGGGCGCCCCAGCGGGACGCGCCACGGGCGCGGGTGCGGTCGAGTTCGCAGTTGGTCACGAGCGCGCCGTAGCCGGGGACGCGGAGCTGCCCGCCGTGGGTGTGCCCGGCGAGGACGAGGTCGTAGCCGTCTCCGGCGAACTCGTCGAGGACGCGGGGCTCCGGGGAGTGCGTGACGCCGATGCGGACGGCGGCCGCCGTGTCCACCGGGCCGGCGATGTCGGCGTAGCGGTCGCGGCGGAGGTGGGCGTCGTCGACGCCGGCGGTGAACACGTACTGGTCGGCGACCTCGATGGTGCGCCGGACGTGGGTGAGGTCGTGCCAGCCGTGTTCGACGAAGGCCGCGCGGAGGTCGCGCCACGGCAGGTGCTCGCCGTGGATGCGCTTCTTCTTGCCCTTCGGCATGAGGTAGCGCGCGGGGTTCTTCGGTTTCGGCGCGTAGTAGTCGTTGCTGCCGAAGATGAACACGCCGGGGCGGTCGAGCAGGGGGCCGAGCGCGCGCAGCACGGACGGGACGGCCTGCCGATGTGACAGGTTGTCACCGGTGTTGACGACGAGGTCCGGTTCGAGTTCGTCGAGCGCCGCTACCCAGCGTTGCTTGCTCACGTGGCCGGGCAGCATGTGCAGGTCCGAGATGTGGAGGATCGTGAAGGGCTTCGCCCCTGCCGCGAGGACCGGGAGCTCCGCGGTGCGAAGCGTCCACCGGCGCCTTTCGATACCGACCGCGTAACCGAGGGTCGCGGCTCCCAGGGCGACGGTTCCCACGGCCAAGCGCCGTACCGTCGCCCCCGAAGTGCTTTCGTTACTGAGCGTGCTCACAATGTCCAGTTTACGTGCTCTCCGGTGGTGATCGTTCGCCCCCATTCCGGCGATCTCGGTAAATCGCTGGAATGGCCTCTTTTCTTCACCTTCCGTGGTCGACGCGGAGTGTCGCGATGAACCGACATGATCCCGTCGACCGCCGTTCCCCGTTAGGCCGCCAGTCGCTCACTCAAAGTTAGATTCGTGTGACTCATCGTGATTTGCGCTGATAAACATGGCCGTGCCGCTCAGCGTCCGCCGCCCATGTACTTCGGGTCCGGCTGCGGCAGCGGCAGCGGCTCCTGGCCTTCGAGGATTTTCGACATCGCCCCGAACCAGGTCTGCGCCGGCGTCTTCCCGCCGAACATGTTTTCGCAGCCGCGGGTGGTCACGTTACCCGGCCCGAGGTAGCAGAGACCGCCGTTTCCACCCTTCGGACGGAACACCATCGCCGCGCCCGCGAGCTGCGGAGTGGCTCCGAGGTACGTCCCCGAGCCGTTGCTCTGGGTGGTCCCGGTCTTGCCCATCACCGGCCGGTTCCACTTGGCGCCGCTCGCGGCGCCGAACGACGTCCCGCCGGGCTGGCTGTCCCTGCTCATGCCGACCGCGAGGGTGTTGGCGAGTCCTTCGGGCACCACCTGCTCGCAGGCGGCTTCCTTGACGGACACCGGCTTTCCGTCCCGGTCGGTGACGCCGGCCAGCGGCGTCGGCGGGCACCAGACGCCACCGCTCATGATCGTGGCGCCGACGTTCGCCAGTTCCAGGCCGCTCAACGGGGCGGGGCCGAGGGTGAACGAAGCGTTTCCGGGCCACCCGGGCCTCGGGCCGAAGGCCTGAAGCTGGCTGGCGTTGGCGCCGGGGTTGTCGGACTTCGGGTCGACGGCACCGCCGCCGAGGTTGCTGGCCATGGTGTCGCGCATGCCGAGTTTGCGCGCCATCTCCACGATCGGGCCGGTGCTGCCGACCCGCTCCTCCAATGCCACGAACGCGGTGTTCGGCGAGGTCGCCAGCGCCTGCTGCAGCGACATGGTCCCGCCCGCCGGGTTGTAGTCACCCGCGTTGCCGAGGCAGTACCAACGCGAGCGCAACGGCGGCCCGGTCGGGGCGCACTTGGGGCCACCACCGGCGAACACGTGGGAGGTGTAGAAGTCGGGCACCGGAAGGGGAGAGTTGATCCCGGCGACGCCTGCTTCCAACGCCGCCGCGGCGGTGAAGACCTTGTACGCCGACCCGGCGCCACCGGTGTTGTAGACGCCGGAAGGCAGCGCGAACGTCGTCTGTCCCTGGTCTTCGTGGAGCCCGTAGTCACGGTTCGCCGCCAGAGCCACGACTTCGTGCCGTTGCTTGCCCGGCTTCACCAGCGAAAGCGTGTTCGCGACGTTGTCCTGGGTCTTCTTGACCTGGGCTTCGGCCGACATCTTGGCTTCGTGGTTCGCTCGTTCGTCCAAAGTGGTCTTGATCTGGTAGCCGCCGGTGTAGAGGTCGTCCTTCGTCATCCCGGACTTGAGGAGATAGTCCTCGACGTACTGGCAGAAGAAACCGTTCTCCGGACCGGCGCCGGTGCAGTTCGACGCGGGCTTCTGCGGCCCGCCTTCGACGACGCCGAGCGGCTCGGCCTTGAAGCGTTCCGCGTCCACCTTCGCGAGCTTCTGGTTGTCGACCATGCGGTCCAGCACCAGGTTGCGGCGCTCGGTCGCCTTCGCGGGGTTCTTCCACGGGTCGTTGATGATCGGGTTGTTCACCAGACCGGCCAGGAGCGCCGCCTGCGGCACCGTGAGTTTCTCGACGGGCGTGTTGAAGTAGGCGGTCGCGGCCGCGCCGACGCCGTAGATCTCGCGCGAGAACTCGACGACGTTCAGGTAGCCGGTCAGGATCTGCATCTTGTTCAGCTTGGTTTCCAGCTGGATCGCGATCCGGGCTTCCTTCAGCTTCCGGGCGACCGACTGCTCCTGTGCGCGCTTCTGTCCCGGCTTGTCGTCCCGGTAGACGACGTTGATCAGGTAGTTCTTGACGTACTGCTGGGTCAGTGTCGAAGCGCCCTGCGTGTCCCCGCCGGTGCTGTTGCTGACCGCGGCGCGCAGCGTGCCCTTCCAGTCCACCCCGTTGTGCTCGTAGAAGCGCTTGTCCTCGACCGAGATCAGCGCCCACTTCATGGCGTCGTTGATCTGCGTCTCGCTCGTCGGGATGCGGAACTGCTTGTACAGCGTCGCGATCTGCTTGCCGGTGTTGTCGGTGATCGTCGTCACCAACGGCGGCGGTATGTCCGCAAGGTCCGAAGATGTCTTGTCGACGGTCTCGCTCGCCTGGTTCGACAACACCCCCGCGGCGCCCGCCACCGGGAACAACATCCCCGCGACCAGCACCCCAGCGAGCACACACAGGCCAATGAGCTTCAGCAGACCGTCCGTTTTGCGCACGCGGACCAGGGTACGCGGATCCCGTTAGCCCACCGTGACGTCACCTCGCTGTCAGTGCGGATTCGGTCACGAAATCGACCCCATGAGGTGACTTTCGGTAACGACAGGCATTCTAGGGCTTGGCGGGGGGAACCGAGGGCCCCTACAGTCCGTCAACGTCTCACGTATGAAAAAGCCGACAGACGGGTGAGTGCGAGCGGCAGTCGCATTCGACCGAACGGAGGCACCGGCACCGGGGAGGTGTCGGCTCAACCGACGTGAGCACACAGGGAGACACGCTCATGGGGGCAGGAGCGCAGGCTTTTCGTCCCCCCGTGGTGTGTCGAACACCAGGGTAGGGAGCTGGGGGTATGGAAACCAACCAGTCGAGCTGGCGAGTCAATGCGTCGTGCCGCGACACCGATCCGGACGGTTTGTTCGTCCGGGGGGCGGAACAGAACCGGGCCAAGGCGGTCTGCCTCGGTTGCCCGGTCAGGACGGAATGCCTTGCCGAAGCGCTCGATGGCCGGATCAACTTCGGCATCTGGGGAGGTATGACCGAACGGGAACGGCGGGCGCTGCTGCGGCGGCGGCCGGACGTTTCCAGCTGGGCGGACCTGCTTGAAGCGGCGAAGCGCAGTTTCACCGGGATCGACGAAGAGGAAGACGTACGCGTCCGAGTCTCGTGACCATGGCTTCGTGAAAAGGCCCCTTCCCTGAGTCCAAGGTAGGGAAGGGGCCCTTCACGGAGATTCAGGACTGGGTGGCCAGACGCGTGCCGATGTCGCGCAGGCCCTCGAGATCGTGCACGTCACTGGGGAGCGCGGGCACCCGCACCAGCGGGACCTCGGGATGCGCCCGCGTGAACCTGGCGAGCAGCCGCGTCTCTCGATCGGCCAGCGCGACCCGGTCCGCGTGCAGGCGAAGGACGGCTTCGGCCAGCGGAGCGCCGACCTCGCCCTTCGCCAGCTGCTCGGCGGCCGCGATGGCTTCGGCGCTGGACAACGGCGCCAGCACCGGGTGCGTCCGGTTCGCGACCAGCCCGGCCAGCGGCATGCTCTCCTCCGAGAGCCGCTCCACGAAGTAGGACGCTTCGCGCAGCGCGTCCGGCTCCGGCGCGGCCACCACGAGGAACGACGTCCCGCCGGACCGCAGCAGCTCGGCGGTCTTGCGCGCGCGTTCGCGGAAGCCGCCGAACATGCTGTCGAAGGCTTGCATGAACGCCGAAGCGTCGGTCAGCAGCTGGCCGCCGATGATGGTCGAGACGGCCTTCGCGAACATCGAGAACCCGGCGTTGACGACCTTGCGCAGGCCCCAGCCGCCGGCCTTGGCCGGACCGGTGAGCAGGCGGATCATCCGGCCGTCGAGCGCGCTGGAAAGCCGCGTCGGCGCGTCGAGGAAGTCCAGCGCCGACCGGCTGGGCGGCGTGTCGACGATGATCAGATCCCACTCGTCGGTGGCCGCGAGCTGCCCCAGCTTCTCCATCGCCATGTACTCCTGCGTTCCGGAGAACGACGTGGAAATGGTCTGGTAGAAGGGGTTCTGCAGCAGCTGCTCGGCGCGCTCCGGGCCGGCGTGCACGCGCACCATGTCGTCGAAGGTGCGGCGCATGTCGAGCATCATCGCCCAGAGCTCCCCCTTGGGCTCGAAGCCTTCGACCTGCACCTGCTTCGGGTGGTTGCCCAGTTCGCGCAGGCCGAGTGCCTGTGCCAGCCGCCGGGCCGGGTCGATGGTGAGCACCACCGTCTGCCGCCCGCGTTCGGCCGCGCGCAACGCCAGCGCCGCCGCGGTGGTCGTCTTGCCGACCCCGCCGGACCCGCAGCACACGATGACCCGGCTTTCCGGATCGTCGATCAGCCGGTCGACCTCGAGGACGTCCGACATCAGCGCACCCCCTGCTCGGTCAGCGCTTCGGCGAGGTCGTAGAGCGCCGCGACGTCGACGCCGTCGGTCAGATCCGGCAGTTCGAGGCCCGGCAAGTCCGCTTCGGCGAGTTGCTCGCGGGCGCGCTGCTCGGCCGCGACCCGCACGGCGTGCTCGACGGTCTCCTCGACCAACGCGTCGAGGGTGCTGTCGGGCAGGTTCAGCCCGGCCGACGCGAGGCCGGCGCGGACGCGCGAGGCGTCGACGCGGCCGTCCGCGGCGGCGGTCACCGAACGGGCGGGCAGTCGCGGCGGGCGAACCCGGTTGACCAGCACCGCGCCGGGGCGCAGATCCGCGCCGTCGAGTTCGGCGACCGCTTCGACGGTCTCCCGCACCGGCATCTCTTCCAGCAGCGTCACCAGGTGGACCGCGGTCTCACCGGAGTGCAGCAGGCGCACGACCCCGTCGGCCTGGCCGCGGATCGGGCCGGTCTTGGCGAGATCGGTCAGCGCCTTGGTGACGTCGAGGAACTTCACGACCCGGCCGGTGGGCGGCGAGTCGACGACGACGGCGTCGTAGGTGTGGCGGCCGTCCGATTCAGTGCGGCCGACGCATTCCTTGATCTTCCCGGTGAGCAGGACGTCGCGCAGCCCCGGCGCGAGCGTGGTCGCGAACTCGATCGCGCCCATCCGCCGCAGCGTCCGCCCCGCGAAGCCGAGGTTGTAGAACATCTCGAAGTATTCGAGCAGCGCGGCCTCGACGTCGATGTGCAGGGCGCGCAGTTCGCCGCCGCCGGGAACGGCCGCGATGCGCTGCTCGGCGTACGGCAGCGGCTCGGTGTCGAAGAGCTGGGCGATGCCCTGGCGGCCTTCGACCTCGATCAGCAGCACCCGGCGCCCGCCTTTGGCGAGCGCGAGGCCGAGGGAGGCGGCGAGCGTGGTCTTGCCCGTCCCGCCCTTACCGGTGACGAAATGCAGCCTGGCTCTCGCGAGTTCGTCGGTCCAGCCGGCAAGGGATGTGCTCACCGGTCCCACCCTAATTGAGCGGTCAGCTCGCCAGCATCATGACGCCGAGCGCAGCGGCGACCACTGCGACGACGCCCCAGGTCAGAGCGCCGGGCAGTACCGTGAGCATCACCACACCGAGCAGCAAGAGGACCACGAAGGCCACCGCGCCGGTGATCGCGACCGTCGACGAGCGGTCCGTGCGGTCCCGTGCCTTCGCCATCAGGACCAGCACCAGCGGCAGCCCGGCCGCGGCGAGCAGGACGGTCGCGACCACACGCCAGGTCTCCATGCGGGTGACGGTAGCGCGGGGGCTCGTGAGTGATTTGGATCGTCCTTACCGCTCACGAGACTTGACCGGCGATGTCACGTGATCCGGCGGACGACACGCGTGATCCGGGGGACGACACGCGTGACTGGATGGACGACACGACCGCGCCCGGGGCTCCGCCGCGTGTCGTCCGTCCAGTCAAGCGACACCGCCGCTCGCGCACCGGCGGTAGGAACCTAAGCCACCCTTGGCGCTAACGGCCCCACTCACTCACGAGCCGATGGGGGTCGCGGGCACGCAGGGGACCGGCTTCGCGTGCGCCGGGTCCAGCGCGTTGAGGACGTGCCCGGCCGCGTTGCGGTCGGCGGCGACGCCGGCGTGCTCGGCCAGGTCCAGCACGCAGCTGTCCTGCAGGACGATGTTCTTCACGTTCGGGCCCTTGCCCATGCCGCTCGTGTACGGGACGACGGCCTCGTCGTAGCGGTCATGATGTTCGTGTAGGTCACGCCCGGCTGGAAGACGCCGTTGCCCGACCGCAGTTTCGTGAGGAATTCCGAGCCGCGCAGGAACTGGCGGCACGAGCCGCAGGCGGGATCGAGGATGCCGTTGAACCCGGGCGCGAGCCCCAGCGCGACGGCGAGCGCGTAGAGATGCGAGGCACCGAGCAAGGTCGTGCCGTCCCAGAGCGGGGTCAGGCTGACGTACTTGTCCACTTTGGACGCACCGCCGAGGAATTTCACGTAATAGGAAGGCATCAACGTGCCTTCGGAATGGCCGAGGAGGTCCACCTTGGACGCGCCGGTCGCGCCGAGCACCTTGTCGACGAACGCCGAAAGCTCCTTCGCGCTCTGCTCCATCGGCAGGAGGCCGCCGGGCTGGTAGATCGGCAGCGGCTTCCCCGGGACCCCGTAGGTCAGGGAGAAGACGCAGTAACCGTTGTTCTTGAGCAGCGGGGCGAACGTCTGCCAGTTCACCGTCTGGTTGGCGCTGAGGCCGTGGGTGAGCACCACCGGATTCGGATGGGCCTCGCTCGGACGGCAGTCGAAGTCGTTCGCGCCGGGTGGCGGGCCGCCGGGATTCGCCGCCTGCGCGGGCAGCGCCGCGGCGAGGGTCCATGGAACGGGGAGTTCCTCGTCGGCGTTCGCCGGTGAAGCGCAGATCAGGGCAAGGGTCGCGGCCAGGAAGGTGGCGGCGAGGGACTTCGTCGTCCGCATGTCGGCGTCCTATCTACTCCCGAGTAGGTGTGAAGTGAACCACATCGACGGGAATTCGGCGAACGGGTCGCGAGAGGGTTTCGCGCATGTGTGTCGGGCGCGCTTGCCGGTTTGGCTACGCTCCCGGACATGAGCGCCACCAAGTGGGAGTACGCGACCGTCCCCCTGTTGATCCACGCCACCAAGCAGATCCTCGACCAGTGGGGAGAGGACGGCTGGGAGCTCGTCACCGTGCTCCCGAACCCGACCGGCGAGCAGCACGTCGCCTACCTCAAACGAGCGAAGAACTGAGGGATTGAAGCCATGACCTGGAGCGATCGACTCGCCGAGCTCGGTATCGAGCTGCCTGCCGTCGCCGCCCCGCTGGCGGCCTACGTGCCCGCCGTCCGCACGGGTTCGCACGTCTACACGGCCGGGCAGCTGCCCTTCGTCAAGGGTGAGCTCGAGGCGACCGGCAAGGTCGGCGCCGAGGTCAGCCCCGAAGAGGCGAAGCAGTACGCGCGGACGTCGATCCTCAACGCCCTCGCCGCGGTCGACTCGGTCGTCGGCATCGACAACGTCGTGCGGGTGGTCAAGGTCGTCGGCTTCGTCGCGTCCGCGGAGGGCTTCACCGGTCAGCCCGCGGTGATCAACGGTGCGTCCGAGCTGCTCGGCGAGATCTTCGGCGAGGCGGGTATCCACGCCCGCTCGGCCGTCGGGGTCGCCGAGCTGCCGATCGGGGCGCCGGTCGAGATCGAACTGATCGTGGAGGTGAAGTGATGGACCCGGACATCGAACGGTCCTCGCACGAGCTCCTGCTCCGGCTGGCCGGACGGCTGCCGGACCAGCTCCTGTGGCGGTTCCGTGACTGGCTGGGCGAGGGCGCGATGGGCACGCTCGCGCGGACCCTGCCCAGGTCTTTGCTTAAGCACAGGATCGACCTGGATCAAACCGAGTATCGCCTGCTAGTCGCCGGGCTCATTCCTCACGGAGCCGACTGGCATCAGGTGAGTTCCACCCTGGGGGTAGACGACGTCACCGAGACCAGGTACACATTCACGCAGAGTGCGCCCGAATGGGTGAACTCCGTCGACTCTGTGTCCGTATTGATCCACGCGACGTTGCGGGGACGGCCGGATGTGGGTGAAGTGCGGCAAAGCTGGCGACACCTCGGTGTGGTCGGCGAGGGTGGGGCGAAACGAGTCCTCCTGGTCACGGCGCTCAACGGGCTGCCGAGGCTGACCGGCGAACTGCAGCGCGTCCTGCGCGTGCTGGGTGACGAGGAGCCCGGCGTCGAGGTTCTCCCGCCGAGCATCGACCTCACCGGTTATCACCGCACCGCGCTCGCCAACTCCGAGCTGATCTGTGTGGGCGCGGTGGACACCGGAAGTCGGCTGGTCGCCGCTTAACGCTCGCTCCACCAGGCGAGCCGGGAGGGAGCAGAGCAATGGTGGAGGTCCACGACGGCCCGCCCATGGACGGGTTCTCGGTGCCCCTGCGCCTGCACAACCTGTTACTGGCCTTGGCGGGTCGGATCGACGACAGTGCTTTGACCGAAGCGCGTGAGCTGATCGCGCGTGCGCACATCGACGAAGCGGTGGAGCTCACCACCGGCACCCTGATCGCGGGGAAGATCCCGGTGAGCTCGGCCGAACAGCGTGAACTCGCGCTCGTCCTGGAGATGAGCAGGTCCGACGCCACCCTGGCGAACGACCTGCTGGTCGTCGAGGAGGACGAGCCGGTGCTCACCCACCGGTTCACCGGTGAGAACCAGCCCGAATTCGGTCTCGTCGAGGCGCTCGACCGCACCCTGCAGGTGCTGCCGGACGTCCGGTCGGTGCACGCGGTGTGGCGGAACACGCCGGCGGGCAGCGTGCCCGGCGCGCTGCCGCAGCGGGTGGTCCTGGTCGAGATCGGCCCGGAGGGCAACCCGCCCGCGGTCGCGTTCCGTGTGGACACCGCGCTTCGCCGCGCGGGGATCCGTTCGGTCGTCGAGGTCGCAGGCCCCGGCGTCGCACGGTCCGCGTACCACCAGGCCGCGTCGTCGGCCGCGAGTCCTGTCTGGGTCACCGGGAGTACCCACTCCAGTGACTTTCGATCCGAGCCGGTGACCCCGCCGCCCGCTCCCGCCCCGGCTCCGGAGCCGGTCAAGGAGCAGCCGAGCAGGCACGGGCTGCGACCGGTCGGCAGCGGCACGCACGAACCGGTCGAGCCGATCGCGCCGGTGGTGCCGATCGTGCAGCAGGCACCCGCGGCGACGCCGTCGTCTTCGGCGGAGTCGGCGGCACCGCGCAAGTCGCGGGCGGAGACCCGCGCCGAGCGCACGGCCGACCTGACTCCGGCCGAGGTGGCGCAGCTGCGCCAGGCGCTCAAGGAGGACCCCGAAAAGGGCCGCGAGATCGCCACGGGCAAGCCGAGCATGCACGAGGTCGTCGAGCTGCCCGCTCTCGACCTCGACGACCCCAGCCTGAGCGAGCGCGACCGCGCGCTCCTGCGCGAGCTGCACGCCGAGCTCGCCGAACGGGAGCGCGCCGAAGCGGCGAAGATCCGGCTGAACGGTGCTTCGCGCAGCAGCGGTTCGAGCTGGTCCTAGCAAGTCCCACGCAATTCGGCACCTGGTTGCGATAGTTGCACGCGCAACGATCGCAACCAGGTGCCAAATCGCGATGTTAGGTTGCTGGTGTGGCTGAAGAACTGACATTCGACATCCCGGTGGGGGCCGGGGTGGGCACTCGCGCCAACGCCGACGGCGTGCCGGTGACACCCAAGGACGCGGCGACCGTGATCCTCCTCCGCGACGGCACCGACGGCGTCGAGGTCTTCCTGCAGCACCGGGTGAAGGGCATGCCGTTCGCCGGCGGGATGACCGTCTTCCCGGGCGGTGGCGTGGATTCCCGCGATGTCGACACCTCCGTCAGCTGGGCGGGCCCGGAGCCCGCGTGGTGGGCGGAACGCTTCGGCTGCGACGAATCGCTCGCCCGCGCCCTGGTGTGCGCGGCCGTGCGGGAGACGTTCGAGGAGTCGGGCGTGCTGCTCGCGAGCATCGGGGACGCCGTCGTCACCGACACGACGCCCTACCACGACGCCCGCGCGAAGCTGGTCTCCCGGGAACTCTCCCTCGCCGCGTTCCTCGAAGCCAACGGCCTGACACTGCGCGCGGATCTCCTGCGCCCGTGGGCGAACTGGGTCACCCCGCCGCAGGAACCGCGCCGTTACGACACCTGCTTCTTCGTCGCCGTGCTGCCCGAGGGGCAGCAGGCGGACGGCGCCACCTCCGAGGCCGTCAGCTCCGGCTGGCAGCGGCCCGAGGAGGCCATCGCCGATGCCAAGGAAGGGCGTCGCATGCTCATGCCACCGACCTGGATGACGCTCGCGGAACTGGGCGAATTCGGCTCGGCGGCCGCGGCTCAGGCCGTCGAGCGCGAGATCTCGAAGATCATGCCGACGCTGGTGCGCGAAGGCGACAAGGTCCGCGTCGTCCTGGACCCGGCATGAGCGCCCCCGCGTACGGCGTGCTGCGCCAGGTCACGCCGACGGCTTCCGTGTTGCTGGAGCACAACCCGTCGTCGATGACGTTGGAGGGCACTAATTCCTGGGTGCTGCGCGGGCCGGGCGCGGCCGGCTCCGTTGTCGTCGACCCTGGTCACGAAGACGTCGAGCATCTGACGCTGCTGGCGGAAACCGGCGCCGTCGAGCTGATCGTGCTGACCCACCACCACCCCGACCACGCCGAGGGCGCGCCCTGGTTCGCCGAGCGCGCCGGTGCCCCGGTGCGGGCCTTCGACGAGTCGCTCTGCGTCGGCGGGAAGTCCCTTGTGGACGGTGAGATGATCGAGGCGGCCGGTCTCCGGCTGTCGGTGCTGCACACGCCCGGCCACACCGGCGACTCGATCTGCCTCGTGTCCGACGGGCAGATCCTGACCGGCGACACCATCCTCGGCCGCGGCACCACTGTGCTCCACGACCTCGGCGACTACCTGCGCTCGCTGCGGAAACTCATCGGCCTCCCCGGCGGCACCATCGGACTTCCGGGGCACGGCCCCGAACTGCCCGACCTGGCCGCGACCGCGCGCGAATACCTGGCGCACCGGGAAGAACGGCTCGACCAGGTGCGTTCCGCGCTGGAGAAGCTCGGCGCCGACGCCACCCCGCGCCAGGTCGTCGAGGTCGTCTACGCCGACGTCGACAAGGCTCTGTGGGCGCCCGCGGAGTGGAGTGTGCAGGCACAATTGGACTACTTGAGGTCGGAGGACGGCGAATGAGTGACGTCGAGGTCGAGTTCTACTGGCGCCCCGGATGCGGGTTCTGCGCCGCGCTGGAACGGCCGCTGTCGAAGAGCGGTTTCAAGGTGAAGAGGGTCAACATCTGGGAGGATCCGGACGCCGCCGCGCGGGTGCGTTCGGTGGCGAACGGGAACGAGGTCGTGCCGACGGTCTTCGTCGGCTCGAAGGCGATGGTGAACCCCTCGTTCGGTGAGATCGAGGCCGCCGTGAAGGCCGCTTCCGCCTGACTCCTCGTGAGTGGCAAGGACGGTTCTAACCGTCCTTGCCACTCACGAGGCGAGTATCAGCGCGCCAGCATCGGCATCACGTAGTACGTCAGCTTCACCTCGCCCGGCTCCACCGCACGGATGACGCAGGCCCGCATCCCGGGCTGGATCTCGAGCCGCACCCGTTCCCCAGCGAAACCCTGCAGTGCGTCCAGCAGGTAACGCGCCTGGAACGAAGGTGACGTCCGGCCGCCCGAAACCTCGGCCTTCAACGTCTCCTCGGCCTCCCCGGTGTCCTGCTTGGAACTGGCCAGCCGCACATGCGAGTCGCCGACCTCCAAGGTCAATACCCGGCGATCGTCCGCGTAGACGCCAACCCGGCGCACGGCGGCGGCCAGCGCGTCGGCGCCGACCTCGACCGTGGTGTCCACAGTGGACGACTCGATCAGCTTCTCCGACAGGAATCCCGCGTCGAGTACGGCGGTGGTGACGGTGACTCCGGCCCAGCTCAGCCCGAAGCGGGTCTTGTCGCCGTGCAGGCCGACGACGCCGCGTGCCTGCTTCGCCGTCTCCGCGAGGAGGCCTGCCGGGACGAGCGCGTCGATCGGCTCGCCTTCGGACCGCAGTGGCAGGGTGGCCACGGCCATCCGGTACCGGTCGGACGCCGTCAGCCGCAGCTCACGGCTGAAGCTCTGCACGCGGACGCCGGTGAACATCGGCAGTGCGTCGTCCTTCGCCGCCGTGCCCGCGACGGTGCGCAACGCCGTCACCAGCGCGTGACCGTCCACTTCGGACACCTTCGGCGGCAGGTCCGGGAGGTGCAGTTCCCGGCTCAGCAGCGGAAGCGCGTAACGGCCGCCTTCGACCCGCACGGCCAGCCGCGAACCCTCGACGACCAGGCGCACCAGGTCGTCTTCGAGCATTCGCAGTGTTTCCGCGAGCGGTCCGGCCGGGACGATCACCTCGCCGTCGGTGTGGACCATGGCGTCACCGGTAAGGCGGACCGTCCGTTCACTGTCGCTGCCGCCGACGGTCAGCCCGTTCTTCCCGGCGCGCAGGAGCAGGCCGGAGCGGGCCGTGAGCAGCCGGGCGGCGGCGGAAACGGCGGACGAGAGGGAGCGGGTGGCGGCAGTCAGGTCCATGCCCGCAAGCTAGCGGGCGGCACCGACAAGTTCGGGGGCTTCGGCGACGGCTCCGGCCGGCTGCGGGCGGAACGTGCCGCGCAACAGCCACACCACCGCGGCGAGCGCGAACCCGACACCGCCGGCGGCGAGGAAGGCCGCTTCGTGCCCGGCGTGCTCGACCAGGTAGCCACTGATCGACTGCCCGAACGCGAGACCGAGGGTCACCGCGGTGAGCACCCAGCCGAACGCCTCGGCCGCTGTGCCCTTCGGCGCGGCGATCTCGATGGCCGCCGAATGCGTCGTCGACTGCGGTGTGATGAGCGCGCCCGCGGCGAGCATGGCGAGCGCGAGGCCCCAGAGCGAGCCGGGCAGCGCGAGCAGCGCCACCAGCGCGCCGAATCCGGCCAGCAGCACCGGCAACCGCAGGCCCATCTGACGCGGCCACGGGCGCAGGCTGTACGCGACCCCGAACGCGACCGAGCTGACCGACCAGGCCGAGAGCAGCAGGCCGCCGATGGAGGTGTTCCCCGCCTCGGCGGCGGCCGCCGGGACGGCGACCTCGACGAACCCGATCACGGCGCCGAAGCCCAGCGCGGCGACCGCGAGCGTGCGCATCCCGGGGCTGGCCAGCGCACCGAGCAGTTTGCCGCCTGACGAAGGCGACGGACCCCAGGCGCGCACGGTCGGGCTCAGCGCGAACAGCACCGCGCCCGCGATCATGGTCAGCGAGCCGGTCACGATGCCGGTGCCCGCCCACGGCGCGGCGATCAGCAGTCCCGCGAACCCGGGGCCGAGGATGAAGAAGACCTCCATGCTGATCGCCTCGTAGGAGAACGCGGCGTTCCGCGTCGGCCCGGCGGGCAGCAGGCGGGTCCACAGCGCGCGTGAGGCCGAACCGACCATCGGTTCCGTGATCCCGGTGCCGAAGGCGAGCGGGACCAGCACGAGGGTCGGCGCGTGCGCCTCGATCGCGAACACCAGCGCGGTCATCGCCAGCGCGAACAGCACCGTGGTGGTCAGCAGCGGCCTTGTCGGCCCGAAGCGGTCGATGAGCCGTCCCTGCACGACCGCGCCGACGGAGACGCCCACCAGCGACCCGGCCGAAACCAGCCCGGCCGAGGCGAAGGAGCCTGTCTCGCGCTGGACGTAGAGCAGCGCGGAGATGCCGATCATCGCGATCGGCAGGCGGGCGAGCAGGGACGCGATCACCGCCCCGCGGGATCCGGGCGCGGTCAGCGCGGCTCGGTAGTCGGCGAGGGAGGTGCGGTGGCTCTCGGCGGAAGCGGACACAGACTGGGACACGCGTACCAGTATGAACACTTTGGTACGCGAGTACCAGATCTGTGGCGGTAAGTTTGGTCACCACCGGTTTTGGGTACTACGCGGATCGAAGCGCCCTCGATTCATCACGATCGGGTAACAGTCGGTCCATTCTGGGTCATTCGGGGCAACAAATCGACGCGTTTGGCGTCCTTGAGAGTGAAAGAGCTTGAGTTCACGGCCGATGGCCGTGGATGGTTGAACGACAATCACACAGACTCCAGCTCCCTCCGGCGTACGGGTCGGGGCCTTGTTCCGGAGGGCGGGGAGCGCGGATCGTCGGGGGATGGTCCGCGCACAGCGAAGAGCCGGTGCGCCACGTCGGGGGTGGCGCCCGGCTCTTCGTTGTGTCGAGCACTGTGTTCAGCGCAAGTACGTGAAGGCCCCCTTCATTGCGTCTAGCGCAATGAAGGGGGCCTTCACGTACTTGAAATCAACGGGCGCGGCGGGCCAGGCGCTCCGGGTCCAGGATCAGCACGCTCTTGCCTTCGAGCCGCAGCCAGCCACGGTGCGCGAAGTCGGCGAGAGCCTTGTTGACGGTCTCGCGCGAGGCGCCGACGTACTGGGCGATCTCTTCCTGCGTCAGGTCGTGCGTGACCCGCAGCAGGCCGGCTTCCTGGCTGCCGAAGCGCTGCGCCAGCTGCAGCAGCGCACGCGCCACGCGGCCGGGAACGTCGGTGAAGATCAGCTCGGCGACCATGTTGTTCGTCCGGCGCAGCCGACGGGCGACCACTCGCAGTAACTGCTCGGCGATCTCCGGGCGGGTGGAGATCCACTGCCGCAGCGCCGGGCGGTCCATCGTCACCGCGCGGACCTCGGTCACGGTCGTCGCGCTGGACGTCCGCGGGCCGGGGTCGAAAATGGACAGCTCGCCGAACATGTCGGACGGGCCGAAGATGCCCAGCAGGTTCTCGCGGCCGTCGGGTGACTTGCGGCCGATCTTCACCTTGCCGGACTGGATGATGTAAAGCTTGTCGCCGGGTTCACCCTCGTTGAAGATGACATGCCCGCGAGGGAACTCCACGGATTCCAAGGTCTGTGCCAGCGCCTCGGCGGCTGCCGGCTCAACACCCTGGAAAATGCCCGCTCGGGCCAGGGTTTCGTCCACCTCGGGTGCCTCCTCATCGAGATACGACGTCGATCCTCATTCTGCCGAGGACCGTGTCGTCGATCACTTTTCGCGTCAGTCTAGGTCGTGCGCGCGAGATCGCTCGTCGGCACGCCGAACGTGCGGGCGGCCGGGAACGATCTCGCTCGAACGTGGAGCCTAACTCCGCACGCGTCGCGCGCGAAGCCTGGCCGCCTTCCCGCCCAGCCTGCGCAGCCGGAAAAGCTCGAGCGCGCGCCCGATGCCGTGCCCGTAAAGGGCCCTGACCTCGTTGGGCTGAGCCTGCTCGAGGAACTCCTCGACCTCGTTCTCCTGTACCGCGACGTGCTTGAGCCTGGTCTCCACGCGTTCCATGAACAGCGCGAAGAACATGATCACCAGTGGCACCAGGATGACGAACCAGACGGTCATGCGCCCTGCCCCGGGAATTCCGAAAAGTTGTGCATTACTCCAGATCCTCGCTCATGGCGTCCTCGATCGAAGCGCCGAGGTGGTGCTCTGGCGTGTCGGCCGTCGACCGGCGGGTGCTCCCACTGGCTCGTCCGATGGCGCCCGTAGGCTATCGGGGTGCCTCCTGCCCCCACCAACGCCCCCCGTGCGGGTGGCAAGGGTGAAAGCCGGCTCGCATTGGTGAGACGCGCCAGGCGGATGAAGCGTTGCCTCGACGACGAGTTCCCGGACGCGCACTGTGAGCTTGACTTCACCACTCCGCTCGAATTGCTGGTCGCGGTCGTGCTTTCGGCGCAGACCACCGACGTCCGCGTGAATCAGGTCACGCCCGCGCTCTTCGCCCGCTATCGGACGGCCGCCGATTACGCCGGCGCCGACCGCGCCGAACTCGAGGAGTACCTCCGGCCGACGGGGTTCTTCCGCGCCAAGGCGAACTCGGTGATGGGGCTGGGCGCCGCCCTGGTCGAGCGCTACGACGGCGAAGTGCCCGGCAAGCTGAAAGACCTCGTCACGCTGCCGGGTGTCGGCCGCAAGACGGCCAACGTCGTGCTCGGCGACGCCTTCGGGGTTCCCGGGATCACCGTCGACACGCACTTCGGCCGTCTCGTCCGCCGCTGGGGCTGGACCGAGGAGGAGGACCCGGTCAAGGTCGAGCACGCCGTCGGCGAGCTGATCCCGCGCAAGGAGTGGACGCTCCTCTCGCACCGGACGATCTTCCACGGCCGTCGCGTGTGCCACGCCCGTAAACCCGCCTGTGGGGCCTGCCCGCTGGCGAAGATGTGCCCCTCGTACGGACTCGGCCCGACGGGGTTCGAAGAGGCCGCGAAGCTGGTCAAGGGCGAAGAACGCGAGCACATCCTGGACCTGGCGGCCCGCCGGTGACCAGGGTCACCAAACTGGCCCTCGGCGCCGCCGTGCTGGTGGTGGCCCTGATCGTCGCGCTGCTCACGACGCGTGACGGCCAGGCGCCCGCCAAAACGTCGGGGGATCTCACGGCCGCGCGCGCGAAGGCCGCGCTCGCCCCTTGCCCACCGGCTGGGCCGGGCGAAGTGGCGAAGCTGCGCGGAGTCGACGTCGAATGCCTCGGCGACGGCTCCCGGGTCGACCTCGCGAAGGTGGTCTCGGGCGGCCCTGTGCTGGTCAACCTGTGGGCGTCGTGGTGCGAGCCGTGCCGCGCCGAACTGCCGCTGCTCCAGAAGTACGCCGCGCAGCCCGGTGCCGCGCGCGTGCTCCTCGTCCAGGTCGCGAGTTCCGGAGCCGACGGGCTGGCGATGCTGGCCGAGCTGGGTGTCCGGCTGCCGTCCGTGTTCGACGGTGATGGCCAGTCGGGTCCGGTGCGGACGGCACTAAAGGTCCCTTCCTCCCTCCCGGCGACGTACCTGGTCACGGCGGGTGGCGACGTCCGGCTCATCGAGAACCCACGCGTCTTCCTGAACACTGACCAGGTGCGCGCCGCTGTGGAAGGGACACCATGACCGGCCCCCTCGTGGACCCGGAGGCCGTGCCCGCCTGGTTGCAGCCGCTGGTCAAGATCAGCGGCGAGGTCGGCGCGGACGCGTTCAGCCGGTTCAGCGTGCCGCGGGACGCGACCTACCGGTCCGCGTCCGTCCTGATGCTCTTCGGCGAGGGCCCGCAGGGGCCCGACGTCCTGCTCCAGCGCCGCGCCGACACGCTCGGCTCGCACGCCGGGCAGGTCAGCTTCCCCGGCGGGGGTGCCGAACCGGAGGACGGCGGGCCGGTCGGCACCGCGTTGCGCGAAGCGGAAGAGGAGACCGGCGTCGAACCCTCGGGAGTGCTGCCGGTGGCGGTCTTCCCGGAGCTCTTCGTGCCGGTGTCGAGCTTCGCCGTGACGCCGGTGCTCGCCTACTGGCGGACGCCGTCGCCGGTGCACGCCGTCGATCCCGGCGAGACCGCGGCGGTGGCCAGGGTGCCGATCGCCGAGCTCGCCGATCCGGCCAACCGGTTCCAGGTCACCCGCGAGGGCTACGACTGGAAGGGGCCCGCGTTCGACGTCGGCGGGATGTTCGTCTGGGGGTTCACGGGCGGCCTGCTGGCGATGACGTTGTCGCTCGGCGGCTGGGAACGGGACTGGGACCACGGCGACGTCCGGGAGCTTGACGTAGCGTTGGCCGAACATCAGGCGCGGGTCGACGGGCGGCAAGTGCCGGAGAAGGAGTAGGCGCCGGTGAACTGGGTCGACGTACTGGTGATCCTCCTCGCGCTGCTGGCGGGGGTGTCCGGCGCGTTCCAGGGGGTGATCATCGCCCTCCCCTCGCTGGTCGGGGTGGTGCTCGGCGCGCTGGCGGGGATCAAGATCGCGCCGCTGATCGTCGAACTCTTCGAGCATCCGGCGGCGAAGGTCGCCTTCGCGGTGGCCACCGTGGTGTTCCTGGTCGCGCTCGGCGAGACCCTCGGGGTCTGGGCGGGGCGGAAGCTGCGGCAGAAGATCAACCCGGACAAGCTTTCCGGCGTCGACAAGACGCTCGGCGCGGTGGTGCAGGCCGCCGTGGTGTTCGTGGTCGCGTGGCTGATCGCGACGCCGCTGACGGCCGTTTCGGGAGTGCCCGGGCTGGCCAAGTCGATCAACAGCTCGGTCGTGCTCGGCGAAGTGAACGACGTCATGCCCGAGGCGGCGCAGGGCTTCCCGAGCGAACTGCGCAAACTGCTGGACGCCTCCGGCTTCCCGTCCATTGTGGACCCGTTCCAGAAGCCGAACGTCGAGGACACCAGTCCGCCGGACACCGCGCTGCAGGCGAGCGCGATCGTCAAACAGGTGCACCGCAGTGTCGTGAAGATCCGCGGCAACGCGACTTCGTGTTCGCGGGCGCTGGAGGGCAGCGGATTCGTCGTCGCGCCGCAGCGCGTGATGACGAACGCGCACGTCGTCGCGGGGACCGACGAGGTCGCCATCGAATCGACTTCCGGCAAGTTCCCGGCCAGGGTCGTCTACTTCGACCCCGAGGCCGACGTGGCCGTGCTCGCGGTGCCGCGGCTCCAGGCGCCGGTCCTCCCGTTCACGCCGCGGGTCGCGCGGGCAGGCGACAACGCGATCGTGCTCGGCTACCCGCTCGACGGGCCGTACACCGCGACGCCCGCCAGAGTGCGCGGCCGGATCAACCTGCGCGGGCCGGACATCTACGAGGCCAACACCGTGCAGCGCGACGTGTTCACCGTGCGCGGGCAGGTGCGCAGCGGCAACTCGGGCGGGCCGATGATCAACCCCGAAGGCGAGGTCATCGGGGTGGTCTTCGGCGCGGCGGTCGAGGATCCGGAGACCGGCTTCACGCTGACTTCCGAGCAGGTGCGGCCGGTGGTGGAGACGGCTCCCGCGCTGAGCGCGAACACGTCGACGGGGCCCTGCGCGAACTAGCGGCCTTCGCGCCAGGAGGCCACGGTCTCCTCCACGTCCAGCGGCCGTGCTCGCAGCACCGGACCGCCCGCGGGACGCCGGTGCTCGGCGCGGATCCGTTCGTTCAGGTCCTCGACGATCTCCCGCACTCGCGCCTCACGACGGACCCGAGCCAGCGTGTCCGGCAGGTCGTCCAGTTCCTTCGCGATCGCCAGCGAAGGCGGCAGCAGCGCCGAAACGTCGTGCCCCTCGGCGCGCACCTTGTTCACCACCCAGGCCAGCGCGGTGTCCTTGCCGTCGGTCTTCGGCAGTGGCTTCCCCGCGCCGGGGAGGTCGTCGAACTCGCCCTTCGCCTCCGCGGCGCTGATCTGCCTGTCCACCCAGGACTCGAACGACACGCCCGTCGGTTTGCGTTCGGTCATGCTTCCAAGATACGGAAGAAGTCCAGCAGCGCGGCCGACGTGCGCTCCGGGGCCTCCAGATGCGGGAAGTGGCCGATTCCGGGCCAGCGTTCGAGACGGGCTTCAGGGGCCCAGCGGCGAGACGCCGCCGCGGTGTCGGGCAGGACGCACCGGTCTTCCTCGCCGTGCAGTTGAAGCACGCGAGGGGCGAAGCGGCCTTGCAGCGCTTCGCTGAACCGGCGTCCTTCGCCGCGGAACTGCGCGCGGAACGCCCATCGGTAGTACTCGAGCGCGCTGTGCGGCACCCCCGGCACCAGCATCGCCTGCCGGAACGTCCGCACCGTCTCGGTGAAGTCGGAGGTGTCCGTCCACTGTGGACCGGACCAGGCGCGGAAGAGCTCTTCGACGGCGAGCGCGTCGTCCTTGACCAGCCATTTTTCCGGCGCCATCGGCATTTGGAAGCGGAACAGATGCCCCGAAGCGCGCAGCTGCCCCGGCCGCCGGACGGCCCGGCGCAACGCCAGCGGATGCGCGCCGCCCAGCACGCTGACCGACGCGACCAACCGCGGGTGCAGCGCGCCGACCGTCCAGGCGAGCATGCCGCCCCAGGCATGCCCGACGAGATGGGCCTTGCGCGCGCCGAGCGACTTGATCAGCCCGCCGACGTCACCCGCGAGCGTCCAGGCGTCGTAGCCGCGCGGGGGTTTGTCGGAGTCGCCATAGCCGCGCAGATCGACCGCGACCACGCGGAAACCGGCGCCGGCGAGCGCGGTCAACTGGTGGTGCCAGGCCCACCAGAACTCGGCGAACCCGTGCAGCAGCACGACCAGCGGTCCGTCGCCGAGTTCGGCGACGTGCAGCCGGATGCCGTTCGCCGAGACGTCACGATGGGTCCACGGACCGTCGATCCGCACGATCGACGGATCCGGTGTCGCCTGCACCGACTCGAAGACTTCTCAGTCGCGGTCCGCGGGCGCGTCGTCATGACGCGGCTTGAACGCGGCGGCGGTGTCCTTGAAGCTGTTGATCGTGCGCTCCGGTGCCTTGATCTTCTTCACCTTGCGGTAGCCGAGGAAGCCCGCGGCCGCCGTCGCGACGAGCATCAGCCCGAACACGATCGCGAACGCCGCCCAGCGCATCAGCCACTCGGACAGCAGCTCGCCGAGGAAGAAAAAGAAGAAGAACGAGCTGTACAGGCCGATGACCAGCGCGACCAGGAAGAAGATGGCGCCCTTGAGGCCCTTCTTCGCCTCCGCGACGACCTCGGATTTGGCCAGCTCGACCTCGGCGCGGATCAGCGTCGAGACGTGTTGTGTGGCATCGCCGACGAGTTTCCCGAGGGACTGCTCGCTCGCTACCACGTCGTCATCGCTCGACAGGGGGAGGTAGGGCACGGCCCCCACGCCGTCGGGGCCGGTACGTTCGTGCTTGGGGCTGCTCACACCGGTCATCGTGCCACGTGCCCCGATCACGGGCGCGGCGGACCGGCGAGTGTCGCATTCTCAATCTTCGCGCGCGTGCACCCGGCTGCGGTGCAGCAGCATCGCGGCGGCCGTCAGCGAGGCGATGGCCGAGGCGATCAAGACCGCCATCTTGGCTTGGTCCACGGCTTCGCCGTCGAGCGCGAGATCGGCGATCAAGAGGCTCACCGTGAACCCGACACCGCCGAGCATCGACAACGCGCCGATGTCCCGCCAGCCCATGCCCCTGGGTTTCTCCGCGAGCTTGAACTTCACCGCGAGGAGGCTGGCGCCGAAGATCCCGACCAGCTTGCCGCCGACCAGGCCGACCAGCACGGCCAGCGGCAACGCCGTGGTGAAAACCGCGCTCAGCGATTCGCTGTCCACCTTGATCCCGGCGGCGAACAGCGCGAACAACGGCACCGCGACCGCGGCCGACCACGGCTGCAACCGGTGTTCGAGCCGGATCGCGGGCGCGTGCTCCTCGCCATCGTCGGCGCGGACGCGGGTGAGCAGGCCGAGCGCGACGCCGGCGATCGTGGCGTGGATGCCCGCCGAATGCACCGCGACCCAGGTGATCAAGGCCAGCGGCACGTAGATCCAGGCGCTGCGGACGCGGCGCTTCTGCAGGTAGGCGTACAGCGCGAGCGCGACGACGGCGACGCCCGCGGCGACGAGGTCGAACTTCGCGGTGAACAGGATCGCGATGACCAGGATCGCGCCGAGGTCGTCGACCACCGCGAGCGAGAGCAGGAAGACGCGGGCGCTGCTCGGCAGGTTCGACGCGGTCAGAGCGAGGACGCCCAGCGCGAACGCGATGTCCGTGGCGACCGGGATGGCCCACGCGCGTTCGATGCCCGGCGTCCCCCAGCCGACCGCGAGCGCGACCAGCGCCGGGACGATCATGCCGCCGATCGCGGCGACCACCGGCAGGATCGCCTGCTTGAACCGCGAAAGTTCGCCGACCACGAGTTCGCGTTTGAGTTCGAGCCCCGCGACGAAAAAGAACAGCGCGAGCAGGCCGTCCTTCGCCCAGTCGCCGATCGTCAGATTCAGGTGGAGGAATTCGGGGCCCACCCGGAAATCGCGGATCGCGCGGTAAATGTCGTCGATGGGCGAATTGGCCCAGATGAGGGCGATCGCGGTGGCGCCGAGCAGGATCATCCCGCCGGTCGTCTCCGTGCGGAGGTAACGGGCGAACTCGGCGACGGCTTTCGCGGGGCGGGTGGGGCCGGACAAGGCATCCTCCGGGTTTCGGCAACGACGAACACTGTTGCCGACCAGACTTCCCGGCGCACCTTGACGCGATTTTAATGCCTCAAGCTGCGGAAATCTCGCCTTCATGACAGCTGCCACAGAGATCATGCGGACGTCGGTGTCCGGTCCACATGGTGGGCTTCTAGCATGACAACCGGAAACCGACAACGATGTCTTCACTAAGGACGGCATGGTGAGTACCTCTACCGAGGTCCAGCGAGACACGAGGTTTTTCGGGCACCCACGAGGGCTCGCGAACCTTTTCGGCGTCGAGATGTGGGAGCGTTTCTCGTACTACGGGATGCTCGGCATCCTCCCGATCTACCTCTACTACGAAGTCAGCCAGGGCGGCCTGGCGCTGCCGAAGGCCTCCGCTCTCGGCATCGTCGGCGCGTACGGCGGCATGGTCTACCTGTCGGCGGTGATCGGCGCCTGGGTCGCGGACCGGGTGCTCGGCTCGGAACGCACGCTGTTCTACAGCGCGATCCTGATCATGATCGGCCACATCAGCCTCGCCGTGCTGCCCGGTCTCGCGGGAATCGGTGTCGGCCTCGTCTGCGTGGCGGTCGGCAGCGGCGGGCTGAAGTCCAACGCCACCGCCATCGTCGGAACGCTATACGCGCCTGGCGACGAGCGGCGTGACGGCGGTTTCACGATCTTTTACATGGGCGTGAACGTCGGTGGTTTCGTCGGCCCGCTGCTGACCGGGCTCGCGCAGAGCGAGATCGGTTTCCATGTCGGCTTCGGGCTCGCCGCGTTCGGGATGGCGCTCGGCCTGATCCAGTACACGATCGGCCGCAAGAACCTCGGCGAGAAGGCGAGCGAGATCCCTAACCCGCTGCCCGCGTCGCAGCGCCCGCTGGTCTTCGGCGGCACCGCGGTGGGTGTCGCCGCGATCGTGCTGCTCGTGGTCTTCGGCGTGATCAACCCGGCGAACCTGGTCGACGTCGTCGTCTGGGCCGTCGCGGTCATCTCGGTGATCTACTTCGTGGTGATCATCAGCAGCAAGAAGATCACCTCCGAGGAACGCAGCCGGGTGTACTCGTTCATCCCGATGTTCATCGCGAGCGCCGCGTTCTTCTCGCTCTACCAGCAGCAGTTCACCGTGGTCGCGGCCTACACCGACGAACGCCTCAACCGGACGATCTTCGGCTGGGAGATGCCGGTGGCGTGGGTCAACTCGATCAACCCGGTGTTCATCATCCTGTTCGCGCCGGTGATCGCGGCGATCTGGACCAAACTGGGTTCGCGGCAGCCGTCCTCGCCGATCAAGTTCGTGCTCGGCACGGTCACCATGGGCGTGGCGTTCCTGCTGTTCCTCCCGATGGTCGGCAGCGGCAAGAACGCCAGCCCGCTGCTCGCGCTGGCCGGCATCCTGTTCGTGTTCACGATGGCGGAACTGATGCTTTCGCCGGTCGGTCTCTCGCTGTCGACCAAACTCGCGCCGGAGGCGTTCCGGACGCAGATGGTGGCGCTGAACTTCCTGTCCATCTCGCTCGGTACGGCGATGTCCGGAAAGCTCGCCGAGTTCTACACGGTGGAGGACGAGGCGCCGTACTTCAGCATCGTCGGCGGGGTGGCCATCGTGGTCGGTGTGGCGCTCCTGGTGGCGACGCCGATGATCCGCAAGCTGATGAAGGGCGTTCACTGACGCGCTTCATGCCGCACTGACGAGCGATCCTCGAACGTGCTGAAAGGGCCCTTCACCGCGGAGGAAGCGGTGAAGGGCCCTTTCGCTGCTTCAGGTGGCCGAGCGTCCGCGTGATCGGAGGGACGACACGCGTGATCCGACGGACGACACGCGTGATTGGACGGACGACACGCGAGACCGCTGGGCCGGGCTACCCGACGGTGGTCCCGAACAGCACGCCGACGTAGTAGGTCACCAGCATCGTCAGCGCGCCGACGCCGACGTTCCGCGCGATCGCCCGGCCGACGCGGGCGTCGCCCAGTTTCGCGCTGACGATCCCGGTCAGCGCCAGCCCGACGACCACCGCCGACGCGCACGCCCAGACCCTGGCCGAGGTCGGCGTCCACACGATCGCCAGCAGCGGCAGGAGCGCGCCGACGGTGAACGCCACCAGCGACGCCCACACCGCCTGCCACGGACTGGTCAGATTGTCCGGATCGATACCGAGTTCGGCCTCGGCGTGCGCCTGCAGCGCGTCCTTTTCGGTCAGTTCGCGGGCGACCTCGGCGGCGAGTTCCGCGGAAAGGCCCTTCTCCTCGTAGATTTCCGCGAGTTCCCGTTCTTCGGCCTCGGGCATCTCTTTCAGTTCGCGCTTTTCCAGCCGCAACTGGGCGCGTTCGGTGTCGCGCTGTGTGCTCACGGAGACGTATTCGCCGCCCGCCATCGAAAGCGCGCCCGCGACGAGCCCGGCGATTCCCGCGGTGGCGATCGTGGTGGAGTCGGTGGTCGCGCCCGCGACGCCGACCACGATGCCCGCCACCGAGACGATCCCGTCGTTCGCACCGAGAACCCCGGCGCGCAGCCAGTTCAGCTTGCCGCTCAGGTCCTCGTGCGGTTCGTGAGGATGTGAAGTCGATACGGTATCGGTCACCTTTTCAGTGAAACACAAAGAACGGTATCCGGCGAGCGAACGCCGTTTCGGTGAATAGAGGCAATCCTTATTGACTATTGCCTTACCTAACCCATCGGCTACGTTGTGTCCGTGGCGGAGATGGTGATCCTGATCGGGCTCCAGGCGTCCGGGAAGTCGACGTTCTTCCGGCGCGAGTTCGCGGGGACGCACGTCCACGTCAGCAAGGACACCTTCCCCAATGCCCGGCGGCCGCAGGCTCGGCAGCTGCGGATGCTGGCCGAAGCGCTGGAGGACGGCCGTTCGGTGGTGGTGGACAACACCAACCCCTCACCGGAGGAATGGGCGCCACTGGTCGAAGTCGCCGAACGGTACGGCGCGCGGGTCCTAGGGTATTGGTTCCCGCCGGATCTCGAAGGCTCCCGGGAGCGCAACGCGCGCCGGAAAGGGAAAACCCGGGTGCCCGACGTCAGTCTGTATGCGACGCTGAAACGCCTCAGGCGCCCGAGCGCCGAAGACGGTTTCGACGAGCTGTACACCGTCGGTTTCGACGGTGAGGGCGGTTTCGTCGTCGAGCGGGGGTGAGTCATGGACGCCGGTGATTTCGAGGCGCGGCAACGGGAACGCGAATGGTTCCACGGGCTGACCGTGCCACCGGGTGCGTGGACGGTGCTCCGCGTCGACGGCCGGGGGTTCTCGAAGTTCACCGAAGCGCGGTTCGAGAAGCCGTTCGATCCCCGGTTCGCCGACTGTATGGCCGAGGCGGCGGGCGCTTTGCTGTCGGAGTTCGCTTCGCCTTACGTATACACGGAAAGCGACGAGATCTCGCTCGTGCTCGCCCCTTCCGCCGACCTCTTCGGCCGGGGCGTCGAGAAGCTCGTGTCGATCTCCGCCGGGATCGCCTCGGCCGCGTTCACGCACGCTGCCGGGGTACCCGCGCACTTCGACGGCCGGGTCTGGCTCGGCACGACGCTGGACGACGTCGTCGACTACTTCTCCTGGCGCCAGGCGGACGCGGCCCGGTGCGCGCTCAACGGCTGGTGTTACTGGATCCTCCGCAAGGCGGGGAAATCGGCGAGCGAGGCCGGAGCCGTTCTCGATGGCGCCGGAGTGTCCGAGAAGAACGAACTGCTCTTCGCGCACGGCGTCAATTTCGCCGAAGTCCCCTCCTGGCAACGGCGCGGCGTCGGGCTGTACTGGGAATCCTACGAGCGCACGGGATTCGATCCGGTGCGCGAGGTCGAGGTCTCCGCGACCCGCCGCCGCGTCCGCGTGGAGCGCGAGTTGCCCATGAAGGACGAGTACCGGGCGTTCCTCGGCGAGTTGCTTCAGCCGATCGGTTCGGGCAGCCGCCGCACGGTGTAGGCGAGTTCGATCGTCTCGCCGGTCGCCGGGTCGCCCAGTTCCACGCGCCAGGAGCCGGCGAACTGGTCGACGCCGTGCACCATCGGGATGGTCCCGGAGATCAGCACGGTGCCGGGGGCGTAGAGGTCACGCTCGCGCAGCACGTCCAGCCAGTACGACGGCGGCAGCAGTTCCGCGAGCTTTCCTTGCTGGATCAGGGTTTCCCCGGCCCAGGCGGACAGCGTGAGGTCGTCGAGCCGGTCCTGGACGTCCACGAGCCGCCACGCCTTGGTGGCGAGGACGTCGGGGCCCGCGTTCTTGCTCCACGCGACGCCGTGCGCTTCGAGCGCGCGGTCGGTGTGGTCGCAGGCGGCGGTCAGGAGGACGTCCTCAGGCGCGGGGCCGGTGATGACGATGGCCCATTCGGCCTCGCCGGAGGTCCGCTCGTGCTGCACCGGGACCTCGTCGGTCTGGCTCGCCAGGTACGGCGCGACGGGGTAGAGGGCCGGGATCACCGAAGGCGCGGGGACGCCGAGTTCGGCCAGTTCGGCCACATGAGCGGCGACGTCCTCCTGGCTGCGACCGGCGTATCCGGCGTTCAGCAGCGTGTGGACCTCGGTCCGCCGCTCCTGGCCGTCGGGAAGGGTGAAACGCAGCTCAGGCATCTGTCCTCCGAGATTGGGGGTTGCGCATACAGCTTGTATACAAGGAGTATATCCGCAATTCAACCCCTCCCGGCGGGGTTGCGGATCTCCTACGGACGGATGTGGACATGACCTCACCAGCCGGTGACCGGCGTTCGTTGCACAAGGCCTTCGCGGCCAGCCTCTCGGGCACGGCGCTCGAGTGGTACGACTTCGCGGCCTATTCGGTGGCGGCCGCGACGATCTTCGGGAATCTCTTCTTCCCCTCGGAAGACCAGCTCGCGAGCACGATGGCGGCGTTCTCCACCTACGCCGTCGGCTACCTCGCCCGGCCGCTCGGCGGATTCCTCTTCGGCCGCCTCGGCGACGTGCTCGGCCGCAAGCGCATCCTGGTCATGACGCTCGTGCTCACCGGGGTGGCGACGTTCCTCATCGGTGTCCTGCCGACGTACGAGACCATCGGCGGCTTCGCGGCCGTGCTGCTCGTGGCGCTGCGGTTCGCGCAGGGTGTCGGCATCGGCGGCGAATGGGGTGGCGCCGTCCTGCTCTCGAGTGAGTTCGGCGATCCGAACAAGCGCGGTTTCTGGGCCTCCGCCGCGCAGATCGGCCCGCCCGCGGGCAACCTGCTCGCCAACGGTGTCCTCGCCGTGCTGGCCGGGCTGCTCACCGAGGACCAGTTCAACAGCTGGGGCTGGCGGATCGCGTTCCTGCTTTCCGGCGCGCTGGTCGGCTTCGGCCTGTGGATCCGGCTCAAACTGGAGGAGACCCCGGTCTTCAAGCAGATCCAGGAGCGCGGCGAACGTCCATCGGCACCGATCTCCGAGGTCTTCCGCACCGAACGCCGCGCGCTGGTCGCGGCCGTGCTGATCCGGGTCTGCCCGGACGTGCTGTACGCGCTGTTCACCGTCTTCGTCCTCACGTACGTCACCACGCACACCGGCCTCTCGCGCGGCGCCGGGCTGGCCGCGGTGATGATCGGTTCGGCGTTCCAGCTGATCTTGATGCCGCTGTTCGGCGCGCTCTCGGACCGGGTCTCCCGGCGCAAGATGTACCTGGTCGCGACCATCGCCGCCGGGATCTGGCCGTTCGTGTTCTTCCCGATGGTCAGCGGCGGTTCGTTCCTCATGCTGGCGATCGGGATCGTGCTCGCGCTCGTCATCCACGCGGCGCTCTACGGGCCGCAGGCCGCGCTCGTCACCGAGCAGTTCTCGCCGCGGCTGCGCTACACCGGCAGCTCGCTGGCGTACACCCTCGCCGGCGTGATCGGCGGGGCGCCCGCGCCGCTGCTGTTCACGGCACTGCTGGCCGGTTTCGACACCTGGGTCGCGATCGGGGTCTATCTGCTCGCCACCGCGGTGGTGACCGTCATCGGTGTCGCGCTCGCCCGTGACCCGGACCGCGAAGAGGCCGCTGCCATGGAGCCCGTGCGATGACCTGGACTCCGATGTCCACAGTGGAGGGTCTGCCGCTGATCGGCGGACAGGGCCGGTTCCGGACGCTCGCCACGGCGGAAGGCGGGCTGGCGTACGAGATCTCGTACCCGGCGGGTGTCGCTTCTCCCGTGCACAGCCACGATCACGACAGCATCGTGTACCTGGTTTCGGGTTCGCTGCGCGGCACGCTCGACAGCCGGGACGTGACCCTCGAAGCCGGCGGCACGATCGTCCACCCGCGCGGTGTTCCGCACAGTGTCGAGGCCATTGTGGACAGTCAGTGGATCGAGTTCAAGACGCCGCTGCCCGCACGGCCGCCGATCGCGCAATGAAGAAACCGGGGCGGACACTGATATCCAGCGTCCGCCCCGGTCGGGAGGAAAGTCTTACGCGTCCAGCTCGGCCAGCGCCAGCTTCGCCTTCTCCAGCTCGGCTTCGAGCTGAGCGACCTTCGCGGCCTGCAGCTCGCGGGCGGCGTTGATGACCTCGTCGATCGGGCCGGACAGGTCGGCGTGCAGTTCCTTGGCGGCGCGGGACACGGCCGCGGCCGGGATCTCCAGGCCCTTCGTGACCCACTTGCTGCCGTTCTTGAGCTCGGCCTGCCACTCGCCGTCGGCGGTGCCGGTGACCGTGAGGGTCAGCTCGACGGTGCGGGTCTTCTTCGCCGTCGTGGCGACCTTCGGGCGGCCACGCTTGGGCTTGGGGGACTCCACCGCGTTCTCGTCGGTGGGGGTTTCCGGGGTTTCCGGAGTCTCGGTCTTCGCCTCGGCCGGGGCTTCGGCCGTCTCCGCCTGCGGCGTCGAGTCGACGGGCGCTTCGGTAGCCGCTTCTTCGGACACGGCGTCAGTGCGTGTCAAGGCATCCACGGTCATCGTCGGTGTCGTCTCCTTGCCCGGGTATGGGGTGGTACCCGGCACATCCTAGAACAGGCGTTCGACTGTCGCGCGGCAGGGTGTGCTACGCGTGTCGCATGATCGGATCGGTTCGCGATGATCGGGCGCGGTCCGGGCGCGTTCCGCCAGAGTCGACGGCGAAGGGAGGCCTCGTGATCTCGGCACTGAACCGGCTCGTCGACCTGGTCGAAGAGCACCTCGGCGGAGAGCTCGACGTCACCGGGCACGCCGGCGCGGTCGGCACGACCGAGTACCACCTGCGCCGGATGTTCTCGTCGCTGGCGGGAATGCCGCTGTCCGAGTACGTCCGCCGTCGTCGGATGACCGCCGCCGTCGCCGATGTCGTCCGGGGCGAGGACGATCTGCTGAGCATCGCGGTCCGGTACGGCTACGGCTCGACCGAGGCGTTCGGCAGGGCGTTCCGGGCGGTCCACGGCGCCGGTCCCGGTGAAGTCCGCCGCGACGGAGGCCCCCTTCGGACACAACCGCGGCTCAGGTTCCGCCTGAGCGTCGAAGGGAGCATCCCCATGGAAACCCGTATCGTCGACCGCCCCGCGTTCCGGCTCGTCGGGCACGCGGCCCGCGTCCCGTTCGTCCGCGAGGGCGTCAACCCGCACATCCGGCGGCACATCACCGCGCTGCCACCGGAAGCGCACGCCCGGGTGAAAGCGCTCAGTGACACCGAACCACCGGGTCTGCTGCAGGTCAGCGACGTCCTCGACCCGGACGGTACCGAGCTGACCTACCTGCACGGGGTGGCCGTCGCCGGTGACGCGCCCGGCGATCTCGACGTCATCGAGGTGCCGTCCGGGCGATGGGCGGTCTTCCGTACCGACGGCCCTCATCCGGAGGCGTTGCAGAAGGTGTGGGCGGAGACGGCGACCGAGTGGTTCCCGGCCAACCCGTGGCGGCTGCGGCCTGGGCCGTCGATCGTGTCGATCCTCGAGCACTCCGACGACTTCGGGACCGCCGTCTGTGAGCTTTGGCTGGCCGTCGAACCCGCCTGACAAGGAACGGGCCGTTCCTCGCGAATTCCGCGAGGAACGGCCCGTTCACAGCACTTGGGGTGGGGTTACTCCTCGGTCTTGCCGGACTTCAGGCCCGAAGAGATCAGGTCCATCACCGACGAGTCGGCCAGCGTCGTCACGTCGCCGACCTGGCGGTTCTCGGCGACGTCGCGCAGCAGGCGGCGCATGATCTTGCCGGACCGCGTCTTCGGCAGCTCCTGCACGACCAGGATCTGCCGCGGCTTCGCGATCGGACCGATCTCCTTGGCGACGTGGTTGCGCAGTTCCTGCACGGCCTCGTCTCCACCGTCCACGGCGTTTCCGCGGAGGATGACGAAGGCGACGATGCCCTGCCCGGTGGTCGCGTCGGTCGCGCCGACGACGGCGGCCTCGGCGACCGTCGGGTGCGAGACCAGCGCGGACTCGACCTCGGTGGTCGAGATGCGGTGCCCGGACACGTTCATCACGTCGTCGACCCGGCCCAGCAGCCAGACGTCGCCGTCGGCGTCGTACTTCGCGCCGTCACCGGCGAAGTAGTAGCCCTGGTCGGCGAAGCGAGACCAGTAGGTGTCGCGGAACCGCTGCTCGTCGCCCCAGATGCCGCGCAGCATGCCCGGCCACGGCTTGTCGAGCACCAGGTATCCGCCGCCGCCCTTGCCGACCTCGACGCCCTGGTCGTCGACGACCTTCGCCGAGATGCCCGGCAGGGCCTTCTGTGCGGAGCCCGGCTTGGTGGCGGTGACGCCCGGCAGCGGCGAGATCATGATCCCGCCGGTCTCGGTCTGCCACCAGGTGTCGACGATCGGCGCCGAGTTCGCGCCGACGTTCTCGCGGTACCAGATCCACGCTTCGGGGTTGATCGGCTCGCCGACACTGCCGAGCACGCGCAGCGACGAGAGGTCGTACTTCTGCGGGATCTCGTTGCCCCACTTCATGAACGTGCGGATCAGCGTGGGCGCGGTGTAGTAGATGGAGACCTTGTGCTGCTGGACGATCTCCCAGTGGCGGCCCTCGTGCGGGGTGTTCGGCGTGCCTTCGTAGACGACCTGCGTCGTCCGGTTCGCCAGCGGCCCGTACACGATGTACGTGTGCCCGGTGATCCAGCCGATGTCGGCGGTGCACCAGTAGACGTCTTCGCCTGCCTTGTGGTCGAAAACGTTGTGGTGCGTGTACGCCGCCTGGGTCAGGTAACCGCCGGAGGTGTGCAGGATGCCCTTCGGCTTCCCGGTGGTGCCGGAGGTGTAGAGGATGAAGAGCGGGTGCTCGGAGTCGAACGCCTGCGGCGCGTGCTCCGCCGACTGGCCGTCGACCAAGTCGTGCCACCAGAGGTCGCGGCCTTCGGTGATCGGCACCTCTTCGCCGGTGCGGCGGACGACGATGACCTTCTCGACCGATTCGGCGCCTTCGAGCGCTTCGTCGACATTGACCTTCATCGGGGCGGCCTTGCCGCGGCGGTACTGGCCGTCGGTGGTGATGACGATCCGCGCCGCCTGGTCGTCCACACGGGAACGCAGGGCTGTCGGGGAAAAACCACCGAAGACGACACTGTGCAGAACGCCGATCCGGGCGCATGCGAGCATCGCGAAGATCGCTTCGGGCACCATCGGCATCTGGATGGCGACGCGGTCGCCCGCCTTGAGGCCGAGGGACTCGAACGCGTTCGCGGCCCGGGAAACCTCGTCCTTCAGCTGTGCGTATGTGATGTCACGGCTGTCGCCGGGCTCGCCGACCCAGTGGATGGCGACCTGGTCGCCGTGCCCGGAATCGACGTGGCGGTCGACGCAGTTGTACGCGACGTTGAGCTTCCCGCCCACGAACCACTTCGCGAACGGCGCATTGGTCCAGTCCAGTACCTGCGACCACTTCGTTTCCCAGTGAAGGCGCTCGGCCTGCTTGGCCCAGAACGCTTCCCGGTCGGCGTCGGCTTCGGCGTAGAAGTCGGCGGTGGCATTCGCTTGCGCGCTGAAAGCCTCACTCGGGGGGAAGGTCCTGCTCTCCGTGAGCAAATTGTCCAGCGCCGGCGACTGCTCGGTCATGGTGCGATGCCTCCTGTGATTCGCGTGTCTTCACGCCCGTTGGCACGCTATCGACGTTACGACGCGAAGTAAAAGGTTGCATCGTGGTTGCGCGCGGCATTCACACGCTTGAGGACAAAGCGGTACGGACCGCCGGCCATTCTGGTCCGGTGAGGGAGTAGACGACGGTGTCGCGGACGCTTCCGTCGGGCCGGACGCGATGCGCGCGCAGCACCCCTTCCCGCTGCGCGCCGAGCCGTTCGATCGCCTTCTGCGACTTGAGATTCCGGATGTCGGTCTCCCACGAGACGCGGTTCGCGCCGAGGTCGTCGAAAGCGTGGCGCAGCAACAGGAGTTTCGACTCGCGGTTGAGTCCGGTGCGCTGCCATTCGGAACCGATCCAGGTGTGGCCGATGGAAACGATCTTGTGGCGCGCGTTCATCGCGTAGAACGACGTCGTGCCCGCGACCTCGCCGGTGCGCGCGTCGATCTGCGCCCAGGCGCGGCGGTCGGCGTCGGCGAGGATGTCGTCGACCATCGCTTCGGTCGCGGCGAGGTCTCTCGGCTGCCGGAGGCTGAGCCACGTCCAGATCGCCGGGTCGGAGCCCGCCGCGAACAGGCCCTTCGCGTGGTCGCGGGTGAGCGGTTCGAGGCGGACGCGTTCGCCGGTCAGGGTGGCATGGACACTCCAGCTGTTCCAGTCGTTCACGGCCTCGACGCTACGGACGGCAATGGCCTTACTGGATAGCCAGTTTCGAAGCATTCGAGAAGGCCACTACCGCGTTGCCTATGCTCGCGGGAACGATCGACGAAGGCGAGGCGGCATGGCCGAAGAGCGGGAAGAGCTCACTTGGGAGTTGTTCGGGACGGCCAGCAGGGAACTTGCGCAGGCCGTCGCTGACGACGGCTTCGAGCCGGACCTGATCCTGTCGATCGCGCGCGGCGGGTTGTTCGTCGCCGGCGCGCTCGGCTACGCGCTGGACGTCAAGAACCTGCACGTGATGAACGTCGAGTTCTACACCGGCGTCGACCAGCGGCTCGACCTGCCGGTGATGCTGCCGCCGGTGCCGAACGTCGTCGACCTGACGAAGAAGAAGGTGCTCGTCGCCGACGACGTCGCGGACACCGGTGCGACCCTGAAGCTGGTCCGCGACTTCTGCGCCGACCATGTCGCCGAGGTGCGCTGCGCGGTCGTCTACGAGAAGCCGCGCTCCGAGGTCAAATGCGAGTACGTCTGGAAGCACACCGACCGCTGGATCAACTTCCCGTGGTCCGTGCAGGCGCCCGTGGTGCGGCGCGTGGGCCAGGTGCTGGACGCGTGACGGATCCGCTGAAGCCGCTGCTGGACCTCGAAGGGGTCGCCGCGGCCGCGAAATCGGCGCAGGACGCGGTGTTCGCCGTCCACCGGCTGCCCGCCAACCTGCGCGGCGGCGCGGCGACGGCCGCCGAAGCCTCCGTGCGGTCGGCGCGGGCGTCGGCCGGGATCGAAGGCGCCGCGCCCGAGCTGCCCGAATCCGGTGAAGTGACCGATCCGGTGCTGGCGGGCGCGCTGCGGGTCGCGGAAGCGCTGGAGAGCCTGCTCCCGACGTGGCGGCGCGCGCCGTTGCAGGCGTTGGCGCGCTTGCACCTTCTCGCCGCGTCGGATCTGGTGACGGATCCTGACGCGCTGGGGCGGCCGCGGTCGTCCGGTGACGTCGGGCCGCGGCTGGAGATGCTGGCGCAACTGGTCACCGGCGCGACGTCGGTGCCGGGGCCGGTGCTGACCGCCGTCGTGCACGGGGAACTGTTGGCGCTCAAGCCTTTCGGTTCGGCGGACGGTGTCGTCGCGCGGGCCGCGGCGCGGCTTTCGGCGGTGGCGACCGGGCTGGACCCGAAGGCGCTGACGGTGCCGGAGGTCGCGTACTTCCGGCGGGTGCCGAAGTACCTCGAAGCCGCTTCGGCGTTCGCGGGCGGAACCCCGGAAGGCGTCCGGGCTTGGCTGCTCTTCTCGTGTGAAGCCTTCGAGGCGGGCGCCCGCGAGGCGAAGTCCATCTCCGACGCCGCCGGCTAAAGCCCGCAATTCGTCATCTGGTTGCGATCCTTGCGCGCGCAACCATCGCAACCAGGTGACGAATTGCGGGAGTGTAGGGAGCGCACACGGGATCTCGGGGCGGTGTGGGGGCTAGCCACATGGTCTAAGTGCCCGGGGCGACCTAACGTCGTCCGGCATGAGTGGTGCGTATCACAGCGATCTGGCCGGTAGGTCCGCGCTGGTCACGGGTGCGGCGAGCGGGATCGGCCTGGCCTGCGCCGGAGCGCTCGCCGAGGCGGGGGCCAAGGTCCACCTCGCCGACATCGACGACGCCGTCGAGAAGGCGGCGGCCGGCGTCAACGGCATCGCGCACGTCGTCGACCTCACCGACGCCCAGGCCGTCGAGACCCTGCCTGCCGAGGTCGACATCCTCGTCAACAACGCCGGTTTCCAGCACATCGCGCCGATCCACGAGTTCCCGCCGGAGACGTTCACCCGCATCCAGGCGCTCATGGTCACCGCGCCGTTCCTGCTGATCCGCCGCGCGCTGCCGCATATGTACGACCGCGGCTGGGGACGCGTGGTCAACATGTCCAGCGTCCACGGCCTCCGCGCGAGCCCGTTCAAATCCGCGTACGTCACCGCGAAGCACGCGCTCGAAGGACTCTCGAAGGTCACCGCGCTCGAAGGCGCGGAGCACGGCGTGACCAGCAACTGCGTCAACCCCGGCTACGTCCGCACGCCGCTGGTCACCGGCCAGCTCCAGGCGCAGGCCGAGGAACACGGCCTCGAACGCGACGCGGTGATCGAACAGGTCCTGCTGCGCCGGTCCGCGATCAAGCGGCTCATCGAACCCGCCGACGTCGCCGCGTGCGTGCTCTGGCTGACCGGCGAGCACGCCGCCCATGTCACCGGTACCTCGATCCCCCTCGACGGCGGCTGGACCGCCGCGTGAACCCCCAAGAAAGGACGTCTTCGGTGACCACCCAGAACCGTGGCTCGATCGCGAAGGTCGTCAGCGCCAGCCTGATCGGAACGACGATCGAGTGGTACGACTTCTTCCTCTACACCTCCGCCGCGGCGCTGGTGTTCGGGAAATTGTTCTTCCCCTCCAACGATCCGCTCACCGGCACGCTGCTCGCGTTCCTGACCTACGCCGTCGGTTTCCTCGCCCGCCCGATCGGCGGTCTGGTGTTCGGCCACTTCGGCGACCGCGTCGGCCGCAAGAAACTGCTGGTGCTGAGCCTGTTGCTGATGGGCGGTTCGACCTGTGCGATGGGCATCCTCCCGACGTATGCCTCCGTCGGTGTCCTGGCGCCGATCCTGCTGACGCTGCTGCGGCTGGTGCAGGGTTTCGCGCTCGGCGGCGAATGGGGTGGCGCGGTGCTGATCGTCTCCGAACACGGCGACGACAAGCGGCGAGGATTCTGGGCGTCCTGGCCGCAATGCGGTGCTCCCGGCGGCAACCTGCTCGCGACGGCGGTCTTGGCGATCCTCGCCGCGACGCAGTCCGACGAGGCGTTCCTCAGCTGGGGCTGGCGGATCCCGTTCCTGCTCTCGGGTGTCCTCGTGGTGATCGGGCTGTGGATCCGGCTCGCGGTCAGTGAATCGCCGGTGTTCCTCGCCGCGCAGAAGAACAACGCGACCACGCAGGCCCCGGTCGTCGAGGTGTTCCGCAAGAGCTGGCGCGCGGTGCTGATCACGATCGGTTCGCGGATGGCGGAGAACGTCTCGTACTACGTGATCACCGCGTTCATCCTCGTCTACGTCACCACCGGGCTGGGCCTGCCGAAATCGGCGGGACTCAACGCGGTGCTCATCGGTTCGGCCGTGCACTTCCTGACCATTCCCTTGTGGGGCATGCTTTCCGACCGGATCGGCCGCCGGCCGGTGTACCTGTTCGGCGCGATCGGCATGGCGGCTTGGAGTTTCGCGTTCTTCGCGATGCTCGACACGAAGAATTCCGGTGCCATCATTCTCGCGGCGACCGTCGGGCTGGTGTTGCACGGCGCGATGTACGGCCCGCAGGCCGCGTTCTTCTCCGAGCAATTCCCGACGCGGGTGCGCTACACCGGCCTCTCGGTCGGCGGTCAGCTGTCGTCGATCGCGGCCGGGGCGGTGGCGCCGCTCATCGCGGTCGCGTTGTTCAAGGAGTTCGGCAGCACGATCCCGGTCTCGCTCTACGTGGTCGCGATGTGCGTGCTGACCGTGATCGCCCTGCTCGCCGCCCGCGAGACCAAGGGCGAGTCCCTGCACTCCGAAGTTCTCACGGAGCGCGGCCACGTGTCAGCATGACCCTTGTGGACAGTTCCGCACAGTTGCGCCGGCTGCTCGAACTGCTCGCCTCCGGGGCGGGCAGCGAGCAGCTGGCGCACGTCCCCGTCGACCCGAAAGCCACCGAGCTGGCGCTGCGGATCCGGGACACGGTCGCCGAGCACCGGCGGCGCGAGGCGGAGCTGGCCGCGTTGTTCGACACGGCCAGCGATCTCGCCCGGCTGGACGATCCGGACGCCGTCCTGCGGTCGATCGTGCGGCGGGCGCGGGCGTTGCTCGGCGTGGACGTCTCGTATCTCAGCCTCAACGACGAAACCGAAGGCAAGACCTACGTCCGGGTGACCGACGGCTCGGTTTCCGCGCTGTTCCAGGACATCGTGCTGGGCATGGGCGAGGGGCTCGGCGGGCTGGTCGCGCAGACCGCGCGGCCGTACGCGACCGCGGACTACTTCAACGACAAGCGGTTCCGGCACACTTCGTCGATCGACACCGGTGTGCTCGACGAGGGGCTGACCGCGATCCTCGGGGTGCCGCTGGCGATCGGCAGCAAGGTCATCGGGGTGCTGTTCGCCTCCGACCGGACCACCCGCGAGTTCTCGCCCGACGAGGTCGCGCTGCTGTCGTCGCTGGCCGACCATGCGGCGATCGCGCTGGACAACGCGCATCTGCTCGACGAGACGCGCCGCGCGGTCGCCGAACTGAACGCCGCCAACGCGACGATCAGCGCGCACAACGACGCGATGCGCCGCGCCGAGGACGCCCACGACCGGCTGATGGATCTCGTGCTGCGCGGCGGTGACCTGGCCGAGGTCGCCGCCGCGGTCGCGGACGTGCTCGGCGGTGCCATCGCCGTTTACGACGCGGAAGGCGTCATCCTCGCCAGGACCGATGGCGAACTGGAGCTTTCGCGTGCGGCGGTTTCGGCGTCCAGGACGAGCGGGCGCGCGGTGTCCACTGAGGACGGTTGGCTGTGCGCGGTCCAGGCGGGGCAGGAATTCCTCGGCAGTCTGGTGCTCGGCGGCGGGCGGTCGCTCGGCGAGGCCGACCGGCGGCTGTTCGAGCGGGCGGGCGTGGTCACCGCGGTACTGTTGATGCAGCGGCGTTCCGTCGCGCGCGCCGAGGACGAGGTGCGCGGTGAGCTGCTGTCGGACCTGCTCACCGCGCCGGGTCGCAATCCCGCCGCGCTGCTGGCTCGCGGTCGCCGCCTGGGAGTCGATTTGTCGACATCGCATGCGGTGCTGGTCGCGCATGCCGACGACGTCTCCCGGCGACGGCTGGCCGCCGCGGCTTCGCGGCACGCGGACCTGGTCGGGGTGCACGCCGACCAGGTGGTCCTTCTGGTTCGTGGCGCGGAGCCCGGCGCACTGGCGCGATCCGTGGCCGCGGAACTGGCGTCCACAATGGACTGTCCAGTGACGGTGGGCGCGGCAGGGCCGGCGGCGTCACCGCGGGAGCTGGCCGTGGCGCACGCCGAAGCCGCGCGATGCGTCGCGTCGCTGCTGGCGCTGGGCCGGGCGGGGGAAGGCGCGAGCATGGCCGACCTCGGGTTCGTCGGGCTGCTGCTCGGCGAGCACGCCGACCTCGGCGCGTACGTGACCGCCACGATCGGCCCGGTGCTCGACTACGACGAACGCCGCGGCACGGATCTGATCGGCACCCTGCGCGCGTACTTCGCCTGTGGCGGCAACTTGACGCGGGCCAAGGACCTGCTCCATGTGCACGTCAACACCGTCGTGCAGCGGCTGGACCGCATCGCGTCCCTGCTGGGCGAGCAGTGGCAGTCGCCTGAGCGCGCGCTGGAACTCCAGCTCGCGCTCAGGCTGCACCGCCTCACCAATGACCGAAACGGATGACGTCGTCGAAGTCGCGACGAGCGATCTTGGTGGCCGAAGAGCCGGGCGACGGCCCGGATTCCGCACCGTGGCCGAGCGCCACGACACCGATCGGGTCGTGATCCTCCGGTACGCCGAACTCGCTGTGGAGCCGCTCCACGCTTTCCGGCGCGAGCCCGAAGAAGACCGCGCCGAGGCCCTCGTCGACGGCCGTCTGGAGGATCAGCATCGTCGCCATCCCGGTGTCGACGTCCCAGTACGGCACGCGCCACCATGAGTCGTCGCGGTCGGGGACGCCCTTGTCGGGCTGGGCATAGCGGTCGAGGTAGGCGTTCTTGACCGAGAGCGGGACGATCGCGACCGGGGCCGTGGTCACGGTTTCCGGCGCCCAGCTCGCCCCGAACTCCCAGAACTTCGCGAGTTCCTCGCCGGTGAGGACGAGAAATCCTTGCCCTTGTGAGAAACCGGCCGAAGGGCCTTTGAGCGCGTTGCGCAGGATGCGCTGCAAACTGGCCTTGGCGACAGGTTCGCCGGTGAACTTCCGGACCATGCGACGGCGTCGTACGACGTCCTGGAATTCCATCCGATCAGCTTAGGGCGCAACTGGCCGCCAGGTCACCGCTCGCGCGCGGGATCGTCGCCGAAGCGGGCGGACGGACGCCGTCGAGCCAGCCTTCGAGCGCGGTGAACGCCGTGCGGAAACAGGGGCCGATGGGCCGCAGTTTGTCCGGGTACGCGTCGAAGAGCCCGTCGACGTGGTTGCCGTCGACGATCCGGTAGTAGCGCTGGAGCCCGGCGCGGCCCTGCTCGGCGATCATCCGCTGGTAGACGTCGGAATCGCGGGTGATCGGCAGCAGGGTGTCGAGGGTGCCGTGCAGGGTGATCAGCGGTTTGCCGATCCGGCCGGTCAGCGAGATCCGTTCGACCGCGCGGTGCACCGACGGCGGGCGAGTGGCGTAGTCGTAGTCGGTTCCGGCGAACGAGGGATCGAATTCGGCCTGGTAAATGCGCTGGGTCAGGCCCCAGTAGACGTCGTTGTGGTACTTCCAGAGGAATTCCGAACCCGGCGCGAAACCGGCGTCGAGAATTTCTTGGTGAGCTTGCGCGGAACCGGCGGCGTACGCGGGGTATGCCTTGATCGCGGGCGGCAGGAAGGTGAACAGGTTCGGGCCGTTTTCATGCCAAAGCGTGCCCTCCCAATCGATGCCGCCGTCGTAGAGCCACGGCCGGTTCTCGAGCTGCCAGCGGACGAGGTAGCCGCCGTTCGACATCCCGGCCGCGAGGGTGCGGCTCGGCAGGCGCCCGTAGCGGTGCGCGACGGCGGCCTTCGCGGCGATCGTCAGCTGGGTGACCCGTGAGTTCCATTCAGCGAGCGCGTCGCCGGGCCGGTGTCCGTCGGTGTGGAAGCCGGCGCCGGTGTTGCCCTTGTCGGTGGCGGCGAACGCGTAGCCGGCGGCGAGGACCTGGTCGCCGATCGCGCGATCGTTCGCGTACTGCCGCCGCACCCCGGGCGACCCCGAGACCACCAAGCCGCCGTTCCAGCGATCGGGCAGCCGCAGCACGAACTGCGCGTCGTGATTCCAGCCGTGTGTCGTGTTGGCCGTCGACGAATCCGGGAAGTAGCCGTCGATCTGGACGCCGGGAACACCCTTGGGCGCGGGGAAACCGGCCGAGGTCAGCCCGGCCCAGTCGGCCTGGACCGTGTGCCCGGTGACCAGGGTGCCGGTGGTCGTCAGATCGTCCAAACAGGACAGTTGCTGTTTCGCGGCGCCGGGAACGCGCACGTTCCCGCAACCGTTCGCCGCTTGGGCGGGCGTGGCCAGGGCCAGCATCATCGCGAGGACCAGAATGAGCCGCATCGGACGACGGTAAGCGGCGGCTTCGGGCGCCGGTATCCGGTGTGACCACACAAAACGGGCCGCCGCTGTGGTGGTCTTCCACGTGGGAAGCGGGCGTCGGCAGTTTTAGCCTGAGGTGATGCGAAAACTCCTCATCGGCGCGGTGGTTTCGGCATTGACCCTTCTCTCATCGGCTCCGGCGCAGGCGGCGACGATCCGCCCGGTGACCGGGTTCGGGAGCAATCCCGGTGCGTTGCGGATGTTCGAATACGTTCCCGACGGGCTGCCGTCCGGGCGTCCGGCGGTGGTCGTGCTGCACGGCTGCACCCAGGACGCGGCCGGATACGCGCGCGGCTCCGGCTGGGTCGGGCTCGCGGACAGGCTGCGGTTCAAACTCGTTCTGCCGCAACAGGTTTCGGCGAACAATTTCAGCAAGTGCTTCAACTGGTTCCAGGCGGGTGACATCAAGCGCGGGTCCGGAGAGGCCGAATCGATCGCGCAAATGGCGCGGTTCGCGGCCGGCGGCCGGACGTACGTGACCGGCCTGTCGGCGGGTGGCGCGATGACTTCGGTGCTGCTGGCGGCGTATCCGGAACTGTTCGCGGGCGGTGGTGTCGTCGCGGGACTGCCTTATGGCTGCGCGACTTCGATGATCGACGCGTACTCCTGCATGAACCCCGGCAAGGACCTGACCCCGAAGCAGTGGGGCGACAAGGTGCGGGCCGCGGGCACCGGGCCGCGTTCGCCGGTCAGCGTCTGGCACGGGACCGCGGATTACACGGTCGCTCCGATGAACATGCGCGAGCTTGCCGAGCAATGGACCGACGTCGGCGCGGCCGTCGACACGCACGCCGTCACCGGCATGGGGCACGGTCAGCCGATCGCGCCGGGAGCCGGATGTGGGCAGGTGGGCCCGTATCTGCTCGACGTCGGCGTGTGCGCAGCGGCCGAGCTCGCGGCGAAGTGGCGGCTAGGCGAGGACGGCGTCCAGTAGCCCGGGAAAGCGCGCGTGGACGTCTTCGGTGCGTAGCTCGACCCAGCGGGTCCGGCCCTCGACGAACGTCGTCGTGAGGCCGGCCTCGCGCAACACCTTCCAGTGATGGGAGAGCGTCGGCGCGCTGATCTCGACGTCGTACTCGGTGACGGCGCAGCTTCGCGGCGAAGGGTTGCTTCGCAGGGCGCGGATCAGCTCCAGCCGCACGGGGTCCGCGAGCGCCTGGAGGACCGGCACGATCTCGATCTCGTCGATCGACGGCTGCGGCAGCGTGCTGCTCACTTCACTCCAAACTATTTGACAGTCATCGAATAGTCCCGCCACTATACCGCCCATGACGATTCGACGATCATCAAATGATCGGCTCGCTCTGGGGGCTCTGCTGGTACTCGCCGTCGGGACGTTCACCGTCGGCACCGACGGATTCGTCCTGAACGGGCTGCTGCCCACCATCGCCGCCGACCTGCGCGTTTCCGAAGCCGTCGCGGGTCAGCTGACCACGGTCTTCGCGGTGACCTACGCGGTTTCCTCGCCGATCATCGCGGCCTTCACCGGACGGCTCGACCGGCGCTGGGTGCTCGGCGCGGGGATGGTGCTGTTCACGATCGGCATGGCCGGACAGGCGCTCGGTGAGTCCTTCGCCGTGGTCGCCGTCGCCCGCGTGCTGGCCGCCCTCGGCGCCGCCGCGTTCCAGTCCAACGCCTACGTCCTCGCCGGTGCGCTGGCGTCGGACGAGCGTCGCGGCCGCGCCCTGGCCACGGTCTCCGCCGGGATGAGCGTGTCGATGGTGCTCGGTGTGCCGATCGGGGTGCTCGCCGGCAACTGGTTCGGCTGGCGCGCGGTGATGTGGGGGATCGGCGCGGTGGCGCTGATCGTGATGCTGCTCGTGCCGCCTCTGCCGGGAGTCCGGATGCCGACGGTGTCGTTGCGCGACAGGCTCGCCGTCGTCGCGCGGCCGCCGATCGCGCGCGTGCTCGGCGTGAGCGTTCTCGGTACCGCCGCGGGCTTCGCGGCCTTCGTCTACTTGCCGGTGCTGGTCGCTCCGGTGGCGGCGGGCGCGATGATCTCGTGGCTGCTCGTCGGTTTCGGGATCGGGCAGATCGCGGGCAACGCCTTCGCGGGCCGGGCCACCGACTCGCTCGGCCCCGCGCGCGTCCGGTCGATCTCTCTCATCGGGACGGTCGTGACTTTCGCGCTGCTCGACGTCGCCGTGCTGATCCTGCCCGGCGCGCTGATCCTGGCGCTGGCATCGGGCGTGTTCGGCGGCATGCTGATGGTGCCGCAGCAACATCGGCTGTTCTCGCTGGCGCCCGACGCGCCGACGGTCGCCATGGGACTCAACGGCTCCGCGATCTACGGCGGCGGTGCGCTCGGTGCCGCGCTGGGTGGCGTCGTACTGTCGTCGGCGGGTGTCGGGTGGGTCGGTCCCGTTGCCGCCTTCGTCGCTTTGCTGGGCTTCGCGCTTTCGGTGTCTTCGCGGAAGAAGGTGCCCGAGCCCGTCTGATCAAAAGTGGTAGCAAGGGACCTTTGCTCTCGTTTGTCTCAACGTCGAGAGAAGTGGTAGCAAAGTGTGCCATGGCTTGCGCACCCCTTTGGTGGCACCGCGGAGCAGGCGGTTCAGGAAACCGCGGTCGTCGAGCCGCCGCTCCAGCGCCGCTTCGTCGAACTCGCCGCGCCGCATCCGCCGGAACACCTTCACGATACCGACCAGCACGACCAGGTTCATGATCCCGATGAGGTACAGGAACGCCGCGGAGACCGACGTCCCGATCAGCCCAGTCACCTTGTGGAGCGCCGACGAGTCGTCTTCGACGGCGCCGGCCAGCGCCCGCACGCCGAGCGACAACAACAGGCACAGGACGAACACGATCGTCGAATGGCCGAGGGAGAACCAGAAACCGACCGAAAGCGGCCGTTGCCCGTCGGCCATCAGCTTGCGGGTGGTGTTGTCGATCGCGGCGATGTGGTCCGCGTCGAACGCGTGCCGCATCCCGAGCACGAACGCCGTGACACCGAGGCCGACCCCGAACACGCCCGTGGCGCCGAGCTCGTAATGGCGCGGCGCCACGAAAAGTGTCAGGACCCCCCAGCCGATGACGTTGAGCAGCAGGATGAACCCGGCCATCCCGGCGACGGACACCCGTTCGCGTCGCGTGAGCGCGAGGCGTCGGGATGAACGGGTCTGTCCGCCGGAACTGGGCAATCGATCAGCTCGCGCGCACCCGCAGGGAGTCGAGAGCCTTGCGTACGTGGCCATCGTTGGCCGCCAGCGCCTTCGCCGCATTCGCGACGTCCTCGCCGGACAGCAGATGGACCAGCGCGACCTTGAGGTCGCCGTCGGCCTCGGTGAGCGCGTCGGAGCAGTCCGCCATGCTCATACCGGTGGCCTCGCGCAGGATCCTGATGGTCCGTCCGCGCAGCTTCGCGTTGGTCGCCCGCATGCTGACCATCAGGTTCGAATACGTACGGCCGAGCTTGATCATCGTCGCGGTGGAGAACGCGGTGAGGATGATCTTCTGCGCCGTGCCCGCCTTCATCCGCGTCGATCCGGCGATCGCCTCGGGGCCGGTGTCCACCGCGATGAGGACATCGACACCCGGCGGCGTCACCGCGGCCGGATTGCCCGACACCAAGGCGGTGCGGGCACCGCGACGACTGGCCGCGGCCAGCGCGCCGAGGACGTAGGGCGTCCGGCCGGAAGCCGTCAGCCCGAGCACGAAGTCGCCGGGCGCGACGGACTCGGCCACCTCGGCGGCTCCGGCCTTCGCGTTGTCCTCGGCGTCTTCGACGGCTTGGCGCAGCGCGCGTGCGCCGCCCGCGTGATGCGCGATGAACCAATCGGAGGGCACGTTGAACGTCGGCACGAGCTCCGCCGCGTCCAGCGTCGCCAGCCTGCCGGACGTGCCGGCCCCGAAGTAGTGCACGCGGTTTCCCGACCGCAGCGCTTCCACGGCGAAGTCGACCGCCCGAGCCACCTGCGGCAGCACCGCGGCGACGGCTTCGGGGACCCGGCGGTCCTCGGCGTTGATGGCGCCGAGGATGCCCATGGTCGACATCAGGTCGATGTCGGTCGTCCGTGGATTGCGCTGTTCGGTTGGCGAATCGACGTGCACCACCTGGCGTGGGACGGTCATCATGCGCCTCACTTTTTCGCTCATTTGCCGGTTTCCCGCGGCCGCCGCCTGCCGTCGGGCCGGACGCCCAGACGGTGCGACCCCACCGCGTCCCTGGTCGCGTCGAGCGCGTTGACCGACGCGTCCATGTGCCGCTGCGCGACACCGATGAACAGGCAGTCGATGACGGTCAGCTGCGCGATGCGACTGGCGGTCGCACCCGAGCGGAACGTCGTCTCCCGCGCGGCCGTGGTCAGTACGTGGTCGGCGACCTCGGTGATCGGCGAACGCGGGAAGTTCGTCACGGCGACGGTGATCGCGCCGTGCTCGCGGGCCACCCGCAGCGCCTCGACGGTGTCCGTGGTCGCGCCCGTGTGCGAGATGCCGATCGCGACGTCTCCGGGGCTCAGCACGGCGGCCGAGGTCAGCATGATGTGCGTGTCCGACCAGGCGAAGCTGACCCGCCCGATGCGGTGCAGCTTCTGCTGCAGGTCCGCGGCGACGAACGCGCTCGCGCCCACCCCGTAGACGTCCACGCGGCCCGCGCCGGCCAAAACGTCGATCACCCGCTGTAGCGACGGGATGTCGAGCTGGTCGGCGGTCTCCTCCACGGCACGGGCGTCCGCGAAGCTCACCTTGCCGATGACCGCGGCCAGGTCGTCCTCCGGACCGATCTCGCCGCCGAGGTTGCGGGACGACCGCGCCTCGGACCGCGCGGTGTCTGCCGCCAGTGCGATCCTGAGCTGCGGATACCCGCCGACACCGACCGCCTTGCAGAACCGCGTGACGGTGGTTTCGCTGGTGTTGGCCGCGAGCGCGACCTCGGTGATGCTGCGCCGCGCGACCGTCGCGGGGTCGTCGAGGACGACCTTCGCGACACGCTGTTCGGCCCGGGCGAGCCCGGGCAGGAGGGAGCGAATCCGGACGAGCGGGCTCGCGTCAGCGTCCCGTGTCGGCTGCGCCGGCACGGCCTCGGACGGTGCGGCCGCGATTACGGAATCGGTATCGCCCACCGTGGGAAAGTTACTAACCGTTGGCATCTGCGACAAGGCTACCCACACCCTTCGGGAAGATCGCAACCTATCCGTGTCTGCGGATTCGATTTGCGATTAATCGTTGACCAGAAAGTCGCTAACCAGGTCGAGGCCGTTAACGAGGTCGAGCTAACGACTTGGCAACTTAGTGTCGCGACGCAAGGGGCTGTGTCCCGGTCAACGGGGCGTCCGGTCAGCGCATCGGAGCTGGCCGGTTACCTACGGCTCAACTTCCAGCCGGTAGCGACGAAAGTAGGCGGATTATGCTCACTGTCCAGCAGTGTGCGGCCGCGTTCAGTGACTTTCACACCGTCCAAGGAAATTCCCCGTCCGGTGTAACGGGCATCGGTCGTGTAACGCCAGCGGAGGGTAATTTGTGAGCTTTGTGACACCTCGGCCGCCACCCGCCACCAAGCCCGATGACCGTGCCCGCCGAGACCGGGTTGGTCCCCGGCGGGAGCGCCTGGTCCGTTTGCACGCAGAGTAATCGTTTTCCAGGTGGCTCCGCCGTCGGTACTTATTTCCAAGAAGAGCGAGTCCGAGGGACCCTCGGTGTCCACGAAGGTGTCGAAGGAGACCTTCAGCGGCCCGCCACGCGTCTGTAACGGCTGAGTCGTGAGCGTGGCCGTGGAGACATCCCCGGCGCCGCTGAACCACGCGTCGTGGCCGCGCACCGGGCGGACGGCCATCGCCTTCGCCAGCGAGCTCGCCCAGGTCTCCCTGGCGATGTTGATCGAGCCCCAGTTCCGGGTCGGATGCACGCGGTTGGTGAGCAGGATCGCGAACGACCGCGACAGCGGGTCGATCACCAGCGAGGTCCCGGTGAACCCGGTGTGCCCGGCCGTCGAGGGGGCCGACAGCGCGCCCATGTACCAAGGCTGGTCGAGTTCGAAGCCGAGGCCGTGCGCGTTGTCGGGGAACTTGTGGTTGTAGTTCGCCAGCATCGCCCGCACGGTCTCCTCGCGCAGGATCCGGTGGCCTCGGTACGCGCCGCCGTTGAGGATCGCCTGCGCCAGCACCGCCATGTCGGAGGCCGTGGAGAACACGCCCGCGTGCCCGGCGACGCCGCCCAGAGACCAGGCGTTCTCGTCGTGCACCTCGCCGCGTACGAGCCCCCGAGGCGGCTTCGCGGCGTACTCGGTCGCCGCGACCCTGGCGAGTTTCGACGCAGGCGGGTTGTACCCGGTGTCGGCCAGACCCAGTGGGGTGGCGATGCGGTCCTGGACCACCTTGTCCAGCGGTGCCCCGGCCACCTTCTCCACCAGGAAGCCGAGCGTCAGCAGGTTGATGTCGGAGTAGAGGTAGGTGCTGCCAGGCGCGTTCTTCAGGGGGCTGTCGAGGACGGCCTTCCGGCGCGACGGGATGTCCGGGTAGCCCTCCCACAGCGACGGGAGCGGTGTCGCGGCGAAGCCAGAGACGTGGGTGAGCAGCTGCTGGACGGTGACGGCCTCCTTGCCGTTCACCCCGAACTCCGGCAGGTACCGCACCACCGGCGCCGAGATGTCCAGCTTGCCCGTCTCGGCCAGCTGCATCACCGCGATGGAGGTGAACAGCTTCGAGATCGAGGCCATGTCGAAGATCGTGTCCGCGCGCATCGGCACCTGCTGCTCGGGCGGCAGCTCGGTGCCCTTCGCGTCGGCGTAGCGGACCGCGCCGCCGACGGCCTGCCGCTCGACGACCACGCCGTCGTGCGCCAGCAGGCCGACCGCTCCGGAAAAGTGCGGGTGCCCGGTGGCGTCCGGCTTCGTCCAGCTCTCGATGAACCGCTCGGCCGCTTTGATCGGCTCCGGGTCGAGACCGACGTCGGAGGGCGCGCCGTCACGCAGGACGGTGGACGCGGGCGCGAAACCTTCACGCGGCTTGTCGAACCGGCCCGCCGCGCGGTCGCGCTGCTGCTCGCTCCCTGGAATCGCCTGTGCTCCCGCCGTCGACAGCGTGGTCGCCGCGACCAGTACGGAGACGGCCGCGATCAGGATCTTCCTAACACGCAAGGTCGTTCCCCTCAGCGATAGATGAGATGGCGACGGCGTTTCCGGTCGAACTCGGCCAGTTCGGCCTGCCAGGACCCGACGATCTCGTCCACTCCGGCGCCTTTGTCGATCATCGTGCGCAATCTGTCGGAGCCGGAGAGTTTGTCGAGGAAGTTGTCGGGCCGCCACTTGAACTTGTCCGGGTGCACCTGTTTCGCGGTGACGAACATGGTGACCGCGGTGCGGATGGCGTCGAACGCACGCGGGTCCGTGATGGTCACCTGTACGCCGCCGCAAGGCTCGTTGACGAACTTGCCGAACGTCGGCACGAAGTACGCTTCGCGGAACTTCACCCCGGGCAGCCGTTGTTCGCCGAGTTTCTCGCGCCAGCGCCAGTCGAGGCCCGGCGCGCCGACGATCTCGAACGGCCTGGTGGTGCCCCGGCCTTCGGAGAACACGGTGCCCTCGAACATCCCGGTGCCGGGATAGACGAGCGCGGTGTCCGGCGTCGGCATGTTCGGGCTCGGCGGGACCCACGTCAGCCCCGTGCGTTCGAAGAGCTGATCACGGCGCCAATCACGCACTTCGACGATTTCGAGCTTGCCCGGCGTGACACCCTCGGCTGGTAGGAACTCGGCGGCGAAGAACCGCGCGAGCTCGCCGACGGTCATGCCGTGCTGCTGCACGATCGGCTTCCGGCCGACACCCGAGGCGAACGCCGGGTTCAGCATCGGCCCGGCGGCCTTGCCGCCCAACGGGTTCGGCCGGTCCAGCACGACGACCGCCACACCGGCCTTCGCCGCCGCGACCATCGCCGTGTACAGCGACCAGATGTAGGTGTAGAACCGCGCGCCGACATCGACGATGTCGAAGACGACAGTGTCGACGCCCGCCTTCGTGAACATCCCGGCGAGCTTTGCCGCGTCGGCGCCGTACGCGTCGTAGACGGGCACGCCGGTGCGTGGATCGGTGTAGTCGCCTTCGGAGCCGCCCGCTTGCGCGCTGCCGCGGAAACCGTGCTCCGGCCCGAACGCGGCGAGCGGCCGGACCCCGGCGGCGACCATCGAGTCGACGATGTGGTCGCCGCTCGCCAGTACTCCCGTCGGATTCGACAGCACACCGAGCTTACGGCCGGACAGCGGCGCCCAGCCCTTGGCGGCGAGCACGTCCGCTCCGGTGCGGGTGAGCGAGGGACCTTTGCTCTCGCTTTCCGGCTGGGCCCCCGCGACGGAGGACCCGGCCGTCAGCGCGGGGACCGCGAGCGCACCGGTGGCGAGGAAGTGGCGGCGGTTGAGGTTCACCAGGTCAGTCCGTGGCCGAAGGGGTACTTCACCGTGCCTACGTCCTTGCCCGCGGGAACGTCCACCGGCAGCTTGCCCTGCGGCTTCACCTTCCCGAGGATCACCTTCGCCAACGCTTCGAGCGAAGGCGAGATGTAGCCGTACGTGACGAGCCACGTCTTGATCGGGTTCTCGTAACCGGCGTCGTACGGGATCTGGGCGGCGACCGCGACGACGGGTTTCCCGGTGTCGGCCAGCGCCTGCAACAGCTTGCCCTGCAACGGATACGTCCCGACGTTGTTGGTCAGCACGACGACGAGGTCGACGTTCTTCGCCGCCGCGACGGCCTGCGAGATCTGCGCGTCGGTCGGCGTCTGACCGGTCTGCAGCGCGGTCGCCTGCGTTCCGTGCGCGGTGAGCTTCGCGGCCAGCGACGTCGTCGTGCTCACGCCCCAGCCGGTCACGAGCGTCTTCGCGGGCTGCTTCTTGAGCGGCAGGACACCGCCGTCGTTGCGGATCGCGGTGACCGATCGGTCGGCGATGCCTTGCGCGGTCGCGAGGTTGGCCGGGGTGCCGACCTTCGACATCACCTTGGCCGGGTCGACGAACGGCGAGGTCAGGATGCCCCGGTTCAGTTTGAGCTTGAGCACCCGCAGGACGCTCTCGTCGATGCGGCGCTCGGTCAGCTCGCCCTTGCGGACGGCGTCGAGCACGGAGTTGATCGCGAGTTCGAGGTTCACCGGCATGAGCAGCTGGTCGATACCCGCCTTGAGGGCCAGCACCGGGATCTCCGCGTCGGTGTGCATCTCGCGCACGGCGTCCATCGACAGCGAGTCGGTGACGACGACGCCGCGGTAACCGAGTTCCTCGCGCAGTTTGCCGGTGAGGATCGGCTTCGACAGCGTGGCCGGCTCGCCCGACGGGTCGAGGCTGGGGAACTGGATGTGCGCGCTCATGATCGAGTCGATGCCCGCCTTGATGGCGGCCTTGAACGGCGGCACGTCGGTCGCGCGCCAGCTGTCCTCGCTGCGGTCGATCCTGGGCAGCTCATGGTGGCTGTCGGTGGCCGCGTCACCGTGGCCGGGGAAGTGCTTCGCGGCGGCGGACACCGTCTCGGAGCGCCGTCCGGAGTTCTGGAAGCCCTTGACCTGGGCTTCGACGAACTGGCTCGCCAGATCCGGGCGACCGGAGAAGGACCGGACACCGATCACCGGGTTGGCCGGGTTGGAGTTCACGTCGGCGTCGGGGGCGAAGTCCTGGTTGATGCCGACGGCGCGCAGTTCGTGCCCGAGGATGCGGGCGGCCTCCTGCGCGGCCTTGGTGTCACGGCCCGCCGAGATCGCCATCGCGTTCGGCAGCTCGGTGGCGGGGGCGCCCATGCGGGTGACCGTGCCGCCTTCCTGGTCGGTCGCGATCTGCAACGGGATACGGGCGCCGCTGCGGAGCGCGGCCCGCTGGAGCCCGTTCGAGAGCTTGGCGACCTGCACCGGGTCGTCGAAGTTGTCGCGGCTGTCGTTGTTGAAGTAGATGACGCCGCCCAGGTGGTACTTCTCGATCACCTGCGCGGGGGTGTCGACGCCGAAGTCGGCCTTGTTCTTGGCGTTGACCTCGTCGGCGGACTTCCCGTTCACCCACGTGACGAACAGCTGCCCGACCTTCTGCTCCAGGGTCAGCCCGCGCAGCGTCCGCTGCGCCTCCACGTCCGCCGTCACCGGCTGCGCGGTCGCCGGAACCCCCACCGAGGCTCCGGCACCCAGGGTGAGCAGGCCCGCGAGGGGCAGGGCGAGCGCATGGATCCTCCGATGACGGGCGTGCGCGGTTCGGGTCGTCACCTCAAGCCTCCCAGATTCGTGCCTGACTCTCAGATGGAAAGAAGTCCACCTGGAAGCACTGATATCCGGAAGCTACCCACGAGCACTTTGCTTGTCCATCGGCCACCCGCACGAACGGTCCGTTCATACACAAAGGGACGCGAAGGGGCCTGTCACGCTTGAAAACGAGGGCAAAACACTGGCGGCGCCCGTCGGCAAGAAGCCGGCGGGCGCCGCCAGTCAGTGCGGACCACTCGGGCGACCAAGCGTGCAACTCTGGTCGTACCTTCATGGACTCGGCGTCCGGCGTCCCGGTACGCAGTCCCTAGACGACGAGCCTCCCGCGGCGCGCTGCGCGTGGGTACCCGGTGTCCGCACACGGAGATTCGCCGGGGTGGAACAGGCTTCTCTTCTACCTGTTCCCTGGCCGACCGAACGTCCGCACCTACTTTCTACGCCGTGAGCCGGGTCACTTCAAGTGCGCAGACGGGTGCACCGGTACAGAGGCTCGATCTAGTGACACGGGCACCCTGCGCGACGGACAATTCGCGGCCCTGACTGCGAAAACCGGTCCGGTACCGCCGTGTGGGTGTGCGCTCAGCGGATGCGTTTGCGCCGGTTGTAGCCGTACCAAGTGGCCCCCGCGGCGACGGCGCCGAGCGCGACCAGCCCGGCCGAGCGCGCCGGGATCCGGGTCCGCAGCGACATCGGGTGCTCGAAGGCGAGGATCTCCCAACCCTGCTCCGTCGCGTGCTTGCGCAGCACGCGGTCGGGGTTGACCGCGTGCGGCCGTCCGACGACCTCGAGGAGCGGGATGTCGGTGCTGGAGTCGGTGTACGCGTGGCACTGGGTGAGGTCGTAGCCGTAAGTCGCCGCGAGCTGCTTCGCCGCGACGGCCTTGTTCTCGCCGTAGCAGTAGAAATCGACTTCGCCCGAGTAGCGACCGTCCACGATCTGCATCCGCGTGGCCACGCTGCGCGTCGCACCGAGCATTTCGGCGACCGGTGCGACGACCTCCTCGCCGGTCGCCGACAGCACCACGACGTCGTGCCCGTCCGCGCGATGCGAGGAGATCAGTTCCGCCGCCTCCGCGTAGACGAGCGGGTCGACGACGTCGTGCAGCGTTTCGCGGACGATCGCGGAGACCTGCGCGACGTCCCATCCGGCGCACAGCGCGGAAACCTCGGCCCGCATCCGCTCGGTCTTCGCCGCGTCCGCGCCCGCGAGGGAGAAGACGAGTTGGGCGTACGCACTGCGAAGCGCGGCTCGGCGGTTGATCAGGCCTTCGCGCAAAAGCGGCTTGCTGAAGGCCAACGCGCTCGATGACGCGATGATCGTCTTGTCGAGATCGAAGAACGCCGCGACCTGATTTGGCGTCGTGCTGGGTCGGTCCACTCGCCAAGGATAGGAGAGCCGGACCGGCGAGCGCCCGTTGGTCGACCACGATCGGTCCGGCGCGGTGGAAAATCCACGACCGCGTACTCGATCCGGCGTGTCGTGCCGTTATCGAATTGTGGGTACGGAGGTCGCCCGCAACGGGCCGGTGTCGGAGTTACAGTGAGATTGTCCGGTGTTGCACCGGGCCCAGGTTCAGTCCGACCCCCCGGGGCTGAACCCCAGGCGGCCCTCGTCCCTCCCCCCTGGCGAGGGCCGCCTCCTTTATCCCTTGTGGTGCCGATGGTTCAGACCTAGTCGCCCGCGAAAAGCGTTCCAGGACAAGGCTGGAATCGCCTGAAGTTCGTTAACTTTCTTTTCTCTCAACCGTTTCATGCTCGCGCCCCCTGTCGAAAAGGTGACGTGGATTCGTGCGGTGAAGGACCGACGAAAACCGTGGGAAACCGGTTTCTCGCGGCGGAGTTGTCCACAACACCCCGGTTGTCCACAGGTGGGACGGAATGGCGTTGTGCGCGGCGGGGACCGGCGCGACCGTGGAGACATCACCCGAGTCCGACCGAATCACTGGGGGAGCCATGACCGCGGAACATCCGCTCGTCGTCGCCGGCGACGACATCCTGCTCGACGAGATCCTGCGCGTGGCCGCGGCCGCGGGCTGCGAGGTCGAACGCGCACCCGATCTGGCCGCCGCCCGCGGAAGGTGGGCCCGCGCGCCGCTCGTCGTGCTCGACGAGGAAGCCGCGAGCGCGCCGAACCGCCTGCTGCGACGGAACAAGGTCCTGCTCGTCTGCAAGGGCGCGCCGACGCCGGTGACCTGGGAGCGTGCCTTCAACACCGGTTCGGAGAAGGTCCTGTCGCTCCCGGACGAGGAAGGCGACCTCATCGGCGAGTTCGCCGACGTCGTCGACGGGCCCGCGCGTGACGACGGCGTCGTCATCGGGATCATCGGCGGGCGGGGCGGTGCCGGGGCTTCCGTGCTGGCGGCCGCCGTCGCATACCAAGCGGAAAAGTCCGGCACCGGCGGGCTGCTGGTCGACTGCGACCCGCTCGGCGGCGGGGTCGACGTCCTTCTCGCCGCCGAACGCGATCGCGGGCCCCGCTGGCCGGAGCTCGAACTCGGCGGCCGGGTGTCCATGGCCGCTTTGAGCGAAGCCCTGCCACGAAAGAAATACTCGACCGGCTCACTGTCCTTTGTGTCCTATGGCAGGGAAGGTCGCGGCCCCGGGCCGGAGGCGATCGAGGGCGTGCTGAACGCCGGACGGCGGGCGGGGCGGACGGTCGTCTGCGATCTGCCGAGGTATTTCGGCGCCGAGACGGCCACCGTGATCGGGCTGGCCGATCTCGTCGTGGTCGTCGTCCCCGCGGAACTTCGTGCCTGTGCCGCGGCGAAACAGGTCCTCGCCAGGCTCGAACCCCACGCGACGAGGATCGGTGTCGCGGTCCGCGGACCGTCGCCCGCCGGGTTGATCCCGCAGGAGATCGCCGACGCGGTCGGCGTCCCGCTCATCACGTCGATGGGCCGCGAGCGGTCTCTCTCGGTCGCGCTCGACCGCGGTGAATTCGTTCCGAGACATCGCGGGCACCTGGCCACGGCCGCCACCGAAGTCCTCGCGGCCGCGCGCGGGAATCTGGCCGGTGCCTCGCGATGACCGAAGATCTGGTCGAGCGGGTCCGGCGGCGGCTGGCCGGATCGGCCGCCCCGGCGGATCCGGTGAGCGTCGCGCGGGCGGTCCGCGCCGAAGCGGGCGGCGCACTCGGTCAGGACGCCGTACTCGGAGCGGTCCGGCTGGCCCGCGACGAGTTCGTCGGCGCCGGCCCGCTCGCGCCGCTTCTCGAGGAACCCGGCGTCACCGACATTCTCGTCACCGCTCCCGACAAGGTCTGGGCGGACACCGGTAAAGGCCCCCGGGAGACGGAGGTCCGTTTCGCCGACGAGGAGGCGGTCCGCAGGCTGGCCCAGCGGCTCGCTCTCGCCGGCGGGCGGCGGCTGGACGACGCGCAACCGTTCGCCGACTGCTGGTTGCCGGGAGTGGGGCCGCAAGGCCGGGTCCGGATGCACGCGGTACTCCCGCCGCTCGCGCCCGCCGGGACCTCCCTCTCGCTCCGGATCCTCCGGCCGGCCACCCATGATCTCGCGGAACTCCGGTTGCGCGGGGTGTTCGGCACGAGTGGCGCGGAGCTGCTCGACTCGGTAATCCGGCGACGGCTCGCGTTCCTGGTCTCCGGCGGGACGGGGGCGGGCAAGACGACCTTGCTCTCCGCGTTGCTCGGCGCCGTGCCGCCGGGCGAGCGCATCGTCTGCGTCGAAGACGCCGGAGAACTGCAACCGGACCATCCGCAGTTCGTCAGCCTGCTCACCCGCCCGGCCAACGTCGAGGGCGCGGGCGAGGTCGGGCTGAGCGAACTGGTGCGTCAGGCGTTGCGGATGCGTCCGGACCGCCTGGTCGTCGGAGAGGTGCGCGGCGGGGAGGTGATCGCGTTGCTCAACGCGATGAACACCGGGCACGAGGGCGGTGGCTGCACCCTGCACGCCAATTCCTCGGAGGAGGTCCCGGCACGCATGGAGGCGCTGGCCGCGCTCGGCGGGCTGAAACGGGACGCGCTGCACAGCCAGCTGACGGCGGCGGTGCGGGTGGTCCTGCACATGGTCCGGCTGCCGAGCGGGATCCGGCGGCTGGACGAGGTCGGTGTCCTTCGGTCCTTTCGTGGTGAGGCCAAAGTCGTTCCGGTTTGGAGCAAAGGCACCTGGATCGGGGACGAGACGCCCTTCGAGGAGCTGGCGGCATGAATCCCTGGTTCCTGCTCTCCTGCGGCGCGGGGCTGGCCTGCTGGCCTGAGCCGACGGTGCGCGCGCCGATCGCCTGGCGTTCGCCCCGGGCGGTTCGGGCGGGTTGGTGGCCTCTGCCGGCGCTGCTCGTCCTGCCGTTCCTCGGGATCGGCTGGGCGGTGGCGGTGCTCGTGTTCACCGTGACCGTCCGCCAGGAGGTCCGCTCGCGGGCACGGGCGAAGGCGGCGCTGGCCGAAGCCGAGCTCACCGCGTCCGTGCTGCGGACGATGATCGGTGAACTCCGCGCCGGCGCCCATCCGGTGACAGCGGCCGAAGCCACCGCGGAGGCGATCCCCGCGGCGTCCGAGCGGCTGCGCGGACTCATCGCGGCCGCCCGGTTCGGCGGTGAGACCGTCGCCGATCCGGACGCGCCACCGGCGCTGGTGAACGCGTGGACGCTCGCGAACCGGTTCGGGCTGCCGATGGCCGACGTGCTCGACGCCGCGCGGCGGGACGCGGAGGCGGGAATCGGCTTCCGCTGTCGGCTCAAAGCCAAGATGGCCGGTCCCCGGGCGAGTGCCGCCGTGCTCGCGGCACTCCCGCTGGTGTGCCTGCCGCTCGGCGAGGCGATGGGGGCAGGCCCCGTCCACGTCCTCACCGGGACGGGCGCCGGGCAGCTGCTGCTCGTCGTGGGCAGCGGACTCATCTGGGCGGGCACAGCATGGTGCCGGGCCCTCACCGGGCGGGTGGCGTCATGCTGACCGGCGCGGCGTTGATCCTGCTGGGCGGTGCCGTCTTCTGCTGGCCACACGTGGCGGCCGGAGGCATAGCGCGGCCAAGCCGACTTCTCACGCGGCTTCGGGAACGCCCGCCCAGGGACAAAGGCACCTTCGAACTCGTCCGGTCCGCGGCCACCCTCGACCTGCTGGCCGCCTGCTTGGCCGGCGGGCTGCCCGTACCCGTCGCGCTCGAGGCCGTCGTGCCGACCGCCTCTCCGAAGACCGCGGCGGCTCTGCGTTCGGTGGCGTCGCACCTCGCCGTGGGTGTCGGGCCGGCGGAAGCCTGGGCGCCGGTCCGTGACCGGCCTGGCCTCACCGAACTGGCCGTCGCCGCCGTCCGGACGGCGCGGGCGGGCACCGCGCTCGCCACGCACGCGAAGGACCTCGCGCGAAGACTGCGCGAGCCGCTTTCCACCGAGGCCGAGGAACGCGCGGAACGGGCGGGGGTGTTCCTGGCGGCCCCGATCGGCCTGTGCTTTCTCCCCGCGTTCCTGTGCCTCGGCGTCCTGCCCGTCGTGCTCGGCCTCGCCGGACGGCTCGACGGCGTCCTCTGAGCGCCGGAGAGCGGCGCTGAAGAAAAGCGCGAGAAGCGATCGAAGACGTGAACCCGCCCGACGGACGGCCGCGTCGATCGCGGTCGCGGGTTCACCGACCGGCAACCACTGAAAGGCGATTCCCTTGAACAAGCTTCCCACCTTCCGCGAAGACGACGGCATGGCGACGATCGAATAGTCAAGTGTGTGTCTATGCATCCCCTGGCAAGGGGTAGTTTACCAGCGGAAACGGTCTTTTCAAGATCGTTTAGGGTGTGGGTCGCCGTGTGTGTCGGCCCACGGGCGCTAGGGCTCTGACAGGGGCGAACGTGGGAGGTGGGAAGCGGCATACCCCCGCCGTTTGGGCTCCTTGGGCAGGTGCTCACGGCCGGTAGTCCTCGGTAACACCCCTGCGGATGACGACGCAAAGAAGCCCGCCTTCGCAGCGCGAAGAAGGCGGGCTCTAAGCAGACGGCATTACGGTCGCCGAAACTCGCCATCTTCTACGCCACCGATAAACGCGTCCCACTCCTCGGGTGTGAACAGCAGAACGGCTCCTGCCGGGTTCTTGGAGTGGCGTACAGCAGTCACTTCGCCCACGTGCGCCACCTCGACGCACTGGCCGTTGCCGCTGCTCCGTGAACTCTTCCGCCACTTCGCACCCGACAGATCAACTTCAGTCATGGTCTACCTAACCTCCCTTCGCCTTCACGTCGTTGGCCACTTCCCTGATGAGTGAGGCCGAGTCGTTGGGGCTGTGCGCTACCGCCACCAAGTTGTCGAAGATGGCTTTGTACCGGCTGATGTCGGCGTCCGACTCCAAGAAGAGGTCGCCTGCCATCGAGTCGATGTAAATCAGGTCGGTGTCCATCGGGTCTTCGAAGTCCATGAGGACAAACTGGCCTGGCATACCCGGGTGAGCACCGGCGCTAAACGGGATGACCTGCAACGTGATGTTGGGCGCTTTCACCATCCGCCTAAGGTGCTCAAGCTGCGCGCTCATCACGGCAGGGCCACCGACCACACGACGCAAGGCTGCTTCATCGACAACTGCCCAGAACTTGAGCGCCTTGTCCTTGGTGAGAACGGCTTGCCGCTCCACGCGTGCCCGGACGCGGTCTTCTACCTCGTCGTCGGTCGCGGAAGGAAGAACGCCACGGATGACAGCGCGCGCGTAGTTCTCGTCCTGGAGCAAACCCGGCAGGAACAGCGACTCGTAGTTCCGGACGCTCTGCGCCTCGTTCTCGAAGCTGATGTAAGCCGTGTACTCCTCGGGCAGCTCCGAGTGATATGGCCGAAGCCACCCCTGCTTGGTTGCGTCCTTGAGGAGCGCGAACAGGTACTCGCGTTGTTCAGCCGGGACCTCGTACAGGTTGAGCAGTGCCATCAAGGTGCGCTTCTGCGGTTTGGCCTTGGCGGTTTCAATCCGGTAGAGCGTTGCCTCGTTGATGCCGGTTTGCTCGCTGACGTGTTCGCGGCTCAAATCTGCCGAACCACGAAGACGGCGCAGCTCAGCGGCCATACGGCGTAGCCGTACGGAAGGTGTCTGCCTCCTTGGCGCCACGGTGTCGATCCTTCCTCACCCCTTCGGTCGGGGCCACGTAAGTGTGGCCTGCCTCTACGTCGCGCTCCAACCCGGGGGCGAACGCACGACTTTCAAATGCAAGGGTTGCGTTTGCTGCCTTGCGGAGGCATTCTTGCATGCGGTACCGGTCGTAGTTCTCTGATCTACCGACCGTGACCACTCCAAGCGGTCGGGCTGGCGGGGGTGCACCCCGACGTCCTCTCGTCAGACCGACCGCCCAGAAATCGCGTGAGGAGGGCTCGGGTGACCACACTTGCCAAAGATCAAACTGGGACGTGGGACTACGACAAGGTGCCGGAGGCGGCGGTCACAATGCCGCTGGCCTACGGGTACATGCGGGTACCGGCCGATGCGCCCGATAGCAAGGTGCTCGGCACCGAACGAGCGATGCGCATTTATGCCGCGAAGCTCGGCTACTACTTGATCGAGATCTTCTACGAGTTCCACTGTGGGTCGCAGGAGACGTTCAACGAGCTCGTTCATGAGCTCCAGCGGGCCGACGCCCACGCGGTGGTCGTTCCGTCGTACCGGCACTTCGCCCGCAGCGTGCTCCTCCAGAACAACTTCGTCGCGAAGTTGGAGTTTGACGCCCAGGCCAAAGTATTCGAGCTGCGTGGTGCCGATGTCTAACCACGACAGCGACATGTCGATCGTGGCGCAGCTACGCAGCATCAACCGGGAAACCGGCATGTTCGTCTCGGGTGTCCTCTACGACACCATCACGGAAAGCGACCAAATCAGGTTCGCCACGAAGCTTGCCGACTTGGCTCTTGCCATCAAGAACCGCGTCGAGAGCGGTACCCACAACCTCGTGCTCGAAGGGACTGTCTCAGATGACGGCCTTGCTGCCAGTGACGACGTCCCGCCAAGCGCCTCCTGAGCCCGCCACGATGAACGAGCGCCCCAAGCACTACGACACCTTGGTGCTCGCGGCGTTGCCGACGGCGGTCGGCTCAGCGCGGTCGTTCGTCGTTTCAAGACTGGAGCAGTGGCAAGCCCCGGCCGTGGTCGGTGATGCGGTGCAGCTCGTTGAAGAGCTGGTGGCAAGTGCTGTCGAAACGACTGGGATTCCTGACCCTGCGGCGAACTGGTCGAGTGCCGATCGCTTGGAGCTGCTGACGGTGACGCTGCTTTGCTTCCGCCGGAGCATCGGCATCGAGGTTCGCGACAGTGACCCTTACCCGGCACCGCAATTGAGTGAGCTGAACACGACGTCCAGCCCACTCCAAGAAACGCTGGAAACCGTCACGCTTCGCTGGGGCGTCATGGCTTTTGGGCGCGGCAAGGTGGTGTGGGCCGAGCTCCCGGTATACGAACGGGCAGATAGCGGCTTGCCGATACGACGCCCTAACCCGACGCCGTACCCCCGGCGACCACCGGAACAGCGGCCAGACATTGATCTTCTCCGACGAGTTCGAGACGGCCTGGAGCCCTTGTAGCCCTCCATCTCTAGGCATCCTCCTTGTCGGAGTTCGGCGCCCCCTACCTTCCCGCGCCTGGTAGGGGGCGCACCTACTTTTTCATCCACTACCGCAAGTACGAGAAGGTCAGGTTCTTGAGTTCTTTCCAGGTGATGAAGTCCGATATCGCCGTCACGCAGCAGTTCGTTGAAGCGGCGGCTCTAGCGGCCGCAACGTTTTGCGAAAACGCCGAAGCAGCGGTGCAGACGTTTGCTCGTGTGGCTCCGCATGCCAGCCATCACCCGCAAGTAGGGCAGGTAGATGGTCAGCTGCAAGCGTTGGCAGAACTTGCCCGTCAGGCAATGGCTCTCAGTATGAACCTCTACCACGCGGTCGAAGACGTGGATAAGTTGTTCAGCTAGCGCCTGACCTGCTTGTATAACCCCTTGAGCGATCTTGCTTGAGGGGGTGAGAGCGACGTGGCGGTCGAAGATGTTGTCCGAGCCGTGGGCGAAGCAATCACCAAGCTGCCCACCACCCAGCTTGAACAGGCGAACCAAGCGCTTCAAGAAGCCCACGGCACGTTGGCGCGCGTTACCGAGGGCACGTTCGACCCCGAGGCACAGCAAGCCATCGCTACCTTTGGCAGCGGCATCGAGGACGTAGGTCGCGTTCAACAGTTGGTCGCCAGAGCTCGGCAAGCCCTTGATGGGTATCTCGGCAAGCTCGGCGACGTTGAAACCTCACCTCCAAGCGGCAGCCGGCGGGGCCAGGCCGCGGCGACTGCTGGATCGCCGCAACCAAGCAAGCTGGATGCTGACAAGGTGGAGGAGCTACGTTCCGAGCTGCCACCGCCGGTTCCAAAGCCCAACCCGGAGAGCAAGAAGACCCACGGCCGGTGGGTGGACGCTCAGGGCACCGTGCAACCGATCGTTAGCGGTGAAGACGAACATTCAGAAGCGGCAGCGGAGATGTTCAAGCAGGCGGGCGTACCCCCGAGCAAGAAGCTCGCCATCACGGCGCATGCCGAAGTGAAGGTCGTGGTGCAGATGGTGCAAGCGAACCAAGCTCACTCCGAAGTCGTGGTGAACAACCGGCCGTGCCCTGGTCCATTGGGCTGCGATGCGTTGCTGCCTGTCATACTTCCCGATGGTTCGTCACTCACCGTGCACGGGCCGAACTACCGCAAAACGTACACCGGAGGCAAGAAGTGGTAGCCCTGGAAATCTGGTACGACCAGACACCGGACAACGAGCTGAGCGAAGGCGACCCGGCTATCGTCGTTACCACGCCGAGCGAGCTTGACCAGCTGATTGAACGCATCTTGCGCGAAACAGCCGACCATGTCGCACCCCCGATGATCCAGGTAGCGCTCGCTGGCGTGGAACGTTCACCAGTGCTTGAGGTCGGCCTCGGCAAGGAGAAGGGCTTCATCGGGTACACCTCCCGTACCGAAGGTGGCTGGACTGTTGGAGACGGCGACCCCGATGCCGTAGTGGAGTACATCTACAGCGGAAACGTCAGCGAGGTTCCTGCCAGCGTCGAAGTACCGATGGCGGACGTCCGGTGGGGCGTGCATGAGTTCCTGCGGACTGGGGAGCGGCCGAGTATGGTTGAAAACGACGTGTGAGGTGCACGGGTTGAGGTCATATGCCCTCAGTTCACGTGCTTGCTTGTTAACTTCTTGGCTCTCCGCAAGCAGGGCTGCGTCCTTCGATGATGATCCTGCCTGGTCAACCGGCAAGGCATCGTCTGAAGGAAGAGTCTAGCCAAGATGGCAAAGATATTAGGTAAAGGGTCTCCACGGGAGAGGAAAGGTGCCGCGCGAACCAAGCGCCGGTTCGCGCGCGGTCTCGCGATCATCGCAATGGCTACCTTGCCGCTGTTCGGAAGCACGTTCTCAGCGAGTGCTCACAGTGGTGATCACTGGTGGCCTACGGATGGTTGCACGGCCGCACCTGAGTACTACTTCAATCACCCGTGCGTCCACCACGATGGGTGCTACGCATACCACTGGGCTGACCGGGGAACCTGTGACAACTGGTTCCTCAATGACATGCTGGCAGAGTGTCGCAAACTGCCATTTGAGATAGTGGGTAGCTGCGGCGGCGTTGCTTTCACCTACTACGGCGCGGTCAGGTTATTCGGCGGCAGTTTCTACGATGATTCACAAATCACGGCGAGGATTTCAACGCCTATGGCGTAGTATCCGCTAACAGCACTAGAGGCTGGCCCGAATTTCAGGGTCGGCCTCTAGTGTTTTTTTCGACGCGACACGATCAGAGCGATTACGCCCACGACAAGTTGAATCAAGAACATGACAACCAGGAGCCCAACGCCAATATTGGCGCCGACCTGATTTGCCGCAGGTGCCACTGCGCCGTTGAGCAGGAAGATGACGGCGACGAGCGCTGTAACTATTTGCGACGCAAGCGATATTCGAAGCAAAGTAAAATTATCCATACATTTCTATATTAGTATGGACGCTGCGTGGCGTCAATTAGCCACCGTCTTCTTAGAAAAAGTATCCGCCAAATATAATCATATCTCTATTATAAGCATAAGCGTTTCTTTATTCAATGGGTGACCATCGCCACGAAAGGCCGCAGGCTTCATTCTCTACATTTAAGAACTCGTGAACGTAAAAACCAGCCGGGTTGACTTCTAGCTGTTGCTCCGGCTTTGGCTTGTTCTTCGAGGCAAAGGGATCGGCGCCGCGAAACCACCATATCTCGTGAACACTCTCAGGTGCTTCGAACTGAATACGCCTAATGACATGAGCTATGGGCGCTTTCGTGTAGTTGGAGTCCTCCGGCGAGATTGGAATGCTGCTGTTCACATTCACTATCCATGAGAACCGGCAGCGTCCCAGCTCGTCAGCCTTCGCCTGATCAAATTCGAGTACGACGAATACAGTGCCGTCGTCGCTCTCCTCGGTGACGGCTACCGAGCAACCCGAACCAGCGCTAATGCGTGCGACGCCGCGCCGTGGGTCGTCCTCGTAGCCGTACCGAAAGACAAAATACCTAACGGTAGGCACGACAGGGCGGACGACGACAGTGTAAACGAGCTTGTAAAGTACGCGCTCCTTGTTCACGTACACGATGTCTTCCTGAAGGTCGACGGCGTAGCCGCGCCTGAGGAGGTAGGGGTCTGACTTCGGGTCGAGGAAGAGTTCGTCGATGTCATTCTGTTGCAACCCGGTTGGGCGTGGCTTCTTGGCTCGATCGAGGAGCCCCATCAGCTCGGCGTACTGCCCACCAAACGAGACGTACGCCTTGATGAAGTTTTCCGACGGTGCGGTGTAACCGCCTTCCACGTTCGATACGTGCCCTGATTTGAAGTAGCTGCCGTCACCCTTCGGTACCTCGTAGGTCGTCTTGCCCGCAGTTTCGCGGATCTGCCGCAAGGTGGAGCCGAGTGCGGCGTAGTCGCTGTTCAGTGGCTGGCGGCTCGTCGTGCGATCTGCGGACACGCAGTTACTCCTCAGTGCCAATGGTCGACCGGTGTGCTTGCTGTTGAGCCCTTGCTTGCTTGTTAGAAGTTAGCGCCTTAAGAAGCAGCGGATTCCGTGTTTGGCTGGCCCCAGCACAGTTGAACGGGATCGAGGAGCGGTGAGGCCCAACCGGAACCTGAGAAGCATTCATCTAACCCGCCGATGGATTTGGATTTGAGTTTTAGCTTTCAGCCTTCCGTATCCGGTGGCTGTGTCAATCCCACGTTTGTCGCAATGTGAAGGATAGTTCCGTGAGCAACGAATTCAGTATCACCCGCACCAACTCTGATTCTGGGAACTGGCCCGCGTGGCCGGGACAACGCCGTGACCAGCGGGAACTTGAGCGGCGGATATCGACCGCTATGTCGGAAACGGTGGCAAGTGCAAATGTGAAGGTTCTTCAAGCTGAGCTGCGTAAGCGGTTCACCGAGAAGTCGATGTTCGACGTCGCCGACGTGATGGGGCTGTTTAAGCAGCTCACCGGGGATGACCCGACGATTGCCGCCGCCTTGGCGCCGATCGTTCAGGAGTACGTCCGGGAAACCGCTCGGGATGTACGTAACTTCGACGGCTTGTTCGGGAGTTTCTGATGGCGGGGCCGTTCGTGGTGCTTTTGGTGGTAATCGGTGTGGCACTTGGCCTACTAGCAGTGGCGTTCATCGATAACTGGGCGGGGAAACGGCGCCCGAAGCAGAACATCCAGCTGTCACCGCTGCTCATGAACCTCTCGACCAACAAGTACGCCGTCATGAACAAGATGCGCGCCGTCGCCGACGAGCACCGCTCTAGGAACAAGGACATGGTGATCTTCCCCGAGGGCCGCGATGAAGACGGTACGTAACTGGCTGGTCATCGCGCTCTTGGCGGTGGTGATGCTCAACCTGCTGGTGGACGCGGTGGAGCCGTTCGTCCCGTACCTCATCGTCGGCCTGGTCGTGGTGCTGCTGCTCGGCTTCATCTACTACCGCCGGTCGAGGTGGTGACGGTGCCGCTCTTCCACGCCAGTGGCGACTCGTACCGGGCGTACACCCTGAGCTTTCCGTCCGATCTCCAAGCTGCGCAGGTTCAAGGGTTCCTCCGGGCAGCAAGTGGCACGTCACGTTCATCGTGGCGGCGGTCGCCAACGATGACGTTTGAACTATGGGCAGCCGGCCGCGGCCTCACCTTTCGGCTGTTGGTTCCCCCTGACCAAGCGGACTACGTCGCGTCGCAACTTCGGAGTTCACTGCCGGGCATTCGGGTGACACCGCAGGCCAGTAGGAGCTACCCGGTTTGGACGATGGCCGTTGAACTTGGCATCACCAACCCGTTGAAGCCGCTTTTCGTCCCGGTGGTCGAGCAGGTGGCAACGACAGTACTTGCCAGCGTGCAGGGGCTGACGACCGACGAAGTTGTGTTGTTGCAGCTCGTGACCACCCCGGCCCCGCGCGAGAACCCACTGATCTCGTCCCCGGACACCGGGCGCTGGAAGGGAGGGAGCACCGCCGACACGAGGCAGCGGAAGAACGGAGGCGACAAGCGCGGGGAGTTGGGCGTACTGGCAGTGCTGCGCATCGGTGTACGGGCGACGACAGAGATTCGCGCTCGTCACCTTCATGCGGCGGTGTCCTCAGCTCTTGCGAGCGTGCGCAGTCCGAACACTCGCTTCAAGAAGAAGCTCGGCGTCCCGAAGAGCGTCGTGAGCAGGCGCATCGAACGGGCAGCCGGAAGCCTCCTCTACGGGGCGCAACTGTCGGTCACCGAGCTGAGCGCCGTCATCGGGTGGCCGATCGGTTCACCTCACGTGGCCGGACTTCCGGTGGGGCGAACCCGTCAGCTTCCGGCCGGTAGCGCGGTTCCCAGCGTCGGTCGCGTAGTGGGGACGTCCAACTTTCCAGGCGCCGAGCGGCCGGTCGCCGTCGCCTACTGCGAGGCCACCAAACACATGCACGTCCTCGGGCCGACCGGCACCGGGAAGACGACCTTGCTCGCGAACATGGCGGCTGTCGACATGCGGCAGGGCTACGGCGTCATCGTGCTGGAGAGCAAGGGTGATTTGTTCCACCTGGCGATGAACGCCGTACCGCGCAGCCGCATCAAAGACACGATCGTGCTCGACGTGAACGACACGGCCTACCCGGTCGGCTTCAACATCTTGAACTCGAGCACCTCGCACTCGGCGGTCGACGAGTTAAGCGCGCTCATCACCAGCATCTACGGCGACAACCGAGGGGTGTACGCCCCGATGCTGCTCTACTACGGCTTGCACGCCTTGGCCCAAACGCCCGGCTGCACCTTTATTGACCTGCCGACCTTGCTGACACCGCAGAGCCCGGAAGAAGCAGCGTGGCGTGACCAGCTCGTTCGTGACGTCACGAGTCGAGACGTTCGGCAGTTCTGGCAGCGGTACCTGAACGACAGCCGTAAAGATCAAGATCGTATGGCCACGCCGGTGCACAACCGGATTTGGCAGCTCGCCGTACGGCCGGAGATTCGCAACATCATCGGGCAGAGCACGAGTAGCTTCACCTTCGAGGACGTGCTGAGCAGCGGAAAAATCCTGCTCATCAACCTCAACGGCACGCGCGTGGGGGAGATGACCGCCTCCCTCACCGGCACACTCCTGATGAACGCCATCTACTCGGCCGTACGCATGGTGCGGATGAAGAAGCCGTCCTTCCTCTACCTGGACGAGTTCCAGGACTTCGTGAACTTGCCGGTGAACGCAGCCGACTTGCTCGCGAAGACGCGCTCGTTCGGCCTCGGGTTGGTGCTTGCCCACCAGGATTTGGACCAGCTCAGCAAGGTACGCGGCCTTGAACAGGCAGTTCTTGCCAACGCTAGGACAAAGGCGGTCTTCCAAACCAGCGCAAGGGATGCCCGCACCATGCAGCGGGAGTTCGGCCGCTGGGTGAGCGAGGACGACTTCTTGAACCTCGGGGCCTACGAGGCGATCGGCCGGATTGCCACCGCGGACGGCGTGAGCGCCCCGATCACGTTCATGGCGAACCCGCCGTTGAAACCTACCGGTTACGCCAACGCTATCCGCGCGGCAAGCCGCACCGCCTACGGCCGACCCATCGAGCAAGTAGAAGCCGAGATCGAAGCGCGCCGGCGAATGGCCGGTGATACCGCCCGACCCAAGCCCAAGCTCGGGCCGCAGAAGTGGGAGAAGTAACCGGCCATGCACCACACGACCCGGGACGTCCTCGGCGAGGCTGCCTACTTGCGACGTTCCTGCGACATCCTGATCGACCAGCTCAAAGAGATCGACCGGCTGGCAACCGGCACTGAGGAGCTAGCGCCCGTCCACGAAGCTGCCGTGGCCGACGCCAACGTGAAGGCCGCGGGCGCCAAAGAACACCTGGAACTAGCAGGCCGGTACATCGGCCAGTGGAAGCAGGCTTTAACGCAAACGTTGGTTGGGGGGCCACCGTGGTCGTTGTAGGAACCAGCGGGGAGCTTCCCGAACGCGACCGCCACGTGGTCGAGCTGGTGGCGAAGTTCCGCCAGATGACGCGGGGGCAACTTCAAACCACCGTGTTCGCCGAGAACGCGTCGGCGACGCCGCTTGATCGCACGTTGAAACGCCTGGTTGAACAGAAACACCTGACCCGGCTAGCGCGACTAGTGGGAGGAGACAAGGGAGGCTCAGCGCAGTACGTCTACCAGCTCGGCCGGGCTGGGTGGAAGTTGCTGGACAAGCCGGGGGCGTACTGGGCACCGCGAGCAGTAAACCTCCACACGCTTGCCGTCGCCGATTGCTACACCTGGCTCAAGCAGGCCGAACACCGCGACGAACTCGAAGTCATCCAGTTCACCACCGAGCCAGAGTGCCACCAGTCGGTAGGTAGCGTGCTGCTCACGCCGGACGCGTACGTGGAGGCAGGCAACCGAGCTGAGCAGGTTAAACGCGCCTACTGGCTGGAAGTCGACCGAGGTACCGAGCATGTCGGCACGCTCAAGGAGAAGTGCAGCCGGTACCAGGATGCGTACCGGCTCTGGCAAGACACCTACTTTCCTCAGGTGCTTTTCGTGGTGCCGGATGAGCAGCGGGCCGAGCTCATTCGGAAGGTGGCGCGTGGTGGTGCCGAGACTCTGTTTGAAGTACGTACCTGCGGCAATCTGATGCTCTGCTAAATCGACTTTCGAGGCGTTCCAAAAACCGAACCCTAGAACCCCTTTGCCTGTTGTCTTTTGCACTATATGCGAGAGGAGGCCGTGTATGTCATAACTAGTTTGGCTCTTCAAGCTAAGAAGGGCATCGAGGGTGACATTGTCAAAACCTGGCTTGAGTCATCTTCTATGTCTCCGTTCATTCACAATCAAATCAAAGGAAGAGGGCAAGTGCCATGCGCAGAAAAGCGCAACGGCCAGCAGTCGTTGTACTGCTGACCTTGGTCGCCTCGTTCATAGGGGTAACCACCCCTGGAGCGGCGTACGCGGCCGAATCAGTACCAGAATTGCAATGGCCTGCGGTCGACGTGGGTCGCAGGGACATGCCGCTCGTCGAAAGTCCGACAGGCAGCATTACGTTGGCCTGCACGACGCTTGACAACGGGCAAGACCTGGTGACCTACGATGACACAGGTCAGCAGATCCGCCGGATCGATCGCACCAGCATCATCGACGGCGTGCCCAACTGCATCAACGATCCCGTTGTAGACAAAAATGACGACCTATACGGAATTCCGTCTGGTGTCGTCAATGGCTACTGGGCAGCTGGTCCAAACCTGCTCGCCTACGATGGCAACACGCTGAAATGGAAGTATCCCGTTCACTGTGGGAACGACCAGGGTAATGATGTCGTTGTTGGTGCCGATGGCAACATCTACGCGACGGTCTACAACAACGGTGTTCACCTCATCGGGTTGACGCCCGAGGTGGAGCCGGGCACGACTCAGCCAAAGAAGATTTTGGACATCGTGATCCCGAACGATTGCAGCATCAGGTTGCATCCCTACAAGGATGGCATCATGGTGCACGGCCAATCCAGTGGTAAGCCGCGCTATTACAGCTACGGCGGCAAGTTCCTTGGTGAGGCGACAATCGACGACATCTGGTATGAGAAGCTGAACGCCGATGGGCAACTGTTCGTCGGCAAGTATGTTTCCGGGAGTTACCGGAGCGCGCGCGTTGACATGTACGATCCGCGCACTGGAAAAGTGCGGACGACACCGGCTTCAACGCCGGGTGCCAATGTCAACGGCGTCCAGGTCTATCCGCTCCAGGGTGGAGGCGTGGCCGCACTCGTCAATGAGCAGAAGATGATTTCCAGCGGCGTGCCGGCCACGCCCGAGGAATACATCAACACACTCGTGACGATCAATTCCGCCGGAGTCGTCACTGAGGCCATTCACCTGACCAATACGTACTCTCAAAACGGGGTCACCGGCACCTTCGGTGGCACGTTCGTTTCGGCGGAGAGCAACGGCAAGATTGCGGTGATCCGAGAGCTGAACCTCAACACGGGCATCAGCTGGCCACCGACCGTGCCAGCAATCGTCATTGGTGCCTACAGCCCCGCGAGCGAGACGTGGAGCTACCAGGCAGTCATGCAGGGTGATTTGGGCAAGAGTGGTGGCCCGAGCGGCTACTACTTTAACTACAACCACTTCGCCCATGCCATGGCAGTCAGTAACGACACGGTGAGCTTTATCGCCAAGTGCTCCAACAACTGCACCAACTACAGCCCAAAGCTGTATGCAGTCAAGGTGACTGGACTTGGGACAAGTTACCCACGAGGTGATGTCCTGAGCGCCAACACCGGTACACAACCGGCACCGCGGAGTCTCATGGCACTTGGTGATTCCTTCTCTGCTGGAGAAGGAATCGAGCCGTTCATGGACGGCAATGTGTGTCACCGCAGCACCCAGGCGTACTCACGGGTCCTTGGGACAGACCCGTACACCACGCTGCAACTGGACAAGTTCGTGGCGTGCTCCGGCGCGAAAACGACGCATGTTCTCAACGGGTGGTATGACACCGGCCGCAACGAATCGCCGCAAATCAGCGCACTGACCTCGGGAAGCCCGAAGATCGTCACCCTCACCATTGGTGGGAACGACATCCTCTTTGCGGACTTCGCGAAAGCGTGCATCCTCGACACCTGCAACTTCAGCAGCGGCGTGTACAACAACTCGCTGAACGCGATCAACAACACGCTCGGAGGGAGCCTGACAAGTACATACAAGAAGCTATTGGAGGTTACCCAAACTTCCGGCGCGAAGATCTACGTGCTGGGCTATCCGCAAGTCATCGCCGACAAGTCAGTCAATGAGATTGGCGATGCACGCTGCCCCTACATGTACGAAAGTGTTCCAGTGGCAGCAGGGCGATACTGGGAAGATGCCCGCGCAGCGCGTGACATCGTCACCAAGCTGAACACGAAGATCACCGACACCGTGGATGCGGTGCGGGCACTCAGCACGGACAACCAGCGACTGGTTTTCGTCTCGGCGACGGGTACCAGCTCACCGTTCGATGGACACGAAGTGTGTTCGTCAGGAGAGTCCTATTTCCACAACTTCGACCAGGCACTGAACAACACCGCCTACGTGTTTCACCCGAATGTGAAGGGGCAGGCGGCCTACGCTCAACTGGTACGCCAGGCCATCGGCGAGTAACACCTCGACAACAGAATAACCTGAAGAGCCGACGCCCCTAGCTTCAATGCTGCCCACAAGGCTGCTGGAGCTAGGGGTTCTTCAATTTGTGGATTGATTTAACTAAATCGCCTGTTAAAATAGTGAGTATATGCCAAGCGTAAGCAAAAAACGATCATCGAGGACGAAGAAGAGCGCCAACAGACCTTTGGGTGTCTTTAATGACGCGCCGACGCCGGTATACCTGAAGGTCATTATTGCCGTCGTGTTGGTGCTTCTCCTGGTTTGGTTCCTCTTCTTTATGGGCGGTCATAGGTACAGCGTGGGCAGTAATGAAGTGAAGAATCGTATTCAGGCAACGCTTGAGGCGACTCAACTTTCTGGTAAGCAGCTTGCCTTAAATGTAGAAGACCTGGGGTGCGACAGCGGAACGTCGGTGGGCCTCCGAACACGTATTGAGTGTTACATGGAGGGCTACAAGTACGTTGAAATAACCGGAGACAAGAAAGCCGCTCTAGCCCTGGCTAATGCCAAGATTGAATCTCTAGGCTTCAAGAAGGAGCCCAATGGTGATTATGAGAATCAAGTACTTGACGGGGCCAAGGAAGGCGATGTCCATTATGTAAACAAGCTTACGACTGCAAGGCTTGGTTGGTCTACTTTTCCACCATCGAGTGTAAATGGTCCGGGCTCCACAGCTATTTCCGAGGCACTTTCATCACACAGAATTAACACTCCCAACGACGGGATTACAGTTGTAGGTGTGGTAGTACGAGAAGTATATTGGACTTGTTCCAGTGGCAACTTAGACATGTGGGGGCTGAGCTGTTCATTTCCGCCACACGTGCCGAATCAATAGCAAGTGTTTGTTATGGTGGAAAAGTCAAAACAGAAAATTAATAAGAGACTCACCTTGCGCGACAGGATTGACTAGATCCCCGCGTCGACAGGTGTTCTGACGGCTAAGTTGACGGCAACTGCACCCAATATCCACTGCCTCGTACGGTTCTTTACAGACTCTTGCACCTCTGTAATACGAATGAAAGCGGTGTGCTCGAACGTCCTGAAGAGCCTTGTGTCCCCAGTTCGAGTCTGGGAGGAGCCACCAAAGAAAGTACCCACCCAACAGAGGTGGGTGTTTTCTTTGGGGCGTATGCTCTGAAGGATTTTGGCGGCTAAGTCGTGACTTTGACGGCTAAGTTGACGGCTACGCGCACTGCTGTCACCGCCCATCGTAAAAAGCTGTTGTTCAACCTTCTCTAAAGCAGCACGCTTATTCTCCATGCTGACATGCGTATAGATGCCGGTTGTTCGCAGGTCGCTATGCCCGAGGATCGCTTGCGTATCGCGGTCTTGTACGTCGAGATTCTTTTGTGCCGTGGCGTTGGAGTGGCGAAGCCCGTGCAAGGTGATGCGCTTAAGGTTGTGCTGGGTGCAAATACGCTGGAATGATCGAAATACATTGCGCGCCTCAATTGGTCGTCCCGTCTTGGTGGTGAAGACTAACTCTTCAACGTCACCGCTGCCTTGCCAGGTATCGCCAGCCGCGGCCTGGGCCGCGGCTTGTTTGGCTCTCTGTTCTAGAAGTGCTTCTTTGGCGGCGAGAAGCAACGGTTCATCACGGCGACTCGACTCCGTTTTGAGCGGTACAACCTGTAGGGCTCGGTCGATGCGTTGAACCTGCTTCCGGATGTGCAACTCGTTACGGGCGAAGTCAACATCGCACCACCGGATACCCCGTACTTCGCCACTCCGGAGCCCGTAGAGCGCAACAATCAAGAACAGGGAGTAGAGCGGATCAGACTTTGCAACTTCAAGGAATATTCGCAGTTCATCGGCGCTCCAGTAGGCGGCCTCCGCAGGCTTGTATCTCGGAAGTTCGACGAGTCGGGCGACGTTGCGGAACAAAAGTTCCTTCCGAACTGCCCATGCAAGTGCAGCGCTCAGTACCTTACGTATCTGAAATAGACTCGCCTCAGTGGTACCGGTGCCATGGAGTTGGTCGAGGAAAGCCTGCACGATGCGAACTGACAATCTACTGAGGGTGTAACGTCCTAAACCTGGCTTCAGATGGAGGCGGACTATGCTTTCCGATCGCTGGTAGGTGAGAGGCTTTCGCTTAGTGCGCACCGCCTGCTCAAGCCAATAATCGAGATACTCGCCAGTCCGCCAGCTTTTATCTGCAACTGGAATGCCTTGTTGCTGCTTAGCCTTAAGGTCGGTCAACTTCTCGTGGACGTCGCTGCGGGATTTCCCGTAGATTCTTACTCGCTTGCGAATACCACTAGCTGCGACTGAATAAAAGGAAGCTTCCCAGCGTCCGTCCTTGCGTCGGTAGATTGAACCCTCGCCGTTTGTGCGACGGCGAGCCATTACGCATTATCCTCCCGTGAACGCTGATTGATGAAGGATTCAAGCGCTATTTGGGGGATGAGCCGGCGACGGCCAATACGTATCGATTCAAGTTGACGCGAGTTGATAAGTTGGTAGAGGGACCACTTGCTGATGCCGCCGAGCTTCTTACGTGCTTCCGGCACGCTCAGCAAGAGCGGCGTAGTCGCTCCAGAAGTTTTGATGGTTGATTCAGTTTTCTCTTCTTCCATATGCCTCCTACTATTATATTAAAGTTTCACGCGTTTCGGGAAAGATTGCCCGCAATCAGGGCGGCCCGCGGCTCCATCGTTGGTCGGTCATTTCTCGCCTCCTTCTTGCGTCTGCGCTAGAACCGCTGCACCGCCTGCGAGGAGCCCGACCTCAAAGAGCGCTTGGGTTTCGGTGGCGAGCTTCTGGATTACCTGCGTGAGCTGCGTCAGGCGGAACTCGTCCTTTACCAGCCACACGACCTTGGGAAAAACCCCGCGTTGTTGTTGCTCTGCGCCGGACTGCCAGTAGGCGATGAAGCGCAGACACTTTCGGCGGATGGTCGGCGCCCGCTCTGTACCAAGGTCGACCTCGACGAAGCTGCTGCGCTCAACGGCACCGATGCCAAGCCGGACGTATGCGTCGGGCTTGACGATGACCATCTCGCCGCCCTGTCCGTGGTGGTAGCGCCAGCAACTTGGTTCACTATCGAACTGAAGGAGGTCGGCGGCGTTCTGCCAGGACTGTTCAACCAGTTGAACGTAGAGTTCAGAAACCGCCAGCATGTGATCCTGGAAGTACGGCCTGGTCTCCCACGTGCGTCGACGTCGCTTACCGAGTGGTCCGCCGACATCCAAAACGGCTTGCCCAAGGCCCGACAACCCGTAGATGTATCCGGCCGAACCTGCACGTACACCCCCGATAACGCGGGCCAGCCGCACCACGAGTTGGAGCTTGTGAAGTTTCTGGAGTACCTGTTGAGCACGGCGAACGCGAGCGTTGGGCGAACCATCCGCCACGTGAAGGCGTTGTAGTTGCCGAAGACTCAGCAGGCGGACCTTCTGGAGTGAAGTAAGTACGGCGAGGTCTCGCGGGCTGAGTTGTTGCCGAAGTCGAGTGACCCGCCCGCCGGTTGCAGCGGGAAATCTCATCGTGAACCTCTTGGTGATGAGATATTCACTGGCGGTAGCGACGAGTTAACAGAGTCGGAGCAGCCATGTCGGCCGACACGATGAGAAGGCCGACGCGAACGTTGAAGGCCCGCCATCATGCGGCCTCCCGCGAGATTTGGCCGATCGGACCACGCGGGGGGTCGCCACCTCGCCACCGCTGTTGAAGGGCGGCATCGACGGCCGCGCCATCGGCGCCGTAGGTCTGCTGGCTTGCGTGACGTACTTCACTCCGGCTCGTCGCGGAGTGCGGTAAGCGGTTGGTGCGGACGATGAACGGCTCGCTGAGCTGGTGGTCAACCAGCAGTCGTACGTACGCCTCGAAACCGCCAAGAAGTTCCAGATCACGGGTGGTCAGTCCGCCGCCAAGGACTCTCGCCAAGGTGGCGCTGTCGTCTGAACTTGGCCGGAAGACGACCCGTGAGCGAGCGTTGGCGAGGATCGCCGCGTGCAGCTTTGCCGGAAGCTGAGTCAGGTGTTGGTGGGCAACTGTCAGTGAAACACCCAGGCCACGGGCTTGGGCGAAGAGATCACCAAGTTCAACTGGCAGTTTCAGGTAATTCTGGACCTCGTCGATGGCCACCATCAGGGGCCGACGTTGTGAGCGTGGTTTCTTCGCTTGGCGCTGCATGGCTTGCCACAGCTGCGTGACAAGCAGCGCGCCGATGAGCTGGGCGGTTTCGCTTCCAATCACTCCCGTGTTCAGGTTCACCAACACGATGCGCCGCTCGTTGAAGAGGTCGTCAAGTTGGAACCGCGGCCGAGGTTGGCCGAGCAGGCGACGGATGGGCGTTCGACTTAAGAACGCGCGGGTCTTGTTGAGAACTGGTGCCACCACTTGGTGGCGTTCGGCCTCGGAGAGTCCGTCGTACCAAGAGAAGAAGGGCGCAAGCACTAACCCGTCGTGCACCTTGGCGAGGACGTTGCGACGGAAGGTCGCGTTCGTCAAGAACACCGGGAGGTCGGCAAAGGTGCCGTTCTCATCACGGGCCAGCGCGATCAGGCTGTGAAGAAGAACGTCGGCACTTCGAGGCCCCAAGCTGGAGCCGTAGAGTTCTCGCATCAGGTGAAGCAGGTGGTCGGCTTGTTGCTCGGCTTCACCGGGGCCGCCGGCGAGCGGGTTGATGCCGACGACCTCTGATACACCTCCAGGTTCGATAACCACCACGTCTTCACGTCGGTGCTGGGGAACATCGGCAAGGACATCGGCGACCAGGTCGCCGCGCGGTTCAATCACTAAAACGCTGTGGCCAGCCGCAACGTCGCCTCGCAGCAGTTGCGCCAGCAGCGTTGATTTGCCCGAACCAGTTGGGCCGATGACATGCAGATGATGCCTGGCCGTCGCCAGCGGCATCGACACTCGCTTGCCGCTGTCGGCCGGATGAAGGCTGACACCCAGAACCCGAAGACGCAGCGTTTGTTCTGAGAGCGTCGATGACAGGAGGACTTTGCTAGGAGCTGGATACTGACGACCGTGAACCTGGCTCAGAGAAGCCACCCCATCAACCGGCCAGCCCAACACCGCAGCCAGTTCGGCCGCGTTGAGAATGCCCGCCCAGCCGCCCGCCACGGGTACCACAAGATCGAGCTGACGAGCGCCCCGGACGGTTGGCTTGGATACCCGGAGCTCAGTGTGACTGGCGTTCGCCAGTTGAAGGGCGTCGCCCAACATGCGGACGATGGCGCTGGCAAGTTCAGGTGTACTAGCGCGAGCACCGATACGCGCTCGAACAGCGAACAAAGGTTCGGCTGCCTTGGCCCGCCACTGTCGCCGCTGATCTGGAGTTTCCGGGGTAAGCGCCACCAATCCAAGTGCCCGCGCTACGTTGAACGGCACTGGTCGGCTTTGGCGCTGCTGAGCTGGGCCAATGACCCACTGCACTACGGCCGACTCACCCTTACCAAGGGCGTTCATCACTTCCAGTAAGCCCGCCGTGACGTTGGCAGCCATGTCCACGCGCAGCGGTTGTGACAGGCCAACCGGCCGAACCTCACTTGCCAGCAGGGTCTTCGCGCGGCCGACTCTCTGACGATGAACGAGCACCAGGCCGGGAAGCTGGGCACGAAGTTGCGTTGGCAGTTCACCGGCAATTTGAGGGTCAAGGCCAAGCAGCCACCGAACTGACCCGGCCTTCGCTCGGAGTTCAAACACTGCAATGGGCGTTCTTCGGCGCCAGCCAAGCTTCGGCCGATACGCCAGCGGTTGTAATAATTTCGTTAGTTCATTGGCGCTCAGCTCGTGCGGGAAATACAACTCAAACCACGTGAGCGTCGATCGAACTCTGCCATCTATATTGCTGTTATCGTCTGCTGCCAAAACTACCCTCCTTTTCGATTAACGCTCGAAACATGAGGGATGATGTCAGGGCCACAACAAACTAACCTGAGCTGTCTTGACAGCGGTTGTGCATGAGGTGTGTAATGGCTTTACATCCCGATATTTCGAGGATGTGATGCTGAGTGAGTTAAGGTCTTCTCATTTAATGTTGCGGAGGTTCTAGCCAACCAATCGTCAACTGGAGGAGGCACACTCACTCTCTAATTGTGAAGAAAAACGCTATACTTATGCAAGCAACTTTGCTGTTTCTACAACACCGACCGGTAGGCGTCTACCTCTGGCCAGGTTGCCGTGAAACGTCACTTGGTTCGGAGGAAACGTTCCTCGTCTCCATTGGCTATTGTTGCGGATCTTGCTTATAATTCGTTGATCTTTTGTTGATATTTCCCGCAAATTTTGCAGGGTTGAGCCCGCTCTGATTTGGCCTGGGGACAAATCAGAGCGGGAAACGGGTGGATGGAACGCGGCCCGCTATGACCCGATTCGCGTACCGGGTACTCGCCCGCGTGTACCGCGCGCTTTGCTGAGGACTCCGTCCATATCGGTGCCTAGTTTGTTGAATTCGGCAAGTCGCATGTGAATGTCCCGCGTTGAACCGTCGGGCATGCGAGCTTCCAAAACAACCAGGTCGCCGATGTCTTTGAACTGAGCCAGTTCTTCGGTCAGTACATCGAGGGCTTTCGGTTGGTCAAGTTTCGGGTGCTGCCGAACGATGACCTGCGCGAACTCCTCGTCATTGCCTTCGTTGCCGGATAAGTCCGACACCTTGCGGCTAACGATCGCCACAGTTTTCTCCTATCCCGCTGCTGCCAAGAACTTCTTGGCTATCTCTATTTAGTCATGCGAGATGGGTTGTGCATATGGTAGAAATGTTTGATCGCTTGAGGTTGTCCGGGTGTGCTCAATGCTATGTGGCTTCAAGGTTGAACGCTGGTGTACGTAATGAAGATTGGAGTATAATAGAATCATAAGTGGAGATAGAAGGATGAAACCGAACTTGGAGCGCGAGGTGAAAAAGTCAACACGAAAAAGCGGGGTACCTCTAAAAGTGAGGCACCCCGCCACGATCGCCCGGCTTCAGCTGCTTGTTAATGCAGCCAGACAATCTCAACCAGATCAGGATCGAACCACCAGCCGTTCTTATTCGGCCACATCTTCCGCACCGGGCGGCCAGGGTGAATTATCACCCTCTCGACCACCAACGTAACGACACTGGCGCGCCATTCGATACTGGCAGTGTCCCATACCTCGCGTAGGCCGCTGGTTGGAACCGCCAAGCTCTTGGCTTTGGTGCTCAGTAGTTGCTTCTTCTCCGACTCGGCTGCTTCGATATCGTTCTTGATGGCCTTCATCATGACGCGGTAGTCGTCTTTGTCGTGCTCTTTTCTGGCGTACTCGGCGGCCAACTGTTCGCGGCGCACCTGGAGCTCGGCAAGGTCTTGTACCAGTTGCGCCATGCGCTCCTCGTTATCCGCCGGAGTCAGCGCGCGGAGGACTTCCGGTGAATCGAAGCGAAACAAGACTTGTTCGGTGACGTACGCCTCGACGGCATCCGCGATACGGAAAACCGTGGAACAGCCCAGACGACTGCCGTCGCGATCCCACTTCTTACAGGCGTAGCGGCGTTGGTAGACCCGTCCCTTCTTGGTGTCGTACACCTTGCCTTGGCCGTACATCTGGCCGCCGCAGTAGCTGCCCTTCTTCTCGGTGTTGCGCCAAGTGCCGCCACACTCGACGATGCCGCTCAGAAGGTAGGTACGAGCCTTCACCTGACCAACGTTCGACCAGTAGACGTTGCGACCGTTGAACACGGTGGCCATCGAGTCGTGCTCGGCGCGTGTGAAGAGGCCCGGCCACTTCGCTCGGTGACGCTCCGTGTGATGAATCCGCGTGCCGCCCGTCTCCGGGTTCTGGAGACAGGGGCAATCGGTGGGGTGGCTGGTCGGATCGAAGATGATGTAGCACTCGTTAAGCAGCGTGCGCTTGAGGCGGCCGACATCCCAACGGCCGTCACAGATCGTCACGTTGCCCTTGTGCTTGACCTTTTGGCCAGCCTTTGAAGTGGTGATGCCGCGAGCGTTCCAGTCCCGCACGATGGTGAACTGGCTGTCACCGGCCAGTGTCCGGCGCTTGCCTTCTTGGAGAACCGCGACCTCTTCGTCGATCACTTGGTACGGGTCGCGAATGTCCTTCTTCTTCACCGGGTCATACCCAATGACCAGCCCGTACCCGTAGGTACGCGGTCCACCGGCCGCCTTGCCTTCGCGTGCATCTTCGAGCTTCTTTCGCTGCACGCGTTCTTGGATGTCCTCGGCTTCACCTGTGTCGTTCACGGCCAAGCTGCGGTACATCCGTCGACCCGCTGCGGTGTTCAAGTCGCACCAGGGCGAGGCCACGTAGTAAGGACTGATTCCTGTCTGCCGAGCTGCGGCAATGACGCGCTCGGCAACGATGTTGTCGCGGGTCAAGCGTCCCGTCGTGTAGGCGAGCGGCACCTTGAACGCGCCACGTTGCCAGTCGTGCATGAACTCGTCGAACTCTTGACGCTCGCTGCCAGCGATGGCGCTGGCACTGATGTCGTTCTCGACGTAGACCTTCTGGACGATGACGCCGAGGCGCGCAGCCAAGTGGCGCGCATCTTCTTCCTGGCGCTTAACCCCTAGTGCGCGGCCTTCTCGGTCGTCACTGATCCGAACTAATATTCCGGCGGCGAGTCCTTGAACGTCGAACATTACTTTCTGTATCTCCTACATCACTAATTGTATAGGATGCACAGAAACTTGTCGAGTACGCCATCGCCACCCTGGCCGCCGCCGCGCTGGCGACCCTCCTCTACTTGGTCATCGACAGCGAACCCGTCCGCGCCGGGCTCACCGCGCTCATCGAGCGGGCCTTGTCGGTGAAGTTCTGATGCGCGGGGAGGATCGCGGCTCCGTCACGGTGGAGGCCGCGCTCGGCATCGGCGCGCTGACCTTCGTCTCGGCCCTGCTGCTCGCCGGGATCGGTGTCGCGTCCGACCATCTCCGCTGCACGGACGCGGCCCGAGAGGCCGCCAGGCTGCTCGCCCGCGGCCAGCCCGCCCGTGCCGAACAGGCCGTGCGGGAGATCGCGCCGTCCGGCGCCCGGCTGAACGTCGTCCGCGAAGGCGACACGATCACGGCCGGCGTCGAGGCCGAACCGGCCGCGGGGCTCCTGCCCGGTATCCGGCTGCGCTCCAGCGCCTTCGCCATCGCAGAGCCGGGGAGCGGGCCGTGACCGCGGACGATCGCGGTGTCGCGACCGTGTGGACCGCCTCGATCGTCGCCGTCCTGGTCGGCGCGGCGGCGTTCGCCTTCTGGATCGGCGCGGCCGTCACGACCCGGCACCGTGCCGAGGCCGCCGCGGACCTGGCGGCGCTCGCGGCGGCCTCACACGCATCGGACGGTCCGGCCGCGGCCTGCGAACGGGCGCGGCAGGTCGCCGTCCGGATGTCGGTCACGCTGCTGACCTGCCGGTGGGAACGCGGCGACGCCCTGATCGAAGTGCGCTCTGAGCCGTCAGGGCGGCCGCTGGTCACCGGACGGGCGGAGGCACGGGCCCGGGCGGGTCCGGTCGACCGGCCACCGTGACGGACGTCGCACGGTGAACGGTCGCCGGGCGGCGACCGGCCGGTAGTACGCGCGAGTAACCGCTGGGCGCGAGCAGCGGTCGTTGACGCGCGGCGAGCGGTCGAACCCATGATCAGCTCGCCGCCGAACGGCCGCCCGCCGCTCGTCCTGAGTGCCGTCACGCAGGCGGGAAGCCCAGGTCGGCTGCGACGAACGGCTCCATACCGGTCGTGCGGGCCCGTTAATCGGACGTCCGGCGTTCGGTCCGTCCGGTCGCACTACCGCGCGTTCATCGCTGAGTAACCGCCGGTTGTCGCGTGAGGTCTTCTCCCGATGTGCAACTTGCCGTTTATTGAGATGTGCGCCACTTCGAAAAGCTCGCCGAGGCCGGTGCGACCGAGACAGACACAGGACAGAGTTGACCTGAGGCAGGGACAGTAATGTTGGACGCGAATTGGCCGGACAGCTGGCGGGGCGCCTTCCGCATCGAAATGCGTGCGGAGGCGATCGGTCTCGCCTGGCGTGGCTGGCCGGTGCTCCCGGGTGCCGAGCCCGCGGCGCTCACCGCCGAGGGTGACGACCTCACCTGGCGGCGTCCGGTCCCGGCCCAGGACAACTGGCGCGAGCTGACCGAGGCCCACCCGCACGAGGTCGCCACCTGGTTCGGCGACGACACGCACAGCCTGCTCGTCGCCACCGGCACCGTGCTCGACGCCATCGAGGTCGACGACGAGCTCGGCAAGGCCGCCGCCCGCCTGCTGCGCGCCACCGGGCACCCCGCGCCGATCGTCGCGATGCCGAACGGCCGCTGGCTGTTCCTCACCACCGTCGTGGCGAGCATCCCGCGGGAACTGGCCGACCAGGCCTCGATCCAGTGGCACGGCGCGAACGGCTACATCCCGCTGCCCCCGTCGCCGTTCCAGCACGGTGTCGTGCACTGGCGGGTCAAGCCCGAGGTCTGGGGCTGGCAGCTGCCCGAGGCCGCCGAGGTGCACGACGTGCTCGTCCGTGCGCTTGCCGGCGACAAGGCCGTCACCCCGGTGGCGAGCCTCAGCACCGCCGCCTGATCAACCCACAATTTCAAGCCACCCCGTGGCCGGACACGGACCCGTGCTGACGCAAAGCCCCGAGCACGGTGTCCAGAACGGCCACCGCCCCCGCCTTGTCCAGCGGGTCGTTGCCGTTCCCGCACTTCGGCGACTGGACGCAGGACGGGCAGCCGGCCGGGCACTCGCAGGAAACGATCGCCTCCCGCGTTGCGGCCAGCCAAGGGACAATCGCGGCAAACCCGCGGTCGGCGAATCCCGCACCCCCGGGATGGCCATCGTGCACGAACACCGTCGCCTCCCCGGTGTCTTCGTGCCACGCGGTCGACACCCCGCCAATGTCCCAGCGGTCGCAAGTAGCGAACAGCGGTAGCAGGCCGATCGCCGCGTGCTCGGCGGCATGCAGGGCACCGGGGACGCGCGCCGGATCCAACTCGGCGCCCGTCCCCGGTGCTCCGCCAAGTTCCTCGGTCCCCACCCTGGAGCCTCCGGTCCCCACCGGCTCCAGAACTTCGGTCCCCGTCCGATGGCCCCCGGTCCCCACCACACCATCGGACGCGCCGAGCAGCTCGGCGGAGATCGTGTACCAGACGGCACGGGTGTGCAGGCTCTGCTCCGGCAGATCCAGCGGAGTCTGGTCCAGCACCTCACCGGACGGACGTCTCCGCAAGTAGCCGACCACTTGCGAGCTCACCGAAACCTCGCCCAGGTTCACCGTGACCCCGCCGTGCACTCGCTTCTCTTCGGTGCGCAACACGCTGATGTCGACGATCTCGCGCGGTGACGTGGACCAGTCCGGGTCCTCAGCGTGCACCAGGGCGAGCCCGGTCTCCAGATCCAGTTCGTCGACCACATAGGACGAACCCTGGTGCAGGTACACCGCGCCGGGATGGACCGCGTAACAGGCGGAACCCGGGTCGACGGTGCCGAGCATCCGGCCGGAATCGGCTTCCACCACGGCGATCTGCTCGCCACCGGAACCCCGGATGCCGACCTCGGCGTGCGGCCGGTCGCGCGAGGTCCAGTACCAGCCGCTCGGGCGGCGGCGGACGATCTTCTCCTTGACCAGATCGGCGAGCACGGCGCGTGCCGCGTCACCGCCGAAGGCCGCGACCTCCGGTTCGGTCAGTGGGAGTTCGGCGATGGCGCAGGCCAGTTGCGGCCCGAGCACATACGGATTCGACGGGTCGAGGACGGCGGCCTCCACCGGCCGGTCCAGGATCGCGGCCGGATGGTGCACGAGGTAGGTGTCCAGCGGATCGTCGCGGGCCACGAACACGACCAGAGCCGCGTCGCCCGCGCGCCCGGCCCGGCCCGCCTGTTGCCAGAACGAAGCGAGCGTCCCCGGATAGCCTGCCAGTACCACCGCGTCCAGCCCGGCGATGTCGACGCCGAGTTCGAGCGCGTTCGTCGTCGCGACGCCGAGCAACCGCCCGGACAGCAACGCCGCTTCGAGGGCGCGGCGTTCCTCCGGGAGATACCCGGATCGGTACGCGGCGACGGATTCCGCCAGCGAACCGTCCACTTCGGACAGAATCCGCCTGGCGCCGAGCGCGGTCAGCTCCGCGCCCCGCCGCGACCGGACGAAAGCCAGCGAGCGGGCGCCTTCGATGACCAGTTCGGCGAGGATCCGGGAAGCCTCGGCCCCCGCCGAACGCCGCACCGGCGCCCCGTTCTCGCCCGAGAGTTCCGACAGCAGCGGGGGTTCCCACAACGCGACCGTGCGCTCGCCGCGCGGCGAGCCGTCCTCGGTGACGGGGACACAGTCCTGTCCGGAGAGCTTCGACGCGAACGCCGCCGGGTCCGCCGTCGTCGCGGACGCGAGGACGAAGACCGGCGAAGCGCCGTAGTACGCCGCGACCCTTCGCAGCCTGCGCAGCAGCAGCGCCACATGGGAACCGAAGACACCTCGATAGCTGTGGCATTCGTCGACGACGACGAACGAGAGCCGACGGAAGAACCGGGACCAGCGCGCGTGCGACGAGAGGATCCCGCGGTGCAGCATGTCCGGGTTCGTGAACACCCAGTTCGCGTGCGCGCGGACCCAGTCCCGCTCCTCCAGCGGGGTGTCGCCGTCGAACGACGCCGGCCGTGCCTTCTTGATGTCCAAAGAGGACACCGCGCGCAACTGGTCCGCGCCGAGCGCCTTGGTCGGCGACAGGTACAGCGCCGTGGCCCGCTCGTCCTCGACGAGTGCCGAGAGCACCGGCAATTGGTATGCGAGCGACTTGCCCGAGGCGGTGCCGGTCGAGATCACGACGTGCCTGCCCCCGCGGGCCAAGGACGCGGCCTCCACCTGATGCCGCCATGGCACCTCGACTCCGTTCGCCTTCAGCGCCTCGACGACCGGACCCGCCGCCCACTCCGGCCAGTCCACGCGATCCGCCGGACGGGCCGGCAACTCGGCCACATGGGTGACCGGGTACAGCGAAGCCGGGATCCCCGCCGTCGCGCGGTCGAGAAGCCGCCGGCCCTTGCCGGATCGCACCGTGCCGTCCACCTTCGGAAGCTTGGCACAGCGCACCGACAGAAACGGTCCGCCGCCGGACGGAACAGGCACTGGAAGCGGCCCCTGATGATCGATACAGTGACCAGCCTCACAAGATTACGGAACGTACGGTGGCGGGGACGCCTTGCCGCCCGCCATCCCACTACCAATACACTCCCGCAATCCACACCGTCTGTGGCGAGCGTCATGTGAGACGTGCCTTGCAGTGCGACTAGCGTGACGTTCGGCTCAGATCCCCATGCCAACGTCGGCACGCCGGTTCCATCGGCGGATCGTCGTTGGCCAACGGCGACGTCTCCAGGAGGACGAATGTCCCGGCAGTTCCTCGCGGAGGGCGAACTCACGCTCTCCGGAGGTGGTTACACCATCGTCGGTGTGATCGCCGTGGTCGCCCTTGCCGCACTGGTCATCGGCTACGTTCTGCTCAAGGAGGTCTTGGCCGCCGGCCAGGGCACCTCCAAGATGCAGGACATCGCGAAGGCAGTGCAGGAAGGCGCGGCTGCCTATCTCAAACGGCAGCGCAACACCCTCGTGATCTTCGGGGGAATCGTGTTCGTGCTGCTCTTCGCTTTGCCGGCCGATGACTGGAACGAGAAGATCGGCAGGTCCATCTTCTTCTTGGTCGGCGCCGGATTCTCCTTCGCGATCGGCTATCTCGGCATGTGGCTGGCGACGCAGGCGAACCTTCGTGTCGCGGCCGCTTCGCGCGAGGAAGGCGGTCGCGAGAAGGCGATGCGCCTGGCCTTCCGCACCGGGGGCGTCGTCGGCATGATCACCGTCGGTCTCGGCCTGTTCGGCGCCGCGGTGGTCGTCCTGGTCTACACCGGACAGGCCCCGAAGGTGTTGGAGGGCTTCGGTTTCGGTGCCGCGCTGATCGCGATGTTCATGCGTGTCGGCGGCGGTATCTTCACGAAGGCCGCCGACGTCGGCGCGGACCTGGTCGGCAAGGTCGAGCAGGGCATCCCCGAGGACGACCCGCGTAACGCGGCCACCATCGCCGACAACGTCGGTGACAACGTGGGCGACTGCGCCGGCATGGCGGCGGACCTCTTCGAGTCGTACGCGGTCATGCTCGTCGCGGCGCTGATCCTGGGTAGCACGGCCTTCGGCGTGCACGGCCTGATCTTCCCGCTCATCGTTCCCGCCATCGGCGTGATCACCGCGGTCATCGGCGTCTACATCACCAAGGCCAAAGCGGGTGAAGGCGGTCTGGTCACGATCAACCGCTCGTTCTACATCTCCGCGGGGATTTCCGCGGTGCTCTCGACGATCGCCGCGTTCGTCTACCTGCCCGGTTCGTTCTCCGAGCTGACCAGTGGTGCCACCAACGAGTCCGGCAACCCGGCGCTGATCGCGACCATTTCGGTGATCATCGGCATCGTGCTCGCGGCGGTCATCCTCAAGCTGACCGGCTACTACACCGGCACCGAGCACAAGCCGGTCAAGGAGGTCGGCAAGTCCTCCGAAACCGGTGCGGCGACGGTGATCCTGGCCGGTATCTCGGTCGGTTTCGAGTCCGCCGTGTACACCGCGCTGGTCATCAGCGCTGCCGTGTTCGGTGCGTACCTGCTCGGTGGCGGCGTCGCGCTGTTCGCCGTGGCGCTGGCCGGTACCGGTCTGCTCACCACGGTCGGCGTCATCGTCGCGATGGACACCTTCGGCCCGATTTCGGACAACGCGCAGGGCATCGCCGAGATGTCGGGTGACGTCGACGAGGACGCGGCGCAGATCCTCACCGAGCTCGACGCGGTCGGCAACACCACCAAGGCCATCACCAAGGGCATCGCGATCGCCACGGCGGTCCTCGCGGCGACGGCGCTGTTCGGGTCCTATCAGGACGCGATCAGCAAGGCGCTGAAGTCGATCCCGGAGGCGGCCGAGGCGAGCACGAGCGCGGTGAACTTCTTCGTGAACTCGGTGGTCAGCCCGAACACCCTGGTCGGTGTGATCGTCGGTGCCGCGGTCGTGTTCCTGTTCTCCGGTCTCGCGGTCAACGCGGTGTCCCGTGCCGCCGGCGCGGTCGTCTACGAAGTGCGCCGCCAGTTCCGTGACATCCCGGGGATCATGGAGGGCACCACCCGTCCCGAGTACGGCCGGGTCGTCGACATCGTCACGCGTGACTCGCTGCGTGAGCTGACCACGCCCGGTCTGCTCGCGGTCTTCGCCCCGATCGCGGTCGGCTTCGGCCTCGGCACCGGCGCGCTCGCCGGTTACCTGGCCGGCGCGATCGCTTCCGGCACCCTGATGGCGATCTTCCTCGCCAACTCCGGTGGTGCCTGGGACAACGCGAAGAAGCTCGTGGAGGACGGAAGCCACGGCGGCAAGGGTTCGGACGCGCACGAGGCCACCATCATCGGTGACACCGTGGGTGACCCGTTCAAGGACACCGCCGGTCCGGCGATCAACCCGCTGATCAAGGTGATGAACCTGGTGTCGGTGCTGATCGCCCCGGCGGTCGTGCAGTTCTCGATCGGCGCGGACGCGAACGTCGCCGTCCGGATCGGGATTTCGTTGGTCGCCGTCGCGATCATCGTCGCCGCGATCGTCGTCTCGAAGCGGCGCGAGTCGGTTCTTTCCGACAACCCCGCGCAAGCGAAGGCGTAACTCCGAAAGTTCCGCCCGCCGGGCCCGTCACGATCTCTCGTGGCGGGCCCGGCGTCTGTCCGGCGCGGGCTAATGTCTGTGCGTCACGCCGATCCGATCCGGGGGAGTCCCTGCCATGAGGCGTTCGATCATCTTGTTCGCCGCCGTTCTCCTGCTGGCGGGCTGTGGTGGCGCGGAGCCGGCGTCCGCTCCTTCTCCTTCTTCACCCGCGCCGGTGGCCGGGAGTTCCTGGATGGACGGTTTCTGCGGTTCGCTGATCGACTTCGCCAAGATCGGCGATTTCCGGATGCCCGATTTCGAGCAGGACGACGTCGCGAGTGCGCGGAAGGTGATGGACGAGGCCTTCGGGGTGTTCGCGCCCGGTTTCGACAACGCGGTCACCGGTTTGGGGAAGCTCGGCCAGGCGCCGAGCGCGGAAGCCGACGCGGCGCGCGAGAGCATCGTCGCCGCGCTGACGCCGATCCGGGACAAGGTGCTAGCCGCGAAGGCCGCACTCGACGCGGCACCGAAGGACGACAAGGCCGCCGTGGCGGCCGCCGCGGTTTCCTTCCGGCAGATCGGATCCGACATCAACGACATGCCCGACCCGTTCCAGCAGCTGGAAACGAACGTTTCGCTGAAAACACTGGCCGCGCAGGCCCCGAACTGCAAGAAGCTGCCTTCCTGACGCTTCTTTCCGCCGCGTTGATTTGCATTGCCCCCCGGTATCGGTACCGTCGGGGGCCAGCTGGGAAGTCGTCAGGTCGGGAGGTGTTTTCGTGCGGCCGCGGTTCACCGTCCTTGCCGCGCTAGCAACAGGTATCGGACTCGGCCTCGCCGGGTGCGGGCAGCAGCCCGCGGTGACTTCCCACGCCAGACAAGAAGGTCTCGCGACGGTCAGCGCGTCGGAGGCCGACCCCGCCTCCGCTTGGACAGAGGGATACTGCGGCGCGGCAGGCGGCCTCGTCCGGACGCTGGCGACGCTGCCCAGCGTCGATCCGAGCACGCCGCAGCAGGCTTCCCGTACGTCCAGCGAGCTGTTGACCTCGGTGGTCGAAGGGCTGGATCGCACGTCCGCGGCCTTCGAGAACCTCGGTCCGGCGCCGGTCGCGGGAGGTGACTCTTCGCGCATGTCCGCCGTCGCCCAGCTCGCCGGCATCCGGGCCCGCGCCGACGACGTCCGCCTCCGCCTCGACTCCTCAAGTGACCCCGAAGCGACGAAGACGGCGCTTCGTGACGCGAGGACGTCCCTCGACGAACTAGACCGCCTCGACCTTCTCAGGGGCCTTAACGACGTCCCCCAGCTCGCCGCGGCGAGCAGCCGGATCCCGATTTGCCAGGAATTGGTCAAACAACCTCGCTGAGTCACCCGGCGATCACTGGCCATGACTCGAACTTGTGTTCTATTCTGTTCGGGTGGACGGGACGATCTCGCTCTTCTCGGCGGAGGCGAGCGGGCCGGGGCTCGCCGACCTCGCCGGTGTGCTGTGCGGGCCCGGGCGGATGACGGGTTTCGGGCGGACGGCCGCGCGGCTGTCCGCCGTGGTCGACGAGCCGTGGCGGGCGGGTGCCCTCGCCAGGGAATGCCGTCGGCGCGGCGCCGAGGCGCAGGTCTCGGCCGCCGAATGCGGACGGCCGCTCGTGAGGACACCGTTCCGCGTCGACCTGCTGCCCCTGGAGCAGCGCTGGAACCGTGGTGAAGAGAAGGTCCTGCCGGAAGGCTTCCGGCTCGACGGGGCCATGTTGAGAATGTGGGCGCTCGCGGCGGGCAGTCCCCAGGGCAACGGCTACCTGCTCGCGCTCGATCCTGAGGCGCCGGAGACGCACGAGCGGCTGATCACGGCGCTGGCCCAGCTGGGCGTGCGCCGGATCACGGCGCTGGCCCAGCTGGGCGTGCCGGCGAAGGCGCAGAAGGGCGAAGAAGCGCTGCTCCGGGTCACCGGGCGCAGGCGGCTCGCGCATGTGCTGGAGCTGATCGGAGACGCGCCGGCGGGTGCCGAGCCCGCTTGGCCGAGCCTGGTGCCCGTGGTGCGTGCGGTTTGAGGCTCGTGAGGGGTGAGGACGGTTAGGGCAACCGTGGCTTGGTGCCTGCTGCCGAGCGATTTCGCGTGCTTGGACTGCCGACTCACGTGCTCGGGGAGACGACACGTGTGTTCAGACGGACGACGCGCGTGTCTGGACGGACGACTCTCGTGAATGGACGGAGGACACATGTGCTCGGGGAGACGGCTCGCGTGATCAGGTGGACGACTCGCAGCTGAACCCGAGCACGGGAGTGCCGTCCATTCAGTCACGCTTGTCGTCCGCCTGGTCACGCGTGTCGTCCGTCGGATCACGCGAAAAGGCCGTCTGGGCACGCGCGGGCTGGACGGCACAAAGGCCTCGTGAGTGGTTAGGACGGTTCTAACCGTCCTAACCACTCACGAGGGGTGAGGTCAGGGTTTCGGAGCCCGGCAGTTCGGGTTCGACAGGTCGAGTTCACTGTGCGAGAGGCAGGAGGTCAGCTGGTAGGTCTGCTGCCCGTAGTTGATGCCCTTCCGCACGGTCACCTTCCCGGCCGCGTCGACCTCGCACGGGTTGTTCATCGTGCACCGCTGGCCGCTTTCGTTGCCGGTGTTGTTGACGCCGACGACCTTGCCCGTCGACCTCTCGACGATCGGCGACCCCGAGGTCCCGCCGATCGTCTGGCACGCCGAGGTGTACCTGATCGAGTCCTTCCAGACCCAATTCGCCTCGCGCAGCTCGTGGACGAAGCCGTCGACGTTGCAGGAGTAGATCTTCTTCCAGTAACCGGACACCACGTCCATCCCGATGCCCGCCGAAGGACGGGTCGGCGAGAGCGTCAGCGGGGCGATACCGTAGGCCGACTTGATCTTGGCGTAGCTGGTGTCGAGCTGGTAGAGCGAGACGTCGGTGTCGGTCATCGTCGCGTAGAGCAGCTTCTTCGCCTTGAGCGTGCCGAGCGAAGAGCGGCCGTCCTTGGACAGCAGGCTGAAGGTCCGCGACGACGGCTTGTCGACGATTACTTCTCCAGGGTCCGGGAAACCTTCTTGCAGGCAATGGCCGTTGGAAAGGACGAGGGCGGGGTCGTCGAGGCTCGCCTCGGGCGGTTTGACCACCGACCCGGAGCAGTTCGACAACGCCACGGTTCCGGCGAAAGTGGTCGTGGCCGCTTGCGCCGGCGCGGTGCCGACCAGTGCGGACGCGGTCAGCATGGCGAACAGCGTGCCGAGGAGTCGTCGGGTCACGTGGAGTCCTTTCGGGTCGGCGTGGACATCAAGTGAAGCGTTGGCGGGCGGGGAGCCACCACCGTCGAACGGAGGGTGTTCGCCCCGTCACGCGGGACCCCCGGCGGACGTGTCCGACATCACGTGCTAGGTGTTGAAAGGAAACATCGACGAGGTCAGCGGCGATGCGCTGGACACACGATCGGCGGCGTGTTGCACCACCTAGCCGTGGTCCGGGCGGTGCGAGCGTGCACACTGACGGGTCGAGAGGCGGCGCGAAGGCGCCGAAGATGAGCGGAGAGCAGGACAGCGTGGCAGGAGCACGGACGAAGAAGACCGCGGCGTCGGACGACGGCGCGGGCCGTCGTCGGCTGGTGATCGTCGAGTCGCCGACCAAGGCCCGCAAGATCGCCCCGTACCTCGGCGGTAACTACGTCGTGGAGTCCTCCGTCGGACACATCCGCGACCTCCCTCGCGGGGCGGCCGACGTCCCAGCCCAGTACAAGGGCGAGTCGTGGGCGCGGCTGGGTGTCGACGTCGACAACGACTTCAAGGCGCTCTACGTCGTCACGCCGGACAAGAAGTCCAAGGTCACCGAACTCAAGAGCCTGCTCAAGGACGTCGACGAGCTCTACCTCGCCACGGACCCCGACCGCGAGGGCGAAGCCATCGCGTGGCATCTGCTGGAGACCCTCAAGCCGAAGGTCCCGGTGCGCCGGATGGTCTTCCACGAGGTCACCGAGCAGGCGATCCGCGCCGCGGCCGACAGCACCCGCGAACTCGACGGAGACCTGGTCGACGCGCAGGAGACCCGCCGCATCCTGGACCGGCTCTACGGCTACGAGGTCTCGCCCGTGCTGTGGAAGAAGGTCATGCCGAAGCTTTCGGCGGGCCGCGTGCAGTCCGTCGCGACCAGGATCGTGGTCGAGCGGGAGCGCGAGCGCATGCGCTTCACCTCGGCGTCGTACTGGGACATCTCCGCCACGATGGACGCCGGAGCCGACGCGTCGCCGCGCAACTTCCCGGCCAGGATGATCGCCGTCGACGGCGCGCGACTGGCCACCGGCCGTGACTTCGGCTCCGACGGGCAGCTGAAGGCCTCCAACAACGAGATCCGCGTGCTGGCCGAGGCCGACGCGGTCCGGCTGGCCGAGGCGCTGAAGAACCGCGACTTCAAGGTCGCGAGCGTCGAGGAGAAGCCGTACACGCGGAAGCCGTACGCGCCCTTCATGACCTCGACCCTGCAGCAGGAAGCGGGCCGCAAGCTGCGGTTCACCTCCGAGCGCACCATGCGGATCGCGCAGAAGCTGTACGAGAACGGGTACATCACTTATATGCGTACCGACTCCACGACGCTGTCGGAGTCGGCGATCTCGGCGGCGCGCAGCCAGGCGACGCAGCTGTACGGCAAGGAGTACGTCTCGCCGTCGCCGCGTCAGTACACCCGCAAGGTGAAGAACGCGCAGGAGGCCCACGAGGCGATCCGTCCCTCCGGCGAGGTCTTCCGCACGCCGGGCCAGGTCGCGAAGGATCTGGACACCGACGAGTACCGCCTTTACGAGATGATCTGGCAGCGCACGATCGCGTCGCAGATGGCGGACGCGAAGGGCACCACGATGTCGGTGCGCATCGTCGGCACCGCCACCAGCGGCGAGGAGGTCACGTTCGCCTCGTCGGGCCGCACGATCACCTTCGCCGGGTTCCTGAAGGCGTACGTCGAGGCCGTCGACACCGAGAGCGGTGGCGAGGCGGACGACAAGCAGAGCCGTCTCCCGCAGCTGGTCAAGGACCAGGCGCTCACCGCGACCGAGCTGAGCCCGGACGGGCACACCACGTCGCCGCCGGCGCGGTACTCGGAGCCGAGCCTGGTCAGCAAGCTCGAAGAGCTGGGCATCGGCCGCCCGTCGACGTACGCGTCGATCATCAAGACCATCCAGGACCGCGGCTACGTGTGGAAGAAGGGTTCCGCGCTGGTGCCGTCCTGGGTCGCGTTCGCCGTGATCGGCCTGATGGAGCGGCACTTCGAGCGGCTGGTCGACTACGACTTCACCGCCGGCATGGAGGACGAGCTCGACCGCATCGCCGCCGGTGACGAGCACCGCACGCAGTGGCTGTCGAAGTTCTACTTCGGCGGCGACATGGGCGTCGACGGTTCGGTCGGCCGTCTCGGCGGGCTGAAGAAGCTGGTCGGCTCGGGCGTCGAGGACATCGACGCCCGCGAGATCAACTCGATCCCCCTGTTCACCGACGCCGACGGGCACACCGTCGTCGTGCGTGTCGGCCGCTACGGTCCGTACCTCGAGCGCGAGGTCGACGGGACGTCGCAGCGGGCGAATTTGCCCGAGGACCTGCCGCCGGACGAGCTGACCAAGGACATCGCGGAGAAGCTGTTCGCGACGCCGCAGGAAGGCCGCGTACTCGGCAAGGACCCGGTCAGCGGACACGAGATCGTGGCGAAGGAAGGCCGTTTCGGCCCGTATGTCACCGAGCTCCTGCCCGAGCCGGAGCCGCTGCCCGAAGGCGCGACGGCCGCGCAGAAGAAGGCCGCCAAGGCGAAGCAGCCGAAGCCGCGGACGGGCTCGCTGTTCAAGTCGATGTCGATCGAGACGATGACCCTCGAAGACGCGCTGAAGCTGCTTTCGCTGCCGCGCGTGGTCGGCAAGGATCCGGAATCCGGCGACGAGATCACCGCGCAGAACGGGCGTTACGGGCCGTACCTGAAGAAGGGCACGGACTCGCGTTCGCTCACGACCGAGGACCAGCTGTTCTCGATCACGCTCGAAGAGGCGCTGAAGATCTACTCGGAGCCGAAGCAGCGTGGCCGGTCCGCGACCGCGAAGCCGCCGCTGAAGGAACTGGGCGACGACCCGGTGTCCGGTAAGCCGATGGTGGTCAAGGACGGCCGCTTCGGTCCGTACGTGACCGACGGCGAGTACAACGCGACGCTTCGGAAGTCGGACAGCATCGAGGAGTTGACCGCCGAGCGCGGCGCCGAACTGTTGGCCGAGAAGCGCGCGAAGGGCCCGGCGCCCAAGCGCAAGGCTCCCGCCCGGAAGACGGCGGCGTCGAAGACGACGGCCACCAAGACGACCGCGGCCAAGAAGACCACCGCGGCCAAGTCGACCGCGACCAAGACCGCGGCGGCGAAGAAGCCCTCGACGCGCTCGACGGCCACGAAGACGAAGTAGCTCCCTTAGCGCGCTATGAACGGTCCGTTACTCGCGAAATTCGCGAGTAACGGACCGTTCATGGCATCCGGGGGCGAGGGTTTGCCCAGAATCGGCAGCACGGCATCCGAATCCCAGCGGGTGCTCCGGCGCGTCCTGGATCACTCAAGGTGGTCCAGTACGCGATCATTCGCGCCGAAAGACGTCTCTGCGCCTCGCCCGGCGACGGTTCGACCTCGCTGAGTCGTACAGCGCGATGCCGAGGGCGGGAACGGAGTCAACCGGCAGCGGGTACGACACCCGACAGGACGGTCGGGCGTTCCGGCGAGCACGAAAGACCGGCCCTCCACCGGACACCGGGTCGTAGTCGAGGGCGCCGCCGAGGAAGATGAGTTCTTCCTTGTTCGCGAGGTGGTACGAGATGAGCCCGGTGCTCGACAGTTTCGCCTGTCTCGCGATCCGAGCGGATGTCGCAAGGGTGTAGCCGATCGCCTCGATGGCCGCCGCTACTGTCTGTGTGCCTCATGCACTCTCGGTGACAGGAAACCGCTCACCGACCGCTCGCCGAACGACCTCACCCGTTCGAACAAAAGTTCTAAAAATTGTCGGTACCAGGGTGTTCAATGGTCAGGTGAGCACTTCAACGACCGCTGTCTTCGACGTCATCGACGAAGTCATCGCCCCGCTGGCCGCCGAGGTTCCGGAGCGTCCCTCGGTGATGGAGTTCTACGATCCGGAGCTCTCCGTGCCGCCGGTCCTGGCCGACGAGGAGCCGACGCCGGGGCTCACCCTGGCCGAGGAGGTGGAGCAGTACACCCGGTTCGTGAGCGGGATGGCGACCATCGGGCTGGCCCCCGGCGGTGAGGTCACGCCCGAGGCCGTCGGGCTGTACCGCGCGCTGCGCGGCGGGTTCATCCGCGGCGTGGTGACCGGGGTGTTCCCCTCGCGCGCGGAGCCGTGGGAGGTCCGGTTCTTCGGCGACGAGGACTACACGACGGTGCTGAACAAGCTCGGCAGGCGAGCGCGGCTGCGGTCCGGCTTCCTCAGCGCGCTGCCGGGCTGGGTGTTCGACGGGCTGCCCGACCATCCGCCCGGCACCGGCGAGACCGTGCGCATCGAGACGGACGCGGGCGGGCTGATCCCGTTGCGGGCGCGAGAAGCCGTCGAGGTGATCCGTGAGGGTGCTTCGCGGCCTCGGCACGGCACGGTCCTCGTCGATCTCGCGGTGCGGAACTCCATCCTCGCCGAGTATCCGCACGGCGCCTTCGGCCTGGTGGACAACGACCTCGGCCGGTACCAGTTCAGCGCGGCGATGGACGGCGACGGCCGCTGGACGCTCACCTGGGGCCCGGCCAGCCGGTCGACGGCCGAGCAATGGATCGTGAAGGCGGTGCAGAACCATGCGTGAACCGGCGACCGTGAAGGAACTGATGAGGCGCGCCGCCGAGCCGGTGCTGCGTGCCGTGCCCGAGCGGCGGAGCGTGTACCTGGGCTACGACCCGGAGATCACCGACGACGAGATCCGCCGCCTGTGCCCGTCGTACGACGAGCCGGCGGATCTCGTCACCCAGGCCGAGCGGTACGCGGCCAAGGCGGCGATGCTCGAAGAGGCCGGCCTGATCGAGAACGGCGAAATCCATCCCGCGGCGGTCCGGATGCACGGTGTGATGCTGCGGGGTTCGGTCCGAGGCGTCCTCACCGGCGTCTTCGCGTCCGCGCCCCGTTCGGTGCGCGTCGATTGCTACGGCGACGGGCATCAGGCGGTCGTCTGGCGGATGAGGTCGGGGCGGCGGACCACGTTCAGCCTGAGCGACTTCGGCGAGCTGGGTGCCCGCGTCTTCGGTGGGCTCCCGCACGTCCCCGCCGGTGAGACCGAGCCGATGCGCATCAGGATCGACGGGCACGGCGTGCCGCTGGCCGGCCAGGACGAAGAGGTCGGCCTGGTCGTGGACACGCTGAGCCGTCCGCGGACCGGCACGGCGATCCTCGACCTGGTCGCCTTCGGCGGCCTGAACGCCGAGTACCCGGACTACGGCTTCGTGATCATCGACAACGATCTGGGGAGGTTCGTTTTGTACGCCGCCCCTTCCGAAGGGTGGCTGATGTTCGGTGGAATGGACCGCCGGGCACTGGCGGGCTGGCTGCACGAGGCGGTGGACTTGAGCCGGACGTAGCCATAGACGAGGGGGCGGGCATGGACCTGGACCGGCGCGCGGCCGACGCGTGGTTCCGGCGGCGAGGGCTGCCGATGGTCATCCACCGGCGGAGGCGCGGGGCGGGCATGTTGCGCCGGTCCACGCCCGGGCTGGTGTTCCTGTGCCTGCTCGACCTGCTCCTTGCCGGGCTGCTGAAGCTGCTCGACGTCCCCGAGGACGTGCTCGCGGCCAGGATGCGCAGCAGCGGCGTCGGCTACGTCCTCGGTGTGCTGGCATTGACGTTCGCCGTGGTCGTGGTCCCGGTGATCGCCGGCCGCCTGATGGCGATGCTGCTCCGCGTGCTGAGCCGCACCAGGGTCCGGTTGGCCGTCATGGCGGCGACGATCGGCTTCTGGTTGTTCGTGCTGCCGCTCGGCGAGCGGCTCACCGGGCTGGTGTCGTGGGACAACCCGTTGTGGATCGCCGTGCTCGCCAACCTCGCCGCGCTGGGCGTGCTGATGCTGCTGGTCCGGATCGGCGTCGGTTCGATCCTGACCTGGGCGGCGCGGAGCGCGGTCGCGCAGGTCAGAGCCATCGGAACGCTGGCTTCGCGGGCGTTGCCGCTGCTCCTGCTGGTGGTGATGTTCAGCTTCTTCACCGCCGAGCTGTGGCAGGCCGTCGAAAGGCTGACTCCCGGCCGGTTGTGGCTGGTGGCGGGCTTCCTCGTCCTGATCGGCGCGGTGTTCCTGGCGTCGATGCTGTCCGACGAGATCAAGGATCTGAAGTCCTGGACCGTGGAACCCGGGGCCGCCGTCCTGCGCGGCACGCCGTTCGACGACGACACGCCTCCGCCGGACCGGCGCGCGCTGACGAAGATCGAGCGCCTGAACATCGCCTTGGTGTTGTTCTTCGCCCAAGCGGTGCAGATCGTGGCGTTCGGGGTGCTGGTGTTCGCCTTCTTCGTGGTGTTCGGGGTGCTGATCCTCACCCCGGAGGTGGTGACCGAGTTCGCCGGCCGGGAATCGGCGCCGGGAACACTGCTGGGTGTCCCCCTTCCGGTGAGTTCCGCACTCGTCAACGTCTCTGTCTTCCTCGCCGTCTTCTCCGGTCTGTACTTCGCCGCATCGACCGCGACAGATGCCCGCTACCGGCGTTCTTTCTTCGAACCTTTGCTCGAGGATGTGAAGATCAGCCTCGCGGCGCGTGACATTTATCTGGCCCATTGGGCGGATGTGCGGCGGGCCGAGGTGGTTACCCTGGAAGCAGAGGACATTCCGTAGTGAGGTGGTCACCATGAGCGGGAAGGGCGAAACCCCCTTCTTCGATGCCCCCGACTTCGTGAAAGGCGACGGCACTCAGGCAGATCCTCCGGGCGACAGGTTCGCCGACCCACTGTCCGGGCTGGTCACGACCGCCCCGGCGGCCCCGCCGCCGGGAGCCGACGACGTCCACGTGCAGGTGCCGGGACCGGTGCAGCACGACCCCGAAGTGGTGAGCAGGATGGTCAACGCGGCCATGCTCGCGGACGAGCGGCCCGCCGAAAGCCCGGGTCCCGAGCAGACCGCCGCGCAGTCGCCCCCCAAGATCGTCAGCACGGTCGGTGAGCAAGGTGCTGCGCCGATCGGGATCCTGCCCCAGCAGCGCACCTGGCCGTCGAGGCCTTCCCAGCTGATCCGCCAGCCTCGGCGCTTGAAGCAGGAAGAGCCGGTCGAGGTCGACGAAGAGGCCGAAGTCGAAGTACGGCGGGCAAAGCGCTCCATGCAGATGCCGCGGCTCGGTAAACCGTCGTCGAACACGGCGGGCGTGATGATCGCGATCGCCCTCATGATCGTCTTCGTGGTCCTCGCCATCCAGTTGCTGGCCAGCCTGTTCAACAGCATCGCGGGGATCTTCGGGTAACCCGTCCGGCGGATAGCGCCGGACGGGGCCGTCCGTCCATACCTCACCCATCGGGATACCCTGGCCGTACGGTCGGGGTACCCGGTGTTGACCCGGGTCGCACCTCGGCGCCGCGTGACTAGTGGGGTGGGCGTATCAGCGAGGGCGTGCGGTCGGTGCCCGAAGCGGGCACGGGTGATTCGGCGGAGCGTGACGCTTCGACCATGCACCGCGTGCGGCGGGTGCTGGCGATCAAGCCGTTCCGCCGGATCTGGGGTGTCTCGTACCTGTGCAGCGTCGCGGACTGGCTGAACCTCCTGACGCTGACCAGTTTGGTCACCAAACTGACTGACAGTTATGCCGCGCAGAACTTCGCGTTCGTCGGGGTCGTGCTGACCTCGCTGCTGCCGGGGCTGCTGTTCGCCCCGCTCGGTGGGCTGCTCGCCGACCGCTTCGACCGGCGCAAGGTGATGGTGCTCTGCGACCTCGGCCGATGCGGCTTCCTGCTGTCGATCGCGTTCGTCGGCACGCCGTGGTGGGTGTTCGTCGGCAACTTCCTCGTCGGCTGCTGCTCGATGATGTGGATCCCGTCGAAGGACGCTGCGGTGCCGAACCTGCTGCGCCGTCCGGACCAGGTCGAGACGGCCAACCAGCTCGGTATGGTGATGACCTACGGCCTCGCGGTGATCACCGCCGCCGGGGCGAACGCCGTGCTCACCGGTAGCAACACGACCTTCCACTTCTTCCAGGGCGACGCCCAGCTCGGCATCGCCAAGGTCGCCGTCGTCATCACCGGCCTGCTGTACCTGACCAGCGCGATCGTGATCGCGACCCGCATTCCCGAGCTGTCGCTGCGCAACGTCCATTCGGTCGCGAAACCCAAGGTCAAGGCGGCCGACGAGGAGAAGTTCGGCTTCCGGCAGATGATCGCCGACGGCGCCCGTTTCGTGCGCACGACGCCGCTGGTCCGCGGGCTGATGATCGGTGCTTTCGGCGCGTTCGCCGCCGGTGGCGCCGTGATCGGTTCCGCCAAGCCGTACTCGTCGAGCCTGCTCGCCGGTGACGCGGCGTTCAACCTGCTCGTCCTCGCCGTCTTCCTCGGGCTCGCCACCGGGATGGCGGTGGCCCCGAAGCTCGCGCGGCGGCTCGCGCACGACCGGCTGTTCGGGATCTCGATCGTCGCCGCGGGCCTGTGCCTCGTCGTGGTGGCGCTGTCGCCGCATCTCGCCGTTTCGCTGGTCGCGGTCGCCGCCGTCGGGGTCTGGGCGGGGACGGCGTTCCTGACCGGTGTCACGATCATCGGTTCGCGGATCGAGGACTCCATCCGCGGCCGGATCAACGCGATCTACCAGTCGCTGATGAAGATCGTGCTGTTCGGCTCGACGATCCTGGTGCCCGTGCTGATCAGCCTGGTGCAGCCGACCGCGATCTCCGTGTGGGGGAGCACGATCACGATCGACGGGACGCGGCCGGTGATGATCGGCGGCGGCATCCTCGCGCTGCTCGCCGGCATCTTCGCGTACCGGCAGATGGACGACCGGCGGGCCGAGCCGATCCTCGCCGACCTCCGCAACGCCCTGCGCCGCAGCCCGCGTCGCGTGAACGGGCTGCTGATCGCGCTGGAAGGTACGCGAGCGATCAACACCGAGACACAGGCCGCGCGGCTGGCCGAATGGCTGCGCGCGGGGACGCGTCCCGTCGTGCTGGCGGCCGACCCGGCGCTGGACGATCAGCGGCTCGCGAAGCTCCTCTCCGGTGCTTCGCTGTCCGGTGCGCGGGCGCAGGCGCTGGCCGCCGCCGCGGTGCGGGCGGACATCGTCGAACGGGACATCCAGCCGGCGCTCGACGCCGGGTCCGTCGTGGTGATGGAACGGTTCGTGGACTCGCCGCTGGCGCATCTGTCCGCGGTCGCCGGGCTGGACAGCCAGGAACTCGAAGGGCTCGCCGACTGGGCGACCGGCCGCTTGCGGCCCGACATCACCATCCTGCTCGACGCCGATCCCGGCACGGTGATGCGGAAGTCCGCTTCGCTGGACGCGCAGTGGCGGGTGCAGCATCTGCTCACGGAAATGGCCGCCGCCGACCCGGACCGGTACGTCGTGGTCGACGCGGAAGGCACCGAGGACGAGGTGAGCGACCGGGTGCGGACTGCGATCCGCGCGGTGCTCGTCGGCAGGCTCGCCGGGCTCGCCCCGGCGGAGGAAAAGGTCGAGGTGAGATGACGGAAGCCCCTGCGCTGATCGGTGTCTGGAAGCAGCTCGTCGGCCAGGAGCCCGCCGCGCGCACGCTTTCCACGGCGTCGGCCGCGGCCGCGCGGATCGTCGACAACCAGCCCGTCGCGCCCGGCGCGATGACGCACGCCTGGTTGGTCACCGGTCCGCCGGGTTCGGGGCGCTCGACGGCCGCGCGGGTCTTCGCGGCGGCGTTGCAGTGCGGCACCGGCACCGGATGCGGTGAATGCCCTGGCTGTCGCACCGTGCTGGCCGGGACGCACGCGGACGTCAAACTCGTCGTGCCGGAAGGCCTTTCCATCTCCGTCGCGGAAATGCGTTCCTTGGTGCAGGCCGCCGCCCGCCGCCCGACCACCGGGAAGTGGCAGGTGGTGATCATCGAGGACTCCGACAGGCTGACCGAAGGCGCGTCGAACGCGCTGCTGAAGGCCGTCGAGGAGCCGCCGGACCGCACGGTGTTCCTGTTGTGCGCGCCGTCGGATCACCCGGACGACGTGTCGGTGACCATTCGCTCGCGGTGCCGTCTGGTCACGCTGCGGACGCCGCCGCCGGAGGCGATCGCGCAGGTGCTCATGGAGCGGGACGGCATCGATCCCGAGCGCGCGCGGTGGGCCGCGTCCGTCTCCAGTGGACATGTCGGGCGCGCGCGGCGGCTCGCGACCGACGAGGCGGCCCGGCAGCGGCGGGCGACCGTGCTGCGGATCCCCCTCGGCCTGCGCCGTCCGTCCGACGTGTTCACCTGCGCCGATCAGCTGATCAGCGCCGCGGAGGCCGACGCGGGCGAGGAGAGCAAGGTTCGCGACGAGGCAGAACGTTCCGAACTCCGCACCGCGATGGGCGGTGACGGCATCGGAAAGGGCGTCGCCGGGGCGAAACGAGCCGCCGAAGCCGCCGTGAAGCAGCTCGAGAAACGCCAGAAGTCCCGCGCGACCCGAACCCAGCGGGACACTCTCGACCTCGCGCTGGTGGATCTTGCGGCGTTCTACCGGGACGTGCTCGTGACCGCGAGCGGCGCGGGCGCGACGCTGAACCACCCCGACCACGCCTCGGAAATCGCGCAGGCCGCCTCCGCCTGGGCGCCGGACTCGATCCTGCGGCGGCTCGAAGCCGTCCTGGAATGCCGCGAGGCCATCGACCTGAACGTGAAACCGAGAATCGCCGTCGAAGCCATGGTCACCACCCTGCGCCAAGGCTGACGCGTTTCACTCACGACCCCACCCCCCGCCCGTCCCAGGGGGGCGACCCCGAGTCCAGTCTACCGGGGGTGGAGGGGGAAAAGGGCTGGTCGCGGGAGTTGTCCACAGGTGGGGATGGTTGTGGACAAGTGCTGTGGGTAAGTGAAGTCGCTTCGGGTTCGCGGGGCGGCGGCGGTGGGTGTTCCCAATGTCGCATTAGGGACGCTGAGCGTCTCTAATGCGACATTGGGAACCCTCAGGCGCGGCAGTCGGGAGTGGGGTGTGTGGACACAGAGGACACTCCACCCAGACCAAAGAAAAGGGGCCTTCACCGCTTCAAAGCGGCGAAGGCCCCTGACCGCCTAGAGGTGACCTGGAGGCACGAACGGACCTCTCACACCGGGGCAAGGCGTGAAAGGGCCGTCCATCACCCTCCTCGCCCCGTCTAGTCCTCCGAGTCCAGCGAACGCGGCCGCGGCGAAGGCTTGAAGCCCGGCGAGTTCTTCGCGACCGGAACGACCGCGAGCCGACGGCGTCCAGGCATGGCGGCCACGAGAACGACACCGATCAGCAGCATCGCCGTACCCGTCCAGAACATCGGCACCGTGTCGTAGGCCGCGTTGGTATAAGCCAGGTTCTTGACCGGACCCTTCGGCGCCGCGCCACCGTTGTTGCCCGCGGGCGGCGGAGTGGCCGTGCCGCACTCGACACCGCCGGCCGGCGCGTACGCGCGGGCGATCTGCTCACCGAGCGAGACCTGGGCCAGCGACGACGGAAGGTTCTTCGCGGCCTCCGGCGGCAGCGCCTTCTGCAACGCCGTCGTCGGCAGGATCTGCAGGTCCAGCAGCCGCGCTGACGCACCCATCTGGAAGCCCTTGAACGGCGAGGTCATGTCGCTCGACTTCTGGTTCAGCCCGGCGATCGACAGCTTCAGCACCCCGAGGTCGAGGGTGAGCCCGTTCCCGGCCTCGCCGCCGGGAAGGTGCTTGGTGGCACCGTCCACCATCTCGGCGAGTCCGCCGACGACCGGCACGTTCTTCAGCTGCTCGAAGCCGGGGGCCTGCTTGAGCGACGGCAGCGGGATCCCGATCGGGATGTCCTTGGTCGGGTTGTTCGCGTCGAGGGTGAACAGCACCTTGTCGCCGCGGACGATCTGCAGCACCGGCGCGGTGTACTCGACCTTCGACGTCTTCTTGTCGCCGGTCGAGGTGACCCGCAGGGTCGGCTGGCTGGCGACCTTGATGGTCAGGCCGAGCGGCGTGCCCTTCAGCAGTTCGATGTTGGCCGCCTGCAACGTCGACGTCGATTCGACGGCCTTGTTCTTCGAGCCGGGGATGTCGACCAGCCGCACGACCGAACGCGACGACAGCGTGTTCGGCAGGCTCAGCACGGCGCCCTTGCCGTCGGCATTGGTGCTGGTTCCCGAAAGCAGGCCGCCCAGGTTCGCCAACGGACCCAGGGCCGCAAGACCGGCCTTGAGCTGGTCCGAAGCCTGAGTGAGCTGCTCGGCGCCCGGGATGTTCGGGATGGTCGGCAGCAGGGCCAGGTTCGCGATCGACGTGCTCGAGTCGGCGATCGTGCCGACGCACGGGCCGAGCGTCGGGCTCCAGCGCGCGTGCGCCTCGCCGTTGAGCAGGCCCAGGTTGAACAGCGGGTTCTTCGGCGCGTTGAGGCCGCCGCTGATCGGCTTCGGGTTGTCCGGCAGCGCCGTCTGCACGAGGCTGCCCGGTGTCTGCGGCGCGTTGCCCGCGGCGGACAGGCCGAACGGCGACGACTGCGCGATCGCCTTTTCGTAGTTCAGGTAGGCCTCGGAGTTGGCCTGTGCGCTGGAAAGCCCCATTCCGGCTTCGAGCGCGGACTGCTTCGGCAGCATCTCGCCCGCTCCGGGGAGGATGGCGCTGGTCGGCACCGCGTTCGGCAGCAGCCGCAGCACGCCGAGCGCCGCACCCGCGTCACCGACCGCCTTGCCCAGCGGCTGCGGCCCCATCGGTGCCGACATCGGCGGCTGACCCGGGTTCGCCGGATCGGGGATCGGCGTGGTCGGGATGGTCTGGGCCGTCGCCGGGGCCGCGGTCAGCAGAAGCAGGGCCGCGGCGGCCGGAAGCGCCAGCGCACGGGGCAGTCGTTGCCGCATGAACAGGTCCTCCAGTGGGGATGGGCCGATCTTGGGGGACTGAGACCGGCGTCATAGGACCCTAACGACGGTGGCCCTGGAAGGTGACGTTCAAGCCTCCGCTACACTTGTCTCCGTCATCGGGTGCGAGCCCGATGTCCGCCGCCTTAGCTCAGTCGGCCAGAGCGATTCACTCGTAATGAATAGGTCAGGGGTTCGATTCCCCTAGGCGGCTCCGCAGGTCAGGGCCCCATCCGGACACCCGGGTGGGGCCCTGACCTTTTGGCGGGGAGCGGACGGAGTTACTGCGCCGCCGGGGCCCCGGCTTGGTCAAGTTCACCCGTTCCGGGGAACCGCTGAGGCGTGTCCATCTCGGACCGGAGACGGGCCACGCGCGGGAACCAGCCGGTCTCGATCTCGCTCTCCGTCCTGGAGGACACCTCGTGGAGCGGCCGCAGGTAGCCGTCCACCCAGTAGACGACATATCTCTCGAAGAGCTTTTGTACAGCTTCAGGTCGATGGCCCTGACTTCGAGCAACGTGCCGCACTCTTCGAAGAAACGCAAAAATACGCGTCAGCGCGAATTGGTCGTCGGCGGCCAGCGAGGACTCGTCGCTCATCAGCGACATGAATCCCACGGGATCCGGCGAGTCCATGTTGTCGCGCAGGACATGGGCCGCCTTGACCCGGTGGACCAAGCTTTCCGCGGATTGCCAGGTCTCGTGCAGCCGATGTGTCCTGCTCACGCGGGTGGCTCGTTGTGATTCCAGCCGCTGGACCGTGAACGAGATCGCGCCTCCGACGAGCACACCGATCAGTGCCGAAAGGGGTCACCGCCACATTCCCGCGTATCAGTGAACACTCCGCCGGGGCCGCTTCAATCCGCCGGAATTTCCCCTTCGGCGGAGGTTTTGAGGAACATCCGCGACAGCGAAGTGCCCACTCCGGTGAGGTGGCCGACGAGCGTGTCCGCGTCCGCGTCGAGCAGGCCGGAGCGCCACGCGAGCATGATCTCCACGAAGCCGCCGATGCCCAGCAGGACGTTGACCCGGAATTCCAGCCCGTCCACGTCCGGCTTCAGATGTGGCCGCGCGAGTTCGATCAGCAGGCCGGTGGTCTCCTGGACGGTCTGCCGCCGCAGCTGCTCCAGCACCGCGCTGCCCGCGTGGTCGCCGAACAGGATCTGCGCGCGGGCGGGCTCCTCCTGCACGTGGTGTACGACGACGTCGACGGCGGCGCGGAGCTGCTCCAGGGCTGGTCGCTCGATGTGGGCCGCGACGGCGTCGAGGACCATCCGCAGAGTCTCGTCGCGGACCTGTTCCCAGGCCGTGGCCAGCAGCGTGTCGCGGTTGGCGAAGCTCTCGTAGAAGTACCGGTCGGTCAGGTTCGCCCGTGCGCAGACGCCGCGCATGGTGACCGCCGCCCAGCCCTGCTCCTGCCAGATGTCGAGTGCGGCGCCGAGGAGGGCGAGCCGTCGTTCGGCGCGGCGTTCGTCGGCGGTCTTGCCGCTGTAGCGGCGGGACGCGGTCACCTCTCCATCTTGACAGCAGATGCCCTCGGATTCATTCTGAGGGCATGCGACCGCAGAATGGCCTGCGACCCGGTTTGGCCGCCGCGCTGACGTCCGCTTTCGTGCGGCCGATCGCCAACGCGATCCCGGCCAACCGGGCGGGCGTCGCCTTCTCCCGCGCCTTCATCGCGAGCAGCTTGTGGCTGGCTTCGCCGCCGTTGAAGGGAAGCCGTGTCGAGCCGGGCATCCGCGGCGAGTGGGTCCGCGCGCCCGACGTGACCGAGGGCAACGCCGTGGTCCTGTACATCCACGGCAGCGGGTATGCGCTCTGCTCGCCGCGCACCCATCGCGGGCTGACCACGAGGGTCTCCGGCGGCACCGGTCTGCCGGTCTTCGCCTGCGAGTACCGCCTCGCGCCCGGACATCGGTTCCCGAGCGCCGCCGAAGACGCCCGCGCGGCCTACGACCGGCTCCTCGACCAGGGATATCGGCGGATCCTCGTCGCGGGCGACTCCGCGGGCGGGCATCTCGCGGTCGACCTCGCCGCGCAGCTGATCCGGGAACGAAAAGACCCGCCTTCCGCGTTGGCCCTCTTCTCGCCGCTGTTCGACGTGACGTTCTCGTTGGCGGCCCAACGAGAACGCATGAGCCCGGACCCGATGATCTCCGCCGCCGCGGCCGCGCGGCTGGTCGGTCTGTACACGGTGGACGCCGACCTCGCTTCGACACGGTTGAGGTTCGCTTTCGACGACATCGAGGGTTTCCCGCCGACGATCATCCAGGCGGGCGGGCTGGAAATGCTCGCCGCGGACGCCATCGAGCTCGCCAGGGCCCTGCGTCGCGCGGGAGCCGACTGCGAACTCGAAGTGGTCCCCGGCCAGATGCACGTCTTCCAGGCCTTGACGCGCTTCATTCCCGAAGCGGCACCGGCGATGGAGCGGGCTTGCCGCTTCCTCACCGGCAACCTGCCGGCGATCGTGAGGGCGGCATGACGAAACGGACCCACGGAGCACACGCCGTCGTCACCGGCGCGGGAAGCGGGATCGGGCGGGCCATCGCGGCCGAACTCGTCCGGCGCGGCAGCCGGGTCGTCTGCGCCGACATCGACCTCGAAGCCGCCGAGGAAACCGCGAAGATGATCGAGGACGCGGTCGCCATCGCCTGCGATGTGTCCGATGTGGACGAAGTCACTGACCTGGCGAACCAGGCGCGTTCCTGGTTCGGCCGCGAGCCGGATCTCGTCGTCAACAACGCCGGGATCGGTGCGGGCGGCAAACCCGTCGGGGAGAGCCCGCTGTCCGATTGGCGGCGCACGCTCGGCGTGAACCTCTGGGGCGTGATCCACGGCTGCCACACCTTCGTCCCCGCCATGCGCGCGGCGAAGGCGGGTGGCGTCATCAACGTCGCTTCGGCGGCCGGCTTCACCGCCGCGCCGAGGATGGCCGCGTACAACGTGAGCAAGGCGGGCGTCGTCAGCCTTTCCGAAACGCTGGCCGCCGAACTGTCCGGCACCGGTGTCGGGGTCACCGTGCTGTGCCCGACCTTCGTGCGCACCAACATCTTCGGCGGCGAACTCATCGAAGACGGGGCACGTGGGCTCGCCCAGCGGGTCTCCGACGTGGTCGGGTTCTCGCCGGAGCGCGTCGCGCGGATGACGCTCGACGCCCACGATCGCGGCCGCCTGTACGTGGTGCCGCAACCCGACGCTCAGCTTCTCTGGCACGCCAAGCGTTTCGTGCCCGTCCCGTACACGCGGATCGCCGGTCTGCTCGGCCGGTTCCTGCCCGCCGAAAAGGAGAAGTGATGGCCTACGACTTCGACGCGATGCTCCAGACCATCAAGGACAAGCAGTGGTCGCTGGCCGACATCGACTGGGACGCGCCCGGCGCGGAGACGATGACCGACGAACTCCGGGCCAAGATGCGGCCGTTCATGGCCGATCTCGTGTGGATCGAGCACGTCGGCGCGCGCGGGTTCGCCTCGCTGGCCAAGAAGGCGCCGACCCCGGTGATCCAGGAGATCTACCGCTACTTCCACGCGGAGGAACAGAAGCACGCCAACGCGGAACTGGCGTTGATGAAACGCTGGGGCATGCTCGACGAGCACGGGTCGATGCCCGAGCCGAACATCAACGTCAAGCTCGCCATCAAGGTCCTCGACGACTACGGCGACACGCTCCCGCTGACGGCGCTGGCCACGCTCATCCCGCTGCTGGAATGCGCGCTGGACGGCGCACTGGTGAAGTTCCTGCTGGAAGAGGTCTCCGATCCGGTGTGCCACCAGGTGTTCCGGCATATCAACTCCGACGAGGCCCGGCATATCACGGCCGACTTCGAGGTACTGGAGCTGATCGGTGCCGGATCCACGACCAAGCTGATCACCGAATCCATCGGCTCGCTCAAACCCCAGATCGTGCTCGGCCTGATCGTGGTGTTCGTCCCGCTGATCAACAAGATGCGCGACAACATCGTCGCGATGGGCCTGCCGGAGAAGAAGCTGTACAACGCCGTCAAGCGGTTCTCCACCATCGGCGGCCGCGGCGAGTTCACCCAACGCATCCCGGCGTACCACGTGCTCAAGGCGCAGGCGGCGATGATCGTCGACCGCTCGCACGTCTACCACCGGCTGCTCGCCGACCCGATGGTGAAGATGACCCGCCTGATCCCCGCGCGGCTGCTGGGAAAGCCGCAGTCGTGGACCGAGGAGATCACGCACGAACCGGTCGCGTCATGAGCCTCGGCGAATTCCGGGGCGAGGTGCTGCGCGGCACCGAGTGGTTCGGGCACGACTTCTCCGGGCAGCGGGTGGCCGTGGTCGCGCCCGGCCGCGAGGCGGCGCAGATCGTGCCCGAAGTGGCGGCCACCGCGCGTTCGGTGAAGGTGTTCCAGGAAGAACCCGACTGGGTCGTGCCGATGCCGGTCCCCGGGCCGAACGTCCTCGGCATCACCGTCGCCCGGGTTTTCCTGCGCTGGCAGGTGAAAGACCCCTGGATCCGTCGGCTCCTGACGCCGGACCGGCGCTTCGGCTCGCGGCGGACTGCCCCCGGTCTCGGCTACTACGGCGCGCTCAAAAGGCCCGGGTGCAAGCTCATCACCTGGCCGATCTACGCCTTCGCGCCCGATGGGATCCGCACCGCCGAAGGTATCGAGCACCAGGCCGACGTCGTCGTGCTCGGCGCCAGTTCGCTGTTCGCCAAGGAAGGACTTCCCGCATGAAGCCGGACCACGAGATCGCGATCGTCGGCGGGGGTTTCTCCGGTATCGGTGCCGCCATCCTGCTGCACCGAGCCGGTTTCGAAGACTTCCTGATGCTGGAAGAGGGCGACGGCGTCGGCGGCGCCTGGCACTGGAACACCTATCCGGGCGTCGCCGTCGACATCCCGTCGTTCAGCTACCAGTTCTCGTTCGAGCAGATCTCCGGCTGGTCGCGGGTCTACGCGCCGGGCCGTGAGCTGAAGGCCTACGCCGACTACTGCGTCGACAAATACGACATCCGCCGCCGCACGCGTCTGGGCAGCAAGGTCGTCTCCGCGGCCTTCGACGACGAAACGCACTTGTGGCGGCTGGAAACCGCCGACGGCTGGTCGATGACGGCACGGTTCGTGGTCGGCGCCACCGGCGTGCTCACCCAGCCGAAACCGCCGGACATCGCCGGGCTGGACGGCTTCCGGGGCACGGTCATGCACACCGCGCGCTGGGACCACGGCGTCGATCTGCGCGGAAAACGCGTCGCAGTCGTGGGTACCGGGGCTTCGGCCGTGCAGGTGATCCCGTCCATCGCGCCGGAGACGGGCCACCTGACGGTGTTCCAGCGCACGCCGATCTGGTGCCTGCCCAAACCCGACGCCGTCCTGCCGCGGCCGGCGCGGCTCGCGCTGCGGCGGCTGCCGGGCGCGAAACTGGTGTCCCGACTGGCCAGCCAGGCGCTCGTCGAAGTGACGTTCCCGCTGGCCGCGCATTTCCACAACCTCCTGCCGACCGCGGGCGCGGGGGAGCGGATCGGGCGCGCGCATCTGCGCCGCGCGGTGAAGGACCCCGTGACCCGCGAGAAGCTCACCCCGCGTTATGCCTTGGGGTGCAAGCGGCCGAGCTTTTCCAACGAGTACCTCCAGACGTTCGACCGGGACAACGTCACGCTGGAGACCACCGGCATCGACGCGATCACCGGATCCGGGGTGCGCACCACCGACGGCACCGAGCATCCGGTGGACGTCCTGGTGCTGGCCACCGGGTTCAAAGTGTTCGAGAAGGGCAATATGCCCGCCTTCACCGTGCGCGGATCCGGCGGCGCCGATCTGGAGAAGTTCTGGGCGGAGAACCGGTTCCAGGCGTATCAGGGCGTCAGCGTCCCCGGTTTCCCGAATTTCTTCACCATTCTCGGGCCGTACGGCTACAACGGTTCTTCGTACTTCAACCTGATCGAGACGCAGACCGCGCACATCGTCCGCTGCCTGCGCAACGCCAGGAAGACCGGCGCGACCCGCGTCGAGGTCACGCACGAGGCCAACGACCGGTACTTCCGGACCATGCTGGAGCGGCGCAAGCACCAGGTCTTCTTCCAGGACAGCTGTTCCCTGGCCAACAGCTACTACTTCGACGCGAACGGGGACGTGCCCTTCCGCGCCTCGCCCACCCTGGAAACCATGGTGACGAGCCGGTTCTTCGACCTGGACGACTACGCCTTCGCGGACGGCCGGTGAACACTGGCTGAAGTCCGCCGTCCCCCGCCGGGATGAGCCATAGGTTCGACACCCCGAACCTGGAGGCTGGTCTTGGAAGGGTTTCCCTGGGACGTCCTGCTCGCGGTGGTCGGGATCACCGTCCCGGCCGTCGCGTTCCTGTGGGAGTTCGTGCTCGTCGGCCGCAAACGGCTCGGCTACCGCGTGCAGATGGACACCCCGACGGCGTCCGGGCGCGGGTTCGCGCCGACGGCCGACGCGCTGGCGCAACTCCAGCACGAGAACGGCGAACGGCTCGCCGACCCGTCGTTCGTGCTGCTGCGCATCGAGAACAGCGGTACCACCGACATCGACACCGACGACTACGCGGTCAACGAGAACGACCGCGTCGGCATCCGCGTGAAATTCCCCGGCCGCACCGTGGCCGGGATGGTGGTGACCGAGCTCAGCTCGCCACATCTGCACGAATGCTTCGGCGACGACTCCGGGTGGGGCGCTCGCGACGAGAATCCCGAACGGCCCACCGGGGTGATCGACCTGCCGAGGGTGCCGCTGAACCGCGGCGCGCACTACAAGATCCTCGCCGTGCTCGACCGCGTCCCCAACGGCTCGCCGGACGCCTTCGACGATCCTCAGGTCATCGGCGAGATCAAGGGCGGCAGTCTCCGCGAGACCAAGAGCCGCACCGGGCCGACGGGTTCGGTGATGGCGCTGATCCTCTTCCTCGTCGTGATCAGCATCTTCCAGCTGACCCGCTCACTGTTCTTCGACGAGAAGCCGCCGCCGCTGGACTGCGCGTCCGGGAAGCTCACGATCACCGGGTCGACGGCCTTCGCTCCGGTGTTGAAGGAAGTGACGGCTTCGTACGCGAAGACGTGCCCGGGAGCGTCGTTCGTGTTCGACAGCCGGGGGAGCGCCGAAGGGTTGGGCAGCCTGAACCAGGCGGCGAACGACGGCACGCTGGCGTTCTCCGACGGCGCGAAGGGCGAGGGGTTTCCGCAACTGCTGCCGCGTCCGGTCGCGTTCTCGCTGTTCACACTCGTGATCAACAAGGAAGCCGGGGTCCAGGATCTTTCGCTCGCGCAGATCCGCGACGTCTACGACGGCAAGATCGCGAACTGGAAGGAGATCGGCGGCAAGGACCAGCCGGTCCGGCTCGTCGACCGGCATTCCGACTCCGGCACGCGGCGGACGTTCGAGGCCCAGCTCTTGGCGGGCAAGCGGGAACCCGGCGACAATTCCGACGACTGCCTCAAACCGGCGCCGGGCGCCCAGCCGGGAGTGGTGCGGTGCGCGAAGCCGTCCACCAGCGACGTTCTCGACGCGGTGTCGCGGGTGCCGGGCGCGCTGGGCTACAGCGAACTGGGCGCGGCCACGCAACGCGAGGACGTGCTGCCGGTGCGGATCGACGGCCACCAGGCGACCCTGGAGGGCGCGATCCACGCGGCCTACCCGTTCTGGGAGACCGAGTACGCGTACACGTTCGGCGAGCCGAAGGCCGACTCGCTCGCCGCGAGCTTTCTGCGGTACCTGACGAATCAGGTCGGCAAGGACATCGTCCGGTCGCACGGGCACCGGCCGTGCGCCGAGCTGGCGAATCCGGTGCTGTGCCGTCCGGGTGTGTGAAGGGCCCCCTCGACAACGCGCGTGAAGGCCCCCTTCCCTCGGCTCAGCCGAGGGAAGGGGGCCTTCACGCGCGAACGAGTCAGGCGGGCGGCTTCAGCGTGACCACGGTGGCGCTGGTCTCGCCACGCGGCGTCCGGTACGTGATCTCGTCGCCTTCCTTGGCGCCGACGAGCGCCAGGCCGAGCGGGCTGTCCGACGTGACCGTGGAGGCGTCGGCGTCCTCGCCCGGGATCGTGACGATGTGGAGCTCGTCCTCGTCGCCGTCGGCGAACCTGAGGGTGACGGTGGTGCCGTCGGGCAGCAGACCCTTGCTGTTCCGGCCGCCGTGCTCGAGCTTCGCCGCGACGTCGGCGATGCGCCGGTCGAGGTAGGCGGCGGCCTCCGCGCGGTCCAGCACCTCCGCCTGATCGGCGGCGTCGCCGGTTCGTTCCTGCTCGCCGACGAGCGGCGCCATCGCGTCGCGCTGCGCACGCAGATCGGCGAGTTCCTTCTCCAGCTGCCGTCGCGCGGCCGGGCTGAACCCGTTGTCCCCTGAGGTCACCATGCCGCGCATTGTCCGCTACGGATCGGCGGCTAGCCACCTAGATTTTTCACCCGCTGTGATCGGCCAGGACGGTTGCCCTAAGCTTCAGGGCTCCTGTCCTGACTACTTGGTGTAAGGAACTTCGTGACCGCCGTTCCCGGCCGCAGCGCGCGGCTCTCCCCCAATCAGCTGCAGAAACAGGAGCAGATCGTCGAAGCGGCGCGTGTCGTGCTCGCCAGGGACGGACTCGCGGGCTGCACCGTTCGCGCGATCGCGGACGCCGGACCGCTCACTAAGAGTGCGATTCATTACTACTTCGCGGATATCGACGTCCTGATCGACCGCGCGATGGCGGCGCACATCACAACGTTCATCGCCGATTTGCGCAAAATTTCGGCGAAGCACGATCACCCGTCCGAGCGGCTCTTCGCCGCGCTCGAGGCCTTCCTCGGCGAGTTCTCCGGCCGCCCGAACGCGGCCTTCCTCTGGTTCGAATACTGGATCGCCGCGGGCCGCGCGCAGCATCCTCAGGCCATCGACGTGATGCTGACGTCGATCACCGAGCTGCTCGCGGAACTGCTCGCCCCGCTCGACGTCGAAGACCCGCGGGCACGGGCGCGGGCACTGCTGTCCTACCTGCTCGGCGCGATCGTCCAGCAGCGCGTCCGGCGGCGGCCGTTCGCCGCGTTGCGTGGCGACATCGAAGCTCTCTGTTTCGCGAACTACGGGTAGAAATACGCATTAGATCCGTACCGTTACGGATTGTTCGGTCTTCCCGCTCCGGCCATGGTGAGGTTCCCCTTCCCTGCCTGAGAGCTAGGAGACGACGATGCGCATAAGACGGTGCATGGCCGTGGCGATCGCGGCCGTCGCGGCGTTCACCATCCCGGTCGCCGCGAGTCCGGCGACCGCGGACCAGCAGGCCGAGGACGCGCAGGTGCAGATCTACGAGGTCTTCGGCACCGGGACCTCGCAGCAGCGCACCCAGATCTCCCGGCTCGGTGTCGACGTCCTCGGCTCGGCCGGCGGCACGACCACGTTCATCGGTGAGGCGCGCGACGCGGCGAAGATCCGTTCGCTCGGCTACCGCGTCGAGCAGCGCGGCGTCGTCGACAGGTCGGAGAAGGCGGGCACGAACGCGATCAACGACTTCCCGCCGTCGGACTCCGGCTTCCACAACTACGCCGAGGTGACGACCGAGCTCCGCAACGCCCAGTCGAACTTCGGCTCGATCGCCCGGCTGAGCAGCGTCGGCAACTCGTACCAGGGCCGTGCGCTGAACATGCTCAAGATCAGCGACAACGTCGCCACGGACGAGAACGAGCCCGAAGTCCTCTTCACCTGCAACCAGCACGCCCGCGAGCACCTCACCACCGAGATGTGCCTGCGGATCGTGAACCGGTTCACCCAGGGCTACGCCTCCGACCCGGCGATCAAACGGTTCGTCGACAGCGTCGAGATCTACGTGATCCCGAACGTCAACCCGGACGGCTCGGAGTACGACATCTCCGGCGGCAGCTACAAGTACTGGCGCAAGAACCGGCAGGGCAACGGCACCGACCCCAACCGCAACTGGGCCTACAACTGGGGCTGCTGCGGCGGTTCGTCGGGCTCGACCACCAGCGAGACCTACCGTGGCCCGTCGGCGTTCTCGGCGCCCGAGACCCGCGCGGTGTCCAACTTCGTCAACTCGCGCAAGATCGGCGGCGTCCAGCAGATCAAGGCGAGCATCGACTTCCACACCTATTCGGAGCTCGTGCTGTGGCCGTTCGGCTTCACCTACAACGACACCGCTCCCGGCATGACCGCCGCGGAAGCGCAGCGGTTCCAGACGGTGGGCAGGCAGCTCGCGGCGACCAACGGCTACACGCCGCAGCAGTCGAGCGACCTGTACATCACGGACGGGACGATCGACGACTGGATGTGGGGCACCCACAAGATCCTGAGCTTCACCTTCGAGATGTACCCGCGGGGATCGAACCCCGGTTTCTACCCGCCCGACGAGGTGATCGTCCGCGAAACCACCCGTAACGACAAGGCCGTGGACCTCCTCCTGAACACCGCCATCGGCTGATCCCGCTTCCAGCGCGTGAAGGCCCCCTTCCCTCGGCTCAGTCGAGGGAAGGGGGCCTTCACGCGCTGGGGCGCATAGGGTGCGGGGCATGCCGATGTTCGAATTCGAGGGACACCGTCCCCAGGTGGATCCCGAAGCGTGGATCGCCCCCACCGCCACCCTGATCGGCGACGTCGTCGTCGAGAAGGGCGCCTCCGTCTGGTACGGCGCCGTGCTGCGCGCCGACTTCGGGAAGATCCTCATCCGCGAGGGCGCCAACATCCAGGACAACTCGGTCATCCACGTCAACGGCGGCGTCACCGAGGTCGGCAAGAACGTCACCGTCGGGCACCAATGCCTCGTGCACGACTGCACGATCGGCGAGCAGGCGCTGATCGGGAACGGCTCGACCGTGCTCGACAAGGCGCAGATCGGCGCGAAGGCGCTGGTCGCGGCCGGCGCCACGGTGACACCGGGAATGGTCATCCCGCCGGAGACGGTCGCCATGGGCAGCCCGGCCAAGAAGCACGTCCCGCTCGACGGCGCCGCCCGCGGCTGGGTCGAGCACAACGCGGCGATCTACCAGGAGCTGGCGCGCCGTCACGCGGAAAGCGTCAAACCGATCGATTGACTCTCCAGTAACTGGAGACCATAGCTTCGGCGCATGGCACCGAAGTCCAAGAAGAAAACCCATCAGGCGACGCTCGAGTTGACCGCCGGCAACGCGCCGGTGGTCGACCTCGGGAAGACGCTCGGGCAGACCGGCGTGAACCTCGTCGAGGTCAAGAAGGCCTACGACGCGGCGACCGCCGCGCAACGCGGCGACATCGTCCCGGTGGTCGTGTCGGTGTTCGAGGACCGCTCCTTCGAACTCCGGCTGAAGACTCCGCCCGCGTCGTTCCTCATCAAGAAAGCCTTGGGTGGCAAGGGGGCCGGCCGTCCGGGGCATGAGGTCGCCGGGAAGCTGACCCAGGAACAGCTGCGTGAGATCGCGGAGCGGAAACTGCCGGACCTCAACACCGGCGACATCGAGGCGGCCATGCGCACGATCGCGGGCACGGCCCGCTCGATGGGTGTCGCGATCGAAGAACCGTGACGCGCAAGCATGTGATCGCCCCGCCTTTCCGCGACCTCGACCCGGCGCTCGAGATCGCGGAAAGGCTTCTGGCGCAAGGAAATCCGTGGCTCACCGGCGTCGTGTCGGCGCTGCCCGACGAGCACGCCGCCGCCGATCGGCTCAACCGGGTCCTCGCCGGGAACGGTGCCGCGCCCCGGCTGGTCGAGGTCGGGAACGGCTGGCGCCTGGTGCAGGTGCCGTCGTGGCCGGGCCGCGGGGACCTGGTCGCGGGCGCCTCCGGGCTGGCGGAACTCGTCGTGTTCGGCGGCTGGCGGCGGATCAAACGCTGCGCCGTCTGCGCGCAGGCGTTCTGTGATCGCACGGCCGGATGCAGCCGTCGATGGTGCGCCCGGCATCGTCCGCACGCCGAGCCCCGCTCGAGCGGAGTGCTCTAGTCTGGTCCGCACCAGCGACTGGCGCCATTTGAGGTGGAGCACCACCGGGAAGCGACGACAAGGCCGGTACCGCGCGCCTGGGTCCGGCCGTCTCTGGCAGGAGTACGTCCGATGACACACCAGCCCGAACTTTCCGCGCTCGCCGCCGCCGACCCGCAGATCGCGGGGCTCGTGGAGGACGAGGCGAAACGCCAGCACGACAAGATCCGCCTGATCGCGTCCGAGAACTACGTCTCCCAGGCCGTACTGGAGGCGACGGGCACCGTCCTCACCAACAAGTACTCCGAGGGCTACGCCGGCAAGCGGTACTACGAGGGCCAGCAGCTCATCGACCAGGTCGAAAACCTCGCCATCGAGCGCGCGAAGGCCGTCTTCGGCGTCGACCACGCGAACGTCCAGCCGTACTCCGGCTCCCCGGCGAACCTCGCGGTGTACCTCGCTTTCGCGCAGCCGGGTGACACCGTGCTCGGCATGGCGCTGCCGGACGGCGGCCACCTCACGCACGGCTGGAGTGTGTCCGCGACCGGCAAGTGGTTCACCCCGGTCCGCTACGGCGTCCGCAAGGAGACCGGCCGCGTCGACCTCGACCAGGTCCGCGAACTCGCGCTGAAGCACCGGCCGAAGCTGATCTTCGCGGGCGGCACCGCGATCCCGCGCACCATCGACTTCCCGGCGTTCGCGGAGATCGCCCGCGAGGTCAACGCCGTCCTGGTCGCCGACATCGCCCACATCGCCGGGCTGGTCGCCGGCGGTGCGCATCCGTCGCCGGTCGGGCACGCGCAGGTCATCACCACGACCACGCACAAGACGCTGCGCGGTCCGCGCGGCGCGATGATCCTTTCCGACGCCGACCACGCGAAGGCCGTCGACAAGGCGGTGTTCCCCGGACTGCAGGGCGGTCCGCACAACCACACGACCGCCGCGATCGCGGTCGCGCTGGGTGAGGCTCAGAAGCCGGAGTTCTCCGAATACGCGCACGCGATCGTCGCCAACGCGCGGGCGCTGGCGGAGGCGCTGGTGGAGCGCGGCTACGACCTCGTGTCCGGCGGCACCGACAACCACCTGCTGCTGATCGACCTGACGAACAAGAACGTGCCGGGCAAGCCCGCCGCGCAGGCGCTGGACCGGGCGGGTATCGAACTGAACTACAACACCGTGCCGTTCGACCCGCGCAAGCCGTTCGACCCGTCCGGCATCCGGCTCGGCACCTCCGCGATCACCACCCGCGGGCTCAAGCCGGAGCACCAGACGCAGGTCGCGGAGTGGATCGACCGCACGATCACCGCCGCGGCGGGCGAGGAACAGTCCGCTTTGGACACCGTCGCCGCCGAGATCCGCGAGTTCCTGGCGCCGTTCCCGATCCCGGGCTACTCGGCGTAGTTCAATGTGTGAAGGCCCCCTTCACTGCGCCAGGCGCAAGGAAGGGGGCCTTCATGTACTGGGGAGACGCGACCAGGCGCTCACGAAACGCACGAAGGGCCCCTTCACCGCACGAGATGCGGTGAAGGGGCCCTTCGACACTTAAGCGACTAGTGAGCCGCCGGACCGTCGATGGCCTCCTTGGCCAGCCGGTCGGTCTCACGGTCGAGCGAACGCTTGATCTCGGCCTCGGCCTCGGACCGTCCGACCCAGCTCGAACCCTCGACGCTCTTGCCCGGCTCCAGGTCCTTGTACACCTCGAAGAAGTGCTGGATCTCGAGCTTGTGGAACTCGTTCAGGTGGTGGATGTCGCGCAGGTGCTCCAGCCGCGGGTCGTTCGTCGGCACCGCGAGGACCTTGTCGTCCGGGCCCTTCTCGTCGGTCATCCGGAACATGCCGATCGCGCGGCAGCGGATCAGGCAGCCGGGGAAGGTCGGCTCCTGGACGAGCACCAGCACGTCGAGCGGGTCGCCGTCCTGGCCGAGGGTGTCGTCGATGAACCCGTAGTCGGCGGGGTACTGCGTGGCGGTGAACAGCGTCCGGTCGAGTTTGATCCGACCGGTCTTGTGGTCCACCTCGTACTTGTTGCGCTCCCCCTTGGGGATTTCGATAGTGACGTCGAATTCCACGCCGGCCTCGCTGCTCTCGTCTTTGGTACGCCCCGCCGTCGCGGACGGCTCACCGAGTTCATGGTCTTGTCTTCACTAGTGTGGACCACGGGGTCCCGGGTGGTCGCATCGATGTGGTCGTATGTGAGCTTGGCCCCTTCCCCGGACGGCGGACGAAGGAGCGTTGAGTGCCGGAAAACGATGCCCCGAGGTGGCCGTCGGACGACAAGGACACCTCATCCGCCGAGCCCAAGGGTGCCAAGGGGGAGGGCGAGACCACCATCTGGCTGCCCATGTCCGGGATGGCCGGCGGCAAGACCGAAGAGCTGTCAGTGCCGAAGGTCACACCCGAAAGTGGTTCGTGGTTCGAGCCGGTCGTCGAGGTGGAGGAGGAACCGGACGTTCCGGAGACCCCGACGCCGAAGTGGTCCGCCTTCGAGCCGGTGACGCCGGTCGAGCCGGAGCAGCGCGAAGAGCCGAAGACGCTCTTCGTCAAGCCCGTCCAGCCCCAGCACAAGGACGAACCGGACTGGGACCGGTTCGACCAGGGTGCCGCCACTCCACCGCGTGAAGCCGAGCCCCCGAAACCGGAGCCGAAGCCGGAGCAGCCGAGGCAGGAGCCCCCGCGTCAGGAGCAGCCGCGCCGTCCCGAGCAGAGCCGGGTCGAGCCCCCGGCTCCCGCGCCGGTCCCGTCCGCGACCATGCACGCGCGTCCGGTCCGCATCGAGCCCGCCGAAGAGCGTTTCGACTCCGAAGCGACCGTCGGGATCCAGCGGTCCGAGCCGCCTTCCCAGGAACCCCCGGCAGCCGAGGCCGCACCCGCGCCGAAGCGCAAGCGCAAACGCAAGGTCCTGCTGATCACGACCCTGGTCGTCGTCCTGCTGCTCGCCGGGATGGGCGGCGCCGCCGCGATGCCGAAGGTGTCGAACCGCCTCGGCCTCCCCTGGGCGCCGAACGCGCCGAAGGGCGAGATCCCCAAGCCCGCGGGTATCACCCGGGTCCTGCACGGGCCGGACATCAACGGCGCCGGGCCGACGAAGGAAGGGCTCGCGGCCGCGCTGGCGGGCCCGGCCGGTTCGCCGGACCTGGGCACGCTCACCGGCACCGTCGTGGACGCGGCGTCCGGCGAAGTCCTGTGGGACAAGAACTCCGGCACCCCGCTGACCCCGGCGTCGACCACCAAGCTCCTCGTCGTCGCGGCCGCCCTCCTGACGATGGACCACGGTACGCAGTTCTCGACGAAGATCGTCCAGGGTGCCGAGCCGGGCACGGTCGTCCTCGTCGCGGGCGGAGACCCGTCCCTGACCTCGCTGCCGCTGGGCACGGACTCGCCGCTGTACCCGGGCGCGGCCCACGTCGACGACCTCGTCGCCCAGGTCAAGAAGGCCGCGGGCGGCAAGATCTCCAAGGTCCAGCTGGACATCAGCCTGTTCAAGGGGCCGACGTCCGCGAAGGGCTGGGACCCGGAGGACACCGCCGCCGGGAACACCTACATGGCGCCTGTCCTCCCCGTGATGGCCGACGGCGGCCGCGCCGAACCGAAGAACGACCACTCGCCCCGCGTCGCGAACCCGGCGGCCGCGCTGACGCAGAAGATCGCGGGCAAGCTCGAAGCCCAAGCCGGCGGCACGACGACGGCCCCGAAGGACGCGAAGGTGCTCGGCGAGGTCAAGTCCCAGCCGCTCGCGGAGTTCGCCAACTCGCTGATGCAGCTTTCGGACAACCTGATGGCCGACGTCCTCGCCCGTCAGCTGGCGCTCGCGAAGGGCGCCGAGGCGTCGTTCACCGGCGGCGCGACCACGACGATGAACGTGCTCAAAGAGGCCGGATTCGACCTCACCGGCGTCCAGATCAACGACGGCAGCGGTTTGTCCGACCAGAACAAGATCCCGGCGAAGGTGCTCAGTGAGATCCTCGCGGTCGCGGCGGCGCCGGACGGCAAGGACCCGAGGACCGCGAAACTGCGGCCGCTGCTGGCCGGTCTCCCCGTCGCGGGCGGCAGCGGGACGCTGGAAAAGCGCTACGGCGATCCGGCGTCGGCCGCGGGCCGCGGCTGGGTGCGCGGCAAGACCGGCACGCTGTCCGGCGTGAACACCTTGGCGGGCGTGGTGCTGGACACCGACGGCCGGATGCTGGTGTTCGCGCTGATGTCGTCCGGTTCGGACCAGAACAAGGGCAGGGCCGCGCTCGACGTCGTCGCGGCCACCCTGCACAAGTGCGGCTGCAGGTGAGCGACCGGAATCGGAGCGTGAGGAAGTCGGGACGGAATTCGGTCTTCCAGCGGGTAGCGTCATAAGAGTGACTGAGGAAACGCCGACCAAGACACGTTCGATGGTCGACTGGTCCCTGGCCGCCTCGACGGGCGCCCTCCTGGTGCGCGGTGGTCCGGTGGTCGACCGCGAAGAGGCCGAAGAAGCCGTCGCCGATCTCCGTGACTTGACCGGTGAGGCCGAGGGACACGTTCGCGAGCTGACCGGGCTCGGCCTCGATCTGCCGTTGCTGCCCGCCGACGTCGTCGACCGGCCCGGCTGGGTCCGTTCGGCCGCGGCCGGTCTCGACGCGCTCACCGGCCGTGCGCTGCCGGAGGCGCAGGGCGGCCCGCTGGCGCCCGTCCTGGCCGGGGGCGCCGGTGTGCAGACCGGCCTGGTGCTCGCCTTCCTGGCTTCCCGCGTGCTCGGCCAGTACGACCCGTTCGGCGGGCCGGACCGTGCCGGGCGGCTGGTGCTCGTCGCGCCGAACGTGGTCGCCGCCCAGCGCGCGATGGACGTGCCGGGCCACGACTTCCGGCTGTGGGTCTGCCTGCACGAATGCACCCACCGGTTGCAGTTCACCGCGGTCACCTGGCTGCGCGACTACTTCGCCGACGAGGTCGAGCGCCTGATCGGCGGGCTCGCCGGCCGGGACGCGGACGGGCTGAGCGATCTGGTCGGCCGTCTGCCGGACACCATCAAGCAGATCGGCAAGGGCAAGGCGGGCGGCGCCGGTCTCGCCGAACTCCTGCAGTCGCCGAGCGAACGAGCGGTGTTCGACCGGCTCCTCGCCCTCTCCACGCTGCTGGAGGGGCACGCCGACTTCGTGATGGACGCCGTCGGGCCGCAGGTCGTGCCGAGTGTCGAGCTGATCCGTTCGAGGTTCACCGCCCGGCGCAAGGGCGGCGGCCTCATCGACCGCGTGCTGCGCAGCCTCCTCGGCGTGGACGCGAAGCTGCGCCAGTACGAACAGGGCGCGAAGTTCACCAAGCACGTCGTCGACGCCGTCGGCATGGACGGCTTCAACGCGGTGTGGACGTCGCCGAACACGCTGCCGACCAGGGCCGAGATCAGTGATCCGGCGGCCTGGGTGCGGCGCCTGCACGGGTGAGCGGGCCGGATCCGGCGATCGCGGCCGTGCGGACGGCCGTGCGGGACTTCCTGACGTCGATGAACGCCGCCGAGGAGTTGTGCGTCGCCGTCTCCGGTGGCGCGGACTCCTTGGCGCTGGCCGAAGCGGCCGCGTTCACCGGCGGCCGCGCGGGACTGAAGGTGCGGGCACTCGTCGTCGACCACGGCCTCCAGGACGATTCCGCCGAAACCGCCGCCCGCGCCGCGAACACCGCGCGGGAACTGGGCGCCGACACGGCCGAAGTCCTGAAGGTGCGGGTCGAGGGCGCGGGCGGGCCGGAAGCGGCGGCCCGCCGGGCCCGCTACGGCGCCTTGCGCTCGGCGCTGCCGGACGGACGCGGTGTCGTCCTGCTCGGCCACACCCTCGACGACCAGGCCGAAACCGTGCTGCTCGGCCTCGGCCGGGGTTCCGGGCCGCGGTCGCTGGCCGGGATGCGCCCGTACGACCCGCCATGGGGACGGCCGCTGCTCGGCGTCACCCGCGCCACCACCCGGCGGGCCTGTCAGGCGCTCGGTGTCGACCCGTGGCAGGACCCGCACAACGAAGACCCGCGGTTCACCCGTGTCCGGTTACGGACCGAAGTACTGCCCCTTCTGGAGGATGTGCTGTCCGGCGGTGTCGCGGCGTCGCTCGCCCGCACGGCGGCGCAATTGCGGGAAGACACCGAGGCGTTGGACACACTCGCGGGTGAGGTCCACCTGCGCGCCTTCACCGGCGAAGGGCTCGACGTGGCGGTGCTCGCCACCGAACCGCCCGCGTTGCGGCGACGCGTCCTCCGCAGGTGGCTGCTGGACTCCGGCGTCCGCGAACTCACCGACGCCCACCTGCGTTCGGTCGACGCCCTGGTGGGGAACTGGCGGGGTCAGGGCGGGGTCTGGCTACCCGGCGACTTGGTGGCCGCGCGGGCGCATGGCAGGCTCACGGTGTCGATCGAATGAACCCGCGTCGGCGATCGACGTCGGGTCATCCACCTCCTGGAGTGGAGCGGGCGTCCTGCTACCGCGATAGCGGGGCGGGGTCACGCGTATGGTGACCATTCATCGACACGACCCGGCTCCGCGAACAGGCTCAGCCGAAGCACCCCAGTCCACCACCTAGAGGGGATCGTCCCGTGTACGAAGGCGAGATCGCCTCCGTGCTCGTCACCGAGCAGCAGATCAACGACAAGATCGCCGAGCTGGCGGCAAAGGTCGCGGCGGACTACCCGGCCGACGGCCCCGGCGCGGGGCAGGGAGATCTCCTGCTCGTCGGCGTGCTCAAGGGCGCGGTGATGTTCATGACCGACTTCGCCAGGGCGCTCCCCCTTCCCTGCCAGCTCGAGTTCATGGCGGTCTCCTCCTACGGCTCGGCGACGTCGTCGTCCGGCGTGGTGCGGATCCTCAAGGACCTCGATCGCGACATCGCCGGCCGCGACGTGCTCATCGTCGAGGACATCGTCGACTCCGGGCTGACCCTGTCCTGGCTCCTGAAGAACCTCGCGAGCCGGAACCCCGCGTCGCTCGAGGTCGTCTCGCTCCTGCGCAAGCCGGAGGCGGTCAAGGTCGATGTACCGGTCAAGTACATCGGGTTCGACATTCCCAACGAATTCGTAGTCGGATACGGCCTGGACTACGCGGAGCGTTACCGGGACCTGCCCTACATCGGCACCCTGGATCCACACGTCTACACGTCCTGAGAACCGCTTGCCCGCGTGTGCGGAAATACGGAACCCTGAGCGGCGAGAACGCGTCATAGGCTGCGTTCGAGTGCGTTAACCTATGCGAAGACCTTTGCCACACAGCCGTCGTGGCCTGGCCCGGGGGAAACGGAGAGAGCTCAGATGGGGAACAGCTTGGCGGACGCGAACGCGTTCAAGAACGCCGCGGCCCAGGGTCAGGTGGGGATCGACCCTGACGCGGCCCAGACCGTCCTGAACAAGATCCGCACCGGCAAGGACGCCATCGAGGCCCTCCTGCAGCGGGCCGGCGACCTCGGGCAGGCGCCGAAGCTGGGCAACAACCCGGTCGGCAACGCGATCGCCGCGAAGGTGGCGAACCGTGCCGACGGCGGAGGCGACTCGTACGCGGCCGCGCTCCAGAACCTTTACCAGCAGTACGAGGCCGCCGAGTCCGGCATCGTGACCGCGATGGCCCGCTACCACGAGATCGACCAGGCCGCGGCCGAGCCGTTCCGTAACGTCTGAGGGGGAGTCAGAAAGCCATGCCACCGAAGCACAGCGCCGACTCTTACGGCGAGAGCAGCAGCAGCACCACGCCGGTCCAGCTCGGCGACAACTCGCACGCCGAGAGCATCGTCTCCTCCGCGCGCGGCCGTTCCGACGGGTTCGACATCGGCGCCGACCGCGCCATCACCAACCCGCCGAACTGGGAGAGCGCGCCGAGCAGCCAGGACCTGTGGAACCAGGCCAACATCGGCAACGACCCCAGCACGGCGACCGCCATCAGCCAGTCCTGGGGCTCGCACGGCAGCAAGCTGAGCCAGGCGTCGAACGACCTCTACAACGCGATCTCCGAACTGGGCGCCGCCTGGATCGGACAGGGCGCCGCGGCCGCGCAGGGTTCGCTGGTCGCCATCGCGAACTCGGGTTCGCAGGCCTCCGAGGCCGCGCGCACGATGTCGGACAGGCTGCAGAAGCAGGCCGACGCCGCCACCAAGGTCAAGCTCATGCCGAAGCCGACCGACTACAGCCCCGAGAAGGCCATGGGCCAGGCGCTGGCGGCGGGCCCGATCGGCATGATCACCGACCAGAAGCCCCTCGCCGACCAGGACAAGGAAGTGCGGGCGGAGCAGGCCAGGTTCCTCGAGGCCTACACCAAGGAGATGAGCGAGGTCGACAGCTCGACCCCGAGCTTCGGCCCCGAATCCCTCGGCATGAAGCCGACCGCGACGCACAACAGCGCCGGGTTCAGCGGCGTCGGCAACATCGGCGGCGCGGGCCTCAACTCGGGCGCCGTCTCCGGCACCCCCGTCTTCGCCGGCACGCACGGTTACGGCGGCGCGCAGGGCAGCGTCGGGGCTCCCGTCCACGCCGGTCCGGACTCGGGCGTGTTCTCGCAGGCTGGCTACAGCCCGGCCGCGAGCCCGGCCGCCGGTGTCGCCCCGGGTGCGGGCGTCGCGTCCGGCGCCGGTGCCCCGATGACCCCGCACGCCCCGGCGAGCGGCGGCAACGGGCTCGGCCAGGCCCTCACCGCCGCCGCGCTCGGCGGTGGCCTCGGCTATGCGGGCGCCAAGGCGCTCGGCCAGGGCAACAAGTCCGGCGCCAAGGACACCGACAGCACCGACGCCGCCGCGACCGAGAAGGGCGGGCCCGCGCAGAGCGCCGCGTCCCAGGCCGTTCCGCAGCAGGGCATCGTGTCCTCCAGCGGCACCATCGGTGGCGCCACGCCGCCGATGCACGGCATGGGCGGCGGCATGGGCATGGGCGCACACGGCGCGCAGGCCGAGCAGGAAGAGGAGCACACGCACGCGTCGTTCCTCATCGAGCCGGACCCGGACGACGCCTTCGGCGCCAACGAGGCGACCCCGCCGCCGGTCATCGGCGCCTGGACCGAAGACGACGAACGCTAGAGCGGTTTTCACCGGGCGCGCGGCCGATCCGGCCGCGCGCCCGCTGACTTGTTTGGGGGCGGATGATGGCGAACGGTGACCTGCTCACCCCGGTCGAGCTGGACTTCCTGTGGGAGACCGCGAACGCCGGAGAGCTGCCGTACCCGCTGCGGCTCCGCTCGCACGGGGCGACCATGGACGAGCGCGGCGCCTTGCGGGCGCAGACGCTCCAGTCGCTGAACCAGCGTCGTCTCGCCGACGAGCGAGGACGCCCCGAGCCGCATATCGAGGACTACTTCGGCGTCCTCGCGAGGCCGGACCTGAGCCTGGACTGCGTCCAGCTCAACAATCCCAACACCGAACCGCTGCTCGCGGTCGCGTCGCTGCTCGGCGGCCAAGGCCTGCTGACGGTGCAGGACCCGCGCGGTTTCCACTTCCACCCCATCGCCCCGGACGGCCTCGCGAGCGCGATCGTCTCCCTGCTGCCGCCGGGTTCGCGCGGCACGGAGAAGTCGATCACCCTCCCGCTGGACGGGCTCGTCGGCGCTTCGGGCGCGGACTTCCTCCAGCGTCGTCAGCCGCAGGTCGACGGCTCGGCGACGTCCGACGAAGACCGCAAGGCCCTGTCGAGGCTCCAGGCGCAGCCCCGGCTTCGCGGTGGCCAGTTCGGCGCCAACGCGCGCAGCAAACACGGCACGCGGAGCCGGTCTTCGGTACTGAGCTGGTTCGACACGCAGTCCGGCCGGTACTTCACCCAGGCCACCCGCGGTTCCGACGGCCGGGACTGGATCACCGTCGCGCCCGCGGATCCGGCGACACTGCGGCAGCGGCTCACGGAGCTGCTGGGGAAGATCGCTTCCGACGCCTCCCTCGCGCACTGATCTTCCCGCCCGCGCGCTTGACCGCAGCCGGACGCCGACTGTCGTACCCCTTCGCTATCGTGAACCTCTGGGCGTCCCGAGGCCCAGGAAGCCGAGGTGCCGGGAGGGCACGGAGCACAATGCACCAGGAACACTTCACACCGATGGCGTTCGACTTCCTCTGGGAGTCCGCCGAGCTCGGCGACCTGCCATACCCGCTGCGCGTCCGGTCGCACGGCGCGACCGAGCTCGAACGCCGGGCGCTGCGCCAGCGCGTCGACAACGAACTCCAGGCCCGCGGCCTCCGCGACGGCCGGGGAAGGCTGGAGCGGCGGATCGAGGACTGGCTGTACCTCCTCGCCCGCGGCTCGCTGACCATCGACGCCCTGCACATCCCCGAATTCCAGGCCCCGACCATCGCCGTGCTCGGCGCCACCGACGGCCGCGACGCCGTGATCGCGATCCAGGACCAGTCCGGGATCTGGCTGCGTGAGGCACCCGCCGACGGGCTCCCGACGGCGGTCGTCGACCTGCTGCCCCCCGGGCAGCGCGGCTCGGAGGCGTCGGTCACGCTGCCGATCGACGACGCCCGCCGCACCGAGCCGATCCGCGCCGCCATCAACCCGACGAAGCAGTCCGAGGAGCCCGAAGCGGCGAAGAGCCGCCGCAAGGACAAGCCGCGTGTGTCGCTCAGCGAACGCATCACCGCGGACCCGCGCGAGGCGTTCGGCAAGCTCACCGGCCAGCCGAGGCTGCGCGGCGGTCAGCTGGCAGCGAACAGCCGGTCCCACGTGGGCGCCAAGCAGCGGTCCCGGGTCCTCGGCTGGTTCGACACCGCCAGCGGACGCTATCTCAGCACGTCACAGGCCGGTCCGGACGGACGCGAGTGGGTCACCGTCTCACCCGCCGACGTCAAGACACTCCGGATGCGGCTGGGTGAAATGGCCGCCGGTGTGGCGGTGGACACACGCTAGGCCCCCGCTCCGGGAACCCTCGCGCGGTGTCCGCCGTTTACGTCCGAGAGGCTCACCCCCCTCATCCGTCCAGGCGGGCGGTATCCTGAGGGGCGGGTGTCGGAGCACCATGGGTCGTCAAGATCGTGATGGCGGGTATCACAGGAGCCGCCCAACCAGGAAGGGTCGAGGCCACCAGGGCCGAGTCGTATGAACCGGAAGAGCGTGCTCAAGAACCCAGTGCTCTGGATTCTCGCGGCGGTACTGGCGTTTCTCGCATACAACACGATCTTCGACAGTGATCGTGGCTACACCCAGGTGCCGATCTCGATCGCGAACCAGCAGATCACCGCGAACAACGTCAAGGAAGCCTCGCAAGAGGACAAGGAACAGCAGATCAAGCTGCTGCTGAACAAGAAGATCGAGGTCGACGGCCAGCAGGTCGACCAGATCATCGCGCAGTACCCGGCGAACGTGGCGGGCACCATCTACGGCCAGCTCATCGGCCTCAAGAGCGGTGACAACCCGGTCAAGTTCACCACCAAGGTCACCCAGCAGAACGTCCTCACCCAGATCCTGATCTTCGCCATCCCGCTGGCGCTGGTGCTGGGCCTGCTGATGTGGATGATGAACAACGCGCAGGGCGGCGGGAACCGCGTCCTCAACTTCGGCAAGTCGAAGGCCAAGCAGCTCAACAAGGACATGCCCAAGACGACCTTCGGGGACGTCGCGGGCGCCGACGAGGCCGTCGAAGAGCTGTACGAGATCAAGGACTTCCTGCAGAACCCGGCGCGCTACCAGGCGCTCGGCGCGAAGATCCCCAAGGGCGTCTTGCTCTACGGGCCGCCCGGTACCGGTAAGACGCTGCTCGCGCGAGCCGTCGCCGGCGAGGCGGGCGTGCCGTTCTACACGATCTCCGGTTCCGACTTCGTCGAGATGTTCGTCGGTGTCGGCGCCTCGCGAGTCCGCGACCTGTTCGAGCAGGCCAAGCAGAACGCGCCCTGCATCATCTTCGTCGACGAGATCGACGCGGTCGGCCGCCAGCGCGGCGCCGGCCTCGGCGGCGGCCACGACGAACGCGAGCAGACGCTGAACCAGCTCCTCGTCGAAATGGACGGCTTCGACGCGCGCGGCGGCATCATCCTGATCGCCGCCACCAACCGTCCCGACATCCTCGACCCGGCGCTCCTGCGCCCCGGCCGCTTCGACCGCCAGATCCCGGTGTCCGCGCCGGACATGCGCGGCCGCAAGGCGATCCTCGAGGTGCACGCCAAGGGCAAGCCGATCGCGCAGGGCACCGACCTGAGCAGCCTCGCCAAGCGGACCGTCGGCATGTCCGGCGCGGACCTGGCGAACGTGCTCAACGAGGCCGCGTTGCTCACCGCCCGCCAGAACGGGCACGTGATCACCGACGCCGCGCTGGAGGAGTCGGTCGACCGCGTCGTCGGCGGCCCCGCCCGCAAGAGCCGGATCATCTCCGAGAAGGAGAAGAAGATCACGGCCTACCACGAGGGCGGGCACGCGCTCGCCGCGTGGGCGATGCCGGACATCGAACCGGTCTACAAACTGACGATCCTGCCGCGCGGGCGCACCGGCGGTCACGCCCTGCTCGTCCCGGAGGACGACAAGGAGTTGATGACCCGCTCGGAGATGATCGGGCGCCTGGTCTTCGCGATGGGCGGCCGGACGGCGGAGGAGCTCGTCTTCCACGAGCCCACCACCGGTGCCTCCTCCGACATCGAGCAGGCGACCAAGATCGCCCGCGCGATGGTCACCGAGTACGGCATGAGCGCCCGGCTCGGCGCGGTCAAGTACGGCCAGGAGCAGGGCGACCCGTTCCTCGGCCGCTCGGCGGGCCGCCAGGCGGACTACTCGCTCGAGGTCGCGCACGAGATCGACGAGGAGGTGCGCAAGCTCATCGAGACCGCGCACACCGAGGCGTGGCACGTGCTGAGCACCTACCGCGACGTGCTGGACGAGCTGGTCATCGAGCTCCTCGAGAAGGAGACGCTGACCCGCAAGGACCTCGAGCGGATCTTCGCGACCGTCGAGAAGCGCCCGCACATCACCATCTTCAACGAGTTCGGCGACCGCAAGCCGTCCGACAAGCCGCCGATCAAGACCCCCGGCGAGCTGGCGATGGAGCGCGGCGAGCCGTGGCCGCCGCCGGAGGAGAAGAAGGAACAGCCGGTGCTGCAGCCGGCGCCGACCCCGGTCGGCACCGCGCAGGGCGGCGGCGACCTTCCCGGTGGCCCGCCGTACGCGCAGCCCGCTCCGCCGCCGGATCCGAACGCGAACCCGTACGCTCCGCCGCCGCCGGGCGCCTACCCCAACGGTGGTCGCCCCAACGGTGGGCCGAACGGCACCGGTCACTGGCCCCAGGCATATGGTGGGCAGCAGCCGGGCGGTCCGGCAGGCGGTTACCAGGGTGGACCCGTTGGCGGTCCGCCGAACTACGGGGCTCCTCCCGGATGGACCCCGGCCACGCAGCCGGGCGGCCAGCCGAACCAGCCCTGGCGTCCCGCCGAAGACCGCCCGCGTGACGGCTGGTTCGCTGACCAGCCCGGCGGTCAGCAGGACGAAGGACAGCAACGGCGTGACGACGGACAGGACGACACCAAGCGGTAACGGCGCGAGCCCGGTCTTCGACCAGGACCGGGCCGAGAAAGCCGTACGCGAACTCCTGCTCGCCTGTGGTGAGGACCCGGACCGGGACGGTCTCTTGGAGACCCCGGCCCGGGTCGCTCGCGCTTACCGGGAAATGTTCGCCGGGCTCTACACCGAACCGGACCGCGTCCTGGACCGCACGTTCGACGAGGCACACGAAGAACTCGTGCTGGTGACGGACATCCCGATGTTCTCGACCTGCGTACCCAGCAAGCAGACGGTGAACGCGGTCGGAGGCCGGAAGCAAGCGGCCGAGGTCGAAGTCGGTGACAAGCTGTGGACTCTGTCGGGCGGCAAGGTCGAGGAGACCACGGTCACCGAGATCAGCTCGCACCAGACTCGTGAGCTTGTCGAGGTCAGGACCGCGGGGGGAAGTTTCAAGGTCACTCCTGACCACCCTTTGGCGACGCCGAAGGGATGGATGGAAGCCAAGGACGTCGAGGGTTCCTTCATCGAGTGGACCCACGCGCGCAAGCTCAACCGGGATCGGTGGAAGCCGAAGTTCGGGTACGACTTCGGCTATGTCATCGGTGCGACCTGCTCGGACGGGACCGTCGCCGAGCGCTACGTCTCCCTCGTGGTAAACGACCGCGACTTCGCGAAGAAGTACGCCGAAGCGCTCTACCGGGCCTTCGGGATCGAGGCGAAGCTCGAACCGGTCACGCGGCCGTCGGGCTATCTCGCGCGCGACGTTCCAGGATTCCGGGTGCGAGTCGTCTCGTCGTTCCTCGCGGATCTGATGCGGCAGTACGTCGGCGGCGATGCCCACCATCAGCGGCAGCGCTTCCCGATGGTCGTTCTCAACGACTTGAGCACGTTCAACGGCTTTCTCGACGGATATGTGGACGGAGATGGCTTCCGGCACAAGAAGATCGCGGGTCGAACGATCGTCAGTGCGAACGTCCCCTTCCTGGAGGATCTGGCCACGGTCATCGGGGCACGTTTCACCCCTCGGACCGGGGGAATCGCCTCGCAGCTTTACGTGGCCGACAGCTGGTTCAGGCGGCACGGTTTCCCGCAGGATGACTACACAACCGATCTGATCGAGTCGGAGTACGTCGAGGTCGAGTCGGTCCGGCCGGTGAAGGCCACGGGAACCAAGCCCTACACGGTGTACAGCTTCAAATGTGAGCCTCACCCGACCTTCCTGATCGCCGGGCACCTGACGCACAACTGTGAACACCACCTCGTGCCCTTCCACGGTGTCGCCCACGTCGGCTACATCCCGAACGGCCACGGCAAGGTCACCGGCCTGTCCAAACTGGCCCGTCTCGTCGACCTCTACGCCAAGCGCCCGCAGGTCCAGGAGCGCCTCACCTCGCAGGTCGCCGACGCACTCATGCGCAAACTCGAGCCCCGCGGCGCGATCGTCGTGGTCGAGGCCGAGCATCTCTGCATGGCCATGCGCGGTATCCGCAAACCCGGCGCCCGGACGACGACGTCGGCCGTGCGCGGTCTGTTGCAGACTTCGGCGTCCTCGCGGGCGGAGGCGCTGGATCTGATCAAGGGCCGTCGATGACCGCCCTGCCCCGGCCCGGCCGGTGCGCGGTGATGGGCATTCTCAACGTCACCCCCGATTCCTTTTCGGACGGTGGCCGCTACCTCGGTGTCGAGCAGGCGCTGGAGCACGCGCACGAGATGTGGGCGCGTGGCGCGGATCTGATCGACATCGGCGGGGAGTCGACGCGGCCGGGGGCGTCCCGGGTGGACGCCGACACCGAGATTTCCCGGATCATGCCGGTGATCCGCGTGCTCGCCGCCGACGGTGTCGCGATGTCCGTGGACACCACCCGCGCCGAGGTCGCCCTCGCCGCGGTCGAGGCGGGCGCGTCCGTCATCAACGACGTCTCCGGCGGGCTGGCCGATCCGAACATGGCGAAGGTCGCCGCCGAGACGGGTGTCCCGTATGTACTGATGCACTGGCGCGGGCACAGCAAGGACATGAACGCGCTGGCGTCCTATGAGGACGTCGTCGCGGACGTGCGCGCCGAGCTCCTGTCCCGAGTGGACGAAGCGCTCGCCGCCGGTGTCGACCGGAGTGCCATCGTGCTCGACCCCGGGCTCGGGTTCGCGAAGAACGCGGAGCACGACTGGGCGTTGTTGAACGGCCTGGATTCCTTTCTGTCACTGGGTTTCCCGGTTCTCGTCGGCGCGTCGCGCAAACGGTTCCTCGGGCGCCTTTTGTCCGGAAAGGACGGAAAGCCCGCTCCGCCGGACGGCCGCGAGAACGCGACCGCGGCCGTGTCCGCGCTCGCCGCGGCGGCCGGCGCCTGGGGAGTGCGGGTGCACGAGGTCGGCGCGAGCATCGACGCCGTGACCGTCGCGGCGGCTTGGCGGAAGGGGAGTCCCGTTGTCTGACCGGATCACGTTGACCGGGTTGAGGGTCTTCGGCAGGCACGGGGTCTTCGACCACGAGAAGCGGGACGGGCAGGAGTTCGTCGTCGACATCGTGGTGTGGCTGGACCTCGGCCCGGCCGCCGCGTCCGACGACCTGACCAAGACGCTGCACTACGGCGAACTGGCGGAGCTCGCCGCCGGGATCGTGGCGGGCGAGCCGTACGACCTCATCGAGAGTGTCGCCGGGAAGATCGCCGACGAGGTGCTGCGTGACGAGCGGCTGACCGCCGTCGAGGTGACGGTGCACAAGCCCTCCGCGCCGATCCCGCTGAACTTCGACGACGTCGCCGTCACGGTGTTTTCCGAGAGAAGACGACAGTGAAGTCTCCGATCGCACGCTGCGCGCACTCACAGAGACGGTGGGAGCGATGAGCCGCGCGCTGCTCTCGCTCGGTTCCAACTTGGGGGACCGGCTCGCTTACCTTCGGTCCGCCCTCGACGCGGTCCGGCCCGCGGTCGTCGCGGTGTCGTCGGTCTACGAGACGAAGGCGTGGGGTGTCGAGGACCAGCCCGATTTCCTCAACGCCGTCGTCCTGGTCGACGACCCGGCGCGGGATCACTGGGACTGGCTGCGCACCGGACAGGCCGCCGAGCAGGCGGCGGAACGCGTGCGCGAACTCCGGTGGGGTCCGCGCACGCTGGATGTCGACATAGTGACCGTGGACGGGGTGCGCTCCGACGACCCCCAGTTGCTGCTTCCGCATCCCGGCACGCCGGAGCGCGCGAGCGTGCTGATCCCCTGGCTGGAGATCGAGCCCGACGCGGTGCTTCCCGGCCATGGTCCCGTCGCCGACCTCCTCGCCGCCCGCCCCGCCTCGGACCGCGACTCCGTCCGCCTCACGCGTTTCGTCCTCTGAATGCGGTAGTCGGCGATACGAACCACCGCATTTAGCGGACGAAACGTGCCCCTCGCGTTCAGTCCCGGCCCTGGAAGTGGGGGACTGTGTGGATTTCTGGTCATCTGACGACCCAAACCCGCACGATCACGGCCAAGCCCCAGGTAGTTTGTAATGCGAACCACTGCACTTCGGTGGGGTCGCGGAGAGGTTGCGAAAGCCACTTTCGCAACCTTCAACGTTGCGAAAGTGGCTTTCGCAACGCCCACCCCCGCGCCCCGGCCCTCGCAAGTAGATGACTGGTTGCGGGAGCGGGGGCAGGCGGTAGCAAAGGTCCCTTGCTACCCCAGCGCGGAGCGCAGGGCGGCGATGATCCACTCGGCCTGCGCCATCTGTGAGGGGAACGACGGCCAGCCGTTGATCTTCCCCAGCAGCATCCAGTACCGCTCGGCGCGCGGATCGGAGCTGATCGCCATCCCGTCGGTCAGCCGCTTCCGCCAGGCGGGGTCGGCCGGGTCCCGCCCGTTCCGCGAAGACTGCGTGAAGATCGTCTCCGCCAGCTCGCGGCCCTCGGCCGAGTCGGGCGCGAGGCCGGCTTCGAGCGCTTCGGTCGCCCGAGCGCTCCACGCCATCCACAGCTCCTGCTGCTTCGCGCCGAAGTCCGCTCCGTCCTGCTTCCGGAGCTGCGAGTGCCACTCGCTCATCCGGCGGATGGACGCGTGGAACTCCTCGTCCTGCACGAGTTCGGCGAACTCGATCCACGCCTCCAGCTGCTCGGGCGTCGGGTCGTCGGGCAGTTCCGGTTTCGCCGAGCGCATCCGCTCGTAGAACTCCGGGTCCAGTTCGAGCCCTTCGACCATGTCCGCCCAGAACTCGTCGAGCAAGCGTTTGCGGTCTTCGTCCGACATCGACGCGAGTTTGTTCATCAGTTCGACCTCCTCCAGCGGTGAGTCCCGTTTGGCCACCGCCCGCAGGACCGCCCGGCGCAGCTTCAGCCGCCGGATCTGCTCGTCCAGGGCGGCGACGTGCTGGACCGCGAGGTCCCCGATGGTCGCTTCCCTGGTCAGCGCCCGTTCCACGTCGACGAGGCCGAGCCCGAGCTCCCGCAGCGTCCGGACCAGTTCGAGGCGCGCCATCGCGGTGGCGTCGTAGAGCCGGTAGCCGGAGTCGGTGCGGTCGGTCGGGGGCAGGAGCCCCTCGTCGGAGTAGAAGCGGATGGTCTTCACCGGCAGGCCGGTCCGTTTGGCCAGCTCCCCGATGGTGAAAACCGCTGCGGTGCCCATATGCTTCATCGTCGACTCTCCAGTTGGTGGAGAGTCAAGCCTGCCAGGTAGCGTTGGACCATGCACTTCACCCGGCCACGTGAGCTGGCGGTGGCCGGCCTCCTGGGTCTGGTCCTGGCCTATCTGCTCTTCCAGGTCGCCTACGGATCCATCCCCGCGCTTCCGCTCTTCGCCGGAATCACGCTGCTCGTCCTCGCGCTCTGCGAGTTCGTGCTCGCCTTCATCATCCGGTCGCGGATCAAGGAGGGGCGCGTACTCGCGGCGATCTCCGTCGCCCGATCGGTGGCCCTCGCCAAGGCCTCTTCGCTCGCCGGATCCGCCATGACGGGCGTCTGGCTCGCGGCTTTCGCGTATCTTTTTCCGCGACGTGACGAACTCCTCGCGGCGAGCGGTGATCTCCGCTCGGCGACGGTCGGGATCGTCAGCTCGGCGGCGCTGGTAGCTGCGGCTTTGTGGCTCGAACACTGTTGCCGGACCCCCGAGGGCGGTGATCGGGGCAGCGATCCCGAGCCGACCGGTTAACGCTCGGGAGCCACCGCTCGAAGTACCGACTAGGTCTCGTTCGGATTACTAGAAGGTACGGTGTTGGGCATGACCGGGGTGGGTGACGACTCGCGCGGCCGCCTTGCGGGTAGGCCGTGGCTTGTCGTCGGCTTGGTTCTCGCGGTCGGCGCGACTCTCGCATTGGTGCTTTCCGACGACCTCCGCTACTTGCGTCTGGGGATCGTCGCGGCGCTGTGGGCCGCCTTGATCGGTGCGTTCCTGGCGGTCCGCTACCGCAAGCACGTGTCACAGAGCGAGGACGCCGTCGCCGAGGCACAGGCCGTCTACGAGCTGGAGCTGGAACGCGAGATCGCCGCCCGCCGCGAGTTCGAGCTCGAGATCGAGGCGGAGACCCGGCAGGCCGCCGAGAGTCGCTCCCAGGAAGAGCTCGAAGCGCTCAGAGCCGAGGTGAGCGCTCTGCGTGAGAGCCTCCAGTCGCTCTTCGGTGGCGAGGTCCTCCTCGAACGCGTCGCGCTCACCGCGCAGGCCACCCGGATGCGGTCCCTCGACAACAAGCAGCTGATGAGCGCGGGGTCCGAGAACGGCAACGGCAAACCCCAGCTCATGGCGGCCAAGAGCACCACGATCGACGTCGACGAGCGTGAGCGCGACCGCCCGACCGAGATGATCGACCGCATCCTCGAACCCGCCTCCGCGCGGGCCGGGACGCCGCCCGCCGCCCGCCGTAAACCGGCGAACGGCCAGGTCAACGGCACCAACGGCTACGGCCAGAACAATCAGGTCCAGCGGCCGAAGCCGGTCGACGAGTCGACTCGCCGCAGTATGCGCAAGGCGGACGCCCGCGCCTCGAAGGCGGCCGAAGCGCTCGCCGCCGAAGCCGCCCGTCGCGAGCGGATGGAGCTGTCGAACCCCGGCATGTCGCCCGCCGAGATCTCCCGGCCGATGCCGAGGGTCGACCCGCAGCGCAAGACCCCGCCACCGGTGACTCCGGCCGAGGTGTCCCGCCCGTCCATGCCGGGTGTGTCGCGCTCGGAGGTCTCGCAGCCCTCGATGCCCACCGTCGCCCGGCAGCCCCAGCGCAACGAACCGCCCCGTCGCCCGCAGCAGCCTTCGCTGCAGCAGCGGCTCGACGCCGGCACCGTGCAGCGTCCTCCCGCGCCGCGGCCCGAAGAGCAGACCCGGAAGCAGACGCCGCCGGTGAAGCCCCCTGCGCAGGCGAAGCCGGTCAAGAAGGTCGAGCCGGACCGTCCCCGCCCGAACCGCGAGCTCGGCCTGACCCGTCCCGGTATGAAGCCGGTCGAGCGGTCCCGGCCCGCCGGTGGCACGCCGCTGCCCGCGAACAAGCCCGCCGCGCCGGAGCCGATGGAGGCCACCGGCGAGTGGAAGCCGTCGTGGACGCAGGAGCGCCCGGTCTCCGACCTGAGCGCCGCGTTCCCCAGGAAGGACGACTTCCAGGACCGGCTGCGTCCCACGCCGCCGGCGAAACCCCAGCAGCCCCAGCCCTCGGTCTCCCTGCCCCGGCCGGAACCGCGCCCCGAGCCGAGGCCGGAGCCGCGCCGTGAGCCGGAGCCGCCGACCCCGCCGTCGATCCCGGCCGTCTCCGAGCCGCCTCGCCGGGCCGAGCCCGTGCGGAAGCCGGAGCCGGAGCCGGTGCGCCGTCCGGCGGCCGAGGCGCCGTCGCGGCACAGCTCGCCGCCCGCCGAGGAGCCGCCCGCGGTCAACCCGACGTTGCCCGAAGAGATCCGCCTGGCGCAGAACGGCGGCGGCGGCGGTCGCCGTCGCCGCGCGGCGGAAGACTCCTCGGTTTCGCTCACCCCGGCCCCGAACGTTCCCGAGCCCACCGGTGGCGGCCGTCGCCGTCGTCCGGACGGGGAGCCCCCGGCGTGGCAGAGCACCGAGTCCACCGGCGGCCGTCACGGCGGCAGGCGGGCGAAGCCGGACGACGAGACGCCGTCCCGCAACGGGTCTTCGCACAGCCGTCCGGAGACCTCCGAGGCGGGTTCCCACGCGTCCGGCCGGTCGGTGATGGATCTGCTCGCCGCCAACGGCGCGAACGAGTCCACTCCGCGGCGCAGGCGGCGTGCCGAAGACTGACCGTATCCGGATAGGTGAACCCGTAGTGAAAACGACGCGGTGTTCACGCGTGTGGCCGGTACTGTGTCGGACTTCCGCTCCACGTCCCGCCCGTGTCCCGTACCGACGGTAGGGTGACCCGCTGTGAGCGAGCCTTCCTCCCCGGCGCCCGGTCCCGACCGGATCCGCCGGTCCCGGTCGATCACCGTGCTGCTGCCGGTGCTCGGGCTGATCGCCGTCGCGCTGTGCGGACTGTTCGTCTTCGGCACGGTGACCGAAAAGGTCGGCCCGCTCGCGGTGGGGATCGGCGTGCTCGCGGCGCTGGTCCCGGTCGCCGTGGTGGTCACCGCGTTCCTGTGGGTCGACCGCTGGGAGCCCGAACCGCCGAAGCTTCTGCTGCTGTCCTTCGTCTGGGGCGCGTGCGTCGCGACGATCATCGCGCTGCTGCTCAACAGCGGTGCCGAGGCCGTCGGTGATCTGCTGCTCGGCACCGGCGTCGGCGGCAAGATCAGCGGGCTGGTCTCCGCGCCGCTGGTCGAGGAGGCCGCGAAGGCCGCTTTCATCCTTTTGCTGTGGTGGCGCCGCCCGATCGAGTTCGACGGTGTCGTGGACGGCATCGTCTACGCCGGGTTCACCGCGGCGGGCTTCGCCTTCACCGAGAACATCTATTACTTCGGCCGCGCCTTCGCCGAGCACGGCTTCGGCGACGGAACGAGCGCCGGTGTGCTCGCGGCGTTCTTCCTGCGCGGCGTGCTTTCGCCGTTCACCCATCCGTTGTTCGCCGTGATGACCGGGATCGGGCTCGGTGTCGCCGCGAGCAGCAAGGTGCGCTCGCTGCGGATCCTGGCGCCCATCGGCGGCTACGTCGTCGCGGTGCTGCTGCACGCGCTGTGGAACGGCGCCGCGCTGCTCGGCGGCGCGAAGACCTTCCTGAACGTCTACTTCCTGATCATGGTGCCGCTGTTCATCGGCGTGTTCTCGGTGGTGGTCATGCAGCGGCGCCGTGAGCAGCGGATCGTCGCGGCGGCCCTGCCGATGATGGTCGACGCACGCTGGATCGCCCCGTCCGAGGTCACGCTGCTGGCCAGTCTCTCCGGGCGGCGGTCGTGGCGGAAGCAGGCGCGGAAGCAGTCGGGACGGGAGGCGGCGAAGGCCGTCGCCCGCTACCAGGCCAGTGTGACCGAGCTCGCGTTCCTTCGGCGCGGACGGAAGCTCACCGACGACGCGAAACAGCGGCAACGTGAACTGCTCCAGGTGCTCAAGACGTCACGGGCCGACGCCGTGCGGCTGGCCGACGGCGCGCCGCGCGGGTGACCACTGTCAGGTGAAGCTGGTCACGGGGGCCGGTTCAGACGTGGACCGGAGGGTTACTCTCGCGCCGTCGTCTGGTACCCGCGACCGCAGAGCGGGACTGGAACGAGTTGAGGAGTTTTCGACCATGAGCGTCCACTGGCGCACGCCATGATGAGGCCCGCTCGCCTGGCCGTCGGCGTCGTTTCCGCGGGGCGCGTCGGCAGTGTCGTCGGCGCCGCGCTCTCCAGGGCCGGGCATACGGTCGTCGCCGCTTCGGGCCTCTCCAACGCGTCGGTGCGCCGGGCGGAGCAATTGCTCCCCGACGTGCCCCTCCTGCCGCCCGACGAGGTCGCCCGCCGCGCCGACCTGGTCCTCCTCGCCCTTCCGGACGACGCGCTCGCCGGGATGGTGCACGGTTTCGTCGCCACCGGATCCCTCCGGCCGGGGCAGATCGTCGTGCACACCTCCGGCGCGCACGGTATCGACGTCCTCGCGCCCGCCGCCGAGGCCGGGGCGCTGCCGCTGGCCCTGCACCCCGTGATGACCTTCACCGGCCGCGCCGAAGACCTCGACAGGCTGGCCACCTGCAGCATCGGTGTCACGGCGACAGAGGGTGACGAAGCGGCGTGGAACGTCGGCGAGGCGCTGACCGTGGAGATGGGCGCGGAGCCCGTCCGGGTCCCTGACGAGGCGCGAGCGCTCTATCACGCGGCGTTGGCCCACGGCGCGAACCACCTGATGACACTGGTCGCCGACTGCGCGGAACTGTTGCGGGAGGCGGGAATCGCCCAGCCCGAACGCCTGGTGGCTCCGTTGTTGTCGGCGGCGTTGGATAATGTTCTCCGACACGGGGACCGGGCGCTGACCGGGCCGGTGGCCCGTGGTGATCTCGGCACCGTGCGTAAGCATCTCGCGGTGCTGGCCGAACGTGGCCCCGACATCGCCCCGAGCTACCGCGCGCTGGCCAAGCGCACGCTGGCGCGCGGCGACGCCGCCGGGCTCCTGGACGCTTCGGCCGCCGCCGAGCTCACCGAACTCCTGAGTGATCCCGCAGATCCCGCCGAAGGGCAGCAAAACCAGTGACCACACCGAAATTCGCCCGAGGCACGCTGCACACCTTCCAGCCGCCCGAGCAGGTCAGCCAGGTGACGCGTGCCCTGCACGGCGTCGGCCGCAAGGTCGCGCTCGTGCCCACGATGGGCGCCCTGCACGCGGGTCACCGCGAGCTGATCCGCCGGGCGAAGCGGCTGCCGAACACGGTCGTCGCGACGTCGATCTTCGTGAATCCCCTGCAGTTCGGGGAGGGCGAGGACTTCGAGGCGTACCCGCGTCCGCTGGACAAGGACCTCGAGGTGCTCAAGGAGGACGGCGTCGAGTTGGGCTTCCTGCCCAAGGCGTCGGATCTGTATCCCGAGGGGGCCACTGTCACGGTGCATCCCGGTGCGCTCGGCGACGAGCTGGAAGGCGCGGTGCGGCCGGGGCATTTCGCCGGCGTGCTGACCGTGGTGGCGAAACTGTTCAACATCGTGCGGCCGGACTACGCCTTCTTCGGGGAGAAGGACTACCAGCAGCTGGTGTTGATCAAGAAGATGGTGCGTGACCTGAACTTCGACACCCGCGTCATCGGGGTGCCGACGGTCCGGGAACGCGACGGGCTGGCGTTGTCCTCGCGCAACGTCTACCTGACTCCTGAACAGCGCGAGGACGCGATCGTGTTGTCGGCGGCACTCACCGCGGGTGCCTTCGTCGGACGCGACGGCGCGGAAGCCGTGCTGGCGACCGCCAGGCAGACCCTCGCCGCGCGTCCCGCGGTCGAGGTCGATTATCTGGAATTGAGGGGAACCGACCTCGGGCCCGCGCCCGTGGACGGTGAGGCGCGGTTGATGATCGCGGCCAGGGTGGGGAGTACCCGGCTGATCGACAACGTCCCGGTGGTGCTCGGCGCCGCCGCCGACCATCCGGAACACGCGCTGGACGCAGGGGAATAGGGAGAGTCCACCATGTACCGCACGATGCTGAAATCGAAGATCCACCGGGCGACGGTCACCCAGGCCGATCTCCACTACGTCGGTTCGGTGACCGTCGACGAGGACCTGATGGACGCGGCGGATCTGCTGCCGGGCGAACAGGTGTCCATTGTGGACGTCACCAACGGCGCGCGGCTCGAAACGTACGTGATCGCGGGCGAACGCGGCAGCGGGGTGCTCGGCATCAACGGTGCCGCGGCGCATCTGGTGCACCCGGGCGATCTGGTGATCCTGATTTCGTACGCGCAGATGGAGAACGCCGAGGCGGCCGCGTTCCGGCCGCGGGTCGTCTTCGTCGACGCGGACAACCGGATCGTCGAGAAGGGCGCCAACCCCGGGCACGCGCCGGAGGGTTCCGGTCTGCTGAGCGGCACCGTGACGCTGGCCGACGACGACACGATGACCTTCCCGGTCGCCGAAACCGCCGACGCCCGCCGTCTCGACGCGCTGCTGCACGCCGAAAGCTGAGCCCTTGCTGCTCACGGTCGACGTCGGCAACACCAATATCGTGCTCGGGCTGTACTCCGGGCAAGAGCTGATTGGTGACTGGCGCATGCGCACCGACGCGCGTATGACCGCCGACGAACTCGCGTTGACCATGCGCGGCCTGCTCGGCTCCCACGCGGACGCGATCACCGGGATCAGCGCGCTGTCCACGGTTCCCGCCGTGCTGCGGGAGCTGCGAGTCATGCTTTCGCGGTATTACGACAAAGTGCCGAAGATCGTCGTCGAGCCAGGGGTGCGCACCGGCGTGCCGCTCCTGGTCGACAACCCCAGGGAGGTGGGCGCGGACAGGCTGGTGAACACCCTCGCCGCGCACCATCTGCACCCCTCCACCGCTTGTGTGGTGGTGGATTTCGGGACTTCGACCAATGTGGACGCCATCTCCGCCAAGGGCGAGTTCCTCGGCGGTGCCTTCGCGCCCGGCATCGAGATCTCGGTCGACGCGCTGGCCGCGCGGGCCGCGGCGCTGCGCAAAGTCGAACTGGTGCCGCCGCGGTCGGTGATCGGGAAGAACACCGTGGAATGCCTGCAATCCGGCATCCTCTACGGTTTCGCCGGCCAGGTCGACGGCCTGGTGAAGCGGATCAAGCGCGAGCTTTCGCCCGGCGGGGCGGAGCCGGTCGCGGTGATCGCGACGGGCGGCCTCGCGCCCCTGGTGCTGGAGGAGTCCGAGACGATCACCGAGCACGTCCCGGATCTGACGTTGCTGGGCCTGCGGCTGGTCTACGAGCGCAACCACCGCGTTTAGTCCTCTGGATGCGGTAGTTGCACACGCAAGGACCGCATCGAGAGGACTAATTCCGACGGGAAGCGACCATCAACACCCGACGCGTCATCAGATCCTGGTTCCGCAACGTCTGTTCGAGGCTTGCCCGCAGCTGAGCCGGATCCTGCCCCGATTCCTCGGCCAATTCCTCAACCCGCGCGAGCGAGAGCTCCATGGTCCGCCGCTGCCGCGCCCGCCAGTCCGGCGTTTCCTCGTAGGAGAGGACGTCGAATCCCGCCGCTTCCAGCAGCGGCCGGTGGTCGGCCACCTGGGGCGGCCGGTTCACCGGCTGCCCGTCGAAGTCCCAGGTCGTGACGAGCAGCCGTCCGCCAGGCACGAGGATCCGCGCGAACTCCTCGCAGGCACGCCGCTTGTCGGGCGCGAACAGCAGCGCGTCGACGCTCATCACCGCCTCGAACGACGCGTCGTCCAAGCCGGTGTCCTGGAAATCGCCGACCAGGAATTCGGTCGCTTCGACGTCCATCACCTCCGCGCGTCGCCGCGCCGACGCCAGTGCCGTCTCCGCGATGTCGACGCCGGTGAGCGTCGCGTAGGTCCGCGCGGCGACCCACAGTCCGGGACCGCCGCGCCCGCAGCCGATGTCGGCCAGCCGCCCGCCCGGTTCGAGCCGCGCTTCCCCCGCGATGCGGCGCAGGTCCGTCCGGGTCACGAAGCTGTAGGTGTCCAGCTCGGCGGGGTACTCGTCGCCGTACACCTCGGCCCAGATCCGCGCGGACACCGCCGACGCGGGAGCGCCGAATGTCGTCGTGAACGCCGCCTTCCAGTCGGTCATCGCTTACGCGTCCGGAACACGGTGGTGGTGATCGGCAGGTCGAATTCCCCCGAGGCGGTTTCCGGGTTCCGGTCGAGGAATTCCCGCGCCGTGCGAAGTTTGGCTTCGCGTTCCTCCGCCGGGGCCACCAGCATGTGCGAATGGGTGGCGAGAGTCGCCACGAGGGTTTCCGCGGTCCTCGGCTGTCTGTGACCGAACGTCTTCTTCTCGAACGGCTCGAAGGCTTCGTGTTCCGGCAGCGATTCGTAGTCGCTCAGCCAGCGACGGCTCATCGAGGACTTGATCAAGCCGTTCAACTCGGCCAGCCACTCCACCGACTCGTCGTCGTGGTTCCACAGCGCGGCCACGACACCTCCCGGCTTCAGCACCCTGGCCATCTCCGGATACGCCCGGTCGAGGTCGAACCAGTGCACGGCCTGGCCGACGACCACGGCGTCCACGGAACCGTCGGGCAGCGGGATCTCCTCGGCCGTCCCGCTGAGCGGCGTCACGGAGGGGAGCGCCTTCTTCAGTTCCGCGAGCATCTTCTCGTCCGGCTCCACCGCGGTGACCTCGACCCCCAGCGGGAGCAGCCCTTCGCTGACCTTGCCGGTCCCGGCCGCGAGGTCCAGTACCCGTTCCGGCGCGTGCCGGGCGCCGGCCAGCCCCCAGGCCAGTGCCTTTTCCGGATAATCCGGCCGATGCTCGGCATAGGCGGCGGCCCTCGCGCCGAACGAGGCGGCGCGGCGTGCGTGCAGTTCGGGTTCGATGCCAGGAGTGGATGAGTTCACGGGATCCAGGTTAATGGAGAGAAAACCGGCCGGTCCGGACCCGGAAAAGGTAATCCGGTTGGCGTAGGGAACCGGCGGGTTCGTACGCTGTGCGCCATGACTGAAATCCCCGCATCCGAGGGCGTGAGCCCCGACGAAGACCTGCCGGAACAGATGCGGGTGCGCCGGGACAAGCGCGACCGGATAATCGCGGAGGGTATCGATCCGTATCCGGTAGAGGTGCCCCGGACGCACTCACTGGCCGAAGTGCGTGCGAAGCATTCCGGTCTTCCCGCCGACACCGCCACCGGCGAGATCGTCGGCATCACCGGCCGGGTCATGTACATGCGCAATACCGGCAAACTGTGTTTCGCGAGTCTCCGTGAAGGCGACGGCACCGAGTTGCAGGCGATGCTCAGCCTCGCGAAGGTGGGCGAGGACGCGCTCGCGGCGTGGAAGTCCGATGTCGATCTCGGTGATCACGTATTCGTCTCCGGCGAGGTGATCACCTCCAAGCGCGGTGAACTTTCCGTGATGGCCGACTCGTGGCGGATCACGTCGAAAGCATTGCGCCCGTTGCCCGTGGCGCACAAAGACCTCGCCGAGGAAACGCGGATCCGGCAGCGTTATGTCGATCTGATCGTGCGTCCCAAGGCGCGGGACGTGGTCCGCACCCGAGCCGGTGTGCTGCGTTCCCTGCGTGACTCGTTTCACGGCCGGGGATTCCTCGAGGTCGAGACCCCGATGCTGCAAACGCTGCACGGCGGCGCGGCGGCCAGGCCATTCGTCACGCATTCGAATGCCTTCGACCTCGACCTCTACTTGAGGATCGCGCCGGAGCTGTACCTCAAGCGTTGTGTGGTCGGCGGTATCGAGAAGGTCTTCGAGATCAACCGGAACTTCCGGAACGAGGGCAGCGACTCGTCGCACTCGCCCGAGTTCGCCATGCTCGAGTACTACGAAGCGTATGCGACCTATGACTCCAACGCGGTGATGACGCGCCAGCTCATCCAGGAGGCGGCACAGAACGTTCTCGGTACTCAGGTGGTCACTCTCGCCGACGGTTCGGAGTACGACCTGTCCGGCGAGTGGACCACACTCGGAATGTACGAGTCGTTGTCCGAGGCGTTGTCGGAAGAGGTCACTCCCGAGACATCGGCGGACAAGCTGCGTTCCTATGCCGAAGCACGACAGCTGGAGCTCGACCCAAAGTTAGGTCACGGCAAACTCGTCGAAGAACTTTGGGAACATCTCGTCGGCGATCATCTCCACGAACCTACTTTTGTCCGTGATTTTCCGGTCGAGACATCCCCGCTGACCAGGCAACATCGCAGCAAGCCGGGGGTCGCCGAGAAGTGGGATCTGTACGTGCGCGGATTCGAACTGGCCACCGGATACTCCGAGCTGGTCGATCCCGTCGTGGAGCGCCAGCGGCTGGTGGAACAGGCTCGGCTGGGTGCGCAGGGCGATAGTGAGGCCATGAACCTGGATGAGGATTTCCTCCGTGCGCTGGAGTACGGAATGCCGCCGAGCGGTGGTGTCGGAATGGGGATCGACCGGTTGCTGATGGCCCTGACCGGCCTTGGTATCCGGGAGACCATCCTGTTCCCGCTCGTCCGACCTGAATAACCCGTCCGCGTGACAGATACCTCGATCGTTCTCGTAAACAAGATTTGCGTTATGTCTCGGTAGCGGGTATTAATGTCGCTAGACAAAGTCTTCTGTCCGGGGCATGCCCCGTACCAGATCATTCGTGTAAGCCCCCAGCAGGAGGAAACAGATGGCACAGAAGGTGCTCGTCTCGCTCGTCGACGACCTCGACGGCACTGAGGCGGAAGAGACCGTCGAGTTCGGTTTGGACGGTGTGAGCTACCAGATCGACCTTTCCGCGGAAAACGCGGAAGAGCTTCGTGACGCGCTGGCCCAGTATGTGGAGCACGCCCGTCGCGCGGGTGGCCGTAAGCGCACCGCCATTCGTCCGGTCGCCGGCGTGAAGGCCGCCGCCCGTCCCGCGACCGTGGACCGCGAGCAGAACCAGGCCATTCGCGCCTGGGCCCGCAAGAACGGCTTCCAGGTTTCCGACCGCGGACGTATCCCGTCCGAGGTCGTGGAGGCCTACCACAAGAAGAACTGAGGTCTTTCAGACCTGACGGCCGCCGGGAATCCGTTCCCGGCGGCTTTCTTGTTCTTGTACACGGTTCAAGCGAGCGTACTCGCTGGGCGCCCATCCGGTCACGGAGCGGAAATCCCGGATGAAGTGCGCTTGGTCGCTATAGCCCAGCGTGAACGCCAGTTCCGCGTAGTCCGGCCGTTCCTCGGTGGCGATCCGTGCCGCCGCCTCGTTCAAGCGGTATACCTGAATCGCCCATTTGGGGGCGGCGCCGACATGTTCGGCGAACAGGCGTTGCAGGCTTCGCTGAGACAGGCCCGTCCGGCTTGACAGCTCGCCGACTCTGGTAATGGCCGGATCGGCCGCGATTGTTTCCACCGCTTCGACGGCCGTCCTGGCCGCGGCGGTCAGCACGGGATCTTTCGCGAGGAGCAGTTCCTCGCACCGGCGGACCATTTCGAAGTCGTCCGTCGCATTCCGTACCGATTCCGTCACTCCTCCGGCGCCGGGGAAGAGATCGGTGAGCGGAACGGAACCGCCGGAGATCATCGAGACCGGACCGGTGAGGAATGCCCGGAAAGCCCCCGGCCGGAAACGCATGCCGATACCGTGGTCCGTGCCCGCGACGGTGTAACGGAAAGGGCGTTTCCCGGGGCCGAACGCGCCCGCCGCGTCGCGGAAGAACGTGACGTTCACCGCGAGATTGGGCAGAACCACCTGTTCCTGGGGCGGACGGCCGCTCAGATCCCAGCGCAGCACCCAGTGGTGCTCGACGAACGGGCGCAGTTCCGGCGCGGGGCGATGCCGGACGAGGCTGAACTTCGCCTCCCGCGCGTTGACGATCCCCGCCGGGATCCGGTGCCCGCTCACCGGATCAACTTAGGCCGTCTCCGGTAGGTCTGTTCGATGGTCTTCGTGATCCAGGTGGTTCCTGGTGGTGCGGGCGGTTCGGCCTCGTACCGGGGTCGTACTCGGCTGGACCGCCCGTGCCGCCAGGGGCCGCCTGGGCGCGAAGACCGCGGACAGAGAGCTACCGGGCACGGCCTAACCTTGTCGCGTTTCTTCAAGACAGCGCGCCGGGTTCCGTGAACTCATGCCCTCATGTCCGAACACGCTGCCCTGATCGCCCCCGCCGCCGCGGAATTCGCCGGAATCCTGCGCGGGATCGGCGAGTCCGACCTCTCCGCGCGCACCCCGTGCGCCGAATACGACGTCCGCGCGTTGCTGAACCACCTTCTCTACTGGGGCCCGTGGCTCGAAGCCGCCGGGCGCAAGACGGCACCGCCCGAGGTGTCCACCGGCGAGGCCGAGGCGGATCTCGTCGGCGGCGAATGGCTCGCCGACATCGAAAAGCAGACCGCGCGGCTCGTGGACGTCTTCGGGGCGCCGGACGCGTGGCAGGGGCAGACGACCTTCGGCGGCAACCCGATGCCCGCGTCGATGGCGGGGTACATGGTGCTGGACGAGTTCGTCTTCCACGGCTGGGACCTCGCGAGGGCGACCGGCGCGGAGTTCGCCGTTCTCCCCGAAGTCGCCGACGCCGTGTACGCCATCGCGCTGGAGATCGGTGATCAGGCGCGCGCGATGAAGGTGTACGGCGAAGAGGTGGCCGTCGCGGACGACGCGACGCCGTTCGAGCGCGCTTTGGGCGCGTCGGGACGTGATCCCGGCTGGACGCCTTAACGAACTCTCGGGCAACCTCCGCATTCCGATTCCGCGGGAAGCAGATAGTTGAAGCAGCAGCCTTCGCGGTTTCTCGTCCATTCGCGGCGGCCGTCGGCTCCCGTGGCCAGTGTCAGCTTCGACGGCGATGTCAGCGGCGGGAACCGGGCTTCGAGGACCAAGGCGGCGTCCGCGACGCCGGCGCCCTCGGATTCCGGCGTCCCGCCCAGCCGCCCCGCCGACCACAGCGCGTTGTCGAGCGCGTCCGTGGCGGCCGCCCACAACTGCCGTCGCCCGAGCCTCGTCAGCGGCCCGTAGACGTCGATGAACCGGCTCGCGTGGGCGACGAACCTGCCTCGCAGCACCGTCGCCAGCGCCCGCACGTCCGGGACCACGACGGCCCGCGGATGCGCCGAGCCGGGGTCGGTCGGCAGGCAGTGGAAACCGCGGAGATCCGGGTCGAGGACGGCGACGGAGTCTGGATGGGGCCGGTCGGCGCCGATCCGGAACGCCAGCGCGGACGGCGCCAGCGACGGGACCCGGCGTGCGTGATGGAGCAGCATCGCGCCGGCGAGGGCCGGGACGTGCAGATACCAGGACAGGATCCAGCTCGCCGGAGTCCGCTCGGGGATCCCGGGCGCCTCCGGATACGTCTCGGCCAGCCAGCCGGTGAGCCGCTCCCGCCACCGCGCGAGCCGGGCCGGCTCGCCGAGCAGGTCGCCGCAGCGGACCCAGCCCGGCTCGTCCGCCGGGACGTCCGCGCGGAGCCGGGCATCCTCGGGCATCCTGGAGAGGGAGGCCCCGAGTCCGCCTTCGGGTGACGCGAGCGTCCGAAGATGCGACACGCCGACTCCCGTCATTAGGTACGCCTTACCTTACATACGATCGGTGACTACTCCGGACGGGTGTCCAACCACTGGGCGGACCCGTGTTCGCGCTCAGCGGACAACCCTCGTCCGGCGGAATCCGAGCGCGCGTTCGCACGTTGGGCTTGACGTAAAGGTGCAGGGCAACCGGAAGATGAAAGAGCGCACGGCCGGAGAACGGCCGGGGCGCGAACGGGCCGCAATCAGCCGTAGTGGTACGCCAGCGCGACCGCATGGCTACTAGAGTGGTCTCACGGTGCTGAATCCATCGCGGTGAAAGCACGATGGAAACGGGCCGCCGTCGCAGCAGTCGAGGGAGTGCACATGTTTGAGAGGTTCACCGACCGCGCGAGGCGGGTGGTCGTCCTGGCCCAAGAAGAGGCCAGGATGCTCAACCACAACTACATCGGCACCGAGCACATCCTCCTGGGTCTGATCCACGAGGGTGAAGGTGTCGCCGCCAAGGCGCTGGAATCGCTGGGCATCGCGCTGGAGGGCGTCCGCCAGCAGGTCGAGGAGATCATCGGCCAGGGGCAGCAGGCCCCGAGCGGGCACATCCCCTTCACCCCGCGGGCCAAGAAGGTGCTTGAGCTGTCCCTGCGCGAAGCGCTGCAGCTCGGCCACAACTACATCGGCACCGAGCACATCCTGCTCGGGCTGATCCGCGAGGGTGAGGGCGTCGCCGCACAGGTGCTCGTCAAGCTCGGCGCGGACCTCAACCGGGTGCGTCAGCAGGTCCTGCAGCTGCTGTCGGGCTACCAGGGTGGCAAGGAGTCGACCGAGACCGGCTCCGGACGCGGTGAAGGCACCCCGTCGTCGTCGCTGGTGCTCGACCAGTTCGGCCGCAACCTGACCGTGCAGGCCCGCGAAGGCAAGCTCGACCCGGTCATCGGCCGGGGCAAAGAGATCGAGCGGGTCATGCAGGTGCTGTCGCGGCGCACCAAGAACAACCCCGTCCTGATCGGTGAGCCCGGCGTCGGCAAGACCGCCGTCGTCGAAGGGCTCGCGCAGAACATCGTCAAGGGCGAGGTGCCCGAGACGCTGAAGGACAAGCAGCTCTACACCCTCGACCTCGGCTCCCTGGTCGCCGGTTCCCGGTACCGCGGTGACTTCGAAGAGCGCCTCAAGAAGGTGCTCAAGGAGATCAAGACCCGCGGCGACATCATCCTGTTCATCGACGAGCTGCACACGCTCGTGGGCGCGGGTGCCGCCGAGGGCGCGATCGACGCCGCGTCGATCCTGAAGCCGATGCTGGCCCGTGGTGAGCTGCAGACGATCGGCGCGACCACGCTCGAGGAGTACCGCAAGTACATCGAGAAGGACGCCGCGCTGGAGCGCCGCTTCCAGCCGATCCAGGTCGGCGAGCCGTCGCTCGAGCACACGATCGAGATCCTCAAGGGTCTCCGTGACCGGTACGAGGCGCACCACCGCGTCTCGATCACCGACGGCGCGCTGGTGCAGGCGGCGACCCTCGCGGACCGCTACATCAACGACCGCTTCCTCCCGGACAAGGCGATCGACCTGATCGACGAGGCCGGCGCCCGGATGCGCATCCGCCGCATGACCGCGCCGCCGGACCTGCGCGAGTTCGACGAGAAGATCGCCGACGTGCGCAGGGACAAGGAGTCCGCGATAGACGCGCAGGACTTCGAGCGCGCCGCCCGCCTGCGCGACGAGGAGAAGACCCTCCTTGGCCAGAAGGGCGAGCGGGAGAAGCAGTGGAAGGACGGCGACCTCGACGTCGTCGCCGAGGTCGACGAGGAGCAGATCGCCGAGGTCCTCGCCAACTGGACCGGTATCCCGGTGTTCAAGCTCACCGAGGAGGAGACCACGCGTCTGCTCCGCATGGAGGACGAGCTGCACAAGCGGATCATCGGCCAGGAGGACGCGGTCAAGGCCGTCTCCCAGGCGATCCGCCGTACCCGTGCCGGCCTGAAGGACCCGAAGCGCCCCTCCGGTTCGTTCATCTTCGCCGGTCCGTCCGGTGTCGGTAAGACCGAGCTGTCCAAGGCGCTCGCGGCGTTCCTGTTCGGCGAGGACGACGCGCTCATCCAGATCGACATGGGCGAGTTCCACGACCGCTACACCGCTTCGCGGCTCTTCGGTGCCCCTCCGGGCTACGTCGGCTACGAAGAGGGCGGCCAGCTGACCGAGAAGGTGCGGCGCAAGCCGTTCTCGGTGGTGCTGTTCGACGAGATCGAGAAGGCCCACCAGGAGATCTACAACACGCTCCTGCAGGTCCTCGAAGACGGCCGTCTCACCGACGGTCAGGGTCGTACGGTCGACTTCAAGAACACCGTGCTCATCTTCACCTCGAACCTGGGTACCTCGGACATCTCCAAGTCCGTCTCGCTCGGCTTCTCGTCCGGGGGCGACACCGCCAACCGGTACGAGAAGATGAAGCAAAAGGTCAACGAGGAAATGAAGAAGCATTTCCGGCCCGAGTTCCTGAACCGGATCGACGACATCATCGTCTTCCACCAGCTGACCAAGGACCAGATCATCCAGATGGTCGATCTGATGATCGCCCGGGTCGAGACGCAGCTCAAGGCCAAGGACATGGAGCTCGAGCTCACGCCCAAGGCCAAGTCGCTGCTCGCCAAGCGCGGCTTCGACCCGGTGCTGGGCGCGCGGCCGCTGCGTCGCACGATCCAGCGCGAGATCGAGGACCAGCTGTCGGAGAAGATCCTGTTCGGCGAGGTCCAGCCCGGCCAGATCATCCTGGTCGACGTCGAAGGCTGGAACGACGAAGAGGGCGAGAAGGACGACAAGGCGCACTTCGTCTTCCGCGGCGAAGCCCGGCCCTCGTCGGTCCCGGACGCCCCGCCGGTGAGCATCGGTGCCGGCTCGACCGAAGAGAACGGTGAAACCGAGGGCGAGTAAGTCCCTCTCGGTTCCGGAAGTGCCCGTCGCGGGTTCGCCGCGGCGGGCACTTTCGCGTCCGGGTGCCGTGTCGTCCGTCCAATCACGCGTGTCGTCCGTCTAATCACGCGAGACGCGCGCCCAATCACGTGAGTTACGCGTTCAAGCACGCGAGTTACGCGTTCAATCACGCGAGTTCGCCTTTTCCGCACACGGGCCTGTGTGCGTGGATGGAGAACTCGCGTGATCAGACGGACGACATGCGTGATCGGACGGACGACTCGCGTGATCAGACGGACGACTCGCGTGATTGGACGGCGTACTCGCGTGATTGGGCGCGTAACTCGCGTGATCAGAGGCGGAACTCGCGTGATCGGGCGCGTAACTCGCGTGATCAGAGGCGGAACTCGCGTGATCGGGGGGCGTGAGACGATGCCTTCGGGTCCGGGAGGGGGTTCAGGTGGACGTTCTGGCGATCGATTTCGGTACCTCCAGCACGGTGGGGGTGCTTTCGATCCACGGCAGGGGGACGCAGGTCGTCGAGATCGACGGGTCGGTGACGATGTCGTCCGCGATCTACGCCGACAAGGACGGCACGGTCTTCGTCGGTCGTGACGCCGAGCGCCGGGCCCGGCTGGATCCGAGCCGGTTCGAGGCCAATCCGAAGCGGCGCATCGACGAGGGCGCCCTCCAGCTCGGTGACGTCTCGCTTCCCATCGCCGACGCCTTCGCCGCGGTTCTGCGCCGGGTCGGCGAAGAGGCCGAGCTGCTCCTGCAGCGTCCGCCCGCCCAAGTGCGCATTTCGCATCCCGCGGGCTGGGGCCCGGATCGCAAGCAGATCCTCCGCGACGCCGCGCTCAAAGCCGGCTTCGGTACCACGACGCTCATTCCCGAGCCGGTCGCCGCCGCCGCGCATTACGCCTCCCTCGGCAACGGTCACCGGCCGCCCGGTCCGATCGCGGTGTACGACCTCGGGGCGGGCACCTTCGACTGCGCGGTGGTCGGTGTCAGCGCGCAGGGGTTCGCCGTGCTGGCCGAGGACGGTCTGCCCGATCTCGGCAGTCTCGACATCGACCAGGCGCTCCTGGTGCACATCGGCCGCGAGGTTTCGCATTCGGAACCCGCGCGCTGGCAACGGATCCTGCGCCCGCAGTCGGTCAGCGACCGCCGGACGCGCCGGTCGTTGCTGCAGGACGTCCGTGACGCCAAGGAAAGCCTGTCCCGCCACCAGCAGACCGAGATCCCGATGCCGGAGCCGTTCGGCGACGTGCGGGTCACGCGGATGGAGCTCGAGGCGCTCGTCCGGCCGAGTTTCCTGCGCAGTGCCGAGCTTCTGGCCACCACGATCCGCCGTGCCGGGCTGTCCCCGGACCGGCTCGGTGGCGTCTACCTCGTCGGCGGGCCGAGCCGGATGCCGTTGCTGGCGAGCCTGCTGGCGAATCAGCTCAGGATCGCGCCGACGACGCAGGACCAGCCGGAGACGGCGGTCGCGTTCGGGCTGCTCCACGTGCCGGCCGGGGGCGAGGATTCCCAGCTGACGGTCCCCGCGTTCGCGCCTGTCGCGCCGCCGGTGCGGCAACAGCCGGTGCAGCAACAGCCGCCGCGCCGCCCGCAACCACCGCGCTGGACGCCACCGACGCCCCCACCCGCACCGGGCCGGAACTGGCAGAAGCCCACGGCCTACGGCGTCATCGTGCTCGCTCTCGCGGCGATCGTGACGACGATCGTCCTGCTCGGCGGCGGCGGAGACGAGCCGGTCGCCGGACCGGCGCCGGCGAAACCGGCCGGTTGCGATCAACCGGGAGCGAAGGACGCGCAGGGGTTCACGGACTGTCTCCGCCGGATCGCCGCCGTCATCCCGCAGCGGGACGACTGCCGGGACGCCCCGGACGCGGCCGCCACGGTGGGCGCGGCTTCGGCGGTCACCTGCGTCTTCAAGGACGGCAAGGGCTCGAACGCGATCAACTACTACCAGGGCGTCGCGATGACCGGCCTGGAGGACGGCGTCCGGCAGCGCATGACCAAGGGCAAGCCCGTCGAAGGCACCTGGGCGGCCGACGGGCTCCGGGGGCGCTACTTGGCGGGTGTGGGCACGCGAAGCGGCATCGTGCTCTTCGGAACCGAAGACGCGCCGTTGAGCGCGATGCTCGTCTCGACCCGCAGCGATGGCTCCGCGCGGACGACCGCGGAGATGGTCGAGTTCTTCACGGCGCAGCTCAAGCCTTGATCAGTGCAGGGTGCCCGCCGGGGTCGAAAGATCCTCGGTCACCGAAAGCGCGGTCTCCACGATGATCTCCAGCGCCTCGGCCGCGCGATGCACGGCCAGGCTTGGCGCAGTCGTCCGCGCGGCCTGCTCCGGCGTGTACGGCACGTGCACGAAACCGCCACGAACTCCGGGAAAGTCGTTGTCCAGCAAGTGCATCAGCCCGTAGAAGACCTGGTTGCACACGTACGTCCCGGCGGTGTGCGAGACGGACGCCGGAAGCCCCGCGGCCTTGATCCCCGTGACACACGCCTTCACCGGCAGCGTGGTGAAATACGCGTTGGGCCCGCCGGGGATCACCGGGACGTCGACGGGCTGCGAGCCCGCGTTGTCCGGGATCCGGGCGTCGATCAGGTTGATCGCGACCCGCTCCGGGGTGACGTCGGGGCGCCCGCCCGCCTGCCCGACACAGATCACCAGCTCCGGCCGGTATTCGTCGATCGCGTCACGCAAGGTGACCAGCGAACGCGAGAAAACGCACGGCAGTTCGACGGCGACGGTGTCGTGCCGACGGCCGGTGAGCAGGGAAACCGCCTGCCACGACGGGTTCACCCGCTCACCGCCGAACGGTTCGAAACCGGTGAGGAGCACTGACGTCATGCCCTCACCCTAACGTGTGACGCGCCTCAGGCGGCCGGCTTGAGGTCGCCCGGGTAGAGGAACTCGGGCGCCGGTTTGGTGTTGCCGTAGAACCACGCGTCGAAGAAGCCCTGGAGGTTCTTGTGGGCGACGCGTTCGGCGAACTTCTGGAACTCCGGCAGGCTCGCGTTGCCGTCGCGGTGGAGGGCGGGCCACGTCTTCAGAATGCGGTCGAACGGCGCCGCGCCGATGTAGTTCTTCAGCGCGTGCAGCGCCACCGGGCCCTTCGAGTAGACGTAGGTGAACTCGTTGCCGGGCCCCATGTCGTACAGCTTCCCGGCCCAGAAGCGGTCCGTCGCCTTCTGTACGGCGGTCAGGTAGCGCGCCTTGAGGTCCTGCCCGGACTTCGCCTCCGACCAAAGCCATTCCGCGTACGAGGCGAAGCATTCGTTGAGGCAGACGTCCTTCCACTTGTCGACGGCGACCGAGTCGCCCCACCACTGGTGGGCGTTCTCGTGCACGATCGTCGGGACGTTGCCCGCCGCGCCCGAGTAGATCGGCCTGCTCAACGTCTCCAGCGAGAACCCGATCGGCTCGGCGAGGAAGATGCCACCCGCCGCGTCCACCGGGTAGCGCCCGAACTTCGACGCCAGGAAGTCGATGATCTCCGGCAGCCGCGCCTCGGCCTGCTTGGTCGACGCCGGGGTGCCGGGGGCGTAGGCGTTGACGACCGGGGTGCCGTCGGACAGTTTCGTCCGCTCGAACTCCCATTTGTCGATCGCGACCGTCGTCATGTACGGCACGGCCGGGGTCTCTTCGGCCCAGACGTAGGTGGTGTTCTTCCCCGAAGCGGACTTCCCGCGCTCGCGGCCGTTCGAGATGACGCCCCATTCCGAGGGGACGGTGACGGCGAGGTGGAAGGTCGCCTTGTCCCGCGGGGTGTCGTTGACCGGGTACCAGGTGGTCGCGGACCTCGGCTCGCCCGCGACGAACGCGCCGCCGGATTTCGCGTACTGCCAGCCGTTCTCGCCCAGCGCCGGATCCTCGATCGGCTGCGGGACACCGTGGTAGGCGATCTCGACGGTGAACCGCTCGCGGTTCCGCAGCGGACGCGCCGGGGTGATCACGAGTTCGTGGTCACCGGTGCGGGTGAAGGTCGCCTTCCGCCCGTCGACCTTGACCGAGTCGACGGTCAGCCCGTGCAGGTCGAGGTTGAACGAGCTGAGCGCCTGGGTGGCCCGGCCGGTGATCGTCTGGAGGCCGGTGAGCTGCTTGGTGGCGGGCTCGTAGCCGATTTTCAAGTTGTAGTCGGCGACGTCGTAGCCGCCGTTGCCGTCCTGCGGGTAGTAGCTGTCGCCCGCGCCGTCGGCGCCGGGTTTCCCGGTATCGGCGAGGGCGGTCCCGCCGCCGAGGACACTCGCGGCCAGAACGGCGGCGATGACGGCCGTACTCCGGTACCTCATTCACGCTCCCAGTCGATCGGCTGTTACTCGGTCACGAACGTAGCGCCGTGACCTGGGCCGTCCGCCCGGAAAGATCCTTCGTGCCCGGATAATCCCCACTTCCGTCGCCTGATCGGGGCCCGGAGTTCGTCAGCGCGTTCTGAGAGACACAGCCTGATGGGCCTGTCCGTTCGTGGCTTCTGGAAAGCTGGGGGTCGTGCGTGTGACGCTGCTGGGCCCGGTCGGAGCGGAGGCCGGTGACGGCACCCCGGTCGACATCGGCGGTGTCCGCCTTCGCATGCTCTTGGCCAGGCTCGCGCTGGAGCCTGGCCGCGCCGTCCCGGTGACGGCCCTCATCGACGGTCTTTGGGGCGCGGAGCCGCCCGCCGACGCGGCGAACGCGCTGCAGTCCCTGGTCTCGCGGTTGCGCAAGGTCCTGCGTGCCGACGACGTCGCCCTCGACTCCGGGCCTGGTGGTTACCGACTGGACCTCGCTCGCGAGGACGTCGACGTGTGCCGCTTCGAGCGGCTGGCGGCGGAGGGGCGCGCGGAGCTGGCGGGCGGACGGGACGCCGGTGCGGCCGCCATTCTCGCCGAAGCGCTCGGCCTCTGGCGTGGTCAGGCGCTGTCCGACGTGCTCGAAGCCCCTTTCGCGCAGGCGCCGGCGACCCGGCTGGAGGATCTGCGCCTGGAAGCCGCCGAAGATCGTTTCGAGGCGGAGATCCGGTTGGGCGGGCACGACCGGGTGCTCGCGGATCTCAAGGAGGCGGCCACGCGGCACCCGCTGCGTGAACGGCTCGCCGGGCTGTGGATCCGGGCGTTGTGCGCGGCGGACCGGCAGTCCGACGCCCTCGCCGTCTACGAGGAGGTCCGGGCGGCGCTGGCCGATCAGCTCGGCGTCGACCCGTCGGCCGAGCTCCGGGAGATCCATCTCGCCGCGTTGCGCGGTGAACTCGGCCCGCCGCCCGCGGTCGCCGATCATCTCCCGGTCCGGCTGACGAGTTTCGTCGGCCGCGACGACGAGCTGAAGCTGGTCGCCGAACTTCTCGCGGGGGCGCGGCTGGTGACGCTCGTCGGGCCCGGCGGCGCCGGGAAGACGCGGTTGGCCACCGAGGTCGCGACGCGGCATCCGGCGCACGCGCGCGGGCGCGTCTGGTTCGTGCCGCTCGCCGGCGTGCGCGACCCGGGTGACCTGTCCGGCGCGGTCTTCGCCGCGCTGGAGCTGTGGGATCTCGGTCTTTCGCACGGTGGCGATCCGCTGCGCCGCCCGGTGGACGCGCTGGCCAGGGCCGTGGAGACGCTCGGCGCCGGTGAATCGGTGCTGCTGCTGGACAACTGCGAGCATCTGGTCGACGCGGCCGCGGAGCTGGCGAACACCCTGCTGCGCCGCGTGCCGACTCTGCGCATCCTCGCGACGAGCCGTGAAGCGCTGGCCATCGACGGCGAGACGCTGTGCCCGCTCGGTCCGCTGTCCGTCCCGGAAGGCACGCCGACCGTTTCCCAGGCGGCCGAGGCGGGCGCGATCCGGCTGTTCGTCGACCGGGCGGTGGCCGTCCGCCCGGACTTCGTGCTGGACGAGTCCACTGTGGACGGAGTCGCGCAGATCTGCCGCAGGCTGGACGGGATGCCGCTGGCGCTGGAACTGGCCGCCGCGCGGCTGCGGTCGATGACCGTCGCGCAGATCTCGCAGCGCCTCGACGACCGGTTCCGCCTGCTGACCTCCGGCAGCCGGACCGCGTTGCCGAGGCAGCGCACGCTGCGTGCCGTCGTCGAGTGGAGCTGGGACCTGCTCGACGACGCCGAACGCGTGCTCGCCAGGCGGCTCTCGGTCTTCGGGGCCGGTGCCGAGGTGGAAGCGGTCGAAAGCGTCTGCGCCGGTGACGCCCTGCCCGCCGAAGACGTCCTGTACGTCCTCGGCTCGCTCGTCGAGAAGTCCATTGTGGACGCCGTCGCCGGAGAACACGGCGAGCCGCGGTACCGCATGCTGGAGACCATCCGCGCCTACGCGGCGGAACGTCTCGACGAGGCCGGCGAGCGGGAACCGCTGACGAAGGCCTACCACCGCTATTACGCCCAGCTCGTCGAACGGCTGGAGCCGATGCTGCGGACGGCGGATCAGCTCGTCGCCATCTCACGCTACGACGCGGAGCACGGCAACATCGTGACGGCGCTTCGGCAGGCCATCGACGGCGACGACGTGGAAATGGCGTCGCGGCTGTTCGGCAGCACCTTCTGGTACTGGCTGGTCAAGGGCGACAACGACCGGGGCGAGTCCTTCGTCGACGAAGTGCTCACCTTCGGGGACCGCCTGGACGACGACTTCGCGGCCGCGTTCCGGGCGATGCGGGCGATCACCGGCATAGTGCCGGGCGTCGGCGATCCCGAGGCCGTGCGGGAGCTCATCGACGACTGTGTGCGGACGAACGCGCACACCCGGTTCGCCGGGCTGGCGATCGGCCTGCCCATGCTGGCCTTCTTCAGCCAGAACAAGGAACTGGCGCACCAGGAGGCGGAACGGGCGCTGGCGAGCCCGGACCCGTGGGCCAGGTCGGCGGGGTCGTGGGCGCACAGTTTCATCCTCGCCGACGACGGAGACCTCGAGGGCGCGGACCGGGCCAGGGACAAGGCCTACGAGGGGTTCACGGCCGTGGGCGACCGCTGGGGCACCGCGATGGCCGTGGGCATGAAGGCGGGCGACATCTCGATGTCGGGCGATCACGACGCCGCGCTCGCGCTGTACCGGCGAGGCTTGGCCCTCGCGCTCGAACTGGGGTCGCAGGACGACGTGATCCAGCAGCGCTGGCGGCTCGCGACGGAGTACGCGCGGGCCGGGGACCTCGAGACGGCGATGCGCGAGATGCGCGACGCGGAGCGCTACGCGATCGACACGGGCAACGACCAGCTCGCGGTGATGGTGCTGGTGGGCAAGGCGGATCTGCTCAGCCGCGCCGGACGGATCGACGAGGCACGCGCGGTCGGCGCCCGGTTCCGGGAGCTCATGGCGACGGTGCCGATGCCGGGGATGTTCGGCGACGAATTCGGCGGGTACATCGACACGGAGATCGCGCTGGCCGCCGGAGATCTGGACGGGGCGGAGCGCGGTGCCTCGATCGTCGTGAAGTCCACCGCGGACCGCGGCGACATGCCCGATCTCGGCCGGATCGTCGAGGTCTGCGGCCTGATCCGGTTCCGGCAGGGGAGGCCGGAGACGGCGGTCCGGCTGCTCGGTGCGGCGAAGCGGCTGCGCGGCAGGCTGGACCTCGGAGAACCCGGCATCCGGCAGCTCATCGACGACCTTCGCGAGCATTTCGGCGAGGAGCGTTACGAAGAGCTCCTCGTCCAGGACTCCGGCCTGTCGCGTCCGGACCTGGTGGACTGGATCCGTCAGGAAGCGGGCGCGTGAAGGCCCCCTTCCCTCGGCTCAGCCGGGGGAAGGGGGCCTTCACGCGCGTTCTCCCTGACCCCCGTCAGACGCGCTTCCGGTAAGCCCACGTGGCGAGCGGGAAGAAGACCGCGACCGCGGCCGCCATCCAGATCAGTGCCCCGGTCAGCGGGCCGGCGACCGGTCCGCCGTTCATCAGCCCGCGCAGGACGTCGGACATCTGCGTCACCGGGCTGATGTCCGCCCACGCCTTCAGCCAGCCCGGCATGGTGCTCGTCCCCACGAACACGTTGCTGCCGAAGGTCAGCGGCATCAGCACCACGAACATCAGGCCCTGCACCGCGCCGGGGCTCTTCACCAGCATCCCGACGAACACCGAAGCCCAGCAGAACGCCAGCGCGAACGCGATGACCAGCACGATCGCCAGCGCGAACTCGGCCGGTCCGGTCTGGATCCGGTAGCCCATGATCGTCGCGACGACCATCAGGACGACCAGGCACACCAGGTACCGCACGATGTCGGCCAGTACGGCGCCGATCAGCGGTGCGGACCGCGCGATCGGCATGGCCCGGAACCGGTCGAACACGCCCTTCGTGACGTCGGTGTTCAGCTGGACGCCGACGGTCATGCTGGCCTGCAGGATGTTGAACACCATGATGCCGGGCACGATCATCTGGAGGTAGTCGTCGATGCTCGGGGCGAGCGCACCGCCGAACAGGTAGACGAACATGACCAGGAAGATGATCGGCGCGATGGTGACGTCGGCCAGCTGCTCCGGGTTCTTGCGGATCTTCAGGACCCCGCGCCAGGCAAGGGAAAGCCCGTGCCGCACGCTGCTCGACAGGGAAACGTGCCGTGGTGGCGCGGGTGCCACGATGGTCGTCATACCAGGCTCCCTTCCGGAGTGGTGTCCTTTGTGGACTCATCGGTCTTCTTGCCGGTCAGTGCGAGGAACACCTCGTCGAGGCTGGGCAGCCGCAGCGCCAGCTCGTCCGCGGTGATCCCGGCCTCGTCCAGCTTGCGGACCAAAGTGGACAGCAGCACCGGGTCGGCGACGGGTGCGGTGAGCAGCCCGGTGTCGTCGTCCCGGTTCGGCCGGACCCCGGTGAGCCCGGCCAGGATGCGCTCGACGGCGTCGAGGTCGGCCAGCGCGGACGGCCGGACCTGCAGCGTCTGGCCGCCGGTCCGTCGCTTGAGCTCGTCGGCGCGCCCGTTCGCCACGACCTGCCCGTGGTCGAACACGGTGATCGTGTCGGCCAGCTGGTCGGCCTCCTCCAGGTACTGCGTGGTGAGCAGCACCGTCGTGCCGTCCGCGACCAGCGTCCGGACCACGGCCCAGACCTCGTTGCGGGCGTGCGGGTCGAGCCCCGTGGTCGGCTCGTCCAGGTAGAGCACCTTGGGACGGCCGACCAGGCTCGCGGCGAGGTCGAGCCGCCGCCGCATCCCGCCCGAGTAGGTCTTGATCGCGCGGCCGGCGGCGCCGGTCAGCTCGAACCGCTCCAGCAGGTCGGCCGCGCGCTTCTTCGCGTCCGCCCTCGAGAACTCCAGGAGCCTGCCGATCAGGACGAGGTTCTCCGTACCGGAAAGGTCCTCGTCGACCGACGCGTACTGCCCGGTCAGCCCGATCATGCTCCGGACCGCCATCGGATTCTTGACGACGTCGTACCCGAAGACGCTCGCGTGGCCGCGGTCCGGCCGGATCAAGGTGGCCAGGATCCGGACGGCGGTCGTCTTCCCCGCGCCGTTCGGCCCCAGCACCCCGACCACCTTGCCCGCCGGGACCTCCAGATCGACCCCGTCGAGCGCCTTCGTCTCCCCATAGTGTTTGACCAGGCCCTCGGCCCTGATCGCGTGAGTCATCGTTTCCTCCTGTGGATCTCGCCCCGCCGATCAAGGTGCACCCCCGGCCTGGCAGACCGCGCACAGCGCGCTGGCAGCGGCTGACAGGACCTGATAAGCGCTGGTAGACGCGGTGTGAGGAGGTTGTGGAGGTGTTGTGGAGACGGCCGCCGCGCCGTTCCTGATCGGCATACTCGACGGCATGGTGATCGAAGAACGCGTGGTGCCGCGAGGTGCCGGGCGAAAGCTGGTCAGCGGGCTGCTCATCGGGGCGGTCGTGCCGTTCGCGGTGCTGACGGCGTTGCGGCTGGTGGGCTACGACGGCAACACGTACACGATCGCGGCGCTCGCGCTCACGCCGTACGCCGGGATCGCGACGCTGGTGCTCGGCGTCCTCGCGCTGGGGCTGCGCCGCTGGTGGATCGGTGTGGTCGCGTTGGTGCTGACCTGCACGATCGCGTCCCTGGTGCTGCCGCGGTCGTTCGCGAACGAGCAGAAGGCGCTCGCCGGGAAGCACGTGCGCGTGCTGGCGTCGAACATGCTCGGCGGGCAGGCGGATCCGGATAGGATCGTCGGCTACGTGAAGGAGCACCGGGTCGACGTCCTGAGCCTGACCGAGATGACGCCCGAGGCGATCACCGGGCTCGAACGGGCCGGGCTGTTCCAGGTCCTGCCCTACCACGTGCTGCACCCGGCCGAGTGGGCGTCGGGCTCCGGGCTGGTGTCGAGGTATCCGCTGACGCCGCTGAAGCTGAGCGGCGCTTCGGACTACAAGCAGCCCAGCGCGAGCGTGGACCTCGGCGACGGCGTCCGGATCGAGGTCGTCGCGGTCCATCCGGCGGCGCCGATGTGGGACCGGCACGCTTGGGTCGACGAGGCCAAGGACCTGCCGTATGCCGACGCCGAGCACGACATCCGGATCCTGGCGGGCGACTTCAACGCGAGCCTCGACCACGCGCTCTTCCGTGAGCTGCTGACCAGGGGATACGTGGACGCGGCCGATCAGCTGGGGAAGGCGCTGGAGGGCACCTGGACGAACGGGCTGGTGCCGCCGGTGCCGATCGACCACGTGCTGGCGGACAAACGGACGGCCATCGCGGACTTCAAGGTGCTGGAGACGCCGGGCAGCGATCACGACGCCGTCTACGCGGAAATCGTCCTGCCCGGAAAGTGACCTTCCGCTGGCAGGCTTCCGCTCATGAGGAAGCTCTGGGGAGTGCTCGTGTTTTCGCTGGTCGCGGCGTGCGTCCCGGGACAGTTGCCGCCGGCCGAGGCGAAGAGCGCGCTGGGCTTCACCGCCCGGCCGGGCGAGGCGCGGTCCCTCGGCGTCCAGGATCCCGTCGTCGAGGCCGAGCGGCTGTTCCGGCCGGGTCCCGACCGGCGAGCGGTGGCGCTGGCCCGCGCGGGCCGGAACGCGATCGGTGTCGGGGTCCGTGAGTTCCCCGGTGAAGAACGGTCCGAGCCGATCGCGTGGGTGACCGAAGACGAAGGCCGCAGCGTGCGCGAGATCGTCCTGCCGCAGGACCGGCCAGGGCGCTGGTCGCCGACGGCGGTCGCGGCCGAGGGTGATCAGGTCCTCGTGGCCGGCTCGCTCGGCGGGGACGTGCGGGTGTGGGCCTCCGGCGACGCGGGCGCGACCTGGACGGTCTCGCCGGTGCTGGTGTGGGGAAGCGACCTCTGGTTCTCCACGGTGCTCCGGACAGGCGGGGAATGGTTGCTGGCCGGGGGGTCCGCGGCCGGGGCGCTGGTGGTGACCGGTACGCCCGGTGTCTGGGTGACCGCTTCCCTCGGGGACGGCCGGATCCTCGGCGGGACGGTCGACAAGGCGGGAAAGCCCGTGCTGTTCGGCGACCGCGTGGAGTGGAACCAGGCCCGGACCTCGAACCGGTCGTGCCTGGTGGTGTGGGTCGCCGACGGCGGCTGGCAGCGGGGTGAACTGGGCTGCCCGGCGGATCGGCTCGTCGCCGCGGTGACCCTCGACGACGGGCGGGTGATGCTGAAGGGCGAACGCGACCTGTGGATCCGCCCTAGCTGAGCAGCGCGTCCAGCGCCCTGAGCGTTTCCAGGCCGTTGCCGGCCAGTGAAACGCCGCGGCCGTGCCGGACCTGTGGCTCGCGCGGGTTGATCCGGACCAGCGCGCCGGTCGCGGCGCTGGCCAGCTCCGAGTACCGCCGCACCGTCGGCACGGCCTGCCCGGCGCCGAGCTCCACCACGACGAGGTCGCGGTGCTCGCGGCGCCACGCGTTCAGCTCGTCGAGCTGGGCTTGGCTGCGCTGACCGAGCCAGTCGTAGTCGCCGAACATCAGGATGTTGGGCCGGGCGAGGCCACCACAGCGCGGGCAGGACGGCAGCGGTTCGAGCGCGCGCATGCTGTCTTCGTCGATCGGGACCGCGACGTCATCCGCGGGCCAGATCTCCTTGGTGCACCTGGCGAGGCACTGCAGGTGATGGATGGACCCGTGCGCCTCGGCGACCTGGGAGTAGCCCGCCTTCTGGAATTGTCCGTCCACATTGGACGTGAACGCACGTGTGCCGCCCGGTTTACGTGCTCCCCAGGACCGCAGGAGACGGAACCCGTCGTGCGGGACGGTGTCGCGGTACAGCGCGAGCCGGTGCCCGTAGAAACCCCAGGCCAGCTCGGGGTCTTCGGCGAAATGGCGCGGGTCGGCCAGTTCGACGAAGCTGATGCCCAGCCGCTCGTACGGCGGATATGCCTTCCAGAAACCTTCGTCGCCCCGGAAATCGGGCAGGCCGGAGTCGACACCCATCCCGGCACCGGCGCAGACGAGCAGCGCGCCGGCGCCGTCGATCAGTTCCGCGGCTCGTTCGAGCTCACTCACCCGGCTTCGAAGCCTGGACGACCTCGAATTCCAGCAGATTCGCGCCGGTGGAGACCGGCTTCGCGCGCTCGCCCGCGTGCGCCTCACGCGCCGGGCCGGACGCCCACGCCTGGTACGCCTCTTCGGACTCCCACTTGGTGTAGACGAAGTAGCGCGACTCGCCGGAGACCGGGCGGAGCAGCTCGAAGCCGAGGAAGCCGGGCTGATTGTCGACGGCGTGCAGCCGCGCGGCGAACCGCTTCTCCAGCTCGGGGCCTGCGCCTTCGGGGACCTCGATCGCGTTGATCTTCACGACAGCCATGCCGCCAGCCTACGACGAAACTCTTTTGCGCCGCGATGTGATGCGTGGGACCTTCCAGAGGATGGCTGACACCAAGATCCTCATCTCCGGGGCGAGCGTCGCCGGGCCGGCGCTCGCCTTCTGGCTCGCCAGGTACGGCTTCCAGGTGACCGTCGTGGAGCGCGCGCCTTCGCTGCGCCCCGGCGGTCAGGCCGTCGACCTGCGCGGAACGGCCAAGGAGGTCGCGCGCCGGATGGGCCTGGACGAACGCATCCGGGCCGCCTGCACGGACACGAAGGGCGAGACGCTCGTCGACCGGAAGAACCGCACGAAGGCCACGATCCGCGCCGACGACTTCGACGGTGACGGCGTCGTGGCCGAGATCGAGATCCTCCGCGGTGACCTGACCGAAGTGCTCTACGAGGCGACCAAGGAGACGACGGAGTACGTCTTCGGCGACCGGATCACCGCGCTGGACGAGCGGGCCGACGGCGTCGACGTCACCTTCGCCGGTGGTGCGCGGCGGACGTACGACATGGTCATCGGGGCGGACGGGCTGCATTCGGGAGTGCGGGCGCTGGCCTTCGGCGAGGAGTCCCGGTTCGTCCGGCATCTGGGCTCTTACCTGGCGTTCTTCACCGTGCCGAACCGGCTGGGCCTGCGGAACTGGGCCGTCGGCTACGACGACGTCGGCCGGTCCGCCGGGATCCGCGCCGTCCGTGACGGCGACGAGGCGATGGCCTACTTCGGGTTCGCCGCGGAGAAGGTGGACTACGACTATCGCGACGTCGAGGCGCAGAAGGCGCTGGTGCGCGAGTTCGCGGCCGGGATGGAGTGGGAGGCGCCCTGGCTGCTGGACCGGATGGACGAGGCCCCCGACTTCTACTTCGATTCGTGCGCCCAGGTGATCATGGAGTCCTGGTCGCGTGGCCGCGTCGGGCTGCTGGGCGACGCCGCTTTCTGCCCCTCGCCGCTTTCCGGGCAGGGCACGAGCCTGGCGTTCGTCGGCGCGTACGTCCTCGCCGGGGAACTCGCCGCCGGTCTCGACACCGGGCTCAAGCGCTACGAGGCGGTCATGCGCGAGTTCGTAGAGAAGACGCAGGCGATGGGGCGGGAGAACGCGGAGTCGATCTTCGCGAAGTCGCGTACCGCGCTGCGGATGCGCTACGTGATGATGCGGGTCATGCGGCTCAAGCCGTTCGCCGCGCTGGCGTCGCGGAAGATGCGGGACGTGGTGAACGGCATCGACCTGCCGGACTACCCCGCCTCTCGCATTTAGAGGACTGAATGCGGGTTGCACATCACCCGCGGGCCGTGTCGCGACATCCAGCGTCCCTGCCCAAGCGCGCGAAGGCCGCACTCCTGCGCATTTAGAGGACTGAATGCGTGAGTGGGTGTTCGCCCCACCCCGGCCGACGCGCGCAGCGGTCCGCTCAGCCGGGATGGGTTGCGAAAGCCACTTTCGCAACCTTGAGCGTTGCGAAAGTGGCTTTCGCAACGCGCTGGCGTCGGGTGGAAGTGGGAGACGACCGCATTCAGATGACGACATGCCGTCCCTGCCCAAGCGCGCGAAGGGCCGCACTCCTGCGCATTTGGAGGACTGAACGCGGGGGTTCAGCCTCGCAGGGTGCCCGGCAGCAGCTCGGCGTCCGGCGGGATCGTCGTGCCGTGGAACCACGCGTCGAAGAACGGCCTCAGATTCTGCTCCGAAAGCTTGCTCGTGAACGCCTCGAAGTCCGCCCAAGAGGCGTTGGCGTTGCGGTACGCCGCCGGCCATTCCTTCAGCAGGCGCGTGAACGCGACTTCGCCGATCTTCCGCCGCAGCGCGTGGATGGCCAGGATCCCCTTGTCGTAGACGCCGTGGAACTCCTGCCCGGCCCCCATATCGACCAGTTTCGGGGTCCAGAAATCCTGGCTGCCGCGCATGATCTCGAGGCCGGCGCGGTAGCGGTCGTCCAGGTTCTCGTGGTCCCGCGACTCCTGCCACAGCCATTGCGCGTACGACGCGAGGCATTCGTTGAGGCAGATGTCGGACCACGATTTCAGCGTCACCGAATCGCCGAACCACTGGTGCGCGGTTTCGTGCACCACCGTGATCAGGTCGGCCCATTTCGCGTAGGTCGGCCTGGTCTGGGTCTCCAGCGAGAAATGGATGTCCTCGTCGAGATAGATGCCGCCCGCCGCGTCCACCGGATACGGCCCGAACTTCGAGCTCAGGAAACCGATGATCTCCGGCAGCCGCCTGCCGGTGTCGCGCCGGTCCTCGGCGCCCGGCGCGTACGCGTTGACCACCGGGGTCCCGTCCGGGAGCGCCATCCGGTCGACGGTGAACTTGTCGATCGCCACCGTGGTCAGATAGGACGCCACGGGTGTGCGCTCCTGCCAGGACGTCGTGGTCCAGCCGTTGGTCGCGGTCTGCTGGATCTCGCGCCCGTTCGAGACGACGGTCCAGCCGTCCGGCACACGCGCGGTGAGGGTGAACATCGCCTTGTCGCGCGGGGTCTCGTTGACGGGATACCAGAACGACGCCGAATGCGGCTCGCCGACGATGAACGCGCCGCCGTCCTTCGACTTCTGCCAGCCGTTCTCGCTGCCGCCCGCCTTGGGCGTCGCCGATGGGTCGCCGCCGTAGACGACCTTCGTGCGGAAGACGGTCCCGTTCCTGATCGGCTCGGCGGGCGTCACCACCAGTTCGAATTCGCCCTCGCGCGCGAACTTCGCCGGTTTCCCGTCCACTTCGACGGATTGCACGGTCAAGCCGCGTAAGTCCAGGTTGTACCGATCGAGGTCCTGGGTCGCGTTCGCGATCACCGTGGTGTCGCCGTCCAGCCGCCCCTTCGCGGGGTCGTACGTGATCCCCACCTGGTATTCGGTCGCGTCGTAACCGCCGTTTCCGTCCATCGGGTAGTACGGGTCGCCCGCGCCCGAAGCGCCGGGAGCCGGGTTCATCGGCGGCGGCGGCGGGGGCGTGGCCGGAGGCGGATCGGCGGTGCAGCCGATAATCAGGGCGCAGACGGCCCCCAGTACCAGACCGGCGGCGGGGACACGGCTGCGCATGGAGGGGAGCTTAGTGGTGATCCAGCGCGACGGGTTGATCACTTTCGGCGGTGACGGGCCGCCGATCGTCCTTCTGCACGGGTTGATGGGCAGGGCGACGACGTGGTGGCGGGTCGCGCGAAGGCTCGAGCCGTACGGGCGTGTCCACGGTCTCGACGCGCGAGGTCACGGGCGCGGACCGCGCGGTGGGCCCTGGCGCACCGAGCGGTTCGCCGACGACGTCGCCTCGGTGCTGCGGACCTTCGGCGAACCCGCGGTCCTGATCGGACATTCGATGGGCGGCCTGCACGCCTGGGTCACCGCGGCCACGCATCCCGAGCTCGTCCGCGCCGTGGTCTGCGAGGATTTCGCGCCGGACCAGCGCGGCCGGACCGTGGACACCTGGCGCGGGTACTTCGAATCGTGGCCGGTCCCGTTCCGTTCACTGGCCCACGTCCGCGAGTTCTTCGGCGACACCGGCGACTACTTCATCGAATGCGTCGAGGAACGCGAAGACGGCTACCACCTGATCGCGTCCCTCCCGGACCTGTACGAGATCGCGGCCGAATGGGGCAGGCGCGACTTCTGGGAGTTCGTCGAACGCGTGAAATGCCCGCTGCTCGCGATCGAAGGCGAACGGACCGCGATGCCCCACGGCCAGCAGGCCGAGCTGGCCGCACGCGTGCCCGGCGGCCTCGGACGGCACATCGTCGTCCAAGGCGCCGGGCACGTGGTGCACGACGAAGCGCCGGAGACCTACCTCGGTGCGGTCGAAGCGTTCCTCTCCGACGTCCTCGGTCAGCCCTTCGCGAGCTGAGCGTCGATCCAGGCGCGCAGCCGCGCCTCGCCCGGGTAGCCGATGTTCCGCGAGGACGGCAGCTCGGCGGCGTTGCGGACACCGACCAGCGTCGGAAGGTAGCGGATGTTGTACCGGGTGGACAGATCCCGGCTCTGGTCGACGTCGACCTCGCCGAGCAGGAACCGGCCGCCGTATTCACCGGCGAGCCGTTCGATCACCGGCTTCATCTGGCGGCACGGCGGGCACCACGTCGCGCCGAAGTCCATGATGACCAGCTTCTGCCGCGAGATGTTCATGACCTCGGCGTAGTTGGCCGAAGTCACCGTCATCACGTTCTCGGCCGCCGGCGCGGCCGAAGCCACGCCGTTGCCGAAGCCGGTGATGAGCGCCAGCACGCCGGCCAGCACGCAGACGAACCGTTTGCACTTGGACAAGACGATCTCCTTTCAGGACGAAGACCAGGTCGGCAACCCGTTCGCGACCCAGTCTTCGATGCCTTCGCGGTATTTGCGGACGTTCGTGTACCCGAGTTCCAGCAGCCGCCGCCCGACGAATTCACTGTTGCGGCACGGTGTGTTCGCGCAATAGACGACGATCTCGGCGGCCTTGTCCGGAAGCACTTCCGGTGCCAGCCGGTCGGTGAATTCGGCCGCCCGTTCGTAGGGGAAACCCGGAATGTTGCGTGCCTCCGGAAGATGTTCCTTCGCGAAATAGGCGACCGGCATCGTGTCCACCACGACCACCGATCCGGACTCCATCCGGGAGAGCAGTTCCGCACGGGTGATCAACGGCAGCATGGTGCCCCTTCTTTCGGCGACCGTGATTGACGATTCCCATCGTCGGGGCGCTCGCGGGACACGCTCTAGTGCCGCATCGGCATGCCGAAGGGTTATCCGGCGGCCAGCCTGCCGTGGCGGTGCAACCAGGCTCGGTACGGCGCCGTCCGCCCGGCGAGCCGCCAATAGCCGGCCCGCGCCGAAGCGGCGAGTTCCGGGACGCCGGGCGCGCACCGGCCGTCCTCCCGCCAGGCCAGCACATGCCGCACGCTCATCGGCGCGCCCACGAGCGGCCGGATGGCCAGCCCGTCCGCCGACGGCCGGGTCGGCTGGATCAGCCCGACGCCGTATCCGCCGCTGACCAGGTCCTCCCGCGTGTTGTCGATGTCGGCGTCGTGGGTGATCCGGGGGTCGAAACCGTGCGCCAGGCACATTTCGCGGAAGACCACCCGGCAGCCGTCGCCGCCGCTCGACACGATCCAGTCCTCGCCCGCCAGCTCGGCGAGCTCGATCTCCTCTTCGGCGGCGAGCGGGTGTTCCGCGGGGATCGCCACGAACGACGGCTCCTCCACCAGGGTCATGGTCCGCACCTCCGGCGGCACCGGGAGGCCGCGTCCGCCGCAGATCATGATCAGCGCGAGGTCGATGCCGCGGTTCGCGACCTGTGCGAGCAGCCGCGTGCGGGAGGTGTCCGCGCGCGTGCGGAACGGCTCGCCCGGGCGCAGGTCGCGCAGTCCGCCGAGCAGCGAACCCGTGATGGCGCTGTCGTTCCAGCCGATCCTGATCGATTCGCCCGTCTCGGGTTCCTGCCGGTGGAAGTCGTGCTCCAGTTCGTCGAAGGTGAGCACGATCGCCCGCGCCCGCCGCAGGATCAGGGCGCCGAGTTCGGTGGGCCGCACCCCGTGCTGGTCGCGGTGGAACAGCGGGCCGCCGACCATTCGCTCGATCCGGCGCAGCTGATGACTGAGCGCGGGCTGGCCGAGCCCCAGCCCGGCCGCGGCCCGGTTGAGGCTGCCGGAGGCGGCTATCTCACAGATCACGCGAAGATGCCGAACCTGAATCTCCATGACTTCGTATACCGCGACCCGTTCGCCCCCGGCACCCCCGAAAGTCGAGACACCCGATTTCTCATAACCCGGTGACAACATTCGGTGGCAATACCCGTGCCATCCGGCCGTGGCTACGTTCGGTCGACGCCCCGCATATCACGCGAATCAGGAGCCGTCTTGCCGCGACCATTGCCGCTCACGGAGCATTGCGCTGATCCGCTGGCGCGAGCCGAACACGTTTGCCTGGGTGTCAGCCCGTTCAACAGCCATTTCACGGTGGACCGTATCGCCGATCTCGCCCGCTGGGCCATGTCGGCCTTTCGCGGTTTCCATTTCTTCGTCCCCGACGGCCCGTCCGCGTTCACCCTCGAAGCGCTCGGCTACGACCCGGTGCGCGCCGCGCAAAAGGCGCAGCGGCAGGGCAATTACACGCGGAACAAGATCGTCCGCGCGCTGGGGCAGATCTGCGTGCCGGATCCGCACGCCTTGATCCTGGACGCCGCGGCGCTCGAAGCCGACAGCGCCTACCTCGGCCTGCTTTCCGAGGCACACCACCGGTTCGCCACCGACCCGGAGTTCGCCGAGCAGTGCCTCGGCGCCACGGGCTGGGTGCTGGACCGGCGGCTGCCCGAGGGCGAACATCCCACGCGCGACCAGTTGCGCAGCGCGGTCCGGTACTTCCTCGCCGAGTTGCCGATGTTCGTCGGCACCGTCGCCGTGGCCGGGGTCGGAAGCTCCGTGTTCGCCTATCACCAGCGGGTCGCCTTCCTCGAACGGCTCTACCGCGGCGAACTCTCGTGGCGGCCGCTGCCGGGCCAAGGTTTCGTCGTCCTCGAACAAGCCGTCCCGGAACGAGTGGAGTGACCGTGGAACACGACGACTTCTCCCTCCGCCGGGTGCCCGACGACCGCCGCTACTCCTGGATTTCCGTGGCGTTGCAACGGTTCGGGCAGGTGTCCTCGTTCCATCAGTTCCTGCTCGGCGCGGTGCTCGGCTTCGGCATGACCTTCTGGGAAGCGGTACTGGCCATCACGATCGGTTCGGTGCTGCTGGAGATCATCACCATCCTGATGGGTGTCGCGGGCACCCGGGAGGGGCTTTCGACGTCGGTGCTCGCGCGCTGGACCGGATTCGGCACCGGCGGGTCCTCGCTCGTCGGTCTCCTGATGACACTGAGCCTGGCCGGCTGGTTCGGCGTGCAGAACGACGTTTTCGCCCACGGCCTCCACGCCTTGATGGGCGGCCCGCCGGTGTGGGTGTGGGCGCTCGCGGGCGGCGCGCTGGTCACCGCGATCGTCGTGTTCGGCTTTCACGCGATGGCCTGGACGGCCTATCTGACGGTGCCCGCTTTCCTCGCGCTGGCGGGATTTTCGATCGTCTCGGCCCTCGGCGACCATTCGCTGCCCGCGCTGATGGCCGAGCCGCCGCCGGGACCGTCGATGTCGCTGGCACAGGGCACCACGCTGGTGGCGGGCGCGTTCATCATGGGCGCGATCATGACGCCGGACATGACCCGGTTCAACCGGACCGCGTCCGACGTGGTGAAGCAGACCCTGGTCAGCGTCACCCTCGGCCAGTACCTCATCGGCCTGATCGGGGTCCTGCTCGCGCACGCGGCGAAAAGCGCCGACGTGGTCGGGATCATCACCTCGTCGTCCGGTGTGCTCGGCACACTGATCCTGGTCACCGCGATCCTGAAGATCAACGACTGGAACCTTTATTCGTCCTCGCTCGGACTGGTGAACACCGTGCAGGTGCTGCTGTCCCGGCGGCTGGACCGCACCACCGCGACCCTGCTGCTCGGCGGTCTCGGCACGGTGCTCTCCGCGATCGGCATCCTCGACCACTTCACCACCTTCCTCACGTGGGTCGGCGTGCTCACGCCCCCGGTGGCCGGGGTGGTGATCGCCGAGTACTACGTGGTCCGTCGCTGGAAACCGGCGCTCGACGCCACCCGTGCGTCGGGGGAGCTGCCGTCCGCCTGCCCGTCCTGGGTGCCGTCCGCGCTGATCTGCTGGGTGGCCGGGGCGGCGGTGGGGGCCTGGCTGCCGTGGGGAATTCCCACCGTGAACTCCGTTTTGGGTGCTTTTCTCCTGTATATTCTGCTCGGCAGACGGACCACGGCCGCGGTGTCCGCCACGGCCATGACTTCTTCCGGCGGGTCGAAAACCCGTTCGTGACCAAGGAGTTCGACGTCGTACAGCTGGATGTCCACCACCTGCGGGTGATCAGGGCGATCGCGGACACGGGAAGCCTTTCCCGGGCCGCGATCGCTCTCGGTGTCACCCAGCCCGCGGTTTCCACGCAACTCAAACGGCTGGAGAACATGCTGGGTTACCGGTTGTTCGACCGGAGCGAGGGCGGCGTGACCCCGACGCCGATGGGCGAACTGCTGTTGCGCCGCACCGCGGCTTTGCTGCCACAGCTGGACAAACTGCTCGAAGACATCGAGCAGCGCGTCTGCCCCAGCGGCCCTCCCGACGTGGTCCGGGTGGTGGCGGTGGCCAGCGCGCTGGTGGCGCGTCTGCCCTCGCTGGTGACCGGATTGTGGCCCGAGGTCTCCGAGGTGCAGGTCGTGCACGACGACCACCCCGAACGGCTGCTGCCGCTGCTGGCCCAGCGGCGCGCGGAATTGGGGCTGGTCAAGGATTATCCGGGATACGAGCTCGAAATCCCCGCGAACGTGGACACCGCGGTGGTGGTGACCGAGCCGACCTTCGTCCTGCTGCCGGAGTTCCATCCGCTGGCGCGCGAGAAGGTCGTCGACCTTCGTGACCTGCGGGATGAGGCGTGGGTGACGGTGTCCGATTCGTCGGCGGCCACGTTCACCAAGTACTTCGCCGACACCTGCGCGCGGCACGGATTCAGCCCGTCGTTCACCCATCAGGTGACTTCGCAGCAGGTGGCGCTGCTGGTGGTCAAGGCGGGCGCGATCGGGCTGTCACAACCGATCTGCGACCCGGGGAACCACGGCATCGTGCCCCGGCCGCTGCGCGGGGACGTGTTGCCGCGCAGGCACATTCTCGCGTGGAACAAGGAGACCTTCGTGGCGGGGCGGCGGGAGGAACTGCTCTCCGCCGTGGTCGAAGCGTACTGGGCCGAAGCGAGGACCGCGCCCGTCTACGCCGAGTACCTGGACAGAAACGCGTGACTGGACGGACCACACGCGTGTCGTCCGTCCAGTCACGGCCGCCGTTCTCCGACGGCCGGCTGCCGAGTGCAGCGGCCAAAAGACTCGTGAGTGGTAAGGACGGTTAGAACCGTCCTTACCACTCACGAGTCCCTACATCCCGGGAAAGAGGAGTTCGTCCGGTGGCCGCACCGTGCCGTCCAGCCAGGCCTGGTTGAACTCGCCGAGGTCGCGCTGCGTCATCGCGGAGACGTAGAGCTCGAAGTCGTGCCAGTTCTGGTTTCCCTGCGGATTGATCATCGGGAAGCCCGCCATGATCTGGAAGAACGCGTCGTCGCCGAGGTGACGGCGCAGCGCGTGCATCATCAGCACCGCCTTGGCCGTCGGCGCGAATTCGGCGCCCTTGCCGGGATCGGTGAGCTTGGGCGCCCAGAAGGCGGGGTCGTCGCGCACCTCGGCCACCATCTCCCGGTAGCGACGATCCAGGTCGGCACCGTTCTTGGTCTCGTCCCACAGCCAGACGGCGTACCGCGCGACGGACTCGGGCATCAGCGCGTCGCGCCACATCTTGCCGCTCACCCCGGCTCCCCACCATTGGTACGCGACGGCGTACACCAGATCGGCGATGGTGGCGGTGCGGCCGTACACCGGCCGGGTCTGCGCGCCGTGCGTGTAGCCGAGGGAGCGGTCGAGGAACAGCCCGCCCACCGCCGATTGCGGGTAGTCGCCGAACTTCCCGGTGAGGAACTCCAGGACCTCGGGCAGCCGCCCGCCGATCTGCCGTTTGTCCACGGCGCACGGGTGGTAGGCGTTGACCGCCGTCCGGCCACCGGGAAGAGCGATCCGCTCGACCTCCCAGCGTCCGATGCCGAGCATCGCCGTGCTCGGCGCGAGGGCGTTTTCCTCCGACCAGGTGACGGTGTGCCGTCCCGGCCCCGCGGGTACGTCGGAGACCTGGGAACCGTTGCCCAGTACGGAGAATTCGTTCAGGACGGTGACGGAGACGTGCAGGGCCGCCTTGTCGGCCTCGGTGTTGTTGACGGGGAACCAGGTCATCGCCGAACGCGGCTGCCCGGTGGCCACGGCGGAATCACCGTAGGCGGCGAGCCAGCCGACCCGGCCACGTGCGGTGGGGATCGGTTCCGGGCGGCCGTCGTAATCGACCACCACGGTGAACGGCCTGCCTTCGGCCACCGGGGTCCGCGGGGTGATCACCAGCTCGTGTTCACCCGCCCGCCGGAACGTGGCGGCCACCCCGTCGACGGTGACCGAGCGGACCGTGAGCCCGCGAAGGTCCAGGTCGAACCGGCTGAGGTCCTGGGTCGCCGTCGCGGTGATCGTCGCCCTGCCGCTCAGCAGCATCGAGTACGGCGCGTAGTGCAGTGCGAGCGAGTACTTTCCGACGTCGTAACCGCCGTTGCCGTCCTTCGGGTAGTAAGGATCGGGTCCGAGGACAGTCCCGTCGGGTGAAACGTGCACGTATCCGTCGCTGCCGGGTGCCGGCTGGGCCGCCGCGGAAGCCGGGCAGGCACCGATCATCGTCGTGGCGAGCAACGCGGTGCACAGTGGCTCCTGCCACCGAAGCCGCACGGTCATGAACGAGCCTTCTCTCTCGAGGGGAGGATGTCCGGCCATCGTGCGTACGTCCGTGCCGCGCGCGGCAGTGCCGGCCGGTCATGCCGCCGGGTTATCCCCGCCGATAACCCCTCGGCATACCCGGCAGGGACTATCGCGTGCCGCGAGGGGGAGGAGATCGTCGAGGCATGCTGCCCCTCCCGGCGCTGCTCGCGCTGACGACGACGGTCTTCCTCGGCTGCCTCACCGAAGTGCTGCCCGCCGGGTTGCTGCTGGGCATGTCCGAGGAGCTGGGCGTTTCCCCGTCGGCCACCGGACAGCTGGTGACGGTCTACGCGATCACCACGGCGCTCACCGCCGTTCCGCTCACCGGCGCGACCCTCCGGATACCGCGCAAACGCCTGTTACTGGCGCTGATCGCAGGCTTCCTGGTCACCAACCTGGTGATCGCCGTGTCCTCGTCGTACCCGGTCATCCTCGCGGCGCGGGTCGTGTCCGGGGCGCTGACCGGGGTGATGTGGTCCCTCGTGGCCGGTTACGCGATGCGTCTCGCCCCGCCAGGGCTCACCGGGCGGGCGCTGGCCGTGGCCATGTCCGGCACGCCGATCGGCTTCGCCCTGGGTGTGCCCGCCGGTACCGCGCTCGGCGAACTCGCCGACTGGCGCTGGGCGTTCGCCGCGATGGCGCTGATCACCGTGCCGTTGCTGGTCTGGGTGCTCGCCGCGGTGCCCGCCGTGCCCGCCGATCCGGCGGGACCCACCCGGCCGCTGGCCGCGGCACGGCTGCCGGGGATGCGTCCCGTACTCGCGACGGTGGCGCTGTTCTCGTTGGGGCACAACGTGGCCTACACCTACGTCGGACCGGTGCTCGCCGGGCTGGACGCGGAATCGCTGCTGGGTGCGGTGTTGCTGGTGTTCGGCTGCGCCGCGGTGGGCGGGATGGCCGCGGTCGGCTCCGCCCTCGACAGCCGTCCGCGCGCCGTGCTGCTGTCCTGCACCGCCGTCACCGCCGCCGCCGTCGTCCTGCTGGGGATCGGTGACGGTGTCCACGGTCTGGTGCTGGTGGCCGCCGGCCTGTGGGGCCTGGGGTTCGGTGGCGCGCCGACCGCCTTCCAGGCCGTCACCGCGTTGCTCGCGGGCCCCACGGCCGACGCCGCCCAGTCGCTCACGATCGCGGCCTGGAACGGCGCCGTCGCCGGGGGCGCGCTCCTCGGCGGCTTGCTGCTGCCGCTGGGAACGGGTCTGCTCCCTTGGTGTGCCGCCTTGGTGATCTTGTCGCCGCTGCTGTTCAGCCGGCGAGTCGTGCTTTCAGCGCCTGGAGATCGGTGCCGGACCCGACGATGAGCGGCCAGACGTCGGAGCCGAGGAAGCCGGTCTCGTCGGTCGCCGCGGTCGCGCCGCAGGCGTCGCGCTCCAGCCCGTGCCGTGCCGCCACCGCGGCGACCGCGTCCTTTGTGGACTGTCCGAAAAGGCCGTCGGTGGGGATGGCGAAACCGCGTGCCCGCAGGAGTTCCTGTGCCATCCGCACCCGCGGCCCGCTGTCGCCGGGTTTGAGCAGCGGCCACTCCGGCAGATCCGCCTTCGGCGACGAGGTCCCCAGCAGCTTGCCGACCTCGGTGCGCAGCTCCGGAAGCCGGTTGTACAGCACGGTGCCTGGGCATTCGGTGGAGTTGAAGTCGCGGTGTCCCTTGATGAACTCCGGCGAGATCCCGTACTGCGAAGCCATGTACGCGACCAGCTTCACCAGCGAGTCCCAGAGCGCGGGCGTGACGTCCTCCGTGCTGTAGAGGCCTTCGTTCTCGATCCCGATGCAGGTGCTGTTGTTGTTGCCCACGTTCGCGCCCAGCACGTGCCGGGTTCCGCCGCGCAGGATCTCCAGGCTGCGGTGCCGCCCTTCGGTGATATGCCCGCCGCGGCTGTTCGTGAACTGCTGCCCGGTGTCGATCCAGCCACGGGTGTCCATATGGAAATCCTGGATCGCACGTGACGCCCAGAAGGCGTGTTCGAGGCTGTAGTCGGTGACGTTCCCCGGTTCGACCGTGTGGTGCACGACGATGTACGTCGGCTTGTGGTTCTGCACCTCGATCGCGCCGTTCGGCGGCCGCGCGCTCCACGCGGCCGTGCCGTAGATCTTCGGTTCTGTCACCCCGGACGCCGCGTCGGCGGCGGAAATCGTTGCTGTCCCCAGTAGCCCGACGGCGCTTGCCGTCAGGCCGCCCTTGAGCGCGGTACGTCGGTCGAAGTCGGCCACGGGCGAAACTCCCATCATGCGCGTTGGCCGGAAAACTAACCCGCCATCGCGCCGATGACAACCATTGACCAACTTTTGTCGTAATGCGTTAGTGTTCGCCAGGGAGAGCGAACAGGCCGTCCCCGGTCTGTTCGAGCAACCCGTCCACCAGCAAGGAGTCGAGGCAGCGGTCGCGCTGCCCGGATTCGTGCCAGACGAGATCGAGCCGCGCCTTCTCGACCGGGCCTTCGCTGCCGCGCAGGACGTCGAGCAGCAACCCGCGCACCTGGCGGTCGGTGCCGGCGAACTTCTGGACCTGCTTCGCGGGACCGGCGTACGCGGGCCTTCCCGCGTGCTGCCACGCGCAATCGTCGTAGATCGGGCAGTCCGCGCAGCGCGGCGAACGCGCGGTGCAGACGAGCGCGCCGAGTTCCATCAGCGCGGCCGAGAGCTTCGCGGCGGGCGCGTCTTCCGGCGGCAGCAGGGCCTCGACGTCGGCCATGTCGCGGGTGTTCGACGGCGGCCCGGCGTCGCCGGCGCCGTGCACCGCCCTGGCCACCACGCGCCGGACGTTCGTGTCCACCACCGGTGCCCGCTTGCCGTAGGCGAAGGCGGCGACGGCGCGTGCGGTGTACGCGCCGATGCCGGGCAACGCGAGCAGGGTGTCCACATCGGACGGAACGACGTCGCCGTGTTCGGCGGCGATGACGGCCGCCGCGGCGTGCAGCCGCAACGCGCGCCGCGGGTAGCCGAGTTTGCCCCAGGCGCGCACGACCTCACCCTGCGACGACGCCGCCAGCGCCGACGGCACCGGCCAGCGCGCCATCCATTCGAGCCAGATCGGCTGCACGCGCGCGACCGGTGTCTGCTGCAACATGATCTCGCTGACGAGCACACCCCAGGCGGTGCATTCCGGCTCACGCCAAGGGAGGTCTCGCCCCACCTCGTCGAACCACTCGGTCAGCACATCCGCGTCGACGCCCACCGGGCCAGCTTAAAACCCTTATGCGACCTCGGTCAGGCGGCCCAGCTTCACGTCGTAGACGAACCCGCGCACGTTGTCGGTGTGCGGGAGGAAGTCACTGCGCCGGACGCGCTGCACCGACCGGCGCACGCTGTCCTCCACCTCCCGGAACGCCTCGACCGACCACGTCGGGCGGAGTCCGCTGGCGGCTTCGAGTTCGTCCTTGAAGTCGTCTTCGGTGACCATGGAGAGGCCGCAGTCGGTGTGCTGCACGATCAGCACCTCACGGGTGCCCAGTTTTCGCTGGCTGAGCGCGAGCGAGCGGATCATGTCGTCGGTGACGACCCCGCCCGCGTTCCGCAGGATGTGGGACTCGCCCTGGATCAGGCCGAAGATCTCGAACACCCGGATACGGGCGTCCATGCAGGTCAGAATCGCCACCTGGAGTGATGGCCTCGGAGACGAGCGGTCACCAGGAGTGACATCACCCAGCTCCTGGTTGCGCTTGAGCAGTACGTCGATTGAGGTCACACGTTCATTGGAACCGACACACCAGGGGAGAGCAACGCGAGCGGACGCAGATCACGGCCCGAACCAGCGTTCTTCGGCCGTTCGTGGCGGCGCCGAGGTGCGGCCGACCCGCAGTTCCGTGTGCAGGGTGATCACCTTCGGCCCGACCCGGTCGGCCGAGCTGAGCAGCAGCTTGCCCGCCGCCTTGCCCTTTTCGAGCACCGGCTGGTGGACCGTGGTGAGCCCGGAGCGCTCGGCCTCGGTGATGCCGTCGAACCCGGTGACCGTCAGATCCTGCGGGACGCGCAGGCCCCGGCGCTCCGCTTCGGCCAGCGCGCCGAGGGCGAGGATGTCCGAGGTGCAGATCACGGCGGTGACCTGCGGATACGCGTCGAGCAGCTGACGCGCGGCCGACGCGCCGTCGTCCACGGTGTGGTCGAAGCGCTCGACCACCGGCACCGTCGCCCAGTCGACCCCGGCCGCCGAGAACGCGGCGGCCAGCGCCTCCAGGCGGATGCGCTGGACGTGGAAATGCGCGGCGCTCTGCCGCTGGATGGAGACGAAGTCGTCGTTGCGCTCGCGGGCCAGCCGCATGCACAGCACGCCGATCTGGCGGTGGCCCAGCGAGATGAGGTGTTCGGCCATGGCGGTGACCGCGGCCGCGTCGTCCGGGCCGACCCGGTCGACCCCGTCCACCCGGGGCTGGTCGACGATCACCGTCGGCACCGGGCGTTCCAGCACCGCGCCGAGATGCGGGTCGTCGTCGGGCACCGAGTAGACGACGAAACCGTCGACGCCGGCGCGGTGCACGGCCGCGACGTCCTCCCTGCCCGGGCTCGCCGGGACCAGGTGCAGGCCGACGCCCGCGTCCTCGCAGGCCAGCGCGAGCCCTTCGAGCACGCCGACGGCGGCGGGGTCGCGAAAGGCGTAGGAGAGGTTCTCGGTGAGCAAAAGACCGACAGCGCCGGCCTTGCGCGTCCGCAGTGAACGGGCCACCGGGTCCGGGCCCGGGTAGCCAAGGCGGCGTGCGGTCTCGAGGACGCGACGGCGCAGCTCAGGGGACAACTGGTCCGGTCGGTTGTAGGCGTTCGAGACGGTGGTCCTCGACACACCGAGCTCTGCGGCCAACGACGCCAGTGTCGCCTGCCTCCTGGTGCGGATAGGACGGCCCATCCGCAAACCGTAACGGTTCAGAACGTTTTGCAGAAGCATCACCCGACGTGTGGCAGGTCTCGATTCAGAGTGACCCTGGGTACAGCTCGGACCTGGACCGAAGGCGTCGTCAGCCGGATGGGGTACAGTTGAATCTGACAACGGTTTCCATTACCCGGCATTGGGGACACCTGGCCAGGGCATCCGCAGGAGTGCAGTAAATGAATTCCCGCCGTACCAAGAGTGTTTTCGCGGCCGTGTCGGCCCTGGCCGTCCTCGCGCTCGGCGCGACGGCTTGCGCGTCGAGCGACAAGGCGTCGACGGGCTCCGGTTCGCAGAACGCGTCCGCCGCGAACCCGGGCGGCGGCGAGAAGATCAAGGTCGTCGCCTCGACCGACGTCTGGGGCAGCGTCGTGACCGCCGTCGGCGGGGACAAGGTCGAGGTCACCTCGATCATCCACGATCCCTCGGCCGACCCGCACTCCTACGAGACCACCGCGAGCGACGCGATCGCCGCGAAGAACGCGAAGCTGACGCTGTCCAACGGCGGCGGCTACGACGACTTCTTCTCCAAGCTCGCCGACCAGGCCACCGGCGCGCAGAAACTGGTCGCCGTCGACATCGCCGCGACCGGCAACGAGAACGAGCACGTCTGGTACAGCCTGCCCGGCGTCGAGAAGATCGCCGACCAGGTCGCCGCGAAGCTCGGCGAGATCCAGCCCGCCTCGAAGGACGCCTTCACCGCCAACGCGACCGCGTTCAAGGGCAAGACCCAGGAGCTCCTGAAGAAGGTCTCGGGCCTGGGCGGCTCGGGCGCGAAGGTCGTCGCGACCGAGCCCGTCGCGCACTACCTGCTCGACAGCGCGAAGGTCACCGACGCGACGCCGCCTGCCTTCGCCGAGGCCGTGGAAGCGGAGCAGGACGTGCCCGCCGCCGCGCTCAACGAGGTCAAGCAGCTGATCTCCGGCAAGCAGGTCAAGGCGCTGGTCAACAACGCGCAGACGACCACCCCGGTCACCCAGCAGGTCGTCGGCGACGCCAAGAACGCCGGCATCGCGGTCGTCGACGTCACCGAAACGCTGCCCCAGGGTGTGACCGACTACATTGCATGGATGACCAAGGAAGTGGACGCGCTGGCGGGAGCACTGAAGTAGTGACCTCCGTACCTGCCGGAGCTCGCCCCGCGGTCCGTGTCCGCGGGGCGAGCCTCGCGTTCGGCACCAGGACCCTCTGGTCCGGGCTCGACCTCGACGTCGAGCCCGGCGAGTTCCTCGCGATCCTGGGGCCGAACGGCTCCGGGAAGAGCAGCCTGCTCAAGGTGCTGCTCGGCCAGCAGGGGCTGCCCGAGGGCACGGTCGAGATCGCGGGGCGGCGCCCCGGCGGGACGAACCGGCGGATCGGCTACATCCCGCAGCAGCGCGCCCTCGACGAGGGCCTGACGATGCGCGGGGTGGACCTGGTCGGCCTCGGTCTGGACGGGCACCGGTGGGGCACCGGGCTCTTCGGGATCTCGAAGCGGCGTCAGCTGGTGTCGCGGGCGATCGAGTCCGTCGGCGCGCAGGCGTACGCGAAGCAGCCGGTGGGGCGGCTTTCCGGTGGCGAGCAGCAACGGCTCCGCGTCGCGCAATCCCTGGTCGGCGACCCCGAAGTCCTCCTCTGCGACGAGCCGCTGCTCTCCCTCGACCTCGCGCACCAGCGCGCGGTCAGCGAACTGATCGACGAGCGGCGGCGCTCCGCCGGGACGGCCGTCCTGTTCGTCACCCACGAGATCAACCCGATCCTGTCCTATGTGGACCGGGTGCTGTATCTGGTGAACGGCCAGTTCCGGGTCGGCAAGCCGGACGAGGTGATGAACTCGGAGACCCTGTCCGAGCTGTACGGCACCCGCATCGAGGTGCTGAAGGTCGGCGGGCAGATCCACGTCGCCGGTGCGCAGAGCGCGCTGTGCGAGGACGAACCCCACCACATCGACGAACAGGCTTGCTGACGCCGTGGCAGACGAAGTGAGGTCATTCGTGCGGTCCAGGCCGACTCGACCGACGGCGCGAACCAGCGCCCTGGCGACGCGATCCCGGTCGCGGGTTCTTGGATAAACACCGTGGACAAGATGTTCGACTTCGCCCTGACCGGCGAACTCCTCGGTCTCGACTTCGTTCAGACGGCGTTGCTCGCGGCCGCCGTCCTCGGCCTGGTCGCCGGGGTGCTCGGCCCGCTGGTCGTCATGCGGCGGATGTCGTTCGCCGTGCACGGCACCGCCGAACTGGCCTTCACCGGCGCGGCGGGCGCGTTGCTGCTGGGAGTCGGGGTCGAACTCGGCGGCCTCGCGGGCGCGGTCATCGCCGCCCTGCTGATCGGGCTCCTCGGCGGCCGCGAGTCCGAACGCGACTCGGTGATCGGCGTGATCCTCGCCTTCGGCCTCGGCATGGGTGTCCTGCTGCTGTCGTTCTACGAAGGCCGCAGCGCCAACAAGTTCGGCATCCTGGTCGGGCAGATCATCACCATCGACTCGACCAACCTGAACCTGCTCGTCGGCGCCTCGGTCGTCGTACTGGTGGTGCTCGCGGTGATCTACCGGCCGCTGCTGTTCGCGACGGTCGACCCGGCGGTCGCGACGGCGCGCGGCGTGCCGGTGCGGTTGCTGTCGCTGATCTTCGCGGTGCTGGTCGGGATCTCGAGCGCGCTCGGGGTGCAGATCGTCGGTGCCCTGCTGGTGGTCTCGCTGATGGTGACCCCGGCCGCGGCCGCCGCGCGGGTCACGGCGAGCCCGTGGAAGGCGACCGTGCTGTCGATCGTGTTCGCGGAGATCGCCGCGCTCGGCGGGATCATCCTTTCGCTGGCGCCGGGGAAGCCGGTGAGCGCGTTCGTCACGACGATCTCGTTCGTGATCTACCTCGTCTGCCGGCTCATCGCGTGGCTGCGCGGGCGATCGTCGCGGGTTCGCATCGAGCCGACGGCGACGGCGCAGCCCGCCCTGCACTAGCGGACCTGCGTTTAGCGGGCTGAACGCGATCAGCCGCTCCGGGGCCGATGCCACCAATGCGACATTGGAGACGTCGAGCGTCCCTGATGTGACATTGGGCACCCCGGGATGCGGCCCGCTCAAATCGCATTTAGCCCGCTAAACGCAGGTCGGCGCGCACGTGCGTTTAGCGGGCTGAACGCGATCAGTGGAGCATCAGGAGGACCTGCAGTTCACCGACCAGGAACCCGATGAGCCCGCCCACCGCGATGAGCTTCCACTCGTCCTGCCGGAACGCCGGCCTCAGCAGCCCTTCGAACTCCAGCGGCGTCAGCCCGAGCATCCGCCGCTCGACGATCTTCGCGACGTCCATCGCCTCGGTCAGGTAGCCCTCGGCGTGGCGGATCGTCGGCGGCAGCCGCTCCAGCGCCTTCCGCGCGGCCGCCTGTTTGATCTCCTGCAGCCGCTGCCCGCCGACGGCCATCGCGACCATCGGTTTCGCGACGCTCACCTGCTCGTCGACGGCCCGCGCCACAAGCCGCTCGACCAGCGCGTACAGCCGATCCGACCGCGGCCCGCGCAGCACGGCGTCGAGCAGGTTCGGCACGGTGAGGATCTCGTTCGCGATCATCTCGCCGTACTGGTGGGCGACCTCCGCCCGCCGCCGCTGGAACTTGCCCTGCAGGATCACCCGGCCGAACCGCACCGGCTCGCGCGGCACGAAGATCAGTTTGATCGCGAGCCAGTCGGTGAACAGCCCGATGCAGCCGCCGAAGATCGGCAGCACCCACGGTTCCTTGGTCGCCGCCCAGACGATCGCCTGCACGATGCCGAGCCCGAAGCCGAAGTAGATCCCCGTCCGCGCGATGAACGCCATCTCCGGCCGCGACGTCTCGCGGATCAGCCGGACGAGCAGCTTCTTGTCCCTGGTGAGCCGCTGCACGGTCATGTGCTGGAAGTCGAGCACCTCGTCGAGGTTCTCGGTCATCTCCGCCATGAACTCGCGCACCAGCCGCGGCGTCGACGCCTGGACCTGCTTGATCAGCAGCTCCTGCGCCATCGTCGGCATGACCTCCCAGAGCCTGGGATGGTGCTTTTCGAGCACTTCGCGGGCGACCTCGTCCACGGCCCGCAGCAGCGGCTGCTCGATCTCGCGCGTGATGATCGCCGGATCGATCCGCCGGAAGACCTCCTTGACGTCCAGCAGATTGGACGTCAGCAGCTCGGTCGCGACGGCGGCCATCCGCCCGCCGTGTTTGGGCACCACGCCCTGCCAGCCGAGGAACGGTTTGATCCCGACGAACTCGAGCGGTTTGAACATCATCTCGATGGCGACGCGTTTGGTGACGTAGCCGATCAGCGCGGCGACGAACGGGATCGCGGCGTACAGCCACCAGTGCCGGGCGAGGTCGTCCAGGACGGTGTCCACACGACCTCCTCGCTTCGCTCAGGAAAGGGGAAACGGTATCGGGTCGCCGTCAATGGAGCAGTAGGAGCACCTGAAGTTCACCGACGAGGCCCCCGATCACCGCGCCGACGGCGATCAGTTTCCACTCGTCCTGCCGGAACGCCGGGCGCAGCAGCTGCTCGAATTCGAGCGGGTTGAGCCGCCGCATTCTGTCCACAATGGTGTTCCGGACGTCGAGCGCGTTGACCGCGTAGCTCTCGGCGTGGCGGATCGTCTCCGGGATCCGTGCCGCCGCCTTCGCCGCGGCCGTCTGCTTCATCTCCTGGAACCGCCTGCTCCCGACGGCCAGCGCCACGAACGGCTTGACGACGCTCGCCTGCGCGTCGATCGTCCGCTGCACCTCGCGGGTGATCATCGTGAACAGTTTGTCCGACTTCGGCCCGCTCAACACGGCTTCGAGCAGGTTGGGGATGGTGATGATCTCGCGCGCGATCATGTCGCCGTAGTCGGCGGAGACCTGGTCCTTGCGTTTCTGAAAGATGCCTTGCCAGGTGTAGACGCCGAAGAACCGCTTGGGCTCCCGCGGCAGGAAGATCATCTTCAGGGCGATCCAGTCGGTGAACCAGCCGATGCCGATCCCGAACAGCGGCAGCACGATCGGCGACTTCGTCAGCGCCCACACCAGCAGCTGCACGCAGCCGAGCGAGAACCCGAACACGATCCCCGACCGGGCGATGAACCGCATCTCCGGCCGCGAGATGTCGCGGATCAGCCGGTTCAGCAAGGCCTTGTCGCGCACCAGGTTCGTCACGACCATGTGCTTGAGGTCGAGCACGTCCTCGATGTTCTCCGCGATCTCGCCCATGATCTTCGTGATCGCGCGCGGCGCCTCGGTCTGCACTCGTTTGAGCAGCAGCTGCTGTGCGGTGTTCGGGAGCACTTCCCAGAGTCTGGGCTGGTACTGCTCCATGACCTCGCGCGTGACGTCCTCGACGATCCGCAGCAGCGGCTGCTCGATCTCCTTCGCCACCTGGGCCGGGTCGAGCCTGGCGAAGATCTCCTTCGGGTCGACGAGGTTGGTCGTCAGCATTTCGGTGGCGGTCGCGGCCATCCGCTCGGCGTTGGCGGGCAGTACCCCCTGCCAGCCGAGGAACGGCTTCACGCCGACGAATTCCACCGGTTTGAACATCATCTCGATGGCGACGCGTTTGGTGACGTAGCCGATCAGCGCGGCGATGAACGGCATGGTGACGTACACCGGCCAGTGCTCGCCGAGGTCGGCGATGACGGCGTTCACTTTCCAGCCCCTCCCGCGTCGCGCTTGAGGGGCAACCTAGCCGCCTGTCCTCAGTGGAGGAGTAGCAGGACCTGAAGTTCACCCACGAGTCCGCCGATCACCGCGCCGACCGCGATCAGCTTCCATTCGTCCTGCTGGAAGGCGGGCCGCAGGATCCCCTCGAACTCGAGCGGGGTCAATTGCTGCATCTTCGTGACGATGGTGTTGCGGACGTCGAGCGCGTCAGTGGCGTAGCTCTCGACGTGTTTCACCGTTTCGGGGAGATACGCGATCGCCTTCTCCGCCGCGGCCTTCTTCATCTCCTGGTATTGGACCCCGCCGACGGTCAGCGCCACCAAGGGTTTCGCGATGCTCGCCTGCGCATCGATGGTGCGCTGCACCTCGCGAGTGATCATCGCGAACAGCTTGTCCGACTTGGGCCCGGTGAGCACGGCCTCCATCACGTTCCGCACGGTGAGCACCTCGTCCGCGATCAGCGCGCCGTAGTCCTTGGCGACCGCCTGGCGGCGTTTCTGGAACATGCCCTGCCAGCTGAAGAACAGGAACCGGCGCGGCTCACGCGGGTAGAAGATCATCTTCAAGGCCAGCCAATCCGTGACGAAGCCCGTGACGAAACCGAAGATCGGCATGATCAACGGCTGCTTCGTCAGCGCCCACGCGACGAACTGGATCAGGCCGATGGCGAAACCGAACCAGATACCGGACCGGGCGATGAAGCGGAGCTCCGGGGTCGCGACCTCCTTGATCAGGCGGCAGGTCAGCGATTTGTCGCGGACCATCGCGTTGATCAGCATCTCGTTGACGTCGAGGACCTCGTCGATGTTCGTCGACACCTCACGCATCAGCCGCGCGACGACCTTCGGCGCCTGCGCCCGGACCTGGTCGACCAGCATGCGCTGCGCCCGGGTCGGCAGCAGTTCCCACAATCTGGGCTGGTACTGCTCCATCACCTCGCGGGTGACGTCCTCGACGGCCTTGAGGAGCGGCTCCTCGAGTTCCTTGACCACTTCCTCGGGATCGAGCCGGGAGAAGATCTCCTGCGGATCGACGAGGTTCTTGGTCAGCAGGTCGACGGCGGTGGTCGCCATCCGGCGGGAGTTGGCCGGGATGACCCCCTGCCAGCCGAGGAAGGGCTTGATCCCGACGAATTCCAACGGCCGGAACATCATCTCGATCGCGACGCGTTTCGTGATGTACCCGATGAGCGCGGCGATGAAGGGCATCGTGGCGTAGACGTGCCAGTGTTCGCGGATGTCTTCGAGGATCGCCGAGATGTCCAACCGGGCCTCCTCTGCTTACGACCTGTCAACAATGCAGGATGCCATGTGATCGACCCGTCGTACGCCGAGTGCAGCCGTTTGGCGGTACTACCCGACGGGTCCCCGCTCATTAAGGTGGCCGCCATGGTCGCTCCTGAGAAGACGGCGCCTCAGGCGCCCTCAGCGAAATCGTCCCAATTCGCGGGCTCCGTGCGGGGCTATGACAAGCGTCAGGTCGACGAGCGTCTCGCCGAGCTGGCGGCCGAAATCAAGCAGGCCTCACGCAGCCGCGACGAGGCCGTGGCGACCGCCGGCGAGCTCACCAAGGCGCTCGGCCACGCCCAGAAGGAACTGGACGAGACCAAGGCCGCTCTCGTGCGGATGAGCTCGAGCCCGTCCGGCGCCGGCGCGATGGCCGAACGCGTCCGCATGATGATGCAGCTCGCCGAGGAGGAGATCGCCGACCTCAAGGCCGCCGCGGAAGCCGACGCCAAGGCGACGCGGGCCGAAGCGGACAAGTACGCCCACGAGACGCAGCGCGCGATCGACAAGGCGGCCAAGGACGCGCAGGCGGAACGCGAGAAGCTGCTCGCGGACGCCAAGGCCGAGATCGAACGACTGAACTCCGAGGCGGCGCAGAAGCGCAAGCAACTGGACCTGGAGAGTGTCCGGGCCCGCGCCGCGGCGGACAAGAAGGCCGAAGAGGCATCGGCCGCTCGTCGCGCGGAGGCGGAGAAGGCGTCCGCGGACAAGATCGCGGAAGCCGACCGGGTGTCCTCGGCCAAACGTGCCGAAGCCGAACGGATCTCGGCGGCGAAGATCGCCAAGGCGGAGAAGTCTTCCGCGGAGGACATCGCCGCGAAGCAGGAGCAGGTCGCGGAGGCCCTCGCCGACGCGAAGACCCAGCAGACCGAAGCTCAGCAGGCTCGGAAGCTTTCGCTGGAACTCCGGTCGAAGGTCGCCGAGCGGCTTTCCGCCACGGACGCCGCCGTCCAGGAGGCCATCAAGCTGCTGGCTCCCGCTCCTGACGCCGAGGCACCGAAGCCCGCTCCCGACAAGACCAACGGCCCACGTCCTTCCTGATCTCTCACCGCAGGGTGACGGCGAACAGCTCGTCGTCGATCCAGCCCCTGGTGTGCAGCTCGGTGCAGAACCGCCGGTACGACTCGGCGAGCGCGGCGCTTTCGCGCTCGTCGGGTTCGACCAGCACGCCTCGGCCGAGCCCGGCGGAAGCCTCCGTGAGCCCGCCGGGCAGGACACCTGCCGCGGCGAGCAGCGCGGCGCCGTACCCCGTTTCGGCCTGGGGTGACACCCGCAGGCCGAGACCGGTGACGGTCGCCCGGATCCGCGTCCACAAAGGACTCTTGCTGCCGCCGCCCGCGGCCAGCAGCGGATCGGTGATCGTGACGCCGAGGCGGCGGAGGTGGTCCAACGCCAGCCGTTCGAGGAAGGCGACCCCTTCCAGCCTGGCCCGGTGGAGCTCGACCTCGTCGGCCTCGCCGGACACGAAGCCCTCGGCGTCCGCGCTGGCGAACGGGAACCGTTCACCCTTGCGCCGCAACGGATACGCGACGACCTTCGCCGGGCCCAGCGCGGCCGCCGCCGCGTCGAGTTCGAGCAGGCGCTCCTGCCCGGCGACGGCCTCGCCGCCGGTGTTCGACGCGCCGCCCGGGAGCCACCAGCCGTCCGGATGACGGTGGCTGTACATCGCCCCCGTCGGATCCGGCACCAGTTCTTCGGTGACTCCCTTGAGGACGTAGGTCGTGCCCAGGATGCCGACGAAGGTCCCCGGGGTGACCGCACCGGCCGCGAGCTGGCCCGCGCAGCCGTCGGTCATCCCGGCCACGACCGGGCAGCCTGCCGGGAGACCGGCGACCGGACGGGCCACCCTGCCCAGCACGGTGGCCGGCGCGACCACCGTCGGGAGCAGGCTTCCCGGTACCCCTAAGGCAGCGAAGACCTCGCCCGGCCATTCGAGGGCGAGCGGGTCGTAGCCGCTCTTCAGCGCGTGCGACCAGTCGGCGGCCACCGGCCCGCCGGTCAGTTCGGCGGCGATGAGGTCCGGCGTGTGCCGGATCGCGGCGACGCCGGGGACGTGCTCGGCCAGCCAGGCGATGCGGCCGAGCGCGGCCGTGGCGGACACGCCGAAACCGAGCCGCCGCCAGCGGTCCGCGCCGAGCTCGGTGGCCTTGCGGTTGAGTTCCGCGCCACGCCTGTCGTCGTACATCAGCGCGGGCGTGACCGGCTCGCCCGAGGCGCCGACCCCGACGATCGTCCCCGACGTCGCGGCGACGGCCACCGCGGCGACCTCGCCGCCCCTGCCCGGCAGCTCGCCGGTGACCTTCGCCAGCACCGTCTTCACCGCGGGCCACCAGGACCTCGCGTCCTGTTCGCTGCGCCCGCGGCCGTCGCGGACCGGTGCGGGCAGCGGCGCGGCGGCCGCGGCGAGGACGGTGCCGCCGCCCACCGCGAGGGCGCGGACCCCCGCGGTGGCGACGTCGATGCCGATCGTGACGGGCTGGTTCACGTGGTGACGACCTTCTCTCCGACTTCTTGCAGACTCTTGTCCTCTTCGATCGCCTTCGCCGTCTCATCGGGCAATTTCAGGTAGCGCACCATGACCGCCGCGACCAGGTACAGCGCGGCGAAGACGATCACCACTCCGGCCGCGCCCAGCGGGCCGAGGAACAGGCTGACGATCGCCGGCCCGACGAACGCCGCCGCGCCCGCGCCGAGGTTCAGCAGCGCCATCGCGCCGCCCTTGTTCTCCGGGGCGAGGGACGGGAGCAGCGCCGAGATCGGCACGAACCCGGCGAGCGTGGCGCCGTACAGCGCGCCGACGAGCAGCGCGAGCCAGTAGTACTCGGCGCCCATGGCGATCGGGACGAAGTACAGCAACAGGATCGAGATCGCGCAGCCGATCGCGCCGAACCAGAAGATCGTGGTGCGCCAGCCGATCCGGTCGCTCAGCACGCCGAAGATCAGGTTGAAGAAGATGTTCGTCCCGTAGATGACCGAGACCAGGAGGAGCCAGCGGCTCTCCCCGAACCCGATGTCCTCGATGAAGATCGTCGGGAAGAACACCAGCATCCCGAACTCGGGCGCGGTGTTGATGACGCGGACGAGCATCCCGACTCCGACGCGGGGCTTCTTCCAGGCGATCGACACGCTGGACACCAGGCTCTGCACCGGTTTCACGTCCGGCGGCGCGAGCCGCGTGTACCCCGTCCGCTGCCGGACCCCGAAGATCGCCAGCAGTCCGCCGAGCGCCAGCAGCGCCACCGACAACCAGAGCGTGCCGTACTGGCCCAGCACCGGGTTCGTGAAGCTCGCGACCAGCGCGCCCAGTGTCGGCAACCCGCCGGTGAACGCGAAGTAGAACCAGCCGACGGCCGCGCCGAGCCTGGCGACCGGCGCCACCGCGGTGATCCAGACCAGGAAACCGAACGCGAACATCGGATAGCCGAAGCCGCGGAGACCGTAGAACACCAGCATCAACGGGTAGCTCTCACCGGAGACCGCGACCGCGAGGAACAGCACGTCGAACACCAGCCAGATGGCCAGGCCGATCATCATCACGCGCCGCGGCCCCCACAGGTCCGACAGCGCGCCCGACAACCACGACGCCAGCATCACGGCGACGCCGTACACGGTGATCACGTACGAGGCCTTGATCTCGGTGCCCGCGCCGTTGTCCGCCATGAACGGCGCGATGAAGCCCGACTCGACCCCGTCGCCGATCATGAACAGCAGCAGCCCGGCGTAGCCGAGGAACAGCGGGGCGGGCAGGCCCCAACGGTTCAGTACGCGGGCGAACCCGCTCCCGGATCGCGATAACGTCGGTGTCATCTGGTTCATGCACGCCTCCATGACGTCGTGTTCAGCGTATCATGGATCGTGTTAACTTAACTTTCAAGATGTTACATCGATGGATTTTCGTGTTAGCCTCCCGCGCCCGGGCGGGTCGGAGTGGTGGGCCATCACGTCCATCCAGTCACGCGTGTCGTCCGCCGGATCACGCGAAACGGCGGCATCGGCATAGGGGGTCGTGAGTGTTTTGGGTCGTTAGAACGACCCAAAACACTCACGACCCCCTATGCCGTGGAGCTGCGTCGCCAAGGAGGCCCAGATCAAGGGAATGGGAAGTGGCGAGTCGGACTCTGACCCATTCGCCACTCGCGACCGACAGCCGAGCCCGCCGAAACCTCAGAGTTCCGCGATGTCCACTTCCACCTGGCTTCGCATCTCCTCGGCCAGGTGTTCTTCCACCCCGTCGTCGACGATCAGGACGTCGAAGTCGCTCAACGGCGCCAGCCGGTGCAGTGCCGTGCGTTCGGTCTTGCTGTGGTCCATCAGCAGCACCTTCATCCGGGCGCTGGCCAGCATCGCGCGTTTCAGCATCACGATCTCCGGCTCCTGGTGGAACGTCATCCGCGTGTTCATCGCCGAGGTGGAGACGAAGGTCGCGTCGACGTTGATCCGCTCGATCGCCTCGAGGCTCTGCATGCCGAGAAACGAGTCGTGGGTCGCCGAGTAGTCGCCACCGATGCAGATGAGCCGCAGGTCGGGGACGCCTTTGAGCAGTTCGATGGCGCCGAGGTAGTTCGTCGCGACGGTGAGCGGGGTGACCCGGTGCAGCATCTTCGCCAGCGCGAGGGCGCTCGTGGAGTCGTCGAGCAGGATCGACATCCCCGGTTCGACGCGGGCGAACGCGTGCGCGGCGATGGCCATCTTCTCCTCCGAATGCACGTTCATCCGGTAGTCGGCGTTGCTTTCGAAGACGGTCGACGGCATGGCCGAGACGCCACCCCGGTACTTCCGCAGCAGGCCGCGACGGGCCAGTTCGTCGACGTCGCGGTGCACCGTCATGGTGCTGACGCCGGTGAGTTCCACCAGTTCGGCGATGCTCGCGGAGCCGGTCTTGAAGACGTATTCGGTGATCAGCTGCTGACGCGTGTTACGAGAGTGTGCGCTCGCACCGGCCGTCTTCTCATCGCTCATACCGTTCAGTATCGCGTGTGCGCCGGCTGGTTGAGGCGCAGTAGGCCGGTGCGCGTGCCGTCGATCGCGATCTCGGTGACGGCCGCGTTGTCCAGCCGCGGGAACACCGTGCGGTAGGTCTCGAGCGGAATGCCGAGCAGTGCGCACAGGGTCAGCCTGATCAGCGTGTTGTGCGCGACGACCAGCACCGTCTGGCCCGGCGCCTCGGCGGCGATCCCGCGCAAGGCCCCGGCTCCGCGGGCGGCCGCCTCCTCCGGAGGCTCCGAACCGGGGAAGGCGCCGGTCACGGGATCGGCGAGAAATCGTGCGACCGCATCGGGATCCGACGCCGCCAGCTCGTCCCGGGTGCGTCCTTCCATCAGTCCGAAGTGGACTTCGCGCAACCCGTCGACCACTCGCAGGGGCAGCCCCAGGGCCTCGGCCGAAGGCTCCGCCGTGCGACGAGCCCGGCTCTGGGGCGAGCAGAAGACGGCCGACGGCTTGACCGCCGCGGCGAAGCCGGCGAGTTCGTCCGCCTGGCGCAGCCCTTCCTCGGTCAGCGCGACGTCGCTGCTGCCCGCATATCGGTTCTCGGCGTGCCATTCGGTCTGGCCGTGCCGTGCCAATAACAACCGTGCGACCACGGGATCCCTCCTCGAGGCTTGTCCAGATCACATCACCGATGTTAACTTAACAGTATCGATGTGAAAGGAGATGCCGGATGGCACTCGCCGCGGTGGTGTTCGACCTGGACGGTGTCCTCGTCGACAGTGAACACCTTTGGGAGGAGAACTGGGTGGCGTACGCCGCCCGGCACCACACCGAATGGACGGCTGAGGACACCGCGTCCGTGCAGGGGATGAGCGCGCCCGAATGGGCCGCGTACCTCGCGAAGCGGTCCGGCACCCCGGAAAGCGCGGCCGAGGTCGAGCGTGCCGTGGTGGACGGCATGATCGCCGCGATCGAGGCGGGCGAGGCGCCCTTGCTGCCGGGCGCCGGTGAGGTGGTCCGCGAAGTGAGCGCGAAGGTGCCGGTCGCGCTGGCGTCGTCGGCCGCCCGCCGGGTGATCGACGCGGTACTCGGCAAACACGGGCTCACCGGTGAGTTCTCCGCGACCGTCTCCAGCGCCGAGGTCGCCAGGGGCAAGCCGAGTCCGGACGTCTACCTCGAAGCCGCGGCCAGGCTGGGCCGGTCCGGTGAGGAATGCCTTGGCGTCGAAGACTCCAGCAACGGCATCCGTGCCGCCGCCGCGGCCGGGCTCACCGTGATCGCGTTGCCGAACCCGGTGTACCCACCGAAGCCGGACGCGCTCCGGCTGGCCGCCGAAGTCGCGGAGAACAACGACGACGTGCGGCGCAAGCTGCTCGCGTACCTGTCCGGTGAACTCGCGGAAACGAGCGGACGATGACCGTCCTCGGTGCCGCGGAGACGTTCAAACGCGACTGGCTCGACGGGTTCGTCACCGCCTACGGGCGTTCGGTGCGCAAGGTGCCCGATGCCTACGGCGTGCTGCGCCGGGAGGACTCCGCGCCCAAGGTCGCGGTGGTGATCGGCGGCGGCTGCGGGCACTACCCCGCGTTCGCCGGGCTGGTCGGCCCCGGCCTCGCCGACGGCGCCGTGGTGGGTGACGTGTTCACCAGCCCGAGCGCCGAGCAGGTCTACCGCACCGCGCGGGCCGCGGAGAGCGGTGCCGGCGTGCTCTTCGGTTACGGCAACTACCAGGGTGACGTGCTGCATTTCGGGCTCGCCGCGCGCAGGCTGGCCGCGGAGGGCGTCGAAAGCCGGACGATCCTGGTCACCGACGACATCGCCAGTGGCCCTGCCGACGCGCCGGAGAAGCGCCGCGGTGTCGCGGGCGACTTCCTGGTCTTCAAGATCGCGGGTGCCGCCGCCGAACGCGGTGACGATCTGGCCGCCGTGCACGCGGTGGCGGAGAAGGCGAACGCGAACACCCGCACCTTCGGCGTCGCGTTCGGCGGCTGCACCCTGCCCGGTGCTTCCGCCCCGCTGTTCACCGTCGGCGAGAGCGAGATGGAGCTCGGGCTCGGCATCCACGGCGAGCCCGGCGTGCGCACGGTCGGCAGGCTGAGCGCACGGGAGCTGGCCGACGAACTGGTCGACGGCCTCCTCCCGGAGCTGCCCGCCGGTGACGGCCGGGTGGTGGTCCTGCTGAACGGGCTGGGCCGCACCAAATACGAGGAGATGTTCGTCACCTACACCCGCGTGCACGAACGGCTCGCCGCGGCGGGGCTCGGCCCACTGCACACCGAGGTCGGCGAATTCGTCACGTCGCTCGACATGGCGGGTGTCTCGCTGTCGATCCTGGTGCTCGACGACGAACTCGCCGAGCTCTACGCGGCTCCTTGCGACACCCCGGGCTACCGGAGCACCGGTGCCGCGCTGGCACAGGTGCCGTTGGAGTCCACAGTGGACTCGCTGCTGGCCGAGACCGTGCCGGGCCAGGGCATCGTGGACCGCGCGTTGACGGCGGCCCTCCATGACATCGAGGCCAACGAAGCCGAACTCGGCAGGTTGGACGCGGTCGCGGCGGACGGCGACCACGGTCTGGGCATGACCAGGGGAATGCGGGCCGCGGTGGCCGCCGCGCGACGCGACGAAGACTCCCTGTCGACCGCGCTCCTGGCCGCCGGGACGGCGTTCGCCGACGCGGCGGGCGGTGCGTCCGGCGCGTTGTACGGAGTCCTGCTCGCCGAGACCGGCGCGGGACTGCGGGGTCTGTCGGGCGAAGAGGTCACCACGGAAACACTCGCGAGCGCGGTGGACGGCGCGGTAAAGGCGTTCGTCGAACTGGGCAAGGCCGAACCCGGCGAGAAGACCATGCTCGACGCCATCGAGCCGTTCAGGCTGGCGTTGCGCGAACAGGCCGAGGCGGGCGCCGACGTCCCGCAGGCCTGGCAGAAGGCGGCCCAGGTCGCCGTGAGCGCGGCCGAGGCCACGGCGGACCTGCTGCCCGCCAAGGGACGGGCGGCGCGGTTGGCGAAGCGGAGCGAAGGGCACCCCGATCCCGGGGCCACTTCGTTCGCACTGCTCGTCACCGCGGTCGGCCAGGCTCTGGGAAAGGAAGACTGAAATGCGGATCGTGGTGGCGGCGGACAACGCCGGGGTCGCCCTCAAGGACCAGCTGCGTGACCTGCTCCTCGCCGATGACCGGGTGGACGCGGTCACCGACCTCGGCGTGGCCGACGGCTCCGACGACAAGGCGTATCCACTGCTCGGCCTCGCGGCGGCGGAGAGGATCGCGCGGGGCGAGGCGGATCGCGGTGTGCTGGTCTGCGGGACCGGGATCGGCATGGCGATCTCGGCGAACAAGGTCCCGGGGGTGCGGGCCACGGTCGCGCACGACTCGTACTCGGCCGAGCGTTCGGTCAAGTCGAACGACTGTCAGGTGATCACCTTCGGCGCCCGGGCGATCGGTCCGGAGCTGGCGAAGAAGATCGTCGCCGAATGGGTCGGCTACCGCTTTGACCCGGCCTCGGCCAGCGCGAGCAAGGTCGCGCACATCACCGAATACGAGCAAGCGCACTGAATCGGCAGGCGAAGCCGAGCGGCGTCGATTGCGGTAGCGGGTTCACCAACAGACACTGAGAACTGCCCGATCCGGGCACGGAGAGAGGACGCAGAGTTGCGGATACTCGCTGCGGGAGACCATTTCGTCGGCACCGGCCTGCTGGCCGACGCCGTCCGTGCCGAGATCGGCGCCGGGCACGAACTCTCGGAACTGACCCTGCCGTGGCCGGTGGAGCCGTTCGGCCCGGTCGCGAACGTGCACGAAGCGAGCGGCACCGAGGAGCAGGTGATCGAGGCGCTGGCGGGAGCCGAGGTCGCGGTGACCCAGATGGCACCCTTCACCAAGCAGGTGTTCGCCGCCGCGCCGGGGCTCAAGCTCGTGTCGGTGTGCCGGGGAGGACCGGTCAACGTGGACCTCGCGGCGGCCACCGAGGCGGGTGTCGCGGTGACGTACGCGCCCGGCCGCAACGCCGGCGCCGCCGCCGAATTCGCGGTGGGGATGATCCTCGCCGCGATGCGCCGGATCTCGACGTCCTCTGCCGAACTGCTGGGCGGCACATGGCGCGGTGACTACTACGCCTACGACCAGGCCGGTCTCGAACTCGACGGGACCACCGTCGGCCTGGTCGGCTACGGCGCGATCGGCGCGCGGGTGGCCAAAGTACTCGTGGCGTTCGGCGCGAAGGTGCTGGTCTCGGACCCGTTCGCCGACCCGGCCAAGATCGCGGCCGACGGCGCGGAGCGCGTCGAGCTGGACGATCTGCTGCGCCGCAGTTTCGTGGTGAGCCTGCACGCCCGGCTCACCGAGGAGACCCGGCACCTGATCGACGCCGCCAAACTCGCCCTGCTGCCGAAGGGGGCCGTACTGGTCAACACCGCGCGCGGCGGCCTGCTGGACTACTCCCCGCTGCCGGAAGCCCTGCGCTCGGGACGGCTCGGCGCGCTCGCGCTCGACGTGTACGACGTCGAGCCTCCGCCCGCGGACTGGGCCTTGAGGGACGCGCCGAACGTGATCGCGACCCCGCATCTCGCCGGAGCCAGCAGGCAGACGGCGGAGCGGGCGGCGAACATCGTCGCCGCCGAGGTCGGCCGGTACGTTCGCGGGGAAGCGCTCGCGAATCTGGCGAACCCCGAGGTCCTGCGGCCATGATCATCGGCGTCGACATCGGCACGTCACTGACTAAGGCGGTCGTCTTCGACAAGGCCGGGATGTCCGTGGCGAGCGCGTGCACCACGTCCGAAGTGCACCACTTGCCGGGCGGGCTGGTCGAACAAGACCTCGACCAGGTGCTCGGCACCGTGGCGACGGTGGTGCGCAAGGTCGCCGCCGGTCTCGACGGCCGGGTCACCGCGTTGGCCCTCACCGGACAGGGCGACGGGCTGTGGCTGCGCGACGAATCCGGGGAGGCAGTGCGCCCGGCGATCTCCTGGCTCGACGGACGGGCGAATTCGCTGCTCGCCCAATGGCAGGCCGACGGAGTGACCAGGGAAGTGTTCCGCCGCACGGCGTCGGGAATGTTCCCGGGCTGCGCCGCGGCGATAATGTCCTTTTTGGACATCCATGAACCGGAGTCGCTGGACAGGGCGGCGGTGGCGGGTTACTGCGTCGACGCGGTGCTCCAGCGGCTGACCGGCGAGATCACCGTCGACGCATCGGATGCTTCGCTGCCCTTCCTCGACCCGGCGACCCGCCGCTACGACGAAGACGCCATCGCGGCCGTCGGCCTTTCCCACCGCCGGAGCCTGTTCGCGGAGCCCGCGGCGCCGAAGACCGTCTTCCGGTTGGACGAGCGCGGAGCCGCGTTGCTCGGCCTTCCGGTCGGGCTGCCGGTCAGCGCGGGCCCGTTCGACCTGCCCGCGAGTGCCATCGGCGCCGGCGTACGGCGCCCGGGCGACGGCATCCTCACGGCGGGCACCACCCTCGCGTGCCAGGTCCTGACGGATTCGGCGGAGTTCGATCCGGAGGGCGAGCCGGCGGGCATGTTCCTTTGCACACCGGAGGAAGGAGAGTTCCTGCGGGCGATGCCGGCGATGGTCGGCACCGCGGGAATCGACTGGGTGTGCCGCCTGTTCGGCATCGCGGTCGAGGAGATCGGCCCGCTGCTCGACGCGAGCAGGCCGGGCGCGGGTGGTGTTCGCGCGCTGCCGTTCCTCTCCGCGTCGGGTGAGCGAGCGCCGTTCGTCGACGCCTCGGCGAGGGCGCAGTTCTCCGGGCTGAGCCTGGAGAGCGAACGCGGCGACATCGTCCGGGCGCTGTGCGAGTCGATCGCTTACGCGGCAAGGCATTGCTTCGACGCCGCCGGGCTCACCGGCACGTTGTACGCCTGCGGCGGCGGGGTTCGCTCGCTCGAATGGACCCGCATCTTCGCCGACGTTCTCGGGCGGCCCATCGTGATCCCCGGCGATCCCGGTGTCGGCGCCCGGGGAGCGGTGATCGTCGCGGCGGACGCCCTCGGCGAACCGGTCGACCGGGAACTCTGGGCGGATAGCGCACGTGTCGTGGAGGTCCGGCCTGGGAACGTAGAGTTCTACGAGCAGGGCTATGCCGACTATCAGGCCTCACTGGCCGCGGCCCGCGGACTCTGGAGGTTGTGACGGTGATCCTGGCCAAAGAACGCTTGGCGGTCTGCGAATTCGCCCGGCGGATGACCACCGACGGGCTCGTGGTCGGCACCTCCGGCAACGTGTCCGCGCGGCAAGGCGACCTGATCGCGGTGACCCCGACAGGAGTCGACTACGCCGCGCTGCGGCCGGAGGACGTACCGGTCGTCGGCCTCGACGGGGAAACCGTCGAAGGCTCGCTCAAGCCGACGAGCGAACTCCCGATGCACCTCACCGTGTACCGGCAGACGGCGGATCCCGACGGAAAGCCGGTCTCCGCCGTGGTGCACACGCATTCCGTGCACGCCACGGCGGTCTCCACCCTTGTCACCGAAGTGCCGCCGATCCACTACATGCTCGCCGCGATCGGCCCGACAGCCCGCGTCGCGGCCTACGCGACGTACGGCACCGAAGAACTCGCCAAAGTGATGTTGGAAGCCCTGAAAGGCCGCCGTGGCTGCCTGCTGGCGAATCACGGCACCATCACCTTCGGCGACAGCCTCGCCTCCGCGTACAGCCGGGCACAGCAGCTCGAGTGGGTCTGCCAGGTGTGGCTGACGGCCCGGGCGGCGGGAACACCGAACCTGCTCCCGCCCGCCGAGATCGAGCACGTCGTGGAGAAACTTCGCGGCTACGGCCAGCGCTGACGACACTAGGAAGCGGCGGGCTCGGCCTCGAAGTCCGTGGCGTGTACCGCGTCGAGGAGCTCGACGACCGTCGGATCGTCGACGGCTTCCTTGATGCACTGCCACAACTGAAGATTCGCCAGCGCCCAGCGGGAGTAGTTCTCCGCCGCTTTGGGGTTGTAGAAGTAGTAGCCACTGTCGTGGACATCGCGTTGCTCGCCGACGATCTTGTGCGCCAGCTCGCGGAGGCTCAACCCGTTCTCCCGCAGATAGCGGTGGGCGAGCACGACGGGCGTCACCGGCAGCGCCTTGAACAGCGTGTCGGCGTCGCTCAAGGCCTGGGCCTCGAGCGAGATGTGCCGGCCTCTGGTGGCCATCTCGGCTTCGTCGATGATGTCGTCGATCCAGCGGGCCACGGTCTCTTCGACACCGCATTCCCGCAGGATGCTCATCCGAAGGTCTCGTCCGGCGGCCGCGGGGGAGTTCCGGTGCACGATGTAGTTCACATCGTGCACCAGCGCCGCCACCTCGACGACGGCGCGATCCGCGCCGTTGTGTTCGGCGAACCCCGCGGCCTTGGCCCGGACGAAACTCACGTGGTGCCAGCCGTGGAACTGCAGTTTGTCCGCATAACGCCAGCACAATCGCCGGACCTGGTGATCGACGGCTTCGATGGTATGGGAAGGAATCGTGTTCTTTCGCGCGCGCATACACCTCTCCGATCCCGTTTACGGACGGGTGGAGTAAGGGTATGCGCCTTTGGCGGCGGTATGTAGTCAGATGCGGCTTGCCAGGTCCCCCAATCGGACCTCGACCGGAACGTGACGATGTCCGATTCCGGTCTTCGGGTCATAGGAAAGACTGAACTCGCTTACCGGACGTGACTTCACCAGAAAGGTCATAGTCCCTTCGGTGGCCTCGGGAATCCGATGGAACTCGTCCGCGTACATGACCCCGGCCGACCCCGTCTGGCACAGCGTGCTCCGTCGTAACCGAACCGATGTGATCAATCCGGAAAGTTGATCTCGCAGGGTCGAATAACGCTCGTGGACATAGTTGCCACGGAGGATCGTGGTGCAGAAGTGATATCTGTGATTGTGGACGGAATCGGCGTACCCCTCACGCCAGTCCGACGGCGCCTTGTACTCGTGAAGCCAGATCGAAAAGGGGTCGGTCGGGCAATCGAGCAGGCACCAGGCGAAATGGGTGGTGGTCTCCCGGGACCGCTCGAGGACCGCGCTCGCCTCGTCCGGGCTCAGCGAAGCCAAATGCCGCCGGAGGTCGTCGCGCAGCGCTGGTCTCGACGTCCAGTCGCGGAAGATCCCGTCAACGATCTGCCAGTGCTGTGTCAGCGGCAGGTCCGTGGTCCGGAGCAGCGTGGAGAGCTGGGTGAGGGGGGACAAGCGAGTGAGCAACTTCAGCTCCTCAAATCTAGTGCCGTGCGACGCCGAGAGGTCAGGGGTTCAACCCGGCGAGTGTGGTGAACTCCCTCCGGAAGGTGTGGAATTTCCCTTCCAGATCGAGGAAGTTCTCTTCGGACAGGGGAGAGCCGGTGATCTTTTCGTACAGGGCGAGGAAATCCGCCCTCGTCGTCGTGGTCGAAATGCGGAAGTGCCGTCCGGAACGGGATTGGGACACACGCAGGAACTCGGAGCGTTCCTTGTTGTACAGGAACGAACCTTCGCTGAACCGCAGCGTGCGCGGATACAACGTGGTCGCGCCGCGGATGTCGCTGTACAAGGTCACCCAAACGCTCTCGTCGAACACTTCGAGCCGGTCCAGTGGCGGATCGGCGACGACGGTGATGTCCACCAGCGAGCACCGGCTGCGCGCCAGGAACAATCCCACGAGACCGATGCTGATCTCGTCGTTGAGCCGCTTCCGGATCGTCTCGTAGTCCATCCCCGCTTCTTCGCTGCGCAACAGGTAGCGCGCCCTGCCGGCGATCGCTCCCTCGTCGCGGGGGTCGGCGATGACCACGCGAAGCTCCCTTTCGGTGCGGGACAACAGCAAGCGAGCCGCCGCGTGCCTGCCGGAGAACCCGCGGAAGAAGTAGTGCCTGGTCATGTCGAGGTCTTCGGTCATGACCCGGTTGAACAGCGGATCCGGATCGGTGGTCGCCTCGAAGACGTGGGTGGGGAAGAATTCCTTGTTGAGCGAACGATATTCGGCGCTGAGCGCTTCCAGCGCCCGGCGGCTTTCCTCGATCACCGGGGTCACCATCGCGCGCTGTGACGCGGTGGCGGTGATCAGGGTCTGGCCGAAGCCGACCACCGCGGAGATCAGGGTGCCGGTGCCCAGTGAAGTGAGCAGCGTCTTGCCGGCGCCGGGATCCATCATGCTGGAGATCCACAGGCTGAAGCCCGCGACGACGACCAGTACGGTGAGCAGCAGACTCGTCCTGGTCCAGAAGATCTCTTGCAACGGGGTACGGCGGAGCCGATCGGCTTCCGCGGGCACGAAGGTCACCTCCTTGATCAGCACTCGAACGGACGAACGCAGTGCGTATCTGTTTGAGTGCGGGGAGTTACTCTACGCGCATCGTGACAATGTCGAAATAAGAAATTCGGGGGAAAGCTACCAACAACGAATGTGACGCACCGCGATGCCGGTTTCGCATCGGAGGTTTCGCCGGATCGCGGAAAAACCACTCACGGAGCGTGCGGAAGGATTCCTTCGTACCACGCGGGTCCGGGCTTCGCCGACGACAAGGTTTCGACGACCGCCGAAGACGGTGCGGCGTACACCGTGGGGAAGTCGATCTCGCCCTTGCTCGGGTCCAGGGGCCACGCGAGCCGCTCCTCTTCCGGCAGGCTCGCTTGTATTAAAGGAAAGCGCGCGTCCGCACCGTTTTTGTTGCCTCTGGGGTCGAGCCGGATCCACCGGTCCAGGCCGGCGAGGTACACGCCGTTGAGCCCGTGCAGAACGCCGATCCGCTGGTAACAGAACCCGGCCGGGATGCCTTGGCTGCGAAGCAAAGCGGCCAGCAGGTGGGCCTTCGCGTAGCAGAGCCCGACTCCCTCGCGCAGAACCTCGGAGGCCATAAGAGTGACCCGGGGATCGGCGGCGTCCACCGTATGGTCGATCTCGTCGCGCACGAAGTGAAACATCGAACGAATCACGTCGACTTCGGTGCCACCGGTCGGTGACAGTCCGTCAGCCGTTTCGCGGATCAGGGGGTGATCGTGATCGACGATCGCGTCGGCGGCGAGATAATCTTCGAGCCGCTCGGATTCGATCTTCAGTGCGGTTTTCACGCGGCACCATCCAATACCGTGTCGACGACCTCTTCGAGAAAATTCGGACCGGCTTCGTCCCCGCGCAACAGCAGCCGGAACCAGATCGATCCCGCGAGCAGATCCATCACCAGAACCGGATCGACGCCGCCGCGCAGCTCGCCTCTCGCGGTGGCGCGTTCGAAGATCGGCTCTTCGCGTGCCATGCGGTCGGCGAAGAAACTTCTCGCCACGTCACCGAGTTCGGGGCGCCGGGGGCCCGCGGTCAAGGTCGCCGTGACGACCGGTGCGGTGCGGTCCGAGGTCAGCAGCCGGTGGATTTGCGTTGCCACGGCGAGAAGATCGCCACGCAGGCTGCCGGTGTCGGGGAGGTCGACGGCGAACAGATCGGAATCGCGCAGCGCGGCGGCCAGAAGCGCGTCCTTCGACGGCCACCATCGGTACAGCGTCGTCTTGTTGACGCCGGACCGGGCGGCGACGGCCTCGATGGCGAGCTTGTCGTAGCCGTGCTCGGCCAGAAGTTCGAGGGTGGCGGCGAAGATCGCCTCGGCCTTGCGCGGGCCGTTCCGGGTGCTCACCGGGCAACAATACAACGCACCGTTGCGTTGTGTGGCGGGCAGGCGTACGTTGCAACGCAACGGTGCGTTGCTTTCAGGAGGTACTCCATGGTCCCCCTCGTTTTCGTCCACGGCATCCGGCTCAGTCGCGCCGCCTGGACCGAGCAGCTGGAACGCTCGGCGCATCCCGCGAAAGCGGTCGACCTGCCGGGACACGGCACGCGGCGAGGCGAGCGGTTCACCCTGGCAGCCGCGGCGGACGCGGTCGCCGATGCCGCCGAGGAGCCCGCTCTGGTCGTCGGGCATTCCCTCGGTGGTTACGTCGCCATCGCCGCGGCCGCGCGGTATCCGGAGCGCGTGGCAGGCCTCGTCGTCGCGGGTTCGACTTACCTGCCCGGCAGAACGCTGGAGACACCGTTCCGCGTAGCGCACCGCTTGCTCATGCGGCTCCCGGACCGGGGTGAAGGTCTCAGCCGACGGCAGTTCCGAAGTGCCCTGCCACCGAAACTCGCCGAAGAGGTGATCGGCGGCGGCATCGCGACCGAGGTCATCCCGGACGTCGCCAAGGCCTTCGCGGACTTCGACGTGCTGGCGGAACTCGCGGCCTATCCGGGCCCCGCCTGGATCGTCAACGGGTCATGCGATCACTTCCGTCGCCACGAACGCCGCTTTCTCGACGCCTGCGCCGACGGGCGCCTCGTCACCGTGCCGAAAGCCGGGCACTACCTGCCGATGGTGCGGGGCAAGGAGTTCGCTCAGCTTGTACTCGACGCGGCACGCAGCCTGTCGATCTCCGCGGTCAGCTCTGAACGCAGCGAGTCGTGCTGAGGTCCGAGCGAAGCGGCCCAGTTCTCCACTGGATACAGCCAGACCGGCCGTCCGACCACGTCGGCCGGTTCCCAGTCGTACCGCGGCCAAACATGGGCGTGCAGGAACGGATCCGTATTGCCCAGGATCTCCAGATTCACCCTGCGGAAACCCGGATCCCTACGCGCACAGACGTTTTCGACGGCTTCGCCGAGCAACTCCATGTCCCCCAGGAACTCCAGCCGCCGCGGCCGCGATAGGTCGGTCAGCCTGCCGGCGCGGGGAGAATCGGTCAGCAGAACGCAGTAACCAGGAAGGAACTGCGTATCGCCGATCACCGCGAAGCCCGCGTCCAGCCGCCGCAGCACCGTCGGGTTCTCCCCGCGCAGCGCCGAACCGATCCGATCCCGCTTCCAGTCGTCGGTCATGCGGCGAAGCTAGCCGACCGGGAAGATCGAACCACCCTTGCCGGTGAACTGGGTGGTCAGCCGGACGGGCTCCTGATGCGGAGCCAGGACGATCGAGGCGAACGGCGTCGCGGCGGCCTGTGACCCGTAATTGGTGTGCAGGTGTGCGCTGACGTGGACGTTCCGGTCGGCGGGGATCTCGAAGGTGACCGCCCCCCAGGAGACCACGAACTGCCTGCCGTCGATGCTCACGAAGGGCGCGTACGGCACCATGGACGACGGGAACGGGCGTATCTCGATGGTGAGCAGCCGCCGCGGACCGTCGTGGTTGTCGACGTACGGGATCACGCCGGGCAGCTTGGCCAGATCGGTCGGTTCGGTCATCTTCCGGGCTCCCTCAGAACTGGTAGTAGAGGAACGGGCTGAACGTCCCGGTCGCGATCAGGATGGCCGCGTACACCAGCCCGACGGTCATCACACCGATCCGCAGCGCCGTGGCGGCGCGGCTCCGCGAGGACTCCAGCAGCGGCCCGGTCACCGGATGCGCGGGCAGGAACACTATCGCCAGCGCGCACAGCAGGATGACCAGCCGCTGGTTGGTCACCGCGCTCTCGACGACGTCGGTGAGGCCCGTGAAGTCCGGCAGCACCATGTGCCCGATCATGCCGAGCGCGTGCGGCAGATCCTTGGCGCGGAAGAACACCCAGCCGAAGACCACGAGAACGAGTGTCAGCGCGCGGCGGCCGATGCGGGCGGCCTGCGACTCGGGGGTGACGTCGTAGCCGAAAGCGCGTTCCACGATCAGGATCGCGCCGTGATACATGCCCCAGATCAGGAACGTCCACTGCGCGCCGTGCCAGAACCCGGTCAGCACGAACACGATGCAGAGGTTCCGGTAGGTGCGCCCGGCGCCGGCGCGGTTGCCGCCCAGCGGGATGTAGACGTAGTCGCGGAACCAGCGCGACAGCGACATGTGCCACCGCCGCCAGAACTCGGTGATCGTCACCGACGAGTACGGTCTCGCGAAGTTCTCCGGGAGCCGGAAGCCGAGCATGCGGCCGAGCCCGATCGCCATGTCGGAGTATCCGGAGAAGTCGAAGAACAGCTGAAGCGTGTACCCGATCGCGCCGAGCCAGGCGATCGCGAAGGTCATCTGGTCCGGTGGCGTGTTGAAGCAGGCGTCCACCATCGGGCTGAGCGAGTCCGCGATGATCGTCTTCTTGCACAGCCCGAGCGCGAACCGAGGGAAACCGGCGGCGATGTCGTCGAGGCGGTGGGACCGTTGCTGCGGCAGCTGGTCGGCGATCTCCCGGAACCGCACGATCGGCCCGGCCACCAGCTGGGGGAACATCGCGATGTACGCGGCGAACGACACCGGGTTGCGCAGCGCGCGGCGTTCACCGCGGTAGATGTCCACCACGTAGGAGATGTGGTGGAACGTGTAGAACGAGATGCCGATCGGGATGACCAGGTCGGCCACCGGGAAATCGCCGCCGAACCAGTGCGTCACGGCCGCGATCTGCTGCGTCGCGAACCCGGCGTACTTCCAGATCAGCAGCATGCCGACGTTGAGGCCGATGACGCCGAGCAGCAGCCGCTTGCGCCGCTTGTTCTGCAGGTCCCAAGCGTTCGGCTCCAGCGCGGGCCCGGCCAGGAAGTTGACCACCATGCAGCCGAGCAGGACCAGCGTGTACGGCCCCGCGCCGGTGGCGTAGAAGATCAGGCTGCCGACCGCGACGATGCCGTTCCGCCAGCTGCGCGGGCACACCAGAACAGCGAGCAGGACCGCCGGCATGAAGTACCACAGGAACAGCGGTGAAATGAACGACATCGGTGCGGGGTCCCCCAGGGCGGTTACGCATTATCCGCTGGTGACCTTAGCCTGAGGTTCCCGCACCGTGTGGCGAAGTGCGGGGTCAGACACGTCCCGCGAGCCGTCGGCGGCGAGCCACCTCGGCCAGCAGCACCCCGGCCGCGACCGAAGCGTTGAGCGATTCGACGCCCGCCGCCATCGGGATCGACACGGTCGCGTCGCAGGTCTCGCGCACCAGCCGGGACAGCCCGCGGCCTTCCGAGCCGAGCACGATGACCAGCGGATCCGCCGCGAGGTCGAGTTCGTCGATGTCCACCGAGCCGTCCGCGTCGAGGCCGACGACCATCAGGCCGTCGTCCTTCCACGCCTTCAGCTGACGGGTCAGGTTGGTCGCGACGGCGATCGGCAGCTTGGCCGCGGTACCGGCGGAGGTCCGCCACGCGACCGCGGTCATGCCCGCGCTGCGCCGCTCCGGCAGGAGGACCCCCTGCGCGCCGAACGCGGCGGCCGAGCGGATCACCGCGCCGAGGTTGCGCGGGTCCGTGACGCCGTCGAGCGCGACGAACAGCGGGGTCTGCCCCGAGTCCTTCGCCACGGCCATCAGGTCACGCGGATCGGCGTAGACGAACGGCGGGACCTGCAGGCCGAGGCCCTGGTGCATGGCCCGGTTGGTCTTGCGGTCCAGTTCCTCGCGCGGGATCTCCAGGATCGAGATGCCCTTGTCGCCGGCGAGCCGGACGGCCTCGTTCACGCGGTCGTCGATCTCGATGTTGATCGCGACGTACAGCGCGGTGGCGGGCACGTCGGCGCGCAGCGCCTCGACCACCGGGTTGCGCCCGGCGATCAGTTCCGGCTTGTCGGCCTTCTTCTGCCGCGCCTGGTCCTTGCGGTCACGCGCGTTGGCCATCCGGTACGCCTTGTGGCCGGGCCGGTCCTCGGCCTTGGGCGTCGGGCCCTTGCCTTCGAGGCCCTTCCGGCGCTGGCCGCCGGAGCCGACGACCTGACCCTTCTTCGTGCCGGGCTTGCGAATAGCGCCCTGGCGCCGGGAGTTGCCTGCCATCAGTGAGAATCCTTGAGCTAGAAACCGAGTAAGTGTCAGACGTCCTTGACGGTCCACTGTGGACCGTTCGGGGTGTCCTCCACCACGATGCCCGCCTGCTGGAGGCGGTCACGCGCGGCGTCCGCACGGGCGAAGTCCTTCTCGGCGCGGGCCTGCTGCCGTTCGGTGAGCAGCCCTTCCACGAGTTCGGACAGCGCCTGCCGGGTGGGCGTCTCATTGCCGCCCGCCTCGGACCAGCGCGCGGAGAGCGGGTCGAGGCCGAGCACGTCGGTCATCGCGCGCACGGCGGCGGCGATTTCGAGTGCCTTGGAATTGTCGGCCGTGTCGAGGGCGGCGTTACCATCGCGGACGGTGTTGTGCAGCACTGCGAAGGCCTGCGGAGTGGCCAGGTCGTCGTCGAGCGCGGCGGCGAACCCGTCCGGGATCTCGCCGAGGTGGACCGCGCCGGCGATGCCCGCCGTGCGGCGGAGGAACTGCTCGATCCGCCGGTAGCCCTGCGCGGCTTCGGCGAGCGCTCCGTCGGAGTACTCGATCGTCGACCGGTAGTGCGGCTGGACCAGGTAGTACCGCAGTTCGGGCGCCCGGTAGTCCTTGAGCATCTGCGGGATCGAGACCGTGTTGCCCAGCGACTTCGACATCTTCTCGCCGGACATGGTCACCCAGGCGTTGTGCAGCCAGAACCGCGCGAACGGGTCGCCCGCCGCGTTCGACTGGGCGCGCTCGTTCTCGTGGTGCGGGAACACCAGGTCGACGCCGCCGCCGTGGATGTCGAACTCCGCGCCGAGATACGCCGTCGCCATCGCCGAGCATTCGAGGTGCCAGCCGGGACGGCCGGAACCCCACGGCGTCGGCCACGAGGGCTCGCCCGGCTTCGCGGCCTTCCACAGCGTGAAGTCGCGCGCGTCGCGCTTGCCCTCGCCGAGGCTCTCACCCTGCTGGACCTCGTCGAGCTTCTGGCCGGAGAGATCGCCGTAGCCGTCGAACGCCTTGACCGAGAAGTACACGTCGCCGCCCGAGGCGTACGCGTGCCCGCCGTCGATCAGCCGCTGCATCAGCTCGACCATCTGCGTGACATGCCCTGTCGCCCGAGGGGCGATCGAAGGCGGCAAGCAGCCGAGGGCTTCGTACGCCGACTCGAAGGCGCGCTCGTGCGTGGCCGCCCACTCCCACCAGGGACGATCCGCCGCGGCGGCCTTGGTGAGGATCTTGTCGTCGATGTCGGTGACGTTGCGGACCATCAGCACATCGAGTCCACTGTGGACGAGCCAGCGGCGCAGGACGTCGTAGTTCAGCGCGCCGCGGACGTGGCCGATATGGGGAACACCCTGCACGGTGGCACCACACACGTACATGGACGCCGTTCCGCTACGGGCGGGATGGAATTCCCGCACGCTCCGGGTCGCCGTGTCATAGAGGTGTAGTGCCACCCTAAAAGGGTACGGGGTCGGCGTGAGCGGTGTCGCAGTGACCGTATTACAGCACGTTATGGGCGCGCATGACGGTGAGCAGGGCGTCCGGCCGCTCGGTCGTCGGCAGCGGCTCTACCAGCGCGAACGCGCAGCCGATCTCGCGTGCGGCGCCGTCGGCCTCCTCGCTGTCGCCGACCATGAGCGTTTCCGCGGGGTCGACCCCGAGCCGCTCGACGGCCGTGCGGAAGATCTCCGGCTCCGGCTTCACCGCTCCGACCTCGAACGACAGGATGAACTCGTCGACGTAGGCGTCCCAGCCCCGGCGCCCGAAGGCGGGCCGGATGTCGAAGGCGATGTTGCTCAGCACGCCGAGTTTCACGCCCTTGCCGGAGACGCCCTTGAGAACGGCTTCGGTGTCCGGGTACGGCGTCCACTGGGTGGGATCGATCAGCCGGGTGTAGAGCGCGACGGCCTGGTCGGCGTGCGGCACCCCGGACTGCTTGAGGACCTCGAGGTACACCTTCCGGTGCAGCACCGGGTCGCGGTCGCGGTGGTTCCAGGCGTGCAAATGCTCCTCGTCGAGATCGACGACCTGGCCGACCGGCGCGGTCATCCGGCGCATCAGTTCGGTCTGGGCCTCGATGTCGAGGCTCTCGCCTTCGTGGTCGGTGAGGTCGGCGAGCCAGGTCTCGTCCTGTTCGAGCCGGAAGACCGTGCCGGAGAAGTCGAACAACACAGCGCGAAAGGTCACGAACCCCACATTAGCCACGATCGTGGGATCCTCGCCGCCCCCCGCTTGTGAGATGAAAGGCCCCTTCGTCGCAAAATTCGCGATGAAGGGGCCTCTCATGGCGTGTGTCAGGCGGCGTTACCGGTGATCTTGGTGGGCGTGATCCGGACCAGCACGCGGACGACGTCCGCCGGCTCCTCCGGGTAGTCCTTGCCGAGGTACTTGTGCGAGAGCTCGTTGATCAGCTCGCGCCCGCCCTCGTCGGTCATCTCCACGGTCCCGCGGATCTCGACGTAGTCGTACGGGTTCTCCTGGTCGAAGACCGAGACGGACACCCGCGGGTCCCTGGCCATGTTCCGCTCCTTGAGACGGCCGCGGACGGTCGCGAAGACCACCGTGTCGCCGTCCCGCTTCGCCCACAGCACGGACGTCTGCGCGGAGCCGTCGGCGTTGATGGTCGCCAGCACCGGGAAGTTGTTGCCGTCGAGGAGTTTCTTGGTCGCGTCGTTGAAGGTCACACCCATGGCTGAATCCTAAGCAGCCTGATCACCGGACGTTCCCGGCGATCCGTTCGACCCGCAGGCGGACGATCACCCGCTGGACGTCGTCGCCCTCCGGCGGCGGGTCCTGGCCGAGGTACTTGTGGCTGAGCGTCTTCGGCAACGTCTTCCCGGGGTCCGGGGTGATCGTGACCGTGCCGCGCAGTTGCGTGTGCCGGTACGGGTTCTCCGCGTCGGTGATCGACACGCTCGCGCGCGGATCGCGACGCAGGTTCCGCACCTTCAGCCGGTCTTCGGTGGCGCTGAAGACCAGATCGCCGTCGTCGAGGCCCACCCAGATGACCGAGGTCTGCGGACCGCCGTCGGCGTCCAGCGTGGCCACGGTCGCGAAGTTCTTGCCGTCCACCAGTTCGCGAACCGGTTCGGGAAGTGTGACTGCCATGACAGGCCGAACCGGCTCCCGGCGGCGGCTATTCCTGCGAGGGCAGGAGCAGCGCCGTCGCGAACGCCGCGATGCCCTCGCCGCGTCCGGTCAGGCCGAGCCCGTCGGTCGTCGTCCCGGAGACGCTCACCGGCCCGCCGACGGCCTCGCTCAACACCTTCTGCGCCTCTTCGCGGCGCTTCCCGACGCGCGGCGCGTTGCCCACGATCTGGACGGTCGCGTTCCCGACGGTCCAGCCGCCCGCCTCGACCAGGCGTCGCGCCTCCGCGAGGAACTCGACGCCGTGCTTGCCCGCCCATCGCGGGTCGCCGGTGCCGAACACCGCGCCGAGATCGCCGAGCCCGGCGGCGGACAGGAGCGCGTCGCACAACGCGTGCGCCGCGACGTCGCCGTCCGAATGGCCCGCGCAGCCGTCGACGCCGGGCCAGAGAAGACCGGCGATCCAGCATTCGCGGCCCGCCTCGACGGGGTGGACGTCGACGCCGTTGCCGATCCTCACAGGGTTTCCTCTTCTCGCCGTTAGACCGCGACCGCGATCACGTTAGCGACTCATCCCGGGAATCGGGGGGGATCACAGCACTTCCTCTTTCCCGGCCACCGCGATCGCCTCGGCCAGTTTCAGTTCGAACGCGGTGGTGACGCGCATCGCATCCGGGTGCCCGGCGATGGTGTGCGCGCCGTCGAGAGACGGCTTGTCGACATACGAGAGAAAAGTCTCACGGGTGAAGCCGAGCGGGGTTTGGGCCGTGCGCAGGTATGCGCGGTCTTCGGTGCCTGTGATCACCTTCGCCGCGTCGGTCACCTTCACGGTGTCCGCCATCGGCAGGACGGGAACCACGAAAGGCGAGCCCGCGCGGACCGCGTCCGCGACGGCACGGATCGTGTCCGCGGGGGTGAAGGCACGCAAGGCGTCGTGCACGAGGAAGACCGGATTCCCGGTGATCTCTTTTTCGACGGTGTCGAAAGCATGCTCCAGTGACGCGCCGGGTACTATCCGGCAACGCTCTTCGAAGCCGCTCAAAGCGGCCGAAAACAAAACAGCACACCGCTCGGGGGCCGCTACGACCACCAGATCGAGATCCGGCAGAGCGAGCAGCCCCCGCACAGTGTGCGTGAGTAGCGCTTCACCATTGACCGGCGCGAGAGCGAGCTCCGCGTCGGAGGCATGGTGACGAACGACAGTGACGAACACGATTGTGCTCATATGGACGGTGCTCATATGTGCGCGATCGTAGAGGTATCCCTCGCAGCCTCACCTGGCGTGGGACACCCGCCGGTTCAGACTGCCGCGGTTTCCAGAACTTCGTCGAGGAGGACTTCAGCCTTGTCCTCGTCGGTGCCCTCCGCGAGCGCCAGCTCGCTGACCAGAATTTGCCGCGCCTTCGCCAGCATGCGCTTCTCGCCGGCTGAAAGTCCGCGGTCCTTCTCTCGCCGCCAGAGGTCGCGCACCACTTCGGCCACCTTGTTCACATCGCCGGAGGCGAGCTTCTCGAGGTTGGCCTTGTACCGACGAGACCAGTTGGTGGGCTCTTCGGTGTGCGGAGCACGCAGAACGTCGAAAACCTTGTCCAGTCCTTCTTGCCCGACGACATCACGAACGCCGACGATCTCGGCGTTGTCAGCGGGCACGCGAACCGTAAGATCCCCTTGCGCGACTTTGAGGACGAGGTACTTCTTCTCCTCGCCCTTGATCACGCGGGTCTCGATGGCTTCGATGAGTGCGGCACCGTGGTGCGGGTAGACGACGGTCTCTCCGACCTTGAAAACCATGTGTCCTCTGCCCCTTTCGCTGAATTCATCTTAGCACGTGCCGACGAGGCCCACCTAGCGGCCCGCGATCGTCGTCGCAGGTCAGCGGCCTGACGGTGCTCCGCCCGGGGGTTGACAAACCCAATTCGCCCATGCTCACGCTGGTGAGAAGCGAACGATTTCCAAATCCTTTGTGGACGGTTGATCTTGGGCACGTCACCGCATTGGTGGGGTGTCAACACGCACCGGGTTCTCCGCCCGCGAAGGCGCCCGGCTAGTCTTCGCGGTGAAGAGGCCGTGAGATGGAAGGACTCCGACGTGAGGCTGCAGAATCGTCGCGTGTTCGGCGCAGGTGTGCTGGCGCTCGGCGCCGCGCTCGTGCTCGCCGGCTGCGGTGCTGGTCAGATCACCCAGACCGACTCGCAGCAGCCCGCGGTCAACGGGACGTACGCGCAGGCGAAGGACCTGGTGCTGCGGAACGCCGCGCTCCAGTTCCCGACCGATGGGCAGGCGTACCCGGCCGGTTCCGCCGCGCCGCTGACGCTGACCATCGTGAACCAGGGCAAGCTGGACGACGAGCTCGTCTCGGTCTCCTCCGAAGCCGCCGCCGGTGACGCCAAGATCACCGGATCCAAGGTCATCGCCGCGAGCCACGCGCTCGTGATCGGCCCCTCCGACACCGTCGAGTCGACCAAGGAGGTCGCCCCGACGAGCGCCCCGTCCTCCGCGCCGGCGTCGTCCTCGGGCGCGCCGTCGTCGTCGGGTGCCCCCTCGTCGTCGGGTGCCCCGTCGAGCTCCGCCGGGACGGTCACGCCGTCCGCGGGCCCGGAGACGACCAACGCGCCGGACCAGGTGGGCAAGGCCACGATCGAGCTGCAGGGCCTGAAGCAGCCGGTGTGGGCGGGCCAGACCATCAAGGTCACCTTCGTCTTCAAGAACTCCGGCTCGATCACGGTCGACCTGCCGGTCGCCGCGCCGTCGCACCCGGGCAGCCGGGCGCCCGCGCCGGAGAAGGAAGCCCCCAAGGGCGGCGGGCACTAAGTTCTCGTAGCCGAGCCGAAAGGGCCCTTCACCGCATGCCATGCGGTGAAGGGCCCTTTCGCTGCGTCACATGCGGGGAAAGCTCCCTTCAGCCCGTCGTTGCCGTGGTTTGTCGGTGGTGGCCGCTAGCCTCGCGGGGTGGTCAAGAAAGGCAGCACCTACCGCTGCGGTGAATGCGGATACGAGGCGCCGAAGTGGGTCGGGCGCTGCCCCGAATGTCAGGCGTGGGGGACCATCGAGGAACGCGGCGACGCCCGTCCCGCGATAGCCAGGGTCGCGGCGGGAGCGCCCAGCGCGCCGGCGCGCCCGATCGGCGAGGTCGACGTCGAGACGGCGCGTGCGAAGCCCACCGGTGTCTCCGAGCTGGACCGGGTGCTCGGTGGCGGCTTCGTGCCGGGCGCGGTCATCCTGCTCGCGGGCGAGCCCGGTGTCGGCAAATCGACCCTTCTGCTGGAGGTCGCCTACCAATGGGCGGCCACCGCGGGCCGCGCGCTCTACGTCACCGGCGAGGAGTCGGCGGGGCAGGTGCGCCTGCGCGCCGAGCGCACCGGCAACGTCCACGACGAGATGTTCCTCGCGGCCGAGAGCGATCTCTCCGCGATCCTCGGGCACGTCGACGCGGTCAAACCGGGGGTGCTGATCGTCGACTCGGTCCAGACCATGGCCTCGCCGCAGGTGGAGGGCGCGCCGGGCGGCGTCACCCAGGTCCGCGCGGTCACCTCCGGGCTGGTCGCGCTGGCCAAGGAGCGCGGGCTGCCGATCGTGCTGGTCGGGCACGTCACCAAGGACGGATCGGTCGCCGGGCCGCGCGTGCTGGAGCACCTGGTCGACGTGGTCCTGCAGTTCGAGGGCGACAAGCATTCGACGCTGCGGATGCTGCGCGGCATCAAGAACCGGTTCGGCGCCGCCGACGAGATCGGCTGCTTCGAACTGGTCGAGGAGGGCATCGTCGGTGTGCCCGATCCGTCAGGGCTGTTCCTCAGCCACACCGCGGAGCCGGTCGCGGGCACCGCGGTCACGGTGACCATGGAGGGCAAGCGGCCGCTGCTGGGCGAGGTGCAGGCGCTCGTGTCGGCGACCCAGTCACCGCAGCCCCGGCGCGCGGTGAGCGGGCTCGATTCGGCGCGCGTCGCGATGGTGCTGGCCGTGGTCGAGAAGCGGGCGAACATCAAGGTCGGCGACAAGGACGTCTACGTGGCGACGGTCGGCGGCATGAAGATCACCGAACCCGGGATCGACCTCGCGGTGGTGCTGGCCCTGATCTCCTCGGCGAGGGACACGCCGCTTTCGCCCAAACTCGTCGCGATGGGCGAGGTCGGGCTGTCGGGCGAGGTCCGGCGGGTGCCGAGCGTCGGGCGGCGGCTCGCGGAGGCCGCCCGGCTCGGCTTCACCTACGCGCTGGTGCCGCCGGACTCCGGCAAGATCCCGCCGGGGATCCGGGTGCTGGAGGTCCCGGACGTCGGAAGCGCGCTCAACGCCGCCAAGCACGCGCGCTAGCTGGGCTTGGGGCCGCCGTCGTCGGTGATCACCACCGAGATCGACGTGTCGAACAAGGTCAGCCCCGGCCAGCCCTCGTGCTGCCCGTTGGACCGGACGGCGCGGTTCCCGGCGACGGCGGCCGTCGCCTTGTCGACGACGAACGTGCGCGTCCGGTCCGGCAACGCGACCGTGAAGGACACCGCGGGCCGTCCGCCGGGAGTGACCACGCTCGCCACGTTGATACCGGGCATCCTCGCGAGCGCTTCGCACAGTGCCACCCGCAGCGCGCCGAAGCCTTGGGAGGACCGGAGGACTTGGAAGGCCATCTCGAACATCTCGGGGGTGGAGTTCCCCTGCTCCGGTGAGCGGCCGTCCGGCCAGAGGCCGTCGCGGCGGAGCCGCTCGGACAGCTTCGTCGGATCGGTAGGCAGTTCGGAAAGGAACTCCGGCGTCGGGTCGGTCCACCCGCTTTCCGACGGCAGCCGATCCTCGGAGGTCTTGACCGGAGGAGGCACCGGTGACGTGGTGGTCGTCCGCGGCGACCGGGCCTCCGTCACGGTGACGTGGGAAGACGGGCCCGGAAGTGTTTCGCCGTGGGACTTGGCCGTCTGGTAGTCGCCCTTGACCCAGCGGATCTCGCCGGTTCCGGTGAAGCGCGTCTTGACCCGCATCCAGCTGCGCGGCGGCAGCCATCGTTCGAGGATCTCGTGGGTTTGGTAGACGAGTCCCGTCTTGGTGACATGCGTGGTCCACGTGGACTCGGTGACGAGCCGGAACTGGTCGTCCCGGATCGGGAAGTCGTCGCCGTGGAGGCCTACGAGGGCGTCTTCGCCCTGGGTGACGGTCGAGTGGGCCGCGGGATCCGGGCCGTCGTCGACGGTGAAGACGTTCGTCGCCACGATCCCGCCGCCGGACACGAGCGCCGCGGCGGCCGCGGCCGCGATCCATCGCCAGGAGCCCGGCCGCTTCTTCACCGGGGGCGCGGTCATGGGAAGGAGTTCGTCCTCGGCGTCACCGGCCGCGCGCAGGAGCGCCGCCTTGGCGCGGGAAAGTTCGTCCTGCCGGGTTTCGGGCCCGGCGTGGAGGTCGGCCAGCGCTTCGTCGAGTTCGGCCTCGGACCACACCTTCCGGATGTTATCGCCGTGCACTTCCGCCGCCCTCCTTTGTGGACTCCGGTGCGTTGGCGCGCAGCCATCTCCGGATCCGGTGCAACCGTGATCTGACCGTCCCGGCGGGAATTCCCAAGGCCTCGGCGACCTCGCCGGGATCCAGCCCCGCCCACGAGACCAGCAGCAGGGTGTCGCGGTCCGCGACGCTCAGTTCCGCCAGGGCCCCCGCCAGCAGGGCCGCACGGGACTGGGCGTCGACCCGCTCGGCGACGCGGCCGTCGTGCCCGGCCGAGACCGTCTGGCCGGCGGCCGCGAGCCTGGCCGTGGCGTTGAGCGCCCTGGTCTCCGTGCGGACGTGGTGGCGCAGCAGGTTCGTCGCGATCCCGTAGAGCCACGCGCGCGCCGTGCCTGCCTCGGGGCGATACGTCTCACGTCGCCGGAGCGCAACGAGGAAGGTCTCGGCGACGAGGTCGTGCGCGGTCTCCGTGCCGACGCGGCGCGCCAGATAGCGCTGGAGCGGGGCCGCGTGGGCGTCGAAGAGCAGGCCGAATACGGGTGCGGGATCCGGACCACCGAGATCCGGTCTGTCCAGCCCGCGCGTGCCGGCCTGCTCGTGATCGTCTTTCATCACCTGCACGATCGCTATTGCCCGATGACGCCCGGAGCGTTCATCCGATCCTACTTTCGTCGTGGGCCGAACGGGGAAAGCGCAGGTGACACCGCAGACAAAAGCCGCGGGACCGGAGATCCTGTTCAGGATTCACCATCCAAAAGTGAAACTGGGGAAGGATTACCATGCGTCGACTCAGGACCGCGGTCGTGGCCGCGCTCGCGGTGTCCGCACTGATCACCGCTCCGGCCGCGGCCGTCGCCCAAGGCGAGAACGTCGTACCCGCGCCCGACTTCGTGAAGTCGATGGCGCCGCCCGCCAAGGTCGAAGGGGTCAGGGCGGCCGCGGAGCTCAACATCCAGTACCAGATCCAGGAGACCGGATACTGGTGCGGCCCGGCCGCCACCCGTATCGCCATCTCGGCCAAGAACGGCAACCCGCCGAGCCAGCAGCAGCTCGCGAACGAGCTCCCGACCAGCACCAACGGCACCGACTGGATCGGGCAGGTCACCCGCGTCCTCAACAACCACGTCGCCGGTGGCTGGTACGAGACCAAGGAGATGCCGAACGACCCGCCGACCCAGGCACAGCGCGATCTCCTGTGGCGCGACATCGTGCTGGACGTCGACAAGGGCTACGCGATCGTCGCGAACATCGTCGCCCCGGCGAACAACCACCCGCCGGGCTACCCGAACTACACCATCTACCACTACTTCACGATCATCGGTTACAACAGCGACAACATGACGGTGAAGATCGCCGACCCGGCCAACTTCGGTGGCAACCAGATCTACTGGCTCACCTTCAACCAGCTCGCCACCCTGATCCCGCCGAAGGGCTACTCGGCCTGACCCTCTTCGCGGTTCGTCACCTACTTGCGGCGCCCGCGCGCCGCAAGTAGGTGACGAATGGCGTGAGTTGTACGAATCTTGTACGGGAAGGCTCGAAGCTGACGGGCATGCGCATCAAGACGCTCGGTCTGCTGGCCGCCTCGCTACTGGCCCTCATCGCCGCGCCGGCCCAGGCCGCCGACGGCAACCCCCTTGAGAAGACCAACGGCTTCTACGTCGACCCGAACTCCAACCCCGCGGTCTGGGTGAAGAATCACCCGGGCAGCACCGCCGACAAGATCAAGGCCGCCATCTCCACCAAGGCGGGCGCGCGCTGGTTCGGCAACTGGAGCGGGAACGTCAAGACCGCCGTCGACGGCTACACCTACGCCGCCGACGTGGCCGACAAGCTGCCGATCCTGGTCGCCTACAACATCCCCGGCCGCGACTGCGGCGGTCACTCCGGTGGCGGCGCGGGCAGCCCGGAGGCGTACCGGACCTGGATCTCGAACTTCGCCGACGGTATCGGCGGCAAGCCCGCGGTCGTCGTCATCGAGCCGGACGCGCTCGCGCAGGTCGACTGCCTGCCCGCCGGTGAGCGCCAGACCCGCCTCGATCTGCTCAAGTACGCCGCGGAGCAGTTCGCCGCCAAGGCCCCGAACACCTGGGCGTACATGGACGGCGGCAACTCGACCTGGATCCCCGCCGCGACCATGGCCGACCGGCTCAACGCCGTCGGGGTGAAGTCGATCCGCGGTCTCGCGATCAACGTGTCGAACTACAAGACCACCACCGACTCGGCGAACTACGGCAAGGCCGTCAGCGCCGCGCTGTCGAGCAAATACGGCTACACCAAGCCGTTCGTGATCGACACGAGCCGTAACGGCAACGGCCCGCTGGGCTCCGAGTGGTGCAACCCGGCCGGGCGCAAGCTCGGGGCGACCTCGCAGACCGGCGGTGGCGCCGAGATGCTGCTCTGGGTCAAGGTGCCCGGCGACTCCGACGGCAAGTGCGGGATCGCGCCGAACGTCGAAGCCGGTCAGTTCAGCCCCGATCTCGCGCTGCGCCTGATCAGCGGGACCTGACCGCCCCGAAACCCGTCGCGCCGGCTGTTCGTCTGTGACCCTCGTTCTCCCGAGAAGGCGAGGGCCACGACCCCTTGGACAGCAGCCGGCGCGACGCCTCCATTTCCCCGCCTCCGGTAGTACGGTGACCTGAGTCACAGTGTCGACCGAGAGGATGGCGTCGTGGAGTTCCAGCTGGGGATCGGTACCAGGAAGGGCTTGTTCCTCGCCCGCAGCGAGGACCGCGAGAACTGGGAGATCTCCGAACCGAAGTTCCCCATGGAGGCCGTCCGGGCGGTCGCGCTGGCCCCCTCGAAGATCTACGCGGCCGCGGTCAACGAACACTTCGGCCCGACGATTGCGACGTCGGAGGACTTCGGCGAGACCTGGTCCCAACCCGATCACGCGCCGGTCGCCTTCCCCGCCGACACGGAGACCGCGCTCGAAGGCATCTGGCAGATCGTGCTCGCCGGTGACGTCGTCTACGCCGGTGTCGAGCCGTCGGCGCTGTTCCGGTCCGAGGACGGCGGCGAGACCTTCGAACTCGTCCGCGGGCTCTGGGACCACGAGCATCGTCCACACTGGACTCCCGGTGGCGGCGGCCAGATGATCCACACGATCCTGCCGCATCCCGCGGATTCCGGGCGGATCACCGTCGCCATGTCGACCGGCGGGGTCTACCGCACCGAGGACGGCGGCAAGAGCTGGACGGCGTCGAACCGCGGGATCAGCGCGGGTTTCCTGCCCGACGAGGAACCCGAGTTCGGGCAGTGCGTGCACAAGGTCGCGATGCACCCGTCGCGCCCCGAGCGCTTCTTCCTGCAGAACCACGGCGGGGTGTACCGCAGCGACGACGACGCGAAGACGTGGCACTCGATCGCCGACGGCCTGCCGAACGACTTCGGCTTCGCGATGGTGGTCCATCCGTCCAAACCGGACACTGTCTACAACTTCCCCTTGGTGGCCGACGTTCTCCGCTTCCCGCCGGAGGGCTGTTGCCGGGTCTATCGCAGCGAGGACGCGGGCGAGACCTGGACAGGCCTCGGAAATGGCTTACCGGACAAGGGGTTCTACGCGGGAGTGCTGCGGGACGGGATGTGCGTGGACTCGCGGGACGGCATCTACTTCGGCACGCGATCCGGTGAAGTGTGGGCGAGTCCCGACGAAGGCGACACCTGGCATCAGGTGGCCGCGCATCTGCCGGACGTGCTGTGCGTGCGGGCCCAGGTGGTCTAGGTGGTCCGGGTTCTGCTGCCCGCGATGCTGCGGCCGCTCGCGGACGGCCGCGGCACGCTCGAAGTCGAGGCCTCGACGCTCGACGGCGTCCTGGACTCGCTCGGCGCCGGGTTCCCCGCGCTGGAACGCCGTCTGCGCGACGAAACCGGCGCGCTGCGGCGCTACGTGAACTTCTATGTGGACGGTGAGGAGTGCCGCCGTCTCGACGGCGCCAAGACCTCCCTCGCCGAGGCGAAGGAAGTGCAGATCATCCCGTCGGTCGCCGGCGGCTGAACTCGCAATTCGGCACCTGCTTGCGATTCTTGCGTGTGCAACTACCGCAAGCAGGTGCCGAATTGCGTGAGCGCTACTGGGAAAGCAGGTTCGCGCAGCGGATCAGCCCGATGTGCGAGTACGCCTGCGGGTGGTTGCCCAGCGAGCGCTCCGCGATCGGGTCGAACTGCTCGGGCAGCAGCCCGGTCGGGCCCGCGGCGTCGACGATCTGCGTGAACAGTTCCTCGGCCTCGGTGCGCCGCCCGGTGAGCAGGTACGCCTCGATGAGCCACGCCGCGCAGATGTGGAAACCGCCCTCGCCGCCGGGAAGGCCGTCGTCGCGACGGTAACGGTACACAGTGGACCCACTGCGCAGTTCCGCCTCGATCGCGGTCACCGTGGACTGGAAGCGCGGGTCGGCCGGATCGATCAGCCCGGTCAGCCCGACGAACAGCGACGCTGCGTCGAGATCCGTTCCGTCGTAAGCGGTCGTGAAGGCCTGGACCTCTTCGTTCCAGCCCTTCTCCAGGACGTCCGCGGCGATCTCGTCACGCAGCGAAGGCCACGCGCCCGGCACCTCGCGGCCGTAGACCTCGCCCAGTTTGATCGCCCGGTCGATGGTCACCCAGCACATCACCCGCGAGTACACCCGGTGGCGCGGCACGTGCCGCTCCTCCCAGATGCCGTGGTCCGGCTCGTTCCAGCGCCGCGTGACGGCCTCGGCCATCGCGCGCACCATCTGCCAGTCCTCGTCGCGGAGCTCACCGCGCGCCGACGCGAGCGTCTGCACGAGTTCGACGACCGGGCCGAACACGTCCAGCTGGACCTGGTGGTTCGCCAGGTTGCCGACGCGGACCGGCCGCGAACCGGCGTACCCGGGCAGCGACTCGATGACCGCTTCGGCGCCGATCACGCTGCCCGCCAGCGTGTACAGCGGGTGCAGCCGTTCCGGACCGGCCAAAGTGGACAGGACACCGTGCAGCCAGCGGAGGTAGCCTTCCGCCTCTTCGGTCGAGCCGAGGTGGACCAGTTCACGCACGGTCATGGCCGCGTCACGGATCCAGCAGTAGCGGTAGTCCCAGTTCCGGACGCCGCCGATCTCCTCCGGCAGCGAGGAGGTCGCCGCCGCGAGCACGCCGCCGGTGTCGGTGTTCACCAGCCCGCGCAACGTGAGCGCCGAGCGGCCGACGAGGTCGGTCTGGACGCCGGGCAGTTTGAGCGTCCGCGCCCAGGTGCTCCAGTAGTCGCCCGCACGGGCCCGCCGATCGACTTCGGACAATTCGTGCGCGCCGAGATCCGAGGTGCCGCAACGGAGTTCGAGCACCACCGGGTTGTCCGGGGTGGGGGTGACGAGCGCCGTCGCGGTGTCGTTCATGCCGTCGGAGGTGATCTCCCACTCCACGCCCGGCGAACGCAGCGCGAACGGTTCCGAGGTGCCCTGCACCAGGATCCCGTCGCCCTCGGCGACCAGCTTCACCGGCACACCACCGAATTCGGGCCGCGGCGCGAACACGATCTCCGCCGCCGCCTCACCCGAGATCACCCGGACGAGATCGGTGCGGTGCGAGGGGCTCTCCGGCTCCAGGTAGTCGGTGACGAGCAGCCGGGACCAGCGGGTCTCGACCGTCATCGTGTTCGGCAGGTAGCGCTGCCCGAGCGGCAGGCCGTTGCGGTGCGGCTTGATCGAGAAGTGTCCGGCGCCGGCCCCGCCGAGCAGATCCGCGAAGATCGCGGGCGCGTCGGGCCCGGGGTGGCACAGCCAGGTCAGCCGGGCGTCCGGGGTGACCAGCGCGACCGAACGTTCGTTGGCCAGCATGGAAAGCCGCTCGATCGGCGGCGCCTGCTCGCCGTACAGCCAATTGCGCCGCTCTTCGAGGAGGAAGGCGAGCGCCATCGCGACGTCGACGGTGTCCGGGACCCGGTACTGAGCGAGGCTCTCCCCGTCGCCGACCTTCACGCCGACGTCCGGGCCGGAGATCCGGGCGAACGCCTTCTCGTCGGTGACGTCGTCGCCGAGGAAGACCGCGGCCGTCGCGCCGACCTGGTGGCGCAGGGTGTCCAGCGCGCGGCCCTTGTCCGTCTGGACGACCGCGAGCTCGACGACCTCCTTGCCGTCGGTCGTTGACACGCCCTCCCACCGGGCGGGTCCATTGTGGACGTCGCGCAGGACCCGGCGGCCCGCCTCGTGCTCGGCCCGGCGGACGTGCACCGCGATGCTGGCGGGCTTGACCTCGAGTGAGACGCCCGGCACGTCGAGCACCAGGTTCTCCAGCTCGGCTTCGAGCCGTCTGTGCAGCTCCCGGGCCTTGTCGTCGAGCGCGTGGATGAAGCCGATGTCGAATTCGGACCCGTGGCTGCCGACCAGGTTCACCTCGGCCGGGAGACGGGACAGGGTGGCGAGATCACGCAGCGCGCGGCCGGAGATGACCGCGGTGGTCGTCTCGTGCAGGCCGGCCAGCGACCTCAGCGCGCCTACCGATTCGGGCAGCGGCCGGGCTTCGTCCGGATTGGCCGTGATCGGAGCCAGCGTGCCGTCGTAGTCGCAGGCGACCAGCAACCGCGGGGTGCGCGCGACCTGGACGATCGCGCGCCGCAGCTCGGCGGGCAGTGCCTCGGCGGTCAACGATTTCTCCTCGGGAACGTAGCGGGGGTTGGGGAATCAGTCGGCCGGTTCGGCACCGAGTGCTTGGAGGAACGAGCGCGCCCAGCGGTCGACGTCATGCGTGAGGACCTGTCGACGCATGGCGCGCATACGGCGGCGTCCCTCTGCGGGGTCGAGCGTAATGGCAGTCTCCAAGGCGTTCTTCACCCCGTCCAGGTCATGCGGGTTGACCAGGAGCGCGCTGGTGAGCTCCGCCGCGGCGCCGGCGAACTCCGAAAGCACGAGCGAACCGCCCAGGTCGTGGCGGCAGGCGACGTACTCCTTGCAGACGAGGTTCATCCCGTCACGCAGGGGAGTGACCACCATGACATCGGCCGCGGAGAAGAACGCGGCCAGCTCCGTCCGGTTCACGGACTGGTGCAGATAATGCACGACCGGGTGACCCACGCGGGCGAATTCGCCGTTGATCCGCCCGACCATCTGCTCGATGTCGCCGCGCATCCGCTGGTAGTGCTCGACACGCTCGCGGCTCGGGGTGGCCAGCTGGACGAACGTCACGTCCTCCGGGCGGACGCGGCCTTCGTGCAGCAGCTCGTGCAACGCCTGCAATCGCAGGTCGATGCCCTTGGTGTAGTCGAGCCGGTCGACGCCGAGCAAGACCTTCTTCGGATTGCCGAGGTCGCGCCGCAGCTGGGCGGCGCGTTCGGCGACGCCCTTGGTCTTGGCGAGTTTGTCGAGGCCGATGGCGTCGATGGAGATCGGGAACGCGCCGACCCGCACCGTGCGATCGCCGACCTGCATCAGGCCGGGGCGGGTGCGGATGCCGACCGCGCCGCGGCTGGACTCGAGACCCGCCAGCTGCCGCGCCAGCCAGAGGAAATTCTGCGCGCCACCCGGCCGGTGGAAGCCGACGAGGTCGGCCCCGACCAGGCCGCGGACGATCTCGGTCCGCCACGGCATCTGCATGAACAACTCGACCGGGGGAAACGGGATGTGCAGGAAGAACCCGATCCGGAGGTCGGGACGCAGCTCGCGGAGCATCGCCGGGACCAGCTGCAGCTGGTAGTCCTGGATCCACACGGTCGCGCCCTCGGCGGCGACCTTCGCGCTCGCCTCGGCGAAGCGCCGGTTCACCCGGACGTAGGCCTCCCACCAGCTCCGGTCGAACACCGGCCGCTCCACCACGTCGTGGTACAGCGGCCAGAGCGTCGCGTTGGAGAAGCCCTCGTAGTAGTCGCGGACGTCGTCCGACGTCAGGGAGACCGGGTGCAGGACCAAGCCGTCGTCGTCGAATTCCTCGACGTCGACGTCGGGTACACCCGGCCACCCGACCCAGGCTCCCTTGCGTGACCGCAGGAACGGTTCGAGCGCGGACACCAGTCCGCCCGGGCTCGCCGTCCAGCGCCTGCTTCCGTCGGCGGTCCGTTCGAGGTCCACCGGGAGCCTGTTCGCCACCACCACGAAATCCGCGGAGGCCGTTCTGCTCGTCTCGGCAATCACTTCGTCCACCAGCCGCTCCCTCGATTCGCGGGTCGCTGCCCTAAGCGGAAACCCTATCGCGCGAGGAGGTCGCGGCCGGTCGGCGAGCGATCACTCCAAGCGTCGTTCGGCGGGTTCCATCGGGCCCGCCATCCTCGGCCCGGCGAACTTGCGTTCGAGCCTGCCGAGCCCGGTGCGTACCGGCTGCGCGAGGTATTCACCGAGTACCACACCCGCTGCCAGCGCAAGCCCGATCGCGACCGCGGTCATCAGCGTCGAGATGTTCCCGCCGGGCTCGACGCCCAATTGGTATAGACCACGATAGGTGGAGAGGCCGGGGAGGAGGGGCGTGATGCCGGACACAGCCACCACGAGAGGTGTCACCTTGAGCCGCCTCGCGAGCACGCCCCCGCAGAAACCGACCAGGGTGGCGGCCACGGCGGACGAACTGACGGCCTGGAAGTCGGTCAGCATCAAGGCCCCGTAGACCGCGCCGCCGATGGCGCCCGCCGCTCCCGCGACGATCATCGCGCGCAGCGTCGAGTACGAGGCCAGCGCGAAGCAGGCCGACGCGCCGACGCTGCCCAGAATGATGATCGGCAGGTCCTGCGGCGTCGACGAGACGACCTCGGGCAGCGGCGTCAGCGGCAGGCCGAGCAGCACCGCGATCTTCAGCGCCAGCACCACGCCCGCGATCAGCCCGGCACTCATCAGCGCCGTTTCCATCGTGCGCCCGGCCGCTGTGACGTAATAGCCGGTGATGGCGTCCTGCACGGCGGAAACCGTGGAAAGACCGGACAGCAGCACGGTGACGGCCGCCGCGACGACCAGCGTGGGTTTGTCCGTGGTGAGGAGGTTGCTGCTGACTATGGCCATCGCGGACAGGGTCGCGACCAGGCCGCCGATCACCTGCTGGAAGAAGAACGGCAGCGCGAAGCGGTTGAGGAAGCGGCCGAGGCGGTCGATGACCGCGCTGATCACCAGCGCGACCAGCGCGACGTCGATGCTGCCACCGAGGATCAGGGTGATGAACGCGGCCAGCCCGCCCCAGGCGGCCGTGGCCACCCAGCGGGGGTACGGGTGCGGCGCGGTCGTGATCCGCTGGAGTTCCTGCTGGGCCTCTTCGGCGCCGATGTTGCCGCGGACGATCCGGCGGACCAGCGTCTCGGTCTGGGTGAGCCGCGTGTAGTCGAGGCTGCGCGAGCGGACCACCCGCAGTGCCGTCACCGGGGCCATGTCGGTGCCGCGGTGGCAGGTCACCGTGATCGACGTGAAGATCACGTCGACCTCGCAGTGCGGGAGGCCGAGTGCGGAGGTCAGCGCGATGATCGTCGCCGTGACGTCGGAGGCGCCGGCGCCGCTCGACATCTGGACCTCGCCGATGCGCAGGGCGAGGTCCAGGACGAAGTTGACCGTCGAGTCGTCGGGCGGCTTCGGCCCCATCGCCTCGTCGGCCTCGACGGCGGGCTGCTCCGCCGTCGGCGCCTCGAGGATCTGCCAGGCGCGGCGGCGCAGCAGATTCGGCCGGTGCGAGCGGGCCTGGGGGATCGATCGCTCTCCGTCACGCTGGCGCGGCGCTTCCAGCAGCCATTCGCCACGTTCGGGTGTTTCGTCCTGGTTCTTTTCGACACCGCGTTCGCCCGCCTGGGCCCTCTTGGTGTGCTCGTTGATCTTCATGATCGATCCACCTCCTCACTCTGGTTCGAGGGACTTTCCCGAGGAGCATCGGGGCCGGTGCCTCGACCGTTGCAGGAAACCCGAAGTGGCGTCCACCACGTCGGAGGAAGATCATCGCGGGCGCACCGGTTTGCGGCACACTGCATGCCATGGCGTCCTCTGTGAGCAGGAGATCCGTTCTTCGCGCGGCGGGTGTCACCGCCGCCGGAACAGCGGCGACATTCACCCTTTCGGGTGCATCTAGCGGGGCCGAGGCCCCGGTTTTCGCGCACGGGGTGGCGTCGGGCGATCCGATGCCCGATTCGGTCCTTCTCTGGACCCGTGTCACGCCCTCGCCGGACGCGGTTCCGGGATCCGGAAAAGGGGCGACGGCAGACGTCCGGTGGGAGGTGGCCGAAGACGCCGGATTCATGCGCGTCGTCGCTCGCGGTCACGTCCGGACCGGACCGGACCGCGACCACACGGTGAAGGTGACGGCGGGCGGGCTGTGCGCGTCGACCGCGTATTGGTACCGCTTCACGGCTCAGGGGAAGGTCTCGCCGTCCGGGCGGACACGCACCGCGCCTTCGCACGACGAGGACGTCGCGAGCCTGCGGCTCGGTGTGGCCTCGTGCGCCAACTGGGCTGTCGGTCACTTCGCTCCCTACGGCTACCTGGCCGACCGCGACGATCTGGACGCCTTCATTCACCTGGGTGACTACCTCTACGAAGGGAATCCCAACCCTGCGGGTGATCTTCGGCCTTCGGTACCGCCCAACGAGTTGATCACCCTGCGGGACTACCGGCAACGCCACGCGATGTACAAGACCGACGAGCACCTCCGGCGGCTGCACGGCCGTCACCCGATGGTCGCGACCTGGGACGACCACGAGGCCGCCGACAACGCCTGGTCCGGCGGGTCACCGTCCCACGACCCGGCGACGGAGGGAAGCTGGCACGACCGGATGCGGGCCGCGCACCAGGCGTACTTCGAATGGATGCCGGTGCGGCACCGCGGTGACCGGCTGTACCGGCGGCTGAAGTTCGGGAGGCTGGCCGACCTCACCATGCTGGACCTGCGGACGTACCGGACGCGGCAGCCCGGCCCGGCCTCGGCGGAAGGCACCATCCTCGGCGCCGAGCAACGGCGGTGGTTCCTCGATGGCCTCGCGCGCGGGACCGCGTCCTGGAACCTGATCGGCAACTCGGTGATGGTCACGCCGATCAAGATCCCCGCGCTGCCCACCCGCGAACGGCTCGCCCTCGACGACCTGCTCGACGGCCAGCCGACCACGGTGAACACCGACCAGTGGGACGGCTACGCCGAGGATCGTCGCCGGGTCCTCGACACCATCGCGGCGCAGGGCCGGGGCAACACGGTGTTCCTGACCGGCGACGTCCACTCGTCGTGGGCGAACGACGTGCCGCGGGACGGCACGAGCGTCGCGGTGGAGTTCGTCTGCCCGTCGGTCACCTCGGACAACATCGACGAGCAGCTCGGCGTCCCGCCACGGACCGGCTCGCTGAAGGTGGAGGCGGCGATCCGCGCGCTGAACCCGCACGTGCGCTTCGTCGAGCTCGACTCGCACGGCCCCGGCGTCCTCGAAGTGACCCCGGAAGCCGTCCGGATGAACTGGTACTACGTCGCCGACCGCCGCGACCCGGCGACCGCCGTGACCTTCGCGCACGCCTTCCGGGTGGTGGCCGGGGACCCCCGGGTGCGCCCTGCGGACGGCTGAACGGGCGCCGATATACTGGCCGTGCCCGGGCTGCCCTGGGCACGGCCGCTATAGCTCAGCTGGTAGAGCATCTGTCTTGTAAACAGAAGGTCAGGGGTTCGAGCCCCCTTGGCGGCTCAAGATCGACATCGTGCTCCGCGTCGGGCATCGACCACGCCGTCGCCGCGGTTCCCCGAGCTTCGGTGAGGCTGCCGGCGCTCGTGCTTCGTGTCAATTCAGGTGTGTGGCCCTCGGTGGCGGTGTTGATCATCTGGGGATGATTTCTCGCTGGGGCGACCTCTGTGGCGAATCTGATCAACGTCTCGACGAAGCATCACGAGCGGTCAGGAGTATGTGAACTTGAAGCGTGCTTGGAAAACCTGGTGATCGGACAGGAGTCGTCGCGGCGATGACCCTCTCGCTGGGTGGCGTGGCGAGCGCGAAAGAGGCCGGCGACCACTACGGCCCGCTCGCAACCGAAGGGGAGTGCGAAAGCGCCAGACTGCAGCGATCCTTGCTACTGGTCGCTCCAGAACGGCGGCAGCTTGTGCTTACTCGGGTTTCACTGGTCGGAACGACAGATATTCTCGCGTCGATGGTGTCGCCGAGGGACGGCCCCGGGCTACAGAGTCCCTTCGAACACGACGGCGCCGTTGGCATCACGCGCTCGAGTGTGGACCTCCCGCGGGAACGGATCCTTCACCTCTTTCGGAACGAAGACCACGAAGGTCCCGTCGACCACATCGGATGTCGAGGTCAGTCCGGCGCCGAAGTCGCAGGTCACCGTCACCGCCGTCGACGGCAGCCGCGTCCCGGCGTACGGCGTCCGGGCGTTGCCCCGGTCACCGCCATCTTCCACACCGCCCAGAGGCTGCATCGGGATCACCCGGGGCTGCTCCGGCGGGATCTCGAACTGATCCTGGTAGACCCGCATCTTCATCCGGCCGGGACGCCGCGGGTCCGGAATGGTCGTGCACGCCAGGCTCCGGTCGCCCAGACGGCCGAGAACGACCCGATAGCCGTCCTTGTCCAGCAGCGCGCCCGGCCGGTAGCCCGTCACGTCGGAGACGGCGTCCACCGCGCCGGACAGGCAATCGCCCAGCGCACGGCCCGCGGGCGAGGTCCGGTCGGCCGGGGCGATCGGGCGATCGACGGCTGAAAGCAGGGGCGCCGGAGCCGGCGGCAGGTTTGTGGTCGTCGCTCCGACGGGCTCGTAGACGGATAGTTGCGTCTTCGCGGGGGCGGTCCAGGTGAACGAAACGAACTGATGTGTCAGAGGCGAAGCTTCCACGGCGTCCCCGCCGCCGGAATCCTCGGCTTGGAATGCGAGACCCGCGCCCGGCCAGGCCGGATCGAGTACCCCGCCGATCAGTCCGGTCGCGCTCTGCAGGAGCAGTCCGGTGCGGGTGCCCGGCGCATACGCGGGGGCGGCGTTCGGGTCGGACAGGGTCACGGAGGTCAGCGTCGTCTCGCAGAACATCGGCTTGCCCGCCGCCGTCGCGGCGACGACCGAAACGTCCAGCATGACGTCCGTGAAATGGGGGACCCATTCCTCGCGCGGGGCCACTCGGTCCGTTTTGCCCGCCGCCCGCACCGCGGCCCAACAGCGGTCGAGCGAGGACGCCGCCAGCCCGAGGTCCAGGTTGAGCCCGCCCGCGGCAGGCTCGGGGCGGGGGTCCGCGCCCTGCTGATGAAGTGACTGCGTCGCGGCGGCGACACCGGACGCGACGAGAACGACGGCCGCCGCGACGGCGTACCAGACACGTGCCGTCCGCCGCGGCTTCGCGATCCCCTCACGGACGGTCGATCGCATCCGGGCGCGGACGTCGTCCGGCATCCCACGGCGAGGCGGGTACACGGGTTCGCCGCTCATTTCTCCTCCAGCAACGTACGCAGCCGGGCTCGTCCCCGGGAAAGATGGGCGCGGACGGTGACCTCGGCGATGCCCAGCAACTCGGCGGCGTCGGCGATGCTCACCTCGGCGGCCAGGCAGAGTTCGACGACTTCGCGCTGCGATTTCGGCAGCGATCGGACGGCTTCGGCGACTCGCCCCAGCCGGCGCTGGCCGTCGATCTTCTCGGCCACCGAATCGGCGTGGTCGGATACGGCGGGCTGGGCGGGGATCTTCCCGAGCAGCCGCAGCCGGCGACGAGCACCGCGGTGCTCGTCACGGGCGACATTGGCCGCGACCGTGTAAAGCCACGGCAGGGCACTGTCCCGCACCAGGGTCACCTCGGCCCGCCGCCGCCAGGCGATGAGGAACGTCGTGGACGCCAGGTCCTCGGCGCTGCTCCACGAACCGGTCAGGCGATACGTGTAGTTCCACAGAGCCTCGGCGTGCCGCTCGAACAGCTCACCGAACGCCCCCTCGTCGCCGTCGGCCGCGCGGGCCCACAGTTCCCGGTCACCGGTCTTTTCCACCGGTACCCCCGCCCCGATCGCAAGACTGCTCACACCCTGGTTGTGGCCGGCACCGGCCGAACGTTGCGCGCAACTTTCCGGGGTGGAGAAGCCATGTCAAGCCATGATCATGGAACAGGTCCGGACGACGGACAACCAGGCGACGACCTGGCGGATGCCCCTGTCCGTGGCGGTGCTCTCGGCGGTGGTGTTCCTGCTCGCCCGCCCGCATTTGATCGACGACACGTTCATCACGCTGGCGTACGCGCGCAACGTCGCCTTCCACGGCCACTGGGGCCTGCTCGCCGACGCGACGTCGAACACCGCGACGTCGCCGGCGAACGTGCTCATCCTGGCGGCCCTGACCCTCTTCGTCCGCGACGCCGTCTTCGCCGCCGGAGTGCTGTTCGTGCTGTGCCAGGTCCTTCTCGCCCTGGGGTTGCGCAGGCTCGGCGCGGCGGCGGGGTTGCCGCCCCGGTTCCCCGCGCTGACACTCGCCGCGCTGACCGCGAACCCGCTTCTGCTCTCGTCGATCGGGCTCGAGGTCGCCCTCGGCGCGGCGGTCCTGGGCTGGCTCACCGTGTTCGCCGTCGAAAAGACCTCCTTCGCCTTCGGGCTGACAGCCGGCCTGCTCGCCCTGGTCCGGCTGGACCTGATCGTGTTCGCGGTGGTGCTCTTCGTCTTCCTCCGTCCCGGCGCGGGACGCGCGCTGCTCGGCGCCGGGCTGATCACGCTGCCGTGGTTCGGCTTCAGCTGGGTGGTGCTCGGCGCGGCGGTACCGGACACCGTGGTGATCAAGACGCTCCAGGGCTCGCGACATGCTTGGGGCGCCTGGAACTTCGGCAACGGCCCGCTGTTCTACGCGCGGACTTCGCCGGTGATGACCGCGCTGGCGTTCTTGCCCGCCGTCCTCGCCGTGGCGACACTGGCCGTCCGGCGGCGCACGATCCCCGCAGGGCTGCGGCCGTTCGTGCTCCTCGCCCTCGGCGGCCTGCTCTACCACGTCGGCTACGTGGTGCTGGCGGTTCCGCCCTACCACTGGTACTACGGCCCCGGCCTCACCGCGGCGACCGTTTTCGTCTGTGCAGTCGCGGTTTCCCGCCGGATCACGGCCGTCGGGGTGCTCGCGCTGATCGTCGCCGGTCTGATCGCGTACGCGGCTGCCGGACTTCCCCGCGCGTACGCGCCGCTCACGTCGAACTACACGTCGAGCGCGCAGTACGCCCGTATCGGAGCGGAACTGGGTGCGCTCGCCGGAGGCCGGATCGTCGGCAGCGCGGGCGAAATCGGCGTCCTCGCCTACAGTTGCGGTTGCCCGATCGTCGACGTCTTCTCCGACCGTGGCCTGCTGCCGTCCGCGATCGCGGCGCGCGGCGAGGAGAACCGCTGGATCCGCGCGATACTCCGCGTGAACTACGCCTTCTTCGACTTCGACGTCCGGCCACGCCGTCCCGAACTCGTGCTGCGCCGGCTGGCGGCCCCGCCGCCGGACGCGCTCGCGCATTGGACGCTCGAGGCGCCGACTCTCGGAAAGCAGGAGCTGTACCTGGTGCCGAACAAGGAGTGAGCGGTGCCGAGTCCGGGCCGCGAGGAGGCGGACGCGCGGTCACGCCTGGGAGGGCGACCGCGCGTCCGCGATAAGGCTGCGTAGCACCGCTGCTGGGGGGTCAGTGGTGCGCAGCGGGGCTGCTGTCCTGCTCTTCGACGGACGCTTGGCTGGTCGGCGGGACGCGGCGGAGGGCGACCAGCACGAATCCGGCGAGGACGAAGCATCCGGTGGTGCCGATCCAGGCGACCCAGTGCAAGCCGTTGACGAAGGTCTGACTCGCCGCCGCTCGAAGCCCGTCGCCCAGGGCGGCGGGTAGCTGGGCGGCCGCTTCGAAAGCCGCACCTAGGGTCTCCTTGGCGCTGGCGAGCACGTCCGCCGGCAGCCCCGGCGGGACGAGGTTCTCCAGCTCGCCGCGGTAGACCACCGCGCCGAGGCTGCCGAGCAAGGCGATACCGGCGGCGCCGCCGAACTCGTTGGCGGTCTCGGAGATGGCGGCGGCCGCTCCCGCGCTCTCCTTGGGGGCGGTGGCCAGCACCAGGTCCGTGGAGAGGGTGGCCACCGCGCCGATACCGCTGGACATGACCACTTGCGAGGCCACCACCCAGCCCACCCCGGACGCGACGTCCACCTGAGCGAAGAGGACGAAACCCACGCCGCCGAGGGCCAGCCCCACCGCGACGATCCTGGACGGTTTGACCCGGACGGCCAACGCGGTGCCGGTGCTCACGCCGATCAGCATCCCGGCGATGCCGGGCAGGCTCCACAGCGCCGCCTGGAACGGGCTGAAACCGAGCACCAGCTGGAGATACTGCGAGATGAACATGCCGAGCCCGGCCAGGACCAGGAAGGTGGACGCGCACGCGGCCACCGCACCGCTGAACTGCGCGCGCCGGAACAGCTTGATGTCGATCATCGGATGCTCGGCGGTCAGCTGCCGCCGGACGAACAGCACGCCGAACGCCAGGCCCAGCGCCACTGAACCGAGGTAACCCCAGGAAAATCCGTCGGCGGCGATCTTCTTCACGCCGAACATCACCGGCAGCACCGTGGCGAGCGAGAGCACGGCGCCGGCGAAGTCGAACCTTCCCGCACCCGGGTTGCGGAATTCCGGAAGCAGGATCGGACCGAGGATCAGCAGCAGCACCATCACCGGCACGTTCAGCAGGAAGACCGATCCCCACCAGAAGTACTCCAGCATGAGCCCGCCGATGATCGGCCCGACGATGGCACCGCCGGCGAAGCCCAGTGTCCACACGCTGATCGCCACCTGCCGTTGGCGTGCGTCGTGGAACATGTTGCGAATCAAGGAAAGCGTGGACGGCGCCAGGGTCGCGCCGGCGATTCCCAGCAAGGCCCTCGCCGCGATCAGCATCTCGGTGGAGTTCGAGTACGCCGCGATCAGCGAGGCGATGGCGAAGAGTGTGGCGCCGACGAGCAGCACCTTGCGACGGCCGACGCGGTCGCCGAGGGTGCCCATGGAGATCAGGAAACCGGCCAGCACGAACCCGTAGAGATCCAGGATCCACAACAGTTCGGCGCTGCTCGGTGCCAGGTCCGCGCTCAGAAACGGCAACGCGTAGAAGAGCACCGACAGGTCCATCGAGACCACCAGGCACGGCAGCACGATGACCGCCAGGCCGAGCCACTGCTTGCCGGTGGCTCGTTCGGAGCCCGTCGGCGGTGGTGGTGAAGTCATGGATCCCCCTACTTGATTACAACGTAAACAAGGACGTTGACAATGTATACTGAACCCTCGGGATCACGCAAACAGGATGTGAGGAACGGTGGCATCGAAGGTTCGGGCGGCCCTGTCGCTGTCGCTGATCGTCGAGACCGCGATCAAGGTCGCCGACGAAGGCGGCCTTGAAGCGGTCACGATGCGCGGGGTGGGGCAGCGGCTCAACGCCACGGGGATGGCGCTCTATCGCCATGTGGCGAACCGGGAAGCGCTGATCGAGTTGATGATCGATCAGGTGGTGAAGGAGTTCGCCTACCCGGAGGGCAGGCCGGAGCATTGGCGCGACGCGTTGCAGGCGGCGGCTCGGCAGGATTGGCGTTCCTACTTCGCCCACCCTTGGATGCTGGCCGCGACGGCGACGGCGAAACCCCCCATGGGGCCCAACATGCTCGCTTCGATGGAGTGGTCGCTGGCGACCTTCGACGGGCTCGGGCTTTCGGGTGCCGAGAAGCTCTACCTGCTCGGCGTGGTGAATTCCTATGGTCAGGGGCTGGCGCTGAGCTGGGGCCACGGCTTTCTTGCCCGTGGGGAAGACCGGGAGGATGCCGCGGAGTGGTGGATGGCGAATCTTCCCGGTGAGGGAGAGGTCGAGACATCGCCGCGGTATTCGCGGTTGCTCGAGGTCACCAAGTCACTGGGGGTGAGCCCGGCCTCCGAGGGATACATCGACGACGAGTTCGAATTCGGCCTCCAGCGGGTGCTCGACGGAATTCAGGTTTACCTCGACAGCCGAGGCTGAGTCGCGGCGCCGACGTCTCGCGGGCGCGTTTCGAAAGAAGCGCGCCGAATGCCGCTACGCGCGCTTGTCGAGGTGGTCGGCGGCGGGTTTCGATCACGGCTCCGGGCGATGGCCATTGCTGTGGATGAGCCTACCGGCTCCGGACGGGAATTGGCCACCATCCGAAAATCGGTGTGGCCGAATCGGCCGCGCTGCTAGTTTCGATGCCGTGGAATGGGGGCGGTGTGCGTGGCGCGCGGAACGAGCCGATCGGTCGCTCGATTTCCGGCTGTCATCTCGTGGTAACGCGCGTGGGGGGCGTCGACGTGTCGTTCCCGCTCACTGGGATACGTGCTCGATGATCTTCGGAAGATGTCCCGTGAAGTTCGGGGTTGCCATGGGCCGGAGCCTGTGTACGATGTAATCATCGTATTCGATCTTTCCTCGGGGGAACCCATGGGGCTCGGGGATTAACTGGGAGCGGCGCAAGTTCCTCGGGTTGCCGCCCAAGGTGCTGGGGAACGTTCGAGATGTCCTCGAATGTTGTGCCGGATGGATAATTCGCAGTCGATCTGCCATAGCAAACAACCGACGTGGCCTGGGTGGACACGAGGTTGCTTCGCTAATGCGTGCGGATTTCTGGGATAGGGGGATCCTGTGGCGATGAAAGTGACGGCGGCGGACGGGGTGGCCGGGGAGAGTTCTTGGTCGCTCTGCTCCGGATGTCGCCGGGTGGTCTATCGCAAACGGCTGGAGCGAGAATCGCTGGTATGCCCCGAATGCGGTTTCCATCAGCGGCTCACCGCACTCGAACGTATCGGACAGCTGTTCGACGAAGGATCGGTCCGGATGCTGGGACAGCCGGTGCCCAGCGCCGACGTACTCGGATTCACCGACACGGTCCCCTACCCGGAACGCCTGGCCGCGGCCAAGGCCCGCACCGGGCTGGACGAGGCGGTCGTGGTGGCCGAGGCCGCCGTGAATGGCCGACCGCTGGTCGCCGCGGTGATGGATTTCCGTTTCCTTGGCGGAAGTCTGGGCGCCGGAGTCGGCACGCTGATCGTCGCCGCCGCGGAAACGGCGCTGCGGCGACGGATTCCCCTGCTGCTGGTGTGCGCCTCGGGAGGTGCCCGCATGCAGGAGGGCGCGCTGGCCCTGATGCAGATGGCGCGGACGAGCCAGGCGCTGGCCGAACTCGACGAGGCCGGGATCCTCACCCTGTCGGTGATCACCGATCCCACCTACGGGGGTGTCGCGGCCTCGTTCGCGTTGCTGGCGGACGTGGTGCTGGCGGAGCCGGGCGCCCGCCTCGGGTTCGCCGGCCGCCGCGTGATCGAGCAGACGATCCGCCAGCGGCTTCCCGACGGCTTCCAGACCGCGGAGTTCCTCGCCGAGCGCGGGCTGATCGACGGCGTCCGGTCACGGAACGCGCTGCGGGACAGCTTGACGCGGCTGCTGGCGGCCGCCGGGCCGGCCGCGGAGCCCGGACCCGGGACGGGCGGTGCCGTGGTCATCCGCGACCACACCGAATTGGCCGCCGGTGATCCGTGGGCGGCGGTGCGCTCCGCCCGTGATCTCGGCAGGCCGACCACTTTGGATCTGATCAGCCGGGTCTTCACCGATTTCGAGGAGCTGCGCGGGGACCGCCTCGGCGGGGACTGCGCCGCGGTGGTCGGCGGGCCCGCCCGGCTGGACGGCTTGCCGGTGATGGTCGTCGGCCAACAGAAGGGGCACACCGCGGCCGAGCTGGCCGCCCGCAACTACGGCATGCCCTCCCCGCAGGGGTATCGCAAGGCCGCGCGGCTGATGCGCCTGGCGGAGAAGCTCGGGCTCCCGGTGATCACCCTGGTGGACACTCCCGGCGCCTATCCCGGCGTGACCGCGGAGGAGGACGGCCAGGCTTTCGCCATCGCCGACAACCTGAGGTTGTTGTCCGGCCTCGCGGTCCCGGTGGTCACCGTGATCACCGGCGAGGGCGGTAGCGGCGGCGCTCTCGCACTGGCCGTCGCCGACGAGGTGCTGATGTTCTCCGGCGCGGTGTACTCGGTGATCACCCCGGAGGGCTGCGCGGCGATTCTCTGGAACGACCCGACGATGGCCTCGGCCGCGGCGAGGGCGCTGCGCGTGGACGCGCGGGAGCTGCTCCGGCTCGGAGTGGTCGACGGGGTGATCTTGGAGCCGGAAGGCGGCAATCAGGCCGATCCGGCGATGGCGGCGGAGGGGCTTCGTGGCGCGCTGGTCCCCGCGATCCGGCGGCTGGCCGGATTCGGTCCGGACGAGCTGGTGCGCGGACGTCGCGCCCGGTTCCGGGCCTTCGACGGTGCGGTGGGTACGGCGGTTACCGAGGAATGGAGCGCGGAGCGATGACACAGAGCTGGACCGAACATCTGGCGCGTGAGTTCGGCGGCCGCACGGGCAACGGCGCCGGTCTCGGAGCATTGGACGAGCGACGGGAGAGTCACGGCGAACTCCTGGAGCAGGTGCGGGAAACCGCGCTGCGGCTGGTGACCGCCACCCCGGTCCCACCGCGGTCACTGCGGCTGCGGGCCGGTGAGGTGTCGGTGGAGATGGACTGGCCGGACTCGTCCGCCCCGGTCCCGGCGACGGCCGTGGAGCCGCGGGCGGTGGCCGTCACGGAACCCGCCGGGGACACCGCGCTCGGTGAGGTGTGCTCGACCACCGTCGGCGTCTTCTACCACGCGCCCGAACCGGGTGCGCCGCCTTTCGTCGAGCCCGGAGATCGAATCGAGCCCGGACGGCAGATCGGGGTGATCGAGGTGATGAAGCTGATGGTCGCGGTGACGGCGGACGAGGCGGGGACGGCCGTCGAACTGCTCGCCGCGAACGGCGAATCGGTGGAATTCGGCCAGCCGCTGCTCTCCTTCCGTCGCGACTGATCGGGGGCGGCCGTGTTCAGCAAGGTCTTGATCGCCAACCGGGGTGAGATCGCCCTGCGTGTCGCGCGCACCTGCCGGGAGCTGGGCATCGGGGTGGTGGCCGTGTACTCCACGGCCGACCGGGACTCCGCGGTGGTCCGGTACGCCGACGAGTCCGTCCACATCGGACCAGAAGCGGCCAGGGACAGCTACCTCAGCATCCCCGCGCTCATCGAAGCGGCCCGGCGCACCGGCGCCACCGCGATTCACCCCGGTTACGGATTCCTCTCCGAAGACCCGGATTTCGCCGAGGTCTGCCGGGAGAACGGGATCGTCCACATCGGACCGCCGGCCGAGGTGATCGCCCGGCTGGGGGACAAACCGGCGGCCAGGACGCTCATGGCCGAGGTGGGCCTGCCCATGCTGCCGGGCAGCCTCGGCCCGCTTCCGACGGTGGCCGCCGCCCAGGAGACGGCCGACGAGATCGGCTATCCGGTGATCATCAAGGCCGCGGCGGGCGGCGGTGGCCGGGGGATGCGGATCGTGCACGAAGCGGACGAGTTCGCCGCGGCCTACCGCGAAACCGCCGCTGGTGCGCAGCTGCTCTTCGGCGATTCCCGGGTGTACGTGGAGCGGTACCTGCCGATCTCCCGTCACGTCGAGATCCAGGTACTCGCCGATCAGTACGGGGAGGTGATCGCGCTCGGCGAGCGCGACTGTTCGGTCCAGCGGCGGCATCAGAAACTGATCGAGGAGAGCCCTGCCCCCGGGCTGCCCGCCGAAGTGGTCGACCGCATGCAGCAGGTCGCCGTGGCCGGGGCCAAGGCCGCGGGGTACGTCGGCGCGGGCACCTTCGAATTCCTGCTCGCCCCCGACGGGGCCTTCTACTTCATGGAGGTGAACTGCCGGATCCAGGTGGAGCACCCGGTGACCGAGATGATGACCGGCGTCGACCTGGTCGCCGAGCAGATCAGGATCGCCGCCGGCGAGCCGCTCACCGTGCGCCCGCCGGCGACCCGGCCGCCGGGCGCGGCGATCGAATGCCGCATCAACGCCGAGGACGCCGACCGTGATTTCGTGCCGACACCGGGGGTGCTGACCGAGTTCGTGCCCGCCGGCGGGCCGTTCGTCCGGGTGGACACGCACGGGTTCCCCGGTTACCGGGTTCCGGCCGGGTACGACTCCCTGCTGGCCAAGCTGATCGTCTGGGCGCCCACACGGGCCGAGGCCGTGCGCCGGATGGACCGCGCGCTGGCCGAGTTCCGCGTCGAAGGGCCCGGGGTGCGCACCACCTCGGAATTCCTCCGCGACGTCCTGCGCGATCCCGAGTTCCGTTCGGGAACGCATTCGTCCGACATCGTCGGCCGTGTGCTGGAGAGCCGTAAGGAGGTGCTGGGGGTTTCCGCGGCCGCGGCTGAGCGCTGATCCCGGTTGCGGCCGGTTTCTCACCAACGGTTCGTCCGCGCGCGAAGCGCCGGACGGGCAGAATTCTTCGGGAGAGGGTGGAGAAAGTGTTCGGTGAATACCGAAGTACGAGAGGCACGGCGTCGCCCGTGCTCGACGACGACGGGCCGCCGGTGTTCCGGGTGCTCGGTTCGGTGGAGATCCTCGGCCAGGAACGGCCGTTCATCCCCAGGGCGCGCAAGGTGCACCAGCTGCTCGCGCTCTTCCTGTTGCGGGCAGGCCGGGTGGTGCACACCGACATGCTCATCAACGAGCTCTGGCCGGAGCGACTGCCCCGCAGCGCCAGGTCCACCGCGCAGACCTACGTGTATCAGCTGAGGCGGGCGCTGGAAACCAGTGGCCTGCCCGGCAGTGGTGACGAGCTCCTGGTCACCAAGGCGCCGGGCTACATCCTCCGGATTCCGGAGCAGCGGATCGACGTGTACCGCTTCCGGGCACTGGCCGCCAGGGGGCGGGCCGCGATGGACGACCGGCGCCACGAGGACGCCGCCCGGCTGTTCCGGGAGGCGCTGGACCTGTGGTCGGAGCAACCGGTCGCCGACGTCAACTGCGGGCCGCTGCTCACCGCGCACGTGCTGGATCTCAACGAGCAGCGCCGGAACGTCCGGCAGTTGCGCATCCAGGCCGAGATCGAGGCGGGCATGCACCACGAGGTGATCGGCGAACTCCGATCGCTGGCGGCCGACAATCCGCTCGACGAAGGACTGCACGGACAGCTGATGCGGGTGCTGGGCCGCAGCGGCCGCCGGGGTGACGCGCTGGACGCCTACCAGAACATCCGCTCGGCGCTGGTCGAGCAACTGGGGCTGGAACCCAACGCCGAACTGCGGCGGCTGCACCAGGAACTGCTGACCGCGGACTGAGTGGCCCGGTTTTCGGGCGGTAAGGGCCTTTCAGGGCGACCGATGTCCTGAAAGGCCCTTACAGTCCACCACGGACCGGTCGGGGGAAGCTGTACTCATACTGGACTTCCGGTGGAACGCCGAGGGCCAGACTGGACTTCGGGGACGGGCCTTTCCGTTCCGGACATCCAGTGTGGAGGAATCCAGTGAAGGGCATCATCCTCGCCGGCGGGAACGGAACCCGGCTGTACCCGGTCACGCTGACCACTTCCAAGCAGCTGCTGCCGGTTTACGACAAACCCATGATCTATTACCCGCTCTCGGTGCTGATGCTGGCCGGGATCCGCGAGGTGCTGATCATTTCGGCCCCGGCGGAGCTGGGGAACTTCGAGCGCCTGCTCGGCGACGGTGGCGATTTGGGGCTGCGGATCACCTATGCGGTGCAGGACGAACCGCGGGGATTGGCCGACGCGTTCCTGATCGGCGCGGACCACATCGGCGACGGCCCGGTGACGTTGATCCTGGGGGACAACATCTTTCACGGTCCGGGTTTCCCGGATCTGCTGCGGGACGCGGCGCAGGCGCTCGACGGCTGCGTCCTGTTCGGTTATCCGGTTCGGGATCCGGAACGCTACGGGGTCGGTGAGGTCGACGACCGGGGCCGCCTGGTCTCACTCGAGGAAAAACCGGAACGGCCGCGGTCGAACCGGGCGATCACCGGTCTCTACATGTACGACGGTGACGTCGTGGAAATCGCGCGCGGGCTGACTCCGTCCGCGCGTGGCGAGCTGGAGATCACCGATGTCAACATCGAATACCTGAACCGGGGAAAAGCGCGCCTGGTCGATCTCGGCCGGGGTTTCTCCTGGTTGGACACCGGGACGCACGAGTCGCTCACCTCGGCCAGTCTGTATGTCCAGACGCTGGAGGAGCGGCAAGGCGTCCGCATCGCGTGCATCGAGGAAATCGCTCTGCGTATGGGTTTCATCGACGCGGAGGCCTGTTACCGGCTGGGTGAACGGCTCTCGAAATCGCCTTACGGAAAGTACGTGATGGAAATCGCGGCGCCCGCCCCGTTGCTGCGCGCGGTGCGCTGAGACCGTTTCCGGTCGCACCAGGGAAATCCCATTCGCGTACCACCCGGCCGGGAAATGATGCAGCTACGACAACGGCTGAGTCTTATTCCGGAGGTGTGCCGAGTGTTCGATGACCTGGCTGATTTCCACACTTGGTTCGCCGAACGGCGGGCCGCCAATCACTACGAGGTGTCCGCCGTGCCGGTCGACCGGATAGAGGGCTGGCGGACCGAGCCGGAAACCGGCGATCTGGTGCACCACACCGGGAAGTTCTTCGCCGTCCGCGGCCTGGAGGTCGGCACCGACCACCGCGAGACGGCGGCCTGGACGCAGCCGATCATCCACCAGCCCGAGATCGGCATCCTCGGCATCGTGGTCAAGGTCGTGCGCGGTGAGGTCTGGTGCCTGCTGCAGGCCAAGATGGAACCGGGCAACATCAACCTGGTCCAGCTCTCCCCGACGGTACAGGCCACGCGGAGCAACTACACCCGCGTGCACCGGGGGAACGCGGTGCCGTACCTGGAGCATTTCGTCGCGCCACGGGAAGGCCGGGTGGCGCTCGACGTGCTGCAATCGGAACAGGGCTCGTGGTTCCTCAGCAAGCGCAATCGGAACATGATCGTGGAGGTGCCGGAGGATCCGGCTCCCCGCGAGGATTTTTGCTGGCTCTCCACGAGCCAGATCGCCGAACTGCTCCGAGTGCCCAACCTGGTCAACATGGACGCCCGCACCGTGCTTTCCGGGCTTCCGTTCTTCCACGCTCCGGAGCTGACCGAGGGACTGCCCGCCGAACAGGACGGCCGTCCGCTGCACACCACCGGGCAACTGCTGAGCTGGTTCACCGGATGCCGGGCCCGCTACCAGCTGAACCGCCGCTTCGTGCCGCTCGCGGGTTTGCCGGGCTGGCGTCGTATCGGCGGCGAGATCATCGACGAGGGCAAGCGGTTCTTCTCGGTGACGGGTGTCCGGGTCGAGGCGTCCAGCCGGGAAGTGGGGTCGTGGTCGCAGCCGATGCTGCGTCCGGTGGAACGCGGGGTCATCGGCTTCCTCGGCCGTCACATCGACGGAGTGTTCCACGTGCTGGTGCACGCCAGGACCGAGGCGGGCACGCAGGATGTCGTGGAGATGGCGCCCACGGTGACCTGCATCCCGGCCAGCTACGCCGGGCTGCCCGCCGCGCGCCGTCCGCGGTATCTGCGCGACCTGGAGGAGGCGGCGGCCCGCGGCGCGCTGGTGGACGTGGTGCATTCCGAGGAGGGCGGCCGGTTCTACCACGCGGAGAACCGCTACGTGGTCGCCGACGTCGGCCCGGATTTCGGCCTGGACGTGCCCGAGGACTACTGCTGGATGACCCCGCGTCAGCTGACCGGGTTCCTGCGGTACGGCAACCACGTCAACGTGGCGGCCCGGTGCCTGCTCAGCTGCTTCCCCAGTGCGCCCGCACTGGCCACCCGGTGAGGCGCCGGTGCCCAGCCTCGTTGGATCGCAGCTGGACCACGGACCGGCAGACTCGGTGGAGACGTTGCGGGGCAAGAAAAGCATGAATCCACAAGGGAATCCGGAGACGAGGGAGGGGTGGCGGTGTTGAGGTTTCCCGAGTCGAAACCCGAGCCGAAGATCGTCGTGCTGGGTTCCTCCGGGCTGATCGGTTCCGCCGTCACCGCGGCGCTCGCCCGCCGCCCGGTCCGGCTTCGCGCGGTGGCCCGCCGCCGGACGGCGATTCCCGCCGTCCGGGCAGGCGAGGTGGAGGTGCGCAGCGCGGACCTGACCGATCCGGAGCGGCTGCGTGAGGTCGTCGCCGACGCCGACGTGCTCTTCCACCTGGTCAAGGACAGCGCGGGCTGGCGAACCGCGGAGGAGGACCCCGGCTGCGAACGGGTGACCGTCGGCGTGCTCCGGAACCTGGTGGAGGTGCTGCGGTCGAGGCGATCGGCCGGGCCACCACCGCTGGTGCTCCACAGCGGCGCCGCCTCACAGGCCGGTGTGCTGGACGAACCGGCCGACGGTTCCCAGCCGGACCGCCCCGGCAGCGTCTACGACCGGCACAAGCTGGCGGCCGAACGACTGCTCATGGCGGCCACCGCCGAGGGGGTGCTGCGCGGGATCAGCCTTCGCCTGCCCACCGTCTACGGGCCGGATCCGGCACCGGACGTGCCCGACCTCGGGGTGATCAGCACGATGATCCGGCGTGCGCTGAACGGTGCCGAACTTCCGTTGTGGCACAGCGGGATCGTCCGTCGTGACCTGCTGCACGTCGCCGACGTGGCCGCCGCGTTCATGTCCGCGCTGGACCACGCCGACGCCTTGGTCGGAGGGCATTGGGTGATCGGCTCCGGCCAGGGGTGGGACCTCGCCGACGCGTTCGAACGCGTCGCCGCCACCGTGGCCGAGCACACCGGTTCGGACCCGGTCCCGGTGCGGCGGGTGCTTCCGCCCGCCCATACGCCGATCACCGACTTCGCCAGTCTCACGGTGGATCCCGCCGCGTTCCGGACGATCACGGGCTGGGAGCCGCGGCTGCCGTTCGCGGAGGGCCTGCGGCACACCGTCGCGGTGATGCACCGGCGCGCGGTCGCCGGCACGAAGAAGGTACCCGTCGCCGAAGGGAAACAGATGTACGGAACCGAAGCGTCCGAAATCTACGACGTCGTCTACACCTTACGGGGCAAGGACTACGCGGCCGAGAGCAAGCAGATCGCGGAACTGGTCCGTGCCCGCAACCCGAGGGCGTCCTCGCTGCTAGACGTGGCCTGCGGCACCGGCGGGCATCTGGTCTATTTCGACGAGCTGTTCGGCGAGGCCGAGGGCCTCGAGCTGTCCGGGGAAATGCTGGAGATCGGCAGGGAACGGCTCCCCGGAATCCCGATGCACCAAGGCGACATGCGGGAATTCGACCTCGGCCGCCGGTTCGACGTCGTGGTCTGCATGTTCGCTTCGATCAGCCATGTCGGCAGCGAAGAGGAGATGGCGCGGACGGTGCGCCGGTTCGCCGCACATCTCAATCCCGGTGGCGTGGTCGCCATCGATCCCTGGTGGTTCCCGGACAACTTCATCGACGGGTACGTCAGCTCGGACGTCCTGACCCCCGACGAGCGCACCATCGCGCGGATCTCCCACGCCTGGCGCGAAGGCGATCAGTCCAAAATGGACGTCCACTACGTGGTCGCCAGCGCCGAAGGAGGCGCCCGTCACTTTCAAGAGCGCTATCAGTACCAGCTGTTCAGCCGTGAGCAATACGAGAACGCCTTGCGCGCGGCCGGTTTCACCGTCGAGTACATCGAAGGGGTCCAGTACGGGCCCGGCCTGTTCGTCGGGGTTCTCCAAGGAGAGGGCGAATGACCATTCGGGTGTGGGACTACCTTGCCGAGTACCGGAACGAGCGCGCCGACATCTTGGACGCGGTGGAGACCGTCTTCGAATCGGGACAGCTGGTGCTGGGCCCGAGCGTACGCGGCTTCGAGGAGGAATTCGCCGCTTACCACGGGGTCGCGCACTGCGTCTCGGTGGACAACGGGACGAACGCGATCAAACTGGGTCTGCAGGCGCTCGGTGTGGGGCCCGGTGACGAAGTGATCACCGTGTCGAACACCGCCGCGCCCACGGTGGTGGCCATCGACGCGATCGGTGCGGTCCCGGTGTTCGTCGACATCCGGGAAGAAGACTTCCTGATGGACACCGGGCAGATCGAAGCGGCGATCACCGAACGCACGCGATGCCTGCTGCCGGTGCACCTCTACGGCCAGTGCGTGGACATGGCCGCGATCGGGCGGATCGCCGCGGAGTACGGCCTCAAGGTGCTGGAGGACTGCGCGCAGGCGCACGGCGCCACTCAGGGCGGCCGCCGGGCGGGAACTTTCGGCGACGCGGCGGCGTTCTCCTTCTACCCCACCAAGGTCCTCGGTGCCTACGGCGACGGCGGCGCGGTGATCACCGGTGACGCGACCGTCGAAGCGAACCTCCGCCGCGCGCGGTACTACGGCATGGAAAAGGTCTATTACGTCGTCGAGACGCCGGGCCACAACAGTCGTCTCGACGACGTGCAGGCGGAGATCCTGCGCCGCAAGCTGACCCGCCTCGACGACTACCTCAAGGGCCGCCGCGAAGTGGCGCGGCGCTACGCGGAGGGCCTCGGAGACACCGGAATCCTGTTGCCCACGACCAATCCGGGCAACGACCACGTGCACTACGTGTACGTGGTCCGGCATCCGCGCCGCGACGAGATCATCGAAGCGCTGCGTGCCTACGACATCCACCTGAACATCAGCTACCCGTGGCCGGTGCACACCATGCGCGGCTTCGCCAAGCTCGGCGTCGAACCCGGCAGTCTGCCGGTCACCGAACGGCTCGCCGGGGAGATCTTCTCGCTGCCGATGTACCCGGCACTGAGCGCGGAAAAGCAGGACGAGGTGATCCGGGCCGTCCGTGCGGTGCTGGCCCGGTTGTGAACGCGAAGACCGGAAGCACCGGCGAGCAGAAGGAGGTAGCGATGGATGCCGACGTGATCGTGGTCGGGGCGGGCCCGGCCGGTCTCATGCTCGCCGGGGAACTGCGGCTGGCGGGCGTGCCGGTGGTGCTGATCGAGCGGCTGGAGCGGCCCACCGGCGAATCGCGCGGACTGGGCTTCACCGCCCGGACGATGGAGATCCTCGACCAGCGTGGCCTGCTGGCGGAGTACGGGGAGATCGTCACGAGTCCTCACGGCCACTTCGGCGGCCTGCCGGTGGACTTCAGCGTGCTGGACGGGATCCACTTCAGCGCGAACGGGGTTTCCCAGGCCAAGACCGAGGAGATCCTCGCCAAGTGGGCGACGGGGCTCGGCGCCGACATCCGGCGTGGCTGGGAGTTGACCGGACTGTCCGACGACGGCACCGCCGTGACCGCCGAGGTCGACACACCCGACGGTCTCCGGCGGTTGCGGGCGCGGTATCTGATCGGCTGCGACGGCGGCCGGAGCACGGTCCGCAAGCTCGCCGGGTTCGAGTTCCCCGGCAGCGAACCGACCTTGGAGATGTTCCTCGCCGACGTCGCGGGTTGCGCGCTCAGGCCACGGCCGATCGGCGAGCGGGTGCCGGGCGGGATGGCGATGTCGGCGCCCATCGGCGGCGGGGTGGACCGGGTGATCGTCTGCGAGCGCGGCGACCCGCCGGTGGAGCGGGACGGGCCGCCGCCCTTCGGCGAGATCGCCGAGGCCTGGTCGCGGCTCACCGGCGAGGACATCGGCGGCGGCGATCCACTGTGGACCAGCTCGTTCACCGATTCGGCGCGGCAGGCGACCACCTACCGGCGTGGCCGGGTCCTGCTGGCGGGCGATGCGGCGCATATCCATCTGCCCGCCGGCGGGCAGGGGCTCAACGTCGGTCTCCAGGACGCGCTGAACCTCGGCTGGAAGCTCGGCGCGGTGGTGCGCGGACGGGCACCGGAGAGCTTGCTGGACACCTATCACGGCGAACGGCATCCGGTCGGCGAACGGCTGCTGATGAACACGCAGGCGCAGGGGCTGCTGTTCCTCAGCGGGAAAGAGGTCGAGCCGCTGCGCGAGGTGATGGGCGAGCTGATGGCCATCGACGAGGTGAACCGTCATCTCGTCGGCATGATCAGCGGGCTGGAGATCCGGTACGACCTGGGCCCGGGTGAGCATCCGCTGCTCGGCCGCCGCCTGCCGCCCCGCGAACTCGTGGTCGCGGACGAGAAGACCAGCACCACCGAGCTGCTGCGCGAGGGCCGCGGAATCCTGCTGGACGTCGGAGCGGGGGCCGGCGCGGGGGCTTGGGCGCAGGCGGGCCCGTGGGCGGACCGCGTCGACGTGGTGACCGCCTCACTGACGGAGGACGACACCGGAGACGTCCTGCGCCAGGCGGGCGCCGTGCTGGTGCGCCCGGACGGCTACGTCGGCTGGGTCGCGGCCGCTCCCGGTGAGTCCTTGACCACGGCACTCACCCGCTGGTTCGGCCCGGCGTGAGCGAAGGGCAATCCACAGGAGGGAATTCATGTTCAGCACGTTGATCGTGGCCAGGATGGCGTCCGGCTCCGGAGAGGCCGTCGCGGATCTGTTCGGCGAGTTCGACCGGACCGAGCTGCCAGGCCTGATGGGCACGCGGCGCAGACAGCTGTTCTCCTATGCCGGACTGTACTTCCACCTCCAGGACTTCGAGTCCGACGAGGGCGCCGAAACCATCGAGAAGGCGAAGGAACATCCGCTCTTCCGCGGGATCAGCGCGGATCTGCGACCCCATATCCAGGCGTACGACCCGGAGACCTGGCGCAGTCCCGCCGATGCCATGGCGACCCGCTTCTACCACTGGCAGGCCGGCTCGTGAGCGGGCATCGGGTGGCGATCACCGGGGTCGGCGTGCTGGCTCCGGGCGGGGTGGGCGCCAAGTCCTTCTGGAGCCTGCTCAGTGACGGCCGGACCGCCACCAGGGCGATCAGCTTCTTCGACGCCTCGGCCTACCGCTCGCGGATCGCCGCCGAGGTGGACTTCGATCCCGCCGAACACGGGCTGAGCAGTCAGGAGATCCGGCGGATGGACCGGGCCGCGCAGTTCGCCGTGGTCGCCGCGAGGGAGGCGCTGGCCGACAGCGGACTGGAGCCCGCCGAGCTCGACCCCACCCGGACCGGGGTGACCGTGGGCAGCGCGGTCGGCGCGACCATGGCGCTGGAGGCCGAATACCGCGTCGTCAGCGACGACGGGCGGCTGGACACCGTGGACCACCGGTACGCGGTGCCGCAGCTCTACGACCACCTGGTTCCGAGCTCCTTCGCCACCGAGGTGGCCTGGGCGGTGGGCGCGGAAGGACCGGCCGCGGTGATCTCGACCGGGTGCACGTCCGGGCTCGACGCAGTCGGGCATGCCTGCGAACTGATCCGCGAGGGCAGCGCGGAGGTGATGGTCGCCGGGGCGACCGACGCGCCGATCTCGCCGATCACCGTGGCCTGTTTCGACGCCATCAAGGCCACCTCGCCGCGCAACGACGACGCCGAACACGCGTCGCGGCCGTTCGATCGCACCCGCAACGGGTTCGTGCTCGGCGAAGGCAGCGCGGTGTTCGTGCTGGAGCGGCTGGACCACGCACGACGGCGCAATGCCCGCGTCTACGCCGAAATCGCCGGGTTCGCCTCGCGCAGCAACGCCTTCCACATGACCGGTCTGCGCCCTGACGGCAACGAGATGGCGGAGGCGATCCGGACCGCGCTGGACGAGGCGCGGCTCGATCCGGACCAGGTCGACTACGTCAACGCGCACGGCTCCGGCACCCAGCAGAACGACATCCACGAGACCGCGGCGGTCAAGCAGGTCCTCGGTGAGCACGCCTATCGCACGCCGATGAGTTCGATCAAATCGATGGTCGGGCATTCGCTCGGCGCGATCGGTTCGATCGAGATCGCGGCCTCGGTGCTGGCCATCGAGAACGGCGTGGTGCCGCCGACGGCGAATCTGACCGAACCGGATCCGCGCTGCGACCTCGACTACGTGCCACTGACCGCCCGCGAGTGGGCGACCGACGTCGTGCTCACCGTGGGCAGCGGGTTCGGTGGGTTCCAGAGCGCGATGGTGCTGGCCAAACCGGGGAGCGGGGCACGATGAGCACGAAGACCGCCGTCGCGGTGACCGGTATCGGCGTGACCGCGCCGAACGGCCTCGGCCTCGACGACTTCTGGGCGGCCACCCGCCGGGGCGAGGCGGGTATCGGGCCGATCACCAGGTTCGACGCCGCCTCCTATCCGGCCAAGCTGGCCGGCGAGGTACCCGGTTTCGACCCGGCCGAACATCTGCCGAACCGGCTGATGCCGCAGACCGATCACATGACCCGGCTCGCGCTCGTCGCCGCGGACTGGGCGGTCGAGGACGCCGGAGTACGACCGTCCGAATTGGACGCGTTCGACATGGGCGTGATCACTTCGGCCGCGGCGGGCGGCTTCGAGTTCGGTCAGCGTGAGCTGAAGAACCTGTGGGCCAAGGGGAACCAGTATGTCAGCGCGTACCAGTCCTTCGCCTGGTTCTACGCGGTGAACTCCGGGCAGATCTCCATCCGCCAGGGGATGAAGGGGCCCAGCGGTGTGCTGGTCTCCGATCACTGCGGCGGGCTCGACGCGCTGGCACAGGCGCGGCGGCAGATCCGCAAGGGCACGCGGCTGGTGCTCTCCGGCGGGGTGGACGGTGCGCTCTGCCCGTGGGGCTGGGTGGCCCAGCAGGCAGGTGGGCGGCTGAGTGCCGGCGACGACCCGGAAACGGCCTACCAGCCCTTCGGGGCCGGGGCCAAGGGGTACGTGCCGGGTGAGGGCGGGGCGATCCTGGTGCTGGAGGACCCGGAATCGGCCCGCGCCCGCGGTGCCCGGAGCTACGGCGAGATCTGCGGCTACGGCGCGACGCTGGACCCGAAGCCCGGCCGGGGCCGGGAGCCCGGCTTGGAACGGGCGATCAGGCTGGCGCTGGCCGACGCCGGGCTGACCCCGGACCGGATCGACGTGGTCTTCGCCGACGCGGCCGCGGATCCCGAACTGGACCGGGTGGAGGCCGAGGCCATCACCGCGGTGTTCGGCGCGGGCGGGGTCCCGGTGACCACGCCCAAGACGCTGACCGGACGGCTGACCGCGGGGGGCGGCGCGCTCGACGTGACCGCCGCGCTGCTGTCCATTCGCGACGGAGTGATCCCGCCGATGACCAAGGCGCGGCCACCGTCGCGCCACGAACTCGACCTGGTGACCGGCGAGCGGCGGGAGGCGGAGGTCCGCGCGGCGCTGGTGCTCGCACGCGGGCATGGCGGTTTCAACGCCGCGATGGTCGTGCGCGGTGAGGGATGACGGTTCTTCCGAGGAAGGGAAATGTTTTGTCCGCGACAGAATTGACCATCGACGACCTGCGACGGATCCTGCGCGACGCGGCGGGTGAAGACGAAAGTGTCGATCTCGACGGTGAAATCGCCGAAGTGCCCTTCGAGGAACTCGGTTACGAATCGCTGGCCCTGCTGGAAACCACCACGCGGATCGAGCGTGAGTTCGGTATCCGGCTCGACGACTCCACCGTCGCCGAGGCCAGGACGCCCGCCGCACTGCTGGCGCTGGTGAACGACCAGCTCGGCCGCGCCGCGGCCGTCTGACCGGACGAAAGGGAACACCATGACGGACGGGAAGCGCGTGGCCCTGATCACCGGCGGTTCCAGCGGCATCGGCCTGGCGGTCGGCGAACTGCTGGCCGCACAGGGGCACCGGGTCTTCCTCTGCGCGCGAGACGCGCAGAAGCTGAAGTCCGCGGTCGAACGACTGCGGGAGAGCGGCTACGACGCGGACGGGACCACTTGTGACGTCACCGATCTCGCGCAGATCGAGGCGCTCGTGAGGGCCGCCGTCGACCGCTACGGGCCGATCGACGTACTGGTGAACAACGCCGGGCGCAGCGGTGGCGGGGTGACCGCGGACCTGACCGACGAGCTCTGGGCCGACGTGATCAGCACCAACCTCACCAGCGTCTTCCAGGTGAGCAGGACGGTGCTCAACACGGGCGGCATGCGCCACCGCGACCGCGGACGGATCATCAACATCGCTTCCACCGCGGGGAAACAGGGAGTGGTGCTGGCCGCGCCGTACTCGGCCTCGAAGCACGGAGTCGTCGGGTTCACCAAATCACTGGGCAACGAATTGGCCGGCACCGGGATCACGGTGAACGCCGTCTGCCCCGGTTACGTGGAAACCCCGATGGCCCAACGGGTCCGGCAGGGTTACGCGGCCGCGTGGAACTCCACCGAGGACGACATCCTGCGGCGATTCCAAGCCAAGATCCCGCTCGGCCGCTACTCGACGCCGGAAGAGGTGGCCGGCCTGGTCGGCTACCTGGCGTCGGACACGGCCGCGTCGATCACCGCACAGGCCATCAACGTCTGCGGTGGGCTCGGCAACTTCTGAGCCGCCCGCCGAAAACGAGGAGACAGCATGACGAACCGGGAAGTGCGGCACGAGATCACCGTGGCCGCGGCGCCGGAGACGATCTATCGACTGCTCGCCGACGTGGAGCACTGGCCCACCCTGTTCCCGCCCACCGTGCACGTCGACGTGGTGGAGCGCGGTGGATCGAGCGAACGCATCCGGATCTGGGCCACCGCCAACGGTGAGCCCAAGAGCTGGACGTCCCGGCGCGAACTCGATCCGGCCGGGTGGCGGATCGACTTCCGGCAGGAGATCTCCTCGCCGCCGGTGGCGAGGATGGGCGGCGCGTGGCTGCTCGAACCCGCGGCGGACGGACAGACCATCGTGGGGCTGCTGCACGACTACCGCGCCGTGGACGACGACCCCGCGAAACTGCGCTGGATCGACGACGCGGTGGACCGTAACAGCCGGGCGGAACTGGCCGCGCTCAAACAGAACGCCGAGCTGATCGCCGGCGCCGACGAGCGGCTGTTTTCGTTCACCGACAGCGTGGACATCGAGGGCGACGCGAAGGACGTGTACGGGTTCCTCAACGACGCCGGGCGCTGGCCGGACCGGCTTCCGCACGTCGGCCGGGTGGTGCTCACCGAGGAGGTGCCCGGACTGCAGGTGCTGGAGATGGACACCCGCACCAAAGACGGATCCGTCCACACCACCCGCTCGGTCCGGGTGGGCTTCCCCGATCACACGCTGGTCTACAAGCAGACCACGTTGCCGCCGTTGATGAGTCTCCACACCGGACGCTGGACACTCGGCCCGTCGGCCACCGGCTGCACCGTGAGTTCCCAGCACACCGTCGTGATCAACACCGAGAACATCGCGTCGGTACTCGGCCCGCACGCGGGGACGGCCGAGGCGAAGGAATTCGTCCGCACGGCGTTGAGTGCCAACAGTCTCGCGACACTGGGCCATGCCAAGGACTACGCCGAGCGGTTGCGCGGCGACCGATGAGCGGAAAGCCGGGGAACGACGCGGACGTGCTCGTGGTCGGCGCCGGGCCGGTGGGCCTGTTGCTGGCAGGCGAGCTGCGGCTGGGTGGTGCCTCGGTGCTCGTGGTGGACCGGCTTCCCTCGCCCACCACCGAATCCCGTGCCTCCACGGTGCACGCCCGCACCATGGAACTGCTGGCATTGCGCGGGTTGTCCGGCCGGTTCGGCACCCCGGAAAACCTGCCGAAGGGGCATTTCGGCGGTCTGCCGCTGGATCTGGGGAGAGTGCGGAGCCGGTACCCCGGCCAGTGGAAGATCCCCCAGGCCGCGATCGAGCGGGTGCTCGCGGAATGGGCGACCGGAGCGGGCGCGCGATTGTGGCGCGGCCATGAGCTCACCGGTCTTCGTGACGACGGCGATCGGGTCGAAGCGCGGATCTCCGGGCCGGGCGGCCCGCTTCGCGTGCGCGCGAAGGCGCTGGTCGGCTGTGACGGTGAGAACGGCGTGGTGGGCTCGCTGGCCGGATTCGAGTTCACCGGCCCGGCCGCGGGACGCGAGATCTTCCGCGCGGACCTGACCGGGATCACCGTGCCGGATCGGCGATTCGAGCGGCACGAACGAGGGCTGGCGATCGCGTCCACCCGGGACGGGATCACCCGGGTGATGGTCCACGAGTACGGCCGGAAGCCCGGCGGCAGCGCCGATCCCGGGTTCCCGGCCGTGGCCGCCGCCTGGCGCAGGGTGACCGGGGAGGACATCGGGGGCGGCGAACCGTTGTGGGTCAACGCTTTCGGTGATGCGCGACGGCAAGCCACCCGCTACCGCCGGGGACGAGTGCTGCTCGCGGGTGACGCCGCGCACCAGCAGATGCCGGTGGGCGGCCAGGCGCTGAATCTCGGTCTGCAGGACGCGATGAACCTGGGCTGGAAGCTCGCGGCGTGGGTGCGGGGCCGGGCACCCGAGCGGGTGCTCGACACCTACGACCGGGAACGGCGGCCGGTCGGCGCGCGGACACTGGCCAATATCGGCGCACAGGCCATGTTGCTGCTCGGGGGGTCCGAAGTGGACCCACTGCGGGCGGTACTGGCCGAACTGCTGGAACTCCCGGGCACCGCCCCGCTGCTGGCCGGGGCGATCAGCGGGCTGGACGTCCGCTATCCCGTCGGTGACGGCGACCATCCGCTGCTCGGCCGCCCGGTGCCGGTCGTGGATGCCGAGCCGATCCGGTCCGGCCGCGCGGTGCTGCTGTCGGCTCCGGGTACCGCGCGGGCGGACGTCTTCCGTGCCACCGCCGCGTCGTGGGCGGATCGGGTCGCGACAGCCGAAGCGCGGGTCGACGGGGTCGACGAAGCCGTGCTGATCCGGCCCGACGGGCGAGTGATCTGGGCCGACGAGGGACCGGTCGAACTGGAGCAGGCCCTGTCCCACTGGTTCGGTCCGGCCGGAGCGAACCACACCGAGCGAAACCACCGAGGAGTGCGATGAAGATCCTGTTCATTCCCGCCGGAAGCCAGGCCACCATTTTCTCCTTCGTGCCGTTGGCCATGGCCGCGCGCAACGCGGGCCACGAGGTCTTCATGACCGCGACCGAGGACCTCGTCCCCGCCGTCGTGAGCGTCGGCCTGCCCGCATACCCGGTGAGTTCCTTGCCGTTCAACTACTTCATCGGCAAGGACCGGGCGGGGCAGCCCGTCGAGATCCCGCGTGAACCGGCCGCGCAGATGCGCGCGATCGGCGCCGGCTTCGCCAGGATGGGCGCGGTCACCCTGGACGCCCTGATCGAGCTGGCCCAGGACTGGCGCCCCGACCTGATCGTGGGCGGCCCGATCTCCTACGCCGCGCCCCTCCTCGCCGCCTACCTCGATGTGCCGTTCCTGGTGCAGGCCTACGACATCAACGACATGAACTCCGGCAGCGATCCCGGCGCGCTGGAAGAGCTCCAGCCCGAGCTGAACCGCCTGAAACTGGACAGGATTCCCGATCCGGTGGCCTTCCTGGACGTCTGCCCGCCGAGCCTGCGGCCCGAAGGTGCCACGCCGACCGAGCAGATGCGGTGGATTCCCGGCAACAAGCAACGCCGCCTGGAGCGCTGGATGTACACCCGTGGCGAGCGGCGCCGGGTCTGTGTGACGCTCGGGAACCGGGTCGGCCTGGCCCACGACATCGACTTCGTGCGCCGTCTCGCCGAAGACGTCTCCGCGCTCGACGTGGAGGTGGTGATCCCCGTCCCGGAGAGCAGCGAGGCGGAACTCCACGAGGCGCTCGGTGACGAGGTGCGGGTCGGCTGGATCCCGCTGGACGTGGTCGCGCCGACCTGTTCGCTGATCGTGCACCACGGCGGCGGGGTGACCGGCATGACCGCGATGAACGCAGGGGTGCCGCAGCTGATCCTGCCGGTGGTGGCCTACTCGACGTTGTCCGCGCGCCGGATCGCGGCCTTCGGCGCGGCCGACGTCCTCCTGCCGGGCGAGGCCACTCCGGAGAACATCGTCCGCTCCTCCCGGCAGCTGCTGTCCACACCGTCCTATTCGGACAGGTCGGCGCAGCTGTCCAAGGAGATCGCCGCCCTGCCGGGGCCCGCCGAACTGGTCGCGGTGCTCGAACGGGTGGCCGCGGGCACCTACCGCGCGCCCGCTTGAACCGACCCGAGATAGGAGTGCGCCGATGTACGGAACCGAAGCGGCGGAGGTCTACGACCTGCTGCACCGGGCCAGGGGCAAGAACTTCGAGGACGAGGCGGAGGCGGTGCTGGAACTGGCTCTCGGGCGGCGGCCTGCCGCGGATTCGCTGCTGGACGTCGCCTGCGGGACCGGCGCGCATCTCCGGGTCTTCGGCAAACGCTTCGACCAGGTCGCGGGTGTGGACCTGTCCGCGGCGATGCTGGAGCTCGCGGGCGCCCGGCTGCCGGAGGCGGAGCTGACCCAGGCGGATATGCGGGACTTCTCGCTCGGCAGGCGATTCGACGTGATCACCTGCCTCTTCTGCTCGATCGCTTATGTCCGCTCGACCGGGGAGCTGGAGCAGGCCCTGCGCGGTTTCGCGCGGCATCTCACCCCCGGCGGGGTGACGGTGGTCGAACCGTGGTGGTTCCCCGAGCGGTTCACGCCCGGCTATATCGCGGCCGACGTGGTACGGGAAGGCGGGCGCACCGTGAGCCGGGTGTCGCACGCCTCGCGTATCCCGGCCGGATCGCGGATGGAAGTCCACTACCTGGTGGCCGAAGAGGACTCGGGCGTGCGGCATTTCCGGGAAGAGCACCTCTACTCGCTGTTCTCCCGGCAGGAGTACGAAGCCGCCTTCGACCGCGCCGGGTTCGACGTGGAGTACGTGCCGGACGCGGGGCGCGGCCTGTTCACCGGTGTGCTGCGGGGCTGACCGGACGTGGATTCGTCTAGGGGGATGCGTTGACTGAAAAGGGAAATGTAGTCGTACTGGGTGGCACCGGCTTTGTCGGCGAACATGTCTGCGAGGCTTTCGCGCGGCAGGGTCACGAGGTGGTCGCCGTGGCGCGGTCGGCACCGGAGAGGGGCCGCTTCCTCTCGCTCGATCTGACCACCGTGTCCGCCGGAGAGCTCGCCACGAGGCTGAGCGAAACGGCACCGGCGATCGTGGTGAACGCCATCGGCAGTATCTGGGGCGGTTCCGCGGAGGACATGGTCGAACGCTGCCTGACCCCGACGCGGCGGCTGCTGGACGCACTGGCGCTGATGCCGGGCCTGCCACGGCTGGTACACCTCGGTTCGGTGCTCGAACACACCCCGGCCCGGCCTCCGGGAAGCACCGGGCCGGTACCCGCGCAGTACGCCTACGGGCGGGCGAAGGCGGAGGCCACGCGGCTGGTCCTCGAAGCCACCGCCGCCGGCGGGGTGGACGGCACGGTGCTGCGCGTCGCCAACGTCGCCGGGCCCGGTTCGCCGGAGGTCAGCCTGCTCGGCCGGGTGGCGAGGGAGCTGGCGGCGTCCGCCGCGGCGGATCGCGGCGCGGTGGTGAAATTGTCACTGCTCAAGGCCTATCGCGACTACGTCGACGTTCGGGACGTGGCGGAAGCCGTCGTGGCCACCGCCGCGGCGCCGGTGAGCGGGGAGGCCTTCGACATCGGCCGGGGGCACGCCGTGCCGGTGCGCCTGCTGGTGAACCTGCTCATCGAAGCCAGCGGGGTCCGCACCCGGCTGATCGAGCAAGCGGACCGTCCGGCCGCGCGTGCCTGGCACGACTGGATCGAGGTGGACACCGGCCCGGCGCAGCGCCGCCTCGGCTGGCGGCCCCGCCGGTCTCTGCGCGAATCGGTCGACGATTTCTGGGAGCACACCTCCGGTCGCCCACGAGCGGCCCTCGCCCCGGTCCACTGACCGGATTCCTCGCACACCAAGAGAAAGGCACGCTCATGCGGTTCCTCTACACCATGCTGCCCGGGATCTCCCATCTGTTCCCGCTCGTTCCGCTCGCCCAGGCGATGCAGGCCGAAGGACACGAGGTCCTGGTGGCCACCAACGGCCCGGCGGTCAAGGCCGCGATCAACGCGGGACTGCCCGCGTTCGAGGTCGCGCCGGGGCAGGACGTGGACGAGCCGGGTCTGCGGCTGGGTGAGAGGCTGGCCAAAGGCGGGCTGACCGACGAAGAGGCCTTCGCCGCGGTCGGGGCGACCTTCGCGGAAATGGGCGGGATCATGCTCGACGGCCTGGTCGACGCCGCGACCCGCTGGCGCGCCGACGCGGTGGTGTACATGCCGATCTGCTTCGCCGGTCTCGCCGCCGCCAGGCTCGCCGGGGCCAAGGCGGTGGTGCACGGGATCGGTCACCGCAACCCGCTGCTGTGGGCGTTGTCCGCGATGGACCCGGTGGCGCGGGCCCGCGGGGTGGACGACCTGCTCGACGGCGCCGACGTCGAGATCAACATCAGCCCGAGCTCGCTGGAGAAGTTCAATCCGGATCTGCCGGAGAAGCCGATCGCCACCGCCATGGTGGATCTGCGGCATGCCCCGTACAACGGTGGCGCCGAGTTGCCGCCGTGGGCACTGGGCGAACCCGACCGGCCGAGGGTGATCGCCACGCTGGGGTCGTCCGGGGTGACGGTCGGCGGCGGTGAACTGCTCACGGAGGTGGTGGCCGCCACCGCGGACATGGACGTGGAGCTGTTGCTGACGTCCGGAGGTGCCACGCTGACCGCGCTGGAGGCGCTGCCGGAGGCGAGCCGGGCGCACGTCCGGGTGGTCGAATGGCTTCCGCTGCGATCGATCCTGCCGAGTTGTTCGGCGATCGTGCACCACGCCGGGTCCGGGTCGATGTTCTCCGCCTACGCCGCGGGAGTGCCGCAGATCGGCATCCCGCACATCGGGAACGCCTCGGTCAACGCGGAGATCGCGGCGAAGCGCGGGGCGGGGCTGGTCGTTCCCCCGGCGGAGGCCACCGGCGAGGTGGTCCGCGAGGCGCTCGGCGAGATCTTGGGTGGGGCCTCGTACCGGATCGCCGCGCAGGAGGTCGCCACCGAGATGGCGGGGATGCCGCGCAGCTCCGAGGTCTCCGCGCGGCTGACCGAACTGCTGCGCTGATGGTCGCCGACGGCACGGCTTTCGTCTTCCCGGGACAAGGGGCGCAACGGGTCGGCATGGGAGCCGATCTGCTGCGCGCCGAACCGCGACTGGTCGGCGCGGTGTTCGAGGAGGCGGACGAGGTGCTCGGGCTGCCCCTGTCCCGATGGTGCCTGCGAGGGCCTGCCGAGAGGCTCGACGGAACGGCGGTCACCCAGCCCGCGGTCCTGGTGACCAGCGTCGCCGCGCTGACCGTGCTGCGGGCCCGAGGGGTCCGGCCGGATGTGGTGGCGGGGCACAGTTTCGGCGAGTACGCCGCCTTGGTCTCCGCGGGCGCGCTCGACTGGCGCGATGCGCTGCGCCTGGTCCGGCGGCGCGGCCTGCTGGTGGCCGAGGCGGGCCGTCGCGCGCCCGGCGCGATGCTGGCGGTGGTCGGACTGGATCTCGCCACGGTGGAGAAACTGTGCGCCGAAGTCACCGCGACCGTCGGGGAATCGGTGGAGGTGGCCAACGACAACGAACCGCGGCAGGTGGTGGTCGCGGGCAGGCTGTCCGCGATCGCCGCGATGGAGGAGGCCGCGAAGGCCGCCGGCGCGGGCCGGGTGCGGCGGCTGGGGGTTTCGGCCGCCGTGCACTGCGGCCTGATGGCCGACGCCGAACGCGCGTTCGCCGCGGCGGTGGACGCGACCCCGCCGGCCGCGCCCCGGCTTCCGGTGTTCTCCGGGGTGACGGCCGGCCTGGTCCGCACGGGTGAGGAGGCCGCCGCGGTGTTGCGGCGTCAGCTCACCAGCCGGGTCCGGTGGACCGAGACGGTCAGGGCCGTCGCCGCGGCCGGGGCGGTGCGGTTCGTCGAGGTGGGCAACGGACAGGTGGTCGGCAGGCTGTGCCGCCGGATCATCCCGTCCGCGGCCGTCTTCCACACCAGCACTTCCTGGCAGCTCGCCGACGCGCTGGCGGCCACCGGGGGAGCGGTGGGCTGACCCCGCTTCCCCGGCGGCCCCGCCCGGTCAGCGGAAGGCGTCCACGTGCTCGGCGGCCCACTGGGCGAAGGTCCTTGCCGGGCGGCCGGTGACCTGCTCCACCGTGGGCAGGACGGTGCGGGCCCGTTCCGGGGGATTGGTGCCCAACCGCACGAGGGCCTCGACCTCGTCTTCCGCGAGACCTGATTCGCGCAGCTCACGACGGGCTTCCTCGACTCCCACCTCGATCGTCTTCAAAGGGCGGCCGAGCGCTTCGGAGAGCAGGCGGGCGGTCTCGACCGGAGTGAGCGACTGCGGTCCGGTGATCGTGTAGGCACTGCCGTCGTGCCCGTCTTCGAGGAGCGCGGCCGCGGCCACCGCCGCGATATCGGCTTCGTGCACCATCGCGCTCGGGCAGTGGGCGAAGGGCAACGACACCGGCCGGTCCTCGCGGACCGAAGGCGCCCACTCCAGCATGTTGGACATGAACTCCACCGGCTGCAGATGGGTCCACTCCAGGCCACTGTTCTCGGCGGCGGCCTCGACGGGCCCCGGCTCGAATCCGGTCAGCACGGTCACCCGCCGCACACCCGCCTTCTTGATCAGGCCGAGGACCTGCTCGGCGTTCTCCAGCGGCGCGTAACCCTCCCCGCCGAACGTGATCAGGTGCATCGCCGTGACGCCGTCGAGAGCCGCGGGCAAGGTCTCCGGACGGGTGAGGTCACCCGCGACCACCTGCACGCCTTCCGGCAGCTTGGCGCGCAGCGGATCCCGGGTCATGGCCCGGACTTCGTGGCCACCGTGCACCAACTGGCCGACCAGGTGCCTGCCGACGGTTCCGGTCGCCCCGGTCACGAGAATGGTCATCGCTTCTCCTCCGAACGTAGTCGTGATCCGGCATCGAGCGGATGTTCACCGCTCGCGCCGGGCCTCGGCGGGAAGGCGCCAGAAGCCCGGCTTCACCGCCGCCAGACCGCGTCTGGCGACGTCTGGCGGGACGCGGCTCACAGCTTCCAGGCGATCTCCCTTCCCGGCCGGTAACCACAGTTCGCTCCCGTGTGGACGGACGCGCGGAGGAACTCCGCGGCGGCCGGATGCCGTTCTCCCAGCCGCCGCAGGGAGTCTCGGATCCGGCCGGTCACCGCCTTGCGGGCCCGTTCCGCCTCGTCGCCGAGACGGCGGGGCCTGCCGTGGAGACCGGTGGCCCGGCGAAGCTGGTCGAGCAGGGCCTCACGTTCACGGTCCAGCGCCGCCGCCAGGACGTCGTTCTCCAGCTCGGTCGCCCGTTCGAGTTCGTCGTCGAGCAGGCGCAAACGTTCGCGGAACCGGGTTTTCGACTGTTCGTCGAGGACGGGATCGCCGCCGAGCCCCCGGGCGGCGGTGACGAGTTCGCCGCCTGCCGGGTTGAGCAGCCGCACCGCGGGTACGTCGCTTCCCGGATGCCTGAGCAGGTAGTGCAGATCGCGCAATCCCTTGGCGTCCGGCAAGGTCACGGAGCGGCCGTCGAAGCCGACGGTCCACACGTCGCCGTCGAACCGGAACACGTTCGCGCCACCGGTGGGCGCCGGAGCCTTGATCCGTTCGGCGAAGCCCGTCAGGCCCAGCTCCGCCGCCTCGGCGGTGGCCGTCGCGACCAGCTCCGTCGCGGTGGCCTCGTCCCCTGGTCCGGCTCGGCCGCGCAGCGCGGCGGCGAGCGAGAGCCGGGCTTCCAGCGACCACGGCCGCGCGTGCAGCCGGTCGGCCGCCGCCCTGGCCTGGGTGAACCCGCGGACGGCGTCGTCCCATCGGTGCTCCGACGCGTCGAGTTTGGCCATCCACAAGGAAAAGGGGCCGTCGACCGTGGCTCCGGCGGTGACCGCCCATTGCCCGAGCAGCGGCCGGAGGGTGACGCGGGCGGCCGCGCACAGTCCGGCGTCCCCGGAGGCGGCGGCGGTCTGAGCCTGGAACCGGATCCAGAGCGGGGCGAACCAGCCATGGTGGTGATCCCGCGCCCCTTCGGCGGCGAATTCCTCGAGATACCGCAGGGCGTGGTCGAGCTCGCCCTTCTGGATCGCGGTGGTCGCCTTGATCAACCGCGGATACGGATGGGTGTCGTCGCCCATGTCGGCGAGCAGGCGTTCGGCCTCGTCGAAGCGGCCCTGTGCCAGTTCCAGCGCCCACCGGAGATGCCTGCTGACGCGGATGCTGTTGACGTAGGGCTGGTCACTGCTGGCCATCGCGGCGTCGATGGCGGCGCGGGCCTCGTCGAAGCGTCCGGCGAGCGTCGCGAAGGTGGTCCGGCTCCAGCCCGCTTCGAACCGGAACCAGGCCAGTCCGGAGCGCTCGGCCATGGCGACGAAGCCTTGGTGTTCTTCCCGGCAGCGGGGATCGCCTTGTTCGAGCAAGGCGCCCACCCGCAGCTGCGAGGCCTGGAGTTCGAGGGCGAGGTCACCGGTGCGCCGGGCGAGCACGGTGACCTCCTCGGTGATGGCCAGCCGCTCGGACGCGGTGCCGGGGCCCAGGATGGCGTCGTGCCTGGCGATCAGGCTCTTGGCCAGCGCCTGGTCGTCTTGTCCCGCCCTGGCCGCCGAGGTGGCGTGCGCGCTCAGTTCCCTGGCGGCGCGGTCGAGACCGCCGGGCCCGCCGGCGTCGCCGACGAGTTTGAGGTAGGCCATCGTGACCAGGTCGACCTCGATCTTGTCCTTTCTGGTCGGATGGCTCAGGCCGAGCAGCGTCAGCGCCGCGTCGGCCAGCAATTCGTGTTCGTCCAGCTCCCCGGCGCGGCGTATGACACTCTCGAAGGTGCGCCGTCCGCCCTCGAGTTCGGCGGAGAGGTATTGCGCGGTGCCGAGGTCGAGGGCGATCCGCATCCATTGTCTCGGGTGGCCTTCAGGGAGGGTGTCGAGCGCTCGTTGGTAGTGGCGCGCCGCCTCCTCCCAAGCCAATCTGCGTGACGCGTCTTCCGCGGCGTCGAGAAGGATGCCGACCACTTCGGCCGCGGTCAGCAAGGAGGCGGCCCGAGTGGCGTGCTTGGCCAGATCCGCCGGCATGACCTCTCTGGCCAGTGAAGGACGTTTGCGCAGCCCGCGAATCACCGCGGCATGCAGTTCCCGCCGCGACTTCTCGTCGAGGGAGTCGTAAAGCAGCTCTCGCACCAAATCGTGTGCGAACGCGTGACGGCCTTCGCCGGCGTGCACGATGAGCCGCGCGGAAACCGCCTGGTCCAGTAGAGCGTCCAGCCCCGGCTCCGCCTTCACCGCTTTGAGGAGCTTCCGGGAGAACTCGTGGCCGAGTACCGCGGCCCGGGTCAGCGTTCCGGCCACTTCGGGAGGAAGGGACGCCAGCCGCCGGTCCAGTGCCGCCCGGATTCCCGGCGTCACGCCGGTGAGAAAACCGTTGCTGTGCCAGAGATGCGCCACCTGCTCGATGAAGAAGGGGTTGCCGCCGGTGCGCAGGTGGATTTCCGAAACCGTGGCGGCGTCCGGGGCGCGGCCGGTCGTGCGGGCCACCAGTTCGCTCACCCCGCACTGGTCGAGACCGGCGAGCGGGATCACGGTCGCTCTGGCGACCAGTTCGGACAGCAGCGCGCCGAGCCGGTGTCCCGGCGGCTCGATCTCGGCGTCGCGATAGGTGCCGATCACCAGCACGCGGTAGAGGCCGATGTGCTGGGTGACGAACTGGAGCAGCTTGACCGAAGCACGGTCGGCCCAATGCAGATCCTCCATCACCACCACGACCGGCCGATGTCGTGAGGCCGCGGTCAGCAGAGTCGTGACCGCGTCGTGGAGCCGAAAACCCCGGTCGCCGGCACTCGGCGAGGGATTTTCGCCGAGAAGAGCCGAAAGCGGCTTGAGCACCGCCGCCTCGGTGTCGGCCCATTCCCGGGGGCAGGCACGCCGGTAGCGGCGGATCAGCTGGATCCACGGCCAGTAGTCCGGTGCCCCTTCCTCGCCCCAGCACGCGCTGTCGAGTACGAGCGTCTCAGGGACCGAGGTGCCCTGGACGGCGTGAGTGACCAGCGTCGACTTGCCGATTCCCGCCTCACCCGTGACCAGGACGAGGCCTCCATGGGATTCCCGTACGCGCCGGATCTCCGCGGCCAGCAGTGCGGCGGGGTGCTCGCGTGCGATCGGTTCCGATATCACCACGTTGCGTAGTTTACGTTGTCAACATAAACTTGTGCCCGGTGTCGCCCGAACAGCTCAGCCGACCAGCTGTCGGTCCTGTATCATACAGCTTATGACAGGTTCTCGGTCCGAGCGCCTGATCGGTGAACTGCGGGAACGGATCGCACTGGCCGATTACGGACCTTCCGGAAGTCTCGAGAGCGAAGCGGAATTGGGGCGCCGGTACCAAGTGAGCCGGGTGACGGTGAGGCGCGCTCTGGAGCAGCTTCGCGCGGAAGGGTTGCTGGTCTCCCGCAAGGGAGCGGGCTGGTACGTCGTTTCCGACGCCTCGTTCGGGCAATCGCTCGCGTTGGGCAGTTTCCAGCACGCCGGTTCGGCGGTCGCCGAGGCGGGAGTCCCGCTCGTGCGCACGGTCGCCGAATACGGCTACGCCCCCGCGCCCGGCGGCGTGACGCGGTCGCTGGAGCTGCCCGGCGGCGCGGAAGTGCTGCGTGTTCAGGCGTTGCGGCGGGCCGGGGCGACGCCGCTGGACGTGGTCACCGAATGGGTTCCGCTGGCGCAGGCGGCGCCGATCAGCCGGGCGGAAGCCGAAGATCCGGGTATCTGGGAGGTCCTCCGCCGCCACGGCCACCACATCGCCGTCGTCCGGCAGAGCATCGCCGCCGCGGCCGCCTCGCCGCGCGTCGCGGAACTGCTCGACGTTCCGCCCGCCACCCCCGTGCTGCTGGTCCGCCGGCTCGCGGTGGGGCCGGACGAACGGCCGATCGCCTTGTCCGAGCACCGTTACCTCGGGCACCGGTTCCGGCTGGAGGTCGAGTTCCGCGGCTGGCCCGCCACCGCCGTCGCCGAACCGCCCGGGGTGGCCCCGATCATCCCCACCGAACAGGAAGGCTGACATGCGTCTCCTCGTCACCGGAGCGGCCGGATTCATCGGTTCCCACTTCGTCCGCCACTGGGTACGCGAGCATCCGGACGACAACGTCGTCGCGCTGGACGCGCTGACCTACGCGGGCACCGAAACCAACCTGGCCGACGTGAGCGAACGGATCACCTTCGTGCACGCCGACATCGCCGACGCCGGACAGGTGCTGCGCGAGCACGACATCGAGGTGATCGTCAACTTCGCCGCCGAGTCCCACAACAGTCTCGCGATCCTCGATCCCGGCCGGTTCTTCCGCACCAATGTGCTGGGAACGCAGGCCCTCCTGGAGGCTGCTCGCCAGTCCGGTGTCGGACGCTTCCACCACATCTCCACCTGCGAGGTCTACGGGGATCTCGCGCTGGACGCCGAACAGGCCTTCACGGAGGAGTCGCCGTACCGGCCGCGTACGCCGTACAACGCCAGCAAGGCGGGTGCCGATCACGCCGTCCGCGCCTATCACGAGACCTTCGGGCTGCCGGTCACGATCACCAACTGCGCGAACAACTACGGCTCCCATCAGTTCCCGGAGAAGGTGCTGCCGCTGTTCACCACCCACGCGCTGGACCGCAGGCCGCTGCCCGTCTACGCCTCCAAGGACAACCGTCGCGAATGGATCCACGCCCTGGACCACGTCCGCGCGATCGAAGCGGTGCTCGACCGGGGCCGGATCGGCGAGACCTATCACGTGGGCACCGGAGACGAGGCCAGTGTCGGGCAGATCGCGAACCTGGTGCTGGAGGAACTCGGACTTCCCGCGTCGCTGCAACGGGAAGTGCCAGACCGGCCGGGCCACGACCGCCGCTACCTGCTGGACTCCACCAAGATCCGCCGCGAACTCGGCTGGAAACCCTTGGTGGGCTTCGAGACCGGAATGCGTGAGACCGTCCGCTGGTACGCGGACAATCGTGACTGGTGGGAGCCGCTGCGCGACCGTTCCCCGGTGACCGAGGGCGTTTGGACCGGCTAGGTCTGCTCCTCGCGAGACGTGACGGCCCCGCCGCCGGACGCCGGGTCAGGCGTTCCGGGCCGCCGCTTCCCGCGCCGGGCGGATCCGGCTCAGCTGCAGGAGGCTGAAGCCGAACAGCAGGACACCGAGCGGAACGTGAACCGCGGTGACGTGCGCCAGCCCGAGGAACACCTGTACCAGCGTGAGCCCCAGGAACACGGTCGACGGCAGGATCGGCTTGGGGGAGCCGCCGCCCGGGCGCCACACGAGGATCGCGGTGAGCACGTGCAGCGTCGCGACGATGAACAGCGTGTAGGACGTGGCGCTGTGCAGTGCCTGACCGCTCGGCACGGTCAGCAGGAGACCGGCGGAGATCGGGGTGAGGAAGACGGCCAGGGTCTGCACGGCGATCGCGACGCGCAACGGGGTCGGCATGGGAACTCCTTCGGGTGGAAGTATCACCACGTCGACGAGGGAGCCATCGGAATCGTGACGGCCATGCGCGCGAACGAGCCGACGGCTTGACATGCAGCCGAATGGCTGCCTAATCTGCAAAGGCAGCCGTGAGGCTGCATATCAGGGAGTGCGGCAATGGACGAGGTCTTCAAGGCCTTGGCGGACCCCAGTCGTCGCCGGTTGCTCGACGACCTGAACGCCCGCAACGGGCAGACCCTGCGCGAGCTGTGCGCCGGGCTGGACATGGCGAGGCAGTCGGTCAGCAAGCATCTGGACGTCCTGGAGGCGGCCAATCTGGTGACCACGGTGCGTCGTGGCCGCGAGAAGTTGCACTACGTGAACGCGGAGCCGATCAACGCGATCGCCGAGCGCTGGATCGACCGCTACCACCAGGGCCGTGTCGACGCGCTCGCCGACCTCAAGAAGGCATTGGAGCAGGAACCCATGAGCACCGACGAATTCGTGTACACCAGCTACATCAGGACGACGCCGGAGCGGCTTTGGCGGGCGCTCACCGATCCGGTCTTCACCAAGCGGTATTGGGGTTGTGAGTTCACTTCGGACTGGAAGCCCGGGTCGACGATGGCCTGGGAGCAGCTCGGCGTGAAGCTGGAGGACCCCGAACAGGTCATCCTCGAATCCGACCCGTACCGGCGGCTGTCCTACACGTGGCACACCTTCACGCCGGAGTTCGCGAAGTCGGTGGGTCTCGACGACGACGTGGCGGCGAAGCTCCAGGCCGAATCGCGGTCGAAGGTCACCTTCGATCTCGAGCCCGTCGGCGACACGGTGAAACTGACCGTGGTGCACGACGGTTTCGACCCGGGCAGCACCGCACTGGAGATGGTCAAGGGCGGCTGGCCGTCGATCCTGTCGAGCCTCAAGACGTTGCTGGAGACCGGTGAGCCGCTGCCCGATCCCGCGTAAACCGGGTCGACGTCGCCGGGGTGATCGGGCACGATGCGCAGCGTGCCCCTGGAGATCGCCTGCGACGAGTCCGGGTCCGAGGGCGAGAAACTGATCGGCGGGCAGACCGGCGTGTTCGCGCACGCGGGGGTCCGGCTGAGTCTCGACGAGGCCGCCGCCTGCCTGGTCGAACTGCGGCGAAGGATTCGTTCGCCGGCGGTCGAGTACAAGGCGAACCATCTTCTGCGGACGAAACACCGGCGGGTCCTCGAATGGTTCCTCGGGCCGCTCGGCCCGGTCCACGGGCGAGCCCACGTGTACCTCGTGGACAAGAAGCGGCTGCTGGCGAACGAACTGCGCACGCTCGCCGGTCCCGGCATCCGGCCGGACGACGATCTCCTGGCCGCGTTCAACGACGTGCTGCGGGCCAGGAATCGCCGGGATCCGGCGACGGGGTCGTTCTTCGCGATGGCCGGGGACACCGCGGAATTGAGGGCGAAGGTCGCCGAGGCGCGTGACGCAAAGGCCCTCGATCCGCTGGTGCCCGCGATCCTCCGCGCCGTCGAATACTGGAGCGCAGGCGGGGAGCAGGTGTTTCTCGTCCACGACGAACAACCGTCGCTCAAAGGGGACCGGCTCGCCCGGATCGAAGCGAGTCCTGGATTGGCCGGGGTGAGGTTCGTGGATTCACGGACCGATCCGCGGGTGCAGGCCGCCGATTTCCTGGTCGGTGTCGCCCGCCGGATCGCCGAGGACGAATTGAACGGGAACGGCGACCGGATCTTGACCGGATTGCTCGCGCCGTATGTCGATTCGGCGTCCCTCTGGTACTGATTCACTCCATGGCACACCGAATCGCTCGGGTGGACGGTTGCCCGGTGCGGTCGCGGGCTGGAAACGTCGGAACGGATCCGACACCGGCCCGGGAGGCACTCGCAGATGCAGGCTTTCACCTTGCCCGAGTTCTACGTGCCGCATCCGGCCAGGATGAATCCGCATCTCGAAGCGGCGCGGGCGCACAGTATGGCCTGGGCGCGGCGAATGGGGATGCTCGATTCACCGTCGCCGTCCGGCGATGTCGTCTGGACCGAGCAGGCACTGGCGAAAATGGACTACGCGCTGCTCTGCGCGCACACCCATCCGGACTGTGACGGGCCGTCCCTCGATCTGGTCACGGACTGGTACGTATGGGTGTTCTTCTTCGACGACGATTTCCTCGCGCAATTCAAGTACACCCGGGACACCGAGGGCGCGAAGACTTATCTGGACCGCCTGGAAATGTTCATGACCGGCCCAGGGGAAACGTCGCCGGAGCCGGGGAATCCCGCCGAAGCCGGGCTCGAGGATCTTTGGGCGCGCACCATTCCCTCGATGTCGGAGGCGTGGCGACGGCGTTTCGTCACCAGTACGCACAACCTGATGGTCGAATCGCTCTGGGAACTGGACAACATCGACCGCGGCCGGATCGCGAACCCCATCGAATACGTCCAGATGCGTCGCCGGGTCGGCGGTGCGCCGTGGTCGGCGAACCTCATCGAGTACGCCGTCGGCGCCGAGGTGCCGGACCGGATCGCGGCGACCAGGCCGATGGAGGTCCTGCGCGACACCTTCGCCGATGCCGTCCACCTTCGCAACGATCTCTTTTCCTACCAACGAGAAGTGCGCGAAGAGGGGGAGAACTCCAACGCGGTCCTCGTCTTCGAGAAATTCCTCGATTGCCCGACGCAGGAGGCCGCCGATCTCACCAACGCCCTGCTGACCTCCCGGCTGCAGCAGTTCGAGAACACCGCGCTCGTCGAGGTTCCCGCGCTGCTGGCCGAACGCGACGTCTCGCTGTCCGAGCAGATCGCGGTCGGCCTTTACGTCAAGGGTCTGCAGGATTGGCAGTCCGGCGGGCACGAATGGCACATCCGGTCGAGCCGGTACATGAACGAGGGCGCGGCCTCCGGTGGCCATGGGCTGGGCCTCGTCCAGCGGGTGCGGCAGCAGGCGCCCCCGCCGTTCGCGAAGGTCGGACACCTGCCCCTGCCGGACTTCCGCATGCCGTACCCAGTGCGCACCAGCCCCCACCTCGCCGCCGCCCGCGAGTACGCGCCGGGCTGGGCACGGGAGATGGGGATGTTCGAGGACGGCGGGATCTGGGACGAGCGCCGTATGCGCGGCATCGACCTGCCGCACTGCGCCGCGATGATCCACGCGGACTCGGATCTCGACCAGCTCAAGCTGTCGTCGGACTGGTTGACCTGGGGAACCTACGGCGACGACTACTTTCCGCTGGTCTTCGGGATGAGAAGGGACCCCATCGCCGCGAAACTGTGCAATGACCGCCTTTCCCTCTTCATGCCGCTCGACGGCGAGCCGGTGCCGAAGCCGTCGAACCCGGTCGAGCGCGGCCTCGAGGACCTGTGGAACCGCACCGCCGGGCCACTGGCCCCGCCCGCGCGGGCGGAGTTCCGGCAGGCGATCGAGAGGATGACCGCGAGCTGGGTCTGGGAGGTGGCGAACCAGGCGCAGAACCGGGTCCCCGACCCGGTCGACTACGTGGAGATGCGGCGGCGGACATTCGGTTCGGACCTGACGAAGAGCCTCGCCCGGCTCCGGCTCGGCGAGGTGGTACCGCCGGAGATCTACCAGAACCGGGTGCTGTTCGAACTCGACACCGCGGCCCAGGACTACGCGACTTTCGCCAACGATCTCTTCTCTTATCAGAAGGAGATCGAGTACGAGGGCGAGGTGCACAACCTCGTCTATGTCGTCGAACGTTTCCTGGATGTCGGCCGGATCGAGGCCCGTGACATCGCGGCCCGGCTGATGAACGCGCGGATGGACCAGTTCGAGCAGCTCGCCGACGAGGGGCTGCCGCGGATGTGCGACGACCTCGAACTCGACGACGACGTCCGCGCGGTGCTGACCCGATACGCGGACAACATGAAGGACTGGATGGCCGGAATCCTGGAATGGCACCGGAAATGCGTGCGGTACACGCCGGAGGAGCTGGAGCGCCTCAGCACTCCCGCGCCGCCGCCGTCGTTCTCGCTCGTGCCGAGCGGGATCGGCATGTCGGCCTGGCGGATCGGGAGCGGGGCGCGGTAAGCGCTCGCTGTGGCCTTGGCACGGGGTGTGTCGCGAAAGCCACTTTCGCGACGTGGGGTGTCTCGGAAGTGGCTCGCGGCGTCGGTGGTGGCCTGCTGGTGGTGGGTGGGTTGTGAAAGCCACTTTCGCAACGTTGGGCGTTGTGAAAGTGGCTTTCGCAACATGCGATCCCGGGGTGAGCTGTCCTGCCGCTGCCGGGGTGTGTCGCGAAAGCCACTTTCGCGACGTGGGGTGTCTCGGAAGTGGCTCGCGGCGTCGGTGGTGGCCTGCTGGTGGTGGGTGCGTTGTGAAAGCCACTTTCGCAACACGCGATCCCGGCGCCAGCTGCCCCGCCGCTGCCGAAGTGCGCCCCGAAAGTGGCTCGCGGCAGGAACGCCCAAGTGCACCAGGGGGTGAAGGGGCCTTTCCCGGCCATCCGATGCGGGAAAAGCCCCTCGCCCAGGTCTAGAACGCGGTGAGGACGATCCGCGCGGTCCGCGGGTCCCCGTCGTGCACCAGCGACTCGAAGTGCCCGACGTCGTCGAAGGCGAATCCGTACGCCTTTCCGTCGACCATCTGCTCGTGCACGATCCGCGAGTAGTGGTCGGTCACGGGCTGCTTGTAGAACTGGCTCGCGTCGTAGGTCGGCTGCGTGTGCAGGGTGCCGAGGGTCGAGCGGTGCAGCGCCGCGCACAGTGTCCGCGCGATCGGGCCGACGACCTGGTCGTTCGGCGCGTGCAGCCGTCCGTCGCAGTTGAAGACGTCGCGGGTGCTCGGCTTGGTGAACGACGCCACCGTGGCGCCCGAGGTGTCGGTGAAGCGCAGGACGTCGTCCCCGCCGGTCCGGCCGGTGAACTTCTTGCCGGGTTCGGCCTCGAACGGGACCACGGTCAGCGGTGTCGACTTGTAGGCGTTCCAAGCGCTCGTGACGTAGCCGTCGAGGTAGGTCCCGCTGAACTTGCCGGTGTCGAGGCCCTTGCCCGGCGCGAGGACCCGCAACCGGTCGCGCACCAGGTTCGAGAAACCGGACTGTCCTTGGACGGCGTTGAAGATGGCTTCGCGGCCACCCGCCTTGAGCCGTCCGGCCTCCTTGTTCGTCCCCGCCCCGTTGGTGAGCCCGACGGCGTGCGGCACGCTGAACATGTCGACCTGCGAGCTGTTGATGAACAGCCCGCCGTTGTCGTAGGTGAATTCGCTCCAGTCGAACAGGATGTCCCGGTTCGGGTCGCCGTCGGCCCACGGTGCCGGCTGCACCAGCCCGTCCGGGGTGAGGAAGAACTTGATCTTCTGCCCGAACGACAGGTAGACGCGGCCCGAGAGCATCCGCGGGATCCGCAGCGTGGTCGAGCCGCCGTTGCCGGGGCCCGCGATCGAGACGTCCGGCGCGGGGCTCGGCGGGTTCGCGCCCGGCGGCCACGGGGTGAAGACGCCGCCGGCGTCGACGTAGCCGAGTTTCCCGGTGTTGAGGTTCGTGCCGAGCACGTAGAGGTGGACCGCGTCGGAGCGGTTCGAATTGTTGGTGACGGTCAGCGGCAGCGGATCGGGACCGGCGGCGACCGCGGTGGGTGCCGATAGCGCCGATACTCCGGTGACCAAGGGGAGGGCGACCGCCAATGCGGTCAAGACGCGCCGGATCTTCTTGCGGATGCGCACAGTTCACTCCTCGGCGGAATCCCGCCGCGGAGCGTGGACGCGCCGCGGCGGTGCTTGCGGATGTCGGCCGGGGGCGCGTTCCCGGCCTGGGCGTGACCTTGGCGAGGGGTCTCAGCACGGGAAGTTACGTCGCCGGACGCGGAGATGTCCAGACCACTGGTGGGAATCTGTCCGGTTTTCCATCGGGCCGGACAATATGTCGCGGGCCGTTCGCCGATTGAGGTGGCCGGATTCGTCGACTACCGTGGGCCGGGTTCCGTCCTGGACCCCGGCGGCCGGATTTTCTCATCCGTGGGGAGCGGGACATGAGCGACGAGTTTGCGATGCGAAGAACCGGCGGCGGTGAGACGTGGGTTTCCCCCGCCTGCTGGGACGGCCTCGCCAAGGCCGCGGTGGACGGCGAGCCGAACGCCATGGACGACCTCATGGCCGCCCTCGTGCCGTGGGCGCGGCAGTACGCCGAAACCCGCCTCGGCGGCCATGAGCTGACCTATCTCGAACCGGCCGACGTGGCGCAGGAGATCTGTCTCGCGGTCTTCGTCGCGATCCCCGGATACGGCAGGCGCGGCGGCTCCTTCCTGTTCCTCCTGCGCGCCATCGCGGCGAACAAGGTCGCCGACGTCTTCCGGAAGGCCGCGCGGAGCAGGCAGGTGCTCACCGGCGAGCTCCCCGAACGTCCGGCGGGGGCCGCGGAGGAACCCGAGCAACGTGCCCTGCGGACCGACCTCGGCCGCCGGCTCGGCAGGCTGATGCGGACACTGCCGATCTCGCACCGGGAGGTGCTGGGAATGCGGGTGATCGGCGAGCTGACGTCGAACGAGACCGCGGCGGCGCTCGGGACGACGTCGTCCCGGGTGCGGGTGACCAAACACCGCGCGATCAGCAGGCTGCGCGCCTGCGCTCAGCGCCAGGACGCCTTGAGCTGAATACGGATCAACAGCCGGAAAAACGGATTCTCCCGTTTGGCACGGGTTTCGAGAATGCGAACGCACATGGCCCCTCCAGAGCTCGCCGACGAGTGCCGTTGCCGGGGGCCGGGGACAAGCGGTCTCGGATTCCACCCTAGGCGCGGACCGGTGAACCGGAACCGGCCGAACGGACCATTGAGAGCGAGCGATTCGTCACCGGAACAGGGAAGAATGGTCCCGCCATGGAGATTCGACGGCATGATCGCGCCGCTTCGGTCTGGGCGAAGATGTGTTTTCTCGCTTCGTCGACCGATTTACCGGTCTCGATCGAACACGCCTGCGTCATTTGCGGTGAGGTCCTCGACGCGGCGGGTGTCGGACTCGCGCTCATCGGCGGCGGAGGTCTCGCTGAGCCGGTCTTCGCCACCGATGAACGCAGTCGCGAATTGGAAGATCTGCAGTTCACCTTGGGCGAAGGTCCCGCGGTCGAGGTGGTGCGCGGCGGTATGCTCCTCGTGGTAACCGATATGACCAGTTCGGAGGCATCACTCCGATGGCCGATATTCACGCCGGAGGCGATTGACCGGAGCGTGAAATCGATCATCGCGGTGCCGATTCAGGCCGGTGCGATCAAGGTGGGCGTTGTCGACTGCTATCGCGAATTCGCCGGGGCCCCGTCAAGGGAGAGCCGGGCGCAAGCACTCGTCTGCGCCGAAGCGGTGATCGCCCTCGCCATCGCGGAGGTCGACGCCGGTGGGCCGGGGCTGGCCGGAATGATCGATCGCGCGTTCACCGGCAGGCGCGACCGGGTGCATCAGGCCGCGGGCATGGTGTCGGTCCAGCTCGGTATCGGGCTCGCGGACGCGCTCGCGCGTTTGCGTGCCCACGCCTACGCCAACGACCGGAAGCTCGACGAGGTGGCCATGGACGTGGTGCTTCGCCGGGTCACCCTCCGGCCCGGGCCCTGACGGACGTGAGCCAAGGAGACAGCAGAGACGATGACCGACCTGATGGCCGGCTTACCCGAGACCTTCGTCCAGTTGGCGGACACCCTCGTCGACGACTTCGACCTCGTCGAATTCCTCGATCTGTTCGCGTGCAGATGCGTCGAACTGCTCGGTGTCGGCACCGCCGGTCTGCTGCTCGCCGACGCGCGCGGCGCCCTCACCATGGTCGCCGCGTCCGATGAAAAGACCCGCCCGCTCGAATTGTTCCAGGTGCGGAACTCGGAGGGGCCGGGCCTGGATTGCTACCGGCGCGCCGAGCCGGTGGTCTGCCCGGATCTGGCGCGCGCGGGCGAAAGCTGGCCCAAGTTCTCCCGAGAGGCGGAAAACGCCGGATTCCGTTCCGTGTACGCCGTACCGATGCGGCTTCGTGAAGACGTGATCGGTGCGCTGAACCTTTTCGACTCCCGCCCCGCGTCGCTCGATGACGACGGATTGTCCTTGGCGCGGGCGCTCGCGGGCATCGCCACGATCGGCATCCTGCATCACCGGACGTGGCAGCGGCAGGAGATCGTCACCGGTCAGCTCCAGACGGCGTTGAACAGCAGGGTGCTCATCGAGCAGGCGAAAGGCGTTCTCGCCGAACGGCTCCGGGTTTCGGTGGACGACGCGTTCGGCGTATTGCGCGCCTACGCGCGGAGCAACAATCGCAAGATCCTTTCCGTGGCGGCCGGGATCGTCGACCGCACAGTGGACATCCCGCGCTGAACGATACCGATTCGGCGCTTGTCCGCCCTTCGGCGATACCTAGACTGGCTGGGTGTTTTCCTTGGAGCAGCTGGTGAGTTTCGTCGCGGTGGCCGAGGAACTTCACTACGGCCGGGCGGCGGAGCGGCTCTCGATGACCCAGCCGCCGTTGAGCAGGCGAATCCAGTTGCTGGAGCGCGAACTGGGGGTCGAGCTTTTCGACCGGACGCACCGCACGGTCCGGATGACCCCGGCCGGCCGGGTTTTCCTCGCCGAGGCGAGGAAGATCCTTCGTTCGGCGCACGAGGCGACGCTGTACGCCCGGCGGGCGAAGAAGGGCGAGGCCGGGGTCGTCACGCTCGGTTTCACCGCCACGGCGGCGTATTCCTCTCTCGAACGCGTCATCGCCGTCGCGAACGCCGAAGTGCCCGGTGTCGATCTGGTGCTCCGGGAGTTGGTGACGGCGGCGCAGGTGGAGGAGCTGCTGGCGGGTGGGATCGACCTCGGCATGATCCGGCCGCCGGTCACGGGAGCCGACGTGGTGACCCTGCCGCTGTGGCGGGAGCGGCTGCTGGCGGCGTTGCCGTCGGCGCATCCTTTGGCGCGGCGCAAGAAGAATCCCGATGTCCGCGACTTCGACGGCGAGCCGTTCATCATGTACTCGCCGTCGGAGGGCCGTTACTTCCACGACCTGGTCGTGGCGGTGTTCCGCTCCGCCCGGGTGCTGCCGGAGTACACGCAATACCCCTGTCAGGTGCATACGGTGCTCGCGCTGGTGAAGGCGGAACTCGGGGTCGCGCTGATCCCGGCCGCGGCCGCCGCGCTGCGCTTCGAGGGAGTGGTGCTCCGCCCGGTGGACGGGGTCGAGAACCGCCCGGTCGAACTCGAACTGATGTGGCGGCGGAGCAACGACAATCCGGCGCTCGGCGCATTGCTCGCCGCCGTCGGCAACCAGGTGCGACGGGCTCGTCAGTCTACTGTGGACTGAGTGGGCCAGGCGTCGCCCCATTCGGCGTCACGGGCCGCGCGGTAAGCCGTGCCGTGCCGTTTGGTGACGATCGTTTCGGTGAGCCCGGCTCCGGCGCAGAGGGAGAGGCCGACCATGCCCTTGCGTTTGACCGGATGCCGCAGGATACGGGCTTCGGCGCGTTCCGGCGCCGTGCGCGACGCGACGACGTAGGAGAATTTCTCGTCCTCGAAGCCGAGCGTCGCGGACTTGAGCTGGCGGTGCAGGCCGGTGCGCGGGAGACGCGCGGAGAAATGGCACCAGTCCTTGCCGCGCGGGATCGGGCACGTGCCCTCGTGCGGACAGGGCGCGACCAGGGAGAGGCCGAGTTCGACGAGCTGATCCCGCGCTTCGACGATCCGTTCGTAACCCGCGGGGGTGCCGGGCTCGATCAGGACGAGCATCCCGGCCTTCGCCGACAGCCAGCGGACGGCGTCGGACCGGCGGGCTTCGGGCAGTTCGCCGAGGACATAGGAGAGGGTCACCAGATCGGCCTCCGGCGCGGGCGCGGCCGGGTCGATCAGACCACGTCGCCAGGTCGACCCCCGGACGGCCTTGTCCCCGGCGTTCCCCGCGAGCCGCCGTCCCAGCGCGATCGCGCCCGGGACCTGTTCGACGACGGTGCTCTCCTCCAGCGACGGCCACACGTCGGCCGCCGCCCAGATCGCGGCACCGGTCCCGCCGCCGACGTCGATCTGGGTCCGCGGAGCGAACCCGGGAGCACGGAGGGCGGCTTCGGCGAGAACGGCGTGTACGGCCGCGTACGTGGCAGGCATCCGGTAGCCCGCGTACGCCGCGATGTCGACCTCGGAGGAGAGGATGGGCGCGCTCGCGGGGTTGTTCTCGCGGTAGCGCGTGCTGAGCCGCTCGACGGACTGCGTCAGCCTGTTCTGCGGGTATTTGCCCAGCTCTTCGTCGAGGGCGGAGCGGAGGGTTTCGGGGAGGGCGGCCACGGTCAAGATTAGATCGAGTCGCGCGGAGCGCGTCCTTCAAGGGTGGGTGGTGGGGATGAGGCGGCACTTTCATGGGCCCTTGACCTGCGGTTTTCCGGCTGCTCGAATGACCGCGGAAAAAAGTTCGGAGACCGTGTCGAAACCGGGGATGCCCGATCGACGCGTAGATGTGGCAGGGACGACCCCCGCCGGGAACGGAGACCTCAGATGCGGTTCATGGTGATTGTCAAGAGCGACGAGAAGACCGATGTGGCCGGTGCGCAGCCGAGCGCCGAGGACCTTCAGGAGATGGGGAAGTTCAACGAGGAGCTGGTGAAGGCCGGCGTCATGCTCGCGGGTGAGGGCCTGCTCCCCAGCTCCGAGGGTTTCCGCATCCAGTACTCCGGCACCACCGAGGCCAGGGTCGTCGACGGGCCGTTCGCCGAGAGCAAGGAGCTCATCGCGGGTTTCTGGATCCTGCAGGTCAAGGACAGGGCCGAGGTCGTCGAATGGATGAAGCGCGCGCCGTTCCGCGAGGGCGAGATCGAGATCCGCCGGATCGCGGAGATGGAGGACTTCGACAACGCGACCCCCGAGATCGTCGAGCGCGAGCAGCGGCTGCGGGAGCAGGCCGAGGCGAACTAGTGGTTGCGGTCGTCGCGCCGACGATGTTGATTGGTCGGCGTGACGGCAACAGCAGACCCCCGTTCGGCGATCGACGCGGTGTGGCGGATCGAATCGGCCCGCCTCATCGCCGGCCTCGCGCGGATGACGCGCGATGTCGGACTCGCGGAGGAACTGGCGCAGGACGCGCTGGTCGCCGCGCTCGAACAGTGGCCTGAGTCGGGCGTGCCGAGGAATCCGGGCGCCTGGCTCATGACCACGGCGAAACGCCGCGCCGTCGACACCTTCCGGCGCAACGAGCGGTACGAGAAGAAGCTCGGCGAGATCGGCCGCGAGCTGGAGTTCGAGGAGGATCCCGACTTCACCGCGGCTCTCGACGACCACATCGAGGACGATCTGCTGCGGCTGGTGTTCACCGCCTGTCACCCGGTGCTCTCCACCGAGGCCAGGGTGGCGCTGACGCTGAAGATGATCGGCGGGCTCCAGACGCACGAGATCGCGCGGGCGTTCCTCGCGAAGGAGACGGCCATCGCGCAGCGGATCGTCCGGGCGAAGAAGACGCTCGGCGACGCCAAGGTGCCGTTCGAGGTGCCCGAGGGGGAGGACAGGGTCGCGCGCCTGTCCTCGGTGCTCGAGGTCATCTACCTGATCTTCAACGAGGGCTATTCGGCGACGGCGGGCGAAGACTGGATGCGGCCGGCGCTGTGCGAAGAAGCGCTGCGGCTCGGCCGGATCCTGGCCGGGCTGATGCCGAAGGAACCCGAGGTGCACGGGCTCGTCGCGCTGATGGAGATCCAGGCGTCACGCTCCGCCGCGCGCGTCGGGCCGAACGGCGAACCCGTGCTGCTGATGGATCAGGACCGGACGAAATGGAACCGGCTCCTGATCGGCCGCGGTCTCGCCGCGCTGGAACTCGCCGAGTCGCTAGCGGACGGGGCTTTCGGCGTCTACGCGGCGCAGGCCGCCATCGCCGCTTGTCACGCGCGGGCGCGAACGGGCGACGAGACCGACTGGGCCCGCATCGCCGTCCTGTACGAAGGGCTCGGGAAGCTGAACCCGTCGCCGGTGATCGAACTGAACCGGGCCGTGGCGCTGTCGATGGCCGTCGGGCCGGAGGCGGGGCTCGAGGTCGTCGACAAGCTGGTGTCGGAGCCCGCGCTGAAGTCGTATCACCTGCTGCCGAGTGTGCGAGGCGACTTCCTCTCGAAGCTCGGCCGTCTCGACGAGGCCCGCGCCGAGTTCGAGCGCGCGGCGGAGATGACCGGGAACGACCGCGAGCGCACCCTGCTGCTGAACCGGGCCGCGGAGTGCACCCCCTGACCAGGGAACGCGTCAGGCGGGGGTTGGGCGCAGGGTGCTCAGCGCCCGGTGCTGCCCCAGCCGGACGGCCTGGACGGAGCAGCCGAGCGCCAGCGCGGTGTCGTCTGCGGAAAGCCCGACGAGCGACCGCAGCACCATGATCTCGCGCTGCTGGCCCGGCAGCCCCGAAAGCGGGTTCGGCAGCTCGGTGGTGGTCCGGTGGAAGTCGTCCACCAGGCCGTGTGTGACGTCGTAGGCGAACCTGAGGAGCGCGGGAGCGCCGGCCGCCCCGGCGAAGATCTCGCGGCAGCTGTCCTTCGCGATCGCGTCGGCGATGTCGTAGGTACCCGAGCGGCGGCCGATCCGCGCCCGGCAGTAGCGCACGACCAGGACGCGGATGGCGTCGACGAGTTTCGAAGCCGTCTCCATCCGCCCGTCGGCCTCCTCCGGCCGCCGTGAACCGTGTCCTCGCATCGGCTCCCTCTCCCACCTTTCAGATGAGCACGGCGGAGGGGGAGGGAGGTACGGTGTTTTTGCCGACACGGGGCACGGTTCAGGCCTCGATGAAGACGATCCGCTCGGGCTCGATCGTCAGGTTCACGGTCTGCCGCTTCACGCTCACCAAGGTCTCGAATTCCGTGGCGTGCCCGTCCGGGACGGTGAACAGGCGGTCGTTGCGGGAATCGAGGAAGTCGGAGAAGCCGCTCAGCGAGACCCCGCCGCTTTCGTCGAGCGCGAGGTAGTCGACGAGCCTGCGGAAGAGTTTCGGCAGGATCACCAGTTCGTCGGCCAGTTGCCGCCGCGACGAGAGCTTGAACCCGGAGTTCGTGACGTCGTGAGGCCACAGCCCGAGCCCGTTCCGACGCGCTTCGACCGCCGCTGCGGCCAAGGCGTCACGCAGATCCGGGTAAAGCAGTGAATAGAACGTCGGGTAGACGAGGCCGTCCGCGACCTGCCGATGGTTCGCGGAGTTCTTCAGGGTTTTGACGTCGAGATGGACCTTGGAAAGGTCCGCGGACCGTCCCGGCCGTTGCCCGGGAAAGGCGAAGGCCACCGCCCGTCCGTATTTGTCGGCGAATCGCGTCAGTATGTGACCCGGTACCTTGATCGGCGTCGACGAAGTGACCGTTCCCCGTTCATCGCGTTCGACCTTCTTGAAGCCGAGTGCCTTCAGCAGGTTCGCCGCGGCGGCGTCCGCGAATTCCGCGGGCTGATGCCACATCCCGCCGGTTCCCCTGGCCTGGTAATGCGTTTCGAGCGCGTCGATCGCGTCGAGCCGCAGCTGCATCCCGCCCCGCGAATTGAGCCGGACCTTCAAGCCCGCCTTCTTGGTCGCCTGTGGATCTTCGGGATAGAATCGGACCGAATCGCCGTCCGGTGAGGCTCCGACGAGCTGGAACGTACCTTTGATCAGCGTCATGGGCATGAGGACAACGGTAGTTCCCATTCCGGTGAACGAACCTGGTGTTCATCCATCCAGCCCAATGGCCGGTAAAGATAGGGTGACCATTGTGGACATTCTCGGCGATCATCAAACGGTTGGCGCGGAATGATCATTTCGTGGATGCTGGCGGGATGGCCGACTTCTCCTATCGCTGGCGTGACCCGGTCACCGACGACGAGATGTCCGATCTCGTCCGTTCACACGGCGGGGAGCCCGTACCCGGTTGGTGGAACGGCATCCGGCGGCACAGCCTCGGCTGGGTCACCGCCCGCGACGGCGCCGGAACACTGGTCGGTTTCGTGAACGTCGCCTGGGACGGCGGCGCGCACGCCTTCCTGCTCGACACGAAGACCCGCGGGACCCATCAGCACCGGGGCATCGGCACGGCCGTCGTCCGGCTGGCCGTGCTCCACGCGCGAGCGGCGGGCTGCGAATGGCTGCACGTCGACTTCGTGCCGGAACTGGGTCAGTTCTACTTCGGCGCCTGCGGTTTCCGGCCGACCGAAGCGGGCCTGATCCGGCTCAACGACCAGGGATCATGAAGTCCAGCACCGTCGCCTGCAGCAACGCGATGGCCCCGACCACGGCGGTCAGCACGACCGACCACAGGAAGGTCTGCCGCAGCAGCGCGCCCTCCTGCCCGGACCGCCCGATCGCGGTGGCGCCGATGGACAGGTTCTGCGGCGAGATCATCTTGCCCATCACACCGCCGGAGGTGTTGGTGGCACCGGCGAGGATCGGGTCGACGTGCAGCTGCTGAGCCGAAATCACCTGCATCGGCCCGAAGAGACTGTTCGTCGACGCGTCCGATCCGGTGAGGAAGACGCCCAGCCAGCCGATGTAGGCGGAGAACAACGGGAAGAGCACCCCGGTGGTCGCCAGCGCGAGACCGAGTGTCTGCGTCGCACCCGAGTAGTTCATGACGAACGCGATCGCGAGGATCATGAAGATCGTCGCCAGCGCCCAGCGCATCTGGTGCAGTGTCCGGCGATAGGTCGCCAGCAGCAGCCGCGGTTTCGCGCCCATCAGGAAACCCGCCGCGATCGCCGCGATCAGGGCCACCGTTCCCGGTGAATAAAGGAAATCGACGGTCAACGTCGCCGCGTACGGGGTGTCCTTCGGCGTGATCGGCGCGTGCTGGACGACCTCTTTGTGCAGCCCCGGCCACGCGAACACCCAGTCGGCCTTGTGCAGCAGCTTCGTCAGGTCCAGCCCTTCGGGCAGGTTCTTGAAGATCGTGCCGATCCGGGACAGGAAGATCGCCGCGATCAAGACGAGGTACGGCGCCCACGCGTACAGCGCGCCGCGTCCGGCTTTCGCCGCGCCGAGGCTCGCTCCGGCCCGCACCGGTTCTTCGCCGTCGAAACGCCACACCGCCGACGGCTGCCAGAACCGCGTCAGAATCCACAGCGACGCCATCGCGGCGAGCGCGGCGACGACGTCGACGAGGCTCGGGCTGATGAAGTTCGAGGTGACGAACTGCATGACCGCGAACGACAGCCCGGCCGTCAGCACGGCGGGCCAGACCTCGATCATCCGTTTCCAGCCGGCGAGGACGACGATCAGGAATCCGGGGACGATCAGCGCAAGAACCGGGAGCTGGCGGCCGACCATCGACGAGAACAGTTCCGTCGCCTGTTCCTGTTTCATGTCGAGGATCGGCGCGGTCAGCCTGCCCAGCACGATCAGCGGATTGCCGAGGCCGCCGAACGCGACCGGCGCGGTGTTCGCCAGCAGCGCGAGCACGACCGCCTTCACCGCCGGGAAACCGAGCGCGGCCATCATCGCCGCGGTGATCGCGATCGGTGAACCGCCGCCCGCGATCCCTTCCAGCAGCGCGCCGAAACCGAACGCGATCAGCAGCGCCTGGAGGCGGCGGTCCTCACTGAACCCGGCGAGAACCGCCTTGATGTCGTCGAAGCGTCCCGTCGCGACGGTGACATTGTGGAAGTACACGGCGTGGAACGCGATCCAGGCCACCGACCACACCCCGAACACCAGCCCCATGGCCGCGGAATCGAAGGCGAGCCCGGCGGGCATGCGGTACAGCAGTATCGCGACCAGCAGCGCGGTGATCAGCGCCAGCGCCGCCGAGAGATGCGCGGATCTGCGCAGGACTCCCAGCGTCACCAGCAGCACGACGATCGGCAGCGCCGCCAGCGCGGCGGACACCCACAGCCCGCCCGCCGGCTGGTAGTCCTGGATCCAGCCCACATCAGGCCCTTTGCGCGCGGACGTAACCCAGCCGGAGCGACAGCGCGGCCGCGGTGCCCGCCACCGTCGCGCCCAGTTCGTCGGTGCGGCGGAGCACCCGGCCGGCGGGGCCCGCGATGCTGATCGCCGCGATCGGCCGTCCGGTGTGGTCGCGGACGGCCGCGGCCACGCAGCCCACGTCCGGCTCGTTCTCGACGTCGTCCACGGCCCAGCCGCGACGGCTGGTCCTGGCCAGATCGTCGAGGAGCCGGGCCGGATCGTTGATCGTCTTCAGGGTGAGACTGTCGAGCTTCATCCGGCGGATGCGTTCGACGCGGTCCTGTTCGGGCAGTGCCGCCAGCCACGCCTTGCCCAGTGACGTCGCGTGCTGCGGACGGCGGGTGCCGAGACGGCAGGCCAGGGTGACGGCGTTGGCACTGCGTTCGGTGGCGACGTAGACCATCGTGTCGTTGTCGGGGACGGCGAGATACGTCGTCTCGCCGCTGCGTTCGGCGAGCGAGGCGAGATAGCGCGGCGCGCAGCGGTGGAGGTCGGTCGCCGCCATCGCGCGGGCGCCGAGTTCGACCAGCCGGGTGCCGAGCCGCACGCGGCCGGTGGCACGATCGGCTTCGAGATATTCGAGGTTCTTGAGGGTGCCGACGATGCGGTACGCGGCGCTCCGGGAGAGACCCAGTTGCCGGGCGATCGCGTTGGTGGAAATCTCCTGGTTCTGACCGACATGCTCGAGAACCGCGAGCCCGCGCTCGAGTGTGCCACTGGAATCCAGGCCGCGTGGTGTGCCCACTTCGCCCTCCGTTGGACCGGGGTACCGATGGCCGGCACCTGTTTCCGCTAAGCGGATTCGGACGTTAACAGCTCGCCCGACCCTTGGGAAGGTTTCTTAACAAACTGGCGACCGGACAAGTTTTCCCAGTTCGGAGGCTTCTGGTCAAGATCACCGGTTTGGACCAATCCGTTCGGCTGATCAAAATCGGTGTATGACTTCAAAGGTCATTCTTTTGTTCACGGATATGAACGAACCCTCGCCGGAAAATCGCGGCGAGGGTTCGATGCGAAGTGTGTTTCTAACGCACAGACAGATTCGCGACCGCTCGGACGACGGCGGTGCAGCGGTCTTCGACGTAGGCCAATCCGCCTTCTTCGGCGATCCGGCGGGACTCGGCGGAGACGATGCCCTGCTGCAGCCAGAGCGCCTTCGCGCCGATCGCGACGGCCTGTTCGGCGATCGGCGGAGTGTCCTCGGCCGGCCTGAAAACGTCGACCAGGTCGACGGGCTCCGGGATGTCGGTGAGCGAGCGATAGACCTTCTCGCCCAGCAGCTCGTGGGCCGACGGGTGGACGGGGATGATCCGGAACCCGTGTGCCTGCAGCACGGCGGCGACCCCGTGCGAAGCCTTGGCCGGATCACGGCTCAGCCCCACGACGGCGATCGTCTTCGATCCGGCGAGGATCTCGGTGGCGCGATCGGTCATACCGGGTTCAACGACGGCGGGTGGCCGCGCATTCCTGCTGAGGTACGGCGAACGTGACGGACCTCGTGAGTGGTAAGTGTCGTTCTAACGACACTTACCACTCACGAGGTCTGTCCCGCGTGGCAGCTCTAGAGCTTCCAGAGCCGCAGGCCCCGCACGCGGTACACCGGCCAGACGACGTGCCAGGCGCGGCGGCGCAGGAAGACCGCGGAGCAGGTGAGGACGCTGCGCGCGGACGTCGTCGCGACGTCGTGGCGATCCGGCCAGCTCGCGCCGTGCCGACCGGCCGCGATGCGGAAGACGTTGACCAGGCCGCGGCCCTGCAGATCGAATTTCGCCCCCGTGTCACCGGAATCCGGGGTCAGGGAGGCGATCTCCTGGCCGAACGCGGCCGCGGGCGCGGGCCCCGCGTCGGCGGGGAGGTCACCGACGGTCGCCGAGACCGCCTTGCCGTAGAGACGGCGGGTGTAGCGCTGGAGCAGCAGCCGCTCCCACAGCGGCAGGACACGGCGGTGCTTCAGCAGCGCCGAACACTCCGCGTGCCCGATGGCGAAGATGTCGGTCAGCTCGTCGTAGGCGTTGTGCGCGGTGGGCTCATTGAGGTGCACTCGTACCTCGTAGCGGATGCGCGCGGTGAGCTCGTCGAGCTCTTCGCGACGGTCGATCCTGGCCTTCGCCCGTGAGAGCGCCCAATCGGACATGGGAGCAGGCTAGGTGATGATCGGGGTCGTGCGAGACCCTTTCGGCCTAATCAGTACGGCGGCGGCCAGGACTCGGCCTGACCCCGTGCGTACCGGCCAGTGGAACGGGCGTCTTGTGCGGGCCCAGGCGACGGGGCAGAGTTCGGCTGTCGGAAGGAGCCCATGGACGCCAGCACGCTGCAGGAGGCCGCGGCCGCGCTGCTCAGCGCGTACGAGACCGGCAAGCCGATCGCGCCCCTCATCGAGACGTACCCCGCCGCGACCTTGGAGGACGCGTACCGCATCCAGCAGCGGCTCGTCCGCCACTGGGCCGAACGCGGCGACGAGGTGCGCGGGCACAAGGTCGGTCTCGCGTCCGCCGCCATGCAGCGGCAGATGGGCGTCGATCAGCCGGACTACGGCCATCTGACCGCCTCGATGTTCCACCTCGAACACCAGCCGATCCCGATCGGCGGCTTCCTCCAGCCGAGGATCGAGCCGGAGATCGCGTTCGTGCTCGGCTCGCGGCTGCGCGGTCCCGGCATCACGGTGGCGGACGCGCTGCGGGCGGTGGACTTCGTCGTCCCGGCGCTGGAGATCGTCGATTCCCGCATCCAGGACTGGAAGATCAGCATCGTCGACACGATCGCGGACAACGCGTCCTCGGGCGGGGTCGTCCTCGGCAGCAGGCCGACCGCGATCGGCGACATCGACCTGCGGCTGGTGGGTTGTGTCCTGCACCAGAACGGCGAGATCGCGGCGACCGGCGCGGGCGGCGCGGTACTCGGCTCGCCGGTGAACGCGCTGGTGTGGCTCGCGAACACGGTCGGGCCGCTCGGCGTCGCGCTCGAACCGGGGCACGTCGTGCTGCCGGGTTCGATGACGCGTGCGATCCCGGTGAGTCCGGGCGACACCGTCGTCGCGACGATGGCGGGGCTCGGCAGTGTCACCGCGAAGTTCTCCGGGGAGGAACGGCCGTGAGCCTTGGTGTGCGGGAGGCGGCGGAAGCGCTGCTGTCCGGGGAAGAACGCGAACCGCTGACCGACGCCTGGCCGGAACTGGACGTCGATACCGCCTATGCGATCCAGGACGAGGCGCTGCGGCTTCGGCGGGCACGCGGCGAGACGGTGATCGGCGTCAAGCTGGGCCTGACCTCGCGAGTGATGCAGCGGCGGATGGGGATCGCTTCGCCGTTGCTCGCGTGGCTGACCGACGCGATGGTGCTGCCCGCCGGTGTCCCGCTGCCGTCGCTGATCCACCCGCGGGCGGAACCCGAGCTGGTCTTCGTGCTGGGCGACCGGCTCGCGGGCCCCGGTGTCACCGCGGCGACCGCGATGGCGGCGGTGGACCGGGTCCACGGCGGCATCGAGATCGTCGACAGCCGCTACCGTGACTACCGGGGCAAGCTCCCGGACGCCGTGGCGGACAACGGTTTCTCGGCGTATTTCACGCTGGGACCGGTCGGCGTCGAACCATCCACAGTGGACCTTTCGCTGGAGGCGGCGCTTTTGGAGGTCGACGGTGCCATCGTCGACACCGCGACAGGTGCGGCCGTGCAGGGACATCCGGCGGAAGCCCTGGCGCTGGCGGCCAACACCCTCGGTGCCCGAGGGCTCGCGCTGGAGCCCGGCTGGATCGTGCTCACCGGCGGGATGACCGACGCGGTCGACGTGCGCCCGGGTTCACGGGTGGCGGCGCATTTCTCGCATCTGGGTTCGATCACGCTCGCCGGGTCTTGACGTCGGCGCGGTCGGCCGTCCGGACCAGACCACGTGCCAGCCGTGGCCAGATCGCGCGCGGGAGGTCGTGTCCCATCCCGGGGACGATGTCCACTTCGGACTCCCGCAGTGCGCGGGCCGTCGCCCGGCCGCCGGAAACGTGCACGAGCGGATCCTTCGAACCGTGCACGACCAGTGCGGGCACTTCGAGTTTCCGCAACGCGCGGAAGCGATCCCGGCTCGAAACGATCGCCGCCAGCTGCCGCGCGGTCCCGCCGGGATCGACGCCGCGGTCGAAGGACCGCTCCGCGCGTTCACGCATCCTGGTCTCGTCGAAGGGGTAGCCGGGCGAGCCGATGACGCGGAAGGTGCGCACCAGCGAATCGACGTACTCCTCGCGGCTGCGAGGAGGCGCCGAAAGCAGCATCGCCATCGCCTTGGCACTCGGCCGCCCGACGAACCGGTTGCCGGTGGTCGACATGATCGACGTCAGCGATCGCACCCGCGACGGATATTCGATGGCCAGCGTCTGCGCGACCATTCCGCCCATCGACGCGCCCACGACGTGCGCGCTCTCGACGCCGAGTGCGGTCAGCAGCCCGGCGGCGTCCCCCGCCATGTCCGCCAGGGAGTACGGCGCCGTGCGCAGGGCGTACGCGAGCGGCAGGTTCGCCCGGCCGGACATCCGGCTGGACCGGCCGGCGTCCCGGTTGTCGTAGCGGATGACGTAGAACCCCTCTGCCGCGAGGTTTTCGCAGAGTTCGTCGTCCCACCAGATCATCTGCGACGCCAAACCCATGATCATCAGCAACGGCCTGCCGTCCGGCCGACCGAACGTCTCGTGGCACAGCTGGATGCCGTTCACTTCGGCGATCTTCTCCGGCATCAGGACAGTGTGACCGTCCCAGGCGAAATCGGCTACGCCTCCTCGATGTGGACGGCTTGGCTTTCCGGCCCGGCCGTTCGCTGCGTGCCCTCGTCTTCGGCGATCTCTTCCGGCTCGGTGTCGCCCGGTTCGCCGCCATCTGGCCTGCTGAGCTGGACGGCTTCTTCCGAGGCGTCGGCCGGGCTCGGGCCGTCGGCTGCTTCGCGGTCTTCCTGGTCGGACATGGTTCCTCCGGTGGATCGGGTCCTTGCCGTCCACGGATACCCGCTCACTCGCCGCGATACGCACGGGCCTGGATTTCGTAAAGCTCGTGGTAGAGGCCTCCTGCCTCGATGAGTTCGGCGTGCGTGCCCTGCTCGATCAGCCGTCCTTTCTCCAGCACCAGGATCCGGTCCGCGGAGCGGATGTTGGCCAGCCGATGGGTCACCAGGATCGTCGTGCGCCTGCCCGCCGCGGAAACGCTCGCGTGCCTCAGGCCCGCGAAGACCCGTGCCTCGGCCTTCGCGTCGAGGGCGGCCGTCGGCTCGTCGGCGACCAGGACGGCGGCGTCGCGGTAGATCCCGCGAGCGATGCCCATCCGCTGCCACTGCCCGCCCGAAAGGTCCTGCCCGTCGTTGAACTTCTTGGACAGCACCGTTTTCTCCTTGGCGGGCAAGGAATCGATCACTTCGTCGGCGCCGGAAGAGGTGATCGCGTCATGCCATGCGGCGCGCTCCGGGTCTTCCCGGCCGAGCCTGCCGACGGTCACGTTGTGCTCCGCGGTCATCGGCCATTCGGCGGGATCCTGGGCGATGACCGCGATGTTGGCGTGCACCGACTCGTGATCGGCGCCGGCGAGATCGACGTCGTCCCAGAACACCTTTCCCTCCGAAGGCGGATAGAGCCCGGTGAGCAGCTTGCCCAGCGTGGTCTTGCCCGAACCGTTCTCCCCGACGAGGGCGATCACCTCGCCACGCCGGATGGTCAGCGAAACCTCGCGCAGCGCGGGATTTCGCTGACCGGGATAGGTGAAGCCGACGTTCTCCAGCCGGATCTCCGCCGGATCCGGTGGCGCGGCGACCCCACCCCGCACCGGACCGCGTTTCCCGGATTCCACGAGCAACCGCTGGAAGAAGGCGATGTAGAACGACTCCTCGTACATGGCGTTCACCGCGCGCATCGTGACGGACAGCGAGTTCGACGCCGTCCGCATGGCGAGCGCGGCCGTCCCGGCGAGGGCGAGTTCCATCTGCCCGCTGTAGAGCAGGAGACCGAGCACCAGATACGCGATCGCGGTGCCCACCCCGGCCGCCGCGCGCCCGGTCAGGCGGACCATGTTGCTGCGATGCGCGAGCCGGACCTCCTCGCGCATCAGGCTTTCGGTGATCCGGCGGTACTCATCGAGCAAGGGCTCCTGCAAGGTAAGGGCGTGCCGTTCGAGGGCGAATTGGCGCCAGGTGGCCACCTCTTCGACGATCCTCTTCCGGATGTTCCGGCCGACGGTGTCGAGATAGTGCCGGTAGTTCAGCCGCGCGACCTTGGCCGCCGCCCAGCCGTCGGCCGCCGCCGCGAGCAGTAGCACCGGCGCGAGCCAAGGATTCAGCAGACCCGCCGCTACCAGCGCGGCGACCAGCGAGATCAGCGCCGACGTCAGATCCGCGATCCAGCGCAGGCTCATCTCGATCGACCGGACCCCGTCCCGCGCGCCCTGCCTGGCCAGTTCCCGGAAATCGGCGTCCTCGAAGGCCAGCAACCGGACCCTGACCATGGCGGCGGTGACCTCGTCGCCCGCCGAGGTCACGACCCGCGGCCGGAGCGTGCCCTCGACCGCGGCCACCGCCGTGTCCAGCAGCGCGCGCAAGGCGTACGAGCCGACGACGATCATCAGCGCGGGCAGCGATTCCAGCACCCTGTCCGGTGTCGGCCCGTTCTCCAGCAGTGCGGTGAACACGTTCGCCGTCGCCAGCAGGCCGAACGCCGTGACACAACCGGAAAGAACGTGGACGACGCCGGCGAGCAGGGTCAGCCGCGCCGACGTCCGCCAGGCCAGCCGCAGCACGATCGCCACGGCGGACGGGAGCGCGCGGATGGCCTTGATCATCCCCGCGTCGGCCACCGTCTCGTCGGGCGTGGCCCAGTCGGGCATCTTCAGGTTCTCGACCCCGATCAGGGGCACGGTCGCTTCGGGCACTCCTCCTTCTCTACGCGCACCCACCGACATTTTCAGAGCGGTGTGCTTCCTGATGCGTCATCGCGCCTCGGTCGCGGAGTGCGTTGCGAAAGCCACTTTCGCAACCTTCAGCGTTGCGAAAGTGGCTTTCGCAACCTGTGCTTAGGGCGACGCCAGGAGCGGGTGGTAGCGAAGGTCCCTTGCTCCCGCGGGTGACTGTGTGGGTTTCGGGACGTCTGACGTCCCGAAACCCACACGGTCGGTGAGGGTTGCTACGCGGGGTGAGGGGTGTGTGGAAATAGGGACGCTCAATGTCTCTGTTTCCTCACACCCTCCTGTCTCCCACTCCGCAGTAGCGAAGGTCCCTTGGTCCCTCAGGTGACTGTGTGGGTTCCGGGACATCCAACGCACAGGACGAAAGCCCCCTTCACCTCCCTCGAACCGTGCGTTACGCTCTCGCTAGAGCGATCTATCAAGTCGCATAGGGGGCGAACATGGAAACTCTTCAAGGCCGAGGGCTCACCGCGTTACGGCTGATCCTCGCCTTCACGCTGCTGTCCACCACGCTGCACTACGCGCACAACGTGCTCAGGGCGGCGGACTATCCGCAGGTCGAGGGCATCTCGGTGGACATGGCCGCCACCCTGGTCGTCGTCGCGTACGTCCTGCTCACCGTCTTCGGCGTGCTCGGCTACCGTGACTACCTGCGCGGACGCTATTGGCGGGCGCTCGCCTTCCTGATGGTCTACTCGCTGTCCGGTCTCGCGAGCCTCGGCCACTTCCTGGTCGCCGTGCCGCAGATCCCGGCCTTCTGGTTCGCCACGATCTACACCGACACGGCCTCCGCGCTGGTGCTGTGGGCGTTCGTGACCTGGGCGGCGACGAAACTCAACCGGGAGCCCGCGCTCCGTGACCAACTTTCTACATAACATTGACGCTGATCAGTGCAATGTAGACAATCGGTAGGGTGACGCGGACCACATCGGTGACGTTCGAACGTCATCCCAGCGGCTACCGGCATTGGAAGCTGTCCACCGACGGCGACGTCGCATGGCTCGAACTCGATGTCGACCCGGACGGCGGTCTCGTGCCGGGATACGAGCTCAAACTCAACTCGTACGACCTCGGCGTCGACATCGAGTTGTACGACGCGACGCAGCGGCTGCGGTTCGAACATCCCAAGGTCCGCGTGGTCATCGTGACCAGCGCGAAGGACAACGTCTTCTGCGCCGGCGCGAACATCCGCATGCTGGCTTCGTCGTCGCACGAGTGGAAGGTGAACTTCTGCAAATTCACCAATGAGACCCGCAACGCCATGGAGGACGCCGCCGCGCACTCCGGGCAGATCTACGTCGCGGCGGTCAACGGCACCTGCGCCGGCGGCGGCTACGAGATCGCGCTCGCCTGCGAAAAGATCCTGCTGGTCGCCGACAACTCCTCGACCGTCGCGCTGCCGGAGGTGCCGCTCCTCGGCGTCCTGCCCGGCACCGGCGGGCTCACCAGGGTGGTCGACAAACGCGGCGTGCGGCGGGACCTCGCCGACGTCTTCGCCACCCGCCCCGATGGGGTGAAGGGGCGGACCGCCGTCGACTGGCGGCTCGTTGACGAACTCGTGCCGCGGCAGGGTTTCCGCGAAGCCGTGCTGGCCAGGGCGAAGGAGTTCGCGCGGACGAGCGAGCGGCTCGACGGCGAAGGCGTCGAGCTGAAGCCGCTCGAGCATCGTTATGTCGACATCGCCCGCGGCAAGACCGAAGCGACGATCACCGTCAAGGGCCCGGACGGCGACGACGGCTGGCTCCTGGACGTCACCCGCGAGCTCGACGACGCGATCCTGCGCCTGCGCACCAATGAACCCGAACTCGGCACCTGGGTGCTCCGCACCGAAGGCGATCCGGCGAAGGTCCTCGAACACGAACGCGCTGTGTTCGACGCGAAAAACTGTCTGAGCAACGAAATCGTCCACTACTTCAAGCGAACGCTGAAGAGGTTGGACGTCACCAGCCGAAGCCTGATCGCCCTCGTCGAGCCCGGTAGCTGTTACGCCGGGCTCCTGCTGGAGCTCGCGCTCGCCGCGGACCGGCAGTACATCTTGGACGGTCCGCCGATCGACGACGAAGACAGTGAAGAACGTGCGTCGATCACGTTGTCCGAAGCCAATTTCGGCCGCTTCCCGATGGGCAATGGCCTGACCCGCCTCGAATCCCGGTTCTTCGGGGACCGGGACCACGTCACGAGGCTCGCGGAGGTGCGAGGCAAGCCGCTGAGCCCGACGGAGGCGAACGAACTCGGCCTGGTCACCGACGCCCCGGACGACCTCGACTGGGAGGACGAGATCCGGATCGCGCTGGAAGGACGGGCTTCGCTCAGCCCGGACGCCTTGACCGGAATGGAGGCGAACCACCGGTTCGTCGGCCCCGAGACGCTGGAAAGCAAGATCTTCGGCCGCCTGGCCGCTTGGCAGAACTGGATCTTCACTCGTCCGAACGCATCCGGCCCCGAGGGCGCGCTGCGTCGCTACGGTACCGGTCAGAAGGCCGTCTTCGACAGGAAGCGGGTTTGAACAGCCCATGCCGACCAAGATCGATTACGACGCCAAGATCCCCAACAACGTCGACCTCTCCGGTGATCGGCGCCTCCAACGGGCTTTGGAGGGCTGGCAGCCGAAGTTCCTTGACTGGTGGGGCGAAATGGGCCCGGCGCTGCGGACGCAAGGGGTCTATCTGCGCACCGCGGTCAGCGTCGGCCGGGACGGCTGGGCGCATTTCGACCACGTCGACGTGCCCGACTACCGGTGGGGGATCTTCCTCGCGGAGCCGGATCCGGACCGGGTCATCGGCTTCGGCGAGCACAAGGGCGAGCCCGCCTGGCAGCAGGTTCCCGGCGAATACCGCGCCGACCTGCAGCGGCTCATCGTGATCCAGGGCGACACCGAACCCGCGTCGGTCGAGCAGCAGAAACTGCTCGGCCTCACCGCGCCGAGCCTCTACGACCTGCGGAACCTGTTCCAGGTCAACGTCGAAGAAGGCCGCCATCTGTGGGCGATGGTGTATCTGCTGCACGCCTACTTCGGCCGCGAAGGCCGGGACGAAGCGGAAGGATTGCTGCTCCGGAATTCCGGAAGTCCGGACGCGCCCCGGATCCTCGGCGCCTTCAACGAGGAGACCGCGGATTGGCTTGCGTTCTACATGTTCACCTATTTCACCGATCGTGATGGCAAATATCAGCTCGGCACCCTCAAGGAAAGCGGCTTCGACCCGCTTTCCCGCACTTGTGAATTCATGCTCAAGGAAGAGGCGCACCACATGTTCGTCGGCACCACCGGGGTCGACCGGGTGGTCACCCGCAGTGCCGAGTTGATCCGCGAGCACGACACCTTCGACATCGCCGGGCACGGCGGGATCCCGCTGGACGTCATCCAGCGTTACCTCAACTTCCACTACACCGTGTCGCTCGACCTGTTCGGCGGCGAGACGTCGACCAACGCGGCGAACTACTACACCGCCGGGCTGAAAGGCCGCTGGCAGGAGGCTCGCCGCAAGGACGACCACAAGCTCACCGACGCCGCCGGCTCGCTGTCCCGGCCGCGGGCCGACGGCACCTGGGAGACCGAGGAACTCGCGGCCATCCTGCTGCTGAACCTCGACCTGCGGGAGGAGTACCGCGCCGACTGCCAGACCGGCGTCAACCGCTGGAACAGGATCCTGGACGAGGCGGGCGTCGACTTCCGATTCGTCCTCCCGCACCCTGGATTCAATCGCGAAGTCGGCATAAACTCCGGCCACCATGTGACGCCCGACGGCACCGTTGTCGACGAGCGGACCTGGCTGGCCGGCAAACGCAAGTGGCTGCCCACTCCCGAAGACCTGACCTTCGTCCGATCGCTGATGCACCCGGTGTACGAGCGAGGAAAGATCGCGAGCTGGGTGGCACCGCCACGTCAGGGCATCAATGGGAAACCGTTCGACTACGAATACGTTTACCTGAGCTGAGCCGATAGAAGGTGTGCCTGTGTCCGCTGCTGCCACCGGTTTCAACGCGGCGAGCTACCTGCTCGACCGGCATCTGGCGGAAGGACGCGGGGCGAAGGACGCGGTCGTTTCCCCGAGGCGGAGCCTCACGTACGCCGGGCTGGCGGCCGAAAGCCGCAGGGTCGCGGCGGGGCTGAAGGCGATCGGCGTCCGCCCGGAGGAGCGAGTTCTGTTCTGCATGGTCGACGACGTCGAACTGCTCACCGGGATCCTCGGCGCGATGCTGGCCGGAGCGGTCGCGGTGCCGGTGTCCACCATGGTCACCGGGCTGGACCTCGGCAAGCTGCTCGCCGATTCGCGGGCCAGGGTCCTGTGTGTTTCGGGCGAGTTCGCCGCGCAGGCGACGGTCGCGCTGGGGCTGGCGCCGGAGGTCACCGACGTCGTGCTGGATCGCGCCAAGGTGGCCGAACTGCCGTCCGGGGTCCGCGCGCACGAATGGGACGATCTGTCCACTGTGGACGACGACGGGTTCGAACCGGCGCCGACCTGGGAGGATTCGCCCGCGCTCTGGCTGTACACATCGGGAACGACGGGCAAGCCGAAGGGCGCGATGCATCGGCACGCGAGCATCCGCGCGGTCTGCGAGACGTATGCGCGCGGCGTGCTGGACATCGGGCCGAACGACCGGTTCCTGTCCGTCCCAAAGCTGTTCTTCGCTTATGGCCTGGGAAATTCGGCGTTCTTCCCGCTCGCCGCCGGCGGGACGACCCTGCTCGAACCGGCGAGGCCGACCCCGGGGCTGATCGCCGCCAGGGCCCGCGCGGAGCGGCCGACGTTGTTCTTCGCGGTCCCGACGTTCTACGCCGCGCTGCTCGCCAGTGACATTCCCGACGACACCTTTTCCTCGGTGCGCCAAGCCGTTTCAGCGGGGGAGCCCCTGCCCGCCGTACTGTACGAGCGGTTCCGCGACCGCTTCGGCGTCGAGATCCTCGACGGGATCGGCTCGACCGAGGCGTTGCACATCTTCCTGTCCAACCGGCCCCGCCAGGTCCGCCCCGGCAGTACCGGGGTCCCGGTGCCGGGCTACGAGATCACGCTGCGCGACGAACAGGGGGAGCCGGTGCCGGATGGGCAGCCCGGGGAACTGTTCGTCGCCGGGCCGTCGATCGCGACCGGGTACTGGGCGCGGTACGAAACGACGAAGCAAGTCTTCCAGGGCGAGTGGCTGCGGACGGGCGACAGCTTCGTACGCAACGCCGACGGGAGCTACACCTGCCTCGGGCGCTTCAACGACATGCTGAAACCGGGCGGGATCTGGGTGTCGCCCGCCGAGGTCGAGGACAGGCTGCTGCAGCATCCGGCGGTCGCCGAGGTCGCGGTGGTGGCCGCCTTCGACGCCGACGGTATCGAGAAACCGGTCGCGTGCGTGGTCGGCGTACCGGGCGGCAGGCTCGACGCGGACGAGCTGATCGAGTTCTGCCGGGCGGGCCTGGCGTCGTTCAAGCGGCCGCGGGGCATCGTCGAGCTGGGCGAACTGCCGAAGACGGCGACCGGGAAGATCCGGCGCAACGTCATCCGGGAACTGGTGCGGGACATGTACGAGGTCCGGACGTATCAGCCGGACCCCACGTCGCCCCTGCCCGGCTGATCCGCCTTCAATCACGCGAGTTACGCCTTCAATCACGCGAGACCCGCCTCTGAGCACGCGAGTTCGCTCTTCGGTCACGCGAGTTCGCCGACTCCGCCCGTCAAGCTCAGGTGAGCAGAGGCGGATCTCGCGTGCTCAGACCCGTAACTCGCGTGCTCAGACCCGTAACTCACGTGATCGAAGACGTAACTCGCGTGACCGAGGGTGGATCAAGCTCCGTTGACGGTGCGCAAGGTCCGCATGGCCTCGGCCAAGTCGTGCGCGCCGTCACCGAGCGGGGTCAGGACGATGCGCCGCAGGATCTCGGCACACGCTTCCCTCGCCTTCTCGGCGACGTCGAGACCGTGGTCGGTGAGCGCCGCGAACGTGACGCGGCGATCGTCCGGGCTCGGCACGCGGCAGATCAGGTCCGCGGCGACCAGCCGGTCCGCGACCTTGGTGAACCCGCCGCTCGACAGCGCCGCCTCGACGGCCAGCCGCGTCATCGGCATCCGGTGCTCGGGCGAGCGCACGAGCCGCAGCAGGATGTCGAACGACGCCGGCGCAAGGCCGAACCGTTCGGCGATCTCGCCCATCAGCTTGTTCTGCGTCGCCAGGTAGCCCTCGATCACCAGGCCCCACCACGTGACCACTTCGTCGTCGTTCGGTTCCTCCGGTTTCGCCACTGTCACGCGAGCGAGGGTACACCAAGAACTCTTCCTGGAATATATCTTGCGCGCGAGAGGTTATCGGGCTAGCTTGAGTTCACCGGCTCCCAGAGGAGGGGCACCATGTCGATCAAGACTTCGGGCCTGCATCACGTCACCGCCATCGGTGGCGACCCCCAGCGCAACGCGGACTTCTACACCCGGGCACTCGGCCTGCGGCTGGTGAAGACCACCGTGAACTTCGACGACCCCGGCACGTATCACCTCTACTACGGCGACGAGTCCGGCAAGCCCGGCTCCCTGATGACGTTCTTCCCGTGGCGTGACGCGCCGAAGGGCCGTCACGGCACCGGCCAGGCGACCACGACGTCGTTCTCCGTGCCGGAGTCCTCCCTCGGCTGGTGGAAGCGGCACCTCGCCGAGAACCGCGTCGAGAGCAGCCAGGGCCGCAACGCCGACGGCGAGGAGACGCTCACCTTCCTCGACCCGGACGGCCTCGAACTCGCCCTCGTCGCGCATCCGCAGGGCGACCCGCGTGACCCGTGGGACACGAAATTGGTCCCCGCCGAGCACGCCATCCGCGGGTTGCACTCCGTCACGCTGTCGGTGTCCCAAGAGGACGCGACCGCCGGGATGCTGACCGACGGACTCGGCCTGACCTTTGTACACCAGGACGGCAACCGCCTGCGGTTCTCCGCCGGTGCAGGCGGCCCCGGCGCGCTCGTCGACGTCCTCGTCACGCCCGACGCCCCGCGCGGGCTGGTGGCGGCGGGCACCGTGCACCACGTCGCCTGGCGCGCGCCGGACGAGGACACCCAGGCCGCCTGGCGCGACGAGCTGATCGACGACGGCGTGAACGTGACATCCATTTTGGACCGTCAGTACTTCCGTTCGATCTACTTCCGTGAGCCGGGCGGCACCCTGCTCGAGGTCGCGACCGACGAACCCGGCTTCGCGATCGACGAGCCGCTGCTGGAACTCGGCCGCGCGCTGAAACTGCCGCCGTGGCTGGAGCCCAAGCGCGAGGACATCGAAGCCATGCTGCCGAAGTTGGATCTGCCGAGCGAGAACAACCCGCGATGAGCACCTTGGAGCACAAGTACGTCGAAGGGGCGGCCGACGAGCCGGTGCTGCTGCTCCTGCACGGCACCGGCGGCGGCCCGGACGATCTCGTGCCGCTCGCCCGGCAGCTGAGCCCGGCCTCAGCGCTGCTCGCGCCCGCCGGGCCGGTGTCGGAACACGGTGCGGCACGGTGGTTCCGCCGGCTGGCGGAAGGCGTTTTCGACCACGAGGACGTCGTCTTCCGCGCGAACCAGCTGGCCGATTTCGTGCTCGCCTCGCGGGAGGAGTACGGCCTCGGTGACCGGCGGCTGGTCGCCATCGGGTTCTCCAACGGCGCCAACATCGCCGCCGCGGTGTCCCTGCTGCGCCCGGACGCCGTCAAGGAGGCGGCGCTGTTCGCGGCGATGTCGCCGTTGCCTTCCCCGCCGCGGAACGACCTCTCCGGAACGAGGGTCTTCCTGTCGAACGGCGAGCACGATCCGATGGCGCCGCCGGCTTCGGCGGACACGCTCGTTCGTGACCTGCGCGAGCGCGGTGCGGACGTCGTCGCCCACCGGCATCCCGGCGGGCACCAGGTCACCGGCAACGGTTTGGTAGCGGCCGCGGGGTGGCTCAACCCATGGCGGGGAGAGCAAAGCACGCGAACGTAGCATCGGCCGATGACTAACGGGGACCTCGTCCGCGCCCAGGCCCTGCTCGACAGGGTCCTCCTCGCGGACGGGCACAACGATCTGCCATGGGAGCTGCGGGTCACGACCGGGCCGGACCCGGTCGAGGCCGTGGCCGGCACGGATCTCACGGTCCGTCAGCCGCATCTGCACACCGATTTCCCGAAGCTGGCCGAAGGCAGGCTCGGGATGCAGTTCTGGTCCGTCTACGTGCCATGCCAGTTCGAGGGCCACAGCGCGGTGACGGCGGTGCTCGAGCAGATCGAGATCGTGCACCAGATGGCCGAGCGCTACCCCGATCGCCTGACCCTCGTGGACACGGCCGACGAGGCGGAAAGCGCTTTCCAAGACGGCAAGATCGCTTCGCTGCTCGGCGCCGAGGGTGGCCACAGCATCGCCGAATCCCTTGGCGTGCTCAGGATTCTGCGCCGCCTCGGGGTTCGCTACATGACGCTCACGCACAACTACAACACCACCTGGGCCGACTCCGGCACCGACGAACCCGCGCACGGCGGGCTCACCGAGTTCGGCCGCGACGTCGTCCGCGAGATGAACAAGATCGGCATGCTGGTCGACCTCTCGCACGTCGCGCCGAGCACGATGCGCGCCGCGCTGGAGGTCAGTTCCGCGCCGGTGATCTTCAGCCACTCCTCCTGCACCGCGGTCAACGACCATCCCCGCAACATCCCCGACGACGTCCTGGAAACCCTGGCCGCCAAGGATGGCGTCGCGATGGTGACGTTCGTGCCGGGCTTCATCTCGCCGAAGGTCGCCGAGTGGGACGACCAGTTGCGGCAGGACATGGAAGCCGCGGGCAAGGACTACCGGAACATCGACCAGCGCACGAAGTTCACCGCCGAACGAGGCGGCCCCGAGAAGCCGAAGGCGGGCATCGACGACGTCGTCGCGCACATCGAGCACGCGCGCGAGGTTGCCGGGGTCGACCACATCGGACTCGGCGGCGACTACGACGGAGTCGCGACCCTGCCCGAAGGCCTCGAAGACGTCTCCAAGTACCCGGTGCTCTTCGCGGCCCTTCTGGAACGCGGCTGGAGCGAAGAGGACTGCGCGAAGCTGGCCGGGAAGAACACCTTGCGCGTGCTGCGCGCGGCCGACGAGGTCACCCGTTCGGACGCTTGAGAGCGCGATCAAGCCCGCTTCGGCGGACACTGTCCAGCATGACGCAGCCGGAGGAGGGCGCCGCCCAGGTTCCCGTCACGCCGTCCGACACCGCGGGCGGCGCACGCCACAGCGGTAAATTCGAAGCCGCCCCGAAGCTCAAACGGACGCGGGTGAGCGGCACCTGGATCGCCGTCATCGTGGCGCTGATCGTGCTGGTGTTCCTGCTCGTGTTCATCCTGCAGAACCAGGACACGGCCACCGTGCACTTCCTGGGCATGTCCGGGAGCATGCCGCTGGCGGTCGCGATGCTGTTCTCCGTGATCGCCGGTGGTGTCCTGGTCGCGCTCGTCGGTGGCGCGCGGATCCTGCAGTTGCGCAAGCAGGCCAAGAAGTCGCGGCATCAGCTGCGCTGAGGGACCCCTCGCCGGAACTCGCTCGGGTTGACGCCCCGCACGCGTTTGAACGCCGCGCTGAACCCGAACGCGTCGGAATAGCCGACGGTGCGGGCGATCTCGGAGAGGGTCGCGGGCTCCGGACCGGTGAGGAGATCCGCCGCGAGGGTCATCCGCCAACGGGTGAGGTAGGTCAGCGGCGGTTCGCCGACCAGGTCGCCGAACCGTTTGGCCAGGGTCGACCGCGATACCCCGATCCGCCCGGCCAGCGTGCCGACGGTCCACGGTGCCGCCGGTTCCGTGTGCAGCAGGCGCAGGGCGTCGCCGACCACGGGATCCCGCTGCGCGGTCCACCACGCCGGGGGTCGTCCGCCGGGCCGGTCGAACCATTCGCGCAGTGAACAGACCAGTAACCAGTCCAGCAGCCGGTCGAGGACCACCTGCTGCCCTGGCGCGTCGATGGCGACTTCGGCGGCGACGTGTTCCAGCACGGGGTCGCTCGTGCCGCCGGCGTCCACCCGCAGCACGACGGGCAGCGCGTCCAGCAGCGGGCGCCCGATCTCGCCGCGCACCGGGTACGCGCCCACGATCAAGGTCGTCTCGCCGCCCGGGTCGTCGACCCAGCCGAGCCGGTGCCGCGTCCCGCCCTGTTCGGGCGTCGCGCAGTCCTCCCCGCACGCGATCGGCTCGGCCGGGGTGCCGACCGCGTCGACGAAGGCGAACGTCGCGGGGCCGCGCACGATGACCGACTCGCCCGCGCGAAGCGGCTCGGGCGGGCCGTCCTCCGGGACGATCCAGCCCGCGCCGGTGAGCACCGCGCACAGGGTCAGCGGCGCGCCGTCCACGAAGTGCAGATTCCACGGCGGGGACAGGGTCGAACTGCCGAACAGCGAACCGTGGGAGCGCACCCCGCGGATCAGGTCACTGAACACGTCCACCCGGCCGAGGTTAGACGAATACACAGGCGATCCGGCCTTTCGCCTATGGGATCGTCCGTGTCGGCCGTGTTGAATCGAGCTCATGCTGACCTCTGACGACTTCGAATTCCTCCGCAGGCCGCTGCACGGGTTCCTGACCGTGGCCGACGGCCCGGTCCGGCCGGTGTGGTTCGAGGCCGCCGACGACGGCACGATCCAGCTCTTCACGCCCCGCGACTCACCCAAGGTGCGGCGGCTGAAGGACGACCCCCGCGCGTCGATCATCGTGGCCGCGCCGGTGGGCGAACGCGAGCGCTGGGTCTCGGTCTCCGGCGGCGTCACGGTCGAGCCCGACGGGGCGCACGAACTGGCCGCACGACTCGGCGCGCGTTACTGGGACCTCGACGACCCCGCCCACGCGGGCGAGCTCGCCGGGATCCAGACCCTCGATCTCGTGCGGCTCGTCATCCGGCCGGAGAAAGTCAGCCGTTACTCGATGTGATGATCGACGTCATCCTGAGCAGGGCGGCGCAAACGTTTTCGTCGCCCTCGGCGGTGACCCGGCCGCGGTCCGCCGGGTTCCGGGTGCACAGCCGCCAGAAGGTGTCCGCGTCCGTCGTCACCGAGGCCAGCGGCGTGCGTGACGTCGGCGCGGCCCGGTCGAGCTCCCAGCCGCCGGCGGTCCGCCGCGCCGTCCACTTCCCGCCACCCTGACCAGTGACGGTGTAGGCGACTTGCCTGCCGACGCGCGCGTCGATGTCACGCAGGGTGTGCGGCAATGCCCGCATGAAGGTGTCCACCACCGGCCCGCGAAACTCCGCTTCGTCCAGCATCCGCGCACCGACGGCCTCGCGGATCTGCTGCTGATGCACCCAGAACTCGGTGTACTCGCGGGCGACGTCGAGCCAGACCGGCGCGGGTTCGTCCCCGGCCCAGCTCACCGGCTCGCCGGTGGCGTCGAGGTCGGCGCGGCCCCACATCTCGGCGATCTGCGAGGTGCTGTCCACCAGCATCGCGAACAGCACTTCGGGGGACAGCCGACGGCACGCGACCACCCATTCGTCGTTGATCCGGTCGATGAAGTCGCCGAAACGCTCGCCCTCGTGCGGCGCGGTGGTCCGGTAGTCGTCACGGTCACGGGACAGCCTGCCGAGTTTGTCGCCGAGGATGTGGGCGGCGAGATCGTGCACCGTCCAGCCCGTGCACACCGTCGGCGCGGCCCATTGGTCCGCGCCGAGTCCGGTCAGTACGTCGAGGAGGGCTTGCTCCTCCCGCGCGAACAGCGGGAGGACGTCGATCGGCGGACCCCAGCGCGTGAAGCTCATGGTGACCATCCAAACACCAAGGTCCATCACATTTTCGGCCATTCGGCCTACTCGCAGGTAGCATCAGCGCGAACGTGAGGGGAGTGCCCGTGAGCGACGATCGACCCGCCGGTGAAGACCTGGCCGCTTTCGCCAAACGCGCGGGACAGCTGGCGGGCTGGGCCGCCCGCACGGGCTTCGAATTCACCCGCAAACTCCCCGGCGTCGAGATCGCCGAACAGATCGTCAAACAGGGCGAGCGGCAGCTGCTCTCGGAGTTGCGCCGTCGTCTCGACGAGGTCGACGACCCGTACCACGCGGCACTCACCGCCGCGTCCGCGATGAACCGGCCCGACACCAACGGTTCGCGGCCGGTCGAGGCGACGATCACCCTCGTGCACACCCGCGCCCAGCTCGAACCGCTCCGCGCGGCGATGGCGGAACTGCTCAACCACTCGATCGGCTTCGGGCGTGAGCGGGCCCGCGAATACCTCTACGCGATCATCCTGCGGCAACTCACTCCGGACGAGGCCCGCATCCTTTCCGCGCTCTCCGACGGCTCGCCGTTCCCCTCCGTCGACGTCGCCGAGCGGACCAGCCTCGGCGCGGCCGGGCGGTTCGTGCTTCGCAACGCCTCCACCGTCGGCAAGGCCTCCGGGGTGTCGCTGCCGGACCAGGTGCCCGGCTACCTCACCAGGCTGATCGGGCTCGGCCTGGTCGAGCTGGACGAGGAGGTGCCCGCGCTGGAGACGCAGTACGAGATCCTGCTGACCGACGAAACCGTGCGCGAGGCGGAGAAGTCGGTCAAACGGGCGAAGTTCGTGAAGCGCACGGTCCATATTTCCCGCCTCGGCGCCCAGTTCTGGCAGGCCTGCGACCCGAGCGCCGGCTGACTTCGGCATGGGTGCGTTCCTCGACGGGATCCTCGCCGATTTCAGCGAGCACTGGCCGATCTACGTCTCGATCCCGATCGTCGCCGCCCTGATCGGCTACACCACCAAACTCGTCGCGATCCGGATGATGTTCCAGCCGGTCGAGTTCGTCGGTATCAAACCCTTCCTCGGCTGGCAGGGCATCGTGCCCAAACGCGCCGCCCGGATGGCGAGCATCGCCTGCGACACGATGACCGAGCAGCTGATCAAACCGGCCGAGATCGTCGCCCGGCTCGATCCGCAGAGAATCGCCAAGGAGATCGAAAAACCGCTCCAGGCGGCCGTCGAGGACATCGTGCGCGACGTCGCCGCCCACTACCAGCCGGGGCTTTGGGAATCCCTGCCGGTGGGCATGCAGCGGCTGGTGATCCAGCGCGTCCAGGCCGAGACGCCGCGGATGGTCGCGGCCGTGCTGGAGCTGATCAAGTCCGATGTGGACAGTGTGTTCGACCTCAAGGGCATGGTGGTCACCGCACTGGTCAAGGACAAACGGCTGCTGAACCGGATCTTCCAGGAGGCGGGCGACAAGGAGTTCAAGTTCATCGCCCGCTCCGGCATCTTCTTCGGCGGGCTCATCGGCGTGATCCAGATGGTCGCGTGGGTGCTGTTCAAGTTCCCGCTGATCATGCCGCTGTTCGGGCTCTTCACCGGCTGGTTCACCGACTGGCTCGCGCTGCGGATGATCTTTTACCCGATCGAGGAACGCCGGTATTTCGGTGTGCGCTGGCAGGGCCTGTTCCTGAAACGGCGCGGCGAGGTCGCGGAGGCGTACGGCGCGTTGATCGCGAAGGAGATCATCACCCCGCACAACGTGATCGAAGCGGTGCTGCACGGCCCGCTGTCGGACCGGGTGCTCGGGCTGATCCAGCGCCAGCTCGACGAACAGCTCGGGCGCCGCGTCGGCGTCGGGAAACCACTGGTGGTGTTCGCCGTGGGCAGCAAGCGGTATCAGGACATGAAGCTGAACATCGCCGAGAAGATCATGGACAAGCTGCCGGACACCATGCGGTACATCGAGGACTACGCGACCGACGCGATGGACATCCGGAACGTGCTGGTGACGAAGATGAAGGAGCTGTCGCCGCGCGAGTTCGAGGGTCTGCTGCGGCCCGCGTTCCAGCAGGACGAATGGATCCTGATCGCGACCGGTGCCGTCCTGGGTTTCGCCGTCGGTGAGGCCCAGGTCCTCCTGCTGGAGCACTTCGCCGCCTGACGCTCCGCATTTCGTCCTCTGGATGCTGTAGGCCTGGCGCGCTACGGCGCCTTGGACACCAAGGAAACCCCGACCCGCTATGGTTCGCGCCGACCATGCGGATGTTCAACGCCTTCGGTACCACGCCGAACGGCTCCGCCGCGCCGACTCCACTCACGACCACCTGGACCGAACCGGGGGTTTCGCGTGACTGCGGGGACGACACGTGTGATCAGACGGACGACACCTGTGACTGAACGGACGGCACGCGTGATTGGACGGACGACACGCGCACGCGGCCGGGTCGCCGCGTGTCGTCCAGCTGATCACGCGTGTCGTCCGTCTGATCACGTGTGTCGTCCCTCCAGACACGCCAAACCGCCCGGCCGCGGGGACCTTGCCCTTCCGGGCGCACCATCGGCGGTACCCGGGGTCCTCCGTCCGGTCTAGAGTGCCCCCTGCACAAAGCCTTGGGGAGGGCGCACATGGCCGACGCGGGGAGCCCGTGGCCGCAGGAGATCCGGCTGGCGATGACCATGGTGGGCGGGGCGAGCCTCGCGGTCTGGATGGGCGGGGTCGCCACCGAGACCTCGCATCTGCTTCAGGCGTCGAGAACGCCGGAATCGAAAAGCCCGTACCGGGCCCTGCTCGATCTGCTCAACGCCACCGTCTCGCTCGACGTGCTCACCGGCACGAGCGCGGGCGGCATCAACGCGGCGTGCCTCGGGCTCGCCGAGGCGTTCCGGTCGAGCCCGCAGGTGCTGCGAGACACGTGGATCAGCACGGGGTCGCTCGACAATCTGATCCGCGACCCCGGCGAGAAGGAACCGCGGTCGCTGCTCGACGGCGACAAGGTGCTGCTCGGCGATCTCAAGGACGCGTTGCACCGGATCACCGACAAGGCGACCGTGAAACCCGACTGTCCCGACATCACGGTGCTGCTCACCGGCACGATGATCGACGGCGAGACGACCAGATTCGACGACGCGCTCGGCAACCTGGTGCGGGACACCGAACACCGGCTCCTGTTCCGCTTCGACGGTCCTTTGTGGACGGATGATGTGGTCGGCCCGCTCGCGCTCGCCGCGCGGTCCACCGCGTCGTTCCCGGGTGCCTTCGAACTTTCCCGGATGCCGATCGGCGAGAGGACCGGACCACTGCATCCGGACATGACGAAGTACACCGACGTCACGCGGTCGCATTGGCTCACCGACGGCGGCGTGCTGCTGAACAAGCCGCTGCGGCCGGCGTTGCGGGAGATCTTCGAGCGGCAGTCGCATTCGGACGTCCGGCGGCTACTGCTGTACGTGGTGCCGACGTCGGAACGCGAGGCCGAGCGGGTCGCGGTCGATCCGGAGCGGCCGCCGCTGCTGGGCAGCGCGCTGAGCAAGGTCGTCGGCACCGTGCTGAGCCAGACGATCAGCGCCGAGCTGGAGGACCTGACCAGGCACAACGACGCCGTCGTCCGGACCAGGGGGACTCGCGTTTCCCTTGCGGCGATGGGGGTTCGCGGCGGCCCGGGCTCGCTGGTCGACCAACGGCTGATGAACGACTACCGCGACCGGCGGGTGCAGGAGGACGCCACCGCGCTCGTCCGCGAGGCGACCCGCAGGCTCTCACTGTCCGATGTGGAGGATCAGGGCCGTCAATGGGCGTCCGGCACGGCGGCGCAGCTGCGCGCGGCCGCGGCGGCCGGGCTGCGGGACGGCCTGCCCGCCGAGCCGCCGAAGGACACCTGCGAACTCGTGGATCTCGTCGCCTTCCGCACCACCGCGCTCGACGATTCGGTCGCCACCGGGCTGCAACTGGTGAACGCGGGCTTCCGGCTCGACCCGTCGCCGGAGCAGGCCGTGCAGCTCAATCGTTGCCGGGTGCTGCTGCACGAAGCGCGGCACAGGGCCGCGCGGGGGCAGCGGCTCGCGGGCTGGATCACCGAACAGGAGCCGCCTGCCTCCGACGTCACACTGGCGGCCTGGATCGAAGGCCTGGCCAAGGACTGGGCCGCACTCGGCCGCTCGGAAACGCTGAAGGAGGCGTGGCCGCTCGTCGTCGCCGCCCTCCGGCAGGCCACGCCGATCCTTTTGCCGCTGGCGCAGGCGAAACCCGGCACCGAGGCCGCCGACACGGTCAGCACGCTCCTGGCCTGGACGGGGCTTACTTCGGACGACAAGAGCGCCGGTGATCCCGTCGTCACCTCGCGGCTCGTGCGCCTGCACATCGCGACCCGGGGGCTGCTCGCGCAGCCCCCGTCGGTCGACCAGCGGGTGGATCTCGTCCAGGTGAGCGCGGATTCGCGGACGCTGCTCGACATGAAGCGTCGCCGTTCGTGGGACAAGCTCACCGGGATGCAGGCCGACTACTTCGGCGCGTTCTACAAGGCGTCCTGGCGCGCGAACGACTGGATGTGGGGCCGGGTCGACGGCGCGGGCTGGCTCGTGCAGTGCCTGCTGGACCCGAAACGGCTGCGCCTGCTGCGCGACGTCGTCGGACGGGAGGCGTTCCGGACGCGGGTGCGGGACACCTTCAAGGCGATCGGCTGGCGGCAGCCAGGTACGGAAGACGGTCTCTCCCAAGAGGAAGTGGACGCCCTGCGCGCGCAATTGGCCGGGGAGCTGGCTTTCCTCGGTCTCGACGGCGAACTCGCCGACGTGGAAACCGAAGCCGCCCTGCCGATCAGCATGCCGGTGACGGCGATGGTGCTCGCCAGGGTGCGGCAACTGGAGATCGCCCGCGAAGAGCTGCCGTGTGTCGGCCTCCACTGCGGGCACGACGCGAAAACGGCCAAGGGGAACGGGAAACCGTCGGAGCGGTTCAGGAAGCTCGTCGAGAACGAGCCCGAAACCGACGAGCAGACCCAGCGCGCGTTCCAGGCGTGCCAGGTCTCCGGCGAACGGTTCGAGCACGAACGCGGGACGATGCTCCTGACCAAGACGCTGGTGAAGGCCGGCGCCGCCGGGCTCAACGCGGCCGCCGGGGCGACGCGGGTACCGAAGTCCGTCCAGCCGGCCGCGACCTTCGCCAAGGCCGCCGGGCGCAGCGCGTGGTGGATCACCCGCGGTGCGGCCACCCTGCCGTCGCCGTGGAACGTGCTCGCCGCGCTGATCACCGTCCTGGCCGGGTTCGTCCTCGGTGGACAGGGCGGCCCCGTCCTGCAGTGGGTCGGCGTGCCGGTGGCCGCGGGCGCCATCGTGTTCCTGGTGGTGAGCCTGATGACGTTGCGCAAGACGTGGCGGATGGTGCTCACCGTGCTGGGTGTGCTCGTGGTGGCGGCCTTGCTGTTCGCCGCGTTCCTGCCGCCGGTGCGCGACCCGCTGTTCGGCTGGCTCGGCGACGTCGTCGCGGGCTGGCGGCGCGGCGAGGCGCCGGTCTGGTGGCTGGTGGTCTGCCTCTTGCTCGTGCTACCCGCCATCTGGACGCCGCTCGGTTCGCTCGGGGGTCGCAAACGGCGTCGTGAATAGCCGAACCGGGCGTCGAATAGCGCCCTGAGCCTGCGACGAAGCGGTAACGGTTGGTATCGTCACATGCGGTGAGACCGCGGCGAAGCGGCCTTACCCACAAGTGCTGCGCTTCAAACGTTACCGTTACCTTTGTCACGTGTGTTTCAGGGTTGTTGCAGGTAGCCGCGTTGCCGCCGTCGCGCTGATCTGACCGCGCCCGAATCCTCCGGTACGTTTCTTGGACATGTCCGGAAAGCACTTGATCGAAAATCCGACCAAGGCAGACGGTGCCGCGCTCTGGAGAATCGCCCGCGATTCGAAGAAGCTGGATCTCAACACGCCTTACGCCTATTTGCTGTGGTGCCACGATTTCGCCGACACCTCGGTCGTCGCGAAAGTCGACGGGACCCCGGTCGGCTTCGTGATCGGATACCGCAAGCAGGACACCGGCTTCGTCTGGCAGGTCGCCGTCGACGCGTCCCAGCGAGGAAAAGGCCTGGCCGGAGCCCTGCTCGACGAGCTGTTCGGCCAGTTGACCGCCCAGGGCGTCCGGTACCTCGAAACGACGATCACCCCGGACAACGAGGCTTCGATCCGGTTGTTCGCCTCGTTCGCCAAGCGGTGGGACGCCACCGTGGAACGCCAGGATCTGTTCTCCGCGACGGATTTCCCGGCCGAGGAAGGAACGCATGAGCAGGAGGACCTGTATCGAATCGGTCCGCTCGGCAGTCAATAGAACGTAAATCCGGGGATCTCAGGGAGAAAGAAAACGTGATGAGCATTTTCGAGGAACTCGAATCAGAGGTACGCAGTTACAGCCGCGGCTGGCCCGTCGTGTTCGACCGGGCACAGGGGAGCTACCTGTACGACGAGGACGGCAAGGCGTATCTCGACTTCTTCGCCGGCGCCGGCGCGCTCAACTATGGGCACAACAACCCCGCGTTGAAGCGCGCGCTGATCGACTACATCGCCCGTGACGGCGTGACGCATGCGCTCGACATGTTCACGGTGGCCAAGCGGGATTTCCTTCAGACGTTCCAGGAGAAGATCCTCAAGCCGCGCGACCTCGACTACAAGGTCGTCTTCCCCGGCCCCGGTGGCGCGAACGCGGTCGAGGCGGCGTTGAAGCTCGCCCGCAAGGTGACCGGCAAGGAATCGGTCATCAACTTCACCAACGCCTTCCACGGGATGACGCTGGGCGCCCTGTCGGTGACCGGTAACTCGATGAAGCGCGGCGGCGCGGGTGTCCCGCTGGTGCACGCCACCCCCATGCCGTACGACAACTACTTCGACGGCTCCATCCCGGACTTCCTCTACTTCGAGAAGCTGCTCGAAGACTCCGGCAGCGGCCTGAACGAGCCCGCCGCCGTGATCGTGGAGGGCGTGCAGGGCGAGGGCGGTATCAACGCCGCGCGCGTCGAGTGGCTCAAGGCGCTGGACGACCTGTGCAAGAAGCACGGCATCCTGCTGATCCTCGACGACGTCCAGATGGGCTGCGGCCGCACCGGCCCGTTCTTCAGCTTCGAGGACGCGGGCATCAAACCCGACATCGTCTGCCTGTCGAAGTCCATCGGCGGCTACGGCATCCCGATGGCGCTGACGCTGATCCGCCCGGACCTCGACGTCTGGGAGCCGGGTGAGCACAACGGCACCTTCCGCGGCATCAGCCCGGCGTTCGTCACCGCGACCGAGGCGCTGCGCGTCTACTGGAGCGACGACGAGCTGGAGAAGTCGACCAAGGCCAAGGGCGAGCGCATCGCCGCCGCCTTCCAGGGCATCGTCGAGGCGTATCCGGACGCGAACCTGTTCGCGAAGGGCCGCGGCCTCGCCCGGGGCATCGAGTTCGCCAATGGCGACCTCGCGGGCAAGGTCTGCGCCGCCGCGTTCGAACGCGGGCTGCTGATGGAGACCTCCGGCCCCGACGGCGAGGTCATGAAGGTCCTCCCGCCGCTCACGCTGACGGACGACGAGCTCACGAAGGGCCTGTCGATCATCGACGAGGCCGTCGCCACTGTCCTGAACTGACCGCACAACCAGGAACGAGAAGGAGTTTTCCGTTGCTTGTCAGAACACTCGACGAGGTCACCGACACCGACGCCGACATCAAGACCCCGAACTGGCGCAGCAAGCGCATCGTGCTGGCCAAGGAGGGCGTCGGTTTCTCGGTGCACGAGACCACGCTGTACGCCGGGACGGTCAACGACTTCTGGTATGCGAACCACATCGAAGCGGTGTTCATCACCTCTGGTGAGGGTGAGCTCGAAAACACCGCGACCGGCGAGGTCTTCCAGCTGAAGCCGGGCACGTTGTACCTGCTCAACGACCACGACAAGCACCAGGTCCGGCCCAAGACCGAGATCAAGTGCGTCTGCGTGTTCAACCCGCCCATCACCGGCCGCGAGGTCCACGACGAAAACGGCGTGTACCCGCTCGTCACCGAACCGTAGAAAATCGCTCGAGGAGGCGACCGCATTGACGCTGACCGACACCCGAGTCGACGACAGTTACCCGACCCGCATCACGGGTAAGCCCGTACATCTGCCCAGGACGCACCCCACCGTCTGGGGCGCCGAGGCCGACGGTCCCATGGACGCGGCCACGCTCGCCAACCACGAAACGCGTGGTTACACCGTCGTCGACCAGTTGCTGTCGCCCGGCGAGGTCCAGGCCTACTGGCAGGAACTCGTCAGGATGTCCTCCGGGGACCACAGCGGCGACGAGCGCGTCATCACCGAGGCCAAGACCGGTGAAGTCCGCTCCATTTTCGACGTCCACGAGACGAGCGAGCTGATCGCGGAACTCGTCCGGGATCCGCGCGTGCTCGACCGTGCCCGGCAGATCCTCGGCTCCGAGGTCTACATCCACCAGAGCCGCGTGAACTACATGCCCGGCTTCAAGGGCACCGGGTTCTACTGGCACTCGGACTTCGAGACCTGGCACGCCGAGGACGGCATGCCCGCCCCCCGCGCGGTCAGCTGCTCCATCGCACTCACCGACAACTACCCGTTCAACGGCGGGCTGATGGTGATGCCGGGCTCGCAGCGGACCTTCGTGCAGTGCGCCGGGGAAACCCCGGAAGACAACTACAAGAGTTCGCTGAAAGAGCAGCGGGTCGGCGTCCCGAGCGAGGATGACATCACCGCGCTCGCCGCCGAATACGGAATCGACCAATTCACCGGGCAGGCCGGTTCGGCGCTCTGGTTCGATTCGAATGTGATGCACGGTTCGTCGAACAACATCACGCCGTACCCGAGGTCGAACATCTTCCTCGTGTTCAACAGCGTCGAGAACGCGCTGCGGGAGCCGTTCGCCGCGATCGAACCGCGTCCGGCGTTCATCGCGGGCCGCGACTCGACCCCGCTGTCGCGCTGACGAAACCGCAGGTCGCGAAGGCCATGGCGGGGCGCTTGTAGCCGTCGGTGTGCGCCCTGTTACGTTGTCGACACGCGTGCGGGCCAGTGGGCTCGCTCACGTAGGTGTTGTCGACGACCGAACGGGTTCTTCGCTCGGGGTGAGCCCACCCGGACGGACGTGGACGCCGATGTCCGGTGTGGGTCGCGCCCCCAGGCGGCCCAAATCGGATATCTCCCGGCTCCGTGCCATCAGATCGGGACTGATGGCACGGAGCCTTTTCTTTTTCGTGAGGGCCGGACCGCCGGTTTCGGCTCCGTGGCGTGTCGTCCCGCTGGACACGCGTGTCGTCCATCCGATCACGCGCTGCGGGCTTGCCGCCGAAGTCCACAGTGGACGCAAACCGCCCGCTTGGGGAACTTTGTCCGGATCGGGCAGGTCGTGAAGGCCTCCTTCCCTACCCTGAAAGTAGGGAAGGAGGCCTTCACGACCTCGAGCGTCCTGGTTGGCGGCCTCTTCGCGCGGTAGGTTGGCTACTCCGGTAAGGGGAGAGATCGGAGGAGGGGGGCTTGTCATGGGCGAAAGCGGTTCCCCTGCCCGCTTCCAACTCCTCGGTCCCGTCCGGCTCCTCGACGGCGAACGGCCCGTCCCCGTCGGCGGCCCCGGCGTCCGCGGCCTCCTCGCGTTGCTGGCGCTGAAGGTCAACAAGGTCGTCGCGCTCGACGAGATCATCGACGCGCTCTGGGGGCACGACCCGCCCGCCACGGCCCGCACGATCGTCCACGGCAACGTCTCGCATCTCCGGCGCGTGCTCCGGGGCATCCAAAGCGATCATCCGCACGGCGCCCGGATCCTCACCGCGCCGCCCGGCTACCAGCTCACCGTCGAACCCGAGCGGATCGACGTCCACCGCGCCCGGTCCCTGCTGGAGCGGGCTTCCGCGGAAGAGCCGGAGAAGGCGGCCGAACTGCTCACCGAGGCCCTCGCGCTCTGGCAGGGACCCGCGCTCGCCGGTGTGCCGGGGTCGGTCCGCGCTCCCGAACTGGAGGACCTGCGGCTCGCCGTCCACGGCGCCAGGGTCGACGCGGACCTCGAACTGGGCAGGCACGCGGAATTGATCGTCGAGCTCAGCCCGCTCGTCCGGGCGAACCCGCTCGCCGAGCGCACGGCCGGTCAGCTGATGCGCGCGCTCTACCACGCCGGCCGCCGCGGCGACGCGCTCGAGCTCTACCGCACGGTGTCCAGGGCGACCCTGCGCACGCTCGGCGTCGAACCCGGCGCGGACCTGCGCTGGCTGCACGAACGCGTCCTCAACGACGATCTGCCGGTCAAGGTCGCCGCGGAACCGAAGGCCGAGGCGGCGCCCGTCCAGCAACTGCCGCCCGCGGTGCCGAACCTCGCCGGACGCGAGACCGATCTGGCCTGGCTCGACGAACTCGCCGAGCGGGCCGAAGCGGGTGAGACCGCGGTCGGCGTGGTCACCGGGACGGCCGGGATCGGCAAGAGCAGCCTGGTGGTGTGGTGGGCGCATCGCGCGGGCCGCCGCTTCCCCGACGGCATCCTTTTCGCCTCGCTGCGGGGTTTCGACCCGCACCATCCGCCGCTGGAGCCCGCCGACCTGCTCACCCAGTTCCTGCTCGGGCTCGGCGTCCCGGCCGAGGGCGTCCCGGAACAGGTCCACGAACGCGTCGCCCTCTACCGCTCGATGATCGCCGGACGCCGGATGCTGGTCATTCTCGACAACGCCCGGAGCGCCGAGCAGGTCCGGCCGTTGCTGCCGCCCGGTTCGCGGTCGATGACGCTGGTGACCAGCCGCTCCCGGCTCGACGGGCTCGCCGTGTCCAACGCCGCCAAACTGCGGGTGCTCGGCACCCTCGCTCCCGGCGACGCCGTGCGGCTGATCGAGGAACTCGCCGGGCCCGCCGGTTTCGACCTCAACCACGCGCTCGCCCGGCTCTGCGGCTATCTCCCGCTGGCGCTGCGGATCGCGGGTGCCCGGCTCGCCGCCAGCGCGCAGTGGTCCGCGCAGGATCTGGTCGACGAACTCGGCAACGAACGGACCAGGCTGGCCGCCCTCGACGTCGAAGGCCCGGACGACGGTGTCCGCGCGGCGTTCGACGTCTCGTTCCGGGGGCTGCCGCCGGAGGTCGCGAACACTTTCCTGCGGCTCGGCGTGGTCCAGTGCGTTTCGGCCGGTTCGCATCTGACGGCGGCGATCGGCGGGATCACCGTCGCCGAGGCGCGGCGGCATCTGCGGGTGCTCGCCGCGCACAACCTGCTCGCCGAAACCGGCCGCGACTCTTTCGTCCCGCACGACCTCGTGCGCTTGTTCCTCCGTGAACTGGCGGAGAACGAACTCGACGAGACCGACCGGGAGGACGTCCTGTCGCGCTCGGTGCGGTTCTATCAGGCCGTCGCCGACCGGGCCCGGCGCAAGATGCTGCGGATCGTCGACCCGCTCGACTTCACCGGGGCGCTGACCGACGCACAGACGCCCCCGCTCGGTTCCTTCGACGAGGCGCAGGACTGGTTCACCGCGGAATGGGAGAACCTGATCGAGGTCCTCGAAGCCGCCCGTGCCGCCGGACGGCACGACGACGTCTGGCGGCTGGCCAGGGTCGCGCACACCTATCGCGCGGTGTACCCGCTGCTCGACGAGTGGACGCGGCTGGTCGCGATCGGGCTGGAGGCCGCCGAGCGATCCGGCGACGTCCTCGGCCGGTGCTGGATGCTGATCTCCCGCTGCGCCATCGCGCTCACCTTCGAGCTGCCGCAGGGCTGCCTCGCCGACGCCGAACGCGCGCTGGAACTCGCGACCGCGATCGGCGACGACCGGCTGATCGTCTCGGCGAACATCCATCTCGGCTCCGCGCTGACCCTGCTGGGACGGCACGACGAGGCGATCAGGACGCTGCGGCGGGCGGTCGAGGAGACCGAGCGGACCGGCGATCTCGAATTGCGCGGCCAGGCACTCAACAACTGCGCCGAGGCCGAAAAGCGGGCAGGCCGGTTCATCGAGGCGATCGGGCATCAGGTCGCCTCGCTGGACATCGACCGGACCCTCGGCGACGAAAGCTACGTCGTCGTCTCGCTGAACAATCTGGCCGAATTGAGCATGCGGATCGGCGAACTCGCGGCGGCCGAGCGGTACGTGTGGGAAGCCGTGGATTTGACGATCAGCAGGCGGTTCGTCCTTCAGGAGGGCGTCCTGCGGCTGACGCTGGGCCGGGTGCTGCGGGCCGGGTCGGATGTGGACGGTGCCCGCGAACAATTCGCGCTCGCGCTGAAGATCCTCGCGGACGTCAATCCCAAGCTCGCCACACTGGTCCGTGCGGAACTCACCGACCTCGACGAAAGTCCGTGAGTGATCCTTAGCGGATTCTTAGTGGCCTCGCCGCGCACGCGCGTAGGGTCCGATTCAGTGTCGATCGAGCCCTAGGGGAGGGGCACGCGGTAGTGATCGGCGCTCGGGCGGCCCGTTCCGGGCCCGTCTGAAGAGCCGCCAGGAGCGGCTCGTGGCGGTCCGGCCGGTGGAGGTGGGGGCGATACCGGCCGGCCGCCAGGCGGCACCCCCGCGTTCCGTCCTCTGGATGCGGTCCTTGCGCGTGCGACTACCGCATCCAGAGGACGAAACGCACGGATCAGCCGGTGCCGGCGGTGCACAGGGCGATGGTCTGGCCCTTGTTCTCCGCCACCTTCTTGCCGTTGACCAGGATCGTGCAGGCGATCTGGTTGCTGACCGTCGAGTTCCGGGTGTCCGCGGTGACGGTGAGCAGGTAGTCGCCCGAGTTGAAGGACGCCGTGCCGCGCCATTCGTCGGTGCTGGCCGGGGTCGTCTCGGTCCGCTGGTCGTTGAGCGAGCCGTACCGGATGGTCGCGCCACCGGAGGCGCTGACGACGAACTCGACGGTGTTCTTGTCCCCGGCGACCGCCGGGACGTGCAGTCCCGACTCGCCGGTAGCGAAGAAACTGGTGTAGACCAGTAACCCGGCCGCGGCCAGAAGTCCGGCGATCGAAAGCGCGAGCCCCGCGATCCCCATTCCCTTCTTGTCCGCTTCACCCTTCTTGATTTTGGTCAAACCGATCACGGAAAGAATCAAACCGGTCACGGCGAGCGGCCATGCGGCGACTCCGGCGACCGGGACGAAGGCGACCCCGAGTGCCGCCAGTCCGACCAGGAAACCCGCGATGACCAGGCCGTTCTTGGGTTTGCGGTGACGTGTTCCGTGCGCGGCGAACCCCGGGCCGTAGCGGGTGGCAGGCGGGTGCGGGAGAGGTGGATCGGTCGGCATACATGCCCTTTCGGAGGGTTCCGTCCGAAGACGTTAACCCATCGTTCGGGGGAATGGCCGAAATTGTTACCTGCCGGAAAAAGTCACCATTCAACGATGATCAAGCGGTCACCGATATTTTCTGACGAGAATTGCGGCATCGCCGAATGTCGGAAACCCGATCACTGATCGAACAGGTTGACTTCCGGGGTGATCTCCAGCAGTTCGTGCACCGGGCGGCCGCGGCGGCCGTCGATGGTCGTGGTGCGCACGACGCGCAGCCGCGCGGTCACCGGCCGGTCCAGATTCTCCTTGATCTCGTCGAGCAGATCCGGCGCGACCGCGCCCTGGATCGTGCCGCCCGATTCGCGTTCGAGATAGAAGATCCGGCGCCGCGTGCGGACGCCGTCCAGCCTGCCGCTGACCGTCTCGTAACCGACGGCCTCACGGGACTCGCGCAGGCTTCCGGACAGGATCCGAGCCTGTTCGGTGGTCATGCTGCGGGTCAGCTCGTCGCCGGCGGTGGGGGTCAGCGCCATGCCGATCCCGGCGTGCTTGCTGACCGCGTTGACGATGTCGCTGACCGCGTTGCGCACGGTGTCGCGCTGCAGCAGCACCGCGTCCAGCGCGCCGTCGTCGGAGCCGTTGGCGGGCAGGAAGTCGCACAGTTCCTTGACCGCGCGTTCGGACAGCGACTCGATCCCGTCGTGGATGAGCGCGTCGTCGAGCGCCGGTTCCGGGAAGCCGAAGAAGATCGCGTTGCCCGCCTGTCCACGCTGGATCAGCGGGGCCTTCTCGCGGTCCGCCGGCTGGACGAAGGTCACCTCGCCCGACGGGTTCCGGATGATGTGCCCGATCTTCGCCGTCGCGTCCTGCAAAGCGCGGCTGATGTCGGAGAAGGTGTACGCGTCCAGATGCGACTCGCCGAGCACGGACACGCGAAGCAGCGGCGACCGTGATGTGCGCTCGAACTTGGCGTACGCGGCCATCGCCGACGCGCGCGCGAGGTCGTCGAGCCAAGTGCCGCCGGGGATCTCGTCGGCGATACGCCGGAATTCGTTCCTCACCAGATCACTTCCGGAATTCCCCTGCCACCCGATGCCCACACTTCTTCCCAGATCTCCTCGTCGCCGGGGCGGCAGAGGAACCCGTCGAGCATGCCGCCGACGGGCTGGACCTGGTCCAGGTACATGGCGGGCTGGCCGACGATGACCCCGCGCAAGGTCAGCAGCCCGTACAGCGCCGAGCGGCCCGTGTCGTCGAGCCGTTTGAGCGCGCCCCATTCGTCCGGGATCAGCACCACGTCGAGCCCGACCGGCGCGTGCGGGGTCCTGGCGGTCAGATCGCCGCCGATCCACGCGCGGCCGGTCGGCATGATCCGCCGGGCCACACCGAGGTAACTGTTCAGCGCGCTGAACAGGATTTCACGGTCGTTCTGGTGCGGCGCGTCGAAGACCAGCCGCTCGTAGACGTCGGCCAGATCGGCGGGATGGCGGCCAGGAGGCAGCAGGTTGTGCGGCGTCCAATAGGGGAGCGCCAATCGGAGCCTCCTTCGTGTGCCGGAGCTCCCGATCGAAGAAACGTACCCGGCTTCCCGCTCACAGTGCGTAGCCGAATTTACCAGGCGAGTGTCAGCCGCCCTGCCCCGGCCGGTGCCCGGCGGGCGGCCAGTCCTCGTCGCTCGGCCAGACGGGTTCGGGTTCGTGACCGCCCTCGCCGTTCCGGGCGGCCGGTTCCGGCGGCTCCGGGTGGTAGGCCCGCACCGGTTCCGGCGTCAGCTGGCCCTCGCGGTGGCCTTCCGCCTCCTGGTCGTACGGCTCGTCGTCGTCCTGGATCCGCGCGGGCGGGAGGAACTGCGTCCGTTCGGTGGAGAGCAGCTCGGGCACGGGTTCGGGCTCCGGCTCGGCCGGGACCGGTGCCGGGCGCTCCGGCTCGCGGGCCACCGGTTCCGCGGCCGGTCGCTCACGTCGTTCGCCGCGCATCAACAGCCAGGTGACGCCGCAGCCGAGGGCGAACGAGATGAGCAGCCAGAGCCAGATCTGCCCGAAGAGCCAGAGCATCAGGCCATCACCTCTGTTCTGCCGTGATGTCGACGCGGCGGCCCTCGCCGCTCGCGCCTTCGGAGTTCCTGCGCTGGGTGGAGTACGCCTGGTCGCGTTTGACCCCGTTGCGTTCGAGCAGCCGCTCGACCGTCAGCGCCCGGTTCAGCGCGAGTTTGCGGTCCGAACCGGTCGCGACCGACCCGGTGATCCGGAATCGCAGTTCGCGGGGCGCGTCCGTGAGCAGCTTCGCGATCTCCAGCGCGCCGCGTTCGCCGTCGGCGGTGAGTTCGGTGGTGTCCGGTTCGAACGTGATCGGCGTGGCCGCCAGCAGGCGGTCGATCTCGGCCTGGAAACCCGCCTTGTCCACCGGCTTGGCCGACGTCGGCGTGGGGCTGGGCGGCGGGCTTGGGGGCGGCCGGCTCGGCGGCTCGCCGCTGGTCGTCACCGGCCCCGCGGGCGGGGCGGTGTCACCGGAGATCTCGACCGTCCGGACCCCGTCGATGCGCTGGATGGCGTCCATCGCCTGTGCGGCCTTGTTCGGCGGGAAGCCGGTGAGGTTCGCGTCGCGGCCGGAGAAGCTCACCTGGCCACCGGAGACGCCGACGTCGGCGAGCGCGTTCTTCGCACGCGCGGTCAGCTCGGCCTCGATGTCGTCGGAGGCCGACCAGACGGTGATCGCCGTCAAGGCGAGCGTGACCAGCAGCGCTGTAGGCAGCAAGCGGCTCCAGCGTGTACCGGGCATGAAGGGACTGTAAGCCGCGCCCGACCGGTTGGCGAACCGGCTTTCAGCACTTCCGGTCCAACGTCCTGCGCTCTTCGCGAGGTACCGCGCACCCGGTCTGGCCTGCGACGTCGCCGCGTTCCCTCGTGGGCCCCGGATGCCGCGCCGGTGTACCGGGCGGTCAGTACATGACCCTTCTGGGTGACACCGTCAAGTACGTGAAGGCCCCCTTCACCGCGCTGGACGCTATGAAGGGGGCCTTCACGTACTTGCCGAGGCTCAGCTCGCGTGGTGGTGGATCTCCCGCAGATCCGTGGCGGGCAGGGTGACGCCCGTCGGCTCGATCTGCTCCAGCGGGAGCAGCGGCGCGAGCTCCGGGCGCTTCGGGGACAGGCCGTCGCCCATGGACTCGCCCTTGAGCTGACGGCGGATCCACGGCAGCAGGTGCGCCTTCGTCCACTCGAGGTCCGAGCGGCGCGACGTGATCCAAGTGCTCGGCTCCTCGGACGCCGGCCACGGCTCACGCCAGTCGTCGGCGACCGGGACGCCGAGGACCTCGGCCGCGCGCAGCGCGATCCGCCGGTGGGCCTCGGGGGTGAAGTGCAGCCGGTCGTCGCTCCAGGCGCGGCGGTCGTGCAGCGGGGCCATCGCCCACATGTCGACCATCTTGGCGCCGTGCCGGTCGGCGATCGCCCACAGATGCGCGTTGTAGATGCCGACCTTCCCCCGCAGGACGTGCATCACGGACAGGTACTTGGTGTCCGGCCCGTTGAAGATGAGCACCGGGATCCCGGCCTCGCGCAGCTTGGCGACCCCCGCCTCCAGCCGCGCGGCGACGGCGTCCACGTCCGCGCCGGGCACGATGATGTCGTTGCCGCCCGCGCACAGGGTGACCAGGTCGGGCTTCACCGCGAGGGCGATCGGGAGCTGCTCTTCGAGGATCTCGTCGAGCATCTTCCCGCGGAGGGCGAGGTTCGCGTACTGGAAGTCGGGCCTGCCTTCGGCGAGGATCTCCGCCAGCCTGTCCGCCCAGCCCCTGAAGCTGCCGTCGGGCAAGCCGTCGTTGAGTCCTTCGGTGAAGCTGTCACCGATCGCCACGTAGCTGTCGAATCCGTACACGTTGGGTCCCCTTCCGTCCGTGTGCCCCCGGTGGTACTTGTACACCACAACCAACAGCCGTGAGCGCCCCTGCAATCCCACCCGGCCGAAACCCTTGGTTCAGCCCGTTGACACAGTCTCTTATTTTGTCGGACGTCCATGCATCTCCATTACGGGGATGTACACTCCTGGGCTGCGTGGATTCCCCTCAAGTGGACGTAAACCGGACACCTCGTGTGGCGAACATCTCCCCGCCCGGGTGTTCCGGCTCATAGATCCGGCAGGCTGTAAGGGTGACCTCACGACCCTCGCGCGAGTCGCTCGCCCAGATCCTCGGCGGGCGGCGAGGCGCCATCGACGCGAGCATCCCGCCCGCGGCCTTCGTCCTCGGCTGGCTGATCGCCGGCCAGTCGATCGCCTGGGGCGCCGGGGTGGCCATCGGGGTGGCGGTGCTGCTCGGCGTGTACCGGGTCGCGCGCGGCGACAAGGCCCGCGCGGTCGTGGTGAGCCTCGCGGCGGTGATCGCCGCCGCGCTGATCGCCCTGCACACCGGCCGCGCCGAAGACTTCTTCCTCATCCAGCTGCTGTCCAATGTGGCCAGCGCGCTGCTGTGGGCGGCCAGCATCGTGGTCCGGTGGCCGTTGCTCGGCGTCGTGGTGGGGCTCGTCATCGGGCAGAAGACCCGCTGGCGCCGTGATCCCGCGTTGCTGCGCGCGTATTCGCGGGCGAGCTGGGTGTGGGTCTTCCTCCAGTACACGCTGCGGGTCGTCGTGTACGGCTCGCTGTGGTGGAGCGGGCAGGTGGTCGCGCTCGGCATCGCGCGGACGGTGCTCTCCTGGCCGCTGGTCGCGGTGACGGTCGCCGTGAGCGGCTGGGTGCTGTACCGCACGCTGCCGCCGGAACATCCCGGCCTGCGGGTGGTAGAGGAGAACGGGGATCCCTCGGATTCCGCGCCCGGCGGGCTGCCCAGGACATAAGGCGGCCCCCGGCGAGGGGGGAGGGTCCGGGGGCCGGGTCCTACGGTACCCGGAGTTCGGCCCCGGAGTCGATGGTTTGGTCTTTCAGGGCTCGTTTTTGGTGTTTTTCCAGGGTGGGACCGGCCGGGGCGCCCCTTCTCCATAGGCGTCGACGGCGGCCAGCCAAGCGGCTCCGAGCACGCCGTCGGTGCTGGTCAGGACCTCGATGCCGTCGAGTCCGGCACGGACCTTCGCCCCCACCGGCCCCTCCGGCGACAACACGCCGCCCACCAGGACGACCGGCGTGTCCTCCCCGGGATCCCGGGCGGCCATGACGTTCGTCACCAACAAGGTGGCCGCGCGGGAGGTGATTTCGTCCGCCGCCGGATCGCCTTCGCGGTAGGCCTCGCTGACGAACGGGGCGAACCTGGCGAGCCGGATCGGCGCTTCGGCGTTGGCGCTCGTGATGAGCGCGCGCCAGAGCGGCGCCCGGTCGCTCGCTCGGTCCACAGCGGACGGTCCGAGCGCTTCGGTGAGCACGGCGCGCGCGAGCGGACCGGGTTCGCCGCCGCGGCCCAGAACATCCAAAGTGGAGCGAACGGCTTCACGGCCGAGCCAGTACGCGGAACCTTCGTCGCCGAGCAACCAGCCGTAGCCGCCGACGGTGGACACCGTCCGCCTGCCCCGGATCCGGCAGGCGATCGACCCGGTGCCCGCCACGAGCACCGAACCGTCCGGCGCGGAAGTCGCCGACGCGTAGGCGACCTCGGGGTCGGGGACCGTCCGCACCGGACTGATCCCCGCGTCCTTCCACGCGGCTTCGAAGATCTCCGCGATCGCCGGATCGCTCAGCTTGCTGACGCCCGCCATGCCGACGACGCACGCCGCGGTCGCGGCCGGCTCCAGCCCGCCGAGCGCGCCGGTGATCGCGCTCGCGATCCGCGCCGCGGCCTCGTGCGGCGGATGGGAATTGGGATTGGCCCCGTCCGCGTGCCCGGTGCCGAGGACGGCGCCGGAGGCGTCGACGGCGATCGCTCGCGTCGACGTGCCTCCGGCGTCCACACCGATGACGTGGGTCACCGGGTCTTGGTCACCTTGAGCAGCCCGCGCGGGCTGTCCGGGTCACCGCCGCGCGCCAGCGAAAGGCCGAGCGCGATCCGCTGGATGGGCAGGATCTCCAGGATCGGGGCGACCTCTTCGGCGGACGGCGCGACACCGATCCGCAGCGCCGCGGGCACGTCGGCCGAAGCGGAGCCGACCGCGAGCACGTCCGCGCCGCGTTTGCCGACGGCTTCGAGGACCTCCTGCATCGCGCCCACTCCGTGTCCCTGGCTCGTCACGGCGAGCACGGCGGTCTCGCCGTCGACCGCGGCGACCGGACCGTGCAACAGGTCCGCGCCGCTGTACGCGCGGGCCGCGAGGTAGCTGGTTTCGGCCAGCTTCAAGGAACCTTCCAGCGCCGTGGCGTAGGAGTAACCGCGGCCCGTGGTGAGCACCCGGTCGACGAAGCGGTAGCGGTCCACCGCGCGCTGCACGCCTTCTTCGGAGCCGTCGAGGGTCTGCTGCGCGAGCTCGCCCAGCTTCTCCGCGTCCGCGCCCTTGCCGCCGCGGACCGCGTCGATCAGAAGGTAAAGCGAAAGCAAGGTGGCCGAGTAGGTCTTGGTGGCGGCCACGGCCTTTTCCAGTCCCGCACCGATGTCGACGCCGAGTTCGGCGGCGGCGCGAAGCGGCGACTCCGGGGTGTTGGTGACCGAGACGGTCAGCGCTCCCTGGCGACGCGCGGTTTCGGTGACCTCGATGAGATCCGGGGATCCACCGCTTTGGCTTACTGTGATGAAGAGAACGTCCCGCAGATCGGGACGGGCGCCGTACAGAGTCGCGGTGGAGGGTGAGACGAGACCGCAGGGGAGACCGAGGAGTACTTCGATCAGGTACTTCGCATACAGGGCGGCGTGGTCGCTGGAGCCCCGGGCGGCGAGGAGTGCGAACCTGGGCGGGCGCTTGGAGATGGCGTCGGCCACCTCGGCGATTTCGGCCTGTCGCTCCACGATTCCTGCCAGAATGGCGGGTTGCTGGGAGATCTCCGCGGCCATGTGCTCGCCGGGGCGCTGTTCGGTCATCTCGTTCCCTTCCACCGGGACGTACTTCGTCCCCCGAGTAGGTCTAGACCAATGCTAGCCCGAATGGACGTTTGTGGTGAAGGGTACGTTTCCTAGCGGGGACGGTGCGCGTTTGAGTGGGAAGGCTTAGGGAGTCGGTCATGTTGGAGACAACCACCGCGAGTGAGGCGGGCGCTACGGCAGGGATGCGCGGGCAGCGCGAACCCAAGTACTGGGCGCTGAAACAGCATCTGCTCGATCTGCTCGACGCGTTGCCGCCCGGCTCGCCGATTCCGACGGAACGGGCGCTGGCGGGGGAATTCACCGTTTCGCGCACCACCGTCCGGCAGGCGCTCGCCGACCTCACCGCCGAGGGCAGGCTCCACCGCGTGCAGGGCAAGGGCACCTTCGCCGCCGAGCCGAAACTCGCGCAGCGCCTGCAGTTGTCGTCCTACACCGAGGACATGCGCAAGCAGGGGCTCAAGCCGTCGTCCAAGCTGCTGGAGATCGACGAACTGCCCGTCGAAGCCGATCTGGCGAAACTGCTCGGAATCCGCGTCGGCGCGAAGATCCTTCGCCTTCGCCGTCTCCGGCTGGCCGATTCGCAGCCGATGGCGCTGGAGACCACCCATCTCCCGCTCGGCCGCTTCCGCGGTTTGCGCAAACACGTTTCCGCAGGTGGATCGCTGTATGCCGTACTGAGGGAGCACTACGGCGTCGAGCTCGAAAGGGCCGAGGAAACGATCGAGACCGCCCTTGCCGGGCCGCACGAGGCGGAGATGCTCGGCGCCGACGTCGGAATGCCGATGTTGCTCCTTTCGAGGCATTCCTTCGCCACCGACGGAAAACCGGTCGAGTTCGCGCGCGCGATCTACCGGGGTGACCGTTACAAATTCGTCACCACGCTGCTTCCCTGACGAGTCAGGTAATTCCGGGAGAGATCGCTTTCCCGGAATTACCGCCGATTTCGCGGTGGCCCGGTCCCGGTCGTCGTGATTCAGTCGTCCCATGACTGACACGGCGGCGGGAATTCGATGGGGGACGCCGGTGGCGCGCGGCGTGCTCGCCACGACGATCGTGGGCTCGGGCATGGCGATGCTCGACGGGACGATCATCAACGTCGCGCTCCCGAGGATCGGCGACGAACTCGGTGCGTCCGTCGCGGGCCTTCAATGGATCCTCGACGGCTATCTGCTCGCGCTCGCCGCCCTGATCCTCGTCGCCGGATCCCTCGGCGACCGCTACGGCCGCCGCCGCATGTTCATCGTCGGCGTCGTCTGGTTCGGCGTCGCCTCCGGGCTGTGCGCCGCCGCGACGACCACCGAGCTGCTCGTCGCGACCCGGATCCTCCAGGGGATCGGGGGAGCTTTGCTCACGCCCGGCTCGCTCGCGATCCTCCAAGCGTCCTTCACCCATGAGGACCGGGCCCGTGCGATCGGTGCCTGGTCCGGGCTCGGCGGCATCGCGGCGGCGATCGGCCCGTTGCTCGGCGGTGTCCTCGTGCAGGTGTGGTCATGGCGGCTGGCGTTTCTGATCAACCTGCCGCTCGCCGCGGTCTGCGTCCTGCTCGCCCGGCGCTACGTGCCCGAGTCCCGCGACGAGGAGGCGACCGGGCATCCCGACTTCCTCGCGGCCGCCGTCGGTGCGATCGGGCTCGCCGGGCTGACCGGCGCGCTGGTCGAGGCACCCGGACGCGGTATCGGTGACGTCGTCGTCCTGGTCGCCATCGTGCTCGGCGTCGCGGGGCTCGGATCGTTCCTGATGATCCAGCACCGCTCGGCCGACCCGCTGGTGCCGCCGAAACTGTTCCGCGACCGGACGTTCAGCCTCGCCAACGCGCTGACCTTCGTCGTCTACGCGGCGCTCGGCGGCGTGATGATGCTGATGGTCCTGCAGCTGCAGGTGTCGCTGGGCTACTCGCCGACCGCGGCCGGGCTCGCCGGGCTGCCGATCACCGTCATCATGCTGCTGTTCTCCGGCCGGTCCGGCGCGCTCGCGCAGAAGATCGGGCCGCGTGCGCAACTGGTCGCCGGCCCGATCCTGGTCGGCGTCGGCATGCTCCTGCTGATGCGTGTCGGGCCGGGGTCCTCGTACCTGGGGTCGGTGCTTCCCGCCGTCGTCGTCTTCGGCGCCGGGCTGGCGACGGTCGTCGCGCCGGTGACCGCGACGGTGCTGGCCGCCGCGCCGGACCGGTACGCCGGCGTCGCCTCCGGGGTCAACAACGCCATCGCCCGGTCGGGTGGCCTGCTCGCGATCGCCGTCCTGCCCGCCGTCGCCGGGCTGTCCGGTGCCGCCTACACCGATCCGGTGGCGCTGACCGCGGGCTGGCGGACGGCGTTGCTGGTGTGCGCGGCGCTGGCGATCGGCGGCGGGCTGATCGCGCTCGGCATCCACAACGGCGTTCTCGACACACCTTCCGACGACACCGCCGAGGAGTCGCCGCACCCCGGCGAATGCCTCCATTGCGGCGTCGACTCACCCCCGACCCACGTCCGCCCCGGCCGACACACGCGTGATTGAAGGCGTAACTCACGAGTTACGCCTCCAATCACGCGAGATACGGCCCCAGTCACGCGAGTTACGCCAAGAGGCCGGCCAGGGTCGCCGGGTCCAGGTTGCCGCCCGAAACGACCGAAACGACCTTGCCCGCTGGTAGCGCATCGTGGTGGGAGAGGAACGCGGCGGTCGCGGTGGCGCCGCTCGGCTCGGCGACCAGACGGGCCCGATGCGCCAGCGTCCGGACGGCCTCCCGGATCTCCTCCTCCGAAACGGTGATGACGTCGTCGAGCACCGCCTGGAGGTGGGCGAAGGTCAGGTCCGACGGCTGGGCGCGCAGGCCGTCGGCGCTGGTGCGCGCCCGTAGGTCCATCGGCCACTCGATCCGCCTGCCCGCGCGCAGGCCCTCGGCGGTGTCGCCCGCCAGCTCCGGCTCGACGCCGATGACCTTCGCGTCCGGCAGGAGGGCCTTGATCGCCGTGCCGACGCCCGAAGCCAGCCCGCCGCCGCTGAGCGGCACGAGCACGACGCCGGCGTCCGGCAGGTCTTCGGCGATCTCCAGGCCGACGGTGCCCTGCCCGGCGATGACGTCGCGGTGGTCGAACGGCGGGATCATGGTGAGCCCCCGTTCCTCGGCGACGGCGAGCGCGGAGGACTCCTGCGCGTCGATGGGGACCTCGATGACTTCGGCGCCGAGCGCCTTGGTGGCTTCGACCTTGGCGCGCGGGGCGACGTCCGGAATGAGGATCACCGCGGGAATACCGAATCGCTTCGCCGAGTACGCGACCGCTTGCGCGTGGTTGCCGCTGGAGAACGCGACGACGCCGCGGGCGCGCTGATCTTCGGTCAGCGCGGCGATCGCGTTGTAGGCGCCGCGCACCTTGAAGGCACCGATCGGCTGGAGGCTTTCCGGTTTGAGCCACAACGGCGCCCACCCTTGTTCCAGCAGCGGGGTGCGCACCGCGACGCCTTTGACACGGCTTGCCGCGTCGCGGATTTCCTCGATCGATACCAGGTTCATACGTCCGATTATGTCAAGGAGTTGTGAGCCGTGGACAGTCCTTTTTGGACAGACGGGGTGGCGCTCCTCACGTGCGGGCAACGCGGGGAGCATCCCGTGCGCCTTATTCGTTAGGACGGGTGAGGACCGACTAGCAGCAGAACGGGATCATGACCAAGGAGAGCACGGAGAAAACCGAAAAGACCGAAAAGCAGGGCCGGATCATCCAGGTGACGGCGGCCGCGATGGCCGCGATCACCGCGGCGCTGCTGGGTTCCACCCTCGGCGTGGCCGGAACGGTGGCGGGCGCCGGGCTGGCGAGCGTGATCACGACGCTCGGCGGCGAGCTGTACCTGCGTTCGCTGCAACGGACGAAGGACGCTGCGCTGAAGGCGCGAGTGGTGCTGACCGTTCCCGCACGCCGCAAGGTGCTCGACCCGGCGGAGCAGGAGACCGTCCGCCTCACCCCGGCGGAGGAGGAAGAGCCGTCCGGGCGGAAGTTCAAACCGCGCTGGGCGGTGATCGCCGGCGTCAGCGTGGTGGCGTTCGCGGTGGCGCTCGTCGCGATCACCGGTTTCGAGGGGGCGACCGGGAAGACTTTCGGCGGCGGAACCGGGACCACCATAGGGAAGATCATCGGCGGCGGCGACCAGGCCCAGGAGCGGCAGGACAAGCACGACACCCCGCCGGCGACGACCCCTTCGGAGACACGGGACAACGAGCCCGAGAAGACGCCGTCGACCACGCCGACCCCCTCGACGACGCCCACCACCACGACGCAGGCGCCCCCGACGACGCAGTCCACGGCGCCGTCGACCTCCCAGGCGCCCTCGACGACCGCCTCGGCTCCGCCTGCCTCGAAGACCCCCGCGCCCTGACCCCCTTCCCTTCCCGCAATTCGGCACCTGATTGCGATGGTTCGCGTTCCGGACTATCGCAACCAGGTGCCGAATCGCGTGAGTCAGGGCAGGGCGGAGCGAAGGGTGCGTGCGGCCGCTTCGGGGTCTTCGGCCTCGGTGATCGCCCGGACGACGACGATTCGCGACGCGCCCGCGTCCAGTACCTCGGGCAACCGCTCGGCGTCGATCCCGCCGATCGCGAACCACGGCCGCGTCGTTCCCAGGCCAGCGGTGGAGCGCACCAGGTCGAGCCCCGGGGCGGACCGGCCGGGCTTCGTCGGGGTCGGCCAGCAAGGGCCGGTGCAGAAGTAGTCCACGCCGGGCTCTTCGGCGGCGGCAGTGGCTTGTTCGGCCGAATGGGTGGACCGGCCGATCACCACGTCGTCCCCGAGCACCCGGCGCGCCAGCGACACCGGGATGTCGTCCTGGCCAAGGTGGAGCACGTGCGCGCCGACCCCGAGCGCGACGTCCGCGCGGTCGTTCACCGCCAGCAGCTTGTCGTGCTTCTCGCACGCCTCGGCCAGCACTTCCAGGGCGGCGATCTCGTGTTTCGCCTCGATCGGGGCACCGCCGGTCTTGTCCCTCAGCTGGATGATGTCGACCCCGCCCGCCAGCGCGGCGTCGGCGAATTCGGCGAGATCGCCGCGGCCGGACCGGGCGTCGGTGCAGAGGTACAGGCGGGCGTCCGCGAGCCGGGCGCGGATCAGCGAACCAGACAGGGTGGGCATGGCGGCGACGGTACTCGCGCGCTACGGTGGGGTGGTCCGCACGGGAGCCCGAGGACGGGCTGAGAGGGAGCCGGGACCGCTCCGACCGTGGAACCTGATCCGGGTCATGCCGGCGCAGGGAGCGTGATTCCATGAAGGAACTTTCGGTTGTCGGCGGCGGGGTCATCGGCCTCTCGGTCGCTTGGCGCGCGTCCGCGCGCGGCCATCGCGTCACCGTGTACGACCCCGATCCGGGGCGCGGCGCGTCGTGGCTCGCGGGCGGCATGCTCGCGCCGGTCACCGAGGCCTGGCCCGGCGAGGAAGACGTCCTCGCGCTCGGCGAAGCGTCCTTGCGGCGCTGGCCGGATTTCGCCCGTGACCTGGCCGAAGAGGGCATCGACCCGGGGCTTTCGCCGCACGGCACGCTCGTCGTCGCGCTGGACAGCGCCGACGCGGGCAACCTCGAAATGCTCGCCGCGTACCTGGCCGAGCTCGGCCGCGAGGTCGAGCGGCTGACCGGTCGCGAGGCCCGCCACGCCGAGCCCGGTCTCGCCGGATCCGTCCGAAGTGGACTCCTGGTGCCCGGGGATCTGGCCGTGGACAACAGAAGGCTGCTGCACGCGCTCGAACACGCCTGCCGCGCGCACGGCGTCGAATTCCGCCGGCAGACCATCACGGACCTCAGCGGGCTGGGCGACGTCGTCCTCGCCGCGGGCGCCTGGACCGGACGGCTGCATCCCGCGCTCGACGGCGCCGTCCGCCCCCTCAAGGGCGAGATCCTCCGCCTCCGGCCGCGACGGGGGTGCCTGCCGCCCCCGAAACGCACCGTCCGCGCGATGGTCGAAGGCCGCCCGATCTACCTCGTCCCTCGCGACGACGGTCAGCTCGTGCTCGGCGCGACCCAGTACGAGGCCGGTTTCGACGAGACCGTCACCGTCCGAGGCGTGCGTGAGCTGCTCGAAGGCGCGGAGCGCGTCTTCCCGGGCCTCACCGAATACGAACTCGTCGAGACCGCTGCCGGGCTTCGCGCGGCGAGTGTCGACACGATGCCCTTCATCGGTGAACTGGGCGAAGGTGTCTTCGCCGCGACAGGTCACCATCGCAACGGTCTCCTGATGGCCCCGGTCACCGCGGACGCCGCGGTCGCCTGGCTGGACGGAGCGCCGTTGCCGGACGAGGTCGCGGCGGCCACGCCGTCGCGGCGAAGCGAGGAGCGGGTGTGATGGAGATCCAGGTCAACGGCCAGTGGCGCGAATTCCCCGACGGCACCACCGTCGAGGGCGTGCTGGAGGCGCTGGGCACGGCGACACAGGGGGTCGCGGTCGCGGTGGACGGCGTGGTCGTCCGGCGTGGCGAATGGCCGGAAGCGGTGGTGCGCAAGGGCGCCAGCGTCGACATCCTGACCGCTGTGCAAGGAGGCTGACATGAACGGTGACGAACTCGTCATCGGCGAGCACAAGCTCTCGTCGCGGTTGATCATCGGCACCGGCGGCGCGGGCAACCTCGCCGTGCTGGAACGCGCGCTGGTCGCGTCCGGGACGGAACTGACCACCGTCGCGATGCGCAAGGCCGACGCCGAAGGCGGCTCCGGCGTCCTCGAACTGCTCCGCCGCCTCGGTATCCGCCTGCTGCCCAACACCGCCGGTTGCCGGACGGCCGCCGAAGCGGTCCTCACCGCGCGGCTCGCCCGCGAAGCGCTCGAGACCGACCTCGTCAAACTGGAGGTCCACGCCGACGACCGCACCCTGCTGCCGGACCCGTTCGAGACCCTCGAAGCGGCCGAACAGCTCGCCGCGGACGGCTTCACCGTGCTCGTGTACACCAACGACGACCCGGTGCTGGCGCTGCGGCTGGAGGAGGCGGGCTGCGCGGCGGTGATGCCGCTCGGCGCGCCCATCGGCACCGGTCTCGGCATCCGGAACCCGCACAACATCGAGCTGATCGTGTCCCGCGCGGGGGTGCCGGTGATCCTCGACGCCGGGATCGGCACGGCTTCCGACGCGGCACTGGCGATGGAGCTCGGCTGCGACGCGGTCCTGCTTTCCACCGCCGTGACCAGGGCCGCGGACCCGGAACGGATGGCGTCGGCGATGCGGGCCGCCGTCACCGCCGGGCGGCTGGCGGCCGGTGCGGGGCGGATCCCGCAGCGGTTCTGGGCGCACGCGTCGAGCCCGCCCCGGTAACCCTTTTGTACGGTTCACGGCCTTGACGGCGAGTTCGCACCGGGAGCCCGTATGGTTGACGGCACCTTTCCGGAGGCGCACCCGCCGCCGTGTACCCAGAGGAGCCAGTGGTGACCACGTCAGCGGTCCAGGACGTTTCGGGCAGGTTGTTCCTGGCGGTGGGCAGGCTGTCCCGGTCACTGCGCCAGGCAGGCGTACCCGGGCCCGGCCACGGCGCGATCTCGGCGCTCGCCACGCTCGTGCACTACGGCCAGCTCCGCCTGGGTGATCTCGCGGCCAAGGAAGGCGTCGCCGCGGCCACCATGTCGCGGATCGTCGCTTCGCTGGTCGAGGCGGGCTACGTCAGCCGTGAATCGGACCCGATCGACAGGCGTGCCTGGCTCGCGGAGGCCACCGAAGAAGGCGCGAGGCTGGTTTCCGGTGTCCGGTCGACGCGGGTGAATGAGCTGGGCAAACGCCTCGAACGGCTGAGCCCGGAGCACCAAGCGGCCCTGGCGGCGGCCCTCCCGGCGCTTGAAGCGCTTATTGCCGACGAAGAGCGCTGACTTCGGCGCGAAGGGCGCGAAGCTCGTCGAGAATCTCCTTGTTCGCCACGGCCTGGGTTTCGGCCTGCTTGGCTTCTTCCTCGCGGATGTCCTGGCGAAGCTCGTCCTCCATCCCGCTGACCACCACGGCGATGAAGAGGTTCAGCACCGCGAAGCTGGACACGAGGATGTAGACCACGAAGAACACCCAGGCCATGGGCGCTTCCTTCATGACCTCCTTGGCGATGTCCGGCCAAGCCTCGCCGGTCATCACCTGGAACAGCGTGAACAGCGAAGTGCCCAGGTCGCCGAAGTTCTCCGGCGAGATCGCGCCGAACAGTTTCGTCGCCATCACGCCCGCGACGAAGATGATCAGCGCGAGGAGCGCGGCGATCGACGCCATGCCGGGGATCGCCGCGAGCAGGCCGGTGACGACCTTCCGCATCGACGGCACGACCGAGATCAGCCGCAGCACCCGCAGGACCCGCAACGCCCGCAGCACCGCGAACGGGCCGGTCGTCGGGACCACCGCGATCCCGACGACGATCAGGTCGAAGATGTTCCACGGGTCTCGGAAGAACCTTCCGCGATAGGCGTAGAGCTTCGCGCCGAGTTCGAGGACGAAGATCCCGAGCGCGATGTAGTCGACCGTGTGCAGCAGCGTCCCGTGTTCCGCGACCATCCTGGTCGAGGTCTCCAGGCCGAGCGTGACGGCGTTGAAGACGATCACCGCGATGATGAAGTTCTGGAAGCGGCGGTCTTCGACGACCCTGGCCACCGTCTCGCGTCCCGTCACGGCGCAGATCGTAACCGGGCGGGTGCTCAGTGCTCGGGCGCAAGCCGCCAGAACGCCGAAACCGGACCGACCTTCGCGCCCATCGGGTAGGCGTTTTCGACCGCGTGTGAAACGAACCACTTGCCGTAGCGGGCGGCCTCCACGACGGACATGCCCTTCGCGAGACCGGCCGTCAGCGCCGACGCCATCGTGTCCCCGGCGCCGTGCGTGTGCTGCGTGGCGAACCGCTCGCCCGGCAGTTCGACGAACGTGGAGCCGTCGAAGAGCACGTCGACGCATTCCGGGTCGGAGACGAGGTGACCGCTCTTGACGAGCACGTACTTCGGCCCGAGCCGGTGCAGGACGACGGCCGCCTGATGCATCTGTTCGCGGGTGGTGACGGTCATCCCGGTGAGCAGGCGGACCTCGTCGAGGTTCGGCGTGAGGACGGTCGCGCGCGGCAGGAGTTCGTCGCGCAGCGCCACCAGCCCAGCCTCGTCGAACAGCGGATGCCCGTGCATCGACGCCGCGACCGGGTCGACCACGAACGGCACCTTGCTGTCGCGGCCGATCTCGGCCTTGTCACACGCGGCGGCGACGGCGTGGATGATCTCGGCCGAAGCGAGCATGCCGGTCTTCGCCGCGTTGACGCCCATGTCGGCCGCGACGGCCTCGATCTGCCCGGCGACGATGCTCGCCGGGATGTCGGTGCGGTCGTGGACGCCGAGGGTGTTCTGGACGGTCACGGCGGTGACCGCGACCAGGCCGTGCACGCCACAGGTGAGGAACGTGCGCAGGTCCGCCTGAAGGCCGGCGGCGCCGCCGGAGTCGGACCCCGCGATGGTCAGCGCCGACGGCGGGCTCGGGTTCTCGCTCATGGGTTCATTTTCCACGCGCGTTCTCAGAGGGTCAGGACGAGCTTCCCGGTGACCCTGCCGCCTTCGCCGACTTCATGCGCCTTCGCGACGTCTTCAAGGGGAAAGGTCTGGTCGATGTGGACGCGCAGTTCACCCTTCTCGATCAGGCCGGTCAGCGCCAGGAGACCGATTTCGTCCGGTTCGGCGAGCATCCCCGACGTCCGCACACCGAGCTTCTCGGCCTTCGCGATGACAGCCTCGCTCGCGCCGCCGGGAACCGCGATCAGCAGGCCGCCCGGTTTCACCGCGTCCAGCCAGCGCAGGTCGCTCTGCTCGCCGACCAGCCCGAACACGACGTCCACCTCGGACGCGGTCGCGGTCTCGTCGCGGTAGTCGATCGGCTCGTCGACACCGAGTTCGCGGAGGAATTCGTGCTTCCCGGCGCTCGCCGTGCCCAGGACGTACGCGCCGCGCGCCTTCGCCACCTGCACGGCGAGGTGTCCGACACCGCCCGCGGCAGCGTCGATCAGCACACGCTGTCCAGGCTGGACGCCGGCGATGTCCACCAGGCCCTGCCAGGCGGTGAGCCCGGCGAGCGGCAACCCGGCGGCCTGCTCGTGGGTGAGGCTCGCGGGTTTGCGCACGAACTGGCGGGCGGGCGCCGTCACGTACTCGCCGTAACCGCCGGCCTGCCGCGGGAACCACGGGAAGCCGAGGACCTCGTCGCCGACGGCGAACCGCGTGGTGCCGACACCGAGCTCCTCCACCACCCCGGAGACGTCCCAGCCGAGGACGAACGGCGGCTCGCCCATGAAGACGCCGTAGGCCCGGGTCTTCCAGTCGACCGGGTTGATCCCGGCCGCGCGCACGCGCACGAGCACCTCCGTCGGGGCGGGGGACGGCCGATCGGTTTCGGTCACCTCCAGCACTTCCGGGCTACCAAGCCGCTGCTGGGTCACGACGCGCATCGAAAGCTCCTTCGTTGTTGGTGCTTTCCATGCTCGGACGCTTGGTCTCTTTTCGCTAGAAGGCACTTAAAGGTAAACTAGGTACCTGATGGAAACCACCTGTGAAGTGCCGGAATCCCCGTGGGACATCTACCTGCGGAACTGCCCGTGCCGAGACGTCCTCGATCTGCTCGCCAACAAGTGGACCGCGCTCGTGCTCGGCGCGCTGTCGCGGCGGCCGCACCGGTTCGGTGAGCTGCGCCGCGCCGTCGGCGGGATCAGCCAGAAGATGCTGACGCAGAATCTGCGCGCCTTCGAACGCGACGGCCTGGTCACGCGCACGGTCTTCCCGACCACGCCGCCGACCGTCGAGTACGCGCTGACCGAACGCGGCGCCGGCGCGGGCGCGCTGCTCATGGCGGTCAGTGAATGGTCGGTCGCGAACTTCGACGGGATCCTGGAGTCGCGGAAGGAGTACGACTCGCGGGTGATGGAGCCCGTCGGCTGAAGTCCTCCGCGGCGGCACGCGGACTTCATCGGGAAGACAGTTCGGCGCACTAACTTGACGAACAATTGGTTCGAACAAGTTACCTGGAGGCTTTCGTGCGCAGAACGCTTTCCCTCCTGTCGGTCTTGGTGGCCGTCGCCGGGCTGACGTCCGGTGTCGCCGTCGCCGCGGCCAAGACGCCGAAGGTGCTGGTCATCGGCCTGGACGGCGCCCGGTTCGACAAGCTGATGGCCGCCGACACCCCGAACGTCCACGCGCTCGTGGAGCGTGGGTACGCCTCGCGCAGTTCGCTGTACGGCAGCGGGATGGCGCCGACGGTGAGCGGTCCCGGCTGGTCCACCATCCTCACCGGTGTCTGGCCGGACAAGCACAAGGTGAAGGACAACTCTTTCTCGGGCAACGATCTCGCCTCGCATCCGAGCTGGCTCGCCCGCGCCGAAACCGCGAACCCGGCGCTCGACACATACGCGGCCGTCGACTGGACGCCGATCGGCGACCGGATCCTGCGCACCGGCCAGGACCGCAAGTTCGTCCTGAACGGCGACAGCGCCGGCTACGAGAAGACCGACGAGCAGGTCGCCGTCGACGCGGAGAAACACCTCAAGCAGGACAAGGCCGACGCCTCGTTCGTCTACTTCGGACAGACGGACATCGCCGGCCACGACCATGGCGCGGATTCCCCGCAGTACGAAGCCAGCTTGCGCACCGACGACGCGCTGATCGGCCGCCTGCTCGCCGCCGTCGACGCCCGCGCGGACCGCGCGAACGAAGACTGGCTGATCATGATCTCGTCGGACCACGGCCACACGCCGTCGGGCGGCCACGGTGGTGACACGCCTGAGGAGCGGATGACGTTCGTGATCGCCGCCGGTGGCGCGGTCCCGGCCGGAACCCCCGCCGTGGCACCGAAGATCGTCGACATCGCGCCGACGGTGTTGCGGCACCTCGGCATCGCGGCTCCGGCGGTCTACGACGGCTACGCGCTCGGCGCCGCGCCCTCGGATGTCTTCGACACGGCCGTTCTGAAGGCACGGCAGGATGAAACCGGTGTCCCGGCGGGAGTCCTCGGCTGGACGCACGACGCGCCCGGCGGCTGGAGCGTGCGGAACGCGTCCGGCATGCCCGCCGGGGTGACGGAGTGGCAGGGCTGGTCCTTCACCACCGACGACTTCTGGACGCGCACCGCCCCTGGCCAGCAGCGCGAGGCGAACGCCCGCGCGCGTGGCGTCTTCGCGGTCGCGGATCCGGACGAGTGGGACGACAAGGGCTCGCCCTCTTCGCGCGGCACCTTCGACTCCTCTCTGGTGTCGCCTTCGCTCGACGTTTCCGGGAAGTCCACTGTGGATGTCTCGTTCGTTTCGCACTACCGGCAGGACGGGACGCAGCGCGGTGCGCTGACGGCGTCGTTCGACGGTGGTCCCGAGCAGAACGTGCTGGCCTACGGGCCGGAATCCGGTACGGCGAACAAGGGTGGCGACGTGCTTTCGGTGCCGACGTCGGCTTCGGTCAAGGTGCCCGACGGGGCTCGGTCGGTGAAGCTGACCTGGCGGCTCTACGCGGCGGGGAACAACTGGTACTGGGCGGTGGACGCTCCTCGCCTCAGCGCCCGGTAAAGCCTCGTGAGGGTAAGTCAAAGGTGCCGCGTCGGAGGAATGGGCTCGTCGTAGAGATCGGCGCGGCGGGCGGGGTCGTGAGTGGTAAGTGTCGTTCTAACGCTCCTTATCACTCACGACCCTCCGCGCGGACCTGGCCAAATGAGCATACGGACTACGCGAGGTGGAGTCCGGCGCCTACCGCAGCGTCCAAAACGGCGAAACGGGGCCGACCCCGGCCCCCAGCGGATACGACTCCGCCACACACCGCTCGATGAACCGCTTCCCCTCGGCGACGGCCGTCGGCACGTTCGCCCCCTTCGCCAGCGAAGACGTGATCGCCGAAGCCATCGTGTCCCCGCCGCCGTGGGTGTTCCGGGTGTCGAAGCGCGGGCCGCGCAGCTCAACCCAGGATTCGCCGTCGGACAAGAGATCCACGCAGTCCTGGGCCGCGTCGAGGTGCCCGCCCTTCACCAGCACCCACTCCGAACCGAACTCCAGCAACGCCTCCGCCGCCTCGCGCTGGGTCGACGGCCCGGTCACGTCTACGCCGGTCAGCAGCCGCACCTCGTCGAGGTTCGGCGTGATCAGCGTGGCGCGTGGGAAGAGCTCGGTGCGGATCGCCTCAAGCGCCTCCTCACGCAGCAACGCGTGCCCGGTCATCGAAGCGGCGACGGGGTCCACGACGAACGGCGTGTCCGACGAGCGTCCGATATGGACTTCGTCGAGCGTCTTCGCGACGGCGTTGATGATCTCGGCCGTCGCGAGCATGCCGGTCTTCGCCGCGTCGACGCCCATGTCCGTGGCGACGGCCTTGATCTGCCCGGTGACGACGTCGACCGGGATCTCGCTGAAACCCTGCACGCCCAGCGAGTTCTGCACGGTGACCGCGGTGAGCGCGACCATCCCGTGCACCCCGTTGGCGAAGAAGGTGCGCAGGTCGGCCTGGATGCCCGCACCACCACCGGAATCCGATCCGGCGATGGTGAGGGCGGTCCTGGGCGCTGTGTTCACGGCGCCTCCGCGGGAGGGAGTACGTCGGCGCGTGTCACTGATTGACCACCGGCAGGTAGACCTTGTTGCCCTGCTCGGCGAACTCGTTCGACTTCTCCTCCATGCCGGCCTCGATGGCCTCCACAGTGGACAGTCCGTGTTCCTCGGCGTACTTGCGGACGTCCTGGGTGATGCGCATCGAGCAGAACTTCGGCCCGCACATCGAGCAGAAGTGCGCCGTCTTCGCCGGTTCCGCGGGCAGGGTCTCGTCGTGGTACGCGCGGGCGGTGTCCGGGTCCAGCGACAGGTTGAACTGGTCGTTCCACCGGAATTCGAAGCGGGCCTTGGAAAGTTCGTCGTCCCACTCCTGCGCGTACTGGTGCCCCTTGGCGAGGTCGGCGGCGTGCGCGGCGATCTTGTAGGTGATGACGCCGGTCTTCACGTCGTCGCGGTTCGGCAGGCCGAGGTGCTCCTTCGGCGTGACGTAGCAGAGCATCGCCGTGCCGTACCAGCCGATCTGCGCCGCGCCGATGGCCGAGGTGATGTGGTCGTACGCCGGCGCGATGTCGGTCGCGAGCGGGCCGAGGGTGTAGAACGGCGCTTCGCCGGTCAGCTTCTCCTCGAGCTCGACGTTCTCCTTGATCTTGTGCATCGGCACGTGGCCGGGGCCCTCGATCATCACCTGGACGTCGTGCTCGCGGGCGATGTGCGTGAGCTCGCCCAGCGTCTCGAGTTCGGCGAACTGCGCGCGGTCGTTGGCGTCGGCGATCGAGCCGGGCCGCAGGCCGTCACCGAGCGAGAACGTGACGTCGTACTCGCGCAGGATCTCGCAGAGTTCGGCGAAATTGGTGTACAAGAACGATTCCTTGTGGTGCGCGAGGCACCAAGCCGCCATGATGGAGCCGCCGCGCGAGACGATCCCGGTGACCCGGCGCGCGGTCAGCGGGATGTAGCGCAGCAGCACCCCGGCGTGCACGGTGACGTAGTCGACGCCCTGTTCGCACTGCTCGATGATCGTGTCGCGGTAGACCTCCCACGACAGCTTTTCCGGCTCCCCGTTGACCTTCTCCAGCGCCTGGTAGATCGGCACGGTGCCGACCGGCACCGGCGAGTTGCGGATGATCCACTCGCGTGTCTCGTGGATCCGCTTGCCGGTGGAGAGGTCCATGATCGTGTCGGCGCCCCAGCGGGTGGCCCACACCATCTTGTCGACCTCCTCCTCCACGGAGGACCAGACGGCCGAGTTGCCCATGTTGGCGTTGATCTTCACCAGGAACTTCTTGCCGATGATCATCGGCTCGGTCTCCGGGTGCTTGCGGTTGGCGGGGATCACCGCGCGGCCGCGCGCGACCTCGTCCCGCACGAATTCCGGCGAGCAGCGCTCGCGTGCCGCGACGTACTCCATCTCGCGGGTGATGACGCCCTGTTTCGCCCAGCCGAGCTGGGTGTTGTGCTCACGACCGTCGGCCCAGCCCGCGCGCAGCCGATGAAGTCCACTGTGGACATCGATCTGCGCGTCGTCGTCGGTGTACGGGCCGGAGGTGTCGTAAACGTCGAAATGCTCGCCGTTCGAAAGGTCGATCCGCCGCGCGGGGACCCGGAGACCGGACTCCGTCTGGTGATAGACCTTGCGGGAACCGGTGATCGGCCCGGTGGTCACGGTCGGCGTGATGCCCTGGGCATTCTCAAGCGTCGTCAACGACGTTCACTCCCTACGCCGGCATTACCCGGTCAGGTTCATGCGGTCGGCGGCGCCGGGTCCCCTAGAAAGACTCCAGCCGCCCTCTCAGCCCGCCATGGCGCGAGCTCCCGCGGTTGTTTGGTTGTGCCCCGACCATGCCACGCCGGGGCGCGGACAATCAACCCTCCAAGGCGACGGTCACTCCGAAGCCGACCAGAACGCCGCCGGACGTGCTCTCCAGCCACAGCTTGACGCGATCGCGGCGCAGCCACTCACCCAGGCGTGTGACCAGCAAGGCGAGCGACGAGTACCAGACGATGTCGACGGCGATCCACACCGCGACGCACAGCAGCAGCGACCACGGCCCGTCGTCGGCGGGCACGAACTGGGGGAGGAACGAGATGGCGAACACGCCCGCCTTGGGGTTGCTCACGTTGATCAGGAAGCCGGAGCGGAAGCCGCGCCCGGCGGGCTCGGCGACCTCGTCGGCGCCCTTGCGGAAGAAGAGCGCTTTGACGCCGAGGTAGATCAGGAAGACCGCGCCCGCGATCCGCAAGACGTCGTAGGCGACCTGGGAGGCGATGAGGAGCGCGGTGAGGCCGAACACCGCCGCGAGTCCCCAGAACGCGACGCCCGCCTCGATCCCCGCGACGGTGGCGAACGCGTTGCGGCGCGACCCCTTCGCCGACTGCTTGATCAGCATCACCGTCGCGGGGCCGGGGACCATCGCCATGAGGAACGCGGCGGGGATGAACGCCGGCAGGTTCGGCATTCCCCGATCGTCGGGGACGAGGGCCGCCACGAGCAACGCGATTTCCGGGCCGACATGTCGACAGCGTTAGCGGTTCACCGGTTTGGAGCATGTGCGCGCCGGTGATTCACGACAGAATCCCGGGGGTTCTGCACCGTTACAGAAGTCTGGGGTGGATATGCGAAAACTCGTGCTCCCGGTGCTGGCAGGAGTGCTGATCGCGGGGCTGGTCCCGGCGGTGGCCGCGGCACAGGGCGGTGAGGCGCCAGGAGCGCCCGGCGCCCATCCGAGCTGGCTCCCGGCGGACAAGACCGGCTTCGGCACCGCCCGCGAACGGGCGAGCAACGTCTGGTTCACCCTCCAAGGTGGCCGGATGTCGGAGGTCTACTACCCGGATCTCTCCACGCCGAGCGTCCGGGCGCTCGACCTCGTCGTCACCGACGGGACGAGCTTCGCCACCGTCGATTCGTCGGCCAAGGCGCAGCAGGTGCGCCGCACCGGCGGCCTCACCTACGAACAGACGATCACCGACGACCGGCGCCGCTGGAAGCTCCGCAAGACCTACGTCACCGACCCGGCGCGCGCGAGCGTGCTGATCGACGTCGACTTCGTTTCGCTGACCGGCCGCCCGTATCAGGTGTACGCGGTCGCGGATCCCGATCTCACGAACGAGGGTTCCGACGACTCCGCACGCACCGATGGGGTGAACGCGGTCTCTTCCGACGCCAAGACCTCGGCCGCGCTGGCGGCGGAACCGGCGTTCTCGCGCACATCCGTGGGTTACGCGGGTTCCTCCGACGGCATAACACAGCTGACGAAATCCTTCGCCCTCAAGGATTACGGGACCGCGGCCAAGGGCAACGTGCTGATCACCGGGCAGACCTCCGCCGACGGTGTCCGCTCACGGGACTTCACGCTTTCGCTCGGCATGGGCGCGAAGGACTCCGACGCGCTCACTAACGCGAAAGCCTCGCTACGGCGCGGATTCGCCGACGCCGCCCGCGCGTACGACCGCGGCTGGAAGCAGTACCTGCGCCGGTTGAAGGACGCGCCGTCGTCACTCAAGACCGGGCGGGAACGGGACCTCTACCAGGCGTCCGTGCTCATGCTCGCAGCGAGCGAGGACAAGATCCACCAGGGGGCGCTCATCGCGTCGCCGAGCATGCCGTGGCGGTTCGGGAACAACGACCCGGAATGGTCGCCGTCGGGCACGTATCACCTGGTCTGGCCGCGGGACCTCTACCAGATCGCGACCGGCCTGCTCGCCGCCGGCGATCGCGACGCCGCCAACAGGTCGATCGACTACATGTTCGGGACGCAGCAGCTGCCGGACGGGCATCTGCCGCAGAACAGCCACGTCGACGGCACGCCGTACTGGACGTCCATCCAGCTCGACGAGACCGCACTGCCGATCGTGCTCGCCCAGCAGCTCGGCCGCACCGACGCCAAGACCTGGACGGGTGTGCGCAAGGCGGCGGAATTCCTCTTGTCCTACAAGGCGGACAACGGACACGCGTCGCCGTACAGCCAGCAGGAACGCTGGGAGGAACAGGACGGCTACTCGCCTTCGACGATCGCCGCGGTGATCGCCGGGCTGGTCTGCGCTGCCGACATCGCCAAGGCGAACGGCGCCGCCGCCGACGCGAAGCGCTACCTCGACACAGCCGACGCGTTCAAGGCGAAGCTCGCCCAGTGGACGGTGACCACGAACGGCCCGCTGTCGAAGGACCCGTACTTCGTCCGGCTGACCAAGGACGGCGACGCGAACAACGGCACGAAGTACAACCTGGGCAACTCCAGCGTGACCATGGACCAGCGTGCCGTGACCGACGCCGGGTTCCTCGAACTGGTGAGGCTGGGCATCTACCGCGCCGACGATCCGCTGATCAGGAACAGCGTCAAGGTCACCGACGCCGGCATCGCGTTCACCACCCCGACGGGTCAGTTCTGGCACCGGTACACGAAAGACGGCTACGGCGAGAAGGCCGATGGGTCTCCGTGGGACTACACGTTCCCGGCGGAAAGCCGGACCACTTTCGGGCGGCTGTGGCCGCTGCTCGCGGGTGAACGCGGCGAGTACGACCTCGCCAACGGTGACCGGGGTACGGCGGCGAAGCGCCTTCGCGACCTGGGGCGCGTCAGCAGCTCCGGGGACACGATGCCGGAGCAGGTCTGGGACGAGAACGCGCCTTCGGGGCAGCCAGGCTTCCCGGCCGGCACTCCGACCGCGTCCGCGACGCCGCTGGCCTGGACGCACGCGCAGTACCTCCGGCTCGCGTGGTCGGTACAGGCGGGGAAGGTGATCGAACAGCCGCGGGTGGTGCGGTGCCACTTCCTGGGCTGCTGACCCTCACGTCTCGTGAGTGGTAAGGACGGTTCTAACCGTCCTTACCACTCACGAGGTCAGTCGTCCGAGGGCTGAGCCTCCGGCAGCCACGAATTGCCCGGAACGCCCCATTTGTTCGCCTTGAGCATCTTCTTCGCTGCACGGGCGTGGCGCCCGACCAGCCGGTCGAGGTAGATGAAGCCGTCCAGGTGATCGGTCTCGTGCTGCAGGCAGCGTGCGAAGTATCCGGTTCCTTCGACCTCGATCGGATTACCGTCGACGTCGAAGCCGGTCACCTTCGCCCACGAAGCGCGGCCGGTCGGGTACGACTCGCCGGGCGCCGAGAGACAGCCTTCCCAGTCGTCGTCCGGATCCGGCATCGTCTCCGGGATCTCCGACGTCTCGAGCTTCGGGTTCACCACGACGCCCTTGTGGCGCGTGCCCTCGTCGTCGGGGCAGTCGTAGACGAACACGCGCAGGTCGAGGCCGATCTGGTTGGCCGCGAGGCCCACCCCTTCGGCGGCGTACATGGTCTCGAACATGTCGTCGATGAGCGTGCGCAGCTTGTCGTCGAACTCGGTGATCTCCCGAGTCGGGTTGTGCAGCACGGGCTCGCCGGCGATCACGATGGGATGGACGGTCACGCGCGCAGTTTAGTCGGACCCTTCTGGTACACCCTTACCCATGACGCGCCGACGCCGTTACCGAGGCCGGGCGCCGCATCCGTGGTCTAATGGCGCCGCGGAATGACAAGCCTGTGGTTTCACGCCCGCCGAGCACTGACCTGATTGCGAGGAGTCGGATGGACGCCGCGGAGTCGATGGCTGAGCCCGACCAGCCGTCCCCGTCGGAGACCGTGAACGGCCTCAGCGAGCGCGAGCTCGACATGCTCGCGTTCGAACGTCAGTGGTGGAAGTACGCCGGCGCGAAGGAACAGGCCATCCGCGAACGCTTCTCTATGTCGTCGACGCGCTACTACCAGTTGCTGAACCGGCTGCTCGAGAAGACCGAAGCCATGCAGGCCGATCCGATGCTGGTGAAGCGCCTGCGAAAGACGCGAGCGGCCCGGCAGCGCAATCGCGCGGCCCGGCGACTGGGGATCGATCTCTCATGAGTCTGTTTTCGGGTCTGTCCCGGCCGATGAAGGCCGCCGGACTGGCCTTGGTCGGTGTCGCCGTGATCGCCGCCGTGATCGGCGGCATCACTCTGACCAGTGGCGGCGGTGATTCGGACACCGCGACGCCGCCCGGCAGCACGCCCACGACCTCGGACGGTGCGACGCAGCCCTCGTCTCCTGCACCGGGTTCGCCCTCCGCCAGCACGCCGCCCGCGTCGTCGGCGCCGCCGTCGAGCGCGCCCGCGAGTTCCGCGCCGCCGGCGAGCCAGCCGGGGCAGACGGGGCAGCCCGGCCAGCCCGGTCCGGGGCAGCCCGGCGGTGACCAGCAGGCGTCGCACAAGTGGGTGACGGTGCGCGTCTACAACAACAGCACGATCCAGGGGCTCGCCGAGCAGGCCGCGAACGATTTCCGCGCCTCGGGCTGGAACGTCTCCGAGGTCAAGGGATATCCGGGCAGGCTCCCCGAGACCGTGGCCTACTACCGGCCGGGCACCGACGAGGAAGCGGCCGCGAAGGCGCTGGCGCTGGAGTTCGGTTTCCGCGCCGAGCCCCGGTTCAAGGAGATCGAGAACATCGGCCCCGGCGTGATCGTCATCCTCACCAAGGACTACAAGACCAACGACAAGGACGGCTCCTAGCCGACCTGTGAAAGGGCCCTCTTCCTCGCGAGGAAGAGGGCCCTTTCACGTACTTCAGACCTGGGTCTGCGCGTACGCCTCCAGTGCCGCGAGCTGGGCCGGGTCGAGCGACGGACGCACGGCCTGGGCCGCCTTCGTCAGATGCTCGGCGGTGACCTCCTTCGCCTCCAGCGATTCGCGCATCGCGGTCAGCGCGGCCTCCCGGATCAGGGCCGCGCAGTCCGCCGCCGAATAACCGTCCAAAGTGGCCGCATAGGCGGCGAGGTCCACATCGGACGCGAGCGGCGTGTTCTTGGCGCTGGCGGCCAGGATCGCCTCGCGCGCGTGCGCGTCCGGCGGCGGGACGTAGACACGGCGCTCCAGCCGCCCCGGCCGCAGCAGGGCCGGGTCGACCAGTTCCGGCCGGTTCGTCGCACCGAGGACGACGACCTCGCGCATCGGTTCGACACCGTCCAATTCGGTCAGCAGGGCCGCGACGACGCGGTCCGACACGCCGGAGTCCGAAGACTGGCCGCGGCGCGGGGCGAGCGCGTCGATCTCGTCGAGGAAGATCAGCGAGGGCGCGGCCTCGGCGGCGCGGCGGAAGAGTTCCCGCACGGCACGCTCGGACTCGCCGACCCATTTGTCCATCAGCTCGGCGCCCTTGACCGCGAAGACGTTCAGCGCGCCTGTGCCCGCGAGCGCGCGGACCAGGAAGGTCTTGCCGCCGCCGGGCGGCCCGTACAGGAGCACGCCGCGCGGCGGATCGACGCCGAGGCGGGCGAACGAGTCCGGGTAGCGCAGCGGCCACAGCACCGCCTCGGTGAGCGACTGCTTGACGTCGGTCATGTTCCCGACGTCGTCCAGTGTCAGCCCGCCGGTCGCGAGATTGTCCGAAGTGGACATCGAAATGGGACGGACGGTGGTCAGCGCGTCGAGCAGGTCCTGCTGGGAGATCCGGGGTTCGTCGGCTTCGCGTTGCCGCAGCGCGGCGCGGAGGGCGGCGTCGCGGCGGAGCGCGATGAGGTCCGCGGCCACGAAGCCGGGAGTGCGCTCGGCGATCGGGCCGACGTCGACGCCGGACTCCAGCGGGGCTTCGCGCAGGAGCACGCGCAGCAGTTCCGTGCGGGTCTTCGAGTCCGGGAGCGGCAGGCCGAGTTCGCGGTCGAGCAGGTCGGCGGCACGCAGCCGCGGATCGGTGGACTCGGCCCGCCCGGTGGTGGCGACGACGGCGAAACCCTTGTTGCGCAAGGCTTTACGCAGGTCATCGAGGACGACCGTCGCGAGCGGCGGCGGCTGGGACGCGGGCAGCAGCGCGTCGATGTCGGTGAGCAGCAGGACAGCGGGGTCTTCGTCGCGGGTGGCCTGCTCGATCGCCTCACGGAGGCGCGCGGCGGCGACGTTCGGTTCGAGGACGGCGATGTTCGGCGCCGCGAGCGACACCACCCGCACCTTCTCGGCCTGCGCCACGGCGCGGACCAGCGTCGCCTTCCCGACGCCTTCCGGCCCGGACAGCAGGACGCCGAGATGCGCCGACGTCCCGAGTTTCGCCAGCAGCTCCGGGCGGTGGAAGGCCAGGTCGAACCACTCGGCGAGCTTGCGCGCGGCCGTTTCGGACCCGGCGAGGTCCGACAACGGCGGCACGGATTCCTCGGTGACCTCGTCGATCCGCTCGTCCTCGACGATCTCGGCGTCGATGAAATCCTCGTGTGGCGTGGCGGGCGTGCTGCGCACCAGCGTCGTCCCGGCGCGGGCCGGGGCGGCGGCGGGCGCGGCCTCGCCGGTGCGGGCGCCGTTACGCCAGCTGACCACAGTGGACGGTCCGACGGCGACCGGTCCCGACGGCTCGGTGGCGGTGACGGTGAGCAGCTCGTTCGTCCACGTCATGCCGATGGCGCGGGACAACTGGCCGCGGACCGCGGAGACGTCGGAGCCCGGCGCGGGCGCGAGATCCTGGGGGAGCAGGGAAACGGCGTCGCCGACGGTCAGCACCTTGCCGATCAGGGCGAGCCGCAGGGTGTGCGGGGAGAGCGACACGCTCGCCATCCTCGAACCCGACACGGTGACCGTCCTCGCGGCCGACACCTCCGCCGGCGCGACGACCACCTCCGCTCCCTCGGTCACGCCGAGGTTCGACATCGTGACGTCGTCGAGGAGGATCACCCCCGGGATCCCCTCCGTGTCCGACGGGGCGGCCAGCGCCGAACTGACGCGCGCGCCGGTGACGCGGACGGCGTCCCAGGCCATCAGGCCGAGCGCGTCGAGGACTTCGGGGTGCAGCCGGACGACGCCACGGCGGGAGTCCAGGGCGGACGGGGTGTGCCGGACGGTCAGCGTGATCTGGGGTGCGCTCACCCCGCCACCCTATCCACGCGGCGTGCTCCCACCGGTCGAAGGACAGGTTCTGCCCGGCGGGTCGCCGGGCGGCGGGGGAGAAGACGCGCTGGGTGGCCGGGTTGTTCTTCGCGGAACTCACTACTTCGCCGGTGCGATCGCACCTGGACCAGCCCCAAGCGCCTGCCTCGAGGTCCTGGCCGGGTCAGCGCTTCCGGAGGCCGATCCGGCGCCACGAGCGGCGTCGCGGGCCTCGGCCGTTGTCGCGGTCCTTCTCGGTGCTGAGGGTGCGCGGAGTACGCGCGACGTGCTGTTCGCCCCGCTGGAGCCGGACCCGCTGAGCGGCGCCGGCCACCACCCGCCGCAGCGGCGGGCGAAGGCCGAGACGACGGCGGCTCGAACGCCGCCGGATCGCGCGTCGTTCCCGCGGCGGCGCCATCCACGCCTCGGGGTGGCTCGCCAGCCATCGTTGCCGGTACACCGAGTACGGGATGTGCGCCAGGTACAGGATCAGCGCGATCGCCAGCGCCACCAGCGGGAACTGGATGATCGCGGCGGCCAGCAGGCTCACCCCGACCAGCAGCGGAGCGATCGCCTTGGGTGGCGCCTTCACCGTCTTCAGCGACAGCGTCGGGAGCCGGCTGATCAGCAACGCGGCGACGGCGATCGTCCACACCCACACCACGTACTGGTGCGACCACCAGCCCTGCCCGAACTGCAGTTCCAGGATCAGCGGCAGCATCGCCAGCAGGCCACCGGCGGGCGCGGGCACACCGACGAAGAACTCGCCCGCGTACGGCGGCTGCTCGGTGTCCTCGATCAGCGTGTTGAACCGCGCCAGCCGCAGGATCATGCAGACCGCGAAGATCAGCGACGCCACCCAGCCGATCCGCTCGCCCTCCGCGTGCCAGACGTACAGCACCAGCGCGGGCGCGACACCGAACGAGATCCCGTCGGACAGCGAGTCGAGCTCCTGCCCCATCTTCGACGTCGCGTCCAGCAGCCGCGCGATGCGGCCGTCGAGACTGTCGAGCACCGCGGCGATCCCGATCGACGCGATCGCCATCGGATAGTTGCCGATCAGCGCGAACTGCACCGACGACAGACCGGCGCACAGGGCGAGCACCGTGATGGCGTTCGGCAGCAGCCGCACGCCGGGAGTGGTCACGCGGACCATGGATCAGCCTTCCGGGTGCGGCGCCGTGGGCAGCTCGGCGATCGGCGTCTCGCCGCCGATCGTGCGCTGGCCCGTCGAGACGAGAACCTTGCTGCCCGGCGGCAGGTACAGGTCGACTCGCGAGCCGAAGCGGATGATGCCGTACGTCGCGCCGACGCCGACCTTGTCACCCTCGCGGATCTCACAGAGGATGCGCCGGGCCACCAGCCCGGCGATCTGCACCACGACGAGCTCGTGACCGTCTTCGGTGCGCATGAGCACGGAGTTGCGCTCGTTGTCCTCGCTCGCCTTGTCCAGGTCCGCGGACAGGAACTTCCCGGGCCGGTACGCGACCCGCTCGATCACACCCGACGCCGGGATCCGCTGGACGTGCACGTCGAACACCGACAGGAACACGCTCACCCGCATCCGCGGTTCGGCGGGCAGCCCCAGCTCGGGCGGCGGCACGGCCTCCTCGATCAACGAGACCAGACCGTCCGCCGACGCGACCGCGAGGCCGGACCGGGCGGGCGGGACGCGCTTCGGCTCGCGGAAGAACGCGGCCGTGGCGGCCGTCGCGAGCGCGCCGAGGACGCCGAGGGGCTTGGAGAACCTCCGCAGCACCAGTGTCGCGGCGAGACCACCGAACACGAACGGCCTGCCGGCCGGGTGCATCGGCGGGACGGTCTCGCGGGCGAGCTTCACGGCGTGCGCGAGGGGGTTACCAGTGGCTTCCGGCCGGTTGCCGCTCATTGGTCGGGTTCACCGCAGTTCGTGTCGGGGGTCGGGACAGGAAGAGCCACCACGCTACCGCCCTGTCCGGAGACAGGCCGTGGCCTCCCCCGGAAGGGTTTCCCTGGGCCGGGTGGGAGGGGCCACATCCCGGTAACGGAAGGTGGAAATACGCGATAACTCTAGGTAGTTGATGCCGATCGCCGACCTTGAGGACCCGCGAATGCCCGCCAGCCCGGACCCCGCAGGCGTGCGACTCGCCGAGCTGTTCCGCGCCTGGAAGAGGGACATTTCGGCGGTGCCGATGCCTCCGCTCATCGATCCCGTCCGTGCCGCCTCGGTCATCGCCGAGGCACGCGCGTCCGGACGCATATGCCCCCCGACGGCACATGCGACCGGACGCGGCCACTGGAACTGAGCGAAACTCCCACTCTAGTTCGCCGGACACGCACGATCACCCGTCGCGAGAAAACCGTTACCAACGGTTACTCCATCGGTCATCGGCGATAGGAGTCGTGGCTCCGCCCGGAGCCGCGCACCAGTCGCAGCAGGGCGAGCAGCACGATCGATCCGAGAATGGCGACGCCGAAGCTGGGGAAGTCGAACTCGAAGGTCCTCTCGGTGCCGGTGGCGAGGCGGTAGATGAAACCGCCCAGCGCCGCACCGAGCACGCCGACCAGGATGCTGAACAGGCAGCCGCCCCGCCGGTCCGGGCCGCCCACCACGACATTGGCCAGCCACCCCGCGATGGCGCCGAACACGATCCACGAGAAGAAACCCATGCCGTCGAGATTACGTGGACGGCGCGAGTCCGCCCGGTGACGTCATCACCACGTAGGGCATCGCACCCCGGGCGAAGTACATGAAGGCCCCCTTCCTTGCGCCAGACGCAAGGAAGGGGGCCTTCATGTACTCGGCAGGGTGTGAAGGGCGACTTTCCTCGGCAGAGCACAAGGGGACTTGTACAAGAGTTATTGTGCAACTACTGTTGTGCGTCATGGCCGACCGTGAAGTCCGTGAAATCCACGATTCGAAGGTGCTCGCCGCGATGTCGCATCCGCTGCGGCGCCGCCTGCTCGACGTCCTCCGCCTGGACGGACCGTGCACGGCGTCCGTGCTCGCCGAACGGACCGGGCAGGCGGTCGGGAACATCAGCCATCACCTGAAGGTGCTGGCCGCCAGCGATCTGGTCGAAGAGGCGCCGGAACTCGCCCGCGACCGCCGCGAGCGCTGGTGGCGCCGTGTCGGCTACGCGGTTTCCTGGTCACCGTCGGACTTCCCCGACGACCCGGTCGCGGCCGCCGCCGAATCCCTCGCCCTCGAACGCCAGGTTTCCATGGCGCGCCAATGGTTCGCCGAACGCGAGACCTACCCGGAGGAGTGGCATCGCGCCGCCTTCGCCACCGACAGCTGGATGAAGCTGTCGGTGGCGGAACTGGCCGAGATCGAGGGCCGGATCCAAGCGCTGGTAAGGGAGTACAGCGATCGCGAAGAGCCGGACGACGGCCAGGAACGCAGGCCGGTGTTCTTCTCCACCCGCGCCGTCCCGGCCCGCCCGTGACCACCCGCGAACGCGGCGGATTGCTGCGCTCCAGGGATTTCCGGCTCTTGTGGACCGGCGAGACGACCAGCGTGCTCGGCAGTTCCATCGCCGTCGTCGCGCTGCCGCTCGTCGCGGTGGTCACCCTGCAGGCGAGCACGTTCGCGGTCGGGCTGCTGACCGCGGCCGCCTGGCTGCCGTGGCTGCTGATCGGCCTGCCCGCCGGCGCCTGGGTCGACAGACGGCCGAAACGCCCGGTCATGCTGCTGTGCAACGGCATTTCCATGCTGGTGTTCCTGAGCGTCCCGGTCGCCGCGTGGGCGGGTCTGCTCACGATGACCCAGCTGATCGTCGTGGCCTTGGCGGGCGGCGTCGCGAAGGTGTTCTTCAACGTCGCGTACCGCGCGTATTTGCCTTCGCTGGTCGAGAAGGATCAACTCCAGGAAGCCAACGAAAAACTGCAGGGCAGCGAATCCGCCGCGCAGATCGGCGGCCCCGGGCTGGCCGGTCTGCTGGCACAGGGGTTCGGCGCGGTCGCCGGGGTGCTCGCCGACGCCATCAGCTTCGGGATCTCCGCGCTGTGCCTGCGTTCCATCCGTCACCGGGAGCCGGAGCGCCCGGTGAAGCCGCGGTCACGACTGCGGGACGAGATCCGCGATGGCCTCGCTTTCGTCGTCCACGACCCGTATCTGCGTGTCCTGGCGGTCTTCGGCGCGATCTCGAACGTCGCGCTCATGGGCTACCAGTCGATCGAGGTCGTCTTCCTCGTCCGCGACCTCGGCGTGGGAGCGGGCACCGCCGGACTGGTGCTCGCGCTCGTCGGCGCGGGCGGCATCTTCGGTGCCGCGTTGTCGGGCAAGCTCGCCGTGCGGATCGGCACCGCCCGCGCCTTCGTGTTCTCCGAGGGGGCCGGAGCGTTGATGATGCTGCTCGGTCCGCTCGCGCGGGACGGCTGGGGGCTCGCCTTCTTCGTCGTCGCCGGGTTTTCGCTCAGCGCCGGGGTCGTAGGCTCGAACGTCCTCAACGCCACCTTCAAACAGCGCTACGTCCCGGCGGCCATGTTCGGCCGGGTCACCGCGAGCATGTCCGTGCTGAGCCTCGGCGCGATCGCGCTGGGCGGCTTGCTCGGCGGGATCCTCGGTGAGACCGCCGGCGTCCGGCAGACGCTGGGCCTGATGGCCGGGCTGGAGGTCGTCGCCGTCTTCGCGCTGCTGTTCACGCCGATCGGCCGGTGCCGCGACTTCCCGTCGGATCGCGATTAGCCCGCGAAACGCAGGTCAGAGCAGCAGGACGGTCACCTCGTCGCCCTGCTCGACCGAGTCCACGTCCTCCGGCAGCACGATCAGGCAGTTCGCCTGCGTGAACGACGCCAGCAGATGCGAGCCCGGCCCGCCGCGCGGACCGACGATCCCGGTGACCTCGCCTTCGGAATGCGTGTAGAAGCCCCGCCGGAACTGGCGCCGTCCGGCGGGGGAGGTCATCGCCTCGGTCAGCCGGGCGCGCACCTGCTGCCGGTCGACGCCCGTGTGCCCCATCGCCGCGAGCAACGCGGGGCGGAGGAACGCTTCGAAGGAGACGAGCACGCTCACCGGATTGCCCGGCAGGGTCACCACCGGCACGCCGTTCCAGCGTCCGCAGCCCTGCGGCCCGCCCGGCTGCATCGCGACCTTCCGGAACTCCACGCCCTGTCCGGTCAGCGCGTCCTTCACCACTTCGTACGCGCCCGCGCTGACCCCGCCCGAGGTCACCAGCAGATCCGCGTCCGCCAGCCGCGGCTCGATCACCGAGCGGAACTCGGCCACGTCGTCGACCACACTGCGCACGACCTCGGCCTCGCAGCCGAGCGCGCGGATCGCCGACGCCAGCATGATGCTGTTCGACTCGTAGATCTGCCCGTGCCGCAAGGGTTCCGGCGCGTCGACCAACTCGGTCCCGGTGGACACGACGAGCACCTTCAACGGCCTGAACACGGGGACCTCGGCGAGTCCGACGGCGGCCGCGAGCCCCAGTTGCGCCGGGCCGAGCACGGTTCCGGCCGAAAGCGCCACCGTGCCCTCGACGACGTCTTCACCCCGGCGCCGGATGTGCGTGCCCGGGACAACCGTCCTGAGAATCCGGACGTCTGTCACACCGCCGTCCGTGTGCTCCACCATCACCACGGCGTCGGCGCCGGGCGGCAGCGGCGCGCCGGTCATGATCCGGTGCGCGGTGCCCGGCTCCAGCTTCGTGATGTCGACCCGGCCCGCGGGGATGTCTTCGGCGACCGGCAGCGTCACCGGCGTTTCGCTGATGTCTTCGGCGCGGACCGCGTAACCGTCCATCGCCGAGTTGTCGAACGGCGGCAGCGAGACCCCCGCGCGCACGTCCTCGGCGAGGACGAGCCCCGCGGCGGAGGCGAGCGGAAGGCGGATGACAGGGGCGTTTCCGAGCAGGCCGGTGACGGTCTCACGGTGGGCGTCGACGGAGATCACCGGACCATCCTCCTCGGTCGGGGGGCGCATGCAAGACTCTGCGCGTCACAACCACCACCGGGGAGAAGAAGACATGCAGGTTCAGATCCGTCACCAGCCCTCGTTCGCGGTTGCGAGGCTCATGCTCGCCCCGGGTGAGCCGGCGCAGGTCGAGTCGGGCGCGATGATGGCGACGAGCTATGGCGTGCAGGTCCAGTCCCAGGCGCAGGGCGGCATCATGAAGGGCCTCGGCCGCGCCTTCCTCTCCGGCGAGTCGTTCTTCATCTCCACCTACACCGCCCCGCAGAACGGCGGCTGGGTCGACGTCGCCGCGAACCTGCCGGGCGACATGCAGATCATCAACCTCGACGGCCGCACCGGCTGGTGCGTCACCCGCGGCTCGTGGCTCGCGTCGTCGCACGGCGTGCAGACCGAGACCAAATGGGGCGGGCTCAAGAACCTCGTCGGTGGCGAGGGCGGCTTCCTGACCCACGCGACGGGACAGGGCCCGCTGGTCGTGGCCTGCTACGGCGCGCTGGAGACGGTGACCCTGCAGCAGGGCGAGGTGATCACCATCGACACCGGGCACGTCGTCGCGTTCGCCGACACCCTGCAGTACCAGATCCGCAAGGTCGCCACCGGCGTCATCCAGTCGATGAAGAGTGGTGAAGGCCTGGTCTTCGATTTCGCCGGTCCTGGCCAGCTGCTCACCCAGACCCGCAACCCGTCGGCGCTGTCCGCCTGGGTGATCGCCCAGGTCCCCTCCCGCTGAGCCCATGCGGGTCCAGACGAGGCATACCCCGAACTTCGGGGTCGCACGAGTGCTGTTGTCCCCCGGCGAGGCCGTCCAGGCCGCCGGGGACACCCTGCTGGCCAGCAGTTTCGGCATCACCGAAACCGTTCCCTCCCGCGGTGGTTCGCGGGCGCGCAAGGGCGCGCCGTCGGTATTCAGCGCGCCGGAAGGTGGCGGTTGGATCGACTTCGCGCCGCTGGCCGCGGGCGACGTCTATCCGCTGGAATTCACCGGCGCGGGTGGCTGGTGCGTGAGCCGGGACGCGATCCTCGCCCGGCCGGCGACCGTCCGGCACGATCCCGGCTGGGCGCCGCTGCAGACGCTCTTCGGGTCCGACTCCGGTTTCCTCGAGCACTACAGCGGAACCGGGCCGCTCGTACTGGCCGCGCAGGGCCCGGTCGACGCCTTCGAACTCACCGCGGGCGAGCTCGTCACCGTCCGGCCGGACTTCCTGCTGGCCTACCCGGACACCGTGCAGTGCCGTCTCCGCGCGGTCGACCCGTCCGGCCCGCAGTCGGTCCGCACCGGCGAAGGGCTCGCGCTGGACTTCGCGGGACCAGGACGCGTCCTTGTGCAAGCGCGCAATAGGCGGCTTTCCCGCGGATGACCTTGAGACGAATTGAGCATTGCCGACGCCGGTAATTCGGGTAGCGTGAACTGCACTCGAAACCGCCGGCCGGGGCAGAGAAGGCCGACGGATCCAGTGCTGAGGGAGTGCGCTGTGGCAGTCGGCACCGTCAAGTGGTTCAACTCGGAAAAGGGCTACGGATTCATCGAATCCACCGAAGGGCCCGATGTCTTCGTCCACTACTCGGCCATTCAGGCCGACGGATTCCGGACGCTCGACGAGGGTGACCGCGTGGAATTCGAAGTCCAGTCCGGCCGTGACGGGCGGAGTCAGGCGGCGGACGTACGCAAGGTCTCATAACGAGACTTCGGCCGACCCCCGGCGGCCTCCGGAACTGGCGCGTTAGGCTGCGCTGCGTGACAGGCGATGAGTCGGGGGACCTGACCGGTCGCCGGCTGGGCAACTACCGCATCGACGGAGTGCTCGGCAAGGGCGGCATGAGCGTGACCTACAAGGCCACGGACGTGCGGCTCGGACGCAAGGTGGCACTGAAGGTCATCGGTGATCACCTCGGGGCCGACGCCGAGTTCCGCGAACGCTTCGTCGACGAGGCGCGGAACACGTCCGCGATCGACCATGCCAACGTCGTGCCCTTGTACGACTTCGGCGAGCTCGAAGGCATGCTCTACATCGCCATGCGGATGGTCGACGGCGGCGACCTCGCCGGGCTGATCTCCGGCGGCCCGATCGCGCCCGCCCGTGCGCTGAACATGCTCGACCAGGTCGCCGACGCGCTCGACACCCTGCACAACCGGGGTCTCGTGCACCTCGACGTCAAACCGGCGAACGTCCTGGTCACCAGCAAGGAGACCTCTCGTGAGCACGTCTACGTCGCCGACTTCGGCCTGACCCGCCGCGGCGCCACCGGGCACCGGACCCGCGGCGGCGACTTCCTCGGCTCGCCCACGTACGCGGCCCCCGAGCACCTGCGCGGCGAGCCGCTCGACGGCCGCACCGACCAGTACGCGCTCACCTGCGTCCTCTACGCCTGCTTGACCGGCAGCCCGCCCTTCAAGGGTGACGTGCAGACGGTCATCAAGGGGCACCTGAACGGCGAGCCCCCGGCCATCTCGCGGATCGTCGGCCTGCCCGCCGGGATCGACGAGGTCGTCCGGAAGGGAATGGCGAAGAATCCCGCCGATCGCTACCCCAACTGTGTTGAGATGATCGCGGCCGCCAGGCGCGCGCTCGGTCCGCTCGCGACTTCGAACGAGCCTCCCGGTCCGCCCGGGGCCGCGGCGCCGGTCCAGCAGACCGCGCCCCAGCAGGCGCCAAGGCAGAACACGCCGCCACAGGGAGAGGGGGGCCCCGTGCACCCGTACGGAGGACAGCAGCCCGGCTACGGCCAGCAGGGACCGGGACCGCAGGGGCCGCCGCCGCAAGGCCCGCCGCCCGGTTACGGCCCGCCGCCGCAGCAGGGTGGCTTCCAGCAGGGTGGTTTCCAGCAGGGGCCGCCGCCTGGCTACGGCCCGCCGCAGCAGCAAGGCGGTTTCCAGCAGGGTGGTTTCCAGCAGGGGCCGCCTCCGGGTTACGGCCCGCCGCAGCAGCAGGGCGGTTTCCAGCAGCAGCCCAAGAAGGGCGGCGGCGCCAAGTGGATCTGGATCATCGTCGGCGCCCTCGTGGTCGCGGGCGCGATCGTCGCCGCCATCTTCGTCTTCGGTGATTCGAGCAGGGGCAACGGCCCGCAGACCACCGCGCCGAACATCCCGGTCGGCCCCGGCGGCTCGCAGTCGCAGGCCCCCGGATCGTCGCTGAAGCCGCCGCCGTCGTCGATCTCCATCAAGCCGAGCACCTGATACCACCGCGCTGACCTGCGGTTCTTGCACTCTCCCCTGGAGAGTGCTAAACACGACATTGGCACTCGACGCCGTCGAGTGCCAGGCAGAGCGGTCACCGATCGCTCGCCTGAAGGTCGGGACGGTGAGGCCGCACCCTTGATCGGGTGGGTCGTCCGTCGCGGGCACCGAGCCTGGCCGAGGAAGAGTCCTGCCGCCGCGCTGTAGTAGGCGTGCGGCGGCGCCCAATACCGGAGGACCACACCGCAATGGCCAAACTGATCGCGTTCGACGAGGACGCCCGCCGCGGTCTTGAGCGCGGCTTGAACACCCTCGCCGAAGCCGTCAAGGTGACCCTCGGCCCGCGGGGCCGGAACGTCGTGCTCGAAAAGAAGTGGGGCGCGCCGACGATCACCAACGACGGTGTCTCCATCGCCAAGGAGATCGAGCTCGAGGACCCGTGGGAGAAGATCGGGGCCGAGCTCGTCAAGGAAGTTGCCAAGAAGACCGACGACGTCGCGGGTGACGGCACCACCACCGCCACCGTGCTCGCCCAGGCTCTCGTCCGCGAGGGTCTGCGCAACGTCGCCGCCGGGGCCGACCCCATCAGCCTGAAGCGCGGCATCGAGGCGGCCGTCGAGGCCATCACCGAGCAGCTGCACAAGATGGCCGTGCAGATCGAGACCAAGGAGCAGATCGCCGCCACCGCGTCGATCTCCGCCGCGGACCGCACCATCGGTGAGCTCATCGCCGAGGCGCTGGACAAGGTCGGCAAGGAAGGCGTCGTCACCGTCGAGGAGAGCAACACCTTCGGGCTCGAGCTCGAGCTCACCGAGGGTATGCGCTTCGACAAGGGCTACATCTCCGGTTACTTCGTGACCGACCCGGAGCGTCAGGAAGCCGAGCTCGAGGACCCGTACGTCCTCCTCTTCGGCTCCAAGATCTCCACCGTCAAGGACGTCCTGCCGCTGCTGGAGAAGGTCATCCAGTCCGGCAAGCCGCTGCTGATCATCGCCGAGGACGTCGAGGGCGAGGCCCTGGCCACCCTCATCGTCAACAAGATGCGTGGCACCTTCAAGTCCGTCGCCGTCAAGGCCCCGGGCTTCGGTGACCGCCGCAAGGCGATCCTGCAGGACATCGCGATCCTGACCGGTGGCCAGGTCATCTCCGAGGACGTCGGCCTCAAGCTGGAGAACGCGGACCTTTCCCTGCTGGGCAAGGCGCGCAAGGCCGTCATCACCAAGGACGAGACCACCATCGTCGAGGGTGCGGGCGACGCCGACCAGATCCAGGGTCGCGTCAACCAGATCCGCGCCGAGATCGACAACTCGGACTCGGACTACGACCGCGAGAAGCTCCAGGAGCGCCTGGCGAAGCTGGCCGGCGGCGTGGCCGTCATCAAGGCCGGTGCCGCCACCGAGGTCGAGCTGAAGGAGCGCAAGCACCGCATCGAGGACGCGGTGCGCAACGCCAAGGCCGCCGTCGAAGAGGGCATCGTCGCCGGTGGTGGCGTCGCTCTCATCCAGGCCGCCGAGGCCGCCTTCGCCGGTCTGAAGCTCGAGGGCGACGAGGCCACTGGTGCCAACATCGTCAAGGTCGCCGTCGAGGCGCCGCTCAAGCAGATCGCGATCAACGCCGGCCTCGAGGGCGGCGTCGTGGCGGAGAAGGTCAAGTCCCTCCCGCAGGGCCACGGCCTCAACGCCGCCACCGGTGTCTACGAGGACCTGCTCGCCGCCGGCGTGCCGGACCCCACGAAGGTCACCCGCTCCGCGCTGCAGAACGCCGCTTCCATCGCGGCGCTGTTCCTGACCACCGAAGCCGTCGTGGCGGACAAGCCGGAGAAGGCCTCGGCCGCTCCCGCCGACCCGTCCGGTGGCATGGGCGGCATGGACTTCTGAGTTCGAGCCTGTAGCACCACCGGAAAGCCCGGACGCGCCTCGCGCGTCCGGGCTTTTCTTCTGCCCGTAACTCGCGTGCTTGGGGACGTAACTCGCGTGATTGAAGCCGTAACTCGCGTGATACGGCCTCGATCACGCGTGATACGGCGAAAGCGAAAGGCCCGGGCATCCCCATACCCGGGCCTTTCGCTTGTCCCCCTGCCCCAACGGGCGCCGCGCCCCCTGCGCGCGACGCCCGCCCCGTCAGGATTCGCCCGGTTGTTCCGGAGTCAGGAGCCACGCGGCGGCGTAGAGCGGGATCGCGAAGCCGGCGGTGAAGAAGACGCCTGCCACGAGGGCGATGCGCAGGATCGCGGCGTCGACGCCGAGGTAGGCGGCCCAGCCGCCGGCGACGCCCGCGAGCATCTTGTCGGTGCGGCTGCGGTAGAGCTTCTTGGTGGCCTGGGGGGTGTACACGCTGTTGGTCATGGCTCAATGTTCGCTTCGGAACGACCCCCGGCGCATCGGGGAACGGCCCCGAGCCGACCCTGGAATCCGACCCTGAGGGGCGGGGAGAATGCCTTGATGACGATCAAGGCGAAGGTGCTCACGTTCGGGGTCGCGGTGCTGACCGTGCTGGGAATCGGTACGGCCGGCGCCGCGCCCAAAGGCCATGGCGCGCAGAGCAGGCTCGACGTCGTTCAGGCTCGCGGCGAGATCCGCGTGTGCTCGACGGGCGACTATCGCCCGTTCACCTATCGCGACGCGGCGGGCGCGTGGAGCGGGATCGACATCGACCTCGCGGGCGACCTCGCGCGGCGGCTCGGCGTCCGGCTCCAGCTGGTCCAGACCACATGGAAGGCGATCGCCGACGACGTCGGGCGGAAATGCGATCTGGCGACGGGCGGGGTGTCGGTGACGTTGGACCGCGCGAAGAAGGGTTTCTACACCGTTCCCTATCTTCGTGACGGCAAGACCCCGATCACCTTGTGCGAGAACGAAAAGCGCTTCCAGACCCTGGAACAGATCGACCAGCCGGGCGTCCGGGCGATCGTGAATCCGGGCGGTACCAACGAACAGTTCGCCGACGCCAACCTCGAACGCGCGACCATCGTGCGGCATCCGGACAACAACACGATCTTCGCCGAGATCCTGGCGGGCCGGGCCGATCTGATGATCACCGACGCGACCGAAACCCGTTGGCAGGCAAAGCGGAATCCGCGTCTGTGCGCGGTGCACCCCGACGAGCCGTTCACCTTCTCGGAGAAGGCGTACCTGATGCCGCGCGACATCGTGTTCAAGGAGTGGGCCGACCAGTGGCTGCATCTCGCGCTGAACGACGGCACCTACGCGCGGATCGCGAAACCCTGGCTCGGCTGAACTCGGTTTGAACCATTTCCGTTACCCGGCCGTATCCCTGGATGTGGGTGAGGAGGAACCAGACCGGAGGAAGCACCGATGATGAACAGTGCCGGGAAACACCGCAAGCGTGCGACGATCGGCATCGCGTCCATTCTCGGGGTGGCCGCCATCGCCGCGGCGATGTTCGCGATCAGCACTCCGGACGGACAGGCCGCGGAAAGCTGCCAGGGACTGGACACCGCCCTCCGGAACAATCTCGGCTTCATCGCGGGCCAGCAGGCGGATCCGGACGCGCAGTCCGCGGCGCGGATCGCGAACCGGCAGGCTGTCGTCGACCTCATCCAGCAGCGCCGCGAAGCCGCGGGATGCACCGAGGACGTCCAGGCAGACGCCATCGCGGGAGAGGCCGTCGAGCAGGCGGCAGGGGAAGGCGAAGTCGTCTGCCCGGGCTCCACGGTGACGCTGTCCGGCGAGGGCGGCGCGCCCGCGGCGTCCAGCAGCGAGTTCCCGGCGGGCACCAAACTGAAGGTGACGAACCTGGACAACGACAAGTCCACGACCGTCGAGGTCACCGGCGTTTCCGGCAGCTGCGCGCTGCTGAACAACGCGGCCTTCGAGCAGGTCCGCGAACCCGGGAAGTTCCTGATCCGCCGGGCCACCATCGAGCGGGTCGGCTGAGACACCCGCACCGGGACGGGGAAGACGCGGACGGTCCGGTGCGGAGGCGGCGCGAGTCCTCCTGGTCCCCTCGGCCAGGAGGGCTCGTGGTCGTTTGTATCTCGCTTGTACGCCCTTTCGGGACGCTTCTCGCGAAACGCCGAGAAAGGACTTCCGATGAGATTCAGACGAGTGGTCACGGCGGCCGCCACCGCCTTGCTGGGCATGGCCGGGCTGGCGATCACCGCGACGTCGGCCGAGGCCGCCGTCGGGCCGCGTCCCAACTTCCAGCTCCCGTTCCCCTGCAACCAGGTGTGGAACGGCGACAACGACAACAGCAGCGCGCACCGGGCCTACGAGATCGACTTCAACCGCGGCGGCTCGGCGGGGGCGGACCTCGGTGACACCGTGGTCGCGGCCGCGGCGGGCAAGGTCGTCATCTCGGCGCACCAGGGGTCGGACAACGGGTTCGGCAATCTGGTGAAGATCGACCACGGTGGGGGATGGTCGACCTACTACGCGCACCTGAAGGTCCGCTCGGTCGCGCTCAACGCGCAGGTCGCGCAGGGGCAGAAGATCGGCGAGGTCGGCAACACCTCCAAGCCGGGCAACAACATCAGCCCGCACCTGCACTACGAGGTCCGCACCAACGACTCGTCGTGGCCGAGCAACATCAAGCCCGCGTACTTCAACGGCGTGAAGTTCGGCTACCCGAACGCCAACGTGACCTCGAAGAACACCTGCAGCGGCAACGGGAATCCCAACCCGTACGACGCCGTCGAGGTGTGCGGCGACGGCTACAAGGTGATCGACTCGCAGGCACTCGGCAGCGCCGCGACCGCGTACCTGCTGTACAACGGCACGACCAAGAACAACTGCGTCACCACCATCAAGTCCACCTCGGTCGGCACGGGCAGCGCGGTTTCGGCCTTCCTCGAAGTCCAAGGTTCGGCGAGGAAGACAGACTCCGGCAGCTTCGAGTACTACGCGGGCCCGGTGAGCGCGGCCGCCGGCGCGAAGTGCGTCCGGTGGGGCGGCTCGGCGGGTTCCAACAGCTACGAATCGCCTTTCGAGCACTGCACCTGATCTTCTCCCGACAGCGTGAGATGAAGGACGCTTTCATGGCGAAATTCGTTGTGAAAGCGTCCTTCATGGCGTCCGGAGGTGGGCGCGGACGCGGGTGAGGCGGGCTTCCCAGGCCGCCCGGACGTCCGGGGCGGCGGCGTGAGCCGCGAACAGGTCGGGAGCGGGAGCCTGAAGCGGCACCGGCAGCTGACCGTCCACAGGAGACAGTGAGTCGCCGCAGACATCCCCCGTCAGCAAGGACATCGTGCCCAGTCCGCAGGCGAAGTCCAAAGTGGGCAGTGCACCCGCGAGCGCCAGCCCGGCGGCGAGACCGACGCTCGTCTCGACGGCGGACGACACCACGCACGGCAGCCCGCACGCTTCGGCGACCTCCAGCGCTCGCCGGACCCCGCCCAGCGGAGCGACCTTCAGCACGGCGATGTCGGCCGCTCCCGCCACGGCCACCTTGAGCGGATCCTCGGCCCGGCGGATCGATTCGTCCGCGGCGATCCGCACGCCGACCCGGCGCCGGACGTCGGCGAGCTCCTCGATCGACGGGCACGGCTGCTCGGCGTATTCGAGCCCGCCCGCCGCGCGGTCCAGTTCACCGATGGCCTTGACCGCGGTGTCCACGTCCCAGGCCATGTTCGCGTCGACGCGGACCGCGCCCCGAGGGCCCAGCGCGGACCGCACCGCCTCCACCCGGGCGCAGTCCTCGGCGAGGCTCACCCGCGGGTCGGCGACCTTCACCTTCGCCGTACGGCAACCCGACGCGGACACGAGTTCGTACGCCTTGTCCGGGGACACCACCGGGACGGTCGCGTTCACCTCGACGCTCTCCCGCACCGGCGACGGCCAGCCGCGTTCGCTCGCCTCCAGCGCGGACGCCAGCCACGGCGCGCTCTCGGCGTCGGAGTAGTCGGAGAACGGGCAGAATTCGCCCCAGCCCGCTTCGCCGCGGAGCAGCAGTCCTTCACGGACGGTGATGCCGCGGAACCGCGTGCGCAGGGGGATCGCGTAGACGTCCATCGGTACCGATCATGCCACTGTGGGAATCACGTGCCGTTTGTCTCGGTTCCGGACAGAATGAGCGACGTGGCACTCGACTTTCGCGTGCTGGGGCCCACGGAGGTCACGGCGGACGGGCTGCCGGTGCCCTTGGGCGGCAGCAGGCCGCTCATCGTGCTGGCGGGCCTGTTGCTGCGCGCGAACACGGTGGTGCCGGTCGAGGAACTGGGCCGCTGGCTGTGGCCGGACGACCGGCGGCGGTCCAAGGGAGCCCTGCAGACCTACATCCTGCGGGTCCGCCGCGCGCTCGGTGACGAGGTCACCATCCGCACGGAACGCGGCGGCTACCTGCTCGAACTCGACGAGAAGCTGCTCGACCTCGCTCGTTTCCGGTCACTCGCCACGGCCGGGACGGAGGCCGCGCGGGACGGCGACCTGCGCGGGGCCGCGGACCGGTTCGCCGCCGCGCTGTCCGAGTGGCGTGGCCCGGCATTGCAGAACGTCCACTCCGAAGCGCTGCTTCGGGACGAAGCCGATCAGCTGGGTGAAGAGCGGCTGCGCGTGCGTGAGCAGTGGGCCGACGCGCTCATCGCCCTCGGCGATCACGCCACCGTCGTTCCCGAACTGACCAGGTTGTGCCGCGAGAACCCGCTGCGGGAGCGGCTGCACGAGCAGCTGATGATCGCGCTCTACCGCTCCGGCAGACAGGCCGAGGCGCTGAAGGTCTACCGCCGGATCGGCGCGGTGCTGGCCGAAGAACTCGGCCTCGACCCAGGCGCGTCGCTGCAGCGGGCGCACCAGGCCATCCTGACCGGTGAAGAGTCCGTCGAGACCACATTGGACTCCGGGCTCACGCGGTACCGGCTCGGCGCCGAGCCGTTGATCCCGCGGCAGCTCCCCGCCGATCTCCGGGTGTTCTCCGGCCGCCAACGCGACCTCAAGGCGCTGCACGGACTCGTCCCGGAAGCGCTGGACACCGAGCGTTCGACCTCGATCGCGTCGATCGAAGGGATGGGCGGGATCGGAAAGACGACGCTCGCCGTCCATTTCGCGCACGAGGTCGGAGACCGGTTCCCCGGCGGGCAGGTGTACCTCAACCTGCGCGGCTACGGACCCGGCGAGCCGGTCGAAGCCGCCGCCGCGCTCGAAACCATGCTCGTCTCCGTCGGTGTCCCCGCGGACCGGATCCCCGCCGACGTCGACGGGCGCGCGGCCACCTGGCGCACCTACAGCGCCGGCCGCCGGATGCTGATCCTGCTCGACAACGCGGGGAGCACCGAACAGATCAGGCCGTTGCTGCCCGGCCCCGGCTGCCTGGTGCTGGTGACCAGCCGCTGGCAGTTGCAGGCACTCGTGGCGACCCACGGCGCGCGGCGCCTCGCGCTGGAGGAACTGCCGGACGAGGACGCGATCGCCCTCCTCGCGTCGACGATCGGACTGGACCGCGTCGCCGAAGACCCCGAGGCCACCGAACGATTCGTCCGGTACTGCGGCGGGCTGCCGCTGGCCATCCGGATCCTCGCGGTGCGGGCGGCACAGTTCCCGGACCTCGGGTTGCGGGAGTTCGTCCGGCTGCTGGAAGCCGAACAGGACCGGCTGGGCTCGTTCGACCTCGCCGACGGCGACGAAACGAACATCCGGGCCGTCTTCTCGTACTCGTACCGGGCGCTCGACGAACGGGCCGCGCGGCTGTTGCGGCTGCTCGGCCTGCCCACCGGTGGCGACTTCAGCGTGCCCGCGGCCGCGGCGGTGGCCGGGGTCGACATCGCCGAAGCGCACGAGGATCTGGCGAAACTCGCGTCCGCTCACCTGATCGGGCGGTCCAGGCCGGGCCGGTACCAGTTCCACGACCTGATCCGGGCGTATGCGGCCGAGCTTTCGGCGAAGATCGACGGGCCCGAGGCGCGGACGGCCGTGCTGGACAGGCTGCTCCACGCGTCGCTCGCTTCGGCGTTGAACGCGTCGAGGCTCCTGCGTCCGGAACGGCATTACCGGCTCGTGGAACCGGAGCGGTTCGACGGTGCCGGACTGCGGTTCGGGCACTACGAGCAGGCGCTCGACTGGTTCGACGAGGAGGCGGGGAACCTCATCGCCGCGGTGAACGTCGCGTACCGGGAGCGGCGGTACCGGGAGTGCTGGCAGCTGGCGTGGCTGCTGCAGTCGTACTTCATCGTGCGGGCGCGGCTGGAGGACTGGCGTTCGGTGTTCGGCGTGGCGCTCCGCGCCGCCCGGGACCTGGGGGACCGTTCCGGCGAGGCCGCCATCCTCAGCGGGCTCGGCGTGGCCTGCGGCGTCGCCCGCCAATACGGCGACAGCGTCGGCTACCTGAAGCAGGTCGTCGAACTGCAACGGCAGGTCGGGGACCGGCAAGGTGAGGCGCGGGCCCTCTACAACCTCACGCTGGCCAGCCAGGACCCCGACACCGGATGGGAATACGGGACGCGCGCGTTGCGGCTCATCCGGGAGAGCAACGTCGGCGCCGGCATGGAGGCCAGCGCGCTGCAGGCTCTCGGCGACATCTGCACCAAGGCGGGCCGCTTCGAACAGGCACTCGACTTCGCCGATCAAGCCTTGGCGCTGGAGTCGCACGCGCTCCCCGACGAAGCCCGCTTCACCTTGCACACCAAGGGCACCGCGCTGGTCGGGCTCGGCCGCGGCGAGGAGGGCATCGCCTGCATGCGGCGCGCCGTCGAGATGTTCTTCGCCCACGGTGAGCTCTACGAGGCGGCCGACGTGCTGGCCCAACTCGGCGGAATCCATCTTCGGCTCGGTGATCCCTCGTCGGCGCGGGAGTGCTGGCTGCGTTCGGTCCGGGTGCTGACCGAACTCGCGCATCCCGACGCCGAGGACGTCCGGACGAAGCTGGCCTCGCTCGTCGGCGAAACGGCCAAGGCCGAGTGAGGCACGGGCGCCCGGCGTGCCGACCCCCAGTCGCAGCACGCGAGTACGCCCGTGCCCGCACATGTCACCTAACAGGACACCGCTCACTGCGCGCTGACTGTGCAGCTTGCGCGGGTCAAACCAGCAATTTCGCGAGGGCGATCGCGTTCTTCGGCGCTTCCACCTTGACGTCGTTGTCGAAGTAGACGTACGTGTCGCGGTCCCAGCCCTTGATCCTCCGGGCCCACTCCTTCAAGGCCTTGTCGCTGTACCCGCTGACGTACAGTTCCTCGTCGCCGTGCAGGCGGACGTACGCGAACTCGTCGCTCGTCATCTCCTCGATGAACGGGAACTTGCCCGCGGTGTCGGCGACCACGAGCGCGATGCCGTGTTTCCGGAACAGCTCGAGGCTTTCGGGCTCGGCGAAGCTCGGATGCCGCACTTCGACGGCGTGCCGGAGCTTCCGGCGAGGCTTCGGATCGGTGTACGGCTCGGCTTTCAGCTTGTCGTCGTGTTCGCTCGCGAGCTTGGCGGCGGCGTGGCTGGTGCGCGGCAACAGTTTGAAGAACGCCTCGACGCGCTCGGCGTCGAACGCCAGCCGGGGCGGCAGCTGCCAGAGGAGCGGCCCCAGTTTGCGGCCGAGCGCCAGCACCCCGGACGCGAAGAAGTTCGCCAGCGGCGCCTCGACGTCCCGCAGTTGCTTCATATGCGTGATGAAGCGGCCGCCCTTGACGGCGAAGACGAAGTCGTCCGGCGTCACTTCGGCCCACGAACGGTATCGCTCGGGACGCTGCAACGAGTAGAACGAGCCGTTGATCTCCGCCGAGTTCATCCGGGACGACAGGTATTCCAGCTCGCGCCGCTGCACCAGGCCGCGGGGATAGAAGTCCCCGCGCCACGGTGGGTAGCGCCAGCCCGAAGTGCCGATCCTCAGCTCCGCGACGTCGATCACCGCCTTTCCGCGTTGGCCTGATTCCCCCTCTCCGGCCGGTGCAAACGCCCGCTCACGCCCACGAGAACCGCCACCGCCGGGTCTGGACCAGGCTGGAGGCGAACTCGCGGAGATTGCCCGGCTGACCGGCGAACGAGGGCAGGCAGAACGCCCGGTGCTCGGCGGCGACGGTGAGCGCGCGGCCCTGGGTGCGCGGCGGCGCGGCCACCGACAGCTCCATCGAGTCGAAGCCCAGCACCGTGAGCGTCGCGCCGAAACGGTCTTCCCAGCTGCGCAGGACGGCGGACAGCTCGTGCACCTGGTCGGTCGCCTTGATCATGCCCGTCCAGCCGAGGATCGCCGGGATGTCGGCGGGCCGCTCCGTCTGCACCAGCGCCAGCCGATGCGGCCCGCGCGCGGCCAGGATCGACCCGGTGTTGCCCGCTTCGGCCAGCGGATCCGCCCGGCGCGCCGGGCGACGGGCGAGCCCGGGGAACTTCGCGCCGAACGGGCGCAGGCAGGCGCCGTCGCAGCACGACGTGTCCCACCAGCGGGCCAGCACCTCGGCCGGGTCCACCGAGGCGATCCGGTGGTCGGCGGGGGCGAGCCTGCCGCGGTCGTCGATCCAGTCCTCGCCGTTGGCGGCGAAGCGCTGGTCGTGCGGGATCAGCACCGGCCAAAGCCCGGAGCGGTCGAACTCGGCGACACAGCCGGTGTAGCGCTCCGGCCTGGCCAACGGCAGGTCCGAAACCCAGATCCGGCCGTGCCACCGGCCGGGCGGCAGGGTCTGGACGGGCGGCGTACCCGGACGGAACGGTGCGATCGTCATCGGCTTCCCCTCGAACTGGTGTTCGGTCAACTCTACCCGAACACTAGTTCGAAGCACCGACAGTTTTCGATACCCCGTTTGCGGGATCCCGGGGCGGACGCCTCAGGTGCCTCTGGTGTCACATGGGCACCACGTTCGTCCACAGTGGACTTTTCGAGGCCGGGAGGTGCTGCCGCGAAAGCTACTTTCGCAACGAGTTCTTCACGGAGCGGCCACCCAAGACCGAAGACCGTCCTACATGGGGCGCAGCAGGTCGTCCGCGTCCACGATCCGGTACGCGTACCCCTGTTCCGCCAGGAACCGCTGCCGGTGCGCCGCGTACTCCGTGTCCACGGTGTCCCGCGAGACGACCGAGTAGAAATGCGCCTGCCGCCCGTCGCCCTTGGGCCGGAGCAGCCGTCCGAGCCGCTGTGCCTCTTCCTGCCGCGAGCCGAACGTCCCGGAGATCTGGATGGCGACCGACGCCTCCGGCAGGTCGATCGAGAAATTCGCGACCTTCGAAACGACCAGGGTCCTGACCTCGCCGCGACGGAACGCGTCGAACAGTTCCTCGCGTTCCTTGTTCCGTGTCGCGCCCTGGATCACCGGCGCGTCGAGTTCGTCGCCGATCATCTCCAGCTGGTCGAGATAGGCCCCGATGACCAGGGTCGGCTCGCCGGGATGCCGGTCGACCAGCGCTTTGATCACCTTGGTCTTGGTGTCCGCGGTCGCCGCCAGTTTGTACCGCTCCTCGGCCTCGGCGGTCGCGTACGCGAGCCTTTCGGCGTCCGTCAGCGTCACCCGGACTTCGGTGCATTCCGCCGGTGCGATCCAGCCCTGCGCCTCGATGTCGCGCCACGGGACGTCGTACCGCTTCGGTCCGATCAGGGAGAACACGTCGCCCTCGCGCCCGTCCTCGCGCACCAAGGTCGCGGTCAGCCCGAGGCGGCGCCGCGACTGCAGGTCCGCGGTCATCCGGAACACCGGCGCGGGCAGCAGGTGGACCTCGTCGTAGACGACCAGGCCCCAATCCCGCGAATCGAACAGGTCCAGATGCTTGTATTCGCCCTTGGTCTTGCGCGTGACCACCTGGTAGGTCGCGATGGTGACCGGCCGGACCTCCTTCTTCTCCCCGGAGTATTCGCCGATCTCCTCCTCGGTGAGCGAGGTCCGCGCGACCAGCTCCCGCTTCCACTGCCGTCCGGCGACGGTGTTCGTCACCAGGATCAGTGTGGTCGCCTTCGCGTGTGCCATGGCCGCGGCGCCGACCAGCGTCTTGCCCGCGCCGCACGGCAGCACGACGACGCCGGAGCCGCCCGCCCAGAACGCCTCGGCGGCCTTGCGCTGGTAGTCGCGCAGCTCCCAGTCGACCTCGGCGAGGTCGATCGGATGCGCTTCGCCGTCGACGTAGCCGGCGAGGTCCTCGGCGGGCCAGCCGACCTTCAGCAGCGCCTGCTTGAGCCGCCCGCGTTCGGACGGATGCACGATGACGGTGTCCTCGTCGATGCGGGCGCCCAGCATCGGGCTGATCTTCTTGTGCCGGAGGATCTCTTCCAGCACCGCGCGGTCGATGGTCGACATCACCAGGCCGTGCGCCGGGTGGTTCGCGATCTGCAGCCGCCCGAACCGGCCCATCGTGTCCACGATGTCGATGAGCAGCGGCTGGGGGACGGGGAAGCGCGAGTACGTCGTCAGCGCGTCGACGACCTGTTCGGCGTCGTGGCCCGCCGCGCGGGCGTTCCACAACGCCAGTGGCGTGATCCGGTAGGTGTGGACGTGCTCGGGCGCGCGTTCCAGTTCGGCGAACGGCGCGATGGCGATCCGCGCGTCGTCGGCCTGGCTGTTGTCGACCTCGAGGAGCACGGTCTTGTCGGATTGGACGATCAGCGGGCCATCGGTCACATCGTCCTTTATACGTTCCGGCCACACCGGCTCCCGCCGCGGCACCGCTGGTGGAAGGATATGCGGCAGGTGACTGGAGGGGACCTTGACGACTACACCGACCGGCGGGACACCCGAGTTCGACCCGTTCAACGCGCCCGCGCCGCTGCCCCCGATGCCCGAGGCGGTACCGCCGACGCCGTTCCCCAAGCCGCCACCGCTGAGCGTGCCGGCCAAGGTCTCGATCGTGCTGGGCGTCGTCGCCGCGCTGGGCCTGGGGAGCCTGGCCGCCTTCGGGCTCTCGCAGTCGAGCCGGTTCACCAGGGTCGAGGCGGGCAAGTGCCTGTACCTGACCGACGAGGCGGGCGGCAAGCAGAGCTACACGACGGCCAGTTGCTCGTCGGATCGCGCGACCTTCCGCGTCGACGAGGTGCGGTCGGGCTCGTCGGACTGCCGTAGCGCCGACTACATCCAGTTCGAGCTGTACGGGGGTTCGTCGAGCAAGAGGGCGGACAAGACGCTCTGCCTCGCGCTGAACGTCGAGAGCGGGGACTGCCTGCGCGACGTCGTGCACGAGACGCGGATCGCGAAGGTCCGCTGCAGCGACATCAGCGCGGAGGCGCGCGCGACCGTGATGCGGGGATCGGCGGCCGTCTGCATGCCGGAGGACACCGAACTGCGCTACACCGGGCCGCCCGTGCGCACCGTATGTCTCAGGCCGACCGGAGAGAACATCTAGCGCGTGGTCGTGAGTGGTAAGGACGGTTCTAACCGTCCTTACCACTCACGAGGAACCCGTTACGGGCGCGCCACCATCGACTGCACGTCGAGCCGCGCGCCGAGCAGGCCGGAGTTGTGCATCAGGTCGGCGACGCGTTGCAGCCGGATGCCGTTGAGGGACACCGGGTACGTCCCGAGCGAGATCAGCGACGCCGTCGTCCGGTCGATGTCGGAGAACGACGGCAGCGCGTCACGGACGACGGCCGGGTCAGCGGCCCGCACCTGCGCTTCGCCGAGCACCTTGCGGAAGACGGCGAGCGTGCGGGCGTTGCCCTGCCCGAAGGCGCCCGTCGAAACGTATGACGACATCGGGAAGTCCAGTGTCGCGCCGCGGGCGCCGTCGGCGAGGATGCTCGCCCCGAGTTCCTTTTCGGCCCTGGTGATGTACGGCTCGACCATCCACGCGGCATCGACCTCGCCCGCCTGCAACGCCTGGGGCATCCGGTCGAACGGGTGCTGCTTGAACTGGATCCGGTTCACGTCGACCCCCGCGGTCGCCAGTACCGAGCGGGCCGCCAGCACACCGACGTCGTCGAGCATGTTCACCGCGATCTTCGGCGACTTCTTGAGGGTCGGCTCGGTGTAGTCGGAGCCGGGGAGTGTGACGAGCGCCATGGTGTTGCGGCCGGCGGTGTACGCCTCGCCCTGCAACTGGAGCGCCGTCCCGGCCGCGGCGGCGCGGAAGATCGACACGTCACTCGCGAACGCCAGATCGATCTCGCCCGCGGCGAGTTTGCCGATCGCCTGGTCGGCGGGGACTTCGGCGAGGGTCACGGAAAGGCCGGCCGCGGTGAACTTCCCCTCGGCGACGGCGACCCGCAACGGTGCCGTGTCGATCGGGCTGCTGACGCCGATACGCAGTTCCGTCCGTTCGAGTGGCGCGTCGGTACTTGCGTCACCACCGGAAAACACTCCGCAACCGGCGGCCGCCAGCAGCGCCGCTACCAGCGGAATCGCCAAGACGCGCATCTTCGTCACCGCTCACCTACCGAGAGAATGTGCTCCTCCTTCTGGATCGTATGGTCCGGGCCCCATACGATCGCCTGCGGGAGGCGCCCGATGGCGCGGCTTTCGATCGTTCTCGAACCTTGTTACTCTACAGTAGGTTCGGGCTCTCGTCCCCGATGTCAGCCATGGGAAAGGGTCCCGTGGTGGGAAAAGGAAACCAGGTGGCCCGTCGCGACAAGCGTCCCCGTGGGGGCGACGCGGCGGAACGGCATCCTCGTGTCGGCGGACGCTGGCGGCTGCGGAACTGGCACCTGCGTACCAAACTCTTCGTGGTACTCCTGATTCCCGCCCTCGCGGTGGTCGCCCTCGTCGGGCTCCGGGTCAACTCCGATCTGCGGGACGCGAGGCAGCTGGCCGAGTTCGCCACCCGCGGCCGCGTCGACAGCACCGTCGCCGAGGCCGTGCACCAGCTCCAGCGCGAACGAGATCTCACCGTCCGGTTCGTCGCCGGCGATCGCAAGGGCGACCTTTCCGAACTGACGGAACAGCGCAAGCGCGTCGACGAGGCCATCGGCACGTTCGATCGCACGCTCGGCGAGAGCAAGAGCAGGCTCGGCGGCAAGACCGCGACCAGCCTGCAGCAGACCAGCGACCGGCTGCGCGTGCTGACCGGCCTCCGCTTTTCCGCGGAACACTCCGCCTTTCCCGCCGACGCGGTGCTGCGCTCCTACAGCGACCTGATCTCCGGCCTGCTCGACATCAGCGATTCCACCGCCGCCGACGTCTCCGACCCGGATCTGGGGAAGCTCCGCCTCGCGGGCAACGCCCTCGCCCGGGTCAAGGACCAGATGTCGGTCAAACGCGCGATCATGGCGGCCGCGCTCGCGCAGGGCGGCCTCAACCGGGACCGGACCCGCGCGTTGCTCGGCGCGGAGGCCGAACTCGCCGCCGCCCGCAACGACTACCGCACCTTCGCGACCCCCGAGCAGCAGCGGATGTACGACGACACGGTCATCGGCCTGATCGTCGACATCGGCAACGACATGGTCGAATCGGCGCTCATCCGCGCGGAGAACGACCAGGGGCTCGGCGGGCTGGACCCGAACCAGTGGGACACCTCCGCCACCTACACGGTCAATCTGGCCCACCAGGTGCAGCAGGCGCTGCTCGTCCAGCTTCAGGAACGCACCGACGCCCTCGCGGCACGGGCGAGGACGTCCGCGATCTGGGACGGCGGCATCGTGCTCGCCGTGCTGGTCGTCGCCGGGGTGCTCTCGGTGATCATCGCGCGATCGCTGCTGCGGCCGCTGCGGATCCTGCGCCGCAGCGCGCTCCACGTCGCCGAGCACCAGCTGCCGGCGGCCGTCGAAGGACTGCTCAGCGACCCCGAACCGCAGCCGGAAAACCTGCGGCGGCGCTTGGCCGTCGCCCCGGTCCCGGTGTTCAGCCGCGAGGAACTCGGCCAGGTGGCACGCGCGTTCGACGCGGTGCACGGCGAGGCCGTCCGGCTCGCCGGGGAACAGGCGATGCTGCGGGAGAACATCAACGCGATGTTCGTGAACCTGTCGCAGCGGAGCCAGGATCTGGTCGAACGGCAGCTGTCCGTGCTGGACCGCATGGAGGCCGACGAACAGGACCCCGACACGCTCGCCGGGCTCTTCGAACTCGACCACCTCGCGACCCGGATGCGCCGCAACAGCGAGAACCTGCTGGTGCTGTCCGGAACCGACGTCGTCCGTGAGGACGGTGGCGCCGTCGTCGCCGACGAGATCATCGGTGCCGCGCTCTCGGAGGTCGAGCACTACCAGCGGATCGAACTGGGCCCGGAACCGCGGATCGCGGTGCGCGGCGAGGCCGTCAACGATCTCGTGCACGTGGTCTCCGAGTTGCTGGAGAACGCGACCCGCTATTCGGATCAGAGCACGATGGTGCAGGTCGAGGGGCACGAGACCGACCGCGGGGAATGGCAGATCGAGATCACCGACCACGGCGCCGGGATGCCGCAGGCGGAGATCGACCGGACCAACGCGCGGCTGGCGAACCCGCCGGACGTCGACGTCGAGGTCTCCCGGCGGATGGGCCTGTTCGTGGTCGCGACGCTGGCGATCCGGCACCACATCGACGTCCGCCTCCGGTCCGCCGACGGCGGCGGGATCACCGCGGTGGTCGTCGTGCCCGCCGAACTCATCGTCGAAGCGCCCCGGCCCGCCCCGATTCCGGAACCCGTGCCCGTCACCGTCGTCGTCCCGGAGCCGGAACCCGAGCCGCCGCTGGAAGTCCCGCCGCTGCCCGAGCCGGAGGAGAGCGCCGAGGAGTCGCGGTTCGCGCCAGTGCTGGACCCCGGTCCCCTGCGGCGCGCCCCCGTCGTGGAACGCGAGAACCCGCCGGAATGGCCGTCTTCGGACGACGACGCCGTCGACCATCTCGAGCTGGACTCGCCGACCGAGCGGATGCCCAAGTACCAGAGCGTGCTTTCGCAGTGGTTCGACCACGGAGGCCCGCGCGAAGGGCCTTCGCCCGCGGAACCCGGCCCGCCTTCCTTGCCTTCGTTCGAGCCGGTGAAACACGCCGTCCCCGAGGAACCCGCGCAGGATCCGGACGAGCCGACCGAACCGACGCTGAAGCCGCTGGAGCCGAAGGAAAAGGAACCGGAACCCGCCTGGCCGACGCCCGCCGAACTGGAACAGGAGGACGGGGCGGAGGAGACCTGGCCGGTGCTGCCCGCCGTCGTTCCCGAGGCCCGGTCGCAGGACGACAGGCCGGAGAAGCCGCGAGGGGAGAGGCCGATACTCTCACTTTCCCCCGAAGCGGTCCGCGAACGGATGACCAGCCTGCAAGGCGGATTCCGGCGCGGTCGCCACGCCAGGGGTGACGACAACCCCTCGGATTGAGCGAATTGGAAGGTCCATGACCCCGAAAACCGGCCTGCTGGAAGTGATCGCGCTGACCGCGGTGGACGCGGAGCGCGCGCAGGAGGGCGGGGCCGATCGCCTCGAACTGGTCAGCGACATGGCCAGCGACGGGCTCACGCCGTCGGTCGAGACGCTGCGCGACGTACTGGGAGCCACCGATCTCCCGGTGCGGGTGATGCTGCGCGACAACATGTCCTTCGCCGCCGGTGACCTCGACGGGCTGCGTGCGGACGCCGCGCGTCTGATCGACGCGGGCGCGCGGGAGTTCGTCTTCGGCTTCCTGGACCTGGAAAGCGAAATCGACGTCGAAGCCTGCGAGACCCTGGTCAAGGAGCTCGACGGGTTGCCGTGGACCTTCCACCGTGCCATCGACCGCGCGCGGGACCCGTTGCGCACCTACGACGAGTTGGCCGCCCTCGGCTGCGACACGGTGCTCGCGGCCGGGCATCCGCACGGCGTCGCGCACGGGCTTTCGGTGCTGCAGCGGCTCGCCCGGCGTGAGGACGGGCCCCGGCTGCTGGTCGGCGGCGGTCTGCGGGCACAGCAGGTGCATCTGCTGCGAGCGGGCGGGGTCGGCGCGTTCCACGTCGGCGGCGCGGTCCGCCCGGGCGGCTGGGAGTCCGATGTGGACGTCGCCGCCGTTCGTGAGTGGGCGGCGCTGGTCAAGGAGTAGTCCGGATGCGCCGGGTCAGGTCCAGACCACATACGGTGATACGAGGTTGCATCTTCAACTATCGGGTGCCGACGAGATAGCGTGTGGCCATGGCTACCCGCACCGTACGTGACGCGACCAGGGAACTGCTGCGCGATCTGGGCCTGACCACCGTTTTCGGCAATCCCGGAACGACCGAGATCGCCTTCCTCACGGAGTGGCCCGACGACTTCACCTACGTGCTCGCGCTCCACGAGGCTTCCGTCGTCGCGATGGCCGACGGGTACGCCCGCGCGAGCAGGCAGGCGGCGCTGGTGAACCTGCACTCCGCCGGCGGGGTGGGTCACGCGCTCGGGCATATCTTCACCGCGTACCGCAACAACGCTCCGCTGATCATCCTCGCGGGCCAGCAGACCAGGTCGCTGCTGCCGGACGATCCGTTCCTCGGCGCCGTCGAGGCGGCGAACTTCCCCAAGCCGTACGTGAAGTGGAGCTGCGAGCCCGCGAGGGCCGAGGACGTCCCGGCGGCGCTGGCGCGGGCGTATCACATCGCGACGCAGGCGCCCATGGGGCCGGTGTTCGTCTCGGTGCCGGTGGACGACTGGGACGCCGAGACCTCGAAGCCGATCGTCTCCCGGCCGCGGATCCCCGGTTTCGCGCCCGATCCGTCCGCTTTGGACGAACTGGTGTCCGCCTTGGACACCGCCGAGCGCCCGGCGATCGTGGTCGGCCCCGGTATCGACGGGGAAGGCGCCGTGCCGGACGTCGTCGAACTGGCCGAGAAGGTGGGCGCCGGAGTCTGGGCGCCGCCGATGGGGGCGCGCTGCTCGTTCCCCGAGGATCACCCGCAGTTCTTCGGATTCCTGCAGCCGGAACGGAAAGCGCTCGCGAGCGCGCTGACCGAGCACGATCTCGTGGTCGTCATCGGCGCCCCGGCGTTCACCTATCACGTGTACCGGGGCGAGTCGGAAACCGCGCTGCCGCCGTTGTTCCTGGTCAGCGACGACGAACAGATCCTCGCCAGGGCCGCGGAGGGCACCGGCATCCGCGCGACGCCGAAGCTCGCGATCCGCGCACTGCTGGACCGCGCCGCGCCGCGGGAAGCGCCGAAACCCCGTACCCGGCTGGAAAAGCCCGCCGCGGTCACGCCGATCACCCCGGCCTACGCCTACTCAGTGATCTCGGAGGTCCTGCCGGAAGACGCGATCGTCGTCGAAGAGACCCCGAGCCACCGCAACGAACTGCACGACCACCTGCCGATCAAGTCCACCGACACCGGTTTCCTCACCGTCGCCAGCGGCACCCTCGGTTACGGCCTCCCGGCCGCCGTCGGTGCCGCGCTGGCCCGCCCGGACCGCAAGGTCGTCGCGATCCTCGGCGACGGGTCGAGCATGTACTGCGTCCAGGCACTGTGGACGGCGGCGCAGCACAACCTGCCGGTGACGTTCGTGATCTTCGACAACTCGCAGTACGCCGCCGTGCGCATCCTCGGCGAGGCGGCGGGCGGCGAGAAGGTGCCGGGCGTCGACCTCGGCGGCATCGATTTCCCCGCGCTGGCGAAGAGCCTGGGGCTGCGGACTTCGGTCGTCGAGAAGGCCGAAGACCTCAAGCCGACGCTGGAGGCCGCGCTGCCGGACGAACGGCCGCATCTGGTGCACGTCCGCATCGACGCGAACCCGCGCACGCTGTACTGAGAGAGCCGAAGGGCGCTTTCCCCGCATGTGATGCGGGGAAAGCGCCCTTCGACGCGTCGCGTGGTCGTGAGTTCCATGTGGAGCGTTGCGAAAGCCACTTTCGCAACACCTGCTCGGCCGCGTCGCCCACCGTGGCCCGGCGCCACTCCCAGAAGTACGTGAAGGCCCCCTTCACTGCGCCTAGCGCAATGAAGGGGGCCTTCACGTACTTTCAGCTCTTCGCGCGCGCCTCGGCCTCGGCGTCGGAGGCGGCAGCCTCCTGCTGCGCCAGTTCGTACTCGGCCGCGTCGGAAGCCGCGGTGACGGCTTCGGGGGCACCGCCGTGCAGCAGCCGCGCCACCTCACCGCGCAGCGTCACGAACTCCGCCGACTCGCGCGTGGTGATCTGGTCCCGTTCCGCGGGCAGCCCGACCGGCAGGTCCGCGACGATCTTCGCGGGCGACTTCGACAGCACCAGCACCCGGTCCGACAGGTAGACGCTCTCGTCGATGTCGTGCGTGACGACGAGGACCGTGCTCCCGTTCTCACGCTGCACGCGCCGAGTCAGGTCTTCGAGCTCGAACCGCGTCTGCGCGTCGACCGACGCGAACGGCTCATCCATCAGCAGCAGGGCCGGACGGCTGGCCAGCGCCCGCGCGATCGACACGCGCTGCTGCATACCGCCCGAGAGCTGCCACGGGAACTTCGAGCCGACCCCGGAAAGACCGACCGACTCCAGCGCCTCCTGCGCCCGCGTTCGGCGCTCTGAGCGGCTCAAGTTGCGCCACCGCAAGGGGAACTCGACGTTCTTCGCGACCGACAGCCAGGGGAACAGCGAACGGCTGTAGTCCTGGAACACGACGGCCAGATCCTCCGGGACGCCGGAGACGTCGTCGCCGTGCAGGCTGACGCGGCCGGACGTCGGCTTGATCAGCCCGGCGATGCAGCGCAGGAGCGTCGACTTGCCGCAGCCCGACGGGCCGACGATGCTCGCGAGCTGTCCCGCTTCGACGGTGAACGACAGGTCGTTGACCGCGACGTGCGCCTTTTCTCCCGCGCCGTACCGGTGGTTCAGCCCGGAGACTTCGAGCATGGTTGACATCTTGCTGACCCTTCGAAAACTAGAGACGGCCGTTGCGGGTGGGCTGCCAGCGAAGCACTCTCTGCTCCACCGCGAGGAAGGCCGCGTTGAACCCGAAGCCGAGGAGCCCGAGCAGGACCAGCCACGACCACATGAGCGGGAAGTCGAACGCCTGCTGGGCGTCCATCAGGGACCGGCCGATGCCGTTGTAGGAGCCGACCAGTTCCGAGATCACCATCAGCAGCAAGGAGATGGACAGGCTCAGCCGCAGACCCGCGAAGATCTTCGGCCCGGCGGCGGGCAGCACGATCGAGCGCACCCAGTACGACCGGGGGGTCCGGAACGACTTCGCGGTGTCGATCTTCACCTGGTCCACCGACTGGACGCCGTCCACGGTGTTGAGCAGCACCGGCCAGATCGCGCCGAAGATGATCGATCCGGTCTGCATCCCCGGCCCGAGTCCGAAAAGGACGATGAACACCGGGATCAGCGCGGGCGGCGGCACCGAGCGGAAGAACGCGAAAAGCGGTCCGACGTAGTCCATCCCGGTCTTCGACCGTCCCAAAAGGACACCCAGCGCGACACCGAGGGCGCCGGCCAGGAGCCAGCCGCCGAGCGTCCGGCCGAGGCTCGGCAGGACATTGTCGAACACGGTGTCGGTCAGGAACAGCTGTGAGGCCGGGCCGGTGAACCACAGTTTCACCGAGGCGGACAGGATCTCGGTCGGTGGCGGGAAGAACGGGCTTTCCGCGAGCCTGGTCGCGAGCTCCCAGATCCCGAGCAGGGCGAAGAACAGCAGCCAGTTGCGGACCAGGATGCCGATACCCCGGCCCACGCGCCTGCCGACGCGGCTGGTCAGCGTGAGGGTCGTCACGAGACCGCCTCCCGGTCGACCGTGCTCCAGCGGAACGCCCGCCTGCCGATCATCTCGAGCCCGCCGTTGATGAGGAAGCCGAGCGCGCCGACCACCACGGTGCCGGCGAGCACGAGGTCGAACCTGGTGGAACCGGTGCTGGCCTGCATGATGAAGTTGCCGATGCCGAGTTTGGCGCCGGCGAGGAACTCGGTACTGACCACCGCGATCAGCGCGATGTTGGCGGACAGCCGGACCCCGGTGAACACGAACGGCGCGGTATGCGGCAGCGCCACCGACGTCAACGTCCGGAACTTGCTGGTACCGCAGGCTTTCGCGGTCTCCTGCAGCACGGGGTCGATCTCGCCGAGCGCGTAGATCGTGTTGAACATGATGGGCCACAACGACGCGTACACGGCCAGCGTGATCTTCGCTTCGGGCCCGCCGCCGATCAGCAGGAGCACCAGCGGGATCAGCGCGACGGCGGGGATCGGCCGCAGGAACTCGATGACCACCGCGGTCGCGGTGCGCAGGCCGGGGATGCTGCCCAGCAGCAGCCCGGCGGGCACGGCGATGGCGACCGCGATCAGCAGGGCGATCGCCCACGCGAGGAACGTGGCGACCAGGTCCCGGATGAACTGGGTCTCGCCGAACTGTTCGAAGATCGTCACGAGGACGACGGACGGCGGGGGGAGGAACTCTTTACGGACCAGGCCGGCCTGGACGATCACTTCCCAGACGAGGAAGAAACCGGCCAGACCGGCCAGGGCACGGAGAAGTCGTGGCACCTTGACCTTTATCCAGCTTGAGGGGCGAGCATCGGAGCGGCGTCGAGCTTGGCCGTGATCACTCCGGTCTGCAGCAGCAGGTCCGGCACGCGCTGCAGGCGACGGGCGTCCAGTGTGGACCCGAACGTCGGCAGCGTGAGCAGTGAAGCGGTTTCGGCGTCGACCTTGGCGTACTTGACGATCATCGGTTCGATCTTGGAACGGTCGGCCGAATCGCGCACGGCCTTGGCCAGTGCGCGCTGGAACGCGGCCAGCGTCTTGGGGTTCTTGTCCACGAAGGAGCCGAGCGCACCGAAGCCCGCCAGGGGGAAGTCCTGGGTGGCGCCGGTCGAGATGTCGACGACCGGGGTCGCGCCGACGACCTTCGAGGCCTGGGTCAGGAACGGCTCGGGCAGGTAACCCGCGTCGACCTGGCCCGACGAGAGCGCCGCGGCGATGTTCGGCAGCTGCATGGGCACCCACTGGACCTTGCTGGTGTCCACGCCGTGGTCCTTCATCACCGAGACGGTGAGCAGGTGGGAGGCGGTGTTCTTGTCGGTGATCGCGATCTTCTTGCCCGCGAGGTCGTTGATCGTCTTGACCGAGGAGGTCGGCACGGTGACGACGGCGTTGCTCTTGGGGCTGGCCGAAACGGAGTCGGCGACGAGGCGGATGTCGGCCGCGCCCTTGCTCTTCGCGACGAAGAACGGCATGTAGGTGGAGAAGGCGATGTCGACCTCGCCACCGATCATCTTGGTCATCGCCTGCTGGCCACTGGGGGCGTCGACCGCTTCGACCTCGAGACCTTCGGCCTTGAAGTAGCCGCCTTCCTGCGCCAGCCGCAGCGGCGCGAGGTCGACGACTGGCAGCAGGGCCACCTTGATCTTCGGCTTCTCCAGCCCGCCTTCGCCACCCGACGCCTTCGACGTGTCCTCTCCACCGAGTGCGCCACAGGCGCCCAACGTGGCCAGCATGAGCGCGCTCAGGGCGACGCTGACGGCACCCCGTCCTCTCCGTGCACCGTTCCTGCTCATGGCGTTTCGAAACAAAGCCAGCTCCTCGGAAACAATGAATCACCGTTGGGTTTTTTCATCCGTGTCGTGGCTTCATTTCGCCAGGCACGCGGTCACCTTAGAGATTTGCCCACCTGCTCACAATGGGTGTCGTGAGCGGGTGATCATTTTAGGCCATTCGCCCGATCGCTTGATCACCCGCTTGGACATCATTACTTTCAGTGACTGAATTCCGCGTGAATGGGCAATTCAGAGTAACCGCGAGTCATCAGCTGGTGGTCTGCGCCGCGATCATCGGGCCGACGTCGATCTTGGTCTGGATCGCGCCCATCTGCAGGAGCAGGTCCGGGACCCGCTGGATGCGGCGGGGGTCCAGGGTGGACTGGAACGTCAGCAGCGTGGTCAGCGCGGCGGTGTCCTGGTCGATCTTGGCGTACTTGACCAGCAGCGGCTCGATCTTGGAGCGGTCCGCCGCGTCGCGGGTGGCCTTCTGCATGGCGCGCTGGAAGGCGGCCACGGTCTTCGGGTTCTCCGAGACGAACTTGCCGAGCGAGCCGTAGCCCGCGGTGGGGAAGTCCTGGGTCGCGCCGGTGGCGGTGTCCACGACCGGGACGGTGCCCGCCTGCTTGGCGGTCTGGGTGATGAACGGCTCGGTCAGGAAGCCGGCGTCGATGTCACCGTTCTTGAGCGCGGTTCCGACGTTCGGCAGCGGGATCGGCACCCACTGGACCTTGCTGGCGTCGACGCCGTGGTCCTTCATGACCGATTTGGACAGTGTGTCCGACACGGTGTTCGGCGCGGTGATGCCGATCTTCTTGCCGGCCAGGTCACTGACGCTCTTCACCGAAGACGTCGGCAGGGTGACCAGCATCGTGCTCTTCGGGCCCGCGGAGGAAGCGTCCGCCACCAGCTTGATGTCGGCGGTGTTCTTGCTCATCGCGATGAAGAACGGCGTGTAGCTCGCGTACGCGATGTCGACTTCGCCGCCGATCAGCTTGGTCAGCGAGACCTGGCCGGTCGCGGCTTCGATGGCCTCGACCTCGAGACCTTCGTTCTTGAAGTAGCCGCCGTCCTGGGCGAGACGCAACGGGGCCAGGTCGATCGTCGACATCACGGCGACCTTGATCTTCGACTTCTCCAGGTTCCCCGAGCCGCCGGAGGAGGACGAATCGTCGCCGCCGAGGAGTCCGCAGCCGCTGACCGATACCGAAACTGCGGCCGCCATCGCGAATGCGAGGGCTCCACGCCGACCCAGGCTGACGCTCAAGGCCTTCTTCGAGCTTGCAGAGCCAAGCAAGTGATGCTCCTGATCAAGGGGAGGGACACGTGATGACGTGGCCTGATGTGGAATTCGGAAGTGACTCTTTGTCTCAAGTCAGGGCCCACTGTAGAGAACACACACTGTGCTCACAATGGGTGGTCATCCCATGATCCCAAGTGGTAACGATCACCCGAACAGGTTGTTTGTCAGAAGTGAACACAACTGGGCGTGTTCGCGCCGGGGACTTGTTGACAACTGAGCGCCCACGGGTCAAGACCCGTCCGGGGCTTTCTCGGAGGTCTTGACCGAAGGGTTACATCTGGGCCGCCCGTTCGCTACCCTCATGCACCGGTAGTGAGGTGTGGACCACTGATGTAGTGAAAGAGAGTGCCTTGGATGGCCGAACGCTCTGGACCTTTCCCGAGGTGCAAGGCACTCTGTGTCGCACACGTCAAATACGGTGAACACGTCCGTGCTTCACTGGTGCGCGCCCGCGCACTGGCGGGTTAGGCCGAACAGACCAATGGCACCGAGCAGGGTTTCGGTCAAGTGCACTTGAGAGATCACGTCGAAGAAGACTTCCTCATTCGGATGAGTGGATACTCACGCCGTGCGCATCCCTCCCGAATGAGGGGAGTGTGCGGGTAGTGGTCTCCGACAACCGACCCAGACAGCAGCAGTACGGCCAGCTCGAGAACGGCATGTCCAAAATGGGCTTTCCCGGCCCGAATGAAGATGATGGTGGTGCGGCGGTGCCGAACGAAGACACCGCGGGGGTGGGAGGGGCCCCTGCGCGGGATACCGGAGACGGTCCTGGTGGGAAGGCCGGGTCGTTCCTGGGCCTGCGTAACTGGCGTCTGCGATCGAAGCTCGCGGCCATTCTGATCATTCCGACGCTGACGGCGCTCGCGCTCGGCACGCTGCGCGTGATCGACGACAGCGGCGAGGCGGCGAGGTTCCAGGACACCGCCGACCAGGTCGCGTTCGCCGACAAGATCACGCTCGTGGTGCACGAGCTTCAGAGCGAACGCGCGCTCGCCGTCGCCAAGATCGCCTCCGGTGACCCGTCGCGCCAGAACGGTCTCGACGCACAGATCGCCAAGGTCGACCGCGCCATCGACGATCTGCGGGCCTCGGCGAACCAGATCAACCCGGACGATCAGGACACCAGGGACCGCTACTCGCGTGGTCTGCAGCGGCTCGACGCCTTGCGCCCGCTGCGCGGCGCGATGAACACCTCGCTCCTGGGCGACACGCCGGTCCTCATCGCCTACTCCGGCATCCTCGACTCGCTGGTCCAGCTCGGCCGTGAGGTGACCACCGCGGTGGCCAACCGCGACGTGCTCCGGCTCGGTGTCACCGTGCAGGCCATCAGTGAGAGCAAGGAGTTCATCGCCCGCGGTGACGCGGCGCTGCTGATCGCCTCCTTCCGCTCCGGGTTCCCCGGCGACCTGTTCGACCAGGCCCGCTCGGCGGTCGCGAGCGGCGACGCCTCGACGGCGGCCTTCGTCGCCAACGCCAGCCCCGAGCAGCGGCAGCTCTACTCGGACACCTTCTCCGGCCCCGAGGTCGACGACCGCCGCCGGATCACCACGATGGCGTTCTCGCTGCACCAGCAGAACGAGCCGCCGTCGATCGACAACGTCGCCCTCGGCAACGACAGCCGGGTCGCGCTGGACAAGCTGCGCGCGGTCGAGACCAACCTCCTCGGCCAGCTGCGGGCACAGGCCGACGGCCTGGCCACCGACGCGATCAACTCGGCCTGGATCGGTGGCGCGATCGTGCTGCTGGCCCTGCTCGCGGCGCTGTTCTTGATGCTCGTCATCGCCCGCTTGATGCTCCGCCCGCTGCGGGTGCTGCGGAAGACGGCGCTCGACGTCGCGTACACACGACTGCCGGAAACCGTGCAAGCCATCCTCGACGACCCGGACCCGGTCAACGCCTCGAAGCGGTCGGTCGAGCCGGTGCCCGTCACTTCGCGTGACGAGATCGGTGAAGTGGCGCGGTCGTTCGACGTCGTCCACGAACAGGCCGTCAAGATGGCCGCCGAACAGGCCCTCCTGCGCGAGAACGTCAACGGCATCTTCGTGAACCTGTCCCGCCGGTCGCAGCGGCTGGTGGAACGCCAGCTCGGCGTCATCGACCGGCTCGAGGCCGACGAGCAGGACCCGGACCACTTGGCCAGCCTGTTCGAACTCGACCACCTCGCCACGCGGCTGCGCCGCAACGGTGAAAGCCTCCTGGTGCTCTCGGGCGCCGGTCTCGCGAAGTCGGTGCCCAAGCCGGTGCCCGCCGCCGACGTCATCGGCGCCGCGGTCTCGGAGATCGAGCAGTACGCCCGGATCGAGATCGGGATCGTCCCCGAGGTCGCCGTCCAGGGCCTGACGATCCACGACCTCGTGCACGTGCTCGCGGAACTGCTGGACAACGCCACCTACTTCTCCGAGCCGGAGACGAAGGTGACCGTCCGCGCGGTGATCACCCGCAAGAAGGCGCTCGCCATCCAGGTCACCGACCACGGTGTCGGCATGACCGAGGAGCGCCTCGCCGAGGTCAACCAGCGGCTCGCCGACCCGCCGGACCTGGACGTCTCGGTGACCCGGCGGATGGGCCTGTACGTGGTCGCGCGCCTGGCGCGCCGTCACGGCATCGAGGTCCGGCTCCGGGAGAACGAGGACATCGAGGGTGGCGTGATCGCGCGGGTCGTCGTGCCCGCCGAGCTGCTCACGCAGATGCGGCCCGGCGTGCGCAACACCCCGCCGCCGGCGAACCGCTCGGAAACGTCGATGCCCTCGATGCCGTCGGTGTCCGACATGTCGACCTCGCTGCCGAACATCCCGGCTTCCGACCGCGGCCTGGAGATGACGCCACCGCCGCCGTCGAAGCCCCCGGCTTCGCAACCGGTCGCGCAGCAGGGCGGGCTCGTCCCGCTCGACCAGCCGATCAGCCTCGACGACCTGGTCGCGGGCAAGAACGCGGCCGGGCCGTTCCTCAGCCCCGCGAAGCCTGCCGAGGAGACCCCGGCGTGGCCGACGGCCGAAGACATCTCGCCCACCAACGGCGACGGTGCCTCCAGCGGCACCGAGACACAGTTCGCGTCGCTGGTCCTGCCGAAGCGGGAGCCGAAGTACACCCCGGTCGAGCCGCAGAACAAGCCGGAGGAGCATTCGGACGCCGGCAAGTCGGCGCTCGACGACGACGTGCCCACCCGGCGGCTGCCGATCTACCAGTCGGTGCTCTCGCGCTGGTTCAGCGAAGGCGACGAGGCCGGAGGCGACAGCCCGACCACCTACACCGAGCCGGTCGAGTCCGATGCGTCCGCGCAGACCCGTAACGGTGGTGCCGAAGGGGAGGAACCGGCCGCGGAGGACACTTCCGGAGAGGCATTGCCCACTCGGACGCCGCGGAGTGTTCCGCCGGAGACTGTGCTCCAGGACAATGGCTGGCGCAGCGCGTCGGACGACGGCTGGCAGGCGGCGCAGGTCCTGTACGAAGACCGGAACGACGAGATCACCCCGGCGGGCCTGCCCAAACGGGTGCCGAACCAGTACCTCGTCCCCGGCTCGATCGGCGGGAACGAGCCGAAGAAGGAAGACTCGTTCGCCGACAAGACCTCCGGAATGCCGGGAACGGGTGCGATCGCCCGCTCGGCGACGGCGGCGCGGAGTCGGATGGCAAGCTTCCAGCAGGGCTACAAGTCGGGACGGCACGCGTTGAAGGAACGTCCGATCGACGCGCTGGATGACAACGGCGTTCCGGTGACTGGCGGGGATGCGGGTTCCCCTGCCGATGACAGCAGTAAGGAGTGACAGTGACACGGGCGGGTGCGATGCAGCCGGGTGGTCCGGCGCAGCCTGGCGGCCAGGCGCAGGGTAAAGGACACACGAGCAGCTTTGCCTGGCTGATCACGGATTTCGTGCACCGGGTCCCGGGCGCGGCGCATGCCGTGGTGGTGTCGGCGGACGGTTTGCTGCTGGCCTCGTCGAAGGGACTTCCCAAGGACAGGGCCGATCAGCTGGCCGCCGTCGCGTCGGGGCTCACGAGCCTCGCCCGCGGTGCGGCGAAGGTGTTCGAAGGTGGCACGGTCGCCCAGACGGTGGTCGAGATGGCCAACGGCTTCCTCTTCCTGATGTCGGTGTCCGACGGGTCCTGCCTGGCGGTCCTCGGCTCGCCGGAGAGCGACATCGGCTTGGTCGTCTACGAGATGACCCTGCTGGTGGAACGGGTGGGGCAACAGCTGACACCGGAGATGCGCGCGCAGCTGCAGGGCGCGTCGGTCCGCCGCTGAGCGACCGGGAACCGAGGAGAATGCCGTGGACGACGGGCGCTTGAGGGGCGATGGCCGGCTCGGTGACGACTTCTCCGGCGGGTGGTCGGAACGTGACGACGGCCGGGAGGACTGGACGTCCTTCCGGGACCGGGTCGACCGCGAATGGCGATCGCGGCGGGCACAGGGGTCGGACAACGACCCCGTGTCCCCGGACGAGGCTTCCCGCTGGCTGACCGATTCGAACGCGGGTCAGGGACCCGCCGATTTCAGCGTTTCGGACTACCGGGAACGCCTCCTCGGCGGCCCCGGGGCGGAACTGTTCGGTGGTGGCAGCGGTCCGCTCTACGATTCCGGCGAATTCGCCAAATTCTCCTTCGACAAGGAGGAGGAGCGCCGGGCGGCGGCCGCCGCCGACCCGCTCGCCGCGGCACTGCCGCAGCAGGCGCAGAACGAGTACGTCGACGAGCAGTACACCACCGACGTCGAATCCTCCGGCCTGGTCCGGCCGTACTTCCGCACGCGGGGACGGACCAAGCCGACGTACGACCTTGCCATCGAGGCGCTGATCTCGACCAGCGAACAGGGACGCGTGCTCGACCGGGTACGCGTCCCCGAACACCGGTCGATCTGCGACCTTTGCCTGGACACCCGGTCCGTCGCCGAAGTCGCGGCGCTGTTGCGCCTGCCGCTCGGCGTGGTCCGGGTGCTGATCGGAGACGTGGCCGGCCTCGGTCTGGTCCTGGTGCACACCGCCAGCCAGAACGTGGGTGACCGGCCGAGTATCGAGTTCATGGAGAGGGTGCTCAGTGGGCTTCGGAGAATTTGACTCCGACGCGAATGCGCCGCAGGTGACCGGACCGACTTCGTCGGCCAAGATCGTGGTCGCTGGCGGATTCGGCTCGGGGAAGACCACGCTGGTCGGAGCGGTTTCGGAGATCGATCCGCTGACCACCGAGGCCATGATGACCGAGGCCAGTACCGGCGTCGACGACAATTCGGCCACCCCGAACAAGTCGACGACGACCGTGGCCATGGACTTCGGCCGGATTTCGCTGGACTCGGACTTGGTGCTGTACGTGTTCGGTACGCCGGGCCAGCACCGGTTCTGGTTCATGTGGGACGACCTCGCGGTCGGCGCCATCGGTGCCGTCGTGCTGGTCGACACGCGGCGGCTCGCCGACGCGTTCCCGTCGATCGACTTCTTCGAGAACCGGAAGCTGCCGTACGTCGTGGCGATCAACTGCTTCGACCGGCTGCTGCACCACCAGATCGAGGACGTCCGGCACGCGCTGACGATCTCCCCGTCCGTGCCGATCATGGCCTGTGACGCCCGGGAACGTGAGTCCGCCAAGCAGGTGTTGATCTCGGTCGTGCAGCACGCCATCGCACACGATTCGGCGTTGCGCGCCGGGTAAAGGCGACAAAAGCCCGGAGCGGATGCGGCCGTTGGAGTGAACTCGGCAGGCTTCACCCGCTTCGGGGAGTGGCGTCACCGGCCGGACCGGACGCGGGCGGCCCCTTTCCCGCTATCCGGCGCCGGCGCCACTCGATCGGGCGACCGTGACGCCGATGACCTGCGCGGACACCGGTTCACACCTGGTCGCACCCGGCCACCACGGGGTGACCCACGAATGCGTGGTTCGCGATGGGTCGACGCGGTGAGCGGCTGGACGTTTACGTTCGGTTAACGCCGATGGCCGGGTGGCGGACTCGACACGATCGACGGGACGAATACGCTGGGTGGAGGCGTCTTTCGGCTCGACGGCACCGGGATCGGTGCAGGTCGGCGCGAGACGCCCGGACCACGCCGCCCAGGTGGTCTTGAGCACCGAGGAGGGACTTGTGACGGCATCCGGGCAGCAAAGCTCGTTCGGCTGGCTCATCACGGATTTCGCGCGCCGGGTTCCCGGCGCGGCGCACGCCGTGCTGGTCTCCGCGGACGGGCTTCTCCTCGCGCCGTCGGACGGACTGCCGCAGGAACGGGCCGAACAACTGTCCGCGGTCGCCTCCGGACTGATCAGCCTCACCGCCGGCGCGGCGCGCTGCTTCGACGCGGGCGGGGTCAACCAGACCGTCGTCGAGATGGAACGCGGCTACCTCTTCCTCATGTCGGTCGCCGACGGCTCGTCGCTCGCCGTGCTGGCCGCGCCGACCTGTGACATCGGCACGGTGGCCTACGAGATGACGCTGCTCGTCGAGCGGGTCGGCCAGCAGATCACGCCCGAGCTGCGTGCGCAGCTCCAGGGCGGCGTACGTGGGTGACCGATGAAGATCACCGGATTCACCGAACCGGAACCGTCCGGCTGGGACTCTCTCTACCAGGGCACCGAACGCGAAGCCTTCGACTCGCCGAGCCGCTTCGAGCTGAGCTCGATCAGCACGGTCATGCCGCGGCGCCCGGCCGAGCCGCCTCCCGCACCCCCGTCGATGCCTTCGCCGATCCGTCAGTCACCGCCGCGTCCCGCGCCCGCTGACGTCGCACCCGCTTCGGTCTACCTGCCGACTTCGGGCTCCCGGGTCCGGCCCTACACCCGCACCGGCGGACGCACCCGCACCGCGCACGACCTGGCGCTGGAGGCGCTGGTGTCGACCACCGACGACGGCCGCCGGTACCGCGGCGTGCGGACACCCGAGCACCGCCAGATCTGCGACCTCTGCCTGGACACCCGATCGATCGCGGAGATCGCCGCGCATCTGCGGCTGCCGCTGGGTGTGGTGAAGGTGATCGTGGGTGACATGGCGGACGCCGGGCTGGTGCTGATCCACCAGACGGAGCTGATCCTCGGCGACTCGTCTTCGCGCGCTTTCATGGAGCGAGTGCTTCAGGGCCTGCGCGCCCTCTGACCCTTCCGCATTTAGTCCTCTGAATGTGTTCCGGGTGCTCTCGGCGGTGTTCCCAATGTCGCATTTGAGACGCTGAGTGTCCCTGATGCGACATTGGGGACCCTGGTTCCCGGTTCGCCCGCCCCCGCCGAGGGCCTCGGGCTACTTGCGGCCCGGCAGATCGCATGTCTCGTTGACTACTTTCGGTGAATATCAGGCACCTTCGGTAATGAACGCGCTTCGCCGTGGTTACCTCTCGGTCGTCCGTGAACGGGATCTCAGCGTGACGCCGGTCTTCCTGATCTGCGTTAACCTGGGCAAGGAGTAGCCGGTGGGGTACTGGAGAAAGCATCCTAGGAAGGATCTGGAAGCTGTTCTCGAGCACTTCCATCGGGCAGGATGGAGGATCTTGGATCCACCGACCTACTACACCGTCCGGTGTCCGTGCGGGCAGCATCAACGTTGGATCCACTTGACGCCGAGCGGCGGCAACTACGGAAAGAACGCGGTGTCCTGGCTGCTTCGTCAACCTTGTTACGAGATCGAAGGGGGTTCCTGATGGGTGTGAGGGTCCACGCGCACTGGGTCTTCATCGCCGACGGTGACGGTGATCTCTTCGACTACTGCGACAAGGTCATGCGAGCGCTGCTCCAACAAGAACGCTGCCTCGACGGGTTCGTCGACAGCGCGGTTTCCGCGGACGCGGCGCGTGCGGTGATGGAGATCGAAGCCGATATTTCCGGTGACGACCTTTCCCACGCCATCGCGGAGGGTCACGCCGCTGTCCGCGCCGCGCTGCATTCGGCCGGGATCGGCACACCGGACTGGCCCACCCACGGCGAGGCCTTGTCGATGGTGCTGAAGGATCTCCGTACCGAACAGCTGGTCTAGGCGACTAAATGCGGCGTCGGTCAGTCTTCGACGAGGGCCGCCGACGTGATCCGGTGCAGCGGGTAGCGCTCGTTGTCGGTCCCTTCGAGGACCCCGCCGCCGACGCGCAGCGGCCGCACCACCCGCTGGCTCGCCGTCCCGCGTGAGTCGACGAACCCGATCCACACCTCGCGCCGCTCGATGGTCGCCTGGGACAGCAGCGCCAGCGTCGCGGACGTGTCCCCGGAGCCACCACCCTGCGGCGCGCGCACCGTCTCGCCCCGGCGGCGCGCCGAAGCGGCGTCACCGGCCCGGACGTGCGCGACGATCTTGCCGACCTGGTCGTCGGTCAGCCCGGCGGGCTCGCCAGGCGCGCGACGCGCGGAACGTGCCTTCGCGGGCAGCCGGCGTCCGGACGGCCTGATGTCCATGACGCGTCCGTCGGGTCCTTCGGCGGCCGGAGCGAACCCTGCGGCGCGGAGCGCGTCGAGGACTTCGGCGAGCGGGTACGCGCTGATGAGCACTGTCGGCGCGATCATCCGCAAGCCGTACTCGGTCGCGACGGGACTGCCCATGACCTCGGCGAGCAGCGACGCGTCGTCGCAGCGCAGGAACGACTCGGCGGCCCCACCACGCAGCCGCCCGTGCCGCCGGGCGACGTCGTCGATCAGGTAACTCAGCGACTGGGGCACCGGCGTCGCCGACTTCGTCGAGAACAGCTGCTGCAGCTCACCCGCGGTCCGCCCGGTGTCGAGCGCGCGCCGCACGGACGTCTCGGTGATCCGATAGACGGTCGCGTGCCCGGAGGATTCGATGTCGGCGACGGCGGTCATCTCGGCCGCGAGTCCGGCCTCCAGCGGCCCGGGCGCGACCACGGTCAGGTCGGCCTGGACGAGGACGTGGTCCACCGGACGCGGCAGCGCGTCGATCATCGCCTCGACCGCTCCTGGCCGGTCCTCGGCCAGCAGCGCCCGCGTCGCCGTGGTGAGCCCGCCGAGCCCGATCAGGCCGAGCGCCGCCCCTTCGGCCATCGTCCAGCGCACGGTTTCGTCCCGCAGCCGCCCGCCCCGCCTCGGCGCGCGCCAGGCGAGCGCGGCGACCAGTTCGTCGGTGCTCTTCACACCCGCGCCCTCGGGAAGCGCGGCCAAGGCGAGGAGGATCCGCCGTCGCGACGTGGGCGCCAGAGGACGGCGCAGGTCTTCCGAAAGCGGTGCGATCGGCTTGTCCTTCGCGTCCCGCCCGCCGGCGAGGCCGGGCAGCCGGGGCAGTTCGAGCCAGGCCTGCGCGATGGTCATCCAGCGCTGCGCGGTCGGCGACGCGAGCCACGAATCCGTGAGCGTCGTCGGCACCCATTCCGGCGCGGTCGCTTCGCTGTCGGCCACCAGCCCGGCGCCGACCGCGATCTCCGCGAGCAGGGTCACCCGGGTCTCGTCGACGTCGAGATCCTTGGCGAGCTTCTTGAGCTCGCGGACCCCGAGCCCGCCGGATTTCAGCACCGGCGGCGGTGTCTCCGACCATGCGCGAAGCATGCTTTCGGTCTGGCGCAAGAACTCCATCGCCTCGCCCGCCGCCGTCGTGTCCACTGTGGACGACTGATGCGGATGCGTGGGGAGTTCCGGTTCGCGCAGCGACGCCGGGTCGAACACCGAGCCGCCGCGCAGCGCGATCCCGATCTCCCGCGGCAGCTCGACGGTCTGGTCGTCCCGGCGCAGCAGCAGGCCGCGCGCGAGCAGGCGCTGGACCGGGTTCTGCGCCCGCTCCAGCGGGATGTCGGCCGCCGCGTCCCGGGTCCGGCCGATCGGCGGCCCGGCCGCCAGCGTCGTCAGGACGGCGCGTTCGTCCTCGCCGACCTCCGCGAGCGCGGCCTCGATATCCGTTCCGGCGAGCGAAGGCGACGACGACCCGAGCCCGGCGGGGAAGGGTCCGAGCGCGTCGCGAGCCGACGGCGGGACGCGCAGCGCGTCGTCCTCACCCCAGACCAGGGCCCGCTTGCGCAACAGCGCCAGCGGCTCGCCGATCTTCTTGCCCACGAGCTTCGCGACCTCGGCCGAGGCGACCGGCTCGGTGTCCGCACCCGCCAGCAGCAGGGCGTCGAGGACGGCGAGCGTGAAGGTGTCGAGGTCTTCGCAGGCGCGCGCGACGGAGCCCGGCGTGCCGGCCCGGGTGGCGAGCACGATGGTGTCGGACGGGGGCGGCGTGGACAGGTCGCGACGCGTGCGCAGCAGTGCCGCGAGAGCGTCGTCGGACTCCTGGCGCAGCCAGTCCGCCAGGGAGGGCGCGGGCATAGAGGACCAGGATACCGGGCGGGTGGTGGCCCGGCAGCCGCGTTCGGGCAGACTGTCCCCTGAGAACGGCTTGACCATGCTCTGGAGGACGTTGTGGCGAAGGGCGATAACAAGAAGCGCGCGGGCATCGACCCCACGTGGCCCGGTGAAGACGGGGAGCACCCCGTCACCGAGCTCGCGTCCGACCGGCAGGGCGCACTGTCCCCGTTCGGCGACGTGACCTTCCCGCTCGAGAGCGTGCCTTACGTGCACCCCGAGACCGAGATCAACCGGTAGGAAGCTACTGGCCGGTTACCCCCTGCGAGGGTTCGTGGCGGTCGTCACGGGAGTAGGTTTTCGATCGACCTATTCGAGCGTTCCTCAGCGGGGGTAGTGCCATGCCGGTTCCCGGTCCCGGATATTCGATCACCGTCCGGGTGGAGGCCCCCGCGTCGTCCACCGCGGCGGGTGATCTGACGACCGCCGTCGGCCGGGTCGGCGGCGTGCTGACCGCGTTCGACGTCGTCGAGTCGCACCCCGACTCGATCGTCGTCGACATCAGCGCCAACGCCCTGTCGGAGAACCACGCTCAGGACATCACGCAGACCCTGGACTCGATGCCGGGCGTCCGCGTGCGCAAGGTCTCCGACCGGACGTTCCTGATCCACCTCGGCGGCAAGATCGAGGTCACCCCCAAGGTCGCGCTCCGTAACCGCGACGATCTCTCCCGCGCGTACACGCCGGGTGTCGCCCGCGTCTGCCAGGCGATCGCGGCGAACCCCGAGGACGCGCGCCGCCTGACCATCAAGCGCAACACCGTCGCGGTGCTCACCGACGGCTCCGCGGTGCTGGGGCTGGGCAACATCGGCCCGGCCGCCGCGCTGCCGGTGATGGAGGGCAAGGCGGCGCTGTTCAAGAAGTTCGCCGACGTCGACGCGTGGCCGGTCTGCCTGGACACCCAGGACACCGAAGAGATCATCATGATCGCGAAGGCGCTCGCGCCGGTCTACGCGGGCATCAACCTCGAGGACATCGCCGCGCCGCGCTGCTTCGAGATCGAGAAGCGCCTGCGTGAGCAGCTCGACATCCCGGTGTTCCACGACGACCAGCACGGCACCGCGATCGTCGTGGTCGCCGCGCTGCGCAACGCCCTGCGCGTGGTCGGGAAGAACATCGAAGACTGCAAGATCGTCGTCAGCGGCGTCGGCGCGGCGGGTTCGGCGATCATCCGCCTGCTGCTGGGCAAGAACCCCGGCGACATCGTGGCCGCCGACATCGACGGCATCGTGCACTCCGCGCGCGGCAACCTCGACGAGAACCTGACCTGGATCGCCGAGCACACGAACAAGGAGCAGCAGGCGGGCACGCTGCACGAGGCGCTCGTCGGCGCCGACGTGTTCATCGGGGTCTCCGCGCCGAACCTGTTCGGGGCCGAGCAGGTCGCGACCATGAAGTCCGACGCCGTCGTGTTCGCGCTGGCCAACCCGGACCCGGAGATCGACCCGCTGGAGGCGCAGAAGCACGCCGCCGTGGTCGCCACCGGCCGCAGCGACTTCCCGAACCAGATCAACAACGTGCTCGCGTTCCCCGGCGTCTTCCGCGGGCTGCTCGACGCGCAGGCGCACCACATCGACGACTCGATGCTCCTCGCGGCCGCCGACGCCATCGCGGACGTCGTGGACAACGGCAAGCTGAACGCTTCGTTCATCGTGCCGAGCGTGTTCGACAACGCCGTCGCCCCCGCGGTCGCGGAGGCCGTCAAAAAGGCCGCGAAGGCGGCCCAAAAGTAGTCAACGGCGTCTCCTCAAGGGCGCTCAGCGCCCGACGGAGACTTCACCGTCGCCCGCCCTCTTTGGGCGGGCCGCCCGATACGCCCACCGCGGGTCGGGTACGGCCTGCGGCTCTTCGCCGAGGCTCCGTGAGCGCGCGACAGATCAACACAGTCCCTTGCTCCGTTCGGGGGCGTCGTCATCACTGAGGCCGATCCCGGGGCCGACTTCAGGGTGACGACTCCGCCGATGCCCCGCTCCTAGGCTCGACTCCGACCAAGAAGTCGATCATGACGGGGGTTGGGGATGAATCGCTCTGTCCTGAGCAGGATCGGGACACTCACGGCCGCGGCGGTGACGATGGCGGTACTCGTACCGGCCACGGCGTCCGCCGCGGTTTCGTCCGTGCGCTGGGGGCCGTGTCCGGAGGACGTGGCCGCGCCCGGCGTGCAGTGCGCCACCTTGAAGGTCCCGCTCGACTATCGGAATCCGGGCGGTAAGACCATCGACATCGCCGTTTCGAAACTCGCCAGCACCAAGCCGGCGAAGCGGCGCGGCATCATGCTGACCAACCCGGGCGGCCCCGGCGGGCCAGGGCTGACCATGCCCGCCGGGTTGCGCGCGGCGGGCATGCCGTCGAGCGTGCTCGACGCGTACGACATCATCGGCTTCGATCCGCGCGGGATCGGGCACAGTACGCCGGTCACCTGCGACCTCACGCCCGAACAGCAGGTCAGCAACGTCCCGCCCTACGCGCGTGACGCGGCGGCGGTGGCGGAGCGCGCGAAGTACGTGGAGGTCATCGCGAAGCAGTGCGGGGCCTCGAAGACCGCCGCGAACCTGCCGTACATGACCACGGCCAACACCGCCCGCGACATGGACCGCATCCGGGAAGCCCTCGGCGAGGAGAAGCTCTCGTACTACGGCGTTTCGTACGGCAGCTACCTGGGCGCCGTGTATTCGACGCTGTTCCCGCGGCAGACCGATCGCGTCGTGATCGACAGCGTGACCGGCCCCGGCGGGCTCGATCCGGTCACCTCGCGACGCCTGGCGGAGGGGTTCGAGGACCGCTTCCCGGACTTCGCGAAATGGGCCGCGGCACGGCACGCGAGCTACGGGCTGGGCCGCACTCCGCAGCAGGTGACGGCGAAGTTCTACGACCTCGTCGCCAAACTCGACGGCGGTGCCGTCCCCGGTGTCGACGGCGCGGCGTTCCGCATGGGCACCTTCGGCGGGCTCTACGCGACCAGGTCCTTCCCGGCGCTGGCGCAGCAGTGGCAGGCGCTCGACACCGAAGGCACCGTGAAGCAGACCGCACAGGCCCAGCAGATCGACCCTGCGCAGCTGCTGGCCGGGCAGTTGCACGTGGTCTGCAACGACGCGGACTGGCCTGAGGACGTCGCGACCTACCAGCGCAACGTCGCGAAGGACCGGGTGAAGTACCCGATGTTCGGCGCCGCCGGGGCGAACATCTGGGCCTGCGCGTACTGGCCGTCCGAGCCGATCGAGCCGCCGGTACGGATCGGCGACCGGGGGCCGTCGAACATCCTGATGGTGCAGAACCTGCGTGACCCGGCGACGCCGCTGAGCGGCGCCAAGGAGATGCGCCGCGCACTCGGTGACCGGGCGCGGATCGTGACCGTGGACGAAGGCGGGCACGGGGTCTGGCTGAGCGACGAGAACGCTTGCGGCAACAACGCCGTCAACCGGTTCTTCGTGGAAGGCAAGCGCCCCGCGCGCGACACGGCCTGCGCCGCGGACAAGGGCGGGTTCTTCGCGTCGATGACGCCGGAGCAGCGGCAGGAACGCGAGAAGGCCCTCGACGAGGTTCGCTCGAAGCAGCGGATGTTCTGAGTTCTCCGAGGTGAACCCGCGGCCGCTGTCGCAGTGTTCACGCGTGTGGTGCCGTGCCGAACGGACCTCGGCTCCGCCGACAGGTCCTGAGGACTAGCCTGCTGGGCGTGAGTGAACTCAGCCACGTCGACCATACGGGCGCCGCCCGTATGGTCGACGTTTCCGGCAAGACGCCCACCGCCCGCACCGCGCTGGCGGGCGGCACCGTGCACACCACGGCCGAGGTGCTCGGCCTGCTGGCGACGGACGGGCTACCCAAGGGCGACGCCCTCGCGACCGCCCGGATCGCGGGCATCATGGGCGCGAAGAAGGTGCCCGAGCTGATCCCGCTCTGCCACCAGATCGCGTTGTCCGGCGTGAAGGTCGAGTTCGTCCTCGACGAGACCGCCGTGCACATCACCGCGACCGCGAAGACGAACGACCGGACCGGCGTCGAGATGGAGGCGCTGACCGCCGTCGCCGTCGCCGGGCTGACCCTGCACGACATGATCAAGGCCGTCGATCCGGCGGCGACCCTCGACGACGTCCGCCTGATCCGCAAGGACGGCGGCAAGACCGGGACCTGGGAGCGGCCGTGAACCGGGTCGCGAGGGTGATCGTGGCGTCGAACCGGGCCGCGAAGGGCGTCTACGAGGACACCACGGGCCCGGTCATCACGGGCTGGCTGACCGCACGGGGCTGGGACGTGCCGGAGCCCGTGGTCGTCGAGGACGGGGAACCCGTCGGCGAAGCCCTGCGGGACGCCGTCGCGGCCGGGGTGCAGGTGATCGTGACGACCGGCGGCACCGGCATCTCGCCGACGGACCGCACCCCGGACGTCACGCGCGCCGTCCTCGATTACGAACTCCCCGGCGTCGCGGACGCGATCCGCGCCGCCGGACTCCCCAAGGTGCCCACGGCCGTGCTCTCGCGCGGCGTCGCCGGCGTCGCAGGCCGGACCCTGGTGGTGAACCTGCCCGGCTCGCGTGGCGGGGTGAAGGACGGCCTTGGCGTACTGGACGGGATCCTCGACCACGCCGTCGACCAGCTGGCGGGCGGCGACCACCCACGGGAGGCACAGCAGTGAGCGTTCGGGTCGCACGGATCGCGGTGGTCGACGAGCCGCTTTCGGTCGAAGAGCACGCCCGCCTGGTGGACGACGCGGCCGCGGGTGCCGTCGTCACCTTCGGCGGGGTCGTGCGGGACCACGACGGCGGCCGGTCGGTGGACCGGCTCGCCTACGAGGGACACCCCAGCGCCGCCGACGTGCTCGCGGAGGTCGTCGCGGATCTCTCGGGCAAGTGGGAGGGCGTGCGGGCGGTCGCCGTCAGCCATCGGCTGGGCGCGTTGGCCATCGGTGACGTCGCGCTGGCGTGCGCCGTGGCGGCCGAGCACCGGGGCCAGGCGTTCGCCGCCTGCTCGGAGCTGGTCGACGAGGTCAAGGCGCGGCTGCCGGTGTGGAAGCACCAGCACTTCAGCGATGGCAGTGACGAGTGGGTCAACTCGCCGTAACGGGGCCCCTTCCTTGCACAGGGCTGGCCTGAGGGGCCGGACCCCGGACACGACAAAGCCCCACCGCCGGGGGAATGGCGCGGTGGGGCCTTGTCAGTCGTGACGTGGCCGCGCGGGGAATCCCGCGGGCATCACGACTTACCGGTGCTCAAGAGCTCACTTGGTGGCGAGCTTCTGGCCGACGACGATGAAGTCGGCGTTCGGCACGTATTCCTTGTTCAGCTCCTGCAGCTTCTGGTAGCCGCCCTGGACGTTGAACTTGGAAGCGATCTTCGACAGCGTGTCGCCGGCCACGACGGTGTAGTCACCCGCCGGGTTCGAGTTCGCGACAGTGGCGGCGGCCGGGGCCGGAGCCGAGGCCGGGGCCTGCTGCTTGGTGACCGGAGCGGTCGACTTCTTCGGGGTCACCTTCTTGGTGGCCTTCGGGGCGGTCGACTTCGCCTTGGCGGGGCTGGCGGAGCCGCCCTTCTTGCCACAGTGCGGCCACGCGCCGATGCCCTGGCCCTGGAGGACGCGCTCGGCGACGGCGATCTGCTGCTCACGCGACGCGTTGTGCGCGCTGCCGGTGCCACCGTAGGCACGCCAGGTGCTCTGCGAGAACTGCAGACCACCGTAGTAGCCGTTACCGGTGTTGGTGTTCCAGTTGCCGCTGCTCTCGCACTGCGCGATGGCGTCCCAGTTGGTCGCCGACGCGGGGGTCGCGGCGATGGCGAGGGGAGCGCCGACCGCGACACCCGCAATGGCGACGCGGGCGATGTGACGGGTGGCGGCGGACATCTTGCGGTGCTTGCCTCGGTAAGACATGTGAGTAAATCTCGCTCCCTGCGCCTACGAGCCTGTGCTGAGGGAAAGACCCGTGGGTCCTGGCCGGCCGTCTCAGGCCGGCTGACTTCGCCTGACGCACGACGCGTCGGCTCGGTCCCCTCGTCCCTGTCCGGAAATGCTTTCGCTCGGGGTTGGGTCCGGGAATCCGTTGGACAGGGCTCGGCGCTACGGGTTCCCGGTGTTGCGTGGTCGGTCGGGGCCAACCGAAAAGCGACGGTACGTAACGAACGGCCTGATCGGAAATTATTCGAGCTGTGACCTACATCACAGTAACAGCACGCAACCCATAACGATTCGGCTGTTTCTGCAGGTCAGAGCGCCGTTATCTGGCCGTTTCCTGACCGAGATAATTCACGGATCGTGAGGCTTGCATCACGTGGATTAAGGGATGACTGGACCATTCGTGCGCCTTCGCGCGCGAATGGGCCGCGCACTTTAGCGAGCCCTCAAGAAGTTCGCCAGTCCTGGCAGGTCATCCGTATTCAGGTGGTCGACCCCGGCGGCGACCAGCTCTTTCCACAACGCGTCACGTCCGGGTCCGGCGGCGTCCGGCGTGGCCCAGAAGCGCACCCGCTGGCCCGCCGCGTGGGCCCGCATGACCAGATCGTGGAGTTTCGCCCGCTCGCCGGCGGGGAAAGGGCCGTCACCGGTCCAGGTGAACAGGCCGCTCCAGGAATCCGAAACGAGTGGTGTGACCCGCGGGTCGGAGCCGATGCCGAGGTCGTTCTCGTCCCTGATCCGGCCGTCGTAGAAGGCGAGCCGGAACTTCTGCCCGAGCATCACGTCCTTGGGGCGCCCGCCGGAGATCACCGCGGTGACGGCCCGCTTCTTCACGTGACCGAACGCGTACAGAGAGAAGAGGAAGGAGTAGCGCGGGTCGTACAGGCGCTTCTCGAGTGCCGCGTAGGTGCTGTTCGCGTCCCCCTTGACGTCGATCAGCAGCTGGAACTCCGCGCGCTGCCGGTACACGCCGACCCCGTGATTGGCCAGGACGCGCTTGCGCAGCGGCTCCAGGTACAGCGACTCCAGGGTGCGGTCCGGGCGGGTGTCCGCGAGGTCGTGGGCGACCAGCAGCTGCCCGTCGACCAGGAAGATGTCGGCCTCGACACTGGTGAAGCCCTGTTCCAGCGCGTCGTGCAGCGGCCGGTTGTGCTCGTAGTCGTTGTGGCTGTGCGCCTGCGGCAGCGGCCGGACGCCGCGTTCGTGGGCGGACGCCGGAGCGGTCGCGAGGCTCGTGGCGGCGACCGCGGCGAGCAGTGCGGCGAGAATACGGCGGGGAGTGATCACTGGCGCATCCTCGGCTGCTTCGGCGACCGGACGGTGAACTCGAGACGGCGAGCAAGGGACCTTTGCTACCACTTTCGCCGTTCGCCCAGGTCAGCGGCGGTCAGTGGGCGGCCAGTGTGTCCCGGAAGTGGCTTTCGCGACACGCTCTGGCGGGCGACAGCAGGTCAGCCGCCGGCGAACGGGGGCAGGACGTCGAGTTCGGCGCCCTCGGTCAGCGGCCGCGTGAGATCCCGCACCGCGACGCCGTCCAGCAGATAGGAGACCGCGTCGAGCAGCTTCGCCAGCTTTTCCGGGTGGAGTTCCCGCAGGCGGGCGACGGCGTCGGCGACGCGGGCGCCGTCCGGCAGGGTGACCTTCTCCTCGTCGAGACCGACGGCCGCGCGGGCCGAGGCGAAGTACCGCACCACGATGGTCACCATGTCAGCCGCCGATCGCGCTCATCGGCCGGATCGGCTGCGCGAACCCGGCCTCGTTGATCTCGTGCCCGGCGAGCTTGCCCCACATGGTCGCCCGCCAGGCGTCCGCCACCTCTTCTTCGCGCGCGCCCGCGCGCACGAGGGCGCGGAGGTCGGTCTCGTCGTTGCTGAAGAGGCACGAACGCACCGCGCCGTCCGCGGTCAGCCGGGTGCGCTCGCAGGCGCCGCAGAAGGGGCGGGTCACCGACGCGATCACGCCGACGTCCCCCGGTCCGCCGTCGACCAGCCAGCGTTCGGCGGGCGCCCCGCCACGTGCGGCGGGGAACGGCGACAGCGTGAACTCCTCGCCGAGCATGCCGAGGATCTCCTCGGCGGTGATCATGTCGGCGCGGTTCCAGCCGTGCTGCGCGTCCAGCGGCATCTGCTCGATGAAGCGCAGGTGGTAGCCCTCGGCGAGGCAGAACTTCAGCAGCGGCACGGCCTGGTCCTCGTTCAGCCCGCGCATCAGCACCGCGTTGACCTTCACCGGGGCCAGCCCGGCCTCGCGCGCCGCGGCCATGCCGGCGAGCACGTGCGAAAGCCTGTCGCGGCGCGTGATCGTCTCGAACAGCGCGCGGTCCACGGTGTCCAGCGAGACGTTGATCCGGTCCAGGCCCGCGTCGGCGAGCGGCTTCGCCCGCTTCGCGAGCCCGATCCCGTTGGTGGTCATGGAAAGCCGCGGCCGCGGTTCGAGTGCCGCGACCCGCTCGACGATCTTCTCCAGGCCCTGTCGCAGCAGTGGTTCGCCGCCGGTGAGCCGGATGTCGGTGATCCCGAGCCGCTCGACGGCTATCCGCAGCAGGAGCACGAGCTCATCGTCGGTCAGCACGTCCGCGCTCGGCATCCATTCGAGCCCTTCGGCGGGCATGCAGTAGGTGCAGCGCAGATTGCACTTGTCGGTGAGCGACACCCGCAGGTCGGTCGCCACGCGGCCGAAGGTGTCGATCAGGGCGGGGTTGTCCGGCCTGGGCACGCTGGGACGCCCTCGTGTGCCGGGGACACGGGGAAACCCGAGATCGACTGCTGTCATTGACACCAGACTAACCCCGAAGCGGGCGAAAACCGACTGTCTAGAATTCCGCACGCACCGAATCCGAAGGGTTTCCGAATGGCGAAATATCCGCTCTCGGCGGAGGAATTGGCCCGGTTCGCCCATCTCGGCAGGGAGAGCAGCACGCTGACCGTTCTCCGGCACGCCAGGATCGCCGAGCGGATGGGCCTGTCGGCCACCGATCACAAGGTGCTCGAACTGGCCGGCCAGGCGCCGGGACCGTTGACAGCGGGCAGGATCGCCGAACTGACCGGGTTGTCGACGGGCGCTGTGACCGGCGTCATGGACAGGCTTGAAAAGGCCGGTCTTGCTCGCCGCGTCCGCGACACCGCCGACCGCCGGAAGGTCCTGATCGAGGTCGTCCCCGGCGCCATGGAGCGGCACGCGCCGCTCTTCGAATCCGCGTACACCACCATGAAGACGGTGCTCGAACAGTTCTCTCCAGAGGAACGGAAAGTGCTCGAGCGATTCCAGGGCGCGGTGCTCGACGGCCTCCGCGACGAACTCCGCGGCGCTTCTTCGCGTCCATAGCTTTTCCGCATCTGCGGAAGTAATCTTCCAGGCATGCCGCAATTCCGGTTGTCCGAGGCCGCTCGTCTGCTCGGCGTCAGCGACGACACCGTCCGCCGCTGGGTGCGCGCCGGCCAGCTGACCGCGTTCGACGACTCGGCGGGCCGCAAGGTCGTCGACGGCGCCGAGCTCGCCGCGTTCGCCAAGGCGCAGGCCGAACAGCCCGATGACCCGTCGAGTGTCGGCCGCTCCGCGCGGAACCGGTTCGTCGGGCTCGTCACCGAGGTGATCACGGACAAGGTGATGGCACAGGTCGAGCTGCAGTGCGGCCCGCATCGCGTGGTCTCCCTGATGAGCGCCGAGGCCGTCCGCGAACTCGGACTGCGGCCGGGGGTGCTCGCGGTCGCCGTCGTCAAGGCGACCACCGTCGTGATCGAAACCCCGGAAGGAAGCCGATGAGGAAACTCGCCTCCGTCCTGGCCGCGCTGGCGCTGGCCGCGACGGCCTGTGGTTCGGAGGCGGCGCCTCGAGAAGGGGCGAGGACGCTGACCGTCTTCGCGGCGGCGTCACTGACCGAGTCGTTCGGAGCGCTGGGCAAGCGGTTCGAGGCGCAGAACTCCGGGGTGTCCGTGAAGTTCAGCTTCGAGGGCTCTTCGGCGCTGGTCCAGAAGCTGACCCAAGGCGCGAAGGCGGACGTCTTCGCTTCCGCCGACAAGGCCAATATGGACAAGGCCGTCAAGGCGGAGCTGATCGACGGGCAGCCGTCGGTGTTCGCCACCAACCGGCTCGCCATCGCGGTCGGCAAGGGCAACCCCAAGGGCATCAAGGGGCTGGCCGATCTCGCGAAGGACGGGCTGACCGTCGTCGTCTGCGCGCCGCAGGTGCCGTGCGGTTCGGCGGCGAAGAAGGTCCAGCAGACGTCCGGGGTCGCGCTCAAGCCGGCGAGCGAGGAGCAGGACGTCAAGTCGGTGCTCGCGAAGGTGCAGACGGGCGACGCCGACGCGGGGCTCGTCTACGTCACCGATGCGACATCGGCGGCCGCGAAGGTGGACAGGGTGGACTTCCCCGAGGCGGGGGGCGCGATCAACGACTACCCCATCGCGGTGGTGAAGGACGCTCCGCAGGCTCAGCTCGCCGGGTTGTTCAGGGACTTCGTCCTCGGCGCCGAAGGCAAGACCGAACTCGCGAAGGTCGGTTTTGGCTCGCCCTGACCCCGCGTTCAGAGGACGAAACGCGGGGGTGCCGTGGGTGCTCTGGCCGCCGGCGATCTGCGCGCTGGCGCTGGTGGTACTGCCCGTCGTCGGCCTGCTGGTGCGTTCGGACCTGACCCGCTTTCCGAGCCTCATCACCTCGACGTCGTCGCTGAACGCGCTCAAGCTTTCGCTGATCACGGCCGGGCTGTCCACTGTGGCCTGTGTGCTGCTCGGTGTCCCGCTCGCCGTGGTGCTCGCGCGCTCGGGGGCGCGCGGGGTCCGCGTGCTGCGCGCGGTGGTGCTGCTGCCGCTCGTGCTACCGCCGGTGGTCGGCGGCCTGGCACTGCTGTACCTGTTGGGCCGCAAGGGTTTCCTTGGCATCCTGGTGACCACCCTGACCGGCGAGCAGGTGCCGTTCACCACGGCCGCGGTCGTCATCGCGCAGACGTTCGTCGCGATGCCGTTCCTGGTGGTCAGCCTCGAAGGAGCCCTCCGCGGCGCCGGTGACCGGTACGAAAGGGTCGCTTCGACGCTGGGCGCCAAACCGTGGACGGTGTTCCGCCGGGTCACGCTGCCGCTGCTGCTGCCCGCGCTCGGTTCGGGCATCGTGCTGAGCTTCGCGCGGGCGCTGGGCGAGTTCGGCGCGACGATCACCTTCGCGGGCAGCCTGGAAGGGGTGACCCGGACCTTGCCGCTGGAGGTCTACACCCAAGCCGAGGTCGACGTCGACAGCGCGGTGGCGCTCGCGTTGCTGCTCATCCTGGTCGCCGTCGCGGTGATCGCGCTCGCCCGGCCGCGCGCGCTCGAAGGAGTCCGGTCGTGACCCTTTCGGCCGAACTCGCCCTCCGGCGCGGCGAGTTCACCTTGGACGTCGGCTTCGAAGTCCCCGACGGTGGTGTGCTCGCGCTGCTCGGCCCGAACGGGTCGGGGAAATCCAGTGTGCTCGGCTGTCTCGCCGGGCTGCTCGCGCCCGGCCGGGCGCGGATCACCCTCGACGGCCGTGACCTGGCGGGCCTGCCGCCGCACGCACGCGGCATCGGCCTGCTCTCCCAGGACGCGCTGCTCTTCCCGCATCTGTCCGCAGTGGACAACGTCGCCTTCGCTCCGCGTTCGACCGGTGCCGGCCGCGCCGAGGCGAAGAAACGTGCGCGGGAGTGGCTGACCGAAGTGGACGCGCTCGAACTGGCCGGGCGGCGGCCCGCCCAGCTCTCCGGCGGGCAGGCGCAGCGCGTCGCGATCGCGCGGGCGCTGGCGGCCGAGCCGGGACTCCTGCTGCTCGACGAGCCCTTCGCCGCTCTGGACGTCGACGCGGCGCCCGCCATCAGGGGACTGCTCCGGCGGGTCCTGCGTTCCGGACCGCCGACCGTGCTCGTCACTCACGACCCGCTCGACGCGCTGGCGCTGGCCGACCACGTCGCCGTCCTCGACGGCGGCCGGATCGTCGAACGCGGCGAAACGCGCAAGGTCCTCTCCGCGCCGCGCACGGCGTTCACCGCGCGGATCGCCGGGCTGAACCTGGTGCCCGGTATCGCCGCCGAGGGCGGTTTGCGCACGTCAGGTGGGCAGTTGGCCGGATTCCCGGCGGAGGACGTCGTCGAGGGGGAAGCGGCCGTCGCCGTCTTCGCGCCCAGCGCCGTCGCGGTGTACCTGCGGGACGGTGAACACCGGGGCAGCCCGCGCAACACCGTCGAGGGAATCGTCGACGCGCTCGAACCCCACGGACCGGTGATCCGCGTCCGGGCCCGCGGTGACGGCTGGGCGGCGGGCCTCGCCGCCGACCTCACCCCGGCCGCGGTCGCCGAACTGGCGCTCGAACCCGGCACACCGGTCAATCTTTCGGTCAAGGCGGCGTCCGTGGCTGTCCACGCCGTCTCGGATCATTAGGGTGAGGGCATGAACGAGCGCCGTTGGACATACCTCAGCGACATGGATGGCGTGCTGGTCCAGGAGGAACACCTCGTACCCGGCGCGGACGAGTTCCTCAAGGAACTGCGCGCCAACGACATCGGCTTCCTGGTGCTGACCAACAACTCGATCTACACCCCGCGCGACCTGCGGGCGAGGCTCGAGCGGACCGGTCTCGACATCCCCGAGGAGGCCATCTGGACCTCCGCGCTGGCGACCGCGAAGTTCCTCGCGTCGCAGCGGCCGAACGGCTCGGCGTTCGTGATCGGCGAAGCCGGGCTCACCACGGCCCTGCACGAGGTCGGCTACGTGCTGACCGAACGCGACCCGGACTACGTGGTCCTCGGCGAGACCCGCACGTACAGCTTCAGCGCGATAACCCGCGCGATCAGGCTCATCGAGGGCGGCGCCAAGTTCATCGCCACCAACCCCGACGCCACCGGCCCGAGCATGGAGGGCTCGATGCCCGCCACCGGTTCGGTCGCGGCGCTGATCGAGAAGGCGACCGGCCGCTCGCCGTACTACGTCGGCAAGCCGAACCCGCTGATGATGCGCTCCGCGCTGCGGCGGCTCGGCGCGCATTCGGAGTCGACGCTGATGATCGGCGACCGGATGGACACCGACGTCCACTCGGGAATCGAGGCCGGCTTGCAGACGATCCTGGTGCTCACCGGCATCTCCACGCGGGAGAGCGCCGAGCACTATCCGTACCGGCCGACCAAGATCATCGACTCCATCGCCGATCTGGTCGGGCGCACCGGCGACCCGTTCGGTGAAGGCTGAGCGGCACGGTCGCATGCGGAGGGCTTATCGTCAGACGATGCACGACGATCAGCCCGCGTCCCCGACCTACGTGGTCGGTGACGTGCACGGACACCGGGACGAGCTGGCCGAAGCGCTCCGGGAGAAGGGGCTGATCGACTCCGACGACGACTGGTCCGGCGGGGAAGCGACCCTCTGGTTCCTGGGTGACTTCGTGGACCGGGGGCCCGACGGCGTCGGCGTCATCGACCTGGTGATGCGGCTGGAGCGGCAGGCCGCGGCGGCGGGCGGGCACTGCGGGACGTTGCTGGGCAACCACGAGATCCTGCTGCTCGGGATGTACCACTTCGGCGACACCGAGGTGCCGTCCGACTTCGGTCCGCGCAGCTTCGCCCGCAGCTGGGAGATCAACGGCGGGCTGCTCGAAGACCAGGACCGGCTCACTCCTCAGCACATCGAATGGCTGACTACCCGCCCGATGCTGACGCTGGCCGCGGACCACCTGCTGATGCATTCGGACACGCTCGAGTACCTCGACTGGGGCGAGGACATCGACGGGATCAACGCGCGCGGCCGCGAAATCCTCGAAGGCAGCGACATCCAGGCCTGGTGGGACGTCTGGCGGCGGATGACCACGCGCTACGCCTTCCGCGGCCCGGACGGCGCGGACGTCGCGCAGCAGGTCATGGACCGGCTCGGCGGCGTGCGGATCGTGCACGGGCACAGCGTCATCGCCGATCAGCTCGGAATCCATCCCGCGCAGATCGAGGGGCCGTACCTCTACGCGGGCGGAAAGGCGCTGGGGATCGACGGCGGGTTGTTCGTCGGCGGCCCCTGCCTCATCGTGTCGCTGCCCTGGGAACCCGAAGACTGAGTCTCACGGCAACTCCACGATCTCCTTGCCGAGCGGCATCAGCGAGACCGGGATCATCTTGAAGTTCGCCACGCCGAGCGGGATCCCGATGATCGTGACGCACAGCGCGACCCCGGTCAGCACATGCCCGATCGCGAGCCACAGCCCGGCGAAGAGGAACCAGATGACGTTGCCGATCGTCGACGCCGCCCCGGCGTCGCGCCGGTCCACCACGGTGCGGCCGAACGGCCAGAGCGCGTAGGCCGCGATCCGGAACGACGCCAGCCCGAACGGGATGGTGACGATCAGGATGCAGCAGATGACGCCGGCGACGACGTAGCCGAGCGCCATCCACAGGCCGCACAGCACGAGCCAGATGACGTTCAGGATCAGGCGCATCAGACGTGCAACTCCCCGCTGGCCACGGTGACCGCCTGCCCGGAAAGCAGGACGCGATCGCCTTCGAGGTTCATCCGCACGATGCCACCGCGAGCCGAAGCCTGTTCGCCGACGAGCTCGACCCGGCCGAGGCGAGCGGCCCAGTACGGCGCGAGGACACAGTGCGCCGAGCCGGTGACCGGGTCCTCGTCGATACCGACGCCCGGCGCGAAGAACCGGGTGACGAAGTCGATCCCGGCCACGTCACCCGGTGCGGTGACCATCAGCCGTCCGTTCCAGTGCGCGCGCAGCGCGGCGAGGTCCGGGGCGAGCGAGCGCACCACGGACGCGTCGTCCACGACCGCGAACAGGTTGTGCTTACTGCGCCCGACGTACTCGAAGGAGACGCCCGGCAGGATCGACGACAGATCGTCGTCCGATTCGCGGGGCGGATCCGACGGGAAGTCCATCGACACCCAGCCGTCTTCGGCGCGGCAGCGCAACTCGCCGCTTTTCGTCGTGAAGGTCTGTTCGCCACCGAGGACGTGCGTGGTCGCCAGCGTCGCGTGCCCGCACAGGTCGACTTCGGTCTCCGGCGTGAACCAGCGAAGTGACTTCGGGCCTTCGCCACCGACCTCGACGAAGGCCGTCTCGGCGTGCTTCAACTCGGCGGCGACGGACTGCATCCAGCCCGCGTCGCCCGGCGAGTCCAGCAGCACCACGCCGGCGGAGTTACCGGCGAAGGCGTCGGAGGTGAAGGCGTCGACGATGTAGAGGCGCATGTCTTCGACGATATCGGCCGCCGCCGGACCCGGCCTCCGGGTTTCCCCCGAGGTGGTCTCCACTTGCAGGTGGCCGCCGTCACGCCGCGTTCCTAGACTCGACGCGTCGATACCGCCGAACGCAGGAGTCTCCATGCCCGACGCCCCCGCAGTACCGGCTTCGAGGCACGCCTTCCCGCCGAGAACCCCTCAGCGCAGCTACACATCGGGAATCTCGGACACCCCGCTGCTGGGGGACACCATCGGGGACAACTTCGACCGCACGGTCGCCGCCTTCGGTGACCGGGACGCGCTCGTCGACCGCGCCGCCGGGAAACGCTGGACCTACACCGAACTCGCCGCCGAGGTGGACGCGCTCGCGCTGGGCCTGCTCGACCTCGGGATCGCCAAGGGCGACCGCGTCGGCATCTGGTCGCCGAACCGGTGGGAGTGGACCTGTGTCCAGTACGCCACCGCGAAGATCGGCGCGATCCTGGTCAACATCAACCCGGCGTACCGCTCGCACGAACTCGAGTACGTGCTGAACCAGGCCGGGATCAAGCTCATCGTGGCCGCGAAGTCGTTCAAGACCTCGGACTACGCGGGCATGATCGCCGAAGCGGGACCGAAATGCCCGGCGCTGGACCATGTCGTGCTGCTCGAAAGCGCGGAGTGGACGTCGCTGCTGGAGAACGGACGCGACGCGGATCCGGCGCGGCTCGCCGAGCGCCAGGGGGAGCTGTCCGCGGACGACCCGATCAACATCCAGTACACCTCCGGCACCACGGGTTTCCCCAAGGGCGCCACGCTGAGCCACCACAACATCCTCAACAACGGTTACTTCGTCGGCGAACTCTGCAACTACACCGAAGCCGACAAGATCTGCATCCCCGTGCCCTTCTACCACTGCTTCGGCATGGTGATGGGCAATCTCGCGGCGACCTCCCACGGCGCGTGCATGGTCATCCCGGCGCCCGCGTTCGAGCCGAAGGCCACGCTCGAAGCCGTCGCAGCCGAGAAATGCACGTCGCTGTACGGCGTTCCGACGATGTTCATCGCCGAACTGGCCGACCCGGACTTCACTTCCCACGACCTGTCCTCGCTGCGCACCGGCATCATGGCCGGCTCGCCGTGCCCGGTCGAGGTGATGAAGCAGGTCATCCACCGGATGGGGATGGCGGAGGTGTCGATCTGCTACGGCATGACCGAGACGTCGCCGGTGTCCACGCAGACGCGCGCGGACGATTCGGTGGAGCGGCGGGTGTCGACGGTCGGACGGGTCGGGCCGCATCTGGAGGTCAAGGTCGTCGATCCGGAGACCGGGCTGACCGTGCCGCGCGGCGAACCCGGCGAACTCTGCACCCGCGGGTACTCGGTGATGCTCGGATACTGGGAGCAGGCAGACAAGACGGCCGAGGCGATCGACACGGCGCGGTGGATGCACACCGGCGACCTCGCGATCATGGACGCCGACGGGTACGTCAACATCACCGGCCGGATCAAGGACATGGTCATCCGTGGCGGTGAAAACCTGTACCCGCGCGAGATCGAGGAGTTCCTCTACACCCATCCGGACATCCTCGACGCGCAGGTCATCGGCGTCCCCGACGAGAAGTACGGCGAGGAACTGATGGCGTGGGTCCGCATGCGCGAGGGCGCGGAGCCGCTGACGGCCGAAGCCGTGCGGGAGTTCTGCGAAGGGAAGCTGGCGCGCTACAAGATCCCGCGTTACGTCCACGTCGTCGACGAGTTCCCGATGACGGTCACCGGAAAGGTGCGCAAGGTCGAGATGAGGGCGGAGTCGATCAGCATCCTCGGGCTGGAGAAAGCGGCGGCGACGAAGCACGCCTGACACTTCAGGGCAACCTGTCACACCTCCCGGGCGTGTTCCCTTCGCGGTGGATCCGAACCGCCGCGAAGGGGAGAAAAATGAAACTCAAGCGAAGTGGAAGAGTTCTTGCCCTGGGCGTCTCGCTCGCCATCCTGCCGCTGATCGCGCCCGGAGTGGCCGCGGCCGCTCCCGCGCTCGCCCCGATCGACCTCGGAACCCTGCCAGGGGATCAGTACAGCGAGGTCAACGCGGTCAACGACGGCGGCGTCATGGTCGGCTCCTCGACGCCGCTGGACGGCCAGATCAAGTACCACGCGGCGAAATGGGACGCGCAGGGACGCATCTCCGCGTTGCCGGGCCTCGGCGGTGAACAGAGCAAGGCGACGGACGTCAACCGCGGCGGCGCCGCGGTCGGCTGGGCCCTCAAGGACGCGACCTGGAACCAGACGGCGGTCAAGTGGGCGCCGGACGGCACGGTCACCGCGCTGCCGTACCTGCCCGGCGGGGATCACGCGATCGCGAACGCGATCACCGACGGCGGGGTCATCGTCGGCGCCGGACGGGCCGCGGACGGGAAGCTGCACGCCGTGCGGTGGAATCCGGACGGGACGGTGGTGGACCTCGGCGGCCTGCCCGGCGGGACCTACGCCAACGCGGAATGGATCACCCCGGACGGCAGGACCGTCGCCGGGACGGCTTCCGACGCCGCCGGGAACAACCATGTCGTGCGCTGGAACCTCGCGGGCGCGATCACCGATCTTTCCCCCGGCAATCCGTACAGCACGCCGGAGGACATGAACGACTTCGGCGTGATCGTCGGAAGTGCCGAGCTGAACGGCAACCCCAAACCCGTGCGCTGGGAGCGCGACGGGCGGATGACCTGGCTGGAGTACCCGGAGAGCGGGCCGGCCTGGGCAAAGGCGGTCAACAACGCCGGGGCCGCCGCCGGTGGCGGTTACCTGGTGTTCGGTACGGAGAGCCCGGCGAAGTGGAACCGGGCGGGAACCCGCACGACGCTTTCGACCGAACGCGGACTGGGCTACGACATCGACCGGCTGGGGACGGTCGTGGGCCTGGAGGACAACATCGCGGCGAAGTGGGCCGCCGACGGCACCCGGACGGTGCTCGGCGCTTTGCCAGGCGGTACCTACAGCGTCGCCACCCACATCGCTCCGAACGGGACCATCATCGGCGTGTCCGAGAACGAGAACGGCCGCACGCGCGCCGTCTACTGGCCCGCCGGGTAAGTCCGTGAAGGCCCCCTTCCCTCGGCTCAGCCGAGGGAAGGGGGCCTTCACGCGCGATCAGGCCGCGGTGGTGGTGGCGGCCGCGGCGATCGCCTTCGCGTCTTCTTCGCCGAAAGTCTCTTCGAGGTTCTCCGGCGAATAGTCGAGGTCGATCTGCTCCACCGGCATCCCGCGCGCGGACTCGATCGCGCCGAGACGCCGCTGCGCCCGGTCGGCCGCGTACTGGATGATCTCCTCGGGATCGTTGTCGAACGGGATCTCCTCGAACTGGTCCTGCACCCACTGGATCATGCCCAGCGCGTGGGGAAGCAGTTCGCCCATCCGCTGTTGCACCGCGTCCCACAGCGAGTCGTCCGCGGCGACGTGACGACGGCAGGTGAAGGTGCCCCAGGCCATGTGGCGGCGTTCGTCGTCGCCGATGCGGCGCACCAGTTCCTGCATTCCCGGCAGGATGTCGTGCTGCGTGCAGATCAGCTGCCACGAGTAGTACCCGGTCAGCGCGAGACTGCCTTCGATGACGTGGTTGTAGGTGACGCTCGCACGGATCTGGTTGAGCGGGCTGGGATCGTCCTCCAGCGCGCGCAAGGACTGTGGCAGCTCCTCGTAGAAAAGCTTGCGGTAGTGCGGATTCTCCGCGACGTACGGATGCAGATCCTCGGTCAGCCCGACGGCGTCCATCCAGCGGCGGAACACCTCGGTGTGCTTGGCCTCTTCGAAACAGAACTGCGTCAGGTACATCTCGTCGCCGAAGCGGCCCGTCGCGGACATCGCCCGCATGAACGGCTGGATGTCTTCGGTGACCGCCTCTTCGCCCGCGATGAACTGCGCCACCAGATAGGTCGTCGACCGCTGCTGTTCCGGGTTGAGGGAGTCCCAGCCCTCGCGCTCACGGGAGAAGTCGATGTCGGCGGGGTTCCAGAACTTCTTGTTGCCCTTGACGAACAGCCGCAGCGGGAACGAATCCCAGTTCAGCCCGCCCTTGCGCAGTGAGGAAAAACCGGTCCGCAGTTCGGAGAGCGTATCGGTCATGACGTACCCTTCGTGTCACTCCATTGTGGACGAATCGGTGGTCAGCGCCCGGATCGCGGGCGCCAGCACGGCGACGACGGAGGCCGCCGCCTCGTCGGCCGGATGCGTCGGCATGACGAGATGGGACAGGGAAAGCCGCACGACGGTCTCCGCCAGCAGCGTGGCGGATTCCGGGGAGAGCGACGGCTCGAACTCCCGGTACTGCCTGGCCGCGACCTCGGTGGCCGCGGTCAGGATGGGCTCGCCCTTGGTGGTGAGCAGGGGGAGGAGGTCCTCGCCCGCTTCGGTGCCCAGCGTGGTGGCGACGAGCCGGTTCTCCCGGGCGTGCTCGATCGTGTAGACGACCGCTTCGCGGATCCCGGCGCGCAGGTCCGGCGCGTCCTGCACTCTCAGCCGGATGCCTTCCAGGAACTCCGACGTCGTCCGGAGGACCACGGCCTCGGTGAGCGCGGCCTTGGTGCCGAACTCGTTGTAGACGGTCTGCCTGCTCACCCCGGCGCGAGCGGCGACGTCCGCCATCCGCAAGGCCGCATAGCCGCGTTCGGTGAGCAGCTCGGTGGCCGCGTCGAGCAGCGCCTCCCGCAGAGAGGCCTTGGTCCGATCGGAGAAGCTCGTGATCTCGCCCACATTCCCAGCTTGACACAGATCGCGTCCATGTCAAAGAAGTTGACGGGCGGCCATGCGATGTAAATCGGTCGGTGGTGGCGGCTACCGTGGCCGTATGGGCATCACCGTGGGGTTCGACCTCGACATGACACTGATCGATCCGCGGCCGGGCATGGTCGCGGTGATGAACGCGCTCGGCGTGGAGTCCGGCCTGCCGCTGGACGGCGAATTCTTCGCGGCCAACCTCGGCCCGCCCCTCGACGCCAGCCTGCGGGGCTTCGGGGCGCCGGAGGAGCGGATCCCGGAGCTGGTCACCCGGTTCCGCGCGATGTATCCGGACACGGTCGTGCCCGTGACGGTCGCGCTGCCCGGCGCGGCCGAGGCACTGCACGCGGTCCGCGAGGCGGGCGGGCGCACCGTCGTCGTCACGGGCAAGTACGGGCCCAACGCGAAACTCCACCTGGACGCGCTCGGTTTCGAGGTCGACGTCCTGGTCGGGGAGCTGTGGTCGACGGAGAAGGCCGCCGCGCTCACCGAGCACGGCGTCCGTGTCTACGTCGGCGACCACCTCGGCGACATCCGCGGCGCGCTGGCGGCGGGCGCGGTCCCCATCGGGGTCACGACCGGCCCGTGCACCAAGGACGAGCTGCTCGCGGAAGGGGCCGACGTGGTGTTCGACTCGCTGACCGAGTTCCCCGGCTGGTTCAGCTCTTTCGGCGAGCCTCGCGGATCAGGGCGATCAGCCCGAGGGCGAGCCCCAGCGGAGTGATCACGCCCGCCGCGGCGGACAGCCACACCGGCAGGTTCTCCAGCCCGGCGGCGAACAGCACGAACACCGCCGTGACGGCGAGCATGCCGAGCGCGAACAGGCCGATGCCGACGCGCATGAGGATCGGTTTGCCGGGCTTCCCGGGGACGGCCACAGCGGCCTCCTTTACTGCGGTCTCCATGAAGCAGAGGGTATCCGCCGGTATCCGCTTCTCCACAGGGCATGTGGCGAGATACGCTTATGGGACGCGCGCCCTGGGTACGCCCCCGGGCGCGTTCGTTGTGAGCAGGACAGCAAAGGACTGGTGAGGGAAGTGCCGACCGGCAAGGTCAAGTGGTACGACGCGGAGAAGGGTTTCGGTTTCGTCACCCAGGATGGGGGCGCCGACGTCTACATCCGTAAAGCCGCGCTGCCGCAGGGCGTCGAAGGACTCAAGGCCGGGCAGCGCCTCGAGTTCGGTGTCGCCGACGGCCGCCGCGGCCCGCAAGCGCTCTCCGTCCGGCTGCTGGACCCGCCGCCGTCGGTCGCCGAGGCGCGCCGCCGTCCCGCCGAAGAGCTGCACGGGCTCATCGAGGACATGATCAAGCTGCTCGAGCTCAAGGTGCAGCCGGACCTGCGGCGCAATCGCTACCCGGACCGCAAGAACACGAAGCAGATCGCCGAGATCATGCGTGCCGTCGCCCGGGACCTCGATCCCTGATCGGCGCGCCCTTGTGGCCCAAGCGCGTGAAGGCCCCCTTCCCTCGGCTGAGCCGTGGGAAGGGGGCCTTCACGCGATTCAGCTCAGGGGGGATCCGCGGGTGGTAGCAAAGGTCCCTTGCTCCCTGGAAGTACATGAAGGCCCCCTTCACTGCGCTAGGCGCAATGAAGGGGGCCTTCATGTACTTCAGGCGGCGGGCGGCTCGACCTGCAGCGACCAGATCGCCGTGGTGACCGCCTCGGCGTCCTCCGGACGCCCGGTCTGGCTGATCACCGAAGCCTGCGCGACCTCGACGACGAGAATCTGGTCGTCGGGCCGGGGCGTCGTCACGGTGTAGGCGAACCGGTCCAGCGACGTGATGATGTCCTGCTTGAGTTCCTGCGGCTCGCCCTTGCCGTTCACGTACTGCACCGTGACCTTCCACGGCGTCTCCGCGATCGCGCTCGGTACCGAGATCTGCACCGGCTTCCCCGGCCGGATGCGCAATTTGCCCGCGGCGTCGGGCCGGGTGGTGCACTGCGCGCTCTTGATGTCGCAGGACGCCAGCGGAGCGACGTTCACCGTCTTCCCGTCGGCGAAGAAGGTCACCTCTTCGGGACCGGGGGCCGCACAACCGGCCACCACGAAACCACCCGCCGCGAGTAGGGCCAAAATACGAAGTCGCCGCATACGGTGAAGATTACGAGCCCGGCCGCCACCGGGAGTCACCGGGCTGCGAGGGGATCGGCGATTCGCTGGTCGGCTCCGGGCGCAGCGGCCGGTCGCCGCCGAGGCCCGGGATCAGCGAAGTGCCGCGCCGGACCATGAACGTCTGCGTGAACCCGAAGGCCAGCAGGATCGAAAGCACCAGGAAGCCGATCCAGTACGTCGGCGGCAGAAGCAGGCCGACGGCACCGCCGAAACACCAGGACATCTGCAGTACGGTCTCCGACCGCCCGAACGCCGACGCGCGCGACTCTTCCGGCAGATCCTCCTGGATGACGGCGTCGAGGCTGATCTTCGCCAGCGCGCTCGCGGTCGCGCCGACGAGCGCCACGATCGCCGCCGTCGCCAGCCCCGCCGCCACGGTGGCGATGATCGCGATGCCGAGACAGGCTCCGACACAGGCCAGGATCACCTGATCCGGTTTGCCGAAGTGCAGCCGCGAACCCAGCGCGTTGCCGAGGAAACCGCCCACACCGGCCGCGGCGCCGATGATGCCGAGAAGCAGCAGCTGCTCGAACGGGCTCTGCCCGCTGCCTTCGGCCTGCGCCTTCACCGCGAACGCGGAGAACATCATCAGGAAACCGGTCAGCACGCGGACGGTGCCGTTGCCCCACAGCGAGACGACGATCTGCCGCCCCATCGGCTGCCGCTGCTTCTTGACCCGTCGCTCGGGATGCGCGGACAACGACGCCGGCACCTCGCCCTCGGTCTTCTCGACCCAGGACGGGATGCGCATCGACTGCACCGCGGCGGCGACACAGATCAGCATGGTGAACCACAGCGCGCCCTGCGAGCCCCAGATCGCGTTGACCCCGCTCGCCAGCGCGCCGAACGCGCCGGCGGCGACCAGGCCGAACACGGTCAGCCGCGCGTTCGTCTTCGAAAGGGTGATCTCGGGCGGCAGAACCCGTGGGGTCATGGCGGCCTTGAGCACGGTGAACGACTTCGAGAGCACCATCATGCCCAGCGCCGCCGGGTACAGGAGCCAGTCGTCGAAGTGCAGCGCCATCACGATCGCCATCAGCGCCTGGCCTGCCGAAGACACGCACATCGCGAGCCTGCGGCCGCGCTGGATCTTGTCCAGCGCCGGGCCGATCACCGGGGCGACCAGCGCGAACGGGGCGATCGTGATGAGCAGGTAGAGCGCGACCTTGCCCTTGCTCTCCCCGCTGGTGGCGGCGAAGAACAAGGTGTTGGCCAGCGCGATCGCCATGGCGGCGTCGCTGGCGTAGTTCAGCATCACCGCGTACGTCAGCGACGTCAGGCCCGATTTGTCGGCGCCGTCCGCCTTCGTCGCGCGCTGGAAGGCGCCGACGGCCTGCCCGGTGAGCTGACGGCTGCGCATCGCCGCGACCCGGGTGACCGTGATCTTCTTCGGCATCTTCGGCAGGGAACCCGCGCGTGGCGGGACCGCGGTCGTCGGATGCTCGTGCGGCTGCTCTTGGGCGACCCGCGGCTCACCCGCGTAACCGCCGGTGTCGTAGTGCTCGTACTCACCGCTGCCGGGCGGGTGCTCGTCGTAGAACCCGCCCGGACGACGCCGGACGGGTTCGGTCTGCCGCTGCGAAGGATCCGGATACGGTCTCGCGCCACGGGGCGGGGTCCGAGGCGGAGGCGGCGGGGGTGGCTGGTGGTGCCCCATCGGGATCGCGCTGGTGCGCGCCTCGTCGGCGGTCGGCCCGGCCGGATGCGGCTGGTAGTGGGGTTGGTGCTGCGGACGGGCCGCGGGCGGCACCGGCTGCTGGTCGACGCGGGTCGGCGGCGGCGCGGACCAGTTGCGCGCCTGGGCGGCTCCCGGCTCCGGCGTCCACTTCCGCTTGCTCTTGCGGCCACGCTCCTTGCCCGGCCTGCCGGAAGGCGTGCCGTCGGGTCCAGAGTTCGAGCCGAAGATTCCCACGCTTCAATCCTGCCTTACGCGGGTCTCGCTTCGCGCGTTCACCACTGCTTTCTAGGTGGCCGGGACGAATTTCACGCGGAACATCCTCGGCCAGAGCTTGCCGGTGAGCACGAACTCGTCGGTCCCCGGCACCGCCGCGATGCCGTTGAGGACGTCGGCGGAGCTCCGTTCCCCGGGAGTGAGCAGCCCGGACGCGTCGATCTCGCCGGTGATCCGCCCGGTCGCGGCGTCGATGCGCAGGATCCGGTCGGTCTGCCAGACGTTCGCGTACACGGATCCCCCGACGCATTCCAGCTCGTTCAGCTGGTCACGGCCCACCTCGACGCCGCCCGTCGGCGCGAAGGTCACGGGGTCGCGGAAGGTCAGCTTCGACGAGCCGTCGCTCATCACCAGCTGCCCGTCTCGGTGACACAGCCCCCAGCCTTCGCCGGTGTACGTCACGCGCCTCAGCTCGGCCAGCGTCTTGGCGTCGCGTTCGATCGCGACGCCGTCCTTCCAAGTGATCTGCCAGGCCGTCGGCCCCAGCACGGTGATGCCCTCGCCGAACAGGCCGGGCAGGTCCTGCCGGGCCGACGGCGCCGCGCCCGCGGGCCCGGCCCGCATCGACGACTTGCCGACCAGACCGGTTCCCTCGTACAGGGTCTCGCCGGAGAACTCGAGGCCCTGGGTGAAGGCGGCCGGGTCGTGGGGCAGCGTCGAGACCACCCGCACCTCGAGCTTCTCGGGCGCGGGCGGGGCGGCGTCGCTCACCGGCGCGGCGGCGCAGCCACCGAGGACGGCGGCCAGCAGGAGCGACAGGGTCATCAGCGTGCGCACGCGGACAGCCTGACACGGACCGCGATATCGCGTGCGGCAGAATGGGGGCATGACCCTGCTGTTGACCCTGGACGACGGCTCCATCCAGCGCAAACTCGCCGAGGCGGTCGATCTCGCCCGTGCGGCGGTGCTGGAGGACGCCGGTGCCGAACAGGTCGGCGCGCACGTCGGCGTGGACCGGGAGGACGCGGTTTCCGCGAGCCACCTGTTCGAGGCGACCGTGTCGGGTTATCGGGGCTGGCGCTGGTCGGTCACGGTCGCGCTCGCCGGCGAGGAAGAGCCGATCACGGTCAGCGAGGTCGTGCTGATCCCCGGTCCGGAAGCGCGTGTCGCCCCGGCGTGGGTGCCGTGGGATCGCCGCGTCCAGGCGGGCGACCTCGGTGTCGGCGACATCTTCCCGGTGGAGAAGGACGACCCGCGGCTCGTCCCGGCGTACCTGGAGTCCGACGACCCCGCGGTCGAAGCGGCCGCCATGGAGGCCGGTCTCGGGCGGGTCCACGTGCTGTCCCGGCACGGCAGGCTCGACGCCGCCGCCCGCTGGCACAGCGGCGAGTTCGGCCCGCGGTCGGACATGGCGCGCAGCGCGCCGGACGTCTGCGGGAGCTGCGGGTTCTTCGTGCCGCTCGCCGGGTCGCTCAGCGCGGCCTTCGGCGCGTGCACCAACGACATCTCCCCGGCGGACGGGCACGTCGTCGACGTCGAGTACGGCTGCGGCGCGCATTCCGAGATCGAGGTCGAGGTGACCTCGTCCGTGCCGGTGGCGGAACTGGTCTACGACGACTCGCTGATCGACTTCGAGCCCGAGCCGGAGACCTCCGCCGAGCCGGAGCCCGAGCCCGCCGAGGCCACGGTCGTCGACGAGTCCGAGGCCCCGGTGGCCGAGACGCCGGAGACCGCCGAGGTCCAGCCGGAGGTCGAGCCGGAGGCCGCCGTGCAGGAGACCGGCGACGAAGCACAGGTCGAGGCCGAAAGCGCCAGTGAGCACTGACCCGTTCGGCACCGAGCGGCTCCGCGCCGCCGTCCTGCGGGCGTGGGCGGATTCGCCGACGAGGTTCACCGAGGACACGAACACCGAGAACGACCTGCGGGTCGGCGGCTATCGTGACCGGCTGTTCGTCGAGCTGGCGCAGAACGCCGCGGATGCCGCCCTTGCCGCCGGTGAACGCGGCACGCTCCGGGTGTCCGTTGTGGACGGTGAGCTGAGGTTCGCCAATACGGGCGCGCCCTTGGACGCCCGCGGTGTCGAATCGCTTGCCTCCCTTCGCGCTTCCGGCAAGGGGGAGGAGACCGTCGGCCGCTTCGGCGTCGGGTTCGCCGCCGTGCTCACGGTTTCCGCCGAGCCGAGGATCGTTTCGGTGACCGGTGGCGTCGCCTTCTCCGCGGAACGCACGCGGGCCGAAGCCGGCCGCACCGGTGACGTTCCGGTGCTCCGGCTTCCGTGGCCCGTCGCCGAAGCCGAACCTCCCGTGCCCGAAGGCTTCAGCACCGAGGTCCGGCTTCCGCTGCGCGAGGGCGTCGACGGCCAGGCCCTGCTGGCGGAGCTGAAGAACGACATCGGTGATCTTCTGCTCACCCTGTCCTGGATCGAAAGCATCGAGGTCGAGGGCGGTGTCTGGCGCCGATCCGAGCTGGGCGACGGGGTCGTCGAGCTCGTGTCGCCGGACGGTTCCGAGCACTGGCAGGTCCATCGCGGTGACGTCGTCTGGGCCGTCCCGCTGGACGGTTCCGGTTCGCCCCGGCCGCTCGGCGAAGACGTCCTGCACGCGCCGACCCCGACCGATGACGAGCTTTCCCTGCCTGCCAGGCTCATCGCGACATTGCCGATCGAGCCGTCCCGCCGCCGCGCGCTGCCGGGTCCGGAGCTGACGGCGGCGCTGAAGAACGCCGCGCGGGAGTACGTCGAACTCGTCCGTTCCTTGCCGGGCATGGAACGTCTGGCGCTCGTACCCGGCGCGGGCTTCCCGCGTTCCACTGTGGACGGAACGCTGCGAGAGGCCATCCTCGAGAATCTCGCCGACTCGCCCTGGCTTCCCGCGCAATCGGGTGACGACTTGCCGGGGCGTCGGGCGCGTGTCCTGTCGGTGGACGTGCCGGGGCTGGCGCCGTTGCTGGCGGACCTCGTGCCCGGGCTGACTTCACTGTCCGGTGTGGACCTTCGCGCCGTCGGCGCGCAGTCGCTTTCGCCCGCCGAGGCCATCGATCTGCTGACCGGGGCGCAGCGCGAGCCCTCGTGGTGGCGTTCGCTCTACGACGTGCTGCTCCCGGCGCTCGAAGCGCACGACCTGACCAAGGACGATCTCGGCGCGTTGCCGGTGCCGATGTCGGACGGCCGTACCTTGCCGGGCGTTCGCGACGCACTGCTCGTCGGCGGCTCGGCGGAACTGCTCGAACTTCTGTCCGATGTGGACATCATCGGCCTGCGACTCGTGCACCCGGCCGCGGCGCATCCGTTGCTGGAACGCTTGGGAGCCAAGCACGCCGAGGCGGGTGACCTGCTCGAAGCCGACGCGCTGAGCGCCGCCGTCGAACGCAGCGTCGAAGACGTCCGGTCCGGTTTGGACGGTATGGCCCTCGCGGGCGCGGTGCTCCGCCTGATCGCCGAGGTCGGCGACGAGGCCCCCGATTGGGCGGGTGCGCTGGCCCTGCCGAGCGAGGACGGCTGGCGGCGCGCGGACGAACTCGTCCTGCCCGCGTCGCCGCTGGGCGACATCTTCGATCCCGAGGTGTTCGAAGAAGACGGCGCCTTGTCGGTACTGGACGAGGAATTCGCCGAGGATTGGCCGGTGGCCACGCTCGTCGCGGTCGGCGTCCTGGACTCCTTCGCGATCATCACCGACGACGAACCGCTGGAACCCGAGCACGGTCTGCCCGACGAGCACGACTGGTGGGATTCCCTGGAGCGTCCGCCGTCGCGGGTGCTGGCCGTGCGCGATCTCGATCTCGTCGCCGACGACGCCTGGCCGGAGGCGCTGCGGTTGCTCGCGGCGCGTCCCGAAACCTGGCGTGCCCTCACCGAACCCGGCGGGCACACCGGCTGGTGGCTCGCGCGGTACGCGCTCCTGGACGGGCACGCGCCGCTCGATTGGCGGATGCCGGAGGCGTCCGCGCTGGCCGGGCTTTACGACGTCGTCCCGGATTCGGGGCTGAGCAAGGAGATCCTGCTCGCCGCCGGGGTTCGGACGGAGTTGGGGACGGACGCCGAAGACGTCGAAGATCTCTTGGAGCGGCTGGGTGATCCCGAGCGCACGGTGAGTCCTGGACTCGCTTCCCGGGCACACGCGGCCCTCGCGGAGTACACAGTGGACGTTGCCGCGCCGGATCGCGTCCGCGCCGCGGACGGCTCGGCCGTCGACGCTCGCGACGCCGTCGTGCTCGACGTGCCGTGGTTCGCGGCCGTGCTGGCGCCGGAGCGGATGGTCGTCGCGGCGAGCGGTGCCGCCGCACTGGCGGAACTGCTGGACCTGCCGGTGGCGAGCGGTCTCGACGCCAAGGTCACCGAAGACGGCGAGTTCGTGCCGTGGACGAAGCTGTCCGCGCTCCGGCTGGCCGCCGATCAGCTGGGCGTCGAACTGCCCGAGGGCGGGGTGCTGCTGCACGAGGCGCTGACGGTGACCTTCGAGGACGCGGAGCACGAGGTCGCCTGGTGGTCCGACGGCAGGCTGCACGCCGCCGACACCCTTGAAGGCCTCGGCCGGGCCTTCGCCTGGGCCACCGACCGTTGGGCCGACCGGCACGTCCTGACGGCCCTGCTCGACGACCCCTCGCCTTCCGCCCTCCTGAACTGACGCAATTCGTCATCTACTTGCGATGGGTGCGGAGCGCACACGTCGCAAGTAGATGACGAATTGCGGGGGTGGGGCTAGAGGTCCTGGGCGCCCTTCGAGCCCCGGCGGGCGGCGGCGCGCTGCCACGCGATGATCGCGAGACCGATGAAGCCGAGCACGAGGCCGGAGAACGCGGTCTGCACCCAGATGCCGTCGGTCACAAAGAACAGGACCACGGTCGCGACCGCCCAGAGCGAGGTACCTACGATCACGACCGGCGTCAGGTCGGTCAGCCGCTTCGGCAGTTCCGGCGTTGGCCGCAATGAACCGTTTACTTCCCCGGAATTGATCGATTCGCCCACGTGGGGAAGGGTACCCGGCAACGGGCGAAGGGTGGTAAGCGATGGCGGAGCAGCGCACCCGGTCCACACTGGACCGGTTCTTCAAGATCAGCGAGCGCGGCTCGACACCGGGGCGGGAGATCCGCGGCGGGGTCGTCACCTTCTTCACGATGGCCTACATCGTGGTCCTGAACCCGCTGATCCTCGGCAGCTTCTCCGCCGACGACGCGGGCGCGCACAAGGACGTCCTCGGCAACATCCTCCCTGTCCCCCAGGTCGCCGCGGTCACCGCGCTGGTCGCCGGAGTGCTGACCATCGTCATGGGGCTGGTCGCGAACTACCCGTTCGCCATCGCCACCGGCCTCGGCATCAACAGCCTGATCGCGGTCACCTTCGCCTCCCAGATGAGCTGGCCCGAGGCGATGGGCCTGGTGGTGATCGAGGGCCTGGTCATCGTCCTGCTGGTCTTCGCCGGTATCCGGACGGCGGTGTTCAACGCCGTGCCGCCGCCGCTGAAATCCGCGATCGCGGTCGGCATCGGCCTGTTCATCTGCCTGATCGGCCTGGTCGACGCCGGCTTCGTCCGCCGCGTCCCGGACGACGCGAAGACCACCGTGCCGGTCGGGCTGGGCATCAACGGTTCGATCGCGTCGTGGCCGACGCTGGTGTTCGTCGTCGGCCTGCTCATCACCGGCATCCTGGTGGCGAAGCGGGTCAAGGGCGCGATCCTGATCGGTGTCCTCGCCTCGACCGTGCTGGCGATCGTCATCGAGGCGATCACCAAGGTCGGCCCGTCGAAGGGCGTCAACCCGCAGGGCTGGAACCTCGGCTACCCGGCGCTGCCCGATCAGGTCCTCGGCGTGCCGGACCTCTCGCTGCTCGGTGACATCTCCTTCGGCGCCTGGACGCGACTGCCGATCATCACCGTCGTGCTGCTGGTGTTCACCCTGGTGCTGGCGGACTTCTTCGACACCATGGGCTCGATGACCGGCCTGGCGAAGGAGGGCGGCCTCCTCCCGCCGGACGGCAAACTTCCGAATGTCGGCAAGGCGCTGTTCGTCGACGGCACCGCCGCGGTGGCGGGAGGGTTCGCGTCTTCGAGTTCGAACACCGTGTTCGTCGAATCCGCGTCCGGCATCGCCGAGGGCGCCAGGACCGGGCTCGCTAACGTCGTCACCGGGGTGCTCTTCATCGCGGCCATGTTCCTGACCCCGCTCTATCAGGTCGTCCCGGTCGAGGCCGCCGCGCCGGCGCTGGTCGTCGTCGGCGCGCTGATGATGAGCCAGGTCAAGGAGATCGACTTCGCCGACTTCACCGTCGCGCTGCCCGCGTTCCTGACCATCGTGGTCATGCCGTTCACCTACTCGATCGCGAACGGCATCGGCGCCGGCTTCGTCAGCTACGTCGTCATCCGCGCGGTCACCGGCAAGGCCAAGGGTGTGCACCCGCTGATGTGGGGTATCGCGGTGATGTTCGTGGCCTACTTCGCGGTCGGCCCCATCCAAGCCGCGTTCAGCTGACCAGCGGTTATGTCAGCCGTGGGCGATCTCACGGGCCGATGATCCGATCGTGAGGTAAGCTAACTATATGTCCGGAGACACGCACGAGCGCTCACTGGCGAGCCGCCTGCGTCTCGCGGTGGTGCGGCTGAATCGGCGGCTGCGGGCCCAGCGTGCCGGTGACGGCATCTCGCTGACCCAGGTGTCCGCGTTGTCGACGCTGCACAAATGCGGTGCGCTGACCCCCGGTCAGCTCGCCGCGAAGGAAGGCGTCCAGCCGCCCTCGATGACGAGGGTGATCGCCGCGCTCGAGGAGATGGGTTACGTCGAGCGCAGGCCGCATCCGACGGACGGCCGCCAGGCCATCGTCGAGTTGTCCGACCGCGGCCGGGCCTACGTGATCGAACAGATCACCGCGCGGGAGATCTGGCTGGACAAGCAATTGGCGGAGTTGAGCGCCGAAGAACGTGAAGTGCTCTCTCGCGCCTCCGAGATCATCGACAGGATGGCGGGGAACTAACAGCGGTGACGACCACGGGTAACGAAACACAGTGTCCTTCCAAGAACACCGTTACCCGGGAACCCGCTCCACCACCGCCTCCCGCGCCCGAGAAGCCGCGCGGGAGCATGTTCTCCTCGCTGAAGGTCCGTAACTACCGGCTCTTCTTCACCGGCCAGGTCATCTCGAACATCGGCACCTGGATGCAGCGCATCGCGCAGGACTGGCTGGTGTTCACCCTCAGCGGCAACGACCCGATCGCGCTCGGCATCGCGGTCGCCCTGCAGTTCCTGCCGACGCTGTTCCTCTCGTTGTGGGCCGGGGTGCTCGCCGACCGCGTCGACAAGCGGCGGCTGCTGATCGGCATCCAGATCGCCGTGCTGGCGCAGGCGGTCGTCCTCGGCGCGCTCGATCTGAGCGGGATCGCGGCGCTCTGGCACGTCTACCTGCTCTGTTTCACCCTCGGCGTGACGGCGTCGCTGGAAGTGCCCGCGCGGCAGTCGTTCGTCGCCGAGATGGTCGGCAGGGACAAGGTCACCAACGCCGTCGCGCTCAACTCCTCGATCTTCAACATGGCCCGGATCGTCGGCCCGGCCATCGCGGGTTTCGCGATCACCTGGGTCGGCACCGGCTGGCTGTTCATGGCGAACGCGGTGAGCACGGGCGCCGTCATCGCCGCGCTGGTGATGATGAACCCGGACAAGCTGTTCCGCGGCCCGGCCATCCCGCGCGAGAAGGGGCAGCTCGTCGAGGGGCTGCGGTACGTGCGGCGGCGCAGCGACCTGATGACCGTGATGGTGCTGGTGTTCTTCGTGAGCACGTTCGGCATCACGTACTTCACGTCGCTGCCGATCGTCGCCGCGAACGTCTTCCACACCAACGCCGATGGCTACGGCCTGCTGTCGACACTGGTCGCCGTCGGCACCTTCACCGGCGCGCTGATGTCGGCCCGCCGCAACACCCGCGGTGGTCCGCGCGTGCGGCTACTGCTGATCTCCGCGTTCCTGCTCGGCGCGTTCGAGGTGATCACCGCTTTCATGCCGACCTACCTGACCTTCGGCCTCGCGCTGATTCCGCTCGGCTTCGCCACGATCACCTTCCTGAACACGGCGAACGCGCTGGTGCAGACCGCGGTCAGCCCGGAGATGCGCGGCCGCGTGATGGGCCTGTACGTGCTGGTGCTCATCGGCGGCAACCCCATCGGCGGCCCGATGACCGGCTGGATGGCCGACGCCTTCGGCGGCCGCTCGCCGTTCTACATCGGCGGCGCGGTCTCGGCGCTCGCCGCGATAGCCTGTGCCGTCGTGCTGATTCGGCGTGGCGGGGTGAGCCTGCCGGTGCGGCGATTCGGGAACGGTCTGCGGGTGCTGAAGCGGGAGCGGGTGTGAACAGACTCGGCGTCGAACCGTCGGTGACTCGGTGGACCGACGGCGAGGCCCGGTTCCTCGATTGGACGATCGACGGCGTCGCGCTGCGCACCATGGTTCCCTCGCAGCAGCAGACACCGTTGTTCCTGGACGACGCTGTGTGGCGCGAGGCCGCTGTCGAGACGCTTCGCCGTCTGCTGGGCGAACTGCCGGGTGATTTCGACGACGGCCGGGTGGCGCTGCTGGTGTGCCCGGCGTGCGGTGACCTCGGCTGTGGCGCGTACAGCGTCGAGGTCGTGTTCGGCGACGACGTGGTCGAGTGGCGGGCCCTCGGTTGGCAAACCGACTACGAGCCGTTCGACGGCCTGGACGAGGACGGGTTCACCGGGGCGAGGTTCGACCGGAAGGCGTACGAGACGTTGCTCGGCGACCTGCTGTCGAACTACCGGGTCTAACGGCCGAGCAGCGGCGGCACCATCTTCTCGGCGAGTGCCACGAGATCGCCGGTGCCCTTGAACTTGAGCGTCTGCCCGGCCGGATCATCGGTGAGCTGCACGAAGACGCCTCGTCCGTCGACTTGGGCGGGCAGCCCCGCGATCGTCGTGGTCGGAGCGACGACGGAGGACAGTTCGCTGTAGTCCGCGGTCACTCCGTTCAGCTCGCACGCGGCGAAGAAGGTCGGCTTCGCGTTGTCGGCGGGCACACCGAGCGCGCGGCCGAGTTCTCCGCACAACAGCCACGAAATCACCGGAAGCGGCCGGTCCTTGATCGGGCCCGGTTCGGTCTTCTCCAGGGCGATCTCGCCGTCCTCGCCGATTTTCGGCAACTTCGGCCCCGGCGGTGTCACGCCGGCGATCAGCGCTTCGGCGAGCGCCCTCGCCTTCTTCTCGGTTTCGGGGCTGTCGACGATCCTGCCGCGGAGCGAAACGTGCAGCACCGGCGTGGCGCCGTTGCGCGGCGCGACCTCGACGAGTTCGACGCTCAGGCTGGTGCCGTCCTTGTCCGTGGCGATGACCGCGAGCTTGCCGGCGACCGTGGTCTTCGTGGGCAGGCCCTGGCTCGTGTCCTCGGGCAGCGCGGGGCCATCTGGGCGCTGACGTCGAGTTTCGTGGTGACCGCGTGACAGGACCGGCCCGCCTCGCGGAGCGTGCGGTCGCCGAGGATCTCCTCCCAGCGCTGCTCCGGGATCGCTTGGCACAGCACCTGCGCACTGGTTTCGGCCGTCAGCGCGGCGATCATCTCGCCCGTCGGCATCAGGACCGGGCGAAGCGCCTGTCCGGACTTGGAGGGCCAGACTTCGGGGAGCTCCGCCTCGGTACCGGTGTCGTCCCGGTTCAGCAGGGTGATCGCGACGGCGATACCCACCCCGAACAGCAGCAGGACACTGACCAGCGCGCAGCCCGCCCAGATCCACATCGGACGGTCGGTTCTGCGCGCGATGGCGCGGTAATCGTTCGGGGTGGCCACGGGGTGAAGCTAGCCCGTCAGGCGCCGCCTGTCCGGCGAAACGCCCACCCGATGGGCGGATCCGCGGAGTGGGCCGGGCTGCCTCGCGTCTATGAAGGATTTGGGACGCTCAACGTCCCAAATCCTTCATAGACGACCACTGCGCCAGTCGCCTTCGCGCAACTTCACCGCCACCTCGCCGAGGGAGGCGGCTCCAGCGCCTCCCGCAGCTCCCCGCCCACGGCGTCCGCGATGTCTTCGACCGTCCAGATGCCCCGCTCCAGCACGGGTTCCTTGATCGCGGTCTGCCGGAGAACGCACAGGATGTCGCCGCGGAACCGGAGGATCTGCCCGGTGACGCCCGCCGACAGGTCGCTGAGCAGGTAGGTCACCAGCGGCGCCACCCGTTCCGGGGTGTGCTGCGGCGTCTGGACGACGGTCGGGTCGTTCCGGGCCATCCGCGTCCAGGCCACCGGCGCGACGGCGTTGACCCGGATGCCGTGTTCGGCCAGGTCGGCCGCCCAGGAGGCGGTCATGGAGGCGACTGCGCCTTTCGACGCCGAGTACGCGGCCGCGCGCCGCTGGCCGATCATCGAGCCGGACCCGACGTTCACGATCACGCCGCCGCCCTGTTCGCGCAGCACTTTCGCCGCCGCGGTCCCGCAGAACAGCGGGCCGAGCACGTTGACCTCGACCACTTCGCGCATCCGCGCCGGGTCGTCCGCCCACGGGTCGGCCCGGTAGTTGACGCCGGCGTTGTTGACCAGGCCGTCGAGCCTCCCGAATTCGGCGACGCATCGGTCGATCAGCCCGGCGGCCAGCGCCGCGTCGGCGACCGAGCCCTCATGGGACACGGCCAGCCCGCCCAGATCGCGGATCTCGCTCGCGACCTCGTCCGCGAGCCCCGCTTCGACGTCGTTCACCACGACCGACGCGCCCTGTGCGGCCGCGTGGTGGGCGAAAGCCCTGCCCAGACCCTGCCCGGAGCCGGTGACCACCACGGCTTTACCGCTCAGAAGACTCATGGGGACAAGTGTGCCGTCACCCGGAAGGGTGAGATCGGCATCTCTCGGCCGAACCCCTTGTCGGGGTAGATGAGGTTAGGCTAACCTCATACATGTCCGCTTCGTGGTGGGAGCGGCAGTCAGTTCGGGAACGGACGAAGCCCCGCAACCGGGTCACCCCCGCAGGCGGGGCTTCGTTCATTCCGGAGGGTTCATGGTCGATGACCGCGCCGATTCGGTCAAGGCACCCGGTCGAGTTCGATCCCGAACTCCTTCCGGTAGGCGTCCAGGATCTCCTGATCACCCGAAAGCCGGGTCTCCTCGCGGACGCCGTGGGTGGTGACGATCAGCTTGTCACGCGCCAGCGTGACCCGGCCGTGCTTAGCCGGCAGCGAGCAGGTCGGCCCCCGCGTGAAAGGCGACTCCGGTGACGTCGACTGCCAGAACGCCGTCGGGACGAACTCGTCCAGGTCCCGCGGCCGTCGCTCGATCCGGTACTGGGGAGCACCGTCGAGCAAGACGTCGATGTCGCCGTGGGGTGCGTCGAGGAACAGGAACTCGCCCTCCGGGTCGGCCTGCGCCTCGGTGGCGGACAGCCGCAGCGGGAACCGGCTGAACCGGCCGAAGCCGACGTCGGCCAGCCACGGTTCATCCAGCTCGACCTGGACGACCGCGTGATCGAACGGCGGCCCGAGGGTGCCGTCCGGCCGGAACACCTTCGCCGGCCTCAACCCGGCGTCGAACCCCAGCTCCTGGAGCAAGGCGGCGAAGAGCCCGTTCAGCTCGTAACAGAAGCCACCACGGCGCCGGAGCACGATCTTGTCGAACAGCGCCTCGGTGCCCAGGACGATCGGTTCGCCGAGGTGGATGCTCAGGTTCTCGAACGGGACCACCGCGAGGTGGCGTTCCTGCAGCGTCCGCAGCGCGGCGACGTCCGCGGTGGCGGGACGGTCGAGCCCGAGTCGGTCGAGGTATGCGGCGACGTCCATGAGTCCACTTTGGCACCTCGACTTCGCTGGAGGTCAAGGAATGAAAAACGGGGCCCTCCGTGAAGGAGAGCCCCGTTTTGTGGCGAGAAGAGTCAGCCGAGCAGCAGGCCGTTGCCACCGGCGACGGCGTTGTCGAACCGCTTGGAGATCTCGGCCCAGTTGAAGATGTTCCAGAGCGCCTTGACGTAGTCCGGCTTCACGTTCTTGTAGTCCAGGTAGAACGCGTGCTCCCACACGTCGACCAGCAGGATCGGCGTGGTCGGCAGGACCAGGTTGTTGTGGTGGTCACGCAGCTGCTGGGTGATCAGCGTCTTGCCGATCGGGTCCCAGGAGAGCGCGGCCCAGCCGTTGCCCTGGATCGTGGTGGCGACCGCGGTGAACTGCGCCTTGAACTTGTCGAAGGAGCCGAACGCCTCGTCGATCGCGGAGGCCAGCTCGCCGGTCGGCTTGTCGCCGCCTTCCGGGGAGAGGATCTTCCACCACACGACGTGGTTGGCGTGCCCGGCGAGGTGGAACGCCAGCGTGGTCTGCAGGCCGACGATGTCGCCGAAGTTGCCGGCCTCGCGGGCCTCGGCGATCTTGTCGAGCGTGTCGTTCGCGCCCTTGACGTAGGTCGCGTGGTGCTTGCTGTGGTGCAGCTCGTTGATCTCGCCCGAGATGTGCGGCGCCAGAGCGCTGTAGTCATAGTCGAGATCGGGGAGCACGTAGCGGGCCATCGGCCCTCCTTCTGTCTTCGACACAAGTTTCCAAGGACGAACTTAGTCGTCTTCACCCGTTTGCGGCGACCGGGGGCGCCGCGTTTCTCCCCAGGTGGAACGACCCGTTCGTAGCGGCTGTACCCGGTGGGGCCACCGCCTGAAACCCACCCTGCTAGCTCCAGTTAGCTGGAGGTCAAGGCGATGTGACGGCAGTCATCAAGCGAGGTAGGGCAGCCCGACCAGGTGATAGGAGGTGATCACCCCGAGGAAGGCCACCAGGGCCACGGAAACCACCGTGTAGGTGATCCTGGCGGGGGTGGTCCACCAGCGGCGGAGCCACGCGAGCGCCGTGCAGACGACGGCCGCGCCGGTCAGGAGCAGGACGACGTTCGGCAGGAGCAGCGTGACGCTCAGCAAGGGGGAGTGCCCGGAGGTCAGTGCGACGGCCGCGGCGCTCAGATCGCTCATGAGGAGGGCGAAACCGCCTGTGAACAGCAGGACCGCGAGGGCCGCGGACCAGGCGGCGACGGTCGCGAACCGGGCGCCCGACGGGTTCCGCTCACGGCCTCGCCGGACGAACGCGCGGATCGGCCACCACGCCAGCGCGCCCAGCAGGAGCAGCAGCGCGATACCGAGGATCAGCAAGTGTGTGGAGGACGCTTCGAGCCACGACGTGCGCTGGTAGGAGGAGTTCGGGTCGTCACCCGCGAACAGCAGCATCTCCCCGCCGGACTCGCGGAACGCGAGCCGCTCACCCGCCGCGTCGGTGAACAACCCGGGCTCCGTCTGTGTCCATCGCCGGGTTCCTTCGCCGAGGCCGGACGTCGTCAGCACGCCGTCGCCATCGGCGGTCACTGTGACGCCGCCCGCGAGCGCACGCACCTTCGTGAAGCTGTCGTAGTCCAACCGGGTGTTGGTGTAGCTGCCTTCGAACCGCGAGACATCACCCGCGAGGGTCACGGGCGCGGGAACGGGAGCGGCGGGCTGGAGCCGCTCGACGAAGGCCCTGAGCACCTCGGCGGTCACCGCGGCGGCGTCGCCGGAGAACGCGCCGCCGTTGAACGCCAGGTACACGCCGGTGTTCTTCTCGGGGATCAGTTCCAGCACGCTGAAGAACCCCGGTGAGTCGCCGGTCTTCTCCACCATGCGCAGGCCGTTCAGATACCGCTCGGAGAAGCCGAACCCCATCGCGGGCAGCCGCCGGTCGTTGCGGAACCGCGCGCCGTGCAGCTGGTCGAGCAAGGAGCGGCTGAACACGCCGGGCACGAGGTTCGCGGACAGATAGCGGCCCATGTCGGCCGGAGTGGCGACGTTCCCGTCACCGGCGGGCGGTTCGGGGCCGAAGTTGGCGGGCGGGACGACCTGTGCGGCACCGTCCCAGCGGTACCCGCTCGCCAACGGGACGTCCGGGGTGGGCTGCGCGACGCTGCTGTCCTTCATCCCCGCCGGTTCGAAGATGTGCTGCCGCACGTAGTCCGAATAGGACTGTTCGGACGCGAGTTCCACGAGATGCCCGGCCAGCGCGAAGCCGTAGTTCGAGTAGATCGCGACGTCGCCGGGCGGGCGGACGCGGGTGGGCATCTCGTTCGCGAGGTGCTCGGCGAGCGAAGGGAGTTTCTCGTCCCGCGGCGTGAACATCCGGTACACGCGGTCCTCGAAACCCGCGGTGTGGGTCAGCAGGGAGAACAGGGTGACCGGACGACCGGGGAAGGTTTCGGGGATCTTGAACGATTTCAGGTAAGTGTTGACGTCGGCGTCCAGCGCGAGCTTGCCCTGTTCGACCAGCTGCATCGCGGCGGTCGCGGCGATCGACTTGCCGACGGAGTTGATCAGGAATCCGGTGCGCTCGGGGTCCACCTTGGCCTGGGTGTCCACTGAGGACACTCCGTAACCCTTCGAGAACACGGTCTTCCCGCCTTCGACGACCACCACGGCGGCACCGGGGATGTGATGCTCGGCAAGGCTCCGCGGAAGTATCTCGTCGAAGACGCCGGCGGGTGTCGCGGCTTGGGCGGCGGGGGCACTCAGGACCGTCGCGAAGGTCAGCAGGGCGGCGGTGGCCGCGATCCGGAACATACCCCGAAAGTTAGGGATTTCCCCGGGGAGAAGGGATCCGGCGGGCCGCCGATCGCGGGGTGGGGCCTGCCCTACCCCGCGACCGGCCCGCCATCAGGAGAAGGAGACCGGGATGAAGACGTCCGCGTTCCGGTCGTTCGAGGCGAAGTGATCGCGACGCGAGATGATCGCGCAGGTCACCGAGGGGTTCGAGCAGTCGAGACCGGAGTTGACCTCGGCGATCCGGATCCGCGTGGTGAAGGTGCCGTTCGAGGCGATCGGCGAGGTGCCGCCCGGGAAGTTGGTGACCCAGGCGGACGGGCCGACACCGGTGCCGCCCTGGCCGTCGCCGCCCGCGCAGGGGCTCGGTTTGGTGCCGTAGCTGTAGTCCTCCGGAACGGCGCACAGCGCGACGTAGTAGCCCTCGGTGGAGCTGAAACCGCTGCCCGTGACCGTGATGGTCTCCCCGGCGGCGGCGAGACCGGTGGCGTTGGAGGCGGAGAGGGTCTTGCCGTTATGGGTCGCACTGCCCGGCGCGGCCGACGCCGGGGCCGCGAGCGCGGTGACGGCCGCGGTCGCGGCGGTCGTGACCAGTGCGGCGCGGAGCAGGACCGATCTCTTCGACATGAAGGTTCCCTTCGATCACAAGCAGGTTACAGCCTTAGGTGAGGCTTACCTATCCATCAGTAAATATGGTTAGCCTTGCCTAATGTTGTCAAGGGGGTTGCTGTCCACGGTCGCGCTCTGCCTCGTCATCGTTGTCACCGGATGTTCGTCCCCGCCATTGGCGACCACAAAGGCCGCCGAAACCGGCGCTGACCTTCGCCCGCTTTCGCAGGTCAAGCCCTTGGCGGAGCCCCAAACCCACGTCGGACCGACCACCGCGCGGCTCGCGCAGGCCGACATCACCGGCACGAAACCGGCGGTGCAGCACCTCCCGGCGACCGTCACCGACCACCAAGGCACCCAGGTCACCGTGACCGACACGAGCCGGATCCTCGCCTTCGACATGTCCGGCACCCTCGCCGCGACCGTCTTCGGGCTCGGCCTCGGCGGCAACGTCGTCGGCCGCGACGTCTCGACCGGTTTCCCCGCGGCCAGGGATCTGCCGCTGGTCACGATGAACGGCCACCGGCTCAACGCCGAGGCGATCCTGGCGCTGCGGCCGACCGTGGTGATCACCGACACGACCCTCGGCCCTTGGGACGCCGTGCTGCAGTTGCGCGCGTCCGGGGTGCCCGTGGTCGTCGTCGACTCGAAGCGTTCGATGGACAACGTCGGTGACATCGTCCGCCAGGTCGCCGCCGCACTCGGCGTTCCCGAAGCGGGTGAAAGCCTTGCCGTCAGGCTCGCGGCCGACGTCGACGCGAAGAAGGCGGAGATCGCGAAACTCGCGCCCGCCGATCCGAGCCGCAAGCTCCGCGTCGTCTTCCTTTACATGCGCGGGCAAGCCGGCGTGTATCACCTGTTCGGCAAGGGTTCCGGTGCCGATTCGCTGATCCGGGGGCTCGGCGCGATCGACGTCGCCACCGAGGCGGGTATCGAGGGCATGCGCCCGGTCAACCCGGAGGCGCTGGCCAAGACCGCACCCGACGTGATCCTCATGATGACCAAGGGGCTCGAATCCGTCGGCGGGGTCGGCGGTGCGCTCCAAGTGCCAGGTGTGGCGCAGACCCCCGCCGGGCAGCACCGCCGCATCGTCGACATGGCGGACTCGCAGATCCTGAGCTTCGGGCCGCTCACCGCCGGCGTGCTCGACGCGCTGGCGCGAGCCCTCTACGCGCCGGATGACGCCGGATGAACCGCGGTTTCAAGGTGACGGCGGTCTTCGCCGTGCTCGTGGGCGGTGTCGTCGCGATTTCGCTCGTCTCCGCGGGCAGCGGACAGTACGGCCTTCCGCTGTCGCAGGTCTTCGATTCGGTGCTGCACCGGCTCGGGCTCTCGGAAACGCCACTCGACCCGTTCGCCGAGGGTGCGCTGTGGCAGGTCCGGTTCCCGCGCGTGGTGATGACGTTGCTGGTCGGCGGGGTGCTCGGCGTCTGTGGCGCGTTGATGCAGGGCGTGTTCGGCAACCCGCTCGCCGAACCGGCCGTGGTCGGTGTCTCGTCCGGCGCGGCCGTCGGCGCGAGTCTGTCCATTGTGGCCGGTTGGACGTTCTTCGGCGCGTTCACCACGCCTGCCCTGGGTTTCGCGGGCGGGCTCGTCACCACGCTGCTCGTCTACGTGCTTTCGCGGTCACGCGGGCGCTCCGAGGTGGTCACGCTGATCCTGACCGGGGTCGCGGTCAACGCGGTCGCGATGGCGCTCATCTCGTTCCTGATGTTCTCCGCGGACCAGGCCGCCCGCGAACAGATCGTGTTCTGGCAACTGGGTTCCCTGGCCGGTTCGCGCTGGCCGTACGTGGTGACAGTGCTGCCGCTGGTCGCCGTCGGTGTCGTCGTGTCGATCGCGCTGGCACGGAAACTCGATCTCCTCGCGCTCGGGGAGCGGCAGGCGAGGCACCTCGGCGTGGACGTCGAAAGGCTGCGGATCGGCGCGGTGGTGGTCGTCGCCCTGATGGCGGCCGCGGCCGTTTCGTATTCGGGGATCATCGGTTTCGTGGGCCTGATCGTGCCGCACGGGCTGCGGATGCTGCTCGGCCCGGGGCATCGCGTGCTGATCCCGGCGAGCCTCTTCGGCGGCGCGCTGCTGCTCGCCGCGGCCGACCTCGGCGCCAGAACCCTGTTCACCTACGCCGATCTGCCGATCGGCATGCTGACCGCGCTCGTCGGCGGCCCGTTCTTCTTCTGGCTGCTGCTGCGCACCCGGCGACGTTCGGGAGGCTGGGCATGAACGGTGCCGAACTCGACCGCGTTTCCTATACGGTCGAAGGAAAGACGCTGCTTCGCGAAGTATCGCTGCAGGTGCTCTCCGGTGAGGTCCTCGTGGTCGTCGGGCCGAACGGCGCGGGCAAGTCGACCACGCTCGGACTGCTCGCCGGAGACCTTCGCCCGGATTCGGGACGGGTCCTCGTCGCCGGAGCCGAACTCGGTTCCTGGAGCGGGATCGAGCTCGCACGACTGCGCGCGGTCCTGCTCCAGCAGAACACGGTGACCTTCCCGTTCACCGTGGCCGAGGTCGTGCGGATGGGCCGGACCCCTTGGAAGGGAACGGAAGCCGAGGACTTCGACGACACCGAGATCGCGGCCGCGCTGAAGGCGACCGGGATGACCGAATTCGCCGAGCGCCGGTTCACCACGTTGTCCGGCGGTGAGCAGGCGCGGGCCGCGCTCTCGCGGGTGCTCGCCCAGCGGGCGGGGATCCTGCTGCTCGACGAACCCACCGCCGCGCTGGATCTCCGGCACAGCGAGGAGATCCTCACGCTCGGGAGGGCGCGGGCCGAGGCGGGGGACGCGGTGCTCGTCGTCCTGCACGACCTCGGGCTCGCCGCCGCGTACGCGGACCGGGTCGCGGTGCTGTCCGAGGGACGGCTCGCCGCCGAGGGCACGCCCGCCCAGGTGCTGACGGAGTCGTTGCTCAGCGAGGTCTACCGGCATCCCGTGGAAGTCCTGACCCATCCCCGCACCGGGAAACCGATCGTCCTTCCCCACCGAGCGGCCGAGGAGCGCCGATGAAACAGCTGATGAGAGTGGCCGTCGCAGCCGGGCTGCTCATGATCGCCGCACCCTTGCCCGCTTCCGCGGCGGGCGCGGCCGTGACGTTCTCGCCCGGCTCCGCGGATCCGGAGTACGCGACCTCCTTGCAGGTCAAGGGAACCGGATTCCAGTCCGTGCCGAAGGGGCACGGCGGCATCTATCTGCTGTTCGGCTGGGTCGCCGACGGCACGTGGCAGCCGAGTCAGGGTGGCGCGGCAGGCGAGACCTACCGGTACGTCAAAGACAAGGAAACCAAGGACAACAACGGCTTCCAGCGGTTCCTGGCCTTCCCCGGCAGCGACACCGGGTCCGCGGCCAACGGCGAGATCGCCGCGAATGGGACGTGGTCGGCGACGCTGGTGATCCCCGGCGCGCGGTTCAAGGCCGCCGACCGCACCGGGAAGGTCGTCGACGTCGACTGCCTCAAAGTCCGATGTGGACTTATCACGGTCGGCGCCCACGGCGTGGTCAACGCGAACAACGAGACCTTCACCCCGGTGACGTTCGCGGTGCCGAAGGCGCCGACGACCCAGGCCGCCGCTCCGCCGCCTCCTTCGTCTTCGCCGGTGCCACCGCCATCCTCCAGCGCGGCGCCGACTTCGACTTCGACGCCGATTGTGTCCACTGTGGAATCCACTGAACCCGTGCCGGTCGCCAAGCCCGCCGCGCAGAGCGGGGAACCCGGTTCGTGGTGGTGGATCGCCGTGGTGGCGGGTGTGGTGTTGATCGCCGTGCTCGCCGTCCCCCTGATCCGGGCCCGCAAGCGGACCCGCAACGCGGAAGGTGAATGAAGTGTCCTTGCGAAGATGGGGTGCCGTGCTGGCGGGCGTCGCGCTGGTGGGCGGAATCGCCGCCACCCCGGCGATCGCCGCCGATCCGTTCACGCCCAAGGTGACCGTGACGCCGAGCGCGGGCCTCGACCCGGCAGGTACGAAGATCGTCGTCAAGGGCACCGGTTTCGACCCGGCCGCCAACGACGGAAAGGGCTTCGGCCTGCGCGTGGGCCCGGCGAAGGCCGACGTCCGCGATCGGGCCGGTAAGGATTTCCAGGTCAGCCGCCTGATCAAGAAAGGCGCGGTCGGCAGCCAGATCCCGGTCGGCGACGACGGGAGCTGGGAATACACGGTCACCGTCAAGGCCGAGTACGTCGCGAGTGGCACGACCTACAGCGCGAAGACGCAGCCGTTCAGCGTTTTCGTCTTCGGCTGGGACACCCCGGCGCTCACGTGGGACAGCACGACGCCGTTGAAGTTCACCGGCCTCGGTGATCCCGGTCCGGGAGACACCGCGCCAGGCCTCGGCTGGGGACTCAAGCAGTCCTGGCGGTCCTACATCACCCGGGGCGGTGGCACGGTGACTCTATCGAACGGGGCGGCCTTGGACACCGCGGCGCCGAACGCCGAGCCGTACCCGTACACCTGGAAGTACGGATCGTCCACAGTGGATTCCGGAAGAGGAACGGTCTCGTACACCGGACAGGTCACGTACACCTTCGAAGCGCATACGATCTGGGACTTCACCGTCGCCGACCCGCGGATCACCTTTTCGGGCGACGGCACCGGGACACTCGCCGCAAAGGTCGGTTATGCCTTCTACGGGACCAAAACCGCGCCGGAGAAGGTGCGGGCACCGTCCGACGTCGTGCTGGCGGACCTCAAGCTGAAGGCTCCGGCACAGGCCGGGGACAACGTCTTCGCCGACATCGAGTCGGCGAAACTGACGGCCGAGGGTGCCGCGGCGTTCGCCGGCTTCTACAAGGCGGGGGACGCGCTCGACACGGGCCGGATCGTCTTCCCAGGCAAGAGCGGACCCGCTCCCACGTCGAGCGCGCCTACCAGTTCGGCTCCGCCCACGCCGACGACGACTTCTCCGGCGTGCGTGCTCACCCCGGAATCGGTGAAGCAGGGAAACCTGTTGTGGGGCTTCAAACAGAGCTTCCGCCGCTACGTCGGGACCGGTTCGGGCACGTCGATCACCGCTTCGGACGGTGTCGAGATCACCGACATCGACAAGATCGACGGGACGGGACCGCCGAGCGGGGCCTACCGGTGGGGCTTCGACAGCGCTCAGTACAAGTCGGCGGCGGAGTTCACGACGCAGTTCCGCGGCAAGGTGACGTTCGCTTACCCGGGGCACTCCTTCGTGTTGTCGATCGGGCGGCCGAAGGTGGTCGTGGCGCAGGGCAAGGGCAAGCTCTTCGCCGATGTGGAGCTGAAGACGACCAGCGGGGCGCCGTCTCCGCCGATCAACCAGCCGGGTGTCGAGCTCGCTTCGCTGGACCTCGCGGCGGCGAAGACCAGCGAGGGCGCGGGCGCGCTGAGCGTCGCCGGGATCAAGGTGACCTTGGGGAACGCGGAGGCGTTCGCGAAGTTCTACAAGGTCGGGGAGGCGCTCGACGAGGCGACGGTGACCCTGGGTGCTTCTTGCGCGAGCCTGCCCAGCGGCTCGGTGCCCGGTCCGGGCGGGGGTGCGGGGTCTGACGACCTGGTACCTGAGGTGAAGTACCGGCCGAACTCGGCGCTCGCGGCCACCGGAGTCGACGGCGGCGTCTGGCTGCTGTGGGGCTTGGTGCTGCTGGGTGCCGGCACCGGGCTGATGCTGGTAGTCAGGCGCAGGAGGGCGTAGGGCTCGTGAGTGGTAAGGACGGTTAGAACCGTCCTTACCACTCACGAGGTCAGGCGGCCCGGTACGCGTCCAGCTCGCTCGCCAGCTCGTCGAACACCGCGATGTTGCACTCGAAGGCCACGATGGCCTCGTCGATGAGCCGCGCGCGCTCATCCTCGGTCCACGGCGCCGAGTTCAGCTGCTCGCGGTAGTCGTCCCGGAACTTGGGCGCGCTGCCCAGCTGGTCGAAGTGGTAGAACAGCGAACCCGCGTCCGTCAGCTCGTACTTGCGCTCCAGTAGCCGCCGGATGACCTGCCCGCCGGCGATGTCGCCGAGGTAGCGCGTGTAGTGGTGGGCGACGAAGCCGCCGGACCAGTCCGACGCCTCGGCCACGCGCCGCGCGTAACGCTCCGTCGAGGGCAGCGGCCGGATGGTCTCGCGCCAGTCCGGGCCGACGAGGTGTTCGAGGTCGCGTTCGAGGCTCGGCAGCCGCCGCAACTCCTCGAAGACGAACTTGCCCGCCACGGGGTCTTTCGCCAGCTTGTCGGCGGCCTGCTCGATGGCCTGGTAGATGAAGTAGTACTGGATCGCCAGCCGGGTGTACCCGTCGCGCGTGAGCTCGCCGCCGAGCAGCGCGTTCATGTACTCGGAGTGGTTGGCCCGCTCGTGGGCGGGCAGGGTGGAGGCGCGCAGGGTCGCGGAGAACGGCCCGGATTCGACGTCGGTGGTCACCGGCATGGACAGAGCCTCCAAGCATCGATCTGACATGCTGTCAGAAAGAGCGTAAGGCACAACTGCGGGTTAGGCTACCCTTATTTACGGGTTTTCCGTCATCCCGACCGCTCTGAGCACGAAGCGGACGGCTCCCTCGATAGCGTCGTCCAGCCGTTCGGGTGGCACGTCGACCACCTGACGGCTGCCCAGCGCGGCGGTGATCATCGGGATCAGTACCTCGGGGTCTTCGTCCGGCACCCCCTCAGCGAGGATTTCGCGCAACTGGCCGGTGATGGGGTCGGCGTGCGCGCTGATCCGCCGGTACGCGGCGGGCGCCAGCGCCGACGCGAGCGCCGTCCCCGGCGGCAGGTGGTACTCGGCCAGCACCCGCAGCTGGAGCCGGACGAACGTCGAAAGCTTCTCGACCGGGGTGTCCGCGGTCGCGACGGCCGCCGTCAGCCGTTCGACGTACCGGGTCGCCTCGTCCTCGACGAAGGCCACCAGCAGGCTTTCCTTGTCGGGGAAGTGGTTGTACATCGCCGTGCGGCCGAGGCCCGCTTCGGCGGCGACACCCGCGAGCGTGATCGCGTCGAATCCGCGCTCGTACAGCTGCCCGCGCAGGACGTCGAACACCCTGCTGCGGACCTCGCGCCGGTGCTCCTCCAGCGACCGGCCGATGATCTTGGGCACGAGCCACCTCCCTGGAGGGAAACTCTAAGCCTCCAGCGACCAGGTGTGCACCGGCGTCTCGGTGGCCGACAGCTCCAGGTACCGGCCCAGCATCCGATTCAGCGCGGTCTCCCGCTCGGCGCCGCGCTCCTCCGCGCGCAGGACGTACTCCCGCTGCCACGCCGCGCCGGTCCGCCGAGTGAGACACCGCTGCTCGATGATGCCCAGATAGCGCTCTCTCGCCACGTCCGAGACATCCGATCGGCGTAGTCCTTCGTGCGCCAGCGGCAGCAGGACCCGCAGCACCAGCTCGTCCGGCGGGATCCAGCCGATACCCGGCCAGTACAGCTGCGCGTCGAAACCCCGGCGCGCCCCCGCGTACATGTTCTCCTCGGCGGCCTGGAACGACATCTGTGTCCACACAGGACGGTCGGCCTCGGCGAGCGCCCGCTGTGCGCCGTAGAAGAAAGCGGCGTTCGCGACCATGTCGACGACGGTCGGGCCCGCGGGCAGCACGCGGTTCTCCACCCGCAGATGCGGCAGGCCGTCAACGACGTCGTAGACCGGCCGGTTCCAGCGCCAGACGGTGCCGTTGTGCATCCGCAGTTCGGTGAGTTTCGGGGCCTGCCCGGAGTCGAGCGCCTCGATCGGATCCTCGCGGTCTGTCTCGGGGAGCAGGCCGGGGAAGTACCGGACGTTCTCCTCGAACAGGTCGAAGATCGACGTGATCCACCGCTCGCCGAACCACACCCTCGGCCGCACGCCCTGGTTCTTCAGTTCTTCGGGCCGGGTGTCCGTGGCCTGCAGGAACAGCGGGATCCGGGTTTCGTGCCACAGCGCCTTGCCGAGGAGGAACGGCGAATTCGCGCCGACGGCGACCTGGACGCCCGCCAGCGCCTGCGCCGCGTTCCAATGCGCCGCGAACTCCTCCGGCGCGACCTGCAGATGCAGCTGAACGGAGGTGCAGGCGGCCTCGGGCAAGATGGATTCGGAGTAGCTGCGCAGCCGCTCGGGCTGACGGCCGGGGAGCGGCGAGCCCTCCATCGAGAGCACGGTGCGCTCGCCGCGCGCGGCGAAGATCCGGTCGTTGAGCAGCGAATACCGGGCGTTGTTGGTCAGCCACTTCTGGTCGAAGTGCTCGTGTCGCAGCGTCGGGAGGATGCCGATCATCGCCAGGGAGGCGCCGGATTCCTCGGCCTTGCGGGAGGCGGCGCCCAGATACGCGTGGAGGTCGTCCTCCAGTTGCAGCGCGGACTCACCCGCCAACGGCCGCGGCGGCACGTTGAGTTCCAGGTTGTGCTGGCCGAGTTCGGTGGTGAACGACGGATCGTTCAGCGCTTCGAGCACGGTGGTGTTCGTCATCGACGGGCGCATCTGGCCGTCGACGAGGTTGAGTTCGACCTCGAGGCCGATGTTCTTGCGCGGGAAGGAAAAACTTCCGTCGGTGAGCATACGGGCCAAGGTGTCGAGGCAGCGCTGGACCTTTCGGCGATAGCGGCCGCGATCCTGCGGCTCGGAGGGGTCCGCCGAAAGATTCTTACCCATGTTCGTCGAGCTCCTCATTGGCCACGCTCCGCGAGATCCAGGCGGGACTGCCAGGCGGCCCAACGGTTTCACGCCTCGCAGTCGCCCGGCTAGCGGCCAAACTGGTGCTCTCTGTCACTAGGGGTTAACTGACAGCAAAATACCTCCATACGTACTATTTACCCGCAGGCGATCGGACGCAAACGGCACGCAGCGGGCGGATGACACACTCTCCCGGTGGCAGAACTGATCACCATCGACGACCGCGACGATCCGCGGCTCGACGATTTCCGCGACTTGTCCACAGCCGATCGGCGTCCCGATAGGCCGGGTGGGCGGGGCTTTGTGATCGCCGAAGGCACCGTCGTGGTCGAGCGCCTGTTCAAGTCCCCCTATCCGGTCCGTTCCCTGCTCGGGGTGGAACGGCGATTCCGCGAACTGGGCGGCGACCTGGACCTTGTCGACGTCCCCGGCTATGTGACTTCGGCCGAGACGATGGCCGATGTGGTCGGATTCCATCTGAACCGGGGCATCCTGGCCGTCGCGGACCGGCCGGTCCCGCCGTCGACGGTCGAAGAGGTCATCGACGGTGCGCGCGTGCTCGCGGTGCTCGAAGGCGTCGGTGACCACGAGAATCTCGGTTCGCTGTTCCGCAACGCGGCTGCGCTCGGCGTCGACGGGGTCCTGCTCGGCGCCGGCTGTTCGGACCCGCTGTACCGGCGCAGCGTCCGCGTCTCGATGGGGCACGTGCTGCGCGTGCCGTTCGCGACCTTCGGCTCCTGGCCCGGCGACCTGGAATTGCTGCGGGAACGCGGTTTCCGTATCGCTGCCCTCACTCCTCGTGCGGATTCCGTTTCGCTGCGCCAGTTACGGGACCAGACACCGGAGAAGGTCGCGCTGATGCTGGGCGCGGAAGGCCCCGGCCTGACCGAAGAGGCCATCGCCGCCGCCGACGTCGCGGTGCGGATCCCGATGCCGGAAGGCGTCGATTCGCTGAATGTCGCCACGGCGGGCGCGATCGCGTTCTACGAGACGCGTCCACCGCTATCGTGAGCACCCGAGCGATCACGAGGAGAACCGATGGAATTGCGGATCCGTGAGGGACGCGCGGTGCTGGCCGGTCCGGGCGGCGAACGCGCGCGCGAAGTGGACCCGCATTCACTCGCGATCGGTTCGGATCTCGCTCAGGCGCTGCACGAATGGGCCAGGGTCGCGTCCGCCGTGGGCGGCACCGGCACCGAGGCGGCTTCCGTGGTCTCCCAGCGAGGCCGCCAGCTCGCACAGCGGGTCGCCGCCACGATGGGCACGTCGGTGCGGTTCGTCGATCCCGTCTCCGGTGACGGCGTCATCATCGATCCGCCCGCCCCCGCACCCCGCAACGAACTCGCGCGGCGGCTCTTCGGCACGCCGGACCCCGCCGGGGAACCGACACCGTGGCTGACCGGGCTGACCGTCTCCGCGTTCGCCGCGGCCTTGGTCGTCGTGGCGATGCTGGCACTGGCGAACACCCTCGCGCGCGAGACCAACGGCTGGCTCGCGCTGCTCGCGTCGGCCGTCGTGACCGCCGGGATCACGCCGTCACTGTGGCTCGCGCGTCGGGTGCCGATCGTGCGGTGGGCGGCCTTCGGCGCGGCGGCGGGGATCGTGATCGCGTGGATCGGCGTGCTGGTCGTCGTCTTCTAGAGATCGAAAACCGTGTCGATCGGCTCGTCGTGGTCGTCCTCGACGGGGTCCGGCCGCGGCGCGGGCTTCCCGGTCAGCGCCCGCCGGATGGTCGCCGTGATGACCTCGCCGAGCGCGCTCGCACTCGACGCCAGCGCCTTGTCGGTGAGCCGGACCTCGCCGATCACGCCGCCGGGACCGACGGTCACCGTCACCGTCTCGTCGGGGGAGGTCACCTCGGTCACCTCACCCGCCGCGGCGAGCGCCTTGGCGTTCTCGGCCTTGCGCGCTTCGACCTCGCGCAGCTGCCAGCGCATTTCCTCGATCAGCTGCGGATTGCTGAGGTTCGCCATGGTCATTCCTCCGTGGTGCCCGGGCGAAGGCTGTGCGCCACGCGGGACGCGGCCTCGGCGACCGCGGGCCACGCCTCCATCGAATCCGCGGTCACCGCGAGGATCACGACGCCTTCGCCAGTGGGCAGTGGAACCTGAAACTCCGCCTTGATCCGGGGCTGGACCAGGTCGTCCGCCCGCCCGGTGAGCTCGGGCGGAAGCCGGAATTCGCCGACCTCGATCGCCGCCAGCGCGGGGCCGAGCGGTAACCGGACCGCACGAACATCCGCCCGCGGGTGATTTCGCCGATAGACGTTCAGCAACGCACTCGTCATCACCTCGCCGTCCGGTTCAGCCGGCCCGGTGCGGACGGACGGCAAGCGGACGGTCCCGAGGGCCAGTGTGGCCACGTGCTCCGGGCCTTCGCCGACGGCGAATCTGCCGAACAGGCGGACGCCGTTCTCCTTGAAGTAAGGGGTCAGCGACCTCAGATGAGCACTGAACTCTCCGGCATCCGTCCCGGTGGCCTCGGCCACCTTCTGGCCGAGGGCCTTCGCGATCCCCGCGTTCGTTTCGTCGTCGGCCGTCACCGGCATGCCGATGAAGCCAGGCGGCAAATCCAGGAGCAGGCCGGTCTCGGTCGAGGTCATGAATCAGCTCCAGGCCTTGTCTTCCGCGCGTTCGCGTCGCCGCTCCGGGGTGTTGTCCGCGGCGACCCCCGCTTCGGCGGCGTTGCCCACCGCGACGGCTCCCCACAGGATGGGCAGCCCGTTGAAGATCGACGCCGACGCCATGGCGGCTTGCCCGGCGTCCTTGGGCCACCAGTAGTTCTTGAAGTCGTCGATCGGGCCTTCGAAGCTCAGCCCGGCCACTTCGGTACCCGCGTCGGTCTGGAACTGCGCGCCCACCGAACCCAGGCCCAGGGGCTTGATCCACGGACTGTTCGGGAAAAGGGCGCCTAGGCCGGAGGTGGCCACCCCGGCCAGGTCGAACGCGATCGTCTCCGGCGAGACGTCGGCCCCGGCGAAGGCGGCCGTGGCGTGACCCGCGGTCGCGACGACCCCGAGGCTGGTGCCCACGGCGGAGACGACGTCACCAGCCGGTGGCGGAATGAACTCCCCGGCCAGGCCCAGGAGGTTGCCCGCGTCGCCCACGACGTCCGAGACCTTCGACAGGACCTCGGCGTTGTCTTGAACGGCGTCCCAGACCGCGTCCACCACGTCGGCGGTCAGATTGACCAGATCCTTGACGACGCCGGTGACCGCGTCGACGACGTCGTCCAGGAGATCGGGCTCGTCGGGAGCGAGTTCTTTCGCCTTCCGGAGCAAGTCCGCGACGCGAGCGGCGACCGAGGTGTGCTGGGCGAACAGTTCTTTCGCGGCTTCCTGAACCTCCGTGCAGCCGTCGATGGCCGCTTGGAGTTGACGTCCGGCGTTGTCGAGAAGCGCCTGCGCGATCCGCAAGGACTGCTGGTCGGTGAACGTCTGGCTCGCCAGTGCGAAGTCCGGGTTGGCACGAGCCTGCTCGGCGGCCTGGGCGGCAGCCTGAGCCCGGCGCTCCAGGTCCGCTGCTTGACGCTGCATTTCGCCGAGGTCGCGAGCCCAGCCTTCGAGTGCGTAGGCGGCTTGCGCCATCGAACGCGCGGCACCGTCCAAGTACTCGGGCAGCGGGCCGAGACGGCGTGCGAACGCTTCGCTCGCTTCACCGGTCCAGATTCCCTGCTTCGTGACGATCTGGCGCAGCATGGTGTCGGCCTCTTCGAGGTCGCGGCTGACCGTGCGGTATTTCTCGGCCAGCTCGCCGACGCCCCCGACGTCACCGGGAGCCGGGTCGAAGCCGAGCGCGGGGTACGGGTTCCCGGTCACCTGCCGCCTCCGAGGATGTCGGTGATGCCGCCGGTGTAGCCGCCGCCGACCGGCCCGCCGTCGTCACCGAGCGGGAATCGAGGCGAGGGATCGGGGCCACCGGTGCCACTGGGTTTCGGCGGGCCGTCGACAGGATCGGGAATCAGGTCACCGAGCTTGTCGAGGCCCTCGCCGAACTCTTCTTCCATCTTCTGGTACTTCTGCTGAGCGGTCTTCAGTCTTTCGGTGACGCCTTCCGCGGCCTCACCGAGCCTTCCGATACCGAATTCCCAGGCTTCCTCGAAATCCATGCCGGATTTCGCGAGATCCGGGTTGCCGAGCGCACCCCATACGCCTCCGCCGGCGAGTTTCTTGTTAGCGTCCGCCATCCGGTCGGCGCCGGTTTCGAGATCACCGATGAGCTTCCCCAGCTCGGCGATCTTCACCGCGTACCCGGCCATGCCGTCCTCCCCTGTGAATCGGTGTCGAAAGGCTCAGGGCCGTTCGACCGTTCCGGAATCCGACGATCGTTCGTTCATCCGCGTTCCCCGGACGAAGACGATTTCGTTCTGCCATTCGTATTTGCCCCGGCGCCAGGCGGTGTAGAAGTAGCCGAAACCGGCGGCCAGCTGCGCCGCGAGCTCGGGATCGAGCCCGCTGACGATCGTATTGACGTGGACTGCCGGGTCTTCGGCGGTGAACCGGTTCGCGAGCCACCCCACGCGAGTGGAACGCGGCACCAGGTGGATCCAGAGCGCGGCGGCCACGATTCCGGGGAGCAACAGCGCAACGCCGAGGTAGAACAGCCATTCGTGCGGGGTCAGCTTGCCCACGAGCACGAGGACGCCGCACAGCAGAACCGCGATCACGCCGGTGAACAGGGGAAATTGCGGGGAGCCCGGGTAGAACCCGCTTCGGTGCCGGGGCGGTGCGGCCGGGTCGCGCTGCAGCAGGAGAAGCCTGTCGGCACTGGTCGCGAGTTCCCGGGTGATGACCATGCCGTTCTGGTGGGCGAGCTCGGCGACGTACCGGCGAGCCAGCCTCACGTGCCGAAGGCTGAGCCAAACCTCGTTTTCGCCGCGGATCCGCCGGAGCAGAGCGCGTTGCCCGGCGGGGTCCGGTTTCGGCTGCCAATGGTCATAGAGCCGCCCCGGAAAGCTGTCCGGCGCGTACTGGAAACTCAGCAGGCTCGGATCGGAAGGCGGGATTTCGATATACCGCCGATCGGCGGCCATTTGCCGGATCACCTGCGGATCCATCGCCCATATCGAGGGCGAGACATGGACGACGGGACGGCCGTCGAAGTGCAGATACCGCAGTGAGCCCAGCCGGCACGCCCAGTCGACGCCCAGAGAGACCGGCTGGATGCCTTGTTGCGACAGGTACACCGATGATCACCCTCCCCGGCGCCGAGGGTAACCGAGTCACACGCGTTTGTAGAACTTGAGACTCGGCCCGCCCGCCTGTGTCGCGGACTGCCCGTAAAGCTCATAACCGTGGTACGCGGCGATCTGCACGACCAGGTCGGCGGGCATCTGATAGGAGCGCATCGCGAATTCCACGTGCGGGCTGCCGTCGAATTCCCGCGCCAGCCAGCCGACGCGAGTGGTACGCGGGAACAGGCCGGTGGTGAACGCGGCCGGGACGGCGCCGGCGAAAGCCGCCATGAACAGGAGGCTGACGATGGGGGCCTCGTGGCCCGACGGCATTCCGACGATCACCGCCGCGGCGCTGAGGAGAACGAAGACGGTGACGGGTGCGATGTTGTTCAGCCACGCGTAGCGGAACCGGAATCCGGTGGGTGCGGGCAAGGGAAGCCGCGGCGGTGAAGGATCCCGGCTGAGCAGGAGGACCCGATCGTTCGGATCGGCGAATTCGGCCGCGACACGCAGGCCTTCGGTTTCGGCGAGCTCCGCGACACGCCGAGCGGAGAGGTTCGCGTGCTTGAGGCTGACCCAGACCTGTTCGGAGCCGGTGAGGTGGTTCAGCAGCCACCGTTCGCGGTCTTTGTCCGGTCTGTCCGGCCCGTCGAAGACGGGGACCGGCGGCACGTGCTGCGGCGCGAACTGGAAGCTCAGGCAGCCCTGGAACATCGGCGCGATCTCGAGGTAGCCGCGGCTGTGGGCGATGCCGCGGAGAGCGCCGGGATCGATCCGCCATTCCATCGGTGAGACATGCGCGTACGGCGTTCCGGTGAAAACCTGGAAACGCAAACGGACAGCGCGTGCGTACCAATCCTGCATGAGTCCCCCTCGGCGGCGAGGATACTGAGCTCCATGACCGGTGACCCGCTCGATTCACTCAGAAGGCTGTGTCTCGCGCTGCCGGAAGTCTCCGAGCGGCTCAGTCACGGCGAGCCGACATGGTTCGTCCGCGGCAAGAAGACGTTCGTCATGTACGCCGACCGTCATCACGACGACAAGGTCGCGTTTTGGTGCCCGGCGCCGCCGGGGGCGCAGGAGGAACTCGTGGGCGCCGAGCCGGAGCGGTTCTTCCGGCCGCCGTATGTCGGGCATCGGGGGTGGCTCGGGGTGCGGCTGGACGTGGACGTCGACTGGGCCGAGATCGAAGGCATCGTCACCGACGCGTATTGCCTCGTGGCCCCGAAATCCCTGATCGCGCAGGTCCCCGGACGCACGTAATGGCCCCTCCACCGGAAGGGGCCACTACGTGCGGATTCAACCTCGTTGTGATCGGACGCCCAGTAGGACGTCTTCCCAGGATGGGACGATGGGGTGGTTCTTCTTCCCCTTCGCCCGTGGAGCGGGTTCGGCCACTTCCTCCGGCTCGTCAGCCGGAAGTGGTGGCTCGGTCTCTTCTTCGGGCTCCGCGATCGGCGCGTCGATCACTTTCGCGACCGGCTCTTCGGGGGCCGAATCCAGGGTGGGCTGGACGGCGGCTTCCTTGCCGGGGTCCAGCGCCCGGACCGTGCGCGGGGCGCGGTAGGCGTTGGGGTTGAGCAGGACTTCGGCGTTCTCGTCGAGGGCTTGCACGGTGCCGCCGTGCGCGCCGGGCGCGAACGCCCAGTGCGCGCGGTTGTCCGAGCGGCCCGCCTTCCAGCTCAGCACGACGACCCACTTGCCGTCGTCGCCTCGCCAGGAGTCCCAGGTCGCCTGGCTGTAGTCGTGGCCGCGCTGCCCGAAGGAGTGCGCCACGACCTCGCCGAGCGTCTGGACGTCGGGGCCGTCCTCGCGGACCGGATGCGCCCGCTGGGCGAGTTCGGCGGTGCGGGACCGTTCGAGGAGGACGGGGTACGCGAACCGCTCGACGCGCTGCACGGTGACGCCGGCGCTGCTCGCGACCTGCTCCACGGACTCACCGGCCCGGATTCGTGCCTGGATCTCGCGTGGCCGCATTTGGCTCTCCAACTCGATTTCGATCTGGCCGAGGCGGGTGATGTCACCCCTCGCCGCCGCTCGCAGCCTCTCATCCGCGGGGAGCAGGAAGCGCGTGCGGCTCGCCGGGTCTTCACACACGATGGACTTACCGTCCTCGTGCAGCCCGACCACCCGTAGCGCTCGCATTCTCGCCTCCCCGATTCTTCACCATTGTGGGTGTCCACGTTAAAACGGCGCGTCGCCTTGACGTGTGAGGCGCGCCGATGTCATGTGTCCTGCTCACTATTTTGTTCATGACGGCAAGGGGAATTCTGCGGGAGCGACGGGCGGCTCGCCGCGTGACGCGCCGGACACGCACAGTCACGATCGGGGGAATCTACGGCAGGCGCACCCGGACGACCAGTCCGCCGCCGCGTCCGCCCGGCTCCGCGCCCGCGGTCCCACCGTGCGCCTTCGCGATGGACCGGACGATCGACAGCCCGAGGCCCGCGTTGCGGGAGTCGCCGGTACGGTCGCCCGACAGCCGCCGGAACGGTTCGAACAGCGCGGGCACGGCGTCCAGCGGCACCTGCGGGCCGGTGTTGCGCACGACCAGCGCCGGATCGACGCCGATGTCGACGTGGACCCAGCCGCCCTTGTGGTTGTAGGTGATGGCGTTGTGCACCAGGTTCGTGACCAGCCGCTCCAGCAGCACGGGATCGCCGGACACCGTCCGCGGCCGCAGCCGCGACTCCACCGTGACGCCAGCTTCCTCGGCCATGGCCGACGCCGACCGGATCACCGTCGCCGCGACCTCGTCCAACCGGACGGGGGTGCGCGCGGCCAGGCCGCGGTCGCTGCGGGCGAGCACGAGCAGGCCCTCGATCATCCGCTCGCTGCGTTCGTTGGTGTAGATCAGGTGCTCGCCGAGTTTCCGTACCTCGGGGCTCGCGTCGGGGTCGGCCATCGCCACCTCGACCAGCGTGCGCTGGACCGCGAGCGGGGTCCGCAGTTCGTGGGAGGCGTTGGCGACGAAGCGTTTCTGGCTGTCGAACGACACGGCGAGCCGGTCGAGCATGCCGTCGAAGGTGTCGGCGAGTTCCTTGAGTTCGTCGTCGGGGCCGTCGAGGTCGATCCGCCGGTCGAGGTTCTCGACCTCGAGTTTCCGCGCGGTCGAGGTGATCGCGTGCAACGGCCGCAGCACCCGGCTCGCCATCAGCCAGCCGAGCAGCACCGCGAGCGCGCCGGCGATCGCCAGCGCCACCAGCGATTGCCACAGCAGGGTCGAGAGGACGTCCGAGCGGTACTCGGTGATCGAGGTCGCGACCAGTTGCGTGGCTTGAGCACGCTCCACGGGCATGATGGTCGTCGTGTCCATGGGGTACGCGCGCTGGACCGCGACCCCCGCGGCGTCGGTCGCGAACGTCGCCGTATCCGGCAGCGTCGAACTCACCAGCAGGTAGTTGACGATGAGCAGGGCGAGCCCGACGAGCAGGAACGCGCCGCCGTAGAGCGCCGTCAGCTTGGTGCGGACGGAGAGCCGGAGCGGTTTCACGAGCCGAACCGGTAACCGGCGCCGGGCACGGTCTCGATCAGCGGCGGTTCACCGAGTTTGCGCCGCAACGTCATCATCGCCACCCGGACGGCGTTCGTGAACGGATCGGCGTGTTCGTCCCAGGCCTTCTCCAGCAGGTCTTCCGCGCTGACCACGGTCCCTTCGGCGCGCATGAGCACTTCCAGTACCGCGAACTCCTTGGGGGACAAGGGAAGGAACCGGCCGTCGCGCGACGCCTGATGCCGGGGCAGGTCGAGGACCACGCCGCCGCGCTCCAGTACCGGCGGCAGCGCCGGCCGCGCGCGCCGCGACAGCGCCTGCACCCGCGCGACGAGTTCGGCGAACGCGAACGGTTTCGTCAGGTAGTCGTCGGCGCCGAGACCCAGCCCGGCGACCCGGTCGTCGACGTCGGCCGCGGCCGTCAGCATGAGGACCCGCGCCTCGCCGCCGGTCCCGATCACCGCGGCGCAGACCTCGTCGCCGTGCACGAGGGGGAGATCCCGGTCGAGGACGACGACGTCGTAGCCGTGCACGCCGACCCGGTCCAGGGCCTGCGCGCCGTCGTAGCAGACGTCGACGGCCATGGAGAACCGTCGCAGGCCCTCGGCGATCGTGTCCGCCAGCAACCGCTCGTCTTCCACCACCAGCACTCTCACCTGGCCAGTCTGCCCCGGATGGGGGTAAGCGGGGGATAAGCGCGGCTCAGCCGACCGGGTGTGGCCCGGGTGTTGCGAAAGCCACTTTCGCAACCTTGAACGTTGCGAAAGTGGCTTTCGCAACGTCGCTTCGCGCTGCGGGGCCCAGGTGAAGGGCGCCTTCCCCGCATCGGACGAGGGGAAAGTCCCCTTCGCGACGCCCGGGCCTTGCTCGGCGCTCGCCCCTGCGTGGATCCACCGACCGGATGGCGAACGTCCCCTTCATGTCAAGGCGCGCGCCGGTCCATGGTGCCGCGTCCGGCGAGAGTGGTGCTTGGAGGCGTAACTCACGTGCTTGAAGCCGTAACTCACGTGATTGAAGGCGGAACTGCGTGTTCCGGCTCCAAGCACGCGAGTTACGGCTCCGATCACGCGTTATCCGGCCGGGTGCAGCTGCCGTGCCGGAATCACCTGCTGAGGGGTGTTCGGGCTGGACCACAGCAGCTTCATCGACGCCTCGCCGCCTCGTTCGGTGTGGTCGAGCCGGATCGCGTACGACCGCCCCGCGACCAGATCGAGTGTCGCTTTGTCGACACTCGGGCCGTGCGGGGTGGTGTTGTCGATCAGGAGTTTCCCGTCGACCCACAGTCGCACGGTGTCGTCCGAAACCGTGGTGAACGTGTACTTCCCGGTGTCCCGCGCGGTGACCTGCCCGGTCCAGCGCGAGGAGAAGGTCTCCGCCGGGATCTTCGCGTCCGGTGAGCCGGTGAACTTCCAGTTGTGGTTCACGCCCGGTTCGACCCGGCGCACCGCCGGTGTTCCGGTGAAGTCCGCGTTCGGCCAGTACTCGGCGGTCAGCCCCGTCCCGCGGCCGGCGGGTGCCTGCGGCAGCGGATCGACGCTCAGTTCGATGACGGTCGCGACGTCGTTCGTCCGGCCGCCCGACGGGGTGAGCTTCACGCTTCCGGACGTCTGCTCGACCCGCACGCGCTGCCGGCTGCCGAGCACCCGCGCGTCGCGAACCCGGAAAGGCGCCAACGCGTCGAGCGTCAGCGGGCCGCCCGAAGCGGGCCAATCGAACACCGACGCGTAAAGCTTGTCACCGCGACGGCTGACGACGCCCCAGCCCGGTTCGGCGACCAGCCCCGGCGCGCCCGCCCCGTAGACGGCGGCGGACTGGCCGTTCGTTCGCAGCCACTGGCCCATCTGCTTCAGCCGGTCGATGGATTCCCGCGGCACGCGGCCGTTGCGGTCGGGGCCGACGTTGAGCAGGAAGTTGCCGCCGCGGCCGGCGATCGAGAGCAGTTTCCTGGTCAGATCCGCCGAGGATTTCCAGTTGTGGTCCCAATCCGTGTATCCCCAGCTGCCGTTGAGGGTCATGCACGACTCCCACAGCTGCCCGTCGACCGGCTTGTCCGGGATCTCCTGTTCGGGTGTTCCCGTGTCGCCGTCGACCACCCGGCGTTTGCCGACGCGGTTGTTGACCACAATGGACGGGTCGAGGCTGCGGACGTAGGCCTCCAGTTCCTCGCCGTCCTTTTCCGTCCACGGGTTGTTGGGCCGGTCGGTGCTCCATTCGCCGTCGAACCACAACACCGCCGGGCGGTAGTTGTCGACGAGTTCCTTGAGCTGGGCGTACATCCGTTCCTTGTACTTCGGGAACGTCGCGGGATCGGGGAAGTCCGGGTCGTGCCAGTCCCAGATCGAGTAGTAGAAGCCGAGTTCGACATCGCGCGCGGCCGTCGCGCGTTTCAGCTCGGCGAGGATGTCGCGCTTCTTGTCGAACGAAGAGTGGTCGCGGAGGTTGAACTTGTTGACCTTCGTCGGCCACATCGCGTAGCCCTCGTGGTGTTTCGACGTGATCACCACGTACTTCTGCCCGGCGTCCTTCGCCGACTGCGCGATGGCGTTCGCGTCGAACCCCGCTGGGTCGAACTTCGCGGCGATCTGCTCGTATTCGGCGCGCGGGATCTGGCAGTTCCGCTGGATCCACTCGGCGTCCTGGCAAACGCTTCCGTCGGGACGGGTGTACTTCCCTTGAAGCTGGGAGTACGCGCCGAAGTGGATGAATTGGCCGAAGCGGTCGTCACGCCACCAGCGCGTCCGCTCGGCGGTGAACGGGTCGTCGTAGGCGTGGTCGGACGGGAGTGGTGCGGCTTCCGCGGCGGGCGCGACGCCCAGTGCGGTGGTCGCGATGACGAGGGCCGCCAGGGCCCGGAGTGGCTTGCGGCGATTCATGCACTCCTCCTCGCTGAGGTGTGGACGTCGGAACTCTAAGAAGCCAGAGATCGGATGTGAACCCCTGAAAGTCTCGTGAAGCGCCTAGTTCACCCGTAAAGACGGCAGATAGATCGGATCTCTGTTCCGCTGACGGGGACGGTAAGCGCGGCATAAGCGACTTCGCTTACCGCGCCGGAATCGCCCGCTCCGTAGAAATCGGTGCGCCAAGACGACCGAAGGAGCAGCGATGCGGAAACGACCGATGGCGGTACTGATCGCCGGAGCGGTCCTCGCGCTGGTGGCCGGCTGTGGCGGCGGCGGGGACGGCGGCGACAAGGTCGCCTCGATCTCGTCGCCGCCGGCGCCCGGCGCCGCCGGTGACGGAAAGCAGGCCGACAACGTGTCCGACGAGGACAAGATGCGCAACTACCGGAAATGCATGCGCGAGCACGGGATCGAGATGCCCGAACCCAAGCCCGACGGCAGCGGGCAGGACACCGTCACCTTCGACGCGCGCGACATGCCGGACGAGAAAAAGATGAACGCCGCGAGCGACGCGTGCCGCAAGCTGCTGCCGAACGGCGGCGAGATCAAACCGCCCACGCCCGAAGAGCTCGACAAGATGCGCAAGGAAGCGAAGTGCATGCGCGAGCACGGCATCGACTTCCCGGATCCCGAGCCCGGGGGCAAGGGTGGCGCCGCCATCGCGCTGGGCGACGCGAACGGTGATCCCAAGAAGTTCGAAGAAGCGGCGAAGGCCTGCGGTCTCGGCATGACCATGAGGGCGGCCCCGGCGAAATGAGCGAACACGAAGGACCCGGCGGCGCACGGCGTTCGCGCCGGGCACGCTGGTTCATCATCGCGGCGGTGCTCGTCGTCGTGGTCGGGACGATGTCGGTGGTCGTGCTGACCAGGGTCACGTCGGAAGCCCAGCAGGTCGGGCAGGCGCCGCCGCCGGTCGAGACCGCGAAAATCGAGAAGACCGACCTGCAGGAGGAGGAAGAGGCGAACGGAACTCTGGGCTACGGCGCGGAAAACTCCCTCGCCGGCCGGAAACAGGGCACCATCACGTCCCTGCCGGACGCGGGCGCGGTGCTCACCCGGGGCAAGGCCGTGTACGGCGTCGACGCCAAACCGGTGCCGTTGTTCTACGGCACCTTGCCGTTCTTCCGCGACCTCGCGGACGGGGCCGCGGACGGCCCGGACGTCAAACAGCTGGAAGAGAACTTGAAGGCGCTCGGTTTCGGCGGGTTCGGCACCCCGGACAAGAAGTTCACCTCGGCCACCGCCGCCGCGCTCAAGAAATGGCAGAAGTCGCTGGGCCTGGAGCAGACCGGTGCGTTCGGACAGGGCGACGTCGTCCTCGCGCCAGGCGAGATCCGGGTTTCGCAGGTCGCCGCGCAACTCGGCGGTCCCGGCGGCGGCGAACTCCTGAAGTACACCGGCACCGAGCGTCTCGTCGAGGTCAAGCTCGACGCCGCCAAGCAGGCCATCGCCAAGGTGGGGGACAAGGTCGGCGTCGACATCACCGGCGGCAAGTCCACGACCGGCGTGATCGCCGACGTCGGCAAGGTCGCGGAGAACGGCAAGGACGGCGCCGGGCAGGACGACGGCAAGCCGAAGATCAAGGTGAAGATCAAGCTGGACGATCCGGCCGCGGCGGGTTCGCTCGATTCGACGCCCGTCTCGGTGCGCTTCACCAAGGAAGTCCACAGTGGAGTGTTGGCGGTCCCGGTCGGGGCGTTGCTCGCGCTCGCCGAAGGCGGATACGCCGTCGAGGTCGACGAAGGCGGACAACGCCGTCTCGTCGCGGTGAAGACCGGCCTGTTCTCCGGCGGCCGCGTCGAAATCAGCGGTACCGGCCTCGCCGCCGGGATGCGGGTGGTGACCACCTCATGACCCCGGTGCTGGACGTGCGCGGCGCCTCGCGCACCTATCCCGGCGGGGTGCGGGCACTGCACGAGGTGTCACTGTCCATTGAGGACAGAGAGATGGTCGCCATCGTCGGCCCGTCCGGCTCCGGCAAATCGACCCTGCTGCAGCTGATGGGCACGCTCGACCGGCCGACCAGCGGCGTCATCGAACTGCGCGGGCACGACGTGGCGAAACTGCCCGACCGCAAGCTTTCCGCGTTGCGATCGCGGTGGATCGGGTTCGTGTTCCAGCAGTTCTTCCTCAGCGAGGGGGTGAGCGCGGTCGACAACGTCGCGACGGGGCTGCTGTACGCGGGGGTGCCGCGGCGGAAACGGCATGAACGCGCGCTGGCCGCGCTCGACCGGGTGGGTCTCGCGCATCGGGCGGGCCACTTCCCGAACGAGCTCTCCGGCGGGGAACGGCAGCGGGTGGCGATCGCGCGGGCGGTCGTCAACTCGCCGTCGATCCTGCTGGCCGACGAGCCGACCGGGAACCTCGACACGGGCAACGGAGCGGCGATCCTCAATCTGCTGGCCACGTTGAGCTCGCAGGGGACGACGGTCGTGATCATCACGCACGACCGGGAGATCGCGGCGGGCATCCCGCGGCGCATCGAGCTGCGGGACGGCCGGATCCGGCTCGACACCGGGACGGGGGTGCTGGTGTGAGCGCACCTGTCACCGACAAGACGCCGACGCCGAATCCGGCCAGGCTCGGCCCCCGTGACGTGCTGAACCTCGGTGCGCACGGGATGCGGACGCGGCCGATGCGGGCGGTGCTGTCCGCGCTCGGCATCGGGATCGGGATCGCCGCGATGGTGGCGGTGCTCGCGATCCCGGCGTCGGGTGCGAAGGCGTTGCAAGACCAGCTGGCCGCGCTCGGCACCAACCTGCTCACCGCGGGGCCGGGGAAGACGATGTTCGGCGGCGACGCGACCCTGCCGGACAGCGCGGTGCCGATGGCGAAGCGGATCGCCCCGGTGACGGCGGCCTCCGCGACCGGGACCACCGGCGCGACCGTGCGGCGCACGGACAAGATCGACAAGGACGAGACGTCCGGGCTCGGTGTCTACGCGGCGACCCCGGACCTTCTCGACGTCATCGGTGGTGCCGTCCGCGTCGGGCAGTTCCTCCGTGACGCCACTCGCGACTACCCGGTCGTCGTGCTGGGGTCGGTCGCGGCCGCGCGGCTCGGAATCGACCGCATCGACCCGGCCAAGCCGCCACAGGTGTTCATCGACGGGAAGTGGTTCACCGTGGGCGGCATCCTCGGGCCGACGCCGCTGGCGCCTGAGATCGAGCGCTCGGTACTGGTCGGCTGGGACGCCGCCAAGCGGCTCCTCGACTTCGAGGGGCACCCGACCACCGTGTACCTGCGGGCGAAGGACGCGCAGGTCGAGAACGTGCGTTCGGTGCTCGCGCAGACGATGAACCCGGAGGCGCCGAACGAGGTCGAGGTGCGCCGTCCGTCGGAGGCACTGGAGGCGCAGAAGCTGACGGAGAACACCTACAGCGCGCTGTTCCTCGGGCTCGGCGGGGTGGCGCTGCTGGTCGGCGGCGTCGGGGTGGCCAACACGATGGTGATCTCGGTGCTGGAACGACGCCGGGAGATCGGCCTGCGTCGCGCGCTCGGCGCGACGAAACGGCAGGTGAGAGGCCAATTCCTGGCCGAGTCGGTGCTGCTGTCCGGGCTCGGCGGGATCGCGGGCGTCCTGGTCGGCGTGCTGGTGACGTCGGGGTACGCGCTGAGCCAGGGCTGGCCGGCGGTGCTCCCCGTCGGCGCCCTGCTCGGCGGGGTCGGGGTCTCGGCTCTCGTCGGTGCCGTCGCCGGCGCCTATCCGGCGATGCGCGCGGCGCGGCTTCCGCCGACGCAAGCCCTCGCCTGACCACGCAATTCGGCACCTGGTCGCGAAAGTGCGCAGCGCGTACTACCGCAACCAGGTGCCGAATTGCGGGGTAGCGGTGGGTAATCTCGCCGGGTGCTGGTGGGATTGTCGGGGCGGAAACTCGCGGGGGCGTTGATCGCGCTCGAGGTCGTCGTGGTCGGCGTGCTGTTCACCCTCAAGGTGTTCGACGGCCAGGACCTCGAGGTCTACATCGGCGGCGCGCGGCTCCTCGTCGAGTCGGGTGACCCCTACGGCGCGTGGGTGCAGACGCACGGGGGCTGGCTGCCCTTCACCTACACGCCGTTCGCGGCCGCGGTGTTCCTGCCCGGCACGCTGCTGTCCGCCGCGCTGGCCACGAGACTGGTCGGGCTCGCGTCGATCATCGCGGGCGGCATCGTCGTCTACGTCTTCGTGGCGACGCTCAACGGCTCGCTCACCGACCGTGCCAACGTCCGTGGCCGCGCCATCGCCGTCCTCGCGGCGATCGGGGCACAGGCCGTCGGCGGGATCATGGAGCCGGTCCGCTCGACGCTCGGCTTCGGCCAGGTCAACACCCTGCTGATGCTGCTGGTCGTGCTCGACGCCCTGCTGCCGGGCCGCGCCCGCACGAAGGGGCTGCTGATCGGCGTCGCCGCGGCGATCAAGCTGACCCCGGCCTTCTTCATCCTGTTCTTCTTGTTCCGCAAGGACTTCCGTTCCGCGGCCCGGGTCGTGGCCGGTTTCCTCGGCGCGGGCGCGCTGATGTTCCTTGTGGCGCCGGACGCGTCCGCGAAGTTCTGGACGAACATCCTCTTCGACACCGGCCGGATCGGCGATCGCGGCTACGTCGGCAACCAGTCGCTGCGCGGGATGCTCGCGCGGTTCGGGCTCGGCTCGGCGGAGGACGTCGTCTGGGTGCTGGCGTCGATCGCCGTGGTCGCGCTGACCGCGTTCGTGATCGTGCGCGTCGCGGAGCCGGTGTTCGCGCTGACGGCGTGCGCGATCGGCGGGCTGCTGGTGTCGCCGGTGTCCTGGACGCACCACTGGATCTGGTGCGTGCCGATCCTCGCGCTGCTGATCTGGGCGCGCTCGGTCGTTTCGTACGCGCTCGCGGCCGTGACGGTGGCGCTGTTCGTGATCGCGCCGATGTGGCTCGCGCCGCGGCCCGCCGGGAACTTCGGCTGGTGGCTGGCGACGGAGTCCTACGTGCTGTACGGCCTTGCGCTCTTGCTCTATTTCGCCCTGGTAGCGCGTGAAGGCCCCCTTCCCTCGGCTCAGCCGAGGGAAGGGGGCCTTCACGCGCGAAAAGAGTCTTAGCCCAGACGCTCGACGACGTACTCGATGCTCTGGGTCAGCTTCGTGATGTCGTCCGGGTCGATGGCCGGGAACAGACCGACGCGCAGCTGGTTGCGGCCGAGCTTCCGGTACGGCTCGGTGTCGACGATCCCGTTGGCGCGCAGCACCTTCGCGACCGCCGAGGCGTCCACCTCGTCGGCGAAGTCGATGGTGCCGACGACCTGCGAACGCAGCGACGGGTCGCTGACGAACGGCGTCGTGTAGCTGGTCTTCTCGGCCCACTCGTACAGCCGGGTCGACGAGTCGCGGGTGCGCGAGGTCGTCCACTCCAGGCCGCCGTTCGAGTTCATCCACTCGATCTGGTCGGCCAGCAGGAACAGCGTCGACACCGCCGGGGTGTTGTACGTCTGGTCCTTGCGGGAGTTGTCGAGCGCCGTGGTCAGCGACAGGAACTCGGGGATCCAGCGGTCGCTCGCGCCGATCTCGCCGATGCGCTCGATCGCGGCGGGCGAGGCCAGCGCGATCCAGAGGCCACCGTCGGAGGCGAAGGACTTCTGGGGCGCGAAGTAGTAGACGTCGAAGTCCTCGGCCTTGACCGGCAGGCCGCCTGCGCCGGAGGTGGCGTCGATGGCGACGAGGGCGCCTTCGCTTCCTTCGGGGCGGCGCACCGGCACCGCGACACCGGTCGAGGTCTCGTTGTGCGCCCAGCCGACCAGGTCGGCGCCGGCTTCGTAGGCGATCTCGGGCGCGCTGCCCGGGTCGGCCTTGACGACGATCGGGTCGGCGAGGAACGGGGCGCCCTTGGTCACCGTGGCGAACTTCGAGGAGAACTCGCCGTAGGTGAAGTGCTGCGCACGTTCCCGCACGAGCCCGAAGGCGGCGGCGTCCCAGAATGCGGTCGTCCCGCCGTTGCCGAGGACCACTTCGTAGCCGTCGGGCAGGGAGAACAATTCGGACAGACCCGCACGCACGCGGCCGACGAGGGACTTCACCGGCTTCTGACGGTGCGAGGTGCCGAGGTAGGTGGCACCGGATTTCGCCAGGTTGGCGAGCTGCTCGTCACGGACCTTGGACGGTCCGCAGCCGAAGCGGCCATCGGCAGGCTTCAGGTCCGCGGGGAGGGTCAACTCAGGTGCGTCGGTCATGTGCCCAGTCTCTCAGGTCGGGACGGGCCTGCTGAAAGTCGGTGCGGCCTGTCCGGCATGTGGGATTCGCGGACCGGCTCCCGGCAGCGCCGATCGCCGGGTAGCTTCTCGCCTCATGGCGACAGTGCACGAACGATTCCCCGTGCCCCCCGAGGCGTTGTGGCAGGCCCTCCCCAACGGGGTCGACGCGGTCAAGGGGCAGGCCCCCTACTACGACGCCGCGGCCGGGTACGTCACCTTCTCGACCAAGCTCGGCTTCTTCAGCTACGGGCAGACGGTCACCGTGAAGGTGGAGCGGACGACGGAGGGCTCCGGGCTGGCGATCCAGACGAGCTTGAAGTTCGGCTTCGTCGATTGGGGCGAGGGCAAGCGCATCGCCCGCAAGTTCATCGCGGCCGTCGGCGCGGCGGTCGGGCACACCCCGGCGGCCTGATGCCCGACCCGTGGAGACCCAGATGGGGCTTCCTGCTCCTGTACTTCCTCGGGCTCGGCGGGCACTGGATCTTCCGCGACTGGGACGACACCGCCACCATCGGAGCGATCGTCGGTTTCGTGGGCGCCCTCGTGCTCGTGTTCGTTCCCGGCCTGCCGTCCTGGATGCACGGAGACCTGCCTGGGGAGCGCTCTTCGCCGAGGATCCGCCAGTGGTGGGCGGCGCTGCGGTACACGATCCTCCGTCGTGAACGTGTCCTCGACGTGGTACTCGGGCCGTGGGCGCTGGCCACCGCCACGCTGGACCCGGACGCCGGGTCCGCGCGCGGATGGGCCGTCCTCGACGGCGACCCGGCGAAGTTCGTCATCGACGACTGTCCGGACGAACTCGCCGAGTCACTGCGCGGCCCGCGCCGGATGTGGGTCGTCGGCGACGCCCGCTACGGCGATGTCCTGGTGTGCGCGGACGGCGGCCGCGAGTTCACGACCGCCGCCTTCCGCTTCCGTTAGCGCCAGCCCTCGGCGTCGACGCCGCCGGGGATGGGCGCGGCCGGGTCGAACGGGGTCCGCGAGAAGATGAACGTCGCCAAGTCGAGGTGGTTCGGCTTCCCTGCCGAGTCCCGCCCGACTCGCAGCGTTTCGCCCGCGTAGTAGGCGTCGAGCCCGACCCAGGTGTCCTCGCCCACCGGCGCGAACCGTGACGCGCGCCCGGGGCCGTCGGTCGGCGCGAGGGAGAACAGGCCGCCCGGGAGCAGGCGCAGGTGGTACGGCGTCGGCCCCCAGTGCCACAATCCCGTCAGCTCCAGCAGCTTCGGGTCCACAGTGGACGGTTGCCACTCGGCGGGCATGGCGGGCTCGTGCTGTTCGGTCAGCTTCATCAGGTCGAGGCAGAGCTGCGTGATGCCGACGCCCGCCGTCGAGTTCGTCAGCACCAGCGCGCCGATGCCCGCGTTCGCGTCGACCAGCGAGCAGGCGAGGAACCCCGGCATCGACCCGGTGTGCCCGGCCAGCCGCCTGCCTTCCGTGCGGACCAGCATGACACCGAGGCCGAACCCGGTGGTCCAGGCGTCGCCGTCGTCCACGGTGACCATTTCGCGCATCTCCGCGACGGTCTGCTCGCTGAGCACTCCGCCGGTGTGGCCGCCGAGGAACGACGTCCAGCGGGCGAGGTCGGTGATCGTCGACCACAGCTGCCCGGCGGGTGCCATCGCGCCCGCGTCCGGTGACGGCTCCGGCATGAGGAGATCGGCGAAGGGGTGCACCGCGAATCCGCTCGCGTGCGCGCCTTCGGGATGCGGCGACGTCCGGGTCATGCCGAGCGGGCCGAGGATCTCGGCGCGGACGACGTCGAGCCACGACTGACCGCGGTGGCGGGCGACCAGCTCGCCGAGCACGCCGTAGCCGACGTTGCTGTAATGGAACTTGCTGCCCGGCCGCAGCCGAGTCGCGCCGTCCTTGAGGCTCTCGACGAGCGCGTCCCAGTCGGCGCCGACCGTGCGCTCCCACCAGGAGCCGGGCGATTCCGCGGTCAGCCCGGAGGTGTGCGACAGCAGCTGCGCGATGGTGGCCGAGCCGAACGCGGTGCCCGGCAGATGCTGCTCCAGCGGGTCGTTCAGGTCGAGCTTGCCTTCGTCACGCAGCCGCATGACCGCCGTCGCGACGAGTGTCTTGGTGATCGAGCCGAGCCGGTACTGCGTGTCGGCGCCGGGTGTCTCGCCGTCGACGCGTCCGCGCCCTCCGGACCAGGCGAGTTCCCCGTCGCGGACGACGGCGGCGACGATGGACGGGGCGCGGCACGAGGATTGCTCGTGCGCGAGGCGGCGTAGCAGCGCCAATTCGGTCGAGGCAAGCATGGGACGCATTCTGCCTACCCGAGCAGGCCCAGTCGCATAGCGGTGGTCACAGCGGCCGTGCGGTCCGAAACGTCCAGTTTGCCGAACGCGCGCAGCAGGTGGGTCTTGACCGTCGCCTCGCTGATGTGGAGCGTCCGGCCGATCTCGGCGTTCGTGCTTCCCCCGGCCACCAGCCGGAGTACTTCGATCTCGCGCGCCGACAACGGCGATGTCGTCGGGTTGCGCACGCGGTTCACCAGCTTCCCGGCCACCGAAGGTGCCAACACCGTCTCACCGCGTGATGCGGCACGGATCGCACCGGCGAGCTCCGCACGCGAAGCGTCCTTCAGCAGGTACCCGGAGGCGCCCGCTTCGACCGCGCGCAGGATGTCCGCGTCCGTCTCGTAGGTGGTGAGCACGACCACGCGCTGATCAGGCCGGTCGGCGAGGATCTTCCTGGTCGCCCCGACGCCGTCGAGGCCGGGCATCCGCAGGTCCATCAGGATCACGTCCGGCTGCTTGACCCGGCTCAGCGCGACGGCCTCGTCGCCCGAGCCCGCTTCGCCGACGACGCTCAGGTCCGGCTCGGCCTCCAGCATGCCGCGCAGGCCCTCCCGCACCACGGGGTGATCGTCGACCAGCATGATCGTGATCACGCGGGCACCTCCAGTTCCAGCTTCGTCCCCGCACCGGGTCGGCTTGTCAGTCTCACGATGCCACCGACCTGATCGGTGCGCGCCCGCATCCCCGACAGGCCGAAGCCGCCGGTGGGCGCCGCGGGGTCGAATCCGGCGCCGTCGTCGGTCACGGCGAGGTGGACCCGTCCATCCATAGTGGACAGACGGAGCGCGGCCGAGGTGGCGCGGGAGTGCTTGCGGATGTTGCTCAGCGCCTCCTGCGCTCCTCGCAACAGGACGACCTCGGTGGCCATCGGGAGCGCGGGCAGCGGGCCGTCGACCTCGATCGACGCCTCGATACCGGTCTCCTCGGTCAGCCGTTCCGCCTGACGGCGCAACGCTTCTTCCAGCGAAGCGGCGGCGAGCGCCGACGGTGCCTGCGCCGCGACCATCGCCCGCGCCTCCGCCAGGTTCTCCCGGGCCGTCCGGGCCGCGAGTGCCAGGTGACGGCGGGCCGCCTTTGGGTCGGTGTCCATTTCGGACTCGATCGCCTGGGCCAGGGTCACGATGCTTGTGAAGCCCTGAGCGAGCGTGTCGTGGATCTCGCGGGCCATGCGCTCGCGTTCGGCGGCCGTTCCCGCCTCCCGCGAGAGCCGGGAAACCTCCGCCTGACTGGCCTTCAGCTGTTCGATCAGCGCCGCCCTGCTCTTGCTCTGCTGGATGATCTGGGTGGTGTAGCGGCCGGCGAGGAGGCTGAAGATGATCAGAATCGCCGTCATCGGCAGCATGACCGGCTGTTCGTCGAGCCCGCCCCGCACGAGCAGGGAAGCCGGGCTCGAGAGCACCGCCGCGGTGGTGAGGATCGACGCGGCCTTCGTCGGCATCGTCATGTACAGCACGGGGCAGACCAGGAAGAGGACGAAGCTCGAGTTGCCCGACGCGAACACGGCCCCCAGCGTGAAGAGCATCATCACCCCGGCGAACAACCATGGCGTGTGGTCGTAATCCGGGCCCTTGATGAGGCGGCGTCCTCGGACCAGGTAGGTCACGCCGAGCCCGGCCAGGCACAGGAGCGCGACCGTTTTGCCCGTCGTCGCCCCGTCGTCGAGCAGTACCAAGGCCGTCGTCGCGACGAAGGTGACCCCGAACAGGACTTCCCAGAGCCAGTAGAACCGCTCCCAGGCGTTCACCTGCCCTCGTTCGACCAGCGGAACGTCAGCTTCGCCAGCAGCAGCCCCGCGGCGCACCACGCCGTCAGCACCAGTGCCACCATCGGAAGTTCCCATGTTCCCGCCATCTCCTGTGTCGCGGCCTCGGCCGGCAGGAACACCGAGCGGAAGCCCTGGCAGATCCACTTCACCGGGAAGAACGAAGCGATGTCGACCATAACCTTCGGCAGAGTGGTGATCGGCGTGACGAACACCCCGGAGATGAACTGCAGCGCGAGGTAGATCAGGTTGGTCACCGCGACCGCGCCGCTGACCGTCCGGGTGACCGAGCCGAGTGCGATCCCCAGCAGCGTGCAACCGGTGATGCCGAGGAGGAAGACCCACAGCGCGGTCAGCAGTTTCGCCGGATCGGTCGGCAGTTCCAGATCGAAGAGCAGGCTGCCCACGATCGACATCAGCACTACCTGCGCGATGCTGGTGAAGCCGACCAGGATGATCTTGCCGACGAAGTAGGACGCCGCGGGCATCGGCGTGCCACGCAGCCGTTTCAGCGCCCCGAGCTCGCGATCGGACGCGAGGTTGATCCCGATGCTGGTGAAGGACGTCGAGACGATGCCGGAGCCGATCATGCCCGCGGCCAGCACCTGGCCGGTGGTGATCGCCATGCCGGGCATCGAGGAGTTCAGCATCGAGCCGAGCAGGATCATCAGCAGCGACGGAAACGCGAAGGTGAAGATCACCTGCTCCCGGATGCGAAAGAACTGTTTGATCTCCGCGGCACCCCGGACGAGACCGAGCGAGAAGGTGCCCGGGAGGGTCAGCGTGCTCATCGGGCTTCTCCGATCAGGTCGAGGTAGGTGTCTTCGAGGGTGGGGCGGTGGACGGTCAGCTCCGACGGCTCGCGGCCGTCGGCGGAGAGCTCGCGGATCAGCTTGGCCGGGAAGTGGGTGCGCTCTTGGTGGCCGCCGCGCTCGTCGGTCCAGCGGACGGTGGCCTCCGCGGTCGCCCGGCCGCCGAGCGTCTGCGGTGTCCCTTCGGCGACGATCTCCCCGCGAGTGATGACCGCGACGCGGTCGGCCAGCGCCTCGGCCTCGTCGAGATAGTGGGTGGTGAGCAGGATCGTGGTGCCTTCGCGGGCCAGACTCCTGATCAGTTCCCAGAACTGGCGCCGGGCCGCCGGATCGAAGCCGGTCGTGGGCTCGTCGAGGAACACCAGCTCGGGCCGCCCGATGATCCCGAGCGCCACATCGACACGACGCCGCTGCCCGCCGGAAAGGTTCTTGACGCGGGCACCCGCCTTCTCGGTCAGGCCGACCCTCTCGATCACTTCATCGGTGTCATGGGGATTCGGGTAATAGCGGGCGAAATGCCGGACCGTCTCGGCGACGGTGAGTTCGGCGGCGTCGTTGGCCGTCTGCAACACGATTCCGAGCTTTGCCCGCCAGGCGCGGCCGGCGGTGCCTGGATCCTCGCCGAGTACGTCGACCTCGCCCGACGTCCGCTCGCGGTGCCCCTCCAGGATCTCGACCGTCGTCGTCTTGCCCGCTCCGTTCGGGCCGAGCAGCGCGAACACCTCGCCCTGCTCGATGTCGAGATCGATACCCCCGACGGCCGTGTGGCCCGGGTACTCCTTGCGCAGACCGCGCACTCTCACTACCGTTTTCATACCTCGATCGTGCTGTGCGGGGTCCGGGCCGCGGGACGTCCGCTGGACTGAACCCGGCTGTCAACCGATCGATGGACACCGGCGTCCCCTTTCCCCGCAATTAGTCACCTACTTGCGTCGGCTTGCCTGAAGCGCGGTCTTCACGCGAGCGACCATGCCCTTCGGATCCCCGTAGAGCTCCTCTTTCGTGATCACGACGAATCTCCAGCCGTCGGCTTCCATGAGTGCCCGTCGTTCGGAGTCGAAGCGGGGTTGCTCCCCTTCGAGATGCCAAGCGCCGTCGTATTCGATGGCGAGTTTCGCTTTGCGGATCGCGAGGTCGAGGCGTCCGAGGAATCGTCGTTCGCGGTACACCTCCACCTGGGGCTCCGCCTCGATGTCGTGGATCCACAGCCAGACCCGGACCTCGGATTCGGGGATGGATTCGGCTCTCGCGTCGGAAAGCGCCAGCGCCTTCCGTGCCCTGACAATGCCGTGGTCGTGACGATGCCCGAGGTAGTTTTCGAGCTGTTCGCGTTCGATGAATCCGGCATGAAGCAGCGCGTCGACCAGACCGACCACCCGGGGAAACGAGCGATGGAGCCGGGTGTTGGACAAGATGTCCATGGTCATGCGCAGCGGGCTCGCGATCCGGCCGTCTCGCCAAGGCTCGAAATCCTCGCCGATCAACCGAGATCGTTTCAAGTGCATCCCACGCTGGAAATGGAACCCTTCCTCCTCGGGTATGACGAACTCGACCGGATCGTTGTCGAGGGCGAACGGGAAGCCGCGCACTGTCGCGGCCGAACAGCCGGTCAGTACCGCGCCGGGGGGTGCGGCGAGGATCGCCGCCTTGCAGCGGAGCACATGATCCTGCGGGATGCGGATCGGAACGTAGACGTTCTGGAACAGCCGGTTGTAGGGCCCCGATCGGAGCTGTGAACGGGTGATGTCACCTTCGCTGATGGCGCGGCTGCCAAGGAAGGGACCGCTGAAGTCGGCGACTTCCGCGTAGTGGCTTCTGGACATGATCCGACGATGGCATCCGTTCCTGACGCCAAGACCGCTCCAAGATCAACTTCGGCTCAGTTGTCCACAATGACCCACGCCTGTGCGTAACTCGTCTGACCTGGCGCAAGTAGGTGACTAATTGCGGGGAGTGAGCAGGGTTCGTACCGAGGTTTCGAGGGAAGGAAGGAGGGCGGCGGGGTCGGCGGCGGTGAGCATCCGGTTCGCGAAGCCGTCGGTCAGGGCGAGGACGGCGTCGGCCAGGTCGCTCGCCGCGAGGTCGTCGCGCACATGGCCCGCCGCCTGCGCTTTCGAGAGGTACTGGGCCGTGATCTCCACGAGCTCGTCGTAACCCGTGCGGATGAACTCGGCCCACGACGGCCGGACGGCGGCGCGCGCGGTGAAGGCGTTGATGACGATCACCTCCGCGCGGCGCTGCTCGTCGAGCGGCATCGCCTCGACCAGCAAACGCAGCAGGAGGTCGAGCAGGTCGCCGGACTGGTCGAGGGTGTTCCAGCGCTGCTCCAGGAACTCGCTGGTCATGTCGAGGGCGAAGCGGAACAGGTCTTCCTTGGTGGAGAAGTACTTCTGCACCGCGCCCGCGGACACCCCTGCTTCGACGGCGACCGAACGCACGCTGACGGCCTCGACGCCTTCGCGCGCGACGATGCGCAGGAGGGCGCCGGCGATCTCGCGGCGGCGTTCGGCGCGGTCCACGATCTTCGGCACGGACGCATCCTCCCTCGCAGTCGGCTGATTTGCCCTTCGTGGCCGGAGCCAGGCGTTGCGGGAGTCGACCGCAAGTTGCTCACCCGGCGCTCTTTAGAATACAGTCGTATTCGAACAGGGGGTACTGGGGTGGACGAAGTAGCGCAGAAACGAAGGGCGGAGGAGAACCAGCTCGCCGCCGCGCTGACCAAAGGCCCGGCGGAGGTTCTCGATTTCCTGCTGCCGTTGTGGGTGGGGAGTCAGCTCGGCGCGTCGGCCGCCGAGGTCGGGGCGCTGACGGCGCTGGAGACGCTGGTGTCGTTCGTGGTCCGGCCGATCGCGGGTTCCCTCGCGGACCGGTTCGACCGCGGCCGGATCGCCGCCGTCGGTGCAGTCCTCTATGGACTGTCCTTTGTAGTCTATGCGGTGGCTCCGGGGATCGGGGTCGCCTACCTGGCCGCGGTTCTCGGCGGCGCGGGCGGCGCGCTGTTCTGGGTCGCGTTGCGGGCCCGCGTGGGGGAGGGGCTCGCGAGGGACGACGGCGCGTTCAGCAAGCTGTTCGCGGCCGAAGGCGGCGGGACATGGATCGCGTTCGTGGTCGCGCTGACCGCCATCGCCTGGATCGACTACCGGGGCGTGTTCTGGCTCGGCGCGGCGGCCTGCGCGGTGGCCGCGGTGGTCCTGCTGAACGCGAAATCCACGCCCGTGCGCGAAGAAGGCGCGCCGCGGTTGCTGCAACTGGGCAAGAGGATGCGCCCGATGCTCGCGCTCGTCGCGTTGACCGCGATGGCGGAGGCCGGGGTCGCCCTCCTGCTCCTGATGCACCTGCAACGCGGACATCAACTGCAACTCGGCGAGATCGCCGCGGTGTTCATCCCCGGATTCATCGTGTACAGCCTGCTGCCGGACTACCTGCACGGCTTCGTCCGCAAGGTCGGCCGGACGCGGGTGCTCGCACTGGCGATGGTGGCGAGCGCGATCTTCGCCACCGGGTTGTCCTTCGCGCCGAGTCCGCCGGTGCTCGCGGTCATGTGGGTGCTGTCCGCGGCGGCGTTCGCGGCCGCCATCCCGGTGGAGCAGGCGGTGGTCGCCGAGGCGGCCGGGCTCAGTCTCGGCCGCGCGATGGGGATCTACGAGAGCGCGACGCTACTCGGAGCGACGATCGGCACCTTCGTGGCGGGCCAGCTCTACGGTTCGGACGCCGGTTGGCGTGTCGCCTGCTTCGGCGCGGCGGCGCTCCTGCTCTTCGGATCGTTCGTGGTTCGTGGCGCCGTACGGCGTGTCGGAGTTGCGGAGTTTCCCGTGGAACCACGAAAAACGGTGTCACAAAAGGAAAAGCCGGTAACCCGCACGGTCGAGGAGAGTCCGCAAGCGGCCGAATCGGTGACGGAGGAGCCGAACAAGCGCGCGAACCCGCTTCGCAACTGGACGGTCCATGTCGCGGTGTACGTCGTCGCGCAGGCGGCGCTGGCGTTCGCCGGCTACAGCTGGCCCGTCGAAGCGTTGTTCGGCGGCTCTCACCCCGCCGGCTGGTACTGGAACTCCAGTGGTCACTGGCTGTTGAACATCGGCCGGATCTGGACCTTCGTCCTGGTGATCGACACGGTGTGGACCCTCGGCCGCGCGGTGCTGAAAAAGCGGCCTTATTGACAAGTTGTCTAACATGACATCATGTCTCACAAGTGGGTGACGGCCAGCGACGGTGTCCGCCTTTCGGTCCGGGTGACCGGCGTCGACGACGCGCCCACGGTGGTGCTCGTCCACGGCTACCCGGACAACGGCTCCATGTGGGACGGCATCGCCGCCCTGCTCGAACGCCGCTACCGGGTCGTCGTCTACGACGTCCGCGGCGCGGGTCGCTCGGACAAGCCGTCGGGACGCGCGTCCTACAAGCTGGACCAACTGTCCGATGACCTGGCCGCGGTCGTCGACGAGGTGCAGCCCGAAGGCAAGGTCCACCTGCTCGCGCACGACTGGGGCTCCATCCAGACCTGGCATTCGGTCACCGGCGAGAAGCTGCGCGGACGGCTGGCGTCGTTCACGTCGATCTCCGGGCCGAGCCTCGACCACGCCGGCGCGTGGTTCCGCGACCAGGTGCGCCCGAGCCCGAAAAGGCTCAAGAACGCGCTTGTCCAGTGGGCGCATTCGACCTACATCCTCGGGTTTCAGATCCCCCTGATCCCGCAGGTGCTCTGGCGCACCGGCGCGATGGGCGCGCTCATCGGCCGGATGGATCCGGCGGCCGCGGCGCCGTCCACTTCGGATGGTCTGTACGGACTCAACCTCTACCGCGCCAACATGTTCACCCGCCTTTCCCGGCCGCGGCCGCACCAAGCCGAGATCCCGGTGCAGGTGCTCGCGCCCACCGGCGACAAATTCGTCACCACGCCGTTGCAGACCGAGATCGAGCGCTGGGCGCCGGACCTCCGGATCCGCCGGATCGTCGGCACGCACTGGGTGGTCCGCGAGAAGCCCCAGGTGATCGCCGACGCCACCGCCGAGCTGATCGACCACGTCGAAGGCGGCGAGGAGAGCCGTGCGCTCAAGCGCGCCCGGTCCGGCGGCTTCGCGCACAAGCTCGTCGTCGTCACCGGCGCCGGCAGCGGGATCGGCCGCGCGACGGCGCTCGCGTTCGCGGACAAGGGCGCCGACCTGGTCATCACCGACATCAACGGCTCGGCCGCCACGGAAACCGCGAAACTCCTGCGGGACAAGGGTGTCACCGTCGGCGAGTACACAGTGGACTCTTCCGACGCCAAGGCGGTCGAGAAGTTCGCCCAGCAGGTCAAGGAGGAGTTCGGGGTTCCGGACATCGTCGTCAACAACGCGGGGATCGGCCTGTCCGGCCCGTTCCTCGACACGACGGTCAAGGACTGGGAACGCCTCATCGACGTGAACCTGTGGGGCGTCATCCACGGCTGCCGCGTCTTCGCCGAGCAGATGCGCGAGCGGGCCGAAGGCGGCCAGATCGTCAACGTCGCTTCGGCCGCCGCCTATCTGCCGTCGAAGATCCTTTCCGCCTACGCCACCACCAAATCCGCTGTGCTGACGTTGAGCGTGTGCCTGCGGGCCGAGCTCGCCGCCGAGAACATCGGTGTCACCGCGATCTGCCCCGGCATCGTGAACACGAACATCACCAGCACCACCCGCTTCGTGGGCGTCGACGAGATCGAGCAGAAGCGGCGCCAGAAGTCGAGCAGCAAGCTGTACGCGAAACGCGGTTTCGGCCCGGAGAAGGTCGCGCGCGACATCCTGCGCGCGGTCGAGAAGGACAAGGCCATTCAGCCGTCGACGCCGGAGGCCAAGGCCGCGCTCGTCCTCTCCCGGCTCACCCCCGGACTGCTGCGGGCCGCGGCGAAACTGGACGTCAGCCCGTGACCCGGCGCCCTCGCCGCATGTCGCCGGAAGCGCGCCGCGAGGACCTGATCCGCGCCGCGCTGGACCTGTTCGGCTCGCGCGCGCCCGAGCTCGTCACGGTCGACGACATCATCGCCCGGGCCGAGGTCTCGCGGCCGCTGTTCTACCGGTACTTCTCGAGCCTGCGCGAACTGCAGGTCGAAGCGCTGAAGACGGTCACCGAAGGGCTCATCGACGGCCTTGCCGGACTCGAGGAAGGCCCGCCCGAAACCCGGCTGCGGGCCGCCGTCCGCGGCCTGATCGACGTCGCCGATCACTACCGAGCGGGTTATGTCGCGCTGTTGCGCAGCGGCTCCGTGATCGCGACGTCGGAGACGGACGCCGCGATCGACGAGGTCCGCAACCGCGCCGTCGAGCTGATCCTCGGCGCGCTGGGAGTGCCGGAGCCCTCGCCTATGCTCCTGTTGACCTTGCGCTGCTGGACCGCGGTGGTGGAGGGCTCGCTGTTGAGCTGGCTGCAGGAGCGGGCCGTACCGCGCGAGGTGCTCGATGGGTGGCTGGTCGATCAGCTCACGGCCATGCTCTCGGCGACCGCTGCCCACGATTCTTCGGTCCCGCAGCTGCAATGAACGGGCCGTTCCTCGCGAAATTCGCAAGGAACGGCCCGTTTCATAGCGCGCGTCAGGACTGCTTGATCACCAGGTCCCAGCCTTCGACGTCTTCCGGCTTGCGCGGCTCGGGGCCGACGTACTTGGCCGACGGCCGCACGAGACGCCCGGTCTTCTTCTGCTCCAGGATGTGCGCGGCCCAGCCGGCGGTGCGCGCCGAGCTGAACATCGCGGGCATCATATGCGGCGGCACCTCGGCGAAGTCCAGGATCACGGCCGCCCAGAACTCGACGTTGGTCTCGATCGGGTGGTCCGGACGCCGCTCGCGCAGCTCCTTCAGCGCCACCTGCTCCAGCTCGGCGGCGGCCTCGTAGCGCGACGCGCCGAGCTCCTGGCACGTGCGGCGCAGCACGCGCGCCCGCGGGTCCTCCGCGCGGTACACGCGGTGCCCGAAGCCCATCATCCGTTCCTTGCGGTCCAGGATGCCCTTGACCAGGCCGACCGCGTCGCCGGTCTTCTCGACCTCTTCGATCATCGGCAGCACGCGCGCCGGCGCGCCGCCGTGCAGCGGGCCGGACATGGCGCCGATCGCGCCGGACAGCGCCGCGGCGACGTCGGCGCCGGTCGAGGCGATGACCCTGGCGGTGAAGGTGGAGGCGTTGAGGCCGTGTTCGGCGGCCGAGACCCAGTAGGCGTCGATGGCCTTGACGTGGGCCGGGTCGGGCTCGCCACGCCACCGGACCATGAACCGCTCGGTGATCGACTTGGCCTCGTCGACCCTGGTCTGCGGGACGGCGGGCTGCCCGATGCCGCGAGCGGACTGGGCGACGTACGAAAGCGCCATCACCGAGGCGCGGGCCAGCTGGTCGCGCGCTTCGTCGTCGGTGATGTCGAGCAGCGGCCGGTAGCCCCAGATGGGGGCGAGCATGGCCAGCGCGGCCTGGACGTCGACGCGGACGTCACCGGTGTGCACCGGCAGCGGGAACGGCTCGGCGGGCGGTAGCCCGTGGCCGAAGCGGCTGTCGACGAGAAGTCCCCAGACGTCACCGAAGGTCACCTTGCCGGCGAGATCCTCGATGTCGACACCGCGATAGCGCAGCGCGCCACCGTCACGGTCGGGCTCGGCGATTTCGGTCTTGAAGGCGACCACGCCTTCGAGACCGGGTCGGAAACCGTCGTCGACCTGGTCGGACGGCTTGGTGCTGATCGTGGAGGCACTCACTGTGGTGAAACCTTTCGATGCGCATTCCCCGGCTTTGTGTTTCATGCGTGGACGGGTTGCACGCAGCGAAGGCGCGCCTCATCGCACGGATGGACAAACTTTGCTCCACGTCGCGGCGCGGGGCAATCGAAAGATGTGGTGCTTTCGGTCACGATTACGAGAACGATTCAGTGAAATCGGCGCTCGTACGCGAAGAGTTACGGTTCCGTTCACTTTCCGTGTACCGGGCGCCGAGGTAAATCCTGTGTTTCGAGAACCGGCGGCGGGCGGTTTCCGGTGATAGACCTTTCCCATGCACCTGAGCCCCCAGGAGCGGGACAAACTGCTCATCCACGTCGCGGCGGACGTAGCGCGCAAACGCCTGGAACGAGGGGTCCTGCTGAACTACCCCGAGGCGGTCGCGCTGATCACCGACCACGTCCTCGAGGGCGCCCGCGACGGCCGGACGGTGAGTGAGCTCGTCGAGAGCGGGCGTTCGGTGCTCTCGCGGGCGCAGGTACTGGGCGGAGTACCGGAGATGGTCGATTCCGTGCAGGTCGAAGCCACTTTTCCGGACGGTACGAAGCTCGTCACCGTGCACGACCCGATCGTTTAGGGGGCCGCGAGTGCGACCAGGGGAGATCATCACCGGCGACGGGCCGGTGGAGCTGAACCCGGGCAGGCCGCGGGTCCGGCTGCTCGTGCGGAACCTCGGCGACCGGCCCGTCCAGGTCGGCTCGCACTACCATTTCGCGGCGGCGAATCCGGGACTCGAATTCGATCGCGACGCCGCGCGAGGACATCGGCTCGACGTGCCCGCGGGGACCTCGGTGCGGTTCGAACCGGGCGTCGAACGCGAAGTGGACCTTGTCCCGCTGGCCGGGAACCGCGCGGTGCCCGGATTGCGGATGGGGTCCTGATGCCGTCGATCGATCGCGAGCGGTACGCCGAACTGTTCGGCCCGACGACCGGCGACCGGATCCGCCTCGCGGACACCGATCTGCTGATCGAAGTCACCGAAGACCGCAGTATGGGGCCGTCCGGCAGCGGCGACGAAATGTTGTTCGGCGGCGGCAAGGTCATCCGCGAGTCCATGGGCCAGGGGATGGCGACCCGGGCCGAAGGCGCGCCGGATCTGATCATCACCGGCGCCGTGATCCTGGACCACTGGGGGATCGTCAAGGCCGACGTCGGCGTCCGCGACGGCCGGATCGTCGGCATCGGCAAGGCCGGCAATCCCGACACCATGGACGGTGTGGACCCGGCGCTGGTCGTCGGCCCGTCCACGGAGGTGCTGTCCGGCAACGGGAAGATCCTCACCGCGGGCGGGATCGACTGCCACGTCCACTTCATCTGCCCGCAGCTGACCGAGACCGCGCTGGCGTCCGGCCTCACCACCCTCGTCGGCGGCGGGACCGGCCCGGCCGAAGGCAGCAAGGCCACCACCGTCACCCCCGGCGCGTGGAACCTCGGCCGGATGCTGCAGGCGATGGACGGCCAGCCGGTCAACGTCCTGTTGCTGGGCAAGGGGAACACCGTCCGGCACGAGGCACTGCGGGAACAGCTCGCCGCCGGCGCGGGCGGGTTCAAACTCCACGAGGACTGGGGCAGCACCCCGGCCGCGATCGACGCCTGCCTCACCGTCGCCGACGAGTCCGGGGTCCAGGTGGCGATCCACACCGACACCCTGAACGAGGCGGGTTTCCTGGAGTCCACTGTGGACGCCATCCGCGGCCGCTCGATCAACGCGTACCACACCGAAGGCGCGGGCGGTGGGCACGCGCCGGACATCATCCAGGTCGCCGGGCTGCCCAACATCCTGCCGTCGTCGACGAACCCGACGCGTCCGCACACCGCGAACACCCTCGACGAACACCTCGACATGCTGGTCGTCTGCCACCACCTGAACCCGTCGGTACCCGAGGATCTCGCGTTCGCCGAAAGCCGGATCCGGCCGACGACCATCGCCGCCGAGGACGTCCTGCACGACCTCGGCGCGATCTCCATGATGAGCTCGGACTCGCAGGCGATGGGCCGCATCGGCGAGGTGATCATCCGGACCTGGCAGACCGCGCACGGGATGAAACGGCGGCGCGGCGCCCTGCCCGGCGACGGCGCGGCCGACAATCTGCGGGCTCGCCGCTATGTCGCCAAGTACACGATCAACCCCGCGATCGCGCACGGCATGGAACGCGAGATCGGCTCGGTGGAGGTCGGGAAACTCGCGGATCTCGTGCTGTGGGAGCCGAAGTTCTTCGGTGTCCGGCCGCATGTGGTGCTCAAGGGCGGTTTTCCGGCGTGGGCGGCGATGGGCGACGCGAACGCGTCCATCCCGACGCCGCAGCCGGTGCTCGCGCGGCCGATGTTCGGCGCGGCCCCGGTGGTCGCCGCCGCGAGCGGTTTCCATTTCGTGGCACCGGAAGCACTGGAAAGCGGGGTGGCGGAGCGCTTCGGCATCACGCGGAAGCTCATGCCGATCTCGAACACGCGCTCGCGAGGCAAGGCCGACATGGTGCTGAACGACGCGACGCCGGACATCCGGGTGGATCCGGACAGCTTCGCCGTGCACGTCGACGGCGACCTGATCGAGCCGCGGCCGGTGACCGAACTGCCGATGGCGCAAAGGTACTTCTTGTTCTGATGGACCTCGCCGCGCTCATCCTCGCCGACTCCCGGTTCCCCGGGGGTGGCCACGTCCATTCCGGCGGACTCGAAGAAGCCGTCACGCGGAAGCTGATCACGCATGAGCGCGATCTGCCTGGCTTCCTGTCCGGACGCTTGCGCACGGCGGGTTCGCTCGCCGCGGTGTTCGCCGCCGCGTCGGCGCACGCCGCCGCGCGGAATGTCCAGAGTGGACATTGGCGGCGGCTCGACGCCGAACTCGACGCCAGGACGCCGTCGCTCGCGCAGCGCGAGGCGTCCCGTGCGCAAGGTCGCGGGACGGCCAGAGCGGGCAAGGCGGCGTGGCCGTCGCCGGTGCTTTCCCGGCTGTTGGAGGAAACCCCGCGACCGCATCATCCGGTGGTGGCCGGTGCACTGATCGGGGTGCCCTTCGACGCGGCGATGGCGGTGGCGTACCTCGCGATCAGCGGACCCGCGAGCGCGGCCGTGCGGCTGCTCGGTCTCGACCCGTTCGCCGTCAACGCGGTCGTGGCCCGGCTCGCGAACGAGGTCCGGGACGTTTCCCTGCGCGCGGCCGAGGTCGCGGGCGACGATCCGGCCGATCTCCCGGCGCCGGGTTCTCCGGCGCTCGATCTGTTCGCCGAGGCACACGCCCGGCATCACCAGGAAGAGGTGCGTCTCTTTGCCAGCTGAACATGGTCACGGTCACGGACATGTGCACCCGGTCAACTTCGACCCGACCGCCGCGGAACCCGACCACTACGAGCAGGCGCCGACCGCGGGGCGCGCGTACCGGATCGGGATCGGCGGGCCGGTGGGGAGCGGGAAGACCGCGCTCACCGCGGCGCTGTGCCGGGCGCTCGGCGACGAGGTGAACCTCGCCGTCGTCACCAACGACATCTACACCACCGAGGACGCCGACTTCCTGCGCAAGGCGGGAGTGCTCGACCCGGCGCGGATCGAGGCCGTGCAGACCGGCGCGTGCCCGCACACCGCGATCCGCGACGACATCACCGCGAACCTCGACGCCGTCGAACGGCTGGAAGAGCGCTTCCCGGGGCTGGACCTGGTGATCATCGAAAGCGGCGGGGACAACCTCACCGCGGTGTTCAGCCGCGGGCTCGCCGACAGCCAGGTGTTCGTGGTCGACGTCGCGGGCGGCGACAAGGTGCCGCGCAAGGGCGGGCCGGGCGTCACGACGGCGGATCTGCTGGTGATCAACAAGATCGACATCGCGCATCTGGTCGGCGCGGACATGGATGTGATGACCTCGGACGCGCATCGGATGCGGGGTGAGCTGCCCGTGATCACCCAGTCCCTTGTGGACACTCCGAACGCGCCGGCGGTCGCGGACTGGGTCCGCTCGCTGCTCCCGGTCCGCACGGGGTGAAGGCGCACGCGCGGCTGACCGCCTGCTTCGAGGGCGGCCGGACCGTACTGCGTGAGCTGCGTTCGATGGCGCCGCTCACGCTCCTTCCCAAACGGGGCACCGGGGTGACGGCGGTGGTGCACCTGGTCAACTCGGCGACCTCGCCCTTGGGTGGTGACGAGCTGAAGCTGACCATCCGTGTCGGCGCCGGTGCTTCGCTGCGGCTTTCCGGGGTCGCGGCGGCCATCGCGCTTCCCGGCCTGCACGGCGAGGGAAGTTCGTCCCTTGTGGACATCGTCGTGGAGGGCGGTGGCTCGCTGGAGTATCTGCCGGAGCCGACCGTGGTGACCGCTCGTGCTCGGCACATCGCCGAGTTCCGGGCGGCTGTGTCGCCCGGCGCCTTCCTGCACACGCGGGAGGTGCTGGTGCTCGGGCGGGCCGGTGAGCGACCGGGTTCTTTGGTGACCACGCAGCAGGTGACGCGGGGTGACGTGCCGCTGCTGCGGCAGACACTGGAGATCGGAGACTCCACTTTGGACTCCAGCCTGGCGCATCTGGCCGGGCGGCGGGTGCTGGCGACCGATCTGGTCGTCGGCGGTCCGGAACTGCCCGAGGCGTCCGGCGAGTGGTGGTCCCGCACGTCCCTGGCGGCCGGTGGGACACTCACGACATCGCTGGCTCACGATGCCGTGACCGCGCTCCGGGTGTTCGAAGAGGGCTGAAGGGCCCTTTCCCCGCATGTGACGCAGCGAAAGGGCCCTTCGCCGCGTCGCATGCGGCGAAGGGCCCCTTCAGCCCACGTCAGAACTTGGTGCCCAGCCAGGTCATCGCGACCGGACCGCCCGCCGAGACACCACCGATGTGTTCCAGCAGCGGGAACTCCTGCCAGGTGACGTCGGCGCCGAGGGCGCGGTAGCGCTCGAGCAGTCCCTTGCCGACCGAAAGCGGGATCAGTTCGTCCAGCGACGCGTGGTACAGGAACACCGGCGCGCCGGGTTTGGTCTTGCCCGCCAGGTTCTCGCCGAGCCGGGCCTGCCAGCGCGGGTCCGACGAAACGTTCGGCACGGTCGTGAAGTCGTTGAGCCGCGCGAAAGGCGCCGCGGCGCCGAGTTCGACGGTGCACGCTTCCTTGACCTTCGCGACGGCCCTTTCACCCTTCGCGTTGAGCACCTCGTTGAACGGCAGTTCCGGATAAGCGGTCGCGTAGCCGACGGCGGCACCGAGCACGAGGCCGAACGCCGGCCCGCCGTCGTTGAACTTCAGGACCGCGTTCAGATCCGCCGGGACACCGCCTTCCGCGACGCCGACCAGGTTGACGTCGGGCGCGTAGGACGGCTGGAGTTCACCGGCGAAGGCCGCGGCCTGACCTCCTTGTGAGTAACCGAAAACGCCGACCGGTCCGGTCTTGGACAGGCCCGCTTCAGGGACCCGGGAAGCGGCGCGGGCGGCGTCCAGGACGGCCCGGCCTTCGGACTGACCGACGGCGTAGGTGTGCGTGCCCGGGGTGCCGAGGCCTTCGTAGTCGGTCACGACGACCGCCCAGCCGCGCGAAAGCGCTTGGCTCATCAGGAGGACTTCGTTCTCGGACCCGTTCGTCAGCCGGGTCGACGGCGCGCAGCGGTCGCCGAGGCCGTGGGTGCCCACGGCGTAGCTGACCAGCGGGCGGGCGCCCTTCGTCCACGGCGCGTGCGGGACCAGCAGGATGCCCGAAACCGTGTTCGGCTGTCCCGTCGCCGAGGTGGAGCGGTAGTGGAGTTTCCAGGCCTTCGCCGGGGCGGTGGCGACGACCGATTTGTAGTCGACCAGATCCCCTGGGGCGCTCGGCGCGGCTTGCGCGGCCGGGGCCCCGATCAGGGTGGCGGTGAGAGCTGCGACCAGAACTGTCCGAAGCGCCAGACGCATTACAGCCTCCAGTTTGGTAATTGAGATTTTCGCAATGTAGGCGGTGTTGCTAGCATCTGGCAATCCCTGTTACCGAATCGGGGGAGGTCGAGTGGCCCGCACCTATGGCGGGGTCGCGCCCGAGCAACGGCGCGCCGAGCGGCGTGAGCGCCTGCTCTCGGCTGCCTTGGACCTGTTCACCTCGACGGGTTACCGGCAGGCGAAGATCACCGAGTTGTGCACCCGCGCCGGCGTCTCGACGCGGAACTTCTACGAGGAGTTCGAGAGCAAGGAGAAGGTGCTGCTGACCCTGCACGAGCGCATCAACGCGCTCGCGCTGGAGCACGTCACCGGCACTCTGGAGCGACTGGAGAACGCCGACGCGGTCACCCGGATCGGGACGCTGCTCGACGTCTTCGTCAGCACGGTCACCTCGGATCCCCGGATGCCGCGGCTGAACTACGTCGAGGCCGTCGGCGTCAGTGCCGCTTTGGAGGCACAGCACCAGGAATGGGTCGACCGGTGGGCCGCGTTCATCGAAACCGAAGCCCGGCACGCCGCCGCGCACGGGGTCGCGCCGGATCGCGACTACCGGCTGACGGCGATCGCGCTCGTCGGCGCGGCGACCGGTCTGCTGCGCGAGTGGCAGGCGCACACCCCGCCGCTTCCGGTCGCCGACGTCGCCGCCGAACTCCGGGCCCTGATGCTGGCCGCCATCACCCGGCCCGGCTGACCCCGCGTTTCGTCCTCTGAACGCGCGGCCGCATTCAGAGGACGAAAGGCGTCAGGAGGCGGCGGAGGCCCGCCGGAAGGTGTTGTGCAGCACGGCGAGCAGCGCGTCTCGGACCGAGAGCCGTTGCCGCGCGTCGAAGGTGATCAGCGGGACGTCCTCGCCCACCGCGAGGGCCCAGCGCACGTCTTCGAGGTCGTGCTTGAGCGAACCGTCGAAGACGTTCACCCCGACCACGAACGGCAATCCCGCCTTCTCGAAGTAGTCGACGGCCGGATAGCAGTCGTCGAGCCGCCGGGTGTCGACGATGACGAGCGCGCCGAGCGCGCCCAGCACCAGGTCGTGCCACATGAACCCGAACCGGTCCTGTCCCGGCGTGCCGAAGAGGTACAGCTTCACCTCTTCGTCGATGGTGATGCAGCCGAAGTCCAGCGCCACCGTGGTGGTGGTCTTCGACGGCACGTTCCCGCCGGTGCCGTCGACGGCCGCGCCGGTCGAGGTCATGGCGGCTTCGGTGGTCAGCGGCTTGATCTCGGAGATCGCGCCGACGGTGGTCGTCTTGCCGACCCCGAACCCGCCCGCGATGACGATCTTGACCGGTGTCGGCGGCTTGGCAGGCACCGGTTCAGCGAATTGCTTCGAGTCCACGAATGACCCTTTCGATCATGCCGAGGTCCTGGGTGAAGGCGCCGGCCGGGCGACGGAGCACGACGTAGCCGAGTGCGGCGAGATCCGCCACGAGGACCCTGGCCACGCCGATGTGCAGGCCGAGCATCGCCGCCACTTCGGCGACGGATTTCGTTTCCCGGCAAAGGGAAACGATCTCCCGTCGTTCGAAGGTCAGCCTCGCGTGAGACGCCGCGCCGAGCCTGCTCGTGAGCACTTGAGCCTCGATTTCGAGCGTGCCGTCCACCGGCTGCGCGCGGCCGGCGGTGAGCAGATACGGGCGTAGCGGCGAGATGCCCTGTTCGGCGCCCCGCGGCTGAGGTACCTGGTCGTCGCTCATTCCCTTGTCCCCTCGTCAGTTCAGCTGCCGACGCTCTTCTTGAGTTCCTCGATCAGCGCGGGGGTGAGCACCTCGGTCGCGCGGTTGGCGAACATCGCCATCTCGTAGGCGATCGTGCCGAGGCTGGCCTGCTTGGTGGCGAGCACGCCGAGCGAGCACCCGATGCTGATCGTGCAGACCAGCAGGTAGCCCTGCTCAAGCTCGATGATGATCTTGTCGGGCGAACCGAGCGGGTGGCTCTCGGAGACACCGTGCGCGAGGCCGAGCATCGCCGAGCAGATCGCGGCCAGCCGGTCGGCGTTGGCCCTCTCCAGTTCGGACGACATCGCGATCAGCAGGCCGTCCGCCGAGACGGCGATCGCGCCCATCGCGCTCGCCGTGTTCTGCGCGAAGCGCGTCACCAACCAGTTGAAGTTCCGGGCTTCGACGCTGACTCCGGTCGTCATCTCTTGCTCTTCTCTCTCTGTTGCATCTCCGGGTTGACGGCTTTCTCCAACCCGTCACTGAAGGCGTCGAACGCGGCACGCTCGGCCTCGGGGTCACGCATGCCCTTGGGCTTGGTTGTGTTCAGCGCCGCCCGCGCGGTCTGGTGGCGCGCGGCCGGACCTTTCGCGAGCCCCGGCGCCAGCTGCGCGCCGGGGACCCTTCTGGTGAGTCCGCCACGCGAGGCGGCGGGCACCGGTGTCGGGGTCGGCATCGGCATCGACAACGGCGTTGCGGCTGCTGCCGGCGGTGCGGTGGCCTTCGCGAGCCCGGCCTCGAAGCCGTCGAAGGCCGCCTTGGCCGCTTCCGGATCATGCCTGGACTTCTGCCGCGAAGGCGCTTCGGGGGCTCCGGGAAGCTGCGCGCCCTTGACCCGCCGCCGCAGCCCGCCGCGGGTCTCGCCGGAATCGGCGGCGGTGAGCGTCGGCGCGGGTGCCTGGTACACGGGCGCCGGTTCGGGCACCGGCGCCGGCAGCGGTACCGGAGCCGGCGCGGGTTCGGCGATCTCCCCGTCGGTCTTGCGGAACCACCGGAAGTCCCTCGGCGGCTGACCGTCGCGCGGGATCATCCCGGCGATCGCCAGCGTCGGCGGCTCGTGCGCGGCTTCCCGCGGTTCCGGCCGGGACAGGGGCGCGGGTTCATCGCTCGGTTCCGCCGTCGGCCACACCGGCGGCGCGGGGACGGACTTCGGCGTGGGCGGCCGGTAGGTCAGCAGGTTCGGCGGGACCGTGAGCCGCGCGGTGATCCCCGCGCCCGGCTCGGTCTCGGTCAGTTCGACCTTGAGCCCGTGCCGCCGCGCGAGCCGCCCGACCACGAACAACCCGAGCACACTGGTCGGCGCCAGTTCGAGCCGTTCGCGTTCGACCAGTCGCCGGTTCTCCTCGGCGAGCCGTTCCGCGGTCATGCCGATGCCCTGGTCCACGATCACGATCAGGCAGGAACCGTCGGGCAGGATCTTCGTCCCGACATCCACAAAGGACTCCGGCGGGGAGAACGACGTCGCGTTCTCCAGCAGCTCGGCGAAGATCAGCACCAGATCGGAGCCGAACGGCGACGACAGCAGGACGTCGCCCATCGAGCCGAGCCGGACCCGCTGGTAGTCCTCGATCTCCGCGAGCGCCGAACGCAGCGCCGTCGACAGCTCGATCGGGCCGGAAATCCTTGCCTCGTCGCGGTTTCCCGACACGACGAGGAGGTTGTCCGCGTTCCGGCGCAGGCGGGTGGAGAGGTGGTCGAGCCGGTAGAGGCTGGCCAGCAGGGCGACGTCCTGTTCGTTGCGCTCCAGTTCGTCGACCAGTGCCAGCTGCCTGCCCACCAGGTTCTGCGTGCGTTTCGCGACGTTGGCGAACATGAGGCCGACGTTGCGCCGCGTGACGGCCTGCCGTTCCACCAGTTCGGCCGCGGTGGCCTGCACCCGGTTGAACGCTTCGGCCAGCTTGCCGAGTTCGTCCTGTGAGGACACGTCGATGGTGGCGAGCCGCGGCGCGAGTTCTTCGGCCTGCTCGGTGTCGGTGACGCGGACCAGTTCGGTGCTCGCGAGGTCCGCGACCGAGGTCGCCGCCGTGGTCAGCTTCCGCAGCGGATCCGCGATCGACCGGCTGACCGCGATCGCGAGACCACCGACCAGCAGGAACAGCACGCCGGCGCCGATACCGATCGTCCACGCCAGGTTCTGCGCGGCGTCGGCTCGCGCGGTCGCGGCGTCGGTGATGCCGGTGGTGACCGCGTCCTGGGCGAGCCGTCGCTGGTTCGACTGCGCGTCGACGGCGCCGAGGATGTCCGGCAGCAGGCTCTGCACGGCCTGCGGGCCACGGGCCTCGGGGAGCCTGGCTTCCAGCGCGTCGACCCGGCGGCCCGTCTCGCCCTGCTCGACCGCGACGACCTGCGTGGCCTGGGTGACGTCGGCCTGCTGCACGAACCGTTCGAGGAACAGCGACGACTGCTGCTTCGCGTCGGCCAGCACCGGTGTGCCCGATTCGGGGGTGACCAGCACGATGATCAACGCCATCCCGCGCAACGAGTTCTCCTCGTTCGCGCGCAGCAGCGCGTCGAGCGCGGTCAGCTGCTGGGTGCCCGCCGCGTCACTGGTCTGCTGCGGGACGAGGCGGAGCGAGTTGATGACCGCGTCGATCACCGCGTGGTAGGTCCGCGCCACGCTGTCGAGTGAGGCGCCGCGCCGGAGCGCGTTCTCCCGGATCTCGTTCAGCGATCCGATGCGCACCAGGGCCGCCGCGAGTTCTTCCGGCGCGTCGGCGCTCAGCTGCGAACGCACCTGGTTCACCGTGTCCGCGACGACGCTCTGCTGCTTCAGCATCGCCGAACTGCTCGCCGACGAAGACGCGATGTAGTGCGCCGTCAGCAGCCGTTCTCGCTGCAGTTCCCAGGCCAGCGTGCCGAGCGCGCGGGCCTGCGACGCGACGTCGGCGGTGGTGCGCGCGGACCGGGCGTCGTCGATCTCCCCGGCGACGTAAGGCACCGACACCAGGACCACGGCGGTCAGCGGCAGCATCAGGAGCAGGTTGAGCTTGCCCCGGATGCCGAGTCTGCCGAGCAATCCGGACCGCGGCCCGCGTTCGGGCCGGGTCTTCCCGTGCCTCATGGTCACCTTTCTCCCCGGCTCCGCCCGAGGTGTCCGCGGTGCTGCTCCCGGACGAGGTCTTCGATGGACGCGCGCAGCGCGACGAATTCCGGCGCGCGTTTGACCGCGAGGTCGCGTTCGGCGGGCAGGTCGACCACGATGTCGGCGGCCACCCGGCCCGGATCCGAGGCCAGCACCACGACGCGACGGCCGAGGAACACGGCCTCCTCGACGTCGTGGGTCACCATCAGCACGGTGGTGTGCGTGTCGGTCCAGATCCGGCGGATCAGGACCTGCATGTCCTCTTTGGTCTGGACGTCCAACGCGCCGAAAGGTTCGTCCAGCAGCAGCACGTCGGGCTCGCACACCAGCGCCCGCGCGATCGCGACCCGCTGCTTCTGCCCGCCGGAAAGCTGTTTGGGCAACGATTTCCGCAGGTGACCGAGGCCGGTCTCGTCGAGATACCAGTCGATGCGGCGCGCCCGCTCGGCCTTGTCGATGCTCAGCAGTTCGAGTCCGAACGCGACATTGGCCTCCACCGTGCGCCACGGGTACAGCGCGCCGTGCTGGAACACCAGCCCGCGTTCCGGGCCCGGTCCGGTGACGGCGTCACCGTCGAGGGTGATCAGGCCTTCGGTCGGCTCGGTCAGCCCCGCGATCAGCGACAGCAGGGTCGATTTGCCGGACCCGCTCGCGCCGACGACGCAGACGAAGTCGCCGCGCGCCACGTCGAGGTCGATGCCGTCGAGCGCCCGGGTGGTCTCGCCGCGGACCGCGTAGTCCTTGGCGACGGCCTTCAGCTGAAGCGTCATGCCGCCCACTTCCCGACCCGGGCCCGCAGGAGCCGCAAGGCGATGTCGATGACCAGGCCGAGCAGGCCGATCACGATCAGCAGCGCGAAGATCCGATCGGTCTGGGTGAACCGCTGCGCCCGCATGATCCGCAGGCCGAGGCCGGCGGTGGCGTTGATCAGCTCGGCGACCACCACGAAGTTCCACGCGGCCGCGGCGTTGACGCGGGTCGCGTCGATCATGCCGGGCAGCGCGTGCGGGACGATCACCTTCCGGAGGACCTCGCCCCGCCGCGCGCCGAGCGTGTACGACACGTCGAGCAGGGAACGCGGCACCCCGCGGACCGCGTCGGCGATCATCAGCGTGTTGAAGAAGACCGTGCCGAGGAACAGGACCGCGACCTTCGACGGTTCGCCGAGGCCGAGCCAGATCATCAGCAGCGGGATGAACGCGCTCGCCGGCAGATAGCGCAGCATCGCGATGACCGGCTCGAACAGCGCCAGCCCCGCGTCGAACGTCCCCATCACGATGCCGAGCGGTACCGAGACGAGGATCGCGAGCCCGAAGCCGAGCAGTACGCGCTGCGTGGTGGCCCAGAGGTCACTGAACAGTTCGCCCGACTCGATCATCTTCAGCAGCGCGTCGAACACCGCGACCGGCGTCGGGAGGAACATCGGTTTGATCGTGCCCAGCGCGTTCAGCGTCACCCAGATCAGCAGCGGGATCACGAACGAGGCCGCCGCCAGTGTCCACCGCCAGCGCGCGGGGATCGGCGTCCGGAGCGAAAGCAACGGAGAGGCGTTCGGCTTGAGGCCCGACCGGCGGGGCAGCGGCGACCAGTCCGGTCGCGCGCCGCGCCGCTCCTCCTGCGCCTCGGCGAGCCGCTGTTCGTCTTCGAGGCGGCGCGCTTCGGCCTCGTCGGCGGCGTCCGTCCGCTGAGCGGCCCGCCCCGACGCGTCCGTGGCGCTCACTTCACCGCCTTCACGTACTGGTCGTCGAACAGCCCGTCGAAGTTCGGCCTGCTCTGGGCGAGGCCGTTGGAGACGATGAAGTCGGCGATCTTGCCCGCCTGGAAGTTCAGGTGGGCGGGGGTGACGCCAGGGGTGAACGCGTCGAGGTTCTGCTGCTTGGTGAAGATCGTGGTGCCCGCGTCGTAGGTCTTGTACTCGTCGATCGACACCGCGCCGCGTTTGGCCATGATCCGCACGGCCTCGTCCCGGTTCTGCTTGATCCACTCGATGGTCTCGAACCAGGTGTTCACCAGCGCCTGGACCTCCTTCTTGCGCTCCTTCGACATCTGCTCGGAGACGACCAGGTGGTCGGGGATGGCGCCGGGGAACTCGGCGGACGTCGCGATCGCGCGGCTGCCGGGGCGCTCGAGCGCCTTCGTGGTGAAGGGCGCGAAGGCGGCGACGGCGTCGACCTGCTCGCCGACGAACGCGGCCGCGGCGGCGTCGGTCAGCAGCGGAACCAGCTCGATGTCCTTCTCGGTCAGCTTCGCCTCCTGCAGCGCGAGCAGCAGCAGGTAGTGGTCGACGGTGCCCTGCTCGACGGCGACCTTCTTGCCCTTGAGGTCGGCGACGCTGGTGATCCCCTGGCGGGCGATGACCTTGTCGTTGCCGGTCGAGTTGTCGTTGACCAGCACGACCGACAGCTTCGCGCCACCGCTGGCCGACGCGAGCGTGTCGTTCAGGGTCTGGCTGTTCGCGTCGATCGCGCCGGAGGAGAGGGCGTTGATGCTCTCGGTGTAGCTGTCGAACCACTTCAGGTCGACGTTCACGCCGTTCTTCTCGAAGAGGCCCTTCTCCTGGGCCACCGCCCACGGGAACCAGCCCGGCCAGGCGCTGTAACCGATGGTGACCTTGGTGCCGGAGGCGGCTGTGCTGTCGGAACAAGCCGAAAGGGCGGTCACGCCTGCCAGCGAAAGGGCGCACAACAACGCCGTCATGAGACGGCGGGAACGGGAAATCACAACGCACTCCTGGGGAAGGGGAGTAACTCGGGCGTGGAAAGTTCCGGCTGTTCGAGCGCAGGACTGATCGACCGGTGTCGAACTCCCTCGCGGAAGCCCGGCCGGTAATGACGATGGCGCGGCCGCACACCCGGCCGTCCCATCAAAACCTCTGAACACTCTGGATAGAGGTGATCACCCCGTTGCTCTCGGCGGCGATCCTATCGAGTGGCGCAAGGTCTACCTAGTGTGATCATCGGCTCTTGCACGATTCGCTGTCACATTCTGCTAAATCCGGCCGTTCGCCCCAAAGGGCGGACTCTCCTCCGGTGGGCAACCCGGTGCCGGACGCCGTACGTCCATCGGGTGGCGGGGGAAAATCCGGAGGGAGCAGAGGATGAAATTTCGTGCGGCCGCGTCGTGCGTCGCGGCGGCGGCGATCTTGTCGACCTTGGCCGGCGCGGGGCAGGCGAACGCGACCAGACCGTCCAGTCTGGTCATGAGCCCGAGCGCCGTCGTCGCAGGTGGGGCGGTCACCGCGGATATCTACTGCCTGCGCCCGTCGGGGGCGGGCGAGCTGGCGACGACGCTCGTCGCGGACGGACTCGCCGCGCCGATTCCCTTGCGGGTGGTGGGAGACGGCGGCACCGGCGGCATCGGCGTCGCGTTGCGCGGCGACGGTCCCGCCGGGACGGTGCCGGGGCGATACACGGCGTCGTACGACTGCTGGGGCTGGATCGTCCGCGCGGAGTTCACTGTCACGAACTGACAGCACGGCAGAAGGCGCGAAGGCCGGTTTCGGGGCGCGAATTGCCGTCCCGGAGCCCGCCTTCGCTGACACATCTCGCGGAGATGTTCCGGGCGGTAATTTCTGTCAACCGACAGAATTGGCTCGGGCGGGGGCAGGTGCCGTCGGGAAAGCCGGAAGAATTGTTCGCGAAGCGCCGAAACTTCGATGAAACAAAAGCGGGAAAAGGTGAACGGTAATTCCTTGCCGATCCACGCGGACCCGGTCTGTCCAGGCGATTTCCCTCGTTTAAGAAGCCGGGCGCGATTTCGCGTTTGGGTCGAACGAAGGGAGGCGAAGGCCTCGGGTGGCCGACGATCGACCTTGATCGATCAGGTCCGGCCGGGTAACGGGGAGGTGACGGCTTGCGGTCCAGCGGCTACACACAGATGATCGGGCAGGGGTGGCGGGTGTCACCGTTCAGTGGGTTTCGCCGCCGCCTTCTAGGCAATACCGTCGGCGGCAAAGCCGAAGTCATGGCCCCGATCGGGTACGGAGGTTTGGCGGATGATGCCGGAGATCAAAGAGGGCGCTGACGACGCCGTCGTTCGCCTGCCCGGGATGAGGGTGGCCTACGAAGGGGCGGCCTTCGACGAGTCCGCGCTGGCGGAGACCTGGACCGCCCAGCTGCAGGACTGGCTGAACCAGGCCGTCTCCGCCGGGATCCCCGAACCGAACGCGATGGTGCTCGCCACCGCCGACCCGGAGGGCAGGCCGTCCTCCCGGACCGTGCTGTGCAAGGGCCTCGACGAGCGCGGTGTCGTCTTCTACACGAACTACACCTCGACCAAGAGTCACGACCTCACCGCGACGCGCTACGCGTCGATCACCTTCCCGTGGTACGCCCTGCAGCGTCAGGTCCACGTGCGCGGCGAGGTGGAGAAGGTCAACGTCGCCGAGACCGCCGAGTACTGGGCGTCCCGCCCGCGGGGTTCGCAGCTCGGGGCTTGGGCGTCGCCGCAGTCCCGCGTCGTCGACGGCCGCCGTGCCCTCGAGAACGCGCTCCACGGGATCGAGCGCCGGTTCGCCGACGTCGAGAACATCCCGTTCCCGCCGCACTGGGGCGGGTGGCGCATCCGGCCCGACGTCGTCGAGTTCTGGCAGGGCCGCGAGGACCGCATGCACGACCGGCTCCGCTACGTCCGCACCGACGACGGCTGGCAGATCGAGCGCGTCGCGCCCTGATTCCACGCGCGTGAAGGCCCCCTTCCTTCGGCTGAGCCGAGGGAAGGGGGCCTTCACACGCGGCCGGTGACATAAATCGCGCGCGGATGGTTAGTTAGCGCGGCTAAGCTGTCTGGTTGTGAGTGACGACGTGGGGGTTGACCAGCGCAAAGGTGTCCGCAAGCTGTTCGGCTCGATCGTCGTCGACACCCGGCCGCTCAAGATCCCCGCGTTCCGCCGTCTGTGGCTGTCCACCGCGGTCACCGCCGTCGGCAGCCAGCTCACCGCCGTCGCGGTCCCCAAACAGGTCTTCGACCTCACCGGCTCGTCGGCCTACGTCGGCCTGACCGGTCTGGTCGCGCTCGTCCCGCTGCTCGTCTTCGGTCTCTGGGGCGGAGCGATCGCGGACGCCGTCGACCGCCGCAAACTCCTGCTCGTCACCAACGTCGGGGTCACCGTCACCTCGGCGGTCCTGTGGCTCCAGGCGTTCCTGAACATCGGCTCGGTCTGGCTGGTCCTGGGCCTGCTCGCGGTCAATCAGGCGTTCTTCGCGATCAACATGCCGACCCGCGGCGCCGTCGTCGCCCGGCTGGTCCCCGACAACCTGATCGCGCCCGCGACCGCGCTGAGCAGCACGATGTCCACCTTCGGCGCGGTCTTCGGCCCGCTGCTCGCCGGTTCGCTGATCCCGATCCTCGGCCTCTCGACGCTCTATCTGATCGACGTCATCGCACTGACCTTGACCCTCATCGCGGTCTACAAACTCCCTCCGATCCCGCCGCTCGGCGAGATCGCGCGGCGGGCCGGCCTCCGCGACATCATCGACGGCTTCAAATACCTGGCGACACAGAAGATCCTGCTGGCCTCGTTCCTCGTCGACATCATCGCGATGGTCGCGGGCATGCCGCGCGCGCTGATCCCGGAGATGGCGGAGCGCACCTTCGGCGACCCGCCCGGCGGCGGCCCGGCGCTGGGCTGGCTGTACGCCGCGCTCCCCGCGGGCGCGATGCTGATCGGTCTCTTCTCCGGCTGGTTGACCAGGATCCGCAAACAGGGTGTCGGCGTGATCGTCTCGATCTGTGTCTGGGGTGCCGCCGTCGCCGGTTTCGGGCTCGCGAACTCGCTGTGGCTCGCGGTGTTCTTCATGGCGCTCGCCGGCGCCGCCGACATGGTCAGCGCGATCTACCGCATGTCGATCCTCCAGCTCGCCACCACCGACGAGATGCGCGGACGGCTGCAGGGCGTGTTCACCGTCGTCGTCGCGGGCGGCCCGCGGATCGCCGACCTCACCCACGGCTGGGCCGCCGCCGGTGTCGGCACGGCCGCCGCGGCCTCCGGTGGCGGAGTGCTGGTCATCGTGCTGGTCATCGGCGCGGCGCTGCTCATCCCGTCGTTCTGGCGGTACCGGGCCCCGGTGGACTGAGCCGTTCGGTCTATCGTCGGGCCCATGCGTATTTCACGGGCGATCATCCTGTTCGCCGCTGTCATCGCGACCCTTTCCGCCTGTTCGTCCGGGGACGAGAAGACGGACAACGCGGCCAAGCCGTCGAGCCAGGCTCCCGCTCCTTCCGCCGCGCCGAGTTCCTCGGCCGCTCCCTCCGGTGGCGCCGCCGCGAAGGAGCCCTGCGCGCTGCTGCCCGCCGAGGCCGTGGGCAAGGCGGTCTCGATCCAGGGCGTGACGTCGGCGCCGGGTCCGGTGCAGGACAACGCCGCCAACGGCGGCAAGGCCAAGAGCTGCGTCTACTCGGCCGCCGGCAAGCAGATCGGCGCGCTCGCGGTGACCCGCTTCGAAGGCAACAAGATCAAGCCCGCCGAGATGGTCGCCGCGCTGAAGAAGGCCAAGCAGAACGCGAAGGACGTCGCCGGTGTCGGCGACGGTGCCATCTACTACACCGACGAGAACAAGACCGCGACGCTCGCGTCGGCCGAACTCGTGGACAACGTCCCGGTGCTGGTCAACTACACCGGACCGCTGAAGATGACGCAGGACATGATGCTTCCGCTGGTGAAGACCGCGGTCGACGCCAACTGAGGGAATTACCCAAAGGCGTGCTTCGTCAACCCGTGACGAAGAACTGACCAAACCGGACTGTCGGCCCCAGACGTGATACGGCACACTCTTGCCGCATGGCGGACACGACGACAACAGAACAGGCCGGCCCGGCCGGCCAACCGAGCCTCAAGCGGGTGATGGGTTCCAAACTCCTGCTGTTCTTCGTGGTGGGGGACATCATCGGGACGGGCGTCTACGCGCTCACCGGACAGGTCGCCGGCCGGGTGGGCGGCGCGCTTTGGCTTCCTTTCCTTATCGCGTTCGTGGTCGCGATCATGACCGCGTTCAGCTACCTGGAACTGGTCGGCAAGTACCCGCAGGCGGCAGGGGCCGCGCTCTACACGCACAAGGCGTTCAAACTCCGCTTCCTCACCTTCATGGTGGCGTTCGCGGTGATGTGCTCGGGGATCACGTCGGCCTCGTCGGCGGCGAAGGCCTTCGGTGACACCTACCTCAAGGAATTCATCACCGCGCCGATGCCGCTGGTGGCGATTCTCTTCGTGATCGGGCTCGCGCTGATCAACTTCCGCGGGGTCTCCGAATCGGTGAAGACCAACGTGGTGCTGACCTGCATCGAGATCGGCGGTCTGCTGATCATCATCGGGGTCGGCGTGTGGGCGGTGCTGAACGGCAGCGGGGACGCGTCGCGGCTGGTCGAGTTCGACACCGAGAACCAGACGATGCTGGTGGCGATCACCTCGGCGACGTCGCTGGCGTTCTTCGCGATGGTCGGTTTCGAGGACTCGGTGAACATGGCCGAGGAGTGCAAGGACCCGATCCGGATCTTCCCGAAGGCGATGCTGTGGGGCATGGTCATCGCCGCGACCATCTACATCCTGGTCTCCGTGACCTCTTCGCTGCTGGTTCCCGCCGACGAACTGGAGGCGGCCAAGAGCAGCGCGCTGCTGAAGGTGCTCGACGTCGGGGCCCCCGGGTTCCCGCGCGAGATCTTCTCCGCGATCGGTCTCTTCGCGGTCATCAACTCGGCGCTGATCAACATGCTGATGGCCAGCCGCCTGCTTTACGGGATGGCGAACCAGCGGATCATCCCGAAGCAGCTGGGCACCGTGCACCCGTTCCGCCGCAGCCCGTGGGTGGCGATCGTGTTCACCAGTGTCATCGCCATCGGCCTCGTGTCCTTTGTGGACATCAGTGTGCTCGGCGGCACGACGGCGTTGCTCCTGCTGGCGGTGTTCGCCATCGTCAACGTCGCCGTCCTGGTACTGCGCAAGGAGAAGGCGGCGCACCAGCATTTCCGCGCGCCGACGATCATCCCGGTGCTGGCCGCGATCTTCTGTCTCTACCTGGTGACGCCGCTGTCCGGGCGGCCCGCGCGCGACTACAAGGTCGCCGCGATCCTGCTCGGCGTCGGCATCGTGCTGTGGGGGATCAACTGGCTCGTCATGCGGGCCACGCACAAGGAAGAGGACCGGCAGCCCCTCGAGCCGCCGGTCGGCTGACCCTGATCGGGCGGTTTCGAGTGTCGTGAAGGGGACTTTCGCCGCATCGGATGCGGGGAAAGTCCCCTTCGCGACACGTCACCGAGCTAGATCAACCCCGGCTGAGCGACTGGTACTCCACCGGGCTGTGGGCCGAGAACACGGTGACCTCGTCGGCGTGTTCTCGGCTCAGCTCCCGCAGCCGCTCGACGTTCTCCAGCCGCGGTTTGCGCAGGGTCTGCACCATGTTCTGGAACGCGGTCATCCCCGGCGGGCAGTGTGGCTTCACCGGATCCATCTGGCCGTGGAAGAAGTACGCGTCGCCGGCGTGCAACAGCCAGCCGTCGCCGGTGTCGACGGCCACCCCGGTGTGGCCCTTGGTGTGCCCCGCGAGCGGTACCAGCAGGATCTCCGGCGGCAGGCCCTTCAGCTCGCGGACGGCCTGGAAGCCGAACCAGTCGTCCCCGGCCTCGTCGTACATGCTCCACAGTGGACGGTGGGCGAACTGGTTGGCACGGAATCGCAGCTTCTCACTCTGGTTGGCCGGTGAGGTCGCCGCGTCGTGCTCCGCGGTGCGGACGTGGACGACGGCGTTCGGGAAATCCGCGAGCCCTCCCGCGTGATCGACGTCGAGGTGCGTGCAGATGATGTGCCGGACGTCTTCGAGCTTGTGGCCGAGCGCTTCGACGTGGTGCGCCGCGGTCTCCGTCTCGACCGGTTTCGCGCCGACCATGATCGTGAACGGCGTGCCGAGCCACGCACCGGGATTCTCGACGCCCTTGCGGCCGAAACCGGTGTCCACCAGTACGAGTCCGTCGCCGGTCTCGATGAGCAGGCAGTGCGCCACCAGTTCCGAGCGGCGCAGCAGGCCGGGCTGGCCGTCGAGCAGCTTGCCGCCCGGTGCGCGCATCGTGCCGCAGTTCAGGTGGTGCACCTTCATAGCCTGCTCCTCTGGCTGAGCCGTTCGAATGCGGTGGCGTCGTGCGCGGCGAAGACCGTCACTTCGTCACCGTTGTTACTGACAAGTTCGCGCAGCCGGCGCTGGTTGTCCAGTCGTGCGGTCTTCTCCGTCTGCATGTACGACTCGAAGAAGCCCAAGGCCGGAGGGATGTGCGGCTTTCGCTCCAGTTCGCCGCCGTGGAAGACGGCGTCACCGGCGTTGAGGAGCCAGCCGTCACCCGTGTCGACCGCGACGCCGGCGTGCCCGCGGGTGTGCCCGGCGAGAGGGATGATCAGGACGTCCGGGACACCTTCGAGTTCGCGGACGGCGTCGAAACCGAACCACGGCTCGCCGTCGGCGCGGTACGACCTCCACAATGGACCGTGGCTGAACTGGACCTTCCGATAGCGGCTCGCCTCCTTGCGGTCGATCGGCTTCTCCAGTGCCTGGAGCTCGCGATCGTGGACGTGGACCCGGGCCCGCGGGAAGTCGACGAGCCCGCCCGCGTGGTCGAGGTCGAGGTGGGTGAGCACGATGTCGCGCACGTCGGCCGGGTCGAAGCCGAGTTTGCGGATCTGGGTGGTGGCGCTGAGGTCGTCGTCGCTGTCGGGATGGACCAGCCGGACGAAACCGGCGCCGAGCCATTCGACCGGACGGGTGACGGTCGGCGTTCCGACGCCGGTCTCGACGAGCACGAGCCCGGTGTCGGTCTCCAGCAGAAGACAGTGGCAGATCAGTTCGGCGCGACGGAACAGGCCGGGCCTGCCGTCGATGAGTTTGCCGCCGATCGGCCGCATGGTTCCGCAGTTCAGGTGATGGACACGCATCAGGGCAGCTCCCGTTCGAGGGTGGCACGGAGGTGAGGGGCGATCGCGCGCAGCGGCGCGGTGTCGTGCAATGTCTTGGCCAGCAGCAAACCGCCCTCGATGGCGGCGAGCACGACGGTGGCCAGGTGGTCCGCCTTGTCGGTGCCGAGCGCGTCGGCGATGACGGTGTGCCAGGACTTGTAGCCGTCGGCGCAGGCCTGACGGATCGCCTCGCTGTCACCCGACGCGTCGAGCGCGACCGTCGCGAGCGGGCAACCGCGCTGGAAATCCGACTTCTCCAGCGAGGTCGCCAGCGCCTCGACTACGTTCTCGATCCCGGTGACGACGTCGGGTGCGTTCGCGGCGATCGTGCGCAACTGAGCGCAGAGCCGGTCGGCCGATTGGCGGATGGCCTCGGCGGCCAGCTGTTCCTTGCCGCCGGGGAAGTGGAAGTAGAGCGATCCCTTGGGCGCGCCGACGGCGGCGACGAGCTGGTTGAGACCGGTGGCGTGGTAACCCTGCTGGTGGAAGAGCTCGGCGGCGGAGTCGAGCATGCGCTGCCGGGTGTCGGTGCGGCGGACCATGCGGCCGACTGTAGCTCAAACTATGACGACCGGTCTAGTAAGATCGATTTACACAAACCTTCTCATATACGAATGTTTGTGTAAACTTGGTGCGAACCGATCGGCGATCGAAGGGGCGGACATGGTCGATTCGGCCCAGTTGCTCCCGGTCGCGCAGGCAGCGCGAGCTCTGGAGATCTCGCGAGAGCGCGTCCGCGAACTCGTGCACGGTGGCGGTCTTGACGCGATCCGGATAGGCCGTGAACTGCTGGTCGACGCCCGGTCGGTCGAGCATCGGAAAAGCGTGGTGAAGCCCGCTGCCGGCCGGCCGCTCTCCGCGCGGATGGCCTGGGGCCTCCTGTGGTCGTTAAGCGGCTACGAGCCGTCGTGGATCTCGCCGTCGGAACGGGTCCGGCTCAAGCGCTACGCGCGGGAGTACGTGCCCGCTCAATGGCCTCGCCTGCTCTCCGGTCGCGCGCGCGTGCACCGCGTACGAATGCTGGCCGGACCGCTCGCTCGTCTACGGGACGATCCGCAGGCCGTCGTCAGCGGTCCTGTCGCCGCGGGGCGTCACGGCGCCGACCTGATGGCGGGCAGCGCCGATGAAGAGTTCTACGTGGACGCCGCCCGGTTCGACGAACTCGCGCGGTCACGGCGGCTGCGCCTGAACAGCCCGGAACCCAACGCGGTGATTCGCGTTCCTGCCTTGCCCGGTGTCCTGCGTCCGCCGGGAGCAGGCGGCCTTGCGATCCCGGCGGCTGTCGCGGCGGACCTGCTCGACGCCGGAGATGAGCGTTCTGTCCTTGCGGCGCAACAACTTCTCATTCGTTTGGGCGAGGTGCATAAGCTCGGCGGATGATCGATTCCGCGCCGCGGGCAGGTCTGGGAACACTGGCTCTGCCGCCGTTGCAGGGCGAGAGTGACCGAGTCGTCTGGCCCGCGATGTTCGACCTCGCCGACAGGTTGCCCGCGCCCTGGGTCATGATCGGCGGGCAGATGGTCATCTTGCACGGGCTGCTGGCCGATCGCTCGATCCCTCGCGTGACGAAGGACATCGATCTGCTCTTCGACGTTCGGTTCACACTTGACGCGTTCCCACGCGCCCATGCGGTGCTCAAGAAGCTGGGCTACGAAGTCGACGGTGTCAGCGCGGACGGTAAGGCCCATCGTTACCTTCACCCGGGAACCGGCATGGTGGTCGACATCCTCGCGCCGGACAAACTCGGTGCCCGTGCCGCCCCGAGGCTCCGGACACCGGCCGGAAAGATCGTGTCGATCCCAGGTGGCAAGACCGCGCTCGACGATGCGCGGCCACTCACGGCGACCTATGGAGGGAAGGCGGCGACCTTATATTTGCCGGGATTGGCCGCCGCTTTGGTGGTCATATCGCGTTCTTGGCCTCGCTCGTGGACGATCCGGACGCGCTCTTCCCTGGGGAGCCGCCGATCACGCCTCGGTTCGGATGTCTGGTCGACTGCCTTGACGATCCTCGGCATCCAAGTTGGCTCAGCCTCGGCTCGCCTCACGCCGAAGACGGCTTCAACGCGTGGGAGATCATGCGCGAACCTGCGAAACCCTAGACACCGATCGCGGACGCTGACCCGCCGAACTGTTGCCGCAGCTCGCGTTTGAGCAGTTTCCCGGACGCGTTCTTCGGCAGTTCGCCGACGAAGTGCACCGACTTCGGCACCTTGTGCGCCGCCAGCGACTTCTTGGCGAACTCGATCAGTTCCGCTTCCTCGACGGGCTCCTTCGCCACGACGACCGCCGAGATCGCCTCGATCCAGCGTTCGTGCGGCAGGCCGACGACGGCGACTTCCGCGACGGCGGGATGCGCGTACAGCGCGTCTTCCACCTCGCGCGACGCGACCAGGACGCCACCGGTGTTGACGACGTCCTTGATCCGGTCGACGACGAACAGGTAACCCTCCTCGTCCTGGCGCACCAGGTCACCGGAGTGGAACCAGCCACCCGCGAACGCCTCCACCGACTCCTCGGGTTTGCCCCAGTAGCCGGTGCACAGCTGGGGAGAGCGGTACACGACCTCGCCGAGCTCGCCCGGCGGAAGGTCGTTCAGCTCGGCGTCCACCACTCGTGTCTCGACGAAGAGGACCGGGCGGCCGACGGAATCCGGCCGCGCATCGTGCTCTTCCGGCCGCAGCACCGTCGCGAGTGGACCGATCTCCGACTGGCCGAAGCAGTTGTAGAAACCGACTTCCGGCAGTCGCGAGCGCAGTGCTTTCAGGACCGGGACCGGCATGATCGACGCGCCGTAATAAGCCTTGGTGAGGCAACTCAGATCCGCGTCCACGAGACCGGGATGGTTCGCGAGTCCCACCCAGACGGTCGGCGGGAAGAACAGGGAAGTGATGCCCTGGCGGGGAATCCGCGCGAAGATGTCGACGAGGTCGGGCGACTCGACGAGATGGTTCGTCGCGCCGACGGCCAGGCCCGGCATGAGGAAGACGTGCATCTGGGCCGAGTGGTACAGCGGCAGCGCGTGCAGTGGCACGTCACGGTCACTCAGGTCGAGCGCCGCGATACAGGACGAATACTCGTGCACCAGTGCGCGGTGGGTGAGCATCGCGCCCTTCGGCCGCGAGGTCGTCCCGGACGTGTAGAGCAGCTGGACGAGGTCTTCGTCCGCGACCCCGAACTCGTCGTGCGGCGCGACGGTTTCGTCCAGCGCCCAGTCCAGAACGTCCAGTGTGGACACGTGATCGACATCGACGTACCCGGCCAGCGAGGGGTCGACGAAGGCGACGGCGGGCTCGGACTGCGTGAGCAGGTACTCGAGTTCTTCACCGCGCGCGTTGAAGTTCACCGGCACGTGCACCAGCCCGGCCCGCGCGCAACCGAGGTACAGCAACAGGTATGCGTCGGAGTTCTTGCCGAAGGCCGCGACGCGGTCACCGTGGACGAGCCCGCGGCCGAGCAGTTTCGCCGCGACCCGGCCCGCCGCGCGGTCGAGTTCCGCGTAGGTCCACACGCGATCGGCGAACGTGAGGGCGACCCGGTCCGGGACGCGGCGCGCGCTCCGCTCCAGGACGCGGCCGACGGTGCTGGGGTAGCCGGGAACGGTCATCGCGGCGGTCTCCTTCGTCCGGGCCTGGCATTCCCACAGTAACCTCGTCGGCATGGCCAATCCCACCGGAGAGCAGTTCGAGATCACCCGCGGCAACGCGCGCGCCGTCGTCACCGAGATCGGTGCCGGGTTGCGCGCGTTCGAGGTCGGCGGAGTGCCCTACGTCGAGGCGTTCGCCGAGGACGAGAAGCCGCCGAAGGGCGCCGGGCAGGTGCTGCTGCCCTGGCCGAACCGCACCAAGGGCGGCCAGTGGGTACACCAGGGTGAGAAACAACAGCTCCCCATCACCGAGGCGGCGCGCGGCAACGCGATCCACGGCCTGACCCGGCACGAGGAGTGGGAGCTTCTCGAGCACGCGGAGTCGTCGATCACGCTGGCCATCGACGTTCCGGCGCAGGAGGGCTGGCCGGTGCCGCTGCGCGCGACGATCACCTACGAGATCGCGCCGCGCGAACTGGTCGTGACGCACGAGATCCGCAACGAGGGTGAGAGCCCGATCGGCGTCGGGCTCGGCACGCACCCTTACTTCCGCATCGGCGACGTGCCCACCGACGAGCTGACCCTGACGCTGCCCGCGAGCCGGGTCCGCCCGTATCGCGGCGACGAGCAGATGCCGTACGCCGACGAGCAGGACGTCGAGGGGACCGAGTACGACTTCCGGTCCGGCAAGGTGCTCGAAGGCGTCGATCTCGACACGGCGTTCGGCGGACTGAGTGTCGCCGAGGACGGCAACCACCACCACGTCCTCTCGCACGGGGAGCGGGAGCTGCTGGTCTGGGCCGGGCCCGACTTCCGCTGGGCGCAGGTGTTCACCCCGGACGACCTGGTCGGCCGCGGCCGGGCGGTGGCGATCGAGCCGATGACCTGCCCCGCCGACGCGCTCAACACCGGCACCGACCTGATCGACCTGGAGCCCGCGTCGTCGTGGACCGGGAGCTGGGGAATCCGGGTGCGCTGATGGAGGCGCCGCTCCGGCTCGGCCCCGTGGACGCGGGTGAAGTGCTCACGCTGCAACGTGCGGCGTACGTCCCGGAGGCCAGGGAGCACGAGAACCTCGACCTCCCACCGCTGCTGGAGACCTTCGACCAGGCCAAGGACGCCCTGGGCGACCCCGCTTGTTTCGCCTGGGGCATCAGGGAATCCGGACGGCTGGTGGCGAGCGTCCGGATGGTCGTGGACGGCGAGGCCGGTCTCGTCGGCAGGCTCATCGTGGCTCCGGACCGGCAGGGACACGGCCTCGGCAGCTCGTTGCTGCTCGCCGCCGAGGCGGCCGCGCCGCCCTCGGTGACCGTGTTCCGCCTGTTCACCGGGGAGCGGAGCGCCGGTCCGCTGCGGATGTACCGGAAGCTCGGCTACGTCGAGACGCACCGCACGCCCGAGAAGCACTACGAACTGGTCCACTTCGAAAAGCCCCGCGTGCGGACCGGCGGCCCAGTTCGTTAGCGTGTCAAAGTATGTCTGACAAAGCACAGGTCAAGGCCATCGTCGGTGGTTACGTCGTCCCGGTCGACGGTGATCCCATCGAAGGCGGCACGGTCCTCATCGAGAACGGGAAGATCGCCGCGGTCGGCACGGACGCCGACGTCGACGTCCCCGACGACGCCGAGCTGATCGACGCCGCGGGCAGCTGGGTGCTGCCCGGGTTCATCGACGCGCACGCCCACCTCGGCGTCCACGAAGACGGCGAAGGCTGGTCGGGGAACGACACGAACGAGATGACCGATCCCAACGGCGCGCGATTCCGGGCGATCGACGGCATCGACCCGTACGAGCCCGGCTTCGACGACGCGCTCGCGGGCGGCGTCACCAGTGTCGTCATCAAGCCCGGCTCCGGGAACCCCATCGGCGGGCAGACGATCGGCGTCAAGACCTGGGGCCGGACCGTGCTCGACATGATCTTCGCCGAGGGCGTCAGCGTGAAGAGCGCGCTCGGCGAAAACCCGAAGCGGGTTTACGGCGAGAAGAAGCAGACGCCGTCGACCAGGCTGGGCGTCGCGTCGACCATCCGCGACGCGTTCACCGCCGCGCGCAACTACGCCGCCCAGCGCGACCACGCCGCCGGCGAGGGCAAGCCGTTCGACGTCGACCTGACCAAGGAGACGCTGGCCAAGGTCCTCGACGGCGAGCTGTACTGGGACCAGCACGTCCACCGCGCCGACGACATGGTGACCGCGATCCGGCTGGCCGACGAGTTCGGCTACAAGCTGGTGATCAACCACGGCACCGAAGGGCACCTGATCGCGGACCTGCTCGCCGAGCGGGACGTGCCGGTGATCCTCGGCCCGCTGTTCACCACCAAGTCCAAAGTGGAGCTGCGCAACCGCACCCTGCGTGCCCCTGGCATCCTCGCCAGGGCGGGCGTGCGGATCGCGATCACCACGGACCACCCGGTCGTGCCGATCAACTTCCTGGTGTACCAAGCGGCGCTGTCGGTGAAGGACGGCCTCGACCCCGAGACCGCGCTGAAGGCGCTGACCGTCAACCCGGCCGCGATGCTGGACCTCGACGACCAGGTCGGCGCGCTGAAGCCCGGCCTCGACGCCGACGTGGTCATCTGGTCGGGTGACCCGCTGGACGTGATGAACCGGGCCATGCGCGTGTTCGTGCGCGGGCGCGAGGTCTACCACTTCGACGAGGAGACCGGCGTCGGCGTCACCGAGGAACGCCGGTACCGCGAAAGCTGACTCCGGCCTTGCCAGAACGGACCTACCTGTGCTCTCATGTGTGACACACTGGGGAGGGTGTGTAACACATGAAGCGCTGGGTTCTCGTCCTGGTCATCGGCTTCGGCTTCTTGGGTGTCTGCCTGTTGTGGGCGACCGAAGACTCGAGCGCCATCAAATGCGACGGCAGGCTCATGTCGTACGGCGACGTCTGCGAGACCACCAAGAACGGTCGCACCGTCCGCACGGAGACCTACGACCAGATGAAGAAGGGCGCCGAAACCCGCGAGAGGGCCTTTCGAAACCATGGCCTGTGGGTGGGCGGGGTCGGGGCCGGGCTGACCGGGCTGGGCGCGACGATGCTGATCCGCAGGAAGCGTCGCGCGTCGCGGGCCGGTGTGACGGCGCCGCAAGGTGGGCAGCCGCAATGGCAAGCGCAGCCCCAGTGGCAGGGTCAGCCCCAGTGGCAAGGACAGGCACAGCCGGGATTTCCGCCGCAGCAAGGAAACCCGCGGCCGTACGCGAACCAGGCGATTCAGCAGTACCCGCCACCGCAGCAGCGGCCCGGCCCTCCGCCGCAGGCCGTTCAGCAGTATCAGCAGCCGTACCCGCCGCAGGGCGGCCGCCCGCAGCAACCGCCGCAGCAGTTCGGCCCGACAGGGCACTGAGCGGCTATGTCAGAAGCCGATCGAGCTCCAGTTTCACCGGAAACGGCTCGGCGGCGGCGAATTCGCCCGTCATGGCCGGAGCGTCCTGGTAGCCGAGTTCGCCCGCTTGGTGGCACGCGACAAGCGAGACGGGCTCGCTGAGATCGACGATCCAGTAGTGCGGGATCCCCGCGTCGGCGTACTCACCGTGTTTGGTCACGTAGTCGGTGCGCTTCGAGCCCGGTGACACGATCTCGACCACCACGACGACGTCGTCCGCGTGGTACATCGTGTCGTCTTCGTCGATCCGTTCGCCCGCCTCGCGAAGGGCGATGATCAGATCCGGTCGCCTGGCGAAACCCGGCTCTCCGGGTGGAACCAGCCCTAGATCGACATCGATGTCCTGGACGAATTCGAGATGGTCGGGCAGCTGGGATTCCAGCTGCCTCGCCAAGGCGTACAGCGCCTTGTTGTGTCTCCTCTTGGGGCTCGGCGACATGACGAGGCGGCCTTCCACGAGCTCGGTGAATCCGGAATCGGGCTCACCGAGCGCCGCGTACTCCGCGACCGACAGCAGGTGATCCGGGACGGCCCACCCTGATTCACCGTGCGAGCCGGTCGTGGAATGGGGAAGGGCTGTCACAGCGTCTCCTCACGTCTTCCACAGTGTCTCACGGCCACGGGATGACCATCGGTGATCATGTCAGCGCGGAGTGTCAGCCTTTCCGGAGTTCTCGCGCGATCACCATGCGCTGGATCTGGTTCGTGCCCTCGAAGATCTGCGGCACCTTCGCCTCCCGCATGTACCGCTCCACCGGGAAGTCCTTCGTGTACCCGGCGCCACCGAGGACCTGTACGGCGTCGGTGGTCACCTTCATCGCGCCGTCGGTCGCGACGAGCTTCGCGATCGACGCCTGCCGCTGGAACGGCAGCCCGCGGTCGTGGCGGCGGGCGGCGTCGAGGTACATCGCGCGCGACGTCTCGACGGTCGCGGCCATGTCGGCGAGCAGGAATTCCAGGCCCTGGAACTCGATGATCGGCCGCCCGAACTGCGTGCGGCCCTTCGCGTACTCGAGCGCCTCGTCCAGGGCGGCCTGCGCGAGCCCGACGGCGCAAGCGGCGATGCCCAGCCGTCCGGAGCTGAGCGACGACAGCGCGATCTTCAGCCCCTGGCCCTCTTCGCCGACCCGCCGATCGGCGTCGACGGCGGCGTCCTCGAACATCAGCTGTGCCGTGGTCGACCCGGTGAGGCCCATCTTCCGCTCGGGCGGCGCGGCCGACAGGCCCGGCGTCGCCGCGTCGACGAGCAGGCAGGAGATGCCCTGACCGCCGTCGTCGCTGGTGCGCACCATGGTCGTGTAGAAGTCGGCCTCACCCGCATGGGTGATCCACGCCTTTGTGCCGTTCACGACGTACTGGTCGCCGTCGAGCCGCGCGCGGGTCGAGAGGGCGGCCGCGTCGGAGCCGGCGTGGGTCTCCGAGAGCGCGTACGCGCCCAGCAGACCGCCTTCCAGCATCGAGGGCAGCCAGCGGTCGCGCTGTTCGTCGGTGCCGTGGTGCGCCAGCGCGAAGCAGGACATCGTGTGCACGGAGAGCCCGACGCCGACCGACATCCACGCGGCCGCGATCTCCTCCAGGACCTGCAGATACACCTCGTACGGCAGCTCGCCGCCGCCCCAGCGTTCCGAGTACGGCAGGCCGAGCAGCCCGGCCTGCCCCAGCAGCCGGAACTGCTCGCGCGGGAAGTGCGCCGTCTCCTCGTACTTGCTCGCGATCGGGGCGAGCTCCTCGCGCGCGATCTCCTTGGCCAGGTCGATCAAATCCTGGGCCTCGGTACTGGGCAGCAGACGGTCCGCCGGCATGGCTCCTCCGAGCTGAGCTGTACTAAAAACAGTACTGTGGGTTGATTCAGCGTACAGTAGATGGCGTTGGGGGGACACCGTTCGCGTAGGGGATAGTGATCCGATGACCTCGCGCCGCCAGCCCACCGCGCGTCAGAGAGCACTGCTCTCGGAACTTGAAGCGGTCTTCCTCGCCGAAGGGTTCTCCCAGTTCACGCTGGACGACCTGGCCGCCAGGCTCCACTGCTCGAAGTCGACCCTCTACGCGCTGGCGCCCAGTAAGGAGCAGCTCGCGGTCAAGGTCGTCACCCACTTTTTCAAGGGCGCCGCCGAGTTGCTGGAGGAGCGGATCGACGGGATCGACGACGCCCGCAAGATCCTCGGGGAGTACCTCGCCGGGATCTCCGAGTACCTGAATCGCGCTTCGGCCGCTTTCATGACCGACATCGCCGAATTCGCGCCGGCGCGGGACGCGTATCAGCTCAACAGCCGGGTCGCGGCCGGCCGGATCCGGTCGTTCATCGATCGCGGCGTCACCGACGGTGTTTTCCGTGAGGTGCACGCGCGGCTGATCGCGGAAATGGCGGGACTGATCATCGAGGGAATCCAGACCGGTGTCATCGGTCAGCGCGCAGGGGTGACCGACGCCGAAGCGTTCACCGCTTTGTCGGAAGTCCTTCTCGGTGGCCTTGAGCCCAAAATGTCCTGAAATGACAATTCTGGTGGTCTCACCACCGTCTCGGCTAGCATCGCGCCCGTGATCGTCGTAGGTGGAGAGGCGCTGGTCGACCTCGTTCCCGGTGCCCCGTTGGATTCCACTGTGGACGGTGGGTTGCGCGCGCTGCTGCCCCGGATGGGTGGTGGTCCCTACAACGTCGCGCTCGCCGCCGGGCGGCTCGGCGTCCCGGCGGGCTTCCTCTCCCGCGTCTCGAACGACCGCTTCGGGGTCGCGCTGGTGGACCGGCTGCACGCCTCCGGTGTCGACACCGCCTTGCTGCAGCGGGGAAACGAGCCGACGACACTCGCGGTGGTCGCGCTCGACGAGAAGGGCTCCGCGCGGTACACCTTCTACACCGAGGGCACCGCGGACCGGCTGGTCGCCGACCCCGGCCCGCTGCCGGAGGATGTGACGGCGCTCTCGCTCGGCACCCTCGGCATGGTCCTGGAGCCGGGCGCGAGCACGTACGAAACCGTGTTGCGCCGCGAATCCGCCCGAGGCGTCCTGACCGTGCTCGATCCGAACATCCGTGCGGCGCTGATCACCGATCCGGCGGCCTATCGGGCGAGGTTCGAGTCCTGGCTGCCGCATGTCCGCCTGCTCAAGATCTCCGACGACGACACGGAATGGCTCACCGAGGGCGCCGACCCGGTCGACGCGGCAAAGGTCTGGACCTCTTGCGGAGTCGATGCCGTCGTGCTCACCAGGGGCGCGCAGGGGTTGTCCGTCATCACACGAGCGGGCGAAATCGCGCAGGTCCCGTCACGCCGGGTCGACGTCGTCGACACCATCGGCGCCGGCGACACCGTGCAGGGCGCCCTGCTGGCGTGGCTGTACTCGAACGGGGTGCGTGACTTGTCCACTCTCAACGCCGTCGGCTGGCGTGCGGCGCTCGAATTCGCGGCGAAAGCGGCGTCGATCACCGTCTCGCGGAGCGGGGCCGAACCGCCGACGGCGGGCGATATGGCATCCGCCGTGTGAACCTGGTCCCAAAGGGGCTGTTGTGAGCAACTCACCCGCTGCGCGTTGACCCCATTCTCGACTAGCGTAGAGGGGAATTCATACCCCAGCGGGGCGGTGTGCAGCGAGGCCGTGGGTCACGCGCGTGAAAGAGGGCGTACCTGTGGAACCTACAGGCGCCGCCGGCCCGTGCTGAACGTGAGAGGGACTTACATGTCCGACGCGACGACGGCTGCGGGGCAGTCCGGCGAGACCGCGACGCTGCGCCTGCCCAACGGCGAGCACGAGTTCAAGGTGATCCACCCGGTCGAGGGCGCGCCTGGGATCGAGCTGGGGAAGCTGCTGGCGACGACCGGGTACATCACCCACGACCCGGGGTTCGTGAATACCGGCGCCGCGTCCTCGGCCATCACCTACATCGACGGTGACGCCGGCATTCTGCGCTACCGCGGGTACCCGATCGAGCAGCTGGCCGAGAAGTCGACCTTCATCGAGGTCTCGTACCTGCTCATCTACGGCGAGCTGCCGACTCAGGCCCAGCTGGAGGAGTTCACCGGGAAGATCCAGCGGCACACCCTGCTGCACGAGGACCTCAAGGCCTTCTTCAGCGGCTTCCCGCGCGACGCGCACCCGATGCCGGTGCTCTCCAGCGCCGTATCCGCGCTGTCGACCTTCTACCAGGACTCGCTCAACCCGTTCGACGAAGCGAACGTGGAGCTGTCCACCATCCGCCTGCTGGCCAAGGTCCCGACCCTGGCCGCGTACGCGTACAAGAAGTCCGTCGGCCAGCCGCTGCTGTACCCGGACAACTCGCTCGGCCTCGTCGAGAACTTCCTGCGGATGACCTTCGGCTTCCCGGCCGAGCCCTACGAGGTCGACCCGGACGTCGCCAAGGCGCTCGACCTGCTGTTCATCCTGCACGCCGACCACGAGCAGAACTGCTCGACCTCGACCGTGCGCCTCGTCGGCTCCTCCGAGGCGAACCTGTTCGCCTCGATCTCGGCCGGTATCAACGCGCTCTTCGGCCCGCTGCACGGTGGCGCCAACAGCGCGGTCCTGGACATGCTCGAGGGCATCCAGGCCGAGGGCGGCGACGTCGCGAACTTCGTCACCCGCGTGAAGAACAAGGAAAAGGGTGTCCGCCTGATGGGCTTCGGGCACCGGGTCTACAAGAACTACGACCCGCGCGCGAAGATCATCAAGAACACCGCGGACGAGATCCTCTCCAAGCTCAAGGGCGGCGACCAGCTGCTCGACATCGCGAAGAAGCTGGAAGAGACCGCGCTCTCGGACGACTACTTCATCGAGCGGAAGCTGTACCCGAACGTCGACTTCTACACCGGTTTGATCTACCGGGCGCTCGGCTTCCCGACCAAGTACTTCACCGTGCTCTTCGCGCTCGGCCGCCTGCCGGGCTGGATCGCGCACTGGCGCGAGATGATCCAGGACCCGGCGACCAAGATCGGCCGCCCGCGGCAGATCTACACCGGCTACGCGTCGCGGGACTACGCGCCCATCTCGGAGCGCTGACCTCCCCTCTCAAATGCGATGAAGGACGCTTTCATAGCAGAATTCGCTATGAAAGCGTCCTTCATCGCATCCGGGCATGCAGGGGGAGGCGAGGGCGTTTAGGGTTTCCCGGTGACCAGAGAAGCCCCTGTAGTGCTGTGGTTCCGCCGCGACCTCCGGCTCGGAGACCACGCCGCCCTGCTGGAGGCTTCGAAGCACAGTAAGCACGTCCTCGCGCTATACGTCCTCGACGACGCGCTCCTCAAGCCCTCCGGCGCCCCGCGCGTCGCGTTCCTGCACGGCTGCCTGAAGGCGCTGGACGATCAGCTCGGCGGACGGCTGATGCTCGTCAAGGGCGACCCGGCCGAGCAGGTCGTCAAGGCCGCGCGCGACATCGGCGCCGCGGCGGTGCACGTCAGCGCGGACACCGGCCCGTACGGCCGCCGCCGCGACGACGAGGTCAAGAAGGCGTTGGCGGAGCACGACATCGCGTGGGTGGAGACGGGTTCTCCGTACGCGATCACCCCAGGCCGCATCAGCAAACCCGACGGCGACCCCTATCGCGTCTTCACCCCGTTCTACCGCGCGTGGGTGCGCCACGGCTGGCCGCGGCCGGCGGACACCGGTAAGTCCATTGTGGACTGGGTGGAGCCGCCACGTTCGGTCAAGCTCCCGAAATCCCCGTCGCTCAAGGGAATGGAGCTGCCGGAGCCCGGTGAGCGGGCGGCGCTCGAACGCTGGCACGAGTTCCTGGACGACGGGCTCGAAACCTACGACGAAGATCGTGACCGGCCGGATCGTCCCGGCACGACAAGGCTTTCGCCGTATCTGCGCTGGGGTTGCGTCCACCCCCGCACCCTGCTGGCCGACCTCGCCGGGAACGAGGGATCCGGCGCCAAGGCGCTGCGCGGCGAGTTCGCCTGGCGCGAGTTCCACGCCGACGTCCTTTGGCACCGTCCCGAAACCGCGCGGAAGAACTACGATTCCCGCTTCGACGCCATGGAACACGAGAGCGACGAAGAGGCTTTCCGGCGGTGGTGCGAGGGACGCACCGGGTTCCCCATCGTCGACGCGGGGATGCGGCAGCTGCTCGCCGAGGGCTGGATGCACAACCGCGTCCGGATGATCGTCGCGAGTTTCCTGGTCAAGGACCTGCATCTGCCGTGGTGGCTCGGCGCGCGGCATTTCATGAAGCATCTGGTCGACGGCGACCTCGCGTCGAATCAGCTGAACTGGCAGTGGGTGGCGGGCAGCGGCACCGACGCCGCGCCGTACTTCCGGATCTTCAACCCGACCACGCAGGGGGAGAAGTTCGACCCCGCCGGCGACTATGTCCGCCGTTACGTCCCCGAACTCCGCTCGGTGCAAGGCAAAGCCGTGCACAAACCGAAGGACGTCAAGGGTTACCCCGCCCCCATGGTCGACCACGCCCACGAACGTCAGGTCGCGCTGGAGCGCTACGGCGCCATCAAAGGTCCGTGAAGGCCCCCTTCCCTCGGCTCAGCCGAGGGAAGGGGGCCTTCACGCGCGAAACGGTCAGCCGCGAAGGGCTTCCGAAAGCTTGATCCGGCTGCCGACCCGCAGGACGCTGTTCTGGTAGATCCGCGCCCCCAGCCAGGTGAACAGGGCGATGGCGCCCACGCTCAGGCCCAGCGACAACGCGATCTCCCACGTCTCGACGGTCCCGGCGGCGATCCTGGCGGGCATCAGCACCGGGGAAAGCAGCGGTACCAGGGAAAGCACCTGCGTCCCCGTGCCCTCCGGCGCCTGGGCCAGCAGGTTGAACCCGACGATGAAGCCCAGGATCAGCACGATGTTGACCGGGCCGATCACGGACTGGGTGTCCTCCTGCCGGGAGACCAACGAACCCATGGCGCCGTAGATGGTGGCGTACAACAGGAATCCGAGCAGGTACCACACCACGCCCCACAGCAGCGCGCCCGTCGCGACCCCGGACAGCGTCAGCACGTTGGTCGCCGACGCGACGACGAACCCGGCGCCGCCGATGATCAAGAGCTGGGTCAGCCCGACCAGGCCGAGCCCGATCACCTTGCCCAGCAACAGATGCCACGGCCGGACCGTGGACAGCAGGATCTCCACCACGCGGCTGGACTTCTCCTCGACCACGCCCTGCGCGACCAGCGTCCCGTAGGTCACGATGCTCATGTACAGCAGCACCGCCACGATCAGCCCGATCACCATCCGCTGCGACTTCTCCGGGTCCGGCGGTTTGATCGAGTCGACCTCGACCTGGGTCTGGTGGACCGTGCGCATCACCTCTTCCGGCGACTTCTGGGCCTCGGAAAGGATGCCGTTCAGCACTTCCTGCTGGGACACGCCGTTCAGCAGGGAACGCAGCTTCGTGTCCAATTCGGACTTGACGAGCACCTTCAGCTCGGTGGCGTTGCCGGACAGCAGCGCGTCGAGATCGCCGTTCTCGACCTGCGTCCGGCCTTGCGCCGGATCGGCGACGGTGACGGTCTCGATCTTCTCGCCGATCGCCTCACCCGCGGTCTGGAGCTGCTGCGCGATCCCGGCGGTCTGGCCGGTGAGCCCGACCTTGCTCTTGTCCTCGTTGCTGATCAGCGTGGACTGCAGCAGGACGTATCCCATCAGCATGACCAGCAGCACGGCGGTGCCGACCACGAAGGACCTGGTGCGCAGCCGGGTGTTCAGCTCGCGTTTGGCGATGAGCCAGACCGCGCGCCACGAAGATACGGTGTTCATGCGGAAACTCCCTGTGCCGCCGGCTTCTCGGCGACCGCGTCGCGGAAAAGCTCGGTCAGCGAACGCCTGCGTTTGGTGAATTCGGTGACCGGGCCGGTCGCCAGTGCCGCGGCGAGCACGGCCTGATCGTCGGCGCCCGCCTCGAGTTCGAGGATCGTCGTCGGGCCGGTCTGGTCGACCGTCCGGACACCGGGAACGGACGAAGCCCAGCCGGGTGCGGCGGCGGGCGCGGTGACGACGAGACCGTTGCCCGCACCGGCGGTCAGCTCCGCGACGGTACCGGAGGCGACCATCCGTCCACTTCGGATGATGCCGACCCGGTCGCACAGCCGCTCGACCAGATCCAGCTGGTGACTGGAGAACACCACCGGCACGCCGGTCGCGGCCTTCTCGCGCAGCACACCGCTCATCACGTCCACGGCCAGCGGGTCGAGACCGGAGAACGGCTCGTCCAGCACCAGCACCTTCGGATCGTGCACCAGCGCCGCGGCGAGCTGCACGCGCTGCTGATTGCCGAGGCTCAGCTTCTGGACCTCGTCCTTGCGCCGTTCGGTCAGCCCGAGGCGGGCGATCCAGTTCTCGGCGCTGCGGTGGGCGTCGTTGGTCGACATCCCGTGCAGTTCGGCGAGATAGACCAGCTGCTCCAGCACCTTCATCTTCGGGTACAGCCCGCGTTCTTCCGGCATGTACCCGATGTGGGTGCGGGTCTCGTGGGTGATCGGGGCGCCGTCGAAGCGCACCTGGCCGGAGTCGGCCGCGAGCACCCCGAGCACGATCCGCATCGTGGTGGTCTTGCCGGCACCGTTGCTGCCGACGAACCCGAACAACTCACCGGGCTGGACCTCGAAGCTCACCTCGTCCAGCGCGACCTTCGCGCCGTACCTCTTGGAGATCCGGTCGATCTCCAGCTTCCCCTCGCTCATTTCCACTTCCCCTCTTCGAAATACCGCACCAGCGCCGTGAATCCCCGATGGACGCCGGAAACCGTGCGGTTCCGCTGGATCAGCCCGTCCAGCTCGACGTTGCTCATCACCGAGGTGGCCCGGTAGACCAGCACCGCCCGGCCCGCGCCGGCGAGGACCCCACCCGCCACCAGCACGACGGCGACCACACCGATGGACACCTTGTACCGCTTCTTGTCCCCGGTCATGCCGGAGTCACCCCCTCGAAGTCTTCAGGGTCGTCGTCCGGCAGCCGCCACGCGAGCCAAAGTGCCGGAAGCGACGTCCCGAAGACGAACAACGCCGCTGTCATCGAAGAAAGCAGAGAACCGGAGTCCGGTTGTCCTGCCGCGTAGAGCCCGTACACGAGATCCACCAGCATCAGCGCGCACATCCCTTGGAACGCGGCGTAGTGCGCGCGGTCGCGCAGCAGCAGTTCGCGCTCGTCGAGATCCTTCGCCGCGGAGCCGGTTCTGCCGACGGCCTTGCGCAGCACCGCCGCGGCGCCGACGCAGAGACACAGCCCCGGCCCCATCATGCCGACGGCGAACCACAGCGTGGGCTCGCGGAGCAGCGCGGCTCCGGCGATCACGACCAGGTGGCCGATCACGGCCGCGATGGCGAGGCGGCGGCGGTCCGATCGCGTCCTGGTGACGGTCACGTGGGGCTCACCTCGTCGAAATCCTCAGGATCGTCGTCCGGCAGCGACCAGCCGAGGATGACGCCGGAGAGCGTGGTGCCGGTGACCAGCAGCGCGCAGGCCATCATCGCGCCGCGCGCGCCGCCGTCCTCCGTGCCGGAGATGACCAGGCTGTAGAGCACCGCGATCATCATCAGCCCGACCAGGACCTGGTAACCGACGAAGGTGACACGGTGGCGCCATTCCCGCTCGCGTTCGTCGAGCCGGAGCGAGAACCCGCCGCTCATCTTGCCGGTGAGGATCCGCAGCAGGTAATGGGCGCCGCCGGCGATCACCGCGCCCCCGAACCAGCACGCGAAGAAGACCGGTTCCGGTTGCCGATGGAACACGGCGGCCCCGGCGACCAGGATCAGATCGCCTGCCAGCACCAGCACGCTCAACGTCCGCCGCCGTTTCCGCGTGCGCCAGGTCGGCAGCCTCAGCGCCCGCTTGCGTTCCACTTCGTCCAGCCGTTCCTGCTGGCGCTCCCAGTACGCCGCGAGACGGCCTCGCTCCTCGCTCATGTTCCCCCCTCCCGGTAGACCTGAGTGGACAGCGGCGTGAACGGTTCGCGGCTGAACACGGCCTCGACCGGGAGGTCGAACACCGCGCAGATGCGGAACGCCAGGTCCAGGCTCGGGTAGTGGTCCCCCCGTTCGAGCGCGCCGATCGTCTGCGGGTTGACCTCGACGGCCGCCGCGAGGGCGGCCCTGCTCAGTCCGCGCTCCGCCCGGAGCACGGGTAGCCGGTTGTAGATCGGCAGCTCTTTGCCGCGTCTGACCGGGCTCATGGAACATACTGTTGCAAAAACCCAACGACTCGTCAAGTTGAGGGCGCACTTCACCGCAAGTAGGTGACTAATTGCGAAGGGTCAGACGAGGCCGGCGAGTGATTTGTCGACAAGCTCCCGGACGCGGCCACGGGCGGCCTCGGCGTCCGGGATGACGAGGCCGAGCCGGGTGCGGCGTTCCAAGACGTCCTCGACGTCGAGAGCGCCCTCGTGCCGCACCGCCCAGACGACCTCCGCCGCGCTGATCTCGCTCCCGTCGAACAGGGGCAGGCCCAGTTCCGGATCGACCTCGCCGAGCGCCGCGACCCGGGGCGCTTCGGTGCCGTACTTCGCGACGAGCCGAGGCGGAGCGTCCACAGTGGATAGACGGTCGCGCGGTGTCGCGCCGAGCAGGGGGAGCCGGGACGTGGTCGACGGCCCGGCGAGAAGCCCGGACCGGTTCAGCGCCGCGTCGACGGCGTCCTCGGCCATCTTCCGGTACGTCGTCAGCTTGCCGCCCACTACGGTGAGCACGCCGTCGGCGCCGGTCACCACCGCGTGTTTGCGCGAGAGGTCCGCGCTGCGGCCGCCGCCCTCGACCAAAGGTCGCAGCCCGGCGAACGAACCCGCGACGTCGGCCCGCGTCAGCGGGCGGGTGAACGCCGTCGACGCCACTTCGAGCAGGAAGTCCACATCGGACTCCGGCACGGACGGCACCCGGGGGACCGGCCCGTCGGTCGGTTCGTCGGTGACCCCGACGAACACCCGGCCGTCCGGTTGGGGCAGCAGGAAGACGAAGCGGTTGTTCTCGCCGGGGACGGGCACGTTGACCGACGTCGCGCCGATCGGTGCCGCGCCCGAAGCCAGGATGAGATGCGAACCGCGGGAAGGCCGCAGCCGCACCGATTCCGCCAGTTCGCCCGCCCAGACCCCGGTCGCGTTGATCACCTGACGAGCGCGGATCTCGACCTCCTGCCCGGTGAGCCGGTCCCTGGCCCGCACCGACTCGGCGTCGAGCCGGAGTGCCTCGACCTTCGTCAGGATCTTCGCGCCGCGTGACGCCGCCGTGCGGGCCAGGTTCACGACGAGGCGCGCGTCGTCGGTCAGCGCGCCGTCGTAGGCCAGCAGCGCGCCGCGCAGGCCTTTCGGGGACAGGCCGGGTGCGAGCGCCAGCGCCTCCGCGGCCGGGATCGACCTGGGCCGCGGCAGCACCGACGCCGGGGTCCCGGCCGCGCGGCGGAGGCCGTCACCGGCGACGAGGCCGGTCATGATGAACGCCTGCTGGCCGCGGGAGGTCTTGCGGTACATCGGGAACAGCTGAGGGATCGCCCTGGTGAGATGCGGGGCCGTGCGGGTCATCAGGATCCCGCGCTCGACGGCGCTTTCGTGTGCCAGCGCCAGATCGCCCTTGGCCAGGTACCGGAGGCCGCCGTGGACGAGCTTGCTGGACCAGCGCGACGTCCCGTACGCCAGGTCGTACGCCTCGATCAGGGCGACCGAGAGCCCGCGCGCGGCCGCGTCCAGCGCGATCCCCGCGCCGGTGACACCGCCGCCGACCACCACCAGATCGACCCGCTCGCCGCCGGCCAGCGCCGTGAGTTCCCGGTCGCGCCGCAGAGCGTTGAGCGAGCCCGGCGTCACGGCCGCAACGCCGCGTCGAGCACGTGGGCGAACTCCGCCATCAGCTCCTTCTCGTTCACGTCCGCGGTGGCGGGGCGGTAGGAGAAGGCGAAGGACTGGATGAGCAGCAGCAGGGTGCGCGCCTGCGAGGGCAGGTCGCCCTTGCGGATCGAGCCGTCTTCTTGGCCCGACTTCAGCAGGTGCAGGATCACGCCTTCGGCGAAGCGCTGGGTCTTGCCCAGCCGCTCGACGATGTAGGGGAGGACCAGTTCGGAGTCGAGGTCCAGCAGGGTGCGAAACAACGGGTCGCCCGACAGCGCGGCGACGGCGGCGGACGAACTCTGTACGAGCTTCTCGCGGAAGTTGGCGGGCTCGACCTCCGGCTCGGCGGCGCCCTGAAGCAGCCCGCCGAACTCACGGGTCATGAGGGTCGCGAGCACGCTGCGCACGTCCGGGAACCGCCGGTAGACCGTCATCCGGCTGACCTTCGCGGTACGGGCGATCTCGGCGAGGGTGGTCCGCCTCACGCCGACGGCGAGCACGCACTTCTTCGCGGCGTCGAGCAGAACGTCGTCGGACACGCGCGTGGAGGCCTGGCGGGATCGGGTGTCCGCCAGCGCCGAAACGCCTGTTTCCGCAGGTGAGTGACGTTTTACGTCCATATGTAACACTGTAGTCGTGACGGAGCTTATTGACCACCGGTTAAGACGATCCTGGACGCCCGAAGGCGGTGACGCGGCCCACCTTCCGGCGAAGGCCTTGCGGTGGCTCGTCCAGCGTATCGGTCCACTGGGCTCCGCGGCGCCCCTCGCGCCCGATTCGGCACTGTCCGTTCCCGAATCGGCGCTGCGAGAACAGCCGAAACGAGACCTCGAGGAGCTTGTCGGCGCCGACCGAGTCCTGCTGACGCCGGGGGAACGGCTCGCGCGGGCGAGTGGTCTGTCCTATCTGGACCTGGTGCGGCGGCGCGGATTCGGTGATTTTCCGGTGCCGGACGCCGTCGTCCTGCCGGAGAATCCCGCCGAAGTCCAGTCGGTACTGGAAATCTGTGCACGGCACGACGTCGGCGTCGTCCCGTTCGGCGGCGGGACGTCGGTGGTCGGCGGGGTTTCGGCACTGCGCGGGGACAAGAGCGCGGTGATCGCGCTCGACCTCACCAGGCTCGGCGAACTGGTCTCCGTCGACCCGGTCTCCCGGATCGCGGTCCTCCAGGCGGGCGTCACCGGTCCGGAGGCGGACCGGCTGCTCGCCGCGCACGGCTTCACACTCGGGCACGTGCCCCAGTCCTACGAACGCGCCACCATCGGCGGGTTCGCCGCCACCCGGTCCGCCGGGCAGGCTTCGTCGGGTTATGGCCGGTTCGAGGACATGGTCACGGGTGTCCGGCTCGCGACTCCGCGTGGGGAATGGAAGCTCGGGGTCGCGCCGGCATCGGCCGCTGGACCCGATCTGCGGCAGCTGGCCATCGGCAGCGAAGGGGCGCTCGGGGTGATCACCGAGGTCGCCCTCCGCGTCCGCCCGGTGCCGGAAGTGCGCCGTTACGAGGGTTATGTCCTGGATGGCTGGGATAACGGCACCGACGCGGTCCGCGAACTCGCCCAGCGGCACGTGCTCGCGGACGTCACGCGACTGTCCGATGTGGACGAAAGCGAGGTTTCGCTGGCGCTCAACGACAGTGTGAAGACCAAGGTGCTCCGCCGGTACCTCAAGGCACGGGGAGTCCACGCACCCTGCCTGTTGATCGTCGGCTGGGAGGGCGCGTCGAAGCGCGAGGTCGCGCGGCGCCGTCAGGAGACCACCCGCGTCCTGGGGCGGTTCGGTGCCGTCCGCATCGGGGCCGCGCTCGGCGAATCCTGGCGCCGCGGCCGGTTCTCCGGTCCTCGGCAACGGGATGCCTTGATGGACAACGGTGTCTGTGTCGAAACCCTCGAAACCGCCGCGTACTGGACGGAACTGAGCGACCTGCGAGACGCCGTCCGTGCCGCGCTCACCGCGACGCTCGGCAACGCCGTCATCATGTGCCACGTTTCGCACGCCTACGAAACCGGTGCGTCGCTGTACTTCACCGTGCTCACCGCCCGCGACGAGGCCGACCCGGTCGGCCAATGGCAACGGGCGAAGGCTGCGGCGTCCGAGGCGATCACCGGGATCGGCACGATCTCGCATCACCACGCCGTCGGCGTCGACCACGCGCGCTACCTGGCGGCGGAGATCGGTTCGCTCGGGGTCGACGTGTTGCAAGCGGCGAAGAAGGCCGTCGACCCGGCCGGGATCCTCAATCCCGGGAAGCTTCTCTGATCAGGGTGCCGGCCTCGACCAGCGTGCAGTCCAGACCGTGCGTTTCGGCGGGGATCCCTTCCAGTGCCGCGGCCCGGCGCTGTTCGAGGTCGGCGACGCGGATATGCCTGCCGTCCACCAGGATCGGCAGGCGGATGTCCGCGGCGCCGACGTACGCCACGACGTCGTCGAGCACGGTGCCGTCGTCGAGGGTGATGGCCGGGGCGGTCAACCGCACCAGGTGATAGCGCTGTCCATTGCCCTCGCAGCGATCGAGGACGGCGAGCTGTTCCGGCGTCGCGAACCAGACGGAGTGCTCCTCGACGACACCCGGCGCGGCGGCGAGCGTCGCGGGCCGTTGCCCGTCCCGGAACCGCACGCCGGACGCCCAGACCGCGGCGAGGTCGATGCAGCGCGCGTGACAGACGACGACCGGACCGGTCAGGCCCATGTTCTCCCGCAGCCAGGTGATCTTGGACGGGCACGCGTTCGAGCCGTACGCGAGCACGGCCTGGCGTTCGCGCCAGCCCTCCGGCGCGGTGTCGAGGCTGTGCCCGACGCCGTCGAAGTGGACGAACGAATGCCCCGGCCGCGCGCCCGGGTACGGATCGGCGGGGAAATCGGCGTCGGTGAAGAGTTTCACCACGTCACCACGCTGCGGAGGACGTCGCTGCGGTGCATACGCTCGAAGGCCTGCTCGACACCGTCGAGGGCGATCCGTTCGGTGACGAACTTGTCGAGCGGGAGCCTGCCCTGGAGATAGAGGTCGATCAGCATCGGGAAATCGCGTGAGGGCAGGCAATCGCCGTACCACGACGACTTGAGCGAGCCGCCGCGCGAGAAGAAGTCGATCAGCGGCAGATCCAGCCGCATGTCCGGGGTCGGGACGCCGACGAGCACGACCGTGCCCGCCAGATCGCGGCCGTAGAACGCCTGCCGCCACGTTTCGGGCCTGCCGACCGCGTCGATCACGACGTCCGCGCCGAACGAGCCGGTGAACTCCCGGATCGCCTCGACGACCTGTTCTTCGCTCAGTCCCTTGCTGTTCAGCGTGTGCGTGGCGCCGAAGTCCTCGGCCCAGGCGAGTTTCCGGTCGTCGGTGTCGACGGCGACGATGGTCTTCGCGCCGGCCAGGTTCGCCCCGGCGATCGCTGCGTCACCGACGCCGCCGCAACCGATGACCGCGACGGAATCTCCGCGGCTCACCGCGCCGGTGTTCAGCGCCGCGCCGAGACCGGCCATCACCCCGCAGCCGAGCAGCCCGGCGACGGCCGGTTCGGCGGCGGGGTCGACCTTCGTGCATTGTCCACTGTGGACCAGTGTCTTCTCGAGAAAGGCCCCGACACCGAGCGCGGGCGACAGGGCGGTGCCGTCGGCCAGCGTCATCGGCCGGGTGGCGTTGAACGTCGAGAAGCAGTACCAGGGCTTTCCCCGGCGGCAGGCCCGGCAGGTGCCGCAGACCGCGCGCCAGTTCAGGATCACATAGTCGCCCGGTTCGAGGCCGGTGACGCCGTCGCCGACGGCCTCCACGAAACCCGCTGCCTCGTGGCCGAGCAGGAACGGGAATTCGTCGTTGATCCCGCCCTCGCGGTAGTGCAGGTCGGTATGGCAGACACCGCACGCCTTGACCGAGACGACGGCCTCGCCGGGCCCGGGATCGGGCACCGTCACGGACTCCAGCGAGACCGGTTCACCCTTGGCGCGGGAAACGACGCCTTGGACCTCGTACGGCATGCCCACCTCCGAGTCGTGGACTTCGCAGCTTGCCACGAAGACGACCGGGATCGCGACATCCGCTCGGGTGCGGTACCGATTCAGCGCCCAGGCGTGATGATGTAAGCGACGCCACCGGGACCACTGGAAACGCCGCCATTCGTGTTGTACCGCTTGGTGCGCTGCCAGATCGTCTCGAACTGGTGTCGTTTGTAGACGTTTCGGACCCGGTCGTTGCTGTTGGCGGCCGGGTCGTTCGCGATCACGTCGCCGTCCTTCGTGAAGCCGACGACGACCATGATGTGCCCGGCGGTGCCGTAGCCCGCGCCGTCGAGTTCCTCGGCCTTGAACGACTGCGACGTGATCACCGGGATGCCGCGCGCGATGTAGTTCTCGAGTTCGTTCAAGGAGTGCAAACGGGTGATGTGCCCACGCAGTCCGAGTGAAGCGGCGTACGCGGTGTTGAACGGCCAGTTGCCTGTTCCGTCGTAGGCGTAGTCGAACGTGTAGCGGGCGGCGTACGCGACGGTCGGATCGACGTAACCCTCCGGGATCCACTTCATGTCCTCGGCCTTGGGCCGTTTGCCCCAGTACTCGGCGACCATCTCGGTGGACGTGGGGCTGCACCAGTTCTCGCCCCCCCCGCCGTACTCGGGAAACTGTCCTTTGTGGAGGTTCTGCGCGTAGGCGGGCACCTTGAGCTCGATGCCGGTGGCCCGGCCCGGTTTCGTCGCCTTGACCTCGAAGCGGTCCGGGACGAGCGACGTCATCGCGCCGACCGACGTCACCGACGGCGTGGCGCGGGAGCCTGCCTCGCGGTACAGGCTGACCCGCAGCTGGTACGAGCGGAGCGCGACACCGGCCTTCATGACCAGCGTGTCGACGTCGACCGCGGCGTTGGCGTCGCTCTGGCCGTCGACGCTGGTGCGTTTGACGTCGGCGTCCCCGCTCGCCCACCGGCTCATGACGTACCAGGAGGTTTCCGTGCCCGTGGCGGTGCGGCCCTTGGCTTCGACCTTGATCCACGTCTTGGCCGGCGTCTTCGCGTTCCACGAGGCGACCAGCTGGGAGGCGTCGAAGCCCTGGGCGTGGCTCCTCGACGTCCACTGGCCGTACTCGTAGGTCTTCGTGGTGCCGAGCGTGGGTTCGGTGTGCTCGATCGTGCCGATCGGGCGGTCGATGCGCAGCGCGCCGTGGTCGAGGCCGAGCCCTTCGAGCCTGCCGTCACGGAATCCGTGGTGACCGGACCATTCGTGGTAGTCGATCGACTCGTCGTCCGGGCGGCCGGGACCGGCCTCCGCCGTCTGTGCCGTCACCGCGGTCATCGTCGCGATCGTCAGCAGCGTGACCAGCCCTCGTCTGCGCATCCCCGCTCCATCCCTCGTGTCCACCCAGTAGGGAAGGGATTTTCGCCGGTCGCGCGAGGTATGTAAACAGTTACCCCCGATTGCACGAGTTACGCCGCCGGGCACGTCACTCGCGTGACTGGAGGCGTAACTCAGGCGAGCGGGTTCGGCAGCAGCAGCTCCGTGTTCTGGTCCTGGGCGGTGCCGACGGCCGAAAGCGAGGCGTGGATGTCGTTGTACGAGAACTCCCGGTAGAGCGACGCAAGCGCTTGCGTGGAGGTGTCCGAGTACGCCGCCGCATACGGGGCTTCCGCTTCGATCAGGGTCGTGAACAGCGACAACGTGCCGTCGGCGTTGTCGGCGACCTCGATGATCCGCGCGTGCTGCGGGAAGTCGATGTGCGAGGCGGTGTTGATCTCCCAGAAGCCTTGCTTCGCGGTCTTGCCGGCATGCGGGGTGATCTTGTTGCGGTGCGTGTGCCCGTTGACCCACGCCAGGACATTCGGGAACCGGTGCAGCAGCGAGACGAACGTGTCGCCGTTGAGCCGGATCTCCAGCGGGTGACGCGCGTCCGGCAGCACGTTGCCCATGGTGTCGCTGGTGTGGTGGCTGAACAGGATGAACAGCTCGTCCGTCACGTTCTGCGTGACCTTGCGCCCGAAGAAGTCGTAGTACGTCGAGCTGTTGCGCTTCAGCGTGTTCTCCACCCAGGTGAACTGCCCGAGCCCGATCGACCCGTCGGCCAGCCCGGCCATCGTCGTGGTGTCGAGGCTGATGCCGACGACGCCCGGCGCGATGCGGAAGGTGTAGTACACGTTCCGCCCGTCGGCGTTGTTCTCGCTGAACCCGTGACCGACCGGGCCGGGGCCGGTGTTGGCGGAGTCGAGGTGGTGCCGCACGAACTCCGCGGTGCTGAACGGCCGCCGTCGCTCGTCCGGGGTGATCTCGCGGATCGTGCCCGAGCCGCCGAACAGCTCCGTGACCGGGACGCCGGAGCCCGACCCGATGGCCTTGGCGAGCTTCCGCGACGTCGTCTCGTCCTTGCCGATCACCTTGAAGCGGCCGGTGTACCAGGCGTCCATTCCCGGGAAGTCCGGCACGGTGCCGACGATGCTGTCGTCGTGGTTGCCGAAGGTGCAGAACCACGGGACGTCGAGGCCGGGCGAGGTGAAGGTGTTCGAGGCCGCGCCGAGCAGGCCGGGCAGCTGCGGGAAGCCCTTCTTCGTGTACGCGTCGTCCAGTGTCTCGCCGGGGTTCCAGTAGTGCGAGGACCCGGACGTCTGGACGCCTTCGTGCACGTCCGGGTCGCCCGAGGTCGGGTTCACCGTGCCGCCGTTGAGCACCTTGAGGAACCATTCGAGCTCGATCAGCTCGTGGTTGTCGGTGTTGTCGCCGGTGGTGACCATGAAGTCGATCGGCCGTCCGGTGAACGGGCCCGCCTTCAGGCTGTTCACCCGCTCCACCAGCGCCGTCGTCGCGACGGGGCCGAGGGTTTCCTGCGGCCGGTGTGCCGAGCCGACGAACGGGTGCAGGTACTCGAACCGCGCCGGGCTTTCGGCGTCGGTGAAGTGAAGGTCGGTGAACTGCGCGAAGGATGCCATCGCGCGGCGCCGGTCGTCGCGGCCGGACTTCGGCGCGGCCAGATCGCCGCGGACGACGAGCGGCCAGCCGGGGCCCGCGGTCAGCCGCGTGTAGCCCGGTCCGCTGGTCAGCGGGGCTGCCGCGGCTTCGAGCGTGGTGCCCGCGGTCCGCACCGCGCGGCTGGCGGTGCGCGCCAGCGCCCGGTCGAGCGCGTTGGCGGTCGGCGTGCACAGCAGCAGGCCGACGCCGGCGGCGCCCGCCGCGGTGAAGGTGCGCCTCGAGATGACGGACATGGCGGTGCCCCCAGTCGTCGCGGATGGATGTCGCGAAGGACGATGCCGCAAGACGTTAGCCGTGAGGTGAACGCCAGAAAAGGGTAATGCGAAAATTTGTCACGTTCGGCGGAATGCCGGGAAGCCAAGCGGGCTGGTTACGCTGGCCGCTTGGCGAGCGTGGGAGGTGGCCAGGTGGGTGCTTCGGCATGGTCCGTCCGCGGCCGGTTCGACGGCGATCCGGAAGCGGCGCTGGACGCGATGAAGGCACGCGTTTTCGAGGAGGGCGACTACCTCTGGGAGGAGGACGAACTCGGCCGCCCGGACTCGATCGAAGAGCTGTACGAGGTGGAGAGCGTTCAGGAGTCCGGGACGCATTCCGTGCTCGACGTCCACGAGTTCATCAGCGCCACGGGCGAGGACGACTTCGGCACGATCCGCCCCTTGACCGACGCCGAACTCGTCGCCGCCTTCGGTTCCGAGGAGCCGTCCGTCGCCGACTTCGACGAACTCGACAAGGCGGGACGGCTGCCGTACGAACGCCGCCCGCGCTGGAGCGCGAACTGCGCGCTGCTGTACGAGAACGACGTCGCCGTCGAGCTGGCGATTTGGGGCGTCTCCGGGGATTAGAACCCTGCCGCCCGGTCATCTGACGTGCTTGCGAGCGCCTGAAGTGTCACCGAGGGTGAGGGGTGTGTCCTGTGCCTACGCGTGACCGGCCCGGTCACCCTGTCCATAAGGAACTTGAGGCCCGCTTCGAGCGCTTTGGTCGTGAGTGATAAAGAGCGTTAGAACGACCATTGCCACTCACGACCCCCCACGCAATCGCCCCCCATCGGACGCGCGGAGAGGTCTTGCCGTCCTTTATGGATGATCGGCAGGGTGATCGGCTCGCACCACGACACCTCTCAGGGCCCACTTGACCGCGCTTCGAGCCCGTCGAGGATCACCTCGATACCCAGGTCGAAGACGTCCTCGCCGCTCTGTGTCGCGAAGGCCGGCCCCAGCCTGCTCGCATGGGGATAGGCCGCGAGCCTCTCGAGAAACCCTTCGTCCGGCCTCCGTGCGGGAAGTGAGTCCACCGAAGCGAGCACGTGTGCGGTGAGCAGTCGTGAGATTCCGGCGGTGTCCTCTTCGGAGAATCCCGCCTCCAGCAGAATCCGCACCGTCGTCTCGATATGGCCCAGCCGGTGCGGTCCGGTCGGCGGCCGCTCGCGCAGCAGTGCGGCCGCGTCCCGATGGCGCGACAGCAGTGCGCGGAACTGGCGGAGCCCACTCGCGAGCTGGTCGCGCCACGGCAACGATCGATCGATCTCGAAGGCGTCGGCGCAGATCGCTTCGGCGACGAGGTCCAGTAACTCCGCCTTGTCCTTCACGTGCCAGTACAGCGTCGGCGAGCTGACGCCGAGCTTCGCCGCGAGCCGTCTGGTGCTCAATTCGGCGAGACCGGCTTCGTTGAGTAGTTCGACGGCCGCCTCGGTGATCTTGGCGAGGTCCAGCGAGCCTTTACGTGCCACGTGCGGACTCTATCAGTGATAGATTTGTCTCTATCACTGATAGAGAACGGGGGAAGTGATGCCTTGGACATCCGAGATCCGCCTGGTCACGGTGCTGTGCTCGATCGTCTTCGTGCTCGGGACGACGCTGCAGAACTACGTGATCGTCGATCTGGACATGATCGAGGCGAGCATGCGGCTCAAGGGGGTGGACACCGCCGACGCGCCCGCGTATCTGAGCGCGCTGCGAATGGTGGGGAACGTCTTCATCATCGGCAACGCCTTGGGCCTGCTGGTGTGGTTCCGTTGGCGTTGGCTGTTCTGGCCGGTGCTCGCGTTCAACGTCACCCAAGCCGTCGGCGTGTACGTCGTGCCCTTCGAAGTGCACCGCGCCGCGATCGCCGAACACGGGTGGCCGGGCGTGCTGCCTTCGCTGGTCACCGATGGTGGGGCGGTGATCCTGTCGATCGTGTTGATCGTCGCTCGCTTACGTTCGCGGCGGCTCACGCGGCCAGGCGGCCCAGTTCGGCTTTGACGGCCTCCACGGCGGCCTTGGTCTCGGCGACCGGGTCGGCGCCATCGCGGACGATCCGGCCCAGCGCGTCGACGAGCGCGGTGTTCGCCGTCGGTGTCCACAGTGGACCGGCGGCGCGGCCGTTCTCCTTGACCAGCTTCGCGGCGTCGGCCGCCGCCGCGACCTTGCCGAGCACGCTCAGCCGTGCGGGCAGGTGGAAACCGAACCTGGTGGCGAACTCCTGCTGGAAGTCGACCCGCTCCAGCCACAGCCATTTGACGAAGTCCTTGGCGGCGTTGGGGTTCAGGCTCTTGGAATGCACCATCGCGCTCAACCCGCTGACCGGGACGGACGGCGCGCCCGCCGCGTCGAGCCTCGGGAACGCCAGGACGCCGAAGTCGTCCTTCAGCGTGTCCTGGATCTTCGGCAGATTCCGCAGCCAGGTCCACTGCATGGCGGTGAGCCCGTCGATGAACGGGAGCGGATCCGCCCAGTCCGTCGAAGCGCCCAGCAGCAGCGAGCCGTTGAGCTCGTGGAGTTTCGCGAACGCCGTGGCGGCACGCGGATCGTCGAAGCCGGCGGATTTGCCGTCCTTGACGTAGTCGAGCCCGGCCGACCACAGCAGCGGCCCCGCGAGCGCCGCCGCTCCCGCGTCGTTGCCGGCGAACAGTCCTTTGACGCCGTCCTTGGACAGTTTCTTCGCCGCGTCCACGAGTTCGTCCAGGGTCTGCGGCGGCTGGACCCCGGCCTCCTGCAGGAAACTCTTGCGGTAGAAGAGGACTTGGGTGTCCAGCGCCTGCGGGATGCCGTAGACCTTGCCGTCGACCGTCTGCGCGGCCAGCACCGAAGGGGTGAAGTCACCGCGCACGGGCCCGATCACGTCGTCCAGCGGGACGAGGAGGTTCTGCCGGACGCGATCGACGGTGACCTGGCCTTCGAAGACGTCGGGGACCGCGCCCGCCTGCAGCGCGGCGTTCAGTTTCGTCTCGTAGTCGTCGGGATTCCACTGCACCGCGACCTTGGATTTCTGGTACGCGGCGGCGTAACGCGTGACGGCTTCCTGGACACCGGCCTCGGGATACGGGTGGTACCACTGCGCGAGGTCCACCGGTTTCGGTTTCGGCCTGGTCACCCCGGCGGAGTAGGCCGTCGACGGCGGCGGGGTTCCCCTTTGGACTGTGTTGGACCCGCAGGCGGAGAGCGCGGCCGTCCCCGCGAGTGCCAGGAACGTTCGCCTGTTTGTCTTACGCACCAACAAAACCCTTCGCCGAACGCAGTGAAGGCCATCTTCGGGGAACAGCGTCCCTCAAGATGGCCTTCACGGAAGGGCAGGCGCGCGGGAGATTAACCCGTTAGAGCTGACTGACGTCGAGTTTGCCTTCGGAGTGGAACGCCCGCAGCCGCTTCTTGTCGAACTTGCCGACACTGGTCTTCGGGACTTCGTCCACAAAGGTCCAGTTCTCCGGAAGCTGCCACTTCGCGACCTTGTCGGACAAGAACTCGCGCAGTTCCTCGGCCGTGACGTTCTGGCCCTCCTTGAGCACCACGGCGACCAGCGGGCGCTCGTCCCACTTCTCGTCGGGGATGCCGACCACGGCCGCCTCGGCCACCGCGGGATGCGCCATCACCTGGTTCTCCAGATCGACCGAGGAGATCCATTCGCCGCCGGACTTGATGACGTCCTTCGCGCGGTCGGTCAGCGTGAGATAGCCGTCCGGGCTGATCTTGCCGACGTCGCCGGTGCGCAGCCAGCCGTCGTGGAACTTCTCCGGGTCGGGCTCGTCACCGGTCGTGCCGCTGTAGTACGACGCCGCGATCCACGGGCCCTGCACCTCGAGCTCGCCGACGCTTTCGTTGTCCCACGGCAGTTCCTCGCCGTTGTCGCCGATCAGCCTGGCGCTGACGGACGCGGGGAACCGGCCCTGGGTGTAGCGGTACTCCCAGGCCTTCTCGCCGGTCGCGGAGGCGGGCGGACGCGCGACGCTGCCCAGCGGCGACGTCTCGGTCATGCCCCAGGCGTGCAGGATCGGCACGCCGTAGCGATCTTCGAACGCGTGCATCAGCGACGGCGGCGCCGCCGATCCACCGACCACGACCTCGCGCAGATGCGAGATGTCCTGCGGGTTCGCGTCAAGGTGGGAGAGCAGGCCCTGCCAGATCGTCGGGACGGCGCCGGCGAAGGTCGGCTTCTCGGCGTCCAGCATCTGGGCGATGGGCGCGGGCTGGAGGAAGCGGTCCGGCATGAGCAGCGAGGCGCCGACCATCATCGCCGCGTACGGCATCCCCCACGCCATCGCGTGGAACATCGGGACGATCGCGAGGGCCTTGTCGTGCTGGGCCAGCCGCATGCTGTCGGACATCGTGACCTGCATGGAGTGCAGCCAGATCGACCGGTGGGAGTACGCGACACCCTTCGGGTCACCCGTGGTGCCCGAGGTGTAACACATCGCGGCGGCCGAGCGCTCGTCCACGTCGGGCCAGTCGAAGGTGTCCGGCTGGCCCGACAGCAGTTCGGCGTAGGAGTGCACCTGGACGCCATCCGGCGCCGTCAGGGCGGCGGCGTCGCCGTTGGCCACGATGACGTGACGCACGGTCTTCAGCTCGGGCAGCTGCTTGGCCAGCAGCGGGATCAGGGTGCCGTCGACGATGACGACCTGGTCCTCGGCGTGGTTGGCGACGAAGACGAGCTGCTCCGGGAACAGCCGGATGTTGAGCGTGTGCAGCACCGCGCCCATGGCCGGGATGGCGAGGTACGCGGCCATGTGCTCCGCGTTGTTCCACATGAAGGTGCCGACACGCTGGTCACCGGTGATGCCGAGGCTGCGGAGCGCGTTGGCCAGGCGGGCGGCGTGCTTGCCGAGTTCGCCGTAGGTCTCCCGGCGGGCTTCTGAACCGGTCCAGGTGATGACTTCGCTTTCGGAGTGCACCGTGGTGCCATGGCGGAGCAGCCTGCCCAGTGACAGCTGTCCGTCCTGCATCGTGCTCAACATCGCGTACTCCCGTGGTGCTCGTTCTCCGGTGAACTGGGGTTGGGCCGACTCTAATCCGGGAGGGGTGAACCGGTCAGTAACATCGCAGGCAACCGTTCGGTCACAGTGTCGCGCTAACGGGTGTTCGCCGGTTCGGATCAAGATCATCAATAATTCGTATTTTTCCTGCCATGAAACGAAAAATGGCCGACTGTGCGAAGTGATGGCATCGCTCATAAGGGTGATGAACGCGAGCGAATCGCCGCTCGAACGGCGTGTTTCCGCAGGCTGGGGCGGGTTGCCCATGGCGTGGTCGAAGGGTAATAAGTGCGTGTCGGTTTCACGGCCGAGGAACGGGTGGCGTTTACTGGAGCCGTGGTACAGAGACGGCTGGCCAGCGCTTGCTCTTGCAAGCATGGTTTAAAGGCCGTCGGCCGCGAAAGCGGAGACCTGAGATGAAAGGACTACTACGTTGGCTCTGCCCACGTTGACTCCGGAGCAGCGCGCCGATGCCCTCGCCAAGGCGGCTGAGGCTCGCAAAGCGCGCTCCGAGCTGCTTGCGTCGATCAAGTCCGGCAAGGAGAGCATCGACAAGGTGCTCAAGCAGGCCAAGGAGAACAAGACCATCGGCAAGACGAAGGTCACGCAGCTGCTGAAGGCCGTGCCCGGCCTGGGCGCGGTCAAGGTCGCCGCCCTGCTGGAGCAGGCCGGGATCGACCCGGACCGGCGTGCCGCCGGCCTGGGCGAGCGGCAGCGTGAGGCCCTTCTCGAGGCGCTGAAGTAACGCTTCCGCCCAGGTCACGGGCTGTCCGGGGGAAGGTGTTGCCTGAGAGGCTGTTGCCCGGGCAACACTTTCCCCTGGTCTCAGCCGGAGCCTGGGACGCTGGTGGGGTGACGACCAGTACCGCACCGGCGACCCCGGCAGACCTGGCCGCCCGCTACGAGCGGGGCGACTTCCTCCTGGCCACGGCACGGCACGCGCTCCTCGCGAGCGGAGTCGTGGCCACCGCGACCGAGGCCGAGCCGTCGCGGCTGTCCGGGGTGCTCCCCGGGCTGTTCACCGACTCGGGCGCGTCGATCGCGGTTGGTGTGCTGCCCTTCGACACCACCTCGATGCCGGGGCATCTGGTCCTGCCCCGTGCGATCCATCGCGCGTCTTCCGAGCACGCGGCCGTCCCGCCGCGCACCGCGCTTCCGCGGCCGGTCAAGGTCACTCCCGTGCCCGAGCCGGAGGCGCATCTGGCCGCCGTCCGCGCGGCCGTCTCCGCACTGAGCGACCGTGACCTGCGCAAAGTCGTCCTGGCCCGCGCGCTCGATCTCGACTTCGACGACGCCGTCCCGGTCGCCGAGGTGGTCCGGAACCTGGCGAACGGGAACCCCCGGCACACCACCTATGCCGCGCAGCTGCCCGGCGGGCGCACCCTGGTCGGCGCCACTCCCGAACTCCTGCTCTCCCGCACCGGCGGCGCCGTCGTGTCCCGCCCGCATGCCGGGTCGATGCCCCGGTCCGCGGACCCGGCGATCGACAAGGCGAACGGTGAGGCCCTGCTGGCGTCCGAAAAGGACCACGTCGAACACGCCGTCGTGGTGGAGTCCGTCGTCGAGATCCTGCGGCCGTTCTGCCGCACGCTCGACGTCCGCGGCCCGGAACTCGTCTCGACCCCGGCGATCTGGCACCTCTCGACCACCGTCACCGGTGAGCTGATCGACCAGGACGTCACCGCGCTGGACCTCGCCGCCGCTTTGCATCCGACCCCCGCCGTCTGCGGTACGCCGACCGAGGCCGCGCGCTCCCTGGTCCAGGAGCTGGAGCCGTTCGACCGCGAGTACTACGCGGGCGCCGTCGGCTGGGTCGACGCGGCCGGGGACGGCGAATGGGCCGTCGGGATCCGGTGCGCGGAGATCGCCGACACCTCCATGCGGCTGTACGCCGGCGGCGGCATCGTGCCCGCGTCCGACCCCCGGACCGAACTCGACGAGACCTCGGCGAAGTTCCGCACCCTGCTGGCCGCCATGGGCCTGGAGATCTAGAACCCCGCAATTCGTCACCTACTTGCGCCCGATCGATGCCCGGCGCCGGTAAGCGCCCACGCGAGTAGGTGACGAATTGCGAGGGTCAGAGGGTCGCGAAGGTTTCGGTGACCGCGATGTCGTCCGAGGTCAGCAGCGCGACGGCGGCCCGGTAGCCCTCGGCCGCCTTCAGGTCGGCGAGCCGGGTCCGGTCCGGGTCGAGGGCCTGGTGGCTCGACCGCACCAGCCGCGCCTGTTCGTCGTGGCCGGAGAACGTGATGCTCTGCAGCGGGATCTTGAGGCCCTTCCCGGTCGCCTTCATGACGGCTTCCTTGCGCGTCCAGTAGGTGAAGAACGCCGTCGTGCGCTCGTCGTCGGGGAGCCCTGAGATCGCGGCCAGCTCGGCGGGGGTCAGCGCGTACTCCATGAGCGAGTCCTCGGCCCGCCTGGCCGCCGTCTCGACGTCGAGGCCGACCGGGGTCCCCGCGGTGGCCGCGACGCCGATGAGATCGCCGGAATGCGAGATCGACAGCATCAGCGGCGCGCCGGGGACCCTGGGGCGTCCGTGCGGTTTGCCGCAGTCGTCACAGGTCGCGTCGAAGCTCACGTCCTCGACGGCCATGCCGAGCCGCTCGGCGGCGACCGTCTTCGCCAGGACCCGGCCGGTCAGGAACCGGCGTTTGTCGATGTCCTGGCGGTAGTTTCCGAATCGGCCCTGCTCCAGCTCGTCGAGCAGAGCCAGGAACCGGGGTTCGGCGGACAGGGGCTCCGACCAGCGGACCGCACATTCGATCACGTGTCCTTCATACCCGATCCGGCACTGGCATCACTCGCGTTTTCGTCGAGCAGCGTCGCTTCATCGAACGGCGATCGGCCGTTCAGGGTCCGGTCCAGCTGCTCGCGGTCGATCTCGTTGGTCCAAGTGCCGATCAGCACGGTCGCGACGGCGTTGCCCGCGAAGTTCGTCAGCGCGCGGGCCTCGGACATGAACCGGTCGATGCCGACGATGAACCCGACGCCGTCCACCAGCTCCGGCCGGTGCGAGGACAGCCCGCCCGCCAGTGTCGCGAGCCCCGCGCCGGTGACCCCGGCCGCGCCCTTCGACGCGATGATCATGAACACCAGCAAGGAGATCTGCTCGCCGATGGTCAGCGGTTTGTCGAGCGCGTCCGCGATGAAGATGGACGCCATCGTCAGGTAGATGGCGGTGCCGTCGAGGTTGAACGAGTACCCGGTCGGCACGGTGATGCCGACGACCGGTTTGGAGACGCCCGCGTGCTCCATCTTCGCGATCAGCCGCGGCAGCGCCGACTCCGACGACGACGTCGACAGGATCAGCAGGAACTCACGGCCGAGGTATTTCAGCAGTTTGAAGATGTTGACCCTGGCGAGCAGGCCGAGGATCAGCCCGAGCACCACGAACACGAACAACGCGCAGGTGATGTAGAAGCCGAGCATGATCACCGCGAGGCTCTGCAGCGCCTTCCAGCCGGTCTCGCCGACGACGGCGGCGATCGCGCCGAACGCGCCGACCGGGGCCGCCCACATGATCATCGCCAGAATGCGGAACACGAGCCGCTGGATGTGCTCGATGCCGCGGCGGATCGGCTCGCCCTTCGTGCCCAGTTTCTGCAGCGCGAACCCGGCGAGCAGCGCGACCAGCAGCGTCTGCAGCACCTCGCCTTCGGTGAACGCCGAGACCAGCGTCTTCGGGATGATCCCCAGCAGGAAGTCGACGGTGCCTTCGCTCTTGGCGATCTGGTCCTGTCCCTTTTCGGCGATCTCGGGGGTCAGGTGCAGCCCGGTGCCGGGCTGGAGGATGTTGCCGACGACCAGGCCGATGACCAGCGCGACCGTCGACATGATCAGGAAGTAGCCGAGCGCGAGCCCGCCGACGCGGCCGACCTTTGCCGCCTTCGCGACCGAGCCGACGCCGAGCGCGATCGTGCAGAAGATGATCGGCGAGATCATCATCTTGATCAGGTTCACGAACCCGGTCCCGAGCGGCTTCAACTCCTTGCCGACCTCGGGGAACAGGATGCCGACCGCGATGCCGAGCGCCACCGCCGCGATGACGGCGATGTAGAGGTAATGGGTGCGATCCCGCTTCGCCGCGGGTGCTGCCGTGCTCATGGGTGCCCTTCGACGAGGTGGGGACGGATTGCGAAAACTTATGACAACTCCTCGGCGAACGACAACCGAAGCGGTACGCTGGACTAAGCGAGCGCTTAGTCAGCGCTAGGGCACTGTCGAACAGGAGCGGGCTGACCATGGATTTCTCTCTGAGCGTCGAGGAACGCGAGGTGCGCGACTGGGTCCGCACGTTCGTCCAGCGTGACCTCATGCCGCGTGAGCAGGAGGTGCTGCGCCGCGAACGCGCCGGTCAGCCCGGCCTGACCGCCGACGAGCTGCGCGAACTGCAGCTGAAGGCCAAGGAATCCGGCTTCTGGGGGGTGCAGACGCCCGAGGAGTACGGCGGCATGGGCCTGTCCGCGGTGATGACCGCGCTGCTGGAGGCCGAACTCGGCCGCACCTTCGTGCCGTTCCGCTTCGGCGGCGCCGCGGACAACATCCTGTACTACGCCAACGACGAGCAGAAGGAGCGCTACCTGCTCCCGACGATCTCGGGCGAACGCAAGTCGTGCTTCGCGATCACCGAACCCGGCGCGGGCTCGGACGCCAAGGCCATCCGGACCTCCGCCCGCAAGGACGGCACCGACTGGGTGATCAACGGCGAGAAGACCTTCATCACCGGCGGTAACGAGGCCGACTTCGTGATGGTCTTCGCGATCACCGACCCGGAGAAGGGCGCGAACGGCGGCGTCACGTGCTTCCTCGTCGACCGCGACGCCGGCTGGAAGTCCGAGTACATCGACACCATGGGCGAATGGGGCCCGGCGTCACTGGTCTTCGAGGACGTCCGCGTGCCGGAGACGCAGATCCTGGGCGAGCTCGGCCACGGTTTCGACCTGGCCATGCAGTGGATCGGCGCCGGCCGCTACCTGCTGCCCGCCCGCGCGATCGGCTCCTGCGAGCGGCTGATCTCCATGGCCATCGAGCACGCGAACACGCGGGAGACGTTCGGGCAGAAGATCGCCGAGCGCCAAGCCATCCAGTGGATGATCGCGGATTCCGGCACCGAACTGGAGGCCCTGCGCTGGCTGGTGCTGCACGCCGCCTGGCAGGTCGACCAGAAGCTGGACTCGCGGCACGCGCAGTCGATGGCGAAGCTGTACGGCGGCGTGAAGGCGAACGAGATCGTCGACCGCGTCCTGCAGATCCACGGCGGGATGGGCTACACGCGGGAACTGCCGGTCGAGCGGTGGTACCGCGAACTGCGGCTGCTGCGGATCTACGAGGGCACCGACGAGATCCAGCGCCGGACCATCGCGCGCAACCTGCTCAAGGGGCACGTCAAGGTCGGCGGCACCTTGGGCTGACACTGCCTGACGCCGCCTGAGGCTGCCCGCATGCGATGAAGGGGCCTTTCCTCGCAGATTTCGCGAGGAAAGGCCCCTTCATTGCGTCGGTCTCTCTAGTCCTCGTCCTCGTCCTTCTGGTTCCGCATCGCGATCGGGACCCCGGCGAGGTCCTCCTCGTTGCAGAGAAGTTTCACGTCGTAGTACGGCGAACCCTTGCGGTCGTCGTAGTCGAGATGGACGGCCAGCACATCGACCGGTTCCCCGAGCCACTCCTGAGCCTGGCGTAGCCATGTCGCGCACCGTTCGAGCGCCGTGGGCAGGTCGTCGTCGCGGAAGCCCACCGGGCGGTAGGGGACGTCCTGCACCTGATCACGGGGGTTCGAAGGCACCGGCAACGCCGGCGAGAGACCCGAGTCGTCCAGTTCGAGTTGGATCGTTTGCTCAGTCACCCTTCGAGCGTCCCCCAGAGAAGCCGTCTGAGCAAGGCGTACGGGGTATGAGTCGCCGCTAAACGGGCACTCGCCACACTCCTGAGACCACTTCACGGCAGTTTTGCAACGCCCTGACGTCCAGCCGGCCTTCGCAGGCGAGCGCCCGCAGCGCCAGCTCCGCGTAATGCGCGGCCAGCTGATCCAGGGTGAGCGGTCCCGACGGCGAATACCAGCGCGCGACCCCGCTGCACATCTCCACCAGTGCGAGCCGGGTGACCGACGGCTGGTCGGTGTGGAAGACGCCGGCCGCGACACCGTCCTCGATGGCGTCCGCCCACAGCCTTTCGTAGGCGTCGCGCAGCCCCACCACTTCGCTCCTGGCGCCGGGGGTGAGCGCGTGGACCTCGTTGTCCACCACGCGGGTGTCATCCGGCTGGATGGCGTGCGCGAGCACGTGCAGCGCCACCAGCGAGCCGAGCCGTGACACGGGATCGGTGAGCCCGGCGGTCGCCCGCTCGGCCGCGTCGAGCAGGCGCCGCAGGGACTCGTTCATGATGGCGACCAGCAGATCCTCTTTGGTGCCCATGTAGTGGTACAGGCTGGCGGACGACAGCTCCGCCTCCTGCGCCAGATCCCGGATGCCGGTGCCGTGGAACCCCTTGGCGGCGAACAGTTTCACCGCCGCCTGCCGGACGCGTTCGCGGGTGTTCACAACCAGGTCTCCGTGGTCCTGTCCCAGGTACCGGCGCGGAGGTCGCCCGCCTTCTTCAGCTCGCCCTTCGCGACCCGTTCCGACGGTGTCATCGGCAGTTCCGCCGCGATGGCCCAGAACCGGGGAACCTTGAAGTAGGCCAGTTTCGCCGAACAGAACTCCGCCAGTTCGGCCGGTTCACACCGGTGCCCCTCGTTCTCGTCGAGGACGATGTACGCCTTGACCTCCTCGCCACGGATGTCGTCCGGCACCGCGATGACGGCGGCGAGTTCGACCGCCGGATGCAGCTGCAACGCTCGTTCGACCTCGTCCGCGGAGATGTTCTCGCCGCTGCGGCGGATCATGTCCTTGGTGCGGCCCACGTAGTACACGCGGCCTTCGGCGTCCATTGTGGCCAGGTCGCCGGTGTGGAACCAGCCGCCGTCGAACGCGCGCCTGGTCGCTTCGGGATCGTCGTGGTAGCCGTGCATCAGGCCGACCCCGCGGATCAGCAGCTCGCCGGTTTCGCCGCGCGGCAGCGGTTTCCCGTCCTCGCCGGCGATCACCACCTCACGGGCGGGCGTCGGCCTGCCGAGGCAGCCGGTCCCGACGGTCTCGTCGTGATCCGCCGGGTACATCCGGATGTCGCCGCCGGTCTCGGTCATGCCGAAGGCCTCGTACCACGGCACGCCCCAGCGTGCTTCGAGCGCGGCGTGCAGGTCGCGCGGGATGGCCGAAGCGCAGATCGCGCGGACCTGGTGCGCCTTGTCCAGCTCGCTTTCCGGCTGCCGCAGCAGGAGGGTGGGCATCAGGCCGAGGCAGTAGAACCAGGTGACGCCGTGTTCGCGGATCTTGTCCCAGAACGTCGACGGGTGGAACCGGTCGAGTACCACCAAGGTCGCGCCGCCCGCGAGCCCCAGCGCGACGTTCCACTGTGGATCGATGTAGTGGAACGGCTGCGCGGTCAGGATGACGTCGTCCGTGCCGACCGACGGGTAGTCCGAGGCCAGGCCGATCGCGAGGGTCGTCCAGTACCGGTTCGGCAGTACGCAGCCCTTGGGCGCGCCCGTCGTTCCCGAGGTGTACTGGATGTTGACCGGGCGTTCGGCTTCGGTCGCGAAGACCGGGGTGGCGCCGGACGCGGTGAGTTCGCCGGGCGTGAGCACGTGTTCCAGCGAGGTCTCCGGCGCGATCTTGTTCAGCAGCTCCAAGAATTCCTCGGCGGCCACGGCGAACCTGGCGCCGGAGTGCCGGAGCACGTGGGCGCCGTCGAACTCGCGGTACCCGGTGTTGACCGGGACGAGCACCCCGCCGATCTTGGCCAGTGCCAGCCACAGCAACGGGAACTCGGGCTGGTTGCGCAGCATCACCGCGACCCGGTCGCCCGGTTCCACGCCGAGCTCCAGCAACGCGCGGGCGAACTCGGTGCTGCGCGCGTCGACGTCGGCGAACGTGAAGCTCTCCCCGGTGGAGTCGAAGATCCACGCCGTCTTGTCCGGCCAGAGCGCGGCGGCCCTGGTGGTCAGGCCGAGGAGGGTGTCGATCCCGGCGAGCGACGTCATGTCCGGCTCCGGAACGCCTCGGCCGAGGCGGCGACCTCGGCGGAGTGCTCGGTGATCAGCGCGTGGCTGACTTCGAGTTCGAGGGCGGCGTCGAGGGAGCTGTCGATGCCGGAATCGAGGGCGCGTTTGGCCATCGTGGCCGCGGCCGCCGGATGCGCGGCGATCTTGGCCGCCCAGGCGAGGGCGGTGTCCATCAGGTCGTCGACGGGTAGGGCGGCGTTGACCAGGCCGAGCCCGGCCGCCTCCGTGCCGCTCACGCGTTCTCCCAGCAGCAGGAGCTCCTTGGCCTTCAGCGGGCCGACCAGCAGCGGCAGCAACCGCGACGCCGCGCCCGTGACGCTCAGGCCCAAGGAGACCTCGGGGAAGGCGAACACGGCGTCCTCGGCGGCGAGGATCAGGTCGCAGCCCATCGCGAACTCGGCGCCCGCTCCGATCGCGTAGCCGTGGACCGCGGCGATGACGGGCTGGCGCAGCCCGCGAAGGCGGCGGGTCACGTCCTGTAGCCGGTCGAGCCGCGGGCGTGAATCCCCCTCGGGGGTGGGTTCCTTGAGGTCATGACCGGCGCAGAACGCCCGTCCCCGCCCGGCGAGCACGACGGCGCGCGCGTCCGACTTGGCGGCCGCGTCGAGCGCCTCCAACAGGTCGTCGACCAGTTCGGCGACCACCGCGTTGAGCCGCTCCGGGCGGTTCAGCCAGATGACCGCGATGCCGTCGTCGAGTGCGTAGTCCACGGTGCTCATGACGCCGAGCCTAGACGACCGATCGATCGATCGATAGGGTCGGATCCATGCGGGTCGACACGGTCTACGAGAACGCCCGGTTCCTCACCGGAACGGAGGACTCCGTAGCGCTTGCGGTGCTGAACGGACGAATCGTCGCTTTAGGCGACGACGCGGCCGCACTTTCCGCGAAGCGACGCGTGGATCTCGGTGGGTCGGTGGTGGTGCCCGGATTCCACGACGCGCACAACCACATGGCCTGGTTCGGCATGGCGCTCGACGACGTGGCCCTCTCGGATTGCCGCAGCGTCGACGAGGTGTACGACGCCGTCGCGCGGCGCGCGGCCGAAACGCCGCCGGGTGGCTGGATCATCGGCAGCGGCTATGACCAGAACAAGCTCGTGGGCGGCCATCCGACGAGGCAGGGGCTGGATCGCGCCGCCCCGGGGCACCTCGTGCGGCTCAAGCACACGTCCGGGCATATGACCGTGGTCAACTCCGCGGTACTGGAGCGCCTGGACCTGGAGAACGTGCCGTTGGGCGGCGACGTCGTCCGCGACGAGGACGGTTCGCCGACCGGACTCCTGCGGGAACAGGCCCAGCTCATGCTGCGGCCGCTGACCTACCCGACGCCGGTGGAGCGGGTCGTCCGCGGGCTGGACAGGGCGAGTGAGCGATACCTGGCCGAAGGCATCACGAGTGTCCAGGAGGCCGGGATCGGCGGGGGCCTCGTGGGGGAGACCCCCGCCGAGCTCGCCGCGTACCAGCTGGCACGCGAGCGCGGGGTGTTGCGCGTGCGGAGCACGGTGATGGTCGCGGCGAGCGTGCTCCACGACCTCGACGCGGGGGCACGCTCCGAGGCACGCTTTCCCGCCGAGGAGCCATCAGCGCTGTACGGTCTCGACCTGGGGATGCGCACCGGGTTCGGTGACGAATGGCTGCGGATCGGCGCGATGAAGCTGTTCGCCGACGGATCGCTGATCGGCCGGACCTGCGCGATGCACGAGCCGTTCGCGGGTGAGCCGGACAACGTCGGCTACTTCCAGGTGCCCGAGGACGAGATCGCGCGGACGATCGCCGCCGCGCACAAGGCGGGCTGGCAGATCGCGACGCACGCCATCGGCGATCGGGCGATCACCGTCGTCCTCGACGCCTACGAGGCCGCGCTCAAGGCCGACCCGCGGCCCGATCACCGGCACCGCATCGAGCACTGCGCGGTGCTGCGGCCAGGGGAGCTGAAGCGGCTGGCGTCACTGGGGCTGATCGCGTCGCCGCAGGGCCGGTTCGTCAACGAGATCGGCGACGGCATGCGGGCCGCGCTGGGCCCCGAGCGCGAGCCGTGGTGCTACCGCCTCAAAAGCCTGCTCGACGCCGGATGCGTGCTCCCGGCCAGCTCGGACCGCCCGGTCGTCGAGGGCGCGCCACTGCTCGCGCTGGCCGACATGGTGCGGCGGAAGACCGCGTCCGGTGTCGTGCTGGGTCCCGATGAGCGGCTCACGCCCGCCGAGGCGCTGCGCGCATACACGTACGGATCGGCGTACGCCGCTTTCGCCGAGAAGGACCTGGGCACGCTGGAGATCGGCAAGCTCGCCGACTTCGCCGTCCTCTCGGCCGACCCGACCGACGAGTCCACTTGGGATTCGATCCACGTCGTCGCCACCGCCGTCGGCGGCGACATCGTCTACGAACGGAGCTGAGACCCATGCCGGTGCGGGACGCGGTCGCGGACGACATCGAGGAGATCTGCGCGCTCATCGAGGAGCACGCGGTCTACGAGGACAAACATGATCTGAAGCTCGACAGGCAGGAGATGGCCGGGTTCCTCTTCGGACCCGACCCGAAGGCCTGGGTGCTGCTGGCCACCCCTCCGGGTGAGCCGGGCAAGGTCGCGGGCTTCGCCTTCTGCAGCTGGAACTTCTCCACCTGGGAGGCCAGGCCGGGGATCTGGCTCGACGACCTCTTCGTGCGCCCGGAACACCGCCGCTTCGGCCTCGGGAGGGAACTGCTCGACGAGCTGGCCGCGCGGTCGCCCGGCCGGGTCGAATGGGACATGCAGGAGGGCAACGAGAAGGGCGAGGCGTTCTACGCCCAGCTCGGCGCCGAACCCGTCCCTGGCTGGATCCGGTACCGCTGGCGACCGCACGCTGGGTGAGTCGCACGGGAGCGGCAAGCCGTAAACTCGCACCCATGGGTGAAGGGGCAAGCCGCAGGTCGTCGTCCGTGGAGGACTACGTCCGGGTGATCTACGGGCTGGTGGAACGCGGTGAGGCCGTCACCAACACGTCGCTGGCCGGACGGCTGGAGGTCAGCCCGTCGTCGGCGTCCGGCATGGTCACCAAACTGTCCCAGCTAGGGCTGGTCGCGCACGTCCCGTACCGGGGGATCGAGCTGACCACCGACGGCAGGCTGCTCGCCCGCTCGGTGCTCCGCCGCCACCGCCTGATCGAGACCTACCTGGTGTCCGAACTCGGCTACACCTGGGACGAGGTCCACTCCGAGGCCGACGCGCTCGAACACGCCGTGTCGGACAGGCTCGTCGAACGGATCGCCGCGAAGCTCGGCAACCCGGTGCGCGACCCGCACGGCGACCCCATCCCCGCGCCCGACGGCAGCGTCGAGGAGATGCCGATGCGCATCCTCGACGACCTCCCGCCCGGCGCGGTCGGCGAGATCGTCCGCGTCTGGGACACCGATCCCGAGCTCCTGCGCTACCTCACCGAGCACTCCATCGGCCTCGGCGAGCGCATCGAGGTCGTCGAGCGCCAGCCGTTCGGCGGCCCGATGGTGGTCAAGGTCGGCTCGCCGCCGGACGCGGCGACCCACGCGATCGGCAAGGAGATCGCGCAGGCGCTGTCGGTCGCGCTGCGCTGAGCCCCGGCAAGTCCACTGTGGACACCTATCGGCCGGGGCGCGCGGTGGGAATTTTCCCTACGTCTCTGCATAATTACGTCACCCGCCTGCCGCGCCGATAGGTGATCGAAGACCCTTCCGATCATGTGATCCCGCGCCTAGGCTGCGCTATTCCGGGTGGCTAGCGAGCGTGCGAAGGCGATGACGATGACCGGTCAGCGGACACACACCATCGACCGGGGGGTGGCGGAAGGACGTGAGCTCAGGCGGCTGCTGGAGACGGGGCCGTTCGCGAACGCCCTCAGGGCGGCGATCAGGGCGAGGGGCCTCGGTCTCGATCGGATCCGGTACCGGCTCAGAGGGCGGGGGTGTTCGGTCAGCCTCGCGACATTGAGTCACTGGCAGTCCGGCCGCTGCCGTCCGGAACGGCCGGAATCCCTGCTGGTGCTCAAGAATCTCGAGGAGATCCTCGGGGTACCGCCGGAGTCCCTGTCACGGCTTCTGGGACCGCCGCGAGGGCGGGCGGCCCGGTGTACGGTGCCCGGCGAGGGCATCGTGATGCAGCGAGGCCGGGAGACGTAGGGAGTACGGGTGCGGGCGGTCGTCTTCGAGGAGTTCGGGGTGCTGCCCGAGGTACGCGAGGTGCCGGATCCGGTCGCACCACCGGGCGGGGTGGTGATCGCCGTCGAGGCGACCGGGGTGTGCCGCAGCGACTGGCACTCCTGGCAGGGGCACGACACGTCGGTGAAGCTGCCGCACGTCGCCGGGCACGAACTCGCCGGCCGGATCGCGTCCCTCGGCGAGGGCGTCCGAGGCTGGTCGGCCGGCGACCGGGTGACGGTGCCGTTCGTCTGCGCCTGCGGCACCTGCGCCCAGTGCGCGGCCGGTGACCAGCAGATCTGCGACCGCGAGTTTCAGCCGGGCGCGACCCATTGGGGCTCGTTCGCCGAGTACGTCGCCATCGAAAACGCCGAGGTCAATCTCGTGGCCCTGCCCGACTCGCTCTCCGCTGCCGAAGCGGCGGCGCTGGGCTGCCGGTTCGGCACGGCTTTCCGGGCCGTGCTGCGCCAGGGCGGGGTCCGGCCGGGGCAGCAGGTCGCGGTCTACGGCTGCGGTGGTGTCGGCGTCTCGGCGATCCTGCTGGCCGTCGCGGCCGGTGCGTCGGTCGTCGCCGTCGACCCGTCCCCGCAGGCCAGGGCGCTCGCTGTGCGGATGGGGGCTTCTTCGGTCGTCGATCCGTCCGCGTTCGACGGCCACGAAGCCGTCGCTCTTCATGTCCGGGAGTTGACCGGCGGCGGTGCGCACGTCTCCCTCGACTGCCTCGGTTCGCCGACCACCTGCGCCGCCTCGATCGGCAGCCTCCGGAAGCGGGGGAGGCACGTCCAAGCCGGGTTGATGCCGCCGGCGCAGGGCGTCGCGCCGATCCCGATGCACCGGGTGATCGGCGGGGAACTGGAGATCGTCGGCATCCACGGGCTGCAAGCGCACGAGTACCCCGAGATGCTGCGGGTGGTGGAGACGGCCGGAATCGACCTCGAAGGCATGATCGGCAGGCGGGCCGGCCTCGACGACGTCCCCGCGGTACTCGCGGAGATGAACGACCCGGTGCCCGCGCGCGCCGGGGTGACGGTGGTCGAATTCGGACGGTGACCGGGTGAACGCGGTGCGGTCAACCGGCCGATCGGAGTAGTCCGAAAGGTGGCTTCCGCCGGCAGTTTGTGGCAGCTTCCTAGGCCGTGACAGTCATGGATGCTCCGTCCCGGCCGCGGTTCGGCCGGTCCATGCTGCGCTGGTTCGTCGCGGCGGGTGTCCTGGTACGGGGCCACCGGATCGTCGGCGCGCGCCCTGGCAAACTCGACGTGTGGACGCGCTGATCCCTCGCCCGCGTAACGAAGTCGCGCCCGGTGCGGTGCATGTTCCCGACTGGCTCGACCTCGACGAACAACGCCGTCTGGTCGAAGCGTGCCGAGGTTGGCGTGGCTACCGGCGGACGCGGTTGCCCAACGGCGGTGTCATGTCGGTGCGGACGGTCTGCCTCGGCTGGCACTGGCACCCGTACCGGTATTCGAAGGTGACCGCGGACGGCTCGCCGGTGCTCCCGTTCCCTTCGTGGCTGGGCGATCTGGGACGGCGGGCGGTTTCGTCCGCTTATGGCCCGTCGTCGTACGAGCCGGACATCGCGCTGGTGAACTTCTACGACTCCGCGGCGAAGATGGGGCTGCACCAGGACAAGGACGAGGCCTCGCTGGAGCCGGTCGTGTCGCTGAGCCTGGGGGACGCGTGCGTCTTCCGGTTCGGGAACACGGTCGATCGCGGGCGGCCGTATACGGATGTGGATCTGCGGTCGGGGGATCTGTTCGTGTTCGGCGGGGAGTCGCGGCTGGCCTTCCACGGGGTGCCTCGGATCTTGCCGGGGACCGCTGATCCGGCGCTGGGGCTGGTGGGGCGGCTGAACATCACTTTGCGGGTTTCGGGCCTTCCTGCGCCCTAGGGGTCATTCCGGCGCGGTTGGTCTTTTGCTCATTGGCGGCAATGAATCTTTATTCATATTCGGAGTGTGGCCTAGTCTGAATATGCTATAGCACGGGTGTTCGATTCAGGGGTAACGTCGACGTCGTGGCCAGCGACGATGCATCCCAGAGGACGTCCACCGAGTGGTGGCGCGTCGATACCGCGACGCTGCATGCCCGTAAACAAGAGCTGGAAGTCTTGAAGCGCCGGTTGGATGCGGAGCAGAACGCGATCCTGGCGGAAATCAATTCCCGCGGGGTTCGCGGGTGTAGTGGTCATTCGACGTTGGCGGCGCTGATTTTCGAGGACTTCCTGGTGACCGACAAGGAAGCCTCCGCCCGCGCTGACCGGGTGCTGGCGTTGCATCCCGGCCCGTCCATCGGCGGGGACCCCGAACCACCCTTGGCGCCCCTCACGGCCGAGGCCGCGGCGGAGGGCGCGATCGGCGGGTCGCAGATCGACGCCATCATCAAGACTCTCGCCCGTATCCCGTCCACTGTGCCGGAAGAAGACGTGCGGGCGGGGGAAGCGATCCTGGTCGAGTTGGCCCGCCGCGCCGGACCCCGCCAGATCGCCCGCGCCGGACGCCGTCTGCTCGACGAACTCGACCCCGACGGGAAAGAACCCCGTAACGAGGACCCGAAAGACACCCGCCCGGAGTTGCGGTTCGTCAAGCACCGCGACGGCACCCTCGGCCTGAAAGGCACCCTCGATCTGGAGACCTACGCCCGGTTGAAATCCGACCTGGATCCGATGGCCAAACCCCATAAGGCGATCGACGGGGTGCGGGACTCCCGCAGCCAGGACGAACGCTATGGGGACGCGTTCACCGACTACGTCCGGTTGAAGACCACCAGCCGCAACCTCCCCGGCCAAGCAGGCGAAGCCACCCACATCCTGGTCACCATGTCCTACGACGACTTGATCCGGGACATCGGCGAAGCGCACCTGGACCTCGTGGGGCCGATCAGCGCCACCGACGCCCGCATCCTCGCCTGCGACGCCCGCGTCCGACCAGGTGTTCTCGGCACCGCAGGCGAGCCCTTGGACATCGGCCGGTCCAAACGGACCGTGTCCCTGGCCCAGAAATACGCGTTGACCCTCCGCGATGGCGGTTGCGCGTTCCCGGGCTGCGACATGCCCGTACCCCGCTGCACCGCACACCACATTGTCTTCTGGCGACACCACGGCGAAACGAAAATCGACAACCTCGTGTTGCTGTGCACCAAACACCACCGGTTGATCCACCACAGCGAATGGAAAGTCCAGATCGCCCAAGACGGACTCCCCGACTTCACCCCGCCCAGCTACCTCGACCCCACCGGGACGCCGAGGCGGAACACCATGCACCTCAGGACATAGGCCGACCCCGTGAACGCATTCAGCTGACTAAATGCGAGACAGGCGCCGGTCCCTCTAACGAGCCGGAACCGCACCCGCTGCCCCGGCCGCACCTGCGCGGCCAGGGCCAGTTCGCCCCGCTCGCCTACCCACCGGGACGCCGAGGCGGAACACCATGCACCTCAGGACATAGGCCGACCCCGTGAACGCATTCAGCTGACTAAATGCGAGACAGGCGGCCGGTCCCTCAAACGAGCCGGAACCGCACCCGCTGCCCCGGCCGCACCTGCGCGGCCAGATCCAGATCCGCTTCCTCCACCACCGCGATCACCGGGTAGCCCCCCGTCACCGGATGGTCGGCCAGGAACAGGATCGGCCGGCCCGAAGGAGGGACCTGCACCGCGCCCGGCACGGCGGCCTCGGGCGGCAGTTCGCCGTCCCGCCCCCGCGACAGCACAGGGCCGTCGAGCCGTACCCCCACCCGATCGGCGTCGGACGTGGCGACATAACCGGAAGAGACCAAAGTGGACAGTGCGCCGGGAATGAACCAAGAAACCCGAGGCCCTGGAGCGGCCCGCAGAACCGGTTCGCCGGGCAATGAAGCAAGAGGAGCGAGATCCACTCCGGGATGGGTCAGCACCTCCTGCCCCACCGGCAAGGTCATCCCCGCCGAAAGCGCGGGCGGGCCGAGTTTGCCGAGGGTGTCCGTCGCTCGCGCCCCCAGCACCGGAGGGACGTCGATGCCGCCGCGCACCGCGACATAGCAACGCAAACCGTGAGAGGCCATCCCGAGAACGAGTTCTTCGCCCGCTCGCAAGTAAATCGGCGAGCCGGGACCGAAAGCCCGCCCGCCGGCGGTGACCGGGCAGGGCGCGCCGGTGACGGCGACGGTCGCCGGAGCGGAGAACCGCAGGACGAGACCGCCGAGAACGCATTCCAGGGCCGCGTGGCTCTCGGGGTTCCCGACCAGCCGGTTCGCCAGCCGCAGCGAACCGCGGTCGGCGGCGCCGGACCGGCCGACGCCGATCGCGGCCAGTCCCGGTCGCCCGAGATCCTGCACGGTGGTGAAGACGCCGGGCTGGATCACTTCGATCTTCGCGGTCATGAAGTGAACCGGATCCGGGTGCCGGGTGCCAGCAGGTTCGGCGGCTCCCGCTCGACGTCCCACACCGGCAGCGAGGTCCGCCCGATGAGCTGCCAGCCGCCGGGCGAGGCGTTCGGGTACACCGCCGTGTACTCGCCCGCGATCGCGACCGAACCGGCGGGGACCCGCGTGCGCGGGCTCGTCCGGCGCGGCAGGTGCAGCGCGGGGTCGAGCCCGGTCAGGTAGGCGAATCCGGGGGCGAAGCCGCAGAACGCCGAGACGTAGGTCCCGTCCTCGTGCCGCCGGACCACCGCTTCCGCCGACATGCCGGAGGCGGCTGCGACGTCGGCGAGGTCGGGGCCGTCGTAGCGCACCGGCACGACGATCTCGGCGGCCTCGCGCGGTTTGACGTCCACTGTGGACCGATCGAGGACGTCGCCGGCGAGCCGGTCGTGGTGGGTCCGGCCCGGGTCGAAGCGGATGAGCAGGGTCCGCGCGGCGGGGACCAGCTCGACGACCCCGTCCGGCGGGTCCTGCTCCAGTGACGCGTGCAGCCCGAGCACCTCCGACGGATCGTCGAAGTCGACCATGGCCGCACGCGCCCCGTAGGGCAGCACGCGCATCATGCGGCCTCGATGAAGGGGCCGATGTGGACACCGGCGCCGTCGAGTCCCGCACGGATCCGGCGCGCCAGTTCGACGGCGCCGGGAGTGTCGCCGTGCACGCACAGCGAATGCGGCTGAAGGGCCAGCTCGGTCCCGTCGGCGGCGACGACCTTGCCGGTGGTCGCCATCGCGACCGCCCGCGTGGCCACTTCGTCGGCGTCGTGGAGGACGGCGCCGGGCAGTTTCCGGGAGACCAGCAGGCCTTCCGGCGTGTACGCGCGGTCCGCGAACGCCTCGGCGTACGCGGGGAACCCGGCCTTTTCCGCTTGCTTGGCCATTTCCGACCCCGGCGGGCACAGGAGCGCGAGCCCGGGGTGGAATCGCCGGACCCCTTCGACCACCGCGGCCGCTTGGTCCGGATCCACCGCGGCCGTGTTGTACAACGCCCCGTGCGGTTTGACGTACCGCACCCCCGAGCCCGCCGCGCGGGCGAACGCCTCCAGCGCGCCGATCTGGTAGAGCACGTCGTCGGCCAGGTCGGCGGGGGCGACGTCCATCGCCCGCCGCCCGAATCCGGCGAGATCGCGGTAGGCGACGTGGGCGCCGATGACGACACCGCGCTCCGCCGCGCGCTCGCAGACGCGCCGCATCACCGACGGGTCGCCGGCGTGGAAGCCGCAGGCGACGTTCGCGCTGGTGACGATGTCGAGCATGGCGTCGTCGTCGCCCATCTTCCAGGCGCCGAAACCCTCGCCCAAATCGCTGTTGAGATCCATCAGGCCACCCTGAACTCACTGTCGAGCTTGTCGGTCACGAACATGTAGCCCGGCGCGTGCGTGATCGCGAACGGCGGCCGCGAGGCCATCAACGCCGCCTGCGGGGTCACGCCGCACGCCCAGAACACCGGCACGTCACCGGGTTCCGCGTCGACCGGGTCACCGAAATCGGGTTTGCCGAGATCGGTGATGCCGAGTGCGGCCGGGTCGCCGATGTGCACCGGCGCACCGTGCACGGCGGGCATCCCGCGGGTGATGCGCACGGCGTCGTCGACGCGGTCTTCGGGGATCTGCCGCATCGAAACGACCATGGGCCCGTGCAGGCGCCCGGCCGGGACGCACTCGCGGTTCGTCACGTACATCGCCACGTTGCGGCCCTGGTCGACGTGCCGCAGCGGGATGCCCTCCGCGGCCAGCGCCGATTCGAAGGTGAAACTGCACCCGATCGAGAACGCCACCATGTCGCTGCGCCACAGCCCGCTCGCGTCCGTGAGCTCACCGGACAGCGCGCCGTTCTGCCAGACGCGGTACCGCGGCAGGTCGGTGCGCAGATCCGCGCCGGGCGCCAGCCGGGTCGACGGGTCGCCGGGGTCGCTGACGTCGAGCACCGGACAGGGCTGCGGGTTCCGCTGGCAGAACAGCAGGACGTCATAGGCCCAGTCCTCGGGGACGGCGATCAGATTTGTCTGGGTGAACCCGTTCGCCCAGCCGGTGGTCGGGCGGGCCGTGCCCGCGCGGAACAGGGCGCGGGCCTCGCCGGGGGACAACGTCGCCGGTTCGTCGAAGGTGGTCATCGCGGTGCCTCCTCTTCCGATTGTGGTCACAGCAGTTCGCGGCCGCGAGTCTCGGGCAGGCCGAGCAGCGCCAGCACGGCGATGCCGTAGCCGACCGCGCCGAACACCATCGCGCCGCCCGCGCCCAGGAAACCGACCACGGCGGGGAAGGTGGCGCCGATGGCCCGGCCGAGGTTGTAGGTGAAGCCCTGCCCGGTCCCGCGCAGCGCCGACGGGTACAGCTCGGCGAGGAACGCGCCGAACCCGCTGAAGATCGCGGACATCGAGAATCCGAGCGGGAAGCCGAGGAACAGTACGAGCGTGTTCGCGCCCGCCGGGATCTGCGTGTAGGCGACGATGAGACCCGCCGACAGCACCGAGAACAGCAGGAACGTCTTCTTCCGGCCGAGGAGATCCGTCAGATAGCCACCGGTGACGTACCCGATGAAGGCGCCGGAGATCAGGAACGCGAGGTAGCCGCCGGTCCCGATGACGGTGAGGCCGCGGGTGGTCTTCAGGTAGCTCGGCAGCCAGGTCGCGAGGGTGTAGTAGCCGCCCTGGACACCGGTGGCCAGCAGCGCGGCGAAGAACGTCGTGCGCAGCAGGTCCGGCTTGAAGATGCCCGCCAGCGAACCGCGTTCCTTCTTCGTGGCGCGGGCCGCTTCGGCGACCGGCGCGTCCTGGACGTTGCGGCGGACCCACAGCACCAGCAGCGCCGGGATGACGCCGGTCCAGAACATGACGCGCCACGCGATGTCCGGGCTCCAGATACTGAAGACGACCGTGTAGACGACGACCGAGAGCGCCCAGCCGACCGCCCACGCACTTTGCACGAAGGCGACCGTGCGGCCGCGGTACTTCGCCTGCGAGTACTCCGCCACCAGTGCGGCGCCGGCGGCCCATTCGCCACCGAAGCCCAGGCCCTGCAGGGCGCGGAAGATCAGGAGCGTCTCGAAGTTCGGCGCGAACCCGCAGAGCACGGTGAAGATCGTGTACATCGCGATGGTGAGCTGGAGGGTGCGGACCCGGCCGATGCGGTCGGCCAGGATGCCCGCGCCGATCCCGCCGATCGCCGAAACCACCAGCGTGGTGGTGCCGAGCAGGCCCGCCTCACCCCCGGAGAGGCCGTAGTAGGCGGTGATCGCGGCCAGGCCCAGCGGCAGGGTCTGGTAGTCGAACGAATCGAGCCCGTATCCGCCGAACGCGCCGACGAAGGCCCGGCGGCCTCGCGAACCGAGCGTGCGGAACCAGGCGAAGGGGCGTGTGTCTTCGGTAGTGGCTGTCGCGTTCATCGGCACCTCCAGAGGGTGAATCTCAGGGTGGCACGGGTCACATGGCTAGCAACTGTAGGTATTGTTCAACAATTCCACAAGAGGATCCTTGGCTGAGTCTCTTGTGCCTAGGTAGGATCGGTCACGTGACGATCGCGGAGGGTGGTCCTGCCTCGGTAGAAGGACTCGAGGCGGATCGCGGCATGATCAGCCGGACCAGCACGGCCGAAAGGGTCGCGGGCGTCCTCCGCACGCGTATCGCGGAAGGTTTCTTCCTGCCCGGCGTCCGGCTGTCGGAGCAGGACATCGGCTCGGCGCTCGGCGTCTCCCGCAACACGCTGCGCGAGGCGTTCCGCCTGCTCACGCACGAACGCCTGCTGACCCACGAGCTCAACCGCGGTGTGTTCGTGCGGGTGCTGCCGGTCGAGGACGTCGTCGACCTCTACAAGGTGCGCAAGGTCGTCGAGTGCTCCGCGGTGCGGGCGGTGACGGAGAAGCCGCCGACGTTCGGGAAGCTCGCGCGCCTGGTCGAGGACGGCAGGATCGCCGAGCGGGGTGAGCGCTGGCAGGACCTCGGCACCGCGAACATCCGGTTCCATTCGGCGATAGCGGAGCTGAGCGGCAGCGAACGGATCGACGAGCTGATGCGCGGCATCCTCGCCGAGCTGCGGCTGGTGTTCCACATGATGGCCGACCCGCGGCGCTTCCACGAGCCGTACCTCAAACGCAACGCGGAGATCCTCGAGCGCATCGAAGCCGGCGACGGCCTTGGCGCCGAAAAGCTCCTCGCGCAATACCTCACCGACGCCGAAAATCAGCTCGTCGAGGCCTACGCCGAGCGCTCCTCCTGACGCGATTCGTCCTCTGAACGCGGTGGTTCGCACCCGAACTACCGCATCCAGAGGACGAAATGCGAGGCGTTGCTAGGGAATGACCCACTTCTGATTCGCGGCGCCGGTGCAGGACCAGATCTGGAGGCGGGTGCCGTTGGCCGAGGAGTTCCCGGTCGCGTCCAGGCATTTGCCCGAACCGGAGTTCACCAGGTCGCGGGCGGCGTTGGCCGCCCATCGCTGATTCGGTCCGCCCGCGCAGTCCCACAGTTGCAGTTGCGCGCCGTCCGCCGTGGACATCCCGGTGACGTCGAGACATTTGCCCAGCGCGCGCACCGTGCCGTCGGCCTGGAACGACCACTGCTGCGCACTGGAGCCGTTGCAGTCGTAGAGCTGCACCGCCGTCCCGTTGGCACTGTTCGCCCCGGCGACGTCGACGCATTTGCCGCCGGGCCCGGTGATCGCGCCGGTGCGGACGCCGCCGCCCGACTGCGTCCCCGACCACGTGAACGTCGCCGACGTCGACGCGGGCAGCGTGTACGTGAAGGACTGCCCGCCCCAGTTGACGCGCACGTTCTGGCTCGCGCCACTGGTGTTGTAGGCGATCAGCGCCTTCGACCCGTCCGGGTTCTTCCACGCCACGTTCCGTACGGCGGAATTGTCGTTGGACGAGATCCGGTACGCGCCCGGCTTCACGAACTTCGTCAGGTGACCCATCGTGTAGTACTCGACGGTGTAGTCGACCTGGCCGTGCCGTGAATCTCCATTGTGGACGGTGATGAGGCCGGTGCACGTACCGCAGCCGCCGTTGTGCGGCCCCATGTTCTGGTCGACCGCGAGGCTCCACTTGATGAAGCTCTTGCTCCAGTTCCGCGTGTAGTCGACGATGTTCGCCATGTCTTCGGCCTGCTGATGGCTCACCCACGTCCCGCCGGAATGCTCCGTGCTGTACGCGGGCACGTTCGGGTACTGGTTGTGCACGACGGTCTGCTGAGCGACGTCGCCGCCGTAGCCGTGCCAGGCCATCCCGCCGAAGTTCGGATCGGTGCGGATCGCCGCGTCGTCCATCGTGGGCGCGCCGAATTCCGTGTACTTGTCCCAGTTCCAGTCCAGTGCGAGGACCTTTGTGGACAGTCCCTTCAAAGCGGGCAACAGGTTGGTCTTCGTGAAGTACTGGAGGCCGGCACCGTTCCAGTTCATCGACGGATAGCTCGCGCAGCACGTCGGCTCGTTCTGCACCGACACGTAGTGGATCGGGACGCCTTGCGCCTGGTACGCCTGGATGTACTTGACGAAGTACTGCGCATAGGCCGGGTAGTACTCGGCCTTCAGCCAGCCCAATTTGAAGTCGCCGTTGTCCTTCATCCACGGCGGCGCGCTCCACGGCGACGCCATCACCTTGGTCGCCGGATTGATCTCCCGCGCCTGCTTGGTCAGCGGCAGGATGCTGTCGAGGTCGTGGGCGATCGAAAACTTCGCCAGGCTCGGATCGGTCTGCCCGGCGGGGAGATCGTCGAACGAGTAACTGAACCGCGCCAGATCCGAGGAACCGAGCGGATTGCGGATGAAGGTGACGCCGATCCCCGAAACCGGATCGAACAGCTTCCGCATGGTCTCGTCGCGGGTCGCCTGCGACAACGCGCCGCTGCCCTTCATCAGCCACGCCGCGGTGTCGGTGAACGACGCGCCCGCGCCCTCGAACTGCTGGTACGTCGTGTTCTCGTCGACGGTGATGGTCTGCTGGCCGGTCCCGGTGCCCGCGGCGAAGGTGATCGGCGACTGCTGCTGGAGCCCGCGCGTGACGTTCACCCCGCGCGAGTCGTTCGTGGTGGTGAGCCAGATGTTCACGGTCTCACCGGCGGCCTGCGCCGGGGTCGCGACGAGCGTGGCCGCCGCGATCACCGCGGCGCCGAGCAGCGGAAGCCTTTTCACGGCGTCGTCCACTTCTGGTTCGCGCCACCGCCGCAGGTCCAGATCTGGAGTCTCGTCCCGTTCGCGGAGCTGTTCCCGGTGGCGTCGAGACATTTGTTCGCCTGCGGGTTCACGATGTCGCGTGCGCCGCTGATCGCCCATTTCTGCGCGCCGGAGCCGTTGCAGTCCCACAGTTGCACGGCCGTGCCGTCCGCGGTCCCGCCGCCGGAGACGTCCAGGCATTTGCCGAGCGCGCGGATCGTGCCGTCGCCGCCGACGGTCCAGTTCTGGGCGGCGTTGCCGTTGCAGTCGGTGATCTGGATCGGGGTGCCGTTGGCGGTGTTCGCGCCCGCCACGTCGACGCACTTTCCGCCGATCCCGGTGATCCGGCCGGTCCGCCCGGCCGTGTCGCTGGAATTCACGTGCACGTAATCGACGACGAGACGCTGCGGGAAGACCGTGCTGGAGTTCGGGTCGCCGGGCCAGTAGCCGCCGACGGCGAGGTTCAGGATCAGGTAGAAGGGGTGGTCGAAGACCCAGCGATTGCCGTTGAGGTCGGCGGGTGTGCGGGTCTGGTAGAGGTTCCCGTCCACATACCACTTGATCTGGTTCGGTGCCCAGTCGACGGCGTAGGTGTGGAAGTCGTCGGAGAAGTTCGGGCCGTTGTAGGCCGCGCCGATGCCGCCCGCGCCGGAGTAGCCGGGGCCGTGGAGGGTGCCGTGCACCGTGTTCGGCTCGAAGCCGACGTTCTCCATGATGTCGATCTCGCCGCTGTCGGGCCAGCCGACGTTGCCGATGTCGGCGCCGAGCATCCAGAACGCGGGCCACATCCCCTGCCCGCGCGGAAGTTTCATCCGCGCTTCGAACCGGCCGTAGGTCTGGGTGAACTGACCCTGCGTGGACAGCCGCGCGGAGGTGTACTCGCAGCGCCCGTACCAGCAGTTGTAATTCCCCGGGTTCTCCTTCTTCGCGGTGATGACGAGGTTGCCCTGGCCGTCGAGCGCCGCGTTGTTCGTCCCGGACGTGTACCACTGCCGCTCGTGGTTGTTGACGTTGTCGCCGGTCTCGAAATGCCACTTCGACGTGTCGATACCCGCGCCGGCGGGCCCGTTGAAGTCATCGGTGAAGGTCGCGGCCATGACCGCGGCCTCGGAGGCCGGGGCCTGGGCCGTGGCCGGGAGCGAGCCGAGGAGGACGCCGACGGCGAGGAGTGCCGTCCAGCGGAAACGAGCTGAGATGGACATCGTTGTCGCCTCTCTGACCGTGGGGGACCCGAGGAGAAGGCATCCGGCGGAACTACTTTGTTGCGCCTGGCAACAAAGTATGCATGGTCTCCACCACGGCGACAAGACGTATTTTTCGACCTCGAATTAAGGTCAGGCGGCCGTGCCCCGCTTCGACCCGGCCGTGCGCGGGTCCGCGCCCTGCTCCAGGAGGGCGGCGACCGGGAGGGTGGCGGCTCCTATGGCGACGGCGTCCGGGCCGAGCTGTCCGAGCTCGATCTCGGTCTGGTCGAACACGTGCGCCAGGGCGTGCTCGCCCGCCACCCGGCGGATCTCGGGCAGGTACTTCTCGCCGAGCGTCAGCCCGGCCCAGCCGCCCACCACGATCCGCTCCGGGTTGAACAGGTTGATCAAATTGCCGATGCCGGCGCCGAGATAGCCCGCGGTCTCTTCCAGTACCTTGGCCGCGGTCTTGGACTTGCCCGCCGACTCCAGCAGCGCGGCGAACTGCGTCTGCTCGTCCTCGTCCGACGCCTTTCCGCCGCGCGCCTTGCGATAGCGGGCGAGGACGCCCTCCGCGCCGACGTAGGACTCCAGGCAGCCGCGGGATCCGCAGCGGCATTCCTGCCCGCCGAAGACGATCGTCGTGTGGCCCCATTCGCCCGCGCTGCTGGTGGAACCCCGGTAGGTGGTGCCGTCGGCGACCACGGCCGCGCCGACGCCGGACCCGATCAGGGCGATCACCGCGTGTCGCGCGCCGCGGCCGGCGCCGAACCACATTTCGCCCTGGCCCTGGGTTTTCGCGCCGTTGTCCACGAACAGTGGCAGCTCGACGCCCTCCGCGCGCAGGAGGTCGGTGAGGGGGACCTCCTGCCAGCCGATGGTGGGCGCGTGCACACGCAGCGCCTCGCCCTGCTCGACGGTGCCCGGGACGCCGACGCCGACACCGAGCACGGTCGCTTCGTCGATGCCCGCCTCCGTGATCACTTCCCGGAGCCCGGACGCCACCTGGGTCACCGCCGCGGCCGCGTCCGGCCGGGGCGAGGCGAGGGGATGCTCGACGGTGGCGAGCCGGTTCATGGTGAGGTCGAACAGTTCGACCTTCACCCCGGTCTCGCCGATATCGACGCCCGCGACATGCCCGTACGCCGGGTCGACGCGGAGCAGGACGCGCGGCCTGCCGCCGTCGGACTCGACCAGTCCGGCCTCGATGATGAGGCGTTCTTCGCCGAGTTCGGCGGTCACGTTGCTGACGGTCGCGGCGCTCAAGCCGGTCAGACCGCTCAATTCGTGGCGGCTGAGCGGGCCGTCGAAGTAGAGTTTCGACAGCAGGAGGGAACGGTTGTGCCGCCGCAGGTCACGGACGGTGGTGCGCTTGGCAGGCATGCGGATACCCATCTTGTGGCGGCGGACCTTTCCAGGATGCCCCACGACCTTAGCCTCCGCCATGTATCAACTGGTGAAATAAGGGGGAAGAGGGGCCATGACCGGGGATGACGAGCTCATCGGCACCTTGCCGCCGGACTTCCGGTGGGGTGTCGGCAGCTCGGCGTACCAGGTCGAAGGCGCGGTCGCCGAAGACGGAAGAACACCGTCCATTTGGGACACCTGGGCCCGGTCCCCGTGGTCGGTCGACAACGGGGACACCGGCGAGGTCGCCTGCGATCACTACCACCGCATGCCCGCCGACGTCGCACTGCTCAAGGAACTCGGCGTCGACACCTACCGCTTCTCCGTTTCCTGGCCCCGTGTGCAGCCGCGCGGGCGCGGCGGCGTCAACCCGGCAGGGATCGCCTTCTACGACCGGCTGGTCGACGAACTGCTCAACAACGGCATCGACCCCTGGCTGACGCTGTACCACTGGGATCTGCCGCAGCACCTCGAAGACGCGGGCGGGTGGCCCGCGCGCGACACCGCCGTCCGGTTCGCCGACTACGCGATGCTCGTGTTCGAGCGCCTGAGCGACCGGGTCCGCCACTGGACCACGCTGAGCGAGCCGTGGTGCACGGCCATGCACGGTTACGTCCACGGGGTGATGGCGCCCGGCCGCCGGGACGCGAAGGCGGGTATGGCGGCGGCGCATCACCTGCTGCTCGGCCACGGCCTCGCCGTGCGGCGGATGCGGGAACTCGCCCCGGCCGGGACGAAGTTCGGGATCACGCTCAACCTGAGCACCGCCGACCCGGCCACTTCGAGTGAGGCCGACCGGGCCGCCGCCCGCTTCGAGGACGGGCTCGGGACGAGGTTCTACCTCGACGCGCTCGTCCACGGCCGGTACCCCGAGGACGTCCTCGAGACCCTCGCCCGGCAGGGCATCCGCCTGCCGTCCGAGCCGTGGGATCCGTCGATCATCGCGGCCCCACTTGATTTCCTCGGCGTCGACTACTACTTCGGGACGCGGTACTCCGGGGTGGAGGAGAACGGGGACGCGGTGGAGCATTTCGGGATGCCCGCGTTTCGCAAGGTCCCGTTCGGGGCCCCGTCGACGGTGCTGGGCTGGGAGATCCTGCCGCACAAGCTCACCGAACTGCTCGTCCGGATCAGCCGGGACTATCCCGGCCTTCCGCTCTACGTAACGGAGAACGGGGCCGCGTTCGCCGACGTCCCCGACGAGACCGGCTTCGTCCGCGACGACGACCGCGCCGGCTACCTGTCCGCGCATATCGCCGCCACGGCCGCCGCGCGGCAGGCGGGCGCGGACGTCCGCGGCTGTTTCGCCTGGTCCTTTTTGGACAGTTTCGAATGGGCGTACGGCTACGAGAAGCGGCTCGGCCTGGTGCGGGTCGACCGCGAGACGCAGGCGCGGACGATCAAGCAGAGCGGGCTGGCGTACCGCGACATCGTCGAGCGGGTGCGTGGCGGACGGCGGTAGGGCCTGCTCCACCATCGAACCGGCGGCCCGCTCCATTCTTCCCGGCCACCCCGCGTCCTAGGTTCGGCAGCGGAAAGTTGTTTGCCGCTACCGGAAAACGTGGGGGACAGTGATGACCGTCAGGCTCGAACAACGTGACCAGCGGGAGGCGCCACGGAAAGCGTGGTGGCGGAGGCCGTGGGTAGGGCCGTTGGCCGTCGTCGTCGTGGTCTTCCTGGCCTTTTCGATGCCGCCGTATCTGTCGTTGGATCCGGCGCGGTCACGGGTTCCGCAGCCGCCCGGGTTCACGACGCACTACTGGTTCCTCGCGGCGCACGTGCTGTTCGGCTCGATCGCGATGGTCGGCGCGCTGCTGCAGATCTGGCCGTGGTTCCGGGCGAAGTATCCGGCGGTGCACCGGAAGATCGGCCGGGTGTATGTCTTCGCCGGGGTGCTCCCCGCCGGGCTGCTGGCGCTGACCGTCGGCGCGATGAGCCCGTTCGGCCCGGCGACGCGGGTGGCCAACGTCGTGGCCGGGGTGCTGTGGCTGGCGTGCACGTTCGCCGGCTGGCGCGCGGCGAGGCAACGCCGGTTCGGCGACCACCGGCGCTGGATGATCCGCAGTTTCGCGCTGACCATGTCGATCATCGTCAGCAGGGTGGTCGGGCCGATCGCGCTGATCACGTTGCAACCGCAGCTGGAGACCACGTTCGGGGGCAGCGAGATCGCCTTGACCCAGTCGGTCGCCGCGATCACGGCCTGGCTGAGCCCGACGCTGGTCATCATCGCGACGCAGTGGTACCTGGATCGCCGCCCGGCTAAGAAGAAGTCAGCGATCGCGCGATGATCGTCCGCTGCACTTCGGACGCGCCTTCGTAGATCCGCGGCGCGCGGACCTCGCGGTAGAGGTGTTCGAGCAGATGCCCTCGCCGCAGCGCCCGCGCGCCGTGAATCTGCACGGCCGAGTCGACGACGTACTGCGCGGTCTCGGTGGCGAACAGTTTCGCCATCGCGGCCCGGCCCGCGAGGTTCCGCTCGCCCGCGTCGTAGGCGGCGGCCGCGGCGTAGACCAGCAGGCGGGACGCCTCCGTGCGGGTCGCCATTTCGGCGAGGGTGTGCGCCACGGTCTGCTGCTTGAGCAACGGCCCGCCGAACGCGACCCGGGACTGGGCGTGGGCGACGGCGGCGTCGAGCGCGGCCTGCGCCATCCCGACGGCGAACGCTCCGACACTCGGCCGGAACAGGTCCAGGGTCCGCATCGCCACACCGAAACCGCGATCCTGCTCGCCGAGCAGTTCGTCCCGTTCGACACGGACGCCGTCGAAGACCAGGGTGCCGATGGGATGCGGGCTGACGAGGTCGAGGTGCTCGCCCGAGAGCCCGGCGCGGTCGGCCGGGACGACGAACGCGGACACGCCGCGAGAACCCGCGTCCGGGGTGGTGCGGGCGAAGACGCTGTAGAAATCGGCCTCGGGGGCGTTGGAGATCCACATCTTCTCGCCGGTGAGACGCCAGCCGTCGCCGTCGGGCTCGGCGGCGAGCTCCAGTGCCGCCGCGTCCGAGCCCGCGTTCGGCTCGGTGAGCGCGAACGCGGCGACGGCGTCGCCCGCGGCCACGGCGGGCACCCACTTCGAGACCTGCGAATCCTGCCCGGACTGCAGTACCGGATACGTGCCAAGGCCCTGGAGCGCCAAAGCGGTCTCGGCTTCGGTGCTCTGGCTGGCCAGGGATTCGCGCAGGATGCAGAGATCCGTCGCGGCGGCCTCCCGGCTCGGGCTGCCGCCCTCGACGCCGGGGAACAGCCGGGAGAGCAGGCCGAGTGCGCCCATTTCCTTGAGCAGAGGCCGGTTCACCGCGCCTTCGGTACCGGAGCCGGCCAGCGGGCGGAGCTTTTCGGCGCCCAGCCGCCGGACCTCCGCGGCGAAGATCTGCTGTTCGGGACTCAGCGCGAAGGCGGTCATCGGTCGCTCCCAGGTCGCCAGCGGGCGTGCGCGGTGCCGGTTTCGCCGGAGCGAAGGAGTTCCAGCCGTGGTTTCGGCCCGTCGGCCCGGCCGCCCTGCGGTTTCCGGCTGCCCGCCGCGAACTGCTTCGGCCACGGCATCGGATAGCCCTGTTCGGCGGCCGCATGCAGTGTCCACTGTGGATCGTAGAGATGTGTCCTGCCGAGTGCGCAAAGATCCGCACGGCCGGCCAGGATCAGCGAATTGACGTCGTCGTAGGACGAGATCGCGCCGACGGCGATCACCGCGATCCCGTACTCGCGCCCGATCTCGTTGCGGATCCGGTCGGCGTACGGCGTCTGGTAACTGCGGCCGTACGCGGGTTTCTCCTCGCTGACCACCTGACCGGTCGACACGTCGATGCCGTCTGCCCCGTGCTCGGCGAACGCGCGGGCGATCTCGACGGCGTCGTCGACGTCGATTCCGCCTTCGTGCCAGTCGGTCGCCGAGATGCGGACCGTCATCGGCCGTTCGGCGGGCCACGCCGCGCGGACGGCGTCGAAGACTTCGAGCGGGAAACGCAGCCTGTTCTCCAGAGAGCCGCCGTACTCGTCGGTGCGCCGGTTGGTCAGTGGCGACAGGAACGAAGACAGGAGATAGCCGTGCGCGCAGTGCAGTTCGAGGAGGTCGAACCCGGCGCGCGCGGCGGCTCGGGCGGATTCCGCGAACTGTTCGCGGATCTCTTGTAGCTCAGTGACCGTGAGTTCACGTGGGGTCTGATTCGCTTCGCTGTACGGGATCGCCGACGGCGCGCAGATCTCCCAGTTGCCCTCGGGGAGCGGCTGGTCGATGCCGTCCCACATCAGTTTCGTGGAGCCCTTGCGTCCCGAATGTCCCAGCTGGACACCGATGCGCGCGGGAGTGTGGCCGTGGACGAAGTCGGTGATCCGTGCCCAGGCGCGCTCCTGCTCTTCGGTGTACAGGCCGCCGCAACCCGGCGTGATGCGGCCGGTTTCGGAGACGCAGACCATCTCCGTCATCACCAGCCCGGCGCCACCGAGTGCCTTGCTTCCCAGGTGTACCAAGTGGAAATCGGTCGGGACGCCGTCTTCGGACGAGTACATGTCCATCGGCGAGACGACGACGCGGTTCGGCAGGTCGAGGTTCCCGATCCGGAACGGCTGGAACATCGGGGGCCGGGCGCCGGAGTCCAAAGTGGATGCGAACCAGGTGTCCAGTTCCGCGGCGAACTCGGGGTCGCGCAGCCGGAGGTTGTCGTAGGTGACGCGGCGGCTGCGGGTGAGGATGTTGAACGCGAACTGGGCCGGATCCTGGTGGGTGTACTGGCCCATGTTCTCGAACCACTCCAGGCTCGCCTGCGCGGCGCGCTGAGTGGAGTCGACGACAGGGCGGCGCTCGGCTTCGTAGGCTTCCAGCGCGGTGTCCATATCGGACTGCTCGTGCAGGCAGGCGGCCAGCGCGAGGGCGTCCTCCATGGCGAGCTTCGTGCCGGAGCCGATGGAGAAATGCGCGGTGTGCGCGGCGTCGCCGAGCAGGACGACGTTCTCGTGCCGCCAGCTCGCGCAGCGCACGGTGGCGAACGCGGTCCACTTCGAGTTGTTGGCGAACACCTGATGGCCGCCGAGGACGTCCGCGCACAGTTCGCGGATGACCTCGATGGACTTCTCGTCGCTTTCACCCGGCGCCAGCGTCGTGGCGGCGATCTCGCCGAAAGCGCGCTCCCAGACGTCCTCGTGCAGTTCGAGGATGAACGTGCTCGCGGTGTCGCCGTACGGGTAGCCGTGGATCTGCATGATCCCGTGCGGGGTTTCGAGGACGTAGAACTTGAAGGCGTCGAAAACAAGATCCGTGCCGAGCCAGATGTACTTGCAGCGCCGGGTCTGGAGGCTCGGCCTGAAGCTTTCGGCCAGGGCGTTGCGGGTCGGGGAGTTGACGCCGTCCGCCGCGACGACGAGGTCGTACTCGGCGCTCGCGGCCGCCGCGCTCGGCGCCTCGGTGCGGAAACGCACGTCCACACCGAGTTCCGCACAGCGTTCCTGGAGGATGCCGAGCAGCCGTTTGCGGCTCATCGCGGCGAAGCCGTGCCCGCCCGAGGTGTGCACCGTGCCGCGGAAGTGGACGTCGATGTCGTCCCAGCGCGCGAACTCGCGGCGCATGGCGGCGTGGATCACCGGGTCGGCGTGTTCGATCCCGCCGAGCGTCTCGTCGGAGAACACCACCCCGAACCCGAAGGTGTCGTCGGGCGCGTTGCGCTCCCAGACGGTGATCTCGTGATCGGGATGGAGCTGTTTCGCCAGCGTGGCGAAGTAGAGCCCCGCCGGGCCGCCGCCTAACACCGCGATACGCACGTCGCTCAGGGTATGTCGCGGTATGTACGATCGTCAACGATACGGGATATGCTGACCCGTATGGAGCGCATCAACCCGCCCGGACTCGGCCGTCCCTCCGGCTTCTCGCACGCCGTCGCCGCGACCGGGAGATTCGTCTTCCTCGCCGGTCAGACGGCGTTGGACGAGGAGAACCGCATCGTCGGCGAAGGCGTGGTCGAGCAGTTCGAACGCGCGCTGTCCAACTTGCTCACGGCGTTGCGCGCGGCGGGCGGGACGCCGTCGGACCTGTGCAGCGTGACCGTCTACATCGTCGACATGGACGACTATCGTGCCCACGCGCGCGAGATCGGCGCGGTGTGGAAGCGCCTGGCCGGGAGCGAGTACCCCGCCATGGCGGGGATCGGCGTCAGCCGGCTGTGGGACGCGGAGGCGCTGGTGGAGGTGCAGGGCTTCGCGGTGGTGGCGTAGGCCCGCCGGTGCCGTGGGTCGTGAGTGGTAAGTGTCGTTCTAACGACACTTACCACTCACGACCCCACCGCCCCCCGGCACGTGCGTCAAGGCAGTGTGCGTGAGACGTGCGCGGCCGCGGCCTCGCCCAGCCGCGCGTGCAGCGTGAAGAACAGGTCCGCCGCGCGGATCCCCGCCCAGCCCGGTGGCAGCAGTTCGGCGGGCAGACCGGGGTCGAGGTAGGGCAGCCGGCGCCAGTCGGTCAGCACGCGGACGTAGTCGGCGAACGCTTCGGCCTCGTCCGTGGTCTTGCGCCGCTGCCACCGCCGCAGCGCGGCCGCGTGCTCGTCGAGGAACGCGGTGTACAGCGACTCGAGCTGATCGAGGTCCCACCATTCGCGGATCTTCTCCCGCACGTCGCCGAACGCGAGGTGCTCGGCGTGGAAGAGATCGGCGTAGCCCTCGAGGTCGAGCCGTCGCAGCATGTCGGAGGTCGCGTCGCGCAGATGCGCGGGCGCGATCCAGACCCCGGACGACGCCGTCCCGAAGCCGAGCCGGGCGAGCTGTGTGCGAAGAACGTGCCTTTTGTGCCGTTCGGCTTCCGGGACGGAGAACACCGCGAGCAGCCAGCCGTCGCCGGGGGTGGCGCGTTCGCGGCGGAAGATCCGCTCGTCGCCTTCGCGCAGGATCGCCAGCGCGGTTTCGGAAAGTTCGTAGCCCGCGGCCCCGTTCCGGCGTACCGCGGAAAGGATCCCGCGCCGTTTCAGCCGGGAGATAGACGACCGGACGGCCGGTTCCTCGACGTCCACGCCCGCCAGCAGATCGATCAGGGACCGGACGGAGAGCCAGCCGCCCTCGCCGCGGGAATAGAGTCCGTACACGGTCACGATCAGCTGGCGCGGTTGCGCCGTCCGCCCCGCGCCGTCGACTTCGGTTGCCTCCGACACGGCCGTCACCCGATCACCATAACAACGACGCCGTGCTCATGTTTCGGCCGTGACCGAAGCGTTCCGCACTTAGCGTCACGGTATGGAGAATCCGCTGATCGAAGCCCCCGTCCCGCCGGTGCCCCAGGACGTCGAGCCGGGTGGTGTCCGGTGGTTGCGGGCGAACGTCGCCCGGTTCAGCCGGCCGGAGGACCACGCGCGGCGCCGGACGCTGGTGCTCGCCGAACTCGCGCCAATGGATTCCTTGCGGGACAAGGCTTTCGCGCTCGCCAGGGAAATGCGGGACGCGCCGGTGGAGCGGACTGTGTGGACGGTCCCGGTGGCCGTGCTGGCCGCCGAGCTCGGCCTGCCGGACGTTTCCCGCGACGTCGCGACGGTTTCCGGCGCCTACCATCCGCACACGGAGATCGGGGCCGACGCCGAGGAGGCCATGCGGCGGCTGATCGAAACCTGCGGCGAAGTCGACGAGCGGACGGCCGCGCGGATCGGGCTTCTGGTGCAGGCCTGTGACGCGACGGCCAAGCTGCTCGGCAAGGCGCTGGCCGCCCACCTGCCCGGTGAGGACGTCGAAGATCTGCTCGACCGGGTCCTGCGTGAGGATCCGCCGGTCCGGGTCACCCGGCGGTGGTCCGGTGGCGAAGTGGTCGAGGTGGACCTGGCGGAACGTCCGTTCGGAGCAGGGCCCAAGCGGTGCCCCGGGGAAACGCAGGCGCGGCAAGTGGCCGCGGGGATTCTCGACGCGCTCCTGTGCTAAGACTTACCCCGGTCATCTGGAACTGGGGAGTCTTTCGATGCTGTATTTCAATGGTTTCTTCGGCGTTCTCACGCTCGGTCTGTGGATCTTCTGCATCGTCGACGTGATCACCACCGACGAGGGATCGTGCCGCAACATGCCGAAGGGGATGTGGCTGCTGCTGGTGCTGCTCGTCCCGTTGATCGGCTCGATCGTCTGGCTGGTCGCCGGTCGTCCGCAGCACGCCGCCCGCGCCCCGCGCGGCCGCTTCGAGCGTGAGACCCCGGCGTTCCCGGAGTACGACCGGCCGGGCCGCTTCGCCGCGACGAGCGCCGAGGACGACGAAGAATTCCTGCGCAAGTGCCGGGAGCGCGCCGAAGAACAACGCCGCAAGGCCCGTGAAGGCTGAGTAGCCTCGGTATCGAGAAGATCGACACTGGAGGAAAAGTTGTCCGAAGCGCTCGACTGGAACAAGAACATCATCAAGGAGTTCCGCGAGAACGAGGGGAAGGTCGGCGGTCCGTTCGAGGGCGGTTCGCTGCTGCTCCTCACCACCACCGGGGCGAAGAGCGGCGAGCCTCGCACGTCGCCGCTCGCGTACGCGGAGGAGGACGGCAAGTACGTCGTCGCCGCGTCGTACGCCGGGGCGGACAAGAACCCGGCCTGGTACCACAACATCCTGGCGAACCCGAAGGTCACCGTCGAGGTCGGCACGGAGAAGTTCGAGGCGACCGCGACCGTCGTACTCGAAGACCGCGCCGAGCGTGACCGGCTCTACGCCAAGATGGTCAGCCTGATGCCGGGCTTCGCCGACTACGAGAAGAAGACCGATCGGGTGATCCCGATCGTCACGATCTCCCGCTGATCTCCCGCATTCAGCCCTCTGGATGCGGTACTCGCGCCGGCGACTACCGCATCCAGAGGACGAAACGCGGGAGGATCACCCCGCGTCACGCGCCGGTGCGACGTTATGGGTCAGCCGGAACCGGTTCGCCGGGTCGACGGCCGCCTTGACCTCGGCCAGCCGCCGCAGATCGGCCGGGGAGTACACCTTGGCCGCCTCCTCGCCCGCCGCGCTCTCGCCGTAGACGAAGGTCAGCAGCTTGCCTGTCGACCAGGGCTTCAGCGCGTCGAACAGCTTCGCGTGCGCGCTCCGGATCTCGGTGATCGAAGCGTCGTCCACCACGGACAGCGCCCGGACGGTGAAGCTCGCCTCACGGTCCCAGCCGACGCCGGGGTGCTCAGGTGCGTCGGACAGCGCGCCGCCGAGCAGATCCAGCAGGACGACGGTCGGCACCGGGGCGTCCGGGCCGGCGTGTTCGAGGATCGCGTCGAGCATCGTGTCGTTGAGTTCGGACACGGTGGCGTTGTCGGCGCGGTAGCCGTGCGGGAAGGGCGGCTCGTTCGCGATCTTGCCCGATTCGGTGAACGGGATTTCGGCGAGCGTGTCACCCAGCACGGGGGCGGCGGCGCGCAGCGGGGCGACGAGGCGCTCGCCCTCGGCGGCGTCGCCGAGATAGGCGACCCGGATCTGCGCGACGTGCTGCCCGCGCAGCGGTTCGGGCACCATCGGCAGGTCTGGCATCGGGACCATGCCCAGCGACGACGTCATCTCGCGCGGCATCCCCGCCGCCCAGTCGCGCCACGCGTGGAGCACCGCGGACAGCGATTCGGTGCCGAATTGCAGGCTGCCGCCGTACAGCCGGGTGACCGGGACGAGCCGGAACTCCAGCGCCGTGACGATCCCGAAGTTGTCGCGACCGCCGCGCAGTGCCCAGAACAGGTCGCTTTCGGTGTCCGGCGTGGCGCGGCGCAGCTGTCCGTCGGCGGTCACCACCTCGATCGCGGTCACCTGGTCCGCGGCCAGGCCGTACTTGCGGCCGAGCAGGCTGAACCCGCCGCCGAGGGTGTAGCCGACGACTCCGACGCCGGGGAAGGAGCCGCTCAGTGGCGCGAGCCCGTGCTCCGCGGCCGCTTCGATGACCGCACCCCAGCGCACGCCCGCTTCGACGCGTGCGACGCCGTCTTCGATCCGGATCCCGGTCATGCGGGGCGTGGTGACGAGGACACCACCCGCGAAGGGGACGCCCACGCCGTGCCCCGTCGAGTGGACCGCGATCGGGAGGTCGTGCTCGACGGCGTGACGGACGGCCTCGACGACGTCGGCGGCCGAAGCGGCGGGCACGATGACGTCGGGACGGCGGGGCACTGCGGTCTGGAAACCGGCGAGTTCGTTGTCGTAATCCGGGTCGCCGGAGCGGAGCATCGTGGTCATGTCCCCAGCTTGATCCCGATTCGGTCAGAAGTCCAAGATCTGGTTCATCTGGCAACTAGAATCATCGGTTATGGAACTTCGCCAGCTCGAATACTTCGTCGCGGTGGCCGAGGAAGCGAACTTCACCCGAGCCGCCGAGCGGCTGCACGTCGCGCAACCCGGCGTCAGCGCCCAGATCCGCCGCCTCGAACGCGAACTCGGGCAGCCGTTGCTCGACCGGTCGGCCAGGGCGGTGCGGCTGACCGAGGTCGGCGCCGCCGCGCTCCCGCACGCCCGGGCCGCGCTCGCCGCCATCGCCGGCGTGCGGCAGGCGGTCGACGATCTGACCGGGCTGGTCCGCGGTCAGGTCGCGATGGGCATGGTGTCCTCGCGTGGCCCGGTCAACCTGCCGGATCTGCTCGCGCGGTTCCACGAGCGTCACCCGGCGGTCGACATCACGCTCGCCGAGGCGACCTCCGACATCCTGCTCGCGGGGGTCGCCGACGGCCGGTTCGACGTCGCGCTGATCGGGGTCTCCGGCGAACCGCCGCCGGGGATCGGCCTGGAGGTCGTCCTCGACGAGCCGCTCGTCGTCATCTCCGGGCCGGAGGATCCGCTCACCGGGCAGGCCACGATCACGCTGTCGGAGCTGGAAGGCCGTTCCCTGGTGAGCCTGCCGAAGGGCACCGGCATGCGCGCGATCGTCGACGCGGCGTTCCTCGCCGACAGCGCCCAGCCGAGGGTGACCCTGGAGGCGGGCGACCCGAACGTCGTCGCCGAACTGGTCGGGCGCGGGCTCGGTGTCGCCGTGGTGCCGATGTCTCTGGCGACGCACTACACGGAACTGCACGCCATGGAGATCACGCGGCCCGCCGGGCTGCGCGCGAAACTGGCGCTGGCTTGGCGGACGGAGGGGCCGGTCAGCCCCGCCGCCCGCGTGTTCATCAGTCAGGCACGGGCGCTGCTCGGGTTGTGAGCCGCCACAGCGATGTGACCTCCTTCGCGTCGGCTCGCGGATGCCGCGGGCGGATGTCCTCCCGCCCCCGGACTTCGAGGCCGGACCGCTCGAACCCGCCGAGGAGTTCTTCGCGCGTGCGCAGACCCAGCAGTTCCGCGAGGTCGGACAGGATCAGCCACGCCTCCCCGCCGGGTTCGAGGTGCCGGGGAAGCCGGTCGAGGAAAGCCTTGAGCATCCGGCTTCCCGGGTCGTAGACGGCGCGTTCGAGCGGGGTGTGCGCGCGGACGGGCAGCCACGGCGGATTGCAGACGACCAGCGGCGCGCGGCCCGGCGGGAACACGTCCGCGTGGCGGGTTTCGATCCCGCCGAAACCGAGACGCGCGAAGTTCTCCCGCGCGCAGGCTAGCGCCCGCGGCTCGTTGTCCGTCGCGACCACGCGCTCGACCCCTCGACGCGCGAGGACCGCGGCGAGCACCCCGGTGCCGGTGCCGATGTCGAACGCCAATCGCTTGGCGGGCAACGGAGTTCTCGCCACCAGATCGACGTACTCGCCGCGGACGGGGGAGAAGACCCCGTGATGCGGATGGATCTTCGCGCCGAGCGCCGGGATCTCGACGCCCTTCACCCGCCACTCGTGCGCGCCGATGACGCCCAGCAGCTCACGCAAGGAAACCAGCGACGGGGTTTCGGACGGGCCGTACACCTCGGCGCAGGCTTCGCGCACGTCGGGCCCGCGGCGCAACGGCAGGACGTGGCCGGGGTCCAGCGGGACCAGCAGCCTGCCGAGGATCCGCGCCCGGCGCGCCCGATGGTTCAGCTGGTCCCGAAAGGGTTTCCCGGCGGCCGTGCCGCAACGCCGGGACATCGCGGCGAGGAGGTTCCGCGCGCCGGGGAAATCGCCGTGCCAGGCGAGACCGGTGCCGGACGCGGCGAGCCGGAACGCCTCGCCGGCGGTGATGCGATCGTCGACGGCGACGACGGGACGGGGCATTTTCGTGCCGACGGTGGTCAGCCAGCGCCGACCACCGTCCTTTGTGGACAGGGGGTTCATGATTTCCGTTCCTGGATCCGCCCGCGGCGAAGTAACCCCGCGGGCGTGGCTCGTCGGGGGACAAGGTCAGGAACGGCGGCTAGCGGACCACCGCGGCATGAACCGGTGTCGACACGAACCCGAGTTTACCGGAACGCCGCGGCGTGCTCGGCCACCCAGACCTCGAAGTCCAGCCCCGGCCTGCCGGTGACGTCCTGGACGGTGGAGGTGACCTCGCCCGGTTTCGTCACCAGCTCCCGCAATCCGGCCAGCATCGTTTCGACGATGAACTCCGGCATCTTGGCGAGCATGGCCGCACGTGCTTCTTCGAGCGGGATCTCTTCCCAGCGCGCCGGGCGTCCCGCGGCCTCGCCGATGATCCGGACCTGCTCGGCCTGCGTCATCGGGCGGGTGCCGGTGAGCGTGTACTTCGCCCCCGCGTGCCCGTCGCCGGTCAGCGCTTCGACGGCCACCGCGGCGATGTCCTTCTCGTGGATCAGCGGCATCGACGCCTCGCCGTACGCGCCGCGGACCACGCCGTCCGCGCGGATCGACGACGCCCAGCCGAGGGTGTTGGCCGCGAATCCGTGCGGCCGCAGGAAAGTCCATTCCAGCCCCGCGGCTTCGATCGACTCCTCGACGGTGCGATGCCAGGCGCCGATGGCGTTGTCCTGCTCCGCCGGCGAATCGTCGACTGCGCCCGAGGAAAGGAACACCACGCGCTTCACGCGCTCCCCGAGCAACGACACCGTGGGGACCAGGGCCTCGGCGGAGCCGGAGAGCATCAGGAACACGGTGTCGACGCCGTCGAGTGCCGGTGCGATCGTTTCCGGTTTCGCCAGGTCACCGCGGACGCCGTCGGCAGGCGGATTCCGGCTCAGCGGCCGGACCGGGACGTCTCGCGCCCGCAACTGGGTTACCACCTGCGAGCCGACGTTGCCCGTGGCGCCCGCGACCAGGATCGGCTTCATGCCGCCACCGCCGAGAAGACCGGGCGGTACCGCTTGACCGACCCGCCCGACATCCCCGGGTAGGTCTGCACCTTCTTCCACAGGTCCGTCGTCCCGATGCCGTCGGCGCCGGGTGCCGCGAGCGCGGCGAGGTGGGCTTCGGCGCTGGCCCATTCGGCGTAGTTCAGCACCCTGGTCCCGTCGGTGCTCACGTGGAAGAACCCCGAGATCCCGCCTTCGGGACGCGCGGGTTCGGACGCCAGCGCTTCGAAGACGAGGTCGATCCAGTCGCGTTGCCGCTGCTCGTCGGGTCCTTCGAACTCGACCGAGACGATCACGAGGCAGCCGGGCGCGCCCTCGCCGCGCTGTCCGCGGTAGAGGCGGAACACTGGCGCGCCATCCAGGCCCTGGATGGCGTCTTCGCTGGTCCACTGCTCGTAAGTGAAGGCGCCGTCGTGGTCGATGCCTTCGTACGCGGTGAAGGAAACGAGTCCGTCGTGGCTCTTGAACGCCGCCCGTGCCGCGTCGGCGTCCGGCCATTCCCGCGCCACCACCACCGTCGACTCGTCCGGTGTCGGCCAATGTCCGTTGTGGATGGTCATTTCGGAGGTCCCCTGTGCGGTCATGGCTCCAGCATGAAACTTAAACAAGGGTTCAAGTCAAGCTAGGATCGTGACCATGTCCGAACTGCCGGCCGAACTCACCATCGGCGAGCTGTCCCGGCGCAGCGGCGTCGCCACCTCCGCCCTGCGGTTCTACGAACGCCAGGGCCTCATCAGCAGCAGGCGGACCAGCGGGAACCAGCGCCGCTACCCCCGCAGCGCGCTTCGTCTCGTCGCGTTCATCCGCGCGTCGCACCACCTCGGCATCCCGCTGGAGGTGATCGGCGGCGTGCTCGACTTCCTGCCGGAGGGCGCCGCCCCGGACCAGGCGTTCTGGCAGCGGGCCTCCCAGTGCTGGAGCGCCGAACTGAACAAGCGCATCGAGCAGCTGGAGTGCATGCGGGACCGGTTCACCGAATGCATCGGCTGCGGCTGCCTGTCCTTCGAACAGTGCGTGCTGGTGAATCCCGGTGACGTCCTCGCCGCCAAGGGGCCCGGCGCGGCCCGGCTGATCACGGACTGACCGCGGCCAGCTTCCGTTCCAGCAGCCGCCGTTCGGTGCTGTTTTCCGCCCGTCGGATCGCCGCTTCGTAGGACCGCGCCGACTCCTCCCGGCGGCCGAGACGATGCAGCAGATCCGCGCGGATGGCGTGGTACAGGTGGTATTCCTCCAGCTCGAGGCCGTCGATCACGGTGAGCGCCGCGTCGGGGCCGTCCACCTCGGCGACCGCGACGGCCCGGTTGAGCGCGACGATCGGCGTCGGATTCGCCGCCAGCAACAGGTCGTACAGCTGGACGATCTGCGACCAGTCCGTGCTCGCCGCGTCGGCGGCGTCGCTGTGGACGGCGTTGATCGCCGCCTGGATCTGGTACGGACCCGGCTGGTTCCGCCGCAGGCAGGCACGGACCAGCGCCTGCCCTTCGGCGATCAGCTCGCGGTCCCACCGCGACCGGTCCTGCTCCGCCAGCAGCACGACCTCGCCGTCCGTGCCGGTGCGGGCGGCACGGCGGGACTCGGTGAGCAGCATCAGCGCCAGCAGCCCGGTGGCCTCCGGTTCGTCGGGCATGAGGCCGGTCAGCAACCTGCCGAGCCGGATCGCTTCGGCGCACAGGTCTTCCCGCACCAGCCGATCGCCCGACGTGGCCGTGTACCCCTCGTTGAACACGAGGTAGATCACGGCGAGCACCGAACGCAACCGGTCCGGCAGGTCGGCGTCGTCCGGGACGCGGTACGGGATCTTCGCGGCGCGGATCTTGCCCTTCGCCCGGACCAGCCGTTGCGCCATCGTCGTTTCGGGGACGAAGAACGCGTGCGCGATCTCGCCGGTGGTCAGCCCGCCCAGCAGTTTCAGCGTCAGCGCGACCTGCGCGGTGACGGCCAGCGCGGGGTGGCAGCAGGTGAAGATCAGCCGTAACCGGTCGTCACGCACGGGACCCTCCTCCACCGGTTCCTCACTCGCGCTGATCAGCGCGGCCTGGGCGTGTTTGTCGTCGCGCGCGGCTTCCCGGCGCAACCGGTCGATGGCCTTGTTGCGCGCGGTCGTGATGATCCAGCCCGCGGGGCTGGGCGGTGGACCGCTGGACGGCCAGCGGTCCACCGCCTCGGCGAAGGCGTCCTGCACCGCTTCCTCGGCGATGTCGATGCTGCCGAAGACCCGGACCAGTACGGCCACCGCACGGCCGTACTCCTCGGTGAAGACGCGTCCGATTTCCTCGGTGGTCACACGCACGAAGGGCCTTCGTCGCCCTGGAACGGCCGGACCTCGACCGGAAGGTAGGTGATCTCGGTGACGCGGCGGCCCCATTCGAGCGCGGCGTCCAGGTCCGGCGCCTCGATGATGGTGAAACCGCCGAGATGTTCCTTGCCCTCGACGTACGGCCCGTCGGTCATCGCGATCTCGCCGTTCTCCTTGGCCCGCAGCACGGTCGCCGTGGTCGGCGGGTGGAGACCGCCGGCGAAGACCCAGACACCCGCGGCCTTCATCTCGTCGTCGAGCGCCTGGATCTTGCGCGCGATCGGCTCCAGGAACTCCGGCGGCGGAACGGGACCGTCGGGCTGGTACAGGCTGATCAGGTACTGGGTCATGGCGTCCTCCTGAAGTCGGAGCGGCTTGTCATCACCTACACGAAGAGCGTCCCGCCGATTCGACAGCCGGTGGGAATTATTTTTCGTGGCCACATCGTCGCAGGTCGAGCCGGGATCCCTGGATGAGACAGGCCGCGATCCGGTGGACCTGCTGGCCGTAGCTGCGGCCCTTCAGCACCTTCACGGTCCCGTTCCGGCCGACCTCGCACGGGTTGCCTTCGGTGCAGCGCTCACCGTCACGGTTGTGGGTGTTGTTGATGCCCATGACCGTGTTCCCGTCGCGGGACAGCAGCACGGAACCGGAGTAGCCGGGGCCGCTCACGCAGGTGTCGCCCGGGGCGTAGCGAACCGCGTCGTCCTGCTGGTATCCGGCCTCTCGCAGGTGCGGCACCACGGCCTCCACGGTGCAACTCGGCCTGCTGCTGGAGTAGGCCATGAGGAGCCGGTCTCCGGCGCGCATCGGGGTGGTGGTCAGCCGGAAGACCTTCGCGCCCTCCCTGGCCAGCTGCGCGTAGGTCTTGTCCAGCCGGTAGAGCGCGATGTCGGTGCCGGTCATCGTCGCGTAGACCAGCCGGGTGGCGCGGGCGCTGGTTTTCGGATAGCCCTCCCGGTCGGCGATGGTGACCGGACGCGGCAGGTCGGCGGGCCGGTCGACCAAGGCCTTCCCCGGTGCGGGCCGCCCGCTCGGCACGCAGTGGCCGTTGGTCAGCGCCAGCGCCGGGTCTTCGGGACGCGCGGTGGCGGCCCGTACCACCGCGCCCTTGCAGTCGCCCACCGCGGCCGTGCCCTCCACGTTCGGGACCGGGGTGTCCGGGGGAACGTCGGTCCCGGTCACGATGCCGTTGATCCACGCGGCGTTCTTCGAGACGTCGGTGTACATGTCGGGGAAGTCGGCGCCCCTGATGCCGGGGCCGATGACCGTTCCGGCCAGCGCCCAGCCGTCGCCCGAACGGATCAAGGCGGGTCCGCCGGAGTCCGTCGTGCCCGGGCCGACGGGCGGCTCGGCGCGGCCGACGCACAACGGCAGGGTGTGCCCGTCGTCGTCCCAGCACCGGTCGAGCGGCACGACCTCGGTGTCCGCTTCACGCAGCTTGCTCGGAAAACACTTCGGGTCCTTGAAGTCGTCGCAACCGGTCGCGGCCGCGCCCCAGCCGAGGATGCGGACCGGGGTGCCGACGCCGGGAGTGGCCCCGGCGAGGCGAATGGGCTTGGCGCGCACCGGGTTTCGCAGATGCAGGACCGCGATGTCCTCGCCGGCCGGGTTGTACGAGTTGTGGCGCCGGTAGAACTTGTCGACCACGGTGACTTCGCCGCCGGTGGTGGTGTCCAGCGAACCGACGCGGACCTTCCAGCCGCGCGGGACCCCGGCCGTCGAACCCGTCGGAGTGTTGGCGCAATGCCCGGCCGTGACCGCCCATTGGGGCGCGATGAGCACCGCCCCGCACCGGTGTCCGTCCGGGCGGGGCGAGTCGTACTGGAGCGAGACCATGAAGTCGTAGGGCCGGGTGGACTCGGTGCCGCCGATGACGGCCGACGCGGGGGCCGCCGTGGCCGTCATCATGGCCAGCGCGAGCGCGAGGGATCGGATTCGCATACCGATCACGCTGGCCGGTCCGTGTCCGCGGAACTCGATGAGCGCGTAACAGTTCCGTGCCCGCCCTGGCTGGTACTGCCGGACCCAGGCTGAACAGACCGTGCCATCTCCGGGCGGGGCCCGGTTTTCTGGACTCGTCACCTCGTGAATGAGTCCACTTAGGAGAAAAAGAAATGTCGAACTCGCACGCGAACAGGGTCGCCGTCGTCACCGGAGCGTCCAGCGGCATCGGCGAGGCGGCCGCTCGGCGGCTCGCCGCCTCCGGTGCTTCGGTCGCGCTGATCGCCCGCCGGGCGGACCGGTTGGAAACGCTGGCCAAGGAGATCGAGCGCGACGGCGGTACCGCGCTCGTGCTCGCCGCCGACGTCGCCGACGCCGCGGCGATGCGGGCCGCGGCGGCCGAGGTCGAAGCGAAACTGGGCCGCGCGGACCTCTTGTTCAACAACGCCGGCGTGATGCTGGCCGCGCCGATCGACGAACTCGCCACCGACGACTGGCAGCGCATGATCGACGTCAACATGACGGGCCTGATGAACGCGATCGGGGCGTTCGTCCCGCATCTCGTCGCTTCGGCGGACGAGAAGGGCGTCGCGGACCTGGTGAACACCTCGTCCATCGGCGCGCAGGCCATCTTCCCGTCCTTCGCCGTGTACGTCGCCTCGAAGGCTTACGTGACGCACCTGTCGAAGAACCTTCGCGCCGACCTCGGGCCGAAGGGCGTGCGGGTCGCGGCGATCGAGCCGGGCCTGGTCGAGACCGAACTGCAGGGTCATGTCACCGACGCCGGCGCTCTGCAGTGGCTGGACGGCGTGCGGGAGTCGCTGACCTGGCTGAAGCCCGAGGACATCGCCGAGACCGTGGCGTTCCTGACCTCGCTACCGGCTCGGGTGAACCTTCAGCAGGTCACCGTCATGCCCACGGCGCAGGTCTGATCACGGGAACAGGATCCGGGCGATCGCGCGGGCGGCGGTGTCCGGATCCTCGAGGAGCTCGGCACGAAGTGCGCCGGTGAGCCACAGGTTCGCGAAGCCGTGCATCAACGACCACGCGGCGACGCCCGCCATCGCGTCGTCGCTCACCGACGACGCGCCGCTGGTCAGCAAGGCTCCCGCGCGGTCACGAGCGGCGGCCAGCGCGGCGTCGTCCGCGCGGTGGAGTTCGGGGCGGAACATCACCTCGAAATGCGCGCGATGCTCGATCGCGAAGCGCACGTAAGCCACCCCGACCTCGACGAAACCGCGATCGCCCTCGGCCGCGAGCGCGTCCGCGAGCAGGTCGAAGCCCTCGGCCGCCAGCGCGGTCAGCACCCCGGCCTTGTCGCCGAAGTGGTGCATCGGCCCGGCGTGCGAGACCCCCGCGCGCCGGGCGAGGTCGCGGAGGCTGACCCCGGCCGGGCCGTGTTCGGTGATGGCCGCGACGGCGGCGTCGAGCACGGCCCGGCGGAGGTCGCCGTGGTGGTACGGACTCATGCCGATGAATCTAGTCATTGACAAGATGGCCCGCAACGGCGCATCTTGTCAGTGGAAAGATTCGCTGCTGCTCGGAAGGCATGGTCATGGATCCCGGTCTCGCGCCCGTTCTGATGCTGATCGCCGTCACGGCGACGTTGTTCCTGCTGGGCGTCTTCGGCGTCCAGCGGTTCAAGCCCTGGCCCGTCGCGGTGCGTGGTGGTGTCGCGGCACTGTTCGTCACCACCGGTCTCGCGCATTTCATCGGCATGCGCGAGGAACTCATCGCGATGGTGCCGCCCGCGCTGCCCGCCCCGGGACTGCTGGTCACCGTCACCGGCGTCCTGGAACTCGTGGGTGCGGCGGGCGTGTTGTGGTCGCGCACGGCGCCGTGGGCGTCCGCCGGGCTGACGCTGTTGTTGCTGGGGATGTTCCCGGCGAACGTGTACAAGGCACTGCACGGGCCGGTGACTTCGACGATGGACGAACTCGTGCCGCGGAGCCTGATGCAGGTGGTGTTCCTCGCCGCGACGGTGTCGCTGGTGGTGTATTACGCGCGTACTCCGGACAGACCCTTTGCCCAAAGGAGACCTTAAGTCTTTCCCAAGTTCGGGCCCCGCTCTCGGGAACGGCACTACTCTCTGAGAATGAAGATCTCATTGTGGATCGGATTCTGTGGGCTGTGCATCCTCGCCGGGCACATGCTTCTCGGTGCGGTCGGTCTCGTACTGCTGATGAGCTGTCTCCCGGCGGGGCGCGAACACGAATCCGGTGACAGAAAAGGGAAAACGTCCGCGCGGCTGGCCTGACGTCAGCCCAGTGTGCTCGCGAAGGCGAGCGCGCCCAGAACCGGAACGGTGATCGCGGTGAGCATCATCGTCCGGCGGCTCGGTTTGGGACTTTCCAGTAATGCCCGGATACCGGCCGGAATCAACGCGACACAAAGCCCGGCGGTGCCGATGATCGACACGAATTCGGTACCTTTCAGAACGCCGAGTGGCAGAAGTCCCATCGTCGCCAGCCCGATCGACCCGACGACGCCGAGCACTTTCGCCCGATAAGCGGCGAAGGCGAGGACGTACCAGCCGAACATGATCGTGAACGACAGAAAACTGAACAGATGCAGGTCCTGATACGACTCGCTGACCACGCCCTCGGCGAATCCGGCGCCGCGGCGTTCGGCGAGTCCCAGCGCCGCCTGATCGATCCCGGCATGGAAGGTCCGCCCGAAGAGTCCGAAGAGGACGAACAGCCCACCCCAGGCGGCCAACGCCGGCCTGGTACGGCCGATTCTCGTGGCGAGCGCGACGATCGCGGGCCACAGCACGACATTGCCGGCCAGGAAACACGTGTACGCGGCGGTCATCAGCGCGGGATGCTCGCTCATCGCCCTGAGCTGGCTCGGGAAGAAGAAGTCGAAGCGCGCCCGCAGCAGCGTCCCGATGAGCAACAAGACCGGGCCGAGGACCATCGAGACCGCGGCGACGCGGCGGCCGGGGAAGACGTAGTCGGTTTCCATACCCGGTGAGCCTGCCGATCGCGGTGATGGTGCGGATCGGATCACGGTCCGGTCTTCGGGCTCAGCCCGTGGGTGGAGTCTTGGGGTTCTGGAGGGGACTGGTCGGGTTTCGGCTGGAAGCGGGGCGGGTGGCAATCTCGCCGTGGCATGGGCGGGTGGTTGCCGCTTTTCGGCGAGGTTGCTGGGACTCGGGCTGTACTCGCATCAGAGGGCGTGGACGGGCTGTCTCCGTCTTTTGGCTGGGTGCGGGGGTGTGTGTCGACAATTCGGCAACTGACGAGCGCTCCCGCCGCATACGGTGCTGTTGCTGCTGGTGGGCGCCCGTGTAGTTCGGCACCTGGGAGACCTCTGGGGCGTGACTGGGCCGTCGCCGTTTCCTGGCGAGGGGTGGGGCGGGTGGTGACAATCCCGGCACTGGCGAGCGCGTCACCGTGCTGGCAGGGCTGTCGCCGGTTTCCGGCAACGCTGTTGGCGCCCGGACTGCGATCGCCCCCTGGACGGGGGCCGTTGCCGGTTTTGGTCAGGGCGAGGTGTCTTGTTGCCGCATGGCTGAGTTGTTGTCGTTTTCCGGCAACGCGGTTGCCGGCCACCGCCCGAATGCGGCATCGCCGGTTTCCGGCAGGTGATGGTGTGTGGCGGCAGCCCCAGGCGCTCGGGGAACTCACCGCCCGGTGGGGATTGTTGCCGTTTTCTGGCGACAGTGCTCAGAACGGTGGCGGTTGGTCGGCTGGTGGCCGGGGTTGGTGGAGCGGCGGAGGCGTGCTGTCGTAGGCCTGGCCGGTGGGGGTGATGATGGTGAGGGTGCCGTCCGATGCGAACTGGTAGGTCCAGCCAGGTTCGTCTTTCAAGCGGTGGTCGCGGCGGCAGAGATCGATCAGTTCGGTGTCGGCGGTGTGACCGCCGTGCTGCCACGGCAGCGAGTGGTCGAGGTCGCAGGCTTGGGCGGGGCGGTGGCAGCCGGGTCTTCGGCATTCCCGGTCTCGCACCCGCACGAACTCGTCCAGCCCCGCTGTCGGCCGATAGCGGTCCCGGCCGAGATCGAGTACTTGCCCGGAGAGCGGGTCGGTGATGATCCGCCGCAGCACCGTGTTCTCACCGCGGGCGATGTGGCGGGCCAAGCCCGCGGGAACAGCACCGTGCCCGGCCAGCTCTGCCGGCTCGTCGTTCAGGCCGAGATAGGTGAACAGATCCATGTACAGAAACACCTCGCTGCGTTCACTCGCACCACCCTGGCCACCAAGGAGGAGAACGAGAGCGACATCGGCACGCAACTGGTCCAAAGTACGGCTCTCGCCACCGGTTTTCAGGGCTCGCGCTTCACGGTCGATGCGCTGGTAGGCGGCGGCCGCCTTCTCGGCAGGAGCGTCTTCGACCTCGATCGAGGCGACCCCGGTTTCGCCGTGGCGCAACGTGAGACGACGGCCGTCCCGATGCCCCTCGGCCCGCCTGCCCGCACCGTCCGGATCGATGGTGTTCGCCGCGTGATTGGCGGCTTTGCGGATCTGGCCGGGGTTCTTGTCCGCGATCCGGTCCTCCAGGACCGCGTCAACAGCGCGCGCGTCGGTATCCGACAGCCACGCGGTGGCCGCGGCGACCTTCATCGCACCGAAGCCGCCGAGTTTCCCTTGGTCCATCAACCCGAGGGTGCGGGGCAGGCGGGTGGTCAACGCGTCGGCTGCGGCGACCACCGCACCCGCGTGATTGTCCACAAAGGACAATGCGAACGCCACCTCCTGAACAACGCTGCGGGCGCCGGAACGGTGCCGGTTCAGCTGCGCCACAGCCCGGAACCGGATCGCTTCCAGCCGTGCGATCCCCGCCGACGCCGCCTGCGCGACAGCGACGGAATCCTTGTCGTCCAAGGAATCCACCACATCGTTCACCGGGGCCAGCACGGCCGGGTCGGTGAGATTTTCCAGAAGCGCCACAGGCGCGGAATGAGTGTCCACCTCACGAACATACGACTCGCCACCGACAAATCCCGGCCCCGCGGACACGGAGGGCATCGCCGATTTTCGGCGACCAAGCCTCGGTCGGGCAAGCGAGGCTCGGTAGAAGAGCTACGCCGGCCGACAAGGCATCTCGACCTCCGAAGGTTCTATGGCATTGCCGTTTCCCGGCGAAACCCGAACACCGCTGTTCGGTGCCCGGCCAAGACCGGGCACCGAACAGTGGCGTTCCCCGCCTCAGTTGGTATCGAGTGCGACGGCGATATCCCCGATCGGCAAGGGGAATTCGCCGACCTTGGTCGCCGCGCCGGTCAGCAGATTGACCGTGTGGAAGGTCGACGGGCCGGAGGCCGGGTTGAGCACGGCGAACGCGCTCACTGAACTCGTCTTGCCGTTGGTCAGGTCGCTGTAGATGTCGAAGCCCGCGATCGGGCCGGTGTCGACGCCGAGCGCGCCGGTCGGGCTGAGGAGTCCGGCGTTGGCGGGTGACTGGATGAGCACCTGGTCGGTGGCCGTGCCGATGTCGAAGAGCGTGGTCGCGGTGTCGGGGTTGAGGTCGTTGTTCGTGTAGGCGGCGGCCGTGACGCCCCTGGTCGGCCCGCCGGCGGGTGGCGTGGTCAGGATGGTGTCTTCGACCGTGACGTGGTCGGCGAGGTTGTGCCGCAGGTTCTGGCCGTAGTCGCTGATCACCCGCAGCCGATCGGCGGCCGGGTTGAAGTCGACGCCGAAGTTCGTGCCGTACAAAGGAACACTCAGTTGCGAGACTTTCGTGACGATGACGTCCGCTGCCGCGGGCGGGAATTTGATCGTGTAGATACAGCCTTTCTCGCCCACGCCGTACAACAAACCGTTCTGTACCCGGAAATCGATCCCGATCAGACGGGGCTCCCCGCAGGTGAGGCCCTGTACGACCCGGACCCAGTCGAGGACATGGGGCTGGGCGGTGGTGAAGGTGGCCATCAGCTTGCCGTCCGACGAGATCGCGAACGCCCGCGGCGTGGCCGCCTGTGCCGAGCCGGCGCTCGCGGTCCCGACGACGAGCGCCGCCGTGGTGGCCGCCGCGATCATGGCCTTCATGAGTCGTGCCCTCATCCGTACTCCCCTCAGCGGAAACTGTGCGAGCACAAGCTATTCGGCGGCACTGGACGGGCATTGGACGTCGGTTGGATCCGGCGTCCGGCGGCTTGCGGGCAGTGGGTACCGACGGAACAGTGTGAGTGATGACGGCCAAGAAAATCCTTGCCTGCTCGGCGGTCCTCTGCGCCGGTTTCGCGATCACCACACCGGCCGAGGCGCACGCGGCCCCGGACTGCGCTTCCGGCGTCAAGGTCATCAAGCCGGTGGTGCTCGAAGACCCGGGGAGGTGGACCTACACGTTCGACCTTTCGTGGTGCGCGGACGGCGGGACGATCAGCTGGGCCGAGCCGTCGGTGACGGCGCGGGTGCACAGTCCGGCCTGTCGCTGGGTCGGCCGGATCGAGGAGTCGCTGACGAAAACACCGGACAAGGCGTGGAGCGCGTTCGACATGAGCGAGTTCTCCTGCCGGGACGGCGCGGGCAAGGAGCACGGCGTCAACCCGTGGGTCGTCGTCACGTTCCATCCGGCGGGCGCGTACGACACCAGCAGCGACATCGCGGCTTAAGTCCGGCGAATTGCTTCGATCGTGGCCGCCGCCCGTTTCCGCAACGCGCCATACCCCGCCCGCTCGGCCAGGGCGAGCGCCCGGCGGGCCTGCCCGAGGTCGCCGGTCGCGGTGGCGAGCCCGATGATCGCGTCGACCTCGGGGTACCGGTCGCCGGTCTCCCGCAGCAGGGTCACCGCCTGCCGGTACCGGCGGACGGCGTCCTGCCGGTGCCCCACGCGCTGATGCACGCCCGCGAGCGCGACGAGCGCCTCGCCCTCACCCCGCGGCTCACCGGTCTCCCGCGCGAGCCGCAGCCCTTCGCGCGCGTGGTCGAGCGCGTCGGTGAGACGGCCGAGATCGCAGTACACCGAGGCGAGCCTGCCGAGCGTTTCCGCTTCCCCGGCCCGGTTCCCCGCCTCTCGATGCAGCGCGAGGGCCTTGGCGAGCAGGCTGGCCGCCTCGCCGGCCCGGCCGCGGGCCTGGTGCGCCTGCCCGAGGTTGGACAGGTTGATCGCCTCCCCGTAGCGGGAGCCGATTTCGCGATACCGGCGCAGCGCCTGGCCGTACTGCCTCGCCGCACCGGGCAGATCGCCCATCTCCCAGTGGACGAGCCCCAGATTGCCCAGCGCGACGGCTTCCCCGGCCGGGCTTCCGGCGCGTCTGCTCAGCTCCAGACCCCGGGAGAACCGCACCGCCGCGGCCGGGAGCCGCCCCGACTGCCAGTACACGCAGCCGAGGTTGCCCAGCACCGCGGCCTGCGCCTCTACCCATCCGGCCCGCCGGGCGAGCACGAGCGCGCCGGTGTGCTCCCGGACGGCCTCCCGGTACCGCCCTTGGCGAAAACCCAAGTCCGCCAAGCTGAACCGGGCGGACACACGGGCGCGGAGATCGCCGTCTTCCTCGGCGGCGGACAACGCCGCCGCGGCGGCCGCCCGCCACTCCACTTGCCGTGACGACATCCAGAAATAGCCGCGCAGGGCGTCGGCCAGCAGCCAGGCCACCGGACGCGGACCGGTCCGCGCCGCGTCCTCGACGACGGCGACGAGGTTGCCCAGTTCGGCTTCCAGCCATTCCGCCGCGTTCTCCTTGGCCCCGGCGGGAACCGGGCCGTCCGGCACGGACAGCGGGAAACGGAACATGTGCGGGTAAACGATTTTCGCCGCCTGGTCGGCTCCACGCAGATACCACTCGTGCAGGCGGCGCCGGGCGGATCCGGTCTCGGCCGGGGATTCCCGCAGGCGATCGGCGGCATAACGGCGGAGCAGGTCGTGGAAGTGGTAGCGGTCCGGCGCGTGTTGTTCGACGAGATGCGCGCTCGCGAGGGTGTCCAGCATCGGGCCCGCCCGTTCTTCGCCGGTCAGGATCTCGACCGCTTCGACGCCGATGTCGTTGCCCGGCACCAGGCTCAGCAGCCGGAACAACCGGCGCGTGGCGGTGGGCAAGGCCGCGTACGACAGATCGAAGGCGGTCCGGACGGCGATCTGCTCGTCGCCCGGCACGGCCAGCGCGGCGAGCAGATTGCCTTTGCGCAGCTCGATGGCGTAGTCCTCGATGCCGCTACCGGGATCTTCGGCCAGGTTCGCCGCGGCGATCCTCAGCGCCAGCGGCAGATACGCGCACAGCCCGGCCACCTCGGCGGCCGCTGCGTATTCGGCTCGGACCCAGTCGGCACCGAGCACACGCGCGAGCAGTTCCAGCGCCTCGCCGGGTTCGAGCATGCCCAGCGTGAGCCGCCGGGCGCCGTGGAGGGCGACCAGCCCGGCCATCCGGTCCCTGGCGGTGACCAGCACGAGGCATCCCGGCCCGGCGGGCAGCAGCGGCCGGACCTGATCGACGTCCACGGCGTTGTCCAGTACCACCAGCGCCTTCCGGTCGGTCATCAGCGTCCGGTACAGCGCGGACGCGGTCTCCGTGTCCGCGGGCAGGCGTTCGGCGGGGACGTCCAGCGCGGCCAGGAACCGGGTGAGCACTTCGAGCGCCGTCGCGGGCGCTCCGGCGGAATGGCCGCGCAGATTCGCGTAGAACTGCCCGTCCGGGAACCGGTCCTTCACGCGGTGACCCCAGTGCACGGCCAACGCGGTCTTCCCGGCCCCCGCGGGCCCGGTGACGGCCGCCAGTGCCACGGCGCCGCCGGAGTTCCCGGCCCGTGGCATCAGTTGGTCCAAAATGGACAGTTCGAGTATCCGGCCGGTGAACCCGGACGGTTCGGCGGGCAACTGCCGGGGAACGCGGGCGGCCGGGCGCGGATCCGGAAGCGGTTCCCCGTCTTCGAGCAGCGCGGCATGCGCCGCGGCGAGTTCCGGCCCGGGTTCGACGCCCAGTTCCTCGACGAGCCGCTCGCGAACCTCCTGGAAGAGCCGGAAAGCCGTCGCCCGCTGGCCCGTGGCGTGGTACGCGCGGATCAACCGGGCCTGTGCGGGCTCGTCCAGCGGCTGGTCCGCCGCGGCTTCGGCCAATTCGGTCACTACGTCGTCGGCGGCGCCGATCGCGAGCATGGCGTCGCCGTAGCGGGCGAGCAGCGCGCGGCGTTCCGCGAGTAACGCCATGACCTTCGGATGCGTTGCGAGCGAAGGGATATCGGCCAGTGGCCTGCCACGCCACCAGCGCAGGGCCTCGCCGAACAACGCCGCGGCACGGCCGCTCTCTCCGTCGCGCTGGGCGTCGTTCGCCTCGGCGACAAGCCCGCGCACGTGGGGCAGGTCGATCTCGACGGCGTCCCAGCGCACCGCGTAGCCACCGCCGACATGCGGCAGGATCTCGCTCCCGGACCGCGACGGACGGCCGGGTTCCAGCAGCCGCCGCAGGTGTTTGACGTGCGTCTGGAGCACGTTCACCGCGCTGCGCGGCGGTCGTTCGCCCCACAGCGCGTCGAGCAGTTCCTGCTTGGACATCGCCTCGCCACCGGCGAGCACCAGCAACCCCAGGACGGCACGGCGACCCGGTGGGCCGAGGTCGACTTCCTTCCCGGCCAGCCAGACGCGCAGCGAGCCCAGTACCTGGATCCGCACAGCCACCGGCAGGAACGTAGCGAGCGGTCCCGCGCCGCACAAGGACGAACGGCGGAAAGAACCCCGCTGCGCCCGGCTTTGGGGCCGCTCAGGCTAATGCCCCGCGGGCGCGAGGTCGTGACCGTTCCAGGTGAACCGGGCCGTGGTGACCGCGTCGTCACCGTCGCCGCCGGTGATGAGCTGGTGGATTCCGACGCCGCCGAGTTCGGCGTAGGTGCACCATTCGTGGTCCGACGTCAGCATCAGGTCCAGGTCGAGTTCGGACAGCAGGCCGAACACCTGCCCCCGGTTGGTGGTGTCGACGCCGACGAACACCTCGTCGAGCAGGATGACCCTCGGTGCTTCGGGCGCGGCCTGGTAGTGCGCGGCGACGGCGGCGAACAGCGGCAGATGCAGCGCGATCGCCTTCTCCCCACCGGAAAGCGCGCCGTGCAGTTTCTTGGTCAGCAGCTGCCATCCCGCGCCGTTCGCGCGGTCCACCTTGACCACGAACCGGTGCCAGGACGTGTAGTCGAAGACCTGCGCGAGCTGCTGTTCCCAGCTGGTCGCCGTGTCGTCCGCCTTCGCCTGTTCGACGCGTTCCCGGAAGAACTTGTGCAGGGACGCGCGATCCTCGGCGGTCAGCTGATCCGGATCCTTCAGCAGCAGATCCCGCGCGGTCTTGGTGCCCGGCGGCAGATCGGGGGAGACCTGCCAGACCAGCCGGACGGCGACCCTGGACGCGGTCCGCACGCGTTCCAGCCGCGCGTTCATGCCGTCGACGAGGTCGTTGGCCTGCCGGATCCGGGCCGCGAGATGGCGGCGCGTGTCGCCGGTCAGCGTCTTGTCGAACAGGTCGCTTTCCCGGTCGGTGATCTCGTGCCTGCTCTGTTCCGCTTCCGCGTAGAGGATCTTCAGCAGTTCGGCCGCGCCGACCCGCAGCCCGTCGACGACGGCGGTGAAGATCTGGACGTCCTCGTCGGTCTCCAGATCGAGTTCCGCCCGCGAGCTGAGAGTGTTCCGGCAGGTGTGCACGGCCTCGGAGAGCCGGTGCAGCGCCTCGCCGAGGTTCCTCGGCGCGTGTGGCACGGACGGCCACGCCGCGGCCACCAGCCGCGCCGTTTCGAGCGCCGACCGCACCCCGTCGGAGGCGGACAGGGTGGCCTGGAACTTCGGCAGATCCTCGATCCCGCCGTCGGCGGGGAAGACGCCGGTCGCGAGCTTCCGGAACCGGTGCGCGGCCGCGTCCTGCTTCTTGGCGGCGTCCTCGCGGGCCCGTGCGTCGGTCGTGCGGCGGACGCCGAGCGCGCCCAACGACACCGCGAGCTCCTTGGCGTCGGCGTTCGCGGCGCGGAGTTCGCCCGAGAGTTCACGCAGTTTCGTGCGAAGCCCCTCGATTTCGGCGAGCACCTCGCGCTGACCGCTGCCCGCGGTTCCTTCGATCGCTTCGAGCATCGCCGTGAGCTTGACGCGTTCGGCCTCCGCCTCGGAAGCCTCGTCCTCGCGCCGGGCCGCGTTCGCCTCCGACCGGTCCGCCTGTTCGGCGCACAGCTCGGCCCGTTGGGTCGCGGTGAGCAGGTTCCCGTGCTCGTACAACCAGTTCTCGCCCTGGTCGGAGTAGGTGCGCAGGGCCGGGGCGAGCGCGGCCAGCGGCGCGCGTTCGGAGGGCAGCCCGCTCTCCGACGCCTGGGCGGTCAGCTCGTGCAGCGCGGTCTTCGCCTCGATCTCCAGCGCGGAGACGGCGGTCTCCAAGTGCCGGACGGCGGCGTCGGCGGCGGTCAACTCGGCCTCGGCCGCGGTCAGTTCTCCCGTCGCGGCAAAGAGATCTTCGTGACTGGGGCGGGCGGCGCGTTCGATCTTGATCAGCTCGCGCCTGCCGCGCAGCGCGGCCAGCTCACTCTCCAGCTCGGCGATGGTCTTCTCGCGGAGAGAGATTTTGTCCCGCAGTCCGGCGATCCGGCGCTCCCGCGCGCGAAGGCGGACGGGCGCGCCGATGTACGCCGGGGCGTCCTTCGCCCAGCTGCCCGACAGGCCGCCCATCCGCCAGGCGCCGTCCGCCCCGATCGCGGCGGGCCCGGCGGGGAGCGTGTCGTCGAAGGCGATCACTTCCAGGATCCGGCGGATCTTCGCCGGGGAAAGCTCCGCGTCGGGTTCGGGTACGAGGACGTCGGCGAGTGACCTGCCGGTGGCCACCGGCAGCGTCCCGGTCTCCGCGAGCACGTCGTGTCCGTCGACGACGCCGTGGGAGTTCACCCAGGCGTCCAGCAGGCCGGCGCCTTCGAGCGCGGCCTCGATCCCCGCCCGGGCGCTTTCCGGGACCGTGCCCGCGAAATCGACCAGGCGCCACAGCGGCGCGCCGCTCATCTCGGTGCGGTCCGTCGTGCGGGTGCGCGGCGGTTCGGGCGTGAGGACGTCCTCCGTTTCGAGCACGCCGGCCTCGACGAGGAGTTCGTCGTGCTCGGCGCGCGCGGTGGCCAGCGCGGCACCGGTCGCCGTCTCCCGCCGGACGATGTCTTCGAGCACCGTCTCGGCGACGACGCCGAGCCTGCTCACCAGCGAAACCTCCGCCTCGGCATCCCGGACGACCGCTTCCACGTCGGGGAACCGCAGCTCGCGGCAGCCGATCGCCCATTCGGCGAGCCGGGTGCGCAGATCGCTCAGCGCGAGTTCCCGCGTCGCCGTCGTGAGGTCCAGCCGCTCCTGCGCGGCCGAGAAATCCGACCGCGCGCGGTCGAGATCCGCCTCGGCCGCGTGACGCCGCCCGACCGCGAGTTCGTGCCTGTCCAGCGCCCGGCCGAGCGTTTCGACCTGGTCGCGCTTGCCGCGGACGGCGGCCTGCAGCAACGGACGGAGCCGGGCCGGTTCACCCAGCCCGGCGACGAGTTCGTCGTGCACCCCGGCCAGGTTCGCGCGGGTCGCGGCGGCACGGACCTCGGTCTCCAGCGAGCGCACGAGATCGGCCTGCCGTTTCGCGACCTGCTTCGCCGCCCGTGAACGCTCCTCGTCGGCGTCCGCCTCGGCACGGAGCCGATCCGCGTCCGCGCGCAGTGCTTCCGCCTTTTCGCGCGTGGACAGGGCCCGTTGCCGCAGCTTGTCGAGCTCCTGGCCCTTGCGGTACGACTCGGATTCGGTCAGCCCGGACAGGCGGGCTTCGGTCTCCTCGACGTCCTTTTCGAGCTTCGCCGCCCGTTCCTCGGCGGCTTCCTTCTTCGCGGCGACCTCGTCGTACTCCTCCGCCGAACGGCGGGCGGCCGCGGCGAGTTCGTCGAGTTCGGTGGTCGCGGCGATGAGGTTCGCGGCGCCCGCGCGCAGCACACGCTGGGCGTAGGTCTTCTGCCGCGCGGCGAGCGCGCGGGTCGCGTCGACTTCGGTCTCCAGCGAGCCCAGCCGTTCGCGTTGCGCGTCGAGCCGCTCGAAACCCTCGGCGAGATCCGCGATCTCCTGCTGCCCCAACGGAGGAAGCGCGCGGGAGAGCAGATTGGACAGCAGGCTCGGGTCGAGCCGCTGCGAGAGCTTGGGCATCCGCAGCTGGAGCAGCGCGGTGATCAGCGCGTCGTAGCGCTGTTCGCTCAAGGTGGGGAACAGTTTCGCGCGGATCGCCGCGCGGTACTCGGCCGCGCCGTCGTGCACGGTGCCGTGGTCGCCGAGGGCTTCCTCCAGCGCGTTCTTGGTCAGCGGCTGGCCTGCCTCGTTGACCAGCGGCAAACCGTCGCCCACGCGCAGATCGGTGGTGAAGAAGTCGGCGTGCACCGTGCTGGTGTGCGTGCTGGCCTGAAGCCGCGCGCCGCAGGTGAACCATTTCTCGCCCGCCATGCCGAATTCGAGCCAGACGTACCCGACGCGGGTGGCGCCGGAAGCGCCCTCGCCCATCAGGTTCCAGTGCATGCTGCGTTCGCTGGTGCCGAAGGTCGACAGCCGGTTGGCGCGCAGGCTCGCGTCGAACAGGAACGGCAGCAGCAGCTCCAGCGCCTTCGACTTCCCGCTCCCGTTGGGCCCGCGCAACAGCAGGCGCCCGTCGTGGAACTCGAAGATCTCGTCGTAGTAGCGCCAGATGTTGAGAATGCCCGCACGGGAGGGCATCCACCTCGTCACGGTCACGGCGCCTCCTCGGTGCGGTCGGTGTACCTCGCGGCGGCCGGGAGCGGCCGGACGAGTTCGGCTTCGGTGCGGATCAGGCCGAAGCCGGTCAGCACGGCGAGCGCGTCGACGGTCAGCCGCCGCACACCGTCCTTGCCCCGGTACGTCTTGGCCCAGCGCGGGAAGCGTTTCAGCAGCTTGGCGGTGGCCTTCTGCAGGTAATCGGTGGTCCTCGGCTCGTCGAGCGCGTCGAGCAGGAGGAGCGCGGCGACCTTGGCGTTGCTGCCGTCGTCCGGGAACCGCTCGTCGGTGGCCAGCCCGTCGACGTCGACGAGCAGCACCCCCTCCGCGCGTTCTTCGAGGACGAAACCGCCTTGCTCCGCGGCTCGCCGCAGCAACTGGCGTCCGGTCGGCGTCCCGAGGTACGCGCGCTCTTCCGCGGTCAGTTCGGCGAAGTACAGCACCGGGTCGTCGACCAGACGGCGGAAGACCGTGTGCCGGAGCCACAGGTTCCGCTGGACGTCCGACGCGCTCGGCGTGTCCTCGTGGCGGCCCGACGAGAGGCCGTAGCGCTGCTCGTGCGACACCGCCTCCAGCAGTTCCTCGAACCGCAGCGCGACGTCGTCGGCGGGCACGGCCAGCTGCGACGGTCCGACCGGCGCGGCGAGCAACCGCAGCAACAGGGTCGCGTCCACCCGGAACAGCACCTTCGCCGCCGGATCGTCCACAAAGGACTCCGGATCGCCGTCGGCGGCTTCGAGGACGCCGTAGGACTCCAGCAGCTTGAGGACGTCCACGAAGGCGAGGCGCTCCGCCCTGGTGGCGACGTCGAAGGTGGTGACGAGATCGTCGGCGGCGCTCGCCTGCGCGACGCGGCCGGCGAGCAGGCCGATGGTGGTCACCGGCACGGTCAGCAGTTCGGCGGCCACCACGCACAGCAGGACGTAGCGGCGGCGGTCGAACGCGGCGCGCCCGGAGCGCAGCCGCCTCGCCGGACGCGTGGGATCGGTGGCCGCGCGGACCTTGACCAGCCGCGCGTAGCCGAGCCGCGGTTCGACGGTGAGCGTCCAGCCGCAGTAGTAGTCGAACCACTGCCGGATGGGCTCGCGGCGGCGGCGGATGAGGTCGAAGGTCTCGGGGGAGCCGCGTTCGCCGATCAACGGGGTGGCCAGCAGGGCCCGGATCCCGCGCGCGACCTCTTCGCGCTCCGCGATGACCAGTTGGTTGGTGAGGCTCACGCACCGCCTCCGGCCGTACTGATCTCGATCTCGTAGTCGGGGCCCCGGAAGACACCGCTCGTGGTGGTCAGGCGCGCGACCGCGCCGTTCTGCGGCGGCCGCAGGACGATCTCGATCTGGCCGTCGGACGTCGTGCTCCGCCGGGTGCCGTCCGCGCCGACGGCACTGCCCAGCGCTTGACCCAGCAGGTCGAGCAGCCGCTCGAAAACGCTGTGGTCCAGCTTCTCGAACGCCGAAAGCCGCACGACGCCGCCGGTGTCGAGCATGTTCCACGCCGCTTCGAGTTCGGCGCGCTCCGCGATCGCCTGCTGGACCCGTGCCGCCCTGATCGCGCTGACGTCGCGGACCCGTCCGGTCCTGGTGAACCGCTCGGTGCGGCCCGCGGAGCGCAGCAGTTCCGACACCTCGACCGGCGGCGCGTCGAGCCACGACGCCGTCGTGCTGACCACTTCCGGATCCGCGTGGGCGAGATGCGCGTGCCGCGCGGAGCTCAGCCCGAACATCGTGGACCACAGGCGGTGCAGGTCCTCCTGCGCCGGGACGACGGTGAACCATCGCGCCAGCTCGCGGAAATCCGCGACCGCGCTGCTCGCGCGCCGCCTCGATTCGGTGATCCGGTCCAGGACCTGGAGAAGCGTGATGATCGCCCGCCGCGCGAGGCGATGAAGGTCCTCGACCCGCGGCGTCGCCCCGTCCTCGGGCAGGAACCACGCGCGAAGGCCGTCCCAGCGCGCCTTGCGGACGTCGATCCAGCGCGCATCGGGGTTCGGCAGCGACGCTCCGTTGAGCGCCCGCCGGTGCACCCGCTCGACGCCGTGGTCGTCGATCTCCTTGATCCGGGTGGCGATCGTGTGCGTGTGATGCTCCAGGTCGTTCAGGAACTCCTGCAGATACGTGACCGTGGCCGCCTTGACCTCGTGGAACGTCGCGAGGTCGGCTTCGGCGTGCAGGAGGCGCTGGAGGTCGCCGTTGAAGCGTTTGGTGTTGTCGCGGAACGCTTCGAGGTGGCTCTCGACCTCGGTGAGCGTGCTGAACACACGCCGGTCCGTGCCGTCTTCGAGCTGCTTCGCGAGCTCGCCGAGCCGCTCACCCAGCGCCTCGAGCGTCGCCGTCTGGAGCGCCCCGGACGCGTTGAGCACCTCGTTCGCACGGACCACCCCCGCGTACGCCGCTTCGCCCTGCCGGCTGAGCGAGTACTGGAGGTTGCGGCGCTCGTACTCCGACGCGGTCCGATAGTCGCCCGCGTGGCTCTGGACGACGTCGAGGTGGCCTTGGCTCCTCAGCTGGTCCAGCGCTTTGACGAGGTCTTCGTCGTCCAGCGTCTCCAGCCAGCCGACCTCGCGCAGCCTCGTGCGGACGTCGTCGATCCCGAGCGCCGTCTCGAGCCGCTCGTTCGCCTCGCCGAAGGCGTGCAGGATCGCCAGGGGGAGCCCGGATCTGCTGCCGTCGGTGAAACGGAACATCTCGGGCGGAACACGGATCGGATCCATGCGTCCTCCGGCGGCTGGTGCGTGGAGCTACACGTTAGGGGGTCACCCAGGCGAGTTCGAATGGCCCATCTTTTTCACGCAGAGTGCTCACGTCGTGAACATCTCGAGGCGCACTGTGGTCCCCTCGACGGTGACCTTGCGGTAGACGTGGCGACCGTCGACGACCCGGTCGTCCTCCAGGTCACCGGGCGCGAAGTTCGACGCTTCGAGCAGCTTGGGCACGTCCTCCGCCGGAAGGGTGAGGATGACGACGTATCTCGAGTCGATGCCGCGGTCGTACTGCGTCTCCAGCACCTTGCCGCTCGACGGCATGGAGATCCCGCCGAACCGGAAGGCGTCTTCCGGTGTCGGGCTTGGCGGGGTCGTCGCACAGCCTGCGAGAAGGAGGGCAAGGACCGCGAGCAGGGTTTTCACCTACCGTGAGACGCACGGTGGACGTAAGCGTTCCGTCACACTCGGACGGGGATGACAGGGACGGTGCGACACGTTGTACTGGGTGTCAACGACCGAAGGAGATCCACAGTGACGGAAAAGGCTGTTCTCGCGGGCGGCTGCTTCTGGGGTATGCAGGACCTGTTCCGCCGGCACCCCGGGGTCGTCTCCACCAGGGTCGGCTACACCGGCGGCGACGTGCCGAACGCGACCTACCGCAACCACGGCTCGCACGCCGAAGGCATCGAGATCGTCTTCGACCCGGCGCAGCTCTCGTACCGGCAGATCCTGGAGTTCTTCTTCCAGATCCACGACCCGACGACCCGCAACCGCCAGGGCAACGACATCGGCACGAGCTACCGGTCGGCGATCTTCTACACCGACGACAAGCAGAAGCAGGTCGCCGAGCAGACGATCGCGGACGTCGACGCCTCCGGCAAGTGGCCGGGCAAGGTCGTCACCGAGGTGACCCAGGCCGGTGACTTCTGGGAAGCCGAACCGGAGCACCAGGACTACCTGGAGCGCATCCCGAACGGCTACACCTGCCACTACGTGCGGCCGGAATGGCAGCTCGGCGAGCGCTGATCGTCGCGCTGCACGTCTCTTCGGTGCATGCGTACGAGGGCCGTCCCTCCTCGGGGCCGCGCCCTGATCCGTCCCCGGTCTCGCGCGACCATGTCGAGGTTCGCGCGGGACTGGGGCTGGTGGGGGACCGGTACTTCAACCACCCCGCGCATCGTTCCGCCGCGGTCACGCTGTTCTCCGCGTCCGTGCCTGGTGATCCGCTGCTGGCTAGGCGGAACATCGTGCTTTCGGGGTTCGACGTCGATGCTCTGCCGCGGGGTTCGGTGGTGGCTTTGGACTCGGGCGACGGTCCGGTGCGCTTCGAGGTCCACCGGCCCGCGAATCCCTGCGCTTGGATGGACGTCGTCTACCCTCGCGGGACTTTCGCCGCTTTGCGGGGCCGCGGCGGGAAGCGGTGCGAGCCACTGGACGACGGCGTCTTACGCGTTGGGCCGGTAGAGATCTACTAGGCCCCTTTTGATCTGTTCCGTTGTCATGCTTTGCCGCTGGTAGGCGTACTGCGCCGCCGCCAGTGGCGCGAGCAGCGCGTCGGCCCTGAAATGCGCGTCCGTTTCCGGCTCGATTTCGCTGATCAACGCGACCAGGTGACTGTGGTGCAGCCGGTACGCGCCGGTCACGAACCGGGCCATCGGCGTCTCGGTCTCCGCGACCATCAGCAGCTCGCCATGAGTCTCGAGCCTGTCGACGTACCTTTCGAGAAACGCCCCGAGCCTCTCGGCTGCCGGCGCTCCGGGCCCCAGTGGCGGCGGCCCGCTGATGAACGCCTCCTGGAACTCGCGCTCGTTCTCGTCGAGCAGCGCCTGCGCCAACGCGCCCTTGTCCGGGAACCGGCGATACACGGTCCCGATCCCGACGCCCGCCTCCGCCGCGACCTCGTCCAACGCGAGCCCGTCGATCCCTTTGGCCGCAACGAGCTTGGCCGCCGCGCGGACGATCTTCTGCCGGTTGCGAGCCGCGTCCGCCCGCTCTATCGGCCCGGAGCCTGCGATGGGAAGCACTCGGTCAGCCTAACCGGTGGACAAGTGGAACTTTCTCCAGTTAACTAAGTGGAAGAACTTCCACTTAAGGAGATGCGGATGCCCGTCGAACACTTCACCAGCGACGACGCTTCGACCTGGTTCCAGCGGCTCGACCAGCAGATCTTCCTGGCCGACGTCCTCGCGCAAGACAGCGGCGCGGCCATGTCCGTCGGCTTCGCCCGCTACGGGAAGGGCGAGAAGAACCCGTGGAAGATGACCTACGACGAGACCCTCGTCATCACTTCGGGCGTCTTCACTGTCGAGGGCCCTTCGGGTTCGGTGACGGCTCGCGCGGGCGAGGTGATCTATCTGCGGGCGGGGACCGAGCTCATCTACGTGGCCGATGAGGACACGGAACTGGTCTATGTCACCTATCCGCATTGGTTGGCGGCTACGGAATCTTCAGCCGAAGCCCATCGCCTCGACGACTTCCACAAGGCCTGAAGTTTCGAAAATCGTGGTATCGGTCGCTGTTTCTTGCGGATTCATATGATTTCGACACCCGCTTGGCGTACCTGGAATACCTGATCCGAGCTTGTGACCCATTGCTATCCTGCGGCGTACGTTGATCGCCGGAGGGGGTTCGGAATGAGGAAGAAAACGAAAGCAAGCGGCCCTCCTCCGTGGACCCAACGCGACGAGGTGCTGCGCTACACCTGCTATCTCGCGGCCATGCTGGCGGGCGGCCACGATCTCAGTCAGACGCCCGAAGTGCTCGCTCCCTTTCCGGCGGTCAACGCCGATGACGAACGGCTGTGGGCGGTAGGGCAATTCATTCTGTCCGACTTTCGAGCGCTGGGCGACGGGAGCTGGCAAGTCAATACGCCGATGGTCTTCGGTACTGGAGCGGTGGGGCTGGGTTTGGTCGCCGGCTCGCTGATCGGTGGCGCCGTCGCCAAGTCTCGGGCACGTACGGCCGCGCAGGCGGCTGCGGTGCCCCGATGGGTGCCGATGACCCGGGGTTCCCTCTATGTCAGCAGTTACGGCTTCTACATGTACACGCCACAGGTGCTCAGGTGGCACTGGAGCGCTATCACCTCGGCGAGCATCGTGGCCCCGGCGACTTTGCATTTCACGGGGGAGAGCACCCAAGGCCCCATTTCGCGGCTTCTGCAGTCGGACTATGCGGAGCTGGTGTTCGTCAGCTGGGCGCTCGATCAGCATCGGCAGCATCCGCAACTGGTGACGGGTGGCTGGCTGCCGCAAGGCTGGCTCCACCACGCCGATTTCCACGGCAGGCAACCTGACGCGGTTCCAGGGCTCCTGCCCGCTTTGCCGTCGGCGGAAACTTCGGTGACTGCCGACTGAATCGAACCCTTGAACCTCTCAAACAGGACAAGTAGCCTCAAATCGAGGGGGAGGGGTAAATGACGGGGTTCGAAGCTGATCCAAAAGCCCTGCGCGACGCGGCCGATCAGGCCAAACGAGCCGCGGGAATCGTTCGCGAGCTGGATCTGGAACGCGTGGCGGCGCTTTCCGGCGCATTGACCGGAAGCGAGTCGGCGAAGACCGCCGCCGAGCTCGGTCCACATTGGGAGAACTCGATCGGTGTCTGGGCGAAGGGGGTGGATTCCTACGCGGCATCGCTGACCACCGCCGCGACCGCGTACCGGGTTCGGGACGACGCCGGTGAACAGGAATTCGACGGGACAGGTGGTCGATGATGGTCACGTGGGCCGATGTCAGCCAATGGAAGGCTGATGGGGTAGGACAGATCGGTGACCACTTGGCCGCGCAGAACCGCCAGGTGCTCGGGTTGCAGGACGAGATCGACGGTGCCAAGCCCGTCGGTTGGGCCGGGGAAGCAGCGGACGCGGCGGCCGAGAACCTTCGCGCCCGATGCCAGGAACTCGAGGATCTGGCGGCGCGCTTGTCCGCGGCCGTGAAGATCATCGACGACACGGAGCAGGCTGTGCGCGATCTGGTGCGCAGCGTCGAGACGACCGAGGACTTCGCCGCCAAGAACGGTTTCCGGATCGACAACGGCAAGGTCGTCGAGACCGAGGAAGCCACCGGGTTTCTCTCCAGCGTGCTCCTGCAAGTCGAGGTGGAAGCCATCCTGGCCCGCGCCGGCCAGATCGACACCGAACTGAACTCCGTGCTCAAGCGCATCATGGCAGGCGAGATCGGTGACGCCGGCGCGACAACCTTGGCTGCGGCCGCCGCGGCAGGCGAAGACCGCATCGCCGACGAACAACGGCATCGAGATCTCCTGGCGAAATACCAGGTCAAGACAGACGGCACGACTGTGTGGCCGAGCGGCTTGACCGGCTGGCTCGCGGAACGGGCGGGTTTCTCGAAGGAGAAGATCACCCAGTCCGAAGCCAAGTTGCTCGACGACCTGCAAATGCGCAAGGGCTTGCTCGGGCTCAAGGAATTCGCTGACATCCGGCAGGACGCCCTGCACGTCGCCGAAGGCAAGTTCGAGGGCAAAGGCCTGACCGACGGCCACGCCGACGCGTTCCGTCACCTTATTGGAACGCGATGATGACGCAGCGGTACGGAGAAGAATGGGCCCGCGACTTCGCCACCGCGCACGAGCGGAACCCGAGCAGCCACCATGTCCCGGTGGCCATGGACCTGCACAACAACGAAGTCGGCCGCGCGATCGCCCGGGCCAACCCGGACGCCAGTCCCGAGCAGATGGCGACCCTGATCGAACAAGCCGTCAAGGACGGCAAAATGGTGGTCCTCGACAAGAACGACACACTGGTATCGTCCAACGAATCGCCTCCAGGCGAGACCCGCGAAACCAAGAACAAGCCTTGGCCCACGGACAATCCGGGGCGCAACGACGACCACGACCCCGGCGACCCGTCGGCGTATCCGGACCAATACTGACCATGCGCTTGATAGTGACTCTGCTCGCCCTGCTCGCCTTCATGGCGGGCTGTGGCCCGAGCACCCCAGGAGTGACAGTGGAATTCGACGAAGGTCTCGAAAAGGCGATCGGCGATCTCGCCAGGACAGACGGCTCGCGACCGCTCAAGGAGCTGGCACCCGGCGACTGGACGTCGGTGCACATACTCACCGGCCCCGCTTCAGGCGCGCGAATCGAACGCGAGCTCGGCAGGCCCGTCACCGTCGAGGGCGATGGCACGCACAGCGGGGACTACGTTCAGGACGGCAATCTGCTGGTGTTCGACCGGGACGGTGCCACCACTCGGATGGTCAGCCTCGGCACTCTCGCCGCTCTCGGTGAGGGGAAGTATCGGGCCGATGTCGTGCTGCGGGCGCAGGGTGGGGCGATCACGATGACGGACCCGGACGGGCGTCCCGCAGGCGGCTGATCAGAGCGCGTCAGGGTTCGGAAGCCAAACCGCGACTTCGGTCAGCACATCGAGATCAGTGTTGTCGAGGTGGCCGTTCATAATCTCCGCTTCCGCCACAGTCACCACACGGCCGTCTCGACAGGAGTCGAAGTGGTGTCCGGTGAAGCGGACGTCGGCCAGATTCAGCGCCGTGGGGGCCAGCGGTTTTATGTCGCCGTTTCCATGTACCCTTTCCACTCGCTCGAAGGCCGTTGCGTCGGCTCGGTCGTGAAAAGAGACCCAGACGACCGAGATCGCCGCGGTGTTGCCGCGGTCATCGCCGACCAGCAGCAGAGATCGGGTGAGCGACTCACATGGTGTGCGCAGGAGGAATTCCCGGACCTTGTCAGTGGACGCAGCAAGGCATTTGACATCGCTCTTCAGGGTTTTCTTGATTGATCGCAAGCCAAGACGATTCCATGCCTCGTCCGCTCTCCCTTTCTTGGCGGACTTCTTGCCTGCATTCTTGCGAGTGTTCAGATCGCGTGAGAAGGCACTGTCGACCGCGGTGCCGCTTCCGGTTGCTCCGCCGCCGATGCTGATCGCTCCGGTGGTGCCCCCCGCGACAACGAGAACGAATGCGGTCGCCGCGACAAGCGTTCCCGTGCCCTTGCCTTTTCCCGGATCCGAACCGCCGCCCGCCCCGCCGATTCGTCGGCCCACTATTCCACCCTCCGCGACCATGGTCACGTTCCCGAAGAGAGGCTATGTAAGAGGAAGCCGTCTGGCTGCCGCCGATCGGGCAATCAGTTCAGCGATGTGCCCCCGGCAGGATTCGAACCTGCGACACCCGCTTTAGGAGAGCGGTGCTCTATCCCCTGAGCTACGAGGGCATGTACTGCCACGCGCAGCCTACCGGGTGGCCGGAGCCGCCCGAGCGCGAGGTCGCAAGTCACACCCGGGCGGAGCAGCGGCCGGCTCGGTGAAACCCCCGAATGCCCCGAACGGCGGTTGCCCAAGAGCCCGCAAGCGGGCATGTGGCCGAACCGCGACACTGGCCGCTCAGTGACACTCGACCTGCGGATCCATCCAGGAGCAGCGACACTCAAGCCCGGCAAACCAGGGTCTGAATCGAGCGCTAGATCGACACAGATGACCCGCGCGGGTCACTCGTCCGTGTCTGGTTTCGAAACCCTGAACAACAGTAGGTAATCTTCGTTAACGGGACGCGAGACGCCGCTCCCCCGGCTGCCGGAGGGCTTCGTTGATCAAGCTCATGTTCGCCGACGACGAGGAACTGGTCCGTTCGGGCCTGCGTGCCATGATGTCGGGCGCTGCCGATATCGAGATCGTGGGCGAGGCGAGCGACGGGAGATCAGCGGTCGAGGTCGCCCGGCGGTACCACCCCGACGTCGCGTTGCTCGACATCAAGATGCGGGCGCCTGACGACGGCATTCGCGCGCTGCGGGCCATCCTCGCGCTGCCGGATCCGCCGACCGTGGCCATGTTGACCACGTTCGACATCGACGACTACGTCAGTCTCGCGCTCAGGCTCGGGGCCAACGGCTTCCTCCTGAAGGACATCGACCCGGCGGCGCTGCTCAGGGCCGTGCGCGATCTCGCCCGCGGCGGCGCGGTGCTCGACCCTGGTGTCGCGGCGCGCATGGTGCAGTCGCATCGGGACGAGCAGCGGGCCGCGCAGCCGGCGCGCAAGCTGCTCGCGTCGCTGTCCGACCGGGAGCGTGAGGTCGTCGGGCTGATCGGGCAGGGGCTGTCCAACGCGGAGATCGGCGGGCGCCTTCACCTGTCCGAGGCCACGGTCAAGGGTTACGTCTCGGCCGTCCTGTCCAAGATCGGCGCGGCGAACCGGGTGCAGGCCGCGCTGCTGGCCTACCGCGGTGGCCTGCTCGACCAGTAATGATCCTCACCGCGCTCGAGTTCCTCGGCTTGATCGCGTTCGCGGCTTCGGGGGCGCTCGCGGCGGTGCGGTCCAGGTTGGACGTCTTCGGGGTGGTCGTCGTCGGATTGACGACCGCGCTCGGTGGCGGGGTCATCCGTGACGTCCTGCTCGGGATCACGCCGCCCACGACGCTGCGGACCTGGCCGTATCTCGCGGTGTGCGGCGGCACGGCGCTGGTCGTGTTCGTCTTCCATCCGCAGATCGCGAAGCTGCGGCGTGCCGTCCTGCTGGCCGACGCGCTCGGGCTCGGGGTGTTCGCGACGGCGGGGACCACCATCGCGTTGAACGCGGGCGCCACTCCCTACGCGGCGTGCCTGATCGGCATGACGACGGGTATCGGTGGCGGCGCTGTGCGTGACCTTCTGCTGCGGGAAATCCCGCTCGTGCTGCGGAAGGAGATCTACGCGGTCGCGGCGCTCGCGGGGGCCGTGCTCGTCGTGATCGGTCACGCTCTGCGACTGCCGCCGGGGGCGGTGACGCTGGTAGCAGCCGCCGCCGTGGTGGGGGTCCGGATGCTCGCTTTGTGGCGGAGATGGAACGCACCTGTTGCGAAAGGACCCGAGACCGGCTGAAACGTCTTCCGGATCGCCGGATTTCCTTTGTTGGTTCTGTGTGTGTTCTTAGGCGAGTCTCAGCACTCTGCGTAAGACTGTCGCCATGCGCATCCTCGTAGTGGACGACGACAGGGCCGTCCGTGAATCACTCAGGCGATCCCTTGAGTTCAACGGCTACCAGGTGGAGCTGGCCGGGGACGGCGCGCAGGCCCTTGAAGCGATCATCGCCAACAGACCCGACGCGATGGTGCTGGACGTGATGATGCCGCGGCTCGACGGCCTGGAAGTCGCCCGGCGGCTGCGAAGCACCGGAGACGACCTGCCGATTCTCGTCCTCACCGCGCGGGACACCGTCTCCGACCGGGTGTCCGGCCTCGACGCCGGCGCCGACGACTACTTGCCGAAGCCCTTCGCGCTCGAAGAGCTTCTCGCGCGCCTTCGCGCGCTTCTGCGCCGGGCGGTCCCGGATCCGCAGGCCGCACAGAACGCCGAGGTCCTCTCGTTCGCGGACCTCACCTTGGACCCGGGGACGCGCGAGGTGCGCCGGGCTGGGCGGGAGATCAGTCTCACGAGGACCGAATTCGCCCTGCTGGAGCTGTTCCTCTCCTACCCGAAGCACGTTCTGACCCGCAGCCGGATCCTGGAGGAAGTGTGGGGATACGACTTCCCGACGTCGGGCAACGCGCTGGAGGTCTACGTCGGTTACTTGCGCCGAAAGACCGAGGCTGGGAACGAACCGAGGCTGATCCACACGGTGCGGGGAGTGGGCTACGTGCTGAGGGAAACCCCGCCGTGACCGAACCGGTCCCGGTCGTCGACGTGTCCGAAAAGGATCCGCGCGGCGACCGCTGGAGCACGCGACGCTTCTCGCTCCGCGGCCGGGTTACGTTGCTCGCGGCCGCTTCGGTGGCGGGCGCGGTGGCGTTGGTGTCCCTCGGTGCTTATCTCGTCGTGAAGGACAACCTCTACCAGCAGGTGGACGACAACCTGCTCGCCCGCGCGCAGGCCGCGGTCGATTCGCCGCAGGTGCAGACCGAGTTGCAGCAGGTGCCCGGCGCCTTCCTGGCCAGCGCGGACCTGCAGATCGGCCAGCTGACGGTCGGCGAAAAGATCCGGCTGACCTTCCCGCAGTCCGGCAGCCGCCCGCCGTACGGCGCGGACGAGATCGCGGTCGCCACCGGCGACAAGGCGTTCTCCCTGCGCACCGACCCGAAGACCGACAGCCGCGTCGTCGCCCTCCCGCAGGGGGACGGCCAGGCGATGGTGCTCGCCCAGTCGCTCGGGCCGACGAAGCGCACCCTGAACGAGCTTTCCGTGGTCCTGTTCCTGATCGGCGGCGCCGGGATCCTGGTCGCCGCGGCCGCGGGAACGGCCGTCGCGAGAGCGGGCCTACGGCCGGTCGATAGACTCACGTCGGCGGCGGAACGCGTCGCCACCACGGGTGATCTGCGCCCGATCCCGGTCAGCGGCGACGACGAACTCGCCCGCCTCACCCAGACTTTCAACACGATGCTGGGCACGGTCGCCGAATCGCAGGAACGGCAACGGCAACTCGTCGCCGACGCGGGCCACGAACTCCGCACCCCGCTGACGTCGCTCCGCACCAACCTGGAGCTGCTCCTGTCCGCGAGCAGGCCGGGCGCGCGGACGCTGTCCGACGAGGACCGCAGCGACATCGAGGCCGACATCCGCGGCCAGCTCGACGAGCTGACCCAGCTGATCGGCGACCTCGTCGAACTGGCGCGCCAGGACGAGCCGCGGATCGAGCACGAGCGGGTCGAGATGGTCGACGTCGTCGAGCGCGCGCTGGACAGGGCGCGTCGCCGCGCGGGCGAGATCGAATTCGACGTCTCGCTCCAGCCGTGGGTCCTGACCGGTGACACGAGCGCGCTGGAACGCGCGGTGCTGAATCTGCTGGACAACGCGGTGAAGTTCTCGCCGGAAGGATCGACGGTCGGGGTCCGGCTGTACCCGATCGGCGACGGCACCGCGGTGCTCGAAGTCGAAGACTCCGGGCCGGGGATCGCCGACGAGGACCTGCCGAAGGTGTTCGACCGCTTCTACCGCTCGTCGGAGGCGCGGACGCTGCCCGGTTCCGGGCTCGGTCTCGCCATCGTCCAGCACGCGGCGCAGCGGCACGGCGGCGACGTCTACGCGGGCCGCGCGGCCACCGGTGGCGCGCTGATGACCTTGCGGCTCCCGGGAGCTCCCGCCTGACAGGTGATTACTCTGACGGGTGATGAGCACCGAGAACGCGCCTGAGCTGCCGCCCCGCCGTCTGCTGTGGACACTGCTGGTGGCCGCGGTGCTGCTGGCCGCCGACCAGCTGACCAAATGGTGGGCCGTCGACGCCCTCACCGACCGGGCGCCGATCCCGGTGATCGGCGACTTCATCCGGTTCCGGCTGCTCTACAACCCGGGCGCGGCGTTCTCGCTGGGCGCCGGCTCCACCTGGATCTTCGCGATCCTGGCGGCGGCCGCGGTGGTCGCGCTGCTGTGGATCTCCCGGAAGGTCCGTTCGGCGGGCTGGGCGATCTCGCTCGGGCTGCTGCTCGGTGGCGCGACGACGCATCTGGGTGACCGTTTGTTCCGCGAGCCCGGCTTCGCGCGCGGCCACGTCGTCGACTTCATCGACTACAACGGCTGGTTCGTCGGGAACGTCGCCGACATCGCGCTGTTCTTCGGCGCCGTCTCGCTTTTCGTGCTGAGTTTCCGCGGTGTCCCGATCGAGGGTGTCAAGGAGACGGCGGAGGAGTAACGAGGCAGAACTCGTTCCCTTCCGGATCCGCGAGCACGACGAGCCCGTCTTCGGGACGCGCGAGTACGCGCGCACCCAAGAAAACGAGGCGTTCGACGTCGTCTCCGGTCAGGTCCAGGTGCACCCGGTTCTTGACGACCTTGGATTCCGGGACCAAATTGAAGAAGAGCCGCGGTCCCGACGGCGCTTCGACCAGGACCGAAGGATCGTCCTCGGGGCCCGAAAATCCCAGCGAACGAAGGCGATCAAGCTCTTCTTCGTCATAGGGTGCGACCTCGTAGCCGTCGAGCACGGACGCCCAGAAACGGGCGAGCGAAGCCGGATGACGGCAGTCGAAGACGATGTCGCGAAGCCTGGCCATGGCCCTCATGGTGGCAGGGTGCTCAGCTCGTCTCGCCATGTTTGATCGTGTAGGATTTTGTGTAGTTGATCCAGTGTGGTTATCGGAGGCTTCGTGCTCGCGCGGCAACGACAGGCGGTGATCCTCGAGGAGGCGCGCCGGACCGGCGCGGTCCGGGTCAGCGATCTCGTCGCGAGGCTCGGCGTCTCCGATATGACGGTGCGCCGCGACCTCGACGTGCTCGCCGGCCGCGGACTGGTCGAGAAGGTCTACGGCGGCGCCACCTCCGTCGTCGGCAAGAGCACCGACGAGCCCGGGTTCGAGGCCAAATCCGTGCGCCAGCGCGCGCAGAAGGAGGCCATCGCCGCCCTCGCCGCCGGGCTGGTCCGGCCGGGCACCGCGATCGGTATCTCCGCGGGCACCACCACGTGGACGCTGGCGAGGGCGCTCGACGAGGTCCCTGGCCTGACGATCGTCACGAACTCCATCCAGGTCGCCGACGTGCTGCGCGGCGTGAACCAGCCGGATCGCACGGTGGTCCTCACCGGCGGCGTCCGCACCCCGTCGGACGCGCTGGTCGGGCCGGTCGCCGTGCAGAGCCTGCGGTCGCTGCACCTGGACCTCGTCTTCCTCGGCGTGCACGGGATGGCCGAGGGGCCCGGGTTCACCACACCGAACCTGACCGAATCCGAGACCGACCGCGCGCTGGTCGAAGCGGGCCGCAAGCTGGTCGTGCTGGCCGACCACACCAAATGGGGCATCGTCGGCATCTCCACGATCGCCGGGCTCGAAGAGGCCGACGTCGTCGTCTCGGACGACGGTTTGTCCGACAAGGCAAGGGAAACGCTCACCGAGCAGGCGGGTGAGCTGATGATCGCCGAAACAGGAGAGGCGGCAGAAGCCGAAGAAGCGTGAAGTCGACGGCCGGGGACGCCATACTCATGTGCGATGCACAGCTTTGGCTCAGGAACTTCTCAGGACCATCCCGCAAGGTGAAGACATGACCGAGAACGACCCCAGCGGCCAGGACGCCGAGAAGGCGCGGCCCGCCGGCGCTCAGCCGGACGCGGAGCAGAGCGCGAGCTGGGCGGCCCAGCCCACGTCGCAGCAGCCTGACGCGACCGGCCTCGGCGGCCATGCCACTCCGCACACCGGAGCGCAGCAGGCCTACAACCCGTGGGCTCCCCAGTCGCAGACTCAGACTCAGCAAGCGCCCGCCCAGGAGCACCACACCCCGGGCCAGTACACCCAGGGACACCAGATCCCCGGCCAGCAGACGCCGTTCACCCAGCCGGGGCCGTCGATGTACGCGGTCCCGCAGCAGCGGCAGGCGCAGAAGTCCACGCCGGGCAAGCTGCTCGCCGGTGTCGCGGCGATCGCGCTGGTCGTCGGCGGTGTCGCGGGTGGCACGGTCGGCTACCTGACCGGTGACGCGTCCGGCGGCTCTTCCGTGAACGCGCTCGACGCGCCGAAGCCGGCCCAACAGACGGGCAATCTGCCCGCTGGTTCCGTCGAGGCGGTGGCACAGAAGCTGTCGCCGAGCGTCGTGGAGCTCCAGGTGTCCGGGCGATCGGGCGCGGGTGAGGGATCCGGCTTCGTGCTCAGCACCGACGGCTACGTGCTGACCAACAACCACGTCGTCGAGGTCGCCGCCGGTGGCGGGCAGATCCAGGCGGTGTTCCAGGACGGCAAGAAGGGGACGGCGACCGTCGTCGGCCGTGACCCGACGACCGATATCGCCGTGGTGAAGGTCAGCGGCGTCAGCGGCCTGACCCCGGTGGAACTCGGCCGCTCCGACGATCTGCGCGTCGGGCAGCCGGTGGTCGCCATCGGTTCGCCGTTCGAACTGACGGGCACGGTCACCTCGGGCATCGTCAGCGCGCTGAACCGGCCGGTGAGCGCCGGCGGCAACGGCGACCAGACCACGGTGATGTCGGCGGTGCAGACCGACGCGGCGATCAACCCCGGCAACTCCGGCGGCCCGCTCGCGAACATGGCGGGCCAGGTCATCGGCATCAACTCGGCGATCTACAGCCCGAAGTCCGCGCAGGGCCAGGGCGGCGAGAGCGGCGGCAACGTCGGCATCGGCTTCGCGATCCCGATCGACCAGGCGCGCCGCACGGCCGACGACATCATCAACACCGGCCAGGCGACGCAGACCTTCATCGGCGCGCGAGTGCAGACGGCGCCGACCGGCGGAGCGCAGCTCGGGGAGATCTCGCCGGGCAGCCCCGCCGAGAAGGCGGGCCTCAAATCCGGTGACGTCGTGACGAAGCTGGACGACCGCTCGATCCCCAACGCGGACGCGCTCGTCGCCGAGATCCGCACCCGGGCGCCGAACGACAAGGTGAAGTTCACGCTCAGCGGGGACAAGGTCATCGAGGTGACCCTCGGCGGGCAGCCCGTCACCCCGAACTAGCCCTTCCAGAAACGCTCGGCCGCAGTGCGCGGCCGAGACCAGCTCCGGCTCGAACCCCCAGCGGGCCGGACCCCAAGAGGCCACGCGCGACCGGCTGCCAATCCCGGTCGCGCGTGGCCCCTTTCAGTCTCGTGAGTGGTAAGGACGGTTAGAACCGTCCTTACCGCTCACGAGACGCTTCCAGAAGACGGCCACGAGCACGCCGAGCCAGACGACCGCCAGGCTCACGAGCAGGCCGGTGACGGTGTCGGCGTCGTGCAGGCCCGGGTTCCGGGCGGCGCCGAAAGGCCGCCACAGCAACGGGAACGCGAGCAGCGTCAGCACACCGGTGAGCACCGCGCCCGTCGTGACCGGCGTCTTCCAGCGTTCCGGGAGGAACCTGCTCAGGGCGAATCCCACGGCGCCGACCAGCGGCGCGATTAGCAGGTCGTGCGCCAGCGGGCCGCCGACCAGCCACCCGAGGGTCCCGAGGACGTCCGGGCGCAGCGGGAAGGCGTACTCCGAGAACAGCACGGCGCCCCACGCGAGCGCGGCGAGGCCGGGCAGGAAAAGCAGTAGCCGCATCGTCTTCACAGCGTCTCCAAGCGGGTGACCCATTTCGTCTGCAGGACGCCGGGCCGGTTCGGGGCGATGATGCGGCACGGGAAGCCGTGGTCGGCGTCGAGCACTTCACCGTTGAGTTCCAGCGCCAGCAGGGTGAGGTCGTCCGCGGTGTGCTCGCCGGGGAGATCGCTGATGCCGTAAAGCCCGGCCTTCTCCAGCGAGAACACGCGGACCGGAGCGCCCGGGGTGCTTCCGGCGTGCCGCAACAACTCCGGTAGGGAGACGCCGCTCCAGCGCGCGGATTCGCTCCATCCTTCGACGCACGCGATCGGCAGCTCGGCCGAAGTTCGCGGGAGGGCACGGAGTTCTTCCAGCGAATAGACCTTCGTGCCATTCGGGGTCACCACCGAAAGCCGCCAGCCGGGGTCGTTCACCGCGCCCAGGACGCCCGCCGCCGCGGCGGTCCGGTTCACCGGCAGGCCTTGCGGCCCCTTGTCACTGCGCCACGAAAGGCCGGAAACTCCGCGCAGCGAAGGAACCGTGGCCCCGGCCGTCGCCACGACGCCGACGCCCGCGGCCAGCCAGGTCGTGCGGAGGAAGGCGCGCCGTGAGGGGTCCGGCCTCCGAGTGAGCGAGCGGCGGACGATGGGGAGTTTCACCGCGACGTGCACCAGGATCGAACCGATCGCCACCCACGCGACCGCGTAGTGCACCTGCGGGAAATAGAACGTCCACGGATAGTTCTGCGCGACGTTGAACAGGCCGGTGACGAGTTCGAAGAAGGCGGCCGCGGACAGCAACAGGATCGACAGGCGTTCGAGCGCGTGCGGCAGGGAACGGATCACCGGACGCTCGAACAGTTTCGGGTAGACACTCCACAGTTTGGCCAGCAGCAAGGGAATCGACGCGATACCGGAGATCACGTGCGTGCCCTGTGTGACCCGGTACAACCAGACCGGGCGGCTCGGCCAGCCGAACCACGACGGCGGATGCTGGATGAGATGACTGATCAGTCCGGTGACGAAGCACAGCGTGAACGTGACGGCGAGCGCGAGCCCGATCCGCGACGTCACCCGCTCCGAAGGGGTGTTCATGCTTTCTCCAGGCAGGCGAACCAGCGGTGGCCGTGGCTGGTGGACCACGCGACGCGGAAGGCGGTGCGGGCGGCGAGGTCCGCGATCGCCTCGACGCCGACCCAAGCCCAGGTGAACCAGGCGCCGTCGTCGGGACGCAACCGGACCCGGTCCTGGCGGAGTCCGCGGCCCGGCGGGTCGAGTTCGACGAGCACCGTCCCGCCGTCGGTGATCAGTTCCGCCATCCGGGCGAGGAGACGGTGCGGATCGCCGCCGATGCCGATGTTCCCGTCGGCGAGCAGGGCATGCCGCCAGCGCCCTTCGCCGGGGAGCCGGTCGAACACGTCCCGGTGGAGCGCGGCGGCGCCACGGGCTTGGGTGAGCCGCACGGCGGTGGCCGAAATGTCGACGCCGAGCGAGGCGACGCCGCGTTCGGTCAGCGCGGCGGTCAGCCTGCCGGGCCCGCAGCCGACGTCGAGGGTCGGGCCGTCACAGGCGGCGAGGAGGACGTCGTCGCCTTCGCAGGGGATGGCGGTCCAGCGGTCGACCGGCAGGTCGACGCGTTCCCCGGTCGCCAGTTCCAGCCAGCAGCGGTGGCCGAGCAGGCCGCGGTCGAAGGCGGTCACCGGACTTCGGCCACCACTCGGGCGAACCGGCCGTGCGGAGCCGCCGCGGCGACCCGGTGCGCGTCCGGGACAGTGTCCACATCGGACAGTTTGGGCAGGATGCCGGGATGTAGTCCGATGTCGGCCAGTGCGCGCAGGGTCTGCCTTCCGGTGTCGTCCCGCGACATCGGAACCCCGGCGAGAACCTTGGCGTGCAACGGATCCTTGAGGCCCAGCGCCCACCAGCCGCCGTCCTCGGCAAGCCCGAGGACGGAGTCTTCGGGCCGGTCGGCGGCGTCGGCCAGGAGCGCCGGGGTGACTTGCGGGGTGTCCATCCCGATCTGCAGCACCGGTTCCCCCGGACGGGGCGCGTCGGCGTGGGCGTTGACGAGCCGCGTGTCGAACCCTTCCCCGCGCTGGGAGATCACCGCCGTTTTTCGGAGCACTGAAGCGATTTCCGCGCCGCGGGTGGCCCTGCCGAGTTCGCCGGTCATGGCGACGACCACGCGTGCCTTCGGGGTCAGGAGGGCGGCTTCGAGGGTGTCGAGCAGGGACGCCGCCGCGATCTCGGCGGCCTGCTCCGGCGTCGCGGGTGGGCACAGGCGCGTCTTCGCGAAACCGGGCACGGGCGCCTTGGCGACGATCAGCAGGCAGAAGGTCATCGGCTCAGTACCCGCCCAAAATCCCGCGCCGCGCGGAGCGTTCCCCGCAGCGAGCCGGAGACCTTCGACTTGGTGCCTTTGGCGCGTTCGCCGTAGGACACGTCGAACTCGGTGACCCGCCAGCCCGCCCGCCTCGCCTTGATCAGCAGTTCGAGCGGGTAGCCGAAGGCGCGATCGGTGACGTCGAGATCGAGCAGCGCCCGCCGCCGGACGGCTCGCAGCGGTGCGATGTCGCGGACCGGCAATCCCTTGTACCGCAAGAGCGACGAGATCACGGCGTTGCCGGCTCTCGCGTGCCACGGCCAGACGCCGGGACCGGTCGGCATCCGCCGCCCGACCGTCAGATCGGCGTCGGCGAGGCCGCCGACCAGCATCGGCAGTTCGGCGAGGTCGAGGGAACCGTCGGCGTCGGCGAAGCAGACGACGTCCGCCGTGGCCGCCTCCAGCCCCGTGTGCACCGCGGCGCCGTAGCCGCGCCGGGGTTCGTGGACGACCTTCGCCCCGAGCCCGGCCGCGATTTCGGCGGACCCGTCCGTGGAGCCGTTGTCGACCACGATCGCCCGATACCGCTCGGGCAGGGCCGCCAGCACCCCGGGGAGGGCGCCGGCCTCGTCGAGACAGGGGAGCACGACGTCAACCTGGTCATCGTTCACGCAACGCACGTTAAGTCCGGGGTGGACGGACGAAAACCCTTGCGCTGCTTACCGAATTCTGACGTCGGGGCAGTTCTTACCGAGTTCTGACGGACCGTGCCGCCAGGCCGCCGGGCAGCGGAAACGCGGTTATGGTGCCGGTGATGTCCACTGTCACCGCCCCTTCCCGCACCGGCCGCCGGGCCGATCTGATCGCCGTGGGGCTGGCGATGCTCGTGGTCGCCGCCGCGATCGCGGTCGGCCTCCACTACAACCGGCCCGGTTCCGGCGTGGTGATCTACGCCTTCGCGCCACCGCTGTTCGGGTTGTGGCTGCCGCATGTGGGTCCGGGATCGGTGGCCGCGGTCGTGCTCGCGCTCCTGGTCGTCACCAAAGGTCCCTTGCTCGCCGCCCGGCTGAGCTGGCGTCCGCTGCTCGCGCTCGGCTACGTGACCGCGCTGGCGTGGACGTTCTCGCTGGCGATGATCGACGGGTGGACGCGCGGATTCACCGGCAGGCTCGCCACGGAACACGAGTACCTGCACGAGGTCCCGGGGATCACCGACATCCCGAAGATGCTGGGCGAGTTCTCCTCGCGCATCCTGGATTTCCAGCCGGACTCGTGGACGACGCACGTTTCCGGGCATCCACCGGGAGCGACGCTGGTCTTCGTCTGGCTCGACCGGCTCGGTCTGCAGGGCGGCGCGTGGGCCTCGACGGTCGTGGTGCTGGTCGGCTGTCTCGCGGTGGTCGCGGTGCCGGTGACGCTCTCCGCGCTGGGCAGGCAGGACGCCGCGAGGACGGTCCTGCCGTTCGCGGTCCTGACCCCGGGCGCGATCTGGATCGGGGTGTCCGCCGACGGTCTCTTCGCCGGTGTCACGGCGACCGGGATCGCGCTGCTCGCGCTCGCCACGCGACGGCGGATCCTCGCGCTCCCCGGTGGCCTGCTGCTCGGGTTCGGGCTCTTCCTCTCCTACGGTCTCGTGCTGCTCGGCGTGATCGTGCTCGCCGTCGTCGTTTTGACCCGCGAGTGGCGGATCCTCTTGACGGCCACGGTGGGGGTGGCCGTGGTCGTCGCGTCGTTCGCGCTGGCCGGGTTCTGGTGGCTGGACGGCTATCACCTGGTGGTCGAGCGCTACTACCAGGGCATCGCGACCCTGCGCCCGTACTCCTACTGGGTGTGGGCGGATATCGCGGCGGTGCTGATCGCGCTCGGCCCGGCCGTGATCGCCGGGACGCGGCGAGCCGGCGCGGAGTTCCTCGCCGAGCCGAAACGGTCGTTCGGCGAGCCAGTCACGCTGATCGTACTGGCCGCGGTGCTGACGATCGCCTTCGCCGACCTGTCCGGCCTGTCGAAGGCGGAGGTCGAACGCATCTGGCTACCGTTCGAGGTGTGGCTGCTGCCCGCGGTGGCGCTGCTGCCGTCGAAGGGGCGGCGGTGGTGGCTCGCCGCGTCGGCGGCCACGGCGCTGATGGTGAACCATCTGGTGCTGACGAGCTGGTGAGTTCCTGTTGGCGGAGCCGCGACGAATTCGGAAAGGTGACAATACGCGTGAACCCGCCCGGCCGAAGGCCCCGCTATCGCGGTGGCAGGGCGCCCTCGCGGTCCGACGTGAGTTGCTCGACCAGGCAGCGTCCTGCCGACGTCGATCGCGGCCGCGGGTTCACTGACAGACGATGAGGTGGCTGCATGACAGAGCAAGGGCGGGTGCTCGTCGTCGACGACGACGAGACCGTGCGGGACGTCGTCCGGAGGTACCTGGAGGTCGCGGGCTTCGAAGTCGACGTCGCCGGTGACGGCACCGAGGGGCTCCGGCTGTTCTCGGCGACCGGGCCGGATCTCGTGGTCCTCGACGTCATGATGCCGGGGCTCAACGGGCTCGAGGTGTGCCGCCGCCTGCGGCAGGTGAGCCAGGTGCCGGTCGTGATGCTGACCGCGCTCGGCGAGGAGGAGAACCGGATCGCCGGGCTCCAGCTCGGCGCCGACGACTATGTCACGAAACCGTTCAGCCCCAAGGAACTCGCGTTGCGCGTGGCGTCGGTCCTGCGGCGGGCACGGATGCCGCGGCCCGAACCGGCGGCGCGCGTGATCACCGACGGCGACCTCGCGTTGCAGATGTCCGCGCGGCAGGCGGCCCTCGGTGGCGTGGAACTTCCCCTGACCAGCCGGGAATTCGATCTGCTCGCGTTCTTCCTCACCCATCCCGGGGTGGCGTTCTCCCGCGCCGACCTGCTGGAGAAGGTCTGGGGCTGGGACTTCGGCGACCAGTCCACGGTGACCGTCCACGTGAGACGGTTGCGGGAGAAGATCGAGAAGAATCCGGCGAAACCCGTCCGCGTCGCCACCGTGTGGGGCGTGGGCTACCGGTATGACCCGGTGCGGCGATGATCGGCTCCGGTGAGTCGTTCGGCGAGATGCTGGCGCACGCCTGGCATATCCTGCCGTTCGCGCTGATGTTCGCGTTGCCGGTGATGCTGCTCGGCGGTTTGGCGCTGTACCTGCTCCGGCGCGGTTCGCTGGCCAGCACGATGACGATCCTCGTGCTGATCCCGGTGCTCGCGACGCTGATCGCCGTGCTCGGGATCAGCGGGTTCATGTTCACCCCCGCGCTGACCACGATGACGCTGGTCTGTGTGCTGGTCGCGCTGGTGATCGTGCCGACGGCGCTCGTGTTCGGCCGCGCGATCGCGCGCCGCAGCGTGTGGGAACGGGAGGCGCGGGAACGGGAGCGCGCGGCCGAGGCGTCGCGACGCGAACTGGTCGCGTGGATCAGCCACGACCTGCGAAGCCCGCTGGCCGGGATCCAGGCGATGGCCGAGGCCGTCGCGGACGGCGTCGTCGCCGACCCGATCGAGGTCACCGGCTACGCGCGGCGGATCAGCGGCGAGACCACGCGACTGTCCGGCATGGTCGGCGACCTGTTCGAGCTCTCGCGGATCACCGCGGGCGCGCTCCAGCTGACCATGGCCGCCGTGCCGCTGCGCGATGTCGTGAGCGACGCCGTCGCCGCGCAAGCGCCGCTCGCCGAGCAGAAACGCGTGCGGATGATCGAATACGCCGAAGTGTGGCCGGTCGTCTCGGGCAGCGACCCGGAACTGGCGCGGATCGTGCGCAACCTGGTGTCCAACGCCGTGCGGCACACACCGCCGGACGGGACGGTCGCGGTCCAGATCGGCATCGACGGAGGCGAGGCGCTGCTCGCGGTCTCCGACGGCTGCGGCGGGATCCCCGACGACGAGATCGGGCGGGTCTTCGACGTCGCGTTCCGCGGGACGACGGCGCGCACCCCCGAGCGCGGCGGGCTGGCGAGCGGCGGCGGGCTGGGGCTGGCGATCGCGAAAGGCCTTGTCGAAGCCCATCGCGGCCGCATCGGCGTCCGGAACGACGGGCCCGGCTGCCGGTTCGAGGTCCGGCTTCCGCTCGCCATGCCCTGACCGTGTCAGCGGCGTGTCACCGCGGTGTCAGCGCGGGCCGCGATCGTTGCCGCCATGACGACTTCAGCGAGCACATTCTTCCGGCGGGCGGGGATCACCGCGGTGGCGGCCGCGCTGCTGGCCGGGGTCATGCCCGGCGTGGCCGCCGCGGACAGCGGACGGGACCGCCCGGATCTGCGGGCGATGGTCGAGGAGATCGCCGGCTCCGGTTTCGCCGGGGCGCAGCTGCGGGTGCACGACGCGCGGGGTGACTGGACCGGCAGCGCGGGGGTGCGCGAGCTGGGCTCGGCCGCCAAGCCGCCGACGAACGGGCGGTTCAGGATCGGCAGCAACACCAAGACCTTCGTGTCCACCGTCGTGCTGCAGCTGGTGGGGGAGGGCAAGGTCGGCCTGGACGCGCCGGTGGCCGGGTATCTGCCCGAGTTCGGCCTCGACCGGCGGATCACCGTGCGGATGCTGTTGCAGCACACCAGCGGTCTGGTGGACTACACCGGCGCGATCCGGCCGGACGGCACCGTGGTGCCGGGAATCCCCTTGATGGGTAAGGAATTCCTGGACAATCGCTACCACACGTACCGGCCGGAGGAGCTGGTGCGGTTCGGGCTGTCCAAGCCGCCGCTGTTCGAGCCGGGAACGGACTGGACCTACACGAACATCAACTACGTCCTGGCCGGACTGGTGATCGAGAAGGTCGCAGACCGCCCCTACGGCGACGAGCTCCAGCGGCGGATCCTGCGGCCGCTCGGACTGCGGGACACCCTCGTACCGGGCACGTGGCCGGGTATCCCCGGGCCGCACGCGCATGGCTACTACCGCTACGAAGAGAAGCCCGGGCAGTGGAAGACGGTCGACATCACGAACCAGAACCCGTCCTGGGCGTCGAGCGCCGGTGAACTGATCTCGACCACCAAGGACCTCCACATGTTCTTCTCCGCGCTGCTGGGCGGAAAGCTCCTGCCCGCCCCGCTGCTCGCCGAGATGCGCAAACCGCATCCGAAGGGCGGCTACGGACTTGGCCTGTACGTCCAGGAAGCGAGCTGCGGCACCGTCCTGAAGGGCATGGGCGGATTCCACGGCTACGGGACGCTGATGGCCAGTACCCCGGATGGCAGCAGGACCTACGAGCTGTCCATGACCTACGGGGACTCCGCGGCCGATCTGGGGCAGGCCTACTACAAGGCGGATCAGCTGCTCACCGACAAGGTGCTCTGCGGCAAGTAGCTCAGAGCCGCAGGAATCCCATGTCCGGGAAGTGGGCCGGCGCGATGATCGCGCCGGTCTCTTCCGCTTCCGCGAGGAACCGCTGCCGGGTGCGGAGCGCGAGTTCCGGGTCGACGTCGCCGAGGAAGCCCACTCGCGTGTCCGTCAGCTGCGCGGGCGTGTGCAAGACGTCGCCGAGCAGCAGCAGGCGCTCGTCGTCCGCGGTGATGTCGAGGACGTAGTGGCCGGGCGTGTGACCGGGGGCGTGCCGCGCCACGATCCCGGGCGCGATCTCGACGACGTCGCCGCTGATCGCCTCGGTCAGTCCCGCGCCGCGGGCGGCCTCCATGCCGACACGGCTCCATTCGCCCGTCCCGGCCGGCGCGATCAAGGCGTCCCAGTCGAGTTGGCCGAAGACGACCTGAGCACTGGGGAAGGTCAGGTCGCCTTCGGGGGCGATCCAGCCGATGTGGTCGTTGTGCAGGTGTGTGAGGAAGACGGTGTCGATCTCGTCGACCGGGCAGCCCGCCTTGTCCAGCGCGGCGGCGAGGTCGCCGCCCGCCCCCATCGGCGGGGTGGGGTCGCCCTTGGCGGGCGTCATCCCCGGCGGGAAGGCGAATTCGCGCGGGCCGAGGCCGGTGTCGACGAGGATGGTGCGGCCGTGGCCGCGGATCAGGTACGCGCCGGTGGGGACGTGCACGGTACCGTCCTCGTCGAAGACGTCCGGGTGGGCTTCGGGGTCGAGACCCGGGAAGAACGCGAGCGGCAGCCTGATCAGACCGTCCCCGATCGCTTCGATCTCGATGTCTCCGACGGTGATGCCCACCAAAACCCCCAAAAAGTCGATTCCGCTGCCGGGAACGACAACTCGTCGGGGGCCCGGTCTGTTCCCGGTTTCAGAGACCGACCGGTTCCCGCAGCTCAGCGGTGGCGAATCCGGCGATGCCCTCGGCGAACCCGGTTCGCGCGGTGAAGCCGAGCAGCCGCCGGGCGCGGGCCGGGTCGGCGACGACATGCCGGACGTCCGCCGGCCGGGCACCCCCGGCGATCTTCGGAGCCGGTCCGCCGCAGGCCTTCGCGAGTTCCTCGGCGAGTTCGCCGACGGAGTGGGGTCGCCCGGAACAGATGTTCAGCGGGGTCAGGTCACCTTCGGGCCCGTCAGTGCGCAGCGCCAGGATGTTCGCCCTCGCCACGTCGTGGACGTGCACGAAGTCGCGCTGCTGTTTCCCGTCCTCCAGCACGATCGGCGCCTCACCGCGCAAAAGCGAGGACCGGAACAACGACGCGACGCCCGCGTACGGGGTGTTCTGCGGCATCCGCGGCCCGTAGACGTTGTGGTAGCGCAAAGCCCAGACCGTTCCGCCGGTTTGCCGAGCCCATGCCGCCGCCAGATGTTCCTGCGCGAGCTTCGTGGCCGCGTAGGTGCTTCGCGGCCGCAGCGGCGCGTCCTCGGGGACCAGCCGCCAGTCGAGTTCGGCGCCGCAGGCCGCGCACGCGGGCTCGAAGCAGCCGGCGTCCACATCGGACTGTTTCCGCGGCGACGGCGGCACGATCCCGTGGATGGGACATGCGTAGCGGCCTTCGCCGTAGACGACCATCGACGAGGCGAGCACCAGCTTCCGGACTCCGGCCCGGTGCATCGCGGCGAGCAGGACCGCGGTCCCGTAGTCGTTGTTCAACGCGTACGACGGCGCGTCGGACGGATCGACGCCGTGTCCGACGACGGCCGCCTGGTGACAGACCGCGTCGACGCCGTCCAGCAGCTCGGCGACCAGCTCCGTGTCGGTGACGTCGCCACGCAGGAACCGGTGGCGGCCGGTGTACCCGGGCGGTCGCGACGAACCGTGCGCGGTGCTCAGGAGGTTGTCGAGGACCACCACCTTGTCGCCTCGGTCGGACAGCAGGTCGGCGATGTGGGAGCCGATGAACCCGGCCCCGCCGGTTACCAGTGTTCGCACCGTTCCGAAGCTAAGGGCGATCGACGGCGGCGGCGCCGGATCGCGGGCTCATGTCAGGGAATCGTCACAAGTCGTGGCCCTCGGCACCGCGGGAGCGAAGATCGACGGAAACCGGATACGGTGTGCCTATGGAACGGAGCGCACAACGGCTGGGCCGCGCACTGGTGGTCATCGTGGACGATCGGGTCGCCCACGGCGAACACGAGGACAACACGGGACCGCTGGTCACGGAGCTGCTCGAAGAGGCCGGGTTCATCGTCGACGGCGTCGTCGTGGTCGAGGCCGAGACGGCCGCGATCCGCAACGCGCTCAACACCGCGGTGATCGGCGGTGCCGACCTGGTGATCACCGTCGGCGGCACCGGGGTCTCCCCGCGCGACCGCACCCCCGACGCGACGGCCGGTGTGCTCGACCGCCCGATCCCGGGCATCGGCGAAGCGCTGCGCGCGTCCGGCCTGGCCGCCGGCGCGGTGGACGCGGGCATCTCCCGCGGGCTCGTCGGCGTCTCCGGCAGCACGCTGGTGGTCAACCTCGCGGGTTCCCGCGCGGCGGTCCGCGACGGCATGGCGACGCTCTCGTCGCTGGTGCCGTACGTGATCGACGAGCTGTCCGGGCTCGAAGAGGCCTAGTTTTCAGAGGGCCTGGCCTTCAGGCCTGGTTCTTCGGGGCGGGTCCGGGTTCGGTCCCGGGCTCGCCCTTTTTGTCCTGGTGCAGCACCCCTTCCACCTTTTCGGTGACCTGGCCGATCTTGTGCTCGAACCGGCCGCCGGTGACCTTGTTCGCCCCGGCCGACGCCGCCGAGACACCCTTGGCCGCGACGTCGCCCGCCTTCTCGGCCAGCGGCCCGGCCTTCTCGCGGACCTCGCCCGCGACCTCTTCCGCTTTGTGGATGGCCTGCGCGGCCAGCCCTTTCGCTTTGTCGACGATGCTCATGCGCTGATGGTCCCACCGGCGGGCGGCCCCCGCGACCGGTGCGAAAATGGGTGTCATGCCAGGTGAAGACGAGGACAAGCGTTCCTCCGCGGCGGAGAAACGGCGGGCCGACGAGATCTTCGGCGACGTCCTGCCGGACACGACCTCCGACGAGCGAGAGCCGGGGCAGCGCTCCCCGGACTCCGACTCGTGGTTCCTGGAGAACCGGCCGCCTCACCACGACCGGTGATCCGGATCAGCTCGCGCGGTTCTGCTGCGCGCGCAGCAGGTCGCGGATCTCGGTGAGCAGTTCGACGTCGGTCGGCTCCGCGGGGCCCGCCTCTTCACCGCGCTTGCGCCGCTCCTGGACGTGCTTGACCGGCAGCACGATCACGAAGTAGACGACGGCCGCCACGATGACGAAGTTGATCGCCGCGTTGATCACGCCGCCGAAATCCATGAACGTCGAGTCGTTCGCACTGAGGATGTTGAAGCCCAGCCCCTTGGCGGCGTCCGAACCGCCGATGGCGTTGATCAGCGGTTTGATCAGGCCGTTCGTGAAGGCCGTGACGATCGCCGTGAACGCGGCGCCGATGACCACCGCGACCGCCAGGTCGACGACGTTCCCGCGCATCAGGAAGTCCTTGAAGCCCTTGATCAAGACGCTCTCCTCTTTCACCTGGGACGGTTCGCCGACCGTCCCTTTTCCGTACCGGGGGGACGCAGGCGCCCGCCGCCACAGGGCAGGCGCGAGCTAGCGGAGGGTAACCGTTATGGACCGTTCCAGCGAGGTGGCCGCGACCCGTGTCGCGATCGCGGACGGCAGGGAAAGCAGCACCAAAGGTCCCTTGCTCCCGGCACCGGAGGCCTTCGGATCACGAGTGCCCTGATCGCCGACCGCCGCCACGACGGCCGCGCTGGCCAGCACAGACGCCTCGTGCCCCGCTTCGGTGGCCGCGACGACGTCGACCCGACGCCCCGGCCTGAGCAGCTCCGCGACACCGGCGTCGGCGAGCCTCACCGGGACAGTCGAACTCTCGGGATCACCCGATCCGGGGATGCCCGCGTCCAGCAGACGGACGTCCGTCAATGGTTCACCCGCCCGCGCCGCACCGACGAGCATCCGTCCCTCCACCGAGGACGGCAGGCCGGTGGCGCCCTGTGGACGGACGTCGTCCGGGAGGTCGACGAGGCTGACGTCCTCGGCGCGGAGCACTGAGCCTGCCGGGAGGTCGCGGGCGGAGACGACGGTCGCGGTGCCGGGCGTGCCGCGGGCGGACGCGGGCAGGAACAGCGTGATCAGGCCGCTGAGCAGCAGGGACAGGGCCAGCCAGCGGCGGAGCAGCCGGGCGGGCCTGCCCTGGAGTCTTCGCGGGACGGGCAGATGATGGAGCACGGGATTCCCCCTCGTCGATCGGTGATGATCTCGACGTTAGGGGCGGGCGCGCTGCCTTGGAAAGAACGAAAACCCCCGGCTGTGGATAACCGGGGGCCTGTGGACAACTCGGGACGTCAGGAAGCGGCGGCGGCCGTTTTCGTCGTACCCGTGGACGAGGATGCGGCGCTCTTGGTCTCCGACTTGGACTCGGTCTTCGACTCCGACTTGGTCTCGGTCTTGGCCGGGGCCGAGGTCGTGTTGGCCTTCGAGTCGCGCGAATCGTTGCGGTAGAAACCGCTGCCCTTGAAGACCACGCCGACCGAGCTGAAGACCTTGCGAAGCGGGCCCGAGCACTGCGGGCACACGGTCAAGCTCGCGTCGGAGAACGACTGCACGGCCTCGAAAGCGTGGTCGCATTCCTTGCAGGCGTATTGGTAGGTGGGCACTGCTGCTCCTTCGTGCATTGGCACTCAGCCGACAAGAGTGCTAACGCCTAACGGTACCGGGGCATTCCGCCGCAGGTCAAACAAGGTTTCCCAAGGTCACATGAGGACCTGGTCACGCCCTCTGTTCCGTACCTGTTCCGTGCCGGACCGAGATCGGCTCTGGTCCAGGGTACGAGCCGTCATGAGCTGGGCGGTCTCCGAGCGTGCTGCCTGACGGCCTCGCCTTCCTGCTCCGTGCTCACTCTGGCGGCCTCTCCGGCTGCCCCGTGTGCCTGTTTGCTCCGCTTCCCTCGCCCCCGCCATCTCTAGCGCCGGGTCGGTCGTGTCAAGGCACGCTTTCCCGCCTTGATGCGGGCGGGCCGGTGTTAGACGCTGAGAAGCGAGGGACCACCTGGTGACCACTGCGCGTCGGCTGGGTGGGTCGGGTGATCTGGTCGTGTGGCTCCTGGGTCTCCGTCGTCGTTGGCGGCGCGCTGCGGGTGCTGCCCTGCGGCGGGCTCGCCCGGCGGCGCCTGCCGGAGCGGAGCGGGAGGCCGGCGTCGCCTCCTGGGCGTAGCCCGCCGGACGGGCGGTGACCCGCGCGCCGCCAACGGCGGCGCCTTGATCCCATAGAGCCAAATTCGGCAAGGCTACGAGAGCGTTCTACAGTGTCCCGAATGTCCGGAGAAAGACGCGAATCTGTCACGCGGCCATTACGGTGTGGTCACAGTTCTTAGTAAGGTGTTGCAGTCCGAACGGGACGACACTGCCGCCTGTGTCGCTCTACCTGCACATCAAGTGCTTGTGGGCAAGGTGACCTGGGTGTCGACGGTGCTGCATCCGACAGTCATCATGCAGTTTAAAGGTGGTTTACGGCAAGTTTTGTACCTATCCTAGCTTGTGACTGCATGCTAAGGGCTACTGACAGGGGTGTAAGAGATGTTGCTCCGCTTTCGGGTGGCCAACCATCGATCGATCAGGGACGAGCAAGAGCTCTCGCTCGTGGCAGTGCCGCGTCAAGGCGCTGAGGGGTCGGCAGACAAGGTTGTTCCTCCTGCCGTGCGAGTAGCGGCAATATATGGGCCAAACGCTTCGGGTAAGTCGAGTGTAATAAGCGCGATGTACTATATGATCGTTGCGCTTAGGGACTCTTATCGATCATGGGATCCGTCTAACGAGATTCCGCGCCAACCTTTTTTGCTCAATATTCACTCGCGCAAACAGCCGAGCCTATTTGAAGTTGACTTTCTTATTGATGATGTTAGATATAACTATGGCTTCGAGCTTGACTCGCATAAAATTCTGTCCGAGTGGCTCTTCTCGTACCCGTACGGCAAGAAGCGTGCGCTCTTTGAGCGGTCTGAGGGAAACCATTTTCGATTTGGTCGCAGTTTAAGGGGTGAGAATTCTACAACCGCCCGCCTGACAAGGCCAAACGCACTTTTCCTATCTGTGGCAGCCACGACGGCGCATGAGGTTCTGACTCCGGTATTTGATTACCTTACAAGGTCAATAGTGTATGCGGACAGTACGCATAATCAGGAGACTTCGAGGCTGCATTGGCTTAGGGATAAGCTCGCTGACCCAGAATTTGCTCGTGATGTCGGCGACATGCTGCGGCTTGCAGATCTTGGCCTAGTCGGAATCGAACTAGTTCCGGATGCAAATTTTGCAGATCTGCCTCACCCTGAAGATGGTGAATCTGATGAGCCCTTCTCGACTATCGAACTTGATTTCGGTGACTTCGCTCAGACTCCTAAGGGGGCAGTCGAGGCGCTGAAGAAATTTGTAAGCGTATCGGGTGGCAGGATACGAACGAGTCGAATGAAAATTGAGCTACTTCATTCGGCCGAAGATCCAGAGTCTAGATTTTCTGTGCCACTTTCGCAGGAAAGTGCGGGGACTAGGTCGTGGCTTTCGCTTGCTGGGCGCATTCTATTCGCGCTGCGATACGGAGAGGCTTTGATTGTTGATGAGATTGACGCAAGTCTTCATCCTAGATTGAGTGCCACGCTGATTCACATCTTTAAAGATGAAGAGTTCAACAGGTATGGCGCTCAGTTAATATTCACTACTCATGATGTAACCTTCTTGGGTGGCCTTGTTGACGATAACCTCCTCTCTCGTGACGAGGTATGGTTTACTGAAAAGGATCACTACGGTGCAACCTCGCTCTATTCGCTAGTCGAATTTAAGCCACGGAAGGCTGAAAATATAGAGCGAGGTTATATGCAGGGTCGATATGGCGCCTTACCAATTATTGATGTGCATCAGATCAAAAAGGTTCTATCACGCATAGCATGGCCCGACCGCGATGACTATATGAAGGCTGGTCACCGCGGAGGTGCGCGTGTCGAGTCGTAGAAGTCCGGGAAAGCGTGGCGATGACCTCTCAAGAAGAAGCGGATTTCGTAATCGCAAACCTCGCATACTTATTGTGTGCGAAGGCAAGAAGACTGAGCATCAGTACTTTAGCAGGATTGCGGCCTTCTTTCGTGCAAGCTCCGTGAATGTTGCAACTTGTGATATTGAGGGGATGGGAAAGGATCCTGTTAGTGTAGTGAAGCGCGCTATTGAAAAGCGTGACAAAGCTGCTAAGAATGTGGATGAGAAGTATAGTCAGGTCTGGTGCGTAGTCGATGTCGACGAGCACAAAAACCTTGAAGATGCTTTGCTGTTAGCAAAGCAAAATCGTATCGGCGTCGTGGTTTCAAACCCCTGTTTTGAAATTTGGGCACTTTGGCACTATGAAGATCATAATGCGCATATCACGACGAAGGCGGTGCAGCGGAAACTAAAGCGTTGGATACCAGAATACGATAAGGATCTTCCGGGGAACTTCCCGTATGCTAATTGTGATGAAGCGAAGAAGCGTGCGGTAGCTCGGCAGAAAAATACCGAAGGCTCGATTAGTCAAAACCCTGGTTCGGCCGCATGGCTTGTCGTGGACGCTGTGAAAAGAGCAAAGTCCTTCAACTTCAAGCAGCGTCGGTAGCTCGCTGACTACTTGTAGTTCGTTACTAGATGCGTCCGGAATACCGATGGGCTTACTTGAGAGGGTCTTGCTGCGGTCGATACCGTAAACGAGTGGAGCTAACAACATGGGCCGGTGAGTTAGCGGCTAGACGTCTCAGTCAGAGGTTGCCGCGCCGGTGGGCGCATGTCCAGGGGGTTTGTCGGCGGGTGCGAGCGGCAGGTCGATTGTTCGCCCCGACAGACGCGGACTTGCTCGCTGCGGCTGGGCTGGTACATGACATTGGATACGCGCCGGAGCTGGTGGATACAGGGCTGCACTCGCTAGACGGTGCGCGATACTTGAGGTCGGTTGAAGCTCCGCAGCGGCTGTGTGCGTTAGTGGCACACCACTCAGCGGCCTATCTCGAAGCAGGCTTACGCGGGTTGGGCGATGAGCTGGCTGATTGGGCTGACGAGCGGACGGCGCTAAGAGACGCACTTTGGTGGGCTGACATGACCACTTCGCCAGATGGAGACGTGGTCAGCTTCGAGGAGCGTGTGATCGAGATCCGGCAGCGCTATGGACCGGATGAGGTCGTGTCGAGGTGTGTCCAACTGGCGCGACAGGAGTTAGAAGGTGCGATCAATCGGACGGAAGATCGGTTGTGGGAGGCAGGTGTCGACTATGTGTAGAACGGCTGGTCAAGACCCTCGAAGCCGCGGGCGATCCTGAGCTGGATGGCGGGGTGAATGTTGAGGTCGTCCAGCTCAGCTGGTTCGACCCACAGAACCTCTTTGCTCTCGCTGCTCGTGCGCAGCTCGCCGGAGACCGGCCGAGCGCGGAAGCAGAGCGAGAACTCCTGACGGACCTCGCCGTCGTCGTACTCGATGACGTAGCCGGGGTCGGAGAAGATCCCGATGAAGCCGGTGACCTCGACGACCAGGCCGGTCTCTTCCTGGACTTCACGGACCACTGCCTGGGTCACCGACTCGCCGAACTCCTGCCCGCCACCGGGGATGGCGTACCGGTCGTTGTCGGTGCGCCGGATCATCAGCAGCCGGCGGCCAGCCTTGTCCAGGACAAACGCGCTGACGGCGACCCTTAGTGAGTTCGCCTTTGGCGCGTTCGGTTCGTGGTAGTGGTCTCGGCGTGCCATAGCTCCTTGCTTACCAGGTCAGCGGCTTGGCGGCACTCCAGACGGTCTCGAAGCTCTCCATGTAGGTCTCGAACATGTCGCCCTTTGGCGTGTGTCGGATGTGCAGCGCGGGGGCATGCGCACCCGGGAGTCCGTACACGTGTGTGTTGATGACCATTTCATGGTCGAACCGGAACACCGAGTTGTAGAGCGTGGCTGTGTGCAGCCGTGCTTCTATGCCGGGTACGCCATCGAGCGGACGCAGGAACGCTAGGGCATTGCGGATGCGAGCGGAGACGGTGCGCGCGTCAAGCTGTTCTTCTTTGCTGCGCTTGGTGGCCTCGTCTGCTTCAGGATCGCCAAACAGGAGTCGGATCTTGGCTCCTTCGCTGGCTTTTTGCCTGATCTGCTTCGCAAAAGTGGGTCGCTCGACGAGAAACAGGGCGGCCAGGCACAGAATGTCGATGCGTTCACAGCAGTTGTCTAGTAACCGGGTCCATAGGTTGGCCGGGATTGCACTGCGGTGGGGGAAAACCTCGAAGACTTCCGGGTTGCCGTTCGGCTCCATTGCGGAGCTCGGCGGGGTCGCGGTTTCGGTTGTTGGAGACGTGTGCGGTTCGGGTACGAACTCGATTCCACCATCATGTAACTCAAAGAGCTGTTCGGCCTGCCAGCCGGGAAGCATTGCTTCAAGGATTCGGCAGTGGTCGGCGTAGGGCAGGCCGACGAGTTCTCCGGATAGCCATCGGTAGAACTGGGCTTTGCTGGGAAAGCTGCCCCTGAGGCTCTTGTCGATCTTCTCGGCCACCTTGTCGTACTCGCGGCAGAACGCGCGGTAGCTCTGCAAGTGTCGTCCTCTGAGCAGGACTTTGAGGACGATCGGCCGGGCTTCCTGAGCTGCGGTGTCGGGGCTCATGAGACCAAGCTAGCACGGGAGACGAGACAAGACGAGACAAGGTGAGTGCGAGACGCTGTGAGGCGAGACCGAGACGGTGTCGTGACGGGACACTCATTTGGCCGATTGTTGTAGGTACGCCGGTAAAGGCGTATCCGACAAGCGGGAAGGTTCAACACGATATGGCGATCGAAAAGGGCATCCGATTCAGCGTTGAGCACGACGATGCGTTTCCCCAGGGGCTGGTGATGGTGGGCGAGGTGTCGCCGGACAACGAGTATCAGTCGCGTGAGGACAAGGCGCAGGGGCGCCCGGTGCGGCAGCGAATCGACGAGACCACTGGAAAGCGGCAGTGGAAGTTCATGGCGACGGACCTCGGGGAGACGAAAGCGAAGCGCGCTTCGTTTGAGATCACGCTGTTGGCCGATGTGCAGCCTGTGCCGACGACGGCTGAGGTGATGCCGGGAATGCGGCCTGTGGAGCTGGACGGGCTGACGGCAGAGCCGAAGGTGACCGGGCAAGGTGAGTTCAAGTACCTGTCCTACGTGTTCCGCGCGACCGGGTTCAAGGCGGCGGCGAGTGGCGCGGGCTCGGCCTCGGGCGGGAAGGCGCCTCGGTCGACGGCGGGTGAGTCCTCGGCCAAGGCCGCGTGACGGCACTGACTTCTACAGGGAAGCGATGTCGTGATGCCGAACAAGCAGGTGTCAGCGTGGGAGGCGGCTTACCGCGCCTATCGGGACGCGTCGGACGCGGATGCGCGGTCGCGGGGTGCGAATCCGGATGTGGCGCGGGAGATGGCAGCGGCGTCGCGGGCGGTCGCTCAGGCATGGCGTGCTCTGGCTGGTGATCATGACCAGCCGTGGTGGGTGGTCGCTGCCGTGGGGTCGGCTGCGCAGGCGTTCGAGGAGCAGGCGCGTGTGTGGGAGCGCAGGGCGGGAGGTGACGAGTATGCGGGAGGCGCTCAGTTCTACATGGGTGATGAGTCCGTGGGACGAGGTGACGGTGGAGGAGACTGGTTCGGGTCCGGGATCGCCCCCGGTGCTGGTGCTGTCGGGCACGGCGGGATTGCTGACGATCCGCCCGCCCGAACATCGCGGCGGCTGGCCGGACCGGGCGGCCTTCCTTCGCCGACTCCGCGATTGCGCGGACGAACTGGCGGCACTGCTCGAAAGCCGCGCACGGAACGGGGCCTGTGATGGCGACCCCGGGTAGGAATGAGCCGCAAACACTCAAGGATGCACACAACATCGCGGCGGCCACTCGACCTCAGCCTGGCGCGAGTCTCGCAACGTGGCTGAAATGGCGGAAGGCCAACGCAAAGATGTACCGCGCGGTGTCCGATGTGGACCGTTTCCATCATCACGAACTGCGGTACTGGGTCGCGCACGAGGACAGCGAAGCGGAGGCACTGACGGCGCAGATCGCTAAGGAAAAGACGGAAGGCCGCTCATGACACTTGACCGGGAGGTGGTCGCTGACCTTGTCGACCGTTATGTGAATGAAGGCAGAACGATCGAGGGCCTGGCCGCGCAGTATCAGTTCAGCTATCGGGCGGTCCGTATCGCTCTCCTGGGGGCAGGAGTCACGCTCCGTCCCCCAAAGATCCCGCTGCCACCAACGCCTCCGGGAATGGTCAACGCCTACAACGCTGGCCGTTCGATCCGGCAACTGGCTGCCATGCATGGCATGAGTTATTGCCAGACCCGGCGGGTTCTGCTGGCTGAGGGGGTTCAGCTTCGCCCGCGCGGTCGGCAGTAGAAAGCTGGCGGTAAACAACAGACGAAAATCGATATAGAAACAAGAAACGCACGTGGGACGTGTGGCGAACAAACACGTCCCCACGTGGCTAAAAGTGTCCCTAAAAACGCAGAACCGGCCGTCTGGCTACCAACCTAAACCGGTTCTGCGCCTGTCCACTGGAGCAGTGAACAATGACGAAGATAAATGACGGCACACAGTGCGAGTCAACGGGGGTCACCCGAACGCGCTGTCCGGAATGCAAACGGTTCGCTCGGCTGCTGCCGGGTGAGGAGAAGTGCTCCCCGTGCATGGGGATGCTGCCGCTGCCGATCGTGGTTCCCGCCGCTGGTAAGCGGGGTGGTCGGCGATGAACGCACAAGAGATCATGGCCACCCTTGTCGTGGGTGGCGGCCTGGCGGTGGTGCTGTGGGTGCTGGCCAAGGTCGGTCGTGTCCTGGCGAGTGTGTTCGAGGCGCTGGCCGCGTTGGCGGTGCTCGGCGTGGCGCTGTGGGGCCTGCTGCGGGCGGTCGGCTGGGCTGTTCGGCAACTCGTCACGCGCTGGCGAACCTGCCTGGCACTGCTGGGATTGTGGGCCTGGTGCACGGTGTTGGGCTGGGTGTCTCTCGTCGTCACGGTCGGCGTGCTGGCGGTCGTGCTGCTGGCGTGGTGGCGGCTCGACGCGGTCGGCTATGACCAGTGGTGCGGGCGGTGGCTGCGGGCGTGGTGGCTGCGTTGGGCGCTCTACGGTCGAAAGCTCGCCGGTTGGCTGCACGCCTGCGGGCTGACGGTCCGGGACGACGCGATTCCCGTTGATGTGACGGTGAACCTGGTGTCCCGACGTCGTCGGCGTGAGGCGGTCGCGAAGGCTCGTCAGGCGTCCGGGGTGGCGGTGCCGAAACTGCTGTCGGTCCGCTCGGGTCCGTCGTGGGATGAGGTCCGCGTGCGGCTGGTTCCGGGTCAGAAACCGGAAGACTTCGACGAGGTCGCGCGGGAGCTGGCGGTGGCGCGCAAGGTGTCCCGCTGTCAGGTGCGGGAGCTTGAGCCGGATGTGGTGTCCATCGACTTCATGCGGCGGGATCTGCTCGACGCGGCGGTGACGTGCCTGCCGGTTCCGGAGATGGTGTCCGTGGACGGTTCGGGGGTGGATCTGCGGGCGGTCTATGCGGGTTCGACCGAGTACGGCACGCCGTGGACGCTGCCGCTGGTCGGTGGTGGGGCGCACACGCTTGTGGCTGGTGCGTCGGGGTCGGGGAAGGGCTCGGTCCTGTGGGCTCCGCTGGTGTCGGCTGCGGCACCGATCCGCGCCGGTCTCATCCGGGTGTCCGGGATCGACCCGAAGGCGGTCGAACTTGCCTATGGGCGCGGGATCTTCGCCCGCTACGGGGTGTCCGGCAAGGAAGCGCTGGAAGTCCTGGACGCGCTGATGGAGGAGCTGGAGAACCGGAAGCGCGTCTTCGCCGGGAACACTCGTCAGGTCCCGGTCTCGACGGAGTATCCGGTGGAGCTGCTGGAGTTCGACGAGATCGGCGCTCTGACCCGCTACACCGACCGCAAGACCCGTGACGCGATCGTGGAACGGGTGGCGATCCTGACCACGCAGGGGCGGGCGCTCGGGTTCGCGGTCCGGGGCTATGTCCAGGAGCCGACCAAGGAAACCGTTCCGGTGCGGGAGCTGTTCACTCGCCGTATCTGCCTGCGGGTGACCGCGAAGAGTCAGGTCCCGATGGTCCTCGGGGACGGCGCGTACGAGCGTGGGGCGTGGGCGAACCGGATTCCGGAGTCGGCGGCCGGTGTCGGCTACGTCTGGGGCGAGGGCATCCGCGAACCCCTGCGTGTGCGGGCCGGGTGGGTTCCGGACCAGACCATCAAGCACCTGGAGCACTACGTCACCAACGGCGGCGCCTCGGTGATCCACCTGTCAGACCGGCGCGGCGAGAGGGGGACGGCATGACCAGCACAACCACAAATCCCCAGGTCGAAGCAGGTGCGGTTGCCCGGCCGGCACCCCCGAATGGAGTAGGGATCAAGGTAAGCCGCGGGGCGCTCTCTGCGGAGGTCGTGAAGGCCACTGCGGAGAAGCACGGCGTGTGTGTTCGGCCGTTCACGATGGAGGTCGGGGACACCGAAACCGGCGAGATCCGCTACGTGCCCGTGCCCTGTGGTTCGACGGTCGAATCGGTGTGCCTTCCCTGTGCTCGCAAGGCAAAGGCGCTCCGGCAGGCGCAGTGCCGTGAGGGCTGGCACTTGACCGAGGAACCCGTCATCGAACGGGAAAACCCGTCGGAGACGCAAACGGAGTTGCTGGAGTTCCGGGCTGATCTGGCGGCGCACTACCGGGACGCTGTGGCGGCCGGTGATGAGGTCGAAGTGGAGGAGCTGCGCGCGGAGGTCGCGTCGGTGGATGAGGAGTTGCGGGCGTCCGGGATGACGGGTCGCCTGCCTGCTCTCGACGTCCCGGAGAAGCGTCCGGTGAAGCGGTCCACGAAGCGGCGGCAGGACGCACCGAACCTGCCACGCCGCAAGGTCGCCAAGACCACCGTGGGCCGTGAGTACGCGGGGAAGTTCCGGCCGTCGATGTTCGTCACGCTCACCTGTGACACCTACGGCCCCGTGCGGTCCGATGGTTCGCCGGTGAACCCGTCGACGTATGACTACCGGCGGGCGGCTCGGGACGCGGTGCACTTCTCGGCGCTGGTGGACCGGTGGTGGCAGAACCTGCGGCGCGTGGTCGGCTGGGATGTGCAGTACTTCGCCACCGTGGAGCCCCAGCGGCGGGCGGCTCCGCACCTGCACACCGCGCTCCGTGGCTCCATCTCTCATGAGGTCATCAGGATGGTCACGGAGGCCACCTATCACCAGGTGTGGTGGCCCAACCATGACGAGATCGTCTACACCGACCGGGAACCGTTGTGGGACATGGATTCCCGCTCCTTTGTGGACCCGGATACGCGGGAACCTCTGCCGTCGTTCGACGAAGCTCGGGAGGCGGTGGAGGAACCCGCGCACGTCGTCACGTTCGGCCGTCAGGTGCACTCCAAGGGCATCCTGGGCGGCACGGAAGAATCCGGCCGTCACATCGGCTATCTCACCAAGTACCTGACCAAGTCCACGGGTGAGGTGGTCGAGGCCGATTCTGCGGCGCAGCGGGATCACCACGACCGGTTGCACGCGGAGCTGTCGGTGACCCCGTGTTCGCCTCGGTGCGCGGTGTGGCTGCTGTACGGCATCAACCCCCAGGGAGCCAACGGAAAGACCGTCCCTGGACGCTGCAAGGGCCGTGCTCACCGCCGAACGACGCTCGGACTGCCGGGGCGGCGAGTGCTGGTGTCCCGCAAGTGGTCGGGCAAGACCGTGGCCGATCACAAGGCGGACCGGAAGGGCTTCGTCCTGGACGCGCTGGCCGCTGTCGGGATCACCAAGGAACAACCCGAACCTGACCGGTTCGTCTGGCGCAAGGTCGAACCTGGCGACACCCATTGCCCGCCACGGGATCACCTCGTGATGCGCGCCATCTCCGAACGGATCACCTGGAGAGCGGAGTACGACCGAGCGCTACTCGCTGCACAAGGGCCACCTAGCGACCGTCCGGAAACTTCGGCAACTCCGCTAGCGGCCTGAATTGGGGGACAACATGAACAACCACGCGATTCAGCTAGAAACTCTTCTCAGCACACCGGAGCTGTGCAAGTTCCTGGGTATTAGTCGAGACACCTTGTACGAGTGGCGGGAGATCAACACGGCGCCTCCGGCTATCAAGCTGCCTAACGGTCACCTTCGCTTTTCGCTCACGGCGGTGCGAGAGTGGCTGAACGGCAGGCAGGAGCGTGCGGCATGAAACCGACGCGCCAAGTCCGGCTGTGGGAGATCAAGACCATGCCGCCGGACAAGAAGACCGGCAAGAAGCGTCGGCGGCCTTACGGTGTCCGCTGGATCACGGCGGGCAAAGAACACTCGGAATGGTTTGCCACCAAGGCATTGGCGAAGGCTGAACTGTCCAAGCTTCAGCAGGCTATGAATCGTGGCGAAGCCTTCGACATTGAGACCGGACTACCCGAATCGATCTACCGGGAGGAACGATCTCCGACGTTGCTGCGGGTGGCGCGTGAGTACCTTGCGCAGGTCTGGCCGGACATGTCGCCTCGCTCACGTGATCGGCTCGTAGATGGCCTTGCTGTTGCTGTACAAGGGTTTCTGTCCGATGAACCGGGGATTGAACCGGCCTTGGTGCGGCGTGCGCTGACAACGTTTGTGCTGCCGCCTGAGGTTTCCCGGGTTGAGCCGTCGGACGAGATTCGAGACGTAGCGGCCTGGCTTGAGGGTCACTCGCGGAAGGTGGGTGACCTTGCGAGTGAAGACGGGATCTTGGAGCTTGGGCGGGCGCTTCGACGGAAGCTCGATGGTCGGCAGGCGGCTACGCGGACAGTCGACACCCGTAAGAGCGCGGTGCTTCCGGCTCTCGACTTCGCCGAGCGGCGTGGCTACCTCGGAGGGAATCCGCTGTCTGGGGTGAAGTTGGTTCACTTCGGTAGTGAGCGAGAGGTTGACCCTGGAGTGGTCGTGAACCCGGTCCAGGCTCGAGAGTTGCTGACTGCGGTCACCTACGTTCGCCCGCGCGGCGGGAACCGGTCGTGGCGGCCCTTCTTCGCCACGCTCTACTACGCCGCGCTTCGGCCTGGTGAGGCTCGCTTTCTTGCTGACGTGCATTGCAAGCTGCCCCAGTCGGGTTGGGGTGAGTTGGTCCTGCCGAGTTCCCTAGGGAGTTCCGCCGCGCGGTACAGCGACGACGGCGAGACGTACCAGGTTCGATCGTTGAAGCACCGTCCGGAGGAACATCGGCGAACCGTCCCGATCCCTCCGGTACTTGTTCGGATCTTGTCCGAGTACATCGACAGGGAGGGCCTGGCGGCGGATGGTCGGCTGTTCCGAACCAGCGAGGGCGGTCCGATCAGCCAGTCTTCTTACAGCGACATTTGGAGGTTGGTCCGGCCGCTGGCGCTGCTGCCGGGAGAGGTCGCCTCGCCGCTGGCCGCTCGGCCGTACGACCTTCGCCATGCGGCGGTCTCGTCGTGGATCGCTGCGGGTGTCGCTCTGCCTGACGTCGCGGAGCGAGCTGGGCACACGGTCGACATGCTGACGAAGATCTACGCGAAGTTCGTCCACGGGACGCGAGACGCCGCGAATCGCCGGATCGAAGGCTTCCTGGACGATGGCGGCGAGTAGCGAGCTAGAGTGGATATGCCCTCGGACAAACACCAGGTCCGGGGGCATATCCGCGTTCCGGATCTGTTCCGTACCTGTTCCGTGGACGCCACCAAGCCGCCGGAGACAGTCACAGACGGTGCCAGACGCTGATACTTCGGCAACGGGGCGCTTCTGTTGCGAGACAAGGAAATGTGCCCTGAACCTGCTGGGCGGGCGGTCGCAGAGTGTAACTGGATTTTCGTCGGGACTCTGCCGACAAGAGTGCTAACGCCCTACGGTACCGGGGCATTCCGACGCAGGTCAAACAAGGTTTCCCAACGTCACATGACGGCCTGGTCACGCGGTTCGTCCCGTACCTCTTCCCCGCCGGGCGCGGCCAGGGATGTGATGTGGCCGACCGAGCGAGAGTTGATCTTCACTGGCGTGGGATGTGGTGTTGCGAGTCCGGCTGCGGTGAGATGACCGCATGAGGTCGCACGACGAGTTCGAGGGGGCGGCGGAACTCGGGCAACTGAGAGAAGCCATGTACTCACTGCCCGTGATCGAGCAGGCCAAGGGCATGTTCATGGTGTTGCGTACGTGGGGGCCCGATGAAGCCTTCGAAGCGCTCGTGGACATCTCTCAGCACACGAACGTGAAGCTGCACGACGTAGCGGCGGTAGTGGTAGCCGCGGGTAGCGGCAGCGGGGCGTCCGGGCTTGATCCGCGCGTGTACGACCGCGTTCTCGCAGAGGTCAGGCCGTTCTTCGGCGGACTGTCCGAGGGCAGTGCGTAGCTCGCCAGTTTGCGGACCACAGGCTCGTGTGGACGACTCCCAAGCTGTAGTGGTACAAGGGTTGGGATAGCTGTTTCGGTTCAACCAGTAGCCGGGCAGCTATCCCGTCGTGAGCCTGCTGCGATGTCTACGATCGTGGCCGTGACGTGGACCGACCGCGTGGACCGGTGGACGCGCACACACCCGCTCGTCTTGGACGTCCTTTTCGCCCTGGCCGTCGCGGCACTGCTGGGGCCGCCTTCGCTCGACATCCTCCTGGTGGCCGATTCCCCGGCCTGGGTGCTGTGGGTGGCCGGCCTTTGCGGATGCGCGGTGCTCGCTGGCGTCGCGGTGCGGCGGATCGCCACCGTGCCCGCGTTCGCCGCCGCCGGACTCGCGATGGCGGTGACCGTCGCGTTGCCGAACACGGTGGTCCGGCCCGCGCCATTGGGGCTGGCCAGTGACGGCGACAGCATGGAGATCCCGCTGTTCTTTCTCCCGGCGTCAGCGGCCTATCTGGTGCTCCTGTACGCCGTCGCCGCGCGCCGCCCGCGGCGCGAGAGCCTGCTCGCCCTCGGGATCAGCGTGCTCGGCGCGTTGCTGTGCACCGCTCGGACGGCGACGGCCTACGGCGCGCTCCCCGCGGGGTGGCTCACGCTGCTACTGGCCGTTCTCGCACTGGTCGCGGCGGTGGCGGGCACCTGGGCCGTCGGCCGGTTCCGGTTCGACCGGCGGCGGCGCCTCGCCGACGAGGCCGCGGAAGCCGCCGAGCGTGCCGCGGCCGGCGAACGACAGCGCATCGCCCGCGACATGCACGACATCGTCGCCCATTCACTGGCGGTCATCGTGCGTCAGGCCGAAGGCGGCTCCGCCATCGCCTCCCGAGCGCCGGACCGCGCGGCGCAGGCGCTTTCCGTCATCGCCGGGACCGCCCGCGAGGCGCTGGCCGACATGCGGGACACGCTGCGGGTGTTGCAGGAGACCGAGCCGCGGCCCTCGCTCGCCGGGATCCCGGCGTTGGTGGACCGGGTCCGCGCGACGGGCGTCGATGTCCGGCTGACCGAGCGAGGGCGGCCCGGCGCGCTGACGGCGAGCGCCGCCATGGCCGCGTACCGGCTGGTCCAGGAGGGTTTGACCAACAGCGTCAAGCACGCGGGCCCCCGCACGGGTGTCTCTGTCACGATCACGCACACTCCGCAGGCGTCGGTGTTCGTCGTCGAGGACGACGGAGCCGGCGCCGGCGAACGGCCGTCGCTTCCCGGCACGGGCGCCGGCCTGAGTGGCGTCCGGGACCGCGTGCGCGCCGCGGGCGGTACGTTCGAGGCCGGTCCGGTCGACGGCGGTTTCAAGGTGCGCGCGGAGTTCCGCGTCGGCGAACAGGGAGCTTCGAGATGACGATCGACGTGGCACTGGTCGACGACCAGGAACTGGTCCGGACCGGCTTGGCCATGGTCGTCGACGCGACCGACGACATCCGGATCGTCGTCCAGGCCGCCGATGGCGTGGAGGCGGTCTCGAAGCTCGCCGAGACCAAGGTCGACGTCGTGCTGATGGACGTCCAGATGCCGCGGATGGACGGGGTCGAGGCCACCGGAGTGGTCGCCGCCCGCGAGAACGCGCCCAAGGTGATCCTGCTGACGACGTTCGACCTCGACGAGTACGCCATCGCCGGTCTGCGCGCCGGCGCGAGCGGGTTCCTGCTCAAGGACGCTTCGGCCGGCGAGGTGCTGCACGCCATCCGCGCCGTCCATGCCGGCGATGCCGTGATCGCGCGCTCCACGACCCGGCGCATGCTGGATCAGCTCGCGGTCGCACGCGACACTTCTTCGTTGCTGAAGCGGCTCACCGCGCGCGAACGCGACGTGTTGCTCGAGATCGCGCAGGGATACTCCAACGCCGAGACCGCGCAGCGGCTCTTCCTCTCCGAAGCCACGGTCAAAACGCACGTCGGTCATCTGCTCGCCAAGCTCGAGGTCCGTGACCGGGTGCAGGCGGTGATCTTCGCGTACGAGAACGGACTCGTGCGTCCGAGCTGAGCCGATCTCATCATTTCGGTGGAGGTACCGGCGACCTCAGGGCGAGGATTCCCGCCGAACAGGCGAGCAGCCTGATGCGCATGACGACAACAGACACAACCGCCGAAGCGACCATCACCCGCGCCCGGTGGCGCGACCCTGCCACCTGGGGCGGGATTCTCGCGCTGGGCGGCGGCCTCTTCCACACCGTCGTCGCCGGCTTCATGCGCCAGGACGTCTGGGCGCGGATCTTCGACGAAGGATTCTTCAACACGGTCACGCTGGACCCCACGCCCGACCGGCTGCCCATGGCCGAGGCGTTCTGGCTCAGCCCTGGCAGTTTCGGGGTGCCGCTGCTTCTGCTCGGCGGGCTGGTGCTCCGGCACACGCGGCGCGGCGAACGCGTGCCCGCCTGGCTGGGCTCGGGCGTCCTCGCGTGGGCGGTCCTGCTCGGACTGCTGGGCGGTTTCGACGCCGGAACGATCGCCCTGCTGCTCGTCGGCTCGCTTTTTCTGGCAGGAGCCCGGCGCGGTCGTGGAATCATGAACGAATGACCGAACTGGGGGATCTGCTGGCCGATGTCGCCGCCCGTGTCACCCGTTACCGCGAAAGCGTCGCCGACGTCCCGGTCTTTCCCGAAGACACGACGGGCGTCCGGGAGAAGCTCGGCGACCTGCCCGAGAAACCCGCCGCGCCCGCCGACGTGATCCGGCGGCTGGCCGACGCCGTCGAGCCGGCGCTGGTGGCGAACACCGGGCCGAGGTACTTCGGTTTCGTCACCGGTGGCGCGCTGGACGCCGCGACGGCGGCCGACATGCTGGCGACCGGCTGGGACCAGCCCGCGTTCAACAAGATCACCTCACCGGCCGCCGCGATCGTCGAGGAGGTGGCGGGCGAATGGCTCAAGGACGTCCTCGGCCTGCCGTCCGGCGCCTCGTTCGGTTTCGTGACCGGCGGGCAGGGCGCGAACACGGTCGGCCTCGCCGCCGCCCGGCATCACGTCCTGGCGCGGGCCGGGTGGGACGTCGAGCGCCGCGGGTTGCACGGGGCGCCGCCGCTGCCGGTCGTCGCCAGTGAGGAGCGGCACGCGACGATCGACCGATCGCTCCGCTTGCTCGGCCTGGGCACGGACGCGGTCAGGCCGGTGCGCGCGGACGGCCAAGGCGCCATCGACATCGCCGATCTCGAACGGAAGCTCGACGGGCCCGCAATCGTTTGCCTCCAGGCCGGGAACGTGAACACGGGCGCGTTCGACGACGTCGCCGCGGCGACGGAGATCGCCCACCGTCATGGAGCTTGGGTGCACGTCGACGGCGCGTTCGGGCTCTGGGCGGCCGCCGCCCCCTCACTCCGACGGCTGACCACGGGGCTGGCGAAGGCCGACTCCTGGGCGGTCGACGGGCACAAGTGGCTCAACGTGCCCTACGACTGCGGGTACGCCTTCTGTGCCCATCCCGAGTCGCACCGGGCCGCGATGGCGCTCACCGCCGCGTACCTGACCGGCCAGGGGGAGGGTGGGGTGCGGGCGCCGAGCGACTTCGTGCCGGAATCCTCCCGCCGGGCGCGAGGGTTCGCGACGTGGGCGGCGCTCAGCGAACTCGGCCGCTCGGGGATCGCCGAGCTGATCGACCGGTGCTGTGCGCTGGCCAGGAGGTTCGCCGAGAAACTCGATGCGTGCGAAGGCGTCACCGTCGTGAACGACGTGGTGCTGAACCAGGTGCTCGTCAGCTTCGGCGACGACACGGACCGGGTCGTCGAGGCCCTTCAGCGTTCCGGCGAATGCTGGATGGGCGCGACCACCTGGCACGGCATGCGCCTGATGCGCGTCTCCGTGTCCAACTGGAGCACGACCGAAGCGGACGTCGACCGCAGTGTCGCCGCGATCGAGGCGATCAGGAATCGAGAAGCGTCGTGAACCGGCCTCACCTAGCGTGACCGTCATGGACATCGCCATTCACGGGAGCTTCCTCCCGCAGACCGACCCCGAAGCCGCACTGGCCTTCTACCGCGACACCCTCGGCTTCGAGGTGCGCAACGACGTCGGCTACGACGGCATGCGCTGGATCACCGTCGGCCCGCCGGGACAGGCGGTGTCGATCGTGCTGCACCCGCCCGCCGTCGACCCGGGTATCACCGAGGACGAACGCCGCGTCATCGGCGAGATGATGGCCAAGGGCACCTACGCGAGCATCCTGTTCTCCTCCGACGATCTCGACGGTCTCTTCAAGCACCTGCAGGAGTCGGGCGCCGAGGTCATCCAGGAGCCCACCGACCAGCCGTACGGCCTGCGTGACGGCGCCGTCCGCGACCCGTCGGGGAACTTGATCCGTATCCAGCAGCGCGTCTGAGCTCACCGGGTGCGGGCGCGGACGTGGACCCGTTCGCCCTGTTCGCCGAACAGGCTGAGCACCTCGACCCGCCCGCGGCCGGTGGCGCCGAACCAGTGCGGCGTCCGGCAGTCGAACTCGGCGGCCTCGCCCGCGCCGAGCACGACGTCTTGGTCGCCGAGCACGAGCCGGAGCCTGCCCCGCAGCACGTAGAGCCACTCGCGTCCGCCGTGCGTTCGCGGATGGGGTTCGTCGTCGCTCGCCGGAATCGTCATCTTGTAGGCGCGGGGCCCGTCCTCGTGCCGGGTGAGCGGGATGAGAACCCGGCCGTCCGCGGGTGCTTCGAGCACTCTCGGTGAGAAGACGATCTCGTCGACGCGCAGGCCCAGCGCGGCGATCACCGGCAGCAGCAGTTCGAGGCTCGGTTTGCGCTGCCCGGATTCGAGACGGGACAGGGTGCTGGTGGAGATGCCGGTGGCGCGGCTGAGTTCCACGAGCGTGGTGCCCTTCTTCTCGCGGGCGCGGCGCAACCGGGGCGCGATCTGTTCGATCGCCGCGGTGACGGTGGGTTGGCTCTCCATGCCGCCAGCTCAGCATCTCGTCCCGATTCCGGCAAAGTTCTTTGCCGAAACAGCCAGAATCTTCCGATGCTGGCGGCATGATCGAGACGAAACGCCTTCCCGCCGGGGTCTACCTCCTGGCTTTCAGCCTGTTCGCGATGGGGAGCGCCGAGTTCCTGATGGCCGGCGTCCTGCCCGCGGCCGCCGCCGATCTCGGCGTCTCCCTGTCGTCCGCGGGCGCGCTCATCACCGCGTTCGCCCTCGGGGTCGTCCTCGGCGGCCCGCCGTTCGCCGTGCTGAGCCTGAAGTGGCCGCGGCGGACGGCCTTGCTGACCACGCAGGCCGTCTTCGCCGCCGCCATCGCGGTCGGCCTGCTCGCCGACGACTACTGGATCCTCCTGGTCACCAGGTTCCTCGCCGGTCTCGCCTACGCCGGTTTCTTCGCCGTCGCCGCCGTGACCGCGATCAGCCTGGTGACACCCGACCGCAACGCCCGTGCCTCGGGGGTCGTCGTCGCCGGGCTCAGTGTCGCCATGGTGGCCGGGGGACCGGCGGGCACCCTGCTGAGCAACCTCACCGACTGGACCGGCGGCTTCTGGGGTGTCGTCGCGCTCACCGCACTGGGTGTGGTCGCCTGTGCCGTCGGCCTGCCTGCCACCACGTCCGCCGCCCCGAGCCTTTCGGGTGAACTGCGCGCCATGCGGACGCCGCGCCTCTGGGGCGTTTACGCGGTCACCATCCTCAGTACGGCCGCGTACATGGTGTCCTTCAACTACCTGGCGGCGATGCTCGCGGACGTCTTGCCCGCGGTCTGGATCCCCGCGGTCCTCGCGCTGTTCGGGACCGGCGCCTTCGCCGGACTGTCGCTCGGCGGCCGGATCTCGGATCGTCGTCCGCACCACGCGCTGCTGGGCGGCGGCGCCGGTATCGCGGTCTTTTCGGTACTGCTCGCGCTTTTCGCGACTTCCGCCTGGGTGGTCGTGCCGACGGTGTTCCTGCTGGGTGTCGCGGCCTTTGTGCTCAATCCGGCGCTCTACGGGCGGGTCTTCACGATCGCCGCTTCCGCTCCGACCCTCGCCGGCGCGACCACGGTCTCGGCGTTCCAGCTGGGCATCAGCCTCACCCCGGCCTTCGCCGCCGGGGCGCTGAATCTGGGGGCCTCGCTGACCGCGATCCCGTGGATCGGCGCGGCGCTGGCGCTGGCCACGATCCCGCTGGTCCTCCTCGATCGCTCGCGTGATCGCATGCTCACTTGCTAGCATGCGAGCATGGCTGAGGTCACCAAGCGGCAATTCAACGTCTACCTGCCGAACGACCTCATCAAGCGGGTGAAGCACGCGTCCGTCGACGCCGACGAGTCGCTCTCGTCGTTCGTCGAACGGGTGCTGGAGGAGTACCTGCTGCGGACCAGTGAGGAACGTGAGCGATGAAGGTCATGCCGATCCGCTACAGCGCGGACGTCGAGGCGATGACGCGGTTCTACGAGGCGCTCGGCCTCGGCACCGGGCCCGTGTCGCGGCCCGGCGGCTGGGTCGAGATGCCCGCCGCGGGCGGGATGCTGGCCATCCACCGGTCCTCCGGCGACGACGTCGGCCGTTGCGAGCTGGCGTTCGAGGCCGAGGAACCGTTGGAGGAGGTCGCGGAACGCCTGCGGGCGGCCGGGTTCGAGCCGGGACCGCCGATGGACGAAGGTTTCGGTCACTCGATGCGCGTCCAGGACCCGGACGGGGTGTGGGTGCAGCTCAACCTGTACGACCGCGACCTCTACACGTGACCGAGACCCGGCGCGCGGGGCCGCTGTTCCTCGCGGTGGGCATCGTCGCGCTCGAGTTCGCGGCGGCAGTCACCGGTTTCGTCGCTTCCAGCCTGCTGCCGATCGTCGCCGCCGATCTCGACGCGAGGAACGATCTCGGGCTCCTGATCGCCGGCTCGACACTGGGGTTGTTCGTCGCGCTTCCCTTGGCGAGCCGCGTTCTCGGCAGGCTGGGGCCGCGCGGCACGCTCGCCGCCGGGATGGCCGCGTACCTCGGCGGGCTGCTCCTGGCCGCGACGGCGAGGACGGCGTGGATGTTCGCCCTCGGCCAGTTCTCCGCCGGGCTGGCCAGCGGGCTGTTGGCGATTTTCGGCATCAGCTCGGCGATCCGGCATCTCGACGACCGGTTGCGGATCCGCGTGGTCGCGGCGGCCTCGGCGATGTGGATCGTGCCCGCACTGGTCGGCCCGGCCGCGACCCTCGGCCTGGAACAGCTCGTCGGCTGGCGGTGGACCCTGCTGGTCCCGGTGCCGTTCGTCCTTTTCGGACGATTGCTGGTCGTGCGCGCCGCCCGCGGCGAACCGTCCACAGAGGACGGGCAGCGGCCGCTCGCGAAGACACTGACGGTACCGCTGGGAGCGGCGCTCGTCGTGTTCAGCGGGGGTTCCTGGCCGCTCGCGCTCGCCGGGGCGGCGATCACCGTCGCCGGGATGATCGCGATCCTGCCGGCGGGGACCGCGCGGCTCCGGCCGGGAACCCCCGCCGCGCTCGGCGCGATGGTGCTGTTCGCCATCGGTTATTTCGGCGCGGACAGTCTCATCACCGTGCTCCTGACGAGCGGGTTCGGGGTGAGCCTCGGGCAGGCGGCGATCGTCCTGAGCGCCGCCCCGCTCGGCTGGGCGGTGACGAGCCTGGTGGCCGCCAAGTTCACGTCGGCCCGCTTTCCCGTCGTGGGCTTGGGCATGACCGCGCTCGGCACCGCCGTCTTGACCTTCGGCGGTTCGTTCGCCACGGCTCTCGCCGCCTGGGCCGTCGCCGGGATCGGCGTCGGACTCGCTTATCCCGGCCTGTACATCAGAGCCACCACCGCGGGTTCGAGCGGTTTCACCGCCGCGGAACTGGCGACCGCCGTCATCACCGCGGAATGCGTCGGGCAGCTGCTGGGCCGGGCCGTCGGTGGCGCGTTGAGCTCCTCCGGCACCGGCTTGTTCGCCTCGTACGCCCTTTTCGCGGCCTCGCTGGCGGCCGCCGCCTACGCCGCGGCCCGCCGGGAATGAATCAGCTGGCTCGAAGATGGCGCCACGGCTCGATCATCGAACGCCTGCCCATCAGCGTGCCCAGCGCGTCCAGCGCCTGCGACAGTTCCTGAAGATCCTCGGTCACCAGCGCCTGCGGCCCGTCGCAGAGTGCCTCCTCCGGGTGCGGATGCACGTCCACGAGCACGCCGTCGGCGCCGACGGCGATCGCGGCCCGGCTCAGCGGCAGCACGAGATCACGGCGACCGCCGGAATGCGACGGGTCGATCATCACCGGCAGATGCGAAAGACGCTGGACCACCGGCACCGCCGACACGTCGAGCGTGTTGCGCGTCGAGGTCTCGAAGGTCCGGATCCCGCGCTCGCACAACACGATGTCGAGACAGCCGCGCTGCGCGATGTACTCGGCCGCCATCAGCCATTCCTCGATGGTGGAGTTCATCCCGCGTTTGAGCAGCACCGGTTTCCCGGCCCGGCCCGCCGCCTGCAGCAGCCCGAAGTTCTGCATGTTCCGGGTGCCGATCTGCAGCATGTCGGCGTACTCGGCGACCATGTCGACGTCGTGCGGCGCCACCACTTCGGTGACCACCGGGAGCCCGGTCTCTGCTCGGACGTCGGCCAGAATCCGGAGCCCGAGTTCCCCGAGCCCCTGGAAGGCGTACGGCGACGTCCTGGGCTTGAAGGCGCCGCCGCGGAGGAGAGTGGCACCCGCTTTCTTGGCCATCAGCGCGGCTTCGAGGGTCTGCTCCGGTGTCTCCACCGCGCACGGCCCGGCGACCAGGGTCGTGGTGTCCGGCCCGATCGACACCCCGCCGACCACGACCGTCGACCGGCCTTCCGGCCGGTGTTCGCGGCTGACCAGCTTGTACTTCGCGGAAATCCGCGTCACCCGTGCGACGCCGGGGCGCCCGCTGAGATTCAGGGTTTCGAACAGGTCGACATCGCCGATCAGCCCGATGATCGTCCTGCTCACCCCACGGCTGACGAAGGCGCTTCCACCGACGGATTCCACCTGGTCGACGATCGCCCACACCTCTTCGTCGGTGGCGTCCGGCGTCATCACGATGACCATATCCACGATCTCCTCTGGGTCGGCGGGCGAGCCTGAAGTTCTCCCGGCCCGACTCATGGTCTCCGTGCCGCCGGGCACCCCACGTCCTCAAACCTGCCGCAATCGGAGAGACGTCACGCCGTCGTCCGGCTGGGATCGTCGGAACAGGTTCACGCGAGGACCGGTGTCCTCCCGCTACCAGCTCACCCGGTTCCACGGCTAGGAGGAAATGGTGTCGAACACCGAGAACCCGACTCGCGAACAGCTCGTCCAGCGGGCCACCGATCTGGTTCCGACGCTGCGGAAGCACGCGGCCTGGACGGAGGAGAACCGGCGGCTGCACGACGAGTCGATCGAGGCGATCACCGAGGCCGGTCTCTTCCGGCTGCGGGTGCCCCAGCGGTACGGCGGCTACGAGGCCGACACCCGCACACTCGTCGAGGTCGCCGCGGAACTGGGCCGCGCCGACGCGTCCCCGGCCTGGACGACCGCGGTCAGCTGGATCACCAGCTGGATGACCGGTCTCTTCCCGGACGCGGTCCAGGACGAGGTCTTCTCCCGGCCCGACATCCGGGTGTGCGGGACGCTCAGCCCGACGGCGATCGCCGGGCCCGCCGAGGGCGGCATCGTCGTCAACGGCAAATGGGGCTTCATCAGCGGCGCGCGGCACGCCCACTGGCAGGTCGTCATCGCGGTCCTCGTCGAGGAAGGCGCGGAGCCGTACCCGGTCATGGGCGTCGTCCCCATGACGGATCTGCTGATCGTCGACGACTGGACGACCAGTGGCCTGCGCGGCACCGGCAGCGTCAGCACGGTCGCCAAGGATCTGTTCATCCCGAGCGAGCGGATCATCAGCCTGCCGGCGGTCCTGCAGGGGCAGTACTCCTCGACGGCCAACGCCGGGCTGGAGATCTTCCGCGCACCCCTGCTCCCGGTCGCCGCGGCGTCGTCGGTCGGCAGTGTCCTCGGTCTCGGACGGGCCGCGAAGGAGCTGTTCCTCAAGCGCCTGCCGAACCGCAAGATCACTTACACCGCCTACGAAAGCCAGCGCGAAGCGCCGCTGACGCACCACCAGGTCGCCGACGCGACGCTGAAGCTGGACGAGGCCGAGTTCCACGCCACCCGGCTGACCTCGCTCGTCGACGGCAAGGCGGCCGACGGCACGCCGTGGAAGCTCGAAGAGCGCGTGCAGGCGCGCGCCGACATGGGCGCGACGGTGAAGCTGAGCAAGGAAGCCATCGACATCTTCGCCAACGCCAGCGGTGGGTCGTCGATCTTCTCCGACGTCCCGATCCAGCGCATCGTCCGCGACATCCAGGCGGTCAACCTGCACGCGCTCATGCACCCCGACACCAACAACGAGCTGTACGGGCGCGTGCTGTGCGGGCTCGAGCCGAACACCCTCTACATCTGACGCCCAGAGACCTCCAGGAAGGAAAGTCATGACGACCACCGAAACCGCCAAGGTCACCGACGCGGACAAGGCGGCCATCGCGGCCCTCACCCAGAAGGTCATCGCCGCTTGGGCCTACCACGACGCGGACGCGTTCGCCGACGTCTTCACCGAGGACGGCACGATGATCCTCGCCGGCAGCTTCGCCAACGGGCGCGAAGAGATCCGGGCATTCCTCAAGGACGCTTACGCCACCAACTACAAGGGAACGCAGGTGACCGGCAAGCCCGTCAGCCTTCGCTTCCTCTCCGCGGACTCCGCGGTGCTGCTGACCCAGGGCGGCGTGCTGTACAAGGGCGAGTCCGAGGTCGCCGACCACAACGCGATCCGCGCCTCGTGGACCGTTGCCCGCCAGAACGGCGAGTGGCGTCTCGCCGCATACCAGAACACCCCGCGCGACAAGTGATCGTCCGAAGAGGCCTGTCCTTCCCCGGGGACAGGCCTCTTCGATGTCTCAGTCGATGAGGACGTTCTTGTAGAAGAGGTTCGCGTAGCGATTGATGTTCTCCATGCTGCTGCGCGACCCGAAACCCATGTACAGCCGGGTCTCCCCGGCCAGGCTGCGGTAGATCCCGAGCCCCTCCGGCTCGCGGAACACCAGCGACTTCCCCGCCCTGGTCAGCGCGCGGCTCTTCACCGTGCCGGTGTTCATGTCGATGCACGTGACGTAGGAGTTGATGTCGGCGGGATCGGCGTGTCCTTCACCGTCCAATGTGTACAGATACTGGCCGTAGATGGCGTACCCTTGGAAGGTCACCGGCACGGTGGACAGCGCGGGCTGAGCGAAATGCGCCAGTGGTGAGCTGAAGTTGCCCGCGGCGGCGGACGCGAGCGGGTAGACGCTGTAGAACATCTTCCCGCCTTCCTTGCGGCGTACCGCGATCCGCTTGTTGATCGGGTCGGTGGCGCAGGTGATCGTGTCGCTGCCGGTGAGGAACTTCTTCACCGACGGCGTGCCACCGTTGACGAACTTGAACCTCGCCAGCGCCGTCCCGCGGCCGGTGCCGGTCGGCCCGTCCGAGTCGCATTCCATCCAGATGTAGGAGTCGGTGCCCACCGGTTCGACGCCGATCGACACCCCGTGCCCGGCGTTGTTGAGATGCATCGAGCCCTGGATCTCGCCGGAGAAGTTGACCTGCGTGACACACAGGTCGTCCCCGGTCCCGCCGTTGCGGGCGTTCACGATGAAGATGCGCACATTCTGGTTGTCGAAGGTGAAGCCCTGCATCACGTGGTGCGACTCGTGCAGGATCTTGCTGCGGAACTCGTCGTAGGACGGCTGGGTGAGGTCGAACCGCTTGGACGCCGGCACCGCGGCCGAAGCCGGCCCGGCGAACACCGCGCCCGTGCCGAGCAGTGCCGTCGTCGCGGCGAGACCACCGCCGGCGCGCAGCAGCGAACGTCGGGAGAACGGGGATCGGGGAAGATCCGGGGGCACCTGCTCGGACATGAGCGCTCGCCTTCGTCGGGTTTCGGTCCGATCGAAGGTTGTTCACGCTCATACAAGATCCGTACAACGCGGCAGTGCGGACAGCAAAAAGGCCCTTCCCATATCCCTGGAAAGGGCCTTCGAACTGCTGTGGAGCTGAGGGGAATCGAACCCCTGACCTTCTCGATGCGAACGAGACGCGCTACCAACTGCGCTACAGCCCCTGGCGAATCTTGCCCCTCATTTGAGGCTCCATGAGCTTAGCAGTGGCTCACGGAGCCTCGAACGAGGGGGGGTCACTCTCCGGAGGCCCGGCGGAAAGGCCTGGTCCCGGGCTCGTCGAGCTCGTGGAAGGCCGGGTCCTCGTCGTCGAGGTCGACGACGACGGCCTGGCGCCGGAGGCGGGACATCGGGGACGGCTTGCGCTCCACGACGGCCGGGCGTTCGGTGGCGACGACCTCGATGTCCTCGGGGGACTCACCGGACTCGTGGATTTCGTCGTCGCCGACCGCCGGGCGGCGCGGGGCGCGGGTGCTGTTGAAGCGGGCGAGGCGGCGCTGCCGGATCTCGTTCTCGATGCGGACCTGGCGGCGCAGGTACACGAGGTAGCCGATGAGGACGGCGTCGACGACACCGTTGGCCCACCAGACCGTCGGGGTCAGGAAGCCGGCGACGGCCGCGGTGGTGACCACCAGCACCAGGAGGGCGATGACGATCCGCTGCCGGAACGCGTATTTGGCGCGCGCGGCGATGTCCGCCGCCTCCGGGTCGAATCCGCCCCGGCCGGGCCGGTAGCCGGTGGCTTGGCGTTCTCTTTCGGGCCGGGCCGTGCGCGAGGGCTGGGGAAGCGGCTCGGCCTCCGGTGCCTCGTCTTCGAGGTCGGCGTCGAGCTCCGCCTCGAGTTCGGCCAGGTCGTCTTCTACCGATGGTTCCGTGTTTTCCGCCATCGCGAACTCCTCCGGTCCCTCGTGGCGTGTGCTCCCGCTCCGCACGACTCGCGCCGCCAAGGCCGAGTCCGTCGTCCGTGCGACCTGCTGGCGCTTGCGGGCGACCATGGGCACGAGAACGACGAGCCATGCCGCTGCGAGCGCGACGATGATCACCGAACTGGGCATCTCCCGTCACCTCCCCCGATCCACTGCTGTAGTCACGCTAGCCACAACAGTCACACACGCCGCGCAGACTCGCCGGTTTCGATCACGGAAAATGCATCACCAAATTAGGTGAATCTCACAGCTTGTGGTAACGCGGTCACCGGAACGACCCGGTGACGGGGTCAAACGCGCTCCGCGAGGCCCTTCGCGACGAGCCGTGAGACCAGTCCGTCACCGGTCTCCTCCTTGGTGACGGCGTAGCAGAAATGGTCCCGCCAGCCGCCGGCGACATCGAGATAGCGCTCGAAAAGACCCTCTTGCCGATAGCCCGCTTTGGCGAGAACCCGCAGGCTGGGGGTGTTTTCGGGGCGGACGGTCGCCTCCAGCCGGTGCAGCCCGCCGAAGTCGAAGACATGGTCGGTGACGAGGGCGACGGCGCCGGTGGCGACACCGCCGCGGACGATGTCCGACGACACCCAGTAGCCGATCCAGGCGGATCGGAGCGACGCCCGGATGACGTTACCCACAGTGATCTGTCCGGCGAAGCGTCCATCCACCGTGATGGTGAACGGGAGGCATTGCCCGCGCCTGGCGAGGCCGCGCAAGGCCAGCCACTGGGACGGCCACGACCAGTACGCATTGCGATCCGGCCACGGTCCGACGCCGGTCGGTTCCCACATTTCGAGGTGTTCGCGATCCCGCAGCCGGACGCGGCTCCAGTCGCCGGCGTCCCGCAACCGGACCGGCCGGACGGCGAGGATCCCGGCGGGCACCCGGAGCGGGCCCAGCTTCGCGGGCCACCCCGGATGCCTGCTCTCGATCGGATACGCGACGCCGGAAATCGGTGCGCCCATTACGCCCGCTGGGCGAGAAAGGTCACCTTGACCTGCTCGCCCGCGGCGACCTCGGTGAGGTCTTCGTCGATGTTGATCAGGCAGTTCGCCTCGGCCAGTGACGCGAGCAGATGCGCGCCGGAGGTACCGAGCGGCTGCACCAGGTATTCGCCGTTGCCCTCGTCACGCAGCAGCTGGCCGCGCAGGAAACCCTTGCGGCCCTTGGTGGAGGTGATCGGGGAGAGCAGCCGCGCGCCGACGATGCGGCGGTGCGGGTTGCGGGTGCCGCGCGCGGCGCGGATCAGCGGGCGGACCAGGACCTCGAACACCACCAGCGCGCTCATCGGGTTGCCGGGGATCAGGAACGTCGGCACCGAATCGGGGCCGAGCCTGCCGAAGCCCTGTACGGAACCGGGGTGCATGGCGACGCGGGTCATGTCGATGTGGCCGAGGTCGGACAGCGCCGCGTGCACCTCGTCACCCGCGCTTCCGCCGGCGCCGCCCGCGACGACGACGATCTCCGACATCAGCAGGCGGCCTTCGACGACCTCCCGCAGCCGTTTCGGGTCGCCGGGGACGATGCCGACGCGGCTCACCTCAGCGCCCGCGTCCCGTGCGGCCGCGGACAGCGCGTAGGAGTTGACGTCGTAGACCTGCCCGACCGACGGGGTGCGGTCGATGTCGACCAGTTCGTCGCCGACGGACACGATCGAAACCCGGGGCCGCGGGTAGACCAGCACCTTCGCCCTGCCGACCGCGGCGAGCAGGCCGACCTGGGCCGAGCCGATGGTGTCGCCCTTGCGTACCGCGACGTCACCGATCTGCACGTCCTCGCCGGTCCGGCGGACGTAGCCCGCCGACGGTACCGACTTGTGCACGGTGACCTTGGCCTGGTGGCCGTCGGTGTAGGCGGTCGGGACGACGGCGTCGGCGAGCGTGGGCAGCGGCGCGCCGGTGTCGACCCGCACGGCCTGACCCGGCTGCAACCGGCGCGGCTGGCGTGAGCCGGCGGCGATCTCACCGACCACCGGCAACTGCACCGGCTCCTGTCCCGCGGCGCGGACGTCGACGCTTCGCACCGCGTAGCCGTCGACGGCGGCCTGGTCGAAACCGGGCAGCGCGTGTTCGGCGACGACCTCTTCGGCGCACAGGAGGCCTTGGGCCTCGGAGATGGCGACCCGGACCGGGCGCGGGCGCACCGCGGCGTCCAGGGTCAGCGCGATCTGATCCTCGACGGAACGGAACTGTCCCGCGTCTTCGGTCTCGGCCGCTTCGGCGATGGGCTCCGTCATGACTGGGGGATCTCGATCCGTTCGTTCGACCAGGCACGCGATGTGGGCCCGTCGGTGAACTGAAGTTCACCACCGTTACCAGGAGTGATGCGGTCCGAAGCCGTGGAAATCGCCCGATCGGGCAAGCTCCTCGTGGTCCGTGCCGCCGGGGTGGTCGCTGCGCCTGTCATAGGCGTGAAGCCTAACCTGACCGCGTGGTCGAGCCTGGCAATGAACACCTGAGCAAAGCGGAGTGGCGTTCCCGGATAACCGCCGAACGACGTTCGCTGGTGTCCGAAGTGCGAGTGCGGGAGGCGGTGGCGCTCGCCGCCACGGCCGCCCGGTTGCCGGGGGAGGTCGTGTGCGCCTACGTCCCCTTCGGTACCGAGCCGGGTTCGACAACGCTGCTTGATCAACTTGTCGACCAGGGGAAACGCGTGCTGCTGCCGATCGTCCCCGACACGCCGGGGCCGCTGGAATGGGCCGCGTTCGAGGGGCCGTCGAGTCTCGGGCCCGGCAAGCTGCGGGGTCTGCTCGAACCGACCGGGCGGCGCCTCGGTCCCGACACGCTGGGGACGGCCGATGTGGTGCTGATCCCCGCGCTCGCCGTCGACGACGAAGGAATTCGGCTCGGCCGGGGCGCCGGGTACTACGACCGGTCGCTCTCCTTCGCCGCGCCCGACGCCGCGCTGATCGCCGTCGTCCGCGACGCCGAACTCGTGCGGGAGTTGCCCGCGGAACCGCATGACGTCCGCATGACCGGGGTACTGACCCCGGAGCGCGGCCTGGCGCCGCGACCGGTAATAGACTGACGCCTGTTCGCGGAGCTGAGACGTAGCCGGGAAAGTGACCCTGAGCGTGAACCCGCCCCGGCCGCAGGCCCCGCTATCGCGGTGGCAGGGCGCCCTGCTCGTCACCGTCACAGGTATGACGAGGCCGCGTCCCGCCGACGTCGATCGCGGTCGCGGGTTCACCAACGACACTGACGCCCCGACGCAGTGGTTCAGAAAGGGCACAATGAGCTCTGACGCGCACCTGTCCGATCAGTTCGCCGAAACGCTGTCGAAAATGCGTTCCGCGGGGGCCCACGCCATGGAGCTGGCGGCCCTGCGGCGGCGCCTCGAGCAGTTGTCCGAACCCGGCGCCGGCCAATTGCCGGGCAGCGAACTCGAACCGCTCGAGGACATCAGCAGGCTCGTCGACCTGCCCGAGCCGAACGCCGAAGAAGGGCGCCGCGTCCTGGACCGCACCGCGGTTCTGAAGCTCAACGGCGGGCTCGGCACGAGCATGGGGCTCACCGGGCCGAAGTCGCTGCTGGAGATCAAACCGGGCAAGACGTTCCTCGACGTCATCGCCATGCAGGTGCTCTCCATCCGCGAGAAGTACAGCGCGCGGCTTCCGCTGATCCTGATGAATTCGGCGGGCACCCGCGGACCTTCGCTGGAGCTGCTGAAGAAGTACCCCGATCTCGCCGACGATGTCATCCCGGCCGACTTCCTGCAGGGCCGCGAGCCGAAGATCACCGCCGACGGCAGGCCCGCCGAATGGCCGTCGAACCCGGAACTCGAGTGGTGCCCGCCGGGGCACGGCGACATCTACATCGCGCTCGCGGTGAGCGGGATGCTCGAAACGCTGCTGGCGGAGGGCATCCGCTGGTGTTTCGTGTCCAACGCCGACAACCTCGGCGCGCTGCCGGACGCGCGGATCGCCGCGTGGCTGGCGAAGGAGAACATCCCGTTCGCGATGGAGACGGTGCTCGGCACGGCGGCCGACCGCAAGGGCGGGCACCTCGCGCGGCGCGCGGGCCGGATCGTCCTGCGGGAATCCGCGCAGGTCCCCGATGGCGACGACTCGTTCGGCGACGTCGGCAAGTGGCGGTTCTACAACACCAACAACATCTGGGTCGACCTCGAACGGCTGAAGGGGCTCCAGGACACCGACCCGGCCGCGCCGCGGCTGCCGCTGATCGTGAACCGGAAGACCGTCGATCCGGCCGACGCGGCCAGCACGCCGGTGATCCAGCTCGAAACGGCGATGGGCGCGGCGATCGGCTCCGTCGAGGGCGCGCGGGCCATCGAAATCCCGCGGACCCGGTTCGCGCCGGTCAAGACCACCGACGACCTGCTCGTCGTCCGGTCCGACGCGTACGTGCTCGACGAGAGCGGGGAGATGATCCCGGAGTTCACCACCACCCCGCCGGTCGTGTCGCTGAGCAAGGAGTTCTACAAGCTCCTGCCGGACTTCGACGCGCGTATCCCTTCCGCGCCTTCGCTGAAGGAGTGCTCGAGCCTCTCGGTGGACGGTGACGTCACCTTCGGGAAGAACGTCGTCGTCCGCGGAGACGTGAAGATCACCGGGTCGAAAACCGTTCCGGACGGCGAAGTCCTCTAGCGCCGCTGGGCGATGAACACGTATTCGCGTCCTGGACGATCCGGGGCGTCCCGGACGTCCAGGACGCGAAAACCGTGCTCCGCCAGCAAGGTTTCCAGTTCTTCGCGTTCACGGAACCACAGCGTCGAGTCCGAGGTGACGACCTCGCCGTCGGGGAACCGGTAGCTGTACCGGAACGACACGAACGGGAGGTTCACCTCGGTGACCTCGCGCCACTGCTCGACCTCGCCGACGCCGGGGACGTCGATGACGTCGTGCGCGGTGTCGGCGGCCCAGTCCTCCCACACGCGGCGCCCGGGGCGCCGGATCTCGAAGACCAGGTGACCGCCCGGCACCAGCGCGGTGCGGATGCCTTCGAGCGTCCGGCGCCATTCGACGTCGGTCAGGAAGACCTGGGCCACGTTCCCGGTCATCACCGCGAGATCGGCGCCGGCGTCACCCGCCGCTTTCGCGTCGCCGTGGATCCAGGTGATCTTCCCGCCCGGGTCTTTGGCCCTCGCGATCTCCAGTGACGCTTCCGCGGGATCAACCCCTACGACCTCTATCCCGCGTTCGGCGAGGAGAACGGCCAGGCAGCCGGTGCCGCAGCCGACGTCGAGCACTCTCTTCGCCCCGAGTTCGCCGATGATGCCGAGGTAGTGCTCCAGATCGTCGCGAGCGCCGTCGAAGGCGTCGTAGATCGGTGCGAGCCGGGCGTGGGCGAAGAGCGCGTCAGGCATTGGACGACGATAGTTCCGGGACGGGTTCGCGGGCCACGGATTTACGGTCTCGCCGGACCCACCAGGTGCTCGAACCAGACATTCGGTTCGACGTAGACGCCGATGTCCAGCGCCGAGGAGGCGAGAACCGGCGCGATCCCGCCCGGCACAGCCGTGAGGCCGTCCCGGAGTTCGACGCCGGTCCACGCCTTCCACTGAGCGAAGGTGCCCGTGACCGTCATCGCGAACGGCGCCACCTTCATGAACCGTGCGCCGAGCCGTTCATGCGTGCGCAGCCACGGATCCTCCGGCAGCCCGTCCGCGCGACGGCGGGCGATGTAGTCCTGAAAGGACAGTCTTGGTTCGTTCTCCTTCCCGGCCGGGCGGACCGGCACGACGAGCTTGCGCATACCTGTTTCTGAGGCGCGTTTTTTCAATGCCTGCAACGCTTTGGCGGCCAGGCCGCCACCGCGGCGGCCTGGCGCGACCAGTACTTCGAGTGCGACCAGTGTCTTCGTCTCACGGGTGCTCATCAGATCTTCCGCGGCCCAGATCAGGGCTGCGTCCCAGCCGTGGTCCGGCAGCTCCGGGCGTTCGGCCGTCGGGAAGCCGACCGGGACGGCGGCGGTTCTCGCCACCGGTACGCCGTCTTCCAGCAGTACGAGGAAGTACTCCGGCCAGCGGGCCGCCAGGTGGGACGATTTCGCCAGCAGGCCCGCCAGGCCGTGCTGGAGGAATTCGCCGCCGACACCGCCGAGGGCGAGCGCGGGTTCACGCAAGTCGGGCCGGGTGGCCAGGTCTTCGATCACGATCATGCCCTCAGTAGACCCGAGGACACGCTTTTCTCACGAGATAGATTTCAGGTATGCGAGGGGAGCGCGGGTCAGGCGACGGGGTGCACGCCTGTCCTTGCTGTGGCTGTCTCACGGTGGGCGAGCGCGGTGCGTATGAGATCTGCCCTGTCTGCTTCTGGGAGGACGATGGGCAGGATGATCACGACGCGGACGTCGTCCGAGGCGGCCCCAACGGACGCCTGTCACTCACGGTTGCTCGGCTGAACTTCGAACTTCACGGTGCCTGCGAAGAGGCGCATGTTCACCATGTCCGGCCGCCGGAACCGGACGAGTTCTCTCCCGGCGGAAGCGCTGACTAGCGCACGGGCAGCGCGCGGCGCCGTCCTGCGATACCGGTGGTGTTGAGGTTGGCGCGCTCGCCGGCGGAATGCCCGTCGAGGTAGCCGCTGCCGGACAACCGCCTCGGCGGCGCCGAGCGCAGATCTCCGTATTGCTCGTCGTACGCCTGCTTGACCATCGCCGTCCGGTCCCGGATCACGAGTTCGGCCGACCGGTGACCGGCGGCGGCCGTATGCGTCCTGGCGGCGGTGTCCTCACTGTTGCGAAGCCGTTCGTAGACCGCGCCGGAGAACCCGTGCAGCCAGGTGCGCCGGTACGCCGCCAGCGATTCGCCCGCGAACACCCGGTTCTCCGGGCGGACCCGGGTCAGCTGGGTGGTCGCCTGCAGCAGCAGGCTCGTGTACAGCAGCTCCGTGCGTTCCAGATCGGAGCGGAAACCGAACACCGTCACCGCGGTGACCGACTGGCCGAGCCGGTGGAGCAGGGCCCGGCAGCGCAGCGGATGCGCGATGTTCGTGAGCAGCCCCGCCTTGTCCCGGCTGTACGGGTTGTCGAGCGGGATCATGATCTGGGTGATCTCGTCCGCGGTCGCCCCGGAGGCGGCCAGCAGCGCCTGATCGATGCCGTACCGGGCGATCAGTTCGGCGGCCTTGGTGTTGTACGACTCGGCTTCGGCCTCGGTGACCGCCGGGTCCTCCGCCTTCGCGAGGAGTTTCCGGACGCGCGCGAGCAGCGTGTCATGGTCGGGCATGGCCCTCCTTCCTGATTGGGTTGGAACGGATCAATCTAGGAGAGAGGTCCGACAATATTCGGGTGAGCTGTCGCCGATCCCGGCAAGGGGGCACTATGGCGGTCGACGTGTCGGTGGTCGGTTCCGGTCCGAACGGGCTCGCGGCGGCGGTCCTGCTGGTCAGAGCGGGGCGGACGGTCGAGGTGCACGAGGCGGCGGAGGAGATCGGCGGCGGGACGCGCACGGCTTCGCTGTTCGATGACGAGGTCCGTCACGATATTTGCGCCACCGGGCATCCGCTGGCCGCGGCGTCCCCGTTCTTCCGCTGGTTCGATCTCGCCGCGCACGGTGTCGATCTCCTGCGGCCGGAGATCGCGTACGCGCATCCTCTGGACGGTGGCCGCGCCGGGCTCGCCTACGAAGATCTCGACCGGACCTGTGACGCTCTCGGCACGGACGGCCCCCGATGGCGTCGTCTGCTGGGGCCGCTGGCCGAACACAGCCGCGAGCTGGCCGAGCTCCTCCTCGGGGACCTTCGCCATCCTCCCCGCGATCCTCGGGCCGCCGCCCTTCTCCCGGCCAGGATCGCGATGCTCGCCGCCGGTCTGGAGCGCCACCTGTTCACCGGCCCGGAGGCGCCCGCCCTTCTTGCCGGAGTCGCCGCGCACGTGATGGGCCGCCAGCCCTCGCTCGCCGCGGCGGGCGCGACACTCCTGCTCGGTCATCTGGCGCACTCGACCGGCTGGCCGATCGCCCGTGGCGGCAGCCAGACCATCACCGAGGCGCTCGCCGCCGACGTCCGGGCGCATGGCGGACGGATCCACACCGGCAGCCGGATCACCGATCTGCGGCAACTCGCGAAATCGCGCACGGTGATCCTCGACATCGCCCCGCGCGGTTTCCTCGAAATCGCCGGCGATCTGCTGCCGCCGCGATACCGGAAGGCGCTGGTGTCCTATCGCTACGGACCCGGCGTGGCGAAGGTCGATTTCCTCGTTTCCGAACCGGTCCCGTGGGCGGTGCCGGAGGTGGGCAAGGCGGGCACCGTCCATCTCGGAGGCACGCGGGACGAGGTCTACGCCGCCGAAAACGCCATCGCGCGCGGGAAGGACGCGGACGACCGGTTCGTGCTCGTGTCGGATCCGATGGCGCTCGACCCGTCCCGCGGGCTGCCGGGCAAACGGCCGGTGTGGGCGTATTGCCATGTGCCGCGAGGGGATCCGCGAGACGCCACGGAACTGATCCGGCGGCGGATCGAACGCTTCGCGCCCGGATTCTCCGACACGGTCCTGTCGAGCCGTTGTCTCACCGCGCCGGAACTCGAGGCGTACAACGCGAACTATCCCGGCGGTGACGTCGCCGCCGGCGCGGTGGATCTGCGGCAGATCCTCGGACGGCCGGTCACCCGGTGGAATCCGCATCGCACTCCGCTCGACGGGGTCTTCCTGTGTTCGGCGTCGACGGCGCCGGGGCCGGGCGTGCATGGCATGGGTGGCTGGCATGCCGCGAAATCCGTCTTGGGCAAGGACTTCCCGGTTCAGCCCAGATAGGCGTCGAGGGTGACGGCCAGTGCCCTTTCCGGTGACGGCGCGAAGCTCGCGCCGGCCAGCCCGCCCCACAGCCACAGCTGGGCGAGACCGTGCAGCGACGCCCACAGCGAGGAAGCGAGCAGCCGCGGATCGGTCGTGGGATGCCAGCCTCCTTCCTGGAGTTCGGCGACCATTCCGGCGAAGAAGTCGAACACCGCGCTACTCACCCGGGTGAGTTCGGGATCGTCCGCGTCGATGAGGTCGCGGCGGAACATCAGCTCGAACATCGCCGGATTGGCCAGCGCGAAATCGAGGTAGCCGTGGCAGGCCGCGATGAGCCGTTCGCGCGGTGTCCCGTCCGGCAGGCCGGTGCCGCGATCGAGCAGTTCGGTGTAGCCGCGAGTGGCGACCGCCGAAAGCAAGGCCGCGCGGCCGGGGAAATGCCGCAGCGGCGCACCGTGCGAAACGCCGGCGGCCTTGGCGATCCCGCGCAGTGTCACGGCGCCGACGCCCTCTTCGGCCAGCAGGTTCGCCGCGGTGTCGATCAGGCGGGTTCGGGCGCCCACGCCAGGGTCTCCTCGTGGACGGGAAGGAGTTCGGGGCGCTTCGGCAGGAAACCGTCGCCCGGCTGACGCCCGATGAGCCGGTTGCGGAACCGGCTGACCGCCACCGGGAGGACCTCTCGCGTCAGCCACCGCAGATCCGCGCGCACACCGGGGCGTCCCGCCGATCCGGGCAGCGGGGCGAGCCAGGCCGGGTCGTGGGAGACGCCGAGCCTGCCGAGGACGTGCCCGGCCAGGCGTCGATGGCCCTCCTCGGACAGGTGCAGCCGATCCGGGCCGAAGTAGCGGGAATCGTGCGCGGCGTCGTCCGGCCAGAGGTCGACGAGGGTCGCGCCGTAGCTGACGGACGCCTCGCGGACGGCGTCGTTCAGCGCGGTGAGCCGCGGGCGCATGCGGTGGCCCATCGGCATGCGGTGGGAGATGTCGCTGAGGGTGAAGGTGACGACGCGCGGCGCGATCTCGGTGCAGGCGCGGACGGCCGTGTCGACGCGGCGGGCGACCGTGCGCGCGTCCCAGCCGCGGCTCATCACGTCGTTTCCGCCGCCGAACAAGGCGATCAGGTCCGGCTGGAGCCTGCTCGCCGCCGGGGTCTGTTCGGTGTGGATCTGGTCGAGCCTGCGGCCGCGGACCGCGAGGTTGGCGTAACGGAAACCGGGCTCTTCCTCGGCGAGGCGTGCCGCGACGAAGTCGGCCCAGCCACGGTAGAAGCCGCCCGACGGATGCGGATCGGCCAGCCCTTCGGCGCAGCTGTCGCCGAGCGCGACGAAACGTTGATAGCCCATCCAGATCTCCGTAACCACGAGTTCACCTTGTGGACACTGTCTATCAAACTGATGTAGACGCTGTCTACTCAGCCCGGTCTGGCAGGCTCGGGTCATGATCGATGACGTCGCGAAGGAGCACTTGCACGGCGATCTGCGAGAGCTCCGCGAGGTGCTGCTCCAGAAGATCGAAGGGCTGGGTGAGTACGAGATCCGCCGTCCGCTGACCCGGACCGGGACCAACCTTCTCGGTTTGGTCAAGCATCTGGCGCTCTGGGAATCCCGGTACTTCGGGGAGGTTTTCGACCGCCCCTTCCCTGAGCCGCTGCCCCGGTGGGATGACCTCGGGCAGCGGGGCGCCGACCTGTGGGTCACCGAGCACGAGACCCGCGAGGAGATCGTCGGCCGCTACCGCCGCGCTTGGGCGCACTCGGACGCGACGATCGCGGCTCTGTCCCTCGATTCGCCTGGTCACGTGCCCTGGTGGCCGCGACCGGGGGTGACGTTGTTCGCCGTCCTGGTCCACATGCTCACCGAGACCGCCCGCCACGCCGGGCACGCCGACATCTTGCGCGAACAACTGGACGGCTCGATCGAGGCGGCCACCGGGGAGCGCGACGAGGCCTTCTGGGAGGCCAGGCGCGACCGGATCGAGCGAGCAGCCGTCAAGGCCGCCCGGACAGAACGCGGGCACGATGCGTAAAGGCGACGGCGCGTCGTGGATCGCCCTCGGGGAGGATCCGGCACAGCGCGTCGACGATCTCCAGGTCGTCGGCTCCGCTGGGGGTCTCCCAGTACGACCACAGCGCAGCCGCGTCCCCGCCGCCGAGCACGACCCGGCGAACCGACGCGGTGACCGACTCGCGCTCTTCGCGCACGGCCGGTGACTCCGATTCGGGCAGTAGCGGCCCGCGGAACGCGTTCGCGGCCACAGTGACGTCGCCCCGTTTGAGCGCCGCGCGGACGCGCAGGAAGTCGGCGTCGACCTCGGCGGAAAGCCGGTACGGCCGGGTCTGCACGATGTCGGAGCCGAGCTGCGTCCGCAGCCGGTGGATCTCCGCGCGGACGGTCACCGGGTTGCCGCTCTCGCCGTAGAGCAGCAGGGCCAGCCGCTCCGCCGAGAGGCCGCCAGGATTCAGCGCGAGCAACGTGAGGATCTCCGCGTGCCGCAAGGTGAACGGCACCTCGCGACCGTCCACTGTGGTCGATGGTGGCCCGTCGGTGAGGAACTCCAGCGCGAGCCGTGGGCGCCTCGACGGGCCCCGGCTTCGCAGGCGCAGCAGGTAGCCCTCGCGCAACGGCTCCACCGTGCCGAGCCGTCCGTCGGGCAGGGTGACCGCGCCGCCGCCGGGCCGGATGTCCACAGTGGAGGGAAGATCGCCGCAGGCTTCGGCCGCCAGCACGCGTCCCTTCGCGGAAAGCAGGGCACCCGGCGCGCCGCGCAGCGCCTCCAGATGGGACATGTTCGCGGCCCGCAGCCGCTCGTCGCGCATCGCGAGCCGGGCCCGCAACTGGCCTTCGGCGAGCTGCGCGGCCGCCGTGACCAGCGCGAGCATCGCGGGATGGACCGTCCGCAACGGGCCGCTGACGTCGATCGACCCGAGCAGCGCGCCGGACTCCGGGTCGCGCACGGGCGCGGCCGCGCAGGTCCAGCCGTGATAGGTGCGCACCAGGTGCTCGGCCGAGTAGATCTGCACCGGTTCCCCGGTGGCGAGCGTGGTGCCCATCGCGTTCGTCCCGATGACGTCTTCACTCCACCGGGTGCCTTCTGCGAGCATCACGCCGTCCGCGCGCCGCAGCACGCCCGCCGCGCCCTCGCGCCACAGGATGTGCCCGGCGGCGTCGGTCACGATCATCATGTGCTCGGCGTCGTCGGCGATGCTCACCAGCGTCTGCCGCAGGGTCGGCAGCACCGGCGCCAGCGGATGCTCCTCCCGGAGGCCGCTCACCTCGCCGGAGTCGTAGACCAGGGGCGCGACCCCCTTGTCCGGGTCGACGCGCGCGGCGAGCGAGCGATTCCACGAAGCCGACACGACCGACCTGGGGGAACGCGGCGCGGGAACACCGGAGAGGACGGCGTCGTGGACGTCTTTCAGCAGCCGCGCGTACGCCTGAGGGTCACGCGGCGACGCTTCACCTCCGGGCAGCTCCGCCACGTTTCCGAGAATAGGTGACCGCGCTCACTTCGGTGCAACGTGCGTGCAACCCCGCCAGCCCTAGCTTCGCCGTCATCCGTCACCCCTAGCGATGAGGCAGGAAAGATGGCCAAGTACGCGGCACCGAACACCGAAGGCAGCGTCGTCAGCTACGAATCGCGCTACGACCACTACATCGGAGGCGAGTACGTACCGCCCGCGAGCGGTCAGTACTTCGAGAACCCCACCCCGGTGACCGGACAGGTGTTCACCGAGGTCGCCCGCGGCACCGCCGCCGACATAGACCGCGCGCTCGACGCGGCCGAAGGCGCGGCCGCGGCCTGGGGCCGGACGTCGGTGGACGAGCGGTCGAACGTGCTGCTCCGGATCGCCGACCGGATGGAACAGAACCTCGAGGCGATCGCCGTCGCCGAATCGTGGGAGAACGGCAAACCGGTCCGTGAGACCCTCGCCGCCGACATCCCCCTCGCGATCGACCACTTCCGCTACTTCGCCGGCGCCCTGCGCGCCCAGGAGGGCGGCATCTCCCAGATCGACGACAACACCGTCGCCTACCACTTCCACGAGCCGCTCGGCGTCGTCGGCCAGATCATCCCGTGGAACTTCCCGCTGCTGATGGCGGTCTGGAAGCTCGCGCCCGCGCTCGCCGCGGGCAACGCGATCGTGCTCAAACCCGCCGAGCAGACCCCGGCGTCGATCCACCTGCTGATGTCGCTCATCGGCGATCTGATCCCGCCGGGCGTGCTGAACATCGTCAACGGTTTCGGCGTCGAGGCGGGCAAGCCGCTCGCGTCGAGCAACCGCGTGCGGAAGGTCGCCTTCACCGGCGAGACCACCACCGGACGGCTGATCCTGCAGTACGCCAGCGAGAACATCATCCCGGTCACCGTCGAACTCGGCGGCAAGAGCCCGAACATCTTCTTCGACGACGTCGCCGCGGCCAACGACGCGTTCTACGACAAGGCGCAGGAAGGGTTCGCGCTCTTCGCGTTGAACCAGGGCGAGGTCTGCACCTGCCCGTCGCGGACGCTGATCCAGTCCGGTATCTACGACCGGTTCCTCGGCGACGCCGTCGAGCGGGTCAAGAAGATCAAGCAGGGGCACCCGCTCGACACCGAGACGCAGATCGGCGCGCAGGCCTCCAACGACCAGCTGGAGAAGATCCTTTCCTACATCGACATCGGCCAGAAGGAAGGCGCGAAGATCCTCACCGGCGGCGAGCGCAGCGACCTCGGCGGTGACCTGTCGGGCGGCTACTACGTGCAGCCGACGGTCTTCGAGGGCGACAACAAGATGCGGATCTTCCAGGAGGAGATCTTCGGGCCGGTCGTCTCGGTGGCGAAGTTCGACGACTACGCCGACGCGCTGAAGATCGCCAACGACACGCTGTACGGCCTCGGCGCCGGTGTCTGGTCGCGCGACGGCAACACCGCCTACCGCGCCGGCCGCGACATCCAGGCGGGCCGGGTGTGGGTCAACAACTACCACGCCTACCCGGCGCACGCGGCCTTCGGCGGCTACAAGGCGTCCGGGATCGGGCGCGAGAACCACAAGATGATGCTGGACCACTACCAGCAAACCAAGAACATGCTCGTGTCCTATTCGGACAGTGCGCTCGGGTTCTTCTGATGGCCGAGCGGGTCGGCTTGACACCGGCCGCCGCGGAGCTGCTGCGGCGGCTGGTGTCACTCCACGGGCAGGTGATGTTCCACCAGTCCGGCGGATGCTGCGACGGGAGCGCCCCGATGTGCTACCCGGCGGGCGAATTCCGCATCGGGGCGTCCGACGTCCACCTTGGTGACCTGAGCGTCGAGGGCATCGACGACGTTCCGGTGTGGATGTCGGGCCCCCAGTTCGAGTACTGGAAGCACACGCATCTGACCATCGACGTCGTTCCGGGCCGGGGGAGCGGATTCTCCTTGGAGGCGCCCGAAGGGGTCCGCTTCCTGGTCCGGTTCCGGCTGTTCAGCGATGCGGAGTCGGCTGAGCTGAACGGCCCAGCAACGCGATGAGCCGGTCGCCCGGTCCGGCGCCCGGCGGTGCCTCGACAGCGTGGTCGAAGGCGCCGCCGGGCCCGCGCACCGGCATCACGTCGGGGTAGCGGGTCGCCACTTTCAACGCGGCCTCGGCGAGCTCGTCGTCCCAGTGGTGTTCGCGGCCCAGGGCGGTGTCGAGGTCCCAGTGGTGGGTGAGGGTGTCGACGAACAGCACAGCCAGCGCGTTCTTCCCGGGGAGCGTGCCGAAGCTCCCGAAGTCGAAGGTCTTCTCCAGCGCTTCGCCGTCGAAGGCCGCGAGGAACTCGGCGGAACTCTCTTCGTAGGACCTGGCGAGGTCGTCGTCGGCTGACGGCCGGCTCTTCATCGGGTGGCCGGTCGCCTGCGCGGTGCGGGAATCGTGCCCTTCGATCAGGTGTTTCACGATGTCGCGGACGGTCCACTCGGCGCAGGGGGTCGAGCGGTCCCAGTCGTCCGCGCCGATTCCGGCGATTGTGGTCCCGGTGGCGCGATGTGCCCTTGTCGTGAGCGAGATGAGATCCATGGCGGCAATGTATACGAACGGTCGTGCTATCTTCTAGGGTGTGAGCACTCTCGAAGTGAACGAGGTCTTCGTCGGGCGACCGTCGGTGCTGGGGATGAAGCGCGACGTCCCGGTGTACAGCGCCATCGCGAAGTCACGGGTGGAAGCGCCGTCTTTGAAATTGGACGAGATCAACTTGGCCGGTGACGACCAGTCGGACCGCACGGTCCATGGCGGGGTCGACAAAGCGGTTTACGTCTATCCGGCGACGCACTACGCGGCCTGGGCCGAGCAGGGCTTCCCGGTGGGCGCGGGCGATTTCGGGGAGAACGCGTCGGTGACTGGCGCCGACGAACACGACGTGCGCGTCGGTGACATCTGGGCCTGGGGAGACGCGCTGGTCCAGGTCTCGCAGCCGCGCACGCCGTGTTTCAAGCTCGCGATGAAGACCGGGCGCAAGGACGTCATCCCGGCCATGATCGATTCCGGGCGCAGCGGCTGGTACCTGCGGGTACTCCGGGCCGGCGAGGTGCCCACTACGGGGCGCATGACGCTCGAAGAACGCGATCCGGTGAATCCGACGATCGCCGAGGTCTACGTCGCCTCGTTCACCAATGTCGCCCAGCTGGATGACGACCGTCGCGACGCGTACTGGTCGCTGCTGGACCGGGTGCTCGCGGCACCGGCGCTTTCCCGGCAGTACCGTGACGGCCTGGAATCGGCGAAGAGGCGGCGAGAGGAACGGAATGCCGGTTGACGGCCGGGTGGCCCGAGGCGACGCGACGAGGCGGATCGTGCTTCGGCGCGCCGTCGACATCGCGTCCGTCGAAGGGCTCGACGGGTTGTCCCTCGGCAGGCTCGCCGCCGAACTGGAACTGAGCAAATCCGGCGTGTTCGCGTTGTTCGGTTCCAAGGAGGAACTGCAGCTCGCGGCGGTCGAGACGGCGAGCGCGATCTTCGCGGAGAACGTCGTCGAGCCGACATTGCGCGTCGAGCAGGGGATCGCGCGGTTGCGCGCGCTGTGCGCGAACTGGCTCGACTACTCGGAACGCCGGGTGTTCCCGGGCGGCTGTTTCTTCTTCAACACCGGCGCCGAGTTCGACGCGCGGACCGGCCGGGTCCACGACGCGGTCGCGAACGCGAGCCGGGCCTTCGCCCAGTTCATCCGGTCCACCGCGGTCGAAGCGCGGAAAGCCGGGCATCTGCGCGAGTCGGTCGACGTGAACCAGCTGGCCTTCGAACTGAACGCGCTCGGGCGGGCCGCGAACGCCGATTCGGTGATGTTCGGCGGGACCGAGCCCTACGCGCTGGCCCGGGCCGCCATCACCGCCCGTCTCGACGCCGCTGCCGTGTGATGAGAGGCCCCTTCATCGCAAATTTCGCAATGAAGGGGCCTCTCATGGCGCGCTACTTCCAGTCGACCTGCGTGGACCGATAGAAGTCGATGTCCTGCTGAACCCAGCGCGGGCTCTGCTTCGCCAGCCGGAGCCGGTAGGCGTCCCAGGTCCGGGAGTCCTTCGGCGACCAGCCGATCTCGGCGTACCCGGGAAGTCTCGGGAACGCCATGAATTCGATGTGGTCACTGGTGATCAGCGTTTCCGACCACAGCGGAGCCTCGACGCCGATGACGTTCTTCTCCGACACACCCTGCAGATACGTGGCCGGATCCCAGTCGTAACCGGTCTTGACCTCGATCAGCCCGGCCCAGCTCAGCCCGAGCGGCGTCTGCGGGTGGTACTTCATGTCCAGGTACGCCTTGTTCGCGGGCGACATCAGGATCTTGTTGCCGCGCGCCGCCGCCTCGGCCACGTGGGCGTCCGTCCCGGTCGTGCCCCAGAACTGCGGGACGGCCGAAACCGGCGGTTTCGTCTTGGCGATGTCGTGCCAGCCGGTGATCGTCTTGCCGTACTTCGCGACGATCGGGTGCACCTTCGTGGCGAAGGTCTGGTAGTCCTCCGGCGTGGTCGAGTGGGCCTCGTCGCCGCCGATGTTGATGTACTTCCCGGGGGTGATCGCCGACAGTTCGCGGATGACGTCGTCGACGAACTTGTAAGTGATGTCCTTGCCGATGCACAGCGAGCTGTAGCCGACCTCGATATCCGTGCGCGGCGGTATCGGCTTGCCGTCGCAGTTCAGTTCGGCGTAGGAATACTGCGCCGCGTTGGTGTGCCCCGGCATGTCGATCTCGGGAACGATCGTGATGTGCCGCGAAGCCGCGTAGCGCACCAGGTCCTTGTACTGCTCCTGCGTGTAGTAGCCGCCGGGAGCGCCGCCGACGGCCGTCTGGCCGCCCACGGTCGCCAGTTTCGGCCAGCTCTTGATCTCGATCCGCCACCCCTGGTCGTCGCTCAGGTGCAGGTGGAGGTTGTTGATCTTGTACTGGGCGATCTGGTCGATGTAGAGCTTGACCTGGTCCGGCGTGAAGAAGTGCCGGGCGACGTCGAGCATCGCGCTGCGGTACCCGAAGCGCGGATAGTCGAGCACCGTGCCGCCCGAAACCACCCACGATCGCTTCTGGACGGTCTTCGCCTCGATCGCGGACGGGAGCAGCTGGCGCAGTGTCTGCACGCCGAGGAACAGGCCCTCGTCGGTGTTCGCCTTCAAGGTCACGCCGGATCTCGACACCTTGAGCTGGTAGCCCTCGGTGCCCACGCGGCCGCTCGCGTGGCCGGTCTCGAGCGAGATGGCGGGGCCGCCGCCGCGGTGACCGCTGACGACGGGCAGCCGGTAACCGGTGGCGGGCCGGAGCAGGCCTGCCAGGTACTCGGCGACCTGCCTGCCTTCGCGGTCGGTGCGGATGACGGTCGCGGGACCGAGCCGGAAGTCGGAGCGGGGATCGGGTTTCGCGTCGACCGGCGCCGGGACGACGTCGGCGACGGTCCGTTCGGCCTTGACGTGCTGCCCCGCGCTCGCCGTCGCGGGCAGGCCGAGCGTCACGAGGCTCAGGACCGCCACGCCGAGCACGGTTCTGGACAGGCGTTTACTCATGGAGCACCTCCGGTCGGATACCTGGAGACTCTCTTCCCTGAGAAGGTATAGACCAATAGGGCAAACACGACAACACCCGATCGGACCAGTACGCCGTACCGATCACCGGTCACTCGCCGCGCAGAACCGCTTTCAGGGCATCGAGAACGCTCGCGTCTTCGATCGTCGAAGGCACCTGCTCGTCGCGGCCGTCGGCGATCCCGCGCATGGTCTTGCGCAGGATCTTCCCGGACCGTGTCTTCGGCAACGCGTCCACAATGGACACGTCGCGGAACGCGGCGACCGGGCCGATGTCGCGGCGTACCAGCGCTACCAACTCGGCCTTGAGCGTTTCCGCGTCGACGTCGGTGCCCGATTTAAGCACCACGAAACCGCGCGGAAGCTGCCCCTTCAGCTGGTCCCGGACCCCGATCACCGCGCATTCGGCGACGGCGGGGTGCGACGCCAGCACGGCCTCCATCGAACCGGTCGAAAGCCGGTGGCCGGCGACGTTGATGACGTCGTCGGTGCGGCCCATGACGAACAGATAGCCGTCTTCGTCGACGTATCCGGAGTCACCCGTCAGGTAGTGGCCTTCGTACCGTGAAAGGTACGCCTCGAGATACCGCTCGTCGTCCTGCCACAACGTCGGCAGCGACCCCGGCGGGAGCGGCAGTTTGAGGGCGATGGCACCTTCCCGCCCGGCGGGGAGTGGGTCACCCGCCTGGTCCAGGATCCGCACGTCCCAGCCCGGCACCGGCTTCGTCGCGGAACCGGGTTTGACCGGCATCGGTTCCAGTCCGCGCGGATTCGCCGCGATCGGCCAGCCGGTCTCGGTCTGCCACCAGTGGTCGATCACCGGCACCCCGAGCTTCCCATGCGCCCAGTGGTAGGTCTCCGGGTCGAGCCGTTCACCTGCCATGAACAACGTCTTGAATCCGCTGAGCTGGTATTTTCCGATTTCGGCCGCGTCCGGATCGACCTTCTTGATCGCCCGCAACGCCGTCGGCGCGGTGAACAACGCCTTCACCCCGTGATCGGCGATGACCCGCCAGAACGCGCCCGCGTCCGGGGTCCCGACCGGCTTGCCCTCGTACATGACCGTGGTCGCCCCGATGACGAGCGGCGCGTACACGATGTAGGAATGGCCGACGACCCAGCCGACGTCGGACGCCGTCCACCAGACGTCACCGGGCCGGATGTCGTAGATCGCGCCCATCGACCAGGCCAGCGCGACCGCGTGCCCGCCGGTGTCGCGCACGACGCCTTTCGGCTTTCCCGTGGTACCGGAGGTGTACAGGATGTACAGCGGATCGGTGGCCGCGACCGGCACCGGGTCGGCGGGGGAGGCCTTCGCGACGAGTCCGGCCCAGTCCGCGTCGCGCTCTCCCATCTCGGCGCGAGCACGCTCCCGCTGCAACACCACGACCTTGTCCGGTTGATGGACGGTGCCCGCGAGCGCCTCGTCGATGATCGGCTTGTATTCGACGACCCGCGTCGGTTCGATCCCGCACGAGGCGGCCACGATGACCTTGGGTTTCGCGTCCTCGATCCGCGCCGCGAGCTCCTTGGGCGCGAAGCCGCCGAACACCACCGAATGCACCGCGCCGAGCCGGGCGCACGCCAGCATCGCGACCGCGGCCTCGGGGACCATCGGCATGTACACGATGACGCGGTCGCCCTTCCCGACGCCGAGAGACGCGAGTGCGCCGGCGAACCGTGCGACTTCGTCCAGCAGTTCCGCGTAGGTGAACCGGCGTACCGAATCGGTGACGGGAGAATCCCAGATCAGCGCGGTCTGCTCGCCGCGGCCGTCCCGCACGTGCCGGTCGAGCGCGTTGAACGCGGTGTTCAGCTCCCCGTCCGGGAACCACCGGTAGAAAGGAGCCTTCGACGCGTCGAGCGCCCGCGTCGGCCGACGGGTCCAGTCGATCGCCTGCGCGGCTTCGAGCCAGAAACCCTCCGGGTCATCGAGGCTCCGCTGGTACGACTCGGCGTGCATCGAATGCTCCTTCGCGTTCGGGTACCGGACCCCATCATGGACTTCCGGCAGGGCCGATGCCCGGTGGTAACGGCGGAGAGACGGCCGCGACAACCCGGCAACCCTGTGCGGGCATGGAGCGTCCTAAGCTGGACTAAGGGAAAAACCGCCGGAAACGGCCTAACCGAGCGAGGGGAGCAGGGTCCATGGGACTAGCGAGCGCGCTGCTTTCGTTCGCGCACAGCCTGTTCGGACCAGGGATCTGGCCTGGGGACTGGGTGTGGGCGACGAGCACCGCGGGAGCGCTGGTCGCGCTGCTGCCCGCACTGGGAGCGATGGTCGTCGCGATCATCCGCAAAGGCACCGGCAACCGCTACGACGTGGTGACCCTGTCCATCTTCGGCGGGATCGGCGTCGTCGCCGTCTTCCTGCTGCCGTGGCTGCTGGCCACCGGGGTTTCGCAGACGTACCAGGAGGCCGCGTCCAAATCGGGCGGTAAGTCCGGCTTCTCCAGCAGTGACCTGGCGACCTTCAATGCCGACTACAGCCCGCTGATCGGGAAGCAGAGCGAGTACCTCGGCCGCGGCCAGAACGTGTACGAGGTCCTGTTCTACCCGAACGGGATGCAGCTCAGTTACATCTTCTACCTGATCCTGCTGGTCGGGCTGCCGGCGCTGTCGCTGCTGTTCGTGATGCTGCAGGCGCGCACCGCGTTCCGTCGCGGCCCGAAGTGGCCTTCGCGGTTCTTCTGGATCCCGTTCGTGCTGATGGTGCTGGCGAGCGTCGGCATGGGCGCGAACACGGCCGTGCACTTCTGGCTCGGTTTCCTCCCGTTCAGCGTGCTGGGCTTGATCCCGGTCGCGCTCGTCGGCCCGCCGCCGTGGTCGGTGATCAACCGGCCCGACCCGCAGCCCCGGCAGAAGATCGAGCCGTACCGCCCGGAGCCGCCCGCCCCGAAACCGCAGCCGCAGCTGCCGCCCCCGCCCGCCAAGCAGTACCCGGCGACCGCGCTGGCACAGGCGCCCGAACCTCCCGCGCTGGCCGCCGTTCCGGGTCCGGTCCCGGCGCCGCCGGGATCCCGCAACTCCGGTGGCAGCCGCTACAAGCGGGTCCGCCGGCTCGGCCACGGTGGCTTCGGCACCGTGTGGGAAGCGGTCGACACCCAGCTCAACCGCACGGTCGCGCTGAAGATCGCGCACGCGCCGGACCGGGACACCGAAGAGCGCATGCAGCGTGAGGCCAGGGCGCTGGCCGTGGTGAACCACCCCAACTGCGTGAAGGTGTACGACCTCGTCGAGGAACCCGACGGGCTCGCGCTGGTCATGGAGTACCTCGAAGGGCGCTCGCTGGCCGAGATCGTCGACTCGCAGGGCCCGCTCGACGACATCGCCGCCGGACGGCTCTGGTCGACCATGGCCGGCGCGCTCGCCGCGGCGCACGAGAAGGGCGTGCTGCACCGGGACCTCAAGCCGTCGAACATCATCCTCGACCGCAACGGGCTCGCCCACCTCATCGACTTCGGCATCGCCCGCAGCCAGGGCGATTCGAAGATGACCGCGACCGGGATGATGATCGGCACGCCGGACTTCGTCGCTCCCGAGCAGGCGATGGGCTCACCGGCCAGCCCGGCTTCGGACGCTTGGCAGCTCGCCGCGACGGTCAGCTACGCGCTCTCGGGCCAGCCTCCGCGCGGCACCCGGGAGACCCCGATGGCCGCGCTGATGGCCGCCGCCCGCGCCGAACCGGTGTCGAAGCTGCCGAACCGCAGCGCGCACGCCCGGATCCTCATCGCGTCGCTCGACCAGGAGCCCCGCCGCCGTCCGACGCTCACCGCCGTGCGGCGTGACGTCGAAGGCTGGCTCGCTCGCGCGGGCAAGTCGCCGGACGGCCCGGTGACGCAGATCGTGCCGCGCCGCCCTCCGCAGCAGCAGCCGCAGCCTCACCAACAGCCCCAGAAGCAGGCCCAGCCCCAGCGTCACCCACGCTGACCTGCGAAAGAGAGCAAGGGACCTTTGCTCCCGTTAGTTAGCGTGCTAACGAACGCGAGCAAAGGTCCCTTGCTCTCCCTCAGTCGATGATGACCCAGGTCCCGCCCCGCCAGCCCATGGTGAAGATCTTCGGGTCCCCGTCCATGATCGTCGCCTTCGGCGCGATCGCGTTGGGCGGGATGGTCACCTGGTCGGGCCCCTTGCTCTTCACCTTCGCGCGGTCGACCCGGGTGGCCTTCAGGTTCTTCAAATCCGCGGGTGTGAACATCTCGAACAGCATCGGCGTGAGGCTGCGGCATTCCTTCATCCCGCCGTCGTAGGCGGGCGCCGAAATCCGGCACACGGTATCCAGGTCCTTGGCGCCCAGCGCGTGATGGAACTCCTCCATCACGCTCGCGGCGCCGTCCGGTGTGTGCGCCACCGCTCCGCCGGTGGCGGGTTTGGTGACCGTCGCGGCGGTCGCCGAAGGGGCTGTAGCGCTGGCGCTCGTAGTCGACGTAGGCGCGCTCGAGCTGCTGCTCGGCGCTTCGGAAGTGCTCGGAACGGCCGAAGTCTGCGGCGCCGCTGTCCCCGGCGTCTGCTCCTCACACCCCGCGATCAAGAACAACGCCGCGGCCGCGCAGGCCGCTCCGAGCGGTCGGATCGTCATGATGCCCCCTGTCGAACTGCTGTTGACCAGGGAAGAGTAACAACTCGGAGGCAAGTGTCACATCCGAATCCGGAAAATCAGGAGTCTCCGGTGATCAGGGCCAGCATCGAAACGGACAAGATGAGCTGAGCGGAGACGCAGGTCCGCGGCATCGCTTCCTTCTTCTTGCCCACGAAGTCGACCTGCACGACCTGGCCGTTGCTCAGCTGGACACTCAGGGTGCAGGCCTCCGCGGTCTGCTCGAACCTGGCCTTCAAGGTGCCGAACTGTCCGCTCCGGACTTCCGCGCCCGCTTTCGGCGGCACGGCTTCGAGACCGCCTGTGCCGTTCGTGTACATGCCGACAGCCCTCGCGTACGGGACTTCGTGAGTGCAGGTCGGTCCCAGCGGTCCTTCGCCCTTTTGAGCGCCTTCGCGGCCCGCGTTGACTCCGGCGTAATTCGCGTGAGTGAACTTGACGACTTCGCAGATGTCCGCGTTCTTCAGCGCTTCGGCCGGAGGCTCCTGAACGGTGCTCGGCGCCGGTGTGCCGCCGGCGAGCGGGACGAACTTCTTCAGCACCACTTCGGCGACCTTCTTCGCCAGCTCGCAGTGTTCCGCACGAGCGCCGCCTTCGTCATTGTCGACGTCGTAGGCGTCGACGGCGATCGAGGCGTAGGCGCGGACGTCCATGTTGACCGAACAGAACGTCGCAGGTTCCGGGTCGAAGGCGTAGGTCCGGCCCTTGATCCCGGCGATCTCCACCGGCTCCATCACCGGGGAGTCCTGGGTGATCCAGCTGTACGGACTGTAGGCGTGCACCTGCGCGCCCTTGTTGTTCGGGAACACGAACTGGCAACCGCTGAGCGTGCCCTTGGTGCTGACCAGGCCGAGCGGTTGCAGATCGGGTTTGATCGACTCCAGCCAATCACAGCCTTCCTCGCCCTGTTCGACAGGCAGGGCCAGCGGCTGGTCGAGCACCTGATCACTGAAACCCGACCCGTCGGCGGGCGGGGTGTAGCGCGGAAACTTCGTATCGCTCGCACCCGGTGCCGAGCCCTCGCGGAAAGCCTTCCCGTCGATGGCGCCGGAACACCCGGTGAGCAGCAGGGCAACGGCCACGAAAACCGGCCAACGAGACATGACGACCCCCAGAAATCCTCAATTCGGACGGGAGTCTAAGTCGCTTCCGGGCGCCTCGCTGGATCTTCGCTCAACCGGGCGAGGTCACTTCCAGGACGGAAGCCACAACTCGGCGTTCCAGTGATCGTTGGTGATCGCGTTGCCGTTGAGAATCGGCCACAACCAGGCGAAATTGGCCACGACGAGACCCACGTAGAGCGCGACGACGAGCATGCCGGTGCCCCGTCGTTCGAAACCGCGTTTCGCGCTGCCGAGGATCTGCCCGAGGACCAGCGTCAACCCGAGTACCAGGAACGGCGCCAGCGGCGTCGCGTAGAAGTAGTACATCTGGCGGTCGAGGTTGGTGAACCACGGCAGGAACCCGGCGAGGTAACCGACGAGCACGGCTGCGTAGCGCCAGTCCGCTCGGAAGACCGACCGCCACACGCTCCAGCCGAGCATCGGCAGGGCCAGCCACCACATGGCGGGCGTGCCGATCAGCATCGTCGCCCGCACGCAGGTCGACTCGCCGCAGCCGGTCGCGTCGGTACCGCCCGCGTACGCGTAGAGCATCGGCCGCAGGCCCATCGGCCAGGTCCACGGCTTCGACTCCCATGGGTGCGGTTTGTCCTTGGGCGTCACCAGGTTCGCGTGGAAGTCGAGGACGTTCATCGTGTAGTCGCCGAGCGACCGCAACGCAGGCGGCATCCAGGCCCAGAAACCGGGATCGATGTCCTTGATGGCCACGTAGTTGCGGTCGGTCGCGGTCTCGCTCGCGAACCAGGCCCAGTAGCAGGCGAGGTACACCAGGATCGGGATGACGACGATCGCCCACAGCGCGGGCAGCACGTCGCGGCGCAGCGTGCCGACCCAAGGCCGCTGCACCCCGGCCGCCCTGCGCGCGGCGACGTCGAAGAAAACGGTGAGCAGGCCGAACGCGGCGATGTAGTAGAGCGCCGACCACTTGACGCCGAAGGTCAGCCCGATCATCAGGCCGCCGGCGAACCGCCACCACCGGAAACCCAGCTTCGGTCCGAACCGCGACTCGTCGATCCAGCCTTCGCGGACGGCCACGGCGAGCCGCTGCCGCACCTGGTCCCGGTCGCAAAGCACGCAGGCGAACGCGGCGAGGACGAACAACGCGATGAAGATGTCGAGCATCCCCATGCGGGACTGCAGGTGCAGGACGCCGTCACTGATCACCAGGATCCCCGCGACCGCGCCGAGCAGGGTCGAGCGGGTGAGGCGCCGGGCGATCCGGATCGTGAGGAACACGATCAGCGTGCCCGCCAGCGCGGGCATGATCCGCCAGCCCCAGGCGTTGTAGCCGAACAGCCATTCGCCGATCGCGATGAGATGCTTCGCCAGCGGCGGGTGGACGATCAGCTCGTAGCCGTAGTTGTCCTCGTAACCGCCGTTGCGCAGCATCTGCCACGCCTGGGGGACGTAGTGCTTCTCGTCGAAGACGGGTGTGCCCTTGTCCGTGGGCGTTCCCAGGTTCTGGATCCGGACGATGCCGCCGATGAGCGTCAGCACCAGCGTGACGATCCAGCCGCGCAGGCGATCGGTCGGCATGCCGCGGCCGAGGAGGGTGGCCTCCCGGTCACTCGGTGGCCTGAGCGCGTCGACCGGATCCGGCCGCACGCTCTCGTTGTCCCGGGTCAGCAGTGCGGTCACGGGGCATGATCCTACGGGCGGAAGAGTGAACTCGGTGTCCGGATCTGCGAACCGGTTAACCTTCGGGAATGACCGAAGGACGCCTCGTGCTGGCAGCCACCCCGCTCGGAGACGTCCGTGACGCTTCGCCGCGCCTGTCCGAAGCCCTCGCGACGGCAGACGTGATCGCCGCCGAAGACACCCGGCGCCTGCGCTCCCTCACCACGGCTCTCGACGTCTCGCCGGTCGGGCGCGTCGTCAGCTTCTACGAGGACGTCGAGACGGCTCGTCTGCCGAAACTGCTCGAATCGCTCCAGTCGGGCGAAACGGTCGTCCTGGTGACCGACGCCGGCATGCCGAGTGTTTCGGATCCCGGATTCCGCCTGGTGGCGGCCTGTGTCGAGGCGGACGTGCCGGTGACCTGCCTGCCCGGCCCGTCGGCGGTGACCACGGCACTGGCGCTGTCCGGCCTGCCTTGTGACCGTTTCTGTTTCGAAGGTTTCGCCCCGCGCAAGCCCGGCGAACGCGCGAAATGGCTCGGTTCGCTGAAGGACGAACCCCGTACGGCCGTGTTCTTCGAATCTCCGCACCGCCTCGCGAGCACGCTCGCCGATGCCGCCGAAGTCCTGGGGCCCGACCGTCGCGCCGCCGTCTGCCGTGAACTGACCAAAACCTACGAAGAGGTCAAACGGGGCACTCTGCCGGAGTTGGCGGGCTGGGCCGCCGACGGGGTCAAGGGCGAGATCACCGTCGTTCTGTCGGGTGCGCCGCCGCGTTCGGTGAGCGTCGAGGACCTGGTCTCGGAAGTCTCGTCGCGGGTCGCGGCCGGTGAACGCCTCAAGTCCGCCGCCGCCGAGGTCGCCGAAGCGACCGGTGTGTCGAAGAAGGAGCTTTACGACGCAGTGCTCGCGTCTCGTAAGAGCTAGGACAGCAAGGCCGTCACGGCCGCGTGCGCCTTCCCGGCATCGGGCTCCGCGCCGGTGATGACGTCCGTATAGATGAAGGACTCGCCGATCCGCACGAGCAGGTAGGCGAGGTCCTCGACCGGCAGTGGCGGGGAGAGCCGACCCGCCATGACCTCCTCGTCGAGGAACTCGCGCATTTTCGCGATCGCGCGACTCTGCACCACGCTGGCCTTCGTCGTCAGGATCCGCAGCGCCCGCTCGGGCTCGGTGCGCAGGAACTCCCGGAACGGTTTCGAGCCGTTCACGGTCCGGACGAAGGTGCCGACGAGGTCCGCGATCCCTTCCGCGCCGCGGCCGAGCTTGCCGGAAACCCGCGCTTCGAAGACCTCGACGGTCATCGACCACAGGATCTCGCCGAGCAGCTGATCCCGGCCGCCGACCCACCGGTGCAAGGTCGCCCGGCTGATCCCCAGCTCACCGGCGAGTTCGCCCATGTCCACCCGGCGCCCTTCCAGAAACCGGGCGCGCGCGATCGTGAACGCGCGCAGGGCGTCCGGGCGCGGCGAGGTCAGCTGGCGTTCGAGTGCGGTTTCGATGGGTGAAACATATCACGCCATGTCTCAGGGATGAGACATATGCAAGAATGTCTCATCTCGACGAGGAGGATGCGGATGCGCGCAGTACAGGTGACCGAATTCGGCGGACCCGAGGTGCTCAACCTCGTCGATCTCCCCGATCCCGTCCCGGGCCCAGGTCAGCAGCTGGTCGAGGTCGACCGGATCGGCGTCAACTACGCCGACACCCACCAGGCCGAGAACTCGTACCTCGCCCCGAGCAAGCTCCCGCTCGTCCCCGGCGGCGAGATCGTCGGCCGCACCGCGGACGGCAAGCGAGTCGTCGCGCTGCTCAATGGTGGCGGTGGTTACGCCGAGCGTGCGGTCGCCGACGAGGTCACCAGCTTCGGCGTGCCGGACGGCGTCGACGACCTGACCGCGCTCTCCTTCATCGTCCAGGGCACCACCGCCTCGCTCCTGCTGCGCAAGAGCGCCCACCTCGAACCCGGCGAATCCGTCGTCGTGCACGCGGCCGCGGGCGGGGTCGGCTCCATCGCGGTACAGCTCGCGAAAGCCTGGGGAGCGGGCCGGGTCATCGCGACCGCCAGCAGCGACGAGAAGCGTGCCCTCGCCCTCGAACTCGGCGCCGACGTCGCCATCGATTCGCGCGCCGAGAACATGACGGACGCCCTTCGCGAGGCGAACGGCGGCAAACGCGTCGACATCGTGCTCGACATGACCGGTGGCACGGTCACTGACCAGAGCATCGCCGCCCTCGCGCCGTTCGGCCGTCTCGCGTTCTACGGGATGGCCAGCCGCGAGAACCCGAAGCCGATCGAAGCCCGCAACCTGCTCGGGCACAGCACCACCGTTGCCGGGATGTGGCTGCCACACGCATTCAAGCTCCCCGGAAACGTCTTCGGGCGCGCGCTCGACGAGCTTTTCGAGCTGGCTCTCGCCGGCCGGGTCCGCGCCATCGCCGGCGGCGAGTACGCGCTGTCCGACGCGCGCGCCGCGCACGAGGCCCTGCGCTCGCGCGGCACGATGGGCAAGCTTCTGCTCGACCCCGCCAAGTAGTACCGAGTAGTCAGCCGAGCAGGCGCTCCAGCGGAGCGGACTTGTGCAGGCATTCCTGCCATTCCGCGTCGCTGTCGGAGTCGGCGGTGATCCCGCCGCCGACACCCAGCTCGATCGTGTCTTCGTGGATTTCGAAGGTTCTGATCGCGACGTTCAGTTCCAGCCCGGCGATCGGCGAAGCGAGCCCGATCGCGCCGGTGTAGACGCCACGCGCGGCCGGTTCCAGTTCGGCGATCAGATCCAGCGCGCGGATCTTCGGCGCGCCTGTGACCGAGCCCGGCGGGAAGGTGGCCGCCAGCAGGGCCGCGTCGTCGAGCCCATCGGCGAGCGATCCCTCCACAGTGGACTCCAGATGCCAGACGCCCGGTGCTGGCCTGACCGCGAGAAGTTCGGGCACCCGTACGGTGCCGGTGGCGCACACCCGCCCGAGATCGTTCCGGACGAGATCGGTGATCATCACGTTCTCGGCGACGTCCTTGGTGGATTCCCGCAGTCGCTGCGCAAGATGCGTGTCAGCGGCGTTCCGCCGCGGCAGCGTGCCCTTGATCGGTGTCGACCGGACTTGCCGCCCATGCCTGGCAAGGAAAAGCTCGGGGGAGAACGACACGATCGATCCCCAGTCGCCGCTGAGGAACGCTGCCCGGCGTGCTCCCAGGCGACGCGCGCCCTCGGCGAACAACGCGATCGGGTCGCCGGCGAACTTTCCGCTGAAGCGAGCGCAGATGTTCGCCTGGAACAGCTCGCCGGCCTCGATGGCGTGCACACACGCTTTGACCGCGTCGTGGTGCTCCGATGGAAGCGGGCGCGACAACGGGCCGGAACTCCAAGTCGTCGCTTCGGGAACCTCGGCGAGCGCGGATTCCACCGCGGCCAGTTCGCCGACCGGATCCGGGGCACCGTCGGGAACCAGGGCTTCGAACCACCACGAGCCGTCGGTGTCCAGCCGGAGAACCCGATCGACCCAGCCCCACGCGGCCGGAGGAAGCGCGCCGGACCGGCCAGAGGGATCGGTCAGGTCATAGCCCAGGTAACCGAACCAGCCGCCGCCGACCGCGCCGGGGATCGCGTCACGAACGTCAGGCAGCCGAGTGGGGATCGCGAACGCTTCCGCCACGTTCCGGACAGGAGCCAGGGAAGCGTTGAGCGCGATGACCACGCGCGAAGAGAACCACTCTCCGCACAGTGCGGCGGGCGGTGCGAGTCCGAGTTTTTCGGCGCGTACCCCGAGGACCGCCAGCGCCCGTTCGGGCCCGACGTCCGTCCGCAGCCTCCGGCACATCAACCGCACGCGACATTGTCACCGTCCGGGCGGCCGGAAACGCAACCCGCGCCGGGCGGAAAGTGAGATCCGCGACGACGCGGTGACGTCTTGCACACCCGTCGTCACGCAGTGGGCACTACAGAAGCACATCCGTGAGCTTGAACGGGTAGACCACGGCGTCCTGCGCGATCGGCCCGTCCACCCCGGGCAACCCGGTACCGAAACCGTGCTGATGCAGGCCCAATCGCGAGTGGAACCATCCCGGCCGTCCCGGGATTTCGTTGTGCCTGACCAGCCACAAGATCACTTCGCTGTCCGCCCACTTGTCCGGGTGCAAGCGGTTCGTCCAGCAGTCGAGCCCCGCGTACACCAGCACGCGTTCGACGCGCGCCGCGTTCCGGACGTGCTTGATCCACGCCTTGATGAAACGGTCGTCGACGCTCGGTGCCTCCACTTCCAGCGCGGGCGCGAGAGAACCGGGCGCGAAGGCGCCGAGCACGCTCGCCGTCCGCACGAAATGGTCGGCCTGGTCGTGGACGGCGCCGGGACGGGCGTAGTGCCGTGCGCCGGTGTGGATGCCCGCGTGCTGCGCGCCGGTCAGATTGCGTTCCGCCGCGGCGTCCCGCCAGTTGGTGTTTTCGGTGATGGTGACCGAAGCGAACCGGATGTCGGCACCACGCACCGCCGCCCAGTCCGTCACCGTCTCTCGGTGGGACAGGGTGACGCCGTGCTCACCTTCCGGATCGATCGAACTCACCTGCCTCGAATTTCGCCCCAGAACGACCGAAAGGTCACCCTACGTCCGCGGAGCGGCCGCAAGGTGACCTTTCGGTTCAGCGTGTCTCAGGCGTTTTCGCGTTGGAACGTCCGCGAGCCCCACCAGATGGCCAGAACGGCCATGACCAGCACCACGGCACTCCCGGTGAACAGGGCGTCCATCGAGAAGTCGCCGCGGAAACTGTTCCGCTCGACATCCACCACGTGCCGGAACGGATTGATACGGGAAATCGTGTACAGCCACTCCGGCGCCGAGCCCGCGGTGATCGGGATCAGGATTCCGGAGAGCAGCAACAGCGGCATGAGAACCGCGTTGAGCAAAGCCGGGAAGGAATCTTCGCTCTTGAGGGTCAACGCCAGCGCGTACGAACACGACGCCAACGTGATGGACAGAAGAAAGACGATCACCAGGCTGAGCACGACACCACCGAACGGCGCGTTCAGGTCGAAGACCAGATACGCCAGCGCGATGATGAGCAAGGCCTGGACGACGGTCTGCAGCGCGTTGGCGAGCACCTTGCCCAGTAACAACGCCACCCGGCTCACCGGTGTGACCCGCATCCGCTCCACCACGCCCGAGTGGTATTCCGCGAGGAGCCCGAACCCGACGAAAGAGGCGCCGAACAGCGCGAGCTGCGCGATGATCGCCGGGGTGAAGATCATCCAGCCGTCCACATCGGACAGCCCTTGCGCGTTGAGCGATTTCACCAGAAGCGGCCCGAAGAAGAACAAGTAGAGCAGCGGCTGCATGATGCCGATGGCCAGCCACGTCGGGTTGCGCAACGCCGTGAGCATGTCGCGGCGGAAGATCAACCAAGTGTCATGCAACACGCGTGGCCTCCTTCTCCGTGTCGGCGCCGACCGACTCGCTCGCTTCGGCGTCGCGCAGGCTCCTGCCCGTCAAGGTCAGGAAGACGTCGTCGAGTGTCGGCCGGTGCACCTGCATGGACGCCGTCGCGATGCCACGGGCGTCCAGCGCCCGGAGCAGTTCGGGCATCGCGGTGTCACCGCGCGGCACCCGGAACCGCACGGCGCCGTCGGTGACGGTCAGCTCGTGTGCCCCTTCGAGACGGCCCGCGACCTCCGCGGTCTCATCCGCCGATTCCGGTGAGACCCCGATGACGACACTGTCCCCGGACACCCTCGCCTTCAACGAGTCCGGTGTTCCTTCGGCGACGATCCGCCCGTCGTCGATGACGATCAACCGGTCCGACAGCGCGTCGGCCTCGTCGAGGTAGTGCGTGGTCAGGAGGACCGTGACACCCTGCTCGTCGCGCAGCCGCCGGATGTGGTCCCAGAGGTTCGCCCGGCTCTGCGGGTCGAGTCCCGTCGACGGTTCGTCGAGGAAGACGAGGCCGGGTGAGTGGATCAGCCCGAGTGCGATGTCGAGCCGGCGGCGCTGCCCGCCCGACAAGGTCGCGGTCGTGCGCTGGTCGAGCCCGGCCAGGTCCAGCTGTTCGGCGAGGACGGCTCCGCGCGCGAGCGCGTCCGCCTTGCTCATCCGGTACAGCCTGCCCTGGAACTCGATCTCCTCGATGACCTTGCTCGCTGGCGCGGTGCCGCCGCCCTGGGCGACATAGCCGATTCGCCGACGCACCCCCAGCGGGTCGGCGAGCAGGTCGCAGCCGCCGACCGTCGCCTCGCCGGCGGTGGGCTTGAGCAGCGTCGTCAGCATGCGCAGGGTCGTCGTCTTCCCCGCGCCGTTCGGTCCGAGGAAGCCGACCAGTTCCCCGGCCGACACGTCGAGATCGACGCCTTTGACGGCGTGGACCTCACCCCCATTGCGGCCCTTGCGGCGGAAGCGCCGCTCAAGGCCGCGTGCCTTGATCATGTCTACTCCTTTCGGTGCCCAGCTAGTCAAGTTTGACTAGTGGCAGGACGCACTGTGCCTCAGGAGTCGTTCCGTAGTCAAATTTGATTACTTGGGTGGCGCGCCGAACACGGCTTCGTCGCCGCCTTCGCCCGCCATCACGTACTCGCCGGCTTCGAGCCGTCCGATCAAATCCCGCATCCAGGTCACGTTCGCATCCGCGTGCGCGCTCCACAGGCGGTACAGCTCGCTCACGTGCGGCGGTTTCCCCAGGTCGACGGCGTGTTCACGGGCGTAATGAGTCGATTGGGCGTGCGCTTCCATGTTCGCCAGCTGCTGTTTCAGCAGGGCCAGTACCTGTGCGCGGGGCAGGGTCGGCATGAATATGACCGCCGCCGACAGCGCATACCCGGTCGTGTCGTCGCTCGACAACGCCCTGCCGAGTTGCACGAGGAACTCGGTCTCCCCGTCCTCGGTCAGCCTGTAGGCGACCCGGTCGGGCCCGCTTCCTGTCTCGGCGTCCTCGACCTGTTCCAGCAGGCCTTCGGTGGTCATCTTCTTCAGCGCGTGATAAATCGAACCCGGCTGGACATTGCCCCACTTGTCGGCCGCCCACGAGAGAAGCTCGCGCCGGACCTGGTAGCCGTGTGCCTTCCCGTACATGCGCACGACACCCAGCACCAGCAGACGCGTGGCGGACACCGAGGCCTCCGATCCTCTCCCGGACAACAATGCCTTGGACGACGTCCGTAGGCTAAACAAGCATGAGCACCCCAGTGTTGACTGCGGTGGCCTGGCCCTACGCCAACGGCCCCCGCCACATCGGCCACGTGTCCGGATTCGGCGTCCCGTCCGACGTCTTCTCCCGCTACCAGCGAATGGCCGGCAACCGGGTGCTCATGGTGTCCGGTACCGACGAACACGGCACCCCGATCACCGTCCAGGCCGACAAAGAAGGCATGACCTCCCAGCAGACGGCCGACAAGTACACCCGCCAGATCGGCCAGGACCTGCAGGGGCTCGGCCTCACCTACGACCTGTTCACCCGCACCACCACGGGCAACCACGCCGAGGTCACACAGCAGATCTTCCTCGCGCTGCACCGCAACGGCTATGTCGTCCCCAAGACGACCCGGGGCGCGATCAGCCCTTCGACCGGCCGCACCTTGCCCGACCGGTACATCGAAGGCACCTGCCCGATCTGCGGCTACGACGGTGCCCGCGGCGACCAGTGCGACAACTGCGGCAACCAGCTCGACGCCGCCGAACTGATCAACCCGAAGTCCCGGATCAACGGCGAAACGCCGAAGTTCGTCGAGACCGAGCACTACTTCCTCGATTTGACGGCGTTCGTCGAAACACTGGGCAAATGGCTGTCCAGCAAGACCGACTGGCGTCCGAACGTTCTCAACTTCACGAAGAACCTGATCGACGACATGCGGCCGCGGCCGATCACCCGCGATCTCGACTGGGGCGTGAAGATCCCGCTGGACGGCTGGCGCGACCAGCCGCTCAAGCGCTTCTACGTCTGGTTCGACGCGGTCATCGGCTACTTCTCGGCGAGCGTCGAGTGGGCGCGCCGGTCCGGTAACCCGGACGCCTGGCAGGAGTGGTGGAACAACCCGGACGCCCGCTCCTACTACTTCATGGGCAAGGACAACATCACCTTCCATGCCCAGATCTGGCCCGCTCTGCTCTTCGGCCACAACGGCGAGGGTGATCGAGGCGGCGTGGCAGGCAAGTACGGCAAGCTGCACCTGCCCGACGAGATCGTTTCCAGCGAGTTCCTCACCATGAGCGGCTCGAAGTTCTCGACCTCGCGCGGCACGGTCATCTACGTCCACGACTTCCTGCGCGACTTCGGCCCGGACACGCTGCGGTACTTCATCTCGGTCGCGGGCCCCGAGACCCAGGACACCGACTTCACCTGGGACGAATTCGTCCGCCGGACCAACTTCGAGCTGGCCAACGAATGGGGCAACCTCGTCAACCGGTCCATCTCCATGGCCCACAAGAACGTCGGCGCGATTCCGCGTCCCGACGCGCCCACGGCCGCCGATGAGGAGCTCAAGGAGCTCTCTCGCAAGGCATTCGACACCGCCGGCGCCCACTTGCAGCGGTCCCGGTTCAAGGCCGCGGCGAGCGAGGCCATGCGCGTCGTCACCGCCGCGAACCGGTACCTGTCGGACCAGGAGCCCTGGAAGCTCAAGGACGACCCTGCCCGGCGTGACAGCGTTCTGCACACCGCTCTGCAGGTCGTCTCGGACGCCAACACCTTGCTGACCCCCTTCCTGCCCCACTCGGCGCAGAAGGTGCACGAGGCGCTCGGCGGCACCGGCGTCTGGGCGGCGCAGCCCGAACTGCAGGAAGTCGAGGACCTCGACATCCCCGGCCGGATCAACCCCATCATCACCGGGGACTACAAGGCCGAGCAGGCACGCTGGAAGTCCGTGCCGATCGAGGTCGGCAAGCCGCTGGAGAAGCCGACCCCGTTGTTCGCCAAGCTGGACCCGGAACTCGGCGAGACCGGTCCCGAATGGGCGCCGATCTCGAAGTGATCAGCTGATGGGTGCGGAGAAGAAGGAACTGCCGCCGATCCCGGACAGGTTGCCGGTATCGGTGGTGGACGCGCATACCCACCTCGACGCGTGCGGCGCGGTCACCGCGGCTGATGTGTCAGCCATGGTCGACCGCGCCGAACGCGCCGGTGTTTCGAGGGTGATCACCGTCGCGGACGATCTCGCGTCCGCTCGCTGGGCCGCGCAAGCGTCCACTTGGGACCCGCGGGTCTGGGCCGCCGTCGCGATCCATCCCACGCGCACCAAGGATTTCGGTGAGCCCGAGAAGTCCGAAGTGGAGAGTCTCGCCAGAGAGTCCAGAGTGGTCGCCGTCGGCGAGACCGGCCTCGACTATTACTGGGACTACTCGCCCCACGACGCTCAGCAGGACGCTTTCCGCTGGCATATCGATCTCGCCAAGCGGATCGGCAAACCGCTGATGATCCACGATCGGGACGCCCACGACGACGTCCTCCGAATCCTCGAGGAAGAGGGAGCGCCCGAACAGGTCGTCTTCCACTGTTTCTCCGGAGACGAGCACATCGCGCGCCGGTGCGTCGACGCGGGATACGTGCTTTCGTTCGCGGGCACGGTCAGCTTCCGCAACGCCCGCGGGCTCCACGAGGCGGCACGGATCGTTCCGGCGGACCAGTACCTCGTCGAAACGGACGCTCCGTTCCTGACCCCGCATCCGTTCCGTGGGCGCCCGAACGAGCCCTACTGTGCCGCCTACACGGTTCGGCACCTCGCCTCGCTCAGGGGTGAGGCGGTGCACGAGGTGGCCGAATCGGTGCGAACGACCGCTGAGCGGGTCTTCGGATTGCCGACAGTCACCACCGGTTGAACGGATTGCGACATTAGTGATCAGCAATGGTCCACTCTGATGAGTGACCAACGTCACGACACTCCGGGCGGTGTTTGCGCAACCCGGCGAGGTTCGTTACTGTCCCGTGATCGTGCCGGTCGGGACCCGCTCATGCGGTTTCCGGCTGTTACGCCCACAGTCACGTCAGTGCACGTCGGGGAAGCGGAACCAGGAGAGGTACGGCCTGGAACCGTGACGATGGCGCTGGCTGCGGGTGTCGGACTTCTAGAGGTGTGCCGAAGCGCGCATCGAGACGAAGGACGTAGTGGAGTGGTTGTCGAGCTCCTCGACGTCTTGGGAAAGGGAACGACCCAGTGACTGGTAGCAGTAGGCAGGATGGCTCGCGCCTCGGCGCAGAGACGAACACCTTCGCTTCCGCCGGTTCGGTTGCCGTGCTCGACCGCGACACTCAGTACGGCGAGCTGGACTACTCCGACGATCCGCGCATCACGCACCAGGACGTCCTGGCGGCGCTCGGCCCCGACGCCGACATGCTGATGGCCGAGATCGACGTCGATGTCGACGAGCTGATCCGCCTCATCAGCGCCGAGACCACCATGCTCCCGCCGATCATCATCCCGGACGAGCTGGCCGAGGACCGCACTGCGGGCGCGCCGATGAAGGCCGCGACCAAGGACGAGGTCATCGCGAACTCGACCCGGGTCTGGAAGAAGCGTTTCCTCAAGGGAACCGTCATGGCGGTGCTGCTCACCCTCGGTGGTGGCGGCGCGGCCGCGATGGCGATGAACAAGAGCGTCACCCTCGACGTCGACGGCAAGCAGCAGACCGTCCACAGCTTCGGCGACACCGTCGGTGAGGTCCTCGAAGACGCCGGCCTCTCCGTCGGCGCCCACGACTCGCTCTCGCCCTCGCCTCAGGCCGAGGTGGGTGACGGCGGCGTCATCAAGCTGGAGCGCGGCCGCAAGCTGAACCTGATCGTCGACGGCGCGCCGCAGCAGGAGTCCTGGGTCCGCGCGACCAACCTCGGCGAAGCGCTGAACCAGCTCGGTCGCGCCGACCTCGCCAAGGCCGGCACCTGGACCTCGCTCCCGCAGAACGGCGAGCTGCCGCTCGAAGGCGCCACCGTCGAGGTCAAGACCCTCAAGAACGTCACGGTCTACGACGGCGCGAACGAACCGCGCAAGGTCCAGACCAACTCCGTCACCACCAAGGAATTCCTCGGTGAGCTCCGGATGACCCTCGGCCCGGACGACGAGGCCGTCGGCGGTCTCGACGTCAAGCTGGTCGACGGCGCCGAGGTCCACATCAGCCGGACCGGCGTCACCATGGTCAAGCAGAACGAGGAAATCGCGCCGCCCGAGCAGAAGGTCGACGATCCGAACCTCGAAAAGGGCAAGACCAAGGTCGAGGACCCGGGCACGCCGGGCCAGAAGACCGTGACCTACAAGGTCACCAAGCGCAACGGCAAAGAGGTCGGCCGCGAGAAGGTCTCGGAAGAGGTCATCACCGAGGCCAAGCCCAAGATCGTCAAGGTCGGTACTAAGAAGCCCGCCGACCCGGTCATCGGGGACGCCGGCGCCTGGGACCGCATCGCGCAGTGCGAGTCGACCGGGAACTGGTCCGCCAACACCGGCAACGGCTACTACGGTGGCCTGCAGTTCAACAAGAGCACCTGGGATGCCTACGGTGGCGACGAGTACGCCGCGTACCCGCACCAGGCCAGCAAGGCCCAGCAGATCGCTGTCGCCGAGAAGGTCCGCGAGGACCGTGGTGGCTACGGCGCTTGGCCGCACTGTGGCAAGAAGGCCTGACGCAGATCATCCTCTTTCCTGAAGGTCACTCTGTGGGTTCGCTCGCAAGGTGGCCTTCAGGCCGTTAGGGGCTTCGGAGGCTGAGCCGGGTTCCCGGCTCTCGGTCTCGAGAGTCTCGCCCACCAGCGCGCAGGCCGTAAGTGAGCCACGTTCCTGGCCGGGTCTTGAACGCCACCGCTACGGGATGGGCCTTGGCGGCCCTGAGGCGGCGCCTGGGCGGGCTTGGGACGGTTTGCGGGCTCCTCGGCGGGCTCGGCTGCCTGAGGCTGCTCGGCGACCTGCTCCGAGCTCTTCCGGGGCATGGGGATGTCCGGGCCGGTTTCCGCGAGCTCGACGATCTCCGAGAACGCGTCCCCGCGCCTTTCGGCCGGCGAACGGTCGTCGGCTCCTCCATCGGGAGCCGGATAGGCCCGCGGCACCAGGAGCGCGTTCAGGCGGGCGCCCGTCTCGGCATCGAGGTCGCCGCGCATGTCCCAGCGGCCGGTTCGTTTCTGGCGCAACCAGAACTCGCTCCGCCGCCGTTGCGGGGCGGGGTCGTCTTTGGGTTTTCCATCAGGGTCCAGTTGTGCGAGCAGCTCTGTGCCCGCCACCGTGACGTCACGCGGTCTCGCGACGCAGGCGAGCTCGACCAAGCCCTTCTCGGCCTCGAGGCGCGCGCTCGCCGTGACGTGCTCGGGCAGCCTCTTCATGACCGTGACGATCCGATCGATACTGGCCTCGGCCAGCGCGCCGGTGGCGGCCGCGGTACCGGTCAGGGGCGCGACGGGGGCGATCGACGTGCCGTCGCGCGCCCGTCTCGAATTGAGCGCCAGCGCTCTGCCGGTCACTCTCTGAGCCTCTGCTCGAGGTACCCGGGCCACATGCTCGTAGAAGACGGCGATCGAGTTGTGTCCGTAGAGATCGCGGACACCACGTGACTCGATCTCGGCCAGGATCTGGCCGACTTCGGCGACAAGACGTCGCCCTTCGCGTAGCCGCGTCTGCAACTCCTCGAGAAGCAGTTCGGCGTCACCTTCCGGCAGATTGAGCGGGAAGGCCTTGGGAATGTTTGTGCTGGTCATCCTTCGATTGTCGAGGCAGATTCGAACGAATGCACGGTATCGATCGGGTGGATGATCATCACGCTCCGGCGGCGCCGACCTGCGCCGATCACCCTTGAGTGGGATGCGTGTCGCTGGGGAAAAGCCATCCGGATGGTGGGGTCGGATCAGGCCGGCCCCATGTCTGAGCGATGCCTCCGGTCCCACTCCTCACGGAGCACCCCGTAGACGACGGCGTCATGGACGCCGCCGGACCAGCGCCGGGCGCTCCGGAACCGGCCTTCTTCGACGAACCCGAGCCGCCGCCCGACGGCGATCATCCCCGGGTTCCCCGAGAACGTGGCGAAGTCCAGGCGGAGCGCGTCGGTGCGGGAGAACAAATAGGTCGTCCACATGCGCAAGGCCTCGGTGCCGAATCCACCGCCCCAATACCGTTCGTCGTAGATGACCAGCCCCATCCGCCGCCAGTCGGTCTCCCTGCTTTCCCAATACCAGCTGACCCGGCCGATCAGCCTTCCGTCGCTTAGATCGCACACGGCGAGGCTGGTGCGAGGATCGGGCGGTTCGGCTTTGATCGTGGTGAGTTCGCGCGCTGTGGATTCGGCGGCGGCCGTGCTCGGGGTGCCGAAGTAGGGGCCGTTCGTTTCGTGCCAAGGCCGCGCGGGATCGAGTAGGTCACGGAGCGGCCCGAGGTCGGACGGGCGCCAATCGCGCAGCCGGACTTTGTCTCCATCGAGTACGACGTCGTCCACCGGCCAATCGTGGCTTACCGGACATGGTTACGATCGTCGGGTGACTGAACTGCTCGGTCCTGCGGAAATCAGGGCGCTGGCGGCCGAGCTGGACGTACGTCCGACCAAGAAGCTCGGCCAGAACTTCGTGCACGATCCCAATACGGTGCGCCGCATCGTCGACCTCTCGAAGATCGGCGAAGGGGACGTCGTCCTGGAGGTCGGGCCGGGCCTCGGCTCGCTGACACTCGGACTGCTCGCGACCGGCGCCGAGGTCGTCGCGGTCGAAATCGATCCTGTGCTGGCGGAACGGCTGCCGAGCACCGTGGCCGAGCGAGGCGGGGCCGAAAGGCTGACGGTCGTCGGCGCGGACGCGTTGCGGATCACCGCGAACGACCTGCCGGCACGGCCGACGGCGCTCGTCGCGAACCTGCCGTATAACGTCGCCGTTCCCGTCGTGCTCCACCTGCTGGCCGAATTGCCGTCGCTGACCAGCGGCCTCGTAATGGTCCAGACCGAGGTCGCGGACAGGATGGCGGCGGGTCCGGGAAGCCGGACTTACGGCGTACCCAGCGTCAAGCTCGCCTGGTACGGAAAGACGCGCAAGGTCGCCGCGGTGCCCAGGGCGGTGTTCTGGCCGGTTCCGAACGTCGACTCCGCCTTGGTCGCGTTCGAACGGGGCGACGTGGTGTCGTCCGTGGAGCGGGAGCGGCTGTTCGCGGTCGTCGACGCCGCCTTCTCGCAACGGCGGAAGACCTTGCGGGCAGCGTTGGCGTCGTGGGCCGGTTCCGCCGAACGCGCGGGGGAACTACTCGAAAAGGCGGGTATCGACCCCAAAACCCGCGGGGAGCAGCTGGACGTCCACCAGTTCGCCCGGATCGCCGCGGCTGCCGGCTGACCACCCTGGCGCAGGTGACCGGGGCCGCGCGACTGCGTGGTTCCTCCCCTCGATTTGGCGCGGGCGAACCTTGTCTTAGCAGGCAGCGCGCCTGCCGGAGGTCGGATACGCCTGTCCGCGTCCCATAATATGGGCGGCCCATCCTGTATAATGGACGCGACCAGACGTGTGATCTGCGCCTACGCGCTTGCTTTCATCCAGTGGGATCGGTTTTACTCAGTAAGCCATCCCGAGCGACTGAGAGACCTGGCTCGCCGAAGTCGCAGCAACCACCCTCCACAGGGCAGGTGCTACAGCCAGGACCGATGGAGGCTGTGCCTAATGAACAGGGTCACCCACCCGCTCCTGCTGACCAGGCGACGTGTCGTCGATGAAGGTCGCCGCACGGTAAGTGCGTGTCGACGCTCCACCGTTACTGCCTGAGTTCATTCCCTTATCTCTGAATCCGTCCGTTTCCCGGACGGTTACTCGGTGACGGTTGGCGCGCTCGCAAGAAGCAGCGCCCCATGTGCATGGAGCCTTTCGTGATCACTGTTGAAAACCTGTCCAAATCCTTTCCCCTCAACGGAAATCCCGTCGTCGCACTGCGCGATGTGAGCGTGGACATCCAAGCAGGCTCGCTGTTCGGAGTCGTCGGTCCGGCGGGCTCCGGCAAATCGACCCTTGCTCGGTGCATCGGTCTTCAGGAGCGTCCCGACCGCGGTGTCGTCCGCCTCGACGGACTCAACACCGGAACCCTCGACGGACGCCGTCTCCGCGAAATCCGGCGCCAGGTCGGCGTGGTGAGCACCAAGCCGGAATTGCTCGCCGAACGCACCATCGCCGGCAACATTGCTTCGCCGCTCGAGCAGCTCGGCCTCGACGGGCCGCAGCGCCGCAACCGGGTCGGCAACCTGCTCGACCTGGTCGGGCTCACCCCCCGTGCGGGGCAGCGGCCGGGCGACCTGTCCGAGGGGCAGCTGCGCCGGGTGGCCATCGCCAAGGCACTGGCCGCCGGGCCGTCCGTGCTCCTGGCCGACGACCCGACCGCGGGCGTGCAGCCCGAGGAGTCCGGCGCGGTCCTGACCGTGCTCGACCGGGCGCGCGCCGAACTCGGTGTCACCGTGCTGCTCACCACACCCGACGCCGGCGTGGTCCGCCGTGTCTGCGACGACGTCGCGGTTCTGGAGGCCGGCGCGATCATCGAACGCGGAACCGTGCTCGACCTGGTCTCCGACCCCAACAGCCGGACCGCGCAGGCGCTGCTTCCCGCCATCGAAACCGGGCGGGCACAGGCCTCGAAGTACGACCGTGCGGTGGACGTAGTGCTCGTCGGCTTCGCCTCGGTCGGTGCGCTGCTGCCGGAGGCCGCCGGTCGCTTCGACGTCGAGCTCGCCACCATCGGGGGCGGTCTGACCCGGATCGGCGACACCCCGGTCGGCCGGTTCCGCCTCGGGGTGCGCGGTGAGCGCGCGGACGCCGCGCTCGCCTGGATCGCCGAACGTGGCGGCCACGTGACCCACCCGGTCCGCGGCCCGCAGGGCGTCGCCGCCTGATTTCTCCGCGAACGGGCCGTCCAGGACGAATTGCGTCCAAGGCGGCCCGTTCGCGTCTGCCCCTTCCATTCTCTTTCTCCTGATGGCAGCGCAAGTGGAGCGGCCACGTAGGCTTGACGCGTGCTCGCCGTCGTACCGCCCCCAGTGACCGTCAGGGTCCCCGCCAAGGTCAACCTGCACCTGTCGGTCGGAGATGTACGCCCGGACGGCTACCACGAGCTGGTGACCGTGTTCCAGGCGCTTTCCCTGACCGACGAGGTGACCGTCGCGGTCACCGAGGACCCCGGCGTCGAGGTCTACGGTGAAGGTGAAGGTTCCGTACCGACAGGAGCCAACAACCTGGCCTGGAAGGCAGCGCAGGCGTTGGCGGCCCACATCGGCAAGGCGGACGGCGAGTCCAAGGTCAGAGTCGTGTTGCGCAAAGGCATCCCGGTCGCGGGCGGGATGGCCGGTGGCAGTGCCGACGCGGCCGCGACCCTGGTGGGGCTCGCGTCGCTGTGGAAGCTCGACATCTCCCGGGACGAACTGGCGGGTATCGCCGCGAAACTCGGGAGCGATGTTCCTTTCGCGCTCTACGGCGGGACGGCGTTGGGCACCGGCCGAGGCGAGCAGCTGGTGCCTGTCCTGTCGAGGCACACCTTCCACTGGGTCCTGGCCTTCGACCAGCGTGGGCTTTCGACTCCGCGGGTGTTCGGCGAGCTGGACAAGTTGCGTGAAGAAGGCAGCCCACCGCGGATCGGCTCGCACACTCCGGTGGTGGAGGCGCTGGCATCCGGCGACCCGCGTCAACTGGCGCTGCTTCTCGGCAATGATCTGCAGGCGGCCGCTGTCTCGTTGCGTCCGGGGCTGCGCCGCACGTTGCGGGCGGGAGTCAACGCGGGTGCGCTCGCCGGCACCGTGTCCGGATCCGGGCCGACCTGTGCCTTCCTGTGCGCGGATGCCCAGTCGGCCGTCGAGGTCGCCGCGGAGTTGTCCGGCGCCGGTGTCTGTCGCACGGTGCGCGTCGCGCACGGGCCCGTCCCCGGAGCCCGGCTGGTCGGCGGGGATGACGCGCCGCGGCCGTCGCCGCCTCGGGTGCACGCATGAGGGTGTCCGAAATGGACACCGACTAATTCGTTTGTGATGCGAGCTTTTTGGAAAGGATCGGCTGAGGCATGGCCAACTTGGTCAACCTGGAGTCGGTGAGCAAGTCCTTCGGGGTGCGCCCGCTGCTCGACGGTGTTTCGCTCGGTGTGGCGGAGGGGCAGCGTATCGGTGTCGTCGGTCTCAACGGGGGCGGGAAGACGACGTTGCTGGAGGTCCTCGCGGGGATCAGCGAGCCCGATACGGGACGCGTCAGCCAAGTCCGGGGCTTGCGGATGGCCGTGGTCACCCAACGGACCGAACTTCCCGAAGGCAGCACAGTCGGAGATGTCGTGCTGGAGCGCTACGGCGCGGAGCACGAGTGGGCCGCTGACGCGCGTGTCCGGTCCATTATGGACGGTCTGGGCATCACCGCTCTCGGCATCGACAAGGAAACGGCGAACCTGTCCGGTGGCGAACGCCGCCGGGTGGCACTGGCGGCCGCTCTCACCGGTGAACTGGACCTCGTGGTCCTCGACGAGCCGACCAACCATCTCGATGTCGAAGGTGTGCGCTGGCTCGCGGATCACCTGCTCAACCGCAGGATCGCGGTCGTGGTCGTCACGCACGACCGGTGGTTCCTCGACACGGTCGCGAGTGTGACCTGGGAGGTCGCCAACGGTCGCGTCGAGCAGTACGAAGGCGGCTACGCGGACTGGATCTTCGCGCGGGCCGAGCGGGCGAGGCTGGCGGCGACGGCCGAGGAAAAGCGGCAGAACCTGGCGCGTAAAGAGCTCGCATGGCTGCGCCGCGGCCCGCAGGCCAGGACCTCGAAGCCCCGCTACCGCGTCGAAGCGGCTGAAGCGCTGATCTCCGACGTGCCGGAGCCGCGTGATTCGGTCGAGCTGCAGGCGTTCGCCCGCCGTCGGCTGGGTAAGACCGTGCTGGAGATCGAGGACGCCACGTTGACCGTGGGCGACCGCACCCTGCTCGATCACGTCACCTGGCGGATCGGGCCCGGCGATCGGATCGGCCTCGTCGGCGTCAACGGATCCGGTAAGACGACGCTCCTCAAGCTGCTCGGCGGTGACAGGGAGCCTGAGACGGGCCGACGTATCCAGGGCAAGACGGTCAGCCTCGCGCACCTGCGGCAGGAGCTCGACGACCTACCTGGCGATCTGCGCGTGCTGCAGGCGATCGAAGAGGTCTCCGGCCGGGTCGTGTTCGGAAAGCAGGAGCTCACCGCTTCGCAGCTGGCCGAAAAGCTGGGGTTCCCCGCGGCGAGGCAGTGGACGCCGGTCGAGGACCTGTCCGGTGGTGAACGGCGCCGCCTGCAGCTGTGCCGGCTCCTCATGGCCGAGCCCAACGTGCTGCTGCTCGACGAACCGACGAACGATCTCGATATCGACACCTTGCAGCAGCTCGAAGATCTGCTGGATTCCTGGCCGGGCAGTCTCGTCGTCGTTTCGCACGACCGATACCTGGTGGAACGCGTCTGCGACACGATCGTGGCCTTGTTCGGGGACGGCCAAGTGACCCACCTGCCGGGCGGGATCGAGGAATACCTCGACCGGCGAGCAAAGAGCCTTGAGAAGGCCGGCGGCGACCGTAAGGCGGGCGGCGCGCAGACCTCCGCGCCCAAGAAGAGCGCAGCGGAACAGCGGGCGGCTCAGAAGGAACTGTCCCGCCTCGAGCGCAAGCTCGACCAGCTGCACACGAAGGAAGAGAAGCTGCATGCGGCGCTGCTCGCCGCGGCGACCGATCCGACGAAGCTCATCGAGCTGAACACCGAATTGAAAGCCGTCGAAACGGAGAAGGAGGAGGTCGAGGCCCAGTGGCTCGAGACCTCCGAAGCGATCGAATGAGTTCACTCGACGGCGAGCGGGCGGTTCAGCGCGGACAGTAGTGTGACGCGCATGAGTCGGTTCGTGGACACGCTCGTCGCCACCGCGGCGGGGCGAGGTCAGCAGCGGGGAATGGTCACCGGGGAGCCCAAGGAGCCGGTTCGGCGTACGTGGGCCGAGATTCACGAGCAGGCCAAGCGGGTCGCCGGGGGTCTGGTGACGGCCGGGCTGGAGCCCGGCAAAGCGGTCGCGGTGCTGGCGGCGGCGCCGTCATTGATCGCGCCGACGGTTCAGGCGGTCTGGCTCGCCGGCGGCAGCGTGACGATGCTGCACCAGCCGACGCAGCGCACCGACCTGGCCGAATGGGCCGAGGACACCGTTCGCGTGCTGCGGATGATCGGGTCCGGCCTGGTTCTGCTCGGTGAGCCGTTCGACCAGCTGGCGCCGGTACTCACGGAGCACGGCATCGCCTTCCAGGTCATCACCGAGCTGCTCGAGGCCGAACCGTTGGCGGAGCCCGTGCCGACGGCCGAATCGGATACAGCGCTCCTGCAACTGACCAGCGGGTCGACAGCCGACCCGAAGGCCGTTCGGATCACCTACGGGAATCTGTATTCGAACGTCAAGGCGATGGTCGACCGGGCCGAGTTCGATTTCGACGTCGACGTGATGGTCTCGTGGCTGCCCACCTTCCACGACATGGGGATGGTCGGCTTTCTGACGGTGCCGATGACGTTCGGCGTCGAGCTCGTCAAGATCACGCCGCTGGAGTTCCTGTCGGGACCGTTGATCTGGCCGCAGCTGATCAGCAAGTACAACGGCACGACCACCGCCGCGCCGAACTTCGCGTACGCGATCGTGGGCAGGCGGATGGCCAGGGTCGAGGACGACGACGCGTACGACCTCTCGAAGCTCCGGATCGCACTGAACGGTGCCGAGCCGATCGACGAAACGGCTGTGAAGACGTTCGTCGAGGCGGGGGCGCGCTTCAAGATGCCCGCCGAGTGCGTGTTCCCGGCGTACGGCATGGCGGAGGCGACTCTCGCGGTTTCGTTCGCACCGTTGTTCACCGGCTTGACGCTGGACGTCGTCGAGGCCGACGCGCTCGAGACGGACAACCGCGCGGTGCCGGTTCCCGAGGGCGACCCGCGTCGGGGGACCGACGAAGTCCGGTCATTCGCGGTGCTCGGGCCGCCGCTCGACGGGCTCGAGGCCGAGATCGTCGACGACAAGGGAGCCGTGCTCGGAGAACGCGAGGTCGGGGAGATCCGCCTGCGAGGCGAGGCCGTGACACCGGGCTACCTGACCATGGAAGGTCCGCTCGCGACGCAGGACGAGGACGGGTGGCTGCTCACCGGTGACCTCGGCTACCTGGTCGACGGCATGATCGTGATCTGCGGCCGTCGCAAGGACGTCATCATCATGGGCGGCCGGAATCTGTACCCGACCGATATCGAACGCGCGGCGACCTCGGTCGAGGGGGTCCGGGCGGGGAACGCCGTGGCCGTGCGGCTCGACGCCGGCAGCCGCCGGGAACGGTTCGCCGTCGTGGTCGAATCGAAACTCGCCGGGGATCCGGAAACGGAAAAGGCGCTGGCGAAAGAGGTCGCGGCCAAGGTGCGCGGTGCCGTCGACATGCGGCCCTTCGCGGTGGTGGTGCTCCCGGCGGGGAGTCTGCCCAAGACGCCCTCGGGCAAGGTGAAGCGGGCCGCGACCGCCGTCCAGTTCGCGGACAAGATCGCCAAGAACGCGGCGACCAGCTGACACGAAAGGGCCGGGCCCGCGAATATCGCGGGCCCGGCCCTTTCGCTGCACCTCCCGGTGGTCAGCGGCGTCGCCAAGGTGGCTTGCGGGTATGGGTGTGCTCCAAGGCAGGCGCTATGTAGTAGCCGGCGGACTGGGACAGACCGGCCAGCGTTCCCTCGACGTCTCGCAGGAACGCGTCGACGGCTGCCGGGTCATAGCCTCGTTTCGACAGCGGGGCTTTGGCGAACGCCACGTTGTGGACGTCCGAAACCGACAGGTCGTCGTCACCGTCGAGGGTCGCCGCGACCCGCTCGAGGAAGGCGTCGACCGCGGGTTCGTGATAGCCGCGGGCACCGATCGGCGCCCGGTCGAACTGCCGGGTTCTGGCCTCGAAGGCGGTGACGGGCACTAGCGCTCCCGCAAGAATTCGACGGGACCGCGGTCCGGGACGGCGCGTTCGGCGGTCGCTTCATCCTCTTCGCGGGCGCCGGGCACACCGAGCACGTGCTGGCCGGTGCGGTGGGCGAGCTGCGTTTCGACCTTGTCGAGGAAGTCGTCGACTTCGCGTTCGTCGTAACCGCGTTTACCGATCAACGGACGCGAGAACATGACGTGGTGGACCTCGGCGGCCGTCAGGTCGTCCCGGTCCGAGATCGTGTCGGCGATCCGTTCCAGGAACGCGTCGACCTCGTGTTTGGCGTATCCCCGCCGCCCGATCGGGGCGTTCGGGAAAGTGGCGCCGGTGATGTCTTCGGCCGTGAACGACATGAAACTCTCTCCGGTTTCGGTGGGGAATGCGATCTCCGCATCCCGTCCTAACGGGTTTGAGAGTTCCCCGGAAGAGCTCGCCCTATTCCACGACTCGATCAGGGGCGTGGTGAAACGCCTTCGAGTGACGGGGTGTAACGCACTGCCATGTGAGCGGGTTCACCCAGCGTGGAAGGTGTTCTGGGCTGCGGCGAGACCGGTGCTGATAAGCGCTTCAACGGCGTCGGCGCAACGATCGACCTCGAAAGCGAGCTCTTTGCGTTCGACCGTCGAGAAGTCTTTCAGCACGAAATCCGCCGGATCCTGCCGTCCCGGAGGGCGGCCCACGCCGAAACGGACACGGTAGTAGTCCTTCGTGCCCAGTGACTTGGTGATCGAGCGGAGACCGTTGTGCCCGTTGTCGCCGCCGCCCAGCTTCATCTTGAGCGCGCCGAAGTCGACGTCCAGCTCGTCGTGGATGACCACGACACCGGCCGGGGGGATCTTGTAGAACCGGGCCGCGCCCACCACGGGCCCACCGGAGAGGTTCATGTACGAACGCGGCTTGGCCAGGACCACCCGCCGGCCCGCGAGCCGTCCTTCGAGGATTTCGGCGCCGCTCTTGTGGGCCTTGAACTTGCCGCCGACACGATGTGCGAGCTCGTCGAGCACCATGAAGCCGACGTTGTGCCTGTTGCCCGCGTATTGGGGGCCGGGATTGCCGAGGCCGGCGAGCAGGATCTGCTCGCCGGCCCCGGGAAGTACTGCTTCGGTCACACCAGTGACTTTATTCGGCGTCCTCGGCGGAGGTCTCGGCCGCCTCGGAAGCGCCTTCTTCACCCTCGAGCGCGGACTCGGACGGCGACTCGTTCACGGCGACGACCAGGGCGTCGGGGTCGGTGACCAGCGTGGCGCCCTTCGGCAGCGCGACGTCCGAGGCGTTGATCTGGGTGCCGGCGACGACGCCCTCGACCGAGACCTCGACCTGCTCGGGGATGTGCAGCGCCTCGACCTCGATCTGGATGGCGTCGAGGTCGGTGGTGACCAGGGTGCCGGGGCCGGGGGTGCCGGTGACGACGACGGGGATGTCGACGGTGACCTTCTCGCCGCGGATGACGACCAGCAGGTCGACGTGCTCGATGTAGTTCTTCAGCGGGTGGACGACGATGGTCTTCGTCAGGGCCAGCTCGCTCTTGCCCTCGAGGTCGAGGGTGATGACGGCGTTGCTGCCGTTCTCACGCACGACGCGGGCGAACTCGATGGCGGGCAGGGCGTAGTGGCGCGGTTCCGAGCCGTGCCCGTACAGCACCGCGGGGATCTTGCCGGCGCGACGCGTGCGGCGCGCGGCACCCTTGCCGAATTCGGTGCGGGGCTCGACGGACAGGCGTACCTCGGACACGGTGTAGCACTCCTTCAATTCACCAACATGTTCAGCGAAATCATGCTGAGGTGGGGATGGTTCGGGGCGGTTCTGGTGTTCGGCGGCGAATTCCACAGGCGTGCTCGACCGCGTGTGGCCACTCAAGCCGCCGCGTCGATCACGTCGGGCACCAGGTGCTCACGGAACCCGCCTCGCCGAGACCGGGAAAGTGTAGACCAACCGGTCGCGTGGTGGTCCCGCCGGGTGCCTCGTACAGGTGACAAGTCGGTGACAGCTGCTTCGCGAACCCGCGGATGCGGTGGTGCGCGACCCCTTTTCTAAGGTGTGATCTGCTCGCACGCGAGACTAAGGGGACGGGATGCCGGCACGACGGTCGAAGATCGGCGCGATCGCCGCGTTGTGCTGCCTCGTGGCCGGTTGTGACGTCGCGATCGACGGGGCGGCCGGGATCTCGCCCGCCGAACAGCAGCGGGTGGACCGGCGCGCGGAGCTGCGCGGCGCTGTCGAGAGCGCGTTGAAGGCGCTGGAACAGGCTCCAGCCGTTGTCTACAAGGCGACGATCAAGGACGCGTCGGGTCAGCCCGCGGAACTGCAGTTCCGGATCACCCGGAACGGGAGCGCCCACGGCGCGCTGCCGGTCGACGGCCAGACCATCCAGGTCATCTCCGCCGACAAGCAGTTGTACCTCTCGGCGACGCCGGAGTACTGGAAGGCGCACGGGCTCGGCGACAGCGACCAGTACGGCACCAGCTGGGTCCGCACGGACAGCTCGGACCTGCCGGTGAACGCCGTCGAGGTGCTCAGCCCGCGCAAGGCCGCGTCGACACTGAGGACCGCGGTGTCCGGGATGAACCCGTTGACCGATCCGGTCCGTTCGAAGTTGCCTGACGGGACCGAGGTCTACGACGTCGGGAGCGGGCTCGGAACACTGCGGGTGACCACGGCGGCGCCGCACCGTGTCGTCAGTTTCGCGCCTTCCCTCGTCGCCGCTGCGGGCGGCAAGACGCTCGGCGCCGAGATGCGGGTCGAGCCGCTCACCGGGGAAGCGCTGAAGAAGCTCCAGACCGATCTGGACGGCGCGATCGGCGGGATCGGACAGCCGTTCGACGCGCTGACCCAGGTCAGGGTCAGTGTCGTCAACGACAAGCTGGACTGCACGGACTTCGTCGGGACCTGCCGGGCGACCATCGACGTCGCCAACTCCGTCATCGGCGGCATGAACGGGACGCCCGTGCACCTGAAGCTGACGGTCGACTTCACCGCGCAGTCCCTCGGCGCGCAGAGCTGCACGGCGGACGCCGACGCGGCGCCGGACACCACGACGAGCATGTCCTGCGAGGTCAAGTTCAAACTGCCGAATCGGAACGCCAGCTATCAGGTGCAGGCGAAGCCGTCGGCCAAAGGTGAGGTCCGGGCTCCGGTCGACGTCAACGGCGTTCGCGAAAAGCTCAAGTCCGAGTTCGCCACGCTGGGCGGCTGACCTGCACGCTCACCTCGGGGTGCGTTGCATACGTTGAAGTAGCCGATCTCGCGTTCTTAGCATCGGCGTAGTCGCCGATGAAAAGGGAGAAACGCGATGGCGAAATTGGTTGTGTTCGGAGGAACCGGGTACGCGGGCGGGAAGATCGCCGCGGAGGCACGCGGCCGCGGTCACGAAGTCTTGGTGGTGTCCAGGACCGCCGAAGGTGAGGGAACCAGGGCCGGCTCGCTCTACGATGAGGCATTCCTGGCCGATGTCGCCAAGGGCGCCGATGTCCTGGTCATCGCGGTTCACGGGCAGAGCGGCCTGCTCGACGCGGTGCCCTCGATCGCGCAGGTCGCGAAGGACAACGGCGCACGGATCGGCGTGGTCGGCGGGGCGGGCAGCCTGCACGTGGCCGAAGGCGGACCGCGACTGATCGACACCCCCGAGTTCCCGGACGAATACAAGGGTGAAGCGGGCGCGCACGCTGAGGTGCTGGAAGCGTTCCGGAAGCTTCCCGAGGACATCGACTGGTTCTACGTCAGCCCGGCCGCGGAGTTCGGCGCGTGGGCCGAGGGCGAGCGGACCGGTGAGTTCCGGCTCGGTGGCGACGTGCTCCTGACCGACGAGAACGGCGGTTCGAAGATCGGCGGTGCCGACTACGCGATCGCGTTCGTCGACGAGATCGACAAGCCGGAACACCGCCGCCAGCGTTTCTGCGTCGCTTACTGACCGGACAGTTCCCGCACGACCGGCGCGAACGTTTCCAGCATCGGTTCGAACACCGTGATGTAGGAGAAGCCGTACCGTTCGCGACGCTCCTGCAGCTGCCGGACGATCTCGGCGACGGTGCCGAAAAGCAATTGGGGCGTTTCGAGCAGGGCGTCGACGTCGAGGCCGTCCTGGTCTTTGACCTCTTCACGCCAGGCCTCGGCGGCCGCGCGCCGGTCGTCCGCGACGACGACCCGCTGGACCAGCATGTTCAGTTCGGGATCGCGGCCGTTCGCCTGTGAACGGAAGAAGGCGACACGTTCGTCCATGCGCTCGGCATCGTCGAGCCGGAACGTTCCCGGCGGTTTCCCCGGTGCTTGACGAAGACCCGCGAAGCCGGCGATGTCGGCTTCACGGGCGGCGAGGGACAACACGCCGTCGCTGTTGCCCGCGAGGAGCAGCGGCGGGGGCGTGATTCCTTCGTCGGCGAAGTGTCCGCGCAGGTGGTCAAGGCTCTTGGCGAGGTACTCGATACGTTCCTTGGCCGGGATCCACGGCAGGCCGGCGTCGTCGAATTCCGATTTCATGTGGCCGGAGCCGAGTCCGAGGTCCAGCCGGTCGCCCGTCATCTTCGCCGTCGTGACGACTTCGCGTGCGAAGAGTGCGGCGTTGTAGAAGGCCATATTGGAAACAAGAGTGCCGACGCGGGGCCGTTGGGTCACCGCGGCGGCCATGGTCAGCGCCGGGAAAGGCGCGTTCCGTCCCGGGCCGAGATGGTCGGGCACGGAGATGACGTCGAATCCGAGGGCCTCGACGCGGCGGCACTTCGCGACCCAGTCTTCACGGTTCTCGGCGCCCCACAGGTTCACGCCGAATTTGAATTTCCCCATGAACGGAACCTAGCCATGCCGGGCGACCGGCCGCGCGTCGTTTCGCGAGGAGCCGAAAACGAAGCAAGGGACCTTTGCTCTCACTCTCTTGCGGAGAGTGAGAGCAAAGGTCCCTTGCTTCGGCTGGATCAGGCGTTGCCGTCGAAGAGGGACGTGACCGATCCGTCCTCGAAGACCTGCTGGATCGCCTGCGCCAGCAGCGGCGCGATGGACAGCACGGTCAGCCCGGGGAACCGCTTCTCCTCCGGGATCGGCAGCGTGTTGGTGACGATGACCTCGCGCGCCTTGCAGTTCGACAGCCGCTCGGTGGCGGGGTCGGACAGGATGCCGTGGGTCGAGGCGATGACGACGTCGGACGCGCCTTCGTCGAGCAGGGCCTCGGTGGCCTTCACGATCGTGCCGCCGGTGTCGATCATGTCGTCGATCAGCACGCACAGCTGACCGCGGACCTTGCCGACGACGCGGTTGGCGACGGCCTGGTTCGGCTTGTCGGGGTCGCGGGTCTTGTGGATGAAGGCGATCGGCCGGTCACCCAGCTGCGCTGCCCACTTCTCGGCGAGTCGCACACGGCCCGAGTCCGGCGAGACGACGGTGATGTTCTCGTCCCGATAGGTCTTGTTGATGTGCGCGGCCAGCACGTTCTGCGCGAGCAGGTGGTCGACCGGGCCGTCGAAGAAGCCCTGGATCTGCGCGGTGTGGAGGTCGACCGTCATGATCCGGTCGGCGCCCGCGGTCTTGAACAGGTCCGCGATCAGGCGCGCGGAGATCGGCTCGCGGCCCTTGTGCTTCTTGTCCTGCCGCGCGTACGGGTAGAACGGCATGATCACGGTGATCCGCTTGGCGCTCGCCCGCTTGAGGGCGTCCACCATGATCAGCTGCTCCATCACCCATTCGTTGATGGGAGCGGGGTGGCTCTGAATCACGAAAGCGTCGGTCCCGCGCACCGATTCGTTGAACCGGACGAAGATCTCCCCGTTGGCGAAGTTGTGCGCGGTCTGCGGAACGACCGACACGTTGAGGTGCTTGGCGACCTCTTCCGCGAGTTCCGGGTGGGCGCGCCCGGAGAAGAGCATCAGGTTCTTCTTCGGTGTTCCGGACTTCGAGCTCATGCTGGCGACTCCCCGTCGTTTCCCTTGTTTGAATCGGACACGGCGGTGGTGTCCTGCTTCGCGGCGGAAGCTGCTTCCGCCGCGGGTGTGCCCGGCCTGCGCCGGGACACCCAGTCTTCGATGTTGCGCTGCGGCCCGGTGGACACGGCGAGCGCGCCCGGAGGCACGTCTTGCCTGATCACGGTGCCTGCCCCACTGTAGGCGCCATCACCGATGGTCACCGGGGCGACGAACGTGTTGTCCGCGCCGAGCCGCACATGGGAGCCGATCGTGGTGTGGTGCTTGTTCACGCCGTCGTAGTTGACGAAGACGCTGGAGCATCCGATGTTGCTGTTCTCGCCGATGGTCGCGTCGCCGACGTAGGTCAGGTGCGGGACCTTCGTGCCGGCGCCGATGTCGGCGTTCTTCGTCTCGACGAACGCGCCGAGTTTGCCCTTGGTCCCCAGTTTGGAGCCGGGACGCAGGTAGGTGAAGGGACCGACCTTCACCCCGTCGCCCAGTTCCGAATCCGAACCGTGTGTCCGCACCACCGACGCGCCCGCGCCGACGGTGACGTTCTCCAAGGTGCTGTCCGGGCCGATCTGCGCGCCTTCGCCGACCGACGTCGAACCCTTCAGTTGCACGCCGGGCTCGATGACGACGTCGCGCGACAAGGTCACGCCCGCGTCGATCCAGGTGCTCGCGGGGTCGACGACGGTGACGCCCGCCCGCTGCCAGCCGCGGACGATCCGGCGGTTCAGTTCGGCGCCGAGGACGGAGAGCTGAACGCGGTCGTTGACGCCTTCGGTCACCCACGGGTCGTCGATGACGAGGGCGCCGACGCCCTTGCCGTCGCCGCGGGCGATGCCGAGGACGTCGGTGAGGTAGAGCTCGCCCTGCGCGTTGTCCGTCGAGAGCCGCGAGAGCCCGTCGACGAGGACCGAAGCGTCGAAGGCGTAGACGCCGGAGTTGATTTCGGCGATTTCGTGCTGTTCGGGGGTGGCGTCCTTCTGCTCGACGATCGAGGTGACGACGCCGTTTTCGTCGCGGACGATCCGGCCGTAACCGGTCGGGTTCTCGACGACCGCGGTCAGCACGGTGACCGCGTTACCGGTGGAGGTGTGCTCGGCGACCAGAGAAGCGAGCGTTTCGGTGTCGAGCAGCGGGACGTCGCCGTAGCTGACGACGACGGTGCCGGTCAGCCCGCCGGGCAGCGCGGAGAGCGCGCACGAGACGGCGTGCCCGGTGCCCTTCTGCTCTTCCTGGACGGCCGTGACGACCTGGCGGCCGAGAGCCTCGCCGACCTTTTCCAGCCGGGCGCCGACCGAGTCGCGACCGTGGCCGACGACCACGACCAGGTGCTCCGGGTTCAGTCCCGCGGCGGCCCGCACCGCGTGCTCGACCAACGGGCGGCCGGCGATCGGGTGCAGCACCTTCGGGGTGGACGAACGCATGCGGGTGCCCTCACCCGCGGCGAGGATCAACGTGCTCAGCGGGCCGGTCACGGCTCTCCCAACATTTCACCAACGGTGGTTGTCGGGCATTGATCCTACGTGGGCTGCTCGGAGTCCCACGCGGGGTCGGTCGGAGCATCCTCACCGGGCCATCCGGTCGCCGGGTCGATGGCCATCGAGTTCACCGACGAAACCTGGTTCCCGCCGCCGCGTTTCGCCTGGTACATGGCCGCGTCGGCGCGCGCGAGGACCTGCTCGGCCCGTTCCTGCGGGCGGAGCGAGACGAGGCCGACGGAGAGGGTGACACCGTGCGAAAGATGGTGCGGCAGAGATGCGACGGCATTCACAGAACGACCCAGCGCCTGCTTCGCCGCGGAGGCCGGAGCCCCAGGTAGGAGCACGATGAACTCGTCTCCGCCGTACCGGGCGACCACGTCGTCGCCGCGCAGGGCGTCGCGCAGTGTGCTCGCGATGACACGGAGCACGTTGTCGCCTTCGGCGTGCGACTGTTTGTCGTTGACGTCCTTGAATCCGTCGAGGTCGACCAGCGCGACCGCGAGCGGCTGGGCGTCGGCGGAGGACGCCAGCGAACGCAGCTTTTCGTCGAGCGCGCGCCGGTTCGGCAGCCCGGTGAGCGGGTCCTGAAGGGCTTGCTGGGTGATCGCGCCGTGCTCGGCGGACAGGCGTTCGTGCTCCCGGCGCGCGTTGAGCGTGGCGATCTGCGATTCCCGCAGCGACCACATCTCCGTTTCCAGGATGGTCGCGTAGTCGATCAGCGACTGGCTCGCGCCGGACGCGTAGTCGGGGGTGGTGTCGAGCCTGGCGAGCTCGCGGGCGAGGTTCAACCGCATCGACGGCAGCGAGCCGTCCTCGTTGTCCTCGCGGACCTCTTTGAGCACCTGCAGGGCGTCCTCGCGGCGGCCGTCGTTGTCCAGGCAGCGGGCCAGCGCGATGGCGATGATCTCGCGTTCGTGCGGGAACACCAGTTCCGGGTGCACCAGCGAGTTGAGGCGTTCGATATGCGACGAATCGGGCGACGCCAGCGCGGCGGCAGCGGCGAGCACGCCGACCTGGTCGATCGCGGGCACGCCGGCCTTGCGCGGGAAGAGCGACTCGGTGAACGGGCCTTCGGCGGCCTGGGCCATCGACGCCGCGGTGCGGAACTTGTCCGCCCCCTCGTCGTAGCGCTCGATGCGTTCGAGCCGCAGGCCCCAGCCCAGCAGCATCTTGACCCGGTTGATCAGCTGGAGCGCGATCTCGTGCGGGCTCGCGCTGTCGCGGATCGCCTGCGCGGCGCGGGCGATGGCCTCCTCGGCCGCCTCGTAGACGCCGAGCTGGTTCAGCACCAGCCAGCAGTCGACCAGGGTGGTGGACAGCATCCGGTCCCAGTTGCGCCTGCCGACCTGGCGGTCCGGGACCGCGGAGTCGTCGAGGATGGCCAGTGCCCTGGCGATCTCGGTGAGGGCGGCGTCCTCCTGTTTGGCGATCACCAGCCGTCGGCCGCGCATGGCGTGCGCGTCGGCGCGCATCAGCGCGAGACCGTGCCGCCTGGTGTGCGCGAGCATCTCGTCGAGCCGGGGCTCCGCTTCGGCGGCGAGGCCGCGGGTGACCAGCCTGGCCATCGCCGAGTAGCGCAGCAGCTGGGCGACCAGCAACGGTTCGCCGCGGCGCTGTGTCTCGTCGAGGAGTTCGTCGAGGCTGGTGACGATGTCCAGCTGTTCGGCGTAGCTGACGCGCTGGATGGCTGCCCCGAGTTCGCGCGCGCGACCGTGGAGCCAGGCGTCGGACATCTCCGCAAGCGCCGGCCGCCTGCCACTGGTCGTCGCGTCCTCGGTCAGCCGCACACACCCCCACCGTTGAAAACGCCGCTGGTCATCTGTTCGTCTGCTCCGCCGCCAGGATTCGAACCTGAACTGTCAGAACCAAAATCTGAAGTGCTGCCGATTACACTACGGCGGATCGATCCTGGTCAGGATAGCCATGCCGGAGACCTCCACGTGCGCCCGGGGGTTGTCTCACCTTCGCGGGCACTCCACAGGGGACCAAACCTCCTGTACCGTAACTTACGGCATCGTAGGTAAGGTCACCCTTAGGGAAACCCTCGGGGTTGCGCATAGAAAAGAAGTGACTGCATGACGGCTACCCTGGACCGTTCCCAGAAGCCCGCGAAGGGCCCCAAGCCGGTAATCGAAGGACATCGATCGAGCGGCGTGCAGCTCTCGGTCTACCTCGGGGTCATCTTCCCGCTCGCCGCCTTGCTCGCGGCCGTCCCGTTCGCCTGGGGCTGGGGACTGACCTGGGTCGACGTCGGCCTGTTCGTGGTCTTCTACGCGATCAGCGGGCTCGGCATCACCGTTTCGTACCACCGCTACTTCACGCACGGCTCGTTCAAGGCCAAGCCGTGGCTGCGCGTCGCGATGGCGATCGCCGGCAGCATGGCCGTCCAGGGCCCCGTGATCACCTGGGTCGCCGACCATCGGCGCCACCACGCCTTCTCCGACCGCGACGGCGACCCGCATTCGCCGTGGCTGTTCGGCACGACACCGGTCGCCATCGCCAAGGGGTTCTGGCACGCGCACATGGGCTGGCTGTTCGATCGGGACCAGACCAACGCGGAGCGATTCGCGCCGGACCTGGTGAAAGATCCGGCCATCAAGAAGGTCGACGAGCTGTTCTGGCTGTGGAGCCTGCTCACCCTGGTACTGCCCGCGATCCTGGGCGGACTGATCACCTGGTCGTTCTGGGGCGCGGTGACCGCGTTCTTCTGGGCCGGGCTGGTGCGCGTCTGCGTGCTGCACCACGTGACCTGGTCGGTCAACTCGGTCTGCCACATGATCGGCGAGCGCCCGTTCGCGGCGCGCGACAAGTCGGCCAACTTCTGGCCGCTGGCGATCTTCTCCTTCGGCGAGTCGTGGCACAACCTGCACCACGCCGACCCGACTTCGGCGCGGCACGGCGTGCAGCGCGGTCAGATCGACATTTCCGCGCGGCTCATCTGGATCTTCGAAAAGTTCGGCTGGGCCTACGACGTGCGCTGGCCGACCCCGCAGCGCCTCGCGCGCATCGCCACTGAAAGCAAATAGCGAGGTCACGTTAGTCTTCTGCGATGGCGGGGAGAAGGCGGACCAAACGTGAAGCGGTCACCGGGGTGCGTCCTGTCGCCCCGGTGACCCGGGTGCGGATGACGGGGACCGAGCGCAGGCAGCAACTGCTCAACGTCGCCAGGGCCCTGTTCGCGGAGAAGGGTTTCGAGGGCACGTCCATCGAGGAGATCGCGCACCGCGCGAATGTCTCCAAACCGGTGGTGTACGAGCATTTCGGCGGCAAGGAAGGCATCTACGCCGTCGTCGTCGACCGCGAGACGCAACTGCTGCTCGACCGGATGATCTCCACCCTCCACGGTGGACACCCGAGAGCGATGTTGGAGCAGGCGGCGATCGCCTTGCTCTCCTACGTCGAGGACTCGCACGACGGCTTCCGCATCCTGGTGCGGGATTCACCCGTCGCGAGTTCGACGGGCACGTTCTCGACGGTGCTGAACGACATCGCCAGCCAGGTCGAGCACATCCTCGCGCAGCAGTTCGCCGCGCGGGGTTACGACGAGAAGCTGGCCGCGCTGTACGCGCAGGCGCTCGTCGGGATGGTCGCGCTCACCGGGCAGTGGTGGCTCGACGCCAGGAAGCCGAAACGCGACGAGGTCGCCGCGCATCTGGTCAACCTCGCCTGGAACGGTTTGTCCAATTTGGAGCACAAACCCAAGCTGCGGCTGTACTGAGTCAGCGCAGGAGGCCGGTCTCCCGCAGGTGATCGAAGATGATCTTGTCCACCGCGGAGACCCGGTCCCTGTCCGCGTAGCCGAGCCACACGACCTCGTCGATCTCGCTGCCGGCCTTGAGCGTTCCGCTGAATTCGGCCGTGTAGCAGGTCATCCGGACCAATAGTCCCGTCGCGTGGCCGTCGGCCTGCGCGTCGAAGACCCCGGCGGGCTCGATGCTCGCCGGATCGATTTCGACGGTCAGTTCCTCACGGATTTCGCGGATCAGTGTCTCCGTGTCGGTTTCGCCGGGTTCACGTTTGCCACCGGGCAGGTAGAACACGGATTTGCCGCGCGACCGGGTGCTCAGGATCCGGCCGTCGCGCAGGTGCAGCCAAGCGATCTTGTCGATCACGGGTCAGCCCAGCGCCGCGGCGGTCTCGGCGGTGGTGAGCACTTCGCCCAGCCGCGGGAACACCTTCGTGATCGCCGATTCGTGGGAGATCGCGGCGATACCCGTCATCGCGTCCGAAACGGCGATGGTCTCGTAGTCGTGGTCGATCGCGGCCCGCAGCGTCGATTCGACACCGTATTCCGTGGCGATCCCGGCGAGCACCAGTGTCTTCACGCCGAGTCCGCGCAGGAGTTCGTCGAGTCCGGTGCGGTAGAACGCGCCGATCGTGTGCTTGGTGATCAGATGCTCGCCTTCGCGAGGCGTCAGCTCGGTGACCAGTTCGCTGCCGGGTGGCTGCTCGTCGACCCCCGGCCGGTGCGCGCGCACGTGGACGATCGGTGAGCCGGCCGCGCTGAAGGACTCTCGCAACAGGACGGCGTTCGACACGACCTCGGTGCCTTCGATCGGGACGGTCTCCAGTGCGACGATCCGCGTCTGGAGGTCGATCAGGACGAGCGCCGTCGTCGGCGGGTCGATCTTCGTCATGCGGGAAGCCTAGTGTCCCTATGCTGAGGTCATGGGGCAGAACAGGGAAGTCGTGGTCACCGGCGGCGGAACGGGAATCGGTTACGCGGTCGCGGCGGCGTTCGCCGCGCGGGGTGACCGGGTGACGATCACCGGCCGCCGCGAACAGGTCCTCACCGAGGCCGCCGCGCTGCTCGGCGCGAACCCGGTCCCGTTCGACGCGGCCGATCCGGACGCGGTGGAACGGGCACTGGCCGAGCTGCCGGAGCGTGTCGACGTCCTGGTCAACAACGCGGGCGGGAACACCGATTTCCGCAACGGGCCCGCCGAAGATCTGAAATCTTTCGCGGCGAACTGGCGGGCCAACCTCGACGCGAACGTGTTCAGCGCCGTGCTGGTCACCCGTGCCTTGCGGGACAGGTTCGCCGACGGCGCGCGGATCGTCACCGTCGGTTCCATCGCCGCGCGGACGGGAGCGGGTTCCTACGGTGCGGCCAAGGCCGCGCTGGAGGCGTGGAACGTCGACGTGGCTAGGGAATTCGGGCCGCGTGGGATCACCGCGAACATCGTCGCGCCCGGACTGGTCGGGGACACCGAGTTCTTCCGGGACAAGCTTTCCGACGAACGCCGGAAGTGGCTGATCGGCAACACCCTGACCAAACGTGCCGGCGAGCCCGCGGACGTCGCCGAAGTGGTGGCCTTCCTGGCGAGCCCAGAGGCCCGGCACGTCACCGGCCAGATCATCCACGTCAACGGCGGCGCGTATCTCGGCCGTTAGGCGCCGGGTGTGACCTTCAGCAGTTTGTCGTCCTGGCCTTCCGAAGTCGTGATGTAGAGCGCGCCGTCGGGCGCGCTCCGGACGGCGCGAAGCCTGCCGAACTTGTCGTCGAACTCGGGCGGCAGCGTCACTTCGGTGACCTTGCCCGCGTCGTCGAGGCGGAACAGCAGGAGTTTCTGGCCTTTCAGCGCGGTCACGGCCAGTGAGCCTTCGAGCGCTCCCCACCGCGATCCGGTGAGGAACTCCGCGCCGCAGATCGCCTCGGTGATCTCGCCGGTCGTCCACAAAGGACTGACGGCGTCCGGGAAGCGCTGCTTGTCGGTCATCGGGACGCTTTCGTCGTAGCTGGTCTCGGTGCCACCCTTGGACGGGTCCCAGCCGTAGTTCGCGCCCGCGGTCTCCAGGTTGACCTCGTCGTCGATGGTCGGCCCGTGCTCGGCGGTGAACACCTGCCCGGTGCCGGGACGGACCGTGACGCCCTGGACGTTGCGGTGCCCATAGGTGAACACGCGCTGTTCGTTCGGGTTCGCGGACTTGATGAACGGGTTGTCCGGCAACGCGTTCCCGGTCTTCGCGTCGACGCGCAGCACCTTGCCGCCGAGGCTCGTCCGGTCCTGCGGATGCCGCGGGCGGGCGGTGTCGCCGGTGCCGACGAGCAGGGCGCCGTCCGCGCCGAACGCGGGACGGCAGCCGGAGTGCCTGCCGCTGGGGTTCACCGGCAGCCCGGTCAGAAGGTCCTTGACCTTCGTGGCGCTCGCGCCGTCGTCCGACAGCCGCCAGGTGACCAGCCGGATGTCGACGGCGGTGTCGCCCTCCTTGTGGGTCTGGCAGGTGATGAACTCGCGCGACGTCGCGAAGTCCCTGCTGATCACCATCCCCATCAAGCCACCTTCGCCGCGTACGTGAACGTCGGAAAAGTCGGCGGCGACGTCGCGTTTCGTGCCGCCGTCGACCAAGGCCAGCTTCCCGGGACGCTGGGTGACGAGGATCTTCCCGTCCGGCAGGAAACCGACGTCCCAGCCGTGTTCGAGCCCGGCCGTCACCTGTTCGACCTTCAACGCCGCCGCGGAGGGCTTCGAAGTGACCGGTGGCGCGCTCTGCACCATCTCGCTCGAAGCCCCGGAACAGGCCGTGGCCAGCAAGAACAGGAAAGCGAACGCGACGACGGCGGTAGTGCGCATGACATCAGCATGCCACCGGGCTCAGCCGCTCACTAGGGACGAACCGGTCAACGCGCCAGGATCGCGGCCGTCTCGGCGTCGGCGGGAAGGAAAGTCTCCAGTTTCAGTTCCGACAGCGTGACGTCGGCGGCGGTCGCGAACGTCGTGATGGCCGTGATCAGCCGCAGCTCACCCGCCGAAGTGGACAGGCGCATCGGCACGGCGAACCCGAGATGGTCCGGGCCGGGCGGCCCGGGCTCCGGAACGTAACCTTCGAGTTCGGTCAGCAGCGCGGTGAGCCGCTCGTCGGGCGCGTGCGCGATCTCCTGCGTCAGCCGTTCCAGGATGTGCCGCGCCCAGTCCGCGAGGTTCAGCACCCGCGGCGCCATCCCCTTCGGATGCAGCGCGAGCCGCAGGGTGTTGACCGGTTCCTCCAGCAGTTCGGGCGCGACGTCCTCGAAGAGCAGGTCGAGCGCGTCGTTGCGGGCGACGAGCACGCCGTAGCGGTCGACGACGATGGCCGGGTACGGCCGGTGCCCGTCGAGCAACCGCCGCATACCGTCGAGGACCGGCTTCACCCTGGGATCGTCGAGTTTCGTTTCGGGGAAACCGGGGGCGTACCCGGCGGCGAGCAGCAGGCCGTTGCGTTCCCGGAGCGGGAGTTCGAGCGATTCGGCGACGCGCAGCACCAGGCCGCGGCCGGGGATCGAACGGCCGCCTTCCAGGAAACTGACGTGTCGTTGGGTGGTCCCGGCCCGGAGCGCCAGTTCCAGCTGGGACAGCCGCCGCCGCTCGCGCCAGCCCTTCAGCGCGGGGCCGAATCCGGAAACCATGGTCGTCATCTTGGCCGAGCCGTCGCCGGTGCCGCCATTCCCTCGAAGGAATTGAGACGATTCCCCGCCGCGGAGAGGCTTCCGGCATGAAATTCGGTCTTGTCGTCCCCACTTATCGGTCCACCCTCGACGCCGGGCGCACCGCACCGGAAATGGTCGCCATCGCGGTCGAAGCCGAACGCCTAGGTTTCGATTCGGTCTGGGTCGGTGACACGCTCGCGAAGGCGCCCATCGATTCGTTGACGTTGCTCGGCGCGTTCGCCGCCAGAACCGAGCGGGTCACCCTCGGCACCGCCGCGCTGCTTCCGGCGTTGCGGGATCCGCTGCTTTCCGCGAACACGATCCTTTCGCTCGACCTGCTCAGCCAGGGCCGGATCACGCTCGGCGTCGGCGCGGGGTTCGCCGGCCGCAGCGAACCCGAGTTCGCGTTCACCCGCGTTCCGTGGGAACGCCGTCGCGCCCGGCTCGACGACATCGTCGCGCTGTGGCGGCACGTCTGGAGCGGGAACAGCGGTCCGTTCCACGGCGACGTGCTGCATTACGACACGCTTCCGGAGTACCCGGAACCGCACCGTCCGGGTGGTCCGCCGGTATGGCTGGCCTCGTTCACCCCGGGCGCGCTCGAACGAGTGGGCCGGCTTTACGACGGCTGGCTGCCGTATCCGCCCGACGTCGCGGACTACGCCGACGGGCTCGCGAAGATCCGCGAAGCGGCCGTACGCCCAGTGACGCCCGCGTTGTTCGCGACAGTGCTCATCGAGGAGGACCCGGTCCGGGCCCGCGAGCGGCTGGAGGACTACGCGCGGCGGAATTACGGCGTTCCGCTGGACTTCGTCGAGAAGATCCAGGTGTACATCGCGGGCAGCCCGGCGGAGGTCGCCGACAGGCTGCGCGAATACCAGGACGCGGGTGCCGAACACGTGCTGATCAGGGTCGCGACCCAGGAACCGGCCGAGTTCGACGAACAGCTTCCGAAGCTCGCCGGCGTCCTGCCCCGGTAATCGCGCGGCGGACTGTCGGTGCCCCCACGTAGGCTGGGACGGTGACAAACGCTCCATTGTCCGGACTCCTTCATTCCATCCTTCCCGATCCGGCCCTGCGCGGGGTCGTCGAGCGGGCCAGTGCCCCGGTGCTCGAACTCCAGGGCGCGATCGCCACCCGCCAGCTGGTCGTGGGCGCCCTCGCCGCGGACGAGGGCGCCGGCCGTCCCGTGCTCGCGGTGACGGCCACCGGCCGCGAGGCCGACGAACTGACCGCTTCGCTGAAGTCGTTCCTCGGCGAAGAGGCCGTGGCCGACTTCCCGTCGTGGGAGACGCTGCCGCACGAGCGGCTGTCGCCCCGGGCGGACACCGTCGGCCGTCGGCTGGAGGTGCTCCATCGGCTCAAGACGGGCGCCGACGACCTGCGTGTCGTCGTCGCGACCGTCCGCAGCCTCATCCAGCCGATGGCGCCCGGGCTCGGTTCGCTCGCGCCGATCGACCTGGTGGTCGGCGAGGAACAGAGTTTCGAAGGCCTGCTGGAGCGGCTGGTCGAGCTCGCGTACACGCGGGTGGACATGGTCGAGAAACGCGGCGAGTTCGCCGTGCGCGGCGGCATCCTCGACCTGTTCGGGCCGACGGCGCAGCATCCGGTGCGGGTCGAGTTCTGGGGCGACGAGGTCAGCGAGATCCGCGCGTTCGCCGTGTCGGACCAGCGGTCGCTGCCGGGGGAGATCCGGCACGTCAGCGCGCCGCCGTGCCGTGAGCTGCTGCTCACCGAGTCTGTGCGCGCGAAGGCCGCCGAGCTGGCGACGACGTACGAGGCGGACGCCCAGCTCACCGAGATGCTCACCAAACTTTCCGGCGGGGTACCCGTCGAGGGCATGGAGGCGCTCATCCCCGTCCTGTGCGAGGGCGAGCTCGACCTGCTGACCGACGCGATGCCCCAGGGCGCGCACGTGCTGCTGGCCGATCCGGAGAAGATCCGCGCCCGCGCGGCCGACCTGGTCCGCACCGGGCAGGAGTTCCTCGAAGCGTCCTGGACCACGGCCGCCGCGGGCGGTCAGGCTCCGATCGACCTCGGCGCTTCCGCGTACCGGGACCTAGCGGGGATCGCGAAGCACGCTCAGGAGACGAAGCGCCCTTGGTGGACGCTCACGCAGCTGGCCAGCGACGATCCCGACGTCTACCGCGTCTCGATCGAAGCCGCGCCGAACTATCGCGGCGAGGTCGAGCGCGCGACGACGGACCTGCGCGCGCATACGGCCGCGGGCGGGACGGCCGTCCTCGTCGTCGCCGGGCACGGCACCGCGGCCCGCGCCGTCGAGCAGCTGTCGGCGGGGGAAGTGCCCGCCGCGCTCGCCGAAGGCATCACCGGTCCGCTGACGCCCGGCGTCGTGACGGTGACATGCGGGGGTCTTTCGGACGGTTTCGTGTCGCCGGAGCGAGCCCTCGTGGTGCTGTCCGAATCGGACCTCACCGGCCGGGGCTCCGGCGCGGGGACGTCCACAAAGGACTTCAGCACCAAAATGCCGTCGCGGCGCCGCAACGCCGTCGATCCGCTCGCCCTCAAGACGGGTGATTACGTCGTGCACGACCAGCACGGCATCGGCCGGTTCGTCGAGATGGTGCAGCGCACCGTGGCCGGCGCGACCCGGGAGTACCTGCTGCTGGAGTACGCCTCCTCCAAACGCGGGCATCCGGGGGACCGGCTGTTCGTCCCGACCGACCAGCTCGACGAGGTCTCCCGCTACGTCGGCGGCGAGCTGCCGACGCTGAACAAGCTCGGCGGGTCGGACTGGAAGAACACCAAGGCCAAGGCGAAGAAGGCGGTCAAGGAGATCGCCGCCGAACTCGTGCAGCTCTACGCCGCGCGGCAGTCCGCGCCGGGGCACGCGTTCGGGCAGGACACCCCGTGGCAGGGCGAACTCGAGGACGCCTTCCCGTTCACCGAGACCAACGACCAGCTCGCCGCGATCGACGAGGTCAAGGCGGACATGGAACGCGGCGTCCCGATGGACCGCGTCATCTGCGGCGACGTCGGCTACGGCAAGACCGAGATCGCGGTGCGCGCGGCGTTCAAGGCCGTGCAGGACGGCAAGCAGGTCGCGGTGCTGGTGCCCACGACGCTGCTCGCGCAGCAGCACCTGAACACCTTCACCGAACGGATGAGTTCGTTCCCGGTGAAGATCAGGGGCCTCTCGCGGTTCACGAACAAGACCGAGTCCGACGCGATCCTCGAACAGCTGTCCTCGGGTGACGTCGACATCGTGATCGGCACGCACCGCCTGCTGCAGACCGGGGTCCGGTACAAGGACCTCGGCCTGGTGATCGTCGACGAGGAACAGCGCTTCGGCGTCGAGCACAAGGAGCACATCAAGGCGCTGCGGACGCACGTCGACGTGCTGACCATGTCGGCGACGCCGATCCCGCGGACGCTGGAGATGTCGCTCGCCGGGATCCGCGAGATGTCCACGATCCTGACCCCGCCCGAAGACAGGCACCCGATCCTGACCTACGTCGGCGCGTACGACGACAAACAGGTCGGCGCCGCGATCCGGCGCGAACTGCTGCGCGACGGCCAGGTTTTCTACGTGCACAACAGGGTCTCCTCGATCGAGAAGGCCGCGAAGCGTATTCGCGAGCTGGTGCCCGAGGCGCGTGTCGTCACCGCGCACGGGCAGATGAACGAGGACAAACTCGAGAAGATCATCCAGGGTTTCTGGGAGAACGAGTACGACGTGCTCGTCTGCACCACGATCGTCGAGACCGGGCTGGACATCTCGAACGCCAACACGCTGCTGGTGGAACGCGGCGACCTGCTCGGTCTCGCGCAGCTGCACCAGTTGCGCGGCCGGGTCGGGCGCGGGCGTGAGCGGGGGTACGCGTACTTCCTGTATCCGCCGGAGGCCCCGCTCACCGAGACGGCGCACGACCGGCTGGCGACCATCGCGCAGAACACCGAACTGGGCGCGGGCATGGCCGTCGCGATGAAGGACCTCGAGATCCGCGGCGCGGGCAACATCCTCGGGGCGGAGCAGTCCGGGCATATCGCGGGCGTCGGTTTCGACCTGTACGTGCGGCTCGTCGGCGAAGCGGTCGACGCGTTCCGCCGTCACGCGGGTGCGGAGACCGCCGAAGAGGAGGAACTCGCCGAGGTCCGCGTGGATCTTCCGGTGGACGCGCACATCCCGCACGACTACGTGCCGGGCGAGCGGCTGCGGCTGGAGGCGTATCGCAAGATCGCGGCCGCGCCCGACCAGGCCGGGCTCGACGCCGTCCGCGAGGAACTGGTCGACCGCTACGGCCAGCCGCCCGCCCCGGTGCGGAGGCTGCTCGCGGTCGCCACGTTCCGGCACACCTGCCGCGCGGCCGGGGTCACCGAGGTCTCCGCCCAGGGCACCTCGATCCGGTTCGCGCCGCTGCCGCTGGCGGATTCGCAGATGGTGCGGCTGAAGCGCTTGTACCCCAAGGCTCTCTACAAGGCGGTCACGAACACGGTTTCCGTGCCGAAGCCGACCGAGGGCCCGGCGGGCGGGCGCATGGGCGCCCCGGCGCTGCGAGACGAGGAACTGCTGGACTGGTGCGCGAAGCTGCTGACGAATCTGATGAAGTCGCCGGCGCCCGTCGCGTGATCCGGCTCCGGACACGCGTGTCACGGGCTCACGAGCCGAGCCCGAATCGCGACTTACGACCTGGTTCTCTCGCCGGGGCCGGTATGAGAGGGTAGGCCCTGTGATGCGGATCATGGGGCGCCGTCGCGCGCTGGTCGGGGTTCTTGCCGGTTCTCTCCTTCTCGCCGGATGCAACGCCGGACCCGGGCAGGTCGGTGCGGCGGTGATCGTCGACGGCAGGACCGTCTCGGTGGATCGCGTGCAGCAGCTGATCGACAAGGCCGTTCGTGAGCACCCGTACGGACAGCAGCTCGCCAAGGAGCACAAGCTCGACCTCGTCGGCCGCGAGATCGTCCGGCAGGAGATCCTGCACGTCCTCACCAAGCGCGCCGCTCAGCGGGAAGGCATCGGGGTCGACGAGTCCCTCGTGGTGAACGCGTTGCGGAACGATCCGCTGGCGAAGCCGATGGAGGCCAATCCGCAGGACGATCCCGAGCTCAGTGTCGAGCAGCTCGTGGCGCGGGTGCGGGACCACCGCGAGGCACTGATCGACGCGGCGCTGCAGACCCAGCTCGCGATGAAGTACCTGGACAAGCTCAGCGTCACGTTCGATTTCAGCTCGGTCTCCTCGACCGACGCCACCGGCGCCGATTCGGACAAGCTGCGCGAGCAGGCGATCGAGAAGGCCCGCCGCTTCGCCGCTTCGCCGAACGCGGCCGCCGAACTGATCGCGCAGGACCAGCAGACCTCCGACACCCAGGCGGGCACCGGCCAGAAGCTGCCCGCCATGCAGTCGCCCGCGACCGCGGCCACCGTCCTGTTCGGTCTCCAGCCCAACACCGTCGCCGCCTTCAAACCGACACCGCAGCAGCCGCTTTGGGTCGTCGTCGTGATGCGTGAGCGGACCGCGGACAAGCCCGTCGCGTCGGATCAGGCCGCGCAGCCCACCGCCCAGCAGCTGGCCAAGATCGGTGTCCGGCTCCTCCAGCCGGACCTCGGCCAGGTCGACCTCAAGGTGAACCCGCGCTACGGCGTGTGGGATGTTGTCGAGATGGACCTCGCGCCCAACGAAGCTTCGAAGAAGGGCATCGTGCTGCCTGTGCACGGTGCCGCCCCGCAAAACCCGTGACCGCTGCCGTCGTCGTGATCGCCCGCGGGGCGACACTGCCCGCCGCGGCGCTCCCGGTCTTGCGGGCCAGCGCGGCCGTGTACGCGGCATCCGATGTCGATCCCGAGGTCGTCGGGGTGCCCGCGCTCGGTGACACGCAGGTGCGGGACCTCGTGCTCATCGCCGGTTCGCGAAGGGAATCGAAGGCCGCGGCGCTGATCAGGTCGGGCGCGCGCGTGATCGAAGCGCCCGTTCCGCCGCTGGTCGAGGCCGCCGAGGTGATGGACCGGCTCCGCTCGCCGGGTGGCTGCCCGTGGGACGCCGTCCAGACACACGAGTCGCTGCGTCAATATCTGGTCGAGGAGACCTACGAGCTGCTCGACGCGATCGAGGAGGGCGACCGCGTCGCCTTGCGCGAGGAACTCGGCGACGTCCTGCTCCAGGTGCTGTTCCACGCGCGCGTCGCGGTCGAGGACGCGGACGATCCGTTCGGGATCGACGAGGTCGCTTCGGAACTGGTCGCGAAACTCGTCGGACGTCATCCGCATGTCTTCGCCGACGCTCCCCGGGTCGAGACCGTCAGCGACCAGAACCTCAAATGGGAAGAACTGAAACAGGCCGAGAAGAGCCGCCAGTCCATTGTGGACGGTGTCGCGCTCGGTCAGCCCGCCGTGGCGCTCGCCGGGAAGCTCGGTCAGCGCAGCGGCCGGGCCGGGATCCCGCTCGACCTGTTCCCCGACGGTTCCGAAGCGGCCGCCCAGCTGTTCCGGGTGGCCGCGACCGCGCGCCGCGCGGGGATCGATCCCGAAGGCGAGCTCCGCGCCGTCGCGAAGCGGTTCGCCGGCGACATCCGGGCCGCCGAGCAGGCCGCACGTGACGCAGGTCTGGAGCCGACGACGCTCGAGGCCGACGGCTGGCGCAAGTTCTGGCCGAGTTCCTGAGGGCCGAATGTGTCGCGATGCCACCTTCGCGGCGCCGTGGCTGAACGCCGTGTGAGATGAGCCGCCGACCTACCCCCGCCCGAGGCCCTGTGACACAGGACACAATCGAGTGAGAACCGTTTCGGTGATCTCGGCGTCTTGCCGAATGTGAAAGGAACGGAACCGGACGAAGAGCAGCTCGTCCGCCGCACGGCCAAAGGTGACCGCGCGGCGTTCGAGGAGCTCTACCGCCGCACGTCGCCGTGGCTGGCCGTCCGCCTGCGCCGTCGCTGCGCCGATGACCAGATCGTCGCCGAGGTGATGCAGGAGACCTACCTCGCGGTCTGGCGTGCGGCGGGCGCGTTCGCCGGTTCCGCCGTCGGCGGGAGCGCCGTGGGCTGGCTGTGGACGATCGCCGCGCGGCGGCTGGTCGACGCCTTCCGCCGCCGGGCGCGGCACGCGCAGCCGTTGCCGGTCGCGGAAACCACCGTCGCGCCCGCCGCCGAGGAGGAGGCGCTGGCCGGTGCGGTCGGTGACCACGTCGGCGACGCGCTGCGACGCCTCGCTCCCGAACTCCGTCAGGTCCTGCAGGCGATGGTGCTCGACGGGCTGACCGTCCGTGAGACCGCGGTCCTGCTCGGCCTGCCGGAAGGAACCGTCAAAACCCGCGCCAGGCGGGCTCGGATCGCGATGCGGGAGGCGCTGTCGTGAACAAGGAACACGTGTCCGAACAGCTCCTCGCCGGTTACGTCCGCGGGGACGACGGGTTGGCCGGTGACGAGGTCTGGGCGGTCGAAGCCCATCTCGAAGCGTGCGCGGAATGCCGGGGGAGGCTGTCCGCGCTCAGCCTTCCGACGGTGTCGGCGCTGGTGGACGACGTCTGGGCTGGGCTGGGGCCGAAGCTCGCCGAAGCGGGGCCGAGCCCGATGCGGAGGCGGTGGACCGGACGGTTGCACACCTGGGTGACGCCGGTGATGTTGCCGTGGCTGGTGATGATCGTCCTGATCCCGGCACTGGGCTTCCTGCTGGACTCGCTCGGGTTCACCGGGTCCAGGGGCTACTCGTTCGTCCAGCTCTTCTCACCGGTGCTGCCGGTGCTCGGCGTCGCGGTGTCGTGGGCGAAGGGGCTCGATCCCGCGTACGAACTCGTCACTTCCACGCCGAGGGCCGGGCTCTACCTGCTGCTGCGCCGGACGACGGCGGTCCTGGCCGTCGTGTTGCCGATACAAGGCTTTTCGAGCTGGCTCGGCGGCGGCGGATTCGGGCTCGGCCTCCTGCCGAGTCTCGCCTTCACCACCGGGACGCTCGCGCTCGGCGGCGTGATCGGGGTGGTGCGGGCGGCCTACGTCCTCACCGGGGTCTGGATGGCGGTGATCCTGGCGCCCGCGGTGGCTTCGCAAGGGCGCGCCACCGCGCTCGAACCCCGGCTGCTCCCGGTGTGGGGCGCGATCTTCGCGCTGACCGCGGTCGTGGTGGTGCTCCGGCGGAGCGTCTTCGGCCTGCTCACCGGATCCGAACGATGAACGAAGGGGAGAACATGATGCGTGCTGTCGGGGCCGCGGAGGTCGCACCGACGACCTACGCGTGGCAGATCAAGGCGGAAGGACTGAAGGTCCGGGTCGGCAAACGCAAGTTCGCCGTGAACGGGCTCGACCTGGAACTCGGCACGGGGGTGCACGGTCTGCTCGGCCCGAACGGGGCCGGGAAGACCACGCTGATCCGGGCACTGGCGACGGTGCTCCGGCCGGCGGAGGGAGGGCTGGCGCTGCTCGGTGAATCCGTCGGGGGATTCACCGATCAGCGCAGCCTGCGCCGCCGTATCGGCTACCTGCCGCAGAACTTCGGTTTCTACAAGCGATTCACCGTCCGCGAGTTCGTCGAGTACATCGCCTGGCTCAAAGAGATGTCCAAAGAGGACATCCCGGCCGCGGTGCAGCGGTCGATCGAACGGGTCGGCCTCGCCGACCGGGCCGACGACCGGATGAAGACGCTGTCCGGCGGCATGGTGCGACGGGTCGGGATCGCGCAGGCGATCGTGAACGACCCGGACATCCTCCTGTTGGACGAGCCGACCGCCGGGCTCGACCCGGCACAGCGCGTCCGCTTCCGCGATCTCCTGCAGGAAATCGGCCGCGACGCCTGCGTCGTCGTCTCGACGCATCTCGTCGAAGACGTCGCGACCGCCTGCACCGACGTCGTCCTGTTCGAAAACGGGAAACTCGTCTTCCAGGGGACACCGGACGAACTGGCCGCGGCCGGGAGCGAGGAGTACGTCGGCGACAGCCCGATCGAGCGCGGTTACTCGGCGCTGCTCGGGCACGAGCCGGGGAGGGGGAACTGGTGAACACGCGTGTCCTGCGGACCGAGCTCCGCCGTTCCATCGCCCCCTGGGCGACGCTCGCCATTCTCGTCGTCGCGTTCGGGTTCCTGTATTCGTTCAGTGGTCCGTGGTCGAAGCCGCCGCTCGCCTGGGACGAGAACTGGGTGCCCGCCGCGAAGTGGAGCCGGTTCCTGCTGGTCTTCCTGGTGCCGATCGCGATCGGTGCGGGGGTCATCCAAGGCATGCGGGACAGCCGGTCCGGGATGGCCGAACTCCTCACCACGATGCCGCGGCCCGGCCGGCACCGCGCCGCGAAACTCGCCGGTGCGGTGGGCGGCCTGCTGGTGCTGGGCTATCTGCTGATCTTCGCCGCCGGCGCCGTGCAAGTGCTCTTCAGCGGCGCGTTCTTCACCTTCGGCTGGCTGCCGATCGTCGTGGTCGGCGTGCTCGCGATGCTCGCGGGGGCCTGGATCGGGTTGGGGATCGGCCGGTTGCTGCCGCATCCGCTGACCGCGCCCGCGGTGGCCGTCGCCGCTCTCGTGACCATGCTCTTGCTGCAGATCGGTGGGTCGCAGGGCAGCGTGCTCGTGGGCGCTTTTCCGGCCTGGGCCCACTCGCTCTCTCCCGCGATGGACGTCACCAACGATCCGTTCACCACCACCGCGAGCCGGGTGGATCTCGGCCAGGGGGTCTGGCTCGCCGGGCTGGCCGCGACCGGATTCCTCATGCTGGCGGCTCACTCCAGGCGGTCGAAGGCGCTCTCCGTCGTTCCCGCGCTGGTGGCGGTCGCGATCGCGATACCCATCCTGCCCGCGACCTACGCCGAGGCCAAGACCGTCGACCCGCGTGCGACGGCGATGGTCTGCGACGGCCCGGTCTGTGTTCCTCGTATGCTCGAACCCGACCTCGCCCGTATCGCCGGGCCTGGCAAAGAAGCGTTGCGGCTCTTGGGAACACTGCCGGACGCACCGGTCAGGGTCGCGGCCTTGAACCGGTGGCTGGACTACGACGAGATGCCGCCGCGCACCGCCGACACCATTTATGTGGACCTGGTGGATTGGTCCATTCGTTCGGTCGTGAATTCGGACGACCTGACTCGGACACTGGTCGCCGGCGCCGGGACACCGACCTGTTACAGCCTCCATAGTGGCGACAGGTCCTTCCTGGACGAACTGATCGCGAGGTCGATCACGTCGAGCTGGTTCCTCGGTGAGTGGAAATTGCTCAGGGGCTCGTGGCTGAGCGAAGAGAAGAAGAACGAGGTCCTCCGCGCTTGGGAGACCTTCCGTGCCCTTCCGCCCGATGTCCAGCGAGAGCGGATCATCGCACAGCGGAAGGCCGGTCTGACCTGTCAGGGCAACCAGCTCGACATCCTCCTCGGCGGCGCCCGATGAGGTGGGCGGCGCTGTACGCGCGCTCGCGCGCCATGCCCGCGTCGTTCGCGGCGCTCGTGGTGAGCATGGCGGTGATCTGGTTCTTGGCGCGCGACCGCTGGTCGGAGATCCCGGTTTCCCTGGCGCTCCTGGTGGCGATCGCGGTGACCGCCGTCGGCCTCGGCGGGCAGGACATCGATCTCGACCGGACCGCCGCGATCCGCTGGGCGCCTCGTCGCGTCGTCCATCTCCTGCTGATCGGCGGCCTCGGCATCGGTGCCGTGCTGCTGCCACGGCTGTGGGAAGCGGAGCGGGTCCCGGTGGAGATCATCGTGCGGAACGCGAGCGGACTGCTCGGTCTCGCCGGGATCGCCGCGGTGCTGTTCGGCGGGGCCTTCGGGTGGACGTTGCCGCTGGCCGGGTTCGCGGTCGCGTTCGTGGTCTCGGCCACCACGTCGAGTACGGAGAGCGCGCAGCTGGTGATCACTTGGCCCTTCCAGCCCGCCGGAGTCGCCGAAGCCACGTGGACCGCCGTGGTGCTCGCCGTGACCGGTTTGGGGACCTATTCGGTCTACGGTGCCCGTCGCTGAAAGGGTCGTTCCTGACGTTCTTCGTCAGGAACGACCCTTTCACTTCCCCGGTCAGACGTTTCGGTTGTGCGGAACGAGATCGAGCGGGTCGTGGTCCGGGTCGTCGACACCGAGGCTGATGATCCGCGACGGGTGGATCCGGATCACCGCGCCGTCGAGATGGCCGTCGGGGGTCCGGGCGCCGGTCAGCGCCTCGGCGCGGCCGCGGATCTCGAGGCAGCGGATCCTCGGCGGGTCCTGCGAGGGCATGTCGTCCACCACGAACGCGGCCTGCCCGTTGGCGGCCACGTTCCGGAACTTCTTGCTCTTCGCCAGTTCGTAGCCGGTGATGTCGATCGTCCGGGTCTCCGGGTTGTAGGCGTAACCGACGGGGCTGACCTGCAGCGTGCCGTCCGGCTGCGCCGTCGCGAGCCGCCCGAGACCTTGGGTGGCGAGGTAGTCGAGTTCCGCTTCACTGAACATGGAAATCAGTGTGCGACCTCCACTTTGCTAGAGGTCAAGAGCCAATCCTGCTGCGCGCCGGTCGCCGATCGGTTCTCCCGTCGGTCGGTTTCGTAAGCCGATTGGGGCATCGCCCGGAAGTGTGGCGAAGTAACCTGACCGGGTGGCCGAAACCGCCCAGAGCACCGAAGCCCCGGAGCATGCTGCCCGCCCTCTGCCGCCGTACGTGCCCAGGCTCGCTTTCGCGGGCGGACTCGTGCTCACGGGCGTGGTGCTGATCATGACCGTCGGGATGAACCGGCCGGGAGGCGAGGAGCCCCCTCCGCCGGCTCAGCCCCAGCCCGCGCTCGCGGTTCCCGACCAGAAGCCGCAGCCGGGGGTGGCGACGCCGCGTGCGGGGCTCGCCGCGCCACCCGACCGGCCCACCGTTTCCGACGCGGCCGAATTGGAGACCTGGGCGAAACGGGTGGCGGCGAAGACGCGGCTCTCCTTCGCCGACCTGTCCGCCTACGGCCGGGCCGAGATGTGGCTCCGGCGGCAGAAGCCGGGTTGCCACCTCTCGTGGGCGACTCTCGCCGGGATCTCCCACGTCGAAACGGCGCAGGGCAGGCCCGGCCCGATCACGCTCCCGGCCGACGTCTGGGCCAAGCACTCCGCCCGGGCCAGGAGCGACGGGAAGCACCCGGATCCGAAGGACCTCGACGACGCCGCCTTCGCCACCGCCCGCTACCTGTGCGCCGCCGGTGACGACGTCGCCACCCCGGACGGCTGGTGGAAGTCGATGCGGGTGTTCAACCCGTCGGTGCCCTACGTCCAGGAGGTCTTCAGCGCGGCCGACACCTACGCGGACGCCAGCGTCGCGCCCTGATCCTCGAGCACCAGATCGAAGTTGAGCGCCGCCGCCATCCGGTAGGCGTCGCCCGCGGCGACGACCAGCTGCGCCATCGGATCGACGACGTTCCCCGCCGCCCAGACACCGTCCACGTTCGTGCGGCCCTGCGCGTCCACCGCGATCGAGCCGCTTTCGGTGCGCGCGCAGCCGATCTGGGCGAGAAGCCGGTCGTGCGGGACGAACTTCGGGCCGACGAACACGACATCGCGTTCGACGAATTCCCCGTCGACGAGCCGGACGCCGGTCAGCCGGTCGTCTTCGACGGCGAGCTCGGACACCTTCCCGTCGACGATCCGGATGCCCAGCCCGGTCAGCTTCGCCCGGTCTTCGGCCGAGAGCTGCTGCGTATGCGTGAAGAAGGTCAAGTCCTTGCTCCACTGCCAGACGATCAGCGCCTGGTGGACCGATTTCTCCGAGGTGGCGAGCACCCCGAAACGCTGATCGCGCACCTCCCAGCCGTGGCAGTACGGGCAGTGCAGGACGTCGGCGCCGAACCGCTCCGCGACGCCGGGGATCTCCGGCAGTTCGTCGGACAGCCCGGTGGTCACCACGATCCGGCGACCGCGGATGACCCGGCCGCTCGCCAGTTCCACCGCCTTGTCGTGGCGTAGCCGGTGGACGACGTCCTCGACGATCTCAACGCCGTACGCGCGGACTTCGTCACGGCCTATTTCCAGGAGTTCTTTGGGGGGAATGCCGTCCCTGGTCAGGAAACCGTGCGCGTGCGCGGCGGGCGCGTTGCGCGGGGTGCCGCCGTCGATCACGACGACTTCGCGCCGTGCCCTGCCCAGCACCAAAGCCGCGCTGAGACCCGCGACGCCACCACCGATGATCACCACGTCGTATTCGTTGTTCATGGTGCCGAGCATCCGGATTTCCGGCAAAGTTGGCAAAGTTCATTGCCGATTTGGCAAACTGATAGTCATGCAGGACATCGAACGGCGGCTCGCCGAGGTCGGCCCGAAGCTCAAGCAGCTCCGCAAGGAACGCGGCACCACCCTCTCCGCGCTCTCGGAAGCGACGGGGATCTCCGCCAGTACGCTCTCGCGGCTCGAATCGGGCACCCGGAAGGCCACGCTGGAACTGTTGCTCACGTTGTCGGCGGCGCATCAGGTGCCGCTCGACGAACTGGTCGGCGAACCCGAGCCCGCCGACCCGCGAGTCCGGATGAAACCGCAGAAATTCGGCAGGTTCACCGCCTGGGCGCTGACCGCGCAGCCCGGCCAGCCGCAGGCGTTCAAACTGTTGATCCCGGTCGAAGACATCGAGCCCGTACAGCGCACGCACGAGGGCTACGAGTGGATGTACGTCCTCAGCGGACGGCTGCGGGCGCTGCTCGGCGACCGCGACTTCACGATGGGGCCCGGCGAGGCCGCGGAGTTCGACACGCGGGTGCCGCACTGGTTCGGCAGCGCGGGGCCGGGGCCGGTGGAGCTGCTGGTGCTGTTCGGCAAGCAGGGCGAGCGGGCCCACCTGCGGGCCAGGTCGAAGTGAGAGCAAAGGTCCCTTGCTCCCGCCGCCGGGTCAGTCGCGCAACGCGATCCGCGCGCTGACCTCGCTGATCGCTTCCAGATACTCCGGGATCGGGTGCATCGCCGACGCTATCCGCATCTGCGCGAGCGCCTCGGTCAGCCTGCCGAGGCGCTGGAGTGTCCGCCCGAGCACGAACCGCGCGTAATGATCGGTGGGGTCCAGCTCCAGCACCCGGGTGAAGGCGCGTTCGGCCCGCCGTAACTGCGCGGAGTGGAAGTACGCGCGGCCTGCCAGCAACTGAACACTCGGTTTGTCGGTTTCGTCCTCCAGCAAGGGCTCGAGGGCCTTGAGGGCGTCGAGCGGCCTGCGGCTTTCGACCAGGGCTTCCGCCCGTCGGAAGGCACGGAACCGAGACTCGCCGGACGAGTCCTCACCGGGTTCTGGGGCGGGTTCGGCATCCATCATGGTCCGCTCCACGATACGCCTGGGCAGGGTCGATCTCGACTGCTGAAACGGTCATGGTGGACTGTCCTGCCATGAGCAGTGCCGAAGCGGATAGGCCCGAAAACGAGCCCGGCTACCTCGGGCTCGCGCCGTACCTCTACTACGCCGACGCCACCGAGGCGGTCGCGTGGCTGGTCAGAGTGTTCGGGTTCACCGAGGAAGTGCGCTTCGCCGACGCCTCCGGAGAGGTGTTCCAGGCCACTTTGTGCGCGGGTCCGGCCAAGATCCAGCTGGCCGGGGTCGGCCCCGAGTACTGGCAGGCGAAAGGCGTCGACGGCCCGGTCGGGCAGCTGAACATCGTGTACGTCCCCGACGTGGACGCGCAGTACGAGCGCGTCCGGGCCGCGCTCGGCGACGACGCCGACCTCGACGCGCCCCAGGATCAGCCCTACGGTGCCCGCGTGTTCACCGTCTCCGACATCGGCGGCAACAGCTGGACCTTCTGGCAGCAGTTCTCCGACACCGTCGAGCTTCCGTCGGGCTGGAAGGAAGTCCGGGCGGACGAACCGGCCACCGAATAGGTACTGCGGAGCGCAGCTCCTCGGTTGAGGGTGGCGGTGGGGAGGAAGGCCGGAAAGGTCCGGTCGGCGGGCTGATGTGGCGCGTGCCTCCAACGGGTGAACTGCGGTGACGGCTAGGCTGGGCGCGGTCACCGCAGGCACAACCCACATGAGGAGCATGGCGTGGCGCTCATCGAGCAGGTAGGCGCTCGCGAGATTCTGGACTCGCGAGGCAACCCGACGGTCGAAGTGGAGGTGGCTCTCGACGACGGCACGCTGGCGCGGGCCGCGGTCCCCTCGGGTGCGTCCACCGGCGAACACGAAGCCGTCGAGCTGCGTGACGGCGACACCGGCCGGTACAACGGCAAGGGTGTCGAGCGCGCGGTCGCGGCCGTCCTGGACGAGATCGGCCCGGACCTGGTCGGTACCGACGCCGTGGACCAGCGCATCGTCGACCAGAAGCTGGTCGACCTCGACGGCACGCCGGCGAAGTCCCGCCTCGGCGCGAACGCCATCCTCGGTGTTTCGCTCGCCGTCGCGAAGGCCGCCGCGGAGTCGGCCGAGCTGGAGCTGTTCCGCTACCTCGGCGGGCCGAACGCGCACGTGCTGCCGGTGCCGATGCTGAACATCCTCAACGGTGGCGCGCACGCCGACACCGATGTCGACATCCAGGAATTCATGATCGCGCCGATCGGCGCCGAGTCGTTCCGCGAGGCCCTGCGCTGGGGCACCGAGGTCTACCACTCGCTGAAGTCGGTCCTGAAGGGTCGCGGCCTGGCCACCGGTCTCGGTGACGAAGGCGGCTTCGCGCCCAGCCTGAAGAACAACCGCGAGGCGCTCGACCTGATCCTTCAGGCGATCGAGAAGGCCGGGTACGCCCCTGGCCGCGACGTCGCGCTCGCGCTCGACGTCGCCGCGACGGAGTTCTTCTCCGACGGCGCGTACACCTTCGAAGGCGCGAAGAAGAGCGCCGAGCAGATGTCGGTCTACTACGGCGAGCTCGTCCGCGACTACCCGCTCGTGTCCATCGAGGACCCGCTGAGCGAGGACGACTGGGACGGCTGGGTCCAGCTGACCACCGAGATCGGCGAGAAGGTCCAGCTGGTCGGCGACGACCTGTTCGTCACCAACCCGGACCGCCTCGAAGAGGGCATCACCCGCCGCGCCGCCAACGCGCTGCTGGTGAAGGTCAACCAGATCGGCACCCTGTCGGAGACCCTCGACGCGATCTCGCTGGCCACCTCGTACGGCTACAAGTCGATGATGAGCCACCGGTCCGGCGAGACCGAGGACACCTTCATCGCCGACCTCGCCGTCGCGACCGGTGTCGGCCAGATCAAGACCGGCGCCCCGGCGCGCGGCGAGCGGATCGCCAAGTACAACCAGCTGCTCCGCATCGAGGAGACCCTCGCCGACGCGGCGCGCTACGCCGGCGACCTCGCGTTCCCGCGGTTCAGCGCCGAGGGATAACGAACGATGGCGGACCGGGGGAGGGCGCGGACCCGTCGTAGCGGGCGCGCGGACGGCGGCGGCTCCAGCAGGGGCCGCCGACCGGAGAGCGCCCGTCGTACGACGACGACGGAGGTCCGCGCCCGAACCCGGCTGCGCCGCAGCCTGGCGGCGAAACGGGCATCGGGTGCCGCGAAGGTGCTCGGCATGTCCACCACCCGCCGGGCCGCGGTGGTGGCGATCGTGGTGTGCGCGCTCGCGTTCACCATCGCCGTCCCGCTGCGCACGTACCTCAGCCAGAAGTCCGAGGTGACCGAGCAGCAGCAGTTGCAGTCCGAACTGCAGCGGAGTGTCACCCAGCTGGAAGGCCGCAAGGCCGAGCTGAGCGACCCCGCGCAGATCGAGGCGGAGGCGCGTAAGCGGTTCGGTTTCGTGAAGCCCGGCGAGACGCCGTACATCGTGCAGCTCCCCGAAGACAAGGCGCCCGAGCAGGGGCAGCCGCAAGGTCAACAGCCGGTGCCCGCGGGCTCCTGGTACGAGAAGCTGTGGGATCAGGTCGCGGGCGGCTGAAGTGCGCCCTTTAGCCTTATGGGTGTGAACAGCACGGAAAAGTCTTCTTTTGAGCCGGTGACCGACGCCGACCGCGAGATCATCGCGGAACAGCTCGGCCGGGCCCCCCGTGCGCTGCGCGCCGTCGCCGCGCGCTGCCCGAGCGGCCACCCGTCGGTCGTGCAGACCAGCCCCCGCCTCGACGACGGCACGCCGTTCCCCACCCTCTACTACTTGACCTGCCCGAAGCTGACGTCGATGGTCGGCACGCTCGAGGCATCCGGGCTGATGAAGGAGATGACCGACCGGCTCGCGGAGGACCCCGAGCTGGCGGCCGCCTACCAGCGGACCCACGAGAGCTACCTCGCCGAACGCGACGCCATCGATTCGCTCGGCCACGAGGTCAGCGCGGGCGGGATGCCCGGCCGTGTGAAATGCCTGCACGTCCACCTGGCGCACACGCTGGCCGTCGGCCCCGGCGTGAACCCGTTCGGGGATGAAACGCTCGAGCTGCTCAAGGCGAACGGCTGGCCGTCCGGCGACTGCCAGGGGTAACACCCGCCCGGGGTGTACAGATAGTTCCTCCAGGTGGGTTAATTCACCCGATGTCGGTCAACTGGTCCTTCGCTATGGGGTGAATCCGGTCACCGTATGCGGCAGGCTGGGCACGGCCGAGGGTTGACGGGGTGGGCAAATACCGGATCGCCGAGTCGTGATCCGCCGGGAGGGTTCTGAGGTATGCGCGTGAGGCACGTGCCAGGCGCGGTGACCGGTCATGTGCGGAGACTCTGTCTCCGGCACCGCACGATAGCCGCGGTGGCCGGTGGGGTCCTCGCCGTCGTGCCGGCCGGTGCCGCGGTCGTCGGTGCCGGCAGCTGGGCGGCGACGGCGAGCACGGTCCATACCGACAACGTCGCCCTGGTCGGCGGCTACGACCCGAAGAACCCTCTCGTCCAGCAGATCGGCGTCGACGGCAGCCTGCCGAACGCTCCCACTCCGCTCCCGCTCCCCGCGGACGAACTCCCCGAAGGACCGCTCGGCATCCCGGTCACCGCACTCGCCGCGTACCGCAACGCCGCCGACATCCTCATCGCCGAACAGCCCGGTTGCCACATCGACTGGGCTTTGATCGCGAGTATCGGCCGCATCGAGTCCAACCACGCGCGCGGCGGCTACGTCGACGCGAAGGGCAACACGCTCGAACCGATCCTCGGCCCGCAGCTCAACGGCGCGGGGCCGTTCGCCGCCATCCCGGACACCGACGGCGGCAAATTCGACGGCGACACGGTGTGGGACCGCGCCGTCGGCCCGACGCAGTTCATCCCGTCGACGTGGAAGGGCTACGCCTCCGACGGCAACGGCGACGGCGAGTCGAACCCGAACAACATCTTCGACGCGGCGCTGGGCACCGGCCGGTACCTGTGCTCCGGCGGGCTCGATCTGTCCAAGCCCGACCAGTTGCGCGCGGCCGTGTTCCGCTACAACAACTCGGACACCTATGTGAACACCGTGCTGATCTGGGCCGAGGCGTACCGCACGGGTGTGCTGCCGACGCCGGACAGCAAGGTGCCCATCGGCGCCCCGAACGCCGGCGCCGCTCCGCCGCCCGCGTCGGTGCCGCCGCCTCCGGTGCCGTCGACGCCGCCCGGTTCGGTGACGCCGCCGCCGTCGAATTCGCTGCCGCCGACCAATTCGGGTTCGTCGTCTTCTTCGAAGTCGTCGTCGAGCTCGAAGCCGCCGGCCTGCCCGACGGTCACCGAGACGGAGACGGTGCCGAACACGAACACCAGCACCAGCCCGACGACCACGACGCAGACTCCGGGGTCGACCTGTACCTCGCCGACGACGACCACAACGACGACGACGGTGTCGTCGCCGAGCAAAGCCCCCGACCCGACTTGATCGGCGTTGTCTAAGCTCGGGGCATGCCTCGTGTTGCCGCGATCGACTGTGGGACCAACTCCATCCGCCTGCTCGTCGCCGAGCTGACGCCCCGCCACGACGGGACGGTGGACCTGCGCGATCTGCACCGCGAGATGCGGATCGTCCGCCTCGGCCAGGGCGTGGACGCCACCGGCAAGCTGGCTCCCGAGGCGCTCGAGCGCACCCGTAAGGCGCTGGCCGACTACACGATCGCCGCGCGCCGCAAGGGGGTGGAGAAGGTCCGCATGGTCGCGACGTCCGCGACCCGTGACGCGAGCAACCGCGACGAGTTCTTCGCGATGACGCGCGAGGTGCTCGGCACCGAGGCCGAAGTCATCAGCGGGGACGAAGAGGCACGCCTGTCCTTCACCGGCGCCGTCGGCGAGCAGGATCCCGACGACGGCCCCTTCGTGGTGGTCGATGTCGGCGGCGGTTCGACCGAGCTCGTGGTCGGTACCTGGGACGGCCGTCAGGCCGAGGTCCTCGCGGCCAAGTCGGTCGACATCGGCTGTGTGCGCATCACCGAGCGCGCGCTGAAATCCGACCCGCCGACCGCCACCGAGATCGCCGAAGCTCGTGAGCTGGCCGCCAAGGTCCTCACCGAGGCCTTCGACGTCGTGGACGTGTCCACCGCCAAGACGTGGATCGGGGTCGCCGGGACGGTCACGACCCTGACCGCCGTGGCGCAGGGCCTGTCGGAGTACGACTCCGAGCGCACTCATCTCTCGAAGCTCTCCCACGCCGACATCGACCGCGTCGCGCAGTCGCTCCTCACGGCCGACCACACGACCCGTGCCGCGAACCCGGTGATCCATCCCGGCCGGGTCGACGTGATCGGTGGCGGCTCGGTGATCGTGCAGGTGCTGGCGGAGCAGTTCGCCACGCGCGGTGGTCCCGGCGAACTGGTGATCTCCGAGCACGACATCCTCGACGGGATCGCGCTGTCGTTGGCCTGACAGTCGGGTTTTCTCTTACAGGAAGCCATTTCTTTAGGTGATCAAGCGGTGACCTCCAGTCCGGATTGGGCCGTTCGGCGCAGCTTCGTTCCTACCAACGTTGTGCTCTGACCGGGTGGTCCGGGAGACCGTCACACATTTGCAACACCAACGCACTGTGATCGGCTTCACCTGTCCCATAGCGTCGTCTCACCTTCTGGACGGTGGGGCGCGACCAGCGCTCGCCGGACTATCCGACGACGAGAGTTGGAGTGGACATGCGGGCTTCACGCGGGTTCTGGGGAGCGACGGCGGTGGTGGCCACGGCGGCCCTGCTGCTGACGGCCTGTGGAGGTGGTGGCTCCAGCGAGAACAAGGGGTCCGGCGCCGTCGACGCCAACGCGTCGGTTTCGGTCTACGGCACCGAGCCGGAGAACTCGCTGATTCCCGCCAACACCAACGAGCTCGGTGGGTCCAAGGCCCTCAAGCCGGTCTTCTCGGCGCTGATCGGCTACAAATCCGACACCGCCGAGCCGTACAACCTGATGGCCGAATCGATCACCACGACCGATTCGAAGGTCTTCGACATCAAGATCAAAAAGGGCTGGAAGTTCCACGACGGGACCGAGGTCAAGGCCAAGAACTTCGTCGACGCCTGGAACTACAGCGCGAACGGCAAGAACGGCATGCAGAACGCGTCGTTCTTCGAGCAGATCCAGGGCTACGACGAGATCAGCGCCAAGGAACCGGCCGTCAAGGAGATGTCCGGGCTCAAGGTCGTGAACGACTACGAGTTCCAGGTCACGCTCAAGGGACCGTTCTCCGTGTTCTCCACCAAGATCGGGTACCTCGCCTTCGCGCCGCTGCCGGACAAGTTCTTCGCCGACCCGGAGGCGTTCGCCAAGGCCCCGATCGGAAACGGGCCGCTGAAGTTCGTTTCGCGCACGCCGAACCAGAACATGAAGCTCACCCGGTTCGACGAGTACCAGGGCGAGGACAAGGTCAAGTTCAAGGACCTGGAAGTCCGCATCTACACCAGCCAGGAGACCGCGTACCAGGATCTGCTGAGCAACCGCCTCGACTTCATGGAGGCGCTCCCGCCCGCGGCGAAGGCCGGTGGCAAGTACAAGACCGACCTCGGTGAGCGTCTGGTCGAAGGGAAGCTGCTCGGTATCAGCGCGCTCGCCCTCCCGTACTACGTCCCGGGTTACAACAACCTCGACCTGCGCAAGGCGATCTCGCTGGCCATCGACCGCGAGCAGATCGTCAAGACCGTCATGAACGACACCTACGCGCCCGCCGACGGCTACGTGTCGCGCGGTATCGAGGGCTACCGGCCCGGTGTCTGCGGCGAGTTCTGCAAGTTCGATCCGGTGAAGGCCAAGGAGTTCTTCGCGAAGTCCGGTTTCACCGGCAAGCTGACCATCGCTTCGAACGCCGACGGTGGCCGCAAGGAGCCGCTGGTCGCGGCGTGCAACAGCATCAAGAACGCGCTCGGCGTCGAATGCGACTTCGTGCCGGCGACCGACTTCGGGCAGTGGCGCAGCATCGTCAACAACCGCCAGCTGACCGGCATGGGCCGCTCCGACTGGTCCGCCGACTACCCGTCGATCGAGAACTACCTGAACCCGCGCTACAAGAGCACCGGTTCGTCGAACGACTCCACGTACAACAACCCGGCCGTCGACGCGCTGCTGACCCAGGCGGACCAGACCGCCGACAAGACGGCCGCGATCAAGCTGTACCAGCAGGCCGAGGACCTGATCGCAAAGGATCTGCCGCAGATCCCCGTGTGGGAAGAGAAGGGCGTCGGCGGCAAGTCGAACCGGCTCAAGGTCGCGAAGCTCGACTTCGGCCGTCTCGCGGACTACTCGTCCATCGAGGTCGCGGCGAAGTAATCGCGTGGTCGTGCCGGCCGGGAGCGCACCGCACCCGGCCGGCCGGACCCACGGCTCCCACCACGCGATCCCCAGGACGGCACGCCCATGTCCCAGTACATCCTCCGACGACTACTTCAACTCATCCCGGTCTTCTTCGGCACGACGTTCCTCATCTACGCCCTCGTGTGGGCGGTGCCCGGTGACCCGTTCGCCGGCAAATGCGGCCAGGTCGCCTGCCCGCCCGCCTACATCGAGATGATGACGGCGAAGTTCAACCTCGACGATTCGATCTTCGTCCAGTACTTCAAATACCTCGGCAACCTGTTCACCGGCGACTGGGGCGAGACCTTCAACGGCGTCTCGGTCGGCGAACTGATCGGGAACGCCTATCCGGTGACGGTCCGGCTCGCCCTCATCGCGGTGGCCATCGAAGCGATCATCGGCCTGTCCGCGGGCATCCTGACCGGCCTGCGCGGCAAGGGTTTCCTCGACAACCTCGTGCTGATGTCCACCACGTTCCTGATCTCGATCCCGGTGTTCGTCACCGCGATCGTGCTCCAGATCGTCCTCGGTTCGGAACTGGGCATCATCGACGCGAGCGTGTCCGAGGACGCCACGATCGGCGAGCTGATCGTGCCAGGGATCGCGCTCGGCAGTCTTTCCATGGCCTACATAGCCCGGCTGACCAGAACGAGCATCGCGGAGAACCGGCACGCCGACTACGTCCGCACGGCCGTCGCGAAGGGGCAACCGCGCAGCCGGGTCGTCGGCGTGCACCTGCTCCGGAACTCGGTGATCCCGGTGCTGACCTTCATCGGCACCGACATCGGCGCGCTCATGGGCGGGGCCATCGTCACCGAAGGCGTGTTCAACATCAACGGCATCGGCGGGCTCATCTTCCGCGGTATCCAGAACCGGGAGGGCGCCACCGTCACCGGTGTCGTCGTCCTGCTGGTAGTGGTCTACCTGCTGGTGAGTCTCATCGTCGACCTGCTCTACGCCGTTCTCGACCCGAGGATCCGTTATGACTGACCCCAATGTGGCCGGCGGTGTGTCCTCTGTGGACGTCGCGGGCGCCGGTGTCGCCGACGATTCCGCGGAGGCGCACAAACCGCGCAGCCTCGGCGGCGACGCCTGGCGGATGTTGCGCAAGCGGCCGTCGTTCATCATCTCCGCCGTCATCATCACGCTCGTCGTGCTCATCGCGATCGCGCCCGACCTGTTCAGTTCCCGGCCTGCCGGGTTCAGTGATCTGCTCCACGCCAACGAAGGTCCGTCCGCGGACGCCTGGTTCGGTTACGACAACCAGGGTTACGACGTCTACGCGCGGACCATCCACGGCGCGCGGGCGTCGCTGCTGGTCGGTGTCTTCGCGACGGTGCTGACGATCCTGATCGGCTCGGTGGTGGGGATCGTCGCCGGGTACTACGGCCGTCTCGTCGACAGCCTGTTCTCGCGGGTGGGCGACATCTTCGCGGCGCTGCCGTTCGTGCTCGGCGCGATCGTCATCCTGACCACGTTCAACGCGCCCGGCTCGAACCCGGGGGTGGTCACGATCATCGTGCAGGTGGTCGTGTCGATCGCCGCGCTGAGCTGGCCGGTGGCGATGCGCATCATGCGGTCGGCGACGCTGGTGGCCAAACAGCTGGACTACGTCAAGGCCGCGCGCGGGCTCGGCGCGAGCACGCCGCGCATCGTGTTCCGGCATCTGCTGCCGAACACCGTCGCGCCGGTGCTGGTCTACGGGACCATCGCGCTCGGCGCGTTCATCGGCGCGGAAGCGACGCTGGCGTATCTCGGCGTCGGCGTGCGGCCGCCGGTCGTTTCGTGGGGTGTGATGATCAGCGACGCGCGGGACTACTTCCGGGTGAATCCGCACATGTTGTTGTTCCCCGCGGGGTTCGTGACCATCACCGTGCTCGCGTTCGTCATGCTCGGTGACGGTATCCGCGACGCGCTCGACCCGAAGGCCCGGTGATCGTCCGTGACCGACGAACTGCTGCTGGAGGTGGAAGACCTCCATGTCGAATTCCGCACGTCCGACGGCGTCGCGACCGTGCTCAACGGCGTCGACTACTCCGTGCACGCCGGGGAAACCCTTGCCGTGCTGGGAGAATCGGGCTCCGGCAAGAGTGTGACCGCGCAGACGGTGATGGGCATCCTCGACAGCCCGCCCGCCGTCGTCACCGGCGGCGCGGTCCGGTACCGGGGCGAGGATCTGCTCACGGCCACCGAAGAGCGGCGGCGTGAGATACGAGGCGGGGAGATCGCGATGATCTTCCAGGACGCGCTGTCGGCGTTGAATCCCGTGTTCACCGTGGGATTCCAGATCGAGGAACAGCTGCGGGTCCGGCTCGGGATGTCCAAAAAGGATGCGCGGAAACGGGCCATCGAACTGCTCGACATCGTGCGCATCCCCGCCGCCTCCCGCCGGGTGCGTGAGTACCCGCACCAGTTCTCGGGCGGGATGCGGCAGCGCGCGATGATCGCCATGTCACTCGCGCTCGATCCGGATCTGCTGATCGCGGACGAGCCGACGACCGCGCTCGACGTCACGGTGCAGGCGCAGATCATGGACCTGCTGGCGGAGATCCAGGCCGAACGGCGGATGGGGCTGATCCTGATCACCCACGACTTGGCGGTGGTCGCCGAGGTCGCCGACCGGATCGCCGTGATGTACGCGGGCCGGATCGTCGAACAGGCCGACGTCGCCGAGCTGTTCCGTTCGCCGGGACATCCCTACACCGAGGCGCTGATGGCCTCGCTGCCGCGGCTCGACCTCAAAGGACAGACGCTGGAGACCATCAAGGGCCTGCCGCCGAGCCTGCTGAACATCCCGTCCGGCTGCCCGTTCCATCCGCGCTGCCCGCGAGCGCAAAGCCGGTGCGAAACCGAACGACCCGCCCTGCACAACCTCGGTTTCGGCCGGGTCAGCGCCTGCCACTTCGCCGACGAGGTGGTGAGCGACCGTGTCTGAGCCCATTCTGAGCGTCGAAAACCTGGTGAAGTACTTCCCGGTGCGCGCCGGGATCCTCTTCAAACGCACCATCGGGCACGTGAAGGCCGTCGACGGTGTCTCCTTCGATCTCATGCCGGGCGAAACGCTCGGTGTGGTGGGGGAATCCGGGTGCGGCAAGTCCACTTTGGCCCAGGTGCTGATGCGGCTGGAAGAACCCACCGGCGGGCTCGCGACCTTCGAGGGTCGCGACATCTTCGCGTTGCGGGGAGCCGAACTGAGGAGGCTGCGGCGCGAGATCCAGATCGTGCTGCAGGATCCGTACACCTCGCTGAACCCGAGGATGACGGTCGGCGACATCATCGGCGAACCCTTCGAAATTCATACCGAAGTGGCGCCGAAGGGATCGCGGGCGGCGAAGGTGCGGGAGCTGCTCGACGTCGTCGGGCTGAATCCGGAGCACATCAACCGCTATCCGCACCAGTTCTCCGGCGGGCAGCGTCAGCGCATCGGGATCGCGCGGGCGCTGGCGTTGCGGCCGAAGGTGATCATCTGCGACGAGCCGGTTTCCGCGCTCGACGTTTCGATCCAGGCGCAGGTGATGAATCTGCTCGGTGATCTGCAGAAGGAATTCGGCCTTTCCTATGTGTTCATCGCACACGATCTGTCGGTGGTCCGTCACCTTTCCACGCGCGTGGCGGTGATGTACCTCGGCAAGATCGTGGAAATGGGGACCGAAGAAGAGATCTACGAGCGTCCTTCGCATCCTTACACGCAGGCGCTGCTGTCCGCGGTGCCGGTCGCGGATCCGGCGTTGCGCGGGCAGCGGCAGGTGATCCGCCTGGAAGGCGACGTGCCGAGCCCGCTGGATCCGCCGTCCGGCTGCCGGTTCCGCACCCGGTGCTGGAAGGCGCAGGACATTTGCGCCGATCAGGAACCCGAATTGATCATCCGGTCCGGCGGGCATTTGTCCGCCTGTCATTTCGCGGAGGAGAAAACCGTCGTCCCCTGACTTTCGTAGGGACTTCGTTGATACACAGGGATCGCTGACGTAGTTTTGCCCGAATGGTTTTCTTCAGGAGGCAGGAAGTGAAAAAGCCCAGATCTCTCGTGGTCGCGCTCGCGGTACCGCTGTTCGGCGCGATCGTCGCTGCTCCGGTGGCATCAGCGCAACCGGCGCTTTCCGGCGCCACGACCGAATTCTCGGTACTGGCCCGCGACGGCCAAAGTGTCGCATCGGTGGAAAGGGCGGTCCGCGCCGCCGGGGGCACCGTCGTGACGAGCAACGCCGCGGTCGGCCTGATCACCGCCACCGCGCCCGCCAACGGTTTCGCCGAGCGGGTCTCCGCGGACCGGTCGGTCTTCGGTGCCGCCAAAGCGAAGGCGATCGGCACCGCGCCGAAGCAGGGCAAGGCGAAGGTCAAGCCGGGCGTCGTCGAAAAGGAAGGCCGCGGCGCCGCCTCGGCCAAGAAGCCGGTGCAGGCGAACGCCGTCGGCATGGACCCGCTCGACGACCAGCTGTGGGGCCTCAAGTCGGTCCGGTCGGACCTCTCGCGCACCAAGCAGCCGGGCGACAAGCGGGTGAAGGTCGGCGTCATCGACACCGGCGTCGACGGGAGCCACCCGGACATCGCGCCGAACTTCGACCGCGCGGCGTCGCGGAACTTCACGAAGGACATCGTCTCCGACGTCAACGGCGCCGTCGTCGACGGACCTTGTGAATACCGTAGCTGTGTCGACCCGGTGGACCACGACGACAACGGGCACGGCACGCACGTCGCCGGCACCATCGGCGCCGCCGCGAACGGTTTCGGCGTCTCGGGCGTCGCGCCGAACGTGACGCTGGTGAACCTGCGCGCCGGGCAGGACTCGGGCTTCTTCTTCCTGCAGCCGACCGTGGACGCGATCACCTACGCCGGCGACGCCGGTGTGGACGTCGTGAACATGAGCTTCTTCACCGACCCCTGGCTGTACAACTGCACCGCGAACCCCGCGGACACGCCCGCGCAGCAGGCCGAGCAGCGCACCATCATCGAGGCGACGACCCGCGCGCTGAACTACGCGCACCGCAAGGGCGTTACCCAGGTCGTCTCGCTGGGCAACCAGCACAGCGACCTCGCCGCTCCGCAGCCGGACGCCTCCAGCCCCGGCTACCCGTCGAACAGCACGCACCCGCGGCAGATCGACAACGCGAGCTGCCTCTCGCTGCCCATCGAAGGCCCGCACACGATCGGTGTCTCGTCCTTCGGCCCTTCGCAGGCGAAGGCGGACTACTCGAACTACGGCGTCGAGCAGATCTCGGTGTCCGCGCCCGGCGGATACTTCCGTGACTACTTCGGCACCCCGTGGTTCCGCACGGTCGAGAACCAGATCCTCTCGACCTACCCGCGCAACGTGGGTGTCGCGGAAGGCATGATCGACGCGGACGGGAACATCACTCCCGACGGTGTCACCGCCGGCATCAAGAAGGCGACCGCCGCGGACGGCCGAGTCGGCTACTACCAGTGGCTGCAGGGGACGTCGATGGCGTCGCCGCACGCCAGCGGTGTCGCGGCGCTCATCGTTTCGCAGTACGGCAAGGGTTCGCGCGACTTCGGGATGAACCCGGACGCGGTGCAGCGGGTGCTCGAAGGCACGGCTTCGGACATCGCCTGCCCGGTGCCGCGGACCGTCGACTACCTGAAGGAAGGCCGGGACGCGTCGTTCACCGCGACCTGCACCGGTGACGCCTCGTTCAACGGCTTCTACGGTCACGGTGCCGTGGACGCCTGGTCGGCCGTCACGCGGGGTTCTCAGTACCTGCGAGGCTGATCGGAACGAATTCAACCGGCCGAAGGGGCGTCACCTTCCCGATTTCGGGGTGGTGGCGCCCCTTTCGTATTCCCGGCGCCGACGTTCTCCGACGACCGGCAGGGGAATCGTCCTTCCGTGCGGCTCAAGGAGTGGCGCGCAGTTCCAGCAGAGTGGCCGGGTGGTTGCCACCCGCGCCGTAGCCGATACCCGTCCAGCCGTTGCGGTCGACGGCGACCGTGCTGGTCTGCCCTTGGACCTGAATGGTGGCCTGGACTGCGTGGCCGTCTCCCTTGACCTGGTAGGCGTTGTCCAGCTTCAGCTTGAGCACTCCGGTCGGTCCGGTCGCCTGGAAGCAGTAGTGGCCGGGGTCCGGGTCGTGGTCGTTGGTGCCCGACGCGCGCACTTCGATGAGGCCGGCCTGCCCACAGGCGATCAGCTGGATGTGCCCGTCACCGCTGACCAGCAGAATTCCCCGGTTCGCGAGGATCTGTTCGGCGCCCGGGTACGAGAAGTCCTCGACGACAGGCGGCGGCACGTCAGCGCTCTCGCCGGCCGAGGAGAGTCCGGCCGAAGCGGCCACCGCGCCGAGAGCCGCGGCGGCCACGGCCGAGGAGGCGAGGAATGTCCGGGTATACGCCCGCATGGCTTGTTCGCTCCATCCTGGTGATCGTCGGCAGGCCGCGCGGGAGAAGACAGCAGAAAAGGAAATGTGGTCGATTCCCCCATGCGGACGCGTGATCTTGCCGCGTTGCCTAGGCGACGTTAGAGGCGAAAGTCCAGCGGCGTCAAGGAAAACGGTTCGCGTTGCGCCGTATGGAGGCTGATCTTCGTGACCACCCGAATGGCCACTAGGCGACGCGGCGACGCTGTCTCTAGGGTCGGTGTCGTGCTTGGGGGAGAAGCCAATCGGTATCGCGCGCCCGTTTCACCGTGCCCGTCACGCCGTTGAAAGTCCGATTTGCGGAATTTCGCGAATTCTTTCCTGGACACCATTCCTCATGTCCCGTGCTCACACTGTGCGGCCAGGCGACGGTCGCGTGTTGCTGGAAGGGGTTGCCACCACGATGAGATCGATGACATCTCGAGCGAGTGGGTTGCGGGCTCTGGTCATCACCTTCGTGACCATGGCGTTGACCATGGGTGCGGTCACTTCACCACCCGCCTCGGCCGAAGATCCACCGGCGCCCACCGACCGCCAGCGCGTCGTCGCGCTGATGACGACCGGAGACGCCCTGGTGGCTCGTGCGGCGGAGGACGCGCTGGTGGGTTCCGAGCAGGATTTCCAGGCGTTCATCTCCACCGGGCTCGACCGGGCGATGGAGATGAACGACCGGGTCACCCTGCAACAGATGATCGCCACCGGCGGCCCGGCCACCAAACAGGCCGCGAACACCGCTCTGAGCGGGGACATCGCGCAGGTGCGGCAATTCCTGACCGCCAATTGGCGGCAGCCATGGCGTGACGACCTGCGCATCCAGGTGACCCGGCTCCTGGCGGCCGCGACCGGGCCGACGGTACGGGCCGCGGCGAATTCCGCGCTCGACGGGGACGAGAACGCGCAGCTGGCGTTCCTCGACGGCGGCTGGCAGCGAGCACAGAACGACGACGACCGGATCACCGTGCAACGGCTGATGGTCGCCAGTGGCCCGGAGGTCACGAAGGCCGGGAACTGGGTACTGTCCGGCACGGCCGAGGACGTACGCGAGTTCCTGCGCATGGGTTACCAGGTCGCGGTGCAGCGTGATCAGGAGACGATGTCCGTCAAGCAGCTGGCCGGACTCGCGCAAAGCTCGCAAGCCCGGTCCGCGGTCTTGACTCAAGAGGCGAAGGACGCCGCGGACCAAGCGGTCGCGGCCGCGGCGGCGGCCAAGGTGGCGGCGCAGACCGCGGCAGAGGAAACGCGACTGGCGCAGAATTCCGCGGCTCAGGCGGCGGGCGCCGCCGCGCGGGCCGCCGATGCGACGCACCGGGCGGCCGCAGCGGCACAGACCGCGATCAACGCGGCGGTGGCGGCGAGCAACGCGGCACGGGAGGCGTCGCACGCGGCTTCCCAGGCAGCGTGGGCGGCGTCGATGGCGGGGAAGGCCGCCGCGAATGCCCGCAACGCGGCCGCCGCGGCGGCCACCGACCGCGGGAAGGCGGACGCGGCCAGGGACGCCGCGAGACTGGCAAGGGACGCGGCTCAGGGAGCGCAAAGCGCCGCTGACGCCGTGACGCACGCGATCGAAGCCATTCGTCAGGTGACTCACGCCGCCACGGCCGCTGCGGCGGCCGCGAGCGACGCGGCTACCGCGGCTGCCGCGTCGAACGAAGCGGGGAACTGGGCTCAGCGAGCGGGCGCGAGCGCCGGTCAGGCCCGTGCGGCGGCGGCACGCGCGCAACGCAACGCCGATGAGGCTCGTCGTGCGGCCGGTGCCGCGACCGCGATCGCGAACGAGGCCGCTACCTATGCTGAACAGGCACGGCAAGCCGCGGCGAGCGCGGCGGATCACGCCACTCTCGCCGCCGCAGCGGCGGAAGAGGCGGCGGACCGGGCCGGTGAGGCGGAAGGGGCCGCCGCCCGGGCCCAGGCCGCGGCCGATGAGGCCAAGAACGCGGCCGCCGTCGCCCAGACCGCGTCTGACCAGGCGGTGCACACCGCGGATTTGGCTCGCCGGACCGACGCCGAGCGGCTCGCCGTGCAGCAGTCCGAGGCGACGCGCGGCGCGTTGGACGCCGCTCAGGCGGAACGGGACCGGGTCGCGGAGCCACGCTGGACCCCTGGGGTCGCCCAACAGTTCGATCCCGAGACGCAGCGACTGCTGACCGAGGCACGCGATCCCGCGACTTCGCCGCCCACCGCGGTCGGCAGCGCCCGCAAGGCCGCGGTGCGGTTGTGGCACAGCGGTGGCCCCAAGGTCAAGCAGGCGGCGATCGCGGCTCTCGGCGGCTCCGAGGCGGATGTCCTCGTGTTCGCCAATGCCGGGCTAGCCGCCGCGACGGAGCAGGACGACCGGCTCAGCCTGTCTATTGTGGTCGGTGCCAGCGTGGTGCAGGCACAGCGGGACGCGGGCAACGCCGTGAAGAACGGCACTCACGATCAGGTGAAGGAGTGGCTCGCGACGCGGGCCTATCCGGGAAAGGACGACGCCGACCGTCTCGCCGTTCAGCGCATTCTCGAGAAAGGGGGCCCGCTCACCAGGGCGGCGGCCAACCGGGCGTTGAGCGGCACGATCGCGGACGTGCGGACCTTCCTCGCCACCGGCCAGTACGCCACCGCGCAAGACGACGACCGCGCCGCCGTGCAGGTGCTCATCGATCACGGTGGCCCGGAGATGAAGGCCGCGGGCAACGCCGCGCTGGCCGGCCCGTGGTCGTATGTGAAGGAATTTCTGCGCATCGGCCAGCATCAGGCCGAGCACCGGGACGCCGACACGGCCCTGCACGTCGCCCAGATCACCGGCTATCTGGCCGACACCGCGCAAGCCGCGGCTCTGGCCAAGCAGAATGCCGCACTGGCCGCCCAGCACGCGGCGACCGCGCGCGGCGCCGCCGACGAAGCCACCGAATGGGCGCGGCAGGCGACGAACTCCGCTAACCAGGCGAAGATCTACGCCGACCAGGCCAAGGTCTCGGCGGAGCAGGCCGGCGCGTCCGCGGCGTCCGCCGCCGCGTCCGCCCGACAGGCTCGTGACGCCGCGGCCCGTGCCCAGGGCGCCGCCCAGGCCGCGAAGAATTCCGCCGCACAGGCTTCACGGTCGGCCGCGCTGGCCAACCAGTACGCGGCCATCGCCAAAACCGCCGCCGCGTCGGCACTCGCGGACGCCATCGCGGCGGGCAAGGCGGCGACCGAGGCCGGTCAGTACGCGGCCGAGGCACAGGCCGCCGTCGTGCACAAGCAGCAGGAGGAAAAGGCTCGTAAGAGCGTGCTCGACACCCGTGCTTCGGTCCAGCAGATACGGGACGCCGCCGCGGCCGGGATGAAGGATCACCCGGAACTCAAGGAGATCAAGGATCTCGCCGACCGGTTACTGGCGCTCATCGATCAGCTGGCCGGGGCGACGCTGGACTTCGTCCGGGACCACGCGGGCGATCTGCTCGAACTGATCCTGCACCTGCTGGAGGCCGCTGGTGGGATCGGACTGGCCGTGGGAGGCATCGCGATGGTCGGTAGTGGCATCGCGATCTGTGCCGAGGCGATCAGCGGCGGTGCCGCGATCGGCGCGGTCGGCGGGGCAGCGGGTGCCGGGGTCGGCGCAGTGCCGGGCGGCATCGCCGGGGGCGTCGGTGGCCTGATCGCGTGCGTGTTCACCGGTGGCCCGGCCATCGCCGGCGGGATTCTCGCCACCGCCGCCGGGCTGGCGATGGCGATGGACGGGCTCAATGGTGCCGCCGGCGACATTGCGGACATGGGCAAGAATCGTTCGCTGTCGGCGTCCGAAGCGGAGACCCTCAACCGGCTGAACGCCGACCCGCGGTTCGCCGACCGCGGCCTCAAGCCCAGTAAGGCCGAGCGCGACGGGGAGTACGTCGACAATGCCGGACGAACCTACGATCAGATGGGAGATCCGCGGGCATCGCTGTACTGGAACCCCGGCCAGTTCACCCGTGCGATCCGAGACCACTTGAACAAGAGCATGGACTACACCGTCGTCGACCTGACGGGGTTCAAACCGGAGCAGATAGCGCAGGTGAACGAATTCTTGCGGACGCTGCCGCCGGGGGAGCTCGCGAAGATCATCAAGATAGGGTTCTGACCATGGCGGTCATCTCGGTTCCCGGACAGGCTCCCCTGCGGCTCCGCAAGCATACGATGCGGGAGCTGTGCACGCGGGCGAACACGCTCTTGACCGCCGACGCCGACAAGTACGTACTCGATCAGGCGACAGCGCTGGAAAGCCTCTACTTCGACACTTTGCCTGGTGATCAGCGTAAGCGGATCGCGGCCGCCCTCATGTCGGCGGCCGACGCCTACCGTGCGGAGTTGCTGGCCCTACCCGAGGAGGACGCGGACGAACGTAGCCGCGCGGAGGTCCTGGGTGAGCTCTCGTTGAGCCTGCAAGAACTCGCTACGACCGCATAGCCGACGACGACAGGGATCCCTGGCACGTGACCTGGGATCCCTGCCGTCGTCCGAATTGGTTTCACCTCTCCGCGGTCATCGAAGTCTTCCGGTGATGCGCCAGAGATCGTAACTCCACAAGGAATCCGGGAAGCCGCCTGTTCTGCTCTTGGTGAAGACCACGGTCAATTCCGTTGTGGACGGCAGCATTCCATAGATGTTGCGGAGGATCCCAGGATTGTGGTTGCGGGGGAATCCGGTCGTTTCCGGTGATATCCGTGCCTCGTTCCTCCACTTTCCCCGGCCGTTCCAGATGCTGGCGCCGTCGATGCTGTCGATTTCGAGGCTGCGGGAAATGTAGCTGGGCTGGCCGCCGGGATAAGGACCCAACTCCCGCACAGCGTAGAACCTGTCCCGGGGAGGGTCGTAAACGACGTCGAAGTTGTGCAGGACGTCGGCGCCGCCGTCGGACCCCGTTATTCCATCGTTGGTGACCTGTAGCGCGGATCCGATCGTCGGATCGTCCAAATCGCCGAGGGTTAGATGCCGGCGCCAGGCTGTCGTCGTGGGGCCTCCTGCGGTGTAGAACAGGAGCACCTCGCCGGCTTCCGGGTTCACGGTAGTCGCGCTCGGCTGACCGACACCCCACATCCCCGGCTCGAAAGGGTTGGCCACGATGGGCGCCGGATACTTTGTCCACGGTCCGGCGAGATCGTTCGCCAGCGCCAGCCCGATCTGATTGCCGGTGTTGTCCTGGGCCGTACCCAGGAAGAACATCAGATATTGGTAAGTCTGGCCACGATAGGCGGTTTTGGCCGCCACCACGGTCGGATCACAGACATGGGTGGAATCCCAGGTGCCGCCGCCTCCCGGCCCGAGGACCGCGAAGTCCCGTTGCGGTGTGCCGCTCGCGACATCGACCTGGCTGAAGAAGACGTGGTCACGGATCAGGCCGGGCGAGGAATTGTGACAGGTGTAGTAGTAGGTGTGGCCAGAGTCGACCACAGCCGACGGCGCATACGCGTACTGCTGTCCGGAGGCAGGCGAGTAGACATGGTGGACGCCGTCCGCCTGGACCCAATCCGTGGTCGTCGCATCCAACGCGTGCACATAGGGCGAGTGCACGATCGTCAGTGTTAGAGCGGTCAGCGAAACAGCGGCCATCCGGGCGTGGAACCGTGTCCTACTGGCCAAGATTTGTCCAGGCTGCCTCGAAGCCACCGGCCTTGAGCAGGGCTTGCCCGTCCTGGAGCACGACGATCCGCTTGGCGCCGAGGCCGAACGTGGTGACTCCGGCGGCTTGGGCAGTCCAGGGCTGATTTGGGCTAGCGTCGTCCTTCGCCCAGAGGACACCGGTGTCCAGGAGAACGCCGAGACGGGTGCCCGCGATGTCGAGCTTGGACACCTTGCCGTACTGGGGATCCCACTGTGTGGTCCAGCCGGCGTCGAGGCCGCCCTCCTTGAGTTGGACGAAACCATCGCGCAACGCAGTGACCCGATTTCCCGACAGGTCGAATGCTGTGGTCGCATCCGAAAGGTCGGTCCAACCGGCGGGGACGGCGTCGTCCTTGACCAGGAGATGCCGATCGGCGGTCAGGACGCCGACCCGGCCGCCGTCGATACCGATCGCGGTCGCGGCGCCGTAGCGAGCGTCCCACTGGGTCGTCCACGGGGCCTTTAGGTCGCCGTCCTTGAGATAGGCGCTCCCCCCGGACAGTATGGCGATCCGGCTGCCGGAAAGCGCGAAGTCGGTGACGGCGTCACGCTCGCGGAACCAACCCGTCGCCGGTTCGGTGTCGTCCTTGACCCACAGATCCCCGGTGGATAGCAACACGCCGATCCGGGTGCCGTCGACGCGAAGTTTGGCCACGGTGCCATATTGGGCCTCCCACTGAAGTGTCCACGTACCGCCGTCGAGAAGGTACGCGGATCCGTTCTGCAGCCTGGCGACTCGGCTGTCGGACAGTGAGACATCGGTGATCTGGGTGATCTGCTTGAGCCAGGGGCCGAGGTCGTCCACTCGGGTTCCGGTGCTTCCCCGGCGGGATTCTGTCACCCCGAGACATCCGTGCTGCCACGAAGCGCTACTGACCCCGACGAGTTCCGCTTTTCCGGCGGTCTCGCGAATCGCCGGGCCTCCGGCGTCACCGAGACAGGTGTCGGAGTCGCCGGTCAGCATAACCGTCGTGGGTGTGAGGGATTCGACCGAGAACGGACCGCTGTGCAGCAGATTCGGCACCCATTCCGTTTTCGTCCTGCCGAAACCGGCTACGCGTATTGTTTCCCCCGCTGTCGGCGCCGCGCCGATTTCGACGGGTGCGGTGCCGGTGGCCGTCGACGCCAGCTTGGCCAGCATCAGGTTGCGGTCCGGACGACGCACCAGCGACGTGACCTGGGTGACCAGACCCGTGGTGGTGGTGAGGTCCGGTCGTCCGACCACGACGGTGGTCGCCTTGGCCGGAACGCCGCCCTGTGGGTTCTCGGGGAAGCAATCGGCCGCGGTGACGATCCAGTTCGGCGACACGAGGCTGCCACTGCATGCGCGCCCCTCCATCGTGACCTTCGCGGCGAAAGCGTAGGTTGCCGGAGTGCTACCGGACACGGCCATCGCCGGATAGACGAACAACAATGGAGTCAAGGTCATCGCGGCCGCCGTGGTGGCTATCCGTCGCGCATATTTCACAGGAACGATCCTTCGGGTGGGGTCGTCGGAACCCGAGGGCGCCCGGCCGGAAACCGCGCGGAACGGTGAATGGAACAAAGCGTTTGATTCCCCCAGGTGGACGCGCGACCTCGCGTCGTCAAGTCGACGATAAAGGCGAAAGTCCTGGGGCGTCAAGAAAGCCGAGAACTTTGCGCCGTTTGGCGGCGGTCGTCGCGACCCTCGAGAGTAAGCGGGAGGGATGTCCTTGCGTGGTAAGGGCACCCCTCCCGTCTCGAATCACTTCCCGGAAGCGTTCTTGATGAACTTCGCCAGGTCCTTCGCCTGCCGCACCCGCGACTCCTCGTGCACGTACATCATGTGCCCGGCCGGGTAGTACGCCGTGTCGATGTTCTCCCGCAGCTCCTCGGGAATCTGCAAGCGCGCCAGCACGTGCTCCGAAGCGAAATACGGCGTCGCGCCATCGTAGTGGCCGAAGGCGACGTGTACCTGAAGGTGCGGGTTCGCCCGCATGGCCGACGCGAGCGAGTCCACAGAGGACACCGAGCGGCCCTCGAAGTCGGAGTACGACCAGGCCTTGAAGACGTCCGTCGACAGGACCTCGTACGGCAGGTCGTTCTCGTAGCCGAGTTCGGCCCGCACGTAGTGGTTGAGCCCGCCGGTGTAGGCGCCGATGATCCGCGAGATCGACGGGTCGTCGCTCATGTGCTCGCGGCCGCCGTCGGGTTCCCAGGTGGTGAACCGGCCGTCCATCCGGCCGACGACGAGACCCTTGTCCCGCAACAGCTCGGTGAAGTACCGCACATGTTCGATCCGCAGGTTGACGCGGTCCACATAGGACTCGCTCAGGCCGGTGAGGGAAGCGAGCGTCGCCACGGCCTCGGCGCGGTCCTGGGTGGACAGGCGGGCGCCGCGAGCGAGAGCCCAGGGGAGTTCCTTGGCCGCGAAGTCCTCGGCGTCGGCGAGGACGTCGTCGAGCGGCCGGTCGCCGTGGAGGCCGTGGTAGTGCGCGATCGCCGCGTACGTCGGCACGTAAAGCGAGTACGGCAGATCGTTGCCCTCGGTGAACCGCAGCGTCCCCATGTCCAATACGGACGAGATCAGCAACAGTCCGTTGAGGTACATGCCGTGGCGTTCCTGGAGATGCGACGCCAGCCCGGCCGCGCGGAGCGTGCCGTACGACTCGCCCGCGAGGAACTTCGGCGAGAGCCAGCGCTGTTTGCGCGAGACCCACAGCCGGATGACCTCGCCGATGGACTCGATGTCGGCGGTGTACCCGTGGTACTCCTTGGCCGCCTCGCCGTCCACGGCGCGTGAGTAGCCGGTCGACACCGGGTCGATGAACACCAGGTCGCTGTGCACCAGCAGGGTTTCCTGGTTGTCGGTCAGCCCGTAGGGCGGCGCGACCGGGTCGTCGACATCGCCCGAAAGCACCCGGCGCGGGCCGAGCAGGCCCATGTGCAGCCAGACGCTCGCCGAGCCGGGGCCGCCGTTGAACGCGAACGTGACCGGGCGCGAGCCGGGCTCCGCGTCGTCGAGCGTGTAGGAGGTCATGAACACCTCGGCCTTGGCCTTGTAGCCCTCGGACTTGCCGTCGGTGATGACCTCCTTCCGCAGCACGATCCGCCCGGTCTGGGCGGTGTAGGCGAGCTTCTTGCGCTTGAGCGTCAGCGTGTGCTTCGTGGTGACCAGGTCGTCGGTCGGCTCGACCTTGGTTTCCACCGACGGGGTGTCCTTCTCGTCGGTGACCTTCGAATCGGGATTGGTGTCCGGCATGCCTCCAACTTACTGGCAGTCTGTAGGAGTGGACATCGTCACGGCGCATGATCGCCCGAGCACGCCCCAGGAGGCGATCGGGATCCAGGAAACCCTGCGTGGCCTGGTCGAACTCGAAGATCGCTGTCCACAAGAGATCGTCACGGTCACCGGGCTGGACGTCGCCTACGACGAGGACAGCGGTCTCATCGCGGCCGCCGCGGTCACCCTCGAAACCGGCGGATTCCGCGTCGTGGAAAAACGAACCGTCGTTTCCCGGATCTCGTTCCCGTACGAACCTGGCCTTTTCGCTTTCCGCGAGCTGCCCCCGTTGCTCGACGCCCTCCGCGCGCTCGACCACGTCCCGGATCTGCTGATCTGCGACGGCCACGGCCTGGCGCACCCACGCCGGTTCGGGCTCGCGTGCCACGTCGGTGTCGTCACCGGGCTGCCGTCCGTCGGCGTCGGCAAGACGCGGTTCGTCGGCGAGCACGATGAGCCGGGCCTCGGACGCGGCTCGCGGGCGCCCTTGCTGGACGACGGCGAGATCGTCGGCGCGGTCCTGCGCACCCAAGACGGCGTGAAGCCCCTCTATGTCTCCGTCGGCCACAAGATCTCGCTGGACAACGCGTGCCGTCAGGTGCTGCGGCTGTGTCCCGCGTTCCGTCAGCCGGAGACCACCCGGCAAGCCGACCGGCTGGCCCGGGACGCGCTGAAAGAGGCGTTATGAGGTTCCGCTCGCTCGCCGAACTCGACGCCGAGGTCGTCGGCTGCCGCGCCTGCCCGCGGCTGGTCGCGTGGCGCGAGGAGATCGCCGTGGTCAAACGCGCGGCCTTCGCCGGCGAGACCTATTGGGCCCGGCCGGTGCCCGGCTTCGGCCCGCCGGACGCGTCTCTGGCGATCGTCGGACTCGCTCCTTCGGCGCACGGCGCGAACCGGACCGGCCGCCTGTTCACCGGCGACCCGTCCGGTGACGTCCTCTTCAAGGCACTTCACCGGGTCGGGGTCGCGTCGCAGCCGACGTCGACCCATATCGGTGACGGCCTCGAGCTCCGCGGGACCCGGATGGTCTCCCCGGTGAGATGCGCGCCACCCGCCAACAAGCCCACACCTGAGGAACGGGAAACCTGCCGATCGTGGCTCGCGGCGGAACTCGAGTTGCTGAAACCGACGCTGAAGGCCGTCGTGGTGCTCGGCGCGTTCGGCTGGCAGGCGCTGCTGCCGGTGCTCGCGGAGGCGGGCTGGCCGGTGCCCGCGCCACGCCCGAAGTTCGGCCACGGAGCCGAACTGGAACTCGGCGACCTGCGCCTTTTCGGCTGTTATCACGTGTCGCAGCGCAATGTCCAGACCGGCCGCCTGACCCTTGACATGGTGTGCGACGTCCTCGCCTCCGCGACCTCGGCGGCCGGCCTGAACTGAATCGTTGCGGAAACCGTGGCGACGCTGGTCACAGCCGGATGGGGTCTCCGAGCGATCTCAGCAGATGGGTGCGACTATAGAAATATGGCTGGTGTTAAGTCGGAACCGACACGGATCCTCGTCCTTGGTGGTGGGTACGTCGGGCTCTACACGGCGTACGGGCTCCAGAAGATGCTCCGGGCCAACGAAGCGTCCGTGACGGTCGTTGACCCGCAGCCGCACATGACCTATGCCCCCTTCCTGCCCGAGGCGGCGGCCGGTGCGATCGAACCGCGGCACGTGGTCGTGCCGCTGAGGCGCGTGCTCAAGCGCTGCCACGTGCTCACCGCGCGCGTGACGAAGATCGAGCACGAGCGCAAGGCCGTGACGGTCGAGGCCGCCGACGGGCACGTCGAGCAGCTGAACTACGACGTCCTCGTGGTCGCTCTCGGCGCCGTCGCGCGCATCCTGCCGATCCCGGGCCTGGTCGAAGAAGGCATCGCCTTCAAGACCATCGGCGAGGCCATCTACCTGCGCAACCACGTCATGACGAAGCTGGACGAGGCCGCCAGCACGCTCGATCCCGAGCAGCGCAAGCGCCTGCTGACGTTCACCGTCGTCGGCGGCGGGTTCGCCGGTATCGAGGCGCTCGCCGAACTCGAGGACATGACCCGGTTCGCGGTGGAGAACTACTACCCGAACCTCAAGGTCGAGGACATCCGCTGGGTGCTCGTCGAGGCGGCCGGGCGGATCCTCCCCGAGGTCCGCGAGACGCTCGGTGTGTACACCGTCGAGCAGCTCGAAAAGCGCGGCATCGAAGTCTATTTGTCGACAGCGGCGAAGTCGTTCGAGAACGGTCACGTCGTGCTCTCGGACGGCACCGAATTCGACACCGACACGATCATCTGGACCGCCGGGGTGAAGGCGAACCCGGTGCTCGCCAGCTCGGATCTGCCGCTCGACAAGCGCGGCCGCGTCGAGGCCACCGCCGCGATGCAGGTCGTCGGGCACCCCGACGTCTGGACCGCCGGTGACAACGCCGCCGTGCCGGACCTCTCGCGCACCGAGCAGGACCCGACCGCGACCTGCCCGCCGAACGCGCAGCACGCCGTTCGCCAGGCGCGTCTGCTGGCGAAGAACATCATCAAGGTGATCCGCGGCGGCAAGCCGAAGGACTACTACCACAAGAACCTGGGTGCGGTGGCCAGCCTCGGCCTGCACAAGGGTGTCGCCGACGCGCTGAACCTGAAGATCAAGGGCTTCCCGGCCTGGCTCTTCCACCGCGCGTACCACCTCAAGGCGATGCCGACGTGGAACCGCAAGATCCGCATCCTGTTCGACTGGATGCTCGGTGGCCTGTTCCGGCGCGAGGTCATCTCGCTCGGACAGATCAACAACCCGCGCGAGGAATTCGACCGGCTGTCGAAGTCCTGAGGTCTCAAGTCCGTGAAGGCCTCCTTCCCTACCTTGAACGTAGGGAAGGAGGCCTTCACGGCGTTTAAGGTGTGCCGGTGCAGGCATTCCGGAAGTCCGTACCCGCCGTTCCGCTCGCCACCGGCCTGGCTCCGGCCGAACTGGCGAAGCACGTTCTGGAGCGGATCGAGCGCGACAACGCGCACGCCCGCTCCCGGAAGAGGCGTTTCCGCTGGCGTGCGGTCTCCATCAGGGTTCTCCTGCTCGCGCTCTCCGCGGCGTCCACGATCATCCTCGGTCTGCAGAACCTCAACGGCTGGACCGGTGTGGCGTTCGCCCTCGTGGCCGTGACGACCGTCATCGGCGCGCTCGAGCCGTTCTTCGCCTGGCGCTCCTTGTGGGTCCTGATGGAAGAGGTCCAGTTCCGGCTCTACCGGCTGCGTGACGAGCTCAGTTTCTACATCGCGTCGACCCCGCCCGATCGGATCGATCCCCGGCTGGTCAACGAGAAGTTCGCGGAGTACCAGGCCGTTTGGAACGAGCTCGGTCTCCGTTGGCTCGAATATCGGCGTACTGAAGCGGCGAACTGAAGGGCATCGCTTAGGCTGTCGGTGCCCCGGTAGCCCAACTGGCAGAGGCAGTCGACTTAAAATCGACACAGTGCGGGTTCGATCCCCGTCCGGGGCACCATTCGTGCAGGTCAGGGCTCTATCTGCTTTTGCTGGTCCTGGCCGGCCCCGATTTACCCCCGGAATTGGCCGAACCGTCGTCATCCCACATGCCTTCCAGCGCGACCGCGTTGTCCCGGGAGACCGCCATCCTGCCCATGTACACGTCCTGAGTGATCGACGGCCGGGCGTGGCCGAGCTGGTCGGCGATCTGCCGGGAACTGAGTTTCGCGTCGTCCAGCACCGTGGCCGCCGTCTTGCGGAAGACGTGCGACTTGACCCCTGCGAAATCCTCCGTGCCGCGTGCCTGTCGAAGATCTCGCCGGGTGTTCGACGGGTCATGTGGCCCACCGAGCGTATCCGGGAAGACCAGAGTGGCCGGATCACGCCCAGCCTCCTCGGCGAGGCGGCGACGCTTCCGCAGCACGGACAACGCCCATGACGGAAGTGGTGACTCCGGGCGAGTTCATCACCGAACCGAGCATGCTCTATCGGAAGCACCTTGCCCAGACCACCGCCTCTGCCGACTACTGGAAGCCGCAGGACGATGAGGCACGCAGGCGTCTCATTTAGATGCGCGTCGATGCGATCCACGCCCACGGAACGCGGTACCTGCCGGGCCGATCGATGATGACGATTCGGCTGTGGACCCGTTGGTTCCGCCGGAGGCGTGTCAGGCGCAGGGCTTTCGCGTACGACACGGGGCCGCCGACGAAGGGAGCAAGCTCGTGGTTGGACCGGCATACGCCCGGATCACGGATGCCTACGCACGTCGTATCCATGCCGGAGAACTTCGGTCGGGGACTCGGCTTCCAAGCCACCCGGAGATTGCGAGCGAGCATGGGGCTCGGCATGGCTCGTGGGCCCCTGCAAAGTCAAGGCCTGGTTCGGCCCGTCCGACGTCGTGGCGTCCTCGTGCTGATCTTGAAGCCCTGCCGTCTGCCGACCGTCGATCACCTCCCGAAGCGATGTTCGGCAACGAGTCCGATCAGGCCAGGAATCAGGAGGCACTGAGCGCCTGCACGCGCGCGCTCGACGCCCTTCGGGAGATGCAAGCCAAGCATCATGCGGAGACGCGCCGAAGCTTTGCCGAGGTTGATCAAGGCCGGTCGCCCGTCATGACGCTTGTCGAGGTTCAAGTGACGGTTGACGTTTTGGTTTCACCGGTCACTTGCCCTTATTCCTGGACAGCATAGTTCCGTGCGGCAGGAAACGCGTTTCTACGAGATAGAAGGTTTCTCAATCCCAACGTGAAACCGACACGACCGAGAGATGTGGTTCGGAAATTGGTTGCGCCTGAGACTATGGTTTGTTCATGAGTAAAGCCCCGGAACCTGCCCGAGGGACCGAATCCCTGGTTCGCGCGCTCATCGCCGATCACTTCGGTAGGCCAGTGACGGCCGCATCACAGATGACCTACGGACACGGCAGCGTGACCTACCGAGTTGATCTCGACGGCCAGGCCGGGGAGAGCGGCAGCTTCATTGTGCGCACCTCCGTTGACAGCACCATTTACCGAGGAACTCGGCACAACATCGACGTTCTTCGCGATCTTGGGTTGCCTGTCCCGGTGGTGGTCGATGCCGATCTCACGCAAAATCGGTATCCGTTCGCATACATGATCATGGAGGTCATTGCCGGCCGCGATCTGCGTTACGAGCTCGACACGATGAGCCGAGACCAAATGTCTGAACTCGCTGGTCGCATCGTCGGGTTCGAGCGCGACGTGATGTCACTGGCGCCCGGCGGCGGATACGGCTTCGTGCCCATTGGATGGCCAGGCCGGCACGCTCGGTGGGTAGATGCCGTCCGCGCGGACCGGATAGAGGTACTCAAAACAACTGAGCCCGACCTGATGCCTTTTGCCCGCAAACTGACCGAATTATTGAGCCACGCCGAATCGCGGTTGGACGGTGTCCCGCCCACGTGCTTTCTCGACGACTTGACCACCAAAAATGTCATGGTCCGCGATGGTGTCCTGCAAGGACTCGTCGATTTCGACGTGGTCTGTTATGGCGACCCTGTGTATTGGCTCGCGTTGACCCAAGTTGCCGTGCTCAGTGACACCTCGCCGAAGTGTCAGTTCTACGTTGACGAGCTCATGCGATTCTGGCAAGCAACGGACGCCGACCGCGCCAACTTCGCCCTGTACTGCGCGTTGCACGCGGTGGAATTCGTCCGCCATGACAACGCCGACTCCGTCTGGAGGTCCCGACTAATCGAGGCCTCGGAAAAATGGCTGGCCGAGGCACGATAAGCCAGTTGACGTTGTCCACCGCGAGCGAACCCGCGGCCGGCGGTGTCCAGCGTCAGTCGAACCACGACAGCCCGTCATGACGCTCGCGTGTTCAAGGCGGCCCCTCCGAGGCCGCTGGCCAGGGTGTTTGATCCACGGGCAAGCTCCGCCGGGGCGTGCGGCCCGCGCTTCGGAGGGGCCGTCGACAAGGGGGTGAGATGTCGACCAGGGGATACGGCAGTGTCGGCGTGATGTCGCGGTTCGCTTCCGCCAACCTGGGCGATGTCCTCGCCGGACGGGCAGGTCTCCGGGGTGACGAAGAGGCCCCCCGCTTGTAGGTCGAGGTCGAAGATCAAATCCTCGACTTTCCCCGGAAATGATCACCGCAGGTCATGCGAAAGCGCGGCAGTGAAGACAAATGTCGATCACTGCCGCGCCAACGGGGCACCACACGTTCCGCTCTGTGGACGTCCTGGTCCGCGCGGTCCGCCGCTGCCGACAATGACCCGCATGACCGGAACCGGCCTGACCGACGAAGCCACCTACGACCGCGCTCGGCTCGCCCAGTGGCGCGCGGGGGAGGCGCGGGGTGACGGGTTGTCCAGGCGCGGCCTGCTTCGGCTGGCGGCCGGTGGATCACTCGCGCTGACCGCGTTCGGCACGCTTCCGGCCGGAACGGCGTCGGCGGCCCCGCCGATCGTGAAACCCTTGCCGCCGGAGATCTTCGAGGTCTACGGCACCAACGCCGAGACGCGTTGGGAGGCGCTGAGCGGGCAAGGCTATCTGACCCCGGTCGAACGGTTCTTCGTGCGAAACCACACCACCACACCATCGATCGACGCCGGCACCTGGCGGTTGAAGCTGTTCGGGACCGGGCTGCGTGGAGGGCCGGTCGAGTTCAGCTACCGAGACCTGCTCGAGTTGCCTGCGGAGACGATCACTTCCGCCATCGAATGCGCGGGCAACGGACGGAGTTTCTTCAGTAGCCAGCAAGGGCAGGTGGTCTCCGGCACGGCATGGAAGCTCGGCGCCGTCGGCGTCGCGCGCTGGCGCGGTGTGCGGCTTTCCACCGTGCTGGCCAAGGCGGGCTTGACCCGGCACGCGGTGGATGTCCTGCCGGAGGGACTGGACGCCGACTATGTCACCGGCGGGGTCAACCTGGGGAAGGTGCGCCGTCCGCTGCCGATCGCGAAGGCCTTGCAGGACGTTTTGCTGGCGTACGAGATGAACGGACGTCCGCTCCCGCCGGACCACGGCCATCCCGTGCGGCTCGTCGTGCCGTCCTGGGTCGGGATCTCGTCGATCAAATGGCTGGGGCGCATCGAAGTCTCGGACACGCCACTGGTGTCGCCGTGGAACACGCAGTACTACCGGCTGCTCGGGCCGGACTATCCGGCCGACGGCACGGTCGTCACCCGGCAGGTGGTCAAGAGCGCGTTCGAACTGCCCTGGAACGCCGAATTCGCGGCAGGTGGCAAGCAGGTGCTGCGCGGCCGTTCGTGGTCGGGAAACGGCCGGATCCGGCGCGTCGAAGTCGACACCGGTGCCGGTTGGCGGCAGGCGAAGTTCGTGGGCGCGGCGGCCGATCGAGGCTGGCAACGCTGGGAGATCCCTTGGCGCTCCGGCGTTCCCGGCGGCCACACCTTGCGCGCGCGGGCCACGGACATCACCGGTGTCACCCAGCCGGACGTCACCCCGCACAATTCCCAGGGCTACCTGTTCGACGCCGTCGTCCGGCATCCGGTCCGGGTGGTGTGAGATGACGCGGCCGGTCGCGGTGAGAGGGGAACAGGCCGTCGAATTGACTCTGGAGTTACGGGTGAACACCGACCCGGACCACGCCGCCGCGATCGCCGCGCGCCTGCTTGAGTCCTTTGAGGACACCATTGGGGTGACCCTCACCGCGAGGACCGTTCAAGCGGATCCCGGCCAGATCATCGAACTCGCCGGACGACGACGACGATTCGGCGGATCCGCGCCACCGCTACGCATCGAACCCGACTCGCGACGAGTGCTGTTGAGTGGCGAGGTGCTGGAGTTCACCAGGCTGGAATTCGATCTCCTGCTGTTCCTGAGCCGGAATCCGGACCGCGTTTTCGACCGCCTCACCCTGATGGCGCAGGTGTGGGGGCTGTCCGGCGGTAACGGGCGGACGGTGGACGTCCACGTCCGCAAGATCCGCGGGAAACTCGAACCCGTGCTGACGCCGATCACGACGGTGCGTGGGGTCGGCTACCGGTTCGACGGGGCGGGCCAGGTCCTCATCGCGGACTGAGTGCCGTCCGGGCAAAGCCGGGATGCCAGGATACGAACCGTGACTTCGACCTACGTTTTCGTACACGGTTCGAGCAGCGCCTCGTTCACCTGGGGTCCGCTGCAACGCGAACTCGCTCTGCTCGGCCACCGCACGCTGGCCGTCGACCTCCCCGGCCACGGCTTCGCCGCCGGTTTCCAGGCCGCCTACCAGGCGCCCCAGGATCTCGAAGCGCTGGCCACGGCGCCGTCGAACCAGGCGGGCGCCACGCTGGCCGAGGCCGTCGAGCAGGTGGTGGCCGTCGTGCGCAAGGTCGCCGAGCACGGACCGGTCATCCTGGTCGGGCACAGCCGCGGCGGGCTCGCGCTCACCGGCGTCGCGAACGCGGTCCCCGAACTGATCGACCGGATCGTCTACATCTCGGCGTGGTGCTGCGTCGACGCGACGGTGGGCGAGTACATGCAGGGACCCGAGTACGCGAGCAGCGCGCTCAACGACGTCGGCGGGGTCGTCGTCGCGAATCCCGCCGAACTCGGCGCGCTCCGGATGAACTGGCGCACCGCCGATCCCGAGCTGCTGGCCGCGTTGAAGACCGCGATGCTCGAAGACGGCACCGAGCAGGAGTTCTTCGCCTACCTCAACACACTCGAGCCGGACGAGAGCCTCGACGCCGGAACCGAACTCGCCGACGCCGCCACCTGGGGCCGGATCCCGCGCACCTACATCCGGCTCACCGAGGACCGGTCGATGCCGCTCGCGCTGCAGGACCGGTTCATCAAGGAGGCGGACGCGCTCACCCCGGACAACCCGACCGACGTGCGGTCGCTCGCGAGCAGTCACGTCCGGTTCCTCATCCACCCGCAGGAGGCCGCCGCCGTCCTCGCCGGGCTCGCGTAGTTCATCAAAGGGACCTCAGGGAGCGACAAGCCCGGCTTCGTAGGCGAAGATCGTCAGCTGGACCCGGTTGGCCGCGTCGAGTTTCGCGAAGATCCGGGTGATGTGGGTCTTCACCGTCGCTTCGCTCAGGTGCAGTGCCGCGCCGATTTCGGCGTTGGTGCCGCCTTGAGCGACGGCGGTGACGATCTCGCGTTCGCGTCCGGTCAGGGTGCTCAGCCCGGCTCGTGCCCGATGGCGGCGAGGGCTCGTCCTGGCCGCGACGAAGTGCCCGATGAGTTTCCGCGTCGTCCGCGGCGAAAGCACCGCCTCGCCCGCCGCGACCACCCGCACCGCGTCGATGATCTCCTGCGGCGAACCCTCTTTCAGAAGGAAGCCGCTGGCACCCGCGCCGAGCGCGTCGAAGACGTACTCGTCGAGGTCGTACGTCGGGCTTCCTGCGCACGTCGCCGATCCAGCGGCTGTTCCGGGACGCGCAGGCGGGCGGCCTGATGGCCTATTCGGCGGAAGTCTGCAAAGACCGGATCGGGAAGACGGTGCTCCTGCCGCAGGAATGACCTCGGATGGCCGGCCGGGTGACGTCAAGCCCGGCCGGTCCCGCCGAAGCGGGTCAGCAGCAGCCGCTGCCGCAGCAGTCGCAATCGCACCAGTCGTCGTTCCGCATGGTCATCCACCTCCTCCCTCGGGGTCGCAGCCGGGCGGGCACCAGGCGCCGGGAACCGGATCGGCGCAGTTCTCACCGGACATCCCGGACAGCATGGAAGTGAGTTCGGCGCGCAACTCGCCGAGCCGCGCCATCTCCGCTTCGATCTCGGCGAGATGGCGTTCCAGCATGGTTTCGGCGGGTTCGCACGGGCACACGCCGGTGTCGCGCACGCTCAGCAGGTCACCGATCTCCGTCAGCGTCAGCCCGAGCCGCTGGGTGCCGCGGATGAACCGCAGCCTCTCGATGACGCCCTCGTCGTAGCGCCGGTGGGCCCCGGTCGTCCGCGCGGGTGTGGGCAGCAGGCCGATGCGCTCGTAGTAACGCACGGTGTCCGGCCGCACTCCGGCGCGGGAGGTCACCTCGGACATGGTCAACGCCGTCAGCGCCTTCGTCGCTTCGGTTCGCATGATGCGAGCGTAGAACTTGGACCCGGCTCCAGAATCAAGTCCGGATTCCGACGGGGCTCACGAAGAGAAGACGACCGACTGGCGCTTCCGCATCATTCGAGAGGGTGGAAACGGCGAGAGGACGGCACGGTGACTGACTTCCGGAACGTGATCAGGGACCTCACCACGGAAGGTGAACAGGTCGACGCCCTGGTGGCCGGCCTCGACGACGCGGGGTGGGAGCTGCCCACGCCCGCGACGGGCTGGTCGGTCAAACACCAGATCGCGCATCTCGCGTTCATCTTCAAGATCGCCGGGTTGTCCGCGGCCGAGCCGCGCGCCTTCGCCGAACTCGCGAAGTCGTCGATGGCGCGCGGGTTCGACGCCGCCGTCAACGCGGCCCTCGACGACTACCTCGGTGACCCCAACGAGGTCCTGCTGAGCCGCTGGCGCGCCGAACGCGACGCCGGTATCAAGGCGCTCGCCGCGGTCCCGGCGGACCAGGTCGTTCCGTGGCTCGTCAACCCGCTGCCGCCGGCCATCCTCGCCTGCGCCGGGATGATGGAACTGTTCGCGCACGGCCAGGACGTCGCGGACGCGCTGGGTGTGCGGCCGGAGCGGACGGACCGGCTCGCGTACCTCGTCGGCTTCGCCGTCCGGGTGCGGGACTTCGGCTACGAGGCGCGTGGCCTGACCCCGCCGGAGCAGGAGTTCCGTTTCGAGATCACCGCGCCGTCCGGCCAGTTGTGGACGTTCGGTCCCGAGGACTCGCCCGAGCGGATCACCGGGAGCGCCGAGGACTTCTGTCTCCTGGTCACGCGGCGCCGTCACCGCGACGATCTCGACGTCCGTGCCGAGGGTGCGCTGGCCGACCAGTGGCTGGACATCGCACAGGCGTACCGCGGCCCCGCGGGTGAGGGGCGCTCTCCGGGACAATTCGGTCGTTGAGTCCCTCCGCTTCCGCGGTGGATAGGGCATCCTGGAAGTCGCGATCAACTCCGCTCGGTGCGATCGTCGACGCACAGGGGGTCTAGGAGGCGATCGTGACGCGAGTGTGGCTGATCAGGCATGGGGAAAGCGAGTCCAACGCGGGGCTTCCCGGCGGGGAGCCGGGAACTTCGGCGCTGACCGAACTCGGCAGACGCCAAGCCCTCGAAATCGCGGATTCGCTGGCCGAACCGCCACGGTTGATCGTGACGTCGCCGTTCCTGCGGGCGCGGCAGACCGCCGAGCCGACGATCGAGCGGTTCCCCGGCGCGGAGCGTGAGGAGTGGCCTGTCCAGGAGTTCACCTTCCTCGGTGAACTCCATGGACAGGTCACCAACACCGCCACCCGTAAGCCGTACACGGAGGCCTACTGGTCCCGTGCCGATCCGCATCACGCGGTGAACGGCGCGGAATCCTTCGTGGCGCTCTTCTCCCGGACCCAGGATTTCCTGGCGCGGCTGGGTGAACGCGAACCCGGGCCGATCGCGGTCTTCACGCACGGGCTCTTCATCCGCGCCGTCATGTGGTCATTGCTGACCGGGATCACCACGCCGGACAGCGAGGCCATGCGCGGATTCCGCACGTTCGCCGACACCTATCTCGTGCCGAACGGCAACATCACCGAACTGCGGTACACGCCCGGGAAGCGGGTTCCGCGAGTGGTGGTCCCGCTCGCCTCCCGGTACGCGGATCGCTAGGGCTTCAGCAACAGCTGGAGCTTGTTCACCCCGGTCATGTTCGGGCTCGGGATGAACGACGGCGGAGCGGCCGGATCGGTGCGCAGATCCGGGAAGCGGTCCAGCAGGATGTTGAGCGCCGTCTTGCCTTCCAGCCTGGCGAGCGGAGCGCCGATGCAGAAATGGATCCCGCGGCCGAAGGCCAGGTGCGGGTTGTGCGCCCTCGCCGGATCGAAGGTGCCCGGATCCGTGAACGTACGCGGATCCCGGTTCGCCGCCGCGACCCAGATACCGAGCATGCTGTCCGGCGGGATCGTCTGGCCGCCCAGTTCGACCTCGGTCGTCGTGGCGCGGGCGACGAGTGCGAACGGGCTGAGGAAACGCAGCGATTCCTCGATGGCACCGGGCAGCAATGCCCGGTCCTCGCGGACGCGCCGGTACTCGTCCGGATGGGAATCCAGGCACAGCACCGTGTTCCCGAGCAGCATCGTGGTGGTGATGTGCCCGGCCAGCAGCAGCACGTTCGCGAAGTTGACGACTTCGTTCTGCGTGAGTTTCGCGCCGTCGACCTCGGCTTCGACGAGTTTGGTCAGCAGGTCCTCGCGCGGGTTCCGCCGCCGGTCGTCGACATGCTCGGCGAGGTAGTTCACCAGGTTCTTCACCTGGGCGGCCGTTTCCTCGGCGGCCTTCTTGTCCTCTTCGGTCTGCTTGATCAGTGACCGCTGCTGGCTGTTCCGCAACAACGTGTCGACCCATTCCTTGAACAGGTCACGATCGCTCGCCGGGATGCCGAGCAGTTCGGCGATAACGATCACCGGCAGCGGGTAGGCCAGATGGGTCACCAGTTCCATCGAGTCCGCCCCGTCGACGGCGTCGAGGAGTTCGTTCGTCAGCGCAGCGATCCGCGGTTCGAGATCCGCGACGACCTTCGGGGTGAAGGCGTGGCTCACCAGCGTGCGCAGTTTCTTGTGATCCGGCGGGTCCATCACGAGCAGGTTGCCCTCGACGAACAGATCCTTGTCCGGTGAGAGCTCCTTCGGGATCAGCCGGGTGGTGTCGGAGGAGAACACTTTGGGATCACTCAGGGTCTTCAACGCCTCGGCGTGGCCGTAGACGTTCCACATGCCTGTCTCGGTGTCGAAACTGACCGGCTCGGCCGGGAATTCGCCTCGAAGCCAGAACTGGCCTTCGTGGACGCCCCAGTTTTCGGCGATCGTGGTCATGGCTTGCCCCCTTCTTCAGTGGTGGAGAACCCGGATCAAGCGGGCTCCTCGGGGCCGTCCTTCCGGTAGATCCAGGCGCGATAGGACGAGATGAGATCCTGGAACGCCTGGGTCACTTCGGCCGCGGTGGCGGCCACGTTCGCCGGGGACGGCGGCTCCGGCGGCTCGAACGCCGTCCGGATGATGTGCGCGAGAGCGTCGGCCTTCTCCTCGGATTCGAGGTCGGCGCCGTCGGCGATGAAGCTGTCCATCAGGTAGAACCCGAGCGCCGAGGCGCGCAGGGAAAAGAGCAGGTTCGGGATGTCGTCGCGCAGCAGGCCCCGGTCCGTCATCGTCTTCAGGTACCGCTCGGTCACGACCGTGTCCTGGTCCTGCAAAGGATGTTTCTTCAACCTGCCCAGCAGTTCGGTGTTGCCGGTGATGAGCGCACGGAGCAAAGGGCTCTGTTGGGTATGAAGGAAAACCGCCCGGTGGAGCCGGTGCGGAACGACTTCCGCCGGATCTTCGTCCAGCCGGGCGAGGAGATTCTCGGCGGCCCGGAGGGATTCACGCAGGAGCAACGCGTGGAAGAGGGTTTCCTTGGTGGGCCAGTGCAGGTAGATCGTGCCCTTCCCGATGCCCGCCTGACTCGCGATGTCCTCGATGGTCACCTTGCGATAGCCCAGCCGCGTCAGCAGGACGCCGGCCGCGTCGAGGATGCGATCGGCGCGGCCGGCGGTGCGGTCCGGACGTTCTGCCACGTGCGCTCCCCTGTCTCTGACTTCGTGACCAGATTTGCTCATCTGGTCATCCGGTCAGTTCGACAGTAGCGCCGGGTCTACCGGTCCGGCAAGGGAATCGACGAGTTCTTAACGCAGACGGTGGGCGAGCAGGAACTTCCAGATGACCGGAGTCGCGTCGATGACGGACGGCGTGGCGGAGTCGTTGTTCGGTGTGGTGCTCGGCCAGACGTGCCCGGCGCCTTCGACCCGGTAGTGCTGCAGCGAGCAACCGAGCCAGCGCTGAACGGTGACGTCGGTTTTCGGCGAATACCGGATCGGGCGCGGGAAGCATCCGTTCCGGTCTGCCCACGCGGCGAGCCAGACCGGCAGCGACGGCAGGCCCTTGGCGGGATTCCCCGTATAGGGGATCGTCGCGTCGGCCGTGCCGTGGAAATCGAGAATCGGAGCGGGACGCGACGGATGGCAATCGCCGCCTTGCGGGTAGAACGCGCCGGCGACGGGAGCGAACGCCGCGATCCGGCCCGGCATCCGGCAAGCGAGGACACCGACGAACCCGCCACCGTTCGACTTGCCCGTCGCGTAGATCCGGCGGGAGTCGACGCACAGGTCACGCTGGAGCGTGTTCAGCAGGTCGCTGGTGAAGAGCACGTCGTCGGCGGCCGCCGAGTACGGCGCGCCGGTCCATGCCGATTCGCCGTCCGTGCCCGGAAGTCCTTGCGGATAGACGGAAATCGCGTCATAGGCGGAAAATCCGGACAGTTCTTCCTGATATTTCGACGTTCGTTTGTGGCCGTGGAACGACAACACCAGCGGGTACGGCCGTGACGGCCGGTACTGGGCGGGCACGTGCACCGTGTACTCGCGGACCAGCCCGCCGGACGTCAGCGTCCGCAGCGTCGTCGTCCCGGCGGGTACCGGAGACGGACGCCGGCAGCCGGTCGTCCGCACCGGATGATCGATCGCCGACGGCGCGGCAGAGGCCATCGGGGCGTCGAACAGGCTCAGTCCGGCAGCGACGGTGGCCGTCAGCGCGAGACGGCGCAGGAACTTCGTGAGACCAGGCACGCGATCCTCCTTGATCGGGCGGCAGGGCGGTGATCAGGGTCACTCCTGTCGCGGGCCTGGTCTGCATTGTGTTCATTGAGTTTTCGGACCGCTTGTCACCTCACGCTGCCGGGCCTGGCGATCGGGCTCGTCGCTGACCCGCCGTGCTCCGGCGGGTCAGTCGTCCGGCCGGTCAGCCGCAGGCGCGTTTCGCCGTGAGTACCCGGGTCAAGGCCTCGTTGACCCGGGCGGCCGGCAGATCACCAGACGCGAGCGCTTGCTCCAGGGTGGTCAGCACCGTCCCGACGTTGCCGCCGGAGGACCACAACGCCTGATCCGCCCCCGCCTGCAGGGCTTTGAGCACGGCCGCCGGGAGCGGGTACTGCGCCGTGATCGCCTTCATCGCCCCGAGGTCGTCCGTGATCACCGGGCCGTCGAACGCGTAGTCCTTCCGCAGCAGCCGGTACGCCGGTGCCGACAGGGTCGACGGAGTGCCGCCGGTCAGATCGGGTACGTCCAGGTGCCCGACCATGACGCCGATCTCGCCGTATTCGCCGATGTCGCGGTACGGCACCAGGTCGACCTTTCGCAGCGAGGCCAGCGGCGGCGTTCGCACCAGTCCCTTGTGGGAATCGCCGGTGGCGTGCCCGTGCCCGGGGAAGTGCTTCAGTACCGGCTGCACCCCGGCGTCCCGCAGGCCCTGAGCGAACGCCAGAACGTACTTGCGAGCGACCTCCGGCTCCGCGCCGAACGATCGGTCACCGACGATGTCGCGGTCCGGCTGGTCGGTGATGTCGGCGTCGGGCGCGTAGTCGACGGTGACACCGCGGGCTCGCATCTGCCGTCCTCGCTCGGCCGCCTTCGCCCGCACCTGCGCCGGGGTCAGCGTCGAGGCCATCTTCCGGGCGCTCGGCATATCGCCGTCGAGGGCGTCGATCCGCTGGACACGACCGCCTTCCTCGTCGATCGCGACCGACACCGGGACCTTCGCGGCGCGTTGGACCTCGTCCAGTGCGCGGTTCTGCAGCAGGGCCGTCTCGTTGCCGCCGAGGAAGATCCCGCCGACCTGCTGGTCGCGCACCAGCTTCACCGCCGCCTGCGGATCACCGGCGTTCACGCCGACAACCACCAGCTGGGCCAGCCGCTGCCGGGGGCTCATCCCGGCGATGACGGTTTCGCAGCCTGGAGTCGGCGCCTGCTCCGCCCTCGGTGACGGCGAGGGCGTGCTGGAGCTGGGCCGGCTCGAAGCGGCGCTGCTGTGAGGTGGAGGTACGGATCCCGCCGGCTGTGCGGAACCGGCCTCGTCGTTCGCGGTTCCGCACTGCACGCTGGTGGCCAGGACGGCAGCGGTACCCAGGATGACGGCCGCCCACCGCTTCGTCGTCTTCGGTCGCCCGGAGTTCATCAGCTCGTTTCGTTCGTCGTCCATGCCGCTGTCGACGGTAACCCCAGTTGCCCTTTCGTACGCGCTCGCGTGCCCTTTGGTGCGTGGCGCACCTTCGGCCTCACCTCCTTCCGATCCGTGTTCTCTCTGGTCAAAGCGGTGTCCGTGCTTGACAACTCGATCTGCTGCGCCGTAGATTACCACATGGTTATGGAACCGCAAGGTTATCCAGCCCTTCCCGGCAAGCACCTGGAGAGCCGGGCGTGAGAACTCGAACTCGTGAGAACTTGGGAAACAGAAAGGCGGGCGACTGTGGCACAGGATCTGCTCGATGTCACCTTCGCGGCACTCGCCGACCCCACCCGCCGCGCCATCCTCGCGCGGCTCGCGCGCGGCGAGGCCACGGTGACGGAGCTGGCCGAACCCTTCGCGATGAGTCAGCCCGCCATCTCCAAGCATCTGAAGGTGCTGGAGCGGGCGGGGCTGGTGGCAAGGGGGCGTGATGCCCAGCGTCGCCCGTGCCGGCTGGTGGCCCAACCGCTGAAGAACGCGAACGAATGGCTCGGCGGCTACCGCCGCCACTGGGACGAGACCTTCTCGCAGCTCGACCTCGTCCTGGACGAAGAAATGAAGCACCCGGAGCGCCGGGAAGAGACCGAGTGACCACCGCACGAGCGGAAAGGAACAGCACGATGGGACGCACTCTCAGCGTGACGAAATCCGGCGATCTCGAGATCGTCATGACGAGGTCCTTCGACGCGCCGAGGGCGTTGGTGTTCGACGCGTGGACCAAACCGGAACTGGTGCGCCGCTGGTTCGGCCCGCGCGGCTGGGAGGTCGTCGAATGCGAGATCGACCTGCGAGTCGGCGGCGGATGGCGCTATCGGCTGCGCCGCGGCGACGGGAAGGCGATGGTGCTGCAGGGCGTTTACCGGGAGATCGACCGTCCGGAGAGGCTCGTTTCCCTCGAGACGAACGAGGACTGTGATGCGTCGGAAGGTCAGGCCTTGGCGACTCTGACGCTGGTTGAGCGGGAAGGGGTCACCACTTTGACCCAGGTCGTGCGGTACGACTCGAAGCGGATCCGGGACGCCGTGCTCGAATCCGGAATGGAGCGGGGCGTCGGCGAGGGCTTCGACAAGCTGGCCGAATTCATGGCCGCTCCGGTGGAGGCGGGAACACGATGACCGCCATCGCGGACCGTTATCGCGCCCGGGCCGACGCCTTCGAGAGCAAGGTCTCCGCCGTCCGAACCGGCCAATGGGAGAGCAGATCCCCGTGCGAAGAGTGGAACGCCAGGGATGTCGTCGGGCACATCGTCGACATGCACGGCGCGATGCTGCGTCCCGTCGGGCGTGATCTCGGGCCGGCGCCGTCGCTTCTGGAAGACCCGCTGGGCGCCTTCCGTGCCGCTCGGGCCGATGTGGAAGCCATCCTCGCCGATCCCGTGCTCGCGGCCACGGAACACGAGACACCCACAGGGAAGATGACCGCGGAACAGCACATCGACCAGGTCGTCAGTGCCGACATGGTGATCCACGGCTGGGATCTGGCCAGGGCCACCGGGCAGGACGACACGATCGATCCGGAGGAGATCGCCCGGATGTGGCCGGCGGCGCAGGCGATCCCCGATGAGATGAGGATTCCCGGAGCGTTCGGGCCCGGCATCGTCGTCTTCGGTCCCGAAGTGAAAGTGCCCGAAGACGCGCCCCTGCAGGACAGGCTGCTCGGGCTGATGGGCCGGGATCCGAACGCCTGACACGGATCAGACGTGGATCCCGCGGTGTCGCCGGACGGGCCGGGGAGGAACCGGTACTTCGGCGGTATCGGTTCCCTTGGCCGCGGCCAGGACACGTTCCAGAACCGACAGAGAGGTGGTGAGCAAAGAGATCTGGTTCTGGATCCGAGTCTTGGCGATCTCCAGTTCGCCGGTCATCTCCGGCGAGGGCACCAGATGCGTGTGGTCCCCGGAGACACAGGGAAGGAGTTCCGCGATTTTGCCACTGCACAATCCGGCCGAATAGAAGAGCTGGATCTGCAGGACCCTGGCGATGTCGTCTTCGGCGTAGGTCCGGTAGCCGTTGCCGCATCGAGCAGGACTCAGCAGGCCTTCCGTTTCGTAGTACCGCAACGAGCGGACACTCACCCCGGTTCGCTTCGCCAGTTCGCCGATCCGCATGAGTCCACAGTAGCCGCGGAAACCGAGGTTGACCGTGACGTCGGTGTCAGGGTTTAGCTTCGCGTCATGAGGTTGCTCGAAGCATTCCGCGGTACCGCGCTCCAGCTGCCGAACCGGGTGGCGATGGCCCCGATGACCCGGGGGCGCGCGGACGATGTCACCGGTGTGCCGCATCCACGGACGGCCGAGTACTACGCGCAACGCGCGAGCGCCGGTCTGATCGTGAGTGAAGGCGTCTGGGTGAATCGGACAGGCAAGAGCGGTCCGGGCATTCCAGGGCTCGCGACCGAGGAACAGGCCGAGGCATGGCGTGCGGTGACGGCGGCCGTGCACGAGGAAGGCGGCCGCATCTTCGCGCAGCTCTGGCATGCGGGCCGGGTCTCTCACCCCGGGGTGATGGGCCGGACGCCGGTGGCGCCGTCGGCGGTCCGGCAGGCCGGCCGGATCTTCTCGGCCGAAGGCTGGACGGACACGGTCGAACCTCGTGCGCTTGGTGAAGAGGAGATCGGCGAGGTGGTCCAGGACTTTGCCGCGGCGGCCCGGCGGGCCATCGAGGCGGGTTTCGACGGCGTGGAGCTCCACGGCGCCAACGGCTACCTCATCCAGGAGTTCCTCGCAGGCAACACCAACCGAAGAGAGGACCGCTACGGCGGTTCGGTCGCCGCCCGGCTTCGCTTCCCGCTCGAGGTGGTGGCGGCCGTGGTCCGGCAGATCGGTGCCACCAGGGTCGCCCTGCGGATCTCGCCGGGTAACCCCGAGAACGACATCGTGGAAGAGGATAGGAAGGAGGTGTATTCACGACTGGTCGCGGAATTACGCCGGTACGAGCTCGCGTACCTGCACGTCATCGACACTCCTGAGGTCGACATGCTGTCGCACCTACGGCCCTTGTGGCCAGGGACGCTCATCGCGAATCTGAGATCCGCGGAGCCGACCACCCAGGACGAGGGTGAGTCCTTGATCAAGTCCGGGCTGGCCGACGTCGTCGCTTTCGGCAGGTTGTTCATCGCGAACCCGGATCTGCCCGCCCGTTTCGCTCTCCACGCCCCGCTGGCTCGGGCGGACCACGCCGTCTACTACGGCGCCAGGCTCGACGGCTATACCGACTTCCCGGCGTTCGATCCGGACTCGGCGAAGTTCGCCTGTTCGGCGCGCAGCTGATCTTCGCCACCCGCTCTACAGTGCGGGGATGGTCAAGACGGCGGTGGAGATCGCGGCGGCTGTGCGTGCCAAGGAACTCGATCCGGTCCAGGTGACGCGCGAGGCGCTTGCCCGGATCGCGGCGGCGGACGGGGTGGTCGGCGCGTTCCGCCGGGTGAGGGCAGAGGAGGCGCTCGCCGAGGCCGCCGCCGTCGCCGAGCGCGCGGACCTGGCGGACCTGCCCTTGGCCGGGGTGCCGATCGCGGTCAAGGACGTCGCGCCGGTCGAGGGGGAGTACGCCTCGTGGGGGTCGTGTGCGGGTTCGTCGACGCTGTCCACAGAGGACGGTGAGATAGCTCGGCGGTTACGCGCGGCCGGAGCGGTGATCGTGGGCCTGACCCGGGTGCCGGAGTTGTGCATCTGGCCGTCGAGTGACGATCCGGACGGGACAGCACGCAATCCGCGCAATCCGTCCTATGCCGCCGGCGGTTCGTCGGGCGGGAGCGCCGCGGCCGTCGCGGCCGGGATGGTGCCCATCGCGCACGGCACGGACGGGCTGGGGTCGATCCGGCTGCCGTCCGCGATGTGCGGGATCGTCGGTCTCAAACCGGGTAAGGACGTGGTCCGCATACCGGGGGAGAACGGCTGGTTCGGCTTGTCCACGCACGGGCCGATGACGACCACCGTGGCCGACGCCGCCGTGCTGATATCGGTCCTCGCCGAACAGCCCGGGCTGGCCGACCTCGCCGCCCCGAAGCGATCCCGGATCGCCCTGTCGACTCAGGTCCCGTTGACGAGGGCGCCGTTGCCGCGCGCGTTCAGCCGGGCCGTCACACGAGCCGGAGAGCTGTTCCGTGCGGCCGGGCATACCGTCGCGCCCGGCACGCCCCGGTACAGCGCCGGAGCGATCGGTGGCCTCTTGGCGCGCTGGGTCGCGGGCCCGGCGGAACAAGCGGCCGAGTTCGATCTCGCCGCGCTCCAGCCCCGGACACGCACCCACGTCCGGCTCGGGCGGCTGATGGCCCACCGTGTCCGGGAGAGCACACGGGAGCGCTGGCTGGAGCGTGCCGGGGAGTTCTTCACCGACCACGATGTCCTCGTCACGCCCATGATCGCGACGCTCCCGCTCAAGGCCCGCACCTGGCACGAAAGCCGGTGGATCGCCAACGTGTTGCCGTCCGTGCGCGTGGCGGGTTTTGCGGGCCTGTGGAATCTCGCGGGCTATCCGGCGATGTCCGTGCCGGTGGGGGTGCATCCTTCCGGCATTCCGGCCTGCGTCCAGCTCGTCGCCGCGCCTGGCGGGGAAGCGCTCCTCTTGGGCCTCGCCGCCCAGCTCGAAACGGCCAACCCCTGGCCGCGCACCACCGCCTCCTGACAGCTTCCGGAACAGAACAAGGGACCTTTGCCACCACTCTCCGAAAGAGAGCGATAGCAAAGGTCCCTTGCTAATTCGCGCTGGTCAGGAGCCAGTTTTGGCGGGTGACGGCTTCTGCCCGTTCGCCTTCGGGCCGTTCTGCTCGCTCTGTCCGTTCTTCGGCGCAGCGGCGGCAGGCGCCGAGGGAGCGGGCTTGGCGGGAGAAGGTTTGGCGGCGGCCGGAGCGGCGGCCTTCGAGGCGGGCGGCTCGGCGGGCTTACCCGCCGGCTTCTTCTCCTCGGCCTTGCTGTCGCCACCGACGAGCTTCGAAGCGTGCGGGATCACCGACTCCTCGGGCAGCGCCGCGAGCATCGCCTCGCTGCCCTTCAGGACTTCGTCGGCCTGCATGAGGCTCTTGCGGGCCTGCTCCCGGATCTCCGCCAGCCGCTCGACCTTGCGCTGGGCGGCGGTCGTGCGCTGGGCGGCGGTCGTCGTGGCCTCGTCGAGCCGGCGCTTGGCCTCGGCCGTGGCCTCGTCGATGCGGCGCTTGGCCTCCGCGGTGGCCTCGGCGATCCGGCGCTCGGCCTGGTTCTTGCTGGCCGTCTGCTGGTCGGCGATGTGCTTCTCGTGCGCGGCTCGCTGAGCCGCGATCGTCTGATCGAATTCGCGCTCGATCTTCCGGCGCTTGCGCTCGGCCTCGTTGTCCAGCAGTTCCCGGCGCTGGGCGGCTTCGACGGTCAGCCGCTGGACCTCGGCCCGCGTCTCGGCGAGCGCCGATTCGTGCTCCGAGTGCAGCGCGTCCGCCTGCTTGTCCAGCTCGGCGACGAGGCGCGTGTAGCGCTCACGGAGCTTCTTCGAAGCCTCGCTCGACGACGCCCAGTGCTTCTCGGCGGCAACCTCGGCACGCTTCGTGATCTCTTCCGCACGCGCCTGCGCGAGCGTGACGGTGCGCTGCATCCGCTCGTCGAGGTCTTCGAGCCGCTCCGGCGGTTTCTTCAGCTCCTCGATCCTGGCGTTCAGCTTCGCCACCTCGTGGCGGACGGTTTCGAGTTCGCGCGTGGCCGACGTCGCCTGCGCGATCGCGGCGTCGCGGTCGGTGATCACGCGATGCAGCTGGGCTTCGAGATGATCCAGATACTGGCGCACTTCGTTCCGGTCGAAGCCGTGCCAGGCCTGGGTGTACTCGCGCCGCAGGGGCAACAGGCCGTTGTCTCGCTCGGGAACCATGGTCACGACGGTACCTGCGTACCCGGTGTCGCCGTTGTCAGGCTTCGTGATTCACCGACGTGTGTCGGCTCTCAGCTGCGATCCCTCACCTGAACGGCCGCCACCCGTGTGCGCAGTGTCACCAATGGAAGCCGCGGCTGAGCCGAGCGAGCGCCATCGCCGCACGGGACAGATGCTGCTCACCCTTCCCGATCTTGAGCCCGCCTTCGCCGCCCGCCGCCGCGGAATCCGGGAACACCCGGAATCCTTGGTAGGCCACGGCATCCGTGAGTCCCGGCGTGAGCGTGTACGCGAGCCCGATCGCCTGCCCGGCGGGAGTGCCGATGTGCTTCGGGCGTTCCCTCAGCGCCTTCATCACCATGTCCGCGGCCTGATCCGGGGATTTGGTCGGAAACGCGTCATAGATCTTCGTCGGCCGGATCATCGGCGTGCGCACGAGTGGCATGTGGATGGTCGTGAAGGTGATTCCGTCGCCGTGGGTCTCGGTGGCGGCGATCCGGGAGAAATAGTCCAAAGCGGCCTTCGACGCCGCGTACGCCGAAAAGCGCGGCGCGATGCCCTGGACACCGATCGACGAGACGTTGACGATATGCCCGAACTTCCGCTCGGACATATGCGGCAGCACCGCGAGGATCAGCCGCACCGCGCCGAAGTAATTGATCGCCATCGCACGTTCGTAGTCGTGGAAGCGGTCGTAGGACAGTTTGATCGACCGCCGGATCGACCGGCCGGCGTTGTTCACGAGCATGTCGATCCGGCCGTGCTCGGCGAGCATCGCGTCGACGGCCTTGTGCACCGATTCCTCGTCGGTCAGATCGGCCGGGTACACCGACGCCGTGCCGCCCGCGGCGATGATCTCGTCCCGCACTTCTTCGAGCTCGTGCTGCCGCCGCGCCACGAGCAGGGGCACCCCGCCCGCGGCCGCGACCTTGATCGCGGTCGCGCGGCCGATTCCCGAGGACGCGCCGGTGATGATCACTCGGCGGCCGTCCAGTTCGCCGCGAGGCCCGTGCTTGCGGGCGCGGAACGGGTCCAGGTGCTCGCGCCAGTAGCGCCACAGGGTGGGCGCGTAGTCCTCGACCCGGGGCACCTCGACGCCCGAACCGATGAGTGCCTTGCGCGTCGACGCCGACGAGAACACCGAGGGGAACGCCATGGTCTCGAGCAGCACCGGCGGGATCCCGAGCCGCTCCAGCACGGCGTCACGCGCGATCGTGAAGCCGGGGATGTGCTCGCTCAGTTTCACCAGGCTGACGATGCCCTTGGACAAGCGGTCGTTGAGCTGCACGGAGATCGTCGGCGCGCCCGCCGCCTTCGCGAAGGCGTTGTACACCGAGACGACCGGTTGCGGTTCCGGGTTGACCAGGTGGAACGCGCGCCCGTCGAGCCCCTTCGTGGTGATCAGGGCGTTCAGCGATTCGGCGACGTAGTCGACCGGGACGACGTTGGTGTCGCCGAGGTCGGGGCCGACGATCGGCACGTCGGGCAGCCCGGCGAGCCTGCTGATCGCGGGGAACAGGTAGTACGGGCCGTCGATCTTGTCCATTTCGCCGGTCTCGGAGTTCCCGACGACGACCGAGGGCCGGTACACCCGCCACGGCACGTCCTGCTGTTCGCGCACGAGGCGCTCCGCTTCGAACTTCGTGCGGTGGTACGGCGTGATGAGCCGCTGGCCGACGTCGAACATCTCCTCGGTGAACATGCCCTCGTGGTCACCGGCGACGGCGACCGAGGACACGTGGTGCAGGCAGCCCGCGTTCAGGTCGGCGGCGAGCGCGATCACCTGCGCGGTGCCTTCGACGTTGGCCTTGATGCTGGCTTCGTCGTCGGCGGTGAGGTCGTACAGGGCGGCGAGGTGGACGACGTGATCGACGCCGCGAAGCCGCTCTCGGTCTTCCTGGCCGACGCCGAGCAGCGGCTCGCCGAGGTCACCGGTGACGAGGGTGACGCGTTCCGGATGCGGCCAGGCGTTCACGAGTTTCGCGAGTTTGTCCCGCGAGGACGCCCGGACGACGAGCGCGACCTTGTCGACGTCGTCCCTGGTGAGCAGCAGCCGGGTGAACTGGCGCCCGATCAGTCCGGTCGCCCCGGTCACCAGAAAAGTCGCCATCAGCCTCACCCTTCACCGTGCTCGCCCGCGTCCCCCGGCATTCTGCTGCATCGGCACGGCTGGGACCACCACGGCACCCGTGAAGTTACTCACGGGTAACTAGACGGGGTCGGCGATGACGACCCGGTTCTCGGCGTATCCGGTCTCCCCGCCGACCCATCGGCCGCCGCAGGTGACCAGGACTATCCGATGGGGGCCGGACTGGCCGAACAGCTCGTCCGCGCGCTGTGGCAGTTCGTTCTTCTTCAGCGTGATCAGCTGGGAGACCTTGTACTGCCAGGACTTCCCGGCCTTGTCGACCACGGTGACGGTGCCGCCGATCCGCTCGGTCCACAGCTCCGCGAAAGGACCCGTCGCGCCCTTCCAGTTCACGTGGCCGGCGAACACACTGGCGCCGGTGGCCGCGCTCAGTTCGGCGCCCCACCAGGTCACCTCACCGAGGTTCTCCGGCACGGGAAGCTCCGCCCCCGGTCCGAGTTCCTTGCGCACGAGTTTCGCCGCACCGCCCGCGGGCAGCCGGATCGTCCCCGGGCCCTGTGGTTTCGGTGCTTCGGGCGCCTTCGACGACGACGGCGGCGGTGAGGCAACCGTCGGAGTCGTGGGGACGATGTCCGGCGGAGGCGGGGTCTCCTGCTGCGCGGGAGCAGCGGGCGCGCCGCCCGCGACTGAGACGGAGACGGCCTGGGCCGTCCCCGTCACCACTGTCGTCGGCGGCCAGATGAGCAGGGCCGCGACGAGGTCCGCGCACAGGACCGTGACGGCTCCCAGCGCGAACCCGCGTCGTACTGACATTCCAGAACCTCTTAGCGTCGCGAAGACCGCCGCGCGGCCACGCCCACCATCAGCGAACCGAGGAGCGCGAGCGCGCCGACACCGAGGATGCCGGCGGTCGACGCCGAGTTCTCGACGGTGCCCTGCATCATCGCCACCGGCCGGTCGCCGGCGGGAATGGTGCGCGGTACCTCGTTGGGCGTGTTGGCGACCTTGAGCGTCAGCGTCTCACCCGGCTTGACCTCACCGCAGGCGGACGGCGGATTCTTCGGATCGAAGGCGTTGGTGTAGCCCGGCGGCGCGCTGACCTCGACCACACAGATCTCCTGCGGGGTCCGCAGGTTCTCCACGGTGACGGTGCCGTTCTCGCCTTCGGTGGTGACGACGGCGGGTTTGCCGTCGGCGCCGTTAAGGGGTTTGCCGTCGTGGCCGACCGCAGCCGTCGACTTGTCCTTCGCGGTGATCCGCAGCACGGCGCCCGCGACTCCCTTGTCGGTCTTCGCGTCGACCTTGGTCACCTGGACCTTGCCCGGCTTCGAAACGACCGCGACCCCCTGGGCCTTCAGTTCCTTCTCGCCGCCGGTCGAGACGACGTTCTGCACCCCGGTCGTGACGGGGAACTGCACGTACGGCCGGTCCGCCGGGGCCGACAGCGAACTGGACAGCTTCGGCTGGTCACCGGTCGGCGTGACCTTGACCGTGACGGTGCCGTCCTCGCCGGTCTTCACCGTGGCGGCTTTCTCGGCCTTGGTGTTCGAGGTCGACGCGGGCTTGGTGCTCTCACCGCTGTCGACGGTCGCGTTCGATGGCGTGAGCCGCACGGGCACCCCGGAGATGCCCTTGCCCTTGGCGTTCTTGACGCTGATCGTCCACTCGCCCGCGGTGCCGATGTGCTGGTCTTCCTTCGGCGGCGTGATCGCGGTGGTCCACGGGCCGCGGTTCGCTTCGGCGTCCTTGGTCATCTTCTCGAGAGCTGTGGCGGCATCGGCGTGCTGCGTCTTCAGCTTGCCGAGGGCGCCCTCGATGTCGTAGCCGATCTTCTCCGGCTCGAGGTCCGGCTTGAGGTCGGCGTCGGAACGAGGCTTCGACGTCCACGAGTGCAGCAGGTGCGCGAGCGCCGCCGCCTCGGCGTTGTCCTGCGTGCCGCCGTAGCGCAGGAGCAGATAGGAGATGTTGGCCGCGACGTCCTCCGGCAGCTTCTGTCCCCACTTGTCGAGGAGTTCGTCGCCGGGCTTGTACTTCTCCGCCGAGTCCGGCGCCTTCAGCTGGAAGCTGACACAGAAGACGTGCTTGCCGTTGACGACGTAGGAACCGAGCCAGTCGCGGTCTCTTGGCTTGCTGTCGACCGTCTGGCCGGGCGTGATCTTGTAGCCGACGCCTTCGTTCTCGGCGGCCGAGGCCGGTGTCACCGCGACGGTGGCGGACAAGGCGCCGAGCAGGCACGTCGCGATCAGGCTGGTCAAGGTGCGCGAACGCACGCTCGGGCGTGTGGTCCACCCCATGGTGTGTTGACTCCTTTGGCCGTGCTCTGCCCCGGCGCATTTACGTCGGCGCAGGCCACACGATCGATAGGTTCCCCGACACGCCTTCGGTGAGAATCCGAACACGCAACGTGGAGAGTGGCGGGTGATCAGCGGTTTTGGCAATACGGCATCAGGTGGGGTATCGGTGAACGGTCGGTGATCTCCGCCGCATACGGTGTGGGGGATGGGCGTCGCGCCGATTGTGAGTAAAGTCGTCTTTACTTCGACGGGAACCGGGCGGCCCCCGCGGTCGTTGAACCCGATGCAGGTGCCAGTAGATCCAGGAGGATCAGGTGCGATCCAGTAGCAACCCGGCGTTCCGGAATCTGCCGCGTGGCGCGGCGCAGTACGGACCCAACGTAGGCTTCAACCAACCCCAGGGCGGCGTGCCCGGCTACGGCCCTCCGCAGACCTCCGCCGGCGCCGGCGACCGTCCGATGACCGTCGACGACGTCGTCATCAAGACGGCGCTGAGCCTCGGCACCGCGCTGGTGACCGGTGTGCTCACCGCGATCTGGGCGATCAGCCAGCTGCCCGTGGACGCCGCGGGCCGGATCACCGGTATCAGCGGCGGTGTGATCGGCGCGCTCGTCGGCGGCATGCTCGTCGGCCTCGTGATCTCGCTCGTGATCATCTTCAAGCAGAAGCCGAGCGGCCCGCTCACGCTGGCGTACTCGGCCGCCGAGGGCGTCTTCCTCGGTGCGATCAGCGGCCTTTTCGAAGCGCTGTACCCCGGTATCGCGCTGCAGGCGATCATCGGCACCGCGGGTGTGTTCATCGCCATGCTGGTCGTCTACAAGACCGGTGCGGTCAAGGTCACCCCGAAGCTGACGAAGTGGATCATCGGCGCCGTCGTCGGTGTCGCGATCCTGATGCTGGTCAACCTCATCACCAGCTTCTTCGGCTTCAACCCGCTGCGTGACGGCGGGCCGATCGCGATCATCTTCAGCCTCGTGGTGATCGGTGTCGCGGCGTTCAGCTTCCTGCTCGACTTCGACCAGGCCGACCGGATGATCCGCGAAGGCATGCCGTCGAAGTGGGCGTGGTTCGCCGCCTTCGGTCTCATGACCACACTGGTCTGGCTGTACCTCGAGATCCTGCGGCTGCTGTCGTACTTCCAAAACGACTGACGCCGATTCTCCGGGAAGGGCGCTCCGAGCGATCGGGGCGCCCTTTTTCGTCGCCGCGAATACGCTGGCCCCATGACCGAGCACAGTGGCGAACCCGCCAGGCCGAAGCGTTCCAAGTGGTTCTGGGCCGGCCTCCTGGTACCGGTCGCGATCGTGGTGCTGAGCGCGTCGTCGTGGATCGTCGGCTACCTCTCGAACACGGACGACGTCCGGGTGGGGGACTGCTACGCGATCACCACTTTCGGTGACGTCGGCGAGGATCCGGCGAAGGCGGATTGCGGCTCGGCCGAGGCCAACGTGAAGGCCGGGGCGAAGACCGACGCGGGCGGCGCTTGCCCGGCGGGCGAGTACGACCAGCTCACCGTCGACAAGACCTTCGCCTCGTACAAGCTCTGCATGATGATCAACGCCAAGCAGGGCGACTGTCTCGAGAACTTTTTGGCCGACAGCGTGGCCTATCAGAAGGTCCCCTGCTCGGAGCCCGCGCGGGACGCGGAGGTTCTGAAGGTGGTCGACAGCGTCGCGACCTGTGACGACACGGACGCGACCCACCTCAAGAGCTATTCGACACCGCCGTCGACGGTTTGCGTGAAGAGCACCAGGTAGCAAGGGACCTTTGCTACCGCCGCCATCCGGCCGTGCGCGCGCCGCCGTTCGTCGCACAGTGTGGGACGGGCTGCGACCGGGCGGTCACCGGTCCTAACGTTGCTCGTCCCCCACCCCGCCGATCGACCTGGAGTCCTGGTGGCGACGACCGAAACCCAAGCCGGTGAGAAGAAACTCCTCGACTTCCCGACGTCCTGCGCCGCCCCGGTCCCGCAACCGGGGGAGCCGGTCAAGGTGGTGCCGCTGGCGGTCGCGGGTGCCCTCGCGGTCGGACTGACCTGGTACGTCTGGGCCGCGCACGGAGCGAAGTTCGGTGTCCTGCTCATCCTGGGTCTGCTGCTCGGCCTCGCGCTCTTCCACTCCCGTTTCGGGTTCACCTCGGCTTGGCGCCAGCTGATCGCGGTCGGGAACGGCCAGGGGCTTCGGGCGCACACGCTGCTGCTCGGAACGGCCGCGACGTTGATCGCGCTGATCGTGGGTACCGGATCCGGGCTCTTCGGCAGCACGCCGAATCCGACGGCGGGCGGGCTGGGGCTCGCGCTGTTCGTCGGCGCGACGATCTTCGCGATCGGTATGCAGCTGGGTGGCGCGTGCGCTTCGGGGACGCTGTTCGCGGTCGGTTCCGGTCAGTCGACGATCGTGCTGACCCTCGGCGGCTTCATCACCGGATCCGTCCTCTACACGTGGGCGTATCCGCTGCTGTCGGGCTGGCCCGAGTTCAAGGGGGTCCTGCTCGCCGACCATGTCGGCTGGTTCGGTTCGTGGGCGATCACCGTCGCCGTCCTCGCCGCGATCGTGCTGGGGACCCGGTTCGTGCAGAAGCGCCGCAACCCGCCGCCGGTCGACGTCGTGCCGACCGCGCGCGGTTTCGCCCGGATCTACCGCGGCTCCTGGCCGATCCTCGTCGGCGCCGTCGTGCTCGGGGTACTGGCGGGCGCGGTCTTCCTGGTCTCCGGCGGGATCTGGGGCGTGACGAGCGCGTTCAGCCTGTGGGGCGCCAAGATCCTTCAGGTGTTCGGCCTGCACCCCGAGACCTGGGAATTCTGGCGGATCAAGGCGAACGCGGCGTCGCTGGCGGGGCCGATCTGGAAGGACAAGAACAGCCTCACCGACATCGGCATCATGATCGGCGCGGGGGTCGCCGCCGCGGCGGCGGGCGCGTGGAAGATCCACAGCTCGATCCCGTGGCGGACCGCCGTCGCCGCGGTGCTCGGCGGCATCCTGATGGGCGTCGGCGCGCGGATGGCGGGCGGCTGCAACATCGGCGCCTACCTCGGCGGCATCTCGGTCGGCAGCCTGCACGGCTGGCTGTGGGGCGTCTTCGCGCTCGGCGGCACCTGGATCGGGCTGAAGCTGCGACCGCTGTTCGGGCTCGGCAACCCGACCCCGACGGACAGCGTCTGCTGATCACTCTTCGTGACATGTCGTACGCGGGTCTGCCCATTAGGCCCGCGTACGGGAAAAAGTTGGCAGACAAAACCTGTGTTCGGCTACCCTCGGCTACGTTCTGAGCTTGCGCATTAATGCACAAGCTCGATTGGGGAAGGCTCGGCGCGAGGCCGGGCATCGATTCCGTAGTCGCGACCGCGGGGGTCGTCGCGTCCCGGGGACACTGAGCATCAGGGACGGATTTTTCATGTCAACGCAAAGCCCGGCCGCACCGGGCGGCGACAAACTCGACGCGGGCGTGCTCAAGATCGCCGGCGTCGTCATCCTCGGCGCGATCATGGCGATCCTCGACACGACGGTCGTCAACGTCGCGCTCCAGAAACTGACCATCGAGTTCCAGACCTCGTTCGACACCATCCAATGGATCGCGACCGGCTACATGCTCGCCCTGGCGACGGTCATCCCGATCACCGGCTGGGCTTCGGACCGGTTCGGCACCAAACGCCTCTACATGACCGCGATCGGGCTGTTCCTGATCGGCTCGATGCTCGCGGGCATGGCCTGGGACGTCGAATCGCTGATCGTCTTCCGGGTCCTGCAGGGCTTCGGCGGTGGCATGCTGATGCCCGCCGGCATGACGATCCTGACCAGGGCCGCCGGACCGCACCGGATCGGGCGCGTGATGGGCGTGCTCGGGGTGCCGATGCTGCTCGGCCCGATCGGCGGGCCGATCCTCGGCGGCTGGCTGGTCGACGCGGTGAGCTGGCGCTGGATCTTCTACATCAACGTGCCGATCGGCCTGATCACCATGGCCATGGCGTGGCGCCTGCTGCCGAAGGACCGGCCGGAGCCCAGCGAGCGGTTCGACTTCCTCGGCATGCTGATGGTCTCGCCCGGCCTGGCGGCGCTGATCTTCGGTGTTTCGAACATCCCGTCGGCCGGCGGTGTCGGCGCGGTGGACGTCTGGCTGCCCGCGCTGGCGGGGGTCGCGTTGCTGGTGGCGTTCGTGGTCAGGGCGAACCGGGTGACCAACCCGCTGCTCGATCTGAAACTGTTCAAGAACCCGTCGTTCTCCGTCGCCATGGTGACGATGACGTTCTTCTGCGTCGCGTTCTTCGGCGCGATGCTGCTCCTGCCGACGTATTTCGTGCTGGCGCGAGGCGAATCGGCGATGAACGCCGGTCTGCTGCTCGCTCCGCAGGGTGTCGGCGCGATGCTGACCATGCCGATCGCGGGCCGGTTCGCGGACAAGATCGGCGCGCGGAAGATCGTGCTGCCCGGCCTCGTGCTGATGCTCGCCGGCCTGATCGCCTTCACTCAGATCACCGCGGCGACGCCGTACTGGCTGCTGCTTTCGGCGCTGTTCGTGATGGGGCTCGGCATGGGCGCGACGATGATGCCGATCACCTCGGCCGCGTTGCAGACGCTCAAATCGGAGGACATGGCGAAGGCATCGACGGCGACGAACATCCTGCAGCAGACCGCGGGCGCGATCGGTTCGGCGGTGCTGTCGATCATCCTCGCGGCGCTGCTCGCCGGGAAGTTCGGCGTGCCGACCGCGGAGGGACAGCTGGCCGCGACGGCCGCGGTGATGAACCCGGCGACGCGCGAAGCGGCCTCGGGGCTGACCGCGGACGCGTTCTCGACGACGTTCCTGTGGTCGATGATCCTGCTCGCGCTGTGCTTGATCCCGGCGGCGTTCCTGCCGAAGACCAAGCCCGCCCTTCCGGAGGGCGCGGACGGCGAGGTCGCCCCGGCCCCGCCGATCATGACCCACTAGGCGCCAGAAGAGAGCAAGGGACCTTTGCTGCCACTCGCTTAGCCTGGCTAAGTAAGCGGTAGCAAAGGTCCCTTGCTCTCTTTTGCAGGTCAGAGGATCAGGAGAGACGCTCCAGAACCATCGCCATGCCCTGGCCGCCGCCGACGCACATCGTCTCGAGGCCGAACTGCTTGTCGTGGTGCTGAAGCGAGTTGATCAGCGTCGAGGTGATCCGCGCGCCGGTCATGCCGAACGGGTGGCCGACGGCGATCGCGCCGCCGTTGACGTTCAGCTTGTCGAGGTCGATTCCGAGGTCCTTGTACGACGGGATGACCTGCGCGGCGAACGCCTCGTTGATCTCGACGAGGTCGATGTCGCCGATCGACATCCCAGCGCGGGCGAGCGCCTGCTTCGACGCTTCGACCGGGCCGTAGCCCATGATCTCCGGCGACAGCCCGGAAACACCGGTGGAGACGACGCGGGCGAGCGGCGTCAGCCCCAGTTCGCGAGCCTTGGTGTCGGACATGATGATCACCGCGGCGGCGCCGTCGTTGAGCGGGCAGCAGTTACCCGCGGTGATCCGGCCGTCGGGGCGGAAGACCGGCTTGAGGCCGGAGACACCTTCGAGGGTGACGCCGGCGCGCGGACCGTCGTCCTTCGAGACCACGGTGCCGTCCGGCAGGGTGACCGGCGTGATGTCCTTGGCCCAGAAGCCGTCCGCGATGGCCTTCTCGGCGAGGTTCTGCGAGCGGACGCCGAACTCGTCCATCTCCTCACGCGACACGTTCTTCAGTCGCGCCAGGTTCTCGGCGGTCTGGCCCATCGCGATGTAGACGTCCGGCAGGGCGCCGTTCTCACGCGGATCCGTCCAGCTGTCGGCGCCCTCGGCCGCGACCTGGGCGGTGCGGGCCTCGGCGTCGGCGAACAGCGGGTTGTGCGTGTTCGGCCAGGAGTCGGAGCTTCCGTTGGCGAAGCGGGACACGGTCTCGACGCCGGCGGAGATGAACACGTCGCCTTCGCCCGCCTTGATCGCGTGCAGCGCCATGCGGGTGGTCTGGAGGCTGGACGAGCAGTACCGGGTGATCGTGCAGCCGGGCAGATGGTCGTAGCCGAGTTCGACGGCGACGGCGCGGCCCATGTTGAAGCCCTGCTCGCCGCCCGGGAGACCACAGCCCAGCATGAGGTCTTCGATCTGCGTCGGGTCGAGTTCGGGGACCTTGTCGAGCGCGGCGCGGACCATCTGCGCGGCGAGGTCGTCCGGGCGGATGCTCACCAGCGATCCCTTGCCGGCGCGGCCGATCGGGGATCGGGCGGTGGAGACGATGACGGCTTCGGGCATGGAACGACACTCCCTTGTTTTCGATCCAGACGCGCTAAGCGGTTGCTCACCTCGCATCCTCCACCGGAGGGGGGTGCGGGTCAAAGGCGAAGGCGATCCACGCCACTCTTTTCCAGGGACACATCATCGTGCGCAGTTGAGTGGGCACATCGCGACCTGCGGCGTTTAGGCTGTGGGAGTGGAATACGTCGAGCACATCGTGGACCTCGTGGGCAACACCCCTCTGGTCAAGCTGAACGCACTGGCCGAGGGGCTCCAGCCGCTCATCCTGGCCAAGGTCGAGTACGTCAACCCCGGCGGCAGCGTCAAGGACCGCATCGCGCTGCGGATGATCGAAGCCGCGGAGCGTTCCGGCGAGCTGAAGCCCGGCGGCACCATCGTCGAGCCGACCTCCGGCAACACCGGCGTCGGGCTGGCCATGGTGGCGCAGCGCAAGGGGTACAAGTGCGTGTTCGTCTGCCCGGACAAGGTCAGCGAGGACAAGCGCAATGTGCTCAAGGCCTACGGCGCGCGCGTCGTGGTCTGCCCGACCGCGGTGGCGCCGGAGCACCCCGACTCCTACTACAACGTCTCCGACCGCCTCGTGCGCGAGATCGAGGGCGCCTGGAAACCGAACCAGTACGCCAACCCGGAGAACCCCGCCAGCCACTACCACTCGACCGGCCCGGAACTCTGGCGCCAGACCGAAGGCAAGATCACGCACTTCGTCGCGGGCGTCGGCACGGGCGGCACGATCTCGGGCACCGGCAAGTACCTCAAGGAGGTCAGCGACGGCCGCGTCCAGGTCATCGGCGCGGACCCCGAAGGCTCGGTGTACTCCGGCGGTTCCGGGCGGCCGTACCTGGTCGAAGGCGTCGGCGAGGACTTCTGGCCGGACACCTACGACCGGAACATCGCCGACCGGATCATCGCGGTGTCGGACGCGGACTCGTTCGACATCACCCGCCGCCTCGCGCTCGAAGAGGGGCTCCTCGTCGGCGGTTCGTGCGGTATGGCCGTCGCCGCGGCGCTCAAGCTCGCCGAGGGCCTCGGCCCGGACGACGTCGTCGTCGTGCTCCTGCCCGACGGTGGCCGCGGCTACCTCACCAAGGTGTTCAACGACAGCTGGATGTCCTCCTACGGCTTCCTCCCGCCGGACTCCAGCGGCAGGACCGTCGGCGACGTCCTGACGAAGAAGAGCGGCTCCCTCCCCAACCTGGTGCACAGTCACCCGAACGAGACCGTCGCCGAAGCGGTGGCGATCCTTTCCGAGTTCGGCGTCAGCCAGATGCCCGTGGTCAGCGCGGAACCGCCGGTCATGGCGGCCGAAGTCGTCGGCGCCGTCAACGAGCGTGATCTCCTCGAGGCGCTCTTCACCGGCAAGGCGCAGCTGGCCGACCGGCTCGAGCAGCACATGTCGCCGCCGCTGCCGACCATCGGCGCCGGTGAACAGGTGAGCGTGGCGATGAACGCGCTCTCGGGCGCGGACGGCGCGCTGGTGCTGGTCGACGGCAAGCCGGCGGGGGTCGTCACCCGGCACGACCTGCTCGCGTTTCTCGCGGGACGGTAAAGAGGCATTTCATCGGATGGTCGGGCCGGGGCGTTACGAGCGGCCCGACCCGCTATCCGATAGCGTGTCCGGTGAGTTGAACTTTTATGTCCTCGTCAAGGGGGTTCAAGACCCAAATGAGTGCTCCGCAGCCACCGAATCAGCCTTGGGGTGGCGCCCAGCCACCGCAGGGACCCCCGAGTGGCCCTCAGCCGCAGCAAGACAACCCGTTCGGTTCCCCGGAACCGACCCAGGTGGTCCAGCCCGGCCAGCCCGCTCAGCCCGACTACGGGCAACCGCAGTACGGGCAGCAGCCCTCCTATGAGCAGCAGCCCCAGGGAGGCGGGTTCGGCGACACGCCGGAGCCCACGCAGGTCGTGCAGCCGGTCCAGCCGGGTTCCGGTGACGCGAACGCGACCCAGGTCGTGCAGCCGGTGAGCGGCGGCGGGGAAAGCCCCACCGCCGAGTCCACCCAGCTCGTGCCGCCGGGTTCGCAGCCGCCTGCCATCCCGTACGCCCCGCCGCCGAGCGCGGCCGACAACCCGTCCGCCGGTGCCTACGGCGCCCAGGGCGGCGGTTTCGGTCAGCAGCAGGGCTTCGGCCAGCCCCAGCAGGGTGGCTTCGACCCCTCGCAGGGCCAGCAGCAGCAGGGCTTCGGCCAGCCGCAGCAGGGCTTCGGCGGACCGCCGCAGGGCGGCTTCGGCCAGCAGCCCGGTTTCGGCGGACCGCCACAGGGCTACAGCCCCGCCGCCGCGGGCGGTGGCGGCGGGAACCCGATGTTCGGGTTCATCGCCGGTGGCGTCGTGGCGTTGCTCGGCCTGATCGCCTTGATCGTGTCGTTCGTCTACTTCGGTGACGCCAGCGACTATTCGAAGGTCTTCGACGGCGCTCCGAACCAAGAGCAGATCGAAAAGTTCCTGGACGAGGCCGGTGTGGTCGGTCCGGGGGCGACCTGGTTCTACGTGATCATGCTTCTGGTCGGGTCGCTCGTCTCCCTCGCCGGTGGCGTGGGGCTGGCCCTCGCGGGCAAGCTCCCCGGCACGGTGAAGAAGATCGCGCCGATCGTCGTCGCCGCCGGTGGTGCGCTGCTGGTGCTGTTCGGCGTCCTCCTGCTCAGCGGTTCGACCCCGTCGTCGGACTTCCTGGACAAGCTGCCGCCGTCCGCCAGGGAAGGCGCCGGTATCGGCGGTGGCCTGCTGCACCTGCTCCTCGGCATCGTGATCCTGATCGTCGGTGTGCTGGGCCTGATCCCGGCGACCGCGCAGTTCGTGGGTCTCGGTGGCGGCGGTTCGGTGCTGGGTGCCCCGCAGGGCGGCCAGCCCGGCGGTTTCGGTGGCCCGCCGCAGGGTGGCTTCGGCCAGCCCGGTCAGTCGGGCCAGCCCGGTCCGTACGGTCAGCCGCAGGGTGGCTTCGGCCAGCCCGGTCAGCCGTCTTCGGGTGGTTTCCCGCAGCAGGGGCAGCCCGGTGGTTTCGGGCAGCAGCCCGGGCACCAGGGTCCGCCCAGCGGTGGTTTCGCTCAGCCGGGTCAGCAGCAGGGTGGCTTCGGCCAGCCTCCGCAGCAGCCCGGCGGTTTCGGGCAGCAGCCCGGCCAGCAGGGTCCGCCCAGCGGTGGTTTCGGCCAGCCGGGCCAGCAGCCCGGTCAGCCCCCGCAGCAGTGGTGATTCGCCGCCACTGAACGGTTTCACTCGGAACACCCCCGGCCCGCGGCCGGGGGTGTTCCGTTTCGCCCGGGTATCCCCGATTCGCCTGCCACGGCCAGGTTCCGGAGGCTAGGGTGAGCGCCGTCAACCCACACCTGGCCGACGGGAGCGACGTGACCGGTCCGTACGGATATCCCGCACAGCAGCCCGGACCGGCTTATGGGTATCCCGCGCCGCAGGCCCGGCCCTCCGGGGCGACGGCGATCATCGCCGCGGTGCTCGGCCTCGTCGGTGCCCTCGCGTCGGGCTTCATCCCGATCCGCTACTTCATCGAGCTCCCGTCGGGGTTCAGCCTCTCGAACCTGCCGGGCTTCGCGCTCGTCGAGCTGGTGCTGTACCTGCTCGCCGCGTTGTTCCTGCTGATGGGCGCGTTGACCACGTTCTTCCGCTCGTTGATCGGCGCCATCCTGCTGATCCTCGGTTCGCTGCTCGCCATCGTGGCCGTCGTGCTGGAACCGATCGCCTTCCGCGTGCCGTACCGGATCCACCTCGACTTCCTGCTCCGGTTCGCGACCTTCGACGGCGTCCTCCGCCTGGCCATGGTCGTGTTCGGACTGCTCGCGCTCCTGCTGGCGGTCCTCCCGCCGACTTTCAGGTATCTGCGCTGGCGGCCCGCGCCGGTGCAGCCGTACCGGCCGCAGAACCAGTCCCCCCAGCAGGGCGGATGGTGAGATCCGGCGTACTTTTCGGGCAAGGAATTCGACAGGGGGAGACATGACCTTCCAGCAATACCCGCCGCAGGGATACCCGGCACCGGGTGCCTACCCGCCGGGGCCGATGCGGCAGCCGAGCGGCGCGACCGCGATCATCGCCGGGATCCTCGCGATCCTCGGCGGGCTCTGGTTCCTCGCCGGGCTGGTGTCCCACATCATCGAGCTGTCCGACTACTTCATTTCGTTCCTGCTGGTCGGGGCGGCGCTGGACCTCGTCAGCGCGGCCTTGCTCTTGGGCGGCGGGATCATGCTGCTCCTGCGCAAGCGGGCCGGACGGGTGCTCACCGTGATCGGAGCCGCGTCCGCCATCGGGTTCGTGGCGCTGACCTTCCTGCTCCGGGCGTTCGACGTGCATTACCACTTCTCGTACAGCGGGGTGACCCTGTTCTTCGGCTTCGGCTGGCTCCTCTTCGTGGTCCTCATCCCGGCGATCGCGACCCTCGTGCTGGCGCTGGTCCCGCCGACGGTGCGCTGGCTGGCGGCGAAGCCACAGGCCGGCGCCGCGCAACCGCCGAACTTCGGATATCCACCGCCGCAGCCCGGATACCCGCCGGCCCCCGGTGCCCAGCAGCAGGGACAGCCGCCCGGGCAGTGGTGAGTTCGATCCCAGACGATGGGATCGCGCAGGGGTGGTCGTACCCTTGACGGTATGGCCGACGATTACTCTCTGCTGGGCTTCGAGACGCGCGCGATCCACGCCGGGCAGACCCCTGATCCCCGGACCGGCGCGGTCATCGTGCCGATCTACCAGACCTCGACTTACGCGCAGGACGGCGTCGGCGGCACGCGCGAAGGCGACTACGAGTACTCCCGCACCGCGAACCCCACGCGCACCGCGCTGGAGGTCGCGCTGGCGGCGCTCGAAGGCGCGCGGCACGGTCTGGCGTACGCGTCGGGGATGGCGGCGAGTGACGTCCTGCTGCGGGCGACCCTTCGGCCCGGAGACCACCTCGTGCTCGGCAACGACGCGTACGGCGGCACGTTCCGCCTGATCGACAAGGTGCTGAGCCTGTGGGGCGTCGAGCACACGGTCGCCGACCTGGGGAACATCGATGAGGTCCGCGCGGCGATCCGGCCGGAGACGAAGCTGATCTGGTGCGAGTCGCCGACGAACCCCATGCTGGGGATCGCCGACATCGCCGCGCTGGCCGAGGTCGCGCACGGCGCCGGCGCCCGCCTGGTCGTCGACAACACCTTCGCCACCCCGTACCTGCAGAACCCGCTTTCGCTGGGTGCCGACGTCGTCCTGCACTCGACGACCAAGTACCTCGGCGGGCACTCCGACGTCGTCGGCGGCGCGATCTTGACGAACGAGGACGAGTTGCGCGAGCAGCTGTTCTACCTGCGCAACGCGGCGGGCGCGGTGCCCGGCCCGTTCGACGCGTGGCTGACCCTGCGCGGGATCAAGACGCTCGCGCTGCGGATGGAGCGGCACAGCGACAACGCCGAACTGATCGCCCGGATGCTGCTGAAGCACCCGAAGGTCGAGCGCGTCTACTACCCGGGCCTGCCGGAGCACCCCGGGCACGAGGTCGCCTCGAAGCAGATGCGGCGCTTCGGCGGGATGATCTCGTTCACCCACATCGACGGCGAGCAGGCCGCGCTCGACGTCGCGTCGAAGACGAAGCTGTTCATCCTCGCCGAGTCGCTGGGCGGGATCGAATCGCTCATCGAGCATCCCGGCAAGATGACCCACGCGAGCACCGCCGGGTCCACCCTGGAGGTGCCGGACAACCTGCTGCGCCTGTCCGTCGGCATCGAGGACGGCAGCGACCTGGTCGACGATCTGGCCAAGGCCCTGGGCTGACCGCCGCCGAGCCCAGGGAGTGAGCAAGGGACCTTTGCTTCCACTCGCTTAGCCGAGCTAAGTAAGTGGGAGCAAAGGTCCCTTGCTCTGTTCGCGCTGGTCAGCGCGGTGTGGTGGGAGGAATCGCCCGGTTATGGGCGGTAGTTGCTGGGCGTGACGCCGCTCTTCGAGTCGGCCTCGTGCGAAGTACCCTTCGGCACGGCGGACAGCTCGGAGCCGTCGACGCAGCCGCCGACGAGTTCGATGTGGTTGTCGTGCCGGATGTACTGGCCCGGATCCACGCAACCGGCGCGGTCGACCGTGTAGACGGCGGCGCCGGTCAGCAGCGCGGCCGAAGTGAGAGCCAGCACGACCGGGAGCATCCCGGCGGAGCGGGTCGCCCGGACCCTGCCGATGTTCCCCCGTGCCATGTGCGCTCCCTGGTCGCCTTCGCCGCCGTCGTCAAGAGTACCCGGACCGTGAACTTGTCACGTGACGTATCCGTCAGGTGGCATCATCCGGCCGTGAAATCGGCGAGTCCTAAGTGGACGGTTGGCCGGTGATCGCGGCGACCGCGAGTGCGCGTTCGGGCTCTCCGACCTCCGGCGGGGTGAACCGTAGCGCCCGGATGTGGCCGAGCAACTCGGGATCGGGCGCCACGTCGTGCTCGCGTAGGTAGTAGGCGACCGCACCCGGCCAGTACCACCGGCCGTCCGTGCGGAAGTTCAACGGCACCAGCGGTTCCCGGTCGGGATCGAAGGCGTCGGCGTCGTAGCTCCGTGACGCCAGCACGACCGGGGCGGCGTCGAGATACGCCAGCACGCGATCCCGCTCGGCCGGGGAAAGCGGCTCACGGTTCACCACCGGGCGTCCGGACTCGTCGAGACCGTCGTAGACGCGGGGCGACTTCAGCGCCTCCGGGGTCTCGGCGAGCGGAGTCGCCACCGAAGGCGCGGTCGCCGGCACGACGTCGAGCCCGGCGCGCTGCCGCAGCCACGGCGGGATGCTCTCCTCGGCGCGCGGGAAGAAACGCAGTTCGTCCTGGAAGCCGATCGGAGGCGGCGCCTGCCGCCACGGCGGCTCCACATCCGCGAGGAAGTCCGTACTGAGCACGGTCGCCGAGCCGTAGACCAGGATCGCGCTCAGCCAGGTCCCGCGGCCGGGCTGGTACATCCCCGCCCGCAGGTTCCCGAGCAATTGCACGGCATCCGGGCTCGGCTGTGCCGGTCGCGGCAGACCGTCCGGACCGGTGACGAGCAGGTCGACCTCGACATGCCTGCCCGCCGCCCGGTATTCGACGCGCATCTGCTGCCAGCCAGGCGGCAGCGGTGTGGCGAGGGCATGGCCGATCTGCCAGACGAGCTGCTGTTGCTGCTGCTGGTTCAACGGCACCTGTGGTCGGCTCATGTCCCCTCACTCACGCGACTGACGAACTCACTGGGGCTGGGCACCCGAGGCGGCCAGACCGCGTTTGAACCAGTCCGGCATGTACTCCTCGCCGCGGGGGAACCGTTCCTGCTCCAGCGCGAACTCGTCCGGGGACGGGTACGGCTGGAAGTCGGGCTCGTTCTGCCAGTTGTACTGCACCCGGAATCGCGACGGAGGTTCGATGACGAGCCTGGCCGAGAACCAGGTTCCTTCGCCGTCCTGGTACATCCCGCCGCGCAGGCGCTGGAACATGCGCCACGTCTCGACGGACGGTTCCCACACCTGATAAGTGCCGTTCGGGTCGAGCACGCCGACCGCGACGTCGATGTTCTTGCCGACCACCCGGTAGTCCAGCACCACCTCACGCCAGCCCGGCGGCAGCGCACCGACCACGGACAAGGTGATCTCGCCCAGAAGCTCGTTCTGGGCGATGGGGTCGAGCTGAGGCCATTGAGCAGCCATCCGGTAAAACCTCCTCGTGGTCACCGCCTCGGTAGCGGCGACCCATCATGGCACGGTGCGGGTTCAGGCCGGTGTTTCCCGTTCCTGCTCCAGTTGTACGCCTTGGGCGACCAAATCCCGCAACCACTGCGGCACGTGTTCCTCGTTCCGCGGGAAGGCTTCCAGGTCGCGGGTGAAGGTGGTCGGATGCAACGGCGGCCACCAGTTCGGGTCTTCGTCGAAGTTGAACGTGAACTCGGGTGCCGCACCGGACGTCAGCACGAGCTTCGCCGAGAACCACGTTCCGCGACCTGGTTCGTACATCCGGGTCCGCAGTTCGCGGAAACCGCCGCGCACCGCGGCGGGCAGGTCGATGTCACCGCTCCGCCCGTCGGCCAGCCGGATCTCCGTGGCGTAGTCGTAGGCCAGCACGGTCGCGGACACGGTGAGGCTGATCTTCGCCCAGCCGTCCGGCGCGGCCTCCGTCAGCGCGGACGCGATACCGGTGGTCAGCTCGTCCGTCATGAGTTCGCTCCGTAATGGGTGTCCGGGCCGTAATTGACCTTGGAAGGATCATTCGGGAAGTCGCGTTGCCTGGTCACCCGCGACACCTCGACCGGCCCGGGGAGAAGCTCACCCCGACTGTCGACCGCGTAGACGACTTCCTGCCAGCGCATGGTCACGTTCTCCGGGATGCCGTTGCTGTCGCCTTCCATCCGGACCTGATAGTTCTCGATCTTCTGGCCGGGCACGTCGGCGAACTTGCCCAGCTCCGCCTCTTGCGCCCGCCAGGACGCGTCATGGATCCAGCCGTCCTTGTAGTGGCCACTGTTGGAAGCGGCCATCTGCGGATGCATGTTGACGTATTCGCCCGGGCCACCCATCTCATGCGCCGAGAAATGCCCGCCCGCCCATTCGACGTGCGCGTACTTGTCTTGGTACACCGGGTGATCCTGGTAGGCCGCCTTGCCTTCCTTGCCCGACCTGCCCTGCGACGTGTCGTCGCGGAAGTCGTCGTGTTTCCCCTTGAAGACCGGATCGCCGGTCATCGCGCTCGGCTTCCCGTTGTCACCGACTTCGAAGGTCCAGTGCTTGCTCGGGTCGTGGAAGTTGGGGACCCGGTACTGCGTGTTGGGCTGCAGGGGGTAGCGCAGGTCGGGGTTGTGGAAGGGCTTCGACGTCGGCAGCGTCGTCTCGACGTGCGTCACCCTGCCGGTGTCGTCGGTGAAGAACCGGCTGGTGGCACCGTTCTTGTACTCCACCTTGTACTCGGCGTTCATCGCCAGCGGCTTTTCCCCGCGCAGAGCCTGCGGAACCCCTTCGGGATCCGGCTGGCGGTTCCGGGTGCGCGGGTGGACGTCCTCGATGACCTTGGGCGAGTCGATCGGATCGTGCCCGCCGCCCACACGATCCCGCGGCCCCGAGAAGTCCGAGTCGGCCCCGCGGTCCCAGGTGGCGAACCGCTCGTTGAACTCCGGCGAGTCGCGGCTGATCGTCCGGGGCTTGGGAACGTCGTCGTACGGCGGATGACCGGCGTCGTCGCCGTCGCCGCGGCTCTGGGCGCTGTCGGCGTCCACGTCCTGCTTGTCCGCGTGCGAGGTGTCCGGGGTGAAGCCGTCGTCGCTCGCCCGGCGGGCGGTGCCGTCGGGGCTGTGGACGTCCCATTCGCCGTTCGGCGGGATCTTGGGCCGGGGGCGCCCGTCGGGGCCGATCTCGTAGTCGGACGAGAAGACGCGGCCGTTCGAGTCGGTCCACGCCGGCTTGCTCGGCGCCATCACCTCGGTGTCGAGTTCCCGCGACAGGCGGCGTGCGAAGTCGTTCGAGCCGGCGTCGCAGCCGATGAGGCGGATCGGGCGGCCGTCGTAATCCCCGTTGCGCCGCAGGATGTCCGCGAACTCTTCCGGGGTGTAGGTGCGGTTGCCGATACGGGCGTGCCCGTCCGGCGTGACGTGCACGTCGACGGTGTAGCGGCCGTCCGGATCCGGCTGGACCCGGTGCGGCAGGTCGCCCATGTCCGAGTCGCCGCGGTGGTACGAGCTGCCCGCAGGAGTGCTCTCGGAATGCCGTTGGTTGACCTCGTCCGGCGTGAGCGGACGATCCGGCTCGCCGTCGGGCGCGCGGTCGTGCGGTGTGCCGTCGGGATGACCGTTCGGGTCCTGGCGCAGTCCGTGCCCGTCGGGGCCGTGACCGTCCGGCGAATGCGGCGGCCCGGAATGCCCACCGGGGCCGCGGCCGCCCGGACCGGTGTTGCCGGGACCCGTGCCGCCGGGCCGGTTGCCGGGGCCGTGCGTGCCCGGCGCGCCGGTGTGCGGCTGGGCGCCGGGACCGAAGTCGTTGCCCCGGGCGACCGGCTGAGGCTGGTTCGGCCGTCCGCCGGGACCGGTCTGGCCGGGACCGCGGCTGGGGCCGGTGTGGGTGTCGGGTGTGCGGGGGGCGTTCGTGTCCGGGGTGCGCGGAGAACCGGGCGTTCCCGTCCAGCCGCCACCCTGCGGCCTGCCGCCGGGCGAACCCGGGGTGCCGCCGGGCGTGCCACCCGGAGCGCCTTGCGGAGGCATACCGCCGGTCATCGGCTGGCCCTGCGGCGGGACACCGTGCGAGGCGTCGCCACCGGGACCGCCGCGCTGCGAAGGCAGGTGGGACGGGCCGGCGTCGCCGAGTCGCGGTGCCGTGGGCGCGGTGCCGCTGGTCGTCGTTCCGCTGTCGGTCGGCCGGGTGGGGCTGCCGCCGTCGTTGCCGCCGTGGTGGCCGGGCGACGGGTCGGACCGAGGGGTGGGCGAGCCGCCACCGTCACCGCCGTGTGTCCGGGGCGAGCCGCCGCCGTCGCCGGCGTGGCTGGACGAGCCGCCGGTGTCCGCGCGGGTGTGTGGTGCCGGGGAGCCGCCGTCGGGAGTGTGGCTCGGGGAGCCTGTGTCCGTCCGTGTGTGTGGTGCGGGCGAACCGCCGTCGGGAGTGTGGCTCGGGGAACCTCCGCTGTCCGTCCGCGTGTGCGGAGCGGGCGAGCCGCCGTCAGGGTTGTGGTTCGGGGAGCCGCCGGCGTCAGTGCGGGTGTGTGGTGCGGGGGAGCCGCCGTCGGGAGTGTGGCTGGGCGAGCCGCCGGTGTCCGTCCGCGTGTGCGGGGCGGGCGATCCGCCGGTGTCCGCGCGGTTCGGGGTGGGCGAACCGCCATCTGACGCGCGGTTCGGGGTGGCGGAATCTCCAGGAGCGCCACCGTCGGACCGGGTGTGCGGCGTCGACGTGTCGGAACGGGCGGTGCTGGGGGAACCATCACCGCCGGCGGGATTTCCGTCCGAAGTGGACGGTCCGTCGCCGGTACGGTTGGGGGAGCCGCCGTCGGAGCGGGGGGACGAGCCGCCACCGTCTCCGCCACGAGTGGTGTTCGACGGGGTGTCTCCGCTGGATCCGCCGTTCGAGCCCGAACCGCTGGTGTCTCCGCCGGAGCCGTCGTTGGGACCGCTGTCGGTATCGCCGGAATTGCCGCCGGAGCCGTCGTTGGGACCGCTGTCGGTATCGCCCGAGTTGCCCCCGGAGTTGTCGCCGTTGGAGCCGCTGCCGGAACCGTCGCCACTGCCGGAACCTGAGCCGTCGCCGTCCGGGCCGTCGCCGGAACCTGAGCCGTCGCCGTCCGGGCCGTCGCCGGAGCCCGAGCCGCCACCGCCGGTCCCGCCGGATCCGCCGCCGCTGCCGCCGCGCTGGACGAACCCGCCCGGCTTGATGTTCTTGGTGTTGATGACGTCGAGGCCGGTGACCTTGCCCGCGATCTTGCCGAAGATCTTGATGATCTTCTCGAAGACGTCGACCAGTTTGCCCAGCAGCGGCGAGACCCGCCGCATCGCGTCGCAGAGTTCCTTGAGCTTGTCGGCGATCTTCGCGGCCCACTTGGCGATCGCGGTGACGGCCTGCGCGACCACCACGGGGGTGCCGAAGCCCAGGGAGAACACCGTCTCCATGACCCATGCGATGAGCTTGCCGACCGCGTCCGCGATCAGCTGGCGGATGAACTCGCGGACGAACGCGACGATCTCGCCGAAGATCATCACGACGGTGCTGATCCCGCCCGCGACCGTCGCCGCGCCGCTGATCGCCTCGGCCTGTTCCGCGGCCTGCTTGCGGTACTGGTCGGCCGCGTCGCCCGTCCAGCCGGACGTGCCGTTCTTGACCGCGTTCGAGAACTCGACCTGGGTGTCTTCCAGTTTCTTGGCGACGTTGCCCCAGGTTTCGGAGTATGACTGGATGACCGGCGGATCGCCGGCGACCGCGTCCAGCATGTCCTTCAGCGGCTGCATGTGTTCCATCAGGAACGACGCCACCGACGACATCAGGTAGCCGAACGGGTCGATCGCGGCGCTGGCCATCTCGCCGGCGAGGCTCAGCACACCGAGCCCGCCACCGATCCAGTCACCGTTCGAGATGCCGTTGAAGGCGTCCATGGCCGACTCGGCGACGCCGATGCCCGCCGCGTAGCCGTACTCGCTGTTCCCTGCCGTCAGCGGTCCGGGGCCGTCGCCATCGGTCGGTGCCTTCGCGACGAGCGGGTTTCCCTCGGGCATCAGTCAGGTACCTGCACGTTCTTGAATTCGGCGGCGAAGTTCTCGTCCTGCGTCTGGTAGGCGTTCGACGCGGACCGCACGTTGTTCGCCACCGCCATCGCGGCCTCGACGGCCTTGTTCAGCGCGTTGATGCCGAACTCCTCGACCGGGTCGAGCATCATCCGGAACGGCTGGCAGATGATGCCGTACGCGTCGGTCGGCATGCTCACCTGCTGCGCGGCGTCGACCGCCGTGCGCAGGCCGTCGGCGATGCCGTCGATCTGCTTGGCGTGCGCGTCGAGGTCGGCGCCGAGCTCATAACCCTTGCCTGCCATGGTTTCTCCCCTCTACCAGGCCGGATGGACGTCTACGAAAGGATGCTGCCGCCGAACTCGTCGTCATCGTCGTCCTGTGTGCGGCGGCGGCGTGGGATCGGCTTCGGCTGAGGTGGATTCTGAGGCGAGTTCGCCTGCGCCGGCGGCGTCGGGGGCTCTTCCTCTTCCGGCCCGAAGCGGTGGTGCCGCTCGGGAACCGGCGGGGTGAGGTTCTCCTCCGGCGGGGCTTCCGGGAAGGTGCTCTGCGCCTCCGCGATGACCCGGTTCGCCGTCTCGTCGGTGGTTCCGACCGTCTCGGCCATCGCCGCCTGCAGCAGCTCTGGGATCCGGGACTGCGCGAGCTGGACGAGGCGCATGACCTGCGAAGAGACCTCCGCCATCCGTTTGCCGCTCGCGGCTTCGGAGATGACCAGGTTCGTGAGCAGGCCCTTCGAGTCGATCGTGACCTCGATGGTGTTGTCCTTCGACCGCTCGGTCACGGTCTGGCCCTGCATGCGGGCGGCCATCGCCTGATAGCGCGCGGCGGTCTCCTGGATCTGCTTCGTCCAGTTGTCCACCATTCGTTCGCTGGCGTCGACGTTGTCCGGCATCGGGACCCTTCCAAAAGCTGCGTGCTGACGTCTTCACACTGACGGTCCGAAGAAGCCTTCGGTTCCGGAGTGCTCGAAGTTTAGTTCCCGTCCGGTGTACCACCCAGCGCCGACGAAGTCGGCCCCATCACGCAGTGAAAGGGCCCCTCACCACACGAAGTGCGATGAAGAGCCCTTTCACGCCTTGCGAACTGCCGGGGTCAGAGGTTGCCTCGGCGCCGCGCCCATGGCGCCTCGCCGTTAAAGATTGCCTCGGCGCTCCTGCTCACGCTCGATGGCCTCGAACAGGGCCTTGAAGTTGCCCTTGCCGAAGCCGAGCGAACCGTGCCGCTCGATGAGCTCGTAGAACACCGTCGGGCGGTCGCCGATCGGCTTGGTGAAGATCTGCAGCAGATAGCCGTCCTCGTCGCGGTCGACCAGGATGCGGTGCTCCTTGAGCAGCTCGATCGGCACCCGGACCTCGCCGATCCGCGCGCGCAGCTCGGGGTCGTCGTAGTAGGAGTCCGGGGTGTCGAGGAACTCGACGCCCGCGGCGCGCATCGCGGTCACCGTCGCGACGATGTCATTGGTGGCCAGCGCGATGTGCTGGCAGCCCGCACCGCCGTAGAACTCGAGGTACTCGTCGATCTGCGACTTCTTCTTCGCGATCGCCGGCTCGTTGAGCGGGAACTTGACGCGGTGGTTGCCGTTGGAGACCACCTTGCTCATCAGCGCCGAGTACTCGGTCGCGATGTCGTCGCCGACGAACTCCGCCATGTTCACGAAGCCCATGACGCGGTGGTACCAGTCGACCCAGTAGTCCATCTTGCCGAGTTCGACGTTGCCGACGCAGTGGTCGACGGCCTGGAACAGCCGCTTCGGCGCGCCTTCCGGGCGGACGACGCTGCTCTCGCGCGGCTCGTAGCCGGGAAGGTAGACGCCGGTGTACTTCGACCGGTCGATCAGCGTGTGGCGGGTCTCGCCGTAGGTCGCGATCGCGGCGATGCGCACGGTGCCGTGTTCGTCGGAGACGTCGTGCGGCTCCTCGAGAACGGTGGCGCCCTGCGAGCGGGCGTGTTCGATGCACCGGTCGACGTCGGCGACCTCGAGCGCGAGGTCGATGACGCCGTCGCCGTGGCGGCGGTGGTGGTCGAGCAGCGGGGAGTCGGGCTTGACGCCGCCGGTGATCACGAAGCGGGCCGAGCCCGACTTCAGCACGAACGACTTGCGCTCGAAGTTCCCGGTCTCGGGGCCGGAGTACGCGACGAGCCGCATGCCGAAAGCGACCTGGTAGAACCACGCGGTCTGCGTGGCGTTGCCCGCGATGAACACCACCGCGTCCATCGACTTCACCGGGAAGGGATCGGTCGAAGAGTCGTGATCGACGAGGCCGACGAGCTGACGCAGCTGGTCGTAGCTCACGTCGTCAAGAGCACCCTGGGGTTCCACTGTGTGCGTCATGCCCAGAAGCATCCGAGCGCGTGACAAAATGCGCAACGGTCAAAGATTTCACTGCGCACTATGTCCAGTCGGAGACCGGGTGACGCAGTCAAAGTGGACAACCTGTGTAGGAGGTAGGCCCGATGTCGGAAGCACTCGACGCGCTGGACGCGCGGCTGCTGCTGTTGCTCACCGACTCGCCCCGGCTCGGCGTGCTCGAATGCGCCCGCCGCCTCGGTGTCGCGCGGGGCACCGTGCAGGCCAGGCTGGACCGGCTGACCGAACGCGGCATCCTCGGTGGCTTCCCGCCCGAACTCGACCTCGCGGCGATGGGGTACGGCCTCACCGCGTTCGCCGTCCTCGAGATCGCGCAGGGCCGCCGGGCCGAGGTCGCCGAGGCGCTGTCCGCGATCGACGAGGTGTGCGAGGTCTACGCGACGACCGGCCAGGGCGACCTTTTCGTGCGGATGGTGGCGCGCAACAACGACGACCTGCAACGTGTGGTCGACGAGGTGGTCGGCGCGCCGTACGTGCGGCGGACGTCGACGTCGATCGCGTTGTCGACGCCGGTTCCGCCGCGCGTACGGCCGCTGCTGGAACGGCTGGCGCGGAGCTAGCCGACCTGGCTCAGGTACCGCTTCGCCGACCGCTGGACCGCCTCGTGCCCATCGGTGCGGATGATCGCGTCCCACCAGGCGCCGTAGATCGCCTCGAATTCGTACGGGTCGAGCATCTCGGCGGCGCGGCGGACGACCTCGGGACGTTCCGGGATCAGATTCGGGTAGCTGTACATCATGCCGACGAAGCGGCGGTCGGGGATGACCTGCAGGATGTCGCCCGAGAGCACCGCGCCGCGGCCGTTCTCCCCGCCCGGCCAGTGCAGCACGGTCCCGCCGGCGAAATGCACGCCGAGGTTGATCAGTCGCAGGTCGGGGGCGACGTCGAGGGTCGCGCCGCTCCACAGCTTGATCGCCGGATCCGGCCTCCCGATCCACTGCCGGTCGCCCTCGTGCAGGTAGACGGGCACGTCGAAGGCGTGGGCCCACTCGACCATGGTGGTGTAGTAGTGCGGGTGGCTGATCGCGATGCCGGTGATCCCGCCGAGTTCGCGGACCTTCGCGACCAGATCGTCGTCGATAAAGCCCGCGCAGTCCCACAGGAAGTTGCCGGATTCGGCCTTGACCAGCAGGGCACGCTCGCCGATGGCGAAGTTGGGAGTGGATCCGACCCCGATGAGGCCGGGTCCCTGCTCCTCGATACGAGCCGTGTACGTCCCGCTCGCGCGGACGGTGTTCAGATCGGTCCATCGTTGCCCGGCCCGCGGGACGTACTGACGTTCGTCCTCGCAGATCGGGCAGTCGGACCTGGGTTCCGCGTACTGCATGCCGCAGGCGACGCAGATCGGTAGCTCGCTCATCGTTCCCTCCAGAATTCTCCGGAGGTCACGCTAACGGCTCGTATGCGCGCCCGGCCATATCGGGCCGGGCACACAGTGTTCCTTCTCGCGCGCGGACGAAAATTCGCCGAAGAGGCGCCGGTTCGCAGTCAACTCACGCTGCGTGCGGAGGGCGCCCCTTCATCGACTCGGCCGCGAAGCGGTGCGCGGAGTGGCTCACTTGCCGGTGTACGGCACGGCCTTGACGAGCGTCACCTTCTGGATGCTGCCGTTGGGCAGCTCGTACTCGCGGGTCTCGCCCTCTTTGGCGCCGAGCAGCGCCTTGCCGAGCGGGGACTCCGGCGAGTAGACGTCCAGGTCGCCCTCGGTGCCCTCTTCACGGGTCGCCAAGAGGAAGTTCTCGTCTTCGTCGTCACCGTCGTAACGCACGGTGAGGACCTTGCCCGGTCCCGCGCTGCCGTCGTTGGCGGGCGGCTCGCCCACCTTGGCCGAGCGGAGGAGCTCCTGGAGGTGGCGGATGCGGGCCTCGTGCTGGCCCTGCTCTTCGCGGGCGGCGTGGTAACCGCCGTTCTCCTTGAGGTCGCCCTCTTCCCGGCTGTCGTTGATCTTCGCAGCGATGACCGGGCGGAGCTCGATGTAGTGGTCGAGTTCCTGCTTGAGCCTGTCGTAGGCATCCTGGGTCAGCCAGGTCACCTTTGTGTCGCTCACGGTCACCATCTCCTAGTAGGGCCTGCCAGGCTTGGGTGTACAAGCCGGCCACCGGGCCGGCATGGCGCGCCGGCCTGGCTGAGATAAAGGAAAAACACGGCCCGTCTTGGGCCGTGCCGGTAGATCAGAGTAACACGGCGCGAGGCATCGCCGCCGGTGGAATTCGGTCGCGCCTCGGCGTTGGGCGCCCGTTTCACCCCGTTGGCCGCTATGGCCTTGACAGGTACCGTGGTACGTCGTACGAGCACCCGAAGATATCAGCCGTGACCGGCCTTCCGATGCTCTTGATGGTGGTTGTCACCCTGCTGTTCTTCGAACCAGGCTGAATCAGGACTTCTTTACGGCCGCTCTCCGCGCCCGCCTTGTCACGGACCCGGACGACACAAACGCCCGGACGGTTCACATCGTCCCTGGTCACGTTGATGGTGATCTCCATCGCGTCGCCCGGCTTCTCGTCGAACGAGACGCGTTCGCCCTCGATGGGCGCGCTGCCGAAGTTCGTGTACGCGACATAGGCGATTCCGCCGCTGACCAGCAGCGCGACCACACCGAACACCAGGCGCCGCCAGCGGGCGGGCTTGGCGGCGCGGGTCTTGCCGTAGCGGTCCTCGGGCACGTCCGTCCGGGTGCTTTCCGCGCTGGGAGCGTCCTGTCCCGTGCTCAACCCGGGCCTCCCGGTAGGTCTCGTCGTGCTCGCAGGGACAATGGAGTCGTATGCGAGTGGTTCCCCTCGAGTATCCGCGCCCGGCCGGGCGGGCCGTCAGGCAGGGTCGCAGGGGAATAGGGAACGAGAAGGGGACGTTCGGAGCATGGTGGCAGCCAATGAACCGCCGAAGTCACGCCTCCGCCTGATGGCGGTGCACGCGCACCCCGACGACGAGTCGAGCAAGGGTGCCGCCACGATGGCCAGGTACGCCGCCGAAGGGCACGAGGTCATGGTCGTGACCTGTACCGGCGGCGAAGCGGGCAGTGTGCTGAACCCGGCCATGGACCGTCCCGAGGTAGTGGCCAACATGACCGAGATCCGCCGGGAGGAGATGGCCCGCGCGGCCAAGATCCTCGGCGTGAGCCACGCCTGGCTGGGGTTCATCGACTCGGGCCTGCCCGAGGGCGACCCGCTGCCCCCGGTCCCGGAGGGCTCGTTCGCGGTCATCCCGCTCGAAGAGTCCACCGGTGCGCTGGTGAAGGTCATCCGCGAGTTCCGCCCGCACGTGATCGTCACCTACGACGAGAACGGCGGATACCCGCACCCCGACCACATCCGCACGCACGAGATCTCGGTCGCGGCCTTCGACGCCGCCGGCGAGAAGGAGCGCTACCCGGACGCGGGCGAGCCGTGGCAGCCGATGAAGCTGTATTACGTGCACGGGTTCTCGCGCGCCAGGATGACGGTGTTCCACGAGGCCCTGCTCGCGCGCGGCCTGGAGTCGCCGTACGAGGAGTGGCTCAAGTCGTGGGACCCGGAGAAGGCCGACGTCATGGAGCGGGTGACCACCCGCGTCGAATGCGGCGACTACTTCGAGCAGCGTGACGAGGCCCTCAAGGCGCACGCCACCCAGATCGACCCGAACAGCCGCTGGTTCGCCGTCCCGCGCGACCTGCAGCGCGAGGTCTGGCCGACCGAGGAATACGAGCTGGTCCGCTCACTGGTGGACAGCACCCTGCCGGAGGACGATCTGTTCGCCGGCTTGAAGGAGGGCCAATGAGTTTCGTGGTGCCGGCGTTCGCCGTCGTCCCGGTGACGGTGTCGTCGCAGTTCCTGGCGCAGCAGCCCGGAAACGGCGACAACGGCGGCCAAGGTGAGGACTTCGGCAAGTCTTCGCCGGTGGGTTTCCTGATCCTGATCCTGTTCCTGATCGCCGTCGCGCTGCTGGTGCGGTCGATGACCAAGCACCTGAAGCGGCTGCCGGAGAGCTTCGACGAGCCCGCCGCTTCTGCGGAAGCGCCTGCCGAGGAGGCTCCCGAAGCCCCGAAGGCCGAGAGCGAGCCGGTCGCGAAGACGGAGAAACCGAGCGCCAAGTCCGACTGACGCTCGTGAGTGGTAAGGACGGTTAGAACCGTCCTTACCACTCACGAGCCGAAGCGCGTCAGAGGCGCGGGTCGACCGGATCCGACTCCAGCGCCAGTACGGCGAACACGCATTCGTGCACCCGCCACAGCGGTTCCCCGCGCGCCAGCCGCTCCAGCGCCTCCAGCCCCAGCGCGTACTCGCGCAGCGCCAGTGCCCGCTTCCTGTTGAGACCCCGCTTGCGAAGGCGCGAGAGGTTTTCCGGCAGCGTGTAGTCGGGCCCGTAGATGATCCGCAGGTACTCCCGCCCGCGCACCTTCACCCCTGGCTGCACCAGCCCGCGTGCGCCCCGCGTCAGGTTCGCCGCCGGTTTGACGACCATGCCCTCGCCGCCCGCGCCGGTCAGCTCCAGCCACCAGTCGACGCCGCGCGCCACCGACGCCGGGTCGGTGGTGTCCACGGCCAGTGTCCGTGTGCGGGTGAAGAGGTCACCGGTGAGCCGGTCCAGCAGCGAAAGGTGCCATTCGTGCGGCCGGTCGTGGTACGCGTGTCCCTCCGACGCCAGGATCTGGAACGGCGCCAGCCGGACGCCGTCGAGGCCGTCGGTCGGCCAGCAGTAACGCCGGTACGCCTGCCGATACGCGTCCACAGTGGACTCACGAACCCTGGTCCGCTCCACCAGTTCCGACACGTCGACCCCGCGAGCGGCGGCCGCGTCCAGTGCGGCGACGGCGGCGGGCAGCACGGCTTGGGCCGCCGCGCCCACGGCCGCGTACTGCCCCGAGATCAGCGATCCCGCTTTCGCGCTCCACGGCAGCAACTCGGTGTCGAGCAACAGCCAGCCCGTGTCCAGTTCCTCGAACAGTTCCGACGCCGCTTCCCGCACCCCGGCGATCAGCCGCGCGTTCTCCTCCGGGGTGAAGAACGGCCGCCCGGTGCGGGTGAACACCGCGCCCGGCCCCTGGATCCCGAATCGTGCGGGGGCCACGGCGTCGTCACGGCACACGAGCACGACGGCACGCGAGCCCATGTGCTTTTCTTCGCACAGGACGTGGTCGACACCCGCGGCGCGGAACTCGGCGAAAGCCTCCTCGGGATGTTCGAGGTAGCCGTCCGCCTCGGACGTCGAACACGGCGCCATGGTCGGCGGCAGGTACGGCAGCCAGCGCGGGTCGACGGCGAAGCGGCTCATCACCTCGAGCGCCGCCGCCGACTGTTCGGCGGAGACGCCGACCCGGCCGTGGTGCCGCGTCTCGACGATCCGCTTGCCGGTGACGTCGCCGAGCTCCAGCACCGCGGGCTCGCGTCCGCCCAGCGGCCGCGCCGGTTCGAGCGGGCGTGAAGGCTCGTACCAGACCTTCTTCGCCTTCACCGAGACGACTTCCCGCTCCGGGTAACGCAAAGCGGTCAGCTTGCCGCCGAAGACACAGCCCGTGTCGAGACACATGGTCCCGTTGATCCACTCCGGTTCCAGCGTCGGCGTGTGTCCATAGAGGACCATCGCCTTGCCGCGGTAGTCGCGTGCCCACGGCAGCCGCACCGGCAAGCCGTATTCGTCGGTCTCGCCGGTGGTGTCGCCGTACAGCGCGGTGCTGCGCACCCGGCCGGACGCGCGCCCGTGGAACTTCTCGGGCAGGCCGGCGTGCGCGACGACGAGCTTGCCGCCATCCAGGACGTAGTGCGCGATGAGCCCTTCGCAGAAGGCGTGCGCCTTGGCACGGAAGTCCTCGTCCTGCGCGGAAAGCTGTTCCAGCGACTCCGCGAGACCGTGCGTCGTCTTGACGTTGCGCCCGTTCAGCGCGCGGACCAGTTTCTGCTCGTGGTTCCCGCAGACGACCAGCGCGCTGCCCGCCTCGGCCATCGCCATCACGCGGCGCAGCACGCCGGGTGTGTCGGGGCCGCGGTCGACGAGGTCGCCGACGAACACCGCGGTCCGGCCCTCCGGGTGCACGCCGTCGACGTAACCCAGTTCGGTGAGCAGTTCGTCCAGTTCCTCCCGGCAGCCGTGGACGTCGCCGATCACGTCGAACGGCCCGGTCAGGTCGCGCCGGTCGTTGCGCAGCGGCTCGACGACGATCTCCGCTTCGGCGACCTCGGCGTCGCTCCGCAACACGTGCACGCGACGGAAACCCTCGCGCTCCAACGACTTCAGCGAACGGTGGAGTTCGCCGCGCTGCCGCCGGACGACGTGCTCGCCGAAGTCGCGGTCGGGCCTGGCCTCGTTGCGTTCGTGACAGACCTTCACGGGCAGATCGAGCACGATCGCCGTCGGGAGGACGTCGTGTTCCTTCGCCAGCTTCAGCAGGCTCGCCCGCGACGCGCGCTGGACGTTCGTCGCGTCGATCACCGTGATCCGGCCCGCTTCGAGCCGCTTCGCCGCGACGTAATGGAGCACGTCGAAAGCGGCGGCCGACGCGCTCTGGTCGTTCTCGTCGTCGGCCACCAGGCCGCGGAAGTAGTCGCTGGACAGTACTTGGGTGGGCGCGAAATGCGTCCGCGCGAAGGTCGACTTGCCGGAGCCGGAGGCCCCGACGAGCACGACGAGGGACATGTCGGGAATGGTCAGTTTCATGCCACGGCCTCCTTTCGAGACGTGAAGACCGCCATTTGGGTCGGCGGTCCTGATTCCTGGGACTCCTGTCCCACCGGCAGGTGGCGGACGTCGTAGCCCTGTCGTGCCGCGACGCCGTCGGCCCACGAGCGGAACTGCTCGCGGGTCCACTCGAAACGGTGGTCCGCGTGCCGGAACCGGCCTTCTTCGAGGAATTCGAAGTGCCGGTTGTACTCGGCGTTCGGTGTCGTGACGAGCACGGTCCGCGGCGCGGCGACCCCGAACACGGCGTGCTCCAGCGCGGGCAGGCGCTCCTCGTCGACGTGCTCGATCACCTCCATCAGCACGGCCGCGTCGTATCCGGCCAGCGACGGATCCGCATAGGTCAGTGCGGACTGCTTCAGGGTGATCCGTGTCTTGTCCTTCAGCCGCTTTTCGGCGATGTCGAGCGCGCTCGCGGAGACGTCGACACCGACGATCTCGGTGAACGAGGGCTCCTTCTGGAGCACGCGCAGCAGCGCGCCACCGCCGCAACCGAGGTCGAGAACGCGCCGTGCACCCGCCGCCCGGAGCGCCGCGAGCACGCTGCCCTGACGCTGGACGGCCAGCGGTTCGGGCCGGTCCGGCAGCTCGGTGACCCGGGCTTCGGCCTCGGCGGGCACGTCGTCCGCTTCCGCCAGCCGGGCGAGCGCGTACGAGACGATCGGACGGCGTCGTTCGAGATACCGGTTGGTGATCAGGTCGCGTTCCGGATGCTCCGCGAGCCAGCCCTCACCGGCGCGCAGCAACTTGTCGGCCTCGTCCTGTCCGATCCAGTAGTGCTTGTCGCCGTCGAGAGCGGGCAGCAGGACGTACAAGTGCCGCAACGCGTCGACGACCCGCTGGGTCCCGGTCAGCCGGAGATCGACATAGCGGGAATCACCCCAATGCGGGAACTCGGGGTCGAGCGAGATCGCCTTCGCTTCGACGTGCCAGCCGAGCGGCTCGAACAGCTTGTGGACGACCTCCGCGCCGCCGCGCGCGGTCAGCGACGGGACGCGGATCTCCAGCGGGAACGGCTCGTCGACCAGCTCCGGCCGGTTCGCGCACCGGCCGGACAGCGCCGTGGTGAAGACCGCCCGCAGCGCCACCGCCAGATACGAGCCGCCCGCGTACGGCCGGTCGTTGACGTACTGGGTCAGCGACGTGCCACCGCCGCGCACGAGCTCGACCGGGTCGAGCTCGACCAGCAGTGCGACGGCGCAGCGTTCGTCGGACGCCTCGGGGTAGAAGACGTGCGCCGTCCCGGCCGAGAGCGTGAAGGATTGCGCCTTCTCCGGATGCTTGTGCAGGAGAAAGCCCAGGTCGGTGGCGGGGTTCCGGGTGGTCGTCATGGTCAAGAGCACCGGATGAGTGTCGCGCAGACGGCCGTTCTGCGCGCCCGCTTTTCCGCGTGCGACCCTGGTGACATGTCGAACCGCCTGAAGGCCGCGACCAGTCCGTACCTGCTGCAGCACGCCGACAACCCGGTGGACTGGTGGCCGTGGGGTGAGGAAGCGCTGGCCGAGGCGAAACGGCGGAACGTGCCGATCCTCCTTTCGGTCGGCTACGCGGCCTGCCACTGGTGTCACGTCATGGCGCACGAGTCCTTCGAGGACGAGGCCACGGCCACGCTGATGAACGCGAATTTCGTCAACATCAAGGTGGACCGCGAGGAGCGCCCGGACATCGACTCGGTGTACATGGCGGCCACCCAGGCGATGACCGGCCAGGGCGGCTGGCCGATGACCTGTTTCCTGACGCCGGAGGGTGAGCCGTTCCATTGCGGCACTTACTATCCGCCGTCGCCGCGGCCGGGGATGCCGTCTTTCTCGCAGTTGCTCGTCGCGGTCGCCGAAGCCTGGGGTGAACGCCCGGACGAGTTGCGTTCCGGTGCCCGGCAGATCATCGCCCACCTCACCGAGAAGAGCGGCCCGCTGCCGGAGTCCGTTGTGGACGGTGCCGCGCTGGATTCCGCGGTCGCCACGCTGCGCAAGGAGTACGACACCGGGAACGGCGGCTTCGGGGGAGCGCCGAAGTTCCCGCCGACGATGGCCTTGAACTTCCTGCTGCGTCACCACGAGCGCACCGGCTCCGGCCTCGACATGGTCGAGCACACGGCCGAGGCCATGGCGCTGGGCGGGCTGAACGATCAGCTCGGGGGTGGGTTCGCGCGTTACTCGGTTGACGCGGGCTGGGAAGTGCCGCATTTCGAGAAGATGTTGTACGACAACGGTTTGCTGCTACGGTTCTCCGCGCAGTTCCACGGTGTGACCGGGTACGAGTACGCGCGGCGGACGGTCGAGGAGACCGCGGAGTTCCTGCTGCGCGACCTCGGTACGGCCGAAGGCGGTTTCGCCGCGTCACTCGACGCGGACACCGATGGCGTCGAGGGGCTGACCTACGTCTGGACGCCCGCGCAACTGGCCGAAGTGCTCGGCGAGGAGGACGGCGCCTGGGCGGCCGAGCTGTTCCAGGTGACCGAACGGGGGAACTTCGAGCACGGTGCTTCGACCCTGCGGCTGCGTGAGCCGCATCCAGAAGACGAAATGCGTTACGAGCGGGTTCGTCGTGCCCTGCTGGCGGCGCGAAACGAGCGCCCGCAGCCCGCCCGTGACGACAAGGTCATCGCCGCGTGGAACGGGCTCGCGATCGGCGCGCTCGCCAAGGCGGGCGCGCGGTTGAACCGTCCACAGTGGATCGACGCGGCCGCCCGTGCGGCGGCTTTCCTGATGGGCACTCATTTCGTGGACGGACGGTTGCGCCGGACTTCACGCGGCGGCGTTGTCGGCACGACGGCCGGTGTGCTGGAGGACTACGCGTGCCTCGCCGAGGGTTTGCTCGAACTCCACCAGGCGACCGGCGAGCCGCGCTGGCTCACCGACGCGCTCACCTTGTTGGACCTCGCCTTGGCCCATTTCGGTGTGCCGGACGCGACGGGGGCCTACTATGACACGGCCGACGACGCGGAAGTCCTGGTGCAGCGGCCTTCCGACCCGACCGACAACGCGAGCCCGTCAGGGGCTTCGGCGCTGGCGAACGCTTTGCTGACCGCGTCCGTGCTGGCCGGGCACGATCGGGTGGGCCGTTATCGCGAGGCGGCCGAGCAGGCCTTGGCACGTGCGGGACGGCTCGCCGCCCACGCGCCGCGGTTCGCCGGGCACTGGCTCACCGTCGCCGAAGCAGCTGCCGCCGGCCCGGTTCAGGTGGCCGTCGTCGGGCCGGATGCGGCGTCTCGCGCGGATCTGCTGGCCGCCGCCCTCGCTTCGTCGCCGGACGGCGCCGTCGTCGTGAGCGGTGTCCCGGACGCCGAAGGAGTGCCGTTGCTGGCCGATCGGCCGCTGGTCGACGGCGCCGCCGCCGCGTACGTGTGCCGTGGGTACGTGTGCGAGCGGCCCGTCACCACCGCGGAGGACCTGCGTTCTCAGCTCACCAGTCCCACGCCATAGGGGCGAAGGCGCCGCCGCCGGTCTGCGGTGCGCCGACCGGCTTCACCGCGACCTGCGGCTTCGACTTGGCCGGAGCGGGCTTGGCCTTCGCCGGCGTGGCCGGAGCGGGCTTGCTCTTCGTCGGCGTGGCCGGTTTGGTGCTGGTCGTCGGCTTGGGTGTGGTACTGCCCGGCGGCGTGCCGATCACGGTGAAGGTGAGCGTCTCCCCCTTCCTGCCGTCGTTGCAGGTGAAGTTCGCCGTGTACTTGCCAGGTGTCGTCACCGCTTTGCCGTAGCCACGGTGCCCACCCCACATTCCCGCGGCCTTCCAGTCGATCGGCGCGGCGAAACCGGCCGAGGTGGCCGGAGTCGCCGGCGTGCAGCCGCCCTGAGCGGCCTTCGTCTCGATAGCCAGGTCTCCGCCGGGCTCGACCTCCACCGGCCAGATACCCCAGAAGACTTCGGTGGCCGCCGTCGCCGGGGCGACCAGGGCGAGCTGGGTGGCGCCGAGCAGAAGCGCGCCGATCATGGCTTTCTTGAACATTTCCGTTCCTTCCCCATCTGTCTTGCTGGGAGTACGCGTGCGCTGGTCTTTCGGTTGCCCTGGGGTTCGCCGGGGGAGAACAAGCCTGACTCTTGCGTGAAACGCGCGTAGCTTCGGTAGCGTTGTAATCATGTAATCGCGGAGGCGAGCATGCACACCTACTTCAGGACGGCGAGGCAGATGGGACGTGGAGGCTGGAAGGGCCGGGGCGGCCGGCAGCAGGCGGACATCCCGTCGGGGGACGACGCGGCCGCGTGGTTCGGCGGACGGCTTCCGGAGGGCTGGTTCACCGGAGATCCCGAGGTCACGGTGGACCGCGAAGAGATCGTGATCATCGGCGAGCTCCAGCCGCTCACCGGTGAGTACGCCGACGACGCCGCCCGTGCGGCGGCCGAAGACGGCCGGATCAGCCGGTTCCGTGAGGAGACCCGCGACGAGCGGATCGAGATCGCACGCCAGGCCGAGCACCGGTATCAGCGCAAGGTCGCCTGGGGCGCGAGCCTCGGCGGCACCAGGCACCTGTTCACCACGCATTCGGCGCCGGTCATGACCAGGCTGCGGCAGCCGGAACGCCTGGTCCTCGACACCCTCGTCGACGCCGGCGTCGCGCGGTCGCGGTCGGAGGCGCTCGCCTGGGCGGTCCGGCTGGTCGGGGAACACGCGGACGCCTGGCTCGCCGAGCTCCGGGAGGCGATGACCAAGGTGGACGATCTCCGCTCACAGGGACCGGACCTTTCCTGAGGCCGGGGTTCGCCCTTAGAGTCGGGATTCCGCCGTCTTCACCGAAGTCCTCTTGCGAAAGAAGGCGTCATGGACGGCAGATTCTCCCGGCGTTGGCTCATCAAGGGCGGTCTCGTGGTGGCCGCGAGCCCGCTGCTCGCGCCCACCGCCTCGGCGGCCCCGGTTCTCCCGTGGCCGGCGGCCAACGACATCGTCGCGCGGACGAAACGCCCGGTCTTCCCGGACCGAAGGTTCTCGATCCTCGATTTCGGCGCGAAGGGTGACGGCAAAACCGACAACACCGTCGCGATCAAGAAGGCGATCGACGCGGCCAACGCGCGCGGCGGCGGACACGTCGTCGTGCCGAAAGGCACCTTCGTCACCGGTGCCGTGTACCTCAAGAGCAACGTGGACCTGCATCTCTCGGCGGGCGCGGTGCTCGCGTTCGGTTCCGACGCCTCGAAGTTCCCGAACGTGCTCACCCGTTACGAGGGCATCGAATGCGTGAACCGGTCGCCGATGATCTACGCGTACCGGGAATCCAACATCGCGGTGACCGGGAAGGGCACGCTCGACGCGGCGGGCACGGCGTCCTGGAACAAGGGCAAGGACCGTGAGTACCTGGAAGCGCTGGTGGCCGAGGGAATCCCGCCGGAGAAGCGGATCGTTCCCGGCTCCGGGCACACCATGCGGTCCACGTTCGTCGAGCCGTACTCGTGCGACACCGTGCTCATCCAGGGGATCGCGCTGAAGAACCCCATGTTCTGGCAGCTGCATCCCACCCTGTGCCGGAACGTCACGATCGACGGCGTCCGCACGGACGCGAGCACCGCGCGCTCCAACACCGACGCCTGCGATCCGGAGTCGTGCGACCACGTGGTGATCGTGAACTCCCACCTCGGGGCGCACGACGACAACATCGCGCTCAAAGCCGGCCGGGACGACGACGGGCGCAGGGTCGGCGTGCCGTGCCGGAACATCGTCGTCGCGAAGTGCGTGATGGACGGGAACTGGGGCGCGATCACCTGCGGCATCGAGCAGACCGGCGGCATCCGCGACGTCTACGCGTACGACCTCACCGTCACCGGCGAGACGAAATACGGGCTGTACGTCAAGTCGAACACCCTGCGCGGCGGGTTCACCGAGAACGTCAACCTCCATGGTGTCTCCGGCACGTTCGTCCGCTCGGTCGCGTACGTCCTGCCGGACTACAACGGACAGACCGGCCCGAACGTCCCCCGGTTCGGGCCGTTCACCATCAGCCACTCGACGAGCACGAGATGCGGGCAAGCGGCGTTCAACGTCCGAGGGTTGCCCAACTCACACGTTCGGGGGCTGCGGGTGAGCGAGTGCCGCTTCGACGGCGTCGCGAACACGGAAAACGTCCTGAAACACGTCGATGACCTGCGCTTCGAGAACACGACGATCAACGGGCGGCCGGTCTGATTCGTGCTGCGCCCCCCGATGCGGTGCGGCAGGCTGAGCGCAGACCGCACCGCATCGGAGGAATCGTGGACACACCAGGACTTCCCGCGAAGATCGACCCGGACGCGCTGACCACCGTCCTCGATGGACGGTGGGCCGGACTCCGCCGCGCGGTGCGTGCCCAGATGGCGGCGGAGGTCTTCGAAGACCCGGTCGACGCCGACACCGAAGCCCATCGCGCCCAGGTGCTCGAATGGCTGCGGCTGCTCGCCCGCACCGACCGGCCGGGGCTCGGCTTCGACCCGGCGTACGGCGGTGGCGGCGACGTCGGCGGCGCGTTGACGTCGTTCGAGATGCTGGGCTTCGGCGACCTCTCGCTGATGGTGAAGGCCGGCGTCCAGTGGGGCCTGTTCGGCGGCGCTGTGCAGCTGCTCGGCACCGAACGCCACCACGAGCGCTACCTGCGGAAGATCATGGACCTGGAGCTGCTGGGCTGTTTCGCGATGACCGAGCACGGTCACGGCTCGGACGTCCAGCACCTGCGCACCACCGCGACCTACGACCCGGCGACGCGCGAATTCGTCGTGCACACGCCGGACCGGGACGCGATGAAGGAGTACATCGGCAACGCCGCCCGCGACGGCGAACTCGCGGTGGTGTTCGCGCAGCTGATCACCGGTGGCGAGTCGCGCGGCGTGCACGCGTTCCTGGTGCCGATCCGCGGCGAGAACGCGAGCGGTGTCGAGATCGAGGACTGCGGCCGCAAGGCCGGTCTCAACGGCGTCGACAACGGACGGCTCACCTTCACCCAGGTGAGGGTTCCGCGCGAGGCGCTGCTCAACCGGTTCGGTGACGTCGCCGAGGACGGCACGTACAGCAGCCCGATCGAAAGCGACGGCCGCCGGTTCTTCACGATGCTCGGAACGCTCATCCGCGGCCGGGTCAGTGTCGCCGGCAGCGCCGGCAGCGCGACGAAGCGCGCGCTCGCACTGGCCATCGGCTATGGCGAGCGGCGGCGGCAGTTCGCGCGGCCTGACGGCGAGGAGGTCGTGATCCTCGACTACCGCGCCCACCAGCGGAAACTGCTGCCCGCGCTGGCGACGTCGTACGCGCTGCACTTCGCGCAGGAAGCACTCGTTTCGAAGCTGAACGACCTCGCCGAGGACGCGCCGGAGGAAGAGCAGCGAGAGCTGGAATCGCGCGCCGCCGGCATCAAGGCCGTCTCGACCTGGCACGCGACCGCGAGCATCCAGACCGCCCGCGAGGCGTGCGGCGGCTCCGGCTATCTCTCGGAGAACCTGCTCGCCGGGCTGAAAGCGGACACGGACGTCTTCACCACCTTCGAGGGTGACAACACCGTGCTGCTGCAACTGGTCGCGAAGGGCCTGCTGACCAGCTACAAGGATCATTTCGAGGACCTCAGCCCGCTCGCGACCGCGCGGTTCGTGGCGGAGCAGTTCGTCGAGGCCGTGATCGAACGGACTTCCGCGCGCAAGGTCGTCGAACGGCTCACCGAAGCCGACGATGGCGACGTCCTCTACTCGCGCGAATGGCACCTGAAGCTGTTCGAAGACCGCGAAGAGCACGTACTCGGCGGCGTCGCGCAACGCCTGCGTAAGGCGGGCTCGGACCCCTTCGGCGTCTTTAACGACGCCCAGGACCACGTGCTGCGCGCCGGGCGTGCGCACGTCGACCGGGTGGTGCTGGAAGCGTTCGTCGACGCCATCGAGCGCTGCGCCGACGCTGACGCCCGTGAGCTGCTGGAGCGGGTCTGCGATCTCTACGCGCTCGCGAACATCGAGGCCGACCGGGGCTGGTTCCTCGAACACGGGCGCCTGACCTCCGGGCGTTCGAAGGCCGTCACCGCCGCGGTGAACGCGCTGTGCGCCGACCTGCGGCCGCACGCACGCACCCTCGTGGACGCCTTCGCCATCCCCGAGCAGTACCTGGCGGCTCCGATGCTGCGGGACTGACCGCGTCAACCGATGTCGAGGGCCGTTCCATAGAGTTTGTCGGTTTTGAGGGTGATGTAGAGCCTTCGCTCCGCGGCGATGGTCTCCAGGAACTCGGCCTCGTCTTCGGGCTTCTGCCGCTGCGCGGCGAGATATTCGAGGCCCGCCGCGTCGCCGGGTGTCCGCGTGACTTCGGAGAGTTCGGCTTTCCCTTCCACGACAGCGAACTTCCAGTGGTCGGCGCTGGAGACGTAGAGGGAGGCGGTGGGGTTGTCGCGGATCTGCTTGACCTTCAAGCGGTCTTCGGTCGTGCTCACCCGGATCTCGCGGCTCTCGGGATCCCACGTGTAGACGACGGTGGAGAGATGCGGGCGGCCGTCACGCTTGAGGGTCGCGAGGGCGCCGAAGGTGTGCTCGGAGAGGAAGTCGCTGAGGGCCGCGTCGTCGAGGCGGCGGGGCGGTGCGTTCTTGGCCATGGGGGTGATCATGGCTCCCCGGCCGAGGCGCCGGAAGAAGGCACTTTCTTGTGCCAGAGGGAACACGCGTGTGTCCGTCCTGGTCACGCCGGTGCCGCACTCGTGATCAGAGACGTAACTCGCGTGATCAGGCGCGCCACACGTGAGTTACGTGTCCAATCACGTGAGTTACGTGCTCGATCACGCGAGTTACGCGTACATCGCCAGCCAGATCGCGACGTAGTGGGACGTCGCCGCGAGAACCGTGCAGGCGTGGAAGTACTCGTGGTAACCGAACGTCTCCGGGAAGTGGTTCGGCCACTTCACCGCGTAGAACACCGCGCCCAGTGTGTAGAACAGCCCGCCCACGCAGAGCAGGACGAGCGCCGCGACGCCGGCGTGCGTGGCCAGTTCGGGCAGGACGAAGACGGCGACCCAGCCCAGCGCGATGTAGATCGGCACGCCGAGCCAGCGTGGCGCGTTCGGCCACAACATCTTCAGGGTGACGCCGCCGATCGCGCCGCCCCACACGATCGCGAGCACGATGTACCCGGTCGGCTGGGACATGGCCAGAAGGGTGAACGGCGTGTAGGTGCCGGCGATGAACAGGAAGATCATCGAATGGTCGGCGCGCTTCATCCATTCGTATGCTCGTGGGCTCCACAAGCGACGGTGGTACAGCGCGCTGACGCCGAAGAGGCCAAGCACGGTCAGCCCATAGACCGAAGTGGACAAAGCGGCTATAGGCGACACGGTGGACGCCGCGAGACTGATCAGTGTCACAGCTCCGGCGACCGCGACGAAGAAGGACCAGAAGTGGATGTGCCCACGCAGACGAGGACGGGTGTCCACCAAGGGCGCGGGGCCGGACGGCTGCTGTTCGGACTCTACGCTCACCCCTCCCAGGTTACGGCACCGTAGGTTTTTGGCCAGTGTCCGTGGCGCGTCCCACTGAGACTCGCGAGGTGACTACTCTCCAGTGGCGTGAGTCTTCGGTCCTTCTTGTCAGACGTCGTGTACAGCGCCTACGGCAGGCGCCTGATCCAGCAGGCCAAGGGGCGCCATCCACGTCACATCGCCATCATGCTGGATGGGAACCGCCGCTGGGCGCGCGAAGCGGGCTTCACCGACGTCGCCGACGGGCACCGGGCGGGCGCCAAGAAGATCGCCGACTTCCTGAGCTGGTGCAACGAGGCGGAGGTCGAGGTCGTCACCATGTGGCTGCTCTCGACGGACAACCTCGGCCGCGCGGCCGAGGAACTGAGCCCGCTGCTGAAGATCATCACCGACGTCACCGACGAGCTCGCCGCGCCGCATACGCCCTGGCGGCTCCGCATCGTGGGAGCGCTCGACCTGCTGCCCCCGGAGGTCGCGAAGGCCCTCAGCGCGGCCGCGGAGCGCACCGAGGGGCGCACCGGGATGGAGGTCAACGTCGCGGTCGGTTACGGAGGGCGTCAAGAGATCGCCGACGCGGTCCGCAAACTCCTGCTCCAGCACGCCGACGAGGGCACTTCGATTCGCGAACTCGCGAAGATATTGGACGTCGACCACATATCCGAACACATGTACACCTCGGGCCAGCCGGATCCGGATCTGATTATCCGCACCTCGGGTGAGCAGCGGCTTTCCGGATTTCTGCTCTGGCAATCGGCGCATTCGGAATTCTGGTTCACCGAAGCTTATTGGCCCGCGTTCCGCCGGGTCGATTTCCTGCGCGCCATGCGCGATTACGCGTGGCGGCACCGGCGCTTCGGTTCCTGATCCTTGACATGACGAAGGCCCCGGCGTGCACTCCGGGGCCTTCGACGTCTTCACTGAAGATCAGTGGTGGTGGTGCTCCAGCGAGTGGAGGATCAGCGCCGGGGTGGTGGCGATGCCCGTGTAGGCGCCGGCGACCAGGGAAGCCGCACCGTAGCCCAGCGCGCCCCCGCCCTCGATGAACGTGTTGTAGGCGTCGCCGAACGTGGGGTCCGGGGTGCCCGAGGTGTCACCCGTGGCGGCGAACGCGGTCCCGCCGACCATCATGATGCCCGCGGCGACGGCAGAAACGAAACCAGCCTTCTTTAGCACTTCGCACTCCTTGGTAGAGATATTCAGGGATCGGGGCACCTAATTCCGGTGGGGGTGTCCCGCTAGTGAGAAAATTACTCGCTATTCAGGAGTCGTGACCGTCTCGTAAGCCGATTGTGTGAGGCGAAAAAGGTGCGTTTCACTCGGTCCGGTTCTCTGTCTCGGGCACAAAATGCGTGCGGCGACGATGCGTGGTAGAACCTGCCGTCTCTTCAGGTGAACGCCCTGCGTCGCGTTAATCCATCCGGGTCGCATCGACGAGCGTCCCTGAATGGTGATCATTATTACGCACTGTGACGGTGACCAGGTGTTGATGTCACGCGACCGACAGTGAGATGACGGTTTGGCGAATCACCGTGGTGGCTGCCTGCGCGATCGGCCGGACGCAGGTACCTTCCGGAAGTGAGGGTTCGCGTCCCATGCGGACTCTCACGGGAGGCCCTGGTCGTGGCGGTTGTCGACAGGGCGGCACAGCCGCCCAGTGGATGCACGAGGGGGCCGGCACCCGGCCCTCGTGGCCGTGCCGACTGACGTGGATCACGTCGGAAGGAACGGTTGGCCAGGGAAGTGCCCGGCCCAGCGAGTGCGGGCGTGGTGCCACGCCCACGAGGGAGATGCCGTCGTGACTGCGCAGCGTTCACCCCGCAAGGCCTCTGGCCGTTCTTCGACCGGTGCCTCTGGCCCGGAGAAAGCCTCGATCTCGCCCGAATCCCAGCGGTCCACTTACGTGCTCGACACGTCGGTCCTGCTCTCTGACCCCTGGTCGGTGACCCGTTTCGCCGAACACGCGGTCGTGCTCCCGCTGGTCGTCATCAGTGAACTGGAGGCGAAACGTCACCATCCCGAACTGGGGTGGTTCGCGCGCGAAGCGCTTCGCATGCTCGACGACCTGCGTCGTCAGCACGGCAGGCTCGACGCGCCGATCCCGATCGGTGAGCACGGCGGCACCCTGCAGGTGGAGCTGAACCACTCCGACCCGACGGTGCTCCCGGTCGGCTTCCGCACCGACTCCAACGACCACCGCATCCTCGCCTGTGCGCTCAACCTGGCGGCGGAACGCGCGTCGGTCACGCTGGTGACGAAGGACATCCCCTTGCGCGTCAAGGCGGGCGCCGTCGGCCTCGAAGCCGACGAGTACCGCGCGCAGGAGGTGACGCCCTCGGGCTGGACGGGCATGGCGGACGTGGACGTCCCGCAGACCCTGGTCGACGCGCTGTTCAGCGGGCCGTCCGTGGATCCGGCGGAATTCGGGATGCCCGAGGTGGGTGAGCTGCCCTGTCACACCGGGCTCCGGCTGCTCGCGGGCAGTTCGAGCGCGCTGGGGCGGGTCACCGCGGACAAGCGGATCCGCCTCGTGCGGGGTGACAAGGAGGCGTTCGGCCTGCACGGGCGGTCGGCCGAGCAGCGGATCGCGCTGGATCTCCTGCTGGACTCCGACGTCGGCATCGTCTCCCTGGGCGGACGCGCCGGCACGGGCAAGTCGGCGCTGGCGCTCTGCGCGGGCCTGGAGTCGGTGATGGAACGCCGCCAGCATCGCAAGGTGGTCGTGTTCCGGCCGGTGTACGCGGTCGGCGGCCAGGATCTGGGCTACCTGCCCGGTTCCGAGAGCGAGAAGATGCAGCCGTGGGCGCAGGCGGTGTTCGACACGCTCGGCGGGCTGGTCAGCCAGGACGTCCTCGACGAGGTCTTCGACCGCGGCATGCTCGAGGTGCTCCCGCTGACCCATATCCGCGGCCGGTCGCTGCACGACACGTTCGTCATCGTCGACGAGGCGCAGTCCTTGGAGCGCAACGTGCTCCTGACCGTGCTCTCACGGCTCGGCACGGCTTCGCGGGTGGTGCTCACGCATGACGTCGCGCAGCGCGACAACCTGCGGGTCGGGCGGCACGACGGCGTTTCGGCGGTGATCGAGAAACTCAAGGGTCACCCGCTGTTCGCGCATGTCACGCTGACCAGGTCCGAGCGTTCACCGATCGCGGCGCTCGTCACCGAGATGCTGGAGGACCACGGATAACCGGAACCGAAGGAGTCCACTTGGGACAGTCCCAAGTGGACTCCTTCGGGGTTCACCAGCCCGAGGGCAGGGGACGTCCTTCCGCGAAGCCGGCGGCGGACTGGATCCCGAGCAGTGCGCGCTCGTGGAACTCCTCCAGCGTGCGCGCGCCCGCGTACGTGCAGGCGGAGCGGACACCGGAGCCGATGGAGTCGAGCAGGTCTTCGACACCGGGGCGAGCCGGGTCCAGCGCCATCCGCGACGCCGAGATGCCCTCTTCGAACAGGCCCTTCTTGGCGCGCTCGAAGACGTTGTCCGTGCGCGTGCGGGCGCCGACGGCGCGCTTGGACGCCATGCCGAACGACTCCTTGTACGGCTTGCCCTGCTCGTCGTAGCGCAGATCGCCGGGCGATTCGTGGGTGCCCGCGAACCACGAGCCGACCATGGCCGCCGACGCGCCCGCGGCGAGCGCCAGCGCGACGTCGCGCGGATGCCGCACGCCGCCGTCCGCCCAGACGTGCTTGCCCAGTTCGCGCGCCGCCGCGGCGCATTCGGCGACGGCGGAGAACTGAGGGCGCCCGACGCCGGTCATCATCCGGGTCGTGCACATGGCGCCGGGGCCGACGCCGACCTTGACGACGTCCGCGCCCGCGTGGATCAGGTCGCGCGTGCCCTCGGCCGTGACCACGTTCCCGGCGGCGACCGGCACTCGCGGATTCACCGACCGGACGGCCTTGAGCGCGGAGATCATCTTCTCTTGGTGGCCGTGCGCGGTGTCGACGACCAGCACGTCGACGCCCGCCGCGAGGACGGCCTCGGCCTTCGCCGCGACGTCGCCGTTCACGCCGATCGCGGCGGCGACGCGCAGGTTGCCGCCGTCGTCGACGGCCGGGGTGTAGATCTCCGCGCGCAGCGCCGCGATCTCGGTCAGGACTCCAGCGAGCCTGCCGTTTTCGTCGATGCCGAGCGCGAGACGGCCTCCGTGGTCGTGCAGGCGCTCGAACACCTCACGCGGCGGCGTGTCCAGCGGGACCGTGACGACCGCGGGCTCCGCGACGTCGGCGAGGCGCGCGAAGCGGTCTACGCCGGCGCAAGCCGCTTCGTCGACGACGCCAACGGGCTTGCCGTCCTCGTCCACGACGACGACGGCGCCGTGGGCGCGTTTGCCGACTAGGTTCAGCGCGTCGGCCACCGCGTCTCCGCCGGTCAGCACGAGCGGGGTGTCCCAGACGGTGTGACGGCTCTTGACCCAGGTGACGATGTCGGCGACCGCGGCCACGTCGACATCCTGGGGCAGGACGACGAGCCCACCGCGCCGGGCGACCGTTTCGGCCATCCGGCGGCCCGCGACGGCGGTCATGTTGGCCACCACGATCGGGATCGTCGCGCCGGTGCCGTCCACGGTGGACAGGTCGACGTCGAAGCGGGACTCCACGTCCGACCGGTTCGGCAGGAGGAACACGTCGTCGTAGGTCAGGTCGTGAGCGGGCCGATGCCCGTCGAGAAAGCGCACGAGGCCCCAGGATACCCGCGTGGGACAATGACGGCATGACCGACCGGGACCGTGACGAAGCCGGACGAGCCCGCAACGCGCGCCCGCGGGACGGCCTCGGCAGGCCGCTCCCGTATGGCGCCGATGGTGTCGAGCGCCAGCCCGAGGGCATCGAACGGAGCCCCGAGGACACCGTTTCCGAAGCGCAGCGCCTGCTCGACGCGGGCCGCCCGTTTCATGCGCACGAGGTGTTCGAGGACGCGTGGAAATCCACCGACGGGCCGGAGCGGGAGCTGTGGCGCGGTCTCGCGCAGCTCGCGGTGGGCCTGACCCACGTGGCCAGGGGGAACGGGAACGGAGCGGCCTCGCTGCTGGAGCGCGGCGCCGAGAACATCGAACCCTTCCGCGAGGCCCGCCCGCACGGGATCGACATCCCGGGCTTGCAGGCTTGGGCACGGACCATGGCCGAAGAGGCGAAGGCGCGCGTGCGGGTGGAGCCGGTCGCGCCGCGCTTACTCGGCCAGTAACACCGAACCCGAGCGGTACAGCTCGATCAGTAGCGGCCGCAGCGAGAGCCCCGCCTCGGTGAGCCGATAGCTGGTCCGGCTTGGGAAGCCCGGCAGCTCCTCGCGGACGGCGAGGTGGCGCGCGGTCAGGTCGCCGAGGCGTTCTGTCAGCACCTTCGCGGACAGGGCGGGTAATGCCGCGCGTAGGTCGCTGAAGGAGCGGGGGCCGCCCATCAGCTCCCGCAGGACCAGCGTCGTCCAACGGCCCGAGATCGCGGCGAGCGCGACCTCGACCGGACAGTCCGGCTCCGGACGCCGCGTGCGGCCGCGCGCGTCGGGGACGAGTTCGCCGTCGAAGGTTTCCGTTTGGTGACCTGCTTCGCGGTCGGTTTCGCTGTCCGCATGACGCATTACTCCAGTGTGCCGTTGACCGCTGACGCCGCCGAACATCCCTTCGTCTTCCAAGCCGCTTTCAACACCGGATCCGCCGAAATCCTCGACACCGTCTACGAGCCGGACGCCGTGTTCGTCCGCCGGGACGGCGTGCGGGTCAGCGGCGCGGAACGCCGGGCCGCGAACGGCGGGATCCTCGCGCTCGGGCAACCCATCAAGGTCACTCCGCGCCAGGTGCACGTGGCCGGTGACCTGGCGTTACTGATCGTCGACTGGGTCATCGAGGGCCACCTCGCCGCGACGGCCACCGACGTGGCGAGGCGTGGTGAGGACGGGCTCTGGCGCTACGTGATCGACAACCCCTTCGGACTCGGCGCACCTTGAGTACTCGACATACCGAGAGTATGTTACTCCGAGTAGGAATACTGCCCAGTAGGTAACGGTGGGAGGAAGCGCGGATGAGCGAGCCCAAGGAACTGCTGGCCGAACCGCTGAAACTGCGGTGCGGCGCGATCCTGCCGAACCGGCTGGCCAAGGCCGCGCTCAGCGAGCAGCTCGGCGATCGCCGCAACCGGCCGACCGCCGAACTGGCCGAGCTGTACCGGACATGGTCACGTGGCGGTGCCGGGACACTGATCACCGGCAACGTCATGGTCGATCCGGGCGCGCTGGGCGAACCGCGCAACGTCGCGGTGCCCCGGGAGCCGGACGCGACCGAGTTCGAGCCGTGGGCGCGGTCGGCGGACGGGACCGAGAGCCGGTTGTGGGTCCAGCTCAACCATCCCGGCAGGCAGAGCCCGCGTTTCCTGTCCCGGCAGCCGGTCGCGCCGTCGGCGGTGCCGTTCGGCGACCGCGGCATCCGCTCGGTGTTCGCGACGCCGCGGGCGCTGACCGCCGACGAGATCGAAGCGATCATCGACCGGTTCGGCGTGGCCGCGCGAACCGTCGTCGACGCCGGGTTCGCCGGGGTGCAGATCCACGGGGCGCACGGCTATCTCGTCTCTCAGTTCCTGTCGCCGCTGACCAACCGGCGCACCGACGGCTGGGGCGGTGACGCGCTCCGGCGGCGCAGGTTCCTGCTGGAAGTGGTCGCCCGCGTGCGCGCCGAGGTCGGCGACTCGATGCCGATCGCGGTCAAGCTCAACAGCGCGGACTTCCAGCGCGGCGGCTTCAGCGAGGAGGAATCCCTCGAAGTCGTCCGCGAGCTGGGCGAAGCGGGGATCGACCTGCTGGAAGTCTCCGGCGGAACCTACGAGAAGGCCGCCATGATGGGTTCCGCCAAGGCGAGCACGCTCAGCCGCGAGGCCTACTTCCTCGACTACGCCGCGAAGGCGCGGCAGGTCTCCGACGTCGCGCTGATGGTCACCGGCGGCTTCGCCAGTGCGCGAGGCATGGCGGAGGCGCTGCGCTCCGGCGCGCTGGACGTCATCGGTCTCGGCAGGCCGCTGATCGTCGACCCGGCACTGCCCGGGCGCCTGCTGGACGGCGAGGACGTCCGTGCCCAGCGCACGGCACCGAAGACCGGCATCCGGCTGGCCGACAGCCTGCTCGAGATCCAGTGGCACACCCAGCAGATGCACCGGGTGGCCGCCGGGAAACCGGTGGACCGGCGGCTCGGCGCGGTGCGGACGCTAGTACGTGCCGGCGTCGCGGATCCGCTCAACGCTTTCCGGCGGGTCCGGGGCTAAATAGTCGTCCACGTCGTCGCGGCCGCTGAAGGTGCGGTCGAAACCGACGGCGGCCGCCGCGAGACCGATGAACAGCACCCCGATCAGCACGCAGTTGAACGCGACACCGCCGTAGCCGTTGATGCCCGGATCGACGAACGGATACGGGTAGAACCCGATGATCGCGCCGCGCACCAGCGTGACCACGAGCCAGACCAGCGGATACAGCAGCGACCACCACAGGACCCGCCACGACAGCTGCCCGCGCGGCCCGAACAGCAGCCAGCCGGCGACGCACATCAACGGCGACACCTTGTGCAGCATCGTGTCGGCGAAAACGGCCCAGCCGTGCAGTTCGTAGAGATCGGCGAGCGCGACCTGGAAGACGACACCCGTCACGGTGATGCCGACGAGGCCGGTGAGCCGCAGCACGCCGAACAGCGTCGAGCGGCCCGCGACACCGAGCGCGAGCAGCAGGCTGCCGACGCCGACCAGGATGTTCGAGTCGATGGTGAAGAAGGCCAGCAGGTTGGCCACCCGGCCGGCCGGAGTGTGGAAGGTGCCGCCGGTGGTGCCCGCGGAGACCGGGATCTGGGCGGCGAGACCGGCGATCACCACCAGCGCCGTCGCGCCGAACCAGGCACGCGCGATCTTGGAAGCCTGCATTCGCCTACTTTATGGGTGATCGAGTGGGGACGTCCCGTCACCACCGCACGCCTCCACTCGATCGGGGGCGGGACGCCGCCGGGGCTTCCCGGCCATCGGGTCATATCGTGGGAAGCGATGGACGTCGAGCGGAGGCCCGGACGCCGCGGCCGGGTCGCGCGGGGTCCGGCGGAGGACAGTGGACCCGTCGCCGAGTTCGCGCGGCGGCTGTGGGAGCTGAAACGGGCCGCCGGTGACCCTTCCTACGACCGCATGCGCGACGAGTACGGCGCGCTCGCGTCGAAATCCGCGCTTTCGGCGGCCGCCCGCGGAGAGCGGCTGCCCAGCTGGGAGACGGCCTGGGAGTTCGTTCGCGTGCTGGCCGCCGGGGTGCTCGGCGGTGACGAGGACGAGGTCCGCCACGAATGGCGCGGTGCGTGGGAACGCGCGCGGGACGCCTTGACCGCCGGCCCCGGACCTGTCGCCGTGAAGCCGCGCCGGACGGCGTTCCTGCTCGCCGGAGCCGTGGCGGTCGTCCTCGTCGCGGCGCTGGTGTTCGTCTTCGCCGCGCCGTTCGGCGCCGAGCCCGCCGCCCCGGTCGGCGACGCGTCGGAATTCGTCGCCGACGTCACCGTGCCCGACGGCAGCGAGGTCGCGGCCGGATCGACCTTCGTGAAGACCTGGGAGTTCCGCAACGCGGGAACGGTCGGATGGGTCGGCCGCTATCTCGTCCGCGCCGGTTCGTTCGGGAACCCCGGCGAATGCGGCACACCCGAACGCGTGCCCGTCCCGCAGACCGCGCCCGGTGAACGGGTGCGCGTCTCCGTCGAGGTGCGTGCGCCCGACGCGCCCGGGCATTGCCAGGTGTATTGGAAGATGGCCGACGAACAAGGACACATCCTGCTGCCGAACGCCCGCGCGGTGTTCTTCTCGGTCCGCGTCCTTTGACCATCCGGGCCGATGGCCAAAGCGCTGACCTGCGTGGACATCGACCTGCCGACCATGGCCATTTCCCGGCCGTGAATGGCTTCCGGAGTGGCTTCGGCGGCTTTTAACGTCATCGGCGTCCGGGAATTCCGGATGGGGATTTTCTGAAACACTCTCACATTAATTGCGGAAAGGGAATCCATGCGTCCGTACGTCAAGGTCGCCGCATTGGCCGGGGCCGCGCTCACCGTGGCGCTCCTGCCGGCCACCGCCGCGCAAGCGGCTCCGGCGCCCGTTTCGGGCAGTGATCCGATCATTACCTGCGAATCCGGCTACCACGGCTGGATGCGCCGGGCCGGGAAGGACGCGATCTGCCTCAAGCCGGGCACGCGCACCTGGGACGTCAAGGTGTTCGAATGCGCCGGGGATCTCACCGTGCATTTCAAGAACGGCCAGAAGGCCTATTGCGGGGGAAACATGAAGATCGGCCTCGATCTGGCCGTCCAGTCCACTGTCGTCAAGACCGTTGTGGGGAACCGATGAAGAAGAAGCTGTTCGCCGTCGTCCCGGTCGCGCTGGCCGGCACCCTGCTGGTGGCACCGTCCGCTTCGGCGGCGTCGAAGGTCTGCGAGGGCGGGCCGCTGATGGGCGGGAAGACGAAGGTCGTCGAGGTGAGCGCGGGGCAGAGCATCGACATCACCGTGCACAACCACGACTACCGGGGAATGCTCGTCCAGATCATCGACGACGTCTTCGACAAGGGCCTCTGGAGCGGAGCGATCGCGCCGGGCAAGGAGCGCACGGTCAAGCACGGCGTGCTCGGGGAGCCGCCGGTCTACCACAAGATCCGGTTCGAGGTGACCTCCAACCTGTCGAACAACTACACGTACAAGATCTCTTCGGACCGCTGCTACTGACGCGTTCCGTCACCTGCTTGCGGTCGTCGCGCACACGAGAGATCGCAAGCAGGTGACTAATCGCCGGGCTTGAGGAGGCCGCGGACGGTGTCGATGGTGTCGGCGTCGGCGGCCTCCTTGTCCGGCCGGTATCGCACGACACGCGCGAAGCGCAACGCCAGCCCGCCGGGATAGCGCGTGCTCACCTGAGCCCCGTCGAGTTCGATTTCGACGACGAGTTCCGGCCGCACGTGCACCACCCAGTCCGTGCGGTGGGTCTCGATCTCCTGGAACGTCTTCGTCTGCCAGGCCAGCAGCTCGTCGGTCATGCCCTTGAACGTCTTGCCGACCATGATCGGCGGCCCTCCGTCGGGATCGCGGGCGCCGAGATGCAGATTCGACAGCGTGCCGGTGCGCCTGCCGTGCCCCCATTCCGCCGCGAGCACGACCAGGTCGATCGTGTGCACCGGTTTCACCTTGAGCCACGCGCGCCCGCGGCGGCCCGCCGCGTACGGCGACGTGAGGTCCTTGACCATCACGCCTTCGTGCCCGGCGGCCATCGCCGCTTCCAGCACCGCCTCCGCCGAGGCGGGCGCAATCTCGCCCGGAATGACGTGCTCGCCCGCGACCTGCCGCAGGGCGGCGTTCCGTTCGGACAACGGCGCGTCCAGCAGGTCGACGCCGTCGAGGTGCAGGCAGTCGAAGAAGTACGGCCGCAGCAGCAGCGCCTTGACCTGCTCCTCCCGGGTGCTGCCGAACCGGCTCATCGTCTCCTGGAACGGCCTTGGCCTGCCTTCGTCGGTCAAGGCCAGGGTCTCCCCGTCGAGCACCACCGAGGTGCAGGGCAGCGAACGCACGAGGGCCACCAGTTCGCCGACGCTGCCGGTGATCTCCCGCAGCGTCCGCGTGTAGACGTGCACCTCGTCGCCTTCGCGGTGGACCTGGATCCGCGCACCGTCCATCTTGTACTCGACGAGCGCCTCGGCGTGCTCGGTGATCGCCTCGTCCAGCGACTCCGCCGGGGAAGCCAGCATCGGCCGGATCGGCCTGCCCAAGGCCAGCTTGAACTCCGCCAGCCGCTCCTGACCGCCGGTCATGGCCGCCAGGCCCGTCACCGGGAGCTGTCCGGACAGCATGAACGCCCGCCGGACGGCTTCGGCCGGGATCTCGGACGCCGCGGCGATGGCGTCCACCATGATCCCTTCGAGCGCGCCCTGCCGGAGCTCGCCGGTGAGCAGCCGGATCAGGAAGTCCTGCTCCTCCTTGGTCATCTTGCCGAACAACGCCCGCAACGTCTCCGCGCGCAGCTTCACCGAACCCGAACCCGACGCCGCCCCCACCGTGCCGAGTGCCGTGTCGACCTCGGCGACGGTCAACGACGGCTCGGCGGCCGGGGCCGTCTTCAGCTCGGCCAGCGTCCGCCACCCGGCGCCGATGCGGCCCTGCGTCGGCTGCCCGGTGAGGAACGCGATGACCGCGGGCAGTTCCAGCTCGCCCGCGGCGCGAAGGACCGCGGCCAGGGTGGCGATCTTCGCCTTCCTGGACCTCGTGGCGGCCAGTTCGGCCGACGCGGTCACCACCTCGGTGAGCAACATGGATCCATCATGGACCCGGACACCGACAGTTTCGCGCCGAGCGGGCGTCGGCGACGAAGTGAAGGCCTCCTCTCCTGCTCTCAAGGTGGGGAAGGAGGCCTTCACGGACTCGGCTCAGGCGTCCGCGGGATCGGCGACCCAGCTGGCGAGCAGACGGAGCGCGCGTTCGCTGTCGGAGCCGGGCTCGGCGGTGTAGATCACCAGGGCCTGGTCCGGATCGGCGGGCAGCCGCAGCGTCTCGTAGCGCAGCTTCAACTCACCCACGATCGGGTTGATCATGACCTTCCACGCGTGCGCCTTCTCGCGCACGGTGTGCTTCGCCCACAGCTTCCGGAACTCTTCGCTGGCCAAGGAGAGTTCACCGACCAGCTGGGCGAGGTACGGGTCGTCCGGATACTTCCCGCTCTCGGACCGCAGGTTCGCCACGACCTCCTTGGCCACGGTTTCCCACTCCGGATGCATCTCGCGGGCGCTTTCGTCGAGGAAGAACAACCTCGGGATGTTCCGCTCGCGGGGCGGGCACGCGGCGAAGTCGAAGGTGAGCGCGGCCCCGAGCGGATTCCAGGCCAGCACGTCTCCGTATCGGCCGAAGACGAACGCCGGGGAGTGGATGGCGTTCATCATCGACTGGAGTTCCGGCCGGATCCGCTGCACCCGCGGCCGCGCCATGCGTTTGCGTTTCGGGGCGGCCAGATTGCGCAGGTAGGACTCCTCGTCGCGGTGCAGCCGCAACGCCCGGCTCAGCGATTCGAGGACGGAATCGGACACGTTGCGCGCGCGGCCCTGCTCCAGGCGCGTGTAGTAGTCGACGCTGATTCCGGCCAGCTGTGCCAGCTCCTCGCGCCGCAGCCCGGCGACCCGCCGCTGGTTGAACCCCGTCGGCAGGCCGAGGTCCGCCGGGTCCAGCGCGGCCCTGCGTGCCTTGAGGAAATCGCCCAGTTCGGCCGTCTCGGTCATGGCGTCGAGTATCCCGGAACGCGAAGGGTGCGTGCCTGGTCCTGACAGACCCAGGCTGGTCGTCGTGGACCGAGCGGGATGCCGCCGATGGGAGGTGGCGTGCTGGTCGAAAGGTGTCCCCAATGCCGCGTTAGGACGCCCTGACCCCCTCACACCGGTCTTTATGGTCCTGTCCGGAAAGCGTGATTTGGCTCTTCGGTTCGGGCCAAAAAGCGGCCATCGTGAAGGCATGGACAACGAACGAAGAGGCGTGACGATCGGCGTACTGGGGGTGCTGATCGTCGGCGCGTCCGTGCCGGTGACGGGAATGCTCGACGCCTACCCGGTGATCACCGGGCAGGCGCTGCGGTACGCGCTGGCGGGCGTGCTCCTGCTGGGGTGGGCGCGGTTGAGCGGGCGCCCGCTGCCGTTGCCGGGCGCGCGCGACGTGCCGGCGCTGATCGCCCTCGCGGCGACCGGCATGATCGGGTTCCAGGCCTGTCTCCTGTTCGCTCAGCGCTACGCCGAGCCGGGTCTGGTCGCCGCGTTCCTCGGTGGCACACCGCTCGTGCTCGCGCTGGCGGGCCCGCTGGCCAAGGGGAAGCGGCCCTCGTGGGCGCCGGTGACCGGCGCGGTCCTCGCCGGACTCGGCATCGCCGTGCTGTCCGGTGGCGGCGCGGCGCGCTGGCAAGGGCTGGTGCTCGCGGCGTTGGCCATGGTGTGCGAAGCGCTCTTCACGCTGCTCGCCGTCGGCGTGCTCGAGAGGATCGGGCCGCTGGCGACCGCGACCTGGGGGTGTTTCGCCGCGGGGGCGGGCGGCGCTGTCGTCGGGACGATCGCCGACCCGTCCGGCGCCTGGGCGTGGCCGGACGGGCGTGAACTGATCGCGCTCGGCTACCTGACGGTCGTCGTCACCGCGATCGCGTTTCTTCTTTGGTACTCGGCGGTTTCGGCGCTGGGCGCGGATCGGGCCGGGGTGCTGGTCGGGCTGATGCCGGTCTCCGGCCTCGCCGTCTCTCTCCTGCTGGGCATGCAGGATTTCCGTGTCTCCCAAGTGATCGGAGTCGCGCTGGTGTCCTCAGGCGTCGCGATCGGCCTGCGCCGCCGCGAGCTCGGCGAGCCTCGCGCATTTGACGTCGAAGTGCTTGACGACGTCACCGCCGATGATCGCGACCATGACCGAGCGCAGCGGCCCGCCCATGGTGACCTTCTGGACGAATTCCGTCCCGCCGCCGACCTCGGTCAAGGTCAGCACGAGATCCATGGCGCCCAAGGGAATCGGCTGGCGGAAGGCGATCTCGCGGTGCTCGGTCAGGGCCGTGATCGTGAACGGCTCGGCGACCCGTGAGTGCACGCGGCCGCGGAATCCGTTCGGTACGAGGAAACCGGTCGTGCCCACCGCCGCGGGGCCATGCAGTTCGAGGCCGGCGAGGTCGGGATCCCAGTCGGGCCACCGGGTGAAGTCGGCCAGCGGCGCCCAGAGCGCGGACGGCGGGCAGGGGAGGATTTCGCGGGAGGTTCTGGTCCAGGTCATACCCGGACGATATACGGAACTGACAGTCTCGTAAACTGTGGACATGGCGAGAGGCAGGCCGAGGGAAGAAGGAATCGACGACGCGGTCCGCGAGGCCGTGCGGGCGTTGCTGACCGAAACCGGTTACCAGCGCTGCACGATCGACGCGGTCGCGGCGCGGGCGGGCGTCGGCAAGGCGGCGGTGTACCGGCGGTGGCGGTCCAAGGCGGAACTCGTGTTCGCCGCGGTGGTCCATCCCGTCGAGCTCGAACCGCCGTCGGACACCGGCTCGCTGCGGGGCGACGTGGCCGCGGTCCTCACGGTGATCCAGTCCTCTTTGGACAGTACGGAGCTCCGGCAGGCGCTGCCTTCGCTGCTCGCCGACGTCCGGGCGGATCCGGCGCTCGAAACGCGGTTCGGCGAGGTGTTCCTCGGCCGTGAACGCGGCTATCTGGTCCAGATGCTGGATCGAGCCGTCGCGAGAGGGGAACTCTCGCGACGGCCCGATCCGGCTCTCGTGCACGCGATCCTGCTCGGCCCGGTGCTGACATGGCTGCACCTGTTCACCGAGACACCGCCTTCCGGTGGGCTAGCGGCTTCGCTCGCCTCACCGCTCCATGCGGCTGTGGTCGCTCTCGGCGCTTAGCGGCCTCCGCGCGCCATGCGGAGTACGTCGAGAGCCTCGTCCAGCTGGGCTTCGGTGAGCTTGCCGTTCGCGACGTGACCGCGTTCGATCACGACCTCGCGGATCGTCTTCAGCTCTTTGAGCGCCTGCTTCGCGATCGCGGCGGCCTCTTCGTAGCCGATGTACTTGTTCAGCGGAGTCACGATCGACGGCGAGCCTTCGGCGTACTCGCGCGCGCGGTCCGCGTTCACCGTCACGCCCGCGAACACCTTGTCCGCCAGCAGCCGCGAGACGGCCGCGAGCAGCCGCGCCGATTCGAGCACGTTGCGCGCGATCACCGGCAGGTTCACGTTGAGCTGGAAGTTGCCAGCCGCGCCCGCGAAGGCCACCGCGGCGTCGTTGCCGATCACCTGGGCGACCACTTGCAGCGTCGCCTCCGGGATCACCGGGTTCACCTTGCCCGGCATGATCGACGAACCCGGCTGGAGATCCGGCAGCGCCAGCTCGGCGAGCCCGGTGCGCGGCCCGGAACCCAGCCAGCGCAGGTCGTTCGCGATCTTGTTCAGCGACACCGCGACCGTGCGCAGATGCCCGGACGTCTCGACGACGCTGTCCTGCGTCGCCTGCGCCTCGAAGTGGTCGCGCGCCTCCGTCAGCGGGAGACCGGTCACCGAAGCCAGCTCCTGCGAGACCGCCGCGCCGAAGCCCTCGGGCGCGTTCAGCCCGGAACCGACCGCGGTCCCGCCGATCGGCAGTTCACCGAGCCGCGGCAGGCCCGATTTCAGCCGCTCGACCCCGAACCGGACCTGCGACGCCCAGGCGCCCGCCTCCTGGCCGAAGGTGATCGGCACGGCGTCCATCAGGTGTGTGCGGCCCGACTTCACGATGTCCGCCCATTCGCCCGCCCGCGTCTCGATCGCGGCGGCCAGGTACTCCAGCGCCGGGATCACGTCGGACAGGACGGCTTCCGTCGCGGCGACGTGGATCGTCGTCGGGAAGGTGTCGTTCGAGGACTGCGAGGCGTTGACGTGGTCGTTCGGGTGCACGTCGCGGCCAAGGGCCTTCGACGCGAGCGTGGCGATGACCTCGTTGGCGTTCATGTTCGACGAGGTCCCGGAACCCGTCTGGAACACGTCGATCGGGAAGTGCGCGTCGTGCTTGCCTTCGGCGACCTCGTCCGCGGCCTTCGCGATGGCCTCGGCGACCTCGGCGTCCAGCACGCCGAGCCGCGCGTTGACCCGTGCCGCGGCGGCCTTCAGCAGGCCGAGCGCGCGGATCTGGGCGCGTTCCAGGCCCCGGCCGGAAATCGGGAAGTTCTCGACGGCGCGCTGTGTCTGCGCGCGGTAGAGGGCGTCGACGGGGACGCGCACCTCGCCCATGGTGTCGTGTTCGATCCGGTATTCCTGTTCAGCCATACCCCAAGTCTCGCGCAGGGCCTCCCGGCGCGCTCCGTGTCTTTCGGCACGCGAGGGCTAGGATCGAATGTGTTCTCGATCACGCCGCCCACCACCGGCCGGGGAGAGTGCCGAATGAGCGAGTCCGCTGGGGAAACGTCGTACGACCTCGTCATCATCGGGGCCGGTCCGACGGGTCTGTTCGCCGCCTACTACGCGGGATTCCGCGGCCTTTCGATGGCCGTCGTGGATTCACTGCCGGAGGCGGGCGGACAGGTCACCGCGATGTATCCCGAAAAGATGATCTACGACGTCGGCGGGTTCGCCGAGGTCCGTGGCCGCGATCTGGTGCGGGGCCTGCTCGATCAGGCCGCGCCGTTCGAACCCGCGTATCTGCTCGGGCGCAAGGCCGAGAAACTCGAAAGCGTCGACGGCGGGGTCGCCATCACCCTCGACGGCGGGCAGACCCTGCGCGCCGGCGCGGTGCTGATCACCGCCGGGATCGGCGAATTCACCCCCCGGCCGCTGCCCGCCGGCGACGGCTGGCTCGGCCGCGGCATGGTCCATTTCGTGCCCGCGTTGAAAGCGCACGAAGGGCAGCACGTGGTCGTCGTCGGCGGCGGGGACTCGGCGTTCGACTGGGTGCTCGCGCTGCACCCGGTCGCCGCGAGCGTCACCCTCGTGCACCGTCGCGCGAAGTTCCGCGCGGCCGAGTCGATCGTGCGGCAGGCGCGGGAACTCGGCGTGCGGATCGTCACCGACGCCGAGGTCACCCGGTTCTTCGACCGCGACGGCACGCTGGCGGAGGTCGAGGTCCAGGTCAAGGGTGCCGAACCCGAGGTGCTGCGCGCCGACACGGTCGTCGCCGCGCTCGGTTTCACCGCGGATCTGGGGCCGATCGAAAGCTGGGGACTTCAGATCGACCACCGCGCGATCGCCGTCGACTCGACCATGGCGACGCCTCGGGAGCGGGTGTACGCGGCGGGCGACGTCGCGGCGTATCCGGGGAAGGTGAAGCTGATCGCGACCGGATTCGGGGAAGCGGCGACGGCGGTGAACAACATCGCGGTCATGCTGGACCCGGACGCGCATCTGTTCCCGGGGCACTCGAGCAACGCCGAGTAGCGTCACGCCGCGGGCGGCGTGATCTTCTCCGCGATCCACTGCGCGTACGCCACCACCGAAGTCGCGATCGACGGCGAAGTCGCGCACACCGGATCCGCGTTGCCCGGACGGCTGATCACGCCCAGCAGCATCCACTTCTCGTCGACCTTGGCGATCTCCGGCCCGCCGGAATCGCCGTAGCACGAGCCCGTGTTCCCGCCGGGGTTGTCTGTGCACAACTCGACGGCACCGTCGAACTTCGCGGTGCACCGCACGCCTTCGACGATCTTCGTGTCCAGTTGCTGCAGCTTCGCCGGACCCTTGCCACAACCCGAAGTCGGGCACATCTGGCCCCAGCCGAGCAGCCGCGTCGGCGTCCCGGGCGCCACGACGGCCCCGATCGTGATCGGCGCCGCCTTCACCGGGGCGGCCAGCCGCACCAGGGCGAGATCACCGCCCGCGTGCTCGGGCTCGGGGTTGTAGGACGGGTTCACGACGATCTCGGCGAGCTTCGCGATTTCGCCGCCCTGGGTGTTGTCGGTACTGCCGATCCGCGCGCTCAGGTTCGCCGGGTTCTTGCCCTCGACACAGTGCCCGGCCGTCACCAGCCAGTCCGCCGCGATCAGCGTTCCGGCGCAGAAAGCCTTGCCGGAGGCCGAATGCAGGGACGCGATGAACGGATACGGCTCGTCGGCCTCTCTGCCGCCGACGAGGTCGCCCGCGCCCGTGGCCTGCCCGGCCGGCGTGAGGAGCATCGCCGCGAGCAGGACCACGAGCACGCGCTTGAGCACGGTTTCTCCTTAGGGGAGCGGGGGAACTACGTCGTCTTCCAGCGAATCGTCGAGGTGGCCGTCGAAGTTGACGGACGAGTACGAGCGGAGCTTGGTCAGCCGGTGGTAGCCGTCGATCATCCGGACCGTGCCGGACTTCGACCGCATCACGATCGACTGGGTCGTCGCGCCGCCCGCGCGGTAGTGCACGCCGCGCAGCAGGTCGCCGTCGGTGACGCCGGTGGCGCAGAAGAACACGTTGTCACCGCGGACGAGGTCGTCGTTGCCGAGCACGCGGTCGAGGTCGTGGCCCGCGGCCAGCGCCTTCTCGCGCTCCGCGTCGTCCTTCGGCCACAGGCGGCCCTGCAGTTCGCCGCCGAGGCACTTCATCGCGCAGGCCGCGATGATGCCTTCGGGGGTGCCGCCGATACCGAGCAGCATGTCGACGCCGGTGCTCGGCCGGGCCGCGGCGATCGCGCCCGCGACGTCGCCGTCGGAGATGAAGCGGATCCGGGCGCCCGCCTCGCGGACCTCCTTGATCAGCTTTTCGTGCCGCGGCCGGTCGAGGATGCACACGGTGACGTCGGAGACGCTGGAGTTCTTGGCCTTCGCGACCCGGCGGATGTTCTCCGCGATCGGGGCGGCCAGGTCGACCTTGCCCGCGGCGTCCGGGCCGACGGCGAGCTTCTCCATGTAGAAGACCGCCGACGGGTCGAACATCGCGCCGCGTTCGGCGACCGCGAGCACGGCGAGCGCGTTCGGCATGCCCTTGGCCATCAGGGTCGTCCCGTCGACCGGGTCGACCGCGACATCGCAGTCCGGCCCGTCGCCGTTGCCGACCTCTTCCCCGTTGAACAGCATCGGGGCTTCGTCCTTCTCGCCCTCGCCGATGACGACGACACCGCGCATCGACACGGTCGAGACCAGCTGGCGCATCGCGTCCACGGCGGCACCGTCCCCGCCGATCTTGTCCCCGCGCCCCACCCAGCGGCCCGCGGCCATCGCGGCGGCTTCGGTCACTCGGACCAATTCCATCGCGAGGTTGCGGTCGGGCGCTTCAGGGCGTCGAGAAGAGCTGGCGGACGAGGTGGGGGTGGGCATGAGGCCTCCCGGGTCAGGAACTCGGCGGGGTCACAGTCTCTCAGATACCCACGGCGGTTCGGTGGCTCAGGAGCATGGTGAACGTCACTGACCGTTGTCAGTCGCGTCTTCGACCGAAGACAGCGCGGCCTCGATCCGCTCCCGCGCGCCTTCGAGGTGGTGTTCGCAGACCTTCGCCAGCTGCTCGCCCTTCTCCCACAGGGCGAGCGACTGTTCCAGGGACAGCCCGCCCGCTTCGAGCTCGCGGACGACCTCGACGAGCCTGTCGCGGGCCTGTTCGTAGCCGAGTTCGGCGGTCTCGCTCACGCTGTGCTTCCTTCTACCGGACGTCGGTGCTTGCCGATACCCGCGCACACTACCGCGCCGGCCATGGCGTTGTCGTAACCCACGAAGGCGAGAGCGAACTCCTGGCCATCACCCTCCGCGATCGCCGTGACGAGGTTCTCCTGGGCCCGTGCCACCCGTTTGCGATGCACGGTGCCGTCCGCGAACCACCATCGGGTGCCGACGTGCTCGGCCGTCGCTTCGGAGAGTTTGCGCAGCTGGGCGTCGAGACCGCGCTTGGTGGCGAAGTCGCACCCGGCCAGCAGCACCGTCCAGCACTCTCCGGCGGCCCGGTCGGTCAGCAGCGCGTTGCGCAGCACCTCGGGCGCGTCCGCACGGCTCGCGGCGTCGATGGTCAAAGGCAGGAAACTGGCCGTCAACGCTCCTCCTCCGGCGTGCCCGACACGACGGCGCCGAGCGCGCCGTCGACCACGCGGACGCGCAGTTTCGCGCCGTCCGCGACTTCGGAGACGGACCGGAGTACCTGGAGGTTGCCTTCCGCGTCGGTGTACTGCACCACGGCGTAGCCGCGTTCGAGGGTCGCCGCCGGGCCGAGCGCGGTCAACCGCGCGCGGGCGCTGGCGATCTCGGCCTGGTCCTTCGCGAGCAGGGTGAGCATCGCGCGCCGCCCGCGTTCGCGGTGGATCTCGACGTCGTCCGAGCGCCGCTGGATCGGGCCGAGCGGGTCGGCGAGCACGGGGCGGCTGCGCATCTGGTTCAGCAGTCTGACCTGGGTGTCCACCCAGCCGTGCAGCGCGCGGCGGCCGCGATCACGCATCTGGTGGACGCGCTGGGTCTCCTCGCGCACGTCGGGCACGATCCGCTTGCTGGCGTCGGTCGGCGTCGAACAGCGGAGATCGGCGACGTGGTCGAGCAGCGGGGTGTCCGGCTCGTGCCCGATGGCGCTGACCACCGGTGTCCCGGCCGCGGACACGGCGCGGCACAGCGCTTCGTCGGAGAACGGCAGCAGGTCTTCCACGCTGCCGCCGCCGCGCGCGATCACGATGACGTCGACGTCCGGGTCACGGTCCAGTTTGGACAGTGCCTGGAGGATCTGCGGGACGGCCAGCGAACCCTGCACGGCGGTGTTGATCACCTTGAACGCGACATGCGGCCAGCGGGACTGCGCGTTCACCAGCACGTCGCGTTCGGCGGCGGACGCGCGTCCGGTGATCAGTCCGATTCCCCTGGGCAGGAACGGGATCTTGCGTTTGCGCTCCGGCGCGAACAGGCCCTCGGCGGCCAGCAGCCGCCGCAGCCGCTCGATCCGGGCGAGCAGTTCGCCGATGCCGACCGCGCGGATCTCGTTGGCGCGCAGGCTCAGCGAGCCGCGGTTCATGAAGAACGTCGGCTTCGCGTGCACCACGACACTGGCGCCCTCACGCAACGGAGGTTCGATCGTGCGCAGCAAGCCTATCGGGCAGGTCACCGACATCGAGACGTCCGCCGACGGGTCACGCAGCGTCAGGAACGCGGTGTTGGTGCCCTGCCGGGCCGAGATCTGCGTGACCTGACCTTCGACCCAGACCGCGCCGAGCCGGTTGATCCACTCGCCGACCTTGCGGGCGACCGTGCGGACCGGCCACGGGTTTTCGGCGGTGGTGGACGGACCCGCCGCCGCGGAGGTGGGTTCGGCGCTCACTGGCCTTCCGCGCTGTCGCCGTCGCCGTCGGCCTTCTTCACGTTCCCGATGCGGCGCGCGAGCATGCCGACGAACGACGGCCTGTCGGCGTTCGCGCGTTCGTAGGCCAGCAGCTCTTCCAGCTGCGCGAGGTCGAACCGGCGCAGGCGGGCGCGCAGCTGCGGCAGGGTGAGCGTGTCGTAGTCGTCCAGCCCGGCGGGCTTCGCATCGACGAGTGCCGCGGAACTGTCGAACTCGCCGTCGGCGTGGTCCTCGGCGAGCGCGCGCTCCTCCTCGGCCCACGGGTCCTCGGTGAGGGCTTCGAGGTCGTGCAGGCGCCCGTTCGTCTCGGCGCGCGGCTCGGGCACTTCGGGGTCTTCCCTCAGCGGGACGACGCACGAGTCGCGTTCGTAGCGGCGTTCGCCGACGTCCGGCGGGAGATCCTCGTCGAAGGTGGCCCAGCTGGGCGTGTCCTCGACCGGGCGGAGGCCCGACAGCACGTCGTCGCCCTTGATCGCGAGTTCGGTGACGTGCTGCTGGACGCGCATGGAGAACTGGAGCACCTGGCTGACCACCGTGACGGGGAGCCCGGTGAGCTGCTGGGGGAGTTCGCGAACCCGCTCGGCGGTGGTGACGGCGAGGCCCGCGGCGACCCTGAGGGGGAGCGGGAGAGGCTTCATGCGTCTAGCCTGCCGTATTTGGTCCATCCTGCCCAACCGAACGGGTGGGTCGGCTCACCGGACGTGACTCCACGCACATCCTTTCGAGGGGTTCCCTGGTCACCTGAACGTGAGTGCGAGGAGCCCCCAGGGGAGCCCGTACCCTGGGGGTCATGAGTTCTGCGAGTCCCGGAATCACGCCCGCCGGCAGTCCGACGATCACCGAGTCCGGTGTGCCGGCAGGTGGCAAACGTGTCCTGCTCGCCAAGCCACGCGGCTACTGCGCGGGTGTCGACCGCGCGGTCATCGCCGTCGAAAAGGCGCTCGAGCTCTACGGCGCACCGGTGTACGTGCGCAAGGAGATCGTGCACAACCGGCACGTCGTGGAGACCCTGCGCGACCGTGGCGTGATCTTCGTCGACGAAACCTCCGAGGTGCCCGAGGGCGAATTGGTGGTGTTCTCCGCGCACGGCGTCTCGCCCGCGGTGCACGCCGAGGCCGCCGAGCGCAACCTGCGGACCATCGACGCGACCTGCCCGCTCGTGACGAAGGTGCACAAGGAAGTCAACCGGTTCGCGAAGGACGACTACGACATCCTGCTGATCGGTCACGAAGGCCACGAAGAGGTCGAAGGCACGGCCGGCGAGGCGCCCGACAAGGTGCAGCTCGTCGACACCGCCGAGGACGTCGACAAGGTCGAGGTCCGCGACCCGTCGAAGGTCATCTGGCTGTCGCAGACCACCCTTTCGGTGGACGAGACCATGGAGCGCGTCGATCAGCTGCGGGACAAGTTCCCCGGCTTGGCCGACCCGCCCAGCGACGACATCTGCTACGCCACCACCAACCGCCAGGTCGCGGTCAAGGCCATGGCCGCCGAGTGCGACCTGGTCCTGGTGGTCGGCTCGACGAACTCGTCCAACTCGAAGCGGCTGGTCGAGGTCGCGCTGAAGGCGGGGGCGCGTGCGTCGCACCTGGTCGACTTCGCGCACGAAGTCGACGAAGCGTGGCTCGAAGGTGTCGAGACCGTCGGCGTCACCAGTGGCGCTTCGGTGCCGGAGGTGCTGGTCATGGACCTGTTGGCGTGGCTGGCCGAGCGTGGCTGGGACAACGTCGACGAGGTCACCACGGCCAACGAGAAGATCGCGTTCGCGCTGCCGCACGAGCTGCGCAAGGCCGCCAAGGCCTGACGCCCGCTACGGAAAAGGGCCGTCCGAGGAGTTCCTCGGGCGGCCCCTTCTTTTGATCGGGCTCAAGCGCTGGTCAGCGGCTCAAGTGAGAGCAAAGGTCCCTTGCTTCACCGCTCGTCGTCCCACGGGCGGCGGCGCGGCGGCTGCCCGCCACGGCGTGGATCGTCCGCGCGCGGCGGACGGCGGCGCGGGGCACCGGGGGCGCTTTCGCCACGGGGATCGCGACGGCGCGGTTCGCCGTCTTCCGGCCGCGGCCGCCGGGGCTGACGTCCCGGAGGCGGCGGTTTACGGGCGCCGGGTTCGGCATCGCGGCGGGGGCGGCGTTCGTCGTCGACCGGGCGGCGGCGGGGCGGCGCACCGTCACGCGGCGCGCTGTCTCGCGGAGCGCCGCGGCGGGAAGGCGGAGGCGGGGTCTGGCCGGTCCGGGACGCGGGACGGCCACGGCCCGGCACGGCGGCCGCGGCGGGCCGGGCAGCGGATTTGCCCTCGTCACGACGTTCCGGTTTGGTACCCGGCTTCACCTTCACCGGAGCGTCGGGATCGCGCTCACGGTAGATCCGGAACATGCCGATCGCCAAGGTGACGCCGGTGGTGATGGCCATCGTCGGGAAGCCGTTGATCAGCGGCGTGCCGACGTCGAAGGCTCTCGACAGCAGATCCGTGCCCTTGCTGCCGTCCGAGGTCAGGAGGATGACCCCCGGGACGGTCACGGCGAGGACCAGGGGCGGCTGCACCATCGGGCCGAACAGCCCGCGGCGCTGGACGGCCACCACGGCGGCCACCGCGCCGAGCGCGTAGCACGCCTTGAACAGCAGGCCCAGGTCCTTCTGCAGCATCATGTCGACGAAGGCGCCAAGGATGGCGAGCCCGAAGCCCACCAGGACGGCCGCCCACCAGGGCAGCCCTCGCCTGGCGCCGACGAGCGGACGCTCGTCCCAGGCAACGGGGACGTCGTCGGCATCAGGATCGCTCTGGCGATCGCGAATCGCGGTCACAGGTCCCACCGTATATCCAAGCTGCGGGCATACCGCCAACAGGCGGTGTGTCTATCGCCTGGTAGTGGTCATTCCGGACCACCCGGACGGACTGTCCGGATGCTTACCGGAAGTACTACGAGTGAGGGGCGGACAAGGTTGCCACGCCCGGCGAAATGGAGCCTCCGCTTCCGGAAGTCGCAGGTGGAGAGGTGCGGTTCGCATCCGGCTCGTGAGTGGTTAGGACGGTTCTAACCGTCCTGACCACTCACGAGGCCGGGAGCTCGTCCGCCTTCCTGATCAGGGGGACCGGCGCGGGGCTGCCCGCGGCGTCGGTCAGGGGCGAGACCGTGCTGCGGAAGCTCTCGAGCGCCTCCAGTTCCCGCCGCCGGGCCGAGATGAAGCGCTGCAGGTGGGTGCTCGACAGGTTCAGCGCGTCGACCGCGTTGCCCGCGGCCCGGTGCGCGGCCGCGGCGCCCGCACGGACCTGCTCGACGTCCTCGACCAGCGCCCGTTCGGTCGCGGCGAACAACGCGGCGGAGGCCAGTACGGCGAACCCTGTCGGCCCGCAGAGGAAGACTCGCCGATCCAGCATCCAGCGCAGCAATTCCGGGTCGGTGTCCAGCGCGGCGACCACGGCCGCGTCGGACGGGACGAACATGATCGTCCCGTAGATCGCGTCGGCCCAGCGCTGATAGCCCTTGCCCGCCAGCTCGGCGGCCCGCGAACGGAGCTGCCGGACGTGGACGCGCAGCGCGTCCAGCCGTTCTTCGGGGTCGTCGGTCTCGACGGCCTCGGCCCAGCAGGCCATGCTCGCCTTCGCGTCCACCGGCACGGTCCGGCCGCCGCCGACCCGCAGCACCATGTCCGGTTTCGCGGCGCCGCCGCCCGCCAAGTCCGTCTGCAGCGTGAAGTGCAGCTCCTCGCGGAGCCCGAGCGCGCGTGCGGTCTCCAGGAGGACCTGCTCGCCCAGCTCGCCCCGGCCGCTGATCGAGGCGAACGCGACCTCGTACCGGCGCAGCGCGAGCTGCTGCTGATCGGCCTTCGCCCGCTCGGCCGCGACCTGTTTCGCCGCCGCGTCCGCCCGCCGCATTCCGTCGTTGTACAGCCGCCACAACAGCGCGACGGCCGCGAGCAGCAGCAACGCGAGCACGACGGCCGCGGTGGTGATCACCGTCGCCACCGGTACCTCCCCTCCGGATCCGAGTCGGAGGACATCATGGCGGAACCCACCGACAAAACCGGAACGGCGCGGTCGCGCTCCGTATCTGACCTGCGCCGTCCCCGGCGTGTCGGAAAGCGCAGTGCCGTCAAGGGCGCGCCTCCCCTCTCCGGCCGGTGCGCGGCCCTACCTTGGGCTGCGTGAAGCTCCTGCACACGTCCGACTGGCATATCGGCCGTACCTTCCACGGCGCCGATCTGCTCGCCGAGCAGGAAACCGTGCTCGGCCACCTCGCCGACCTCGTGGCCGCCGAGTCGGTCGACGTCGTGCTCGTGTCCGGGGACATCTACGACCGCGCGGTGCCCTCGGCGGAGGCCGTCCGCGTGGCCACCACCGCGCTGGGCCGGATCCGCCAGGCAGGCGCGGAACTGGTGATGACACCGGGCAACCACGACTCCGCGCCGCGGCTGGGCGCGTTCGCCGAGTTCGCCGCGGCGGGCGGGCTGCACCTGCGCGCCACGATCGACGGGCTCGCCGAGCCGGTGCTGCTGCCCGACGAGCACGGCGAGGTCGCCCTCTACGGGATCCCGTATCTCGAACCGGAGCCCGCGCGGCACGCCCTCGGCGTGCCCGAGGCCCGCGGTCACACCGGCGTTCTCACCGAAGCGATGCGGCGGATCCGTGAGGATCTCGCCGGACGGCCGCCCGGAACGCGGTCGGTGGTGCTCGCGCACGCCTTCGTCACCGGCGGCGAGCCGACCGAATCCGAACGGACCATCGCGGTCGGCGGCGTCGAGCAGGTGCCGGGTTCGGTGTTCGACGGCGTCGACTACGTCGCACTCGGCCACCTGCACGGTCCGCAGACCCTCGCCGAGCACCTGCGCTATTCGGGCAGCCCGCTGGCGTACTCGTTTTCCGAGACGCGCCAACGGAAATCGGTCTGGCTGGTGGAGCTCGGCGCCGGCGGGCTCGCCGAGGTCCGGCGCCACGAACTGCCGGTGCCGCGGCAGCTCGCGATGCTGCGCGGCGAGCTGGCGGATCTCGTGTCGGATCCGGAGCACGACGGCCTCACCGAACACTTCCTCTCCTTCACGGTCACCGACCGGGTCCGCCCGATCGACGCCATGCGCAAGCTGCGTGAGCGGTTTCCGTACGCCGTGCACATGGACTGGCAGCCGGAAGGCGGGCACGACGGTGCCGCGCTGAAGTACGCCGAAGCCGTCCGCGGGCGATCCGACGTCGAGATCACCCGGAGTTTCCTGGAGGACTGCCGCGGATCCGCGCCGTCGGAGAGCGAGGAGCGGCTGGTGCTGGCGGCGCTGGGCGCGGCGGGCAGGGAGCGCGAAGTATGAGATTGCACCGGTTGGAGGTCGCCGCTTTCGGTCCGTACGCGGGCCGCGAGGTGGTGGACTTCGACGTGCTGGGCGCCGACGGGCTGTTCCTGCTGCACGGTGACACCGGCGCGGGGAAGACGACGCTGCTCGACGCGATCGCCTTCGCGCTTTTCGGCACCGTCCCGGGCGCGCGGGGCGAGGTCAAACGGCTGCGCTGCGACCTCGCCGAGCCCGACCAGGTCACCGAGGTCGTCCTGGAACTGACCGTGCAGGGTCAGCGGATGCGGATCGCGCGCAGCCCCGAGTACCAACGGCCGAAGCGCCGTGGCGAAGGGATGACCGTCCAGCAGGCGAAGGCGGTGCTGAGCTGGGTCGGCACGGTCCCCGCCGGGCACGTGGCCGAGGGCATCACGCGGATCGACGAGGTCGCGCGCACGGTCGAGCGGCTCATCGGCATGACGCACGAGCAGTTCTTCCAGGTGGTGTTGCTGCCGCAGGGCGAATTCGCGCGCTTCCTGCGCGCGAACACGGCCGAACGCGAGGAGCTGCTGGAGCGGCTTTTCGGCACCGAGCGCTTCTCCGACGTCGAGAACTGGTTCGCGAATCTGCGGGCCGAACGCGGACGCGAGTTGCAGGCGCGGCAGCAGACGCTGCGGGAGTGGGTCGCGCGCTTCGCGCAGGTCGCGGGGCAGGAAGCGCCCGAGGAAGGGCAGTCCGAATGGGTCGGTGAGGTGCTCGCCGAGTCGGCACGGCGCGTCGCCGAAGCACAGGAACGCGACACGAAGGCCCGCACAGCGGCCAAGAAGGCTGAAGCGGTCTGGCAGGAGAACCGGTCCACCGCCGAACGGATCCGCCGGGTGCGCACGGCGTACACGCGGCTGTCGGTGATCGCCGAGCAGGCGGATCAGCGCGCGGAGTGGGCGGAAGAGGTCGAGGCGGCTCATCGCGCGGCGGCTGTCGTCGCGGAGGCGGATCTCCTTGACCGCAGACTGGATCAGCTCGCCGAGGCCGAGGCCACCGAAGCGCTCCGGGCTCAGGACGTGCCGGACGCGGCGGAGAGTTCGGCCGTCGAGCTTCGCGCTCGCGCCGGCGGGTTGCGTGAAGACGCGGGTGCGCTCGCCGAACTCGTGGCGGAAAGCGAGCAGCAGCAACGGGATCTGGTCCGCCGTGAGCAGCTGAACGCCGCCGCCGAGACGGCGAAGAAACAGGCCGAGAACTTCGCCGCCGAGCTGGGCGCGGCGCCGGAGAGGGTCACGTCGTTGCGGACCGAAGCGGCCGCTGCCGCCGAAGCCGAAGCGAAGCTGGACGGCGCCCGCGCTCGCGTCGACGAGCTGACCGCGCTGGCTCGCGACGCCGAAGAGGTGCCCAAGATACGTCAGGCCGTCGAGCGGGCACGTGCGGCGGTCAGCGAGGCCGTGGACGGCCATCAGCAGGCCCGTCAGCATCGGCTGGACCTGCGGGAACGGCGTCTCGAAGGAATGGCGGCCGAACTCGCCGCCGGTCTCCACGCGGGCGAGGACTGCCCGGTCTGCGGGTCGGCGGAACACCCGTCGCCGGCGACGCACACTGGCGGCTTGGTCGATCCGGCGGACGAACGCCGCGCCGAAGCCGCGGAGCAGCAGGCGCACGCGCGGCGGGAGAAGACGAAGGCCGCGTTGCAGGAGGCGGAAAACCGCCTGGCCGTCCTGGTCGAGCGGTTGGGCGAGCACACCGCGGAGACGCTGCGGGCCGGGCTCGCCGAAGCGCGAGACCTGGTCGCCACGCTGTCGGAGAACGCTCGTCGGAAGCCCGCGCTCGAGACGCGGCTCCTCGAACTGGAACGGAAGATCGAGCAGCTGACCGAACAGCGCGGCGCGGCCGAACGCCGCGCGGTCGAGGTCGCGACCGAGGTGCGCGGGCTGACCGAGCGGCTGGCCGAGCGCGAGCGCCGGTTGGAAGCCGCGCGTGGCGAGTTCGCCGACGTCGCCGCCCGTCGGCGTCATCTGCTCGGCTTCGCGACCCGCCTCGACGCGTTGGCCGAAGCTCGGCTGGCTGTCGCGGGTGCCCGCGAGCGGCGTGACGAGCAAGCAAAACTGGTCAAGGAAGCGTTGCGGGCCAAGGGTTTCGCGGACCTCGACGAGATGCGCGCCGCGGCGCGGCCGGACGAGCAGATCACGAAGCTGGAAGCCAGTCTCGCCGACGCCAAGGTGATGGAGCGGGCCGCCAAAGAGGAACTCGCGCAGCCCGAGTTGTTCGGCATCTCGCCGGAGGACGAGATCGACGTCGCCGCTTCGGCGGACGCGGCGCAGGACACGCGAGCCGAGGCCGAGCAGGCTTTCGCGGCACTGCGGACGGCGAAGACACGGCATACGGACCTGACCGGGCTGGCCGAGCGGATGACGTCCTTGATGGCGGAACTGGCGCCGGTCGAAGAGGGATACCTCGAACTGAAGGCGCTGGCCGAGGTGGTCAACGGACGCGGGCAGAACGCGCGGAAGATGTCGCTGCGCTCGTACGTCCTCGCCGCGAGGCTGGAGGAGGTCGCGGTCGCGGCGACGGCTCGCCTGCGGACGATGAGCCAGGGCCGCTATTCCTTCGTGCATTCCGACGCGGCCGGGGCGCGGGGCACCCGCGGCGGGCTCGGCCTCGACGTGCTCGACGACTACTCCGGCACCATCCGGCCCGCGAAGACGCTTTCGGGCGGTGAGTCCTTCCTCGCGTCACTCTCGCTGGCCCTGGGCCTCGCAGACGTCGTCGCCGCCGAAACCGGCGGAGCTCTACTGGACACGCTGTTCATCGACGAAGGCTTCGGCACTCTGGACGCCGAGACGCTCGACATCGTCATGAACATCCTCGACGAGCTTCGCGCCGGCGGTCGTGTGGTCGGGCTGGTCTCGCACGTCGAGGAGCTGCGGCAGCGGATCCCGACGCGGCTGCGGATCCGGAAGTCGCGTACGGGGTCTTCGGTGGAGATCCACGCCGCCTGACCGGTTCTCTCGTGAGTGGTAAGGACGGTTCTAACCGTCCTTACCACTCACGAGGTGGTTCAGGCGGCTTCGTGCGTCAGCAGCCACTGCTTCGCCGGGACACCCCACCGGAAGTTCCCCACGCCACCGCCGGTCCGCACCACCCGGTGGCACGGCACGAACAACGCCGCCGCGTTCTTCGCGCACGCCGACGCGGCCGCCCGCACCGCCGCCGGATTCTCCGCCAGCGCCGCGTACTCCGCGTAGCTCACCGATTCACCGGCGGGCACCTTCCGCAGGATTTCCCAAGCGTGCTCCCGGAAAGCGCCGGACCGCTGCCGCACCTCGACGTCGGCGACAGCGTCCAGGTCGCCGTCGTGGTACCGGCGGATCGCGGTGCTCACCGGGCCCAGGTCTTGTCGCTGATGCACTTCGCCAGGGGCCAGTGAAGGCGAGATCAGCGGCGTCAGTTCGCCGACGTCAGCGGTCCAGCCCGAGGCGAGCACGGCCCCGTCACCCGCCACCACGGCGGTGAACGGGCCGATTTCGGTGTCCATTGTGGACCAATACGCGATGCTCATCATTCTCCCTTTTCGGCTCGCCACAGGTACATGCCGGCGTACGAGGACCAGGGCTGCCAGGCCCGTCCGCGTTCGGCCAGCGTCTTTTCGTCGTCCGTGATGCCCAGCGCGGCCGCGCCCCGGCGCAGTGCCGGATCACCGGTCAGCAGGACGTCCGGCGCACCCAGCACGCGCATCAGGACGTAGTCCGCGGTCCGCGGCCCGATGCCCGGGACGGCCAGCAGTTCCGCCCGCAGCTCCACGGGATCGCGGCCGACGTGGACCGCCACCCCGCCCGCCAGCGCGCGGGCCACCGCGGCCACTCTTTCCGGGCCGTGTTCGGCGACCTGGGCCGCCGTCGGGAACAGCGTGGTCAGCCCGTCCAGTGACTCGTCGCAGCGAGGCAGGCGTTCGCCGAGTCCGCCGGCGAGCGACGCCGCCTCGGCGGGGGACAGCAGCGCGCGCAGCACGAGCTCGTCGCCGTCGACGGCGCCGGGCACCCGGACGCCGGGCATCGCCTCGACCAGCGGCGCGAGGGAGGGGTCGGCCCCGAGGACCCGCGCGACCGCCTCCGGGTCGGCGTCGAGGTCGAGCAGTCGCCGCACCCTGGCCACCGCGCTGCTCAGGTCGCGCAGGTCGGTGAGCCGCAGGTCACAGCGGACGTGGTCGTCCTTCGCCGTCAGCCACACGACGCCGGGGCCGTGCGCGAGCCGTAGCGTGCGCCCGTACCCGGTCACCCCGTAATCGTCGCGTGTCATGTGCTCGACGCCGGCGATGGCCTGGCCGGCCAGGAAGTCGAGCACCCCGTCCGCGTCGAACGGCTTGCGGAACGGCAGCCGCAGGCTCAAGCGGGTCCCGGTCGGCAACTCCTCGGCCTTGCGACGGCGCAGGCTCGCGGCGCGAAGCTGCGAAGGCGTCGTCGCGAAGACCTCGCGGATCGTCTCGTTGAACTGGCGGACGCTGGAGAAGCCCGCCGCGAACGCGACGTCGGTCAGCGGGAGCCCGGACATCTCGATCAGCAGGCGCGCCGAGTGTGCCCGGTGGGCCCTCGCCAGCGCCAGCGGTCCGGCACCGAGTTCCGCGGTGAGGACGCGGCCGAGCTGCCGTTCGGAATAGCCGAGCCGCCGCGCGAGCCCCGGGACGCCGTCGCGTTCGACGGTCCCGTCCGAGATGAGCCGCATCGCCCGTGCGGCGAGGTCGGCCCGGATATCCCAGTCGGGGGAGCCGGGCACGGCGTCGGGCAGGCAGCGGCGGCAGGCGCGGAAGCCGTTGGCCTGCGCGGCCGCCGACGTCGGGTAGAAGCGGACGTTCTGCTGCTTCGGCGTCGACGCGGGGCAGGACGGGCGGCAGTAGATCCCGGTGGTGGCGACGGCCATGATGAACTGGCCGTCGAACCGGGAATCACGGGCGGCGACGGCGCGGTAACACCGTTCGGTGTCGCGCCAGACGGCCCGTTCGGCCAGGGTCTGCTCGGTCATGACCTCGATCGTGCCACCAGGTCGGAGGCGTGGCTGGCGGAAATCCGACACGGCGATCAAGGCCTCGGCGGATGGGGCGGCGGGCGGCACGTAGACTTCTGGCCCGTGAGTCTCACCCTCGGCATCGTCGGCCTGCCCAACGTCGGCAAGTCCACCCTGTTCAACGCGCTGACCCGCAACGACGTGCTCGCGGCGAACTACCCGTTCGCGACGATCGAGCCCAACGTCGGTGTCGTCCCGCTGCCGGACCCGCGGCTGGACCAGCTCGCCGAGGTCTTCGCCTCCGAGCGGACCGTGCCCGCCGTCGTGTCCTTTGTGGACATCGCGGGCATCGTGAAGGGTGCCTCCGAGGGCGCCGGCCTCGGCAACAAGTTCCTCGCGAACATCCGCGAGGCCAACGCGATCTGCCAGGTCGTCCGCGTCTTCGACGATCCGGACGTGATCCACGTCGACGACCGGGTCGATCCGGGCAGCGACATCGAGACGATCAACACCGAGCTGATCCTCGCCGACCTGCAGACCCTGGAGAAGGCCCTGCCGCGGCTGGAGAAGGAAGCGCGGACGAAGAAGGAGAACAAGCCCGCGCTCGACAACGCCCAGAAGGCGAAGGAGATCCTCGACGCCGGGCGGACCCTCTTCCAGGCGCAGAAGGAGGTCGACTTCGAGGCGCTGCGCGAGCTGAGCCTGCTCACCACGAAGCCGTTCCTCTACGTCTTCAACGCCGACGAAGGCATCCTCACCGACGACTCGCGCCGCGAGGAGCTGGCCAAGCTGGTCGCCCCGGCCGACGCGGTGTTCCTCGACGCCAAGGTCGAAGCCGAACTGCTCGAACTGGACGACGAGGAGTCCGTGCGCGAGCTGCTGGAGTCCGTCGGCCAGCACGAGCCGGGTCTCTACTCGCTCGCGCGCGCCGGTTTCCACACCCTCGGCCTCCAGACGTACCTGACCGCGGGCCCCAAGGAATCGCGCGCCTGGACGATCCCGCAGGGCGCGACCGCCCCGCAGGCCGCGGGCGTCATCCACACCGACTTCGAGCGCGGCTTCATCAAGGCCGAGGTCGTGTCCTTCGCCGATCTGATGGAGCACGGCTCCATGGCCGCCGCCCGGTCCGCGGGCAAGGTGCGCATGGAGGGCAAGGACTACGTCATGGCCGACGGGGACGTCGTGGAGTTCCGCTTCAACGTCTGATCCTTCCCCGGTGCAACTGCTGCCTGTGGTTCGCTGCATAGGGTGACTGTTCGGTGTTCGGTATTGACCGAACACCGAACAGTATGGAGCATATCCTCGTGGATCCCCTTCAGCGGTCACACAATGCTCTGGACGCCCTGACCAGCGCGGTCGGCTCACTGGGGCTTGCCGTGCGTCAGGGAGACGTCGACGCACCCCCCGGCTGGGATCTCGCCATCGTGTTTCCTGACGGCAGAGAGATCGGCCTTCAGGTCAAGACGGTCGCGTTGATCACGACCGACAGCTTGCCCGGTCTGCTCCGTCGCTGGTCGGCTAGCGGGACCGAGGGAGGCAGAGTGGTGGTGGCGGACAGGATTACGGCGGAAGCGCGGACCACCCTCAATCAGGCTGGTTGGGGATGGCTGGACCTACGCGGCCATCTGAGGCTTACCGGTCCCGGGCTGTTCATAGACTCGGATGTTCCCGTCTTCGTGGGGCCGGAGACGGATCGGCAGGGGATCATCGGCCGGGTCGGCATCGAACTCGCCGCTCTGCTGCTACTCGATCCCGCTCGGCGGATCGGTGTTCGTGCTGCCGCTGCCGCGTTGTCTCGCGCGCCCAGTTCGATCTCCGAAGCGTTCGCGGCATTGCGAGGCGCAGGACTCGTGGATGAAGACAGCAAGCCGGTCCTGCCCGCACTTTTCTGGGAACTCGCCGAGCACTGGAAGCCGGTCAGCCGTGATGTGGCGAGCGTCCCGATGCCGGGCGGAGGACGGGACAACGCCGCGCTCCGGTTAGGCATGGACGACGTCGAATCGAACGTTGGATGGGCCCTGACCGACACCGTCGCGGCCGCGGTCTACGGCGCACCTGTATCCATCCGTGCCGATCACCCGCCGGATTTCTATGTTCCTGATCAGGGCACGCTAAGACGCTCCGTGCAACTACTGGGAGCGGCCTCGACGGCCACCGTGCGGGCGGGTCGTGTCCGTATCGCCCCAGTGCCGCTGGTGTGCGCTCGTCGTATAGATGCCACAGAGTGGTCGGACGAGGAGTGGCCTCTGGCGAATCCGCTGTTCGTCGCCCTGGATCTGGCGCAGGATCCGGGCCGGGGCACGGAAATCCTTGACGGCTGGACTCCCGAGAGGGTCGGGGCCCGTGTCTGGTGAACCGGCGGTCTTGGTTCTCGCTGGAAGGTCGATGACCCAGATCGTCAGCGCGATTCCTGTGGTCGCCGAGCAGACGGGACGTCCGGTAGTGCTCGTGGGCGGTCTTGCCGTCATGTGCCGGCTGACGACGCCGTACCGGGTGACGACCGACCTCGACACGGTTGATCGCCGGCCGTGAACGAGGACTCTCAACTGCAACTCCTCGTGGCAGCCGGTGCGACGCCGAGCGGGCCGGCCGGCGCCCTGGTCCGTACCCCGTGGGGTGAGGTGCAGGTCGACGTCCTTGAGGTTACCGACGCGGACCTCGATGATCTTCCGGATGATCCGACCGATCGCCTTCATGTCCAAGCTCATGCGTGGGCGGCGTCTACCGCGTCGGAGCTCCTGCTCGGCGCGGAGGGGATCCCGCCCCTCGCGGTGCGAGTTGCCGAGCCAGGTCCCATTATCGCGATGAAACTGCAGTCGATCATGAATCGTGGTGCCGCCAAAGAGGGAACGGATCTCCTGGACATAGTGCGCATCACGCTCGACCGAATCTGCGGACCGTTGTCGCGAGATCAGCTCGAATCCGCTGAAGCGCAGTTACGCGCCGACGCACTCCTGCATGCCCGACAATGGTTCGATCGTTTTGACGCGCAATCGCTGAGAAAGATCAGGGCCGTGCCCGAGGGGCGGGATGTGGAGCTCGACGACTTGAGGTTGGTCGGTGACCTGCTCGCCGGGGCGCTCGACCGTCGATGAGACCGCTTTGGTCGATGGCTGGTTGACGCTGTGGTGCGGAGCGGCGCGTCAGTGCTCAAGCAATCGGACTATATCTTCGAGTCGAGCTCTGAGGTGCTCCCACGGTCGGTTGAGGTCAAGGGTCTTCGCGCCGATCCGGTTATCTTGGACTACGACGTCCGGGTCAGGTTGCTCCGCGGCGTCGGTCCGCGCGTAAGGGGGCAGAAGCCTGCGCCTCGAAGCTTCCGCTTCACCGGCTGATCACACGCCGTAGCGTTCCTGGAACATCGTCGCGGGTGCCTCGCCGTGCCGCGCCCTGTATGCCGCCACGATCTCGTCCGCCACGTCCTCCCCGGCCTGGAGGCGGACGAGGTACGGAACCGCCCAGTGCAGCTCGGCGGCGTCGAAGTCCTTCTCCCAGAGCGGATCGAGCCCGGTCCGGGACTCGTCGAGCACCGCGGAGAGCGCGACCTGCCCACCCGCGTTCACCGGATGCGGGCCCACCGAGATCGAGACGCGGGAAGCGGCGCCGGCCGGGTGCACGGCCACCTCCATGGGGTGTGGGTGACGCCCGGGTGCCGTGCGGGCGATCACGAGGAACCGCAGTGGCCCTCGTTTCGTCTTCTTCATGCGGCCATTCGAGCACGCCGCCACGGACCGAGGATGAACCGCATGACGAGCACCGCTGGCCCGTGTCCTGGCGAGTACCTCCGAGGAAGACTCCCTGCTCACCGCGAGCGAGTTCATGCGGCCGACCCGCTCGACCGGGGCCGAGGTCTCGCCGGGATCCTGGCCTGCAAGTGGTCGAGTATCGAAGCCGCGGTGGACGCGTACCTGGGCGGCCGCTACCGGCCCGGTGAGAGGTTTCCGGTGAAGGTCCTCGTGCAGTTCGACCGGACGGCCGGGAAGCACGAGGTGACCTTCGAGGACATCGACGAGGACCGCTGGGCCGTGAAGCCGAAGAACTTCCGGCAGACGCGCGAACAGCTGCGCCCGAAGTTCGACTGAGGAGAGCACGATGGCACGAAAGCGAAAGACCCTTCCCAAGGACTTCGAGGAGATGCTGACCTCGGCCTCGGTGGAGGAACTCAAGGCCGTCTTCGGCAAATGCGAGATCGACGCGCGGGGCGGCTATTCCAAGGGCACTGCCATCGGCTTCCCGGCGTGCCCGGACGAGCTCGTCGTCTGGCTGACCGGGCAGGGGCTCGGCGTCGACACCCCGGACAGCTACGGCAGGACGCCGCTTCACGCGCGGGCTTCCCGCGGTGCTCCGAAGCAGATTCCCTTGCTGCTCTCGCTCGGCGCGGACGTCGATGCGGCCGACACCTACGGGCAAACACCGCTTGGGGCCGCCGTGGGCAGGCTGAGGGTCGAGGCGGCGCGAGTACTGATCGAGCACGGGGCCTCGACCGAGGTCGTCGACAGGCGCGGCCACACCTTGCTGATGTGCTGCCTGATCAGTACGGAGAACGCCTATCTCCGGGAGTCCGCCGAGATGGCGAAGCTGCTGCTCGAACGCGGGGCGAGCATCACGCCCGAGATGCGCCGGAAGGTCGAGCGGATCGGCAGCGGGTTCGAGTTCCACCGCGAGACCTTCAACCGCGACCTTCTCGAAGAGACCGACGCCGCGCTCAGTGAGCTGTACCGGATCTTCGAGGTCGAGCCGGTCGCCCGGCGGTCGAAGCACGACGGGGTTTCGCCGATCGTCGTTCCCGACGGATCCTGGCAGGAGCGGCACAAAGCGCTCTGGGAGTTCCTCGTGCCGTCGAGCGGCGCGGGCGAGACGGTGCAGTGCGAGGCCATTCGCGTCACCGGCCGGATCACCGACGAGATGTTCCGGAACGGCGGGGCGAACTGGGACCGCGATTATCGTGCGATGGCCGACGCGTTCCCGGGTTTCCTGGCGCAGGGCGAGCCTCTCGGCGAGGAAGAACTCCAAGAGGCCAAGGAGATCGCCAAGCAGGTCAGGTCGGGCCGCGGCGGGGACGAACAGCTCGATCGCTTGAGCGAACTCGCCGTCGCCTGGGTCGCGAGGAATCCGGCCCCGATCGCCTTGGAAGCGGTGGACTACTCACGCTGAGGGGCGCCGGGTGTCCTCGATGAGCATCGAGGACACCCGGCGAGCCTCACTTCCGCAGCAGGCTGTACGCCGCCGAACCGATCAGCTCCAGCGAAACCTGAAGCCGCTCGAGGGAAACGTTGTCCTTGATGGTGTCTTCCGGCGTGTGATACGTCGGCTCCAGCAGCGCCGGACCGGTTTCGCCGCGCCAGCTGAAGTTGCCCGACGCGATCCCGCGCTCGAAGAACGGCACGTGGTCGCTCGAACCACGCGCCACCGGGCCCTTGACCTGAGGGTCGTAGCCGAGCCGCTTGGCCGCGGCGTTGACGGCCGCGGTCGTGGCGTTGTCGGCGCCGTCGACCGAAAGCAGCCAGTAGGTCACCGCCGGGTCCCAGCTGGTGGCGACCATGTCGTTCTGGAAGCAGCCCGCGATCCGCTTCGCTTCCGGGTCGGACAGGTTCTTGACGTAGTGCCGCGAACCGATCAGCCCGTACTCCTCCGAGCCCCACAGCGCGAACCGCAGCGTCTTGTTCGTCGGCAGGTGGCGCAGGACGCGCGCCAGTTCCAGGCACAGCACGGTGCCGCTGCCGTCGTCGTTGGCGCCGGGGGAGCCGGGGACGCTGTCGTAGTGCGCGGTCACCATGACCACGCCGTTGTCCTTGCCGGGGAACGTGGCGGGCCGCTCGGCGATGACGTTGTACGAGGTCAGGTTCTTGTGGTGGGTGGCCGTCGCCTTCACCGTGACCGAGCCCTTGGCGAGCCGTTCGCGCAGGCGCTCGACCTGCACCTGGGCCAGGCCGAGCACCGGAATGGTGACCGGGGTGGCGAGCGTCGGGGAGAACGCCGACAGCTTGCGTGCCGGATCGGCGCCGATCCGGCCGAGCAGCACGGCGTCCGCTCCGCGCTGCGCGGCCGTCAGGTAGGCGTCGGCCTTGTTGGTCACGGCGGCGATCAGCACGATCTTGCCGGTCAGATCGTCGGGCAGCGTGCTGCCGTCACCGGCGTCGACGACGACGGCCTCGCGCGTGACGTCCTGCAAACCCTGCGGCGACGAGCCGGTCTGCCAGCTGTCGCGCCCGATCGACAGGCCGCCCAGGAACTTGTCGGCGATCGGGAACGGCTGCAGCGTGACCTGGTAACGCAGGTCCCGAAGCACCTTCGCGATGTAGTCCCTGGCTCGCAGTTCGCCTTCGGTGCCGGCGATCCGGGGGCCGATCTTGTCGCTGAGCACCCGCAGGTGCTCCAGCGCCCGCCGCGACCGCACTCGCGCGATCACCGGGTAGTCGCCGAAGTCCAGCGACGGCGGGAACTGCGCGCCCGGACGTTGCTGCGTGGCCGCGGCGGCGGAGCCGGGGTTCAGCCCGATCGTCGCCGCGCCCGCCAGTGCCACCGCGCCCGCGAGCACCTCACGTCTGCGCAGACCTGCCATGGAACACCCCTCACTTCTCGAAGAAACTCGTTCGAGTAGCTAAGAGTCGCGAGGCTCGGAGAGCAACCTCCGATCGTCCCCTTTTTCCTTTCCGTGACGTTTCCTCAGCCCTGGGCGCCGAAGGCCTTCAGGAAGGTGTCGACGGCGGCCTCGGCGATGGCGCGAAGTTCGGCGTCAGGAGTGCGGCGGGTGCCGAGCCTCGCCCGCTTGTCGGCCGGACCGGACAGCAGCGCGAAGAACTGGTCCGCGGCCAAGAGCGGGTCCGCGGTCCGAAGGTGCCCGGAGACGGTCAGGCGGGCGAGCCGGTCGGCCAGTGCTTCGGCCACGCGGTCCGCCGCGCGCGTGTGGATGACGTCGAGCAGGTCGGGGAACTGGCCCGTCTCGGCCGCGAGCAACCGTCGCAGCGCCCATGAGCGGTCGGCGCAGTAGCACTCGAGCAGTTTCGAACCGACCGTTTCCAGCGTGGCCCGGAGATCGTCGCCCGCTCCGGTGAGCCGCTCGACCACGGCCAGGTTCTCGGCAAGGGCCCGGTCCGCCGACGCGGAGACCGTCTCGCGAAACAGGCTCTCCTTGTCGCCGTAATGGCTGTACACGGTGGCTTTGGCGACGCCCGCTTCGGCCGCGATCACGTCCACGCCCGCCTGCGCGTATCCCTCTCGCGCGAAAACGGTGAAAGCCGCGTCGAGGATCGCTTGCCGCTTGTCGATCCGGCCTCGGGCCGTAGCAGTTCCACTCATGTCCTCAGCGTACCGGGAAGGCCGGATAACCAGACTTGCCAGTCTGGCCAAATAGACCTGCTAGTCTCGAACTCGCCGGTCTGGAAAACCAGACTGACAAGTCTGATTCGAGAGGAAGAGCATGACAATCACCCGGGACGATCGGCTGGGCTCCGCGCTGCGGCTGCTGATCGGCGTGATCCTGCTCGGCGGGGCGCTGGGCATCCTGAACAGCACGATGGTCGCCGTCGGGATCCGCGACCTCGCCGAGGACTTCGAAGCCTCGCTGGGCACCGTGGGCTGGGTTTCGACCGGGTTCCTGCTCGCGGTCACCGTCACCATCCCGGTGACCGGCTGGGCTGGTGAGGCCTTCGGCGGCAAGCGGATGTGGCTCGCCGGGCTCGGCGTCTTCCTCGCCGGTTCGCTCGGATGCGGACTGGCGTGGGACATCGAAAGCCTGATCGCCTTCCGCGTGCTGCAGGGGATCGGCGCGGGCATCCTCGATCCGCTCGTGCTCACTCTGCTCGCCCGCGCCGCCGGGCCGCGGCGCGCGGGCCGCGTGATGGGGCTGATGGCCGCCGTGCTCTCGCTCGGTCCCGTGCTCGGCCCGGTGCTCGGCGGCGTGGTGCTGCAGGGTCTCGGCTGGCGGTGGATGTTCCTGCTCTGCGTGCCACTCGGCGCGCTGGCGGTGCTGCTCGCGGTGCGCGTCATGCCCGCGGATCCTCCTGTCGAGCGGCGGGCGCGGCTCGACATCCTCGGTGTCGCCCTCCTCGGGCCGGGTTTCGCGGGCCTGCTCCTGGTGCTGTCCCAGGCCGCGAACGGAGGGGACCTTCTCTCTTCGCCGGTGCTCGTCCCGCTGGTGGCCGGCGTTCTCTTGCTGGCCGGTTACCTGGTGCACGCACTGCGCGGCGAGGCGCCCCTGGTCGACGTCCGGCTGTTCGCCCGTCGCGGGTTCGCCGCGAGTGTGACCGTCATGGCGCTGACCGGGCTGGCGATGTTCGCGAGCCTGATCGTGCTCCCGCTGTACTTCCAGCAGGCCGGCGGCCACGGGGCGCTCGCGGCCGGGCTGCTCGTCGCGCCGCTGGGCGTCGGGGCCGCGGTCGCCGCCCCGCTGGCGGGACGCGTCAGTGACCGGGTCGGTTCACGCAACCTGGCACTGGCAGGCGGTTTCGTGGCCGCCCTGAGTGCGGTCCTCTTCACCACGTTCGACGCGGGGACCGGCGACGCGGCGGTGGTGCTCGCCGGGCTGGCCCTCGGCACCGGACTCGGTTTCGTCGGCCCGCCCGCGATGGGGGCGGTGTATCGCACGCTGCCGGGACCTCTGGTGCCACAGGGAAGTTCGGTGCTCTACATGCTCAACCAGCTCGGCGGTTCGATCGGTGTCGCCGTGGTCGCGTTGATCTTCGCCACCACGACCGGCCCGGTCGCGGGTCTGCGCGCCGTGTACTGGTTCGTCGCGGGCACCATGGTCGTCCTGCTCGCCGCCGCCGCGCGCCTGCCGGGCAGGGGTGACCGGTGAAGACGATCGTGATCTCCGGCGGTACCGACGGGATGGGCAAGGCCCTCGCGATGGAGTACCTCGGCCGAGGCGACACCGTCGTCGTGCTCGGCCGGGACGCGGCGAAAGGCGCGGTGTTCGGCGAAGCGGGCCGCGCGACGTTCATCCAGACGGACCTCGGCCTCATCGCGCGCAATCGTGAGGTCGTCGAGCGGATCACCACGACATTCCCGGTCGTGGACGCGCTGGTGCTGTGCGCCCGCCACTTCCGTTCGACCAGGGCCGAGACGGCCGAAGGCATCGAAAGCACCTTCGCGTTGGAGTACCTCAGTCGTTATCTGCTCAGCCACGGACTCGCCGACGCCTTGGGCCGGGCCGAACGGCCCGTCGTGGTCAACGTGTCCGGTCCGGGGGTGACCAAGCCCGAGATCCGCTGGCACGACCTGTCGCTGACGCGGGGCTATGACGGCGTCACCGCGCAAATGCAGGCGGGGCGGGCCAACGACCTGCTCGGCGTCGCGTTCGCCGCCGAACACGCCGCGAGCGGGATCTCGACCGTGCTGCTCAACCCCGGCGGTGTCTCGACGAGCTTCTCCGGGGAGTACGACGCGGCGACCGCAGCCCACGTCGAAGCGTTGAAGAGATACGGGAAACCCGTCGAGGAAGGCATCGTGCCGATCATCGCGCGGATCGACGACCCGCCCGCCGAACCGCTCAGCGCGTTCGTGGAAGGGCGGCGGATCGCGGTGACCGGCCCGGGATTCGAACCCGCGGCGGCGAATCGGCTGGCCGAGGTCACTCGCCGGTTGCTGGCCGACGAACGACGGCGGAGGGGGTCGCACGGGTAACTTCGGACGGGTGAAGCCGCTGAGTCCCGACATGTTCGCGCCCGGTTGCCCGTCGAACCTGACCCCGTTCCGGATCGGTGACAAATGGGCGGGCCTGGTCGTGCTGTGCCTGGAAGAAGGGCCGCGCCGGTTCTCCGAACTGCGGGTGCCCTTGCGGGGAGTCACGCCGAAGGTCCTCACGGAGACCCTGAGGGCTCTGGAGCGCGACGGCATGATCACGCGGAGGGCGTACGACGAGACGCCGCCGCGGGTGGAGTACGAGCTCACCCCGCTCGGCCGGACGTTGTTCGAGCCGATGGAGGCGTGCCGTGAATGGGCGGCGAAGCACCTTCCGGAGCTGGTCGCCGCCCGCGAGGCCTACTCGGGCTGAAGGACTAACCGAGCAGGCCGAGCACGACGATCGTCAGCAGCGTGATGGCGGCGGCGAACGTGGTCACCCAGGCGCGCTGGGCGGTGGTGATGGAGGCGTTGTTCACGGCGGTTCCCCGGGGGAGAGAAGCGACAGGTCCGCCGGGAACAGCGCGTTGATCAGGCTCCGCGTTACGCGCCGGACGCCGGTGTGATCAACATCACTGATCGTGCTGGTGATGCCGATCGCGCGCCGTGTACCAGAGCACTCCGGCAGCGGCCGCCACCATCGCGCCGAACGCCGAGAACCCCACCACGATCGCTTGCGTCATCACTCGTCCTTTCTCGTTGTGTCCCTACTGGGAAGACGTCCGAGAAGCCGGGTCGTGGCGCGATCGTCGCGGACGTCACATGCCGTCGAGTACCCCGTCGATCTGCGACGCGAGCGAGAAGTCCTTCTCCGTCAGCCCTCCGGCGGAGTGCGTGCTGAGCCGGAACGTCACCGTCCGCCAGCGGATGTCGATGTCGGGATGGTGGTCGGCCGCCTCCGCCAGTTCGGCCACCTTGTCCACCGCCTCGATGGCCTTGGGGAAGCTCGGCAGCTTCGCCGTCCGCTCGATCGTCACGCCGTCACGGGTCCACCCGGAGAGCTTGGTCACGGCTTCGTCGGCCTGCCGGTCGTTCAAGATTTCCGCCATGACTCCATGGTGGTACGCCGTCGGCTACGCTGCACTTTTGCCACGGGTCCCCCCTTGAAGAACGCAGGAGGCTAGATGAAACGCGCCCTCCGCACGGTCGTTGCGGCTGGCACGGTGGCCGCCCTCGTCGCGGGCTGCTCGCTCTCCGGGAACACGGGGAACGACCCGCAGGCGCCGGCGACGGTCACGCTCGTGACACACGACTCGTGGCTCGCCCCCCAGGAGGTCCTCGACGCGTTCGAGCGGCAGTCCGGGATCAAGATCTCCGTGCTCAAGCAGGGGGACGCGGGCGCGCTGACCAACAAACTGGTGCTGACCAAGGCGAACCCGATCGGGGACGTCGCGTACGGCATCGACTCCACGTTCGCCTCGCGCGCGCTCACCGAGGGCGTTTTCGAGCAGTACACCAGCCCGGAGGCCGATCGCGGCCCGCAGCGCTACTCCGTCGACCCCGAACACCGGCTTTCCGCGGTCGACCTAGGCGACGTCTGCGTCAACATCGACGCCCGGTACTTCGCGGACAAGGGGATCCCGGAGCCGAAGTCGTTCGCGGACCTGGCCGACGCCAAGTACAAGGACCTGATGGTCGCCGAGAGCCCCGCGACGTCGTCGCCCGGCCTGGCGTTCCTGCTCGGCACCGTCGCCCAGTTCGGCGAGCAGGGCTGGCAGGGGTACTGGACCCAGCTGAAGGCCAACGGTCTCAAGGTGGTCAGCGGCTGGGAAGAGGCCTATTCCAAGGAATTCTCCGGTTCTTCGGGCAAGGGCCCGCGCCCGATCGTCGTCTCCTACGCCTCTTCGCCCGCCGCCGAGATCGGCGACGACGGCAAGCCGCGGACGAAGGCGCTGCTGGACACCTGCTACCGCCAGGTCGAGTACGCGGGGGTGCTGAAGGGCGGCAAGCAGGTCGAGAAGGCCCGCAAGGTCGTGGACTTCCTGCTGTCCCAGCAGTTCCAGGTGACGGTGGCGAGCAACATGTACGTGTACCCGGCCCGTCAGGGCGTCGAGCTCCCGCAGGGCTGGGCGCAGGCCGCGCCGCAGCCGCAGCAGCCGAAGACGCTCGAACCGGCCAAGATCCAGGCCGGGCGCGAGCAGTGGATCGCCCAGTGGCGCACGCTACTCGAAGGCTGACCTCCACGCCGACCTTCCGCGGAGCCGGGCTGGCCGCACTCGCCGTGCTGCCGCTCGGTTTCCTCGTGGTGTTCTTCGCCTGGCCGGTCGCGGCGATCGTCGCGCGCGGATTCGGCTCCGGCGGGGTCGGCACGGCCATCGGCGACCCGCTGACCTGGGAACTGGCCGGGTTCACCGTCGCCAGTGCCGGGGTCTCGACGATCGTGGCGGTGCTGGCGGGACTGCCGGTCGCGTTCCTGCTCGCGAGGGTGCGGCTGCCGGGGGTTTCGCTGGTCCGGACGCTCGTGCTGGTGCCGTTCGTGCTGCCGACCGTCGTGGTCGGCCTGGCGTTCCGCGCGCTCTGGCCCGACGGCGGGCTGCTGCCCTTGGTGCTGGCGAACGCCTTCTTCAACGTCGCCGTCGTCGCGCGCACGGTCTCCGGGCTGTGGAGTCATCTCGATCCGCGCACCGTGGACGCGGCGCGGGCACTCGGCGCGTCGCCGTGGCGTGCCTTCCGTTCGGTGACGCTGCCCGCGCTCGCCCCGGCCGTCGTCTCGTCGGCCGCGGTGGTGTTCCTGTTCTGCGCCACCAGCTTCGGAGTCGTGCTCATCCTCGGCGGGGCGAAGTACCGCACCCTGGAGACCGAGATCTACCTGCGCACGGTCGAACTGCTCGACCTCTCCGGCGCGGCCGCGTTGTCGCTGGTGCAGTTCGCCGCCGTCGTCGCCGCTCTGGTCGTCGGCGCACTGGCGAGGCGGCGCCGGGAGAACGCGGTGCGGCTGCGTTCACGGAGCGAGACCGCGCGGCGGCCGAGGGGTGGCGAGTGGTGGGCGGTATCCGCCGGGTTCGTGGTGGTCGCGCTCCTGATGACGCCGATCGTGGCGTTGCTGGTCGAGTCCGTGTCCACTTCGGACGGTTGGAGCCTCGCCGGATACGAAGCGCTCGCCGGGCACGGCTCCCGTGGTGCCCTTCAGGTCTCGGGCTGGGACGCGGCGTCGATGTCGCTGCGGACGGCGTTCGATGCCACGACGCTCGCGATGATCGTCGGTGTCCTGGCCTCGGTCGTGCTGGTGGCGTTGCGCCGCACGCCGGGCAGGCTGGCGCGGGGGATGGGCGAGACGATGGACGCCGCGCTCATGCTGCCGCTGGGCGTGTCCGCGGTGACCGTCGGTTTCGGCTATCTCGTCACGCTCGACGCGCTCCCCGGCGACCTGCGGACGTCGCCGCTGCTGGTGCCGCTCGCGCAGGCGCTGGTGATCATCCCGCTGATCGTGCGGATGGTGCTGCCGGTGCTGCGATCGGTCGACGTCCGGCTGCGACAGGCCGCGTCGACCCTCGGCGCGAGCCCCGGCCGGGTGTGGCGGGAGATCGATCTCCCGCTGACGGCGCGTTCGCTGGTCGCGGCGGCCGGGTTCGGGTACGTGGTCGCGCTCGGCGAGTTCGGCGCGACGAGCTTCCTGGCCAGGCCGGACGCGCCGACGCTGCCGGTCGCCGTCGCGACGCTGATCTCGCGGCCGGGGGAGCTGAACAACCAGATGGCCTACGCGGCCTGCGCGCTGCTCATGATCGTGACCGTGGTGGCGGTGGTGCTGATCGACCGGTTCGGCGCGGTCCGCGGGCAGAATTCGGTAGGGGAGTTCTAGTGTCGCTGTCGGTACGGGATCTGACCGTCCACTATGGATCCTTCGCGGCGGTGAAGGACGCCGGGCTGGACATCGCCGACGGCGAGGTGCTGGCGCTGCTGGGCCCGTCCGGTTCGGGGAAGTCGACCTTGCTGCGGGCGATCACCGGCTTGGAGCCGCTGACGTCGGGCACCGTGCGGTGGGACGGCGAGGACCTCTCCGGTGTCCCGGTGCACCGGCGGGAGTTCGGGCTGGTGTTCCAGGACGGGCAGCTGTTCCCGCACAAGGACGTCGCCGCCAACATCGCGTTCGGGCTGCGGATGCACGACGTCCCCCGCGCCGAGCACGCCGAACGGATCCGGGCGCTGCTCGATCTGGTGGGGCTGGCCGGTTACGAGCGGCGGAGGGTGACCGAGCTGTCCGGCGGGCAGGCCCAGCGGGTGGCGCTGGCCCGCGCGCTGGCACCCGAACCGCGGCTGCTGCTGCTGGACGAGCCGCTGTCCGGTTTGGACGCCGGGCTGCGGGAACAACTGGCGATCGACCTCGCGGCCCTGCTGCGGCGCAGCAAGATCACCGCGCTCCTGGTCACGCACGATCAGGAGGAGGCGTTCACGCTCGCCGACCGCGTCGCCGTGCTCGACGACGGGGAGATCCGGCAGGAGGGCGCGGTGCGCCGCGTCTGGCGGCAGCCGGTGGACGAGGACGTCGCACGGTTCCTCGGCGTGACCACCTTCGTCGACGGCGAGGCGTCGGGAGGGACGGTGCGGACCGTGCTCGGCGAGGTCACGCTGCCCGACGTCGAGGACGGCGCGGTGCGGCTGGGCCTGAGGCCGCACGGTCTGCGGGTGGCTCCGGAGGGTGTCGAGGGCGAGGTCGTCGCAGTGGTGCACCGGCGGGAGCACGTGCGGCTCGTGATCGCCCCCGGCGGCGATCTGTCCACTGTGGACGCGGTCGCGCCGGTCACCGCCGATCTGCGCCCCGGTGACACCGTGCGGCTCGCCCTGGACCCGGACGGCGTCGCCCGGCTCCCGCAATTCGGCACCTGATTGCGATGCTTCGCCCACCCAAACAACGCAATTCGGCACCTGATTGCGGTGGTTCGCAGCGCGAGCTATCGCAACCAGGTGCCGAATTGCGTGAGTGCGGTCAGCCGTCCCGGGTGGTCAGGCGCGCGTAGGCGATCGAGAGCCCGATGGCGATGTAGCAGGCGGCGCGCAGCGCGCCTTCGCCGAGCATCGCGGTGTCCACCGGGTCCATCAGCACCGAGGCGGGCGCCTGCGTCCAGTTCTCGTTGAGCAGGAACGGATGCAGCCAGGAGACCGCGTCCAGGAAGCCGAGGATGGTGAACACGATCGTCCCGGCCAGCACCGAGGCGACGACCAGCATCGGATGTTCGGTGAACGCCGAGATCGCCAGCGCGACCGCGCCGACCGCCCACAGTTGCAGGACCACCCACGCGGCCACGAGCAGGATGCGGCCCAGCGCGTCCCAGACGCTCAGCGTCGAGCCGGTGAGGGTGAACATCGAGTCGGTGCCGCTGATGACCAGTCCGGTGACGAAACCGGTGAACGTCATGGCCAGCACGGCGATCGTCGAAACCGTCGCGACGCCGAACGCCTTGATCGCGAGCAGCCTGCCCCGGCCGACCGGCGCGATCAGCCAGCCGCGCAGCGTCCCGTGGGCCGCCTCGCCGGCGATCGCGTCCGCCCCGGCCATCGCCGAAGCGAGCGGGAGCAGCAGCCCCAGCGTCATGGTCAGCGCGGCGACCGGCAGGATGAACCCGTTGCTGACCGCGGACGCGAGCAGCGCGCCGTCCCCATCGCCGCCACCGCCGCCGCTCGTCTCCGCCGGGTCGACGAGTGTCAGCGCGACCCCGATGATCACCGGGATCAGCGCGAGCAGGCCCAGTACGGCGAGCGTACGGGGCCGCCGGAAGATCCAGCGCAGTTCGGCGCGGTACAACCGGAGCAGGCCGACACTGTCCTGCCCGGTCCGTGCCGCGGGTGCCGCGGCCAGAGCGTGGGTCACGACTCGCCCTCACCGTCTACAGTGGACTCCGGCTGGGTCAGCCGGGCGAACAGGTCTTCGAGTCCGGTCCGCGCCCTCGCCGCCTCGTGCACGGCCACCCCGGCCGTCACCAGATGACGCAGCACGTCGGGGGCTTCGGCGGCGGTCAGGTCGACACGGACGCCGTCGGGCGTGAGCCTGCTGCCGATCCTGTTCTCCCGCAACGTCTCCACCGCGAGTTCGGCGTCCGGCGTCCGCACCAGCAGCGCCGCGTTCCCCGACTCCAGCAGTTCCGAGAGCTCGCCCTGGGCGATCACGTTCCCGGACTGGAGCACCGCGACGTGCGTGCAGGTCGCCTCGACCTCCGCCAGCAGATGCGACGACACCAGCACGGTGACGCCGTCGGCGTGCAGTTCGCCGATGATCCGGCGGATCTCCCTGGTGCCCGCCGGGTCGAGGCCGTTCGTCGGCTCGTCGAGCACGACCATCCGCCTCGGCACGAGCAGCGCGCTCGCCAGGCCCATCCGCTGCTTCATCCCCAGCGAATAGCCCTTGTAGCGCCGGGTGGCGGCGCCGGTCAGGCCGACGCGCTCAAGGGCCGCGTCGACCGCTCCGGGGATTCCCGCCGAGGCCAGCCGCGGTTCGGCCGCGGCCACGCGCAGCAGGTTCTCCCGCCCGGAGAGAAAAGGGTGGAAGCCCGGCCCTTCGACCAGCGCGCCGACGTCGGGCAACGCGTGCGCCGCCTCGTCGGGCATCCGTTTGCCGAAGAGTTCGACCTCGCCCTCGGTCGGCCGCACGAGACCGAGCAGCATCCGGATGGTCGTCGTCTTGCCCGAGCCGTTGGGGCCGAGCATCCCCAGCACGGCGCCTTCGGGAACGTCGAGATCGACGTGGTCCACGGCCACCGTGCGGCCGTAGACCTTGCGCAGGCCCCGGGTGCGGGCCGCCATGGGTACCGCCGGAGCGGACGCCTCCTGAGAAGCGTCCGCTCCGGCTTCGAACGTGGTGGTCACTTCGCGGCCAAAGCCTCGAAGAGGACCTGCTCCGGCACCGCGCCGGCGGCGTAGCGGCCGTCGTCGGTCAGCACGCCGCTGCCGACCTTGGTGGTCACCAGCCAGCCGCTGCCCCAGGCACCGCTGACCGGCTTGGCGAACCGCGAAAGCAGCGCCTTCGGGTCGACCTGGCGGCCCTGCTCGTCCTTGGCCTCGCCGGCCTTCGCGAGCGCGTCGGCCGGGATCTTGCCGGTGATCGCGGTGTCCCAGCCGTCGCCGACGACCTTGATCTCGGACTTCGCCTGCTCGGCGAGCTCACGGTTCTTCGGGTCGACCTCGGCGGTCTTCTCGGTCACCTTCGCGCCCTTGGGCGGGGTGAACTCGAAGTTCGACGCGGGCTGCGCCGCGAAGTTGATCTCGCTGAACGAAGCCTCGAACGCCGGGGCGGACGTGCCGTTGGCCAGCACCGTGACCCGCAGCGGCATCCGGGTCTGCTCGTCGATCGCGACGCGGATCTCGCGCAGGAGGGTCCGCTCGGTCGGCTTCGGGGTCAGCACCAGTTCGTACGCGGCCCGGTTCGCCACCGAGGCCGTCCCGTCGACGGCGATCGTGCTGCTCTCGCGCACCTTGCCGAGCAGTTCGGAGGCGACCGTGGCCGGGTCGACGGCCTCGGCCTTGTCCTGGTGCTCCTTGGCCAGCTCGGCCGGGACGGTGATCTTGGTGGCCGAGTTGTCCTTGGAGTTGTACTCCCAGACGGTCTGGCCGTTCCGGACGATGGTCTGCTGGCTGGAGCCCTCGGTGAGCGAGATCTTGCTCTTGCCCGCGCCGTCGGTCGACACCTGCGCCGAGTCGACGTCGAGCGCCGAGACGCCGGGCATGGCGCCGCCGACCTGCGGCAGGCCGAGGTCGTTGCTGACCTTGACCTTCCCGTCGAACGCCGGCGGCTTCGCGTTGAGCGTCGACTGCACCAGCTCTTCGGCGCTGACCTGCGGCAAGACGGGCGCGTCGCCCGCGGTGGCCGGCATCGCGACGACGACGAGCCCGCCGACGCCGAGCGCCGTCCCCACCACCGCCGCGGTGATGGCCTTCCTCTTCGGATCCATGCTGTCTCTCCCTGTTTCCCCGAACCCCAGTGTGCTCGGGTCTTGGCGACAACGCTTCCCCGGAAACGCTGAGACACCACTCAGACTCCGCCGCCGGAGCTGAGATGGCGCTGAGAGGTCGCGCGTGAGCTGGTCGAAGCGTGAATGATGAGGGACGTGAAACCTCGAGTACTGGTGGTCGACGACGAGCCCGGCGTGCGCAAGGCGTTGCAGCGGGGGCTGCGCGCCGAGGACATGGACGTGGTCACGGCGGCCGACGGGCCCAGCGGCCTGCGGCTCGCGCAGACGGGCTCCTTCGACGTCGTCCTGCTCGACATCATGCTCCCCGGTCTTTCCGGCTACCGCGTGCTCGAACGCCTGCGCGCGCTCGGCGTCACCACGCCGGTGCTGATGATCTCCGCGAAGGACGGCGAGGTCGACCAGGCGGACGGCCTCGACCTCGGCGCCGACGGCTACCTCGTGAAACCGTTCTCGTTCGTCGTCCTGGTCGCGCAGGTGCGCGCGGTGCTGCGGCGGACCTCGCCGGACGCCATCCGCGGGCCGCTGCGCATCGGCGCGCTCGAAGTCGACCGGAGCCTGCGGCAAGTCCGCTACGACGGCGTCGAAGTGGCGTTCAGCCCCCGCGAGTTCGCGTTGCTGGAGGTGCTGGCCGGCCGGGCGGGAACGGTCGTCACCAAGGACGAGCTGCTGCGCGCCGTCTGGGGTGACGAGCAGGCCGCGACCCGGAACGTCGTCGAGGTCTACGTCGGTTACGTGCGCCGCAAACTCGACGCGGTCGGTGCCGGCGCGCTGGTCCGGACCGTGCGCGGACACGGTTACCTGGCATCGGACCCGCAGCTCGACGAAGTGATCGCCCCGGCGGGACAGGGGTGATCGGCTCGCCGTCTTGGTGGCGCCGCCGTTCGCTCCAGGTCCGGATCACCCTGCTCACGGCCACGGTCACGCTCGGCTTCCTGCTCGGGCTGGCGGCGGTCGCGGGGGACAACCTTCAGCCGCTGCTCATCGGCTCGGTCGATGACGAGCTGAGTACCCAGCTGGACACCGCGAAGGCCGACGTCTCCGCGGGACGGGTGCCGTCGGGATCGGCGGTCACCGTCCGCGTCCTCGACACCGCCGGCGGCCCGGCGGACGGCCTCCCGCCCGCGAACCTCGGCCCCGCGGACGTCCGCGCGCTGAAGGCGGGCGAACCGGTCACGACCGGCGGTGAGCACAGCTGGCGCTGGGCGGGCACCGTGGTCACCGCCCCCGACGGGCAGCAACGGCTCGTCGTCGCGGGCGCGGGTCTGGTCGGCTTCGCGACCGCTGTGCACTCCGGCGGGCTGTGGCTGTTCGTGGTCGCGTCCGTCGGCGCGGTGGGCGCCGGGATCGCGACATGGCTGCTGGTGCGGTTCGCCCTGCGGCCGGTGGCGCGGATGCGCGGGTCGGTGCGGGCGCTCCCGCCGGGCGCGCGGCTCCCGCTCCCGGATTCGCACGACGAACTCCGCGCGCTGGCCGAGGAGTTCAACGCGTTGCTGGCGCGACAGGAAGAAGGTGCCGAACGGCTTCGCCGGTTCACCGGGGACGCCGCGCACGAGCTGCGGTCGCCCGTCGCGTCGATTCGCGTGCAGGCCGAGGTCGCGGTCGCCAACCCCGATCCCGACCTGTCACAGGAGACCCTTTCCGACATCCTGGAGGAGGCGGAACGGCTCTCCGCGCTGCTCGACGGGCTGCTGGCGCTGGCGAGGTCGGACGCGGGGGAGGTCCCGCCCGCGGAACCCGTCGAGCTGGTGAGCGAGGTACGGGCCGCGGTCGCGCGGATGCCCGCCGGCGCGCCGGAGATCCGGGTGAGCGGGACGGTCGGGGCCGCATGGGCGCTGGCCACGCACGCCGAGGTCGAACTGGTGCTGAGCAATCTGCTGCGCAACGCCTGCCGGTACGCGCGGGGGCAGATCGTGGTGTCGGTGCTCGCGGCGCGGTCCACCGTGCGGGTGGTGGTCGACGACGACGGGCCGGGTATCGAGCCGGAGCACCGCGAGCGGGTGTTCGACCGGTTCTACCGCGTGTCCGATTCGCGGGCCCGGTCGTCCGGCGGCACCGGGCTGGGGCTGGCGATGGTCGCCGAGGCCGTCCGGCGCCGAGGAGGCCGCGTCCGCGTCGGTGAGTCACCCGATGGCGGGGCGCGTTTCCAGGTCGTCTGGCAGGCGGCGCGGCCTCAGTAGGTGATTCGGTCCGCCCGACGCGTGCCGTCCGTCTGATCACGTGTGTCGTCTGCCTGATCACGCGTGTCGTCCGTCTGATCACGCGAAACCGCCGTCCGCGAGCGGCACATTCGGTCGTAGGGTGAGCGCGTGGTGATCGTGGGCGCCGCCATCGTGCGGAACGGACAGTTGCTGGCGCAGCAGCGGGCTTGGCCCGCCGACCACGCGGGGCAGTGGGAACTGCCGGGCGGGCGGGTCGAGGACGGGGAAAGCGACGAAGCCGCCTTGGCCCGTGAATGCCTGGAGGAACTGGACGTCGCCGTGACGGTCGCGGGCCGGGTCGGCGAAGATGTGCCGCTGCCGAAGGGCAAGGTGCTGCGGATCTACGCCGCTTCGCTGGTCAGCGCGGGGGACGAGCCGCGAGCAGTGGAGCACAAGGACGTCCGCTGGATCTCCGCGCGAGACCTCGACGACCTCGACTGGCTGCCCGCCGACCGCGTCCTCCTGCCCGCCCTGCACACCCTGCTCGCGAGTCCGTGAAGGCCTCCTTGAGGGACCCTGAGTCCCTCAAGGAGGCCTTCAGGGACCTCTTCAGCCGGCGCCGATGAGCCGCAGCGCGGACTGCAACCGGTGCGCACCCCGTTCCGCCGCCCGGACGGCGCCCGCCTTGCGCACCCGCTCCAGCTCACCGGGGTCGCTCAGCAGCGCCAAAGCGCCTTCCCGGACCGGCCGCAGCTCCTCGATCAGGGCCTCGGCGACGACCTCCTTGACCTGGCCGTAGGAATCGAACCGGTCCGCGAGGACTTCGGGCTTCTCCCCGACACACGCCGCGAGGATGTCGAGCAGGTTCGCCATCCCCGGCCGGGTTTCCGGCGCGTAGGCCGGTTTCGACCCGCCGTCGGTCTTCGCGCGCTTGACCTTCCGCCGGACCTGGTCGGGCTCGTCGAGGACGAAGACCACTCCGGCCTCTTCCTTCGTCGACTTCGACATCTTCCGCGTCGGCTCGGCGAGGTCCATGACCCGCGCGCCGGCAGGCGGCAGCACCGCCTTCGGCATGGTGAACACGTCGCCATAGGTGGAGTTGAACCGCTTCGCCAGCGTCCGCGCCAGCTCCACGTGCTGCCGCTGGTCCTCGCCGACCGGCACCTCGTCCGCGCCCTGCAGCAGGATGTCCGCCGCCATCAGCACCGGATAGGTCAGCAGGGACAGCCGCACCCCGGCCCGCCCCTTCGACTTCTCCTTGAACTGGATCATCCTGGCGGCCTCGCCGTAGTTGCAGGTGCACTCCAGGACCCAGTTGAGGGCGCCCAGCTCGCGGGCGATGTCGGATTGCACGAACACGCGGTCCGGCTCGATCCCGGCCGCGATCAGCACGGCCAGCTGCTCCGACGCCATCGAACGCAGCTTCGCCGGATTGTGCGCGTTCGTCATGGCGTGCAGGTCGGAGACGAAGTACAGGTCGTCCGGCCCGCCCTCGTCCGCCCAGCGCCGGATGGCCCCCAGGTGGTTCCCGACGTGGACGTGGCCGGACGGGGTGATCCCGGACAACCTGATCATCTGCCTTCTTCCTTCCGGATTCGGGCCGCCCCAGGGTCCGGGCACGAAAAAGGCCGCCCGGTGGGGCGGCCTGGTGGTGCGCTCGTCTGGTTCAGCGCAGGACTTCGGGGCCGCCGGAGGGCGGCCACCACTGTGCGTTCTGCGCGCGCATGCCGGTGATCCTACCGCAACCGGGAGAGCAGGCGCGGATCACTCATTACGGGCATGAAGCGTCAACACTTCATATCAGGCGGGGCAGTACATCCGTCATATTGGCGATGCGGGTCTACCTTCGACTCATGTTCGTCGTCCTGTTGACCTATACCGCGCCCATCGAAGAAATCGACTATGTGCTCCCGGACCATGCCGACTGGCTGACCAGACAGTACGAGCACGGTAATTTCCTCGCCTCCGGCAGGCGCAACCCGCGGATCGGCGGCGTGATCATCACCAAGCCCATGGCCAGGGGAAAGCTGGACGCGATCCTCGCGACCGACCCCTTCTCGATCAAGCACATGGCCGCCTACGAGGTGATCGAGTTCTCGCCGACCCGGACCGCGCCGGAACTGCGGGCGATCAACGAGGCGGTGGTGCATTGACGATCTTCTAAGCGGCCTTCGCGATCTTCGTCTTCGCCTTTTTCAGGGCGAGGACGGGGCATTTGCCGCATCTCGACTTCGACCGGCAGCATTTCTTCTTGACCTTGCCGGACTTCATCCATTTGCGCACGAGCTTGTGCGGGTCGTCGGGTAGTTTCTTGCCCACTCGCGCTCCTTGTCCGACCGTGTCGGCGACCTCTACACGTTAGGTGAGCCTAATCGATCTGGGGGCGTGGGGCTGCTCACAGTCGGGCTACAGGTATCCTGGTGTGGTCCGCGTATGGCCAAAGTCGGCCAGGCGTGTCTCGAACGCGCGAGCGTGGGCACCACACCCGAACTTGAAACCCTTTGGAGCCTTCGCGTGCCCGCAGCCAGCGCCACCGCAGTCGATGCCGGCCGCTCGTCCGGCAAGACCCGGCCCGACCTGCGCAACGTCGCCATCGTCGCACACGTCGACCACGGCAAGACGACCCTCGTCGACGCGATGCTCCGGCAGTCCGGCGCCTTCGAGGAACGCGCCGAACTCGTCGATCGCGTGATGGACTCCGGGGAGCTCGAGCGGGAAAAGGGCATCACCATTCTCGCGAAGAACACCTCCATCCGCCGCAAGACCGACGAGGGCATGGTGACGATCAACGTCATCGACACCCCCGGTCACGCCGACTTCGGCGGCGAGGTCGAGCGCGGCCTGTCCATGGTCGACGGGGTGGTGCTGCTGGTCGACGCCAGCGAGGGCCCGCTCCCGCAGACCCGGTTCGTGCTGCGCAAGACCCTCGAAGCCGGCCTGCCGGTGATCCTGGTCGTCAACAAGACCGACCGTCCCGACGCCCGGATCTCCGAGGTCGTCGAAGAGACCCACGACCTCCTGCTCGACCTGGCCGGTGACATCGAGGACGCCGACCTCGACGCGATCCTCGACCTGCCGGTCGTCTTCGCCTCCGCGCGTGCGGGCAAGGCGAGCCTCGAGCAGCCCGCCGACGGCGCGGTGCCCGAGAGCGAGAACCTCGACCCGCTGTTCGAGACCCTGATGCGCCACGTGCCGCCGCCCTTCGCCGACCGCGAGGGCCCGCTGCGCGCGCTGGTCACCAACCTCGACGCCTCCAACTTCCTCGGCCGGATCGCGCTGATCCGCATCCACTCCGGCAGCCTGCGCAAGGGCCAGACGGTGGCGTGGATGCGCGAGGACGGCACCATCCAGAACGTCCGCATCTCCGAACTGCTGGTCACCGAGGCGCTCACCCGCGTCCCGGCGACCGAGGCGAGCGCGGGCGAGCTGGTCGCCATCGCCGGTATCCCGGAGATCACCATCGGCGACACCCTCGCCGACGTGGAGAACCCGGAGGCGCTGCCCCGGATCGCCGTCGACGAGCCCGCCATCTCGATGACCATCGGTGTCAACACCTCGCCGCTGGCCGGCCGCAGCGGCGGCGACAAGGTCACCGCCCGCCTGGTGAAGGCGCGCCTGGACCAGGAGCTGATCGGTAACGTCTCGATCCGCGTCCTGCCGACCGAGCGCCCCGACACCTGGGAGGTCCAGGGGCGTGGCGAGCTGGCGCTGGCCATCCTCGTCGAGCAGATGCGCCGCGAGGGCTTCGAGCTGACCGTCGGCAAGCCGCAGGTGGTCACCAAGATGATCGACGGCAAGCTGCACGAACCGTTCGAGCGGCTGTCGATCGACTCCCCGGAGGAGCACCTCGGCGGCATCACGCAGCTGCTGGCCGCTCGCAAGGGCCGCATGGAGCACATGGGCGGGCACGGCACCGGCCGCATCAAGCTCGACTACGTCCTCCCGGCGCGCGGCCTGATCGGCTTCCGCACCGACTTCCTCACCGAGACCCGCGGCACCGGTATCGCGAACCACGTGTTCGAGGGGTACTTCCCGTGGGCCGGCGAGATCCGCACCCGTCACTCCGGTTCGCTGGTCGCCGACCGGTCCGGCCCGATCACCGCGTACGCGATGATCCAGCTGGCCGACCGCGGCACCTTCTTCGTGGAGCCGGGCGCCGAGGTGTACGAGGGCATGGTCGTGGGCGAGAACCCGCGCGCCGAGGACCTCGACATCAACATCACCAAGGAGAAGAAGCTGACCAACATGCGTCAGTCCTCCGCCGACGTGATGGAGACGCTGGCCCGCCCGCGCAAGATGGGCCTGGAGGAGGCGCTGGAGTTCTGCTCCGTCGACGAGTGCGTCGAGGTCGCCCCCGACGTCGTCCGGATCCGCAAGGTCACGCTGGACGTCAACCAGCGCGCCAAGGAGCGCAACCGCAACAAGAACCGCGGCTGACCCGCCAAGCGAACGCCGGAGGGCGCCTGCTCACTCACCGTGAGTAGGCGCCCTCCGGCGTTTTCGCGTCCCGATGCGGTCACGCACCGTATTCGGCTGGGCGTTCTTCGTTAAAGAAAGGTCCTTTCTCGACAATTCCGCTGGAAAGTCGAACTCCTTTTCGGACGGTGTTCACAACACCGGAACACCCCGGACCGAACGGCGCCGGAGCGGCCGCGCGTGCCGTGCGGAGAACGCGGATCCGGGCGGGCGCGAAACAAAAGACCCTAAATGCGTCCGGATAGGACTCGCGGTCGCGATCGTTTCGGTCATCAATCGTGCGGTGGCGAACATTCCGGCGGCCGTTCCGGAATGTTCCGGGTTGCGGAACCGATTGCCGGACCGGCGTGTTCAGGCGTCTCCGAAAAGCCGCGGTCCGGCAGGAACCCCGGGGGCCTCCCGGACGTCCACCGGAGGAGGACGGCATCCGGTCGGGCGACGACCGGGCCGATATGGGAATCTCGCTGCCGAGGCCATGGCGCGCGTGATAGCTCTATGGCGACCAGGCGAGGGACAAACCGGGAGGATCAAGGCGTGCGGTCACCGACCACAGCGGCGTCCATGCTGGCGTGCGCGGCCGTGCTTCTCGCCGCCTGCAGCAACACCCCGCCCCCGCCCGTGGTCAGCTCCTCGGCCTCCCCGGTGAGCACGTCGACCACGAAGGCGCCTTCCCAGGTGGTCGTGGGTGTCGACGACGTCCTCGGCGGCTACAACCCGCACAACCTCGCTGACGCCTCCCAGGTCACGTCGGCGCTTTCGCAGCTGCTGCTCCCGTCGGTGTTCCGCCCCAAGGACGACGGCAGCTTCGAGCTGGACAAGAACCTGATGAAGTCCGCCGAGGTCGTGTCCCAGCAGCCGTTCACGGTCGCGTACACGATCCGCCCGGACGCCTCCTGGTCCGACAGCGCGCCGATCGCCGCCGAGGATTTCGCCTATCTCCGCGAGGCGATGCGCGACCAGCCGGGCGTCATCGGCGCCGCCGGCTATCGGCTGATCTCGGACATCCAATCGCGTGAAGGCGGCAAGCGGGTCGAGGTCACCTTCGCGAAGCCGTATCCGGGCTGGCAGACGCTCTTCGGCAACCTCCTGCCCGCGCATCTGCTCAAGGACGCCCCGAACGGGTGGCAGGGCGCACTGGCGACGACGTTCCCGGCGGTCGGCGGCCCGTACTCCATCAAGGGCCTCGACACCGCGCGCGGAGAGATCACCCTGGAGCGCAACGAGCGCTATTGGGAGAAACCCTCCGCCCTCGACCGGATCGTGCTCCGTGCGGCCGATCAGGACGGCACACTGGCCGCTCTGCGCAGCGGCAACGACCAGTTCGCGATGACCAGGACCGACGGCACCGGCCTCAAACGGCTCGGCGAACTCGGTTCGGCCGTCCAGCTGCACACGGTCGCGCGTCCCACGGTCGCGCAGATCCTCCTGCGGCCGGTGAGCTCGACGCTGTCGGATCCCAAGGTGCGCGAAGGGGTCACCGCGCTGATCGACCGCGGCAAGCTGATCACCGAGGCGACCGAGGGCGGCCCGTCCGACAAGCTCCGCGCCGACGCGCAGGTCCGCGTCCCGTCGGCGCCCGGTTTCCAGCCGACGATCCCGGCCCCGGGTCCGCCGTCGGCGGCGGATCCCGCGAAGGGCGAGGAACTGCTCAAATCCGCCGGATACACCAAGGAAGCGGGCACCTGGCGGAAGAACGGGAAGAACCTTTCGCTGGTCGTGGCCTCGCCCGCCAAACAGGAGCCGTACGCGACGATCGCCAAGGAGCTGACGGCGCAACTGGTGGCCGCGGGGATCGAGGTCAACGCGATCGCCCCGCAGCCGAGAGAACTCTTCTCGACGATGCTGGCCATGCCGGTACTCGACGGGATCCAGCAGACGACCCCGGAGGGCGCGGGCAACGTCGGCATCGACATCGCGGTGATCGGCCAGGTCACCGGCGGTGCGGACGTCGCTTCGGTACTGGCGTCCACCTTCGGCTGCCGCCCCGATCAGCTCACCGACAAGACCAAGGCCGTCGTCCCGGGGAACCCGCTGGGCTTCTGCGATCCGGCACTGCAGGCCCCGATCGACGCCGCGCTGACCGGCGCCACCCCGGTGGCCGACACGCTTTCGGCCCTGGAACCGGAATTGTGGCGTCGGAATGTTGCCATTCCGTTGTTCCAGCTGGCCGATACCCTCGCCATCGGCTCTGGTATTTCCGGAGTAACCGCAGGTCCTCCTATGGTGGGCCCTTTCGGGTCCGCGGTGAACTGGACACGGGGTCCGAAGTAGCCGTTTCGCGGCCGAGTCGGACCCTGGCGGGTGACCTTTCCCGGCACGTTCGAGTGGTGGACTGATTCCTCAAGGTAACCACTGTATTTCTTGATGTCAGCCGCAAGTTACCCTTTGGTCACGATCGCCCCGGAACTGGTGACTGTTCGTGCATTTCCTTTCTAGCGTGCACCCGCAGTGCGCCAAATGAGTGTTGCTTGGCGTGTCATAGGCTCCGGGCCATCTCACCGGAGCGGTGTGGGGTCCTGTTCCGATCTCAGGAACCCAGTGCTAGGAGGGCACACTTCATGAGGAAGTCCAAGGCAGTCTCCGCCTGGTCGCTGGTCGCGGCCTCCGCGCTTGTGCTGAGCGCATGCAGCGGTGGCGACAGCGGCAGTACCGACCCGAACGGGTCGTCGACCGACATCAAGAGCATGGCGACCGGCAAGGCGCAGAACGGCGAAAACTTCAAGCTCGCGGACACCCCGGGGTACGAAGGCACCGTCACGGTGGGTATCGACGACGGGTACTCGGGCTACAACAACGACACGCCCGACACCAACACGTCGTACAACACCTACATCCTGACGGCCGTGCTCGCCGGTGCCGATGTGCTCGACGGCAACAACAAGGTGCTGCTGAACAACGACGTGTTCGACTCCTGGGAGGTCACCTCCAAGTCGCCGCAGACCGTCGTCTACAAGATCAAGCCGAACGTCAAGTGGTCCGACAACGAGGCGTTCGACTGCGACGACATGTACCTGTCGTGGCTGGCGCACTCCGGCAAGGCGAAGACCTCCGACGGCAAGCAGGCCTTCCTCGCCGCTTCGACGACCGGCTACCAGCTGATCGACCAGGCGACCTGTAAGGACGACCTGACCTTCGAAACCAGGTACACCGAGCCGTACCTGGACTACAAGGGTCTGTTCAACTCGACCGCGATCATGCCCGCGCACATCGTCGAGAAGAACTCGGGCGTCGCCGACATCACCAAGCTGACCCCGACCAGCGACGCGGCCCAGCTGGCGAAGGCCGGTGACTTCTGGACCAACGGCTTCAAGGGCTTCAAGGCCGAGCACATGCCGGCTTCGGGTCCGTACAAGATCACCGCGTTCGACGCCAACCAGAAGGCCGTCACGCTCGAGAAGAACCCGAACTGGATCGGTGGCAAGGGTGGCCCCTCCAAGATCGTCGTGAAGGCGATGGAGGACACCAAGGCCATGGCGACCGCGCTGCAGAACGGTGAGATCGACATCGCCGCTTCGACCCAGCCGGACGCCACCGCGGCGAACACCATGAAGGGCCTCGCCGCCCAGGGCATCACCTACGGTTCGGCCTCGCAGCTGACCTTCGAGCACATCGACCTCAACTACAAGCGCATGTTCAAGGACAAGGACCTGCGCAAGGCGTTCTTCGAGGTCGTCAACCGCCAGGAGATCACCGACAAGCTCCTGAAGGAGGTCCAGGCCGACGCGACCCCGCTGAACAGCATCGTGTTCATGCCGGGCGAGCAGGGCTTCAAGGACCTGTACAGCAGCAAGGCCGGTCTCGGCGCCGAGGCCGCGGCCAAGACGCTGACCGACGCCGGCTGGGTCAAGGGTGGCGACGGCATCTTCGCCAAGAACGGCCAGCGTGCGTCGTTCAAGATCTCGCACAACCAGAACACCCGCCGTCAGCAGACCGTCGAGATCATCATCTCGCAGGCCAAGGCCGCCGGTATCGAGATCACGGACGACCAGGACGCCAACTTCCTGAAGGGTGGCCGTCTCGCGGCCAGCGACTACGACGCCGCGCTCTTCGGCTGGTCCGCCGCTCCGTTCAAGGCCGAGCAGAAGTCGATCTACATCACCCGTGTCGACGACAGCAGCCAGAACTACCAGGGCCTGTCGAACCCGACGATCGACTCGTCCTTCGAGGCGGCCGTGAAGGCCACCGACGAGGCCGTGCAGCTGGAGAACTACCAGAAGGCCGACCAGGCGATCGCGGACGAGTACGCGACGCTGCCGCTGTTCCAGACCCCGTCCATGTGGGCGTTCAAGGGCATCGACCGCACTTACATGCAGTCGTACAACGGTGTCCTGTGGAACGTCGGCGAGTGGGAGCAGAAGAAGTAGGGCTTCCGCCCCGCTTTTTCACCACTCGCTTACGCGATCCTGGTGGTACGGGGTCCGGCCACAAGCCGGGCCCCGTACCCGCCGGAAGTAGCTGTTGACCGTAGGGTTACCGCCACTACGGTGGACAACCGGGCAGCGGTCCAGCACTTCGGCGGCCAGGCCCGGATGAGGAGCAGTTCGTTGAACCTGGTGATCTACATTCTTCGCCGTCTGGCGATATCGATTCCCGTCCTGCTGGTCGGGACTTTCCTGTGTTTCGTCATGGTCGCCGGCACCGGTGACCCGCTCGCCGAGATGAAGAGCAACCCGGCCATGAGCAAGGAAGCCATCGCGCAGATGGCCTCGCAGCTCGGGCTGGACCAGAGCATCGTGCCCCGGTACTTCACTTGGCTCGGCAACTTCGTCACCGGCGACTGGGGCGTTTCCATCGCACAGGGCAACGCGCAGGCCCCGGTGTTCCCGAAGGTCATGGACGCGTTCGAGGTCACCTTGAAGCTCGTCGTCGGCGCCGAGATCCTCGCGCTCGTCCTCGGCGTCCTCGTCGGTGTGGTCGCGGCGGTCAAGCAGTACTCGATCATCGACTACATCGCCACCACGCTGGCCTTCCTGCTGTTCTCGATGCCGATCTTCTGCGTCGCCATCGTGCTCAAGCGCTACGCGATCGAGTTCAACGGCTGGGTCCGGGACCTGGGACTGTCCGATGTGCTCGGTAACCCGTGGATCCGCACCACGAGCCCGGAATCGCTGAATTTCGACGGTCCAGGCGGGTTCCTGGCCAGTTATGTCGGCGCGTATCTGCTGCCGACGTTGTCCATCATGGCGATCAGCTTCGCCGCGTACAGCCGGTTCCAGCGCGCTTCGATGCTGGAGACGCTGAACGCGGACTACGTGCGGACCGCGCGTGCCAAGGGGCTCGCCAACGGCCGGGTCATCTTCCGCCACGCCTTCCGGAACGCGCTCATCCCGGTGACCACGCTGTTCTCCGTCAACTTCGGTGCCGTGCTCTCGGGCGCGATCATCACCGAGACGGTGTTCAACTGGAATGGCATGGGCAAGCTGCTCGTCGAAGCCGTGACCAAGAGCGACACGCAGGTGATGATGGGGTGGCTGGTGCTCATCGCCAGCAGCATCATCGTCGCCAACCTGATCGCCGACCTGATGTACGGCATCCTGGACCCGAGGATTCGCGTTGGCTGACTTGAACTCCCTTATCGCGGCGGAAGGTTCCAAGCCCGCCGACGGCGCGCTCCCGGCGGAGGCGCTGCCCGAGCCGCAGAGCCAGGGCAAGCTGGTCCTGCGCAAGTTCCTGCGGCACAAGCTGGCGATGATCTGCACGGCGGTCCTGCTGCTGCTCGTGCTGACCGTGCTGATCATGCCGATCTTCTGGCCGTACAGCTACGAGGACAGCTCCTTCCCGTCCTTCGCCAAGCCCAGCGCGGAGTATCCGCTGGGCACGACGCAGGTCGGCAAGGAAATGGTGTCGCAGATCCTGCGCGGCACCCAGTACTCGCTGCTGATCGCGCTCATCGTGTCGCTCGTCGCCACCACCATCGGAACCGTTTTCGGTGCCATGGCGGGGTACCTCCGCGGCTTCACCGACTCGGCGATCTCCCGCGTGACGGACCTGTTCCTGATCGTCCCGCAGATCGCGGCCGCGGCCATCCTGGCCAAGGTGTTCGGCGGCGGTACCTGGTACATCGTCGCGATGGTGCTGGCGGCCTTCGGCTGGATGCCGATCGCCCGTATCGCCAGGGCCGAGTCGATGTCGCTGTCCCAGCGCGAGTTCGTGGACGCCGCCCGCGCGTCCGGCGCCGGGACGTTCCACATCGTGTTCAAGCACCTGGTGCCGAACATGGTCGGCCTCATCACGGTCAACGCGACCCTCGCGATCGCGCAGGCCGTGCTGATCGAGGCGGCACTGTCGTTCATCGGGCTCGGGGTGCAGCTGCCGGACACTTCGCTCGGCCGCGTCATCCTCGAGAACTACGCGCAGCTCCAGGCGCGGCCGGCGCTGTTCTTCGGCCCGTTCGTCGTGCTGGTGCTGATCTCGCTGACGATCAACTTCATCGGTGACGGCCTGCGGGACGCTTTCGACCCGCGTCAGCGCCGTCAGAAGGCGTAAGGCCCTCTTCAACGCGTGAAGGCCCCCTTCCCTCGGCTCAGCCGAGGGAAGGGGGCCTTCACGCGCTTCAGGCCTCCGCGGGGCTTTCGTCGTACGGTGACGCGCTCCGGGCTGCCAGGGTGCTTGCCGCACCGGTACTTCCGCGTGACCGGGCGGACGACACGCGTGACTGGATGGACGACACGAGTGCCGTCCGTCTGATCACACGTGTCGTCCACCTGATCACACGTGTCGTCCATCCAGTCACGCGAGATACGGCTCCAGACACGCGAGTTACGCCTTCAAGCACGCGAGATACGGCTCCAGACACGCGAGTGTCGCCCAGACACACGAAGGCCCCCTTCACCGCGTCCAGCGCGGTGAAGGGGGCCTTCACGTACCTCCGAGGGTCAGTCGGCCACCGGGGCCAGCTTGCCCGCTTCCCAGGCCGCACGCCGCTCGGCCTGCAGCACCGGGTCCGCGACCGGGGCGGCCGACAGCAGACGACGGGTGTAGTCCTCGCGCGGCGAGTGCAGCACCTGGTCACGCGTGCCGACCTCGACCAGCTTGCCGTGCTGCATCACCGCGACGCGGTCGGCCAGCAGGTCGACGACGGCGAGGTCGTGGCTGATGAACAGGCAGGCGAACTGCAGCGAGCGCTGCAGGTCCAGGAACAGGTCCAGCACCCGCGCCTGCACCGACACGTCCAGCGCCGAGGTGGGCTCGTCCGCGATCAGCAGCGCCGGGTCGAGCGACAGCGCCCGCGCGATGGCGACGCGCTGACGCTGACCGCCGGACAGCTCGTGCGGGTAGCGGTTGCGGTAGTGGCCGCCGAGCTCGACCTTGTCCAAAAGGGACGCCACGCGCTCGTTCAGGGCCTTGCCCTGCAGGAACTTGTGCAGCACCATCGGCTCGGCGATCGATTCGCCGATGGTCATCTTCGGGTCCAGTGTGGACGCCGGGTCCTGGAACACGATCGAGAAGTACCGGCGCAGCGGGCGCAGGTCCTTGTTCGACATGTTCGTGATGTCCTTGCCCGCGATCGAGACGGTGCCCGAGGTCGGGGTCAGCAGGCGGATCGCGCAGCGGCCGACGGTCGACTTGCCGGAACCGGACTCGCCGACCAGGCCGACGATCTCGCCCTTGGCGATGCTCAGCGAGACGTCGTCCACCGCGCGGTTCTTCGCCTGGCCGCGACGGCCGGGGTACTCCAGCACGAGGTTCTTGATCTCGAGCGCGGGCGCGTTCTCCTCGATCACCGCGGCGAGCTCGGAGTCCTCGAGGCGGATCTCCTCGGCGATCTTCGTGGCCTCGTCGCTGTCGGCGGAGATGCCCTCTTCGAGCAGGCGGCGGCCTTCCGGACGCTGGCCCAGCACGGGGACCGCGGCGAGCAGCTTGCGGGTGTACTCCTGCGACGGCGACGCGAACAGGTCGCGCACCGGCGCCTCTTCGACGATGTTGCCCTGGTACATCACGACCACGCGGTCGGCGAGGTCGGCGACGACCCCCATGTCGTGCGTGATCAGCACGATCGCGGTGTTGAGGGTGTCGCGCAGCTTGCGCAGCAGGCCGAGGATCTCCGCCTGCACGGTGACGTCGAGCGCCGTGGTCGGCTCGTCGGCGATGATGACCTTCGGGTCGCAAGAGATCGCCATCGCGATGACGACGCGCTGCCGCAGACCGCCGGAGAGCTGGTGCGGGTACTGCTTGAAGCGCAGCGGCGGGTTCGGGATGCCGACCATCTCCAGCAGCTCGATGGCGCGCTTGTCGGCGGCTTCCTTCGAGATGTCCTGGTGCGAGCGGAGCGCCTCGCGCAGCTGCCAGCCGACGGTGTAAACCGGGTTGAGCGCGGTCATCGGCTCCTGGAAGATCATCGCGACCTGGTTGCCGCGGATCTTCTGGAGGTCCTTCTCCTTGAGATCGGCCAGGTTGCGGTCCCCGAGGCGGAGTTCGCCCGCGATCCGGCTCGTCTTCGGGAGCAGCCCGAGCACCGACATCGAGGTCACCGACTTGCCGGAACCGGACTCACCGACCACCGCGACGATCTCACCCGGTTTGACGTCGAATCCGATGCCCTTGACGGCGTTGACCACGCCCTCGTCGGTCGGGAACGAGACGCTCAGGTCGGAGATGGACAGAACCGAACCCGACACGCCGCCGAGGTCCGACGATGCTGCTTCAGTGCTCACCAAGATGCCCTTCGTGGGGGTACATATGGTCACGACGCAGTGCCCGTGACTCGCGCGAGGATAACCGAGAGTCGCCCGACTAAGGTCGGTGCTCTCCGGCTTCCGTTCCCGACACCCTATAAAGGAAAGCGCGCCGTGTTCGAATTAGTCTTCAAGCCGTGATCTCCGATCTGCCCAAATTGCTGCTCGTGCACGCCCATCCGGACGACGAGAGCATCACCACCGGTGGCACCATCGCGCGTTACGCCGCCGAAGGCGCCGAAGTGACCGTCGTCACGTGCACGCTCGGTGAGGAAGGCGAGATCATCCCGCCGTCCCTCGACGGTCTCGGTTCGTGGGCTTCGGACCAGCTCGGCGGCTACCGCGCGGGCGAGCTGGCGTCGGCCTGCGCGGCGCTGGGCGTCACCCGGCACCGGTATCTCGGCGGCATCGGCCGCTGGCGTGACTCGGGTATGGCCGGGACGCCGTCCGCGGCGCATCCGCGCGCGTTCTCCGGCGGCGACCTCGGGGAGCAGGCGGCTCAGCTCGCCGAGATCCTCGACGAGGTCCGGCCACAGGTCGTCGTCACGTATGACGCCTTCGGGGGTTACGGGCACCCTGACCACATCCGCGCGCACGAGGTCACGATGGCCGCGGCACCGAAGGCCGCGTCGGTCGAGCGGGTCTTCCACACGGTTTCCTCCCGCGACGCCGTCGCGGCGGGCCTCGCCGCGCTGCGCGGACGCTCTCCGTTCCGGGTCCCCGAAGACGGCGAACTGCCGGTGACGCCGGACGAGACCATCACGACCGTCGTCGACGTCGGTGCGCACATCCCGGCGAAGGCGGCCGCGCTGCGGGCGCACGAGACCCAGGTCAGCGTGCCCGCTCCGCCGCATCTCGCGGATCACTTCGCGCTGAGCAACGACATCGCGCAGCCGATCACCCCGAACGAGTACTTCGTGCTCGCGCACGGACCGGCCGAAGGCGCCGCGGCCGATCTGTTCGGGGGCCTCGCGAGGTGAACCCGCCGCTCACCTCGCGGCAGCGTCTGCTGCTGGCCTTGCTGACCTTCGACGCGTTCCTGCTCGGATCGCTCGAACTGTTCTTCCTGCCGCTCCGGCTCGACGGGATCGTGTTGCCGAAGCTCGGTGACGCGCCCCTGCCGGTGACCGTGGTGCTCGCGGTGATCACCACCCCGCTGCTGGTGCGGACGACCGCGAAAGTGGTGCGGCCCTCCTTTTCGGTGATTCCGCTGCTCGTCTGGGTACTAGTCGTACTCGTGATGGGCGTGACCGGCCCCGGTGGTGATCTGGTGCTGATACAGGACTGGCGGGCCTTGCTGCTGATCGGCGGCGGGGCACTGCCGGGAGCGATGGCGCTGGGTGGCGGTCTCGGCAAGGCGGCGAAGGGAGTTAGCGGTGGGTGAAGCGATTTCGGACCGTCAGGTCGTGGCGGTGCTGCGACCGTTCGTCCGGGCCTGTGGGCCGATGGTCGACGCGCTGCGTGACGCGGATCCGTTCGGCCTCCAGGCCAGGGGACGCCGCCACGAGGACCTCGACGGCGTCGAGCCCAAACTGAAGGACAAACTGCTCGACGGGATCACGTCGGTCAAGGTGCCCGGCACCGCGGCCTGGGCGGAGATGTCGAACTACCAGCGGACCCATTGGTGGGTGAACCGGGTCGGCCGGGTCACCGCGCTGATCACCGCGATCCCCGGTCTCGGCGGCGCGCTCGCCGACCGGTTGCCCGTGCAGGACGCGCTCGGCTCGGCGTCGCAGGGGGTGCTGCTGTGCGCGATCGCGGGGGAGTACGGCGTGACCGACGTCGGCGCACGGGTCCGGCTGATCGCGTGGGTGCTCTTCGAACGCGACATCGACCCGGTGATCGCGGCGGGCAAACACGCCGAACACGACAAGGCTGCCGAAGACGACGAAGCGGCGAAGCTCACCGAAGAAATCGACGACGCCAAGAAGAAGCACGGCAAGGTCACCTTCAAGGCGGCCGCCGGCACGCTGTGGCGCCTCGGCCGGGGTCTGCTCGGCATCGTCGACGAACTGGAAAAGCGGCCTCGCGGCCGTCTTTTCCACCGTGCGCTCGGGAAACTGCCGGTCGTCGGCATGGCGGGCGACTACCTCGGCGAGCGGTCCGGCCTCAAACGCGTCTGGAAGCGGGCGCACGAGTGGTTCACCCAGCATCCTGAGGGCGAGCTCACTTCCAGAACATGAACGCGTCTTGTCCGTATTGCGCGGCGAGCGTGAATCCGCCGACGGCGTCGAAGATCGCGTAGGACACATCCCAGAACAAGGGGCTGGCTCCGGGGACGGCGATCAGCACGGCGAACAGCGCCAGCGGCGCCCACGGCCGGACCTTCGCGCCGAACTCCCGCGCGCCCGGCGAAAGGTACGGCTCGATCGCGCCCCAGCCGTCGAGTCCGGGGATCGGCAGGATGTTCAGGATGAACGTGACGACCTGAAGCAGCGCCAGGAACGAAAGCCCGATGACGAGACCGGAGGACATCGGCACCAGCGCGATGACGAGGGTCAGCAGGACACCGACGCCGAGGTTGCTCAGTGGTCCGGCGAGTGACACCCACGACTGGACCCCGCGTGACCGCAGTCGTCCGTGTTCGATCCAGACCGCGCCGCCCGGCAGCGGGATGCCGCCGATGACGAGGAATACCAACGGCAGGACGATGGACAGGATCGGATCCGTGTATTTCCGGACGTCCATGGACAGATAACCCTTGTGGGCGACGCTGTGGTCACCACCGCGGAACGCGACGACGGCGTGGCCGAATTCGTGGAGCGTCAGCGACGCCACCCAGCCGCCGGCGACGAGCAGGATCACGCCGATGGTGATCAGCGGGTCGTAGTCCTGCCGGGAAATCGTGGTGTTGTCACCGAAAGCCGCCAGCACACCGCCCAGGACGGTGACCGCGAGGATGCCGAGGAAGATCGGGCTTGGCCGCACTGCTGATCTCTGCACCCCTCCAGTCTTCCGTATGCCCGATGTGAAGTTCTCGGCGTGTCCCCTTGCGCGATGAGGCGCGGGTATCCCCCGAACTCGCTACTCCGCTTGACCTGACCGCACTACACGGGTGTAATCACAGTGATGTCATTCGTCGCTGGAAGGGGGCGGCGGATGGTGTTTCAACACCGCCAGCCTGGGGAGTGCGTGGACAGCGAGGAGGCGGACGTGCGGTTGGAAGCAGATGGAAGGGAATGGGGGCAAGTCGTGGGTTGGGGTGAGGTCCCGGAGCAGCAACTGGGCGATCTCACCGAGCTTTTCGACGATGCCTCCGCGGAAGAGCAGGACTGGCAGGAACGGGCCCTCTGCGCGCAGACGGACCCGGAGGCGTTCTTCCCCGAGAAGGGCGGCTCCACCCGTGAAGCCAAGCGGATCTGCCTCGGTTGCGAGGTCAAGGACGAGTGCCTCGAGTACGCCCTCGCGCATGACGAGCGGTTCGGTATTTGGGGCGGGCTCTCCGAACGTGAGCGTAGGAAACTGAAAAAGCGAGCTGTGTGACGGCGATCTCCGGCGGCCTGAGCGCGCCGGAGATCGCTTACGCCCGCTTCCACATCGTGGGGCCACCAACGGGTGACAGGGTCGCGTCGTAGGGTGGCGGCACTCGACTTCGCCGCCACATCTGGAGTGCCCGTTGTCCCGCACTGCCGCGTCACCTGTGTTGCGCACGGTCCCCGTTCTGGCCATTGTGGTCTGTCACAACGGCGAGAACTGGTTGCCACTGGCACTTTCCGCGCTGCGGCGCAGCGGAGTCCGGCCGCGGCACATCCTCGCGGTCGACACCGGATCCACCGATGGGACGGCGAAGATCCTCGCCGACGCGGCGTCCGTCGGCGAAGCGCCGGTCTTGGACGGAATTCTCACACTTTCCCGTGATGTCGGCTTCGGCGCCGCCGTCGGCGAGGCCGTCGAGCACGCCGTCGAACGCTGGGGTGATCCCGGTGGCTGGCTCTGGCTCCTGCACGACGACTGCGCGCCGGAACCCGACTGTCTCGAAAACCTGTTGGCAGCGGCCGAAAACGAGCCAGAGGCGACGGTGCTCGGCCCGCTCGCGGTCGACTGGAGCGATCCGCGGCTCATCGTCGAAGCCGGGTTGTCGACCGACGCCATCGGTCACCGGCAACAGGTCGCACCGGACGAGAGCGACATCGCCGTGCTCGCCGTGCCGAGCGCGGGATCGCTGGTGCGGCGGGAAGTCTGGCACGACCTCGGCGGCTACGACCCCCGCTTTTCCTTGCTGCGCGAGGATCTCGACTTCGGCTGGCGCGCCAACGCCGCGGGCGGCCGGGTGCTTTCGGTGCCGACGGCCCGGCTCCGGCACGCTCGCGCGCTCAGCACCGGGCAGCGCGAACCGGACGCCCTCGAGCTTCCCCTCGCGACGGCGAACCGCGCGCACGGGCTGCGGGTGTTCCTCGTCAACTGCTCCCCACTGTCCTTTTGGTTCGGACTTTTTCGAATCCCGGTGTTCGCGGTGCTGAGGGCGCTCGCGTTCCTGGTGCTGCGGCGCACCGGCGAGGCGGGCGCGGAACTCGCGGCCGCCTGGTACCTGCTGCGCGGGCGCGGCGGGTTGCGCGCGGCCCGCGCCGAACGCCGGAAGACCGGCAGGCCGGGCCATGTCCGAGGACTGTTCACCGGCCGGATGACGCGGGTGCGCAACGCGGTGCGCGCCGGTGTCGTCGGTCTCGTCCGGCGTGGCGTCGAACGGGATTTCGCCCTCGGGACGGTGCCGGAGAGCGTCGATCAGGAAGGGGCCTGGATTCCGCCGGAGGCGGTGAAGGCCGGACAGGAGCGGCCGGTCGGGCCCGGCGCGCTGCCGGCGGGAGCGATGCGCGGGGTCGGCTCGCGGGGGACTGGTCTGCGGCGGCCCAGCGGGGTCGTCGCGGTCGCGGTTCCCGAGAAACCCGCGGCGGCTGGGCCGAAACCGTCACCGGTGCCGCGGGACGGCGGGCGGCGGCCGGAACCCGAGCTCGTGTTCGTCGAGGTGGACCGGAAACGCGTCCTGGGCGCGACCGTGTTCGCCCCGCCGGTGCTCATGCTCGTGGTGCTGACGGCACTCGCGTTCGTGATCAACGGTTCGCGGCTCGGGCTGGACCTTTTCGGCGGGAAGCTGCTGCCGGTCGGCGGGCTCGGCGAGATCTGGTCGTCGTATCTCGCGCCGTGGCACGCGATCGCGGGCGGGACCGCGAGCCCCGCGCCCGCGACATTGCCGGTGCTGGGCACGCTCGGCGCGATCTTCACCCCGATCGGCGGGCCTGCGGCACTGGTCGCGATCCTGCTGATCGGTGACATCCCGCTCGCCGCTCTGAGCGCGTACGCCGCCACTCGTCACCTTCGCGTGCGTCGCTGGGTCCGGGCCGTCGTCGCGGCGGCATATGGCGTGCTCCCCGCGGCCACCGCTTCGGTCGCGCAGGGACGTGTCGACGTCGTCGTCGTGCACCTGCTGCTGCCCCTGGTGATCGCGGGCATCGTCGGGCTGCTGGTCCGTGCGGACTCGCGCTGGCTGCACGTTTCCGCGCTGAGCGCGATCGGCCTGGCGCTGATCGGCGCCTTCTCACCGCTGGCGCACGCGCTGGCATTGGTCGGGTTGCTCATCGGGTTCGTGGTGCTGCCGTCGCCGACCGGGCTCGCGCGGCGGATCGCGTCGGTCGGCATCGTGGTGTTCCTGCCGCTGGCGTTGCTGCTGCCGTGGCCGAGTGTGCTGCTGCGGCATCCGGAACTGCTGTTGCACGGGCTCGGCGGCGGCGCCACGGCGGCGTCCGGGGCCGACCTCGCCGGACTGGACCCGGGCGGTCCCGGCGCGTGGCCGATCGGGGTGGCGCTGGTCGCGGCCGCGATCGTCGCGCTGGTGGTCCGGCCGTCGAAGGGCGCGGGCGGCGGTGTCGCGGTCGTCGTGCTGGGTGTGCTCGGGCTCGTGGCGGTGCGGTTCGTCGCGGTGACGCCGATGTCGGGTGGCGCGCACGCGACCGGGTACGCCGGGGTGCCGCTGCTGGTGATCAGCGCGGGGTTGCTGTGGACGGTGCTGGCGACCTGGCAGCGAGGCGGGTCCGGGGTCGACCCCGCGCCGTGGCTGGCGAAGGTCACGGCCGTGGCCGGGGTGCTCGTGCTGCTGGCGTTGGCGACCGGTGCGGTCGTCGCCGGACGGGAAGGGCCGTTGCGGGCGGGTGAGCGTCCTTCACTGGCTCCGGAGATTTCCGCGGAGCTGGCTTCGAGTGGCCGCTCGGTGCTGGTGATCGGGCCTGTTCAGGACGGTGCCCGGCAGACCGGTGGGCGGTTGCCGAGTTTCGGCGACGACGAGTTCGCGCCGACGCCGGGCAGCGCCGATCGGCTCGCCTCGTGGCGCCGGGATCTCCTGCAAGGCTCGCCGGACGCCGTCAAACAGGCCTTCGCGGCTGCTTTGGCCTCGGGGGTGTCGTATGTCGTGCTGCCGAGCGGCGCGGATGGTGGCGCCTTCGTCGAACTCGCGCGTGATCTGGTGGCCCCGGCCGCGCCGACCTCCGACGGGCGGCCGGTGCTGCGGCTGCTGCCCGCCGGCGGACAGGTGGCGTTGATCTCGCCGGAACTGGCGCAGGCGGCCGTGACCGGGAAGGGCGCGCCGGGGGCGTCGCCCGGGGTGGCGCCGGTGCAGGCCGGGCTGCCGGACGTGCGGGTGCGCGTCTCGGAAGGCCCGACCGGGCGGCTGCTCGTGCTGGCCGCGGAGTTCGAGGCGGGCTGGCAGGCGAGTGTGGACGGCAAAGCCGTGCCGATCGTGCGGGCTTGGGGCCACCAGGTCGCGGTCTCGGTGCCGCCCACGCCCTCGGAGGTCGTGGTGGAGCACCAGGGGACCACGCGGAACCTGCTGCTGCTGGCGCAGATGGCGGCGGTGCTGTTCACGCTGCTGACCGCTGTGCCTACGCGGAGGCGCTCTTGAGGTTCTTTCGGAAGTCCTGAAGGCGCTCTTTGAGACGTTGAGCGTTCTCCACGCGGGCCTTCAGCGGTCGGCTGGGCTTCGGCTCGTGTCCCGAATGTGGCATTGGGGACACTCAACGTCCCTGACGCCACATTGGGGCCATCCCGCCTGCGACTGGGAGGCCTCAGGGTTCCCAATGTCGCATTAGGGTCGCTCAGCGTCTCAAATGCGACATTGGGAACCTTCTGAACCATCTGGCCCACACCTCGGCCCCTGAGTTGTCCACAGCCCGTTCCCCTTGTGGACAATTAGGCGCTCCAGCGCCGTTTCCGCAGGTCCCGTCGCTGTCCCGCGATACACTGGGCTGGGGACGCCCCCCGGGGAAGGGCGGGGGCTGGGGTGGGCGGGGGCTGGGGTGCGGAGGTGAGGGTTATTCGCCTTCGATGACGTCGGGTTCGACGCCGAGGTAGCCCGCCACCTGTTCCACGAGGACGTCGTGGACGAGTTCCGCGAGTTCGCCGGGGTCCTTCGCGCGCGCTTCGAGGGGGCGGCGGTAGAGGACGATGCGGGCCCGCGTCGGGAGGCCGGCGCGGTCGACGCCGGCGGGCACGAGCCGCGAGAGCGGGACGGCGCCGTCGTGCAACACGCCGTCCACTCCGGTCGGTGCGCCATCCGAGCGAACTTCGGGAACGTCGTCGACGGCGACGTCGAGCTTCGTCAGCTCGTGCCGCCACCGCGCTTCGATCGGTTCGAGCGCGTCCAAAACCAGCGCGTCGAACCTTTCCGCCCTGCTAGCGGCGGCGGGAAGGGTCGACGGATACAGCGCTCCGCGCAGGCCCCGGCCGTGCCGGTCCCGGCGCATCCGCCGTCGCTGTCGGGAATCACGAGCCGTCGCCACGAACCGAAGGGTACGCGCTCGGCGAATCAAAGCGCGTGTCGCCGGTGCGCCCGGCTCGCGACGCGCTATCGTTCTCGATCGTGCGGAGCGTACGAAAGTGTTCGCGAACGGGTTGTCTCGAACCCGCTGTCGCCACGCTCACGTATGCCTACAGCGATTCGACGGCCGTCGTGGGCCCACTGGCCACGGCGAGCGAGCCGCACTCCTATGACCTCTGCGAGGCACACGCCCTCCGGCTGACCGTGCCCAAGGGCTGGGAAGTCGTCCGGCACGAAGGGGCCTTCGCCGCCCCGGACCCGTCCGCCGACGAGCTGACCGCGCTGGCCGAGGCCGTGCGCGAGGCGGGCCGGTCGGACAAGCCCGCGCCCGAGCCCGAACCCGAGGGACCCTCGGGCAGGCGCGGCCACCTGCGCGTCCTGCCCGGCCGCGCCTGACGCGAGGGCTCGCCGGTAGGCTTTCGAGCGCGCCAGAGGGCGTTGTAACGAGACTATTGGCGGGGAGCAGGCGTGCCAGACCTTTCGGGCATCGTGAAGGCCTACGACATTCGCGGCGTGGTCGGTGAGCAGCTGGACGCGGCACTCGTCCGCGACCTCGGATCGGCGTTCGCCCTGTTGATCAAGCCGGAGTCCGACTCCGTGGTGATCGGCCACGACATGCGCGACTCCTCGCCCGAGCTGGCCGCCGCGTTCGCCGACGGCGTGACCTCGCAGGGCCTCGACGTCGTGTCGATCGGCCTCGCCAGCACCGACCAGCTGTACTTCGCGTCCGGGTCGCTCAACCTGCCGGGCGCCATGTTCACCGCCAGCCACAACCCGGCGAAGTACAACGGCATCAAGCTGTGCCGCTCGGGCGCCGCCCCCGTCGGCCAGGACTCCGGTCTCGCGGAGATCCGCGACACCGTCGAGCAGGGTGTGCCCGCCTTCGAGGGCCAGCGCGGTTCGGTGACCGAGAAGGACGTCCTCGCGGACTATGCGGCGTACCTGCGCAAGCTCGTCGACCTGTCGGGCAGCCGTCCGCTGAAGGTCGTCGTCGACGCAGGCAACGGCATGGGCGGCTACACCGTTCCGACGGTTTTCGCGGGCCTGCCCATCGAGGTCGTTCCGATGTACTTCGAGCTCGACGGCAACTTCCCGAACCACGAGGCCAACCCGCTCGACCCGAAGAACATCGTCGACCTCCAGGCGAAGGTGCGCGAGGAAGGCGCCGACGCGGGTCTCGCCTTCGACGGCGACGCGGACCGCTGCTTCGTCGTCGACGAGCGCGGCGAGCCGGTCTCGCCGAGCGCCATCACCGCGCTGGTCGCGATCCGGGAGCTGGAGAAGGAGCCGGGCGGCACCATCATCCACAACCTGATCACGTCGAAGGGGGTCCCGGAGATCGTCGCCGAACACGGCGGCAAGCCGGTGCGCACCCGGGTCGGCCACTCGTTCATCAAGGCCGAGATGGCCAAGACCGGCGCGATCTTCGGCGGAGAGCACTCCGCCCACTACTACTTCCGCGACTTCTGGCGTGCCGACACCGGCATGCTGGCCGCGCTGCACGTGCTCGCCGCCCTCGGCGAGCAGGCGGGCCCGCTGTCCGAGCTGACGGCGGAGTACTCGCGCTACTCGGCCTCCGGCGAGATCAACTCCACCGTCGACGACCAGGTCGCGCGCATGATGGCGGTCAAGGACGCGTTCGGCGCCCGCGACGGCGTCGAAATCGACGAACTGGACGGTCTCACCGTGCAGCTCCCGGGCGGCGGCTGGTTCAACCTGCGCCCGTCCAACACCGAGCCGCTGCTCCGCCTGAACGTCGAGGCCGCCGACGCCGAGGCCGTCCGGGCGCTGACCGAAGACGTATTGGCGATCGTCCGTGGGTAACGAATGTGTCGTGAAAACACACGTAGAGACGTCCCACAGGTAGGAGTAACCATGGCCGTCACGTTCGACGCACAGTTGCTGGAGATCCTGGCCTGCCCGTCCCCTGATCACGCGCCGCTGCGGCCGGGGACGCCGGCCGACCCGGAAGCCGACGCACTGACCTGCACGGAATGCGGTCGCGTGTATCCGGTCCGTGATGGAATCCCGGTATTGTTGCTGGACGAAGCCACCGAGCCGACGACCCCGGATGGCGCTCATGCCGACGGTCCCTGACGATTCACTCCTCGACGATCCCGCGAGGCTGGCCGAGGCCGACACCGCGGGGCTCCTCCGTGCCGCCGCGATGGCGGGCGCCCAGGTCCGGGCGACCGCCGAAGCCGCGGCCGAACTCGAGCTGAGCGATCGCCTGGACGTCGGGCGCCCGCGCTCGCTCGTGCTGATCGACCGGCCGGGGGTCAGCCGGACGCTGACCCGGCTGGTCGCCGCGCTCCTGACCCCGTCGTGCCCGGTGCCGGTGGTCGTCGCCGAGGTGGTGCCGAGCTGGATCGGCGCGCTCGACGTGGTCTTCGCGCACACCGACGACGCCGGCGACCGCGAGCTGGCGGCTTCCTTGGAACGCGCCGCCCGGTTCGGGGCGACCGTCGTGCTGTCCGCGCCCGACGAAGGCCCCGTCGCGGCCGCCGTCGCGGGCAAAGGCGTCCTGCTCGCGCCGAGGATCCCGGTTCCGCCGGAGATGGCGTTCCCGCGCGGGCTCGCCGCCGCCCTGCTGACCGCGAACGCGCTCGGCCTGCTGGTGGCCGACCTGGAGCAGCTCGCGGACCATCTCGACGCGGAGGCCGAGAAGGATTACCTGGCCAGGGATTCATTCGCGAACCCGGCCAAGGCGATGGCGCTGAAGCTGGCCGAGCGCCAGCCGCTGCTGTGGGGGCTGGACCCGGTGGCGGTCGCCGTCGGCGAGCACGCGGCCCACGCGTTCGCCGCGCACGCCGCCCTCGTCTGTGATGTCGAGGACTATCGCCAGGCACTGGCCAGGCCCGCTTTGCGGCGGGCGGCGTTGTCCGGGGGCGTCGAGCGCGATATCTTCGCGGACCCGGAGGAGGGGGCCGGTGCGACGCCGAAGGTCTTGCTCCTCTCTGTTCGCACGGGTCCGGCCGCCGAGGCGGCCCGCTATCAGGCGGAAGACCTGCTGCCCGGCGGCGACGTGATCGCCCCGGCCGAAGAGATCGAAACGGACGAGATCGTGCGTGCGGCCGTTCTCGCGCTCCGGTTCGAGCTGGCCGCGGTCTATCTGGGGCTGGCCGTCGGCAGCATCGGCGGCGCCGGGAGGTACACGCCCGCAACGGCGTGAGTCCCGAGCGCGACGTAAGCAATGAGGGCCGGCACCACCCGTGCCCGGCGAGGAGTTGAGGTGACAGTGGAGCTGCTGCGCAATGCCGTGCGGCCCTACGCGTGGGGGTCGAGAACGACGATCCCCGAGCTGTTGGGGCGCCCGGTGCCGGCGCCGCATCCGGAGGCGGAACTGTGGATGGGTGCCCACCCGGGCGACCCGTCCCACGTCATCGGCCCGGACGGTACCGAGCGGAGCCTGCTGGAGCTCGTCGAAGCCGATCCGGTCGGCCAGCTCGGCACGACCTGCGCCGGCCGCTGGGGCGGCAGGCTGCCGTTCCTGCTGAAGATCCTCGCCGCCGAAGAGCCGCTATCGATGCAGGCGCATCCGTCGGCCGCGCAGGCGGCGGAGGGCTACGCGCGCGAGGAGTCGGCGGGGATCCCGCGCGACGCTTCGAACCGCAACTACCCGGATCCGACGGCGAAGCCGGAACTCGTCTGCGCGCTGACGGAGTTCCACGCGCTGGCGGGCTTCCGCGACCCGGAACGCACGATCTCGCTGCTGAAGGCGATCGAGACGCCCGGGCTGGCGAAGTACGCGGTGCTGCTGGAGGCCCAGCCGGATCCGGCCGGGCTGCGCGCGCTGTTCACCACCTGGATCACCCTGCCGCAGGCGGCACTCGACGAACTGTTGCCCGAGGTCCTCGATTCGTGCGTGAAGCACGTTCAGGAACGCGGCGAGTTCGACCTCGAATGCCGCACCATCCTGGAGCTCGGCGAGTCGCACCCCCGTGACGCGGGCGTGCTCGCGGCGCTGCTGCTCAACCGGCTCACCCTCAGCGCGGGCGAGGCGATCTACCTGCCCGCCGGGAACCTGCACCTGTACCTCCACGGCACCGCCGTCGAGATCCTGGCGAATTCGGACAACATCCTGCGCTGCGGGCTGACCCCGAAGCACGTCGATGTGCCGGAGCTGCTGCGCGTCGTCGACTTCGCGTGCGGCGAGATGCCGGTGCAGAGCGGAGAACGCGAGGAGCGCATGTCGGTGTACCGCACCGACGCGCCCGAGTTCGAGCTGTCGCGGATCGATTGGGAGGCCGGGGACGGCGGGGAGGTCACCGTGCACGACGTCGGCCCGCAGATCCTGTTGTGCACCGCCGGTGGCCTGCTGGTGACGGCCGACGACGGCGAGCAGGTCGAACTCCGCCGCGGCCAGTCGGTGTGGCTCCCGGCCGCCGACCCCGCCGTCCGGGTGCGGCCGCTGTCCGGAGAGCGCACCCAGGTGTTCCGCGCCACCGCCGGCACCTGCTGATTCCTCGCATTTAGTCCTCTGGATGCGGTACTTGCGCGTGCAAGGACCGCATCCAGAGGACTAAATGCATGGGGGGCTTGGCCGAAGTGTGTGCGTTCCGTGTGGTGGGTTCCGCAACTATCGCCCGAAGGGGTGACCCGGCGCTTGGCGTCGGCTCGTCCCGGATGTCGATAGCCAAGGAGCAGCAGTAGTGACTTCCCATCCCGACACGGCGAGCGGACGCGCTTTCCGGGTGCCGGTCTCCGCGCGCCCCACCGTCTTGCTCGCCGTGCTCGGAGCCGCCGTGGTGACCGTGCTCGTCCCGGTCGTCGACCTCGTGCTCCCGCTGCCGAGCGGCCAGGACCTGGTCGGCTCCGCGCAGGCGCTGGCGGGGCCGGCCGGCGAAACGATCGAGTCCGTCAAGGCCGCGGGCTCCGGCCTGCACGGCCTCGCCTCCGGCGCGGAGAGCAGGCTGAGCCTTCCGCTGGTCGTGCTCGTCTCGCTCGGCGCGCAAGTGCTGCTCACGGCCGCGCTGGTGGTGACGGGCACCCAGCCCGTCCGCGTGACGCTGACCGTCGCCGGGCTGATCACCGTGTTCGCGGTCGCACGGCTCGGGCCCGCCACGCCGCCGGTGTGGGACGCCGCGGCCAACGGCGTGCTGGCGATCGTGCTGGCCTGGTTCTCCGCCGGACGCCGCGAACCACGGTTCGGGTGATCCACGGCCGATGGTGACTTCCGGGTGGTGCCCGTCTGAGGGGTCGGGCACCCCCCGGTCAGGCCGGGGCGGGTTCGGTGAGCGACAACAGCAACCGGACGAGGGTCGAAGCGTTGGCGTCGTGGGGGACTTCCAATCGCTTCGCCTCTTCGCCCGCCGCCTCGGCCGCCTTCGTTTCTCCGGTGGCCTCGTACGCCCTGCGCAACACGTGCAGGGTGAGGGCCGTCGCGGGTTTCCCGCCCATGGCGCGGAATTCGTCAAGGCACTGGCGCAGCACGGGAATCGCGCGATCGGCCCGCCCGTCGCCGATCCAGCTCGCGGCGATCGCGCGCGTGCAGGAAAGCTCTCTCGGCCGTTCTTCGAGCGCTCCTGCCAGCCGTCGCGCGTGCTCGTAGGCCTTCACCGCGCCGTCCCGCCGTCCGGCGCCCGCGAGGATGGCGCCCTGGGTGCGCAACGACTTCGCCAGCGCCGATTTCGCCGTCGTCCGGCCCAGCACCCGGACCGATTCCTCGATCGTTTCCAAGGCCTCCTCCGGGCGTCCGTCGAGCATCAACGACCACGAAAGCCCTTGCAGGGCAACACCGAGCTGACGTTCGTCGCCGCGTTCGCGCGCGTGTGCGAGGCTGCGCCTGTCGATCTCCAGCGCCTCGGAGATCTTGCCGAGGCGGTGCAACGCCGCGGACTCCGCCTGCCGCGCGTACGCCCCGCTTTCCTCCACAGTGGACAGTTCGCGGGCCTGGGTCGCGGCATGCAGGGATTCTCCCGCCCTGCCGAGCCCGACGAGGCAGCGGGCCAGGTTCGTCTCGACCCACGCCTGCGCGGAAATGTCGCCCAGCTCCGCCAATTCCTTCGAACACTCGCGGTAGCCCTCGGCGGCGAGCTCGTACTCGCCGCGAACGTGCAGCAGTACCGCCAGGTTCGCCTCGGCGATGACCACGATATGCCGGTCGCCCGCCTCGCGGGCGGCGTCGCGCAAGGTCTCGTACGCCGTCCGCATGTCGGTGTGATGACTGTGCAGGTACAGGTACGCGCTCAGCCTTTCCAGTATCCGCAACGCTTTCCGCCGCCAGCCGACGGCGCACAGCGACGAGACGGCGGTGACCAGGTTGGCCCGTTCCACGGAGAACCAGGTGCCTGGGTCGCGCAGCAGCCGCTCGACCAGTTCGTCCGCCAACGGCTGCGCGGGCACGTCGTGATCCGACAACGGCATCGGCACCGTCCTCGGCAGGCGGCGCGCCGCCGTGTCGGCGAGGCACAACGCCGCGTCCGACACCTTCGCGACCGACGCCACCCGCTCGGCGTGGGTCTCCAGCGCCCGGCCGAGTTCCGTGGCGAACACGCGCACGAGATCGTGGACACGGAACCGCTGCTCGCCCGTCGGATCGAGGCCGGTGGCTTCGAGCAGGCTGGCCTCGACGAGTTCGTCGATGGCCTCGTCGGCGCCTTCATCATCGATCAGCGTCGACACGGCCCAAGCGGGCAGGTCGAGGGTGCGGCAGCGGCCGATCAGCCGGAACGCGCGCCGCGCCGCCGGGCTCAGCGCCTGATAGCTCAGCGCGATACTGCCGCGGACCTGGAGATCGCTGACCTGGAGTTCGTCGAGGCGCGAGACCTCGTCCTCCAGCTTCCCGGCGAGCTTCCCGAGCGGCAGGCCGGGCCGCATAGCGAGCCTGCTGCCGGCGATCCGCAACGCCAGCGGGAGATTGCCGCAGGCCTTGGCGATCCGTTCCGCGTCCGCGCGTTCGGCGCCGACCCGGTCCGGCCCGGCCAGCCGTGCCAGCAGCGTCATCGCCTCGGCGCCGGTCAGCGGCGCGAGATGGAGCCGATCCGCGCCCGCGAGCCCGGAAAGCCGCCGCCTGCTGGTGATCAGCACCGCGCTGCCCGGCGTTCCCGGCAGCAGCGCGCGAACCTGCTCGGGGCTCGCGGCGTCGTCGAGCACCACGAGGACCCGCCGATCGGCGAGGCGGCCGCGATAGACCGCCGCCCTGGCCTCGACGTCGTCCGGGATGGCCGGACCGGTGACGCCGAGCGCGCGCAGCAGGTCGCCGAGGACGCCGGCGAGTTCGCGAGGGGCGGAGGCGCCCGCCAGCGGGACGAACAGCTGGCCGTCCGGAAAGGACCGGCGGAGCCTGTGCGCGGTGGTGACCGCGAGCGTGGACTTGCCCGCACCCGGTTCGCCGGTGATCACCGCGACCGGGACACCCTTGCTTTCGCCGAGCAGCGCGGAGAGCTTCGCGATCTCGCTCTCGCGGCCGGCGAGATCCGCGATGTCCGGCGGCAGCTGGCAGATCGGGAAGACCGGCGCGGTCTTGGCCGAGGGCACCGGATCCTCGCCTCGCAGCACGGCGGCGTGCACCCGGCGGACCTCCGCGCCGGGCTCCACGCCGAGCTCCTCGACGAGGGTGGCGCGCAGGTCGCGGTGGACGGCCAGGGAATCGGCCTGCCGCCCGGCGCGGTGCAGCGCGATCATCAGCTGCGCGGCGAGCCGCTCGCGCAGCGGATGTTCGGTGATCATCGCCTGCAGTTCGCCGGTGAGCTCGCCGTGCCTGCCGTCGGACAGTTCGGCGTCGACACAGTCTTCGAAGGCGGCGAGCCGCTCCGACTCGAGCCGGGCGATGTCCGCGTCGAGCCGGGGGACGTGCAGTCCGGAAAGGACCGGGCCGCGCCATTCCGCCAGCGCCCGGCGGTAGTGCCCGGCAGCGGCCGCCGGATCGCCCGCCCGCGCCGCCGCCTTCCCCGCCGCGGCGGCTTCACGGAAGGACAGCAGATCGAGGTCGGCAGGCTCGACCACCAGCCGGTAACCGTGCGGATCCCGCTCGATCTCCAGCCCCTCGAACCGGGCCCGCAGGCGGGAGACGTACGTGTGCAGATTCGAGGAGTACGACTTCGGCGGGGTGCCCGGCCAGAGGGTTTCGACCAGGGCGTCGACCGGGACGGACGAGTTCGCGTTCAGCAGCAGGACGGCCAGCAGGGCGCGCTGGTGATCGCCGCGCGGCGTCGTGCGCCGCCCGGGCGGGCTCTCGATCGTCAGCGGTCCGAGCACGCCGAATCGCGGCACGGGCACCTCCCCAGGTCATGAGAGGGGCGAGACTAGCGAGGAGGCCCGACAATTCTGTGACCTGTCCCGCCCGCCGTGTACGGGTTCATCTGCACTGCTAGCCTTCGAACCCGGCATATCGGGACACCATTGGGGAGTTGCACGTGTCTGCAGGTGGCGGAACCAAGGCGATCATCGCCGCGCTCGTCGCGAACGCCGGAATCGCGGCCGCGAAGTTCGCCGGCTACCTCATCACGGGGTCGTCCTCGATGCTGGCCGAGTCCGTGCACTCGCTCGCGGACACCTCGAACCAGGGGCTCCTGCTGCTGGGTCAGAAGACCTCGCAGCGCAAGGCGACCCGCACCCACCCGTTCGGCTTCGGACGGGACCGGTACTTCTACTCGTTCATCGTCGCGCTGATGCTCTTCACCCTCGGCTCGGTGTTCGCGCTGTGGGAGGGCGTCCACAAGATCACCGAGCCGGAGGACCTGACATCGCCGCTGGTGGCGGTCGGCATCCTGGTGGTCGCGATCGGACTGGAGTGCTACTCCTTCTACACCGCGATCCAGGAGTCGAAGAAGATCAAGGGCGACGCGGGCTGGTGGGCCTTCATCCGCCAGGCCAAGACGCCGGAACTGCCGGTGGTGCTGCTGGAGGACGCGGGCGCGCTGCTCGGTCTGATCTTCGCGCTCGCGGGCGTCGGGCTTTCGGTGCTCACGGGTGACCCGGTGTGGGACGGCATCGGCACCGTGACGATCGGTGTGCTGCTCGGCGTCATCGCGATCATCCTGATCATCGAGATGAAGAGCCTGCTGATCGGCGAAGGGGCCACCGAGTCCGATCTCGACGTGATCGTCGACGAGCTCGCCGCGGGCAAGGTCGAGCGGGTCATCCACATCCGGACGCTGTACATCGGCCCGGACGAGATGCTGGTGGCCGCGAAGCTCGCGCTGGTGCCTGGGCTGGAGACCGCGGACATCGCGCAGGCGATCGACGACGCCGAAGCGCGTGTGCGGGCGAAGGTGCCGACGGCGAAGCTGATCTACCTGGAGCCGGACCTGGACCGCGCGCTGGCCTGAGCCGGTCTCGTGGCGCCGGCGAGGCCGGGCAGCCTTCGGGACGTGGTCGGCAGGTGCGCGGGGGTCGTGAGTGGTAAGTGTCGTCCTAACGCTCTTTACCACTCACGACCCCCCGCACAGGCCGCCACAAAACGGACATCCGGTCACTGGACCTGTCCTATGTGGACTCTCGGTGTGCGGCGGGTCCCGGTCGGTCCCGCACGTCGCCGGAAGGCCTCATCGCACGTGACCCCGGCCGCGGCACCTTGCCGCACCCTCCGCGACATAGGCACCAGCCGTCGGAAATGCCCCTCGTGGACGGTCGGGAAACGTGCCGGGTGTTCTTGGCGGGTCCGGAGCGGCTACCGCCATTCGGAGCAACCGTCCGTACTCCGGCGATCACCGCCACGACCTCCGAGTACTTCGTTGCTCTCCCACCGCGCTGCCGTCACGGCCGGGCGATAGGGTCCCTTGAACCGCAGTCAGGTGTAGGAGGTCAAGGGTGCCCGGAAACGGTCTGTGGCGTACGAAATCCATCGAGCAATCCATCGCGGACACCGACGAACCGGGGACCAAGCTCAGGCGGAACCTGAGCGCGTGGGACCTGACCGTCTTCGGTGTCGCCGTCGTCATCGGTGCCGGCATCTTCACCCTCACCGCGCGGACGGCCGGTGACTTCGCGGGTCCGTCGGTCTCGCTCGCATTCGTGTTCGCGGCCATCGCCTGCGCGCTGGCCGCCCTCTGTTACGCGGAATTCGCGTCGACCGTCCCGGTGGCCGGGAGCGCGTACACGTTCTCCTACGCCACGTTCGGCGAATTCATGGCGTGGATCATCGGCTGGGACCTCATCCTGGAGCTCGCGGTCGGCGCGGCCGCGGTGTCGAAGGGCTGGTCCGCCTACCTCGAAACCGTGCTCTCCTACATCTTCGGCAAGGGCACGAAGACGACGTTCGAGCTCGGCCCGATCCCGGTCGACTGGGGCGCCTTGCTCGTGGTGCTGGTGCTCGCGACACTGCTCGCCGTCGGCACGAAGCTGTCTTCGCGGTTCTCCATGGTGATCACCGGGATCAAGGTCGCGGTGGTGCTGTTCGTGATCGTGCTGGGCATCTTCTACATCAAGGGGTCGAACTACACGCCGTTCATCCCGGACGCCCAGCCCGCCGCGGAGTCGGCGTCGACCGGTGTCGACCAGTCGCTGTTCTCGCTGATCGCCGGTGGCGGCAGCAGCGCGTTCGGCGTCTTCGGCCTGCTGGCCGCCGCGTCGCTGGTGTTCTTCGCGTTCATCGGGTTCGACATCGTCGCGACCACCGCCGAGGAGACCCGCAACCCGCAGAAGGCCGTGCCCCGCGGCATCTTCGGCTCGCTCGCCATCGTCACGGTGCTGTACGTCGCCGTGTCGCTCGTGGTCGTCGGCATGGTGAACTACAAGGAACTCGGCACCACGGCGGGTGACGGCGGCAAGAAGACGCTCGCGTCCGCGTTCGCGGCCAACGGCGTCGACTGGGCGGCCAACATCATCTCCGTCGGCGCGCTCGCCGGTCTGACGACCGTCGTCATGGTGCTGATGCTCGGCCAGATCCGGATCATCTTCGCGATGTCGCGTGACGGCCTGATGCCGCGCGGCCTGGCGAAGACCGGCTCGAACGGGACCCCGAAGCGCGCGACCATCGTCGTCGGCGGGCTGGTCGCGGTCGCGGCGACGTTCTTCCCGGCCGACAAGCTCGAGGAAATGGTCAACGTCGGGACGCTGTTCGCCTTCGTTCTGGTCTCGGCGGGCGTGCTGGTGCTGCGCAAGACCCGGCCCGATCTGCCCCGCGCCTTCCGGGTGCCGTGGGTTCCGGTGATCCCGATCCTGGCGATCGTCGCCTGCCTCTGGCTGATGCTGAACCTGACCGTGCTCACGTGGCTGCGCTTCCTGGCGTGGATGGCGCTGGGCGTCGTCATCTACTTCGCCTACAGCCGTCGCCGTTCGCTGCTCGGCAAGCAGAACAAGGGCGAGGTGCCGACGTCCGTTTCGGACTGATCATTCTCGTTTCGGCGGCCCACCATTCCTTTGTGGATGGTGGGCCGCTTTGTCGGGGCCCCCGGTTCCGGTGTGAAATCGGTGTGCGATAACGTCCGGGCTCTTGCCTCACCCCGACGGGTGAACGGGACTCGTGGAGAAGCACCGCGAGTTGACCTTCGTCCCTCAGAAGAGGCAACCGCGCTTCTCTCGTTTGTCCCCCGATCGGTACAGGAGAGCTCTGAATGCAGATCAAGCCCAGACGGCGCGTCCGTTCCGCCGTCACCGTCGTCGCCCTCGCCACCGCCGCCCTGCTGGGCACCGCGGGCACCGCGCTGGCGTGCCACACCGACGACCCCCGCGCCATCCCGACGCCGAAGAACGTCAGCACCTGTGAGAAGGCCAAGCTGCCGGGCACCGAGATCTCGACGAAGGACCTGACCTTCACCGGTGGCACGGAGAAGGACAAGTACCTCAACATCACCGCGGTCGGTGAAGGCGTCACCGTCACCGCGATCGTGGTCAAGGGCGGCGACGGCTACAACATCTACGAGCCCGGCAAGCGTGGCCTCGCCGAGACCCCGCCGTGGGAGAAGCTGCGTTCGCCGATGAACGGCGGCGGCAAGCAGGCCGACATCAGCCACTGGTTCGCCTGTGGCGAGAAGAAGACCAAGCCGAGCGAGCCGACGAAGCCGAGCGAGCCGACGAAGACCTCGACGGTCAAGCCGCCGACGACCGCGCCGACCACCACGGACAAGCCGTCCCAGACGTCGGAAGCCCCCAGCACCACCGCCCCCGCCCCGAACGTGGGCGGCAACGGCGGCAACGGCGGTGGCCTCGCGGACACCGGTTTCGACAACGCCTGGCTGCTGTGGGCCGGTGGCCTGCTGGTCCTGGCCGGTGCCGGCGTCCTGGTCCTGCTGCGCGTGCGTCGCGGCAAGGCCAACTGACGTAAGTTGCCGAAAGGGCCCTTCACCGCATGACACGCGGCGAAGGGCCCTTTCGCTGCGTGTCATGCGGGGAAAGTCCCTTCAGCGCATCTGCGGGAAGTCTCCGAACAGCGACCCCTGCTCGCCCCAAGGGTTCTTCGGGCGGGGCCTGCCGAGGCCGGCGGCCATCGCGACGGCGTTGTCCCATTCGGCGTCGACGACGTAGTCCGTGTGCTTGAGGACCCCGGGCGCCCAGCGATGCCGCCCGGTCGGCCCGCGCATCGGGTCCGGCAGCCAGTGGTCGCCGCCGAGCACCAGGACGCCCTGATCGTCGGCCTCGGCGGCCAGCGGCCCGGTCCCGCCGCCGGGCAGGTAGCCGTCGCCGAGCAGTTTCCCGGCCACCACGCGATGCCGCCACGTCGTGACGCCGCCGCCGAAGATGTCCGTGCCGCGGCACAGCGCGCGCCAGCGGCCGTCGAGGCCTTCGTACAGTCCGGCCAGCTGCGCCTGCGGCAGCATCGCGGGGAAGGCGCGCTGGTAACCCCATTGCAGAGGCGATCCCGCGGTCAGCAGCCCGACGCGGTCACGGTCCTCCGGTGGGAGATCGGCGATCACTCGGGCCGCGGCGAGCACGGTCAGCAGGCTGCCGAGGTTGTAACCGGAGAGCACGACCCGGGTGCCCGGATCGGCCAGATGTTCCTTGACCCGGTCCGCGAGTTCCGGGACGACCTTGAGCGCGTAACTCGGCGGGACGGTCGGATGGGCGGCACGCGGCCAGAAGCACACGAGATCCGCCAGCGCGCCGAGGTGACGGCTGCGTTTGGGGGTCGTCGCGGCGGCGAACACGACGCGCAGCAGCCCCGCCGCCATCGCGCCGAGCGCGAACACGCCGATCGCGGAGAGGGGTTTGAACCAGCCAGGCAGCGGGCCGAAACCGAAGCGCAGCACCAGGAGCGCCCCGCCGCCCGCCGCCATCGCCAGCGCCACCGTGAGCGCGAGATGGTGCAGATGCTTGCGTTCCCACGACGCGCGGGCCCAAGCGCTCGCGGCTTCCTCTTCCTGCGCCTCGTCGATCTCCATCAGCGCGACGATCTTCGGAATGCCGCGCCGCAGCCGTCGCAGCGGGACGGCGACCGCGAAGCCCAGCACACCGAGCACGACCGCGAGTGCGAGACCGGCACCCCACAGCACGGTCACGAGTGCGTAGGTGTCGGGCAGCCGGAGTTCGTTCGCGCCGACCAGCTGCCGTAGCGCGACCGCGAGCCCCGCGCCGAAGCCGCCGCCGAGCAGACCGGCCAGCGCGACGACCGGCGCCGCCGCCCATCCGCCGAGCCAGGGCCGCAGCCGGTGCGGCAGATGCTTCCACGTCGGCCGTCCGAGCAGGGCCGCCGGGACGAGGATCAGCGCGAACAGCACGGTCACCGCGACCATCGCCGCCCCCAGCGCCTCGACCGTCCCGTCCGCTCCGCCGAGCCCGCCACCGGGGAGCCCCGCGGGCAGCGGCGTCCGGCGCACGACGGCGATCCCGACCAGGACGACCGCCACCCCGATCAGCCCGCCCCGGATCACCGGCCCGGCCGAGAAACCGACCGTCGAGGCCGCCAGCGTGGCGAGGACGAGCGCCAGCGCGCAGATCCAGACGATCAGGTCGAACGTCGCGGACGGCAGCCGGAACGGCCCGCCGAGCAAGGGAAGCGCGACACAGGTCAAGGCGGCGACGGTGTGGAGAGTGCGCAGGCCGGGCGTCCGCGGCAGGTCCTGCGGTTGCAGCGGGCTCGAACTGGGGACGCGGTGCAGCCTGTTCCGCGATCGCCAGTCCGACGACGGGATCCGGTCGAGCACGAAGATCAGCGCCAGCAGCGGCAGCACCCCGATCGCCGTCCGCAGCGGCGCGAACTCCCGCAGGAAAGACGGCGCGCCTTCGAGACAGGTCGAACCCGGGGCGAGGCACTGCGCGGCGAAAAGATCGAGCGAGACCACGGCGAGCTGGCTGATCAGCAACATCGTCAGCAGCAGCGAGGCCACCCGCAGCAGACCTCGGCAAACCGTGCCGAGCAGGGCCGCGAACCGCTTGCCCTCCGGGACCGGCGGCAGCATCCAGTGCGCGACGTTCGCCAGCGAAAACGGGAACAGCAGTGCCCAGGTCGCCTTCGCGGCGCCCCCGGAGGTCATCCCGCTCCAGAGGTAGCCTTCGAGGATGCGCGGGATCGAACGGCCGAGCGCGGGCAGCACCGGACCGGGAGCGGGACGGCGCAGCCGATCCGACGGCCGGATCAGCCTGCCGATCCCGTCGCCCGCGACGTCGACCACCGACGTCGAATCCAGCAGGCTTTCACCGCTCGTGCCCACTAGCCCGGGTACGCGTATTTCGACGACGCGGGTATCGGGACCCGGCATGACCACGGTGAAGGCCTCCAAACCGTTCCAGTGGGCTTTGAGCCGACAACGGTACTGTTCCGATGTCATCCAACCTTGGAGGAAGCGCGCATATGACCCCCGAAAGCGTTGCCAAGCGGCACGACACCCGCAACGGCATCGAGTTCGCCGTCGCCGATCTCGAGGCCGCCGAGTTCGGCCGCAAGGAGATCCGCCTCGCCGAGCACGAGATGCCGGGCCTGATGGCGCTGCGCCGCGAGTACGCCGAGGTCTATCCCCTGCGGGGAGCCCGGGTTTCGGGCTCGCTGCACATGACCGTACAGACCGCGGTCCTGATCGAAACCCTCGTCGCGCTGGGGGCGGAGGTGCGCTGGGCCTCCTGCAACATCTTCTCCACCCAGGACCACGCCGCCGCGGCGGTCGTCGTCGGCCCGCACGGCACCCCCGAGGAGCCCAAGGGTGTCCCGGTGTTCGCCTGGAAGGGCGAGTCGCTGGAGGAGTACTGGTGGTGCACCGAGCGGATGCTGACCTGGGACGGAGAGGGTCCCAACATGATCCTCGACGACGGCGGCGACGCCACCATGCTGGTGCACAAGGGAACCGAGTTCGAGAAGGCCGGTGTCGTCCCCGCCCCGGACGAGAACACCTCGGACGAGTTCCGCGTGTTCCTGCAGCTGCTGAGCGCCTCGGTCGCGGCCGACACCGGCAAGTGGACCAAGATCGGCGAAGGCATCCGCGGGGTCACCGAGGAGACCACCACCGGCGTGCTGCGGCTCTACCAGCTCGCCGCGGCCGGTGAGCTGCTGTTCCCGGCGATCAACGTGAACGACGCGGTGACCAAGTCGAAGTTCGACAACCGCTACGGCATCCGGCACTCGCTGATCGACGGCATCAACCGCGGCACCGACGTCCTCATCGGCGGCAAGGTCGCGGTCGTCTGCGGCTACGGCGACGTCGGCAAGGGCGCCGCGGAATCGCTGCGCGGCCAGGGCGCGCGGGTGATCGTCACCGAGATCGACCCGATCTGCGCGCTACAGGCGGCGATGGACGGCTACCAGGTCAAGAAGCTGGAGAACGTCCTCGGCGAGGCCGACATCATCATCACGACGACCGGCAACAAGGACGTCGTGCTCGTCGAGCACATGGCGAAGATGAAGCACCAGGCGATCCTGGGCAACATCGGCCACTTCGACAACGAGCTCGACATGGCCGGCCTGCAGCGCTACCCGGGCATCCGGCGCATCAACATCAAACCGCAGGTCGACGAGTGGGTGTTCCCGGACGGCAAGAGCATCATCGTGCTGTCGGAGGGCCGCCTGCTGAACCTGGGCAACGCGACCGGGCACCCGTCGTTCGTGATGTCGAACAGCTTCTCCAACCAGGTGATCGCGCAGATCGAGCTGTTCACCAAGCACGAGGAGTACGACAAGGAGGTCTTCCGCCTCCCGAAGAAGCTCGACGAGAAGGTCGCGAAGATCCACCTCGACGCGCTCGGCGGTGAGCTCACGAAGCTGACCAAGGAGCAGGCCGAGTACATCGACGTGGACGTCGAAGGTCCGTTCAAGACCGACCACTACCGGTACTGACCGCTGCCGGCCTCGTGAGTGGCAAGGACGGTTCTAACCGTCCTCGCCACTCACGAGGCCCAACGCGCTACCGCCACTCGACCTCGATGCCGGCCAGCCCCGGCCCGGCGTCGCTGAAGAAACCACTGGTCACGCCGCCCATGTCGAGGGGCAGCTCCTCGGACTCGACGGGCACGGCGTCGTCGCGCGTCCGGAACTGCCGGGTGCAGCGGGCGGGCAGCGCGCCGAGCGCGAACTTCAGCTGCACCAGGTAGCTCGAGCACTGGTCCCGCAGCATCCGGAAGTAGCCGGGTGACGCGGTGCCGGAGTCGTCGCGGACCTCGAAGCAGAACACGTGGATCTCGCCCTCGGCGAGCTTCCGGTCGAAGAGCAGCTCGGTGGCCATCGTCTCGGCCGCGGCGTTGCGCCGGATGCGGCCGACGCGGCAGCCCTCGGCGGTGATCAGCTCGACGTCGCCGATGTTGCAGCCGGGGTCGCCGTTGTAGACGGTGACGTAGCGGTCCGGGCCGTGCCGCCGGGCCCGGCACACGAGCCGCGTCTGGAGGCCGACCTGCCGGTGCGCGGCGTCGAAGGTGATCGTGTCGTGCACCGAGAGCATCTCGAGGTCGGCGTTGTAGCGGTTGGACGACGGGTACGCGCCCAGTTCGGCCAGCAGCTGATCGACGATCGAACCCATGTCGCCGGACCGGATGTCGTGGAACGACGCGGCCATCTGGTGTCCGCGCGCTCGCGCAGTCCGTGGCCCGATCAGCACGACGAGCGCGTCCGCGGGCAGTTGCAGCACCGATTCCAGCGCGCGCACCGCGGGCAGCGCCTTGGGCACCTCGGGCTGCCGCAACCCGCGCTGCCAGTAGCTCAACGTCGACTGTCCGATTTGGACACCGCGGAGCCCGAGGTGGGCACGGAGCCGGGCGAGGGACAGGCCGCGATAGGCGATCGCCTGCCGGAGCGCGTGGTGGAATTCGCCGCTCCGGAGGGCCTCGACGAGTTCCTTGGGCAAGGCTTCGAGCGGCTGACGGCGCGTGCCGTCGATGATCGTCGGGGTGTCGTCGTTCGAGGCATGCTTTCCCGCCGTGGACGCGTCAGCGCGCGTCGAGGCGAGCTTTCCCGCCGAGAACGTATCGGCACCGTCTCGTGTCACCGCTCGTCCCTTCACCAGACCAGTGTGTGCGCTGAGCGTGAACACCGCGGAACGTTCACGTTAGCAGCGCACTGTGAACACTACGTCCCCCGTTCGGGGTGGTTGACCCCGGAAGAGTGACCGTTCCGGGGTATGGAAACGCCCCGGAACGGTCCGTTCCGCCGAGTGCCCATCTTGCTCTGTGTGAGCCTGCTGTTCACCGTTGTGACCACATTGGTTCGCCATGGTGACCAGGAGGCCCGTCGTGCCTGTGTTCTCGAGGAGGTTTTGCGCCGCCGGCGCCGCGAGTCTCGTGGCGTGGCTGGCGATCCAGACCCCGGCGAGCGCGCTGCCCTCGCCGGCTGCCCGCCAGCACCCCATCGCCATGCAGGCGCAGGAGAAGTCCCAGTGGTGCTGGGTGGCTTCCGGCAACACCATCGCGGCACACCACGGCGTGACCGTCACTCAGAACGAATTCTGCCGGATCGCCCACGACGAGCGACGCCGGGAGTGCGCCGACAAGCCGGGAACGCTGGGCGACGTCCGGCGCGCCTTCGGCAAGCTCGGCTTCTCCGCCCCGGGGAACTACCTCAAGGGCCGCATCCCCTACACCGCCGTCCAGGCGCAGACCGGTGACGGCAGGCCGGTCCAGACCCGGGTCGGCTGGGCCGCGGGCGGCGGCCACATGCACGTCCTCTACGGCCACGACGCCGGCCGGAAGTGGATCTCGTGGGGGGATCCACTGCCCACCGGCAACCGCCACAACTGGTCGACCTACGACTTCTACTCGGCCAACAAGTCCTTCACCTGGACTCACACGCTCACCGGGATCCGGCGATGAGCGCGCGGCGGTTCCTCGGGCTCGCCGGGCTGGTCGCGGTCGCGCTGCTGGTCTCGGCCCCCGGAGCGCGCGCGGATAACCTGTCCGGTGAAGATCTCGCGGCCGCGAAGGCGGCTGCCGACGACCCCACGCTGCGTGCCGAAATCGGTCGCTTCTTCACTCAGACGAGTGGTTCGAGCCAGACGCCGTCGGTGAGTGTCGTCGACGAATCTTTCCCCGTTTACGAGCTTTCGAGGGATTTCGTCGCCGGTGACGGCGCGGTCGCCGGGCGGCTCGCCTACGTCGCGGTGCCGGTGACGGCGTCCGACGGGCGGACCGCGACCGTCTGGTCGGTCCGCGGCGACGACGGCGTCTGGCGCGTCGGCAACATCGCGTCGGGTGACCGGGAAAGCGCATTGGCCAAGAGGCTGCCCGCCGGTGCGTCGCTGCTCCACGAACCCCAGGTCGACGCCTGGTACGCGCTCCGCGACGGCCGGGTGACCCTGCTCGACTCGGGTGCCAGCGGCTACGCGACCGGCGCTTCGCACACCCTCGCGGAGTACCAGAAGACCGTCTCCGGCCGGTACGGCGCCATGCTCGCGAACTCGCTGTACGCCCAGGAGGGCAAGGCCGGCGGTTACAACGCCCAAGTGATGCCCCGCGGTGACGGTGGCCCCGCGCCCGACGCGCAGGACACCGGCTTCGTGCCGCTGCTGATCTTCGGCGGCTTGCTTCTCATCGGTGTCGCAGGCTTCTTCCTGCACTCGAAGAGGCGCGTTCCCTAGCGGACCGGTGGGCCGGGCGTGAGCTGACCCGTCTGGCCCGCCGGTCGACCACCGCCCCGTAATCTGGGCGCGTGGGACGACTCGTGGTGATCGAAGGTCTGGACGGCGCGGGCAAGCGCACCCTCGCCGACGCGCTGACCGGCGCGCTGAACGCGGCCGGGGCGAGTGTCACGTCCATCGCGTTCCCGCGGTACGGCGAAAGCGTGCACGCCGACCTCGTGAAGGAAGCGCTGCACCGCGGCCACGGCGACCTCGCGGACTCCGTCTACGGCATGGCGATGCTCTACGCGCTCGACCGGCGGGGCGCGGCCGGCGAGATCCGCGTCCGTCTCGGCGACCACGACGTCGTGCTGCTCGACCGGTACGTCGCTTCGAACGCGGCGTACGGCGCGGCCCGGCTCCACCAAGGCGCGGACGGCGAGTTCGTTCGCTGGCTCAAGGAACTGGAGATCGACCGGTTCGGCCTGCCGGTGCCTGTCGCGCATCTGCTGCTGCGGGTCACCGCCGACGTCGCCGCCGATCGCGCGCAGCGCCGCGCGGAGAGCGACGCCGACCGCGCGCGGGATTCCTTCGAGACCGACGACGCGCTCCAGAAGCGGTGCTCGGTGGTCTACGACGAGCTCGCAGCGGCGGGCTGGCTCGCGCCCTGGCACGTCCTCGACGGCGTCGCCGGTGTGGACACCCCGGCTCTCGCCACCTCCCTCCTCCGCGATTAGTCCTCTGGATGCGGTCCTTGCGCGCGCGACTACCGCGTTTCGTCCTCCAAATGCGTGAGCAGCCAGGAGTGGAACTCGCCGATGTGGTGTTCGGACGGCATCAGCACCCCGCCGCCGCGGTAGGCGCGGGACGCCATCGCGGGCTGGCAGCGTTCGCAGGCGTCGAAGTCCTGTTCGTTGACGCGGTGGAACAACTCGACCGACCGTGACACGTCCCGCCCCGACGCCACGACGTCTTCGGAATAGAGCCAGTCGCATTCGACGACCGTCCGGTCCGGCGCGAGCGGGTACATCCGGTGGAAGATCACGTGGTCGGGCACCAGGTTCACGAACACCTGCGGCCGGATGGTGATCGCGTAGTACCGCCTGTCCTGTTCGTTCGCGACACCGTCGAGCCGGTCGAAGCCGGTCGTGCCGTCGATGGTGAAACCGTCCACGGCCTCGCCGAATTCGGCGCCGTGCCCGACGTAGTACTGGGCCGCGTACCCGTCGGCGAATTCCGGCAGCACCTCGGTCAGCTCCGGGTGGATGGTCGCGCAGTGATAGCACTCCATGAAGTTCTCGACGATCAGTTTCCAGTTCGCCTTGACGTCGTAGGTGATCCGGCGCCCGACCGACAGCCGGTCGAGCCCGTAGCGCTCGATCGACTCCAGATCGCCCAGCCGTTCCCGCACCGCGCCTTCGACGTCGGCCTCGAACGACGGCGGGTCCGCGGCGAGACAGACCCACGCGTAACCAAGCCATTCCCGCAGTCGCACGGTGTGCAGCCCGTACTCGGAACGGTCGATGTCGGGCAGGTTCGCCAGGTTCGGCGCCGCGATCAGCTTGCCGTCGAGCCCGTAGGTCCACGCGTGGTACGGACACTGGAACGCGCGTTTCACCGTGCCCGATTCCTCGACGCACAGCCGGGCCCCGCGATGGCGGCAGACGTTGAGGAACGCCCGCAAGCCGCCGTCCCGTCCGCGGCTGACGAGTACGCTCTCCCTCCCGACCCGGACGGTCCGGAAGTCACCTGCCGACGGCAGATCCGCCGACCGGACCGCGCAGAACCACTGGCGCTCGAAGATCTTCTCCTGCTCGGCCGCGAAGATCGCGGGATCGGTGTAGTAGCCGCCGCTCAGCGTGGGAATGAGGCTCGTCATCTCGCGACTCCGGCGAACCGGGCAGGATCGAACAGGGCGATCGGATGCCTTGTCGTGCCCTCCACGACCAGGTCGGCGACGATCTCGCCGACCACCGGGACGAACTTGAAGCCGTGCCCGGAGAATCCGCAGGCGACCACCACGCGTTCGTGCGCGGGATGGCGGGAGACGACGAAGTGCTCGTCGGGCGTGTTCGTGTACATGCAGGTCGCCCCGCGCAGGAAAGCGCCAGGCAGGGACGGCATCTTCCGTCCGACGAACTCCGAGATCTCTTCGACCTCCTCGGGATGCACCGTCCGGTCGATGGTCTCCGGCGTGCACGTCTCGCCGCCGCGGAAGAACGCGACCTTCACGCTCCCGGCATCGTCGTGCGAGGGGAAACCGTAGAACTGGCGGCCGCTCTCGCCTTCCCAGACGTAGATCGGATGCCGTCCGGCGCGGAACGGCGCCGCCCCGCCCGACGGCGCGAACCAGTACTGGACCTGGCGTTCGATGGTGAATTCGATCCCGAGTTCGGTAAGCAGGTCCGGTGCCCAGGCGCCGGGACACACCACGAGCCGGCCCGCCGTGTAGAAGTTCTGCGACGTCCCCACCCGGACACCGCCTGCCGTCTCCCGCCACGAAAGGACCTTCTCTTCGTGATGCAGCTCCGCCCCGGCTCGCGCGGCGAGCTGGAGATGCGCGGCCACACTGCTTTCCGGCACCACGAACCCGGCGTTCTCCTCGTACAGGGCGATCTCGTGGCCGTCCGGGTGCATCGTCGGGAACCGGCGCCGGATCTCCGCCGCGTCCAGCAGCTCGTGCGGCAGCTCCCATTTCCGGGCGCTGGCCAGGCTTCCCGACACCGTCCTGGACTCGGGGCCGCCGAGCATGATCCCGCCGCACCGGGTGAAGATCTTCCGGCCGGAGTCACGTTCGACCTCGTCCCACAGTTCGTGCGCCCGCAGCAGGAGCGGGACGTACGCGGGGTCCTCGAAGTACGCCTGCCGGGTGATCCGCGAGCCGCCGTGGCTGGACCCGAGGTTGTGCACGGGCGCGAAGCGGTCGATGCCCAGCACGCGCTGCCCTCGCCGGGCGAGCCGGTACGCCGCGGCGCTGCCCATCCCGCCGAGGCCGATGACGATGACGTCGTAGTGGCTCATGCGGCGCTCCTGATCCGGTTCATTCCGGGGTCGAACAGCGGTTCACGCGCGACGACGGCGGGGATCCGCTCGCCGAAGTACTCGATCTCCAGCGGCCTGCCCGGCTGCGTGAACTCCACCGGGAGCCAGGCGTACGCGATGTTCTTGCCGACGGTGTAGCCGTACGCGGCGCTCGTGACGTACCCGGCGGGGCGGCCGTCGGCGAACACCGGCTCCTTGCCGAGTACGACGGAGTACGGATCGTCGACGGTGAGACAGGTCAGTTTCCTGGTCACCGTTTCCTCCGAGCGGCCGGCCAGCGCGTCCCGCCCGATGAAGTAGCCCTTGTCCATTCGCACGGCGAAACCGAGCCCGGCCTCGTACGGATCGTGTTCGGCGGTGACGTCCGTTCCCCACAGCCGGTATCCCTTCTCCAGTCGCATGCTGGAGAAGGCCTCCCGGCCGGCGGCGATGATCCCGTGCGCCTGTCCGGCTTCCCAGAGCGTGTCCCACAAGCGGCGGCCGAGGTCGGCGCTCGTGTACAGCTCCCAGCCGAGTTCGCCCACATAGGACAGTCGCATCGCGGTCACCGGCACCAGGCCGACGTACGCCTGTTTCGTCTTGAAGTAGCCCATCGCCTGGTGCGAGAAGTCCGTTGTGGACAGTGGCTGGAGCACGGCCCTGGCGAGCGGGCCCCAGAGCCCGATGCAGCAGGTGCCCGGGGTGGTCTCGTGGATCTGCGCGGCGCCGTCGCCGGGGAGATGCCGCCGCAGCCAGTCGATGTCGATCGCGCTGTTGACGCCGACCTGGAACCTTTCGGCGCCGAGCCGGGCGACGGTCAGGTCGCTGCGCACGCCGCCGTCCTCGTCGAGCAGCAGCGTGTAGGTGACCGAGCCGGGCTTCTTGTCGAGCTGGTTCGTGGTCATCGTCTGCAGGAACGAGCTCGCGCCGGGGCCGGTGACCTCCACCCGCTTCAGCGACGTCATGTCGAACATCGCGACCCGTTGCCGAGCGACCAGCGCTTCGGCGCCGCCGATCGGCGACCAGTACCGCGCGGCCCAGTCGTTGCGCTCCGGGACGAGGCCGACCTCCGGGAGGTCCGCGTTCGCCTCGTACCAATGCGGACGTTCCCAGCCGCTCGCTTCGAGGAAGAACGCGCCGAGCTCCTGCTGCCTTTCGTGGAACGGGCTCGTGCGCAGCGGCCGCGGTTCTTCCATGGGCTGCAAGGGATGGACGACGTCGTAGACCTCGGTGAAGCTCTGGCAGCTGCGCGCCATGACGTACTCCGGGGCGAGCTGGACCCGCTCGAACCGGGCGAGGTCGCACCCGTGCAGATCCACACCGGGCTGGCCGTCGACGAGCCACCGCGCCATGGCGTGCGCGACTCCGGCCGAATGCGTGATCCACACGGCTTCGGCGACCCAGAACCCGTCGAGTTCCGGATGTTCCCCCAGCAACGGCATGCCGTCCGGGGTGAAGGAGAACAAACCGTTGATGCCTTCCTCGACCTTGGTCTCGCTCAGCGACGGCAGCAGGCCGACGGCGGCGGCCCAGGACGGCTCGAAGTCCGCGAGGGTGAACGCGAGCTCCGACGGCATCCCCTCGCCGGTGCCGATCTCGTGGGGCGGCAGGGGCATCGGCCGGTGCCCGTACGCGCCGATGCCGATCCGATCGACGTGCTCGCGGAAGTAGAGGTCGGCGTCCTGGTGCCGCAGGATCGGCCGGGTGGCCTCCTCGGTCACGCCGGCGAGAGACGGCAGCGGGCTGGTGCGCGCGTACTGGTGCGCCATCGGGACGAGCGGGATCGCGAGGTCCACCAGTTCGCCGAGCACCGGCCCCCACATCCCGGCGCACGAGAGCACGATGTCCGCGCGGAAACTCCCGGTCTCGGTGGTGACGCCGGTGACGCGGCCACCCGACCGTTCGATTCCGACGACCTTTTGACGCGCAAGGAACTTCGCGCCGCGACTTATCGCTCGGCGGGCCTGTGCCTCGGCGGCACGCAGGGGTTTGGCCAGGCCGTCGGAGGGGATGTGGAACCCGCCGAGCACCTTGGCCGGATCGAGCAGCGGATGCAGCGCGGCGCATTCGTCCGGTTCGACGAGCCTGCTTTCGACGCCGGACGCGGTGGCCCAGCCGTGCCGCCGTTCGAGGTCGGCGAGGCGCTCCGGTGTCGTGGCCACCTCCAGCCCGCCGACCGGCCGGAAGCACGGCTTCCCGTCGAGGTCGAGCGCGCCGTACTTCGCGACGGTGTACGTGGCGAACCCGGTCATCGTGCGGCAGGAGTTGGTCTGGAAGACCAGACCGGGTGCGTGCGAACTCGACCCGCCCGTGGTGAACAGGTCGCCCTGGTCCAGCACGGTGAGGTCGGTCCAGCCACGTTCGGTGAGCTCGTCGGCGAGCGCGCAGCCGACGATGCCGGCGCCGATCACGACGACGCGGGGTCCTGGGGGCATGGTTCGGGGTACCTCCTGCCCGCCCTGGAGAGTCCACAAAGGACACGAGGGCATCGGGGTGACAGGCGCTGTTGCGGATGAGGCACGTTGTTCCGTCTTCAGCAACAAAGTGCGGCACGTGCGGGCGCGCTGTCAAGAGCCTCGCAACCAGTCACCTACTTGCGACGGTCGAGTAGGCGTGCAACGCACGCCGGGTGTCGCAAGTAGGTGACTGGTTGCGGGGTCACGTCACTCGGTGAAGTAGCCCAGCTGCGCCGAAAGATCCGCCGAGGCCTCGGTCAGCGGCCGGACGATCTGCCGCACGCGCTGTTTCGAAAGCCGGTACGACGGACCCGAAGCGCTCATCGCCGCGACGACGTCGCCGCCGGGGCCGCGCACCGGCACCGCGACCGCGTGCATCCCCAGCTCCAGCTCCTCGAAGCAGGCCGCGTACCCGTCCTCGGCGACCCGCTCCAGCTCAGCGGCCAGCTCGTCGGGATCGACCGTGGTCCGCGGTGTGAAGCGTTCGAGTTTCCGCCGGAGCAAACGTTTGCGCTCGACGTCGCCCAGGTACGCGAGCAGCACCTTCCCGCTGGACGTCGCGTGCAGGGGAGTGCGCTGCCCGGTCCAGTTCTGCGTCGAGATCGCGGCCGAGCCGCGGGCCTGGCTGACGTTGATCGCGACGCCGTCGTCGGCGATCGCGATGTTGACCGTCTCGCCGAGCGTCTCCGCCAGGCCCTGGCAGGTCTGCCTGCCGAGTTTCGCCAGGTCCATCCGCCCGGTGGCGGCGCCGGCGAGCCGGACGACACCGAAGCCGATCGCGTACTTCCCGCGTTCGCCGAGCTGCTCGACGAGGCCGCGGTTCTCCAGGACGCTCAGCAGGCGCGACGCCGTCGACTTGTGCACGCCGAGTTCGACCGCGATCTCGGTGATCCCGGTTTCCCCGTTGCGCGCCAGCAGTTCCAGCACGCTGATCGCACGGTCGACGGACTGCACCTGACTGGGCGTTGCGTTCCCCGCGTCCTGGTTCCGCATGACGCAACAGTAGCCGTTTCGCCCGTATCCGCTCGGCTGAGTGGGCGAATCTCTTGACGTACCGGCCCTTCCGGGGTGATTGTTGCGCAGAGCACGTCCCGTCTCGTAATACGCAACATCAACAAACCGTCGGTCCTTTCCCCGGAGGCCCCGATGATCCGTGCCTGCACCGTCTCCGAACTGCCCGAAGGCGAAGCCCTCCGCTTGCCGGGCCCCGTTCCGGTCTCGGTCTTCCATGCCGAGGGCGCCTATTACGCCCTTGACGACACCTGCAGCCATCAGGACGCGTCACTCGCGGACGGCTGGATCGAGGGCTGCTATGTCGAATGCCCGCTGCACGCCGCGCGCTTCGATCTGCGAACCGGTGCCCCGGACTGCCTGCCGGCCAAGAACGCCGTGCGCACGTACCCGGTCGTGATCACGGACGGCGTGATCTACGTGGACACCGAGGCGCGCCGGGAAGTGGCTTGAGATCGGTCGCCGTCGTCGGCACCTCCCTGGCCGGGCTTCGCGCGGCACAGGAGTTGCGCGGGCGTGGTTTCGACGGGCGGCTGGTGATGATCGGCGCCGAACCGCCGTACGACCGGCCGCCGCTGTCGAAGGATTTCTTGCTGGGCAAGGTTTCCGCCGACGCCCTCGCGCTCACCGGGCAGGACGATCTCGACGCGCTGGCCGCCGAATGGCGTCTCGGTGTCCGCGCCGAGAAGCTCGGACGCGAAGGCGTGACGCTCGGCGACGGCAGCACGATCGCCGCCGACGGCTACGTCATCGCGACCGGTGCGGTGGCCAGAAACCTCGGTGCGGCAAGGAATCTTTCCGGCGTCCACACCTTGCGGACCCTCGACGACGCGGTCGGGCTGAAAGCCGCTCTCGCGGCGGGGCCTTCCTCGGTCGTCGTCATCGGCGCGGGATTCATCGGCGCGGAGGTCGCGTCCGCGTGCCGCCTGCTCGGGCACGAAGTGACCGTGGTCGAGGCGATGCCGGTGCCGCTCGCCTCCGTCCTCGGCGCTCGGATGGGCGCGGTGTGCGGGGAACTGCACGCCGAGAACGACGTCCGGCTGATCGCGGGCGTCCCCGTCGCGGGGTTCGCCGGCGACGGCCGCGTCACCGGCGTGCGGCTCGCCGACGGCCGCGAGTTGCCCGCAGATCTCGTCGTCGCCGGAGTGGGGTCGCGGCCCGCCACCGAATGGCTGGCCGGGTCCGGGCTCGCCGTCGACGACGGGGTGCTGGTCGATTCCGGCTGTGTCACAGCGAATCCCCGAGTGGTCGCGGTGGGTGACGTCGCGCGGTACCGCTGCCCTGTGCGCGACAGGCGGGTCCGCGCCGAGCACTGGACGGCGGCCGCGGAACAGCCGGGCGTCGCGGTCGCGAATCTGCTCGCCGGCTCGACCGTCACGCATTTCGCCCGACACGGTTACTTTTGGTCCGATCAGTACGGACGGCGGCTCCAATTCGCCGGAGTGGCCACGGAAGACGTGCGGATCGCCGAAGGCGACGTCGCTTCGAAGCGGTTCGTCGCGACCTATCACCGCGGCGACGTCCTGGCCGGGGTGTTCGCGATCGATTCCCCGCGGCCGTTCACCAGGCTCCGACGGGCGCTCTAGCGTCTGCCGGTGAACCCGCGTCCGCGATCGGCGTCGGCCGGACGCTGCCTGTCAGCCCTCACGCGTCGGTCACTTTTCCAGTACATCCCCAGCTCCACCGCCAGGCTCCAGGGTCTGAAGACCCTACTCGGATGGAGCAATTTGCCCGATTCGATGATCTTTCTGGTGGTCACATCGCCGGGTCGCGCGCTCGCGCGGGGAAACTAGTGCGAACATAGGTTTATGAAGGCACGTGTTCTGGTCGTCGACGACGACCCTGCTCTCGCGGAGATGCTCACCATCGTGCTGCGTGGGGAGGGGTTCGACACAGCCGTCGTGGCCGACGGCTCACGGGCGCTGCCCGCGCTTCGTGAGCTGAAACCGGACCTGGTCCTCCTCGACCTCATGCTGCCCGGGATGAACGGCATCGACGTCTGCAAGGCGATCCGGGCCGAGTCCGGCGTGCCGATCGTCATGCTGACCGCCAAGAGCGACACCGTGGACATCGTCCTCGGGCTCGAGTCGGGGGCCGACGACTACGTGGTCAAGCCCTTCAAACCGAAGGAGCTCGTGGCCCGCGTCCGCGCCAGGATGCGCCGCACCGAGGCCGAGCCAGCCGAGTCGCTGACGATCGGCGACCTCGCCATCGACGTCCCCGGCCACGAGGTGACGCGCGAAGGCAAGGCCATCCCGCTGACTCCGCTCGAGTTCGACCTGCTGGTCGCGCTCGCCCGCAAACCGCGTCAGGTGTTCACCCGCGAGGTGCTCCTCGAGCAGGTGTGGGGATATCGCCACGCCGCCGACACCCGGCTGGTGAACGTGCACGTCCAGCGGCTGCGTTCGAAGGTGGAGAAGGACCCGGAACACCCCGAGGTGGTGTTGACCGTTCGCGGTGTCGGGTACAAGGCCGGCCCGCCGTGATCACCCCATGAACGGACGCTTGCGAAGGCTCGCCCAAACCACGATGCGCCACTTCCGGCGCATCGTGGTTTTCGTGCGCCGCAAGGTCGTCTCGTTCAACGAACTGTGGCGGCATTCGCTGCAGTTCCGGGTCACGGTGTCCACGCTGGCGCTGTCGTCGGCCGTGGTGTTCGTGCTCGGCATGGTGTTGCAGAACCAGATCACCGAACGGCTGCTGGAGACCAAGCAGAACGCGGCGATCGCGCAGACGAGGGCGATCGTCGAGACCGCGGCCGGTGAACTGGTCGGCGTCGGCACCGAAAGCCCCGAAGCGCTGACCGCGCGGATGAAGAACGCGCTGAAGAAGATCTCCAGCACGACGACTTCGCAGGACAGCGCCGGATCGGCCGCGGGCACCTTCGAGCCGGTGCTGGCCGCGGGTGGCCGTGACCAGTCGGACAAGCCGGCGTTCGCGGGCCCCTACGAGCGGGTCCCGGAGCGGCTGCGTCAGTTCGTCGAGACCGAGCAGGTCAGCCACCTGATCCACACGGTCACCGATGCCGACGGCGGCAAGACGACGTATCTGATCGTCGGCGCGCCGGTGAGCACGATGATCAACCCGCTCCAGCTCTACCTGCTGTACCCGCTCACCAGCGAGCAGAACACCGTCTCGACCGTGCAGAACACGCTGCTCGTCGGCGGACTCGTCCTGCTGCTCCTGCTGGCCGGGATCACGAACCTGGTCACCAGACAGGTGGTCCGGCCGGTCCGGCAGGCCGCCGCGGCGGCCGAACAGTTCGCGGGCGGGGCACTCGACCAGCGCCTCGCCGTGCTCGGCGAGGACGATCTGGCCAAACTCGCCGTGTCCTACAACGAGATGGCCGCGAGCATCCAGCGGCAGATCCGCCAGCTGGAGGAGTTCGGCGGCCTGCAGCGCCGGTTCACCTCCGACGTCTCGCACGAGCTGCGGACCCCGCTGACCACCGTCCGGATGGCCGCCGACGTGCTGCACGCGTCGCGCGAGCAGTTCCCGGCCGGGCTCGCGCGCTCCACCGAACTGCTCGTCGACGAGCTCGACCGGTTCGAGGCGCTGCTCGGCGACCTGCTGGAGATCAGCAGGCTCGACGCGGGCGTCGAGGAGCTCTCCGCCGAGCTGATCGACGTCCGGCCGATCGCGACCAGGGCCGTCGAACAGGTCCGGGTGATCGCGGGCAACGCGGGCAGTTCGGTCGAACTGGTCCTCCCGGAGGAGGAGGCGTACGCCGAGGTCGACGCGCGCCGCGTCGAGCGGATCCTGCGCAACCTGCTGGCCAACGCGGTGGACCACAGCGAGGGGAACCCGGTGGTGCTGACCCTCGCGGTCAACGAGACCGCGGTCGCCATCACCGTGCGGGACCACGGTGTCGGGCTGCGGCCGGGCGAAGCGGAACTGGTGTTCAACCGGTTCTGGCGCGCCGACCCGTCCCGTAACCGCCGGACCGGCGGCACCGGGCTCGGCCTCGCGATCAGCCAGGAGGACGCCCGGTTGCACGGCGGCGTGCTCGACGCGTGGGGCGAGACCGGCCACGGCGCCTGTTTCCGGCTCGCGCTGCCGCGGCGGCAGGACACACCGATGGGGGAGAGCCCGCTGGTCCTGCCCCCGTCCGATCACACTCCGACGGACACGCACGGGTCGTCCGGGCTGCTCGAAGTCCGGCCCGCCCCCGACGCGATCCTCGCCGAGCCAGAGGAGGTCGGCCGGTGAAACGGCTGCTGTCCCTGCTCGCGGTGCTGCTGCTGCTCGCGGGCTGTGCGAACATCCCGCTCGAATCCCAGCCCGCCGTCGTCTCCGGGGACAAACCCGGGCAGGTGCCCGCCGACGTCGCCGAGCCGGCGGCCGGGATCGACCCGCTGACCGTCACCCGTCAGTTCATCCGCAACTCCGCGACACCGGGCACGGCGAACGCCAACGCGCGGGTGTACCTCGACGAGGAGGCCCGGCGCAACTGGAAGCCCTCGCAGGGGCTGACGATCATCGACGACACCTTCGGCACCGTTTACGACACCGCGTCGTCGTCGGGGAACCCGGACGAGCAGGTGGTGAACGTCCGCGGGTTCAAACTGGGCAACCTGAGCCCCGACAGCGCGTTCATCCCGGTGAAGGCCGAGTACTCGCAGCAGTTCAAACTGCGGAAGCAGCCGAACGGCCAGTGGCGGATCGTGGACCCGCCGCAGGAGCTCGCCGTCACCGACGAGGATTTCGCGCTCAACTACTTCCGGGTGCCGATCAGCTTCTACTCGCCCGACTCCGGAGCCTTCGTCCCCGACCTCCGGTACGTCGCGGCGAAACCGCAGGCCGGATTGCCCGGCCGGGTGATGGACCTGGTGCTGCAGGGACCGTCCGAAGGGCTGAAGGGCGCGGTCAAGGACCTGCTCGGCGACCAGGTCACCACCGAAAGCAACGTCCGCAGCACGGACGACGGGACACTGGACATCAACCTCACCGGTGTCGGCGGGGCCAGCCTCGCGGACCGGAACCTGATCGCCGCGCAGATCGTCCTCTCGCTGCAGACGGTGACGCTGAGCCGGATCCGGCTGCTGGCCGACGGCACCGCGCTGGTGCCGGACCGTGAGTACTGGCGCTCCAGCGAGCTGCCCAACTACAACGTGGACATCGCGCCCAACTCGGAACTGCAGGGACTGATGACCGTGAACGGCCGGGTCCGGTCGCTCGAGAACGGGCAGCCGGTCGGTGGGCCCGCGGGCAACGGCGGCTACAAGGTCGTCAGCGCCGCGCAGTCCGTCGACGGGAAACGGCTCGCGGTGGTCGAAGAACGCGACGGCAGGCAGTGGCTCCGGGTCGGCGACCTCGGGCACGACCTCGCTTCGGTGGATCTGTTCGGCGGGAGCCTGAGCCGCCCCACCTGGCGGCCGGTCGCCCGCGGCGGCGGGGTCTCCGGCGAGGTCTGGACGGTCGTCGACCACAACACCGTCGCCAGGGTCACCCTGGCCGCGGACGGCCGCTGGGTGAAGGCCGGCGTCGACGCGACCATGCTCACCGGCCTCGGCCAGATCACCGAACTGCGCCTTTCGCGCGACGGTTCACGGCTGGCCGCGGTGGTCAACGGGCAGCTGGTGGTCGCCTCGATCGTGCGGACGGCGGACTCGGTGGCCCTGCGGGCGCCGCGGAAACTGCAGGAGCGCGACCTCAAGGACGTCGTCGACGTCGACTGGGCGACCCAGGATCACCTGATCGCCGCGACGTCGTCGACCTCGCTGCCGGTGGTCAAGGTGCCGCTGGACGGGCAGCGGATGGACCCCTTCAGCGGCTCGAACCTGACCCCGCCCGTGCACGGTGTCACCGCGGCGCCGAGCAGGCAGAACCTGGTCGCGGACGCGGGCGGGCTCTGGGTCGCCTCCGAGCTGGGCGAAGTCTGGCGGCCGCAGGCGCACACCGTCACCGACGCGGACCCTTTCTACCCGGGCTGAGCGGTCACTGAAGGTCGCTTCGCGGCACTTCGGGCGGCACGCGCGTTGCGAAAGCCACTTTCGCAACGTTGAAGGTTGCGAAAGTGGCTTTCGCAACGCGCGCCCGGTGCCACAGGAGCCCCAGCAGCCCCTCCAGCGGGGAGCAAGGGACCTTTAGTAACGCTAGCTTTCCTAGCGGCGCTAGCGAGCGATCGGGCTGCCAGAGGTCCGTGAAGGCCTCCTTCACTACCTTGAGGGTAGGCAAGGAGTCCTTCACGGACTTCTACCCAGGCGTGCGAAGTCCCCGAAGCGTTGCGGAGGGAGCGAAGCACCCGGAGCCTTCTCCAAAACTGCGGTCATGACTGGTCCCCTTTGGACGAAAACGGTCCAAACCGGACCTCTCGCGACACAACGGGCTCCGGAACTGTCGGAGCTCCGGCCGACACTCGCCCCATGTCCAAACTCCTGGATCTCCTCATCCCCGCCCGCTGCGCGTCTTGCGGAGCGCCGGGCGCGCCTTGTTGCGCCACTTGTCAGGCCGTTTGGGGTTCGCTCGGCGAAATCGCCCGCGGCCCGACGGCCGGTCTTGTGCCCGTGTACGCCCTGGCCCCCTACGCCGATGAGGCCCGCCGCCTGATCCTCGCCTACAAGGAACGTGGCCGCCGCGACCTCGCCCCCTCCCTAGGGCGGGCGATCGCCGAAGCGCTCTCTCAGTTGCCCGATCCGGAGCCCGAGCCGTGTCTCGTACCGGTCCCTTCGCGACGGCACGCCTCGCGTGTGCGCGGCGGGCCGCATGTCCGGCGCATCGCCGACGAATGCGTGAAAGTATTGGCAGGCAAGGGAAAATTCGCGACCGTGGCGCCGGTCCTCAGGCTCGGAGCCGGTGCTCGTGACGCCGTGGGGCTCACTCGCGCCGAGCGGGCGTCGAATCTGGACGGACGCCTTCGCCTGGGCCCGGGAGCCTGCCGGGAGAAGGTCGTACTTCTTGACGACGTCATCACAACCGGAGCGACCGCCGCCGCTTGTGCACAGTTTTTGGACATAAGCGGAATTCACGTTTCGGCGGTGGTGGCGCTGGCCGCCGCCGGGTGATCGGGCTGTCACCTACAAGAGTGATGAATGATCGGGAACGGGAATGGGTACAAGGGCGTTGACGGGATATGAGGGAGCTTGAGGGGAACACTCCGACGGCCCGCCACTCCACCGGGGTGGCGGCGGATTCCCTTGGAGCCGGTGATCTAGGCACCCTCCGCTTTTTCCTGTCCGAAGGCTTGCGCCGTCCGCGTGAAAACAAATCACAGGGGCGACGCCCGGCAGGCCGGATTGTCGCGCTGGCCGCACGGTCTTCGTCGCGTGCGGTGACGAGGTCTCACGTCCTGATATCCCCCGGCTCGGGGGCTGTTGCTCGCGGCGTGATGCAGCTAACGTGCAGCGCTATCAGCAATCCCGGCAGGCAGGGAGGTGACCAGCCCATGTCCCTGGCGCCGGAGCCGCGCTGAGTCCGCGCTCGGACATCCGACACGAGACGTCGTGGCCGTATGCCGAGTTCCCTCATCGCCCGCGATCCGGGCTTCGTCCCCGCATTACCGGCGCCCTAGTGAACACATCTACAGCTCGCAGACATTTCAGCGAGGGAGGTCGTGTATGGACATCGTCGTTAAGGGCCGCAACGTGGAGGTGCCCGACCACTATCGGGCACTCGTCAGCGAAAAGCTGGCCCGGCTAGAGCGCTACGACAAGAAGGTCATCCGTTACGACGTGGAGCTCTTCCACGAGCCCAATCGCCGGCAGTCGAAGAACTGCCAGCGCGTCGAAATCACCGGTAAGGGCCGTGGCCCCGCCGTACGCGCCGAAGCGTGTGCCGGCGACTTCTACGCAGCGCTGGATTCCGCACTGAACAAGCTCGAAAACAGGTTGCGGAAGACACACGACCGCCGGCGCGTGCACTACGGCCGCAGCCGCCCGGAATCCGTCGCCGAGGCGACTTCGATGGCGGCCGCCGGTGGAATGACCACCGACACCCGACATCTGGCGGGTACCGCTGTGCTCGAAGCGCCGGAGGCCGAACCCATGGCCAACGGTTTCGCTGTCGAGAGCGGTGACTTCGAGATGCCCCAGCAGCAGCGCTGGGATGACGGGGTGACCGAACACCAGCCCGGTCGCGTCGTCCGCGAGAAGAAGCATGACGCGGAGCCCATGACGGTCGACCAGGCTCTCTACGAGATGGAACTGGTCGGTCACGACTTCTACCTGTTCAACGACTCCGACGCCGGGTGCCCGAGCGTCGTCTATCGGAGGCGAGGCTTCGACTACGGCGTCATCCGGCTGAGTTAGCCGGCCCCACGTCCAGACGGCGGCCCGCACGCGTCCCGTGCGGGCCGCCGTCATGTCCGGATCAGGCGTGGTGCGGCCTCGTCCCGTGAGGTACCGACAGACGGTGCGTGCGCGAACACCGAGGTGTTCCCTACGATGGGGGACGGACGGTGGTGCGGTACCAGGCACCACCGCGTACGAGATTGCCCGGGACCGGCTCGGGTGCGATCACAATCAGCTAGTGAGGTCGACCGGATGGTGCTGAACCGCCTGCTCCGCGCGGGCGAGGGCAAAATGGTGAAGCGGCTGCGACACATCGCCGATCACATCAACACCCTCGAAGACGACGTCAAGGACCTTTCGGACTCCGCACTGCGGGCCAAGACCGACGAGTTCCGTAAACGGCACGCGGACGGCGAGTCCCTCGACGACCTCCTGCCGGAGGCCTTCGCGGTGGCGAGGGAGGCGGCCTGGCGCGTGCTCGGTCAGCGGCCCTACGACGTCCAGCTGATGGGCGGCGCCGCGCTGCACCTCGGCCAGGTCTCCGAGATGAAGACCGGTGAGGGCAAGACCCTGACCCAGGTCCTCCCCGCGTACCTGAACGCCGTCTCCGGCAAGGGCGTGCACGTCATCACGGTGAACGACTACCTCGCCAAACGTGACGCCGAGTGGATGGGCCGCATCCACCGCTTCCTCGGCCTGGAGGTCGGGGTCATCCTGGCCGACCAGACGCCCGAGGTCCGCCGTCAGCAGTACGCCGCCGACATCACGCACGGCACGAACAACGAGTTCGGCTTCGACTACCTTCGCGACAACATGGCGTGGAGCCTCGAAGACTGCGTGCAGCGCGGCCACAACTTCGCGATCGTCGACGAGGTGGACTCCATCCTCATCGACGAGGCCAGGACGCCGCTGATCATCTCCGGCCCGGCCGACCAGTCCTCGCGCTGGTACGTCGAGTTCGCGCGGATGACCCCGCTGATGAAGCCGGACGTCCACTACGAGGTGGACATCCGCAAGCGCACCGTCGGTGTCACCGAGAAGGGTGTCGCGTTCGTCGAGGACCAGCTCGGCATCGACAACCTCTACGAGGCCGCGAACACGCCGCTGGTCGGCTACCTGAACAACGCGCTGAAGGTCAAGGAGCTCTACAAGCGCGACAAGGACTACATCGTCCGTGACGGCGAAGTCCTCATCGTCGACGAGTTCACCGGCCGCATCCTGCACGGCCGCCGCTACAACGAGGGCATGCACCAGGCGATCGAGGCCAAGGAAGGCGTCGAGATCAAGGCCGAGAACCAGACGCTCGCCACGATCACGCTGCAGAACTACTTCCGGCTCTACGACAAGCTCGCGGGTATGACCGGTACCGCCGAGACCGAGGCGGCCGAGTTCCACCAGACCTACAAGCTGGGTGTGGTGCCGATCCCGACCAACAAGCCGATGGTCCGCGCCGACCAGGCCGACCTGATCTACAAGACCGAGCAGGCCAAGTTCGAGGCCGTCGCCGAGGACATCGCCGAGCGGCACGAGAAGGGCCAGCCGGTGCTGGTCGGCACCACGAGTGTCGAGAAGTCCGAGCACCTGTCGAAGCTGCTGCTCAAGCTGGGTGTCCCGCACGAGGTCCTCAACGCCAAGCACCACGACCGGGAGGCGCTGATCGTCGCCCGCGCCGGGCGCAAGGGCGCGGTCACGGTCGCCACCAACATGGCGGGCCGCGGTACCGACATCGTGCTCGGCGGCAACCCGGACCTCATCGCCGACGAGGTGCTGCGCGAGCGCGGTCTCGACCCGGTGGAGCACTCCGAGGAGTACGAGGCCGCCTGGCCGAAGGTGCTCGAGGAGATCCAGGCGGAGACCAAGGCCGAGGCCGAGGAGGTTCGCGAGGCGGGCGGGCTGTATGTGCTCGGCACGGAGCGGCACGAGTCGCGCCGCATCGACAACCAGCTCCGCGGTCGTTCCGGCCGTCAGGGCGACCCCGGCGAGTCCCGGTTCTACCTGTCGCTCGGTGACGAGCTCATGCGCCGCTTCAACGCGACGATGGTCGAGCGGGTCATGACCACCATGCGGCTGCCGGACGACGTGCCGATCGAGCACAAGATGGTCTCCAAGGCGATCAAGAGCGCTCAGACGCAGGTCGAGCAGCAGAACATGGAGATCCGCAAGAACGTCCTCAAGTACGACGAGGTCATGAACGAGCAGCGCAAGGTGATCTACGCCGAGCGCCTGCGCGTCCTCGAAGGCGAGGATCTGCGCGAGCAGATCGAGCACATGCTGGTCGATGTCATCAACGCGTACGTCACCGAAGAGACCGCCACGGGCTACGCCGAGGACTGGGACCACGAGAAGCTGTGGACGGCGCTGAAGCAGCTGTACCCGGTCAAGGTCACCTGGGAAGAGCTCGCCGAGGACGACGACCTCGACGCCGACAAGCTGCGTGAGGCGCTGCTCGAAGACGCTCACCGCGCGTACGACGAGCGCGAGGCCGAGATCGACGCGAAGGTCGGCGAAGGCGCGATGCGCAGCCTGGAGCGCCAGGTGATGCTCACCGTGCTCGACCGCAAGTGGCGTGAGCACCTCTACGAGATGGACTATCTCAAGGAGGGCATCGGCATGCGGGCCCTGGCCCAGCGCGACCCGGTCATCGAGTACCAGCGCGAGGGCTACGACATGTTCCGCGCGATGCTGGAGTCGCTGAAGGAGGAGGCCGTCGGCTTCCTGTTCAACCTCCAGGTCGAGCAGGCCGAGCCCACCACCCCGGCTCCGGAGTCGGCGTCCGCGCTGCCCGCCGGTGTCGGCGCTGGGAACGGCCAGGCCGCCAACGGTGACGGCAGGCACGCCCGTCCGACGCCTCCGCAGGCGCCGGCGACCGACACCGAATCCGTGCCGTCCGCCTTGCGGGGCAAGGGACTCGGCGGCGGTTCGCAGTCCGGGCTGACCATGTCGGGCCCGTCCGAGGACGGTGGCGTCGAGTCGCATTCGGACAGTGCCGCCAGCGCCGGTGGTGACCAGGGCGGAACCCGCCGCGAGCGTCGTGCCGCGCAGCGCGCCTCGCAGAAGAAGGGCAAGAAGGGCCCGCGCCGCTAAAGGCCCCAAAGCGCGTGAAGGCCCCCTTCCCTCGGCTCAGCCGAGGGAAGGGGGCCTTCACGCGTATCAGGCCGCGAGCGCGGAGACCCGTCGTGGCGGCTTCAGCAGGTGGAAGCGGGTGCACACCCAGCCCGACGACGTCCGCTCGAAGCGGGCGGCCAGCGCGAGGCAGCGTCCGTTCTGCTCGACGGTCGCGCAGGCTTCGACGACGCCGTCCGCCGGATGCCCCAGGTGGACCGACTTCGGCCGGTAGCCGCCCGAGGGACGGCGGCGGCCGGGGTCGAGAAGCGCGCTGTGCAGCGCGGGGTCGAGGATGGGCCGCACCTGGACCGCGGGCCGGCGCCCGTCGCAGGCTTCGAGGATGGTGGTCAGCAGCCTGCCGACCTGCCGGCTGTCGGGAGTGTCCGGCCGCGGCAGTGGTTCCTCCACGACGCTTTCGCCGGCCAGCGGCAGGTCCAGCACGAGCTGGTTGTCCGGCACCGCCGCCCGGTGCACCAGGCTGTCCGGCCTGCCGGCGACCCGGTACGGCGGTTCGAACGGTTCAAGCCGTCTCAGTACGTACGACTTCATCTGACAGTCCCCCTCCGCGGCCCCCTCGGCCGCGCCCAGCAACTATGGGGCGGGCGGCGGGCGGAGCCGCGACAAGGACCGCCCGAGAGGATGAACCGGGCGGTGATCGCTTGTGTACGGTGGGCCGGTGCTGAAAGGGCTGGTCATCGACTACGTCGGCGTGCTCACGGACGCCGGCGCGGACGAGTTGTACGCCTTCCTGCTGGCGGCCAGGGAGCGCGGTATCAAAACGGCCTTGCTCTCGAACGCTCCCGGCGCGTCGGACGAGGCGAAACGGTCACTCGACCCGTTCTTCGACGCGCTCGTCTTCTCCGGCGAGGTCGGCGTGGCCAAACCCGAACGCGAGGTCTACCTGCTCACCGCGGGGCTGCTCGACCTGCCCGCCGACCGGTGCGTGTTCGTCGACGACGCCGCGCACAACGTCCGCGCGGCGGTGGCGGCCGGGATGGCGGGGGTGCACCACACGTCCGTCGAGGAGACGCTGACCGAGCTCAGCGCCTTGTTCCCGAAGCCTTAGCGCGCCGCACCAGCTCGAAGGACAGCACCGCGGCGGCGGCCGAGACGTTCAGCGACTCGACCTCGCCCGGCATCGGGATCGACACCCATTCCGTCACCAGTTCGCCGACCTCGGCGCCGACGCCGTTCGTCTCCCCGCCCAGCACGAAGGCCGCGCGCTGCGGCAGCTCGACGTCGAACACCGAGCTCCGGGCGGAAGCGCCCAGCGCGAAGATCCCGTATCCGGCTTCGGTGAGCATTTCGGCCGCCTCGCGCGCGCTGCCGCAGCGCAGCACCGGCGCGCGGAACGCGACCCCGGCCGAAGCCTTGACCACCATCGGGTCGAGGGCGGCGACCCCGCGCCGCGGCACCACGACCCCTTCCAGCCCGGCCGCGGTCGCCGTGCGCAGGATCATTCCGACGTTGGCCGGGGTGGTGATCCCGTCGAGCAGCAGCACCCGTGACGGCGGCCTGCCGTCGGACAGGGCCGCGTGCAGGGACCGCATCCGCGGGGCGACGACGTCGGCCAGCACGCCCTGGTCCTGTTTGCCGTTGCCCGCCAGCACTTTGACGCGATGCGCGCTCGCGCGCTGCACCGGCACCCCGGCGGCCTTGGCGGCTCGCTGGATCTCGGCGGCGTTCGGCCCTCGCACGGTATCGGCGAGGATCACCTTGTCCACCTCGAGCGCCGCGTCGTCCAAGGCCTCGAGCACCGGTTTGCGCCCGTACACCGTCAGGAACCGGTCCTTCGGCGAAATCACCGACTCATCACCCACACCGGCGAGTGTCCCACTGTGTAAGGATCGGCCCATGCCCGACCGCCTCTCCGCGCTGGACGCCTCGTTCCTGTACGTGGAAGACCATTCGACCCCGATGCACGTCGGTGGCGTGGCGATCTTCGAGCGACCGCGTGACGGCTTCACCCACGAGCAGCTGCTGGACCTGATCGGGCAGCGCCTCGCGTTCCTGCCGCGGTACCGGCAGCGGGTGCTGGAGGTGCCGGGGCATCTCACCCGGCCGGTGTGGGTCGACGACGTCGATTTCGATCTGAACTACCACGTCCGCCGGTCCGCGCTGCCGCAGCCGGGTTCCGACGGCCAGCTGTTCGACCTCGTGGCGCGGCTGATGTCGCGGCGGCTCGACCCGGGGAGGCCGCTCTGGGAGGCGTATTTCGTCGAGGGGCTCGCGGGTGACCGGGTCGCGCTGGTGACCAAGACGCATCAGTCCGTCGTGGACGGGATAGGCACCATCGAGATCGGGCAGCTGATCCTCGACGCCACTCCGCAGGAGCCGGAACCGTTCGACGACACTTGGCATCCCCGCCGGGAACCGAGCCGTGCGCAGCTGATCCTCGACGCGGTCGCGGAGACCGTGCAGCGGCCGACGGAGCTGGTGGAGAACGTCCGCTCCATCGCCCACGACGCCACCGCGATGGCGGGCAAGGTCACCGAAACGGTCGGCGACGTCGCGTCGGCACTGAAGACGATGGTGAATCCGGCGCCGTCCGGGCCGCTCAACGTCCGCACCTCCGGCGGGCGCATGTTCGCCGTGGTCCGTACCCGGCTGGAGGATTTTCGCGAAGTCCGCGCCGCGCACGGCGGCACGGTCAACGATGTCGTACTCGCGGCGATCACCGGCGCGCTGCGGGAATGGCTGCTCTCCCGCGGCTCGAACCTGACCGCGACGACCACCGTGCGCGCGCTGGTGCCGATGGCCGTCCGTGACGCCGAGACGGCCGAATACTCGACGCCGGCGCTGGTCGGGAACCAGGTCGACGCCTATCTGGTCGATCTCCCGGTCGGCGAGCCGAACGCGGTCCTGCGGTTGCAGCACATCGGCCACGCGATGGCGGACCACCTCGACTCCGGCCGATCGGTCGCCGCGCGCGGGCTGCTGACGGTCGGCGGGTTCGCCCCGGCGACACTGCATTCGCTGGGCGCACGGGCGGCCGGATCGATGTCGGGACGCATTTTCAACGTGCTGATCACGAACTCACCGGGCCCGCAGGTGCCGCTCTACGCGGGACAGGCGAAGATGGTGGAGATGTTCCCGGTCATGCCGCTGGTGCGCAATCAGGCGCTGGCGATCGGGGTCACCTCGTATCACGGGGGTGTCTACTTCGGACTGAACGGCGACCGCAAGGCCGTGTCCGATGTGGACCTGCTCGCCGGGATGATCGAGGAATCGTTGGAAGAGCTGAAGGGTGCGCACTGGTGAGGGTCTATCTACCGGCGACGATCGCGATGCTCCGTGAGCTCGAAACCGCAGGCGAGTTCCGGGCGCGGAGTGGCACGGGATTCGCGCTGACCCCGGCGCTGCGGGAGTCCTACGCCAGCGGATCCGACGAAGAGCTCGAGTACGCCGCGCTGCTCGACGCCGCGAGGGCGTCGCTCCGGCTGATCGCGGCCGAAGAGAAGCCCGAGCCGCGGCGCGTGGTGATCTCGGCGGACGTCGAGGAGGTCACGCTGCGCGCGGATCTCGACGCCGCCGTCGTCCGGCTGTCCGGGCCGGTGAAGATCGCCGACGTCGCCGCGATCCACGTCGACGCGGCCGAAGCGGCCGAGTCCGTGCAGGCCGCCGCCGCGGTGATCGACCAGGCCGACCTCGGCGACCCGGACGCGGAGTTCACCCTCGGCGACGCCGAAGACCACGAACTCGCCTGGTACGCGCCCCAAGAGCTGCCGTTCCTGCTGGAACTCCTCTAGCTCTCCTCGCAATTCGGCACCTGGTTGCGATCCTTGCCTGGTGCAACCATCGCAAGTAGGTGCCGAATTGCGGGGGTCAGAACCAGGACGGGCCGGGCACCGGACGTTCGGGGCGCCAGCCGGTCGCGTCGGTGAGCCTGGTCGAGACCACGCGCTGCGAACGCGCCAGCACCGACATCAGGCCCAGCCGGTTCGCCAGCCACTTCGGCAGCGCGCGAGGACGGCGGACACCGGCCGCGGCGGCCATCGCCTCGCCGAGTTCCTGCTTCCGCACCGGATCCGCGGCCAGGTTGTAGACGCCGCTCGGTGCCCGCAGCGCCGCGATCGCGCCCGCCGCCGCGTCGTCCGGATGGATCGCCGCGGTCCAGTCGGTCCGGCGGCCGAAGATCAGCGGCGAACCGCGCCGCGCGGCCGCCAGCATCGTCGTGGTCATCGGATCGTCGGCGACCAGGAGCCCGATCCGCAGCCGGATCGCGGTGCGCCCTTCCTCCGCCAGTTCCGCGATGTTCGCGTGCGCCACCGTCGAAGACGCGATGTTGCCGCGCAGCGCGAGAGGGGCGTCCTCGTCCAGTTCCTCGTCGCCACCGTCGGCGTAGACGAACGAGATTCCTTCCTGCACCACGATTGCCAGCTCGTCGACCCGTCGCGCGGCGGCGGCGAGGGTCCGGCTGCCGGTGATCCGCACGCGGTCGTTCTCGGCCCAGCCGGACAACGTCATCGCGTGGCGCGCGTCCGGGATGCGTGTCGCGACGTTCAGCACCGCGTCGTGCCCGTTCAGCGCGCCCGCCAGGGAATCGACGTCGAACAGGGAACCCGGCACCGGTTTCGCGCCGGTCGCGCGGACCGCCGCGACCCGGTCGACCCCGCGGGCCAGCCCGCTCACCTCGTGACCTTCGGCCAGCAGACGCCGCACCAGCGGACGGCCCAGCACCCCGGTCGCCCCGATCACCATCACCCGCATGTTCGCTCCTCCTGTCTTGGCTTCACGAGAAAGACGAGACGCGGGCGGGGAACGTGACGGGTCAGCCCGCCGGGATCTCCCCGATCTCCTCCGGCGGCGGCGCCTGGATGTCGGCCTGCGTGTCCCATTCGCTGTAGCGCGTGACGATCCGGGCCATCGCGCTGTCCGGGACCCCTGAAGCGGCGAGAACCGGCGCGAGGTCGAGCACGATCCGCAGCGGCCGGTGTGCGTCGTCGAGCCAGATCTCCATGGGGATCTTCCCGAGTTTCCCCCGCAGTCCCCCGATGGCCTCGGCCGACAACCCGGCGGGCAGATCACCGCCCAGTGCGGCCATGTCGACGTCCAGCCGGTAGCGCTCGGAAGGCACCCCGTCGAGTTCGGTGTGCCCGGATTCGACGAGCGTGCCCGCCTTCCGCACCTGGTCGAGCGAGCGGCCGGGGTCGTTCTGCTTCGCCAGCTGATCGATGCTGCCGCCGGCCACCTGCGAAAAAGGGTCCGCACCGTCGGGGGAGACCTTCACCCAGGGCTTTCCGCCGGGGACGTCCTCGCGGGCGGCTTCCGGGACCTTGGCGAAAACGATCTTGTCCACGAGGCGGAGTTCGAGGGGCTCGCCGAGGAAGTCCGTGGTCATGGCCAGCGCGGTGCCCGTCCCCGCGACCCTCGCCTGTCCCTGGCTCTTCGACCGCATCGTGCCCGCGGTGACCTCGGTGACGAACTTCGCGGCCTTGCCGTCCGTGGCGGACGTGGCTCCGTCGGCGAGCGCGCGGGCGTCGGCGAACGACACGGCTCCGCCGTCGCACGCGCCGAGCAGTGCACCGAGTACGAGCACGACGGTGGACAGAGCCGTTCTTCGCATGAGGACCTGCTTTCCAAGGCGGGCGCCCAAGCGAAACACAGCCGTGGTCCGCACCCCGATCGGGGGACGGCTCAGCGGCTGTCGCCGACCGCTTCGGGCGGCGGCGCGATGATCACCACATCCGAAGCCCAGCTGTCGTACTTGACCGTGGTCTTGCCGATGGTGACCCGCACCGGGCGCTGCTCGCCGTCCAGCCACAGTTCCGCCGGGGCGCCGCCGAGGTCGAGGACGTACCGAGTGGCGGCCGTGCCTTCCACCTCGGTCTGTTCGGACTTGGTGATCTTGCCCGACTTCGAGATCCGGTCGATCGTCCGCGTCGGATCCATCGTCTCGACGACGTTCGTCAGCAACGCGCCGTTGGCCGCGGAGAGCGAATCCTTGCCGTCGGCGGTGATCTTGACCCATTCCTTGTCGGTCTTGAACTCCTGGACCTGAGTGTCCGACAGGTGGTAGTAGAGGACGCCGTCGGCGAAGATCAGGTCCCGTTTCTCACCCGCGACCTCGGCGACCATGGAGAACCTGCTGTTCGGGCCCTCGTAGAGCCCGGAACTGGTGACCACGACCTTGCGGCCGTCTTCCGCGGTGGTCTCGAGCGCGATCTTGGATGAGCGTGCCTTCTGCGTGCCCGCGGCGGCGGCGGAGGCCAGTTGCGCCGCGTCGTTCACCGGCTGCGCCGCCGGTTTCTCTTCCCCGGAACAGCCGCCCAGCAGCAGGAGAGCGGTACAGACGACGGCGAATCCGGTGACACGCATGGGACTCCCTCGGGTGAATGGTCTGTACCACTACCGTAGCGCCTGTCGCGTGAATTTCCACCGTCCGATTGTCTGGGTACGTGAAGGTCCCCTTCATTGCGTCTAGCGCAATGAAGGGGACCTTCACGTACTTGCGGGAGGCTGGCCGCCCTCCTGCTGCAGCATTTCGGCGGAGTCGCCGCTCCTAGCGACCGGCCTTCTTCATGATCTCCGTCAGGTCGCCGACCTGATCGGCGGGCGGAGCGGTGATGTTCACCGGGCTGCCCCAGTCGGTGTACTTGACCGTGGACTTGGCGACGCCGTCCCCGGGCACGCCCATGGCCTTCATGAACGCGGTCTGGTCCGAGACGACCTGCAGCGGCAGCTGGTCGGCGTTGAGCCACAGCTCGGTGGGGATGGTGACGTTCTTGCCCTTGAGCTTCGCGTCGAGCTTCTGCTGGACATCCGCTGGGAACGGGATGCCCACCTCGCCCACGATGAGGGCGATGACCTTCTCGACCTCGATCTCGATGACGTAGTGGTTGGTGAGCTCACCGTTCAGCTCGACCTGGTCCGACTTCGTGATCTTGCCCGCTTTCGAGACCTGCTCGAGGGTGCGCGACGGGTCGCTCTCCTTGATGGCCTTCGACATCATCTTGCCGAGCACCTGCGAGATCGGGTCCTGGCCGTCGGCCGAGAGCTTCACGTACGCCTTGTCGGTCTTCAGTTCGGCTTTGTCGTCCGCGTCGAGCTTGAAGAAGAACGCGTTGTCGACCCAGAGGACTTCCGCTTTCTGGCTGACGTCGTCCAGGGTCATCGAAAACCTGGGGTTGTCACCGTCGTAGACGCCCTGCCCGACCACCTTTTCCTTTTCGGTGCCGGCGACGGTCTCCAACGTCATCTTGAACGATTTGGCCTTCTTGGTGCTCTCGCGGGTCAGGGTCGCGAGCTGGATCGGGTCGCCGAGCGGCGCCGAAAGCAGGCTCTTCTGCTCGGTAGGAGCAGGAGCGGGGGCAGCCGCGCCGGGCTGCTTCTCGCCACCGCAGGCGGACAGCGCCAGGACGGCGGCCGTGGTGATGGCGGCGAGTGTGGTTACGCGCTTCAAGAGGACCCCTCAGAGAAGTTGATCTAATCCGAACGGGTTATCGCGCGAAGCCGAATTTAGTTACCGATCGTCATCATGCCCGGCTCGGGAGCCCAAAAGACGCCGCAAGGACGTCAAGCGCTCCGCACTGGCGTGACCCTCGGTGACCACGTCGTCGAGTGCGCAGTCCGGGTCCGAAGGCGGCCCGAGGTGTCCGCAGCCGGAGGGACACTCTTCGGCCGCCTCGGCGAACTCTTCGAAGGCGAGCACGATGTCGTCGGCGGTCACGTGCGCCAGCCCGAAGGAGCGGATGCCCGGCGTGTCGACCACCCAGCCACCGCCGGGCAGGGAGAGTGCGACCGCCGCGACGGACGTGTGCCTGCCCTTGCCGACCGCGCTGACCACGCCGGTCGCCAGCCCGGCGTCGGGCACCAGCCGGTTGACCAATGTGGACTTGCCGACGCCCGAATGCCCGACCAGCGCGGTGACGCGGTCCTTGAGCCGCCCGGCCAGTTCGTCCGGATGCTCGTCGTGCCGGGTGACCACGGCCGGGATGTCGAGGCCCGCGTAGCCGGCGAGGAGTTCGTCCGGGCTGGCGAGGTCGGCCTTCGTCAGGCACAGGACCGGCTCGAGACCGCCGGCGTAACAGGCGACGAGACAGCGGTCGATGAATCCGGTGCGCGGCGGAGGATCGGCGAGCGCGGTGACGATCAGCAACTGCTCGGCGTTGGCGACGACCACCCGTTCGAAGGGGTCGGTGTCGTCCGCGGTCCGGCGCAGCACGCTGGAGCGTTCGTCCACCCGGATGATGCGGGCGAGGGTGTCGGGTTTGCCGCTCACGTCGCCGACGATGCCGACGGTGTCGCCGACGACGACCGAGACCCGGCCCATCTCGCGGGCCCGCATCGCCGTGACGACCCGCTCCGGATCCGAGTCGATCGCGCAGGTCCAGCGCCCGCGGTCCTTGCCGATGACCATCGCCGTGGAGGCGTCCGCGTGCTCGGGGCGGCGTTTGCTGCGCGGCCTGGTGCCCTTGCCGGGCCGGATCCGCACGTCGGATTCGTCCAGCCTGCGCCAGTCCTTGCCAGCCAAACCGCCTCCTGCTCTTCGCATACCGCGAAACTATGATCCCATGCTGCTCGCCAACACATCGGTAGCGTGTAACGATGGCTGTCGATCAGGGAGGTTTTCGCATGTGCGGGCGTTATGCCGCGACCAAGGACCCGGCGGCGCTGATCGACGAGTTCGCCGCGGTGGACCTGACCGAGGGCCGGGTCCGGACCGATCACAACGTGGCGCCGACCAAGGTCGTCCCCACCATCGTGCAGCGGCATCCGCGTGACGCCGACGGCGCGGTGCTCGAAGACGAGCCCGCCGTGCGGTCGCTGCGGATGATGCGCTGGGGACTGGTCCCGTTCTGGGCGAAGGACCCCGGCGTCGGCTCGAAGATGATCAACACACGCGCCGAGACCGCCAAGGAGAAGCCGTCGTTCAAAAAGGCGGTTTCCGCGCGGCGGTGCCTCGTCCCCGCCGACGGCTGGTACGAGTGGCGGCGGGACGGCAAGGAGAAGCAGCCCTTCTTCATGACCGGACCGGGTGACGAGTCGCTCGCGTTCGCCGGGATCTGGGAGACCTGGCGGCCGAAGGACGACAAGGAAGCCGACCCGCTGATCACCTTCTCCGTGATCACCACCGACTCGGTCGGCAGGCTCACCGACATCCACCACCGCATGCCGCTGCTGATGCCGCGCGAAAAGTGGGACACCTGGCTCGACCCGGATCTCGCCGACGTCACCGACCTGCTCGTCCCGCCGCCGGCGGACCTGGTCGACACGATCGAGCTCCGGCCGGTGTCGAGCCTGGTCAACAACGTCCGCAACAACGGCCCGGAGCTGGTGGACCGCGTCGAACCCGTCGCCGAAAGCCCGCTCTTCGAACTGCCGAACTCATGACGAAGCTGGAGATCGACACCGCCTACGGCCCCGCGCGGGCCGAGTTGCACTGTGCCGAGGAAGGCATCGCGGTGCTGATGCTCGGCCACGGCGCCGGCGGGGGGATCGGCGCGAAGGACCTGGTCGCGGTCACCCGCGCGGCGCAGGCGGCCGGGGTCCACGTCGCGCTCGTCGAGCAGCCATACCGGGTGGCCGGCCGCCGGGCGCCCGCTCCGGCCACCCAGCTCGACACCGCCTGGCTCACCGTGGCCGACGAGATCTCCGTGCGCTTCGACGACCTTCCGCTCGTGTTCGGCGGCCGGTCGTCCGGGGCCCGCGTCGCCTGCCGGACCGCCGCGGCGGGGCAGGCGGTGGCGGTGCTCTGCCTGGCCTTCCCCGAGCATCCGCCGGGGAAGCCGGAGAAGACCCGGCAGGGTGAACTGGACGCCGTCGAGGTCCCGACCCTGGTGGTGCAGGGTGACCGGGACCCGTTCGGCCTGCCCAAGGCGGGGCCGCATCACGAGATCGTGGTGCTCAAGGGCGACCACAACCTCAGCGCCGACCTCGAAGGCGTGTCACGCGCGGCCGCCGAGTGGCTGGAGCGTGTGCTGCGGCCGCTCACCTGAGAGCCGCCGCCGCGCGTAGTGCACGGTGACCGCGGCCAGCAGCGGGCCCCAGAGCAGGAGCGGCGCGTAACAAGCGGCCATGACGGCGCCGTAGACCGGCGAGCCTTCCCAGCTCCCCGGCGCCATCGAGGAACCGGCCTCCGCCCAGCCGAACAGCCCCTGCACGCCCAGCCCGGTCAGGGCGATCGCGCCCGCGGCGGCCGGGAGGATCGCCGCGAGCGGCGGGATCCGGCGGCCGCGCAGCCCCGGGATCCAGCGCGGCCACACCTCACCCCACGGCCGGACGAGCCCGAGGGTGAGGAACGCGAGCGCTTCGGAGAGCAGGCTCAGCCCGAAGACGTAGGCCGCGCCCCAGCCGGGGATGCCGAACTCGTCCAGTCCTTGGGCGGTGAACCCGACCGGGATGCCGAGGCCCATCGCGACCCGCCACAGCCCGGAGGGCAAGGTCACCAGCAGCGTCGCGTGGGCGGCGAGGTTCGCCCATCTCGGTACGCCGGGCACGGTTTCGGTCATTCTGTCGCTCCCAGGAGTCGTCGTTCGCTTGCCGACGACGATTCCCGAGTGCGGCCGCGTGTTCTTCCCGCTGGGGACCGACTCCGCTCCCTCGCGAGGGTGAACCCCTGCCCGCATCCAGAGGACTAAATGCGGGGGAGAACTCAGCCGGCGATCGGCGCGACCACGGCGCCGGTGAGCCGCGCCAGGTCGCCGGGCGCGAGTTCGACCTCCAGGCCGCGCCGCCCGGCCGAGCAGTGCACGGTCTCGAACTTCTCCGCCGACGAGTCGATCACCACCGGCAGCCTGCTCCGGTGCCCGAGCGGCGAGATCCCGCCGAGCACGTAACCCGTCGCGCGCTGGGCGGCGGCGGGGTCGGCCATCTTCGCCTTCTTCCCGCCCACGGCGGCCGCCAGCGCCTTCAGGTCCAGCTGACCGGTGACCGGGACCACGCCGACGGTCAGTTTCCCGTCGACCTCGGCGACCAGTGTCTTGAACACGCGCGCGGGGTCGAGCCCCAGCGCTTCGACGGCTTCGAGGCCGTACGACTCCGCCCGCGGGTCGTGGTCGTAGGCGTGCAACACGTGCGCCACTTTCTGCTTCGCCAGCAGCGCCGTCGCCGGGGTTCCCTTGCCTGCCATGGGCGGAGTCTACGAGCGCGCCGGGAATGCCCGGCCGGGCCTCACTGTTGGAAGACACGTGTCCACCACACTCGAAGCTCCCCGAATCCTGATCCCGCGCACGCCGGGCGGCCAGGTGATCCGCCCGCGCGTAAACTCGACGACGTCTCATGCGCACAAGCGCATCGACGCCGATCGGGAAGGGAACGGTTTGCCGAGCACGCAGAATCCCGCGCCGGACACGGGCACGGACGCCGAAGAGGCGGCCGCGCGGGCCGAGCGCTTCGAGCGGGACGCGATGCCCCTGCTCGACCAGCTGTACTCGGCCGCCATGCGGATGACCCGGAATCCCGCCGACGCCGAGGACCTCGTCCAGGAGACGTACCTGAAGGCGTACGCGGCCTTCGCGTCTTTCAAGGCGGGCACCAACCTCAAGGCGTGGATGTACCGCATCCTCACGAACACCTACATCAACGGCTATCGCAAGCGTCAGCGCCAGCCGGTGCAGCAGCCCACCGAGGAGATCACCGACTGGCAGATCGCCAAGGCGGAGAGCCACACCTCCAGCGGGCTGCGCTCGGCCGAGGTCGAGGCGATGGACAACCTGCCCGACGCCGACGTCAAGGAAGCGCTGCAGAAGCTGCCCGAGGAGTTCCGCCTCGCGGTCTACCTCGCCGATGTCGAAGGTTTCGCGTACAAGGAGATCGCCGAGATCATGGACACGCCCATCGGCACCGTGATGTCCCGGCTGCACCGCGGCCGTGCCCAGCTCCGTGACCTGCTCGCCGATGTCGCCCGCGAGCGGGGCTTCATCCGCGCGGGCAAACAGCAGGAGGTGGCGGGGCGATGAGCGAGGACTACTGCGCCGGCGCGGACGACAAGGTCAGGTGCGAGGAAGCCCTCGCCGACATCTACCTGCTGCTGGACAAGGAGTGCAGCGCCGAGCGCGACGCCGCCCTGCGCAAGCACATCGAGGACTGCCCGCCGTGCCTCGAGGAGTACGGCATCGACGAGCACATCAAGCAGCTCCTCGCCCGCAAGTGCGGCGGCGACCACGCCCCGGACGACCTCAAGTCCCGGCTGCGGGCCTCGATCCGCCAGACCGTGCAGACCAAGGGCGCGATCACCATCGAGCGTACCGAGGTCAAGATCGAGCAGACGTTCGAGTAAGCGGCTCAGGACACACGAAGGCCCCCGTACCGGATCGGTGCGGGGGCCTTCGTCGTCTGATCGAATGATCAGGAGTTGGGCTTCTTGCCGTGGTTCGCGCCGTTCTTCTTACGGTCGCGACGCTTGCGGGCGCGCTTCGACATGTTTCACTCCTCGTCCGAGTGGCCCTCGCGGGGTGATACGACACCGCTGGGCCAGGGTCAACCTCTCCAGTGTGTCATGCGGCCCTCACCCTGCTTGGATGGGGACGTGTCCACCCTTTCCGATCTGCTCGCGGAGAACACCGGCCTGTCCGGTGAAGCCGCGGACCATCTCCAGACCGTGGTCGCCGAATGGCAGCTGCTGGCCGATCTGTCCTTCGCCGACTTCCTGCTGTGGGTCGCCGTCTCGGAGGAGCTGCAGCCGGACGGCGGCGACTACGTCTGCGTCGCCCACGCACGCCCGACGACGGCGCCGACGGCCCATCCGGAGGACGTCGTCGGCTCCCGGTTCACCGTCGACGAGCATCCGCAGCTGGCCAAGGCGAGCCGTGAGGTGCGGATCTGCCGCGAAGAGGATCCGCACTGGTACCGCGACCTGCCGATGCGCCGTGAGGCCATCCCGGTGGTGTTCGCGGGCACGGTGATCGCCGTCCTCAGCCGCGAGACCAACCTGGCGGCCTCGCGGGTGCCCAGCCCGCTCGAGATCGCGTACCTCGGCAGCGCGGGCGACCTGTGCCAGATGATCGTCGACGGCACGTTCCCCAGCCCGGGGAACCAGACGGACACGCATACGAGCCCGCGGGTCGGCGACGGCCTGATCCGCCTCGACCCGACCGGCACGGTGGTCTTCGCCAGCCCGAACGGGTTGTCGGCCTATCACCGGATGGGGCACGAGTCCGATCTCGTCGGTCAGCGCCTCGCGCCGCTGACCAGGTCGCTCATCCGCGACCCGTTCGACGCGACCGAGGTGTCGCATCGGATCATCGAGGCGCTCGACGGCAAGCCCAGCAGCCGGACGGAGGCGGATTCCCGTCGCGGCGCCGTCGTGCTCTTCCGTGCGCTGCCGCTGCGTCCCGCCGGGCAGGCCGCGGGCGCGCTGGTGCTGGTGCGCGACGTCACCGAGGTGAAGCGCCGTGATCGCGCTCTCCTTTCGAAGGACGCGACCATCCGCGAGATCCACCACCGCGTGAAGAACAACCTGCAGACCGTCGCCGCGCTGCTGCGGCTCCAGTCGCGCCGGACCTCCAGCGAGGAGGCGCGGCTCGCGCTCGGCGAGTCCGTGCGCCGGGTCTCGTCGATCGCGATGGTGCACGAGGCGCTGTCCATCTCGGTCGACGAGCGGGTCGATCTCGACAAGCTGCTCGACAACGTCCTCCCGATGGTCGGCGAGGTCGCGACGGCGGAATCGCAGGTCGGGCTCTCGCGCACCGGTTCGTTCGGCGTCGTCGTCGCCGAGATCGCGACGCCGTTGGTGATGGTGCTGGCCGAACTCGTCCAGAACGCCATCGAGCACGCGTTCCCCGACGGACGGCCGGGCAAGGTCGAACTCGTCGTGGAGCGCTCCGCCCGCTGGCTCGACGTCGTCATCCGCGACAACGGGCGCGGGCTTCCCTCGGGTTTCTCGCTGGAACGCAGCGACGGCCTCGGCCTCCAGATCGTGCGGACACTGGTGGAGTCGGAGCTGCGCGGATCGCTGTCGATCCGGGGGCTGCGCGGGGAATCCGAAGAGACCGCCGGGCGACGGCTGGGAACCGAAGCGGCGCTGCGGATCCCGCTGTCCCGACGTCTCTAATGGACTGTCGCGTTTGATCGTCCACAAGGGACAGTCTTATCCGGACACGTTTTAGGGCCGGCGCCCGAAGAGAAGATGGCGCCGGCCCTGTAACGGTTCCGCGGGAGGACTTGGAAAAAGTCCGCTGAAGCCATACCCCCGTGATGGGCGTGTCGGCCTCGCTTGTTAAGCTCAAGTCGGGTACGTGTCACCTCGCAACGCAGGGCCATACAGCCACTGCGCCGCGGGAGTTTCCCGAAGCTTGGGGTCTTGCTCAGTTGTGAGTAATGCGATGAAGCGTGCTGAGTCCGAAAGACTCAGGCGGAGGTACGCGTGCCGATGTGCGTACGACGGCGCTTCAGGGCCCGTCGCTCGTCCTCGCTCATCCCGCCCCAAACGCCTGCGTCCTGCCCGCTGGCCAATGCCCAGGCCAAGCAGTCGGAAGCGACGGTGCAGCGGTGGCACACGGCCTTCGCCTGCGCTACCTGCGACAGAGCAGGACCGCTGGTTCCCACCGGGAAGAACAGCTCGGGGTCCTCGTCTCGGCAGGCCGCGTCGTGGCGCCAGTCCATGTTTCTGAGCTCCTTCATAACGGCGCGGTACTCCGCGCCATAGTCGTCATGGCGGTCGTTTTTTTGGGTGCTTGTGAATGCTTTCACGAAGCACCCGTTTCGACAAGGGTTTTCTGAAGATCGGTGAGTCAGCTCACCCGGCCGAGCGACGCTTCTGACCTGCGGTTTCGTTCCGAAACAGCCTTCCGATGGGAAGGCCGATGCGGTGAGCGGAGGTTCTGCGTCGATGAGCGGCAGTTCGTACTTTGCCGCAGGCGATCAGCGGTCCGGTCGTCAGACGATTACCGTCAGTGCTCCCGGGACACTGAAGAACTCCACCCGCTTCCGCTGGCCGACGAGGTCGCCGTCCACCTGGAAGTTTACCGGTTCAGCAGCGTCTATGCGGATCATCGGCAGGTCATCGTGACGAAGGAGACGTCGCCCGCGTTGGTTGCTCTTCGTGAGCAATGCCTGCCGTACATGCTTGAACACGGTGGGCAATCCCAGACCGTTCAACGCGAAAAGGCCCAATCCGGTGTCGAACGAGCTGCCCGGGTTCAGGTGGACGGGACGGTTGCCCAGGTAACTCCACGGATCGGTGTTCGACACGAAAGCGGTCAGCACTTCGGTGGGCTCTTCACCCGGGATCCTGACCGTGAGCGGCGGACGGCCGAGCGGAGGCCGCAGATGCGACGCCACCGCGGCCCTCAGGTAGAGCCCGGCGGTGGTCTGCTTGCCCCGGCGTTTGGCGACGCGTCCGACGACGTCGGCGTCCCAGCCCAGGCCGGCGTTGAAGGTGAACCAGTGGCCGTCGGCGATCCCGAGGCCGACTTTGCGGCTCCGGTCGTTCTCGATGGCGTTGAGGAGCTGATGGGTCGCTTCCACGGGATCGTGCGCGATGCCCAGTGCCCGGGCGAAGACGTTCGCCGAGCCGCCCGGCACGACACCGAGCATGGGGGCGCCCCCGACCTTCGCCGGATCGCCGTCGGCGTCCGCGAGCAGACCGTTGACCACTTCGTTGACCGTGCCGTCGCCGCCGTGGGCGACCACCAGGTCGATCCCGTCGCGGGCGGCGGACCGCGCCACGGCCATCGCGTGGCCGCGGTAGTCGGTCTCCACCACGTCGAGTTTGACCTGGCTGGCCAGTGCGTGCGCCAGCACGTCACGGCCACCGGCGGTGGTCGAGGTGGCCTGGGGGTTCACGACGAGGATGGCACGCACATACCGCAGGGTAAGTGACTCCGGCCCGAAGGTGTGAGCTTCACGTGACGCGAAGCTCAGCCGTGCGGAGCGTCCTCGAGGCAGCACCGTATGGCCCTGTGGCGGGCGTCCCTCCTCACCGTCGGCTGGTGACAGCGCGTCGTGACAAGTGCACCCGGGCCGACCGCCCGCTCATCGACGACACCGCCAATTCTTCCCCTGCGGCGGCGAGGGGAAACCGGCCGACCGGGTGGCATACGATCGAAAGTGCTCACGTACGGTGACCCGCCCTGATGGAGCACCGTGTCCGGAAGCCTGGAAGGCTGTTTCGCCGTGTCCATCGCCGACAAGCTCTCGCCCGCGCCCCGTGAAGTCCGCCTCGCCGGGGCCGTCACCGCGCTGCCGGGCCTTGCCCTGATCGTGTTCGCGATCCTGCTCCTGGTCAACGGCCAGGCCGGACCGGAGAACCTGCTGGCCGAGGTCGCCTATTACCTCGTGCTCGCCGCCGGAACGCTGGCCTGCGCGGCCGGCCTGATGATGGGGAAGACCTGGGCGAGGTCGCCCGGCGTGGTCGTCGCGCTGATCCTGGTCGGCGTCGGCTGGTACGGAGCGGGCCCGTCCGGGCAGCCGGTGTGGGGAGTGCCGCTCGCGCTGATCGGTGTCGCCGTCATCGTGCTGCTGTTCCGCCGCCCCTCGCGCGCGTGGGCGCTGGGGATGCAGGAAGGCGAGAGCGAGGAAGAAGCCGCCGAGCGGGACGGCGCCGCGGGTCGCGCCGCGCGTCGTGAGCGCGAGGAACGGGACTCCTGACTCCGCACTCGCGTGTTTGAAGGCGTAACTCGCGAGTTACGCCTTCAAACACGCGAGTTACGTCTCTGATCACGCGAGTTACGCCTAGACCTGGGCGGCCAATGCCTTCAGTGGTTCGTCGGTGAGACGGTCGACGGTCCATTCGTCCATCGGCACGGCGCCGAGTGACTTGTAGAACCCCTGTGCCGGGTTCCAGTTGAGCACCGACCATTCGAGGCGGGCGTAGCCGCGCTCGACGCAGACGGCCGCGAGAGTGGCCAAAAGCGCCTTTCCGAGGCCGGAGCCGCGCTGCTCGGGGCGGACGTAGAGGTCCTCGAGGTAGATCCCGTGCACGCCGCGCCACGTGGAGAAGTTGAGGAACCAGAGCGCGTAGCCGACGATCTCGCCGTCGACCTCGGCGACATGCCCGAACAGTCCTGGGGCCTCACCGAACAGTGCGACGCGAAGCTGCTCGGGCGTGAGGTGGCATTCGTCCGGGGCGCGTTCGAACTCGGCGAGGTCGTAGACGAGCTGGACGACGGCGTCCACGTCTTCTTCGCGGATGCGCCGGATGCGGTCGTCGGGCACGGTCAGTCCTCTGTGGTGGGGAGCAGGTTGAGGTGTTCGATCTGCGGCTCGCCGCGTTCGTCGCCGAGTACCGCGACGCCGGCCGGGTCGAGCCCGAAATGGACGCCCGCGGTCGACGGGAGACCGATCCAGCGGGCGACCAGGACGCGGCTGAAATGCCCGTGCCCGACGAGGATCACGTCACCCTTGCCGAGCGGTTCGCGGACTCGGTCGAGCAGCTTGTCCGCGCGGACGTCGACGTCCTCCGCGCTTTCGCCGCCGGGGATCGGATGAGACCAGACAGTCCATCCGGGAACGGTCTCGCGGATCACCGGCGTGGTGATGCCCTCGTAGTCGCCGTAGTCCCATTCGGCCAGCTCTTCGGTGACCTCGTCGACGCGCAGCCCGGCCAGTTCGGCCGTCCGCAGCGCGCGGGTGCGGGGGCTGGAGAGGACGAGCGCCGGGCTGCCGCCGAGCACCGCGCGCATGGTGCCGCCCGCCGCGCGGGCCTGCCCCTCGCCGGCGGCCGTGAGCGGGATGTCGGTGCGTCCGGTGTGCCGTCCGTTGACGGACCACTCGGTCTGGCCGTGCCGGAGGAGGAAGAGCCGATGTGCCACGTTGCGAATATAGCCTGCGGTCCGGTTATGCTACTGGTGAGTAACATGATGAGGAGACCGTGATGGCGCAGAATCCGACCTACGCGATGTGGAACCGGCTGGCGGGCAAGCCGGTCGGCAAACAGCTGTTCTCGGCGGCGATGTGCCTGCGTGTGCCGTACTTCCGGACGGTGCTCCCGTCGGTGCGCGAACTGCGCCCCGGCCGGTGCGAGGTGACGTCCCCGAAGTGGTGGGGTGTTTACAACCACATCAAGACTTTTCACGCGATCGCGGCATGCAACCTCGCCGAGATCGCCATGGGCATGCTCGCCGAGGCGACCGTTCCGACGACGCACCGCTGGCTGCCCAAGGGGATGACGGTCGAATACGTGGCGAAGGCCGAGACGAGCCTGCGCGCGGTCGCCGAACTGCCGGAGTTGCCGGAATTCGGTGACGAGGGTTTCGAGCTCCCCGTGCCGGTGACGATCACGGACACGAACGGAAAACCCGTCGTGACCGCGACCATCACGATCTGGGTGACCAAGAAGAAGTAGGCACCTTCGCGCCCGTGCTCGCGGATGCCCTTCACGTGATCTGACGGACGACACTCGTGTCCAGACGGACGACACGCGTGATTAGACGGACGACACGCGGCGGACTTCGGCGGCGAGGGAGGCGTCCGGCGGATCACATGTGTCGTCCACCTGATCACGCGAGTCGTCCGTCTGATCACGTGTGTCGTCCATCCGTGCGCCGGCGGTGGAGACCCGAGACGCGTTTGGCCCGGTTCTCGCGCAATCAGTCATCTGGATGCGGTCCTTGCGCGTGCAACTACCGCATCCAGATGACGAAACGCGGGTGGTCAGAGGGGCTTGAACTGGACGTAGGTCACCTGCTTGAAGGTGTTCTTCCCGCTCGGCGAGGGCAGCCCGAGTAGCTGATCCGCGACCGGCGCCAGCCGACCGCAGCCGGTCGTGCGCGGCAGGGCGAGCCGCGAGTCGACGACGCCGAACTTCACCGTCGTCGGGTTCTGGGAGATCACCTCGAAGGGCACCGCGGGATCGTCCTTCACCACCGAGTGCAACGGGTCGGCGAGGGTGCCGACCGCGCATTCCTTGGGGAGCAAAGGATGCCGCAGGGCGGCGTAGAGATCCAATTCGCCGCGGCGTTCGTCGTTCGACTGGAAGTCCGAGTAACCGCCGTACTTCAGCTGCAGGCTCGCGCCGAAAGCGCCGTGGATCCGGGCGGGAGCGTGCCGTAGTTCGCCGAACACCTGCGCGTACTTCCCGGCCACTTTGCCTTCGGAGAACGTCAGCCGCATCTCCCCGAGCGGGATCTCCCGGTCGCCGATGGTGAGGACTCCTTGGGAGACAAAGGCTTCGCATCGCCAGGTGCCAGGGTCGGCGTTGGCGGGCGGGGCGGGGCAGGCGGAGAAGTCGAAGTCGGGCAGCGGCGACGGTGCCGCGGTGGCGTGGCCGGGGAAGGCGATGAGGGCGGCTGCGGACAGTGCGGCCGCGGTCGCGGCGAGAAGGCGTCTCATGACCTGAAAGGGTGGTCTGTCCGGGTGGGGATCACATCGGGGAAGCCACCCAAGGGGCCCCTGGAATCGCCACGTTCGAGTGAAAATAAACGGTGTTTACCCAGCTGACGCGAATACGCTTCGGATTCGCTCTTGAAGGGGCCTCGGACAGCGGGCGATCATCGGCCCATGTCCCCACTGTCGCGCCGCGGGTTCCTCGGGTTCACCGCGCTCAACTCCGCCGCCGCTCTCGGGCTCACCACGATTTCCACCGCACAGGCCGGGGAATCGTCTCCGGGCTTCTCGACGGCCGTGGTCGTCGGCACGGGGTACGGCGCCGCGGTGACCGCGCTCCGGCTGGGCGAAGCCGGCATTCCCACGATCATGCTCGAAATGGGCAAACTCTGGGCCGACCCCGGCCCCGACGGCAAGGTCTTCTGCGACATGCTCCGGCCGGACCGGCGGGCCGCCTGGTTCAAGGACCGCACGCAGGCCCCGCTCGCGTCGTTTCTCTGGATGGACCTGGCGAACCGGGACATCAAGCGGTACCCCGGCGTGCTCGACCGGGTGGACCACGGCGACATGTCCGTCTACGTCGGACGGGGCGTCGGGGGCGGTTCGCTGGTCAACGGCGCGATGGCCGTGACGCCGAAACGGTCGTACTTCGAGGAGATCCTGCCCGGCGTCGACGCGGACGAGATGTATGGCAAGTACTTCCCCCTGGCCAACCGGGCCCTCGGCGTGAACCACATCGACCCGCGCTGGTTCGAAACCTGTCGTTCCTACCGCTACGCGAGGGTTTCCCGGAAGGCCGCGACGCGGGCGGGACTCAAGACGGTGTTCGTGCCCAGCGTTTACGACTTCGAGTACATGAAGCGGGAAGAAGCGGGCACGGTGCCGAAGTCGGCCCTCGCGTCCGAGGTCATCTACGGCAACAACCACGGCAAGCGATCTCTCGACAAGACCTACCTCGCGGCCGCGCTGGGCACCGGGAACGTGACCATCAAGACGCTGCACCAGGTCCGCGGGATCACCCGGCAGACCGACGGCACGTACGTCCTCACCGTGCACGAAACCGCCGAGGACGGCGCGGTCGTCGCGAGGAAACAGCTCGGCGCGAAGTACCTGTTCCTCGGCGCCGGCAGCCTCGGTTCGACGGAATTGCTCGTGCGGGCACGGGAAACCGGGACGCTGCCCGGGCTGAACGACGAGGTCGGCCGCGGCTGGGGCACCAACGGCAACGTGATGCTGGGCCGCGCCAACCACGCCTGGGATCTCGGCGGATCGCTGCAGTCGGGGATGCCCGCGCTCGGCATCGACGCGTGGGACGACCCGGTGAACCCGGTCTTCGCCGAGGTCGCGCCGGTACCCGCCGGAGTCGAGACCTGGCTGAGCCTCTACCTGGCGATCACGAAGAATCCCGAGCGCGGCCACTTCACCTATGACGCCGCCACCGACTCCGTGCGGCTGCGCTGGAACGCCGCGCAGGGGAAGCCGTCGATCGACGCGGCGAAGTCGTTGTTCGACAAGGTCAACCGGGCGAATCGCACGATCTACCGCAGTGACCTGTTCGGGGATACACGGTCGTTCGAGAACCGGTTCACCTATCACCCGCTGGGTGGACTGGTGCTGGGTGAGGCCACCGACCTGTACGGCCGGGTGAAGGGCTATCGGAATCTCTACGTCACCGACGGCTCGCTGATCCCGGGCAGTGCCGGAGTGAACCCCTTCGTGACGATCACCGCGCTGGCGGAACGGAACGTGGAACGGGTGCTGAGCGAGGACGTGGCGCGCTAGATCAGTTCGCGGCCCGCAGCTTCTCGTAGTAGGCCACGCAGTCGGCGTACTGCGGCAGCAGTCCCTGCTCCAAGGCCTCTTTCAGGTAGGGCGCCGTGGTGTCCTTTTCGGACACCACGGGTTCGATGTCCTGCGGCCATGGCAGCGCGAGATCGGCGTCCATCGGGTTGACGCCGTGCTCGCCCGTCGGGTTGTACGGCTCGGAGCAGAGGTACGCCATGATGGTTTCGTCTTCGAGCGCCATGAAGGCGTGACCGAGACCTTCGGCGATGTAGACCGCTTTGTACTCGGAACTGTCGAGCACCACGGACGTCCATTCACCGAAAGTCGGCGAGCCGACCCTGAGGTCCACGATGACGTCCAGCATCGAACCGCTCGGGCAGTAGACGTATTTCGCCTGGCCTGGCGGGGTGTCGGCGAAGTGCACGCCACGGATGGACCCGCGCCGCGAGACGCTGGTGTTGGTCTGCCCGAGGCGTAGCCGGTGCCCGACCGCTTCGACGAACGCTTCTTCCTGGTACGGCGCCACGAACAGGCCGCGGTGATCGGGGAAAACCCGCGGGGTGAACTCGAAACAGCCGGAGATGCTGAGGCGCCTTGCATGCATGGGCTCAATGCTAACGAGCCCTTCCCAAACCGGATGGACGTCTTGCGAAAGGTCTCTTGAGCTGCGGAAAGCCGGGCCCGTTTGTGACATCAACCGCACCAGAGGGGCACACTGGTCCGCATGCCTGTCACAATGATCTGACCGCTGCGTCCGCGGCCGTCGCCATACCCACGGCACCGATGGCCGATTGGACGCTTCGCCGACAGGCCGGCGCTACCGCGCTGGGCTGCCGTGTCGGAGGACGAGTTACCCCAGGTGGCCGGGCCATGCCCAGTTTTGGCCTGCTCACCGGCCAGTTCCCCCGCTCGCAGTCCCAGGAGAATCCCATGACCTTCGCTCGAATCGAGACTTCGCCGTCCTTAGACACGGCGGAAGCAATGACGGGAACCACGATGACCACGCCAGTGACGGACACCGAGATCTTCGAGGGCCACGAGGGCGGCAAGCTCTCCGTGGCCGCGACGCGCCCGATCTCCTCGCCCCGTGACCTCTCGGTCGCGTACACGCCTGGGGTGGCGAAGGTGAGCCGTGCGATCGCCGAGGACGCGGCCAAGGCGAAGCGGTACACGTGGGCGGACAGGCTGGTCGTGGTGGTCAGTGACGGTACGGCGGTGCTCGGCCTCGGTGACATCGGCGCGAGCGCCTCGCTGCCGGTCATGGAGGGCAAGTCGGTCCTGTTCAAGACCTTCGGCGGGCTCGACTCGATCCCGCTGGTGCTCGACACCACCGACGTCGACGAGATCATCGAGACCCTGGTCCGGCTGCGCCCGTCGTTCGGCGCGGTGAACCTGGAGGACATCTCGGCGCCGCGCTGCTTCGAGCTGGAGGACCGACTCAAGGAGGTCCTCGACTGCCCGGTCATGCACGACGACCAGCACGGCACGGCGATCGTCACGCTGGCCGCGCTGCGCGGGGCGAACCAGGTCCTCGGCAAGGACATCTCCGGCCAGCGCGTGGTCGTCTCGGGCGCGGGCGCGGCGGGGGTGGCCTGCGCCAGGATCCTGCAGAACGCCGGCGTCGCCGACGTCACCGTGCTCGACTCGCGCGGCATCATCCACTCCGGCCGCGAGGGCCTGAACCCGATCAAGCAGAAGCTCGCCGAGACCACGAACACGGCCGGCCTGCGTGGCGGCCTCGGCGAGGCGCTGAAGGGCGCCGACGTCTTCCTCGGCCTGTCCGGGGCGACCATCGACGAGACCCTGCTGGCCGGGATGGCCGACGACGCGATCGTGTTCGCGCTGTCGAACCCCGACCCGGAGGTTCACCCGGTCGCGGCGTCGCGGTATGCCAAGATCGTGGCGACCGGGCGCAGCGACTTCCCGAACCAGATCAACAACGTGCTGGCGTTCCCCGGTGTCTTCCGCGGCGCGCTCGACTCCGGCGCGCGGGCGATCACGGAGAACATGAAGCTGGCCGCGGCCGACGCGATCTTCGCCGTCGCGCAGGACGACCTCGGCCCGGACCGTATCGTCCCGAGCCCGCTGGACCCGCGCGTCGCGCCCGAGGTGGCCGCCGCGGTGGCGAAGGCCGCCGAGGCCGACGGCGTGGTGTGACAGTTCCTTTCACGCTCGCTCAAGCGCTATGAAAGGCCCCTTCATTGCAAAATTCGCAATGAAGGGGCCTTTCATAGCGTTCGGGGGCTGCGCACGGTCAGCCGGTAGGGACGGCAAGATCGGCACCGGGGGCGAGCACGGAACCGATCAGCTCCGCGCCGGGCGTGTGAATCGTGCAGAAGACCGTGCGCACACCGTTTTCCCAGGCTTCGCGCTCAGGCTTCAGGTAGCTCAGGTCGGCGCGGACACCGGCCGCGTCGAGTCGCGGACGGTCGACGTTCTTGGCCATGATCCGCTGACAGTGGGCCGAGGCTTCCGCTTTCAGTTCTCCGCCGCCCGGCCAGGGGCCGTCCGCCGCGATGAAGGTCCCGATCGCCTGGGTGTCGTGCGTGTCTCCGCACAAGGTGAGTTCGACGCTGGTGAAAGTCCCCGTGACCGCGGGCTGCCGGAAGCAATCGCCCGGCTTCAAGGTGCAGGCGTTGGCGTGGCCGGACGGCGGGGCCGCGCAACTCGCGCCCGGCGGGCTCGCGGTGTAGTTGTCCGGGTTTCCCATGGTGTTCCCGAGCAGGGCGACCCACCCGACGGTCCAGACCCCTGCGGCCACGAGACCGCCGATCGCCAGGCCGCGGCCCGGCCGCTTCCCCTGACCGGTCTGGGTGATCGCGATGATGCCCAGGATGATCGCGGGCAGCACGGCCAGCGGAAGGCAACCGGCCAAGCCGAGCACGAGCGCGGCGATCGCCAGGCCGCTGGTCTTGTGCTGCTGCGGTGGAGGGCCGTACGGCGGGGCGGGCGCGACACTTGCCATCGGCAGGCCGGGGTGTTCGTTCATGGGACCGAAACTAGGCAGCGGCCATGAAGTTCCGATGACACGCGCCTCAGGCGAGCAGTTCGGCCAGCCGGTGCCGAGGCAGGTCGATCAGCCGCGCGTCCGTCAGGTCCGGCGGTACGTCCAGTGAGACGTTCGCGAGCCGCGCGTGCGCCCGGGTCAGCAGTTCTTCCTGGTGACCGGCGGCGTCCGCCACGACGATGGCGTGCCGGTTGTCCGGAGTGCTCCGCAGCAGCCGCAGCTTGTACTTCGCGCCGATCAGCCGGTTCAGCGCGGCCTGCGCCTCGGCGTTCGTCAGATCGGGATGCGAATTCGGGACCAGCAGCGCCAGCCGCCGCGCGTTGGTGCCCAGCAGGGTCCGCAGCAGCCACGGCCCTGGGTCGGCCGAGAGGTCCATCGCGACCGCGTCGCCCTCCGGGCCGGAGACGGACCAGTCGACCGGGCGCGACTCGAGCGCCAGCCCGCCTTCGGTGGCGATCTCGTGCAGCTTGTCCAGCAGTGACGGCTTGGCCGCGCCGGCGGATTCCACCGACTGCGGGCCGTGCGTGTAGATCGCGGCCTTCCCCTTGCCGCCGCGGTTCTTCTTCGATTTCGCGGTCGGCTGGCAGACGTAGAGGTCGGCCGCGCTCCCGATCGCCTGCGCGCCGAAGTACCGGTTGAAGTCCGGCAGGATCGCCTCGAAGGTCAGCCCGAGCGTCGCGAGCGCCCGCTGCACCTGCGCGCCCAGCGCGGGATGCCGGGGGCTGTAGCCGTAGGCGAGCAGCAGCCGCCCGTCCGAGGGCTCGCTGAGCGCCTGTACCCCGCGCGCCGCGAACAAGCCCATTCCTTCGGGGGTGTAAGGCGGATCACTGAACACGAGATCCATCCGCCCGGCCACCGAGGGGGGAAGGCCGACGCGCAGATCCGTGTGCAGGGTGCGGATGGACCGCTCGCTGAGCTCGTCGATGTAGGCGAGAACACGATCGTCGAGGTCGACGACGGTGAGGTCCGCGTCGGGCCGCAACGCGCGCACGGCCAGCGAAGTGAGGTCGTGGTCGCCGAGGAACAGCAGCTTCGCCGTACCGAGGTCGTACCGCTCGTCGAGCCACAGCGCCCGGTTCAGCACCGTCTCCGGCGTCGCCTGCACGTGGTCCAGCGCGGCCAGCGGCGCGGGCACGTTCTCGACGTAGCTGGTGATGACCTTCAGCAGGTCAGGGTCTGATTTCCGGTCCCGTGCCTCGAAGCGCGCGTACTTCTCGCGCGCGGCGGGGGTCAGCCGGAAGCGGGACTCGGTCCGCTCCAGGTCGTCGCCGAGCGCGTTCAGGACGTCTTCGACACTCCGGCGTGGCGCGGTGCTGATCCGGACCAGTTCGCCGAGGTCACGCCAATCCGTCCGGAGCAGGGAAATCACCTGATGGAGCGGTCGCACGTGGACACCGTGCGCCGCGAGGACGTCATCGACGGAGGAACTCACGCCACGCAGCCTAGTGACCCGCCCCCTGAGACACCGTGCCAACAGGCAGGATCTGGGCTACGGTTTTTCGACCAGACATGGGGAGAGACACGTGACTATCGAGTTCCGTGGCGTGACCAAGCGGTATCCGGACGGGACGGTCGCGGTCGACGACCTGAACCTCACCGTGGAGGACGGCACCATCACCGTCTTCGTCGGGCCGTCCGGCTGCGGCAAGACCACGTCGCTGCGGATGATCAACCGGATGGTGGAGCCGACTTCGGGCACGGTGCTGCTCGACGGCAAGGACGTCAGCGACGGTGATCCGGCGTTGCTGCGCCGCGGCATCGGTTACGTCATCCAGCACGCCGGCCTCTTTCCACACAGGACGGTCCTGGACAACGTCGCCACCGTGCCGCTGCTGTCCGGCTGGGACAAGGGCAAGGCGCGTAAACGCGCGGCCGAGCTGCTCGAAACCGTCGGCCTGCCCGCGGAACTCGGCAAGCGGTACCCCGCCCAGCTTTCCGGCGGCCAGCAACAGCGCGTCGGCGTCGCCAGGGCGCTCGCGGCGGATTCGCCGGTGCTGCTGATGGACGAGCCGTTCTCCGCCGTCGACCCGATCGTCCGCGAGGAACTGCAGGACGAACTGCTGCGCCTCCAGTCACAGCTGGGGAAGACGATCGTGTTCGTCACGCACGACATCGACGAGGCCGTGCGGCTCGGCGACAAGATCGCGGTGCTCCGCGTCGGCGGGGTGCTCGCGCAGTACGGCACGCCCTCGGACGTGTTGCGTCATCCCGTCGACGACTTCGTCGCGTCCTTCGTGGGCAAGGATCGCGGCTACCGCGGGCTTTCCTTCCTTTCGGCGGACGGGATCGTCGTCGAAGAAGTGAAGCGGGTCGAGGTCGGCAAGCCCGCCCCCGGGCCGTCCGACGACTGGCGGGTCGCGGTCAACGCCGAGGGCCAGCCGCGCGGCTGGCTGCGGCCGGGTTCCACTGTGGACGGTGAGCTCGCGGAGACCGATCTCGTCGCGGGCGGATCCCTGTACGTCCAGGGTTCGCCGATCCGGGGTGCGCTCGACGCGGCGCTTTCGTCGCCCGCGAGCCTCGGTGTCGTGGTCGACGCCGACCAGAAGGTCCTCGGCGTGGTCAGAGCCCGGCAAGTCCTCGAGGTGATCGAAGCGCCGTCGCTGAGTTCCTGATGGGGGACTTCTTCGCGGAGCTCGGCCGCTACCTGGGCAGCGCCAACAACAGGTCGCAGTTCATCGGCGACCTGCTCGATCACATCTATCTTTCGCTGGTCCCGCTGGTGCTGGGCCTGCTGATCGCGGTGCTGGCGGGCTGGCTCGGCCACCGGTTCGCGGCGGTGCGTTCCGTGCTGCTGGTGGTGTCGAACCTGCTGTACACGATCCCGTCGCTCGCCCTGTTCGTGGTGATCCCGGGCATCATCGGTTCGAAGATCCTCGACAGCGTCAACGTCATCGTCGCGCTCACCGTCTACACCGCCGCCCTGCTCGTGCGCCCGGTGCTGGACGCGCTCGACGCCGTCCCGCCGCACGTCGTCGCCGCGGCCACGGCGATCGGCTACAAACCCGCGCGCCGCTTCCTCGCCGTCGAGCTGCCGCTTTCGGTGCCGGTGCTCGCGGCGGGCGTCCGGGTGGCCTCGGTCAGCAACATCAGCCTGGTCAGCGTCGGCGCGCTGATCGGCACCGGCGGGCTCGGCGTGCTGTTCACCGACGGCTTCCAGCGCGAGTACTTCTCGCCGATCGTCGTCGGGATCGTCGCGACCCTGCTGCTCGCGCTGATCGTGGACCTCGTGCTGGTCCAGCTCCGCAATCTCCTCACACCCTGGGACCGGGTGGCGACCACGGCGGGGGCGAAATGATCGGCGACGTCCTGAACTGGTTCGGCGACCCGGCCCACTGGCAAGGCGTGGACGGCGTCCCGGCCCGGCTGCTGCAGCATCTCGGCTACACGGCGCTGGCACTGGTCTTCGCGCTGCTCATCGCGATCCCGCTCGGCCTCTACGTCGGGCATACGGGTCGCGGTGCGGTGCTGCTGGTGAGCGGCGGCAACGCGATCCGCGCGTTGCCGACGCTGGGTTTGGTGACCTTCCTGTTCCTGCTCTTCACCGAAAGCGAGCTCTCGACGATCATCGGGCTCGTGGTGCTCGCCATCCCGCCGATCCTCGCCGGGACGTACGCGGGCCTTCAGGCGACCGATCACGGCGTGGTCGACGCGGCGCAGGGCATCGGAATGACCGGCTGGCAACGATTGTGGAAGGTCGAGGTGCCCATCTCGCTGCCGCTGGTGCTCGGCGGAGTGCGGAACTCGGTGCTGCAGCTGGTGGCGACGGCCGCCGTGGCCGCCTACGTCGGGCTTGGTGGACTGGGTCGGTTCCTGCTCGACGGACTGGCCATTTTGGACTATCCGCAGGTGGTCGCGGGCGCACTGCTGACGACGTTGCTCGCGGTCGTGCTCGACCTCGCGCTGGCGGGTGTCCAGCGAGTGCTGGTGCCCAAGGGAGTTCGGCTGGCACAGGCCGCGAGCGGGAAGAAGGCGAAGTCATGAGTGCCGGTAGGCGGAGCTGCGGAGGTACCGGGAAAAGCGACCGGACGCGTGAACCCGCTGTGCCGATCAACCGGCGGGTTCACCGGCAGGCTATGCGGCGGACGGTGGTGGCGTTGTTCGCCGGGATCGCGCTCCTGGCGGCGGGCTGCGGCAATCCGCTCGCCGGAGGCGCCGAGGGCGGTGCGACCGGCGACATCATCATCGGCGCGTCCGACGTCGGGGAAAGCCTTCTGCTGGCCCAGATCTACGCGGGCGCGCTGCGCAACGCGGGCGCCGAGAACGTGACGGTGCGCCCGCCGGTCGGCAGTCGCGAGGTCGTCGTCAAGGCGCTCCAGGACAAATCGCTTTCGGTGGTGCCGGACTACAGCGGCAACCTGTTGCGCTACTTCGACAAGGAGACACAGGCGACCACGCCGCAGGACGTCTACGCACAGCTGAAACAGAAGGTGCCGTCCGGGTTCGAGGTCCTCGAACAAGCACCCGCGGAGGACAAGGACCTGCTGGTGGTGCGGAAGGAACTCGCCGATTCCGGGATCCGGACCTTCTCCGATCTCGGCAAGCGGTGCGGGGAATTCGTCTTCGGCGGCCCCGGCCAGTGGAGCAGCCGCTGGAAGGACAAGATCGAGACGCTCTACGGCTGCGAGTTCGCCGAGATCCGCACGACCGACACCGGCGGCCCGGTCACGGTCGCCGCGCTGAAGTCCGGCGACATCCAGGTCGCCGATCTGTTCAGCACGTCGTCGTCGATCGCCGCGAACGGGTTCGTCCCGCTGGTGGACGACAAGAACATGTTCCCCGCGCAGAACATCGTGCCGCTCGTCGCGAAGGGGACGTTGTCGCCGAAGGAAGTCGACGCGTTGAACCGGGTTTCGGCGGTGCTCACGACCGACGAGCTGACCGAGTTGAACGTCCAGTTCAGCGAGGAGAAGCGCAACCCGCTCGACGTCGCCGAGGAGTTCCTGCGCCGGCACAACCTCCTCGCGCCCGCCTGACCATTCGTCCTCTAAATGCGGGAGGGGCTAGAGGCGGTCGAAAGCGGGCGAGTAGCGGAACTCGCCCTGGAGGCCAGGCGTGTACGCGCGAAGGGTGCGGACCTGGAAGTGCGGCGCCCATTCCGCGACCGGCGGCGTGATCCCGTGCCGCGCGGCGAGCACGAAGCCGAAGCGGGAGTAGTAGTTCGGGTCGCCCAGCAGGACCACGGCGCCGTAGCCGAGGGCGTCCGCCGCGCCGAGCACGGCGTGCACGAGCGCGGAGCCGACGCCCGAAGCGTGGTGCTGGGGCAGGACTCCGAGCGGGCCGAGACCGACCGTCGACTTCTCGTCCGAGCCGAGTTCGGCCGGGCTGCAGCAGACGTGCCCGACGACCTCCCCGTCCCGTTCGGCCACGATGGACAGTGCGCCGATCAGGTCGCCGTCCTCACGCAGTTCGTCGACGAGTTTCGCCTCGACCACCGGGACACTGAGTTTCTCGAAAGCGGCCAGATGGACGGCGTGGATCGCCTCGCGGTCGGCCGGGGTTTCCTGTCGGAGCAGCATGCGGCCGAGTGTGCTCCATCCGAAGGTAGGATGGAAATCGATTTCCGCGTCGCGAGGTCGCGACTTTAGTAGGCGGCCATCCGTGTGTACTTCCACGGCACTGAAACGGCCAGTGGGACGGAAAACGACCACCAGATGTGCGGATCCCCAATTCTTCGTGGGCCGTACGGGCGCAAAACGCGACTAAAGGCGGGGGCTGAACGGTGCCCGAACTGCGCCGACGCGACGTCCATTACTACCGGGATGTCCGTAATGCAAGGTCTTCCTTGGGGTGAAATCGCCACTTACTCTCAGCCTGCGCTCCTAAGTGGAACGCGCTTCACCTCTGAGTCACCCCAACGATCCGGCGGACTTCGCCATGTCCGTGGGTCGACCCTGCCTGGGAGGAATATCTTGAACAATTCCCTGGGAACCTTGAAGAGACGACTGCCCGCCTTCGGTGTGGCCGCGGCCGTCGCCGTGCTGACGGCGCTGGGCGGAACCACCGTCGCGTCGGCGGCCGAGGGCTCGATCGTCAACGCGGGTAGCGACAAGGCGATCAAGGACAGCTACATCGTCGTGCTGAAGGACGGCTCGTCGGTCGAAGCCACCGCGAAGAGCGTGACCCAGCGCCACGGCGGCACGGTCGAGAAGACGTTCGCGTCTTCGGTCCGTGGTTTCTCCGGTGCGCTGACCGAAAAGCAGGCGAAGCGCGTCGCCGCCGACCCCGCCGTCGCCTACGTGGAGCAGAACCAGACCGTCTCGATCTCGGCGGACCAGCTGAACCCGCCGTCGTGGGGCCTGGACCGGGTCGACCAGCAGAGCCTTCCGCTCGACCAGAAGTACAGCTACAGCACCACGGCGTCGAACGTGACCGCGTATGTCGTCGACACCGGCATCCTCACCACGCACCTCGACTTCGGCGGACGCGCGACCCACGGCCGCGACACCGTCGACAACGACAACGACGCCACGGACTGCCAGGGTCACGGCACCCACGTCGCCGGCACCATCGGCGGTACCGCGCACGGTCTGGCCAAGGGCGTCAAACTCGTCGCCGTCCGCGTGCTGAACTGCTCCGGTTCCGGGACGACCGCCGGCGTCATCGCCGGTGTCGACTGGGTGACCGCGAATGCCGTCAAGCCCGCCGTCGCGAACATGAGCCTCGGTGGCGGCGCTTCGACGACCCTCGACCAGGCCGTCCAGCGGTCGATCGCGGCAGGCATCACCTACGGTGTCGCGGCCGGTAACGACACGGGTGCCAACGCCTGCAACGTCTCGCCCGCCCGTACGCCGGAAGCGATCACCGTCGGCTCGACGACGAACACGGACGCGCGGTCGAGCTTCTCCAACATCGGCACCTGCCTCGACATCTTCGCGCCGGGCAGCGGTATCACGTCGACGTGGCTGAACAACGGCACCAACACCATCAGCGGTACCTCGATGGCGACCCCGCACGTCGTGGGCGCGGCGGCTCTGTACGCCTCCGCCAACCCGTCGGCCACGCCGAAGCAGGTCCGTGACGCGCTGGTCGCCAACGGCACCAAGGACAAGGTGACCAACCCGGGCACCGGCTCGCCGAACGTGCTGCTCTACACGGGCGCCGGCGGTGGCCCCGGCCCCGAGCCGACCCCCTGCGGCACGCAGACCAACAGCGGCGTCGTCGCCATCCCCGACGCCGGTGCCGCGGTGACCAGCACGATCACCGTCGCGAACTGCGCCCGCAACGCCTCGGCCACCACCAAGGTCGCGGTGAACATCACGCACACCTACGTCGGTGACCTCGTCATCGACCTGGTCGCGCCGGACGGCAGCTCGTACCGCCTGAAGGGTTCGAGCAACGACTCGTCCGACAACATCAACACCACCTACACCGCCAACGTCTCGTCCGAGGCCGCCAACGGTGCCTGGAAGCTGAAGGTCCAGGACGTCTACCGGGTCGACACCGGCTCGCTCAACAGCTGGTCGCTGACCGTCTGATCCACACCTGGAGTACGTGAAGGCCCCCTTCCTCCTGCTGGGAAGGGGGCCTTCCCGTCGCCGGAGAGTGATTCGGCGCCCAGTTGCGGTGTTCGTCCACTAAGGACCTTCGCGAGGCTTTACCCTCTCCGCATGCAGCCCGGACCGCCCTATCAGCAGGGACCTCAACAGCCGTACCCGCCGCAGGGATATCAGGGGTATCCGCCGCCCGGTTACGGACCGCCGCCCAAGAAGTCGAACACCGGGCTCATCGTCGGCCTCGTCATCGGCGCCGTGGTGCTGCTCGGCGGTGGCGGGGTCGCGGCCTTCCTGCTGCTGTCCGACTCCGGTTCGTCGTCGACCGCGGCGCCGACGTCGTCCAAGAAGACCGGGCCGCCGGACAAGTACACCGCCATGCCCGCCTGCGAGAAGATCGGGACCAAGGTGCGGAACCTGCCGCCGCTCGAAACCCCGAAGGGCGAAGAACCGGCGAGCACGTCGAACGACCAGATCACCTACACCCGTTCGTCCTGCAGCTGGCGTGAGCCCAACGCGCCTTCGGCGACCGTCTCGATGTACCTGTCGAAGTCGAAGGAACCGGGTTCGGGTGCCGGGGAAGAGTGGGCCAAGGCCGGGGTCGAGAACGCCGTGACCGATGGTGGCGTCCTCATCCCCAGCATGGCGAAGGCGACCAAGGCCGTGCACACCAAGCTCGGCTCGTCGAGCCAGTGCCAGATCAAGTTCTACCAGGGCAACGTCGAGGGCGAGATCATCGTGACCGGCCCCGACCCGTCCGGCACGGTCAACCAGACGGTGTGCAAGGAGAACGCCTTGAAGATGGCCAAGGCGACCTCCGAGGCGATCGGCTAGCCGATTTCGGTGACCTGGACCTGCCCGGTCGGCCCGTCGCCGAACGGGTTCTCCCAGCCGTGCCACTCCGCGGCGAGGACGTAGAGCGAACGCCCGTCCTCGCCGCCGAGCGTGCAGGAGAAGCAGCCCCGGTCGGACTCGACCTTCTGAAGTACTTCGCCTCCTTCGCGGACGCGGACGCAGTGCTTGCCGGCCACGTCCGCGTACCAGACCGCTCCCTCGGCGTCGAGGCAGATGCCGTCCGGGTGGTCGCCGCCGAGGTCGGCCCACACCCGCCTGCCGGACAGCGAGCCGTCCTCGGCGATGTCGAACGCGGTGAGCCTGCTGCCGTACGACTCGGCGACGATCAGTGTCGCGTCGTCGGGTGTGACGGCCATGCCGTTGCCGAACAGGATGCCGTCGGCGACCTGGCGCACCTCGCCGTCGGGGGTGACGACGGCGATGGCGCCCGGCGCCTGGAAGTCGTTCATCCCGTTGACGAAGGCGTTGCCGCGGCCGTCGACCACGACCTCGTTCCAGAGGGAGGCGACCGGGCTCAGATCCGCGTAGGTGCTCAGGTCCGCGTTGAGCAGGCGGGCGTTCGGGCCGTCGACGATGAGAAGGCGGCCGTCGGGGAGCCAATCGAAGGTGATCGGCATCGCGGTCGGCACGTTCGCGATCAGTTCGCTCTCGCCGCCGGGCGTGACGGCGAGGATCTGACCGCCACCCCAGTTCGCCAGCCAGAGACGGCCGTCGTGCCAGCGGGCGGATTCGGGGAGCTTGAGGCCGTCGAGCAGGGTCTTCATGGTGTCTCCTTCGTTCGTTTCCCCCTACACGAACGGGACCCGCCGGTTTCGACACCTCAACGCAGTGAAGGCCTCTTTCCCTACTTCGAGAGTAGGGAAAGAGGCCTTCACGGACTTCTAGGCGATCAGTCGAAGGCCCGCGCGATCAGCGCCTTCTGCTCGACCTCGTGCACCTTGGACGAGCCGGCCGACGGCGCCGCCATCGGACGACGCGACACGACGTCCAGGCTGGAGAACACCTCCGGGAGCTTCCGCGGCAGGTTCAGGCCGAAGAACGGCCACGCACCCTGGTTCTCCGGCTCCTCCTGGACCCAGACCGCGGGAGCGCCGTTGTAGCGCTCGAGCGCCGCCACCAGCTTCTTCTTCGGCAGCGGGTAGTACTGCTCGACCCGCACGATCGCGACGTCGTTCGCCTCGCGCTTCGCGCGCTCGGCGACCAGCTCCCAGTACAGCTTGCCCGAGGTCAGCAGGACCTTGCGCACCTTCGACGGGTCGACGTCGGCGTCGTCGATGACCGACATGAACTTCGACTGGCCGGTGAAGTCCTCGACCGCCGAGGTCGCGGCCTTGTTGCGCAGCATCGACTTGGGGGTGAAGACCACCAGCGGCCGGTTGACTCCGTCGAGGGCGTGACGGCGGAGCAGGTGGAAGTAGTTCGCCGGGGTCGACGGGACCGCGACGGTCATCGAACCCTCCGCGCACAGCGAGAGGAAACGCTCGATGCGGCCGGAGGTGTGGTCCGGGCCCTGGCCCTCGTGGCCGTGCGGCAGCAGCAGCACGACGTCGGAGAGCTGGCCCCACTTGGCCTCACCGGAGGAGATGTACTCGTCGATGACGGTCTGCGCGCCGTTGACGAAGTCGCCGAACTGCGCTTCCCACATGACCAGCGCTTCGGAGTTGGCCACGGAGTAGCCGTATTCGAAGCCGACCGCCGCGTACTCGGACAGCGCCGAGTCGTAGATCATCACGCGGCCCTGGTTCTCGGCCAGGCTGGCCAGCGGCGAGTACTCCTGGCCGGTCTTGCGGTCGATCAGCACCGAGTGGCGCTGGGTGAACGTGCCGCGGCGGGAGTCCTGGCCGGACAGCCGCACGAGGCGGCCTTCCATGGCCAGCGAACCGAAGGCGAGCAGCTCACCGAACGCCCAGTCGATGCCGCCTTCGCGGGACATCTTGTGGCGGCGCTCCATGACCGGCTTGACCCGCGGGTGCGGGGTGAAGCCCTCGGGCACGTTGAGGAACGCGTCGCCGATGTGCTCGATGACCTCGGTGGTGGTCGCCGTGGGCACCTTCGCCGGGACCTGCTGCTCCTCCTCGACCGAGGGGCTGGCCTTCGCCGGGTGCTTCTCCAGCTCGCGGACCTCGTTGAACACGTGCTCCAGCTGGCTGGAGAAGTCGCGCAACGCGGCTTCGGCCTCTTCGACGGAGATGTCGCCGCGGCCGATCAGCGATTCAGTGTAGGTCTTCCGGACCGAACGCTTCGTGTCGATGATGTCGTACATCGCCGGCTGCGTCATCGAGGGGTCGTCGCCCTCGTTGTGGCCGCGGCGGCGGTAGCAGATCAGGTCGATCACGACGTCCTTGTGGAACGCCTGGCGGTAGTCGACGGCCAGCTTGGCCACCCAGTGCGCGGCCTCGGGGTCGTCACCGTTCACGTGGAAGATCGGCGAGCCGATCATCTTCGCGACGTCGGTGGCGTACTGGCTCGACCGCGAGTGCTCGGGCGCGGTCGTGAAGCCGACCTGGTTGTTGACGATGACGTGCACGGTGCCGCCGGTGCGGTAGCCGCGCAGCAGCGCCAGGTTCAGCGTCTCGGCCACGACGCCCTGGCCCGCGAAGGCCGCGTCGCCGTGCATCAGGACCGGGAGGACGGTGAAGCCCTCGCCACCCTTGTCGAGGATGTCCTGCTTCGCCCGGACGATGCCTTCGAGGACCGGGTCGACGGTCTCCAGGTGCGACGGGTTCGCGGTCAGCGACACCTTGGTCTCGCCGTCGCCGAACATGCGGAAGTACTTGCCCTCGGCGCCGAGGTGGTACTTCACGTCACCGGACCCGTGCGCCTGGCCCGGGTCGAGGTTGCCCTCGAACTCCTGGAAGATCTGCGCGATCGGCTTGCCGACGATGTTCGCGAGTACGTTCAGGCGGCCGCGGTGCGGCATGCCGATGACGACCTCGTCGAGTTCGTGCTCGGCGGCCTTGTCCAGCAGCGTGTCGAGCAGCGGGATCGCCGTCTCGCCGCCTTCGAGGGAGAACCGCTTCTGGCCGACGTACTTGGTCTGCAGGAAGGTCTCGAACGCCTCGGCGGCGTTGAGCTTCGAGAGCACGTACTTCTGGACGGCGGGGTCCGGCTTCTCGTGCGGGATCTCGACGCGGTCCTGGATCCAGCGGCGCTCCTCGGGGTCGAGGATGTGCGTGTACTCGATGCCGACGGTGCGGCAGTACGAGTTGCGCAACACGCCGAGGATGTCGCGCAGCTTCATCCGCTCCTGGCCGGCGAAACCGCCGACCGGGAACTCGCGGTCCAGGTCCCACAGGGTCAGGCCGTGGGAGAGGACGTCGAGGTCGGCGTGGCTGCGCTGCCGGTAGTTCAGCGGGTCGGTGTCGGCCATCAGGTGACCGCGCATGCGGAAGGCGTCGATCAGCTCGATCACGCGCGCGGTCTTGTCGACCGGGCCGTCCGGGATGTCGGCGACCCAGCGGATCGGCTCGTAGGGCAGGCGCAGGCTGGTGAAGACGTCGTCGTAGAAGCCGTCCTCGCCGAGCAGCAGCTCGTGGATGCGCTTGAGGAACTCGCCCGACTCCGCGCCCTGGATGATGCGGTGGTCGTAGGTCGAGGTCAGCGTCATGATCTTCGAGACGCCGAGGTCGACCAGGGCCTTCTCGCTGGTGCCCTCGAAATGCGCCGGGTACTGCATGGCGCCGACGCCGATGATCGCGCCCTGGCCCGCCTGCAGGCGCGGCACCGAGTGGTTGGTGCCGATGCCGCCGGGGTTGGTCAGCGAGATCGTGGTGCCGGCGAAGTCGTCGGCGGTCAGCTTGCCGTTGCGGGCCTTCTTGACGATCTCCTCATAGGCCTGCCAGAACTGCATGAAGGTCATGTTCTCGGTGGCCTTGATGGAGGCCACGACGAGCGTGCGGGCGCCTTCCTTGCCCTTCATGTCGATCGCGAGACCGAAGTTCACGTGCTCCGGCGTGACCGCGAACGGCTTCCCGTCGATCAGCTGGTAGTGCCGATTCATGTTCGGGAAGTTCTTCAGCGCGCGGACCATCGCGTACCCGATGAGGTGCGTGAAGGAGATCTTGCCGCCACGCGTGCGCTTGAGGTGGTTGTTGATGACGATGCGGTTGTCGGCCATCAGCTTCGCCGGAACGGCGCGCACACTCGTGGCCGTCGGCACGGACAGCGAGGCGTCCATGTTCTTCGCGATCGCCGCCGCGGCGCCGCGGAGCTGCTTCGACTCCGGCTCGGCGTCCTTCTCGGCGGGCTTGGCGGGGGCCTTCTCGGCCGCCTTGGGCGCGGCCTTGGGTGCCGCCGCCTTCGCCTCGGTCTTCGGAGCGGCCTTCGCGGGGGCGTTCCTCGGAGCGGTCTGCTGCGCGGTGGACTCGGCGTTGCGGACTGTCTGCGGCGACGGCGTGGCGGCGGCCTGGCCGTTGGCGCCGGGGCCCTCATTGCCGGGGTCTCCGGAGTTCTGACGCGCGTCGTCGGCCTTCGTCTGCGCGTCCTGCGTTGGCTTGAAGTCCGCGAAGAAGTCGTGCCAGGCGGCATCGACTGAGCTGGGGTCGGCGAGGAACTGGTCGTACATTTCCTCGACGACCCACTCGTTGGGGCCGAATTGTGACGCAGGGCTGCTGCTGGACACGGCTTGGACTCGCCTCTATCCGTCTCGAGATCTTGAACACCGCTGATGCGCCTACCAGGCTAACCCCCTCGGTCGCGGCCGTGTGATGGAACTGGCCTGTGTGAGGCGTGGCGCACTAGGTGATGGGTCACTGTCTCGATCAAGAGACCGAAAACAAACCCCGTCCGCTTCCTGCGGGGGAGCAGGGGACCTTTGCTCTCGTTTTCACCGTCCGTGCAGGTCAGGTCACTGTCCCGTCGGTAAAGGTTGGCTGGGTCGTCGTGCGCGGACAGCCTGGAGTTCACGTCGGGCGGTTTCGCTGGGCGGAGGATGCGGCCGGTGTCGTGCCGGCCGCCGATCGCCCGCGAGGTGGTGGCAGCCGATGTGGCTCGACGAGTGCCCGTCGTTCTGGGACGAGGGGCGTGTGCGCCCGCTGGTCACCGAGTCCGGCAAGGTCGTGCTGATGTGCGACTCGTGCTCGGCGGTCTGGCCGACGCTCGCCGACTTCAAGGAGATGGAGCACGTCGAGCCCGACGAGCCGGACTGGGCGGTGACGGCCGGGGTGCACGTCCGGCCCGGGACCGTCCGCTGGGCTTCGCCTCAGGACCTCGAGGTCGCCGGGATGAGCGGCCTCAAGTGGCGGCCTTAGCCGGGGTACGGACGCTCCGCGGGTAGCAGCGCTTCGGCGTCTTCCATGCGGTTCGCCGCGACCAGGGCGCCCATCTCGCGCATGACCTCGGTGACGTCGGTGACCGCCGTGATCCATTTGTCGACATAGCGATCAACGGCTTCGCCGCTCAGACCCATCTGGAGCGAACGGTGCTTCAGGGCGCCGAGCCGGATACTGCGTTCCGGATCCCACTGGATGCGGACCGGGCTCGCCTTGACCTCGTTCTGCCACGTCTTCAGGTCGGGGTGGACGTCGGGGTCGTAGTGGCTGAGCGCGGCGTGGCCGAGCGCCCAGGCGAAACCCTCGCGAGTGATGTCGAGGGCGAGTACGCGCTCTTGGCCGGGCTTCGCGGCCCAGCCGCAGCGGTACGCCATCCAGAGGAAGGACGGCTTGATCCAGGTCATGCGTTCGCGTTTGAACGGCGGCACGAAAGTGCCCGCCTTCAGCGCGGCGTCGGCGATAAACGGCGAGTACGCCTGATAGACGCGGATCGTGGTCTCGGTGTACACGGCGCGGATCTGCCGCGCCGGGATCTCTTCTTTCATTTGCCGTACAGCGTGACAGGTGCTTTGGGTGCGCGCGACCGAAATTCCCTTGCCCTCGGGCATGCGTGCGGCATTGCCGCGCAAGGGATCGCGACGGATCTACGCACAAGAAGGCGGATATTTCCTTTCGTACGGGGTGGAATCGGAGGACGCGCGGGGTGCGGTACTGGTGGTCAGGACGGATCACGCGCATCCGTTGAATTACCTGGGGGGCGTCGAAGGCCGTGCTGCCTTCGGATGTCGAACGGGCGATCCGGCTGGCGCTGGCTCGTGGATGGGAGCCGTCGGGTCCGGGGGCGCAGTTCCAGCTGGACCTCGCCGCTGCGTTAAGACCCGCATTCAGAGGACTGAATGCGGGTCGGAACGCTCCACCGGAGCCGCGTTGCTGGGGGGTGACGGCGGTTTCGCGTGACTGAACGGACGACACGGGTGATCAGGCGGACGACACGTGTGATCAGGCGGACGACACGGGCGTGGCCGGGTTCCGCCACGTGTCGTCTCAGCCGAGGGACCACAGGCGCGCGTAATGACCGTCCGCCGCGACCAGTTCCGCGTGCGTGCCCTGTTCGATGATCCGGCCGTGGTCCAGCACCACGATCCGGTCCGCCTTGGCGGCGGTGGCGAGGCGGTGCGCGACCACGAACGTCGTGCGGCGGCGCGCGAGTTGTTCCGTCGCGCGCAGGACGGCGGCCTCGGTGGACGGGTCGAGGGCCGCTGTCGCCTCGTCGAGCAGGAGGACGTCCGGGTCCACGAGTTCGGCGCGGGCGAGGGCGACGAGTTGCCGTTGCCCGGCCGAAAGGGACCGTCCGCGTTCACCGACGGGCTGGTGGAAACCGGCCGGGAGCGCGGCGACCCCGTCGAGCGCACCGACGGACCGCACCGCTTCCTCGACCTCCGCGTCCGTCGCGGAAGGCCTGCCGTAGCGGACATTGTCCGCGACGGTCCCCGAGAACAGATGCGCTTCCTGTGGCACCACGCCCATCCTCGTGCGCAGGGCGCCCAGGTCGTACTCGCGGATGTCGGTGCCGTCGATCCGGACCACACCGCCTGTCGCGTCGTAGAAACGCGCGACAAGTTTCACCGCCGTGGACTTCCCGGCGCCCGTCGCACCGACCAGGGCGACGGTCTCCCCGGGGGCGACCTCCAGTGTCAGCTGCTTGAGCGCGGGATCATCCGTAGCGGTGTAAGCGAAATCGACGTCCTTGAAGGAGACCTCGCCGCGTAGCCGTTCCGGGACCGGCACCGGGTTCTCCGCCTGCGGAACGGAAGTCGGCGTACGCAGGAGGTCGCCGATGCGCGTCAGGCCGACCCGCGCCTGCTGATAGCCGTCGAACACCGAGGACAGCTGCTGGATCGGCGAGAAGAACTGGCCAAGGTACAACAGGAACGCCACCAGCACGCCGGCCGACAGCGTGCCCGCCGCGACGCGGTTCGCGCCGACGATCAGCACGACGACCTCGGCCAATCCGGAAAGCATTGCCGCGAAAGGGAAGTACGTCGCGACGTAGCGTTGGGCGCGCAGCCGCGAACGCCGGTACTCGTCGCTGCGGGAAGCGAACTTCTCCGCCGTCCGCTCCTCGCGGGTGTACGCCTGCGCGACTCGCAGCCCGTTCACGTTCTCCTGCATGTCCGCGTTGACGACGCTGACCCGTTCCCGGGCCTCGGTGTACGCCTTGGACGACGCCCGGCGGAAGATCACCGTCGCCACGACGAGGATCGGCAGCACCGCGAGCGCGTACGCCGCCAGCCCGATGTCGGTGATCATCAGCGCCGCCGCGATCCCGACCAGTGTCAGCGCGCTCACCACGGCCTGCGCGACACCGGTCTGCAGGAATGTCGAGAGCGCGTCGACGTCGGTCGTCATCCGGGTCATGATCTTCCCGGACAGTTCGCGTTCGTAGAAGTCCAGCCCGAGCCGTTGCAGATGGGCGTAACTGCGGACGCGCAGCGAATACAGCACCGTCTCACCGACCCGCGCGGTCATCCTGGTCTGGAGGTAGACCACCAGCCAGTCCGTGAGGATCACCAGCGCGCCGATGCCGGCGGCCAGCCAGATCACCGCCTCCGCTCCCGCGCGCACCCCGCCGTCGATGCCGTACTGGTACAGCGCGGGCATCGCGATGGTGGCCAGCGCGTCCGCCGCGACCAGCCCGATCACCACGGCCAGCGGGCCGCGCACCGGTTTCAGCAGGCGGCCCAGGCGGAACTTCGGTTCGGGCGCGGTGACGTCGGTGCCCGGCAGGCGGGGGACGTCCGTGGCGGGCGGCAGTTTCCGCACGCCATCGATGAGCTCCTGGCTCGGCGGCAGGTCGACGTCCCATTCGCCGCCGGAGCCCTTTCGCTCGCCCGCCAGTTCGTCGGCCTTGTCCAGCTCCGGCCACAAGGCCGGGGTGATTCCCGACGGGCCGCAGTCCAGGCCCTCGCAGCGATGTGGTTCCTCGACGTCGTCACCCGGACCGGCGACGAGCTCGCGGAACAACGGACAGCGTGCGAGCAGCTCCTCCTCGGTACCGACGTCGACGACGCGGCCCTTGTCGAGCACGGCGATCCGGTCGGCGAGAGCGAGGGTGGAGCGGCGGTGCGCGATCAACAGCGTCGTCCGGCTCGCGGTGACCGAACGCAGCGTGTCGTGGATCGCGGCCTCGGTGACCGTGTCGATGGCGGACGTCGCGTCGTCCAGCACCAGCACGCGCGGATCGGTCATCAGGGCCCTGGCGAGGCCCAGCCGCTGCCGCTGACCGCCCGACAACGTGAGACCGCGCTCGCCGACGAGCGTGTCGTACCCCTCGGGGAGGCGCTGGATGAACTCGTCCGCCTCCGCCGCCCGCGCGGCCGCGCGGATCTCCTCGTCGCTCGCGTCCGGCCTGCCGTAGGCGATGTTGTCGCGTACCGAGGAAGAGAAGAGGAACGCCTCCTCGAAGACCACGCCGATGACGCTGCGCAGGTCTCGCTGCCGGACGTCGCGGACGTCGAGGTCGCCGACCTGGACCGAGCCGCTGTGCACGTCGTAGAACCGGGGGAGCAGCAAGGAGATCGTCGACTTGCCGGAGCCGGCGGTGCCGACCAGCGCGAGCGTCTCGCCCGGCAGGGCCTCCAGGGTGAGCCCGTCGAGCACGGGATCCGACCGCGTGTAGCCGAAGGAGACGTCTTCCAGTCGGACGCCGAGCGGGCCTTCGGGCAGCGGCCGCGCGTCCGGGCTGTCGACGACGTCCGGCTGCGCGTCGATCAGTTCGTTGACCCGTTCCGCGCCCGCCCTGGTCAGCTGGGCCTGCACGACGAGGCTGGAGATCATCCGTGCCGGGCCGATCAGGATGGACAGGTAGGTCGCGAACGCCAAGAAGGTGCCGAGGCTGACTTCACCCTTCAGCGCGAGGACACCGCCGACCGCCAGTACCGCGACCTGACCCGCCGCGGGCAGCGCGGCCGTCGTGGCCGTCGGCAACGACGAGAGCCGGGCCGCGCGCATGCGTTCAGCGAAGAGCTTCTTCGCTGTCTTCTCCAGCTTCGCGACTTCGCGCGCTTCCTGGCCGAAGCCCTTCACGACGCGTACGCCGGTAACGGTCTCTTCGACCTGCTGCGCGACGTCGGCCGCGCGCTGCTGGGCCGCCCACGTCGCGGGGAAGAGCCGCTTCCGGCTCACCGCCATGATGATCGCGATCGCGGGGGCGACCACCATCGCGATCAGGGTCAGCGTCGGCGACATCCACAGCATCGCGCCGAGCGACAGCAGTGCGAAGATCACCGAACCCGCCGAAAGCGGCACCTGCATCAGGACCGACGTGACCAGCTGCAGATCCGAGATCGCGCGCGAGGCGACCTGGCCGGTGCGCAGCGCGTCCTGCTTTCCGCCGTCGAGCCGAGAGACCGCGTTGAACACCTGGCGGCGCAGGTCGTGCTGGACGTCGAGGGCCAGCCGCCCGCCGACGTACCGGCGGGCGAAGGCGTTGCCGAACGTCAGCACCTGCAGCACCGCCATCACCGTGGCGAGCAGGCCGAGCCGGGAGGTGTCGCCCGCGACGGCGTCGTCCAGCGCCTCGCGGATCAGCAGCGGACCGGCGGCCTGCAGCCCGACGCCGATGATGGCCGCGCCCAGCGAGAGCACGACCAGCCAAGGATGTTTCCAGCACGAAGCGGCCAGACGGCGGATCCAGCCTCCGGTGGGCGCGGGGGCGGTCTCACGAGCCGGACTGGCTTGACGCGGACGAGGTGGAGCAGTAGTCACCCCGCAAGCCTATGCGTCCGCACCGACAGGACCGGGCGGTTCGCGCAGGGCCGAACGCGATGAAAGGCCCCTTCATCGCGGATTTCGCGATGAAGGGGCCTTTCAGGTCACGTGCGAGTGTGACTCAGGTGATGTCCTTCTTCTGGTTCACGGCCCAGCCTGCCAGGAAGAAGATCATCGTCCAGCCGAAGAAGATCAGCGCCGAGGCCCACCACGAGAACGCGCCGGGCGCACCGGCCGCGTACTGGAGCGCCCAAGCCGTCTCGTCCTGCAGGCCGGGCACCTTCACGCCGGCGGCGCCGAACGCCTCGGCACCGATGGCGCCCACGATGCCGTTGACCGTGCCGTTCGGCAGGACGCCGCCCAGCCAGGTGATGTCGGCCGCGCCGAACATGACGAACACCAGCACGTTCTCGACCACCAGCATCCAGATGGTCAGCGTGATGATGCTGCCGACCACGCTGCGCCAGACCGCGCCGACCCCGATACCGAACAGGGTCGCCAGGATCGTCGCGAGGACACCCGCGCCGAGCACGCCCAGCCACTGGCCCGCCGTCGGCAGGCGCTGGCTGTCGACCGTGATCACGGTGCCGAGGCTCGCCGCGCCCACGATGATCACGCCGTAGATCGCGCCCCAGGCGATGTAGGTGATCATCTTCGCGCTCAACGCCGAAACCCGGTTCGGGGCGGTGAGGAACGTCGTGGTGATCGTCTTCTTCGTGTACTCGCCGGCGAGGGCGAAGACACCGAAGATGATCGGGATCATCGTGCCGATGTTGATGCCGTGCCCGAGGGCGAGCAGGCCCACGGGCAGCTCGCCGGTCGAGATGCCGAGCGCCTCGGTCAGCTCACGGGTGTCGGAGCGGCCGAGGAAGTCGCTGAAATCGTTGGTGATCATGCCCCAGAACAGGGCGAACGCGAAAGCGAAGACCACCGCGGGGATCATCAGCGCCCACCACGCCTTGAGCGTGAGCGTCTTGCGGAACTCCGCCTTGATCAGGTTGCCCATCAGCCCTGGCCTCCCCAGCCCTCGTTCTGGCCCTGCTGCTGCGCCTGCTGCTGAGGCGGCGCCTGCTGGTACTGCGGTTGCTGCGGCGGCTGACCCTGCTGCTGGAACTGCTGCGGCGGCGCGAAACCGGGCGGCGGCGTGTTCTGCGGCGCGTAGCCGGGAGGCGGACCCTGATAGCCGGGCGGCGGGCCCTGGTAACCCGGAGGCGGACCCTGGTAGCCCGGCGGCGGGCCCTGCTGGAACCCGGGCGGCGGCGCGGCGTACTGGCCCTGCGTCAGCTGGAAGAACATCCGCTCCAGATCCGCCGTCTCCTCCTGCATGCCGTAGACCGCGATGCTCGCCTTGGCGGAGATGTCACCGATCTGCTGCACCGTCGCGCCCGACACCGCGACCCGGCCGTCCGGCATCGGCGAGACCTGCGTGATGCCCGCCTCCTGCAACGCGGCGACGAGGCCGTTCGCGTCGGCGGACTGCACCAGCACCCGGGACTGGTTGCTCTTGCGCAACTGGTCCAGTGAACCGTTGTAGCGCGTCATGCCCTGGCTGATGATCACGACCTGGTCGATCGTCTGCTCCACCTCGTTCAGCAGGTGGCTCGAGACCAGCACCGTGCGCCCCTCACGCGCGTACGCGCGCAGGAAGTTCCGCAGCCACAGGATGCCCTCGGGATCGAGGCCGTTCGTCGGCTCGTCGAGCACCAGCACCTGCGGGTTCCCCAGCAACGCCGTCGCCAGCGCCAGCCGCTGCCGCATACCGAGCGAGAACCCGCCCGCCTTGCGGTCCGCCGCGGACGAAAGGCCGACCAACCCCAGAACCTCGTCCACCCGCTGATCCGGCATCCCGATCGCCGCCGAGTACACGCGCAGGTGATTCCGCGCCGTGCGTCCCGGGTGGAAACCCTCGTTCTCCAGCACCGAACCGACGACCCGCGCCGGATTCCCCAGCTGGTCGTGCGGGCGCCCGTTGATGGTCGCCGTGCCGTTCGTGGGCGTCACCAGCCCGAGCAGCATCCGGAGCGTCGTGGTCTTCCCGGCCCCGTTGGGCCCCAGGAAGCCGGTCACCGATCCGGGCTCCACCGTGAAGCTCAGATTCTGGACCGCGTTGACCGCACCGAACTGCTTGCTCAGGTTCTGCACCGCGATGCGGCCACTGCCGTCGTGCATACCGTCCCCTTTTGTTGACGAAGGCCGATCACGCGACATCCTGCCTCACGGGGTGAGTCCGCACCCGAGGAAGGGGTCAATCCGCCGAAAGCGACCTTCGTCACGTTCGGCACGGTGACGAGTCCGTCCTCCAGCGCACCCGTCACTGCGCCGAATGGCCGCTGACTACCTGATATGCGCGGTCGAGCATGGAAAATCACCGACCATCAAGGTGGCCCGTGAACAAATAATTCGGAAGACATGGCAACCCCATGCAGCGCGACGGCGACTTATTACCTACGATGTAGGAGGCGGCCCGCTCCCAGTGACCCCCAGGCTGGTTGAGCGGGCCGCCCTCAGCCCCTTTGCCCCACCTTGGTCGGTGCTTGCGCACCTTCCCCGAGGTGGGGCTTCGTCGTATCACCCCGGGGGCCGAGCCCCCGGACCCCCGCGGCGCGGTCGGCGGCGGTTGGCGAGGGGGGCGGCGGTTGGCGAGGGGCGCCCTGGCCTGGTGAGATGGATGACCAGCGGTGGGAAGCTCGCTCCATAAAAGGAGCGAGGGACCTTTGCGCACCGGGGTGGCATAGGTCCCTCGCGTGGGAGTGTGGCTCGGGGGTCAGGCCAGGACGTCGGCCAGGTCGGTGGCGGCCAGGCCGTGCGCGGCCGCGACCGGCGCGTTGGTCAGGGCGCCCGCGTGCGTGTTGAGGCCCTTCGCCAGCGAAGCGTCAGCCTGCAGCGCCTTCTGCCAGCCGTGCTCCGCCAGCTGGACGGCGTACGGCAGCGTCACGTTGGTCAGCCCGTAGGTCGACGTCCGGGGCACCGCGCCCGGCATGTTCGCGACGCAGTAGAACACCGACTCGTGCACCTTGTAGGTCGGCTCGTCGTGCGTGGTCGGCCGCGAGTCGGCGAAGCAACCGCCCTGGTCGATCGCGATGTCCACCAGCACACTGCCCGGGCGCATCCGCGAAACGAGTTCGTTCGAAACCAGCTTCGGCGCCTTCGCGCCGGGCACGAGCACCGCGCCGATGACCATGTCGGCCTCCAGCACGGACTGCTCCACCGACAGCGCGTTCGAGGTCACCGTGCGGATGCGGCCGCCGAAGTCGTTGTCGATCTGACGGAGCCGGTCGACGTTGGTGTCGAGGATCTCGACGTCCGAGCCGAGGCCGAGCGCGACCCGCGCCGCGTTGAGGCCGGCGACACCGCCGCCGATGACGACCACGCGCGCCGGGTGCACGCCGGGGATGCCGCCGGGCAGCACACCGCGGCCGCCGCTCGGCTTCATCAGCGAGAACGCGCCCACCTGCGGCGCCAGCCGTCCGGCGACCTCGGACATCGGCGCGAGCAGCGGCAGCGCGCGGTTCGGGGTCTGCACGGTCTCGTAGGCGATCGCGGTGGTGCCCGCGGCCAGCAGCGCGTCGGTCAGCGGACGGTCCGCGGCGATGTGCAGGTAGGTGAACAGCACCTGGTCGGCGCGCAGCCGCGGGTACTCCTCGGCGATCGGCTCCTTGACCTTGAGCACGAGTTCGCCCTCGGACCAGGTCTCCTCAGCCGTCGCGAGGATCTTCGCGCCCGCGGCGACGTACTCCTCGTCGGTGATGGAGGAGCCGAGGCCGGCGCCGGTCTCGACGAAGACGTCGTGGCCGCGCCCGGTCAGTTCGTGCACGCCCGCCGGGGTGAGCGCCACCCGGTATTCGTGCTTCTTGATCTCACGGGGGACGGCGATACGCACGGAAGGCCTCCTGGCGGCGGGTCTGCGAACTAAGGTGCTGCCACTCACGGTGAGCCACCCGGACGGCGGTGTCATCGTTTGCCCAGGACAGTGTTGGGAACCGATCATGGTTTCGTGAGCACAATCGCTTGACCTCCAGTCAAGTGGAGCTTGCACCTTGGAACACATGAGAGCCGTGTGGTTGAAAGAGTTCGGCGGGCCCGAAGTGCTCGTCGCGGGCGAGGCCCCGGATCCGGTCCCCGCCGCGGGGCAGGCCCTGATCGAGGTGGCGTTCGCCAACATCACGTTCGTCGAGACGCAGTTCCGTGCCGGCGGAGGCGGGCCGTTCCGCGCCGAACCGCCGATGATCCCCGGCAACGGCGTCGGCGGCGTGATCAGCGCGGTCGGGGACGGGGTCGACCTCGGGCTGGTCGGCAAACGCGTCGTGACCTCGACCGGCGGTTCCGGGGCGTACGCGGAACGGGTCGCGGTCGCCGCCGACGGTGTCTTCGAGGTGCCGGACGGCCTGGCCCTCGACGCCGCGGTGGCGATCCTCGCCGACGGCCGCACGGCGACCGCGCTGGTGACCGCCGCGCGTATCCGGCCCGGCGAGCGCGTGCTGGTGGAGGCCGCGGCGGGCGGCGTCGGCGGGCTGATCGTCCAGCTCGCCAGGGCCGCCGGCGCCGAGGTCGTCGGCGCGGCGGGTGGCGCGGCGAAGACCGAGCACGTCCGGGAGCACGGCGCGGACCTGGCGGTCGACTACCGCGAACCGGACTGGGCGGCGAAGGCGGGAGAGGTCGACGTCGTATTCGACGGGGTCGGCGGCGAGATCGGCCAGGCGTCGTTCGGGTTGCTGAGGCCGGGCGGCCGGATGCTGATCTACGGGCTGTCGAGTGGCTCGTGGACGGAGGTGTCCGAAGAGGACGCCGCCGCGCGCGGGGTCACGGTGATCCGGGGGCTCGGCGGGCCGGCCGAGATGCGGGCGTTCACCGAGTCGGCGCTCGCCGAAGCCGCCGCCGGACGGCTGGAACCCGTGATCGGCCAACGGTTCCCGCTCGAACGGGCCGCCGACGCGCACGCGGTCATGCAGTCGCGCGGCGCGATCGGCAAGACGGTGCTCGAGATCTGATGTTCGACGTCGACGAATTCCTCGCCGGTCCGCTCACGGCCAGGGTCGCCGCGGCGGGCCCGACCGTGCGCCCGGCCTGGTACCTCTGGGAGAAACAGGCCTTCTGGATCCTCACCGGACCGTGGGCGCGGCTGGCCGGCCTCGTCCGCGAGTCGCCGTCGATCGCGGTGACCGTCGACGTGTGCGACGTCGGCACCGGCCTGGTCCGGCAGGTGCTCGCGCGCGGGGAAGCGGAGGTGCTGCCGTTCGACGTTCCCCGTGGACGGCGGCTGTTGAGCCGGTATCTCGGTCAGGACGAACGCAAATGGGATCCGCGTTTTCGTTCTTACCTGCGCGATGATCCCGAGGTGAAAGGGACCGTGTGGGTCCGGATGGTGCCGAAGCGATTCGTCGCCGAAGACCTCGGGTATCGGGTATGACGAACGGCCGTGCAACCTGCGAAACGGTAAATGCAGCACGATCGAGTCAAGATGTTGATCTTACTGGCCGGTAAGCTGCCATTCTGTTCCGCATGACAAATCAGGACTGGCGACGGGAGCGGCGCGTCCGCACCGTCGACACCGAAGGCAATCCGGCAGATGTCATCGTGGGCCTGGTCGAAACCCCGGGAAACGGCTACGAAGCCGCACTGCGGGTCGACGGCGGCCCCGGTGTTCTTTTGCCGCTTTATCCCGGTGCCGATCTGCTCGCCGCGGTGCGGCAGACCATCGAGGACGGTTATCGCGCCAGCGCGCACTGAACCGTCGGATGTCAGGAAAGGGTCTTTCAAGACGTTCTTCGTCCTGAAAGACCCTTTCCTGACGTCTGGGCACGGTTTTGTCGAACTACAAAGTGTTCGTTTTCGAGCAGTTTGTAGTGGAATCAACTCCAGCGCAGGGAAACGAGTTGCGTGATCAGCGCCAGCCGGACATCGGGATCGTCGAGATCCAGCGGGACGAGGTCGAGCAGCCGCCGCATCCGGTATCGCAAGGTATTGGGATGGATCCGGAGTTCCTTCGCGGCCGCGCGCGGGTCTCCGGGATGCCGCAACCATTGATAGAGCGTGTCGACGTAGCCGCTCTCGTGGGCTTCGTCGTGCGCGCGCAGCAAGCCGAGCGGGCCGAGCTCCGCGACCCTCGCGGTACTGGCCGCCGTCGCCCCGCGGTGCAGCGAAAGAGCGGTCCAGGCCTCGTCGAAGACCACGACGCGACCAGGCACGAGCTTCGCGCGAAGCAGGCCAAGCGCCTCGTCGGCCTGAAGCCGTGACGTCGCGAGTTCGCCGATTTCGCAGGCCGACCCGGCGGCCGCCCGCGGTGTCCCGCCCTTCCTCGACGACGGCAGGGCTTCGAGCGCGGCCCGGAGTTCGTCCCAGCCGTCGCCGTCCGGGACGACCGCGTAGAGCACGCCCCCGAGTTCGGTGGCCACCGGCCGCCTGCCGACACCCTGCGAGATCCGTTCGAGGAGGGCGAGCCGCAGGCCCTCGTCGTCACGGCCGTCACCGCCGGCGACTTCGACGACCACGACGCGGTGCGGCTCCTCGGAGAGGTCGAGTTCCGCGATCGCCTTGCGCGGGCTGGCCTTCCCCTCCAGCACGGCGCGCAGGAGTTCGGCCGAGACCCGGCGTTGCGAATCGGTGTGCGCGCGGCGGCGCAGCAGGTGCAGGGCGACGACGGGCGCCGCGTCGGCGAAGGCGGCCGCGCGTTCGTCGGAGACCGGGCCCGCGACGACCGCCCACATGGATCCCAGCAGCTCGCCGCCCATCCGGATCGGCACGATGAGCCGGGGCAGGGTGCCGTCGCGCTGCGCGGGCACGAAGATCGTCTGCCGCCCGCGGGAAAGCTCGCGGAACACCCCTCGCGACCGGAACCGCGCGAGCACGTCGTCGGGGATGCGGCGGCCCATGATCGTGGACACGCGCGCCGAGTCGGTCAGGTCCTGCCGGGCCGAGTAGGCGAGCACCCGCGAGTTGGTGTCCTCGATGGTCACGGGCGCGTCGACCACCGAGGCGACGGCGTCCGCGAGCCGGAACAGGTCGCCGGAACCGGGGCCGCCGCCGTCCTCCAGCGCGTCCGACTCGTCGGCCAGCGCGTCGAGGACCGTTCTGAGCAGCCAGACGAGCTGCGCCCACGAAGTCGCCGAGCGCACCTCTATCAACGCGATGTCCGCCGATTTCGCCGCCCGTTTCACCGAGGGTTTCGCCGCGAGCGGTGGTTTCAGCAGGACGGCGGCGGCGCCTTTGGCCGCGCTGAGCCGGACGAGTTCCGCGGCGTCCGGCGTTTCGGTGATCGCGACACCGAGGACGAGATCCCCCGCGGCGAGGGTGTTGCCGGGTTCGGCGATGACGACGTCGCCGACGGCCGGGGACTCTTCGGGGACCTGGAGGGCGTGCAACAGCGTCGGCCCCACCCGGTCGACGACACTGCGCACGGAAACCATGGGGCGATTGTCCAGCAGGTGGGACCGCCGCACACGTCAGACCTCGCGTGGCGTCCGCGCCTCGATGTCTTCCGGCGTGAACCGCTCCCGTTTGGTCGTCAGCGCCCATCGGTGGCCGTCGGGGTCGGCGATCCGGCCGTAGCGCTCGCCGAAGAACATCTCCTCGACCGGCGCCTCCACCCGCGCGCCCGCGAACACCGCGCGCCGTACGAGGTCGTCGGGGTCGTCGGTCTCCAAGGTCAGGAGCATCGGCGTGCCGCCGAGGGTCGACGGCGCGAGGGCGTCCAGCTGCGGGATCTCCTGGCTCACCAGCAGCCGCGCGTCGCCGACGGCGAGTTCCACGAACAGCACGACACCGTTCGGCAGCACGTTGCGGAACAGCTCCACGGCGCCGAACGCCTTGGCGTAGAAGGAAAGCGACGCGTCGACGTCTTTGACGAACAGATGTGGCGTCAAGCCGAGCGCCCGGCTCACGCCGACTCCGCCCGCTTCAGTAGCCCGGCCTGACCGGCCACGGCGACGAGCCTGCTCAGGAACTCCGCCTCGCGGGCGGCGACGTCCCGGCCGGCGCGGGTCAGCCGGTAGTACCGGCGGCGCGAGTCGTGCGGCTGGTCCTCGCTCGCGTCCGGGGCCTCTTCGACCAGGCCGTCGGCGACGAGCCGGGCGAGCGTCCGGTACAGCGTGCCGGGACCGAGCTGGGCGGTACCTCCGCTCACCTCGTCGACGAAACCCATGATCGCGTAGCCGTGCGCGCGGCCTTTCGCGAGCGCCAGCAGGGTCTGGAACGCCGCGGGGGTGAGCTGCGGGTTGCCGTCGGCCATCCGGGAAGCATACACTCCGATCTCGTTATATCCATAATGGATACAAAGGAGTCGGTATGGCGATTCAGGGTGTGCACAAGATCGTCGTCGGGGTGCGGGACCAGGACCGGGCGAAGCGGTTCTGGTCCGAAGTCGTCGGGTTCGACATCACCACCGACGTGCCGTATGACGACGAAGGGAACCGGTGGGTCGAGGTCACTTCGGCCGATGGTGCGACGTCACTCGTTCTGAGTACCGCGCCGGAGGACCTCAAGCGGTTCGAGGTGCGTGATGAACTTCCGACGGGCAATTTCTTCTTCTACGCCGACGACGTCGAAAAGACGTACGAGGAGCTTTCGGCGAAGGGTGTCGACTTCCCCGCCCGGCCGGAGAAGCAGCCGTGGGGCTGGTGGGCGATGTTCACCGACTCGGAGGGCAACAGGTTCGCTCTTCAGGAAAAGAATCCCACCTCCTGAGAGCGGTTGGGTACTCCGTCCGGCGGAGCTAGCTTCGGTGACAACAGCCGAAACCCTTGAGCCGCTAGGAGAATCGCGATGAGCGCGGACGGATGGTCGTTCGAGACCAAGCAGATCCACGCGGGTGCGGCGCCGGACACCGCCACCGGCGCGCGGGCGACCCCGATCTACCAGACGACCTCGTACGTGTTCCGCGACAGCCAGCACGGCGCCGACCTCTTCAGCCTCGCCGAGCCCGGCAACATCTACACGCGGATCAACAATCCCACGCAGGACGTGCTGGAGCAGCGGCTCGCCGCGCTCGAAGGCGGCGTCGCGGCGCTGGCGTTCGCCTCCGGGAGCGCGGCGACGACGGCGGCCATCCTCAACCTCGCGAACGCCGGTGACCATTTCGTCTCCAGTCCTTCGCTGTACGGCGGCACCTACAACCTCTTCCACTACACACTGCCGAAGCTCGGCATCGAGGTCTCGTTCGTCGAGGACCAGGACGACATCGAGCAGTGGAAGGCGGCCGTCCGGCCCAACACCAAACTGTTCTTCGCCGAGACGCTGGCCAACCCGGGCAGCAACGTCCTCGACATCCGCGCGGTCGCCGACGCCGCGCACGAGTCCGGTGTCCCGCTGGTCGTGGACAACACCGTGCCGACCCCGTACCTCGTGCGCCCGATCGAGCACGGCGCCGACATCGTCGTCCACTCGGCGACCAAATACCTCGGCGGGCACGGCACCACGGTCGCCGGGGTGCTGGTCGACGGCGGCACCTTCGACTTCGGCAAGGACCCGGCGCGGTTCCCCGGGTTCACCGAGGCCGACCCGAGCTACCACGGCCTCAAGTACTGGGAGGCCCTCGGCCCGGGCGCGTTCGCCGCCAAGGCCCGCGTCCAGATCCTGCGCGACACCGGCGCCGCGATCGCGCCGTTGAACAGTTTCTTGATCCTGCAAGGTATCGAGACGCTTTCGCTGCGTCTGGAGCGGCACGTGTCCAACGCGCAGGCGCTGGCCGAATGGCTGGAACAGCGTGATGAGGTCGAGAAGGTGTATTACGCCGGGCTGCCGTCGAGCCCGTACCACGAGGCCGCGAAGAAGTATCTGCCGAAGGGGGCCGGCGCGGTGCTGTCGTTCGACCTGCGCGGCGGCGTCGAAGCCGGACGGGCCTTTGTGGACGGTACGGAACTGCACAGCCAGCTGGTCAACATCGGCGACGTGCGCAGCCTGATCGTGCACCCGGCCTCGACGACGCACAGCCAGCTCACGCCGGAGGAGCAGGCTTCCAGCGGTGTCACGCCGGGTCTCGTGCGCCTCGCCGTCGGGTTGGAAGGGATCGAGGACCTCAAGGCCGATCTCGAGGCCGGATTCCGGGCGGCCAAGGCCGCTCTGTGACCGGTGCGTGGCGAGAGGGAGAGCCGCCTGGGCGTCGCCGCTTCGCCGGCGGCGTCCAGGCGCTCGAAACCGGTGGGACGCTGCCGTTCACGCTCGCGTACGAGACGTGGGGAACGCTGAATCCCAGCGCCTCCAACGCGATCCTCGTCGAGCACGCGCTGACCGGGGACAGTCACGCCGTCGGCCCCGCGGAGGAAGGTCACGTCAGCCCCGGCTGGTGGGACGGGCTGATCGGGCCGGGCAAGGCGATCGACACCGACGCGTTCTTCGTGGTGGTCCCGAACGTACTCGGCGGCTGCCAGGGCTCGACCGGCCCGTCTTCACGGCATCCGGACGGAAGAGCTTGGGGTAGCAGGTTTCCCGCCGTGACCGTACGCGACCAGGTGGGCGCCGAAGCCGTTCTCGCCGACGCGCTGGGTATCGGCCGGTGGGCGGCGGTGGTCGGTGGGTCCATGGGCGGGATGCGCGCGCTGGAATGGGCGGTGAGCGAACCGGACCGGGTCGCGGCACTGCTCGTGCTCGCGTCGACGGCGCAGGCGTCGGCCGACCAGATCGCCTGGGCCGCGCCGCAACTGCACGCCATCCGCGCCGATCCGGGCTGGCACGGTGGCGACTACTACGACGTCCCCGGTGGCGGCCCGGACGCCGGTCTCGGCATCGCGCGCCGTATCGCGCACGCGACCTATCGCAGCGAAGCCGAACTGGCACAACGCTTCGGGCGTCGCCACCAAGACGGTGAAGACCCCCTGCGCGGCGGGCGGTTCGCCGTCGAGTCCTATTTGGACCATCACGCCGGGAAGCTGTCCCGCCGGTTCGACGCCGGCAGCTACGTGGTGCTCACCGAATCGATGAACACGCACGACATCGGCCGCGGGCGAGGCGGGGTCGCGAAAGCGCTCGGCCGGATCACCGCGCGCACCGTCGCGGCCGGGGTGGACAGCGACCGGCTGTACCCGCTGTACCAGTCGCAGGCCATCGCGGACGGGATCGACGGGGCGGAGTTCGCCGTCATCAGCTCACCGTACGGGCACGACTCGTTCCTGATCGAGACCGAGCAGATCGCGCGGCTGGTGAAGCTACTGCTGGGGTAGCCCTGGGGTTGCTGCTGCCCGCGGTGCTGAGGCGCCGTTGTCTTCCTGCGCTCGGTGTTCCCAATGTCGCATTAGAGACGCTCAGCGTCTCTAATGCGACATTGGGAACCTGGATGGCTCCCGATGCGCCGCGTGCGACCGCTAGTCCGCCACCGCGTCCGAGATCCAGGGCGCCACCGGCAGGTCCCGGTCCAGGCATTCCGCCGACAGCCGGATCGTCCAGCGCAGCGCCTGCAGCACCAGGCTGTCGACCTCGTCCGGCGCGGCGTTCGCGAGCGCGATCTCGACCTGTTCCTGCGCGGCCTCGCTGTTGCCGTGCACCTCGGCCAGCAGCGTGCGCACGGCCGTCCGCACGGGCGGGTCCGCCTGGTCGATCGAGACCTCTTCACCGTCCTCGTCGAACACCTGGACCTTGACCGGCGCGCTGCCGCCGTCACCGAGGGTCGACACCATGGCGCTGCACTCACCGAAGAGCATCATCACGAGCTCTTTGGTCTCTTCGGAGCGGGCTTGGGGCTCGACAGCGGTCGGCGTGAGCTCGTCGAGCGCCTCGGCGTCCTCCCCGAGGCTGATCGCCACGAGCGCGCGCTGCGCCTTTTCGACGAGCCTCCGCTCGTACTCGCTCCTGTCCGGCTCCACGTGCCTATCAAACACCAGAGGACGGAAAAGTGGGGATAGGCCGAAACCCGGACGTGGTCACTTGGCGGCGTGCAGTGCACCCAGCGCGAGGCGGCAGAGCATTTCGGCCAGTTCGCTGTCACCGAGATGGCGGTTGTACGGCGTCGAGTTGATCAACCCGAAGACCGCGTGCGCCGCCGATCGCGCCTGGCGTTCGCCGATCCCGGGGACGGCGTCGCTGATCGCGCGCACCCAGACCTCGACGTACTGCCGCTGCAGGGCGCGGACCTGCTTGCGGTCACTGTCGGTGAGATTGGCGAGGTTGCGCTCCTGGACGGTGATCAACGCGGGATGCGCGAGCGCGAAGTCCACGTGAAAATTCACCAGTGCTTCGAGAACCTCGCCCGGCTCGTCCCGCTGGCTCGCCCTCGCCGTCCCGCCGTCGAGCAGATAGCGGCTGATGGAGTTCAACATTTCGCCGAGGATGGCGTCCTTGCTGCGGAAATGCCGGTACAGCGCCGGGCCGGAGATGCCGACGGCCGCGCCGATGTCGTCGATGCCGACGCCGTGGAAACCGTGGTGGGCGAAGAGCTCGGCGGCGGCGGCCATGATCTGTTCACGCCTGTTCGCCTTCTCGCCGTTCACGAGTGGGGTGGGGTTCGCCGGCATCTGGCCATATTAAGGCCGCGTGTTAGCGAGCGCTAACACGCGGCCGTACTTCCAGCCTGGGCCAAGCGGGTTACCTGGGGAAATGACCCTTTTGCGTGTGGCTACCACCTGGTAATGCTGTGTCTCGTTAACTTGTCACGAAGGAGTGACCATGGCCGTCCCTGCTCGGATCAAAGCTCTTTCCTTCACTCGTTTAGGTGCGGCACTGGGGGTCGCTGTCCTCGCCACCTTCGGTCTCGCGGGCACCGCCCAAGCGGCGACCGACTACGTGGCGCTCGGCGACTCGTACTCGTCCGGCGTCGGTGCCGGCAGCTACGGGAACTCGGGCGACTGCATGCGCAGTGCCAACGCCTATCCCCAGCTGTGGGCCAACGCCCACGCCGGGACCACCTTCAAGTTCGTCGCGTGCTCGGGGGCGCGCACCGGCGACGTTCTCAACCAGATCGCGAACGTCACCTCCAGCACCACGCTGGTGACGGTCTCGGTCGGCGGCAACGACGCCGGGTTCGCCGACGTCATGACCACCTGCACCACCGGTAGCGACCAGACCTGCGTCAATCGAGTCAACACCGCGAAGACCTACGTGAACAACACGCTTCCGGGGTTGCTGGACAACGTCTACGGCAAGATCAAGGCGAAGGCGCCCGGCGCGAAGCTGGTCGTTCTCGGTTATCCGCGCTTCTACACGGTGCCGGGTTCGTGCTCGGTCGGGCTGAGCGACACCAAGCGCACCGCGATCAACTCGGGCTCCGACACGCTGGCGTCGGTGCTCTCGGCCCGTGCGTCCGCGCACGGCGCGAAGTTCGTCGACGTGCGGGGTGCCTTCACCGGGCACAACATCTGCTCGTCGGCCAGTGACTATCTGCACAGCCTCACCTGGCCGATCGTGAACTCGTACCACCCGACGGTCGCCGGTCAGCGGGGCGGCTACTACGCCCCGCTGGTCTCCGCGATCGGCTGATTTCCCGTAGCGAGGGCTGAAAGGGCCCTTCACCGCATGTCATGCGGTGAAGGGCCCTTTCGTCGCATGTCACGCGGGTATGGCGTCCTTCAGCCCCGGCCTGGTGGACAGAGCGGGTTAGTGGGCGTTAACCTACGAGAGCAAGTTAACGACGGCTAACTTGGCGACGAGGAGCCATGGACACACCCGTACTGAGCACTTCGGCCGATCCGGGCAGCGACGAGTACGCCCGCAGCGTCACCTCCCACGCCGAGCTGGTCGAAGACCTGCGCAAGCGGCTCGCCGCCGCCCGGCTCGGGGGCCCGGAGAAATCCCGCACCCGCCACGTCGAGCGAGGCAAGCTCCTGCCACGCGACCGGGTCGACACCCTCCTCGACCCGGGTTCGCCGTTCCTGGAGCTGTCCCCGCTGGCCGCCACCGGACTGTACGACGACGAGGCCCCCTCGGCCGGGATCATCACCGGGATCGGGCGGGTCTCCGGCCGCGAATGCGTGATCGTCGCCAACGACGCGACGGTCAAGGGCGGCACCTACTACCCGATGACGGTCAAGAAGCACCTGCGCGCGCAAGAGGTCGCGCTGCACAACAACCTGCCGTGCGTCTACCTGGTGGACTCCGGCGGCGCGTTCCTGCCGCGGCAGGACGAGGTCTTCCCGGATCGTGAGCACTTCGGCCGGATCTTCTACAACCAGGCGACGATGTCCGCGCGCGGTATCCCGCAGATCGCCGCGGTGCTCGGTTCGTGCACGGCCGGCGGCGCGTACGTCCCGGCGATGAGCGACGAAGCGGTCATCGTGCGGAACCAGGGCACTATCTTCCTCGGCGGCCCGCCGCTGGTGAAGGCCGCGACGGGCGAGGTCGTCACGGCCGAGGAACTCGGCGGCGGCGACGTCCATTCGCGTCAGTCCGGCGTCACCGATCATCTGGCCGAGGACGACGCCGACGCGTTGCGCATCGTTCGCTCGATCGTGTCGACTTTGGGCCCGCGGACGCCGCGTCCTTGGGACGTCCTCCCGACGGAGGCACCGGTCGCCGACCCGAACGAGTTGTACGGTGTCGTCCCGACCGACCCGCGTGTGCCCTACGACGTCCGCGAGGTCATCGCCCGGATCGTCGACGGCAGCCGGTTCGGCGAGTTCAAGAAGGAGTACGGCTCGACGCTGGTCACCGGGTTCGCCCGGATCCACGGCCATCCGGTCGGCATCATCGCGAACAACGGCGTGCTGTTCGCCGAGTCCGCGATGAAGGGCGCGCACTTCATCGAACTGTGCGACAAACGCTCGATCCCGCTGCTGTTCCTCCAGAACATCACCGGTTTCATGGTCGGCAAGGCCTACGAGGCGGGCGGCATCGCCAAACACGGCGCGAAGATGGTCACCGCGGTGGCCTGCGCGCGCGTGCCGAAGCTGACCGTCGTCATCGGCGGCTCGTTCGGTGCGGGCAACTATTCGATGTGCGGCCGCGCGTACTCGCCCCGGTTCCTGTGGATGTGGCCGAACGCGCGGATCTCGGTGATGGGTGGCGAGCAGGCGGCGTCGGTGCTTTCGACGGTCCGCCGCGACGCCATCGAAGCTCGCGGCGGCGAATGGTCCACAGAGGACGAAGAGGCCTTCAAGGATCCGATTCGCGACCAGTACGAGGCGCAGGGGAGCCCGTACTACTCGACGGCGCGGCTGTGGGACGACGGAGTGATCGATCCGGCGGACACCCGCACGGTGCTCGGTCTCGCGCTGTCCGCGACGGCCAACGCGCCTTTGTCCGATGTCAACTACGGCGTCTTCAGGATGTGAGCATGTTCGACACGGTTCTGGTCGCCAACCGCGGGGAGATCGCGGTCCGCGTGATCCGCTCGCTGCAGGGGCTGGGCATCCGTTCGGTCGCGGTGTACAGCGATGCGGACGCCGACGCCCGGCACGTCCGGGAGGCGCACACCGCCGTCCGTATCGGCCCGGCCGAAGCGGCGAAGAGCTACCTGTCCATTCCGGCGATCGTCCAGGCGGCGGTCGACACGGGCGCGCAGGCGGTCCACCCCGGTTACGGCTTCCTCGCGGAGAACGCGGAATTCGCGCGAGCCTGCGCCGACGCCGGTCTGGTCTTCATCGGCCCGCCGGTCGAGGCCATCGACGCCATGGGCGACAAGATCCGCGCCAAGGCGACGGTGTCCAAGGCCGGTGTCCCGGTGGTGCCGGGTGCGTCCGATGTGGACATCCCCGAAGGTGGTTTCGCGGCCGCCGCGGAGAAGGTCGGGTTCCCGCTGCTGCTCAAGCCGTCCGCCGGTGGTGGCGGAAAGGGTATGCGGCTGGTCACCGAACTGTCCGAATTGGACGCTGCCGTCGAGTCCGCGCGCCGTGAAGCCAAGGGCTCGTTCGGCGACGACACCCTGCTCATGGAGCGGTTCGTCACCACGCCGCGCCATATCGAGATCCAGGTGCTCGCCGACACCCACGGCAACGTGATCCACCTCGGCGAGCGCGAGTGCAGTCTTCAGCGGCGGCACCAGAAGATCATCGAAGAGGCGCCGTCCGTGCTCCTCGACGAAGCGACGCGCGCGAAGATGGGTGCGTCCGCGGTCGAGGCCGCGCGCTCGGTGGGTTACGTCGGCGCGGGGACGGTCGAGTTCATCGTGTCGGCCACCGCGCCCGACGAGTTCTTCTTCATGGAGATGAACACCCGACTCCAGGTCGAGCATCCGGTGACCGAACTCGTCACCGGGCTGGATCTCGTGGAGTGGCAGGTCAAGATCGCCGCGGGTGACGTGCTCACCGTGTCACAGGACGACGTCCGGCTGGACGGCCACGCCGTCGAAGCCCGCGTCTACGCCGAAGATCCCGCTCGCGGTTTCATCCCGACGGGTGGCACCGTGCTCGCGGTCCACGAGCCGTCGGGCGAAGGCGTGCGCGTCGACTCGTGGATGAGCGAGGGCGCGGTCATCGGCTCGAACTACGACCCGATGCTGGCCAAGGTCATCGCCTGGGGCCCGGACCGCGCGGCCGCGTTGCACCGGCTCGATCTGGCGCTCGCGGACACCGCGCTGCTCGGCGTCGGCACCAACGTCGCCTTCCTGCGCGGGCTGCTCGCCGACGGCGACGTCCGCGACGGCAAGCTCGACACCGGCCTCGTCGATCGGCGACTGTCCACTTTGGTCTCCGAGGAGGTGCCGCCGGAGTTCTTCGTGGCGGCGGCGCTCGACCGGCTGCTTTCCCTGCAACCACAGGGAACCGTCATCGATCCGTGGGACGTGCCGGACGGCTGGCGGCTCGGCGGGTCCGGCGGCATCGACTTCGCGCTGAAGTCGGGAAGTTCCGAAGTCGCCGTGCGGGTGCAGGGCACGCCGGCGAACGCGCTCGTGAGTGTCGACGGCGCCGAGCCGGCCCGGGTTTCCGCGCGGCGCGACGGTGATCTGCTGGAAGTCCGGCATCCCACCGGTTTCCACCGCTACCGGCACGCGGCCGGAAGCGGGAGGACGGTGTGGCTCGCGCGGGACGGCCACAGCTTCGCGATCGGCGAGCGCGAGCGGCTGCGCTCGGCGGCCGGTGCCGCGGGTGGCGCCGGACCGGTGACCAGCCCGATGCCCGGAACCGTGCTGGTGGTCAAGGCCGCCGCCGGTGACGTGGTGAGCGCCGGGACGCCGCTCGTGGTCGTCGAGGCGATGAAGATGGAGCACACGATCACCGCGCCGATCGACGGCGTGGTCAGCGAACTCCCCGTCCGGGCGGGCCAACAGGTCGCGCTGGACGAGACGGTAGCCGTGGTGACACCCCAAAAGGATGAGCAATGATCGACTTTCGGCTGGATGACGAGTACGAGGCGCTGCGCAAGACGGTCGAGGAATTCGCGCGTTCCGAGGTCGCCCCGGTCATCGGCGACCTCTACGAGCGGGAGGAATTCCCGTACGAGATCGTCGCGAAGATGGCCGAGATGGGTCTGTTCGGCCTGCCCTTTCCCGAGGAGTGCGGCGGCATGGGCGGCGACTATTTCGCGCTCTGCCTGACGCTGGAGGAACTGGCGCGCGTCGATTCCTCGGTCGCGATCACCGTCGAGGCCGGTGTTTCCCTCGGAGCCATGCCGATCTACCGGTTCGGCACCGAGGAGCAGAAGCAGAAGTGGCTTCCGGAGCTGTGCGCCGGCACCGCGCTCGGCGCCTTCGGGCTCACTGAACCCGGCGGCGGCTCGGACGCCGGCGCCACCCGCACGCGCGCGAAACTCGACGGCGACACCTGGGTGATCAACGGCAGCAAGTCGTTCATCACCAACTCCGGCACCGACATCACGAAACTGGTCACGGTCACCGCCGTCACCGATGTGAAGGAGAACGGGCGCAAGGAGATCTCGGCGATCATCGTCCCGTCCGGCACCCCGGGCTTCGCCGTCGCGCCGAAGTACTCCAAGGTCGGCTGGAACTGCTCGGACACGCATGAACTGTCGTTCGACGACGTCCGTGTCCCGGCCGAGAACCTGGTCGGCGAACGCGGCCGCGGTTACGCCCAGTTCCTGTCCATTTTGGACGAAGGCCGGGTCGCGATCGCCGCGCTGAGCGTCGGGCTCGCGCAGGGCTGTGTCGACGAATGCCTGCGGTACGTCAAGGAACGTGAGGCGTTCGGGCACAAGATCGGCGAGTACCAGGCGATCCAGTTCAAGATCGCCGACATGGAGGTGCGCACGCACACCGCACGGCTGGCGTACTACGCGGCGGCGTCGAAGATGCTGCGCGGCGAGCCGTTCAAGAAGGAGGCGTCGATCGCGAAGCTCGTCGCGTCGAACGCCGCCATGGACAACTCGCGCGACGCCACGCAGATCTTCGGCGGGTACGGCTTCATGAACGAGTTCCCGGTGAGCCGGTTCTACCGGGACGCGAAGATCCTGGAGATCGGGGAGGGGACCTCGGAGGTGCAGCGGATGCTGATCGCGCGGCACCTGGGCGTCGCCTGACACGTGTCTCGCGTAACTGGAGGCGTAACTCGCGTGATTGAAGCCGTACCGGCTCTGATCACGCGAGTTACGACTTTGAGCACGCGAGTTACGACTTGACGCACGTGATCGGCGTGAGCTTGAAAGAGCTGGACGAGATCGCTGCGCAGGCGATCAGGGACGCTGGCGCGAAACCGTCGTCCACGGCATCCCGTCGGAGTACGGCGACCTGGTCAGCATCGACGCCGGCGCCTGCAACGACGGCTGGCACGGCGACGCGGGGATCACCGGGTACGGCCTTCTCGCGCACCATGGCGGCCACGGCATCGGCCGAAGCATGCACGAGGACCCGCATCTGCCGAACGAGGGCAAGCCGGGGCTGGTGCCGGCGATCGAGCCGATGTTCGTCGCCGACGGCCGCGACGGCTACCGGATCGAGGACGACGGCTAGACGGTGCGCGGCACCAAGGCCGCCCACGTCGAGCACACCGTCGCGATCACCACAGAAGGTCCGCGCGTCCTCACGATGTTGTAGAACGGAAGAATGAGCGATTTCATCATCCGCCAGGGTGGTTCTGGGGACTTCCCAACGTTGCTGGACATGTTCGACGAGGTCGTCGCGTGGCTGGCCTCGCGCGGCAGCGAGGGGCAGTGGGGGAGCGAGCCGTGGTCCACGATCCCGAAACGGGTCGAGCGGGTCCGCGGGATGGCCGACGGGCCCGGGCTCTACATCGCCGAGATCGACGGCCAGGCGGCCGGGGCGATCATCCTCGGTGACCGGTTCCCGCATGTCTCGCCGGTCGACGAACCGGAGATCTACATCGGCTTGCTGCTGACCTCGCGCCGGTTCACCGGCCACCGCGTCGGCTCGCGGCTCATCGAGTTCGCGCTGGCCGAGGCGCGGGAACGCGGCATCGGCCTGGTGCGGGTCGATTGCTGGGCCGGCGGCGACGGCGACCTGCAGCGCTACTACGAGAGCCAGGGCTTCAAGCCGACGGAGCGCTTCGACGTCAAGGGCTGGATCGGGCAGGTGTTCGAGCAGCGACCGTAGGACTGGCGTCCTCACGGCTTCCGGTGCACCATAGTTGACACAACGCCAACAGTGCCCCGGACAGTGCAGTCGCAGAGGAGCCCAGCATGGCCAAGCGTGAACGTTCCCTGGCAGGCAAGGTCGTCGTGATCACCGGAGCGGCGCAGGGCATCGGGGCCAGTACCGCGACGGCGCTGTCCCGGCTCGGCGCCAAGGTGGTCATCGGCGACCTGGACCAGGTCCTCGCCGAGAAGACCGCCGCCGAACTGGGCGCGGAGGCGCTGCCGCTCGACGTCACCGACACGAAGGGCTTCACCGAGTTCCTCGACGAGGTCGAGCGGCGCGTCGGCCCGATCGACGTACTGATCAACAACGCGGGCATCATGCCGCTCGCGCCGCTCGACGAAGAGGACGACGCGGCGACCCGCAGGCTGCTCGAGATCAACCTCCACGCGGTCATCCACGGCACCAGGGAAGCCGTGAAGCGGATGCGCCCGCGTGGCACCGGCCACATCGTCAACATCGCCTCGATGGCGGGAAAGGCCGGTTTCCCCGGCGCCGCCACCTACTGCGCCACGAAACACGCTGTCGTCGGCCTGTCGGAATCGGTGCACCTGGAATTGCACGGGACGGGCGTGCTGGTGTCCTGCGTGATGCCCGCGGTGGTGCGCACGGAACTGGCCAGCGGGCTCGGCGAGGCGAAGTTCTTCAAATCGGTGCAGCCGGAAGATGTGGCGCAGGCCATTGTCGATGCGTTACGCCGTCCCAAGTTCGACGTCTTCGTGCCCGCGTCACTGGACGCCATGGGCAGGATCACACGGCTGCTTCCGCGTCGCTTCGGCGAAGGTCTGCTCCGCGCACTCGGCGGCGACAAGATTCTGTCCTCCGCAACGCATTCCAGTGCTCGCGCGGAGTACGAATCGCGGGCCGCGCGGAGTGCTCCAGCGGCGGAAAAGGGCACCGATTCTTAACTCGTACGGCCTAGCCACTGTCCGAAATGGACCGGCTGTGACGGCCGGGGTGTTGAGTCGTGCGCTCCCAGGCGGCAAGATTACGTCTTACCGCGTTGATTCCCCAGGAGGCACACCATGGCCACACCCCCGGCACGGCTCGCCGCCGCCGCGTCGAACGTCGTCGGGAAGGTGCTGCACGGTGGGGTCGCCGATCTTCGCCCGGTGCCGCGTGTCCTGATCGACCAGGGCCCGAATCGTTCGCTGTACCGGCTGACGAACGGCAAGGCCCCCGCGTCGGGCCCGCCGGTGCTGCTCGTGCCGCCGCTGGCCGCGCCCGCTCTGTGCTTCGACCTGCGCCGCGGGTGCAGCCTCGCCGAGCACCTGGTCGACGGCGGCCGCAACACGTACCTGGTCGACTACGGGAACGTCGCCTTCTCCGACCGGCGCCTCGGCATCGAGCACTGGATCGAAGAGGTGCTCCCGCGCGCGATCCGCAAGGTCAGCGAGGACGCGGGTGGCCAGGGCGTGCACGTCGTCGCGTGGTGCCTCGGCGGGATCTTCTCCCTGCTGACCACCGCCGACCAGCCCGATCTGCCGATCGAGTCGATCGCGACCATCGCGTCACCGTTCGACTTCACCGCGATCCCGCTGATCGCCCCGTTCCGCCCGCTGGTGGACCTCACCGGCGGCCACCTGCTGACCCCGTTCTACCGGGCGCTCGGCGGCGCACCGTCCTATTTGGTCAGCCGCGTCTTCCGGGCGACCGGGATCAGCAAGGAGATCACCAAACCCCTTGCCATCCTGAAGAATCTCGACGACCGGGACTACCTGGCGCAGATCGAGGCCGTCGACCACTTCATGGACAACATGATCGCCTACCCCGGGCGGACGTTCGGCCAGATCTACCACCGGTTCTTCCGCGCCAACGACCTCGCCGAGGGCACGGTCGACCTCAACGGCCGCATCATCGCGCTGTCCGGGATCAAGGTGCCGACCCTGGTCATCGCCGGGCAGAACGACACGATCGCCCCGCGCGCGGCCGTCGAACGGCTCACCGAACTGCTGGACAACTCGCCGTCGGTGACCTTCGAGACCGCGCCCGGCGGGCACCTGGGCGTGCTGACCGGCCGGAAGGCGCGCGGGACCACCTGGCGTTACCTCGACCGTTTTCTCGACGAACAGGCCGCCTGAGTCTCGTCGTCGCGCTGGGTCATGGCGCTGCGCAAGGACTGGCGTGCCGAGATCAGGTCCACCATTTCGGTGATCTGACGCCAGGCGTCGGCGATCTCGGCGGTCGCGCGATCGCGTTGCAGGACGATCGTGGACAACACCAGTGCCGTCAGCCCGACAGTGGCGTCGAAGGCCTGTACGTGCAGCATCCGCGCGGCCAGCTCGCTGGAACCGTAGGGGCCGAGTTCGCGTACCGCGGCGACGATCGTGAAGGTGCAGACGCACAAGGAACACAGCAGCGCCCCGGCCTGCCGGAAGCGCAGCGCCGCCCAGACGAGCACCGGGAAGACCAGGAACAGCTTCGACGTCGTCGTGGACGCGAGGATCGCCGTGCCGATGGCGAAGAGCGCGAGAGCCGCCGCCTCGCCCCAGCGAATGAGCGACACCTGCTTGGGCAGGCGGAACCTCGGCGCCAGGAGCAGCAGAGGTGTGATCGTCAGGACGCCCATCGCGTCGCCGGTCCACCACACGAGTGCGGTCGTCCAGAAGTCCCCGGGGCCCAGCGCGCCATCGAGGACCAGCACTCCGGTGCCCAGCGCCGCGCTGACGGCCGTGCCCCCGATGGCCCCGACCACCACGAGGAGGACGGCGTCGGGAAGCCGGTCGAGCCGATTGCGGCCACCCAGCCCCCGCATCACCGCGTAGGCCAGCAGCGAGCCGATCGTGTTGCCCGCGGAGATCACCAAGACCATGCCGAGGGAGGGGCCGAGGGCGACGTTCGTCAGAAGAGCGCCGAGGAAGATCCCCGGCCAGAACCGCGGCCCCAGGAGCATCGGCACCGCCAGCGCGACACCGGCAGCGGGCCACAGCGGCGAGATCTGTTCTCGCACGATCGCCCACTGGATCCCGATCCGGCCCGCCGCGAAGTAGCAGACGGTGACGCCGAGGACGATGAGGCACCAGCGCGCGGCAGGGGAAAGCGGTCTCATCGCGACTCCGGCCTTCGCTGGCTGGGGAAGCTAAGAGAGTACCCCGCTCGGTCACCCACGAAGGGCTCGTGAGTGGTGAGGACGGTTAGAACCGTCCTCACCACTCACGAGCGCCACGAACTACTTGAGCTCCGCCGACGTCTTGCCCAGGATCCGGCGCGCCACGATCAGCTGCTGGATCTGTTGCGTGCCTTCGAAGATGTCCAGGATCTTCGCGTCCCGGCTCCACTTCTCCAGCAGCGATTCCTCGGTGTAGCCCAAGGTCCCGGCCAGCTCGACGCATTTCAGCGTGATCTCGACGACCGATCGGCCCGCCTTCGCCTTGGCCATCGAGGCCTGCAGCGAGTTCGGCTTGCGGTTGTCGGCCATCCACGCCGATTCCATGGTCAGCAGGTACGCCGCTTCGTAGTCGGCCTCCAGCTGCAGGAACGTGGCGGCCGCCGCGTGCTGGCTGTGGACGGGCTTGTCGTAGTCGATGGTCACCCCGGCGTCGGTGAGGATCTTCCGGGTCTCTTCCAGCGCCGCGCGGGCGACCCCGATGGCCATGGCGGCAACGAGCGGGCGGGTGTTGTCGAAGGTCTGCATGACCCCGGCGAAACCCTTGGCGGTGTCGATCTCCGGCGTGCCGAGGAGGTTTTCCTTGGGCACGCGCACGTTCTCGAAACGCAGCACGGCGGTGTCGGAGGCGCGGATGCCGAGCTTGTGCTCGACGCGCACCACCTCGAAGCCGGGCGTGCCCTTCTCGACGACGAACGACTTGATCGCCGCGCGGCCCTTCGTCTTGTCCAGAGTGGCCCAGACGACGACGGCGTCGGCGCGCTCGCCGGCGGTCACGAAGATCTTCTCGCCGTTGATCACGTACTCGTCGCCGTCCAGCCGCGCGGTCGCGGTGATCGCGGCGGAGTCCGAGCCACAGTCCGGCTCGGTGATCGCCATCGCGGCCCACAGCCCGGAGAACTTCTTGAGCTGTTCGTCGGTGGCGACCGAGCCGATGGCGGCGTTGCCGAGCCCCTGGCGCGGCATGGACAGCAGCAGACCGACGTCGCCCCAGCACATCTCGATCGTGCCGAGCACGATGTTGAGGTTGGAACCGTTGCGGTTGCCCGGTTTCTCGTTCTTTTCGGACCGGCGGACGCCCGCCGCGCCGGCGCCGCCCTCGCCGGACGAGTTCAGCCCGTCCAGCAACGCGGCGAACATGTCGAGTTCGGCCGGATAGGTGTGTTCGGCGCGGTCGTACTTGCGCGAGATCGGCCGGAACACCTCGGCCGCGGCCTGGTACGCCTGGTTGATCAGGGTGCCGGCCTTCTTCGGAACCTCAAGGTTGATCATGATTGCCTTTCGAAAGTCCTAGAGAAGGACGGCGCCTTCCATCACGCCGATCGCACGGAGGTCTCGGTACCAGCGTTCGACGGGGTGTTCCTTGACGAACCCGTGCCCGCCCAGCAGCTGTACTCCGGCGCTGCCGATCTGCATTCCCTTGTCGGCGGCCAGTTTCCGGGCCAGCGCGACCTCGCGGGCGTACGGCTTGCCCTGTTCGGCGCGGGAAGCGGCGCGGAGCGTGACCAGCCGCAGCCCTTCCAGCTCGATGGCGATGTCGGCCACCGAGAACGCGACGGCCTGCCGGTGGCTCACCGGTTCCCCGAACGCCTTGCGCTCGTTGACATACGGCACCACGTAGTCGAGCACGGCCTTCGCGGTACCGGCGGCCAGCGCGGCCCAGCCGAGGCGCGAGAGCCGGACGACCTCGGTGAAGACTTCGGTCTTGCCGCCGCCGAGCAGCGCCCCGGCCGGAAGGGCGACCTTCTCCAAGTGCAGCTTTCCGGTCGCCGCACCCCGCAGGCCCATCGCCGGTTCGGACTCGATGGTGACGCCGGAATTCGACGACTCGACGAGAAACAGTGCCGGACTGGTGCCTGCCGGCCCTTCGAGGTCGGCCGACACGATGAACAGCTCGGCGTCGGCGGCCCTCGGGACCAGCGACTTCACGCCGTCGAGCTGGTAGCCCTTCGGCGTGCGGCGGGCCTTGGTCGCGGGCTTGAACGGGTCGAACAGCGCGGTGCGCTCCTGCAGCGCGAGCGCCGCGGCCGGGACGTTCTCGCCGACGAACGCGGGCAGGTAGTCCGCCTGCTGCTGCTCGTCGCCGTAGGACACCAGCGCGGTGCTGACCGCGGACGGCGCGAGCACCGCGACCGCGAGACCCAGGTCGCCGTGCGCGAGGGCCTCGGCGACCAGCGCGTTCGTGACGACCGACCGTTCGGTGCCGACACCGCCCAGTTCCTCCGGGATGCCGACGAGCGTGATGCCGAGTTCGGCGGCACGGCTCAACAGGCCCTCGGGCGCCTGAAGCTTCGCGTCGGCGTCGGCCGCTGCGGGCCGCAGCTGTTCGGCCGCGAATTCCGTCACGGTCTCGACGATGAGCTGCTGGTCCTCACTCGGGGTGAGATCGAACAGCCCGGTGTCCTCGGCAGGCGCGAGCCGCGCGGGCTTGCCGAGCTTCTGGGCGGATTTGAACGTCCGTCCCGCCGCGCCCGCGACCCGGAAGCCGTTGCGCGTCCCGGCACTGACCAGGTTCTGCACGGGCTTCCGAAGTCCGGCCCGTTCAATGACCTTGCTCCCGGCCAGCCGGGTGAGCGCGGACAGGCCAAGGCCCATCGCGTCTCGTTTCCTAGGCGCACCCACGGTGAGTCTCCCTGCCTCGCTTACCTACTCGTGAGTAGGTTAACTCGCCTTGGGCCGATGCGCCACTACGGGGGCGGCGAACGTCACGCCGGTGAGTGATCCGGGAGGCCGGGCAGGCCAGGATTACTCACAAGCCACCAGCTTTTCGAAGCCAGGGTCCCTCGAAGTTCCCTTCACCTTTCCGGAACGCACGCGGCTAAGGCTCTTCGGTTACCAGAGGTCGCTTCGCCAGTCCCGCCCGCTCGATGGCCACGAGGCCCACCGCCGCCAGCGCGACGATGCCGACGAGCACGATCGCCGGCACCAGCTCCAGCAGCGGAGTCGCGGCCAGCAGGGCCACCGCGAGCACCAGCCGCCGCACGTTCCACGAGCCCAGGTTCCGCCGCCGCAGCCCGCTCAACGCGATCAGGTACAGCGCGAGCCCGCCGGTGAGCGCCCAGATCGGGGTCCCGTGGAGGCCGTCGGCGAGGCTGTGGTGCTCGGTGTCGGACACGTACAGCAGCGACTTCTTCAATCCCAGCGCCACGAGCACGATCCCGGCGATGAGAGGGAGGTGCAGGAAGGTGTACGTGTCCGTCCCGATCCGCACCCGCTCCACGCCCTCCGCGCGCTTCAGGTTGTGCTCGGACACGTGCGCGACGACGGCGAAGTACATCCACCACATCGACGACGCGAGCGCGAGCCCGAAGACGGCGGCCAGCGTGATCGGCCAGGACATCGGGTAAGAGCTGATCCCGATGCCGATCGCCACGATCGATTCCCCGAGCGCGATGATCACGATCAGCCCGAATCGCTCGGCGAAGTGGCCGGGCTGGTGCAGCCGCCAGTCCGACGACCGGGTCCGGAAGACGTTGAGGTAGTCGGCGAGCAGCGCGACGGCCCAGATGCCGAGCTGCACCCAGCCGGAGAAGAACGCGGCGGTGGTCAGCAGCGCGACGCTCGGCAGCAGGCCGACGAACATCTTCAGGACGGTCTTGCGCAGCTCGGGGTCGGTTCGCGCGGCGCCGAAATACGCGGTCAAGTGCAGCAGGCGGACAAGGAAGTAGCAGCCGACGAACATCAGCGGCGCGTACAGGCCGCCGGGCAGGTCGGTGAACGCCTCCGGGATGGTCAGCGAGACCAGGAACATCGTCCCCATCGCGGCGAACATCGCCAGCTGGGCGATCCCCCGGTCGACGTGCAGGGTGTTGGCCAGCCAGGCGTAGGCGCACCAGCACCACCACAGCACGGCGATCATCGCGACGCCCTGCCCGATGCCGAGCGGGGTGAGGTGATCGGCCATCAGCTGCGTGGTCTGGGTGATGGCGTAGACGAAGACCAGGTCGAAGAAGAGCTCCAGCGTGGTGACCTTGTGGTCTTCTTCCCGGGTCACCAGATGCAGGCCGCGTTTCGTGGGCACGCGCATATCGTGCCCGTCGCGTCTTTGCGGGACACGGGAGTTTGCTAAGAGCTGACTTTCAGGACGGCGTGCGTCAGCGCGGTCAGCTCGGCCTCGAAGTTCGGGCGGCCGTTGACGCGCCGGGTGCGCGCGAGGTCGTTCGCGATGGTCAGCGCCGCGTGCACGGTGATCTTCACTTCGCGCAGGCTCAGTTCCGGATGGACTTCGGAAGTCAGCGCGATCCAGCGCGCGACGTAGTCCCGCTGGACCCGGATCAGGTCCGCCTTGTCGCGTTCCGGCAGTTCCATGGGGCTGCCGGAGAACGACACCAGCAGTTCGGGCGTGTGCAGCAAGGTGTGCACATAGGACGCCGCGAGCCTGCGGAGTGCGTCGCGTTCGTCGCCGGTCCGCAACGCGCGTTCCGCGGCGAGCGCCAGCCGGTCGGCCGCGCGATGCCCGATCGCCACCATCAGCGCGGCCTTGCTGGGGAAGTGCCGGTACACGCTGGGCCCGGCGATCCCGGCGGCCGCGCCGATCTCCTCCATGCTCACCGAACGGAAGCCGCGTCGCCCGAACAGCTCGGTCGCGGCGGCGAGGAGCTGCTCGCGGCGGGACGGCTCGCCGAGCGCCATCGACGGTGTCTCTTCCGCCGGCTCCGAGGGCTCGGGCAGTGTGACATGCAGCACCGACTCCGCCAGCTGTACCAGGATCTGCGCGAAGCGTTTCTTCGCCACGGACGTGTGATGCACGGAGACGCTGCCGAACACGCTCAGCCCCGCCCAGCACAGCAGCTCGGCGTCGTCGGGAGTCAGTTCGGGACGCAACGCGAGCAGCGCCTTCGACCACGCTTCGAGCACCGCGCCCGACCGGCGGCGGATCTCACGCCGCTCCTCCCGGGGCAGATGCCTGCCCTCCCAGCGCCACAGCGCGGCGACCTCACGCCGCTCCACCGCCTGCGCGGCGAGGGTGCCCAAGAGGGCGTTGACCTGGGCGGGGACGGGGAGACCGTCGGCGAGCGTCTCGGTGGTGGCCGCCTCCATGTCGTCGATGCCGGAGAGCACGACGTAGGACAGCACCGCCTGCTTGTCAGAGAAATGCCGGTACAGCGCGGGCCCGGTGATCCCGGCCGCGGCGGCGATGTCGTTGATGCCGACGCCGTGGAACCCGCGGGCGCGAAACAGCTCCGCGGCGAGGCCTGCCAGCTGGGCCTTGCGGTCGCGCGGTCGGGTCGAACGCTCGGTCGGGTGATCCATAGGTGAACCCACGATAGCGCCGGTTGCGTGCATCGCAACCCATTGACACCATGGGGTTATCGCGGTTTATGTTAATCGGCATTAGCATGGCTACCGGCCGGTACGTTTCACCCTGATACAGCGCCGTACGCGGAGGAGTTTTTCTGTGAGTAGCGAGGCCTACATCTACGAGGCGATCCGTACGCCTCGCGGCAAGAACAAGGGCGGTGCCCTCCACGGCACCAAGCCGGTCGATCTCGTGGTCGGCCTCATCGAGGAACTGAAGGTCCGGCACCCGAACCTCGACCCCGCCGTGATCGACGACATCGTCCTCGGCGTGGTGTCGCCGGTCGGTGAGCAGGGCGCCGTGATCGCGCGCACCGCCGCGCTGAACGCGGGCCTGCCGCAGTCGGTCGCCGGCGTACAGCTGAACCGCTTCTGCGCCTCCGGCCTCGAAGCCACCAACACCGCCGCCCAGAAGGTGCGTTCCGGCTGGGACCAGCTGATCATCGCCGGCGGTGTCGAGTCGATGTCGCGCGTGCCGATGGGCTCCGACGGTGGCGCGCTGTTCATGGACCCGGCCACCGCGTACGACAACTACATCGTCCCGCAGGGCACCGGCGCCGACCTGATCGCGACCATCGAGGGCTTCTCCCGCGAGGACGTCGACGCGTGGGCCGTGCGCTCGCAGGAAAGGGCCGAAGCGGCCTGGTCCGGCGGCTACTTCGCGAAGTCCGTCGTCCCGGTGAAGGACATCAACGGCGTCACGATCCTCGACCACGACGAGCACCGTCGCCCGGGCAGCACCGTCGAGGGCCTCGGCAAGCTCAAGCCCGCCTTCGCCGGCATCGGCGAGCTGGGCGGCTTCGACGCCGTCGCGCTCCAGAAGTACCACTCGGTGGAGAAGATCGACCACGTCCACACCGGCGGCAACTCGTCCGGCATCGTCGACGGCGCCGCGGTGGTGCTGGTCGGCAACGAGCAGATCGGCAAGGACTTCGGCCTGACCCCGCGCGCCCGCATCGTGGCGACCGCGACCGTCGGCTCCGAGCCCACGATCATGCTCACCGGCCCGACCCCGGCCACCGAGAAGGTCCTCAAGATCGCCGGTCTCACCCCGGACGACATCGACCTGTGGGAGCTGAACGAGGCCTTCGCCTCGGTCGTCCTCAAGTGGATCAAGGACCTGCACCTCGACGAGGAGAAGGTCAACGTCAACGGCGGCGCCATCGCGATGGGGCACCCGCTGGGAGCCACCGGCGCGATGCTGGTCGGCACCGTCGTCGACGAGCTGGAGCGTCGCCAGGCGCGCCGCGCCCTGGTCACCCTGTGCATCGGCGGCGGCATGGGCGTCGCGACCATCATCGAGCGGGTCTGAGGAAGAGACAATGACTGAAGCGAAGACCATCCGCTGGGAGCAGGACGCCGACGGCATCGTCGTGCTCACCCTGGACGACCCGAAGCAGTCCGCCAACACGATGAACGCCGACTTCCGCGAGTCGCTCGGCGTGGTCGTGGACCGCCTGGAGGCGGAGAAGGACAGCATCACCGGTGTCGTCCTCACCTCGGCCAAGAAGACCTTCTTCGCCGGTGGCGACCTCAACGACCTGATCCAGGCGAAGCCGGAGCACGCGGCCGAGATCACCCAGAGCAGCGCCCAGATGAAGGGCCAGATGCGCCGGCTCGAGCAGCTGGGCAAGCCGGTCGTGGCCGCCATCAACGGCGCCGCGCTCGGCGGCGGCCTCGAACTCGCGCTCGCGACGCACCACCGCATCGCGGCCGACGTCAAGGGCAGCCAGATCGGCCTCCCCGAGGTCACCCTCGGTCTGCTCCCCGGCGGCGGTGGCGTGGTCCGCACCGTGCGCCTGCTGGGCATCCAGAGCGCGCTGCTGAACGTGCTGTTGCAGGGCCAGCGGCACCGTCCCGCCAAGGCGAAGGAACTCGGCCTCGTGCACGAGCTCGTCGGCACCGTGGAGGAGCTGGTCCCGGCCGCGAAGGCGTGGATCAAGGCCAACCCCGAGGGCGGCGTGCAGCCGTGGGACGTCAAGGGCTACAAGATCCCGGGCGGCACCCCGTCGAACCCGAGCTTCGCGGCGAACCTGCCCGCGTTCCCGGCGAACCTGCGCAAGCAGATCAAGGGCGCCAACATGCCCGCCCCGCGCGCGATCCTCGCCGCGGCCATCGAGGGTTCGCAGGTCGACTTCGACACCGCGATCACCGTCGAGACCCGCTACTTCGTGCACCTCGCCACCGGCCAGGTCTCGAAGAACATGACGAAGGCGTTCTTCTTCGACCTGCAGAGCATCAACTCCGGCGGTTCGCGGCCGGAAGGCTTCGAGAAGTACACCGCCAAGAAGGTCGGCGTCGTCGGCGCGGGCATGATGGGCGCCGCGATCGCGTACGTCTCGGCGAAGGCCGGCATCGACGTCGTGCTCAAGGACGTCACGCTCGAAGGCGCCGAAAAGGGCAAGGGCTACGCGGTCAAGCTGGAGGAGAAGGCACTCTCCCGCGGTAAGACCACGCAGGAGAAGTCCGACGCGCTGCTCGCCAAGATCAAGCCGACCGACAAGGCGGAGGACTTCGCCGGCGTCGACTTCGTGATCGAGGCCGTCTTCGAGAGCGTCGAGCTGAAGCACAAGGTGTTCCAGGAGATCGAGGGCGTCGTCAACCCCGACGCCGTGCTCGGCTCCAACACCTCGACCCTGCCGATCACCGCGCTCGCCGAGGGTGTCCAGCGGAGCGAGGACTTCATCGGGATCCACTTCTTCTCACCGGTGGACAAGATGCCGCTGGTCGAGATCATCTGCGGTGAGAAGACCTCGCCCGCCACACTGGCGAAGGTCTTCGATTACACGCTGCAGATCAAGAAGACCCCGATCGTCGTCAACGACAGCCGCGGCTTCTTCACCTCGCGCGTCATCGGCACGTTCCTCAACGAGGCCGTCGCCGCGCTGGGCGAGGGTGTCGAGCCGGCGTCGATCGAGCAGGCCGGTGCGCAGGCCGGGTACCCGGCCCCGCCGCTGCAGCTGATGGACGAGCTGACCCTGACGCTGCCGCGCAAGATCCGCAAGGAGACCCGCGAAGCGATCGAGGCCGCCGGCGGTACCTGGAACGCGCACGCGTCCGAGGGCGTCATCGACCGGATGGTGGAGGAATTCGACCGCAAGGGTCGTTCCACCGGTTCGGGTTTCTACGACTACGACGGAGACGGCAAGCGGGCCGGTCTCTGGCCGGGCCTGCGCGACGCGTTCAAGTCGGGCAGCGCCGAGGTTCCCTTCGAGGACCTCAAGGAGCGCATGCTGTTCGCCGAGGCGCTCGAGACCGTGAAGTGCTTCGACGAGGGCGTGCTCACCACCGTCGCCGACGCCAACATCGGCTCGATCTTCGGCATCGGTTTCCCGGCGTGGACCGGTGGTGTCATCCAGTACATCAACCAGTACGAGGGTGGCCTGCAGGGCTTCGTCGACCGGGCTCGTGAGCTGGCGGAGCGCTACGGCGACCACTTCACCCCGCCGGAGTCGCTGGTCGCGAAGGCCGCGAAGGGCGAGATCTACGAATAAGCGCGTGACATGGAGGGCCCCTTCATTGCGAAATTCGCAATGAAGGGGCCTTTCGTGTCGTCCGGGAGCTAGCGGGACGACGGCTCCAGCGCCACGTGCGGCAACCGCCGGTCCAGCCAACGCGGCAGCCACCAGGCGCGTTCCCCGAGCATCCGCATCACCGCGGGCACCACGAGGCAACGGATCACGAACGCGTCCACCAGCACCGCGACCGCCAGCCCGAGACCGAACTGCGCCAGCATCCGGTCGGGATTGAGCAGGAACGCGCCGAACACGAGGATCATGATCACCGCCGCCGCCGTGATCACCCCGCCGGTGGAGGCGAGCCCTTCGCGGACGGCGTGGCGCGCGTCGCCGGTGCGTCGCCATTCCTCGTGCATCCGGGACACCAGGAACACCTCGTAATCCATGGAAAGCCCGAACACGATCGCGAAGATCAGCACCGGAACGAACGCTTCGATCGGTCCCGGCTGCGCTCCGAACAGACCGTCGCCGAACACCGCCGTCATCACGCCGAGCGCGGCGCCGATGCTCAGCAGGTTCAGCAAGGCCGCCTTGAGCGGGATCAGGATCGAGCGGAACACGACCATCAGCAGCAACGCCGACAGCCCGACGACCACCAGCACGAACAGCGGCAACCGGTCACCCACCGCGTCCGCGAAATCCACCGCCGCCGCGACACTTCCGCCGACCAGGTACTCGCCCGGCAGCCCCGGCAACACCTCCGTCCGCAACCGCTCCACCAGTTCGGTGGTCGCCACGTCCTGCGGGGAAGACGCGGGGAAGGCGAGAACCGTCGTGACGCCTTGCCCCAGCGGCGGTGTCACCTCCGCGATCCCTGGCGTGGCTTCGAGTTTCCGTTGCAGCGCGGCACCATCGCCGTTCTCGGTGACCACGATCAACGGCTCGCTGAACCCGGGGCCGAAACCCTCCGCCATCAGGTCGTAGGCCTGCCGGGTGGTCGACGTCTCCGGATCCGTGCCCGCGTCGGCGAACCCGAGGCGCATGCCGAGCGCGGGAAGGGAAAGGCCGACGAGGACGAGAAGCCCGATCACGAGCGGCACCATAGGGCGTCGTTGTACCGCGTCCCCGAGCTTGCCCCAAGCCTTGCCGTGCTCGCGTTTCTCGGCATGTTTGCGGATGCCCTTTTCCAAACGGTGGCCGAAAAGGGAAAGCAGCGCGGGCAGCAGGGTGATCGACGCGAGCATCGTCACGAGCACGGTCAAGGCCACCGCGAGGGCGACCCCGCGCAGCGAACCGAGGCCGAGGGCGAGCAGACCGAGCAGAGCGATGATCACCGTGCCGCCCGCGAACAGCACCGATCGGCCCGCGGTGTCCAGCGCCCGCCGCGCCGCCTGTTCGCGGTCGAGACCGGCCAGGATTTCGCCGCGATAGCGGGAAAAGATGAGCAGCGCGTAGTCCACGCCGACACCGAACCCGACCAGCATCATCAGCGGCGCCGTGTAGCTCGCGATGTCGACGAACCTGCTGACGAGCACGATCACGCCCAGCGTGCTGCCGACGGCGAAGATCGCCGTGATTACCGGGAGCCCGGCGGCGAGGATCGAGCGGAATAGGAAGACGAGGACCACGAGCGCGGCCAGCAGCCCGACACCCTCCGACGGGCCGCCGCGTTCGTTTGCCCGTTTGATCGGCTCGCCGCCGAGTTCGACCTGGAGTCCGGCCGCCTCCGCCTTCTTCGCGGTGTCGACGACGCGCACGATGTCGTCGTACGGAAGATCTTGCGACTCGAGGTCGAAAGCGATCGCGGCGTAGCCGATCGTGCCCTCACGCGAGATGGCCGACGGGGTGTCGAAGGGGCTCGTCACCGCCTTCACGTGCGGCTGGCTCCGGACTTCGGCGAGCGTCCGGTCGATCGGTCCACGTGCGGTCGCGAGCCCGCTTCCGGCCTTGAAGACGATCTCGGCCGTCGCGCCGGTCTGTGTCGGCGCCCGCGCCTTGAACAAATCCATGATCTGCTGGGATTCGGTGCCCGGCAGGGAATGGTCATCGTGGTAGGCGCTGCCTGCCAGCTGCGAGCCCAGCGTGACGCCGACGAGGGTGAGCAGCCAGAGCGAAACGGCGAGCCAGCGGTGACGCTGAGACCAGCCCGCCAGCTTCGAGAGCGCGCCCCCAGGCGGCTGTCTCCGGGAAAGAGCGATGGTGTCCATGGCGGAAAGCATCGGCTTTCCCGGCCCGGATATCGTCGGGCTCCGGCGGGCACTCCGGCCGCAACTTCTGGGTACCCCTAGGGCGCCTCCCGTACTACCGGGGTTGTGGTCACGGGGTCATCCAGCGAGGAGTGACCATGCCCGATTCGTAGGCGAGTACGACGAGTTGCGCGCGATCACGGACGTCCACCTTGGTCATGATCCGGCTTACGTGCGTCTTCGCCGTCGCCGGGCTGAGCACGAGTTCCTTGGCGATCTCGTCGTTGGACAGGCCGGCCGCGACCAGGCTCATCACTTCGCGTTCCCTTTCGGTGAGCCGGTTCAGGGTGGGCGAAGGGGTGGGCCGGTCCACCCGGCAGGCGAATTCTGAGATCAGGCGCCTGGTGATCGACGGGGCGAGCAGCGCGTCGCCCCTGGCGACCACGCGGACGCCGTGGATCAGTTCCTGGGGCTCGGTGTCCTTGACCAGGAACCCGCTGGCACCGGCGCGCAACGCGCCGTAGACGTCCTCGTCCAGGTCGAAGGTGGTGAGGATGACGACCTTGATCCCGGTCAGCGCGGGGTCTTTGAGCAGGTGCCGGGTCGCGGTGAGCCCGTCCATTCCGGGCATCCTGATGTCCATCAGGACGACGTCCGGCCTGTGTTCGTGCGCGGCTTGGAGGGATTCGCGGCCGTCGGCCGCTTCGGCGACCACGGTGATGTCGTCTTCACTGTCCAATATGGACTTGAATCCGGCGCGCACCAACCGCTGGTCGTCGACGAGCAGGACCCGGATCATTTCTTCACCCGCAGGGGAAGCCGGGCGCGCACCCGGAAGCCGCCGTCTTCGCGCGCGGCCGCGGTGAGTTCGCCGCCGAGTGCCTCGGCCCGTTCGGTCATGCCGCGGATCCCGTTGCCGGGTTTCGCCGTGCCGCCCCGGCCGTCGTCGTCGATCTGCACGGACACATCATGGGGCGTGTAGCCGATCCGCACCACGACGGTGTTCGCGGCGGCGTGGCGCGCGACGTTGGTCAGCGCCTCCTGGACGACGCGGAAGGCCGCGTGTTCGACGTCGGGCGGCAGTTCCGTGGCCGTGCCGTCGATCTCGGTCCGGACGGTCAGCCCGTGCGCGCCCGCCGATTCGGCCAGTTCGGCGACCCTGGCCAGGCTCGGAGTGTCCGCCTGCCGCAACATGCCAAGTGTGGCGCGGAGTTCGCGCAAGGCCTCCTTGCTGGTCTGTTTGATCGTGGTCAGTGCCTCCTCGGATTTCGCCGGATCCTTGCCGTGCAAGGCCGCGCCCGCCTGGACGTTGATGAGTGCCAGGTTGTGGCCGAGGACGTCGTGCAGTTCGCGCGCGATCCGGAGCCGCTCGTCCGTGGCCCTTCGCCGTGCCTCGGCCTCCTTGGTGCGTTCGGCTTCCCGGCGGTAGTACGTCACCGCGCCGACCGCGACCAGCGCGATGAACCAGCCCGCCATCAGCAGGAACGCGAAGTCGTCCACCTGCCGTGCCGCGCCGGCCTGTGCCTCTCCGATCGCGACGCCGACCATCGAGGCCGCCGCGACGACCGCCGCACTGCGGATCCGCCCGGTCGAGGCGGTGTTGTACAGCGCGAAGGCGAACGCGAGCAGCACGAATCCGTCAGGGTCGGTCTGCGGATAGTAGATCGCGCAACAGGCCGCGGTGAAGATCGCGACGGGGAGCGGATACCGGCGGCGCAGGAACAACGCGGCGCAGGCGAGCGCCACGCAGACCCAGCCGGCGACCGCCTTGCGCGGTGGTTCCGCGCCGTCCCCGAGCGAGGCCACGACGGAACCCGCGATCACCGCCGCGGTGACCGCGATCTCCGCCGGGTACCGCCGAAGGAACGCCACACGACGAGAGTAGCGCGATCCGGCCCGATTGACAAAATGGATTTTTACGTTCAAACTGATTTTTGTGATCAAGGGTGTGGCGCCGTGAGAGACGTGGAGTACTTGGAGCGGTTGGAGCAGGCGGAGGCCTTGCTGAAACCGCAGCGGGTGGACGTGCTGCGGCAGCTGGCCGAGCCGCGGTCCTGTACCGAGGTGGCGGCGGCGCTGGATCAGACGCCGCAGCGGGTCTACTACCACGTGAAGCGACTGGTGGAAGCCGGTCTCGTGAAACAGGTGTCGGAGCGGAAGGTGCGCGCCGTCAGTGAGGGTGTGTACCAGGCGACCGCCCGTTCGTACTGGTTGTCGCCGGGGCTGGTGGGACGGCTCGGCCCGCGGGCGGCGCGGGACGAGTTGAGCCTGGGCTATCTGGTGGACCTGATGGAAGAGGTCCAGGCGGACGTCGCGGCGCTCGACAGGGCCGCGCCGGAACTGCCGTCGATCGGTGTCTCCGGCGAGATCCGGGTGGAGCCGGAGCGACGTCAGGAGTTCCTCGACGAACTGAAGACGACTTTGCAGGATCTGTTCACCCGCTACGGCGGAGCGGAAGGCGACGCCTTCAAGCTCGCCTTGGCCTGTTACCCGAAGGGAAACGCCCGTGACTGAACCGATGAGGTTCGAGGTGCGCCTGCGCGCGCCGATCGACGAGGTCTGGCACGCGCTGACCGATCCAGGGGCGCTGCGCGTGTGGCTTTCCGAATACGCGGAGGTCGACTTGCCGTCCCGGTACGAGTTCTGGGGCCGGTACACGCCGGAAGGCGATCGTCCGCGCCAGCGGCTGCTGTCGGCCGAGGACAACCTCCTGCGGTTCGTCTGGGCCCTCGGCGGGAAGGAGACCGTCGTCGAGATCGCCCTGAAGGAGGACGGGGACGAGACGTCCTTGGCGTTCAGTCAGAGCGGTCTGCCGGATTACGCCACGATGCTCGCCGACTCGTATTCGTCGCTCAGCCTGATGCACACGTTCTGGGCACTTTCGGTCGCGAACCTCGTCGACCACGTCGAAGGACGGCCGCCCATCGCGCGCTGTGACCTCACTTCCCCGCTGATGAGCGAAGAAGTGCGGATCGACGCGCCCCGAGGGGAGGTCTACTCCTCGATCGCCGACCCCGACGTGTTCACCCGCTGGTTCGGCGCCCGGATCGAGGCGGAGACCCATGTCGGCGGCCGCTGGGCGATGGGGTCACTGGACAAGGACCCGGATCCGGCCAAGATCGTCGACCTGGTGCCCGGCTCCAAGATGTCGCTCGCATACCAGGACGGTGTCGTCGCCTCCTGGGAACTCGAGGACTCCGATGGCGGTACGAAACTGACTTTCGTCCAAAGTGGATTCTCGGACGAGAAGCCGCCGTACGGCATGTGGATGGGCTGGCTCAGCGGTTTGGCGGAACTGCGCAGGTTCCACGAGCTCGACTCGTGGCGCTCGTCGTGGGTCGACGTCCACCTGGAGGGAACCCCCGACGGACTCATCACCCTGGACGGCAAATAGGGGGAATAGATGTTGCTCGAAGGCAGGAACGCGATCATCTATGGGGCCGCCGGTGGCATCGGCAGCGCGGTCGCCCGCGGGTTCGCCAGGGAGGGTGCGACCGTCCATCTCACCGGTCGCACCTTGAAGAAACTCGACGCGCTGGCCGATGAAATCCGGGCAGCGGGCGGGAAAGCCGAAACGGCGGAGTTCGACGCGCTCGACGAAGCCGCCATCGACGAGCATGCCGCTTCGGTGGTTTCCTCGGCGGGCAGCGTCGACATCTCGATGAACGTGATCACGCACAACGACGTCCAGGGCATCCCGCTGGTCGAGATGTCGTGGGAGGACCTCGAAAGCCCGGTCCGGACGGCGGTGCGGACGAACTTCCTCACCGCGCGGGCCGCCGCCCGGCACATGATCGGGCAGGGGTCCGGAGTGATCCTGATGTTCGGTGGCGACGGTGATCCGCTGCCGGGGTACCACCTCGGCGGGTTGCAGGTCGCGTTCAGCGCGATGGAGGCGTTGCGGCGAGGGCTGGCGTGCGAACTCGGACCGCAGGGCATCCGGGTCGTGACCCTTCGCACCGGCGGGATCCCGGAGACGATTCCGGCGGGCGCGGGCCTCGATGACGCCATTCGGGACATGGTCGACGCGACAATGCTCGAGCGGACGGCATCGCTCGAAGACGTCGCCCGGGTGGCCGCCTTCGCCGCGTCGGACCATGCGCGGAGCATGACGGCGACGGCGCTGAACATCAGTTGCGGCTCGATGGTCGACTAGACAGCGCTTGGCGGTAACGCCGGCGGACGATCTCCCGACTACGCGGCACTACCAGGTGCTGGGGAGGTCGTATGCCGACGAGAGCGACGAAGCTGGGCATGGCGCTGGCGATCGGACTTATGGTCGCCGGAGGCTGCGGTGTGGAGACCGTGCCCACCGGGCGGGTCACGCCGCAGAGCGGCCCGGTGTCGACAGCGCCGACTACGCCGACAGTCCCGACGGCACTGACGACAACATCGACGCCGACCAGTAGTTGGACGCCGCGTACACCTCAGCAGTCCGTGCCGACGGCCACGTCCGCGGTCGAGGTGCCGAAGCAGGTCGAGCCCAAGCCGACGAAAACACCTCCGAAGTCCACGCAGGCGGCGAAGGCGCCGAACTTGGCGGAGTGCGGAAGCGACTACTACCGCAACACCGACGGTGTCTGTGTCCACCGGCCGTCGGCCGGACCTGGCGCGGCCGACGGAGCGACCGCCCTCTGCAAGGACGGTTCCTATAGCTACAGCCAGAATCGCCGCGGTACCTGTTCCGGCCATGGTGGGGTTCGCACCTGGCTGTGATCCCGTCGGTGAACCGTTCACTGAGAAGGGTGGTGCTGTGTAAGGTCGGATCATGGGATGCGCAGGGTGAAACCGGTCGGACGGGCACCTTCGCCCCGGATCTTCGTCGTCGTGCTGGCCACCTGCGGTCTGGTGGCCTCGTTCATGCAGACGCTCGTGATCCCGCTCATCCCCGCGTTTCCCCGGCTGCTCGACGCGACTCCGTCGGACGCGTCGTGGGTGGTGACGGCGACCCTGATCGCCGGGGCCGTGGTGATGCCGGTGAGCGGCAGGCTCGGTGACCTCTACGGCAAACGCCGGTTGCTGCTGATCAGCCTGGGGTTCCTGGTCGCGGGTTCGGTGGTGTCCGCGCTGACCAGTTCGCTCGCGCTGATGGTCCTCGGACGAGGATTGCAAGGCTGCGCGATGGGCGCGATCCCGCTGGGCATCAGCATCATGCGGGACGAACTCCCGCCGGAACGGGTCGGCGCCGCGATCTCGGTGATGAGTTCGACGCTCGGCGTCGGCGGTGCCATCGGGCTCCCGGTGTCGGCGCTGGTCGCGCAGAACGCCGACTGGCACGTCCTGTTCTGGGCGTCGGCGGGGCTCGGGCTCGTCTGCGGCTTGCTGATCCTGTTCGTGGTGCCGGAGTCGCCGGTGAAGACGCCGGCGCCGTTCGACTTCCTCGGCGCGCTGGGGCTGACGGCCGGACTGGTCTGCCTGCTGTTGCCGATCGTGAAGGGCGGCGAATGGGGCTGGGGAAGCGGCCGCACGCTCGCCTTCGCGGGAAGCGCGGTGGTGATCCTGCTGGTCTGGGGCGCCTACCAGCTGCGGCGGCGTGATCCGCTCGTGGACCTGCGGGTCTCCGCGCGACGGCCGGTGCTGTTCACCAACCTCGCGTCGATCATGATCGGATTCGCGCTGTACTCGATGGCGTTGTCGTTCCCGCAGCTGCTGCAGGCGCCCGCGTCGACCGGCTACGGTCTCGGCCTGACCATGGTGCAGGCCGGGCTCTGCCTCGCGCCGAACGGCCTGGTCATGTTCCTGCTGTCGCCGGTTTCGGCCCGACTCATCGAGCGCTACGGACCGCGCACGACACTGATGGTCGGCGCCACCACCATCGCGGCCGGATACATCTTCGCGACCGTGTTGATGGACAACGCCTTCGAGCTGATCACGGCGTCCATCATCATCGGCGGCGGTGTGGGCATCGCCTACGCGGCCATGCCGGCGCTGATCATGGGCTCGGTCCCGGTCACCGAAACCGCGTCCGCGAACGGGTTGAACTCGCTGATGCGCTCCGTCGGCACGTCGACGTCCAGCGCGGTGATGGCGACCATGCTCGCGTCGCTGGCGATCACCGTCGGCGGGGTTTCCGTCCCGTCCGCGGCGGGCTTCCGGCTGAGCTTCGTGGTCGCCGCCGGCGCGGCGCTCCTGGGGCTCGTCTTGACCGTTTTCGTCCCGAAGCAACGCCAGCCCCGATCTCTGATCGCCTCGGCCCGCTAGCGCCCTGCGTGCGGTGAAGACTCACCGCACGCAGGGGCGCTCCGCTCAGAACAGCGTCGGAACGATCGCGTCGATCAGGTGCGGGCCCGGTTCGGCGAGCGCGCGCTGGAATTGCTCGGCCAGCTCCTCCGCCGTCGTCGCCCGGGTCGCCGGGACGCCCATGCCTTCGGCGATCTTGACGAAGTCCATGTCGGGCCGGGAGAGGTCGAGCAGTTCGTTCGCCTTGGGGCCGTTGGCGTCCGCGCCGACCCGCTGCAGCTCCAGCCGCAGGATCGCGTACGCGCGGTTGTTCAGCAGGACGGTGGTGACGTTGAGGTTTTCCCGTGCCTGCGTCCACAGCGCCGAAATCGTGTACAGCGCGCTGCCGTCGGACTGCAGGTTGATCACCGGCCGGTCCGGCGCGGCGACGGCCGCACCGGTCGCGACGGGCATGCCGTAGCCGATCGCGCCGCCGGTCAGGGTCAGCACGTCGTGCCGGGGCGCCCCCGCGGTCGCCGCGGGCAGCAGCAGACCGGAGGTGTTCGCCTCGTCCGCGATGATCGCGCGCTCCGGCAGCAGCGCGCCGATCACCTCGACCCAGTTCTGCGGGGTCAGCGGTCCGGACGGCAGCGCGGGGCGAGAAGCCTCCTGCAGCACAGGCTCCGTCTCGGCGGCGACCAGGTCGGCGACGTCGTTCAGCGCTCGCGGCACGTCCTGCGCGACTTCGGCCAGCACATGGACCTGCGCGCCTTCGGGAACCAGGTTGCTCGCCTTGCCGGGGTAGGCGAAGAACGACACGGGTGCCTTCGTACCGGCGACGATCACGTGCTTGATCCCGTCGAGCTGGTAGGCGACCTGCTCGGCGAGGTAGCCGAGCCGCTCGATCGTCGGCAGTCCTTCGCCGCGTTCGAGCCGGGCGGGGAAGGTCTCGACGAACGCCTTCACACCGGTCGCGGCCGCGATCCGGCTGGTCGCGCGCAGACCGGCCTCACGGCAGCCGCTGCCGCCGACGAGCAGCGCGACCGGTTCACCGCTGGACAGCACCTCGGCGATGTTCTTCACCGTCGTCGCGTCGACGACCTGCGGGATCCGCGGGGGAATGGGCGCGCAGGTCTCGCCGCCCTCACCCCAGGACGCGTCGGCGGGGAGGATGAGCGTCGCAATCTGGCCGGGGGCGTCCTGGGAGGCCGCGACCGCCGCGGCGGCGTCGGCTCCGACGTCCTTCGTGTGCTCGGAGCGGCGGACCCAGCCTTCGAGCGAACCGGCGACGGCCTCGATGTCCGATTCGAGCGGGGCGTCGTACTGCTTGTGGTAGGTCGCGTGATCGCCGATCACGTTGACGATCGGGGTGTGGGCGCGGCGCGCGTTGTGCAGGTTCGCCAGCCCGTTGCCGAGGCCGGGGCCGAGGTGCAGCAGCGTGGCCGCAGGCTTGTCGGCGATGCGGGCGTATCCGTCCGCGGCACCGGTGACGACGCCTTCGAACAGGCCGAGCACACCGCGCATCTCGGGCACGGTGTCGAGCGCGGCGACGAAGTGCATCTCCGAGGTGCCCGGATTCGAGAAACACACGTCGACGCCGCTGTCGACGAGCGTGCGGATCAGGGACTGGGCGCCGTTCATCTCACTCACTTTTCAAGCCCTCTCAGCGAAAAGAACGCCGGGGTTGAGGATCCCGGCCGGGTCGAAGCTCTCCTTGATCCGGCGCATCAGCGCGATCTTCGCCGGGTCCTCCAGATCGAGGAAATAGCCGGATTTGGCCCGTCCGAGACCGTGCTCGCCGGAGATCGCGCCGCCGAGTTCCATGCCGAGCGCGAAGATGTCGGTCAGCAGCTGCTTCCGCTTCTCCGGGTCCTTGCAGAAGATGGCCAGGTGGACGTTGCCGTCGCCGGCGTGCCCGCAGCCGAGCGCGCCCGCCTCGCGCGACAACGCCATTTCCCTGGCCTTGCGCAGGAACTCGGGCATGGCGGACCGCGGGACCACCACGTCGATGACGTCGTCCGCGCCGGCCGCCTTGGCCGTCCAGAACGCCTTCTCGCGTGCCTCGATCAGCTTGCGCGCCGACGGGCCTTCCAGCACGTACACGTCCATCGCGCCGACGTCACCCAACAGGCCGCCGAGTTCTTCGACGTCGGCGTGCAGCCGGTCACTGTCGCGATTTTCCAGTGCCACCACCAGATACGCCTGCGCCTTGTCGCGGATCGCGTCCGGGACACCGAGGCTGAGCTTCTCGTTGTAGCTGATCGCGGCGAGCGTCAGATTGTCGATGTACTCGAGGATGTGCGGCGCGAGGCCGCTGGCGACGATCTTCGGGACGACGGTCATCACCTCGTCGAAGGTCTCGAACGGGGCGAACACCGTGGCGCCGTGCGGCAGGCGCGGGTACAGCTTCACGATGATCTCGGTCGCGATCGCGAGAGTGCCTTCGGAGCCGATGATCAGCTGGGTCAGGTCGTACCCGGTCGACACCTTCGAGGTCTTGCCACCGGTCCGGATGATCTCGCCGGTCGGCAGCACGGCCTGCAGGCCCACGACGTTGTGCCGCGTGACGCCGTACTTGACCGCGCGCATCCCGCCCGCGTTCGTGCCGACGTTGCCGCCGACGCTCGCGCTCAGCTCGCCGGGGTAGACGGTGTAGCCGAGTCCGGCCACCGTGGTCTTTTCGTCCAAATCGGACAACGTGACACCCGGCTGGACGACGGCGACATGGTTCTCCGTGTCGATCTCCAGTACCGCGTTCATTCGTTCGAAAGAGATCACCAGACCGTCTTCGCGCGGGGTGGCTCCGCCCGAAAGCCCGGTGCCCGATCCTCTCGCGGTGACCGGCACACCGTGTTCGCTCGCGGCCTTGAGCAGCTCCGCGACCTCCTCGGCGCTTCCCGGTTTCGCCAGGTAGGCGGGCCGCTGAGGACTGGTGGTCAAAGCCTCGTCGTGTGCGTAATCCTCGGGGATCGCCTCGCCTGAAAGCAAATTCGAGTCCCCGACGATCTCGGCGAACCGTGCCGCAACATCGCCCATCGACTGCCCTTCCTCACGCTTCATTGCCTGGTTACCGAAGCGTAGTACGTCATGGGCGCGGATGGCCATGAATCATTTTCATGTTTGCTTTCCCGGTGGCCACAACCTCGTGACAACCTCGCTCGGTTACCCATGTCGCAGCGGGCCGCGGCGGCCCGCCGGAAGGGGTGGACGCTCGATGGGAACCAGGATGAGACGGATCGCGGCGCTGGGGGCGGCGCTGGCGATCGCGTTCGGGCTCGCGGTACCGGTGGCCGAAGGCGGGCAAGCGGGCTGCACCGCGCCCGTGGCGAACGTCAGCGGAGTCAGTCAGGCCGAGGGAACGAGCGCCGGGTACACCACCCTTGTCTTCACCGTTTCACTCACCGACGGCGGCTGCGCGCCGCAGGGCTCGGTCGAATACCGGACGATCGAAGGCAACGGCTCGCCGGTCGATCCGGCGTTCATCGCGAAGGAGAGCGTCGACTACCTGCCGCGTGTGGGCACGCTGACCTGGTCCGGGAGGGCGGACGCACAGACGGTCGCGGTCAAGGTCCGGGCCGATTCCTTCGTGGAGAACGACGAGATGTTCTCCCTGCACCTGTACGGCGAGAGAGGCGTGCGGATCGGGCACAGCGTCGGCGTGGCCTGGGTGGCCGACGACGACAAGGTCAAGACCGCGCCGCTGGCCACCACCCAGGAAGGTGAGATCTGCTGGTCGATCCCGCCCAACTTCGCGCTGGGTACCACCACCTGCAAGGTGCCGCTCGTACTTTCCCGGCCGTGGCTGTCCGGACCGCTCACGGTCCGCTACCGCACCGAAGGCTCCGCCCACGAGCCGGTGAAGGACGGTGTCGTCACCTTCCAGCGCGGTGAGACCAGGGCATACGCCGAATTCACGATCGTGCCAGGGCAAACGGGGAAGGCGCGGGTCGAGTTCTTCGAGCCGTCGCAGGGCAAGCTCGTGTACGCGACCTCGACCGTGGTGATCAGCCCCGCCGGGTGACGAGGTCGGCGTCGGCCGTCGCGTTCGCCCGCCGGTACAGCTCGATCGCCCGAGCCCAGTGGGTGGCCGCGGCGGCCGTGTCGCCGCACCGCGCTTCCAGGTCACCGAGGTCGCGGTGCAGATGCGCCTCCTCGTACGGATCCGGCACACTCGCCCGGACCGCGACGCCGCGCTCGAGGTTCTCCCGCGCCGCGGCCAGATCGCCGAGCCCCAGGTGGGCACGGCCGAGCCGGTCGAGCGCCGCCGCCTCGCTGTGCCGGTTCCCGACGTCCCGGCTGATCAGCAGCGCCTGGTCGAAATCGGCCCGCGCGGCCAGGAAATCCCGGCGGGCGAGGTGGACCTGGCCGGCGTGCAGCAGCGACTCCTACTCCTGCCATCGGTCTCCGATCGCCCTGGACGCGGCCAGCGCCTCGCGGAGATGGCCGAGCGCGACGTCGTGATCGCCGAGTTCCTCGTAAGCCTCGCCGAGCGTGTCCAGGGTGGCCGCTTCCAGCCGGGCGTTGCCGAGTTCGCGGAACGTCTCCAGTGCGGCCGTCAACGGGCTGAGGCCGTCCATCGGCTGGCCGCGCCGGATGTAGGCGTGGCCGAGGTTGCGCTGGGACAAGGCGCGTCCGAGCCGGTTGCCTGCCGAGGTGCACCGCTCCACCGCCAGGCGGTATGCGGTGATCGCCTCGTCGAACCGGCGCAGTGCGGCGTAGGCGTTCGCGGTGTTGTTGTAGATGTGCCCTTCACCTTCGAGGTCGCCTGCCGCGCGAGCGGCCTTCAACGCGCGGCCGTTGGTTTCGAGCGCGTCCGTCAGCCTGCGGGTCATGAAGTAAGCCGCGCCCAGCGCACGCAACATTTCCGCCTCGGCCAACGGATCGTCGAGTTCGACGGCCGCCGCGGCCCCTTCGCGGCAAAGCCCGATCCGCTCGTTCCAGCCGCCCATGGTGTCGTAGAAACTGGTGAGCAGGTAGGTGAGCTGCCAGGCGGCGGTGTTGCGGCCGTGTTCGCGCGCGAATCGCACCACTGGCAGCAGATTCGCGCGCTCCGCCCCCAGGAACGCCAGCGCGGCACGCCTTTCCGCCGGGAACGGCCGTTCGGGCCGCGCCCAGCGCAACGCCGGGGTGACCAGATCGCGGTTCGGGTCGATGATCCGGTTCGCTTCGGCGGCGACGTGCAGGTACCAGTCGATCAGCCGGTCCGCGGCCTCAGCACGCCCCGGCGTCGTTTCGTCGGCGTGGGCGCAAGCGACGGCGAATTCGCGGATCAGATCGTGGAGCCGATAGCGGTCCGGGCCCGCCGGGGTGATCAGGTGCGCCGCGGAAAGCTCGGCGGCCACGACCCGGCCGGCTTCGACGGGTACCCCGCACAACGCACTGCCGAGTGACGAACTGAACGAAGTCCCCGGAATCAGCCCGGACAGCCGGAACAGCCGGGCCGCAGCCTGGTCCAGCGGCAGGTAGGCGCTCGCGAGAACGGTTTTGACCGTTCGGGAATCTCCTTGTACCGCAAGGGTTTCCAGCCTGCCGACACCGGTGAGCTCCTCGGTGAGGTCCACGATCGGACGGCCTGGCTCACTCGTCAATCGTGCGGCGGCGATCCGCAGCGCCAGCGGCATCCCGTCGCACAGCCTGGCCAGGCGGGCGGCCTGAGCGGTTTCGCGCGCGACCCGGTCGGCGCCCAGCACCCGGGTGAGCAGCGTCATCGATTCCGGGTCGGCCAGCGCGTCGAGGGCGAACACGCGGACGGCGTGCCTGCTGCCGAGCGCGGCGAGGGTCTGCCTGCTGGTGACGATCAGCATCGCCTTCGCCGTGCCAGGGACGAGGGGAAGGATCTGGTCGACGCCGCGCGCGTTGTCGGCGACGATCAAGCACCGCTTGCCATGCAGCAATGAGCGGTAGAGCGCCGCGCGTTCGGCCGTCGCGTCGGGCAGCCGGTCGTCGGGAAGGCCGAGGCCGCGCGACAGATGCGCGAGGGCGTCGCCCGGCGAGATCGCCTCATCCGGATCGTGCCCGGCGAGGTCGAGGAAGAGCTGGCCGTCGGGGAAGCGGTCCGCGATGCTATGCGCCCATTGCACGGCCAGCGCGGACTTTCCCATCCCTGCGGCACCGGAGATGACCACGACCGGCGGTTCGGCTTCATCAAGGAGACTGTCGAGCGAAGCCAGCTCCTGCTGCCGTCCGGTGAAGTGCCCGACGCGGGCGGGGAGTTGCGCGGGCGCCGTGCCCCGTGCGGGCGCGTCGAGTTCGGGCGCCCGGCGCAGGATCGACGTGTGCAGTTCGACCAGTTCCGGGCCGGGATCGGCACCGAACTCGTCGGCCAGCCCCCGGCGTACGGCCTGGAAGGTCTCCAGCGCCTCGGCATGCCTCCCGCAGCGATGCAGGGCGAGCATGTGCAGGGCGGCGAGCCGTTCGCGGTAGGGCTGCCCGGCACGGAGCCGCGGAAGTTCCCTGAGGACCTCCTCGTGCTCGCCCAGCTTGAGCTCGGCGTCCCAGAGTTCTTCCCAGGCGGACAGCCGTAGTTCCTGGAGCCGTTCGACCTCGCGCAGGCCCCAGCCGTCGAGTTCGGCGTCCGCGAACGCTTCGCCGTGCCAGAGCCGCAACGCCTCACGCAACGCCGCCACCGCCTGAGTGGGACTGCTCCGCTTGGCCGCGCGAAGTTCTTCTTCGAAGCGAAGAGCGTCGACAGAGGACGGAGCGACCGTCAGGACGTATCCCGGCTTGCGCGTCAGCAGGACCGGCGGGAACCCACAGTCCTCCAGTGCCTGCCGGATCCGGGCGACATGACTGTGCAGGGTCTTCACCGCGGTGCGCGGCGGATTCTCACCCCAGAGCACGTCGACCAGCCGGGGGATCGGGACGACCGAGCCCGCGTGCAGGGCGAGAACGCCGAGCACGGCTCGCTGGCGGGCACCGTGCAACTCCGCCCGCCCGGTGGGGCCGATCGCTTCGACCGGGCCCAGCACCCGTAGTTCCCCTGGCCCGGGCACACTGCTCCCTCCGGCAAGTGACCTCGGTGAGCGTATCCGGGCGAAGACCCACCGAAATCGGCCAATTAGGGCACACGATCTCCGCAACCCCGCCACAACCGGCCTGGCGGACGGTCAACGGGTCGAATGTTTCGCCCAAGGAGGGGAACATGATCAGCAGGAATCCGCGACGCCGCCGAACTCTGCTCGCCTCGGCCGTCTTGGCCGCCGCGACGCTGTTCGCGGGAGTCGCACCCGCGGTGCAGGCCGCGCCGGAGGCCCGGAGCGACGTCTTCATCCGGGACAACACGTCGGACGTCGGGTTCGAACCCTCGGCCGGTTCGCTCTACTCCAGCCCCGACATCCGGGTCTGTTTCTCGGCGACGATCCTCTGTGCCACGGATGACCCGATCGTCCAGGGGAGCACCGCCTACATCCACGTCACGCTGAACAACCCCGGCCCGTACGGTGACGGGCTCGAGAAGGGGACGCTGCAGGTCTACTACACGAAGCAAGGCACCGTGGCACAGTGGTCGAGTCAATGGACCTACATCGGGTCGGCCACCAACGTGGACGTGCCCTACGGCACCAAACGGGTCGTCATCCCGTGGAAGGTCCCGATCGGCTCGCACTTCTGCCTGCTGGCTCGGTGGCTTTCGCCGACCGACCTGCCGACCGAGGGCCTGAGCACGTCGGCGAACGCGCGGAACAACAACAACATCGGCTGGCACAACGTGAACGCCGTACCGTTCAAGATCAAGATCCCGGAGTTCCGGCCGATCGTGTTCGGCTGGGACGGCCGTGAGCCCACGGCGGTCGGCGACATCGTCTTCACCCAGCCGGGTAGACCGTTCACCGGCCCGGGACGGATCACCATCGACCTCGGCCCCGACCTGGCCGCGCGCTGGCGGGCGGCGGGCGCGAAAGGGGAGGGCGTCGAACGGGTCGGTGAGACCGAGCTGGCCATCGTGAACCCGCAGCGAGCCCGGATCAGCGGCCTGACCTTCAAGTCGGGCGAACAGGTGGGCGCCAAGCTGAGCTTCACCGCCGGCGCCGAGGCGGCCGGTGGGCAGTACACCGTCCACGTGACCCAGGTCGACCAGCGCGGCGAAGAGGTCGGCGGCGTCGAATACCGGCTCACCGAAGCGCGGCAGTAAGCCAGGGTGGGGTGCCGGCCCGTGGGCGGTGAGGGGGCGAACCCGCACCGCCCACGGGTTTCACGCGCGTGCGAACGAAAGCGTCTCGCCCTCGACACCTCGCAGCCAGAGATCCTGGGCGGCCTCCGCCATTTCGGCGAGCCCCTCTTCGATCGTCGCGAACACGTTGCCGGGCACCCAGCCCGCGTCGCCGTTGATCAACAGGTTGTTGCGGCCGTAGAAGATCGCGAGGTCCGTCGCCCCTTGGTCGCTGTGCGCCTCGCTGCCCTCGTCGTAGCCGTACGCCGGGTTGCCGATCTCCCAAGCCTCGAACCCGAAGTACACGACATCCCCCGGAATCGGGGTCACCGTGGGGTTTTCGCGGCCCGGCTTCGGTTCGGCGAAGGGCGGCACGAGCGTGTAGACCTCGTTGCGCGCGTACTTCGCGTGGTACGCCGAACCGCTCTGCGGCAACGCGTCCCAGACCGCGCGGCAGGTCCGCGGGGCTTCGGCGTCGAGCAGCCGGGCCCGGCAGGACACTCCACGCTTGTCGAGCGTGATCGTGATGTAGCGGGCCATCACTCGACCCCCGCCACCACGTCACCCCAGATGCGCAACGCCTCGTCGACCTGCGCGGAGTCGACGATCAGCGGTGGCACCATCCGGACGACGTTCATGTACGCCCCGCAAGTCAGCAACAGCAATCCGTGGGAGGACGCGGCTTTCTGGGCCGCCTGGGCCTTCGCGGTGTCCGGCTCGCCGTCCGGCGTGGTGAACTCGGAACCGACCAGCAACCCCAGCCCGCGGACGTCGCCGATCGACGGTGATTTGTCCGCGATCACCCGTACGCCTTCCAGGAGCTGGCGTCCTCGATCGGCGGCGTTCTCGACCAGGCCCTCCTGCTGGATCACTTCGAGCGTGGCGATCGCCGCCGCGCAGGCCACCGCGTTGCCGCCGTAGGTCCCGCCCTGGGAACCGGGGAGCGCCTTCGCCATCAGCTCCTCCGAGGCGGCGATACCCGAGATCGGGAACCCGCTCGCGAGCCCTTTCGCGATGAGCACGATGTCCGGGCGCACCTCGAAGTGCTCGTGTCCCCAGAACCGGCCGGTCCGGCCGAAGCCGGTCTGGATCTCGTCCATCACCAGCAGGATCCCGTGCTTGTCCGCGCGTTCCCGGAGCCCGGCCAGGAACTCGGTGTTCGCCGGGACGTACCCGCCCTCGCCGAGTACCGGCTCGATGAAGAACGCGGCCGTTTCGTTCGGCGCGCAGACCGTCGCGAAGAGGTAGTCGAGCTCGCGCAGCGCGAACTTCGTCGCCGTCTCCTCGTCCCAGCCGTAGTGGAACGCGTAGGGGAAGGGCGCGACGTGCACGCCGGACATGAGCGGCGAGATCCCGGCGCTGAACCGGGTGCCCGACGTCGTCATCGTCGCCGCCGCGACGGTCCGGCCGTGGAACCCGCCCTGGAAGACGATGACGTTGGGCCGTTTCGTGGCCTGCCGCGACAACCGGAGCGCCGCCTCGACCGCTTCACTGCCCGAGTTCGCGTAGAAGAGCGAATCCAGGCCTTCCGGGAGGACGCCACCCAGCTTCTCGGTCAGCTCCAGCATCGGCTTGTGCATGACCGTCGTGTACTGCCCGTGGACGAGTTTGCCGATCTGCTCTCGCGCCGCGCTCACCACGTGCGGGTGACAGTGGCCGGTGCTGGTCACGCCGATACCGGCGGTGAAATCCAGGTGACGTTTGCCATCGGTGTCGTAGAGGTAAACCCCCTCACCGTGGTCGACCACGACCGGCGTTGCCTGCTTGAGCAGCGGTGATAGCTGGGCCATGGGCTGCGCTCCTAGGTCGGCTGAGCTGTTGTCGATTGTTGACAATATCCATAGCATGGCGTTCGGGACAACATGGAGGAGCGTTGGGATGAGCTCGATCAGTGAGGCCGGCGTCGTCACGTCGGTCGGCAAGGAACTGTTCATCGGCGGCAAGTGGGTGCCCGCCACGGACGGGAAGACCTTCCCTGTCCTCGACCCCTCGACAGGCGAATCCCTGTGCGAGGTGGCTGACGCGTCACCGGCGGACGGCGTCAGCGCACTCGACGCGGCCGTCGCGGCACAGGCCGACTGGGCGAACGTCGCCCCGCGCGAACGCGGTGAGATCCTGCGCCGAGCCTACGAGCTGCTGATCAAGCGCGCCAACAAACTCGCGCTGCTGATGACCCTCGAGATGGGCAAACCGCTCGCGGAGTCGAAGGGCGAGATCACCTACGCGGCCGAGTTCTTCCGCTGGTTCGCGGAGGAAGCCGTCCGGATCGACGGTGGTTACGCCGTCGCTCCCAACGGCTCGGGCCGGTTCCTCGTGACGAAGCAGCCCGTCGGGCCGTGCCTGCTGATCACGCCGTGGAACTTCCCCATGGCGATGGGCACCCGCAAGATCGGCCCCGCGGTCGCGGCAGGCTGCACGATGGTCATCAAACCCGCTGCGCAGACTCCCCTTTCTATGTTGGCCCTCGCGGCGATCCTCGCCGAGGCGGGACTGCCGGAAGGTGTGCTGAACGTGCTCACGACGTCGGACTCCGGTGGCGTGATGGAGCCGTTGATCCGCGACGGCCGCGCCCGGAAGCTGTCCTTCACCGGTTCGACCGGCGTCGGACGGAAGCTTCTGGAACAGTGCGCGGACAAGGTGCTCCGCACTTCGATGGAACTCGGTGGCAACGCCCCCTTCCTCGTCTTCGAAGACGCCGACCTCGACGCGGCGATCGAAGGCGCGATGACCGCGAAGATGCGCAACATCGGCGAGGCCTGCACGGCCGCGAACCGCTTCTATGTCCAGCGAGGCATCGTCGACGAGTTCTCCCGGCGCCTCACCGAGCGCATGGAGGCCCTGCCGATGGGGCGCGGCACCGAGGAGGGTGTCGTCGTCGGCCCCCTCATCGACGAAGCCGCCGTCGAGAAGGTCAGCGGCCTGGTCGCCGACGCCACCGAGCGAGGAGCGCGCGTTCTCACCGGTGGATCCACAGTGGACGGTCCGGGTAACTTCTATCAGGCCACGGTGCTCACCGACGTTCCCAAGGACGCCAGGCTCGCTTCGGAGGAGATCTTCGGACCGGTCGCCCCGATCACTCCGTTCGACAGCGAGGACGAAGCCATCGCGGCGGCGAATGACACCGAATTCGGGCTAGTGTCCTATGTGTACACCTCCGATCTCAAGCGGGCACTGCGGGTTTCGGAACGTCTGGAAGCCGGCATGATCGGCCTCAACCAGGGTCTGGTCTCGAATCCTGCTGCGCCGTTCGGCGGGATCAAACAGTCGGGGCTCGGCCGCGAGGGCGGCAGCGTCGGCATCGACGAGTTCCTCGAGACAAAGTACATCGCGGTGGCTCTGTGACTTCTCGAGCAGGGACCTCCTATCGGATCGCGAGCATTCCCGGCGACGGGATCGGCGTGGACGTGACGGTCGAGGCCCGCAAGGTCCTCGACCGCGTGGCGGCATCGCATGACTTCTCCTTGTCCTGGACGGAGTTCGACTGGAGTTGTGAGCGGTACGCCAAAACCGGTTCGATGATGCCCGCCGACGGGATCGAGCAGCTTTCGGCCTTCGACGGGCTCTTTCTCGGTGCCGTCGGCTTTCCCGGTGTCCCGGACCATGTGTCGTTGTGGGGTCTCCTCATTCCGGTCCGGCGCGCGTTCAGTCAGTACGTCAACCTCCGGCCGGTCCGGCTGCTGCCGGGGACGACGTCGGCTCTGGCGGGCCGCGGTGCCGAAGAACTGGAGATGGTGATCGTCCGGGAGAACTCCGAGGGCGAGTACTCGGAGATCGGCGGCAGGCACAATCGTGGGATGGAGAACGAGTTCGTCTTACAGGAATCCGTGTTCACGCGGGTCGGGGTGGAGCGGATCATCCGTTACGCCTTCGCACTGGCGAAGACGCGCACGGGGCGGGTCTGTTCGGCGACCAAGTCCAACGGGCTCATTCACTCCATGCCTTTCTGGGACGAGATCTTCGCCGAAATCTCCGCGGAATACCCGGACGTACACGCCGAGCAGTGCCATGTCGACGCGCTCGCCGCGCGGATGGTGCAGGCGCCGGACCGGCTCGACGTCGTGGTGGCTTCCAATCTGTTCGGCGACATCCTGAGCGACCTGGCGGCGGCCGTGACGGGCGGGCTCGGAATGGCGGCTTCGGGCAACATCAATCCGACCGGTGAGCTCCCTTCCATGTTCGAGGCGGTGCACGGCAGCGCTCCCGACATCGCCGGACAGGGCATCGCGAATCCGGTGGCGCAGATTCTGGCGGGAGCGATGCTGCTCGACCATCTCGGGGAAACCGTTGCGGCACAAGACGTACGTGCTGCGGTGGAAAAGGTTCTCGAGGAGGGGGCCGTGCAAACCCCCGATCTCGGCGGGAAGTCCACCACCGCCGAACTCGGGTCCGCGGTGGTCGCCGCTCTATCTTGAACCATCCGCATAGTGGCGTGTCAAGTCCCGGAAGTCATGAACGGTACATTCATGACTTTTGAGTACAGGAAGGCCCCTTCTTTGCGTTAAGCGCAGGGAAGGGGCCTTCGTGTACTCAAGGGAGGTAAGGCTGTAGTGGTGTTTCGAGTAGAGCATCCGCGGTTCGGTGTTCCCAATGTCGCATTAGGGGCACTCAGCGTCTCGAATGCGACATCGGGAACCAAGCTGTCTGTCGAGTCGCCGCTCACGGCGCATATCGGGTGACCGGTTCGGTGCTCCCGATGTGGCATGGGGGCGCGGGCCCGGGCAGTTCAGCGGGCGACCATGCTCTCGGCGAATTTTCTCAGGCAAGTGAAAATGTTGCCCTGAAAGGGAATCTCGGCGCGAAATCGAGAACGAAAGCCCGTTCGCCGCCTGCGCGTCACCCTGGGTCGCGAGTTTTTGTCGGTGCCCCGGTGCACAGTGCCGGTCATCGGATTCGACGACTGGAGGAGCACCGATGTGCTGGCATTGCGACAACCCCGGCAAGAGCCGCGACGACTACCTCGTCGAGGAGGTCCGTCCGCTGATCCGGAAGTACGGCTGGATGGTGCAGACGGTCGAGCGCGAAAGTGTCCAACCCGGTTTCGCGTACACGGTCGGGCTCACCGATGCCGGGCTGCCGGAGCTCGTCGTCACCGGCCTGAGAGAGCGAAGATCCGGGCAGCTGCTGAATTATTTCGCCCAGCAGGTGGTCCGGTCCGGCCCGCCGGAGGCGGGGGAGGTGCTGCCCGCCGCGGTCGGCTGGCCGTCGTTCGAAGTCGTCTCGCTCAGTTCGCCGTCGGCGCACCTGCTCACCGCCGTTCTCCTGTACGGCGAAGAATTCCGCGCGCTGCAACTGGTCTACGAGGACGAGCACGGCAATTGGCCGTGGGACAGGGAGTTCCGCGGCGGGACGGGCGGCCAGCCGGTGCTGGGGGTGCGGGGCCGTGGCTGAATCCTCAAGGCACCGCGGGAGCTTCGCCTTCCCGCAGGCTGGTTCCCGGGGCCAGCCGCTGGACCGCGTCTTCCATATGGGCTTCCAGCAGCGACAGCGCGGTCTCCTCGTCGCCGGCCCGCAGGGCTTCGATGATCCTGGTGTGTTCGGTGACCCGTTCCTCGACCCGCTGGTAGGTCGCCTGCAGTGCGGTGAGGCACATCCGCGTCTCGATCAGCAGGGTCCTGGCCATGCGCACGAGCCGTTTGCTGCCCGAAGCGGCGATCAACGCTTCGTGGAAACGGAGGTCCGCCCAGGAGAGCGCGGTGGGGTCGTCGTCGTCCGCGGCGGTGGCCATGGCGCGCACGGCCTCTTCGAGTTCGGTGGCGACCCGCTCCCTGTCCCCGCGCAGTGCCCGCAGCATGGCGGCGCGCTCGATGGCCGAGCGCGCCGAGTAGATGTCGTAGACGTCGCCGGGCTCGAGGTCGATCACGAACAGGCCGCGGTGGCGCTCGCTGCGCAGGAGCCCTTCGGAGACGAGGTGCTGCATCGCCTCGCGCAGCGGCCCCCGCGAAACCTGGAACCGGGAGGCGAGATCCGTTTCACCGAGCTGGGTGCCGGGAGGGAGGGCGCCGGTCATGATCGCGTCCCGCAACTGCCGCGCGATGATCCCGGCGGTCGACTCCCGGCTGACCGGCTCGATATCCGGCAAGGACATGGTTCAGTTCCCCCTTCTTCCGAACAGCGCGCCCAAGGTGCGGACGAGCGGGGACTTCCCGGTGAGCCGCAGGCCTTCCCAGACGGTGACCTGATTGGCGGTCAGCACCGGCTTGCCGAGCCTGGTTTCGAGGGTGTTGATCTCGCCGAGCGTCCGCATGGCGGTGTCGGGGACGAGCAGTGCGTCGGCTGCGGGGTGGTCCCGGCTCACCGCGAGCTCGACGACGGCTTCCGGACTGAGTTCGCCGACCTCGGCGGCGGTGTCGATGTCCGCGCTGCCCATCGCGACCACTTCGACTCCGCCCGCGCCGAGGAACTCGACGAACAGCCGCGCGACGTCGTCCGGGTAGCTGGCGGCGACCGCGACCCGCCGGACACCGAGCGCCCTTGCGGCGTTGACGAAGGCGAAGGACGTACTCGACGCCGGGACACCGGCGACGGCGGCCAGCCGGTCGGCCTGGTCGCGGGCGCCTTCCCAGCCGTAGACGAAGCTGCCGCTGGTGCACGCCCACACCACCGCGTCGGGTTCGTGTTTGGCCAGGAGCGCGGCGCCGTCGGCGAGCCGGCTTTCGCTGCCGAGGTCCAAGAGCTCCGGCACGGCGTGCAGATCGGTTCCGTAGATGTGCTCGACCGGCAGCTTGATCCCGGCCATGTCCCCGCCGAGGAGCTGTTCCGCGAGCGGGTAGTCGTCTTCGGCCGCGTGATCGGGGTAGATGAACCCGATGGTGGTCGTCTCGGACGGCGGCTCGGGCGAGGCGAACGGCGTGATGGGCACGGAACCTCCGGAGGGCAGATTGTCGACAATCGTAGGCGAAGAGGTCAGTCGACCTCCCGGAGCCACTTGCCGGGCCCGACGATCGGCAGGTTCATCCGCCGGAGGCAGGCCCACATGGTGAGCTGATTCGCGGTGAGGACCGGTTTGCCGAGCGCGCTTTCGAGTGGCTCGATCAGATCGTAGGTGGGGAGGTTGGTGCAGCTGACGAAGATGGCGTCGGCGTCGGCGTGGTCGGCGGCGAGGATGCGCTCGGCGATGGTCCGGTAACTGACCTTCCAGATGCCGCCGCCCAGGCCGAGATGGTCGCTGGAGACGGTACGGACGCCGAGTTCGGCCAGGAAGTCGTGCAGCTTTCCGGTCAGGTCGCCGTCGTAGGGCGTCAGCACCGAGACCCGGTGGAGGTCGAGCTGGTGCAGGACCTCCGCCAGCGCTCCGGACGTGGTGACGGCGTCCGTCGCGCCCGCGTCGCAGATCGCCTTGGTCAGTGAGCGCTCGTAGTCCACACCGTTGACGAAACTGCCGGAGGTGCACAGATAGGCGACGACTTCGGGCTCGACGTGGAGCACGTCCCGCGTGGCGGCGGCGAGATGCCTGCTGTCGCTGACGAGCTGAGCCATCTCCATGCTGACGGGCACGGGCTCGTACGGCGTCCGCGCCAGATGGAGGGAGACCTCCATGGGCACCCAGCGCCACAGCTCGCGTTCCAGGGCCAGGTCGAAGGGAGCGATCACGCCTATTCCGCGCTGCGCCAACGGGCCTTCGAACTCCAGTAAGTCGAAATCCAAGTCTCAGCCTCCGGAAACGTCTGCTGTCACAGTCCGGTGCTCCGGGGGTCGTTCCTCGGATTGTTGACAATCATACGAGCCACTTTTACGGTGTCAATGTGATCGCCTCGGAGACCCCTGTGCTGGCGGTGCTCTGCGGAGACACGCGCCCACCGGACATGCGCGCTATCGAAGACCGAGCGGTGGTTCGTTACACCGGCGAGGCCGGGTTGGCCGATGCGTTATCCGGAGCCGACGCGTTCTTCGTCTACGACTTCCTGTCGACCGCCGTGCCGGGCGCCTGGCACGCGGCCGACAAGCTGCGCTGGCTGCACATCGCCAGCGCGGGGGTCGACCCCGTCCTGTTCCCGGGGTTGCAGGAGAGCGATGTCGTGCTCACCAACTCCCGTGGGGTGTTCGACGGGGCGATAGCCGAGTACGTCCTCGGAGTCGTCCTCGCGTTCGCCAAGGACTTCGTTCGTTCGTGGGACCTGCAGCGGCGAAAGCAGTGGAAGCACCGCGAAAGTGAGCGGATCTCCGGCCGCCGGGTCCTCGTGGTCGGCACGGGGCCGATCGGCCGGTCGATCGCGCGGCTGCTGCGGGCGGCCGGGATGTCGGTGGCGGGCGTCGGACGCCGTCCTCGTGAAGACGATCCCGACTTCGGCGACGTGTACGCGTCCTCGGACCTCGCCCGCCATCTTCCCGGGGCGGACTACGTCGTCGCGGTCGCGCCGCTGACCGAGCAGACGAAGGGCATGTTCGGCGCCGAGGCCTTCGCCGCGATGAAACCCGGCGCTCGGTTCGTCAACGTCGGCCGAGGCGAGCTGGTCGTCACCTCGGATTTGATCGGCGCACTGCGGGACGGGCCGCTCGGCGGCGCGGCGCTCGACGTCTTCGACACCGAGCCGCTCCCCTCGGATAGTCCATTGTGGACCATGAAGAACGTGCTGATCTCGCCGCATATGTCGGGCGACTTCGTCGGCTGGCGTAATACTCTGGTAGAGGTGTTCGCGGACAACTTCCGTCGCTGGCGCGCGGGGGAGCCGCTGCGCAACGTCGTGGACAAGCAGCTCGGGTACGTGCCGTCGGAGACGCTTCGCCAAGGTTAGGGGCCGGATGAACGACACCAAGTTGACCGCGAGCGAGCTCGTCGCCGCGTATGCCACCGGAGAGCTGTCGCCGGTCGAGGCCACCCAGAACGCCTTGCGCGCCATCGAAGAACGCGACGGCGAGACCAACGCCTTTTGCCTGGTCGACGCCGACGGCGCGCTCGAACAGGCGAAAGCTTCCGAGATCCGCTGGCGGGACGGCAATCCGATCGGCTGGCTCGACGGTGTCCCGGCCTCGATCAAGGACATGTTCCTGACCCAGGGCTGGCCGACACTGCGTGGTTCGCGGTGCATCGACCCGGACCAGCCGTGGGACGTCGACAGCCCGGTCACCGCGCGGCTGCGTGAGAACGGCTTGGTGCTGCTGGGAAAGACCACGACGCCGGAACTGGCGTGGAAGGGCGTCACCGACAACACGCTGACCGGGATCACCCGCAACCCGATCGACCCGTCGACGACAGCGGGCGGTTCGAGCGGGGGCAGCGCCGCGGCCGTCGCGGCGGGGATGGGTGAACTCTCCGTCGGCACCGATGGCGGCGGCTCGATCCGGATTCCGGCTTCGTTCTGCGGAATCGTCGGGCTCAAACCGACGCACGGCCGGATCCCCTTGTTCCCGGCGAGCCCGTTCGGTCCGCTCTCGCACGCCGGCCCCATGGCGCGTTCGGTCGACGACACCGCCTTGCTCCTCGACGTCCTCGCCCTGCCCGACCATCGGGACCCGGCCGCGCTCGCGCCGCCGGTCTCGACCTATCGCGAGGCCGTTCGCCGGGACGTGCGCGGCCTGATCGCCGCCTACTCGCCGACGCTCGGTTACGTCGACGTCGACCCGGAGGTCGCGGAGATCGTCAAGTCGGCGGTCCGGTCGCTGGGCGACGCGGGCCTGCACATCGAAGAGACCGATCCCGGTTTCACCGACCCCAAACCGGCCTTCGACATCCTGTGGTCGACAGGGGCGGCCAAGTGGCTGGACACCTTCCCCGCCGGTTCGGAGACGAAGGTCGATCCCGGGCTGCGGAAGGTGTGGGAACTCGGCAAGACCTTCTCGGCGAGCGACTACCTCGGCGCCAACGCCGAGCGGGCCGCGCTGGGCATCCTGATGGGAGAGTTCCACACGCGCTACGACGTGCTGATCACGCCGACCCTCCCCATTCCCGCCTTCGAGGCAGGGCACGAGGTGCCGCCGGGCAGCGGGCTGAGCGGCTGGCCGGACTGGACGCCCTTCACCTATCCGTTCAACATGACCCAGCAGCCCGCCATCAGTGTGCCGGCGGGCCGCACCTCCCGTGGTCTCCCGGTCGGCTTGCAGATCGTCGGCCCGCGGCACTCCGACGACCTGGTGCTCGCGGTCGCGAAGCTCCTCGAGGAGGTCCGTCCCTGGCCGTGACCTGCGGAAAGGGAGCAAGGGACCTTTGCTACCACTTTTGCGGGGCGGGGGATCAGGGCTGCGCGGCGTGGGACTTCCGGACGAGTCCGCGCACTTGGCCGCTGCACAGTGCGAGAGCGGTGGCTGCCACGACCAGCGCGGCGCACGCGAGCAGTGTCGTGCTGACCCCGAAGTGCTGCGCGGCGGGTCCGGCCGCCATCTGTCCGAGGGGCAGGGCGATGAAGGAACCGAGCATGTCGTAGGAGTAGACGCGCGCGAGTTTGTCCTCGGGCACGTTCTCCTGCAGCGAGACGTCCCACGCGACCACGAACTGCTCGATCGCCAGCCCGGAGACGAACATGGCCGCCAGCAGCAGCGGCAGCAAGGGAGCCTGGCCGAGGAGGATCAGCGGCGGTGCTTCGAAGAGGATCACCGCGACGCCGACGAACAGCGCGCGCCGCGGCTGCCATCGGGCCACGAGGATGCCGCCGACGAGTGAGCCGATCGTCTGCGCGGCGAGGGCGAATCCCCAGCCGGATCGCCCGAAAGTGCTGTCGGCGACGACGGGGCCGAGCACCGCGATCCCGCCCGCGATGACGGCGTTCACCACCATGAACTGCACGACCACGACCCACACCCACGTGCGCGACCGGAACTCGTGCCAGCCTTCGACGAGTTCCGCCAGCGGGCGGCTGCCGGGGATCCGTTCCCGGCGGCTGAGGCGGATGCACCGGTAGGACAGGGCGGAGCCGAGGAACAGCAGCGCGTTCCCGCCGAGCGCCCAGCCGGGGCCGACCGCGGTGACCAGGATGCCGCCGAGCCCGGCGCCGGCGATCCGGCCGGAGTTCGACAACAGCCTCGCCAGCGCGTTGGCCTGCGCGAGCAGGGTGGCGGGCACCGTCAGCGGGGTGAGCGACGCCGACGCGGGGGCGGAGATCGCGGCCACCGCGCCGTTGACCACGCTCAGGCCGACCAGCAGCGGGATCGACGCGAATCCACAAAGGACACTCGCCGCGATGGCCGCCTGGGTCATGGTGGCGGCGACTTCGGTGCCTTGCAGGATCACCGACCGCGGTAGCCGGTCCGCCAGCACCCCGCCGAACAGCAGCAGGACCACGCTGGCCACGGATCGCGCGCCGACGACGATGCCGATGTCGACGGCCGAACCGGTCAGGTCGATCACCGCGAACGCGAGTGCGAGCGGGGCGACGGCGTTGCCGAACTCCCCGAACGTGCGGCCGCCGATCAGCCAGCGGAAGTTGTGATGGCGCAGTGGTTCGCGCAGGGACGTCACCGTCGCCTCATTTCGATCAGCGAGACCGTCGCGCTGACCGGGATCGTGCCCCGGGTGCGGGGCGGCTTCGCGGCGGAGTGCAGGAGGTCGCTCAGTTCTCGAGCGTGTTCGAGCGCCTTCTCCCAGGTCTCGCGGTCGACCCACATCTCGGCGTCGCTCGTCGACCCCGGCTTGCCGGGGACACGGAATTCACTGCGGCGCTTGAGTTCTTCGGCCATCGTCGCGATGAGCAACTGTTCTTCCCGCGGATTCTTCGACGTGAACCGCGATCCGGACTCCGGATCGTGCCGGTAGCGTTTCGCCAGGCCGCCCCGGATCCGGACCTCCTCGGCGACGTCCAGCAGGCCGGCTTCGTGCAACCGCCGCAGGTGATAGCTGACATTCGCTTGTGTCTCACCGAGTTCGCGCGCGGCTTCGGCCGCGCTCATCGCGACACCGGTCAAAAGCGACAGAATGCGCAGGCGTACGGGATGGGCGAGGACACGCAACCCGTCGAGGCCGGGGGACTCGGACATGGGCCGAGTATCGACTGCCGGGACGCCAACCGTCAAACAGTTATTTGGGGGTTTCATTGGCCGGGAGATCCGGTGCGGTGCTCCGATGTCTGTGCTCTGCTGGAGGTATGCGTACGACGACATTGGGCAGAAGCGGTCTCGAGGTGTCGAGGATCGCTTTCGGCACTTGGCAACTCGGCGGGGACTGGGGTTCGTTCGACGAGGACGCGGCGATCGCGGCGATCCATCACGCCCGAGAACTCGGCGTGAACTTCTTCGACACCGCGCAGGCCTACGGGTTCGGCAAGTCCGAAGCGATGCTGGGGAAGGCGCTGCGTGAGGAACTCAAGCGCGACCGCGACGCCCTCGTCATCGCCACGAAGGGCGGCATCAAGCCGCGTTCCGAACGGCCGCGCGACTCGCGGCGCGAGTGGCTGGCCCAGGGCATCGAGGACAGCCTCCGCTTTCTCGACGTCGACCACATCGACCTCTACCAGATCCACTGGCCCGATCCCGACGCTCCCGGCGAAGAGACGGCGGGGATCCTCCAGGAGTTCGTCGACGCCGGGAAGATCCGGCACGTCGGTGTCTCGAACTACGACGCCGCGGGGCTGGCCGCCTTCGACAAGGCCCGGCCTGTGGAAACCCTGCAGCCGCCGTATCACCTGTTCCGCCGCGACATCGAGACCGATCCTCTCCCGTACGCACGCGAGAACGACATCGGCGTGCTCGTGTACAGCCCGCTCGGCAGCGGACTGCTGACCGGATCCTTCACGCCGGAGACGACGTTCGAGAAGACCGACTGGCGTTCACGGTCGTCGGCGTTCACCGGTGAGACCTTCCGGCGCAATCTCGCCGTCGTCGACCGGCTCAAGGAATTCGCGGCGGGCAAAGGGATCTCCGTCAGTCAGCTCGCGATCGCGTGGACGCTCGCCCAGCCGGGCGTGCACGTCGCGATCGTGGGCGCGCGGAAGGCGGCCAACATCGAGGCCAGTCTCGCCGCCGCGGACATCGACCTGACCGCGGACGATCTCGCGGAGATCGATCGGCTCACCACCGACGCCGTTCCCGTGTCCGGCGCGAGCCCCGAAGGTGTCGCCTAAAGCTTGAATTCGGTACCGTCCAGGGGAAGCGAGGCGCCGCCGTCCAGTACGGCGGCGTGTTCGGGCGACGCGGGATCGATCACCGGATTCGTGTTGTTCAGGTGGGTGTACGCCCACCGCGGGCCGGGCCGGAGCTTCGCGAGGCTGCCGGTGATCGGCAGATGCCCCATCGCCGGTTGAGCGCCGGCTTCGGCCGCGGTGGCGCCCGACATCTCATCCGGCGCGTAGAAGGTCCCGTCCAGAAGCACCAGGTCGGCATCGCGAGTGAAGTCGTCGAACCCGTCCGGCCAGCTTTTCAAACAAGGCGCGTAGACGAAAACACCGCCGGTCTCGACGTCTTCGAGCCGATAGGCCACCACCCACGGGCCGTCCTCAGTGGACGAACGTGCGTACTTCGGCCGCTTGTCGCTCACGGGAAGCATGCTCACCCGCAGCCCGTCGACGGCGACCTTCGACGACGGCAGCCAGTCCCAGCCGCCGTATCCGTCGATGATCGACCGCGCGGGGAACTGCTCGGACAAGGCGTCCAGCACGGCGTCCGGTGCCCACACGGGCAGGCCGCCCGCTTCCCGCAGGAGAAGCAGGCCGAGTGAATGATCGAGTTCGGCGTCGGTCAGCAACACCCCGCGCAGTGGGATTTCCCGAGGCCCCGGCCCGGCGCGCAGCGGTGGGGTGGCGAGGATCTGCGCGCGGATGTCCGGCGACACGTTGAGCAGGTACCAGCCCTCGCCGTCCGCGCTCACCGCCACGCAGTCCTGCGTCCGCGACGGCGCGTCCGAAACGCACAGCGCGCAGGCGCAGTTCCATTGCGGGAAACCGCCGCCCGCCGCCGTGCCGAGCAGGATCACCCTCATCGTGCCGTCCGCATCACGAGTTCGTCCGTTTTCACCTGCGTGGCGAGGATGAGGTCGACGACCTCCCGATGCGGCGAACGCGAGCACACCGGGTCCGTCGCCGACGCGTCACCGGTGAGCTGGAACGCCTGGCACCGGCAGCCGCCGAAGTCGATCGCGCGCCGTTCGCAGGTGCCGCAGGTGTCCGGCATCCAGTCCTCGCCGCGGTAGGCGTTGAAGGAACCGGATTCGTACCAGATCCACGCCAGCGGCTTGTCCCGTACGTTGTCGAATTCCAGCGTCTCGATCGCCGTCGAGGCGGGACACGGCAGCACGTTCCCGTCCGGCGCGACGGTCAATTGCCGCGCGCCCCAGCCGTACATGCACGGTTTCGGGTACTTCTCGTAGTAGTCGGCGACCACATAGATGATCTCCATGCGGCCACGCAGCCGTTCGGTGGCCGCGCGCACGATCGGCTCGGCCTCGTCGAGCTGGCGCCGGGTCGGCATCAGGGCGTCACGGTTGCGCAGGGCCCAGCCGTAGTACTGCGTGTTGGCCAGTTCGAGCCGGTCCGCGCCCATTTCCTCGGCCAGGTCGATGATCCCGGCGAGCTGATCGTGGTTCTGCCGGTGCAGGACGACGTTCACCGAGAGCGGCAGCCCGGCCTTCTTGATCAGTGCGGCGGCGACCACCTTACGGTCGTGTGCCCGTGCTCCGGCGAGCCGGTCCGCGCGGTCGGCGGTCGCGCCCTGGACGGACAGCTGGACATGCGCGATGCCGCGCTCGACGAGATCGTCCAATCTGGACTCCGTCAGTCCGAGCCCGGACGTCACCAGGTTGACGTAGCACCCCAGTTTCGTGGCGTGTTCGACCAGGATCGGCAGATCCGGCCTGGCGAGCGGTTCGCCGCCGGACATGTGCACCTGGAGCACGCCGAGTTCCCGCGCCTGGGTGAGCACGGACCGCCATTCCTCTGTGGACAGTTCGCCGTCACGGGCGATCAGCTCGATCGGATTCGAGCAATACGGGCAATGCAGCGGACAGCGGTGGGTCAGCTCGGCCAGCATGCCCAGTGGCGGCTGCGCGGGTTTCAGGTCCATTCGACGATCCGCCGTTCTCCTAACCGGGACAGGACGTCCAGGATCTCTTCCTCACGCACACCGGTGTAGCGTTCGCGCAACGCCGAAGCGATTCCCGCCACGTCGACGACGCCGTCGCAGAGGGAAAGCACGGCCGCGGCGGTCGGATTCGGGACGAGCACGCCTTCGGGGAACAGGAGGACGTGCGTTTCCCTGGTCTGGTCATAGCTCAGCCGGACTCCGCGCCGCAGCCGCGGCACCGAGCCCGGTTCGAGGGTGGTCATCGCTACTCCTTGGCCGCGTGCTCGATGGCGTCGAGCATCGACCAGAGCACGTCGGTCTTGAACGACAGCGCGGCGATCGCCTTGTCCTGTTGCTCGCGGGTGACGGCGTGCCGCACGACGATGTCGAGCGTCCCCTTGCCCTCACCGGAGACCTTGTCGATGCGATTGGTGAAATAGGCCAGATCCTCCGGCGCGATCCACGAATAGTTCGCCAGCATGTCGGCGACCCGCCGTTGCATGAGATGGCCGGCGAACATTTCGGTCAGCCCCGAGGCGACCGCTTCGAGCCAAGGTCTCGTGCGGGCGAAATTCACGTAGGCGTCGACGGCGAACCGGACGCCGGGGGCGACGTGCCGCTGATCGAGAACCTCTTCGCGGTCGAGCCCGACCGCGGCGCACAAACGGAGCCATCGCTCGATTCCGCCGTCACCGGCCATCGTCCCGTCGTGGTAGACGATGCGGTCGAGCCATTCCCGGCGGATTTCCGGTAACGGGCAGTTGCTGATGATCGCCGCGTCCTTCTGCGGGAGAACGCACTGGTAGTACCAGCGGTTCGCGGCCCAGATCTTCAGCTCGTGCTGGGACAGGCCGCCGTCGTGCATCCGCACGTGGAACGGGTGGGTGCCCCAATAGCGGTGCGAAAGCCCGCGCAACGCCGCGATGAACTCCGACGACGACATGAGGGACACCGTGCTGCCTCCGGGTGCTCGCTGATCGGGACGGCGGCGGTGGTGGGGGACGGCCCCCACCACCGGATGCGAATTTAGTCCTCCATGCGGGCCGCGTAAGCGGTGACCTCCATGGGGGTTTCGTATTCTACGAAGTCGGGGGTGGTCCATACCTCGTTCATTTCTGCTCCTAACGTCCACAGGGGATCGAACAGGGCCGAGCCACCGTCACCCTAGAAGCGGGTCGCCGATTCTGACCAGACGTAAGGACCGACTTCCGGCGGCATTTTGTAAAGTTTCCTACCTATGGCCGATCGAGCGGGGCCGGTCGTCACGCTCGGCGCACACAACGGTTAACGGCCGGTGCCGCCGATAGCCCGTCCAGTGGTGTCCGTTTCGTCCTGCGGTGTGTTTCTATCCAACTCGACGGGTGCACCCCGACCACCCGCCTACCGCCGCCATCCGAGCTCCAGGGGTGTAGCTGAAGGAGGCGTCCCATGTCCTTACGTCGTACTCTCGCCGCCACGTTCGCCGCGGCGACGGCCGTGTCGATCACGGCCGTCCCGGCCGCCGCCGAAGCGCCGTCGATCCAGGCGATCAGACAGCTCGCGAGCGGCCTCAACCAGGCCTGGTCGATCGATTTCCTGCCCGACGGCACCGGCGTCTTCACGCAGAAGGACGCCAGGACGATCAGCAAGATCGACAAGGCGGGCAAGGTCACCACGGTCCAGACCGTCCCCGGGGTGAGCGTCACCGCGGAGGCCGGTCTGCTCGGCATCGCCGTCTCGCCGAATTACGCCACCGACGAGACGGTCTTCATCTACTACACGACCAGTTCCGACAACCGCATCGCCAAGCTGAAGCTGGGTCAGACGCCGACGCCGATCGTCACCGGCATCCCGCGCGGTTCGCAGTATCACCACGGCGGGCGGATCAGGTTCGGCCCGGACGGCTACCTCTACGCGGGTACCGGCGACGGCCAGAACGGCGCCAACGCCCAGAACAAGAACTCCCTCGGCGGCAAGGTCCTGCGGGTCACCACCGACGGCGCGGCCGCGCCGGGCAACCCGTTCAACAGCCGCGTCTACTCCTACGGCCACCGCAACGTCCAGGGTCTGACCTGGGCGAACGGCCAGCTGTACGTCTCCGACATCGGCGCGAACCGGCTCGACGAGCTGAACAAGATCGAGCCGGGCAAGAACTACGGCTGGCCGACCTGCGAAGGCCCGTGCAACACGGCCGGGATGACCAACCCGGTCAAGTCCTGGCCGACGTCCTCGGCGACGCCGAGCGGGCTCGCGGCCTACAAGGGCTCGCTGTACATGGCTTCGCTGAAGGGCGGCACGTACAAGCTCGACCTGAACGGCAACGGCGGCAAGCTCTGGACCAACCTCGGCCGCACGCGTGACGCGACCGCCGGGCCGGACGGCCAGCTGTACACGATCACCCCGGGCGCCATCTACGTCTCCGACGGCAGCTAGCCCCGGCGCGTTCAGTCCTCTGGATGCGGTCGTCCAGAGGACTGAACGCGGGGCAGGGAGACCGCGTGTTCGAGTTCGGCGAGCGCGGTGTCCAGATGGGTCAGGATGCGCTGCAGATGCGGCACGCTCCGCCGGCAGCCGGTGATGCCGAAGTCCAGGTTGTCCCCGTTGCTGGTCAGCGTGATGTTCATCGCCTGCCCGTCCAGCAGCACCGACGCCGGGTAGATGCCGTCGAGCGCCGCGCCGTTCCAGTACATCTGCTTGCGCGGCCCCGGCACGTTGGAGATCACCAGGTTGAACGGCGGTTTCGTGTTGTTCACGAAACCCGGGATCGGGGACACGCCGAGCTGGGCGACGTTGATGCCCGACAGCAGCAGCGTCTGCAGCGGGGTCAGCTCCGAGAAGAGCTTCTTCCCGTTCCGCATGGACGCGTTGATCGTCGCCAGCCGGGCGGCCGGATCGGTCAGATGGGTGGCGAGGTTGCACAGCAGCGCGCCGATGTTGTTCCCCGACGCGTCCCCGCTGTCCTTGCGCCGCAAGGAAACCGGGACCATCGCGGTCAGTGGCGCGTCGGGGAGCGCGTTCTGTTCCATCAGGTAGTCCCGCAGCGCGCCCGAGCACATCGCGAGGACGACGTCGTTGCGCGAGACCCCGGCGGCGGTCGCCACCTTGCGCACCCGGTCCAGCGACCACGACTGCGCGGCGAACCGGCGGGCCCCGCCGATCGGCACGTTGAACATCGTCTTCGGCGCCTGCGACGGCAGCGTGAGCGTGTGCTCCTGGAACGCCTCCCGTGCCACCTTCATCGCGGCGGGCGCGATGCCGGCGAGCTGGTTGACCGTCTTGCCCATGGTCTGGAACAGCGAGGGCGACACCTTGCCGTTGCGGCCGCCGTCCGGTTTGGCGCGGCGCCCCCACGGCGGCGGGCAGTCGAGGTCGAACGGGTCGTCCGAGAGCGTGCCTTGGAGGTGCCGAAGTGCCGAGACGCCGTCCATCAGCGCGTGGTGGATCTTGCTGTAGATCGCGAACCGGCCGTCCTGCAGGCCCTCGACCAGATGGATCTCCCACAGGGGGCGATGGCGGTCGAGCAGGGTGCTGTGCCACCGTCCGGTCAGCTCCAGCAGCTCGCGGATCCGGCCGGGCTGGGGCAGTGCCGAATGGCGGAAGTGGTAGTCGAGTTCGAGGTCGGTGTCGGTCGACCAGGCGAGGTGGCCGGCGGTGTTCACCGGCCGGGCGGGACGGCGCCGGAACACCGAGCGCATGTTGTCGGAATCGAGCAGGCTCTTGCGGACGTCACGCAGGTAGTCGGGGCCGGCGCCCTCGGGTTTCTTGAACAGTTGCAACCCACCGACGTGCATCGGATGTTCGCGCGTCTCCACGAGAAGGAACATCGAGTCGGTCACGGGCATGAACGGCATCGTCGGACCACCTTCCGCGCGGCGGCGTGCGGACACGCCGGGTGCCAGAGTCTACGCACACCGAAACCACCTTCTCACGCTTTAGGGTGGCTCACATGACGATCCCGACCGATCCGCAGACGGGTGAGTTCCGCCGGTCCGCCAACCATTTCGACGCGCGTGTCACCGCCGACGGCCGCGACGGCTGGCCGGTGGAGGCGGGGAGATACCGGCTGGTGGTCAGCCGGGCCTGTCCCTGGGCCAGCCGGGGCCTGGTCGTCCGGCGGTTGCTCGGTCTCGAATCCGCGCTGAGCGTGGCCGTCGCCGACCCGATCCAGGACGAGAAGAGCTGGCGGTTCACCCTCGATCCCGATGACCGGGATCCGGTACTCGGCATCAAGTACCTGGCCGAGGCCTATCACGCCGCGGATCCGCACTACATGGGCGGGATCAGCGTTCCGGCCATTGTGGACATTCCGAGCAAACGGCTGGTGAGTAACGACTATCCGCGGATCACCCTCGATCTGTCCACCGAATGGACCAGCCTCCACCGGCCCGGCGCGCCCGACCTCTACCCTGAGCGACTTCGTGACGAGATCGACGCCGTCAACGCGGGGGTCTACGCCGACGTCAACGCCGCCGTGTACCAAGCCGGGTTCGCGACCAGACAGGCCGCGTACGAGGACGCGTACACCCGGCTCTTCGCCATGCTGGACGTGCTTTCCGAGCGGCTGGAAGAGCAGCGCTACCTCGTCGGTGACACGATCACCGAAGCGGACATCCGGTTGTTCACCACGCTCGTCCGCTTCGACGCCGTCTACCACGGGCACTTCAAGTGCAATCGGAACAAACTGACCGAAATGCCGGTGCTGTGGGCCTATGCCCGTGACCTCTTCCAGACGCCGGGCTTCGGTGACACCGTCGACTTCGACCACATCAAGCGGCACTACCACGCGGTGCACGAGCAGGTGAACCCGACGCGGATCGTCCCCTTGGGACCGGACCTGTCCGGCTGGACGACGCCGCATCACCGGGAGCAGCTGGGCGGGCGCCCGTTCGGCGACGGCACGCCGCCGGGACCGCCGCCCGAGGACGAACGGATCGGGGACCCGCATGGAGCCACTTCCTGAACGCACCGACGTCGTCGTGATCGGCGGCGGCATCATCGGGGTCAGCTGCGCGTACCGGCTCGCCGCCGCCGGGGTCTCGGTCCTGCTGGTCGAACGCGACATCCTGGGCGCGGGCTCGACGGCGAAGGCGGCGGGCGGGATCCGGTCGTCGTTCACCACCCGGGTCAACATCGAGATCGGGCTGCGCGGGCTGGCCGAGTACGCCTCCTTCGCCGAAACGTACGGGACCGAGATCGATTTCCGCCGCGACGGCTACCTGTACCTGGTCACCGACCCCGCGGACCTGCCCGAATTCGAGCGCTGCGCCGAACTGCAGAATTCCTACGGCGTCCGCAGCCGTCTCGTCGAGCCCGCCGAAGCGCGGCGGTTCTCCCCGTTGATCGAGACCGAAGGCGTCGTCGCGGCGCTGTGGTCGCCGGACGACGCGAAGGCGACTCCGGACTCCGCCGTCCAGGGGTACGCGCGGGCGGCCCGCGGGCATGGCGCGGTGCTCAGGACCGGCGTCGAGGTCGTCGGGATCGAACGCGACGGTGACGAGATCGCCGGTGTCCGGACCTCGGCCGGTTTCGTGCGGACGGACGCGGTGGTCTGCGCGGCGGGCGCGTGGTCGGGCCGGATCGGCGAACTCGCCGGTGTCGACCTCCCGGTGCGGCCGTTCCGGCGGCAGGTCGTGTTCACCGGAGCGGTCGCCGATCTGCCCGAGTCGGTGCCGCTGACCATCGAGATGCCGTCCGCCTTCTACTTCCACCGCGAGGGTCTCGGCCTGGCGATGTCCTTCTGCGACGGTGACGGCGACCCCGGCTTCGACACTCGCTACCAGCCGGGCGAATGGCTGCCGGAACTCGCTGAAATCGCCGCGCGCCGGGTGCCCGCGGTGCTCGACGCGGGGATCCGCGGCGGCTGGGCCGGGCTGTACGAGGTCACCCCCGACCGCAACCAGATCGTGGGGGAGAGCGTCCAGGTGTCGCGGTTCTTCTACGCCACCGGCTTTTCCGGGCACGGGTTCCAGATGGGCCCGGCGGTGGGGGAGCTCGTGCGGGACCTCTACCTGGGGCGGGTCCCGGCCATCGACATCACCGGGCTCGACGTCCGCCGGTTCGCCGGCGACCGGGCTGTGACGAGGGAGCACAACATTGTCTGAGTTCGTCGAAGTCACCACCGAAGCCGAGCTGCGCGAGATCCTGCCGCCGCCGCTGGAACGGACCGCGAACAAGGCGCGCCCGACGCTGCACGAGCTGGACCGCCAGTGGCTCGCGGAGTCGCCGTTCGTGCTGATCGCGACCTCGGCGGCCGACGGCACCTGCGACGTCTCGCCGAAGGGCGACCCGGCCGGGTTCACGCTGGTACTGGACGACACGCGGATCGCCATCCCGGAGCGCCCCGGCAACCGGCGCGCCGACGGGTTCCGCAACGTGCTGTCGAATCCGCACGTCGGGCTGATCTACCTGATTCCCGGTCGCGGTGACACACTGCGGATCAACGGCCGCGCGCGGCTCGTGCGGGAGGCGCCGTTCTTCGACGACATGATCGTGAAGGGCAGCCGGCCGAAGCTCGCGCTGGTCGTCGACATCGACGAGATCTTCCACCACTGCCAGAAGGCGTTCATGCGCTCGAAGCTCTGGTCGCCGGAGAGCTGGGCGCCCGACGTGCTGCCGTCGCGGGCGGCGATCTCCAAAACCTTCGAACGGCCGGAGGATTCCCTGGCCGACCTCGAGGCGTACTACGAACCGAGCAGGTACGCGGCGGGTCTGTACTGAGGCTCGTGAGTGGCAAGGACGGTTCTAACCGTCCTTGCCACTCACGAGGCCCGGCGCGCTGGTTGCTGGATCGTTGAACGATCTGGCACTATCGGCGGGGTGCCTGCACCCACCGGAGCCCAGCATCTCGCCGACGCGCTGACCGCTCTGGGGACCGAAGTCGTCTTCGGTCTCCCCGGGGTGCACAACCTGCCGTTATGGGAGGCGCTGGCCGATACGGACATCCGGCTCGTCGGCGTCCGGCACGAGCAGACGGCGGGGTACGCCGCCGACGGGTACGCCCGCGCCACGGGGAAGCTCGGCGTCGCGCTGGTGACCACGGGCCCCGGCGCGGCGAACACGCTCGCCGCCGTCGGCGAGGCCATGGCGTCGGCCGCGCCGGTGCTGATCATCGCGACCGACATCCCGTCCACGTTGCGGCGGCCGGGCGTGGTCCGCGGCGTGCTGCACGAAACGTCGGACCAGCAGGCGATGTTCGCGCCGGTCACCAAGGCAGGCTTCACCGTCACGAGCGCCGACCAGGTCGCCGCCACCCTCCACCGCGCGGCCCGGCTCGCGCTCCAGCCGCAGAGCGGGCCGGTGTACCTCGGCATCCCCGCCGACTTCCTGTCGGAGCGGACGCCCGCGCGCCGCCCGCCGCGGTCGCACGCCCGGCCGTCCGAGATCCCGGATCTCAGCGAGGCCGAGGCCCTGCTCGTGGCCGCGGACCGGCCCCTGATCTGGGCGGGCGGCGGCGCGCTGCGCGCCGAGGCGGGTGAGGCGATCGGGAAACTCGCCGAACGGCTGGCCGCGCCGGTGCTCACCACGTTCGGCGCTCGCGGGCTCCTGCCGGTCGATCACCCCTGCCTCGCCCCGAATCCGGTGCACGCGCCCGAGGTCGGCGCGCTGTGGGACGAGGCCGACGTCGTCCTCGCGATCGGCACCGACTTCGACGGGCTGATGACCCAGAACTGGCTGATGCCGCAGCCGAAGAAGCTCATCGCGATCAACGTCGACCCGGACGACGCGGCCAAGAACTACCGGCCGGACATCACCCTGGTCGGTGACGCCCGGGTGCTCGTCGAGGCGCTGAAGGTCGAGGAACGCGCGGGAATCGCGGCACTCGTCGGCAGGCTCGCCAAGGTCTCCGCCCGGGTCCGGCAGCGGATCAAGGAGGAGGAGCCGCAGGCCGCCGACCTTTTGTCCACTTTGGACGAGGTGCTGCCACAGGACGCGGTCGTGGTCGCGGACATGTGCGTGGCCGGGTACTGGATCGGCGGGTTCCATCGCGTCCGCGCGCCGCGCAAGCTCGCATATCCCATGGGCTGGGGAACCCTCGGCTACGGCTTCCCCGCCGCGCTCGGCGCGGGTGCCGCGGGCGTCGGCCGCGCGATCTGCGTCAGCGGGGACGGCGGTTTCCTGTTCGGCTGCGGCGATCTGCACACGCTCGCGCAGGAACAGCTGCCGGTCACGGTGATCCTCGTCGACGACGGCGGCTACGGGATGCTCCGCTACGACCAGGATCGCGCGGGACTGCCGCGCCGGGGGGTCGACTGGGACAGTCCCGATTTCGTCGGCCTGGCGAGGGCTTTCGGCGTACACGCGGACCGTGTCTCCGGATTCGGGCGGGCGTTCCGGCGGCTGCTCGGCGAATTCGTCGAGTCCGACGAGCCCAACGTCCTGGTCGTGCGCGCGAAGATGGCTCCGCCGCTCAACACCTCGCCGCGCTGGTACCGCAAGGAATCCCTGTGACCGGGCTCCGTGTCGGCGTGGACATCGGCGGCACGTTCACCGATCTCTGCGTACTCGACGAGACCGGTATCGTGGCGGTCGGCAAGGTGCTGACAACGCACGACGAGCCCGGCCGGGCGGTCGAAGAAGGTCTCAAGAGGACGCTCGCGGACGCCGGGCTGGACGCGGGTGACGTCGAGCAGTTCGTGCACGGCACGACACTGGTCACGAACGCGCTGATCGAACGCAAGGGAGCACGCACCGCCCTGCTGGCGACGGCCGGTTTCCGCGACGTGCTGGAGATGCGGCGCGAGCACCGGTACGAACTGTACGACCTGCTCATCGAATTGCCGGCGCCACTGGTGCCACGGCACCTGCGGTTCGACGTCCCTGAGCGGATCCTCGCCGACGGCACTGTCCACACAGGACTGGACGAGGAGTACGTCGCGCGGCTCGGCCGTGAGCTCGACGCCCGGGGGATCGACGCGGTGGCGATCTGTTTCCTGCACGCCTTCACGAACCCCGCGCACGAAAGACGGGCCGCCGAGGTGCTGCGGAAGGTCGCGCCTCGATTGCGGGTCGCGCTCTCCAGTGAGGTCGTTCCCGAGATCCGCGAGTTCGAACGGATGTCGACCACGGTCGGATGCGTCTACGTCCAGGACCTCACCGAACGTTACCTGCGTGACCTGGAACGGCGCCTGCACGGGGCCGGGGTGCGGCCGTCACCGCACATCATGCTGTCCAACGGCGGGATCGCGACCGTCGACACCGCCGCGCGCTACCCGATCCGCATCCTCGAATCCGGGCCGGCAGGCGGGGCGCTGGCCGCGTCCGCGATCGGGTCCGCGGCGGGGGTCGAGGATCTGCTGGCCTTCGACATGGGCGGCACGACGGCGAAATTGTGCATGATCTCCGGTGGCGCGCCGCTGGTGACGCACGAGTTCGAGGTGGACCGGAAGTACCGGCTGCTGCCGGGATCCGGGCTGCCGGTCAAGGTACCGGTCACGGACATGATCGAGATCGGTGTCGGCGGCGGCTCGATCGCGCGGATCGACGCGCTCGGCCTGCTCACCGTCGGCCCGGATTCGGCGGGGTCCGAGCCCGGTCCGGTCTGTTACGGACGAGGCGGCACCGAGCCGACCGTGACGGACGCCGACCTCGTGCTCGGTTATCTGGATCCGGGGTATTTCCTCGGTGGCGGAATGACTCTGGACCTCGACGGCGCGCGCGAGGCGATCCGCTCGAAGATCGCCGGACCGCTCGGCGTCAGCGTCGAAGAGGCCGCTTGGGGCATCCACACCAGCGTCAACGAGGACATGGCCAACGCCGCCCGGGTCCACGCGGTCGAGCGAGGCAAAGATCCGGCGAAGCTGCCGATGTTCACTTTCGGCGGCGCCGGCCCGGTGCACGGCGTCGGGGTGGCGCGGGCGCTCGGCGCGCCCGAGGTGGTCGCGCCGCCCGCCGCCGGGGTGCTCAGTGCGGCGGGATTCCTCACCGCGCCACTGGCCTTCGACTTCGTGCGTTCGGCGCGCTCCGCGGTGCTCGACCTTTCCCGGGACCAGGTCGGCGCGTTGTTCGGAGAGATGGAGGCCGAGGGCGCGGAGCTGCTGGAGAAGTCCGGTGTGGACAGTGCGGCGGTGACGCACCGCCGGATCGCCGAGATGCGGTACGCCGGGCAGGGCTACGAGATCCGGGTGCCGGTCGAGGGCGGGGACTGGCCGGGTTCGCTGATCGACGCGTTCACCGAGACCTATCGGACGCTGTACCGGCGGACCGGGCCGGACGTCGCGATCGAGGTGCTGAACTGGCGCGTCGTCTCCAGCGGCCCGGCGCCCGAGGTCACGCTGGAACTCGCGGGAGCCGAGGCCGAGGGCGACGCGCGCAAGGGGAGCCGTCCCGCGTACTTCCCCGCCGAAGGTGGCTTTGTCGACACGGCGGTGTTCGACAGGTACCGGTTCAAGCCTGGTGATCGCGTCGAGGGACCGGCCATCGTGGAGGAACGAGAGTCCACTGTGGTCGTTCCACCGGGGGCCCGCTGTGCCGTCGGCGCGGACGCCAGTCTGGTGGTGACGGTATGAGCGTGGACCCGATCCTGGTCGGGGTACTGGGAAACCGGCTGCACTCCATCCTGGCCGAACAACAGAACGCGCTCGTCAACACGGCGTTCTCGTCCGTGGTGCGGGAATCGCTCGACCTCGCCTGCGCGGTGTTCGACTCCCGCGGCGAGATGATCGGCCAGTCCGTCGGCGGGACACCGGGTCACATCAACGCGATGGCGACCGGGATGCGGCATTTCGTCGCCGCGTACCCGCCGGAGACGCTGGAACCCGGCGATGTCCTGCTCACCAACGACCCGTGGCAGACGGCCGGGCAGATCAACGACATCACCGTCGCGACGCCGGTTTTCCTGCGGGGACGGCTGGTCGCGTGGTTCGCCTCCTGCTGCCACGCCCCGGACATCGGCGGGCGCCTGGTCTCCGCCGAGGCCAGTGAGGTCTTCGAAGAGGGCCTGCGCCTGCCGATCATGAAGTTCCTCCGCGCGGGCGAGGTCAACGCGGATCTCGAACTGCTGATCCGCGCGAACGTCCGGACCCCGGAGGAGACCATCGGCGACCTGTACGCGCAGGTCACCGGGAACGAGGTCGGTGCCGCCGGCCTGGTGCGGCTGCTGGAGGAATTCGGGCTCGATTCCCTGGACGACGTCGCCGCGGAGATCATGAACCGCTCCGAGCGGGCGCTGCGGGACGCGCTGGCGAAACTGCCGGACGGCACCTACACCAGCGAGCTGGTGACCGACGGATTCGACGACGAAGAGATCGTCCTCAAGGTCGCCGTGACCATCGAAGGTGCGGACATCCACCTCGATTTCGCCGGTTCGTCGCCGCAGAGCCGCCGCGGGATCAACGTCGTCCTGAACTACACCAGGGCGTACGCGTCGTTCGCGGTCAAGGCGGCCATTTCGCCGGAGGTGCCGCACAACGCGGGCTCGTTCCGGCCGGTGCACGTCACCGCGCCGGAGGGCTCGGTGCTCAACTGCACCCCGCCCGCGCCGGTCGCGTCGCGGCACCTGATCGGGCACTTCCTGCCTTCGCTGCTGATCACGGCCTTGCCGGGGAACGCCATGGCGCACAGCGCGGACGCGTTGTGGATGACGATCTGGCGCGGCGCCGACGCCGAGGGTCGCGAGTTCATGCTCAACGTCTTCCAGACCGGCGGTATCGGTGCGAGGTCCACAAAGGACGGACTGAACACCACGGGATTCCCGAGTGGACTGCGGTCGACACCGACGGAGGTCATCGAGACGATGGCGCCGTTGATCCAGCGTGAACGTGTGCTGCGCACGGATTCGGGCGGCGCCGGAAAGTGGCGCGGCGGCCTTGGCCAGTGCACCACCATGGCCGCCCGCGGCGAGATCTCCTGGAGTGTCAACGGGAACGTCGACCGGGTGCGCCGTCCGGCGTCCGGTGTGGACTCGGGACACGACGGGGCGGTGGGCCGGTTCGAGCTGACCCGTGGCCCACTGCCGTCGAAGAGCCGGGTGGACCTGCGGCCGGACGACGTGGTGAACGTGGTACTCCCGGGCGGCGGAGGTTACGGGGACCCGTTCGAGCGGGATCAGGAAGCCGTGCTCGCCGACGTCGTCGACGGATACGTCTCGGTGGAAGCGGCGCGCGAGCTGTACGGCGTCGAGGTGACCTATCACGGAGATCCCGAGGCGCTGGTGCGCCTTCCGGAGGACTACACGGCGGTTTCGCTGAGAGGGAGGAAATGAGCATGGGCCGGCTGGCAGGCAAGGTCGCGGTGGTCTTCGGGGGAGCGAGGGGCATCGGCCTCGCCACCGTGAAGGAGTTCGTCGCCGAGGGCGCGACCGTGTTCTCCAGTGACATCCGCGAACCCGCGGAATCCGTCGAAGACGCCCGTCACTCCCTTGTGGACGCCACCGACGAGGGGCAGGTCGACGAATTCGTGCGCGGCGTGGTCGCCGAAAACGGGCGGATCGACGTCCTGTTCAACAACGTCGGCATCCACCTCGGGAAACCGCTGGTGGACACCACGCTGGCGGAGTTCGACGACATCTTCGCGCTGAACGTGCGCGCGGCCTTCCTCGGCACGCGGGCGGTGTTGCCGCATATGATCGCGAACAAGGCAGGCAGCATCGTCACGACGTCGTCCAACGGCGGGGTGATGGGCCGCCCCGGCGACCCGGTGTACAACGCCACCAAGCACGCCCTGGTCGGCCTGACGAAGTCGATCGCCGTCGCGCACGCGCACCAGGGGATCCGGGCGAACACGGTCAACCCGGGCGCGATCGACACGGACATGCTGCGCGGCACGCTCGCCTCTCCGGAGGACTTCGAAGCCAAGCAACACCAGTTGACCGCGAGCACACCGGCGGCGCGGGTCGGCGAGGCGTGGGAGGTCGCGAAAGCGGTGGTCTTCCTGGCCAGTGACGAATCCCGGTTCGTCAACGGGGTCGCCCTCCCGATCGACGGCGCCAAGGCCGCCGGCGCCATGCCGGGCAACCGGTACAGTCTCGACTTCGAACTCGGTGTCAGGTAGCGCCATGTCCACATCTGCCGCCGAGGAGACGCCGGCCAGCGACAGACCGTTACTCGAACGGAGCGGGACGGCGGAACGGGTCGCCGAGATCCTGCGCCAGCGCATCACCGAGGGCGTCTTCCCGCCCGGGTCGAGGCTTTCGGAACCGTCGATCAGCGCCGCGCTGGGCGTCTCGCGCAACACCCTGCGCGAGTCCTTCCAGCTCCTGGCGCACGAACGGCTCGCGGTGCACGAACTCAACCGCGGCGTGTTCGTGCGGGAGTTGACCGCGCAGGACATCTCGGATCTCTACGTGATGAGGCGGGTCACCGAATGCGGTGCGCTGCGACGTGCGGCCGAACTGTCCACTGTGGACTTGTCGGCGATCGCGGACGCGGTGCGGGACGGCCGTGCCGCGGCCGACGAAGGCGACTGGCAGGCCGTCGGGACCGCGAGTATCGCGTTCCACCAGGCGGTGGGCGACCTGGCGGGCAGCGAGCGGGTCAGCACGACGATGCGCCAGGTGCTGGCGGAGACGCGGCTCTTCTTCGTGCTGACGGAGAACACGCGTGCGTTCTTCGAGCCGTTCCTGGAGCGGCACGAGCGGATCCTGCGGGATCTGGAGCGGGGGCGTTTCGGAGCCGCTGAGACGGCATTGGAGAAGTACCTGCGGGATGCGGAAAAGCAGCTGCTGGCCGCCTACGACCGTCGAGGGTCGTGAGGGCGCTTTTGGCGCGTTGCGAAAGCCACTTTCGCAACCTTCAACGTTGCGAAAGTGGCTTTCGCAACGTCGGTGGCCTGCCCAGGTGGTCCGGGCGCGTGTCGCGAAAGCCACTTTCGAGATGTGTGATGTCCCGAAAGTGGCTTTCGCGACACGAACGGCGACGGGGCCGACAGACCGGACAGATCCGAAGCACGAACTGTGCACGATGGAGTGTTCGCGTTCCGGCCGGATCCGGGTGAGGATGGGGGGCACGAGCACGAGGAGGAAGATCATGGTTTCGTCGGCGTCCGCGCGCAATCCCCTGTGGCACCCCTTCGCGGACATGGGAGCGGTCGACGGCGACCGGCTCGTCATCACCCGCGGCGAGGGTTCCTACGTCTGGGACGACCAAGGCAACCGGTACTTCGACGCGACGGCGTCGCTCTGGTACGCGAACTTCGGGCACGGGCGCGAGGAGATCGTGCAGGCCGTCGCGGACCAGTTGCGGACGCTCGACTCGTACAACCTGTTCGGCTACAACGCAAACGAGCCCGCGCTGAAGCTCGCCGAGCGCGTCTCCGCGCTGGCACCCGAACCGGGCTCGAAGGTGTTCTTCGGGTCGGGCGGCGGTGACGTCATCGACACCGCGGTCAAGATCGCCCGTTCGTACTTCGCTCACACCGGGCGCCCGGAGAAGGTGCATGTCATCGGCCGGGTGCAGGGTTACCACGGCACGCACGGTTTCGGCACGGCCGTCGGCGGCATCGCGGCCAACGCGGCGGGCTTCGGTCCGCTGCCGGGGGACATCTCGCACGTCCCCTACGACAGCGCCGAAGCGCTCGAAGCGGAGATCCTGCGGGTCGGGCCGGAGCGGGTCGCGGCGTTCTTCTGCGAACCGGTGATCGGCGCGGGCGGCGTCCTCCTTCCCCCGGACGGGTACATCGAGACGGTCGCCGAGATCTGCCGCAGGCATGACGTGCTGTTCGTCGCGGACTGCGTGATCGCCGCGTTCGGGCGGCTGGGTACCTGGTTCGGGATCGACCGGTGGGCCGTGAAACCGGACATGATCACGACCGCGAAGGGCATCACCGGCGGCACGATCCCGCTGGGCGCGCTGATCGTCGCGCCGAGGGTGGCCGAGCCGTTCTTCACCGGCTCGCCCGGTGCGCCGGTGCTGCGGCACGGCGCGACCTACGCCGGGCATCCGGTCGCGTGCGCCGCGGGGAACGCGACGCTGGACATCTACGAGCGCGACGGGCTCATCCCGCGCGGGCGAGAACTGGAGAAGCCGCTGGCGGACGCGCTTTCCGGGCTCGCTTCGCATCCATTGGTGGCGGAGGTCCGGGCCGGGCTGGGCTTTCTCGGCGCGGTCGAACTGAAGGCCGAAGTCATCGAGGCGAACCCCGGCGCGGCGAACCGGCTACAGCGGTTGGCCCGGGACGAAGGCGTCCTCGTGCGGAACCTGGCCAAGGGGATCGCGGTCTCGCCGCCGTTGATCGCGGGCGAGGCCGAACTCGACCTGCTCACGACGGCTTTGCCGCGTGCGCTGGACAAGCTCGTCTAGACGACGTCATCCCGCGGCGGCGGTCACCGGTGGCTGCCGCGGGAACGCGTTCCGATAGGCACCGGGCGAGACGCCGACCTGCTTCAGGAAGTGGTGGCGCAGGTTGTTCGCGGTGCCGAGACCGCTGAGCTCCGCGATCCGCTCCACCGGCAGGGCGGTCGATTCCAGCAGGCTCTGCGCCCGGGAAAGCCGCTGGGTCAGCAGCCATTGGAGCGGTGTCGTGCCGGTCGCCTGCTGGAGGCGCCGGTAGAAGGTCCGGCGGCTCATCATGGCGCGCCGGGCGAGATCTTCGATCGTCAACGGCCGGTCGAGATGGGCCCTCGCCCAGTCGAGCACCGGTGCCAGCCCCTGGTCGTCGGTGGCGGGAACGGAAAGATCGATGAACTGGGCCTGTCCGCCCGGCCGGTGCGCGGGCACGACCATCCGGCGGGCCAGCTGGTTGGCCACGTGCGCCCCGAGATCGCGCCGGACCAGATGCAGGCACAGGTCGAGGCCGGCGGTCATCCCGGCGCTGGTGAGCACGTCGCCGTCGTCCACGTAGAGCACGGAGTCGTCGACTTCGACCTCGGGGAACCGCTCGGCCAGCTCCGCGGTGTGCATCCAGTGCGAGGTCGCTCGACGGCCGTCTAGCAGCCCGGCCTCGGCGAGCGCGAAAGCGCCCGAGCACAGCGAGACCATCCGCGCGCCCGCGTCGTGGGCGCGCCGTAACGCGCTGATCAGCTCGGGTGAGACCGGCGCGCCGTCGCTGAGGACCTCGTCCGGTACCGACGACACGATGACCGTGTCGGCGCCGACGATGTCGTCGAGCCGGTACGGGGTGCGCAGCGCGAACCCGGGAGCCGCCGCCTCGGACCGGTCGCCGGTTCCGCACAGCCGCAGGTCGTACCAGGGATCGGCGAGATCGGGCTGGGGCATCCCGAAAACGGTGGCGGGGATGCTCACCTCGTACAGGTCCCAGAAGGCGATCCCGATCTCGTCGGGGACGACCAGGGCGACCGAACCAGCGCTCATGGACACAGCCTATGGCACGAATTTGGTGCTTCCGGTCATCAGTGTCACTGGCAGCGGGAAGTGCGGGCCGCGAGGCTGGTCACATGAGTACGACACCTGACCGAGTCGCCGTGATCGGCCTCGGCAACCTGGGCCACGCGCTGGCTGAAACCTTCTTGCGCCAAGGGATTCCCACGACCGTTTGGAACCGCGACGCCGCCAAGGCGGACGCGCTCGTCGCTGCCGGGGCGACGGCGGCGGCCACGGCCGCGGAGGCGATCGAGTCGAGCGAACTCGTCCTCGTCGCGCTGCTCGATGCCACCGTCGCCCGGCAGGTCCTGACGACGGCGGGTGATGCCGTCGCCGGGCGCGCGCTGGTCAACGTCACGTCCGGCGGGCCGGAGGACGCGCGTGAGCTGGCCACCTGGGCGGCCGAGCACGGCGCGCGGTACCTGCACGGAGCCGTCTACGCGGTGCCGCAGACGATCGGCACCGCCGGATCGTCGATCAGCTACAGCGGTGCCCAGGACGTTCACCGGCGCTGGCAGCCGAAGCTGGATCTGCTGGGTAAAGGCACTTTCCTCGGCGCCGACGCCGGTCTCGCGTCGGGTTACGACGTCGCCATCCTGGCCGGGATGTACGGCATGATCGGCGGTTTCCTGCACGCCACGGCGATGGCGTCGGCGGCAGGGGTGCGTGCCACCGAGCTGACGCCGATGCTGCTGTCCTGGCTGGCGGATTCGTTCCCGGCGCTGACCACCTTCGCCGAGGAGATCGACCGTGGCGGATACACCGGTGGCGAGTCCAGTCTTGCCATGAACCAGGCGGGGCTGAGCACGATCATCCGGGCCAGCCGGGCGCTGGACGTCCCGCCGGACACCCTGCTCCCGATCAAGGACCTGATCGACCGGCAGATCGCGGCCGGACACGGCGCGGCCAGCCTCTCGCGCGCCGTGGAATCCTTCCGGAGCGCCGCATGACCACGACGACCCGGGACTTCGGTGAGCTGGAAGCCGAGTTCAACGGCTACGTCGGAGCCATCAACTACGCCACGATGGTGACCGTCGACGCCCAGAACCGCCCGCGAACCCGGGTGCTCATCCCGGTGTGGGAGAAGGTCGACGGGCGTCCGCTCGGCTGGCTGGCCACCTTTCGGACCCCGGTGAAGGCGGCCCATCTCGAAGGCAACCCGCATACCAATTTCTCTTACTGGGCACCGGGGAACAACTCGGTGGCGGTCGACGCGGTGGCCGTCTGGGACAACGAGCCCTCGGTCAAGGAGCATGTGTGGGACCTGTACCGCAAGACCAGCCCGCGCGGCGCCGGCTACCCCCTCGGCAATTTCTGGCAGGCACCGTCCGACCCGCGGCTGCATGTGCTGCGCCTGACGCCTTGGCGGATCCAGGTGATCCGCGGTGCCGACCTGCGCAGCCGGATCTGGCGAGCGGACCGGAACCGGTAACCGGATCGTCGTGGGTGTTCCCGGGCCGCCGGAACGACCAGGGAACACCCACGACTGTCACGCCTCACGCGAGGCGCGACGCGCACGAGGGCCGCGCGCTCGGTCATGAAGGGCACAGCCGACGGGACCAGGTCCCTTCATGACACCCCCAGTGGCGGGCCCTCGCGGGCCCGCCTCAGGAGAGGCAGAGTTCGTTGCCCTCCGGGTCCGCGATCGTGATCCACTCCGCGGGCCCTTGCTTGCCGCGGTGCAGGAACGTCGCACCGCGCGCGGTCAGCCGCTCGAGCTCGGCCTCGATCTTGCCCGCCCCCACGCGGATGTCGAGGTGCAGCCGGTTTTTGACCGTCTTCCCCTCGGGCACCAGCTGGAAGAGGAACCGCTGCCCGGTCTCCGGGTGGACGATCGCCGCGCCGTCCTTCCACACCAGGACGCCGTTGTGCGTGGTCGTCGCTTCCTCGGCGGCGTAACCCTCGGCGACCATCTCGCGGATGAACTCCTCGTTGCTCTCCTCGACCCGCCACCCGAGCATCTCGGCCCACCAGTCCGCGAGGGCGTGCGGACGGGCGGAGTCCACCGTCACCTGGAAGTCATACGCCATACCGGCACATTAACGACCCGCCCCGACAATTCCGGGCGGTCGTGCCCGCTGACCACGGTGAACCGCCATTTGTCGACCCCGCCGCCGATGATCTCGGCGTAGCGCCGGGCGCCGTCCGCGTTGGCGAAGCGCACCTGCTGCCCATTAGTGAGATGGGTGATCTTGACGGCCATCCGTGCCTCCCTGAAGTCCGGTGCCGGCCCGCGGAGCTTCCCCCTCCGGGGCCGGCGCCGACAGTAGAACACATGTTCGATGCCCGCCGCCAACCCGACCCCCCGGGCGGGTCATCTCCGCATGGTCACCCGCGGCCACGCGTCCAGGCCGCGGGCGATTTCGTGATCCCGGACGGCTCGCAGGCCGTCTGTGAGGCTCTCCTCGTCGAGCGTCACGAAGCCGAGCCGGGCGTAGTACGGCGCGTTCCACGGCACCTCGGCGTACGTCGTCAGCGTCAGCCCGGCGAGCCCTTCGCGCGAAGCCCACTCGGCGGCGTGCTCGATCAGCCGCCGCCCGAGGCCCCGGCGCGCGTGAGCGGGATGGACGGACACCTGCTCGATGTGGCCGTGACCGTCGACGACCTCGGCGAGCAGGTACGCCACCGGCCCGTCGCCCGCGTCCCACACCCAGGCCCGGTTCGCGCGCTGGAAGGCCGTGAGGTCCGCGATCGACGGCGGGTCGTCGTCGGCGATCGCGGCCATGCCGAGCGCACGGAACGGTTCGCCGGCGGCACGTTCGATGTCCTGGAGGGCGAGCAGGTCGTCGGAGGTGGCGAGTCGGATCACGGTTCGAGTTCTACCCCGCCGCGGCGCGTGGCGGCGCGTGAATTAGAGGGCGAGGCCGGCCGGCCCCGTGACCGGATGGACGACACGCGTGATCAGACGGACGACACGCGTGACTGGATGGACGACACTCGCGTGGGCGCTCTTCAGAGGGCGAACGACGAAACGGCGCGGTGGATCCGGTTCGCGTACGACTGGAGCGCGACGATGGCCGCCCGCTTCGCGTCGTCACCGATCCGGGTGGCGGGGGCGGCCAGTGTCAGCACCGCGGGCCGGTGCCCGGTGCTCGGGATCGGCACGGAACACGACCAGACGCCGTCGTCCAGCTCGCCCCAGCTGACCGCGAACCGGTTCGCCCCGGCGCGTTTGACCTCTTCCCGCACGCTCGGGCCGCGGCGCTGCACGATCGACGAAAGGCGCCGTTCGCGTTCGCCCTCCGGCAGCATGGCGAGCAGCATCTTGCCCGACGCGCCGGTGCCGAGCGGGACGGAATGCCCCGGCTGGAAGGTGAAACGCATCGCGCGTTCGCATTCGACGCGGTCCGCGCAGACCGCGGATTCACCGAAATGCTGGAACAGCAGCACCGTCTCACCGAGGTCGCGGGCCGCCTCCTCCATCGCCGGACGGGCCAGCCTGGCGAGATCGTTGGCCAGTTGCGCGGCCCGCGCGAGCGGCATCACCTGGCTCGTCACGTGGTAGCGCCCCGTCCTGCCCTCCTCCAGGAGCTGGAGTTCCTTCAGCAGCGCGACATAGCGGTAGGTCGTGGCGACCGGGGTGCCGATCCTCGCCGCGAGTTCGGCGACGCTCGCGTCCCAGCGGCGTTCGGAAAAGGAGAGCAGCAGTTGCAGTACTTTGCGCGAGCTGCTGGCGCCGGGGGTCCGTTTCGGCGGGGCGGTGTCCAGGGATCGTGCGGCAGGCGTCATCTCGACCTCTCGCCGGAGAATCACGAAGAGTCAAGAAACTAGCACATTGTGTGAATTGCGGACCAGGGTCTTTGGTCCATGAACAAGCGGACTTCTTGCTAGGTTCGGCCCATGGAAAAGCCATTGGCCGGCAAGATCGCGTTGGTCGCCGGGGCGACTCGCGGGGCAGGGCGGGGAATAGCGGTCCAGCTCGGCGCCGCCGGCGCGACCGTTTACGTGACCGGTCGCAGTACCGGTTCCCGGCGATCGGAAATGAACCGCCCGGAGACGATCGAGGAGACGGCGGCGCTCGTCGACGAGGCGGGCGGGCGCGGGATCGCGATCGCCGTGGACCATTTGGCGGCGGAGGAGGTCCGCGAACTGGTGGAACGGATCGACGCCGAACAGGGCGCGTTGGACGTGCTGGTCAACGACATCTACGGCGCGCCCATCGAGTGGGACAAGACGGTCTGGGAGTCCACTTTGGACGTCGGTCTGCGGACGTTACGGCTCGCCGTCGACACCCATGCCATCACCAGCCATTTCGCGCTCCCGCTCATGATCAGGAAGCGCGGCGCGCTGGTCGTCGAGGTCAACGACGGCACCGCCGAGTACAACTCCGGGAACTACCGGGTCTCGTTCTTCTACGACCTGGCCAAGACCGCGGTGAACCGGATGGCGTTCGCCCTCGGGCACGAATTGGAACCGCATGGCGGTACCGCGGTGTCCGTCACGCCGGGCTGGTTGCGGTCCGAAGCGATGCTCGACGCTTATCGGGTGACCGAAGAGAATTGGCGTGACGCGACGAAGGTGCAGCCGCATTTCGCCATTTCTGAAAGCCCGGCGTTCGTCGGAAGGGCGGTCGCCGCGCTGGCCGGCGACGCGGAAGTCGCCCGCTGGAACGGGAAATCGGTGTCCAGCGGCGAATTGGCGAAGGAATACGGATTCACCGACCTCGACGGCAGCCGTCCCGATTGCTGGCGCTATCTCGTCGAGGTCCAGGATCCCGGCCTGCCCGCGGACGTCACCGGCTATCGCTGAACCTCCCGGCGGAGGAAGGGAGTGAGCAGACCGGGCGCCGCCTGCTCCGCCATCGCGAGCCCGGCCGATTCGCCGACGTCGACCACTTGGTAGCCGCCCTTGCCCGCCGCGATCGGGGCCGTCACGGTGATCAATCCGGCGCGGCGCTGGAAGAACGAGCGGCTGACGACGACGCCGGTGAGGCCCTCGCGCCGGATCGCCACCGTCGCCCGCGCGAGCGAACCCGACCGGCTGACCAGGTACCGCCCGACGATCGCGTGGCCGAGATTGCGGTAGCGGTCCCAGCCCACCAGTGCGGCGAGCGGGACAAGGCCGAGCGCGACCTGCCACATCCACGACGGCAGGAAGTCGATCCACGCCAAGCCGAACAGGGCGGCGGCCAGGATCAGCACGCCACCCACCGCGCGGGTCAGCCGCCTGGTCAGTGCCCGCCGGGGATGCCGGTTCAGCGGGACGGTGGCCGGGTCGAAGTTCTCGCGCAGCACTTCGGCCGCGACCTCGTGGACCCGGCCGACGGGCGCGGGCGGCAGCAGAAGCCCGCCGCCCTTGTCCCCGCCCTTGCCCTCACGCAGCCCGCCGACGATCGCGGTGAGCCGCGCCCCGCCCGCGATCCGCAGCGGCAGCGGCTCCTTCACTTCGACGCCGCGAAGCCGTTCTTCTTCGATGGACACCGAACGCGTGGTGATCAGCCCGCGCCGGACGTGCAGGGTGCCCTCCGTCTCCCGGGTGAGCTTGAAGTTCCAGAACGACAGCACGTAGCCGCCGACGGAAAGCAGGGAGACGACCACGAGCAGGGCGACCGCCGCGACGACCACGATCAGCCACACCGCCGTGTTCGCCAGATCGTCCATGAGATCCCGCAGCGGGCCGACGTTCTCCGGGGCGATGTCCAGCTGGTGCGCGAAATGCCAGACCGCGGCGAAGATCGCGCCCACCACGGCGAGCCCGGACAGTGTGAACGGCGCGTACCGCACCCACCTGCGGTCGACCACCGCCACGACCTGCTCAGGAGGCGGGGCGGTCTCGGTGATCTCCTTGCGGTGCAAGAGAACCGTGCGCAAGCGGTGGGCCTCGGCCTGGCTGACGGCGTCGAGCACCAGCTGGTCGCCGTTCGCGCCCTGGGCGGGTGAATGCCGTCCGGTGCCGATGCGCACGGCGCTGAGGGAGAACAAACGGTGCTTGGGTTCCGAGGTGACGTCGACCGTGCGCACCCGGTCCAGCGGGATCGCGCGATGCTTGCGCAGCAACAGGCCCGTGGTCCATTCCACCTGACCGTCGGCGATGCGGTACCGGGAAGTGAGCACGTGCGAGACACCGACGAGCACGGTCAGCGCGGTGACGCCTAGCCCGAACCACTCCCAGCCGTTGCCCCGGCCGAGGATCACCGTCCCGATCAGCACCGGCAGCGATTTGACGACGTCGAGCACCGGCCGGATCAGCAGCATCCGGCGATCGAGCCGGCGCCACTGGCCGACGGCGGCGTCCGATGGTGCCTCGGTGCTCATGTCGCGTCACCGGGAGTGGCCTGCGTGGTCTTCGTGAGTTCCGCGGCCAGCTTCAGCGCCTCGGCGTGGTCGAGACCGGCGATCTTGACCGGGCCCGCGGCCGACGCCGTCGTCACGGTGATCTTCGCCAGCCGGAACAACTGCTCGACCGGGTCGCGTTCGATGTCGACGGTCTGGATCCGCGAGATCGGCGCGATCCGCCAGTCCTGGCTGAGCCAGCCTTCCTGGGTGTACACGGCCTCGCCGGTGACCTCCCAGCGGTGGATCCGGTAGCGCCACTGCGGCATGACCAGCAGATGCAGCGGTGCGATCACGCAGGAGATCGTCAAGGTCACCGTGAGCCACGTCGGCGCGTCGTCGCTCGTGAGGACGAACACCGCTTGCGCGGCGATGAGGATCACCCAGCCGACCGAGGCCCACACCGTCCAGTAACCGATGGCGCGCCTGCTCACCCGATTGGCGGGCGGGCGCAGGCCGAGCATCTCTTCTGTCACCCCTCCACCCTGCACCACCCCGGAGTGGACCGCCCGCGCCAACTGTCACGGACCGATAGGATCCGAGCCACCGTCGGCGGAATGGATACCCCCTATCGGGGCGTTGGCATCCTGTGGACGGTCGTACCCACGAAACCTGGAGGATCTGGTGGCGCTGGACCCGGAAGACCTGTACGAGGTGGACTCGGACGTCCCTGACCTCGGCGGGGCCGTGCTCCTGCACTACTTCGACGGCTTCATGGACGCGGGTTCGGCGGGCAGGCTCGTCGTCGAGCAGCTCCTGAACTCCTCCGAACACCGGGTGATCGCGCGGTTCGACGTGGACCGCCTCATCGATTACCGGTCGCGGCGTCCGGCGATGACCTACTCGATCGACCACTGGGACGCCTACGACGCCCCCGAACTGGTCGTCCGCCTGCTGCACGACGCCGACGGCGTGCCGTTCCTGCTGCTCACCGGGCCGGAACCGGACCACGACTGGGAGCGGTTCTGCGCGGCGGTGCGCGGGCTGGTCGAACGCTGGGACGTCCGGCTCACCACCGGTTTCCACGGCATCCCGATGGGCGCGCCGCATACGCGCCCGCTCGGCGTGACCGCGCACGCGACGCGGAACGAACTCGTCGGTGACCACCGCCCGCTGCCCAACCGGATGCAGGTGCCGGGCAGTATCGCCGGGCTGCTGGAGTTCCGGTTCGGCGAGTGGGGGCACGACGCGTCGGGGTTCGCGGCGCACGTGCCGCATTACCTGGAGGACTCGACGTACCCGAGCGCCGCGCTGAACCTGCTCGGCGCCGTCGCCGCGGCGACCGGGCTGAACCTGCCGGACGGGGAACTGCGGAAGGCGTCGCACGAGGCGGAAGCGGAAATCGCCCGCCAGGTCGCCGGATCGGAGAAGGTCGCCGAAGTCGTGCGCGCGCTGGAGCAGCAGTACGACACGTTCATGGAGGCGTCCGGCAAGGAAAGCCTGCTCGCGGAGTCGGTCGAGCACATGCCGACCGCCGAGGAACTGGGCAACCAGTTCGAGCGGTTCCTGGCCGAGCAGAACGGCGGGGACGCCCCAGAGCGCTGAGTCCCACGTTGGCCCGCAAGTACATGAAGGCCCCCTTCACCGCGTCTAGCGCAATGAAGGGGGCCTTCATGTACCGCGGTGAGACTCAGTGGTCGATCGCGACCATGACCCGTGAATGCTTCGGCCGCTCGATCTCGTCGACCAGCGCGACCGCGAGATCCGCGTAGGAGAACGGCCCCGCGTCCGCCGCGCGCGGCAGCACCCGGTGGTCCCCGCTGCGGTATTCGCCGGTGCGTTCGGCGCGCTCGTCGAGCATCACCGGCGGCGGCGCGACGACCACCCAGTCGAGCCCGTCGCCGGACGCACGGAAGACCTCCAGTTCCGCCGTGTGCCCGAGCGAGAACTCGCGGTGTTCGGGCGGCCAGCCCGGCTGGTCGTGGAAGGCGACGCCCGGTGCGATCTCCAGTGCCGACCCGACGCCGACGACGACCAGTCTCGCGACACCGGCCCGGCCGAGGCCGTCGATCAGCGCGTGCGCGGCGGCCGGGTAGTACTCGCGTGACGGGAGATCCGCGCGGTAGAGGGAACTGATCGCGGCATCGTGCCCGGCGGCGGCCTCCGCGACGTCGTCCGCGACGGTGGCGTCGGCGGCGATCAAGGTGACATCGTCCCCGGCGAGATCCGGGTGCCTGCCGGGATCCCGCACGGCGGCGGTGACCTGGTGCCCGCGGCTCACTGCTTCGGCGACGGCACGGCGCCCGCCGCGTCCGCCCGCCCCGAAGATGACGATCCTGCTCATCGTGCTCCCCTTTTTTCCGTGCCGGCACCCGAGTGTCGGCGGTGATCGCGATGCTAGGAGCGGACCCCTCGGTTACCGCAACGAAACCGGCTCCGCGCCTTCTGGCACCGTTCACCCGAAAGGTGCTGGTGTATCGTCCCGGGATGCGTCACCTGGTACCCCATTCAGCCCTGAAAACCCTGAGCCGGTCGGCTCGTGGCACGCTCGGCCGGGGCCTGCACCGGCTCGCCCGCCGTTTCCATGATCCTTGTACGGAGGAACTGGACCGGGTCGCCGCGGAACTGCGCGCGGAGATCGTCCGGCAAGGGGATCGCTGTTTCGATCGGATCATCGAGTTCGAAATCCGGAGCCGCCGCGACATCATCTACGCCGGTGACCAGGATGCGGCCAGGGACAGCAATCGTTTCGCCCGTGAGCATCTGACCGGGACCAAACATTTCGCGCGTCCACAAGAGACTCTCGCGTACGCGCTCTCCCTTGCCCCGTCCGGTGGAATGGCCCTCGAATTCGGCGTCGCGAGCGGGAACACGCTGCGGGTGATCGCCAAGGCCCGGGGCGGTGTCGAGACCTACGGATTCGACTGGTTCCAAGGCCTGCCGGAGAACTGGCTCAACGGGATGCCCGCCGGTTCGTTCGCGCGCGACGACCTGCCCGATGTCCCCGGCGCCGAACTCGTCGTCGGTCTTTTCGCGGACACGCTTCCCGGTTTTCTCGACCGGCACGAAGGCGTCGTCGATTTCCTTCACGTGGACGGCGATCTGTACAGCTCCGCGAAAACCGTGCTCGATCTGGTGGGGCCGCGTCTGCGGTCCGGCAGCATCGTGCATTTCGACGAGTTCTTCAATTATCCCGGCTGGCAGCGGCACGAGCACCAGGCGTGGCTGGAGTACGTCGAACGCACCGGCGTCGAATTCGAATACGTGGCCTACACCTACGCCGACAATCAGGTCACCGTCCGGATCACCTAAAGCAGTTCGCGGACCTCGATCGTGCCGATCGCGGCCCACGGGTGGGTCTTCGCCGCCTCGACGGCTTGTTCGCGGCTGTCGCATTCGAGGATGTTGATGCCGCCGATCTGTTCCTTCGTCTCGGCGAACGGACCGTCCGTGAGCAGTGCCTCGCCGCCGCGGACGCGGACGGTCGTCGCCGACGACGGCGGGTGCAGGCCCATTCCGTCGACGCGCAGGCCGCGCCGCGTCATCTCTTCGCCCCAGACGCGGCAGGGTTCGGTGATGTCGGTGTTCACCGCCGGATCACCGTCGGTCCCGCAGAGCATGAGCAGGTAGCGCACCGCTCCTCCTAGTCGGTCAGTCCGTCTTCGTACGCGCGCAGGGTATCGATGAACATGCGCCGTTCTGCCGGGGTCAACGGCGTGAGTGCCTTCTGCCAGGCGCGGGCGCCCTGCGCGAGCCAGCCGTCGATCGCGGGCCGCATCCCTTCGGCGATGGCGACGATGCGCCGCCGGCGATCCGTCTCGTCCTCGCGCCGGTCGAGCACGTCCTTCTTGGTCAGTTCCCCGACCATCAGGCTCACCGTGGTCGGGGCGACCTCCAGCCGTTCGGCCAGTTCGTTCACCGTCATGGGCCCGTCGAAGAGCAGGTACGACAACAGCGACAGGTGACGTGGGGCCAACGACAACGACTGGAGTTCGCCGGGGATTTTGATCCGCTTCGCCCTGCCGACCATCCGCGGCATGAGCAGCAGCAAAGCCCGCACGGCGTCGTCGACTTCCATGTCCTCGGTTGACACCGGCCACCCTCCTGGATACCTTTGCAGACAAAGAGGCTTTGCTTGCAAAGCAAAATAGCTTTCCCGATGATGCTACCTGGGGAGTACCGGTGCTGATGACCACCGCGGACGCCGAAACGGGGCGCCCCCGCACCACTCGTGTCGACTGCCGCCCGGCCGGAAGCCGGTACCTGGCGTTCGCGCCCGACCGTGATTCACCTTGGTATCGCGACCTTCTGGTCAGTCCACAGGCGACTCTCGAGATCGACGGCGTACCGCATGCCGCGCGTGCCGTGCCGTTCGAAGGCGGGGAGCGGGGCTTCACGCTGCATCTCTTGGAGGTCGACGCCGCCCGCGGCCGGGCGATCGCCGATCAGCTGCTCGTCCACCACGGGGAGCTCCGTAAGACACTGGCGGCCGCGCGGGCCGAACTCGACGGCGCGCCGGTCGCGAACCGGCCGCGTCTGCGGGGCGAACTGCTCGGTCATTGCGTGACGTTCTGCAATGACCTGCGCATGCATCATCTCCGGGAGGACGGCGCGTTCACCGCGATCGAGAAGGCCCACCCCGGGCTCGCGCCGGCGCTGAAGCGGCTGCGCCGGGAGCATGAGACCGTGTCCCGCGCGCTGCACGATCTCGATCGGCTGCTGCAGGGCGAAGGGACGATCGAACGCGCGGCGCTGCGCGAGGAATTCGAGCGGGTGGTGAACGGACTCGAAGAGCATTTCGCTTACGAGGAGGCGAATCTGCTTCCCGCGCTCCGCGGTGACAGCGCGAGCTAGCCGGCGCTGGTCACAGCTCGGGAGCGAGCGGGTGATCGAACTGCTTGCGCACGGAGACATGCCGCCTGGTTGCTCCGAGCGGGTGAAAGCGACGGTCCGGCCGGCGGAAAGTACCGGTAACGAATACCCGTCGTCCGGCGACTGATCGTTGTCCGCACCGATCGGCGCGACGCCCCCGACCGGAATTGTGAGAACCGATGAAGCTCCGAAGAGCCACACTTCTGTCGCTTGTGGTCGCGACCGCCACGATCACGCTCGTGTCCCCTTCCCCCGCCTCCGCCGAGGCTCCCACCAGTTCGGTGGTGGTCGGGCCGACCACCGTCCAGCGTGGACAGACGTTCACCGTCGAGCACTCGCTGTACAACGCGCTCACGGACGCGGCCATCGAGGGTGGGGCGGCGACGCTCTACACCGCCGAGACGCCGCTCACGGGCATCGCCGACGTCGTCTCGTGCCCGGGAGCGCTCAGCTGCAGCTCGCACGTCGTGAGCATCCGCGGCGGGGTCGGGGACGTGGCTCCCGGCGACAGCCGCAAGGTGACGTTCACCCTGCGGGTCAAGGACGACGCTCCGCTCGGCCCGGTGACCCTGCGGCACCAGTTCCTCGGTGAGAACTACAGTTTCGAGACGTTCGACGGTCCCGTCCTGACCATCACCGGCGGCACGACCGCCGCCGACCTCGGGGTCACGCTGACCGCGTCCCCGCGCGGGCTCCTGACGTCGTCGATCGACTACACGCTCAAGGTGACGAACGCGGGCCCGGCCGCGGCGTCCGGGATCCGGGTGGCGTCGACCCTCGGTAACGGGTTGCGCTTCACCGGCTCCTCGGCCTGCTCGAATCCGAGCGGCACGAAGGTCGTCAACTGTGCCTTCCCGTCGCTCGCGTCCGGAGCCAGTGCCACGGCCAAGTTCTCGGTGGCGACCGGGCTGCTGACCGTCGGACCGGTCAAGACGACCGCGAAGATCACGCAGAGTTCCGTCGCCGATCCGAACCCGGCCAACGACACCGCTTCGTCGACCTGCACGGCGATCACCGGGCTCCTCGTCAGCTGCTGACCCACGCGATTCGTCACCTGCTTGCGCTGAACGACGCCGCGAGTAGGTGACGAATCGCGTCAGCGCAGACGTTCGGCACGGGCGTTGAGATAGCGCTGGTGCGGCAGGCTCGTGGCGCGCCGCGCGGCGTCCACATAGGACTCGACCGCCGCGGCGGTGTCGCCGGTCATCTCCAGCAGATGCGCGCGGGCGGCGTGGAACCGGTGGTCACCAGTGATCCGGTCGCCCAGCTTTTCCAACGCCACCAAGCCTTCCCGCGGTCCTTCGGCCATTCCGACGGCGACGGCGTGGTTCAGCGCCACCACCGGATTGTCGGAGAGCCGCAGCAGAAGTGCGTACAGCGCCTCGATCTGCGGCCAGTCGGTCTCCTCGGCGCTCGGCGCCTCGTCGTGGAGCGCGGCGATGGCCGCCTGGATCTGGTACTGCCCGGTCGGCCCATGGGGCAGTGCTTCGGACAGCAGCGCGACACCCTCGGCGACGTACTCGGTGTTCCACCGGCTCCGGTCCTGTTCGGACATCGGGATCGGCGCGCCGTCCTGCCCCGTCCTCGCCGGACGGCGCGCGTCGGTGAGCAGCATCAGCGCGAGCAGCCCGCTGACCTCGCTGTCGTCCGGCCGCAGCCGGTGGACGATCCTGGTCAACCGGATGGCTTCGGCGGACAGGTCGCTCCGCACCAGATCGGGGCCGGACGTGCTCGCGTACCCCTCGGTGAAGATCAGGTACAGCACGTGCAGCACCGCGTCGAGCCGTCCCGCTTCCGGCGGCATGCCGAACGGGACACCGCCGGCCTTGATCCCGGCCTTCGCGCGGCTGATCCGCCGGGTCATGGTCGCTTCGGGAACCAGGAACGCGCGGGCGATCTCCGCCGTGGTGAGGCCGCCGACCGCCCGCAGGGTCAGCGCGATCTGCGACGACGGCGACAGGGACGGGTGGCAGCACAGGAAGAGCAGGACGAGTGTGTCGTCGAAGTCGGCGGCACGCCGGTCCGCGGCGGGGGCGAGATGTTCTTCCGGCAGGGTCCGCTGGACGACGTTGTCCTCGCGACGGCGCCGCGCCTGCTCGGCGCGGAGCAGGTCGGTCAGCCGCCGCGAGGCGACGGTGATGAGCCACGCGCGCGGATTTTCGGGCCGCCCTTCGGCAGGCCATTGCGTCGCGGCCGCGAGCAGCGCCTCCTGCGTCGCGTCCTCCGCCAGGTCGAAGTGACCGTAGCGGCGGACGACGGCGCCGAGGACCTGCGGCGACAGCTCGCGCAGGAGGTCCTCGACGCCGCTGTCCGGCACCTAAAGCTCCAGCTCTTCGAAGCTGTCGGCGCACGGCCGGATGTCGACGTACCAGTCGCGGCCGAGGTCGCTGTCTTCCGGATGCGGGGTGTTCGCCAGCTGGGCCGCGATCTCGGTCGCGCGGTCGTAGCTCGCGCAGTCGACGGTCGTGTACCCGACCAGGACCTCCTGCGTCTCGGCGTACGGTCCGTCCGTCACCACAAGGGAGCCGTCGCGCAGGGAGATGCGGCGGGCGTGCGCCGGCTGGGAGAGGCCCTGCGCGTCGACGAACTCGCCCGACTCGACCAGATCGTTGTTCCACTTGCCCATGAACTCGTGCAGGGCCTTGACCTCGTCGCTGCTCCAGGCACCGGCGATGTCGGCGAGGTCCTTCTGCGACCCGAACATCATGATCATGTACTTCACGGTTCTCTCCTCTCGGCGGGCACCGCTCCGGTGCCTTCCGCCGGGGACGTCGGAGCCGCCGGACCGGACCGGACATGGTCCGCCGGGAATTCTCCCTCAACCGCGGTCCGCCGCGGTGTTCATCGCGTCGGCCGGTTCCAGGGTCCGCCCGCCGGTGATCTTGGCGTAGAGGTGCTCGCCGCCCAGGACCGGCGGATACTTCGGCGGGTTGACGGCGGAATGGCAGGTCGGAAGGCATTCGAACCGCGCGTCGTGATCGCCGTCGAAGAAGAACGCCACGCTTCGCCGACATGACGGTCCTGGCCCGGACGGCGGCACGACCCGGTGCAGGGTGGAGCGCCAGCGGTCGTTGGTCCACTGCGCGGTGAGGTCGCCGAGGTTCACCACCAGCGCGTCCTCAGCGGGGACGACGTCGTGCCAGGCGCCGTCGGGACCGTGGATCTGCAGGCCGGGGACCGGGTCGGCGTAGAGGACGGTGACGATGCCGTAGTCGGTGTGGGCGCCGAGCCGCATCTGGCCCGGCAGGGGTTCGAGGGCTCCTGCACGGCGCTCGAAGTGATTCACCCGCAAGGTGCGTGTCGGATGCCGGGTGTACGCGCCGAGGTAGCCGTCGGACAGCCCGAGCGCCTTCTCGAAGATCTCCAGCAGCACTCGGGCGACCCGGTGGGCTTCGTCGGCGTACGCGGTGAGCGCTGGACGCAGGTTCTCCGGCAGGTCGGGCCAGATGTTGGGGGCGAAGAAGCCGTAGGGGTCCTCACCGTCGATGTGCTCCGCGCCGATGACGAACGATTCCGACAGGTCGGGCGGCGTCGTCTCGCCGAGGCTGTACGCCAGCCCTTCGGTGCCTTCTGCCGCGTACCCGCGGTCCGAAGCGCGGTCGACCGGTGCGGATCGGAGCTTCTCCTCGACAGGGAGCGCGAAGAAGGCAGCGGTCGCTTCGCACATGTCGTCGATCGTCCCCCGCGGGATGCCGTGCCCGACCACCTGCAGGAACCCGACGCGGCTCAAGGCCTCGTCGACGGCGTGCGCGAGCTGTGTGCGGTCGCCGTCGTGCCAGGTGCTCAGGTCGACCGTCGGTACGAGAGTCATACAGCGACGGTAGCCAGGTCCGCGTCGGTGCTCACCGGGCCGCGGGCATCCGATCGGGCGATTCGCGCCGCCCGATCGGCCCCCGCAGGTTCACCGAGCACACCAGGCCGAGGATCAGCGCGCCGACGGGAAGCAAAAAGGCGGCCTTGACCGCGTCCGTGAGCCCGGCGCCGGTGATCTGCGCGGCCAGTTCCCGTGCCTGGGCCGCGATCTCGGACGGCAGATCCGCGGGGATCTCCGGAGTGCCGCCGAACTCGGAGGCGGCGGCCTCCGCCCCGGCCTCCCCGGTGAAACCGTCGATGAACCGCTGCCGGAATTCGGCGGGCAACGCCGCCGCCGCTTCGTTCGCCAGCGCCGTCATCGAGGCCCCGGCCCGCGCCTGCACCAGGACCGCGACGGCCGCGCCGCCGAGCACCCCGCCGACCTGGCGCGCGGTGTTGAAGATGCCCGACGCGCTGCCGACCAGCGAACGCTCGACGGAGTTGAGGGTCACGTTGTTCATCGGGGAGAAGGTGAACCCGACCCCGAGGCCGCAGAGCAGCAGTCCGGGGAGCAGGGCCTGCGGCGAGCTCGCCGGGATGATCACCAGCGAGACGAGGCACAGGCCACCGCTCAAGCAGAGCATCCCGAACGCCAGCAGGTACTTGGGATTCACCCGGTCCGAAAGCCTGCCCGCGAACGGCGCGACGCCGCCGGACACCAGGGCGAGCGGCGCGATGAGCAGCCCGGCGTCGGCCGGGGACAGCCCGAGCACCGACTGGACGTAGATGACGAACAGGAGGAGCATGCTGGTCATCGTGAAACCGACCGTCACCGCGGACGCGGCACCCAGTGAGAAGTCGCGGTGGCGGAAGATCCGTAACGGCAGCAGTGGTTCGCGGCGGTTGGCCCGTTGCCACAGGACGAAACCACCCAGCAGCAGCACCCCCGCCCCGATGATCTCGAAGGCCGTGCCCCAGCCGTAGGTCTGTCCATTTTGGATACCGAAGACGACGCAGACGAGACCCGCGCCGAAGAGCAGGATGCCGGGAACGTCGAAGCGGTGCGAATTCCCCGGCCGCCAGTCCGGGACGAGGACGACGGTGAGCGCCAGCGCGATCAGCCCGACCGGGACGTTCGCGAAGAAGATCCATTCCCAGCCGAGCCGGTCGACGAGCACCCCGCCCAGCACCGGGCCGGCGATCATGGCGAGGCCCGCGACACTGCCCCAGGCGCCCATCGCCGGGCCGCGTTCGTCCGGCGGGAACAGATGCGTGATGAAGGCCGTGGTCTGCGGGGTCATCAACGCGGCACCGAAACCCTGCACCGCGCGGGCGGCGATCAGCGTCTCCACGTCACCGGCGAGCCCGCACCAGAGTGACGCCGCGGTGAACACCACCAGCCCGGCGACGAAGACGCGCTTCGGTCCGAATCGGTCGCCCAGCCTGCTGGCCGGCAGGATCGGGACGGCGTAGGCGAGCAGGTACACGCTGGTCACCCAGATCACCGCGGTCAGCTCGGTGCCGAGTTCGCGCACCATCGACGGCACCGCGATGTTCACGATGCTGATGTCGAGCATGACCATGAAGAAACCCAGGCACAGTGCGAAAAGCGCGGGCCAGGGCCGGGTCCGCTTCGGCATCCGTCCTCCTCATCCGGCGCCGTGAGGTGGACGACGAGCGGGGCCGCCCGCCGTCCGCCCCCGGGGTCATCCTGCTTGCGTGACCATTTCGGCGACGTTCGCCACGGGCGCCCAGACGCTGTCCGGACGACCGATGCCCTGGTAGGAGAGCCCGGTCCGCGCCACGGTGTGCGGATCGAGCAGGTTACGGGTGTCGATGACGGACCGGCCGTGGAGCCGGTCGGCGATCCGTCCCCAGTCGAGGGCGCGGAACTCCGGCCACTCGGTCAGCAGCACGACCGCCGCCGCCCCGTTCGCCGCGTGATAAGCGGTCCCGGCGATCCGGACGTCGTCCGTCACGCCCGGCACCGGTGCGTGGACGCTGGGGTCGTACCCGGTCAATTCCGCGCCCTCGGCCGCCAGCAGCGCCGCGATCGCCAGCGACGGGGAATCCCGCAGATCGTCCGTCCCGGCCTTGAACGTCAAGCCGAGCAGGCCGATCCGGACGCCGGCGAGGTCGCCGCCGACGGCCTTGCGCACCTTGTCGACCACGAGCTCCTGCTGCTTCACGTTGGTCTCGATCGCCGCTCGCAGCAGGGCGAAATCGCTGCCTGCCGATTCCGCGGTGCGCAGCAGCGCGAAAGTGTCCTTCGGCAGGCAGGAACCGCCCCAGCCCGGGCCCGGTCGCAGGAACGACTTGCCGATCCGCTCGTCGTAACCCATTCCGGTCGTCACGTCGTCGATACTCGCGTCGAGGTACTCGCACAGTTCGGCGACGGTGTTCACAAAGGACAGACGCGTCGCGAGGTAGCAGTTGGAGGCGTACTTGATCATCTCCGCGCTCGCGGAATCGGTCACCAGCACGGAGGTGTCGAGCTTCTCGTACAGCTCGGCGACCCGGCGGGCGGGGGCCGGGTCACGGTCGGCCGAACCGACCACGATCCGGTCGGGGTTCAGGAAGTCGTAGACCGCGAACCCTTCACGCAGGAACTCGGGATTGGACACGACCGCCACGTCGGGGCGATCGATCAGGTCCGCGACGCGGGCCGCCGTGCCGACGGGGACCGTCGACTTGTTCACCACGACGCAGCCGGGCGGCAGCAGATCCCGCACCTCGGCCACGACGGATTCCAAAGTGGTCAGATCCGCCGCGCCGCTCGCGCCCATCGGGGTCGGCACGCAGAGGATCACGATATCCGCCCCAGCCGCCGCCGCGCTCGCGCCGAGGACGAACCGCAGATGCCCGGACGCCAGCCCGTCCACCACGAGTTCGCAGATCCCCGGTTCCCTGATGGTCGCCTCGCCGCGCCGCAGCGCGTCGACCTTCTCCTGGTCGACGTCCGCGCAGACGACGCGGTGTCCCAAGGACGAGAGGCACGCGGCCGTGGTCAGCCCGACGTAGCCCGCGCCGATGACGGCGACTTCTGCCCCCATTGTTGCACCCATTCCCTTACCCTCCAGTTTTCGATGGTGCCGGGCAGTACGGAGCCGCACGGCCCGGCGCCATCGCGAGATACGGATTTTCAGCAGGACGAGCCGTGAGTCACTTGGCGTGGGGGATGGCCCTGATCCCCTCGTACGGGGTCTCCTTGCCGAGGTAGTCCACCGTTTCGAACAGGCCGATGGCGTCCATCGGATAGCGGGCGCCCGCCTCCGCCGCGAAGACGCACGGAAGGATCTGCTTCCGCTCCGAGGCGGCGGCCTGGCCGCCCTTGCGGATGTGCTTGTGGGTGTGGATCAGGATCGGCATGTAGCCGCCGCCGAGGAACGAACCCGCCTGCAGCACCGCCCCGCCGACGCAGTCGATCACGCAGCCCTTGCCGAGGATCGCGTCGCGGCCCTGGTAGTAGTACGAAGGCGTGGCGAGCGTGCCGTGCTCCACATGGAACACCCCCGCCGACAGGCCGATGATCGACCGGCCGCAGGTGCGCAGCACCGAGCGGTAGAAGTCGACCAGGATCGGCCGCACGGTGGTGTCCGGAAGCGAGAATTCGCCGCACATCAAGGTGATGCGCACCAGTTCCGCGAGCGTGAGGCCGGAACCGTGCTCCCCGGGGAACTCCTGGTCCCACGGCACGAGGTAGTCCGACGGCGCGACCATGGTCGTCCCGACGTCTTCGAGGATCAGCCGCTCCGGCTCGCCGACCGGTTCCGATGGCAGGACACCGTTCGCGAGGACCCGAACGGCGAGCATGTGCCTGCTCTCCAGCGTTTTCGCCCGGCTGGCCGCGATCAGGAGGTTGAGCCTGCCGGTCACCGTCTCGGGGATGTCGAAGAGGTGATCGATGCCGTCGGTGGGGACGGCGATCTTCGCCTGCAGACCCCGGGCGGGCAGCGGTTCGTAGGAGTCGACGACCTCCTGGAGAGCACCGGCGTACTCGCCCGTTCCGGCCTGGACGAGCCTTTCCGCGGCCAGAGCCCGGTAGTCGTAAGGGATCGAGGTCGACGTCGACAGCACGACGTCGGCGAGCAGGGCGCGATACCGGTCGTCGTCCAGCGACGACGCGGCCAGTTCCAGTGACAGGTAAGGGGATTCGTCACCGGGGCCGTGGATCCAGCTCGCGGTGAACGGTGCCTCGAACCGGCACGCCTTCGAGAACAGCGCCCGGGCGGCGTCGTCGTTCTTGATCTGGCCGGTGACCTCGGCCAGCGCCACGTCGCGGTCCGAGACCTCGGGCAGCATGTCCTTGGCCGGCCTCAACAGTGTCGAAAGATCCTCGATGCTTCGCGTCATGCTTCGCTCCCAATCCGTGCGAACTTCTCGTTTTCCGTTGTGTGCGGGAAGATTCCGGTGAACATCGCCGAACCCAAGGCGGCGAGGAACCGGTGCTCGGCGGGGCGGACCACCGTGGTGCCCTCGTCGAGGTGCTGCAAAAGGTCCAGCTGGGTCAGAAGTGCCTCCTTGAAATGGTTGACGGCGATGCGGAAATGGCGCGCCGGAGCGGCGGTGTCCCGGATGTGGACGGCGTGGACGTTCTTGTGGTCGGGATCCGCGCCGAAGAACGGTTCGAAGACCAGGGTGACGTGCTTCCCGGAGAAGAGTTCGACGTCCGCGAAGCGGTACCGGAACTCGGACCCGTACGGGATCGCCGATGGGGCGATGAAGTCCTCCGAAACCTTTTCCGGGAAAGCGAATCCGGCCAGTTCGGGGAAGGCGATGGCACCGGTCGACGACGTGTAGAGCTCGACCTCCGGGATGCCGGGCGCCATGGTCCGCACCCGCATCTCCGCCGTCACCGAAGACGGAACCGTACGCAGGTACGCCCGGTACGCCGCGGAAGGCAGGATCGCGCGCAGGATGCTCAGCATGTGGAAGCCCTCGTAGCCGGCCTCGCCGTACTGGGTGTCGACGAACCTGCCGTTCGCGACGTCGAATTCCCGGTTCTTGGTGAATTCGACGGTGATCTTCCTGATCGGGTCGAAGCCGGCGAGGTCCCGCACCGACGCCGCGAAGCGCTGCACGGCTTCGCTGTGCGAATACACGTCGTTGACGATGATCCGGGCACGAGGGTGGCGCCGGACCGTGTGGCCGAGACCGGCGAGATCCTCCGGGTAGCAGGCGGGTTTCTCGAGCAGGACCCGGGCATCGGGCTGCCGCCGCAGGATCTCTTCGACGACCGCGAGATGGGTCACCGTCGGGGTGGCGACCACCCAGGCGTCGACCGCCGAGGGGTCCGGCACCTGCGCCACCCGCTCCCAGTCGGCGCCGTCGCCGATGTCCACCGTGCGGATCCGGTGCCCCGCCTGGCCGTAACACGCGGCGTACAGCGAACCGATCTTGCCGAGCCCGACGATCACGATCGTCTTCTCAGCCAGCGCTGGTGCCGACACGGGCTTCCCCTCCCCGTGACCGGATGGCGTGACGGGCGGCGGACGTTCCCGCCGCCCGCCCCAGCACGGCGCCCGCCATCAGACCGGTGCCGCCCGGGTAGCCCTGGTCGTAAAGGCCGCCGACGATCACGCCCGCCGCGTACAGGCCGCTGATCGGCTCGCCGCCGCCGCGTACCTCGGCGTCCGGGGTCACGGACAGCCCGCCGTAGGTGAAGGTCAGTCCGCAGACCACCGGGACGAACAGGAACGGGGGCGTGTCTAGACGTTTCTCCGCCTGGCCCGCGTGCAGCCGCTGGACTTCGGCGGTCAGGTTCGCCGCGTCGATACCGAGCCGCCGGGCGCCTTCCTCGAGCGAGGAGACGGACACGGACGCAGGGTCGCCGACGTAACCCTTCGGGAGCGAGCCCGCCGAGAAGACCTTGTCGTCGAAGATCTGGAAGGCGATCTTTCCGGGCTGTTCCTGGATCTTCTGGCCGAGCGTGACGTAGGTGAGGTTGCTGTAGCCGCCGGATTCGTCGAAGAACCGGCGCCCTTCGCGGTTGACCACGACGCCCAGCGGAAAGGCGTAGCGGGCGAGGCCGTGGGATTTGTGCATCTGCCCCGGCAGCATGTGGTCGGGCAGGTTGATGCCCTGCGGCGTGGTGTGGCACTTCTCCCAGTTGCCCGCGGTGTCGGCGCCGATGTCGATGGCCGCCGTCAGCGGGGCGCCTTCGTTGAAGGGAACGCCGCGCAGCTTCACGTCCCGCCACTCCTCGCCGAGGTGGCGTTCACGGAGCCGGGTGTTCGCCTCGAAGCCCGCCGATGCCAGCACCAGCGCGTCGGCGACCATCGGGAACGCGGGGCCGGAGCCGTCGAGCAGATAGCGGTCGCCGGCGGTCTTTTCGAAGCCGGTGACCGCGCTGCCGTAGAAGACCGTTCCACCGAGCTGCTCGAACCGGGCGAAGTTCCGGTCCTGCAGGCTCTGGCCGCCCCCGTCGAGGACGATCGGCACGTCACCGGGCAGCGGGGTCGGTCTCGGCGCCCAGCGCTGGCCGAAGTCGCGCATCCAGGTGATCGTGTCCGTCGAACGGCGGATGATCGATTCGATGAGGGCGACGTCCACCTGATCGCCGGACACCGCCAGCCAATCGCGGAGGTACTGCTCGTCGGTGTACCCGGACCGGCCCGCCAAGATCTCGTCGACGCGCTCATTGTCCGCCTCCCGTAACAGGGAAGCGATGAATGGGCTTCCCTGCCAGGAGAACCGCATCGTCCTGGTCAAGGAACTGTTCCCGCCGCGTAATTGTTTCGGTGCGGCTTCGAGGACGCTGACCGCCTTCGCGCCTGCCTGTAGCGCGGCTATCCCCGCGCAGAGACCCGCATTACCGGCGCCGACGACGACGACCTGCCTCTCGGCGACGGTATTTCGACCGTTATCCATCAACAACGCTCCACAAATCCGATGTTCGCCAATTCAGGGACGACCGAGTTCGAACGAGACCGCGACGTACCGCCGAAGGGCGTGACGAAGGGTTATGCCCGCGAACGGGTGTCGAACCGTCGGTTCGCTGCGGGAATCGCAGCGTTCACTCCTCGCGTGTGCTCAGATGTGCGGCGCACGAGGGTATTTCTTCGGAATCAGCGCATCGCCAGCCCCATACGGGCGATGCCGGCGTCATCCGGCGTTCAACAGCACAGAGATTTCAGTGGACGCCTTCCGAGCTGAACCAGGAGTTTCCGCCGGGTTCACCGGCGCCCTTGACGATGGTCGTGCGGATGCCTCTGGTTCGCTCATTTTTCTTCGGCCCGGCTTTCCCGGGCCTCCCCAGGTTCGGTCGGTGTTCAGGCCGACTGGAGCCAGCCTGACTTCCTGACCAGCGCAGGGGCAACCTTCGGCCAGTTCGGCCTTGTTCGAAATCGTTCGAGTGGTCCGAACAGCGGTTTCCGGCGCCGCTGAATGGCGGTATCGCGGCTGAGATCGCCTCAGTCAATCTAGAGCGATGATCGTTGATGAGGGGGGCGACGACGGGGAGTCGCCGGCGACGGTTCACCCGCCGGACTCGACGGCTTCACCGGCTGAGTTCACAGCAGCACTGCGTGTATTGAGAACGTGGTCCGGATTGACTTATCGGCAGTTGGCCGGAAGGGCGAAAGAACTCGGGGGAACCCTTCCGGCGAGTACGGTCGCGACCACTCTCGGCCGCACCACACTGCCCCGCGAATCGTTCGTCGAGACGTTCACGCGCGCGTGCGGACTGAACGACGAAGAGGTACGGCGGTGGCTCGACGCCCGGACACGGATCGCGATGGGGGCACCGCCGCGGCCCCCCGACGAGACGAAGGGGGAAGCCGTCCCACCGCCGGAGCCCGAGCCGGAACCGCGACCCCGTCGGCGCTGGCACGCGCCGATGATCGTCGCCGCGATCGTGAGCCTCGTCCTCGTCGGGACGTTGGGATATCTGACGAGGTCGTTCGGCGCGTCCTCGAAGGCCAAGGAAACCGCGGCCGTGGTGCCGGGGCTGGACGTGCGGGAAGTGGGCAGCTGGGCGCAGATCCGGCCGGCCCGGTCGCCCGAGTTCTGTCTCGCCGAGGGGCGGGATCGGACGCGGCTCTATTCCGGTGCCATCGTCGCCCAGCAGATCTGTGGTGGTGACGCGGCGCCGCGCCTGTTCATCGACCCCGTCGGGGAAGAGAACGCCGTGCAGTTCCAGTGGCACCATCCGGAGACCGGGGTCGGCTGCCTCACGGTCGTGAACGAAGGGCTGGGGCACGACCTGATCGAGTCCCGCGACGACTGTGACGACGATGGTACGGACCAGTTGTTCACCATCGCCTCGGCGGATCCGGCGGAGCCGGGACGGTTCCTCATCCGGCCTGTCGGCACCAGCCAGTGTCTCGGCCTGCGCGACCTGGACACCGTCGCGGGTACGGAGGTGGTCCGGGAACGGTGTTCCGGAGCGCCTGACCAGACTTTCCTCATCGATCTGATCCCGCCGCCGTGAGTGGCCTGGGGGTTCCGGAGGTGGTGTCGCGAAAGCCACTTTCGGGACACCCGGCCCAAGCTCGTCACCTACTCGTCAGGTCCCGGCAGTACAGGAGGCGATACCGAGTGGGTCGGGCCTCGTGACCGTTCGGACGACACGCGTGATCAGGCGGACGACACACCACCCGTGCGGCCGCGGCGGGCATTCGAGACCAACCGAATCGGCGACTACGGACCTCGTCCTGTGATCACTCCACGAGAAAGGTGGCATAGCCGGGAACCGAAGACGACCTTTCGACGACTTGTGGGGCTGAATCATGCGGCCCGGCGAGCGGAGAGAGATGCACTGGTACGAGGACGACGACCTGTGGGTCGGCTTCGCGGACGTGATGTTCCCGCCCAGCCGGGCCGATGAGGCCGAACGCCTGACGGCCACGTCACCGCTGCTCGAAGTCGCCGACGGCGCGAAGGTGCTCGACCTGGCCTGCGGTCCGGCGATCCACGTCGTGCCGCTGGCGAAGAAGGGCGCCGACGTGACCGGCGTCGACCTCAGCCCGGCGATGCTCGAACGTGCGCGCGAAGCGTGTGAGAACGCGGGAGTCGCCGCGAAGCTGATCCAGGCCGACATGCTCGAATACACCGAACCGGCCGCGTACGACCTGATCATCAACATGTACACGTCGTTCGGCTACTTCACCGAGCCCGGTGACAACCTCACAGTGCTCCGAAACGCCTACGCCAGTCTCGCGCCCGGAGGCAGGCTGCTGATCGACGTACTCGGCAAGGAGGTGCTGGCCGGCTGGGTCGGTCGCCCGAAGGCGGTCGACGTCGACGGCGGGACGGTGTTCATGCGCGACACCATTCTCGACGACTGGACGCGGCTCAGGACCGAGTGGACCCTGGTCCGCGACGGCGAGGTGAAGCAGGCGTCGATCCTGTCCTTCTTGTACAGCGCCGCGGAACTGAAGGCGCTGTTCGAGACGGCGGGCTTCACCGGCGTCGAGTGTTTCGGTGACTTCGACGGCTCGCCGTACGACAACCACGCGCGCCGCCTGATCGTGCGTGGTGAACGTGCCGGCTGAACCGCTCCGCCTCTTCGCGGAACCGGAGGACGACACCGCGCGCCCGCTCCGGCTCACCGGCCCGGTGCTCCTGCTTTCGGCCGCACTCCTGATCTCGCTGATCGCGGGCATCGCGCTCGGCCCGTCGAACGTCGCGCTCACGGATGTCCTGCGCTATCTGGGAAAGGCGATCACCGGCGGCACCATCACCGGCGACGAGGTCACCGGGTACTCGATCGTCTGGCAGGTCCGCACCCCGCGGGTGCTGCTGGCGGCGGTGGTCGGAGCGGGGCTCGCGGTGGTCGGCGTCGCGGTACAGGCCCTGGTCCGCAACGCCCTCGCCGATCCGTTCGTGCTCGGGATCTCGTCGGGCGCCTCGGTCGGCGCCGCCGCCGTCGTGGTGTTCGGCCTCTTCGCCGGGCTCGGCGTGCTGGCGTTGTCGACGGCCGCCTTCATCGGCGCGCTCGGCGCGACGGCGATCGTCTATCTCGCCGCCCGCAGCAAATTCGGCCTGACGCCGTTGCGTCTCGTGCTCACCGGGGTCGCGCTCACGTATGCCTTCCAGGCCTTGATGAGCGTGCTCGTCTACCTGTCGCCGAACGGCCAGGCCGCGCAGACCGTGCTGTTCTGGCTGCTCGGCAGCCTCGGCGCGGCGACGTGGGCGTCCTTGCCGCTGGCCGCGCTCGGGGTGGCCGTCGCGGTCGTGGTCCTGCTCCGTCACGGCACCGCGCTCGACGTCCTGTCCATGGGCGACGAGACCGCGATGAGCCTCGGTACCGACGCGGCCGCGTTGCGCCGCTGGCTCTTCCTGCTCACCGCGGTCGTCACCGGTTTGCTGGTGGCGGTCAGCGGCTCGATCGGGTTCGTCGGGCTGGTCCTGCCGCATGTGGTGCGGATGATGGCCGGTTCGGGGCACCGCCGGGTGCTGGCGCTCGCGCCGTTGGTGGGCGCGGTCTTCCTGGTGTGGGTCGATCTGCTCGCCCGCACACTCGTCGCACCCGAGGAACTGCCGCTCGGCGTGATCACCGCGCTGATCGGCGTACCGGTGTTCCTCGTCGTGATGCGGCGACGCGGCTACGCGTTCGGAGGCCGCTGATGCTGTCACTGCGTGAACTTTCCGTCGAGGTGGCCGGGACGACGCTGATCCGTGAGCTGTGCTTGGACGTCGGCGCGGGCGAGGTCGTCGGCCTTCTCGGCCCCAACGGCAGCGGCAAGTCGACAGCGTTGCGCTGTGTCTACCGGGCGCTGGCGCCATCCGGCGGCGCGGTCCTGCTCGACGGCACCGACCTCCTCGAGCAGGGCCTGCGCGATACCGCCCGCCGGATCGCCGCGCTCACCCAGGACAGCCGGGCCGATCTGGACTTCACCGTCGAGGAGGTCGTCGCGCTCGGGCGGTCGCCGCATCAGCGCGGCAATCTCCGGCTGTCGGCCCGTGAACGCGCGCTGTGCCGGGAAGCTTTGTGGCGGATGGACATCACCCATCTCGCTCAGCGCAGTGTGCTGACGCTCTCGGGCGGCGAACGGCAACGGGTCCTGGTGGCGAGGGCGCTCGTGCAGGAACCGGAGGTGCTGGTCCTCGACGAGCCGACCAACCATCTCGACGTCCGCCACCAGGTCGAACTGCTGAAATTCCTGCGTGACTGCGGCCTCACCGTGCTCGTCGCGCTGCACGACCTCAACCTCGCCGCTGCCGTCTGTCACCGGATCGCCTTGCTGCGCGGCGGATCGCTCGCCGCCTGCGGAACCCCGGCCGAAGTGCTGACCCCCGGAACGGTCCGCGCCGTCTTCGGCGTCGAGGTCACCCAGGTGACCCACCCCGTGACCGGGGCCCTCCAACTGCTCTACGACCTTCCCGCCGATGAAACCGAGGGGATCACACGATGAAGCCGTCCAGGGTGACCGCGCTCTTCGCCGCGGCACTGCTCCTGAGCGCCTGCGGTGCCCAGGTCGAGGCCGGGCCGACCGCGCCGGCACAGGCCACGGTGGCCAATTGCGGCGCGCAGGTCGCCTTCCCGGCACCGCAACGTCCCGTCGCCTACGACGTTTCGGGTGCCGAGAAGATGTTCGCGCTCGGGCTCGCCGGCCGGATGCGCGGTTACGTGATGAATTCGCTCGGCGACCCGTCGATCGCCGGTTCGCCGTGGAAGGACGACTACGCCAAGGTCGAGCGGCTCGGCACCTCGCGGATCACCCGCGAAATCCTGGTCAACGCCAAGGCGGACTGGGTGATCGCGGGCTGGAACTCCGGGTTCAGCGAGGAACGCGGGATCACCCCGAAACTGCTGGAGCAGGTCGGCATCCGGAGTTATCTGCACACCGAGACCTGCTGGGAGTATCCGACGGCGAAGTCGGAGGTGACGCCACTGGAGGCGCTCTACACCGACCTGCGCAATCTCGGCGACATCTTCGGCGTCCGCCAGCGGGCCGACGAGCTGGTCACGGAACTCAAGGGGCGCTTCGACAAGGTCCGCGCCGGAGCGCCGAAGACACCGCCCGCCAAGGTGTTCGTCTACGACTCCGGCACCGACCAGCCGTTCACGTCAGGAAAACACGCCGCTCCCAACGACATCATCGACGCCGCGGGCGGGACGAACGTCTTCCGCGATCTTCCGGACGGCTGGGGGAGTGTGGGCTGGGAAGCCGTGGTCAAGACCGAACCCGAGGTGATCGTCGTGGTGGACTACGCCGATCAGCCGGCGCAGGAGAAGATCGCGTTCATCAAATCGGCGCCGCAACTGAAGAACACACCCGCCGTGCGGGACAACCGGTTCCACGTCATCTCTTACGGAGATCTCGTGAGCGGCCCGCGCAACGCGGCGGGCGCCGAATCGCTGGCCGCGTATCTGCGCTCGATCGGCCGGTGACCGCGATGTCCGCGCTGGTCCACGACCACGTCACCGACGCGATCAAGACGCCGGCGTTGATCCGGCTCGAACCGAACGTCGTGCTGATCCGCTTCGAGACCCTGAAGGTCTACGCGGCGCTCGGCGCGGTGCGGTCACTGCTCGCCGACGGAACCGTCCGAAAAGGACAAACGCTGATCGACAGCTCCAGCGGGATCTACGCGCTCGCGCTGGCCATGGCCTGTCATCGTTACGGCCTGCGCTGCCATATCGTCGCGTCCACCACCGTCGACCTCACCATGCGCTCGCAGCTGGAGATCCTGGGCGCGACGGTGGACCAGATGCCGCCGTCGGACGATCTCCGCCTCGACCAGCGGCGCCGCGTCGCGCGCGTGCACGAACTGCTGGACCGTCATCCGGACATGCACTGGATGCGCCAGTACCATGATCCCGTGCACTACCTGGGTTACGCCGAGGTCGCCGATCTCGTGGCCCGCGCGCTGCCGTCCGGGCCGCTCACCGTCGTCGGCAGTGTGGGCACGGGCGCGTCGACCGGCGGGATCGCACGGTCGCTGCGTGAACGCGATCCGGACGTCCGCCTCACCGGGGTCCAGCCGTTCGGCAGTGTCACCTTCGGCAGCGAACGGTTCACCGATCCGGACGCGATCATCGCGGGGATCGGTTCCGCCATCCCGTTCGGCAACGTGGATCACGAACTCTACGACCGGATCCACTGGCTGGACTTCGTGCACGCGATGGCCGCCACCATCGGCCTGATGCGTGAGCACGCCGTGTTCGCCGGGCTTTCCACCGGTGCGGCGTATCTCGTCGCGGGCTGGGAGGCGGCGCGGAATCCGGATCGGACCCACGTCGTGATCGGCGCGGATACCGGACACCGATACACGGCAAGGGTTTTCGCCCGGCATCGGGAAGCCGTCGACCCGGCGGGACTCGCGCCGCGCGAGATCGCTTCACTGGACGAACTCGCCCTGCCGTGGGCGGCGATGGACTGGAGCCGCCGCCGATTCGGGATCCCCGCCCAGCCGCTGTACCGGAAGGAGCGGGTGTCATGACCGTCGTTCTGTTGGAAGCGCTCACCTTCGGCCTGGGCAGGCTCGCCGACGCGGCTGCGGAGGCCGGGCGGAAGCTGGTGCTGTTCACCGGGAATCGCGACATCTACCGCTACGAACTCGGCACGCTCGGGCCGGACCGCGTCGAGGTCGTCGACATCGACACCACCGACATCGCGGCCTGTGAAACCGCGTTGCGCGCCATCCCGGACCTCGCCGGGATCATCAACTCGACCGACACGTGGGCGTTGCCCGGCGCGGAACTCACCGCCCGGCTCGGCCTGCCCGGGCCGGACGCGGCCGCCGTGCGGGTGCTGCGGGACAAGGGCGCGGTGCGCGACCGGTTGTACGAACACGGGCTCACGCGCGGCAGGCCGGTGCCGGTCATGGTCGCCGAAGAACTCGGCTTTCCTTTGGTGGTCAAGGACTCTTCGGGAACGTCGTCGCGGGGCGTCTGGCTCGTCCGCGATCACGCCGAACTCGAACGAGCCAGGCTGGAGGCGAAGACCACGCCGCTCAAGGGTCATCTGATCGCCGAACCGTATTTCGCAGGCCCGCTCTACAGCGCGGAAACCGTCACCTGGCAAGGAAGGACCCGGCTGCTCGGGATCCTCTCCCGCCAGCTGTCGCCCGAGCCGGTGCGGCGTGAGGAAGCCGCCGCGTTCCCGGTGGCCTTCCCGGAGGCCGAGTACGCCGGGCTGGCCGACTGGATCGGCCGGGTGCTCAAGGCCGCCGGACACGAGCAGGGCTTCGCGCACACCGAATTCGTGCTCACCGCCGACGGCCCGGAGGTCGTCGAGATCAACATCCGGATCGGCGGGGCGATGCTCGGCGAGGCGTTGTGCCGGTCGTTGGGCACCAACGTCTATTCCGCGATGATCGCCATGGCGCTGGGCGAGGAACCCGCCTTGCTCACCCAGGAAGTCGGCGGGGGGCCGGGGATCGGGTTCGTCCTGGCGTACCCGGCCGCGGAAGGCGTGCTGAAGGGCTGGTCCGGGCTCGACAGGCTGCCCGGCCTGCCCGGTTCGCCGGAGTGGTATCCGACGGCGAGCCCCGGCGACGAGATCCGGCACCTCGCGGATCAGCGGTCGTGCACCGGGATCGTCCTCGCCGAAGGGCCGACCGCGGAGCTGGCGCTGCATCGCGCGCTGGCCGCGGCGGGCGGGATCACGCCGGAGATCGGTTCTTGAGAGTCCTCTCAGATGGATAACTCTACTTTCTGTTTTGGGAAGTGAGGCTATCCATCTGGAGGGAACTGTGGACGGAACGGTGGGCAGGCGCGCGGTGCTCGGGGGCGCGATGGCGGCCGGTGTCACGATGCTGGCGGCGAACACGGCCACGGCGGGGGAAGACCGGCGGCGGTTCGCGGGCAAGGTCGTGATCGTCACGGGTGCGACGTCGGGGATCGGCCGAGCGACGGCCATCGCCTTCGCCGCGGCCGGTGCGAAGGTCGGTTTCTGTGGCAGGCGGGAAGAACTCGGGCGTGCGGTCGAGCGGGAGATCCGCCGTGCGGGCGGGGAAGCGACCTATCTCCGGGCGGACGTCCGGGTTCCCGAGCAGGTGCAGTCCTTTGTGGACGCGGTCGCCCGGCGGTACGGCAGGCTCGACATCGCGTTCAACAACGCCGGGATCCACCTCGGCAAGCCGCTGCACGAGATCTCCCTCGATGAGTGGGAGGACGTGCAGCGCACCAACGCGCGCGGCGTGTTCCTCTCGATCAAGTACGAGGTGCCGCATCTGCTGAAGTCGGGCGGCGGGGTGATCGTCTGCACCGCGTCGGCGCAGGCCGGCCAGACCAGGCCGGGGCACGCCGCTTACACCTCGAGCAAACGCGCCGTGCAGGGGCTCGTGCGCGCGGCCGCGCTGGACTACGGCGCGAAGGGGATCCGGGTGTTCTCGATCGACCCGGGAACGACCGACACCCGGCTGGTGCGACCGCCGGGGATCCCGGACGAGCTGTGGGCGCGATTCAAGGAGGCGTGGGGGCCGTTGAACGTCCATGGCCTGCCGAGGATGGGGGAAGCCGCGGAGATCGCATCGGCCGTCCTCGCGCTGGCGTCCCCGGATTTCGCCTATCTGACCGGGACTTCGGTTCTCGTCGACGGTGGCTTGAACGCCGGGCGCCCGATGGTCATGCCGCCCGGGTTCACGCCGCCGGCCTGAGCGCCGGTCCCCGTTTCCCGGCCCCGGGCGTCGTGACACGCCACTTCGCCTCACCGCGCACGAGTCAAGCGGGTACGCACTTCTTGGCCGCCGCGGCGGCGGCCATCAGCTCCGGCGTCTCGATTTTGAGCGTGGGCAGGAGATCGGGAGTCCCCGTGATCGGCTTCTGCGTGGCGTCCATCGCCTTGATGGCCGCGTCCATGGCGGCTGCGTTCCCGGACTTCTCCAGCCGCTGCTTGCCCGCGGTCGCCGCGTCCCTCGCGGCGGTGTACTGGTCCACAAGGGACTTCCGCACCGTGTCGCCGCCGGGAATCGGCGACGGCGGCAGCGCGGCCAGGTCCTCGACGGCCTTGCCCGCGAATCCCGCGCGGATCCCCAGTTCCTCCTTCAGCGCGCCGCGGGTCACCTCGGTTCCCGATCGCTGCTTGGTCGCGTGATCGCTGGAAGCCTTCATGAAGCCGTACACCGCGCCGCACAGCCCGTCGAGCCAGGCGACGGTCTTGGCGTCCGGTCCGGCGGGTGGTTTCGGCATCGAGGACGACGGGGTGACGGTGACCGTCGCGGGGGCCGCTGGTGGCTCCCCGGAACAGGCCGTCGTCACGAACAGTGTCAGAGCGATGAGCAGAAGTTTCGTCTTCATGGGATCCCCTCCGGGGTGGACACGCGCCGGAGGGGCCGAGGGTTGCCCTCAGCCGCAACCGCCCATGACACGGGCCAACTCCTCGGGCAGCAACGCCGGCTCCGGCAGTGGATTCGCCGCGGGGGCCCGCATCCCGTCGAACAGCAGTGCGAGATGGCGGCGCCAGGCCTCCGGCCGGACGGCCGCGGTCGCCTCCACGGTGCGCGCGATCCCCCAGGTCACAAAGGCCATGTCCTCGAGGGTGAAGTCCGCGCGCAGGGCGCCGCTCTCCTTGGCCCGGTCGACGATCCGGGTCATGAGCTCGTAGCCGCGTTCGAGGTCTTCGATCTGTGGTGGACGCGTCGCGGCGAGTTCGTTGTAGCCGCGATCGGCGGCCTGCAGTTCGCAGACCCGTTCGACGAAGGAAGTCAATCCGATCCAGGCGTCGTCGAGCGAAAGCGCGTGTTCGGCCAGTTTCGCGACGGTCTCGGTCCGGTCGGCGAACACGGCGTTCACCAGATCCGCGCGCTGGGGGAAGTGGTTGTACAGCGTGCCGATGCTGACGCCCGCGGTCTTGGCGATCTCTTCGAGCGCGACGTCGAGGCCGCGCTCCGCGTAGAGCCCCCTGGCGGCCTCGACCAGCAGGTCGCGGTTGCGCTGGGCGTCCTTCCGCAGGGGTTTGGTCATGACGTCATCGTAGTCAAGTTGAAGACAGCCTCAAGTTATGGGTATAAGTTGAGGGCAACCTCAACTTACCCCTTCGGGAGGACAGATGACCAAGACGCTCGCGATCTTCGGCGCCGGACCGGTGCTGGGACTTTCGCTCGCGCGCCGCTTCGGCCGCGAGGGTTTCCGTATCGCCCTCGTCGCGCGCTCCACCGGGAACCTCGACGCGCTCGTCGCCGAACTCGCCCGCGACGGCATCGAAGCGAACGGCTTCGTCGCCGACGTCTACGAGCCGGCACAGATCGAGTCCGCCGTCACCGCCATCGGCCGGATCGACGCGGTGGCGTTCAACCCCGGCGGCGGGACCATGGGCGAGGGCATCGTGCCGGTGCTCGACGTGGATCCGGAGAACCTGCGGCTCATCCTGGACCGCTTCCTGGTGTCCGCGGTGGCGCTGGTGCGGGCCGTCCTGCCGGACATGAACGAGCGCGGTGACGGCGCGATCCTGTTCACCGCCGGGCAATCCGGCCGGTACCCGGCGCCCTTCCTCGGCAACGTCGGCATGGCGCAGGCCGCGCTGCGGAACTACTTCCACAACCTGAACGCCGTGCTCGCGGAGAAGGGGATCTATGCCGGGGCCGTCAACGTCGGCGCGCTGATCGAGGGCAGCGTGCCGCATCAGGCGCTCACCGCGAGCCCCATGGACTTCGAGCCCGAGGTGATCCACCCGGACGTCTTCGCCGACGCCTTCTGGAAGCTCTATGCGACCCGCGAAGCACCGGAGGCGCTGGTCGGGTCCTTCGGGAGGTGACCGTAACCAGGCGGGAGGAAGACGATCGTCGACATCTGGACGGTTACGTGGCGGGGACGCGCCGTTCGGCACCGCGGGGCAGCGGCTCGCCGCGTGGAGCATGGAGGATCCGGGCGCCGCCGACGAGGCGGCGGCCCGGGTGATGCGCTGTCCGCTAAGTCTGTTCGCGGTCTTCGACCACGGCGGTCAAGCTACTTCTCGACGGCGTAGGCCTCGATCTCGACCTTCATCTTCGGGTCGAGCAACGCCGAGACCTCGACCATCGTGGCCGCGGGCAGCACGTCGGCGAAGGCTTCGCGGTGCGCCCGCGCCACCAGATCGGCGTCCTTGATGTCGGTCACGTAGGTGACCGTGCGCACCACCGCGGACAGGCTGGACCCGGCCTCGCGCAACGCGGTCTCGATGAGCGAGAGCACGGCCGAAGCCTGCTCGTAGGCGTCGCCCGAACGGGCGGGTTCGCGCGCCGTGGTCCCGGAAACGTGGATGTGCTCGCCGACGCGCACCGCCCGGCTGTAGCCGAACACCGGCTCGTAGTCGCCGCCGGAGGAGATGTTCACCCGTTCAGTCATGACCCGAACGAAAGCACAGGCGGCCCTGTCCCGGAACACCGGTACAGGGCCGCCTGTCCTCACTGCTCTTCCTTGTCCTCCGGCGGTTTCTCGTTCGCGGCGGGCGGGATGGCCTTCGTCAGCTCGACGATGGTCTTCCCGGCCATGCCCGACGCGCCGTAGGTCGGGTCGCTGAGGATCTTGAGCCCCGTTTCGAGCTTGTCGAGCGCGCCCGCCGCCTTGGGGAACCTCGTTTTCAGGTCGCCGATCGGGAAGCTGTTCCAGTAGTCGTACCGTTCCAAGATCTTCTTGGCGTCGGGATGCCCCTCCAGCTCCTTCGCCAGCTTCTCGCGCACCACCCTCGGGGGTATGTCGCTGAGTTTCTCCGGCTTGGGCTTCGGAGCGTCGGGCGTCGCGTCCGGAGTGCTGTCGCCCGGCTTCGGGGGCGGGCCTTCGATCGGCTTCTTGCCGCCGGGCATCGGTGTACCGCCGGCGGGTTTCGGCTTGGGCAGCTTGACCTTGCCGCCACCGAGCGTCAGCTTGACGACGTCGTCGGCCGCGCCGCGGGTCTTCGCCAGGATCTTGAGCATCTCGGCGAGCTTCTTGGCGACGTCGGCGATCTGCTTGGCGATCTTGGCGATCGCCACGGCCACCGTGGTCATGATGGAGGTGATCGCCGCGATGATCGAACCGCCGAAGGTGACCGGCGCCAGTGCCACCGCCACGATCGCCGCCTTGAGGATGCCGGCCAGCGTCATGGCGATGATGTCGCGGACGATGCCTCGGACCGCGCCGATGACGGCACCGGCGATCCCCATCTGCTTGCCCGCGAATTCGATGTATCCGGCGAGCGCCTCGATCTGGGCGGCGACGCCCTCCATGTCGGCCCGGAAGGTGTCGGCGGACTCGCCCGTCCACTTCTCCATGAACTTCTTGGTGGCGTCCCCGTGGTCCTTCGACCACTCCCGCACTTCGGCGGCCTCTTTGTAGATCGCCGTCTTGGCCGCCTCGATGCCCTTCGGGTCGCCCAGCAGGAAGTCCAACGGCCAGCGGAAGATGACGATGTGCTCGATCAGCCAGCCGATCCCGGCGGTGAGCAGCGATCCGATCGGATCGGCGACCATGCCGAGGATCTCGATCGCCATCCCCGCCGAGGCCAGTCCGATGCTGAGGCTGTCCCCTTCGTCGACGGCTTTCTTCAGCGAGAACGCGGAATCGAAGAAGCCCGCGCCCGTGGTGTCGCCGCTGCCCGCGAGGAAGTCGTTCTTCTCGTCCTTGAAGTCGCCGGCCTTCGTGCCGGTGTTGTTCCCGAAATCGTTGCGGTGGTACTCGTCGCTCACTTGACCTTCACCTCGTCGATCCCCTTGCCGGCTTCGGTGATCAGCCTCTCGGTCTCCTGCTCGTTGGCGTTGTACTGCTTCGCCGCCTCGCGCACCCTGTCCGAGAACTCCTGCACGTTCTCCGAGTACTTGTTGAGGTGGTCCCGCGCCTTCCCGCAGTGCATGCTCGCGCCGGCGCCGTAGATCTGGCCGCCGAAAATGCCGAAGATGCCGGGGTCCGCCACGCAACTGCCCACCATGTCGGCGCTCTTCCGCAGCGCGTCCTCGAGTCTGCCGAGGTGACCGGCGAACTCGTTCATGGTTTCCGTGTCGACACCGAATCCGGTCACCAGGGGCTCATTTCATCGTCGTCGGGGGAGGCCGGTCGCCGGGGTCGCGGCGCCGGGGGGTTCGGCGGCCGCACGGGACGGCCCGGCTGCGGCGGCATCGGAGGACCGGCGTGCGGGGGTGGCGGAGGCCGGTATCCCGCCTGCGGACGCGGAGGCTCGTTGTGCGCCTCCGGCGCCCACTTGTCCTGTTCCGGGTCCCCCGGCGCGGTCTCCTCGTCCTCCACCTTCGGCAGGAAGGTGCGGACCAGCTGGGCGGCCTCGTCTTCGCCGTTGATCTCGGTGTAGGACTCGGTGACCTTCTCGACGGTCCTGCGCTGGGCCGTGCGCACCGTCTGCATGACCAGAGAGGAGAGCCGTGCCGGTCCCAGCGAGGTGGCCCGGTTGCCGAACTCGATGGCGCTCAGCGATCCGTTGGCCTCGACCGTCACCGTCACCGAGCCGTCGGGAGAGGTCACCGTGGAGGCCGAGGCGGTGAACGCGGCCGTCAGGGCTTGGGCTTTTTCCTCGAGTTTCTTGGCCTCTCGCTCCAAAAGGAGTGCGAAGTCCTCACCTGCGTCGAAATTGGGTTGCATGCGTCGCCTTGGCCTGGTCGGGATGGAACACGATCGGAGAGAGTGCGAGAGGTCGACGAGGCGTACACCCCCGGCTTCCCAGCACGGAGGGTAGACCGGCCGTTCCGGCCCCGCAGTGGACCGGTGGGTCACCGGCTGATTCGCCCGTATCGTTACCAGCGGGCAGGTACCGGGACAACCCCGGTGATCGAGGACTGCCCGAAAGGTCTCCGGGAGTGGTGGATCGGGGAAGGGCGATGATCGTGCGGGCCGCCGATCGAGACGACGTCATGGCCATCTGCCGCTTCGGCGAGGGGCAGGTCCGAGCTCATTACGCGTCGTTGATCGGCGAAGAAACCGCTGCCCGGCAGGTGCGGATGCGGTGGAACGAAACGGACATCGCGGGCGCCGTGGCCCGGGGCTGGGTCGTGGTCGCCGACGAAGGCGGGTGTCTCGCCGGGGTCGGGCAGTGCGACGGCGACGGCGACGAGTACGTGATCCGCAAGCTGTGCGTGCATCCCCGGCATCGCGGTGGCGGGCTGGGGGCACGGCTGCTCGATGTCCTCATCGGACAGTTGCCCGCGGACGCCGAACGCGTGCACGCCGAGCACTTCGTGGCGGACGAACGCGCGGGAGCCTTCTGCGAGCGCGAGGGTTTCACGGTGGAGCGGATCGAACTCGGCGTGGTGTGGCGCGTGCGTGATCTTCGCTAGCGGAGGTTCCGGGCGAGGGGCCCGTCGAGCCAGCGATCGACCTGACGCTGACCACGCAGGCGGACGACGACGAGGTCCGGATACCGGTTCTCGGCGATGACCTTGCGCACGCGGGCCCGGATGATCGGGTGGTAGCGCCAGGCGAGTTTGACGATGTGGTCGCGATCGGTGAAGAACGTGTGCAGCGGGCCTTCGACGTTGCCTCCGGCGATCTTCGAACCGCGCCCCACCCGGCGTTTCAGTGTCCGGACGACCGTGCGCGCCACGGTCATGGCCCGCGGATGATCGAGCCAGACCAGGACGTCCAGCCGCTCGGTCATCCGCTCCCGGACCTCCTCGCCCTGCCATTCGATGGCCCACTCGTCGCCGCTGATGAAGTCCAGGACGTCGGCCTGCCAGGTCTCCCGCACCGTCCAGCCCGGGGCGTGGAAGAAGGACTCGAACTCCACGTACGGCAGTCCCATGCGCTCGCACAGGGTTCGCGCGAGCGTCGACTTGCCGGATCCGGCGGGGCCCGCGACCGCGGCCCGGCGGATCCGGCGCGACGGAAGAGCGTCGTCCGGTCCGATGATCTTCATGCGAGGAGCTTATTCGCTACCGGGTTTCGGCGGCCTTCTTCAGGTCCTTCAACCAGATTTCGAGGCCCTGCCCGAGCATCGCGGTGGAGCCGGGCACGTCCTTGTCGACCTGCGGACCGGTGTGGCTCTCCTCGGTGCGGACGATGACGCCGCCGGGCACCTTGACGAAATTCCACACGTGGACGCCGTCGATGTGCATACCGCCGGGACCGTCGAGGGGGCCGGTCCAGCGAAGGCACTTGCCGGGCTGGAGCTGCCGAACGGTGGAAACGATGGTCACGTCGCCGGGCGGATAGGGCAGGCCCGGCGGGACGGGAATGGTCCACTGGAAGCGGGAATGCTTGCGCAGCGGACCGGGGTCCAGGCGTTTCATGGTGACGGGGATGGCGGGGTTCTGCCAGGACGGCCAGGCCTCCACGTCGGTCTGCAGGTTCCAGATGGTGCGCAGCGGCGCCTTGACGAAGATCTCCGTCCGGTAGTGCACCTTGGCGGACCGATCGATGCCTTTGCCTTGGCAGGTGAGCGAAGCCGGCTTGTGGTGGGCCGGAGTCGCCTGGGCGGGCGTCGTGGCGCCGAGGACGCCGGCGAGCGCCAGCGGGACCGTGAGCAGGGCGGCGCGTGTGCTGATCCGGCGGCGTGCGGTGCGGAACATGTCTCTTTCTCCTTCGCTCCGTTAGCGTCTCTCTCTATAGTTAGAACCTATAGCGAACGCGCCGTGAGCGTCAAGAGGGAGTTCCTGTCGAGGCGAAGGCCGCCACTGTCTACAAAGGACCGAGGGGGACGTTGTGAAAGCCACTTTCGCAACCTTCAACGTTGCGGAAGTGGCTTTCACAACCCCTCCGGTACCTGGGGCACGCGGGCGGGACTCAGGCCGAGCGGCCGAGGAAGGCCAGGAACCGCGCCTGCGCGTCGGCGTCCGCGGGCGGTTTCACCCGCGGCCCGAAGGTGCCCGGCGTGCGGCTGATGATCAGCCGGGCGAGGGAGAACGACGGGGCGACGAGGTCCGGATCCATGCGCACGTCCATCCCGAGCGCGGAACCGATGTCCCAGGTGTGCACCAGGGTGTCGAACGTCAGCAGCGCCAGGTAGTCCGTGACCGTCGCGTCCGGGCGGTTGGCGACGTACCACGCGGGAGCGGGGCGGCCGAGCAGGTCGCCGGTGACGACGGCATCGGCCGCTTCCCGGGCCGCGCGCCATACGGCCGGTGGGTCTTCGCCGGCCAGCTCGCCGGGTTTCTCCGATCCCGCGGGCCCGTTCTCCACCGTGAATTCCCGGCCCGACGCGTGGTGGCGAAGTACCTCCAGTCCCCAGATGACGTGCCCGGTCACGTCGCGCACCGTCCAGTGTGCGCACGCCGACGGCGCGTCCCATCGATCGGGCGGCACGGCGGCGAGCACGGCGTCGAAGGCGTCTTGTGTCCGCCGGTGGCGATCCAAGGTTTCCATGGGTTCCTCCTAACGCAGCGCCGCGTTGACGGCGGCCGTCAGTTCCGCCGCCCCGGGCACCAGGGCCTTGTCGAGCGCGAGGGCGTACGGGATGACGGTGCCGTCCGGACGGCAGACCCGCCTCGGCGGCGCCACCAGATCGAATTCCTCGGCCGCCGTCGCCACGATCTCCGCGCCCAGCCCGCACATGCGGTTCGAGTCGTCGATCACGATCAGCCGCCCGGTCTTGTCGACCGATTTGCGCAGGCACTCCCAATCGAAGGGGTAGACCGTGCGCGGGTCGACGATCTCGATGTCGACCCGGTCCGCGAGCTTCTCGGCGACCTCGATCGCCGTGCCGACATGCTGGCCCACCGCCACGACCGTCAGGTCGCCGCCTTCCCGGACGACGTTGGCCTGCCCCAGCGGCACGATGTCCTCTTCGCCCGCGTACGAGACGTCCGTCGCGCCCAGCAGCGGAGAAGGAGCGAACACGGCCACCGGATCCGGGTCCTGGATCGCGGCCCGCAGCAGCCCGTACGCGTCGGCGGCCAGACCCGGGACGACGGTCTTGATCCCCGCGTGCGCGAGCAGGCTGTACGGGTTGTCCGAATGCTGGCCCGCCCAGCCGAACCGCGAACCCGATCCGGACACGAGATACGTGACCGGGATCCGGACCTGCCCGCCGGTCATCAGGGAGAACTTGTGGGCCTGGTTCACGATCTGCTCGAAGACCAGGTAGATCAGCGAGGAGATCTGGAATTCGATCACCGGTTTCTTGCCCGCCATCGCCGCGCCGGTCCCGAAACTGGTGAAAGCCTGTTCGGACAACGGGGTGTCCAGCACGCGCTCCGGGCCGAACCGGGGCAGCAGTCCCGAAGTGACTCCGCTCGCCCCGACCCCGACGTCCTCCCCGAGCAGGAAGACGTCCTCGTCGGCGGCCATCTCGTCGTGCAGGGCGCGGTTCATCGCGTGCATGTAGCCGAAGTTCTCCGGCGAAGGCAACCCGCTCACAGGATCACCCCCGGCCGGACGGCGGTGGCTCCCGCGTACAGATACATGAGTGCGTCCTTCGGATCGGGCGATGGGGCGTTCTTCGCGAACTCGACCGCCTCGTCGATGGTTTCCTTGACAGCCGCGTCGATCCCGGCGACGACGTCTTCGCCGAGCTGATCGCCCAGCAGCGGGATCGGATCCTTCGTGCGCCAAAGCGCGACCTCGTCGGGGTCGCGGAACTCGACACCGAGGAGTTCGAGCACGGAATGGTGCCCGAAGAACCGGTACGTCCGGCATTCCAGGAACGCCGGGCCACGCCCCGCGCGAACCCCTTCGAGCAGTTCCGCCGCGGCACTCTCCACCGCTTCGACGTCCATGCCGTCGACACTGCGCGAAACCAGCCCGAAGCCTTCGGCGCGCCGGGTCGCGCCTCCCGCCAGCCCCGCTTCGAGTTTGAGGCTCGTCGCGTACTGGTTGTTCTCGCAGACGAACAACACCGGCAGCGACCAGATCGCGGCCAGGTTGAAGGCTTCCAGCAGGACACCCTGGCTCATCGCGCCGTCGCCGAAGAAGCTGACGACGACCTCGGAATCGCCACGGGCTTTGGCCGCCCACGCGGCACCGGAGGCGATCGCGCCGCCCGCGCCGACGATTCCGTTGGCGCCCAGGATGCCCAGCTTCATGTCCGCCGCGTGCATCGATCCGCCGCGGCCCTTGTTGAACCCTTCGAGGGTGCCGAGGAGTTCGGCGAGCAGGCGGCGCGGTTCCGCGCCCTTCGCCAGTACGTGACCGTGTCCCCGGTGGGTGCTGGTGATGCCGTCGCGCTCGGTCAGGTTCGCGCAGATGCCCACGGCGACGGCCTCCTGCCCGATGTACGGGTGGATCCCGCCGTCGATCTCCCCGGCGATGGCCATCGCCAGGCAGCGTTCTTCGAATTCCCGGATCAGTTTCATGGACCGGTACAGGGCCATCCGGTTCTCACGGGTCATTGGCGTGACAGCCCTTCTGTGGAGGTTCGGACGAGCATTCGGTCGACGTAACGGAGCAGCGCGCCGTCGTCGGGGCTCGGCACCACGACGGGCTCGAATTCGCTGATGGGGCGGCCGCTCGACGACGTGGAACCGAAGAGCGGCTTCAGGATGGCGTGTTCCTCGGGGGAACGGGCTTCGAGAGCCGAGAGCCAGTCGGCCACGGGCAGGGTGCCGATCTCGGTACCGGCGCGGCGCAGGAGTTCGACCAGGTACGTCAGCCGCATCGGCCGTTCGCCCGCCAGCACGAACCGGCCACCGTCCGGCCGCCGGTCCAGGCCGAGCCGGGCGAGCGCGCCCGCCGTCTCGTCCACCGCGATCCATGGTTCCTCGATCTCGGTGCCGGGCGCGGCGCCGAGATCGAGGATGTTCCGCAGCACCCGCAGCATGATGTCCCGCGTGTTCCCTTGCCCGGTCCTCGAATCCCCGACGATCCGGGGCAGACGGCAGATCTCGGCCGGTATCCCGTGCTCGGCCGCGGTGATGATCAGCTGCTCCGCGTGCGCCTTGGTCTCCGCGTATCCGCTGCGGGAACCGTTCTCCTCGCCCGCGGAAATGGTCGACACGAACTGCAACCGCTTGAGCCGGGTGGTGGCGGCCAGCCGGATCAGCTCGCGGGTCCCGCCCACGTTGGCGCCTTCGAGTTGTTCGTAGCTGGAGAGCGCGTCGACCCAGGCGCCGTTGTGGCAGATCAGGTCGATTTCTCCCGCGAGCCGCGCGAACACCGCGTCGGCGAGCCCGAGCCCGGGTGCCGAGAGATCGCCGGGAACGACGCTGACCCGCTTCTCGTCGACGTCGTCCCATAAGCCGTAGCGGTCCAGATTTTCGCGCAGCCGCAGCCATCCCGCCCGCTCGTCGGCGGCACGGACGAGGCAGTGCACCCGCAGGTTCTCGCGCGCCAGCAATTCGCGGACCAGGTACGCCCCGACGAATCCGGTGGCGCCGGTGAGCAGGATCTCCGAGACGGCATCGGATCCCCGCGGCGGCAACGGTTCCGGGAGGACACCACGCAACGAGGCCCGCGGATCGAACGAGCGCACGGAGGTCCGCCGGTCGCCGTTGATCTCTTCGGCCAGCTTCGCGATCGTGGGCCGCTCGAACAGCGTCCGCAGAGGCAGGTCGATCCGCAGGGTTTCGCCGATCCGGACGGCGAGCTGCGCGGCCTTCAGGGAGTGCCCGCCGACGTCGAAGAAGCTTTCGTCCCTGCCGACGGTCTCACGGCCGAGGACCTGTGCCCAGATCGCCGCCAGTTTCTCCTCGGTCGGGTTGCGCGGCGGGGCGACCTCGTCCTTCCGGGTGTCGTCCTCGGGTTCCGGGAGCGCCCGGACGTCCAGCTTTCCGTTGATGGTCAACGGGAATTCGGGGAGCGACACGAAAGCCGCGGGCACCAGGTACTCCGGCAGTTCGCGACGCAACCCGGCGCGCAGAGCGGTGTCGTCGACAGCGCCTTTGAGATAGGCGACGAGTCGCTTCTGACCCGAGCCGTCTTCACGGGCGACGACGGCGGCCTGGGTGATCTCCGGCCGGGCCAGCAGCGCGGCTTCGATCTCCCGGGGTTCGACGCGGAAGCCGCGGATCTTGACCTGGTCGTCGACACGACCGAGATACTCCAGATCACCGTCGGCGTTGTACCGCACGATGTCCCCGGTCCGGTAGAGCCGCTCACCGGTCGCCTCGTGGTGGGGAACGAACTGTTCCCCGGTGAGTTCCGGCTGTCCCCGGTAGCCCCGTGCGACACCCGGCCCGGCCACGTGGAGTTCACCCGGTACCCCGGTCGGCGTGAGCCCGCCGCGTTCGTCGAGGACGTACACCCGCGTGTTCCCGATCGGACGGCCGATGGGGATTCCCTTGACGCCTTCGGGAACAGGGGCGGGGATCGGGTGACACGTGGCGAACGTCGTGCACTCGGTGGGGCCGTACCCGTTGAAGAACTTCGTGCCGGGCAGCGCGGCGACGGCGCGGCGGACATGGGTGACGGACAGGGCTTCGCCGCCGACGAGCAGAGTGCGGAGGCCGGCCAGCGCCGCGGTGTCCTCGTCGACGATGTGGTTGAACAACGACGAGGTCAGCCACGCCGTGCTGATCCGGTGCCGGGTGATCACGTCCGCGAGCGGCCGGGCGGTGAGCACCCGCTCGGTGGAGATGACGCAGGTCGCTCCGGTGAGCAGAGCACCCCAGATCTCGAAGGTGGCCGCGTCGAAGGAGATCGCCGACGCGTGCAGCACCACCTCGTCCGGGCCGAGGACGCCGTCCGGCAGTCCGGTGACCAGCCGGATGATCGACCGGTGCTCGATCTCGACGCCTTTGGGGCGGCCGGTCGAGCCGGAGGTGTAGATGACATAGGCCAGGTCGTGCGGCCCCACCTCGGTTTCGAGCGCGGTCGATCGTTCCTGTTCCAGGGTGGGGTCGGCGATCAGATCGGTCGTGATCACCAACCGTGCCTGGCCGTCGGCGAGCAGGAGCCGTTGGCGCTCCTCGGGATATCCGGGGTCGATGGGCAGATACGCGGCGCCGGTCTTGAGGATCGCGAGCAGCGCGGTGATCAGGCCGAGGGAGCGCGGCAGGCAGACCCCGACGACCGTCCCCGGCCCGGCACCCAGCGCCCGCAACCGGTGCGCGAGCCGGTTGGACCGGACGTCGAGCTCCGCATAGGTCACGGAGTCGTCGCCGCCGACCAGCGCTGTCGCTTGTGGACGGTCGCGCACCTGCGCGGCGAACACGGCGGGCACGGTCGCCGGGGCAGGCAGCTCCGTGGCCGTGTCGTTCCAGTCCTCCGTCAGCCGCCGGAGCTCGGAATCGCCCATCATCGGCCAGGCGGAAAGCGGCCGCTCCGGCTCGGCGGACGCGAGCAGCCGCCGGAAGTGCCGGACGAAGCGTTCGATCGTGACCGGGTCGAACACTTCGGCGTTGTAGTCGATCCGCGCTTCCAGCAGCCCGTCCCGATCCGACACGAGGCATTCGAGATCGAACGGTTCCGAGCGGGTGCCGACCGGTGCGACGGCCGCCAGCGGCTCGTCCACCACCCGGAGTACGGCCTGTGCGAGCGGGGTGCGGCTGAAGTCCCGCCGCGGCGCCACTTCCTCGACGAGACGCTCGAACGGGACGTCCTGGTTCGCGTACGCGCCGAGCGTGGTCTCCCGCACGCGGCCGAGCAGCTCCGCGAAGGTGGGATCGCCGGAAAGATCGGTGCGCAGCACCAGCATCTTCGCCTCGCGCACCGGAACACCGACCGTGACGTCGGTGGTGCGCGCGTAGCGGGACAGCACGACGTCGAAGGCCGCCAGCAGCGTCATGAAAAGGGTGGCGTCGTGACGGCTCCCCGCTTCACGGACTCGGGGGTCCACGTCGAAGGAGAGCGAGCCGGCGCGATAGGACGCCACCGGCGGGCGAGCGCGATCCGTCGGCAGCTCCAGCGCCGCGGGCAGGCCGTCGAGGTGTTTGTGCCAGTAGTCGAGCTGCCCGCGCAGTGCCTCGAAAAGCGGCTCGTCGGGGTGTTCCAGCATGTGTTCGACCAGCCGGACGAGCCTGCCGACGAGCCGGGTGGCCGTCGAGCGGTCGAAAAGGCCGGTGCGGAACACCAGGGAGCCGTGCAATCTGCCGTCCTGCACATGGGTGACCAGTTCCAGGTCGAACCGGGTCGCCACCCCGGCCCAGGGCACGCTGGTGATCTCGCCTTCGCCGTCGGCGGGGATCTCGCCGTTGTGCACGACCACGACGTCGAAGATCGCGTTGCGCCCGGCGTCCCGTTCCGGCCGGACCTCCGCGACCACCTGGTCGAACGGCGCCTGCTGATGGGCGTAGGCGTCGACCATCTTGGTGCGCGTCACCTTCAGCAGCTCGCGGAACGACATCGACGGCGTGATGCGGGCGCGCAGCACCACGGTGTTCACGAAGAAACCGAGGACGTCGGCGTACCGGCGGTCGTCACGACCGGCCAGTACCGTGCCGATCGTGATGTCCTCCTGTCCCGAATGGAGGGACAGCAGTGCTTGGAACACCGCGGCCACGGCGCTGGACAGCGCGCATCGGTTTCGCAGGGCGAAGGAACTGAAGGCCTTCGTGAGTTCGGCGGAGAGTTCGAAATCGACGTGGTCACCCGCGAAGCCGGGGTTGCCCGATCGCGGCCGGTCCGTCGGCAGCCGCAGCGGCTCGAAGCCGTCGAGCTCACGCCGCCAGTAGTCGATGTGCTCCGCCACCGAACCGGCGGCCGCGCGCTGCGCCGCGACGTACTCCTCGTAAGTCACCTCCAGCGGCGCGAGAGTCTCCGAGCGGTACAGCTTGACGACGTCCTCGGTCACGATCTGGATGGACCGCCCGTCGGTGATGATGTGATGGTTCACCACGCACAGCACCGCCGACCCGTCGGCGCATTCGACGACCATCGCGCGGATGGGCGGCGCCGCCGCGAGGTCGAACGGCTCGCTGACCAGATCGGCCGTGTGCTTCCGCCAGTCGTCGTCGGCCGCGGTGCGCCGGGCGACCGGGATGCGGAAACCCGGCGTCGGCACGGCGGCGGGAGTCCCGGACTCGTCCACGACGAACCGCCAGCGCAGCACCGGATGCCGTTCGACGAGCGCGCCGAGCGCCCGGTCGAGCACGTCGAAGTCGACACCGCCGTGGAACCGGAAGACGATCGGGATGTTGTACGCGGCGCTGGTCCGGTCGAGTTGCTGCACCAGCCACAGCCGCTCCTGCCCGAGCGACAACCTCATCGATTTCTCCTTCATCGGGCGTTCGCGATCAGGGCCTGTTCGTCGACTTTCCCGTTGCGGGTCAGCGGGATCTCGTCGACCACCACCCAGAGGGCGGGTAACGCGTAGCTCGGCAGCTGCCGCGACAGATACGCGCGCAAGGTGCGGGGTTCGGTGTCCTCGCCGGGGTTCACGACGATGGCCGCCACGAGCTGAGGGCTGTGGTCCTCCTGCCGGGAAACGACGATCACGGCATCGCGGATACCGGGGTGACCGGCGAGGATGGTGCCGATCTCCTCGGTTTCGATGCGATGCCCGTCGAGTTTGACCTGCTTGTCCGCGCGGCCGAGGAAGACCACGTTCCCGTCCGGGGCGAGCCGGACCAGATCTCCCGTGCGGTACAGGCGTTCGCCCACGTCGGGGGAGAAGTGGCCGAAGCGCCGCTTCGTTTCGGTCTCGTCGTCCAGGTACCCGTCGGCGAGCCCCGATCCGGCCGCGTACAGCTCGCCGACGCCGCCGGGCGGGACGAGCCGGGCGTTCCGGTCGAGCACGAAGACCTTCGTGCCGGCGATCGGCCTCCCGATGGGCAGGGGGCCGTCGATCTCCGCGCTGTCACGCACGGTGTGCGTGGTCGTGAACGTGGTGTTCTCCGTGGGCCCGTAGCCGTTCGTGAGCACCAGCCCGGGGTAGGCCTCGAGCACCCGCGCCGCCGCGTCGTGCGGCACGACCTCGCCTCCGCTCAGCAGCCGGCGGAGTCCGGCGAGCGCCTGCGGCCGGGAGTTCGCGACCAGCCGGAAGAGGCTGGCGGTCAGCCAGGCGACGGAGACCTTTCGCTCGGTGAAGAACTTCTCGAGCGCCCTGACCGTCGGAAGCCGTCCGGGAAAGGCCTCCAGCGTCGCGCCGTTGAGCAAGGTCACCCAGATCTCGTACGTCGAAGCGTCGAAGGCCAGCGGCGCCATCCGCAGGACCCGGTCACCCGGGCGCGGCTGGAGCTCCGTCGTCCGCGCGAGCCGCGTGACCGCGCGATGCGGGACGACGACGCCCTTCGGTTCACCGGTGGATCCCGAGGTGAACGCGACGTACGCCGTCCTTTGTGGATCGTCGTGGGCGGGAACGGGCTCGGGATCCGCGTCGGCTTCCTCGCCGGGGACCCAGGAATCGACCCGGGTGAGCCCACGGAGGACGGGATGGCCGGCCGTGGCGGCGTCGACCACCGCGGCCGCGGGCGCCAGCTTGCCGATGATCCGCGCCAACCTGGCTTCGGGCGCGTCGTCGTCGAAGCCCGCGTACGCGGCTCCGGCACGGACGATCGCGAGCAGCGCCACGATCTCGCCCGCCGACCTCTTGGTCGCGACGAGCACCGTGTCACCGGGCCGGACCCCGTTGCGCCGCAGGACGCCGGCGTACCGATCCGCTGCTCGAGCGAGCCGCCCGTAGGTCAGCTCGGCCTTCGCGTCACGGACCGCGACCTGCTCCGGGTGAAGCCGCACCTGCTCCAGGAAAAGGGTTTCGATACCTGCCGGAGGAAGGTCGGCGCCGGCCAGTGCGCCGACGATCCGGCGGCGTTCCGGCGCGATGCAGCGCACGTCCTCGAGCGAACCGTCGAGGAAGGCCAGTTCACCCACCGCGGTGGCGACGTCGGCGAGGAAACCGTGCTCGGCGTCGGGGACCTCGGTGACGAAGCGGGCCTCCCCGGACCGCAGATCCGGGTGCAGGGAGGCGAGCACGAGATCGACCGGCCCGTCCTCGGCGACGCCGACCGGGTGGACCGAGCCCAGGAAGTCCTCGACACGGGCCTTGTCGTCGACCTGGATCCGGATCACCCGCCCGGCGATCGAGATCGCGGCCTCGGTCGCCGCCGTCCACCGGCACAGGGTCACGGCGAACGCGGCGAGCACCACCCTCGCGCGCTGGTACTCGGAGGGTTCGGCCGCGAGCCCGGTCGTCAGATCGTAGGGAACGGTGAGCGCGTCAGGCATCGCGGTTGCGCTCCAGCCGGACATGGAGGTGGTCGGGCCGCCGGAAGATGTGGCCGCGTTCCCGCAACCGCCAGAATCCCGGCCGGACGCCGTCGAGCGAGCCACTGAGCCGGACACCGCCGAACCGGTGCGACAACCGCTCGAACAGCGTGTCGAACTCCGCCAGCGCCAGCTGGATGCCCAGGCAGGTGTGCGGGCCGGAGGAGAAGGCCAGCAGTCGCTGGTCGGTCCGCTCGGGACGCCAGGAGTCCGGGTCCTCGAAGGCGTTCTCGTCACGGCTGGCGCTGCCCAGCGACAGCAGGAGCGCGGACCGGCGCGGGACGTCCACCCCGTGCAGGTTCAGGTCCCTGGTCGCGTACCGGAGGATGGTGTGGCTCGGCGGTTCCCACCGCAGCGTCTCGCGCACCACCTGGGTGCGGTACTCCTGGTCCGCCAGCGTCGACAGGTCGACATCGTGCGCCAGCACGGCGTACATGATCTTGCCGATGGTCGCGACGCTCGTCTCGGTGCCCGCGAGCAGGAACAGCGTGGCCGTGCCCAGCATGGATTCGTCGAGCGGCTCACCCGGCGGGAAGACGAGATCGAGGAACGGCATCCGGCCGCCCTCGCGGCGCTCGGCGAGTTTGCCCTTCAGGTAGTCGATCAGCTCCGCCTTGGCCGCGAGCGCCGAATCCAGCGAGGTCGCCGGGAACTCGATCGCACCGGCCAGCGGCAGCACCCGGGGACGCAGCCAGGCCGCGTCCTCCGGCGGCAACCCGAACAACCGGGTGACCATGGCGTAGGGCACCCCGACCGCGACCCGCTCCATGAACTCGATGTCGACCTCGTTCCCCGTGCCCATTTCGGCCTCGATCGAGTCGAGGACCTGGTCCACCGCGGGGATGAGGATCTCGGTGCGCAGCCGCTTCACCGACGCGCCGGCGAACAGCGGCATGAACAGCTTCCGCAGATCGCGATGGCGGGGCCCGTCGGTGTCCAGCAACGTCCGGCCGAACAGGCGACGGCTGCTGCGCATCGGGAATCCGCTGCCGACCTCGCGGTCGGCCAGCAGGGCCTGGACGTCTTCGAACCTGGTGACCAGGAAGGCGTTGAACGCCGCCGACCAGTGCACCGGATCCGAACGCCGGAGCTCTTTGTAGATGGGCCAGGGGTCGGCGAGGAATTCGTCGGAACTGAAGTCCAGTTTCACCGGTGCCGAGCTCATTTGTCACCTCCGTTGCCGACCAGCTCGGTCCGGGATTTCAGCTGGCGCCCGGCCTCTTCCGAAGTGAGCCGGAGCGATTCGGTGATGCCGTCGTAGCCGCCGACGAGGGCGGGCACGACCTCGTGCGCGAGCGCGGTCAGCTGGTCGAGGGTCGCGCGGTGCGAAATCCACCTGGGCACGAAGAAGTTCAGCGAAACCGGGTCGCCGATCCGGTCCACCAGCTCCTTGATCCTGGCGGCGCAGGTCGCGGCGTCGCCGACGATGAACCCGCCCGTGTCGACGAGGTTCTGCAGCGTCTTGCGGTGCGCGACCGGCGAATCCGGGATGGGCATGCCCAGCGTGCCCCGGTACAGACCGCGGCGCAGCGCGGAAAAGCCTTCCAGCAGTTCCTCGACGCCCGCGGCGGGGGAGTCCGCGACGTGGACGAAGACGTTGCAGCGGATCCGGGTTCCCCCCGCGGATTTGTTCCGGTAGGCGTCGATGCGCTCGATCAGCGCGCCGACCGGGTCGGGGTCCATTCCGGGCCTGATGGCGCCCCACGGCGGTGCCACGTGGACGGTCGGGGTCGTCGACGTGTCGGTCAGGAGCTCGATTCCGGCCGGGCTCAGCGAGGACGCGACGACGGTCTCGATGGTGCCGGGCCCCCTCAGCGGCTGGAGCTGGAGCACTGCTTTCTTCACGGTGAACCACGGTGTCGTGGTGTTGACCGTCTCGCCGTTGAGAAGCGCCTGCACCGTCCCCAGCGCCGCGCGGAAATGGTCGCGGACCGAGGCCGGGTCCACCCCGATCATTTCCATGTCGTGGACGTAGGTTCCCGTGCCGACGCCCAGGATCGCCCGGCCCGCGGTGAGGTGATCGAGCAACGTGATCCGTTCCGCGACATGCAAAGGGTGGTGGTAGGGCAGCGGGATCACTCCCGTGGCGAACCGGATCCGGCGCGTCTCACGGGCCAGCGCCGCCATCAGCATTTCGGGCGAACTGAGCGTGCTCCAGCCGCTGGAATGGTGCTCGCCGAGCCAGATCTCGTCGAAACCCAGGTCGTCGACGAGGCCGCACAGCTCGATGTCGCGCTTCAGCGACGCGTGCGGGCTGACCGAAGGGTCGTGAAAGGGAGGCAGGAAGCAGCCGAATGCCTTTGTGTTCATCTCGTTCCTTTGTCCGGAGGTGGGCGATCGTGCTGCGTCAGGCCGACGGCACCTGTTCGAGCAGGTAGTCGCAGAACTTGTCCACAGTGGTCAGATCCTCGTTCTCTTCGAGGTCGATGAACACGTCGAGCTTCGTCTCGATCTTCTCGATGAGCGCCAGGTACTCGATGGAGCTCATACCCGTCTCGGGGAACTCCGTGTCCGCTTCGATGGTCTGGTTCTCCAGAACACCGCCCGCGACCTCGGTCAGCAGGGAGAAAATCTGCTGACGCAATTCCGCCCGCGCGTCTTCCGCGTTCATGTGTCCCCTTTGCTGAATCCGCGCACAAGCGCACGGATGGATGAGTGCTGAATGGCGATTTCACCGCATGCGAAAGCGGTGATCAATTCGATGATCACGACGGCGGAAATCACCCCAGTGTGCTCGCCGCCGTGCCTCCCAGTGCGCCCGGATATCCGTCCGGGCGGGCGATTCGACACCATTGTCGCCCGAATCTTCCGCGATCCGCAACAGTCCGGGACACAGGTCTTCGTCGATTACTTCGCGGTTACGTGAGGAAAGATCATTGTGGAACGACGCGAAGGGGGCTTTCCGCGCATCGCGTGCGCGGAAAGCCCCCTTCGTCGTCAGGTCAGCGCTTGCGCTTCTGCAGCAGTTCCGCGAACTGCCGCCAGTCCTCCGCCCGGGCCTTGGCGAGTTCGGAGATCAATTCCAGCCGGTGTTCGGGGATGTTCCTGGCGACCTGATCCCATTCGTCCCGGTCGTTCAGGTGACCGTCCAGCAACCGCACCAGGGTGCGGCCGGACTCGGTGTACCGGATGGTGGGGTCCGAGCGGAGCCGTTCCACGGCCGCCTGGGTGTCCGTTCCCACCTGATCGCCGCCCTCGGCCGGGCGGGTGCGCGGCCTGGCGGCGGGGCTTGCCGGGCTCTTCTCGCCCTGGAGGTGCCGGTGGCGTACGTCGTGCGCGGTCGCGAGGGAAACACCCGCGCCACGGGCGATTTCGCGGATCGAAGCGGAGGGATTGCTCGCGAGCAGCTCGTGGGCGCGACGGCGGCCCTGCGCCGGATCGAGCGCGCGGACGCGGCCGTCGCGGCCGACGTGGGCGTTCGACTGGGGAACTTCCCCACTCGAACGCCGGCGCAACTTGCCGACCGTCTTGTGCGAAAGGCCGGTGACCGCCGCGATCGCCCGGTCGGACCAGTGGGGCCGGGTGCCGAGGATCCGGCAGGCGGCGGCCTTGCGGTCGGCGAGGGAAAGCGGCAGGCCGTGCGCGATGTTCGTCTTCACCGCGAGGATGAAGGCCGCCTGCTCGTCCCCGTCGAAGAACTGGACGTTGATCGCGGTGGCGTTCTTCAGCTTCGCCGCCTGAAGCCGATGCGTTCCGTCGATCACCCGCATCGTGGAGCGGTGGACGAGAATCGGCGGAAGCGGGGCATCCGTCTCCGCGAGTACCCGTGCGTACGCGGGATCCACGCCCGCCGCCCGCGGGGAGTCTCGCACCGACAACGCGTCGAGCGGGACCTCGGCGACCTCGCCGAGCGGCGGGTCGGAGCCGACCGCGACCCACTCGTCTTCCCTTCTGGCCGCGGGGATCTGCGTGCCATCGGCAGCTTTCACCTTATGCCAGTTTAACATCTTCCAGCCCCCAGAACACTTGGTGAATATCAAACCTTTTCAATATTCGAGCCGGTTCGAGTGGTTGTCAAGGTCCGCGAGTCGCGATCGTGACGTCGCCTGGGTGTTCGACCGGCGTGCCCGGGCCATGGTGACTTTTGTGTGGTGCCGTCGAGTTTCTCGGCTACCCTCCGTCGCCGCGCCACCGGATGGAACCGAGTCGCTTGACGGGAGCCCGAGATGCACGCAACCTGGTCTGGGGCCCGTCGGACGGAAGGGAAGCTCATAAACCGGTCGGTGAAATACTTCCAGGGAATTCCTGGCGGCGGCTCGTGGAATGTACCGCGATTCTTTCACGAAACCCGATTTCGAAGAATGGAATGATCTTTGCTTCGTCGGCAGAGGTCGCATTTCGCGTGTTGACGCACCGAACGCGCGCGACGTCCGGGTGCTCGCCGCCTTGTCCGGCGGTGAGCGCGGATCACTCGCTCGGAGCTCGGTTGCGGTCGTCGCGGTGGAGCCCACTCTGGCGAGCGTTTCGCTGCTCTTCGCGAGTTGTTCCGCTCGGTACTGAGTCCGGAAGTCGTGAACACGAAGCGTGGCCGGTTCGGGCTCGCCGCTGTCACTGGTCCACAAAGGACAGTCGTCACGCTGTGCGAAGGAGCGATCGAGCGTCTTCGGGCATGTGCGGCCCGATCAACCGGGTGGGGTGTTTCCTGTGGTGCCGTAACCCGCCGACATGGGTTCCAGTTACCTGCCACACGCGTCGAAAGGGTGGATCGACGAACTACGAAGACCACGTCCGCCGAGACGCCGGCGACCGGCGAATCCGGCGTGAAAACCATCGGTGACCGTGAGGGAGACACTGAGAGGTCTCCCGGCCTTGTGTGCCCTCGGCAGGATTCGAACCTGCGACACCTGCCTCCGGAGGGCAGTGCTCTATCCCCTGAGCTACGAGGGCGTTGCCGCCTGAGCGACGTTGAAAGCTTAGCGCATGTCTCCACGGGCGCTCCCGAGTGGTGGTCGTTAGCCGTCGTGGTGCCCGGGATGGGTGTCTTATGCGGCCCTGACCAGGCCTTTCAAGTCTCGTGTCTGCCGTCGGCCAGGCCTGCCGAAAAGGCGTAGCGTCGGTGTCGCCGACGAACCGGGGGAGGCCCGATGATCGAACCGTTCGAGGTGCGGATCCCCGACTCCGCCATCGCCGACCTGCGCGCCCGGCTGCGCGCCACGCGCTGGCCCGAGCCTGCCACCGTGGACGGCTGGGAGCAGGGAGTTCCGCTGGAGTTCGCGCGGGAGCTGTGCCGGTGTTGGTCGGAGGACTACGACTTCGGTTTGGCTGACCGCGTCAACGCTTTCCCCGGTTTCAAGACCACTGTGGACGGTCTCGGGATCCACTTCCTGCACGTTCGTTCGCCGGAGCCGGACGCGACGCCGCTCGTGCTCACGCACGGCTGGCCGGGCTCGGTCGTCGAGTTCCTCGACGTGCTCGGCCCGCTGACCGATCCCGCCGCGCACGGGGGCGATCCGGCGGACGCGTTCCATGTCGTGGCGCCGTCGCTGCCGGGGTTCGGCTGGAGTGACAAGCCGTCGTCGACGGGGTGGAACGTCGAGCGCATCGCGCGGGCCTGGGACGAGCTGATGGGGCGGCTCGGCTACGAGCGTTACGTCGCGCAGGGTGGCGACTGGGGTGCCGGGGTGACGAACATGCTCGCCAAGCTCGTGCCGGAGCGGCTGATCGGTGTCCACGTCACCATGGCGGGGGTTCCGTACGACGAGACCGTGCTGGGTGAACCGACGGCGGAGGAGAGGGCGGCGATCGGTGATCTCGCGCGATTCCGCGAGGTCGGATCCGCATACTCCCGGCAACAGGCCACGCGGCCGCAGACGCTCGGTTACGGGCTCGCCGATTCGCCCGCGGCGCAGGCGGCGTGGATCGCGGAGAAGTTCCGGGAGTGGACCGACAACGACGGCTCACCGGAGACCGCGCTGTCCTGGCGCCGGATGCTCGACGCGATCTCCGTCTACTGGTTCACCGAGACGGCGGCCTCGTCGGCGCGGATCTACTGGGAGAACACGAAGCAGGACGTCTCGGCGGTTGAAGTTCCTTCGGGTATTTCGATCTTCCCCCGCGAGATCATCCGGCCGTCACGGCGCTGGGCGGAGCTGCGCTACACCGATCTTCGCTGGTACGAGGTGCTGCCCGCGGGCGGACACTTCGCCGCCTTCGAGCAGCCCGAGGCCTTCGTCGGCCAGTTGCGGGGGTTCTTCCGGTCGCTTCGGTAGCGGTGCGTGGCGAGTCCAGGTTTCGGGAAGGCCCTCATGGGGGATGGCTTCCGTGTGCGGCTTAAGACATGGTGAACTTAGGCTCACCTGTATTGCACATATGCGCATGTGACAATATATTCGGCCTGTCGACTTCACGAGAGGCGGAGCAATGGGTCACGGGCACGGGCATGGAACAGCCTCGCCGTCGAGCGCGTCAGGCCGCTACCTCAAGAGCTTGACGATCGCACTGGTCATCGGCGCCGGCTTCATGGTCATGGAGTTCGTCGTCGGGTTCGCCACCGGCTCGCTCGCGCTGATCTCCGACGCCGCGCACATGTTCACCGACGTCCTCGGTGTCGGCATGGCGCTGGCGGCCATCCTGCTCGCCCGGCGCAGCGGCCCGACGCTGACCAGGACGTTCGGGTTCTACCGCGCCGAAGTGCTCGCGGCCCTGGCCAACGCCATCCTGCTGTTCGGCGTCGCGGGCTACGTCCTGGTCGAGGCCATCGGCCGGATCAGCGACCCGCCCGCGGTGCCCGGCCTGCCCGTCCTGCTGGCCGCGGCCGCCGGTCTCGTCGCGAACATCGTCTCGTTCCTGATCCTGCGCAAGGGCGCGGAGGAGAGCATCAACGTCCGCGGCGCGTACCTCGAAGTCCTCGCCGACCTGATCGGCTCCGTCGGCGTGCTGCTGAGCGGCGCGATCACGCTGCTGACCGGCTGGCGCTACGCCGACCCGATCATCGGTGTCGCCATCGGCCTGTTCGTCCTGCCCCGCACCTACGCCCTCGCCCGCCGCGCGCTGCGGATCCTGTTCCAGCACGCGCCGAAGGGCGTCGACGTCGCCGGGATCCAGGCCGAACTCGGCGAGCTGAAGGGTGTCGAGGACGTCCACGACCTGCACGTCTGGACGCTGACGTCGGGTATGGAGGTCGCTTCGGCGCACCTCACCATCGCGCCGACCGTCGAGCAGGCCGAGGTGCTGACCGAGGCGCAGAACCTCCTGGCGAACCGCTACTCGATCGAGCACGCGACCCTCCAGATAGAAGTGCCTCAATGCGCTCAACGCTGCCGGGAGCTCTCCTGGTGACCCCCTGACGCATTTCGTCCTCTGAACGCGGTAGTTGGCAAAGCGAACTACCGCATTCAGAGGACGAATTGCGTGTCAGGCGGGCAGGGGGGCGGCGCCGCGTTCCTGGAGGAGGCCCTTCATCAGGGTGATCTCGGCGCCCTGTGAGACCAGCATGCTCTGCGTCAGCGACTTCACGTCCGCGATCGACGTGTGATCGTGGCCGTACTGGGCCATCTCCGTCCCGCCTTCGTGGTGCCGCAGCATCAGCTGGAGGAAGAAGACGTCCATCTCCTTGCCGGTCAGCGACCGCAGCTTGGCCAGTTCGGCCGAAGTCGCCATCCCGGGCATCGGCGCGCCGTTCGACGGCTTCATGTCGCCACCACCGTGTCCGCCGTGGCCGGACATCGGCTCGGTCATCCACGTCATGTAGGCGCCGGTCGTCTGCTCGGGCTGGCCCCACAGGCCCAGCCAGCCCTTCATCCGGCCGACCTGCCCGGTCTGCGTGCGCTCGATGTCGAACGCGAGGGTCTTGATCGCCTGATCGGCCGTGTGGTCCCGCGCCCAGCCCGCCATGGTGACGGCCTGGAGGTGGTGCACCGACATGTCCTGCGCGAAGCCGACCTCGACCGAGCCCGCGCCGGGAGTCTTCTGCTCCGGTTCGGAGTCGATCAGCCTGGTCGTCAGCGCGCCGAGGCCGAAGCCGAGGATCAGCATGACGACCAGGGCGGCCCCGATCACCAGCCATCGGCTCTTGGCCGACCGCGAGGTGTCGTCGACGGTCTGGAGATCGGGGTCCACTCGGTTCACTACTTGCTCGCGGGCGCCGAGGGCTGGGTGGCGGGCGCGGACGGCTGACCGGCGCCGGGCTGGTCCTGCTGCGTGCCCGCGGTGCCCTTGTAGTCCATCGGCTTCGCGTCCGGCCCAGGCGGGGTCGGGTCGAAGTCGCCCGGCTCGATCTGCGCGTCGCAGGTGGCGTCACGCTCGGGGTACGCGCCGAACGGGTTGGTGCGCAGCGCGGCGATGAACTGGTCGATCCGCTCGTCGGAGGCGGAGTCCAGCTTCAGCTGGTGGCCCCAGGACTGCACGGAGATCGGCTTGTCCAGGTTCGGGTACGGCGACATCACCGTGTACGGCTTGCCTTCGACGCGCACCTTCAGCAGGTCGAGCGCCTCGCCGGAGATCTGGGCCGGGTTGTAGGCGATCCAGACCGCGCCGTGCTCGAGACCGTGCACCATGTTCTCGTTGCGGACGGCCTTTTCATAGACGACGCCGTTGCACGCGGCCCAGGCCTGGTCGTGCGGGCCACCGAAGGGCGGCGTCTTGTCGTAGGCGACGCGCTCGGCGGCGGTGACGTGCACGGAGCCTTCGTAGGTCGCCGTGGTCACGCCGGGGATCCGCTTCGAGGGATCCGGGTCCTGCTGTGAGGGCGCGAAGGCGGCCGCGGCCTCTTCGCGGGTCTTCTGCTCGCGCTTGGGCGCCGAAGCGACCATGTAGTAGGTGACCACCGAGGCAGCCAGGACGACGATCGCGACGACGGCGATGATCGTGCCCCAGGGCGTGCCCTTCTTGGACACGACGGAACTACGGGCGGCCTTCATGGCGTTCTTCGACGACGCGCCCTTTTTTCTGGTTGTCCCGTTAGCCATGGCTCCTGCGTTCTCCAAAGGGGGTGGTCCCTGCGCGGGCCAGTGTAGAGACCGCGCGTCTGATCACCGTGAACAGCCGTAAGATCACCGGCTTGGCTCACACCTTCCGGCGGTCGCTGCGAAGCCCGGACCAGGTCACACCTAGAATTCCGCGAGTGACTCCCGCAGCTCTCGCCGACCTGGTCCGTAACTCCGCCGTGCAGGTTCTCACCGCGCGCGGCCTCGACGATTCCGTGCTGCCGGAGAAGGTGACGATCGAGCGTCCCCGCAACCCCGAGCACGGCGATTACGCGACCAACCTGGCGCTGCAGGTGGCCAAGAAGGCGGGGATGAAGCCCCGCGACTTCGCCGACGCGCTGGCCGAGGCGCTCTCGGCCACCGACGGCATCGACTCGGCCGAGGTCGCCGGGCCGGGCTTCCTCAACCTGCGGCTCGCCGCCGACGCGCAGGGCCAGATCGTCCAGCAGGTGCTCGACGCCGGGGAGAAGTACGGCCTCGGCGACGCGCTGGCGGGCGTCAAGATCAACCTGGAGTTCGTCTCGGCGAACCCGACCGGCCCGATCCACCTCGGCGGCACCCGCTGGGCCGCGGTCGGCGACGCGCTGGGCCGCGTGCTGTCCGCGCAGGGCGGCCAGGTCACCCGGGAGTACTACTTCAACGACCACGGCGCGCAGATCGACCGCTTCGTCCGGTCCCTGATCGCCGCCGCCAAGGGCGAGCCCGCCCCCGAGGACGGCTACGCGGGCGGCTACATCAACGACATCGCCGCCGAGGTCATCCGCCAGGAGCCGAGCGCGCTCTCACTGCCGGACGACGAGCGGGCCGAGACCTTCCGCCGGGTCGGCATCGAGCTGATGTTCACCGAGATCAAGCAGAGCCTGCACGATTTCGGCACTGATTTCGACGTCTACTTCCACGAGAACTCGCTGCACGAGTCCGGCGCCGTGGCGTCCTCGGTCCAGCAGCTGAAGGACTCCGGGAACCTGTACTTCGAGGACGGCGCCTGGTGGCTCAAGTCCAAGGAGCACGGCGACGACAAGGACCGCGTCGTCATCAAGAAGGACGGCAACCCGGCCTACATCGCCGGCGACCTCGCCTACTTCCAGGACAAGCGCAAACGCGGTTTCGACCTCTGCATCTACATGCTCGGCGCGGACCACCACGGCTACATCGCCCGGCTCAAGGCCGCCGCGGCCGCCTTCGGTGACGATCCGGCCGTGGTCGAGGTGCTGATCGGCCAGATGGTCAACCTGGTCTCCGAGGGCAAGCCCGTCCGGATGAGCAAGCGCGCGGGCACCGTGATCACCATGGAGGACCTGGTCGGCACGGTCGGCGTCGACGCGGCCCGCTACGAGCTGATCCGCTACTCGGTCGATTCCACTTTGGACATCGACCTCGACCTGCTTCGCAAGCACTCCAACGACAACCCGGTCTACTACGTCCAGTACGCCCACGCGCGGCTGGCCTCGTTACAGCGAAACGCCGCCGACCTCGGCCTGAAATCCGATGGCGAAGTGGACTTCGGCCTGCTTACGCTGCCCGCCGAGGGCGATCTGATCCGCACGATCGGCGAATTCCCGACCGTCCTCCGCCGGGCCGCACAGCTGCGTGAACCGCACCGCGTCGCCCGGTACCTCGAAGAACTCGCCGGCGCGTACCACAAGTTCTACACCGTGGGCCGTGTTCTTCCCCAGGGCGACGAGGAGGCCACCCCCCTCACGTTCGCCCGGCTCGCGCTGTGCCAGGCCGCCCGCCAGGTGCTGGCGAACGGCCTCAACGTGCTCGGTGTCTCTGCTCCGGAACGGATGTAACCCAGAATGGCTCACCCCGCGGGCCCCCGCCACGCCGACGTCTACCCGCACGCCGACGCTTCCGGTTTCCCGCCGTCGAGTCCCGAAGAACTCGACAGGCTGTATCCGAAAGTCTGGCCCCGCAACACTTTCCGCGGCGGTGACGGCGTCGTCCGCATCGCCGGTGTCGACGTCCGCGAACTCGCCGAGACCTACGGCACGCCGCTGTTCGTCGTCGACGAGGCCGACTTCAAGTCCCGCTGCGCCGACTACGCCGAGGCGTTCGACGACCCGGCGCTCGTGCACTACGCGTCCAAGGCGTTCCTGTCCATCGAGATCGCCCGCTGGGTGGCCGAGCAGGGGCTGAGCCTGGACGTCTGCAGTGGCGGCGAGCTCGCCGTCGCGCAGCGCGCGAACTTCCCGGCGGAGCGGATCACCTTCCACGGCAACAACAAATCGCTGCCCGAACTGGAAGCCGCCGTCGAAGCGGGCGTCGGCACGGTCGTGGTCGACTCCTACTACGAGATCGCGCGGCTGGCCGACGTCGCCGCCCGGCACGACGTCGTGCAGAACGTCCTCATCCGGGTGACCGTCGGCGTCGAGGCGCACACCCACGAGTTCATCGCGACCGCGCACGAGGACCAGAAGTTCGGTTTCTCGCTGGCTTCCGGTGACGCGGCCGAGGCCGTGCGGCGCGTGCTCAACGCGCCGTCCCTCAAGCTGATCGGCCTGCACAGCCACATCGGTTCGCAGATCTTCGACGCCGACGGTTTCGAGGTCGCCGCCCGTCGCGTGGTCGGCCTGCTGGCCGAACTCGCCAAGGAGCACGGCACCGATCTGCTCGACCAGCTGTCGATCGTCGACCTCGGCGGCGGTTTCGGTATCGCCTACACCGACAAGGACAACCCGCCCCCGCCCGCGCAGATGATCACGCAGATCCGCGAGATCGTCCGTAAGGAGTGCGAGTACGCGGGCCTTCCGGTGCCGAAGATCGCCGGCGAGCCGGGCCGCGCCATCGCCGGTCCCGGCACGATCACGCTGTACGAGGTCGGCACCATCAAGGACGTCTCGCTCGGTGACAAGGCCGCCCGCCGTTACGTCAGCGTCGACGGCGGCATGAGCGACAACATCCGCACCGCGCTTTACGACGCCGTGTACGACTGCCGTCTCGTATCCCGGTCCGCCGACGACGACGGGGACGGCCAGGCCGCCGCCGCGCTGTCCCGGGTCGTGGGAAAACACTGTGAGTCCGGCGACATCGTCGTCCGTGACTGCTGGCTCCCGGACACCCTTGCTCCCGGCGACCTGCTCGCCGTGGCGGCCACCGGGGCGTACTGCTACTCGATGGCCAGCGGGTACAACCGGCAGCCGCGGCCCGCGGTGGTGGCCGTGCGCAACGGCAGCGCCCGCGTGCTGCTGCGGCGGGAGACGACGGACGACATGCTGCGCCTGGAGGTCTAGCAAGTGTCTATTGTGGACGAACGCGTGATCAGGGTCGCCCTGCTGGGCTGCGGGACGGTCGGCGGCGAGGTCGTCCGGCTGCTCACCGAGCAGGCCGGGGAACTCGCGGCCAGGGCGGGCGCCAGGGTGGAGCTGGCGGGCATCGCGGTGCGGCGCCCCGACAAACACCCTGAGCTGCCGCCGGAACTGGTCACCTCCGACGTGACGAAGCTCGTCACCTCCCCGGACGTCGACGTCGTCGTCGAGCTGGTCGGGGGCATCGAGCCGGTGCGGCAGTGGCTGCTCGACGCGCTCAAGGCCGGGAAATCCGTTGTCACGGCGAACAAAGCGCTGCTCGCCGAGCATTCGGCGGAGCTTTTCGAGGCCGCCGACGCGGCAGGCGTGGACCTGTACTTCGAGGCGGCCGTGGCCGGGGCGATCCCGTTGCTGCGCCCGCTGCGCGAATCGCTGGCCGGTGACCGCATCACCCGCGTGATGGGGATTGTCAACGGCACCACCAACTACATCCTGTCCGCGATGGACTCCACCGGCGCCGGTTACGCGGAAACGCTGGAAGAGGCCAGCAGGCTCGGTTACGCGGAGGCCGACCCGACGGCCGACGTCGACGGTTACGACGCGGCGTCCAAGGCCGCGATCCTCGCCTCGCTCGCGTTCCACACCCGGGTGACCGCGTCCGACGTGCACCGCGAGGGCATCGCCGACGTCACCGCGTCGGACCTCGCCGCGGCGAACGTGCTGGGCCGCACGGTGAAACTGCTCGCCATCTGCGAACGCGTCACCGCCGACGACGGCACCGAATCCGTTTCGGCGCGGGTGCATCCGGTGATGATCCCGCGCAACCACCAGCTCGCCGGGGTCGGCGGCGCGTACAACGCCGTCTACGTCGAGGCGGACGCCGCCGGTGAGCTCATGTTCTACGGTCAGGGCGCCGGTGGCGCGCCGACCGCGAGTGCCGTGCTCGGCGACCTCGTCGCGGTGGCTCGAAACCGGGTCGTCGGCGGCCGTGGCCCGCGCGAATCCGCGCACGCCGCGCTCCCGGTCAGGCCGATGGGCCAGACGCCGACGCGGTACCACGTCAGTCTCGACGTGGCCGATCGAGCGGGCGTCCTCGCCCAGGTGGCCCAGGCGTTCGCCGGGCACGGTGTCAGCATCGCCGCCGTGCGGCAGCGCGACGCGAACGACACGGCCAGCCTGGTCGTGGTCACCCACCTGGCGCCGGACGCGGCATTGCGGTCCACTGTGGACGACATTGCCGAACTCGATGTGGTGAACCAGGTCGTCAGTGTGATGCGTGTGGAAGGCGAAGACCAGTGATTCCCCAACCGTGGCCCGGGATCATCCAGGCTTATCCCGACCGGATCCCGGTCCCGTCCGGCGCGAGGGTGATCACCCTCGGGGAGGGCAACACCCCGCTGCTGCCCGCCCCGCACCTCTCGGAACTGACCGGCTGCGAGGTCTACCTCAAGGTCGAAGGCGTGAACCCGACCGGGTCGTTCAAGGACCGCGGGATGACCGTCGCCATCACGCACGCGCTCGCCAGCGGGCTCAAGGCGGTCATCTGCGCGTCCACCGGCAACACGTCGGCGTCGGCCGCCGCCTACGCGGCCCGTGCCGGGCTCACCTGCGCGGTGCTGGTGCCCCAGGGCAAGATCGCGATGGGCAAACTCGCCCAGGCGGTGCAGCACGGCGCGCGGATCCTCCAGGTGGACGGCAACTTCGACGACTGCCTCGAACTCGCGCAGAAGACCGCGATCGACTATCCGGTGACCTTGGTCAACTCGGTCAACCCGGTGCGCATCGCCGGCCAGAAGTCGGCCGCGTTCGAGATCTGCGACGTCCTCGGCCAGGCCCCGGACATCCACTGCCTGCCCGTCGGCAACGCGGGCAACATCACCGCCTACTGGGCCGGGTATTCCGAGTACGCGGGCGATGGTGTGGTGAAGAACACCCCGCGGATGTTCGGCTTCCAAGCGGCCGGCGCCGCGCCTCTCGTGCACGGCGAGCCGGTGGCCGATCCCGACACCATCGCGACCGCGATCCGCATCGGCAGCCCCGCCTCCTGGGACGGCGCGATGAAGGCGAAGAACGCGTCCGCGGGCCTGTTCGAAGCGATCACCGACGAGAAGATCCTCGAGGCGTACCGGCTGCTCGCCCGCAAGGAAGGCGTGTTCGTCGAGCCCGCTTCGGCGACCAGCGTCGCGGGCCTGCTCGCCACGGCCGCCGACGGGCGCCTGCCGAAGGGTTCGACCGTCGTGTGCACCGTCACCGGACACGGCCTGAAGGACCCGGCCACGGCGCTGGAGGGCAACGTCGAGGTCGAGCCGCTCGCCGTCGACCCGACCGCCGTCGCCGCCGCGCTGGACCTGCGATGACGCTGATCGAGGTCAAGGTCCCGGCGTCGTCGGCGAACCTCGGCCCGGGCTTCGACACCCTCGGCCTCGCGCTGGCGTTGTACGACCGGGTCGAACTCCGGATCACCGACGCCGGGCTCAAGATCGAGGTGATCGACGTCGGCGCGGGCGGGGTGGAGGACGTCCCGACCGACGAGTCGCACCTGGTCGTCCGTGCTTTCCGGCGCGGTTGCGAGCACCTCGGCCTCCGCCCGCCGGGCCTGCACCTGCGTTGCTTCAACGCCATCCCGCACGCTCGCGGCCTCGGCTCGTCCGCGGCCGCCGTCGTGACCGGTGTCGCGGCGGCGTACGCGCTGGCTGAGAAGGCCCTGGACGACGAAGCGCTGCAGCTGGCCGCCGGGTTCGAGGGACACGCCGACAACGCCGCGGCGAGCCTGCTGGGCGGCTTCGTGGTGGCCTGGACCGAGGGCGAGCGGTTCCGCGCCGAACGGCTCCAGCCCCACCACGACATCCGGCCCGTGGTCGCCGTCCCGGCGCTGCGGTCCTCGACCGACGCCACGCGCGGACTGCTCCCCGCCCAGGTCCCGCACGCCGACGCGGCGTTCACGGCCGGCCGCGCGGCGCTCGCGGTCCACGCGCTCACCTCGCGCCCGGACCTGTTGCTCTCCGCGACCGAAGATCGGCTCCATCAGCACTACCGGGCGCCCGCGTACCCGGCGAGCAGCGAACTGGTGCGCGCGCTGAGGGCCGAAGGGGTGGCCGCGGCCATTTCCGGAGCCGGTCCGACCGTGCTCGCGCTGACCACCGGGGGAATACTCCCGGCAGGCGTCGACGTTACGTCTTTCGACGTCACCGAGCTGCCGATCGATCCGGGCGGCGTTCAGGTTGCGGCTCAGTAAAGCCTCGGTCACATGCCGGAGCCCCATCCCGCCACGCGGGGGGTGGTTGTTGCACCGGGCCGTGGCGCGGTCTACCCTCGGGGGCGTTCGATCACCGTGCGTTTCCGCACCCGGTGCCGGTCCAGGTGACCAGTGTCATCCTTGGCCCGCATCCTTCGTTGATCCGCCAGTTCCGCAGACCGCCTGGCAAGCGGGGAGTAGCGGATGGACGCAGGCGGGTTCCCGGTTCCGGCGGTGCCGAATTCCGCTTCCTCCGTTTGGAGGACGCAAATCCCTGTGCTGGAGGCCTTCTAGCTGTGTTCAACACGGCCGAGGAGCTGATCGCCCGTATCGGGGGCCAATTACGCCGTTTCGCAATCGGACGCGAGCGGCGGTCCGCTGATCCACCTGGAGGCGTGGATCGGTCAGGAAGGACATTTGTGAGCAACACCGATCTTTTGAGCGACGTCGAAGGTGGCGCCGCCGAGTCGAACGGCGCCGTCGCTCCCAAGCGCACGGTCGGCGGATTGACCGGCAAGACCGTCGCCGAACTGCGCTCGATCGCTGGGGACCTTGGCATCGGCGAGACCACGGGTATGCGCAAGGGCGATCTGATCGCGGCCATCCGCGAGCGCCAGGGCAAGACCAAGCGCAAGACCCCCGCCGCGGCGAGCGAAACGCTTCCGCTCGAGGGGATCGATGCACCGCGCAAGGCCCCCAAGGCCGAAGCGCCCAAGACGGAGGCCCCGAAGCAGGAAGCCCCGAAGGCCGAAGCCGCTCCGGCCGAGGCTCCTCGCGCCGAGAAGGCCGAGAAGACCGAAAAGGTCTCGGAGAACGGCTCCGCGCCCGCCGCCGAGCGGCCCGCGCAGCAGGAGAACACCCAGCAGGACGGCCAGCCGCAGCAGGAAGAGGGCGGTCGCAACCGTCGTCGCCGCGGCTCCAACCGTGCCGCGGGTTCGCCCGAGCAGGGCGGCCAGCAGCGTGAGCGCGGTGAACAGCGTGAGCGTGGCGAGCGCGGTGACCAGCGCGAACGTGGTGACCGTGGTGACCGGGGTGACCGCAACGAGCGCGGCGACCGTGGTGAGCAGGGCGGCAACCGTCAGGGCAACCGCGACGGCCGTGGCCAGGACAACCGCCAGCGCAACCAGCAGGGCGGCGGCCAGGACAACAGCCAGCGACAGGGCCAGGGCCAGGGCCCGCAGGGCGACGACGACGAGGAAGGCGGCCGTCGCGGCCGTCGCTTCCGCGACCGTCGCCGCCGTGGTTCCGGCGGTGGCCGCGAACAGGGCGGTTCGCCCGACACCGAGATCCGCGAGGACGACGTCCTGCTGCCCGTCGCGGGCATCCTGGACGTGCTCGACAACTACGCGTTCGTGCGTACCTCGGGCTACCTCGCCGGGCCGAACGACGTGTACGTCTCGCTTTCGCTGGTCCGCAAGTACGGCCTGCGCCGCGGTGACGCCATCACCGGTGTCGTGCGCCAGCCGCGTGACGGCGAGCAGCAGCGGCAGAAGTTCAACCCGCTGGTGCGCGTCGACTCGATCAACGGCCTGGAGCCGGACGAGTCCAAGCGTCGTCCCGAGTTCACCAAGCTGACCCCGCTGTACCCGAACGAGCGCCTGCGCCTCGAAACCGAGCCGCACAAGCTCACCACCCGCGTCATCGACCTGGTGATGCCGGTCGGCAAGGGGCAGCGTGCCCTGATCGTGTCGCCGCCGAAGGCGGGCAAGACGACGATCATGCAGGACATCGCGAACGCGATCTCGACGAACAACCCCGAGTGCCACCTGATGGTCGTGCTCGTGGACGAGCGTCCGGAAGAGGTCACCGACATGCAGCGGTCGGTGAAGGGTGAGGTCATCGCCTCGACCTTCGACCGCCCGCCGTCCGACCACACCTCGGTCGCGGAGCTGGCCATCGAGCGGGCGAAGCGCCTGGTCGAGATGGGCCACGACGTCGTCGTGCTGCTCGACTCGATCACCCGTCTGGGCCGTGCCTACAACCTGGCGGCCCCGGCGTCCGGCCGGATCCTCTCCGGTGGTGTCGACTCGACGGCGCTGTTCCCGCCGAAGCGGTTCCTCGGCGCGGCGCGCAACATCGAGAACGGCGGTTCGCTGACGATCTTCGCCACGACGATGGTCGAAACCGGGTCCACCGGTGACACGGTCATCTTCGAAGAGTTCAAGGGCACCGCGAACGCGGACCTCAAGCTCGACCGGAAGATCGCCGAGCGGCGCGTGTTCCCCGCGGTGGACATCAACCCGTCCGGTACCCGCAAGGAAGACCTGCTGCTTTCGCCGGACGAGCTCGCGGTCACCCACAAGCTGCACCGGGTGCTGCACGCGCTGGACTCGCAGCAGGCCATCGACCTGCTGATCTCGCGACTGCGCAAGACGAAGACCAACATCGAGTTCCTCATGCAGGTCTCGAAGACGGCCCTCGGCTCGAACGACGACGACTGAGTTTCGTTCCGTTAGTACGTGAAGGCCCCCTTCACTGCGTCTAGCGCAGTGAAGGGGGCCTTCACGTACTCAGACGGGTTTCGTGAGCGGCCCCGCGTGTTGCGAAAGTGGCTTTCGCAACGTTGTAGGTTGCGAAAGTGGCTTTCGCAACACCTGTGCCGGGCAGGGTCGTCGTATACGGGGTCACCGGTTCGGGCAAGTCGACGCTGGCGCGGAAGCTGGCCGAGCGGACCGGGCTGCCGTGCCATTCGGTCGACGACGACCTCGCCTGGCAACCGGGCTGGGTTCCCGTCCCCGACGATGAGCAGCGACGCCGCATCGCCGCGTTGGTCGCGGAGGAGCGCTGGATCATCGACGGGATGTTCGCCAAATGGCGTGACATCGCGTTGCCTCGCGCCGAACTGATCGTGGCGCTGGACTATCCGCGCTGGGTTTCGCTGAGCCGTTTGGTGCGCCGGACCGTGGTGCGCTGCGTCACCCGTCGGCGGATCTGCAACGGCAACGTCGAGACCCTGCGGGGCATGCTCTCCGGCGACTCGATCATCGTGTGGCATTTCCGCTCGTTCGCGCGTAAACGGCGCACGATCCGGGGTTGGGTCGCGGATCCTGCGGTGCCGGTGGTGCGGCTGACCTCGCCGCGCGAAACGAAGCGCTGGCTCGCCCTCGTGAGTGGTAATGACGGTTCTAACCGTCATTACCACTCACGAGTCCGAGGCCTCAGCGGTGCGGAACCGCCGCAGGAGTCCAGCCGCGGTAGTTGTTGAAGTAGTGCACGCTCGACGCGTGGCCGATCTTGCCGCCGATGCTGGAGGCGTAGATCCCGCCGGAGCCGTCGGCGATGCCGACGTGGCCCCACTGGCTGATGTTCCAGTACACGAAGGAGCCCTTCGGTGGCGTCCCGGTCGTGTGCTTCGGGCTCGCGCCGTTCCAGTGCGCGTTGGCCGAGGCCCAGACACCGGTGGTCCCGTACGCGTTCTCGACGGCCTTCTCGCAGAGGCCCTGGTACGCGGTGGAGCCCAGGCGGTTCTTGAACCACTGGACGGCGCCGGCGGGCGTGCCGTCGCCGGCGCCCTGGATGGCCAGGTCGCCGTCGGACAGGGTGGTGAACGTCCCCGCGGCCGGGTTGATGTCGGCGGCGGTGATGGTGGCGGCCGTTTCGGGGGCGGCCGGAGCGGCTCCCGCGACCGGAGCCACGGCGAGGGCCGCGATGGCCAGCGCGGCGACGGAGGCCGGCTTCGCCACCTTGGCGAGGATGGTGCGCATGATCAGTACCTCCTGTTGAGGAATCACCAACAACAAGACGGTCTCGTGATCAAGTACAAATTTCGTACAACCGGGCGTCGATGGTCGATGACTCACCGTGGTGGAATATGCCGGGGGTGGGGTGCGTTGACGCCACTGCCAGCACATCTGGCAAAATCATCCGCTGAAGTCCGGCACCGGTTCACCCCGCACGGGGACCCGGGGCCAACGAGAGAGGACACCATGAAAAGCGGTATTCACCCCGAGTACGTCGTCACGCACGTGAACTGTGACTGTGGCAACGAATTCACCACGCGCAGCACCAAGACCTCCGGCAACCTCCACGTCGAGATCTGCTCGAACTGCCACCCGTTCTACACCGGCAAGCAGAAGCTCATGGACACCGGCGGCCGCGTCGCGCGCTTCGAGGCTCGCTACGGCAAGCGCAAGAAGGCCGAAGACGCCAAGTAGCTTGAACGACGGCGCCTACCCGCATGTCCGGGTAGGCGCCGTTTTTCATGGTTTTTGTCCGGGTCGTTGAGAGGTGGAGTGGTGGATTCGAGTTCGCTGAAGGGTCTGCTCGAAGAGCACGCCCAGCTGGAAGAGCAGCTGGCCGACCCGTCCGTGCACGCCGACCAGGCGCGCGCCCGCAAGCTCGGCCGCCGGTACGCGGAGCTGAGCCCCGTCGTCAAGACGGTCCGCGAGCTCGACACCGCCCGTGAAGACCTCGAGACGGCGAAGGAACTTGTGGCGGAAGACTCGGCCTTCGCGGCCGAGGCCGAGGAGATCTCCGCCAAGATCCCCGTGCTCGAGGCCAAGCTCACCGAACTGCTCCTGCCGCGCGACCCGTACGACGGCTCCGACGTGGTCATGGAGATCAAGTCGGGTGAAGGCGGCGAGGAATCGGCACTGTTTGCCGGCGACCTCCTGCGCATGTACCTGCGCTACGCCGAGCGTCACGGCTGGAAGGCCGAGGTGCTCGACTCGGTCGACTCGGACCTCGGTGGCTTCAAGGACGTCACCGTGTCCATCAAGAGCCGTTCCGCCGACGCCGAGGGCGTCTGGGCGCGGCTGAAGTTCGAGGGCGGGGTGCACCGCGTGCAGCGCGTGCCCGCCACCGAATCGCAGGGCCGCATCCACACCTCCGCGTCCGGCGTGCTCATCTACCCCGAACCCGAGGACGTCGAGGTCGAAATCGACCCGAACGACCTGCGGATCGACGTCTACCGCTCGTCCGGCCCCGGCGGCCAGAGCGTGAACACGACCGACTCGGCGGTGCGGATCACCCACCTCCCGACCGGCGTGGTCGTCTCGTGCCAGAACGAGAAGTCGCAGATCCAGAACCGTGCCCGCGCCCTGCAGGTGCTGCAGGCCCGCCTCCAGGCGATCGCCGAGGAGGAGGCCGCCGCGAAGGCGTCGGACGCCCGCCGCTCGCAGGTCCGCACCGTCGACCGCTCCGAGCGGGTCCGCACCTACAACTTCGCCGAGAACCGCATCGCCGACCACCGGGTGAACTACAAGGCGTACAACCTGGACCAGGTCCTCGACGGCGACCTCGACGGCGTGCTGGACGCGCTCATCACCGCCGACCGCGAAGAGCGGCTGGCCGCCCACGCGGGCTGAGGCGGACTAGCCGGGTTCGGTGTAGAACGGATCGTCCTCCAGCGCGGTATGGACCGCCCGGACGGACATGTTCACCCGCGAGAGCCTGTCGGTCACCTCGTTCTTGACCCGGTCGAGCGCCTCGTCGCCGCTTTCCCCGGTCAGAGCGGGAAACGCCGACAGCAGCACCGCTTCGCAGGGACCCGCGTCCGTGCTGATCCGGACCAGTGACGCCGAAAGGTCGGTCGCGGGACGGCCGCAGAGGCCCACGGCCATGCGCAGGTCGCCGGTGGGGACATAGAGATGCACCCGTGAAATGACATCGGTTTCCGCGCGCGGGGTGAAATCGTGCCTGGTGACATACGCGGGCTCACGGGGATCGGTGCCGCCGACGGACGCCATCAATGAATAGAGCGTGTATCCGTCGGCTTGGATGTCGTAGGCGTCGTAGCTTCCGTATTGGCCGGTCTCCGGCGTGCCGTGGATTTCGAAGAATTCCGCATTCAGGCCGAAGTGGAAAAGCGCGGGTACCGCGGCTCGATGCAGAGTTTCAGCGGGCTCTTCGCTGTCGGCCGGCGGTGTGCGATAGCCGACCGAGACCAGGTACCCCGTCCAGCCGCCTTCGGGGTCCGCCCGGCAGATCTCCAGCTCGGTGGCGTTGAACTCGCCGATGAGACGTTCGCCCAGTGCGGCGGCCGCGGCGAAGTCCTCGGTCTCGATATTCGCGGATATCCGCGTGACGACTGCCGTTTCCCGGAGATCCATGACTATCGCGTGAGCCCTTCGGCGAGTTCTGGGTGCGCTCAGCCTACGCGGGTCGAACACCGAGTGCGTCTCCCGCTTCCACCATGTCGATAAGCACGCCGGTCCGTTCTTGTGCCGGCGCTGGTTCTGCCCGGAAGAACGTTCGGAAAGGCAAAGGACCGTCAGCCGGAGACGGTCGTCGCCGCAGGCTCGCGTTTCGCGGCGGCCGGCGGCTCGTCAAGGCGCCGCGGAAGAAACGAGAGCGCGGCGAAGGCGGCGGCGAGCAAGGTCGGGAAGAGCGTCAGCTGCTGGTGTTTGACGTTCTCGATGCCTTCCGCGAGACCCGAGACCAGGAACTGCCCCGTCGCGAACAGCAGGAACATGAGCACCACGACGCCCACGTCCCGACGGCCGGTGCGGTTACGAAAGGCGCGGAGCCCCGCCCAGCCGATGAGCAGCCAGATCGGCAGCAGGGCGAACAGTCCCAGCGGCGCGATCCGGCCGGTGATCCCGGACAGGACGGGGACCCGGTACTCCTTGGCGAGCGGCGGCTGCCCGGCGTGCTCGCCGAAGCTCCCGAGGTTCGGCACCCGCGCGGACAGCGTCTCCTGCGCGGATCGGTGCAGGACCTCGACCACCCGCCCGGGGTGTTCGAGGTAGTACTGGGCGACATTGCGGCGGCTGATCTTGTCGCGGTACCGGGAGTAGGCCGGGTCGTGCCAGGCCGCGTTGTCGCTCCACCAATCCGTGCCGACGTAGTTCGCGAACTCCGGTGGGAGACCCAGCGCGGCGAGGTCGCCGGCGGTGTCGTGTTTCCCGTCCACGATCCCGTTGAACACGACGTGGTACATGTTGGCCTCGCGGTACTCCTCGTTCGCCGAGTCGCCCGCCCCCTGCACCAGCGCGGTGCCCGTGCCGACGACGGCGAGCACGGCCAGCGGCAGGGCCCACCCGGCCGGGCCGCGGCTGCCCGGCGGCCGGACGAACAGCAGCGCGAGCGCGAACACCGGGAGCAGCAGCAGCGTCTGCGACTTCGCGTTGATCCCGATCATCGCGCCGAGGACGGTGACCGCGGCGCCGGCGTAGCGCCACGGCCCGGTGCGGTGCATGAGCAGGAGCCCGCCGGCGAGCAGGATCATCCCGGCGAAGGCGGCACTCTCGCTCAGCACCGAGGCGAAGTAACCGAAGAAGGCCGAGTCCGCTACGACCAGCAGCAGCGCGATCGTGGCGACGACGCTGTTCCGGACCGAAAGGCGCAGGCACGTCACGATCGCCGCGATCCCGCCCGCGACCAGCAGACAGCCCAGTACGCCCAGCACCACCAGGTTCAGGATCGCCGACGAACCGAGGGACCGCCCGAGTTCGCCGGCGATCTCGTCGATCCAGCTCTGGCTGGAGATGTACTCGCTCTCGCAGGCCGGGGCGGGGCCGTAGGAGAAGCGGACGAAGGTTTCCGTCGGCCTGTCGAGCTCGCGGGCGCCGAGCCGGCACAGGATGCGCCAGCCGTCGCCGTTGTCCGCCATGCCGATCGGGCGCGGAACAAGGAATCGGGTGAGCAGCACGCCCAGCACGGCGGAAAACACGCCGAAGGGCAGCACGATCTCCCGATACCTCATCCCGGCCACCATAGAATATTTGTCACGGTGATCGAGTCGGCACCCTCTACGCGCGAGGACCATGCCTGGTGGAGCCCACGTCGATACTCCCGGTGAGGAAGTTCTGGATCACGCCGAGCCATTCGTCACGGGCTTCGGTGCCGATACCGTGCCCGGCCTCGATCTCGACCAGTTCGGCGCCGGGGATCCCCGCCGCGAGTGCGCGGGAGTGGGCGGGCGGGGCGAGGCCGTCGAGAGTCGTGGCGATGACGAGGGTGGGCACCGAGATCCCGGCCAGTTCGGCGCGGGTGTCGACGTTCGCGACCAGGCCCACGTGTTCGGGGCTGCCTTCGGGGATGAATCCGGCGAGTCCTTCGATGGCGGCTTCGAGCTCCGAGGGCGTCAGCGCGTTCAGATGGTGCTCGCCGGTGGCGGCGAAGGTGAGGAACTTCGCCAGCAGCTTCCGGTCACCGCCCAGCAGCTCGCGCCAGATGTCGACGGCCAGCAGGAGCCGGTTGTCCGGTTTCGCGAACCCGGCGGTCAGGATGAGCCCGGTGACCCGATCGGGGTGGCGGGTCGCGGCGCGGACGGCGACTCCGGTGCCGAGCGAGTAGCCGAGGATCGCGAAGCTTTCGAGTCCGGCGTCGACGGCGATGGAGACCAGTTCGTCCGCGACGGCGTCGAGGTCCAGCGGCTCGGTGCTGCGCGGCGTGGCCCCGGAGCCGGGGTAGTCGGGGCCGACGACGGTGTGGGTGCGGGCGAGGTCGTCGAGGATGCTCCCGAAGTTGCCCTCGACGCTGCCGCCACCTCCGTGGGCGAGCAGCAGGCCGGGGCCGGAACCGCGGACGACGTGCGCGAAATGATTCGTCATGCCGGCGACGTTAGGTACTGACATCGATGTGAAGGTCAAACTCGGATGACGGGGGTCACATGCTGATCGGCGAGCTGTCCCGGCGGACCGGCGTGAGCCAGCGGCTGCTGCGCTACTACGAGCAGCAGGGGCTGCTGATCTCTCGGCGCGACTCCAATTGCTATCGCAGCTTCGACGAAGACGCGGTCACCACCGTGCGGCAGATCCGCGCGCTCCTCGCGGCCGGGCTGAGCACGCAGGTCATCGCGAAGGTGCTGCCGTGCGCGAACGGCGAACTGCCGGAACTCGACCTGTGCCCCACGGTCGTCGGGGAGATCCGGCGCGAACTGGCCGAAATGGACGACCGCATCGACACCCTCCGGCGGCGGCGCGGGACACTGGCCGGATACCTCACCCTCGACGCGTAGGAGAACTGTGGAAGCCCTGGCCAGATTCGGGTTCGAACTGGGTGTGCTCAAGCGGATCCGGCGGGCCGGGTGGTGGCAGGCGGGGGTCCGCGATCCCGAATCGGTCGCCGAGCACACCGCCCGGGTCGCGCAGCTGGCCGGTCTGCTCGCGGCCGAGGGCGGTGCCGACCCGGCGAAGGCGGCGTACCTCGCGCTCTGGCACGACACGCAGGAGACGCGGACCGGCGACCTTCCGCACACGATCAAGGGTTTCGTCGAGAAGCCGGATCCGAGGGCGATCACCGCGGCGCAGACGTCGTCGCTTCCCGGCGCAGCGCGTGACTCGGTGCGCGACGCCGTCGACGAGTACGAGTCCGCCGAGAGCCCCGAGGCGCTCTACGCGCGCGACGCGGACAAGCTGGAGATGTTGCTTCAGGCCGTCGAATACCGCGATGTCGGTGTACGGAACGTGGACGAGTGGATCGCTTCGGCGACGAAGGGCCTTCAAACCGACCTGGCGCGGCGTGTGGCCGAAGCGGCACTGACGTTGTCGTCGCTCTCGTGGCGGGTGAGGTGAAAGGAATCGATACCCTGGGCCCGCGTGTATCGACCCCGGCACGCGTGCCTCGTGTGTCAGGCTTGACTCTGTGAAGGAACACCAGTGAACCGGCAGCCGTTGCGCCTCGCCATCATGGAAGCGACCCGCATCCTCACCGAGGCCGGTGTGGCGTCACCGCGTTCGGACGCGGAACTGATCGCCTCCCATGTCCTCGGCGTCGAACGCGGCCGCCTGCCGATGGTGCCGCTGGTGGACCCGCCCGTCATCGACGCGATCGGCCAGCTCGTGAACCAGCGGGCCAAGCGGATCCCGCTGCAGTACCTCACCGGCTGGGCCGCGCTCGGCGACATCACGGTCAACGTCGGCGCCGGGGTGTTCGTCCCCCGGCCGGAGACCGAACTGCTCCTCGAATGGGGCCTCAAACTGCTGCACGGGCGCGAATACCCGGTGGTGGTCGACCTGTGCACGGGATCGGGCGCGCTGGCGCTGGCCGTGCAGCACGCGCGACCGGACGCCGTCGTCTACGCGGTCGACATCGACGCGCAGGCGCTCGCGTGGGCCCGGCACAACGCGGACGTCCACGCCGACGCGGGGGACACGCCCATCCGCCTGTACTCCGGCGACGTCGCGGACAGCACGATGTTCGCCGAACTCGACGGGCTCGTCGACCTGGTCCTGTGCAACCCGCCGTACGTCCCCGAAGGCACCCCTGTGCCGACGGAGGTCGCGGAGCACGACCCGCCCCGGGCGGTGTTCGCGGAGGAGAGCGGGCTGGCGGTGATCCGGCACGCGATCGCCGCGGCCGCGCGCCTGCTGCGGCCCACCGGCGGGATGGCGATCGAGCACGACGACACGCACGGCTCCGCCGTCCCGGCGCTCGTGCGGGCGCGACGGGTGCTCACCGACGTCCAGGGGCACCTCGATCTCGCCGGACGGCCGCGATTCGTCACGGCCTTGCGGGTCTCCTGACCCTGCCTCCCGCGTTTCGTCATCTGGATGCGGTACTTGCACGCGCAACTACCGCATCCAGATGACGAAACGCGGTGGAGGCGTTGGGCCGATAGTTAGCGAGACTCACGACTTCCGGCGGTGCCCACGGCAAAGCCCACCTCCTAACGTCGATCACGGCCGCCTCATCGGCGGTCCGACTGGGAGGTGTACCCCGATGCGATCGTCTCTCCGACGAGCCCCACTCAGAACACTCGCCGTCCTCGCCACCGTCGCGCTGCTGCCGGGTCTGGTCGCCCAACCCGCGTCCGCCGCGGTGCCGGTGAAAGGCTGGCCCGCCCCGATCGACGGGTCGACCTGGGAGAACCAGGACCACATGACGTGGGACGACTACCGCAAGCCGCCCGGCACCAACTGGGCGGATCCTTCGCTGAAGCCGACGAAGCGGACGTTCAAGGGCGCCGTGGTGCTCGCGGACTACCCGGATCAGGAGTTCGCGGTCACGCAACCGGCGCGCTCGACCGTGTTCGGCAACCCCGGGCCCGCTGCCAGCGACATCCCCCGCGGAGACGTCGCGAAGTTCTACCAGGACTTCCTCAACAAACCGCAGGCGCTGAACCAGGGCCACACCATCAACGAGTACTGGATGGAGGACTCCGGCGGCAGGATGGGCGTCGAACTGACCGCGTTCGGGCCGTACCGCCTGCCGGGCAAGTCCTTCGAATACGGCATGGAGTTCCAGCCCGACGCCTGTCCGCCGGGCGCCAACTGCAAACGTGACCTCCGCGCGGACGCGGGCGCCGCCTGGCGGGCGGACGTCGGTGACGTCTCCAAGCAGTTCGACTTCGTCTTCTATCTCTCCGCCGGTCAGGACGAGAGCGCGACCTGGCAGGAATTCGGCGTGATGAAGTTCGGCGAGCCGGGGAACGTGCCCGACGAATTCGGTCCCGGTATCGCGGGAATGCCGAACGCCGCGTCCACCCGGTACGTCCCGTGGACGTCGTGGAAATCGGCGGCGAGTATCTGGCCGAACGCGGTCACCGGTTCCTCGACCCAGGCCGAAAGCTCGGGTCAGGCGGTTTACGCGCACGAATTGAGCCATATTCTCGGTATCGGCGACAACTACAACAATCCGTTCGGCACCCCGCTGTCCAGGACTTACACCGGACCGTGGGAGATGATGTCGCGCGGCAGCTTCAACGGCCCCGGCGGACCGCACACGCGCTGGCAGATCCCGGCGACGCAAGGCGGCTCGATGGGATCGCATCACATGCTGCGCACCAAGATGAAGCTCGACATCATCGATCCCGCGGACGTGCTGAAGCTCGACCGGAACCAGCTCGCCGAGACCGGGCCGGTTTCGGCGAGGATCACGGCGCGCTCGGTCCTTCCGGGACAGGGCGCCTACAGTGGCATCAACATCGCGCTGACCGGCGGGGACCTTTCGCCGAAATGCGACCGGTCGAAGGATCCGTTCTGCGACGGTGGCGGATACCACAATTACACCGTCGAGGTCGTCGACCGGATGGGCAGCGATTCCTTCGCGCCCGATTCCGGGGTCATCATCGCGAAGACGAAGAACCAGGACAACGCGCCGTTCGAATGGATCGTCGACGCGAATCCTGCCGACATCGGCATGACCGACTACAAGAAACCGGACGGCACCGCGGTGCCGATCACGATCGGCGACTACCGCCAGCTCAACGACGCGGCGTTCAAGGCGGGCACCGGTTCCGCGAGCAAGTACGAGTACACCGACGAGGCGAACAGGCTGAAGTTCCTCGTCTCCGACGTCGAGCGCGACCGCAAGGGCGTGCTGTCCTACGTCGTCACGGTGGCTTCGCTCGACGGCGCGGGTTCGCGGGCCAGGGGTGTTTCGCTGTGGCCGTCGGCCCCGGCGTTCGCCAAGCAGGGGCTCGCGAGCTGCTCGTTCCCGGTGCTCAACACCGGTGACGCGAAGGGCGCGGCGGCGCCCTACAACACCGACACCTATCGCCTGAGCGCGTCCACCAACGCGAAGGGCTGGGAGGTGCGGCTGCCGAACGAGCTGTCCACGGTTCCGTTCGGCGGGCGGTCTTCGGCGACGGCGCACGCCAAACGGGCCGCGGGCGGTGACCACGTCGCGCATATCAAGCTGACCGCGACGTCGATCGCGGATCCGGCGAAGACGGCGACGTCGTTCTGCACCGCTTTCGCCTTCTGACGGTTGCTGAAGGGGCCCTTCGTCGCATGCCACGCGGCGAAGGGCCCTTTCGGTGCATCGCATGCGGGGAAAGGGCCCTTCGGCCCCCGGGCTACGCTCAGGGGCCATGAGCGCGGTGTACGACTGCAGCAAGCACGAATCCCGGGCCGACGGGCTCGCCGCGGCGGCGAGCGCCGTGCGTTCCAGCCGTCTCGTCGTCCTCCCGACGGACACGGTCTACGGCATCGGCGCGGACGCCTTCGACGGCGGCGCCGTCCAGTCCCTCCTCCGGGCCAAGAATCGCGGCCCGGACATGCCGGTCGGCGTGCTGGTCGGCTCCTGGTCCACTGTGGATGGACTCGTGCTCGGCACGCCGCCGCAGGCCCGGGCGCTCATGGAGGCCTTCTGGCCCGGCGACCTCTCCATCGTCCTGCCGCACGCGCCGAGCCTGCAGTGGGATCTGGGGCAGTCACGCGGAACGGTGATGCTGCGGATGCCGCTGCACCCGGTCGCGCTGGAACTGCTGCGTGACGTCGGCCCGATGGCGGTCTCGAGCGCCAACGTCTCCGGGCAGCCGCCCGCCTCGACCGCGCAGGAGGCCGTCGATCAGCTCGGCGACAGCGTCGCGGTGTACCTCGACGGCGGCTCCACCGGGGAGCCCGTTCCGTCCACGATGGTCGATCTCACCGGCGACGACCCGGTCATCCTGCGGGAGGGCGCGGTCAGCAGGGCCGCCGTCGCGGAAGTACTGGGCGTGCCCGCGGAGTCACTCGCCTAGGACCGTGTCCGGGCGCATCCCTCCAGCGCGGTAGCGTGTTCGAGTGACTTGGACCTCGGCGGCGTAACGCATCATGCCTCCTACGCAAGGCCTCCCGATCCGGGAGTACATCCTCGTCGCCCTCACCGCGGCGGCCGTGACCTTCCTGCTCACCGGCGTCGTGCGCCGGGTCGCGATCCGGATCGGCGCGATCGCCAACCCGCGGGCCCGCGACGTCCACGTCACCCCGATCCCGCGGATGGGCGGCATCGGGATCTTCCTCGGCGTCGCCGCCGCGATGGGGCTCGCGCACCAGCTGCCCGCGCTGAGCCGGGGTTTCGACTTCTCCTTCGATTCGCTGGGTGTCCTGCTCGCCGCGGGCGTGATCTCCCTGATCGGCGCCCTCGACGACCGGTTCGAGCTGGACGCCTGGACGAAACTGGCGGGCCAGGTCATGTGCGCCGGGATCCTGGTGATCTTCGGTGTGCAGTGGGTGTCGTTCTGGGTGCCGTGGGGCGGTGGTGGCGAGTCCTTCGGCCAGGTCCTGGTGCTGGACAAGAACCAGGGCGCGCTGCTGACCGTCGTGCTGGTGGTCGTCATGGTCAACGCGATGAACTTCGTCGACGGACTCGACGGGCTCGCCGGCGGCCTCGGCTTCATCGCCGCCGCGGCGACGTGCTCCTTCTCCCTCGGCCTGCTCGACTCCTCGGGTGGCGACGTCGGCGCGTACCCGCCCGCCCTCATCGCCGCCACGCTCGCCGGGGCCTGTCTCGGCTTCCTGCCGTACAACTTCCAGCCCGCGAAGATCTTCATGGGCGACTCGGGTTCGATGATGATCGGTCTCATGCTGGCGGGCGCGACGACGTCCGCGTCGGGCCGCGTGCCGTACCCGCAGTTCAGCGGCAAGGACGCGCTCGCGCTGCTCTCGCCGCTCGTCGTGGTCGCCGCGGTGCTGTTCGTGCCGATGCTCGACCTGATCATGGCGGTCGTCCGCCGCACCCGTCGCGGCGAGAGCCCGTTCGCCGCGGACAAGATGCACCTGCACCACCGCCTGCTGGAGATCGGCCACTCCCAGCGTCGCGCGGTGCTGCTCATCTACTTGTGGGCAGGCCTGCTCGCGTTCGGCGCCGTTTCGGTCACGCTGTTCGACAGCGCCGCGGTCTTCTGGATCGTCGGTTTCGGCTTCCTGCTGGCGACCCTGGTGTCGATCGTGCCCAGGTTGCGGTCACGGAACCGGACTGCCTGAAGGCCGCGAGCGCCACGGGCCTACACTGGCGGGCTGAGACGACCAGGGAGTTTTCTGTGAGCGAGACCGAGAAGACCGTCGAGGCGGAGGAGAACCCTCACGCCAAGGTGGTCCTGCAGGCGGCCAACGCGATGACGAAGGCTTCCCTGAAGCTGGTTCCGCCCGCGGTGCTGGTGTGCATCGTGGTCTTCACCATCCTCAATGGACTCCCGGGCCTGCTCGGCTCGGTCGTCGGTGGCGTGCTCGCCATCGTGTCCGCCCTCGCGACGCTGGGCCTGATGCGCTTCAGCGCGGGCATGGACCCGATGTTCGTGATGGTGATCGCTCTCGGTGGTTACGTGCTCAAGATCGTCCTCCTGTTCGGGGCGCTGACCCTGCTCCGCGGAGTGAGCTCGATCCACCCGATGGCCTTGGGCGTCACCATGATCGTCGCGATCCTCGTGGCCGCCGCGGTGGAGTTCGCGGCCTTCCGCAAGACCAAGATCCCGACGATCATCCCCGCTTCCCACTGATCGCGGGACCGAGGTCCTGACCTGGGGCGGGACCTAGGTCCTCGGCCGATCGGGGGCAATGTAGTACGCCTGTACGGCCCGCCGGTACCCCCTGATATGGTCCGCGTATGGGCGGCGGCCTCGGCTGCCGGCTCCTGATGACGAACCCCGAACAGCAGTGTGGCGACGGCGTTGAATCGTCCCCTCTTACCCGCTGGTAGGCGTCTGTCTCCCGGGAGCACTGCATCGAGAATCCTCGTGTGCGGAACGTGAAGCCGTGTTCAGCACATCGTGGGGTGGCCGCCTCCGACGGCCCGATACGTGTCGGGTACGTTAAGTCCAGATCGTGACGATTCCCCCGGCGGAGTGAACGCCGGCCGGGAGAACCGGAAGGAGCCCAGTGGGCGCGCTGGTACTAGCCGAGGGTGCGGAGTTCGCGCCGCCTGGTGTCAAAGACTTCAACCTGCCGCCGTTGTTCGGTTCCGGCTGGTTTGCTTTCACCAAGCCGATGCTGCTGGTGGTCATCTCCCTGATCATCATCGTCACCTACTTCATGGTGACGTCGCGCCGCCTCAAGGTCGTCCCCGGCAAGGGACAGTTCATCGCCGAAAGCATTTACAACTTCGGCCGCAACAACATCGCGCGTGAGCAGATCGGTTCGGCCGACTTCAAGCCGTTCATTCCGCTGATCCTGGGGCTGTTCAGCTTTGTGCTGGTGAACAACCTCTTCGGGATCATCCCGTTCTTCCAGTTCCCGACGATGGCACGGATCGGCTTCCCGGTCGCCCTCGCGTTCCTTGTCGTTTACCCGGTGTACCACTACGTCGGGTTCAAGCGCCACGGTTTCAAGGGTTACCTCAAGAAGGAACTGGCTCCGGCGGGTATTCCCGGATTCGTCCTGCCGCTGTACTCCACCATCGAGTTCGCGCAGAAGTTCTTCATCGCACCGGCCACCCTGGCCATCCGGGTGTTCGCGGCGATGTTCGCCGGTCACCTCATCATCATGGTCTTCACGCTCGGTGGCAGCTTCCTGCTGACCGAGGGCGAAGGTCTCGTGAAGGTCGCGTCGCCGGTGGCGTTCCTGTTCGCCATCGCGATGACCTTCCTGGAGGCATTCATCCAGGTCCTGCAGGCATTCATCTTCGCACTGCTGTCCGCAGGGTACATCGGCGCCGCGCTGGCGTCGGAGCACTGAGAGAACACCAAAAGCCCCCGATCCGCGTGAGTCGCGCGGACCGAGTTTGAAGGGAAACGCACGTGAGCAACATCGTTCTTGCGCAGCAGGCTGCCGAGGCCGTCAGCATCAACAAGGGTCTCGCCGCCATCGGTTACGGCCTCGGCGCGATCGGCCCCGGTATCGGTGTGGGTCTCATCTTCGCCGCGGTCATCAACGGCACCGCCCGTCAGCCGGAGGCCCAGGGCAAGCTGCAGGGCATCGCCTTCTCGACCTTCGTGCTGACCGAGGTGCTCGCGCTGATCGGTATCGTCATCTACTTCCTCGCCTCCGCCTAGGGCTGAGTTCCGCTCATCGCTTAAGGAGACGTTGTGCTGAAGACCGAATTGGTGTTGGCCGCCGAAGAGGCGCCCAACCCGATCGTGCCGCACGTTCCCGAGCTCATCCTCGGGTTCATCGCCTTCCTTCTGCTGCTGTTCGTTCTGAAGAAGTACGTCGTTCCCCGTTTCGAGGCGACCTACGAAGAGCGGACCAAGCTGATCGAGGGTGGCATCGAGCGGGCCGAGAAGGCTCAGGCCGAAGCCGAAGAAAACCTTGCGCAGTACAAGGCGCAGCTGGCGGAAGCCCGTTCCGAGGCCGCGAAGATCCGCGACGACGCCCGGCTCGAAGCCGAGCAGATCAAGGCGGAACTGCGGGCCGAGGCGGAGTCCGAGTCCCAGCGCATCGTCGCCCAGGGTCAGGCTCAGCTGCAGGCCCAGAAGGCGCAGATCATCGCCGAGCTGCGCGCCGAACTCGGCCGTAACTCCGTCGAGCTGGCCAGCCGCATCGTCGGCGAGTCGCTCGCGGACGACGCGCGCCGTCACGGCACCGTGGACCGGTTCCTGGCCGAATTGGAGACCGCAGGTGCCAACGGTGCCGGTCTCGGAGCGGGGAAGTAGACCAGAATGACGCTGCATGCTGCGAGCCGTGAAGCGCTCGACCTCGCCGAGAAGCGTCTCGGCGAGGTTCTGGCCGCCGCGGGTACGGACCCGGCGACGGTCGGCGACGAGTTGCTTTCGGTCGTCACCCTGCTGGACCGGGAGATCGGCCTGCGCCGGGCCGTCGCCGACGGTTCGGCCTCGTCCGAAGCCCGGATCGGCCTCGCCCGCGGGATCCTCGCGGGCAAGGTGTCCGAGCCGGCCCTGCAGGTGCTCGACTCCGTGGCGGGCAGCCGCTGGTCGAGCCCGCGCGAACTGACCGACGGGCTCGAGGCCCTCGGCCGCTCGGCGCTGCTCACCAGTGCGGAGAAGTCCGGGAACATCGACGCTGTCGAAGACCAGCTGTTCCGGGTCAGCCGTATCGTCGCGGGTGAGCCGGAGCTCGAACGGGCACTGGCCGACCTGACCGCCCCCGCGGAGGCGAAGCGGACCCTGGTCCGCACCCTGTTCGCCGACAAGGTGGACGTGGTCACCGAGACCCTCGTCGAGCAGGTCGTCCTGCGCGCCAAGGGCCGTGGCGTCGGCAACGCCCTCGAAGAGCTGGTCCGGCTGGCCGCGGAACGCCGTGAACGTTCGGTCGCCCGGGTGACCAGCGCGAGCGCGCTGTCCGGCGAACAGCAGGCTCGGCTGAGCGAGAAGCTCAACGCCCTTTACGGGCGGCAGCTCGCGCTGCACGTCGAGGTCGACCCGTCACTCGGCGGCGGACTCGTCGTCCGCGTCGGCGACGAGGTCATCGACGGCAGCACCGCGGGGCGGATCGACGCCCTGCGTCGCCGGTTGGCCGGCTGAACCCACAACAACGACTTTGCACACTGGCACGAACGAAGCGAGAGCGGGAACGAAATGGCGGAGCTGACGATCTCCTCGGATGAGATCCGTAGCGCGATCGAGAACTACGTCTCGAGTTACGCCCCGGACGTGAGCCGGGAAGAGGTCGGCGTCGTCGTCGACGCCGGTGACGGTATCGCCCACATCGAGGGTCTGCCCTCGGCGATGGCCAACGAGCTGCTCGAGTTCCCCGGCGGGGTCCTCGGCGTGGCGCTGAACCTGGACGCGCGCTCCATCGGTGCCGCGATCCTCGGCGACTTCGAGACCGTCGTCGAAGGCCAGGAAGTCAAGCGGACCGGTCAGGTCCTTTCGGTTCCGGTCGGCGAGGGCTACCTCGGCCGGGTCGTGAACCCGCTGGGCGCCCCGATCGACGGCCTCGGCGAGATCGAGACCACCGACCGCCGCCCGCTGGAGGTCAAGGCCGCTTCGGTGGTCGAGCGCCAGCCGGTGTCGGAGCCGCTGCAGACCGGTATCACCGCCATCGACGCGATGACCCCGATCGGCCGTGGCCAGCGTCAGCTGATCATCGGTGACCGCAAGACCGGTAAGACGGCCGTCGCGGTGGACACGATCATCAACCAGAAGGCCAACTGGGACTCCGGCGACCCGAAGAAGCAGGTTCGCTGCATCTACGTCGCGGTCGGCCAGAAGGGCTCCACGATCGCCGCGGTGAAGAAGTCCCTCGAGGACGCCGGCGCGATGGAGTACACCACCATCGTCGCGGCCCCCGCGTCGGACTCCGCCGGCTTCAAGTGGATCGCGCCGTACACCGGCTCGGCCATCGGCCAGCACTGGATGTACGAGGGCAAGCACGTCCTCATCGTGTTCGACGACCTGACCAAGCAGGCCGACGCCTACCGCGCGATCTCGCTGCTGCTGCGTCGCCCGCCGGGCCGTGAAGCCTTCCCCGGCGACGTCTTCTACTTGCACTCCCGTCTCCTCGAGCGTTGCGCGAAGCTCTCGGACGAGCTGGGCGCGGGCTCGCTGACCGGTCTCCCGATCATCGAGACCAAGGCGAACGACGTGTCGGCCTACATCCCGACGAACGTCATTTCGATCACCGACGGTCAGTGCTTCTTCCAGTCGGACCTGTTCAACGCCGGTCAGCGCCCCGCCATCGACGTGGGTATCTCGGTTTCCCGCGTGGGTGGTGCCGCGCAGGTCAAGGCGATGAAGGACGTTTCGGGTTCGCTCCGTATCGACCTGTCGCAGTACCGCGAGCTGGAGGCCTTCGCGGCCTTCGCTTCGGACCTCGACGACGCGTCGAAGGCGCAGCTCGAGCGTGGTGCCCGCCTGTACGAGGTGCTCAAGCAGCCGCAGTACTCGCCGATCCCGGTCGAGGAGCAGGTCGTCACGGTGTACCTCGGCACGAACGGTCACTTCGACACCGTTCCGACCGAGGACGTGCGCCGCTTCCGCGACGAGTTCGTCGACTCCGCGCGTCGCAAGCACGGAGAGCTCCTCAAGGACATCCGCGAGTCGGGCAAGTTCTCCAAGGAGACCGCTTCCGGGCTGGTCGACGCGGTGAACGAGTTCAAGAAGGAGTTCACCACCTCCGAGGGCAAGAGCCTGGTCGAGGTCTCCGACGCGATGGACGCCGAGAAGGTCGGGCAGGAGACCGTCAAGGTCAACAAGCCCGCCCCGAAGAAGTGAGCTGATAGCTCATGGCCGCACAACTCCGAGAACTCCGGTCGCGAATCAAGGCGACCAAGTCCATCGGCAAGATCACCAAGGCGATGGAGCTCATCGCCACCGCGCGCATCACCAAGGCGCGGGCGAAGGTCGCGGCTTCCCGGCCGTACTCGGACGAGATCACGAACGTGCTCTCGGCCCTGGCCGGAGCCTCGGCGAACCTCGACCACCCGTTGCTGGTCGAGCGTCCGAACCCGAAGCGCGCGGCGGTCCTCGTGATCACCAGCGACAAGGGTCAGTGCGGTGGGTACAACTCCAACGTGCTGAAGGCGACCGAGGAGCTCCTCACGCTGCTGCGTGAGCAGGGCAAGGAGCCGGTGCTGTACGTGACCGGCAACAAGGGCCTGAGCTTCTACCGGTTCCGCGGGCGCGAGGTGGCCGAGAGCTGGACGGGATTCTCCGACCAGCCCGGTTACGTCAACGCCGCGGAGGCCGGTGAGCTCATCGTCGAGTCGTTCCTGAACGGCGCCGACGACGAGTCGGGCAACGCCGACGGCATCCTGGGTGTCGACGAGATCCACGTCGTCTACACCGAGTTCGTCTCGATGCTCACCCAGCGTCCCGTCGCCAAGCGCGTCGCGCCGCTCGAGGTCGAGTACACCGAGGGCGAAGAGGAGAAGCCCGAAAGCCTGCTCCCGAGCTACGAGTTCGAGCCCAGCGCCGACAAGCTGCTCGCCGCGTTGCTGCCGAAGTACATCAACACGCGGCTCTTCGCGGCGATGCTCGAGTCGGCGGCGTCCGAACTCGCGGCCCGCCGCACCGCGATGAAGGCGGCGTCGGACAACGCGAACGAACTGGTGAACACGCTGACGCGGGAGGCGAACCAGGCCCGCCAGGCGCAGATCACCCAGGAGATCTCCGAAATCGTCGGTGGGGCGAACGCTCTCACCGCAGCAGGAAGTGATGACTGATGACCAGTACTGAAGCCCGTGCCAAGGGGCGCATCGTCTCGGTGACCGGCCCGGTCGTCGACGTCGAATTCCCGCGCGGTTCCGTTCCCGACCAGTTCAACGCGCTCAAGGTCGAAATCGAGTTCGAGCAGCTCCGCAAGACGGTGACGCTCGAGGTCGCCAGCCACCTCGGTGACAACATCGTCCGCACCATCTCGCTCCAGCCGCAGGACGGCCTCGTCCGTGGCGCCGAGGTCACCGACACCGGCGGCCCGATCACGGTGCCGGTCGGCGACAAGGTCAAGGGGCACGTCTACAACGCGCTCGGCGAGTGCCTCGACGAGCCCGGCTACGGCGAGGACCTCGAGCGCTGGGGCATCCACCGCAACCCGCCCTCCTTCGACCAGCTCGAAGGCAAGACGGAGATGCTGGAGACCGGCCTCAAGGTCGTCGACCTGCTGACCCCGTACGTGCAGGGTGGCAAGATCGGCCTGTTCGGCGGTGCCGGCGTCGGCAAGACGGTGCTCATCAAGGAGATGATCACCCGTGTCGCCCGGAACTTCGGTGGTACCTCGGTGTTCGCCGGTGTCGGTGAGCGCACCCGTGAGGGCAACGACCTCTTCCTGGAGATGTCCGAGGACGGCGTCATCAACGACACCGCCCTCGTCTTCGGCCAGATGGACGAGCCGCCGGGCACCCGTATGCGGGTCGCGCTGTCCGCGCTGACCATGGCGGAGTACTTCCGCGATGTGCAGAACCAGGACGTGCTGCTCTTCATCGACAACATCTTCCGGTTCACCCAGGCCGGTTCCGAGGTGTCGACCCTGCTGGGCCGCATGCCTTCGGCCGTGGGTTACCAGCCGACGCTGGCGGACGAGATGGGCCAGCTCCAGGAGCGGATCACCTCGACCCGTGGTCGTTCGATCACCTCGATGCAGGCGATCTACGTCCCCGCGGACGACTACACCGACCCGGCCCCGGCGACGACGTTCGCCCACCTGGACGCCACCACGGAGCTTTCCCGTGGCGTGTTCCAGAAGGGCATCTTCCCGGCGGTGGACCCGCTGGCGTCGACGTCGACCATTCTCGACCCGGCCATCGTCGGTGAGGACCACTACCGCGTGGCCTCCGAGGTCATCCGGATCCTGCAGAAGTACAAGGAGCTGCAGGACATCATCGCGATCCTCGGTATGGACGAGCTCTCGGAAGAGGACAAGCTCACCGTTCAGCGCGCGCGCCGCATCGAGCGGTTCCTGTCGCAGAACATGCTGGTCGCCGAGGCCTTCACCGGTCAGCCGGGCTCGACCGTGCCGCTGTCGGAGACCATCGAGTCGTTCGACCGCATCACCAAGGGCGACTTCGACCACTACCCGGAGCAGGCGTTCCTGGGTATCGGTGGCCTCGAAGACCTCGAGAAGAAGTACAAGGAAATCACCAAGAAGTGATGTTCCGATGAGCGGCGGGATCAGTGTCTACTGTGGACGCTGGTCCCGTCGTTCGCATACCGGGAACTTTGACTATTACACTCGGTGCCAGCACCTGAGGTGAAGGGAAGCTACGTGGCTGAGATTTCTGTCGAGCTGGTAGCCGTCGAGCGCCGTCTGTGGTCCGGCACCGCCACGTTCGTGGTGGCGCAGACCACCGAGGGCGAGATCGGCATCATGGCCGGTCACGAGCCGGTCCTGGGCCAGCTCGTCGAGGGCGGCGTCGTGAAGGTGACGACCACGGACGGCGAGACCGTGACTGCCGCGGTGCACGGCGGGTTCCTGTCGGTCACCGCGACCGGCGTGAGCATCCTCGCGGAGAGCGCGGAGCTTTCGCACGAGATCGACGTCGACGCGGCCAAGAAGGCGCTGACCGGCGAAGACGAGCAAGAGCGGGCTAGGGCGACCGCCCAGCTCCGCGCGGCCGGTCAGTCAGTCTGATCGGGCGAAGGACAGGGGCCGGGCCGTGGAAATCGCCGTGGGTGTTCTCGGGGCCCTGACCATCCTGGCCGTCGTCGTGGCCTGGTATTCGTTGCGGTGGGTCCGGATGCGCCGCGGTGGTGGCGTGAGTGTCGCCCTGCGGTGGCGTCCGGACGAGGCGCGGTCCAGCTGGCATCTGGGGCTGGGCCGCTACGAGGGCGACGAGTTCGTCTGGTTCCGGGTGTGGAGCCTGCGGACCGGCCCGGACCGGGTCTTCCAGCGGGCGAGTATGGAGATCGCGGACCGGCGCGATCCCTCCGGCACGGAGGCGTACGCCGTCCCCGAAGGGGCGATCGTCCTGCGGTGTGAGTCCGCCACGCAGGAGGCGATCGAGATCGCGATGGGTCCCGGCGCCCTCACCGGTTTCCTCTCCTGGCTCGAATCGGCCCCGCCCGGGCGCCGCCTCCCACGCGCCTCCTGATCACACGCGTGCCGTCCGTCCAATCACGCGTGTCGTCCGTCTGATCACGCGAGTTACGCCGTCTGATCACGCGAGTTACGCCTCTGATCACGCGAGTTGCGAGTCCAATCACGCGAGTTACGCCTTCGATCACGCGAGTTACGCCGTCTGATCACGCGAGTTCGCCGTTCGCGCACGCCGTATGCTCACGCCGTGACCATCGTCGACATCCCCGGTTCGAAGTCGATCACCGCCCGAGGCCTGTTCCTCGCGGCCGCCGCCCACGGGACGACCGTACTGGGCAGGCCACTGCGTTCGGATGACTCCGAGGGCTTCGCCGAAGGCCTTCTCAAGCTCGGCTATCAGGTCGCCCGCACTGACGAGGAGTGGACGATCGAAGGCAGGCCCGAAGGCCCAGCCGTCGACAGCGCCGACGTCTTCTGCCGCGACGGCGCCACCACCGCGCGTTTCCTGCCCGCGCTGGCCGCCGCCGGGCACGGCACCTTCCGCTTCGACGCCTCCGAGCAGATGCGCGCCCGCCCGCTGGGCCCGCTGACCGACGCGTTGCTGGAGCTGGGCGTCGACCTCACCTTCGAAGGCGCGCCGGGACACCATCCGCTGGTCGTGCGGGCCGACGGCATCAAAGGCGGGGAGCTGACGCTGGACGCGGGGCTGTCCTCCCAGTTCCTGACCGCGTTGTTGCTGGTCGGGCCCCTGACGTCCGAGGGGCTGCGGATCACCGTGACCGACCTCGTTTCGGTGCCCTACGTCGAGATCACCATCGCGATGATGCGGCGCTTCGGCGTCGAGGTCGTCCGGGACGGCGACACGTTCATCGTGCCGCCCACGCCGTACCGGGCTTGCCGCTACGAGATCGAGCCCGACGCTTCGACGTCCAGCTACTTCTTCGCGGCCGCCGCGCTGACCGGCGACTCGGTGACCGTGCCGGGTTTGGGGGACGGTGCCCTGCAAGGAGATCTGGCCTTCGTCGAGGTCCTGCGGCAGATGGGCGCGGACGTCCAGGTGGGCCCGGACGCCGTGACCGTGATCGGGACGGGCGGACTGCGCGGCGTCACCGTGAACATGCGCGACATCTCCGACACCGTGCCGACGCTCGCGGCCATCGCGCCGTTCGCGGACGGGCCGGTGCGGATCGAGGACGTCTACAACACGCGGATCAAGGAATGCGACCGGCTCGCGGCGTGCGAGGAGAACCTGCGCGCGATGGGTGTTCCGGTCGAGACGGGGCGGGACTGGATCGAGATCCAGCCGGGTGTGCCGACGGGGACCCTGGTGAAGTGCCGGCGGGACCACCGGATCGCGATGGCGTTCAGCGTCACGGGTCTGCGGACGCCGGGGATCACGCTGGACGACCCGGGGTGTGTGAAGAAGACGTTCCCCGGCTTCCACGACGCCCTCGCCGCGCTTCGGGCCTCCTGGGGACTCTGAATACGTCAGTGGAAAACATGGGATCATCACGAAGCGGCATTTCTACCGGGTTCCCGACGTGATCCGCGTCTATTCTCGGCCTATGACTCAGAGCGAGGACGCGAACCGCTGGAGCCACCTTCCCGAGTCCGTGTCCCTGGAGGACACGATCACGATGAAGGCGATCGACCCGGGCAAGGACGGCACGCCCGAAGTCGACCTCGAGCGCTATTGGGCAGCACAGGAACAGGGCTGAACTCCTACTCATCACGCGATTCGGCACCTGGTCGCGGTCGTTGCCACGACCGCCACCAGGTGCCGAATCGCGTTGTCAGGAGGCGCCGCCGGGCTGCCACAGGATGTCGCCGTCCGGATTCGCCAGCCGCGACAGGATGAACAGCAGGTCCGAGAGCCGGTTCAGGTATTTGATCGCCAGCTGGTTCGTCGCGGCCTGCTCGGCCTCGAAAAGCGCCCAGCCGGAACGCTCCGCCCGCCGCGCGACCGTGCGGGCCTGATGCAGGAAAGCCGCACCCGGGGTGCCGCCCGGCAGGATGAACGACGTCAGCTTCGGCACACGCTCGTTGAACTCGTCGCACCAGCCTTCGAGCCGCTCGATGTACCGCTCGGTGATGCGCAGCGGCTCGTACGGCGGGTTCTCCACGATGGGCGCGCACAGATCCGCGCCGACGTCGAAGAGATCGTTCTGGACCGCACGCAGCACCTGCGTGATTTCCTCGGGAAGACCGCCCATCGCGAGCGCGAGCCCGATGACGGAGTTGGCTTCGTCGACGTCGGCGTACGCACCCAGCCGTGGCGAGGTCTTCGGCACGCGGGAGCCGTCGCCGAGCGCCGTGGTGCCGTTGTCGCCGACCTTCGTGTACACGCGGTTGATGCGAACGACCATGAAGCCGACTCTACCGGCCCGGCGTAAGGCAAATCCGGGCGAGAGGGCATGATTGGCGCCCATGAGCGAGCACTTCGACGTGCACGGCGGAGCACGGCTGGTCGGCGAGGTCGACGTGGTCGGGGCCAAGAACAGCGTCCTGAAACTGATGGCCGCGGCCCTGCTGGCCGAGGGTACGACGACCATCACGAACTGCCCCCAGATCCTGGACGTCCCGCTGATGGGCGACGTCCTGCGCAGTGTCGGCTGCGACGTCGTCATCGACGGCGACACCGCCAAGATCACCACTCCGGCCGAGCTGTCGCACCGGGCCGATTCGGCCGCGATGGGCAAGCTGCGCGCGTCGGTGTGCGTGCTGGGTCCGCTGGTCGGACGGCTCAAGCAAGCCGTCGTCGCGCTGCCGGGCGGCGACGCCATCGGTTCCCGTCCGCTGGACATGCACCAGAACGGCCTGCGCAAGCTCGGTGCCACCAGCACCATCGAGCACGGCTGTGTCGTGGCGAAGGCCGACGGGCTGCGCGGCGCGCAGATCTGGCTGGACTTCCCGAGTGTCGGCGCCACCGAGAACATCCTGATGGCCGCCGTGCTCGCCGAGGGCACGACGGTCATCGACAACGCCGCCCGCGAGCCCGAGATCGTCGACATCTGCACGATGCTGACCGAGATGGGCGCGAAGGTCGAAGGCGCGGGCACCTCGACCCTCACCGTCGAGGGCGTCGAGAAGCTGCACCCCACCGAGCATCGCGTGATCGGCGACCGGATCGTCGGCGCGACCTGGGCGTTCGCCGCCGCGATGACCAGGGGCGACCTGACCGTCCGCGGTGTCAACCCGCACTACCTCGACCTGGTCCTCGACAAGCTCCGCCTGGCGGGCGCCGAGGTCGAGACGTTCGACGGCGAGGGGTTCCGCATCGTCCAGAACGAGCGCCCGAAGGCCGTCGACTGGGTGACGCTGCCGTACCCCGGTTTCGCGACCGACCTGCAGCCGTTCGCGGTGGCGTTGTCGGCGGTTTCCGAAGGCACGTCGATGATCACGGAGAACATCTACGAGGCCCGGTTCCGGTTCATCGAAGAGATGATGCGGCTTTCCGGCGACGCGCGCACCGACGGCCACCACGCCGTCGTGCGGGGCGTGGAGAGGCTTTCGAGCGCTCCGGTGTGGGCCGCGGACATCCGCGCCGGTGCCGGGCTGGTCCTGGCCGGGCTCTGCGCGGACGGCGTCACCGAGGTCTGGGACGTCTTCCACATCGACCGCGGTTACCCGCACTTCGTGGAGAACCTGAACCGGCTCGGTGCCCGGATCGAGCGAGTGGCCGGCGAACCCGACCGGGCCTGATCAGGGCAGGGCGACGAACGGCGCGAGGAAGTCACGCGACGTCGGCGAGTCCAGCCGGTAGGTGACGTTGGTGGCGTAGCAGGGCCCGTCGCCGGTGATGGTCGTCGACACCAAGACGCGCTTGCCGCCGATGGTGGCGAAGTTCGGGCCGCCGGAGTCGCCGTAGCAAGCGCCGCCGTTGCCCTGGGGCGCCGTCATCGCCAGCCGCACCCACGTGGTGTTCAGCGCGTTGAAGGTGACCGGCGCCTTCATCCGCACTCCGCCGCCCGGATGGGTGTGCCCGCCGGGCCCCCTCACGGCTTCCTGCGTGCCGTAGCCGGCGACCACGAACGGCGTCGAGTTCAGCCCCTGCGGTCCGAGCGCGTCGAGCTGGCCGGCGCTCGGCAACGTGGCCGGAGTGAAGGTCCAGCGCGCAGCGATCTGCTTCGCGGGCACCTGGACGACGGCGATGTCGTGCGAATCGGCCGAGTTGCCGGGGTAGCCGGGCTCGTTGTGCGCGACCCCTTCCACGGCGACGGCCTTGGCGACCGCCACCGGGTCACCGGGGTACTTCTTCGCCGCGGCGTCGAGACCCCCTTGCACGTCCTGGTCGAGGGAGACGAAGAACCGCACGTTCGCCGGCCAATCGCTGGTGCAGTGCGCGGCGGTGAGGAAGGTGTCGGTGTCGACCATCGTGCCGGAGCACACCCAGTCCACCCGGTCGGCTGTGGCGGGGTCACCGTCGTTGTCCCAGGTCGCGACGAGGGCGCCGACCTCGGTGCGCTCCGGCGCCGGGGTGGCGTTGTAGGAGTTGATCGCGGGCGCGGCGGTGGCGCCGCCCAGCAGCAGGGCGGCGGCCAGCGCCGCGACGGTGGCGGCGGGGGTGAACCTCACGAACGGCCTCCTCGTCTCGTGCTTCCGGAGACGGGATTCAACGTGGTGGGCGCCCGAAAGTCATCCGCCGAAAGTAGTCACGCGTCCCTGCGCCGCCGGGTCCCCGCGTACAGCGCGGCACCCGCGGCCAGCGACCCCAGCCCGGTCAGCAGGACGGGTTCGAGATCGAAACCCGTCTTGGCCAGCGAAGAAGGGCTCGCCGCCGCGCTGACCGCACCGCCGGCGCGGGGTGCGACGGCCGCGGCGTGGGCCGCCTCCGGCACGACCGCGGGGCGTACGACTTCGCCGTGCGATCCCCCGGGCGGGGGAGTCTCGACCGGTGGCTTCGTGGCGGGCGGTGTCCGGTCCGGCACGCAGGCGGTGTGCGCGGGGTTGCCGCGCCCGACGCCGTGGTTGCGGTCGCATTCGTAGCCCGCGTTGGCGTCGGAGCCGCCGGGCAGCTGTCCGGGTGGGTTCTTGTTGTCGGCCTTGCCGACGCAACCGGCGCAGGGTTTACCGGCGGCCTCGCCGCCGCCGTTGCCGTTGGCCGACGGCGAACCGTCGCGTGTGGAGTCGTAAGGCCCGTGCTTGTTGGCACCGTGCCCGGAGAAGTCCGCTTTGGACGGTGGCTGCGGTTTGGTGGTGTCCTTGGCGTGGCCGGGAGGAGCGCCGCCGTTGCCGCGCTCTCCGGCGTCGGCCGGGCCCGCGCCGAGGAGAAGGAGGGAGAAGGCGGCTCCGGCGATAACGCCGTAGGTCTTCTTGTTCATCGAAGCCTCCCTAGGTCGCGCCATTGCGACAACTGGAGTATCGCGTGAACGACCGAAGGGGTTACTCGAACACGAGAGCGGCGCCGAAGCCGACCAGCGCGGTCCCGGTGACGCCGTCGAGCGCGCGGCGGACCTCGCGGCGTTCCAGCCAGGTCCGCACGCGGTGCACGAAGAACAGCAGCAGAAGCTGGGCGATGGTGCCCGCCGCCGCGATGGTGTAGGCCAGCAACAGGGCGTCACCGGTGCCGGTGACGCCGGGGGTCAGGAACTGCGGCAGGACCGACAGGTACAGCACGAGGACCTTCGGATTGGTGAAGTTGGAGAGGAAACCCTCCCGCCAGCGGCGGAATCCGCTCCGCGTGGCGGCGGTTTCGGCGAGACGGCCGTAGTCGCCGCGGAAGGCGCCGATCAGGGCCCGGACGCCGAGGTAGCAGAGGTAGGCCGCGCCCGCCCATTTCACGGCCTCGAACACCGGCCGCGAGTTCATGATGACCGCGCCGAGGCCGAGCGCCGCCGCGCTCGCCTGCGCGAGATTCGCGACGCCGATGCCGAAACAGGCCCAGCCGCCGCCGCGGACACCGCCGGACAGCGCGTTCTTCAGCACCACCATGTTGTCCGGGCCCGGGACGAGCGCCAGCGCCAGCATCATCAGCGCGAAACCGCCGTACACGCCCCAGGTCATGATTCGAGTACCAACGCCGCGCCGAAGCCGACCAGCGCCGTCCCGGTGACACCGTCGAGCGCGCGGCGGACCTTGCGGCGTTCCAGCCAGGTCCGCACGCGGTGCACGAAGAACAACAGCGTCAGCAGCCAGACCGTGCCCAGCACCGCGACGGTGTAGGCGAGCAGCAGCGCGTGCCACGCCGACGTCGTCACGGGATCGAGGAATTGCGGCAGCACCGAGAGGTACAGCACCAGCACCTTCGGGTTGGTGATGTTGGAAAGGAAACCCTCACGGAAGCGGCGGAACCCGCTCGACCGCTGCTGCTTCACCGCCGCGACACCGGAGTAGTCGCCTCGCCACGCACCCCGCAACGCCTGGAAACCGAGGAAGACCAGGTACGCGGCACCGACCCATTTGAGCGTCACGAACACCGGCTGCGACTGCGCGATGACGACGCCGAGGCCGAGCGCGGCGGCGGTGCCCTGGACGGCGTTGGCCACGAAGATCCCGGCCGTGGCGAGGAAACCGCCGCGGGTACCGCCGGAGAGCGAGTTCTTGAGCATCACCATCGTGTCCGGCCCCGGCGCGAGGACGATCAGGACGATGATGACCAGATAGCTGCTGTACGAACTCCACGTCACGGTCACCCACGCTAGACGCCGGGCGCGGGCGAGTCTCGCGGATTTCGGTCACAGTCCCGGCGGCTCCGGCGACTCGCCTGAAGTACATGAAGGACCCCTTCCTGTACCTAGGCGCAAGGAAGGGGTCCTTCATGTACTTGGCACGAGGACTCGGATAGGTCCGTTCGGCCCGGAATTTCACCGACGAACGGACACTCCTCGCCCGTCCCCCGGACGGGTAGTGTGCCGTGGCATGCATGAGGGGCAGATCGACCTCCGTCCAGGCGAACGGGTCATCTGGGCCGGGCAGCCGGTGCGCAGGCCCCTCTTCAATCCCGGCGACCGGTTCAACGTCCCCGTCGGTCTGCTCTGGCTCGGCGGTGTCACGCTGTTCTTCGCCGCCAACCACGACACGGCGTTCCACATGGCCGCGTGGATCGTGCTCACCGCCGCGGGCGTCTTCCATCTCGTCGGCAGGCCGCTGATCCGCTACCTCAGGCTCGCCTCGACCACGTACGCCGTGACGGACGGCAGGGTCATCGCGACCAGTTCGCTCGTCCGCCGCAAGGAGGAGTCCGCGGCGCTGGCCGGCCTGGCGGATCCCGTCGTCACGCCCGGGCCGGGCAAGACCGGGACGATCACCTTCGGCAGGCTCGGCGTGCTGGCGTGGGCGTCGGCGAACTTCGGCGCGGGTACCGGGAAGGACCGCGAGCCGCCGGTCATCCTCGTGGGTGTCAGCGACGTGGCGAAAGTGCAGGAGAAACTCGCGAAAGCCGTGGATGAGGCACGAAACCGCACTCCTTAGCGAGCGCCGGACCGGCCACAACACCTTCACAGTATTTCCGGGTGGTGCCGGATGTGACTCTCTCCTCGTTGGCACGGATTCCCCACAGGCGACGGAAATGCGCAAGCTTTGGAGCAGAACCTTCGGCCTGCCGGCCGCGGGCGGACTTTTCGTCACCGTCGCACCGGCGACGGCGGTGGCGGCGCCACCCGACTTCCGGATCGGTATTCAGCCGGCCGACAACGGCGGCCGCGCGGATTCGGGGTCGAGCAGTTCACCGGCTTCGCCGATTTCGGCAGCAGTGTTTCTCAGTGGGCCGGGGACAGCAACAACTTCGACCCCGCGTTCAGCAGCCTCGGCCCCGTCGCCTACACACCGTGGGCGAGCCAGGGGGTGGCATGACCGATCTGATCACCGACAGCAACTCCTTCGACCCGGACGGGTTCCGCATCGGACTCGAAGTCGTCTGATCCCGGCGTGTCGTCCGCCCGGGGCCCGGGCATCTAAGAATGACCCGACTGTGTTCGATTCAACTGCGCGGCCGATGTTACCGGCCGGTACACTCAGACGGTCGTCCAGCGCCGGAGGTGCACCGTGCCCTATCCCACGGACCGTGAACGGGACCGCCCCTGGGTGATGCGGACCTACGCGGGCCACTCGTCCGCGGCCGCGTCCAACGAGCTGTACCGCCGTAATCTCGCGAAGGGGCAAACCGGTCTCTCGGTCGCCTTCGACCTGCCGACGCAGACGGGCTACGACCCGGATCACCAGTTGTCCAAGGGCGAGGTCGGCAAGGTGGGCGTCCCGGTCTCGCATATCGGCGACATGCGGCGCCTCTTCGACGGCATCCCGCTCGCCGAGGCCAACACGTCGATGACGATCAACGCGCCCGCCATGTGGCTGCTGGCGCTCTACGTCTCCGTGGCACGTGAGCAGGCCGAAGCCGAGGGCCGTGATGTGGACGAGGTGCTGGCCAAGCTCACCGGCACCACGCAGAACGACATCATCAAGGAATACCTCTCGCGCGGCACCTACATCTTCCCGCCGGGACCGAGTCTCCGCCTGATCACCGACATGATCGCGTGGACCGTGCACCACGTGCCGAAGTGGAACCCGATCAACATCTGCAGCTATCACCTGCAGGAAGCCGGCGCGACGCCGACGCAAGAGGTCGCGTACGCGTTGTGCACCGCCATCGCCGTCCTCGACGCGGTCCGCGATTCCGGCCAGGTCGAGCAGGCCGACATGGCCAAGGTGGTCGCGCGGATCTCTTTCTTCGTCAACGCCGGGGTGCGGTTCGTCGAAGAGATGTCGAAGATGCGCGCGTTCACCGCGCTCTGGGACGAGATCACCCGGGATCGTTACGGCGTCACGGATCCCAAGGCGCGGAGGCTGCGCTACGGCGTGCAGGTCAACTCGCTGGGCCTGACCGAGGCGCAGCCCGAGAACAACGTCCAGCGCATCGTGCTGGAGATGCTCGCGGTCTCGCTTTCCCGCGGTGCCAGGGCGCGCGCGATCCAGTTGCCCGCGTGGAACGAGGCGCTCGGCCTGCCCCGGCCGTGGGACCAGCAGTGGGCACTGCGGATGCAGCAGGTGCTCGCGTTCGAGACCGACTTGCTGGAGTACGAGGACATCTTCGACGGCTCGCACGTCATCCAGGCCAAGGTCGACGAGATCATGGCGGGCGCGCGTGAGGAGATCGCGCGCGTCCAGGATCTCGGCGGCGCCGTGGCGGCCGTCGAGAGCGGCTACATGAAGTCCCAGCTCGTCGCCTCGCTCGCGGAGTACCGGCGCGGTATGGAGAACGGCGAGCGGATCCTGGTCGGGGTCAACAAGTTCGAGACCACCGAGCCTTCGCCGTTGCAGGCCGAAGGGGCCAAGGCGATCGAAACGATCGACCCCGCCGTCGAAAAGCAGGCCGTGACCGCGATCGAGGAATGGCGGACGCGCCGAGACAACGCGGCCGCCGAGTCGGCGCTGGAGAAACTGAAGGCCATCGCGAAGACGTCGGAGAACCTGTTCGAGGCCACGATCGACTGTGCCCGCGCCGGCGTGACCACCGGCGAATGGTCGGGCGCGTTGCGCGAGGTGTTCGGCGAATACCGCGCTCCCACCGGGGTTTCCGCGTCGGCGGCCGCGGGTGAGGGCAACGAGGAGATCCGCCGGGTCCGCGAGCGGGTCAAGGCGACCAACACCGAGATCGGCGAGCGGCTGCGGATCCTGGTCGGCAAACCCGGCCTCGACGGGCACTCGAACGGCGCCGAGCAGGTGGCCGTGCGGGCGCGCGACGTCGGTTTCGAGGTGGTGTATCAGGGCATCCGGCTCACCCCGGAGCAGATCGTCGCGGCCTCCGTCCAGGAGGGCGTGCACGTCGTCGGGCTTTCGGTGCTCTCGGGTTCGCATCTCGAGGTCGTGCCGCAGGTCGTGGACGGCTTGCGGGCCGCGGGCGCGGGCGACATCCCGGTCATCGTCGGCGGCATCATCCCGCCCGACGACGAGAAGATCCTGCTGGAGCGGGGGATCGCGAAGGTGTTCACGCCGAAGGACTACGAACTCACCGACATCATGGACGGAATTGTCGGATTGGTGCGGGAGCGCCACGGTCTGAGTACCTAAAGTCACCGTAAATCTCGGTCCCGTAACGGCGGGTGGTTCGTCACCCGCTCACACTGCCCGCGCCAAGGTACCCACCTACGTTTCGATTAAAACCGATTAATCGAAAAGAGGTGCCGCGATGGTGCACGGCGAGTGGTCGAGGCGGGAGTTCTTCCGGCGGTCCGCGGTTCTTGGCGCGGTGACGATCGGTGGTCCGGTGCTGTTGTCCGCGTGCACGACGACGACTTCCGGGGATGCGTTGGAGGCGGCGAAAAGCTCCAAGAAGATCAAGATCGGTATCGCGAACGAAGCGCCGTACGGTTTCACGGACCAGAGCGGCCGGGTCACCGGTGAGGCGCCCGAGGTCGCCCGCGCCGTCTTCAAGGCCATGGGCATCGACAACGTGGACGCCGAAGCGGTCTCCTTCGACCAGCTGATCCCCGCGCTCAACGCCAGGAAGTACGACGTCGTCGCGGCGGGTATGAACATCAAGAAGGAACGCTGCGACGCGGCGGCCTTCTCGATCCCCGACTACTCGGCGCTGACCGCTCTGCTGGTGCCCAAGGGGAATCCGCAGCAGGTGCTGAAGTTCGAGGACATCGCGGCCAAGAAGGTCAAGGTCGCCGTGCTCTCGGCGGCCGTGGAGAAGGGGTACGCCACCGACTCCGGCGTCGCCGAGGACCAGATCGTCACCCTCGATTCGCAGGACAACATGCTCCGCGCGGTCACCGACGGCCGGGTCTACTGTGCCGCGCTCACCGACATCTCGCTCAAGGACGTTCTGGCGAAGAGCCCCGGTGCGGCGGCCGAAGTCACGCCCGGCTTCGATCCGATCAAGGACGGCAAACCGGTCGTGTCCGCCGGTGCCTTCGTCTTCCGCAAGGACGACAACCCGCTGCGCGAGGCGTTCAACGCCGAACTGAAGAAGCTGCACGACAGCGGTGAATGGACGAGGATCGTGACACCGTTCGGATTCTCGGCGGCCAACCTGCCGAAGGCCGACGTGACCACCGAGAAACTCTGCGCGGTGTGACGAGGCGGAACCCATGTCGTCGTCGGTATCGCATATCATCTCGTCCGTCCTCAGTGGACTGACCGCGACCGCCACCGCGGCGCTCGGCGGGATCGCGCTCACCGTGGTGCTCTCGCTGGCCGCCGGGCTGGCGCTGAGGTCCCGGTCCCGGGCGGTGCGCGGGATTTCCCGGGTCTACGTCGAGATCTTCCGCGGCACCTCGGAAGTCGTCCAGCTGTTCTGGCTCTACTTCGTGCTTCCGGTGCTCGTCGGCCTCCAGCTGGTGCCGATGTTCGCCGGAATCCTGGTGCTGGGCCTCAATCACGGAGCCTACGGGGCGGAGATCGTCCGCGGCGCGGTGAACTCGGTCCCGCGCGCTCAGTTCGAGGGCGCCGTCGCGCTCAACCTGAGCCCGGCCCAGCGGATGCGGCGGGTGATCCTGCCGCAGGCGTTCGCGGAAATGCTGCCACCGTTCAACAATCTCTTCATCCAGTTGCTGAAGAGCACCGCATTGCTGTCGTTCATCGGTGTCCCGGAAATGGCTCGCCAAGGTGAACTGCTGCGGCCGGTGTTCAGTGCCGAGATCGGCTGGATCTACGGTACCGAACTCGTGCTCTACCTCCTGCTCGCGCTGCTGATCACGAGCGGGATGCGGCTGCTGGAACGGCGCGCCGCGCGGCGCCTCGGCCGGGCCCCGGCCAAGATGACGGCCACCGCGGGAGGTGTGTGATGGACTGGAGCTGGAAGTCTGCCTTCGATTCGGTTCCCCTGCTGCTGGAAGGGCTTCTCGTCACCGTCGAGATCACCCTGCTCGCCTCGGCGGTCGCCTACGTGCTCGGCCTGGTGTTCGCGTTGGTCCACCGCACCGGGATTCCCGTGCTGTCCCAGGCGGTCCGGCTGTTCATCGAGTTCGTCCGCAGCACGCCGCTGCTGATCCAGGTGTTCGTTCTCTACTACGTGATCCAGCCGGTGGGCGGCATGACCTTGTCCCCGTTCGCCACCGGTGTCATCGCGCTCGGCGTGCATTACGCGACGTACGCGGCCGAGGTCTACCGTGCCGGGATCGAGGCCGTCCCGAAAGGACAGTGGGAGGCCGCGACCGCGCTGAACCTCCCGAGGTCGCGGGTGTGGACCGCGGTCGTCCTGCCGCAAGCGGTTCCGCGGGTGCTGCCCGCGCTCGGCAACTACACGATCTCGATGTTCAAGGAAACCCCGTTGCTGCTGGCGATCGGCGTCGTCGACGTCCTGGCGAGGGCGAAAGAGGTCGGTGCCGACACGTTCCGCGTCGTCGAGCCGTACACCTTGGCCGGGGTGCTGTTCCTGCTGGTGAGCCTGCCGGCTTCGATTCTGGTGAGAAGGTTGGAGCGACGTGCCGCCCACAGTTGATTCCCCGATGATCCGGTTCTCGCAGGTGGTCAAGTCCTACGGGGACCACGTCGTGCTGCGGGACCTCGATTTCACCGTCGCGCCGGGGGAGTTCGTCTCGCTGATCGGGCCGAGCGGGTCCGGGAAGACGACGATCCTGCGGCTGCTGATGACACTGGAGAAGGTCGACGGCGGGACCATCGAGGTCTGCGGCGACTACCTGAGTCATATGAAGCGCGGCGGGAAACTGGTGCCCGCGGACGAGAAGTACCTGCGGGAGGCGCGCAAACGGATCGGCATGGTGTTCCAGCAGTTCAACCTGTTCCCCAACATGAACGTGCTGCGCAACATCACCGAGGCGCCGATCCGTTCGCTCGGCGTCCCCAGGGACGAGGCCGAGGCGCGGGCCGTCGAACTGCTGGAAATGGTGGGGCTCACGGAAAAGAAGGACGCGCACCCCACGCAGCTGTCCGGCGGCCAGCAGCAGCGCGTCGCGATCGCCCGTGCGCTCGCGATGCGGCCGGACGTGCTGCTGCTGGATGAGGTGACCTCGGCGCTCGACCCGGAACTGGTCGCCGACGTCCTGCGCGTGCTGCGTGAGATCGCGACGTCCACCGAGATCACGATCCTCTGTGTCACCCACGAAATGCAGTTCGCGCGCGATGTCTCGGATCGGGTGATGATGTTCGACCAGGGGCAGGTGCTGGAGGACGCCACGCCGGACAAGCTGTTCAACGATCCGGAGCACGACCGGACGCGGCGGTTCCTCAAGGCGGTCATCGACCGGGCGTAGCAGAGCAGCTGCGGCAGGGCGTCGGTACAGGTGGTCGTGAGTGGTAAGTGTCGTTAGAACGACACTTACCACTCACGACCACCCCGGCCGAAGTGGACCGGGAGCCTCAGCGGAGCATGTCGCGAAGGCCACTTTCGGGACGTCAGATGTCGCGAAGGTGGCCTTCGCGACACCGTCGCCTGCCCGAGGTGTTGTTTGAGGGCCAGGCAAAGGTGGCGGGTTGCGAAAGCCACTTTCGCAACGTTGAAGGTTGTGAAAGTGGCTTTCGCAACGTCGATGGGCGAGCCCACCGCGCGTCACTGGAGCGCGCTCAGGATCTCCTTCGTCGAGGTGACCGTGGCGAATCCGCCACCGTGCAGGTTCGTCGCGGTCGCCTTGGCCAGTTCGTCGGCGGTCAGGACGCCGCCGTCCGGCCCGGCGAGATCGAAGGTGAAAGTGGCATCGAGCGCGAAAGTCACGTCGTAGCCGAGGTTCCCGCCGACGCGCGCGGTGGTCTCGCAGCAGAAGTTCGTCTGGATACCGGCGAGCACGAACGACGTGATGCCCCGGGTCTTCAGCCACCCGTCGAGATCGATGTCGCCGTGGAAGGCCGAGTTGACCTTCTTGCCGAACACCAGGTCCGCTCGCACGCCGTCGAGTTCCGGCTTGAAGTGGTTGCCCTCTTGCCCCGGTCGCAGCGACGAGCCGGGTTTCACGGAGTCGTGGTGCACCAGCACGATCGGCAGCCCGCGCTCCTGCCAGGCGTCGACGAGCGCCTTGATGTTGGCCTCCGCGCCGGGATTGTTGCGCGGGCCCCAGACGGGCTTGTCGAAGCCGCGCTGGACGTCGATCACGAGCAGGGCCTTGTTCTCAGTGGTCATGGCTTCGAGTTTCCTGCTTCCGGCTGCCGTAGGGGAGTGGCAGAAGAAGCGCGATGCGGTACTTTTCTGCCATGCGAACCGTGGGTGTGCTCCTCCTGCCGGGCAGCCGGTCCTTCGACCTGGGTGTGATCGGTGAGGTCTGGGGTGTCGACCGGACCGACAGCGGCATCGGCCCCTTCGAGGTCCGGCTCTGCGCGGCGGGCCGCGGCTCGGTCGCCGTCCATCCGCTCGGCCGGATCGAGGCCACGCATGGGCTGAGCGGGCTGGCGGGCTGCGACCTCGTCCTCGTGCCCGGCCGGGTGGATCCGCACGCCGAGGTGCCCGCGGCGGCGGTCGCCGCGCTGCGCAAGGCACACCGGGCGGGGATCACCGTGGCGTCGCTGTGCTCCGGGGCCTTCACCCTCGCCGCGGCCGGGTTGCTCGACGGCCGGTCCGTCACCACGCACTGGCGGCTGCTGGACGACCTCGAAGCCGCCGCTCGCGACGCCGTCGTCCAGCGAGATGTCCTGTTCACCGACGAGGGTGACGTCCTGACCTCCGCCGGGGTGGTCGGCGGCCTGGATCTCTGCCTGCATCTGGTGCGCCGCGAGCACGGCGCCGAGGTCGCCGCCGCCCTTGCCCGGCGGCTGGTGATGCCGCCCGCGCGGGAGGGCGGCCAGCGGCAGTACGTCGACAATCCGCTACCGCCCAAGCCGTCGCGGCCGAGTGTCTCGTCCACAATGGACTGGGCGCTGGAGCGGATCGCCGACGACATCGGCGTCGACGACCTCGTCGGGCACGCCGGGCTGAGCGAGCGGACCTTCCACCGCGAGTTCGCGGCGGCCACCGGCGTGACACCGGGCCGGTGGCTCCGCGCGCAGCGGGTGCGGCTCGCGCGGCGGCTGCTGGAGACCACCGAACTCCCGGTCGAGCGGGTCGCACAGCGATCCGGCCTCGGCACGGCCGCCAACCTGCGACGACGGCTCCGGGCCGACGTCGGTGTCGGCCCCGATTCGTATCGCCGGACGTTCCGGTCGGTTACCGTCGAAGCATGGCCGAGTACGAGCACATCCTCGTGAAGCGGGACGGTGACACCGTCACGATCACCATGAACCGCGCCGCGCGGCGCAACTCACTGTCGGCGGACCACCTCGCCGAGCTGCTCGCGGCGTTCCGCGAGACCGGGGAAACCGACGCCACCGGCATCGTCCTGGCAGGCGCCGGACCGGTTTTCTCGGCGGGACACGACTTCGGCGACGTCGCCGCACGCGAGCTGATGGGCGTCCGCGAGCTGCTGCGGCTGTGCACGGACCTGATGGGCACGATGCAATCCGTCCCGCAGGTCGTCGTCGCGCGGGTGCACGGGCTCGCGACCGCGGCGGGCTGCCAGCTGGTGGCCTCGTGTGACCTCGCCGTCGCCGCGGAGTCCGCCGGCTTCGCCCTTCCCGGTGGCAAGGGCGGCTGGTTCTGCCACACGCCCGCGGTGCCGGTGGCGCGCGCGATCGGGCGGAAACGCCTGATGGAGCTGGCGCTCACCGGCGACGTCATCGACGCCGCGACCGCCCTGGACTGGGGTCTGGTGAACCGCGTCGTACCGGACGACTCGCTGGACGAAGCCGTCGCTTCGCTGCTCGGCCGTGCGACGCGAGGGAGCCGGGCCAGCAAGGCGATGGGCAAGCAGACCCTCTACGCGCAGCTGGACCGGCCCGAGGCCGACGCCTACGCGCTGGCACTGGAAGTGATGGCTTCGGCTTCGCAGCTGCCCGGTGCACGTGAGGGGATGGCGGCCTTCCTGGAGAAGCGTTCGCCGGTCTGGCCCGACTGAGTTCAGAGAACGCGCTCGCGCATGAGCAGAAGCGTGTAGGCGGCCAGCGTCTGTGCGTCGGTGATGTCGCCCGAAGCGATCATCTTTTCGAGTTCGCCGCGCTCGAACCACGCCGTCCGCATGTCCTGCTCCTCGACCTCGCGCTGGGCTTCGCCCTGGGTGAGATCGGTGGCGAGGAACACGTGCCCGCGCTGACTCGAAAACCCGGGCGCGACGTCGGTCTTGCCGAGGTCGGCCATCGAGCCCGCGATCAGCCCGGTCTCCTCCCGCAGTTCGCGGGCGGCGAGTTCCAGCGGCGGGACGTCGGCCAGTTCGGGCGCGGTGCCCATGGGGAACTCCCAGCGCCGCATCCCGACCGGATAGCGGAACTGCTCGACCAGGTGAAACCTGGCGCCGTCGAACGGGATCACCACGGCACAGGTCGGTTTGTCGACGACGGCGTAGATCCCCTCGGAACCATCGAGCCGCCGGACGGCGTCCTCGCGCACGGTCATCCAGGCGTTCCGGTACACCTCGCGGGAGCTGACACGCTGAACGGGGTCCATGCGCACAGTATCGCCGTGCTTGTCCTACCCTCGCGGGGTGCGCCTTGTGATCGCTCGCTGCCAGGTCGACTACGCCGGCCGTCTGACCGCCCATCTGCCGATGGCCACCCGGCTGCTGCTCGTGAAGGCCGACGGCTCGGTGTCCGTGCACTCGGACGACCGCGCCTACAAGCCGCTGAACTGGATGAGCCCGCCGTGCTGGCTGATCGAGGACGGCAAGCTGTGGATCGTCGAGAACAAGCAGGGGGAGAAGCTCGTCATCACGATCGACGAGATCTTCCACGACCACGCCCAGGAACTCGGCGCGGAACCGGGACTGCAGAAGGACGGCGTCGAGGCGCACCTGCAGGAACTGCTCGCCGAGCACATCAAGACCCTCGGCGACGGCTACACCCTGGTGCGGCGGGAGTTCCCGACCGCGATCGGCCCGGTCGACATCATGGCCCGCGACGCCGACGGTGCCAGTGTCGCCGTCGAGATCAAACGGCGCGGCGAGATCGACGGCGTCGAGCAGCTGACGCGGTACCTCGAACTGCTGAACCGCGACCCGCTGCTGGCGCCGGTGCAGGGTGTCTTCGCGGCGCAGATCATCAAGCCGCAGGCGCGGGTGCTGGCCGAGGACCGGGGGATCCGGTGCCTCACGCTGGACTACGACGCGTTGCGCGGCATCGAATCGGACGAGTTCCGCCTGTTCTGAGCCGGAAGTACGTGAAGGACCCCTTCCTTGCGTCTAGTGCAAGGAAGGGGTCCTTCACGTACTTGGGAGCCTTCACCTGCAGCCGTTGTGACCGCTGATGCCTGTGGGGCGAGTGTGGCGACCCGCGAGTCTGTGGCCGACCGGGGCCGGAATCCGAACACCTCCGGCCAGAACCGTCCTTACCGCACACGAGGGCGACCGCACGTTCCTGTCCGGACACTGAACAGCCGATATCGAATCGAGTCCTCGGATTCGTATCTGCATTCTTTCTCGCGCCACAGAATGCCCGAAAGGGCGGCGGGAAATTAACGAACTCGCGTTCTTTCGCACAAGAACCAGCTATTTCTGTGCCATTCGGGTGAACGCCGGATTGGCCGGTCTCGCGCTGTGTCACACTCGATTTCCGCGAGGGGTACCGCCGACCTGCGGCGGTCGCGGGTGCAGGGGTGATATGCCATGGCCGATTCTCGGAAGAACGTCGATCTCGTGCTGGAAGGCGGCGGTGTCAAAGGCATCGGGCTGCTCGGCGCGGTGCTGGAGTTGCACGAAGCAGGCTATTCGTTTCCCCGGATCGCCGGGACGAGCGCGGGCGCGATCGTCGCGACACTGGTCGCCGCGTATCAGAAGGCGGGGAAGGATCTCGGTGGGCTGGAAGCGGTGATGAACGACTTGGACTGCCGCCGTTTCCAGGACCAGTCCCTGCTCGACAAGGTCGCCGGGCCGATCGGGGACGGCGTCGATCTGCTGCTGCACGACGGGATGCATTCCGGTGACTATCTCACCGAGTGGCTCACGCCCTTGCTGGAAGGGATCGGCGTGCGCACTTTCGCCGATCTCGCCATCGAGGATCCCGAAGGTACTTTGCTTCCGTATCAACGGTATTCCCTCGTCATTCACGTGAGCGACCTGACTCGCCGCGTACTCGTCCGGTTGCCTTGGGATTATTCCCAGTACGGCCGCGATCCCGGTGCGGAGAAGATCGTCGATGCCGTCCGCGCGTCGATGTCGATCCCGCTCTATTTCCGGCCGGTGCAGTTCGCCGTCCGCCCCGAGGGGACCGTCACGTGGGTCGACGGTGGCTTGCTGTCGAACTTCCCGATCACCGTCTTCGACCGGACCGACGCGAAGAAGCCGCGGTGGCCGACCTGGGGCGTGAAGCTGTCCGGGGAACCCGCGGGCGGCAAGGACAAACCGGTGAAGAGCGCGTTGCGGATCGCCATCGGTTCGCTCGAAACCCTGATGTCGGACTGGAATCGTTACCGGTTGCACGAGGAAGGTGTGAACCGGCGGACGGTGTACGTCGACACGACCGGGATTTCCGCCGTCGACTTCGGGCTCGGCGAAGAGGAGAAGAAGCGCCTCTTCGAAAGCGGGCGGGAGGCCGCGCGGCGGTTTCTGGAAAAGATCGTGCAGCAGTGAACTCGCCGGCGGTATTCCGGTGGGATGAGGGATAGGAGGATCCCATGCGTTATCGCCCGATCGGCAGTGACCCGGCGGACGGCCGCCTCGGCCGGTTCGTCCCGGACGACTGGCGCCACGTCGAGCGCTATCCGTTGACCGCGCTGGCCACCGAGGACCGGCCCACTCGGTCGCCGGTCGTCATCGGTGTCAACTGGTACAAGGAATTCGACGTACCCGAGAAGGATGAGAAGTCCGGCGAGTTCTTCGTCGCCAAGGGCGGCGCGAAATCGCTCACCAGGATCCGCGGCGGGCACTGCGTCTGCCTCGAACCCGGTGAATCGACCGACGGCGACACCCAGTACGCCTTCTACGACCAGGGCAAGGAAGGCGCCTGCGTCGGTTTCGGCTGGTCGCGCTGCATGACGATGTTCAACGGCGACCTGTATGCCGCGCGGTGGCTGTGGGACCAGTCGAAGCTGCGTGACGAATGGGGCGAGACCAACCCCGGCGACAACAACGGCACGTCCGTCCGCGCGGCGGCCGAGGTCCTGCTCGAACTGGGCCACGTCCCGTGGTCCGAGACCTACACGGACGACGACCACGTCAAGCGGGCCGCCTACACGCCCGACGTCAAGAACGGCCTCCACGCCTATCGCTGGGCCAAGTCGGTCGACGAGGTGCACGAGGTCCTCGGCAACCCGCGTGCCGACGAACTCGGCGCCGTGCCGTTCCTCAACTCGTGGGGCTCGGGCTACCCGCACCGCACGTACATGCCGGACGACGTCCTCGCCCGGTTGATCAGGGAAGACGGCGAAGTGGGCCTGCCCACGGACCGGTAAACCCCCACCGGTCACGGGAAAGGGCCGTTCCGGCGACGGAGCGGCCCTTTTCCGGCTGCGTCCTAATCCTCGAAGGTGATCCCGGTCCGCACTCGCACTTCGGTTTCCGGGCACCCCGAGCCGGCGGGACGTTCGGCCGTGAACGTGTACCCCTGGCCGCTCGCCACGGGGAACTCGACGCGCACCAGGTTGTCACGGGAGACGGCTTCGGCGGCCACCGCGCCGCCGACCGAGACGTGCCACCGCACCTCCGCCTCGCAATCGGGCAGTTCGACGGACAGCATGCCGGTACCTCGTTTCGAAGGCCGGTGGACACCCTCGAACCGGGTCTCGACCTTTCCGCCGGGAGCCAGTTCGTAGATGTGCATCGGTGCGCATAGCGTCGCTTCGCCCGCGTTCGGGCACTCCTGCACCGTCCTGGGCGCGTCGCCACCCGCGACCGTGGTTCGCACGTGATCCGGCATGGACGCCAGCAGCAGCGCGATCAGACCGGCGGCGGCGAGAAAACCCGCCGCTGAAGTGGTTGTGGCCAGTACGGCGCGCACCCGCCGCCTGATGGTCTCGACCCGCTCCCGTGCGGCGGCTTCCACGCGCTCCAGTACCTCGGGCTTGTCCGTGGCCGCGGAGATGAGCAGCGCGAGATCGCGGGTCGTCCCCTTGGTGGCCCGGTATGTCATCCAGGCCGCGAGGACCGCCAGCAGAGCGCTGACGATGCCCGCGATCCAGGACGCGCGCTCGACGAGGGTCCAGTCCATCGAGGCAGCCAACCGGCCTCACCGCGCCGCCGGGACGGCAGTTCTGCCGGTGAGCGGACAGGAATTGTCCCGAAACAGACACGCCCACGCGGTCGCCGCCCACCCGCACTGCCGTTCCTGAATCCATGCAGTATGGTCCGCGATTGACGTGATCCAGGCGTTTCTCGTGGACATTTTCACTATGGAGGTGAGTCGGTTGCACGTGCTGGCCGATGCGAACCTGCGGCTCGACGCAAGTCCGATCGACTACGTCCTGCTCGCCTTCTATTTCGCGCTGGTGCTCGGCATCGGGTACATGGCGCGAAGGTCGGTCTCGAGCAGCCTCGACTTCTTCCTCTCCGGCCGCTCGCTGCCCGCCTGGGTCACCGGTCTCGCCTTCATCTCGGCGAACCTCGGCGCGGTCGAGATCATGGGCATGTCGGCCAACGGCGTGCTCTACGGCCTGCCGACCGTCCATTACTTCTGGATCGGCGCGATCCCGGCGATGCTGTTCCTCGGCATCGTGATGATGCCGTTCTACTACGGCTCGAAGGTCCGCAGTGTCCCGGAGTTCATGCTCCGCCGGTTCGGCAAACCCGCCCACCTGGTCAACGGCATCAGCTTCGCGAGCGCGCAGATCCTCATCGCGGGCGCGAACCTGTTCCTGCTCGCCAGCGTGGTGAACCTCCTGCTCGGCTGGCCGCTGTGGGTGTCGATCATCGTCGCGGCCGCGGTCGTGCTCTCCTACACCGCGCTCGGCGGCCTCTCCGCCGCGATCTACAACGAGGTCCTGCAGTTCTTCGTCATCGTCGCGGCGCTGCTGCCGCTGACCATCGTCGGCCTGGTGAAGGTCGGCGGCTGGCAGGGCCTGGTCGACAAGATCACCGCGAGCCCCGGCGGCGAAGCGCAGCTGCACTCGTGGCCGGGTGACAACCTCACCGGCTTCGGCAACAGCTTCCTGTCGGTGCTGGGTCTCGTCTTCGGTCTCGGTTTCGTGCTGTCGTTCGGTTACTGGACGACGAACTTCGTCGAGGTCCAGCGCGCGATGGCGTCGAAGAGCATGTCGGCCGCGCGGCGAACGCCGATCATCGGCGCCTTCCCGAAGATGCTGGTCCCGTTCATCGTGATCATCCCCGGCATGATCGCCGCGGTCACCGTCTCCGAGTACGTCCAGGACAAGCAGATCCTGCTCGAGGGCGGCGACGCGCCCAGCGGCGTGACCGCGAACAACGCGATCCTGCTGCTGATGCGCGACCTGCTGCCCAACGGCATGCTCGGCGTCGCGCTCGCCGGTCTGCTCGCGTCCTTCATGGCCGGTATGGCCGCGAACCTGAGCTCGTTCAACACCGTGTTCACCTACGACATCTGGCAGTCGTACGTGAAGAAGAACGAGTCGGACGGCTATTACCTGCGGCTCGGCCGCCTGGTCACCGCGATCGGCACCGTGCTCGCGATCGGCACCGCGTTCATCGCGTCGAACTCCGGGAACATCCTGACCTATCTGCAGGACCTGTTCTCCTTCTTCAACGCGCCGCTGTTCGCCACCTTCATCCTGGGCATGTTCTGGAAGCGGATGACGCCGACGGCGGGCTGGGTCGGCCTGGTGTCCGGTACCGCCTCCGCGATCACCGTGTGGCTGCTGTCGCAGGCCGGGGTCCTCGGGCTCACCGGGCAGGGCATCAGCTTCGTGGCCGCCGGTACCGCGTTCGTCGTCGACATCGCGGTCAGCGTCGGGGTCTCGCTCGCCACCGCGCCGAAGCCGGAGGCTCAGCTGGTCGGCCTCGTCTACTCCCTCACCCCGAAGGAGTCGCTGAAGCACGACGAGACCGGCGACGACGCGGGCTGGTACCGCAAGCCGGGACTGCTCGCGGGCATCGTGCTGATCCTGACCATCGTGCTCAACATCATCTTCTAGGAGGCCGGAGATGGCTGCGTCGCAAGCTCCCAAGAAGGCCGGCGTCTTCGACATCCGGCTGATCATCGCGCTGCTCATCGGCGGCTACGGGCTGGTGCTCACGATCATGGGCCTGTGGTTCACCACCGAGGAGGAGCTGGCCAAGGCCGCCGGCGTCAGGATCAACCTGTGGGCGGGCATCGGCATGCTGGTGTTCGCGGCGCTGTTCGTGCTGTGGGCGAAGCTGCGCCCCATCGTGGTCCCGCCGAGCACCGAGGGCGAATAGCCGGGTTGTCCGGACACCGGCGAGGAGCTCCGGCTACCGTGCACTTCGTGCTGTTCAACGCTCGACGTCGCCGGATCGCGTCCGTGCTGGCCTTGGTGGCCGCGCTCGGCGCGGTGTCGGCCTGCGGTCAGAACCTCGGCAAGGCCAACTTCGCCCGGACCACCGTCGCCGCCGAAGGTGGCTCCGGCGGGGTGCCCGACGGGGACATCAACGATCCGGCGGTCACCCCCGCGGTGCTGCGCACGATCGACCCGTGCGGGCTGGTGAGCAAGGAAGTCATGGGCGGCCTCGGCACGCCGGAGGACCCGACGGCCAATCTCAGCTCGTTCGGCACCTGCCGGGCGAAGGCCGTGGACGCCGGAGGCAAGGCACTCACGGTCAGGGTCGAAATCGGCGCGTCGATCTACTCCTCGGCCAACGGCGTCACCGTTTCGGCGGTCGACGGGCTGCCGCAGATCGAGCGGAAGGACAAGGACGGGAAGAGCTGCGACGTCGGCATCATGACCCTGCGCAAGCCTGAGCGCGGGATCAGCTTCTCGGTCACCTACGACGGCGGCGACGCGTGCGCGACAGGCCGCGCGGTGGCCGCGAAGGCCGTGAAGAGCCTGCACGCGTCACCGGCGAAATACCCGGCCGTCGCGGGCACGCTCACCGCTGTCGATCCGTGCACCGCGGCCGACACCGCCGCCCTCAACGAGGTGGTGCCGCATGGCGCGAGCACGCTGACCACCTTCCACTCCTGCGATTGGACGCCGGGCTCCAACCCGAGGATCTCGATCAATTTCCGCCGCGGCCTTCCGCCGGAGGAACGCGACGGGACCAAGAAGATCGACATCGACGGCGTCAGCGCGTACCAGAAGATCGGCAGCGGCAGTGACGCCGAGTGCAAGATCGAGTGGCAGCACAAGCCGTGGGCGGACGACGAGGTCGAGATCGCCAGCGTGATCTACAAGAACTACGACGAGAAGAAGGACGAAGCGGCGTCGTGCGGGAAGGCGGCGAAGGTCGCCAAATCGGTGATCTCCAAGCTGCCGAAGCCCTGACGCTGGCGGCATCCGGCCGGGCGAGGTAGGAAGGGGACACCCCACCCGCCGACGGCCGGAGGCCACCCTTGAAGAAGATCATCAACGACCCGAAGACGGTGGTCGCGGAATCCCTGCGCGGACTCGCCGCGGCGCACGCGGACGTCCTGCGCGTGGAAGACGACCCGGCGCTCGTGGTGCGGGTGGACGCGCCCGTGGCGGGCAAGGTCGCGGTGATCTCCGGCGGCGGCTCCGGGCACGAGCCGCTGCACGGTGGCTTCGTCGGGCAGGGCATGCTCGCGGCCGCCGTCCCGGGCGCGGTGTTCACCTCGCCGACGCCGGATGCCGTGGAGGCCGCGGTCAAGGCCACCACCGGGGACGCGGGCGCGCTGCTGATCGTGAAGAACTACACCGGCGACGTGCTCAACTTCGAGACCGCCGCGGAACTCGCCGCCGCCGAAGGGCTGGACGTGCGCAGCGTGGTGATCGACGACGACGTCGCGGTCAAGGACTCCACCTACACCGCCGGCCGTCGCGGGGTCGGCGGCACGGTACTGCTGGAGAAGGTCACCGGTGCCGCCGCCGAACGAGGCGACACGCTCGACGCCGTGGAGGCCTTGGCGCGCAAGGTGATCGGCCAGGTGCGGTCGATCGGCGTCGCGCTCACCGCGCCGACCGTGCCCCACGCGGGCGAGCCGAGTTTCGACCTCGCCGACGACGAGATCGAGTTCGGCATCGGCATCCACGGTGAACCCGGTATCGAGCGGACCGCGGTGGTGACGGCCGACGAACTCGTCGCGCGCATGGTGGAAGCGGTGGTCACGGACCTGCCCTTCGCCGAGGGCGACAAGGTCCTGCTGTTCACGAACTCGATGGGCGGGACCCCGCTGGTCGAGCTGTACCTGGCACACGGGATCGCCGAGCGGCTGCTGGCCGAGCGTGGGATCGTGGTCGAACGGCGGCTGGTGGGGCCGTACATCACCAGCCTCGAGATGCAGGGGATGAGCCTGACGTTGCTGAAACTGGACGACGAGCTGACCGAGTTGTGGGACGCGCCGGTGAACACCCCGGCCCTGAGGTGGGGAGTCTGATGGCCTGCACCGCCGAGACGTTCGCCGCCGCCTTGCGGGCGACGGCCGCCGTGATCGCCGAGCATCGAGCCGAACTGGTCGACCTCGACCGCGCGATCGGCGACGCCGACCACGGCGAGAACATGGACCGGGGCTTCGGCGCCATCGTGTCCGCTTTGGACTCCGCGACTCCCGAAACCCCCGCCGCGGTCGCGAAGCTCGCCGCCACGACACTGATCTCGAAGGTCGGTGGCGCGGCGGGCCCGTTGTACGGCACGGCTTTCCTGCGCGCGTCGGTCAAACTGGGCGACGCGGCCGAAGTGGACGGTCCGCTGCTCGTCGAGGCCCTGCGCGCGGCACTCGAAGGAGTGCAGGCGCGCGGCAAGGCCGTCGGGGGAGACGCGACGATGGTCGACGCCCTGATCCCCGCCGTCTCCGCCGCCGAGGAAGCCTCCGGCTCCGGCATCGCGGAGATCCTGACCGCCGCGGCGGACGCCGCGGACAAGGGCGCCGAGTCCACTGTGGAGCTCGTACCGCGCAAGGGCCGGGCCTCGTACCTCGGCGAGCGGGCAAAGGGCCATATGGACCCCGGCGCCCGTTCGACGGCTCTGCTGCTGCGCGCGTTCGCGGAGGCCGCCAAGTGAGCGTCGGAATCGTGCTCGTTTCCCACAGCGCCAAACTCGCCGAAGGGCTCGCGGAACTCGCCGCGCAGATGGCGCCGGACGTCACCATCGCGGCTGCGGGCGGCCTGGCCGACGGCGGGATCGGGACGGATTACGACGAGGTCGTCGCCGCGACGCAGCGAGCCGATTCGGGCGCGGGCGTCGTCCTGCTGTACGACCTCGGCAGCGCGCAGATGACCGCGGAACTGGCCGTCGAATCGCTCGCCGACCCGTCGGCCGCGGTCGTCGTGGACGCGCCGCTGGTCGAAGGCGCGATCGCCGCCGCCGTCGCGGCACAGGGCGGGGCGGACCGCAAGGCCGTCGCCGAAGCGGCCGCGTCGGCGGGCGCGCCACCGGACCTGACGTTCGACGAAGGCGCGCAGGACGGCGAGAGCAGTGTCGAGCTCACGCTGCGGAACGACGTCGGGTTGCACGCGCGGCCCGCCGCGGTACTGGTCCGGAGCATCGCGGGGCTGGACGCGCAGGTCACCGTGCGGCTCGGCGACGAGACCGCGGACGCCAACAGCGTGCTCGCGCTGATGGCGCTCGGTGCCCGTCAGGGCGACCGGATCGAGGTTCGCGCGAAGGGTGCGCAGGCCGGCGAAGCACTCACCAAGATCAAAGATCTCGTGGACCAGAACTTCGGCGAGTGAGCTGAAGGACGCTTTCCCCTCATCTCGTGCGGTGATGGGCGCTTTCGCCGCGTCACATGCGGGGAAAGCGTCCTTCAGCTCTCTTACGCGAGTGACACTTACTCGATTCGGAGGGTGACAGCCGCTGCTTTCCACGCCCCGGCATGGCACGATCGGAGAAACTACCAGCGAGTAACCTCCGGAGGCCGGTTGTGGCGCGGGAAATCTCGAGTGTGGGAGTCATCGGTCTCGGCACCATGGGTGCCGGGATCGCCGAGGTGCTCGCGCGGAGCGGCGTGTCCGTCGTCGCGGTGGAGATCGACGACGACGGCGTCCATCGCGGCCGGGGTCATCTGGAGCATTCGACCGAACGGGCGGTGACCGGCGGCAAACTCGACGCCGACGGCCGGAGCGCGCTGCTGGGCCGGATCCGGTACACCACGTCGCTGGCCGAACTGTCCGATGTGGACCTGGTGATCGAGGCGATCCCGGAGAACCTCGAAGCGAAATCCGACGTGTTCGCACAGCTGGACAAGATCACCGGCCCGGACACGATCTTCGTCTCGAACACCTCCTCGCTGTCGATCACCGAGATCGGCGTGCACACCGCGCGGCCGGGCAAGGTCGTCGGGATGCACTTCTTCAACCCGGCGCCGATCCTCAAGCTGGTCGAGATCGTCCGCACCGTCGTCACCGAACCCGAGGTGGTCATCGACGTCGTCGCGTTCGCCGAACGCCTCGGCAAGACCCCGGTGGTGATCGGCGACCGCGCCGGGTTCATCGCCAACGCCCTGCTCTTCGGGTATCTCAACCACGCCGTGCGGATGTACGAGCAGCGCTACGCCACGCGCGAGGATCTCGACGCGGCCATGCGGTTCGGCTGCGGGTATCCCATGGGGCCCTTGGCTTTGCTCGACCTGATCGGGCTGGACACCGCGTACGAGATCCTCGACACGATGTACCACCAGTCGCGTAACCGGCTGCACGCGCCGGCGCCGCTGCTGAAGCAGATGATCACCGCCGGGCTGCTCGGCCGGAAGGCGGGCCGGGGTTTCTACGCCTACGACGAGCCCGATTCGCCGACGGTGACCGACGCGGTCACGAAGTCCACAGTGTCCACATCGGACACCGTGGCGCCTCGTGAGGTGCGCAAGGTCGGCGTCGTCGGGACCGGGACCATGGCGACGGGCATCGTCGAGGTGTTCGCGAAACGCGGTTACGAGGTGATCCTGCGGGCGCGGAGCGCGGAGAAGGCCGCGGCGTCGGTCGCGCGGGTGAAGAAGTCGCTGGACAAGGCCGTCGTCAAGGGCAAGCTGTCCGAGGAGGACGCCGCCGCCGCGCTCGGCCGGATCTCGCCCGCGGTGGAGTTCGAGGAACTGGCCGACGTCGACCTCGTCGTCGAGGCGGTGGCCGAAGACCTGGCCGTCAAGCAGGCGGTCTTCGCCGCGCTCGACGACGTCGTGAAGCCGGGAGCGGTCCTGGCGACGACGACGTCGTCCCTGCCGGTGATCGAATGCGCGGCCGCCACCTCGCGGCCTTCGGACGTGGTCGGCGTGCACTTCTTCAATCCGGCGCCGGTGATGAAACTCGTCGAGGTCGTCTCGACCATCGCCACCGCGCCCGACGTGGTCGCGACCGTCGACGCCGTCTGCGCGGCGCTGGGCAAGCATCCCGTGCACTGTGGCGACCGGGCCGGTTTCATCGTCAACGCGCTGCTGTTCCCGTACCTGAACGACGCGGTGAAGATGCTCGAAGCGCACTACGCGGAGGCTGACGACATCGACACCGCGATGAAGGTGGGCTGCGGGCTGCCGATGGGGCCGTTCGAGCTGCTCGACGTCGTCGGGCTGGACGTCTCGCTGGCGATCCAGCGGACTCTGTTCAACGAATTCCGCGAAGAGGGCTTCGCGCCCGCGCCGTTGCTGGAACACCTCGTGACCGCTGGACGGCTCGGCCGGAAGACCGGAAAGGGGTTCAAGGACTACTCGGCCCGGTAACTTGGGCGGCATGCCGGTTTCCTCAGGGGTCAGGAAGCGGATCAAGGAACTCCTCGATCCGGACGACGAGATCCACTACGTGTTCCCGGCCGACATCCTGGGGAGTACCAATCCCAGCGTGTTCTTCGCGGTGACCCGTAAGACGATCACGATCCTCACCACCGGGTACCTGAGCCGGAAGACCCCGAAACGGGTGGTCTCGACGACACTGCGAAACCAGCGGATCGGCCCGGTCGACACGTCGACCGTCCCGTGGTTCAAGTTCAACGGCATCGACTACGAGATCGACGACGAGTACATCGCGGTCGTCCACGCGGCCGACGCCGAGATCATGCGGGACGGTGCGAAACCTGAAGATCCGCTGCCGGACCTCTAAGCTCCCGGGAGTGCGTCAGCTCACCTACGACGGAATGCCCATTCCCGGCCTGAACGATCTGGTCCGGACGGCCATCCGGCTGCATCCCGCGCCGGGAGTGCCCGGTCCGGACGAAAGCCACTTCGGCGGTCCGCTGCTCTGGCCGTCGGACGAGCCGTGGCCGGAGTGCCCGGTGACCTGGCCGCCCGACCCGGACGCGTCCGACGACGCGTGGACGGGCGGGCATCCGCTCGACGAACCCGTTCCGGCGATGGTCGCCGCGGCACAGTTCTTCCGCGACGACTTCCCGGAGCTGCCCTTCCCCGAAGGAACCGACGTCCTGCAGATCCTGTTCTGCCCGATGGGGCACGACAGCCCGCATCACCAGGGGCCCGCCGTCCGGCTGGTGTGGCGTGATTCGGGCGAGGTGCGGGACATCGCGGACGAGCCTCCGGCCCCCGAGAACGCCGAAGCCGCCTACGTGCCGGATCCCTGCGTTTTCGAACCGTGCTCGATCGACGAGCTGCCCCGGCTCTGCGACTTCCCGGCGGAGACCCGCGCCGCGCTCGGTATCCCCGAGGGCTCGGGCGACGATCCGGAGGGCTGGCCGGAGCTGGACCAGTACTCGAAGATCGGCGGCTGGACCGCCTGGGACGCGACCGATCGGCACGAGCTGGGCTGCCGGGAGTGCGGCGCCGAACTGCGTCAGACGATCGCGCTGGCCTCGGAGGAGCACGAGGTCGGCTGCGGCTGCGAAGTCGCCGAAGGTGAGGCGGCGGGGTGGTCCTTCCGCCGCCAAGGGGTGCTGAACGTCTTCACGTGCCCTGCCGACGTCACGCACCCCTTCAAGATCCGGATCGACTAGCCGGGCGGTAGCAAAGGTCCCCCGCTCCAGTGCTGGAAGACGAGGTTCGTGTGCACCCGGGCCACCTCGTCGCGGGCGGTCAGTTCGTCGAGGACCAGGCGTTGGAGTTCGGTGGCCGACGCGGTGGCGACATGCGCGAGGAAGTCGTCCGGGCCGGTCAGGTGGTAGACGGCACGGACCTCGGGCAGGGCGAGCAGATGCTCGACGAACGAGTCGACCAGCGCCCGCCGGTGCGGGCGGACCTGGACGAACAGGAGCGCTTCGAGCGGGCGGCCGAGTTTGGCGGCGTCCACCTCCGCGCGCTGGGCGGTGATCACCCCGAGCTCGCGCAGCCGGTTGACGCGGTCGAGACAGGTCGAGGGCGCGACGCCGACCTCGGCCGCGAGATCCTTGTTCGAGATCCGGGCGTCGTTCTGCAGAAGCCGCAGAATACGAAGATCAACCGTGCTCAGTTCGACGGAATCCGACATCGGCGAATGATATCCGAGGATATTGCGATCGATCCGGAGAAAATCGCACCATCTGGGTATGACCGCAACGCTGCGCACCCGAGCCGTCCACGCCGGCCGTGACGATCTCACGGACCTCGGTGTCCACGCCGCTCCGCTCGACCTGTCCACGACCTACCCGTCGCGGGACAGCGTCGAGGAGGCGGGCCGCATCGACGAATTCGCCGCCTCGGGCTCGCTGACCGGGCTTCCGGTCTACGGGCGGCTGAGCAACCCGACCGTCGAACGGTTCGAGAAGGCACTGGCCGAACTCGAGGGATTCGACGACGCCGTCGCGTTCGCCACCGGCATGGCCGCGGTGTCGGCTTCGCTGCTCGCCGCCGTCGCGCAGGGCAAACGGCATGTCGTCGCCGTCCGGCCGGTCTACGGATGCACCGATCACATGCTCACGTCCGGTCTGCTCGGCACCGAGGTGACCTGGGCCGATCCGGAAGGAGTCGCGGCGGCGCTGCGGCCCGACACCGGGCTGGTCCTGCTCGAAACGCCCGCGAATCCGACCTTGCGGGAGGTCGACATCGCCGAGATCGTGCGCGCCGCGGGCGACGTACCGGTGCTGGTCGACAACACCTTCGCGACTCCTGTGCTCCAGCGTCCGGGACGGCACGGCGCCCGGTTCGTCCTGCACAGCGCGACCAAGTTCCTCGGCGGCCACGGCGACGTCATGGGCGGCGTCGTCGCTTGCAGCGCCGAAGACGCGGGGATGCTGCGACAGATCCGCTTCGCCACCGGAGGCGTGCTGCACCCGCTCGCCGGATACATGCTGCTTCGCGGCCTTTCGACACTTCCGCTGCGCGTCAACGCCGCATCCGCGACGGCCGCCGAACTCGTCGAGCGGCTTCGCGGTCACGCGAACGTGAGCGCCGTGCACTACCCGGCCGTCGGCGGCCCGCTGATCGCGTTCGAGGTCGAGGGCGATCCGCACGCGCTCATCGGCGCGGTCCGGCTGATCACCCCGGCCGTCAGCCTCGGCAGCGTGGACTCGCTCATCCAGCATCCCGCCTCGATCAGCCACCGGATCGTCGCCGAGGACGATCGGCGCGGCGCAGGGGTCACCGACCGGCTCATCCGCATGTCGGTGGGGCTGGAGGACGTCGAGGACCTGTGGCACGACCTGGATCAGGCGCTCAAGGCCTGCTGAATTCTGCGATCGTCGTCACCGGGATGTCGACAAATCGTCCGGCCTGGCTAACCTGGTCGGGTGAAAGATCTGGTCTCGTCCTGGGTGGAATCTTCGGCTCGTAGCACGCTTTCCCGGCTGCACCAGCAGATCGGTGTCGCCGGGCTGGCCGCCGCGGCGGCCGTGCCCGGGCTGTCGGCCGTCTTCGATCAGCACTCCGCCGCGGTGCGGGACATCCTCGCGGCGGGGGTCGAAGGTTCGGCGGCGGTCGCCGGGGTCGTCCTTCTCGCCGGCTACACGCGCGGGCTGATCGACGAGGCGAAGGCCAAGGGATGGACGTTCCGCATTCCGGCCGATCTGTCCGCCTGGACCACCAGCGACTGGATGACCGCGCGGCTGGTCGGCGTGTGTTCGCTGGCCGCCTCGATGGACGACCGGCGGACCCAGCCGACCAGGAGCGGGTAGGGCGGCCGGACGCCCCACCCGCTCCCGTGGAAGGTCAGCGGTATTCCGGCGGAGGGGGCATGTTTCCACCGGGGGGCCGCTGGCCGGGATCCTGGTGCGGAGACACCTGGCCCTGGGTAGGCGGGAACTGCTGGTGTTGCGTCGGCGTGTTCGGGTTCGCGGCGTGGTGCCCGGCGGACACCGGCTGGTGGGCCGTCGTCTGCTCGGCAGGCACCCCGCCCGAGCGTCCGGCGTCCTCACGTCCGCGCTGGTAGGCCTCGGCCTGCGCCTTCGCGGCGGGGATCTCCGCCTCGGCCCGGCCGAGCCAGCTCTCCCAGCGCTGCTGCATCGGCTTGATGAGACCACCGCCGACACCGACGACGGCGATGCCGCCGACCGTGGCGAGCACGGTGATCAGCACCGGCAGCGTGACCGCGGTGGCCACGCCGATCTGGTTCAGCGCGGCGATCGCGCCGAGGCCCCAGATGAACACCGAGGCGATCGTGGCGAGCACCTTGCCGTAGGAGACCCCACCGAGCGCGTTGGCGACCAGGTCCTTGACCGCCTTGGCGACCGCGCCGGCGATCACCACGATGACGATCGCGACGATGGCGCGCGGCAGCCACGCGACGATGTCGTTGAGCAGCGCGCTCACCGGGTTCGGGCCGAACACGCCGAACGCGAACTGCAGGGCGATCAGCAGGATCGCGTAGTAGACGATCTTGCTGATGATGTTCGACGCGTCGAACTGGCTGCGAGCGAGCATCTGTTTGAAGCCCCCGCGTTCGAGGAGGCGGTTGAACCCGACCTTCTCGAGCACCATGCTCACGGCCTTCGAGAGCGCCTTGGCGATCAGCCAGCCGATGAACAGGATGACCAGGAACGCGAGCAGTTTCGGGACGAAGGTGGCGACCGAACTCCAGGCGCTTGACACGCCTTGACCGAAGTCGACGGCCGCCAGTGCTGATGGGGTCACTGGACTTTCTCCCTTCCCACCACTGGAGCTTCCAGACTGGTGGGAAGGGGGTACCCGCCATTCGGGCGATCACACGTTGCGCCACCCGAACGGGTGGGTCAACTGCAGCAGCCGCCTCCGCAGCAACCGCCTCCACCCGCGGGAACGGGGGCGGGGCCGGAGGACGACCCGGTCAGCGCGACGGTCGTCAGCAGTTTGACGGTGTCCTGGTGGCCCTCGGGGCACGGCGCCGGCGCACCGGACTCGCTCATCGGCCGCAGCAGTTCGAACGTTCCGGCGCATTCGCGGCAGCGGTAGGCGTAAGTCGGCATGTCCGGCATTATCCCATCTCCTTTCGCGCTCCGGGATGGCAAGCTGGCCTGGTGGAACTGCCTGTCGCGGCGCACGTGCCGCATCTCGGTCAAGTCGTCCCGTCCGTGCTGTCCGCCCTCGGCGCCGAAGGGTTCGCCAACTCGCTGAGCCTGGCGGAGACGTCCAGTGCCTGCGTTCTGCTCATCGACGGTCTCGGCTGGGAACTGCTGGCCGAGCACGCCGCCGACGCTCCTGTGCTCACCCAGCTGGCGAAGTCGCCGCTGCGGGTCGGTTTCCCGGCGACGACGGCGGCCGGCCTCGGCGCGATCGGCACCGGTCTGGCGTCCGGCGAGCACGGCCTTGTCGGCTACAGCTTCGAAGTGCCGGGCACCGGCGTCCTGAACGCGCTGCGCTGGAGCAGCCATGTGGACGGCGGCGATCTCCGCGGCGCGCTGCCGCCGCGCGAGGTGCAGCCGCTGCCGACGACGTTCGAACGCGCGACGGCCGCCGGGATCACGACGAGTGTGGTGTCTTCGGCGAAGTTCGCCGACACCGCGCTCACCCGCGCGACGCAGTCCGGGGCGCGCTACGTGGGTGTCCACGCGCTCGGCGATCTCGCCGCCTGCGTCCTGCACTGTCTCGACACACGGCCCGCGTTCTGCTGGGGCTACCACAGCGAACTCGACATGCTGGGCCACATCTACGGACCCGGTTCGGCGCCGTGGCGGATGCAGCTGCGGCAGGTCGACCGACTCGTGGAGTCCATTGTGGACGGTTTGTCGCCCGGCTCGCTCCTCGCGGTCGTGGCCGATCACGGCATGGTGACCGTCGAGGGCGCGCTCGACATCGACGACACTCCCGCGCTGCTCGGCGGCGTCCGGGCGATCGGGGGCGAGGTCCGGGCGCGGCACGTCTACAGCGAAGAAGGCGCGGAGGCCGACGTCCTGGCCGCCTGGCGCGAGGTCATCGGCGACCGGGCATGGACCCTCCCTCGCGACGAGGCCATCGAGGCGGGCTGGTTCGGGCCGGTCTCCGACCGGGTCCGTCCGCGCATCGGCGACGTGGTCGTGGCAGCGAAGGGGCGTTTCGGTCTCGTGCGGGAACTGGCCGAGGCCGTCGAGTCCTCGTTGGTCGGCCAGCACGGCTCGCTGACCCCGGCCGAACAACTCGTCCCGCTGGTTCTCGCCCGCGGCTGACCCCGAAACGCGTCAGGCGGGCTTCCTGGCCGAGAACTTCACGGAGCGCTTGGGCACGTGGTCGACCTCGACGTCGGTGAACCCGGCGTCGGTGAGCCGGGGCCAGAGCGAAACCGGGTCGAGGGCGTTCATCGTGTCGCCGATGTGGAGCAGCCGGAACGGCAAATTCTCCAGGCTGTCGATCGCGCGCAGGACGCCGCCGGGGCGGAGCACCCGGAACGCCTCGGCGAAGATCGAATCCTGCAACGCCGTCGTCGGCACGTGGTGCAGCATCGTGAAACAGACGACCGCCGAGAACTCGCCGTCCTCGAAGGGCAACGCCGCTCCATCGCCCTGGACGATCCGCACCCGGCCGTCGAACTCCCGTTGGAGGAGGTCCGCGGATGCTTCGTCGATCTCGACAGCCGTGAGCCGGGGGACGAGACTTTCGAGAGCGCGCGTGGTCGCGCCGAAGCCCGGGCCGATCTCCAGGACGGAGTCGCCGAGGTCGAAGCCGGCGACGTTGGCCGGCATCTCGTGGGCGACGGCCTTCGCCCACAGCGCGGAACTGCAGAGTTTGCGGTGCACCAGGTTCATCGGCATGAATCCGAAGCTAGCCGTGACCGGTAGGCGATAGGCTGCCAAGTGATGTCGCAAATCGGACTCCTGCCGCCGATGTCGACGGCGATGGTGCTCGGCGAGATGGATCTGGCCGCGGGCACCTGGCTCCCGTGGCACGAGCACGATGGCCACCAGCTCGCCTGGGCGGCCCGGGGGATCCTGAGCGTGAACGTCGGAGACCGGTACTGGGTGCTGCCGCCGACGCGGGCGCTCTGGATCCCGGCGGGCGTCGTCCACCGGACCGGTGCGACCGCGCAGACCGTGTTGCGGGGGATCTACGCCGCCCGGGAACGATGCCCGGTGCACTGGCCCGGACCGACGCTCGTCGCCGTCCGCCCGCTGCTGCGGGAACTGCTGGAGCACCTCGGCGCCGCCGACCTCGGCGACGACGCGCGCCGCCGGGCCGAGGCCGTCGCCTTCGACCTGCTCGAACCGGTGGCCGTCGTGCCGATCACCGTGCCGATGCCGTCGGACGGACGTGCGCTGACCGTCGCGCGGGCGGTGATCGCCGATCCGGCGGACCGCCGTGGTCTCGCCGACTTCGCGTACGAAGCGGGCGCGAGCGAACGCACCCTCGCACGCCTGTTCCTCACCGAATGCCGCACGACATTCGGCGCGTGGCGGGTGCAGGCGCGGCTGCGCGCGTCCTTGCCGTTGCTCGCCGAGGGCATGCCGCTGACCGCGGTCTCCCGCCGGATCGGTTACTCCTCGCCGAGCGCGTTCGTCGCCGCCTTCCGCCGCGCTGTCGGTGTGACGCCGGGCGCCTACTTCGGCGGCTAGCCCGAGTTACGCCTTCAATCACGCGAGTTACGCCTTCCGTCACGTGTGATCGGATGGACGACACGTGTGATCGGATGGACGACACGCGTGATTGGACGGACGACACGCGTGATTGGACGGACGACACGCGTGATCCGTTGGCGGATCACACGTGTCTGGAGGCGTAACTCGCGTGTTCGGCAGGCGGACCGAACACCGAGCGAGCGGGATCACACGGCCTCCGGCCGTATACCGTTTCGGCGTGCCACGACGTAACCGGCCCGAACGCGGTGGACGCCCCGACCTCGGCGCGTCGACCGGCTGGGCGCGCTCCGAATCCGCCGCCGACGGCGACTGGCTGGTGCGCACCGTGCCCGGCGCGCAGGCCACCAAGGACTACCGCTGCCCCGGTTGCGATCACGAGATCCGGCAGGGAACCCCGCATGTGGTCGCCTGGCCCGCCGACGACACCGGCGGGGTCGCCGATCGCCGCCACTGGCACAAGGCGTGCTGGGGCGCGCGGACCCGCCGCCGCCCAGGCCGCTGGTGACTCAGCGACGCATGTGCAATGAGGGCGCTCCCTCGAACTCCTCCTCGGTGTGGATCTTGAAACCGAGCCGCTCGGCGACGCGGATCGACGGTTCGTTGGACACCATGATGTTGGCGATCACCGGGACCTCGGGGATCTCCCGCTCGGCCCATTCGACGACGGCGGCCGCCATCTCCGTCGCGTAGCCCTTGCCCCAGGCGAACGGCCAGAATCGGTACGCGAGGTTCAGCACGCGCTCGCCGTTCCATTCGTGGTACCGGACGCCGCCGAAGCCGACGATCACCTCGGGATCATCCAAAGCGGACACCGCGAGGTAGCCGAACCCGTGCTCGGCCCATTGCTTCATCCAGGCGTCGTACAGTTCCCGCGCGCCCTCGACGGTGTGCGGTACGACGTTGAACTTGTTCGTCTCCGGATCGGCCTGCAGCGCGACGATGTTCTCGCGATCCGCCTCGCGCAGCCGCCGCAGCAGGAGCCTCTCCGTCTTGATCTCTGTCAGCACGGATCCGACGGTAGCCCCAGGGTGCGACAGAATTATCGCCATGAAGGATCTCCCGCTGGTACTGCTGCACGCCTTCCCTGTCGACGCCCGCATGTGGGACGCGGTCCGCGCGCCGCTCTCGGAACGCCTGCGGCTGATCACCCCCGACCAGCGCGGCCTCGGCCGCAGCCCGCTGCCGGAAACCGGCAGGGAACCGGATCTGGCCGACGCCGCCCGTGACGTCGTGGCGCTGCTCGACCGCCTCGGTCTCGACAAGGTCGTCCTCGGTGGCTGCTCGATGGGCGGCTACCTGACGATGGCGGTGCTGCGCCTGGCGCCGGAACGGGTGGGCGGCCTGGTGTTCATCGACACGAAGGCGACGGCCGACGCTCCCGAAGCCGTCCGGACCCGGCACGAGGTCGCGGCCAGGGTGGAAGCGGAAGGCACCGCCTGGATGCCCGAGGCCGTCACACCCGGATTGCTCGCCGAAAAGGCCCGTCCGGAAGTGACCGAACGCCTTCGCGAACTGATCACGACGCAGCCGCCGTCCGGCGTCGCGTGGGCGGCACGCGCGATGGCGGCGCGGCCCGATTCACTCGAGACGCTGCGTTCGGCGGACGTGCCGGCGTTGGTCGTGGTCGGCGAAGAGGACGGCCTGACTCCGCTGGAGGAGGCGAACACCCTGGTGGAAACGCTGCCGGACGCGACGTTGGTCGTGCTGCCGGAGGCCGGGCATCTGACGCCGCTGGAGGATCCGGCCGGAGTCGTCGAAGCGATCTTGGGCTGGTACCCCGCGTGAGAAACGTTTCCCTCGCCCCTTCCAAGGTATAGCGGACCCCGGGGCTTGCGGCAAGCCCCCATTCCCGGTGCACGATTCTCGCCTTCACGTTTTGCCGAAGGGGGATTTCCATGCGTGTACTCCTGTCCACCATCGGGACGAGGGGTGAGGTGCAGCCGCTGGTGGCCTTGGCGGTGCGGTTGCGGGAACTCGGCCAGGAAGTCCGGCTTTGCGCGCCGCCCGATTTCCGGGACTGGGCCGAAGGCTTCGGGATCCCTTTCGTTTCGCTGGGGCCGGAACTCCGGCCGACCGCGAAGCCGGATTCCGTCATGACCAAGGCGATGGCCACGCCCGAGGGGCGCCGGAAGATGGCCGAGGCCATGGTCGTCGACCAGTTCGAGACGATACCGGAAGCGGCCGACGACTGCGACGCCGTCGTCGCGGGAATGGCGTTGAACATCGCCGCTCATTCGGTGGCCGAGCGAAAAGGGATTCCCTATTTCTTCACCGCCTACTGCCCGATAACGCTGCCTTCACTGCACCATCGTCCGCCCGTTTTCCCGGGGTGGGCGCCGAAGAATCCCGATGCCGTCATCCCGGTCCTGTGGGCCGACGACGCGCGACGATGGAATGAGCATTGGGGCGGTGTGCTCAACGCGCAGCGGAAAAAGCTCGGTCTCCCGCCCGTGGACGACGTCCGCGGGCATGTCTTCACCGAGAGCCCGTGGCTGGCCGCCGATCCGGTGCTGGCGCCGTGGCGGGGGCCGTCGGCGCTCGACGTGCACCAGACCGGCGCCTGGATCCTGCCGGACCACAGCCCGTTGTCCCCGGAGCTGGAGGCGTTCCTCGACGACGGGGAACCGCCTGTCTACTTCGGATTCGGGAGCATTCGTGCCCCGGAGGAGATCGCGAAGGCGATGATCGAATCGGCGAGGGCGCACGGGCGGCGGGCGATCGTGTTCCGCGGCTGGACCGAGCTGGCGCCGATCGACGACGAACCCGACTGCCTCGCCATCGGGGACGTCGACCAGCAGGCGCTCTTCCCGCGGGTCGCCGCGGTCGTGCACCACGGCGGCGCCGGCACGACGACGGCGGCCACCCGGGCAGGCGTGCCGCAGGTCCTCGTTCCCCAGCTGTTCGACCAGCCCTACTTCGCGCAGCGCGTCCGGGAACTCGGAGTGGGAACGTCGATCGCCGGGGAGCCCACCGCCGAAGCGCTGACCCTCGCTCTGGGCGAGGTACTGCGTCCTGACGTCGCCTCGCGGGCGCGTCAGGTCGGCGGTGAGGTGCGGACGGACGGCGTCGACGTGGCGGCGAAACTTCTGCTGGACGCCGTCTAACGGAGGAAGTAGCGCTCCAGGGCGGCTTCGGCCTCCGGGAGCCGCTCGGGGAACCGCTGCGCGATCACGAAGCGCCAGGGGACCTCGAACAATCGCCGCAACGCGATGAACGGCTCCAGCGACGCGGGCGTCACATCGGCCGGGTACGCGGCCAAAGTCTCGTGCCCGGCCTCCGCGAAGAGCACGCCGAGGTCCCAGCCGAGCGGCCCGCGCCAGGTGTCCTCGAAGTCGAGCCAGCACGGCCCGGCCGCCGTCGCGACGACGTTCCCCCGATGGGCGTCACCGTGCAGCGGCCGCGGCTCGGTGTCCGGCAGTGCGGCCGCCACCCGCTCGAGTTCGTCGTACAACCGGGGTGCCGCGCCGTTCAGGAGCGCACCGTGCCGGTCGAGCACCGTCCGGAGCTCACGGACCGGTCCGAGTTCGGGCAGCTCACCGGGGTAGTCAGCGAGCGCGTCGTGCACCCGGGCGAGCGAAAGCGCCACCTCGTGCGGCGACAGCGTGTGCCCCGGCTCGTGCGGCGTGTAGTGCCAGAGCGTGACCGGCAGCCCGTCGGCGAAATGCGGTCCTGCCGGGGGATCCGTGGTCGGTGAGACGACGAGCACACCACGTTCCGTGAGGTACCGCGACAGCTCGACGTCGCGCCTGAGCCAGTCCTCGGGCGAGGCCCGCGCGAAGCGCGTCGTGCCGGGCACCCGCGCCACTACTGGACCCAGTCTCACCAGCACGTTCGACTTGAAATGCAGGATCTCGGGGGCGTCGGTCGGCAGCCCGTACCGGGCACCGACGGCGACGGCCGCGGCCACTCCCGCCCGGGTGTGTTCGTCGGTCACGACGCGATCTTGCCAGCCGGTGCGCGCGACTGTCGGTAGTGAGGGCTACGATCCCCACTAGCCGCCGGAGTGGGTTCGAACCCGCCCGGCGACCGCAAATTGACCACCACAAGGTTTGAGTGTTGGAGGCAGGAGTGACGGCCGTAGCCCCCAAGCCGATCGCCACGCGCCCGTATCCCGCGCGCGAGTCGGTTAAGGGTTCGTACCTGCTGCGGTTGTTCCGCACGACGGACCACAAGCAAATCGGCATCATGTACCTGGTCACGTCGTTCGCCTTCTTCATGGTGGGCGGCGCGATGGCGATGCTGATCCGCTCCGAGCTGGCGCGTCCCGGGCAGCAGTTCCTTTCGCAGGAGCAGTACAACCAGCTGTTCACCATGCACGGCACGATCATGCTGCTGCTGTACGCGACGCCGATCCTCTTCGGTTTCGCGAACTTCATCCTGCCGCTGCAGATCGGTTCGCCCGACGTCGCCTTCCCGCGGCTGAACGCGTTCTCGTACTGGCTGTACCTCTTCGGCGGCCTGATCGTGATGTCCGGCTTCCTGACCCCGGGTGGCGCCGCCGACTTCGGCTGGTTCGCCTACACCCCGCTGTCGGATGCCATCCACTCGCCCGGCGTCGGCGCCGACCTGTGGATCTCCGGTCTGGTGGTCTCGGGTCTGGGCACCATCCTCGGTGGCGTCAACATGATCACCACGGTGGTCTGCCTGCGCGCCCCCGGTATGACGATGTACCGGATGCCGATCTTCACCTGGAACATCCTGGTCACCAGCATCCTGATCCTGCTGGCGTTCCCGATCCTGACCGCGGCCCTGATGGGCCTCCTGGCGGACCGGCATCTCGGGGCGCACGTGTTCGACCCAGCGAACGGCGGCGTGATCCTCTGGCAGCACCTGTTCTGGTTCTTCGGCCATCCAGAGGTCTACATCGTCGCGCTACCGTTCTTCGGGATCGTGTCGGAGATCTTCCCGGTCTTCAGCCGTAAGCCGATCTTCGGGTACAAGGGCCTGGTCTGGGCGACGCTGGCGATCGCCGCGCTGTCGGTGGCCGTGTGGGCGCACCACATGTACGCGACCGGCGCCGTGCTGCTGCCGTTCTTCTCCTTCATGACCTTCCTGATCGCGGTCCCGACCGGCGTGAAGTTCTTCAACTGGATCGGCACGATGTGGAAGGGCCAGCTGTCCTTCGAGACGCCGATGATCTTCTCGATGGGCTTCATCGTCACGTTCCTCTTCGGCGGTCTGACCGGCATCATGCTGGCCGCGCCGGCGATCGACTTCCACGTGTCCGACAGCTACTTCGTCGTCGCGCACTTCCACTACGTGCTCTACGGCACGATCGTGTTCGCCACATTCGCCGGGATCTACTTCTGGTTCCCGAAGATCACCGGCCGCATGATGGACGAGAAGCTCGGCAAGTGGCACTTCTGGACCACGTTCATCGGCTTCCACGCCACGTTCCTGGTGCAGCACTGGCTCGGCGCCGAAGGCATGCCGCGCCGGTACGCGGACTACCTGCAGTCCGACGGGTTCACCACGCTGAACACGATCTCCACGATCGGCGCTTACATCCTCGGTGCCTCGACGCTGCCGTTCATCTGGAACGTCTTCAAGAGCTACCGGTACGGCGAGATCGTCACGGTGGATGACCCGTGGGGTTACGGCAACTCGCTCGAATGGGCGACGTCCTGCCCGCCGCCGCGGCACAACTTCACCGAGCTGCCGCGGATCCGGTCCGAGCGGCCGGCGTTCGAGCTGCACTACCCGCATATGGTCGAGCGCATCCACAAGGAGGGTGAGATCGGCTTCTTCGGGAAGCAGAAGGTCAACACCCACCGGGCGCCGTCCCAGGTGCTCACCGAGGCGGCCATGCCGGGTGATCACTCCAAGGACAACTCCAGCGAGAAGTGACCCGATAAGCGGAATCGGCGCGTGCCTTGCCTCACACAGGGGCAAGGCACGCGCCGTTTTTTTGCTCGGCTGAGGGAGACTGACCCCGTGACGCAGACACCAGTTCTCATCACCACCACCGGTCCCGACAAGCCGGGTGTGTCCTCGGTGTTGTTCGCCGTGCTGGCCCGCCACGACGTCGACGTCCTCGACGTCGAGCAGGTCGTCATCCGCGGCCAGCTGGTGCTCGGCGTGCTCGCCGGCGTGTACCGCGACCCCGAGGGCCTGCAGGAGTACGTCGAGCAGGCGATGGCGTCGGTGGGGATGCAGGTCGACGTGAAGATCGGCTCGGCCATCGGCGCCGACCCGTTCGCCATCGGCCAGAAGGACTCGACGCATGTCCTGCTGATGCTCGGCCGTCCGGTGACCGCGCGGGCGTTCTCCGACGTCGCGCGCCGCCTCGCCGCGCTGGACGTCAACATCGACTCGATCCGCAGTGTCGCCGACTATCCGGTCACCGGGCTGGAGCTGTACACCTCGCTCGCCCAGGACACCCCGGAGGCCGACGCCGCGCTGCGCACCGCGCTGGCGGACGCCGCCGTCGAGGCCGGGATCGACATCTCGGTCGAGCGGGCCGGGCTCGCGCGCCGCGCCAAGCGCCTGGTCGTCTTCGACGTCGACTCCACGCTCATCCAGGGCGAGGTCATCGAGATGCTCGGCGCGCACGCCGGCGTCGAACCGCAGGTCCGCGAAATCACCGAGGCCGCGATGCGCGGCGAGCTGAACTTCGGCGAGTCGCTGGAGCGCCGGGTCGCGTTGCTGGAAGGGCTTCCGGAGACGGTGCTGGACGAGGTCGCCGCGTCCATCGAGCTCACCCCGGGCGCGCGCACGACCATTCGCACGCTGAAGCGGATGGGCTTCCGCTGCGGGGTCGTTTCGGGTGGTTTCACCAAGATCATCCAGTCCCTTGTGGACGATCTCGGCCTCGACTTCGCCGCCGCGAACGAGCTCGAAGTGGTCGACGGCAAGCTCACCGGCCGGGTGGTCGGGGACATCGTCGACCGCGCGGGCAAGGCGGTGGCGCTGCGCCGGTTCGCCGAGGAGTATGAGATCTCGCTGGAGCAGTGTGTCGCCGTCGGCGACGGGGCGAACGACATCGACATGCTGTCGGTCGCCGGAATGGGCGTCGCCTTCAACGCGAAGCCCGCGCTGCGCGAGGTCGCCGACACCGCGCTTTCCCACCCGTACCTCGACGCCGTGCTTTTCCTGCTCGGGGTCACCAGGGCCGAGATCGAGGCGGCCGACGCGGCCGACGGTCTCGAGCTTTCCCGGCCATGAGCGTGCTGGGGCCGCTGGCCGCTCGCTACGCGTACTGGCTGGGACTGCCCGCCGAAGACACGGAAGACACCTCGGACGAGGATCCCGCCGAGGTCCGGGCCATGCCGGTGATCCTCCGGATGGAACGGGCCGAGCCGCCGTCGCGGACCGCGTTGCTGGAGGCCGCCGCGGCGGCCGCGGTCGCGGTCTGTCTCGACGAACGCGCCGAGCCCGAGGGCGAATGGCACGAGCCGCTCAAGGCGTGGGTCGACGGCCGGATCCGCAAGGTCGCCCGGCGGGCACGCGGCGCGCACTGGCGGGCGGTCCAGGAGCTGCCGGGGATCACGGTCGAGGTCGACGGCGCCGAGGCGCGGGCCTTGCTTCCCTGCCGCGTCGTCGAGACGCCGAAAGAGGTCTCGCGGTTGCAGATCTCCGGGAGCGAACTCCCCGCCGACGAGCCAGGGCCCGCGCCGGACGGTGTCCCGAGGCTGCTGCTGAACCCCGAGGTCTCGATGACCGTCGGCAAGGGGGCGGCCCAGGTCGGGCACGCGACGATGATCCTCGCTTCGCTGCTGGACGAGGCCGAACGGGCGGCCTGGGCCGAGACCGGATTCCGGTGCTCGGTGCGGACCCCGCCGGTCGCGACCTGGAAGGCTCTTTGCCCGGTCGAGGATCCGGAAGGTTCGTGGCGCCGTGACGGCGTCGTCGCGGTCCGGGACGCCGGGTTCACCGAAGTCGATCCCGGAACAGTCACGGTCATAGCCCAAAGGGCTTAGCCTCCTATACTCCCCGCATGGGTGACCGGCTGATCGCCGGGCGCTATCGCTTGGAGGAGCGGATCGGCGCCGGGGGCATGGGCGTGGTCTGGCGTGCCACCGATCTGGACCTCGGCCGGGTCGTCGCCCTCAAACGCTCGCAGGCAGGGGACAGTGGCCAGATCCGGCGCGAGGCGCGGATCGGCGCGGGCCTGCATCACCCGAACGTGGTGACCGTCTTCGACGCCGTGATCGACGGTGACGACCGCTGGCTCGTCATGGAATACCTGCCCTCGCGCAGCCTCGCCGACGTCATCGACGCCGACGGGCCGCTGCCGCCCGGCAAGGTGGCCAAGATCGGTGTCCAGCTCGCCGCGGCGCTCGCGGCGATGCACGAGAAGGGCATGGTCCACCGCGACCTCAAACCGGGAAACGTCCTGGTGGCCGACGACGGTACGGCCAAACTCACCGACCTCGGGATCGCACAGTGGGCGGAGGTGACCCGGACCGGCGGCGGCCTCGACGTCGGGACTCCCGGTTACGTCGCGCCGGAGATGGCCGAAGGACGGCAGGCGGGTGCCGCGGCGGACGTGTTCTCACTGGGCGCGACACTGTTCGCCGCCGTCGAAGGCACCTCGGTGTGGGGAGACGCGAGCGTCGGGCCGTTCGTCCAGCTCCGGCGGGCGACGTCATACACGCTGGAACCGATCCGCCGGGCGGGACCGCTGGCGCCCGCGCTGATGGAACTGCTGCGGCGCAAACCCGCCGGGCGTCCGGACGCCGTCCGTGCCGCCGAATTGCTGTCCGAGGTCGCGGACGTCGTCGTTCCGGCGCGGAGACGACGTTTCCGGGTGACCAGACGCGCCATCGCGATCGCGGCCGTCGCGGCGGTCCTGATACTGACCGGGGGCCTGCTCTACGCCACGAGAGAACCCGCGTCGATCGCGGCGGGCCCGCCGTCCGAACTGGTCGGTGACCGGCGGACGGCGGATCCTTGCGCGCTCGTGGACCCGTCCGTGCTGAATCATCTCGGGACCCCCGAACTGGACAATGCCACCGGCAACTTCAACGCCTGCGGTGTCCTCCTGCGCCTGAGCGCCGACAAGGAGGACATCGTCGACATCCGGCTCGAACTGACGACGCCGACGTCACCGTTGCTGGACAAGCCGATGCCAGGGCAGCTGATCGTGCGTGAGATCCCGAGCGACTCCGAAGACAAATGCGCACGGGGTATCCCGCTGCCGGACGGCAACCAGGTGTGGGTGCACGCCCGGCACATCCGGAACTGGCACGCGCATCTGTGCGATTACGTCGACCCGGTGGCCACGCACGCGGTGAGCGTGCTGAACCGGGAGCCGGTCGAACGGCGTCCCGCTCCCTTCCCCGACGGTTCGCTCGGGAGCCTCGACGCCTGCGCGCTGGGCGGTGAGCTGCCGCAGGCGATCGTCGGCGGCCCGGCCGCGCCGGATCCGGTGTTCGGGAACTGGGAGTGCTACTGGAACCATCGCGAGACCCAGGTGACGATCCGGTTCGAGCGGGAGCGGGCGCCGTTCAAGGATCTCGACGACAGGAGGGTCGCTCTCGGCTCGCGGGAAGCCTTCGTCGAGGTCTCGGCCGAGTGGAAGGCTTGTCAGGCCGAGATCCCGCACCGGACCTTCGGCGGCAACGGGCGTGCCATGATCGAGACGGTGGAGATCTACGTCGCGGACAAGGTCAAGCAGCCGCAGGAGATGTGCCCGGCCGCGGAACGGCTGGCCGGCGAGATCGCCCCCAGGCTGCCGCCACTCTGAAAGAGAGGCGCAGCCGCTTTGCCCGGACGGTGACACACGCGTGAACCGCCCGCCTACGGACACCGAAAGGGAAAACCGTGTCTTTGGAAGTCCAGCGCGACGGTGAGCACCGCTTCATCGGCCGCAACGAACGTGGTGCCGAGGTCGTGATCGGCCGCAAGGGCGCCGAGGGTGCCTTCTCACCCGCCGAACTGCTCCAGATCGCGGCGGCGGGCTGTTCGGCCGTCACCGCCGAGAACCTCATCACGCGCCGGATCGGGGAGGACTCGAAGTTCCGGGTCGGCGTGACCGCAGACCGGCGCGAAGACGCTTCGGAGCTCGACGCCGTCCACGTGGCTTTCGACGTCGACGTGTCCTCGCTCGCCGCTGAGGACCGCGAGGCGCTCGCGGGGGCGGTGGACCGGGCGATCGAGCGGCTGTGCACGGTGAGCCGGACGTTGAAGAAGGGCATCCCGGTCACGGAGAGCTTCCCGGTCGAGTAAGCCCTCCCTTGGCTCAGTGTTTGGCGGCGTGGCCTTCGGCGCTCCAGACCACGTACGCCTCGTCGGCGTCGGTGGTCATGGCCTCGATGAATTTCTCGTTGTCGAAGCCGGGCAGTGTCTGCAGCCGCTCGATCAGCGCGTCGGCGGCCGGGTCGCCGCTGGGGATCGCGGTGCCCTTCCCGTCGGCGCCGGCGAGCATGAAGAAGACGTCTTCCTTCCACGGGCCTTCAGGGATCACTCTGACCACCACCGCGGACAGCTCGGACCACGTGACGGCTTCCTCGCTTCCGTCCGCGAGCTGGCGCCGCACTCCGGTGTCATCGACGCTGACGGTCCGGGATTGTGCGTTGGGCGACTCGTGGGACAACCGGTTCTCCCTGTCTTCGGCGTTCCGTTAACGGTACTCGGCCGTGTTCCAGGCCACTCAGGCCGGGGCGGCGGCGTCGAGGCGGCGCAGCGCGTCGCGGGCGACCTTCGGATCCATGGTCGGCCAGAACGGCGGCAGCGAGGCGCGCAGGAATCCGCCGTAGCGGGCGGTGGCCAGCCGGGAGTCCAGGATCGCGACGACGCCGCGATCGGTGACCGAACGGTGCAGCCGTCCCGTGCCCTGTGCGAGCAGCAGCGCGGCGTGCGTGGCCGCGACGGTGAGGAAACCGTTGCCGCCCCTGGCTTCCACGGCGCGTTGCCGCGCCGAGGAGACCGGATCGTCCGGACGGGGGAACGGGATCCTGTCGACCACCACGAGCTGGAGCGACGGGCCGGGCACGTCGACGCCCTGCCACAACGACAGCGTGCCGAACAGGCAGGTGCGCGCGTCCTCGGAGAACTTCTGCACCAGCAGGCCGGTGGTGTCGTCACCCTGGCAGAGGATCGGCAGGTCGAGCCGCTCCCGCATCTCCTCGGTGGCCTGCTTCGCCGCGCGCATCGAGGAGAACAGGCCGAGCGTGCGCCCGCCCGCGGCCTCGATCAGCTCGGCCAGCTCGTCCATGGTCGAGGGCTGCAACCCGTCCCGGCCCGGCGGCGGCAGATGCTTGGCCAGGTAGAGGATGCCGTTGCGTTTGTGGTCGAACGGGGAGCCGACGTCGAGGCCGGTCCACTTCGGGCCGTCACTGTCGCCACTGCCGTCGCCATCGGCCGGGACCGCCTTATCCGTCGCCGCGCCAGGCGCCTTCTCCACCCTCGCGCCGCCGGGCGGGAGGCCCCACTGCCTGGCCATGGTGTCGAACGTGCCGCCCAGGGTCAGCGTCGCCGACGTGAGGACGGTCGTGTGCTGGTTGAAGACTCGCTCCCGCAGCAGACCCGCGACACCCAGCGGGGCGACCTTCAACGCGGGCGGACGCGGGTTCGTGGAGAAGCGGTCCCCGGTCAGCCAGACGACGTCGCGCTGATGCGCCTTGTCGTCGTCGAAGGCTTCGAGTAGCCGGACGGCGGTGTCGTGGACCTCTTCGAGCAGCGACCGCGCCAGCTTGCGGGCCGTGGCCTCGTCGACGTCCTCCTTGCGGTCCTTGCCGAGCGCGGTGAGACAGCGATGCGCGGCGTCACGGACCGCGGGGATCGCACCGGTGAGGGCCTGCGGCAGCGAGTCCATCCGGCCCGACGGCAGGTCGTCGAGGATCAAGGCCAGCCCGTCGCTCGCCTCCAGCAACTGGTCGGCCACGTCGTCGTCGACCAGTTTCCCGCAGCGCCGGGCGGCGGCGGAGACCATGCCGCTGGTCAGCTCGCCGGTCGCCACGGACGTCACGCGGTCCACGAGGTCGTGCGCCTCGTCGATGATCACGAGGTCGTGCTCGGGGAGCACCTGGTAGCCCTGCAGCGCGTCGATCGCCAGCAGCGCGTGGTTGGTGACCACGACGTCGGCCTTGCCCGCCTCGGCGCGGGACCGTTCGGCGAAACAGTCCGTGCCGATGGGGCACCGTGAGGCGCCCAGACATTCCTTGGCCGTGACCGACACCTGGCGCCACGCCTGGTCGGAGACGCCGGGGACCAGCTCGTCGCGGTCACCGGTTTCAGTGTCGGAGGACCATTCCCGCAGCCGCGTGACCTCCTTGCCGAGCCGGGAGACGGCGAAGGGGTCGAACAGCTGCTGGTCTTCCGGCTCGTCCGGGGCGCCGGAATCGAGCCGGTGTAGGCAGAGGTAGTTACGGCGGCCCTTGAGGATCGCGAAGGTGGGCTCGCGGCCGAGTGGCTTCTTCAGCGCCTTCGCCAGCCGGGGGAGGTCCCTGTCGACGAGCTGGCGCTGCAGCGCGATGGTGGCCGTGGAGACCACGACCGTGGCCTCCTTCTCGACCGCGTGCCGGATCGCGGGAACGAGATAGGCCAACGACTTCCCGGTGCCCGTGCCCGCCTGGACGGCCAGGTGCTCGCCGGTGCGGATGGCCCGGCCGACCGCGTCCGCCATCTTGACCTGGCCCTCGCGCTCGGCACCGCCCACGGACTCGACCGCGTGGGTCAGGAGTTCGAGGACACCGGGGAAATCAGCACGGGAAGGCACGGGACAAGACGATAGCCGGGGGCACCGTCAAGATCGTCCGCCCCGTGCGATGAAGGGGCCTTTCACAGCAAATTCTGCTGTGAAAGGCCCCCTTCATTGCAGCTCGTGGGGCGGTGAAAGGGCCGGTCACGACTCCTTGCGGAAGCGAGAGACCAACGCCCAGGTGCCCGGAAGCAGTGCCGCCGCGACGGCGATCTTCAGCGCGTCCCCGATCAGGAACGGCACGACACCCTTCTCGAGCGCGGTCGACAGGCCGAAGCCGGTCGACGCCATCAGCCACGGCACGCCGACCGAGTAGATGGCGAGGTTGCCCAGCACCATCGTCCCCGCCGTGCGCAGCGGCGTGCGGTCGCCGCCGCGGCCGGCGAGCGCGCCGACCAGGGCGCCGGCGAACACGAAGCCGACGATGTAGCCGGCGCTGGCGCCGAACAGGCCGGAAGAACCGTTCTGGAACCAGCCGAACCCGGCCGCGCCGACGGCGAGGTACAGCGCCATCGACAGCGCGCCGCGCTTCCAGCCGAGCGCGGCGCCGACCAGCAGGGCGGCGAACGTCTGGCCGGTCATCGGCACCGGGGAGCCGGGCACCGGGATCAGGATCTGCGCGGCCGCACCGGTCAGGGCGGCACCACCGGCGACCAGGGCCGCGTCACGGACCAGTGCGCCGGGAACGAGGTCGGCGAGGACCGGACGGGCGCCGGCCACAGACAGCGAAGACACTCAGACCTCCTATGAGTACACGAATGTGAACCGAGGTTAACGCCAGACGACCGGACGAGGACCGAATGTCGGGCACCTCACGATCCACTCGACCGGGTGGCATGGCCCTGCGCGGGCCAGGCGGTTGGTGGAGGCTGCCGGACATGAGGAAACCCGTTTCGAGGCTGTTGTCGGTGACGATGCTGACCGGGGCGCTGGTGGCGGGAGGTCCGGCGGCCGCGTCGGCCGGTCCCGCGCCCGCGACGGCGGCCGCGTCGGTCGGTTCGCTCGACGTGGAGGTCGGCGACGAACACGTGGTCACCGGCGAGCTCGCGCCGTGCGACGTCGATGGTCCCTTGAGCGCGAAGACCCAGGGCGGATCCGTCGGCGACTTCGCCCGGTTCGGCGGGGGTGAGTCGCGCTGCGGCCGCAACGGCGCGGTGGCCATCGGCGAGGCGGCCGGGCGGCGGTTCGAGACCACCCTGCTCAAACGCTTCGGCGGCCCGGTCATCAAGGTCCGCTCGTTCATGGCGAAGTGCAGCACCACCGAGGACGGCAGCCTCGGCTACATCGAGTTCGGCGACGTCACCGGGTTCACGCTGCCGGAGAACATCCCGCAGAACTACCGGCTGACCATCCCGGGCGGCAAGGCCGGGACGCCACTGGCGTCGCTCACGGTCAACGAGACCGTCACGCCGACGCCGCCCGACGGGAGCCTCGTGACGCACATGCTGCACATCAAGCTGTTCCCGCAGGGCGGCGGACCGGCGAAGGGCGACATCTACCTCGGGACCGCGCGCTGCGACCCGTACGGCAAGAAGAAGCCCTGACCTCCGCAATTCGTCATCTACTTGCGGAGATCGAGATCGCAAGTAGATGACGAATTGCGGTCAGAGACGTGAGACGTACTTCGCGGCCGCGGCGACGAACTCACTCGCCCGGGTCGCGAGGTCTGCCAGCGAGCCACCGGCGAGCGCGTCACCGAGAAGCGGCGTGGCGGCCGCGACGGCGATCGAGCCGGACTCGAGGTACTTCGCGACGTCGGCCAGGTGGACGCCGCCGGTCGGGACGAGGGGGATGTCCGGCATCGGCGCCCGGATCGCCCGCAGGTAGGCGATCCCGCCGACCGCGGCGATCGGGAAGACCTTCACCGCCGCCGCGCCGAGACGCCATGCCTGGTCGATCTCGGTCGGCGTCAGCGCGCCGCAGATCACCGGCAGCCCGCGTTCGTGCGCGCGCTCCATGACCAGCGGGTTCACCGTCGGTGTGACCAGGAACGTCGCGCCCGCGTCCGCCGCGATGTCCACGTCGGACACCTCGCGCACGGTTCCGGCGCCGACATGCGCGTCGTCGCCGAGCTTCTTGCGGATGGTCGAGATGGCGTCCGTGGCGCCCGGCGTGGTCAACGCCGCTTCGAGCACTCGCACGCCCGCCGCGTGCAGCACCGTGGCGGCGTCGGCGAACCGGTTCGCGTCCGCGGCCCGCAGGATCGCGACGAGCCGGTTTTCGATCAGGGTGTCCTGGAGGTCGTGCTGGATCATGCGACCGGGACCGGCGCCTTCCCGGTGTAGGTCACGCCCGCCTCGTCGAAGTCCTTGAGCGCGGCGTCGACGGTCGGCTGCGAGCCACCGACCGTGAGGTCCAGCAGTACCCGGACCTTGAAGCCCGCCTTCGCCGCGTCGAGCGCCGTGGCGCGGACGCAGAAGTCGGTCGCGATGCCGACGACGTCGACCTCGGTGACGTCGTGCTCCTTCAGCCACGCGTCGAGCGTCTTGCCGTCGCGCGCGTTGCCTTCGAAACCGGAGTACGCGGCGGTGTACTCGCCTTTGGAGAAGACCTCGCGGATCGGGACCACGTCGAGCGCGGGGTGGAACGACGCGCCGGAGGTGCCGGCGACGCAGTGACGCGGCCAGCTGTCCTTGAAGTCCGGCGTCTCGCTGAAGTGGTCGCCCGGGTCGATGTGGTAGTCGCGGGTGGCGATGACGTGCGCGTAGCCACCTTCCGCGGCCTGCTTGGAGATCGCTTCGGCGGCGGCGGCGCCACCGGGCAGGCCGAGCGACCCGCCTTCGCAGAAGTCGTTCTGCACATCGACCACGATCAAGGCGGTCCCCATGTGTTGCTCCTGAGTTCTCTTTAGACGAATACGGTCGGGATGGCGGGCTCCCCGTGGGAGAGCTTGAGGCCTTCCCACGGAAGGCTCACCAGCGCCCGCCGAAGCCGCTGGCGCGCGTCGTCCAGCGTGGGCAAATCATCCACCGTCCGGCCGTCCCGGACCAGCGGAATCTGCAATTCGTGGTCGTTCGGTCCCTGTTCCGGGACCTCGGACCCGGCCGTCCAGATCACCTCTTCGACGGCGGTGCCGGTCTCGCGGTGCCGCCGCAGCGCGGATTTCCTGCCACCGCGTGATTCCTTGTGCGCGCTGCGCTTGGCGACCGGCCTGCCGTCGACCTCCACGAGCTTGTAGACCATCCCGGCGGTCGGCGCGCCGGAACCGGTGACGACCGAGGTCCCGACGCCGTACGCGTCGACGGGTTCCGCCCGCAACGCCGCGATGGCGTGCTCGTCGAGGTCGCCCGACACCACGATGCGGGTGTCCTTGGCGCCGAGGGCGTCCAGCTGCTCGCGGGCCTTGCGTGCCAGTGGGCCCACGTCGCCGGAGTCGATGCGGATCGCGCCGAGTTCGGTCCCGGCCACCCGGACGGCCGTTTCGATGCCCTTGGTGATGTCGTAGGTGTCCACCAGGAGCGTGGTGTCGGTGCCCATCTTGTCCACCTGCGCGCGGAACGCCTGTTCCTCGCTGTCGTGCAGCAACATGAACGCGTGCGCGACGGTGCCCCGCGTCGGGATGCCGTAGCGGCGGCCCGCTTCGAGGTTGGAGGTCGTGGCGAAGCCGGCGAGGTACGCGGCCCGCGCGGCGGAGACGGCGGCGTACTCGTGCGTGCGGCGGCCGCCCATTTCGATGATCGGCCTGCCGTGCGCGGCACCGGACATCCGCGCCGCGGCGGACGCGATCGCGCTGTCGTGGTTGAGGATCGAGAGGATCAGCGTCTCCAGCACCACGGCCTCGCCGAAGGAGCCGGTGACGGTCAGGATCGGGGAGCCGGGGAAGTAGAGCTCGCCCTCGGGGTATCCGTCGATGTTCCCCGAGAAGGAGTAGTCCGCGAGCCACGAAAGGGTGGCGTCGTCGACGACCGCCGTCGCTTCCAGCTGGCTCAGCTCGGCGTCGGTGAACCGGAAGTCGGCGATCGCGTCGAGGACCCGGCCCGTGCCCGCGACGACGCCGTAGCGGCGGCCGTCGGGCAGACGACGTGCGAAGACCTCGAAAACGCACGGCCTGTCCGCCGTACCGTCGGACAGGGCGCTGGCCAGCATGGTCAGCTCGTAGTGGTCGGTGAGCAGCGCGGTGCTGGCGCCAGTGGCCGCCTCGGGGAAACCCATGGCACCAGCCTATTCACCCACATGGCCGGACCTGCCAGCCCATACCGGAACGGGCCCGTGACACCATGGAGTGCATGTCCACGCCTGTCGCATCCGAGCAGACGCAGGTTGATCCACAGGGAGTAGAGGTCGTCTCTGAGGACAAACCCTGGCGGACGGTCGTCTGGAACGATCCGGTGAACCTCATGTCCTATGTGACGTACGTGTTCCAGAAGCTGTTCGGTTACAGCCGGGACCACGCGACGAAACTGATGCTCGACGTGCACCAGAAGGGCAAGGCGATCGTGTCGTCCGGTTCCAAGGAGAAGGTGGAGACCGACGTCGCGAAGCTCCACGCGGCCGGCCTCTGGGCCACCATGGAGCAGCCTTCATGAACGGATGGCGCCGCAAGGGCGACACCATCGTCGCGGGGTTCGAGCAGCAGGAGGCCGCGGTGCTGCGCGGCCTGGTCAGCCAGCTCGAGGACATGCTCACCGCGCGCGCCGAGGAGGCGCCCCAGGACGAGCTGGCGGAGCTGACCGGGATCCGGATGGGCCCGACCGAATCGCCTGACGACCCGGTGCTTTCCCGGCTGCTGCCGGACTTCCACAAGCTGGACCCGGACAACCCGACCCGCGAGGACATCGACTCGGCCGCCGCGATGCGGTCGATCCACGAGCCCGAATTGCTGGACAAGAAGGTCGGCGTCGCCAAGATCGTGCTGGACACCCTGCCGCGTGACGGCGGGAACGTGCGGCTGACCTTCGAGCAGGCCGATGCGTGGCTGGGCGCGCTCAACGACGTCCGGCTCGCGCTGGGCACCGCGCTCGACGTCACCGAGGACATGCCCGACGAACTGCCCGAGGACGATCCCCGCGCGCCGCATCTCGGCGTCTACCACTGGCTGACCTGGGTGCAGGAGACCCTCATCCAGTCGCTGACGTCATGATCACCGACGTCCCGGGGGTGCTGATCGGGCACCACGAGCGGGTCGGCGACGGCTGGGCGACCGGGACGACGGTCGTGCTGGTTCCCGGCGGCGCGGTCGGGGCCGTCGACCAGCGCGGCGGCGCGCCCGGAACGCGCGAGACCAATCTGCTGGAGCCGGAGAATCTGGTCCAGCACGTCAACGCGATCTGCCTGTCCGGCGGGAGCGCGTACGGTCTGGCCGCCGCGGACGGCGTCATGCGCTGGCTCGCCGAGCGGAATCTGGGCATCCCCGTGGGCACTCAGCCGCACGAGGTGGTGCCGATCGTGCCCGCCGCGGTGCTGTTCGACCTGCCGCGCAGCGAGTGGGGAAACCGTCCGGACGCCTCCTTCGGTTACGCGGCCTGTGAAGCGGCCGCCGGGGGTCCGGTCGCGCTCGGGACCGTCGGCGCGGGAGCCGGGGCGAAGGCGGGATCACTCAAAGGCGGGATCGGGACGGCTTCGGAGAAGGCCGGGGAGTTCACCGTCGGCGTCGTCGCCGCCGTGAACGCCGCCGGCGAGGCCGTGGATATCTCGACGGGCCGCGCGTACGCGGCGGATCACGAGGTCGACGGTGAGTTCGGTGTCCGCTGGCCCGATCGGCCGGGCGACGTCGAGGCGAAGGCCGCGGGGCTCAACACGACCATCGGCGTGGTCGCGGTCGACGCGGCGCTGTCCAAGGCGGAGGCGCGGCGGCTCGCGGTGGCCGCGCAGGACGGTCTCGCCAGGGCAGTGCGGCCCGCGCACACGATGTTCGACGGCGACACGGTGTTCGCGCTGGCGACCGGCGACCGGGAACTGCCCGGCGGCGCGGGCCCTGTCGCGGCGGCTCGGCGCGCGATGGTGCTGGACACGCTGTGCTCGGCGGCCGCGCGGGTCTTCGGGCGGGCGATGGTGCACGGAGTGCTTTCGGCCACTTCGGCGGGGGGCATGCGGGCGTACCGGGACGTCTGGCCGGAAGCCTTCTCCTGACCTCCGCGTTTCGTCATCTGGATGCGGTAGTTGCGCGTGCAACTACCGCATCCAGATGACGAAACGCGGGTGGGAGTGGCGGCGATCTCAAGGTGTGGACCCACCCTTTCCAGCACCTAAGATGGGCGACGTGCTCCGGATCCGCCGTGAACTCGTCGACGAGATCGTCGCCCATGCCCGTCGTGACCATCCCGATGAGGCGTGCGGGGTGATCGCCGGTCCCGAGGGATCGGACAGCCCCGAGCGATACATCCCCATGCTGAACGCGGCGCGCTCGCCGACGTTCTACGAATTCGACTCGGGCGATCTGCTCAAGCTCTACCGCGAGATGGACGCCAACGACGAGGTCCCGGTGGTCATCTACCACTCGCACACCGCGACCGACGCCTATCCGTCCCGCACCGATGTCTCGTACGCCTCGGAACCCGACGCGCACTACGTGCTCGTTTCCACCAAGGACCCCGATTCGCACCAGTTCCGTTCGTACCGGATCGTGGACGGGGAGATCACCGAGGAGCCCGTCGAGATCATCGGCTGAACCGGGCCCGGGAATAACCCGGCCCGACCAGAACGTCTGCGTAGCAGAGAACCCACCGGAGGTAGAAAACCATGGCCGTGACCGTGTCCATCCCGACCATCCTGCGTACGCACACCGGCGGCGAGAAGTCCGTCGAGGCCAGCGGCAAGACCGTGCTCGAGGTGATCGACGACATCGAGTCCCGCCACGGCGGCCTCAAGGCCCGCCTGGTCAAGGAAGAGAAGCTGCACCGCTTCGTCAACGTCTACGTCAACGACGAGGACGTCCGTTTCTCCGGTGGCCTCGAGGCCGAGGTCAAGGACGGCGACACCCTGACCATCCTGCCCGCCGTGGCCGGTGGCTGATCGATGGCTCGCTTCGAGTCGCTGCTCGACGCGCTCGGCGGCACGCCGCTGGTCGGCCTTCCCCGGCTTTCGCCCACCCATGACGTGCGGTTGTGGGCGAAGCTGGAGGATCGCAACCCGACCGGTTCGATCAAGGATCGCCCCGCACTGGCGATGATCGAGGCCGCCGAGCGCGAAGGCACGCTCCGGCGCGGCTCCACGATCCTGGAGCCGACGTCGGGCAACACCGGGATCGCGCTCGCGATGGCCGCGAAGCTCAAGGGCTACGGCCTGGTGTGCGTGATGCCGGAGAACACCTCGACCGAACGCAAGCAGCTGCTGCAGGCGTACGGCGCGCGGATCGTCTTCTCCCCGGCCGCCGGCGGGTCCAACGAGGCCGTGCGCCGGGCGAAGGAACTGGCCGAGGCCAACCCGGACTGGGTGATGCTCTACCAGTACGGCAACCCGGCGAACGCCGACGCGCACTACCGCGGCACCGGGCCCGAACTGCTCAAGGACCTGCCGACCCTGACGCATTTCGTCGGTGGCCTCGGCACCACCGGCACCCTGGTCGGTGTCGGGCGCTACCTGCACGAGGCGAAGCCGGACGTGCAGATCATCGCGGCCGAACCACGCTACGGCGAGCTGGTGTACGGCCTGCGGAACCTCGACGAGGGCTTCGTGCCGGAGCTCTACGACGCGAGCGTGCTCAACGGCCGGTACTCCGTCGGCGCTTACGACGCGCTTCGCCGGACGCGTGAGCTGCTGGAGCACGAAGGCATCTTCGCGGGGATCTCGACGGGCGCCGTGCTGCACGCGGCGCTGGCCGTCGCCGAGAAGGCCGCCGCCGCCGGGAAGCCCGCCGATGTGGCCTTCGTGGTCGCGGACGCGGGGTGGAAGTACCTCTCGACGGGCGCGTACTCCGGCTCGCTCGACGAAGCGGCCGAAAGGCTCGACGGGCAGCTCTGGGCCTGACCAGCCACTCGCGCGGGCTTGGTGATCCCCGCCGAAAGGGTGCGTGCCTCGTGAGTGGTAAGGACGGTTTTAACCGTCCTTACCACTCACGAGACCTGGCCCCACCGCCGCCGCAGGCAGCGGGTGCCGAAGAGCGGCCCTGCCTCGTCCGCTCACGAGACCCAGCAGTCGTGACGCTGGCACGATGGCGCGTATGAAGGTCATCGGGTTGCTGGGCGGGATGAGCTGGGAATCGTCGGCCGAGTACTACCGGCTGGTCAACGAACGCGTCCGCGAGTTGCGCGGCGGGTATCACTCCGCGCGCACCGTGCTGTACTCCGTGGACTTCGCCGAAATCGAAGCGATGCAGGCGGAAGGGCGCTGGGACGACGCCGGACGGGAACTGAACCGCGCCGCCCTCGCTCTCGAAGCCGCCGGAGCGGACTTCGTCGTCCTCTGCACCAACACGATGCACAAGGTCGCCGACCAGCTCACCGACGGCCTGGACGTGCCGCTCCTGCATCTCGCCGACACCACGGCGGCCGCGGTCAAGGCCCGCGAAATCACCAGGGTCGGGCTCCTGGGCACCGGGTTCACCATGGCCCGGCCGTTCTACCGCGAACGTCTCGCCGCCCACGGTCTCGACGTGCTCGTGCCGGACGAGAAGGACCGCGAGACGGTGCACCGGGTCATCTACGACGAGCTCGTCCACGGTGTCGTCACGGAGGACTCCCGTGAGCGGTACCGCGAGGTCATCGCGAGACTCGTCGAGGCGGGCGCGGAGGGTGTGATCTACGGCTGCACCGAGATCGAACTGCTCGTCGGTCCTGAAGACAGCCCGGTGCCCACCTTCCCTACGACGAGGCTGCACGCCGAAGCGGCCGTGGACTACGCGCTGGGCAAGGCCTCCCTTCCTCCCACAGCGTGACGTTCGTGCTGGGCGACGGCCTGCCGCCACAGCCGGTCCTGTTCCTCTCCGGTGAAGCCGGCGCGAGCCACTCCGAAGACGTCCTCGATCGCCGTCCACCACTCGGCCGGTGATTCCAGCACGGTCTTGCCGCCCGGAAGGCCGCTCAAGGTCAGCGCGCGCAGCGAATCCACTCCCTCCGCGTCGCGCCGCTGCACCACCAGCGTGCGGACGAAGCCGGAATCCTCGGCCGTCGACAGCTCGATGTGCTTCTCGGCGAAGTCGGCCATCACGGCCGCCTCCGGCGCGAAGTCCATCCCGACGAAACTGCCTTGCGGATCGTGGTCGAACCGCCAGCCGCCCGGCGTGACCTCCGAGGGGCGCATGCGGAACACCAGCGGCCCCTGCTTGTACTCGCCCTCACGCAGCGGGATCGGCTCGTGGATGCCGTCCCCGAGCCCGACGTCGACCAGCCAGCCGGCCTGGGGCTCCTCCGGCAGCCCGGTCACCGTCAGCGCCAGGTGATTGAGGTGGATCCCGGACGGTGCGCCCGGCATCTGTGCCCCGCTCGGATGCCGGGTGACCTGATAACCGAGCGCCCGCAGCAGTGCCGAGAACGCGCCGTTGAGGTGATAGCAGTAGCCACCGCGGCCGGCGGCGATCCGGCCGAACGACACCGCCGGGTCCAGCGGGGTCACGCGGCCGAGCTGGACTTCGAAATCCTCGTACGGCACCCGCTCCACATGAGCCTTGTGCAGCCGGAAGAGCGCGTCGAGGCTCGGCGGCTCGTGCTCGAGGCCGAGTCGCGCGAGGTAGGTGGGCACGTCGACGTGCTCGGAAGAAGGGAACCCCATGCGATCGACCGTAGCGGCACCCACCGACAGTTCAGGGTTCTCACGGAGGCGATCTCGCCGTGCGCCGCCGTAGCCTGTGGAGGTGACCACTTTGCCTTCCCAGCCGGTCCCGGCGAGCGAGCCCGGCAGCGATCCGGCCAAACGCGTCCTGCCGGCGAATCCGAGGGCCGCCGCGATCGTCGCGCTGGCCTTCACCGCGCTGCTCTACCTGGTCGAGCTGGTCGACGTCGTGCTGCCCGCCGACCTCGACCAGAGCGGTGGCATCGTCGCCCGCGAGCTCTCCGATCTCGACGGCGTGCTGTGGGCGCCGCTGCTGCACGCGGGCTGGGGGCATCTGTTCTCCAACACCGTCCCGGTGCTGGTGTTCGCCTTCCTCGCGATGTCCGCGGGTATCGGCCGGTGGGTACTGGTCACCGCGATCATCTGGGTGCTGTCCGGCGTCGGTGTCTGGCTGATCGCGCCGGGTGGCACGGTGACCGTCGGAGCGTCCGGCGTCGCCTTCGGCTGGCTCGCGTTCCTGCTGGTCCGGGGCATTTTCAACCGTGCGGTCGGGCAGATCCTGGTGGCCGTGGTGCTGCTGGGCATCTGGAGCGGAATGCTCTGGGGACTGCTTCCGGGTGATCCGAACGTCTCCTGGCAGGGCCACCTGTTCGGCGCGCTGTCCGGGGTCTTCGCGGCCTGGTTGATGGCGCGGAGGGACAGGTCCCAAGCCAGGAAAGCGACCGGTCCCGGTAGCCTCGCCGGGTGACCAAGCCGAGCGCCGACGCCCCCATCGGCGTCTTCGATTCCGGAGTGGGCGGGCTCACCGTCGCCAGGGCGATCCTGGAACAGCTGCCCGGTGAGCAGTTGCGCTACGTCGGCGACACCGCCCGCAACCCGTACGGTCCGCTTCCCATCGCCACCGCGCGGCAGTACGCGCTGGAAGCGCTGGACGACATCGTCGAAGGCGGGGTGAAGGCGCTGGTCATCGCCTGCAACACCGCTTCCGCCGCCTGCCTTCGCGACGCGAGGGAGCGGTACGACGTCCCCGTGATCGAGGTCGTCCTCCCGGCCGCGCGCCGGGCCGTGTCCGCGACGCGCTCCGGCCGCATCGGCGTGATCGGTACCGAGGGCACCGTGCGGTCGCGCGCCTACGACGACGCCTTCAACGCCGCGCAGGACGTCGAGATCACCAGTGTCGCGTGCCCGCGGTTCGTGGACTTCGTCGAACGCGGGATCACCACCGGGCGCCAGGTGCTCGGCCTCGCACAGGGCTATCTCGAACCACTGCTGGACGCGCAGGTCGACACGCTGGTCATGGGCTGCACGCACTATCCGTTGCTGTCCGGGGTGCTGCAGATCGTCATGGGCCAGGACGTGACGCTGGTGTCCAGCGCCGAGGAGACCGCGCGTGACCTCGTGCGCGTCCTCACCGAGGCCGACCTCCTCGCCGAGCGCGACACCCCGCCGCGGCACGAGTTCGTCGCCACCGGATCCGCCGAGCCGTTCACCAGACTCGCTCAGCGGTTCATGGGCTTCGCTCCGGGTGTGCTGGCTCCCACCAGCGCCTAAAATCGCCGATTCCGTGCTTAAGGTGTCACAGTGCGTCTCACGATCCTCGGCTGCTCGGGCAGCATCCCCGGGCCCAACGCCGCCGCGTCCGGCTACCTGATCGAGGCGGACGGATTCGTCCTGGGGCTCGAGCTCGGCAACGGGACACTCGCCAGGCTTCAGGCGCTGCGCGACCCGTTCGACCTGGACGCGCTGATCCTTTCGCACCTGCACCCCGATCACTGCGCCGACGTCAGCGCGCTCACCGTGCTGCGGCGCTACCACCCCGCACTGCCGTACCCGGCGAGGCCGCGGCGGCTGCCGGTGTACGGGCCGTCGGACGTGCGGGAGCGGCTCACCTACGCGTACGCGGCGAACGAGGACGAGCGGGCGACCACTGATCTCACGGACGTCTTCGCCTTCGAAACGCTGCGGTGCGAGCCCATGAAGATCGGGCCGTTCGAGGTCACCGCGGTCCCGGTCGACCATCCGACCCCGGCGTTCGGCCTGCGGTTCGCGCACGGCGGCAAGACCCTCGCCTACACCGGGGACACCGGTGTCTGCGACACCCTGACCGATCTCGCGGGCGGCGTCGACGTCCTGCTGTCCGAAGCGTCGTGGACCGACTCGCCCGACCGGCCCGCCGGCGTCCACCTGTCCGGTAAGGAAGCGGGGGAGCTGGGGCGCAAGGCCGGGGTCGGGCGGCTGCTGCTCACCCACGTCGCGCCCTGGACCGACCGCGACGCGGTCCTCGCCGAGGCGGCCGTCGCGTTCCCCTCGGCCGAGCTGGTCGAGCAGGGCGCCGTCTACGACCTCTGACGCGGGGTTCTAGAGTGACGGCCGTGGCGAGAAAAGACGGCAGGAACGACGACCAGCTTCGCGACATCAAGATCACCCGCGGCTTCCAGCGGTGGCCCGCGGGCTCGGTGTTGATCGAATTCGGCGACACCCGGGTGCTGTGCGCGGCGAGCGTCACCGAAGGCGTCCCCCGCTGGCGGGCCGGTTCCGGCCTCGGCTGGGTCACCGCCGAGTACGCGATGCTGCCGTCGGCGACCAACACCCGTAGCGACCGCGAATCCATCAAGGGCCGCGTCGGCGGCCGCACCCACGAGATCTCCCGGCTGATCGGCCGGTCCCTGCGCGCCTGCATCGACCTGGCGGCGCTGGGAGAGAACACGATCGTCATCGACTGCGACGTCATCCAGGCCGACGGTGGCACCCGCACGGCCGCGGTGACCGGCGGTTATGTCGCGCTCGCCGACGCCGTCACCTGGCTCGGCGCGGCGGGCCGCCTCGCCGACCCGCAGCCGCTTTCGTCTTCGGTGGCCGCGGTGAGCGTCGGCGTCGTCGACGGCCGGGTGCGCCTCGACCTGCCTTACGAGGAGGACTCGCGCGCGGAGGTCGACATGAACGTCGTCGCCACCGACACGGGCACCCTGATCGAGGTACAGGGCACCGGCGAGGGCGCCACCTTCGCGCGGTCCACTTTGGACACCATGCTGGACATGGCGCTCGCGGGCTGTGAGGAACTGACGCGGTTGCAGACCGAGGCGCTCGCGTTGCCGTACCCCGGCGAACTGCCCGAGCCGCGTCCGGACAAGAAGAAGGGCGCGAAGTGACCAAGCTGCTCCTCGCCACCCGCAACGCGAAGAAGCTGGGTGAACTCCGGCGCATCCTCATCGCCGAAGGGATCGAAGGCGTCGAGGTCATCGGCCTCGCCGACGTCCCCGAGTTCCCCGAAGCGCCCGAAACCGCTCCGGACTTCGAAGGCAACGCGCTCGCCAAGGCCCAGGACGCGGCCGCCGCGACCGGCCTCCCGGCGATCGCCGACGATTCGGGCATCGCCGTCGACGCGCTCAACGGCATGCCGGGCGTGCTTTCGGCGCGCTGGTCGGGCAAGCACGGAGACGACGAGGCGAACCTGGATCTCGTGCTGGCGCAGCTGTCCGACACACCCGACGAGCGCATGGGCGCCGCTTTCGTCTGCGCGGCCGCGTTGGTCGTGCCCGGCGGTGACGAAACCGTGGTGCGTGGCGAATGGCGCGGCTCGCTGATCCGGGAACGCCGTGGTACCAACGGATTCGGCTACGATCCGATCTTCGTGCCCGAGGGCGGGACGCGGACTTCCGCGGAGCTGGAGCCGTCCGAAAAGGACGAAGCTTCGCACCGGGGGAAGGCGCTGCGGGCATTGGTGGGAGAGCTGCGCAAGCTGGCGGGGTGAGTTGGTCGTGAGTGTGATTCGGGGTGAAGCCCGAATCACCACTCACGACGGCTAGAAGAACTTCACGTGGGGCCCGAGTTCGTCGAGTCCGACAATGCGGGCTTCTGGTCGTGCGCGCAGGCTGATGTCGAGATCCGCCAACGGACGGACGTCCACGGCGTCTCCCTCGTTCGCGTAGATCAAGAAGGTCTTCAGCGTCGGGTGCGAGGCCAGCGGGCTGAGGTCGCTGAGCGTGCACGACAACAGACTGAGTGACGTCAGCGGGAGATGGGCCAGGGGGGCCAAATCCGTCATGTCGGCGGAGTCCACCGAAAGGTACATCAGGCCGGGGAATGTCTCGGCGATCAACTGTGCGGTGATTCCGGTTTTCAAGTCGCTGTAGAGGCTCAGCTGGGTGATTCCGGGCATCGGTGGTGTAGCGGCCATCGTGCGAGGAGAACACTCCCACATGCGGAGTCTCGTCAGCGAGGTCATCGCGGCCAGTGCCTCGAGACTTTTGATCGACTCCAAGTGATCGAGCGTCAGAGTACGTACCTGCTCAAGGCGGCCGAGTGCTTCCAGGCCTCGCCACGGCGAGGACCGCAAGAAGGCCATTTCCTTGAGCGCTGCCAAGGATTTCAGAGCTTGCAGACCGGTGTACTTCTTGGCGAAGAAAAGTCTGACCTCCGTCAACGCCGGATGGTCGGTCAGGGTGGTTACGTCCACGACAACGTTCCCGCCGAAGCTCATCTCGAGCGTCTGGAGTGCGGGCACACCTGAGAGCAAGCCGAGGTCGGGCTGTTTCTCGGAGCTGGGGAGCCTGACGGACAAAGCGTCAAGATGCCGAAGCCGGTCCACATAGGGCAACAGCCTGCCGGCGTTGACTTCGAACTTGCCGTTCTGCAAAGGAGAATCGGCTAGGACTTCATCGGCGAAGCGTCCCGGATCGAAGTACTGCCAAGCCTCACTGAGCTGCTTTTGGACCTTCGGCCGGGGATCCTGAGCGAAGTTGCGCAGAAGCGGCAGAGCGTCATCGCCCGCCGTGAGTGTGGTCGCCCGGACGGTCGCGGCGGCGGCGGCCTCGCTGAGCCCGTCGGTGGTTTCCGGGAGATAGCGTAAGAGCCGGGGGCCGACCGACGCCAGGGACTGGGTTTCGCGAAGGTCTCGCGGTGGGACGAGATGCTCCCGGATGTTCTGCTCGACTCGTTTGATCACGGCCGGATCGATGTTGCTGACCGTTTCCAGGCAGGCCGCCGCGAGCAGGCGTAAGCGGCGGGTGTGCTGCGGTTCCGCGTCGGCACGGTCGAGAATCTCCGTAAGCAGCTTGTCGGCCTGATGGTGCTTCGCGTGGCCGCAGGCCATGATCACGGTCTCTCGCCAGGTGTCCCGATGCGCGTTCGCGATCAGGGTGTCCAGATAGCGTGCGTCGGTGGCTTCGCTCGCGGCGAGGAACTCCTGGAAGGTCCGGTGCACGAAGTCCACCCGGCCACTTACCGGCTCTCGCAGCACTCCGCTGCGTTCGAGGAGATGGTTCAGCACTTCTTCCGCGTCGTGGTCGACGTGCGGTATCCAGCCCAGCCGATAGGCGATGTGCTCCAAGACTTCGTCCTTCGGCAGTTCGACCTTGCCGCTGGAGGTGAGCCGCCAGGCCAGATGTCCGAGCAGGATCAGTTTCTGCTGTTCGGTGAGCAGGACGGTGATGCTGCGCGCGGTGTCGCGCAGGTGCAGCAGCATCGACAACGCTTTGCGGTACAGGTCCATCCGGTCACGCGGCAATTCGGAACGGTGTGCCCAGTTCAACGCGCACAGCATCGAGCAGAGCAATGGGCTCGAGGCCAGCGTGCGCAGATGCGGGCGGTTGTTCAGCTGACTCAGCAGTCGTCGCCGGGCATCGTCGAGATCTTCTTCGGGGCGCACGGAAACCGCGGCCTCATGCCACTTGTCGACGAGCGCGTGGATGTCGGTCGAGCTCATCGGTTCCAGCAGAACAGAGCCGAAACCTTCCTGGTAAAGCCACCGCTGATCGGCCGCCGCGCTCCGGGAGGTGACGACGAAACGTGCTTCCGGATAGGTCAGCCCGAGTTCGTGGAGCCAGTCCTTGACCTTCCGGCGGCGTGGTGCTTCGACCTCGTCGACGCCGTCGACCAGGATCATCGCCTTTCCGCTTCGCAATACACGGTCCGCCCAGTTCGCGGGTGCCCGTCCGGCGAGTGTGGGCGCGGCGTGCGCAACGAAATGCTCGGCGCCGGGGAGATCGCCGGAGGCGAAACTCCGCAGCCGGATCGGGAACGGGACGAATCCGTTCCATGTCGACAGCTTTCCGGTGAACCGGTCGCCCGCCGCGCCGATCGCGAGCCAGTTCAACAGGGTGGTCTTACCGGAACCCGCTTCGCCGCGGACCAGCGTCCGGTGCTCTTCCCCGATCGCGCTTTCCGCCCGCATGGTCGTCCCGTCGCGGCGGTGGCCGGCGTGTTTCGCGAACCAGGCCTTCGGCAGGTCGTCCCCGCGCGAGCTTTCCGAGGAGACGGAGAGGCTGAGGTACGCGACTGTCAGCGGTAGCGTCGGCTGATCGTCCTTGGTCAGCCCGAGCAGGTCGAGCCTGTCCAGTTTGCGGGAGAGCAGGCTCAGGTACTCCGCTCGGAACTCCGCGTCGTGATCGGTTCCCGCCGGTGCGGTGAGGCTCGTCTTCGGGATCCGCGCGAGGAGCTGGTCCAGCTGGTCCGATTGCCGGGTCAGCCGTCCCAAGATCTCGGCGAGTGCCGACGGCTGGAACGACGGCAGATGCCGCACCACCATCACCAGATGACGGCACGCCTGATCCAGGGTCAGTTCGTACAGATTCGCCGCCCGCTCGGCGAGCATGGCCGAGCGGGCCGGGAACTGTTCGCGGACGCGCCGGGCCAGAAGTTCTGGGTCGGCGTCATCCGCCAGGAGTGCTTCATCGGAGAGATCGACTTTGCCGAGTGTGTCCTCGACGGCGAGGAACGCCGCGGTGATCTCGTTTTCGGGCAGCGATGAGAAGCGCCCGGCGAGAATCGGCTTCAGCTCTTCGGCCACTTGCAGGCCGATCGTCTCCACCAGGTTCTCGAGCTTGCGTTTCTCCAGCGGTCCTTTGAGCTCGTCCGCCGCCAGCTCGGCGAGGCTCGACTCGCGTTCGGTCTTCTTCCGACGCCGCTGCAGCCACGACTTCGCCGCGTGCATGGCGATAGTGCCGCCCAGTTTGAGTGCGGGTCCCTCCAGCCCCGTCATCGTCAGGACGCCAGGTCGAGGTCCCGCAACAGCTTCGCGACGTGCCCCGTGGCGCGCACGTTGTACTGCGCCACGGCGATCTTGCCCTCGGGGTCGACGACGAACGTCGAGCGGATGACGCCTTCGTAGACCTTGCCGTAGTTCTTCTTCTCGCCGAAGGCGCTGTACGCCTTGAGAACGGTCTTCTCCGTGTCGGACAGCAGCGGGAAGGTCAGCCCTTCCGCCTCGACGAACTTCGCGAGCTTCGCGGGCTTGTCGGGCGAGATGCCGAGCACCTGGTAGCCGGCGTCGTTGAGCTGCGCGAGGCTGTCCCGGAAGTCGCAAGCCTGCTTCGTGCAGCCCGGCGTGCCGGCGTTCGGGTAGAAGTACACGACGACCGACTTGCCGCGGAAGTCGCTGAGCTTGACGTCGTTGCCCTCACTGTCGGGGAGGGTGAAGTCGGGCGCTTTGTCGCCGGGGGAAAGTCGCTGCTCGGTCATGACGCACACGGTAGCGAATCGGCGGCGTCAGACCTTTCCGCAGTACTTCGCGGCGACAGGCTCCGAGGGACTGGGCCGCACCTGCAGGCGCAGCCTCACCGGCCTGTCCGGAACGGCGAAGGCGAGGTTCAGCTGGACCGACCGGCCGGGAGCCACGTCCTTGCCCGCGTCCGCGATGCCGTTGTAGCCCTGGACCGGGTCGACGACCTGTTTGACGGCGGAGGTCTCTCCGTCGACCTCGCCCGTCACGGCCAGGCCGGAGAGCCGGTAGGTGCCCTCGCCCGCGTTCGTCACTTCGATGCCGAAGGCCACCGCGCGCGGGCTCTGCGGGTACGCCGACGCGCTGGGGCGGAACGCTTTCGGCGCGGACACGGAGATCGTGACCCCGGTCGCGAACCGGTGCGGGGCACCGAAGGCGAGGTCGCCTTCCGCGTGCGTCGCGGCCAAGCCCTGCGCCGGAGCGTCCGCGCCGAGCACGGCGGCCCCTTTTTCCGGTGCCGGAACCCCGCACGCGGTCGCCAGCAGCAACGAGCAGGTGGCGATCAAGAGCTTCGGGGTGCGCGGGGGCGCCATGTGGGGTTACTCCAGTCGGCGGTGCGGGTGGGCCGTTCGAGGTAGGTATTAGTGCCGAAGAGTCCAGACTGACGGTCTTCCGCAGCCGAGAGGAGCGGCGAGGCCGGGTTGAGGCGCACCTGGTGTACAGCCGTGGCCGATCCGTGATCGGAAGGACACGACTAGTGACAGTCGTCACCTCGGTGGCACATCGCCGAGGGGGTCAGACGGCGAAGGCGAAGAACAGGATGAAGATCGCCAGACCGGACACCCAGGCCACGATCAACCAGCCGAAATCGCGCATCGGATCGACCGCCCGGCTTTCCTCGCCGGGGACATAGACGCCGCGCTCCTCGAACCAGTCGGCCCAGCGGGTCAGCCAGCGAATGGGGCTTCGAGACGCCATGTCGTCACAGTACGGGTATGGCCGTACCGCGTCAGCCATGGAGGGGCCGCCCAAAAGGGCGAATCGGGCGCACCGGCTATCGCCCACTAGGCCCTTTTGTCCAACTGGTTCACCCGCCAGGCTGTAATGATGGCGCTGGGAATAGATATCTACAGTCGCTTCCAATCCGTTACCAATTGGCAGGCCGTCAAGGATCATGGCGTGACCTTCGTCTTCGTCAAGCTCACGGACGGCGGTGGCCTGCCGAACGGCGGGCGCAACACCGGCGACGCGCTGGTGGCGGGCGCGAGATCCGTGGGAATCCCGGTGGGCGGCTATCACTTCGCTCAGGCGAGCCCCTCGCCCGAGGCGCAGGCCGACGTGTTGATCGCGGAGGTCCGGCGGCTCGGGGCGACCGGCTGCGTCCCGATGCTCGACCTCGAGGACAATCCGCCGGGTTCGGGGGCGCCGAACATCCCCGACGGGCGCAAGCGGGACTTCTCGATCAGGTTCTGCAACCGCGTGGCGGGACACGGCTTCCGCCCCGGGATCTACATGAACAACTCACTCGCCAAGATGCTGCGCCCCGACCGGTTCGGCGTACGGGACCTCGTCATCTGGATCGCGCGCTACGGCGCCAGACCCGATGCCGCGGCGGGCCACTACGACGTGCATCAGTACTCGGACGCCGGCCGAGTCCCCGGTATCCGCGCGAGCAGTGTCGACCTCAACGAGTCCTACACGAACGCCCACTTGACCGGCGGCGGCGCCGCCCCGAAACGGAAGGCGACGACAGAACTCATGGAACGCAGAACCATTCCGGCCAGCATGGACACCACGTCGGTGCGGCTGCTGCTTTCGGGCAGCGAGACGGCCGCGATCATCGTGCGGCCGCGTATCGACGGCGACGGCATCACCGACTCGCCTGTCTACCAGGGGAACATCTACGCCTGGGGGAGCGACAAAGTCGGCATCGGCTACAACCCGATGGATCAGCCAGGGTTCGTCTCCAAGACGGTCTCGCACCGGCGCTACCGGCTGCCCGGCGCGGTGTGGGCCGACTTCGAGTACAGCTCGGCCGTGGACTTCGAGATCGACATCGTCGGCTGAGCCCGGAAGTCCGTGAAGGCCTCCTTCACTACCTTGAGGGTAGGGAAGGAGGCCTTCACGGACTTCCGGTTCGTGGCAGGATGGTCGGATGACGAACCTTCGAAAGGGCCATGCCGCGTAGAGCTCCGACGCAAGTCCGGCGAGAGCTGCGACTTCGACACCCGGCCGACTTCGGTAAGGGCTTTTCGCCCGCGCTCGCCGCCGAGCTCACCCGGCTCGAACGTTCCCGGAACTATCTCGGGCCAGGCGCGACTCGGACCGCGCTGCGTCTCTGGCGAGAGTTCCTCACGAATCCGTACTGGCGGCTTCGGGTCGACAGCGAGGGCTGCGGTGTCTGGGAGTGTTGCGGTGACCCATGGCAGGCGAGGGAAATGCTCGAAGGCGTTGTGCTCGCTCTCCCGGCGAGAGTCGCCAAGGAGCTGCGAAGGCACATCGCCCCCGAACCTTGATCAAGCGAAGGTGACGACCTGCCGGACCGCGGCGCCCCGCCGCAGCCGGTCGAATCCCGTGTTGATCTCCTCCAAGCCGATCCGGTGGGTCAGCAACGCCTCCACGGGCAGCAGCCCGGCCCGGTAGAGAGCGATGAAGCGGGGGATGTCGCGGCGGGGGACGCACGAGCCGAGATAGCTGCCGCGAAGCGTCTTTTCCTCGGCCACCAGGCTTTGCGCGGGCAACGCGATCTCGGCGGACGGGTCGGGAAGGCCGACGGTGACCGTGGTGCCACCGGGTCGGGTCGCTCGGTAGGCCTGGTGCAGGGCGGCGACCACGCCGGTGGTGTCGACGGCGTGGTCGACACCGCCATCGGTGAGTTCCTTGATCGCCTCGACGTCGCCCTCGAGTGCGTGGGTGGCGCCGAGGGACAACGCCAGTTCGCGCTTTTCGGCTACGAGGTCCACGGCCACCAGGGTCGCCGCGCCGGCGGCCTTCGCGGCGAGGAGCGCGGCGAGGCCGACGCCACCGAGGCCGAACACGGCGACGCTGTCTCCCGGCCGTACGTCGGTCGCGTTGAAGACGGCGCCGGCGCCGGTGAGCACCGCGCAGCCGAAAAGGGCCGCGACGTCGAACGGCAGGGTGTCGTCGACGGCGACCACCGAACGCGCCGAGACGACGATGTGCTCGGCGAACGCGGAGACGCCGAGGTGGTGCCCCGGCCGGCCGTCGGGGGAGGACCAGCGGGTGCCGCCGCCGAGCAGGGTGCCGTTCCGGTTCGACTCGGCCGCTGGACCGCACAGAGCGGGACGTCCGGTGAGGCAGGGGCGGCAGTCGCCGCAGGAGGGCACGAACGACAGCACGACATGCTGACCCGCCGTGAAGCCGGTGCCCTGTCCCGCTTCGACCACCTCGCCCGCGGCCTCGTGCCCCAGGACCATCGGCAGCGGCCGGGGCCGGGTGCCCTCGATCACCGACAGATCCGAGTGGCACAGCCCGGCGGCACGCACGCGGACGAGCAGCTCACCCGGCCCGGGCGGCTCCAGCGTCATCGTCTCGATCTCCAGCGGGCGGCCGACTTCACGGAGGACCGCGCCCCGGACCCGCATCACCGTTCGCTCCCGGCGGGGACACAGGTGGTGACCTGGCGTTCGGACAGCAGCGGCACGACCTCGCCGAGCACGATCCGCCGGAAGTGCTCCGACTCGCAGTGCGCGGTGAAGTCCTGTTCGGACTCGTACTCCTCGACGATCACCACGACTCCGTCCTCGGTTCCGGAATGGACGGTGTAGCGGAGACATCCGGGCTCACGCCGTGAGGCGGCGGCCATCGGCTCCAGTAGTGCGAGGACGCGGTCCCGGTGCGCGGTCACGTACCGGGCCACCACGACAAAACTCATTTTTCTCCTGCGCTCAGCTGGGATCGGGTCAGCGACCACAACCCCGAATCGGACGACGCGGCGCCCAGCGCGCCCATCGCGAGGGAATGGGCCACCCCGGACCGGTCGGTGACGAAACCGGCCGCCACGAACGGGGACATGACTTCGCGGGCCTGCGCCGACATCCAGGGGATGATCGGCGCGGGCATGAGCTCCACCAGGTCGGGGCGGCTGCGTTTCACCGCTTCCAGGCTGCGGTTCAGATTCGACCGGTCGGTGACGAACACCTTGTGCATCGTGAGCATCGACACCGTGCGTGCCCGTTCGATCGGGGCGACCCGGGTGCTGACCACCCCGGTCGCCCCGATCTCCTGGAGGAAGTCCACGCCGCCGCGATCGGTGGCGAGGCCGGGACAGGAGTCGATGTTGACGAAGAGGATCTTCTTCAACCCCGTCAGCACCGGCACGATCTTGGCCAGCTGCCCGACCGGGACCGCCGCGAGGATGCCGACGCGGGACGCCGAGTTCGCGAAATCGCCCACCTTGGCGGTGCCGACCACCGACGCGCAGACCGGGACGTCCGCGAACGCCGCCGTGATCCTCTCGTTCATATCGTCCACAGTGGTCGATCAGCTCGTGGAGTCAAGGGGGTTCGGCCCGAAGTCACTGGGCAGCCCGAGTTTCCCCGGGTTGAGCAGGCCCTGCGGATCGAGGGTCCGCTTCACGGCGACGAAGGTGTCGAAGCCCGAGCCGAGCGTGTCCGCGAGGTACGGCCCGCGAAGCAGGCCGGAACCGTGGTGGTGGCTCAGCGCGGCCCCGTGGCGCACGAGCACGGCGTTGGCCGCGTCCCACGCCGAGCGGTACCAGTGCCGCCGCTTCTCCGGCTCCACGTCGCCGCGCAGCGAGAAGTACAGGCAGGCGCCGTCGGTGTAGGCGTGGGACTGGTGCGCGGACGCGGCCAAGGTGCCGGGAACGGCCTTGATCGCGGCAACGACCTCGTCGTAGATCGTGGGCAGCGCCGACCACGCCCCGGCCATTTCGAGGGTGTCGGCGACGAAACCCGGGCCGGGGGTGAACCCGTCGGCCGACTTGCCGACCAGCATCCGCTCGTCCAGCCAGCGCTCGAAGAGGGCCTCACCGTCCAGTTCGGACCCGGTCGCCGCGCAGACCTCGGAGCTGACGCGGAGCATCGCGTCGACCAGTACCGGGTCGCCTTCGTCGGCGATCAGCAGCAGGTTGGTGTCCGGCAGGCCGAAATGCGTTCCGCTCTCCAGCTTGTCGTAGAGCCGCATCGCGGCCGGGGTCGCGCCGCGCTGCATGATGAGACGGCACGCCTCCAGCCCCGCGGCGAAGGTTTCGAAACCGTAGGCGATGGCCTTGGCGTAGCCAGGCAGGGGATGGGTGCGCAGCCGGACGGAGGTGATCACGCCGAGCGTGCCTTCCGAACCGACGAACAGCTGGCGCAGGTCGGGTCCGGTGGCGGCCCGCGGGTAGTCGCCGAACCGCGCGAGCGTGCCGTCGGCCAGCACGACGTCGAGGCCGACCACCATGTCTTCGATCTTCCCGTAGCGGGTGGAGAGCTGGCCCGCGCCGCGACAGGCCACCCAACCGCCCACAGTGGACAGTGCGAAGGCGGACGGCCAGTGCCCTGTGGTGGCACCGTGCGTCTTCTGCAGTTCTGCTTCGAACAGGTCGCCGAACATACCGGCCTGCACGTCGACGACCTGGGAGTCCGCGTCGAAGGACAGGATCCGGTTCAGCCCGCAGACGTCCAGCACCACCCCGCCGAAGACCGGGAGCGCCGCGCCGGTGACGTTGCTGCGCCCGGCGGACACGGTCAGCGGCACCCGGTGCTCACCGCACAGCCGGACCACGGCCTGGACCTGCTCGACCGTGCTCACTTCGGCGATCACCGCGTCCGGGGTCGCCGGGTTCCCCGCGGTCTCGCCGATCATCGAACCGGCCCACCAGTCACGGGTCCGCAGCACGACCTCGTCATGGTCGGTGTGCACCGCGTCCGCGACACCCCGCAGCGACTCGGTCAGCGCGGCGGGCACGGGGACGGCGGTCGTCTGCAGCGACGCCGGCCCCTGTCCGGGTGGGGTGCGGTCGCCCCAGCGCGGCGGCGTCGGCGCGCCGACCACGTACTTGCCCCGGTTGAACGGGTGGGCGATGGCCTGGCTGCTGATCATGCGGTGTCTCCCAACAGAATCGATTTCTCCCGGGCGACGTCCGCCCGATAGTCCTCCACTTGCGCGGCCACGGTTTCCGGCGACAGCCCGAGTTCGGCGCCGAGCAGTGCGCCCACGAGCGGAGCGGCCTCGGCGGAGGCGTCCCTGGCGAACAACCGCAGCCGGGTGCGCCGGGACAGCACGTCGTCCACCGAACGCGCCAGTTCCGACCTGGCCGCGAACACGACCTCGGCCTTGAGATGCGGCTGGCCGGGGATGAGCGGCTCGCCGAGCGCGGGGTCTTCGTCGACGAGCTCGCTCACGAAACGGGCTTCGGTGCCGTAGCGGCCGCCGAGGTGCGCGGCGATCCCGCCGGTCGCCGCGGTGGCCTCGGCGTCATACCCGGCGCCCCCGAGCAGGGGCAGGTTCTTGGTGCGGCAACGGGCTTTGCGTCCCAGGAGCCCGAGGGCCCTGTCCACGACGAGTTCGCCCATATGCCTGCTGGTGGTGAGTTTGCCGCCGGTCACGGTGACCATGCCCGAGGCGACGGTGATGTGATGGTCGCGCCGCATGTCGAGCGTGGCCCCCTCGGAACCGCCGACGAGCGGGCGCAGACCCGCGTAACTGCCCAGCACGTCTTCGGGACCGAGCTTGGTGTCGAAGGCGATCGTGGCGCCCTCGAGCAGGAACTCCATTTCGTCGCGGGTGCAGTGCACGTCGTCGGTCGGGCCGTCGTAGTCGGTGTCGGTGGTGCCGACGACGACCACGTCGCCCCAGCGAGTGCACGTCGCCCGCCTCGCCCGGCCCGGGATCGGCACCGTCACCGTGCAGTCGTTGCGGATCTTGGACCAGGGCAGCACGATGTGGACGCCCTTCGCCGGGCGCACCTGAGGCCGGTGTCCCGCGGAGGCCATGCCGTCGACGCTGTCGGCCCACACCCCGGTCGCGTTGACGACCACGCGTGCCCGGACGTCGATCCGCTCGCCGCCGGCTTCGACCGTCGCACCGGTCACCCGTCCGCCGCGGGTGCGGAGGCCGGTCACCCCGGCGCCGTTGACGACGACGGCGCCGAGCCGGGCCGCGCTGCGCACGATCGCGAGGGTCAGCCGGGCGTCGTCGGCGCGGCTGTCGTAGTACATCAGTCCGCCGCGCAGATGGTCCGCGCGCAGGGTGGGGGCGTGCGCCAGCACCTCGTCGACGGTGAGCCGCTGGTGCAGCTTGCCGATCCGCCAGCCGCCCGCGAGATCGTATGTCCACAAGAGACTCTCGAAGGCGCGGGCGATCCTGGCGTCGAAAACCCCGTCCTTCGCCAGGATCGGGAACAGGAAAGGCAGGCGCTGCACCAGATGCGGGGCGTTGCGGCGGAACCGCTGGCGTTCCAGCAGGGAATGCCGGACCAGATCCAGGTTGCCCTGCTCGATGTAGCGCAGCCCGCCGTGCACCATCTTGGACGATTTGGACGACGTCCCCGAAGCGAAGTCGTCCCGTTCGACCAGCGCGACCGACAGGCCGCGGGAGACGGCGTCCAGCGCGGTGTAGGCGCCGGTGATCCCGCCGCCGATCACGAGCAGGTCGAACTCGCCGGTTTCGAGTCCGGTCAACGCGGTGCGACGGTCCAGTCGCAAGGGTGCCGAAGGGGTCGCTCCCGCGGCGACGGCGTTCGGCCGCCGGGACGGCAGTGTGAACATGGAGAAGCCTTTCCGATCAGAACAGGGAATTCACGACAGCGAGACGGCGAGCACGTCTTGCCAGCGCGCGCGCAGCTTCAGCCGGTCGGTTTCGGCGAGGCCGGGTTCGAAGATCCGGTCCGGCGGCCGGTGGGCCACCGCGTCGGCCAGCGACGACCACAGCCCGAGCCGCGTGCCGGCGAGATAGGCGGCGCCGCGCAGGCTGGCGGTCGCCGAATCCGCCACCCGCTCGATGGCGAGACCGGTGAAATCGGCCTGGCTCTGGAGCAGCGCGTCACTCGCCGCCAGACCGCCACCGACCCGCAGATGGGTCAGAGGCCGGTCCATGGTCGTCCGCAGAGCGTCGACGGTGTCGCTCACCGCGTGGGCGATCCCGTCGATCACCGCGCGGGCAAGGACTTCCCGTGTGGTGGCCAGGCTCAGCCCGGCCAGCACGCCACGCGCTTCGGGCCGCAGCACCGGCGTGCGCAGCCCGGCGAGTGTCGGCACGAACCAGGTCGCCTCACCGCTCGGCTGGGTCGCGGCCAGCGCGCTGATTTCGGCCGCGGAGGTGAACAGGCCGAGATCTTCGGTGAGCCAGCGCAGGGCGGAGCCGGTGGTCGAGGTGTAGGCCTCGAGGCTGAACCGGCTGTGGCCGCGGCTTCGCCAGGCGACCAGGCACAGCACGCCGTCGAGCCCGCCCACCGCCTCGGGCGGTTCGTCCCCGGCCAGCGCGCCGACGAACGTGCCGGTGCCGTGGACGCAGGTGCCCTGGCCCGGCGACAGCGCGCCCAGCGCGATCAGTGAGGCGTGCTGATCGCCCATGACCGCCGCGATCGGCACACGGATGCCGAGCAGTTCCGGGTCCGTGTGACCGTAATCGCCATCGTCGTCCAGGGGCGGTGGCGCCAGCTCGGCGGGAAAACCCAGTGCTGCCAGCCAATCGGCGTCCCACGTGTGCTCACGCAACCGATATCCGCCGAACGCGACGGCGTTGGTCGCCGAGATCGTGAACCGCTCGCGACCGCTGAGATGCCACACCAGCCAGGTGTCGACGGAACCGAACAGCACCCGCTCCGCCGGGACGTCGAGCCGCTCGAGTTGCCGTGCCGCCCACAGGAACGGGGCGCGAGTTCCCACCGGACGTCCGGTCGCCGGCCACAGGTGCCGGTCCCACTCCGGAGCGAGCTGCGCCAGCTCCGCGGCGTAACGGCTGTCCTGCCACACCACGGCGGGGGCCAGCGGGCGCCCGGTCTCCCGGTCCCACAGGACGGCCGTCGCCCGCTGCGTGCAGATCGACATGCCCGCGATCTCGACGCCGTTCTCGGCGGCCCACGCCACCGCTTGACGGGCGACGCCGACGGTCCGGTCCAGCAGCTGCATGGCGTCCTGTTCGACCTGCGCCGGTTCGGGGTGGCTCACGTCGATGGAGGTGTAGAAGGAGGGCCCGCACCGGCCGTCCTCGCCGACGACCGCCGCCCTCGTCCCGGTGGAACCCTCGTCGACGGCCAGGATCCCGCGCCGCATCAGGCGCTCCTGAGCTTGAGGTCGATCGTCTCGTCGTCGGGATCGATCCCGCTGCGCGTGGGGTCCCAGCGGACGATCAGGCACGAGACCAGACCGAGGAACGGCACCACCGCGAGCAGGGCGATCGTCGGCCCCAGCCCCATCGCCTCCTTGATCTGCGGGAACACGTACAGCCCGATGACACTGCCGAAGCTGCCGAGCATCCCGGTCACGCCGGTGCCGAGCGTGCGGATGTCGCTGCGATAGGACAGCGCCGCGATCGACTTGCCGTTCGCACCCGGACCGGCCGAGTGGAAGAAGATGAACAGGAACGGGAGCAGGAAGCCGACGGCGATCGGCAGTTTCCCGAAGCCCAGCCCCATCACCAGGAGGATGGCGAACGCGAACGCGTACCCGATGGCCGAACTCGTCCGGAGCCCGATCTTCCTGCCGACGTACGCCGAGAGCGCGCCGCCGATGATCCCGGCGATGTTGAAGATCATCGAACCGAGGGTCGCGGTCTGGAAAGCCTGGCCGAAGATCGCCAGGCTGATCACCGGCAGGTACCACCCGACGGCGAAGTACTGCATCGACTGGGTCAGCGAGATCGCCGTGGACAGGAAGGTCCGCGGCAGATACGGCTTGCGGAACAGCACACCCGCGTGCCGGAACCCGATCTTCTGTTCCGTGGCGGGATCCGGCCCGCTCTTCGCTCCCGGCGTCACCTGGAAACCGTAGATCCGGCGGAGGCTGACCGCGGCCTCGGCGAGCCTGCCCTTGGCCGCGAGCCACGACGGGCTCTCCACGAGGAACGCCAGTTGCAGGACCAGCAGCGCGATCGCGAAGACACCGGCCGAGCCGACGGACCACCGCCAGATCCCCACCCCGGCGTCGAGGTGGAAGAACACCAGCGTCAGCCCCAGGTTCACGGTGGTGGCGACGTACCAGACGGACTGCCAGAGGTTGAGCCGTCCGCGCAGTTTCGCGGGGGTGTACTCGGCGAGCATGGCCATCGCGACCGCGAAGTCGATGCCGTAGGCGACACCGACCAGGCCGCGGCCGAACCACACCTCGCCGAAGCCGCCCGCCGTCGCCGTCAGCACCGCGCCGATCGCCGCGATCGCCTTGGCGGCGATGAGCGGTTTGACGCGCCCGATGCGGGCGGCCAGCCAGCCGCCGATCGGGTTGAACAGGATGGCGACCGCGGGCGCGGTCGCGGTCAGCACGCCGACCTGGGTGGAGCCGAGGCCGAGTTCCTTGATCATCGGCGACAGTCCGGCGCCGAGCGCGGCGTTGGAGTAGGCGTCCAGGAAAAGACCGCCCAGCACGAGGTACCACAGCAGATTCGCCTTGCGCGGCAACTTCGAAAGACTGTTGATCAGTGCCGCTACCTGGGAAACGTTCGAAATCGAGCCTGTCGGGCTGAGCGTCGATGAACTCATGGACCGCCAACTTTCTGCGCTGGCTGTCAGCGATCCGACACAAAAAAACAGACACGACGAAGACCGCTGACAGTGGCTCTTCGTCTGTGCCTGTCTGAAGGGAGAAGAGTAGATCCCGATCCGTGGCCCGTCAAGACGGTGCCCGGTCCGGCCACAAAGGACGGTCGGCGGACCATCGACTCAATCCGCGCTCATGGCCTCCCGATCCGACACCGGGAGCCACTGCCGCTCCGGATCGAAGGGCCGGTACGCGGTGCGGACGTGCTCGATCAGCAACCGCAGCGTCGGGTGCCGGTTCTCGAGCCGCCACAGCAGGGAGAACGGATACACCGGCGTCGGGTCGACGAGCGGGATCTGGACGACGTCCGGATGCCACGGCACGTGCATCTTCGCGCCGACGAAACCCAGCCTGTCCGTCGACTCGCTCAGCACCTCGACGTGGTGTTCGAGCCCGAAGTTCGGGCCGTCGGTGTCGACCAGGATGCCGAACTCCGGGCACAGTTCCTGCCAGAACTCCGCCCATTCGCTGGCGCGCGCGTTGTAGGGCATCCACGCCGTCAGGCCGTCGAGTTCCGCCATCGCGACCCGGCGCCGCCGTGCGAGCGGATGCCGTCGCCCGACCAGCAGATTCGCCGGCTCCAGATAGGCGGGCGTGCGGCCGATCCCGGGGGACGGCACGGTGCTGACGCGGGCGAAGGCGGCATCGACGGAATCCGGCAGCAGGGACCGGCGCACCGCGCCCAGCCCGGGCGTGACGAGCTCCAGTTCGTCGTCGTGTTCGGCGTGGAAGGCCCGGACGACCTCCATGGTCGCCAGCCGCGTGCCGAGGACGTCGACGCGCAGCGCCCGCCGCCTGCCGTGGAGGCGTTCGACGGCCTGGTCCGCGAGGCTGATCAGCGCACGGGCGTGGTTGAGGAACTCCTCGCCGTCTTCGGTCGGCTCCGCCCCGCCGCGCGTCCGTGACAGCAGCCGCACGCCGAGATCCGCCTCGAGCTTCGCGACGCGTTTGGAGATCGCCTGCTGGCTGATCTCCAGCCGGATCGCCGCCTCGCTGAAGTACCGGTCGTCGGCCACCGCGACGAACGCGCGCACCGCGCCAAGATCCAGCTCCACTGTGTCTCCCTACAACTTGTGGTTGTCGACGGCCGCGTGTCGCTTGTTGGACAACACCGGCACGCCAACGGTCCAATCGCCGCGTCTGACCGGAATCGTACAACCGTGAGGAGTGGCCGGTGGACTCCTTCGTGCACCTGCACGTTCATACCGAGTACTCGATGCTCGACGGCGCGGCCAAGATCGCGCCCCTGTTCGCCGAGGCCCGGCGGCTCGGCATGCCCGCGGTGGGCATGACCGACCACGGGAACATGTACGGCGCGGACGAGTTCTACCGGCAGTCCGTCCGGGCGGGGCTCAAACCGGTGATCGGCATCGAGGCCTACCTCGCGCCGGAGTCCCGTTTCCACAAGAAACCGGTGCTCTGGGGACGTCGAGGCGACGGCGGCGACGTCTCCGGTGGCGGCGCCTACACGCACATGACGATGCTGGCGGAGAACGCGACCGGGTTGCGGAACCTGTTCAAGCTGTCCTCCCTGGCCAGCTTGGAGGGTTACTACCGCAAACCCCGGATGGACCGCGAACTCCTCGCCCGGCACCACGAAGGCATCATCGCCACCACCGGATGCCCGTCGGGCGAGGTGCAGACCAGGCTCCGGCTCGGGCAGCCCGGCGAGGCGATCCAGGCGGCGTCGGACTACCGCGACATCTTCGGCGCGGACGGCTTCTTCCTCGAACTGATGGACCACGGGCTCCCGATCGAACGGTCCGTGCGGGACGGGTTGCTGGACATCGGGCGCAGGCTCAGGCTGAAACCCTTAGCCACCAACGATTCGCATTACGTCACGCGGGACAAGGCCGCCGCGCATTCGGCGCTGCTGTGCGTTCAGTCCGGCAAGACCCTCGACGATCCCGGCCGGTTCAAGTTCGACGGCGACGGCTACTACCTCAAATCCGCGGAGGAGATGCGGGAGTACTGGGACACGGAGGTCCCGGGCGCGGCGGACTCCACGCTGCTCATCGCCGAACGGATCGAGCCCTACGACGACGTCTACCGGCACGTCGACCGCATGCCGGTCTTCGAAGTCCCCGACGGACACGACGAGGAGTCCTGGTTGCGCGAGGAGGTCGCGGCCGGGCTTCGCCGCCGTCTGCCGGGCGGTGTCCCCGAGGCGTACCTCGCCCGCGCCGACTTCGAGATCGGGGTGATCGCCGACAAGGGCTTCCCGGCGTACTTCCTGATCACCGCCGACCTGATGAACCACGCCCGCCGCGTCGGCATCCGCGTCGGGCCGGGCCGCGGCTCGGCGGCGGGCTCGCTCGTGGCGTACGCGCTCGGCATCACCAACCTGGACCCGATCGACCTCGGGCTGCTCTTCGAACGGTTCCTCAATCCGGAGCGGGTCTCCATGCCGGACATCGACATGGACTTCGACGACCGGCGGCGCGGCGAGATGATCCGGTACGCCACCGACAAGTACGGCGCCGAGCACGTCGCCCAGGTGATCACCTTCGGCACCATCAAGACGAAGGCGGCCATCAAGGACGCCGCGCGCGTCCACTATGGACAGAGCGGGTACGCGATCGCGGACCGGATCTCCAAAGCGCTCCCGCCGCCGGTCGCGGCGAAGGACATCCCGCTCGCCGGGATCGTCGAGCCGGATCACGAGCGGTACGCCGAAGCGGCGGAGGTCCGTGCGCTGCTGGAAGGCGACGGCGAGGCGGCCAAGATCTTCGAGACCGCGCGCGGGCTCGAAGGCCTGATCCGCAACGCGGGGGTGCACGCCTGCGCCGTCATCATGTCGAGTGAACCACTGCTCGATGCGATCCCCTTGTGGCGGAGGGACGACGGCGCGGTCATCACCGGCTGGGACTACCCGTCGTGCGAGGCCATCGGCCTGCTGAAGATGGACTTCCTCGGCCTGCGGAACCTCACCGTCATCGGTGACGCGCTCGACAACATCAAGGCCAACCGCGGCGAGGAGATCGATCTCGACACGCTCGGCGTCGAGGATCCGGCGACCTACGAACTGCTCGCGCGCGGCGACAGTCTCGGTGTCTTCCAGCTCGACGGCGGCGCGATGCGGGATCTGCTGCGCAGGCTGAAACCGACCGGATTCGGCGACATCATCGCGGTGAACGCGTTGTACCGGCCGGGTCCGATCGCGATGAACACGCACAACAACTACGCGGACCGCAAGAACGGCAGGCAGCCGATCGAGTCGATCCATCCCGAGCTCGCCGGGCCGCTGCGCGAGATCCTGGTCGAGACGCACGGCCTGATCGTGTACCAGGAACAGATCATGCGGATCGCGCGGGACGTCGCGGGCTACTCCATGGGGCGCGCCGACGTGCTGCGCAAGGCGATGGGCAAGAAGAAGAAAGAGGTACTGGAGAAGGAGTTCGAGGGTTTCCGCGACGGCATGGTCGCCAACGGCTTCTCGCGCGAGGCCGTGCAGGCCCTTTGGGACGCGATCCTGCCGTTCGCCGGCTACGCGTTCAACAAGTCCCACGCCGCCGGCTACGGCCTGGTCGGCTATTGGACCGCGTACCTGAAGGCGAATTACCCGGCCGAGTACATGGCGGGCCTGCTGACTTCGGTGGGGGACAACAAGGACAAGTCGGCGGTCTATCTCTCGGAATGCCGTCGGCTGGGGATCAAGGTGCTGCCGCCGGACGTCAACGAATCCGGGCTCCGGTTCTCCGCGGTGGGGGACGCGATCCGGTTCGGGCTGGGCGCGGTGCGCAACGTCGGCGCGAACGTCGTCGACGCGATCATCAAGACCCGTCGTGAGAAGGGGAAGTACGCGTCGTTCACCGACTTCCTCGACAAGTCGGAACTGGTGGCCTGCAACAAACGCGTCATCGAGTCCCTGGCCAAAGCGGGTGCTTTCGACTCGCTCGGGCATACGCGGCTTTCGATCCAGCGAGTGCACGAGGACGCGGTGGACGCCGTGGTGCCGCTGAAACGCAAGCAGGCGATGGGTCAGTTCGACCTGTTCGGTCCGGGCGAGGAGAGCGACGACGGCACCTCGCCGCTCGCGCACCTCAGGTTCGGCGACGAAGAGTGGCCGCGCAAGGAATTGCTCGCCCACGAACGGGAGATGCTCGGCCTGTACGTGTCCGCGCATCCGCTCGACGGCGCCGAACACGTCCTGCGGGCGCACGCGCCCCGGCCGATCGCGGCGATCCTCGACAACCCGCCGCGCGAGGGTGAACTGGTCGTCGCCGGAATCGTCACGTCACTGGAGCGGCGGGTGAACAAGAAGGGCGAGCCATGGGCGATCTGCACGATCGAAGATCTGGACGCCGCGCTCGAAGTGCTGTTCTTTCCCAAGGCGTATGCGCTGTTCGCGGCGGATCTCGCCGAGGACGACGCCGTCCGCGTCAGCGGCCGGGTGAACTGGCGGGAGGACAAGATGTCCGTGTTCGGCGGCGGGCTCGTCCCGCTCGATCTTTCCGCGGCGGGCGACGGGGAGCCGCCGTTGACCCTGCACGCGACCGCCGAGCGGCTGACCGAGGACGCGGTTCTCGAACTGAAGCGGACTTTGCTGGCGCACAAGGGAAAGACCCCGGTCCGCGTCGAACTCGCCGAGACGGTGTACGCGCTCGACGACTATCCGGTCGCCGTCAGTTCGATGCTCCTCGGCGAGCTGAAGTCCATCCCCGGCATCACACCGAGCTGCGCCGCAGCAACCTGAGCTGCCCGATCTCGGCCACGTTCTTCATCAGTTCGGAGTTCACCCAGGCGACAGTGTGGGCGAAGGTCAGCCCGGCGTCCTCGCCCCACGGATAGGCGGAAGGCGCGTCCAGGTCGGCGTCGGTCAACCGGTCCAGCACCGCCAGCCATTCCTCGCGAAGACCGCGAAGCCACTCGACGGCGGATTCTTCACCGGGCCAGGTGATCGCCTCGCGCTCGCGCGGAGTCCGCCCGTTCGCGTGATCCAGCGCGACACTCCACCACCAGCCGACATGCCAGGTGAGCCAGGCGATCGTGGGGACCGGGATCGGGTCGGGTTCGGTGTCGGCCCAGTCCGGGGTGCCGTCCGGCCGGATCGTCCAGCACAGGGCCGACGGCTCCCAGCGGAAGTCCGCCGGTCCGAGGTCGGCGAGGTGGTAATCGAACAACGACCAGGTCAGATCGAACTGCCAGCGCGACAGTTCGGTACGCGATGCGGGCACCCGCGGGATCCTTCCTCCGGGACAGGGTGGTCGCAACCGGATTACGGTGCGGGCATGAGTCCTCATGTCGCGCAGCGGAACGGCCGGACGGCGACCGCCGAAGAGCTGGCGCCGCTCGCCTTCGCCGGTTTCGCGCATTTCACGGCCATGCAGGTGCGTGACGGCCGTGTGCGCGGTCTCGACCTGCATCTGGACCGGCTCCGCGCCGCCTCGCTGGAGCTGTTCGGCGACGCCCTTCCCGACGACCGGATCCGGTCGTATGTGCGAGAGGCGCTGAAAGCCGGCCCGTCCGACGTCTCCCTGACCGTGACGATCCACCTGCCGGGTGACCTCGAAGTCCTGGTGCGTACCCGGCCGCCGTCGTCCGGTCCGGCGGGGCCGCTGGCGCTGACGGCCGTGGAACACGAGCGCGTCCTCCCGGCCGTCAAGCACACCGGCGAGATGGCGAAGACGTACTACCGGCGGCAGGCTGTCGGTGAAGGGTTCGACGACGCGGCGTTCGTCGACCGCCGGGGCAGGCTGAGCGAGGCGACGATTTGGAACCTCGCCTTCTGGGACGGCGATACGGTGGTGTGGCCGGACGCCGACCTGCTGACGGGGACCATGATGGGCATCGTCCAGCGGCGGCTGGGGGAGCTCGGTGTGCCGCAACGGGTCCAGGAGGTCACGCTCACCGACCTGCCGGGGCTCGCGGGGGCGGTGGTCATGAACTCGTGGACGCCCGGGATCGCGGTGCGCCGGATCGGCGCGACCCCGCTGCCGTCCGCTCCGGCGTTCGTCTCGGCGCTGCACCGGGCTTACGAAACCGAACCACTCACGCGACCTTGAAGGGAAAGACGCCGATGAAGATCCTCGTGATCGGTGCCACCGGGACGATCGGAGCCGTCGTCTCGTCGGCACTCACCGCGCGCGGGCACGCCGTGCTCCCCGCGTCCCGCTCCGGTGAGGTCAAGGTGGACGTCGAGCAGCCCGCCACGTTCGACGCGCTCTTCGCCGCCGAGCCGGGGATCGAGCACGTCGTGTGCTGTGCGGGGAGCGGCTCGCTGGTGCCGGTCGACGGCGGCTCCGACGAAGAGTTCACCCAAGGGCTGCAAGGAAAACTGCTCGGTCAGGTGTACCTGCTGCGGCGCGCGATCCCTCATCTGCCGGATGGCGGCTCGGTCACCTTGACCGCCGGCCGGATCCCGGAGACGTTGCGCGGCAGCGCTTTCGGTGTCCTGACCAACGCCGGTCTCGAAGCGTTCGTCGCCGCGGCCGCGCGCGAACTGCCGCGCGGCCTCCGGGTCAACGCAGTCAGCCCCGGCTGGGTGAGCGAAACCCTCGCCGCGCTCGGCGAGCCGGAAGGAGGCACCCCGGCGGCCGACGTCGCGCGGAGCTACGTCGAAGCCGTGGAGGACGCGGACCTCACCGGGTGCACGCTGGTGCCGTAAGTCGCTTGACCGCGCTGCCACAGTGGGCAGACGTGACCACTCATGACAAGGACAGACAGGAATTCCTCCGGCTGGCCGGGCTGGCGACGCCGATGGCGCTGCGCGTCGCGGTGACACTGGGACTGCCGGACCGGCTGTCCGGCGAAGGCGCGGCCGTCGACGACCTGTCGACGGAGCTTGGCCAATCTTCGCTGGCCCTCGGCCTGCTGCTCGGACATCTCGCGACCCTCGGTGTCGTCGAGGCGACTCCGGACGGCTACCGCACCACCGAGTACGGCGCGAAACTGCGCGCCGACGCCGGAAACGGGCTCGCCGGGCTCCTCGACATGAACGCCGCCGGCGGGCGGGGCGAGCTGGCGTTCATCGAGCTCGCGCACAGCATCGCCACCGGCGAGGCGGGGTACGACCGCCGTTACGGCAAGGACTTCTGGACCGATCTCGCCGAGCAGCCCCACCTTCGGGAGACGTTCGACCGGCAGATGACCCAGCGGTACCTGACGCAGGTGCCGAGGTTCGTCTCCGGGTTCGACTGGCCCCGGTTCGGCTCGCTCGTCGACGTCGGCGGGGGCCACGGCAGCCTGCTCGCCGCGATCCTGAAGGCCAACCCCTCGATGCGCGGCCATCTCGTCGACCTCGCGCCGACCGCGGCGGCCGCGGAACGGGAACTGCGCGCGCAGGGCCTCGAAGACCGTGCCGAGGTCACGGCGGGCAGCTTCTTCGATGCGCTCCCGGCCGGCGCGGACGCCTATCTGCTCTCCGACATCCTGCACGACTGGGACGACGAACACGCCCATCGCATCCTGGCGCGCTGCGCCGAGGCGGCCGGACCCGGCGGCCGGGTCCTCGTGATCGAGGCGGTCGGCGGGATCGGCGCCCAGACCGAATGGGACCTGGTCATGCTCGTGCTCTACGGCGGCCGCGAGCGACGCCTCGACGAACTTCGCGATCTCGCCGCCGCACACGGGCTGGTCTTCGACACCGTCACCACACTCACCGAGGAACGAAGCCTGCTGGAGTTCCATCGCCAAGATATTCCTTGACAGGAATATTCTGATGAGTGAATACTTCTGGGCATGGAGCAGATCGCAGCAGCACTGGGAGACGGAGCGAGGCGGCGCATCGTCGAGCTTCTGGCCGAGCGGCCCCGGTCCGTCGGTGAACTCGCCGAGCTGACCGGTCTGCGGCAGCCGCAGACCACCAAGCACCTGCAGACCCTCTCCCGCGCCGGCCTCGTGACGGTCTTCCCGCTGGGTCAGCGCCGGGTCTATGCGGTCGAAGCGGGCCCGCTGAAGGACTTCGAAGGGCGGCTGCGGGCGCTGATCGCGACCATCGAGGCGAACGCGGGCGAGCGAGACGTCCTCACGCGCTACCAGGCCGCGATCGGCGCGGACACCGCCTCCGCGAAGCAGGACCGGTGGGCGGACGGGCGGGCGTTCTCGTTCGACCGTCTGCTCGCCGCGTCGCCGGACGTCGTCTGGCGGCACTGGACCGAGCCCGCCCTGCTCGCGTCCTGGTGGGCGCCGCCTTCGATGACCGTCACCGCCTGCGTCATCGAGCCGCGGGCCGGGGGCCGGGCCGTACTCGACTACCGCGACGCGGAAGGGCGCTACCGCTCCGCGGGCGAGGTCCGCGCCGCGACCGAACCCGAACACCTCGAGTTCGACCTCTCGGTGCTGGACGCCCAGGGGGACACCTTCTTCACCGGTCACTACGACCTGAAGTTCGCCGAGACGCCGGGAGGGACCCGGCTCCGGCTCGACCTGCGCATCACCGAAACGACCGTCGAGGCGGTCCCCTTCATCGCCGGTATCGAAACCGGCTGGGGCCAGGTGCTCGACAACCTCGCAGCTCAGCTCACTCAGGAAAAGGACTGAACGACATGACGAACCCGACCGGCCGCCGCGTCACCGCGAACATCAGCCTCACCCTCGACGGCCACTACAGCGGTCCCGGTGGCCCCGGCGACATGGGCGCGATCGTCTCGTACGCCACCACCGATGTCGCCCGCGCCCACCTCGCCCGTATCCACGAGACGGCGACCACCGCGGTGCTCGGCAGACTGAACGCCGAGGGATTCCTGGGCTTCTGGCCCACCGTCGCCGCCGACGAGAACGCCGACCCGCGCGACCGCGCCTACGCGAAGTGGCTGGTGGACGCCGAAAAAGTCGTCTTCTCCACGACACTGACCGAAGCGCCGTGGGACCGTGCCCGCGTCGTGAACGCCCCGGCCGCCGACGTCATCGCCGACCTGAAGGCGGACGGCGCGGGCGACATCCTGGTCAACAGCAGCGCGAGCGTCATCAAGGCACTGCTCGCGGACGATTTGATCGACCGGCTGTACCTGATGATCTGCCCCGAGATCACCGGCGGTGGGCAACGGCTGTTCGCCGACGGCCTGCCCGCGTCGAAGTGGGCGCTGGCTTATCAGGAGGCCGGGGAGCTGGGGGAGATGGCGCTGGTCTACGACCGGGTGCGCTGATCGGGTCCGTGAAGGCCTCCTTGAGGGACCCAGCGTCCCTCAAGGAGGCCTTCACGGACCGCCGGGCCCGGGAGGCCGACCGCCGCTCGAAGCGTCGTCCGCGTGCGGTTCCTCGGGCTCCGGTGCGGCCTCGGCGGTCGCAGGAGGCAGGGCGGCGCTCCTTGTCTCCAGCGCCCGAAGCCGACGCTTGATGTCACGCAGCTCGGTGAGCAGCGAGTCGGGCTGGTTCACGCGGGTCATGACGGTCCTCCGCTGATCGGTGACACGGTGAGCTGCACCTTTTCTTCACCCGCGTCGTCGCCGGGTGTCACTTCGAACGCGACGATCCGGACCCGGAACCTGGTGCCGAGCGGGAAGAAGTCGTCACGCACCACGATGAACGCGTGGTCGCCGACCGCGTACGAGCCGAGCACCGGGTCCAGGTCACCCCGGACGGTCAACTCGGGCAGCACGACCGGATCGACCGCCGCGGCCAGCGCCGAACGGGCCTGCGAACGAAGCAGCACCGGGTCGCTCAGGTTCACGAGCGACACCTCGGTCTCCAGCAGCAGGCGGGCCGGGGAGGTGTCCTGTGCGATCCCGACCTGCTGGCCGGCCTCGTTCTCGTCGCCGAGGGCGAACACCCGCGTCGCCATCGACGACCCGTCGCGCGGCCACGAGTACTCGATGAGGTTGCCGCCGAACTCCCACACGTACGGAGTGCCCTGCTGACCCAGTTCCGGAGTGCCGACCCGCAGCCTGCGCACGGCGTGGCCGCCCTCGCCGTAGCCGACATCGAACGCGAAGTCCGGCCCGTTCTCCAGAGCGCACAGCTCCCGCAGCGCGTCACCGACGGATTTGAGCTCACGACCCGGATAGCCGATCGTCCGCCGGATCCCGGACCGCACGGACGGGTCGGACTGGATCCGGATGTCACCGCGCGGATGCCCCTGCGCGGTGGCGACCAGGTTGCGCGCGATCTCGGTCTGATCCTCGTCCGTGTACGTGACCGCGACGCTCCCCAGGTTGCCGCTCGCCGGGTCGAAATCCTTCGGCAGCACCCGGCGATGGTCGAAATAGGACAGGAACCCGGCCGCGCCGATGTCGATCGCCCGGCTCGCAGACGAGTACTTGCTCGTCCAGATGATCCCGCCCCAGACGAGCACCCCGTCACGTTCGACATACAGCGCCGTGTGCGCGGGCCTGGTCACGAACTCGGGCTCGCGCACGGCGATCCGGGGATCGCCCAGTACCAGCCGGCCCTGGAATTCGCCCACGTCGTTGAGCGCGGAGCTGAACGAGACGTCGCGCAGCGGCAGTTCCGCGTGCACCTGCCCGGTCCGCAGATCGGCCACGATGTACCGGTAGCGGGCGGTGTTCTGGTTCGCCATCGTCCGGTCAGCCCAGCAGGTAGGACGTGTGCAGCATGACAGTCTCGTCGACGGGAACGGAGACGGTGTTGTCGGTCCACATGGCCAGGTCACCGTTTCGCTCGATACTGAGGTCGAGGAACTGGTGCGAGCCGACGTGGTGGCCACTCCAGGTGTTCCCGGCCCAGCGGTGGGCGTACTGCGGCTGGTAGGCCTGCGGCATCTTCAGGATCACCGTGCCGTGTCCGGCCGGGGTGTTCTGGCGCGTGACCGCGCCCCGCACGTACACCGTGGGGCCGATCCTGCGTATGTGGACCGCGGTGGCGTCCTGGGAGTCGCCTGGTCTTCCCGCCGTCCAGCCGGTGACCACGGGGACGGCCTGCCAGCCCGTGTCGTCCTCCACCACCAGCGATCGCCACGTGGCACCGGTCCAGAACTCGAGTCTGCCGGTGTCGGCACGATGCACGTACAGGCCGGGGTAGGCGTCGGCGGGACGTTCGCTCGCGTTGCGCACGGGCAGGATCCCGCCCACCGCGCAGGTGTACGGGCGCAGGTCGGTGATGTCGCCGCCGGTCACGGTCGAGGTGTTGGCCCGCACCGTGACCCTGGCGAGCTTGAGCACGTCGCCGGTCACCACCGGGTCGCTCGGTTGCGACGCGGGGCCGCCCGGGACGATCTCGACGGCGAACTTCGATGTCGAGTCGCCGTACTGAGCGTCCGTCTGCCTGGCGACGACGAGATCGTGCCGGTTGTACGAGCCGTGGGCGGGCACCTTCAGCACGTCGAGTGTCTTCTGCTCGTCCAGCGTCGCCAGGTACGCGCCCGCGGCGGCGTGCCGGGTGCCCTGGATGACGGCCTGGAACGGTTGCACGGTCACGTTTCCCGACGGCGTGGCGGTGGCGCGGACCACGCCGGGATCGCCGGGGGCGGGCCGCAGGCCGGTGCGGGACTGTGCCGGGGTCCTCCCGGGCGCGGCGAGGGCCGCGGTGGCCAGCCGGGCGTCCTCGGCGTCGACAACGGCGCCGCCGACCCAGCCGGAGTCGCGTTCTGGCATGGTTTCGTCTCCTAGCTCGGGATCGCGAGAACGTTGATGGAGTCGTACGGATGGCCCCAGCCAACATGGGCCGACCCGTCACCGTCGAACCGCTGGATGCCCAGCTCGACGGTGACGACCGTGTCGGCGGGCTGACTGGCGATCCCGGTCACCGAACCGGTGGCCATCCCGGCGCCGATCGGGGTGTTGACCACGGTCAGGCCGACCGTGGTGCCGTTGGCCTGCAACGTGATGTCGTACCGGTCGGCCGCACCGGAGGTGTCGTAGAAGGCGATCGCGGTGATCAACAGCCGTCGCGCGAAGTACACGGCGGGGATGGTCAGCCGGTTGAACACGAGGCGGTTGCCGCCCACCGTGTCGCCGCCTTGCGGCCAGCCCGGATCGTTGGGTCCGTAGATGGCCAGCGAGTTGGCCACGGCGGGTTTCCAAGCCGTGCCCTCGTAGACCTCGAGCACCCTGAGGTCCTGGCGGTACACCAGCTGGCCGGCGTACGGCACGGCGGGCCGGTTCACCTCTCCCTGGACCGGCACGACACCACCGGCGGAGCTGGTGAACACGCGCCGGTCCTGGAGCTGCGGCGAACCGATCGTCGTCGCGTTAGCGGGTACCGTGATCCGGCCCAGCACGATGACGTCCCCGGTGACCGTGGGCTCCACCGGCGTTTGCGCGGGCGTTCCCGCGACCAGGCCGACGGTCATCGCCGACGTGGTGTCGCCGTACTGGGCGTCGGTCTGGCGCGCCACGATCAGGTCGTGCCGGGCGTAGGTCGCGTGGGCGGGCACCGCACCGAGCACGTCGATCGTCTTGGCCTGGTCCAGGGTCACCAGGTACGAGCCCGCGCTGGGCGAACGGGTCCCCTGCACGACCGCCTGGAACGGATTGACCTGCACCTTGCCGGACGGCGGACTGGTCGGGACGACCCGGCCCGCGCTCGCCGCCGGCCGCAGCCCGGTCCGGCTCTGCACCGGGGAGTTCCCGGCGGCCACCAGGGAACCGGTGGCGAGCCGGGCGTCCTCGGCGTCGACGACGCCACCGGACAGCCAGCCGGAATCACGCTCGGGCATCAGTGGCTCCTCGGGTCGAAACGGTCAGCTCCATGCGTCACGCCATTCGGCGGTCAGCCGCGCGGCCGGGTTGTAGACGGCGGCCCGGAACGCGACGTCGATCCCGCCGCGGCCGAGCGGGAACCAGCGGGAATGGGGTAACAGCACCGAGCGGCGCGACGCGAGGCCTTGCAGCAGCACGGTTCGCGCGTCGGTGTCCACGACGAGCACCTCGCCGGCGGCCAGCTGGATCTGAAACGCCAGCTCTTCACCGGTCTGGGTGTTGACGATCACCGGGTCGGCGCACGGGCCGCTGATCTTCCACGTCGGCCAGGCCGCCACCGTGCCGTCGTTCGCCAGCGACAGCCTGCCGCCGGTGGCACCGGTGCCGAAGTCCAGGGGGAAGGTCAGCGGGAACGTCAACCCGCCCGCGGAGCTGGGCAGCGGACAGCTCGCGACACGCAGTTCGGCGGAGTAGCGCAGTGGATCCGGCGCGGTGACCTGTACCGAGAACTCGAAGACGCCCGCCTTCTTGTCCAGGATCTTCGACTCGCTGGACAGCCGCACCATCGCCCGGCGCACCGCGTGGGGCTCGGTCACCACGAGTGGGAACAGCCGCGATCCGTCGTTGAGCACGGCGGCCAACCGGTCTTTGGCGCGCTCCTTGCTGATCCGGTCCGGCGCGACCGCGGTGCCCTCCAACGTGATCACCCTGGGCGAGCGATAGGACGGCGCGTCGAACGCGCCGTCCCGCTCCGGCCGGTCGGTCAGCGTGAGCCGGACGGAGGGGGAGGAGGCCCAGCCTTCCTCCTTGGTCACCCACCACTCCACGCCCTCGGTGTCGACCGTATTGCCCGCCCAGCCGTCGACCGAGAAAACCGGTTGCTGCAGAACGGTTCCCGGGGGCCGCATCGTGGTCATCGCTTCCCCGCCCAGGCGAGTTCGCGCGCGGCGATCCGGCCGATCTCGTATTCGGACTGCCGCGCCCTCGGGTGGATGTTCACCGTGACCGGCTTGTCGTCGCGGCGTTTGTTCGTCAGGTCGAGCAGTTGCGGCAGCTTCGACAACGGGATGATCGCCTCGGCGTGCCCGGCCTCGGCGACGTTCACCAGCCGCCCGCCCGGCACCGGCGTGGCGATACCGCCCGCGGCCAGCTGCGGGATCTGCGGCAGGTTGATCCCGAAGGTCTTCCCGCCGACGAACGGCACCCAGTCCGGGATGGTGACGCTGATGCTGTTGAGGCCGCGGATGGCCATGTTGACCAGGCCGATGATCGCGTTGATGGGGGCCTTGACCGCCCCGAGTACCGCTTCGAACGCGGCGCGCGCGAAACCGGCCAGCCCGTCCCACGCCGCGCGCAACGCGCCGGTCACCCGGTTCCAGACGGCCGGGATGGCCTCACCGATCCAGGTGATGACCGGCATGATCACGTTCTTGATGCCGTTCCAGGCACCGGAGACGACCGTGCTGATCACGTTCATGGCGGTGCGGAAGATCGTGGAGATCACGTTCCAGACCGTGGAAATGACCGTCTGGATGACGTTCATGACGGTCCGGATCACCGTCATGACGATGTTTATGTACGTCCGGACGTAGGTCTCGATCCACGGCCATACCGCGCTGATGATCTTGCGGATGAAATCCATCACCGCGCCGACGACCTGCCCGATGATCCGGAAGGCCGCCGACACGACTTGCCGCACGCGCTGCGACTGCATGGCCATGTCGACGATCTTGGCGACCAGCGGCAGCAACAGGCTCAGCAGGAAGCCGAGGACGTTGGCCTTCATCGCGGCGTTGAGTCCTCTTTGGGCGGTGGTCGCCGTGCGCAGCCCCTGGCTGAACCGGGAGAAGAACCCGCCACCGGACGCCGCCTGCCGCCCGGCCTGCTGTACGGACCTGGCCGCCTGGTCGGCCGCGGTCTTGAGCTGGCGGACCTGGGTGGCGCTCTGGCTCGTGGCCGTACGGAACTGGCCGCCCGCCCCACTGGCCTGCGCCAGCGCCGCACGGAACCGGCCGACCGCGCCCGTGGCCTGTACCAAGGCATTTCTCATGCTGGCTGGCTTCCTTCGTCTGCGTGGTGATGATCAGCGGAGGGACTGTTCGATCGCGTCGAGCCGTTGTTTGAGCTGGTTCATGGTGGCGCTCGTCCCCTTGACCGCGTTGTTGAGCTCGTTGACGGCGCTGCGAGTCTTTTTGCCCTCGGCCCTGATCGCCGCGGCTTCCTCGCCTCCCGCCTTGCGGGTCTTCTGGTTGGCGTCTTTGATGCTTTTGTTGATAGCGTTCTGCAGGTTGTTGATGCGGACGTTGACCGCTTTCACTTCTGTGTTGACCTTGTTGCGGACGGCGTCGTCGTCGGCCTTGACTTCCTTCTTCGTCGCCAGGCCCTCGATGGCTTGTTGCGCCTTGGTCGCGACACGGTTCGCGGTCTCCGCGAGCTCCTTCGCCGAAGTGCCGAGTTTTTTGAGCTGGTCGGGTGCCTCACCCCGTGCTTCCGCCCGGCGTTTCTGGACGATCTCCCAGATCGACGGTGGCTCCAGCTTGAACGCGGTCCATTCGACCTTGAACAGGTTGAGCGCGCTCGTGACGCCGTTGAGCTCGTTCTTGATGGCCGTGACCTCGCCCTTGTGGAGCACGGCCGGGTCGGGGAACGCGACCTTGAACGCGGCGACGACCTGCTTGATCATCGCCTCGCTCTGCTCAGGCGTCATCGGGCCGGGGCCGGGGCCGGGGCCGGTCGGGTAATAGCCCCCGATGGGCGGCATGGTCACGTCTGCCTCCTAACCACTGCGCAGGAAGGCGAGGATCTCGCTCGCGTCCGTGCTTTCGGGTTCCGCCGTCGGTGCTTCCTCGTCGGCCGCTTCGGGGCCCGGACGTGGAATGGCTTGCGGGTACGGGATCTCTTCGGCGTTCTCGTCCCGGTTGACGGTGGCGAACATCCAGTTCGACACCGCCAGGTGATCCACCACCGCGGCCAGCAGATGGTCGCTCAGGCGCCACTCCGCTTCCTCGCCGTGCAGCGATTTCGCGAACGACGAATCCCGCGGCAGGTGCTCGATGAGCACCTTCAACCGCCGGGACGACAGTTTCTCCCGGTACCAGTCGAGCAGATCCACGTTGTAGTACCGCAGCAGGTCGGCCTCGAGGGCCTCGGCATGCTCTTCGACGAGCGTGCCGAGGCTCAGCCTTCCCCCAGCGGCAGACCCGTCTCCTTGCCGTAGGCCTCCAACAGCGCGGCGACGTCCTGCACGGTCACCAGGTGCTTGTCGAAGCGCTCGTACTGCTCCTCGCCGAGCAGTATTTCGAGCAGGCCGTCGACGTCGTTGTCGTCGACCTGGCTCAGTTTCCTGGCCATGGCGCGCGGGAACTCGCGGGGCAGCCGGAAGACCTCGTCGTCCAGTTCGAACTCCCAGTCCGTGCCGTCCACTTCGAGGCGCTGGGCTCGAGCGGCGTTGACGTTGAAGCGGGTCATGGCTGTGTCCTTTCGGAGCAGGGCGGAGAGTCGATCGTCAGACGGCGGCGTAGGCCGGGTCCTTCATCAGGAAGGTGACCAGCGGGGCCTTCTCGTCGACGGCCAGCGCCGTGTAGGTGACGCCGAGTTTCAGCGGAGCGGTGCGCACCAGCGCCATCTCCTCGGTCTCGGTGACCTGTCCACGCGCGACGATGAGGCGGTACTTCACGTCGTTGCCGTCGGTGAACTCCACGCCGAGCATGCGCTCGTCGAACTTCGGCTCGGCGGCCATCTCGTACTTGTGGACGCCCGACGTCCCGACCTGCGTGACCGCGCCGCCCCCGAAGAAGAACGGCATCGTGTCCTCGTTGAGCTGCAGCATCTGGAACTTGAAGGTCAGGTCGCGGTCGGAGTAGACGAATCGGGCGGGGCTGACGCTCTGCCACGTGTCGATCGGGTCGATCTTGTCCTTCTTGGCCACCTTGACCCCGTCGGTCGTGGTGTAGCCGAGATCCTTCCAGTCGGCGCCCCACGCCGCGGTGGTGTCCGCGGGAGCCGCGGTGCCCAGCGGGGCGACGAGGACACGGCCGCTACCGGCGACCCGGATCTCCTTGGCGTTGGAACCAGCCATCTGTGCTCACTCCTCGGTTCGGAACGGAAAGGGTCAGGCCGGCCGGACGAGCAGCCGCACCGTGGCCAGGTAGCGGCTGGCCGCCGCGTGGTGGTAGTCGGGCAGCCAGCGCGGCCCGTCCATCTCGGCGACGTCGACCACCCGCGCGCCGCCGTAGCCGACTTCGCGCAACGTGAGGACCGCGGCCCTCGCGAGCAACGCCACCCCGTGCGCGGCCGTCTTGTCGGGGCCGTAGCACTCCAGATCGATCAACGGCTGGTCGAGGTACTGGTCGTCGATCCACGCGCCGCCGACGCGCGAGACCAGCACGGTTTTCCGGGTGCCGTCGAACCCGGGCGGCGGCTTGTTGTCCACGAGGATCCCGGCCAGTTCCGCGCGGTTCTTGATCGAGTCGACGACCAGCCGCTCGACATCGGGGAAGACGATCGGGCCGGTCACTCCTTGCTCGCCTCGGCCCGCTCGGCCGCGGGTTCGCCGCCGTCGTCCTCGGCGCGCACCGCGATCCGGCCGACCAACGTGACCGCGACCTGGTCGTCGACATCGACCACGTCGCCGGGGGCGTGGCCGTCCCACCAATAGGTGAGTCGAATTCTGGGCATGGCTCTCCCTGTAAAAGCGCTGGCGGGCAGCGAAACGCGAGCTGGCAGAATCGCGCGCGTGAATGCCGCGGGCTCGGTGAATTCATGCGGAGAGGTGCGGGTGAAATGGTGAACCACGCCCGCAATGCGCCTGGTGCTGGCGCGTCAACCGTCGAGCGGGTACACGTATCCCCCCGGAATGTCGTGGTATTACCCCGAAAACGCGAGAGCTCCGCAGGCTGACCCCGATATCGCTCTGCCGGTGCTTGAGGCCGAGTATACGCAAATCGGCGTCCGGCTCAAACGATTCGCCCGATAAGGCAAGGCAGGTTCTTTCGGGCAAGATCACTCGGGTTTGGATTGTTCTTACGAATTTCTGTGGCGGTATCGAAGCGGAGGCCGCCCGCCGGGAGAAAGCCGCCCTGGTTTCCGCGGTATCCGTTGAACCGGACCGGCCCCGCGAAGGAGGGGTGAGCGGGCCGGCGGAGCGACTGGTCACGCACGGTCACGCGACGGTCACCGACGTGTCGTAGTGGGTGGGCCCGGAGAGACTCGAACTCTCACTGGCACGGACCTAAACCGTGTGCCTCTGCCAATTGGGCTACGGGCCCCAGTACTGCCCCGAAATCGTAGCGTGCGACACGATCCGCGTTTCTCGGCGTGGCCGGTGCCACCGTGAGGGGCGGCGTCCTCTAACGTGGGCTTCCAGCAAGTCCGTCGCGGCGAGGAGGACACGTGGCTCGCGATCCCGAGACCATCGAGCGTGAGATCGAGCAGGCCAGGAACGCGCTGGTCGCCACGCTCGACCAGCTGGGCACGAAGGCGAACCCCGCGAAGCTGGTGGATTCCGCGAAGACCGGCCTGCGCGCGAAGCTGGACGAGCCCAAGGTGAAGTACCCGCTCATCGGCGGGGCGGTGCTGATCGGCGTGCTGCTGATCCGCAAACTCCTGAAGTAGGTCTCAGGAGGTCTGAGCCGCCTTGGCGGGTGTCTTGGCGGGCTCGGACTTCTCCTTGGACTTCGCCTCGTCGACGGCCTTCGGGAGTTCTTTGCCCTGGGGCACCGGGGGCTTGCCGCCGGTCTTCTCCTTGGCTTTGCCGTTCGACGGCGGAGGAACCTCGAGCGGTTCGATCTCCGGAAGCGTGAGCCTCGCCGTCATGTAGGCGGCGGTGAACTCGAGGGCGCTGCCGTTGAGCAGGTGCACCACCGTCGAATGTTCCGGCGGGGACAGTTTCTCGACCAGCTGGTCGGCCCGGTCCCGTGCCGCGATGATGCCCGGCGCGCGACCGGTCAGTTCCTTGCCGGAGCCGCTGACCGTGATCTTCCAGTCGTCGTCCTCCTGGACGTACGACGCGGTGATCGGTTCGGTCATCCGCCTCACCCCTCTCCTCGCGAGCAAGCGTCACTCAATGGACTCGGTCAGGCCGCCGTCATGACGCCACTTTCAGGTGGTGGCGCCCCCTCCTGACGGAGGCCGCGACTGTCCATCAGACTTTCTACAGTGTCATCGATACAGTAGGACAACTCTGTGTCACAAGACACTGGCGGCAATGTGCTCTGAGTGACGACCGAATGGCCTAATGCACGAGCATCTTCACAGTCGTTTCAGCGGGCCCGCCCGGACAGGCCTGACCAGAGGACGTCCATGGCGTATCCGGTCGCCGTTTCGGGGCTGACGTCCTCGTGTCGTTCGCACCAGATCGCGAGCCGCTCGCACGCGCCGACGACGAATTCCGCGGACGCCTCGGCGTGGAGGTCGTCCCCGGCGTCGAAGTAGTCACCCATCAGTGCGGCGATCAGGTCGGTCTGCTGGCGCCGGGTCTGCTCGATCTCGTCGGCGGCCCCGGTTCCGATCAGAGCCATTTCGTGGCGGAGCAGTGACCAGGCCTGCCGTCGTTCGCGGATGAAGACGAAGAAGGCGAGCAGCCCGCGCCGCAGCGCGTCCTCGGCGGACGTCGCGCCGATGGTCGCCCGTTCGGTGACCTCGCGCAGTGCTGCCCGCGACTGCTGGATGCAGGCCAGCAGCAGCCCCTCTTTCGAGTTGAAGTACTCGTAGAGCATCGGCTTGGAGACCCCGACGCGTTCCGCGATGTCGTCCATCGACGCCGCGCTGTAGCCGCGGTCGGCGAAGACCTCCTCAGCGATCTCGATCATTTGCCGCATTCGCTCTGCTCGTGGCATGCGTTTGCGCTTCGCCGTCGTCACCACAACACTCTACCGAAGGTAACCTACTTCGAGTAAGGTGAACTCCCGGTAACAGGTAAAACGAACGAGAGGTCGGGGTCATGGGCAACCGCACCGAGACCGGTGTCGTCATCGTCGGAACCGGTTTCTCCGGGCTGGGCATGGCCATTCAGCTGCGCAAAGAGGGCCGCGAGGACTTCGTGATCCTGGAGAAGGCCGACGACGTGGGCGGCACGTGGCGGGACAACACCTACCCCGGCTGCGCCTGCGACATTCCCTCGCATATGTACTCGTACTCGTTCGAGCAGAACCCCGGCTGGTCCCGCGCGTACTCGCCGCAGCCGGAGATCTGGCAGTACATGCGCGACGTCGCCGCGAAGTACGACCTGCACCGCTTCATCCGCTTCGGTCAGGAGATGACCGGCGCCCGCTGGGACGCGGACGAGAACCGCTGGCATGTCGCGTCGAAGTCGGGTGACGAGTTCGTCGCGCCCGCGCTGGTCGCCGGAGTCGGCGCGCTGCACCTGCCGCAGATCCCGAAGCTGCCCGGCATCGAGCGTTTCCAGGGCCGGGCGTTCCACTCGGCGCGGTGGGAACACGACTACGACCTCGCCGGCAAGCGCGTCGCCGTGGTCGGCACCGGCGCGAGCGCGATCCAGTTCGTGCCGCGGATCGCGAAGGACGTCGCCGAGCTGACGCTCTTCCAGCGGACGCCGCCGTGGATCATGCCGAAGCCGGACCGTGAGATGCCGGAAGCGCTCCGGAAGACGTTCAGCTCGGTGCCGCTGCTGCAGCGCGCCTTCCGCGACGTTCTCTACTGGGGTCTCGAAGCCCGCGCGATCGGCTTCAACGGACAGCCGTGGGTGATGAAGATCGGCCAGCGCATCGCGCAGCGCAACATCCACAAGAGCGTGAAGGACCCGGAGCTGCGCCGGAAGCTGACGCCGGACTACACCATGGGCTGCAAGCGGGTCCTGGTCTCCAACGACTACTACCCGGCGCTCGCGCGGGACAACGTCGACGTCGTCACCGACGGCGTGAAAGAGGTCCGCGAGCACAGCGTCGTCGACGGCGCCGGTGTCGAGCACGAGGTCGACGCGATCATCTACGGCACCGGATTCCACGTCACCGACGCCTTCGACGATCTGGAGATCATCGGCCGGGACGGGCGCAACCTCGGCAAGGAGTGGGCGACCGAGGGGATGCGGACGTACCAGGGCATCACCGTGTCCGGGTTCCCGAACCTGTTCTTCCTGCTCGGCCCGAACACCGGGCTGGGGCACAACTCCGTGGTGTTCATGATCGAAGCGCAGATCTCCTACGTCGCGCAGGCGCTGCGGCTCGCCCGCGGCAAGGCGCTCGACCCGCGGCCGGAGGCGCAGGAGCGCTTCAACGGCGAGATCCAGCGCAAACTCGCCAAGGGCATCTGGACCCAGGGCGGCTGCAAGAGCTGGTACCTCGACGCGAAGGGCGTCAACCGCACGATCTGGCCGGGCTTCACCTGGCGGTACTGGCTCGACACCCGCAAGGTGCGCCGCGAGGACTACGAACTCCTCGGCTGAAAAGAGGGGGAGGTCCGTGAAAGCCAAGATGGGGGGCATGGCCTTCACGGACCGGGGAACGCCGCGCTCATGAGGGGTTGAGCCGGCGAAGCCTTCCGATGAGATCGACGGTGGGGATGCCGCAGAGTTCGGCCATCCGTTCCAGCGCCGCGAGGTCGAGATGGACTTCGGCGGAGCCGTTGTCGCTCGACCGTTTGAGCCGGTCGTCCGCCCACCGCCGCAGCGGGAGCAGTTCCTCCTGGTCGTCCTTGATCACCTGGCGCAGGTCGACCCGGACCCGGCCCGGTTCGTCCACGAACACCCGGCGATGCACCTTGGCCAGCAGATCCTGTGGCAGCTCGTCCATCGCGACGCACAGTTCGACCAGCCGCACCACGGAACAGTGCCGGGTGCCCAGCTCGTAGGTCGCCAGCGTCTGGAGCGAGATCTCGCTCTGCAGATGCTGGTTCAGTTCCTTGCGTGTCCAGCCACGTTTACGGCGGAGCTTGCGGAGCTCGTCTCCGAGTATCCGCTGATAGCTCTCAGCGTCGATCAGCACTCCCCATCCCCTGCCTTGCCAACCTTCTCCACCGCCCGCCCCGTGTGACAAAACCGGGGACGAGCGCGCTCACGTGTATGAAAGTCGGCAGGGCCGCCGCTCTTACGCGGTTTCGGGGGTGGTTTTCCGGTCGATTTCGGCTCGTTGGGCCGAATGGGTGAAGGAATGGTGCTCGACGGCGGCGCGAGAGCCACTTTCAGGACATCTGACGTCCTGAAAGTGGCTTTCGCGACACTCGGTGCAGCGCCTGCGCGTCAGTTGACGCAGGGCACGCCTTCGGCGGTGATCGGCTTCTCGGCGGACTGCTCGGGCGGGGGCGCGGCGGCCGACGAACCGGCGGCGTTCTGCGAGGAGCCGGAGCCTTCCGTGCCGCTCGGCGCCTTGAAGTCCGACCCGAGGAAGACCATCACATGCCCGGCCTCGACGCTCTTGTCCTCCTGGACGGTCGGGTTGCCGCCGAGTGCCTCGGCGACCGCCTGACCCTTCGCCTTCTCGCCCTTGGCGACCCAGACGACCGTCTTCTTGCGCGCGCTCGCGGTGGCCGTGTCACCAGCGGTGAAGCCCTTGTCGACGAGCTGCTTCAGCACCGACGAGGCCAGCCCGTCCCGGGGCGTCGAGTTGCGGACGTCGACCGTGGTCGCCTTGTTGGGCGACTCGGCGGGCGGCGCCTGCTGCTGTTCGCCCGGCTGCGGGCCCGCGAGCCCCTGGACGAAGTTCTTCACCTGCTTCGGGTCGACCTGGATGGCGACGCCGTCGTTCGGGGTCTTGTACTCGATGTTGACGATCGGGATCGTCCGGAACTCGAGCTGGCCGCCGGTCAGGCTCTTCATCTGCTGCGCGAAGCCGAAGACGTCCCAGTTCTGGTTGAGCACGACCGACTTCTTGATCGCCGTGATCAGGTCGTTGAGCTTGCCCGGGTTCGCGAGCGTGCCCGCCGACAGCACCTTCCGCGCCATCCCGGCCATGAACACCTGCTGCCGGACGACCCGGTCGAGGTCGCCGCGCGGCAGCCCGTGCCGCTGCCGGACGAAGCCGAGCGCCTCGACACCGGAGATGGTGTGCGGGCCCTTGGTGAACTTCGCGCCGGAGAACTGGTCGTTGACGTCGTCGTTGAGGCAGACGTCGACCCCGCCGATGGCCTGCGTGATCTCGCTGAAGCCCAGCAGGTTGATGGCGGCGTAGTTGTCGATGGTCGACCCGGTCAGCTGCTCGACCGTCTTGATCAGGGTCTTCGCCCCGGCCTCGTTGGCCTTCTGGTCGAGTTCCTTCGGGTCGGAGACGCCGTTCTCCTGCTGCTTCTTGCGCTCGTCGAGCATCGCGCGGGCGTAGGCCGAGTTGATCTTGTGCTTCCCGTAGCCGCCGGGGATGTCGACGTAGGAGTCGCGCGGCAGCGAGATCGCGACGGCCTTGGAGCCGTCGTTCGGGATGTGCACGAAGATCAGCGAGTCGGTGTTCAGTTCGCCGTCGGCCTGTCCGGCACGCAGCTGGGCCAGGACCTCCTTCGACAGCGGATTGCCCTGCGCGTCCGTGCGGCTGTCGAGGCCGACGAGCAGGATGTCGCGGGCGCCGTCGGCGGGCTTCTCGCCTTCGTCCGCGCCGATGCCGACGTTCGCGAAGGTCAGGCCGTCCATCGCGGCCCACGCGTACCCGGTCAGGCCCATCACCAGCAGCGAGACCAGGCCGAGAGCGATCTTGGGGCCGCGGAACGACCGTCGCCTCGGGGCCGGGCGCCGGGGCGGCATGCCCGCGGCCTGGCGGGAAGGGGCCGGGCGGGCTCCACGGGGCGGGGCCGGTCGGGAAGGAACGCGTCCGGGCGCGTCCTGCCTAGGCCGGGCGGGACGTCGATCCCCATGCCCATTCCGAGGCGGGTACTCCACGCGGTCTGCTCCTTCTGGTCGTTACCGGTTCGACGGTCTCTTCAAGGGACGCATGGTGCCTGTTGCGGGTTGTCGCAGGATTACACATCCCCCCGAAGATGTGGCACGCACCACCGTTTTCCTCCTGATGGTACGGAGAATGCCTGGTCAGCGCCGTATGGATCAGGGTAGGACACGCCGGGCGGCGCGGGCCGGGACCAGCGTGGCGGCCGCCGCGAGCATCGCGACGACGATCGTCGCGACCGGCAGCGCGACGGACGCGGCGCTCACCCGCTCGCCTTCGAGAGCCGTCATCAAAGGCGGCGCGCACGCGACCGCGCACACGAGCCAGGTCCCCGTCATCCGGCTGGTGCCGTTCCGCACGGTGTGCAGGAGGTACACCCCGAGCAGCAGGTTGACCAGGCTCTGGACCGGGCCGAACCGGATCCCGAGGAGGTCGGCGTCGGCGGACGCGCCGCCGAAGCGGGTCAGAGCGAACCCGAACACGCCGAGCATCGCGTACGCCATGCCGACCGTCGCCGCCGCGCGGCAGAAGACCATGGCCCGCAGGCCCGGCTCGTCGACCGCCCGCTGTTGCGGTCCACGCAGTTGAGTGTTCCAGTGCCGCTCGAACCACCAGAAGACGAGCACGGCGGGCACGGCCAACAGGGCCATCGCGAGCAGGATTCGCGGGCGCGCCAGCCAGCTGAGCCCGTCCACGAACGGTCCCGGCAGGTAGACGACCGCCACGAGCAGCAGCATCGCGGACAGGAAGCCGAGGTACAGGCTCATCGGGGCGCGCAGGACCAGACGCGCGGTGGCGGCGACCGCGGGACGGTCGCCGAACCGGGCCAGCGGCTGCGAGAGCAGGCCGAGGAGCGCGAGCTGGACCAGGCCGAGCAGGAGCACGCCCCAGGGCGGACCCGACAGGGCCGCCGGGGCGCCGGGGCCGCCGAGCAGCATCGGGCCTTCGCCGCGGACGGCGACCGCGAGCCCCAGCCCGGCGGCGCCGGTGAACGCCGTCGCCACGAGGGCGCCGCGCGGCAGGCGGACGCCGTCGGCGTGGGCGAACGCCAGTTGCTGGACGAACAGGGCGAGGAACAACGTCTCCGCGTAGCGCGGGACGGCCGAACCGGACCACTGCGCGGCGGCCTCGCTCGCCAAGGTCAGCGCCAGGAGCCCGGCGACGGAGGCGGTCCGCGTCCGTCGGTACAACGTCAGCAGCGCCGGCGCGAGCACGACGGTCAGCAGGAAGACGCCGAGCAGCCAGAGCGGATGCAGCGCGATCCGCATGACGGTGGCGTTCGTGCCCGTCGGGATCCCCAGCACCTCCAGCGCGAGGGGGACGACCAGCGCGACGACGGCGAAGATCAGCGCCGGGCGCAGCAACGGGCTCGCGCGGTCGGCGAGGTACTGCGGATAACGGCCGCCGGTCGCGCGGATCGACCGCCAGCCCGCCTCGTTGATCCGGCCGACCGCGAAGAAGATGAGCGGGCAGAGCTGGGCGAGCCAGGTGAGCGGCCACAACGACCGCTCCGGCGCCCCCGCCCAGTGCGCGAGCGCGACGGCGGATTCACCGAGCAGCATGAGGACGACACCGGCGACCCCGAGCAACGCCCACCGGCCGACCGGGACGACGGGCCGCGGCTCGCGGGGGAGCGTGACGGTGGTCCGGCGGTTGCGAACCCAGCCGCGCAGCCGGAACACCAGCAACGCGCCGATCACCAGCACACCGACGATCATCGGGCCGAGCGGGTCGCCGACCGGCGGCCCCCAGCGCTGATGCCAGGAGTTGAGCACGAGACCGGCGGTATAGAGGGAGGCGACGACGTCGCAGGTGCCGCGCGAGTCCATCGGGTTGAGGACGCAGGCGTTGTGCATGTCGGCCGAGAGCCGGTCGTCGAGCGAGGCCCTGGCCTCCTGACCGAGCGGGTGCCCCTTGCGTTCGGCGTAGCGGAGGATGTCGTAGCCCAGGTCGTGCGCCTTGCAGGGGACCGCGTAGTCCCACTTGGTGTTGTCGTCGCCCCAGGGTGCCGAGCAGCCGCCGTCGGTGTGGACGGCGCGCACGGTGCCGTCTCGCGCCGTCATCACCCCCGGGGTGATGCCGCTGACCGCGGTGAAGTCGGCGGGCAGCGCGGCGATCGCGTTCTCCACCGGGCCCGGCCGCACCAGCGCGTCGACCGCGTTCTGCGCGGCGAGGATGTCACCCGTCGGTGGTCCCTGGTCCGGCGGCGAGGCCGGCCGTGACGCGATCAGCCCGAAGCCGAACACCAGCACCGTGACCAGCAATAACCAGCCCGAAGTCGACCACGGCCGCCGGATCCGGGCGGGACGAGCGGCGGCTTCGGCTGTCGCTGGCATGGCGTCCAGGGTGCCATCCGCCGATCAAGGCCGACATCCGGATAACCCCCGAGTCGCGCCCGGATGGGTGACCAGGGGCTGAAGGACGCTTTCCCCGTATGCGACGCGGCGAAGGGCGCTTTCACCACGCGGGATGCGGTGAAGGACGCTTTCAGCCCTGGTCGGTGGGCGGCGAGGGAGGGGGCCGGTCCACGTCTTGGGCGAAGCGCACCTGGTTACGGCCGTTCTCCTTGGCCACGTAGACGGCGGCGTCGGAGGCGTGCAGAAGTTCCTCCAGGGATTCACCGTGACGGGGGAACAACGCCGCGCCGATCGAGGTGGTGCGGCCCGAGATGGTCACCCGGCTGCCCCTTTTGTCGGTAGTCACTATATGCAGTTCGGCGATAGCACTGCGCACTCGCTCGGCGGCGAGTTTGGCCGCCGTTTCGTCGATATCCGGCAGGAGTACGAGGAATTCTTCGCCGCCGAACCGGCCGATGACGTCGGCGGGCCGGGTGACCTCGTCCAATTTCCGCGCCACATCGCGGAGCACGTCGTCGCCCGCCGGATGTCCATATGTGTCGTTAATCCACTTGAAGTGATCGAGATCAATCATCAGAAGGGCCAGGTTGTCGTCCGATCGGGCAGTCCTGCCGAGCGCCCGATCGGCCGACTCCGACCATCCGCGCATGTTGAGAACACCGGTTTTCGGGTCCGTCCGCGCGTCGTTTTGCAGTTGGTCGATCTCGGCGAGGCGATTGAACACCACCGTCACCACGGCCATCACGATCACCATCGGTGGCATGATCAACAGCAGCACCGCGGTGACCGCGCCGAGGCCGATCGTGATGGCCTCCAGCAGGTTGTCCGCCGTATTGCCGAGCACGGTGGAGATCGACGGCCGCTTCGGCGAGCCGAGCGCGAGGATGCCGCCGATGTAGGCGATCTGCACCGCCTCGAAGACCATTCCGGTGACGATCAGGACGCCGAACTCGCCGAGGGTGTCCCAGCCGGAGATCCGCCCCCATTCATGCGGCCCGAACGCGGCGAAGGTGAGCGACGCCAGCGTCACCGAAACGCCGTGGGTGACCGACGAGAACACGAAGTTGTGCGCGGGACGGCGGGCGATGAACCAATGCTGGATCCGGACGATCGCGATGATGGAAAGCGTGAGCGAAAGCGGCAGGATCACCGCGGCGGGAAATGTCCACACCGCGGTGAGGTCGATGAGGACGGTATGGCTTCGATCGCGCCGCCTTTCCTCTTGCCGCTGGGTGAGCTGAATATGTGCCGTGGCGCCGACCGCGAGAATGGCGAAACGGACCCAGTCCGTTCTTCCCGGATTCGCGGAATTCATCGTCGCGACGACCATGATCGCGATTCCGACGGCCTCCATCGCGAAAAGGAACGCGATGAATCGCTTCGGCCGCTGCCACAGCGCCCACGCCCTGGGATCGTAGGGATGACGTTCCGGTGGTGCGGCCTGGTCACCTTCCGGACTCGCCTGCCCGCGTTCGGTCACCGGTACACCGCTCTGGGCGGCGGGTGTCGCCGTCGCGTCGTCAAGGTCGCCGGTGCCGTCACCGTGCTGGCGGCGGTCACCGGTCTCGGCTGGCAATTGCTACCTCTTTTCCGCGCGGACGGCACGGCTGAGTAATCTCACCGGTACCGACTGATACACCGTTCGTATTCCACGGCCGGTATCATCCCATCGCATCGGTTGTCCGACACAGGCAAGGGTGCCCGCGAACACGGACCGGAGGTGGCAATCGTGTCCCGTGATTTCTGATCTTGGCGACTGAATGTTTTTCGAGACGTGACGCGGAAGGGGTGACGGATAGTGTCCAGTCGTGACTTCTGAGCCCGGACAAGGTATTAGTTCGCAGCAACGAGGTGGCCGGGAGGTGTGTGACCGTGTCGAGCCGTGACTTCTGATCCGAAGCCGTTTCTTTTCACTGAGGTGCCGAAGCAGTGTCGTGTCGAGATTTCCGAGTACGAACCCGCCGGGCGGCCGTGCCGCCCCAGGGGTCGTCCAGTGTGGATTCCTCATGACAGCAGCGGTTCCGGGCTGGATCCGTTGATGTGTCCCCAACTGAGTGCGACCAGGACGGCCAGCAGCAGGCCGACCACACCGGCCAGCGCGATGGCCGAGGTCGCCGACCCGAGCCGGTCGGCGGCGAGCCCGCCGAGTCCCGCCCCTACTCCCTGAGCCACCCGCAACCCCGTGCGGTACACCCCACCCGCACCGCCCCTGAGTTCGTTCGGGACCCACGTGATGAACGTGGCGCTCACCGTGATCAGGTACGCCCCCGCGGCACCCGCCGCCGCCAGCAGGAGCAACGCCGGGATGAGCCCGGGTTGGAGCGCGAAGGCGATCAGAGCGACCATCGGTAGTGCCGCCAGCACGCCGAGCAGCTTCCGCCGTTGTTCCGCCGAGACGAACCGGGACAGCAGGAACGCCCCGATGACGAACCCCAGCGGATCGGCGGCCAGCAGCCAGCCGACGGCCTGTTTTCCCACGCCCATCTCCGCGGCTAGCGGTGCGGCGAGCCCCTCGGGGACGACGGCCAGGCCCACCAGCCACGAGAACCAGACCAGCACCCGCAGGTGACGGTTGCCGAAAACCTGCTTCACCGCGCCGAACCAGCTGCCGTTGCCGTCGGACGCCGCCGCCCGCCGGGAGACCGAGAAGCGGACCACGGCCGCGCTCAGCAGGAACGTCGCGGCGTCCAGTGCCAGAGCCCAGCTCGCCCCGACCTGCGACACCAGCAGACCGCCGCCCGCCAGGCCGAGCAGCATGGCGGTGTTCGTCGAGATGCCCCTGATGTCCTGGCTTTTGAGATAGAGGTCGTCGTCGGTGAACACCTCACGGGTCAGCGCGTTCTGCGCCGCGTTGCCGGGTGCGTTCACGAGCCGTGCCAGCACCACGAGCCCGCACAACAGGGCGAGCGGGGTGCCGGGGATCGCCATGATCGCGATCAGCACGCCTTGGATCAGGGACGAGACGACGAGGACGGTGCGCCTCGGGTATCGGTCGGCCAGCTGGGAGAGGCCGAGACCGCCGGCCAGCGCGGGCAGGAAGGTCAGGGAGTAGACCACCGCGGAAAGCAGCGCGGAGCCTGTCCGGTCGTAAACGAGGATCGCCAGCGCGACGATGGTGAGCTGGTCCCCGATGAGGGACTGCACCTCGGCGAGCCAGAGTGCGCGGAACTCGCGGTTCGCCAGGGCGGCGGTCATCCGCGGCGCCGCGTTCGTCTTCACTGCGTGACCACCTCCCCCCGATCGGGTGAACTTCCGTCCCTCGCATTCTTGCCTGCCGTGTTACGCGGTCGACGAGGGAGTCACGGTTGTCGTCCCGCCGGACAACGTTCAGTATGCCTCCGGCTACAGGGAGACGAACAGAAGACGGAGGAATCCTTCGCCTGTTGAGCTGATCGGGTTACGCCGTCTGACCGGTGGGTGACATCGGCCTGACTCGCCCGCGGGTATCTGCGCGCCGATCGCCCCGCCCTCGCTCGGCGCAGCCGGGCCGCCGTTCGCCGCCGCATGCGCTCCGGTTGGGCCGAATGGGCCAACACTGAGTAGAGACCGGTCTGGAGGTGGAGGCCGGCTTGGGTCAAAGGGGTGAAGGCGATGAACGGTTTGCTCGACGACAAGGCCGTCGTCGTGACCGGGGCGGGACGGGGCCTCGGCGAGGCGTTCGCGGTGCACGTCGCGAGGGCGGGCGGGGCCGTCGTGGTCAACGACATCGACGCCGAACTGGCCGAACGGACGACGGAGAACATCCGCCGGTTCGGCGGGAGGGCGGTCGCCAGCGGGCACAGCGTCGCGGATCCGGAGCAGGCACAGGAGATCGTCGACCTGTGCCTCACCGAGTTCGGCGCGATCGACGGGCTGGTCAACAACGCGGGCCTGAACTACGAGGCGCTGCCGTGGGAGGACGACGTCGAACAGGCCCGCGAACTGGTCGAGGTGAACGTCCTCGGCGTCATGTACACCGGGCTCGCCGCGATCAAGGCGATGGTGGCGCGGGGCAAGCCGGGCTCGATCGTCAACATCTCGTCGGGGGCGTCGCTCGGGCAGCGCAAGCTCGGCGTGTACGCCGCCAGCAAGGGCGCCGTCGCTTCGCTGACCTACTCGTGGGCGCTCGACCTGGAGGAGAGCGGGATCCGGGTGAACGCGGTCTGCCCGCTCGCGCACACCCGGATGGTGTGGAAATCCGAACGGTCGCTGCGGGCCTGCCCACCGGACCGGACGCCGTCGCGGATCGCGCCCGTCGTGCTCTTCCTGCTCGGCTCCGGATCCGACGGCATCACCGGGCAGATGATCCGCTGCAACGGGCCGCAGCTGCACGTCATGGGGCAGCCGTTCCTCAAGCAGCCCATCCTCGAGCGGCCGGTGTGGGACACCGAGACCGTGCAGCGCGCCTTCGACGAGGTCTTCAGCGCGCACCTGGAGAACTACGGCCTCGAAAAGCGTGTCCCGCCGCGGCTGCGCAAATGGACCGAGTCGACCCGGACCGCGTGACCAGCTGGACGACACGCGTGACCAGCGGGACGACACGCGTGCTCAGACGGACGACACGGCCGTGCCGTCCGTCCAGTCACGCGTGTCGTCCATGCAGTCACGCGTGTCGTCCGTCTGAGCACGCGAGCCGGCCGCTGACTTGAGAGTCAGCCGATCACGAACGGCAGCTTCGCGGCCAAGTCGCCGAGTTCGGCCTTCTCCGCGTCCGTCGGCTGACGGCGGCCGGTGCCGACCAGCAGCGCGTCCGTGTCGGAGAACGACGCCGGGAACGTTTCGCCGGTGCGCTGCTCCAGGATCTGCCGCGTCCTGGCGAGGCTGTCGGCGGCGGGGCCGTCGAGGTGCGGGAGATACGCGACCAGGTCGAGGTGGTGCAGCGTCCACTCCAGGACGTACGCGGAGAGGAAGTCGCCGGCGGTCAGGACGATGTCGCGGGTGGCGACCCGCGTCGCCGGGTCGGCGAGGCCGGCGGCCCGGCCCGCGGCGGAGCCGACGTCGTCGAGGTGGAACTTGAGCAGCCGCGGCTCCTGATAGGCGGCGGCGAGGCGCACGATCAGCGCGTCGAGGTCGTCCTCGCCGGTGGGCGGCTTGTCGGCGAGCTCCCAGTAGGTGACCGCGTCACGCGTGGGTTCCGTCTCGGCGGGAGTGGCGAGGGTGATCAGGACGTCCTGGGCGTCGATCACCAGGTGACACACCAGGTCCCGCACCAGCCAGCCGGCGCAGCCGGACGGCTTGGCGAAGTCTTCGTCGGGGGTTTCGGCGACGGCGGCGAGGAGCGCCGCCCAAGAGCGGGAGAAGAGATCCACGGCGGCAAGTTAACAGCGGTCGCTTCCCGCTCGCGACTCCTTTCGTCCCGTGCTCGAAGACGTAACTCGCGTGCTTGAAGGCGTAACTCGCGTGCTTGAAGGCGTAACTCGCGTGATTGGAGACGGAACTCGCGAGTTACGCCTCCAGACACGCGAGTTACGCCTCCCATCACGGGTGTTACGGCTCAGGAACCGGCGGCGGGGGCGGGTTCCGGAGCGGAGGCCGCGTACAGATCCGCGATCGTCGGCGCGTAGCGGTCGTTGATGACCCGCCGCTTCAGCTTCAGGGTCGGGGTCACCTCGCCGGTTTCCGGCGTCCACGCCTTGGGGATCACGTGGTACCGCTTGATCTGCTCGATCCTGGCCAGCCGCGCGTTCGCCGCCTCGACGGCCTTGTCGATCTCCGCGCGGACCTCCGCGTTGTCGGCGAGCGATTCGCCTTCCGCCAGCTGGATGCCGTTCGCGGTCGCCCAGCCCGGCGCGATCTCGTCGTCGACGACGATGAGCGCCGTGACGTACGGCCGTTTCTCGCCGATCGCGACGGCCTGCCCGATCAGCGGGTGTTCCTTGAGGAGACCTTCGATCTTCGTCGGGGCGATGTTCTTGCCGCTCGAAGTGATGATCAGTTCCTTCTTGCGGTCGGTGATCGTGACGAAACCGCGTTCGTCGACGGTCCCGATGTCGCCGGTGGCGAGCCAGCCGTCGGCGTCGACGTCCGGTTCGATCGTGCCGTCCGCCTGCAGGTAACCGAGGAACACGATCGCGCCGCGGACGAGGAGTTCGCCGTCCTCGGCGACCTTCACCTCGATGCCCTCCAGCGGGCGGCCGACCGAACCGGCCTTGAACGCCGACGGTGAGTTCGAGGTGACCGCGCCGGTGGTCTCGGACAGTCCCCAGACCTCCTGGATCTCGACCCCGAGCCCGGCGATGAAGTACAGGACCTCCACCGGCAGCGCGGCGGCACCGCTGGAGGCGACCTCGATCTGGTCGAGGCCCAGCATCGCCCGCACCGGCGCGAGCGCGGCCGCGTCGGTCTGGGCGATCTTCTCGGCGAGTTCCGGCGGCACCTCCTTGCCGTCACTGCGCAGTTTGTAGCCCTGTTGCAGCAGTTCGTTCGCGGCGATCAGGCCGTTCCGCTTCTCTTCAGGCAGCGAGCCGAGCAGGTTTTTGAGGCCTGCCGCCATCTTTTCCCACACCCGCGGTACGCCGAAGAAACTCTTCGGGTGCACCTGGCCGAGCGCGCCGACGACGCCGGTCGGGTCGGCGACGGTGTGCACGTGCCCGGCCCACACGATCGGCATGTAGATCGACAGCTCGCGTTCGGCGATGTGCGCGAGCGGCAGGTACGCGATGTTCGTGGCGTGCATCGGGGAGTCGTGCAGCCTCTGCACGGCGACGGCCTGGTAGATCGCGTTGCGGTGCGAGAGCACGACACCCTTGGGGTCGCCGGTGGTGCCGGAGGTGTAGATCATCGACAGCGGGTCGTCCGGAGTGATCGCGGACCACGCTGTCTCGAACGCCTGCGGGTCGGCGGCGTGTGCCTCCGCGCCCGCCGCGCGCAGCTCGGCGAACGACAGGAACCGCTTGTCGTCCGGCGGGACCACGGACGCGTCGAGCAGGACGACGTGCCGCAGCGCGGGCAGGTCGTCGAGGACCTGCGACCAGCGGCCGAGTTCGTCGGCTCCGGCGAGGACGACGACGCCGGCGGCGCTGTGCCGGGCGACGAACCCGATCTGCTCCGGGCTGAGCGTCGCGTACGCGGTGCAGGGGATCGCGCCGAGATGGGCCGCGGCGAGATCGGCGATCAGGTGGTCCGGACTGCTCGGCGCCATGATCAGCATCCGGTCGCGGACGCCGAGCCCGAGGCCGGCGAGTCCTCGGGAAACCTCCGCGATGGAGGTGCGGAATTCGGCCCAGTTCAGGGTCGGCTTGCCCTCGATGTCGAGTGACGTGACCGCCGGCAGGTCACCGAACTCCTGAGCGTTGCGGTGAAGCAGGGCGGGGATGGTCTGGCCTTCGATCTGCTCGGCGACGGTCGGCTGGGTGGTCAACGCTGGCCTCCTCGATGCTGCCTGATCAGGCACACTGTAAGGGCTGTCGGCAGTGCTGGATAGAGAATCGCGGCCACGGTCGTGCTCCGCGAAATGTCCACCTTTTCCGTTTTCACCGCGTCAGTCCCGAACAACGAGGAGCCTCGACGATGACCGGTTCGGCACGCGAGTTGATCGACGCGGTCCAGGCGGAACTCGCGCCCCGCGACGGCGAGAACAGGCTCGTCCCGGCGGTCGAGGCGGGCGAGGCGCCGCGCGAGGTCTTCGCCGCGATCGCCGCGGAGGAGTACCGGATCGTCCGCAGCGACTGGCGCAGTTTCCTCCATCTCGCGTCGCGTTCGCGGGAGCCGCGGGCACGGGAGTTCTTCACGGCCTTGGCTTCGGGTGAAGGGCTGGCGCTCGGCAAGCTGGCGGCGCTCGCCGAAGAGCCGCCCGGCTTCGAGCCCCGCGCGGGATGCCAGGCGTACCCGGCGTTCGTCGCCTGGCTCGCGCTCAACGGCGAGCCGGCGGACGTCATCGTGGCGATCGTCGCCAACTTCGCCGCCTTCGGCCGGTACTGCGCCGCGATCGCCACCGCGATGCGCGAGCGATACGGCTTCGACGACGAGGCCTGTGCCTTCTTCGACTTCTTCGGCGCGCCGTCGCCGGAGCTCGAGGCGTTGGCCGTCCAGGCCGTGCAGGCCGCGCTCGACGCCGGCGATCTGTCCGAAAAGGACGCTCGGACCCACGCGCGGTTGTTCCAGGCGTACGAGCTGGACTTCTGGAACACTCTCGCCGACGATGGTCGCCGTGACTGACCTCGTAGCCGAGGCCGCGGCGCTGGACGCGGCCGATCCCTTGGCGCACAAGCGAAACGAATTCGACCTCGACGCGAGCGTCGCCTATTTCGACGGTAACTCCCTCGGCGCCCCGCCGAAGCACGTGGCCGAACGCGTCGCCGCGGTCGTCCGCGAGCAGTGGGGCGGGCGGCTCATCCGGTCCTGGTCGGAGGGCTGGTGGGAGGCTCCGGTACGGGTCGGCGAACGGATCGCGCCGCTGGTGGGAGCCGCGCCGGGGCAGCTCGTCGTGGCGGATTCGACCAGCGTGAACCTGTTCAAGGCGCTGGTCGCCGCGACCCGCCTCCAGCCCGGCCGTGACGAGATCCTCGTCGACGCGGACACCTTCCCGACCGACGGCTACATCGCCGACGAGGTCGCCCGGCTGACCGGGCGCACGGTGCGCCGGGTCGTCGCCGAGGACATGCCCGCCCAGGTGAGCGAGCGGACGGCCGTCGCCCTGATCAACCACGTCGACTACGTCACCGGGCGCGCCCACGACATGGCCGGGCTGACCGCGGCACTGCACCGCGCCGGGGCGCTGGCGCTCTGGGACCTCTGCCACAGCGTCGGCGCGCTGCCGGTCGAGCTCGACGCGGCGGGCGTGGATCTCGCCGTCGGCTGTACCTACAAATTCCTCAACGGTGGCCCCGGCTCGCCCGCTTTTCTTTACGTGGCAACGAAGTGGCTGGACAGCTTCGACCAGCCGCTGGCGGGCTGGGCCGGCGACCGCGACCCGTTCGCGATGCGGGGCGCGTACGAGGCGGACGCGGGCATCGCACGAGGCCGCGCGGGCACGCCCGACATCCTTTCGCTGCTGGCGCTGGACGCGGCCCTCGACGTCTGGGACGGCGTGGACCGCGGAGTGCTCAGGACGAAGGGGCTCGCGCTCGGCGACTTCTTCTTCCGGTGCGCGGACGAGCTCCTGGACGGCGCGACGATCCGGACCCCGCGCGGGGAGGACCGCGGCCACCAGATCTCCGTCGCCGACGACGACGCGGCCAAGACGATGGCGGCCCTGATCGACCGCGGCGTGATCGGCGACTTCCGCCCGCCCAATGTGCTGCGATTCGGGCTGGCGCCGCTCTACACCACCTACGGCGAGGTGCTTCGCGCCGTGACGACGCTACGCGAATTTCGATGATTTTCGAAGGCCGCTCACTTCGGCACCCTGGGTGTGGCGAAAAGGGTGAAACGCATTCGGGAATGTGTGGCAAAGAGGTGATCGCCTCGCCCCGGCGGGGGAGAACGCGCGATCTTTCGCGAATCCGCTGCTAATCTCGACCTTCGCTCGCCGCGTGTGTGACGTAGGTCCTTCCTCTGTGGCGTAAGGAAAACTCGCGTCGCTCGTCGTAGCGGTGAGGCGCGGGACGCGGCGCCGGGAGAGGGAGGGAATCATGTCGTTCACCTATGTCGCCATCGCCGTTTTCGGTGCCGTCTCCGGATTTCTGCTCAACGAATTCGGTGCCCGTCATCCGGTCGAGACCGCTCTCGTCGTGATCCTGATCTGCGGGGTGGCGACCTTGTGCTGGGCAGGCACCCGCCTCCTTCGTGACGCCTCCGGGAGGGTCGAGGCGCTCCTCGATGACGAGCTCGGCAGGCCCGGCGAAGATCATTTCGCCGAATCGTCGGCAATGGGCGGTGGAAATTCTCGATTTCGCGGTGCGAAGGGCGTTACGGCGGCGCTGCTCCGAGGTGATGTCGTTCGCAAACCGAACGGTATGTGGGGCTCTGATCCGAAAGCGTGAGCGACGTCACGGCGAGTAGTTTTCGTCCGCTTTTTCGGCGGGGCGCGGAGCCCGTGAGGTGTGACTTGATCGAATCCGAAGAGTGACGATCAAGCCGCTGCCTGCGGTAAACCGCCAGGTGATCTACTGGTGAGTCACTTGGCCGGGTACCCCGTCTCACGTGGTGGACTTTCCTGGTCCGGCTGCCTCTTGTCAGCAGGTCACGGCCATACGCGACTACCCTTCGCGTCTGGACTTGACTCACCCGTTTGGGTCTCCTAGCGTCTTCGCGGGCGGAGCGGACCACGCTGTGTTGATCCGGCTATCGGATCCCGCGGGTAGGAATCCCCGGCGACCCGACACCAAAAACTGCCGGAAGGAAAACGGACCACGGTGAAGCAGATTTCCCTTCGACGAGGCCGCGGCTCTTCGATTCGTTCGCGCGTTCTGACGATCGCGCTCATTCCGAGCATCGCGCTGATGCTGGTCGGTCTGGCGATCGGCGGGTACCTGATCTTCGACGCGGTCAACGGTCGTGACTACGCGCAGCGAATCCGTGACTCGGAAGCCCCCGCTCTCCCCTTCTTCGTCCAGGTGCAGGAGGAGCGGCGCCTGACCCTGCGCGAGCTCGCCGGCGACCGGGCACAGCACGCCACGCTCGTCGAGCAGCGCGCCAAGACCGACGCCGCCGCACAGGGCGTCGCCTCGCATCTGCAGAAGTTCGTCGGCGACTCGCCGGACAGTGTGCAGCGCAACATCGCCACGCTGAACGGGCTCCTCCAGAAGGCGCCGCAGATCCGGCAGTCGGCCGACTCCGGCCAGCTCCCGCTGCTGGACGCCTTCACCTACTACAACCAGATCCTCGACCAGTTCGTCGAGGGCCTCACCGGGCTGGCCCAGGACGCGCCGAACGCCGAGAACGCCTATCAGCGGATCACCGCGGTCCCGTTGTTCACCGCCATCGACCAGATGCAGCGCGCGAACGCCCTCGCCGCCGCGGCCGTCGCGGGCGGCGGCTTCACCGACGAGACCTACCGCGCCTACGTGACCGAGGTCGGTTCCTACCGTTCGCAGCTGGAGTCGTCGGTCTCGCGGATGATCCCGGACGTCAAGGCGAAGTTCGACCAGCTCGTCGCGAGTGATCCGTGGAAGGCCGTCACCACGGTCGAGAACACCTTCCTGCAGAACAGCAAGGCCACGCTCCCCATCCCCGAGCAGACGTGGCTTCAGGCCGCGCGCGGCGTCAGCGACGCGATGATGCGCGGCTTCGTCGAGCAGAGTGGTACGGCCACGACACAGGCGGTCGACGACGCCGACCGGACGCTGATCACCTCGGCCATCGCCGCGGCCATCGCGCTGCTGGTGGCGATCGGCGTGTTCGTCGTCGCCCTGCGGCTGTCCAACCGGCTCATCGGAAGGCTGGCGCGGCTGCGCGAGGACACCCTCGACGTCGCCGAGATCCGGCTGCCCGAACTGGTGGACCGCGTGCGGGCGGGTGAACCCGTCGACCTCGACGACAAGGGTCACTTCCTCGACCACGGCGACGACGAGATCGGCCAGGTCGCCGAGGCCTTCAACAAGGCGCAGCAGACCGCCATCGCGGCCGCCGTCGAAGAGGCGAGGACCCGTGAGGGCACCAAGACGGTGTTCCTCAACATCGCGCACCGCAGCCAGGTCATCGTGCACCGTCAGCTCAAGGTGCTCGACCAGGCCGAGCGCAAGCAGGAGGACCCGGAGCAGCTGGAGACGCTCTTCCAGCTGGACCACCTCTCCACCCGTGCCCGCCGCAACGCGGAGAACCTGATCATCCTCGGTGGCGGGCAGCCCGGCCGTCAGTGGCGCAAGCCGGTGACGCTGGCCGAGCTGACCCGCGGCGCCTCGGCCGAGACCGAGGACTTCGCCAGGGTGAAGACGGCGAAGATGCCCGCGATGGCGGTGCAGGGCCCGGTCGTCGGCGACCTCGTGCACCTGCTCGCCGAGCTGATCGACAACGCGACCTCCTTCTCGCCGCCGCAATCGCGCGTCGAGCTGCGGGGCAACGTGGTCGGCAAGGGTGTCGTGATCGAGGTCGAGGACCAGGGCCTCGGTATCGAACCCGAGCAGGCCGCCGAGCTGAACGCGATGTTGGCCGATCCGCCGGACTTCGGCATCATGGCCCTGTCAGCCGAGCCACGGCTGGGCCTGTTCGTGGTCGCGCGCCTCGCCGCGCGGCACGGGATCTCCGTGCACCTGCGCGAATCCGCGTACGGCGGCACCAGGGCCATCGTGCTCGTCCGCACCGACCTGCTCGCGCCGGTCCCGTCTGATCAGCCGGAGGACGAGGTGGACCCCGAGAGCACCGAGGTGCCGGAAGCCGCGCCGCTGCTTCCGGGCCGTCGTGCCCGCCACCGCACCGAGATCCCCGCGGAGCGGCCCGAGCTGCCCGTGCCGATGCCGGTCGCGCCGCAGCCTCAGCAGCAGGCCCCGGAGCAGCCCGTTGGCGCGTTGCCGCCGCTGCCCCCGCGTCCGCCGCGAGTGCCCCGGCCGGAGACGCCGCGCCCCGAGCCGATCCGTCCCGAGCCCGCGCGTGCCGAGGGACGTCCGCAGCCGGTGCAGCCGCCGGCGTGGCCGCCCGCCGACACCCGGCCGCAGGACGGCCGTCCGCCGCAGACCCGGCGGCCCGGCCCCGAGGCGCCCGGCAGGCCACCGCTGCCGCAGCGCCGCCGTCAGGCGAACCTGGTCCCTCAGCTGATGGAGGACCGGCCCGCCGCCCAGCGCGAGGAGGTCCGCGAGGACACCCCCGAGCTGGCGAGGAACCGGCTCGCCGCGTTCCAGCAGGGCACGCGCCGCGCGCGGGACACCGAACCGACCGACGATTACACCGACCTCGACATGTACGGAGATCGTGACTAGATGGCCAACGCGGGAGTCAGTGAACTCGACTGGTTGCTGGATGACCTGGTCAAGCGTGTCGCCGGTGCCGACAGGGCGGTAGTCCTGTCCTCCGACGGCCTGCTCATCGGACGGTCCGGGAACCTGTCGGAGCAGGACGGCGAGCACCTGTCCGCGGTCGCGTCGGCGTTCCAGAGCCTCGCGCGGGGCACGGGACGGCACTTCGGCGGCGGCAACGTCCGCCAGACCATGGTCGAGATGGACCACGCCTTCCTGTTCGTCACCGCGGCGGGCCGCGGTGCGTGCCTCGCGCTGCTGGCGAAAGAGGACGCGGACATGGGCCTCGTGGCCTACGAGATGAACCTGATGGTCAAACGCGTCGGCGCGGTGCTCACCTCGGCGCCCCGCGCCGCGACTCCCACGTCGCCATGAGCGGGCGGCACGAGTCGTGGTTCGAGGAGGAGGCCGGGCCCCTGGTCCGGTCGTACGCCGTCACGGGCGGGCGCACCCGCTCGGACACGATCGGCCTCGACCTGATCACCCTGGTGGTCGCCATGCGCTCCTCGCAGGAAGTGGCCGGCTTCGAGCCGGAGTACGGGCGGATCCTCAACCTGTGCCAGAGACCGACCTCCGTCGCGGAGGTCGCCGCGCGCATAGACCTGCCGCTGCCGGTGGTGAAGGTACTGCTGAGCGACCTCATCGAGCAGAACCTCGTGCTGTTCCGCACCGCGACCCCGGTCACCGACACCCCCAACAAACACGTACTCCAGGCGGTTCTTGATGGCATCCGGAAACTCTGAGCCCCGGCGCTCCTTGACCGCGAACGCGGTCAAGGTCCTCATCGCCGGCGGGTTCGGGGTCGGTAAGACCACGATGGTCGGTTCGGTCAGCGAGGTTCCCCCGCTGCGCACCGAGGAGGTCATCACCGCGGCGTCCGAGGGCGTCGACGACCTCACCGGTGTCGAGAAGAAGACGACCACCACGGTGGCCCTCGACTTCGGCCGCATCACCATCAACCCCGAGCTGATCCTGTACCTGTTCGGCACGCCCGGACAGGACCGGTTCTGGTTCATGTGGGACGAGCTGGCCGAAGGTGCCCTGGGCGCCGTCGTGCTGGCCGACACCCGGCGGCTCGACAGCTGCTTCGCGGCCGTGGACTTCTTCGAGCGCCGCGGGCTGCCGTTCGTCGTCGCCGTCAACTGCTTCGACAACGCCTACCGTTACGGCACCGAGGAGGTCCGGCAGGCGCTCGACGTCGGTATGGACGTCCCGCTGCTGCTGTGCGACGCGCGGGAACGCGAGTCGACGAAGCAGGTGCTGACCGTGCTGATGGAGCACGTGCTGGCGCTGTCCGACCTGGCCGCCGGGTTGCCACAGGGCCGCTGACGTTTTCGCGCGTGAAGGCCCCCTTCCCTCGGCTCAGCCGAGGGAAGGGGGCCTTCACGCGCTTCAGGACTTGCGGCGCCGGAGCAGGGTGTCGAGCGCGTAGGTGCCCGGGCCGACCACCGCGAACAGCAGGAAGATCCAGGAGTACAGGGCGGCCATTTCGCCCTTGTTCTGCAGTGGCAGCAGCGCGTCGGGCTGGTGTACGACGAAGTACGCGTACGCCATCGTTCCGGAGAGCAGCACCGCGACCGGGCGGGTGAACAGGCCGGCGAGGATCAGCAGCGAGCCGACCGTTTCGATCACCCCGGCGTACCAGCCGGGCCAGGTGGCGAACGGTACGGCGGGCTTGTCGAAGAGCCCCATCTTCTGCAGACCGTGGCAGAGGAAGAGGAACGAGACCACTACGCGGACGACGGAGAGGGCCAGTCCCTGCCACTTCGGAGCGGTCGGGCCGACCTCGGTGGTCGTGGCGGCGGCTGTCTGGGTCATGACGCATCCTTCCGGCTCAAGGTGGTCTAAACCATTGATGCGATAGAGGATGCCGGATACCCCCATCGGCAGGGAACTTTCTTTCGGGGGGTAATTCCATGATATGTCCGAATTTAACGACGCCGAAACGCGATTAAGGCCCCTTTCCTGGAATGGTTCCAGGAAAGGGGCCTTAATCGCGTTTCGGTCAGCGGCGGCGGCGCAGGGTGTCGAGGGCGTAGGTGCCCGGGCCGATCGCGGCGATCAGCAGGAAGATCCAGCAGTAGAGGGTCGACAGCTCGCCCATGTTCTGCAGCGGCAGCAGGCCTTCCGGCGCGTGCACGGTGAAGTAGGCGTAGGCCATGACACCGGAGAGGAGGATCGCGACCGGGCGGGTGAACAGGCCGACCAGCACGAACGCGGCGCCGACGAGTTCGATCACGCTGCCGTACCAGCCGGGCCAGGAGCCGAGCTCGACCGAGCCGCCCGCGCCGTCGACGCCACCGAAGAATCCGAATCCCTGCAAACCGTGGCAGAGGAAGAGGAACGAGACGACGATCCGGACGGCGGACTGGATCGCACCCTGCGCCTTGGCGGCACGCGGGGTGGTCGTGGTGGCGGTGGTCTGGGCGGGGGTGGTGGTCTGCGTCATGGTTCCGGTCCTTCCGGGAGTGTCTGTCGGGCGGCTTCTGACAACGCGTCGGACGGGCGCGGCGCGAATCGACAGCCGGGCGGAAAGTTTTTTCGCGGGCCGGCCACATCACCCGATCGGAGCAAGGCCAGACTGGACGGCATGGCGGGTAAGACGAGTGCCGGGATTCTGCTCTTCCGCAGGTCGGGCGAGGTGACCGAGGTGCTGCTCGGGCATATGGGCGGGCCGTTCTGGGCGAAGAAGGACGCGGGCGGCTGGTCGGTCCCCAAAGGCGAGTACGAGCCGGACGAGGCGCCGGAGGCCGCGGCGCGGCGCGAGTTCCAGGAGGAACTGGGGTTGCCGGCGCCGGAGGGGGAGTACCTCCCGCTCGGCGTGGTGAAGCAGTCCGGCGGTAAGGTCGTGACGGTCTGGGCGGTGGAGGGCGACCTCGACCCGGCTCAGGTCGTGCCGGGCACCTTCGAGATGGAATGGCCGCCGCGGTCGGGCCGGACGCAGGAGTTCCCGGAGGTCGACAGGGCCGCCTGGTTCACGCTGGCCGAAGCGGAGGAGAAGTTGCTCAAAGGCCAGCGCCCGTTCCTCGTCCGGCTGGGTGAACTGCTCAACGGCTGAGCAACTCGCCGAGGTGGGGCGCGGTGGTGTTGCGAAAGCCACTTTCGCAACCTCCAACGTTGCGAAAGTGGCTTTCGCAACGTCGGTGGCGGCACTCCTGGGGCACCTGGAACCGCGCCGCGAAGGCCGGCATCCGGCGCTGCTCAACGGCTGAGCAACTCGCCGAGTGGTTTGTCGGCCAGTGAGCCGAGTACGAGGTCGGCGTGGTCGAAGTTCAGTACCGCGGTGATCTCGTTCGGCACGGCGACGCACTCCAGCCCGGCGGCCTTCGCCGCGGTGACGCCGTGCGGCGAGTCCTCGAACGCGATCGCCTCGCTCGCGGGCAGGTCTAGCGCGGCGAGCGCGGCCAGGTAGAGGTCGGGGCTCGGCTTCGCCTCATGGAGGTCGCCGGTGAGGACGGCCTCGAACGCGTCCGCGAGCCCTAGCCGGTTCAGGTGCGTGGTGACCCAGTCGCCGGTCGAACTGGACGCGATGGCCAGCCGCAGGCCGTGCTCCTTCGCGTCTTCGAGGTACTCCTGGACGCCGGGCCGCGGCCCCACCGATTCCAGCAGCTCGATGACCCTGGAGCGGACGCCGGTGCGGATCGCGACCCGGTCCAGGTTCTCGTCGTTCTTCTCCAGCAGTTCGAACATCGCGACGGCGGTGTTCTGTGTGCCGATCACGGTGTGCCAGACGTCGAGGGGGAGCTCGCCGCCGCGGGCGCGGAAGGTCTCCTGCCAGGCCACGAGGACGGCCGCCTCGGTGTCGACCAGCGTCCCGTCGAAGTCGAAGATCAATGCGCCGGTCATGGGACGAGTCTACGTCTTGACTCACTGAGTGGTACGGATTACCGTACGCATTCGTTAGGAAACTTACCAAACGAACACGTGTACTCGAAGTGAACGCCGCGCACCCGTCCCTCTCAACCCGCCGCCACGGATTCCCGGGGAGATCGATGTGAAGGCCCGAACCCGACTACTGCCACTAGGCGCGGCCGCCATCCTGTTGCCGACGCTGCTCAGCGGAAACGCCCAAGCCGCTGATGTCCTTTTGTACCAAGGTAAAGCCGTCCTGGTCTCCTCGGTGGAGTCCTCATCCTACGGCGGTCCGCTCGCCGTGGACGGCAAGAGCACCACCCGCTGGGCGAGCGCGGAAGGCATCGACCCGCAGTTCATCCGCGTCGACCTCGGCGGCCCTTCGGCCATCAACCGGGTCAAGCTGAACTGGGAGGCGGCGTACGCCTCCGCGTACCGGCTGGAAGTCTCCAACGACGGCTCGGCGTGGACCCCGATCAAGTCCGTCACCAACGGCAACGGCGGGACCGACGACCTCACCGGGCTGGCCGCGCGCGGCCGTTACCTGCGCCTCGTCGGCACCAAACGCGCCACCAGCTACGGCTACTCCCTTTGGGAGATGCAGGTTTACGGGACGTCGGACTCCTCCGGCGACACGCAGGCGCCCACCGCGCCGTCGAACCTCAAGGCGGGTTCGGTCACTTCGTCCACTGTGGACCTGACGTGGACCGGCTCGACGGACAACGTCGGCGTCAGCGGCTACGAGGTGCTGCGCAACGGCCAGGTCGTCGGCACTACTGAAAGCGCTTCCTACACCGACAGCGGGCTGAGCGCGTCCACCGCGTACACCTACACCGTCCGCGCGAAGGACGCCGCCGGCAACACCTCGGCGGCCAGCAACCAGATCCAGGCGACCACGCAGGCGGGCGGTTCTTCGTTCGTCCTCGCCGCCTCCGGTGACATCGCCGAACAGTGCACCGCTTCGTCGTCTTCGTGCATCCACCCGAAGACGGCCGCGCTGGTCGGCCAGATGAACCCGGCCGCGGTCATCACCATGGGCGACAACCAGTACGACGACGCCCATATCGAGGACTTCACGAAGTACTTCGACAAGACCTGGGGCAAGTACAAGAACATCATGCACCCGGTCCCCGGCAACCACGAGACCTACGACCACACCCCGCTCGGTGCCTACAAGCAGTACTTCGGCAAGATCGCGACGCCGAACGGGAAGACCTACTACAGCTGGGAAATGGGCAACTGGCACTTCGTCGCCATCGACAGCACGGAGTTCTCGCCCGGCCTGGCCGCGAACGCGATCAGCGACGAGCAGCTGAACTGGATCAAGCAGGACCTGAAGAACAACACCAAGCCCTGCGTCGCCGCGTACTACCACCACCCGCGCTACACCTCGGGTGACCACGGCGACAACAGCAAGATGGCCACCCTCTGGGAGACCCTGGTCCAGAACAAGGTCGACCTGGTGCTCAATGGGCACGACCACCACTACGAGCGGTTCTATCCGCAGAACGCCGACGGCGACAAGGACCCCGCGGGTCCGGTGCAGATCATCGGCGGCGGTGGCGGGGCGAGCCTGTACCCGGTCAAGACCGAGCACCCGGCCACGGCGAAGGCGATCTCGACCTACGGCGTGCTCAAGCTGAACATGTCGGACAACGCCTTCTCGACCCAGCTGATCGGTCTGGACGGCAAGACCATCGACTCCTCGCCCACCTACACCTGCCACTGATCCTCGCGATCCGGGTGCCGGGTCGCGCTGCGACCCGGCACCTCCTCACGGCGCTGGAGGTCTCCTATGTACATAGCCACCAGTAGGGGAGCGGACGCCGCGGCGGACGTCCCGAAGAGCGGCGTGAAACGGGCCGTCACCGGGAACGTCGTCGCGCTCGGCCTGGTCAGCCTGGTCACCGACATCTCGTCGGAGATGGTGACCGCGGTCCTGCCGCTCTACCTGGTCCTCGGTCTCGGTCTCAGCCCGCTGCAGTTCGGCGTGCTCGACGGCCTCTACTCCGGTGTCACCGCCGTCGTCCGGCTCGTCGGCGGGCATCTCGCGGACCGGTGGCAGCGGCTCAAGGCGGTCGCCTGCTTCGGTTACGGCATCTCCGCGCTGGGCAAGATCGGCCTGATGATGGCGGGTTCGTCCACCGTCGCGATCGGCGCGGTACTCGCCGCCGACCGCACCGGCAAAGGAGTCCGGACCGCGCCGCGGGACGCGTTGATCACCTTGAGCAGCGAGCCGGAACACCTCGGCCGCGCGTTCGGTGTGCACCGCGCGATGGACACCTTCGGCGCGTTCCTCGGCCCGCTGGTCGCGATGGCCGTGCTGTGGCTCAGTCTCGGCAGCTACGACTCGGTGTTCTTCACGAGCTTCTGCATTGCCGCGATCGGCGTGATCATCCTGGTGGTGCTGGTCAAGGACCACCAGCCCAAACCGCGGGCCGAACGCCCCAAGGTCTCCTTGCGGGAGACCGCCGGCCTGATCCGGCAGGCGTCGTTCCGCCGGATCTGCGTCTGGGCGGCGCTGCTGGGCCTGGTCACCCTCAGCGATTCGTTCCTCTACCTCGTGCTGCAGCGCCGCTGGGAACTCGGCGCGGTCTTCTTCCCCTTGCTGCCGCTGGGAACCGCCGGCGTGTACCTGCTGCTGGCCGTCCCGTTCGGCAGGCTTTCGGACCGGATCGGCCGCTGGAAGGTGTTCCTCGGCGGGCACGTCGCGCTGGTCGTCGCGCTGCTGGCGCTGCTCGGTCCGGTGGACGGCGGCATCCTCGCGGTGCTGGCGCTCGTGCTGCACGGTGTCTTCTACGCGGCCACCGACGGTGTGCTGATGGCCGCCGCCGGGCCGCTGCTGCCCGAGCACCAGCGGGCGAGCGGGCTGGCGCTCGTGCAGACGGGGCAGGCGACCACGCGCATGCTCGCGTCCGTCCTTTTCGGACTCGCCTGGACCACGTGGGACCTGCACGCCGCGGTACTGGTCGCCGCGGGCGCGCTGGCCGTGGTGGTCGTCGCGGCGGCGGTGCTCCGTCCTTTGCGGACATACGCATGAAGGCGCGGATTCTCGGCGTGGTGGCGGCGGTCGTCGTCCTGATCGCGGCGGCCGTCGGCTACGGTGTCGTCTCCCGGGACCGCGGACCGGACGTCAACTCCGTCGCCGTCGTGTCCGGGCAGCCGGTTTCGGTGCAGGCCAAGGGGCAGCTGCTGTTCCGCAACACCGCCGAAGGCCCCGACTTCGGCCATCTCGCCACCGTCCCGGCCGACCGGCCCGGCGAGCCGAGGAAGGTGTCCGGCCTCAGCTGCGACCGGTTCGCCGCCTCGGCGGGGACCGCGCTGTGCCTGGCCGCCCAGCCGGGGGTGCTGCCGCCGATGACCGACGTCATCGTGCTGGACAAGGACCTCACGGAGATCCGCCGGATCGAACTGCCCGGCACCCCGAGCCGCGGCCGGGTCTCGCCGGACGGGAAGCTCGCCTACTGGACGCTGTTCGTCAACGGGGATTCCTACGCGGAGACCGGGTTTTCGACCAGGGCGGGGATCTTCGACCTGACCACCGGGAAGCTGATGAAGAGCATCGAGGAGATGGGGCTCCTGCTCGACGGCAAGCCGTACTACTCGTCCGACGTCAACTACTGGGGGATCACCTTCACTCCCGACGGCAAGCGCTTCTACGCGACCGTGGGGACGAAGGGGAAGACGTACCTGGTCGAGGCGGACTACGAGAAGCTCGTCGCGAGGATGATCCGGGAGAACGTCGAATGCCCGTCGCTCTCACCGGACGGGAAGCGGATCGCCTTCAAGAAGAAGGTTTCCGCCGATCTCGCGGCGCCGTGGCGGCTCGCCGTCCTCGATCTGGCGTCCGGGAAGGAGACCATGCTGGCCGAGACGCGCAGCGTGGACGACCAGGCGACCTGGCTCGACGACCGGACCGTGGCGTACGGCGTCGACTCGGCGATCTGGGCGGTTCCGGCGGACGGGAGCGGGGCGGCCCGGGAGCTGGTCCAGCGGGCAAGTTCGCCTGCGGGCGTGTAGTGGGTCTCGTGAGTGGCAAGGACGGTTCTAACCGTCCTTGCCACTCACGAGACCCATCGCCTCCGCCTGCTCGCGGAACACGTCGTAGGCGGCCTTCCCGAACAGGACGAACCGCACCAGCTCCACCGAGCACGCCCCGGCCGAGAGCGTGGTCACCACCGTTTCGAGGGCGATCTCCGCCGCGGATTCGACCGGCCACCGGTAAATCCCGGTCGAGATCGCGGGGAACGCGACGGTGTGCGCGCCGAGGTCGGCGGCCACGTGCAGCGAGTTGCGGTGGCAGGCGGCCAGCAAAGCCGAGCGGTCTTCGGAGTCGGACCACACCGGCCCCACGGTGTGCACCACCCAGCGCGCCGGGAGGCGGCCCGCCGTGGTCGCGACCGCCTCTCCGGTCTTCAGTCCCTTGCCGTAGTGCCCCGCGCGCAGGGCCCGGCATTCGGTGAGGATCTCCGGTCCGCCGCGGCGGTGGATCGCGCCGTCCACCCCGCCGCCCCCGAGCAGTGAGGAATTCGCGGCGTTGACCACGACGTCGACCTGCTGTTCGGTGATGTCGCCTTCGACCAGTTCGATCATCGTGATCGCTCCGTCAGTCGGTGAAGTACTCGATCAGTATCGGGGCAACGGCCTTCGGCTTGAGCATATGCGTCTGGCCCTCGATCGTGCGGTACTCGGCGCCGGGCACCGCCTTCGCCAGCGCGGCGACACCGTTGCGGATCCACGCGGGGCTCTTGCCGCCGTCCATGACCAGCGTCGGCACGGAAACGCTCGCCCAGCGGCCCTCGGGCAGCGGGGTGCCGTCGTGCAGACCGTCGAAGAGGGCGGCGTCGTAACGCAGCGTCGGCGCGACCTTCTTCAGCTTCGGCCAGGCGGGCATGAACTGCATCATGAACACGACCGGGGCCGGGACGCGGACGCCTTCCCGCATGAACGTCTTGATCGCGGTGCCGGGGCGCCCGGCGGCGATGGCCTTCTCCAGCCGTTCGTCGTAGTCGGCCGGGACCGGCGGGCGGGTGTCGTCGACGACCAGGGGGAACTCGTAGACCGCCAGTTTCGTGATGGGGAGCCCGGCTTTCGCGGCTTCGAGGGCGAGGGCGGCGCCGGACGAGATCCCGTAGACGCAGGCGGTCCCGCCCGCTTCCTTGATCAGGGCCGCGATGTCCTCGACCTCGCGGGCGACGGAGAACGGTGCGGTGTCTCCGCTTTCGCCGCGGCCGCGGCGGTCGTAGGTGTAGACGGTGAAGTGGGCGGCCAGTTCGGCGGCCAGCGGCGTGGCCGGGCCGAACTCGCGGTGGCACATCGCGCCGTCGACCAGGATGACGGCGGGGCCGGAGCCGGTGCGGGTGTAGGCGATGGTGGTGCCGTCTTGCGAGGTCACGGTGCTCATGGCGGGAATTCTCCTCGGGTGGTCTAGCGAGCGGAACGGAGGATGACGGCGGTGACCCAGCCCCAGGCCAGCATCACGGTGGCCCAGAAGGCGAGCATCACGGGGGCGTTCGCGTTGCCGGAGCTGATCCCGGCGAAGGAGGCGAAGAACGCGATGCCGGTGGCGCGGGAGTAGACGGCCCAACCGCGGTGTCCTTCGCGGGAGAAGCGGCTCGCGAACACGAAGGTCGCGACGATCAGCGACAGGAAACCGATCGAGCCGGCGGCCATGTGCAGGACGCCCGCGGTGCTGATGGTGGCCTGGCCGGACCCCGCCGGGAAGCCGTTGCCGGGGTCGGCCTTGAAGACCGCGGCGAAGAGCAGGCTGACGCCGAAGACGCCCAGCAGCCGTGGCCCCCACGTGCCGCCTCTGCCCGGTGCGAGCGTCCGGCTCAGCCCGATCGCTCCGGCGAGCATCAGGACGCCGGTGAACAGGAAGTTCGTCACCTGGATCCAGCCCGCGTCGCCGTTGCTCAGCATGCTCGCCGGGTGCTTCGTCACGTCGAAGCCGTCGCGGGCAGCGGCCTGGACGAACGTGGTCAGGAAGTACAGCGGACCCGAGACGGCGCCGCAGGCGAGCAGGGCGCGGGCCGGCAGTGCGACGGGGATCCGGGTGGCGGTGATGGTCATCGTTTCGGCCTTTCGGGGCGGCGGGTGCGTTGGCACAACTCTCGCTCCGAAAGTCTCGGTTGTCAAGACAAAAAAACTTGTCGGTGGCGCCCAAGGGACACCGCGAGGTGTCCCAACGGGGTGACTACTTGACGTTTCGCAAGGTCAGGAGGGTGATTTCGCTGGGTGCGAAGACGCGCAGCGGCGGTCCCCAGAAGCCGGTGCCGCGGCTCGTGTAGAGCTGCGTGCGCTCGCCGTGGCGCGAAAGACCGGCCAGTACGGGCTGGTCGAGCCGGACCAGGAGATGGAACGGCCAGATCTGGCCGCCGTGGGTATGGCCGGAGATCTGGAGATCGATCCCGGCCTCGGCGGCCTGCTTGACCTGCTTCGGCTGGTGCGCGAGCAGGACGACCGGCGTGTCCGAGGTGACGCCGTCGAGCGCGGCGGGGAGGTCGGGGCCGTGACCGGGCAGGCCGGACGCGGCGCCGGTCGGGTCGTCGATGCCGGCGAAGACGAGCGTGTCCCCGCCTTGGCGGACCTTCGCGTGCCGGTTGTGCAGCGTGTCCCAGCCGAGGTCGCGCATGTGATCGAGCCAGGCCTGCGCTTCGCCGAAGTACTCGTGGTTGCCGGTGATGTAGAACTTGCCGAGTTTCGCCCGCACCTTCCCGAGCGGCGCCACCTGCTCCCGGCGTTTCGCGACGGAGCCGTCGGCGAGGTCCCCCGCATGGGCGACGACGTCCGCGTCGAGTTCGTTCACCGCCTCGACGACCTTCTCCGACCATTTCGTCCGGTTCAGCGGGCCGAAATGGGTGTCGGTGATGATCGCGAAGCGGAGCCCGTCGAGTCCCGCGCCGAGACGAGGGAGCACGACGTCGAGTTCCTTGAGCCTCGGCACGCGCCGGGCCTCGAACATCCCGTACGCCGCCAGCGCCGCGAAGGCGACCAGGACGACGCCGGACACAATTCCCGCCGCACTGTCCACTCCGGACACGGCGAGGACGAGACGCAGCACGTTTCCGAGTATCGACAAGGAGAACAGCAGCCAGATCAGCCCGAGGGAGAGGTCGCCGATCTTCGCCGCGAGATCACGCTGCCACGGGCCGTGGCCGAGGACCATGCACGCGGGGACGGCGACCGCGGCGGCGGCGAACACGATCGTGCCGAGGACTTCGAGCGCGGCCGGGAGCTCGGGGGAGCCGACGATCGTCCACCACGGCACTCCGAACAGGAGGGCGAGAACGGCGATCAGCGCGGCGACGCGGGCAAGGATGCGGGGCATGATGCCGGCCAGACTAACAGACCATTGGTCTCTACCGCCGTCCTCGCTGAGGGCGTCTCAGGTACGTCGACTTGGGGTCGCTTGGGGGCTGGGTCTCATCGGTGCGGCGTCTCACATGACCGGATGGACGACACGCGGCAGAGCCACGGCCCCGCTCGTGTCGTCCATCGACCACTTCTCACCGCCGCCGACGTCGCGAAAGCCACTTTCGCAACACGCCGGCCTCGCTACTCAAGACAGCGCGCTACTGGCCCACGTAAGCGCGAAGGTGCTGTGCCGTGAGCGTGTCACCCGAGGCGACCAGATCGGCGGGAGTCCCCGTGAACACCACCTGGCCCCCGTCCGAACCGGCGCCCGGTCCGAGATCCACGATCCAGTCCGCGTGCGCCATCACCGCCTGGTGATGTTCGATCACCACCACCGTGTTCCCGTCGTCGACGAGCCGGTCCAGCAGGCCCAGCAGCTGGTCGACGTCGGCGAGGTGCAGACCGGTGGTCGGCTCGTCGAGGACGTAGGTCGCCGACTTCTCCGCCATCCGGATGGCGAGTTTGATCCGCTGCCGTTCCCCGCCGGACAGCGTCGTGAGCGGCTGCCCGAGCCCGAGGTAGCCGAGGCCGACGTCGGCGAGCCGGTCCAGGATCGTCCGTGCCTGCCCCGAGGGGAAGAACTCGCGCGCCTCGGCGACCGGCATCGCGAGAACCTCGCTGATGTCCTTGCCTCGCAACTTGTAGGTCAGGACTTCGGCGGTGAACCGCTTGCCCTCGCATTCCTCGCAGACCGTCGCCACTCCGGCCATCATCGCCAGGTCGGTGTAGATCAGCCCGATGCCCTTGCACTTCGGGCACGCGCCTTCGGAGTTCGCGCTGAACAAGGCCGCCTTGACGCCGTTGGCCTTGGCGAAGGCGGTGCGGATCGGGTCGAGCAGGCCGGTGTAGGTCGCCGGGTTGCTTCGCCGCGAGCCGCGGATGGCCGACTGGTCGAGCACCACCACGTCGTCCCTTGTGGACAGTGAGCCGTGGATGAGCGAGCTCTTGCCCGAACCGGCGACACCGGTGACCACGGTCAGCACCCCGAGCGGGATGTCCACGTCGACCCCGCGCAGGTTGTGCCGGGTCGCGTTCCGGATTTCGATCTGCCCGCGTGCCGCGCGGACGTCGGTGCGCAGCCGCGCCCGGTGGTCGAGGTGCCGTCCGGTCAGCGTGCCGGAGGCGCGCAGTCCGGCGACGTCGCCGGTGTAACAAATCTGCCCGCCGTTCGGCCCGGCGCCGGGACCGAGGTCGACGACGTGGTCGGCGATCTCGATCGTCTCCGGTTTGTGCTCGACGACGAGCACCGTGTTCCCCTTGTCCTTCAAGAGAAGCAGGAGGCCGTTCATCCGCTGGATGTCGTGCGGGTGCAGCCCGACGGTCGGTTCGTCGAAGACGTAGGTGACGTCGGTGAGGCTGGACCCCAGGTGCCGCACCATTTTCACGCGCTGCGCCTCGCCACCGGAGAGCGTCCCGGATTCACGGTCGAGGCTCAGGTAGCCGAGGCCGATCTCCACGAGCGAGTCGAGGGTGCCGCGCAGGGTCTGCATCAGCGGCCCGACCGACGGATCGTCGATCTTGCGCAGGAAATCCGCCAGATCGTTGATCTGCATCGACGAGCAGTCGGCGATGTTCAGCCCCTCGATCTTCGAGGACAGCGCCGCCTGGTTGAGCCGCGCGCCTTCGCACGACGGGCACTGCCGGAAGGTGATCGCCCGGTCCACGAAGGCCCGGATGTGCGGCTGCGTCGCTTCCTTGTCCTTCGACAGGAACAACCGCTGCACCTTCACCAGCAGGCCTTCGTAGTTGGTGTTCATCCCGCCGAGCTTCATCTTGGTGGCGGGCTTGTGCATGAAGTCTTCCCACTGCTGCGGGGTGTAGTCCTTCAGCTTGACCGCGGGATCGACGAAACCGGACTCCGCCAGCCCCTTCCAGTACCAGCTGCCGGGAGCGAAGTTCGGGACGGTGATCGCCCCTTCGTCGAGCGAAAGCTCCTTGTAGACGAGCTGGTCGACATCGATGCTGGAGACCTTGCCCAGCCCCTCGCATTCGGGACACATCCCCTCGGGAAGGTTGAAGCTGAACGCTCCCGACGTTCCCACGTGCGGGGTTCCCAGCCTGCTGAAGACGATCCGCAGCATCGTGTGCGCGTCGGTCGCGGTGCCGACCGTGGACCGCGAGTTGGCACCCATCCGCTCCTGGTCGACGACGATCGCGGCGCTCAGGTTCCGCAGCGCGTCCACGTCCGGCCGTCCGACCGGGGCCATAAAGGACTGGATGAACGCGGTGTAGGTCTCGTTGATCAGCCGCTGCGACTCCGCGGCGATGGTGCCGAACACCAAGGACGACTTGCCCGAGCCCGAGACACCGGTGAAGACGGTGAGGCGGCGTTTGGGGATGTCGACCGAGACGTCGGCGAGGTTGTTCTCTCTGGCTCCGCGCACCTGGATCATGTCGTGGCTGTCGGCGGCCGAAGGCATGGCTCTCCCCTGGTTGGAACTCTTTAGCCTGTAAAGTGAGGGTAGCAGAGGTTAGTTTATGCTGTAAGGAGTTGGCAAGTGGTCGTCTACGCGGCGCAGGGGGATCCTCGGCGGTCGATGGCGCTGCTGTGGCGGACCGAGTCGCCGGACAGCGAGCGGCCCGGCCCCAAACCGGGGCTTTCGGTGGAGCTGATCGTCGAGACCGCCATCGCCATCGCGGACGCCGAAGGCATGGCGGGCCTTTCGATGCGGGCCGTCGGGGACCGGCTCGGCCGGACGGCGATGGCGCTCTACACGTATGTCCCGAGCAAGAGCGAACTCGTGGACCTCATGTACGACACGGCGCTCGCCGAGCTTCCGGCCACTTACGACGGGGACGGCTGGCGGGCCGACGCCGCGCGCTGGGCCGAGGATCTCTGGGACTTCTACCTGCGGCACCCTTGGGTTCTTCAGGTCTCGCAGGCGCGGCCGGTGCTCGGGCCGAACGAGTACGTCGTCCTGGAGGCGCTGGTGAAGATCCTGCGCCGGACCGGATTGCGGCCGACGGCGCTGCGGCGGCTGGTCAGCGCGCTGTACTCGTGCGTGCGCGAGCCCGCCAGGACGGCTTCGGAGGCGCGGCTGGCCGAAAAGGTGACAGGGCAGCCCGACGACGAGTGGTGGTACGCGCGCTCCGCGCATCTCGAGGAGGTTTCGCCGGACTTCGCCGAGCGGTTCCCGACGCTGACCTGGATGGAGAGCGAGCACGCGTTCCGGATGGAGGACGAGACGGTGTCCTATCTGGAGCAGGAGGCGAGGGAGGCCTTCGAGTTCTCGCTGGCCGTTCTCCTGGATGGAATCGAAGTGGCGACGAAAGCGGAGTAGTCTTCTCCGCATGCCCTCCGATTTCGCCTTGAAGACCATGAACGCCGTCCACCGCGTCATCCAGAAGGTCAGCGGCGGCCGCGCCGGCTGGCAGGTCGCCGGGATGACCGTCCTGGAACTGACCACCATCGGCCGCAAATCCGGCCGGCCGCGCACCGTGCTGCTGACTTCGCCGCTGCGCGAGGGCGAGGCGTACGTCATCGTCGCCTCGCGCGGTGGCGACGACCAGCACCCGGCGTGGTTCCTCAACCTCCGCGACAACCCCGACGTCCAGGTGACCCTGAAGGGTGAGAGCGCGAAACCGATGGTCGCGAGCGTGGCCGACGCCGAGCAGCGCGCCCGCCTGTGGCCCAAGATCACCGCGGACTTCAAGAACTACGCGCAATACCAGACCAAGACCGAACGGGAGATTCCTGTCGTCCTGCTGACCCCGAAGGCGTAGGTACCTCCAGGCGCTCAGGTTTCGGCGGCTTTCGCCTCGGCGCCTCTCCGAGCCGGCATCCCCCGCACGGGCCGGGTCCATCGGCCCTACCGGCGAGTCGGTAAGCCGGGGACCGTGGACCTCGACGAACCACACGACGAGAACGCGGGGATGCCGATGTCCGACTCCTTGGGTCTCGAGACGCTCGGCCGCGAGCAGTGCCTGGCACTGCTCGCGGGCGCCGGGCTGGGCCGGGTGGTGTTCACCTCGCGGGCCATGCCGGCGATCCAGCCCGCGCGGTTCGCGCTCCACCACGGCGCGATCGTGGTCCGGACGCCGTCACAGAGCGCGTTGTTCGCCGGGATACTCGACAGCGTGGTGGCGTTCGCCGTCGACGAGTTCGCCAAGGACCTGGGGACGGGCTGGTTCGTCACCGTCGTCGGCCGTGCCGCCGAGGTGCGTGATCCGATCGTGATCGCCGAGCTGGAGACCCTGCCGCTGGGTTGCTGGACTGGTCAAACGGACGCCCGCTACCTCCGCATCCCGATCGAATCGGTGACCGGTCGAAGGATCCTCGGCGTTCGCAGTAACGAAGCACTGTCCGTGATCGACGCACCAGATGAGCGATCCGGGCGCGTCTGTCATTCCTGACCCCACTGCCCGGGGAGGTACTCCGGGACGGTGACGCCAGTGCGGCGGGTGAGTGCGGCGAGCGACGCCAAAGCGCCCAGGATTCTGGACGCGGTGGCCGGGATCGCCCACGATCTCAGCCTCTCCGACGTCCTGCGGCGGATGGTCGAATCCGCCTGCGAGCTGACCGGCGCGCCGTACGGGGCGTTGAGCGTGCTCGATTCCGGCGAATTCATCCGCTTCGGCGACGCCTGGGAACGGCCGCCGTCCGAGGACGAGTCCCGGGTGATGCCCATCCGGATGCGTGGCCGCATCTTCGGGATGCTGTACCTCGCCCGCAAACCGGACGGTGCGGAGTTCACCGAAGCCGAGGACGACCTGCTCGTCGCGCTCACCGCGGCGGCCGGTGTGGTGATCGAGAACGCCGCGCTCTTCGAGCAGGTGCAGCGGCGCGAACGCTGGCTCGAAGCCTCCTATCACGTCACCGGCGCGCTCCTGACCGACCAGGATCTGACCGCGACCCTGCGCCTGATCGCCGAGCGCGCCCGTGTCGTCGCCGGCGGTTCGGCGGGTGCGGTCGCCCGGCCGCGCGGTGACGGGATGCTGGTCTTCGAGATCGTCGAGCCGCCGGGGCCGGACGCCGACCGGATCGCCGGCGTCACCGTGCCGACGGAGGGCACCGCGACCGGACTGGCGTACACGAGCGGCAAACCCGTCGTGGTGCGGGAGTACGGCGACAAGGTGATCGAGCACCAGGGCGGACGCGGCGTCACGATGCCCGCGATGATCAAGGACCTCGACTCCACCGTCGCCGTCCCGCTGATCGCCGGCGAGGAGAAACTCGGCGTCCTCCTGGTGGCGAAGTTCCGCGACAAGACCCCGTTCTCCGCCTACGACGTCCAGCTCGCCGAGACCTTCGCCGGACACGCCGCGCTCGCGGTCGAGTTCGCCCGCGCGCAGCAGGACAGGCAGCGCCTCGCCGTGTTCGAAGACCGTGACCGGATCGCCCGGGACCTGCACGACCTGGTGATCCAGCGGCTGTTCGCGATCGGGCTCGGCCTGGAGGGGCTCAGCAGGCTCGCGGGCGAACCCGCCGTCGCCGACCGCGTGACCGGCTTCGCGCACGAGATCGACCGCACCATCCGCGAGATCCGCAACAGCATCTTTTCCCTGCAGGAACCGGCGGAGGCGCAGGGCAGCCTCCGGTCGGAGCTGCTGCGTGTCGCGCTGGACGCGGGCTGCGCGTCGGAGCCCCGGGTCGGCTTCGACGGGCCGCTCGATTCGGCCGTGCCGGACACGGTCCGCTCGGATCTCATCGCGACCCTGCGCGAAGCACTGTCCAATGTGGTCAGACATGCCGCGGCGACCGTGGTCTCGGTCGACGTCTCCGTGGACCGGGACGGCCGGTGGCTGAAACTTTCGGTGGTGGACGACGGTGTCGGCATGCCCGCCGAACCCGGCCATCGCAGCGGCGTGGCGAACCTGGCCGAACGCGCGGCCCGCTGGAACGGCTCGTTCGCCGTCGAAGCGGCGGCGGAAGGCGGGACGAAGCTCGACTGGTCGGTGGAGCTGCCGGCCCGACAGGGGAGTGTGCGATGACGATTTCGGTGTTCCTGCTGGACGATCACGAACTCGTCCGCACCGGGCTGAAGACGGTCTTCGAAGCCGAAGACGATCTCACGGTGGTCGGCGAAGCGTCCACGGCCGCCGAGGCGTACGTGCGGATCCCCGCGGTCAAACCGCAGGTCGCGGTGCTCGACGTCCGCTTGCCGGACGGCGAGGGGGTCAGCGTCTGCCGGGAGATCCGGGCGTCCGTCGATCCGCCGCCCGCCTGCCTGATGCTGACGTCCTATTCGGACGACGACGCTTTGTTCGGCGCGATCATGGCCGGCGCGGCCGGGTACATGCTCAAGCAGGTCTCCGGCGGCGCGCTCGTCAAGGCCGTCCGCACCGTCGCCGCGGGCGGATCGCTCCTGGACAGCACGCTGACGGCGTCGGTGATGAACCGGCTGCGCGGGGAGAGCGAACTGCCGGACCCGCGGTACGAACAGCTGAGCCCGCAGGAGCGGCGCGTGCTCGACCACATCGCCGACGGGCTGACCAACCGCCAGATCGCGGAAAAGCTGTACCTGGCGGAGAAGACGGTCAAGAACTACGTGTCGTCCCTGCTGCACAAGCTCGGTTTCGAACGCCGCACCGCCGCCGCCGTCTACGCCACGCAACGCCGCAAGCCCACCGTCTAGAAGAACGCGACCCCGCCGGCGAAATCGGGGTTCTCGCGCAGCACCCGGCGCAGTTCGTTGAGGGCCCGGTGCTGGGTGACGCGGACGGCGCCCGCGCTCGCCATGCCCAGCGCGCCGGCGGTCTCCTCGGCGCTGTACCCGTGGATCACCCGCAGCACCAGCACGTCGCGCTGTTTGGCCGAAAGGACGTCGAACAGCCGCGACAACCGGCGGCGGCGATCGGCCCTCTCGACCTCTTCGAACGTCGGGTTCCACGGTCCGTCCTGGTCGGGCTCCGGATCGGGCACCGGCGCGGACGGGTCGCGGGCGAGGTTGCGGCGGACGTCGGCGACCTTGTGCGCAGCGATTCCGAAGACGTACGGCAAGAAGCTGTTGTCCTGGTAGCTGTAGCGCGGCAAGGCGACCAGGACGGCCATCAGGACCTCCTGCGCGCAGTCCTCGGCGTTGGAGACGCCGCGTATCGTCCCGCCCAGCCTGCCCGCGCAGTAGCGGAAAACGATCGGCCGGAGGAGCGTCAGCAGGCTCCCGACGGCCGGCCGGTCACCGCTGATCGCCGCGCGGATCAGTTCGCCGTCCGGCTCTCCCGGGCGGGGCACGTAGGTCGGACGCACCGCTTCGGACACGGTCATCACGCCGGATCTGCCGTTCTCGGCGCGCCCCTGTGCGTTCCCATCGTCCCCACCTCCCGCAAGCCCCCAGGCCTGTTTGGCCCCTTCGACGTTACGGAGCGCGTCCGCGCGTCACACCGGTAAAGCAGCCCGGAGTAGTCGGGTCTTTCGGCCCTGGTGTCCCCGGGGTATGGACTTTCGCCAGATTGGTCTAGACAATTAGCCCAGCGCGGCGGCAGGCCGCCCTTCCACGGAGGAATCGCGATGAGGCGTTCCAGATCCTTGTCATTTCTGGCCGTTTTGGTGCTCGTCTTCACCGGCCTGGTCACGGGTGGTGGCACCGCGAGCGCGGCCAACCTGCTCCTCAATCCCGGTTTCGAGGCGGGTTCGACGTCCGGCTGGTCCTGCGCGGCGGGCGCGGCCGTGACCACACCGGTCCGTTCGGGCGGGTACGCCGTTTCGGTCACGCCCGGCTCGACGATCGGGAAATGCGCACAGACGGTATCCGTCCAGCCGAACACGACCTACGCGGTGTCCGCCTGGGTGAACGGGAACCCGGTGTACCTCGGGGTCACCGGCGGGCCGTCGACCTGGACCGCGGCGACCTCCTACACGCGGCTGTCACTTTCGTTCACGACGTCGGCCACGCAGACGACGGCGGAGGTGTACGTCCACGGCTGGTACGGGTCGGGCACCTTCTACGCGGACGACATCAGTCTCGACGGGCCCGGCGGTGGCACCCCCGGCGCGCCGCCCGCACCGGGGAATCCGGCCGTGGGCACGGTGACGAACTCGTCGATCGCGCTCTCGTGGGGCGCCTCGGCGGGGACGGTGACCGGCTATCGCGTGTACGAGGCAGGCAAGGTGGTCGCGACGGTGACCGGGACTTCGGCGACGATCTCGGGGCTGACGGCCTGTTCGTCACACACCTATTCGGTGGCCGCGTACAACAGCACAGGCGAATCGCCGAAGACCACCGAGGTCGGCGCTACGACTTCCGGCTGCGTCGACTCCGGCCTGCCGAAGCACGCGCTGATCGGCTACCTGCACGCGAGTTTCGCCAACGGCTCCGGCTACACACGGATGGCCGACGTCCCGGCTGCGTGGGACATCGTCAACCTGGCCTTCGGTGAACCGACCTCGGTGACCTCCGGTGACATCCGCTTCACGCGGTGCCCGGTCGCGGAATGCCCGACCGTGGAAAGCGACGCGGACTTCATCGCCGCGATCCGCGCGAAACAGGCTCAGGGCAAGAAGGTCCTGATCTCCATCGGTGGCCAGAACGGCCAGGTCCAGCTGACCACGACCGCGGCTCGGGACGCTTTCGTGAGTTCGGTGTCCGCGATCATCGACCGGTACGGGTTGAACGGGCTCGACATCGATTTCGAGGGACACTCGCTGTACCTCAACTCCGGTGACAACGACTTCCGCAATCCGACCACGCCGGTGATCGTCAACCTCATCTCGGCACTGAAGACGCTGAAAGCCCGCTACGGTGCGGGATTCGTCCTGACGATGGCGCCGGAGACGTTCTTCGTGCAGACCGGATACCAGTACTACGGCGGCCTCGGCGGCGCCGACAACCGGACGGGCTCGTACCTCCCGGTGATCCACGCGATGCGGGACGCGCTGACCGTGCTGCACGTCCAGGACTACAACTCCGGGCCGGTGATGGGGCTGGACAACCAGTACCACTTCATGGGCGGCGCGGACTTCCACATCGCGATGACCGACATGATCAAGGCGGGTTTCACGGTGTCCTCGACCGGCTTCCGGTTCCCGGGGCTGCGTGAGGACCAGATCGCGTTCGGCCTGCCCGCGGCGGTGAGCGCGGGCAACGGGCACACCGCGCCGGCGGCGGTGCATGCGGCGCTGAACTGCCTGGTGAAGAACTCCGGATGCGGGTCGTATTCCTTGCGTGGCGGTGCCTCACCGGCGTTGCGCGGGCTGATGACGTGGTCGATCAACTGGGACCGGTACTACGGATGGGAGTTCCAGAACGCGCACGAGCCGTTCTTGAACGCTCTGCCCTGAGCGCTCCCGGCTTTCGCGAGCGTACGGACCGGCTCTGAGACTCCGGTGACCATTGTGGTCATCCGCAAGTACGTGAAGGCCCCCTTCACTGCGCTAGACGCAATGAAGGGGGCCTTCACGTACTTGACGGGCGCTCTGGAGGAACTACCCATCCGTCACCACAGGATCGCGGCGTCGTGAAGGCCTCCTTCCCTGCCCTCAAAGTAGGCAAGGAGGCCTTCACGGACCGGGGCTGAGGACTCCGGTGACCATTGTGGTCACTGTGGCGTTCCGCAAGTACGTGAAGGCCCCCTTCACTGCGCTAGACGCAATGAAGGAGGCCTTCACGTACTTGCCGCGACCTCCCGCGATCAGTCCTCTGGTCGCGAGAGAAAGGAGCGGGCCCGCACCGTGCAGCATCGGTGCGGGCCCGCGGTTCGAAGGGGACGTCAGAAGGCCGCGGTGATCCGCGTGAAGTCCCAGTCGTTCTGTGCGATACCACTGCAGTTCTCGGCGACCCCGCCGTTCGGGCAGCCCCGGTCACGGTTGGCCGACCAGAACGCGAGTCTGGCGATCTTGTTGGTCTTGGACCAGTCGGTGATCCGCGTCCAGGTGTCGAGACTCGTCAGTTCCCGCTGATCCGAAAGGCCGTTCATCCCGCTGATGCCCAGGTGGCCGTACGCCGTGGCGTCGTTCCACCCGAAGGTCGACTTCAGCTTGTCCCGCAGGCCGTTCGCCGCCCGGATGGTGTTGCCGTACATGTCCGCGCCACCACCGAAATCGAACGGCATGATCGTGTAGACGTCGATCCCGGCGTTCAGTGCCTTCGACTGGTCGATGAGCCGGTTGCCCCAGGAGTTCGGGCCGCTGGTCGTCGTGCCGAAGGTCAGGATGGTCTGGATACCGGGGTTGTTCGCCTTCACGATCTTCAGCGCGTTCAGGACGCGGTCCTGAACGACCGCGTTCTCGAACTCGTCGGTGTTCTCGATGTCGATGTCGATCGCCTTGAGACCGTAGGCGTCGATCACCTTCTGGTAGGCCCCGGCGAGCGCCTCCGGCGTCGAGCAGTTCGGGCCGAGCTTGTTGCCGCTCCACCCGCCGAAGGACGGCACGATCTGCCCGCCCGCGGCCTTGATCTGCGCGATCGCGTTCGCGTCGACCCCGCCCTGCAGCGGACGGCTGCCGTCCCAGGCGGGATTGCACCCACCGGACGACAGGATGAACGCCATCGTGAACCATTTGATCCCGGTCGCGTTCATCACCGTCTGCGGATTCGGCGGGCTGCCCCAGCCCATGTACAGATACGGCGCGCCACGGCCGCCGGGCGGCGGCGGGGTGCTCGTGGTCGTCGTCGGAGAGGTCGTGGTCGTGCTGGTGGGTGTGGTCGGCGTCGTGGTCGGGCCGCCACCTCCCGGATCGCAGGAACCACCGTTGATCTTGCAGTTCGCCGGGGCGACGTAACCCCCGGAGTACTTGACGTTGAAGCCGAAGCTGGTGGAGCCGCCGTTGGACAGGTTGCCGTTCCAGGTGTTCTTCACCGTCACGTGCTGCCCGGAGACCGAGTAGCTGCCATCCCACAGTGAAGCGATCGAGTGCCCCGCGGGGAGGTCGAATTCGACCGTCCAGGTGGGAAGGCTCGATCCGGAATTGTTGCTGATCGTGTACTTGCCCTCCCAGCCGGAGCCCCAATCGGAACCCTTGCTGAAGGCGGCGCCGACGCCGCCGGCCGCGGAGGCCGGCGCGATCACGAGGACCGCGCCGGCCGTTGCGGCAGCGGCGGCCAGGCCGACGGCCTGGATCCAAGTCCGCTTGCCCACTGTCGAACCTCTCAGTTCAGGCCGTTGCGCATGGCCGTGACGAGTTCACCGTTGGTGGTGTCACCACTGAGCTCCCAGAAGAACGCGCCGCCGAGACCCTGGTTCTTGGTCCAGCCCATCTTTCCGTTGATGGTCGCGGGAGTGTCGTAGCTCCACCAGTTGTTGCCGCACTTCGCGTACGCGGTGCCCGCGATCGTGCCGGTCGACGGGCAGCTGTTCTTGAGGATCTTGTAGTCCTCGATGCCCGCCTCGTAGGTGCCCGGTGCCGCGCCGGTCGCGGTGCCGCCCGGGGCGTCCTGGGTGACGCCGGTCCAGCCTCGGCCGTAGAAACCGATACCCAGCAACAGTTTGCTCGCCGGGACACCCTTGGCCTTGAGCTTCTGGATGGCGTCGTCGGAGGTGAAGCCCTGCTGCGGGATGCCGGGGTACGACGTCAGCGGCGAGTGCGGGGCCGTCGGTCCCTGCGCCGCCCAGGCGCCGAAGAAGTCGTACGTCATGACGTTGTACCAGTCGAAGTACGCCGACGCGGGGCCGTAGTCGGCGGCGTCGATCTTGCCACCGCTGCTGGCGTCCGCGGTGATCGCGGCGGTGACCAGGAACGAGGAGCCGAACTTGGTGCGCAGCGCCTGTGCCACGTTCTTGATGGCGGCGGGACCGCTGGTGTCACAGGTCAGGCCACAGGCGTTCGGGTACTCCCAGTCGATGTCGATACCGTCGAAGACGTCGGCCCACCGCGGGTCCTTGATCAGCTTGTAGCAGGATTCCGCGAACGCGGCCGGGTTCTTCGACGCCTGGCCGAAGCCGCCGGACCAGGTCCAGCCGCCGAACGACCAGAGCACCTTCAGGCCCGGGTACATCTTCTTCAGCTTGCGCAGCTGGTTGAAGTTACCGCGCAGCGAGCCCGCGTCCCACGAGTCCGCGACACCGTCCACACTGGACCCGGCGTCGTAGAACTTGTCGTAGTCGGCGTAGGTGTCGTCGTTCGCGGTGCAGGAACCGTTGGTGACGTTGCCGAACGCGTAGTTGATATGCGTCAGCTTGGCCGCGGAACCGGAAGTGTGAATATTCTTCACGTGATAGTTGCGGCCGTAGACGCCCCACTGCACGAAGTAGCCGAGGTTCTTCTTCGCGCCCGGGTTCGGGTTCGAAGTCGTGGTGGTCGGCGGATTGCTCGTGCTGGTCGACGTCGGGGGATTGGACGTCGTGGTGGTCGGCGTGGTCGGCGTCGTGGTCGGGTTACCGCCGCCCGGATCGCACGAGCCGCCGTTGATCTTGCAGTTGGCGGGCGCGGTGTAGGCGCCGGAGTACTTGACGTTGAAGCCGAAGCTGGTGGAACCGCCGTTGGAAAGGTTGCCGTTCCAGGTGTTCTTGACGGTCACGTGCTGGCCGGAGACGGTGTAGCTGCCGTCCCACAGCGAAGCGATCGAGTGTCCCGCCGCGAGGTCGAACTCGAGGGTCCAGTTGGTCAGGCTCGATCCCGAGTTGTTGGTGATCGTGTACTTGCCTTCCCAGCCGGAGCCCCAGTCCGACCCCTTGGTCAGGGTGGCTCCGACGCCACCGGCCGCGTTCGCCGGCACGGTCACCAGACCGACCGCCAGCGCCGCCACGGCCGTGAACAGGCCGACCAGATGCCATCTTTTTCTCGACATTTCACTCCTTACAACCCGGTGCAGGGAAATGATCTTGGAGATGATTTCGTCAAAGGGAAATCAGCGACATCGCGTTGCCGCGGCCGGAGCCGGGCAGGCGGGGATGCGTCTTCATCGACCACCTCCATGGCGGAACGCTTTGTTGCGGGAGACGGTACGTGGTCTGGACCAATATGGGAAGCATCACTACGTAGAGTGGTGATTTTCCTGCGAACGGCCTAATACGTTCGACAGCGTTAACCGTTCACTGGTTCGGTGCCGGTCACCGACGGAATTCGTCCATTTCGCCGAGCCGGGCGATATTCGCGGATTCGTCGGGGTCGGGCAGGACACCGGAAAGGAACACCTCGGTGATTTCGACGGCCACGTCGGGGGCCAGCCGTTTGAGGCTCAGCGCCAGCACGTTGGCGTCGTTCCATTTACGCGCGCCGGCGGCGATCCAGGTGTCCCAGGCCAGCGCCGCGCGGACGCCGGGGACCTTGTTGGCCGCGATGGCCGTCCCCGTCCCGGTCCAGCACATCACCACGCCGAAATCGGCCTCGCCTTCCGCGACCGCCCTGCCCACCGCCGCGCCGAGCTCGGGCCAGACGTCGGATGTAGCCGGGCGGAACACCTCGTGGCCCGCCTCGGCGAGATACGCCTGGACGGCGTCCGTCGTGGCGTTGCGGTCGTCGGCGGCGAAGGCGATCCTCATGTCCGGATCGTAACGCCGCGTCGACCGGTGGCGAACCGGAAGTCATGGGAGGATCGCGGCGTGGACTCGTCTGCGGAGGAGCACCAGGTCCAGCGTGACCAGGAGATCGCACGGACACGGATTCTCGACACCGCCGCCCGCCTCATCGGCGAGGCAGGTTTCGCCCGGCTCAAGATCGGCATGATCTGCGCCAGGACCGGCTACCCCAGCGGCGTCGTCTACCAGTTGTTCGGCTCGAAGGAGACGCTGGTCCAGCGGCTCGTCGAGTTCGCCGCGGAGAAGTTCGCCGATGTCTTCGGCGCCGCCGTCGCCACCCGGACCGGCGGGCTGACCCCGAGCCCGATGGACATGCTGCGGGCCCTGCTGGACGTCTTCTTCGAGCTGCTCACCGACATGCCGCCGCTGAACCGGGCGTTCGTGGTGCTCTGGACGGACGCGACCGTCGGTGATCCGGCGGTGCGGTCGGCGATGACCGAGGCCGACCGCCGGTACCGGTTCGCCATCGCGCAGACCGTCGCCGCGGGGCTCGCGGACGGCTCCATCACCGGCGTCCGCGACCCCGACGCGTACGCGGCGGCACTGGTGGGGCAGCTGCGCGGGATCGCCGTGGCCTCGATCATCGATCCCGGTGGCATCGATCTGCGTGCCGTTCGCGCGGAGATGGAGTACGCCGTGGACCGGCTCGCCTAGCCCGGACCCCGCCCCGCCGCCACCCTCAACGGACAGGCTTCGCCTGGCTGTCAGACCCTGGTAAGCGCGGCCGCGCCGAACGAGACGCTGAACCGCTCGCACCAGATGGTCACGCTCGAATAGCGCGCCAGGTCGGTGCCGGCGGGCAGCGTGTAGTTCTGGCTTCCCTTGTTGCCCTTGAGTTTCCCGGCGCTCACGTATGCGCCGTCGTCGAACACGAACCAGCCGTCCTTGCCGGGGATGACCGGCGCGTCGGTGAGCCAGACCCGCAGATCCGGTCCGTTGCTCGTGTCGAGGTTCTCCAAGCGCAGCACCAGTGATCCGTCGGCCCCGCGCAGGATCCGGACGTCACCACTGGTCGTGTGCTCGTGGCTGATCAAGGCGCCGGTGGCCACGACCGAGGGCTCTTTCGGGGCGGGCGTGGCACTTCCCGAAGGCTGGGCCGTCGGTTGAGCCGAGGGCTGGGCGACGACGGGCGCGGCCTCCTGGACCGTTTCGTTCACCCAGAGCTTCCACGGCTGGAACCAGTAGAGGCCCGCGGCCACCGCCACCACCAGTCCGACCGCCACCACGGCGAGCACCCGCTTGCGTTTCATGGGGGACATTCAAGCGTGCGAACCGTCCTAATCGCCCGGTTCGGGCGATTACCGAACTCTTACGATGCCGATCGGGTGGGGTCACGGCTGGGTGTCGGTGCCTTGACCCCGGTCACGCCGCTTGACACGATTGCCGATCTGAAAAGGGCATATCGGACGGAGGCCCCTCGATGGGTTCGGCGATGTTTTCCATCCTCCTGCCGGTAGCGCTGGCACTGGTCATGTTCGGGCTGGGCTTGACCCTGACCGTCGGCGACTTCACGCGGGTGCTGAAGTACCCGAAGGCCGCCGTCATCGCGCTGGTGTGCCAGATGATCGTGCTGCCCGTGATCTGTGTCGGCCTGATCCTGGTGTTCGGTCTCGGAGGCGTGCTCGCGGTCGGCATGATGCTGCTCGTCGCCTCGCCCGGCGGGACCTCGGCGAACCTGTTCAGTCATCTCGCGGGCGGCGACGTCGCCCTCAACGTGACACTCACGGCGATCAACTCCGTGCTGGCCGTGTTCACCTTGCCGCTGGTTGTCGGCTTGTCGATGGCCCAATTCCTCGACGGCAGTGCCGCTGTCGGGCTCCAGCCCGCGAAATTCGTGCAGGTGTTCGCGATCGTGCTGATCCCGGTCGTGATCGGGATGGCGGTGCGGCACCGGTTCATCGACTGGGCCGAGCGGATGCGCAAACCGGTCAAGATCGGCTCCGCCGTGGTGCTCGTGCTGGTGATCGCGGCGGCGATCGCGCAGGAATTCCGGACGCTGGTGGACAACATCTGGACGCTCGGGCCGGTGGCGCTGGCGCTTTCCGTGCTCAGCCTCGCGATCGGGTACTACGTGCCGCGACTGTTCCGGGTGGACCGCGGGCAGTCGATCGCTTCCGCCATGGAGATCGGCGTCCACAATGCCACCCTCGCGATCGCGGTGGCGATTTCCGTGCTCGGTGACAAGGCGATGGCCGTGCCGGCCGGGATCTACGGCGTGCTCATGTTCTTCCCCGCCGGGATCGCGGCGGTCCTGTTGTCCCGCAGCCGGGAGAGCGCGCCGGTCTGAGTTACGTTGTGGAAGTGCCCCGCCTCCCCATTGGTGAACTCCTCGACGTGAACGGCGTCGCCGTCCACGTCCGGCAGGACGGTGCCGGGCCGCCGTTGGTGCTGCTGCACGGGTATTGCGGGTCGGTGCACTGGTTCGACAGGCTCACCGTCGGCCTGGCCGCGCGGCATCGGGTGATCCGGGTGGATCTGCTGGGACACGGGTGCACCGGTGGTTCTTCGGGTTTCGACGCGGCGTCGCAGGCGCGTATGGTGGCCGCCGTGCTCGACTCGCTGGATGTCGAGGACGTCCTGGTCGCCGGTCACTCCTTCGGTGCGGACGTCGCGGTGGCGCTGGCCGCGATCTCCCCGCGAGTCGGTTCGCTGGTGCTCATCGGACAGGCGCCGGACTACAGCTACGCGTCCTTCCCACCGGGCAGTGCGGTGTTGCTGCCGATGGTCAGCGCCCTGGTGCGGCGGGTCGCCGACCGGAGATGGGTGCGGTTCGCTTCCCGGTTCCGCCGAGGCGGCTGGTTCGACGATCCCTCGCAGGACTTGGCCGATCACGCCGTCACCGCGCCGGCGATGGCCCGGGTGGTTCTCGTGGACCGGGCGAGAGTGCTGGCCGCTCGTCCGCTGGACGAGCAGCTGGCGGCTTTGGCGTTGCCGTGCTTGGTGATTCTTGGGCGACGGGACCGTTTTTACGACTGTGACAAGACTTTCGCGCGGTACTCGGCGGTCGGGGCCCGCGTGGAGGTCGTGGAGGACGCCGGGCACTCGCCGTTCTTGGAGCGGCCGGGCGAGGTCGCTCGGTTGCTTCGGGACTTCCGGGCTCGTGAGTGGTAAGGACGGTTCTAACCGTCCTTACCACTCACGAGGCCGACCTCAAGACCAGCGCGCGCCGGCGTCCCCGATCGCCTGATCCAGTACGGCCAGCCCTTCCGACAGTTCGTCCTCGGTCGCGGTCAGCGGGGGAGCGATCCGGAACACCCCGCCCATTCCCGGCAACTGCACGATGTTCATGTGCAGCCCCAGTTCGAGGCACCGCCGGGTGACCAGCGCGCCGAGTTCGTCGGAGCTGTGCTTGGTGGCCCGGTCCACGACGAGTTCCACGCCGACCAGCAGGCCCCGCCCACGGATGTCGCCGACGACGGGATGACGGGCGGCGAGGTCGTCGAGGCCGCGGCGGAGGAAGGCGCCCAGTTCGGTGGCGCGTTCGTCGAGCCGGTCGCGGGTGAGGACGTCGAGGACGGTGTTCCCGACGGCCGCCACCAGCGGGTCCGCCACGTGCGTGGTGAAGAACAGGTAGCCGCGGTCATGCGCCTCCTGCTCGATTTCGGCGCTCGTGATCACCGCCGCGAGCGGGAGGCCGGCGCCCAGCGTCTTGGACAGGGTGAGGATGTCGGGGACGACACCGTCGCGTTCGAAGGCGTACCAGTTTCCCGTGCGGCACAAGCCGGTCTGCGCCTCGTCGAGGATCAGCAGCATCCCGCGTTCGCGGCACTTCTCTTGCAGGGCGGCGAAATAACCCACAGGCGGCTCGATGATCCCGCCCGAGCTGAGGATCGGCTCGACGATGCAGGCCGCGAGGCTGCCGACGGACTGGGCGTCGATCATCTCGAACCCGAAGTCGAGTTGTCGTTTCCAGTCCAGTTCCCCTTCCGGAGTAAGGAAATCCGGTCGATAGGCGTTCGGCGCGGGGATGGCGAAGTTGCCGGGCGCGGTCGGGCCGTAGCCCTTGCGGCCCGCGCTGTAGGTCGCGTTCGCCGCCGCTTGCGTCATCCCGTGCCACGACCGGGCGAATGACACGATCTCGTGTTTCCCGGTGACGAGTTTCGCCATCCGGATCGCGGCCTCGTTCGACTCCGCACCGGTGGTCAGCAGCAGCGCCTTTTCCAGCGGTGACGGCAAAGTCTCGGCCAGCCGTCGCGCGAGGTCGACGACGGGGCGGCTCAGCATCCCGCTGAACAGGTGGTCGAGCGAGCCGATCTGCCGTCGGACGGTCTCGACGATCTCGGGATGCGAATGCCCGAGGATCGCGCTCATCTGCCCGGAGGTGAAGTCGAGGATCCGCCGCCCGGATTCGGTGAACAGGTAGCTCCCGGCGGCGTGGTCGATGATCTCGCGGGTGAAATCGCCGGCCCCGGCGTAGCGCACGAGGTGCCGGTCGGCGTCGGCCCAGAAACGGTCGGTGGAGGACAGGTCGGTGATCGGAGCAGCCATGCCCCGACGGTAAGCCGCCTCCGAGCGACACGTCCATCTCACGATTCCGGCTGTGCTGTTCGGCTGATTCGTACAACAATGGCGTTCATGCTCAACCCCTGGAGGCTCGGCCTGCTGAGCAGGCTGGACACGCTCGGCACCGTCCGCGCGGTCGCCAAAGCGGCCAACCTGAGCCCGTCGAGCGTGTCCCAGCAGCTCGCGGTCCTCGAAGCCGAGACGCGGACGCGGCTGCTGGAGCGCACCGGCCGCCGCGTCCGGCTGACCCCGGCCGGGCGGATGCTGGCCCGCCGCGCGAGGGAGATTCTCGACCACATGGACACCGTCGAGGCCGAATTACGCGGTCTCGGTGAGGGACCGGCCGGGCTCGTCCGCCTCGGCGCCTTCCAGAGTTCGATCCACACCATCGCCGTCCCCGCGGTGAACCGGCTGACCCGCTCGCATCCGCGCCTGCAGATCGAACTGCTCGAACTCGAACCGCACGTCAGCATGCCCGCGCTCCGCGTCGGTGACGCCGACGTCATCATCACCACCACGGACTTCGTCGAACAGCCGCTGGGACCCGACGTCGAACTCGTGCCGCTCGCGACGGATCCGATCGTGCTCGTCGTCCCGACCGGGCATCCGGCGGCGGGCCGCGGGCCCGCCGACCTCGCCGCCTACGCGAGCGAGCCCTGGGCGTTCGACGTCCCGCAGTCGTACATGGCGAACCTCGCCACCCGGCTCTGCCGCGAAGCCGGGTTCGAGCCGCGCGTGATCGCCCGGTTCAGCAACTACATGATGACCTTGCAGCACGTCGAGGCCGGGCTTTCGATCGCGCTCCTGCCCGGCCTCGCCGTCGACCGGCGTTACCGCGTCGCGACCCGTGAGCTCGCGACGCCGGTCGACCGCTCCATCACCGCGGCGATCAGGCGCGGGTCCGCGCCGCGCGCCGCTGTCGACCTGGTTCTCGAGGCGATCCGGAGTCATCCGGAACTGCCGCTGTGAACCCGTGCCGCCGCGCCACGAGCACCACGGCCAGCGTCGGCACGAGCAGCACCAGGACACTCCAGGGGAACGACTCCGCGCCGAAGCCGTCGAGGAGGACGCCGCCGGCGATCCCGCCGCCCGCCATCGCGGCGTTCCACAGGGTGACCAGCATGGCCTGCGCGATGTCCGCCGCACCGCCCTTGTCGCCCGCCTGCGCGGCGGCGGTCTGCAGCAGCGTCGGGATCCCGCCCCAGCCGAGCCCCCACAGGGTCACCGCGACATAGACCAGCGCCGGATTATCGCCCAGCAGCGCCAAAATCGTCGCTCCGGCCGCAACGAGAAGGGTGCCCGCGACGGTCAGCGGGCGCAGCCGCCGGTCGATGAAGAGACCGACGAACCAGATGCTGACCATCGACGCCAGCCCGAACACCAGCAGGATCCGATCGACCGAGCCGCCCATCGACACGTGTTCGAGGAAGGTGGCGATGTAGGTGTAGAGGATGTTGTGCGCAAGGACGAACGTCAGCGTCACGAACAGGACCGCGGCCACGCCCGGGACGGCGAGGGTCCTGCGCACCGGGAGCCTGCCGCCCCGGTCCTGCCCCGGGAAGTCGGGCACGGCCAGCGTGATCCAGCCGAGCAGGGCGAGCGCGAGCACCGACATGAGAGAGAACGTCACCTGCCAGCCGAAGAGGCCTCCGAGGAAGGTGCCGGCCGGGATGCCGAGCGAGAGCGCGAGCGGGATACCGGTCATCACGACGGCGATCGCCTTGCCCCGCACCGGTTCCGGCGCCAGCCGCCGGGCGTAACCGGCGAGCAGCGCCCAGACCACGCCCGCCGCGATCCCGGCGACGAACCGCGCGCCGAGGGTCAGGGGATAGTTCGTCGACAGCGCCGTGACCGTGTTGGCGACGGCGAACCCGGCCACTCCGGTCAGGAGCAGGCGTTTGCGGCGCCAGCCCGCGGTCGCGGCCGACAGGGGGATCGCGGTCAGCGCGGTACCGATCGCGTACACGGTCACCAGTTGCCCGGTCGCCGCTTCGCTGACGCCGAGCCCGGCGCTCATCGCGGGCAGCACCCCCGCGGGCAGGGCTTCGGTGAGGACGGTGACGAACGCCGCCGTGGTCAGCGCGAGCAGCGCGCCGAGTGGGAGTTTCGCAGTCATGCTCCGTATGCTCGAACCATCACATAGATGTGAAGGTCAAGTCGGCCGGGGTGAGGTGGCGCACATGCGGATCGGGGAATTGGCGGAGCGGACGGGCACGTCGCGCCGTCTGCTGCGGTACTACGAGGAGCAGGGTCTCATCGTCTCGGAGCGGCTGCCCAACGGCTACCGCGACTACGCCGAGCCCTCGGTCGACCGGGTCATCCAGGTCCGCGGACTGCTCGACGCCGGGCTGCCGACCAGGATCATCAAGCAGATCCTGCCATGCCTGGACAAACCCCGGCAGATCTACTTCCCGGACGCGACCCCGGAAATGCTCGGAACCCTGGAGGCCGAACGCGACCGGATGACCCGGCGCGCCGAATGCCTGCTCCGCAACCGGGACGCCATCACCGAGTACCTCGACGCGGTCCGCGCCTACGACCCGGCTTCCTGAGCCGGAGGGACTTTCCTCGCACGGCCTTGACAGGGTGAGAAAGCGCTTTCAGGATGTGGGCAGGAAAGCGCTTTCAAAGGAGAACGGATGACCACGCGGAAACTCGGCGTCGTGATGAACGGCGTCACCGGGCGGATGGGCTATCGGCAGCACCTGGTGCGCTCGGTCCTGGCGATCAGGGAGGCCGGCGGGGTCGAGCTGGCCGACGGTTCGCGGGTCCAGCTGGAGCCGGTCCTGGTGGGGCGCAATGCGGACAAGCTCGAAGAGATCGCCACCCGGCACGGCCTGACCCGCTGGACCACCGACCTCGACGCCGCGCTCGGCGACGACGACCTCCCGCTGTACTTCGACGCACAGCTGACCGCGGTCCGCGAGAAGTCGATCGTCCGGGCCATCGACGCCGGCAAGCACATCTACACCGAGAAGCCGGTGGCCGAGTCGGTCGAAGGGGCGCTCGCCCTGGCACGGCACGCCGAGGCGGCCGGGGTCAAGAACGGCGTCGTCCACGACAAGCTCTACCTGCCCGGCCTGCTCAAGCTGAAGCGCCTGATGGACAGCGGCTTCTTCGGCCAGGTGCTGTCCGTGCGCGGCGAGTTCGGCTACTGGGTGTTCGAGGGCGACTGGCAGTCGGCGCAGCGTCCCAGCTGGAACTACCGCGCCGAAGACGGCGGCGGCATCGTCGTCGACATGTTCTGTCACTGGAACTACGTGCTGGAGAACCTCTTCGGCGCCGTCAACGCGGTGACCGCGAAGGCCGTCACGCACATCCCGGAGCGCGTCGACGAGAAAGGCGAGCGGTACGCCGCGACGGCCGACGACTCCGCGTACGCGATCTTCGAGCTCGAAGGCGGGATCATCGCCCAGCTCAACTCGTCCTGGTGCGTGCGGGTCCACCGCGACGAACTGGTCGAGTTCCAGGTCGACGGCACCAAGGGCAGCGTCGTCGCGGGCCTGCACAAATGCGTCATCCAGCCGAGGGAGGCCACGCCGAAGCCGGTGTGGAACCCCGACCTCGCCGAGACGCGGTCGTACCGTTCGCAGTGGCAGGAAGTGCCGGACAACGAGGACTTCGGCAACGGTTTCCGCGCACAGTGGGAGCAGTTCGTCCGCCACGTCGTGGAGGACGCGCCGCATCCGTACGACTTCATGGCGGGTGTGCGCGGCATCCGGCTCGCGGAAGCCGGCCTCGAGTCCTCGCGCGAGAACCGCCGGGTCTCGCTGGCCTAACGGCCGAAAACCGCTCCCGGGTCTTCCGCGATCAGCACCGAGATCTCCCGGATCTTGCGGTTCGTGTGCTGCGACGCCTCGGTGAGCCAGCGGAAGGCTTCCTCGGCGTTCAGCTCCAGACGCGCCATCACGATCCCCTTCGCGGTGGCGATGGCGTCCCTGGTCTCCAACGCGGCGACCAGGGTCTCCGCCTGTCGTTCGGCGGCGGCCCAGCGGGACGCGGTCAGGATGATCGCCGAGATCGCCGAGGTGAACATCGCGACCAGGGCCGCCTCGACCGGATCGAAGGCGTTCTCCTCGAAGCTCCAGACGTTGAGGGCGCCGGACAGCGACTCGGTCTCGCGCCGCTTGAAGTGGGATTCGTCGGGGACGAACAGCGGACAGGCCAGCGCGGTCCGCACGCCGAGCTGTTCCGCGGCGGCCGTGAAGTCCGGCCAGCGCGCGGCCGCGTCGGCGTCGAGCGGGGTGCGGACGATCGAGCCGCTCTCGGCGGCTTTCAGACAGGGGCCCTCGTCCGCGCTGTACTGCGCCTTGTCCAGGGCCAGCAGGGATTCGTCGGTGGCGGCGACGGTGCTCGGTTCGCTGCCGGAATACAGCGTGACCGTGGCCGCGTCCGCGCCCGGCAGCAGGCCGACCACCTTCTTCGCCACCCGTTCCAGCAACTCGTCGCGGGGCTCGTCGAGCCGCATCGACTCGGTGAGCTCCCGCAACGCCGAAGCGGTGTCGCGAAACTGATCCATCGTGGCCCTTTCCCTCGGACGGCGGATTTCGCCGACCATCAAGAACGTACTCGTTCCGGCTAGCCGGGCATTGACCGATTCGGGCTAACCCGTGGCCGGTGACCCGCCGGTTCGGTGCTCATCAGGCCTTCGCCGCGGGTGAGCCCGGGCAACCGCTGTTCGAACCGGGCGACCTCGCCCGTGGGCAGCACACCCGTCAGCTCGGCCCGGTCGCCCCGTGCCACCGAGCCGATGACGGTGCCGCCGCACTCGACCAGCCGGGAGAGCGTCGCGGTCACCGCGTCGGCGGGCAGTTCCACCTCGATCCGGCTGACCGGTTCGAGTACCTCGGTTCCCGCCTCCCGGAGGGCTTCTGCCAGCACGAACGGGGTGATCTTGCGAAAGTCGCCCGCCGCGCTGACCGGGCTGAAGTAACCGGTGTGGGTGACGGTCACCACGCAGTCGACGACCTCCCGGCCGGACGGGCCGCTCCGCAGCGTGGCGTCGACGGTCTCCTCGATGGCCTTGTGGAAGGCGAGCGGGAGGGAGCCGAGTTCGACGTCGAGGCCGAAGGTCAGCCCGGAGCCGGGTGTGCCGGGGCCGACCCGCAGCCCGAGCGTCGCGAAGCACGGATTCCGCTTCTCCGTGATGAACCACACCGAATGCCCGGTGCCGATCGGCCGTTCGACGCAGACCGGCCGGGTGAGGCTGAACGTGACGTCGAGGCCGTGCTGAGCGGCGAGCGTCTCCGCGATGATCTCCTTCTGCACCTCGCCGTAGAGCCGCACCGAGATCCGGCGGGTTTCGTCGTCCTGCCGGACGGTGATCAGTGGATCCTGTTCCGCCAGTTCCCGCAAGGCCGCGAACACCGCAGGCGCTTGCGCGGGCAGGGCGGGACCGACCACGGTTTCCAGGGCGGGCGGCGGAAACCGCGTAGTGACGCCGTCGCCGTCGGGAACGCCGATGAGGTCGCCGATCCCGATCTCCTTGAGCCCGGTGACCTTGGCGATCCGGCCGGCCCGCGCGCGGCCCTCGACGGTCTCGTCGCCGAGTTCGAAGACGTGCACCGCGCTGACCTTCGCCTCCTTCGTGAGTCCTCGGCGATGGAATCGGACGTGGTCCCGCGCGCCGATCTCGCCGGAGAACACGCGGACGTAGGCGATCTTCTCGTGCGCGCGGCCGCGTTCGATCTTGAACACGGTGGCGCGCAACCGGTCGTCCGGCACCGGTTTCACCGCTCCGGCAAGGAATTCGCGGATACCGGAGGTGAGTTCGGCGATTCCCTCGCCGCTGCGCGCGGAGCCGAAGAAGACGGGGGAGACGAGGCCGAGCCGGGTCTGCCGGACGACTTCGCCCCGATAGTCCTCGGCCGTCAGCGTGTCTTCGAGATAAGCGGCGAGGAAGGCATCACTGTGCTCGGCCAGCCGTTCGGCCGTCCCCGCCGACAGGGAGGACGGCCGGACTTTCGCGCTCGCCGTGCCGATGCCGTCGACTTCGGACATCGGCACGCAGGCGACGCCGAGACGCTCGGCGAGATCGGTGAGGAGGCCGTCGTACCGGGCGCCCGCCCGGTCGACCTTGTTGACGAAGATCAGCACGGGGATCCGCAGGCGGGCGAGCGCGCGCATGAGCACGCGGGTCTGCGCCTGCACTCCCTCGACGGCGGAAACGACAAGAACGACGCCGTCGAGCACTCGCAGCGCACGTTCGACCTCGGCGATGAAGTCCGGGTGGCCGGGCGTGTCGATCAGGTTGACGCGCAGGTCACCGACGCGGAAGGCCACGACGGCCGAGCGGATCGTGATGCCGCGACGGCGTTCCAGCTCCATCGTGTCGGTGTGGGTGTTCCCGGCGTCGACGCGGCCGAGGGTGCGGATGGCACCGGTGTGATGGAGCAGGCGCTCCGTCAGGCTCGTCTTACCGGCGTCGACATGGGCGAGGACGCCCAGGTTCAGGTACTCCATGGATGAACGGCTCCAGGGCTGTCGAAAGGTCCATACGGCTCGAGGACTCGACAGCTCGGCGCACGCCGTTCTCCTTCTTTCCGGGAAAGCACCTGGTCGGGCCGGACGTTAGCAGCGTGTTTCCGGCCGGTCACGCGATTTACGGCCCGGCGTTGACTTGTGGCGCTCCGTGGGCTGTAATTCTTGAACATTTCAGCGCAAGAACATGACAAGAGCCATCGACCTGACTTCGCGCCACGCCTGGCTTTACGGCCACGAAGCCTCTCCGCAGAACTCTCCGGGAGCCGGGCCCGCTCGGCACATCTACGACGAGGCCAGCCTGCTGCTCGGCGCGACCGTGCCCGCCGGGCACAAGATCAAGCTGCAGAAGGACGCTGGCAACGGCTTGAACTACGCGATCGACTTCGTGAACCTCGAGCTGGCCACCGCGGCCGCGAACCCCGATCCGGCGCGCTATGCCGTCCCGGCCGGGTTCACCCAGCAGGACGTGCAGGCCGCGCTGGACAAGGTCCGCCAGGATCCGAACCTCACCGGTGTCTTCCTGCCGCCGGGGCAGTACCCGATGACGAGCAAGGTCACCGTGTACGGCAAGCCGGTCACGGTGCTCGGCGCCGGGCCGTGGTTCACGAGGTTCACCGCGCCGAGCGGGCAGGAGAACACCGACATCGGCTTCGACGCGCAGGCGAGCGCGAGCGGTTCGACGTTCGGCGGGTTCGCCGTGTTCGGGAACTACACCTCCCGGATCGACGGTCCCGGCAAGGTCTTCGACTTCACGAACGTCACGAACATGACGATCGACGACATCTGGGTGGAGCACCAGATGTGCCTGCTGTGGGCGACCAATGTGGACAACACGACGGTGAAGAACTCGCGGATCCGCGACATGTTCGCCGACGGGGTCAATTTCACCAACGGGAGCACGGGGAACCGGGTCACCAACAACGAGGCCCGCTCCACCGGCGACGACGGTTTCGCGCTGTTCGCGGCCACGGACCTCAACGCGGGCAACCAGTACGACAACGTGTTCGAGAACCTGACCGTGCTGCTTCCATGGCGCGCGGCCGGGCTGGCCGTGTACGGCGGGTACGGCAACACCTTCCGGAACCTTTACATCGCGGACACGCTGACGTACTCGGGTATCACGATCAGCTCGCTCGACTTCGGCTACCCGTTCCTCGGGTTCGGCCCGCGGCCGACCACCGTCCAGAACGTGTCACTGGTCCGCGCCGGTGGCCATTTCTGGGGACAGCAGACGTTCCCCGCGATCTGGATGTTCTCCGCCTCCAAGGAGTTCCGCGGCCTCCGGGTGTCCGATGTGGACATCCAGAGCCCGACCTACAGCGGCATCATGTTCCAGACCAAGTACACCGGGAACCGTCCGGAGAACCCGGTCGAGGACACGGTGCTGACGAACGTGTCGATCACCGGGGCGCACCGCAGCGGTGACGAGTTCGACGCCAAGTCGGGGATCGGGATCTGGGTCAACGAGCTGCCGGAACCGGGCCAGGGCCCGGCCGTCGGCTCGGCGACGTTCACCGGGCTCACCCTGAGCGACAACGCCGAGGACATCCGGAACACCACGAGCACGTTCACCATCCACCGCAACTGAGTGTTTGGCGCCCGCCGGGAGCAGGTTTCCCGGCGGGCGGTCCGGGTACGCGGGTGCTGCCCCGATTCCCGAAGAGAGAGGCCATGCCGTGCGCGATGCCGGATATGACGCGGTGATCATCGGTGCCGGGCCCGCCGGCTTGAACGCCGCGCTGGTGCTCGGCCGGTCCCGGCGCAGCGCGCTGGTGGTCGACGGAGGCGCGGGCCGTAATTCGACGGCCGCGGGCGTGCACGGGCTCCTGGCCTGCGACGGGATGAATCCGGCCGCACTGCGGGCCACCGGTCGCGAGCAGCTGGCGGAGTACCCGGAGGTCCGCCTGCGAGAGGGCAGGGTCCGATCCGTCGACGGCGATAGCGGCGGATTCGCCGTCGCGTTCGAGGACGGGCCTCTGGTGAAGGCGCGCCGGATCGTGCTGGCCACCGGAGTGATCGAGGACCTGCCCGGGATCGCGGGGCTGGCCGAACGCTGGGGGAAGAGCGTGCTCGGCTGCCCGTACTGCCATGCCTGGGAATTCCGGGACCGGCCCTTGGCCGTCCTGGCCACCGAGGGGCGGCAGGACGTGATGTTCGCCGCCCAGCTGACCCGATGGAGCCAGGACATCACCTTGTGCGCCAACGGTATCCCGTTGTCCGCCGAAGACGAGGCACTTCTGGGCAAACGTGCGGTCCGGGTGCGCCTCGAGCCGGTGCGAAGTGTGGAGGGGCCCGAGGACGAAGTCGAACGGGTCACGTTCCGCGAAGGCGACCCGGTGGAATGCGCGGCGGTGTTCCTGCACGCCACGACACGGCAGGCCGACCCGCTGGCCGGGAAACTGGGCTGCGTTCTCCAGGACGACGGCACCGTGAGGATCGACGACGTCGGATTCACCGGCGTACCGGGCGTATACGCCGCGGGTGACCTGGCGCGGCGGGAATCGTGCCCCTCGGGCATGACGTTCGTGGTGACCGCGGCCGCCATGGGTTTCGTGACGGCCACCGCGGTGGATCACGAACTCTTCCGGGAAGAGCTGGACTGAAGAGCGGAATCCGTGCTTCACTCCTTGGCATGCCGTACCGCCGGACCCCGAAGACGCAGGCAAGACTGGACTCGCAGCGAGGCGAGATCCTGGCCGCGGCCATCGCGCTGCTGGCCGAAACCGGCTACGCGGGCTGCTCCATGGCCGCGGTCGCCGCGCGGGCTGGTGTCGGCACCGGCAGCGTGTACCGGCAGTTCCCGTCGAAGGCCGACCTGGTCGTCGAGGTGTTCCGTGAGGTGGTCTCCCGGGAGGTCGACGCCGTCGAGGCCGCCGCGTCCCAGGGTGACGTCCGCGAACGCGTGGTCGCCGTGATCGAGACCTTCGCCGGGCGGGCGTTGAAGGCGCCGAGGCTGGCGTACGCGCTGCTGGCCGAACCGGTCGACGCCGTCGTGGAGGCCGAACGCCTGGTGTTCCGGCGCGCCTTCCGCGAGGTCATCGCCAGGAACATCGCCGACGGCGTGACGAGGGGACTGCTGCCTCCGCAGGACGCGGAAGCGACCGCCGCGGCGCTGGTCGGCGCGGGCGCGGAGATGCTGGTCGGGCCCTTGGCCGGGGACGGCGGGCCGGACACGATCCCGCACCTGGTCACGTTCACCCTTCGCGCGCTGGGCGGTTCCGATGGCGTTTGAGACGCTCCTGTACCGCGTCGAAGATCGCAAGGCGTACCTGACCTTGAACCGCCCCGAGCGGCTCAACGCGATCAACGACGTGATGCCGCGCGAGATCCGGCAGGCCGTGGAGCTGGCGAACGAGGATAACGCGGTCCGGGTGATCGTGGTGCGCGGCGAAGGGCGGTCGTTCTGCGCCGGCTACGACCTCAAACAGTTCGCCGAGGAAGACGCCGAAGGACGCTGGAACCAGGGCCCGGTCTGGGATCCGGTCAAGGACTACCGGGTGATGAAGCGCAACACCGACGACTTCTTCAGCCTGTGGCGATCGCTGAAACCCACCGTCTGCCAGGTGCAGGGCCACGCGATCGCCGGCGGCAGCGACATCGCCCTGTCCTGCGACGTGCTGATCATGGCGACCGACGCGCGCATCGGCTATCCGCCCGCGCGGGTGTGGGGCTGCCCGACGACCGCGATGTGGGTCTACCGCGTCGGCGCCCAGCGCGCGAAACGGATGCTGCTCACCGGCGACACCATCGACGGCACCACCGCGGCGGACTGGGGACTCGCGCTCGACGCGGTGGAACCCGAACGGCTCGAAGCCGCCGTCGAGGAACTCGCCGACCGGATGGCGGGCGTGCCGACGAACCAGCTGGTGATGCAGAAACTGATGATCAACCAGGCCTACGACAACATGGGCCTTTCCGGCACCCAGACACTCGCGACGCTCTTCGACGGCATCACGCGGCACACCCCCGAAGGCCGCTGGTTCCGCGAGTTCGCCGAACGCGATGGGTTCCACGAGGCGGTGGCCTACCGCGATTCCGGGCAGGTCATCCCGGACGGCGGCGGACCGCTGCCCGAGCACAAGGATCCGAGGAGGTCGTCATGACCGCGAACACCGAGAGCGAACGCGTCGCCGAGCGCCTGCAGCGCTCCTCCGCGCGGCTGTCCTACGACCCGGACGTCGACGTCGACTGGCAGGCACCGCTGGTCGACGGCGCCTACGGCAAGGCGCCCGAGCGATGTTCCTTGTACGGCACGGAACTTTGGGAACGTCTCGACGAAGGCCAGCGCGCCGAGCTGAGCCGCCAGGAAGCGGCGGCCGCGGCGGCGTCGGGTATCTGGTTCGAGCTGATCCTCATGCAGGGCCTCGTGCGCCACGTCTACAACAGCGACCCGACGACGCACAACGCCCAGTACGCGCTCACCGAGATCGCCGACGAATGCCGTCACAGCACCATGTTCGCCCGTTCGATCGCGAAGAGCGGTGGCGTGGTCCGGCGTCCGAGCCGCTCCGCGCACCGCGCGGGCAAGCTGTTCGGCGCGATCTGCGGCCCGGCGCTGCTGTTCGCCGGCGCCATCTACGTCGAAGAACTCGCCGACGGCATGCAACGCGAAATGATGCGCGACGACAGCCTGCAGCCGATGATCCGGATGATCTCGCGCATCCACGTCATCGAAGAGGCACGGCACATCAGCTTCGCCAAGGACGAACTGGGCCGGGCCTGGGCGCGCCACGGCCGCGTCGGCCGCGAGCTGATCCGCTGGGCGATCGCCGGGATGGCCTACGTCGCGACGTCGGAATTGTTGCACCCCAAGGCATACACCTCTGTCGGCCTCGACCCCCGCGAAGCCCGCCAGGCCGCCGCCGCGAACCCGCACTGGCGCCGGACCAAGGCGGCGTGGGCCGCCAAGGCCGTCGAACATTTCACCGAGATCGGCCTCATCGGCGGCCCGAGCCGACGGCTCTGGCGCCGCGCCGGCGTCCTCGACTGAACAAGGAAGGCACCCATGTCCAAGCTCCTCGGCCTCGGTATCGCCGCGACCGGCCTCGCCCACTTCGCCGCCCCGGCGGCCTTCGAACCCGTGACGAAGCTGGCCTTCGCCGACGACATCCGCAATTGGACCTACCGCAACGGCGCCACCGAACTCGCCATCGGCCTGGCGATCGCGGCTGCCCCCACGCGGAAGGCCGGCTTCGCGGGACTGGCCGTCTACGCCGCCTGGCTGGGAAAGCGCGTCCTCGCCCGGCGCTGAGGTCGTTCGCTCAGCGGTCGCCTTCGACCAGCGTCGCCACCAGCTGCCGCGCGTACGCGGGCCCGAGTTCGTCCGGCCGGAACAGGATGCGGTACATCATCGGCGCCACCGTGCGGTCGAGCACCGTCTCCACGTCCGGCGCCTGCTCTCCCCGTTCGGCGGCCCGCGCGAGGATCACCTCGATCTGCTCGGCCGCGTACGCCGAGCACTGGCCGGCGTTGGTGCCGTCCGGGTCACCGAGCAGGGCGTCGCGGATGTAGGCGCGTCCCGGCGGCGAGGACATCTCGTCGAGGAACTGCTCGGCCCACGCCTCCAGATCCGCGGCGAGCGCGCCCCGGTCCTCCGGTGGCGCCTCCGGCCTCAGCCGCGCCACGGCGACATCGGACAACAGCTCACGGAGATCGCCCCACCGGCGGTAGATCGTCGAGGGCGTGACCCCTGCCCTGGCGGCGATCTGAGGCACGGACAACGCGTCGCGCCCGGCCTCGGCCTCGAGATCACGCACGGCGGCGTGCACCGATTCCTGGACCCTGGCGCTGCGGCCCCCGGGGCGCACCATCGACCTGCGGCTCATGGCGTCCAGCTTAAGCCGTCAGGCGCCCGCTCGGATCTCCGCGAACACGGCCGACCGCTCGGAGGCTCGCCCGGCGCGCAGCAGCACGTCCTCCGCGTATGGACGGCCGATGAGCTGAAGGCCGATGGGAAGCCCGGCGGAATCCAGGCCCGCCGGCACCGTCAGCGAGGGCAGTCCGGTGATGTTGGCGGGAGCGGACAGCCGCACGTAGGCGTCGGCCACGCTTTCCGTCGTGCCGTCCGGCCACGCGACGCTCTCCTGCCCGGTAGGTACCGCCGTCACCGGCACGGCCGGCGCGGCGATCACGTCGACGGACTTCATCAGGCGCAGCCATTCCCGTCGCATCAGGGTTTGCGCACGCTGGGCACGCAGGTAGTCCCCGGCGGACACGAGTTCCCCCGCCTCGAGAAGGATCCGCACGTCGGGACCGTACAGTTCCGGCGTCGTGCGCATCGTCCGCTCGTGGTAGGCGGTGGCCTCCGGGACCATCAGTCCCCACTGGGTCGCTTGGATGTAGCGCGCCATCGGGATCTCGACCTCGACCAGCCGGGCGCCGAGGTACTCCAGCCGCGCTATCGCCGTGCGCACGGTGGACTCCACCTCGGCGTCGACGCGTTCGAAGTAGTGGTTGCGTGGAACACCGACGCGCAGGCCGGGGATCTCACTGTCCACTGTGTACGGCTCGCGGCCGGTCAGCGCGGACAGCACGAGCCCCGCGTCGGTCACCGTGCGGGTGAGCGGGCCGACGTGATCCAGCGACCACGACAGCGAGACCACGCCATCGCGCGGTACCAGGTCGTACGTCGGTTTGAGCCCGACCACACCGTTCAGCGCCGCGGGCGTCCGTATCGAGCCGCCCGTGTCGGTTCCCAGCGCGAACGTCGCCGTGCCCGAGGCCACCGCGACGGCCGATCCGCCGCTCGACCCGCCCGCGACGCGACCGGGATCCCAGGCGTTGACGGTCTGCGGTGTGACGAGGCCGTAGGCGAACTCGTGGGTGTGGGTCTTGCCGACGATCACCGCGCCCGCCGCCTCCAGCCGTGCCGTGACCGCACTGTCGGCGGTGGCACGGTGCTCGGCACGCACGCGCGAACTGCCCGTGGTCGGCAGGCCCGCGACGTCGATGAGATCCTTCAGCGCCACCGGGACCCCGTGCAGAGGACCGCGCCGGACTCCGGCGGCGATCTCCCGTTCGGCGCGGCGCGCCGACTCGCGTGCGCGGTCCGCGGTGACGGTGACGAAGGCGCCCAAGCGCGGGTCGACCCGCGCCACGCGCTCCAGCACCGAATCGACGAGGTCGACCGGTGACAGCTCCCGGTTCCGGATCGCCTGCGCGGCGGCGTCGAGTGTCAGCTCATACGGCTGCATCGTGGTCTCCCCTTCGGTAGGGCGCGGTGTCACCGAAGTCCAGTTCGCGCAAGACTCCGATGACGGAGTGGATGTGGCCGGCGGTGGCGGCCACATCGGCGTGGCGCTCGGTGGGCAGGGTGAGCCCAGCGCGGGCGGCCAAGCTCGCCGCTTCGGTCGGGCTGAGATCGGACATGTCGACTCCAAAAGCCAAGGATTTGCTTTAAGCGACTCTAAGTCCTAGTGTCGACTAAAGCAAATATATTGCGTTTAGCCGTAGGAGGGGATGACCGTGTCTTCCTGGACCGTGGGGGATTTCGCCGTGCGACGCGTGGACGAGGTGATGCTGCCGCCGTCGACCGGCCCCTGGCTGCTGCCCGCCGCCACGCCGGAGGTCGTCGCCGGGCACGGGTGGCTGCGTCCCCATTTCGCCGACGGCGCCGGGACACTGCGCCTGGCCACCCACAGTTTCGCGATCTCGGCGGGCGGGCTGAAAATCCTGGTGGACACCGGGATCGGGAACGGAAAGCGGCGAGCCAACCCCGCCTGGCACGACCTGCGCACCGGCTATCTCGACGAGCTCGAGGCCGCGGGGTTCTCGCCGGAGACCGTCGATCTGGTGGTGCTGACCCATCTGCACGCCGACCACGTGGGCTGGAACACGCGCGCGGTGGCGGGCGAGTGGGTGCCGACCTTCCCCAACGCCCGGTACCTGACCTCCCGGACGGAACGGGAATTCTGGGCGGGGTACGACATGGACGAACCCCGGCGGCAGATGTTCCGGGACTCCGTGCATCCCGTCGAGGACGCGGGCTTGCTGGACCTGGTCGACGTTCCTGCCGTCGGAGTGGAAGTCGCCCCCGGCGTGCGGCTCGTGCCGACGCCCGGGCATACGCCGGGTCACGTCGCCGTCCGGCTGGGCAGCGGCGACGAGACTGCTTTGATCACCGGTGACAGCATCCATCACCCGGTCCAGATCCCCCACCCGGACATCGGCAGCTGCGTCGACATCGATCCCGGCCTCGCCGAGGCCACCCGTCGCTCACTGCTCGCTTCGCTCGCCGGCACCGGCACCCTGATACTCGGGACCCATTTCCCGGCGCCGACCGCCGGGCGGGTGATCTCGGTGGAGACCGCCCTCTCCTGGACCGCGACGAGCTGATCGGTGGCGCGGCGTTTCTCGAGATCGTGAGAAACCGGGTCTTGCATTTCGTAAGACTGGCCGGTTCGGGACGATGTTTTCGGCCGTGTGGGGAGAGGGTGTGATGACGCCACTGTCGGCGAACGCGGTCACGGAGGTATGGCTGGGTCGAGAGGTCGGCCGCGAGCGGGGGATGAAGCGCGGCAGGACGTTACATCGCATGCTTCATCGGTATCGAACAAGCGTGCGTCAGCGTTACGGCCGGCGATTTTGGCCACATCGAGATCGGTGCCACGAGCCGGCTTCCATGGGTATGGGCTGTTCGGCCGTATTGCTCTCCGGTTGTTGACTGACAGAATAAGGCTTGGATAGGATTCCTGTGGCCTCAGTAAGCGGCTGCAGGCCGACTGGGGTCTAGGGGAGGATCGTCATTGTGACGTTTTACTCGCGCATGCTCGGCGTGGGCACTATTTCCGCTGTCGCGTTCACATTCCTTTCTGTTTCGACCGTCGAGGCGGCCACGTCGGACGATCCGCCACCTGTCGTCGAGGACTACGACTATCCGGGCGCCGATCAGATCTTCGCGCAGCACGGTATTCGCCTGTTGAAGGGTGACGGACATATCCTGTTCACCGAATGCGGCGGTGGCGCCAACCTCGTGGAAGTGTGGAGCCGGACCAAGAACGTCCCGTTCTGCTTCAAGATCACGGGGGCCAAAGGGTATCTCAGTATGGATCTCGCCAGGGTCTACTTGATCAAGGGCGACGATCACGCGCTGAAGGCGACGATGAAGATCAAGGATGCGCCGGTGGTGGTGGACATCCCCAAGAATTCCTGGACATCGGTCGGCGAAGGCGCAAATCCGGAAAACGGCTACTCGTCGCTTGCGGAATTTGTTTCCGCCGGTTCCTGATCCGTACCACCCGAGGCCTGTTCGCTACTTTACTTGCCATGAATCTGTATTCGTGATCGTGCGCCTTCGGTTGACGGCGCACGATACTGTTGAGCCCAGGATTTTATTCTGAGTGCTCGGTGGGGGGCGCTGTCGTGATCATGGAATTCGAAGCGAAATCCGTAACTCCGAGAAGGTCGAGACTCGCGGCACTCTTGTGCTTCGTGGCCATCCTGGCCCTGATGGCGGGTTTGGTGAGCACCGTCCCGGCCTTCGCCGATCCTGTCCCCGATAATGGTCAGGAAGAGGTATCGGACAGGTCGAAGGTGGTGGCCGCCTGGGAAACCGGCGGTTCCGCGGTCCGGGAAGCGGCAGAAGCCGCCCTGTTCGGCAGCGATCAAGTTGTCCGGGACTTCCTGGCGTCTGGTCTGCGCGACGCCGGTGACCATGACACCCGTCTCAGGATGGCCAAACTCCTCGCGACGGCGGGTCCTGCGGTCAAGACGGCCGCGCAGGCGGCGTTGAGCGGCACGCCCGCGGAGATGCGGCAGTTCCTCGAGACCGGTGTGCGTGAGCCGTGGGAGCAGGATGTCCGTGTTCGTGCCGCGCAGATCCTGAGCACCGGCGGTCCCGGTGTCAAAGAGGCTGCTCAAAAGGCGTTGAACGGTCCGTTCGAGGGCATCGCCGAGTTCGTGCACAGAGGCTGGGAAGGCGCTCAGCAGCACGATGATCGAGTCCGTGTGGCGCAGATCATGGCCACGGGCGGGCCTGCCGTGAAGCAGGCCGCTCAGGTCGCCCTTTCGGGCGGCGCGGAAGAACTGCGTGAGTTTCTGTCAACGGGTCAGTACGTCGCGCGGGAGCGGGACGACGAAACGGCGAGTGTGGCCAGTCTCGCCGCCGCGGCCAAGGAGGCGGGCGACCGTGCGGCGGCCGAAACCGCCTTGGCGACACAGGCGTCGGAGCAGGCCGTCAAGGCTGCAGGCCTGGCGAAACAGGCGGCGGAACGCGCGGCCGCGGAGACGGCCGCCGCGAAGGACGACGCCAACCTGGCCTCAGCTGCGGCAGGACGGGCCGCGGACGCCGCCACTCGTGCGGCCGCGTCGGCGCGGGAAGCGATCAGTGCGGCGAACGCGGCGAGTCAGGCGGTCCGGGCGGCGGCCAACGCGGCCAATCGTGCGGCCGCGGCCGCGGTGCTGGCCGGTAAGGCCGCGACTCGCGCCTACAACGCGGCCGCGGGTGCGGCTACCGACGCGGGGAAGGCCAACGACGCAAAGGAAGCGGCTGTCACCGCCAAGTCGGTCGCGTTGAGCGCCACGGTCGCGGCCGATGCCGCTGCCGCGGTCGGTGCCGCCGCCAGGGCAGCGGGTAACGCGCTGCAGGCAGCGTTGAGCGCGGCGTCGAACGCCGACGCGGCCGGCACGGCTGCCGACGCGGCCGGTAGGCACGCCAACGTGGCCGGTGCCGAGGCTGACCGTGCGAAACGCGCGGCCGCCGACGCGAAGCGGGCCGCGGCGCGTGCGGTGCGAGCGGGGAACGCTGCCGTGGCCTTCGCCAGGGAAGCGGCCACGGCGGCGGATGAAGCCCGCGCAGCGGCGACCAGGTCCGCCGGACACGCGAACGCCGCGGCCGACGCTGCCAACAAGGCCGCCCAGCACGCCGGTGAGGCGGAGCATGCGGCAGCTCGGTCGGAAGCGCACGCACAAGCCGCGAAGGTCGCTGCTGAAAGCGCGACCGCGGCGGCGGCCAAAGCGAAGCTGACAGAGGAGTCCGCTCGCGTGGCGGACGCCGAGCGGTTGGCCACTGAAACCGAAGAAGCGGTCGAACTCGCTCAGGCACTTCGTGCCGCGACGGACGCCATTCCCGTACGACTTCCTTGGGACATCGAGGAATCGTTGCGCCTCAGCCCAGAGTCCAAGCGCCTGATCGCCGAAGCCACGGCACCCGGCGTTCCCCGGGAAACGGTCGTCGCGAACGGTCGGAAGGTGGCTCTGCGACAGCTGACCGAAACCAACACGGGGCCGATCAGCCGGTCGATGGCGAAGAGCGTTCTCGCTGGGGACGAGGTCGCCGTCACCGAGTTCGTCCGCGCTGGTCTGGCGATCGCGGCGGAACAGGACGACCGGGCGAGGGTGGGGCATCTCGCCGAGAGCGAGATCCCGGCGCTCAAGACGGCTGCGTTGGCGGCTCTGAGCGGAACTGTCGAGCAGGTCAGGGAGTTTCTGCGAAAGCAGCCGTACGAGGGTAAGGAGAACGACGAGCGGCTGGCGATCAGCCGGTTGCTCGCCTCCGGTGGGCCGGGTATGCGGACTGCCGCGCAGGCGGCGCTCGACGGTGATGCAGACGCGCGGCGTGAGTTCTTGCGGACGGGTCAGTACGAGGCTGCCGAGCACGATGACCGGATAGTGGTCGCGCAGGCGCTGCAGAATGGCGGCGCAGAGGTGAAGGCGGCCGCGCAGATCGCCTTGGCCGGGCCCGTCCTGGAGCTTCGGGAGTTCGTCCAGTTCGGACGGCTTCAGGCTGAGCGGCGGGACTCGGACACCGCTTCGCATGTGGCGACAGTCCGTCGGTATGTCGCCGAAGCCGCGGCGTCCGCGGCGGCGGCCAACGAATCCGCCGCACGTGCACTGGAGACGGCGGCGATCGCCCGCAACGCGGCGAACGAGGCGAAGGGCTACGCGGACCAGGCGAAAGCCTCCGCCGATAAGGCGAAGGAGTACGCGGACCAGGCCAAAGCTTCCGCTGCTGAGGCGCAGACCTCGGCCAACCGGGCGGCCCAGTCGGCCAGCCAGGCACGTCAGGCTGTCGCCTCCGCACAGCGGGACGCCGCGAAAGCCGCCCAGTACGCGACCAAGGCGGCAGGCTCGGCAGCGTCGGCGCGAAGCGCGGCCGCCCGCGCGGCCGGTTACGCCGAGGACGCTCGTAGGGCGGCGAAGGCCGCCGGCAAAAGCGCCGAGGAGGCCGGCCGCGCCGCGAGCGACGCAGCCGAACACTTCCTCCGCACCTGGACAGGGACACCCCCGGACCAGCGGCCCTCCGACGCTCGGGCAGCACAGTTCGACAGCGGCCTCATGGTGCTGTTCACCAACGGAGAATGCTTCGTCAACGGTGTGCTGCTTCCCTTCGCGAGCTACGGGCTGACCCAGTGTGAAGCCATCGGCCGGGAAATGAACGCCTGGTGGCTCGACGGTGGCTACGAGTACCAAAGTATCGGGGGACTCCTCGATCCGAACCTCGCCGTGGACTTCGATGCCCTGCTGATGAAGCGGTTCTGCGAGGAAAGGTCCAGCGCCTGCTCAGCCGAGCTGCAGAGAGGGCTCTCCGCGCTTCAGGGGAACCTCCAGAAGATTGCCACCCTCGGCGGCGGAAGATCGTTCCATCAACTGCTCAAGCGAATGAATCTTCTCAGGGCGGCCGGTACAGTTTCTCAAAAGATCGGCCCGTTTCCCGGACGGTCAAGAGTCGTCCTTCAGCAATGGGTCGGGAAGACCTATCAAATAGGCGAATTAAGGATCATGCTTGCCAAGGAAAAGATGGCTCATGTCCTTGAACGGCATCATCCGAAATACTGGGATGGCAGCTTCAAGACGAAGCAATCGTTCTTTTCCGGTCGCACCACGGTAGACGAAATCGAGGACAGAATAGTCAAGGTTCTCAACCAGAATCAAGACAAGATCCGACGAGGTGAACAAGGGCCGTTTTATGGAGTGGTCGACGGCAAGACATACCAGCTTGGTCTGGAGGATGGTGTTAAGATCGGTCAGTTCTTCCCGTTGTGACAGGCTGCGGCTATAGGGCTGAAAAGGGGGTTTGACGTGGTGACGGCGGGCACTGTCCTGTGGTTCGGGCAAGGGAAGGACGAGCGCTCCATCGATATTGGACGCTGCGATCGTTTGCCTCAGGTGAAGTACGGTGCCGACTTGGTCGGGGCGATCGTTCTCGAGGTCAATGGCGTGGAGGTACTTGACCGAGATTTGGCCGACGATATTGTGATGATGTGGACTTACGTCGCGAATGTCGTCAACGAATATCGGAACGGTCGCCCGGCAAGGACCAGCCTGCCTGATCAGGGCATTTGCTTCTCGCTCAACCCGCTGCCTCGCGGTCAGATATTGGTTTCCTTGGAGGGTGCAGGCGACAAGCGGGCGGCCTCGGCGGATGCGGAGGAAGTTCTTTTTGCGCTCCGATTCGCAGGGAACGAGTTCTTCGACAAGATGGAAGAATTGACCGGCCGGTTCTGGCCGAAGGTCAGGAGTCGGCTCAATTCGGGCTCGGAATTTCAGTAGCGCTTTTGCTTGCCAGTTGCCGGATTGGACGATCGAGGGAATACATGAAGAGATCCAGGACGTTCGCCTTCGCGGCCTTGACCGCGGTAGCGTTCGGAGGCGTTGTCACCGCGCCGGCGCAAGCCGTTTCCGGCGGTGCCGCGGCGGCGGACGGGGCGTACGGGTTCACCGCCAAGATCGAGATCGACGGCAGCGCGTGCAGCGGTGCTCTCGTGGCATCGGAATGGATCGTGACCTCCGCGACCTGCTTCCCCGACAACCCGCAAGGCGGGGTGCCCGCCAAGGCGGCGACCGCCATCGTGGGCAGGGCTGACCTTTCCGGTACCACCGGCAAGGTCGCCAAGGTGACGAACCTCGTCTCCCACCCGAGTCGCGGCGTGATGCTGGCCAGAATCGACACGGCCATCACCGACATCGTGCCGGTGACGCTGGGCGGTGCGGCCGCGACCGCGGGCGAGAAGCTGCGTCTGGCGGGCTATGGGCGTACCGGGACCGAATGGGTCCCGAACAAGCTTCACTCCGCGCTGTTCACCGTAGGCGCACCGACTGCGAACGATCTTCCCCTCATCGGAGACAACGGCGCCGATGCGTGCAAGGGCGACGCGGGCGGTCCGGTTTTCCGTGAGGTGGCGGGCAGGTTCGAACTGGCCGGCGTGGTGGGCGCTTCCTGGCAGCATGGGTGTCTCACTGTGACCGAGACCCGCCAGGGCACCAACGCAACTCGGACCGACGACTTGGCCCCGTGGATCCGCCAGCAGACCTTCGTCGTGACGGCCAAAGCGGTCGACCACGCGATCACGGTCAAGTGGGCTCCGGTTTTGGGGCAGGGGCAGTTGACATACCGGGTCTACGCGGGGGAGGAGCCCTCGGTTCCGGTGGCTGAAGCTCGCCGCATCGGTTCGACGACGGGAACCAGCTTCACCCATAAGTCGTTGCCCGCCAAGAAGACTTTGTACTACCGGGTCGTCACGACGTTGGCCAATGGGCCGGATCTGGTGTCGGACCCGGTTTCGGCGACGACGCCGGTTCCCACTGTGAGTGACTTTTCCGGTGACGGTAAGGACGACATCGCGGTCTTCACCCGTACCAGCACGGCGGACGTCTTCGCGGCCGTGTCCGACGGTGCCAAGTTCGTGGGCAATTCGGTCAAATGGCATGACAGGTTCGCGACGAACAACGAGGTGCCGCTCGCCGGCGACTTCGACGGCGACGGCAAAACGGACATCGTGACCTTCACCCGCGGAACGCTCGGTGACGTGTATGTGGCGCTGTCCGACGGTGGCAAGTTCGTCGGTGACTCGCAGCAGTGGCACGGTGATTTCGCGTTCGGCGAGGAGATTCCCGCTGTCGGTGACTTCGACGGTGACGGCAAGGACGACATCGCGGTCTTCACGCGTGGGACGACGGCTTCGGTCTATGTAGCGTTGTCGGATGGCAAGAAGTTCGTGGGCAACGGTGTGAAGTGGCACGGTCGGTTTGCCGGCGGTGCCGAAGTTCCCGTGGTGGGTGATTTCGACGGTGATGGCAAGGATGACATCGCCACCTTCACCCGTGGCACAGCGGGTGACGTCTTTGTCGCGTTCTCGGACGGCGGCAAGTTCGTCGGTGATTCCCTGCAATGGCACGGCGATTTCGCGTTCGGTGACGAGATCCCAGCGTCGGGCGATTTCGATGGTGATGGCAAGGATGACATCGCGGTCTTCACGCGTGGGACGGCGGCCGATGTCTACGTGGCGATTTCGAACGGTACGAGATTCGTCGGAAATTCCGTGAAATGGCACGACAACTTCGCCTATGGGACGGAGTTGCCCGCGATCGGCGACTTCACCGGTGACGGTAAGGCCGACATTGTCACTTACACGCGCGGCACGAGAGCGGACGTGTATGTCGGAGCCTCCGACGGGGCAAAGTTCGTGGGCGCTTCCGTTCTCTGGCACGGCGATTTCGCCTTCGGTGAAGAGGTGACCGCGCCAAGGGCTTTCGCTCTCGGATTCTGAGTGACCGACCGGTGTCGGGCGGGGCAGCATCGCCCTGTTCGGCACCGGTCCTTTTCGGCGCAGCGCTCCGTACCTAGGTGTGGCGAAAGTCTGTGGATCGTCAGGTGCGGGCGCTGTCATGCCGGTGACGTATGTCGTCCGCGTCAGGATGACGACTTCATGCCCGAGAGTATGTTGCTTCCCGCGACGTTCGCCTGCGCACCCGGTGCTGGGGACCCAGCTGGCCGTGGGTCGCCGTCTGGGTCGTGGCTGCCGACGGCCGGCTATGAACCTCTAACGTCTGCCTCGGGGAGCCGATCGATGACACGCGGCAGCGGCGTACTCGTTCGAGCTCTGCTCGGCCTCATCCGTCCATCGCCTGTGTCGGCGACGAAGCGCCAGCGATCTGGTTCGCCGCGCCGACTACGAACACGGCCAGAAGATCTGCAGGTCGCGGGCCACTCGCGACCGACAACAATGGGGTCAAGGCAGCGGGCGAGGTCCGCGCCTCGTCCACTGCGGGTCCGAACATCCACAAAGCCCACCAACGGCACCCGGAAAGCCAGGATGAAACCGTTGGTGGGCTTTGGTTCACTAGTGTGCGCCATCAGGGACTCGAACCCCGAACCCGCTGGTTAAGAGTCGGCACCTCGGCGTGTCGGATGGTGTCGAGTAGTGCCGACAAGACCTTTCGTCTGGTCGCGAGGCGTCCGCGGGTGTCGCGGTGTGTCGCCTGGTGTCGGACTGTTGCAGACCTCTCGGGCGCGTCTCGGGCTCGCACGTGCTGGATCGTGTCGCGTAGTCCGGTTGCTGGTTGAGGCCCTCAGCCGCCGGATGGTCGTCTCGGAACTTTCGACTGATATCGAGCCGACGAGTGCGTCCAAGTGCGGGCGAGACCGACCTGCGGTGGTCGGGTCCTCCGTCAGCGGTATCGATGTCACACACCCAGACCGAACCACCCCGTCTGAGATCATGGATTTGACAGGGGGACCATAAGTCATGCCGGGTCTGAACCAGGTGCTAGTCAGGACAGCTCCGTGGCTGCTCGTGCTGTGGGTGCGGTGTCTTGGAGAGCTTTGTCGAGGTCGTCTGGCTCGACGCCGAGTTCGGTGCGGGCGATGTCCGGGTCGAGGATCATGGCGGTGGCGTGCAAGTTGCTCCATTGCGTCGGGTGGAAGCCGAGGGTGAATCCTTGGCGGCGTTGACGTATGCCTTCCCTGCGGAGCATAAGTTTGATGAGGCTTGCGGGGAGCTTCCAGATGCGTTTTGGAGGGCGGCCGGTTGCGGTTGCGAGACGGGTGAAGAGGTCGGCCCAGGGAAGGTTACGGTGACGACCGGATAGTTGCCATCGGCGCGACGGTCCAGCGCGGCGATGGCGGCTTGCGCGACTTGAGTGGCAGTGACGACGGCGGTGATGCCTGGGTAGGCGAGAATGTCCGCGTTACCGACGGACATGCTGTGCAGCATTGGCTCGAGAGGTGATTGTCGGCCTGGTGTCGTGCCTGCGACGTAGGGGAGTTCGAGAACCGCCACGGAGGTTTCTGCGTTGACCGCGGCGCGTGCGTGCTCGGCTTGTTCGATTCTGCTCGCGATGTACGGGCTGAGTTCGGCCAGGCAGAGTGACGGCTGTTCGCGCTGCAGGGTCGCGTAGAAACTGCCGAGGATGACAGCGCGGTCGCATTGCGCCCGGCTTCCGGCGGCCAGCAACCTGGCGACGGGTGCGACGTTGGTGTCATAGAAGAACACGTCGATGTCGACGCTGCGCGGTGCGGCCACAGCGGCGGCCGATGCGACGATGACGCCCCTGTGACCCGCAACGATGGTGTTGAGTCGCTCGTCGGACAGGTCGGTGAGGTCACCAAGTTGGACTGCTACTGCGGCCGGGAGGTTCGTGGGTGGCGTGCGGACCAGCACCGTGACGTCGTGCCCGTGTGTCAGTAGTTCACGCACGATGTGATGTCCGATGAAGCCGGTTCCGCCTACTACCAAGACCTTCATGGGGCTTCCTCTCATCGGTCGCTGTGAGTGCACGCTGAGGCGCTGCTGCGGTGAGGTCACTTATGTGAGCTGGATTGGCGAGCAGCGCTGCGACGACTGGTGATCTGAAGTAGGCGCGGGCAGCTGCGGCGACCACTTCGAGCCGCCTGCTTCGCTGGTGGAGAAGGCCGCCAAGGGCGAGGTCTACGAATAAGCAGTGACCCTGGTCAGGGCCACCTTTCGGGTCTCCACTCCGCGAGGTGCCCTTTGCGCTTTATACGGGTCCTTCCTGCGGTTCGGGGATCGCTTCGAGCGCTCGCCCTTCGCTCTCCAATATGCGGAGCGCCATGACCGCTCCATCGCCATCCATGGTTATGATTCCCGTCCAGTCCCGCTGTACCGCCGCCCAGTGCCTCCTGCACTCGGCGACCACCTCCGGCATCTTCTCCGCGTAGGCCCGGGCGCCGTCACCCGTCTTGAGGATCTCGTGCAGTTCTTTCGGCATCGCCGAGAAGACCTCGACTCGCTCACGTGCGAACCGGAAGACGTGGTCGGTTCCGACGAATACGATCCCGCCGAGTTCGACGCGGACGTCACATTCCGCGTTGACCGCCTGCGGAGAGTGATCGGCGCCCAGTCGCCGTTGCTGCCGCGCGGTCAGGTACTTGTACGCGTTGTCGCGATCGCCGACGAAAGTCAGGAGCGCTGCAGCGCTCGCGCGGACCAGCACCCGGGAGAACCACTCGAACCTGTCCGATGTGATGTGGAAACCGGGACGGCTCGTGGTCTGCCCCTGTGCGTCGACGGTCTGGATATCCGGGAAGAAGTTCTCTTCCTGCACTGGGCCGTACGGGTCGGGAGAGGGCTTGCCTGGTTCGGCGAGTACACCGCCGCCCACGGGATCGAGCAGGCGTATCTCGATCCCGCCTTCCGCGACGAAAGCCGTCGACATCAGCAGGCTCGGCAGCGGATCGGCACTGCCGCGCCCATCGCCGAGTGCGATCACTTGGACCCGCTCGGCCGAGGCCATCAGCTGATTGTGCTGCGCGCTGGGCTGACCGTGTGACCCACGTCCGTCGACCAGCGCGATGCGCAAGGGCTCACCGGCTTTCCTGCCAACCAGAAAATGCCCAGGTCTGCTCCGTCGTGTGCCCTTCGCCTCCGCACCTTGACCCCGCAGTGCCCAGCCTGCGTCGAGTGCGAGGTCCACGTCGACGGGCTCGAAACGGTACCCAGGATGCCTTCGCTGCAAGATCTCCCGCGCCGCAGTCAACGCGAACGCTGCACCGAGTTCCTGTGCTTGCACGCCCTTGCGGTGATACCTCGGGTCATGTCCGTCGGGTGAGAGTGCCATCCGGCCACCATGAGCTTCCAGCGTGGTGAGGTAGCGCAAGCAGTTCCAATGCTGGGAGAGACCGCGCGACGGGTTCTGCCCGGACAGCGTGGTTGCGCGGCCGAACGTCTGCAGCAACTCCCACGGCGTGATCGTGAAGCCGTTTCGGTGTTCGGCCGGAGGGACGGGCCCGATGTCAGGCTTGCGCAGCACCTCCGGTTTTTCGTCTTTGGAACGCTTCTCGTCTTGTTTCGCGATGTAGCGGGCTACGGCTCCGGACAGTTCTGCGGTGGAGTGAATCGCCACATGAGAGCTCTGCAAGAGCTTTTCCAACGCGTCTCTGAGCTCCATGGTTTTCCGTCCCCTCGTGCGTCCGCCGTGATGCACCGCCTTCCAACTCACCGGATTTCCCGGAGTTTGTCTGCCGCCTGAAGGATGACGATCCGCGCAGGGCAGTTGACGCTGCGTAGGCCTTGTCCGGTGAACAGCGGAAACCGTCCGCTCGGCTGTCTTCCACGCCACTCGTTCGGCCCAGCGGTGCTACCGACCCGAGTGAGTCCCTTGTAGAACGGCAGCTCAGTTCCACAGTCGGACGGATTGTGCGTCGAAGAAGGCGATCTCCAAGCCGACCTTCGCGTACGACGGCGCTCGACGTGATTGCATGTCCTGCACGGCCTTAATCGTCGCTTCGTTTGACGGCGAGGCGACGTCGCCGAATAGGGATACGACCAGTCGGGTGATCTTCGAGTGGACGATGGCGTCCATGATGTGCGCGTCGTTTTTGCTGAATGACATTCCATACGACAGCAAACCACCGCCGATCGCCGCGAGTGACCGAAGCGCGTGACCGAGATAGTCACTGGTGCCGATGCGGGTCAGCTTCTCGCGGCTCGTCCCTTCTGCCACGTACAGGGGGAACGAATCGGCCTCCAGCTGGGCGCGGATCTGGTCGATCAGCGGTTCGTTGGTCCGGCGCCACGTCAGCTTCTTCAAGCCATCCTCGCTGCGGTACAGATGGAGAGCTCCGTGGAGGTAAAATACGTTCTGTGAGTGGGGATCCAGGTGGTTCCACACGACGTAGTCGGTAGCCTCCCCGGGATCTCGAAAGCCGTCGTCCGCCCGCCTTGCCTGCAGGTTTTCCTCGGGAAAGTCTTGCATGAGAGTCCAGTAGAGCAAGAGGTCGTAGTTCACGGTGTAGATACGGTCGAACTTTTCCAGGAACTTGCGGACTCGTAAGTAGACTTCGGCGTCGATCTCGTACGGCCGTCCAGGGTGAAGCGCCGCGAGGATGTGAGCCAGGGCATCCTTGAGCTTCGAGGCTTCCTCGTCAAGTGTCGCGGCTTCCGCCGAGTACTTCGTTGCATCGAGGGCGTAGAGCCCGATAGCGGCGTCCTCGAGCGTCTTGATGACAATCTCGAAGTCCTGAGTGTCCAACTTCTGGAAGAGGTGCTGGGCAGTAGCGCTGAGCATGCCTTGCGCCTCAGCATGGGATCGCAAAGCCGAGTATGAGAACCTGGCGGGGTCGAAGGCGATGCTGAACCCGTTTCCCAGTATCAGTCGGGTAGGCGACGCTCTGCCCTTGGAGTTTGTCGGTTCGCTCAGCCAGGTGATGGCCCCGTCGTAGTCCATGAGGTCCACTGGTCCACCTCAAATCCGTTTCTGCAGAGAGTGTGTCCAGGCTTAGGTGCCGTGGGCCAACTGCTGGCTGGAGCGCCATTCCTGTGCTTCCGGCTCTTCGGCGTAGTCGAGGAGATTGTTCGTCAGGCCCATGTCTTCGAGGATCGTGAGGATCTCGGCTGGAGTGGCGTAGAAGAACTCGCGCCTGAGGTTGACCCGGTTGACGCGCCGGTCGGCGAGGCGCTGGTGTAGTCGCGTTTCCAGGCTCACGGCATCGGCGTCGAAAATCTTGGCGTGGACGTCGAACCTGAACGGAACCGAGGCGTCGCCGAGTTCACGAACACGCTCGAGTGGATCGAGCCGCCGGGTCAATCCGACCTTGACAACATTGTCTCCGAAAGATCCAACATTGGAGATCACGTAGACCCACCCAGTGCGGATGTTCGCTTCGCGCTCCTCGACCCCTCTGATTGCGTCACCGATCTCGTCCAGCTTTGCCCGTGCAGCATCGGCCTGCTGCACGTCGCCAGATGTGGCCCACTTCTGCAGGGCGTTCCGCCAGTGTGCCTCTTCTTTGGTCAGCCTGGCTTTCTCGCGTTCGAACTCCCGTTGAGCCTGCTGTTCATCCCGTTGCCGCTCCCGTTCGGCTCGGATGCGCTCCTTGTCTTCTTCAACCTTCGCGAGGTGGTCGGCGGTGAGTTCGAGTTCTTCGAGGCGCAGCCTGTGATAACTGGGAGAGATGTTGATTTTCATGGTTTTGCCGAGGCGGGAGATGACCTCACGGGTCTTGGTCAGGCGCTCTTTGGCCGATTCAAGGCGATAGGGGCGCATGGATCTCACGCAGTTGTCCGCCTCGGCGTTGTAGGCGCGAAGCATGAGCTTGGAAAAGTCTCTCACCATGCGCTGGCCTTCGACGGTGGAACCGTTCACGGTCCAGTCTGTGGTTGCGGTGATCGCATGGTTGTTCTTCGCGGAGATCTTGATGGAATCCTTGAGACGCTGCAGGGCGGCCTTGTAGGCGACGGCGTCGGCCAGCCGGTGCCGGAACTCGTAGATTCCGGCCTCCTGGAGCAGCGTGATCTCTTCAGTCTCGACCACTTGTTCGTGCAGTGACTTGAGCTTCACGGCTGCTTCATCGATCTGCCGTCGAACCGTGGCCAGTTGTGCCTCGGCGTCCTTACAGCTCTGTGCCTGTGCGTGTTGTTGTTGCCGCGCCTCTTGCCCGAGTTCGGCGATAGTCTGGCGCATCTGCCGGATTTCTCGCTCAGCTTCCAGCGCGTCCTTGCCTCTGAGTTCGGTGCACTTGGCCTCGAGATCTACTATTTGCGCACTCAGCGCAGCGTTGCGTGCGGTGACTTCCCGAAGCTGAGATGCTGTCTGTAGGAACCTGGTTGTTTCCGTGCCGAGCTCGGCTTCGAGTTCTCGAACCCGTTTCCGGGCGCCGAACAGCCCAGGCTTGCCCGATGCTGCGGGACCGGGCGCTGCTTGGAAGGGTGCCATTTGCTGCTGCGGCTCGGGATCAAATGTCCACAGTTGCCAGAACTGCGGTGGCGCGGGCCAGTCGGCTGGTGGCTGCCAGCCAGGCGGAGGCGTCCATCCGGAGGGGACAGCCGGCCAGTTCGGTGGCGGATTGAATCTGTACCCCATACCACTACCCTCCGCTGTTCCTGATCACAGCAGAAGTCGCAGCTTCGTGAGAGTGCGTTACACGGTCATCCTCAGCCCTGGGCCGCCGGTTCATACAGGCTGAACGGGATGCTCTGGTCGTCGTGACAGTTCGCGATGCGGCCGACACCGGGGATGGTTTGGACGTCTTCGCTGGGTCCCCGAGTTCGCGAAGCCGGTCGATACGTAACTCGGGCTCCAGTGCTGCCCATTCTCATGCGTGAAGATCTAGCGTTCAGACAGTTGGTCACCAAGTCTGGGTTACCGCCGGTACGGTTCCACGACCTCCGGCACGGCGCGGCAACGCTGTCGCTGGCCGCGGGAAATGACCTCAAGAAGGTCCAGGCACTGCTGGGTCACGCGAGCATCATCCTGACGGCCGACACGTACACCAGCGTGCTTTCGTCTCTCGCGCGTGCGAGCGCCGAAGCGACCGCGAGCCTGGTTCGTCGCGCCGGCTACGAACGGGGCCAGAAGATTTGCAGGTCACGGGCCGCTCGCGGTCTACACCATCGAAGTCAGGGCAGCGGCCGAGGTCCGCACCTATTCATCGCGGAGGAGCACTCGAACGGGCTCACGGTGGCCCCACCCGGGCTCACACATCAACAAAGCCCACCGACGACATCCCTGAATTTACGGGAAGTCGTCGGTGGGCTTTGACTTCTTGCTGTGCGCCATCAGGGACTCGAACCCCGAACCCGCTGGTTAAGAGCCAGCTGCTCTGCCAATTGAGCTAATGGCGCCTGCTTGTTCCGCCGCTTTGGTGTTCCCCTCGGCGACGTGGAAAACATTAACACAGGGTTGCTGGGGCCCGTTTCAGGGGGGTCCCCTAACGCCGGACCGGGACGTATTCGGCCATCCGGCCGCGAGCGTTGCGGCCGGTCAGGCAGACTATAGCCAGACGTTGGGGTTGGTACCACGCGAAACGGGCGGTGTGCATGAGGGTCTGGGGAGCGACGGGGCGGTCGCGGGTGGCTGTGGTGGCATTGGTGGCCGGGTTCACACTGGCCGCGTGCAGCAGTACACCGTCGGGTGAATCGCCGTCGCCGGGTGGTGCTCCTGGGGGTTCGCAGCAGAGTGCGGCGCCCGCGCCGGAGCCGAAGCCGGCCGTGATGACGCTGACCCCGGCGCAGGGGGCGGCGAACGTGGCGCCCGGCGAGCCGGTCACGGTGGCCGTGGTCGACGGCAAGGTGGGCGAGGTCAAGCTGACCGGTGCCGACGGCAAGGTCGTCGCGGGCAAGCCGAAGGAAGACGGTACGGGCTGGGAGTCGGCGGAGCCGCTCGGCTACGGCAAGACCTACACCGTCACCGCGGCCGCGACCGGCACCGACGGTAAGCCGGTCACCTCGACCTCGACGTTCTCCACGGCCAAGCCCGGCCGTCAGATCGGCGTCTCGATCAACCTGGTCGAAGGGGAGACGGTCGGCGTCGGCCTGCCGTTGATCTTCACCTTCACCGGCAACGTGCCGGACAAGGCGGCGACCGAGAAGATGCTGAAGATCGTCACCGAGCCGCAGGCCGAGGGCGCGTTCCACTGGTTCGGCGAGAAGACCGTGATGTGGCGGCCCAAGGAGTACTTCAAGCCGGGTACGAAGATCTCGGTCAACGCGGCGATCTACGGCAAGAACCTCGGCAACAACACCTTCGGCCGCGAGGACAAGCCCGCCAAGGTCCTCGTCGGCGACAAGCTGGTCGCGACCGCGGACGGCGGCACGCACCAGATGAAGGTCGTGGTGAACGACCAAGAGGTGAAGCAGATGCCGATCTCGATGGGCAAGCCGTCGAGCAGCACCCCGGCCGGGACCTACACGGTGATGAGCGAGCACACCGGGTACACGATGGACTCCAGCACGTACGGCGTCCCGACGGACAGCAAGGCCGGCTACCGGACGTTCGTGAAGTACGCGGTGCGCATGTCGAACAGCGGCATCTTCTACCACTCGGCGCCGTGGTCGGTCGGTTCGCAGGGCAAGCGGAACGTGAGCCACGGCTGCATCAACCTGTCGACCGAGAACGCGAAGTGGCTGATGGACACTTCGAAGAAGGGCGACATCATCACGGTGACCAACTCGGGCCCGCAGGTGCTGGAGCCCACCGACGGCTGGTCGGTGTGGCAGATGTCGTGGGACGACTGGAAGACCGGCGGCGACCGGAACTGACTTGTTGCCATGAGGGGTCCCCTTTGGACGGATTTCGTCCAAAGGGGACCCCTCATGGCGTTTCGGGCGGCAGGGTGCCGTAGTGGTACTCCCACTGCACTTCACCGCTGGTCTTGTAGCGGCACTTCTGCATTCTGGTGTCCCAGATCTTTTCCGGATCACGGCGGCACTTCTGGTGCTCAAGTTCGGCGAGGTACTTCTGAGACTGGGCCTTGGTGCAGTTCGGGTAGCCGGGCTCGCAGCGCCACGGTGACTTCTTGACCGAAGACTTGGACGGGCTCACCGTCACGGTCACCGGCGGCGGCACCGTAGTGGACGGCGTCGCGGTCACGGTCGTGACCGGTGTCGACGTCATCGCCGGCACCGGTATCGGGTTCGGCGGGTGGGCCGTGCAGGCGGAGACCAGCGCGAAGAGTCCCGAGATCACCAAGATCGGCCAGCGTCTCATGGCATCCTCCGCGCGAGTTACTTCCTGAACTCGCGCGAGGGCCACGCCGCGTTACCGGACCCGGAAAAAGCGAAACCCCAGTCTGCCGGAAGAACCGGCCGAACTGGGGCTGATGGGGTGAGCGACGGGTTTCGAACCCGCGACCTCCTGGACCACAACCAGGTGCTCTACCAGCTGAGCTACGCCCACCATCGCCGGGTTCGGGGAGCTCCCCATCACCTCGGCCGCACTATATTAGCGTGCCCGTTTCGGGGGCTCGCAACGGGTTACCGTTGGTGGCGTTCCTGCACTTCAGCGGCCGCGGCCTTGGCCTGTTCGGTGGTCGGGCCGGGCTGCGGGACGAAGGCGGCGCGACGGTAGTAGTCGAGCTCTCCGATGGATTCCTTGATGTCGGCGAGCGCGCGGTGCGCGAGGCCCTTCTCGGGCTTGGCGTAGTAGATCCGCGGGTACCAGCGCCGGACGAGCTCCTTCACCGACGAGACGTCGACCATGCGGTAGTGCAGGTGCGCGTCGAGAAGGGGCATGTCGCGGGTGATGAAGCCGCGGTCGGTGGCGATGGAGTTGCCGGCGAGCGGGGCGACGTTGGCCTCGGGCACGTGCGCGCGGATGTAGTCGAGCACGCGCTGCTCGGCTTCTGCCATGGTCACGGTGGAGCGCCGGACCTCTTCGGTGAGGCCGGAGTGGGCGTGCATTTCGCGGACGACCTCCGGCATGCCGTCGAGGGCTTCGTCGTCGGCGTGGATGACGATGTCGACGCCTTCGCCGAGGACGTTGAGCTCGGCGTCGGTCACCAGCGCGGCAATTTCGATCAACGCGTCCTTGCCGAGGTCGAGCCCCGTCATCTCGCAGTCGATCCAGACTAGGCGGTCGTTCACCCCGAAACCCTAACCCGACCCGGGGATTGGTGACGCGCGACGTGCGGGTTCGGCGCGTTGCTGGCAGCGTGTGCATCCTCAGGTGAGTCATGTCACAGATCGGGGAGCGACAGTGGCCGAACAGGGTCCAGCCCAGGAGATCGCGCAGGGGTACGTGAGCGAAGGCGCGGCGGTCGAGCTCGGCGCCGTCGTGCTCGATGGCAAGACCGACGCCGGCGCGGCGGTCCGCTTGCCGCTGGCGACGCTGAACCGGCATGGGCTGGTCGCGGGCGCGACCGGTACCGGCAAGACGAAGACCCTGCAGCTGATCGCCGAGCAACTGTCGGCCGCGGGGGTGCCCGTGGTGCTGGCGGACGTGAAGGGCGACCTGTCCGGGCTCGCCGCGCAGGGCGAGAGCAACGACAAGATCGCCAAACGCGCGGAGGAGCTGGGTGACGCCTGGGAGCCCGCCGCGTTCCCCGTGCAGTTCCTGTCGCTGGGCACGGGCGGCAAGGGGGCGCCGATCCGGGCGACGATCACCAGTTTCGGCCCGATCCTGCTGTCGAAGGTGCTGGGGCTCAACGAAACCCAGGAGTCGACGCTCGGCCTGATCTTCCACTGGGCCGATCAGCGTGGGTTGGCGTTGCTGGACACGAAGGACCTCCGCTCGGTCATCACGCACCTCACGAGTGACGAGGGCAAGGAGGACCTCAAGGGCATCGGCGGCGTCTCGGCCGCGACGGCCGGGGTGATCCTTCGCGCGCTGTCCAATCTGGAGGCTCAGGGCGGCGAGGACTTCTTCGGCGAGCCCGAGCTGGACGTCCACGATCTGATGCGCGAGGCCGACGGCAAGGCGATGGTGACCCTGCTGGAGCTGGACAACCTCCAGTCGAAGCCCGCGCTGTTCTCGACCTTCCTCATGTGGCTCCTGGCCGAGCTGTTCGAGGAGTTGCCCGAAGAGGGCGACCTCGACAAGCCGAAGCTGGTGTTCTTCTTCGACGAGGCGCACCTGCTGTTCAACGACGCCTCGAAGGCGTTCCTGGAACGCATCGAGCAGACCGTCAAGCTGATCCGCTCCAAGGGCGTCGGCGTGTTCTTCTGCACGCAGCTCCCGACGGACATCCCGAACAACGTCCTGAGCCAGCTGGGAGCCCGGGTGCAGCACGCGTTGCGCGCGTTCACGCCCGAGGACCAGGCGGCGCTGACGAAGACGGTGAAGACGTATCCGAAAACGAAGCACTACGAACTGGACTCGGCGCTGACGTCGCTCGGTATCGGCGAAGCGATCGTCACCGTCCTTTCCGAGCGGGGCGCGCCGACGCCGGTGGCGTGGACCCGCCTTCGCGCACCGCGTTCGAAGATGGGCTCCATCGGCGCCGAAGCGATCTCCGCGGCGACGGCGTCTTCGGACCTGCACGCGAAGTACGCCGAGACGATCGACCGTGAGTCCGCCTACGAGAAGCTAGCCGCGAAGGTGGCCGCGCCGCCTGCAGGCGAGGCGCCGCCACCCGAAGCCCCCGCTCCGAAGCCGGAGAAGCAAGAGCCGGGCATGGTCGAGCAGGCGATGAAGAACCCGGCCGTCAAGTCGTTCCTCCGCTCGGCGGCGAGCGCGCTGGGACGGGAGATCACCCGCGGTCTCTTCGGGAACCGCAGGCGGTGAGAAAACCTGACGCGATCTGTCAGGTATGTCCGGCAAGGTGGACGGCATGACCAACACCGCGACAGCGTCGTTCACCGTGGACGGCTGGGAACCACAAGCCACCGAGAAGCCCGAAGCCACCGAGTTCTCGCGGGTGCTGCTGACCAAGACGTTTACCGGTGACGTCGAGGGGACCAGCGCCGTGGAGATGCTGACGGCGGTGAACGAGACGTCGTCGGCGTATGTCGCGTTCGAACGGCTGGCTGTTTCCGTCGACGGGCGCAAGGGCGGCTTCGTCCTGCATCATTCGGCGGGGGAGAACGGGCATCACCTGATCGTCTTGCCGGGCTCCGGTCACGGTGAACTGGCAGGCATCACCGGAACGGCGGAGATCGTCAAGGACGACGAGGGCAACCACACCTTCACCCTCACCTACGAGCTCTGAACGCGTGTGAAGGACTCCCTCCCCGGAGGAGTCCTTCACACGCTCACCGGCTGGGCCGCCCCCTGACGCGGTCCAGACAGCCGGGTCAGCCGACGATCTGCTCGACGATCTTCTTCGCGTCGTTGATGGGGATCGCGAAACCGATGCCGATGCTGCCGGTCGAGGCCGGGTTGTACAGCGCCGAGTTGATGCCGATGACGTTCCCCTGCGCGTCCACCAGCGCCCCGCCCGAGTTGCCCTGGTTGATCGGGGCGTCGGTCTGGATCGCGGTGTAGCTCGGGCCGGCTTTGTTCGTGGTCCTGCTGTAAGGCGAGCGGCGCTCCTGGCCGCTGCCGAGCTCGTCGAGCTTGCGGTTCAACGCGCTCACGATCCCGGTGGTCACGGTGTTCTGCAGTCCGCCGGGTGAGCCGATCGCGACGACCTGCTGGCCGACGGCGAGCTTGCTCGAGTCGCCGAGCGAAGCCGGCGTCAGGCCGCTCGCATCCTTCGCCTGGAGCACGGCGATGTCGGCCTTCGTGTCGGCGCCGACCACACTGGCCTTGTACTGCTTGCCGTCCGACAGGGTGACGGTCACGTCGCCCTCGGCGTCGGCGACCACGTGGGCGTTGGTGAGGATGCGCCCGTCCGCCGTCAGGATGACGCCGGAGCCGACCGCCTCACCCTGGGCGGTGGCCACGTTCACCTGGACGACACTCGGCGTCACCTTCGCGGCGACCCCGCTGACGTCACCCGAAGTGGTGTTCCCGACCGGTAGCCCGTTGGCGACCGCGGACGAACCCGTGCCCGACGCCGACGATGTGGAGCCGAGCCCCGCGATCGCCGCTCCGCCGACCCCGCCGACGAGTGCGGCGGCGAGCGCCGTCGCACTGACGAGGACGGCGACCCGGCCGCCCTTCTTGCGCGGCGGCGGGGTGACGAGCGGATTCGGCGCGGCCTGCCAAGGGGTGTAGCCGGGGTACTGCTGGTGCGGCGGCTGGTGCCCACCGGTGGAGGCGGGGCCGGGCCGACTCTCGTTCTCGGTCATGGAACAAGATTCGCGCCCGTAGTTGTGAGCCGCCTGTGGAGAACCCCAGGGCTTTCCTGAGAATCTCAGTCGAAGAACGCCGGGACGTCCAAGGCCCCGCCCGACGCCTCGAACTCCTCGTGCACCGCGGCGCGGAGTTTCGCGTCGGCCAGGTAATCGACGGCGGTCAGCGCCAGCCCCAGCGCGCCGTCGACGACCGCGCGATCGCCGTCCGGCGAACCGGCCGCGGCCGCGAACTCCTTGGTGTGCAAGGCGGTCGTCGGTCCGGCGATGGCGATCATCGGGTGGATCGCGGGCATCCGGTAGGACAGGTTGCCGAGGTCGGTCGAACCGGTGAGGAATTCGGGCACGATCCCCGGCGGCAGCGGTTTGCGGCCGGCGTCGACCTGGTGCACCGACCAGCGCCCGGCGAGGGTGGTGTTGAACCGGATCGGCAGATACGCGGGCTGCGCGTCCCATTTCAGCTCGACTCCGCAGCCGGTCATCTCCGCCGCGCCGCGCGCGATCGCCGAAACCCGCTCGGCGAGGTCGCGCAGTGTGTCCGGTTGCGCGGACCGGAGGTAGAACAGCAGCGCCGCGCGTTCGGGGACGACGTTCGGCCGCGCGCCGCCGTCGGTGAAGACGCCGTGGACGCGGTCGCTGGAGGGCAGATGCTGGCGAAGTGCCGCGACTCCCTGATACGCGGCGACGGCGGCGTCGAGCGCGTTGCGGCCCATGAACGGCTGAGCCGAGGCGTGCGCGCCGACACCGTGGAACACCATTTCCAGTTGCCGCCTGCCGAGGAACGGGTGCATGGCGATGTCGTGGCTGAACGGATGCAGCATGACCACGGCGTCGACGTCGTCGAAAACGCCGGCGCGGGCCATGGTCTCCTTGCCGCCACCGCCTTCCTCCGCCGGTGTGCCGATCAGCGAGACCCGGCCGCCCAGCCGTCCGGCGACCGCCGCCGCGCCGAGGAAGCCGCCCGCGCCCGCGGTGCAGATGACGTTGTGCCCGCAGCCGTGGCCGAGCCCGGGAAGCGCGTCATATTCGGAAAGGACCGCGATATGCGGGCCGCTGCCGGGGGTGGTCGCGACCAAGGCGGTGTCGAGTCCGCCCGCGCCGATCGTCACCTCGTGTCCGTGCCGCTCGAGCAGGTCGCCGAGCGCGCGGACCGAGCGGTGCTCGGCGAAACCCTCTTCGGGATGAGAGTGCAGGTCTTGGCTCAGCCCCACCAGTTCCGCCTCCAGCTCGCGGATCTCGGCGCTGACGGCGTTTCGCGTGGCGGCGTCCGCGCCGTCATGGGGCGAACCGAGGGGTTCGGCCGCGGCGACGGCGTCCGCGGTCGCGTCGACCAGCGAGCGGAGGTAGCCGTCGTCGGGAGGGATCGGCGAAGCGTGCTCAGAGCGGATCATTTCCGGATGTTAACTCCTAGCTCGCCCGTGACGATCTGCGTGACGCCGGCGTACCGCTCGCCGACGTGGTCGAAGCCGCGCCGGAACAGCTTCGCCGCGATCTCGCCGCGGTCGAACATCCACTGTCCGCTCAGCCTGCCGAGGACGGTGTCCGCGAGCCGCATCGGCTGATCGCTGTGCCGGGCACTGGTCAGCAGCACCAGCGAGCCGCCGGGTTTCAGCACGCGGGCGAACGAATCCAGCGCCGCGTCCGGATCGGCGAACATGTGCAGCGCGGCGAAACAGCAGACGGCGTCCACAGTGGAATCGTCGAGTGGCAGGTCGACGGCGTCGGCGCGCAGATAGGTCACCGAAGGGGGATTGGGCGCGGCGAGTGCGTTCTCCAGCATGGTGACCGAACCGTCGAGCCCGATGGACAGGCCGTCCGGCCCGACCGCTTCGCCGAAGGCACGGGTGAACCTGCCGGTGCCGCAGGCGACGTCCAGCGCGACCTGGCCAGGGCGCAGGCCGAGCGCTTCGATCGCGATGCGGACCTCGTCCGCCATCGTCGGGCCGTTCAGTCCTTTCGCGACCCTGCCCAGCGCCGGGCGCCAGTACCGCTCGTAGATCATCGGCACGGCCGAGGTGCGCATCAGCCGCTGAGCGAGTCCGGTCGGCGGCCCCGCCTGCGGGATTTCTCCCAGCAGGTCAAGGAAATCCTTCCCGGTGGCGGTCGGCGTGGTGCCCGGCCGCAGCAGGCTTTCGAGACGTTCGCGATGGTCCGGCATGGCTGCTCCCTTCACGGTCCTCACCGCAGAATCTGCCATGACCGGCCCGTTCGCGACATTCCCGCCGCCGCGACCCGAAACTGTCGGTGGCCGTCTCTAACGTCGGAGGGAGTCGCCGTTCCCCAGCCGAAGGAGCCCGAAATGACCGGCTCGATCCTGCAACACCCCGCAACGACCACGCTCCGCATCCCGGTGCGCGGCCCGTTCGACCTCGACAAGTCCATCCGCTTCCTGACCGATTTCCCGCCCGCCTGCCGCGCGGACGCCGCCGCCGAGCCCGGCACCCTGCGCTTCGCTTTTCCCGCCGAAGCGGGCTGGGAGCACGTCGGTGCGGCCGTCAGACAGAGATCGCCCGGCTCGATCGAGGTGGAGGTCTTCGCCGAGGAGGGGCTCGCCGTCGAAGTCGGCGCCCAGGTCCGGCGGATCCTGTCGGTGGACGTCGACGGCGTCGGCTTCGCCAAGATCGGCGCGGCGGATCCCGTGGTGCGCCGCCTCCAGCAGGCGCACCCCGGTCTGCGGCCGGTGCTGTTCCATTCGCCCTATGAAGCGGCCTGCTGGGCGATTCTGAGCCACCGTGCGCGGATGTCCCAGGCGGCCACGGTGAAACGACGGCTCGCCGAGGAGTTCGGCAGGCCGGTGGACGTCGGAGGGAAGGTCCTCAGGTCGTTCCCGGCGCCCGACGTACTGGCCGGGCCGGAGGCCGGGCGCGGCCTGCCGGCGGTGAAAGCCGAGCGGTTGCGCGCGGTGGCCAACGCCGCCAAGGACGGTCTGCTCGACGCCGCGTATCTGCGTGCGATGCGGGTGCCGGACGCGTTGCGCTGGTTGCAGCGCTTGCCGGGCATCGGCCCGTTCTCGGCACAGCTGATCCTGATCCGGGGCGCCGGGCATCCGGACGTCTTCCCCAGTGGCGAGCCCCGGTTGCAGGAGGCCATGCGGGCCGCGTACGACCTGCCGCTGGCGCCACCCGAGGAGTTGGAGGAGCTGTCCGCGGTGTGGCGGCCGTTCCGCAGCTGGGTGGCTTTCGCCCTGCGCAACACCGGGGAGTTTCGCACGCGCGGGATCGGAGGTTCGATGACCGCCTGACACGGGACATATCCGGCTTGTGGTGAGCTGATGTGGTGAGCTCGTCTCCCGCCGAAACGGTTTCCGACATCGCCCAGTCCACCCCGCCCGGCACGATCACCCTGGTCACCGGTGGTCTCGCGCTGCTCGTGGTGCTCTCAGGCAGGCCTTGGCGGATCGCCCGCAACCTGATCACACTCGTCCACGAGGCGGGTCATGCGCTGGCGGCGGTGCTGGTCGGCCGTCGGCTGCAGGGCATCAAGCTGCACTCGGACACCTCCGGCGTCACGGTCTCCCGTGGCAAACCGGAGGGCCCGGGGATGGCGTTCACCGCGCTGGCCGGGTACCCGGCGGCCGCCGTGCTCGGGCTGGTGTTCGCAGGACTGCTCTCGTCGGACCTGATCACCGTCGTGCTGATCATGATGGCGTTGATGCTGCTGGGTGTGCTGGTGATGGTGCGCAACACCTACGGCGTGTTCACCGTGGTCGCCAGCTCGGTGGTGCTCGGGCTGGTCGCGCTGGTGGCGCCCTCGTGGTTCCAGGCGATCTTCGTCTACCTGCTGACCTGGTTCCTGCTGTTCGGCGGTGTCCGGCCGGTGGTCGAGCTCCAGATCAAGCGGCGCCGGGGAGCGGCCCGGGATTCCGACGCCGATCAGCTCGGCAGGCTCACCGCGATGCCCGCGGTGCTGTGGGTGCTGGTGATGGCCGTGCTGACGGTGAGCTGTCTCTTCGCGGGCGGGTTGTGGCTGCTGGAGCCGACCGTCGCCTGACCGGGGCGGTACGGCAGACTGATGGCTCGTTCCGCGCGGAAGGAGTCAGCAGATGGACGAGGTCGCCAAGGCCGTCGAGGAATGCGCTCGATCGGCGAAACGGGCCGCGCCGTCACTGGCCGCCGCCACCGCGGAGGCGATCGACGCCGCGCTGAACGCCATGGCGGACAAGCTCGTCGAGCACGCCGACGTCGTGCTCGAAGCGAACCAGGCCGACATCGTCAAGGCACGCGAGGACGGCATGAGCGCGGGCCTGCTCGACAGGCTCACCATCACCCCCGAGCGGCTGACCGGCATGGCCGAACAGCTCCGTCTCCTGGCGGGCGCGCCGCATCAGGAGCGGTCCGTCGATGTGTCCACTTTGGACGGAGGGCTGCGGCTGGTGGAGCGTCGCCGCCCCGTCGGCGTGATCGGTGCGAACTACGAGGCGCGCCCGAACGTCACGGTGGACGTCGCCTCGCAGCTGGTGAAGTCGCGCAACGGTGGCGTGCTCCGCACGGGTTCCGCCGCGCTCGGCTCGGCCCAGCGCCTGCGCGAAACCGTGATCGCCCCCGCGCTCGCCGAGGCGGGCATCGACCCGGACGTCATCCAGCTGGTGCCGCGCGCCGAGCGTGAAGCGGCTTCCGCGCTGGTCCGTTTCCCCACGCTCGTGCCGCTGGTCATCCTGCGCGGCAGCGGCGACAGCACCCGGGCGCTGGCCACCGAGGCGGCCGTCCACGGTGTCCGGACGCTGGCCCACGCCGACGGCGGCGGCGTGCTGTACGTCGACGAAGCGGCCGACACCGACAAGGTGCGCGACCTGGTCTTCACCAGCCTCGACCGGCTCGGCGTCTGCAACCGGCTGAACCTGCTGCTGATCCACGAGGACGCCCACGACCGCGTCTGGCCCGGCATCTCCGGCGCGCTGGCCGAACGCGGCGTCACGCCCTCGCTCGCCCCGCACGAGCACGCCATCGGCTACGAATGGGCGCTCGACTCGGACCGCGAAGCGACCGTCACCGTCGCGAAGGTCTCCGGCCTCCCCGAAGCGGCGGAGATCGCCAACGAACGGACCTCCGGCCTGGCCGCCGGCATCGCGACCGAAAGCAGCGAAGCGGCCGACGCGTTCTTCGACGCGTACACCGGCACCGGCGTCTTCTGGAACGCCCCGACCCGGCTGCTCGACGGCTTCAAGCTCCTCGCCGTCCCCGAGACCGGCATCAACCTGGACAAGGTCCCCGGCCCGCGTGGTCCGGTCACCTACACCGACCTCTACGTGCGGCAGTACGCGGTGCTGCCCGCCTGACCTCACGACCCCCTGGACTGAACCGGGAGTTTCGCGTGACCGGGCGGACGGCACACGTGATCAGACGGACGACACGCGTGACTGGACGGACGACACGCGTCGGCGGCCGGGGCCGCCGAGAGCCGTCCGCCTGATCACGTGTGCCGTCCCTCCAGTCACGCGAAATCTCCCGATCGCAGGTCGGCACTGACCCGAATCGCCGCACGGCCACTGCGGTAGCAAAGGTCCCTTGCTCTTCCGGCAGGGATCAGCGACGGCGACGCTTCGATCTAGGCCCGGGCGGCACCGAGTCCGCGGTGGCGTCCTCGACCTCGTCCGATGCGGGCGTCGGGTCCGGAGCGGGGGCGGCCAGCCCCAGCATCTCCGCGGCGAGCTGTTGCGAAGAGGCGAACATGCCCGAAGGCCGGTCCCGCGCCCGGCGCAGGGACGAAGGCCGCAGCCGGTTGTAGCCGCGCACCGACACCGGCCGCCGCGACCGGATCTCGTACTGCGGGAAGCCCGAAAGCTCGCCGGCGAGTTCCTTGTCGACCAGGATGGTCCCCGGCCGCGCGGTCGAGGTGAGGCGGGCGGCGAGGTTCACCACCGAGCCGTAGACGTCGCCGAACCGGCTGAGGATCCGGCCCGAAGCCAGCCCGGCGCGTACTGAGGGCAGGGTCTCGTCGGCGTCGGCGCGTTCGGAGAGGGCGAGGGCGATCTCGGCCCCGTCGACGGCGGAATCGGCGACGAACAGGACCTCGTCGCCGATCATCTTCACGATCCGCCCGTGGTGATCCGCGACCACCTCGGTGGCGACGGATTCGAACCGGTCGAGGATGTCGGTCAGCTCTTCTTCGTCGACCTGCCTGGTCAGCCGGGTGTAGCCGACCATGTCGACGAAGCCGACCACTTCGGTCCTCGCTTCGAGGTCTTCCTCCGGCATGGCCAGCGCCCGGCCCGCGTAGGCGGCCAGGTGGCGGCGCCAGACGAATTCCTGCACCTTCTCCAGTTCGGGCAGCAGCCGCTCGACGAGCCGCCCGATCTGGCGTTCGCTGCTGCCGATCTCCTTGTTCTCGGTGATCATCGTCCACAGCATGTGGACCTGCCATTCCGCGAGGCGCGAAAGGTGCTGGCCCAGCGCGCGTGTCACGGCCAGTTCGATGCTCGGGTCGATCAGCCCCGAGTTCATCAGCTGATCGGCCGTGCGGATCGCTTCGATGTCGGCGTCGGTGAAGACGACCTCGTCGTCGTCGACCGTCGCGAAGCCCAGCGCACGCCAAAGGCGCCGAGAGCGTTCTTCGGGAACGCCTGCCTTCTCGGCGACTTCGAGCCGGGTGTACTTGCGCCTACCACCGAGCAGGATCCGTTCGAGGCGCTGTTGCAGCGCGTCGGGCGAGATCTCGCCGGGTTCGGGCATCAGGTGGTGTGGACGATGAGCACGTCCACCCCGGACTTCCGCGCGACCTCGGACGGCACGGAGCCCAGGATGCGGCCGGCGAGCGTGTTCAGCCCGCGGTTGCCGACCACCAGCAGATCCGCGGAGCGCTCGGAGACGACCTTGCGCAGCGAGTCGACCGGGTCGCCGACGACCGCGGCGGTCTCGATCGTCTTCGCGCCGGCCTTCGCCGCCCGGTCACGGGCGGACAGGAGGGTGTCCTCGGCCGGGGCCGAGCCCACGACCTGGTACGCCTCGTCACCGAGAACGTCCTGTGCCTTCTCCACGTCGCCCTTGTTGGCGGGGTAGTAGGCGCACACGATGACCAGGGTCGCTCCGGAATCCCCGGCGACACCCGCCGCCCGGTCCACCGCGGCGAACGAGGAATCCGATCCGTCCGTGCCCACGACCACGGTCCGATATGCAGCCATCCGCAACCTCCACCGATCTGACAGCCCGCACCTGCGCGCGAGCAGCGACGATAACCGCTAGTCGGCGGCCTCGCAGGCCGCCGTGAGCACGGTCGGGTGAAAAGGTTACTCGCCAGTCGGTTTCTGCGCTGCCGCAGGTCGCGGTGAAGGCTTCGCGCCGGATGTGGCCTTCGGCACATCGGCCGTCCGGAGCTGCACGGTGGCTTCCGAGTCGGGTGACGGCTTCGCCTTCAGGTCCGCCGGGACATGCGGTTCGTCGCCGAGCACGTGGGTCGCCTCGGCGAGCGCGTTCCGCGCGGTGCGGACCTGCTCGGCCAGGCTGGAGCGCACCTTGCGGAGCGCTTCGACCCGTTCGGTGGCCTGTGTGATCCGCCGGTTGGACTCTTCGGTGGCCTGCCGGACGCGGCGGCGTGCCTCGTCGGCCGCCTCGGCGAGCCGGGCGTTGGCCTCGGTGATCGAGTCCTGCTTGCGCTTGTTGGCGTCGGCGACGGACTCGCGCTGACGGCGCTCGATGTCGGCCTTGGCCGCCGTCTCCTCTTCGAGCACCTTCGCGCGGATGGCGGCGGCGTCCTCGGTGGCCTCGCGGACACGACGGGCGGCTTCGGCCTTGCTCGCGGCCTCCTGCTCGGCCAGCGCGTGCATGGCCTCGGTGCGCCGCGACGCCATCGCGATCTCGAAGTCCTCTTCGACCTGCGTGCGGCGCTGCTGCGACTCGGCGTCGAGCTTGTCTCGCTCGGCCTTCGCCTTGTCGGTGATGTCCTTCGCCTCGGCGCGCGCCTTTTCGAGCACACCGCGGTGCTCGGCCTCCATCTCCTTGCGACGGAGGTCGAGCTCGTTGAGCAACTGCTCGTAGCGGGCCCGCATGGCGCTCGCGTCGGTCTCCGCCTTGGCACGGATGTGCCCGGCTTCGGCTTCCGCGCGCGCCTTGGTGTCGGCGGCCTCGTCCTGCGCGAGCCGCAACATGCGCTGCAGGCGCTCGGAAAGGCCTTCGACACTCGTCGGCGGCTGGGCGAGCCGGTCGACCTGCCCGCGCAGGTCCGCGATCTCGCCGCGTGCGATCTCCAGCTGCCGTGCCAGGTCGCCCGCCTGCCCGATGGCGGCATCGCGATCGGCGGTGAGCATCTTCAGATCGGCGTCCAGCCGTTCGAGATGTTCGTCGACCTGCGCACGGCTGTAACCGCGCTTCGCCACGTCGAAGCCGGCTCCCAGCGGCACTAGCTCCCGTTCCTCGCCAAGGCTCATCCTTCTACCGTAGTCGAGCTGGAGTCACGGAAGGGTGAGCACCCACGCAACGCGCGGCGAAAGCACGTTCCGGCGCGCTAAACGTTCCGGAAGGCGTTGATCCCGTCGATGTGCTTTTCGCGCAGCTCGTGGTTCCGGACACCCAGACCTTCTTCCGGCGCAAGGGCGAGCACGCCGACCTTGCCCTGATGCGCGTTGCGGTGGACGTCCAGCGCGGCTTGCCCGGTCTCCTCGAGCGAGTAGGTCTTCGACAGCGTCGGGTGGATCAGACCTTTCGCGATGAGCCGGTTCGCTTCCCACGATTCGCGGTAGTTGGCGAAGTGGCTGCCGATGATCCGCTTCAGGTTCATCCACAGGTAGCGGTTGTCGAACTGGTGCATGTAGCCCGAAGTCGACGCGCACGTGACGATCGTGCCGCCCTTGCGCGCGGCGTAGACGGACGCGCCGAAGGTTTCGCGCCCCGGGTGCTCGAAGACGATGTCCGGGTCTTCGCCGCCGGTCAGCTCGCGGATCTTCTTGCCGAACCGCTGCCACTCCTTCGGGTCCTGGTTGTGCTCGTCCTTCCAGAACTTGTAGCCCTCGGCGTTCCGGTCGATGATCAGCTCCGCGCCGAGCTTCCGGCAGATCTCCGCCTTTTCGGGGCTGGAGACCACGCACACCGGGATCGCGCCGCCGTTGAGCGCGTACTGCGTCGCGTAGGAGCCGAGGCCGCCCGAAGCACCCCAGATCAGCACGACGTCGCCCTGCTTCATGTCGGCGCCGTTGCGCGAGACGAGCTGGCGGTAGGCCGTGGAGTTCACCAGACCGGGGGAGGCGGCCTCCTCCCAGGTGAGGTGGCCCGGCTTCGGCATCAGCTGGTTCGCCTTCACGAGCGCGATCTCCGCGAGCCCGCCGAAGTTCGTCTCGAAGCCCCAGATCCGCTGCTCGGTGTCGAGCATCGTGTCGTTGTGCCCGTCCGGGCCCTCGAGTTCGACGTTGAGGCAGTGCGCGACGACCTCGTCGCCCGGCTTCCAGTTGTGCACGCCGGGCCCGGTGCGCAGCACGACGCCGGACAGGTCCGAGCCGACGACGTGATAGGGCAGGTCGTGGCGCTTCGACAGCGGCGAAAGGCGCCCGTAGCGCTCCAGGAACTTGAACGTCGAGACCGGTTCGAAGATGGAGGTCCAGACGGTGTTGTAGTTGATCGCGCTCGCCATGACCGCGACCAGCGCCTCACCGGGGCCGAGTTCCGGCGTCGGGACCTCGTCGACGTGCAGCGACTTGCGCGGGTCCTTGTCCCGGCTTTCGAGGCCTTCGAACATGCCGGCCTCGTCCTTGTGCACGGTCACCCCGCGATAGGACTCCGGCACGTCGAGCGACGCCACGGCGCCGAGGTCATCGTTCAGAATGGCCTGCTGGATCTCGCCGAGCTGCGACATCGGAACCTCCGCGAATGGGGGGACGGCGTGGTTCGCCCAAATTACTCATGGGTAACCAGGTCCACAACTGTACGAGACGTGGAGCACGTACACATCCCGAAGCGTTATCGACCGGTCTTGACCGGCCGGCCAACCAAGCGCACCATGGGCGGTGGAGATCTCTCCGACCTGCAGGTTCAGCCGATTCTCGGAGGTGAGCACGCATGAACGAACCCACGACGCGCCCTTGGACCCGTCCCCATGACTGGGCGGAGGTGGTCATCGGTGTCGTGGTCGCGCTTTCACCCCTCTGGATGACCACGGACAACACCGCCATGTGGACGCTCGTCATCCTCGGCGCGCTGATCGCCCTCGACGGTCTCGCGTCGCTCGCGATGCCTGGCATGGTCTACGGCGAAGGCATTCAGATCGTCCTGGGCGCGCTGTTGTTCATTTCGCCCTGGGTGATGGGATACGCCGACTTCATGGGCGCGTCCTGGACCGCTTGGATCGGCGGCGTCCTGACCGTGGTGGCCGGGGCGGCGGCGATGCCGATCGCCCAGGCGACGCACCGGACGGCGGGACAGCACTGACCCAGGAGGAAACGGCGTGAAAGAGGATTCGGCGAAACAGCGCATCCTGCGAGCCGCGGAGGCGCTCTTCGCCGAATCCGGTTTCGACGCCACGCCCACTTCGCGGATCGCGGAGCGGGCGGGCGTGCCGAAAGGCCTGGTGCACTACTACTTCCGGCGTAAGTCGGATCTGCTGGCCGCGCTGGTCGCCGAACTACCCGACGCCCGGATCGAACCGGCCGTCGTGGTCGTCCCCGGCGATCTCGCGGGCAGTCTTCGCGGCCTCGTCGTCGAACTCGACAGGCGGTTCAACCGGTCCTTGGCGCTGTCGCACCTGTTGTGGCGCGAGGCCGACACGCACCGCGCGGTCCGCGACGCGCTGGCCGAACGTTTCCAGCAACTCGTCCGGCAGGTGAAGGCCGTGATCGTCGCCGCGACGGGCGGCAAGGTCGCGCTCGCCGACGTCGATTCGGCGTCGGGACTACTCGCGCGGGCGGTCAGCCACCGCCACGCGACAGCGCGGCACTCCGAGGACGGGGACCCCGCCGAGATCGACCGCGAGGTCCTCTTCATCGCCTCCGCGTTGACGCGGGATCAGTGACCGTCCTTCGCGGGCTCCACCAGTTCGACGAGCACACCGCCGGCGTCCTTGGGGTGCACGAAGTTCACCCGGCTGTCGGACGTACCGCGCTTCGCCTCGTCGTAGAGCAGCCGCAGTCCCTGTGCGCGCAGCGCCGCGGCGGCCGCGTCCACATCGGACACTCGATACGCCAGCTGCTGCAGCCCGGGGCCGCTCTTCGCGAGGAACTTGCCGATCGCGGAATCCTCCCGCAGCGGCGCCAGGAGCTGGATCGCGGTCTCGGTCCCCGCGGTGCCCGGCGCGCGCAGCATCGCCTCGCGGACGCCCTGCTCCTCGTTGACCTCCTCGTGCGCGACCTCCAGGCCGAAATGCTCGGCGTGGAAGGCGATCGCGGCGTCGAGGTCGGGTACCGCGATGCCGACGTGGTCGATGGCCGTCACGAACGGTTTCAGCGCCTGGTTCATGCAGAGCAGGATAGGTGTGCGGGCGGGCGGACCGGCGTGCGCCGCCTCACACTGGCTCCATCAAGAGACCCGCGACCCGGGTATGGTCGCGAAGACCCCCTTTGCCCTTGCGCCGATGCTTGGAGGACGCCGTGTCCGGTTCCGTGATCCTGGGTGCCGCCCGTACACCGATCGGGCGATTGCTCGGTTCCCTGAAGGACTTCTCGGGCGCGCAACTCGGCGGATTCGCCATCAAGGCGGCGCTGGAGCAGGCCGGTGTCTCGCCGGACGCGGTCCAGTACACGATCATGGGCCAGGTGCTCACCGCGGGCGCGGGCCAGATCCCGGCCCGTCAGGCCGCGGTCGCCGCCGGTATCCCGATGAGCGTCCCGGCGCTGACCATCAACAAGGTCTGCCTCTCCGGCCTCGACGCCATCGCGCTGGCCGACCAGCTCATCCGCGCGGGGGAGTTCGACCTGATCGTGGCGGGCGGCCAGGAGTCGATGACCCAGTCGCCGCACCTGCTGCCGAAGTCCCGCGCGGGGTTCAAGTACGGCGACACCACGCTCGTCGACCACATGGCGTACGACGGTCTGTTCTGCGCCTTCGACCAGGTCGCCATGGGCTCGTCGACGGAGAAGTACAACAGCCGCTACGGGATCACCCGTGAGCAGCAGGACGAGTTCTCCGCGCGGTCGCACCAGCGCGCCGCCGCCGCCATCGCGGAGGGCCGCTTCGACGCCGAGATCGCGCCGGTGTCGATCCCGCAGTGCAAGGGCGACCCGGTCGTCTTCTCGAAGGACGAGGGCGTCCGCGCCGACACCACCGCCGAAGGCCTCGCGAAACTGCGTCCCGCCTTCGCTTCCGATGGCACCATCACCGCCGGCTCGGCTTCGCAGATCTCCGACGGCGCGGCCGCGGTGATCGTCGCGAGCAAGGCCAAGGCCGAGGAACTGGGCCTGACCCCGCTCGCCGAGATCGGCGCGCACGGCGTGGTCGCCGGTCCGGACGCCAGCCTGCACGAGCAGCCGTCGAACGCGATCCTGGCCGCGCTGGCCAAGGCGAACCTGACCGCGGACGCGCTCGACCTCGTCGAGATCAACGAGGCGTTCGCCGCCGTCGGCCTGGTCTCGGCCGACAAGCTCGGGCTCGACCCGGAGAAGGTGAACGTCGACGGTGGCGCCATCGCGCTCGGCCACCCGATCGGCGCGTCCGGCGCGCGGCTCGCCGTGCACCTGGTCCACGAACTCCGCCGTCGCGGCGGCGGGCTCGGCGCGGCCGCCCTCTGCGGTGGTGGCGGCCAGGGCGACGCGCTGCTGATCCGCGTTCCGTAAAGCCCTTGCCGGTACAGCTGGACATCGACGAACTGGTCGGTCGCGCGCGGGACGGCGTCCCCCGCGCGATCGCCCGGTTGTTGTCGCTGGTCGAGGACGCTCATCCACGGTTGCCCGAGGTCGCGGCGAAGCTGACACCGCACACCGGCAACGCGCGGGTCGTCGGTCTGACCGGTCCGCCCGGTGTCGGCAAGTCGACATCGACGTCCGCGCTGCTCACGGCCCTGCGGGCGCGGGGCTTGCGGGTCGGCGTGCTGGCGATCGACCCGTCGTCGCCGTTTTCCGGCGGCGCGCTGCTCGGCGACCGGATTCGGATGACCGAACACGCCACCGATCCGGGCGTCTTCATCCGGTCGATGGCCACGCGCGGTCATCTCGGCGGGCTGTCGTGGGCGACGCCGCAGGCGGTCCGGGTGCTCGACGCGGCCGGGTTCGACGTCGTGCTGATCGAGACCGTCGGCGTCGGTCAGTCCGAAGTGGACGTCGTGAAACTGGCCGACACCACGGTCGTCCTGCTCGCGCCCGGGATGGGTGACGGGATCCAGGCGGCCAAGGCGGGCGTGCTGGAGATCGCGGACGTGTTCGTGGTCAACAAGGCCGACCGCGAGGGCGCGGACGCGACCGTGCACGACCTCAAGCAGATGATCTCCTTGGTGCGCCGGGAGATCCGCGGCCCGAGCTGGCGTCAGCCGATCGTGCGAACGGTGGCCTCGCGCGGCGAAGGCGTCGAGGACGTCGTCCGCGCGCTCGACGAACACCACGACTGGTTGGTCCGGCGCGACGAACTGCCCCGCCGCCGTGCGGCGCGGGCCCGGGACGAGGTCGAGGCGATCGCCGTGCAGCGGCTGCGTGCGGAAATCGTCGACCTGCGCTCCGGAGACCGGCTCACCGAATTGGCCGAACGCGTGGTCGCGCGGAAACTCGACCCCTTCGCGGCGGCCGACGAACTCATCGCGGACCTTCGCGGCTCGTGAGTGGTAAGGACGGTTCTAACCGTCCTCACCACTCACGAGGTTTCAGAGGATTTCGATGACGCGGACCTTCGGCGGGCGATTCGGGAAACTGATATCGGTCCACCGGTTGATGCGCACGTCGGCGCCATTGCTGTCGTAGTACATCAGGTCGTTGTTGCCGGTGTAGATCCGGTCGATCCACCAGCCGCCGAAGCTGATCCGCCCGCGGTTGGCGTAGCAGTCGACGCTGCTGCTCCCGCCGAGGTGGGACCAGATCTTCAGGTAGTTCTCCCCGTCGCGGCAGGGAATGTGATCGATCGCGAACGAGGTGCCGGTCGGCACGAGCAGGCTGAACGTGGCGGCAGCGGCGGCCGCCACGGCCAGGACGCGTTTCTTGGTCGAGAACACGGAATTCTCCTTTGATCGTGGAAAGGAGCGTGCTTCGAGCATCTCGATCACCCGTGGGGATTGTCAATTTCCCGGTGCGTCCGGACAACCGACTCTGGTCCAACGGGCAGCCGTCAGAATTCGACGTACATCTTGATGTCGCCGAAATCGCTGTCGAGATTGTCCAGATGGGCGATCGCGTCCTCTTTCCAGACCTCGAGCTGATTCGTCTCGCCGTAGGTGAGCTGTTCGCCGTCTGCCACCTTGTGGGCGTAGTTCGTGATCGTGACGGTCTGGCCCCGGCAGAACTCGACGCGTTCCAGGAACCGGTCGGCCATGTCGGGGTCGAAGACCCGGCCCATCCGGACGTAGCCGTTGTTGATGTGCTCCTCGCAGTAGAAGTGCGCCGCGGCCGAGGCGATCCACTCGGTGAGCGACGCGTCGCGGGGCGGCCACTTCTCCCGGACGTGCGACTTGATCTCCCTGGCGAGGCGGATGACGCGGCGCCGTTCGAGGTCGGTCAGCCCGTCCTCCTTGCGGAAGTCGAGGATCATGTCGTCGACGACCTTGGCGAGCCTGAGCATGCGCGGCTTGTCGAGTTCGGCCGGTTTCTCCGGCGGCAGCCCGGCCATGACCCTCTCGTGCACGAGGACGTACTGCGTGTACGCGTACAGAAAGGTCAGGGCGTTCAGCTGCCATTGGTGTCGTTCGGCGATCTCCACGGTTCCGACCCTAACCGCGGACCTACTTCCGGACCTGTGTGAGCGCCGGGGATTCACCCTATGCTCTGCTCTTCGTCCACGGCTGGGAGGCAGGAACCGTGCAGAGGATCGCGAAGGTCTTTGTGGCAGTGCTGGGAGCAGGGCTGATGCTCGCGGCAGGCACCGGGACGGCATCGGCGGAGGGTGCGCCGCCGAAGGTCACGAAGGGGCCGTGCCAGTACACGCAGACGCCGGACGAGCCGGCCGCGCGGCCGGTCCCGTTGCCGCCGGACCCCCGGCGCACGCCGGACCGGGGCAAGGTCCCGGTGCAGCTGAAGACCAACCAGGGCAAGATCGACCTGACCCTCGATCGGGCGAAGGCGCCGTGCACGGTGCAGAGCTTCCTGCACCTGGCGAAGCACCGTTTCTACGACCGCACGACGTGTCACCGGCTGACCGCGTACCCGACCTTGAAGGTCCTGCAGTGCGGTGACCCGAGCGGCACCGGCGAGGGCGGCCCCGGCTACAAGTACAAGGACGAGCTGCCCGTGGGCCTGCCGCCCGCGCCGACCGACCCGACCGGCGAGCGCAAGGTGTACGCGCGTGGCGTCCTCGCGATGGCCAACGCGGGTCCGGCGACGAACGGTAGCCAGTTCTTCGTCGTGTACGGCGACTCCGCGCTTCGCCCGAACTACACGATCTTCGGCACCGTGGGCCACGAAGGCCTCGAAACCCTCGACGACGTCGCCGCCGGGGGCATCAAGCCGACCCCGGAGAACCCCGCCCCGGTCGACGGCGCCCCCGTCCTGAAGACCGACATCCTCCGGGCACGCCCCTGGTTCTGCTGACCCCTCTCGCAATTCGTCACCTACTTGCGCCATCATCGCAAGTAGGTGACGAATTGCGGGGTGTCAGGTGACTTCGAAGATGGCCTCGCGCAGGGCTTGGGTGGCGCCGCCGAAAGCGTGCTTCGCGGCGGCGCCGTACCCGATGATGAGCCCTTCGCGTTGCGGTTCGCCGATCCAGTAGCCGCTGAGGCCTTCGAGCCCGATCGCGCGACGACGGCAGGCGGCCAGTACCTCCATCTCCCGGGGTAGCTCGCCGGGGAACTGGAGCACCAAGTGCAGCCCGGCGGAGATCCCCTGCGGTAGCACGGAATCCGGCAGGGCCGCGAGCAGTTCGTCTCGCCGGGACCGGTATTCGATGCGGCAGCGGCGGATGTGCTGGTCGTAGGCGCCCGACTCGATCAGTTCGGCCATCGCCAGCTGGTCCAGCAGCGCGGGCCGCGCCCCGCTCTCGGCCAGTGCCGTACGCACCGGTTCGACCAAGAACCGCGGCAGCACCATCCAACCCAGCCGCAGCGACGGCGCGAGCGTCTTGCTCGTCGTGCCCACGTACACGACCCGTTCGGGTGCCAGCGCCTGCAACGCGCCGACCTGCTGATGGTCGAACCGGAACTCGCCGTCGTAGTCGTCCTCGATGACGACGGCACCGGTTTCCTCCGCCCAACGGGTGAGTTCCGCCCGTCGCTCCGGAGCGAGGGTGACGCCGAGCGGGTACTGGTGCGCCGGGGTGACCACGACCGCCGGACTGTCCAAAGCGGACACCGTGATCCCGTGGTCGTCGACGGGGACGCCGACCACGCGGGGACCGTTGGCGGCGGCGATGTTCCGGTAGATGTGCAGCGACGGGTTCTCGAACGCGATCTCGTCCGCGCCGCGCGCGTGCAGCACCCGCGCCAGTACCGCGATCGCGTGCGAGAACCCGGAGCACACCAGGATACGGGCGGGATCGGCGACCACGCCGCGGCTGCGGGCCAGATACGCGGCGAGCGTTTCCCTCAGCTCCGGGGCACCGGACTCGGCCGTGTAGTCGAACGCCGACATCGGCGCCTGGTGCAGTGCCCGCCGGGTCGCGGCGAGCCAGGCGGAGCGGGGGAACGCCGACAGGTTCGGCCTGCCGGGGCGCAGGTCCCAGCGCGGCGCCGGGTCGCGGGGGACCGGCCTCGGCGGTGACGCGGGCAGCGCGCCCGCCGTCGCGACGCGGGTCGGCGCGCCCTGAGTGGTCCGCAGGTATCCCTCGGCGGCGAGGTCGGCGTAGACCCGGGTGACCGTTCCCCTGGCCACGCCGAGATCCTGCGCCAGCGCCCTGGTCGAGGGCACCGCGGCGCCCGCCTGCCAGCGTCCCTCCCGGATGGCCGCGCGGATCGCGGCGGCGAGTCCGCTCCGGCCGCTTTCGGGACGCCAGTCCAAGTGGACGTCCATTCCCGAACTGGACCACGAATCTGCCATGAGACTGGACCATACTCGTGGGCCAGTCGCCGCTAGATTCGACGGTATGACCGAGCGAATCCATGTGGGCAAGCGAGTGCCCGAGATCTACCAGGCCATGGCGAAACTGCAGGCCGAAGTCGAGAAGGCCGCCGCCAACGCCGGGGTCGACCAGAAGATCCTCGAACTGGTGAAGATGCGGTCGTCGCAGATCAACCACTGCGCGTTCTGTCTCGACATGCACTCCCACGACGCGCTGCAGATGGGCGAGTCGCCGCGGCGGCTGTTCGTGCTGCAGGGCTGGCGCGAGACCGAACTGTTCACCGAGCAGGAGCGCGCCGCCCTCGCGCTCACCGAGGCGATCACGAACGTGGCGACCCTGCACGACGTGCCGGACGACGTCTACGAAGAGGCCACCCGCGTCTTCACCGAGGAGCAGTACCGCGCCATCGTCTGGGAGGCCATCGCGATCAACAGCTGGAACCGGATGTGCGTGACCAGCCACGCGCCGCTGCCCGAGCGCGCCGAATGACGGCGGCTCGGCTGCGGGAGCTGCACGTCGCGGGTACGCCGCTGCTCCTGCCGAACGCGTGGGACGCCGACAGCGCGCGTCTCGTGGAAGCCGCCGGGTTCCCCGTCGTGGCGACGAGTTCGTTCGCCGTGGCCAAGGTTCTCGGGTACGAAGACGGGGAAGACGCGCCCGCCGCCGAGATGTTCGCGGCGGCGGCGAGGATCGCGCGGGCGGTCTCGGTGCCGGTGACCGTCGACGTCGAAGGCGGATACGGGCTCGAAGCGGGTGAACTCGCGGCGAGGCTGGCCGAGGCGGGCGCCGTCGGCTGCAACTACGAGGACACCGATCACGCTTCAGGTGGAGTACGCCCACTCGAGGCGCAGGCGAAACGGGTCGCGAAGTTGCGCGAGGCCGCCGGCGACGCGCTGGTGATCAACGCCCGCGTCGACGTCTTCCTCGGCGCGTCCGACGAACGAGCGGTACTGGACGACGCGATCTTGCGGGCCAAGGCGTACTTCGAGGCCGGGGCGGACTGCGTCTATCCGATCATGGTGAAGTCGCCGGAGGTGCTCGGCGAGTTCGTGAAGGCGGTGGCGCCGGGAGCGGTCAACGCCGCCCCGGTGCCCGGAGGCCCCGATCTCTCCGCGCTCACCGCACTGGGGGTGGCGCGGATCTCGCTGGGCACCGGGCTGTGGAAGTCCGTCCGCGCCGATCTCCGCGCGAAACTGGCCGAACTGACGGCGGGGAAGCTGCCTTACTAGGGGAAGTGGGAACCGGGGCGGTGCGGCCGGGGGCGTTGGAGCCGGCCGCACCGCCCCGGCGATCAGTGGGCGACGGCCTTTTCGGCGCCCGCGCCGGTGAGCGAGCGGACCTCCATCTCCGCGTACTTCTTCTGGTTGTGCTCCTTGGACAGCACGGTTCCGAGCCAGCCGAGGAAGAACGCCACGGGAATCGAGACGAGACCCGGGTTGTCCAGCGGGAACCAGTGGAAGTCGACGCCCTGGATCATCGAGGCGCTCTTCCCGGTCTTCGGGTCCACCGGCTTACCCGAGACCGCCGGCGAGAACACGATCAGCACAATGCAGACCGCGAGACCGCCGTAGATGCTCCACAGCGCGCCCTGGGTGTTGAACCGCTTCCAGAACAGCGAATACAGGATGGTCGGCAGGTTCGCCGACGCCGCCACCGCGAAGGCCAGCGCCACCAGGAACGCGATGTTCTGCCCGTTGGCGAGGATGCCGCCGAGGATCGCGACCGCGCCGATCACCAGCGCGGTGATCCTGGCGACCTTCACCTCCGAATCCGGGGACGCCTTGCCCTTCTTGATCACGCTGGCGTAGACGTCGTGCGCGAACGACGCCGACGCCGTGATCGTCAGGCCCGCGACCACCGCGAGGATCGTCGCGAAGGCGATCGCCGCGATCAGGCCGAGCAGGATCGGGCCGCCCAGTTCGAGCGCCAGCAGCGGGGCCGCCGAGTTCACGCCACCCGGCGCGGCCTTGATCTTGTCGGCGCCGACCAGCGCGCCGGCGCCGTAGCCGAGCACCAGGGTGAACAGGTAAAAGACGCCGATCAGCGCGATCGCCCACACCACGGAACGGCGGGCTTCCTTCGCGGTCGGCACCGTGTAGAAGCGCATGAGGACGTGCGGCAGGCCCGCGGTACCGAGCACCAGCGCGATGCCCAGCGACAGGAAGTCGAGCTTCGTCGTACCGGTCTTGCCGTACTGGTTGCCCGGCCCGAGCAGCGCCTCACCGGCCCTGCCCGCCTTGTCCACGGCGCCCTGCAGCAGCGCGGAAAGGTTGAAGCCGTACATGGCCAGCACCCACAGCGTCATCGCGAGCGCGCCGGCGATGAGCAGCGCCGCCTTGATGATCTGGACCCACGTGGTGCCCTTCATCCCGCCGATGAGCACGTAGGCGATCATGATGATGCCGACGATCACGATGATCGCGGCCTGCCCGGCCTTGCTCTCGATCCCGAGCAGCAGCGCGACGAGGCCACCGGCGCCCGCCATCTGCGCCAGCAGGTAGAAGAACGACACCGCCAGCGTGGACGTCGCCGCCGCGGCCCGCACCGGGCGCTGCTTCATCCGGAACGCCAGCACGTCGCCCATGGTGAACTTGCCGGTGTTGCGCAGCAATTCCGCGACCAGCAGTAACGCGACCAGCCAGGCGACCAGGAAGCCGATGGAGTAAAGGAAACCGTCGTAGCCGTAGATGGCGATCGCGCCCGCGATCCCGAGGAACGACGCGGCGGACAGGTAGTCACCCGCGATGGCGACGCCGTTCTGCGGGCCGGTGAACGCGCGGCCGGCGGCGTAGTAGTCCGAAGCCGTCTTCGTGTTGCGGCTCGCCCGGAACACGACGAACAGCGTGACCACCACGAACAGGCCGAAGATGGTGATGTTGAGTACGGGGCTGCTGCCCTCGACTCCGGCGGCGAGGTTCATTTGGCCTCACTCTCGATGTCCGTGCGGATCTTCTCCGCGAGGGGGTCGAGTTTCTTGTTCGCGTAGCGGACGTAGAGCCCGGTGATCACGAAGGTCGAAACGAACTGCAGCAGGCCGAAGACGAGGCCGACGTTGATGTTGCCGACCAGCTTCGTGCTCATGAAGCCGTGCGCGTAGTCGGCGAGCAGCACGTAGAGCAGGTACCAGAGGAGGAACAGCGCCGAGACGGGGAAGACGAACCGGCGCAACCGAGCCCGCAGTTCCTTGAACTCCGCGCTGTCATGGGCTTTGTCCCAGTCCGTTTCCGGTGGACTGGGAGCGTTCGTTTCGGTACTCATCGTGCTCTCCTCGCACCGCGAATGTGTTCCGCGACACGTTAAGGAGAGGTCAAGGAGACCGGAACCTTCAGCGGTTCAAACGTCTGCCGAGACGACGAACGGTCGACGAACGGTGGTCCGACCACGACGAAGGGGTCTCGGCTGTGCGATCGTCCAAGTGCAGCCGCAGCATGGCGGCCGTCGACCAGGCGGGAGGCCTGCCCCGCAAGGAAACCACGATCATTACTCCGAATGCCAGCGGAACCGACCACGGCGCGGGCTGCGACACGAGGATCGCGGGCAGGCCCCTCAGGCTCGGGACGAACAAGGCCACGAGAATCGAGCCCGAAGACGCGACGAGTCCGGCGAGGACACCGCTGATCGCGCCCGCGGCGGTCAGCCGGTTCCACCAGATGCCGAGTACCAGCAACGGGCAGAACGTCGACGCGGCCACGGTGAAGCCCCAGGTGACGAGCACGCCGGCGTCCAATCTGGCCGACGGCAACGCGAGCAGGACCATCACCGCCGCCGCCCCGAGCACCGACCAGCGCAGTCTCCGCAGGCCGCCGGGCGCCAGGTCGTGCGCGACCGCGCCGGAGATCACCAGCAGCAGCCCGAGCGACGTCGCCAGGAACGCGGCGAACGCGCCCGCCGTCAGCAATCCGGTGAACAACGAGCCCGCCCAGCCGTCGTCGATCTGTGCCGGCAGCGCGACGACGACCGTGTCCGTCGCGCCCGAGACGTACAGTTCGGGCACCAGCACGCGGCCGAAGACGCCGTAAACCCCTGGGAACAAGTAGAAGACGCCGAGCAGGGCGACCGTGATCGCCGCGGTGCGCCGGGCGGCGCGGCCGTCCGGGCTGGTGTGGAAGCGCATCAGGACGTGCGGCAGGCCCATGGTGCCGAGCATGGTGGCGATCAGGATCGCCCACGTGCCGAGCAGCGGATAGCCCTGATCGCCGAGGTCGAGCAGCGGCCGTTGCCAGTCCGGCCCGCCCAGCGGGGCACCGCCCCGGACGGCCGGAACCGGGGTGCCCTCGGCGAATTCCAGGGTCTCGCCGCTCCTGGCGACCAGCTCACCCGGTGGCACGACGTGTTTTTCCGGCGTGAGCAAGGTGGTCGGCTTGCGCAGGGTCAGCGTCACGTCGATCTCGAAGGACAGCTGGGTGTCGCGGGCGAAGTGGGTGAATTCCACCGGATGCACCGAAGCCGATCGCTGCGCCGGGGAGACCTGGGAGACCAGCCAGATCGCGGGAATGATGAACAGCACCAGTTTCAGCACGAACTGGAAGGCCTGGACGTAGGTCGCCGCGCGCATCCCGCCGAGCGCCAGCGTCGCGCTGACGGCGGCGCCCGCGATGACCACGCCGACCCAGTACGGCGTGCCGCCGACGGCGGTCAGCACGAGTCCCGCGGTGCGGAATTGCGGGACCAGGTAAAGGGTTCCGATCACGAGGACGACGACGGCGGCGAGGCGGCGCAGGGCGGGGGAGGCGAGCCGCGCCTCGGCGAAGTCCGGGACGGTGAGCGCGCCGGAGCGCCGCATCGGCGCCGCCACGAGCACCAGCATCGCGATGTACCCGGCGGTGAACCCGACCGGATACCAGAGCGCGCCGATGCCGTCCTTCACCACCAGCCCCGCCACGCCGAGGAACGAAGCCGCGGACAGGTATTCGCCGGAGACCGCGGCGGAGTTGACCAGCGGCGAGATCCGGCGCGAGGCGACGAGGAAATCCGACGTCGTGCGCATGGCCGCGACCCCGCGCAACCCGATCAGCAGGGTGACCAGCACGACGGGGGCCACCGAGAGCGCCGCGACCACTACTCGTCCTCGATCTTTTCCGCCCGGCGCAGCTGCCACCACGACAGCAGCGCCATCGCCGGGTACGGGAGGATCGCGATCATCAGCCAGGACAGCGGGATACCCAGCAGCCGCACCGAATCCAGCCCCGGGAACACCCCGAACACCAGCGGGAGCCCGAAGACCAGCCCGAACATCCCGGCCAGCGCGGGGAGCCCGCGGCGGCGCTGGGCCCGGTACAGCGCGTCCGCGCGTTCGGCGTCGCCCGCGGCCAGCCGGGGGACACGCCAGCGTCCGCGCGAACGGCGCCGCGAATGCGCGAGCCGGGTCTGCGGGCTGGTGACGGCCACCCGTTTGACGCGGCTCACGGCCGGCTTCCCCGGCCCAGTTCGCCGCGTTGCGCGGCGGCGAGCAGCCGGTCGCGCAGGTCGCGCGCGTGGCGGCGGCTCACCGGTACGTCACCCGCTTCCGTATGCGCCAGCAGCCCGCCGGTGGTGTCGCTGCGCAGTTCGAGCACGGCGTCCACGGCGAGGAGGAAACCCCGGTGCACGCGGGTGAATCCCGTGCCCTCCCAATACTCTTCGAGCCGGGAGATGGGCATCCGCGTGACGTGGACGCCGGATTTCGTGTGCAGCCGGACGTAGTCGCCGTGCGCTTCGACGAACTGGACGTCGTCGCGGCGGACGTACCGGGTGCGCCCGCCGGATTCCACCGGCAGCGCGGACATCGCGTCCGGCGCGGGCTTCGGCTCGTCGGGCTGGTTGCCCGCCATCCGGACCACTTTGGACAGCGCGGCGGACAGCCGTTCCGCGCGGACCGGTTTGAGCAGGTAGTCGACCGCGCCGATCCCGTACGCGGCCACGGCGTGCCCGTCGTGCGCGGTGACGAACACGATCACCGGCGGTTCGCTGAGCCGGGCCAGCAGCGAGGCGAGCTCGAGCCCGTCGAGGCCCGGCATGGAGATGTCTAGGAAGACGGCGTCGAAATGACTGCCCTGCAACAGCTTGAGCGCGTTCAGGGCGTCACCGGCGGCGACCACCTCGGCGACTTCCGGTGCCTCGCGCAGCAGGCTGCACAGCTCGTCGAGGGCGGGCGGGACGTCGTCGACCGCCAGCACCCGCAGCCCGTTCGTCACGGCAGCACCCCCGGCTGGAATCGGGGCACGCGCACCACGACCCTGGTGCCCGCGCCGGTCTCGGTCTCGACCGTGAGGCCGTACCACGGCCCGTAGACGCTGCGCAGCCTTCTGTCCACATTGGCCAATCCGACGCCGCCGTCGTCGCCGTGCCCGGCCAGGATCGCCGCCGCGCGTGCGGGGTCCATGCCGACACCGTCGTCCTCGACGCTGATCACGCAGTCGTTCCCTTCCGCCATTCCCTGAACCTGGATGAACCCCGCTTCGGCGCGTGGCTCGATCCCGTGCCGGATCGCGTTCTCCACCAGCGGTTCCAGCACGAGGTACGGCACCGCGACGGCCAGCACCTCCGGCGCGACGCGCACCTGCACCCGCAGCCGCTCGCCGAGTACCGCGCGCTGCAAGGCCAGATACGTCTCGATGGCGCGGAACTCCTCGGCGACCATCGTGTACTCGCCGTGCCGGGCGAGGCTGTAGCGGGTGTACTCGGCGAAGTCGAGCATCAGGTCGCGCGCGCGATCCGGGTCGGAGCGGACCAGTGAGGAGATCACGGTGAGTGCGTTGTAGACGAAATGCGGCGAGATCTCGGCCCGCAGCGCGCGCAGTTCGGCTTCCGCGGCCTGCTCGGCGGAGGCCTCCAGCCTGCCGCGTTCGAGCGCGTGGACGACGAGTTCGGCGGCCTGGCGGGCGACGGCGTTCTTGCCGTCGGTGACCAGGAGGACCCCGGCCAGTTCGTCGTGGACATGCAGCGGCAGCGCCAGGAGTCCGGGTTCGGACACCGGCGTCTCGGAGTGGAGGACCTCGTCGAGCGCGGAGGCGACAACGTCGTCCGCCGCCGGGCGACCGGACCAGACGAGCGAGCCGGACAGGTCGGCGAGACCGAGCCCGGCGACCCCGAACAGCCGCCGGAGGCCGTGCGCCGCCTGGCGGGCGCGGGGTCCGGCCAGGCCGTCCATGAGATCGTCCGAGACACGCTGGGCGGCGACGAGCACCGGCACCGGGTCGACGCTCGCGGCGGGACGCCAGGGCAGACGGGTGCTCATCCGGCCTCCTCCACGACGTCGGGGCCTAGATCCTAACGTCGCTGAGTGGTTTCGCCGGTTACGCTCCGGGCATGGTCACTGGGGATGCCGTGGTGCTCCGGCTGGACGTCGTGATGCGCCGGGTCGCGTGGGCCGGGTTCGTGGTGTTCGGCGGCGGCGGCCTGGTGGCCGTCGTGCTGTCGCTGTTCTCCCGCTCGGTTTCCGGGGTGGTGTTCAGCCTGCTCAGCATGGCCTTCGCGGGGCTGATCCTGCTCGCTCTGCGGAAGTCGGCGGGCTCGCTGGTGATCTCCGCCGCGGGGATCGCGGTGCCGGGCGTGTTCGAGGTCCGGTGGACCGAGGTGACCCGGCTGCGGGTGTATCGGGAGAAGCGGCGCGTGGGCCGGTGGATGCACTGGTGGCACTACCGGCTCGACTGGACCGGCTCGGGGCCCGAAGCGCTGCTTGAGGATGGCGAGTACAGGTACGCGCTGGGGCACCTGGGCGGTGGCGCCCGGCTGTACGGAGCGTTGGAGCGGTTCGCGCCGGGCACGACGCGCGTGGAGCTGGCGTGAGCCGTCGGTCCGGTCTCGTGAGTGGTAAGGACGGTTAGAACCGTCCTTACCACTCACGAGGGCGTCAGCAGCTCTGCTTGTAGAAGTACTGCGCGTTCGCGTCCATGTTCGCCTTGGTGATGGAGTGCAGCGAAGCGGTCAGGTTCCGGGTCACCGGCTTGCCCTCCAGCGCCGCGATGGCCTGCTGCACGCCCTGCTGCCCGATGGCGGCCGGGTCCTGCGCGATGAGGCCCTGGTACTCGCCCTTCTTCAGGCCTTCGATCTCCGACGGCGACGCGTCGAAGCCGATCAGGTTGACCGCGCCGATCTTGCCCGCGTTACGCAGGCCGGTCGCGGCGCCCTCACCGGTGTTGAGGTTGGTCGCGAAGATGCCGATCAGGTCCGGGGTCGACGCCAGCGCGGCGGTCACCTTGGACGCGGCCTGGTCGGGCTCGTTCTGGGTGAACTGCACCCCGGCCGACTTCAGGTTGGGGTGGTTCTTCAGTTCGTCCTCGAAGCCCTTCGCGCGGGTGTTGGTGGTCGAGGTGCCCGCGATGGTGTCGAGCACCAGCACCGAGCCGGTCTTGCCCGCGGCCAGTTCCGCCATGGTCTTCGCGGCGAGCTTGCCGCCCTCGGCGTTGTCCGACGAAATGGACGACTCCGCGACACTGGTGTCCTTCAGCGCGGTGTCGACCTCGATGATCTTGGCGCCGCGGGTCTTGACCTGCTGGATCGGCGCGAGCATCGCCTGCGCGTCGGTCGGCGCGATGAGCAGCGCGGCGGGCGGGTTGGAGCCCAGCGCGTTGACCAGCTGGGTCTGCATGGCCGCGTCGAACTTCTGCGGCGCCTGCGTGGTGAGCTCGTAGCCCGCCTTCTTGGCCTCTTCCTGTGCGCCGCACTGCATCGAGATGTAGAACGGCTCGGCCTGCACACCCGGGATCAGCGACAGCTTCTTGTTGTTGGTCTTGGCGCCGGAATCGCCCGACGGCGCCTCGCCGACGGTGCCACCGCCGCACGCGGTCAGCAGGAGGGCCGCGGAAACGGCGGCACCGGCGGCGAGCAGGGTCTTCTTCATGGGGATAGCACCTCTTTGTGCGTAGGGATCAGCGAGAGTTGCGGCGACGACGGCGCCGCTGGTCGAACCAGACCGCGGCGATCAGCACCGCGCCGACCGCGATCATCTGCCAGAAGTCTTGGACCTGCGTGATGTTGAAGCCCTTCTTCAGCACGGCCGGGATGAACACGCCGATCACCGTGCCCAGCACCGATCCGACACCGCCGAAGAGACTCGTGCCGCCCATCACCGTGGCGGCGATGGCGTTGAGGTTGTCGGTGGTGTGCGCCGAAATGGTCGTCGACGCGTAGTACGCCAGCGAGAGGAAACCGGCGACACCGGCGAGGAAACCGGTGAGCGTGTACACCTTCAGCAGATGCGCGGTCACCCCGATACCCGCCCGGCGCGCGCCCTCGGCGTTGGAGCCGACGGCGTAGGTGTAGCGGCCGAATTTGGTGGTGTGCAACAGCCACGCGCCGATCAGCGTGATCACCACGGCCACCAGCACCAGATTCGGCACGCCGCCGAACGAAGTCCCGTAGCCGAGCGTCTTGTTGAGCTCGGTCGGCACGCTGCGCACGTCGGACCCGTTGTTCAGCAGGTACGCGGCGCCGAGCGCGGCACCCATCGTGCCGAGCGTGACGATCAGCGGCGGGATGTTCGCCACCGCGATCAGGAAACCGTTGATGAGCCCCCAGATCGTGCCCGCGACGACCGCCGCCACGAGCCCGGCGGTGATGACGCCCCAGCCCGCCTTGGTGGCGTCACCGTCCGGGCTCAGCGCCTCCATCGTCTTGCCGGCCACCATGCCCGCGAAGATCAGTACCGAACCGACCGAGAGGTCGATCCCGGACGTGATGATCACGAACGTCATGCCGACCGAGAGCACCAGCAGCACCGAGGTCTCGATGAGCAGGGTCTGGAAGGTGAACAGCGTCGCGAACTCGGCGGGCGCGATCGCGGTGAACACGATGATCAGCGCCAGCAGCACCAGCGCGATCCAGAACGTGTTCGCCCCGATCAGCCGCTGCCCGATCGACCGTTTGCCGAACCCACCGTCCACCGAGGTCTGGATCTCGGGGCCGTTCTTCGTCGGAGTGGACACGGTCACGCCGCCTCCTCTTGTACGAGGGCGCCCGTCATCGCGGCGACCAGGTCTTCCAGTTTCGTGCCGTCGCCGGTGAACCGGGCGACGCGTTTGCCGAGCCGCAGCACCTCGATGCGGTCGGCCACCGACAGCACCTCGGGCATGTTGTGGCTGATCAGCACGACGGCGATGCCCTTGTCCCGCACCTTCTTGATCACGTCGAGCACGCGTTCGCGCTGCACGACGCCGAGCGCGGCCGTCGGCTCGTCCATGAACACGACCTTCGACGCCCAGACGACCGACCGCGCGACGGCGACACTCTGCCGCTGCCCGCCCGAAAGCGAGCCGATCGGGACGTCGGTGCTCTGCAGGGTCACGCCGAGCCGCTGGAACTCCTCCACGGCCTGGCGTTTCATCTCCTTCTTGTCCAGCATCCCGAGCTTGCCGAGGATCCCCTTGCGGTGGATCTCCCTGCCCAGGAACAGGTTCGCGGCCGGGTCGAGTTCCGGTGCGACCGCGAGGTCCTGGTACACCGTCTCGATCCCCCTCCGCCGTGCCGTGGTGGGGGAGTCCAGCACCACCTCGGAACCATCGAGCAGGATCTTCCCCGATGTCGGCTGCTCCGCGCCGGAAAGGCATTTGACCAAAGTGGACTTCCCGGCGCCGTTGTCGCCGATCAGCGCGGTGACCTCACCGGCCCGCGCCTGGAAGGATGCGCCTCGCAGCGCCTCCACCGAGCCGTAGCGCTTGACCAGGTTCTGTGCGTCGAGCAGGAGTTCGCTCACGATCGCTCCCTCTTCTCGGGTGCGGGCGGCCGGCAGCGGATGACGGTGACGTCGCCCTCCACAGTGGACTGACCGGCGTCGTGCGGGACCACGTACGTCTCGCCCTTGCGCAGCGCGTACTCGCCGCCCTGTTCGGTCCGGAGTGTCCCCGAACCGTCCATGACGACCAGCACCGCGAACGATGGATCGAGTGACAACGTTGTCGACCTACCGGAAAGGCCGGGGCGCAGCTGGTCGGCACGGAAGAACGCGTCGCTGCCGTCGGCGAGAAGGTCCACAGTGGACGCTTCGTCGCCCGCGGTGCGCTTGACGATCGAGCCGAGCCGCTCTTCGTCCCAGCCCGAGGTGTCCAGGGTTTCGATGGCGGTCTCGAACCCGATTCCGAGGTGCGCCTTCTCCGGGTTCGCCAGGAAGTCCCGCCATTCCAGGGTCAGCGAGAAGTCGGTCGGCTGCTGGAGTTCGACGACGAACACGCCTTCGCCGATCGCGTGCGGCAGGCCCGCCGGGATGTAGACCGTGTCGCCGGGGGTGACCGCGACGCTGTTCAGCGCCCCGAGCATCGCGGGCGCGTCCTGCGTGCGGGCCCATTCGTTGACCGTCGCTTTGTCGACGGTCTCCTTGAATCCCGGGTAGACGCGCGGGTCGTCGCCGTAGGTGCCGACCACGATCCACGCCTCGGTCTTGCCGAAGTGTGAATCGAAGTGCCGCTTCGCGAACGAGTCCGACGGGTGGAAGTGCACCGGCAGGCGCTGGCCCGCGTCGAGCAGCTTCACCAGCAGGCCGGTCGAGTCGCCGAGCGCCTCGACGTGTTTGGCGCCGAGCCAGGCGGACGGGTTCTCGCGGACGGCGTCGCGCAGCCAGACCCCGCTGGGCAGCTTGGTCAGGCCGTTGGTCTCCTGGCCGAACATCGTGGTGGCCGAGCCGACCCAGTCCTCCGGGCCGTACTTGGACTCGGAGGAAGCGCCCCGCAACGCGGCGATGGCGTCGCCGCCGCGGTAGAACTGCGGCGGCTGGTTCGCCGGCAGGCGGATCGGTTCGAGGTGGCCGCTCATGAAGGGGCGACCTCCCCGGAACCGCGGGCTACGAGATGCACGGGCAGAACTACCTTTCTCGGTGCGGATTGATCTCCCTGGACCCGGGCGAACAGCAGTTCCGCGGCCGCCCGGCCCAGTGCGCTCACGTCGTGCGCGATCACGGAGACCGGCGGATCCAGCAGATCCGCCAGCTCGAAGTCGTCGAAGCTGATCATCGCGGGACGCCGCTCCGCGTGCGCCAGCGCGCGCAGCAGGTGGACGGCGACCCGGTTGTTGCCCGCGATCACGGCGGTGGCCGGATTCGGCCCGGTGAGCAGCCGCTTCACGGCGTCGCCGACGCTCTCGGCGGTCGGCGTCCGCATCACGACGAGGTGCTCGTCGTAGGGGATTCCATTGCGGACACAGCCTTCGCGGAAGCCGCGCAGGCGTTCGCCCGCGGTGAAGATGTCCGGGCTGTCGGCGAGGAACGCGATCCGGCGGTGGCCGTGTTTCGCCAGCTGGGCGACCGCTTCGACGGTGCCGCCGATGTTGTCGACCAGCACCGTGTCGGCCACGATGTCGCCGGCGGGCCGGTCGAGGAACACCACGGGCGTGCCCGCGCGCATCTCGGGGACCAGGTAGCCGTGCTGCATCCCGGCCGGGACGACGAGGATGCCGTCGACGCGGCGGGAGCAGAACTCCAGCACCAGTTCGCGTTCACGGTCGGAGTTCTCCTCCGACGAACCGGTCAGCACCTGGCGGCCGAACGAGGTCGCGATGCGTTCGACGGCCCGGTTGAGCTCGGAGTAGAAGGGGTTTCCGACGTCCTCGACGATCAGGCCGATCGTCCCGGTCGTCGAGCCGCGCCGCAGGTTCCGCGCGCCGAGGTTGCGCCGGAACCCGAGCTGCTCGATCGCCGCCATGACGCGCTCCGCGGTGTCCGGATGGACGGCGGGCTCGTCGTTCACCACTCGCGAGACGGTTTTGATGCTCACGCCCGCGAGCCGGGCCACGTCACTCATCGTGGCCCGTCGGCCGGTGGTGCGGTGGCCGTTGTCCGGTCCGCTGGAAGACAACGTTGTCATAGTGGCGGGAATTGAACGCCAGCGGCGCGGCGATGTCAATGCCCGATTCGTCCTCGGCCCGTTTTCCGAGTTCGAACCGTTACGGCCCACGCGGGTCGCTGTCCGGAATCGGACAGGGTTTGACGGACCTCTTGACCAGGTGGTCCGTTCTTGTCGAAGGTGAGCAGGCAGCGACAACGTTGTCAGGAGGCGGCCTTTCCCATGCCTGCACGCACCTCGATCCGCGTCGCCGGGTTGCTCACCGCGCTTGTCGTCCCCGCTGGGCTGGTCACGCCCGTCGCGGCGGCGGCACCCGGTGGCGACCCTGTGGACGCGGTCAACACCTTCATCGGCACCAAGGACGACGGCAACACCTTCCCCGGCGCTTCGGCTCCTTTCGGGATGACGCAGGTCAGCCCGATCTCCTCGCATTACGCCGGCTACCGCTACGACGACACCGCGATCCGCGGCTTCGGGCATTTCTTCCTGTCCGGCGCGGGCTGCTGGGAGCAGGGTGGCCTCGTGTCGTCCCTGCCCACCACCGGCGCGGTCGGGCCCGGCGCGGCGTTCGACACCACGAAACCCGAGACGTTCGACCACAAGAAGTACGCCTCGCCGTACACACACGAGGGCGAGGTCGGCAAGCCCGGCTACTACAAGGTACGGCTCACCGGTTACGGCGGCGTCGACGCGGAGACCACCGCGACCACGCGGACCGGCGTCGAGCGGTACACCTTCACGAAAGCGGGCGACGCAAACGTTTTCGTCAACGTCGGCCAGGCCAACGACAAGGAACCGGTGACGGCGAGCCAGATCCGGGTCGTCGGCGATCGGACGATCGAAGGCATGGTGGAGTCGCAGGCGTTCTGCGGCGGGAAGCCGTACAAGACCTGGTTCACCACGACGTTCGACAAGCCGTTCAAATCCTTCGGCACCTGGTCGCCGACGGGTGGCACTCCGGGCTCGAAGGAGTCCGCGGGCGGTGAGGGACTGCGCGGTGCCTGGCTGACCTTCGGCGGAGGTCAGGTCACCGCGACGACCGCGATCTCCCATGTGGACGCTTTCGGCGCCCGGCTGAACCTGGCGTCCGAGAAGGGCCGTTCGTTCGACGCGGTCCGCGACGGCGCCCAGCGTGCCTGGCGCAAGGAACTGTCCTCAGTGGACATCAAGGGCGGTACGAAGGACGACCGCACGGTGTTCTACACCTCGCTCTACCACGCGCTGCTGCAGCCGCTGACCGGCAACGACGCCGACGGACGGTACCGCGGGTTCGACGACAAGATCCACCGGGCGCTGGGCTGGACCTACTACGAGTTCTTCTCGTTGTGGGACACCTACCGCACGCAGAACCAGCTGCTCGCGCTCTTGAGGCCGGCTCGGGCGAAGGACGTCGCGAAGTCCGTGCTCGCCATCCACGACCAGGGTGGCTGGCTGCCGCGCTGGGCGTACGCGAACCAGGAGACGAACACGATGACCGGCGATCCGGTCACCCCGTTCCTGGTCGACCTGTGGCGGTTCGGCGCGCTGTCCGGGCAGGAGTTCAGGGCATACCAGGCACTTCTGCAGAACTCGCGCGAGATCCCGCCCGCGTCTTCGCCGTTCCAGGGCCGCTCGGGTAACGCGAGCTACCAGAAGGACGGGTTCGTCCAGTACGACAAGGACTTCCCGAAGAAGGGGCAGGACACCGACCCGCACCACGGCGCTTCGGCCACGCTGGAATACGCGCTCGCGGACTGCTCGCTGTCGATCATGGCCGCCGGGCTCGGCAAGAAGGACGACGCGAAGGCCTTGGCGGACAAGGGACGCAGCTATCGCACGCTGTGGGACTCGTCGGTGACCGATCGTGGCTTCACCGGGTTCTACCGTCCCAAGCTCGAAGGCGGCGAGTGGTTCAGCCCGGCGAGGAAGCCGTTCGACCCGCAGAGCCAGGACGGGTTCCACGAGGGCACGTCATGGCAGTACCAATGGCTGACCCAGCAAGACGTCCCCGGGCTCGTCGAGCGGATGGGCGGCAAGGAGAACGTCGGCAAGCGGCTCGACGACTTCTTCGCCTACGGGGATCTGGTCAAGGACCCGGCGAAGACCGTGCGCGAGGAATGGGTCGTCGGCCCGTACAACTACTACAACCAGTTCCGCTACAACCCGAACAACGAGCCGGACCTGCACTCGCCCTGGATGTACACCCTGACCGGGCAGCCGTGGAAGACCTCCGCCGTCGTCCGCGCGGCGCACACGTTGTTCACCAACGCGCCGAACGGTGTCACCGGCAACGACGACCTCGGGACCATGTCCGCGTGGTACGTCTTCAGCGCGCTGGGCCTGTATCCGGCGATGCCGGGCACCGGGGAGTTCGTGCTCAACGCGCCGCGGTTCGAGAAGTCGGTGGTGCGTCTGGAGAACGGCCGTGACATCACGATCAAGGCCGACGGCGCCGACGGGTCGAAGCTCCAGTACGTCCAAGGATTGGGAACCGGTTCGCAGCGGGCGTACGTCGGGTTGGAACAGTTGACGCGAGGGACCACTTTGGACTTCAAGCTCACCGACGACCCGGCGAAGGCGACCTGGGCGACCGGTCCGGAAGGGGCGCCGAAATCGCCCTGCGCGGGGTGATCCGAGTGGTTTAGACCGGTTCGTACCGGGGGTCGTGAGCAGCATCACGGCCCCCGGTGTTCCGGTGAGGGCCGTCACGCCTCACACTGGTATTACCACGTCCGACAGCGCTGTTGACGTTCTTGGCGAGTCCGCCTTGGACAGTGCTCGTCGGACGTAGTCATGTGTGTACGCATAGTGGTGAGACCCCACAGGAGGAGAAAGTGTCCAGCAAGGCCGCTCTAGTATTCCGCGTGGCCGCGGTAGCCGAAGCCCTCTCGTGGGCCGGGCTGCTGGTCGGGATGTTCCTCAAGTACGCCGTCAAGCTCGGCGAGGGCGGCGTTCCCGTCCTCGGCATGGTGCACGGCGTCGTCTTCGTCCTCTACGTGCTGGTCTCCCTGTCCGTGGCGAAGCCGCTCGGCTGGCGCCCGAAGACCCTGATCCTCGCGCTGCTCTCCAGCATCCCGCCGCTGTTCACCTGGCTGTTCGAGTCCTGGGCGCTGCGCAACGGCAAGCTGGACGGCCCGCAGCGGCTGTCGCACGGTGGGGTCGGCCTGTTCGCCAAGACCCCGGAAACCGCCGCCGCCTGATCTCCTCTTAAGCGCGTGAAGGCCCCCTTCCCTCGGCTCAGCCGAGGGAAGGGGGCCTTCACGCGCTATTCGGTGAAGTCGCCGGTGGCCTTGCGGACCTTGGTGAGCAGGTCGGTCAGCTGCTCGGTCTGCTTGCCGGTGAGCCCGGTCAGCCCGAAGTCGATTTCGGTGACCGCTTTCGTGGCCTCTTCGCGGCGTACGCGGCCTTCGTCGGTGATCTCGACCAGCGTCGTCCGGCGGTCGGTCGGATGCGGCACACGCTTGACCAGGCCGTCCTTCTCCAGCCTGTCGACGATGTTGGTGACGCTCGTCGGATGCAGTTGCAGCCGCTCGCCCATCACGCGCATCGGCAGGTGGGACGCGCGGGCGAAGGTCAGCAACACCAGCGCCTCGTACCGGGCGAAGGTGAGCCCGTGGGGTTTGAGCGCACCGTCCACCGCGGACTGGATGATCTGTTGCACGCGCATGATCCCGGTCACCGCGGCCATGGTCTCGGACGGCCCGATACGGGCCTCCCACAGCTGCGCCGCGCGGGCGATCGGGTCGAACGGCAACGGACGGCTCATGGCGCTCGAAGTTACCAGCGGGTACCCGTGCCATGCCGCACCACCGGGTGTTATGCGTGGGAAAAGCGTCTGAATGTCAGTAGGTGAACCCGCGTCCGCGATCGACGTCGGCAGGGCGCGACCTGGTCTTTCAGGTCGCGACGGTGTGAAGGCGCCCTGCCACCGCGATAGCGGGGCCTACGGCCGTGGCGGGTTCACGCGTAGGGTCACTTCCCGGACGAAATCCCAGCTCCGCCTCTAGGAGCTGAACGAGGAGCAGAAGATGATCGTGGCCTTCAGTGTCAGCCCGTCCGCGGCCGAGGAGGACGGCGGTGTCAGCGAGGCGGTCGCCCGCGCGGTGAAAGTGGTCCGCGAGTCGGGCCTGCCGAACTCCACCAACGCCATGTTCACGAACATCGAGGGTTCGTGGGACGAAGTGATGGACGTCGTGAAGCGGGCCGTCGAGGCCGCGGGCGAGGGTTCGTCGCGGGTCGGGCTCGTGCTCAAGGCCGACATCCGGCCGGGTTACGAAGGGCAGCTGACCGCGAAGGTGGAGCGCGTCGAGAAGCACCTGAGCGAATGAGTCAGGGGAGCGGCGGGGTGAACGACACCAGCCACAGCTTGTCCTTGACCGCGATGGCCACCGGATAGCCGAAGGAGCTGCCGTCGCCCAGTTTCCCGCTGACGGTCGCCGACGTCGGCGCGAGATCGTCCGGGGCGAACTTCACCGTGACGTCGTGGGCGCCGCGTTCGGTCAGGGCGTCGATATAGGACTTCGCGAAGTCGCCCGCCGACGCGGGCGGATAGTCGATGAGTTCGGAGAGGGCCTCGACATCGTGTTCGTTGAGCGCGGTGGTGAGGCCCTCCCGGAGTTGCCCTGGACTGGCGACACCGGGGTCGGGTTGATGGGCGATCAGCACCGTGATGACGCTCACCCAGACGATGGCACCGGCGATCGCGACGGCCACCGTGGCCGTCCTGCGTGTCGGAATGTCGATCACCCCCTCGTGGCGAGCCTGCCGGAACGTGACCGTCCTGCCAAGCGGGCAGCCGGGGGCATGCGGTGAAACGCTCGGGGATGCGTGCCAGGATGGAACCGTGACACACCCACGCGGATCAGCATCGAAGACGGCGGCCCTTTCCGCCGCGCTTTCCGGCGCGGTCGACCTTTCCGCGCTCAAGGCGCGTGCCGAGGCGCCTCAGAAACAGCCTCCTGCCCCGCCGCGGCCCGCGGACGGCGCCGCGCCGAGCGGCCCGGCCACGGCGGGTGCCGTGATCGACGTCACCGAGGCGACGTTCCAAGCCGAAGTCGTCGAGCGCTCCTTGCAGCAGCTGGTGGTCGTCGACCTGTGGGCCGAATGGTGCGGCCCGTGTAAACAGCTCAGCCCGGTGCTGGAGCGCCTCGCCGCCGAGTCCGGTGGTGCCTGGGTGCTCGCGAAGGTGGACGTCGACGCCAACCCGCGTATCGCGCAGCTCTTCGGCGCGCAGTCCATCCCGACGGTCATCGCCATCGGCGGCGGCCAGCCGGTCGACGCGTTCTCGGGTGCCCTGCCCGAACCCGAGATCCGCAAGTGGCTCGGTTCGCTGCTCGACGCGCTGCGTGACCGGCTGCCGGGCATCAAGGCCGCCGAGCAGAACGGCGGCGGTGTCGAGGTGCCGGAGGACCCGCGGTTCACCGAGGCCGAGGAGGCCTTCGAACGCGGTGACTTCGCCGCGGCGCAGGCGGCCTACGAGCGCATCCTCGACGTCGAGCCCGCGAACGAAGAGGCCAAGACCGCGCTCGCGCAGGTGAAGTTCACCGCCCGAGCCGAGGCCGCGGGCCCGGACGCGATCGCGAAGGCCGACGCGAACCCCGCCGACCTCGACGCCCAGCTGGCCGCCGCGGACCTCGAAGTCGCGGGGCAGCAGCCCGAGGCGGGCTTCGCGCGGCTGATCGCCGTCGTGCGGCGGACCGCGGGCGACGAGCGCAACAAGGTGCGGGAGCACCTGGTGGCGCTGTTCGACCTGTTCGACTCGGCGGACGAGCGCGTCATGAAGGCGCGGCGGGATCTGGCGAGCGCTCTGTACTGACACAAGCCTCGTGAGTGGTAAGGACGGTTAGAACCGTCCTTACCACTCACGAGCCCACCGATCAGCCGTACTGGGTCGAGCAGACCGCCGAACTCTCCAGGTAGCCCTTCCGCAGGGCCTCGACCCGTTCGAAACCGTTGTCCACGCGCTTGCCGTTGACGTCGGCCGAGACGAGGCTTTCCGGGCTCAGCAGGTCCGAGATGGCCTCGTCGAGGTCACCGGCCGAGAGCCGCAGCGTCGCGCCGGGCACTGTGCTGGCTTTCGCCCACGCGCCGACCAGACAGGCGGTGCGCAGTCCCGCGTTCGCGTTGTCGATCGACGCGCCGACACCCTTCTGGATGCCCATCGCGTACCGGGACGCGATTTCCGAGAACGCGGCGAAGTCGCCCTTGCCCTCGCTGTGCCCGCTTTCCCATTCCGCCTGCTGGTCGACCGGCTGGGCGAGTTCGCGCAGCTTGGCCATGTCGATGCTGACGGTGTTGTTCGACGGGCAGTACGACGCGGGCGGGGTGCTCGGGCCGCCGGGGCAGCTGCCGTTGCCGTCCTCGGTGATCTCCGGGCCGGGGACGCCGGCGCCCTTGAAGGCCTCGTCGAGGCTCTTCTTCAGGATCCCGATGATCTCGGCGTCGAGTTTCTCGTCGCCCTTGCCCTTGTCACCCTTGTCGAACGGGCGCTCGGTGATGCGCGCCTTGATGTTCTCCTCGTTCATCGCCGCGCATTCCTTCGGGCCCTTCTCGAACCCGACCTGGAACGCGTACGTGCGGTCGAACGCCGTTCCGTGCGCGCCCTGTTTGGTCGCGCTGGTGCCCGCCTGGTCGCGGATCAGGAACAGCGACGCCATGACCTGGTTGAGGCCTTCGGACGTGGAGACGCGGTAGAACTTGCTCTTGTCCTCGGCGACCCAGCGGAAGTAGCCGCCGGCGAAGCAGTCGGCCTGCTGCTCCTTGACGATCGACGGGGTGTTCTTCTTGATGCTGGCCTTCTCGCCGAGCCGGTACTGCACGGCGTGCCCGAGTTCGTGGGCGAGCACGACGGCGCCCGCCATCTTCCCGAACCGTTCGCGCAGCATGGGCAGCAGCACGCCGCGGTCCCACGCCACCAGGTCACCCGGTGGGCAGTAGAACGCGTTGACGAGCTTCTTGACGCTCCCGCATTCGGTCTCTTCGTCGTCGGTCTTCGCGCTGTAGGACAGCAGCGACTTCAGCGGCTCGTACGGCTGGCCGAAGTCACGCGGCATGACCTCGGTCCAGTAGGCCTGCGCGTCGGCGATGGCGGCGATGGCGAGCTGGTCGTCCTCGGAGCCGTCCTCGTTGCGGACCTGCAAGTCCGGCTTGGGCGCGCCCGGTTTCAGCCCGCTCTCGAAATGCGTGACCGGCAGACCGGCGATGTCACCGGCGCCCGGCTGGCTGCCCTGCTGACCGGTCGAGCCGCCCTTGTCGGCGCAGGCGCTCAGCCCGAGGGCCAGCACCGTCGCGACCGCGATCAGAGCCGGGCGTTTGAAGCCCCGCGCTCCCCCTTGGATCATGTTCACTCGCTTGTCGTCAGGGCCCCGACCGGGCCGCGTACTTCGGCAAGCAGGGACCCTACCCAGCGCTTATGGCCCGCGTGCAGGTAATCCCCGAAGTGGGTCTTGAGCGGGGCGGGGGCCGTGCCGATATGGTCGCTCTTCATGAGAGCAGTCCGCCGGTTCACCGTCCGCGCGAGCCTGCCGGAGTCGCTCTCCGGCCTCGGTGACCTCGCCACGAATCTGCGCTGGACCTGGCATCCGCCCACGCGTGACCTGTTCGCGTCGATGGACGCGGAGCTGTTCAACCGCGTCCGCGACCCGCTGCGGATGCTCACCGCCCTGCCCCCGGCCCGGCTCGACGAACTCGCCGTCGACGACGCCTTCCTCGCCCACGCGCGCGAGGCCGTCGCCGACCTGGAGCGCTATCTCGCCGAGCCGCGCTGGTACCAGAAGCAGGACGACGCGGACCTCCCGCCCGCCGTCGCGTACTTCTCGATGGAATTCGGGGTCACCGAGGCGCTGCCGAACTACTCCGGCGGCCTCGGCGTGCTCGCCGGGGACCACCTCAAAGCGGCGTCGGACCTCGGCGTGCCGATGGTCGGTGTCGGGCTGCTCTACCGCGCCGGGTACTTCCGGCAGGCGCTGTCGCTCGACGGCTGGCAGGTCGAGCACTACCCGGTGATCGATCCGAACGCCTTCCCGCTGGAACTCGTGACCGACGGCGGCAAGCCGGTGCTGGTCGACGTCGCGATGCCCGCCGGGCGCACGTTGCACGCCCAGATCTGGAAGGCCCGCGTCGGCCGGATCCCGCTGCTGCTCCTGGACACCGACACCGAGGCCAACGACGAAGACCTGCGCGCGGTCACCGACCGGCTGTACGGCGGCGACGCCGACCACCGCATCCGCCAGGAGATCCTGGCCGGGATCGGCGGTTTCCGCGCGGTGCGGCGCTACTGCGAGCTGACCGGGCATCCGCAGCCGAAGGTGTTCCACACCAACGAAGGCCACGCCGGATTCCTCGGGCTGGAACGTGCCCGCGAGATCATCCAGGCCGACGGGCTGGCGTTCGACGAGGCGCTGCCCGCCGTCCGCGCCGGCACCGTGTTCACCACGCACACCCCGGTCAGCGCCGGGATCGACCGGTTTCCCGTCGACCTCGTCCAGCGGTATTTCACCGACGGCAGGCTGGTCCCGGACGTCGACCCGCGCCGCGTGCTGGCGCTCGGCGCGGAGGACAACCCCGGCCTGTTCAACATGGCGCATATGGGCCTGCGGCTCGCCCAGCGCGCGAACGGCGTCTCCGCGCTGCACGGCCGGGTGTCGCGGCGGATGTTCTCGCGGCTGTGGCCCGGATTCGACTTCGACGAGGTGCCCGTCTCGTCGGTCACCAACGGCGTCCACGGGCCGACCTGGGTGGCCCGCGAGCTGAGCGCGCTGCTCGGGCGCAACCACGAGGAGCTGGGTCTCGACGGCGCGCAGGGCAAGCCGCTGCGGGACGGCGTCAGCGACGAGCAGTTGTGGGCGCTGCGGCGGGAACTGCGCGAGAAGCTGGTCGCCGAGGTGCGGCGCCGGGTGCGGGCCGCGTGGATGCAGCGCGGCGCGTCCGCGCTCGAACTCGGGTGGACCGACACGGTCTTCGATCCGGACGTGCTGACCGTCGGCTTCGCGCGCCGGGTGCCGACGTACAAGCGGCTCACGCTGATGCTGCGCGATCCGGAGCGCCTGCGCGCGCTGCTGCTGGACGAGCGGCGCCCGATCCAGCTCGTCGTCGCGGGCAAGTCGCATCCGGCCGACGAGGGCGGCAAGCAGCTGATCCAGCAGATCGTCCGGTTCGTCGACGATCCCGAGGTCCGGCGCCGCATCGTCTTCCTGCCGGACTACGACATGTCCATGGCGCGCTACCTCTACCGCGGCTGCGACGTCTGGCTGAACACGCCGGTGCGGCAGCTGGAGGCGTGCGGCACCTCGGGGATGAAGTCCGCGCTCAACGGCGGCCTCAACCTGTCCATCCGCGACGGCTGGTGGGACGAGTGCTACGACGGCAGCAACGGCTGGGCGATCCCGACCGCGGACGGCGTCACCGACCCGCTGCGCCGCGACGAGCTGGAGGCCGCGGCGCTCTACGACCTGCTGGGCCACCAGATCGCGCCGCTGTTCTACGACCGCGGCGCCGACGGTGTGCCCGGCGGCTGGATGTCGATGGTCTGGCACACGCTGGAGACCCTCGGGCCGCGCGTGCAGGCCGCGCGGATGGTGCGGGAGTACGTCGAGTCGGGTTATCTGCCCGCCTCGCGGATGGTCGCGGAGGCCATCGGTGACGGGTACCGCGGCGCGCTGTCGCTGGCCGACTACCGGACCAAATTGGACGTCTCCTGGCCTCGGGTGCGGATCTTCGACACCGAACTGCTCGTCGAGGACTCCGCGCCGATGGTCACCGGCACCGAGGTGACCATCCGGGCGCGGATCGACCTCGCCGGTCTCGAACCGTCCGAAGTGGACGTCCAGGCCGTCGTCGGGAAGGTGGGTGACGGGGACGAACTGAGCGACCCCGTCACCGTTCCGATGTCGGGCGACGGGATCGGCGCGTTCGCGGCGCGGTTGAAACTGCCGCATCCCGGCTCCATCGGTTACACCGTCCGCGTCCTGCCGAAACACCGGCTGCTGGCCTCCCCGGCGGAACTGGCCAGGGTCGTCCACGCCTGATTCACCTCAGGAACGGCGCACCGGTCCCCTGCGGGTACCGGTGCGCCGAGACGTATCCGGCGTACCGCGCGTATTCCCATGCCTGGGCGAAGTGGACGAGTTCCGCCTGGCGACGCTGATGCCAGCGTGCCGAAACGAGCCAGCCCGCTCCGGCGCCGAGCAGTATCGCCAGTCCGGCGATCACGACGAGTTCCATTCCGTACTCCTGATTCCCGGCCGCTCGACCAGCGGCTGTCGCTTCGACGCTAAGCGGCGTGATCGTCTTCGCGCAGCCCCTGCCGGACCTTGGCCAGAAAGTGGTCAGGAGACGTACGTACGGTTTTCGTTTTGCCACGGATTGGTCATCCTCGGCCCTTGTCAAGTCGGTGGCAAACAAAAGGCGAAAGCGCGTCCGATGGTGTCCATGAATTGGCAAAAGTGCAGGTGAAAGCCCTTTTGTCGGGCGCCGGGGGTGATTCGTGCGGCATATTGTGATCGCCTAGGCTCTTCGTCCTTGAGGTCGCGCAGGGGAGGAATAGTGACTTCGGCGAGGAAAAGAAAGAAACCCGAGGACAGCGTGCTCGGCATCCACAAGCGCAACGGCATCTGGCAGGACGGGCTCGCCGCGGTGATGGGCCCGGAGCTGCTCGAACGCTGGGGTATCGCGGAAGACGCCGAGGCGTCACGCGTGCGGGAGATCGTGCTCCTGCGGTTGAACCGGGTATTGGACCAGTTCCCGAAACCCGAAATGCCCGTGATCGTCTGGACCGCGTACAACCTCGGCGCGGCTTCGCCCGGCGAGGAAAGCGGCGTCGTCCGGCGGCTCGAAAGACTGGTCGGCCAAGGCGGCGTCGAATGCAGTGTCCGCACCTGCGCCCGCCGGTTCAACGACATCTTCCTGCCGGCCGTCGTGAAGAGCTTGAGTGCCGGGCAGAGCCCGATCACCGACGAGGATCTCGCCCGGGCTTCGCGCTGGCTGGCCGCGAACAGCCGGCCCGGTGCGCCGCGACCGGCCGCGGTCGCGAGCGGGCTGTCCACCGCCATCCGAAGGCTGCGGTCGCCGATGGAACCGGTCCTGAAGATGTTCCTCGACGGCCCTGTCCACGGACCCGCGGACGGTGCCGGGGTACCGCTCGCGGCGAAGCTCGGCACCCGGGGCGAGTGGCTGTGCGTCTTCACCGGAGAAAGGCTCCTGGCCACCTATCGCGAGTCCACCGGTGCGGACTGGGCCCGGATCGGCCGGTGGACGGGCCGTGACGTCGTGCGGACGGCGGCGGGCCGGATCTTCCCGACCGGGATCCTGATCGATCCGAGTCCGGTGCTGGGAGCGGGGGCCGATGCCACGCTGCCCCTCCCGCCGGAGGAGATCGACCGGCTGGCCCGTGAATGCTGACCCGAGACGAGGACACCGGACATGATCGATTTCGAGGCCGTTCCCGACGAGTTGAGCCGGTCGGGCGACCGGCTCCACGACATCACCGAGATGATCACCAGGCAACCGGCGCTGAAGTTCAAGGCCACGGCGAGCGAAGCGGGGGATCCCGTGCTCGTGGCGGCGCTGGAGAGCTTCCAGGTGGCTTCCGCGCACAGTGTCACCGTGCTCGCCGAGGACGTGCGGCGCCTCGGTGACCGGCTGGGCAAGGCCGCGCGCGATTACCGGAACGGCGAAGAAGAAGCGATCGAGAAGGTCTCGCTGATCGAAGCCGCCCAAAGCCTTACTCGGCGGGCCGTCGCCTTCGACGCAGGGAACGCCGGCACCATCCAGGCCGTTCTCGGCTGAGCGAAGTGGACGGACGATGAACCCGGAAGACCCGGACGGGCCGAGTGCGCCCTGGACGGCGGGGACGGTCAGCGTGCTCCGAAGCGAGGCGGAACGCTTGCGAGCGGTTTCCCGGTCGTTGGAGGACCAGGCCGTCGAGGTGCGCCAGATCGATCCTCATGGCTGGTCCGGCCCTGGACACGACGCGTATCTGGGCCGCCGGACGGAGCTGGTCGCCCGGTGCCGGATGGTGGCGGAGGAGCATGCCCGCGCCGCGCGGGCGCTGGACGATTTCGTCGCCGTCCTGGAACAGCTGACCAGGACCGCGCGGGACACCTCGGATCCGTCGCTCATCCGGAGACTGGCCGCCCAGCGGACCGAGGCGGCGGCACGGGCCGCCGCCACGCTCACCGAAGTGGGCAGGGATCTGGCCGCGCTGAAGACGGTGCTCGGTGAGGTCGACCGGCGAGCGGTGCGGGAATCGCGGCCTTCGCGTGCCGTGAAGCCGATTTCACCGCCTCCTGACACCGCCCCCGGGCAGACTGGGCTGGCGCCGGCTCTTCTCCTCGCCGATCCGGTCGAATTCGACCGGCGGCTGCAGGGACTCAGCGACGACGTATGGCGATTCTGGTTTGTCAAGCCGGTGGCGAACAAAGGAAACCCCTGATCTTCGATTTCCGCCGGACAATGCGGAACGGCCAGGTGAAATAGACTTTGCCGGCCGATCCGAATGGCGGAGGAATGGTGGCTTCGGCTAAGGAAACGAAAACGTCGCGCAGAGCCAAGGACCGGCTGCACCATGTCCACGCCCGAGCCGGGATCCGGCAGGACGGGCTGCACCACGCGCTGGGGCCGGAACTGCGGGGTATCTGGGGGATCGCCGAGGACGCCGAGCCCGGCCGGGTGCGCGAAATCGTTCTTCTGCGCCTGAACCGGGTGCTCGAACGGTTCGCCGACCCACTCATGCCCGAGATCGTCTGGACCGCCTACAACCTCGGCGTGGACCAGGTGCACGGCGGGGCGGGCATGGTCGGCCGGATCAGGACCATGGTCGACCGCGGCCGGGTGCCGGTCTCCGAGCGGACCTGCACCCGCCGGTTCTACGACTTCCTGGGGAGCGTCAAGAACAGCCTCGACGGTTTCCAGGAGGATCTCACCGGCGAAGACTTCAGGCTCGCTTCGCGGTGGATCGCCGAGAACGTCCGTCCGGAGCGGGAACCGACCGGCGGTGCTCCCCGCGACCCCGTTCCCTCGGTCATGCGGATGTTCCTCGACGGCACGGTATGCGGCCCGGCGGACGAGGCGGGCGCCCCGGTCCCGGCCCGGCTCGGCGCGCACGGCGACTGGCTCTGCGTCTTCACCGACGAGCGGTTGCTGGCCGAGTACCGCGCGGTCACCGGCGCGGGCTGGGGCCGGATCCGGCACCGGACCGGCCGCGAGGTCGTGCTCGCGGCCGCCCGCCGTGCCGCGGCGACCGGCGTGCTGGTCAACCCCAGGCCGACGCGAGGCACCGGGATCCACGCCGCGCTCCCGCTTTCCCCGGAGTCGGTCGCCAGGCTCGCGGTCCGCCGCTAGGGAACGGCGGGTGTACCGCCTTCCCGGACCGGGAGCCCCGCCGAACGCCAGGCCCGGAACCCGCCTTCGAGGTCGGTGGCACCCGGCAGGCCGAGCCGCTGCAGGTCGGCGGCGGCGAGGCTCGACGAGTACCCCTCGTTGCACACGACGATCACCGTCGAGTCCGGTTTCACCTGCGGCAGCCGCCATTCGCTGTCCGGCGCGAGCCGCCACTCGAGGTGGATCCGCTCGACGATCACCGAGCCGGGGATCTCGCCCTCTTCGGCCCGGTTGACCTGCGGGCGGATGTCCACGATGAGGGCGCCGTCCCGTTGCAGCCGCAGGGCCTGCTCGGGTGCCGCCCGGTCCAGTCCGGACCGGGCGGACGCCAGCAGCGTGTCGATAGCGCTCATCGGCCCAGTATCGGGGCCAGCGAGGGGATCTCGGCGGGAACGTCGGCGAGCGTGGCGTATTCGCGGGTCGCGACCAGCGGCGGCGAGTAGGCGTGGACGCTGGCGGCGGGCTCGGTGCCGATGCCGGTCACCTGGTGCGCGCGTCCCGCGCCGAAGCCGATGCCCTCGCCCGCGACGTGGGTGCGGCGCCGGACCGGGCCGCCGGGATAGCGGTACTCCTCGCCGATCTCACCCTGCAGCACGGTGAACGAACCGGACGCGCCGCCGTGGTCGTGCGGTTTGGTGCGCTGGCCGGGCAGCCACGACAGCAGCCACAGTTCGACGCCGTCGGTCAGCGCGAGGCGCGCCCACCAGCGGTGGTCCGGGTCGAAGCGCAGCAGGCCGCGCAGGCCCGAGGTCAGCTCGGTGGTGACCGTGGAGGTCAGCTCGGCCAGTTCTCGGGGCGTCCAGAGCAGGCGGTCGGGGTGCAGCAGTTCGGGGAGCAGCGGGTCGGTCAGCTGCGGGTGGATCTCGAAGTCCTGGCGGGGCGTGATGGACGTGGTCACGGAGAGGCTCCTCGTGAGGTTCGCGGGCGCGGAAGCAGGGCCGAGCGCGGCGCGACACGGGTGCCGTCGGAAGAGGGGACTCAGCCGTGTCGCGCGGTGGTACACCCGCACGAGGCGACGAGGAGCAGATCGATGGCCCGGCGACGCCAGAAAGAGCCCCCGATGACGGGGAAGGCGGCGGACACGGACCTGATCACGTCGCCGATGGTGCCACAGTGTCCTGCCCGGGGTCGCTCCGTCCCACTTCCTGGACCAGCCGCTTTCCCGCGACCGGCGGCCCGGTGCACACACGCGCGCGAGTGCGGACACAATGGGCGCGTGAGCGAGCCGATCCAGCCCAGCGAACTTGACGACCTCGTGGTGAGGATGACCGGTGTCGGGGTCCGCCGAACAGGCAACGACCTCCTCGCCGACCTCGATTGGACCGTGGAACTGGACGAGCGCTGGGTGGTGCTCGGCCCGAACGGCGCGGGCAAGACCACCCTGCTGCGGCTGGCCGCGGCCGAACTCCACCCGACCACCGGAACGGTCGACCTGCTCGGCGACCGGATCGGCAAGGTCAACATCTTCGAGCTGCGCCCGCGGATCGGGTTCACCTCGGCCGCGATCGCCCAGCGTGTGCCGGGTGAGGAGCGCGTCGTCGACGTCGTGGTGAGCGCCGGTTACGCCGTCGTCGGCCGCTGGCGTGAGGAATACGACAGCCTGGACACCGACCGCGCCATAGAGCTCCTGGGCGCTCTCGGCATCGCGCACCTGGCCGACCGCACCTTCGGCACGCTGTCTGAGGGCGAGCGCAAGCGGACCTTGATCGCGCGTTCGCTGATGACCGACCCGGAGATGCTGCTGCTCGACGAGCCCGCCGCCGGTCTCGACCTCGGCGGCCGCGAGGACCTCGTCGCCCGTCTATCGGAATTGGCCCTCGACCCCGAGGCCCCGGCCATGGTGCTCGTCACCCATCACGTGGAAGAAATCCCGCCGGGGTTCACCCACGCGCTGCTGCTGCGCGACGGCCGCGCGGTCGCCTCCGGGCTCGTGGACGACGTCGTGACCAGCGACAACCTGTCCAAGACGTTCGATCAGGACCTCCTGCTCGAACGGTCAGGTGATCGCTTCTTCGCCCGTCGCCGCTGACGGGTCGTACTGACCGGTAGCCTGCAGTCTGTCTTGGACGGTTAAGGAGGACGGCGTGGGAGAGTTCGTAAGTCTCGAGGTCGAAGGCGGGGTCGGCACGATCCGGCTGGACCGCCCGCCGGTCAACGCGCTGAACAACCAGGTGCAGGCCGAGCTGGCCGAAGCGGCCCGTGAGGCCTCCGAGCGCGACGACGTGCGCGCCGTGATCCTCTACGGCGGCGAGAAGACCTTCGCGGGTGGCGCGGACATCAAGGAGATGGCCGAGCGCACCTACCCGGAGATCGCGAAGTTCGGCGCGGCGCTGACGGCGTCGCTGGCCACCATCGCGAACATCCCGAAGCCGGTCGTCGCGGCCATCACCGGCTACGCGCTGGGCGGCGGACTCGAACTCGCGCTGACCGCCGACCGCCGGATCGCCGGCGACAACGTCAAGGTCGGCCAGCCGGAGATCCAGCTCGGCGTCATCCCCGGCGCCGGCGGCACGCAGCGCCTGGCGCGGCTCATCGGCCCGAGCAAGACCAAGGACCTCGTGTTCACCGGCCGCTTCGTGAAGGCCGAAGAGGCCCTCGCGCTGGGCATCCTCGACGAGGTCGTCGCGCCGGACGACGTTTACGCCGCCGCGCACAAGTGGGCCTCGCAGTTCGCGAACGGCCCGGCCGTGGCGCTGCGCGCCGCGAAGGCCGCGATCGACGGCGGTCTCGACACCGACCTCGCGAGCGGTCTCAAGCTCGAATCCCACCTCTTCGCCGCGCTCTGGGCGACCGAGGACCAGCGCAACGGCATGAAGTCGTTCATCGAAAACGGCCCTGGCAAGGCCACCTTCGAGGGGAAGTAAGCGCGATGACGCAGGTGAACGATCCGGCGCCGAATCCGCACGCCACCGCCGAAGAGGTCAAGGCCGCCTTCGACGATCCCAAGCTCGCCAACGTGCTCTACCACGACTGGGAAGCCGGGACCTACGACGAGAAATGGTCCATCTCCTACGACGAGCGCTGCATCTCCTACGCGACGGACGTGTTCAACGCCGTCGCCGGTGATGACGGCCAGCCGTATCCGACCGCGATGGAACTGGGCAGCGGCACCGGTTTCTTCCTGCTGAACCTGATGCAGGGCGGGGTGATCAAGAAGGGTTCGGTCACCGACCTTTCGCCCGGCATGGTCCAGGTCGCGCTGCGCAACGCCGAGAACCTCGGCCTCGACGTCGACGGCCGGGTCGCCGACGCGGAGCGGATCCCGTACGAGGACAACAGCTTCGACCTCGTCGTCGGGCACGCCGTGCTGCACCACATCCCGGACGTCCGCGCGGCGTTCGCCGAGGTGCTGCGGGTGCTGAAGCCGGGCGGGCGGTTCGTCTTCGCGGGCGAGCCCACCAAGGTCGGCGACTTCTACGCGCGCAAGCTCGGCCAGATCACGTGGTACCTCACCACCAACCTGACCAAGCTCCCGGTGCTGAACGGCTGGCGCCGTCCGCAGGAGGAACTCGACGAGTCCTCCCGCGCGGCCGCGCTGGAGGCCGTGGTCGACATCCACACCTTCGACCCGTCCGAGCTCGAGTCGATGGCCCGCGGCGCGGGCGCGCAGGACGTCCGCGCGGTCACCGAGGAGTTCGCCGCGGCGCTCGCGGGCTGGCCGATCCGGACCTTCGAAGCCGCCGTGCCGCAGGAGAAGCTGACCCTGCGCTGGCGTCTGTTCGCGTACCGGCTGTGGCTGCGGCTGTCCGCTTTGGACAAGAAGCTGCTCGCCAAGGTGCTGCCGCGCGAGCTGTTCTACAACGTGATGATCACCGGTACCAAGCGATCGTAGGTTGCCGTACCAGTTCACCATCGACGACGTCGCCTTCCTGCGCTCCGGCGCGGGAAGCGCGGCGCTCGCCGAATGCTCATCCCTGCCGCTGACCGACAAGACCCGGATTGCCGACGTCGCCGCCGTGCGCCGGATCGCCCCGGACCACGCGGCCGCGGTACTGGAAACGGTGGTACTCCGGCGGAAGTCGTCGGCCAAACTGGACTCCGCGGGCTCGTGGTTGTTCACCGGCGACGCCCTCCAGCAGGCCAGCGCCACGCTGGTCGCCCGGCACCGGGCTTCGCGGCTCGCCGGTCGTGACGTCCACGACGTGACATGTTCCGTCGGCGCGGACCTGATCGAGATCGCCCGCGTCGCCTCGAAGGCGCTGGGGTCGGATCTGGACGAGGTCCGGCTGGCGATGGCACGGCACAACGCCGCCGAGGCCGGGGTCTCGGCGGGCCTACTCAGGGCGGACGCTTTGCGGCCGGTCAGTCGTGATTCGGTCGTCGTCGCCGACCCCGCCCGCCGTGACTCCGCCGGACGCCGGGCGTGGAAGCCCGCCGATTTCCTCCCGCCGCTGGACGGTCTGGTCGAGTCGTACGCGGGACGCGAGCTTTCGGTCAAATGCGCGCCGGGCCTCGATTTCTCCATCGCGCCCTGGGTGGACGAGGTCGAACTGGTCTCTTTGGACGGTCAGGTCCGCGAGGCCTGCCTGTGGCGCGGAGTGGGCTCGACGGTGTCGCGCCGCGCGACGGTGCTGCGTTCGGACGGTACACAGTGGACGGTCACCGACGCCGACCCCGACGAGATCCCCGCGCGTGCGCCGGGTGAATGGATCGTCGACCCCGACGGCGCCGTCGTCCGGGCCGGATTGGTGCGGCATTACGCGGCACGGCACGGCTTGTGGCAGCTCGACGAGCGTATCGCTTATCTGACCGGGGACACTCCGCCGCCGGGAATCCGGGCGTTCCGGGTGTTCGAGCACGGACCGTACAGCGAGAAGAATCTTCGTGTATTGCTGAAAAAACACGATATCGGCCGGTTGGAGATCCTCGTCCGAGGTCTCGACATAGACCCGGATGCCTTGCGGCGCAAGCTGAAACCGCGCGGTGGCGAAGAAGCTACTTTGGTACTGACCAGAATCGGTCGTTCTGGAGTAGCGTTCCTTTGCCGCGCACGGCTGACGTGAGGAGCATTCCATGAGCCGGTTCACCGGTCTGCTGAAACTGGCCGCCGCCGCGGCCGCCGGGGCCGTTCTCGCGGGCGGCGCCACCGCCGTCGCGAACACCGGCGACGCCACCGCGCGGCACGGTCACGAGCCCGTAAATATCGGCCAGATCAAACTCGACGTGAAGGCCTACTACGGCGATGTCGTCGGCGGCGACGGCAAGCACCGATACTCCGACGGCAGCCGGTTCGTCTCCGACACCAAGCGCCAGGTCGAGGACGCCAAGCGCTACCTCACGCGCCGACTGGACCGCGGCGTGCGGAATCCCGCCGTCGTGTTCGACGTCGACGACACCGCCGAGGTCACCTACGGCTGGGAAGCGGACAACGACTTCGGCTTCGACCCGGTGAAACAGCAGGAAGCGATCGACAAGGGCACGTTCGTCGCGAACAAGCCGGTGCTGGCACTGGCGAACTGGGCGGCGCAGCGCGGCGTGAAGATCTACTTCCTGACCGGGCGCAACGAATTCCAGGGCCCGCGGTCGCTGAAGAACCTCGCGAACGAGGGTTACCCGGCGCCGGCGGGGGCGTTCTTCAAGCCGAAGACCATCGCGCCGGACTACCTGCCGTGCGGGCTGACCTGTACCACGGTTCAGTACAAATCGGGCACCCGGAAGCATATCGCCTCGACCGGCGCGACCATCCTCGCCAACTTCGGCGATCAGTTCAGCGACCTCGAAGGCGGTTACGCCGAGTTCCCGGTCAAACTGCCGAATCCGATGTACTACCTGCCCTGAGGGGAATATCCGCGTGCCCGGCGTCGCTGTGCCCGGTATGTCTGACAAGAAGGTGTTGAAGCCCAGCGCCGCCCACCCGATCACGGTGGAGCCGAACAAGGGGCGCGTGGTCGTCACGGTCGGCGGGAAGGTCGTGGCGGACAGCGCGAACGCGCTCACGCTCCGGGAGGCGAACTACCCGCCCGCGCACTACATCCCGCGTGCCGACGTCGACTTTGGCCTGCTGGAGCGGACGGACCACTCGACCTACTGCCCGTTCAAGGGCGACGCGTCGTACTACAGCATCCGCGCCGGCGACGGCGTCGCCGAGAACGCCGTCTGGACCTATGAGGCGCCGCACGACGCGGTCGCCGAGATCAAGGACCACGTGGCGTTCTACCCGTCGAAGGTCGACGCGATCGAAGAGCGCTGACCTTCACGGCAGCTGGTTGATCCGGTCCCCGTCGGCCGCGAGGGAGGTGTCGGATTCGATCCGCCACGCCTCCAGCCCCGGCGCCTTGACCAGGGCGTCGACGAGGGCCTCCTCGCCGGCGACGAGGGTCGAATCGAAGTCGACTTCGGTGGCCACGCACCACGCGCGGTCTTCCGGCCAGAACAGGTTGGGCGACTGCGCCTCGAACCAGTGCGGCCGGGGCCGCCAGCCGAGTTCGGTCGCGGACGTCAGCGGTCCGCGGAAGAGCAGGTAGTCCCGGCCGGGGTGGCGCAGGCGCGGCGCGTCGAGGTGCTTGCGTGACAACGCCGCCTCGTCGGCCCAGCCATAGCCCTCCCAGAGGCCGAACCAGGCGTCCGACGCGGACGTGTGGTCGCCGAGAAGGGCCAGCAGCGCGGTGAGAGTGTGCGACGGCAGCGTGCCGCGACCTGGGGGAGAGCCGCGCCAGAGCGAGCCGGTGAGATTCACCGGATCCGGGGAGCCGACCAGCGCGTGCCACTGCATGGCGCCATGGGCACGCCGCCCCGTTTCGGCAGCGGCTTCGCTCCAGCTCGCCCAGCCGCCGCGATCGCGCTCGGCGGGGTGGCAGAGGCGCGCGTAGGCGGCGTAGCCACGCGGAACCGTGCGGCCCGCCGCGCCGAACGCTCCGCCGAGCCTGGGGGAGATCCACTCGGCGGAGGTCGGGTCGAGCACCGGTCGCAGCACGGCGGCAAGTCTTCAGCAAGATCAGGTGGGGCGCATCTTGTCGGTGGGCGGGGGCATACTGCCGGACGTGGGTGTTCCGCTGCGTCGCCGTGCGGGCCGTTCGGTGTACCGCGAAAGCACGCCGGACGCGGCCGTGGCAGGCGTGGTCGAGAGAGCCTGGACGGGCGTGGTGGGCCGCCGTCGTCCGCTGAGGGTGTTCCCGGACGGCTGTGTGGACCTGGTCTGGGACGGGACGGTGCTCGCCGCGGTCACCACCGTGCGCGGGGTGCTGCGGCACGAGCTGCCGTCGGCGGACTGGACCGTCGGGCTGCGCCTGCGGTGCGGTGTCGGCGGCGCGGTGCTGGGCCTGCCGATGACGGAGCTGCCGGCGGGTGCGACCCCGTTGCGCGACCTGTGGGCGGTCGGGGCTCGCCGCGCGGAAGCCCGGCTGGCCGAATGCGGAGCGCCTGATGAGGCGCGGTCGGTGCTGGAATCGCTGGTCGCCGAAAGGCTCCGGGACGTCGAGGTGGAGGGGCTCTCTCTCGCGGCCGCCCGCGCGCTGCGTGCGCCCGATGCTCGTACCGACCGGGTGGCCGCGGGGCTGGGGGTGAGTGAGCGCGGTCTTCGGCGGCATGTGCGGCACGACGTCGGTGTCGGTCCCAAGGAGTTGCAGCGGGTGCTGCGGTTCCGCCGGTTCCTCGAGCGCGTCGAGGCCGTGGCACGGGACAAGACGTCGCTCGCCGACGTCGCCGCCGATGTGGGCTACGCGGATCAGTCGCATCTCGGGCGTGAGTGCCGCCGGCTGTCGGGCGCTTCGCCCGGCGCGCTCGTGCGGTCCTGGACTGGCCGAAACGTTCCAGACTGAGGCGATCCGCCCAGGCGAGGATCGGGAGGTGCCCGAACCCTTCCGTGTCACCATCGACATCCGCACCGACGATCTCGACCTCAACGGTCACGTACGCGGCCCCGCTTACCTCGCGTACGCCGATCACGCGCGCTGGGAGTGCGTGTGGGCGGCCGGGGTGGACCCGGTGGACCTCAGGGCCGGGAACCTCGGCCCGGTCAACCTCGAAACGACGATCAGGTTCCGCCGCGAACTGCGTGCCCGCGCGCGGATCGACGTCCTGACCAGGTTCACCTGGGAGCCGGGCAAGGTATCCCGGGTCGTCCAGGAATTCGTGGCGCCGGACGGCGCCGTCGTGGCCGAGGTGGAAAGCCTTTCCGGGCTGCTGGATCTCGAAAGCCGCCGCCTCGTCCCCGATCCGGGACAGCATTGGCGGAAATACGCTTCACGGCCGGAAATCCTCGGCTTGCCGTGAGCCGGCTGGTTTTTCGTAGAGGCTGGTGGGCCATTTGGCCTCGGGCGGGTCGGCCACGTGCTCGAAACCCCTGCGCTCGTAGTACCCGCGTAAGGCCGGGTTGTCCCTCGTGGTCGCCACCCGGACGAAGGCCTTGTCATGAACCGCGGCCTTCTCACCGGCCCAATCGATGATCCTGCTCCCGAGTCCGGCTCCGGCCGCTTCCCGCGCCACCGCGAGGCGGCCCAGATAGTAGGCCGGTTCCGTGGTTTCGCCCCAGAGTCCGGGATCCGCCTCCGTCACCACGCAGGTCGCGATGGGCTTGCCGTGCCCGACGACCAGCAACGCCTCGCCCGCCTGGATCTGCCGTCGCACCGACTCCCGGGGAAAGCGATGCGGCCACTGGTGGATTCCGCGGCCGGCGAGCCAGGCGGCGGCCTCGGCGAGGAGGTCGAGCACGGCATCCTCCTCGCCCGGCCGGGCCGGACGGACGGTGAGCTCCGGGGTGAGTGGCTCGGGGCCGGTGAGGATCGGCATGGCTCGATGATGCCCGCGCGGTGGTCGGATGTCCGTCGTAGTCGACGAAGACCTGGTGTGGAGGCTGCTCGCGGCACAGTTCCCTCGGCGGACGGTGGGGCGATGACATGGTCGTACGGCTGCCACAACCAAGGGCGGCGCGAAGGACGTGACGCTGGCCCACCGACGCGACGCAGGTCTACCGGCAGGCAGCTGAGCGTCGACGACGCGACCTGGAACCGCGGCCGATCGCGTTGCCGTACTACCGTGGGACCAACGAGCCACTACCGTGGGACCAACGAGCCGATGACGGGAACGCGCGGGCACGTGACCCAGGCGGTGCTGGACGAAGTGCGGTAAATCGCTTGATCCACCGGTTTACGGTTCGAACATGACGAGCACGCTCCGGCTGGCCGAGGTCACCGCCGCCAACTTCGACGCCGCTATCGAACTGAACGTCCAACCGGAGCAAAGCCATTTGGTCGCGCCGGTGGTGAAGTCCCTCGCCGAGGCCTACGTGCACCCCGGCGTCGCGTGGCCTCGCCTCATCTTCGACGGTGACCGGCTGGTCGGGTTCCTCATGGCCTTCCTGGACATCGACTTCGCCGGTGACGGCACGGGTACGGACATCCGCTCGGGCCTCTGGCGGCTCAACATCGCGGCAGGCGAACAGGGCCGGGGCTACGGCCGTTTCGCGGTCGACGCCGTGGCCGCCGAGATCCGCCGCCAGGGCGGCGACCGCCTCACCGCTTGCTGGCACCCAGGCGACGACGGGCCCGAGCGCTTTTACCTGAAGCTCGGGTTCCGGTTGACGGGGGAGATGAGTGGGGACCAGGTGGTCGGGGAGTTGGCTTTGGACTAGGGGTTCTCCTCCGGGGCTCGTTCGGACAGGTGAGGTGAAGGGGACTTTCGTCGCATCGGACGTGGGGGAGGGACCCTTCACGCCGGGTTCTGATGGGTGAGCGTGCGGGTCGTGTTGCGAAAGCCTGTTTCGCACCGTGGCGGAGATCGGGGCGTGCGGCTTGGGCTGTGGGCTATCGAGGCCGTACGCCGTGTGTCCACATTGGATTTCTGGAGTGGGCAAGATGCCCGATTGGCCCCTGGGCACGCTTCTTCCCCGGGTCGCGAGTGATCGGCAGTGTTCTAGTGAACCCAACGCTCATGACCTCTTGCGAAGTGCTGAAACCGGGTACTTCGGCGCGGCAAAGCGTCTCTTGTGGACAGTAGGGCATATGACTTCTCCGTAAGGGGACGCACGACCAACTGGCCTGATAAGGTCGGCCTATGTTCTGAGGTGCATGGTGTTCCGCCTCGGCGTCCCGGTGGGGTCGAGGTAGCTGGGCGGGGTGAAGTCGGGGAGTCCGTCTTGGGCGATCTGGACTTTCCATTCGCTGTGGTGGATCAACCGGTGGTGTTTGGTGCACAGCAACACGAGGTTGTCGATTTTCGTTTCGCCGTGGTGTCGCCAGAAGACAATGTGGTGTGCGGTGCAGCGGGGTACGGGCATGTCGCAGCCCGGGAACGCGCAACCGCCATCGCGGAGGGTCAACGCGTATTTCTGGGCCAGGGACACGGTCCGTTTGGACCGGCCGATGTCCAAGGGCTCGCCTGCGGTGCCGAGAACACCTGGTCGGACGCGGGCGTCGCAGGCGAGGATGCGGGCGTCGGTGGCGCTGATCGGCCCCACGAGGTCCAGGTGCGCTTCGCCGATGTCCCGGATCAAGTCGTCGTAGGACATGGTGACCAGGATGTGGGTGGCTTCGCCTGCTTGGCCGGGGAGGTTGCGGCTGGTGGTCTTCAACCGGACGTAGTCGGTGAACGCGTCCCCATAGCGTTCGTCCTGGCTGCGGGAGTCCCGCACCCCGTCGATCGCCTTATGGGGTTTGGCCATCGGATCCAGGTCGGATTTCAACCGGGCGTAGGTCTCCAGATCGAGGGTGCCTTTCAGGCCGAGGGTGCCGTCGCGGTGCTTGACGAACCGCAACTCCGGGCGGGTGTCTTTCGGGTCCTCGTTACGGGGTTCTTTCCCGTCGGGGTCGAGTTCGTCGAGCAGACGGCGTCCGGCGCGGGCGATCTGGCGGGGTCCGGCGCGGCGGGCCAACTCGACCAGGATCGCTTCCCCCGCCCGCACGTCTTCTTCCGGCACAGTGGACGGGATACGGGCGAGAGTCTTGATGATGGCGTCGATCTGCGACCCGCCGATCGCGCCCTCCGCCGCGGCCTCGGCCGTGAGGGGCGCCAAGGGTGGTTCGGGGTCCCCGCCGATGGACGGGCCGGGATGCAACGCCAGCACCCGGTCAGCGCGGGCGGAGGCTTCCTTGTCGGTCACCAGGAAGTCCTCGAAAATCAGCGCCGCCAACGTCGAATGACCACTACACCCGCGCACCCCGCGGGAATTGATTTCCGCCAGGATCGCGTTCTGCTCCGCATCCAACCGGCGCTTCAAGACTTCCAGCTCTTGTTTACGGGCATGCAGCGTCGCGGTATCGACGCGCCACCACTCGGTGGACGTCTTCTGGGGTGCATCGTCGCTGGCCACGACCTCAAAGCTACTCCAACTCGAACACTTGCGCTAGTCCAAACGGCCCAGTGGGGAAATTGCCGAAAAATGGCAGCGGCGAAGGAGTCTTTAAGCGGCGAAGTGTCTTTAAAGGCGCGAAGAGGCTATGGCGGCGAAGTGTCTTTCGGTTAGTGAAAGAGTCAAGGCAGGTGCGCATCGGCCCGGTCCCGTGCTAGCGTCGTCCCCGAGCCCCGTATGGGCCTACGCATGGAGGTAGCGGCTACTCGGCCACTGGAGATCGGCACACACCGTCTCTCGTATTCGGTCATCCCCGCGTCGTGGGATGACGCCTCCATGCGATGCGCCCGAAAATCGGGTGCGTCCAGGCTCGTGTGCGCTCTTCCGGTGGCGGTTCCGCGCCCTCCTGTCGACACATCGACGGGAAAGGATCGCATTGACCGGCTTCAACGACCAGGTGATCGAGGAATTCAGGCGGAGCAAGGGAAAGCTCGGCGGCATGTTCGAGGGGTGGCAGCTGATCCTGCTCACCACCATCGGTGCCAAGAGTGGTGAGCGGCGGACGAATCCACTGGGGTATCTCGAAATCGACGGCAAGACCGTCGTCGTCGCTTCGAACATGGGGGCGCCGGCGCATCCGGGCTGGTACCACAACATCCGTCGTGACCATCGGGTCACGATCGAGACGGGGACCGAAACTTACGCGGCCCTCGCGGCCGTTCCGCCCGCGGCGGAGCGTGCCGCGCTGTTCGCGAAGATCGTCGCCGCGGAGCCGGGTTTCGCCGAGTACCAGGCTAAAACGACGCGCGAGCTGCCGGTCGTGATCCTGTACCGGATCGACGACCGGGTGCGGGGATTGGGGGACTTCCTGGTGGAGGTCCACGACTGGCTGCGGCAGGAGCTCAAGACGTTGCGCGCCGGGATGGACGACATCGTGGCCGGGCGCGCGGACAAGCTCTTCATGGAGAAATCCCTGCGGGCGCACTGTGTTTCATTCTGCGAGGCGTTGACCAAGCATCATACCGGCGAGGACATGGGAGCGTTTCCCATGCTGGCGCAGCGGTTCCCGGCACTCGCGCCGGTGTTGACCAAGCTCGGGGAGGACCATGTCGTCGTCGCGGACCGGCAGAAGCGGATCCGGGAGCTCGTCGAGGGGTACGTCCACGGTGAGAGTGACCCCGTTCGCCTGCGCGACGAGTTCGACGCGCTCGCGGGGACGCTCGAAGCGCATTTCGCTCACGAAGAGCGAACGGTCGTGGCGGCACTCAACGTGACCGCGCCGGGCTGATCGATGCGGACGCCCTGGGGTTCCGGCCCCAGGGCGTGTATCGTAGGGGGTGGCGGCGCCTTCACAGCGCGACGCCGATCCGGCACGAGGCGGGTGGAATTCGCCCCCGGCCTCGCCGAAGACCGCGAACCCGTGGTCCCTTCGAAAGGTTTCACAGTCAAAACTCACAGCACCGACAGTGCGCTGTTCAGCCACCCGCTCGACACCCAGGTCGAGCGTCACGATCCCGCCACCCCTCAAGGTGAGCGATACGTGGATCTTTTTCGCGAACCCTCTTACCCCACACCGGAACCTTCGGCTGACGCCGTTCGTTGACGGGAGTAGACCGACGTTTTGGGTGTCGTGTTGTCCAAGCACGCTCGCGCAGAATTCGTCGCGGGCGTCGCTTCCGTGCGTCGCGCCGTGACATCGGGCTGACACAGCCGATACCAGTCCTGGCCATCGACAAAGAAGCGACGATATGACTTCAGTTCTAAACCACCCGGACAGCGCAGAGCGGCAGGCGCCTCAGCCCCTGCTGTCCGGGGAGCAGAGCAACACCGAAAACTTTCTCGTGAAGCTGTTCGCGGTGGTGCCGCTGCTGGCGCTCGCCGCCTCCGTCCCCTTCGCATGGGGCTGGGGCCTCGGCTGGGTGGACCTCGGCCTGGCCGTCGGGTTCTACTTCCTCACCGGCCTCGGCGTGACCATCGGTTTCCACCGCTACTTCACCCACGGCGCCTTCAAGGCCAACCGCGGCCTGCGGATCGCGCTCGCGGTCGCCGGCAGCATGGCCATGCAGGGTCCGGTCATCGGCTGGGTCGCCGACCATCGGCGCCACCACGCCTTCGCCGACCGCGAGGGAGACCCGCACTCCCCGTGGCGGTTCGGCACCAGTCCGGCCGCGCTGGCCCGCGGCTTCTGGCACGCCCACATGGGCTGGCTGTTCGACCGCGAGAAGACCAACGCGCAGCGGTTCGCCCCCGATCTGCTCGCCGACCGCGACATCGCCCGGATCGATCGCCTGTTCCCGCTGCTCACCGTCGTCACGCTGCTCGCGCCCGCCGTCCTCGGCGGCGTGATCACGATGTCGTGGTGGGGCGCGGTCACGGCGTTCTTCTGGGCCAGCCTGGTCCGCGTGGCACTGCTGCACCACGTCACCTGGTCGGTGAACTCGCTCTGTCACATGATCGGTGACCGCCCGTTCGCCGCCCGCGACAAATCCGCGAACTTCTGGCCGCTCGCGATCGCCTCGATGGGCGAGTCCTGGCACAACTCCCACCATGCCGACCCCACCGGCGCCCGGCACGGCGTCCGGCGTGGCCAGCTCGACATCTCGGCGCGGCTGATCTGGCTGTTCGAGAAGGCGGGCTGGGCGACGGAGGTCCGTTGGCCCAAGGCCGAACGTCTCGGCCGCAAGCTCAACCCCGGCCACGCCCTGTCACTGGGCCGGAGCGCAAGCCGGGGCTGAGCCGTCAAGGAACCGCGCCCGCGATGGCGCCGATCAGCTCCGGTCCGTCGGACAACGCCGGATCGTTGTGATCGGCGCCGGGCACCTCGATCGTCTCGGCACCGGCCGCCCGCGCCACGGCGCGGCTCTGCTCGGCCGGGACGATCGAGTCCGCGGCGCCGTATACGACGGTCACCGGTGCCTTCACCCGCGCGACGTCGTCCCTCGTCGGGAACTCGTCCCGCAGAAGCCAGCGGACGGGCAGGAACGGGTAATGCCGTTGCCCGACCGACGCGAGATCGACGAACGGCGAGCGCAACACGAGCGCGGACGGCGGGCGCTCGACGGCCAGTTCGGTGACGACCGCGGAGCCGAGGCTCTCGCCGAAGTAGATCAGCGGCGTTCCGGCCTCGCGGACCAGGAAGTCCTGTGCGGCGCGGACGTCCAGCGCGAGTCCGGCCTCGGACGGCTCGCCGGGATTGCCTCCGTACCCGCGATAGTCCAGAAGCAGCACCGAGAGCCCGCGCGCGGTCAGCGCGCGGGCCATCGGCACGCGGTACGACCGGTTCCCGGCATTGCCCGGCGCGACCAGCACGGTCGCCTTCGCGCCACTGACCGGGAAGTACCAGCTCCCCAGGCTCAGCCCGTCCGAGGTGGTGAGCGTGACGTCCCTGCCGGCGGGCAGGACGTCGGCGGCACCGGCGAGCGGACCTGCCTCGGGGAGGTAGATCAGCTTGCGCTGGAAGGCGAACGCGCCACCGAAGACCACGCCGACGATGGTGACGGCCACCGCCAGCGCGATCAACACCCTCTTGCGCATGCTCAGGCCTTCGCCGGGGGAAGGCCGAACCGCGCGAACAGGTCCGCGTCGAGGAACGAGGTGATCGCGCGGATCCGGTCTTCGCGCGGGGTGAGCACGTTGATGGACCAGGCGCGATGGACGGCGTCGGCCGATTCGCCCAGGTAGCAGGCGACGGCGGGTTGTCCATTGGCGGTGAGGACCTCGGTGCGCCAGCTCGGGCACCGGCCCAGCGGGACTGCGACGGCGAAGCCGGTCACCGCGTCGATGCCGCTGTACCAGCGCATGAGCGGTGGCATGGACCAGGTGACGTCCTTGGTCAGCAACGCCACGAGCGTGTCGGCGTCGCCGCGCTCCAGCGCGGAGGCGAAGTTCGCGGCGATCTCGCGCGTCGTGGTGTCTTCGGGCTTCGGCTGATGCCCTGACGCGGGGACCTTCTCGGCCACGATCGCCCGCGCGCGTTGCAGCGCGCTGTTCACCGCCGCGACCGAAGTGTCCATTGTGGACGCGATTTCGGCGGCGGAGAAGCCGAGGACGTCGAAGAGCACCAGCGCGGCCCGCTGGTTTCCCGGCAGGTGCTGCAATGCTGCGACGAAGGCCAGCTCTATGGCTTCGCGCCGCTCGTACCGGGTGTCCGGCGCGTCCGGGTACGGGCCGAGCCACGCCACCTCCGTCACCGGAGCGTCTTCGAGCACGACCCGCTCGCTCGACGGGCTCAGGTCCATCGGCAAGGCCCGCTTGCCGCGAGCGGCCGCGACGTCCAGGCACGTGCGGGTGACGATGGTGTAGAGCCAGGTGCGCATCGAGCTGCGGCCCTCGAACCGGTCCATCCCCCGCCAAGCCCGCAGGAGCGCGTCCTGCAGCGCGTCGTCGGCGTCGTGGACCGAGCCGAGCAGCCGATAGCAGTGGGCGTGCAGTTCGCGGCGCAGCGGCTCGACCAGGCGATCGAACTCCGCGTCGTCGGTGGGCACGACGGCTACTTGGCGCGAAGCGCGGTGACGGCCGGGGTGAACATCGTCGTCTTGATCGCGGACAGCGTGCCGCGATCCTTGCCCGCCAGCGGGCGGACGAGGTCGGCCGCGTACTCCAGCAACGCGGGCTTCTCGGCGACGGCGTCGACGAGCCCCAGATCCCGCGCGTCCGTCCCGCCGAACCGGCGTCCCGTGGTCATCGACGCGATCGCGGCGGCGGGGGTGAGCTTGCCCTGGATCAGCGCCGCCATCCCCGGCGTGAACGGGATGTTGATATCCGCTTCGGGGAAGCAGAAGTACCCGCGGTCGGCGCGCATCACCCGGAAGTCGTGCGCCATCGCGAGCATGGCCCCGGCACCGAACGCGTGCCCGTTGATCGCGGCGACCGTGTGCACGCCGAGGGTGAGCACACGGGCCAGCAGTTCGTGGACGTCGGCGACGTACTGCGCGGCCTGAGCGGGGTTGCTGGTGAGCCAATCGAGGTCGAGGCCGTTCGAGTAGAACTTCCCGGAGCCGACGGTGACCAGCACGGCCGGATCCGGATAAGCGACGACGGTGTCCAGCTGGGAATGGACGGTTTCCAGCCAGGAAGGCGAAAAGCGGTTTTCGTCGTCTCCGAGGTCCAGCAGGAACACCGGGGCGTCGTGGCGAAGTGTGGGCATGTCAGTCCTTTCGTGGGGGCGGGAGCAGGAGTATGGCGCGTACCGCGGCGGCGAGCCGGGTGCGGGAGGCTTCGGAGATCGGCTCGCCCGCGATGAACGCGCGGCGGAACAGGGCGGTCGGCAAGTCGACCACGCAGGTCGTTAGCACCTCGACGGCCTGCGCGTCCCGCCGGTCCCAGAGCCGCCCGGCGAGCCGGACCAGGAGCGCGATCAGGCGTTTGTCGAGGGCGAGGAGGTCGGCGGCGAGGGCTTCGGGCACCTGCGGACCGAGTACGTCCTCCTTCTTGACGGTGATGAGCAGGCGGGCCGCCTCCGGTCTCCGGTCGGCGAACGCGGCCGGTGTGCCCGCCGCGGCCGTGACCGCCTCGACCGGGTCTTCCGCCTGATCCGCCAGCTCGGTCTGGAGGTCGAGGAAATCACCCGCCGCGCGGAGCCAGACTCGGGCCAGCAAGGCGCCGAGGGAGCCGAAGGCGTGGTAGATCGTGCCGTTGGACACGCCCGCCGCGGCCGCGAGGGACCGGACGGTGACGCCGTGGGCGCCCGTCTCGACGACGAGGCGCTCGGCCGCGTCGAGCAGCCTGTCCAGGTCGTGCACGCGGGGGCGGGGCATGGCCCGACGGTAACAGAGCGCTTGCTCCAAAACAATAAGAGAGCGGTCGCTCTAAAACCTGCGCCGGGCGAAGTGATGGCCACCGCCGAGCAAGACGACGGCGGCCCCGGAACCGGCCCGCGCGCAGGCGATCGGTGTGCCGTCACGGGATGTGACGTGGGTCATGGGCGCCTTCGCCGCCAGGTTGTCACATCCGGCGTGCGGCCGGGGTCAACCCGCTGAACCACCGAGAACCCGAGGAGAAACCGGAATGACCACCGCCTATGTCATCGCCACCGTCGTCGGAGCCATCATGGCCGCCTTCTCGGCCGCCTCGATCTTCTTCCGTGCCCAGTGGGTCGTGCAGCCGCTGGCCGACTACGGCGTCCCCCGCGGTTGGTGGACGCCGCTCGGTGGCGCCAAGGCGGCGGGCGCGCTCGGCCTGATCGCCGGCCTGTGGGTGCCCGCGCTCGGCGTCGCGGCCGGGATCGGCCTGGTGCTCTACTTCACCGGCGCCGTGATCACCGTGCTCCGCGCGCACTGGCCGTCGCACGTCGCGTTCCCGCTGATGTACATGGCGCCCGTCGCCGCTTCCTTGGTGCTCGGCTTCGCCGCTTGAGGTCAGGAATCCGGGGTCCACACCGCGAGTTCGGCGCCGCCGGGCTCGCGGAAGTGGAACCGGCGCCCGCCGGGGAACGAGAACGGCTCGGCCGTGACGACCCCGCCCGCGGCCTCGACGGAAGCCTTCGCCCGTTCGAGGTCGTCGGTGCGGATCGTCACCAGCGGCGCGGCCGTCCGCGCCGCGGCGTCCTGCTGGAAGCCGAACGAGACCACGCCGCCGCCTTGGACGTCGGTGTACGTCGGGCCGTACGCCGCCGCCGTCCACCCGAAGGCCTTTTCGAAGAACCTGCCCGAGCCCGCCGCCGAACTCGACGGGAACTCGACGAAGTCGATTTCGTACATGGGCGGGAAGCTACTCCGGGGCACCGACAGAAAAGTGTCAGACGCTGCGCAGGACCGACACCACGACGCCGAGCACGCTCGCGCGGTCTCCGTCGATGACGTCGTAGGCGGGGTTGCGCGGTTCGAGGTACACGTGGCCGTCGCGGCGGCGGTACACCTTGACCGTGGCCTCCTCGTCGATCATCGCGGCGACGATCTGGCCGGAGTGCGCCTCTTGCTGCTGCTTGACCACGACGATATCGCCGTCGCAGATCGCCGCGTCGATCATCGAGTCACCGCGCACCCGCAGCCCGAAGACGTTGCCGCGCCCGGTGAGTTCCCGCGGCAGGGTCATCACGTCGTCGACGTGCTCGACGGCCGAGATCGGCGTTCCCGCGGCGATGTCACCGACGACGGGGACCGGCACGGAATCCTCTGTGGACACCTTCGACGAGGTGCCGTGCAGGAAGGCGCGGACGTCGATGGGGCGGGAGATCGAGCTGCTGCGGCGGAGGAAGCCCTTCTCCTCCAAGGCCGCGAGGTGCTTCGACACCGAGGACGTCGAGCGGAGCCCGACCGCTTCACCGATCTCGCGCGTGCTCGGCGAGTATCCGTACTCCATCACCCATTCGCGGATGGTCAGCAGGATCTTCTGTTGCCGCTCCGGCAGGGAAGCGGCTTCCTCGAACAGCTCGAGATCTTGGTAGGCGGTCATCAGCGGAATGGTAGTTCGTGCAGGCCGCCGCGATCGCCGCGGTGTCCCAGTGGAACGGCCGCACCGGTGGCTGATCTCGCTCAGGAAGCCCTGCTCCAGCATGTCGAAGACGTCCCAGGTGTCGCTCATCGCGGCGAAGAACCGCTCCACGCCCTCGTGGCGGCGCCAGACTCCGCCGTAGGGCAGGGAATCCGCCTGGTGCAGCACCACGGCGGGGGAGAAGAACGGGGCCGCCCGCAGCGAGGTACTCGGTGTCGTCACGACGACCACTGTGGTGCGCCAAGTCTCCGATCGCCGGCGGTCATCCGTCGTGGAGATCGGCCGGATGGCGACCAGGGCGAGCCGAAAGTCCGATCCCGCGGCCGGTTCCGCGAGGTTGACTCGATCGTATGAACACGAAGATCACCGCGGCGGTTGTCGCCGCCGCGACGGCCACGGTCGTCCTGTCCGGATGCGGTCTCAAGGAAGGACTGACCGAAAAGGCGAACGGGCACGTCAAGACGGTCGGCTACGCGACCGGCGCGGAGGGCAAGCGGAACGAGGACGCCCGCGTGCCGGAATGGGTGCCGGACGGGGCGACGTCGGTCACGGAGGTCATCCGGACCACGGGTTCGGAGCGGCTCCTGAAATTCACCGGCGGAACGCTGCCCGCCCTCTGCGTGCCGGGGGTGGCCGCGACGCAGCCTGCCACGCTCGCCGCCCCGTGGTGGCCGCAGGGGCAGGAGAGCCGGACCGACAAGGTCTGCGGTGAATGGCATGTGCTGGTCCAGGGCACCGACGTGTACGCGTTCAAGCCGGAGACGTTGGTGAGCAAGAGGTCCTGAGTCATTCCTCGGGGGCGAGCGCGTCGGCGCAGGCGGCGAGGTCGTGCAGCAGCCGGTCCCGCTGGTCCGCCGAAAACGGCGTGAGCATCCGATCCTGGACCGCGCGCACGACGCCGCTGGCGGCGCGGAGCCGTTCGCGTCCCTCGGGGGTGAGCGTGCTGGGCAAGGCCCGCCCCTGAGGCGCCGTCGTCGGGCGGGTGATGAGCCCGCGGTCCTGCAGGCCACGCAGGACCAGGTTCATCGACTGCCGGGTGACGAACACGGCCCTGGCCAGTTCCGCGTTGGACAGCCCCGGCCGCTGCGAGAGCACTTCGAGACAGGAGTACTGCGGCACGGTCAGATCTAGGGGGCGCAACGCGGTGTCCATCGCCGTCCGGAGCGCCGTCGCCGCTCGTTTCAGCATGTATCCCACCGCTTGGTCCAGAGGCCCGACCTGCTCGCCTTGACTCATGTCAGCATCATGACATACGTTGGCTATGTCAACACGCTGACATGGAGGACGACATGACCGTGACCGGACCCGATTTCTTCTCACTGCAGGTACGCGACCTCGACCGCGCAGCCACGTTCTACGAAACCCACCTCGGGCTGAGCAGACTGCCCGTCGCACCGCCGCACGCGGTGGTGTTCGGCACGAAGACGATCCCGTTCGCGGTGCGGGAACCCGTGCCGGGCACGGATCTCGACGCCATCTCCCCGCGGCCGGGATCAGGGGTGGCGATGTGGCTGCACGCCGACGACGCGCAGGGCCTGCACGACCGGCTGGCCGGCGCCGGCGTCACCATCCTCACGGAGCCGTTCGACGGGCCGTTCGGCCGCACGTTCGCCTTCGCGGACCCCGACGGCTACGCGATCACCGTGCACGACAAGGCCTGAGCCCGCCTGCCGCAGCAGTGCGAGGGCCTGCGCGTCGGACGAGCCGGCGGGGGTCGTGCACACGACCAGCAACTGATCCGGTGACCGGGCGATCGACAGGGTCTGCTGGGCCACCGTGACCGTGCCGACGACCGGATGCCGCAGTTCGTAGCTTTCGGCGTCACAGGGCCGCACGCGGTGGTCGCTCCAGAGCGCGACGAACTCGGGGCTCTTCATCGTCAGCTCGCCGATCAGCTCCGCGAGCAGCGGGTCTTCGGGATACTTGCCGACGGCGATCCGCAGGTTGCCGACCACCGCGCGGATCTTCCGCTTCCAGTCGGCGTACAGGTCCCGGCAATGCGGGTCCAGGAACAGCATCCGGCTCATGTTCGGCCGTCGCGCCGGGTCGTCCGGCGCGTGGAAGTCCAGATGCCCGCCCAGCAGGGCGTGACCGAGGGCGTTCCACGCCAGGACGTCCGAGCGGCGGCCGAGCACCAGGGCCGGAGCGTCGACGGTGCCCAGCAGATCCCGTGTCTCGTCGTGGAGCTTCTCGGGCCGTGGACGGCGTGCCCGCGGGACGCGGCGGGCGGCGGTGGCGAGCCTTTCGAGGTGTTCGCGTTCGTGGCCGTCGAGCCGGAGCGCGCGGGCGATGGCGTCGAGCACTTCGGCCGAGGCGCCGCGCGACATGCCCTGCTCCAGCCGCGCGTAGTAGGAGACGCTGACGCCCGCGAGCTGGGCCAGTTCCTCACGCCGCAGCCCGGCCACCCGGCGGCGCGCCCCGAAGTCACGCAAACCGACGTCTTCCGGGCGCAGCCGGGCCCGTCGCGCCCGCAGAAAGTCGCCGAGCGGGCCAGATCCGTCCATGAACCCGAGTATCCGTGCCGTGGCCACGCTCAGCCACACCCTCCCAGTGGGAGGAAAAGCAGGGCGTGGCCCGGGCGCTCACCGGCCTCCAGGCTCGGTGGCATGGACGAAATCACCATCGGAGACGTCACGGTCACCCGGGTCAAGGAGTTCTACGGTTCGCTCGGCATGACGCCGGCCGAGTTCATGCCGGACAGCCCCGGCGGCGCGTGGGACGAACACCGTGACTGGCTGGCGCCCGACTTCTGGAACCCCGAGACGAACGAGTGCCGCACGGCGCTGCAGTCCTGGCTGATCCGCAGCGAAGGACGCACGATCCTCGTCGACACCGGGGTCGGCAACCACAAGGACCGGCCCTACGCGGCGGTGTGGAACCGCCTCGACACCGCCTACCTCGACAACCTCGCGGCCGCCGGTGTGCGGCCCGAGGACGTCGACGTCGTGGTCAACACGCATCTGCACATCGACCATGTCGGCTGGAACACGCGGCTCGACGGCCGCACCTGGGTGCCGACCTTCCCGAACGCCGAGTATCTGCTGCCGCGGCCCGATTTCGACTTCTGGAATCCGGCCGAAGCGCACGATTCCGTGCTGGGGCGTGGAAATCAGAACGTCTTCGAGGACAGTGTCGCGCCGGTGCACGAGGCTGGGCTGACCCGCCTGTGGGACGGCACGCACCGCATCGACCGGAATCTGCGGCTGGACCTCGCGCCCGGCCACACCCCGGGCTCGTCCGTGCTCACCCTGGAATCGGGTGGGGAGCGGGCGTTGTTCGTGGGCGACCTCGTGCACACCGCGCTGCAGATCGTGGAGCCGGACACCAATTCGCCCTATTGCGAAGACCCGGCCGGATCCCGCGCCACCCGGCACAAACTGCTCGGCCAGGCCGCCGACGACAACGCTCTCGTCTTCCCCGCGCATTTCGGTGCCCAGGGCGCTCTGCGGGTCGAGCGCCGGGGATCGAAGTTCGCGATCGCGCGGTGGGCCGGGTTCTCCACCCTCTCCTGAGGAGTTTTCGTGTACGTACAAGCAGAAACCCCGTCCGGTGTCGTGCGCGGCCGCCGCGACTCCTTCGGTGAGCTCTACCAGGCCGTCCCGTACGCGGCGGCGCCGATCGGACCGGGTCGCTTCCTCCCGCCGTCGCCGCATCCGGGCTGGTCCGGCGTCCGCGACGGCACGCGGGCCGGGCCGACGGCTCCCCAGCCGGTGCGTGACTTCAGCGGGCTCGACATGACCCCGTATTTCGGCCCCGGCTGGGCGCGCGGCGACGAGTACCTCACCGTCGACGTCCGGACGCCCGCGGCGGACGACGGCCGCCGTCCGGTCATGGTGTTCGTGCACGGCGGCGGTTTCGTCACCGGTTCGGCTCGCGCCGCGCTGTACGACGGAAGAGCGTTCGCGCGCGACGGCGTCGTCCTGGTGAAGGTGAACTATCGCCTCGGCGTCCCCGGTTTCCTCGACCTGGCGGGTACTCCGCCCAACCGGGGGCTGCTCGACGTGCTCGCCGCGCTCGGCTGGGTGCGGGACACGATCGCGGTGTTCGGGGGCGATCCGGGCAACGTCACCGTCTTCGGGCAATCCGCGGGGGCGACGCTCACCGGCGCGCTGCTCGCGACGCCGGAGGCCAAGGGAATGGTCCACCGGGCGATCATCCAGAGCGGCAGCGGAACCGGCGCCTTCACACCGGAGCAGGCCGCCCGGGTCACGGCGGCGGCCGCTTCGGCGCTGGGAACCGAGCCTACCGCGCGAGCTTTCGGCGAGCTCCCGGACGAGCGGTTCGTGGAAATCCTGCCCGCGCTGGCCGGTCTCGATCTGCGGACCGAAAACGCCGGCGATCCGCTGGCCGGGCTGAGCCCGTTCAGCCTCGTGTCGCCGGTCCAGCCCGCCGACGGTCCGCTCGACGGCGACGTCGCGCTGCTCATCGGCACCAACACCGAGGAAGGAAACCTCTACGGCCGGCCAGATCTCGGGCACACACTGTTCGGCGCCGGTACCGAGCGCCTGGCGCGGGCGCACGCGCGGATCTCGGACGGTCACACCCATCGGTACTCGTTCGGCCATCGCTCGACGGCGTTGAACGGACGGCTCGGCGCCGCCCACACCGTCGAGTTGCCGTTCGTCTTCGACGTCGCGGGCGAGCCATGGCTGCACGGGGAGGCGGGCCTGCTCGGGCCCGATCCCGCCCCGGAAGGCCTCGCGGCCAGGATGCACGGCGCCTGGGTCGCCTTCGCGAGGACCGGCGATCCAGGCTGGTCCGCGGGCACCGTCGAATTCTTCGGCTGACAGCGCCTGCCAGCCGGGTGCCAGCGTCGTGTGCGCCGCCTGACAGCGGCCCTGAGCACGCTCTGGAATGTCATTCCAGAAGCGACTCGGGAGGTCACCATGAACACACCTGTCACGATCATCGGCGCCGGACTCGGCGGGCTCACCCTGGCCAGGGTCCTGCACGTCCACGGCATCCCGTCCGAGGTCTACGAAGCGGAAGCTTCCCCGACCTCGCGCCTGCAAGGCGGGATGCTCGACATCCACGACTACAACGGGCAGCTCGCCCTCGAAGCCGCCGGGCTCATGGACGAGTTCCGCGGCATCGTCCTGGAGGGCCGTCAGGCAATGCGGGTCCTCGAGTCGGATGGGACCGTCCTGTTCGAACGGGGCGACGACGGCACGGGCGGCCGCCCCGAGGCACAACGCGGGGACCTGCGGCGGATGCTGCTCGACTCGCTCCCCGAAGGCACCGTCCGGTGGGGACGCAAGGCGGTCGGCGCCCGGACGCTCGGCGACGGCCGCCACGAGGTCGCCTTCGACGACGGCACCACCGTCGTCGCGGGGCTCCTGGTCGGCGCGGACGGCGCCTGGTCGCGGATCAGGCCGCTGCTCACCGACGCCGTTCCCGAGTACTCCGGCAGCTCGTACGTCGAGACCTACCTGTACGACTCCGATACCCGTCATGTCGCCGTGGCCGAGACGGTCGGGGGCGGATCGATGGTCGGGACGGGACCCACCGAGGGCACGAGTATCAACGCCCACCGGGAAAAAGGAGACACGCTGCACGCCTATGTGGAGCTGAGCAAGCCGTTGGAGTGGTTCGACTTCACCGACGCCGAAACCGCCAAGGCGCGGATCGCGGCGGAGTTCGACGGCTGGTCGCCGGAGCTCACCGCGCTGATCACCGAAAGCGACGTCGCGCCGATCCATCGTCCTGCCTTCGCCTTGCCGTCCGGGCTGCGGTGGGAACGCGTCCCCGGCGTGACGTTGCTCGGCGACGCCGCGCATCTCGCACTGGCGAACGGGGAAGGCGCCAACCTGGCGATGCTCGACGGCGCCGAACTCGCCAAAGCCCTCGCCGGGCGTCCCGACGACGTCGAGACGGCTCTCGCCGAGTACGAACAGGCCATGTTCGTCCGCAGTGAAACGCCCATGGAGGAGGACTTCCTGCTCGAAAGCATCTTCGGGGAAGACATCCCCGAGCGGCTGCTGAAGCTGTTCGGGATCGAGGAACGGAAGGCGTCACACGCACAGCGTCGCGATGGCTAATCTGGAGCGATGCTGGTGGGTGCGCGCGAAGTCGAGGTGTTCGAGGCGGCCCGTGGCCGGTTGGAGGCGATCGCGTATCGCTTGCTGGGGTCCGCGAGCGACGCGGAGGACGCGGTGCAGGACACGTTCCTGCGCTGGCAGTCCGCCGACCACGGGTCCGTCGAGACACCCGAGGCCTGGCTGACGAAGGTGCTCACCAACCTCTGCCTCAACCGGCTCACCTCGGCGCGGGCCCGGCGGGAAACCTATGTGGGCCAATGGCTGCCCGAGCCGGTCTTCGCGGGGGACCGGATGCTCGGGCCGTCCGACACCGTCGAGCAGCGTGAGTCGGTCTCGATCGCGATGCTCACGCTGATGGAGCGGCTCTCGGCCAGGGAGCGCGTCGTGTACGTGCTGCGCGAGGCGTTCGGGTACTCGCACGCCGAGATCGCCGAGGTGCTCGACGTGACCGAAGCGAACTGCCAGCAGATCTACCGGCGTGCCAAGGGACATCTGGCCGCCGACCGCCGCCGGGTGGAGGTCGACGAGGCCGCCGCCCGCAAGATCGTCGAGGAGTTCCTCGCCGCGGCGCTCAGCGGCCGGACCGACACGCTGGTGCGGCTGCTGGCCGGCGACGCGGTCAGCATCGGCGACGGTGGCGGTGTGCTCTTCTCGCTGCCGCGGCCGGTCACCGGCGCGCTGCGGGTGGCGAGGTTCCTGCGCGGGCTTTTCAAGCCGAGCGCGGCCAAGTGGTCGTTGATCGGCGGCAAGCCCGTGCTGTTCCCCACCGTCGCCAACGGTGCGCCCGCGCTGGTGCTGATGGTGGAGGACCGGGTCGCCGGTGTCGTCTCCTTCGACCTGACCGCCGACGGCATCGCGGCGGTCCACGCCCAGGTGAACCCCGCCAAACTCGAGCGCGCGACGCGCCGGTGGGCCGAATCCGGGCACGGGGAGCCACTCGCCGTCGACTGGTGACCCGGATCACAGTCCGCCGCTGTCAGGTTTCGTGCCGCTGTCCGGTTCAGGAAGCGAACACCGACCGGACAGGAGTGAGACCATGAAGCATCGAATCGTCGTCCTCGGAGCCGGGTACGCCGGAGCCAACGCCGCCGGGCGTCTCGCGAAGCGGCTGCACCCCGCCGACACCGAGATCACCCTCGTCAACGCCGATCCCGAGTTCGTCGAGCGGGTCCGCATGCACCAGCTCGCGACCGGTCAGGACCTGAAGCCCCGCCTGCTGACCGACGTCTTCGCGGGCACGGGCGTGGGGGTGCGGATCGCCCGGGTCACCGCTGTCGACACCGAAGGCAAGACCGTCGCCCTCTCCGACGGCGAAATCGCCTACGACACGCTCGTCTACGCCCTCGGCAGCGCCGCCGCGGACAGCGGCGTTCCCGGCGTCGCCGAGCACGCCCACCACATCGACGGCAAGGGTTCCGCGCTGCGGCTGCGATCGCGCCTCGCCGATCTCGCCGCGGGCGGAACGGTCCTCGTCGTCGGTGGCGGCCTCACCGGCATCGAAGGCGTCACGGAGATCGCGGAAGCCCGGCCGGATCTCGAAGTCTCTTTCGCGATCCGCGGCGGCCTCGGCGACTGGATGAGCGAGAAGGCCCAGCGTCACCTGCGCGGCACCTTCGACCGGCTCGGCATCACCGTGCACGAGGACACCGACATCACGAGCGTCGGGCGGACCGGAGCGATGACCGCGGACGGCCGCGCCATCACGGCCGAGGTGACCGTCTGGACGGCGGGCTTCGCCGCCCACCACATCGCCGCCGCCACGACGCTGGAAGTCTCCGCGACGGGACAGATCGTCGTGGACGACACGATGCGGTCGGTCTCGCACGCGGACGTCTACGCGGTCGGCGACGCCGCGTTCGCGACGGGCGTGAACGGGACGCCACTGCGGATGTCCTGCGCCTCGGGGGTTCCCACGGCCTACCGCGCGGCCGACGCCATCGTCGCCCGCCTGACCGGAGGCTCGCTCCCCGAGAACAAGATCGGGTACACCGGCCAGTGCGTCAGCCTCGGCCGCCGCGACGCCGTCGTGCAGTGGGTGACCCCGGACGACCGGCCCAAGGACTCCGCGCTCACCGGCAAGACCGCCGCCCGGCTCAAGGAGATCATCTGTAAGGCCGCGGCCTGGAGCATCTCGCATCCGACGTCGATGCTCCCGGCCCGTCGCCGCCGTGTCGTCCCGGCCGAAGCGCCCGTCACTGTCTGACCACCCACCCGCCGAACAAAGGAAACGATCATGATCCTGATCACCGGAGCGAACGGCGTCGTGGGACGTCAGGTGATGAATGTGTTGCTGGACCAGGGTTCCTCCGTCGGCGCGGTCACTCGCGGCGACGGGACCGGTCTCCCCGGCACCGCGGAAGTCGTTGCTGGAGACCTGTTTCATCCCGCCTGGATCGAGACGGCGCTGGAGGGTGTCGAAGCGATCCAGATCAGCCCGCGTGCCACCGGCCCCGGCCTCGAAGAGCTCCTGAAGCTCTCGGCCGAGCGAGGTGTCCGGCGTGTGGTGCTCCTGTCGGCCACCACCGTGGAGCACCCGGTCGGGGAGGCCCGATTCGCCGCACAGTTCCAATACGCCGAAGACCTCGTCACGCGCTCAGGTCTGGAGTGGACGGTGCTGCGCCTGGCGGATTTCGCCGCCAACGCGCTGGCTTGGGCACCGCAGATCAAGGCCGGCGACGTGGTGCGCGGCGCGTACGGCCGGGCGGCCACGTCTCCGATCCACGAAACCGACATCGCCGAGGTCGCCGCGCGCGCCCTTCTCGGCGGCGTCCCGGTGGGATCGGTGTACACGCTGACCGGTCCGGAATCGGTGGATCAGCACGAAAAGGTGCGGCTCATCGGCGCGGCCATCGACCGGCCACTGTCCTTTCAGGAGCTTCCCCCCGAGCAAGTACGGCAGGGCATGCTCGCGCAGGGGCTGCCCGAGGAAGTCCCCGCCCGGCTGCTCGGCTCACTGGCCGACTACAGCGAGCGCCCCGGGCCGACGACCACCACGGTGGAAGAACTCCTCGGCCGTCCGGCGCGCACGTTCGCCGACTGGGCGCGGGACAACGCTCCGGCTTTTCAGGCCCAGCCGACCTTCGCGTAGAACGGCGTGATCCACGCCCGGAACCGTTCCCCGTAGGCCTTCTGAGCGGCGGCCACGACGCCGTCCGGATCCTCGGCCGGCGTCAGGCCCCGCTCACGGAGCCACTCGACGTACCGTTCGTGCGAGCCGCTGTGGTCGTCGTCTTCCTCGCGGTAGTAGTACGCCGAGTCGTGATCGACCATGATTTCGGCGTCGAAACCCAGTAGCCGCAGGAAATCCGTGAAGTCGCGCGCGACGACGTGCTCACCGCCCTCGTCGCCGAAGACCACGACGGGCGACCGGGCGAGGTCCGTCCCGTCGTCGGCCCGCCAGATCGCGTAGGTCGAGCCGCTGCCGTTCGCCTGGGCGAAGGGGATCAGCCGCGCGAGGAACGCGGGGTCGTCCAGCTCCTGCGGGAAGCTGCTTTTGTCGTCGTAGTCGGACAGCTCGAAACCGTCGGCCAGGTAGTCGCGGGCCGAGTCGTAGAGGTCCTTGAGTTCGTTCAGGACCGGGATCGGTGAATACACGCGGTCACCTTATGCCGCTTCAGGCCGTCGGGCGGCCCGCTCCGGCGTAATCGTCGCCCTGCTTCCGGTAGGTGTGCACCTGCACCGCCTGCCCGGTCTGCGGGGCGTCGATCATCTGCTGGTTCCCGATGTACAGCCCGACGTGGTGGATCTTCGTGTTCGGCTCGCCGTAGAAGATCAAGTCGCCCAGCTGCGGATCGGCCACCTTGTTCACGCTGTGATACTGCGTGTGGGCGGTGCGCATGAGCTTGACGCCCGCACTCGCGTACGCGGCCGTCGTCAGCCCGGAGCAGTCGAAACCGGGGTCGCCGCCACCGGTGCCGTTGCCGCCCCAGACGTAGGGCAGCCCGATCTTGTCGATGGCGAAGTTGACCGCGCTCAAGGCCGCCGCGTTCGGCGGCTGCGGGCTCTGGCCGACCGTGCCGTAGACGTTCACCGTCGCGAGCGTGCGGTGCATCAGCAGCGGCGCGGGCTGCAGCGTGCTCACCGCGTTCCACCACGTCTGGCCCTGGCCGAGGTCGCGGCCGCCCGCGCACAGGGCCCGCCCGGCGGTGAGCGTGGCGTCGTCGATGTTCTGCGGGTCCGGTTTCCCGCCGGTGGCCGAGGCCTGGAACTGGTTCCACACCGACGGCGTCAGCTGCAGCGGGCCGCTGGCGTTCGCGGACGAGACGACCTTGTTGTAGAAGTCGCGGACCTCGACCGCGCCGAGCGGTTTGGTCAGCACGCCATCGGCGTTCAGGCCCGAACCCGCGGCGCGGCCGTGATCGGAGGCGATCTTCCCGAGCGCGGCTAGCGTCACCCAGGAAAGACGGCATCCCGGCGTTTCCTTGCTCAGCGCGACGGTGGTCTTCGCGTATCCGGTCATCGCGCGCAGCGGGATGTCGAGCCAGCCGCTGGTCTTCGACACCCAGGCGTCGAATTCCTTCCCCATCTGCTGCGGGACCTTCGGCTGTTCCTTCGGCATTTCCGCCGGGGCGGACGACGTCGACGGCGGCGCGGGCGGAGCCGAGGACTGGACGGCGGCGGCCTCCGTCTTCGGTGCGTCCTTCGGCGCGAAGGTGATGGCGGCGACCAGGGCGGCGCCCGCGACGACGACGGCGGCGAGGATCACCGGCAGTCTGCGGCGGCGCGAGGTTTCCTGCTCCATCACCGGCCCCCGGTGATCCGGCCGAGGACGAAGTCGCGGAAGGCGTCGACGTCGGTGGTCAGCGCGATGTCGATGGTGCGGCCCGGCACGGCCTGCGGGGCGGTGTTTCCCAGCCTTCGCCGGTCTACCAGTGTCGCGCCGCGCGCCGGGCCGAAGCCGCACTCGACGTCCACGGGGTATGGCTCGAGGTCGAGGATGCCCGGCCGGATCGCTTCGGCCACCGCGACCGCGTCGTGCATGACCATCCCCGGCATGCCGAGGATCGGGGTGTAGTGCTTCACGTACGTCGGGGTCAGCGCTTCGAGCGCCGCGCCGAGCGGGCCGGACGCGGCGAGTTTGCCGAGCCAGTCCGTGTCGACCGAGCACTGGTGCGTGATGTCGAGCGGGACCAGCACCGTCGGGATGTCCTCGTCGACCAGCACCCGGCGCGCGGCCTCGGGGTCGCTCCAGATGTTGAACTCGGCCGCCGTGGTGGAGTTCCCCTTGGTCACTCCGCCGCCCATGACGACGATCCGGCCGATCTTCTCGCGGATGTCCGGATGGGCCGCCAGCAGCAGCGCGATATTCGTCAGCGGGCCGATCGGGGCGATGGTCACCGGCTCGCCGGCGGCTTCCAGCAGATCCACCAGCAGCCGGACGGCGCCGCGTTCGTCGAGCGGGCGCTTCGCCTCCGGCAGCGTCCCGGCGTGGCCGGACAGGCCGTCCTGGCCGTGGACGAACCCGGCGGGCTTGGCGTTGTCGTACACCATCGGCCGCGCGGCGCCGGCGGCGACCGGCACGTCGTCACGGCCGAAAAGCTGCAGCAGGCGGCGGGCGTTGGAGGTGGTGTGGCTCAGCGGGACGTTGCCGAACACCGTGGTCACGCCGAGGAGATCGACGTCCTCGGACTGCGCGGCCAGCGCCAGCGCGAAGGCGTCGTCGACCCCCGGGTCGGTGTCGATGATCAGCTTGGTGCCCATGCGCGTGCTCCCCTTTGCGGTCGGCGGCCTGAACACAGGTTACGGTCACCGGTATGACGTCCATGTGGGGTGCGCCCGCGCTGTCACGGCTCCGCGCTTGGGGCCAGGCCCGTCGTGATCCGCGTCAGGCGAAGTTCCTGACCAAGGACTCGCTGCGCTGGGTGCTGCGAAACCGCGCGTACACGCCTTGGTACCTCGTCCGCTACTGGCGGCTGCTGAAGTTCCGGATCGCGAATCCGCACATCATCCTGCGGGGGATGGTGTTCCTCGGCAAGGACGTCGAGATCCACTGCCGCCCCGGCTACGGGCGGCTGGAGATCGGCCGCTGGGTGCACATCGGCGACGGCAACGCGATCCGCTGCCACGAGGGTTCGCTGCGCATCGGCGACAAGGCGGTGTTCGGGCGGCAGAACGTCCTCAACGGCTACCTCGACATCGAACTCGGCGCGGCCACGCTCGTCGCGGACTGGGTGTACATCTGCGACTTCGACCACGTCACCACCGACATCACCGTCCCGATCAAGGACCAGGGCATCGTGAAGTCGCCGGTGCGGATCGGGCCCGACACCTGGATCGGCACCAAGGTCTCCGTGCTCAAGGGCACCCGGGTCGGCCGCGGCTGCGTCCTCGGCGCGCACGCCGTGGTGCGGGGCGAGATCCCGGACTACTCGATCGCCGTCGGTTCACCCGCGCGCGTGGTGCGGAACCGGCAGGACGACTACGCCGCCGACGCCGCCCGCCGCGAAGCCGTCGCCGACATGGCGCGCAAGGCGAACAAGGCACTGCAGAAAACCCTGGGCGTCGACTCGTAACTCGCGTGATCGAAGGCGTAACTCGCGTGATCGGAGGCGTAACTCACGAGTTACGCCTCTGATCACGTGAGTTACGTTCCTGATCACGCGAGTTACGCGTGCACTAGCCGCGCAGCTGCTCCCGGACCTCCATGAGCGCGAAGCCCAGGAGGTTCTGCCCGCGCCAGTAGTCGGGGCGCGTGGCGTTCTTGTCCTCGCGGGCGAGGCCGCTGCCCCAGACCAAGTCCATCCTGGACGCCTCGACGATCACCTTGTCGCCCGTGGACAGCAGGAACTCGCGCTCTTCGGCGTGCTGGCGGAACTTCTCGAGGTTGCCGTCGATGACGATGTCGAAGCGGTGCCGCTCCCAGACCTCGGCGTCGAAACCGGTGACCTCGCGGCCGAGGATCTTGGCGGTCTTGGGGTCCGGTGCCTGACGGATGGCGGCCGCGGCCTCGTGATCGCCGAACAGTTCCGCCTTGCTCGCCATCATGTAGTGCTCGGCCGTCGGGTACCGCTCGCCGCCCGCGACGAACGGCGCCAGCCACCACTGGCTCAGGCAGGCCGCGTTGATCCGGCCGCTCTTGAGCGGTGTGTGGCCGTAGAAGAGCTGGTACTCGGGCTCCGCGCCGCTGTGGACCAGCTCGCGCAACGCATCGAGACTCCGGACTCCGTCGACCTTGCTCACCATGGCGACCAGTGGACCACAGGCCACCGACAAGTCCCTCAGTGGCCCACCGCGGCGGTTCAGACCAGGAAATGGAACAGCGGGCTCCCCGGTTCCACCCGTTCCACCTGCAGAGGGCTCGCCTCCAGCCGGTGCAGCAGGCCTTCCAGGTCACCGGGCCGCGCGAGTTCGACGCCGATCAGCGCCGGGCCGGTCTCGCGGCTGTTGCGCTTCACGTACTCGAACCGCGTGATGTCGTCGTCCGGCCCGAGGACCTCGTCGAGGAACCGCCGCAGCGCGCCGGGCTCCTGTGGGAAACCCACCAGGAAGTAGTGCTTCAGTCCTTCGTGGATCAGCGACCGTTCGAGCACTTCGCCGTAGCGGCTGACGTCGTTGTTGCCGCCGGAGACGACGCACACCACGATCTGCCCGGGGTCGATCTTCACCGCCGTGCCCAGCGCGGCGGTCGCGAGCGCGCCCGCGGGTTCGGCGATCACGCCGTCGGACTGGTACATCGCGAGCATTTCCGTGCAGATCGCGCCCTCGGCGACGTCGGTGAGCTCGACACCGCCGTCGCGGACCAGCGGATATGTCACCGCTCCGGCCTGCGCGACCGCCGCGCCGTCCACGAAGGTGTCGACGTTTTCGAGCCGCACGGGCTCACCGGCCGCCAGCGCGGCCGCCATGCAGGTCGCGCCCGCCGGTTCGACGCCGACGATCCGCATTTCCGGCGCCCGTTCCGCGGCCCACGCGGCGATCCCCGCGAGCAGCCCGCCACCGCCGACGGGCACCACCATGACGTCGGGGATGAACCCGAGCTGCGCGACGACCTCCATCGCGACCGTGCCCTGGCCGGCCACTGTTTCCGGCGCGTCGAAGGCGGGGACCAGCGTCGCTCCGGTCGTCTCCGCGTCGTGCTTCGCGGCGGTGAAGGCGTCTTCGTAGGTCTCCCCGACGACGATGACTTCGATATGCGAGCCGCCCAGCGTCGCGATCCGCTCGCGCTTCTGGCGGGGAGTCGTGCCGGGAACGTAGACGCGGCCGTTCGCGCCGAGCCGGCGGCACGCGTACGCGACGCCCTGCGCGTGATTGCCCGCGCTCGCGCAGACGACGCCGCGCTCACGGTGCTCCGCGTCTAGCTGGACGATGTAGTTGTACGCGCCGCGGATCTTGTACGAGCGCACGGTCTGCAGGTCTTCGCGTTTGAGCCAGACCCGGGCGTCGACCCGCGCCGAGAGCCGCTCGTTCGGTTCGAGCGGCGTGCGGGTCACCACCCCGGCCAATCGCTTGGCGGCCTCTTCGACCGTTCGGGCGCTCACCGTTTCGATCCCTTGCACGAATGCTGAATGTACTGACCGGCCCCGGCCACGACGGAGAGACGTCCGCTTTCCGCCTGGCCCGGTGCAACCGAACCGGACACGAAGACCGTCTCCCGGTCATGACGGTGTTCACTCGGTCCCTCGCGCTCGGCCTGGTCGTGCTGCTCACGGCGTGCGGTGCGGAACCCGCCCGCGAAGAACCACCAGCGCCGCTGCCCGTGACCCAGCAGGTGGCTTCCGACATGGCCGCGGCGGTCGAGGCGGCCGGCGGCTTCGGGCTCGACCTGCTCACCGCGCCCGCCCTGGCGAGCGGGCCGAACCTCGTGCTGTCGCCGGTGAGCGTCTCCACGGCGGTGCAGATGGTCGGCGCCGGCGCGAAGGGCGACACCGCGGCGCAGATCCGGAAGGTGCTGCGTCTTCCCGGAGACGGGCCTCCCGTCCCGCCGGTCGCCGGCCACGAGGATCTGAAGGTGTCGAACACGGCCTGGATCCAGCGGGGGCTCGGGATCAAGCCCGGGTACCGGGACGTGGTGCGCGACCGGTTCGGTGCGGCGACGAGGGACGAGGACTTCGTCGCCGACCCCGGCGGCGCCCGTGATCGGATCAACCGGACGGTGGCGGACCAGACCCAGGGCAGGATCGAAGACCTGTTCCCGGAGAAGTCGATCACCGGCGACACCAGGCTCGTCCTCGCCAACGCCCTGTACCTGAAAGTGCCATGGGCGCGGGAATTCCCCCGCGACCTCACCATGGACGCGCCGTTCACCAGGGCCGACGGGTCGGCGGTGACCGTCCCGATGATGCGCACGGCTCCGGAGATCCAGCTGGGTTACGCCGAAGGGCCGGGGTATCAGGCGGTCACGCTGCCCTATCGCGGCGGGCGGCTGGCCTTCACCGTGATCGTGCCCGCCGCGATCGACGCCCTTCGCGGCAAGGGAATCGCCGCGCTGCTCGGCGAGATCCGGCCTGCCACCGTGGAACTGGCCATGCCCAGGTTCACCGTCCGGTCCGCGCTGGACCTGACGGCGCCGCTCAAGGAGGCGGGCATGCCCACGGCGTTCGAACCCGGCGCGGACTTCAGCGGCATCACCGACGAAGCCCGGCTACGGATCGCTTCGGTGCAGCACAAGACCTTCGTCCAGGTCGACGAGGAGGGCACCGAGGCCGCGGCGGCCACGGGGGTCGACGCCCGAGCCGTGTCGGCCGAGTTGCCGCGCACCGTGACCGCCGACCGCCCGTTCCTCTTCGTCATCACCGACACGGCCACCGGGGCGCCGCTGTTCCTCGGCCGGATCGGCGACCCGGCCGCCGGCTAGCGGAACGCGGCCAGATGCGTCCGTGCCCAGGTCGCGAACGGCCGCGGCTCCCGTCCGGTGAGGTCCTGGACGGCATTCGTGACCGCCGAGTCGTCGAACTCGCCCTCGGCGAAGAAGCGGAAGAAGGCGTCGACGTACTTCTCCGGCATCTCCGCGCTCATCGTCACGCGGGCCTCGGCGTCCGAAAGCGGTTCCAGCCGTAGCTCCCTTCCGAGCAGCTCGCTGAGGACACGGAGCCGGTCGGCGGGCCGGAGCGAACCCGGTCCGGTGATGGCATACGCGAGCCCTTCGTGTCCCGGCGTGGTCAGCGACTCCGCGGCGACGGCGGCGATGTCGTACGGGTCGATCGTCGCCACCGGGACGTTCGCGAACGGCTCGCGGACGACATCCCCGGCGCGAAGCTGCGGGACCCACTGCAGCGAATTCGACATGAACCCGCTCGGCCGCAGGAAGGTCCACGCCAGCTTCGAAGCGCGCACCGCCGCCTCGGCCGCCATGTGCATACCCGCGACGGCGTTGTCGGTGTGCCCGCCGACGACCGAGCGGGACGACAGCAGTGTGACCTGCTCGACGCCCGCGTCCCGCATCACCGCGAGCGCGCCCGGCATGTTCTCGTAGCCGCCGAGCAGGAAGACCGCCCGGACACCGGCCAACGCGGGCTTCAGGCTCGCCGGCTCGTTGAGATCTCCTGTCACCCCTTCGACGCCGTCCGGCAACGGCCGCGGCGTGCGGACCAGCGCTCGGACGGGATGCCCGCCACGCGCCAGGATCGCGGTCAGTTCCGAGCCGACGTTGCCGCCTGCCCCGGTCACCAAGATCATTCTTTTCTCCCCAGTGCGGTGGCCGCCGTCACAGGCCGCGGCCGTCGACGGTCACCCTGCCAGGGAGATCAGGACGGCTCAAGGCGACTTGGGCACCGCCGGGTACGGGACGAAGGTGCTGGTGTTCTCGTCGACGGTCAGCTGTTTGCCGATCGTCGGGAACGCGCGCTGCGAGCATGCCGGGCGTTCGCAGACTTTGCATCCCATGCCGATGGGGGTGGCCGCGGCGCGATCGTCGAGGTCGAGCCCGGTCGAGTAGATGAGCCGTTTCGCGTGCCGTAGTTCACAGCCGAGGCCGACGGTGAACGTCTTGCCGGGGCTGCCGTAGCCGCCGATGTTGCGCGACACCGTCCGCGCGACCCAGAAGTAGCTCTTGCCGTCGGGCAGGGTCGCGATCTGGGTGAGGATCTTGCCCGGCTGGGCGAACGCCTCGTAGATGTTCCACAGTGGACACGCGCCGCCGACGCGCGAGAAATGGAAACCCGCGGCGGACTGGCGTTTCGACATGTTGCCTGCCCGGTCGACCCGCACGAACGAGAACGGCACGCCGCGGTTCTTCGGGCGCTGCAACGTGGAGAGCCGGTGGCAGACCGTCTCGAAGCCGACGCCGAAGTGGTCGCAGAGCCGCTCGATGTCGTAGCGGAAGCGTTCCGCGCTCGCCAGGAACGGTCCATAGGGGAGGATCAGCGCGCCCGCGAAGTAGTTCGCGAGCCCCACGCGTGCCAGCGAACGCGCGGCGGGCCCGGAGAACGCCCACGAGTCGGCGAGTTCGGTGATCAGGTCGTCGTATTCGAGCAGCGCGATCTGCGAGGCCATCCGGAACGCCTGCTGCCCGACGCGCAGGCTCGGCGCCAGCCGCAGCACTCGCGGCCCCGGTTCGTACCGGTGCTGTTCGCCGTTGGTCTCGTCGATGCCTTCGTTCGTGACGTCGACGCCGTAGCGCTGGATCAGGGTCTCCTTCAGCGCCGCGAGCACCTGGCCACGCTGCAGGGGGATGTCGTGCGCCATCCGCTCGGCGCGTTCGTCCAGCTCGGCGACGTAGTTCTCCCGCTCGTAGAAGAAGTCGCGGACCTCTTCGTGCGGCAACGAGCCCGCCGCGCTGCCGTGCATGCCCAGCCCGTTTTCCGTGGTCAGCGCGGCGGTGTTCTCCACGGCGTTGCGATAGCTGCGGTGCAGTTTGACCAGGGCCTGGGCGATCGTCGGCAGGTTCGTGGCAAGGTCGTTGAGCTCGCTGTTCGTGACGTCCACGCCGAGGACCTCGTCGAGCAGCGCCTCCTTCACGTCCGCGACGAGCCGGGCGGTGTCGTTGTTCGCGAAGAACTCGGTGTCCACACCGAACGCCTGCGTGATGCGAAGGAGCACCGGGACGGTCAGCGGACGCGAGTTGTGCTCGATCTGATTGAGATAACTGGGTGAGATCTCCAGCACACGAGCCAGGTCGGCCTGGCTCATCGACCGGCTTTCGCGCAGATGCCGCAGCTTCGCTCCGGCGAAGGTTTTGTCCACTGAGGCCTCTCTGTCCGCAAGGTTTCCGGGCCTGAACGATTCAGTGAACGGTCAAGCCCGTGGATTTTGCCTCTGCTTGCGAATCTGCGATTCGCAACCTTTGCAAGATGCTACGGAAGCTTCGCAGAAATTGGCAAATTGGAGGCCTGGATCGGATTTCCCCTGTCATGTCAGGGTCTGGTCAGGAAAGGCGATCACTCGCAAACTTCGCAACACCGGGAGAATCCGATGACTCAGCACGCGCAGCAGCTGGAGCAGGCGGCCGCCGAACTGGCCAAGCAGTGGGAGACCGACCCCCGCTGGGCGGGCGTGAAGCGTTCGTACTCCGCGGCTGACGTGGTCAAGCTGCGCGGCAGCGTGGTCGAGGAGCACACGCTCGCTCGCCGCGGCGCCGAGAAGCTGTGGGACCTCCTGCACACCGAGGACTACGTCCACTCGCTGGGCGCCCTGACCGGTAACCAGGCCGTGCAGCAGGTGCGCGCCGGCCTCAAGGCCATCTACCTGTCGGGCTGGCAGGTCGCCGCCGACGCCAACCTCTCCGGCCAGACCTACCCGGACCAGAGCCTCTACCCGGCCAACTCGGTGCCGGCCGTCGTCCGCCGCATCAACAACGCGCTGGGCCGCGCCGACCAGATCAACTGGGCCGAGGGCAACACCGACATCGACTGGTACGCCCCGATCGTCGCCGACGCCGAGGCCGGTTTCGGTGGCCCGCTCAACGCCTTCGAGCTGATGAAGGGCATGATCGCCGCCGGTGCCGCGGGTGTGCACTGGGAGGACCAGCTCGCGTCCGAGAAGAAGTGTGGTCACCTCGGTGGCAAGGTGCTGATCCCGACCAAGCAGCACGAGCGCACGCTGAACGCCGCCCGCCTCGCCGCGGACGTGCTGAACGTGCCGTCGCTGATCGTCGCCCGCACCGACGCGCAGGCCGCCACGCTGATCACCAGCGACGTCGACGAGCGTGACCGCAAGTACGTCACCGGCGAGCGCACCGCCGAGGGCTTCTACAACGTCACCAACGGCATCGACCCCTGCATCGACCGCGGTCTGGCCTACGCCGAGTACGCCGACCTGCTGTGGATGGAGACCTCCAAGCCGGACCTCGAGGTCGCCCGCCAGTTCGCCGAGGCGATCAAGGCCAAGTACCCGGACCAGATGCTGGCCTACAACTGCTCGCCGTCGTTCAACTGGAAGAAGCACCTGGACGACGCGACGATCGCGAAGTTCCAGCGCGAGCTCGGCCACATGGGCTACAAGTTCCAGTTCATCACCCTGGCCGGCTTCCACGCCCTGAACTACTCGATGTTCGACCTGGCGCACGGATACGCCCGCGAGGGCATGACCGCCTACGTCGACCTGCAGGAGCGCGAGTTCGCTTCGGAGGACCGCGGTTACACCGCCACGAAGCACCAGCGCGAGGTCGGCACCGGCTGGTTCGACAACGTCGCGACCGCGCTGAACCCGGAGAGCTCGACCACCGCGCTCGCCGGCTCCACCGAGGCCGAGCAGTTCTGATCCCTCGCAAGTAGGTGACGGGTGGCGGTCTTTCGACCCCGGGAGACCGCCACCTCCCTTCCTCTTCTATCTCTCGCGAAGCCCCAGCGGAGGCACACCATGGTTGAGAAGCTGAACTACCGGATCGACGTCTGCGGACCTGCCGGTGACCGGTTCGACGAGATCCTCACCCCGGCCGCACTGGACTTCGTGGCCAAACTGGACAACGCGTTCGCCGGCCGCCGCCGCGAGCTGCTCGACGCCCGGCGCCTGCGCCGCGAGAAGCTCCAGTCCGGTGAGGAGCCGCTGGGCTTCCTGCCCGAGACGCGGGCCGTCCGCGACGACAGCAGCTGGTCGGTCGCTGCGGCCGCGCCCGGTCTCGAAGACCGCCGCGTCGAGATCACCGGCCCGACCGACCGCAAGATGACGGTCAACGCGCTGAACTCCGGCGCGAAGGTCTGGCTCGCCGACTTCGAGGACGCGACCTCGCCGACCTGGCACAACGTCATCGACGGCCAGATCAACCTGTTCGACGCCATCCGCCGCAACATCGACTTCACCACCGAAGCGGGCAAGCGCTACACCATCGGCGACGAACCCGCGACGATCGTCGCCCGCCCCCGCGGCTGGCACCTGGTGGAGAAGCACATCCGCATCGACGGCCGCCCGGTCTCGGCGAGCCTGGTCGACTTCGGCCTCTACTTCTTCCACAACGCGCGCCAGCTGCTGGCCCGCGGCAGCGGCCCGTACTTCTACCTGCCGAAGCTCGAGAACCACCTCGAAGCGCGGCTGTGGAACGACGTCTTCCTGCTGGCGCAACGGGAACTCGGCATCCCGCGCGGCTCCGTCCGGGCCACCGTGCTGATCGAGACGATCACCGCCGCGTTCGAAATGGAGGAGATCCTCTACGAACTGCGCGAGCACGTCTCCGGGCTGAACGCCGGCCGCTGGGACTACATCTTCAGCGTCATCAAGAACTTCTCGTCGCACGGCGCGGACTTCGTGCTCCCGGACCGCGCGCAGGTGACGATGACCGTCCCGTTCATGCGGGCCTACACCGAACTGCTGGTGCGCACCTGCCACAAGCGCGGGGCGCACGCCATCGGCGGGATGGCCGCGTTCATCCCGAGCAAGGACCCGGAGATCAACGCGACCGCCCTCGAGAAGGTCCGCCAGGACAAGGAACGCGAGGCGAACGACGGTTTCGACGGATCGTGGGTCGCGCACCCCGGCCTCGTCCCGGTCTGCCGCGAGGTGTTCGACGGCGTGCTCGGCGGCTGGCCCAACCAGCTCGGCAAGCTCCGTGAGGACGTCGTCGTCACCGCCGAGGACCTGCTCGACGTGGCCAGCGCGGGCGGCGAGGTCACCGAAGCCGGTGTCCGCGCCAACATCAACGTCGCGCTGCGCTACATCGACGCCTGGCTGCGCGGTACGGGCGCGGCGGCGATCCACAACCTGATGGAGGACGCCGCCACCGCCGAGATCGCCCGCTGCCAGGTGTGGCAGTGGATCCGCAACGGCACGAAGCTCGAAGACGGCACCGCGCTCACCCGCGAGCTGGCCGTGTCCTATTTGGACGAAGAGCTGGCGTCGGTGCGGGCCGAACTGGGCGAGGGCAACCGGCTCGGCGACGCCTACGAGATCTTCACCGAGACCGCGCTGGGCGAGAAGCTGCCGAGCTTCCTCACCACCGGCGCGTACGCGCGGTACCTGACCGCGCGGTGACGCAGGCTCCGGCCGCCTTTACCTGACGCGGGGCGGCCGGGTTCCACACCGGTTTGGGACGGTGTGGCCCAACGGGTCCGGTGGCGGCGGCTCCCCGTCACCGGACCCGCTTCACGCGCGCGCCCCTCCGGTAGCGCTGTCGGGCGTGCGCTTCGCCGCGAAGACCCCGTCCTCACCACACCACCGTGGACGGGGTCTTCGCGGCTTTCTTATGCCGAACAAGCGAGTTACGCCTTACGGGACCGGACGAATCGGTCACGGACCGCGATTAGGTAGGGGTACCTAGTGAAACCCCCGTTGTTTCGGCGGCGGGTCGCGCGGATGCTCGGCGCCGGGTGGGAATTCCACCCGTTTCCCCGAGGAGCAACCATGAAGAAGCAGTTGAGGACCCTCTTGGCCGCGACCTTCGCCGTCCTCGCCGTCGCCCTCGCCGCCCCCGCGGTGTCCGCTTCGGCCGGGGTCTCGGTGCAGCCGGACTGTGTCCGGCCCTGCCACTTCTGATCTTCGTCACCTAGAGCAGCTCCGGGGGTCGCGCCCCTCGCGACCCGCGACGCTCGTGGAGGGGGATCCGGGTCCCCCGACGTCCCGGATTTCCCCTCCGCCCCGCGGACACCGCCACGAATGGTCACCTGAATGCGGCGGCTCGGCCCGCATGAAGGGGTCCTTCGCGCAAAGACGAGTACGAACGCTAATTGTCCATAAAGGACGCTGAGGTCTGTCTGCGTGTCCGATCTGAGTGCTTTGCGCGGGGGTCGTGAGTGGTAATGGTCGTTCTAACGCGCTTTATCACTCACGACGCCGGCGCAAGAATGCGCAAAGTGCTCAAATCAGGCATTGGAGACCGCCCTTCAGCCCCTTGTGGACAGTCGCAGCCGCGGCAGGTCTTGCGAGGACCGGGCCCCTGAGAGTTTCAGGACCTGACACGTTGCCCTACCCCGCACGACCCAGCCGCGCCTGCCGCATTCAGTCCTCTGAACGCGTCGAGTGATCAGGGCTCGAAGGCGTTCCCGGTCGCGATCTTCGGCCGCCCCAGTTCCACCGGCTCCCCGATGCGAGCCCGCCGGTAAACGGCGACGGTCGCTTCGGCGATCCGGCCCCAGTCGAAGTCCGCGGCCAGGCGCGACTGCGCGGTCAGCGCGCGGCGGGCGGCGGCGACCTCGTCGTCCAGGACCGTCTCGACGGCGTCCCCGAGGGCGTCGACGTCGCCGGGGCTGAACGCCAGGCCGGTCTCGCCGTCGACGACGACCTCGCCGAGCCCGCCCGCGGTCGAAGCCACCAGCGGCGCCTTCGCGGCGGCCGCCTCCAGCGCGACGATCCCGAACGGTTCGTACCGGCTGGGCAGCACGACGGCGTCGGCCGCGGCCAGGACGGCGCGCAGTTCGCGGTCGGAGAGGTGCCCGACGAAGTCCACCGCGCGGCGGACGCGCAGCTTGCGGGCCTGGTCGACCAGTTCCTCCAGATGCCGTCCCTTGCCGGCGACGACCAGCCGCGTCCCCGGTTTGGCGCGGCGGATCCGGGGGAGCGCGGCGAGCAGGTCCTGCACGCCCTTCTCCCATTCCAGCCGTCCGAAGTAGAGCAGCAGCGGCGCGCCGGAGGGACTGTAGACCTCGCGCGCATGCGCGACCTCTTCCGCGGGCACCTGCCAGGTGCGTTCCTCGATGCCGTTGTGGATCACGGTGACCGCGTCGCCGTCGACCTCGAAGAGGTGCGCCACCTCGCGGCGCATGGCCTGCGAGCAGGTGATCAGCGCGTCCGAGCGGTTCGCGAGCCACCATTCGACCGAGTGAACCTGCTGGTTCAGCGGATGCGAGAGCCAGCCGGAATGCCGTCCGGCCTCGGTGGCGTGGATCGTGCCGACCAGCGGCACCCGCGCCGCCTCGGCGATCGCGATCGCGGGATGGGTGACCAGCCAGTCGTGCGCGTGCACCACGTCCGGCTGCCAGGTGCGCAGCAGGTCGGTGGCGGCTCGGACCATCGCGTGCCCCATGGCCAGCGTCCACGCGACGAGGTCCCGTTCGAAGGTCACGTGCATCGGATCCTCGGCGACCCGGATGATCCGGACGCCCTCGACCACGCGATCGGTCCTCGGATGGGTCTCGGCGTCGGTGCCCGCCGTGTGACGGCACAGGACGACCACGTCGTGCCCCTGCCGGGCGAGATGCCGGGCCAGGGCGTGGACGTGCCGTGCGAGTCCGCCGACGACCACGGGTGGGTACTCCCACGACAACATCAGCACGCGCATGGGTGGAGGTTACTCGTGAGTCGGTCGTCACCGGGACCGGGCGATCACCCCTGCCGGTGAACCCGATCGAGGGCGACAGGAGCGGCGATCTTTGCCACCATCGGAGTGATGACCTCCTCGGTGAACGCGGCCGGACCGGCCTTCGAAACCGTCGAACCGGTGCTCTCGACGCCGTGGTCCGCGCAGGTCGGGCCCGGCGACGCGCTGCCGGAGTACCCGCGTCCGCGGCTGGTCCGCGAACGCTGGCTGAACCTCAACGGCGTCTGGGAGTACGCGGGCAGCGGCGCGTCCGGCCGGAACGGGTACGGCGAGCGGATCCTGGTGCCGTTCCCGCTGGAGTCGGCGCTCTCCGGTATCGGGCGGCGGGACGAAACCCTCTGGTACCGCAAGGTTTTCAAGGTCCCGTCCGGCTGGGACGGTCAGCGCGTCCTGCTCCACTTCGGCGCTGTCGACCAGTCCGCCGAGGTCTGGGTCAACAATCAGAAAGTGGCTGTCCACGAAGGGGGGTACACGGCCTTCAGCGCGGACATCACCGACGTGGTGCGGCCGTCGGGATCGCAGGAACTGACGGTCCGCGCGACGGACCGCACCGACGCTTCGACCCACCCCGTCGGCAAGCAGCGGAACGACCCGAAAGGGATCTTCTACACCGCCGCGTCGGGTATCTGGCAGACCGTCTGGCTGGAGCCGGTGCCGTCCGAGCACGTCCGGGATCTTCAGGTGACGCCAGACCTCGAAGGGGTGACGGTTGTGCCCAAGGTCACAGGCGGCGCCCGCGTGGAGCTGATCGTGAGCGAGCCCGATGGACCGGAAGTGGCACGCGTCGCGGAGGACGTGGGACGCCGCTTGCGCGCGGAGGTGCCTTCGCCGCGCCTCTGGACGCCCGACGATCCGTATCTCTACGACCTCCAGGTCCGCTTGCTCGACGAGAGCGGCACCGCGCTCGACGTCGTCGAGTCCTACACCGGGCTCCGCACGATCGGGACGGTCGCCGACGCCCAGGGCAGGCCTCGGATCGCGCTCAACGGCCGGATCACCTTCCTCCACGGCCCGCTCGACCAGGGGTACTGGCCGGACGGGATCCACACCGCCCCCACCGACGAGGCGTTGCGGTTCGACCTGGAGAAGACCAAGGAACTCGGCTTCAATTTCGTCCGCAAACACGTCAAGGTCGAGCCGGAGCGCTGGTATCACTGGGCGGATCGGCTGGGCCTGCTCGTCTGGCAGGACATGCCGTCGCTCACCGTCTCCTTCGACGGCCCGCCCGGCACCGCGCCCGATCCGGTGCCGGAGGCGAAGGCGCGGTTCGAAGCGGAACTGATCGAGATGATCGAGCAGTTGCGCGGCATGACCTCGATCGTCGGCTGGGTGCCGTTCAACGAGGGCTGGGGCGAATTCGACACCGCGCGGATCGCGAAGCTGGTGAAGGACCTCGACCCGACCAGGCTCGTCGTCGCGAACAGCGGGGTGAACTGCTGCTTCTCGCGGCCGGACACCGGAGCGGGCGACGTCTACGACGACCACACCTACGTCGGCCCGGGGAAGCCCTCGGTGAAGGACCACAGGGTGATCGTCGACGGCGAGTACGGCGGCCTCGGCCTGGTCGTCGACGACCATCGCTGGCCGGGGGAGCCACAGGCTTATGAGATGACGCTGACCTCGGCACAGCTGACGAAGCGCTATGCCGAGGTCAGCGAACACCTCGAAAAGATCATCGCCGGAACCGGCCTGTCCGGCGCGATCTACACCCAGATCACCGACGTCGAGAACGAGGTCAACGGCCTGCTCACCTACGACCGGCGGGTGGTGAAGGCCGATGCGGCGACCGTCGCGGCCCGCAATCGCGCGGTCATCGAGGCGGGTCGGTCCGGCTGAACCTCCACCGGACCGCCCGAGTCCCGGACCCGGACGGGCACCCCGAGCAGCTGAGAAGGCAGCTGCCCGGGGTCGTCTGGCGCTTCACCTGGTCGCGCGGGTGGCCGGGATCTTCGGGGACTTTGGTCGCCGGATCGCTCCGGGAACCCGCCCGTCTCGGGAAAAGTGCGGATCAGCCGATCGTGGCGTCGATCGCCTTGGTGATCAGTTCGTCCTCGGGTTCGGTGCGCGGGCGGAACCGTCCCACCACTTCACCGGACGGGGCGACGAGGAACTTCTCGAAATTCCACTGCACGTCACCGGCGGCGCCTTCCGCGTCGACGGCCTTGGTCAATTCGGCGTAGAGCGGGTGCCGGGTTTCGCCGTTCACGTCCAGCTTTTCGAACAGCGGGAACGAAACGCCGTACGTCGTCGAGCAGAAGGTCTGGATCTCCTCGGCGGTGCCCGGCTCCTGTCCGGCGAACTGGTTGCACGGGAACCCGACGACGGAGAAACCTTTGTCCGCGTACCGTTCCTGCAGCTTCTCCAGCCCGGTGTACTGCGGGGTCAGCCCGCATTTCGACGCCACGTTCACCACCAGCAGCGTCTTGCCCTCGAGCGCGCCGAGCGTCGTGTCCTCGCCCGCGAGCGTCTTCAGTGGGATGTCGTGGATGCCCATGATTGCCCCTTTTCGTCATTTCCTCAGCAGGTCACGCGCGTCGACATGGCCGAAGGGCCCGTCGTCGCGCCGGAACGCGGCCGCGGTCTCCCGTGCGCGGTCGAGCGCACCGTCGCGGAGCAGTCCGGCGAGCGTGTCGAACCGTTCGGTGTGCACCTTCGCCCGCCGCCGCGCGTAGTCGGCGGCGGAATCCTTGGTGACCATGAACGCCCAGTCGCTCGACAGCGCCAGCATCGCCTCGGCGACGGCCTGATCGCGGACGGCGTCGCGGGTCGTCGTGTCCATCCCGGTGACCAGGTCCAGCATCCGGTGCTGCAGCGCGGTGTTGTCCCGCACCATGTCGGCGACCTGCTCGCCGTCCCAGACCCGCCAGTCCTTGCCCGAGCCCCACGACGACGCCGGGAGGTCGACCTTCCCGCCGAGGTGGCCCGCTTCGAGCGCGCCCTTGAGCGTCGTGACACGGACTCCAGCCTCGGGCAGCGCCCGGAGGACACCTTCGAGCCAGGCCGGGCCCTCGTGCCACCAGTGCCCGAACAGTTCCGTGTCGTACGCGGCGACGACGAGTGATTCGCGGCCGTGCTCGGCCTTGAGCGAGCGCAGGCGGGCGACGACGGTGTCGACGAAGTCCTGGACGTGGCCGCCGAGGGTGGCCGTCGCCAGCGCCGGGTCGTAGGGCGCCTTGTCCGGCGGCTCGACGGTTTTGCCGGTCACCCGCGACGGTTTGAGGCCGACCTCGTGCGCCCAGGTGTGGAAGTCGCGGTACGCGGCATGGCCGGGGTAGCCGGCCTTCGGCGACCAGACGCGGTACGTGACTTCGAGGTCGCGGCCGAAGCAGACGACGTCGGAATCGCCGACGGTCCGCGCCGCTGAGGTGTCGCCGTGCAGGGAAGGCCCGTCGACCATGAACCGCTGGACTCCCGCGGCGGCGTATCCGGATTCCATTCCGGGCGCGTAACCGCATTCAGGTGCCCAAATGCCCTCGGGGCGCCGTCCGATCCGCAGCGCGGTGTCGGCCAGCCCGCCACGCAGCATGAAGTCGCGGACCGCCGGGTCGAGCAGCGGCTGGAACGGATGTGCCAGCGGGCCGCCGAGCAGTTCGATCGTCCCATTGTCCACAAAGGACCGCAGGATCGGCGAGAAACCGTGCCGCCAGTGGGTTTCGAGTTCTTCCGATGCCTTGAGCGCCGTCCGGTACTCGCTCGCCGCGAGGTCGCGCAGCAGCGGGTCGCCGCGCCAGAGCGTGGACGCGTGCCAGGAGCGCAGCTGCCAGTGGCCGAGCCAGTCGTGGAAGGCGTCGATGCAGTACGGGTCGTCGAGCTGGGCGGCGAGGATCGGCGTCATGCCGAGGGTGAGGACGTCTTCGCGGCCCTCGTCGGCGAAGCGGCGCAGGAGGTCGACCATCGGCAGGTAGGAATGCGCCCACGCCTGGTAGAGCCATTCTTCGCCGACCGGCCAGGAGCCGTGATGCGGCAGCCATGGCAGATGGCTGTGCACGACGAGGCAGAACGTGCCCTCGTACTCGCTCATCGGCGCACCGCCACGGCCACGAGGTCGAGGCTGGCGTCGAGGTCCTCACCGTGGATGGCGAAATCCGCGGCCCGGATGGCTTCGACATCGGCGAGCAGCTCCGCCGGCCAGGTCGCCTGACCGGGCAGCTGTCCCATGACGACGTCGAGCTGCGCGTCGATGATCGAGCCGCCGTACTTGGCGTCGAGCTTGGCGACGCCTTCGCCGTGGTGGAGGCCGTGCAGCGTCTCGACCTCGAAACCCGCTTCGCGCAGCAGTTCGTCCAATTCGGACGGTGCGAGTTCCCTGGTGTGGAACGGGTTGAGCGGGGTGTCGCTGTCCGGGGTGAAGGTCAGCCGGTTGGGCGTGGTGACGATCAGGCGGCCGCCGGGGGAGAGCACGCGGCGGCATTCGGCGAGGAAGGCGCCCTGGTCCCAGAGATGCTCGATCACCTGGAAGTTGGCGACGACGTCGATCGAGGCGTCCCGCAGCGGCAGGAACACCAGGTTCGCCCTGGCCACGCCGATGCCGGGGTAGCGGCGGGCGACGTGCTCGGTGGTGGGGACGTCGTAGTCGAGGGCGAGCACCCGCTCGGCGACGGTGGCGATGAGCCCGGCACCGTAGCCCTCGCCGCACCCGGCCTCCAGGACGGTCTTGCCTTCGCACAGGGGCAGGAGCTCCTGGTACGCGGCCTCGTGGCGGCGGTACCAGTAGTTTTCCTCGGCGATGCCCGGCACGGTGCGTTCACCGGTGAGGTGCAGCGCTTCGGCCCTGGTGGCTGGGGTGGTCACGCCGCGACCCTACCGGCCGGTCACTTCGACCCTCCCGCAACTAGTCACCTACTTGCGTTGTTCGGCACTCGCAAGTAGGTGACGAATTGCGGGGTTGTCACGTTTCGCGGCGCTGCGCAGTCCAGGAGATATGCAACGGACATTCACCCGCGTACTGCTCGTCGTCTTCGGTCTCATCGAACTGCCCGTCGGGCTGTGGCCGCTGTTCAGCCCGGAGGGCTTCTACCGGGACTTCCCGGGGTTCCGCACCGGCTGGGTGGCGATGGACGGCCCCTTCAACGAGCACCTGATCCAGGACTTCGGTGGCCTCAACCTGGCGCTTTCCGCGATCCTGATCGGCGCCGCCGTGATCGGGACGACCGCCGTGGCCAGGCTCGCGGCGCTCGCCACCTTCTGCTTCGGACTGCCGCACTTCCTCTACCACCTCGGCCACGTCTCGCATTTCGAGCCGGTGGACCAGGTGCTGATCGTCGTGACGACGGCGCTGGGCGCGGTGCTCCCGATCGTGTTGGCGTTGATCCCCTCGAAGCGGGTTACACCGGCGACACCGTGATGCCGATGGCGCCGGGGCCGAGGTGGGCGCCGAGGATCATGCTGGCGTCCACCAGGGTGCTGTCGACCATATGCGGCAGCCGTGCCCGCAGCCGCCCGCCGATCTCGAGATCGCGTTCGTCCGGCCCGAACCGGGTGATGGCGACCTCCACGTCCTGATCGCCCGCGCACTCCACCGCGAGATCGACGAGCTTGTTGAGCGCCCGCCGCTGGCCCGGGACCCGGGTCAGCGGGGCGACCTCGCCGTTCTTCACCGTCAGCAGGGGTTTGATCGAGAACGCCGAGCCGAGGAAGGCCTGCGCGGCACCGATCCGGCCGCCGCGGCGCAGGAACTCCAGCGTGTCGACGTAGAGGATCTCCCGGCTGCCGCGGAACCGGCGTTCGGCGGCGTCGATCACCCGGGTGGCCTGCCCGCCGGCGGCGGCGACCTTGGCCGCCGAGGTCGCCGCGAAACCGAGGCTCATCCCGGTGGTCCCGCTGTCGAGGACGTGGACGGGGACGTTCACCTGCTGGGCGGCCTCGCGGGCGGCGTTCACCGTCTCCGACATGCGGCCCGAGATGTGGATGCTGACGATCGCGGAGGCGCCCTTGCTCGCGGCGTCCTGGAACGCCCAGAAGAACGCGGCGACCTCGGGCGGCGCCGTCTTCACCGGGGTGCCGGCCCGCAGGTGGCCGATGATGTCCTCGCGGTTGTAGCGGTTCTCTTCGTCGAACTGCTCTCCGACCTGCAGTTGGACCTGAACGACGCCGATTCCCCAGCGTTCGGCGACCGGGGCGGGGAGGCAGGCGGTGGAGTCCGTGATCACGGCGACGGGGCCGGGCATGGAACGCATGGTGGGGCAGGTTAGCCCGTCGTACCCGGCGGGTGTACCCCGGAATACGGCCGTTCGGGTTAGTCGGCCGGTAACACTCACTTCCGGGTGAATTACCTGGACGATGGTCCCACTAAAACGTGCATCCAGGTGAATGAAGTCACCTCGGGGGGCCGCGGCGCTGAAATGGCCCTAATCTACCGGCCAGTAGAGCTGTTGCCCCGTGGCCGACGCCGGCCACCAACGGGAGGTCGAAGTAGACCCATGACGAACATCGTTGTCCTGGTCAAGCAGGTACCGGACACCTACTCGGAGCGGAAGCTCTCCGGTGCCGACAACACTCTTGACCGCGAATCCGCCGACGCCGTGCTCGACGAGATCAACGAGAAGGCCGTCGAAGAAGCCCTGAAGATCAAGGAAGCCGGCGAGGGCGAGGTCACCGTCGTCTCGGTGGGTCCCGACCGCGCGACCGACGCGATCCGCAAGGCGCTGTCCATGGGTGCCGACAAGGCCATCCACGTCTCCGACGAGGCCCTTCACGGCTCCGACGCGATCGCCACCGCCAAGGTGCTGGCCGCCGCGATCTCCAAGGTCGAAGGCTTCGACCTGGTCATCACCGGTAACGAGGCCTCCGACGGCCGCGGTGGCGCCGTGCCGGCGATCATCGCCGAGCTGCTCGGCCTGCCGCAGCTGACCCACGTGAACGAGCTGACCGTCGACGGCACCTCGATCAAGGCCGACCGCTACACCGAGGACGGCGTCACGCACCTCGAGGCGAACCTGCCCGCGGTGGTGAGCGTCGGCGAGAAGATCAACGAGCCGCGCTACCCCTCCTTCAAGGGCATCATGGCCGCGAAGAAGAAGCCGGTCGAGACGCTGACCGTCGCGGACCTGGGCGTCGACGCCGGCGAGGTCGGCCTCGGCAACGCCTGGTCGTCCGTGCTCGAAGCCTCTCCGAAGCCGCCGCGCACCGCCGGTGAGCGCGTCGAGGACGAGGGTGACGGCGGCAGCAAGGTGGCCGCCTACCTGGTCGCGCAGAAGCTCATCTGAGACAGGTTTCGAGGAGGAATAGGGAAATGGCTGAAGTACTCGTCCTCGTCGACCACGTCGACGGTGAAGTCAAGAAGGTCACGCTCGAGCTGCTGACCGCCGCTCGTGAACTGGGTGAGCCGTCCGCGGTCGTCGTCGGCCCGACCGGCACCGCCGCCAAGGCGAAGGAAGCCCTCGCCGCGCACGGCGCCGCCAAGGTGTACGTCGCCGAGGGCGACAACGCCACCGGCTTCCTGGTCACCCCGAAGGTGGACGTCCTCGCCGCGCTCGCGGAGCGGACCTCCCCGGCCGCCGTGCTCGTCGCGGCCAGCGCCGAGGGCAAGGAGGTGTCCGCCCGGGTCGCGGTCCGCCTCGGCTCCGGTCTGCTGTACGACGCCGTCGGTGTGAACGGCGACGGCAGCGTCGACCAGTCCATCTTCGGTGGCGCGTTCTCCGTGAAGTCCAAGTCCACCAAGGGTGTCCCGGTCATCTCGGTCCGCCCGGGCGCGGTCGAGGCGGCCCCGGCCGAGGGTGCCGCCGCCGAGGAGACCGTCGAGGTCCCCGCGGGCGACCCGGCGAAGTCCGCCAGGATCACCGGCGTCGAGCCGATCGTCGGCGGCGACCGGCCGGAGCTGACCGAGGCCTCGGTCGTCGTCTCCGGTGGCCGCGGTGTCGGCTCGGCCGACAAGTTCGACGTCGTCGAGGCGCTCGCCGACTCGCTCGGTGCCGCCGTCGGTGCTTCCCGCGCCGCCGTCGACTCGGGCTACTACCCGGCGCAGTTCCAGGTCGGCCAGACCGGTAAGACGGTCTCGCCGCAGCTGTACATCGCGCTCGGCATCTCCGGCGCGATCCAGCACCGCGCGGGTATGCAGACCTCGAAGACCATCATCGCGGTCAACAAGGACGCCGAGGCGCCGATCTTCGAGATCGCCGACTTCGGTGTGGTGGGCGACCTGTTCAACGTCGCGCCGCAGCTGACCGAAGAGGTCCAGAAGCGCAAGGGCTGATGTCCTTCGTTCGAAGAGGGGCCGTCCGGGATTTCTTTCCCGGGCGGTCCCTTTTCTGTGATCCGAAAGTGATCTTCCAGCCTGAGAGAACCCTGAGAACCCGCAATTAACTGAACGTGCACTATTCGGCCATCGGGCGCATTGTCGTTGGTACCCCCCGGGGAGTAGACCTGGGTCATGACGACGTCACAGCTCCTCGTCAGTACTGACCAGGCAGGTGTCGAACTCCCGGCCGATGCGCCGCGTTACTCCCTTCTCGTGGCGAACGGGAACGAAGAAGTCGTTGCCGCGCAACGTCTTCGGTATCGAGTGTTCGCCGAGGAAATGGGGGCGACGCTCAATTCCCTCGAACCCGGGCTCGACGTCGACTACTTCGACGAGTTCTGCGACCACCTAGTGGTGCGGGACGACAACACCGGCGAGATCGTGGGCACGTACCGGATGCTGCCGCCCGATCGGGCCGCGCTGGCGGGAAAGTTGTACTCCGACAGCGAATTCGATCTCACCGCGCTCGATTCGCTGCGTCCTTCGCTGGTCGAGACGGGGCGTTCGTGCGTGCATCCCGACCACCGCAGCGGTGCCGTGGTGAGCCTCGTCTGGGCGGGGATCGGGCGCTACATGCTGCTGGCCGGGCACCGGTATCTCGCGGGCTGCGCCTCCGTGCCGTTGACCGGCGGCGGGACCTACGCGGCGGGCGTCTGGGATGTCCTGCGCGCCAAGCACTACGCGGATGAATCCCTTCGGGTGACGCCGCTCAACCCGTGGCGGACCGAGGGTGTCCAGCGGCCCGCCCGCGCGATCCTCCCGCCGCTCATCAAGGGCTACACCCGCCTGGGTGCGAAAATCTACGGCCCGCCCGCGCTAGACGCGGATTTCGGTGTCGCGGACTTCTTCGTCCTGCTGGATCTGCACAACGTCGACGAGCGGTACCTCAAGTACTTCCTGGGAGTGCAGGGATGACCCACGCCTGGATGCCGAAGTCGCCGTGCGGCGACGGCTGCCTGAGCGAAGGGGCGCCGACGGTGGCGTTCGGCCGGCGCGTCCTGCGGTTCACCGCGGCGATCGGCGTCATCTTCGGCGCCTTCCTGTCGGCGCCGCTGGTGCTCGTGCTGCGCGGCATGCCCCGGGAACGGTTGGTGCGCCTTCTCTTCGTGGGGATCTTGAGGTCCTTCGGGGTGAAGCTGCGCGTGCTCGGCGACGAGCGTTTCCGCGCCGTGCCCGGCCGTGGCGCGCTCGTGGTGAACAACCACATCTCGTGGCTGGACATCATCGCGGTCAACGCCGTCCAGCCGATGCGGGCGCTCGCCAAGAAGGAGGTCGGCGCCTGGCCGGTGCTCGGCCTGCTGGTGCGCCGCGGCGGCAGCATCTTCCTCGACCGGGAGAACCTGCGGAGCCTGCCCGCGACGATGGACGAACTCGCCGACGCGATGCGCGGCGGATCACTCGTGAGCGTGACGCCGGAAGGCACCACCTGGTGCGGTCTCGGCTCGGGACGGTTCCGCCCGGCGACCTTCCAGGCCGCGATTGACGGTGGCGTCCCGGTGCGGCCGCTCGCGCTGCGCTTCCGGCTCGCCGACGGGCGGGAGACGACCCAGCCGGCGTTCATCGGTCCGGAGTCGCTCATCGCCTCGCTGCGGCGGGTCGCGGCGCTGCGCGGTCTGGTGCTGGAGGTGCACGTGTGCCCGGAGATCGCGCCGGGCCGCGCTTCGGACCGGCGGGAGCTGGCCGCGCTGGCGGAATCCGCGGTGCAAGCGGCGCTCGGCCGGGTGCAGATCCCCATGCAGCGGCGGCGGCGGGCGGCAGCGGTTCCGGCGGCCGTGGAGGTCCCGAAGGTGCCCAGCTCGTGAGTGGTAAGGACGGTTCTAACCGTCCTTACCACTCACGAGGCCGGGTCACTCCAGCGTCAGCGTGATCTTCCCGCCCGCGTGACCGGTCGCGCTTTCCTGATGCGCCGAAGCGGCATCGCCGAGCGCGTAGCTGGAGCCCAGCTTCAGCTTCAGGTCCCGCGCGACCAGATCCTCCAGCACGGCCTGGGTTTGCGAGCCGCTCGCCGAGAACTTCAGCCCCTGCGCGTACGCCGCCGGGTCCGCGATCGTGACCAGCCGGTCAGGTGAGCCGAGCAGGCCGACGGACTCAGCCAGGACACCGAAGCCCGCCGCGTCGAACACCGCGTCGACGCCGTCCGGCGCGACCGACCGGACCCGCGAGACCCAGCCGTCGCCGTACTGGACCGGCACCCCGCCGAGCGCCTTCACCTCGTCGAGCGACGAAGCACCGGCAAGCCCGATGACCGTGGCGCCCAGCGCGACGGCCGCCTGCGTCGCGATCCGGCCGACCTGGCCGCTCGCGCCGTGGATCACCACCGTCTCGCCCGGCTTGACCTCGAGTTCGCCCAGCACCCGCAACGCCGTCTCACCGACGATCGGCAGCGAGGCGGCCTCGGCCCACGAAAGGCCGGCGGGTTTGCGGATGACGGTGGTCGCCAGCGCGTACTCCGCGTACGCGCCGGTGTCGGACCAGCCGAAGACCTCGTCCCCGACGGCGAAATCGGTGCCTTCGCCCACCGCGTCCACGACGCCGGCCAGCTCCAGGCCGAGGATGTGCGGGAAGTCGACCGGGCGGACCTCCGCCATCGCGCCGGACCGGATCTTCCAGTCGATCGGGTTGACGCCCGCGGCCTTGACCGCGACCCGCACCTGTCCCGAGCCGGGCTCCGGCAGCGGGACCTCGGCGGACCGCAGGACGTCCGGTTCGCCGTACTGGGTGATGGTGATCGCTCGCATGTTCACTCCTACTCGGATTTTCTTCGCTGCGATCAGTCAACCGGCGCCCGGACCCCGCCCGAACCAGCCGGACGAGCAGTGTTCACTAGCCGGGAGAGCAGCGTCCCCGCCCGCGGACGCGCTTACTGTGGACGCATGGACCCGCTGCACGTGCTGAGCCAGGTCGAGTACATGCTCGCCGCTCCGCGCCCCGAACTCCTGCCGCGCTTCTCCGCGACGGCCGCGGCCGTGCTGCCGCACCGCGCCGCCGCGATGGAGACCGGTGACTGCTCCCGCCTGCCGATCAAGGTCCACGGCGATCCGGCGATCACCGGAGCGGTCACGAGCGCCGAGCTTCAGCGGCTCGGCGCGCTCGGCGTCCCGGGCAAGGCGGTGGTGGCCGAAGAGACGCTCGGCGGGCAGCGCCGGAAACTCGTCGTCCTGACCTCGGCCCCGGTGATCGGCAAGGGCGCGATGATCGCGCTCGTCCCCGCCGAGGACGAGCCGTCGGACGGCGCGCTCGAATTCGTCGCCAAGCTGTGGGACATCGTCAGCGTGAACGCCGCCCAGCGCGCCACCGACCCCGAGCCCGCCGTCCTGGAGAGCAACATCGCGGCGGCCACCGCGCGGGCGCGGGCGATCACCGATCTGGGGCAGACCCACGCGACCACGTTGACGTCGTTGCTCTCGGTACTGCGGTCACGCAAGCTCGGCGACGCCGCCGCCAGGCAGACCGCGACCGACCTCGCCGCGGCCGCGCTGGTCGAGTTGCGCTCGATCGCGGACCGCGATCAGGAACTCTCGGCGGAGCCCGCGTCGGAGGCGTTCGACACCCTTGTCACGCAGCTGGCTCCGTTGGTACGCCACAACGACGTGACCGTCGACCTCGCCGGGCCGGACGACGAACGGCCGCTCCCGCAGGACATCGCGCACACCGCGCGCACGGTCACCCGCGGCCTCGTGCTCGCCGCGCTGGAGCGGGGCGCCGGCCGGGTCCGGGCGTCCTGGCGGATCGACGGGCAGCACCTCCGGGTCACCGTGCGCGACGACGGCCCGGACGTCGCCCGCGCCGTGCCCGCCACCGGTCTCACCGAGCGGATCACCCCGCTCGGCGGACGCTGGGAGGTCGACGCCGTACCCGGCTGGGGCGCCACGATCAGCGCGCTCCTGCCGCTCGGCGTCCAGGAAACGCCGGAACTGCGGCCGCTCGACCGGCTGAACCCGCGCGAATTCGAAGTCCTCGCCGGGATCGCGCGCGGGAAACGCAACCGGCAGATCGCCGAGGAGCTGGCGCTGACCGAGCACACGGTGAAGTTCCACGTGCGGAAGATCTTGGGAAAGCTGGAAGTCACGTCACGCGGCGAGGCCGCCGTGCTGGCGCGTGAGCTGCGCCTGGAGTCCGTGTCGTGAGCTTGACCTCCACCGAGCTGGAGGTTGCAGGCTCGTCGTATGACGATCACTGGGGACGAGGCCAAACCGAAGGGTGTGCTCTGGACACCTGAGCACCGCGTGACCACCATCGGGCTGCTGCTCATGGTCACGCTCATCGCGTTCGAGAGCATGGGCGTCGCCACCGCGATGCCGACGATGGTGGCCGACCTCGACGGCCTCGCGCTGTACGCCTGGCCGTTCACCACGTTCCTGGTCGCCAGCGTGGTCGCGACCGTCCTTTCCGGACGCCTCGGCGACCGCAAGGGCCCGGCGCCCGCGCTGCTCGCCGGTACCGCGTTGTTCGCCGCCGGGCTACTGGTCGCCGGGCTCGCGCACGACATGCCGCTGCTCCTGCTCGGCAGGGGATTGCAGGGCTTCGGTTCCGGGCTCCTGCTGGTCTCGGTGTCGCTGCTGATCGCGCTCACCTTCAGCGACCGCGAACGTCCGGTGATCTACGCCGCCAACGCCGCCGCGTGGGTGCTGCCGGCGGTGATCGGGCCTTCGATCGCGGGCGTGGTGACCGTGAGCGTCGGCTGGCGCTGGGTGTTCCTCGGGCTGATCCCGCTGACCGGGATCGGGCTCGCGCTGCTGGTCGTCGTCACGCGCAGACTGCCGGCACACGTGCCCGGCGAGTCCGCCGTCCGCGCCGGGGTCGTGCCCGCGGTGGTCGCCGCCCTCGGCGTCGCCGCGCTCACCTGGGCGGCGCAGCATCCGTCTCTCCCGGCGCTGGCCTACGGCGGCGCCGGACTGGTCGCCCTCGGGTACGCGCTCCGCGAACTCCTGCCCGCCGGGACGCTGACGTCGCGGCCGGGGTTGCCGACAGTGATCGCCTCGCGCGCGCTGATCGCGGGCGCGTACGCCGGGATGGAGGCCTATCTGCCGCTCACGATGACCGAGGTCCACGGCTACAGCCCCGCGCTGGCCGGGCTGCCGCTGACGGTGACCGCGCTGGGCTGGTCGGCGGGGTCGATGCTGCAGGGCCGCATGCTCGACTGGTCGCGTGAAGCGTCGCTGCGGACCGGGTTCGCGCTGGTCGCGGCCGGTTTGGCGATCTTCGTCTTCGTCCCGCTGCCCTCGTTCCCCGGCTGGATGGCGTTCGTGGCGTCGGCTGTCGGCGGCTCCGGGATGGGGATCGCGATGCCCGCGATCTCGGTTCTGCTGCTCCGCTACTCGCCGGAGGCCGAACGGGGGTTCAACACCTCGGCACTGCAGCTCGGCGACTGGGTCGGATCGGCTCTGACCATCGGTTTGGGCGGCGTTCTGCTCGCTTCGCTGGCTTCGGCGAAGGAGCCTTCGGTGGCGATCTTGGTGCTTTCGGTGGTGCTGACCGGCATCGCGTTGCTGGGGGTGCGGCTGACCGGACGGTGGCCGTCGGATATGAGCGCCGCCACCCGCTGACCAGGGTGGGCTTGGTCACGCCCCGGAACGGGCTACCCTGAAAGACGCGATGACCTATCTCGACCACGCGGCGACCACCCCGATGTTGCCCGAAGCCGTAGCGGCGATGTCCGAGGCGCTGTCCACAGTGGGCAACGCCTCCGCGCTGCATTCCTCGGGGCGCCGGGCGCGCCGCCGGGTCGAAGAAGCCCGCGAGGTGATCGCGGAGGCGCTGGGCGCCCGGCCGTCCGAGGTGATCTTCACCGCCGGTGGCACGGAGAGCGACAACCTCGCGGTCAAGGGCATCTTCTGGGCCCGCACCGGCGAGGACCCGAAGCGGAGCAGGGTGCTGTGCAGCACCGTCGAGCATCACGCGGTCCTCGAGTCCGTCGAGTGGCTGGAGCAGCACGCGGGCGCCGAGATCGTCTGGGTCGAGGTCGACCAGGCGGGCCGCGTCACCCCCGAGTCGCTGCGCACCGCCATCGGCGACAGCCCCGAGACGGTCGCGCTGGTCACCGTGATGTGGGCGAACAACGAGGTCGGCACGGTCAACCCGATCGCCGAGCTCGCCGCTGTCTGCGCCGAGCACGAGATCCCGCTGCACACCGACGCCGTCCAGGCCGTCGGCGCGGTGCCCGTCGACTTCGCCGAGAGCGGCGCCGCGGCGCTGACCCTCACCGCGCACAAGCTGGGCGGCCCGTACGGTGTCGGCGCGCTGCTGCTCGGCCGGGACACCGCGTGCGTACCGGTCCTGCACGGCGGCGGCCAGGAGCGAGCCGTGCGTTCGGGCACGCTCGACGTCCCCGCGGTGATCGCGTTCGCGACGGCGGTGAAGGCCGCGGTCGAAGGCCGCGAGGAGTACGCCAAACGCGTCGCCGAGCTGCGGGACGACCTGATCGAGGCCGTCCGGCGCGAGGTGCCGGACGTGGTGCTCAACGGCGGCGAGGGCGAACGGCTGCCCACGCACGCCCACTTCACCTTCCCCGGTTGCGCGGGTGACAGCCTGTTGATGCTGTTGGACGCCAAGGGCATCGAATGTTCCACCGGTTCGGCGTGCACGGCGGGTGTCGCGCAGCCGAGCCACGTGCTGCTGGCCATGGGCGCCGAACCCGCGGCCGCGCGCGGGTCGCTGCGGTTCTCGTTCGGGCATACCTCGGCACCGGAAGACGTTGAAGCGGTTTCGAGGGAGATCGCGGGCGTCGTCGACAGGGCGAGGCAGGCGGGGCTCGCCGGAATGCGCAAGCAGACGCAGAAGCAAGAGGTGTGAGGAAGATGCGCGTACTGGCCGCGATGAGCGGGGGAGTGGACTCGGCGGTGGCCGCCGCGCGCGCCGTGGACGCCGGGCACGAGGTCGTGGGCGTGCATCTGGCGCTGTCGGCGAAGCCCGGCACGCTGCGCACCGGATCACGCGGCTGTTGCACGATCGAGGACTCCGGCGACGCGCGGCGCGCCGCGGACATCCTCGGCATCCCCTTCTACATCTGGGACTTCGCCGAGCGGTTCACCGAAGAGGTCATCGAGACCTTCGTCGGCGAGTACGCCGCGGGCCGGACGCCGAACCCGTGCGTCACCTGCAACGAGAAGATCAAGTTCGAGGCGCTGCTGGACAAGGCGATGGCGCTCGGCTTCGACGCGGTCGCCACCGGGCACTACGCCCGTCTGTCCCTTGTGGACGGTGTGCCGGAGCTGCGGCGCAGCGTCGACACCGGCAAGGACCAGTCCTACGTGCTGGCTTCGCTGACGCCGGAGCAGCTTCGGCATTCGCTGTTCCCGCTGGGCGATTCGTGGAAGACCGACGTACGCGCCGAGGCCGCGAGCCGCGGCCTGTCGGTGGCGAAGAAGCCGGACAGCCACGACATCTGCTTCATCCCGGACGGGGACACGAAGAGCTTCCTGGAGAAGCGGCTCGGCCAGCGTCCCGGGCAGCTCGTCGACGCCGAGACCGGTGCCGTGCTCGGTGAGCACACCGGCGTGCACGGTTTCACCGTCGGCCAGCGCAAGGGCCTCGGCATCGAGGCGCCGGCGCCGGACGGACGGCCGCGCTACGTGCTCTCGCTGGAGCCGGTTTCGGGCACCGTGAAGGTCGGTTCCGCGCGGGACCTCGGCGTGAACGTGATCGAGGCGGACCGCCCGATCTGGCCGAGCGAGCGGCCGCTGGACGGCCCGACCGAATGCGTCGTGCAGGTGCGCGCGCACGGCGGGATCGTCGAGGCCGTCGCGGAGGTTTCCGGCGATTCGGTGAGCATCCAGCTGCGTGAGCCGCTACGCGGCGTCGCGCCGGGGCAGGTCGTCGTGCTGTACCGCACCGATGCCGCCGAAGGCGATCTCGTGCTCGGCAGCGCGAAGATCTCCGGGACTCGCTAGAACTTCAGCTTGAAGCCGGTGTGCGTGGCCTCGAAACCGAGGCGCTCGTAGAACCGGTGCGCGTCCTCGCGTTTCACGTCCGACGTCAGCTGGACGAGAGCGCAGCCCCGTCGTCGTGATTCCTCGATCGCCCACCGCATCAGCTCGCCGCCCAGGCCGGAGCCGCGATGGCTCGCCCGCACCCGGACGGCCTCGATCTGCCCGCGCAGCGCGCCTTTCCGCGCCAGGCCGGGGATGATCGACAACTGGAGCGTGCCCACGGCCTCCCCGGCGTCGTCGGCGACGATCAGCAGGTGCGCCGGATCGGCGTCGATCTGCTCGAAGGCTGCCAGGTACGGCGCCAGGTCGTCGGCGGAATCCCGGGTGCTGCCGATCTGGTCGTCGGCGAGCATCCCGACGATCGCCGCGACGTCTTCCCGGCGCGCTTCACGGATGATCATGAGGTGTAGTGTCGCACCCCGTCGGTCTCGGCCGCGGTGAGTTTCCCTTGAGCCACCAGCAGATCCAGATGCGAGCCGGTTTCGAGCACGGCGAGCATCTGGTTGAACGGGTCCATGTCGGGAAGTTTGCGCTGCCTCCGCGTCCAGCCCAGCCGCAGCGCGACCTCGTACGCGGTCGTGACTTCCGCGGTGATCTCGGCGCCCATGACTTCGAGCCGGTCTCGGTGGTGTTCCAGCAGTTCGTCGACGCGGGCGTGGACGCTGCCGGTGACCGGACCGTGCGCGGGGAGCATGCGCCGGTCCGGCATCTCGCGGACCAGGCGCAGGGAGTCGAGATAGTCGTGCAGGGGCAGTTCGGTCGGCACCGGCTGGAAGCCGATGGACGGCGTGATGTGCGGCAGCACGTGGTCGCCGGAGAACACCAGCCCGGCGTCGTCGTCGACGAAGACGACGTGCCCGTCCGTGTGGCCGGGCGTGTGCACGATGTCGAACTCGCGGCCGGGCACGATCTCGCGTTTGCCGGGGACGAGCCATTCGTCGGGCTGTTCCCACAGATGCGCCTCGGTGTGCCGGACACCGCCGAAGGCCTTGGCGAGTTCCTCGACGACCGGCCCCGCGCCGCACCGTTCGAGCAGGCTGACCTGCGCCTCCATCGGGAAGCGGTCCGGGTCGCCGGAGCGGACCAGCGACGGCTCCTCCCGCTTCCCGAGCCCGAGCCTGCCGCCGAACTCACGGCGCAGCTCCACGGCGAGGGTGTAGTGATCGCGATGCACGTGGGTGATCAGGAATTCGTCGATGTCGCCGAGGTCGGTACCGAGCGCCTTCAACCCGCGCGAAAGCCGTTCGCGCGCCGATTCGAGCGCCCAGCCCGAGTCCACGAGGACCAGGCGGGTTCCGTCGGTGACGACGTAGATGTTGACCGCGCGCAACGCGTCGTGCGGCAGGGGGAGCGGGATCCGGTGGACCCCAGGCGTGACCGTGTAGACGCCTGGCTCGGCCCAGTCCCGCTCGCCGTCTTCGGGCAACGGCTCCATGGTGACCTCCGTCCCGGACGCACTCCAGCGTGCCGCCCCAGTCCCTCCACCTTGAGCCGCCGGAAGCCGAGTGTCCACTTCAGGAGTGTGAGACCCCGATCACTTGTCGTCCTGTTTCAGCGCGGTGTCGATGGTGAGCGCCGACGCGACCACCATCGACGCCAGCGGGTCCCGCAGCGGACGGTGGATCTCGACGACGTAGTTGTCGGCGGTGGTGAACGCGGCCTTCACGAAACCGCCCCAGGTCTTCGTGATCCGCGCGATCTCGACGTCCGCGTGGTCCTTGATCGCGAAGTTCCACGCCCGCCAGTTCTCCGCGAAGATCCCGCCGACCTTCCGCCCGTCGACCACGAAACCCAGCCGGATCTTGCCGAAGACGTTCTCCTGCACGATCTCGCCGATCGGGGTGTCGTCGGCCTTCGTCACCAGGAACCGGGATTTGAACACCTTCGCCGGCCGCGTCACCTTCAGCACGGTGCTGTGGTTCGCGTCCCGGATTTCGAAGCGATGGGTCAGGAACTGGTCGTAGTTGGTGAGCAGCCGGATGGCCTTCTTCAACGTGCTCTGCCCGACCTGCACGACGCCGCCGAGGCGGTTGCCGTTCTGGTCGAACACCCCGAACTCGTTGGCCATCTCGATGAGTTTCGCGCGCTGGTTGACCACGAGCACGGGTTCGGAGAACAGTGTCCCGCCGCCGACGACACCGCCGCCGCGGCCTTGGGTACCCGTCGCCGCCTGCGCCCGGATCCTGTCCGGATCATGCGCGCCTTCGATGTCCAGCTCGATCATCTCGGCGTCGTGCGACGGCCGCGTGTTCGCGGTCCAGGCCTGCCCGTCCCACCACCGGTACAGCCGGGGGTTCTGCCGGTCGGGATACCAGCCGGCGGGCTGTGGGGAGCTCGTCATGGCAGGTCAGCGTAATGCGCCGGGCGCGGAATCGGGCTCGTCGACGGCAATTGCGTCGAATGTCCGTGTCCTCCCCCGCCCCGCCGCCCCGCCAGGTCGGACCAAGGGGAGAATCCGGGTGTGAACGAACGACCTTGGCCCCTTGGCGCGGCCACCGCGATCGGTTCCCTGCCCGGTACCGATCCGGTCGAGGCCGCTTCGATCGTGTTCGGCGAACTGCCCGAATTCCCCTGTATGCCCGAGCTTCCCGCCCGCGGCGTCGGGGCCGACATGATCGGCCGCACGGCGGCGCTGCTGGTCGACCTCGCGGTCGAGGTGGTGCCGAGCGGTTACCGGGTCGCCGCCCGTCCCGGGCACGACCACCGCCGGGCCGTCGACCTGATGAACTGGGACCTCGACGCCGTCCAGGAGGCGCGGGAAAAGGCGGGCGCCGCGCCGCCCGCCTTCAAGATCCAGGTCGCCGGGCCGTGGACGCTCGCCGCGAACGTCGAGCTCCCGCGCGGGCACCGAATCCTCACCGACAAGGGCGCCCTGCGAGATTTCGCCGCGTCGCTGCTCGATGGGCTGGCCGGGCACGTCGCGGAACTGAAGTCGCGCATCGGCGCGCCGGTGGTGATCCAGTTCGACGAACCGTCGCTGCCGGAGGTCCTCGCCGGTGATCTCCCGACGGCGTCCGGCTACGGCACCGTTCCCGCCGTGCCCGCCCCGGAGGCACGCGAACTGCTGTCGACGGTGATCTCCGGGGCGGAGCGGATCACCGGTCAGCCGGTCGCGGTGCACTGCTGCGCCGAAAAGCCGCCGATCCCGTTGCTGCGCGCGGCGGGGGCACAGGCGATCGCCTTCGATTTCACCCTGCTGAAAGGCGCTTCGCCCGCGCAGCTGGACGAGATCGGCGAGGCGCTGGATTCCGGCACGACGCTGATGCTCGGACTCGTCCCCACGACCGACCCCGGGGTCCCGGTCGAGCTGCGCGAGGTGGTCACGCCCGTGTTCAAACTCGTCGACCGGCTGGGTTTCCGTCGCGAGATCCTCGCCGAACGGGTCGTGCCGACCCCTGCGTGCGGTCTGGCCGGCGCCACTCCCGACTGGATGCGCCGCGCGCTCACGCTCAGCCGGGAGGCGGGCAAGGCTTTCACCGAACCGCCTGAAGGCTGGTGAGCGGCGCGGTAGCGTGCCCGTCATGCGTTTGTTCCGCCGTTCCCGCAAAACCGAGGACGTTCCCGACCCCCGCACCGCCTGGCCGGAGCAGCCGGTCCCCGAGGACGCGGCCGCCGCGGCGGCGAAGTTCTGGGAGGCCTGGTTCGCGCTCCTCCCGGAGGTCAGCGCCGCCCTCGGCGATCGAGAACCGCATCGGGTGGAACACGACCTCTGCACCATCGTCGAGGCGCTGCACCCCCGGCTGCACTTCTCCCTCGATCGTGGGCACCGGGCGATCTACTCGCTGGTGCTGACCGGCCAGGAGGATCCGGAACTGCGCCCGTACACCGACGCGTGGAAGGCCGCGGCGCCGCCGGAGGACGCCATCTGGGAGTACCACGACTCCGTGCCGCCGGTGCCCGATCCGAGTGAGGTCACCGTCAACCTCGGCGAGACGCGGATCGCGCTCGCCGACGTCCGGGTGACCGCGAAGGTCGACGAATCAGCCGGACGGGTGGACGTGACCGTGTTCCATCCGCTGATCGACGAGCTCGCACCGGAGACCCGGACGACCATGACCTTCCTGCCGCTGGACGCCACGCTGGGTGAGCGGGTCGCGGCCGAGCGGCTGGGCAGGGTCGAGCTGGTGACCGAGGCCCAGGACGGGCAGCTGACCCTCCTGGAACTGCGAGAGGTGGTCGGCAGGCTGTCCGGAAATGTCGGTGCCTCCGACTAGAGTCACCCCCGTGAGCAGCGAACTTCCCGAGAATCCCGAGCCCGCGCAGGATGTCACCGACGTACCGGCCGACGTCCGTGAAAGGCATGCCGAACTGGCGGAGGAGATCCGCGGTCACCAGTTCCGGTACTACGTGCTGGATTCACCGATCGTGTCCGACGGCCAGTTCGACGAGCTGCTCAACGAACTTCAGGCCATCGAAGACGAGCACCCCGGGTTGGTGACGCCGGACTCGCCGACGCAGAACGTCGGCGGCACGTTCTCCACCGAGTTCGTCGCGCACGACCACCTCGAGCGCATGCTCAGCCTGGACAACGTCTTCGACACCGGCGAGTTCGAGACCTGGGTCGAGCGGGTCCAGAAGGAGATCGGCGCGACGAGGTACCTCGCCGAACTGAAGATCGACGGGCTCGCGATCAACCTGCTGTACGAGAACGGCCGGCTGACCCGGGCGCTGACCAGGGGCGACGGCCGCACCGGCGAGGACGTCACGCTCAACGTCCGCACGCTGGAGCAGGTGCCCGAGCGGCTGACGGGGACGGACGAGTTCCCGGTGCCCGCGCTGGTCGAAGTCCGTGGTGAGGTGTACTTCCGCGTCGAGGACTTCCTGGCGCTGAACGCGAAGATGGTCGAGGCGGGCAAGGATCCGTACGCGAACCCGCGCAACACCGCGGCCGGGTCGTTGCGGCAGAAGGATCCCAAGATCACGAAGTCCCGCAACCTGCGGCTGATCTGCCACGGTCTCGGCAAACGCGAGGGCTTCGAACCGAAGCGCCAGTCCGAGGCGTACGACGCCCTGGCCGCGTGGGGCCTGCCGGTCTCGCCGCACAGCAAGGTGCTCGGTTCGGGCAAGGAACTGCTGGACCACATCGAATACTGGGGCGAGCACCGCCACGACGCCGAGCACGAGATCGACGGCGTCGTCATCAAGGTCGACGAGGTCGCGCTGCAACGCCGTCTCGGCACGACCTCGCGGGCTCCGCGCTGGGCGATCGCGTACAAGTACCCGCCGGAAGAGGCGATCACGACCCTGCTGGACATCCAGGTCAACGTCGGCCGCACCGGGCGGGTCACCCCGTTCGCGGTGATGGAACCGGTGAAGGTGGCCGGGTCCACGGTGGCGATGGCGACGCTGCACAACCAGGAAGAGGTCAAACGCAAGGGCGTGCTGATCGGGGACAAGGTCGTCATCCGCAAGGCGGGCGACGTCATCCCCGAGGTGCTCGGCCCGGTCGCCGACGCGCGCACCGGCGAAGAGCGCGAGTTCGTGATGCCGTTGCGCTGCCCCAACTGCGACACCGAACTGGCGTACCAGAAGGAAGGCGACATCGACATCCGTTGCCCGAATTCGCGGTCCTGTCCGGCGCAGTTGCGTGAGCGGCTGTTCCATCTGGGCGGGCGGGGCGCGTTCGACATCGAGGTGCTCGGCTACGAGGCCGCGGTCGCGATCCTGGACGCCGGTGTCGTGCACGACGAAGGCGACATCTTCGAGCTGGACGAGGAAAAACTGCTCCAGGTGGAGCTGTTCCGCACCAAGGCGGGGGAGCTGTCGGCCAATGGGCGCAAGCTGCTGGACAACCTGGAAACAGTGAAGGACCGTCCACTGTGGAAGGTCATCGTCGGCCTGTCGATCCGGCACGTCGGCCCGACGGCGGCGCAGGCGCTCGCGCGGGAATTCGGCTCGCTGGAACGGATCGAGAACGCCTCGGAGGAAGAGCTCTCCAGCGTCGACGGTGTCGGCCCGACCATCGCGCGCGCGGCGAAGGAATGGTTCGAGGTCGACTGGCACCGCGAGATCGTCGAGAAGTGGCGCGCGGCGGGCGTGCGGATGGAGGAGGAGCGCGACGAGTCCATCCCGCGCAACCTCGAAGGCCTGTCGATCGTCGTCACCGGTTCGCTGAACGACTACTCCCGCGACGAGGCCAAGGAGTTCATCATGGCCCGCGGCGGGAAGGCGGCCGGTTCGGTGTCGAAGAAGACGGCGTTCGTCGTCGTCGGCGACGCGCCGGGCACGAAGTACGACAAGGCCGTCCAGCTGAAGGTGCCGGTACTAGACGAGAACGGGTTCCGCGTGCTGCTGGAAAGCGGCCCCGAGGCCGCGGCCGAGCTCGCGCTGCCGACCGAGGAGGGCGCCGGTGAGTGACCTGGAGATCCGGCCGGCCCGGCCCGATGAGCTGACTGAGGTCGGGCAGCTCACGCTGGCCGCGTACTCCGCGGAGCGGACCCTTGTCGACGGCGCCGGCTACGCCACCGAACTGCTCGACGCCGCCCGGCGGGCGGAGCTGGCCGAGCTCCTGGTCGCGGTGGACGGGGACGGCGCACTGGCCGGCACGGTCACCATCGCCCGGCCGGGGACCGAGTTCGCCGAGCTGTCCCACGAGGGCGAGCTGGAGTTCCGGATGCTCGCCGTGCGGCCCTCGGCGGCCGGACGCGGCATCGGCGAGGCGCTGACCAGGGCGGTCATCGCGCGGGCGCGGGAACTCGGCGTGGCGAGGGTGGTGCTGTGCAGCCTGGTCACGATGGAGCGGGCGCACCGGCTCTACGAGCGGCTCGGCTTCGTGCGGCTGCCCGAACGGGACTGGGAGCCGCATCCAGGCGTGACCCTGATCGCCTACGGCCTGGAGCTCACTTGACCCCCCGCATTTAGTCCTCTGGATGCGGTAGTTCGTAACGCCGACTACCGCATCCAGAGGACGAAACGCGGAAGTCAGCTGTCCAGTACGACGGCGACGATCCCCGCGAAGTGCGCCAAACGCGCCACCTCGGCGGCCCGGAAGTTCGGCCCGCCCGGCCGGGCGACCAGCAGCGCCTTCCCTGGCTTCCCCAGCGGCGTCGCCGCGAGTTCGGTCCCCAGTTCCTTCCACGTCTCCGGCACCCAGGCCTCCTCGGCGTCGAGGATGGTGGCGCGTTCCAGCGGCAGCCACGGCAGGTCGGTGATCGGCGTCTCGGGCGCGGCGTTGGACGACGCGAGCCGGATCGCGCCGGCCTCGGCGTGCTCGACGACGACCGCCCAACCCGCCCGGATGATCCGCGGCACCCCTTCGGCGAGGATCTCCAGCCCCGCGGCGGGCTTCGCGGCGATCTCCTCGACCAGTTCGAGCTCGCGATGGGTGTCCAGCACCCCGGCGTACGGGCGGACGGCGTCGACCTCGACCCCGTCGACGCTTTCGGCGGCGGTGATGAGCGCGTCCGGCAGCCTGCCGGACGGGATTTCGACGACGAGGTCGTCGACGGCGACACCACCGCCGCGTTCGACCACGTCCACGCTCAGGATGTCGGCGCCGACGGTGCCGAGCGCGGTGGCGACCGCGCCGAGGGTCCCCGGGGTGTCCGGTAATTGGACCCGGATCAGGAACGACACACGCGCCCCTCTCGCCTCAGGCGTCCCAGCCTCGCCGTGGAACGCGCTACGCCGGGCGCCGATTGTGACAGACCGGACGAGGTAATGGGGACCGACGTCCGGGGCGCGGGATAACGAACCAGGCACTCCTTACCCGACATGGGAGCGCAGGCCGCGGCATAACCCAGTCGAGTCCGCCGACGCCGCCACCATAGACTTGCAGCTTCCGACAGAACCCGCACAGCACACCCCGGGAGTCACCCGCGTGCCCAACATTTCCCGCGACGAGGTCGCACACCTCGCCAAGCTGGCCAGGCTTGCCGTCACCGAAGAGGAGCTGGACGTCTTCGCCGGCCAGCTCGACCAGATCCTGGACTCGGTGGCCAAGGTGAGCGAGGTCGCAGGCGAGGACGTCCCGCCCACGTCGCACGCCGTGCCGCTGACCAACGTGTTCCGTGAGGACACGGTCCGACCGGGGCTGACCCAGCAGCAGGCGCTGGCCGGTGCGCCGGCCAGCGAAGAGGGTCGTTTCCGGGTGCCGCGGATTCTGGGAGAAGAACAGTGACCGAACTCATCAAGCTGACCGCCGCCGAGCTGGCGGAGAAGATCCAGTCCCGTGAGGTCTCGGCCGTCGAGGTCACCCAGGCCCACCTGGACCGCATCGCCGAGGTCGACGACCACATCCACGCGTTCCTGCACGTCGACACCGAGGGCGCGCTCGACGCGGCCCGCGCGGTGGACGCCGACGTCGCCGAGGGCAACGCGCCGAAGTCGGCGCTCGCCGGTGTCCCGCTGGCGCTCAAGGACGTGCTGACCACCAAGGGCATCCCGACCACGGTCGGTTCGAAGACCCTGGAGAACTGGATCCCGCCGTACGACGCCACCGTGACGCGCAAGCTGCGCGAGGCCGGTGTCGTGGTGCTCGGCAAGACCAACATGGACGAGTTCGCGATGGGCTCCTCCACGGAGAACTCCGCGTTCGGCCCGACGCACAACCCGTGGGACCACGCTCGCATCCCCGGTGGTTCCGGCGGTGGCTCCTCGGCGTCCATCGCGGCGTTCGAGGCCGCGATCGCGATCGGCACCGACACCGGTGGTTCGATCCGCCAGCCCGGCGCGGTCACCGGCACCGTCGGCGTGAAGCCGACGTACGGCGGCGTCTCCCGCTACGGTCTCGTCGCCTTCTCGTCGTCGCTCGACCAGGCCGGTCCCTGCGCCCGGACGGTGCTCGACGCCGCGCTGCTGCACGAGGTCATCGCCGGGTACGACCCGATGGACTCGACCTCGATCGACGCGCCGGTCCCGCCGGTGGTCGCCGCGGCCCGTCAGGGCCTGACCGGTGACCTCAAGGGCGTCCGCGTCGGCGTGGTGAAGGAATTCGCCGGCGACGGCTACCAGCCGGGCGTGTTGCGGTCCTTCGAGGCCGCCGTCGAGCAGCTGCGCGCGCTCGGTGCCGAGGTCGTCGAGGTCTCGTGCCCGAACTTCACCTACGCGCTGCCCGCGTACTACCTGATCGCGCCGAGCGAGTGCTCGTCGAACCTCGCCCGGTTCGACGCCATGCGCTACGGCCTGCGCGTGTCCGACGACGGCGAGCACAGCGCCGAAGAGGTCATGTCGCTGACCCGCGAGAAGGGCTTCGGCCCCGAGGTCAAGCGCCGCATCATGCTCGGCACGTACGCGCTTTCCTCGGGCTACTACGACGCCTACTACGGCTCGGCGCAGAAGGTCCGCACGCTCATCACGCGCGACTTCGAAGCCGCCTACGAAAAGGTGGACGTGCTGGTCTCGCCGACCACGCCGACCACGGCGTTCAAGATCGGCGAGCGCGTCGACGACCCGATGGCGATGTACCTGGCGGACCTCTGCACCATCCCGTCGAACCTCGCCGGGAACGCCGCGATGAGTGTCCCGAGTGGACTGTCGCACGAGGACGGCCTGCCGGTCGGCCTCCAGATCATGGCCCCCGCGATGGCCGACGACCGGCTGTACCGCGTCGGTGCCGCGTACGAGGTCGCACGCGACGCCGCCAACGGTGGTTCGCTGGTGCACGAGGTTCCGGAGCTGGGAGGAAAGAAGTGACCGCCGTGGTTGAGTTGATGGACTACGCCGACGTCGTCGAGCGGTTCGACCCGGTGCTGGGCCTCGAGGTGCACGTCGAGCTGAACACGAACACCAAGATGTTCTGCGGCTGCGCCAACGAGTTCGGCGGCGAGCCGAACACCAAGGTGTGCCCGACCTGTCTCGGGATGCCCGGTTCGCTGCCGGTCGTGAACGGCAAGGCGGTCGAGGGCGCGATCCGCATCGGCCTCGCGCTCAACTGCGAGATCGCGGAATGGTGCCGGTTCGCCCGGAAGAACTACTTCTACCCGGACATGCCGAAGAACTTCCAGACCTCGCAGTACGACGAGCCGATCGCCTTCAACGGCTACCTCGACGTGACGCTGGACGACGGCGAGGTCGTCCGCGTCGAGATCGAGCGCGCGCACATGGAGGAGGACACCGGCAAGTCGCTGCACGTCGGCGGCGCCACCGGTCGTATCCATGGCGCCGAGCACTCGCTGCTCGACTACAACCGCGCCGGCGTGCCGCTGATCGAGATCGTCACCAAGACGATCGAGCACACCGGCGGCCGTGCCCCCGAGGTCGCCCGCGCGTACGTGAGCGCCCTGCGGGATCTGCTGCGCGCGCTGGACGTCTCCGACGTCCGCATGGACCAGGGTTCCCTGCGCTGCGACGCGAACGTCTCGCTGATGGCCAAGGACGCGACCGAGTTCGGCACGCGCACCGAGACCAAGAACGTCAACTCGCTGCGCAGCGTCGAGCGCGCCGTGCGCTACGAGATGACCCGCCAGGCGGCGATCCTCGCCGAGGGCGGCTCCATCAAGCAGGAGACGCGGCACTTCCAGGAGGCCGACGGCACCACGTCGCCGGGCCGCACCAAGGAGACCGCCGAGGACTACCGGTACTTCCCGGAGCCCGACCTGGTCCCGATCGCGCCGTCGCGCGAATGGGTCGAGGAGCTGCGCAAGACCCTCCCGGAGATGCCGTCGGAGCGCCGCAAGCGCATCCAGCGTGAGTGGAACCTGACCGACGAGGCGCTGCGCGACCTGCTCAACGTCGGCGCGGTCGACCTGGTCGCCGCCACCGTCGAGGCGGGCGCGACGCCGGACGAGGCCCGCAGCTGGTGGGTCAACACGCTGGCGCAAGAGGCCAACTCCCGCGAGATCGAGCTGGCCGAGCTGGCGATCACCCCGGCGCAGCTGGCCGAGGTCATCGCACTGGTCAATGCCGGCGAGCTGACCAACAAGCTGGCCAAGGAGGTCGTGCAGGGCGTGCTCGCCGGCGAGGGTTCGCCGTCCGAAGTCGTCGAGAAGCGCGGCCTGAAGGTCGTCTCCGACGACTCCGCGCTCATCGCGGCGGTCGACGAGGCGCTGGCCGCGCAGCCCGACGTCGCCGAGAAGATCCGCGGCGGCAAGGTGGCCGCGGCCGGGGCGATCGTCGGCGCGGTCATGAAGGCCACCAAGGGCCAGGCCGACGCCAAACGCGTACGCGAACTGATCGTCGAGCGAGTCGGTGCCTGATCTCGCTTTGAAGAAGGTCACCTGGCGTGAGTGGCTCGGCCTCGCGGCCGGGCTGCTCGCGCTGGTGGCCTTGTTCCTTCCGTGGACGACGCTGACCGCCTCGCGCCCGGAAATCGAGGACGTGCTGACGACGTTGCCCGCCGACGACGTCACGCGAGACGCCTGGCACGCGGGTTTCCTCGCCTGGGCGCCGCTCTTCCTCCTGTTCCTGCCCGGAGTGGCCGTCGTGCTGTTCGGCCGCGTCGACGCCGTCCGCCGCGCGGGCCTGCCGCATCTGTGGCTGATGGCGGCCATCGGCGCGCTGCTGCTGATGGTGCTCGGCTGGGCCACCCTCGACTGGCAGTTCGACGCCGATCAGCGCGGGATCTTCTCCGCCGCCGGTATCGAGATCGGGACCGGGCTCGGCCGCTACCTCGGCCTGCTCACCGCTGTCGTCTCCGCCGCCGTCGCGTTCTTCGACGTCCGCTTGCTCCGCGCCGAGACCCGTACCCGGCGCCCCTGAGCTCTCCTTCGCGTTTAGTCCTCTGGATGCGCGGGGATACCGTGGGAAAGCGCTTTCTTGGAGGAGTACATCGTGTTCCCGCTTCCCGGAGGCATCGGCCTCTCCCATCTGTGCGCCTATGAATGGGAGGCCGAGGACGGGGTGTGCGGCGGCAGCCCGCATCTGCACCTCGCCTGCACCGAGGCCTACGTCGTCACCGGCGGACGCGGCGCGGTGCAGACGCTCGACGTCGGCGGCTACCGGGAGACCGAACTCGAACCCGGTGTCGTCGCGTGGTTCGCCCCCGGCACGGTCCATCGGATGGTGCAGCGCGAAGACCTGCGGATCACCGTGCTGATGCAGAACAGCGGGCTGCCCGAAGCGGGCGACGCCGTCTTCACGTTCCCGCCGTCGATCCTCGCCGACCCGGCCGCGTACGCCGAGGCCGCCGCGATGCCGGAGGACGAAGACGCGGCCCGTCGTCGTCGTGATCTCGCGGTCGAGGGCTACCTCCCGATCCGGGAGGCGCTCGTCGCGGGAGATCCCGGCCCGCTGAGGGACTTCCACCGCGCGGCCGTCGCGCTGTCCGCGCCGAAGGTCGACGCCTGGATCCCGCGCTGGCGCGCCGGTGCGCTGGCCGCCGCCGAGTTGACCGGGGAACACCTGGAAGCGCTGGCGAACGGCGACGCGAGTCACCTCGAACGGTCCGGGATCATGGTCACCGGTCCGTCCGAAGTGGACGGTTACGGGATGTGCGGGCGGCGGACGGAATACCGCATGGACTCCTGAGCCCGCTCAGTCCTTGCCGCCCCCGCCGGAGCTGGCCGACGGCGTGATGATGACGACGCGGTCGTCGCTCGAAACCGGGGTGCCGCCGTCCTTGTTGACCGTCCCGGCGAGCGCGACCTGCGGATTGACCATGCTCATCGCGGACAGCCTGCCGAAGGTCTTCGGCGGCTTGCCGACCTTGCCGTCCATGAAGACGTTCGGCTTGCCGGTCACCGCGCCGTCCGGGGTGACCGGCAGGTTCTGCAGGTTGCCCGCGATCGACGTCGTGACCGTGAGATAGCCGGTGGCACCGACGAAGTCCGCGCAGCCCGCCACGCCGGGTTTGTCGGTCCAGCTCCAGGCCGGGGTGGTCAGCGGCTGGCCGCCGCGAAGCCGGTACAGGACGTCCTTGTCGGCCAGCCGGTCGGTCAGCCATAGGCGGGAGCCGGTCTGGTCGCGGCAGATCCCACCGGGGGAGTGCACGCCGGTCGAGAAGACCGCCGAACCCGGGGTGGGGTTGCCCGCCGCCGGTTTGCCCGACGTGTCGACGCGCAGCACCTTCCCGGCCAGTGACGCCGGATCGGCCGCGAGCCCGGGGTTGCCCGCGTCGCCGGTGGCGACCAGGAGCGCGCCCTTGGCATCGGTGCCGATCGCGCCGCGATTGCCGGTGGCGCCCTTGGGGATGCCGGTCAGCACCGGTTTCGGTGCCTGGCCCTTCGCCAGCCGGACGACCCGGTTGTCGGTCGGGGTGGTGATGTAGGCGAAGACGAGCTGGTCTTCGGCGAACCCGGGGGAGAGGGCCAGCGAGGTGAGGCCGCCGTCGCCGGAGCCGTCCACGGGGACGGTCGCCCAGTCGGCGGGGTCCTTCTCCGCGGCGGCGAGCAGGATGCGGCCGCTCTTGCGTTCGCCCGCGAGCGCGCTGGGCGCGGTGCCGTCACCGGGGATCGCGGCCACGGCGGCGACGGTGTCCAGGCAGGTCGCGATGACGGACTTGTCGAAGTCCTTGCAGCCCTGCGGCGGCGGGACCGGCGTCGGCGTCTGGTTCGGCCCGTTGCCACGGCCGGGGCCGGAGTCACCCGCTTCACCACCGGGCCCGACCTGCGGCGGGACCTCGGGCGACGGCGGGTTGACCGGGGTGAACTTCTGCCCGGCGGCGGTGTTGTCGAACTCGGCACAGCCGGAGAGCATCAGCGCGCCGCAGGCCAGCATGGCCAGCGGCGCGGTCCATTTCCGCCGGTACCGGGTACGCACAGGGGCAAGCCTAGGTGGGCGTACGTGAGCCACGGGTAAGAGCCTCTCGATACCGTGGTGATCATGACTGTGACCGTTCTCGTGCCCGACGAAGAGGGAGTGGCCGCGCTTTCGGAGATCGAGGGCGTGCGTCCGGTGGTGTACCGCCGCGGGGAGCCGGTGCCGGCCGAAGCAGCCGAGGCCGAGGTCCTCGTGACCGGTGACGGGCCCAGCGACGAACTCTGGCGCGAACTGCCGAACATCAAACTCGTGCAACTGCTGGCGGCGGGCGCCGAGGACTGGGTCGGCAAGGTGCCGGACGGCGTCCTGCTCTCGACCTGCCGCGGCGCGCACGGCGGAAGCTCGGCCGAGTGGGTCGTGGCGGTACTGCTGGCGATCTACCGCGGTCTCGACGATTTCGCCGAAGGACTGCGGCGGAAGCACTGGGAACGCCGGACCACCGACACCCTGCAGGGCAAGCGGGTCCTCATCATCGGCGCGGGCGACCTCGGCAGGCATCTGCGCCGACGGCTGGAGACGTTCGACGTGCGCTGCACGATGGTGGGCGCGAACGCCCGCGAAGGTGTCCACGGCACGGACGAACTGCCCGCCCTGCTGCCCGACCACGACGTCACGGTGCTCATGGTGCCGCTCACGCCGCACACGCGCGGCATGGTCGACGCGGAGTTCCTGGCCGCGATGCCGGACGACGCGATCCTCGTGAACGTCTCGCGGGGCCCGGTCGTGGTCACCGACGCGCTCGTCGCGGAACTCGCGTCGGGACGGCTGCGCGCCGCGCTCGACGTGACCGACCCGGAGCCGTTGCCCGACGGGCACCCGCTGTGGGACTGCCCGGGGCTGCTGCTGACACCGCACGTCGCGGGCTCCGTGAGCGGGAGACGGCAGCGCGCCTACGCGGTGGTGGTCCGGGAATTGAGCCACTATCTGGGTGGGGAGCTGCCGAAGAACCTGGTCCACGGCGAATACTGAGCATCGTGACGAATCTTCATGTCGGTTGCGCGATGTGGACGCACAAGGCGTGGGCCGGGCGGTTCGTCCCGAAGTCGCTGCCCGCGGGGGAGCGCCTTCGGGCGTATGCCGGCTGGTGCAACGCGGTCGAGGGCAACACCACCTTCTACGCGACCCCCGCCCGGGACACCGTCGCGGCGTGGGCGCGGCAGACCGGTCCCGGCTTCCGGTTCGTGGTCAAGCTGCCCAAGGTCGTCACGCACGAGCGACGGCTCGCCGGTGTCGAGACCGAGATGCGGGCGTTCCTGGACGCGGTCGACCCGCTCGGCGATCGGGCGGTCCTGTGGACACAGCTGCCCGGCTCGTTCGGCCCGCCGGACGCCGACGCCCTCGGCCGCTTCCTGCGCCGTCTGCCCGCCGGGCTCCGGCGTGCCGTCGAGGTGCGTCATCCGGCGTTCTACACCGACACCCACGCCACGTCGCTGCTGGAGCGGATCCTCGCCGACGCGGACGCCGAGTGGGTGCCGTTCGACACCACGGTCTTCTTCTCCAGCCCGCCGGTCAGCGAGGCCGAGCAGGACGCCTGGGCCAAGAAACCCCGGCTGCCCCGGCGGACGACGGCGCTGACCGACCGGCCGATCGTCCGCTACCTCGGCCGGGATTCCGCCGAGGAGACCGCGCGGGGATGGGAGCCGTGGACCGAGGTGGTCGCCGGGTGGCTGCGTGACGGCCGGTCGCCGACGGTCTTCGTGCACACCCCCGACAACGACGACGCCCCGGCGCTCGCCCGCCGGTTCCACGATGACGTGCGCTCCCTGGTGCCCGATCTCGCCCCGCTGCCCGAGCCCGAACCGGTCGAACCCGCGACCCTGTTCTGAGCCGGTCCGGCGGTTCGGTCGCCTGACGGGCCGGTTTCCCCTACCCTTCGCGCGTGAGCGATGACTACCAGACCAGCATGATCTCGGACGTGGCCGAGCCCGACAAGGGCCCGAGCCCGGTGGAGACCAGGGGCGGGATCGATCTCGGTCTGCTCGTCCTGCGAGTGGTGCTCGGCGTGACCATGGGCGCGCACGGGCTCCAGCATCTCTTCGGCGCTTTCGGCGGGCCCGGGGTCGGTGGCTTCGCCAAGGCACTCGGCGGCTTCGGGTACACCAGCCAGACCACGCTGCTTTCGTGGATCACCGGGATCAGCGAGGTGGTCGGCGGCGCGCTCGTGCTGGTGGGCCTGTTCACCCCGATCGGTGCCGCGGCGCTCCTCGGGGTCTGCGCGAACATCGTGTACGTCAAGTTCGGCGGCGGGTTCTTCCAGAAGCAGGGACAGGGTTTCGAGTTCGAACTCCTGCTGGCCGCGGCCTCGCTGACCGTGCTGCTCGCGGGCTCCGGTCGGATCGCGCTGGACGTCAACACGCCCTGGCGGAAGCGGCCGCTTTCGTTCGGACTGATCGGGCTGCTGCTCGCGGCCGCGGCCTCGGTCGTGGTGATCGTCCTCTGCCGCTGAGACTCGTGAAGGCCCCCTTCCCTCGGCTCAGCCGAGGGAAGGGGGCCTTCACGCGCTTTGCGGTTACTTGCTCGGGTCCCGGACGGCACCGGTGTCGGCCGACGTCGCCATCCGCGCGTAGGCCCGCAGCGCGGCGGTGACCTTCCGGTCCCGCGAGACCGGCTGCCACGGCCGCTCGCTCGCCTCCATCTTCGCGCGCCGCTCGGCGAGGACGTCCTCGTCGACGAGCAGTTCGAGGCGGCGTTCGTGGACGTCGAGCAGGATCCGGTCGCCGTTCTGGACCAGGCCGATCGTCCCGCCCGCGGCGGCCTCGGGCGAGATGTGCCCGACCGAGATGCCCGACGAGCCGCCGGAGAACCGGCCGTCGGTGATCAGCGCGCACTTCTTGCCCAGTCCCGAGCCCTTGAGGAACGCCGTCGGGTGCAGCATCTCCTGCATACCGGGGCCGCCTGCCGGGCCTTCGTAGCGGATCACCAGCACCTCACCGGGCTGGATCTCCTTCTTGAGGATGGCCGAAACCGCCTCCTCCTGGCTTTCCAGCACCCGGGCCGGACCCTCGAAGTGCCACAGTTCCTCGTCGATGCCCGCGGATTTGATGACGGCGCCGTTCTCGGCGAGGTTGCCGCGCAGGATCGCGAGCCCGCCGTCCTTGGTGTAGGCGTGCTCGACGTCGTGGATGCAGCCGTCGGCGGCGTCGGTGTCCAAAGAGGACCAGCGGTTCTCGGTGGAGAACGCCTCGGTGGTGCGGACTCCGCCCGGCGCCGCGTGGAACAGCTCGATCGCCCGCTCCGACGGTGCCTTCGCGCGGATGTCCCAAGTGGACAGCCACGACTCGAGATCCGGCGAGTGCACGGAGTGGACGTCGGTGTTCAGCAGCCCGCCGCGGTACAGCTCGCCGAGGATGGCCGGGATTCCGCCCGCGCGGTGGACGTCCTCCATGTGGTAGTCCGAGTTCGGCGCGACCTTCGACAGGCACGGCACGCGGCGGCCGATGGCGTCGATGTCGTCGATGGTGAAGTCGACCTCGCCCTCCTGCGCGGCGGCGAGGATGTGCAGCACCGTGTTGGTCGAACCGCCCATCGCCATGTCGAGGGCCATCGCGTTCTCGAACGCCTTCTTCGTCGCGATCGAGCGCGGAAGCGCGGACTCGTCGTCGTTCTCATACCAGCGCTTGCACAGTTCGACGACCGTGCGCCCGGCGTCCTCGAAGAGCGCCTTGCGGGCGGCGTGCGTGGCGAGGGTGGAACCGTTGCCCGGGAGGGAGAGCCCGAGGGCCTCGGTGAGGCAGTTCATCGAGTTCGCGGTGAACATGCCCGAGCACGAACCGCAGGTCGGGCAGGCCGAACGCTCCACAATGGACAGGCCATCTTCGTCGACCTCGCTGCTGGCCGACGCGGCGATCGCGGTGATCAGGTCGGTCGGCGCCTGCGCGACCCCGCCGACGACCACGGCCTTCCCGGCCTCCATCGGCCCGCCGGAGACGAAGACCACCGGGATGTTCAGCCGCATGGCGGCGTTCAGCATGCCCGGGGTGATCTTGTCGCAGTTGGAGATGCAGACCAGGGCGTCGGCCTGGTGCGCGTTCACCATGTACTCGACGGAGTCGGCGATGATCTCGCGCGAGGGCAGCGAGTAGAGCATTCCGCTGTGCCCCATGGCGATCCCGTCGTCGACGGCGATCGTGTGGAACTCGCGGGCGACCCCGCCCGCCTCCTTCACCGCGCCGGCCACGATGTCGCCGAGATCCTTGAGGTGCACGTGCCCCGGCACGAACTGGGTGTAGGAGTTCGCGATGGCGACGATCGGCTTGCCGAAGTCGCTGTCGGTCATTCCGGTGGCGCGCCAGAGCGAGCGGGCGCCCGCCGCGTTGCGGCCGTGGGTGGTGGTCCGGGAACGGAGTTGAGGCACGGCTGACTCCAAGGTTCGGGATGGGGACCAGGGCGAACGAGCGCCAAACTGGTCCTACCAATCCTACTCCCCGGAATCGTCGCTCTTTTCCGGAGCCTTGGCCACGTCGTCGGTCAGCCCGGAGGGATCGGCCATGTGGCCCGCGCTGACCAGCGAGATCACCGGCAGATGGCGGGTGCGCACGGCGGGGAGGGCGATCTTGGTCTCGTCCTTCAGTACGGCCTGCACCTTCGCCTTGTCGGTGATGGCGAGGCCCTTGAGCGACGTCCACGGCAGGTCGCGCCGCCCGAACATCGTGCGAACCTCCAAGCCCTTGGCCGTCGCCGTCGTGCGAGTCCGGATGACGAACACCGCCAGCGCGATCGGGAAGACGTAGAGCCACTGGAGATAAGGCACGTCGCCGAACGCGACAGGCGTCACACAAACGACGAGGAAAGCGATCGCCAGCAACGCCGTGTTCGGGATTTTGAAGACGGCCTTGGGGTCCTCGTTCGCCTGTTCCTGCTGCTTTTCTTCTGCCACGTCAAAGATGGTGCACCGCCGCCTCCCCGGCCCCGAACGCGGGTCGCGCGACGCACCGAAGGTGTCCAGCATGCGGAATCGCCGTCCCGCAGAGTTGACACTCTTGACGGCGACCGGCTAGCTTCACTCTCGTGACAACGCAGACCGGCCTCGTACTTCCCAAGCGCGTCGACGCTTAGGGAAGTCTCCGCTGCGTCGACGCGCGACCCTCGTGCGACCACTCCGGTCGGCGGGGGTTTTTTGTTGCCTGGAACAATTTCACTTGCCCGACCAGCCAATGAATACCCGAACGAGTGACTAGACAAGACGAGGCAAACAGCGATGACTAGTGCCACCTCGCGAGCTGAAGCGAACTCCGGTACCGCCGGAGCCCGACCCAAGCCGGCGCCGCCCGCCGGGACCCCGGTGCGGGTCACGGGCGCGCAGTCGCTCGTCCGTTCGCTCGAGGCGGTGGGCGCGGAGGTCGTGTTCGGTATTCCGGGCGGCACCATTCTCCCGGCGTACGACCCGCTGCTCGACTCGACGAAGGTCCGCCACGTCCTGGTCCGCCACGAGCAGGGCGCCGGCCACGCCGCCACCGGGTACGCGCAGGCCACCGGCAAGGTCGGTGTGTGCATGGCCACCTCGGGTCCCGGCGCGACCAACCTGGTCACCCCGCTGGCCGACGCGAACATGGACTCGGTCCCGGTGGTCGCCATCACCGGCCAGCAGACCCGCGCGCTGATCGGCACGGACGCCTTCCAGGAAGCCGACATCTGCGGCATCACGATGCCGATCACCAAGCACAACTTCCTGGTCACCGACCCGGCGGACATCCCGCGCACCATCGCGGAGGCCTTCCACCTCGCCTCGACCGGCCGCCCCGGCCCGGTCCTGGTGGACATCCCCAAGGACGTCCTGCAGGAGATGACCTCCTTCTCCTGGCCGACGGAGCTGCGGCTGCCGGGCTACCGGCCCACGCTGCGCCCGCACGGCAAGCAGGTCCGCGAGGCCGCCCGGCTGATCAGCAAGTCGCGTCGCCCGGTCCTCTACGTCGGCGGTGGCGTGATCAAGGCCGACGCCTCGCGCCAGCTGATGGAACTGGCCGAGCTGACCGGGATCCCCGTCGTCACCACGCTGATGGCGCGCGGCGCCTTCCCCGACTCGCACCCGCAGCATCTCGGCATGCCGGGGATGCACGGTTCGGTCGCCGCGGTCGCCGCGATGCAGCGGGCGGATCTGCTGATCGCCCTCGGCGCCCGCTTCGACGACCGTGTCACCGGGCAGCTGTCCTCGTTCGCGCCGGACGCCGCCATCGTGCACGCCGACATCGACCCGGCCGAGATCTCCAAGAACCGCAAGGCGGACGTGCCGATCGTCGGCGACTGCGCGGAGATCATCACCGAGCTGATCGAGGCCGTCCGTGCCGAGACCGACAAGTCCGCGAAGCCGGACCTGAAGGACTGGTGGACCCAGGCGAGCGCTTGGCGTGACGACTACCCGGCCGGTTACGAGTGGCCCGACGACGGGACGCTTTCCCCGCAGTACGTCATCGAGCGCATCGGTTCGCTCGTCGGCCCGGACGCGGTCTACACCGCGGGCGTCGGCCAGCACCAGATGTGGGCCGCGCAGTTCGTGAAGTACGAGAACCCGCGCACCTGGATCAACTCCGGCGGCCTCGGCACGATGGGCTTCGCCGTCCCCGCCGCGATGGGCGCCAAGTTCGGCATGCCGGACAAGCAGGTCTGGGCCATCGACGGTGACGGCTGTTTCCAGATGACGAACCAGGAACTGGCCACCTGCGCCATCGAAGGCGCGCCGATCAAGGTCGCCGTCATCAACAACGGCAACCTGGGCATGGTCCGCCAGTGGCAGAACCTCTTCTACTCCGAGCGGTACTCCAACACCGATCTCGGTACCCACAAGCACCGCATCCCCGACTTCACCCTCCTCGCGGAAGCGCTCGGCTGCGCCGGGCTCCGCTGTGAGACCAAGGAGGACGTCGACGCCACCATCCGGCGTGCCATGGAGATCAACGACCGCCCCGTCGTGATCGATTTCGTGGTGGGGAAGGATGCCCAGGTGTGGCCCATGGTGGCCGCGGGCACCGGTAACGACGAAATCATGGCCGTGCGCGGGATCCGCCCGCTCTTCGACGACGACGAGGTCGCCGCCGAGGCGGAGCTGAACGCCGCCACAGAAGGAGACGCCCGATGAGCGTGCACACCCTGAGCGTTCTGGTCGAGAACAAGCCCGGTGTCCTCGCGCGGGTTTCCGGACTGTTCTCCCGGCGTGGGTTCAACATCGAATCCCTCGCCGTCGGGCCCACGGAGAATCCCGAGGTGTCCCGGATGACGATCGTGGTCGCCGTTGAGGAGCTACCGCTCGAACAGGTGACCAAACAGCTCAACAAGCTGGTCAACGTCATCAAGATCGTGGAATTGGAAAAGTCCACAGCCGTGCAGCGTGAACTGCTGCTCGTGAAGGTCCGGGCCGACAACACCGTGCGCAGCCAGGTCCTCGAAACAGTGCAGTTGTTCCGCGCGAAGGTGGTGGACGTGTCGCCCGAGGCGCTCACCGTCGAAGCCACCGGCACCTCGGACAAGATCGGTGCCCTGCTGCGGATGCTGGAGCCCTATGGCATCCGCGAACTGGTCCAGTCCGGAATGGTCGCGGTCGGCCGGGGCGCCCGGTCCATCACCGCCACCTCCGCTCGATAACTTTTGTAAGTCAGGAAAGGAAGTAGTACCCCTCATGGCAGTGGAAATCTTTTACGACGACGACGCGGACCTTTCGATCATCCAGGGTCGCAAGGTCGCCGTGATCGGCTACGGCAGCCAGGGTCACGCGCACTCGCTGAGCCTGCGCGACTCCGGCGTCGATGTCCGCATCGGTCTGCCCGAGGGCTCGAAGTCGCGGGCCAAGGCCGAGGAGCAGGGTCTCCGCGTGCTCACCCCGGCCGAGGCCAGCGCCGAAGCCGACCTGATCATGATCCTCGCACCGGACACGAAGCAGCGCTTCATCTACGAGCAGGACATCGCGCCGAACCTCAAGGACGGCGACGCGCTGTTCTTCGGCCACGGCTTCAACATCCGCTACGACCTGATCAAGCCGCCGTCCAATGTGGACGTCGCCATGGTCGCGCCGAAGGGTCCTGGCCACCTCGTCCGCCGCCAGTTCGTCGACGGCAAGGGCGTCCCGGCGCTCATCGCGGTCGAGCAGGACGCCTCCGGCAACGCGCAGGCGCTCGCGCTCTCCTACGCGGCCGCCATCGGTGGCGCCCGCGCCGGTGTCATCAAGACGACCTTCACCGAGGAGACCGAGACCGACCTCTTCGGTGAGCAGGCCGTCCTCTGCGGTGGCGCCTCCGCGCTGGTGCAGACCGGTTTCGAGGTGCTCACCGAGGCCGGCTACGCCCCGGAGATCGCCTACTTCGAGGTGCTGCACGAGCTGAAGCTGATCGTCGACCTCATGTACGAGGGCGGCATCGCCCGTCAGCGCTACTCGATCTCCGACACCGCCGAGTACGGCGACCTGACCCGCGGCCCGCGCGTCATCTCGCCGGCGGTCAAGGAAGAGATGAAGAAGATCCTCGGCGAGATCCAGGACGGCACCTTCGCCCGCGAATGGGTCGCTGAGGACGAGGCCGGACGGCCGAACTTCACCAAGCTCGAGGAGCAGGGCAACCAGCACCCGATCGAGGAGACCGGCAAGAAGCTCCGCGACCTGATGTCGTGGGTGGACCGGCCGATCACCGAGACCGCCTAGTTGTCACCACGAAGGGGCCCTTCAGCGCGAAGGGCCCCTTCGTTTTGCGTATCGGAAAGCGATAGCGTTGGCACCATGAGTGAGCAGCCGGTGGACGACAAGGCCCAGGTCAGGCCCGATCTGGACCTGAGCGACGCGGTGTGGATCCGGGCGGAACCGGAAGGCGCGAACCTCGCAGACCGCGCCGAGTACGCGCTGGTCCCGCATACCGACGGCGTCACCTATACCGCGATGCGCCAGGCGTCGGATCCGGACGGTCACATCCTCGTGTTCACCCCGACGGAATGGGACGCCTTCGTGAAAGGCGTGCGGGACGGCGAATTCGACCTTCCCGCCTGAACCCGGATCAGTAGGGCAGGACGTACGCGTGGCTCATGTCGGAGTCGTGCGTGGTGGTCGAGCCTTCCGAGTCGGTGAGTCCGGTGGCCGTTCCCTGGATGCCTGCCGCTTCGCCGCTCAGCCACTCGGCCTTGACGTAGGCGTTGAACCGGGGGACGCAGCCCGGTGCCTTGCTCACGGTGAAGTCCGCTTTGTTGAGCGGCACGTATTTGTGGTGCACCCAGTACGGCACCTCATGCGTGACCTGGATGCTGCTGTCGCTCTTGCAGAGTGTGCCGTCCGCCTTCCACTGGTTGACGAAAAGCGTGAACTTCACCTGCGTGGACTTGTATTTGTCGCAGGTGATGCCCCGTAGGCAGACCTGCAGCTCGACGTCGCCCACCACATTGAGGCCTTGCACGGTCGAGGGGAGGGTGAAGTGGTCGAGCGAGGGCTCCCACACCTTCGGGGAACCGGTGTGGAGACCACGGACTCCCGTGCTCACGCTGGACTGCACCGGTTGCCCGTCGGTGGCGTTGGTGACCGAGGTGTCGGCGAACGTGAGGTACCCGCTGACCAAGCGGTAGGTGGCGTCACTGGTCGGGCTGAGGGAGTTGCCCCGCACGTTCGCGGTGCAGGTGACCGTGCCCGCGACGCCGGGGTGGACGAGGAAGCGGGTGTAGAGCGTCACGTCCTGGTTGGGGGAGCCCGAGTTCGTGTCGTAGACGTTCTGCCCGATCACCATGTTCTTGCTCCAGCCGCCCGGGCCCCGGCAGACGATTTCGTTGTCGAAGAGGCTGCGGATGGTGGCGTCGTTGACCCGCATCTTCGAGACCACGTACGCGGTCTGCGTGGCGGTCATGTCCAGCGAAACGGTGCCCACGGGAGTGACGCTGTGCACGACACCCGACTCCGGGAGCTTGGGGACCGAGATCGTTTGCGGGGTGAAGGTGACGAATGTCGCCGCTTGCGCGGGGGTGGCGGCCAGGAGGCAGGCGATCAGTGCGAAAACCGCTGCCGTGGCCAAGGAACGGACGTTCAAGTGGACCCTCCTTATCGGTGCTTCTCGGTGCGGATCCGATCGGTCAGCTGTTCGGCGGCTTTCCCGGGTAGGGGCCGTCGCATTCGCTGACGCCGCGATAGCAGTAGAAGTGTTGGAGGCCTTCGGCGGGGTTTCCGGTGGTCATCCAGACACGGGCTCTGGTGGCCCCGCCGACGACGTCCGCGTCGAGGGGGAGGGATGCTTGCCCGGATCTGTCACACCAGGTGCTGGAATTCTGGGTGTCCAGATAGGTGGTGCCCGCCCAGGCGTCCGCGTAGATACGACGGCATCCGCTGGCTTTGAACGCTCCGTCGACGCCGACCGACCGGTTGTACCAGGTGACCTTGCCGATGTAGTAACTCGCGCCGACCTCGATCCGGAACGTACTGGTGGGGTAGGCGGCGGCGGTGGCCGGTGTCGCCGCGAAGACCAGCCCGCCCGCCGACGCGACCGCGGCGACGGCCGCACCGACCTTCCTCATGCGACTCTTCGCTTTCGTCGATCTCACCATGACGATCACTCCCAGGTTCGTTTTGTCCGGCGACACCACTCAACCCCGCGTGGCTGTCGCACCGGAAAGGATTCGAGCCCGTTCAAATCCGTCGCGAAGACTGCTACCGTCGACGTGGTGCTCACGTTGCGTGTCGACGCCGACACGGTGTCCAGGACACGGTTTTCCCCTTCCCCCGCAGCGGAATCCCTGGCGTGGCTGAAACTCGCCGCCGCCTCGGGGCGGCACCCGGTGTTCGGCGACCCCGGACCACTCGCCCGCGCGTCACTCGCCCATCCGGACGTCGCCCTGCTCGCGGACCTGTTGCCGCGCGACGGCGACACCTACACGCCCGATCTGCTCACCCCGCAGCCGGGCACGGACACGCAGGGCCGCGACCTGCTCGACGCACAGATCGCCCAGATCGAGGCGGCCGCGCAGGACGACCTCGAAAGCCAGGTCTTCCACTACACCCGGACCCACTGGAGCAGGCCACTGGACACCGAGACCCGCCGGGTCGCCGAATCGGGACGGATGCAGCGACGGCTCGCCAACGGCCTCGCCCGGTTCTGGCGGGACACCCTCGCCGATGGTTGGCCCGACCTGCGCTCGATCCTCGATCAGGACATCGCCCACCGCGCGACGGGCATCGCCACCCACGGCATCGGCCGGACGCTCGGAACGCTCCACCCCGACATCGCCTGGTCCGGCGACGCGGTCACCATCGAGAAGACGTGGGACGGCGAGGTCGACGGCACCGGCCGGGACCTGGTCCTCGCCCCCGGAGTGCTCAACTGGCCCGACGTCATCATCCAGGTCGACACCCCCGGCCAGCTCGTCCTCTACTACCCCGCCCAGCGGGTCGGCACCGGCCGGGACCGCAGGTCCGGAAACCTCGCGCAAGTGGTCGGCAACGCCCGAGCGGCCATACTGGCGGACCTCGAAACCGCCCGGTCCACGGCGGAACTCGCCGCCCGGCTCGGATACAGCCCCGGCACCGTCTCCTACCACCTCGGCGCGCTGCACCGCGCCCGTCTCGTCACCAAGGTGAGAGACGGGCGCTACGTGCTGTACCAGCGGACCGCGCGGGCGGCAGGTCTGCTGGAAGCCCGCGATTAGCCTGTCGGCCTGAGATGTCCACAGCCGACGACCGTCGACTGTGGACATTCGGACGAGCCCTGTGGCCTCGGCCCCTGATCAGTCCGGGTAGTCCACGCTCATTCCTCGCAGATTCGTGGTGTCCTGGGGACAGTTCACCTTCGATTCCTCGTTCTTGTTCGCCCACGGGCCGAAGTACCACCGGTAGGTGGGTTGGGTATACGTACGGCACTCCGCCGCCGCTCGATGTGCGCGTCGGGTGCACTTCGACGAAACCGCCCAGGAACCCGTACTCCGCCACACGCTGCAGTCGGGTGGGATGGCCTGGGTCGACGCGGATGCGGCCGGTGCCATCGACACCAGTGAGCCCGCGGCGATCGCCATCACCGCCGCCGCGACTCCTCCGCGTGCTTTCGACCGGATGCTCGTCATCGGTTCCTCCCTCGTGGTGAGATCCGGCGGATCCGGACTCGCCGTCGGGTTCACGCACTCGCCGACGAGGTCGTTGCCATCCGGCGAGCACGATCACCCGGATGGCGCTGATCAGCCCTTCGCGTACGCGCAGAGGAATCATCCCCGGGTCACTTGTCCCGCGAATCAGGACATCCGGCCTGTCCAAGCGCGCGTTCAGTTCGCCGCCGAAGTTCTCGCGGAGGGTTTCGCGGTTCTCCTGCCCGGCGGGCGTTGCGGACTCCCGCTTGTCCGCCTGGTCACTCCGCGACGGACAGCACGACCTTTCCCGTGGTCTTCCCGGCGGCCACGAGCTCTTGGGCCTTCGCCGCCTCTTCGAGGGGGAACACCGTGTCGATCGTCGGCCTGAGACGTCCGCTGTCGACGAGTTCGGCCAGCGCGAGCAGTCCGGTGCGGTCCGGCTCGGCGAGGGTGAACCCGGCGGTGACTCCGGCGGCCTCGGCCAGTTCCGGCATCCGCTCGTCGTTCGTGCGGGTGAGCTGGACGAGTCTGCCGCCGCGGCGAAGCGTCTTGAGCGACCGCGGCCCGTACTCCTGGCCGATCGTGTCGAGGACGACGTCGACGTCGCGGACCTCCTTGGCGAAGTCCGTCGTGCGGTAGTCGACGAGCTCGTCCGCGCCGAGGCCGCGAAGGAACTCGTGCTTGGCCGCGCTGGCCGTCCCGATCACGTACGCGCCGCGCGCCTTGGCGATCTGCACCGCGAGATGCCCGACCCCGCCCGCCGCCGCGTGGATCAGCACCCGTTGTCCCGGCCGGATGTCCGCCGTGTCGACGAGGCTCTGCCAGACGGTCAGCCCCGCGAGCGGCACCGCGGCCGCGTGCACGTGGTCCAAAGTGGACGGTTTGCGCACGAAGTGACGGCTCGGCGCGGCGACGTACTCGGAGTACGCCCCGGCCTGGAACGGGAACGACGGCATGCCGAAGACCTCGTCGCCGGGGGAGAACAGGGACGCGCCCGCGCCGACCTCCTCGACCACGCCGGACACGTCCCAGCCGAGGATGAACGGCGGATCGCCCATCGGGCCGATGCCCCCGGTCTCGCGGGTCTTCCAGTCGACCGGGTTGACGCCGGCGGCGTGCACCCGGACCAGGATCTGGGTCGGGCCGGGGACGGGTCTCTCGACGTCGACGAGTTCGAGGACTTCAGGGCCGCCGAGGCGGTTTTGACTGATCGCTCGCATGCGGTCCATTGTTCGGCGAGCGTCGTACGTTCGGCGAGGTTCGGGCGGGCCAAGCGTCGTCAGGATCGGGACAGCCGTTCGGGCCGCCTGCCGCGGAGGTTGCGAAAGCCACTTTCGCAACCTTCAACGTTGCGAAAGTGGCTTTCGCAACGCGGCGGCGGCAGGTGGTGGCGGATCCCCCGGATGTCGCGAAAGCCACTTTCGAGACGTCTGGTGTCGCGAAAGTGGCTTTCGCGACACTCGCGCGGGCGGGTGCCCACGTGCCAGGCACGCGCTCAGGCGTCCCGCAGTATCGCCAAGATCTCCGTCTGCTCGAAATGCTCGGCCCACCCCAAGGCCGACGACGAGTACAGCGAATCCTTGAGCGACGGATCCGCCCCCACCTCCAGCAAGACCCGCACCGCGTCGACATGCCCGCCCTGCACGGCAAGGTGCAACGCCGTGACGCCTTCTCCGTGGGAAAGCCCGCCGAAGGTGCCCTGGCGGTTCACCGATGCGCCGAGTTCCGCCAAGGTCCCGATCACCGATGCCTTGCCCTGAGCGGCGGCCCAGGTCAACGCCGTGCCCCGGTAGACGTCGGCGTCCACGTCGGCGCCCCGTGCGACGAGAGTCCGCAGCGTGTCGGACCGGTCGTTCCGAGCGGCCCACGAAAGCGCCTCGTCGACGATCTCGGCCGGATCGTCGCTCGGCAGCCAGTCCGGGAAACCGCTGTGCGGCCGGTGGAACTCGCGATGCGCGCCCGCCGCGGGGGAGAGCGTGCCGTCCGGCGCGAGCAACTCGTCGAGCAGGTCCGCCCGGCCGAGCCCGGCGGCGACGCGCAGATTGCCGGGGGAGACGCTGCGCGAAGCCAGCAGTTCCGCCGTCTCACGATGGCCCCAGAACAGCGCGACCACCAGCGGTGTCCCGCCGTCGCCCCGTGCCGCGACGTCGACCGGTGCGCCCGCGTCGAGCAGCATCGTGACCAGCAGCGGCAGCCCGGCGTACCCGGCTTGGTGCAACGCCGTCCAGCCGTGCACGTTGGCCGAAGCCGGATCGGCGCCATGGTCGAGCAGGATCCGGCACAGCCGCTCGTCGCAGGTCGCGGCGGCCATGCCGAGCAGGTCGTTCCCGTTCTTCCCGTGGGCGTGGACGAGGGTGGGCAGGTCGCCGATCAGGCGCGCGAGCCCGGCGAGGTCTCGCGCGTCGATCAGTTCCCGCGCCTTCTCGAAGGCGAGTTCAGCCGGTGACGTCACGCTCCCGCACGCTACCCCCGACCCCCGACAGAACCCGCCATTCGGCCAGCGGGATCCGGTCGTCCCCGGTCAGGACCTGCAGGCAGACGTGATCCGCGCCCGCGTCCAGGTGCGCCTGGACGCGCGCGGAGATCGCGTCCTCGCCGACGGCGACCAGCGCGTCCACGAGACGGTCGGAGTCGTAGTCCTCCTCGGTGAACCCGAACCGCCGCAGATTCGCCCGATGGTGGGCGGCAAGGTCCAGGTACGTCGACACGTGCCGCCGCGCGATCTCCCGGTCCGTTCCGAGGACGACGGCCTGCTCGACGGCGAGGAAGGCCGAAGGTCCCATGGCCTCCCGCGCCAACGCCGTGTGCTCGGCGGGGACGAAATACGTATGCGCCCCGTCTGTGCGTTCCGCGGCCAAAGCGAGCATCTTCGGCCCCAACGCGGCCAGTACGCGCCGCCGCGCGGCGTCCGGTGTGGACAGATCGGTCTTGTCCATCTCGTCGAGATAGCCGCGCATCGCGTCCAGTGGTTTCGCGCCCGGCAGATGACCGCCCAGCCCGAGGACGAACCTGCCCGGATAGGCCTCCGCGAGGGTCCGTTCGGCGGCGGCCGCGGCGACGGGCTCCCGGTGGGAGAACCGCGCGATACCGGTGGCGACGGTCAGCCGGGAGGTCGCCGCCAGCAGCAGCCCTGCCTGCGTGAACGCCTCCCGTCCCAGGTACTCCCCGAACCACAGCGTGTCGAAGCCGAGTTCCTCGACCTCCGCGGCTGCCTCGCGGACTTCGCCGATTTCTTTGCCGTCGAAGGAAAACGTCCAGATTCCGACGCTCATCGGGTCACCTCCGCCAGTGCCGGGGCGAGCCGTTCCAGCTGTTCCAAAATGGACCGAAGATCGTCCCCGACGGGGTTGACGAGCACGGTGTCCGCGCCGGCGTCGACGAGTTCCTTGAGCCGCCCGGCGATCCGCTCCTCGTCGCCCCACGCGGTCAGGCCGTCCACGAGCCGGTCGCTGACCTCGGTGATGTCGGCGTCGGTGTAGCCGAGCCGCTTCCAGCCCTTGAAGTAGTGCGGGATGCCGTACTGCTTCATCAGCCCGATATCCCGTGCCACGCTCTTCCGCGCCTGCTCGCGGTCGCCGAGCAGGACCGAATGGGTGGGGATGAGCAGTTTGTCCTCGCCGAGGATTTCGCGGGAGTACGGCGTGTGCTCGAAGGGCTGGGCGTACGGGTGCGCGCCGTCCGTCAGCTCCCGCGCGAGTTCGAGCATCTTCGGCCCGACGGCGGCGAGGACGAGCGGGAACGGCACCGGCGACGGGAATTCCTCGGCCGCCGCGGACATGGCCGTGAGGTAGTCGCGGGTCTGTTCGAGCGGCCGGTAGTCCGAGCCCGCCTTCGCCGCTTGATGCGAGTGCCCGATCCCGACGCCGAGCACGAAGCGGCCAGGGAAGGCCTGCGCGAGCGTTCGTCCGCCACTGTGGGCGGTGTACGCGGGCCGTGACCAGATGTTCGCGATCCCGGTGCCGACGACCACCCGTTCGGTGGCGGCCAGCGTGAGGGCGCTGTACGCGAACAGTTCCCGGTTCCCCGGCCCTTCGCCGCCCCACACGGTGCGGTAACCCAGTTCTTCGAGCCGCTGTATCGCCCGCCGCTCCTCGTCCGGGGTCGGTGTGAACATGCCGACCGGCAGCCAGACACCCACCGGGCCCAGCCGCTCCCGGGTTTCTTCGATCAACGTCATTCTCGTCTCCCCAGCTAACATGAGGCAGCCTCCGCTTACAGTGGCCGACTATACGGAGGCTGCCTCCGATTTGTCGAGACTAGGCTCGGGAGCGCGATGGACACCGAGAAGAAGCCGCTGCGGGCGGACGCCCGGCGCAACTACGAGCGCCTCCTCGAAGAAGCGAGGCACGCCTTCGCCGCGCACGGGGTCGAGGCGTCGCTGGAAGAGATCGCGCGCCGGGCCGGTGTCGGCATCGGGACGCTCTATCGGCATTTCCCGACGCGGGAGGCCCTCGTCGAGACGGTGCTTCGCGAAGGCTTCGACACGCAGGCCGCGGCGGCCCGCGAACTCCTGGACTCCCCGGAGCCGCTGAGCGCGCTGAAGGCCTGGCTCGCCGGGATGGGTGAACAGTCGGCGCGCTACCGCGGACTGCCCGAACTGATGGTCGACGTCCTCAACGACGAGACCTCGCCGCTCTACGCGTCCTGTCACGCCATGCGGGACCAGGTGTCCCACCTGGTGGAAAGGGCGAAGGCCGCGAAGGAGCTCCGCGCGGACGTCACAGTGCCCGAAATCCTGGTGATGCTGCACGCGCTTTCCTGGGCCAGTGAACACCTTTCGGGTGACAAGGGCCTCGAACGCCTCCTCGATCTCGTTTTCGCGGGATTACGGGCGAGTTAACAATCCCCTGTCACCAGGGCTAAACTGCGGCGCAACCGGGCACAACGGCGTGACCGTCAACCGCTTCGAGGCACTTTTTCCCGCCGAGAAGCCAATCAACCCCGAGTCGCAGGCACAGACCAGATAGTGGGAGCCGTATCGTGACCAAGCCGAACAAGCCCGTCGTCCTCATCGCCGAGAAGCTCGCCCCCTCCGTGTTGAGCGTCTTCTCCGACGAGGTCGAGGTCCAGCATGTGGACGGCACGGACCGCCCCGCGCTGCTCGAGGCCGTGAAGACGGCGGACGCGCTGCTCGTGCGGTCCGCGACGAAGGTCGACGCCGAGGTCCTCGGCGCCACCACCTCGCTCAAGGTCGTCGCCCGCGCCGGCGTCGGGCTGGACAACGTCGAGGTCCCCGCCGCCACCGAACGCGGTGTCCTGGTGGTCAACGCGCCGACGTCGAACATCGTCTCCGCCGCCGAACACGCCGTCGCCCTGCTGCTCGCCGTCGCCCGCCGGGTCCCGGCCGCCGACCAGAGCCTCCAGGGTGGTGCGTGGAAGCGCAGCGCCTACTCCGGCGTCGAGATCCAGGGCAAGACCATCGGTGTGGTCGGCCTCGGCAAGATCGGCCAGCTGTTCGCGCAGCGGCTCGCCGCGTTCGACACCAAGCTCATCGCGTACGACCCCTACGTCTCGGCCGCCCGCGCCGCGCAGCTCGGCATCGAGCTGGTCACGCTGGACGAACTGCTGGAGCGCGCCGACGCGATCTCCATCCACCTGCCGAAGACCCCGGAGACCAAGGGCCTGATCGGCGCCGAGGCGCTCAAGAAGACCAAGCAGGGCGTCATCATCGTCAACGCCGCGCGCGGTGGCCTGATCGACGAGCAGGCGCTGGCGGACGCGGTCAGCTCCGGCCACGTCGGCGGCGCCGGAATCGACGTGTTCGTCACCGAGCCCACCACCGAGAGCCCGCTGTTCGGCCTGCCGAACGTCGTCGTCACCCCGCACCTCGGTGCCTCGACCGCCGAGGCGCAGGACCGCGCGGGTACCGACGTCGCGAAGTCCGTGCTGCTCGCGCTGCGCGGCGACTTCGTGCCGGACGCGGTGAACGTCGCGGGCGGCGGCACGGTCGGCGAGCACGTCCGGCCGTACCTCTCGCTCACCCAGAAGCTCGGCACCGTGCTGACCGCGCTGAACCCGAAGGCCCCGGCCTCGGTCACCGTCGTGGTCAAGGGCGAGCTGTCCACCGAGGACGTCAGCGTGCTCCCGCTCGCGGCCGAGCGCGGCGTGTTCTCCGGCGTCGTCGAGGACCAGGTCACCTTCGTGAACGCGCCGCGCGTGGCCGAAGAGCTGGGTGTCCAGGTCGATCTGGTCACCGAGACCGAAAGCCCCAAGTTCCGCAGCATGGTCACCGTGCGCGCGGTCCACACCGACGGCACCACCCTTTCGGTCTCCGGTTCGGTCACCGGCAAGGACGAGGTCGAGAAGCTGGTCGAGGTCAACGGCCGTCACTTCGACCTGCGTGCCGAAGGCAACGTGCTGCTGCTCGAGTACCCGGACCGCCCGGGCATCATGGGCCGCGTCGGCACGCTGCTCGGCGAGGCGGGGCTCAACATCGAGGCCGCGCAGATCAGCCAGACCACCGACGGCGCGGACGCGGTCATGCTGCTGCGCGTGGACCGTTCCGTCGACTCGCATCTGCTGGAGCCGATCGGCGCCACCGTCGGCGCGCACACGATTCGCGCCGTCAACTTCGGCTGACCTGCGAAGCGCGTGAAGGCCCCCTTCCCTCGGCTCAGCCGAGGGAAGGGGGCCTTCACGCGCCTTTCGCAATTAGTCGACTAAATGCGAACGTGGTGTGTGCAGGGTTCGCGGGATCGCAGAGCAAGATTCAATAACGGTGAAAAATGCCTACTGAAGTCGGGCTGGTCCCCGGATAGGTTCTTCCGGCGAGGCCGAACCATCGCGTCGTCAAGGGCACGGCGCGGCGCCGGGGCTCACCGTCGGGGGTGTGTTCGAGCGGCAGGCAGGTTCCGAGTCCAGGCCTCGAGTGAGGGCACGTACTCATGAACAGATCCCGCGTACCCCGATGGGCGATCCGCTCGTCGGCCGCGGTCTTCGCCGCGTTGCTCGTGACGTCCGTGACCGGGGCGTCCGCTGCCGCGCAGGATGTCCCTCTCGCGGACGGCGTCACGCCGGCGAAGATCGACCGTAACGGATTCCAGGGGAAGGTCGAGCCGAAGCTCAAGGCCGCCCAAGGCAAGATCACCGCCTTCGTCGAGCTGGCCAAGCAGCCCGCCGTCGACGCCTTCAACGCCGAGCAGAACAAGGGCGCCGGCAAGGAGAAGGCCAAGAAGGCCGCGAAAGACGCCAAGGCCGACGCCGCCGCGACGGTGAACTCCGTCGTCGGGCAGCTCAAGGCCGCCGACGCCGGCACCCAGCTGGTCACGCAGACCGCCAACGCGGTCGCCGGCGCGGTCGTCACGGCCGACGCGGCGAAGATCCGCGAGCTGGCGAAGCGGCCGGACGTCGTTTCGGTCAAGAAGGTCGTGCCGAAGACCCGCACCAACTCCAGCGCGGTCCAGCTGACCAACACGCTCGCCTCCTGGCAGCAGACCGGCCGCTACGGCGACGGCATCCGCGTCGGCGTGATCGACGACGGCATCGACTACACCCACGCCACCTTCGGCGGTCCGGGCACGGCCGAGGCGTACAAGGCGATCAACCGCGACCAGGCCACCCCCGCCTTCCCGACCGACAAGGTCGTCGGCGGTATCGACCTGGTCGGCGACGCCTACGACTCGGGCAGCGACGACCCGGCCCTCAACACCCCGAAGCCGGACCCCAACCCGATCTCCTGCGGCCACCACGGCACGCACGTCGCGGGCACGGTCGCCGGATTCGGTGTGGACGAAGCGGGCAAAACCTTCACCGGTGACTACAAGAAGCTGAACAAGAAGAAGATCGAAGCGATGCAGATCGGCCCGGGCACCGCGCCCAAGGCCCTGCTGTACGCGATCAAGGTCTTCGGCTGCGACGGCTCGACCAACGTCACCTCGCAGGCGCTCGACTGGTCGCTCGACCCGGACGGCGACGGCGACTTCACCGACCACCTCGACGTGGTCAACCTTTCGCTGGGCGGCGACTTCGCCACGCCGGACGACCCGGACTCGCTGTTCGTGCGCAAGATCGCCGCGAACAACGTCGTCCCGGTGTTCTCCGCGGGCAACGGCGGCGACCTCAACGACGTCGGCGGCGCGCCGGGCAACACGCCCGAGGCGCTGACCGTCGCCAGCAGCCGTGACGCGTCCGTCCTGCGCGACGCCGTCGAAGCGGTCGCTCCCGACGGCGTGAAGGGCGCGAAGACCGGCCAGTTCAGCCAGAACTACGCGACCTACGACACGCTCGACGTCACCGCGCCGGTGGTCACGCTGTCGGCCGACAACGCCGCCGGCTGCAAGCCGTACTCCGAAGCCGACAAGGCCAAGGCCGCGGGCAAGATCGTGTTCCTCGAATGGGACGACAACGACGCGACCCGCGCCTGCGGTTCGGGCGCCCGTTCGAACAACGCGCAGGCGGCCGGTGCCAAGGGCGCGCTGTTCTCGTCCACGCTGGAGCACTTCTCGGCCGGGATCGCGGGCAACGCGGCCTTGCCGACGTTCCAGCTGACCGGCAGCGCGACCGCCTCGATCCGTCCCGCGGTGACCGCGGGAACGCTGCAGGTCCGCATGACCGGCAAGGGCCGCGTGTCCGTGCCGACCACCGATCAGTCCATTGTGGACACCCCGAGCTCGTTCACCTCGCGTGGCGGGCGCGGCCCGGCCGTCAAGCCGGACGTCGCGGCGCCCGGTGACTCGATCGCGTCCGCGCTGAGCGGGAGCGGCGCCGGTCGCCTGGTCATCTCCGGGACGTCGATGGCGGCTCCGCACACCTCGGGTATCACCGCCCTGATCCGTCAGGCGCACCCCGACTGGTCGGTCGAAGAGGTCAAGGCCTCGGTCATCAACACCGCCGGCCACGACATCCGTGACGCGTCGGGCCGCACCTACGGGCCGCAGCGCGTCGGCAGCGGCCGGATCGACGCGAAGGCCGCGCTGGACAACCAGGTCCTGGCCTACGTCGTCGACAACCCCGGCTTCGTTTCGGTCAACTTCGGTGTCGTCGAAGCGGGCGGCCCGGTCACCCTGACCAAGACGGTCAAGGTGGTCAACAAGGGCATCAAGCCGGTCGAGTACTCGGTGGGCTACGAAGCCGTGAACGCGCTTCCCGGTGTCGAGTACACAGTGGACAAGCCGACGGTGAAGCTGAGCCCGCGCGGTGTCGCGCTGGTGAAGGTGACCCTGAAGATCGCCGACCCCAAGGCGCTCCGCAAGGTCATGGACCCGACCATGGCGGCGACGCAGGTCGGTCTCGCCAGGCAGTTCGTGGCGGACGCCTCCGGCCGGATCGCGTTCACCCCGAAGAGCGGCACGACCGTTCCGCTGCGGCTTTCGGTGTACTCCGCGCCGAAGCCCGTCTCGTCCATCAACACCCCGGGCAACGTCAACTTCGGCGCCGGCCAGAACCAGGCCGTGCTGAACCTGACCGGCAAGGGCGTGGACCAGGGCACCGGTTCGCAGCGGTACCGCTCGCTGATCAGCGTGCTCGAACTGCAGGCGGAATCCCCGCAGCTGCCCGAGTGCGACGGCGACGTCACCACCGACTGCACCCTGAACCAGACCGCCAAGGGCGCCGACCTGCGCTACATCGGCGCCGCGTCGACGGCTCCGCTGGCCAAGGCGCAGGGTGAGCCGGAGAACGCGTTGCTGGCCTTCGGTCTCACCACCTGGAGCGACCTGGCCAACCTGGGCAGCAACACCTCGCCGTTCGTGGACATCGACACCACGGGCGACGGGAAGCCGGACTTCGAGACCTATGTGACCAAGGTGACGTCGACCGACGTCCTCGTGGCGGTCACCGTGGCGCTGAAGCCGGGCTTCCCGCAGGTGGACATCCAGCCGATCAACGGTCAGCTCGGCGACGTCGACACGAACGTGTACGACACCAACGCCGTCGTGCTGCCGGTGAGCATCGCCGCGCTGGGCATCGACCCGAACGCCGCGTCGCACAAGATCAGCTACACCGTCGGAACCTCCGGGTTCTACGCGGCGCCGGGTGCGGACTCGTCGACGATCGACTACGTCGGCACGCCGCTTTCGTTCGACGCCTTGGCTCCCGCGTACACCGTCCAGGGCGGCGGCGACTCCGCGCTGGGCTACGTCGCGAAGCCGGGCACGGCGCTGGTGGTCAACCGCAACGCGGCCGCGCAGGACACCGTGCTGGGCCTGCTGGCGATCGAGCACCACAACGCCTCGGGCAACCGGGCGAACGTGGTGAAGATCCAGGCGAACGCCGGTGGGGGCGACACGGGTGTCGACCGGCCGGGCAACGGCGGTCGGCACACCGGGCGTCAGCCGATCGGTGTGGGCTGACGCGGTAGTGCGGTAGTCGGCGTTCGATGAGGTGAGGGACGCCCTGGCGGCATGCTTTCCGCCAGGGCGTCCCTTCTTGTTTTCACTCTTTCGGCTGTCTCGCTCTGTGGGAGATTCCGGCATAAGGGTGGTGCGGCTACGGCTACCGGGCTACGGCCGGTAACCTTCCGCTGCTGGCGTTTTCTTGCGGATGGGCCATCCGGACTGCCGGTGGCCTGGTCTACGGAGGTGTGTGGATGCGGCTCGCGGTGATCCCAGGAGACGGGATCGGGCCCGAAGTGGTCTCCGAGGCGCTCAAGGTGCTCGGTGAGGTCGTACCGACGGCGGAGATCACGAACTACGACCTCGGCGCCGCCCGGTGGCACTCCACCGGTGAGCTGCTTCCGGAGTCGGTACTCGGTGAACTCCGTCAGCACGACGCGATCCTGCTGGGCGCGGTGGGCGACCCGACGGTGCCGAGCGGCATTCTGGAGCGCGGGCTGTTGCTGCGCCTCCGGTTCGAGCTCGACCACCACGTGAACCTGCGTCCCGCCCGGTTGTACCCGGGGGTGCGCGGACCGCTCGCCGAGGCGGGCGAGATCGACATGGTCGTCGTGCGTGAAGGCACCGAAGGCCCGTACGCGGGCAACGGCGGCCTGCTGCGCAAGGACACCGAGAACGAGATCGCGACGGAGGTCAGCGTCAACACGGCGTTCGGCGTCCGGCGTGTGGTGACCGACGCGTTCAACCGGGCCGAGGCGCGGCCCCGCAAGCACCTGACGCTCCTGCACAAGACGAACGTGCTGGAGTACGCGGGTTCGCTGTGGTCGCGGATCGTCGAAGAGGTCTCGCTGGAGCACCCGGAGGTGACCGTCGCGTACTCCCATGTGGACGCCGCGACCATCCACCTGGTGACCGACCCGTCCCGCTTCGACGTCGTGGTGACGGACAACCTGTTCGGCGACATCATCACCGACCTGGCGGCGGCCGTGACCGGCGGTATCGGGCTGGCGGCGAGCGGGAACCTCGACATCACCCGGCGGAACCCGAGCATGTTCGAGCCGGTGCACGGCAGCGCGCCGGACATCGCGGGCCAGGGTCTCGCCGACCCGACCGCCGCGGTGCTGTCGGTGTCGCTGCTGCTGGACCACTTGGGGCAGAAGGAAGCGGCGCGGCGGATCGAGGCCTCGGTGGCCTTCGACCTCGCGACCCGCGACCAGGCGTCGCCCGGCGCGACGCACGCGATCGGTGACCGGCTGGCGGCCCTGGTGTCGTCGAACGTGCGCCCGGTCACTCAGTAGTTTTCTTTGGGCTGAAGGGGCCCTTCACCGCATCTCATGCGGTGAAGGGCCCCTTTGTCGCATCGGATGAGGGGAAAGTCCCCTTCGCCCGCTCCCAGCACTTGGGAAGTTTCGCCCGGCTTGTGGACGCCCGCCGGGGCGTGTGCCATGATGCGTCCGTGACCTCCTGCACCATCATTATCGCCGAGCGCGCCGGATAACAGCTCCACAAGAGCCCCCGGCGCGCAACCTCTCGCACCCATGCGGGAGGTTTTTTTGTTGCCTGAACACGTTTTGCCCCACCACGAGGAGATTCCCGTGACCCGCAAGGAGCCCGCCGATACACCGCTCGGCGACGCTTTCCACCTTTACGACACGACGTTGCGCGACGGCGCGCAGCGCGAGGGGATCTCCTACTCCGTCACGGACAAGCTGGCGGTGGCGAGGCTGCTCGACGATCTCGGGGTCGGGTTCATCGAAGGCGGATGGCCGGGCGCGCTGCCCAAGGACACGGAATTCTTCGCCCGTGCGGCTTCGGGCGAACTGAAACTGCGCCACGCCGCGCTCGTCGCGTTCGGCGCGACGCGGAAGGCGGGGGCGAAAGCCGAGCAGGACCAGCAGGTGCGGGCGCTGCTCGATTCCCAGGCACCGGTGGTCACGCTCGTGGCCAAATCGGATCTGCGTCACATCGAACGCGCGCTGCGGGTGGATGTCGACGAGGCGTGCGAGATGGTGCGGGACACAGTCGCGTTCCTCGTCGGCGAAGGACGTCGTATCTTCCTTGACGCGGAACACTTTTTCGACGGCTACGCGTTCTCCCCGGACACCGCGCTGAGGGTGCTCGACGCGGGAGTGAACGCGGGCGCCGACGTCGCCGTGCTGTGCGACACCAACGGCGGCCAGTTGCCGCTCGGCCTCGCGGAAACCGTCCGCGAGGTCAAGGAAAGGACCGGATTCCGGCTCGGAATCCATTGCCAGGACGACACTTCCTGCGCGGTGGCGAATTCCGTCGCCGCCGTGCAGGCCGGCGTGACGCACGTCCAGTGCACCGCCAATGGTTACGGCGAACGGGCGGGTAACGCCGATCTGTTCGCCGTGACGGGAAATCTGGTGACCAAGCTCGGTATGGAGGTGCTCCCGACCGGAGGCGCCGCCGAGCTCACCCGGGTCTCCCATGCCCTTGCCGAAATCGCGAACATCGCCCCCTACACCCACCAGGCTTACGTAGGGGCGTCGGCCTTCGCCCACAAGGCGGGACTGCACGCGAGCGCGATCAAGGTGGATCCGTTGCTGTACAACCACATCGATCCAGCTTCGGTCGGCAATGACATGCGGGTACTGGTCACCGAGATGGCCGGCAGGGCCAGCCTGGAGCTCAAGGGACGTGAGCTCGGGGTCGACCTTGCCGGCCAGCCCGAGGCGCTGACGAGCGCCGTCCGGAAGGTGAAGCGGCTCGAATCCGAGGGCTGGTCCTTCGAGGCCGCGGACGCTTCACTCGAACTGCTGCTGCGGCGGGAGGTCGACGGCCCGCAGAGCGACGTCCTCGACGAACCGCCGTTCGAACTCGAGTCGTACCGGGTCGTGCTGGACCACCGGTCCGACGGTGAGGTCGTGTCCGAGGCGACGGTGAAGGTGCACGTCGCCGGGCAACGCGTGATCGCGACCGCCGAGGGCAACGGCCCCGTGCACGCGCTCGACGCCGCCCTGCGCGAGGCGCTCACCCCGCATCTGTCCTGGTTGGACAGTGTGGAGCTGGCCGACTACAAGGTGCGGATCCTCCCCGGCCACCCGGGCACCGACGCCGTCACCCGTGTCCTCGTCGAGACCAGCGACGGCGAACGGGAATGGACCACCGTCGGCGTGCACGGCAACATCGTCGAAGCGAGCTGGCTCGCGTTGTGCGACGCGCTCGTGCACAAGTCCCTCAGGGAAGGCCCGGCGTGAGGAGTCGTACAGTGGGGGAGTGCGTCTAGCCCGAATTGCTCATCCCGGTGGTGTCGCGTTCGCTTCGATCGAAGGGGACGGCGACGACGCCCAGGTACTGGAAATCGCCGAGCACCCCTTCGGCAACCCCAACTTCACCGGCAAACGCTGGCCGCTCGCCGACGTCCGGCTGCTCGCGCCGATCCTGCCGTCGAAGGTGATCGCGGTCGGCCGGAACTACGCCAAGCACGCGGCCGAGTTCGGCAACGAGGTCCCGCAGGACCCGATGCTGTTCATCAAGCCGTCGACCACGGTGATCGGTCCGAACGCGCCCATCCGCCGTCCGCGTGGTGTCGGCCGCGTCGACTTCGAGGGCGAACTGGCGATCGTCATCGGCCAGCCGGTCAAGAACGTGCCCGCCGCCCGTGCGGCGAGCGCGATCCTCGGCTACACCGTGGCGAACGACGTCAGCGCGCGTGACCTGCAGAAGTCCGACGGTCAGTGGGGCCGGGCGAAGGGGTTCGACACCTTCTGCCCGCTGGGCCCGTGGATCGAGACCTCGCTCGACGCGGCCGACCTCGCGCTCAAGTCCGAGGTGGACGGTGTCCTCAAGCAGGACGGCCGGACCTCGGACCTGGTGCACAAGATCCCCGAGCTGGTCGAGTTCGTGTCCGGCGTGATGACCCTGCTGCCCGGCGACGTCATCCTGACCGGCACGCCCGAAGGCGTCGGCCCCATCGAGGACGGCCAGTCGGTCTCGATCACCATCGAAGGCATCGGCACGCTGACCAACCCGGTGCAGGACATCTGACGCGTGCGATGAAAGGCCCCTTCATCGCAAAATTTGCGATGAAGGGGCCTTTCATGGCATCCGGAGGTCAGCTCTCCGCAGGTTCCATCGCCCGCCGCGCGAAGGCCGGCGCGTGTTCGGGCCGCAGCCCCAGGCCCAAGAGCCGGGCTGGGACGTAGGACAGCACCGGGAACCGGCTGAACAGTTTCACCATCGGCGCGGGCGGGCCGTTGCGTTTGCCCGCCATCACCGGCCCCATGACGTTCTTGTGCAACATCCGTTGCAGCCCCTGCACCAGCATCGTGGGCGCGAGACGGCGCTTGCGGACCTTCGCCAGGTCCGCCACCGACGGCCTGCCCCGCCGCAGCGGCTCGGCGAGCAGGGTGGCGGCCGCGACCGCGTCCTGCACCGCGAGGTTGATGCCGACCCCGCCGACCGGCGACATCGCGTGCGCCGCGTCACCGATGCACAGCAGTCCGTCGATATGCCACTTCCGCAGCAGGTTCATCTTGACGTCGAGGAACTTGACGTCGTCGGTGGTCTTCAGCTCGTCGACCCGGTCGGTCAGTTCGGGAAGGATCGCGGCCACGTTCTCCCGGAACGCCTCGATGCCGTTTTCGCGCAGATCCTGGCCCTTGGGGCTGAGATAGGCGATCTGGAAGTAGCCCTTGCGCGGCAGCGGCACGGCGAAGCGGCGGTCCCGCATCTTCGGGGTCAGCATGCCCTCGCGTTCGCCGTCGCGCCGCGAGATCCGGAACCACCACGCGTCGAACGGGATGGCGTACTCCTTCGTCGTCAGGCCGGCCTCGCGGCGGGCCAGCGACCAGCGCCCGTCGGCGGCGATCACCAGGTCGGCGCGTAGTTCGCCGGTCTTCCCGTCGGCGTCGCGGTAGCGGACGCCGCTCACCCGGCCCTGTTCGAAGATCAGCCCGGTCATCTCCGTGCTCTGCCGCAGCGTGAACTTGGACTCCTTCGCGCCGGCGTCGGCGAGCAGGTCCAGGAAATCCCACTGCGGGACCATCGCGATGTACGGATGCGCCACCTTCAGCCGGGTCAGGTCGGCCAGGCGCATCATCGTGCCGTCCTCGGCCGGGAACCCGGCGTAGGAGATCTCGCTGTGCGGCAGGCTGAGGAATTTCTCCCCGAGGCCCAGCTCGTCGAGCAACGTCAACGTCGACGGGTGCACGGTGTCGCCGCGGAAGTCCCTCAGGAAGTCCTTGTGCTTCTCCAGCACCGTGACCTCCACCCCGGCCCTGGCCAGCAGCAATCCGGCGACCATGCCCGCGGGGCCACCGCCGACGACCACGCAGTTCGTGCGTTCGCTCATCCGTCCCACCCCTTCAAACCCTTATTCATCGCTTGTTGAATAAGCTCAGCATGCACCTGCCCGACCAGCGCGTCAAGCGCCATCCGGGCGGATACGCCGTTCGGGCTATGACCCGGGTCTCACCGGTCCGGGTGCCGATGGCGACTGTCCAAAAAGGACGTTAAACGGGGTGGGAAAGTCCCGGAAGGACAGCGACCGCGGAAATGCCCATGTGGACGGTCCGTGACTCGAAGCCGGGTAAGGATTTCGTTGTCGTCACAGGGTGTGCGCGTCACGAATCGGCCACGGCGCCGGACGTCGCTATTTCACCCGCCCGCTCGCGTCGGCCGTTGTCCGGTAACTAAAACACGTCATCTCACCAACTGGGAGTAGAGTGCCCGCGCCGGAACAGACCAGCCTTAATCACCTCATCGGCAGAGTCGCGATCGCGCTGAGTGCCCTAGCCTCACTTGGTGGATTTCGCTCTCGTGCCCCGGACCCCGTCACGAACCACGCCGGACGCTCCGGACGGAGCGCCATGGGAGCCTCCGGAGTTACGGTTGGTGTGCCTCGACATCGATGACACGTTGATCGACTGCACGGCGGCGATCCGGCTCAGTCTGCGCGCGCTCACCGGCCAGAACGACCTTTGGCCACTGTGGGATCTCATCACCGAAGAGCATGTCGCGCTGGTGGTGGCAGGCGAAATCGATTACGCGTCCATGCATCACAAGCGTACTGAATGTTTCCTGGCCGAGATCGGCATTCTGGCCGACGAAGACCAGGTCATGGGCTTCGAAAGACGCCGTCGTGAAATTCTCACCCGTTCGTGGCAATTGTTCGAAGATGTCGTCCCCTGTCTGGAATGGCTGAGAGCCGCGGGCGTCCTCGTCGCGGCCGTCACGAACGCCTCGGGCGCGCATCAGCGCAAGAAGATCGCCGACCTCGGGCTCGCCCGGTTCTTTGATCACGTGGCCATCGCCGGTGAACTGGGAGTAGCCAAACCGGACCCGGCGATGTTCCACTCGGTCTGCCTCGGCCTCGGCTGCGACCCCGCCCAGGCGGTCCACGTCGGCGACAAGCTCGACACCGACGCCATCGGCGCGCGCGACGCCGGCCTCGGCGCCGTCTGGCTCGATCGGGACGGCATCGCCGAGCGCGCCCCGGCGGGTGTGCACACCATCGCCGGCCTCGACGAGCTGCCTGAGCTGCTCGTTTCCGAGTTCGCGAAGCTCGGCGTCCCGGCCCAGCGTGCTACGGAGACCCCCGCTTTCACGGTGCGGAACGGCGTGCTCTAGTATTCTTTCTCGTGCGGCACCGAGCCGGTCGAGATCGGAACGGTACCTCACTGGGGTATGGTGTAATTGGCAGCACGACTGGTTCTGGTCCAGTTAGTCTAGGTTCGAGTCCTGGTACCCCAGCTGGAGAACTCTCCGGAGTGAAACACAGAGTGACCCCCCTGCGAAGGCGGGAAACCCGGTCTGGTAAGTTTCTCCACAGCAACACAGCAGGTGAACAACTGAAAATCTCCTTCTGAAGGAGAAAGTTCCTAGCCCCCGTCGTCTAGCGGCCTAGGACGCCGGCCTCTCACGCCGGTAGCGTGGGTTCGAATCCCATCGGGGGTACGCGCAGCTTCCACCCAAAAAGTCTCGACCGGAGCGGTCGGGACTTTTTGCATTTCGGTGGAGGTCATCGCGTCGTGGATCCTTTCTGCGGCTACGGCTGTCTCCGGTACCTGATCGACCGGCAATTTGATGGTAATCGTCACTTGGTCGCCAGCGCCATGGACCTTCACGGTGAGCTGGGTGATTTCGAAGAGCCGGCGAAGCAGCGCCTGAGGCGCACAGGCCAGCTTGAGCTGGAGATGCGGGAGCCCTTCGAGGCAGTTCAGGTCAGACGACGTGGGCTTCGCCGGCTGCTTCTCGTCCTCGGCGTTGAGATGTGCGATCGCTGCCATTGCTGCTGACTTGTCGTCCTCGAGCTTGTTGTAGTTCTGGCGGAGTGCCTTGGCGAACGGATCGTCCGGGGCGCCGTCCTGCGCCTGTCGAAGAACCGAATCCTGCCGCCGAGCCACGTCCGTCAGTTGACGTTGAAGGTGCTCACGTTCGGCTCGACGCTCCTGGGCTGCACTATCGTCCACAGTGGCCAGATCGGTTTCGATGATGCCTCGCCGCTCCGGGCTGAAGAGCCGGTCGGAGTAGAAAGCTGAAACGGCTTCAAGAAGCTCGTCCTCGCGGAGCCGGATCGCCGCTGGAAGCCCGGCGTGGGGGCCGGTATCGCCGCGGTTGTTCTTGCCCGGCCAGCACAGGTAGTAGAAGAGCCGGTTGTGTTTCGTGTCACCGGCCATGCGCCGTCCGCAGCTGTGGACGACCATGCCGCGGAAGAGGTAGGTGCGCTCGGCGCTGGGGTTGCTGTTCGGCTGGTCGTCCGCGCGGGATCCTCGTCGAGTCTCTCGGCGGCTGGTGAGTTCGTCGAACATCCATTTCGCGATCAAAGGTTCATGGACCGGTTTGGGTGACCACACCCACTTGAAGGGCTCGTTGACCCTGCCGCGCTTGGATGTGGTCGCTCGGCGGTTGAAGACCTGGTAGCCGGTGTACTTGGGGTTCTTCAGGACGCCGGCGACGGAGCTCTTGCTCCAAGCGCCGCGGGTGCGAGACTTGCTCGGCGCTGTCGGTGGCGGGTATCGCTCGGGGTCGGCGTTGAGACGGTCCGCGATGGTGTTGTAGCCGAGACCTTCGTGGTACCGCCAGAGAGCGATCTGCACCACGGTCTCGGCGCGCTCGCTGTCCGGTTCGAGACGAGACTTGGTCTTGCCCTTCTCCGCTTTCGCCGGGCTCGGGTGGGGGACGACCTTGGCCTTGTAGCCGTACGGGGGCTTGCCGATGTTCCAGCCGTCTCGCACGTGCGTACACAGACCGCCCCAGGACTGTTCGAGGGTGTTGAGGACCTCGTACTCGGCGATGGACTGGTTGATGCGGCGCTGGAGGACGCGCTGGGCCCGGCTACCCGATAGGGTGATCGGCTCGTTCGATGCGAACAGAGGGACGTCCGCTCGCTCGAGTTCCCGCTCGACCGACAGGCCCTCGAAGGCCCTGCGGGCCACGCGGCTGATGCCCTCACAGATCACGATGTCGAACGTTCGCGTGCGACTTGGCGCCTCCTTGAGCAAGTCCGCGATGCCGCCTGCGCGTGGGACGGGAATGTCGAAGCGTTCGTAGTCCGCTCCTTGCCCCCTGTCGCCGAGTTCCATACGGCCGGACTCGACGTCGTAGAAATGCGCGACGATGACCCAGGACTCAGGGATCGCCGATTTGCAGTTGGCCAGCTGGCGCAACATCGACTGACGCGGGTCCTGCAGGTCTTCTGTGGACGTTCGTCCCAGGAACGCGACTCGCACTTCGTCGCGGAGCAAGGCTGTGGGCATGCCCAGAGGTGAAACTGCGTAGTCAGAGAGTCCGGAGGGGCCAGAGACGAAGCGGCCGGGCGCTGGAGGGGTTCCGGTCTCTTGCTCGAAGGTCGTCATGTCGATTCGTCCTCGGGGGTCGCCGAGCCGGGTTCGTGCACGGCCCAATGGAGCAGCTCGCCGATCACGGCGTTGAGTTGCCAGCGGAGACGATCACCTTCAACGCCAGGAACCGTTGTGGCATATGAGGAATAGTGGCGATCGCCGGATTTGAGTGCTTGATCATAGCACCAGTCTGGCTGGTTCGATGACGCTTCGAGCGGCGAGCGCGGTGCCGGAAGGTCGTAGTTATCGGTGCTGTCCATTCGTACCCGCCCCAGTTCTGCCGAGACGTACTCGGCCGATGGCGAGACTCGGCGCGCGATGGGCGACGAATCCAACGAGATCGGCAGAGACATGTCGTCGATGGCTCGGTTCCATTCAGCGAGGGTGATCGAGACCAGGCACGAGACCTGGTCTCGATCACCGAGAGAAGCGACGAGATCCGGCGAAACCCAGCCTCGCGAGCTTGTTCGAGTCTCGATCGGAACGCCGTCGCGCAAGAAGGGTTCGCGCCTCGTCGTGGGCGGCGGATACCCCGATCGGGTGGCGATCGACTTGCCCCACGGCCGGGGCAAGCATCTGGGCCAGGAAGTGGGCGAGGGGTGGTTACGAGCCTCGTGGCGATCTTGCCGCCGCTCGAAGGGCCACCGCGATGTCCGCCACCTCCAGCCCGCTCACCGTGCTCCAACGCCAGCTCGCTGACCCGAAGTCGCGCTCGCGGTTCGACACCGCCCTCTGTTCCTGGGCAGCGCAGGATCCAGCGTTGGCAGACCTTGGTGTTCACGAGCGGCTTTCGGAAGTCCTCACCAGCCGTGACTATGCGCGTCACGACGAAGTTCTGTACGCGCTGTTGCAGCGGGCCGCGCTCGCCGGAGCTGAAGGCGTCATCGCTGGGGAAGTCGTGCTGAACGCCATGTTGCCCGCGGTGCCGGGCATCGTCGGACGCGTCATCCGGGCGAGCCGGGCTGCCATCGGCAGTTTCGGAGCCCGCCGCGGCATAACCGGAGGCGGAGTCTCGGCGAACGAAGCCAATGCCGACGTCCAGGCCGCGGCCATCGGTCACCTGTGGGAGCAGATTCGCTGTTACCCACTTCGACGACGGCACCACGTTGCGGCCAACCTGGTCTTCGACACCCAGAGGGCCGCGCTGCGCGCACTCGGTGTCGACATCACGCAAGCCGTCGCCGAGGTCGTGAACATGGACGATGTCGCGGTGCATCAGCCGCCGGCCGAGAAGGACGCGTCGGAGGAGCTGCTGGAGCTGCTGTCGTGGGCGGTCGAGCAGCGATGGCTCGACGAACAGGACGCGACGATCCTGAGTGCTCGGTACTTCGGGGAGCAGATGGGCCGGGACGGAGTTGCGACCGACCGGCAGCTCGGGGCGCTGTTCGGCGTGAGCCAGCCGACGGCGACGCGGAGGCGGAATCGAGCCCTCGGTGCGTTGGCTGAGGCTGGGCGTGAATGGCAGCGTGCCGGTCGGAGGTGAATCAAAGGGCCGGTGAGCTGGGCGTGTCTTGAGCACCGCCGCCCGCAGACCTCAGGGAGCTCCCGTGACCGGACCCCGCGCCGACCTCGCCCCCGGTGAACTGCTCATTGCCCACGCTCGTGTTCGAGCGAGGGACCTAGGGCGGCGGCTCGAGTCGATGATGGTCGATCGGCAGCTGTACGACGAGCTCTGGCGGTTCCTCGACGAGGTCGGATTCCCGGCTTGTGATGCCCTCGACGCGCTCGCCGGTTCTGGTGATCGGGAGCTGCGCAAACGCCTGCACCAAGTGTTGGGAATCGAGGCGCGGTGATGAAGCGCCGCGAGAGCCGAATCGTGCAAGCGCTCCCCGATGCTCAGCTGGAGTCCGTTGTCCACACTGCGGCTCGGCGGGTCGGCAGGGCGCTGGGGTGGTGTCTAATCATCGCGAGCCCACTGGCCGTGATCGTGGGCTTGGTGGTGCTGCGCCCGACGGCGCCTTCTGATGCCCCGCGGCCGGAGCAGCAGGCCACGGCTGGCGGGCCGCAGGGCTGGGCGGAGATGTACGTACGGTCGTGGCTCTCGGCCAACCGTGACGATTCCGCTGGGCTGGAGGCTTTTTACCCGGCAGGGATGAAGTCGACTCGTGCGGTCGGCACGCAGATCCCAGTCGATACCAGCACGTTGTCGGTCGTATCGCCGCGACCGGGCGCGTGGTCGGTGCTCGTCGCGGCCAATGTCTTGGTCCAGCAGTCCGACGGAAGGCATCGAGCAAGACTGGCCTGCGCCGTGGTCAGCCTTGTCGGGAGTGCCGGCGGCTATGTCGCAGCGGCGCTTCCAGCGCCGGTGGCGTGCCCGCGCACGCTCCCCGCGGTCGACCTCGACTACCCGGAGTCCGCAGAGCTGAACGGGCCGATCGGTCAATCCGTGCACGGCTTTCTGGTCGCCTACCTGGCCGGTCGAGGAGAGCTGAGCCGCTACATCGCGCCGGGGACGAACATCGGTGCGATCGCACCGCCGTTGTACGCCGAGGTCCAGCTGCTGGAGCTGCGTACGCACGAGCAGTTCGAGCCCGGCCAGGCGGCCCGGCCGCTGGACGGAACCGAGGTTCACGCAACCGCTCGAGCCTGGGGATATGACGCCCTTGGGCAGGTCACCACGATCGACTACGCCCTCACCCTCGTCGCACGGGCAGGTCGCTGGGAAGTCAGCCGGATCGACCCGGCTCCGTTGCTCGCCGGAGTGCCCGCAACACCTCCGGCTGGAGAATAGGAGAAGAGATGTCGACCTTCGTGCTCGCAGCCGACGTCAAGACCTGGATCGACACCAACCTCGCCTGGGGAGACCAGGCCGTTCGCCGTCTGATCCTGCTCGCGGCCGTCGTGGGTGGCATCGGTCTGCTGATCGGGACACGGGGCAACTTCACCCGCTCGATCAAGTACGGCGTGATCGCCGCGATCTTCCTCGGCATCTTGCTCAACCTGGACGGTGTGTCGGGCATGTTCGGCGCCTGGTTCACGAAATGACCGCGCAGCGCACGCGCGGTGATGTCCTTATTGGACGGTCGTATACGAGGTCGCGCAGGTTTCCGCGGATGTTCGGGCGGATGCCCGGCCGGGACGGCGGATACCTGCCTGGTGGGCCGTACACGCTCACTCAAGGCGTGGTCTTCCTCGTCCTGCTGCTGGTCGTGTGGAAGCTGCCGCTCCTGGACTGGCTGGGCCCGGCGCGCTGGGGCGTGCCGCTGTCCGCGATCGCCGTTCGCCGCGCGCGAATCGAGTCGCGGACGCCCGCTAGCTGGCTGGTCGGCCTCGTAGCGCATCTGCTCGCGCCGTCTTCGGGAATGCTGGCAGGTCGGCCCTATCGGACTGAGCGGCCGGCGCTGGTCACTCCGCGGTTCTACCTGCACGGCCTGGACGTGGCTGTGGACAAGGCTCGACTGCCTGTGGATAGCGCCGTGCCGACGTCGTCACTGCAGCGGCTGCTGGCCGGAGCCCGGTGATGGAGAACCAGATCCAGGACATCAGCGGCAACCTGGTGTTCTGCGCGGATGGGTCGGTCTGGGCGGTGTGGCGGGCACACCCCCGCGAAAGCGCGCGCTCTACGGGAAAACAGCTGCACGAGCTGTACAACTGCACAGTCACGTTCATGAAGTCCCTACGCGGCGAGGTGATGCTCGCGTCTCTGTGTGAACAGGTCCAGCCGCACGCGATCATCCGGCGCTGCCTCGGCGGTATCGACCTCGACGAGAACCCGCACTGGGCGGAAACGGTGCACAACGCCTGGGACCAGCTCGACGACCTCGACGTGCTCGGCCGCAGCTACTGGATCGCCAAACCCCTCGCCGGCACCGGCTGGCGCGACGGAGGCCGCGCCCTGCTGCGAGCCGCTGGGGCGGCACTCAACGCGGGCCTCGGTCTCCCGCCGCGCCCCGCATCACCTCAAGCTGTCGCTGAAGCACAGGCACTTGCGCGCGTCATCGAGCACGAACTCGGCGGCGCGATCCCGCTTCGCCCCGCGACCGAAGCCGAACTTCTGTGGTGGTTGTGCCGCGCTCCGGTCAGAGGCGTTCGTGAGCCCCAGCTCGAACGCGCATCGACCGTGCACAACACCGGCGCCACCCTGTCACGAGGCCGAAGCCGTGCTCGGCTGGTCACATTGCGCGGGACCGTCTTCGACGAAGGCGGTCGCAGCGACGAAGGCAAGCGCTTCGGGAACCCGCTGCGGGCCTTGAACAAGCGGTTCCTCAAGTGCGTCACGCCGGATGACGACGGGCTCGTCGTGAGCTACCAGGCCAATCTCGTGCTCGCGGAGATGCCCCGCGCCTTCACCTGCCCAGGGCACGAGATCTTGTCGCGACTGGCGAATATCGGCTTTGGAGTCGACTACGCGCTGCGCATTGCGGCGAAGACGAACGACGAGGCTCGCGCGGCGAACCGGCGCCGTACCCGCGACCTGATGAGCCAGGACGACGAACACGGCGGAGACACCGCGGGTGTGCCGGCCGACGTTCACTCTGCCCAGGAGGAGATCCAGCACAAGAACGCCCGCCTCGGCGCCAGTACCACCGAAATCGAACTCGAGGTCGGCGTCGTCGCCTGCGTGTGGGGTGAGACCGCCGACGAGTGCGACGCACGGGCCAAGACGTTGCGGCAGATGTTCTTGGGCGGCGAGTACAAGTGGGAGAGGCCGCTCGGTGGACAGAAGCAGCTCTATCAGGCGCTGCTTCCCGGCTACCGGACGCCGCTCGTCGTGCGGGAATGCAGCCAGAACCTCCTCGCCAGCGACTGCGCGATGCTGCTCCCGATGTCGTCCGCCGAGTTCGGCGACCCGAGCGGCGCCTTGTTCGGCATGGTCCTAGATGGCGGCGCGATCACGCCGTTCCTGTTCGACCCGACCTACGGACCCACCCACGACTCGTCCGGAGGCGTCGCGGTGATCGGCGAACTCGGCTCCGGGAAATCGGTTGTATTGAAGAACCTAGCCGCCGTCGTCCGGCTCATGCTCGACGGCCGCGTGATCGCCATCGACCGCACCCGGAGCCGCGAATGGGCACCGGTCGCGAAAGCGCTCCCGGGCAACTGCCAAGTGGTCGACATCATCGATCCCACGCTCGACAGCGAACGCGCCGCGGACACCGAACTCCGGCATTCCTGCGATCCACTGCGGGTCTTCCACGGCGAGACGAAGTCCAGCACCGGCATCGCCGAAACCTTTTTCGCCTCCTGGCTGGACCTGGAATCCAACTCGGCCGAACGCGACGCGCTCGGCCGCGCCCTCGACCAGGTCAGCGGCTCGCCGACCGCGTCCAGCAACGCCCTCATCGACGTCCTCACCGACCACGGCACCACGGACCCAGCGTCTCGAGGCCTCGCCGACCGACTGCGGCGCCTTCGCCGCGATCCGATCACCCGCCCGATCTTCGATCCCGAACTCGCCCCCGTCGACGTGCTCGCCGCGGACATGGTTGTCTTCTGCACCAACGAAGTCCCGCTCCCGAACACCCTCGAGATGAGCAACGAGCGCATGGCCGCCCGCATCCCGCCAAGGAAGCTCTTCGGCCGTGCCTTCCACCTGCTGATCGCGGCGATCGCCAAGGAGATCTGCTTCGGAACCGAGCGGTGGGGCCAATTCATCTGCGATGAGGCCTACAACGTCACCGGCACCCCCGAGGGCCAGCAGATCGCCTTGGAATTCGTCCGCGATGGACGCAAGCACGGCGCCGACGCCGCCTTCGGCTCGCACTCCGAAAGCGACCTCGGTGACGAAGTCCTCCGCGGCCTGATTGCCGTCCGGATGCTCGGCCGCCACCGCGACAGCGGTCTCGCCCGACACGGGCTGGCGTGGCTCGGCGTCGACCCCGGTGACACTCGCTACCAGGAGATCGTCACCAAAGATCTGTCACCGCTCAACCCCGCAGGCGGCGACGAAGAACGCCGAGCGCGCGCCGGCGAGTTCCTGGTCCGCGACCACGCCGGACGGGTCGGCAAGGTCAAGATCTTGACCCAGCCCTACCGGACGCTGCCTCAAGCCGTTCTCACCACGCCCACCGTCCGGCGGCCTTGAATCAAACCCGCTGGTACACGCCATGTCTCGGACACCACCGGCGCGACCTCGGGAGACGTTCATGACGCTCAACGCGCGTGCCGCGAAACCTCTCGCGTTCGCCACCATCGTGCTTGTTCTGCTGCTCGGCAACGCCGCGCCCGCCACTGCTCAAGTCGTTCCGCTGCCACCGAACGAACCGCGGCCGTGCCAGCCGTACCCGCTGTGCCTCGTCGTTCCCGATCCCCGCGCTCCACAGCCGAATCCACCGAACTTGGACCATCCCGATCCGGATGCGCCGACCCTGCCCTTGCAGGACGACCCTGGGCACGCCGCGCACCTCAAGGGCATGTTCACCATCGACGACGGCTACGGCCGCGACCTGCGCAACTACGACCTCTTCGCCAACCTGCCCTCGCTGATCAGCAACCCCATGCCGACGATCTGGCTCTGGCTGGCGAACATGGGCTTCGCCGTCGGGAAGTACGCACTCGGCTTCTCTGTCTGGTTCACCGAATGGTCCATGACCGCCGGCGTCGTCGACTGGATCAAGGCACCCGCGCAGGACCTCGAGAAAGTCTGGCAGACGACGATCATCGGCGGGCTGAAGCTCCGCGAGTTGGCCCTCTTGATCGCGACCGGCTACCTCGGCCTGCTGTTCATGCGCGGCCTCACCACCCGAGCCTGGCGCGAGACCGTATCCACGATCGCGATCAACGTCCTGGCCATCGCGGTCATCACCCATCCCGTCGACTTCCTCGTCGGCGATGGGGGAGTGCTCAGTCTCAGCCGAGACCTCGGCGCCGACGTCAGCGCCGTGATCATGGGCAAGCAACCCGGCGGCACCGGCAACCCTGCCGCGCCGATCGGGCAAGCCCTGATCGACAACCTGCTCATCGCGCCGTGGGAGACGCTCAACTACGGGGCACCGGTCTCTGGCAAGCAGGGCACGGGCGCCTGCCAGTACTCGATCAAACAGATCCTCGACCAGGGCCCCTGGTCCGGCAAAGACAGCACGCCGGCCCGCGAACTCGCCGGTTGTCCCAGCGAGTACGGCAAGTACAACGAGGTCGCCGACGGCGACCGCATGCTCGGGGCGTGGGAGTACGCCGTCGCGATGATCCTGTTCGCGATCCTCACCATCTGCCTGAACGCGATCCAGATCCTTGCCCCGTACTTCCTGCTCTTCGAAGGCCTCCTGCTCAGCCTGGCCCTGATCGCGGCCCTGATCCCGACACTGCAGCACCAGCTGGCCTACCGCATCGGCTCGATCGCCGGGACCATCGCCAAGCTGCTGATGGGCATGTTCTTCATCGCCGTCATGACAGTGCTGCTGCGGTCGCTCATGCTCGCCGACCTCGGCCCGCAACTGGTCAAGTTCGCCGTCATCGACATCGTCGTGTTCTCCGGCTTCCTGTTCCGCAAACGGCTCATGACGAACATTCAGCGGATCCGGTCCAGCGTCAACTCCGGTGTCCAGCGGCTCGGCAGGCCACGGAGCGGCCCGAAATCCATGCCCTTGCCCGTCGTCGAGCCAGGGCCGCATCGGATCAGCCGGACGATCAAGACCGGCGCTGGTGCCTTCACTGAGGCCATCGCCCCGGCGAACGACCTGAAGAACCGGCTGGTGACCGCGGGCAAGCTGGGCGGGAAGGCCAGCAGCAAGGCCGTCTCCTTCACCCTGGGCGCCCCGGTGTCCTGGCCTGCAGCCGCGAACCGCGCCCGCACCGCCCTCACCGCACGGGGCACTGCGGCCAAGGCAACACTTGGGCGCAAGGCGGGCGCCGTGAAGGCCTACGCCTCCACCTACGCCGGAAACATCGGCGCCGCCGCAAGCCCACTGGTGAATGTCGCGACCACCGCGGCGTCGGTGCTCGGCAGCCACCGCTCATCCAACGAGCAACCCGTTGCGCCTCAGCCACCCGCCAGGGTCTCGGCCACGCCCGACTTCACCGGCACCGACCTCGCGGCTCCCGCTCCTGCTGGGAGTAGGCCGCGAGGCAAGTGCCCAGTCCCGGAACCGACTGCGCTGCCGCCTGGGATGCTGCCGATCACGCCGACGTGGTCGCAACGTTTGCGTACGCGGTTGAACGAGCACCGGTCATGAACCCGCTACTCGCACTTCAAGTCGCCGAGCATGTCCGCAACGAGGTCCGCGAACATCCGAAACGATGGGGCTGCCTCGCGCTCCTTCTTCTGTTCGGGCCGGTCATCGCCTGCACACTCGTCGCCGTCCTGATCATCGTCGTCATCGCCGGGGGAACAGGTGGATCAAGCTCGGCGCCAGGGCACGTGCCCGGCATCCCGGACGTCATGCTCACCGCCTACCAACAGGCGTCCCAGCGCGTCGCCGGCATCCGCCCCGCCTGTGCCGGGATGCGCTGGTCGATCCTCGCAGGCATCGCCGAAGTCGAATCCCGTCACGCCTCCGGCCGCACGGTCGCACCCAACGGAGACATCAGCCCACCGATCCTCGGCCCACCTCTCGACGGCAGCGGCGTCGGGGGCAACCGCACGCCCATCCGAAATTCCGACGGCACCTTCGCGCGCGCCGTCGGCCCGTTCCAGTTCCTCACGACCACCTGGGCCGGCGTCGCACAAGACGGCAACGACGATGGCACCCGCAACCCGCATAACGCCTTCGACGCCGCTCTCGGTGCGGCGGCCTACCTCTGCGGAACCGGGCCTCGGGACCTGAAGGACCAGGTCCAACTGCGCGCCGCGCTCTTGCGGTACAACGCCAGCCAGACCTACGTCACCCAGGTCCTCGCCAACATCGAGCGCTATGACGCGGTTGAACTCCGGCCTGCCGTCAGCGTTTCCGGGGCGGCTAAGATCGTCATTGACGCCGCGATGTCGCAGCTCGGCGTGCCGTACGCCTGGGGCGGTGGAACGGCCGCTGGGCCGAGCCGCGGGATCCGGGACGGTGGCGTCGCAGACCGGCACGGCGACTACAACAAGACCGGCTTCGACTGTAGCGGCCTTGTCCTCTACGCCTATGCCAAGGTCGGGATCAGCTTGCCGCACAACAGCAGAGCACAGTTCGGCCTTGGTGTGCGAGTGCCAAAAGAAGCCGGCTTGGGTGCGCTCCAGCCGGGTGACCTCATTTTTTATAGCCCAGGTATCATTCACCATGTTGGTATCTACATCGGCAACAACAGGATGGTCAATGCGCCGTACTCCGGCGTTAACGTTCGACTCGACACTGTCGAACTCGGCGAGTACGCCGGAGCTGGCCGCTTACTGCGCTAGTTGGCGCAGTGTAATTGTCGTCATCTTATAGGTGTCCGTTACTTTAGCTCTCTCACAGATAAGACCACATGTCCGGGGCGGGGCGGTGTAAGCCCTGGTCGCAGAGGACGACGTCAGGGCGCGCGTCGAAGGCGTATGACAGTTCAATGCAGCAGCCAGGCGGTTCGACATACTCTCCTTGTGGAGTCCTATGTGAACAGCGAATTCGGGTTTGAGTGCGACGCCTGAACCGCTTTGTTCGAGGCAATCGTTCTTTTTGCTCGTCACTGGCGAAGATCATCCTTTCCCTGCCCTGCTCTACAGCTCTCCTTGTCAGTCCGACGAGCTTGCCGGTTGCTTCCCGTATGACGACCTTCTCACCCAGTAGTTCGTTTCCAAGCGCTACCACCCGGTTCGGGCTGATTGGCCATATAATGTATGGAGCGTCGTGTAGGCTGGGGCGTACGTTCCCCTTGAAAGGAACTAGAACAGGACTGTCGCAAGTGGTAAAACGGCCTCGGTTGTCTTGCCAAATCTCTATCTGCTTCGTAGTGAGTACGTCTGCGGCACCCCGCATTGTTTTGAACAAAAGTTCGGTGTGTATCCCTGCTGCGAGATATGGGTTGCCTGGGTTCTTCATTGACTTGAAACTATGGGGATTTTGGGCGTTGAACCAAGCGTCGTACTGCATCTGTAGTCGTCTTTGCTGCGTGGTTCGCATGTGCTGCGCGGCTATTGTGACGCTGAGGGAGATCAAATCATCAAAGACTAGAGCATCCGGGTCCTCGATTTGGTTAAGTAAAGTTTGTATCCGTCGAAGCTCAACGTCCACCGCCCCGAAGAGCAACTCCACGCGGTTGTGGGCAACGCCCTCTTTTCCGGCGACTCGGTAGAAATTCTCTTTAACACAAACATCTGACAGACTGATTGGTTTGACTGCGCCTGTGACGGTGTCCAGAGTCCACACCCGTTTACCGTCGAATGACCATTGTCTAAGGTAGGTTTTTGGAACGTAATGATGGCGTTGACTGGTAGGGTCTGCCGCAGACTGCAAGCTCAGGAGCCTGTCCATATATGCCCGCGCTCCAGTGGGGAGGGACTGACCCCCTCTGGTGATAGGTACCTGCCCCCACGGATTTCGGACACGCCTCATGAGTGTCCAGTCGTCCCTGTCGAAAAAATCCGGGTTTATCGGCACGGCAATACGATAGTAGATGACCCATGATTTTCGAACTGTGCGAAGCGGGTTGGCTTGCGTTTTCTCGTGGTCGTTTATGGCAGGAGGCGTGTCGCACATCCCGGCGGTTCGCCGTTCAATGAGCGAGGCCGGTGTCGGCCACGGGGCTCAGTGCATCGAACGCAGCTGGTATAGGCATGCCTCAGGCATGATGCTGAGAGAGCAACTTGCGGTCGGTAGTGCGGTCGACCTGGCGCTGGCGTACCACGAGGGTGACAGAGTTTTCCCTGTTCAGGCCATGTGGGCATGCCCTTCTTGGAACGCCGACTTGTTCCCCCATGGCCGTCAGGCCATCCAGGGAACCAGCGCGCCGAAGGCGCTCAATGTCCACCATGTACTCAAGGAGCCCGCGCTGTGGTGGGTGACCACAGCTGTGGTCGCGATCTTGATCGCGGTCGTCGTCCTCCACCGACACTTCCGTTCCCATCACCTCCGCTCCAGAGTCCGTTACGACCTCCTCCCGACCGCCACGTTCGACCCGTCCCTTCAGGGCGTCCTCGCGTTCGCGCACCAGCTCGGCCGGGTGCGCCCAGTGCACGGCTGGGTGCCGCGCTCCACGGTCGGCGTCCGCGTGCGGTTCAGTACGGACGAGGCATTCGGCAAGTTGACCATGAGCGTGGAAGGCCGAGAGTCGATCACTGGCGTGATCAACAAGTTGACCTACCCGGAGGTAGAGATCCGCCGTAAGGCCGCTGATCAAGGAGAACTCACCTCCCAGGTCGAGGGAGATGTGACCCGGGGCGACGATCGAGGGAGAAGCGACCTCCGTGTGGACGGGGGTTTGCGATGAATACCTTGCGAGATCTCCTAGGACGGCGGACGGAGGAGAGGTTTCCTGTCGCAGAAGAAACCCAACCGCAGGTGCATACGGCTCGAGCCGAGCTGGTTCTCGCGCGGCCGGCTCACCTCGCGCTCAAGGCGCTGCCGCTGCGTCCGGACGATCCGCTGCAGGCGTTGGCGAACGCGCTAGGCGACGTCCGGCCGGATCTCGGCGAGACGGTTGATGTCTTCCTGGACCTCATCCCGCTGACACCAGCGAGAATCCGTCACCTCGCCCGCCGAGCGGCCACGCATGGCGGAGCCGGTGGGCGCGCGTTGGTGGACGGGCTCGTCGACGTCGCTGGCGAGTTCGTGCCGACAGCGCGCGGGGCCCGCCGGCCTGCGACGCGAGCGGTCGCGCCGGTACCGAACAAGTTCGCCACGGACGAGCCGGTCTTCGCGGTCCAGCTGCTGATCCGGTGCCGTTCGGAGATCCCCGGCCGCGCCGAGGCCCATCTGCGCAGCGTGATCGGCGCCTTCGACGTCTACCGCGGCGACAACTACTGGCGAGCTCGAGGGCCACGCGTGCTGGGTTGGCATTTCGGCGCGGACACCATCCTGATCCGCAGGTTCTTCGACCGGCGGTTCCACATCGGCTTGGCCAAACCACGCAGCCGGTCATACGTGACGGCCAGCGAGATCGCGGCGCTGTTGAAGCCGCCATCCGGACGTTGCCTGTCACCGGTGATCGCCCGCAGCCGGGGCTGGGTCATGCCGGCGCCCAGGGAGATCCCGCGGTACAAGCCAGGCATGGGCCTCGTCCGGCTCGGCTACGTCACCGACCTCAACGGCGAGGACCGGCTCGTCGGGGTGCCGATCCGCGAGCTGCTGTTCTCGGCGCGGTTCGGGAAGGCCGGCTTCGGCAAGACCGAGGAAGCGCTCGCGCAGGCGATCGAGATCGCCCGGCTCGGCGGCGGGGTCTGGTTCCTTGACCCGCACGCTGACGGTTGGAAGCGCGCGAAACCGTATCTCTCGGACCCTGAGCTACGGAATCGGCTGTGGGAGGTCAACCTCGATGTCCGCGGGCGCGACAAGCGGCTGCCCGGCTGGAACCCGCTCAGCATGCAGGGCTTCTCCGAAGAGGACATCGAGGACCGCGTCGACGCCGTCGTCACCTCGTTTGCCACGGCGCTGGGTTGGGGGGACTCTGCGCCGCGGGCGAAGTCGATCCTGACCAAGGCGTGCGAGGCGCTTTGCTATCTCGCGATGCGGCTGCCGCCGGAGTGCGCGCCGACGATCTTCCAGATTCCGACGCTCCTCGACGACGACGCCTGGCGCGACGAGATCCTGCGCGTCCTGAAGCCGAGCATCCGCCGCTATTGGACGGACTCCTTCACGAAGCTGGCGCCGGACGCGACCACGGTCGTCACGAACATCATCAACCGGCTGCGCACCAGCCCGACCTTGTCCGCCTTCCTCGGGTCGTCGATCACGACCTACAACGTCCGGTATGCGATGGACGCGGGGAAGATCGTCTTCGTCTGCACCACCGGCACCGGCGAGACGAACAAGCTGATCACCTCGTTCATGATCTACGACCTGTTCCGCGCCGGCCGCTCGCGCGCGGACACCCCGGTCGATCAGCGCCGCAGGTGCGACGCCTTCGTCGACGAGCTCGCCGCGGTCGACGGCGCGTCGCGCGGATACCTCGCCGCGATCCTGGAACAGCTGCGGAAGTACCGCGTCGCGCTGCACGCGATGAACCAGATGCCCGACCGGCTCGCCCCCGAAACCCGCAGGGCGCTGCTGCAGAACCAGTCGCTCCTGATGACCAGCGCCGCTGCGATCGACGGCGCCCGGACGGTGGCCCGCGAATACGGCGGTCTCGTCCAGCCCGCGACGATCACCGAACTTGAGCAGTTCCATCACGTCGTGACCGTGACGCTCGGCGGCCAGCGCACCACGCCATTCAAGATCCGCGGTCTCCACGTGGACGACGAATTCGCCGAGCACTTCCACCCCGAGTGGAACGACGACGTTGACCGGTGCCTCGACCGGAACCTGACCCGCAGGCCGATTGGGGAGGTCCTCGACGAACTCGAGGACCTCGATGACCGGATCCTCGATGCCCTACGCGGCAACCAGCCGGCCCCTCGTTCGCGGCGCGGGCGGCCTCCGTCCCGCGGGAGTGGCGCAGGCATCGAGCTGCCGGCACCTGAGTCGACGGTGGAGTGATCGATGCCGCGACTCGATCCGTTCAAGCGCGAGGCGCTCGTCGTCCTCTACTGGCATCGCATGGTCTCCACCGAGCAGATGGGGCGGATGATCGCCCCGGCGACATCGATCCGCACCGTCCAGCACAAGCTCCTTGCCCTACAGGCGGACGGCCTTGCCGACGGCTTGTACCGGCACCACGCTTCCCGGACTTGGCATGTCACCGAAAGCGGCGCGGCACTGGTCGAGGAGTCCGGACGAGTGGATGCCCGCCCGTACCGGATCCCGCGGGAGGCCGCGGTGGAACTGCTGCAGGATCATGCGCTCGACGTCGTCGAAACCGGGCTCGCCTTTGCGGCGGAGGCCCGCCGGCGCGGGGACGAATGCGGGCCGCTGTCCTGGACTCCGGAGGTCGCGCACCGATTTCGGGATGGCCGTGGACGGCACCAGGGCGTAGTCATCGCGGACGCGGTCCTCGACTACGTCCTCGATGAAGACGGGCGGCGGTCGCAGCGCACGTTTTTCATCGAGCTCGATCGCGCGACCATGCCCGTCGCCCGGCTGGCGCAGAAGCTCCGCTCCTACGTCCACTACCACGACTACATCCCCGGAAAGCCGAACTCGGCTGGGCAACCCGCATGGAGAAGCCGGTACGCGCGCTTCCCGCGGCTTCTCATCGTCCTGTCTGGCGCCGCCGAACACGTCCTCGAGCGTCGGCTCGCGGACCTGCGGGCCTACGCACAAGCGATGCACGGCCTGGCGCTCGCCGAGGATCGCGTGTGCGCACTGGGCACGACCTTGCGGAGGCTCCGAGACCCCGGGCCGACTGCGGACATCGCGCTGCCGCTGCTCGCCGAGAGCGGCGCACCGGTATCCGTTTTCTGCTGGCCAAAGGCCGGTGAATCGTGACGGAGGAGCCAACGCCGGTTGAACTCGTCGAGCAGCTCGGGTTTTCGTCGCGGTTGCGTCAGCGCCGATTCACCTTGCTCCCGTTGCGAGGAGAAGGCGCCCCCTTCACAGACTTGCAGGGGCGAGCGCCCGGCGACAGCACCGCGCCAGAAGAACTCGCTGACCTGATCTCCTCTATCGCGACCGTCGGCGTCCTTCAGCCGGTCCTCGTCGAGGAGATGGACGCCGGCGACGACAAGGCCCCCGCCATGAGGCTGACGGCGGGGGAGCGGCGCTTGAGGGCCTGCCGCTGGGGCGCCGTCCACAAGCCGGAAAACCCACACTTCACCGCGCTCCCAGCGGTCGTGTGCCCGGGACCGTTGTCGGACGAGGAACGCCGGATCTGGCAGCTGGTCGAGAACCTCGCGCGCGAGAACCTGCGCCCCGGCGAGCTGGCGGCAGCGCTTGTCCTCGATCGCTGCGCCGTTCTGCTGGGCAAGCTGATCGCACACGGCTACAAAGTTCCCGCGGACGTCTACGCGATCGATGATCCGATCGCCCGGTTCTCCGCCATGGAGCGGATCCGCGGCGCAGACAAGAAATGCGCGGCGCCATGGTCTCAGGTTTTGACCCGCCTCGGCCTGCAGCTGACCCCGCGGAAGGCGCGCGAGCTGGTGCGCGCGTTCGCCGAGATGCCCCGCGAGATCGCCGAAGAGATGGACGAGGCCAAGATCAGCCTCAACACCCGCATCCGGTTCATCGAGCTCAACCGCGGGCGAGCGCAGGCCGCACAGGACATCTGGGCCGCGGTGAAGAAGACCAACCGGACGCGGCTGTTGAGCTCGGCCCTGACCGCCGCGGCCGACCCGGCGGTCACTCCGGACGAAGCCATTGCCGAAGCCGAGCAACTGCATGAACAAGCGGACAGTGCGCGTGCTGACAAGCTCCGCGCCGACTCGCCAGCGACCGCTGATCCCGTCCCGTTGGTGAATCAACGACTTGTCGACAACACCCTCGCCAGCCTTCGTCACCTCACCGCCGCGCTGGCTCGCGGTGCTCGGCTCTCCGCGCACGATCTGGCGTCGCTCCGACTTCTGACCGCTCAGCTCAACGGAACGGAGTGAGCCCTTGTCCGTATTCCTCGGCCTGCCCACCGACGCAACGCCGGCCGCGCGGTGCGACTGCAGGCGCTGCCCCTGGTACGCGGGAGCCGACGCAGAGCCGGGTGCGGTGATCGCACCGGTGTGCTCCGGATGCAACTCGGACTGCAGCTACTGCGGTTGCGCACGCGCAGAGACCGTGCAGACGGCAACCGCATGCTCAAGCTGTCCGATCCGATGCGGTTCCCGAACAGACATCAAGGCGTGGATGGCCGATATCGGAGAAACCCTCGAATTCGACGACGTCGTCCTCCGCAGCCGCTTGCCCGAAGGCTTGCCCTCCTTCATCCCGCAGGTCGACGGATCCGGCGCCGGCGACCTCGACGCGGCGTTGGGCTGGCCCGCCTACGCCGTCGGTCTTCGTCGCGTGTTCTCTCCGCAGACGCACGCCATCTACCCGCGGTGGGAGCAAGCAGCGACGGCCGCCGAAGCACTAAGTCTCCCGGCCACAACGCTGACTGTCCTATCGGGTTACGGAGAGGACCCGCTGGTCGAAGCGTTCTGGACGGCGCGGCACCGCGATCGGTTGCTCGATCGGCTGGCGACGCTCAAGTTCGACCTCGTCCTGACTCCCAACTACTCGATCTACGGCAACTGGCCGCGCGCCGAACATCTGATCAACATGCGTAGGTCGCTGCTGCTCGCGGAGGAATTTGGCCGGGCCGGGATGCCGGCCGTCCCGAACCTCTACTGGTTTCGGCTCGAAGACCTCCAGCGGTACGCCGCGTGGATCGTTGACACCGCGCCACCCGCCATCGCGATCAACCTCCAGACCGTGCGCGAGAACAAGAACTGGGAAAGCTGGGCGTTGCCCGGTCTCAGCTGGCTCGCGGAAAACATCCCGGCCGGCCTCCCGGTCATCATCACCGGACTGTCCCGCCGAGACCGCATCGCCACCGCCGTCGAACTGTTCGGCACCAGGCTGATTCTCATCAGCCAGAACCCGGCGCAGTACGCGCTTCACGGAGCCGTGATGACTTCCGAAGGGCGCAAGGACCTGCAAGCCCGCGTCCCGGACGCCTTTGCCAGCTCGGTGCGCTACCTGGCTTCGCTCTTGCCCGAAGGAGGCAATTGATGCAGCGGACACTTTGGATCCTGCTCGGCTGGTCGACCGAGTACGGTGCCGCCACGACCGTCGTCGCGGTGCTCGGTATCGATCAGGGAGACGACGGCGGGATCGACCGGCACATCGAATGGGTCCCGCGGGAGTATCAGCGTTGCCTCACGTGGCGCGAACGCATCGCTTCTACCCCAGTAGATGAACTTCCTGCACACATTGAGATCTGGGAACACTCGCTCACCGCACCCGCCGCCCGGGTCGACCTTGTTCCGTCGGCACCCGATCTCGGTGCCGCTGTTCAGTACCAGCTCGACGACCTGCTCGGTCACACCGGCTGATCGAGTCTCCATGGGAACGAATTCCAAAACCAAGCACGTGGCCTACGCTGTCGGCCCTTCGGCTTCGGAGGACGCGTCGCTCGATGACGGTCCGAAGTGGACCGATGCTGAAATCGCCTTGTCAGTCGTCGAAGGTTTCGTGCTCGACGGAATCGATCCTGAGAACCCCTTCGAGCCAACGACGCTCGACCTGCCCGATGACATCGAAGAACGGTACGCGATGTTCGTGGAGGCGGTCCACGAGGCGCAAGCGGAGATAGCGAAACTCAGCGGCGATCCAACCGAGTTCGAGGACGCCCTGCACACCCAGTGCGAGCTGTTCCTGAACGATCTGACCCATGACGAGCTCAAGGAACTCGCCGCCGCACACGGATTCAAGTACCCAGCGCTGGTGGGTTTGTCCGAAACCAACGGCAACCCCTTGGTGCACTGGCTCGATCCGTCCTATCCGGACGATGCGGTCACGAAACAGACGATCCAGAGCGTCGCGGTCAACAGGTTCGCGGCTTTGTGCTCGGGTGAAACCGTCAGCGGCAAGACCCTCGATCAGTGGCAGCAACTGGACATGAGTCTGGTCTCGACACCGAACCACAGCGTGCCTCCGGGCTTCGTGTCCTGGACGCCGACCGCTGCCGAAGTTCAGGCAGCGCAGGAAAAGCTCAACTCCGCCATCGGCACCGTCGAGGCCGCCAAGACCAACGGCTCGTGGGCCGATCCCGACCTCGTCTCGAATCTGATCGCCGCGGAAAATCAGCTGGCCACGGCGCACAACCCAGCGCTCGAAGACTTGGCGACGATACGTTCAGCGGCGAAACATCAAGTCGACCAAGTGCTCGTCGACATCTCTCCACATGAAGTGTCCACGGCGGTACAAGCCGCGAAGGACCACGACCAGATCGCGCCATTCCAGGTCAAGGTGCTCAACGCCCACCAGGTTCTGAAGCTGCTACGCGCGTCTACGGAGAAACAGGAACGGCTCGACCTCCAGCAACTCGCGGTCGAACGTGCGGCTGCGAAGTCGACGTTCGAAGCACATATCGCCGACCTGCAGAACATGCTCGGGCCGGGCGGCCTGCCCAGCCTCTCCGACCCGGGCGGCGCCGCGGCGATGACGAAATTCTTGGACCACGCGCATCAAGCAGGTCTCACCTACATGGACATGGGTGGTTGGAAGCCCGTTGACCCAACACTCGCGCATAACGAGACACTCCAAGTCGCACAAACCGAGATGGCGCCATGGGCTGACCAGCAAGAGCTGCAGGATCTGCGGACATTCGTCGTCTCCGCCGGCCTGCTCACGAGCGATCAAGCCGCGGCTGCGACGAAGTCGTTCTGCAAGAAGCTCCTCGTACATCAAACCTATGGCTCCAGCGCGTCGGTCGCGTCGCTGAAACACAGCCTGCAAGAGAAACTCGCACTCAAGAACAGCACGAAGTCGTTGCCGCCCAAGACAGGGAAGTCAACGAAGGCGCCGATCTTGGCGGCGCCGAGGAGTGCGTTCGGTCGCCAACACGCCGAGATGCTCTCAGCCCTGAAGCAGACCAAAGCAGCGCTCGCGGCCTTGCCGAAATCGGTCGATCCGTCCGCTGTCGCGGCTTGGGATTTCGGGGCGGGTAAGCCAGCACACCTCGGCGGGACACATCCGAAGACGCTGCACACCGGGCCAGACGGCAAACCCTGGCTCGCGAAAAGAGAAGCGACTCCACGGGGCGGCGCGGTCATCGCGGCCGAGGCCGCTACTTCGCGAGCGCTTCACCGTGCAGGTCTTCCCGTGGTCCCCGTATTTGCGACCAAGATCAACGGAAAGCCTGCTTCCGTGCAGCCGATGCTCGTCGGCGCAACCGAAATGTCCGACAACCCTTCCACCTGGTCCCAAACCGACGTCGACGACATCGTCCGCTTACACGTCGCAAGCTGGGCTCTGGGAAACCACGATCCGCACTCCGGCAACGTCCTCCGGACCGGCGAGGGTGGTCTCGTCCCGATCGATCACGGACAGTCGTTCAAGTTCTACGGTCAGGACAAGCTGTCGATGTCGTTCAGGCCGAACAACACGACGGCCGTCTATCACCGGGCTTACGACGCCTTCAAGGAGGGCAAGCTCGCCAAAGGGGTCCGAGTAAACCCTGCGGCCGCACACTCGGTGATCAAACACCTCGAGTCGGTCCCAGACGCGGAGTGGCGCGGACTGCTGAGATCGGCGGCGTACGCGGGGGCCGCGCAGAAGGAGATGAAGTGGGTTCCGGCGATACGTGCGAGGGCGGCCAAGCACCATGGCATCGCCGAAGCCTCGGTGACCACGAAACAGGTCGCTGAGGCGTTCCTCGACTACGCAGTCGAGCGCAAGAAGAGCCTGCGCAAGGACTTCGCCGAGTTCTTCGTCGGTGAGTTGAAGCTGGAGAACGCCGCGGCCCTTCAGCACGCGGGGAAGGCCTGATGGGGACCAACTCCAAGACGGCTCACGCGAGCTACTCGATCACCCCCTCGGCCCCGGCAGCCGAGCCGGGGCCAGTCGAAGCTGCGCCGCCTAAGGAGGAACCAGCTGCTCTGCCTGACGAGGAGGTCTCCGTTGATGCGCAGGCAGCGGGCGAAATGGACAGCGCCAAGGAACCTGGCGCTCAGCCGCTGACGCCCATCCCAGATACGCCGGACGTCGGTAAACCGTTCGGTGAGCCGATTCTGGTGGGTGGGACCGATCTGCACGCATCGAGTGCCACGCTGGTGAGCTACGCCAGCGCCGAAGGCCCACGCACTGTTCTGCACGCACTGGTCAGCGAGGAGGCAGAGGAGAAGCTGCTCGACGCCATCCACGTCACCAAGGAGTCGGCGCCTGTCCAGGTTGAGCAGGTCGTCCACGGCCGGCTTCCCGTCGACGAACAGCACGAACTCGCGGACAAGATCATCGCTGCTGCGAAGAGCGTGAACCACCACCTCAAAGCGGGAGATCTCTCCGTCGGGAGCCTTCCGTCGACAACCGAGCAGAAGATCAGTGACGGGAAGGCGGCGATGTCTGCCGCAGCCGATGATGTCGGTGACAGTCCGGGACCGGCGGACTCGGCGATGCTCGCGCACTACGCGGCGAAGCTGACCGACGTCGAGGCAGCGGCCGCCGCCGCGAAGAACGTCGGACACGTCAACCCATACCTGCACCAAGGCGTCGCGACCGTCACCGTGACGATGCCCGTGCTCGCGAGCGACACTGGCGACCACCGAGTCGCCGGCCTCCTGCGAGACGCGACCCGGATCAAGCCGACCCTGGACTCCGAGACCGGCCAGGCCAGCTGGAACGGCAAGGCACGGTGGGAGAAGGTCGAAGGCAAGGAGTACATGATCAACCTCGGCGATGGTTTCCAGGCCGTTTACCGGCCCTACAGCGTCAACTCACCGAAGACGACGGAGTTCTCTTTGCGCGGCAGGCTCGAAATCATCGCGCCCGCAGGTGAGGGGCATGGCCCGGACGTGGTCAAACGCCTCGGGCAGCTCAACCTGGCAAACCGCCCCATGACCCACGCCGAAGGTGAGTACGGCTACCTCGCCGCGAACGTCAAGGCACAGAACCTGGGAGGCAAGACCGAGGTGCAGGCGGCCATCGCGACCGGCGATCAGCTCGAGGAGATGACGCGTCAGGAACTCTTCCATGAGCGTGCACACCTCGCTGTCGGCCTGGACGACGCTCAGCTCGCCCGGTTCGCCAAAGACATCCAGCTGGACGCGCACACGCAGGCATTGCCGGCGAAGGTGAAGGTTCTGCGCGAAGCCGTAGCGAAAGTGACTGGGCACCAGACCGGCGACGCACTTGCTGCCACGGCGGGCTACGACCCTGCTCCCCGGCGGTCTGGCGGCTGGCTCACGTGGAACCGGTTCGATGTCGGCAACTCGATGGCGAAGCTGACGGCCGCGTTCGAGGGGAAGGCCCTGGTCCACGCCACGTCGTCGACGGGGCTGAAAGCGATGCTGGCGAACGGTGTGCTCGCCTCGACCGAGCGCCGGACGTTGATGGGAGTAAGCCGCGGCGTCGGCATGAGCGAAGACCAGGACAAACTCACTGGGGGAGCGAGTTCCGTCTTTCTGCGCGTGCTGGGCAAGCCACCGTCACATGATGGCCCGAAGCTGGTGTGGGACCAGCCTGAGCGGCTGATGCACCGCGCGGACTACTACGGCGCGAACGCGGACACCTACGGAGCCGTCAATCCCTCCAAGACCGGCCAGTACGCGTCGTCCACGCGAGATCCGTTCAAGATCGCTCACTTCACAAGTCCCGCCAACGAGGTCATGTTCGGAGACGGGATCGACCTGCTGGGCGGCGAAGGACCGTCAAGAATCCTCTGCGACAGCAAGACGCAGCGCGACGAGATCCACGCCATGTTCACGGCCAAAGGCATCACGCATATCGCCGGCAAGCCGATCGACGACGTTCTGAAGGCATGAAGGAGAGATGACCCGTGAATCGTGAGATCGACCTCGACGAGGCCGAGCACATCCTTGAGGACCTGGTCACCGGCCGCGCGCAGAAGCGGGCTAACGACCTGCTGCCTGGCGCCGAACTCGTCATCGACGGCGGCCAACGCGTCGCACTGGCCAGGCACGTCCGCCGGGACACGGATGAACCCGCTCTCTTTTGGATCCGGCCGTTGAGCGCGGCCTTCCAAGACCCGGGAACGCGGCTGCCCGTCTTCGATCCAGCGATCGTCCGGCGTCGGGCGCTCCACGTGGCCGCGGCCCGGCGCGATGGCCAGCGCCTCCACCTCGAACTCATCGGCGGCTCGACCGCGACTGTGCAACCGGCGCGGTCCGGCCGGCTTCTGGTCCTGCAGGATTTCGACACCTGGACGACCACGATCGCGGACGACGAGCGCGAGGGGCTCGAAGCGCTCGAACACGACTGAGCTTCAGCGCATCAAGGCGTTCATCACCAGGGCTTGTCTCGGGTATGAGTACGACTTCAGAGCCTCGGCTGAGCGACGTCGAATGGGTCGCCGAGCACCACGAGGCGCGCGGTCAGCTGCTTGTCCGTGGTTCGTCGCTCGGCGAGATCATCACGAAGGCGACAGGGGCGCTCGCCGGTCACTTCCCGCCCGTGGGGCAAGCAGGATTGCGTGTGCGGCCCGGCTGGTGGTGCGTGACCACCTGCGAGTGCCGCCGTGGGCTCGCGGCATCGAATCATCCAGGGTGGCACTACCGCCGGGCACGGTCGAACGAAGCCGGTTCTTGGTACGGCGCCGAGATCCGGTTCGGCCTACGGGACAAGACGTCACACGGTCGAGCGACGTGAAGGCCGATACGGCCGACCAGCCTTCGAGCTCGTGTGACGATGACCGGATGGACCACCTGAGGGCGCCGGCCTCGATGAGCATCGACCTGCACATCGTTGTCGGGTTCGTCCTCGGCGGCGGGTTGGCTGCGGTGTCTGCGCTGCTGTTCCGCGCCACTCTCAAGGCAGCGCCGAAGCGTCCGCACTACATTGCGATCGTGGTCGCAGCCGCTCTCGTCGGGGCGGCCGCCGCGGTGTGGCCGCCCAGCTTGATCGCCGCAGGTGCCCTCCTCGCGATGCTCGGCGTGCCGGCCGCCGCCGTCGACGTCGTCGAACACCGGGTACCGGACCGGCTCACCGCGCCCCTGGCCCTAGGGATGGCCATCACGCTGGCCACCACGGCACTGATCACGGATTCGGCGCCGTCGTTGACCATGGCGGTCGTCGGCGCCGTGGTTTGGGGCGGCGTGCTGCTGGTGTCGTTCCTCCTCACCGGCGATCCAGGACCCGGCGATGTCAAGTTGGCACCCAGCCTGGGGATGCTGCTTGGCTGGCTGGGGTGGAAGTGGCTCCTGACCGGGATCGTCGGCTCCTACCTGCTGGCCGCCCTGGTCGCCGGGCTCGGCCTACTTGTAAAGCGTTGGAGCCTTCGTGACGGTCGTGTGCCGCTCGCGTCGCCGATGCTGGCCGCCACGATGCTGAGCGTGACGGTGGCCGCGCTGAGCGGCTGAACGAACGTCCGCGTGAATCGAACGCACGGTCGGAACGCCATGTTCTGAGGGCTCAAGACACCAGCAAAGGAGCCCACCGATGTACGAACCTCCGTGGTACGACCAGGATCTCGAACAAGCCGCATCGAACGCGGCCCAGCGGTTCGACCTCGATGACGACCGGGCTCGTGGGCTGGTCGAGATGGTCGTCGATGCACTGGAGGAAGGTGGCGACGCCGTCGGCGACGCGGCCTGGGACGTGGAGAACGAACATCCAGGCGTCCCAGGTGAGGACTTCGTTGAGGACGTCGCCGCAGACCTCGGTTACGAAGACCTGCTATGAGCTGATCGGTTCAGTATTCGGCGTCAGCCGCGCCCGGCTTCGTGAGCCATCGTTCCCGACCGTCGCGCGGCTGTCCGCCGATGAACCCGTCCCAGCAAACGACCTCGTGGGCCACGTCCGTTCCGAGAAGCCGCGGGTCCAAAGTGGACGAGGCACGGTTGTATGTCAGCACGAGATTGCTGCCCTGCGTGATGGCCTCTGCCATCTGGAGGTGAAAGCGCGCCCACTCCAGATAGGTCCTGTACGACCGCTCCAGCTTTTTGGCCAGGCGACGGTGGAAGCCGTTCCGTTTCCCCGGGACGTCTGCGATCTCGTCGTAAAGCTCTTTGGCACGAGCGAAGAAGTTCTCGGCCGCGAGACAGTGATGGGCCGCCGACATGACGTCCTCGGTCGGATTCGTTCGTTTGACTGCGATCATTTGATTTCCTGCCTTGCGTCAGCCGTGCCCAGGTGGGGGAGCGTCGATCAGATTGACCTTCTTGCCGATCCGGACCGGTGCGTCAGCCGGGCCGCGCCAGTGGCCAGACACGACTTTCCAGCGTCGAAGTGAGTGGTTGGGTCCGTACGCCTGCCTTCGAAGGAACGGTGCGACGGGGAAGCGCACACCGACGGTGCGTCCGGTCGGCTCGAGGGCCCGCACCGGTCGAGGAGGTGCCTTCCGGCTGACCGAGAGCACTCGTACCGGGTCCGTGGAATGACCGGCTCGCGCGGACCGCTTCCGCAACGTCTTCGGAAGATGCTCGTCGGCTACCTCCGTGAAGCCGTTCGGCTGGCAGAAGATCCAACCGGCGTGGACTACGCGCAGCCAGTCGATCGTCGTCTTGGCTGCGGAGACCTTGGTGGGGTCGAGAGCCTGTCCGCCGGGCTCGTCGGGGACGACGGCTTGGGTGGCTCCCCAGGGCATGTAGATCTCGTTGTCCCACGTGAGCTCGGCATTTTGCGCGTGTGCGAGCCTGGTCGCTTCGGCCGTTGGGAAGCCCACCGCGCGGAACTTGGCGGTCACCGCCGCGAAGTCGGTGGCACTCCAGAAGGTCAACCAGATTCCCCCGTCGGGATGGCTGATGAGGGTGGTCTCTCCCCAGGAGACGGCAACGATGGCGACTTCCTTGCCGTCTTCTCTGGCGTAGATCGCCAGCGGTTCGGCGAAGAGCATGAAGCCGGTCAGCGCGGGTAAGTCCTGAGGCTCGATGTCCCAGCGGTCCCGAAGATTCCGGGCTGCGTGGTGAACCAGGGGCGTGATGTCGCTGGTGACGTAGAACAGCCGCGCTTGATGGAGCCGCCGGTACTCGTCCGCCAGCATCAGTTCGGCGCCGACGTCCGGATCACCGATCGGGCGAAGCGTTCCTCGGCCTTCGCGCACCATCGCCGAGGTGAACAGGTGAGCGACGGAGGTCGTGAGATATCCGGCCAGGTGCTCGCGTAGGGCGGGAAGCTCACGTGGCTCGGGCGGGGACCAGGCCGCTTCAGCGCGCTCGGCCATGGCGACGTCCCTCGAACCGCTTCCGCACAGCCAGCGACCTGGTGTTTGAGTGCTGCATGGTGCCTCCCCGGTGAAACCTTCAGTACTAAGTGAACAAGGTTCAGGGTAAGCAAACTTTGCACACTTAGTCAACAAGGTTCGAGCGGGTCGGACATGCCGTGTTGCCGCTGGTGCAAGTCGGACGTGCAGGTACCTGTTAACTTCAGTCTGGTGAGCGGCGAAAACCATCGGGTGGAAGATGGCCATTCGGCCGGCGAAGGACTGACCCTTCGGTACGTCGGCATGGTCGAGATCGGGGAGTGGTTCGAGGTCTCGCATCGGACGGTCGCCCTGTGGCGGCGCCGCTACGCCGCGGATCACCCGTTTCCGGAGCCGGACGTTGTCATCGGTCGGACGCCTGGTTGGTCACCTGCGCGCGAAGCGGAGATTCGGGCGTGGGAGCGAGCGCGCCCTGGTCAAGGCGCCGGCGGCGGCCGCCCGCGCAAGGCGACCTAGTCGACTTTGTTCCGTGCGGCTCGTCCGTAGCCTCGGATGGTGCGGTCCGGCGCATCGGTAATCTGCTGTGTTGTCAAGATCGTCTTAGGGGCTACTGAAGCGTAATGTCGCGTCTGTCGCGAAGCAGGGCCCTGCCAACGTCACGAAAAGGGCAATTCCGGTCTCCAGGGCCGTTGAGCGTATCAATGGCAGGCCAGCTCGGCGGGGTCATCCTGCCATTTCACTGCGCACGCCGGGCGATCCGTGCATCTGCCCGAGTATATGCTTGCCGAACAGTACGGCGCACACGTATATCGGGGGAGATGAATGCGAGAGGAATGGATAGTGCTCGTGGCGGCCATGGCCGGTATGCTGGCGGGCGGTGCGATGACGTTTCGCTACGCGATCAGGGCTGGTCAGGCCTCGGGTGAGCGAAGTCTGCAGGCGCAACTGCTTTCGGCTGAACAGGGGCTGAAAATGCGCCTAGAGGCTGAAGCTCGGCGGCGAATGCAGGAGAAGCTCGAAGAATCCTATGGCAAACTCATGGGATGGTTCTTCGAGCTCGACATGGTCGTCGACAGCGTCTGGATCGGAATACACTCCACTGATCAGGAGATCATCGAAGAAACCAGGATGACGCTGCACAAATGGCCTTGGGTGACCTTGAAACCGCCGCAGTATGTGGCATCGACCCAGCAGTACTGGAGCGTCGCGGTCCGGGATCTGATCGAGAAATTCTACGGGGACACAGTTGATTTCGTTAAGTTTGCTCAAATCGTCATCCGTTCCGTCGACGACGCGAAGGACGGCGACGACGTGAAGGATCAAGCCATGGAAAAGGTCTGGGAGGGACGCGGAAAACTACGGGAAAGCATTGCCAAGATCCGGGAGCAAGCCGGTGTGGAGCTGATGCACCCCGAACGCGACCTCTGGCAAAGCATCCGATGACCGAATACGGTGGCGTGCAGCGATATCTGTACTGGTCGGATCGCCTGGTAGGAAAGTACCTCGACGACCTCGGCGTCCGGGTGATGGAGAAGCGCCAGCGGAAGATATCCACGCCGAACATCCGGGGATTCCTGCCTGCCGTCGAGTGGTCGGAAGAAGGGCCCGCCGTCACCCGGCCGGATCTCGCAGCCAAGCTGGAACGAGGGCTGGGGCAATCCGTCGTCGATACCTTCGCTTCGCCGCCGCCGGTTCATTTCGCCAGGGGGGTTGGCGACGTCGTGTTCGGCGAGTTCGTCGGCACCGAGCCCGGACGCGCGGTCATGTACACCACGGTGTCCGAACCCGACGGCGGCCGGATCGCGGTCTGCCTGTTCGGAAGCGTTCACAACTACGCCGATTTCGTGGCCGACAGCGGGGCGCCGAGCCAGCACGGCTGGACCTGCTCCGAGGCCGGGAGTATCCGCCGCTTTCTCGACGAGGAGTGCCGGGTGCGGCCGTCGTGGGCCTCGGAGGAGGAGCTCGCCCGCGACGCTGTCAAGGTCGCCTGCTCGCAGGGAGAGGACGGCGCAGTGCCGGTGGCTCGGCGCCGTTGCGGCTGGCACCGCGGCCATACATACGGCGACACCGGCGAAGTCGGTGAGTGGCTGGCGGAGATCTATTGCGATTTCGACTTCCGCAAAACTCAGCTAGGGCCGCAAGATGGCCACGATCGCGTCCTTATCGGTGCCCCGTTCTGGCTTCGGACGCCATCGCTGCGTGCGATCAGGCTCTACGCGGACTATGCGGAGGGCGAGTTGGACGAGCGGGAGAGGAAGGCTTCGCGAAGATGGGGCTTGCGCAAGTTGTTCGGAGGCGCGTCGATGGATCCATCGCGGTGATGTCTCTTGCCGGTCGTTTCATTGGATCGTGCGCTGTGACGGCCGTCGACAATCGTAATGCACTCGCCTTGACTCCACGCGGTCATCACGAGCCGACCAATTACGGATTTTGGGCAGCGGCAGACCGCTTCGCACGTGTCGCGGAGGACGAACACGGCCAGGCTGTCCGCCGCTTGCGCGAGCTCTTCCGCAGTGAGCACGTGTTACGAGCCGCGTCACTGCTCGGTCGAACGTATGTTCTACTGTTGGACGCACGGTGCGAGGAGGTCGACGAACTGAGCTGGCTGGTGAGGGAACGGGCTACCGGGCGCGAATGGCGTGTCGATACGAGTGAGATGGCGTGGGAGGTCGGCGGTTACGACTTAGGGCGTTTCGAAATCCACGTCATCGACGAACTGGTGAACGGTGCTCCGGACGGCTACCCAGACCCGGCAAGGGAGTGAAGGAGTGCGGGAGCTCCGTGTCTCGTACATGTCCCCGACGGTGACAGTGGTTTGGCGTCCGTGCAGGCGCTAGCCAGCCGAGAACCAGGTCGCGACTCGTAGGGTAGGCCATCGTTCGGCTCTGCCATGTAGCTGTTGAATCGCTGATCATGATGGTGAACGGATCTCAAGACACCGCTTCGAGCTTGAGCGGGTACTCGGCGGTTGGCATGGGCGACTGGTCGGCCTTGTCCACCGTCGTCCTCAGCCGTGAGACCGGCGCTGTTGTGCGGAGTTCCGTCGTTGCGATCGGTGGTCTACCCCGGCAGGTAGTGGTGTCCCATCCGGGATCTCCGGAATTCAGGCCTCTTCGATCTCGACCGCGATCGGTGTGGTCAGTTCTGTGGCGATCGGAGTGTAAAGGTCGACGTCCTGCAGGGGCGTGCGGAGGGAGACGATGAGGCTGTAGCGGAGAGGAAGATCGGCTCGGTCGGCGCGTTTATTGGCTTTCCACCAGCCGCCGACAGGGTAGACGGCGACGAGGTCGCTGTCGGCGAGCTCGGCACCGGTACCGTCCCAGATGTCGTGATGCAGGGAACCGAGGTTGCGTTGATTGCTTCCTACGAGCCATCGCTCCGATCCGCCTGAGGGGCGCCCTCCGGTCTCTTCGTCGCCCGCGTCCCGGTTCACGCGGGCGACGAAGTCTTCCAGGCGTTGTTCGAGGGGAGAGCGCAATTCGAAGCGAAGGCCATGGGACGCATAGGAATACCGGCGCCGCCACCCTCTCCGGGAGGCTGCGGGTTCGATGAAGTAAGACAAGGTGATCCGCAGCTGGACGTGAGTGTCCAAGAGGCTGCGGAGTGTCTCGCGCGGCCAAGGGAGCCGGTGCAACCTAAAGTTGCGTGCCTGATGATCTGATCCGGTGAACGGGACGAATTCGTCTTGGGTGACGAGAGTGACCGCGTTGCGGCTGGAGGTCAGTAGAGTTCGTTCGGCCGGGACACCCCAGCCGTAGCGTCGCAGCATTGCCTGCCGAGCGGCCTTGCCGTGTTCGCCGTCGATGTCGGCCCTCATGGCTGGAGTCCATTCGGCGGTGTGGACGAGGAGTCCTCGGACGGATTCTGGCCAGTACGACGGGTATGCGGCCATGGCCTTGGCCGCGAGCCTGGATGCCTGAGCGGTCGCGGCGCTCGTGGCGTTGGCCGAGGTCAGCGTGAGGTCGTCCTTGTGTGAGGTCGTCCGCACCGTGTGCAGAGGATGCTTGTCGTGGAAATCCACGCCGTCCGTGAGGACGTTGCCGCCTTCCAAGCAGATGTCGGGCTTGATCGGCCAGGGACGTGTCCCGAATAGCAGCGAGGTCCTGCTGTGCGGTGAAAGGGCGCCATCCGCAGCCAGGGGCGTCCAGTCCGCGAAACCAGGGTCGGATGGGCTCGCGGTGAGCTCGGTGTAGGCGCCGACCACCAAGGCGTTCCACGCTTGCGCCGGGTCTTCGATGGCCGCGGTGTCGCAAAGGTCGAGATAGTCGGTGCCGTTTTCGAATTGCCTGACGTTACCGGCGGAGATCACGAACAGCCGGGACGCCTCGGGGGCGGGCCTTCCGATGAGTGTGATCCCGTTCTCGGAGCGGCCGATGTCGGTTCCGGCACTCAGCGCATCGATCGACGCCGACCACAATGAGGGTTCTCCGGGGCGGGCTTCGGGCTGAGCGGTCACCGGTAGGCAGAACACTCGTGGGCGTCCGGCGGCCGATGTTTCGACCGCCGCACCCGCCTGGGCAGTGACCAGGCCATAGGTGAGCGGATCGTTGCCGACAAGAGAATCGGGCAGGATTTTCACCGATTCCAGTCGGTGTGTCAGTGCGATCGGCTTGGTGCTGACGAGCAAGTCGTCGAGAGGCCCGTAGAGAGCAAGGCCCGCCATCGAAGTCCCATGACCATCGGTATCGGTACCCGCACTGTCGACGACGGAATGCACGTCTCCGGCGTCCAGGGATGCTGAGAGCAGCAAGTGCGAGCGGCGGACACCGCTGTCCAGATGGCAGACGGCGGGAGCGTTCTCGTCGATTGCGATGGCCGTGCGGTCCATGAGATCGCTGGTCAGCTCATACTGATCCTCGCGGGGAAGGTCGTCGATCGTGTCGACGATCTCGGGGCGCCGAATCTCGGCGATCGGAACCGCAGTGAACGGCAGGCTGTGCAGGTCGTCCCAGCGTGCTTCGATCCAGGTCACCGTCCGGTCGGTCATTTCGAGGGTTCGGCTCGCGAGACGCAGCCGTAATGCCCCGGCGAACGTGCGCAGGAGGTCGAGGCCTGTGGGTGAGGGAGTGAGCCAGAGTTCCCACCAGTTCAGGCCCGCCGGTGGTGCTCCCGCAGACTGCCACAGGTCCCGGAGCACCACACTGCGGATCCGCCCGATATTGGCTACGAGTTCCCGGTTACGAGGACTACCTGCCGTCGTCTGACGAGTGAGAAAATCCTCGAAGATCTTTAGGAACTTGGCCCGGAACTCATCGCTGACCCAGACGACGGCGCTTTCCGGCTGGCCGTCCGAGGCCGGTATTACGGAAAGCAACAACCACAGTGGTCGCTTCTTCGGACCGCGATGGCCCGACATGCGTTCCAAAGAGTCCAGCTTCAACGGAAACGCCCGGTCGGCGGCATCCAGGACCAGGATGACACCCAAAGCCTTCAGCTCTTCGAGTGCGAGTTCTTCCGAAGCGTGCTTACGGTCTCTTTCGGCCTTGGTGAAGGAGGTTCGCAGGTCGCCGCGGAGTTTGCCGCCGTGAGGGCGGCGTTCCACGTCACGTATACGGGCGTCACCGCCGCCACGGCGACGAAAGTCGCGGTTCTCGGCGCGGCCGACGACGGTCAGGTGTGTCAGGGCCGTACGAGGATCACTCACCGCTCGCTGCCCGGCGTGCGTCGAGAGCGGCGATCACATCTTTCACCACGACATGGTCGTCGCCGCGCAGGATTGCCTGCTTCGCGGCCTCTTCCGCTGCTTTGACCAGTTCGGCGTGGCTCAAGTCGGCGGTGTGCGGACGGACCGTCGTCCATCGAAGTCCTCGCCCGAGCAGGCCGAGCCGGGCCTTCATGACCTCTACTGCGTGCCCGGGTTCCGGGAGACCGTATTTGACCACCAGGTCGAACCGCCGGAACAGCGCGTGATCGAGGATCGAACGATGGTTCGTGGCAGCCACTACGATGCTCTCCGCGCTGACCTCTTCCAGGAAGACCAAAAAGGCGTTGACGATCCGGCGGGCTTCACCCACATCGTTTCCACCTCGATGTGCGCCGAGCGCGTCGAACTCGTCGAACAGATACACCGCACGCTGGGTCGCTGCGGCCTCGAACACTGTCCGGAGCTTGCTCGCGGTCTCGCCCATGAACTTGCTCAGCAGGCTGTCCAACCGGACGGTGAGCAGCGGAAGGGACAGCTCGCGGGCGAGCACGCCCGCGGTCATCGTCTTGCCTGTCCCCGGCGGGCCTTCGAGCAGCAGTCGGTGAACCGGTGTGTATCCATGGCCGATCAGTGCTTGCCTCTCGCGCTGCTCGCGCAGCACGCGGGCAAGCGTGTCCTTGAATGACGAGGGGCCGACCAGGTCGCTGAGTGTCACGTCCGGGAAGCCGGCGGTCAGCAGTTCGGCGAGATCGCCCCGCGGCCGCGCGATGGCTGTGACCTTGTCGGCGACCGGGCTCTGGCGAGCCGCGTCGATCATCTGTTTCAGGTCACTCGCCAGCGTGCTGTGTCCCTGACGGGCGGCTTTCGCGGCCACTTGCAAGGCCACCGCGTAGAAGGCGTCGTCGTCGCCTGCGGCGTGACTGCGCACCAAAGCCTTGACGTGCTCACCCGATGCCGTCACGGCTGTTGCCCTCCTCCACTACCCGTATGAACCGCCAGGGTAACCGTCCGCAGAGAGTGTCGCGTTCCCGGCGCGGCGTGTTTCACGGCTTGACTCGAGTGCTCAATGAGTGCTTCTCTCTACGAGTGCTTATTGAGTGCTTAAGGGGGTTAGGTGAACTCGGTCAAGAGTCGCCGCAGCGAGCTGAGGTTGACGCAGCAGGAGGCGGCGCGACGCGCGGATGTTTCCCTGGCGACGTGGCGCCGCTTCGAAGGCGCCGTGGTCGGCGACGGCGCCCTGGATGGGTTTCGGCCCGAGAACCTGCAAGGTTTCGCGAGGGCGTTGCAGTTGAGCGTGGTCGCACTTCGGCGGTTGGTGTCGTCGGATGACGCTACGCCGGGCCAGGGCGGAGAGGTCGAGGCAGCCAACCGTGGCGCGGCAGGCGTGGTGGGCATGTTCAACAAGTGTTTCATCGGCGAGCCGCTTACTCCAGCCGACGCGATGGTGCTCTCGCATACCGTGACCTTCTCCGACTTCGCGCCCGTCAAGAGTGGTCAGTTCCATGTCGACGATACGTTCGGGTATCAGTTCGCCGCGTTTCTCAAGGGTGAAGCGACGATCCGGGAGGTGGATCTGCTGTGCGATCTCCCCGAACTGGCACTCACTCAGGTCAACAACCATTGGCTCGTGCGGATGGGTGAGCGGATCATGCGGATCGGTGCGGAGTTGGATGCCGGACGTGTTCCTCGGCCGGAGTGCCTCGCCGACGAGTACGCCCTCTGGATCGTCATCGCGAACACCGAGCCGCCTCAGGACAGCGACATTCTCGAGATGTATCCGGGACTGCGCATGCCGGAGGACGTGTTCGGCCACGATCCCGACTTCGACGATCCGGACGATCCCGCCGGCCGTGAAGAATGGATGAATCGTATGGTTGCCGGTCTCCTACCGCCGGAGGAAAGCAATGACTTCCGGCGATACGACCTGGACATCATGGAGGCATATGGACAGGGGATCTACGATCCGGCGGATCCCCGCCATCCGTTGCGGTGGTTCGACCGCGACGACCTGCGAGAGCGATGCGAGTCCGCGCTCGAGTTCGTCCGATTGCCTGCAGAAGAACAAGCGAGGAGGAGCGCCGAAATGCGCGAGCGGGCTGTCCTCCTTGCTCCGAGGAACGACATGCGCCCGTCGGTGGATCGAGGGGGTGCCCGGTAATGAGGTGGAGCGCACGGCTGCTGATCGTGATCGCCGGATCGGTCGTGACCGGAGCGGGGGTGCTGGTGCTGCTGGCCGGTCTGGAGGACGCGGACAAGATCAGCAGCGTGGTCGGCGCGGTGGCGGGGGTGCTAGGCCTGGCGGTGTCGATCGCCGGCGCGCTGCGAGCTCGCGGCAGTCAGGAGAATTCGGCTTCTGCGGCGCTGGCCAGTTCCGACGGCGTTGAGGCCAAGCCGGCGGTAAGGGACGTTTCAATGCTCGCCGAGGCAGCGGGCGATGCTCGGATCTATCAAGCTGGTGGCGATATGACCGTCAACGACCGATGAGCGAGGATTCCGGGCGTGCCGTTTACGCCACTGGAGACACGCTGTTTGCGCAGGCAGAAGGCGATGCCCGGATCTACCAGGCCGCCGGTGACCTGACCGTCATCGCCCGGTCTGACGTACCGGAGGGGCCGACGGTGAGACCGATTCCCGCGAAGCTGGACGACGATTCGATATTCGTCGGCCGCGATGAACAGCTCCGGGAGTTGCTGACGGCGTTCGGGAAAAGTCAACGATCCGAGGCGGTGGTGGTGTCGGCGGGTATGGGCGGGGTCGGCAAGACCGCTCTAGTGACTCGCGCGGCAGCTCTGGCGGTCGAACAGGGCCTTGCCACTACGGCGGTCATCCTCAATCTCAACGGCTATGACCCCGACATCACTCAGCGTGTACGACCACGACACGTGCTGGGACCGCTGCTATGGGTCTTGGGGTTACCCGACGAGCGGATACCGAGCACAGTGCCCGACCAGCTCACCTCCTACCACAGTCTCCTCACCACCTGGGAGCGGGACGGGCGGCGGCTGATTTTGGTGCTGGACAACGCCGGGGACGCCGAGCAGCTCGCCGAGTTGCTGCCATCGGAACCGCATCGAGCGGTGGTGACCACACGTGACACCCTCACTCTTCCCGGACGAGCCCGGCGACTGGACCTTGGCACCCTGACGGTGTCCGACGCGGTGGACCTGCTCGGCCGGCTCCTTCGCCGCAGTGATCCCGAGGATCGGCGTGGAGAGGACGGAGCGGGGCTGGTTCGATTGGCCGATCGATGCGGCTGCCTGCCGCTGGCGTTGGAGATCGCCGCCGCAGTGATCGCCGATGATCCGTCGATGACCGTGTCGGACTTCGTCTACGAGCTCGAGCAAGCCCCCAATGCTCTGGAATCGCTCAGGCGCGCGGACCGTTCCGTCGCCTCGGTGCTGGAGCTGTCGTGGAAGCAGCTGGTCGAACGCGAGCCCGAGGTCGCGCTGCTGCTGAGCCTGCTGCCGCTCAATCCCGGGCCGGACCTGGACACTGCGGCCGCCGCGGCTCTCGCGGGCATCCCCGAGTCGCAGGCAAAACCCCGGCTCCGAATCCTGCACCACGCCCACTTGCTCCGGCAGAGCGGTGGACGGTGGCGGATGCACGATCTTGTCCGCCTCTACGCCCGTGATCGGCTCACCGATCAGCACCGAGCCTCGGCGGTTCGGCGGCTACTGGACAGTTATCAACGGATAGCCGCCGAGGCGAATTCTCACTTGGGGGCCGCGCCGGGCAGCTCGGTGTCGGAACGGTTCGCCGACCGCTCGGCGGCTTTGGCCTGGTTCGATACCGAGCGGGCCAACCTCGTCGGTTCGGTTTCCCTCGCGTTCGACACCGACCATTTCGTTCTCGCCGTGAACCTCGCAGCAGACTTGGTCAGGTATCTGGACCTTCGTCGCCACATTACAGACTGGGTCGCCGTCAGCGAACATGCGCTCAATGCTGCTCGACGCTTGGGCAACCCCAGCACTCTCGCCTTCGCTCAGGAACGCCTTGGAACCGCACTGCTGGCGGCGAGACGATTCGACGAGGCGACTACCGCCCACCAGTCAGCCGTCGATATCTTCCGGGAAATCGGCGATCGACGCGGTCAAGGGGAAGCTCTGGCCAGTCTCGGAAACACGTTGCGCGCCGCCAGAAGCTTCGAGGAAGCAATCGGTATCTGCCAGCAGGCCTCCGTCATCCTCGATGAGGTCGGGGACCGCCACGGCCGAGGGCGGGCATTGGGAAACCAAGGGCTCGCACTGCGAGCGATCGGTCAATTCGAGAGATCGATCGAGGTCCATTTGCAAGCCATCGGAATTTTCCGTGAGGCAGGTGACCGCCAAGGGGAAGGTGAAGCCCTGGTCAACCTCGGCCTTGCCTATTACATGGTGCGACAGTTCGGGAAGGCGGTCGCCTCCCAGCGGCGGGCAGCGGAGATTTTTCACGAGTTCGCGGACCATCACCGCGAGGCGAAGGCGCTGGACAATCTCGGGTGCGCGCTGCGAGAGTCAGGGCGTTGGGACCATGCCGTTGAAGCCCACATGAAGGCGTTCTATCTGTTCTGCGAGACCCGAGATCTCCATAGCCTTGGTCTCACAATGCACAATCTCGGGTCCACTCTTCTGGGATTGGGGCAATGCGAAGACAAAGCCCTGTTCGCCTTTCGCTTCGCCCTGAGTGCCTTCAGAGATACTAACGATCTTCACGGTGAAGGCAAGGTTTCAGATAGTGTCGGCGTTGTTTTGAGTATTATGGGGGAGTTCGCTGAAGCCATCAAAGCCCATCGGCTGGCCGCTGACCTTCTCCGTGAGACCGGGGACCGCCAGGCCGAAGCTATCGCGGTGTACAACCTGGGCCGTGTTCTCGGGGATATGGGGCAGGTGGCCGAGGCGAAGGATGCCGGCCACAGGGCAGCGGCCCTGCTCCGCGAGGCTGGTGACTCTTACTCCGAAGCGCTGGTGGCGGGTTGGCTCGATCAGTTGTCCTAGTGGCTGCGAGATAGGCGGAATCCGAATTTCCGGTCCGCGAGTCGTGGACTTGCTGATGATCAGTTCGTTGAATGAATAGAGTGGTGGACCTGCGGGGTTCCCGGCGTCCGCCATTTCCTGAGGATGCGGGCGGCCGTAGTTATGGGTTCCGGCCGGCCGATCGAGTACGGCGCCCGAATCGGAATCCGTCCTTGTTCCAGCTCGGACAGGTAGTAAGTCCACATCGCACGGTTGAGGAGTTCGACGGCCAGCAGCCGGGCAAGCGGCGGCAGCAACGCCGAAGACGATGGTCGCGGGCGCTTCCCCGATATTCGAGCACAACGACAGGTGGTTGCCGCCGCGGAATGGCACGACACTGGAAGCGAAGGGGGAGACCGAACCCGTCGACAAAGCTGGCCTGCCTTACAGGTGCACTGGCGAGTTGATCTTTTCTATGGATGTCCTTTCGTCCAGAGCGGTCTCGCGGAGTTCGTTCAGCTTTCGTAGATACGGTGCCACGTCGTTGGCCTCTTCAAGTACCAACATCGCGGTGGCGGTGTGAACGACGAGGACGGAGTTGTCGTCGAAGTCCTCGAAGAGGCCGAACGCCGTCTGAATGTCTTCGTCGAAACTGTCGGACGGAATGATGTGCACGTGGCAGTGTGGGACGCTCGAGGTGATCATCAACTGAAGGAGCTGTTCATCCAGGACGCTGCGCATGGTCGGGTCATGGAGTGCTGTTTCGTCGATGTAGAAGGTGGCGCCGAAGTCGCCCTTCACGCCCTTGAGCACTTCCTGGCGCGATAGCCGCGCCTGCAAGGCTTCCTTGACGAGCGGGTCCTTGGGGTTTCGGTTCTGCCGCATCATCACGTCCGCGTACTGCTCGCTCTGCAGTAAGGAAGGGATTCGCCGCGGTTCGTAGAACGTCATGGTCTTGGCGCTCGCGTGCAGGTAGTCGAAGGTGGGGAGCAAGTCGGGCATGTTCTCGGGATGACGCTGTAGGTCGTACCCATTGGCCGGTGACTCGGCCAACTTCTTCAGGCGATCGAACTCGGCCGGTGCCGTCGTGGCTTTCGCCAGGTACGTGACGGTGTCCAGAAGAGACCCTTCGCGCTGCCCGCTCTCTATTCGAGAGATCTTCGGGGCTCCCCAGCCGAGTGAGCCGCTTATAGTGGCCTGAGTCAGGTTGGAAGCCTGCCGCGCGTGCCGAAGTGCGGCGCCGAGCTCTCGGCTCTTGGCCGTGGACTCCTCTACGCGCCTGGGTTGTGCCGGTGGCTTCGGTGCCGATTTGAACACGATGGATCACTTTCTCATGTCTGGCTCGGCCCCGGCCATTGAGGCCTTTGTGGCCAGAGTCGGTGGTGGAGTTCAGGCGGGACGAGGGCCGCCAGTGAGAGCCGGGCGGCAAGTACTTCTCTTGCAGCGAGGTCAAACCGTTCGCACGGCCACTGCTTGCCGAAGCAGACAGAGCAGAGGAACGTCACGTCACGCGCGGGGAGGTGTGCGGTCAGGTCGCATACCGACGAGGCGACCTTGCCCAATGGGCTGTCGCTGTCGACGATCACGCAGTTCCACGACCGGTTCGAGAGTGGTTCTTCCATGACCGGCTCACCCGCCTCGGGTTCGTCACGGGAATGGGTATGTCTTGCTCGGCAGGCCGCCTTGTGCACGCGTGATCTCGTGTGGCGCCGGAAGCAGGGGTTCTAGGTACGGCCGTGGCTGTGGAGGGAGAACGACGACTTCGGTCAGCTCGTCGTCCAGAACCTCAAGTTCGACCGAAGGCCATCCTTTCTCCATGTTCTCTTGCTGTCTTCTGACCCTGGCGACGATCGCCAATGCTGCCCAGTACGGCTGCCCGCGGAATCGGTGGATTCGGCGACGCCCTCTGAGCCGGTTGACCATGAGGCCGATCAGGCAGCCGATGACTGCAGCAGCGGCGACAGACCAGAACTTCGACACGGGGGCCTCCCGGACGGCATTCGCTCAGAAGCCTTCTCGAAGCCGGTAGGCCAGCCGAACGGATACGCACGGCCACCACTGTCCGCAGCACGAGCATCGGCCGTGGCGCGGGTCGGTGTCGGGAAGAGGCGCATGTACGGCGAGATAAAACGTCAGCAAGCTATACAACTGGACGGGTTCAGGATCTTGCGATCGGTTGGCTCGCGATTTGGCCAACCAGAACGGCAGCCGCCGCCTTGAGTCGCGGCGCATCGAGCTCTTGCAGACGGTTGTCGTCATTGCTGACCTCCGGACACGAGTGGTTTTCCTGGACTGTCACCACTCTGGCGCGACCGGCTATAGTTACGTAACGGGGTAACGTCGCTACGTTTGGTATTTACCCTCTTTTACCCCCTGGCAGAGCCGGAGAGCGCATGGCCGACGAGAGTGTCACCGCCGAGACGGCGCACGCCCGTCTCGCTGGGGAGATCAAGCGGCTCCGAAGTGCGGCCGACTTGAGTCAGGCCGGCTTGGGTGAGCGGGTGGGGTACACCCGGAACTACGTTTCCATGGCCGAGCGGGCCGGTGGGAATCTGCCATCACAGAACCTCGTCGAGGCACTCGATCAGGCACTGGGGGCCGCAGGACAGCTGTACGCGCTTTGGCGGGCAGCCAAGGAGGAACAGCAGGTTCGTCGTCGGCTGGGGCGAGCTTCCGTGCTGACCAGTTCACCGCCTCCGCTGTCGACCGAAGGGGTTGAAGATGCAGAGCTCAGCCGGCAGGCGGTCGCCGAGGACGCGCGCGATGCCGCGCGGGTCGCGCGCATGATCGCGTCTTCGGGGACGACGAACGAGGCCGTCGAACAGTTCGACTCGGAGATCCGCAGGATCGCCGCGGCTTACATCTCCCGGCCGCTGGTCGATGTGTTCGGCGAGATTCGGGAACTACGTCAAGAGGTCTTCCGGCTGCTCGATTGCAACCGGATCCCGAATCAGCTGCGTGACCTCTATCTGCACGCGAGCAGGCTCGGCGGCTTGCAGGCACACGTGTCGCTTGACCTTGGCGACTACCGTGCCGCCGACATCCATGCTCAGACCGCGTGGCTGTACGCCAAACTCGCCGGACATCAGGACATGCTCGGCTGGATCAAGGCGCTTCAAAGCCTGATCGCCTACTGGGACGACCGGCTCGAGGACGCTGTCGAACGAGCCCGCGAAGGTGCTTTGTTCCGGCCAAGGGGAACGACTGGGGCTCGCCTGGCGAGTCTCGAAGCGCGGGCCTGTGCGGCGCGCGGTGACGAACAAGGAACGCTGATCGCACTCGATGTCGCGGAGAGCGCTCGCGCCGACGCGACCACGGACGAGTACTCCGGCGTCTTCACCTTTCCCACGGCGAAGCAGTCGGTGTACGCCGGAACCACGCTGCTGACCTTGAAGAGCAGTCCGGCGCTGGCGAAACAGGCCATCGGAAAGTCGCAGTTCGCGCTCGACGTCTACCAGGTGGCGGCCCCTGCCGATCGTTCCGCGGGAGACATCTTCGCCGCCCGCCTCGATCTGGCTGGCGCACATATGGTCCTGGGCGATCTGGATGCCACGCAGTCGTACCTGGTTCCCGTTCTCTCCGCGCCTGAGGTGCGCCGGACGGCCAGCATCGTCAAGAGGGCCCGCGACATCGGAGATCGATTGAGTTCCACGAAGTACCTCACAACGGCTCGCGCCAAGGGGATGCGCAACGAGATCCGGGAGTTCTGCGCGCCGCCGCCCGCGCTTCCGCCGGGATCGGGGGTGGTCGCGAAGTGACGTCGCGACCTGAGGGCGTGGACACGACGAGCCGTGCCAAGCTCGCTGGAAGCGCGTACAAGGACGAGGCCGATCTGGCCGCACGGCAGTCGCTGTACAGCTGGCAGCAGCCGCGTTACGACCTGCCTGGCATCGTGCTCGGACATCTGCCGGCTTCGGCTAGGAGCGTGCTCGACCTGGGCTGCGGTAACGGGAAGTTCCTCGATCGCATCCGTCGCGAGCGTCCCCAAGCGCTCGCTATCGGTGCTGACATCTCGCCCGGAATCTTGGCGCCCTCGCCGCCGCCGACCGTGGCGGCTGACGCGGCGGCTCTGCCGTTCGCGTCCGGACGATTCGACGTCGTCCTGGCGCTGCACATGCTGTACCACGTGGCCGAGCTACCTGCGGCGCTCGAGGAGATTCGTCGTGCGCTCGTTCCTGGCGGCCTTGTCTTCGTCTCGACGAACGCACACAGCGACAAGGTCGAGCTGGACGACCTCTGGTCAGCGGCTGCCGGCGACATCCTCGGCATCGCCAACGGGCCGAGGCGGGTAGCCCTCAGCGAACGGTTCGCGCTTGACGACGCGCCTCGTCTCCTCGAGCCGTACTTCGAGCAGGTCGCCTCGGTCGATCTTCCCGGGGTGATCACCGTCCGCGAGCCCGAACCTGTGCTCGCACACCTCCGTTCGTATCGGGCTTGGGCTGACGAAGGCGGCGTGCCCTTCGAAGCGACGATCGATCGTGCGCAGCAGTTGCTCGTCCGGCACCTTGAGCGGCACGGCGAGTTCACGATCTCCTGCCTAGGTGGCCTCATCATCGCCCGAAAGCCCCTCTGACCAGGCAACTCACAAGTTGATCACCTTGGGTAGTCAGGTACTACAAACGGGCGAAAAGTCGCTGATCGTGGTCATCTGACGACGCTCCGGGCATACCGTGAGATTCGGGAGAGGGACGAACGACCCGGCATGGTCAGTCCGGCGGGAGTGCGAATGCGCGACCGCATGCTGAGTTGTCGCCTGGGAGTGCGTGTAGGGGGAACGGATATGGCGGAGCGCCGCCGTGCCGGCTTTGCCGTGCCATTGCGGAACCCGGAATTCCGGGCGCTTTGGGTCGCCGAGCTGTTGTCGATCGGCGGCGACCAGATTGCCCGGGTCGCGTTGTCGTTGCTGGTGTTCACGGAGACCTCGTCCGCGGCGTTGACCGCGTTGACCTACGCCTTGACCTTCATTCCATCCGTGCTCGGTGGCTTCCTGCTGTCCGGCCTCGCCGACCGCTATCCGCGGCGAGCGATCCTGGTCGTCACCGACGTCGTTCGCGCAGTTCTCGCCGCGGCGATGGCGTTGCCTGGGCTGCCGCTGCCTGTGCTGTGGGCGTGCGTCGCCGTGCTCAGCGCCGCGGCAGGCCCGTTCAAAGCGGCGCAGTCGGCGTTGATGCCGCAGGTTCTCGGCCGGGAGGGCTTCCCAGCCGGGCTCGCGCTGCGGCAGTTCACCGGTCAGGTCGCGCAGGTGGTCGCGTTCGGATCCGGCGGGCTCGTGCTGACGCTGATCGAGCCGCATCTCGGAATGCTGGTCAACGCGGGCACCTTCGTGCTGAGCGCGCTGATCATCCTCAAAGGTGTGTCGTTGAGATCGGTCAGCCGAGCCGCCACCGAACAAGAGGAGCAGGTACACGCGCCTGCCCGAACGTGGGTTCTGCTTTACGCCTTGGTTCTGCTGGTGGGCGTCTACGTCGTGCCCGAGGGCTTGGCGGTGCCGTACGGACACGCCCTGGGAATCTCCGCCTTCGGCATCGGCCTGCTGCTCGCTGCCGACCCGCTGGGGAGCGCCATCGGTGCCTGGCTCACGACGCGGTTTCGGTTACCCGCTACGCCGCTCACCGCGCTGCTCTTCGCGGTAGTAGCCGGCGTGCCTCTCGCCGCCTGCGTCTTCGAACCAGGAGTGGTCGCTTCGATCGTCCTTTGGGCCGTGTCCGGCGCCGTCTCGACAGCCTTCCTCATCCAGGTGCAGACCGTGGTCGTCGACCTGGTGCCGGATGCCCGTCGCGGCGGAGTGATGGGCCGGATGTCGACGTGCCTTCACTGTTCGCAGGGAATTGCGATCCTGGGCGGCGGGGTGGCCGCCCAGCAGTTCGGGCCCTTCAGGGCTGTTGCCGCAGCGGGTGCCGTCGCGATCGGCGTGGCGGCGGGAATCAGCATGCTGCGGGTCCTGACTCGCTCCCGGCAGCGAGCCGGGAGCGAGCATGGTTCAGCGAATGAGGACGCGCGAGATCACCAGTCCTTGTTGGTCATCGACGAACCCTCCTCCCAGCGAACGGACTGCCTGGACGGCCCGCCCGCTGAGAACACCCCGACGACGGCGTCCGCCGGAGGACCGCCTGGGGACGCAAGCGACTCAAGTATGCAGGTCAGCACCTCCGATGTGGCCAGCGAAGCCCCAGGTGATACGGAACGTATTTGGAATGTCACACGGTGGAAGCTCTGGTCGCTGCGCCGGCGGGTGGTCGCCTTCGTTCTGGCGGTCGAGATCGCTGCGGTCGTCCTCACGCTTCTGCTGGACGGGTTCATGCAGGTAAGCCGATCCGATCTCTTCCGTTTCGGCGTCCTCGTGGTGCTCGGTCTCCTCGCGGCGGAGGTGACCCGGGTTGTCGAGCAGATGCGGCGCCGGTTCTCCGATACGCCGCACGTCAACATGAGCTCGGTATGGACCCTCGCGGCGGCTTTGCTGGTCACGCCGACCTTGGCGGCGGCGACTGCGGTCATCCTCTATGGGCACATGCGGTGGCGCAGCTGGCGTCGTGTGTCCGGCATGTGCCTATACCGGGTGGTGTTCAGTGCGAGCTCGGTGGTCGTCTCCTGTTGTTCGGCGATCGCACTGGCGCGCTGGCTCCCTGCTGTCCAGGCACTCGAAAACATCGACGACGGTGCACTGCTCGGGCTCGCCGTGGTGGTCGTCTGCTACTGGCTGGTGAACTCGGCTTTGGTCGGCGGCGTGATCGCGTTGTCACCCGGCAGGCGCTCGGTCGGAGCGTTGGTCGGAAGCTGGAGCGAGAACAGCCTCGAGTTCGCGACCTTGTGTGTCGGTGTCTTGGTCACGTTGCTGATGGTCTGGCATCCGCTCGCGTTGGTCTTCGTCATGCTGCCGCTGTACGTGCTGACCCGCAGTGTTCTCGTTCGGCAGCTCGAAGCCGCGGCGACGACGGACAGAAAGACCGGCTTGCTCAACGCCGAGACCTGGAAGACGCTCGCGGAGAACGAGGTGGCCAAAGCTCGGCGTCACCATGCGCCGATTGGCGTGCTGATGATCGATGTCGACAAGTTCAAGTCGGTGAACGACACGTATGGGCACATCGTCGGAGACAAGGTCCTGCGCGAGATCGCGCAGGCGATCGTCGGAAACGTTCGTTCGTACGACATCGCCGCGCGATTCGGAGGAGAAGAGTTCGTCGTTCTCCTGCCGAACGCCGATACGGCGGCCTCGGTCGGTATCGCGGATCGCGTCTGCGAAGCGATCCGCGAGATGAAGTTTGCGGACGAATTGGGTGATTTGCGACTTAGTGTCTCAATTGGAGTGGCGGCCTATCCAGAAGCGGGCGAAGCCCTCAACGATGTGCTCGTGGCGGCGGACAACGTCCTGTTCGCGGCGAAGGACGCGGGCCGCGACAGGGTTCGTTCGCTGATGCCGGACCCTCGCCGTACGGCATCCGCCAAGGCGGACTAAGCGCCTCGGCGGTCGACCTCGTCAGCTTGGCGGTCCGCTTGGTAACCCTGAGCCCACTCGGCCAGCGGCCGGATGGCGCGGAGCAGCGACCGGCCAGTCGGGGTGAGTACGTAAGAGACCGTCGCGAAGTTGCCCGATTCGGCGTGCCGCTCGATGAGCCCGTCCTCGCGAGCACGCTGCAGGGTGTCGCTCAGCACTCGGTTCGAGAGCATGCGGTCTCGGTCGGTGCGCTTCTCGACGTCGTTGATCGAGGCCAGCAATTCCTTGAACGGCGTCTCGCCGCGGGCGAGCCCGGCCAAGACGGCGACGGTCCACCTGCCTCTCAAGAGATCCAAGGCGGTCTGGACGCTGTGCCGGTACGGAATTTCCCACCTCTCCATACCGACCAGCTAACACGATTCGGTACGGCTTGCGCGCGAGCAAATCTACTCATTCCTACACCCGGACGAGTGACAAAAGCCCTGATGAGCCCAGGCTCACCCGGTGTTGACCTTGCCCTCACCGGACTGGAAAGCGGTATTCCTGATTTGCCAGGAACGGACTGCCTGGCGACGCAGGAGAAAGAAACGAAGGCCGGCTGGACAAACCTCCCCGCTCGAGGAACTCGCAAGCGCCTCGGGCAGCTCCAGCCGGCCTTCGCCTTCAGAAGGTTCACGGAGGGAGGCCGGATGTCAGCCGAATACATTCTCGCCTGCGGTGATCGAACGAAGGTCCCCGCAGGCGAAGACGACGAACTATTGAGCCGATACGTCTGGTGCGACGAGTGCCGGATCTGGCGACGCGTTATCGAGCAAGTGGATCCCGCCGATCTGGATGCCGAGGTCGGAGGATGACCGTCACCGATCTCACCGAGCGCTTGAGGAAGGCTCGACGACGCTTGTCGGATCCGGAGCCGCCGTCGAAGACTTCGCTGCGCTGGCTGAACCTCGCGACGGTGGTCGTCGCGATGGTATTCGCCCTGCTCATCATCCATCTTTTCGCGGTCCTCAGTGATAGGACGGTGCCCGCGCTTGTGCTGGCCAGGGACGTCGGCGCAAGTCAGCCGTTCGTCGAATCAGACCTGGCCACTGTCGACCTGGTCCCTGACCACGACGTCCGCTTCATCCGTGCGTCCGACCGAGCCGCTGTCATCGGCCGCGCGCCCGCTGTCGGCCTTCAGAAGGGGACACTCCTCGCCGCAGCCAGCCTCATACCGGAGGGCGTGCCGGGACCTGCGTTTCAGGTGGTCGGCCTGCGAGTGGAAGCAGGCCACCGCCCGAGCCAGCCTCTTTGGCCGCATGCGCGGGTCTGTGTGTCGCCCCTGCCGCAAGCGCTGCCCTGTGACTCGTTCCCGCCAGTGGGAAGCGTATTCGTCGCCCAAGTCGCTGGAGTCGGACTACCTGACTCTGACGGGACGGTCGTGGTCGACGTGATCGTCGATCCTGAACACATCGGTCCGGCTCTGACCGCTGCAAGCGGGTCCGTGATCATCAGCCTCAGGGGAGCGTGAAATGAAGTCCAAGCTCTTGATCGCCGTGTTCATCGCGGCCACCACGGCCGCGTGCAGCGAGAGTGGAGATACGCCCTCGAGCGCGCCTGCCGTACCTCCCGTATCCCCGACCTCAAGCCTTGCCCCGACAGCTGAGGACGTGGCGAAGCAGAAAGCACTCGAGGCTTACGAAGGCTACTGGCGTGTCAGCACCGCTGCGGAGAAGGCGCCGCGGGCGAAGGACTGGCGTTCAGCGCTGGGCGAGTATCTCGTCGACCCGGAGTTGACGCGTCACCTCGCGGAAATCCAGAACCTGGCCTCCGTGCCGTCACATATGGACGGTGACTACCGGCGTACCCCAGTGGTGACCGCGGTGTCGCTCGACGAGCGCGACCCACGGATCAAGATCACCGACTGCCTGGATCGGACGGGACTCCATCTGATCAGCGACAAGCCGGGCGAGCAAGGGCGGGTTCTCGACAACCCGGATCAGCCGCGGCGGTACGAGTTTCGTGTCGAGGTCGTCCGGTACGCCAGTCTGAACGACCGGTGGCTGGTCCAGGTCGTCGAAGCCACCTTGGACAAGCCATGCTGACGAAGGCGATCGGCTCAGCTCTACTGGTGACCGCGATGGTCAGCCCGACTCCGGCGTGGGCCAGCCCAGCGCCAGGCCCAGGTGGTTGCCAATCTTCGGGGGTGCGCGGGACCTGCTGGGTCGGTGCGACGGACCCCGGTCGGCCGGACCGCGAAGGCGGCCAGCCGGGAGCAGGACCAGCAAACCAGGCAAAGCGTGCCGGACCTGCTCCGCAGTGCCTTCCGATGGAAATCCCCCAGCCGGCGAGCGGTGACCCGATGTGGGCGGGGAAGGACGCGTCGAAGGGGCGGTTGGTCGTGATGATCTGCGGCGTCGGCGGGCCAGGTGGTGGATATCCCGGCGACGCGCGTGTGGCTTACGTGCCCAATGGAGTCGCGGCGCCGGCCGTCCCGCAGGTTTCGCCGGCCGAACTCGCGCGGCAGGCCATCGACCAGATGGAGCTTTCCGCGCCCGACATCAGGCTGGCGCCGTCCGCCGACTCCCCGCACGGAGCCACGATCGGCTTTCCCGTGTGGATGTGGAGCGCGCGAAGTGAGGCCACCACCGGCCCGGTCACTCGGACGGCCACCGCTGGGACCGTGAGCGTGACGGCTACCGCCAAGCTCGCTCGGGTCACGTGGTCGATGGGTGACGGAGCAACGAAAGCTTGCGCTGGACTGGGCACGCCGTTCACCGAAGACAGGGCTGGCCTCGCGTCTCCTGATTGCGGGCACGTCTACTTGACAAAGGCCCCGTCCGGTGCCTTCCCCATCGCGGCGACCGGGCACTGGGAGATCAGCTGGTCCGGCGGCGGGATGTCCGATTCCGAGGTGATGGATCTCACTTCGAATGCTCGGCTGCCCGTCCGCGAAATTCGCACGCTGAACTCCGGGGGAGGACGGCCATGAACGACTCGACTCAACCTGAAAGGCCGCCACTCGCACCGGAGGTTCGGCCACTTCGGCGGCGACCGTCAAAGCTTCTGATCCTCATGGGCCTTGTGCTGGCGGCGCCGTGCGCGACTGGGACGGTGTTCATCTACCGGAACGTCGACACGACGATCGCCGCGGTCGGTGTCGCCGCTCCGGTCCGGTACGGGCAGGTCGTGCTCGACAGCTCCGTGCGCGAGGTCCAGGTACGACCCGATCCCGGCGTCACGCCGGTGCTGTGGAAGGACCGTTCGCAGCTCATCGGCCGGAAGGCCACCACGAATCTCTGGCCTGGGAGCGTCTTGACCGCGCAGGTGGTCGGAGAAGAGCTCCCTCCCAGACCTGGAGAGCAGCTGCTGGGTATCGCGGTCAAGCCGGCTCAGCTGCCGGCGACGCCGCTGGAACCGCTGAAGCCGGTCCTACTCGTTCCTTCGGGCTTGGGCGGCACAGCCGTCGAAACCTGGGAACCGGTGCACGGGACGGTGATCCGCGTAGGGGAGCGAGATCAGACCGGGCTCCGCGTTGTCGATGTCGTCGTGGCTGAGCACCAGGGCCCGAAGCTCGCGACCAAGGGATCCGTGGGCACGGTCGCGATCGTTCTGTTGCCGGGGAGTTGAGCGAACCATGCTGATCACTTTTACTTCTCTACGTGGAAGTCCGGGAACGTCGGCCGCGACGCTGGCCTTGACGTGGTCCTGGCCGCGCCACGCCGTCGCTGCCGAGTGTGATCCGTCCGGCGGCCAGGCGCTCGCGGTGTTCGACCCGGGCAGTTCCATGGGGCACCGAGGGATGTTCGAGGCGATGCTGGCCGCGCGGACGATGCCGTTGCCGCAGGCGTTGTGGCAACAGGCGATCACGCTGCCGGACGGCACCGGACGACACTTTCTCCTGCCTGGGCCGCAGACGACCCGGATCGCGGAAAGCCTGCAATGGCAACGGCTGGCGCTGGCTTTCCGGACCTGGGAATCGGTCGACGTCCTGGCGGACTGCGGTCGACTTCGTTCCCGCGGCATGCCGCACGCTATCCTGGGGAACGCTGACTTGACGGTGCTGGTCGTACGCAACGACCGGCATTCGCTCCGGGCTCTGTCGTCCTCTGTGGACTTGATTCGCGAGGAGATCGGCCTACTCGGTAGCGCGGACGACGGCTTGGTGGTCGTTGTGGCGTCTACTCCCGCTGGGGCCCAACGTTTTCCGGTCAAGGAGGTCGAGAGGCAGTTCGCGAAGCTCGGTCTGCCGGTTATCGGTGAGATGCCGTGGGATCCCTCCGCTGCCACGCAGTTCACGGACACCTTCAAGCCGGGCAAACGCTTCGAGACCTCACCAATGCTTGAAGCCTCCCGGAAGCTCGGGTTCGAAATCGGGAAGCGAGCCTTCACCCGGTCGCGAAGGCTTCGAGGGCGGGCGATCCCAGAGCAGGCCCCTGCCAGACAAGAGAGGCCACGACGTGAACTTGTGAGGAGGCCGCCACCACCCTCGATTCCGCGGCCTGCCGCGTCTGCTGGGGGAGGGGACCGCCATGGTGGTTGAGCAGGATTTTGCAGGGGCTGACGAGCTCGTCGATCGTGTCCAACAGGCACTCGCGAAGCAGGTCGAGGAAGAGATGGCACGCTACAGCGAGCCGGAATGGCAAGGTGTCGAGCGCGCGCTGGCCGGAAAGCTGATTGACGAGGTCCTCTCGGCCGCGATCAAGGAGTGGGCTGGCCGGGGCAGGCCGTTCCTTGACCCTGGCAAGGAGTGGTTCGTCAAACAGGCCGTGATGGCCGAGATGTTCGGCTTGGGACGGTTGGAACCGCTGCTGGCGGACGAAGGCGTCGAAAACATCGACATCATCGGCAACGAGCCCGCCTGGCTGTCCTATGCGGACGGCACCGTCATGCGCGCACCCCGGATCGCACCAACCGATGAAGCCTTACTTCGTTGGCTGCAACGCCTGGCCGCCCGCCACGGCCGGACCGAGCGCTCCATCAACAGCACGTCACCGCTGCTCAACATGGAACTACCGGGAGGGGAGCGCCTGGCCGCGACCATCGAAGTCAGCGACCGCCCGCACGTTTCCATCCGACGGCACCGCTTGTCCAAGACAGGGCTGGCAGACCTCCGCGAACGGGGGATGATCTCGACCGCGCAGCTCGCGCTCTTCCGCGCGGCGGTGCGCGCGGAGAAGAACATAGTCGTCTGTGGCAGGCAACGGGCGGGAAAGACGACGCTCCTGCGTGCCCTCTGCTGGGAGATTCCCCCGGACGAACGATTCGCGACGTTGGAGACCGAGTTCGAACTCGGCCTGCATCGGCATCGCGATCGCTTTCCTGCCGTGGTCGCGTTCGAGGAACGGGTCGGCAATTCGGAGCGGTCTGGCAGCACCGTCACGGACCTGTCGCACTTGGTTTGGCAGTCGCTTCGCATGCACACCACGCGTACGATCGTCGGAGAGGTCCGCGGACGCGAGATCATTCCGATGCTGGACGCGCTTTCGACGGGCGGGTCGGGCTCGCTCTCCACCCTGCATGCCCGCAACGCGGGGGATGCCATCAATCGGATGGCCCGCCTCTGCCTTGAGGGGAACTCGGCGTGGACCCCTGAGCTGGCGCACGAAACCGTTGCGCACGCGATCGATCTCATCGTGCACGTCGAGCTCGTCACCGACGGAAGCAGTCTCGATCGCTACGTGGCCGAGATCGTCTCCGTCGAGGCCGGTGAGTACGGGCGACCCGCGCGGACCTACCTCTTCCAACGTGTTGCCGGTCGTCGCTCGGTGCCTACCGGCAACCTGCCGACCGACATCGAGGACTACGAGCGCGCCGGATTCGACCGGAACTGGCTGACCTGCGGCAACGATGGGGAGTGGGTCCATGCCTGAACTCGTCCTTGTTCTGCTCGGCGTCGGTCTCGTCGGCGGGCTGGCCCTCATCGTCGCCGGAGCGTTCGGTGTCGGTCGACGGCGAAAGCTCGTCTTCCAGCCGAAGGCACTTCGGCGGCATCGTGGCCTGCGCTGGCGAGGACCACTCGCGCTGTCAGCCGGCGCTCTGGTCTGGCTTGTCTCCGGCTGGCCGATCGCCGGAGTAGCCATCACGATCTTCATCGTCTTCCTACCGTGGCTCTTCTCAGCGGGAGCGATAGCCAAACAGCGGATCGAGCGACTGGAAGGCATGGAAACCTGGCTGCGACGACTCAGCGACGCCATGGTGGCGGGCAACACAGGGCTCGTCAGCGCCATACAGAGTTCCACCCGCGAAGCGCCTGCCTGTCTCGCCCGCGAGCTGACCACACTGGCGCACCGCCTGCGGACTTGGGATGTGCAGGAAGCCCTGCTCGAGTTCGCCGACGACATGGACGACCAGATCGGGGATGCCGCGGTGGCCGGCCTCTGCGTCGCGCACCGCCAAGGCTCAGGGGTCGCCGGCCTGCTGCGTACGCTCGCTCGCCAGGTTGCCGAGGACATCGTCGCTCGCCGGACCGCGGAATCCGAACGGGCCCGAAGGCGGTCTACCGCGCGGGTCTTGCTCGGCATCTGGGCGGCGATGTTCTTGGGGATCGCTCTCTTCGGTAGCTCGATGTACACCTCGGCCTACGCCACTCCAGTTGGGCAGGTTGTCCTGGCTGTGGTGCTCGGGTTGGTAGGTGCTTCCGCGGTATGGCTGCGCCAGTTGGGCCTCGAGCCGCCTGCCGCCCGATTCCTTTCCGCGCGGGTCCGGCGGCGGACATGAGCACGCTCGGTCAACTCATCCTGCTGGCGCTGGGAATCGCCGGAGGAACGACACTGGTCATCGCGGCCTACGTGCCGGGGCGCCTCAGGCTCAGCGATGTCCTGAACGGTCCGCGTGTCGTCTCGGGCAGCTCGTCGCTGAATCCAGCCTTGCGATCGGTGATCCGGTTCGCCGACCGGTGTGGGGCGAGGGCACCGACCACAGATCTCGAGCTTGTCGACAGGACACGCGAATCTTTCACGCTGAACCGCATCGGCTGTGCGTCTGCCGGCACCCTGGCGGTTCCGCTGACGGGCGCCGCACTCGCCGTCCTCGGTGCTGGGGCACCGGTCTTCCTGACGGGAGCGATGTCGCTGTGCGCGGCAGCATTCGGCTGGACGCTTCCGCGACTCCTGCTGCGCGCGAAGGCGCAGAAAGCACGGGCTGCGTTCCGAGAGGCACTGGTCGCCTACGCACACCTCGTCACTCTCGGGCGTCTCGGTGACCGCGGTCCGGTCGAGGCGATGCGGTATCCGGCGTCGTTGGGTGAAGGCTGGGCGTTTCATCGGATCCGGCTGGCGATGAACGAAGCGTCCTTGCGCGGCCGGATGCCGTGGGAAGGGCTTGAGCGCCTCGCTGATGAGCTGGGTGTTCGTGAACTCAGGGATCTCGGCCGCATCATCACCAGCGCGAGCGAGGGTGGAGCGAGCATCGCGGACACCCTGCGCTCGAAAGCGGCATCGATTTCCCAACAAGGCCTGGCGGATCAGAAGACCGGCTCGTCGATCCGTTCGGATCGGATGGACATGCCGATCGCGGTGATGGGCCTGGCGTTCATCGTCTTCCTAGCTTTCCCTGGCATCTTCACGATGCTCAGCACCTGAAATAGAGGAGAAAGCCCATGATCAAAACAGCGGTCGCCCGCCTGCAGTTCGCCGTACTCACGCTCGGATGTCTCTTGCAGAAGCGCGGATCACAGTTCGTGCGTGAGGGCGAGCGAGGCGACGAGAACATCACCAAAGCCATCTACGCCGTACTCGGTCTCGTGCTGGCCACCGCGATCGCCGGGGCGGTCACGGCCTTCGTGAACGGCAAGCTGCCGCTGATCGGAGGGCAATGAACCTCCGATGTCGCGCCACCCAGCTGACCGGCGAGCGCGGCGACGAAAACGTGTCGGCAATCCTCGGCCTGACCGTACTTCTCCTGGTCACCTGGGTCGTCTTGCAAGCCGTTGTGCTCTTCCTGGGGCGAAACGTGGCCTTGGAGGCGGCGCGAGATGGTCTCAACGCCGCACGCCTGCCTCCCGTCGACGTTGCGGCCGCTGAGCAGCACGCCCAGAACTACGTCAGCCGGGTGACTGGCAGCTGGCTGTCCAATGTGAACGCCGAAGCCACCAGCGACGGCCGGAACGTCACCGTCATTGTCACCGCTGAGGCCGCCTCGCTCGTACCGTTTGCGCGGTTCACGGTGAGCCAACTGGCTTCCGGGCCGATCGAGCAGCTGACGCCATGAAGCGCGGGGATCGCGGCGACGTGAACGTCGAAGTCGTGATCGGTGTGTCGGCGTTGATCGTCCTCTTCGGACTCGCGCTGGTCGGAATGCGGGTCATCACCGCGGAATCCGCGGTGAACGAGGCAGCCCGCTCCGCCGCACGCGCCGCTTCCATCGCCCGTGACGGCCATGCCGCGGCGTCGGCCGCCGAGGCACGGGCGCGAGCTGTCATCGCTCAACAGGGCTTGAACTGCGCCGAGCTCAACATCGCCGTCGATGCTCGTGACTTCGCCAAGCCGCTCGGCGAGACCGGCTACGTGATCGCCATCGTCAGCTGTGAGATCACGTTCGGCGATCTCATGATCCCGGGTTCGCGACTCGCCGCTTCCGAGTTCCGATCGCCGATCGATCGCTACGGAGCCCGTCGATGATCCGCTTGGGTGGTGAACGTGGCTCCGTCTCGGTGTGGCTGGTCGGGCTGAGCCTGGCCCTGATCATCGCCATCGGGTGGGCGGTCGACGGCAGTCGCAAAGCCCAAGCCCATTCGGAGGCGACGTCGGTCGCCGAAGAAGCCGCGCGCGCCGCCGGGCAGGCACTCCGCGTGCAGGCTGTTGCCTCGGGCCAGGTCGCAGAAGTCAACCCGCAGCAAGCCGTCGCTGAAGCGGAGCGTTACCTCGCGGCGACGGGCGTTGCCGGAAGCGCTGCCGTGCAGGGTAACCGGATCGTCGTCGACACCACGATCACCAGAACCACGATCTTCCTTAGCATCATCGGAGTTTCGGAATTCTCCGTGCACGGCCGTGGCGCCGCCGATCTGGTTTCCGACAGATAGGAGCGCCGCTATGAGAAGTCTTCCGCGAATCCTCCTCGGTATCTTGGGTCTGGTTCTGCTCGTCGTCGGGCCGCCGCTTCTCCTGTGGACGTTCAGGTCGGTGTTCCTGCCAGACCACGTGCCAGCCATCCACGAGGTCGTCGGCTGGATCACCGAGCGAGACAGCGGCCAGGTGTTCCTTCTAGTGGTGGCGGTCGCCGGAGTGATCGCCTGGTTGGAACTCGTCGTCGCCGTCGTACTCGAATGCGTCGCACTCGCGCGTGGCATGGCCGCGCCGCGACTGCCCGGATTCCGCTGGGCTCAACGACTCGTGGCCGGTGTCCTCTTCGGGCTGCTTGTCGGTACGACTGCTGCGGAGGCCTCGCAGCCTGCCGCCCCGCCTTCCATCATCGCCCCGCAGGTCTCCGATCAGAGAAGCCACCAGACCACGGATAAGGCTGAGCCTTCGCCCGTCGGCGGGTACACAGTCGTTCCCGGCGACTCGCTGATGAGGATCGCGGCGGAACAGCTCGGTGACGAGAGTCGCTACCAGGAGATCTTCGATCTGAATCAGGGCCGTCGTCAGGCTGACGGAGAGGTTCTCCGCAGCATCGACTTGATCAAGCCCGGGTGGCGCCTAGCGCTGCCTGCCGAACCACCACAGTGCGTCGAAGTCGTGGTCGATGCAGGTGACACGTTGACTCAGATTGCTCGGAAGCATCTGGGCTCGGCCGCTCGGTACGTCGAGATCTTCGAACTCAACCGAGGTCGGCCGCTGCCCGGAGGTCATATTCTGGCCAGCCCGGATCTGATCTATCCAGGCGATGTCCTCCAACTTCCCGCGGCGGCAACGCCTGGGCACGGCGGGGGAGCAGGGGCTGGAGGCCCGGTTTCCGCTGAGGTCGCGCCACCTGGCTGTGGCCCCGAGGCGGCGCCGCCAGCTGCCCGAGCACCGGAACCGAATACACCCCTGCCGGAGCAAGCGCCACCACCAACCCCTGCTCCTGCGCCCATCGAGGTCGCTTCCGACAGCAACGACAGCGTCGTACCCCTCGCCGCCATCGGGCTTGGAGGGCTTCTTGCCGCCGGTATTCTGACGGTCCTCGCCCGGCGCAGGATGCTCGCTCAACGACGTCGTCGTCCTAGACAGCGAATCCGCCGTCCACCACCCACGGATCTGGAGACCGCGCTCCGAAAGGCCGAGGAACCTGCCACCGCCGAAGCTCTTGACCTCGCGCTGCGCAGGCTCGCTTATCGCGTCCGAGAGAAGGGCACCTCGCTGCCGATAGTCCGGTCTGCGGTGGTAGGCGGCCGCGGCATGGTCCTGTATCCACAGGGACACAGAGAATCCTTCACCGATTCGCTCGAAGCCGATGAACTGGCCAGGATTCCAGCACCCTATCCGGCGCTTGTCACAGTCGGCCACGATTCTCGCCGTGACCTTGTCATGGTCAACCTCGCGGAGATCGGCACGATCACGCTCGACGGCACTGTGGACGAAGTCGAGCCAGTCCTGTTGGCCATCGCCTGGGAACTGATGACGTCGGCCTGGTCCATGCCGGTCCCTGTGACGCTGGTCGGCTTCGGGCGCTCAACCGCTGCGCACAACCCTGATCGCTTCCGTCACTTCACGTCTGTTGACGAGTTCTCCGAGGCAGAGACGTCACCAACGGGTGTAGTCCTGTCCACTGAAGCTTTCGACGTGGAACAGCATGCGTGCCTTGCCGCCGTGGTCGCTGCCGACGTGTCGGTCTCGGATGGTTGGCGGCTGGATGTTTCCGCGAAGTCCACGTTGGTCGACGACCTCGGGATCGAAGTCGAGCTCCAGCGCTTGACCGTCGAGCAAGCGGAGGAACTCATCGCGACGCTCATTGCCGAGGTCGACGCCGAGCAGGTACCTGCGGGTGAGTACCTGGATGTTCCGTTCGTGCCGCCGTCGACAACGGGGCCCGAGCTGAGACTGCTCGGCCCGGTTGGGCTACACAACGTCGACCCGGCAAATGTCGAAGGCAAGAAGATCAACCGGCTCACCGAACTCGCCGCGTTCCTGCTTCTCCATCCCGGCGCGACCGCTGACGAAATCTCCCGACAGCTCGGAACGGACACCCGTCCCTGGTCCCCGGCGACCCGACAGGGCTACATATCCCGCTTGCGGACCTGGCTTGGTCACGACGAGAACGGCGATCTCTACCTGCCGAACATCGAGGCGAATGGAGGCGGCTACAGCCTGTCGACGTCGATGAACAGCGATTGGCATCGGTTCCGGCAACTCGCCAGCCCCGGGCTGAACCATGATGACTCAGACCGGCGGGCTCGGCTCGAAGCCGCATTGGAGCTCGTCACCGGCATGCCCTTCAGCAACATCGGGTCTGGCCGATACGCCTGGAACTCCTGGCATCAGCGAGAAATGATCGACGCCATCGTCGATGTCGCTCACACCCTGGCCGAATCCTGCCAACAGTCCGGTGACCTACCAGCGGCACGTCGCGCTATCGTGCGAGGTCTCCTCGCCGAACCCGTCAGCGAACTTCTCTATCGAGACCTTCTCCGCGTGGAGCACCGGGCGGGAAACCCCGCCGCGGTGAAAGCCACCGCCGACAAGCTGGCCGACATCGCGGTCGCACTCGACGTCGACCTCGACGAAGAAACCGCCGTGCTGGTGGACACCCTGCTCGGTCCTGGTGAAGGCAGACTCACCAGGGATTTACCTTGCACTCAACCGAATACGCCGCGATAGGCATGGGGTCTGTCAAACGAGCGGTGTAACTCGGGTTGAAGGAAATTACTTGCGTCCGGCGGCGAGTCGGCCGTCGAAGGCGATGTCGAACGCGTTCAGGGCGGGTTTCCAGCGCATGGTCCAGCGTTTGCGGCCGGTGCCGGTCGGGTCCAGGCTCATGATCGCCATGTAGACGCACTTGAGCGCGGCCTGCTCGTTGGGGAAGTGGCCACGGGCCTTCACGGCGCGGCGGATGCGGGCGTTGACGCTCTCGATCGCGTTGGTCGAGCAGATCACCCGGCGGATCTCCGGATCGAACGCGAGGAACGGCACGAACTCAGCCCAGGCGTTGTCCCACAACCGCACGATCGCCGGATACCGGCCGCCCCAGGCCTCGGTGAACTCGGCGAACCGCTCGCGCGCGGCGGACTCGGTCGGCGCGGTGTAGACCGGTGTGAGGGCCTTGGCGATCGCGTCCCAGTGCTGGCGGCCGGCGTAGCGGAAACTGTGGGGTCGACCCGCAGCGCGGTGCCGGTGTTGCCACCGGTCCGTTTCTGCGGGCCGCCCGCCGAACCCGGCGTGCCCGTCTCCGTGCACCGGGCTCTCCACGAGTGCCGTTGTTATGCCTTCCGGGCCATCCACGGGTTCGGGATCCTCGTGCCCCGGAATCGGTAACGCTGGATGCTCACCGTTGCGGGCTGGAAGAGTCGAACTCCGTTGCTGGTGGGCCACCACTGGCCGGGGCCGTAGTAGTGGCGGATGATCCACTTCGCGTTCCGGTTTGGGTGCTTGTTGCGTAGCCAGCGCCAAACTCTCCACCACAGATGGTGGTTCAGAGCGCCGAACGCCCGGCTGGAAGCACCATGTCGAAAGTAGATGGCCCAGCCGCGAGTTATCTGTCCTAAACGGACGAACAACTTGTTCGCGGCAAGGCTGGTTGTCTGCCGACCGGTGGCTGTGGTGACCTTCCGCCGAATCGCCGCCAGGGACTTCTTCGATGGATAGGTGTAGATCAGTCGCCGGTCGCTCCCTTTCTGCCGGTGTCGCTGGATGCGAAACCCGAGAAAATCGAAGCCCTCGTCGATGCCGGTGACCCGGGTTTTGTCAGGCGCCAGCCGCAACCCGACTTGCCCGAGTACCGTTTCGATCTCGTCGTAGAGGCTCTCGGCGTGCTGCCGGGTGCCAAAGACCATCACCACGAAGTCGTCCGCGTAACGGACCAGGCGATAGGTCGCGGCTCCACGCCGGGTGGCTCGCCAGCGTTGGGTCTGGGTGCCCATCGCCTCCCACCGGGCGCGGAAATGCTCGTCGAGAACACTCAGCGCGAGATTGGCCAGCAGCGGCGAAAGAATGCCGCCCTGGGGAGTGCCAGTGGTGGTGTCCCGGAAGTCGCGCAACTCATCCAGCAGGCCCGCCTTCAGGAATGCCTTGATCAGCGCCAAGACACGCCGGTCTCCGACCCGGCCCCGCAGCCGGTCCATCAGGGCCGGATGCGAGATTTCGTCGAAGCAGGCGGCGATGTCACCCTCTAAGACCTGCTCATAGCCGCGTGCGGCATAGAAACGGATCTCCTCGATGGCGTCTTGGCATCGGCGTTGCGGGCGGAACCCGTAACTAGACGTGTCGAAGTCGGCTTCCAAGATAGGTTCCAGCACCAGTTTCAGGGACGCCTGGACGACGCGATCGCGCACTGTCGGGATCCCCAGGCGGCGGGTTTTACCGATTGCCTTGGGAATCTGTGCGGTGCGCACCGGGGTTGGCCGAAACGTTCGATCCTTCAACGAGGACCGCAGTTCGGTCAGGAACCCCGTCACGCCGCGACCGCTGTTCTCGATCGACCACGCGGTGGCCCCGTCGATCCCAGCTGTCCTGGCGCCCTTGTTCTCCCGGACCCTGGTCCACGCCATGACGAGGAACGCCGGGTCCGCCACGAGATTGAACAGATCATCAAAGCGACGGCCCCGGTCGGCCGTCGCCCAACGGTGCAGTTTGGTCTGAATCTCCAGTACCCGCTCTCGCACCAGCAAAGGGCGGTCGAGCAGAGCGCCGATATTCACTGGCGCGTCTTCCGGCATGACAGCATCCTTCCCGCTCACATCGCTGCCGCCCTTCGCCATGTGACCGGCTTTCCCGGCCTCGGACTACTACGGCGGCTCCGCCCCGTCCCGGCCCGATCGGCCGGCAGCGGACCCAGCCCCGCGCCACCACATAGGACACGCGGTCGCGCGAGGCGGAACCGGGACGGTTCCCGTGTTCACCTGTTACCGATCAACGAGTTAGGCGCCCAGCTATACCCCGGCGGCCCTCGGGATTACGCCGCAGACTTTCATCCCGAGCTGTCACAACCGACGGTTTCGATCATGACGGACGCTCCCATCGAAACAGTGAGAACGCGCACCGCGTCCCGGCCCTGATCCACCAGGTTCGAGCCGGTTCTTGCTAACGAGGCTTCACCGCTGGTTCCTCACGTACACCTTCTCGTCTCGCTCGCCGAACCCGCACCATCCGGTGGTACTGGCACGTCCCGGCTTTGTCAGGGCCGCTTCCACCCTCCCCGTCGCTCCACGAGTCAGGCTGCCCTCAGCTTCACCGAACCGCTGCGACGGCCCAGCGTCGAAGGTCTCCCACCCCCGATCGAAATAACAGGCGCCTCACGGCGCACGTTGCGCAGCAGGTGCACCACGCAGGTCTGCGTGATCGTCTGTGGCCAGACGGTGGTGATCGCATCGGACAGCCCGGTCAGGCCGTCGCAGACGACCATGAGCACGTCGGCCACGCCGCGGTTCTTCAACTCGGTAAGCACGTGCAGCCAGTACTTGGCACCCTCGCCACCGTCGCCGACCCACAAGCCAAGGATGTCGCGGCGGCCCTCACAGGTCACCGCCAAAGCGACATAGATCGGCCGGTTGGCGACCTTGCCGTCACGGATCTTCACGTGGATCGCATCGATGAAGATCACCGGATACACCGCGTCCAGCGGCCGATTCTGCCATTCGACCATGCCCTCGATCACCTTATCGGTGATGGTGGAAATGGTCTGCCGCGACACCTCGGCACCATAAACCTCGGCTAGATGCGCGGAGATCTCCCCGGTCGTCAATCCCTTGGCAGCCAAGGAAATCACCATCTCGTCGACACCAGTCAGGCGCTTCTGCCGCTTCGCGACGATCTTCGGCTCGAAGCTCGCGTCCCGGTCCCGCGGCACGTCGACCTGCACAGGCCCGACGTCAGTCAGGACAGTCTTGGAGCGGGTGCCGTTACGTGAGTTGCCGGTCCCGCGACCAGCTGGGTCGTGCTTGTCATAGCCCAGGTGATCAGCGATCTCGCCATCCAGCGCGGACTCCAGCAACCGCTTGGTCAGCTGCTGCAATACCCCGCCCTCGCCGGTCAGCTTCAGCCCACGGGCCTTGGCACGGTTCAGCAGCTGCTCGACGAGCTGCTCATCCAGGCCATCCAAACCCATCTCGGGCTTCGAGTCCTCAGCGTTCTCCACGCCAGACATCATCTCGGTCATCAGGTGCACTTCCATGATCGGGAGTTACACCGAACGTTTGTTTTACAGTCCCGCTAGCCACGCCGGTCGCGGAACTCGGACTCGGTCGAGCACTTTGTGTCCCGCAGGAACGGGTAAAGTGGATCTCCCGCCGCTGGTGGTTATTTCTTGACGCCGACGTTGCCGCCGCAGGCCCGCAATGCTTTGGAGAGGATGTTCGCGCAGTCGTTGTGGTACGGATTGTCGTTGTGGGCATAGTCGAGGTCCACCTACCGGTTGAGCGGAACCGAACGTAGTGGCCCGACGAAGTCCACCGCGCCGCACCAGGGCGGTTCGGGTTGAGGTCACTGGATCATGTCCCGGCATGATCGAGGTCGCCTGCCGGACGCAGACATACTTGATGGCGTAGAAGGTGAGCTGAGTCAGGTGTCAGGGAACGTGTCGCTCGCGATCGGGTACGTCAACCGGCGGTGAGCACGGTGAGTACGGTTCGTCTCCCCGCTGGAACGCATTCCGTGCGGGCAGGAATTCGTAGTCATCCCTGCGCAGGGTGCGCAGGCGCAGGCGATAGTGCAGGGTCGAGCCCGGCCAGAGGACCGTTCCGCTCGGCGAGTCGTTCTGGTACCAGTTGCGGCACTTGCCGGGGGCCCAGATCGTCCGGGCGAAGCGTGTCCGCATCTCGGCCAGGAAGCGGTCGGTCGCGTCGTGGCGCACGGTCAGGGCTCGGGCACCGGTCGACCGCGTCGTGCGGATGGCTTGGACCACGTAGCGCGCCTGTGCCTCGATGTTCGGCACGACGCTCGTGTACGGCGCGAATCCGTTCGGTCCCAGGAGCATGAACATGTTCGGGAAGTCCGGCACCGCGAGCCCGTGGTAGCCGTGCATGCCGTCCTGCCGCTTCTCCTTCAGCAGTCGGCCGCCGATGCCGGCGATTTCGATCCGGTCGAACGAGCCGGTTAGGTCGAATCCGGTGGCGTAGACGAGTACATCGGTCTGGTGTTCCCCTCCGACCGTGTCGACGATCGTGTCCGGACGGATCTCGGCCGGGCTGCCGGGCACGACGTGCACGTCCGGCCGGTTCAGCGTCGCGTAGTAGTCGGTGGAGAACAGGACTCGCTTGCAGCCCAGCGGGTAGTCCGGTGTCACGAGTGCGCGCAGCGACGGGTCCGCGATCTGCTCGGCGATCCGCCGCCGCACGATCGGCTCGGCGACGCGCAGCAGGTCCGGGCGGGTGTGGAAGCCGAAGCCGCGTTTCTCCCGTTGCAGGTAGATTCCCAGCCGGTGCAACAACTGCGCGGCGGGGAGCCAGGCGAAAAGCCGTTGCCGCCAGGCCGGGATTGCCGCGTCCGCCTTCGGCAGCACCCACGGCGGGGTGCGCTGGAAGATCGTCAGCGATGCGGCACGTTCGGCCAGGTGCGGCGCGACCTGGACCCCGGAGGCGCCGACGCCGACGAGCGTCACGTGCTTGCCCGCCAGGTCGATGTCGTGGTTCCAGCACGAGGTATGCCAGGCGCTGCCCCGGAACGTCGCCGCGCCAGGCACCTCGGGAATCCGGGGCACATGCAGGCCACCGACTCCGAGTACGAGGAACCGGCTGACGTAGGTGGTGCCGTCCGCGGTCTCGACGGTCCACTCCGCCGTGCCCTCGTCCCAGCGCGCGCTCACCACCCGGATGCCGAAGCGGATCCGCGGCAGCAGCCCGTGCCGCACCGTGACGCCGCGAAGGTACCCGAGGATTTCCTCCTGACCGGCGTAAGTCGAGCGCCAGTAGGGATTCTTGGTGTGCGAGTACGAATACAGGTGCGCTTCGACGTCGCAGGCCGCACCTGGATACGTGTTGGACTGCCAGGTGCCGCCGAGGTCCGGAGCCTTCTCCAGCACCACGAAATCGATCCCGGACCTCGCGAGTGCCACAGCCTGCCCGATCCCGGACAGCCCGGCGCCGATGATCAGTGCTTCCGTCCGGGTCGTCATCGCGTGCCTTTCCGGAGGAACTGGCCGATCTCGGGCCACAAACCGGTCCACACCTGATCTTCGTGTTCGCTGTCGTGTGCCAAGCCGGGCACGGTGATCATTTCCGCGCGCAGGCCCGCCTTCCGGACCTGGGCGGCGAGTTCTTCCGACTGTGCGAGGGGCACGATGGAGTCCGCGTCGCCGTGCACGATCAGCAGCGGTGCGTTGAGCGTGCTGACGCCGGCGAGCGGCTGCCGTTCCGGTGCGGTGAAGTAGCTTTCGACGTCGGCCGAGCTGAACCCGGAGTCCGCCGGGAGCAGCGTGCCGGGCTGGGCATGCTCGGCCGCGACCAGCACTGCCGGGTCGTACAGGCCCATCAGCAGTGCCGCGTGCAGCCACAAATCGGGACGGCGTTCCAGCGCCAGCACCGCGGTATAGGCACCGCGGCTGGTGCCTACGATGCTGATCCGTGTGCCATCGATCTCGGGCAGGTCGGCGAGATACCGGGTAGCCGCGATGACGTCGTCGACATCTCCGCCGCCCATTTCGGCCCTGGCGGTAAATTCGTGTCCGTGCCCTGGCGCGCCGCGCTGGTCCACGGTGAAAACGGCGAACCCTGCGGCGAGCAGGGGCGCGTGCTCGCTGAGGTGCGCGTAGTCACCGTCGGCATTCAACGCTCCGCCTTCGCCCGCCGTGCATACCACGACAGCCGGATGTGGTCCGGGATCCGGGGGAACGCTCAGGTGGCCGTAGATCACCAGCCCATCGGCCGAGGTGATCTCGTGTAGTGCAGCGGCCGTTTCGGGCTGTGTACGGTCCAGCTCGTCGACGAGAAGCTCGGCGAGCACGCCCACGCTGAGGCTGCGCTGCAGCCGCACCGCAGGTACCGCGACCCCGAGATGCCTCTGCAGCAGCACCCGTAGCTCGACCGCGGTGAGCGAGTCGACGTCGACCGCCTGCTCTTCGCCGAGTTGCTGCTCGGTGAGGCCCGTGGTCCGCTGCAACAACGGCGTGACGAGCGCGGGCAGCATCGACACACGATCGGCAGGGCTGGCCTCCCGCAGCCGCCTCCCGACGGACTCGTCCCCGCTATCCGTGGCGCCCACCGGGACTACGGTCGCGAACATCGGCAACGGTGCGAGCTGCGGATTCGCACGCGCCCACCGCGGCCAATCGATGTCGGCGACCGACACCTCCGCAGGCTGCGTGTGCAGCAACGCTCTCAGCTCGGCGACCAGCCGGGCGGGGGAAATACCAACATGACCGGTGCGGCGAAGGACATCGCCGACGTAGCCGTCACGGCTCACCGTGACCCCGACGTCGTCGATCATTCCCCAGCCGACGCTGGTCGCGGGAAGCCCCTGTGCGCGCCGGTAGCGGGCAAGGCCGTTGAGGAACTCATTAGCTGTGGCGTACGCGCCCGCGCCGACCGCACCCAGTTGCGCCGCGACTGACGAAAACAGCACGAAGAAGTCGAGGCTGTCGCCGAGAGTTTCCCGGTGCAGATGCCAAGCACCGTCCGCCTTCGGCCGGGTTGCCGTGAGCAGCCGGTCAGCGTCGGCGTCGGCAAGCACGACGTCGTCGAAATCGGCCGCGGCATGCAGGACACCGGCGAGCGGAGGCATTTGGGCGCGGACGTCCGCGACGAGTGCCCGCACCTGCGCGTGGTCGCCGACATCGGCCTTCTCGACCCGCACCTCAACGCCTTCGGCGGTCAAGTCCGTCACCAGCCGGTCGGCGACGTCCGTGGTGACCCCGCCGCGGCCGACGAGCACGAGGTGCCGCGCGCCTTGCTCGGCAAGCCAGCGCGCCACCGTCCGGCCGAGGCCACCGAGACCACCGGTGATGACGTAGGTCCGATCCGGCCGGACCGGCGTCTCGGGCATCGACGACGCCGGCACCAGCACCTCCTCATCGGCCATGCGCAGCACGATCTTCCCACGGTGCTCGGGACTCGCCATGGCCCGGAATGCCTCGGCGGCGTCCTTCGCCGGCCACTCGGCGACTGGCAACGGCGCGATCGCTTTCTGTTCGCAGAGTCCCGCGACCGCCTGCATGCATGCCCGGACGTCGCCGGGGCGCAGGGCCATCATCTGGTCGTAGTCGAAGGAGTGGAACGACAGTGCCCGCCGGGTCGAGGCGAGCCGCACCGCGTGGTCCGCGACGTCCCCCGGTTTGCCCAGCTCGACGAACCGCCCGAAGGTGCTCAGCGCACGGAGGCTGTGGTCGATCATGCTGCCGGGCAATGAGTTCACCACCACGTCGACGCCGGCGCCACCGGTCCAGCCCAGGACGTCGTCCGCGAACGACGACGACCGTGAATCGGCGACGTGAGCAAAGCCCTCCTGCCGCAGGAAATCGCGCCGCTGCGCACTGCCCGCGGTGACGAATACCTCCGCGCCGAGCCACTTCGCGATCCGCGCCGCCGCCAGCCCGACGGCCCCGGCGGCGGAATGGATGAGCACCCGCTCCCCGTCGCGGAGACCCGCGAGCCGGACTAGCGACAGGTGCGCGGTGACCACGGGCAGCAGTGACGCGGCCTCGGCGGCGGACAACGCGGCCGGTTTCTTGACCACGCGTACCGCGTCGAGCGTCACGTGCGAGACGTACAGGTCCCGGCTGTGCGCGAACACCTCATCCCCGATTTCGAGATCGGCCACGCCATCGCCCACCGCCACGACCTTGCCCGCGCATTCGAGCCCGAGCGACTCTCCGGAATGGCTGCCCTCGATCGCGTGCGGCGAGATCAGGCCGGTGTGCTTGAGGATGTCCTTGAAGTTGAGCCCCACGTGGGACACCCGGAGCTCGACCTCACCGGGGCCGGGCGGTCGGCGGGTGGTGGCGAGGAAACCGAGTTCACCACCGGACGACGCCAGCCGCATTGGGGTGAGGTCGGTGCGCGTGCGGACGTGGTCAAGTTCCGAGCCGTCCTCGGCCTGCTTCAACCGCCGCACATACCGGCCGTCGGGGCGGAGGGAGACTTCGTCGCCCTTGTCGTGAAGGACTTCGGCGAGCAGCGCCTCCCCGGACACGCCCAGGGCGAGATCCACTAGCCGGCATCGCAACTCTGGCCGTTCCGCGGCGACGACGCGGCCGAATCCCCACAACGAAGCCGCCGACGGGTTCACCGTGGAGATGCCCTGCGCACCTGTGGTCACGAGGAACAACGGCACGGCAGGCAGTTCCTGCACGAGCCGCAACGGTGCGGCGATCGGTGCGCACGCGGCCTCGGCGTCGATGCTGTCCACGTAAACCACGCCGCGGCAGGCCGAAGCCGCGGCGAGCACCCGATCGAGCCAGTCGTCACCGGCCGGATCCACAGCGAGGGCGCCTGCCCCGGCTGCGGCAAGGTCCCGGGTGAGCCCGGCTGCCGTGGCCGACGATCCGATGATGATCCACCGGCCGTCCGGCTGCCGCTCCGACGCCTGCGGTAGCGGTTCCGGCTGCCACACGTGCCCGTAGGCCAGCGTCGACGGCTCGTCCGCTGCTTCCGCGAGCCGCCTGGCCTGCAGCCCCCTGACCTCGGCGACGACTTCACCGTCGTCGGTCACCAGGGACAGATCGCACTCGATCCGGCCAGGCCCCGCAGCGGGGTGGCCCCGGCCATGCACCCACAGCCGGGTGGCCGGGCTGCAGAAGAACTGCAGCGCATCGATCCGGGCCGGGACATAGGTGCCGGATTCCACGCCATCGCCGAGCATCAGCGCACCGGCGATCACCGCCTGCAGTGCCGCGTCGAGCACCACGGGGTGCAGCCGGTGGCCCTTCTGCTCCAGGGTGTCCAGCCGCAGTTCGGCGAACACCTCGCGGCTCTCTTGCCGCCACCACAACCGCTCCACGGCACGGAACGCCGGACCGTAGTTCAGGCCGGTACCGCCGAGCCGCGAGTACACGTCCTCGTGCCCGAGTTCCGGCAGTCCTTCAGCGAGGACTGCGAGTTTTTCGGTACGACGTTCCGGCAGCCGGGCCTTGGCGAAGTGGCCGCGGCGCAGCTCGGCGTGCAACGTCCATACAGGATCGTCGGGCTGGGTGCGGCTGTGCAGCGTGAGCAGCTGCCGTGCCGGGTCGAAGCCTGCCCGCAGCGTCGGGATCGGCGAGGGCGCCAGCACGAGCGGCCGGTGGAACACGACGTCTTCGAGCAGGCACGGCTCGTCGTCCGGGAAGGCGGCCAGCGCGGCTTCCAGATAGCCGGAGCCGGGGAACACCACCGACTCGCCGATCCGGTGATCATCGAGGTAGGGCAGCGCCGAGGTCGACAGCTCGATGTCGTGGACCGGAGTGACCCCGGCGACCGGCCGTCCGCCGAGCAGAAGGTCAGTGGTGCCCAGCCGCTTTTCCCGCGACGCCACCGATTCCACCCAATGCCGCTCCCTCTGCCACGGATACCGCGGCAGATCGAGGTGCTCACGCGACCCCGGATGCACCCGGTCCCACGCCGGATCGGCACCGGCGGCATACCGGTGACCGAGCACGGTGAGCAGGTACTCGCGCTGGGGTTCCCCGCGGCGCAACGACGCCAGGCGGACGATGTCGTCGGCCCGGTCGGCCAGCGCCTCGTCGATCGCGGACGCGAGCACCGGGTGCGGCCCGATCTCCAGCACGGCACCGGGAGTCCAGGTGAGCACGCGCCGGAACGCGTCGGCGAACCGGACCGTCTCGCGGACGTTGCGCCACCAGTATCCCGCATCGAGTTCCGGCCCCTCGACCTGGTCACCGGTGACCGTCGAGAAAAGCGGGACTTCCGCACTGCGCGGGCGAATCTCCCGTAACGCGGCGAGCAGGGGTTCGCGGATCTCCTCCATCTGGTGGCTGTGGTACGCCACCTCGACGCGGAGTGGTTTCACCGACGCTCCCGCGTCTGTCAGCTCCCGGCTCATCGCTGCCAAGGCGTCGTGGTCGCCGGCGAGCGTTGTCGCGTACGTGCTGTTGACCGCCGCAACCGCGACGCCGGACCGCAAATACGCGGCGACCTCGTCCGCGGGCAGGTCCACGGCCGCCATCGCGCCGCGTCCGGCAAGGCGTGACTGAAGGTTCGCGCGGTGGAAGCTGATGGTGAGAGCGTCTTCGAGCGTGTACACGCCCGCTGCATAAGCGGCAGCAACCTCGCCAACACTGTGGCCCACGATGAAGGCCGGCTCGATTCCCCATGCCCGCCACAAAACGGTGAGCCCGGCCTGCACCACGAAATTCGCGACCTGCGCGTACAACGTCTCTGTGAGCCGCGACTCGGTTTCGTCGCGGCGGAACTCGTCCGCCATGCACACACCGAATTTCGCCAGCACCTCGTCGCAAGCCACGACAACCTCGGCGAAACTCGGCTCCGTCGCCAGGAGTTCACGGCCCATACCCCACCACTGCGGGCCCATTCCGGTGTACACAAAGGCATTTCCCGGCCGCGTCGCCCGCCTCGGCTCGACGGTCAGCTCCCGCAGCTTGGCCGCCGCCTCCACCGAGTCCCCAGCCACCACGAACGTCCGCAGCGGATGGTGCTCACGCTGCCGCGATGCCGCCCTGGCGACCCGCCGCAGGGACGGGCTTCCCGGACTTTCCAGCGCCGTCGCGTAGGAATCCACCAGCGCACGCAAGGCTTCCGGGCTTCGCGCCGACAGCGGCAGGAGAACCGGCCCGACCTCCGCCTCGGTCGCCGCGACCGGCTCGGATCCCGTCCACTGCTCCAGGATGGCGTGTGCGTTCGTCCCGCCGAAGCCGAACGAGTTCACCCCGGCCCGGCGCGGGCCCGCCGACTCCGGGAACGACACCATCTCCGTCGGCACGCGCAGCGGAAGCCGGTCGAATGGGATCTTCGGATTGGGCCGTTCGAAATGCAGGTTGGGCGGGATCAGCCCCTTGCCGAGGCACAGCACCGCCTTGATCACCCCGGCGATACCCGCCGCCGCCTCGGTGTGCCCGAAGTTCGATTTGACCGATCCGATCCAGTGCGTACTCGACGAAACACCCAGGACCTCACCGATCGCGGTGGCCTCGATCGGATCACCCACTGCAGTACCGGTGCCGTGGGCTTCGAAGTACCCGACGGACGCGGGCTCGACGTCCCCGACCTGGCAGGCTTGCTCGATCAGCGCGCGCTGGGCGTCCACGCTGGGCACGGTGATCCCCGGAGTGCGGCCGTCCTGGTTCACCGCCGTGCCACGCACGACTGCGTGGACGCGGTCACCGTCACGCACTGCCGCGGGCAACGGCTTCAGCAGCAGGACACCCGCGCCCTCGCCACGGGCGTAACCGTTGGCCCGGTGGTCGAACGACTTGCATCGGGCATCCGGCGAAAGGAATTGCCCCTTGGACATCAGAACCGTGGTGACCGGATTGACCATCACGTTCACCCCTGCGGCCACCGCGAGGTCGCAGTCCCCGCGGGCGAGCGCGCCCACCGCGTGGTGCAGCGCGACCAGCGACGACGAGCATGCGGTGTCGAGAGTCAACGCCGGACCGCGCCAGTCGAACGCATACGACAAGCGCGCGGCCAGCATCGTCATGCTCACACCGGTTGGCGTGGCCGAGCTGACCAGATGCCGGTTCGAGTCGGTCAGCTGCAGCGTCGCCGCGTCGAAGGTGAACCCGCCGACGTAGACACCGACATTGCCGGCTGCGGTCGACTTCGGCGGGATCCCGGCGTTCTCCAGCGATTCCCAGGTGACCTCCAGCAGCAGCCGCTGCTGCGGATCCAGCGCGGCCGCCTCGCGTGGCGATATCCCGAAGAAGCCCGCGTCGAACTCGTCGACCGGATTTCGCAGGAAACCACCCTGCCGCACGAACATCCGGCCCGGCGCAGTCGGATCCGCGTCGTAGTGGTCATCAATCCGCCACCGGCCGGCCGGGATATCACCGATCGCGTCGGTCCCGGACGCGACCAACTCCCAGAAACTCGGCATGTCCTCGATCCCGCCCGGAAAACGGCAGCCGATCCCGACGATCGCGATCGCTTCTTCCTCAACCCTTGACGCCATCAATCCGCCTCCCGACCGGCAATCCCATGCGGCGAGGATGCGCGCGCTTGGCCGCCTAAGCCGGTCTCAAGAACAGAATGCGTCCGGTCTACAGGCAATTGTGCGCGAAGAGGCAGACCATTGACGCGGTCAGATGATCTCTTACGATGCGGTGGGCGGGCGGCGGCAGCTTACCTACGACGCGCACAGGTAGCCGTACGCGCTCGTCTGCTGCGAGTGGCCAGTGGGACACCGAAGGCGCTACGGCTACCAAACCGGGGTGGTGCCGCTGAGCTGTGCTCCGTCGTGGGTGATCCGAAGATTGCTCCTGTTCGACAAGTTCACCGAGCAGCGAGTGGACATCGAAGCGGGCCCGGTCCGCCGTACCGGTGTACGCAGCACGATCTACAGTCTCCATCTGCGCGACCCTGACGGAAACCTGATCAAGCTGAGCAACTACTTCGACTGAACGGGGTTTATTCGTCATCGAGCGGACTGCTCCAGAGCATCCCCACATCTGTTGTCGCGGGACTGTCAAACGTTTGGCTCTGGCGCACTTTCGGTGGTGGTGTTAGCCGAGGAGGATGCGATGGCGCAGGAGGTTGATGCCTGCTCGTCCGTACATCTGCCGCTTGAGCAGCTTGGTCTTGGTGTTCACGCCTTCGGTGCGTCCGTTGTGGTGTTCGAGGGTGACCGCGGCGATGACGGCGTCGGTGTCCTGGTCGATTCCTCGGGTGAAGGAGCGCACGTGAGGTAGGTCTGCTTCGCGTGCGGCGGTAATCCATTCCTTCAACCGGGCGGGATTGTCCTTGTGGGGAGAGAGCAGAGCTGCGAAGGAGCGCACAACGCCTGCCAGCGCCGTCATTTCGGGGCAGGCCGCGGTCAGAGCTTGGAGTCGTTCGTGTTGCCGTTCGGTGAGATTCTCCGGCCGGGTCAGTAGCAGCCGACCGGCTCGTCGTGGTGAGAGCTGTGGGTGATCGTCGAGATGCCGTCCTTGGTTCAGGTAGCGCACGAGGAGGTTGTGGCTGCCGGTATAGCCCAGAGCGCGGATCTCGGCCAGCAGTGCGGTGGCCCCGACGGCTGGGTCTTGTTCACGGCGGGCGCGGAGGTGGTCCCGGTACGGGTCGACCATGCAGGCCCGGTACTTAGGAACCCGCTGAATACGGTCCGGGGTGGCGGCGCGGGCGTATCGCTTGACCGTGTTCAGCGCCAGACCCAGGCGGCGTGAGCAGTCCAGCAGCCCGACTCCAGCCTCGAGCAGGGTATGGATCTGCTGCCACCGCTGCAAAGTAGTCTCGGCCAGCTTTCCCTCACGTAATCCTGTGGCCGACGCCCAGCACGCGCTATGGGCGGCGACCTCCTTGCCCACGGCGTCACACAGGCCGTGCCAGAGATGCCATCGGTCGGCGACCTGGATCGCGTTGGGCAGCGCGTCCTTCACAGCCTGTGCATAGGCTGTCGAGCCGTCCCGGCACACGACCTCGACTCCTGGATGCGCCCGCAACCAACCGGCCACCACCTCGGCGCCTCGCCCGGGCAGCACGTCGATCCGGGCGCCGGTGTCGGCATTGATCACCACGGTGGCGTACTTGTGACGCCTGCGCAGGGCGAAGTCGTCGATTCCCAGCACCCGCGGCACCGCGTGATCCGGTAACGGGATGCCCATCAAGACCCGCACGGCGGTATCCCGCCCGACCGTGATCCCGAGCGCGCTGGCAGCAACCGGGCGGAGGCCCTGCCAGCCAGTTCGCGCACGACACTGCGGACCTGTTCACCGAGCCGGACGGTGCGTCGCTGGTATCGCTCGATCACGCCCGGTACCTGCTCCCGGAGGGTCTGACGCACGCATTCGGTGACAGGGCAACGCATCCGACGTATCCGCAACCTCACCAGTACCCGCCGTCCATCGACCGGCACATCCGCGGGGACCCGCTCATGGAACGCATGGACCCGGCCGGTCAGCGTCCCGCAGACAGGGCACGCCACCGCATCGCCCTTGGTCGATGCCCGCACCACGACTACATCGCCCACTTCCTCGACGCCCTCGACCGACAGCGCCGAAAGCCCCGAGAACACCACATCGACCAGCATCGTCATCTCAGACACAGATGATCATGACAGCCCAACAACCCGGCCCGGCCAGGGAACCACTGCACCACCACCGAAAGTGCGCCAGAGCCGAACGTTTGACAGACCTTCTCCAACGCGCTGATCGATAGCGGCGTCGACTTCACCGGTTCCAGTTTCGAAGAAGGCGAGATCTCGTTCGCCGGAGCGCGATTCGCCGGAAAAGCTTCCTTCGCCGAGAGTATGAGCTCAGGTGCTCGAGTGGACTTTTCCTCCGCCTCCCTCGATGGGGATGTGGATTTCTCGGGCAGCATTTTCGACGCTGACCTCGTGTCCTTCGCGGGCGCACAGTTCAGTGGTACCACGGACTTTACCGGGTCCGCGTTCATCGGCGCGACAGTCGATTTCAGTGACGCTTGCTTCCTGGGTGGAGGTGTAGATTTCACCGATTGCAGCTTCAGGGGCGGCGAGGTCACCTTTGCCGGTGCGCATTTCAAGGGTGGCACCGTGGACTTGCGCGCCCCCGGGTGGTGACGTCCATGTCGGTGTTCGACGACTGGCTGGATGGGCCACCGCCCGGCCTGCTGCTGCCCGGCGCTGCGTGACATCAGAAGACGCTTGACATCTTCTGCTCGGCCAACACACCCATGACGAACGGTGACAGGATGTCGCAGGCCGGAATGAACAGACGGCGGCCAGGGAGGGCGTGTGCCACAGTGACGTCATGGAGCACCCCTGGCGGCGGGTGATGCAACAACGCTAGTAGGTGAGTATCTTGACCCCGCTATCTCGACGGTGCCAAACGGTAAAGTCGACCACTTTGGCGACACTCTGGTTCATGTCGCGGCCAACAACCTGCACGGCTCGGTGCCTGTGCGGGGAGTGTCGACGGACAATGTTCGTATAGGCCACAATTGGGTCGATCCAGGTGAGCGCTACCGCAGCTTATTCTTGGAAGCGGCGCGAGACATGAACGAAATATTTCTCGACCTTGTACTTCGCGAGGCGGAACGCAGGAAGATTATTACACCAGAGCAATGTGAGGCTATCGGAGAAATTGAGTTCTAGAGTCGGGCTAGTGGCTCGCGTGATGAACAGTGCATGCCGCGACGGCTGGAACTGAGCCGGAGCGCTCCCCAACGGCGGTTGGTCCCGATTGGATATCGTCAGCGGACGATGATGGCGCTCTCTGAATAGGGCCAGTCCTGCTCTCTGAAATTCCCCAGTTGGGGTGTCCTATTGGCGCGTCGTTTGCGCTGGTCAGCGGCCTCGGGGTGACGGTTTCGGTGTTGATCACCGTGACCGTTGCCGGAGGCGTGGATGCTCACTCTGGAGGAAGACGTGGAGGCGCAGGCCCTGCGTGCTCAAGGCTGGTCAGTCTCGGCGATCGCCCGACATCTCGGACGCGACCGCAAGACCATCCGCCGCTACCTGGCCGGCGACGTCGTTCCAGGCAAACGCCGGTCGGCGGGGCAGGATCCGTTCGAACCATTCGTCGGCTACTGCCGCGCTCGGCTGGCCGACGACCTACATTTGTGGGCAGCGACGCTGCTGGACGAGATCGCCGAGCTCGGCTACCCAGGGCGGCTACTCGACGTTCACTCGCGCGCTGCGCCGCTATCAGCTGCGCCCGCATTGCGAGCCGTGTCAGATTTCCTGCGGCCGTGACGTCGCGATCATTGCCCACCCGCCGGGCGAGAAACCCAGTTTGACTGGCTCGAGCTGCCGGACCCACCGGCGAGTTGGGGCGCCAGGAAGCAGGCGCATCTGCTGGTCGGTGCGCTGGCGCACTCGAGCAAATGGCGCGGGTCCTGGCCGATGCCGAGGACTTCCCGCACCTGGTCGAGGCCCTCGACGCGGTGGTCCGCCTGCTCGGCGGGGTGACCCAGGTCTGGCGCTTCGACCGGATGGCCACGGTCTGCCATCCCTCGTCCGGCCGGATCACACCAGCGTTCGCGCAGGTCGCGAAGCATTATGGGTCCGGTCGATGACGTGTCCGTCGCGGCGCGGGAACCGCAAGGGCGTGGTCGAGAAGGCCAACCACTCGGCCGCGCAGCGCTGGTGGCGCACCCTCGGCGACGACGTCACGATCGCCGAGGCCCAAGCCGGGCTCGATCGACTCGCGGTCAAGCTCGACAGCCGTCGCCGGGTCCATGACGGCGAACGGACCATCGTCGCCGGGGTGGCCGCAGCCGAGCGGCTGCACGCCCCGGCGCTGATCGCGTTCCCGGCCGAGTTCGATCTCAGCCAGATCGTCACACGACAGGCACTGGTCGCTTTCCGCGGCAACTCCTACTCCGTCCCGCCCGGGTTGGGCGGTGCGCAGGTTCAAGTCCGCCACAGGGTCGGCGCGGACGTGCTGCGGATCGTCACCGACCGCGGCGCAACGGTCGCGGTCCACCACCGCGCCCCGGACGGCGCCGGGCGGGGCGTCCGCGACGACGGGCACGTGATCGGCGCTCGAACACGCCGCGATGGGCGCCTTCAGCACCGATCGGCCCTGCACTCACAAGACGCGCTGGCCGCCGTCGGCGGCGGCGTTGGCCGAAGCAGCACGACTGCGCGACCTGCCCGCGACGGGGCCCGCGGCCCACGTCGTGATCGACCTGGCCACCTACGCCGCCACCGCGGCGACGCTGGGCAGTGCACCCACCTATGAGCCCAAGGAGGACTGATCACTTGTCCGGAAACCGTTTAGGGCCACAGATGAGCGAGGCCCGCCGCTATCAGCAACTCCGCTCGCACTTCTCCTACCTGAAGCTGGACAACGCCGCCGAAGCCCTGCCCAGGATTCTGGACCAGGCCCGCGCCGAGAACCTGTCGATGACCGCGGCGCCCGACGGGAGGTCGAACGCACCGCGCCTGCATCCAGCACCGCCAGGCCCTGCGGGGCATCGCCTCCGGCAGCGGCCCCACCGGCGCCTGCGGCGCCGCTGCCGCACATCGCGGCCCCCGGGGACTGCCCGCACTGCGGCGGCCCGGTCACCATCGTCGCGCTGCTCACCACACCCGAAGCGGCACGGCCGCAGATGCCCCTCGCAGCACCCGACGGAGTGATCCCGCTCCGTCGCTGACACCGGTTACGCTGCACTCCTCAGCTAGCCCATTTCAGAGAGCGTGTCTGGCCCATCTCGGAGAGCGCCATCAACGATCGTTGGCCTGACGTGCGATGCCGCGTGGGGCGTGGTGTTCGAGACGATGGGTGGGTTGGTCGCGTTTACCGTCGGTCCGGGTGGGCCATGAGCATCGATATGCCGAAGCGGCCGTCTCGTTGATCATCGCCGGGTGGGTCGCACGGCGGTGCGTCCAGGGCAGGCGGCAGGGGGCTTTTGTCATGATTTTCTGCCCATATTGACGCCGGTAGTTGGGTTAGGTTGGTTGCTGCGTGGCGGTCATGGCCCCTGCACACCCACACTCGGGGTTGCCACGTGAGGAGATAAGGGAGGGCAGCGGTCCGTTCTCGCCGGAAGGCCCCGGCTGGTAGAGCGGGCCGCTGCCGCCCCCCGGCCCCGTGGCGGATATTTGTGGCTGTTGTGGACGGTGTTGCTTCGTCGGCGATGCGGCGCGAACTGAGTCCTCCGAGTTGACAGCCCTCTCGTTCCGATTGTTGTCCCGCTAGTCCCGGCCGGATCGCCGTGAGAGACGAGGGACTCTCGATGTGTCGCGTTCCGCCCTGTCGGGTGGAGTAACGGTCAGCTGCGGGCTGGGGCGACCACAGTCTGACAGGGGGTGCCAGTGCAAAGCGTTGATCACAATGGGCAGCCGGGCCGGTCTCCTCTTGACTTCGTCGTCCGTGGCGCCGGAGAGTGGCGGGTGAGGAAGCCCCCGCGTCGATCGGATAGGGAGTCGCTGCCCTAGTCGGGGGCTTCCTCATCCCACGCGGCACCGTCCTGCACACCTGTGGGTCCTTTATGGATAGATCCCCGGCGGGGACGTGGGCCAGGAGTGCGTATTCGTGGTGCGCCGGTGCTCCGGTGTGTTTCGGAACTGTCTCGAATGGATGCCCGAGGGGCCCCTGGTCTGGCGATGTGACGGCCCTGATTCTACCGTTGCGAGGGGCGTGGTAACCGGCGGAGCCGGGATGGGACGAACGGGCGCAGGGGCAGGTACTGGTGACGAGTTCACACGGCCGCCCTCCCCCTCGCTGACCGTGTGAGCGGGGATCGGGACCTGTGCCTGCCTCACCGTCGGGTGCCACGCCCACAAACATGCGCGTTACCGGATGTACTAGCGGGCGTCCAGGGATTTTCGTCCACATTGTCTGCCCGCGCGCCCCCGCCTCGGTGGCATAGGGTGGCTGTTGCGTGGCCCTCGGTTGCTCCAGTCGAGGCAGCGCCCATCCTGAGGCGCCGCGCGACAGTGAAGGAAAAGCGGTGGCCCGCTCCTAGCTTCGGACCCCGGCTGGCGGGAGCGGGCCACTGTTACACCCGATAGTTGAGGCCCATGGTGTGGAACTGCATCAGGCGTGTTCCGCTGTTAGCTTCTTGATGCGTGGCGTCCGGCGAGATGAAGAACTGGGTCACGGTCGGACTCAGAAGGTCCGGCACTCGACGGACGCCACGCGTCGGGTCTGGCCGGGACCTGTTCACACTGCTGCGTGAAATTCGGCGCCGTCGGCGGTGACACTTCGGCGGGCTCGCTCGGCGGCACCTGCTCGCAAGCGACCTCGGAGACCGTGCGACCGGAAACGATCACGCGGTGAGCAGCCTCGACCTCGTACTCGGCCGTGTACGAACGGCGCTTGCGAGGAGGCATGAGGACATCCTCGCAACAGGACAACTGGTCCTATCGACACAGCGGTTACGCGCGCTTGCTGTATCTGAAGGTCAGGGCCTGCCGTGCGACCGGATGGCTTCGTGGGGAGGTAGTCCTGACTAGGTGACCGTTCGTCGCCTGCTGGGTGTCGCAACTGTCGATCGGGATACAGGGTGGTTACGATCCGCGAGTTGCCCACCTCATGGTGGGCCCGTACCTATTGACCTGGTGAAAGGGCTTGTTGCATGGCGCAGAAGGTCAGTGTCGAGATCTTGGATGATCTCGACGGTAGCGAGGCAACTCAGACTGTGCCGTTCGCGTTGGATGGCGTGTCGTATGAGATCGACTTGTCGGATGAGAACGCTCAGGCGCTGCGGGAGGAGTTCGACCGCTTTGTGGCCGCGGGGCGCCGGATCGGTGGACGGCGTATCAGGGTCGCGGTTGGACAGTCGACAGGTGTCGGCGCTTCCTCGCGTAGTGCGGCGTCGGGGACTGACCGGGAATATAACCAGCAGGTGCGCGCGTGGGCTGCCGAGAATGGCTACGCGATCTCTGACCGGGGCAGGATCCCGAGCGAGATCACCGAGGCGTTCGAAGCTGGCGCTGCTGCCCCAGCGCCGGTTGTGGAGCCCGAACCCGAACCGGAGTCGGAGAAGCCGAAGCGTAAGCGGGCGCCGAGGAAGAAGGCCGACGCCTAGTTTCTGGCGTTGTCGCGGTTTCCGGCTTCATCAATTAGCTGGCGCCTCTCGTGCTGTGATTAGTGATTAGGTCCCGTTGATATGGGTAGGTGGGATCTCATTTTGTCATATCCGTTTTAGTGTTGCTCTATCGGATCTGACGAAAAGGGAGAGAAATAGCAATGACGGGCGCGGTGTCTGACGACGAAGCTGGTGATCAACGACGGGTGAGAGTGGCCGAAGCGCGTGACGGTGCGGCTCGGGACTTGCGTGAGGCGGCCGCGACCTTGCGGAAGGCGGTGGCGGACGGGAGCGCACCAGCGAACCTGCAGGAGTTGATCGACCGGCTCGAGAAGGCGGCCGGGCGCACCGCCGCCAGCGAGCAACCTCCGGATTCCGGTGATCGAGCGGCTAACGCTCAGGATTGAGTAGTCCTACCTACCTGGGTGTGGGTAGATCGACTCGAAACATTGTTTTCGCTGTTCACCGGTGGTGTGACAGGTTGAGTGGGTACGCGTCGCTGTCGTAGGGTGACCACTGGTTACCGACGACGGGGAGGCGTTTGTGACGGGTTATCAGGTGGTGGTCGACAAGCTCCGCGGCACCGGCCAGGCCGCCGGACGGGTCGTCGACGGGCTACGCAGTGCTGGCTGTCCGGCCGCGGTGCCAGCGGGTTGATCTTGGTATGCTGGAGTCGCGGGCGGCGTTGGCGATGGCGCGGGTCAAGCACGTGTTGGTGTCTCGGCAGGCGAGCTTCGAAGCCCGCCTCGATACCCATGCCGGGAACATGGCGAAGGCCGCGGACTTGTATTCGGGCTGGGACGCGGCTGCGGCGGCGGATATCACGGTGCCCGTGCCTGGGCCGGTGAATTACCTGATCTCGGAACCCGCTTCAGTGGGGAATTTCATGATCGCCGACACTGCCAGCGCTGCCTCGTGGCCCTGTGGTCTGCGGGCAGGAGGCCTCGACCCGGCTTGCTGGTGCGGCGGTTCTTCCGCGACTATCCTGACCGCGCGAAGCGGACCTTCGCCGAGCAAAGTCCCGGGCCTCACCCCGGCACGCCCGCCTGTAACGGACAGTTGACGGCACTCCGCTCGCGAGCAGCAGCCAGGTCCGCGCGTCCTGGCCAGCAAACCACACCCGAGGCACCCTATCAGGACCCCCGAACAAGCCGGGGATCGCCAAGGGCTATACAGCGTGCTGAGGCGCGGGTCTCCTACTGTCTCCGACGACGTCGAAAACGTGGAACACGACGCCGTCGAGGTGCTTCCGCTCATGTCACTCGCGTAGGCTGCGGCTGACGGAGGACGTCTTGTCCCGGCACACTGTCGTTGGCGTACCTTGGCCGCTCACGTTGCTCGGCGAGCCGGCTCCGCAGCGTGGACAGACCGCGATGTTGCATGACTCGGACCGAACTCGGGGTAGAACCGACTCGCTTGGCGGTCTCAGCGGCCGACAAGTCCTCGGGCGACGCGCAGCCACAGGACATGACGTTGCTTGTGGGGAAGGATCTCGAGCAGCTTGCCCAGGTAGGAACCCAGCTCGCCGGACACCAGGTGTTCCTCTGGCAGCACGGAACCGCTGGGGCCATCAGGCATCGACGCCACCGGGCTGCTCTGGTCACGCAAATTTTTTCGCCAGACGTCGATCAGCTTCCGTTCGGCGAGGACGTAGACGAAAGCCATGAAAGAGAAACCTCTGTCATCGTACGTCGGTATGGCTCGAAGCACGGCGATGGCGACGTCCTGGGCGAGATCCTCCGCGGATGGGGCTTGTGGCCAGACCTCAGAATTGCCTTGGCGGAGCAGGCCTGCCCTGCGGACGGTCGACCACGACAACTGCCCACCGCGTGCCTACGGCGGGGGGGACGAACGTGATGCCACCCACAGTGCAAGCGATGATCTTTTCAGCATGAGCCTCTTGCCTCTCATGAGTCGGAAGAATCATCGGTAGGGTCGTGAGCGAACAGGCTTGGTAACAACCGTCGCAAGCATTTGCTGTCCACCAGTTTCGCGATGACGCCGTCGTTTCCCGCAAGCATTCTGTCCTTTCCTCGACGTTTGATACCTGGATGGGCAAGATCGAAGGCCGCGAGTTCGCGGTTGTCATGCCATGCTGTCGATGGCCCACTGAGCGGAATCACTCTGTCGGAGGACTCCTCCGCGAGGATCCTCAGCGCCCAGGTGCTCGACGGCGGCCAAGGCGGGAACCGTCGGCCAGGATTTGGCCCATGTCGTTATTCGTTATCCGAAGTGCCCGAAAATGCGCTCCGTGGCGAAATATCGGGCAGATGTCAAGGGGGGTGTCGAACTGAGGCTTCCGATCACTTTCGTCGCGGGCTAAATTCGGCTCATAATCAGTCCCATGGATATGATTCTGGTCTTGAGCGATGGTGTTGAAGCGGGAAGCCGCGCGGCGACGATTCTTCAGAGAATCTACTTGATCGATCGTGTCATGTTGCTGAAGGACGCGAAGCTCGCGATCAGTGGCAGCAAGCACGTCGGTGTGATCTTGAATATGGAGTCTGCCGGCCGGGAACGGGTTGCGGCGACGGTCAAGGAGCTGGGCGCGGCTCGGTCGATACCGATTCTCGTTCTGACGGTTCACCAAGACGAGACTGACATCGTGCGAATATTTAATGCGGGCGCCGATGAATGTCTGCCGCCGACTGTGCCCGGACCCGAACTGCTGGCTAGGACCAGGGCGATGGTTCGCAGGCAAGCGGAACGTCCGCCGGCGGAGGCGGATATAGTTGTGGGTGCATTGAGGATCAAGCCTGCCGCCAGAGTGGCGACCTTGGACGGCTGCCTGCTGAAACTCGCCGGGCGTGAGTTCGACCTCCTGCTCGCGCTGGCCAGACGTCCTGGGCACACCTTCGATCGGGATGACCTCCAAAAGGTGTTGTGGGGGGCGCATAACTCCGGGAGGGCCAATGTCAACGCCTACGTCTCCAGGCTTCGTCGAAAATTGGGTGAGATAGCGGAAAGACCGCGTTTCCTGCACACCGTCTACGGCAGAGGCCTGAAGCTTCAGGTTTCCGGCGTCGGCCAAGGGGGGAAACTCGGTCGCAGTGGCGGGCAGAAGGGTCCCTTCGTCACATCTGAGTTCAGCGATGTGAACCTCCAGCCCAGGCCACCTGTGGGATCGTGAGTGGCAAGTCGGATTGCCGGGTGGCTGCGGGGCCGGTCGGAAGCCTGTGAAACGAACCCTGGGGCACCCGTTGAGGTCCATTCTGGACCCTCGGTGAACGTTGTCGAGGTACACCGAGCCACTTCCGCCGCCGACGACCTCAACGCGGTCGCCGGCGGCGGGATCGTGAGTTGTCGGCGTCCGGTCCAGGCGTCCCGGTACGGTGCGAGGAACTCGCTGACCAGGCGCGGCGGCCCACCGGGCGACCTGGAATCGTTACGAGGCGGGCCGTCATGATCGAGCAATGGTGCGTCCATTGGATGGGTTCAAGTTCGCCTGCGATGGCAGCGAGTTCGTCCTATGAATACCTGATAGGTCGGTTTCTTCGGGAAGGAACTGGCATCTCGCCCCCCTCCCAGGTGACGCTCCTTTTGAAAACGCCAGCAAGGTGTTCATCTTGGTTGCCAGCCGAGGGGCACATTCTCGGTCGTGCGATCATGAGGAATACACGCCGGCATGACAAATCGAGTGCGCCGAGCGACCAAGGCCGCGATCTGTGGCTGATTATTCGCGCCGACGGTCGGATCGCCTTCCCGGAAGCTCGGCACGGCACGATCCTCGGTCTCGGTCGGGCCGCTTGCTGCTCAGGGCCATGCGCCGCGGTCAGGAAGTCCGCGGTGGGCACGGTCGAGCGGAGTGACGGATCCGGCAGGTCACGAACGCAGGCTTGTCGGTGCACCGGGCTCGCGAACGAGCCGAAGCCGGGTGACACGAAAGGGTAGGGCGTCGGCTGTAGCTGGTTCGCAGTAACATCGAATGGCCAAAGGTGGCGGGCCGAGACGGCTCGTCCGGTGAGACCGCGACGCCGTCGGACCATCGCCGCTACCAGTGCCGTTCTGTTCGATGGCAAGAAGTTCAGTGACGACGAGTCTTCGCGGAAGTGGCCAGTACTGGCTGCGAGAACGTCGCACGCAAGGGTGTGCCCTCACCGATCACTGGCTACCGCTTCCTCCGGTGGGCGTGAATGCCGTTCGCGCGATGACGGAGTGTCTGCTGGACGGAACATCCGGCGGGCACGCCGTCGATACTTGTGGCCGATTCGGAAATACTCCGGCCGGGCGTCCGCCCTGTCCGACGGCATCGCTTCGATCACCGGCCGCGCCAAAAAGCGAGGGAAGAGCCGCCGGGATGAGCGAGCAAGCGAGATTTCTCTGCCGCGAGCAGGGCAGGACTGGGGTTCACGGTGGTTTCGGCCGCGGCCGCGTTCTCGTTTCGCGGCAGTGGCGCGCACTGGGGTTTCCCGGTCGGCGCGCGTGCCGCGCCAAGCGGATCCATTGACGGCGCAACGGTGTAGGTGATCATTCGGTGCCCTGGTTTCCGATGGTCGGCCATGGCTCACGGTGCGACGAGTGCACGGATAATGGTGTGCCACGAATGTCGAAGGGGATGGTTGCGGTGTAGAACGTCAACTAATGTCTTGAGGCAATGCTGTGCCGGTAATGGAGGTTGGTCCTCCGTGGCCGCCTTGCAGGAGGAGGTCAAAAACCATCGTGAGCTGCTGCGGTGAAGGAGTCGTGGTGGTGAGCGTCACGGAAAAGGTGCACATGATGCGTCAGGTGTGGATCGAGAAGGCGAACGAAAGTAAACCACCGATGAGGCGTCAAAATAGCATAGACGACATCGAAGCCGGGGTCCCGTTATTGCTCCGGGATGAGCCAGGCGGGTGCCTGTCTATTGGCCTGGCGGTGTCCAGCGTAGAGGTGGCGCGAGCCCGATCCAGGTGCCACTGTGGAACGTGGGAACGCCTCGCTCCCATGCGGCCGAGGGCATGCTGAGGCCGTCGGCGAAAGAGAGAGCCACGCAGCACACACTGCGAGGAGTTAAGTATCGCTGCGGAGCAGGCGGCCGGACCGCCCCGTAGTAGCGATGATACGCCTATAACCGGCGGGGAGCGAAGGGGGCGGGTTGTCCAGGTGTCGTTTGGTGGTCAACCAGGATCACTGGGAGGAGCCAGGCGAACGAACCAAGAACGCAGGCCGAGCCGAAGGCGAAGCCGTTTGAGATTTCCAAGTGGGTCGTGTGGGAGGCGTATCAACGGGTCAAGGTCAACAAGGGTGCGGCCGGGGTCGACGAGGTATCGATCGAGGAGTTCGAGGCCGGACGCGATAGGAACCTCTATCGCGTCCGGAACCGGATTTCCTCGGGAAGCTATTTCCCGCCTCCGGTCAAGGCCGTGGAGATCCCCAAATCGGGTGGCAAGGCGTGCGGGTCCTCGGGGTGCCGACGGTCGCGGACAGGGTCGCGCAAACCGTGGTCAAGATGTATCTGGAGCCGAAGGTCGAGCCGATCTTCCACCCGGACTCATATGGCTACCGGCCGAAGCGGTCGACCCTGGGCGCGGTAGAGGCGTGCCGGAAGCGTTGCTGGAGAATGGACTGGGTCGTTGACCTGGACATCAAGGCGTTCTTCGACAGCGTGCCGCACGACCTTGTTCTCAAGGCGGTGGCTCACCACACCGACCAGAAGTGGATCCTGCTGTATGTCTAGCGGTGGCTGCAAGCGCCGTTGCAGTGAGATGGGGGGTCTGGTCGATCGGGATCGCGGAACCCCACAGGGTTCGGCGACTTCCCCGTTGTTGGCGAATCTTTTTATGCACTAGCTGTCCAGCAGATGTTCGGCTGGGCCGGCCGGGTGGGGCACGGAGAGCGCGATGGCTGGGCTTTCTTGATCGTCACCGAACAAGAGCGGGAGCGCTGGCAGGCCAAACTCGTCGCCGGGAACACCGTGCGCTCGCGGATCGAAGCCAGCCTGCCGGATCATGTTCTCGCTGAGGTGGTCCAGCGCCGGATCCGGTCACTACGGGAGGCCGAAGACTGGTGGGTGGGCGCTTTGGCGTGCCATCAGGGCAGCCGTAGCCTGTAACCGCTGCGCGAGGCTGTCCGGTTCCTCGTCGAAGGTCAGTTCATCAACGGAGCCGGGGCGGCCGATGGGGAGTTCCTACTCGCGCCGACGGACCTGGGAAAGGTCACGGCGCGGCTGATGGTGCCCGCGGCGGTGGGACACGAGATCCGGGTGGCTCTCGCCGAGAGCGCGTTGCCGGATTCTCCGGACGAAGCGGAACACACGGTCATCGACCTGATCGCGGGTCTGGTGGCCAATCTCGCTCAAAGCGCGATCAATGAAGAACTGAAGGCCGTGGTCAACTGATTGCTGCGTCCGGATGGTTCCGGCACCTATCAACGAGGCGATCTGGCCAGGGCAGCGCTCGGTCTCGTCGCGAGTAGTCCGGAAGCGTTCCGCCGTAGCGCCAAGATGATCGCCGGGATCCCGTATCTGGCCCTGTATCCGGTACTGGAGGACGCTCCCCTGTATCTCCATTGGATCGGTTGCCAGGGGGCAGCTCGGGACCGTCCATCCGGGGAGCGCGGTCGTCGCGGCGGACCTGAGCCGCCGCGTGAAATGGCGACGGGGCCAGCCGGCCCGCAGCGCCGGGCGGCTGCTGTGGATGTGCGAGCAGATGGCGACTCCCGCGCACGCCGAAGACCTCGTTCCCGCGCTCTGGAAGGCCGCGCGAGCGCGAGGCATCACTGGTCCGGACTGGTCGGCCAGAGGCATGCCGAGTCAATGCCGTCTCGACGACGAGGCCTATCGAGCCTTGTTGAAGGAACGCGCGACCGGCGTCGTCCTTGAGAGAAGCGACGATCTGATCGCGGTCTCGGCACCGGACGCGAGTGTGGTCGTGACGTGGTCGGGCAGGCGGTTTTCTCGGGTTCTCCTGGCGCAAGGAAAGGCGTCGGTTCCGGTGTTCGACGACGACACGCAGGCGACCGTCTTCACCTGGCGAGGCGACCATCGTGCGACAGGCTGGCTCAGCCGGTACACGCGGACGGAACCGACCTGACCGAGACTACGGCGCTTCCCAAGCGGCCGCCGCGAGCTTGTCGATCTGGTCGAGAACCGCTGACGGTGCCGCGCTCAGGTCGATGGGGTACTCGACGATCTCGACATCAGTGTGCCTGACTCGGCGTGTTCGGACTCCGTGCAGCCCGTGCGCGTAGACAAGCCATGCGGTGGGCAAGTCCAAGGCCGTGCAATAGGCCAGCATCTGATAGTGGTCCGCGTTGGGGTACTGGCCGGTCGTGGACTCCAGCTTGTATTTGGCGTCGGCCACGATCCGCGGGACGCCGTCCACGGTGTGGACCACGTCGGCCTTCATGCGGATGGTTCCGTCATGATCAAGGCTGACCGGGTACTGAGTACGCGTACGGCCAGGACGGTACGCCCATGCCTCCCGTAACGCCGATCCGATGAAGTTCTCGAAGACCGTCGCCATGTTCGCCACGAAGGCGGCGACGGCGAGGTCGCCCGTACCGACTTCGAACGATTGATACCGCAGGACGAGTTCCGCTATCCGCATTGCGGGTACATAGCGATGGTTGAGCCGGGTCGCCTGCCAGGCCGGAATCGGCGCACCGGCCGTGAGTGGAGTAGCCGCTGCGAGTACGACATCGAAATGACGCAGACGAGCGCGAAGTGCGAGTGGGAGCCGCGGTGTGGCGAGCATTCGTTTGAGCGCCGTTCGAAGCAGGCGATTCTCTGGAATGTCCACGGTGAACGTGTCATAGCGGACTTCGACGGGAACGAGCATGCCGGGATGCCTGGCGATCTGCTTGCCGAGCAAGATCCGGCCTCGGACATGACGAAGGTCGTCTTCGACGGCGTTGTAACCCTGCAGCACGCCACGGGCCAAGGCTCGTTCGGTATGCCTGCACAACGTTTCGGCTACCGCCGACCACAGATCGTTCTCGTCCGTGCCTTGCACATCCTCGGGCCGGAACCCCGGGTCGTGGGCGTAGCCCAGTAGGAAAAGAAGCCGCGAAATGCCCACTTTGGGCGTCACGACGACATCCATCCCGCTCATTCTGACGGCTCCCACACGTCCACAGGGGGTCAGTCGCCAAGCACCATCGGCCGTCGGTGTGAGCCGGACCAGACCGCTCGCGGTGAGCGCTGTCGCAACCGGCGGCGGGCAAGAAACCTCGACACCGACGGTGTCGTTCTCGGTCAACCGGATCGTAGAGGATGCCTTAGTCACGACGACTCGCCTGCTCGGAGGCGGATGGCGTCAAGGCCGAACCGGGATCGTACCTCCTGCCTGTCGAGGCGGCCGTAATAGTGCTCTTCTAGTAACGGGAGAATCGAGAATTCCCAGATGCGGCGCAGCCCGTCGGCGCGTTCGGCGTCCGGTGTCATGAGATAGGCTGGCCCGATCTTGAAGTCTCGGTCTTCATCGCCGATTTCCGCGTTCAGGGCGGCGAGAAGCCCAGGACGGTCATCGCCGGTTTTGCCACGAACCGCGAGCCACCGTCGTAGCAGGTCACGCACCGGTATGTCGTCGGGATGGAGTTCTACGAAGGCGAACCGACGGCGAAGCGCGGTATCGACGAGCGCGATCGACCGATCTGCGGTGTTCATGGTGCCGATGAAGTACAGGTTGTGCGGCAGGCAAAAGGATTCCTGGGGCGAGTACTGAAGGCGTACGGTTTCGCCGCGATATTCGAGCAGATAGTAGAGCTCGCCGAATACCTTCGCCAGGTTCGCCCGGTTGATCTCGTCGACGATCAGGACGTAGGGCCGGTGCGGCTCAGTGAGCGCCTCGGCGACGATCTGCCGTAATGGCCCTGGCTGCAACTCGAATCCGACGAAGCCGTCTTGTGCTTTCGCCGGCCGATATCCCTCGAAAAAGTCTTCGTAGGCGTATGAGGGATGAAACTGGACGACCCGTACGGCATCGGCTCCGGTGAGGTGGTGAGCCAACTCGCGTGCGATGTAGGTCTTTCCCGTGCCTGGTGGACCGTAGAGCACGATCTGCCGTCGGTCTTCCAATAGCTCGATGACGTCTTGCAGCCAGCCGCGGTCGCCATGGACACGGCTGATGAGCCCGTCGGATGGCGGTGGCAGAGTACGAGACCTCGGAGACGTGGAGTGCTGATCACGTTCGGGTTCCTCCGAACCGACCAGCGAGCGGGTGTACTCCTTGATCGAATCAAGCGCCGCCGTGATGTCCACGACCACGCCTTGATGAGTCGCGTGCTTGCTGAACGGCTCTCCGCCTTCGAAGGTGATCCCGTCCTCCGACGGCCACGCGACCGGGCAGGTCAGCCGAGGGGTGGGCTCGTCGGAGTATCGAGCGCCGCCGGTGACGACTCCGAAATACACCCGGTCCCCATCGACGGCGATCACGTGGTCATCCGCTTTCAGCACGCGGAGGAACGAGTGGTAATCCGTGGTCAGCGAAAGTCGTTGAACATAATCCAGATGCTGGTAGTTCTCTTCGACGGCGGCGTGCACATCTGCTCGGGACGGCTCCCCGGCGAGTTCGCCGAATCGAGGTCCGGCGATGGAGACGAAGCCCGAATCAAGCCACTGCTCCAGCAGTTCGCGGCCACCGTCCCGGGGCCTGATCAACCATGCCCGCGCCCCGTTGCCCGCAAGCTTTCTCCACTGTGAAACATACGGCTCTCGGTAGTAGTTGGCGTTTTCGTCCTGCTTCGTGTGGATTTGGTGGATGGCGAAGAGATCACGGTCCACGGACAACGGGTCCTGCCCCGACGGAAGTCCGAGGAAGTGTGAAAACGCGTCTCGGATCGACCGTTTGTTGTCTTGGCTGACGATCGGGAGGAACGTGTCCGGAAAGGCAAGGTAGAGCAGAGAGTTCCGTATCCCGGGTTGGTCTGTGACCATCGAAGCGACCGCTGTCCGAAATTTCCACGGGTCACTGAACGCTTCAGTGCGCACGTCGTCTCGCAGGGCCCACCAGTGCTGCACGAACTCCAGCAGCCAGCCGATCTGGCGCCAGATCTGCACGTTGAATCCCGTGCCTCCGCTGAAGGCGCCGGGTGTGTCGAGGGCGAGGCGGAGCGGTTCGGGCAGTGGTGGCGGAGGCGTCAGCCAGGAGAGGACTTCGGTGATCCGATCCAGCTTGACCGCCGGCCGGACATTGGTGAGCGGCAGGACGTGCAGGTACATCAGCTCCGCGGCCAGGAGATGGGTGGCTCGCGACGTGCCGCGCAACTGCACCTTCAACTTTTCCCGGAAGGATCCGGCACCCGCGTCCGGCGGTCGGACGATGCGGACGTGGAGGTCACGGGCGACCTCCGGCAGCCACGCCTTGACCTCCGGATCGATCGCCGACGACCCGTCCGAGAGGGCCGGTTCGAGAATCGCTCGAGCCGCTTCCTTGATGAGCTCCAGTGACCGTTGCTCCGTGCCCATGCTGTAGCCAACACCACCTACAAGACCATCGAGGACCGACCACGACAGCCTCTCACGACGTGCTGGAACCGTGGTGGATACCCCGCTGGCAAGGCAGCTGTCGAAGGCGATGTCACGTTTCGGCGGTACTCACGCACCGTTCTCTCGCTGGTAGCACTCGTCCACCAAAGCCAAGGTCGTCAGACCGGTGTCGCGCCAGGACCCGCCCTGATGTACAGCTCTCGCGAAGTCGCGGAGCAGTTCGGAGTATTCGTGTCAGAGCGACCCCTTGAGCTTCGGCTAGCCGGCCAGCATGTCGGTGCGGAGGATGGTGCCGTCCGCCAGCCGTACCTCGATTCCTTGACCTCGCCGGGAAACGACCAGTCGAGGTCGATAGTCGCACGGTCGAGTTCGAGCGTCGCCCGCCGGTCGACACCGTTCGCGTCACGGGTGATCCGGACGTCGCGTAGCGCCACAGGGCCGAGGAACAGGTGGACGAGGTCGAGTGCGTTCGCCCCGTTGTTCGCCACACAGCCGCCACCGCGGCTTGCCGCGTCGAGGTACCAGGTGTCGTCGCCGGTTTGCTCTTCGATGTCCTCCCAGCACCGCACGATCATCGAGGTGATCGGTGCGGCATTCACGAGCTTGTCGTGCAGTGTGCGTACGTTGCGGTTGTACCTGCGGTGGAACGCGGTGAACATGGCGACATCCTGCGTCGCGGCCAGGTCGGCGAGCGCCTCACCGTCGACGAGCTTGATGGCGAGTGGCTTCTCGACACAGACCGGTAATCCGGCATCGAGGACATCTTTGCTCACCCTGGTATTGATGTCGTTGGGCGTGGTCACGATCACCGCGTCCAGGCCGCCGGCGGTGAGCATCGCACGATGATCGCGGTACCTCGGAGCAGCCACGTCGGCCAGCGAGGCAGGGTGGAGGTCGCAGACGGCGGCGAGCGCGAATTCCCGTGAGTGTTCGATCGCGTCGAGATAGAACCGCGAGATGACGCTCAGCCCTACGCCACCTACCAGGATCATCGGAGCAGTCCGGTCATCGCCTTGCCCGCAGTGAGTAACCGGGCGACAGTGTCCTAGTGTGGGACGATCGCGAGCCGCGGTTCCAGTGACCAAGTGCCGTCATACCCGTTGGCTTTCAGCAGTTCTACGCACTCCACGAGTCGTGCCGAGCCGTCACCTGGTATGGTGTAACCGTTCGGGTCGGCGTCTTTGACATGTACGTGCTCGACGTGGCCGATGATGTCGCTGAGCAGGTCGTAGCCGTGGACGACTTTGTTTCCGGTGTCGAAAAGTAGTTTCAACGCGGGGCTTCCGACCTCTTCGAGCAGGTCCAGCATTCGCTCAGCATTCGTGCCCGCCCAGCCAGAGCTGTTCTCATGCAGCAGGGTCACGCCTTGCCGCTCGGCTCGGTCGGCGAGCGCTCCGACCCTGGCGATCGCGTGGGCGCGCCAACTGGACTCGGCCAGCCCGTCGTTGGGATAGGACCTGATCCGTACATAACGCGTGCCGAGGAGGCGGGCCCGCTTGGCGAGCACTTCGAGGTCGTCGCGGAACGCCGAGGTGATCGGCCGGGCCTGGCCGACGATGCGGGAGGCAAGGCAGATCACGTGCAAACCGCTGTCGGACAGCGCGGTCGACACCGAAGGGAACTGTTCGTCCGTGATATCGGCGATGGCGGCCTTGTCAATGGTGCGCAACTCGATCGTCGGCCAACCCAGCTCCGTGAGCACCGAGATCTGCCCGTCGATGTCGTGCGCCGCGTCGTCGGGCAGCCCGCCGAGCACCGGTTCACTCGGCATACGTCGTCACCGGTTCCGCACTGACGAAAAACCTGCACACCACGATCCGGTGCCCTGAGTGTGGACGCCGGTCTGTGCTATGAGTCCGGAGTCATGACGTGACGGGCGAGCCCTGCGAGGGCGCGTTCGATGATGATTCATTCGGCCTGGCGGCGCAGAACGCCGAGTACCTTGACCTTCAGTACCAAGGTCAGCCGGTACGTCACCAACGTCCGGCGTAGTAGCCGTGAGGGTGTAGGAGCCGTCGAGGCTGTGCAGTATCCGGGAGGATTCCAGCGTCCACTGCACCGACCGGTCGCCATACCATCGGTAGCGCAGGGTCTGTTCGTCGCGGATCGTGGCGGTGTCGATGTGCATCCGTACCCGGTGTGCCCGGCCGTCGGTGCCGGGTTCGAGGATCTCGCTGTGGGTGCTCTCAGCCGCCCATCGTGGGTAAGACTCGAAGTCGGCGATCGCCGCCATCACCAGCGCCGGTACCGCGGCGATTGTGATACTCGACCGGGTCTGCTCCGCCGTCGTCACCATGTTGGCCCCTCTTCGTCGTTGCTCATCGTGTCCAGGTACGGCAGACGATCGTGGCGTACACAGGCGCCACGACGAGGTGGCCGACACGACGACCCGCCGTAAGATCACCCCAGCGTGTCGAAGCCAGGTTGAGCGCGCGGGGCGGGTAGAGGACGCAATCTGGCCCACGCTGGCTATTTGGCGCCGCAGGCCCCGTAGAGTCCGGGGATGGACGTATTCGCGACGGCGTTACGGAGCCGGATTGCCGACGCGGTGAACGCCGAAGCGACCGCGCGGCAAGCCGGTCGCCCCGACGAAGCAGAGCTGCATGCCGCCCGCCTGGCCGATCTCGCCGCCGAGCACGACATCACAGTGGAGCCCCGCGCCGACGCCGTTGGCTGAACTTTTCTTGGATGGTCAGGCCCCAGATCTTGTGTTCTGGTCCGGCTCATGTCCGCGATCCCAGCAGCAGGTTGGCATGTTTTCACAGGCGTGACGTTCACGGTCAACGCCCGTCCGGGCAGCGCCTGTCGGCGCCGCTCTGTTCCGTGCCGGGTGACCTTGTCGGGCAACGGATCCGGGCCCGCGCCGACGGCGCGACGGTCAAACCTGGCTGGCGGCTGCATCTGGGCTGCTCAGCGCGACCGTTGCAGGTTCCGGATACGCCGTGTGCCGACGGCGAGACTTTGACGCTGGCGGAGTTAGTTCTGTGGGACGCCATCGAGCGGGATTACCAACCCGAGCCGAGAGAATCGGAAACTGGAAATCATTCTGCGCGACCGCTCACGTCACCAACCTGTGCAGGATGTCGATCGCGGCCTCGAGCTGCATGTACGGGAGGTCGGAGGTGTCAGAGCCGCAATAGGTCAAGTCTCTTCGATCTCTACTGCGATCGGTGTGGTCAGCTCGGTGGCGATCGGAGTGTAGAGGTCTACGTCCTGCTTGGGCGTGCTACTGCGGGTTTGTCACCCATAACGGCGAAGAATACCCCGGCCGCCATACAGCCCTTGTCGACGAGCCATTGTTCGATCGTGTCCAGCGCGTTCTCGCGCTCCATGGTGGAGGCGATACCAGGGAACGTCGGCACTCACACTGGCTCAAGGGTTTGCTGTGGTGCTACCGCTGCAATCACCGCATGGTCATCATGCGAGGCAAGGGTAACGGCGGCACCTACTTCTCGTTTGACCTGTCTACCGAAGCAGGCCTACTTGAAACCGTTCTTTTGGGTCAGGGTTCAAGTAGGGCCGCTGTGGTGGAGCTTGGGGGCCTTACTCGAACATAAAAGCCCAGGTCAAAGCCCTGGAAGAGCTCCGAGAGAAGCTTCCCAGTCCCGCATCACCCGAGCTGACGTCGATCAAGCGCGGCAGACCTCGCCGTGTCCGGCAGCTCCGCACCAAGCAAGTCGAGCAGCTGATCGCCGGCTACATGGCAGGCGCGACGGTGTACGAACTCGGTGTCCAGTTCGGCATCGAGCGGCGAACCGTCAGCAACATCCTCCGCCGGAACGACGTACAGATGCGCCGCCGCGGCCTCTCGCCTGAGCAGGTCGACGAGGCCATTCACCTTTACAACCTCGGCTGGTCCCTGGCGCGCGTCGGCCGACACCTGGGAGTCGACCACGTCACTGTGCTGAACAAACTGCGCGAACGCGGTATCCCCACCAGGGACTCCCATGGTCGTCCGCGCGTCGAAGCAGGTGATGCTCGATGACTCGTCGTGCAGCTATGTCGACTCGGTCAGGTTCGGACGGGGCCGCTGTGGTCCAGGCGGTCACCGTGATCATGGGCGTCGTCGTTGGACTCACATTCTTTCGGCTTCGGCAATGTCCTCAACCTCGCCCTCCGGCTCGGAGTCCCGGTCTGGGTCGCGCCACTTGTCGCACCCGCGGTCGATCTGTCGATTCTTGGCCTGCTGCTGGGTACCCGGCATCTGGCGCTTGCTGGCGCGTCAGCGGACATACTGCGGCCTGCTCGTCGACTCCTGATCTTCGCAAGCGTGGTCACGTTGGCGTTGAACGTGGGCGACCCCGTAGTGGCAGGTGAGTATGGAAAGGCAGCCTTCGACGCCGTCGGGCCGCTCCTCTTGATCGGTTGGGCTGAAGTGGGCCCGAGCTTCTTGCAGGCGATCGGTGAATGCAAGTCTTCCAGGGTCACGCACGGTGCGGTTGCTGAAGAGCAGCCGGAGGTGCCAGTCCGGGAGAAGCCGGAGACCGGCCCGGCGGGCAGTGAGACCAAGTTGAACGAGGCAGCCGGCCAGGGCAAGCCCCACTTGACGCGGCAAAAGCGTTCGCCGGAGAAGCTCTTGGAGTTGGCGCGGGAAGCGGACGCTGCGCATCGTGCCGCGCACCAAAAGCCGATTCCGGCAGACACGCTTCGTGTTCAGTTGAGCGTAGGTGCGACTCAGGCGCGGTGGCTGGTCAAGGCCGTGCGCTCCGAGTTTCAAGCGCGGATCGAGAGCGATCAGCGGCTGAGCAGCGTGCCGCAAGACGCAGAACGGGACGATCCTGTTGTTGCCTGATGTACCGCACCGCCGGGATCCGTGAACGCGTCGCCCCAAACAACGGGCCCCGACTTTGGCCATGGTTGGCTGGTTCTCGGGTTGGGAGGGGCTGTGAGCTGGGGCGTTGCGTCGGGTGACACGCACTAAGCAGGCTCGTTCGATCGTGTCCGGTCGTAGCGTACGTGCGGACGGTGAAGCCACGACGGCTCCGCCATCCTCCGCCGACATGACCTGCCCACCGATCAGGTTAGCCGTCGTCCTCGCCGAACCCGGACCGAATGTTTTCGTGCCCGCATGACGGGCACACGATGTAGGCGTGCGGGTTGCTCCCATTTTCATAGGGCAGGTATGACGTGCCCCCAGATAGCGATGACTGACAGATCTCGCAACTGCCAGCGCCGCCGCCGCTCCTGAGACTCTTGGCGTCGAAGAGTTCCCCATCCACCGTCTTGAATAGACTCCCGCAACTCTCGCACCAGTATGACCCCGCTGTAAGGTCCTCGCCGTCCAGCGTCGCACCGCATGAGGGGCAGGGCGGCGCAGACCCACCACCCAGCCTGCCCAGCAACTTGCCGACTAGTCCCATCGCCCCGTTCCCTGCCTGCCAATGCTGCCAGTCGGACGCATTCTCTCAGCACCGCGCCCCCACCCGCTAGCGGCGCGCTGAGGCGGTCGGCGCCGGAACACGCGAATTTTCGGCGCCAGCTGCCAACCGGCAAGCTTCCAAGTTGATTGATGACAAGCTGCTTGAGCGAGGGAGGGAGGAAGATCTACGCAACGGGGATGCGCATCTCCGACCGATTCCGCAGACATGCATCGGAAGAAGCTGCGCATCGGTGCGCTCGCTCCCTGCTGTTCGCGGCGGCGTGAGTTACGCGGAAGCGGCGTGCGGCGGATACTGCTGAAGATGGGCAAGGACGTCGTGCACGCCGAGCTGGACTGAGCCTGAGCCGTGTTCCAGCAGCTCCGCGACTGCCCGAGCGCGGAGGACCTGCGCCAGCCGTCGAACGGTACTCACTGTAATACGGATGAGCCAGCCGGCACCGGGGTCTACTCTGGACGTTGGCAGCTCCGCCTGCCCGCTTCCGAGTCCCGGCGCCCACGCCGGCGGGACGACGAGGACAAGGGTCTCTGACTCGCGGAATTCAACGGACATCGGGCTTGATGGCGCCGGTGCGTGGGGACCGACCGCCGAAATGAGAACACGATGACCGAGAACAAGGCACGCAAGGCCGCCATCCGGGTGCGCATGGCCGAAACCGGTGAACCGTATTCAGAGGCCGCCCGCCGACCGGACGACCAGACCGCCACGGCTGACACCGCCGCGAGCCCTTTCGGCACAGCTCTCCAGCAGTTCGGCATTCCGCCGGACGTACTCGTTTTGGTCCTTCGCCACTGTGCGGAGACCGACCGCTACCCGTTGCTCGGTGCCGACGCGGCGGATCGGCTCAAGATCTCCCTCGACCTCAAGGACTGGGTCGCGTGGGCCAAGGCGAGGCTGGGCCGGCCGCAGTTCCCCCAGGACGCCCGCGCCTACGAAGCTCTGCGTTCGGCCACAGTGGCCGGCGAGGTGATCGTGCCTCTGACCGCGGCGACCTACATGGAGGTGGCCCGGATCTCCTCACTGCGGCAGCGCACCGATCTGGCCAACGTGATCGCTGAGATCTCAGGCTTTGTGGCTATCGCCAGTCGGTCGGTCGTCATGGAGCACCAGCTCCTGACCGCCCTCGCAGCGCAATTCGGTGGCCGGCCGCCCGCGCCGATCCCCGTGTTCGGCCTCGGCAACCCGTTCGGCGTTGGCGAGCAGAAGGCGTTCGTGCTGCGGCGGAAGGGCGGTGGGTCGCCCGACCTGCCAACTGAGTTGGTGCGCGAGATCGAGACCGCTGGCAGGGTGATGGCGCACGTCGACCACCACCGTGTCCGGCTTGTGCTCGTCCACGGCCGCGAGGAAACTTCCAGCCGCCTCGGTCACCGCTACCACGTCGAGCCCTTCGGCCCGCAGGAGGAGCGCCAGCCCCTCACGCAGCAAGGCGTCGTCCTCGACGATCACAATCCGCATGGCACCCTCACGATCAGCGTGGTCGGTCCGCCAGCGGGCTCGCCAGCGCGAAAGTTCCGTCGTGCGCCTCGACCCGAGCACGGATACCACCGATGCCCGAGCCGGTTCCTTCGGCCGCTCCCCCACGACCGTTGTCCGTGATCCGCAAGCACAGCAGGTCTTCCTCCCTGCGCAGCTCCACCTCCGCACGGGTCGCCCGGCTGTGCTTGGCGATATTGGTCAGCGTCTCGGCCACGATAAAGTACACCGTCGCCTCGACCGACGCCGCGTACCGGCCCGGCAGGTCCGCGTCGACCCGGCATGGCACGGGGCTCGTCGCGGCGAGCGCGTCGAGCGCGTCGGTCAGGCTGCGATCGGCGAGCACTGGCGGCAGGATGCTCCGCACCACGAGCCGCAGTTCCGCGAGCGCCTCCTCAGCCGCGTCCTGGACCCGCCCGAGGAACTCGTCGGCGTCGGCGGATCCCCGCCCGACGGCCCGGCGGGCGGCACCGGCCAGGACGTTCACCGCGACCAGGCGATTCTGCGCACCGTCATGGAGGGCGCGCTCGATCCTTCGCAGTTCGGTGGAATGCGCGTCCAGCGCGGCCGCGCGTGCGGCGGACAGGTACGCGATCCGCAGCGCGAGATCGGTGTCGGGTCCGGGTTCCAGCAGATGGCGGCCCGGCGCGCCCTGCAGCCTGCCGACTCCGAGCAGGCCAACGGAAAGCGCTCGGGGGAAGTCCCGGACCACCCAGAGGTCGAGGGTGGGCGCGGCCTCGCCTTCGGGCAGGAGGTGCCACCACAGCGGGGAAGTGCAGTCGCGCACGGAATGCCACCTCGGTGGCACCAAACTTGAGGAATGGGTCAGCACAGTCGAAAATGGGCAAGTCCGTAAACTACTTTCGTTCACCAGCGGCCTGCGCAAGGACTGGCACGCCGTCACGCCGGACTCACCCCGCCATCCAGCTCGGGCGCTGTCGAAGGCAACGTCAATGCACGTCGTTTCCCGGAATCTCCGTCACCCGGGCCAGGTTCTTGGAAACGACCGCCAAGGCATCGCCTCCTCGGGTACTGGCACGGGTGCCTGGATTCGGCGAGCGCCTGTGACGGGCTCGTGATGATCGGCCAAGCATGACCCGAGGACCGAGGGGCAGGTGTCCCTCGGTCGTCCGGCGTTCACCGGAGGCATCGAGACATGGCTGCCGTGGCCATCGCCGTCGGTGGCGGCATCGACCTGAATCGAGAGATCGTGCCGGGGCCGGATCGACAGCGGAGCCCGGCCGGCCCGTCGATGCGCGCGAGCTGGACGTGTCGGTCCTGTTCCTGACTGCGCTATTGGCAGGGCCCGCCGAGGATCGCACGAGTTGAGAGAGTGACCCGCAGATGTCGTCGAGGATGGAAAAGCGAGAGATCGAGGAGAAGTGGACCGGTGAAACCCGGAAGTGGATTCGACGGGGGCCGGGCTTTGATCACGGCCTGCCGGAATGCGAAGGGGTACCGACAGTTGGCGGCCCGAGTGGCTGCGGTCCTCCCCAGGAGGCGACCGTCTCAGACACCCCCATACTGTGGGCACTCCACCAGCCTGGGTGCAGGGGGGCGCCCCTCACGTCGCCAGACACTGCTCGCCGCAACCGGCATCACTGACGAGAGCGCAGCGTCTACAGAGGGTCGTACGCAGCGGTACAAACTCGCCGAACCGGTCGCAGCCGGTGATCATGGCCTCGGCGAAGGTGACGCAATATGAGAAAGGACCAGGTGCAGGTCGATGTCCAGGGCAAGGGCAGTCCGGGACGGGTGCCGGGACATTTGCTGATTCCCAGCACCCATCTCCTGAAGGATCAGCGGTTGGTCAAGAGTTCCACGGTGCCGGTCTGCGGGTTGGCAAGGCAATAGCGACAGCCGTCCCACCAGCCGTTCCGAATTCCCTCGTTGCACTTCGCAACCGCGGCGGAGTCGTTGTGATAGGTTCCCCGGGACACCCAGGCCGCAGCAGAGCTGTCGGGAGCGATGGCAAGCAAAGTCGCGGCGGCGAGAAAAAGGCCGGCAATGGACTTCACGATCATGCCTTCAATCACATCGTATGTTTGAAACCGTGGGCGCCAAGCTCACGGACTGTACATAGTTTGGCAGAAAACAACTGCCCTCTTGCCGAAAACTTCCCTCGGTGCGCACTTGCGGGAAGATCCCTCACGTGTAGTGGTCTGTAACGAGCGCCTCTTCGTCATCGGCCAGACCAGGAGGCGTTAAGGCTTTCGAGCGCTGACACTGTGAGCGAGCGGGTTGGCGTCCCATTCCTCCCAGAAATCACCGTTGTCCTCTTCATCGGCGGGCCGCCACGGGTGGAACTCGATCTCGGCCAGGCCGGCATTCCGCAACTGGGTCTCGTAGGTCTCGTCGAGCCAGCGCCGGGATTTGATCGTCAGTGGCGGGTCGAGGTGGGCGGTGAAGGAGAATTCGTCACCTTCCGCGATGGTGGGCGGCATACTGTAGGTCATGCCGTATTTGTCACTGAGCGGCCGGGTGGGGTCATACGAGCCGCGAGGGATGTCTCCGATGAACCTCCCGCCTGACCGGAGGTTGCCCGCGATCATCCTGCACATCGAGGACAACGCGTCGAGTGTGGGCGCGTAGTTGAGCAGAAAGGCTGCCACGACCACGTCGAATTTGCCGATAACGGACATGTTCGATACGTCATGGACTTCGTATTCGATTTCGAGTCCACCGAGTGTCGTTCGCTTCGCGAATTCGATCATGACGGGTGAGGAGTCGATGCCGACCACCCTCCGGGCTCCGAGAGCTTTGACCAGTCGCGAATACAGTCCTGTGCCGCATGCCAGGTCGAGCACCTCGAGATCGCGGACGTCGCCGAGTAGGTCGAGGATCGACGGGATCTCCATCTGTGCGCGAACGGGCAATTCCGCGGACCCCGCGAAGGATTCGGCTATGGCATCGTATTGCTGATCGGAAGTGGTCATCTCGTACTCCAGATTGAACAGAAAGTTTGGGCGTCAGTCGGCGACGACTCGCAGAGTTTCCTGCCCTCGATGTTGGCTGATCTTCCGGTACCGAGGCGGCGCGCTTGCGTCAGCCAAGCGCAGGCGGGGGTAACGATCCTTGAGAAGTTCGAGAACGAGCGAAAGCTCGAGCTTGGCCAGCGCCGCGCCGATGCAGTTGTGGATTCCGTGACCGAAGCCGAGGTGCTTCTTCGCGTTGGGCCTGTCGAGTTGGAACTCTTCCGGTAATGTGAAGTGACTTTCGTCGTGGTTGGCGGAAGCGTAGAACAGGAAGATCCTGTCGCCGCGATGGAACGTGAATGATCCGACTGTCGCCTCCTCCGCGACTGTGCGAAAGAGGCCTGGTACGGAAGTGTCGAAACGTAAACCTTCCGCGATGATCTGATCGATGTCCACCTCGCCTCGCACGAAGCTTTCCCATTGAGAGAGGTCTTCGAGGAGCGCACGGACGATATTGGTTATCGCGTTGCTGGTGTTCTCCCACCCCGCGGCGATCAGGCCGATGGTCTGCGCTGCGACTTCGTCGTCGGTGAGCATATCGCCGTGCTGATCACGACGAGTCATGATGGAGATGAGATCGTCACGTGGCTCTGCCCTGCGGAGCCGAACGAGTTTGCGAAGGTAGGTGATCGCATCGGCGTAGTTCCGGCCGTGATCGATGAGTTGTTGCTCGCTCAGCCAGGCGGTTCCGGCGAAAAACGCCACCTGATCCGCCATCCATCCCCTGAGGTTGTCGTTCTCGCTGAGGGGGAAACCCGTCACGTACATGCCCACCTCGAGTGGGATCGTGTGAGCGAATTCGCCTGCGAGGTCGAAGGTGCCTCGCAAGGGGAGAAGGTCGATGTGCTTGGCGATGATCTGCCGGATGTCGGGCTCGAATCTCGCTATGGTGCTGGGTTTGAACCCCTCGTGCAGGACGCGGCGGACCAGAGTGTGTCGCGGCGGGTCGCTGATCGTGACGATCGTGTTCGAGAAGATGAAGTCCGCGGCGAGTTGGGCCTCTGCGGGCAATCCGGTCGGCCTGGGAAATGAATTGCTCGACGAGAACGTGCTCGGGTCCGAAGCGATCCGCTTGATATCGTCGTAGCGGCTGACACACCACGCCTGCAACGGTTCCGAGAAGAAGATCGGCTCGGTCTCCCTGGCATGTTCCAGATATCGATAGATCGAGGCGACATGCGCGCCGAATGGGTCGAAGGAGCGCAGGTCGACGACTTCGACCGACTGGTGAGATGTCACGATTTGGCCTCCGATACGGATTCGTGCAGGAACTGGGGATCATCGATGAGGAAACGCCAGGTCCCGTCGGCCTGTCGACGCGCGACTTCGGCGGTCGTGCCTTCGGAGGTGACCGAGCTTCCCGCGGGTGTCGCGATGACGGCGCGCCAATTGCTCGATATCAAGGCGAGGTCCCCGGCGAGGATGACCTTGCGGGTCTGGCCTTCGAGACGTCGTGTCACGGACAGGAAGCCGCCGAGGAATTCGCGCATCGCGGCGCCGCCGTGCAGAGTGTTGCCGTCAAGGTCGACCCCGACCGGGTCGGGCTCGAAGAGAGCCATGACGGCATCGAGATCGTGTGCGTTGACGGCGTCGATGAAGAGACGGTGAAGATCGCCGGGATCATTGGCGGACATGTGTGCTCCAGTTCATGGCGTTGTAGGGTGATCGACGTGCGCAAGCGTCCGGGTCGAAGCCGGCGGTCCGTGCGTAGTCGGCTGAGATTTGTGCGAGTTCGTTCGCCGAGATCACGTCATTGATGTCGCCGAAGCCGCCTGGTGCCCTTTGGTGGGCGAGCGTGATGGCTCGCTCCGGTCCCATCGCGCGATTGCTGAGCTGTATGCGCCCCATCAGGTTCCGGCGTTGACGATCGTAGGCGTCCAGAGCTTGATCGACATCATCACAGGTTGCCAGCAGATAGGCGAGTGCGCGCGCGTCGATAATCGCCTGGGTCGCCCCGTTCGATCCGGCGGGGTACATCGGATGCGCGGCGTCACCGAGCAGGGTCACTCGCTGGAACGTCCACCTGGGCAGCGGGTCCCGATCGATCATTGGATACTCGAAGACCGCGGGGGCGCTGCGGATGATGGCGGGAATGTCGAGCCAGTCGAATCGCCACCGAAGAGCGTGCTCGATGACCCTGTCGACGCTCGTTCGGCGGTTCCAATCGCCGTGCTGTGGTTCGTCGCCACAGCGGCGTGCGATCACCCAGTTGACCAGGACGGTGTGTTCGCCGTTACTCCTCTCTCGAATCGGATACAGGACAATACGCTCGACGTCGTCTCCGGCCACGATCATGGATGCGCCGGTGAGATAGGGCATGGACCAAGCAACCCCGCGCCACAGGGTCAGGCCGTTCCACAGCGGCGGGCCCTCGCGCGGGTAGAGGGAACTTCGGACGGCCGAGTTGATGCCATCGGCCCCGATCAACAAGTCGGTGTCCAGGGTCGAAGAATTCGCGGTGGAGGGATGGTTCAGGCTAGTGCGAACGCGGCCGCCGGATAGCGGTGTGACGGCGGTGACGCGGGTGTCGGTGGCGATGGTGTGAGCGCCGAGCCGGTTTCTCACCGCGTCGGCGAGCACGGCTTGCAGGTGGCCTCGGTGGATCGACAGCTGCGGCCATTCGTTGCCTGCGTCAAGGCCTCGCGGCTCTCTCCAGACGAGTTGTCCGAAGCTATTGCAGAGAATCAGTTCACGAGTGGCCACCGCTTGGGACGCCACCGCACTGAGCAGTCCCAGCTCGGCAAGTTCGCGTACGGCGTTCGGCAGGAGGTTCAGCCCGACACCGAGTGGACGCAGTTCCTGTGCCGATTCGACGACTTGCACGTCGGTGAATCCCGCGGCGTGCAGGCTCAGTGCGGCGGTCAACCCGCCGATGCCGGCGCCGGAGATGAGAATCTTCATCCCGACCTCCGCACGACCGCGGTGAGCCCCTGAGAGTGACGCACGCCGACTTCGGCCGCGATGTCTCGCGTGAGGCGAAGGATCCGCGCCAGCAACTCCACAGTGCCTCCTCCGCTTCCTTCTTGATATAGGCCGACCTCCTCCTCGTATGCTCGGCGGGCGATCGTCACATGCTTTCCGCGGAACATGATCAGTACCCGGAGTGCGCGGCACAACGCCTCGGCCGCTGCCTGAGGTTGGCCGTCATCGTTGCCGTCGCGTGCGATGGCTGCGCTAATCACCTGAGCGAGCGACGGTCCGTATTGCCAGGCGGCGTAGAGCCTGCGCCAGGGTGGAAGGCTGTAGGCGATGCTTTCGCGATGGAAACAGTCGTAGGACTCGTCTCCACGATCCGACGCCCAAAGGGCGACGTCGATCAGTGCCAAGGGCATATTCGCCGCGGCGGGGCCAAGGTAGTCCGCGCCCGCGACCGTGATGGCGTCGAAGTAGGGACGGAGTCCGCGAGCGAAGTACACCGGCGACACATGCGCCATGACATCGCTGATCGAAGTCACCATCCCGTGAAGGTGATCGGCGAGTATGTCCAAGCTTTCCGCGAAGACAGGGGCTGCGGGATCGAGCCGCACAAGCCGGGCGCAGATCGTGACGGCCGCACCGAGCCGAGGCATCGCGTTACGAACCGAATCGATCAAATGAGTTTCTTGTGGGTCCCCGGTATACATTCGCTGCCGGACTCCGCGCGGGTTCCAGCAGGTGTAGTGGTGGACGGTATCCCGCGGGACCAAGTCGGTCCGCGACGCCAGCTCGAGCAGCACAGGCTCGATCTCGGGCACGGCGAAGACAGGCTGCGCGCCGTGGCGCCTCACGCTGCCGAGCAGGATGCCGATGTCTCGCATCGCGGCCAGACACTCGAGAGGGTTGAAGGCCGCGATCTGGTCGAGAGTGGGAATGATGGTGCGCAGAGCTGAGCACACAGCAGGCAGATCCGCCCGTTCGTTCATCGCGGGCAACCGGGCGCACACGGCATCGGCGTGGAGCGGATCGAGCTCGGCCACGGCGTCGTCCGGAATTCCGCTGTTATAGTCAGGAAAGTTCAGAATGCTCATGATCGGCTCACCCATGTGTCCCTTCCGGCTCGTCCTCGAGCCGGAACCGAGCGAGCTGCCACGGGTACCCAGGGATCGGCACGCAACGAGCGAAGGGTTCACAGAGCTGTTCCCACGCAGCGGCCCCGGTGGCTTCGTACCCCTGTGAGGCTCGCTCCATCAGCCGCCGAAGCCCTGTCCCGTCATCGGGACCATCTGTCGACGAGACTCGCGGTCCTAACGGATCACGTCGACCGCGCAGGGCAGCGAGGATTTCATCGTGAGTCGCGCCGACGACCGCCAGCCGGACCTCGTGATGTGCACGGCGAGGGCCTGCGGTGAAGCAGATGTCGCGCAACGAATGCGTTCGCCCCGGTCCTTCAGGGGCCAGGTAGACCAGGTAGGAGGTTATGAGGTCGTTCAGGGCGTTTTCGGTGCGCGCGGACAGCGCGAGCAGATGTGGCCTGCCGACGTCGGGATCTCGAAGCTCGTCGCGCTGAGCTTGGGCGAGAACCAGATGGACATTGGTCGAGGAGACGCCCTGACTGTTGACCCCCGCTATCCACGGCCGCTCTTGGCTCGGCAGTTCGTACATCCGCGTCGGGACGACCAGTGGCGCATTTTCCCAATCGAACTTCGGATGTGGTGTCTCGTAATGCAGATTCGGTGGGACCTGACCATGTTCGAGGCAGAGAACCGTCTTGATCAGGCCTGCCATTCCGGCGGCCGCCTCCGCATGGCCGATATTCGTCTTGACCGAGCCGACAAGGAGTGGCCGGTCCGCAGGCCTGCCCTTGCCGAGGACTTCCGCGAAGGCCGTCAACTCGATCAGGTCGATCCGGGTCCCGGTTCCGTGGGCCTCGAGATAGTCAACGTCCGCAGGCCGGATACCGGAGGCTTGATAGGCGGAAGCCAGCGTGTGCATGTGACCATTGAGCGACGGCGCAGCGATATGGGGCCGATCGCCGCCGTCATTCCCCGCCGCGCCACCACGGATGATTGCGCGAATCGGATCGCCGTCCTCCAGGGCCTGATCTAGTGTCTTCAGGATGACAACGGCGACTCCGTCGCTACGGACCAGACCGTCCGCCCGCGCGTCGGCGAACTTGCAATGGCCGTCGGGAGCCAGCATCCGCGCCTGCGAATACATGATGTTCGCGTTGGCGGTCAAGACAAGGTTCACACCGCCGGCGACAGCCATCGCCGATTCTCCGGAACGCACGCTCTGACACGCCTGGTGGACAGCCATCAAAGACGACGAACACGCCGTGTCCACCACCACGCTGGGACCACGGAGATCGAAGGTGAACGACAAGCGTCCGGCTGTCATACTCCGCTGATGGCTGCCCGTGAACGAATACAGGGTCAGGTCGGCCGGATCCCTGCGCAATTGCAGATCCCAATAATCCGAATTCATCTGCCCGATGAAGACGCCGGTCTGGCTCCCTCGGTAATGCTCCGGCGGCTGTCCGGCATCCTCGAAGGCCTCCCAGGCCGCCATCAAGAGGAGCCGCTGCTGCGGATCCAGCCGCCTGGCCTCAATCAAGCTGATTCCGAAGAACTCGGCATCGAACTTGTCCGCATCCGCCACCAGGCCACAACGGCGGCTGGCGACCTTTCCCGGCGATGCCGGCGATCGCTCGTACAACTCGTCAGCGTCGAAACGGCTCGGGGGCACCGATCGCGTCGCGTCGACACCGCCGCACAGCAATTCCCACAGCTCATCGGTGTTCCGCGCCCCCGGGAACCGGCAGGCAAGACCGATGATGGCGATCGGTCGATCCGCCCTGGGCATACTGGCACGATCCGATGAATGCGAATTCATGTCAGGCACCATCCCTTGGGCTGATCGATCAGATTTGTCGAGCGCGAATCCGTGGCACGATGACGAGATCTGCTCGGAGTATGTGGCTCTCTCGGGTCGCGAGACAGCCGGACGCCGCATCGGCTGTCTCGATTGGACAGCATGAGTGCCCAAAGAGGAACGTGTGCACTACCCGGGTGAGAAATGGCTGGTAGCGGGCCTGTGTCGGTGATGAAGAGTTGTAAGGTCTTCCTACCGAGTTGAGCCGCTGCCCGGAAGCACACGGGGGAGCCCGTTGCCGAGGCAGATGAAGGTGGTGCAGCGGGTCCCTGCTGACGGCCTCGGCCAACGCCTTGGCGATGGAGCGGGACTGCCTGAGCAAGTCGACGGACACCGCAGCAGCGGCGTGTTCACCGACTCGGTTGACGACCGTCGCCGAGCCTCCAGAGAGCAGCGCGCCGGCGAAACCGAGTTCGTGCTGCTCCAGCGCGGCCATGTTCGCGAGTTCGGCGCCGTCGAGGGCGTTCAGAACCTGGGCGCGGTCGCCTCCTGGCCGGTCAGCGTCCACGCCTCAGGATGGATACCGCAAAGGATGTCGAATGCGGCGACAGCCGAAGGAAGATGCGGACCGAAACCAGCACGATCGGCCCCGAGGCCGGGCGCAGGGCGACCTCTTCCGCGGCCAGCCAGGCCGTCGCCGAGGGCGCGACGGTGACGGCAGTCCCGCACAGGAGAGGAGCGATACCCAGTACACTGCGCGGAGGCCGCCGGTCGGCACGACGATCAGCGGCCGCTCGCCGGTCAACCGGATGATCGGCGACAGCAGCTCCCGGTCGAGTTGCTTCGCGGCCCGCGAAGCTGATTTCCTGACGACGTCGACGAGGGGTTGCGGGAGATCGTCCGGAGCCAGCGCGTCGAGATCGGCGTGCAGTCTTCGGGTCAGTTCATCCACTTCGGACGCGATGCCGAGCTGGACGAGGTGGGCGTCGCCGACGACCACGACGGCGGACCAGGTCTCACGGAGCGGGTGAAACTGACCAGGGCGCGACTTCCCAGCTGTGCGGAAATACCCGGCAGGCCGGCTATCGGACGTCGCCGGCCCCACTGGCCCGTATACCATCCGCGGCGCGTGAGGTCCTGCTGCAATCGGGAAAGCTTGGCCGTCAGCCGGGCGGGTCGGCCGCCCTTCCCACAGCGCGTCGTGCTGTGACCACGCCACCGAGCCCATCTTGTCGACCAGATCGCGCACGATCGGGTCACAGGACTCGGTGAGTGGGCGATAACGAGACGCCTGTATCTTGGTATGCTCCAGAGCACTGACCAGTGCGTACGGATCTCGCTGCCACAGGGACAGTTCGCCCAGCTCCTCTGCCGGACGCCACGTCGATCTCGCGGTGGCGGTCCTTGGTGGAGTTGAGTTTCGTCAGTCCGCGTTGTTCTTCGGCCTGGGCACGGCCGTGGCCAGTGGCGGCCGCCAGCTCGGCACGCGCCTGAGCACCTACTGCTCGACCGGAGCGTTCTTTCCAGGGAGGTGTACTCGTCGCAGTTGCGCCGACGCGGAATCCAGTTGTCCTTTGCGGACAGCCAAGCGCACGCAGAGCAGTCTCGCGGCGGTGGCTTCGGCGGCGAGGTCGAACGCGGTCAGGTGGTTGAGTTCGCCATGGCCGCATTGCAAGCCAGTTCGCGCTCCCTGTACCGTGTATCGTCGTGGCCGTCAGAATCAAGTCCACTCAAGGCTTTCAGGAACAGTTTCTCGAATGTCCGATTCAAGGTTTTCCATCGTCGCATACGTGGTTCTGTCCGTCAGAGACGGACACGCTCAGCTTTCCTTGATCCTCGCGCGTCCGTCGACAGCGGGCCACCGAGAGAACATGTTCCAGATCCACCGTGCGGACCGATCATGGCGGCGACAAGCGAAAGTCCGAACGGCGAGGCCGACGATGGACGGGCTGCGGGTGGCCGACAAGAGCGTCGAACTCCTCTGCGACTCGTGTCCTCCAGAAACCGACAGCACGATATGCGCGTGCTCTCAGCCAGGCGGTGTGGGCCTGCCCCGTTTTGAGCGACCAGCCTTGCGGAAGTCCGCCTGGTCCCTCGGCGCGGTACTCGGTGCTCGTGTTGCCTCCGAACAGCCGCAGCTCCCGCAATTGCCCTGCGCGCTCACGGTCAAGCACGGGGTCGGCTGCTCGCCGTGACCGGTGCTTCCACGAGGTGCGACAGACGCCGCGAGCCCTAAAGCCTTAGGGATCCTAGCAGAATGAATGAGTTTTAAGCCTGCTCCAGGAGATAATGGTGGAGCCAAGGGTGAGGGCCGAAGCTGTTCATGACGGCCACCTTTCAGATCTTTCCTGGCACACCCGCAGACTATTGCATGGCGATCACGTCGGCGCATGCGATCGGCCAGCATTGCCCGTATTTCGCACGAGAAAGGTATTACAGGGCAAGTCTTGCCACATGCAGAGGGCTTCGAGTTGGCTAGTCACGGATCAGGTCTGCATAAGTCTGCTTGGACAGTGAGGGCGATGGCTCATGATGGGACTCGAAGGTAGGGTTGCACGTTCATGGCTCGGTGGACGGCTTTCTTACCTAGTCCACGTTATTAGCACACAGATAACAGCATGATTGGCATGCATGAAGGAGATCCGTGACAACGGATCGCATCCTTTCGTTCACAGCTGAACAACCATGGGTCGGCGCGGTCCGTCGAACCCCATGGGGTGCGCTCCTGGTCCGGCCTTCGGCGGACGCGATGAACTTCGGTTCTCGGAGTTGGTCACTAGTCGGCGACTATCTGCAAAACTGGGCCAACCTGTACGACTGGGCGTTCACGTCCGCCGATCTCGACGATCGCGTCGGCGCGGATATCATCGGACTCACCGGCGGCGGCTCACTGTCTGAGGACGAAATTCGCGACTGGATCGAGCAGACAGGGGCCCTGGTACTGGAATCCTGGCCGCAGCGCCTGCTCGATCTCGGCTGCGGGACCGGGCTTCTGCTGAGGCATCTCCAAGGACACATCGGATGCTACGTCGGTGCCGACCTTTCCAGGTACGCCGTCAGCGATGAGCCGGTCCGGGCCTGCGGCCTCAATGTTGCCGGTCGAGTCGTAGCCCGCGTCGCCGATCATCACACCGACGGTGAGGTCGTCGCGGCCGGTACGGGCGGCGAGGCGGTCGGTGGTGGCGAGGATGTCATCTTTCGTGGGCACGAATTGCGCGAGGTCGTTGGCGTCCTGGGTGGCGCGGGCGCAGAGAAGGAATTCGTCGTCGCTGACCGCTGTCTGGCAGTTGTAACCCTGGACCCAGCCGTTCCGGGTCTTGCGCAGCCGTGATTGCGGGTCGGTCAGATTCGCCACGAACTTCTCCGCCTGCGCCTGGGATTTCGCGGTGGCAGCGACCTGTCCGGCGCGGACGAGCGCGGCCTCATAAGCGGCCCGGGCCCGCCGGACCTTGCTGTGATCTTCCGGCGGCACCGCCGCTTTCCCCGACGGGCGGCGCCCACCACCGGATCGCATCTGCTCGTACCACCGACCCCAACGGGCCTGCGCCGTGGCTCGCTCCCGGTCCAGGCGTGCCCTGGCCACCGCGACCCGGTCCGCGCCCCGGGGTGGAGCTCCGCTCCGGGTGACACCGGCGGAGACCGCGGCGTCATAGGCCCGGGCGATCTCCGCCTGCCCCTCGCCGGCCTGCGCGGCCGCGTCACGGCGCGCCTGTATCTGGGCCAGCGCGTCGGTGATCCGTCCGCCTCGGTTGGTGCGATCCGTTCCCGGCGGTGGTTCGTCCCCGCGCCGGTCGGCTCCGAAACGGGCGTCGTCGGCCGTGTCGGTCTCCGCGATCGTGGCGACGAACTGCTCGGCCAGTTTCCGCAGGTGAGCCTCGGTGTGGTTGGCGTCCTTGCCGGCGTTGGCGGCGATCTTGGTGCCGTCGAGCGCGACCACTCCCAGCAACACCATGCCCAGCTACGCGGCCAGCACCAGCGACTCGGTCAGCAGATCCGTCAGCGCAGCCTCGTGACGCTGACGGAACCGGGCCAGCACCGTGTGATCCGGGATGTCCTGCGCGCAGATGATCCGGAACGCCACATCGGTCAGGCACAGCCGTTCGATCCGCCGCGACGAGGACACCCCATGCGCCATCGCATACACGAACAACGTCAACAGCATGTCCGGGTAATACCCGCGCCGCCCGACCCCGCCACGCTTGGCCTTGACGTGAAACGCCGACGTGTCCAGCCGCCCGACCGCCGATCACGAACCACACCAGATAATCATCCGGCAGCCAGTCCGTCATCGACGGCGGCAGCAGAAACTCCTGCTCACGATCCACCGACCGATAATCCCTTGTCACACAAAAATCATCCCCAAGCAACACCCAACAACAAGATCATCAAGCGAGGTCGAGGCAGTTCAAAAAGCAACAGGCTCTTAAACGCCGAAAAGTCCCCTACACAAGGCCCTCTAGCACCAACCGACGTTCCACCGGTCGATCTGGTAGGCGGTCGTGCCGCCCCAGAGCGTTCCCCAGATCTGGAAGCCACCGAAGTCCCATACGTCATACAGGCCCTGCCCATCGACGCGCTCATCGACCAGGCCTGCCGCGGCCTGTCGCTGCCGACCATCCGCGACCGGTTCGACGAGATCGCCGACTCGTCGCTGCGGCAGCAGACCTCCTACAAGACGTTCCTGCTCGAACCGCTGGAAGCCGAGCTGGAGCACCGCGACGAACGCCGCCGCACCAGGCTGGTCCGCGAGGCGACGTTCCGGCGGCCGAAACGCATCGAAGACTTCAACTTCGCGGTCAACCCGAACATCCCGCACGAAGTGGTCAACACCCTCACCGAACCCTCCTGGGTCGCCGCCGGGCACCCGCTCTGCCTGGTCGGCGACTCCGGCACCGGCAAAACCCACCTGCTGATCGGGATCGGCACCGCGATCGCCGAAGCCGGGCTGAAAGTCCGCTACCCGACCACGGCGAACCTGGTCAACGAGCTCTCCGAAGCCGCCGGCGAGAAACAGCTGACCAGGGTCTATGCCCGCTACGACAAGGTCGACCTGCTCTGTTTGGACGAGTTCGGATACATGGAACTGGACAAGGTCGGCGCGAAACTGCTCTTCCAGCTGTTTACCGACCGCGAGGAACGCCGCGCGATCGCCATCGCGACCAACGCACCCTTCTCTGAATGGCCGAAAACCTTCACCGACTAGCGTCTCTGCCGCGCCGTGATCGACCGCATGACCTTCAACGGCACCATCATCGAGACCGGCAGCGAGTCCTACCGCGCCCAGAGCACCCAAGCCCGGCTGCAGGAACAGCAACTCGCCGCCGGCGAGAACGACGGCCTGATCGGCGCCCTCAACCGCCCCTGAAACGAATGGGGTCGGCTGCCCACGGCGGCTGTCTTGTCGGAGACAGGTCCGTGAGCACCCGGCCCCGCACAACCTAAACCGCGCCCGACCGACACACCCAGGTCGACGCCCGAAAACCCTGAACTTCACCCAACCGGGGGTGGGGCCAAAACACCCCGGATAACCGCCCGAGCGCGCACCCGCAACTCACCCCGCACACCCCGCCCTGGGGCCAAAAACCGGCGGACAAGTGGGGCCAAAACTAGGCGGCAAAGACAGACCGTCGTGTTAACGAGATACGCACCGTGAACACGCTGTGGTGTTCGGACCACATACGAGGTCGAGAGGTGCGATGGTCAGTGGCTTTCGGTGATCAGTCTGAAGCGATCGGCTCGGTATCGAGTCCGGATGTGAGCAGTTTTATTAACCGGTTCCAACATGTGAATGCGATCGACGATGAGTACTGGCTGGCCCACCGCGATTTTTAAGTACCGTGAATATCCTCCCGTGGCCAGTTCGCACGAGATGGTTGAACTACTGCATTCGGGGTCGCTGTCAAGGACATCGAAAAGAGCAATACTGTTCAGTTGCTGGCTTGCCGACTGGGCGATCATTAGGCTCTCTATAGCCATCGGATCGCCATCATGAGTGAACAGTCGTCGAAACTCTGTGATCCGCTCGCTGGCTTTAATCTGCATTAACCGGGCGGAGTCGTGGCTGGCGCGAATATTCCTGGTTGGCAATGTCAAGAACTCGAAGGGGTGACTTTTGTTTTCGGAGAAGAATCGATTCTTTCGGTCTCTCGCGTACACGGTTATCTTCGGTTCGGCGACGAACAGTCCTGCACCAAGTCTGCGCGTCAGGCGGCCGGCGGAAATCAGGTGCTGAATGTGGATTCGGACCGTGTTACGGGCAACGCCCAGTTGCTCCGCAAGGATTCGCTCGGAAGGGAACCGGGTACCCGGAGTTTGGCCTGACAACAGGCCGTCCAGATAACTTTCGACCTCGTCGCTGACGCTAACGGTCACAGTCGAACCTTCCTGTTCGTGAAGCATTATGAGCCGACGCGGCTGTGGCCCTGGATCGATGGGGATCAAGGCTGGCGTCTTCGGGGCTGGCCCATGCGGCATCGGTGGCGCTGGTGTCCTGAGCTCCTGGATCGTCGACCGTATTTTGGGCCTGGCTTACCCGCTAGGCGAGGGGGTGCAACAACGGCCGGCACCTATATGGCGTCACTGGAGATTGATGTTGTCTGTTGCGGCGAGGGCAGTACTTACGCGAAGGACTCAGTTTAAACCGCTTTTCTCATCAGGCGTCACTTGGGTGAGCGAACGTCACTCGATAGGATGGCAATCCTGCCCTAACTACTTCTGGTGTTGCCCTTTTGTGCCCCGGCTCCCTGCTTTTGATTTGCCTACGGGCGAGTAGGTCGCATTATTGGGTGAACGTTTTGCAGTATGGCTGATTGGGGTCTATGTGGCGCAGGGAAAGTACTGGGCGGGCTTGTCCCTGCCTAAGTCGATCGTCGCTGATATTCGCCTGCGCATTGAGACTGGCGAGTTGCGTCCGGGAGATCGGATTCCATCAACTCGGGAGATTTCGAGGCAGTGGGGCGTTGCTCATGCCACAGCGGCAAAAGTGTTGACGATGCTCCGGGAAGAGGGACTGGTCGAAGCGATTCCGAGCTCGCGAACCGTAGTCGCCGCAGAAGCAAGTGGTCATCCCGTGCAAGGGAACGCACGAGACCGAATCGTGAAGGCGGCCATTGAGATCGCAGATGCGGATGGATTGACCGGTATGTCCATGCGGGCCGTCGCCGCCCGGCTGGATGGTGCGACCATGTCTATCTATCACCATGTGCGGAGCAGGGAGGTACTTATTCGCTTGATGGCAGACGCTGCATTCGGTGAGGCTCTGCCGATTGAGCAATCGCACGGTTGGCGCGGCAAGCTCGAATCTGTGGCCACAACACTGTGGACAGTGTACAAGGGGCATCCGTGGCTAGCTCGGCTCGGACTGAGCAGTCCGAGCCAGGCTGCGTTGCCGAACCTGGTCGTATACGTGGAGTGCGCGCACCGTATCCTCGTTGACCAGGGTCTCGATTCCATGGCTGCGCTCCGCCAGTGTGTCTTGTTGCACAGCTTCGTGCATGGAGTAGCCGCGAACCTTTTGGGTGAGGTTTCCGCAGCGGGCGGCGGCGTGCGGTGTTCCGACGCGCCGGTGCCCGAGAGCGCCACTTGCGGTGACCTAGGCGAGCGAGGCTTGCGAAACCATGGTTTCCGAATCGATCTCGAAGAACTTTTTAAGCTGGGCCTCCGGCAGCTTCTTGATGGCGTCGAGAGATCAATCGGCAACCCATCTTGACGGTTGACAATCTGGATTGGTAGCGGGTCAAACGGGGAGGCTGTTCGCGGTTGCAACGGCTTGCGATGACCTCGAACTCTGTCGATGTTCGGTACGACTTCTGATCCGGCGGCCAGTCCTGCTCCTGGGCTGATGTGGGCACTGGCATGTTTTCCGTGTAAGCTATGGCTGATTTGTTCTCTGATTCTAGTGGAGTGGTGGTCGGTTGGGGAAGAGTGCGGCGAGGGTGTTGAGTTCTTGTTTCCATCCTCGGGTTCCGGTTCCTGATGGTCCGCCTCGGTTGCTGGTGATGTTGCGGAGTCCGAGGTAAAGTAGTTTTGTCGCGGCGGTGTCGCTGTCGAAATGGCCGCGTTTCTTGGTGATTTCCGGAGTTGGAAGTTGATGTTCTCGATCAGGTTTTTGGTGTAGACGATTCTGCGAAGTTCGGGTGGATAGTCGAGGAGTGGGGTGAAGTCGTTCCAGGCGTGTCGCCATACTTGGATCGCGGCCGGGTATTGCGCGCCGAAGTCTTTGTCGAAATGTGTGAGTGTGATCTCGGCCGCCTCGAGTGTCGGCACGGTATAGATTTCCCGCATGGCTGCGGCGACCTTCTGGTCACCGTAGGAAATGAACCGATTGTGCAGGCCGGCGATGACTTTGGTACAGAACTTGGCCGCTTCGGTGTCGGCGATCCAGAGGCCGAGGGCGTGTTTGCGGCCTTCCATGTCCACGTCGATGGCCAGGTAGGCGACCTTGGAGGTGGCCACGCCCTTGTCCTTGATTCGCAGCCGCAGGCCGTCGACATAGAGGATCGGGTACATTTCGTCCAGGGGCTGGGATTGCCGCAACGCGATTTCGTCGGTCACCACTTCGGTGACGTTGGAGATCAATTCCCGTGACACGTTCACGCCATATACTTCACGTAAATGGGATTCGATGTCCCGGGTGGTCATGCCAGGCGAATACAGTGAGAGGATCGCCTTGTCGATGTTGCCGAGCCTGCGTGCGCGTTTCGGCACGATCGCCGGTTCGAACGAGCCATTCCGGTCACGCGGCACCGCCACCTCGACCGGGCCATTCGAGGTGGACACGGTTTGGGGACCTATCGTTCCGGGAGTTCCCGGAACCGTTCCCGGCAGGGTCTCCTTTCTCGTATCCGAGATGATGGGTCATCTTGGCGTCCAGTGCTCGCTCGAGTGCCGCCTTGGTCATCTCGTTCAGCAATTCTTGCGCACCCAGTGCCCCGCCATTCGCGTACGCGTCTTCATCAACGCATCAAGCGTTTCCGGCGGCAACACACGAGCGAGTGCCTCGCCGGCCGCGGGACCCGCAGCCCGATCAGGCGATGTGTTCTCGGTCATGGATAGAGCCTTTCTGGGTCGCGTTCGACGACCCGATCCTGGTCCATTCACGGCTTACACGGTTATCCTGACACGGCCGCCGCCGGCGAGATCGGTCTCGAGCGCCACTCGTAGAAGCCGGAATGACTCACCTCCAGCAGCCGGCAGGCCATCTTGACCGGTAGCCCCCGGTCCGCGAGCCGGGCGACTACCGGGAACGCCCCTTTGGGGTCGCCCTTCAGCTCCTCGTAGACCTTCGAAGCCTCGCGCAGGACCTCCAGCTCGGTCTCCAGCTGGCGGATCCGTCGCTTCGCCGCCACGACATCGGCGTGCTCGGTGCTGCTCAGCCCTGGACGTTCACCGTGGTCGATGCGGTCCTGCTTGACCCAGTCGTGCAGGCATGACTCGCTGATCTCGAGCTCACGTGCGGTCTCTCTGACCGGCTTACCAGCCCGGACCAGGGCGACCGCCCGAGCCCGGAATTCAGCGGGATAAGCCTTCGGCATGATCGACAGCCTTCCAGACGACAAGCCATCTACTCCACAAACCCGAGTCCGTCATCTGGGGGCAACGCCAGTCGTCCTCGACTCGTTGCCGACGGACATGGTCCACCCCAGTCTGAGGTTGCTGCGCACTTTCGGGCGGTTCATCGAGCGGGCAAGCTCGCCGCCGGTGCCGACTCCGCCGTGCGGCTGGCCTCCACCAGGAAGGCGATGGCCTTCCATACCTTCGACTACGACCAGATGATGTCGTTGAACACTGCACAGGTTCGGGAATGTCTGCACGAGACGGTGGAACTCTTCGAGAAGGGAGTCATCGACCCGCTGCCGGTCACCGAGGTGCCAGCCGAGAAGGTCGACAAAGGGTTCATGACCATGGGCGGACCTGATCATTTCGGCAAGGTCGCCGTCCACATCGCCGGTGAACCGATCACCGTGCCCGCATCGTCGCTACCGGAGACGCCGATCCGGCGTGATGCGACCTACCTCGTCACTGGCGGCCTCGGCGGGCTGGGGCGGACGGTGGCCCGGTTGCTGGCGGACCGGGGTACCCGTCACCTCGCGCTCGTCAGCCGGAACGGTGTGCGGACGCAGGAGGCGGAGCGCACGGTCGTTGAATTGACCAGCCGAGGTGTGGAGGTCCGGGTCGAGAAGGCCGATGTGGCCGACCGGGATCAGGTCGCCGCACTGCTGTCTCGCGTTCGCGGGCGGCAGCCGGCGATCGCGGGCATCATCCATGCCGCGGCCGATTTCGACGACGTCGTGCTCGCGGACGCCGACGCGACGCGCCTGGTCAAAGCGACCAGGCCGAAGGCGGACGGTGCCTGGAGCCTCCATCTGGAGACCGAGCCGGACTCCCTCGACTTCTTCGTGCTCTTCTCCTCGGTGGGCGCGCAACTCGGTTCAGCCGCGCTTGGCGCTTACTCGACCGCCAACGAGTTCCTCGACGGCCTCGCCCGCTGCCGGGCCGCTCGTGGGCTGCCCGCAACCAGCATCGGCTGGGGATTGATCGAGGAAGTGGGCGTGGCGGTCAGCGGCAAGGGCGAAATCGGCACGTTCCTCCGACGCAACAGGCATGTCGGCTTGTCGCCCGCGCGGTTCGCGGCCGAACTGGACACCTTGCTGCGGACCAGGCCGGTGGAAACCAACGTGGCCGACATGGACTGGCCACGCTGGGGGAGGTCCAATCCCCAGCTCGCCTCGTTGCCTCAAGTCCGTTCGATCGTGCCTTCCGGCGCGTCGGATGGAGGCGGAGCCGGTTCGGGTGGGCCGCGGCTGCATACCATGAGCCCCGAAGAACGGGCCGCTCTGCTGCCTACGCTCGTGGCCCCCCTCTTGCAGCAGTCGACCGGGCTGACCGAAGGACAGCTGGACGACGACCAACCGGTCGATGTCGACTCGCTGACCGCAGTCGGACTGAGGGTCCTGGTGCAGAAGGAACTCAGGGTATCGATCCCGGCGGTCAAGCTGCAACGGGACCTGACCATGAGCGGGCTGATCGGTCTGCTCATCGACGAAGCTCGACCGGCCCGCCGCAGAGACATTCGAGCCGGCCGAAGAGCTCACCGTCCACGAATTCGCGTCGAGTGGTGGGCTGACCGTCTACGGCCACCTCAGCCTGCCTCCCGGTCCGGGGCCGCATCCAGCCGTCGTGGTGTGCACCGCAGGAAAAGGCGGAGCCTTGAACCGCGAGGGCGATTACGTCCAGACAGGCGAACATCGACCGCTGCAAGCGGCAGGGTTCGCGGTGTTCACCGTCGACCATCGAGGCACGCCGGGGCACGGCGTCGACTTCGACGTTCTGGCGGAAATGGACGGCCTGGAGATCGACGACATCGTCGCGGCGGCGACCTACCTGGCTGGGCTACCCGAAATCGACGACGCACGGATAAGTGTGTTGGGCACCAGCAGGGGCGGGTACACCGCCCTGTCGGCGCTCGTGCGAGAGCCATCATGTTGGCACTGCGCCGTCCTGATCACGGGCTTGTACGATCCGACGCTGCTGGTGGCGGCAGAGCGGACCGCGCCGGGTCCTTCCTGCCCGCCGATCCCGAATTCGAGCCGGAGGACCTCGCGACCTGGTTTTTCGCCCCGGAACGGCGACCGATGAATTCGCTCGGAAAGGCCACCACCCCCATGCTCGCTTTGCACGGCGATGCCGACGAGATCATTCCCGTCGAGCAGCCCGCGATCTCGTCGCCAAGGCGCAGGCGTCCGACGTCTCCGCGCGCTTGATCACCGTGCCGGGGCTCACGCAGGGCAACGGGTACGACGGTGATGATTAGGACGAGCTTTGGCCCGAAGTGGCCGAGTTCCTTGGGAAGGACCGGTGACCATGTCTGACGAATATGTGATGCCGCGCACCATGGCCGAGGCCGAACGGCTCCAGTTGCAGGCGAAGATCATGGACCCGTACAGCGCTCACCTGTCCGATTGGCCGGGTTGGGTTCGGGAATGCGGGTACTCGACGCCGGTTGTGGCATCGGCGACGTGAGCATGATGCTCGCCGAACGAGTCGGCCCCGCCGGCTCGGTGATCGGCGTGGACGTCAATCCGGCCGTCCTCGAAGTGGCCAGGGCCCGCGCGCACGAAGCCGGACTGACCAACCTGGTATTCTTTCAGGCGGACCTGAGCGAGCTGCGGCTGGAGGATCCGGTCGACGCGCTGGTCGGCCGCCTGATTCTGATGCGCCTGCCGGAGCCGGTCACGACCGTGCGGGAGCTGAGCCGCCAAGTCCGGCCAGGGGGGATCGTGTCCTTCCAGGACTACAACCTGTCCCGTTGCCGATCGGAGCCGCCGACTCCGCTGCTCACCAGGAGCACGCGATGGGTCATCGATGCCATGCGAGCAGGGGGCGCCAACCCCTGATTTGGGCGAGCAGCTCGCGCGCACCCTATTCGAAGCCGACCTCGACGTGCGAGGCGTCACCGCCGTCGAGCCGGCAGGGCTGGCCGATTCGCTCGTGACCGAGTTCATGGCGGCGACCGGCCCGAAGTGTTCTGCCGCTGGCGCTCGCACACGGCATTGTCGGCGAAGCCGAGGTGGACATCGACGGGATGGCCGATCGGCTGGCCGAGGAACTGAGGGCTGCGAGAGCGACCGTCTGGACCGTTGAGCTGGTCGGGGCCTGGGCCCGGGGCCCCGGTGAACCCTGAGCTGCGGAGCACGTCGAAAATTGAGGTTACCCGGCGATGCTGCCAGTGGCTGACGACCTCCGACCCGCAACGTGGTGACGGCTTCGGCGTAGGACGCCTGTCCACTGCCTGCTCGACGGCGACGTGATCGATCGCCCGCATCAGTGGTCCGGCGATCTTGGACGCATGGATTCCTTCTTCTTCCTTCTTCGCCATGCACCGCGTTAGCCGCTTGGCTTGACGCGCTGAGACCACAGAAGATGAAGTCGTGGTAACCCGCTGGGCGGTGTCCGTTCTGAAAACCGACCATTTGGAGCATTTAGAGATCGTGAAGTCGGCTGCCTCATGCTTGCTGTCAGAGCTACTCAAGCGGGAGGAACCCACGGTGGAACCAGTACGTGTTGCGGTGTGGACGACAGATCCGATCATGCACGCGGGCCTTACGAGTTTCTTGCGAACCCGTACTGAGCTGATGGTCGTCGAACCGGGAGAGCTGACCGGGGACGACGTATTGGTCGCCCACACCGACCGCTTGACGCCGCGAGTGGTCGCGGAGCTACGAGGCGACGGCGGTTCAACACTCGTTCCCAAGGTGCTGTTGGCAGGCGAATTGGGGGAGAACGACATACTGACCGCAGTCGAATGCCGGGTGGTCGCCGTGCTGTCGCGCGCGAGGACCTCAGGTGATCTCCTCGTTGAAGCAGTACTGTCCGTGGCGCCACGACGTGGCCTGCTTCCGACTGATCTGCTCGGACAGCTGCTCGACAGCATGCGGCGGCTGCAGGACGAACCGCTGGTTCGGGACGGCGCGGACTCCGCCAGCCTGACCGCGCGCGAAATCGACGTGCTCCGGTTGATGGCTCAGGGATGCGATACCGCCGAAATCGCGGCTAAGTTGTGCTACTCCGAACGTACGGTGAAGAACACGGTTTACGGGCTGACCAACCGCCTCCACCTCCGGAACCGGCCCCACGCGGTTGCCTATGCCATGCGCGCAGGCGTGATTTAGGGGTCCTAACAGAATGAGTGGGCTTTGAGGCGGCGCCAGGAGATGATCGCGCAGCCGAGGGTGAGGAAGGCTTGGTGGATGTCGTCGCGGACTTCCCAGCGGATGCGCAGGCGGCGGAACCAGTGCAGCAGGGCGAAGGCACCTTCGACGACCCGGCGGTGAACACCGAGGCTGGAGCCGTGGTGTTCACCGCAGCGGGCGATGGCCGGGGTGATTCCCATGTCGCCGACAAGGCGGCGGTATTTGTCGTGGTCGTAGGCCCGGTCGGCGTAGATCCGGCGCGGCCGGCCCGGGGCGGCCCCGGACCGGCGGGATCGCGTGGGTCAACGGCATCAGCTGAGTGACGTCGTGCCGGTTCCCGCCGGTCAGAGTAGCCGCCAGCGGGATCCCGATACCGTCGGTGATCACATGGTGTTTCGACCCGACACGGGCTCGATCGACCGGGCTCGGGCCGGTTTCCGGCCCCCTTTTAACGCCCGCACATGCGATCCCTCGACCGCCGCACGCGACCAGTCCAGCAGGTTCGCCCCATTCAGCTCCGCCAGCAGCAGCTCATGTAACTGCTGCCACACCCCGGCCTCGGTCCAATCCCGCAACCGCCGCCAGCACGTCATACCCGACCCATAACCCAGCTCCTGCGGCAGGAACTCCCACGGAATCGCCGTATAGAGCACGAACATGATCCCGCACAACGCCTTACGGTCATCCAACCGCTTACGCCCCGGATGCCGAAACCGACGCTCCACCCGCGGCAACAACGGCTCAATCCGTTCCCACAGACCGTCATCGACCTCCCACGGACGCCGCTGCCCCACCCAGTTCACCCCTCACACAACGATCACTGAGACACGGCATCAAGCCACACCCAAGACCATTCTGTTAGGACCCATAAGTCAAAGGACTGCGATTTGCACTGAACCGGTCCACCCCGGCATCCGTGTTGAGGGAGCAGGGGAATTCCAGAGGGCCTGGCGCCCAAGGCTGCAGGGAGCAGAACATGTCAAGTAAACGAGTTGTCTCAATCGCCGTACTCATCGCGGCAGGTGCGTTGTCACTTGCAGCTTGCGGCACAGAAGGCACCACGCCTACACCGGCACAACCAGCGATTGAGCAACCGGGCGCAGCCGCGAAAGTGTCTTTTGTTCCCGGGACGGCGAAGGCGGGCAATGCACAGCCAAATACGGGTGACTGGGCGACCGGGCCCGACGGAACGCCGAACAGCGCGAAGCAGGATGTCTACCGGAGGTGGGTCCAGCTCAAGGCATCCAAGGCTGGTGGGCTCGATACGGTCGTCGTCAACGGTGCCGGCCTGACGCTCTACCGCTTCGACAAGGACACCGCAAAGCCGTCGAAGTCCACGTGCAACGGCGACTGCGCCAAGACCTGGCCCCCCGTGACCATAGCGCCCGGAGGTAAGATCTTTCTCGCCGGCATCAAAAAGTCCGCTGTAGGCACCGTAAAACGGGAAGACGGATCGCTGCAGGTCACGGTTGGTGGTTGGCCCATCTACCGGTTCGCGAAGGACACTAAACCCGGCGAGACAGAAGGCCAGGGCATCGCAGGAACATGGTTCGGAGTCGCTCCGAATGGACAGAAGAGTGGTTCCTCCGAAGCAACCCCGCCACTGGAGGAGGCCGCTCCGCAGGACCAGCAGCCTTCGACCAGCGCGATTCTCTTCGATGGTAGCAACTTCAGGGACAACGAGCCATCCCAAGGAGTGTCGGGCAATGGTTGCAAAAACCTTGCGCGCCCGAACGTAACTTCGTCAATCTCGACGGCCGGTTCCCTGAAACTCTGGAGTGAGAAGAACTGCGAGGGTAAGTCGGTCGTCATCACTGGAGACGTCGCAGATCTTGGAAAGCTCGGTCTCGACAACTCGATTGCCTCAGTCTTCTTCGGCTGAGCGGTGGCAACCGGATGTCCCTGAGGTCCCGGTGATGTCCCGAACGTGACGTTCGGGTCATCACCGGTTCGACTGTCCGTTAACCTGGCCAGCAACTTCGCGCCTCTACATCGTCGGCGAGCACCGTTCGCATTCCCTCCACAAGGAGGTCGAGGCACTTTCCGGCGGCAATGCCCGGGTGGGCACCTCTTGGCCGCGGAACCCGGGACCCGATCGTCGGTCCATTCGTTGATTACACGGTTGTCATGACACGGCCACGCTTCGCCACCAGTCGGCGTGACTGGATTAGGGGCCACCGTCGACGGCCAATCGCACGTGTTCCGTGGAAGGGTGGTGTCTTCCACGTCGCCCAACCGGATCCAGCATTCTACCGGCCGCGCCCAGCCCGGCTGCCGAAACGCGGACCGTTGACTGGCATGCCTGCCAAGGCTGCCCCTTGATGCTCAGAATTTGTCTCGAAGGACCCCGTTCAGCGCTGACGGTCACGTGGTGACGAACCATGAGTATGTGACTCTTCCCTGCCAAAGCGGCCGCACGAGTTCAAGAAGGAGTACGTCATGGACGCCAGCACGCTGAATCACCGGGAATACGCTATCCTGATGGCTGTCGCCGCCGGCCGCGGCGAACTCCTCATCGGCTGCGCGCCGGGCCTGGTCATTGACGGGGGTTGGTGCGATCACGCAGCTGTCACCCGCCTCGTCTCGGGCGGCTGGATCCGGCCGTCACGCCCGGCGCCCGTCGGCGAGCACGTGCCCGCGCAGCTCACCGAGGCCGCAGCCGTATCACTCTGAATCGCCCCCCAACAGTCGGCTTGAAGCCGCCGCGGTTCACGGCCGCAACAACAGGCGGAGCAGATTGCCGTCGTATTCACGCATTCGTTGCAGTCCTTCGGCGACTCGAGCCAGTGGCAGGATTGAGCTGACTGACGCAGATAGGTCGAGGCGGCCGCGCTCCACCAACTCGACCACGTCTTCAAGATGCTTGACATGGTAACCTGTGTGGGCAAGGATAGTTTGTTTGTTGCGGATAAGGGTGAACTCTGGGCCGGTCTCGGCGACGTCCAGAGAGGTGCCCACCATGACGAGCCGTCCCCGATCGCCGAGCACCGCGCGCGCCTGGTCGAAAGACCGCGCGTTGCTGACGAAATCAAAGGCCACGTCCAGGTTTCGACCTTTGGTGATCGCCTTGATGTACGACACCAGTCGGGTGTTGGCGGGATCCAGGGCAACGTCAGCGCCACGCTTCAACGCCAATTCACGAGCAGCCGGCCTGACGTCGAGAGCTATGATCGGTGATGCGCCGCAAAGACGGGCCAGCTGGACGAGATGTGTGCCGAGCCCACCGAGCCCCCACACACCGACAGCTTCCGCAGGACGCAGTGCTGCGGTGTCGATCGCTCCAAAAGGAGTCGAAACTGCACCCGACATAACCGTGGCCTGCTCCAGTGGAATGGAATCCGGCACCGCGACCAGCGAGGTCGCAGACGTGACCGCGTATTCAGCCCACGCACCGTCATAGTGGATCGCCATCATCCGAAGATCGGTGCAGCCATCCGAACCGGCGCCTATTCGGCAAGCGGCGCACTCGCCGCACTGACGGCCGGCAGCCATGACGACGCGGTCGCCAACAGCCCAGCATTCCACGCGCGCTCCGACAGCCGCGACCACTCCGGCCGCCTCGTGCCCTGGCGTGTAGACCTGCATCCGGGGCTGGACGACTCCGTCGATCCGATACAGGTCAGACTTGCAAATGCCAGTGGCTGCGACCTTGACCACGACCTCATCGACATCCGGTGTCGGTGTCGGCACCTCGTCGAGAGTCAGGGTGCCGGCCGCCGAGTCGAACCGGACCGCCTGCATGGCGGCCGGCAGAACCACGTTGCCATCTGTCACCGCCATATCGAGCTCGTTTGCGGACAGCCAGCCGAACCATAGCGCCGATGCACCGGCTCTCCGAGGGACTGGCGGCGGCCATGAAGCTTTTTCTCCACTGGTTCCTCCAGTTCCGACGGTTCGAGAGAGCGCTTCTGTTCGCGGGAGAGCAGCACGAGCGCGGCAAACCCCCACAGCAGCCTACGAGCGGGATCAAACTCGGCAGCAAGGATCTGCCCAGATGGCCATATCTTCTACCCGAAGTACTTCTTCTGTCGAGTTACCCGCCACATGCCCTCGCGTGGTTGTGGCCTGACGCTGCGAGTGAGGCGCCAGTAGAGTAAAAACAAAGTTCGGCCGTCGATAGTCAATTCATGAGCGACGATGCGGACTTCCGTACCAGAAACGACATATCGGCGGGAGCCAACACCTACCGCTGCACCACTGTCTTGCAGTACTGGTTGGCGGATGGTCGATACTTTCCGACCGAGGTCGATCTCCAATACAATTCCGACGACCCTTTCGCGGTGAAATGTCACTTTGACGCCGGGACACCGGCCGAGGTCGTGTGGATGTTCAGCCGCGAGCTTCTGGCTGACGGACTTTTTGCCCCGACCGGAGAGGGCGACGTAAAAGTCCGCCCGTGCCCAGGCGACCCGTTATCCGTCGAGATCATACTGTGGGCACCGACCGGCCATACGAGGTACACCGCGGATGCGGCAGACCTCACCACCTTCCTGTTTCGCACGTACGAAATCGTTCAACCGGAAGATGAGGTCTCCTATGTCGACTTCGACCTCGAACTGTCCCGGCTCGAGCCCCGCTAGTGCGCCACCCGACGCGGCTGAGCAACACGTTGGTAAGCCGCGAGCTTCTGTCGGGATTGCGTCAGTCATCGCCGGGATTGTGATGTTGTCCGCGCTCAGCGCCTGTTCGAGCGGCACCGCGCAGACAACCGCCCCTGCCACCGTCGAAGGTGGTATCACCACCTGGACGACACACGGCAGTTTCACGACTCCGAGCCCCGGCCGCCCGCTTTCAAGCTTGCTTACCTACCAGCCGGACCTCGTTCCCGTCGGCGCGGAAGTCACCATGGTTCTGAGACGTCGTGGTAACAGCGCCAGTTTGACAGTCACACTGGGCGGGGCCGACCCCAACCGACGGTACACCGCTCACGTCCACACCCGGACCTGCGGGGTCGATCCGAACGGGTCCGGGCCGCATTACCAAGACAGGAAGGACGAACACCAGCCGTCCGTCGATCCCGCGTTCGCCAACCCCGCCAACGAAGTATGGCTCGACCTGACGACGGACTTAACCGGTCGCGGTACCACGACGGTCGAGACGGCCTGGTTCTTCCGTGAAGGCGAGGCGAATTCACTGGTTCTGCACGCGGGCAAGACACACACCGAGCATGGAATAGCCGGCACCGCGGGCGCCCGGATCGCCTGCGTAACTGAGCATTTCGGCAGCCAGCTGCAGCAGGGAAATGCGCCGTAAAATTCGGCTTCGCGACAACCGCCATCTCGGGACGTACATCTAAGCCTGACCGTGGGCGATTTGGCTTTACGCATTACAGATGAACCCCACACATCGCTTTTCGCGCACAGACGCAGGTGCTCCGGGGCCCGGCCAATATCGGCCGGGCCCGCTCGTTTAGCGAACCACACATCCGCATCTGTTTCGCCATGTCCTGAACACGATTGCGAGGACCGATGCGGTCTGTCGATTAGTTTGAAAGCCGAGCCACATATTCATCGAAGGGAATCGCCGCCTCCAGCGCACGGTCCCGGTATCCACGGAACTTCGCGACGTCGACGTTGACCAAAGGCTCGCGACTAGTGGGCTGCCCGTCCTCGCTTGAGTGACGGAGCTTGATTACTACCTCGTCATCGAGGAGCACGAAGTCGTGGTCGGGCAGCCCAATAGCCGAGTACCTCGAAGCTTCAAGGATTCGGATATCTTCGCCCGCCTCGGCGAAGTGGCGGAAGTAACCAAACGAGAACCGAAGATAATCGGATACCGGCGGAACCACCACCTGGACTCGTTGAAGCACCCGGCCGCCACAAAGGTGCTCCCGCTGCCGAGCCAGTCGAGGGTCGTCCAGCGGAACGTCATAGGTTCCCTCCCTTATGAACTGCTCGAACGCGGCCCGTTCGCTGCGGACACGGTATGTCTGAAGCAGTTGGAGGCGAAAGCTTGTGCGCTTGAACGACATCAGGTCCAGATACTCCGTGGGTGACGACAACTCGCTCCCGGCCTCTTCGCTCTCTTCAACCTGCTGCATGTTCTCCTCCGGGGCTTCGGACGGGCCCGTTGAGACTACCCGTCATCTATCCGATACTGCCAACGGGCAGTCGCAACGACCAGGTCCAAGCGGGCCATACCAGCCTATCATCGGGCACTTCTACTACCGGTTCGGGAAAATCGCACTGCTGCCGTGCATCAGCAGACATGTTGTCCATCCGAGTTGCCCGAAAGGCCATGACAAAGTCTCGCTTTCCGGCTGCTGCGCTGCCGGGTGCGCACGGTCGCGATGAGCGGCCAGCGAGGTGCCACTTTGGTGATAGCTGTCCCAGCGGTAGCCAGCGCGTCCCAGCGGCTGCTGACGCTAGATCCGGTGCTGCCCCCTGCCCGACGCGAGATGATGCTCCGGCGCGCAAAGGCGAATCTGCTTCTCAGTGCTGGCAACCCCATCAGCGCTGGCCGATGTGATCCGGAGCCGGGTTGTGGACGATCAGCGGCCCATCCGGCGCCGTTCTGCCGTGCGCTCCACGGGCCTCCCTCCTCAGTAGCGCCGCTACCAGAACATCTTCCTAGTGCCTCGGCAAGGAAGGTTGGCGTTGTAATCGTGTCGCGTGGACATCCGGGCTGGTGACCGCGAGGCTTGCCAGTGGAGGTGAGTCATGGCACGTACGCCTGAGGTGTTCGCGCGGTCGTTGGAGTCTGAAGAAGCGCAGCGGCTGGTCAAGATCACCAGGTCGACCCGGGATCGGGTGCGGCTGCGACGGTCCGGGATTGTGCTGCCTCGACCCAAGGCCGGTCCGCAGGTGAGATCGCCGCGATGTTCGCGGCGACGGAGGGGTATGTGCGCGAGGTGATCCACGCGTTCAACGACTCCGGGTTCGCGGCGTTGTCCCCAAAATGGAGGGGCAGCCGACCAGCTAAGTTTGGGCCGGCCGCCCGGGATCAGATCTGTCGCATCGCTGCCTGCAAACCGACCGAGCTGGGGTTGCCGTTCACGACCTGGAGCCTGGCCATGCTGGTTGACTACCTCGCCGAGCACGCCTGGATCAGGGCGAGCACCGAGACCGTCCGGAAGATCCTGCGCGAGGAGGGTGTGGCCTGGCAGTCGACGAAGACCTGGAAAGCGAGCAAGGACCCGGACTCCATACCGAAGAAGACCCGCATCCTCGACCTCTATGATCACCCGCCCGTCGACGGACGGGTGATCTATGTCGACGAGTTCGGGCCGCTGAACCTGCAGCCACGCCTCGGTAGCGGCTGGTCCCCTCGCGGCCGACCGGCCCGCCTGCGCGCGACCTACACCCGCACTGGCGGGGTCCGGCACATGTTCGCCGCGCTCGACCTCGCGTCCGGGCAGATATTCTACCGGTCCGTGACCGCAAGCGCCGGCCACGGTTTCTCGACTTCTGCAAGCAGCTGCGCCGCCGCCTCCCGGCTGGGAAGCTTTACCTGGTCTGTGACAACTACGGACCCCACGGCAAAGGCGAGGTCGTCACGTGGTGCGCGGCCAACGACATCGAGCTAGTTTACACGCCCACCAATACCTCTGTGGTTGAACTGGATCGAGTCCGAGTTCACCGCGGTCCGCTACTTCACTCTCGACGGCAGCGACTACCCCAGCCACGCTGCCCAGGAGACAGCGATCGCCGGCTACCTGCGCTGGCGCAACCGCCACCCCAAACGCCACTTCGCCGTCAACTCCAAGGTCCGCCGCCCGAATTACCTACCCAACGTTGCTTGATACGGCACTAGCAGGGGGCAAGTGGCTCCGGGGTGCGACCCACTTGAGTCAGACTGGTTTGGGTAAGCGGGTGGGGTATACCCGGAACTACGTTTCATGGCCGAGCGGTCCGGCAAATTTCGTCGCAGAACCTCGTCGAGGCACTCGATCAGGCCCTTGGCTCCTCAGGACGGCAGTGTGGGCTTTGGCGTGAGGTCAACGAGGAGCAATGGGCTCGCCGTCATCTGGGTCGAGCTACGAAGTTGAAGGCGCAGGGCTCAGTCGGCAGGCGGTTGTCGAGGACGTGTGCGATGTCGCGCGGACTGGCGGGTCGGCGGGGTGGACCTGATTAAGAGGCTTGCGGCGCTGCCCTAAAGTCATCCTATTTTTGCCCGAAAGTCTCTATTTCAGAGTGAACACTTTCGGGGATTTTTAGGTAAGGCCAGGCTAAGTTTGCACGCCTGGACGGTGTGCTCGAGCTGCCGTGTTGTCTGTGACTTGTTGATGTGCGGAGAAATTCTGTGCAAGGTCAGAGGCGAGCCGGCTCAAGGTGTTCATCGCCACATGACATGAAAATGAATGTCATTACATCTAAGGTGGCTTTGTCGGTGCTCGAAAGTCGACCACTGTGCGTGAGCCGCGAGGAGGGCTTTGTCGTGAGCGCCTGGGCCACTTGGTTGCGCTGTCGCGTGCCTCGGCCGGCAGCTGAGGCACGCGTGGTGTTGTTGCCGCATGCAGGGGGTGCGGCCAGTTTCTATGCGGACTGGGCGGCCGCCATGTCGCCTACCTTGGAAGCAGTGACGGTGCAATATCCAGGCAGGGAGGATCGATTGGCCGACCCGTTCGCGATGGGAATGGCGGCCCTTGCCGAAGACATCGCCTCTGCGCTGTCCGAACAGGACAGTCGACCGATCGTCCTGTTCGGACATAGCCTCGGCGCGCTTGTCGCCTATGAGGTGGCCAGAACCCTGGAATCTCGGTACTGCACGACACCGGTGCGGTTAGTGGTTTCCGGACGCCGAGCGCCATCGGATCCGCCGGGCGGGGCGGTGCACTTGATGTCGGATGACGCCATCGTCAAAGAACTGATCGAACTCGGAGGAACAAGCGGGGATCTCCTGGCTGACCCGGACACCCGGTCGGTCTTCTTGCCCGCGATTCGTGAGGATTTCCGGCTGGCCGAAACCTACCGGCACGTGGCCGGCGTGGAGCCCAACTGTCCCATCAGTTCAGTGATCGGAAGTGAGGATACCGAAGTGAACGCCGCGCAGGCGAAGCGCTGGGTCGAGCATTCCAGAGGGCCGTTCGACCTGAACATCCTGCCCGGTGGGCATTTCTATCTTTTGGAGCAGGCTGAGGCTGTGCTGGACATCCTCGCCCGCCCCGTTCCCATGAAGAAGGGCGAGCAGTGACAGTCGAGCGTCGGATTCCGTTCGAGTCGGACAGGGTGGAGGTCGCAGCCGTGCTGGCCGCCGGTTCGGTTGAGGCCCACGTGGTCTACGAGGGCAACGGCTCGTTGTGCTGGGCCGAAGGTGAGTCCGCTGTCGTCAGTGTGCGCGGATCAGGAACGACGCTGATCGAGGCAGGGAAGCGGACGGAGTTCCAGGCGCGGTCGTCACAGGCTGCCGCGGCCGAGGCGTTCGGGTGCATTGCGATGCCGGAGTGGCGGGCTTACGGTTGGGCCAGCTTCGAATGGAGCCACGTGCTCCACGGCGGTACTCCTTCGGATCCAAGCGAACCGCTGGTTTATCTGGCCGTTCCGTGTCGAGAGATCCGGTTCTCAGGGGACGTGGCGACGTTGCGCGCGGAAGATGAGTCCGAAGTGGACGAACTGCAAGGCCGGCTTACCCGAGCGATCGCGGCGGCTGGAACGACGACGCCGTCGGAACCGCTGGTGATCGACGATCGTGAGGATCTGTTCGGGTATCGGGATGCGGTTGCAAAAGCCGTGACCGAGATTCGGGCGGGTTCGCTGGACAAGGTGATCCTGTCTCGCGTCGTACCGGTCGAGAAGGACCTTGACTTTCCCGCGACTTATGTAGCCGGTCGCAGGGGGAACACTCCCGCACGTTCTTTCCTGTTGCGTCTTGGCGGTTGGGAGGCGGCCGGATTCAGTCCGGAGATTGTCGCGTCTGTGGGCTCGGATGGCGCGGTCAGCACCCAGCCGTTGGCGGGGACGCGGGCTTTCGACGGTGACTCGGTGTTTGATATATCGCGTCGTGAGGAGTTGTACCGCGACGCGAAGGAGGTTTTCGAACACGCCATCTCCGTGCGGCTCGCAACGATCGAGATGGCCAGGGTGTGCTTGGCGGGAACGGTGCACGTCGCGGATTTCATGTCGGTCAAGGAGAGGGGAAGCGTGCAGCATCTCGCTTCGGACGTTGCGGGCACGCTGAGGGAAGACCGGACGGCATGGGACGCGCTAGCCGCGATGTTCCCGGCGGTCACCGCGTCGGGGATCCCGAAAGCGTCGGCCTGTGAGGTCATCGGCCGTATCGAGCCCGGCAGCCGCGGCCTCTACAGCGGTGCCATCCTCACCCTCGACTCCGACGGCGGGCTGGATGCCGCTCTGGTGCTGCGTAGTGTCTTCCGCCGCGACGGCCACACGTGGCTGCGCGCGGGCGCAGGGATCGTGGCCCAATCCACTCCGGACCGGGAATTCGAAGAGACGGTGGAAAAGCTGCGCAGCGTGTCGCGGTTCCTCGTGCCGTCAGTGTCCTCGCGCGCCGCGACGGCCGTGCAGTGACCCGTGTGGTGGTGGCCGGTACTGCGTTCGGTCGAATCTACCTCGAAGCGGTGGCGGCGGCCCCGGACCTCACCCTCGCCGGAATCCTGGCGAACGGGAGCGCCTATTCGCGGGACTGTGCGGCGCGCTACGGGGTTCCCTTGTTCGGATCGGTGGACGACGTGCCCGGCGACGTGAGCACAGCTTGCGTGGTCGTCCGGTCCGGTGCGCTCGGCGGTCAGGGAACCGAACTGGCGCAAGCGTTCCTGCGCAGGGGCGTACACGTCCTGCAGGAGCATCCGGTGCATGCCGACGAAATCGCCGCGAACCTGCGGATCGCGCGGGCGAACGAGGTCGCGTACGCGGTCAACACCCTGTATCCGCGTCTCCGGCCGGTGCGCAGGTTCCTGGCCGCCGCGGATGTGCTGCGGAGAAGGCAAAGGCTCGACTTCATCGACGCAGCCTGCAACAGCCAGGTCGCCTATCCCCTGCTGGACGTGCTCGGCCGGATGACGGGCGGCCTGCGGCCGTGGGCGTTCGGTGAGGCGCACAGCGCGGAGCGGCAACCGTTCTCGAGCATGCACGCCGAAGTCGGCGGTGTGCCGGTCACCTTGAGAATCCAGAATCAGGTGCATCCTGGTGATCCGGACAACCATTCGTACCTCCTGCACCGGATCTCGGCCGGCTGTGAGGGTGGCGTGCTGTCCCTCGCCGACACGCACGGTCCGGTGCTGTGGAATCCGCGCCTGCACTCGGCCCGGGACGAAACCGGCCGGCTGATGATGGCCGGACCCGGCACCGAACGCCTGGACGTGCCCAGCACTGTCGTACTCGGCGAGGAGGCACCTGGCACCTACCACCAGGTGTTCGCGGAACTGTGGCCCGATGCGGTCGCGGAGAGCCTGCGCGCACTGCACAGGGCCGCCGCCGAGCCGAACCGGCGGATGACCGACGGCCAGTGGGCGCTGGGCGTGTCCCGGATGTGGAGCGCCCTCACCGCCCGGATCGGAATGCCGGCACTGGTGGAACCACCGGAGCCCGAACCGATCCCGCTCGCCGACCTCCTCGCTTTAAAGGGCACCGCATGAACTGCAGCCACGTTCTGCTGAAGGTCGACGACCTACACCAAGCCGTCCGGGATTTCCGGAAGCTCGGGTTCACCGTCGACTACGCCTCGGCCGGACGCAAGGCCCGGCAGGCCCACATCTGGTTCAGCTCGGGGCCGATCGTGGAACTGCTCTCCACTCCGCCTGGCGCGTCATTGATGACGGTGCCACTGAATCTGGCGTTCGGCCGGGGCGCGGGGGCGAGAATGACTCGCTGGGCTCGTGCCGGCGAAGGATTCTGCGACGCGGCGGTGCTCGCCGGCCGGGAGGAACTCCGGCGCGCGGGACGGGTGGTGAACTGGAAACGCACCAAACCCGACGGTTCCACGACGGCGTTCGCTTTCACCTACCCGCGGAACGACCGGACCCCGTTCCTGGTCACCCCGTACGACCCTCCGCAACATCCGGCGAACGTGGCGCACGCCAACGGTGCCGAGAGGGTGAGCCGTGTCCTCGTGGACGTCGCACCCACTGAACGCGCGGAGTTCGACCGGATCACCGCGGGCGGGGGAGATTTCGAGCTTCGCGACGCGGACGTGACCGAGATCCGCGCTGTCGTGTTGCCCGGCTTGAACCGCCCGCTCGACCCCGCTCTGCTGCACGGCGCGGTCTTTCTGCCTTGCTGAACCCCCCCGGAGGAGATCATGTCCATCAATCGTCGTGTCCTGTTCCGGACGGCCGGACTCGCGGCCGGCGTCGCCGGTGCGGGCGCGTTCCTCAATGCGTGTGGCACGTCGATCCCTGCCTCGGGGCCGGTGCGGCACACCGGTCCCTCCGTGGCGAGGTCAGGAGGCGTCCTGCGCGCGGTGTTCACCGGTGGCGGAGCGGTCGAAAGTCTCGACCCGTTCGGCAGTGGTTCGCCGGTCGACTTCGTGCGCGGTGATGTCGTGTTCGACTCGCTGTTCACGCTGAGCGGTGGTGAGGTCGTGCCCGCACTCGCGACCGGGATCGAGGTAGGACCAGGAGCTACGTCGTTCGTGCTGACGTTACGCGAAGGTGTGAAATGGCACGACGGATCGCCGTTCACCGCGGACGACGTCGCCTACAGTTTCCGGTTCATGAGTTCCCCGGAGCGGGCCTATCCGAGCCAGCTCTCCGCGTACTTCGATTTCGACAAGCTCCAGATCCACGACCCGTTCACGCTCGTGGTTCCCGCCCGTCGGCCGGTGGGCGACCCCGCATTGTTCCTGGCCGCCTTCCCCAGCAAGATGGTGAAGAACGGTGCGACGTTCACCGGGGCCAACGCGATCGGTACCGGCGCCTATCAGGTGACGGCGTTCGAGGCCGGCCGTGAGTCGCGGCTCAAGCGGTTCGACGGACATTGGTCGGGGAAGGCCCGGGCGGACGAACTGGTGCTGCTCAGCCTGTCCGATCCGCAGGCCAAGGTGAACGCGGTCGTCACAGGCCAGGCCGACTACGCGGGCGATATCCCTTTCACCACAGGCAAAGCCGGTGTTGCCGGCAACGACTTTGAAGTCCGCACCGCCGGCGAGGAGAACCGGACGGCCTACGGCTGGGTGCTCAATACGACCATCAAGCCGTTCGACGACCCGCGTGCCCGCAAGGCAGTGCGGCTGGCGATCTCCCGGCAGGCCTTGGTGGACACCGTCCTGCTGGGCTACGGCGTGCCCGGCAACGACCTGCTGTGCGCCGGGGCCAAGTACTTTACGCCGCGTGACGTTCCCGCGCGTGATCTCGACCAGGCGAGGAGACTGGTCAAGGACTCCGGTGCCGACGCGGCGGAGATCGCGATCCGCACCGCGGAGTGGGAGATCGGCTACAACGCCTCCACCCAGCTGCTGGTCGAGCAGCTCAAGGAAGCCGGGCTGAAGGTCCGCGCGGATATCGTGACCCCGCCGGAGTTCTTCGAGCCGAACGCTGTCGGTGCCGCGAACGCGGTCGCCTTCTCCAGCGGAGCAGTACCCCTGGCCGTGATCTACGGCAGGCTCGCCGCCTACCCGCCGCTCGCGCTCAAGGACGACGGGTTCACCGCGGCGGTCGGCCGGGCCATCGGCAGTGCCGACGAGGCCGAACGGGCCAAGGCCTGGAAAGACGCCCAGGAGATCATGTACGACCGGGGTAACACCGTGGTGTGGGGGCAGGCCGACGTGCTGAGCCTCGCCCGCAAGGCGGTGGCGGGCATCACGGTCCGTGACCAGGCCAAGTACCCCTACCTCGGCAAGGCCGGGCTCGCGTGATCCATTCTCTCCCGAGACGGCTCGCGGCAGGCGCTGTTCTGCTGGCACTCCTGACTTTCGTCGTCTACGTCGGGGTCGATCTACTGCCAGGGGATCCGGTCACCAGCAGGCTCGGCCCGAGCACTCCGCCCGAGCGGATCGCCGAACTCCGGCACCACCTCGGTCTCGATCGTCCGGTGCTCGCCCGGTACGGCGAATGGGTCGCCGGTCTGTTCCTCGGTGACCTGGGCATCTCGGCGTCCGGTCGGCCGGTCACCGAGATGCTGTCCGACCGGGTCGGCAACTCCGCGCTCCTGGCGGCCATGGCGGTGCTGCTGCTCGCGCCGCTGTCGCTCGTGCTCGGTCTGTGGGCGGCGTGGCGCCGAGGCAGGCCGGCAGATCGGGTCGTGTCGACGGGCGCGCTGCTCCTGGTGTCGGTGCCGGAGTTCGTCGTGGCGGGAGCGCTGGTGCTGCTGTTCGCGGTGAGCCTGCGGATTTTCCCCGCCGTGTCGCTGCTGCCGGTGGGCGCGAGTCCGCTGGCGTATCCGGAAGTACTCGTGCTGCCGGTGCTGAGCCTGCTGCTGGTCGGACTGGCTTACGCCGTGCGGGTCATCCGCGCGTCGGCGTGTGCCGTACTCGCGAGCCCGCACGTGGAGTTCCTGCGGCTCGGCGGCGCGTCCGGGAGGACGGTGCTGCGCCGGGCCGTCGTCCCGGCGGTGTTGCCGGTCGCGGCGCAGGTGTGGCTGGTGACCGGGGTCGCTTTCGTCGGCGGGGCGGTACTGGTGGAAAAGGTGTTCGGCTACCCGGGCATCGGGGAACTTCTGGTCGCGTCCGTACAGTCCGGCGATCTGCCGGTGGTGCAGGCACTAGTGCTGATCCTTGGCGCGGCGATGCTGGCCGCGCTCGTGCTCGCCGATCTCGCCGTGGTGCTGCTGACCCCGAGGCTGCGGACGGGAACACAGTGACCAGGCTCAAGTGGACCTTGTTCGGTCTTGCGGTACTGGCCGTCCTCTTCGGACCGCTTGTCGCGCCGCATCCGGCCACGGCCCCCATCGGTCCGCCGTTCGCCCCGCCGGGAACGGCCGGTCTGCTGGGCACCGACCAGCTCGGCCGCGACGTCTTTTCCCGGCTGTTGCACGGCGGCGCGCCGATGCTGCTCACCAGCGCGCTCGCCGCGCTGATCGGTTCTGGAGCCGGGGTGACGGCAGGGCTGTTCACGGCACTGGCCTCTTCCGGTAGGCGTTGGGTGGAAGCGATCTTCCTGCGCCCCTTGGACTTGCTCGCCGCCGTCCCGCCGATTCTGGTGCTGCTGCTGGTGCTCACGGCTTTGCCGAACCGGGCGGGGATCGTGCTGGCGGTGGCGCTTTCGAGTGCTCCGCTTTCGGCCCGGATCACCCGCGCGGCGGCGGAACAGGGGATCGGCCGAGCCCACGTCGAGGTGGCTCTCGCCCGCGGCGAGAGCTGGGCGTGGCTGCTGGGCCGCGAGGTTTTTCCCTTGGTGGCGAGCACCGTTTTGGCCGATCTCGGCGTCCGTTTCGCCACGGCCGTCTATCTGGTCGCGGCGGCGGGCTTCCTGGGACTCGGCACATCGGCTTCGGATTGGGGACTGCTGATCGTGGAAGCGTTGCCCGGAGCGGCTTTGCAGCCGTGGGCGCTGCTGGCCCCGGTGGCCGGGATCGCGCTGGTCGCGGTGACGGCCAACCTTGCTTCTGACGCGCTGGCCCGGCGGTCGAGGGGAGTGCTCGGATGACCGCGCTCGTGGAAGTGCGGGACCTGCGCCTGCTGGCCGGCGGCCGGCCGGTCCTGGACGGTGTCGATCTCGTGCTGGCCGAAGGGGAATCGGTCGGTTTGGTCGGCGCGTCGGGCTCCGGCAAGACGACTCTCGCGCTGGCGGTGCTCGGCCATCTGCGGTCCGGTGTCCGGCACGGCGGTGGAGGAGTTTCGGTGCGGGGAAAGGACATGCTGCCCACCCCGGCGCCGGGTGTCCGCGGTGACACGATCGGCTACGTCGGCCAAGACCCCGGCGCCTCCCTCAATCCCTACGCGCGGATCTCTTCGATACTGCTCGCCGCGACCGGCCCCACTCCGCGCGCCATCCGGGCCGGACGCGTGCGCGGCCTGCTGGAACGCGTCGGTCTGCCGGGGGAGGACGCTTTCGCGCGCCGCTACCCGCATCAGCTCTCCGGCGGTCAGCAACAGCGGGTGGTCCTCGCCGCCGCGCTGGCGCGTGAACCGCGGCTGCTCGTGCTCGACGAGCCGACGACCGCACTCGACCTCGTCGCCAAAGCCGAGGTCCTGCGTGAGATCCGGCGGCAGACCGAAACCGGCGTCGCTCTGCTCTGGGTCAGTCACGACCTGAGCACCGTGCGCGAACTGGTCGATCGGGTCGTGGTGCTGAACGCGGGCAAGGTCACCGAAGACCGCTCCGCCGTCGAGGTGACCGCCACCCCGGCGGTCCCGGTCACGCACGCGGCAGCCAGGGCGGAAGATCGCGCGATTGTCCTCAGTGGACGTTCGCTGGCCGCCTCCTTCGGCGAGCGGGAAATTCTGTCCGATGTGGACTTCGACCTCTACCGCGGCGGCTGTCTCGCTGTTCTCGGGGTGTCCGGAGTCGGGAAGAGCACCCTTGCCCGGTGCCTGGCCGGGCTGCATCGACCGAAGAGCGGGTCCGTCCTGCTGCACGGCACCGCGTTGGCGCCCGGAGTCCGCGGGCGTTCCACCGCCGAACGCGCCGCGATCGCCCTGGTGGCACAGAATCCGGCCGAGGCGCTACACCCGCGCCAGGACGTCCGCACCGCGCTCTCCAGGCCGCTGCGGAGGCTGCGGGGAATCACGTCGCGGACGGCCCAGGACATCGAAGTCACCCGGTTGCTCGAGGCCGTGCGGCTGCCGTCCGCAATGGCGCCACGGCTGCCCGGTGAACTCTCCGGTGGTCAGCGTCAGCGGGTCGCGCTGGCCCGTGCTCTCGCCGCCGACCCCGAGGTGCTGATCTGCGACGAAGCCACCTCCGCGCTGGACACGGCGACCCAGACCGGGGTGCTGGACCTGCTGGCCGGACTGCGCGCTCAGCTCGGCGTCGCGGTCCTGCTGATCACTCACGATCCGTGGGTCGCCGCATCGGCTTCGGACAGCGTCCTGGTGCTGGCTGATGGCCGCGCCGTTGCGTCTGGTCCGACCGCAGGCCTGCTCCCCCCGGTCGGTGAGGCCCCGGAGAAGGCCCTGACCCGTTTGCTCGTTTCCCCCATCACTGAAGGAGTTCTACCGGCATGAGCGCACCCGAGATCGTTGCCGAATTGCGGACTCTGGGGGTGGACCTCTGGCAGGACAGCGGTCAGATCCGCTTCCGTGCCCCTCGCGGGGTGCTCACCGACGAGTGGCGGACCGCGCTGCATGCGCACAAAGCCGAGATCGTGGAACTCCTCGCTCGCGACGGCGAACTCGCCGCCGTCACCCACGACGAGGAGGCACGCCACGAACCGTTTCCCTTGACCGACGTGCAGACGGCGTATCTGCTCGGCCGCCGCGAGTCGTTCGGCTTCGGGGGCGTGGCCTGCCACGGCTATCTCGAAGTGCGCTATCCGGAACTGGACCCGGCCCGGGTCGAGGACGCCTGGAACACGTTGGTGAAACGGCACGACATGCTGCGCGCGGTCGTGGAACGCGACGGCTACCAGCACGTCCTGCCCGAGGTGCCGCGATGCCCGGTCCCGGTGGCCGAATCGGTGGAGGCCGTCCGCGGCGAACTCGGGCACCGCCACTACGAGACCGATGTGTGGCCGCTGTTCGACCTGCGCGTCACCCACTGCCCGGATGGCGACGTCCTGCACATCTCGATGGATTCGCTGATCGCGGACTGGGCCAGCGCGGGCGTGCTGCTGGACGAACTGGACCAGCTGCTGGCGAACCCGGACGCGGCGCTGCCGCCGCTGGAGATCACCTTCCGCGACTACCTGCTTGCCGAACGCGGGCTGCGCGACACCACCCGGTACCGCGCGGACCGTGAGTACTGGCAGGCCCGCGTCCACGACCTGCCCCGCGCACCCGACCTGCCCTCGCTCAACAGCGTGGAATCCGGGCCGGTCAGCTTCCGCCGTCTCCACACCAGGCTCGCCGCGCCGCAGTGGGAGGGGCTGCGGGAGCGGGCCCGCCGGCACGGGATCACCCCGTCGACGGCGGTTCTCGCCGCCTACGCCGCCGTGCTGGGCCGCTGGTCCCGTCGCCCGCGGTTCAGCCTCAACCTCACCCTGCTCAACCGGCAGCCCCTGCATCCGCGGGTGAACGCGCTGGTCGGTGACTTCACGTCGGTCAGCTTGCTGGCCGTGGAGGACTCGGCCGGGCTTCCCTTCCACGAGTGGGCCGCCCGGACGGGCGCGCGGATGTTCGACGACCTCGACCACCGGCTGTTCTCCGGCGTCGAGGTCATGCGTGAGATCGCCCGCCGTCGCGACCGTGACGCCGCGCTGATGCCGATCGTGTTCACCAGCGCGATCGGCCTCGGTGGCCGGACCGGATCCGGCATCACCCAGACCCCGCAGGTCTTCCTCGACTGCCAGGTCACCGACGACGCCGACGGGCTCCAGGTCAACTGGGACGTCCGGCAGGGCATCTTCCCCGACGGTCTGGTCGAGGACATGTTCGCGGCGCTGGAAGCCGCTCTTCTCCGGTTGGCGGAGTCACCGGAAGCGTGGCTCACCACCGATCTGGTGCCGCTGCCGGCGTGGCAGGCCGTAGAACGTGCCCGGGTCAACGACACCGCCGCGCCGCTCACGTCCGCGTTGCTGCACGCCGGGGTGTTCGACCAGGCCGCCCGGACACCCGAAGCCATCGCCGTCACGGGCCCGGCGGGCACACTGACCTACGGCGAACTGGCTCGCCGCGCAGGAGGTGTCGCGGAAGCGTTGCGTGAGAAGGGGATCGTTCCGGGCGAACTGGTCGCGGTCAACCTGGACAAGGGGCCCGATCAGATCACCGCGGTGCTCGGGATCCTGCTCGCGGGCGGCGCCTATCTACCGGTGGACACCACACAGCCGCCGTTACGACGGGACAAGCTCGTCGCCGCCGCCGGTCACGTCGTGACCCAGGCGTGGTTCGAAGACCTATCACCGGTCGAGGACATTCCTGTGGCCGCCGGAGGAGACCCGGATTCGCTCGCCTACGTCATCTACACGTCGGGCTCGACCGGTGAGCCCAAGGGCGTCATGATCACCCACCGGGCCGCAGCCAACACCGTCGAGGACGTCAATCGCCGCTTCGGCGTCACCGCGGCCGACCGCGTGCTTGGCCTGGCGCAGCTGGGATTCGACCTCTCGGTCTACGACATCTTCGGTCTGCTTTCAGTGGGCGGGGCGCTCGTCCTGCCCGACCCTGCCCGGCCCGCCGACCCGTCGCACTGGGCCCGGCTCGCGGCCGACCACGGTGTCACGATGTGGAACTCGGTACCCGCGCAGCTGCACATGCTGGCGCATTATCTCCCCTCGGAGTCCCTGCCGATCCCGGCACTGCGGCTCGCGCTGCTCTCCGGCGACTGGATCCCGGTCACGCTGCCCGGCGAAATCCGCGCGTTCGCCCCGGGGTTGGAGATGATCGGCCTCGGTGGCGCCACCGAGGCCGCGATCTGGTCCATTCACCATCCCATCGACCACGTGCCCGGACACTGGACCTCCATCCCCTACGGCGTCCCGCTGACCAACCAGACATTCCGCGTGCTGGACCAGGCCCACCGCGACTGTCCGGTGTGGACGGCCGGCGAGCTGTACATCGGCGGCGCAGGGCTGGCGACGGGCTACCTCGGTGACGACGCGTTGACCGCGGCCCGGTTCGTCACGGTCGCGGGGGAGCGGCTCTACCGCACTGGTGACCTCGGCCGATACCTGCCCGGCGGGGAGATCGAGTTCCTCGGCCGCGAGGACGCCCAGGTCAAGATCCGGGGCCACCGGGTTGAACTGGGCGAGGTGGAAGCCGCGCTGCTGGCCCATGACGCCGTGGGCGGGGCGGCCGCGGTAGTGGCGGGTGAGCGCCACGGCGAGCGGGCGCTTCTCGGTTTCGTCGAACCGGCCCGCCTCCCCGCGCCGCCCCCGCCGCCGGAACTGGCGATGGCCGGCCGGTTCGCGGACCGGCAGGTCGCGGACTTCGACGCCGCACAGGTCGCCAGGCACGTCCGGCTGCTGCACCAAGCCGCACTCGCCTCGATGCGTGAGGCGCTCGCGTCTCACCCCCAAGTGCACGAACGGCACCGCTGGCTGGCCCGTCACTGGCGCGACCTGGTCGCCGACGCCCCGGAGATTAATGCCATGGGGATCAGCGCTGAAGAGGCGTGGGGGATGCTCGATGAAGACCCCCTGTGCACGCCGGAGTTCCTGGCGTTTCATCGTGCTCACGTCGAGCGGGTGCACGAACTGCTCGACGGCGAGCAGAACCCGTTCGAGCTGCTGTTCCCTCAGGGCGACATGGCCCCGGCGCGGGCGGTCTATCGGGACAATCCGATCTTCCGCTACCTCAATGCCGCCGCCGCAGCGGTGCTCAACCGGATCGCCGCCGCGCATACCGGCCGGCCGCTGCGGATCCTGGAGGTCGGCGCGGGAACCGGGTCGACCACCGACGCCGTGCTGCCGATGCTCGCGGGCCACGAGGTCGACTACCTGTTCACCGACGTCTCGCCGTTCTTCCTTTCGGAGGCACGGGAACGCTTCGGCGAGCACCCCGGAGTCCGCTTCGGGCTGTTCGACCTCGACCAGGACCACCGGTCACAGGGCTTGGCACCGAACTCATTCGACGTTGTGCTCTGCGCCGGCGTGCTGAACAGCGTGCGACGGCCGGAAACGGTACTGGATCTGGTGGCTCCCGGCGGGTGGCTCGTGTTCACCGAACCCGTCGTCGAGCATCCGCACATCATGCTGACGCAGGGCTTCATGATGGACGGCCCGGCGCTGCGGTCACGCCAGGACTGGCTCGACCTGATCGGCGGCGCCGAGCTGTGCCTGCCGGGCGACGACCATCCCCAAGCGGCTCAGGGGATCCAGCTGTTCGCGAAGCGGGTGAAGGCCGATCGCGCGTCCGTCACCCCCGAAGAGCTGACCTCGTTCCTCGCCCGGCGGCTGCCCGCGCACATGGTGCCGTCGCACCTTCAGGTGGTGGACGCACTCCCGTTCACCGGCAACGGCAAGATCGACCGTAAGACGCTGGTCGGCTGGCGCCCCGCCGCCACCGACGACGCGGGCGATCACGACGGCGACGCCGATGACGAGCTCGAGGGCAGGCTGTGCGCGCTGTGGGCGCGTGCGCTCGGGCTGGCCAGGATCGGACGGCACGACAGCTTCTACGACCGCGGCGCCGACTCCCTGATCCTCGCGAGGGTCGCCGGACAGCTGCGCGAACAGGTGCCTGAAGCGGCGGACGTCGCCTACGACATGCTGCTGCGGCAGATGCTCAACGAGCCGACGGTGGCGGCCTTGGCCGCGTCACTGCGTGCCCGAGACCGGCCCGCACCCATCGCGCGACGCGATGAGCGGGGCAACGCGCTGCTGGTGCCGTTCGGCGGCGGAGGCGACGGCCCGGCCCGGGTGCTGTTCCACGCGGCGCTCGGTACGATGGACTACTTCCACTCATTGGCAAACGCGTTGGTGGCACAGGACCTCGGGCCCGTGGTGGGTATCGCGGTCGCCGACATCGACGTGTACTTGGCCATCGATCCGAAGGACCTCATCGGTCGGGTCGCCGACGACTACACCGACCGGCTGCTGGCCGAGGGACACACCAGGTTCCAGCTCATCGGGTACTGCCTCGGCGGGCTGCTGGCGACCGAGGTGGCCCGGCGACTGCTCGAACGCGGTGCCGAGGTCGCGGACCTGACGCTCGTCGACAGCATCCCGATGTTCCTCGAAACCGACGAGGAGCTGGCGTTCGAGGCCATTTTCGTGCCCAATCTCAACCTCGACCCGGTCGCCACGGTGTTCGGTCCCGAGGTGGACGGCGCGGACGTCTACCGGGCGATCGACGGGCTGATGGCCGAGCATGACCGCAAGGTGCCCGCCGGGGCCATGGCTTCGCTGATCGGCGATCCCGGGCTGGAGGCGGTCGCCGCCGCCGTGCGCGCACAGCATGAGCGCACGCAGGCCGAGCGGCTCGCTTCCTACTCGGAGGCCGCCGCGAGCCAGGCCGGCATCCCGGTCGGCCCGGAACTGGTGCCCGCGTTGTTCGAGGTCTGCCGGCACAGCATGCGGGCCGCCCGGTTCGACCCCGAGCCTTACGCCGGTGACATGACCTTCCTGCGTGCCTCCGAACAGCAGTCGTTCGGTGTCACCGCAGGCGTCGGTCACCTCGTCGCACCGTTCTGGGCGGACCTCTGTCTCGGCGAGTTCACGGTGACTGACGTGCCCGGAAACCACTTCAGCGTTATCGAGCAACCACACGTCGAGGTGGTGGCCCGTCATCTGGGCGCGTCGATCAACCGGGGAGCACACTCGTGAGCACGGTGACCGAAGAATCCGCGCCGGCGGAGGCGGAGTCCCAGCAGAAGTCCACAATGGACCACAAGACCGCCGGTACCGCGTTGCGCGCCTTGCGCAAGCCGGTGGCTTCGCAGACCAGGCTGGGTGTCGCGCTCTCCGCGCTGGGCACCCTCGCGACCTTGGTGCCGTTCGTCGGCATCGCCGAACTGGGTCGCGTCCTGCTCGAACCCGGGCCGGTCGACGGTGCCGAAGTCTGGCCGATCGCCGGGGTCGTCGCCCTCGCGCTGGTGATCGGCTGGGCGGCCAACGGTGCCGCGCTGTCGGTGACGCATGCCGCCGACCATCGGCTTCAGGCGAGCCTGCGCCGCCGGATCGTGCATCGGCTCGGCCGGGTACCGCTCGGCTGGTACTCCGACACGAACTCCGGCCTGGTGCGCAAGGCCGCCCAGGACGACATCGACGATCTGCACCACCTGATCGCGCACCACGACGTCGAGATTACCGGGGCGATCGTCCTGCCGCTCGGCGGCGTCGCCTACCTGTGCTGGCTGGACTGGCGGCTCGCGTTGCTGGCCATCGCGACGCTACCGGTCTACCTGATGGCCTACGGATCGATGATGCGCGGATTCGTGCAGAAGATGGTCGAGATGGACGCCGGGGTGGCCAGGGTCAGTGCGGCGATCGTCGAGTTCGTGCACGGCATCACCGTGGTCAAGGTGTTCGGACAGGCCAAGCGCGCGCACCGCGCCTACGACGAGGCCGTCGGCGAGTTCGGTGACAAGTACGCGGGCTGGGTGCGGCCGATGCTCAAACTCGAAGCCCTCACCTCGATGGCGCTGTCCGCTCCCGTGGTCGCGCTGGTCAGCCTCGTGGGCGGGATCTGGTTCGTGGCCGAGGGCTGGGTGACGCCGATCGAGGCGCTCGCCGAGGTGCTCGTCGCGATGATCATCCCGACCACCCTGCTTGTGCTGAACCAGGGGATCACCGCGCAGCGCAAGGCGACCGCCGCAGCGGGCCGCATCGCGGCGCTCCTGGAGACCCCGCCTCTGCCGGTTCCCGAGCGGCCTCGGGAACCGGCGGGACACGACGTCGAGTTCGACGACGTGTCGTTCGCCTACGACGGAACCGACACCGTCGTGTCCGGGATCAGTCTGCACTGCCTGCCCGGCACGGTCACCGCGCTGGTGGGTGGTTCCGGCGCGGGCAAGTCGACCTTGGCCAAGCTGGTGCCCAGGTTCTACGACGTCACGTCCGGCGCCGTCCGCATCGGCGGCGTCGACGTGCGCCACATCGCGCCCGAAGTGCTCTACCGCAAGGTCGGTTTCGTCCTGCAGGACGTCCGGTTGCTGCACGGCACGGTGGTGGAGAATCTCCGCCTCGGCCGGCCGGACGCCACCGAAGACGAGGTGATCGCCGCCGCCATCGCCGCCCGTATCCACGACCGTGTTCTGGCCCTGCCCAGAGGTTACGACTCCGTCATCGGCGAGGACGCGATCTTCTCCGGTGGTGAGGCACAGCGGATCTCGATCGCGCGGGCCCTGCTCGCCGATACCCCGATCCTGGTGCTGGACGAGGCGACGGCTTATGCCGACCCGGAATCCGAGGCACAGATCCAGGACGCGCTGTCCGTGCTCGCCCGCGGCCGGACGGTCCTCGTCATCGCGCACCGGCTCGCCACGATCGCCGGCGTCGACAAGATCGTCGTCCTCGATGGCGGGGTCGTGGTGGAACAAGGGACGCAGGAAGAACTGATCGCCGCGGACGGCCGCTACGCCCGGATGTGGGACGCCTACACCGAGGGGAGCACTCGATGATTCGGGATCTGATGAAGATCCTCGGCCCGAAACATGATCGGGACGTGAAGATCTACCTGGCCTGGCTGGTGGCCTACTCCCTGTTGCAGGGCTTGGCGATGGTCTCCCTCGTGCCGGTGCTGCGAGCCGTGCTGACCGGGGAGGCCGGCGCGGCCTGGCGCTGGCTGGCCGTGGTACTCGCCGCCGTCGTCGCCACCTGCGTCGCCCGCTACCAGCAGGCGATGCACGGCTTCGCGCTCTCTCTGATCACCCTGACCAGCCTGCACCGCCGGCTCGGAGATCACGTGACCTCGCTGCCGCTGGGCTGGTTTTCCTCCGAGAAGGTGGGCAGGCTTTCCCGCAGTGCCACCAATGGCACGCTGATGGTGACCAACGTGACTGCGCACATGCTCACCCCGCTGGTCAGCGGCATCGTCACCCCGGCGACCGTCGCGACGGCCATGCTCGTGCTCGACTGGCGGCTAGGGGTGGCGACGTGGGTGTGCGCGCCGTTGCTGTGGCTCACACACCGGTGGGCGGTGAACTCCGTCGGCCGAGGCGAGGAACTCACCGACGCGGCGACCACGGCCGCGGGTAACCGGGTTGTGGAGTTCGCCCGTGATCAGCAGGTGTTGCGCGCGTTCGGACGCACCACCGAGGGCTACCGTCCCCTCGAGGACGCGATCGAGAACCAGAAGACGGCGGGCCGGACGCTGCTGTTGATGGCCGCGCCACGCCTGCTGGCCAATGGACTCGGCGTGCAACTCGCGTTCGCGGCGGTGATCGCGTTCGGACTGGCGCTGGTGGTGAACAGCGCCATCGACCCGGTGACGTTGATCGCGTTGATCGCGTTGACGGCACGCTTCACCGGCCCGCTGGCCGAGGTCGCGGCGCACAGCAGCATGACGCGGATGGCCGCGAACGCCCTGCGCCGCCTCGCTTCGATCGTCGACGAGAAGCCGTCGGCCGAACCCGTCGTCTCCCGGCCGGTGACCGAACCCGGCGAGATCGAGCTGACCGACGTACGGTTCGGCTACGAGCCGGGCCATCCGGTGCTAAACGGCATCTCGTTCCGGGTGCCCGCGCGCGGCATGACCGCGATCGTCGGGCCGTCCGGTTCCGGCAAGAGCACCATCACCCGGTTGATCATGCGGTTCTTCGACGTCGATTCGGGCACCGTCTCCGTCGGTGGCGTGGACGTGCGCGAACAGTCCACAAAGGACTTGATGGCGCAGCTCTCCGTCGTGATGCAGGACGTGTACCTGTTCGACGACACGCTGGAGGCGAACATCCGCGTGGGCAGGCCGGAGGCCACCGCCGAAGAGGTCCGTGAGGCCGCCCGGATCGCCGGCGTCGACGAAATCGTCGACCGGCTGCCCGGTGGCTGGGCCACCAGGGTGGGCGAAGGCGGGGCTTCGCTGTCCGGTGGGGAGCGACAGCGGGTCTCCGTGGCCAGGGCCGTGCTCAAGGACGCGCCGATCGTGCTCCTGGACGAGGCGACGGCCGCGCTCGATCCGGAAAACGAGCGGTACGTGCAGAGAGCACTCCGCACGCTGATGGACCACGCCACCCTGCTGGTCATCGCCCACAAGCTGCCGACCGTGGTGGCCGCGGACCAGATCCTGGTGCTCGACGGTGGCGGGATCGCCGAGTGCGGCACGCACGAGGAGCTACTGGCCTTGAACGGGCGCTACACCGCGTTCTGGAACGAACGCCGCCGCACCCAAGGCTGGCGGCTGGTGTCCAGTGAGGAGACGAAATGATCGGGGTCGTCGGAGCTACCGGCGAGGTCGGCTCGCACACCGTCCGGGTACTGCGCGCGCTCGACGTGGGACCGCTGCGGACCGGCGGAAGCCAGGACGTGGACGTCCTCGACGAGGCGTCACTGGACCGGTTCGCCCAGGGGTGCCAGATCCTGGTGAGCTGCGCCGGACCGGCCCACCTGGTCGGCGACCGGGTCGCGCGGGCGGCGGCCCGCGCCGGGGCCGGCCACGTGGACGCGTCGGATCCGGAAGGCGCCGCGGTGGGCGGCACGGCCGTGATCGGAGCGGGATTGCAGCCGGGGCTGACCGGACTGTTGCCACGCTGGCTCGCGCGGCGGGAGTTCGACACCGTGCACGGATTGGTCGCCCACCTCGGGGTGCTCGACAGGTTCACCCGCACCGCTGCCGACGACTATCTGGCGGGCGCCGAACACGGTGAGGCGCTGGCCGCTTGGCGGCGCGGACGCAGTTCGGGCGTGCTGACCCGGCGCACTGACGTCACCCTGCCGTTCTTCCCCGGCGAAGTGTCGCTGCTGCCGTACCTCACCGAGGAAAGCGCGAAGGTGGCCGAGCACTTGGGGCTCGACCGAGGTGATTGGTTCACCGCGGTGTCCGGTGAGCATGTCCGTGCCGCCTTCGACCGGGTCCGCTCATTGGACCGAGCCGACGCCGTGACGGCGTTGTGCCGCGCCAGCGAGCTGGACCTCGCCGGACGCGAGCCACACGTCGTCCTCCTGATGCGCATGGAGGGCGTGCGCGCCGGTCACCCGGTCACCAGGACCGCCGTCCTGCGTGGCCGAGGCAACGGCGCGCTGACCGGTGCGCTGACCGCGCTGGCCGTACTCGCGGTGCTCCGCCGGGAAGTGCCGCCCGGCAGGCATTTCGCGGCCGAGGTGCTCGATCCCGAGGTCACGATCGCCCGTCTCGGCGAGTGCGGCGTGGCGGCAACGTTCGTGGCCAAGGGCGAAGCGGCGCTCGAGGCGGGTGTGCTGTGAGCCTCCACGAGGCCGGGCTAGCGGCGCTCGGTGACCTGGACCCCGGCACCTTCCCCGCTGCGATGGAGGTACTGGAGCGCGTCAGCCTGAAGGCGATGGCGGCCGCGTCCGGCGACGTCACCCCTCGGCACCGCTGGCTGGCGGACCGATGGAAACAGGCGCTACGGGCGCGCACACCCGGTGCGTACAGCGAGCCGGGGGACGAATTCGAGGCCGCCTACGCCGCTCTCGGATTCCCGCCGGTGATGGCCCGCTTCCACCGAGAGACGCTGGCGTGGCTTCCGCACCTTCTCGACGACACAGTCTCGCTGCGGGATCTGCTGGTGCGTGCGGGTGACGTACAATCCGCCTACCAGGACAACGTGTTCACCGGATACCTCAACGCCGCGTGCGCCGAGGCCGTCCGGCAGGCGGGTCCGCGCGTGCTCGAACTCGGTGGCGGAGCGGGACTGAGCACCGCCGCCGTGCTGGCGGCGTTGCGCGGCAAGGATTACAGCTACACGTTCACCGACCTGGCACCGTTGGCAGTTCGCACGGCCGAGGCACGGTTCGGCGATGACCACAGGGTTTCCTGCCGGGTGCTCGACCTCGATGCCGATTTCGCCGGGCAGGGCTTCGCCGACGGCAGCGTGGATGTCGTACTGGCGGGCAACGTCCTCCACAACGCCACCGACATCGGCGCGGCGCTGCGCCGGATCCGCCGCGTGCTGGCTCCGGGCGGCCGGGTGGTGTTCACCGAGTCGGTCCGTGACACCGCGACGACCCTGACCTCCGTGCAGTTCCTGTTGTCCCGCGACGAACCCAGGGACCGCACTCCGTTCCTGGGTCTCGACGAGTGGCACGCGGCTCTGATGGTCGCGGGATTCGAACCAGCGACGACGCTGCCCGAGCCATCGTCACCGCTGGCGGCTGCGGGACAGCAGCTCTTCACGGCGACGGCGGCAGGCGTCCCCGGTGAGTGGCCGGCCGCCAAGGTGCTGGCCCACCTGGAAGGTTCCCGTGCCACCGAAGTGGTGCTGTCGGCAGCCATGGTGCGTGCGCTGGCCGACGAGCCTTCGCTCCTGCTCGCCGACCTGTCGGCGCTGAAGGTCATCCGCTATCACGGTGATGAGGTCGGTGACGCGGTGCGCGCCACGCTCGGCGTCGAACTCGCGCGGATCGAGCCGGTCGATGTCGGCGACGACTTCCTCGCCGGCATCGCCGACGAGGCCGACCTCGAACTGGACGGCGTCGACCTGCGGGCGGCGGTGGCTGCGGTGCACGAATTCGGCCGGACCGCGCTGATGTCGATGCTCAACGCGCTGCACCGGCGCGGCCTCTTCCGGGGAGGGGGCAACACCGAGCAGGAGGTACTGAAGGGGGTCGCTTATCCGCGGTTGCTCCGCCGGTGGCTCGAAGTCCTCACCGCCGAAGGGTTGCTGCTGGAGGAGGACGGACTCTTGATCCCGGTGCCCGACGCCGAGGACTACTCCGATGCCACGCTCGACCGGGCCTGGTCACAGGCGGCCCGGGCCTGGCAGGAGACGACAGGGTCCGCGGGCACCGTCGAGTACGCCCGTGCCAATGCCGAGCGGCTGCCGGATCTTCTCGGCGGTTCCTGCGACGCGGTCCCCCTGTTGTTCCCCGCGGGTCGCACCGATCTCGCCGAAGCGCTGTACCGGGAGAACGTGACCGGCCGCTACCAGCACCGTGCCGTCAGCGCGTTCATCGGCGGCCTCGCGCGGCGTTGGCCGGCCGACCGGCCGCTGCGCGTACTGGAGGTCGGCGCCGGCACCGGCGCGACCACCGAACGGGTGTTGCCCGTGCTCGCGACGGCCGGGATCGAGGTCGATTACCTCTACACGGACGTGTCGAAGCTTTTCCTCGACCAGGCGGCCGTCCGGTTGCGCGACTACCCGTGGGTGCGGTTCGGCCGGTTCGACATCGACGCCGATCCGGCTTTGCCACGCGGTTCGTTCGACGTGGTGATCGGTGGTGGTGTGCTCAACGCGGCCACCGACACCGACGCGTCGGTGCGGCGATTGGCGGGCCTGCTGGACACCGGTGGCTGGCTGGTGCTCACCGAACCGACCGTCGAGGAGTTCTGGATCCTGACCTCCCAGGCGTTCCTGATGGCCGAAGCTGACGACGGCCGCTCCACCACCGGCGCGACCTTCCTGACCTTGCCGCAATGGAACGCGGTGCTCGACGGCGCCGGACTGGAGCGGGTTCTCGGCCTGCCCGGCGAAGGTCATCCGCTCACCCCCCTCGGCCACCGCGTCTTCGTCACGCGCGTGCCGAACCGAACCTGAGGACAACGAGCATGTGTGGAATCACCGGCTGGGTCGCGTTCGACACCGACCTTACCGAGGAAGTGCCCGTCATCGATGCCATGACGAAGACCCTGAGCGACCGCGGTCCCGACGCGGGCGGAACCTGGATCCGTACCCATGTCGCGCTGGGGCATCGCCGGCTGGCGGTGATCGACCTGCCCGGCGGCGCACAGCCGATGGAGGCCCGGACACCGTCGGGAACCGTGGCACTGACGTTCTCGGGCGAGGTCTACAACTTCCTGGACCTGCGTGCCGCACTGGAAGGACGCGGCCACCGCTTCACCACCCGCAGCGACACCGAGGTGGTGCTGCGCGGCTACCTGGAGTGGGGTGAGGCGGTCGCCGAACGGCTCAACGGCATGTACGCCTTCGGTCTGTGGGACGAGCGCCACGGCAAACTGGTCCTGGTCCGCGACCGGGTCGGCGTGAAGCCGCTGTACTACCACCGCACGAGTGACGGACTGCTGTTCGGCTCCGAACCCAAGGCGATCCTGGCCAACCCCCGGTTCGCGCGGGTCGTGGACACCGGCTGTCTCCGCGAGCTGACCGGCTTCACCAAGGCTCCCGGCTGGTCGCTATGGAAGGAGATGCACGAGGTCGAGCCAGGCACCGTCGTGACGGTTTCCCGCGACGGGATACGGCACCACACTTACTGGCGCCTGGAAACCATGCCGCACACCGACGACCTCCCGGCCACCGTCGAGAAGGTCGGAGCGTTGTTCGGTGAGGCGGTGCGGCGGCAGACGGTGTCCGACGTGCCGCAGTGCGTGCTGCTGTCCGGAGGGCTGGATTCCAGCGCCGTCACCGCTGTCGCCACCCCGGAACTGCGCGCGCGTGGCGAGAAGACTCGCACGTTCTCGGTGGATTTCGCCGGGTACGAAGAGAACTTCCGCCCGGACGAACTACGCGAGACCCCGGACTCCCCGTTCGTACGCGAGGTCGCCGCGCACGTCGGCTCGGTGCACCGGGACATCGTGCTCAACTCCCGCGCGCTGGCCGATCCCGCGCTGCGCCGTGCCGTCGTGGCCGCGCGGGACATGCCGATCGGGCTCGGAGACATCGATTCTTCGATGTACCTGCTGTTCCAGGCGATCCGCGCCGAGTGCACGGTGGCGCTGTCGGGCGAGTTCGCGGACGAGCTGTTCGGTGGCTACGCCTGGTTCCACCATCCGGCGGCCCGTGACGCCGACACGTTCCCGTGGCTGGCGTTCAGCAACGCCTACACCGGTGACCGCACCGAGATGCTGAGTCCCGAGCTTCGCCAGGAGCTGGACATTGGCGCGTACGTCGCCGACGAGTACCGCACCGCCGTCGCCGCTGTCTACCATCTCGACACCGAGGATGAGCTGGAGCGCCGGATGCGCCGCAGCAGCCATCTGCACGTGACGCGGCTGGTCCGCGCCATGCTGGACCGGAAGGACCGGATGTCCATGGCCGTGGGCCTGGAGGTCCGGGTGCCCTTCGCCGACCACCGCCTCATCGAGTACGTCTACAACACGCCGTGGTCGATGAAAGCCGACGGCGGCAGGGAAAAGAGCCTGCTGCGCGGAGCTGTCGCCGGTCTGCTGCCCAGGTCGGTCACCGAGCGCGTCAAGAGCCCTTATCCCTCCACACAGGACACCGGCTACGCGGAAGCGTTGCAGGGACAGGCGAAGGACGTGCTCGCCGAGGCCGGACATCCCATGTTCGAGATCTTTGACGCCACCTGGGTGCGCGGCGCGGCCGCACAGGATCCCGACGTGGTCACCGGCAGGCTGCGCACTGGTCTGGAACGCGTACTGGACATGTACCACTGGTTCGACCTGTACCGGCCCGAGCTCCGGCTCGGCTGAACCGGTGCACCACAAGGAGAACACCATGACCACAACCGGATCGCTCGTCCTCGGCGAGGAATTCGTCCAGGACGCGCACCGCGTCGGAGCGAAGCTGCGTGAGAGCGCACCGATCCGCCATGTCGTACTGCCCAGCGGCCTGCCGGTCTGGCTCGTCACCGGCTACGAGGAGGCCAGGGCCGTCGCGACCGATCCCCGGTTCAGCAGCCAGCGCGTCTATGACCGGATGCACCGGATGGCCCTTGGCGAAGACGACGAGAGTCCTTTTTCCGAGGACTTCGCGATGAATCTGCTCAACCTGGATCCGCCGGATCACACCCGGCTGCGCAAGCTGGTCGCGAAGACGTTCACCGGCCGGGCCATCGCGCCCCTGCGGCCGCGGATCGAGCAGATCGCGGACGAGCTGCTAGACGCGATGACCGGCCGGGACTCGGTGGAACTGCTGGAGGCCTACGCCTACCCGCTGCCGATCCGGGTCATCACCGAGCTGCTCGGCGTGCCGTTCGACGACCGCGAACAGTTCACCGCGTGGTCGAAGACCATGGTCGACTGCGGGGCGAGCGAAGCCGCGGGCGCGGCGACCATGCAGATGGCGGACTACCTGCACGGGTTGATCGCGGCCAAACGCGAGATCCCCGAAGACGATCTGCTGTCCCAGCTCGTGCACGCCAGTGAAGACGGCGATCGCCTCTCGCCGTCGGAGCTGATCGCGGTTTCCGTCGTGCTGCTCATCGGCGGATTCGAGACCACGGTGAACCTGATCAGCGGCGGCGTCCTCAGCCTGTCCCGGCACACTGACCAGCTCGCCCTGCTGCGGGCAGACCGGAGCCTGATGCCGACCGCGATCGAGGAGTTTCTGCGGCACGAGACGCCGAACATCCTGTCCTCGCCGCGCTACACCACCGAAGAGGTCGAGATGGCAGGTGTGGTGATCCCGGCCGGGGACTTCGTCATGGTGTCGTGGCTGGCGGCGAACCGCGACCCCTCCCGCTTCACCGACCCCGACAGGCTCGACATCACCCGGCCGATGGGCGGTCACCTCGCCTTCGGCCACGGCCTGCACTTCTGCCTCGGAGCGCGGCTGGCCCGGCTGGAGGGGGAGATCGCCTTCGGCCGCTTGCTGGACCGGTTCACCGGTATCGAGGTCCTCTCCGCTGTGGACGATCTGCGCTGGCGCGACAGCACGGCCATGCACGGTCTCGAATCGTTGGTGCTGAGGCTGCGATGACCGCCGGTTTCGTCCCCTGGCCGGACGAGTTCGCCCGGTACTACCGCGAGCGCGGGTACTGGCGGGACCGTACCCTCGGCGCGTTGCTCGACGACGGCGCACGGAGGTGGCCGTCGCGGACCGCGGTGGTCGACGGAGCCCGGCGCTGGTCCTACGCCGAATTGAACTCGAGAGCGACTCGCCTGGCTTGCGGACTCCGGGCACGGGGAATCGGGCACGGCGACCGCGTCCTGGTACATCTGCCCAACGTCGCCGAGTTCCTGTCGCTGACCTTCGCGCTGTTCCGGATCGGTGCGGTGCCGGTGCTCGCACTGCTACCGCACCGCCGGACGGAAATCGTCCACCTGGCCCGGCTCGCGACCCCGGTGGCGTATGTCGTCGCCTCCGAATTACGGAACCTAGCCTACGCCGTCCCGGAGATTGAGCACGTGTTCGTCGTCGGCGATCCCGGCGAGTTCACAGCGATCGAGGACGTGGCGGCCGAGGGTGAGCCGGGAGAGGGGCCTGGTCCGGATGACATCGCCGTGCTGTTGCTGTCCGGCGGTACGACCGGGCTGCCCAAGCTGGTCCCGCGCACTCACAATGACTACGACTACAACATTCGGGCGAGCGCAAAGCTTTGCGGATTCAACGGCGACACACGTTACCTGGCGGTATTGCCGATGGCGCACAACTTCCCGCTCGCCTGCCCTGGCGTGCTGGGTACCTTGTCGACGGGCGGCACGGTCGTGCTGGGCGCCGGCGCGGACCCCGGGGCGGTGTTCCCGCTGATCAAGGCCGAGCGCGTCACTGCAACGGCGCTCGTGCCACCGCTGGTGCTGGTGTGGCTGGATGCCGCTGAGGAGCCCGAGGAGTCCACCGTGGATCTTTCAAGCCTGGGACTCCTTCAGGTAGGGGGTTCCAGGCTCAAAGCCGAAGCCGCTCGACGGGTTACCCCGCTGCTGGGCTGCGCGCTTCAGCAGGTTTACGGCATGGCCGAAGGCCTGCTGAACTTCACGCGCTTCGGTGATCCGGATGCCATCGTCAACGACACGCAGGGCAGACCGCTCTGCGCGGACGACGAGGTGCGGGTCGTAACCGATGGCGAGGAGCCGGTGCCACCGGGAGACGTCGGCGAACTGCTCGTCCGGGGGCCGTACACCATCCGTGGTTACTACCGGGCCGCCGAGCACAACGCTGGCGCGTTCACCTCCGACGGTTACTACCGCACCGGAGATCTCGTACGCCGTCTGCCGAGCGGAGAACTCGTCGTCGAGGGCCGGGTCAATGACGTGATTAACCGCGGCGGGGACAAGATCCCCGTCGAAGAGGTGGAGAACCTGTTGATGGCTCATCCCGCCGTGCACGACGTCGCGGTTGTCGGAATCCCCGACGACGTGCTGGGGGAGCGGAGTTGCGCCTACGTGGTAGCGCGCGGCACGCCTCCTACTCGCAAAGATCTCATCGCTCACCTTACCGAACTCGGCGTCGCGGCTTTCAAACAGCCGGACCGAGTCCGGTTCGTGAGGTCGTTCCCCCGTAACGGCCTCGGCAAGGTCGACCGCAAGGCCCTGTCCACTCTGGAGATTCGATCGTGACCACGAAACGCCCCTGTGCCCTCCCCGACCCCTTAGCGGAGCTGGTCGCCGATCTCCTCGACATGTCTGTCGAGGAGATCGGCGAGCACGAGAACCTCATCGAGCTCGGCCTGGACTCGATCACAATGATGCGGCTGGCCGGCGCATGGCGCAAAGCCGGTGTGGATGTCACCTTCGCCGACCTCGTCGCCACGCCAACCCTCGCCGCATGGCGTGCCGTTCTGGCTGTCGAGTTCGGAGAGACCGCCCAGCCCGATGTGAAGATCGACGAAGCCGCGCCATTCGCGTTGGCGCTCATGCAGCACGCCTACTGGGTCGGCCGCGCGCCGGGGCAGCGGCTGGGTGGCGTCGACGCGCATTTCTATCATGAGTTCGACGGCGCGGACGTCGATCCGGAGCAGCTGGAGACCGCCGTCCGGGCGCTGTTCGTCCGGCACGGGATGCTGCGCGCGGTAGTACTGGACGACGGAACCCAAAGAGTGCTCGCCGAGACCCCGTGGCCGGGCTTGCGTGTCCACCCCTGGGTCGATCAGTCCACACTGGACGAACGGCGCGCCTCGCTTTCCCACCGCAAAATGGATATCGGGTCGGGCGAAGTGTTCGACATCCAGCTTTCCCTGCTGCCGGAAGGCGGCACGCGAATGCACGTTAACCTGGATATGATCGTGGCCGACGCCTTAAGTCTGCGTGTGATCCTCGCCGACCTCGCCCGAAGCTACGCTGGGGAGACCCTTGCCCCACTGACGTACAGCTATCCTCGCTACCTGGCGGAACGGAGGAACAGCGGTAAGGAAGCGGCGCGGGAGCACTGGACGGCCCGGCTGCCGACGATGCCCGGAGCGCCCCAGCTCCCGGCCACCCACGTCGGCGGTGAGCCCGCCGTGGCGCGCCATCACCGTTGGCTCAGGCCGGAATCGGTACGGGCGGTCGAGCGCTCGGCCCGCCGCCACGGGCTGACTACGGCGATGGCACTGGCGGCCGTGTTCGCCGAGACCCTGACCGCGTGGAGCGCCGAGCCGCAGTTCATGCTCAACCTGCCCCTGTTCGATCGCCAACCGCTGCACGATGAGGTGGATTCGCTGGTCGGCGACTTCACCTCGTCGTTACTGCTGGAATGGGACGGTGCTGCGCCCGGTTCGTTCGCCGACCGGGCGTCGCTACTGCAACAGCGATTCCATGCCGACGTGGCGCATACCGGCTACTCCGGTGTCGAGGTGCTGCGTGACCTCACGCGCTTGCACGGCGAACAGATGCTCGCGCCCGTCGTCTACACGAGTGCGCTCGGTTTGGGTGAACTATTCGCGCCCGAGGTCACCGGCACTTTCGGCCAGGCCGCGTGGATCATCTCCCAAGGTCCACAGGTGTGGCTCGACGCGCAGGTGACCGAACTCGACGGCGGCCTGCTGGTGAACTGGGACTTGCGTGAAGACGTCTTCGTCCCGGGTGTGCCGGAGGCGATGTTCGCCGCTTACAGCGCGCTCCTCGATCGGCTCATCGAGGACGAGGACGCCTGGTCGGAGCCCCCCGATCTGGTCCCGGCCGCTCAGTTGCTCGCGCGTGCCGAGGTCAACGACACGAAGGTGGTACGGCGGGCACGGCGTCTGCACGACTCGTTCTTCTACCACGCTACCGTGTGCCCCGACGCGCTCGCGGTCATCTGCAACGGCCAGTCCGTTACCTACGGCGAACTGGCCGAACACGCTCTACGGATCGCAGGCCACTTGACCGCCGAGGGGGCGGGGCCCGGTCACCTGGTGGCCGTGTCGCTGCCCAAGGGGCCGGATCAGGTGGCTGCGGTGCTCGGTGTCCTCGCCGCAGGCGCGGCGTACCTGCCGCTGGGTGTGGACCAGCCGGCAGCGCGACGAGAGCGGATCTTGGCGACCGCTGGGGTGACACTGTTGCTGGACGACCTCGCCCCGGCGAGTGGGACGCAGCCGCTTGCGGAACCCATGAGCGGTGACGAATCCGCCCTCGCGTATGTCATTTACACCTCAGGTTCGACCGGTGAGCCCAAGGGCGTCGAGATCACCCATGCCGCGGCGGCCAACACTGTCGACGACCTCAATCACCGCTTCGGCATCGGGGCGGAGGACCGGACGCTTGCGTTGTCCGAGCTGGAGTTCGACCTGTCGGTCTACGACCTGTTCGGTCCGCTGTCGGCGGGCGGCGCGGTGGTGTGCGTCCGCGATTCCGGTCGTCGTGACGCTTTCGTGTGGGTCGATTCGCTGGTGCGGCACCGGGCCACCGTGCTCAACTGTGTCCCCGCGCTGCTCGACATGGTGCTTACCGTCGCGCAGGAGCCGTTGCCGTTGCGCGTGGTGCTGCTCGGCGGCGATCGCGTCACCACCGACCTGCCCGGCAGACTCGCCGAGTACGCGCCGGAGTGCCGCTTCGCCGGACTGGGTGGCACCACTGAGACCGCCATCCATTCGACAGTGTGTGAAGTCGCCACAGTCGATCCAGAATGGACTTGTGTGCCCTATGGCAAGCCATTGGACAATGTCAAGTGCCGCGTGGTCGATCCGCTCGGCCGTGACCGTCCGGACGGGGTCGCGGGGGAGTTATGGATCGGCGGCGCGGGCGTCGCGCGCGGCTATCGGGGTGATCCCGTCCGCACACGGGAGAAATTCTTGGAGTTCGCGGGGACTCGCTGGTATCGAACGGGTGATCGTGCGCGGTATCTGCCTGATGGTGGGCTGGAGTTCCTTGGCCGCGACGATCACCAGGTCAAGATTCGTGGTCACCGTGTCGAACTCGGCGAGGTCGAGGCGGCGCTGAATGCGCATCCTGGCGTGACTGGTGCCGCAGTGGTCGTAACGGTGAGCAGCAGGCTGGCCGCCGCCGTAACCGGGACAGCGGGCTCTGCGGCGCTGAAGGACTTCCTTATGGAGTGGTTGCCGGCGTCGATGCGGCCCGACGTCATCTCGGTGTTTCCGTCGCTGCCGCTGACCGCGAATGGTAAAATCGACCGCGGGCTGCTGTCGCAAAGACTGGACGACCATCGCGGCGAAGAGGTGGCGGTCACCGCGCCCGACGGCGAGGTCGAACGACTGGTCGCGGCTGCGTGGGCGGACGTGTTGCCGAACGCAGAAATCGGCCGTGAGCACGACTTCTTCGCCCTCGGCGGAGACTCTCTGCTGGCGACCAGGCTGATCGGAAAGCTGCGCGCGGCAGGCCTCTCCGGTATATCCCTGAGCGATCTCTTTGCCCGTCCGGTACTGGCCGAATTTGCCGCCGGACTCACGCTGTCCTCGGTGCAAGACGTCCCCTTCGCACTCGCCGCCGATCCAGCGAATCGGCATGAGCCGTTCCCTCCGACGGAAGTCCAGCGCGCGTACTGGCTAGGGCGCGACGAGGGCTTCACCCTCGGGGGTGTCGGTTGCCACTTCTATCGTGAATACGACGTGGACGACCTCGATCTGTCCCGGCTGGAGACCGCCGTCAACCGGCTCGTCCGTCGGCACGAGATGTTGCGCGCTGTCTTCGACGAAAGCGGCGATCAGCGGGTGCTGCCGGAGGTGCCGTGGTTCCGGGTGGAGCTGATCGACGGCGGGTTCGACGAACTCCGCGCGACCACCTCGCACACCCTGTTCGATCCAGCCGTCTGGCCACTGTTCACTGTGCGAGCGGCTCGGTCCGGTCGCCGCACCAGGCTCGCCGTCGGCATGGACAATTTGGTGCTCGACGCGTTGAGTATCCTGAACTTTTATGTCGAACTCGCGTCGCTGTATGAGAATCCGGACATCGAACTCCCCCCGATCGGGGTGTCGTTCCGCGACTATGTGCTAGGCGTCGAGCGAGCAGGCGCGGACCGGGCCGAAGCTTACTGGAGTGGGTTGTTGCCGGACTTGCCACCCGCGCCGCGGCTGCCGCTGGCGAAGGACCCTGACGCTGTGGTTGTCCCGTGGTTCGATCGGCGGTCCGCGACGGTCGAACCGGCGCGGTGGCGCGTGATCGTGGATCGGTCCAGGGAACACGGGCTGACGCCGTCCGCGGTTCTGATGACGGCGTTCGCGGAGGTGCTGGGTAGGTGGAGCGCCTGTTCGGATTTGACAATCAACGTCACGCTCTTCGACCGCAAGGAGGTTCACCCTGACATCGATCGCGTGCTGGGCGACTTCACCTCGCTGCTCCTGGTGGCGTGCCGTCCGACCCCTGACGGGACGTGGCTCGACCGGGTACGCCAGGTTCAGGAGGAGTTGTGGGGTGCGCTCGACCACCGTGACGTCTCGGCCGTGTGGGTATTGCGGGAGCTGGCCCGGACCACCGGGGACCCGAACACGACCATGCCGGTTGTGTTCACCAGCGCCCTGGGCGTCTCGGCGGATCCACCTCCGGGCAGTACTCTGTTTGCCGACAACGTATGGGGCGTCTCCCAGACGCCGCAGGTATGGCTCGACCACCAGGTCATCGAGGTCGATGGTGGTGTCCAGCTGAACTGGGACGCGGTCGAGGAACTGTTCCCTCCAGGCCTGCTGGACGACATGTTCGAGGCATACTTGACGCTGGTGGACCGACTGGCCACCGCTCCATGGCAGGAGCCGGTTCCCGACCTGCTACCCGCCCGGCAGCGCGAAGTGCGCGCCGCGGTGAATGCAACCGGCTGCCCGGTGCCTGAAGGTGCATTGCACACCGACTTTTTTCGGCTGGCGGCTGAGGAGCCGGACCGGATGGCGGTTGTCGGCGCGCTGACCTACGGCGAGCTCGCCGACCGGGCGCTGCGGCTGGCCGCCGCACTCGGGCAACGGGGTGCGGTGCCTGGCGGCACTGTCGCCATCACGTTGCCCAAGGGGCCCGATCAGCTGATCGCGGTGCTCGGTGTGCTCGCCGCGGGGTGCACCTACGTGCCGATCGGGGTCGATCAGCCGTCGGCGCGCCGGGCCCGCATGCTGGACCTCGCGGGGGTGGATCTCGTCGTAACCGCCGATCTGCTTGCGCAGCCTGCCGACCCGCTGCCCGCCTGCCGGCCCGCCGCCGAATTGGCGTACGTGATCTTCACGTCCGGTTCGACCGGCGAGCCCAAAGGAGTGGAGATCACACATCGGGCCGCGCTGAATACCATCGCCGACGTCAACGGGCGTTTCGCTGTCGGCCGCGAAGACCGGCTGCTGGCCGTGTCCGCGCTTGATTTCGACCTGTCCGTGTACGACATCTTCGGTCCGTTGTCGGTCGGCGGAGCAGTCGTCACGATCGGTGAGGACGATCGCCGCGACGCGCACCGCTGGAACGAGCTGGTCACCGCGCACGGCGTCACGATCTGGAACACAGTTCCCGCACTGCTCGACATGCTACTCGTCGCCGCTGTGGAAGAATTGCCGCTACGGATCGTGTTGGTTTCCGGCGACTGGGTCGGCCTGGATCTGCCCGGTCGGCTGTCCGCACGCGCTCCGGAGTGCCGGTTCATCGCGCTCGGCGGGGCGACCGAGGCGGCGATCTGGTCGAACTTCAACGAGGTTGTACTAGTGGACCCGGCATGGACCTCCATCCCTTATGGCACTCCGCTGCGTAACCAGCGATTCCGTGTTGTGGACAACATTGGCCGGGACTGCCCGGACTGGGTCACCGGCGAGCTCTGGATCGGTGGTGAGGGCGTGGCACAGGGCTATCGTGGTGCGTCTGAGCAGACCGCAGCCCACTTCGTCGAATACTCGACGCGCGATCGTTGGTATCGGACGGGGGACCTCGGCCGCTATTGGACGGATGGCACACTAGAATTCCTGGGGCGAGTCGACCAGCAGGTAAAGATCCGTGGTCACCGCATCGAGCTCGGCGAGATCGAAGCGGCATTCGAGGCCACACCGGGCGTTGTCCGCGCAGCGGCCTCCGTAACCACTGATCGCCGGCTTGTTGCGGCAGTGGTTACTCGAACATCGGTCGAGCTGGTCCAGTCTCACGTCGCGACGTTGCTGCCCGCGCACATGCACCCGGAAAAGGTTACCGCAGTGGACAGCCTGCCACTCACCGCCAACGGCAAGGTCGACCGAGCCGCGATCGCGACCATCGCCCGAGAGGCGGATCAGGCCGGTTCGCTGGCACCCGTCGGCGCCTTGGAGACAACGATCGCGGAGATCTGGACCAATTTGCTCGAACTCGACCACATCGGACGCGAGCAGAACTTCTTCACGCTCGGCGGAGATAGTCTTCGTGCCACTAGGCTCATAGCGGCAATGCGCACCAGACTCGGCTTCACTCTGTCACTTTCCACTCTGTATGCGGCGCCGACCGTCGAAGCCGTGGCGCGTGCCGTCTCGGCCCAGATCGCGCTCGGCGAGGAGATGGACGAAGGGATCGTATGAGGTCCCGCACCGGAGATACTTCTGCATGGCGCGAGTCGTCTGCCACGACGTTCCTTTCGGTGCAAGTTCTTGAGGAAGCGGAGGTACGTGCCGAAGAGGTGGCTGCGCTGTAGTCTCTTTGTGGTCAGCAGTCGCCGGGATGATCACAGATCATCGCCTAGCTCTGAGGACTCCGAGGACCGAGAGGATGAACGCCGCGGCAGCCGCCCTGGGGCAGCCGTGACGCCGCCAATTTTTGTCCAGCGGACGCTGCGGGATTCCGTGCGTCCGCTGGTCGACAGCGTCAACCGACATGGCGCCGACTCCGCTGGTGTTGCCGACGACAGCCATGTGAGCCGTACCTGCATGTCGACCGTGTCCGCCGAAACCTAGTACTCCAGCCGCACTTCGTGATTAGTGGTCTGTCTTCGCTGGTAGTGGGCTTGCCGGGCCCGGTGTTGATGGCGTCGGCGCCAGTGTGACCAGGCCCAGGTCGCGAGGCGGTCGAGCGGGGTGGTGATCAGGTGTGCCAGGAGACGCTTGACCTCGCCCAGTGTGATTGGGATGAGGCCGCTATCAGGGCTTTTGGGGCTATCGCGGCGGTGACGGCCAGGTAGGTATGGGCGAGCATGGCCAGGGTGATGTGCCGGTACCAGGCGTCGTAGCGGCGTACCTGGTACTGATCCAGGCCGATGTCGGTCTTAGCGGTCTGGAAGCAGTCCTCGATCGCCCAGCGTGCCCCAGCGACCCGGATTAGTTCCTGATCGATCGTTCCTGTTGGGGCGCAACACAAGTAGTAGGCGATCTCATACTTTCCTTTACTGTTGCGGGTCAACGAACGGCGGGCGAGTAACCAGCGGCCCCAGACGGGTGGAGTGGTGTCGGAATAGGTGGGTAGTTCGGCGACGGCCCAGTCGAACATCCGTGGTCCTTTGGCGCCGTCTCCACAGCTTCGGCGTTTCCACGCGTCAGCGGGTGCGTGGGCGACGAGCGCGTCGGCGCGGGACGTGCCGGCCACCGCGGGGATGGTCTGGCTGCTGGGCACGGCCACGACATAGCCGATCCGCTGATCTTCCAGCCAGCGACGGAATTTCGAGTCACCGCCGTAGGCTTCGTCGGCGGTGACCCAGGTGGCGGGCACGCCGGCGTCCAGAGCACGGGCGAGCATCCGCTGCGCGAGCACGGGTTTGGTCGCGAACTCGACCTCGTCGGGAACCGCTGCCTCGCGGCAGCGTTCCCTGTCGCTGGTCCAGGATTTCGGCACATACAGCTCGCGGTCGATCAAGGTGCGTCCTTTGCTTGTGGCATAAGCACAAAACACGCCGAGCTGGCAGTTCTCGATGCGTCCGGCAGTGCCGGAATACTGGCGTTGCACCCCAGCAGATTTGGTGCCCTTCTTGAGAAATCCGGTCTCGTCCACAATCAACACACCGTCACGCTCACCCAGGTGACTGATCGCGTAGTCGCGGACATCATCACGGACGCCGTCAGCGTCCCAGGCCGCCGCGTTGAGCAGACGTTGCATACCATCCGGGGTGATATCCCCGGCAGCCTCGGCCAGTGTCCACCCGTTCTTGCCGGCCAGCGGCGCAAGCAAGCCACGCACATAGGCACGGGCCCTGCGTCGAGGTTCAGCCCGATGAAACCGTCCCGCGACCTGCGCAAACAGGTCATCCAACCCGGTAACCCAGGCAGCCAGATCATCATCACTCAGCACAAGATCGACACACTACCCGACCATCATCACAAAGTGCGGCTGAAGTACTAGGCGTTGTTCTAGTCGTTGTTCAGCTCGACGAAGGTTGTCAGGCGTTCGAGTTGCAGGGGCCAGTTGGTGCCGAAGTGCTGGTTCAGCAGGAGTACGAGGTGTTGCCCATCGAGTAGCTCGAGGCGGGTGTCACGGCGCGCTTCGTCGCGTACGTCGGGGCTGAAACGTGAGTTCGTGACGAACACAGCCTTGGTGCACTTCTCCTCGCCGGCGACGTAGGCGTGTTTGTGGACGGGGTCAACGCCGATGGTCCGACGTGAGAGCTTGCACTGAATTGAGAGCTTTTCGTGTCGACCGGGTTCGTCGCTGGTGGCGAGGACGTCGATACCGCCGTCTTTTACTTCGCGGGTAAGGGTCACGGTGTAGTCCATGCGTTGGTAGAGGTTGGCCACCACATGCTCGAACTGGCGCGGGGTGAGTCCGGTGAGCAGGTCGATGCGTTCCTGGGTGTCTTCGGGTAGGCCGATGTAGTAGGCCCTGATCAGAGCGGCGGCGTCACACAGTGCGACGAGGCGGCCGTCTGGCAACACGGTCGCGTGGCAGTCGAGATAGGCGCTAATGACACGCAGTGCGCTGTCCGGTGAGGTGTTGAGCAGGTCGAGTACCCAGGTGATGCCCTCCCAGGGATAGGGCACGGTCCATTCGACGTCGGTGCCGTGCTCACGAATCTGCCGGACCCGGTGGTTGTCGAGCAGCTGGTAGTCGCGTAGCCGCCGCCAGTACTCGGTGTCAGGAGATGAGCTGTGCTCGCCTTGCTCTAGCCGGACGATATCGATCCCTAGTGGGCCGGAGTGCACAAGTAAACACCGCAGGACGTCGCGGATCTCCTCGTCATCCCACTCGCGGCATCGTGCGAGCATCTGCTCTAGCTCCGCTGGATGGAGCATGCCGCGTTCAACGATCTCGTGGACGTCAACGTCGCGGGTAGCGGGCTCATTGGAGTAACTGACAGTACGCGGTGTCATGCGGAGAGTGTAGTCGGCGAGCGTGACTGTCGCTGCTATTGCGGGAGGCACTTGCCTGCCCCCATGGGTGGGGCGACGATGTGACTTGAGCATAAAGGGTTGGGCTGCGGCGCTCTGAGTTCAAGCTCTCTAGCGTCCGCCGAGGTAGCAGTGTTGCGCTGTACGACAGCCTTTGGGTTAGGTCGTGCTTGCATCTTGGTGAGGTGCAGGGCGCCAGCTCACCACTTGATTGTCGCTGTCCGCTGCCTTCTGCTACGCAGCGCTACTAGTAACGTAACTAGAAAGGGGCGGTATAGCCCCTGACCTGCGGAAACTAGGTCTGCTAGGCGGCTACTATTAACTATGGTTAACCGTGTGCGCAGCGGCTGCTAGACGAGGTTTAGAGTACGCGCTGTGACTGCCAACGAGGTCGATCAGGCGCTGGTAGCTGGCCCTGAACAGGTCGGACCGCGGTTGATCGCTGCCGCCGAAGACCAGTGGTTTGACCGCAAATCGTCTCGGATGGCGGCCAAGGACCTAGCTCCTGCGCTGGTGGCGTTCGCTAACGCCGACGGCGGCACGGTCGTCGTTGGCCTGCACAGTGGCAAGGTGCAGGGGTTCGCAGCTAACCGTGCCAAGCTGAACGACTTTCGCCAAGCCCCCTTCGACTTCACCGCGCCGCCTGTGAGGGCAACGTTTGAAGAGGTCGCCTGCGTCAACGAGGCAGGCGACCCCGACGTGTTGCTAGTGATCCGGATCGACCCAAGCGAGCGGGTGCATGAGACCCAAGCCGGCGACTGCTACCTACGGATAGGTGACGAGAGCCGGAAGCTGACATTCGGCCAAAGACAAGAGCTGCAGTACGAGAAGGGGCAAAGCCATTACGACGGCGAAGTAGCAGAGGGCGTCGACCTGACCCATGTCGACGGCAACCTGCTCAACTTCTACCGAAGAGCCACGGGCGCCTCGACGGTCACGAAGATCCTGCAGGCTCGTAGCCTATTGACCCGCGACGGCAAGCTAACCAACGGCGGTTACTTGCTGTTCGGCCGAGCACCAGGCGACCTGTTTCCGCAGGCATACGTGCGTATCTTGCGATTCCTCGACATCGAGCGTGGTACCGGTGCCAGGCTGAACATCGAGGAAGGCATGGACCTGCGCATCGAGGGACCCATCCCTACTGTGGTGCAGCGGGCCAGTGACGAGATCGAGCGCTTGGTGCCGAAGAAGCGGGCCCTGCTGCCGGATGGAAAATTTGGTCCGACTCCGATCGTGCCGCGAGATGCGTGGTTGGAAGGGTTGGTGAACGCGGTCATCCACCGCTCCTACAGTCTCGCTGGTGATCACATTCGGGTGGAGATCTATCCGAATCGGATTGAGATCGAAAGCCCTGGCAGGTTTCCGGGGTTGGCGAGTCCGAATAACCCGTTGGAGATCAGTCGTTTTGCGCGTAACCCGCGGATTGCGCGGGTGTGTGCGGATCTGCGAATCGGGCAAGAGCTCGGTGAAGGTATTCGACGGATTTTCGCTGAGATGCGTCGAGTGGGGTTGACTGATCCGATCTATCGGCAGACCGCGGGCACGGTTCGGCTGATTCTGGTGAACCTGCCGAGTATTGATCCGCGGATCGCGGCTCAGCTGCCTCCGGACAGCCAGCGGGTGCTTGAAATCTTGAGGTCGGCCGGTGGGTCACTGGGTACCGGCGACATTGTGGACGAGTTAGGGATGAGCCGCCCCGCCACGATGACACGGCTGAAGGCGCTGCGGAAGTTTGGGTTGGTGCGCCGGGTTGGTAGGTCACCGCAAGACCCCCGAGCGGTGTGGGAGCTGCTCGACGGTTCGTAGCCCTCGCATCATTGACACGCATCTACGCGATGCTGGGTCTGTGGCTGGCTAACGCCGCCTTGCGCGGCGGAGTAGAGCTTGACGCGCCGTGCCCGCACGGCGAAATAGCGTCTGCCACTGGCGTCGTAACCAGCCAGGCCGGTGGAGCTGCTCGAGTGTGTCGTCGACAGTGCTGCGGAAATCGTGGATGCGGCTATCAAAGGTGATGTGATGCTTCCACTCCTTGGTATTTCCGACAGACGCGAGCAGGTCGGCAACGCCCTCACGAAGCTGATCGGCGGCACGCTGTAATGGCTGATCCCCGAGTAGTGAGACCGCTATTAACGCGCTCAGCAGGCGACTGGTCGGCGCGGCGAGCGCGATTTGTGCAGCGTGCTCGCGGTCGCGGTGAAAACTGTGGGCTGCACGGAGTGCGGTGGGGGCAGCTTTCCTCCAGTCTCGGCCGGCGACGATGAGTTCGGTTGCCGCAACTGCAATGGTCGGCAATGCCGTCGTGCGGCGGCCCCACTGCAACTGGTAGGTCGTGAGTGCTGTTTGCAGCTCGCCGACAGCCGCGAGGGCTTCGCCGGCCACCGTGGCGATGTGCCGCTGCCGCTCGAGCCGGATGGTGCGTTGCTGTACGCGCAGCGCGCCTCGGTAGCCGAGGTAGACGCCTGTGAGGGTTGCTGCTGCGGTGATGAGGGGTGGCCACTCCATCGGAGCATCTTGCCCGAACGGTGCCGGTACACGGCCTGCAGGTCATGGGGTGATCTGTGGCAATGAAGGGCGCTGGTTAGAAACGTCCGTGCAGGTATCGCTTCTTCGGAGTTTTCAGCAGGGCGAGTGTCGAGTCGTAGGTGACGCGGTAGCGGATGGTGTCATCGTCGATGGGGCCGGTGACCGTACGAGGGTTGGTTTCGTACTCGAGCTCGTTGGTGTCGAAGTTGCGTCCTGCGAGTGTGACGGGTGTGGCGACGACCTCCGCGTGCCAGATGGTCGCTACTCGTTCGTCCGCGCGAGAATCGCAGACAACGTAGAACCCGGAACGAGCGATGGCGCGACTGGTGAACACCTCGATATCGAGGGTGACGAGCGCTCGCACGTAGCGTCGCCACGCTGGGATCGGCGGCACCGGGCTGCTGGTCCAGTCCCGATATCGGGTGCCGAGGTTGTATATGGTGATCCATTCGGCCGAGCTGCGTCGGTCGATCCACTCGAACGTGACTTCGCCGCCTGCGGGCAGGATGGCATAGCTGAGTTGGACCTCGACGCCGTCGAGCAGGAACAGCGACTGGTTGCGGTAGCTGTACCACGTGGTGCGGCGAGACTGGGGGTGATCGTGCAGCGTGAGCAGCAGTTCGTTGTCGGTGTTGTTGACCAAGCGACCGCGGGCGACGATTTCGGCGCTCTCAGGTTCGTAGGTGGTGGCCCAGAGCTAGGCTTCGCTCTGCAGTAGACCACCTTCGAGTGCCGTAGGCGGGCGGAATTCAACTTCGGTCAGGGTCAATGTGGCTGCTGGGGTGTAGTTGGCGCGGGCGTTTTCGTAGTTGACTTGCCCCAGGACGCTGGCGACGTCGAGTGATTGCTTCCCGGTACGGGTGTTGCGCCTGTTGTAGAGCAGCGATCCGAGCGCGATCACCACCGATGCCGCGCTGAGCCACGTCGCGTACATACTTGCCCCCCGAGGTCTAGCGCGATTGATCTTGCATTCGAGGATGCCACGTGTCCGGCTGCAGGACGGGTGCTCACGGCACGGAGCAGCGCCCATGCCCTCGGCCGCGGCGAGCTGCTTCACGGCGGGGATTCTCTTGCTCTGCTCACCAGTACTTCCCTGTCGAACGTCCTGGTGTCACCCGCTTGGCGGTAGCGAGTAACGTGGCTGTGACCTGGAGATTTTGGTCTCGCTTGAGTGGCTGACGTGGTGAAGATCGGCTACTAGGCTCTGTGGTTATGCCTGCTGAAAAGTCGCAAGAGACTGGCCGGGAGGGCGTGTTCCGCGCGAAGCAGTACCTGGAGAGCACGACCTATCTTCGGCTGTCGTGGACGGCGTATGACCATGAGAAGATCTGTACGCGTCAGCGGCTTGATGGCAGCAAGAAGGTCTATGACTTAGCTGGCTACTTCCTGGGGAAGAGGCGGCACCCGCTGCTGGTTGAAGCGAAGAAGTATTCGGTGGTCGGCAGCCAGGGCTCGATGTACATCGAGTATCTGGCCGATATCTACAGCATCACCGCGCGGGCGTGCCGGGACGACATGGACGACGAGACGGAATTCATGTGGGTGACCTGGCATCCGTTTAGCCAGGGTAACTGGCCGAAGCTGACGCATCACGAGTATGTCCGGGCTGCTGTTCGCGAGCACGCGGAGCGGCTCAAGCTGCCAGCGACTGAGGACGGGTTTGAGATCGATGACGACCTGTGCCGGCTTGTGGCGCAGCGACTGTGGTTGTTGGTGCTGTCGGATCGTCAGCAGGACTTGGTGTTGAGCCCGGAGGAGTTGAAAGTGGCGATGATGCACTTGAAGAGGGAAGGCGCGTAGCTATGCCGGGCAACTCGTTGCAGGACGCCGTGGCTGCGGCGTTGAACTCGAGCGATCAGACGGATGTGATCGCGGGTATCAAGGGCGCTGTGATCAGCGAGATCGAGCGTCTGGATCCGGGCGTTGGCATCACTGACACTGAGTACTTCAATCACAGCTATGCCCCTGACCTGGTGTTGACGTGGCCGGGTACGAAGCAGGAGCGGGAGGTATATCTGCGCTACAACCTGCGTTCGGCGCGGGCGGCGCGGGATGTGGACCTGCTGGGTGGCTCCGCTCCGGTGTTTTTCTCACTGGATTCGCGTCACGACGATGCCGCTGTCGCCGACGACCTTGAAGACGATCTTGAGGCTGAGTCCGATACGTTAGTCACGAACGCGCCGGCGATCGACGGATTCACCTCCAGGCCAGCCACGGCAGACATCAGTTCAGTGTCGGATCCGCTGCTGAGTCTGTTTCGTCGCAATGTGGTGCGCGGCGGCCGAGGCTTGTTGATCAGTGGAACAGCGCAGCGGCTGCAAGATACCCCAGGTGCTGACGACTTCGAGGGTGATATCGCGTATTTGGATACGTTCGAGGTGACGGTCGGCCAGATGTTCCGGCCGGACGCAGCAACTCGGTTGCGGCGAGCTACCGACATCGTGCGCGCCGCTCGAACGGGTAACACCGCGTTGTTCGACCAGGACAGTGATCCTGATGAGCGACCGCGAGCGATCGGGGGGAAGCTTGAGCTTGACGAGCTTCGAATCTTGCTCCCGTACCTGCTGGAACGGGCTAATGCCCTCGATAGCACCGCGTTCTGGCGGTATGTCGGCGGCATGATCTCGCTCAAGCAGTTGGAGCAGCTCGCCGAAACGATTGACCTGCCTGATCTCAACCGCCTGGTCGTAGCGAATCTGAGGGAGTGGCGGGCGGCGCGCGCGATCGTGTCGTTTTCACCGGAGGCGCTAGAGCAAGAACGGCCGGATCCGTCGTGGACGGTGGCGGCGAAGATGCTGGCGGCGACGGCGGGTGTGTGGCGGGTGCATTTCACTGCGGATAAGCGTAAAGGCGGTAGCCGGGACGACTCAACGTTAGCGCGGTGGGAAGACGTGTGGCCGAATGTGTCGACCGCGACACTGTCGTCGGTCGATATGCAGGGTATGACCAGGCGGGTTCGGGTGTCGGCCGAGGATGGGTCGAACGTGTTCGCTGATGTTGACACGATCAGTTCGACGATCGAGGACGACTTTCGGGTGCGTTCACTGACGCTGCGGCCTACTGACGAGGTGTCCTCGGATTTGGAGGTCGACTTCAAGACTATGACGGTCGAAGCCCGGAACGCTGTGTTGGGTGACTTGGCGTCCGCGGCATTCGATGTATTGGGGTGGCGGTACCCGTTGTCAACGAGCGAGCGATCGCAGATTCTCGGCATCCCGATTACACCGCGCCAGGTGGTTGACCAGCCCGATAACAGTCGTGAGCGTTCGATTTCTCCGCCTGAGCGGCTGCAGCTGGAAGGGGCTGACACGAGCGATGGTGATGACGAGGACTAGTTAGACATCTCTATGGATGGTGAGGCCGTGGTGAGTTGGCGGGATAGTGCCGCCAACTCACCATGCGGCGTCTTTCGTCCAGGAATGTGTAAATTCGCTGATGTGGTGGCTAGTGGTCCTGTGTGTTCGTGGCGGGATCGGACTGGTCTGGTGAGGGGTTTTTCACGGCTGCGAGGTCGTTGAGGGTTGCCACGACGACGTTCCAGGCGATCCGGACGGTGCTGTCTTTCGGCGAGTAGCCCAGGGTGAACTGTTTTTTGGGGTGCACGAGGTTTCGGTGGTGGCGTAGGACGTGGGCGTAGTCGACGACGTCTTGGGGCAGCCAGCCCTTTGATCGTGCGAGGTTGATGAGACTTTCGAGATGGTCGTTAGGGGCGCGGCCGTCGCGGTGCTGACTTAGCGCGAGGTCGTAGAGCACTCCTTCCAGGAGGCTGCCGAGCATGATGATCGCGGCGGTGGGTGCCCCGTTTTTCCAGCAGGCATGTGCTTCGTCGAGTCGGGCTTTGAGTTGCTCGCCGAAGGCGGCATCGCTGACTACGTCGGCCAGACTGGCGGTGAGCTGGACGGGAGCCTGCATCGCGGGGCGATTCATCGTGGGAGTTTGAGTGATGAGCGCAGGGCGGCCGGTCTTGTAGATGACTTGGTATCCCTCTACCGCGAGCAGCTCGTTGAGTTCTTGGGTGACGGCGGCGCGCGTTTCGTCGTCGTCGAGATATTCGCGTGGGTCTGCCAGCCGTAGGAGCACCGCCTTGAGTGCGTCTGAGTCTCGTCGACGGCCGCGTAGTGTGTCGAGAACTGCGCTGTAACGTCCGCCGTCGAGGCCGTTGACGCGTCGCCAGCCGGCGGCGTTGAAGAATCGGGTGATCTCTTTGGCGGTGCGGTAGTGGCGGCTGCTGTCGTCGCCGCAGATCAGGAAAGCGAGACGGTCGAGGATGTTGTCGTCCAGTTCCACTGTGATGTCGTCGCTGTCGGTGTCGGCTGTGCTTGTCACAGGGGGTTCCCCTCGGAGGTGTCGGTGTCAGCGGTGTCGTCGGGCAGAGTGACGGGCGTCCAGCCGTCTGGCTGCCGTGTGTGTTCGGTGATGTCGTGGGGATGGATGCCGCGTTCGTCGAGGCGCTGCCAGAGCGGTTCGAGTTCGCGGTCAGGGTCGAATTCGAACTCGCTTTCGCGGATGCGGAGCACGTCCCAGCCCATGCGGCGTAGTTCACGGTCGCGGCGCGCGTCGGAGATTTGTTGTGCGGTGCTGGTGTGCCAGAGGTGGCCGTCGCATTCGACGGCGAGCCGGCCGCCGTCGCCGACGACGACCAGGTCCAGATGTCGGGTGCCGACCTCGTACTGGGGGACGACGAAGTAGCCGCGGCGTTTGATCTCGCGGAACACTTTTTGCTCGAAGAGGGATTCGAACGGCGCGGTGCTGGTGGTGTCGCTGACTTCCTCGAGGCTCGGGGAGGTGCCGAACACCGACGGCGGTGTGAGCATGTAGCCCATCAGCGACGCGCGCAGGTCGTCGGGTTTGAGGTCGCCGATGCCGACGGAGGTGTAGAGCCACATCTGGTCTTTAGCGCGGCTTGCCGCCACGTTGTAGGCCTGCTGGGCAAGTTGCGCGCGCTGGGCCCGTGGCGCGTCGGCGACCACCATGGACAGGAAGATCACGTCGCGTTCGTCGCCTTGGAAGTTGGCCGGGATGCCGACCCGGATCTTGCGCTGCTGGCGGTCCTCGGCGGAGATGGCGGCGTTGATTTCGTGTTCGAGCAGCTTGATTTGCCCTGTCCCTTGAAGGACGACTACGCCGAACGTTTTTCCGTCGTAGCGGGGGTCGTCAAGGCATTCGGCGAGCTGGGTGACGATGCGTTTTGCTTCGGTGGGGTTGCGGCGGCGGGTGTCGCGTCCTTCGACGTAGCCGCCTTCGACGGTCACGACTTTCAACGGTTCCAGGTCGGTGGCGGTGCGTTCGCGCAGTGGGATGAGCCCTGGGCGGTCGTCGTCGCCGTAGAACTGGGTCGAGGACCAGGTGATGATCTCGGGCATGCAGCGGAAGTGTTCCCGCAGTCGCACGACCGCGTCGCGGCCTGAGCGGGCCGACAGCAGCCCGTAGAGGTGGGATTTGGCGGTGAAGTTGAGCCGGATCTCTTCGTCGATCCCGGACAGGTGTTCGTGCATGCTCGCGAACAGCGCTTCGGTTTTGCCGAGCCGGTTGCCGCCGGGGGTGCATTGCTTGTCGTCGCCGACCACGATCACCCGCGGCGCCATCCACAGTAGGAATAGCTGTTCGACTCCGACCTGGCTGGCTTCGTCGACGATGACAACGTCGAACGAGTCCCGGACGGCGCTGATGTTTTCCAGCAGGTTCGGCAGGGGCACCACCCACGCGGGCACGGCGTCTTTGGCTTTTTCCATGGCTTGGCGGGCGGCTTTGCGGTATTCGCGTGCTTTGCTTCCGCCGCCGGCGCCGACGTGGCTCATGTGTTCGCGGTAGCTGCGCAGTGCCCGAGCGTGGGAGTCGGTCATCCGGTTCAGGCAGGCACTGAGCGCCTGCACCCCGGCGAGCTGGCTGGTGACCCGGTTGATCTGGTCTTCGACCATGTCGAATTCGGCGACCAAGCGGCGTTCGTCCTCGGCGTTGCGGGTGGCGAAGATGAACTGCTCGGCTTTGGACCATGCCCACGCCGCGGGCAGGTCGCCTATGCGCTGGTCCCACGTTGGGTCGTCGGCGGTGGCTTCGAGCAGTTCGAGCAGAGCGGGATGGTTGTTGCGGAGTGTGCGAGCGAGTTGGGCGCGGCGGTGTTCGGCGGCGCGGTCGTGCCGGGCGAGGTCGAGGGCGTCGAGGCCGGTGCGGTAGGCGTCGAGGTCGCGTTCGGCGACGGCTTTGACCAGGAGCGCGAGTTCGGAGCAGGCGTTGTCGGTGGCTGCCCACGCGGCGACTTTGTGTTGTAGGGCCGCGACTTGGTGGCGGGCTTGTTCCAGCGCCACGTAGTGCAGGGCGGCAGGGACTGCGTCGAGGGTGCGGACGAATGTGGCGATGGTCGAGAGGTCGATCGACTGGCCGGCGCGCAGCAGCGTGTCCCGGAACACGCCGTGGATCTGGGCTAGGGCGACGATGTGATCGAGCAGCTGCGCGTTGTCGGCGAGCTCGGACAGGGCGCGGGTGAGGGAGTCGCCGGTGATGGTCACGTCGGCCTCGGCCCACAATCCGACGAGCTGCACCGCGGCAACGTCGGCCTCGAGCCGGTAGAGAGCCGCGTCGATCTGCTGCAGGCTGTGTGGCGGGACCCCATCGACGGTGACCACGGCCAGGAACTCTTCGGCGTTCTTTTGCGCGGCCGATTTGCCGAACTTGCGGATCTTCCCTCCACCGGCGATGTGGTCGCGCAGTTGTCGGCCGCTGTTGAGCAGGGCACGGGTTTTGCCGATCCCGTAGTCGCGGACGGTGGGCAGTTCGACGGCAAACTGTAGGCCGAGGTCGCGTATCTGCTGCTGGAGTCGGTCGGCGGTGTCCCGCTCGGCGTGCAGGCGTTGCCACAGGCCGTGGTGTCGGCCGGCGAGGTGGTCGTCCACGGCGGCCCCGACCCAGCTGCGCGTTGGCGGCGTGACGCTGTCTTCGCCGTAGCCGAGGCGCTGCAATGTGGTGCGGGCCTGGTCGCCGAGCCCGCGCAGATACTGCAGCGCCTCCGCACCGAGTGAGGCGAGACGCGAGGTAAGGGCACTGGTGTCGGCGTGCGCGGTGTTGCGGGCGTGATGCTCGGAGGCGATGATGTCGGCCAGCTCGCCCGCGTCGGGCAGCTCACGGCGTTCGGGGATTTGCTGGCCGGCGCGGATGCGCCTGCCAGGGCTGTCTTGGCGGGTCAGGGTGAGCAGCTCGAGCATGTCCCCGGTGACCAGCGGCGGCTTATCGGGCCAGGCCAGGTCCACACTGGGGAGCCACCGGTAGGCGACGGCGCGCTCCTGTACTTCGCGCACGATGTTGGTGAGGGGCCCGGCGTAGAGGGTGGTGCTGTAGCCGGGGGCGACGGGCGGATGCTGGAGGTATTCGACTTCGCGCAGTTGCCGGATCCGGGTGTTGAGTTCGGCGCTGCGGGCGAGCAGGTTGTGGCGTTCCTCGGCGAGCTGCTGCGCACGGCGCGGCAGTCCCGCGGTTTCGGTCGAGCCGATCGCGGTCGAGAGCGCGTCGATGCCGCGTTCGAGTTCTTTGGCGGCGTCTTTGCTGCCTCCGGCGAGCAGCACACATAGGCTGCGCAGGTCGGTCGGGATTTTGTCGCGGAGGACTTTGAGGGCCTGGTCTTTCTGGCTGGTGACCAGGACCCGCATCCCGCGTGCCAGTAGCGCGCTGACAAGGTTGGCGATCGTGTGAGTTTTACCTGTTCCCGGCGGGCCTTGGACGACTACCCCGATTTCGCGTTTGAGCAGTTCGATGACGCGTTCCTGCTCGTCGTTGGTCGGCAGCGGGAACAGCGGGTCTTCGCCGAGCATGTCGCCGGTGGGCGCGTTCTGCTGAGTGAGCCAGCGGCCGCGGGTGTCGGCTTCGGTGTCGGTGACCAGCTGCGCGAGCGCAACCGGTACCTGCGCGTCGGGCTCGCGCAGCTGCTGCGCGATCTTGCGGTAGGTGTCGGCGAGCAATTCGCGGCTGCGCGGCCGCAGCAGCAGCGCCGGTGAGGGCGAAAGCTCCAGACGGCCAGGTAGTTCGCCGGCGGGGTCTTCGGGGCGGCGCAGCGAGGTGAAGGGGTCGGCGACAGTGAGCCCGAGCCAGCCCTCGATGTCGCTGAGCAGTGTGGGATCCAGCAGGCCGGTGTCGCTGTCGAGGATGGCTTGGCGGGTGGTGCGGCCACGGTCGGGCTGATAGCCCTCGACCTCGGTGAAGAGGGCCTTGTCTTCAAAGCGGCGTTTGCCACCGATGAACGAGACTGTCACTTCTGCGGTGTCGCGAGCCAGCTGCGGGCGGACTGGCTCGGTGATCAGGTGCCGGCGGATCTCCTCTCCGTCAGCGGTGTGCCAGCGGACGAGACCGGTGGCGAGCACGAATTCGTATTCGTCGTCCTGCTGTTCAAGGGTTTTCGCGGCTCGCTCAAGCGATTCGTAGAGGTCGCGGCGGGCGCGGGAGCGCAGCTGTTCCCGGCTCCACTCACGCCATTGCGTCAGCCACCGGTCGAACGCTTGCCGGACGCTGGCTGGCGGAGAAATCGCGTGTTCCTGCTCGACGTCGGCGGGGCCGGTAGCGAGCAGTCGTGGTGGTGGACTGTCGGGGCCGCGGGTTTCGGGCGAGTCGATCCAGCCGGCCAGAGCAGCGGGCGGGCGCGGCTCGAGAACGGTTTTGGGTGGTCGGACGCGCAGCAGCACGTCATCGGCTGTTTTCGGGGTCAGGTTCAGGCCGTCGGGAAGGTGGTCGAGCCAGATCAGCGGGTCCGGGGCGTCGGCTTCGTCGGCGGTGATGTCGCGGTTGGGGTCGCGGTTGGCGGCGTCGGTGACTTCGGCAAGGAAGTCCATGAGGCTGACGGTCTGGTCAAGTACGTCGCGGTCGCTGGGAGTTGCGGCCATGGTCACCTTCCCTGAGAGAGATCAACAGGACAGGATCCACAACCAAGACTGATGATGCAATCGGCAACTTTCGGTAGCGCCCAAATGGAGCAACGACCGCGCGATCTTTGTTCAGGGGCGCGGTGTTGACGCGGCTACGGTCTCGCCGGTACCGGACGTATCTCGTCGGGCGACGGGAGTAGCTGGCAGCAGCGGCGACGAGGCCGTGCGGTGTGGTTGTCCTTGTTGCGGGGTGCTGCCGGGCGGGTCCGGGGACCGGCCGCCAGGCCGCATGCCCCGGTGCCCGTCCCGGCAGCGCGGCCCGCAGGGCCGCGCCTTGAACAAGTAAAGAAACTCTCGACACAAGTCGGGCTCAGCAGCGTATCGGCTCAGCAGCGTGTCGAGGTTCACCTGATGCCTGCCACCAGCGTTTGGTGCGGCTCAGCTTGGGGTGTCGGAGTGGCGTTTGCTGCCGCGGCCACGGATCCGACTGGCTGCTTGCACACAGAACGGGAAGATCGCGGCGGCGACGCCGATGAGGACGCCGGAGAGAAACTGATAGTTCTGTCTGAGCGCTTCCTCAGTGAGCAGAACGTAGCTGACGTCGACTGCTTGGGCTCTGCCTTGGTCGGAATCCCACACGAGCTTTCCCGCGTCGGAGGCTGGTGGGGAGGTGAAGTCGATGCGAACTGGTTCGCGTTGAGCATCGACGCGGACGCGGACACCTGGCTGGTCAGCGACAGGGTCGGCGGTGACGCAGCTGCTATTGATGATAGCCATAGCTGGAGTGAACTCCAGGATTGCCTCGCGGTCCTCGATTCCTTTCGCTCCTGCTGGTCGAGCGCAGGCCAGCGGCCAGAACAGGGTGGGTAGTGATCCGGCGATTCTGGCTCGGTCTTTGACGAGCAGGTTTTCACGGAAGTGAAGACATACTGAGCGAGCCAGTCGGGTCCCCCAGTACTCGCTCCCGCAGTTGGAGGTGGTGGTGGTTGTCGTTGACCGCACTAGGTTGACCACGCCGACTTGCCGATCGATGGTGGAGGAAGGATCATGTTCGGTTTCGAAGTAATCGAAGCCGGTTGATTCGGCGTCGTTTTGAGTGATCAATGCCCGGTTGTAGAGGTTGACTTGCACCGCGATGGGTTCGTCGTTGCGTGGGTTGTCGGTCCAGACCGTCAAGGCGGCCTCGTTGAGGGCGTTGCCAGTGAAGGTGAGTGTGGCTGAGATGGGGATTCCAGCGGGACCAGACACGAAAATCAAGCCCCGTGAGGCTTCGTCGTCGTAGGCAGCAGGTACGGGCATGCCCGGACGGCCTTCCTGGTAAAGCCACCATGAGTTGACACCGATTGCCGCGGTCAACACGAACAGAACGACGGTCAATGTGGTCCAGCCTGCTGAGCTGGTCCGCGTGGCACGTTGAGCATCGGGTGCGCTGGCTCGGCGTGGTGTTGGCTTGCGGTGTATCCGCAGGTTGTCAGGTTGGATCCGTAAGGAACCCCGCCTGAGTGGCTGGTGGTGATCGTGGTGGCGCATGGCCTGACACCTTAAAGCGTGCCTAGGTGTATTGGCCTGAGAGGTTGGGGACGCGGCTGGCGGGTGGTTTGCCGTCGAGTGCGGTGTGGCCGCGGTGGTGATTGTAGGTGTGCAGCCGGTGTGGGTAGGCGTCGCGGCGTTCGGTTTCGGAGCGGTAGGGGCGGGCGTAGGCCCATTCCTCGAGCAGGGTGCGGTTGAACCGTTCGACTTTGCCGTTGGTCTGGGGCCGGTAAGGGCGGGTGCGTTTGTGGGTGATGTCCGCGTCGCGCAGCGTGTCGCGCCAGAGGCGGGATTTGTAGCAGGCCCCGTTGTCGGTGAGGACCCGTGTGACGGTGATGCCGTTGCTGGTGAAGAAGGTCTGGGCGCGTTGCCAGAACGCGACCGCGGTCTCTTTCTTCTCGTCGGCCAGGATTTCGCTGTAGGCCAGGCGGGAGTGGTCGTCGACGGCGTTGTGCAGGTAGCTGGACCCGATCCTGGGTTTCCCGTGCCGGTAGCGGGCGGTGGTGGTGGCCTTCTTGTGCCGCACGCCGGTGGCGCGATCGAGGACGCGGTGCCCGCCGCCGTCGGGGATGTTGCCCAGCTTCTTGATATCCACATGGACCAGGTCGCCGGGCGCGGCGTGTTCGTAGCGGCGGACCGGCCGGCCGGTGGCCCGGTCCAGATGGGAGAGCCGGGCCAGGCCGTAGCGGCGCAGGACCGCGTGCACCGTGGACGGGTTCAGCCCGAGCAGGTAGGCGATCCGGGCCGGTCCCCACCGGCGCAGGACCCGGACCTTGATGATCCGCCGCTCGGTCCGGCTCGGGGTCCGCGACGGACAGCGATGCGGGCGGGACGAGCGATCGACCATCCCGGCCGGACCCTCCTCGCGGTAGCGGCCGGCCCACCGTTTCGCCGTGGACACCGCGACCTGGAACCGTTCCGCCGCCCGCCGCAACGGCCAGCCCTCGTCCACGACACACCGGGCCAGACGCAACCTTCCGGCAGGGGTCAACGGTGCGTTAGCGTGAGTCACGAGGGCCTCCAGGCAGCCGGTGCAGATGTCGCAATCCACACCGAACCCGGAGGCCCTCCCTCACACCAAGATCATCCGATCACGTGTCGCCCCGTACCCAACCTCCATGGTCAATACACCTAGGGCAGGGTGCGGGGCTTGTGTGGAGGCGAGTAGAGCCTGGCTGAGTGCCGCAGTTGCTCCGACGAGCGGCCAGCGGTATCGAGCTATCCCGCCGAGTCGATCAGCGGGTGTATTCCTTGTGCGCCAGTTGCCTGTCTCGTTTGTGTGATGACACGCCGCGTGTCGCGGGTGCCCGTTGGGCCGGAGAGAGGACGCCAGGTCGTGCTTGCCCGACCCTTTGATCACAGCACGTGACTGACTGGTCGCACCATGGGTGGAAGTGTCTCGGGATGTCCTGGACAAACGTGACATGGTTCTACGCTGGTCAGAGGGCATCGACCGGGGAGGCGTGATGCTTGCTGACGATTTCCGTCCTGGTGATATCGAGACCGCGGATGAGTTCGGGATGTTCCTGCGGCGGCTGCGGGGACGGTTGACGCAAGAGGCTTTGGCGCGGCATTCGGTGCTCGGCCACGTGGCGCTGTCGCGGCGGCGCGTGTCCTATATCGAGAACGGGACGTTGCCGACGGCTGAGCAGTTGCGCTGTTATCTGGGTGGCTGCGGCCAGCCGGAGCTGTTCGACGAGCTCGAGGCGGTTCGCTCCGGGCTGGCATGCGCGGCGTTGGCTGGGCAGGCAGGCGAGACGACAACGCCGGCGGGCGACACCCTCACCGCTGAGCGGTCGCCGCGGTTGTTGCCGAAGTGGCAGATCACCGCCGCTGCGGTGGTGATCGTGGCGGTGGGACTGGTGGTCGCGCTGGTGGTGCGGTCTCCCGATCCGCTGGGGCCGGCGAATCTGGCCAGTGCCGATGGGCCGGTGTCCGGGAGTGGATCGCCGAGCTGCGCGCAGGGTTTCGTGTGTTTTTGGAGTGAGTCTGGGTTCACGGGAACGAAGATTCAGTTGGATCCGGATTGGGCGACCGGCAGTCACTGTATTCGGCTTCCGTTCGCGGCCCGCTCGTTGGTGAACAACAGTCGCGAGCGGCAGCGCGGATTTGCCAATAGTGATTGCACCGGCACGGGGACGGTGTTGCAGCATGGCGGGGGTGTTGAGCCGTCAGTTGAGGTGAACGCGTACAAGCATTCGTAGGCATCCTCGGCAATCGGCCGGGCAGCTCGCGGGGAAGGGCGCGATAGGTGCCTTCGGCCGTGTTAGTTGCCGGGTGTGTCGGGCACGGTGACCACCTGGCTTCCGGATCACCGTCGTTGTGGCCCTGGGCGCACGCAGGGAGGGGGTACCGGGGCATTGACCCCGGTACCCCGCTTGGCCGTCAGCGACAGACCAGTCCCTGGAGCATGACGATCTCGTCGGTCCGGAACTTGTACCGCTTTCCGCTGTTGACTAGCGTGTAGTTGTAGCTCGGGCCGAGCCCGTTGATGTATCGGACCGACGTGGCGCGGGCCGTGCAGTTTCCGGTGACCACGAAACCGTCGTAGTCGATGTTCGGATTGGTTCCGCGGCCGGCGGGCACGGTGGTGTTATGGAAACCGTTGTCCTCGATGTAGGCGATCTGTGGCCTGGAGGTCTTGTTCTGTAGCCCACCGCAGAGCTTTCCCTGCGGGTGTCGCCAACAGTCGTCGGCGGTCACCCCGGCTGACGCGGTTCCCGACACGGCCACCTGTCCGGCGAATGCCATGGCCAGCACCGCTGCCAGCCCCAGTACTTTCCGCATTGTCGTCCCCTTCGCTTGGTCGTACCTCTGGGCTGCAAGATTTACCGGGGATGGGCGTCCCGATACAGGTGAGGCAGTGTCCGGACATGTCACGACATGTCCGGACACCGTCGCCCCCTGCACGGGTTCACCTGCGGTCGAATGCGGCAGACCAGCGAATCGGCGTGGGTGATGGTTGTCGATCCCACCTATGTTTCGGTGACAGGCGTGCACGAGCGAGGCGCGTACTGTGCGGCCAGCCACAAGTACCGGAGGTAGCGGTGGCTCTACGTGATCCATGCCGGTGAGTCTTCATCGCGCGGAGTTTCTTTTAATGAAACGAATTGCAAATTTCGTAATATGTGATGATACTGATTCTTGTGACAAGGCGAGACATCATAGACGACTTAGTCGATATCGTGTACCCGATGCCTGATCTGCCGGCTGATGATGCAGGCGAGGCTGTACAAGACGGGCGTGACGGAGTGGAAGCCCGGCGGCGCGGGTTCGAGGAATCCTTGCGGCTGGCCGAGGAAAAGGCCGGCTACTGCTACGACCCGCTGCTGAGCGAGATCAGTCGGGCGCGCAAGGAGATGCGCGAGGCTGAGCAAAAGATGCGGCTGCTGGTGGCCTATGGCCGCGAGTTCATTAGCCCGCGACCTTACCAACTCAAAGACCTTGCCGCCGCGGCCGGCTATTCAGTCTCGGGTACCCGTAGTGCCTACAACGAGGATGAGATCAGCGATGTGGCGGCTCGCGTCGGTCGTCTGCCGCGCTCCCAGCGGGGAGCGTGACGGCATTGACTGGCCGCGATCAGGGGGTGATTGTCCATGACGCTGTTCGCGTCCCCGCTGTAGGACGAGTACATCGCTCCGCCGCGCGCGGGACATTGACCCTCTAAAGCGGGCCCGTGCGGACCGAGGTGAAGCTTGCCCACAACCGACAGTCCGTGTAGCGTGTACACGGAACACGAAGGTGGGGATCATGGACTTTACGACACTGCTGCCGACGCTCAGGCCGCGCGGTGAACAGCTCGACAGTGACGCTGAGCTTGCCAAGCTGATGGAACAGGATGAGCGCTGGGACGACGAGGGCGTCGAGGAGATTGAGTCCTATGAGGCGGGCGGTCTGGCGACGGCCGCTTTCCGTGCGCCGTCAGGGCTGGTGGTGGGTGTCCGGGAGTTCCGTCATACCGAGGAACAGAAAAAGCGCGGCGACGAGCTGGTTGAAAAGTACCGCGCCGAGGGCATCGAACTGGTGATGCCGTTGGCGAACATCGTCGGCCAGGGCGACGACGCGGAAACAGTGGCGGTGTATGGCGGTTACGACACGGAGGACTCGGCGGTCCAGGACGCTCGGCGCATCCTGCTGGAATCAGTGATCGACCGGGACGTGTTTTCTCAAGCAGCCGGATGGAACACCGAAGTCGTGGTCCTCGCCCGCGGCGTGGACGCGTTCACCATCTTTCGCACCCATGTCGACGAGCGAGTCGATGTGACGATGGTGGAGAACGTGCTGTGGGCGTACGCCCAGTACGCAGAGGCTGTTGATGCGCTGGCGACCGACCTCACGTCTCATAAGCGAATTCGGGATTTCCCTCCGATGACACCGAAAATCATCGACGCGTGGCTGCGGCGCGAGTCGGCGCAAGCCCTTGCCGGTCAGGCTCGTGTGTCCCTGGACGGCGCGCTGAGGGCCTTCAGCTATCAGCCGAGCATGTCTGTCGCGGACCTGGCGCGCAGCCTGCACACTGATCGCGGCAACCTCTCGCGCCTGATTTCCAAAGCAGCCAAGGGATAACGCGGTGCCCCGTCTGACCCTGTCAGGCGGAGACGCGGTGGAGGGACGTTCCGGCCCAGAGAGCGACACCGTCGTAGCGCGATTCGCGGCATCTGCTGCGGAACCAGTCGGCCGGTGGCCGATGCGCTCCGGCGTCCCAGTTGCGTTCGTGGGCAACAAAGTCGATTGTGCAGTCGATGAGCTGGAGGTAGACGGCGGCCAGCCCGCGGGCGAATCCGGCTGGTAGGCTCGGCTTGTGGGCGTCGGATTGCCATGGATACCAGCCTTCGCTGTCCATGTCCTGTGCGGCGGCGCTGGCGTTCTCGACGAGGGCGTAGTGCGCTGCGGCGTTTCGGGCTCGTCGGCTCGCGGTGATGTAGGCGAGGAGCTTGTCGCGGTCGGCCGCTGGCGACGTCTGTCGGACGGTGGTCCATCCGAGTGGGGTGATGCCTTTCCATCTGGCGGGGAAAGCGGCTTCCCACCGCGATGTGAGCGGCGCGGCGAGCAACTGATGGCTGATCATGTGTGCGTCGACGGCGGACGGCCAGTGCGCGCCGGTGGTCTTGTGGCCGCCAGGTCCGCGCCAGTTGGTTTGGCTCGCGGCGCTGGTGAGGTCGGCGATGAGCCGTTCCCACGCGCCGACTGCGGCGAGCACGGTGAACGGGTTGAGCGAGGATCGCGGTTGCGGTCCCCGGACTGGTTGTTCGGAGTGGATCGCTATGAGATCGAGCGCGGTGCGGATATTGCGCCGTGCCGCCTGGCTTACTTGCGAGAAGCGGTCCTCAGTCAGCTGCGTGTTCGGCGGCATGTGGCGAGGCTACCGACAGGCGGTGGGCGGTCTTCGCCGCCGTAGTGGCGGGAGACGGCGATTTTCGGCTCCCCGAAGGGTGCCCGGTTGTCGGGCATCGTCGATCTGGTGATCGAGATCGACGAACAGGGCGCCCAGCATCGACAAGCTGCGGTTCGCGCATCTGGCTGGTGGGGTGCCGATTTGGGTGTGCTGGCCTCCCCGCCCGGTACGCCGGATCTCGGGTGTGCACGTGATCGACTTAACCGAACTATTGCCGTTAACCACCCGTCTCGGGCTCGGCGGAAGAGACCGGGGGCGGAGTCCAGTCGGATGGTTACGGCGGTTGCAGTAGCACCGCCCCGGTGACCTCGATGAAGCGGTAGTCGCGTTCTTCGTCCGCGGTCATCGCGATGAAGTGCAGCGGCGGCAGCGTCGCTTCCCACAGGCGCATGCGGTACAGGTCGGTGACGTGCTGGGGGTCGGTGTAGATGATCAGCACGTCGAGGTCTCGAGGGTGTTCGGTGCGCAGCATGGATCCGAAGACCCAGAGTTGCAGGTCGGGCAACTGCGTCGCGCATGTGCACAGCTCGTCGAGGATCGGCCAACGCTGTTTTAAGTCCATGGCTCGCGCAGCGTGCGGACGAAATCGTTCATGGTGAGGAGCTTGATGCCAGCGTCGCGGGCTGTTGCCGACACACGATCGCTGAAGCCCTGGGCATTGGGGCTGGTGGCGATAAACGCGTCGGGCGCAAGGGTGGGGTGTTGGTCTAATGCGGTGGTGAAGTCGCGGTCGGTGACTTCGTATTCGTCGCTGGTGATGATCGTGAGTGGGCGGAGTCTGCCGAGGCGTTGGAGCAGCCAGGCTCGGTGTCCTTTGCGTAGTACGCGGGTGACTGCGCGTGACGTGCTCATGCGTGTACGCAGGTATTTCTCTTCGCGGTGTTGGTAGGTGCCGATGTCGTCGCGGTCGTGGAGCGCGCCGTTGAGGTCGCCGAAGGTGCCGATGTATATGCCGCGTTTGCTGGTCAGATCGTAGGCGTCGGGGTAGCTCAGTTGGCTACTGAGAAACGTGATGATCATCTGCGTTTGGGGTAGTTCGTGCAGCACGCGGAACACCACGTTCGCGTCAATATCCCTAATGGTGGACCGGTCGCAGCAGTAGGCGACGGCGTTGGGGCGTCCTGGACGTGTGACGACCAAGCCGTGGTCGCTGACGGGTGTTACGACGCGTTTGTCGTCGCGGAGCTTCTGGACCACCCAGTCGCGGCTGTTCACTGCTCGTCCACCAGGATTGTGGCCATCGCCGGCGGGAACCGGGTCGACCCGGCGGTCCAGTCGCCCTGGAGGTGACGCTCTTCAAATTCCTGCGCGTGGATCGCCCACGTGTGGAATGTGGTCTTCTCCTGCGTGGTGAGCAGATGGCGGTTGGCGTGCAGCACCCGCTGAAGCTGCTGGTTGTTGGGGATGATCGCGGCGGCGACGTGCCGCTGCCACTGATCGGCGCGGTCGTCGTCGAAGTCTCCGGAGCGGGGGCCGTAGCGGTCGAACACGGCCTTATTGGCTTCGAGCAGCGGTTCGATGTGGGCGCGGGCATCGACTCGTGTGTCGAATATGGGGGTGCCGAAGGCTTGGGCTCGGGCTTTCTGACTGCGCTGCTTCCACTCGTGCAGCAGGGTGGCTGGGTAGGCGTGTGAAGCCTTGTCGATCATGGTGTGGCAGGTTGGGCACAGTAGGAGAATGTTCTCTGGCTGTGCCCGGTCGGAGTCGGTGAGCTCGGGATCCTCGTCGGCTCGGGGACCACCGGTTTGCGCGGGGATGATGTGGGCGAGCTCGCCGAGGTGCAGCCGTTGCTGTTCGATGAGAACGTGCAGGTCGGCGCGGCATTGCGGGTTTTGGCAGTGTCCGCCGGATTCGGACCACAGCAGGTTCTTGGCCGGTGTGGACAGGTCCAGCCGTTTGGTCGTGCCGCCGGCCATGTCACCAGCCCTTCCAAAACGACGAACAGGTGTTTGCGCAGGTCGACGGAGGCGGGTGTTGGGTGTGGCGCACGTGTTCGGTTGCCTGCGTGGTGACCATGGATCGACGCTAGCACCCAGTGGAGGGGACGGCGGTAGTCGAGGCGAGGCCCGGAGGGGTTGGCCTGCCCGAATGCGGCGGGTTCGACGCCTGACGCGTTCGGTCCGCGGTGTGGGGCTTCGCGCTGGCAGTGGTGATCGGGATGCTGCCAAGAGCGCCCCGATCACCCGATGTCCGCAGGGTCAGCTGGGAGTGTCGATGGTGTAGCCGGTTGGTGCTAGTAGTCGGTGTCGTCGGCCAGTCGCCAGATGGCGTTGTAGACGGTCGAGTAGTCGCCGTAGTGCCAGCGGGTGCCTTCCGGGATGGGGTCGTCGAGGGGGCCCTCAGGCGCCATGCGGCAGTCTTTGCGAACTTTCGCGGCGAGTTCGGCGGTGAACTCGTCGGACAGCTGGCGGCTGGTGGAGACGTGAGTGGCGCAGAAGTGCACCAGCTCGGCCTGGTGGCAGCAGCGGGAGGCGTGGAGGCCGTTGTTGTCGTCGAGGTCGCAGCCGTAAGTGCGGGCTACGCGCGGCCCGTGTTCGGGGCAGTACCAGGAGTCGGCGGAGTAGGCGCAGTCGGTCATGCTCTCGAACCGGCCGCTTTGGAACGCGTAGACGACCTGGTCGACGTCCTTGGTGGTGGGGCCGTCAGTCCAGCCGACGTAGACCGACGAGCCGCCGGCGTAGCGGGAGATCCGGACTGAAAATTTGGTGTCTGGGAAGGTCTTTTTGAGTTCTTTGCGGACGAGTTTCGCGACGTCGGCGGTGTCGATAAACCGGGATTCGGTGATGGGAACGTCGTTGCTGTTCATGGGTTTCTCTCCTCACGTTGTTTCCCCTTGGTGGTGGGGGCCGGTTTTTCGCAGCTCGGCGCGAGAAAGGGATGTCCAGCGGTACTCTTGGCGCGAAAAGTTTTCGCCCGGCTCAACCGTCGACGGTGAGGAGAGAACAATGCGGTTGAGTCGGAACCAGCGAAAAGTTTCCGGGCCGCCGCTTGACATCTCGGCGCGCCGAGACACGCTGCGATGCCCCCACCGCCTTGGGGAAACAACGCCCGAAGGTCAGCAGTGTGGAGACCGCCCGCGGTCGGAACTCCGCACCGGCCGCGCAGCGGACGCGTTGACTGTGCTAGTCCGCTGGCGGGCGTGTCGACAAACGTCAGCAGCCCGATGGTGGGCCGGGTGTGAGGTAGTCGCAGTGGCCGCTGGCGGTCACGCGGTAGTCGGCGTCGCCGCCGGCATAGCGGACCCGGACGCGTTTGCAGCCGCCGGGCAGGTCGGTGATGGCGATGATGTGCCCTGAGGCGAGAGCGAGTGTGCCCCGATAGATCAAGCATGTGACCGGATCGCCAACCTGGTACGGGAATCGATGGGGCATAACGGTTTTCTCCTAACTTGTGGTGTTTGTGGGCGATGTCGCCAGGGGGTGGGGTGTGGCGATCGGGAGCCCGCGAGGGTGCGGGCTCCCGACCGTGGTCATAGTTCGGTGAGGCCGGACAGGACGGTGATCACGGGCTCGGCGTCGTCGCCGGGGCCGAAGTTCGCGTAGAGCGTGACGTGGTGGCTGCGGCCTTGGCCACGGCGCGGGGTGACACGGACGGTGAAGCTGAGGGTGTGGTCGTTGGGGTTGGTGTGGGCGCGGATGGCGGCGTGGAGCGCGAGTAAGACGCTGCGTTCGCGGTCGCGTCGGGTCTGGTGGATGTGCGCGCGGTCCTCGTCGGTCGTGTCCCAGTTGATGAAGCCTTCGAAGACTGAGCGGGTGTAGGCCAGAGGCCAGCGGAAGCCCGTCTGCTTCAGCAAATCGGTGTCGGCTTCGACGAGTTCGCCGTCGCGTAGGGCGTCGGCGCGGGTGTAGGCGTGGATGATCTCCCATCCGTTGAAGCCGGCCGGGTCCTGCTGCTGTTGGTCGTTGTTGTCGGTCATGTCATCTCTCCTCACGTTGTTTTCCCCTTGGTGGTGGGGGCCGGTTTTTCGCAGCTCGGCGCGAGAAAAGGATGTCAAGCGGTACTCGTGGCGTGGGAAGTTTTCGCCCGGCTCAACCGTCGACAGTGAGGAGAGAAACAGGGACGGTGGAGACGGGCATCAGCGAAAAGTTTCCGCGCAGCCGCTTGACATCTCGGCGCGCCGAGGCACGCTGCGATGCCCCCGCCGCCGAAGGGGAAACAACACCCAACGGGTGTGAGAGCGCGGTCTGGAGGCCGCTTGCGGTCGCCAGGCAGGATCGGACGCGCAGCGACCGCCGCAGTAGTCACATTCAAATAATCGCGTCGTCAATGACTTGACGGCAGTGCCGACGTGTTTAAAAGTCTATTTTTGTAGAATTTTGACGAATTGGCGGCTATAGTGACAATGTAAGCGATTGGGGTGCCATGCTAATTCGGTTTGAAGTATCGAACTTTCGATCGATACGTGACCGTGTTGAGTTCTCAATGGTCGCGGTCGATCGCGAACGAGCCGCGGCGCGGGCGGTGTCAGGGCTGGGTGAGAGTCTGCTGACGGTTGCGGGGATCTTCGGGCCTAACGCTTCAGGTAAGTCCAGTGTCCTCGGCGCGATGGCGCACCTTCGCCGCGCTGTAGCGGAGTCGTTTCCGGCGCGAGAGGAAGCGTCGCTGATGCAGCCGTTCACGTTGCCTCGGGACGGTGCACGCGTTGGCGAGTTCGTGGTCGAGATGACCGTGGCCGGTGTCCGGTTCGAGTATCGCGTGACGCTCGAGAGCGGGCAGGTGCAGTACGAGGGGCTGTTCCACTATCCCGAGAGGAAACGCCGTCGCCTGTTTGAGCGCCGTGGTAGCGAGCTCACCCTTGCCAGGGGACTGGGCACTCTGGCGGTCGCGCGAGACCTGCTGGCACCGCAGGTGTTGGTGTTGTCGATCGCGCGGCAGGTCGGTCCGTCGCTGGTCGGTGACTTCGCCGAGGAGCTGCTGTCGATCCAGGTGTGGAACGCCTCCGATGACGGCTACGCGGCGGAGTGCTGGCGCGAGGCCGGCGGCGCTGCTATCGCGCTTGCGTTGATGAAGCTGGTCGACCCGGACGTCGACGAGATACTCGTCGATCAGCCAGCTGCTGCGGAGGGATCAAGCGGTGTCGCGATAGTTCGCCGCGGTTCCGGCCGCAGCATGGTGTGTGAGGTGGTGGACGAGTCGGGTGGTGTGCGCCGCTGGTTCTCGGTTGTGCCGTCGGTGGTTGCAGCGCTCACGAGCGGTGCGGTGGTGGTGGCCGATGACCTGGATGCGGGTATCCATCCCCTGGTCGTGGCTGAGTTGGTTCGCGTGTTCGGTGATCGGGTGGCGAACCCTAAGGGTGCGCAGTTGGTGTTCGCTTCTGCTCGCACGGGTCTGTTGAACCAGCTCAATCGGGACGAAGTGTGGTTTACCGAGAAGTCCGAGGAAGGTGTAACGAGGCTGGGGTCGCTCGCGGAGTTCGCGGGCGAACGGGTCCGTAAGTCGGAGAACGTGGAGCGGAGTTATCTGGCCGGCCGGTTCGGCGCGCTTCCCGAAGTTGGTGGTATGGCCCGCGAACTCGGTTCGGTCGTCGATGTCTGAGGAAAGGCAACACTTGAAAGGGGTGTTGGCTCCTGTCCGCGCTATGCACGCTGTGACGCACTCACTGTCTGAAAGACAACAACCCGAAGTGACGCTAGAGTCTGGTGGCCGCGAGCGGGTACCAGATCAGGTTGGATGCTCCGTGGATATTGCCTGGGATCGTGCGTCAACTGGGGTACGCGATGGTGTCGTCCACGCTTTGAGGCGGGTCATTACTGCCACGGGATCGGGTGCGGTGGCGTAGACAACGATCTCGGTGTAGCGGGTGTCGTCGATGCGCAGCGGTGGCAGCGGGTGTTCACGTAGTCGGGCCACGAGATAGCCGGCGGCAAGCAGGTCGAGCGATTTCGCGGTGTCGATGTCGATTTTGTCGGCGTGCCAGTAGGAGCCGTCGTATTCGATGGCGATCATGCGGCCGTCGCCGAGGTCGGCGGTGATGTCGACGAGCCAGCGGGCGCGGCGGGTGAAGGCGTCGCTGGTGACGGGCTGTCCTGAGGCGGCGTTGCCGAACACGGCTTGGGCTGCGGCGTGATGCTCGATTTCGACTTTCGACTTGCCTGTTTCCCGACATTGCGGGCAGCCGGAGCCTGACGCGCGGGAGGCGAGTGTCGCTTGCCAGGTGTGGTCAGGGTTGGTCGAGCACACCCAGGTCGGGGTGAAGGCTGTTTGCCCGCTGGGGCGGACTTGCCACGCGGTGAGAGGGTTGGTCGGTGCCCATTCGGCGGCGATCTCGGGATAGTGGAACGCTAGCGAGTCGAGGATGCTGCGGCACCGCGGACATCGCAGTCGTTGGCCGCCGTCGCGGCGGGCGGGGCTTTCCTGCCACTCGTGGCCGCAGTCGGGGTCACGCCACCAGATGTTCTTGCGCGAGTTGGGTGACACCGTGGCCAGGCGGATCTTTCCGTTCTTTTCCGGATGCCACTGCGCGGCGAGCTCTCGGTTGATCCGGTACGCGGCTGGATCGACTTGGGCTTGGTCGCGCTGCTGCTGTCGGGTCTCGTTTCCCCGGCACACCGGGCAACCGGAGTCCAGGTAAGTCAGCGGGCTGACTCGTGGGTGGTGGCCTTGAGGGCAGCGGAATTTGCGCAGCCGGCCTCTGGCGACGGTGACGGTGGCGGGGTCGGCTTCGTCGTCCCACGCGGCCAGCAGTTCCGGAACCTCGGTGATCGGGGTGATCTGGTAGCGGGCGTATTGCGCTTTCCACTCGGCTCTGCGTTTGGCTTCGCAGTCCGGGCAGCGCGCTGCGGTGACCATGTCCCGGACTCGGCTGGTGAACTCGAGTTCGCAGTCGGGGCAGCGCCAGTGCGCGGTGCGGGTCGCGCGGATAGTGGCGGTGTCCCACGCGGATTGGTCGTTGCGGTCGTGGTCCCACCACTCGAGTACGCGGAGCCCGGAGTCTTTGAGCAGGTCTTTGGTTCTGGGGCCGGACACGTTGGTGGTTTGCCGTTCGCGCCGGGGGTTGGTTTGACAGGAGCAGCCGAACCCGATATCGCCCAGGCGTAGGGCTGAGATCCGGTCGCAGTAGACGCACTGCACGCGGTGCGGATCACCCGAGAGGGAGAGGCCATCGAGCTGCTCGAGGTAGCGGTAGCCGTGCTCGTGCGCATGCTGGCGCGCGTGCTCAGGTCCGGTGGGTGTGGGCAGCGCGTATGCGCTTTGCATGGCGCGGGATGATGTTGCCCAGCTTCGCCAGTAGCACGCCCGGCAGGTTGCTTCGCCGGTTCGGTTTTTCTCGAGTGTGTATTCGAGCCGGTAGTGGGCGATACATCCGCAAGTGAGGCATTGGGTGAGTCGCCACGCGGTGGGGGTGGTGAACGGTTCAAGCGGCTCCAGGCCACCGCGACGCAAGATCTCGGTGATGTGCGGATCACACCATGCCGGCTTGGATCTCGTTCTAAACGCCGCTGGCCTGGAGCAATCCGCCGCTGAGCACTGCTGGGAGATCGTGACCACCGGATGATCGTGCCACAGGGCTGTCCGGCTCGGGAGCAATGACGAGGGCAGGGTGACGGGCGTGAGCGAGCGAAGACCGGTGCGAACATAGGTTGCGTCACCTCATCGCGCTGCTCGCCATGCGCGAGGCGGCCAACGTGTGAACGCTTCGCAGCGCCTGGCGGCGTGATCTCATCGCATGGCAGCCGGAGCCATGCCGTAGACCGTCTCGGGTCTTGCTGCGAGTCAGGTCTGGGGCGGCGGCCGACATCAGGGGGTGGCGTCGGGTGGCCAGAGTTCCCATTTGTTGGCGTAGCCGCGGCGAACGATGGCGTCTGGGTGCTGTGCTTGAAGCTCGGCAAGATGGGCCATGACTTGGGAGAGGGGTAGCCCGGAGGAGATGACGGCGAGCGGCTTTGGCCGTGGCGCAGGGGGCTCGGCGGGTTTCTTGGTGAGTTCGAAGAACAGTTCACGGGCCTGTTGCCGGCCTTGGGCGTAGCGGGGCCAGGTGTGGCAGGGGCCTTTGGGCAGGATGAGTTGGTAGGGGTTGTCGTGCCAGCTCAGTGGTTTGGGGCATTGGGAGCACATGGCGGGCGCGTCGAGTTTGGGGATGGCTTCGAGTTGCTGGCGTGCGAGTTCCTTGCTGGCGAGCTGGCCGCGGAGTTGGCTGCGCTCAGCGTGACCGGGTTCGGCATCGAGTGTGCTGCGCAGTTGCGCAGTGAGGGCGCGGAGTTGGCGTACTTCGCGGATTCGCCAGCTGGTGAATTCCGCGAGGCCGAGGGTTCGCCGGTGGCTGGGGAGCCGCCCGTTCTTGTCGATGACGGTTTCGGGGTCTCCGACCTGCTCACGCAGCTGATCGACGCGGGCCTGCCAGTCTCGGATGCTGGCTTCGTAGTCGGCGATCTCGTCGACGCGTTTACGTGGGTCCATGAGTGGTGCCCAGGTTCCATCGCGTAGCGCGGCGAGATGCGCGGTGGCCGAACGCAGGCTCGCTTCGTCTTCCAGTAGCTCGAGGCTGGCGTGGTGTCGTTGTGCGTTGCAGAGAGGGATTCGTGCCTGCCGCTGCTGTTCTTCGAGTTTTCGCTTGTTCTGCCAGTCAATGCGTCGCCGCGCGAACCATGCCCGGCTTTCGGCTTCGGTCTCGCTGTGGTGGTCGGGTTCGGCTCGTTCCCACTGGTCGTGGATGAGGCCCGCCGCGTGGAGTTCGTGTTCGCGTTCTTCTCGGATCCACGGGTTCCAGGTGGTGTGATCGTAGAGTTCGAGCACGGTCGTGCGCGCGGCCACGAATTCGGTGAAGGTGACGGTGCTTCCTAGGCTGACTCGCCAGAGCATGCCGTCATGCTCGTGAACCTGACGGCCGGGCACGCGTGGTTCCGGCGGGGCACCGCCGACAGGTTCGTCAAAGAGAGACAGCTGGGGACTGAGGGTGATGGGGCGTCTCACGGGGTGAGCGTGTCAGCCGCCAGTGCTCGGGGGTGGGAGGCACGCCTCGGGCCGAGCGTGTCCACGACCGGGGCCGCGATGTCACTCGATTGCCACATCATGGCGCGGCTGGGCGCCGGTCACATCGTCGCGGACCGGCAGGTTCGACACCGGGCACCTGACTGGGCCTGGTGGTGGGGTGCGCATGCCGCTGTCATCCCCAGCGGCATGCGCACCCGTTCTGATTACTGTGTCTTCTCTAGCTGTGGGTTAGACAGCGATCGCGGGAGTGGACTCTGGCGGCTCGGTGTTCGGCGGGGTGCCGGTGGTGTGCCTTCGGTGCAGCCACCACAGTCCGGCCAGGCCGAGCGCGCCGGCCTGGAGCGCTGGGGTGGCGGCGAGTACGAGTGCGACGAGCGCACCGATGACGGCGAACCAGTAGAGCAAGGCTCGCCGGGCGTGGTCCCAGCTGCCGAACAGGGCGTGGTGGAGGAGGTTGAGCCAGTGAGGACCGCGCCGCAGGTGTCGGCAGGCCGGGTCGGTGATGATGCCGACGGGTTCGCTGGTCAGGTCGAGCAGTTCGTCGAGGCTGACTTCGGCCGGGTGACACTCGCGGTGGTGATTATGCGTGGCGGGCGGGTTGTTTTCCTGCTCGCGGGGTGTTTCTTCTGGCGTGTCGCCAGAAGCCAGCGGTACGCTGGTCATCGGTGATGCCTCCATGAAACTTTGCCGTTTGGTGGGTTGGTTGAACCTTTTTGAGCGGTTCCCCGTGCCTGGGGAACCGCTCTTCTTTTTGCGCTTGAGGTCCTGTCTGGTGGCTGCGGTGGTGTGAGCAGCGTGAACGGGGCCTCAGTGCCCATTGTGGACGAACCCGGTGGGTTTACGGGCTAGTAACCAGGAGGTTTCGCGGTTGCTGCGCTTAGCGGTCCATACGGCTTCACCGGGGGTGATCAGTAGGTGTGGTCTTCATGCTTTCGTGTGACGACTCGGGAGGGGTGGCGGGAAACTGATACCGAGGCGTGTTCTAAAAAAGCAATGAGTGTCCCTGTTCACTCGAACGCGCGCGGTGAATTCACTGTGGTGTAGCGCGCTGCGCGAGAAGTGTTCGGTACCGAACACTCGCAGATCGCATCCGCACATGCAGATGGGCATGCGGCCGGAAATGTGCCCATTCGTCGCCGGATTCGACCGCTCGTCGCATCCGTGTTGTCGCTGGTGAGAGCGATAAATATCGGTCGCGTGACCGATATTTGCATCGACGTCACGCGCTGTTTGACGAGGTTAAAACTCACGGGTAACTCATACGTCGGAGTACTTCTCGATTCTTGGTGCAAAAAATCCAGGGCTTCGTTGCTGAGGGCGCCAATTGGCATGGATCGCGTCGGGAAACAGCTGATGATTCGCGTGGGCATCTTGTGTGCTGGTCGCTGATCTCTGGGTGTCTGACTGGGTTTCGCATCAAGCGCGTTCCGTCAGGGTGACCTGTTGCGGCGAATTTGCGGCCTGTAACCCCTCGTACGTGATCAACTACGCATTGCTAGGTTAGCTCGCCTGTTCGACTGTGCTGAGAAATGAGAGGGACATGGCGGGCTATCGCGTTGTGTGTGGGGTTGACCTGGGCACGCATGGGACATCGCTCGGTTTCGTGCCGTGGATTCCCGGTAAGGAGCAGCCGGGCCGCATCTCGCTGTTCGAGACCTGGCCGGGTGGCCGGCCTGGGATCGACGTGAAGACGCCGACCGCGGTGCTGATGAACGGTGATCACGTGGTCGCCTGGGGTTTCCAGGCGCTTACCCAAGCGGTGCGGTCGCGCGCGAACCGGCCGGGCAGCGGCGTACGGCTGCTGCATGGCTTCAAGATGTCGCTGGCACCGAAGTCGCACGCCGACACCGAGCGCACCTCGGAGATCGGGTTGGCCGACAACGAGCCGCGGCCGGAGAAGCTGATCGAGGGGTTCCTCACGCACGTGTATGCCACAGCGTTGAGCGAACTTCGGGACCGCTTCCCTGGCTTGCGGGAAGACGAGGTCCGCTGGTGCATCACGGTGCCGGCGATGTGGGGCGACCGGGAGAAGCACCTGGTCCGGCAAGCCGCTCACCGAGCAGGGTTTCCCCGCGGTGAGAACGGCGACCAATTGTTGCTGGCGTTGGAGCCGGACGCTGTCGCGCACAACGCCCAGGTCTCCGGCGTCCAGTACGTGCTGGACGTGGACGGACAGACCCGCGGGAGCTTGGAGAGGAACTCGCGGTTCATGGTCGTGGACGCCGGTGGGGGCACGATCGACATCACCTGTTACCACACCGACGAGCACGGATACCTCGCCGAGGTCGACCGCGACGGGATCGCGCAGAGTTCGTTGTACGTCAACCGGGCGCTGACGGATCTTGTCCTAGTCGATCGCCTCGGCGGTCCGGACGAGTTCCGCCGGCTACGCAAGGATGCACCGCATGCGCTCGAGGAGCTGTTGCATGAGTGGGAGATCGCGAAACGCACCGTCACCGCGGACAGCACCGACACGATCTGGCTGAGCCTGAAAATGAGCCTGGCCAAGCACCTCACGGACGAGGTAATCGACCGGATCACGGACAGCCAGGACGGGGACAACGAGAACATCTGGATCTCGGCTGATGAAGCCCGCAGCGCCTTCGATGCGGTGATCCCGGACATCCTCGCGTTGATAGACCGGAAACTCGCGGACATGACTGCCCTGGCTGATGTCGAGGAGAAGCCGGTGCTGGTGCTGATGGCGGGTGGCTTCGCCGAATCGGCCTACCTTCGCCACCGCGTCGCACAGCATCTGCGGGGGCGGGCCGTGGTCGCGGTGACACCGCAGCCTCGGGTGGACGTGGTGGAAGGCGCGGTGCGGTTCGCGTACAACCCGAAGGTGCGGGCGCGACGCGCGCAATACACGTATGGAACCGATACGTGCATGGCGTTCGAGCACGGCGTGGATCCGATCGATTCGCTCTACCGCAGCCCGCTGAGCGGAGACAACTGCAATAAGCGGTTCGCGGTGTTCATCAACGCAGGTGACCTTGTCCCGGTGACGCATGAAGTGCGGCACCACTACTACCCGACCGAGCCAACTCAGGACGCGCTGGAATTTGACTTCTACCGCACGAAGGAGCGAAACCCGCGGTATGTGGACAACGAGGGCTGCGAGGAATTCAGCGGATGCAAACTCGTCGTGGACATCACCGAGGCGATGCACCTTGATATCGACAAGCGTGGCGTGACCCTCTACATCAAGTTCGGCGAGACAGAGCTCCACGTCCGCGCTGTCTTGGATTTCAACGGGAAAGAACACCCTGTTTCACTTCAGTTCAGCACCCGCTGACCTCTGACTGGTTCGGGAAAGGAAATAGTGTGGTCCGGGCAACTGTTGAGAGTGCGATGGCCCGCCTTCGGTGGCGTGAGATGGCGCGTCGTCGAAACCGGGAGCCTGTGTTTCTCGCGCCAGAGGGTCATGCTCAACCGCTGGTGGAGTCAGAGCCGGGCACCTGGGGATGCCCGAGCGAACCAGTACCAGGCGGCAACGTCGTCACGTCACGCCTGGAAGGAACCAGCAGCACGCGCGAGGTGATGGAGCGGCAGGTCACAGCGGACTTGTTTCACGAATTGAACCCGGTCACGGTAAGATTCGCTCGGGAACATCGGCGCTCGCTGGGGCTGGACCAGCGTAGTGAGCAGGTTGCTCACCTGATCGCTGTGATAGCGCGGGATCTTTTTGGCGGAACGTGGGACATCGGTGCGCAGGTCCGCGCTTCGCTCGGGCTCGACCCGTGGGCCGCGCACGATGGCCTCGACGATCTGGTGAATCGGGCACATGTTCTGCGGAAACGGATCAACCTGAGCAAGGATCTGGAGGTGGACCAGACGGCACAGTCCGGCGACCGGCTCGACGAGCAACGCCAGGAGCCGTGGAAGTCTTCGCTGCCCGACGCCCCGATCCGGTTCGTCGTGTTTCCAGGCATGGGCAGCCGCGGGCATGTCCTGGTCAAACAGCAGGTGTACACGGTGAGCTTGCAGGAGGCGCGAGCTCGCGCCCGGAACTAGCGCTGTCTGTGATCGGCTGGGTAGGCGTGTGGGCGGTGTTTCAGCTGGCCACGCGCCTACCCGCTAGACCCACATGGCGGGGGTGTCGAGAGTGTGGCGAGTAGGGGCGCCGCGATAGTCGCGAAGGCCTGCGGCCGATCTGAGCGATTGCCCGTCGATTGTGAAGGGCTGTTGATGAGAAGTGAACGCTGGCTCGGCGAGCCATGCTGGGAGGACTTCAGCATCTCGGCCTACTGAGAGTACATGCAACTAGTACGGCAGCCGCAGTGTGTGATCTGGCGGCGTGTCGTGGTCATGAGGACGGCCACCGCGTGATCGACTTCAAGGTGTGTTGGATCTCGAAGAGGACGCGGTGGCCGCGTCGTGGACTGTAGCTGGTGATCGTCTTGCTCGGTGGCGGGCCGGGTTTGATGACGTGTTTGCGCTGGTGGCGGGGCGTTTCGCGCAGGCGGACTCGCGGCGGCGGGCGCGGATGTATGTGCTGGGGCTGCTGTCCGGGGCGGAGCGGAAGAACTCCTGGACGCTGGCCGAAAAGGCCGGTGATCTGGCTCCTGACGGGATGCAGCGTCTGCTGAACTTCTACCGCTGGGACGCCGAGGCCGCCCGGGACGACGTTCGCTCCTACGTGCTGGCCCATCTTGGTGATCCCGGCGGTGTGGTGGTGGCCGACGAGACCGGTTTTCTCAAGAAGGGCATCAAATCCGCCGGGGTGCAGCGGCAATACTCGGGCACCGCGGGGCGGATCGAGAACTGCCAGCTCGGTGTGTTCCTGACCTACGTCTCGCCGCGGGGACGGGCGTTGATCGACCGCGAGCTCTACCTTCCCACGTCCTGGACCGACGATCGGAAACGCTGCGAGGAAGCCGGAATCGGCGATGCGGTCGGCTTCGCGACCAAACCCGAACTTGCCCAGCGGATGCTGGAACGGCTGCTCGACGCCGGCGCTGACGTCGAGTGGTTCACCGCCGATGAGGCCTACGGCGACAATCCTGGCCTGCGTTCCTGGTGCGAGCAGGCCGGGCTGAACTACGTTATGGCGATCTCCTGCGACCATCGGTTCGACACCCCGGCAGGAAAAGCGCGAGCCGACGAGCTGGCCCGCAGCGCGGGATCGAAGGGATGGCAACGACTTTCCGCCGGCGTGGGCAGCAAAGGACACCGGCTCTACGACTGGCTGCTGATCGATCCCGCCACCCCCGGTGGACAGCAGCTGCTGGTGCGCCGCTCGATCAGCAAGCCCAGCGAGTTGGCCTACTACATCTGTCACTCCACCTACCCGGCGCCGATCGCCGAGCTCGTCCGGGTCGCCGGAAGCCGGTGGGCGGTCGAGGAAACCTTCCAGTTCACCAAGAACGAGACTGGGCTGGACCACTATCAGGTCCGCAAATACGACGCCTGGTACCGGCACATCACCCTGTCCATGCTCGCCGCCGCGTTCCTCACCGCCACCGCCCACGCCGAGCGTCTCCGTGACGAAAAAGGGGCGGCGCAGCACAGGAAGAACAGCTAATTCCTTATCCTGCAATGAGATCAGACGACTCTGGTCCACTCTCACCGACCCCACCCACCCCGAAGCCCACACCGATCACTGGTCGCTGTGGCGACGACGCCACCAAACCCGCGCCCGCCACAGCCACTACCAGCGACAACGCGCCAAACATCCCACACTGCGGCTGCCGTACTAGACTCAGCCGCTCGTCCGCGACCGCTGTCATTCCCATCACCGCAGTCTTCATGGTGCTCGTTGTGCTCGCGTTCAGCGACGAGTTCCTGGGTGCGTTCGACGAGGAGATGGAACTGCGCCACAGGTGGGATTGGCTGCTGGCTCCGATCGACCTCGTCATTTTGGCCTTGGTACTGCTGACGAAGAATCTGTTCAGGCGACGGATCGGAGGCGCGAAGAGGCCCTCGGTCTTGGTCTGGTGGTTCGTCGGTGCCATATTAACGCTGGCGCTCGATCTTTTGACCACGGTGGTGATCGCTCCCAGGATCTTTCCCCGTGACTTGACGAGACTGTGGCTCGATCTGTTGACCCCGCTCCCGTACCTGGTGGCGTTGGCGCTCATCTTGTCGACCACCTTGGATGCCAGACCGGCCATGCTGGTGAGCCGGAGGGCTCGGGAGAGTGATCAGGGCGAGTGGGTCCGCCTTCGGACCTCCATCCCACTCCTGGCCGGCACGCTCGCCGCTTATTACGCGACCACATGGTGGGAGTACCAGCTGGGTGGTGATGTCGACAAAGAGTTTTTCGCACAGATGACCCAGGTCATCGTTCTGCTCATCGTTGCCTTGGGTCTCGAGGTGGGCTTCTTCCGGGAGGCCGCGACAGACCCCGGTCAGCGGCCGGTCGTCGTGTTCGCCGTGTTCATCCTGAGTCTTGGTGAGGTGATGGCGCTCTCCGCGCTTGTTCCTTCCGAACACATCTTCGGCTGGCATGTATACGCGGCGTTCGTCATCGTCGTCGAAGCATCCCTGGTCGCATTGGCGACCATGCTCTGGGTCCTCCTCTTTCGTACGCCGCGTCCCCTGGAACCGGCTCCACATCAGGTCATCACCGCCGGAACTGCGAAAGCCCCCACCACACAAGCTGCGGACAAGGTGAAACCCTTGGCTCTTGTAGGACTCGGGTTTGGTCTTTGTCAGTGTATTGGTCCAGGACATGCTGGACAGGTTGGATCCGGGACATACTTGACGGTTCGGGGAAGATGCTTGACAGCGCGTGATCGTCCATAGGCCATGATCTTCCGGTGACGGATGCGGTGGATGAGGACTTCGACGATCGGACGTGGCGGATCGAGCACCGCCGGCGGGCGGTGATGGAGGTTCTCGACGGTGTCCCGGTGGCGCAGGTGGCCCGGCAGTTCGGGACGTCGCGGCAGTCGGTGCATGCCTGGCTCAAGCGGTTCGAGACCGAGGGCGAGCAGGGGCTGGTGGAGCGGTCCGTGCGGCCGAAGACGTCTCCTACCAGGCTGTCCGCCGACGTGGAGGCGCTGGTGTGCGAGCTACGTCGATCGCATCCTCGGTGGGGTCCGCGGCGCATTGCCCATGAGCTGGGCAGGCGTGGGGTATCGCCGGCGCCGGGCCGGACCACGGTCTATCGCGTGCTGGTTCGCAACAACCTGGTCGAGCCGCAGGAACAGCAGCACCGGCGCAAGTACCAGCGTTGGCAGCGGGACGCGCCGATGCAGTTGTGGCAGCTGGACATCATGGGCGGGGTGTTCCTGGCCGATGGCCGGGAATGCAAGCTGGTGACCGGAATCGATGACCACTCCCGGTTCATCGTGATCACCCAGGTGGTCGTCGAGCCGTCCGGCCGGGCCGTGTGCCAGGCGTTCACCGACGCGATGGCACGCTACGGTGTCCCGTCGGAAGTGTTGACAGACAACGGAAAGCAGTTCACCGGACGGTTCACCAAGCCGTTCCCCGCGGAGGTGCTGTTCGAGCAGATCTGCCGGGAGAACGGCATCACGGCCCGGTTGACGAAACCCCGCTCGCCCACGACGACCGGGAAGATCGAGCGCTGGCACCAGAGCTTGCGTCGGGAGCTGCTGGATGAGTGCGGGCCGTTCGAGTCACTGCAAGCGGCCCAGGCCGCGATCGAGGCATGGGCCCACGGCTACAACTACGAGCGGCCGCACCAGTCCCTGGGCATGGTCACCCCTGCCTCGCTGTTCCGTCCGGCTCGCGCGCTCACCCGCGTGGCGGCACCGGAGCCGGAGCCCGTCGTGCCGCCGGACACGCGGCGAGCCTCGGCGCGCAGTGAGCCGGATGCCGCGGCGGTGGAGCTGGACATGGTCATCTCGCCGGGCGGCCGGTTGTGCTTGCCCGGCAACCAGCAGGTCAAGTTCAACCAGTCGCTGGCTGGGCGCGCGGTCATCGTCTGGGCCGATCACCGCAGCATCCACGTGATCCTGGACGGCGAGCTCATCCGCACGCGCTCGTCACGGCTGTCCACCGACGACCTGGCCATCCTGCGTCTGCGCAGCGCCCGGCCCGCCGGGCCGGAACCCGGCACCTCCGCGGGGAAGGTGGTCGGCGCGTCGGTGGTCGAGGTTGATCGGACCGTGGGCCGCGACGGCAACGTCAACATCGGCGGTCAGCGGGTCCTGCTGGCTGCGCACCTGGCCGGCCAGCAGGTCACCCTGCGCTTGGACGGGCACCTCATGCACGTCGTGGCCGCGGGCAAGCTCGCCAAGACGCTGCCGTCGCCGATCCCACCCGAGGCCCGCAGCAAGGTGAGCGGGGCACGCGCGGCCACCTCGCCACTCCCGCCACCGCCGGCACCTCCACTGCGCGCGCTGAGGAAAGTCCCGGCCGACGGAATCACCATGGTCGCAGGACAACGCCTGCGGGTCGGTCGGCCCCACGCGGGCAAGACCGTCACGGTCGTCATCGAGGACACCGTGTTCCGGGTGCTGCACAACGACATCGAGCTCTCAACCCACGCCCGCAAGACCACCAAGCCGATCGGCCGACTCCGCTCGCACGCCAACAGCGTCGCCACCTGAGGCCAGCCCGTCACGAAACCGCCGGAACTGTCAACCATGTCCCGGAGCCCGTCAAGCATCTCCTGGAGCCAACCCGTCAACGAACTCCTGGAACCACACACTGACACGAGGGATAGAACAGCACGCGAAGCTCCTGGTGACTCCTGGGTTGATCTTGGTCGACGATCCATCTACCAGGAGCTTCGCCACGTTCACAGCACCAACACGCCCACCCCATTCCGGGATGAAAAAGGCTCATTGCAAAGGTGCATGCCCGTGCCGACTTTTATTGACGTAAGCCGCTGGCCTGACCAGCAGGCGGGCAAGGGTCGGCTGGCTAGAATGGACACTCTGAGTGACCGAGAACGTGCTGGTGGACGCCTTGGACAGTCCCGAGATGGACGTCTCATGCAGGGGGAATTTGGGCGCGCTTGGTGACTGAAAGTCTCGCGGGCGGCGCATATGGCACCACTCGCCCTGTAGAGACGGCTACCTTCAAATTGGAGTCTCGATGAGTATCGAGACCCGAAGCGGGCGCCGATGGCAGGAGGGGTGGTACGCGACCGGCATGGCCGTTCACAATGTGCAGAAGATCGCGGGAGTTCTGTCCTCGGAGCAGCCGCTCTGCTGGGCGATCGCCGGTGTTCGACATCGTGCTGCACGCGGCGGATGGACTGTACCTCGCCTACCCGGGGGGCCAGGCTGTGGCGCGGCACGCGCAGGAGGGCGACGAGTCCTGGTGATGGCCGGGTGATGTCGCCCCAGTGCTCTTGTCTGACAGGCATGATGACGGTGCTGTGTAACCCCATGGGGGTGACCTTCTTCGGCAGTGTCCTCACTACACTGCGGCCGTCATCGGCGCCAATATCACTTCACACTGCCGCGACAGTAGCCATCGTTGTGTGCTATGGCCGGCTGAACCGGTGATGAATAGGGTTTTCGCAGCGGCGCTCATGGACTCAGCATCGCCGTCGTCGCAACCATCGCCTGATCTGCCCGGCCGGCGAGTCCGGTCAAGGGCAACTAGTCGAAATCCGTTAGTCTCGACTGTTGCCTTTCCGCTTTCGTTGGCCAGGGTGACCATGAGTTCTGTGTTGACGAATCAAATTCCAGAGTCAATCCCGGCAGTGGATAATGCTCGCGCAAACTGCTTGCGAACAAACCAGCCGATGGACTAAGGGGACAACGGGGATGGGTAAGATCCTACGAATGATGGGTGGTGTGGCACTCCTGTTGTCGACGACGCTGGCGTGTTCGAATGGCACGGACCTGCATCCCGGCCCTCTTTCGACGCAACTGGAGCAAAAGACAGACATTCTTGTCCCGGCCAGCGGAGCGCTCCTCGGACACTATTATGGCACAGGAACAATCGAGGGTACGGATGCGCGGATCGGCCGGAAACCGGCGATCCAACTCACGTACTATGCATGGTCGGACGACTGGGTGCCGCAGACCCGTGCTCAACTCGCCGACGGGCGCATACCAATGGTCAACTGGGAGCCTTTCGATGTCGAATTCGACAATATTATCAGCGGAAAGCACGACAAGACGATCGAAGCCAGGGCCGACGGTGCGAAAGCCCTTGGTTCGAAGTTTTTCCTCGATTTTGCCGCCGAGATGAACGAGGGAGAGGGTTGGGGAGGGCATGTTCCATCGAAATACATCGCCGCCTATCGGCACATCCATGACATCTTCGTCAGTCGCGGTGCGACCAACGTCGTGTGGGCGTGGTGTCCGAACAATACTGATAGTGCAAGCGCGCCGACGGCAATGGACTACTACCCGGGAGACGAGTATGTCGATTGGACCGGCGTCGACGGCTATAACTGGGGCACCTCTGACGACGACTTTCGCTGGCAGAGTTTTCGCGAGGTCTTCGCGGACATCTACGCAGACCTCGCCGAGAAGGGCAAACCGATCATTATCGGCGAAATGGCGTCCGACGAGGTGGGAGGTGACAAAGCCCAGTGGATCACCGAGATCGTGCCGACCTTGAAAAACGTCTTTCCGCTGGTCAAGGCGGTGGTGTGGTTCGATGTCGACAAGGAGCGACACTGGCAGATCAACTCGTCGCCTTCGTCACTCACCGCTTACACCGCGATGGCGACAGATCCGTACTTCTCCGGGTAACGCCACCTGGCGCCGGCGGCCCGGAAGTCATTTCTTGGCCTCCTGTCCGCCATCAAGCCCGGATAGCGAGCGGGTGCAACGCGCCTACATCGAGCAAGGACTCCGACTGGCCAGATTGCACAACTCACGGCTACAGCCACCAACAGATCGGCACCCTTCTGATCCGCAGCAGCGTCGGCCCACCAACGCCGTGTTAGGTTCTCCGTGCGCTCGACCCAGCTTGGCCGCGCGAGCAACACGAGAACCACTACCGCTCGCTCGCCGGCTTCGCTCCCGACTTGAGCATTCCACCATCCGATTTGGCTCGGCAAGCTCGGGTTCGCGATCCGTTAGAGGGGCTTCGCTCACAACAAGCGGCCGTGTCATGACAACCGTGTAAGTCGCGGATGGACCAGGATCGGGTCGTCGGACGCGCCCCAGAAAGGCTCTATCTGTGACTGAGGACACACCTGATCGGGATGCCGGTTCCGCGGCCGGCGAGGCGCTCGCGCGTGCACTGCCGCCGGACATGCTCGACGCGTTGGTGAAAGACGCGTACGCGAACGGCGGGCCGTGTCATGACAACCGTGTAAGCCACGGATGGACCAGGATCGGGTCGTCGGACGCGACCCAGAAAGGCTCCATCTGTGACCGAGAACACATCTGACCGGGAACCGGGCTCCGCGGCCGGCGAGGCGCTCGCTCGCGTGTTGCCACCGGACATGCTTGATGGGTTGGTGAAAGACGCGTATGCGAATGGCGGGGCGCTGGGTGCGCAAGAATTGCTGAACGAGATGACCAAGGCAGTGCTCGAACGGGCGCTGGATGCCGAAATGACCCATCATCTCGGATATGAGAAAGGTGACCCTGCCGGGAACGGTTCCGGGAATTCCCGGAACGGCAGGTCCCCGAAAACCGTGTCCACCTCGAATGGCCCGGTCGAGCTGGTGGTGCCGCGTGACCGGAATGGCTCGTTCGAACCGGCGATCGTGCCGAAACGTGCACGCAGGCTGGGTAATATCGATGAGGCGATCCTGTCGCTGTATTCGCGCGGCATGACCACCCGGGACATCGAATCCCATTTGCGTGAAGTATATGGCGTGAACGTGTCACGGGAATTGATCTCCAACGTGACCGAGGTGGTGGCCGACGAGATCGCGTTATGGCAATCCCGGCCTTTGGACGAGATGTACCCGATTCTTTATGTCGACGGTCTGCGGCTGCGGGTCAAGGACAAGGGCGTGGTCACCTCCAAGGTCGCCTACCTGGCCATCGGTGTGGACATGGAAGGGCGTAAACACGCCCTCGGCCTCTGGATCGCCGACACCGAAGCGGCGAAGTTCTGGGCCAAAGTCGTCACCGACCTGCGCAACCGTGGCGTAAAAGACATCCTGATCGCCTGCTGCGACGGTCTGACCGGACTGCCTGACGCGATCCGCGGCGCGTTTCCCGAGACCGTGGTCCAAACCTGCGTCGTGCACGTGATCCGCAACGCCATGCGCTTTATCGCCTATGGCGACAGGAAGAAGGTCGCCGCCGCCATGCGGGAAATCTATACCGCGCCGACACTCGAGGCAGCCGAGATCGCGCTCACGCGTTTCGACAAGGACTTCGGCACGCAATACCCGGCCGCTATCCAGGTGTGGCGGCACACCTGGAACGACTTTACGCCATTCCTTGACTATCCACCCGAACACCGCCGGATCGTCTACACCACAAACCTGATCGAGAACATCAACTTCCAGCTCCGAAAAATCACCAAGAACCGCGGCCATTTCGACAGCGACACCGCCGCGACAAAACTGCTCTACCTAGGACTCCGCAACATCACCAGCAACCGGGGCGGACCATCAGGAACAGGAACCCGAGGCTGGAAACAAGCACTCAACACCCTCGCCGCACTCTTCCCAGACCGACTGCCACTCCACTAAAATAAGAGAACAAATCGTCCGAGGCTTACACGGAAATCATGACAGAGCCCTGGTCCTATCGACAACAGTCAGAACACCGCCCTCGTCGTGAAGGCCTGGAGATGGCACTCACCAACCGGAATCCTAATCCTAGCGCCGTCTTTCACTCCGACCACGGCGTGCAATTCACGTCCTGGACCTTCACCAACCGAGTCAAGGCCGCCGGGCTGATGCCCTTGCCCGGAACCGTCGGTGACGGATACGACAACGCGATGATGGAGTCGTTCTGGTCGAAGATGCAGACCGAATTTCTCGACCGAAGAAAATGGAAAACCCGGACCGAACTTGCCAACGAGATCTTCCAGTACCTCGAGATCTTCCACAACCGGCAACGTCGCCATTCCAAACTCGGATACCTCACCCCAGTCGAATATGAAAGACTCCACGAACTACAACAACCCGTCTGACACTCCACAGACGACGGTCCGGAGACAGGGGGCAACGCCACCCTGTCCACCATTCGGGGTGAACCGCAGCCGAAGGGAGGCCGCAGCATCGAAGTGTGTAAAAGCCGCCCTATGTTCGCCTCTGCGCGCTGCAGCAGGATGCCGTGGCTGTGGTGCGCGAGGCTGTGAACAACCTTAGCCTCCAGCAGATCGCACCGAGGTTGGCTGGTCGCCGACCAACGCCGGTGCCCAAGGCGCCATGTCAACACCGTTATGGCGGCAACAATGACACGCGGTCAACGGCTTCGGCCCGGACCCGTGCACTTCGTGCCCCTGGCGACTGCGTAGTGTAGGCGGTGGTCGGCGACGACGTCACCGCGCCGCCGGTACTGGTCAACCACGGTTCTCCGCTGGCGGCACCGCATCCAGCGCTGGTCCAACTCGCCGGCTGGACTCACGATCCCCTCAGGCCAACTTGTTCCGTCGCTCGACGACCCACACCCCGATCTGCGTCCGCGACTCGAACCCGAGCTTGGCGAGGATGTGCTGGACATGGGCCTCGACGGTACGGCGGGAGATCGCCAAGTCGACCGCGATCGCCTTGTTCGTCTCTCCTCTCACGATCAGCTCCGCGATTTGTTCCTCACGCCTGGTCAGCACCGATTCACTAGCCGCAAGCGCCGCCTTCGGCGAAGCCGCACTCGTGGCGAGCACGAAAGTGACCGCGTGCCGGAGATCGATCGCCTGAGCGGCTCCCTCGGCGAAGGCCGCCTCGAACTGGACGGAGTCCAGAGACCTTCGCGCCGCCAGCTCGCAGTCTCTGTGCGGTGCCCGCCATGTCTCCGAGTCGAGCATCGTCGCACCGCCTGCGCGCAACCATAACCGGTGGGCGACACCGAGCAACTTCGCGCACACCAGTGCGTTTCCCATCGCCGACGCGATCCAAGCGCACAGTTCCACGATCATCACCTGGCCGAGAAGGTCGCCGAACTTCGACTTGAGCATCAGTCCTTGTCGCGCATCGCGCAGGGCGTCCGCGATTCTGCCAAGCTGCCACTCGGCAAGGGCGAGGGTGTAGAGCGCATTCGCCCGAATGCACTGCTCGCCGTGTTCGTCTGCGATGGCGATGGCCCTGCGTGCTAGGTCCTCGGTGAGGCCAAGCTGTCCAGAGAAACCAGCTACCATCCCCCGCGCCGCATACGCCAGGATCACATTGCAGTTCACAAGCCCGGCTCCCTCGTAGCAGGCCAAGCACTCGACATACGCCGCCTCGGCCAGTGAGTACTTGGTCCGCACCAGGGCGGAGCCGCCCTGCGCAAGGAGCGCGTTGCCCAGCGCCACCGGATCTTCAAGATCACGAGCCTGCGCCACGGCCTCGGCTGCCATGGCGGCGGTAGCCTCCGCGTCGCCCAGTGCCGTCGCGGCATAGACTCGGATCAGCATCGCGTGGATGCGTAAGTCCGCCGGCAGCTCGGGTAGCGCCAGCACGCGATCGATCCAATGCAACCCTTCTCCGAAGTACCCGCAGTGAACCCAGTAAAACTCCAGGTCTACCGCGATGCGCGCGCCGCGAACCGAGGCCTCCGGGATCCGCAGGTAGAACTCGAACGCGGCTCCCAGGTTGCCGCGTTCCTGTTGGACCTCTGCAATCACCTCGAGTTGATGCGGCCCCAGCCACGCCGCGCTCAGCCGATGCACCATGTCACCGAAGAACTCCGCGTGCCGACGCTGAACTGCGGCGCTCTCGCCGGCCTCGAGCAGTTTGTGCACACCGAACTGACGCAGTGTCTCCAGCATGCGATAGCGGGCTACGCCATGGTCGACATCACGGATGAGGATCGATTTGTCAGCGAGTCCGCTGAACAGATCCAGCAGATCAACATCCTCACAGGCCTCGACACACACTGCTTCGGCTGCATGGAGTGTGAATCCGTCGACGAAGACCGACAGCCGGGACCACAAGCGTGCTTCGGCAGGCGTGCACAGCTGATAACTCCAGTCAACTGCGGACGCAAAGGTGCGATGACGTAGTGGACCCGACCGATTGCTCTTCGCCAGCAGCCGAAAGCAGTCCTTCAACCGCTCAGCCATCTCAGCGAGTGTGATGACTCTCAGCCATGGGACGGCCAGCTCGATGGCAAGCGGTATGCCGTCGAGGGCATAACAGATCTTCGTCACGAGCTCTCGGTCCTGTGCGGAGCCGAAGGACTTGCCAACGCACGACTTGAGCCGCTCCTCGAACAGAGCAACGGCGTCGCCCCGGCTACCGCTGCGAGGCGCCCCGACTCCCTGCACCGCGAGCGGCTGCACCGACAACAACTGCTCACCGTTGACATCAAGCACTTGCCGGCTGGTGGCCAGCACACACACAGAGGCTGTGCTCTGCAACAACGTCTCTACGAATTCGGCACACGCATCAACCAGATGTTCGCAATTATCCATCAACAGCAGCATGGACCTGGACTGCAGGAAGTCGATGACCTGTACGACCGGATCTTTCGTCGCGCCGTTCAGGCCCAACTGCGCCGCCACCACCCGCGGCAACAGGCCAGCATCCTCCACCACGTCCAACCGCACCATACAGACACCGCCGGGGAAACGATCAGCGGCCTCGCGCGCCGCCCGGACTGCGAGTCGCGTTTTTCCGACACCAACTGGTCCGACCAGTGTCAGCAGGCGACCGGTCGACAGTAACCGGCTGAGCTCGGCGAGTTCGCTATCTCGACCGACGAAACTGGTGACTTCGATGGGCAGATTGCCGTGTATCGACAACGCCGAAGATGTACAGCCATCACCATTCGAAGGCATACTGATCCTACCGCTCGCATCGGTTGACGGTAAAACAAGCGAAACCGCAGGCCGCGGCGCTAGTGCTTGTCCGGCCCCCCTCCTTGAGATCGAACCGACCACTTCCCACTACATCGACGGGCCCGTAGCGTAAGCCACGTTGCCCCAAGAGCAGCAGCCAAGGACGTCGACCCGTTACGCGCTTCACTCAATCGGACCATTGTCGCCACGCAGCTTCGAACGTCAGTCATGAGTCAATGAGGTTCCCCCCGAATGGTGGACAGGGGCTTACGAGGATTCAGGCGGCCGTTCGGAGTGACTGCTCGAACTTGTCAGGGCTGAGCATTCCGATAGCGGAGTGCCGCCGCGTACTGTTATAGAAATTGATCCATTTGTCAATCGTGGCAACGAGTTCTGTCTTCGTGGTGTGGGTGTGCCGGTAGTAGTGCTCGTGTTTGAACGTCGACCAGAACGACTCCGCTGGGCTGTTGTCCCAGCAGATCCCGGTCGCGCCCATCGACCGGCGCAGGCTGTGCCGGAAGCACGCCTTCGCTGTCAGGTGCGCGGTGTACTCGCCACCGCGGTCGGAATGCAGGATGGCGCCACGGCATCTGCCGCCACGGACGGCCACGGCGGCATCGATCGCGTCGGTGACCATCTCGGCGCCGATGTGGTCGGATACGCTGTAGCCCAGCACTTTCCGGGAGCGTCCGTCCCGGATCGCGCATAGGAACATGTCACCCTGACCGCATGTCAGGTATGTGATGTCGGTCAGCCAGACCGCGTCGGGCCGGTCCTGGTCGAAGTGGCGGTCGACCAGATCCGGTGGGAACGACGCGGCCGGATCGGCGACTGTCGTCTTCACCCTGAACGTGCGCGGGCTAATTGTATGAGGCCATGATGTTGGTGACGCCGGTGTTGAGCCGGGATGCTGGTGGTTGATCTCCGGCGGCGGTGTGGGGTCGATGGTAGTTGTAGTGCACGTTCCAGGTGGCTAGTATGGCAGCCGCAGTGTGGGATGTTTGGCGCGTTGTCGCTGGTAGTGGCTGTGGCGGGCGCGGGTTTGGTGGCGTCGTCGCCACAGCGACCAGTGATCGGTGTGGGCTTCGGGGTGGGTGGGGTCGGTGAGAGTGGACCAGAGTCGTCTGATCTCATTGCAGGATAAGGAATTAGCTGTTCTTCCTGTGCTGCGCCGCCCCTTTTTCGTCACGGAGACGCTCGGCGTGGGCGGTGGCGGTGAGGAACGCGGCGGCGAGCATGGACAGGGTGATGTGCCGGTACCAGGCGTCGTATTTGCGGACCTGATAGTGGTCCAGCCCAGTCTCGTTCTTGGTGAACTGGAAGGTTTCCTCGACCGCCCACCGGCTTCCGGCGACCCGGACGAGCTCGGCGATCGGCGCCGGGTAGGTGGAGTGACAGATGTAGTAGGCCAACTCGCTGGGCTTGCTGATCGAGCGGCGCACCAGCAGCTGCTGTCCACCGGGGGTGGCGGGATCGATCAGCAGCCAGTCGTAGAGCCGGTGTCCTTTGCTGCCCACGCCGGCGGAAAGTCGTTGCCATCCCTTCGATCCCGCGCTGCGGGCCAGCTCGTCGGCTCGCGCTTTTCCTGCCGGGGTGTCGAACCGATGGTCGCAGGAGATCGCCATAACGTAGTTCAGCCCGGCCTGCTCGCACCAGGAACGCAGGCCAGGATTGTCGCCGTAGGCCTCATCGGCGGTGAACCACTCGACGTCAGCGCCGGCGTCGAGCAGCCGTTCCAGCATCCGCTGGGCAAGTTCGGGTTTGGTCGCGAAGCCGACCGCATCGCCGATTCCGGCTTCCTCGCAGCGTTTCCGATCGTCGGTCCAGGACGTGGGAAGGTAGAGCTCGCGGTCGATCAACGCCCGTCCCCGCGGCGAGACGTAGGTCAGGAACACACCGAGCTGGCAGTTCTCGATCCGCCCCGCGGTGCCCGAGTATTGCCGCTGCACCCCGGCGGATTTGATGCCCTTCTTGAGAAAACCGGTCTCGTCGGCCACCACCACACCGCCGGGATCACCAAGATGGGCCAGCACGTAGGAGCGAACGTCGTCCCGGGCGGCCTCGGCGTCCCAGCGGTAGAAGTTCAGCAGACGCTGCATCCCGTCAGGAGCCAGATCACCGGCCTTTTCGGCCAGCGTCCAGGAGTTCTTCCGCTCCGCCCCGGACAGCAGCCCCAGCACATACATCCGCGCCCGCCGCCGCGAGTCCGCCTGCGCGAAACGCCCCGCCACCAGCGCAAACACGTCATCAAACCCGGCCCGCCACCGAGCAAGACGATCACCAGCTACAGTCCACGACGCGGCCACCGCGTCCTCTTCGAGATCCAACACACCTTGAAGTCGATCACGCGGTGGCCGTCCTCATGACCACGACACGCCGCCAGATCACACACTGCGGCTGCCGTATTAGTACTCCAGCCGCACTTCGTGATTAGTGGTCTGTCTTCGCTGGTAGTGGGCTTGCCGGGCCCGGTGTTGATGGCGTCGGCGCCAGTGTGACCAGGCCCAGGTCGCGAGGCGGTCGAGCGGGGTGGTGATCAGGTGTGCCAGGAGACGCTTGACCTCGCCCAGTGTGATTGGGATGAGGCCGCTATCAGGGCTTTTGGGGCTATCGCGGCGGTGACGGCCAGGTAGGTATGGGCGAGCATGGCCAGGGTGATGTGCCGGTACCAGGCGTCGTAGCGGCGTACCTGGTACTGATCCAGGCCGATGTCGGTCTTAGCGGTCTGGAAGCAGTCCTCGATCGCCCAGCGTGCCCCAGCGACCCGGATTAGTTCCTGATCGATCGTTCCTGTTGGGGCGCAACACAAGTAGTAGGCGATCTCATACTTTCCTTTACTGTTGCGGGTCAACGAACGGCGGGCGAGTAACCAGCGGCCCCAGACGGGTGGAGTGGTGTCGGAATAGGTGGGTAGTTCGGCGACGGCCCAGTCGAACATCCGTGGTCCTTTGGCGCCGTCTCCACAGCTTCGGCGTTTCCACGCGTCAGCGGGTGCGTGGGCGACGAGCGCGTCGGCGCGGGACGTGCCGGCCACCGCGGGGATGGTCTGGCTGCTGGGCACGGCCACGACATAGCCGATCCGCTGATCTTCCAGCCAGCGACGGAATTTCGAGTCACCGCCGTAGGCTTCGTCGGCGGTGACCCAGGTGGCGGGCACGCCGGCGTCCAGAGCACGGGCGAGCATCCGCTGCGCGAGCACGGGTTTGGTCGCGAACTCGACCTCGTCGGGAACCGCTGCCTCGCGGCAGCGTTCCCTGTCGCTGGTCCAGGATTTCGGCACATACAGCTCGCGGTCGATCAAGGTGCGTCCTTTGCTTGTGGCATAAGCACAAAACACGCCGAGCTGGCAGTTCTCGATGCGTCCGGCAGTGCCGGAATACTGGCGTTGCACCCCAGCAGATTTGGTGCCCTTCTTGAGAAATCCGGTCTCGTCCACAATCAACACACCGTCACGCTCACCCAGGTGACTGATCGCGTAGTCGCGGACATCATCACGGACGCCGTCAGCGTCCCAGGCCGCCGCGTTGAGCAGACGTTGCATACCATCCGGGGTGATATCCCCGGCAGCCTCGGCCAGTGTCCACCCGTTCTTGCCGGCCAGCGGCGCAAGCAAGCCACGCACATAGGCACGGGCCCTGCGTCGAGGTTCAGCCCGATGAAACCGTCCCGCGACCTGCGCAAACAGGTCATCCAACCCGGTAACCCAGGCAGCCAGATCATCATCACTCAGCACAAGATCGACACACTACCCGACCATCATCACAAAGTGCGGCTGAAGTACTAGTCCTGCAACGGCACTCGGATGAGTGGGTAGCCTCGTCGTTTGTAGTGGCTGGGGCGGGCTTGGTGTTGTCGTCGGCGGCGGAAGCGTGACCAGGAGCAGACGTGGTCGGCGGCGTCGGCGACACGCAGGATGAGTTTGGTGAGCAGGCGCCGGATCTCCGGTAGCGTGAATCCGATCACGCCGGGCTCGCTGACACCGATTCCCCTTTTATGGCAAGGGGTCGTGACACTGCGAGCCAGGCGTGGACGAGCATCGACAGGGTGATGTGGGCAAACCAAGCTCGTCACGATCGGACCTGATATTGATCCAGACCGGCTTCGTTCGTGGCTTGGTGAAAACACTCCTCGATCCGCCACCGCGATCCAGCGATCCAGGCCAGGTCCAGCAGTGCCGAACGGCGGGGCCCGTAGCAGACGTAGTAGGCGATCTCGGTCGGATCAGAGATCGAACGGCGGGCAGGCAGCCCCGCCCGATCGTCAACGGTCGTTGGCGATCGGCTAACGTGCCTGGTGTGTCGTGGAACAGCGAGTCGGGTGACGAGCCGAGTTCCGGTGGTACGGATTCCTCACCGCCCCCGGAGCGGTTCTGGCTCAAGATCGCTGATCCGCGGACTGAGCTTCCAGTGTTCGCAACTGAAGCCGACGTTCGTGTACTCCTCCCCGAGTCCGGCGAGTTTCACGACCTGAGAGGCAAGCTGACAGCGAACGGGGTCGCCTGGCGTGCGGTGCGTTACCTGGTCGAGGACGAGGTTATTACCCATCGCGACTCTCGGACAGCGGAGTGCTACCTCGCGCGAGCCGCGCGTCGGCAGCCTTACCACACGACGGGCCCGGAAGCGGCCGTCGCCGGAGATGCCTTTGAAGTGCTCTGGAACAGTCACGCTGGCACGTACGAGACTGCGTCGCCGGTCCCCGCAGAAGAACTCGTTCCCCGCGATTGGCTTCGCTTCTTGCCTTACGCTTCCCTCAATCCGGCGCAAGCGGAAGCTGTTCCGCCGATCATGGGCGATACAACGCACGTCATCGTGGTCGCGCCGACCGGCGCGGGAAAGACCACCGTCGGCATGGTCGCGGCACTTCGAGCTGTGCTTGGCGAAGGCCGGAAGGCCGCGTGGTTGGTGCCGCAACGGTCATTGACTGACGAACTTGATCGAGAGCTCGACCACTGGCGACGAGAAGGACTCCGGGTCGAGCGGCTTTCCGGTGAGTACAGCGTTGACATCGGACGTGTCCGCGATGCGGATCTCTGGGTGGCGACGACGGAAAAATTCGAGGCGATGTGCCGAGGCTCGTCGCTGCGTGAAGCCCTCGCCGAAGTCTCTTGCTTGATTGTCGATGAAATCCACCTGCTCGGCGACGCTGAACGTGGTCCCGTGTTGGAAGCACTCCTTGCCAGGATGCGTGGCAATAACCAGGTGCGCATTGTCGGTCTGTCGGCAACGGTCGCCAATGCTGACGAGATCGCGGCATGGCTGGGTGCGCGGCTAGTAAGAGTGGCCTGGCGCCCAAGCACTCTGACTTGGCAGTTGCCGGTCATTGCCACTCACCGTGACTGGTCTCTGGTCGAGACGGCGCGCATCCGATTGGCGAGCGCTCTCACCGGACTGATCACCCGAGACGGCGGTAGTGCGCTGGTGTTCTGCGGCAGTAAGCGCGGAGTCCGGCGCACAGCTCTCGTGATTGCCGCTTCGCGCGGCGCACGCACCGATGGCGTGCACCCCGACGACCTTGACCGGCTATACGAGGTATGCCGCGAGGCCCGGGTAGGCCTTCACTACAAGGGCTGGGATCATAAGCGGGAGGCAGAGACGGCCTTTCGCGCCCGGGACATCGATGTTCTCGTCGCCACGTCGACGGTCGCCGCCGGAGTGAACCTTCCTGCTCGCGCGGTCATTGTGCAGGACACCGAGGTCGGCATGAATCCGATCGATGTGGCGACCGTCCAGCAGATGTTCGGCCGAGCCGGACGCGTCGGGCAAGGCGAGAGCGATGGCTGGGCGTTCTTGATCGTCACGGAGGAAGAGCGCCAGCGCTGGCAAGCCAAACTTGTGGCTGGAAACACCGTGCGTTCCCAAATCGAAGCGAGCCTGCCGGATCACATTCTCGCCGAGGTGGTTCAGCGGCGGATCCGGTCGTTACGGGAGGCCGAGGAGTGGTGGGACTGCACTCTAGCTTGTCATCAAGGCAGCCGTAGCCTGCAACCCCTGCGCGAGGCCATTGAGTTTCTCGTCGATGCTGACTTCATCAGCGGATCCGAGGCAGTCGACGGTCAGACGGTGCTCACTCCGACGGACTTGGGAAAGGTTACGGCGCGGCTCATGGTGCCTGCCGCCGTCGGACACGAGATCCGGGCGGCTCTCGCCGAAACCACGTTGCCGGATTCCCCGGATGAAGCAGAGCGCACGGTCATCGACCTGATCGCCGGTCTGGTGCCCAAACTCGCGCAAGCCGCCATCAACGAGGAACTGAAGACTGTTGTCAACCGGCTCATACACCCCGATGGCTCCGGCGCCTATCAACGGGGCGATCTGGCCAGGGTTGCTCTCGGTCTTGTCGCGAGTACCCCGGACGCGTTTCGCCGGGGTGCCAGGGTGATCGCCGGAATCCCTTACCCCGTTCTGTATCCTGTGCTGGAGGACGCTCCTCGGTATCTCCATTGGATTGGTTGCCAGGGATTGCTGGGGACCGTTCACCCGTGGAGTGCGATCGTTGCGGCGGACTTGAGCCGACGCGTCAAGTGGCGGCGGTGCCAGCCGCCGCGTGGCGCCGGTCGCCTGCTGTGGATGTGTGAACAAATGGCCACGTCCACGCACGCTGAGGATCTCGTGCCCGCGCTCTGGAACGCCTCGCGAGGCAGGAATATTACCGGTCCGGACTGGTCGGCCAGGGGCATTCCGAATCAATGCCGGCTGGATGACGAGGCGTATCGCGCCTTAATGCGGGAACGTGCGACCGGCATCAGTATTGTGCGGAGCGAGGACCTGCTCATCGTTGCGGCACCACCGGCGAGTGTCGTTGTAACTTGGACGGGTAGACGATTTCTCTCGGTTCCGCTGCCGCAAGGACGAGGTTCGATTCCAGCCTCAGGTACCGGCGCTGACACACAGGTAGCTGTCTTCACATGGCGCGGTGACTACCGAGCGACTGGATGGCTCAGCCGATACTCGCAGACGGAATAGTCATGATGGGCCGGGGATCGGTCCATGACCTCAGAGGAGCGGCCGTCGCTCGGTGGCGGCATCGCCCAACCCCGTAGCTATGGGGCTGTTGGTCGGCGGCGTGGTGGACGGTGGCCTGTCTCCGCATGCAGCAACGGCGCGATCCGCGCCCACGCCTTATCCGACAGCTCACCACGACCCACCACACACTTATTGTCTGCACACGATCATGAACAAGATCCGCAGGACACGCTCTAGCAGAAGATCGTCTGTTGGCACGCGTCGGTCAAGCGGGACGTCTGAAATTCACCCCGGGTAGTGGACACCGAGTTAGCAGGACCTGCTGTCCTGTTGAAAGGATGTCCTCATGCCTCCTCGCAAGCGCCGTTCGTACACGGCAGAGTACAAGGTCGAGGTTGCTCACCGCGTGATCGATTCCGGCCGCACGATCTCCGAGGTCGCCCGCGAGCTGGGAATCGACGCCGAATGTTGAGTGTCTGGGTCAAAGACGAACGCCGCCGACTCGCCGCGGCCGAGGTCCACGGGGACAAACCCCTGGAGTCGGCCGAGCGGGCCGAGCTGCTGCGCTTACGGAGGCAGGTGGCCGAGTTGGAGAAGGACAATGCGTTCCTGGTAAAAGCTTCGGCGTACTTTGCCGCGATGCAGAGGAACCGGCCCGGTTCGCTCTGATGGCCAAGTACGCCGGCCCCGACGAGTTCGCCGAGACTGCCGACTCCATCACTTCGCCGCAGCGCACGCGGTTCTCGGTCCGGCGCATGGCGCGGCTGCTGGGCGTGTCGACGTCCGGCTACTACGCGCACGTGAAACGCTTCGTTGCAACGATGTTGACTCCGCGGCAGCAACGGCGGGCCGACCTGGAGGTAAAGATCTCCCAGGCGCACAAGGACTCGCGCGGGACCTACGGGTCGCCGCGGATCACCGCCGAACTACGTGACCGAGGCGAGGTGGTCACGGCGAAGACCGTCGCCAAGATCATGGCCTCGATCGGGCTCGAGGGCATCAGCCCGCGCACATTCAAGGTTGAAGACGACGGTGGTCGATCCGACCGGGTCGTTCCCGCCGGATCTGGTCAATCGACACTTCGACCGGGACCGCCTCGACGCGGTCTGGCTGACCGACATCACGTACCTGACATGTGGTGAGGGCGAGATGTTCCTGTGCGCGATCCGGGACGGTCATTCGCGGAAAGTGTTGGGCTACAGCATATCCGAGCACATCGGCGCCGAGATGGTCACTGACGCCATCGACGCAGCAGCGGCCGCCCGTGGCGGCAGATGTCGTGGCACCATCCTGCATTCCGACCGTGGCGGGGAGTGCACGGCGCACCTGACAGCGAAGGCATGCTTCCGGCACGGGCTGCGCCGGTCGATGGGCGCGACCGGGATCTGCTGGGACAACAGCCCGGCGGAGTCGTTCTGGTCGACGTTCAAACACGAGCACTACTACCGACAAGTGTACGCCACGAAGGCAGAACTCGTTGCTGCGATTGACAAATGGATCCGCATCTACAACAGTGTGCGGCGGCACTCCGCGACTGGGATGCTCAGTCCCGACAACTTCGAGCAGTCACTCCGTGCGGCTGCCTGAACCCTTGTAAGCCCCTGTCCACCATTCGGGGTGAACCTCAGTCAAGCTGGTGGACGTGTGCCGTTGCGGATGGCGTTGTGGCGCCGCGCCCACGAAGGCAACCCGTAGAACGCGACGGGCTGATTTGTCACTCCGACGCCGGGTCGCAACATACGAGTGTGCGGTTCACCGAACACCTGCACATCGAAGGCGTCCGCCCGTCGATCGGCAGCGTCGGCGACGTCTACGACAACGCCCTGATGGAAAGCGTCAACGGGCTCTGTAAGGCCGAATGCATTCGCACGCAAGTGTTTCACGGCGGCCCCTGAAAAACGATCGCCGGACGTCGAGTACGCGACGGCGGAATAGGTCGCGTGTTACAACAATCGCCGGCTGCACTCAAGTCTGGGCATGATCAGCCCCACCGAGTTCGAGGAAGCCCACTACACTGACACAGAACGATCGGCCAGATGATCACTGGACAGCAGAACAACCGACAGAGTATCGCCGCCCAACGCCGCGAACGTGCCCGCGTCCGTAGTGAACACCGCCACCGCTGGAACCAGTCGAAGTAGGCCCCTGAAGAGAAGGCGACCCTTCAAGGCCAGCGCACTAGACGGCTCGGCCGGTGAGCGAGAGGAGTTGGCCTACAGGGTCGGTGCTGTCGGTGGGAATGGGTGGGTCGGTGATGCCCAGGCCGTCCCAGCGTGTGACGTTGGCGCGGGCGTAGGCCAAGCAGAACTCGACGGCGTCCGGGTCGAGCGAGCCGGGCTGGGCGATGCCGCGGACCAGGTCCCATTCGTGGACGGTCAGGTCGACGAGCATCTGGTCCGCGTAGGTAGTCAACTGAGCCTCGCCGAACGAGAAACAGTAAGTTCCCGACAGGTCGGGGCTGAGCCAGGCCTTCCGGAACCGCTGTGCCGCCTGCTCCCAGGCTTCTACCGGGTCGTCGCCGAGCAGATCGCCGTCGTAGCGGTCTCCGACCTGCTCCAAGGAGTCGCCAGCGAGGATGTGCGGTGCCCAGAGATGCTCGCCGACCAGGTGGTTGACCAGGTCCCGGACGCTCCATTCGGTGCACGGCGTCGGGTTGTTTCACGCACCGGCGGGCACCTCGAGCACCCGGGCGCCGAACCGGTCGATGGCGTCGGGAATGAGGTCCAGAGCATTGATCATGGCGGCACAATACCGCTTTCGACGGGCGTTCCAGACTGCTCACGCGCGGATCTTGCCCTCGTAGGCAGACAGACAGGTTGTCCAGGATGACGTAGTCCGGTTTCGTCGTCCGCCCGCACCAGCCGGGCGGTCGCCCGGCACGGTATTACCGCCAGCAGAGGCGAGCAAGGATTATGGGCCGCCGTGATCGGATCGGTGGCCCCGTGCCTCGACGGGTGATACGCAGCATCTGTAGACCTTCGGAGTCACTGAGCCGCCGCACGCCCACGGGATCTGCCACGACACAGCGTGACCGCCACAACGCCGCACGACCGACAAGCCGGACGGCGTGTCATCCGGTTCGCCGAAAACTCCGCCGCCGGCACCGGCGGCGGAGTTCCCGGATGTGGCCCCTGCGGCGGTGACGGGCCGATCCCGGCACCCCAAGCACGAGCAGCAGCCGTGGCGCGTCCCCCGCTCGCCCCGCAGCCCGGGCCAGCCACCGCTCGAACGGCGCTGGGACGCCAAGTGCCGAGGGCGCCCCAGTCGACATCTGCCGGAGTTCAGCGTGGCGGTGCCGAACGGCCTCCGTGGCCGCGCGCGTCCGGCTCCGTCATCACCGCTCACCACCGCATCGTGACCGATCCAGCCCCACCCGCAAAAGCAGCGCGTCTGTCAAACGAAATCATGACAGAGCCACCCGAAGCCGGCTGTCTTTGGCGGCGATGGGCTGACGACAGCCGTCCATCCAGCGTCGCAGCCCCTCCGCCGAGCTGATCCGGTCCTCCGCGCGGTCGAGAAGGAGGATGACCGCCGGAATCCATGCCGATATCCCTGCCAGCATGCGCCCGGCTCACGGGCGCCGTGCATCCCCACGATAGGCCTCCGCGACCCGCGCCGCACCGCCTCGATCACACACCCCGGTGTTTGCCCACAGGAACCTGCCCTTATCCCCAAGCGGTCCACAGCCCATGCGCCTGTTCATCACTCTGGAGAACCGGGCAGTCAGCAGCCGTCGGGCTTAACATGAGATGCGGGTTCGCGGGCTCCCGTACCCCTCCCCTGTGTAGCGGGAACCCGCGAACTCGCACAGCTTATGCGTTGCCCAATTGTCCAAATCGAGTGCCCGATCGACTTCAATAGCCGCCAACCGGCTTTCGCGACTGGCACACTTGTGCCTCATTTCCATAAAGCATGTCGGCATGGCCAAGAGGCACGAATGGCTAAGAAGAAATCGCCAAGGGGCTCCCGCCGTCAAGGAGGACGGTCATGTCCGCCCAGCTGATCTCGATCCTCGTTCTCGTGGTGATCTTCGTCCTCGCCACGACCCGCTCGATCAACATGGGGGCGCTCGCCTTCGCCGGCGCGTTCCTCGTCGGCACCCTCGCCGGTGGCCTGGACACCGACGGCATCTTCGCCGGCTTCCCCGGCGACATCTTCGTGGTGCTGGTGGGCGTCACCTATCTGTTCGCCATCGCCAGGGCCAACGGCACCACGGACTGGCTGGTCGCCGCGGCCGTCCGGCTGGTCGGCGGCCGGATCGCGCTCATCCCGTGGGTGATGTTCGTGGTCACCGGAGCGCTGACCGCGATCGGCGCGGTGAGCCCGGCGGCCTGCGCGATCGTCGCGCCGATCGCGCTCGGTTTCGCCGCCCGCTACAAGATCAGCCCGCTGCTCATGGGCGCGATGGTGGTGCACGGCGCGCAGGGCGGCGGGTTCTCGCCGATCAGCGTCTACGGCTCGATCGTCAACGGGATCGTCGAGCGCAACCACATCGCGGGCAACCCCGTGGTGTTGTTCTTCGCGAGCCTCGGCATGAATCTCGCCATCGCGGGTGTCCTTTTCGTCGCCCTCGGCGGGACCAAACTCCGGCGACGCCGGCTCGTGGCGGTGGGCGCCGGGGGAGTGGAGACCGACGAAGAACCGCTGCCGCACGAACAGCGCATTCCCTTGGACGGCCCCAAGATCGTGACGCTGACCGGTCTGGTCGCGCTCGTGGTGGGCACCCTCGTTTTCGATCTCGACCCGGGCCTGACCGCGATCACCGTCGCCGTCGTGCTGAGCGTCGCGTGGCCCAAGACCAGCCGGTCCGCCGTCTCCGAGATCACCTGGCCGACCGTGCTGCTGATCTGCGGTGTGCTGACCTACGTGGCGGTGCTGAAGGAGATCGGCACCATCGACTACGTGGGCAACGCGGTGACCACCGTCGGGATCCCGCTGCTCGCCGCACTGCTGCTCTGCTACATCGGCGGTCTCGTCTCCGCCTTCGCGTCGTCGGTCGGGCTGATGGGCGCGCTCATCCCGCTCGCCGTGCCGTTCCTGGCGCAGGGCACGATCGGGCCGGTCGGCATGATCGCCGCCCTCGCGGTCTCGGCGACGATGGTGGACGTCAGTCCCTTCTCCACCAACGGCGCGCTCGTCCTCGCCAACGCGAAGGACGTCGATCGCGACAAATTCTTCAAACAACTTCTGGTCTACGGGGCGCTCGTGGTGGCCATCGTGCCGCTGATCGCCTGGCTCGTGTTCGTCGTGCCCGACTGGGGCTGAGGAGGAGATCCATGCTGGTCGCCGGGAAGAGTGACCGGGTCGCCCTGCGGTTCGGGGCCGAATCCCTGACCTACGGCGAACTCGCGTTCGTCGCGGGCCCGATCGCCGCCGCGGGATGAACCAGCGGCCGGTCTCGAACCGTTCCGTGGGCAGCGGCTTGAGCTGCGGCTGCTCGAACTCGAAATGCTCGCCGATGGTGTGGCTGCGGGACCCGATCCGCCGCGACCGATCGTCGGCGTCCCCGTCGTCGACCATGGCGTTGAGCTCGGCCAGCGAGTCGACTTCGGGAAGGGGAACCAGGTGGATGCGGCGGAACCAGCCGATCTGGCCCTCGACGCCGCCCTTCTCGTGGGCGCCCTCGATCCCCGGCCGGCAGTAGATAGGGTTGCAGATCGAAATGCAAGCGGAACGCGGTCCAGCTTTCGGTCTCGACCCGTTGCCGGGAGAACCCAGCACCTTTGCGACCGCGGCCATGAGGTTGTCGCAGGGGACCGCTCCGGTCGGGACCCCGCACAGCCCGTTGTCAGCGCGTGCATGCGGCCTTCGAAGAACGCCTCCTGCCCGCCGATGGCGTAGATCTGATGCACCGCCCGGCCGGAGAACGACATCCGGAACGTGAACAGGAAACACGTCGCGTGCTCCCCTCGCAGCCGGACCGCGACCTCACCGAAATCGACCTCGGCTTCTGCTCCCAGACGATGTGACTGCGGGATGAACACGTTCACCGGACTCCGGCTGGCTTCGACACGGATCTGCGTCCGCCGGGTCGCGATGTAACCGCGGACCACCTGATACGACACGTCGACCATGCCGTGCTCGTCGACCAACCCCTCGAAGATCCGCTTCGCCGTGTGCCGTTGTTTCCGCGGCGCATCCAGGTCCGAGCGCAGAATTTTGTCGATCGCCGCCTTGTGAACGAGCCAGCTTCGACGGCCGCTTCGAATAAGTCTTCCGCGGCTGAGGCCACGTCGAGTCCAGCGCTCGCCGCACCGGACGCCAGCCGACACCGTGCTTACGCTCGACCGCCCGGCCGACATGCCCGCGCGCGCGTCACGCCGGAACGCGGCGTACCGCTCGACTTTCGACATGCCCGACATCGACGCTCCTCACACCAGGCACACCGATGCTGCCACCACAAGCCCCGAGTGACGTCAAAAATTTCGCTGACAGCGACCTGCCCCCTCACCGCCAGTGTCATCACAGACTACGGGCAAACGACGTCACATCACCCGTTCAAAACCATCCTGCCGCGGGAGCTGAGCTATGGGTCGGGCATGACATGCTGGCGCCGGTTGCGGGACTGGACCGAGGCTGGGGTGTGGCAGCAGCTGCACGAGCTGCTTTCGACGGAGCTGCACGGGCTGAACCTGCTGGCCTGGTCGCATATGGCGGCCGACGGATCGGCATGTGCGGGGAATGAAAGGGGGCCGGAGACCAGCCCCAGCCCCGTAGGCCGAGCCCGTACCGGATCGAAACATCACGTGATCACCGGCGGCACCGGCATCCCGTTGGCGGTGACCTCGACCGGCGGGATCCGGCATGACGTCACCCAGCTGATGCCGTTGATCCACACGATCCCGTCGGTGCGGGGCCGGCCCCCGCCACGGCGGCGACGGCCACGCCGGATTTTACGCCGACCGGGCCTATGACCACGACAAATACCGCCGTTGTGCGATATCACGAATCGTCATACCCCGCGAATATAGCTTGAGCAATGCGTCGAGCAATTTGTCGTCAAGACCACCCGGGGCGAGGTCGATCAGGCGGCATCGCAGTTCTGGCAGTTCGGCGGGGACGATCCGGCCGAAACCCCATACCGCGGCGCCGGAGGGACTGGTCGTGGGATCGTTGGCGGACACGCTCTGCGCGCCGGTGGTGACCAGGAAGAGTCGGCCCGAGGCACCTGCTAGCCCTTGTACGAGCTGGAGTGGATTTGCCGCCGGGGAGCACAGTGGCGAGGTGATCGCCGAGATTTCGTCGACGTAGATCACGCCGCGGCAGACCCCGTCATCGGCCGTGACGGAAACCACGGTCTCGATCCAGTTTCTGTCGGCCACCGCAGTTCGGACGACCTCGCCGCCGAGCGCGGAGAGAGCATCGGCGAGTCCTGTCGCGGTGGCCGACGAGCCCACGACGACCCACCGGCCCTGGCCGTCAGCTTCCTGTTCGAGTGGTTGTGCCTCCCATGAGTGCCGGTAAACGAGCTTCGGCACCTGCTCGGCGGCCTCGGAAAGCCTGGTCGCCCGCAGACCGCGGATCTCCGCGACCACCTTGCCGTTGTCGGTCACCAGGGTCAGATCGCATTCGACCATTCCCGGTTTGGTGAACTCCTTGCCCCGGCCGTGCACCCACAACCGGCCCGCCGGAGATCGGAAGAACTGGAACGACTCGACATGGGGCGGCACGTAGGTGCCCAGATCCGTCTCTTCGCCGAACATGTGCGCGCCGACGATGACCGCCTGCAGTGCGCCATCCAACCGGGCCGGATGCAGCCGGTGTCCTTCCCTCTCGACGGTGTCGAGCCTGAGCTCGGCGAAGATCTCCCGCGTGTCGGTCCGCCCCCACACGCGATCCACGACCTGGAACGACGGTCCGTAGTGCAACCCGGCCGCTGTGAGGCGCGAGTAGATCTCCTCGTGAATGAGGTTCGGGAGCCCGTCGACGAGCGCGTCCGGTGCCGCCGGGCGGCGCAAAGGAATCCGGGCGTTCGCCACGTGGGCACGGCGGAGCTCGGTGTGCAATGTCCAAGTCGCGTCATCGGGGTTCGCCCGGCTGTGCATGGTGACGTGCCGCCGATCCGGGTCGTAGCCCACGCGCAGCGTGGTGACCGAGGAGGACGGCAGAACCAGCGGACGGTGGAAGACGACGTCTTCCACCACACACGGGTCATCCTCGGCGAACGCAGCCAGGGCGGCATCGAGGCACCCGCAGCCGGGGAAGACGACGGCATCGGCCACCTCGTGGTCTTCGAGATAGGGGAAGGCGGAGGCGGACAGTTCCACGTCGTGGACCGGGGTGACGGCGGCGACGGCCCGTCCGGCCATCCGGGGTCCGTCGGCACCCAAGCGCCGGCGGCGTGCCGCGGGCGCTTCGACCTAGTGGCGGGTCGCGCTGCCAGGGGTAGGTCGGTAGTGCCAGATGTGTCAGGGGCCGGGATGGACACGCCGCCAGTCCGGATCGGCTCCGGCCTCATAAAGTCCTCCGAGTGTCTCCAGGAGCTGTTCACGCTGCGGTCGGTTACGGCGCAAGGAGGCGAACCGGATCGCGGCGTCCGATCGGTCGGGGAGGGCCTCGTCGATCGCCGAGGCCAGCACGGGGTGCGGCCCGACCCCCAGTACCGCGCCGATGCCCCGGGTAAGGACATTGCGGAACGCGTCGCCGAAACGCACCGGCCACCGGACGTTCCGCCACCAGTAGCCCGCGTCCAGCACGGTTCCCTCGACCTGATCGCCCAGGACCGTGGAGAACAAAGGGATCTCTGCCGAGCGCGGGTCGATTTCCGCCAGTGCTTGGAGCAGCGGCTCGCGAATTTCGTCCATCTGAGGGCTGTGGTAGGCCACTTCGACACTCAGCTCCTTCACCGAGGCCCCGGCCGCGGTCAGCGCGGCTGACGTGGCCGCGACAGCCAGGTGGTCACCGGTGATGGTCGTCGCGTATGTGCTGTTGATCGCCGCGACTGTCGCCCCTTCGACTAGATGGGGTTCCACCTCGCCCACCGGCAATGCGACCGCCGCCATCGCGCCGCGCCCCGCCAGCCTCGCTTGCAAGCTTGCCCGGTGGAAGCTCACCATAAGCGCGTCTTCGAGGGAGTACACCCCGGCCGCGTACGCCGCGGCCACCTCTCCCACGCTGTGACCCACGATAGCTGCGGGACGGATTCCCCAATGCTGCCATAACGCGGTGAGACCAGCCTGGACGACGAAGTTGGTAACCTGCGCATACAACGTCCGCGTCAGCCTCGACTCGGTTTCTGGCCGCCGTAGTTCGTCGGCGATCGACAGGCCATGGCGGGCGAGCAGGGTGTCGCAGGCGGTGACCACGTCCGCGAAGACCGGTTCCGTCTCGAGGAGTTCACGTCCCATCCCCACCACTGGGGACCCATTCCGGAGTAAACGAAGGCGATTTCGGGACGGGTGACCCTCGCCGGATCGGCGCTGAGGCTTCGCAGCTTTTCGACGGCCTCGGACACGTTCCCTGCGACCACGAACGTCCTCATCGGATGGTGATCGCGGTTGCGAGACGCGGCACGGCAGACCGCAGGGAGCGCGGGGGCATCCGGTTTCTCCAGCAGATCCGCGTAGGACTCGGCGAGGGAACGCAGTGCCTCGGCGTTCCGAGCGGAGAGCGGCAATAGCACCTGCCCTTCCTCGAAGACCGTCTCGTCGGTTTTGGGATCCGGCCCTTGTTCGAGGATCGCGTGTGCGTTGGTTCCGCCGAAGCCGAATGAGTTGACGCCCGCCCGCCTCGGGTTCTCCCGCTCTGGAAAGGGAACCGATTCAGTGGGCACTCGTATGGGCAGCTTGTCGAACTGGATCCGGGGATTCGGCTTCTCGAAGTGGAGGTTCGGCGGGATGAGACCCTGCTGCAGGCACAAGGTCGCCTTGATCACGCCGGCCACCCCCGCCGCCGCCTCGGTGTGCCCGAAACTGGATTTGACCGAACCCATCCATTGCGTCTCGGTGGATTCGCCGAGAACCTCGCCGATCGCGACGGCCTCGACCGGATCCCCAGCTGCGGTTCCGGTTCCGTGTGCCTCGAAGTAGCCGATGGACGACGGCGCGACGTCGCCCGCCCGGCAGGCCTGCTCGATCAGCATGCGCTGGGCTTCCATCCTCGGCACGGTGATGCCGGGGTGCGGCCGTCCTGGTTCACTGCGGCACCCCGCACGATCGCATGGACGCGGTCGCCGTCCCGCAATGCCGTGGAAAGTGGCTTCAGTACGAGGATTCCGGCGCCTTCGCCGCGCGCGTAGCCATTGGCCCGGTGGTCGAAAGCCTTGCAGCGGGCGTCCGGCGACAGGTACTGTCCCTTGGACATGAGGATCGTGGTAGCTGGGTTCACCATGACGTCCCCCCGCCTGTGACAGCGATGTCACAGTTACCGAGCGCGAGCGCGTTGCAGGCGTGGTGGAGCGCCACCAACGACGACGAACACGCGGTGTCGAGAGTGAAGGCCGGACCGCGCCAGTCGAACGCGTAGGACAACCGGGGCGCGAGCATGGTCATGCTCACCCCGGTCGCGGTGGTCGGGCTGAGGAGATGCTGGTTCGAATCGGTCAGCTGTAGCGTGGCCGCGTCGAATGTGAACGCGCCGACATAGACCCCGACGTTCGCGGCTACCATCGAACTCGGTGGAATACCAGCGTTCTCCAATGATTCCCAGGATACCTCGAGTAGCATCCGCTGTTGCGGATCCAGTGCGGCGGCCTCGCGGGGCGGCATTCCGAAGAACCCTGCGTCGAAGCTGTCGATCGGAGTGGTGACGAAACCGCCTTGGCGGACGAACATTCGCCCGGGAGAGCGGTCCGCGTCGAAGAAATCCCTTTGTGCGCCAACGATCTGCGGGAATGTCGCCGATAGCGTCGGTACCCGATCCGATTAGTTCCCAGAAGCTATCCGGCCCGGAGATTCCGCCGGGGAAGCGGCAGCCGATACCGACGATCGCGGCCGGCTCCGAAACCTTTAGCGACGATACGGGATTGTCCATAGGGCACCTCTAAGCGCTCGACTCTGTTGTTCCGCTTATGCTAGGGCCTGATTACCGGCCGGTAATCTCAAACGCGGGTCTTTGGTTACCCTCCCTACCCTGAACTCCCAAGATGGCACAGCGTTCCGGTTCGCAATCGAGGGTTAGCTAGGCGTCGGCGACACGGCCATCGAGTTGACCCTCACGATGTGCTTGCTCGGACTTGCCACAGGGCAGCCCGTCTGGCACATTGGGGCGGCGCGGACCGTTGCTCGTCGGCGCGGTGGTAAGCACACCACAGCAGCAGCGGTGTTGACGCAGCCGATGCTCGGTCACCACCGGGACGATCTCGGGCAGATCATACACCTGGCAGCGCACCACGCCCAACCGCATGACGCCGTAACCCACGCTCCGTAAGCCACACCCGCCATCAGAACTCGAATCAGCAACGGTATCGGGATTTTGGAACAGTTTCAGGCCTGAGCGCCTGCTTCCGCCCCATGACCCGCGACCGCGGCGTCGATCACATCACGATGCACCGCCGACACCTGCACACCCAACAAAACCTAATCCGGACAAGTCACCACGCCCGAGCTCATGACCGACGATCACAGCACCCCGACCGCACCAGCCACGCCGGAATCCACCACCACCATGATCAACTTAAGCTGCATGGCATTGGGCTATTGATAGAACCGTCAGTACCACTCATGACTACCGGCACTCAGGCCCGATTTGCGGTCGTTATCGGCAGACGACCTACTCGTCTTCGGCCCGGACCGCGAGCCCGCCGCGCGCGGAAAGACCGACCTTGGACAGCACGCGTGTGACATGGGCCTGTACCGTACGGCGCGGGATGGCCAGTGTGGCGGCGATCTCCGGGTTCGAGCGGCCTTGACTGAGTAGGTCCGCGATCTCCCGCTCCCTTGGGGACAATGAGGACCAGTCGCTCGTGGAACCCTTCCCATCGGACTCACTGCTCACGATGCCGAATCTCCGCATGCGGCTCCCGAGGTGCCGCACTTCCCAGGCAGCGCCAAGCCTGTCGAGATGTGTAAGGGCGTCGTCTGCCGCTCGTTGCGCGTCTTCGCCCTGCCCTGCCTCTGCCAGGAGTACGGCGACATCGGCGAGCGCTGACGCCAGCTCTGTCGGGCGCCCGACCTTGCCGTAGTGTGCAACCGCCTGTAGCAGCGGCTCCGGGTTTCCCGAGACGAGCGCCTCGCACCAATGCGCGGCGGCGGTGGCTCTTGCTGGCACGACCTCCTTGCTGGCTTCCTCTCGGCAGATGTCCACGGCGTGGGACGCGATGTCATCCCTTCCGTGCTCACGCGCCAAGCGGCACAGCCGCGGCAGCCACTGGTGGCGAAGCATCATCGGCGCGTAAGTCGGGGCCAAAACGGGGGACAAGACGTCGATAGCCTCCTCTAGCGCACCTTGCTGCTCGGCACGGAGGGATTGGGCGACAAGGAGGAAGTCACAGTTCTCTCGCTCGGCGCCAGTGACGGCGACGTGTTCTTCGGCGACGTGGAGGTGCGCAACCGCCTGTTCGGTCTCACCACGGCGGCCGTGGATGAGGCCGGCGAGGCCGTGAAGCAACAAGGCGGCGGGCCCGGGTTCACGAAGCCCGTGGAACGTGATCGCCGGACCGTCCTCGGTGACGCTGTCCAATTCTACCAACGCATCGTCCCAGCTGCCTGTCCAGTAGCAATATATGGCCGAGGAGACTTGAAGCCCATGAGGCCGCGAATAGTCTGCGGCCGCGTGCCAGGCGGTCCGGAGCGTTTCCTGTGCCTCATCCAGTCGGTCGAGATTCTGCAGAGTGAACATCCTATTGTCGAGCAGGTCGAAGTACAGGCCCGCTTGGTCGGAGCGACCTTCGATCGTTTCGAGAGCCCGGTCGATGTGGTGTAAGGCGCCGACGTGATCCCGTTCGATCGAGTTGATCAGCCAGAGCGTCTGCAGGGCGTGGGCAATCGGAAAAGGCTCCCCGGCTGCCTGCGCGGAGCGATAGTTGCGTCGAGCCTTTCGCTTGGCGCGGCCGAGATCGTCGAGGCTGCCGCGGCCGAAGCACGCCAGAAGGGCGCGCCCCCGTTCGCGCCACATCGGGGGAGTGGCCGGAGAACCGTTCTCTGCCAGTAAGGCGATCGCCCGATCGGTGTCACCCCGACTGTGCGCGATCGCCGCGGCGATGTGACGGATTTCCGCGGCCCGCGCCGGATCCCGGCTGAGAGCCATGGCTTCTTCTGCAAGCTCGAGCGGCTCCTGGCCTAGCCGGTACAGCACGATGACGTTCGCGGCCAGCAGCACGTCCCGGCGCGGGTCATCAGCACCGCATTCGTCCAGCACCCGCCGCAGCAGTACCGCGGCTATCGAAGGAGCTCGGGTTGAAAGGGAGGCATGGTGATCGGTCAGCCAGTCGATCACCCAATCGTCCACGGCCGCGGGGACGGCGACGAGCTGCTGGGCAACGTGTTCGACTCCGGCGCCTGTGTCCGCCAGTGCCTCGGCGGCACGGCGGTGCCATTCCGCACGCATGCTTACTGGGATTTCGTTGTACAGAGTCCACCTGAGCAAAGGGTGACGGAACGCGAGGTGCATACCGGAGTCGACGACGATCCCCATTTCCATTACTTCGTCGAATGTGCTGAGTAGCACGGAAGGTAACACGCCCATCGTCGCCGACACCTGCGCAAGCCCGAATTCCATGCCCAAAACTGCGGCCCGGCGTACTGCTTCTCGGGCGATGTCGCCCAGCTGGGTCAATGTGTGGGCTACCGCGTCGAGCAACGACTCCGGTACAGCCAGGGTCGCGCCGTCACGGACTTTCGCGACGCCGTCGATGATCTCGACGGAGTTATCACGCACTAGCGCCGCCGTCATTTCGCGAAGGTAGAGGGGATTTCCCGCGGCCTTGTCCACCAGTGACCGCAGGTTCTCGTCCGGTCGTCCTCCGATGAGGTCTTCGATCAAGTCTTCGACCTCGGCGGCGGGCAAGGGGGCCAGCGTGATCAGTTCCAGGCCACGTAGTTCGTTTGCGCGACGTACCTGGGCGAGGTCCTCTCGCCGATGTGCCGGTCGGGAGGCGGCAATCAGCAGCAGCGGGAGCTGACGTGCGGCGACGGAAAGTCGATTCCAGATCAGCACACTTGCCTCATCAGCCCACTGGAGGTCATCGATGACCATCACGAGCGCCGCGGAGGCGCAGAGCTGATCGACATGTCTGAGTACCCTGTCCGCGGTCAAGGCCACCGGGTCGACGTCGGCGGTCGCCAGCGGCAGCTCGTCCGGTCTGAGGCCGAGGCAGTCGATGATCACCTGCAGAGGAAATGTCTCTCCCAGCTCACTGGCAGCGGCCCACGCGACGTGGCATCCACGTTCGTCAATGTCCGCCAGCGCACCGGCGAGCAATTCCGACTTGCCGATACCGGGCTCGCCCTCGATCCAAACGGTCCGGCCGGCTCCCTGTAGGACGCCGTCGACTAACTGCCGGAGCCGGGCGATCTCAGGCTCGCGTCCACAGCAGGTGAAGGGCCCTCGGCGGTGGGCGATGGAGTGGACGATCCGCCCGGGAAGCACGTGGAGGAGCTGGTCGGCGGTTTCGTGGACGGGCCGGGCGAGGGCTGGATCGTTCGTCAGGATCTGCTGGTGCGTGCGTGTGAGCTCCGTGCCTGGGACGATTCCCAGCTCGCTGCGCAAGACCTCGCGGGCATCACGGAAGGTTTCCAGGGCCTCGGTAGTCCGGCCACTGTGGTGCAGGGCGATCATTAGCAGCCGCCACAACGGTTCGCGTAGCGGGTGCTCTCGCACCAGCACAGTCAACTCCGGGATGAGCCCTTCGTGAGAACCCTGACTCAGTAAAGCTTCCGCGCGCAGCTCGACGGCGAGAATTCGCCTCTCGGTCAACTTCATCCGCAGGGATTCGGCGTACGGTCCGGACACGCCGGAGACGGCTTCACCACGCCACAGGGCCAGAGCGCGGTCTAACAGCACCACCGTTGCGGCAGCGTCGCAGTCCTGCCAGCGCGACTCGGCTTGTTCGCAAAGATGGGTGAACACCTGCAGATCTAGGGCCTCGTCATCAAGCCGGAGACGGTAGCCTCCCGCGTCCGACAGCAGGAGTTCGCCGGTCGACCATCGGGTCCGGTGCGGCTCCAGGATCCTCCGCAGGCCGGAGATATAGGTGTGGACGCTGCCGTCCGCACTCGCGGGCGAGGTCTCGCCCCACACCATCTGGATCAATTCCGCCCGGCTGACCGGCCGCGTGACGGCCTGGGTCGCCAGTGCTACGAGGACCGCCCGCTGCCGGGCGGGCCCGAGCGCGAGCTCGTCCTCGTCGAGCCACGCACGCAGCGTGCCGAGCACTTCGATCCGTAGTCTGCCCTCGGTCATCGGCGCGCCCTGCGTCGCCCGTGCTCAACTCGCCGCTCAGCCCGTTCGGCATCCAGCAGGGCGCCCATTTCGTCGTAGGCGTTCAGCGCCGCGTGCAGGGCCGCTGCGGCCTCGGCCGGCTTCCCGCAGACTGCGAGGAGGCTCGCGGCGTCCTCCATCGCCTGTGCCTCCGCGAACCGATTGCCCGACTGTCGTGATTGAGCCGCAGCGCTGAGCGCCGCGATGGGATCGTCATCGAGCAGTGCCCTGCAACGGAGGGCAGTGATTTCCTGTCCGGTGATGCGCTCGCAAAGCAGCGTCGCCGTTTTGGCCTGATCGTGCTTCTCGAGATCGATCGCGAGACGGACCAGATCAGGCATCCATGGGCAGACCGTCGAGTCCTCGAACTCGAGCATGCTAGAAAGCAATCCGAAAGCGAGCTCCGGCTCGCCCCGCAGCTCGGCGAGTGATGCGTTCGCGGCGAGCAAGAAGTCCGTGCCATCCGCACCGAACTCCCCGGCGGGCGCCAAGGCCCAGACGGACATCAGATGTGCCCGGGCGTCGTCCGGCCTGCCACGATGAGCGGCGATCACCGCGGCGACGCCGCTGAGGCGGCGCAGAGCCATGGGGCGGCCAAGCATGTGTTTTGCGAGGCTTGGACCGCCGCGGAGCCTCGTGGCCAGCTCGGCGAGGCAGGCGTCCCACTGGCCGAGCCAAAAGGCGTCCACTGTGCTGCCTTCGCTGGTGGCCCACTGAGCGGAGACCGGCACCGTTCGTTCATCTGGGTTGGCCGTGCAGACAGGCCACCAGCCGACTCGAGTTCGCGACAACAGGGCCTCGTGCATGCGGCGCCAGTTCGCCGGGGTCGCGTGGTCGTGCAATGCCTCCTTGACCGCTTTCGCAGCCTGGTCCACACTGCCGCAAACCAGCCGCGAGTAGGCGACGAGCCAGCGCATCTCGGCGATCACGCCGACGTCTTTCGACCGCTTCGCGAGCATGCCGGCCCCGGCGGCGAGGTCACGCTCGAGCCAAAGCTTGGTTCGCGCCGTGGCGATCGCGAAGCTCTCCCGGAGTGCGGCCGGGATGGAGTTTGAGGTGTTGACCCGTTGGAGTAACCGCATGGCTGACAGGGGTGAGGCGGACGCCAGGGAGTAGATTTCCCGCGCCAGCCACTCGCATTGCCACTTGTCCACCGGGCCGGGCGTGGCGAGCAGCTGGAACGCCACACTTTCCACGGGCGCTCCTGCCTCGGAGAGTGCTTCGGCCAGTTGCCGGTGCAGAGCCAGGCGAATCGCTGCGGGCGTTCGGGCGTATAGCGCCTCGCGCACGATGGGATGCTTGAAAGTGAGTTTGCCACGGGCACGGACTACGAGGCCGAGAGCCACGACTTCGCTCAGGATGTCGTCCAACTCGGCTGTCGGGCGGCCCAGCGCCACGGCGAGGTCTTCGGCGGCGAAGAATTGCTCCAGCAAAGCTGCCCAGCGGAGGAGCTCCGAAGCGGCGGCGGAGAGAAACCCGAGTCGGCGGCTGATGGCATCGAGAGCAGCCCGAGGGATGACGGGCCGCGCTCCGGGGCCCGCCGGCTCAGGTGCTTCGTTCCCCGCAAGTGCGTGGATGATTTCGCGGACGAAGAGCGGGTTCCCGGCTGCGGCGCGCACGAGATCGAGCAGAGCTGGTCCGGGTTCGGTTTCGAGAAGGCCGCTGACGAGATCCCGGACCTCTTCCTCGGCGAGCGGGTTCAAAAGGTGGACGAGCGTGCCGCTTGCGGTGAGCGCATGGCGTAGATCGTTGAGGCGGTGATTGTCGGGTATCCGCCGGCTCACACCGATCAGCAGCAGAGGCGATCTGGCGCATTCGTCCGCGAGGCGGCTCCAAACCTCGAGGCTGGCAGAGTCCGCCCACTGCGCGTCGTCGAGCACCAGGACGAGCGGTTGTTCGCGGCAGAGTGTCCTGACGAGATCGGCGATCAACCCCACGGCTGTGTCAAGGCCTCGGCGGTTCTCGAGAGAAAGCCCTCGGATTTCCCGTGCGACCATGCTCTTGCGAGCGTCGGGAGAATTCGTTGTGACGTCCAAGCCTTCCAGCAGTACCCGCAGCGGGCTTTGCTGGCTGAGCTCGTCCGCCGCGGCAGTGGCGACCGTGCACCCGGTCGTGGTCGACAGGCCCGCCGAGATCAGCGCCGACTTGCCAATTCCGGATTCACCTTCGAGCCACACGGAGGTCCCAGCTCCGGTGGAAAGCCTGCCGATCGCTGTCCGGAGAGAGAGCAGTTCGCAGCTCCGGCCGACGAACGATTTGAAATCGCTGGCCTGCCGAGACGACTGCGTGGCGACCGACGCTCGCGGCGCGTTGGTAAGACGGTGCCATAGCGCCGGGTCATCGATCTTTATCTGCTCGTAGCGCAGGGTGAGCTCGCTGCCAGGTTCGATCCCGAGTGCGTCGACTGTTTTGGTGCGGAGGCGCTCGAACAGCTGCAGCGCTTCGTCGCGGCGCCCGCATCGATACAGCGCGAGCAAGCGGAGACTCTGCAGCCCTTCTCGCATCGGGTGGTCGGCGGCGATTGGGCTCAGCTCGGTCAGTATCGCCTGGTGCTTCCCGCCGTCGAGCATGATTTTGGCTCGCCGCTCTACGACTTCGAGATGCAGCTCCCGCAAGCGTTCACGTTGTGTCGCGGCATAGGGGCCGGGCAAGGTGGCCAGCGGCTCATCCCTGCTGAGGCTCAGGGCGCTCTCCAACGCGGCGAGCGCTCCGGGGAGGTCGTTCGCGCGTTGGCAAAGCCGGGCCCTTTCACGGAGATTCTCGAATCGGACGACATCGATCGATTCGGCATCCACCCGCAGGCAGTAGCCCGCCCCGCTGGAGGTCAACATTCCGGCGCCACCGTGCTTCCGGCCCGAGTCGAGGGCCGAGCGTAGCGACGACACGTAGGTATAGATGCTGCCGTTGGCGCTCGCCGGTGGCTTCTCACCCCAGATGGAGTCGATCAGTTCAGAGCGCGTGACGACCTGATTCGTCTTCAGGGCCAGGACGGCGACCAGCACCCTGCGTTGGGCCGAGCCAAGCGCAATCTCAATTCCGCCGCGCCAAGCGCGAACCGGGCCGAAGAGATCGAGTTGCATCCGCATCATCGCCTCCGCGGTGCTGCTGACGAACACATCCAACATGGTTACTCTGGGTAGTCAAGACGGAGCATTCGGTTAGCGCATCATCCGAAGTGGAGTGTGTTTGTGCTGCTAGATCATGGGTCGATTACGTGGGGTATGCGATATCCGCGACAAGATACTGTGGTTTACCCCTAGGAGAGCGGCGAAAGTGGCGGAATCCGCATCGTTGCACCTGTAGGCATACTGGGGTCTGCTGTGTTGACGATTGGTCAACGGTCGAATATAGGCTTCCGGGGGATTGACATGCCCCGAGGATGTGTTTTCTGGTGAAGTGGCGCGGAGGCTGTCCGGTCTTCCCTTTGCTGCGTCGGTTAGGCAACGAGTACGGTCCGGCGCACGTGTCCCGCCTCCGCTTCGTGGCCGGGCCGAGTTCCGAGGTCTGCACCTGTTACTCCTCGCCATGCTGCACGACGTGTCTCAATGGATTCTCAATGCGCTCGGCGGAGCTCAGCGTCAGCAATAACTACGGTGTGTGCTCCTGGGGTCACGTCAGTCACTCCGCTGCTCAGCCCGTGGTGACGGTGGGTCGGTCGTTGTACGGTGACGTGATCCTCAGAATCTTTGGGACTCGGGAGCAGGGTGAGGGTGGTGAACGTGAAGAACGGCCGGCCGTCGTGGGAAGGCGGCTGTATGCCCGATCTCGGGGCGGACTGGCCGGGACTCTCGGGAGCGCATGCAGGTGGCTGCCAGGCTGAGGAGGCCCTAACTCTGGTTGTGCACGGTACGGATCGCCTGGCCGCCGTTCAGCTTGCCGGCCAGGCACTCGCCGGTGGTGCCTGTTCGGCGCGCGCACGATGCCTTTGGCGTGCGATCACCGTGTTCCTCTGCGCAGGCGAACTGGTCGCTGCGGACGCCCAATTGCAACGACTGGAAGGTGCTTGTGATGATCGTGTCACTGACTTCGTGGCGGTACTGCGGGCACAGCACGCGAGGCTCATCGGAGACTTGAGTGGTGCCTTGACAGTACTCACTCGGTTGGTTTCGGCCGAAGTCTGCCCGTTCACGCGTCGCCTCGCGATGCCATTTCTTGCCGACGTGCTCGTCGCGGCGGGGAAGGTGGCAGACGCTGAAGCCATGTTCGCAGAACTCGATTTCGACGAAGTAGCGGGCATCGCTGGAATCCCGCGTCGGCTATTGCTTGCCGTCCGAGGATCGATACACCTCGCGATGGGGCAGCCCTGCGACGCCCTTGAGGATCTCCTTGCGTGTCTTCGCCTCCCGGCCACCGAGCCGTCGGCCCACTTCGCGGTGATGCATAGCCGAGGATTGGCAGCCCTGGCCGCCCGGGCTGCCGGCCGCGTCGAGTGCGCCACCGATCTGGCGGAACAAGAGCAGGAAGCCGCACTGGCTTGGGGCTCTCCAGCCTACGTCGGTTGGGCGCTCTATGTCCGCGCGGTCACCGCGGACACCGAAGGCGAGATTGGGTTGCTCGTCGACGCGATAGACCTGTTGGAAGTCGCTCAATCCCGCGTGGTGCTGACAGCGGCTGCGCATGAGCTGGGCCTGCGGTTGGTGCGTGCTGGCGACGGCGCGGGGGCGAGGCGCGAACTCGAGCGCGCCGGGCAGTGGGCTGTGCAGATTGGCAATGAACATCTCGCGACGAAAATCCATACCGCGTGGCGAGATGCGACGCAGTCCGACCCGTCGGGCTCGCTGACCTCGCAGGAGGCGAAGATAGCGGAGTTGGCGCGCGCCGGATACAGCAACAAACAGATCGCCGAAAGCCTGTATCTCACCGTGCGTACGATCGAATTTCATTTGTCCAACGTCTATCGGAAGCTGAAGATCGCTAGCAGGCGCGAGTTGATGAACGGCACAACGCGACAGTATTGACCATTGCGGCTGCCCTGTGTGATCGGTCCGCAGGGGAACGTCAAGGCCCGTTGCGCCGGTAGTGCGGCGATGAAGGAACGATTCGTCTTCGGTCGAGGTTGCCTGCGTTGGCCGTGACGTAAACCTTGTTTCAGCGTTGGCGCACTGGCAGGTCTTCGCGGTGGACGAAGCCTTGGACCCGCGATCCTTTGGCCGACTCGGCACGACTTACCAGTCCGTGGCCAGCGGATATCGTCGAACACCGGTGTGGCCTACGCGGAACAGGCCCTCTTCCCGGCATCCGCTCCGGCACAGCCAAGCTTCCATTCGTCGATACCCGACCCGCTGGGAAGAGAGCGAATCCCGCCAGATGCGACACTGACGATGGTGGTCTCGGGTGCTGCAACGATGCTGGTGCAGAAACTCGCATCATCGCAGGCCATAGGCCGTCCTCATGCTCAGACCGACTTCGCAGAAGATCACGAACCTTGACGTACCCCTAAAGGTTGTCCCGTAATGATCAAGTGTGTTGGTGGATTTGGGGTGAGGGCGGAGCTGTCCGTTGTTGACATGGCCGTCAGACCGTCATGGTCAGGTTGTGCATGAGGGCGATGCTGCGGGTGGCGTGCGAGACGCCGTCGCGTTTGCGGCGGCAGTTGCGCAGGATGTTCCAGGTCTTCATGTGTGCCGGGGCGTGCTCGGCACGGGCGCGGACGCTCGCGTGGACGGTGTTGAGGTCCTCTTTCCATTGCGGTAACGGTGATTGTCCCTTGCGGGGTTTGCGATACGGCATGATCACCTCCGCGTTGCCCTGGTAGCCGCCGTCGGCCATGACTTTCGCTCCCCCAGAATTGCTGGTCGACGCCGCGCGGATTTCCTGGCGTTCCTGAAACGAGCCGTCGCGCCGCACGCGGGGGCCTGTCAAGTTTTCTGTGTAAGTGATCGGAAATGGGGTTCTATTTGATGTAGTGGGCGATGCGTTCCGGGAAGGTCATGACGAGGGAGCCGAGGGCTTTCTTCCAGCCTTGGATGGTGGCGCCTTCGACGAGTTTGGCGGGGGCGCGGCGTTCGGCTGGTGGCAGGCCTTTCTCCTTGGCTCGTTGACGTGCTCGTTTGTCCTCGATGTCCCGGATCGCCAGCCAGAGCAGTTTGATGATCGCGTCGTCGTTGGGGAAGTGACCCCGGTTCTTGATGACCTTGCGGAGTTGGTAGTTCAGGGACTCGATCGCGTTGGTGGTGTAGATGATCTTGCGGACCTCCGGGGTGAACTCGAGGAACGGTATGAACCGTTCCCATGCGTTTTCCCAGGTCATGACCGCCGCGGGGTAGCGGTTTCCGAGGTCGGACGCGGCGAACGCGTCGAGCTCGAGGCGGGCGGCGTCGGCGGTGGGCGCGGTGTAGATCGGTTTCAGTGCGGCGGCGATCTTCCTGCGGTCGGTGTAGGACACAAACCGCATCGCCGCGCGGATCAGGTGGACGGTGCAGGTCTGCACGGTGGTCTGCGACCAGGTCGCCTCGATGGCCTCGGGAAATCCGGTGAGCCCGTCGCAGCACACGATCAGCACGTCCCGGATTCCGCGGTTGCGTAGCTCGGCGCAGACCCCGGCCCAGAACTTCGCCCCTTCGGTGGCCTGGACCCAGATCCCCAGCACGTGCTTCACGCCGTCAAGATCGACACTGACGGCGATGTGAGCGGCCTTGTTGCGCACGGCGTGGCCGTCGCGGACCTTCACGACCAGGGCGTCGAGGTAGATGATCGGGTAGATCTCGTCCAGCGGCCGCGATTGCCAGGCCTTGACCTCGTCGAGCACCGCGTCGGTGATCTTCGAGATCGTGTCGTGGGAGAGCTCCGTGCCCAGCGTCCGGGCCAGATGGTGGCTGATATCGCGGACCGTCATGCCACCGGCATAGAGCGAGATGATCATCTCGTCCAGGCCGCCGGCCCGGCGTGAGCCCTTCGGGACCAGCCGGGGCTCGAACGAGCCCGCCCGGTCCCGAGGAGTGGCCAGATCCACGTCACCGACCTCGGTGGACACCGTTTTCGGCGTCGATCCGTTACGGGAGTTACCGACCAGCCGACCGGCAGGATCACCCTTCTCATACCCCAAATGACCCGTCAGCTCGGCCTGCAAACCACGCTCCAGGACAGCTTTCACCAGCTCAGGCAGCAACCCGCCCTCCCCGGTCAACGCCACACCATCATCCACTTTGGACATCAGATGATCAAGAAGGCCGGCATCCACCATGTCGTTGACCGCCCGCCTGGCCGGCTCGACATCCTCATCAGTCACGAACAACTGTGTACTCCCTCAATCGACACGAAGTCGATCTCATACACAGAACATCAGACACGCCGCACGCCGCGGGTCAGCAGATCCACGTGGTGCTGGACAACCTGTCCACGCACACCACGCCGGATATTGTGGCCTGGCTGGAGAAAAACCCGCATGTGCACTTGCATTTCACCCCCATCGGATCCTCGTGGATCAACCAGATCGAGGCATGGTTCTCAATCATCACCCGCCGGTCGATCCGCCGGGGCACCTTCGCCTCGGTCAAGGTGCTCATCGCTCAAATCCGCGACTACATCACCACCTGGAACAGCAACCCCACACCGTTCGCCTGGACCGCCACCGCCGACGAGATCCTCGCCAAGGCCCACCTCGTTCAGATCAACATCAAGAAACTTGTCGACAACAACGCCAAGTAACGACACCAGAATCACGGAACACTAGCTCGTCCCGCTTAGTTTTGTGCGACCACGGGCGCACAATGATATTGACTAGTTTCAAGGCCTTCGTCGCCTGGTCGAACGAGTGATCCGGAGGTGGCGCAGCTCGATGATCTCGACCTTAAAGCCCGGCTGAATGAAGGCTTATCTCGAAACTACTTCCTGTTCCCGGCCCGCATTATGACGGCCTGATTTCAGGTTGTCAGTTCTGACGCCTTCTTGTGTCTTGTCGTCTGCGGATAACTCCAGTCACTGCCGTCATCATGGGCATCCTGAAGCGACTTGCCGTGTGCGGTTCTTTGGGCAGAAGATGATGACTGAAGTCCTCTTCTTGCGGCAAAGTGAGGAAGTGAGCACCGGTTTCTGGTAAAAAGCTGGCTATGCCTGCCAGTGAAGATGCAGTGACCTGCCCGGGTCGTACGGTGTGTGAGCTCGATGTCCGGCACCCGTTTTTCTACCTCGTGGAGAATACTTCTCTGATCAACCATCTGGTGTCGACGTGGTCAGGCATGGTGACGGCATCAGCTGGCAACCTCAAACTGCAGTTGCCATCGTATGCGAGCCTGGCGAGTGTTGCGATCGAGATACATCGCGAAGAACCGGTCGATGTCGTCGAACAGTTCCAAGATGTCATCGAATTTAGCTACCCGTCTGTGACGGGCAGACCGGCGGTGCTAGACTGGTCACGCACGCTGGTGTGCGAACTGAATCCACTCCCCGTAGGGGCAGGAGACTATCGCGTCCGTTATCACGTGCAAGCGTCGGCCGAAGTAGGTAACCACTTTGATCTTCGATCACCCGGAAGTGCAAAAGCGCTGGTCCAAATCTGGCCGGCATCACTCGAACAACTAAAAGAACTCAAGATCACGGGCGCCTTGGGGGAATTCTGGCATCCGGGTGAGCGGTTGCGTCGCGCTTGGGGTTTCTGAGCAGGCTGGACGAGCGAGGTCCCGAACTTGGCGAGCCGGTCTGCTGGGTCCCGTCAGGTCGGCCGACTGCCGGGCGGACACGCGACCGTCTGCCCTCGTGCACCCCGGCCGTTCGCAATTCGGACATATATTTCGAGCGGCGCTGGGCATCTTGGCGATCCGGGCCCAGACTGCGGAAGTCCGTTGGTCTGCTTTTCGGAGGTGAAGGCGATGCGGTTGGTTCTACTCTTTGTGCTGATCGCCGTCCCAGGCTTCGCTGGATGTGCTGGTCAGAAGCCGCCTGCTGCAACGACGGATGGACAGTCGTCGCGACCACCACCAACCGGATCGACGACACGGCTGCCAGTGATGACTGTGGGCCCTCGAACACCGTTGCAGCCCAATGTGTCTTCCGTTCCGCCGCTCTCGTCGTTGGCGGCGACGCGGCCCGATGATCCTGCGGTCTTCGCGAGCGCGTCAGCGGTGAGCGTCGAATGGTTGCGTCAGTGGTGCGTAGTCGACTGGCGTGAGCCGATGAATGCGAATCTCGATCGTGCTTCGCGCTTCCAGACAGCCGCTGCGATCCGAGCAGACCGCAAAAAGGGTGACGACGAAAACACCTATCGCGCCGCGCAAGCACAGCAGCTGAGCAGTGGATGCGACGAAATCTCCGCTACGCGTAGCCCGGAAGCACCGCACGGTGCCGACGTCAGCTACCTGGTGCTCTCGGCTCGCCGCGTCGACTCGGTGGCAGGCACCGCGTTTCAGAGCGAACGTGTCCAGTCGGTGCGGAGGATCGTCCGGCAGACGGATGGACGCTGGCTAGTCGACGAAGAGGTGGAGGCCGGCTGATGCGCTCGCGGACTCTTCTCATCGGCGCGATATCCGGTGTGGCGGTACTTGTTCTCCTTCTGCCGCAACCAGAACGGGCGCAAGCTTTGAACTGCGTGGGCACCCCCACGGGCCAGGCGGTCGATGTTCCGAATCTGACGTTGCCGCAACTCGACGTCGCCAAACGCATCGTTGCCACGGCGAAAGGGATGGCGATCACCAAGCGCGGGGCGATCATTGGCCTGCAGGTGGCGAGGCAAGAGTCCACTTTCGACGCTACGGTGGTCGTCGGCCGGGCGACCGGAGCCTTCCAGCAGATCGCCCCAGGACCGGCCAACGCGTACGTGGGGTATGACCGGACGGATCCCGGTATGTCGGCCAAGGGATTTTTTACCGTCCTCCTGTCCAGGGTGCCGGACTACGATTCAGATCCGCGGTCTAACGCGGATATCGGGCAGGTGGTGCAGGCCAGCGGGGCCGGAGCGGCGAAGTACGCGCCGTGGCAGCCACTGGCCGAGTCGCTGGCCGGAGTCCTGTACGACGGCACGGCCGCGATGACCTGCGCAGCGGGACAGAGTGGCCCAACCTCGATTCGTACCGACGGAGTCGACGTGGAATTGCCGCAGACGGCGGGCATCACCGGGTCCGTCAAAGCGCCGACGCCCGAGGCAGCGAAGGTGCTCGCTGCGGCCCTTTCCTGGCTCGGTACTCCGTACGCCTGGGGCGGAGGCACTACGGCGGGGCCGTCGAGGGGCATTCGTGACGGCGGCGTGGCCGACGCCCATGGGGACTTCGCGAAGGTGGGTTTCGACTGCAGCGGCTTGGTCTTGTACGCCTACGGGCAGGTGGGTGTCTCCTTGCCGCATAGTTCGCAAGTGCAGCGATCAGGTGGGGGGACAGTCGTCCCGTGGTCTGCGGCGCTCCCGGGGGACTTGCTCTTCTACGGCGCCGTTGTGCATCACGTCACGATATTTCTCGGTGTCGTCGGTGGCGTCCCCTACATGGTGGAGGCGCCGCAGAGTGGTGACGTTGTGAAGGTTTCCCCGGTCCGAACGGGTGGTGACTTCCGGTCGGAAGCCGTCCGGCCGATTCCAGGAGAAGGGCCTGACGAGCATGCATGAGAACCCTCCAGGTTATGAGGTCGAGCAGCCTATCGATCTGACCAAGCCGGTGGCCTTGGCCGCGCAAGAGGAAAAGGGTCCGCCTCGCCCAGAGCGATCTGCCGCGGCCCGCAAGCCGAAAAGCGCAGGTGATCCACTGCAGCCGGACCCGCCTGTACCGGCCGAGTCTGCAGTCTCCGGCATGATCGCGGTGATCAACCTTCAACCGGGATCCTGCAAGACCCTGGTGGCTCAGAGGCTCCACAGCGTCCTCGAGACCACCCACGCGAACGTTCGACTCGGGAACGGGAGCGGCAGTCCCAGGTCGGACCACCTCGTTATCGCCGATATGCCCTCCGACCTGAGCGGCGTCGACTGGCGACGGCAGACGGCGGCAGCCGACCAACTGGTAATATCGGTGCCCGACGATTCTCAGGCTGCGAATGCGGCCCAATGGTTACTGGACAAGCTGACCACTGAAGGGCGATCCGAACTGGCCGAGTCGGCCATCGTTGCGGCCATTCAAACCGGTCGGAATCGGAAGCTCGCTCGCAGGATCCTTCGGTACTTCAGGGCACGGAAGGCGAAGGTCGTGCGGATCAAGCTGCGCCGCGACAGCGTGCCGAACGATGACCACGCGCAGTGGAAGCCACTTGCCGAGGCAGTTTTGCGCTCGTTGCAGGGCTCCGTACCGCCCGGTGGCGACGTCGTCTCTCCCGCCAGCACATCGTTCCCCTTGATGTCCGTGACTACGGGAAGGCCATGAGTTGATGATCTCCCAATTACTCGCCCAGTCACCGAACCCGTTCGACGGCGTGGTCCCGAACTTCGATGTCTTCGGTGTCGATTTCAACGCCGCATGGAAGAAGCTCCTGGGCGGTGTCTGGGGCCTGGCGTTCGTCGTGTCCGCCTTCGGGACCATTCGGGCGACGCTGGAGCTGCAGTCGGCGAAACGTCACGGCTACCAGACGTCGGTCGCGGACCACTCCGCGTCGCTCAAGCGATCGGTGATCGGCCTCGGCGTGTTGACCAGCCTGGGCCTGATCTTCGGCGCCATCCTGGCTGTGTTCTGAGGGTTGGATGCCAGACTTCGGCGGTCACCTTCACGAGGCAGACTTCGTCACCGATCCGGCGACGCCCCTCGACGAGCTCGCAAACTCGGTACACTCGTCGGCGTTCGACCTGGTCAAGCAGGTGCTGAACGGTCTACGAGCGCAGGGCGACGTCACACCGTCGTCGCCTGGCTTTCTCACCCAGTACGCCGCGGCGGCCGGCATCGGCCTCGTGATCATGGCCTTTTCCTCTGTCTTCGCGGTCGTTCACAGCATGCGGCGCGGCGGACGAGACGACCTACGGGAATCGCTGTTCAAGTACTTGCCGTCGGCCGTCTTCCTGATCACCTTCTCTCCGGCGATCGGTGTACTCGTGCTCAACGTCGCGAACGCGATCACCAAGGGAATCGTTGACTGGGGCGCGACCACCATCGGGAAGAGCAGCTCCCGAGTGGACGCCCTTGCCGGCATCACCGCCGACAAGCTGCCCGGCGGCACATTCGTCGGCCTGCTCGTGGCCCTTCTGATCGTCGTCGGCGCGCTGGGCGTATTCATCGTCCTCGCCGTGGAGAAGATCGGACTACCGGTCGCCGGGATCATCGCCGGAATCGGTTGGGGGATGTTCGTGCATCCGCAGTGGCGGCTGAAGGCGTTGCGAGTGCCAGGGATCTGGCTCGGTCTCGTGTGCGCCAAACCACTCCTTTTCCTGTTACTAGCTGCGGCCTTCGGTGCGTTTGGGGCTGTTGGTGAGGAAGCGAACGGCGTAGCCGGACTGATCCAGTTGTGTCTATTGGCGGTCACGCTGGTTTTGTCGAGCGCCGGGCCTCTTCTGCTCGTGCGGAAGTTTCCGGTGATGGGCGGGGCGCGTGCGGTACGTCAGGAGTCGGCGGGTGCGGCGCCGGTCGGTCTCCGCGGGCCAGCGGTCGGCTCGCTGGACCGGGTGACGGTGGTTTCACCGCCGTCGGTCGGGCCGAACCCGGCTGATGGCGGCCTGGCACGCACGATCGAACAGGCCTATGAGCAAGGGCAACGGAATCGGAACATGCCGCAGCGAGACCGCGGTCAGCCGAAGGAACGTCCGGGGTCTACGGAACGAAGCTACTTGGACGAGTCCGTGCGCACTGAGGTGCTGACCCCGAAGAACCGGGGGACAACCTGATGCGCACCTCGATTCTGGGTGGTGAAATCGCTGGTCGCGGCCTTCTGGGCAAGGTGGATGGTCGCACCGGTGTCGCGCTGGGAGGGACCGCGCTGGTCGCCGTCTGGCTGTGGTTGGGAATCGGTGGTCTCGGCGGGACCATCTCAGGCATCGGCGTCTGCGCTCTCGGCGCAGCCGTTCTGTACCCGTGGAACGGGCAGCGTTCGCTGGCGGCGGGCTGGGTCCGTGGCTGGCGCTTCCTCGTGCGCCGGTGGCGGGGCGTCACGGTGTTTGCTGCGGGCCCAGGGGCGGCGGAGCCGGTACTGCCCCCGCCGGTCGGCAGGGTGGCGCCGCTGGACCTCGTCGGCACGCCGCACGCGGACATGTTCGTCCTCCGCCACGGCAATCCTGGTGAGACGCCGTACCTGTCGGTGATCATGGAGGTCGAAGGGCAGCCGCAGCGGCTGCGGACCGCCGCCGAGTTCGAAGCGGCTTCGGCGCGGTACGGGGTAATGCTGTCCCAGCTGGCCCGGGACGGTTCGTACATCCGCGGCCTGCAGCAGATCAACCGCATTCTGCCGCACGACCCCGCACGACATCGCACGTTCGTCGCGGCCCGAGTGGCCGATCGGCCGGGGATCGAGACCCTCGTTCGCTCCTACGAAGACCTGGTCGACCTCACCACGCACACTGCGGAGCAGCATCGGAACTACCTGGTGGCCAGATTTCCGCTGACTGGTGACTTCGCGGCCGCTGCCCGCCGCTACGGCCAAGGCGAAGCAGGGTGGGCCGGGTTGGTTCGGGAAGAACTGGCTCGGCTGGCCGAACTGGTGAGCCGGGCGGACCTAGTCCGACCGCGGGTGCTGGGAGAGCAGCGGTCCTGTGCGATCCTGCGGTCGATGCAGGATCCGAGTTACCCGGTGGACCAGCACGAGGGCGTCCGCTGGAGCAACTGCTGGCAGGATTACCATGCCGAGCGGGGTCACCTGGTGGTCGGCGGCCGCTGGCTGCACCGGGTCGCGACGGTTCCGCCGGACGCGGTCGCGGCCGTGCCGCTCGGCTCGCATTGGCTTGCGCCACTGCTGGTGGAGGTCAACCCCGCAGTGATCCGCACGCTGAGCGTGCGGATGGAGTTCGTCCCGGCGCGGATCGCCCGGGCTCGAGCGGTCCGTGACGTCGCGGTCGACGGCGCGAGCAGGCACAGCGCGGCCGCCAAGGGGCAGGTCGGAGACGGTACGGACGAGATGCTGCTGTCCGCGTCTCAGCGCAGGCTCGCCGACCTCGCGCCCGGCGGTGGCCACCACGGCGTCAACTGGACGATGTCGCTCTCGGTCACCGCGGCCGATACAGGGGAACTCGCCCGTGCCTCCACACGGGTGGCGAACGCGGCCGCGAACTGCGCGATCGGGAGGCTGGAATGGCAGGACACCTGGCACGACGCCGCCGCGATCGCCACCTACCCGCTGGCGCGGGGGATGGCGGTGACCGGATGACGGTTCGGCAGGCTACGGAAAAATCCCCGCTCGAGCCGGTGGCCAGCCCGCCCCGGCCCGACGCGAACCGGAAAGGCCGGCGTGAGCCAAGGCGCTCTCGCTGGTTGGATCGGGCCGGATGGTACGAGCCGCGGGAAGCCGGGGCGAGGTCAACCACGCGGCAGGCCGAAGCGTTGAACTTGGCCTTGTCGTCGCCACCGACGACGCACCGGGGCTTGATCCTCGGCACGGACCGGTTGTCGGGGCAGCTGGTGTGCCACGACCCCTTCATTGCATACGCCGACAAACTTGTTTCGGCGCCGAACGTCGCGGTAGTTGGTGATGTCGGCAAGGGGAAAAGCTCTCTGCTGAAGACGTGGGGCACCCTTCGGCAGCTGCTCCTCGCCGGCCGGCGCGTAGTCGTGCTCGACAAGAAGATGCAAGCCGGCCAGGGCGAGTACACATCTTTGGCACAGGCGGTCGGAGCGCCGTCTATCCGGTTCACCGTCGACGGAACCGGTAGCAGGCTCAACGTGCTCGACCCGGTCATCGCGCTGGGCGAGCCCGGAAGTCCGACCGGCGCGGCGGGGCGGCCGACCGGCCAGATGATGCTGCTGCGCGCAGTTCTGGCGGAGGCGCTCGGGCGAGGGGTTACCGAACGCGAGGGCAAAGCGCTGCGGATCGCCTTGCTCGCGGCGACCAGGGACGCGCAGGAGAGGAAGCGGGTCGCCGTCATCGGCGACGTGGTCCACCACCTCATCCACCCTGAAGACCATGCCGCAGAAACTATCGGCGTCACTCGACCAGAGTTGCGGGAATGGGGCTTCGACCCGGCTTTCGCCTTGGAACGAATGATCGAAGAAGATCTCGCTGGCCTGGTCGATGAGGAAACGTCGCCCGAAGTGCAGCTGGACCACTCCAGCGGGCTCGTCCACTTCGACCTCTCCAGTTTGCCGGTGGAGGGCCCCGCGCTGCGGATCGTGATGACCGTGATCAACACCTGGCAGACGAACATGCTCGCCCAACGGTCACAAAAGTTGATGCAGACGGTCAACGTCGTCGAAGAAGGGTGGCACGTCGCGCAAGGGGCGCTCGGCCGGGTGTTCCAGCGGAACACCAAGCTCGCGCGCGGCCTCGGCTTGGCCACGCTGGCGGGGTTTCACCACGTGTCCGATCTGCCGCCCGGTTCGGCTGCACGATCGTTGTTGCAGGAAGCCGAGACGGTGTTCATCTTCGGGCAGTCCCTCCGCAGTGACGCACTGGCGTGCGCCGAGCTCTACGACCTTCCTCCAGGGATCGAGGACACGATCATGGGGCTTGGGCGGGGCACATTCCTGGCGAAGATCGGCTCGGAGGCTCCCCTGCTGGTGCAGCACATCCGCTCGCCCGCCGAAGTCAGTCTCACGGAGACTGACGCCGCACTGACCGGTCGAAACTGACCTGCGGGGGCAGCGACCCTCGCGGACGGTTTTCCGGTCTACGTGGTGCGGCTGATCCCTGCACACCGAGGAAAGCGCAGTCGCTGCCTCGCTTAGGGGCCACCCGGTTCAACCTGATGCGGGGCCGGTTCTGATCGGAACGTAATCGGTGGCCAATCCTGAATCCGGACAGATCGACTTTCAGGAGCTCCTGTGCCTCGGCCTCGTGCCTTTGAGGGCATACCGACTGTACGAACTAGCTATCTGTGCACCGGTCCACTTCCGAGCAGCTAGCTCAGAGTGCGTAACTGATTGCACCAATTACGGGGCTTGTACCAGTTGAGCCAGAGCACACCGGAAGGGGGTTGCGCCGTGAAAAAGTGCCACCGCTCAGGAGTGCGCACTGGGTGCTCGTCCGGAACGTACGTGCAAACCGGTTGCCAACAAAAGCAGGCCCTCTTCGCTCTGGGCACGGACAAGTCGACCCCCCGCGCCGCGGACCGCTGGTTTCGAATCGTCCGGCTCTTGACCGTGGTCGCCCTGATGGCCGCACTGACTTCCTGTGGCATCTCGACGACGTCTGGGTACAATACAGAAGTCCCCGGTAAGGACGAGCAGAAGCGTACCAATATGGACGCTCCGTTCGGACCTCTGTACCCCGCGGACGTGGCGGTGCTCGTGGCGGTGGCCCAGGCAGGGTTCTGGGAGGCGCCAACCAGCGACCTGGTGGCGAAAGAGAGCAAGAATCCCGGAGTCAAGGCGGTCGGTGAACAGCTGGCTCGGGAACACCACGCGCTCAACACGTACAACGAACAAGCCGCCGCCCGTCTCAACGTCCAGCTTCCCGGTGCGGCAACGCCCCAGCAGGAGAGCTGGCGACGGCAGATCGAGGCAGCGAGCGGAGACGAACGCGACCGACTGTACGTCACGCTCACAAGAGCCGCGCACGGTTCGGTCTTCATGAAGGTCGCCACCGTACGGGCAACCACCCAGAACGACGTGGTCCGCTCGCTCGCCCAGGTTGCGACAGACTATGTCGCCCGGCACATGGCCTTGCTGGAAAGTACAGGTCTGGCGGATTCCGATTCGGTCGCCGTGCACGCCGGGACCGATGCGCCGTACCAACCCACGCCGACAATTGCCGAACTCGTGATGGGAATCGGGCTGGCACTTGCGGTGGCGTTCGGGACGTTGGTGGCCGTTCGGCTCGCCTCTCGCCGGGCTTCGGTGACAACTGAAGATGGAGTGTCGACCGAATGATCAGATCGGTTTTGAGCCTGACAGATACAGTCCTGGCTGCGGGGTACACGTCCAACGACGTCGGTGTGCGATCTGTAGTCGCATTGTCCGCCCGTATTGCCTACCTGGCCATGTGCCTAACCCTATGCTGGGGCATTCTGACCACCACTGGTTGGATCCAGCGCACAACCGGGCACCAAGCGTTGCGCACCGGGCATGTGATGCTGGCGTCGTTCGCCATCGCGACGGCGACCGTACATGGGTTCGGCATGCTCTTCCTCGACGAGCAGGTCCTTGTCGGCACCCAAGTGCTCATCCCGTTCTTGAACGGCTACGTGCGGCACGGTCTGGGCATCCTCTCGTTCGAGATGATGGTCGCCGTCGCCATCACGGCGGGGATGCACCGGTTCATCCGGTATCGAAATTGGCTTCGTCTACATCAGACGGCATACATCGCGATCGCCCTGGGTGTCGTTCACTCATGGTGGGGCGCATGGTCGAACGGCAACTTCCAGGTGATGTGGCTCGCCGGGATCACGGTCCTCGCTCCTGCGATCGCGCTGACCACGGTGAGGTTCCTGCCGGTATCGCTGCTCGTGAAAATCGGCCTTATCGCTGACAAGGCCGCCGCCGTCACGCAGAAGCAGGTCGGCAAGAGCGCGCCTTTGAAAATCAGTGTCGACAACCAGCGTTGTCATCGTTATGGCTTCTGCCAGGCCGAAGCACCGGACGTATTCCAGTTGCGCGAAGACGGCAGGCTTGCATACCGGCAGAATCCTGAGGTGACGCGCAATTTGGACGTCATTTCCGCAGCTCGATCATGTCCGATGAGAGCGATTCAGCTGGAAGGAACGAATCACCATGGCTGAGCTGCCGCGAATTGTGATCGTCGGAGCCGGGCTGGCGGGTATGTGCGCCGCCGAACGGTTGCGCGAACTGGGGTTTGACGGAGAAATCGTCATCATCGGCTCGGAATCGTCCATGCCGGTTTACCGGCCGGCACTGACAAAACAGTTCTTGACGGGCGAACTCGGCCTGAAGGACATCATCACTGCGCCGACACATGATCTCGATGCTCTGTGGCGTTTGAACACACTGGCTTCACAACTGGACGCCACGCGGCGCGTTGTGCACCTGCCCGGTGGTGAGGAACTCGAATACGACGGTCTGATCATCGCCAGCGGAGTCGAGGCCCGCCGCCTCCCCGGGGCAATGCGGGCGGGCTCCCGCGTCGCGGTGCTCCGCACGATTGCGGATAGCAAACGCCTGCGACAAGCCCTCACCGGCGCACGGGACCCGATCGCCGTTCTCGGTACCGGCTTCATCGGTTGTGAGGCGGCATCCAGCATCCGGTCCCTCGGACAGAACGTCGTCCTTATCGGGAATTCGAAGCTTTTGATGAGCAATCTACTTGATGCGGGACATGCGCAGCGGCTGACCGACTTACACCGCCGGCATCGTGTTCAGCTGCAGCTCGGTACGAGAATCGAGCAGTGGGCGTCCAGTGGATCGCGGGTCAATCTCAGGCTGTCCAACGGCAGGCAGCTCGACGCGGCTTTCGTGGTCGTCGCCGTGGGGTCGGTTCCTGCGGTCTCGTGGTTGCGCGATTCGGGCGCGCAGCTGGACAACGGCGTGGTGTGCGAAGCAACGTGCCATGTGGCTGGGCTGGAGGACGTCGTCGCGGCAGGGGACGTCGCCAGCTGGCCCAACTTACGGTTCGACACCAAACCGCGTCGTGTCGAGCACTGGACGAACGCGATCGAGATGGGACGAGCGGCGGCTGAGAACCTGCTGACTGGGCGCGGTTCCGCCACGCCTTTCATGCCGGTTCCTAGATTCTGGTCCGAACAACATGGTCTTCGCATCCAGGCCGCGGGCATGCCGGCTGTCGGCACGGAGCGCGAGCCGATGGATGCCGGCACACCGGGCGGGCATTCTGTGACCGGGTACTACCGGGACGGTTCCCTGGTCGGGGTCATCGGCTTCGACAACTCGACGGCGGTCTTGAACTACGCCAAGACCTTCGTGGACAGGGCGCCGCTGCTCCGGCCGGTGGAACTCGGACGAGTTCCGGAGACCGGCCAGGCCACAGAGGCTAGGACATCGAAACCTGATCGGCGTCCCGAATTCCTCCGGGTCTGACTCGCATGTCACTGAATTCGAAAGGACGACTGCATGCGACCGAACGTATTAGCGCTCTTCTCTGGCGTCGCGCTGGCCGCTGCTACCGCGCTCGCCATCCAGCAGTCACCGAACTTCACCTCGCAGATGACCGGTCTTACCATCCTCACCAGCGACGCTGAGGACTATCGATTCGTGGTTGTCCCGCTGCCGTATCGCGAGCACCCAAGGACCATCCGCGCTCCGGTGCCGGAGACGGAGATCGCCACGTCATGGTCGGACTCGAAACAACCTGGTCCGCAGGTCGCTTCCATGCCCGAGATGACCACGCAACCGCACGTGGAGCAGCACGCTGAGCCCGCTCCGGCAAGCAGCGCGCCCTCCGAAGCATCGAAAGCACCGGAGTCGTCAGTCGAACGAACTCCCGTACAGACGAGCTCCACCCGGCGGGCAGGAGATCGGTAATGGGTGACGATCGGGCGGTGATCGCAGTGGCTGCTGGACGACATCGTGGCGGACCCCCGATGGGCGAGGACGAACCGGTCCGCTTCGGAGGCTGGTCCGACTATGGTGAATGGGCCGATCATGATTTTCGGGAGCGCGATCCTGCGGAAGAGACCGCGGTCAATGGAAAGCGCCCTATCGTGGTCGAAGTCATGACCGCGGTGGTGCCGATCAAGCTGCCGGAAGACCCGCAGGACGACTCCGAACTCCGGGAAGTGTGCCGGATCGCGCCTCCTGAGGAGTACGAGCGTGCGTCCGGGGCAGATCTCATGCTCGAGGTCGGCCACTCGGCCGCACTGGTCCGGCCGTACCTGGCGATCGGAACGGCGAGCACGAGCCGGAACGATCTCGGGCTGGAAACCATCATCGAAACCGTGCAGCCCTACGGCACCTTGCCGCTCAAATCGCTGAGCACGGACCAGCGGATCGTCTACCGGACCTGTTCGCAGCCACAGTCAGTGGCGGAGATCGCCGTCGCTATCGAAGCACCGATCGGTCTTACGACGATGATTGTCAAGGACGGTATCGACCGCGGATTTCTGCGAGTACACAGCACAGTACTTCCCACAGTGGACGGTCTACCATCAATCGAGCTGCTCCGACGGGTCCACCGCGGCCTGTCACGGCTTGTCTGACATGGCTTGCCTGACGGAGGAACGATGAGCATCGATGCGGTACGAGGACACGGCGTCAAGCCGTTGCTGACGAGGTTCGTCGTCCTGTGCGCTCTTCAGATCATGTCCGCATCCCTGATGGCCGTCAGCTTGGTATGGCACTCCACCTGGCTGCCTCTCGGCGCCGTTTCACTGGCCGTCGTGGGGATCGGAATCGGCGCATTGATGTTCCGGGAGGCGTTGGGGCGGAGCCGCGCGCTGGAGGCGGTGTACGGCGAACTGGAGTTACTCGGAAGCCAACGAATGCCGGACATCGTGAAGGAGGTCGTGGCGAGCAAGCAGGCGGATGGGATCAAGCTTCGGCTGACGCCTGTGACGGACGCGAAGCTCGCCGCGTTGATCAACGATATCGAGCAAGTGTGCACCGATGCCGTTGGCGTGGCGTTGGAATACGAGGACATTCGGTCCGGCTATGCGGAAGTGTTCGTGAACATGTTCCGCCGTACCCAGACACTGCTGCTACGCCAGCTGCAAATCATCGAGGGTCTCGAGCAAGGCGATCGGTCTCCGTCGGATCTGAACCGTTTCTATCAGCTTGACCATCTCGTTATGCGCATGCGCCGTAACAATGAGAACATTTTGGTGCTCTCCGGAACAGAACTCGTCCGCAAGACGAAGGACCCAGTGTCGGTTGACGATCTACTACGTGCATCGATCTCAGAGATCGACAGCTATCAGCGGGTCCGTCTGCTCAGCACGCCGTCGGTGCGAGTGTCGAACACGGCGGCGGGTGACCTCATCCGCATCGTGGCCGAACTGCTGGACAACGCGACTTCTTTTTCCCCGCCGGACAAGCAGGTCACTGTGAAGGCCGAGCTGGCCCGGCATCAGGGCCTGTCCATCGGAGTGATCGACAACGGCATCGGAATGACTGACGCCGACATCCGCAAGGCGAACGAGCAGCTACGCAAGCTGGGGTCGGCGGAGATCGCCCGTTCTCGCAGGCTCGGTCTGCTCGTGGTCGGTAGGCTGGCCGGGAGGCATGGATTCAGGGTCGAACTATTCGGCGGCGACGGCGTTGACGGTGTCTCGGCGCTTGTGTCCGTGCCCAGTTCGGTATTGCAGAACGAAGACGAAGTCCGCGCCACGATGCCGGACGACGCGGCTCGAATCGCGGCCAAGGGGGTCAACGCCAATCGCGCCGGACGCGGCGACTCGGCGGTTCCGATGACCGTCACCGTTCGCCGGCAGGAACAGGCGGGCCACGACGGAACTCGCGCGCGACAGCCGTCGGCGTGGCACAACCGGACGAAGACGAAGGTCTCTCGCGCGAAGGACACCGGCCTTGCTGCCGACGTGGTGGCCCAGGCCCATTCCGATGTGCCCGGCGAACTGCCGGTCCGAGGCTCTAACAAGCGCGTCGGCCCCTCCGGGACCGAGCTGCCGGCTGCACCCCGGTCTACATCGCGCTGGTTTCAGGCGAAAAGCAGGGCCCGGCGCCAGGAATCGGCGTCGTCCAAGAACACGCGCGAACCTTCTCTGGCAACCGGTGGCAGTGTCGCAGCCGACTGGGAGTCGGACGTGGACCAAGCGTGGCAGATGGCAGAGCAATCCAACCATGCGCAGCAGTACACGTACACCGAAGACGGGCTTCCGCTGCGGCAGAAGGGCGCCCACCTGTTCGTCAGTAGAGCGGAAGGTGACTTCAAAACGCGTTCTGCGGAAACTCCGAAACCTATCGAACGTGATGCGAAACATACGCAACGGCGGCTGTCCAGCTACCAGCAGGGTGTCCAGAAAGCCAAAGAGCAGGAAGCTCGCCTTCGTGGTACGCCACATTCCGGTGGCTGGACAATCCTCGAAATCGATCGATAGCAACCAGTGAGATGGAGATGTATCGGTATGGTCAACAAAGATGATTCGCTGAATGAGTACGCGTGGCTCATCAATGACTTTGTCGAGCGGGTGCCCGGCGTGGCGCACGGTGTCGCGGTGTCGTCCGACGGGTTACTCATCGCTTCGTCGAGTACGCTGCCGCAAGACCGTGCCGATCAGCTGGCGGCGGTCGCCTGCGGGCTGGTCAGCCTGACCGAAGGTGCGGCGCGGTGCTTCGAGGCGGGGAATGTGAACGAGACCATCGTCGAGATGGACGCGGGAACTATGCTGCTGATGGCGATCAGCGACGGTTCGTGCCTGTCAATCCTCGCCGACCCGGGTTACGACATCGGCCAGATCGCTTACGAGATGGCGCTGCTGGTCGACAGGTTCGGTCACATGCTGACCCCAGAACTTCGGTCGCGGGAAAAAGAAGCCAGCACGGCGTCAACCGCTATCCCGACGAATTAGTTTTCCCGCTTCGGAAAGGGACGCAGATGGAAAAGCACAGGGCAGGTGTCGCCGACGACGCTTCGAAGAAGTCAGTGATTACTTCGAAGATCGTCGTCGCGGGCGGCTTCGGCGTGGGCAAGACGACGTTTGTCGGTGCGGTTTCGGACATCCAGCCACTGACCACTGAGGCCAGGATGACCGTCGCGAGCGGTAGATTGGACGATACCGAGCGCCTTCCTTACAAGGGGTCGACCACAGTCGCGATGGATTTCGGTCGGGTCTCTCTTGACGACGAGTTACTACTGTACCTGTTCGGCACCCCCGGGCAGGAGCGCTTCTGGTTCATGTGGGATAGCTTGGTGCGTGGATCGATCGGCGCTGTCGTACTGGCGGACACCCGGCGGCTTTCCGACTCGTTCTCGTCGGTTGACTTCTTTGAGAATCGCAACATCCCTTACGTCATTGGAGTAAACACGTTCGACGGTATCCTGCATCACCCACTCGAACATGTCCGGCGAGCCATGGCGGTCGACCCTTCGATCCCGATCTTTCGATGTGACGCGCGCCACCGAGACGAGGTCAAGGACACGCTACTCGGGCTCATCGAGCATGTGATGAAACGGGTCGAGCAGGTTGCCGAACCGTCCATGGCGTAGTAAGTGAATCGGAAAAATTCAGAATTACTCGGAATAGAATGGTTGACGGTAATGCCTGACGAAAAGCCGGAGATTGTCGCTCTTGACGTTGAGAAGTTCAACGAGATGACCAAGTTCGACGGCGTCGTCGTGATCCATCTCTCTGCAGCCTGGTGCACGCCCTGTAAGGCGTTTAACGCAGTTTTCGACAAGACGGCGGGAAATCACGATGACGTCGTGTTCGCCTCGCTCGATACTGACACGCAGCCCGAACTCGGCGCGGCCTTTAATGTCAAATCGATCCCGACGATCGCAGTGTTGCGTGGGGGTGCACTCATCTTCACGCACGAAGGGTCACTCAGTGAAAAAGCGCTCAGCGACGTGATCCGCCAAGCCGGGGAGGCCGACCTGGAGGCTATTCGCAAATCTGTTGCCGCTGCTGGCGTGGCAAAGCTGGGCAAGAGCGGTGGCAGGTGAAATGCGATGAATATCGAGATTGGCTCTCGAGCGCCGGACTTTACGCTTAACAGCAATCATCTGAAGCCTGTGACATTGTCTTCCTTTGCGGGAGACAAGAATGTCCTGCTCGTGTACTATCCGCGAGCATTCACGCCGATTTGCCGCGGTGAGCTGTGTCAGTTGCGCGATGAAGTGGAAATCTATCATAAATACGATGTCCAGGTGATCGGGGTGTCAGTGGACTCCCCGTTCTGTCTGAAAGCGTGGGCTGATACGCAGGGATACCCCTTTCCGTTGCTGTCCGATTTCTGGCCGCACGGTGAGGTGGCGGAGACTTATGGGAGTTTCGATGACGCGCTCGGCGTTGCTCGGCGAGGCACCTTCTTGATCGATACCGAAGGAATCATTCGCTTCGCCAAGGTGCAGGAAGAAGACGTGGCTCGAGATCAAAGTGAGTGGAAGAGTCAGGTCGCGAGTATGCTCGGGTCTCATGGCCGTGATCTGTCGGAAGTCGCGGTTCCTGCGGCGCCTGGCAACTGGATCACTCTACACGGAGAAGGCTGAGCATCGGCTCCGGAAGTGATGGTGCAATGGTGGAGCGAATGCTTCTCTTGGCCTCCTATTGCGCTTGGAGGCTTACTGAGAGGGTTGCCTCCCTTGTGGTTGATGATCGTTCAAACTGGATCGATCAGTCCAAAATCGGCGGCGAGCAAGCTCTCTTCAGGGTGCTGACCTGCGGAAACTGCAGTGTCCGGGGTGGTCGACCGGTGAGCGACTCTCAATTAAGGGTTTATGAAGGTGCTCGCGCGACGCTCTGCACTGGGTTGGAGCCAGTGCGAAGGGAGCGGGGGCGTGGAAGTTCAAAAGGTTTTGGTGCATGCGGCTGACGAGATCAGCGAGGCCGGGGTCAAGGCGATGCTGGGCGGCCACGAGAATCTGCAGATTGTGCCGGACGGGCTGGAGTGTCGTCCGGATGTCCTCGTCGTGGTCGTGGAAGGGCTCGTCGGAGCCAGTACGTTCGCCCTGCTCCGGCGTTTTCGGGCCGATGCTAGCCTCGGTGGTCCCCTCGTGGTGCTCGTAGCGGATGGCTTCAGGTCCGAAGACCTCCTGTTGGCAGTCGAGTGCGGCGTCGCGGCCCTGCTGGCCCGGCACGAGCTCAAGGATGGAACACTGGCTTCCGCTGTCGGTGCCGTCGGCCGAGGTGCCGCGCTCATTCCGTACCGGCTGCAGGGTGTCCTCCTGAGCCAGATCAGTCAGTTGCGTTCGCAAGTGCTAGCTCCGGCAGGTTTGACTCTTTCGGGGTTGGAAACGCGCGAGCGAGATGTTCTGCATTTGATCGCCGAAGGCTATCAAACTGACGAGATTGCGCAACGTCTCACCTACTCCGAGGGTACCGTCAAAAACGTTCTATACGGTCTCATGTCTCGGCTGCGGCTCAATTCTCGCTCTCACGCGGTCGCTTATGCGATGCGTGCCGGAGTCATCTGATAATGGCTTCGGCAAAAAGACAAGTCGTTCTGAACCGACGGGCCATCGGGGGCCGTCGTCGATATGGTGGAGGGCCGAGATGGAACCGGTGCGAGTAGGTGTCTTGGCGGCCGATTCGATTACTCAGCTCGGGCTGACCAGTTTTTTTCGCACCCGCCGGCAGGTTCAGGTCGTCGATCTCGATCACCTGACCGAGCATGATGTGCTAGTGGTGCAGGCTGACCGGATGATGCCACATATCGTCGCCGAACTCTGTGGCGAGGACCAGGTGCCGGTGCCCAAGGTGCTACTGATCGATGAGCTCAGGGACAATGATGTGCTGAGCGCGGTCGAGTGCGGGGTCGTCATCATCCTTCCGCGTGGTCGGACTTCGGGTGACGGATTGGTCGACGCCGTGGTCGCCGCCGCGTCGGGACGCGCCCTGCTCCCCCCGGATCTGCTGGGGCGGCTTCTCCGCATCATTCGGCGGCTGCAAGAGGACGTCCTTACTCCCCGTGGGCTCGGGGCCGCCGGATTGACCGCGCGCGAAGTCGATGTGCTCAGGCTCATGGCGGAGGGACTGGACACTGGTGAGATAGCCGGCGAGCTGTGCTATTCCGAGCGCACCGTCAAGAATGTGATCTCCGAGATGACCAGCAGGCTCAATCTGCGTAACCGGCCACACGCGGTGGCGTACGCCATGCAGGCGGGCGTCATCTGAGTGTGGCGGACGGGAGCTCATCTTTGAGCTCGATGACAGCAGCGGTCAATTCATCATAGATTGGCGTCGGCTCCGTGGGTGGAACCTCTGGGGGCACCACTCCTTTTTCGTCGACGCGAGCATCGGAAGCCATATTCCTAGCGTATCGATCGCCGCCATGGTCAAAAGGAAAACGCCAGTCGTCGGTACGCTGGTTCGCCGACCATGCCCTTTCGTCTGTTGATGTGCCGACACTCAGGGTTCTTTCGTCCACGGGCCTTGCTCGGATGCTCGGCGAGTGGGTGAAGGATTCGTTGAGTCGTCTCTGGTGACATTCGTTGAGTCGGCACGTACTGAGAGCTGACCGTGCCCAGGGCCCGGGAAGCTGAGATCGGAAGGAGGGATGATGGCGCGTCAGCGTGGTGGGCTCATCGGGCGGCGAAAGGAACTGGATGCCCTCGTCGGGCAAGGACACCCCGGGCCAGCTCTCGTTCGGGGTATTCCCGGCAGCGGGAAGACCGCGCTGCTCCAGAATGTTCGCCGTGTCCTCATGGATCGAGCCGCCCCCGTTCTGGACGTGTCCTTTCCCTCGAACGTTCCAGCGTGGGATCTGTTCGGCTTCCGGGCTGTTCTCCAGGCGGTGCGCGAACAGTACGATCTCTTCGACACCGACCTCCGGCTTCCGGATTCCATCGACGACGTGACCCGTCTGTGCACCGAGGATGGATACGCCGACCGATGGACGAGGTTCTGCCTACTTCATGCGATGAGTACGTTGTTCACTCGTCTGAACACGACGGCTCCGGTAGCGGTTCTCCTCGATGATCTCCACCGGCTTACGACGCCGATGTTGGCCGTGGCGCCGATGCATCGAGCCGGCCATGCGGTGATCGCTTCGTCCCGGATGACGCTTGCGGGAACTGTAGATCTGCTTGACGGCGCGTTTCTGCAGACGATCGAGCTCGAGCCCCTTTCGTCAGAAGAGTCCGTAGGCCTGCTCCGGCGAGTGGCGAGGGGGCGAGTCGCGCCCGCGACCGTACAGGCCGTCCGGGAAGCTCTTGGCCCGCTGTGGGGTAACCCTGCTGCGGTCGTCGCGACGATGACCGACTTGCGCGATCGCGGCAGGCTCAAGGCGGTCGACGGTGTTGCCTACCTTCAGAACCCACAAACTCCGGTCGCCCTTCCTGCCGCTCATCCCATCTTGGCTGAGCTCGCCCGGTTCGGTGCTATCGGCAAGCAGCTGCTGCTCCTCGCCGCGGGACCGAATGGCCTGTCCGTCGACGACCTTCCGTTCGTGACCGGTGGCGAAGAGGAAACGAAGGTCGCCGGCCAAGCGGTCGATGCGCTGATCCGCGACGGTATTCTCGAGTGCGAGGCCGCCGACACGGTCCGATGCCGAGTGCCCGGCGTCGGTGCGGCCTTGGCTGAAGAAGTAGGGCTTCGGGGACCAGGCCGCTTGCACCGTGAAATCGCCGAGCGCCTCTGGAACCGCAGTGGCGTGTCCCAGTCTCATTTGGACACTCTCGCCAGGCACGTGGCCTTGGCGGGACGCGAATTACCTAGTCGTCCGGAGCTCTCGAGTGTGCTCGAGGAAGCCGAAAGTCTGCAAGCAGTCGACGCTCCCACACGGACTCGCCACCTGTACGCGGCGTGGTGGCACGCCGGTCAGGAGACGGATCGCAGCGCGCGGCAGACCGAAATAGTCCGCCACCTAGTGCGAGTTGCCGACTACTCGACGATGGCCGAGTTCGTGGCCGAAGCATCGGACGATGCTCCGGACGCGGCGAGGGCTGAACTCGCGGTCGGAGCAGTTCTGGCCGCTCTTCACCTCGGCCGTCCGGTGCCGGGCGGCCTATGCGATCGGTTGAGCCGAAGTGACGCGGCTCGCGCGGTGCTGGGGTTGGCCGAGCGCTGGTTCGCCGGCGATCGACTCGAGCCGCACGACGTCAGCGCCTGCCTCACCCCGCTGTGGCGGCAGATCTGCATTGCCGCACCACAACTGAGCCGGCGCACCTGGCCTAGCCTACGTTGCGGCGGCCTGGTCGCTGATGCCACTGCCATGGGTGACCTCGCTCCGGTACTCCGGGCCGTCTTGGGCAGCGACTACCGGGTGCCCTCGTCCGGACCGCTTTCGGTCTACCACCGGGCTTGTACGGGATACGCCGAAGGACGGTGGGCCGATGCGCTCGGTGCGGTGGAAGAGTTGGGTACGCAGGACGCCGTGGACACACCCTTCCGAGAGCATGCCCGGCTGCTCGCAGCCGAGATGTGCGGGTGGCAGAGCGATGGTCGGCGGGCGTCCGAATGGCTCGCCACGGTGCCGCGATCCAGCCACCTTCGTTATCTGAGGGCTTGGGTGGAAGCCGGTTTGCATCATCACGCGGGAGAGAACGAGGAAGCGTTCGAAGCTGGCCTTCGCGCTTTCCGTGCCCGCCCGTTCTCCTACGACGATCTTGGTGCCTCGTGGCTGTTGACCCGGCTGGCTTGGCTTGCGGGAGTCACCGAGAAGACAGGCATGCGCCGCATTGTCGTCGATGTGGCCGAGACATACCACGAGTTCCGCCTCTCCGCGCGTTCGTTCGGAGCGCTCGCCCTGGTACGCGGTCTCGTCGAAGGCGCGGGGACGCGGATTCACGCAGCTGAACGGCTGGTCAGCAAGCGCGGCGACCATGAACTTGTCCTGCTCAATGAGCCAGCCGCCCAATTGTCCACTTTGCCACGCGGCTGGTTACGGGACGCGGCTGAGCACAGCCGTCCCCGTGGTGCTGCCCGCCCCGTAGGGAAGACGCGGGAAGCCATGAATCCGGGTGCCCGCATGGCGGTCGAGCGTTCGGAGGCCGAGATGCTGTCCGACACCGAGCTTGAAATTCTCCAGCTGATCCGGACAGGGCAGACCAATCGGCAGATCGCGCGCGTCGTCCGGCTGAGCGAAAAGACGGTCGAAAAACATCTATCGAGGCTCTTCCTGAAGGCGGGCTGTCGTACCAGGTACGGGTTGGCTACGTCTGCGCTGGCGCGTCCGCGCGACGTGATCGGCGCCTAGTAGGACGCAATCCGGTCGTCGTAAGTGGGTGATGGCAGTTAAAAAATTCACTACCAGTCACGACCACGGACTGTGGCGGGGCGTCTCTCGTGAGGGAACTCCGCCGGAAACGTACGTCGCGGATGTACCAGGGTGCGCTCGAAACGTTGACGCGTCACAGTGGTGTTCCGGACGGGTAGTGCGCCCCCGGACACCCTTCGATCTTTCCCCGGTAGCGGAAGGCGAAATCGATGTCGCTCCTGAAGATGCCACGCCTCGGCCGGCGCAAAGCGTGTGCGTCCTACCGGAGGGTCGGCGAGGCGCTGCTTGTTCACGGCCCCGCTGGGATGACTGCCGGAGCCGGAAAGCTGGCGGCCTCGTTGCAGGCCGACACTGACTACGTCCTCGTCGTCTTGGATCTTCCAGTGGGCTCGTCGCTGCGGGACTGGGATGCCGTCGCGGATGCCGTCGCGGAGGACGAGCGCGCAGTCCGGCTGTTGCCCGTCAAGGAAGCCTGTGAAATCACCATCGTGGCCGCGCAGTGGCTCGCCGACCGGATCGGCCGTCCGGTGTGCTATCCGGACGGCGTGATGCTTGTTGGATCGAGCGGCTTAATCTTCCTTCCCACGAAAGGGAGCGAAGGATGGACCGTATGCACCCCTGGCCAGGTCGCGGTCCGGCAAGGTCGGCGCTACCCCGTTCCGAATTGGGAGGCACCAGCCAATTCGAGTCTGCTTCGGGTCGGGCGGTCCGCGACAGCCGAACCGCTGCCTGCGGGGCTTTGGATTCGCTCCGACGGCCCTGAGTCCTGGCTGGAAGCTGGCCGTGCGAAGCTGACGCGCTGGCTCAGTGTCTCGAGCCAGGAGGTCACTGTCGTACTCGGGGCATATGGCGTGCCCCCTCTGCAGCCGGCGGATGTCGCACAATGGTGGGCCGCTCTTGAGCCGGCTACTCGGGCGAACGTGCGGTTCTTCTGCTTCGGACAGGTCTTCGAGGCGGCCAAGGTCGCGCCAGGGCAAATACTGGCGGACGTGCTTGGCGAGGAAGTCGTTTGTTACGGCGGACTTCCGGTCGGGCGTTCGGATGCGCCGGAGGTGTTCACCCTGCGACCGGACGGGTCACACGGCGTCCGCACCTTCGCCGAGCAATTGGTCTTCCTGCCCCGGCGAGCCCCACGATCTGAAAACGACCTCTTCGCGCCGCGGATCCGGCGCTCCCGCCCTCCGTTCGAGAGTCTCACGGAGAGCGAGCCTGGCCTCTACCTGCATGATTCCGGCGCCGTGGTCGAAGTGGTCCAGGCAGGTTTGTGGGTACGCCCACCGGAGGTGCCCGCTCAAGCGACTGCGATCAGGGCCACTCCGCCTGAGGCCGAATCGCTCCTCGTGTTTCACGACCCGGCAGACGAGAGACTCGTGGCGCGCGTGCTCGATCAGCTCGACGACAAGGCCCGTGCCGTGACCAAGACGGTGTCGGTCACCACACCGGTCGAACGGTCGCGAACGCACTTGAGCTCCGCGTCCGATCTCACGATGCCCTTGACGCCGCTGCCCAGGCTTTCCCAGCTCTTCCGCCGAGGACCGGGATCGGTGGCCGCACCCACAGGAGAGCAGGACGATCCCGGCCTCCTCGGGGGCCAGGAATCCCACGAAGAGATCGCCCAAGACTACGACAGGACCTTGGCCACCGAAAAGATCCGACACCCCGCCGCGAAGCCATCCGGCCAGCGCACCGAGTCGGCTCCGCTGGCCGAGCAGACGGAGGAACTGGACGACCATCCGCTCGCCCGGTCGGTCATGCAACAGCCGCCGGATCCCCGGCATCGGGTTTGGCCGGCGCCTCCCGGATTCAGTGCCGAACTGACGATGGTTCGGTCAGGCCGGGAGTCGGCTTTCGATGCACTGTCGGAGCGGGTCGGCGCCGTCATGCGCCGGTTTTCGCCGAACCGCCTCGCGCCCGAGAGCGTTCTCACGGCGGCCGTGGCCGCGGGTCTGTACCTGGCAGGGGAAGACCCGGACGTCGACGGAGGACTACGTGCCAGGACCGCGGGTCCCCATGTCGACTTCGGTAGGTGTGTGGCCGACGGCTTGCAGAAGCTACCCCTGCATCGGAAGGCCACGGCTAGCGTGGTCGCCCCCGGTCCGGAACTGTGGGAACTCCTTGAGACTGGGATCGTGCTGCTCGAGTGGGGTTTCTTGCACACGCGTACCGTGCTCGGTCCGGTGGAAATCGGATCCACCGACTTGGTCGTCTGGTCACTTACCGGGCGCCAGACTACGGTGATCGAACCGATGGAAGGCGGCGTCGCCGATCGGGTGGTCTTTTCACCCGGGACTGCTTTCAAGGTGCTCGAGGTGATCGAGCCGGAGGGGGAGAAGAGGGGCAGAATCCTGATGCGCGAGCTGGCAGACGCAGATACCGGTAAGGACGAGAAGTCATCAGGCCGCGACGGCCTCATTCGGGCTTCCCTGCAGAGGTTCGCCGACCGGGCAATTCGTGCAGTCGAGCCGGTGCCAACCGGGCAGGCGAGCAGGTTCGGCCGGGTGCCCGGTGTCGCCAACGCGATGATCCTGGAGGGACGACGGTGAGCGGGCAGGCCGTAGACGTCGAGACTGGAGAACCCGGTGGAGGTCGGTTGCTGCTGCTCCTCGATCCAGAGTTCGTCTCGAGCGACGAGCAGAAGGACGTTCCGGCGCACGTCATCCTCGGCGCGTGGCTCCTTGACGAATCGGGCATGCCGAGCCGATTCCAACCCAACCCGGAATATCGGCCCACTACGCCAGGGTCGCCGCTCGATCCTGTGGACGCTGTGCTCCGCGCGCTCGCCGACGGCAAGGACGTCGCCGACCAGCTCCCCGCTGTGCTGCGCGACACGGTCCTGGGGATCGCCACGGAAGACGACGGGACCGCGATTATCCAACCCGCCCCGGATGGAGTGCCATCGGTCCAGGTGGCCACTTCACACGGCCACCGCGCACGGGTCGCCGATGCTGTCCGGTGGCTGAACGTCACAGTCGAGGAACTGGCCGAGGCATTACCCTCGCAGGGCGTAGATGTGCTGCTCAACCCCGGCTCGCCGGCGTCGATGCGGGTGCTGGCAGGGACGATCCGAGCGGCGGCGGATCACACAGGCCAGGCCTGATCAGCGGGTCAGAAGCTCAGCTCGCCATTCGCGATGGCCACGGACAATTCGATGCGGGAGCGGTACCCACTCCGGGTGAACAGTCGGCTTAGCCTGCCTTCAACGCTCTTTTCGCTCGAGCTGAGCGCCGCGGCGATCTGCTTGTTGCTCAAACCTTCGGCCGCCAGCGTCGCCAGCAACCGCTCGTTCTCCTGGACCGTGTTCCGGCGGCCAGGGATGACGACGCCGTACTCTCGCATGAGCGTCCGAGCCTTCGCACGGTAAAGGAGCGCACCCATGCCGCCCATCAGCTCGTAGGCTTGGCTGAGTAGGGTCGGCTCCGCCAGCCCGTGACTTACCAGGCGCACGATCGTGAGTGAAAGCTCGAAAGGCTGGCCACGTTCACGAGCTACTCGCAGGCATTCTGCTGTCGCGGCCGGTTCCCGCGTGAGCACTGCGCGGATGAACCGCGCGTACAGCCTAGCGCGGCCGGTCACCAAGGTGCGGGCCATCCGTTCGGCCGCCACTAGGCAGTCCTCGGCCGTTTTACGGTCATTCAGGTCGAGAGCCAAGTCCGCCAACTCGGCGTAGGCGATGTCGCAGCCGACCACCAAACCGCGTTCGGCGGAGGTTTCCAGTGCGGCGGTGAGCCGTTCGGCCGCCAGCTGGTCGTTACCAAGCGCGCGGTCGACCCAAGCTTCCGTGAAGTCGAGCAGGTGCCCGAGTACCGGTGTGGTCTCCCGCGCCGAAGCCAGCAATTCCCGTGCGGTGGCAAGACGTCCCTGGCCTACCAGAGCAGAAACCGTGGCGTGGAACATCCCGGTCGTCGAGGAAGCGAAGCTGGGGGCTGCACGGCACGCCACGGTGCGGCACGCCAGGCCGGTCGCGGTCCGGAAGTCGCCGTGCAGGATAGCGGCCATCGCCCGGTTAGCGGGCCTTGCGTTCGTCCAGGAGAGGTCTTCGTCGTCCAGCAGCTTCTCGGCACGGTCGAGCTCTCCGATCAGGAGCAATCCGGTGAGATGTGCGTCGACCTGCGCCATGCGGTGGCGCGGGTCCTCGCGCAGCGGCCATTGCTCACGGTCGGAGAGGTTTCCTTCGAAGCATTCGGGGCGGCCCTGCCACAGGTTGCCGATCGCTTTGACCAGGCGGGCAACAATCGCCTGCGACTGTCGATTTTGGTCATTCGAGTCGGTGTCCGCCCACCGCTCTGCTTCCAACCAGCGGTCGAGGAGCCCGCAAGCGAGAGCGCGGAGCATGACTTGTGAGCCGGGATCGCCGGGCAGCCTTTGTTTCCCGTCCGCGATGTCGCGTAACGACGCGGTGTCGCCGAGGCCGCGAAGGCCCAGGACGACCAGTATCTGTGCCTCGAATGCGGCATCCGGGTTCAACCAGTCAACGAACTCACTCAAGATCCACCGTGCGGCGCGAAGGCTTCGTTCGTAGTCCCCGTCGTCGTGGTGGGTGGCGGCGAGCATCAGGAGTATTCGCGCCCGGTCCGACGGGGTGCCGGGGAGCCGGGTTGCGGCGTCGAGCCACCGGGCAGCAGATCCGGCGTCGGTGTCCCTGACCTTCGCGGCGCGGCCGACCAGTTCTTCCGCTGCTCGGGCTGGAGCGACTAAACGGCCGGCAGCAGCGACGAGGTCGGTCAGGTGGCCCGGGTCGGTGCACACTGCGGCTTCCGTCCAGAGGGCGCCGACGGCGGCCGCCGCCAACGCCCGGCGCTCATAGGGCCCACAGGATTCGGCTAATGCGGTGGCGAGGAGTGGGACGGAGAAGCGCCACGTTGCGCCGTGGCATCCGCGGTGGAGAACGCCGGCTGCCCGCAGGATTTCCCAGCGTTGCAGTACCTCTTGCTCGATTATGCCGATCACCTGACCGGCCAGCCCCGGCGCGGCGGGCCCTAGGGGAGAAAGAAATGCCAGTGCTCTTGCCGCTTCCTGCACAGCGGGGTCGAACTCGCTGATCAGCTTTGTGTACCCCCCGGCAAGGGGTAGGGATGCCAGAGCCACCTTTGCGGGAACGAGATAGGCGGACCGGTCCACGGTCCGGATCGCCCCACGCCGACAGAGGGACTCTGTCGCTTCATTCACCGCGGACCATACGCCGCGGCTCAGCGCATGCACGTGGTCGGAAAGCGCGGGGTCCGGAGTCGCTTGGAGGGTCGCCCGCAGGTGGTCCGTCAGCTGCTGCTTGGTCAGCGGCCGTAGTCGCAGGGTGTGTACCAGGTTCTCCTTGCGCAGCCGGGTGATCACTTCGCGACCGAACAGGGAGGCTGCGCCGCCGCTGGGAACACGCAGCGTTCCGACGCACTTCAGTCGCCGGCCGTCGGACATCGGGATCAGTGCTTGAAGCACCGCAAGGGAATCCCGGTCGATCCATTGCAGATCGTCGAGCAACAGAACAGTGCCGTCGCCGGCACGTCGCAGCGCGGCAGCCGCGGCGTGGGCCGCTCGTAACGCCACCACGGGCTTGTCGGCGGCGCCGGCGACCGGGCCGATGGTGGCCCACGCGGGTTCGCCGCGGACCGGCCCTCGCAGACCGGCGGCGGTCACGTTCCGCTCGTTGCTCGACACGGCGGTGAACCGGGCGGGGATGCCGTTTCCGCCCGAAGTGAATCTCATCGCCGAGACGTGTCGGCCCTCGGCTTCGTAGATTTCGCAGAGCCGCGCGAGCACGGTCGTGCGGCCTGTGCCAGCGAGTCCGGTGAGCAAGACCAGCGGGGCGTCAGTCTCACGGATTTCGCCGAGGATGTCCTCCATTTTGCCATCATCAGCGCGCCCTTCGAGCGGAAGAGGATAAGAAAGAGTATTCGTCTGACACCCATGCCCGAAAGTCTCTCATTGCGCCGTTTCTGCGCCACGCGTCCGGTAGCCACGTCTACCGGGTAGATAGAGATTTCGTTGAGTGTCACGTGGTCCCGTGGTGGTCGGATCGACCGCAGGTGAGCGTGACCGACTAAGGAGAACCGTAGCGTGAGCCAGAACGTCGTCATGGTCACCCAAACGCCGGGACAGGGATACCGGCGTATCGGTGAGGCGGTGGCAGGGGCACCGGAGGGCGCCCTGATCGTCGTCGCACCCGGGCGCTACATCGAGAACGTGACGGTTTCCAAGCCTGTGACCATCACCGCGGAGCATGGTGCCGGCACGGTGGTGATCATCGCCAAGGCCGGGGTCGCGGTGACCATGACCGCCGCTTCGGCCGCACTCACGGGAATCACGGCCGTGTCCACGGACGCTGACAATCCCGCTGTCCTCGTGACGCAAGGACAGTTGAGCCTCACCGAGTGTTCGCTGGAAGGGGCAGGCTGGTCCACAATCTACGCCTCGGGGGAAGGCACCGTCCTGATGCGCGGCTGTGAAGTACGCAACTACACAGGCGCGGGTGTCGTTGTCACGTCGCCGCAAGGTGGTGTCCTGGAATCCTGCCGATTCGCCGAAATAGGGACATCGGCGGTCGTCGTCGCCGACGATGGCACATTGGTGATCCGCGCCTGCACCGTGAGCGGGGCCGCCGGAAATGGCATCTGCCTCAATGGTCGCGGCCGTCTGACCGTCGAGGACACCACGATTTCCGGCACGTCGAAGCCCGCGGTCGCGGTCGAACAACAGGCCATGATCGCCGCGAAGCGGCTTTACGCGTCCGATCTGACCGGAATCGGCTTCTACCTTGCCAGCAGCGGAGAAGTCACGCTTGAAGAATGCACGGTGGAACGCGCGGGAGCCGAGGGCGTGTTTGTCGCCGAAGGCTGCAAGCCAGTGCTGCGCGGATGCCGGGTGCAGACCGCCGGTTCACGAGGCGTGCACTTTTCTGCGCGTTCGGGCGGCACCGTAACCCGGTGCGATGTTTCGGGCGTGACCGGGATCGGCGTAAATGTGACCGAACGCGCCGCGCCGGAGTTCCATCACCTCTCGATCTCCGGCTGCTCCGGCTCGGGGCTCAAGGTTTCCGACGCGGCAGATCCTTTCTTCCGTCGGCTGCATGTGCGCGGATCTGATGGTGTGGGGATAGAAATCGAGGACGGCGGCCGCGGCTTGATGGAGAACGTCGAGATCGATGGTGGCGGAGTGGGCTTGCGCGTTGTCGCTGGTTCACGGCTGGTGGTGAACGGACTGAGCATACGCAACACCGCCAACGCCGGCGTGGAAGTCGCCGAAGCCACTCTGTCGCTGGCGGACAGCGCGTTGGAAGGTACCGGCGGGGACGGAGTCCACGCCGGTACCGGGGCCACCCTGTCGTTGCTCCGCTGCCGTGTGCATAGCAGCGCCGGTGCGGGCTGCCGGTTCGGCGAAGGCTCGTCGGGGACCGTGACCGAGTCCGAATTCTCGAGCGGCAAGTCGGACGGCATCGTGCTGGAAACCGGAGAATCCGTGCGGGTGGCTTCCTGCACTGTGCGCGACAACCACGGTAGTGGAGTGCGCCAGCTCCGCCCGGGCACGGCGATCGAGGTGCTGGACCTGATCACGAGCGGCAACTTAAAACCGGACGCCTACGGGACGTCCGTATCCGTCGAGGCCGCGGAACCCGCGCCGTCGATTGCACCCGAGCGCCCCAGACTCGCCGGTGACCCCCTCGAGGAAATGCAGAAGCTGGTCGGACTGGCCGGGGTGAAGCGCGAAGTGACTTCGCTGATCAATATCAATAAGATGGCCAAGCGACGTCAGGACGCAGGGTTGTCGGCACCGCCAATGGCTCGGCATCTGGTGTTCGCCGGCGCGCCCGGCACGGGCAAGACGACGGTCGCGCGCCTTTACGGCCAGGTTCTCGCGCAGCTTGGCGTGCTACGGGAAGGCCACCTCATCGAGGTGGCCCGGGCGGACCTCGTCGCTCAGATCATCGGGGGTACGGCCATCAAGACGACGGAGGCGTTCAACACTGCGCTCGGTGGCGTTCTGTTCATCGATGAGGCGTACACGTTGAGCTCCGGCCAAGGCGGCAGCGGGCCCGACTTCGGTCGTGAGGCGATCGACACCCTGGTCAAGCTAATGGAGGACCACCGGGAGGACGTCGTGGTGATCGCCGCCGGCTACAGCAACGAGATGCAGGATTTCCTTTCGGCGAACCCCGGCATGGAGTCCCGGTTCAGCCGGACCATCGAATTCGCCAACTACACCGCGGACGAACTCGTCACGATCGTCCGGTCCCAGTGCGCCAAGCATGACTATCACCTCGAAGACGAGGCGGCCGCGGCGTTGTTCGAGCATTTCGAGAGGATCCCTAAAGACGGCACATTCGGCAACGGCCGGACCGCGCGCCGGGTGTTCGAGCGGATGACCGACCGGCAGGCTTCCCGACTGGCCGAATCACCGTCGATGAGCCCTGCGGACCTGACCCTTCTGACTGCCGAGGACCTCGATACCAGTGCCTGAGACGACGACGTTGCCCGCGCGCGGATGTCCGTCTCCGCCAGGAGGCCACACCGCAGGGGCAGGAGGCAACATGAACAGTTCCCTTCACCCACAGGCCGAAAGCATCGTCCTCGAGGGTCGAGGCCGGCACTTGCTGATCCGCAGGCACGACGAGGCTGAGCCCGGCGGCGCGATCGGGTGGCCGACGCCTGTGCCGGGACATGCTTTCGTGCTGGCGTCCACCGGCGCGCGACGGGACCCGTCGCTCACCACACTTCTCCCGTCGTTGTTGCATCGTCACATTGCTTCGCTCGGTGACGTCCGATCCGTGCGGATCGGCATACCGGGCTTGGGCGCCGACAGGCTGGTCTCGCAGGCCTTGGCCGATGCGTTGGACGTGGAGATTTTCGCGCCGGACGACGATTTCGTCACACACCCCGGGGGCGCCCTCTTCGCCGGCCGTAGCGGCTGGCTGCTGTTCCGCCCCGGCTCGGCGTGTGCGGTAGGAGGGTACAGGTACCCCGTGCCGCGCTGGGAAGCCTCGATGCCGGCCACGCCGCTGACCGTGGAAGGTGCAGTGATCGATGCGATCCCCGCGGGCGTGCTGATCCGGGAGGCCAACGGCCGGTCGGCGTTACCGGGCGACCCCGCCTACGCGGTGCCCGCTGACGCCGGGGTAATGCGGATCGTCGTGGGCGAAGGCGGCATGGTTCCGGCTCCTGCTGTGGTCGCTGTGGCGGCCGCCCGGTTACCGCGTATACCCGTGCAGCTCGTCGTGCTGCCTTCGCCAGCCCGCACGCATTCCTGGCTGCGGGACTTCGCCAGGGCGTTTGCGCGCGACATCGTCGTGGTCACCGGTCTCGCCGCGGGAAGCGGTATGGATTCCTTTCCGCCGTTCGCGTCGTCGTTCCGGCAACGCGTGGACGGTTCCCAAGAGGTGATCGACGGGGTTCCGCCTCCACGGGGCTGGCAACGTCGTCACCTCACCGGCTATCGGTTCGGGAATGTCCTTGCCGACATCGTGCCCTCCGGTTTAGCGCTGCGGACCGGGGCGGCAGACCCGGACGCGTGCCTGCCGCCGTTCGACCCGGACCGCTGGACGATGCACCTCGGAACGCCGGGTGAGCCCATCGGGCCCGAACTGCTCACTGCGGCAGAGGCCCTGCTCGCGGAACTCGAACCGGGGGTGCGCGACGCGTCGAGTCTGCGCCTGGCCGGGGTACTTGACGATCGGGCGCGCGAGCTGCTGAGCGAACCGTCGGCGCCAGCCGTCGGCGCGGCCCCTCCGACAGTGCCGCGAGCCGAGCCCGCGACGCAGGTACCAGGCCGCGAAAGATTACGCCCGCCCATCAGCGAAGAGCTGCGCCCGACATCCGTGTCCACTCGTGGTCCGGCTGTGCCCACTTCACTCTTGATGTCCGGGCCTCCGGTCCCGACCGTGTCGGGCGCACCGGGGAATTCGGAACGCATTCCGGCGAGCACCTCGGTGTCCTCAGCGGGCACTATCGCTTCTGCGCTCCAGAATGACCAAGTCGCACAGGAAGTCGGCGCGCCCGCGGCGGACGACCGCCCCAGTGCGCGACCGGCGGAGCCTGCCGCGGAGACTGGTGCCGATGCAGCCGGTCCTGGACTCACGCGCACGTCCAGCGTCGAGCCGGCACCGGAATCGCCCGGACTCGGCGAGCAGCTTGAATCCGAGGCCGGTGCCAAGCCTGCGGCTGAGCATCTGACATCCAGCGGCAAAGAACTCGATGTCGCCGATCGGCCGAGCACCTCTACGGAGAAAGCCCGGTTCACGGCGGCGGCCGGCGAAGCCTACAGCGAGGCGTTGGCGACAGTGAACGCGGCGCTGGCGACCTGGCCGTCGATGCGCCAGGCGGACGCCGGTGCCAAAGCGGACTTCGTGGCGGTTTGCCTTTATCTGGGACGTGGCGCGGGCAGCTTCGCCGAGCTGGATGCCGCTGTACGCACTGGGTACAGTGGTGTGCTTGATGCCCAGGTTCCTTGCCTTGTCTCGGGACTACGACGGATGCCCACTCATCGGCGTGCAGTGCTGCGGCAGAGCATCAGCGGTCGGATCGAAAGCGCGGTGGAACCAGGTGCAGTCCTGACCGAGTCAGGGTTTCTGGTCGGGAGCACCGATCTCGACGTGACTGTGCCGGACGCGGACCTCGACGTCCTCATCTGGCCTGTCTCCGCCCGGCGAACGTCGGAGCTGCGGATCGGCCAAGCGGTGAACGAAGTGGTGTTCTTCGCCGGCGCGCGGTTCAAGGCATTGGCCATCCGCAGCGCGGAGGCGGCCGAAGAACCGGCGGACGACGGCCCTGTCGCGCCGAGAACCGCAGCGCTGTTCCGCGAACTCGCCCCGGGCGAACATGTGGCGTCCACCGGTGAGCTCGACGAACAAGACCTCGCAGCGCTGACCAAACTCGACCAGGCACTCGAGCGCCGGCGCCGGTGCACCCTGCGGGTCGTCGACCAGCCCGAAGTGCAGGACAGGATGACGACCTCCTTGCGCGAGTGGCGTGAGGAGGCGGTCGCCCGAACCGCGGGGAACCGCACCACCACCCTGGCGTCGTGAGTGGCCACCGAAAGGACTTCGAACGATGAACGAAAACGCCGGTCGGCGGTTGCCACGGCAGTCGCCGGTGGCTGCCTGCCTGTTTGCTGTGGCTCTACTGTGGACGATCCTTTCCCCGGGTGTCGTTAGCGCAACGCAGGGGCCAGCTCCGTTGCCGACGAACCAGAAGGGTTGCTTGTCACAGCCGGTCGGTACGGAGGCCGGTGTTCCCTGGGCACAACAGCGGCTCGCGCCAGAACGCGTGTGGCCGCTGACCAAAGGATCCGGGGTCACGGTCGGTGTGGTCGACACCGGCGTTGACGCCAAGACGCCGCAATTGTCGGGCGGCCGCGTGCAGCGTGGGCTTGACGTGGCCAACCCTGGCGGGAAGCCCGCGGACGATGACTGCTATGGACACGGTACGTTCGTCGCCGGAATCATCGCCGCGGGCGGGCGGTCCGGCACTGGGTTTGCCGGGATCGCGCCGGATGCGAAAATTTTGCCGATCCGGTGCGCTACCGTCAGTCAGGACGGTTCTCCGCCGAGGCTGACCGCGGCCGAGATGGCGAAAGGTATCCGGGCCGCGGTCGATGGTGGCGCGGACGTGATCAACATCTCGGCCAGTACCAACACTCCCGACCTGGGCCTCGCTGACGCGGTCCGGTACGCCGCTGACCGGAATGTCGTCGTCGTGGCGTCCGCTGCGAACAGTGCGCAGCAAGGCGATCCGGTCACGTATCCGGCGTCGTATCCGTCGGTGATCGCGGTCGGCGCCGCCGACATCGACGGTAAGAAGGCGGATTTCTCCCAGACGGGGAAATTCCTGTCCCTCGTGGGTCCGGGTGTGGGTGTGACGAGCGTCGGTCCTCGGGGCGCCGGGCATTGGCTGGGCAGCGGTACCAGCTATTCGGCGCCCTTTGTGGCTGGCGCCGCCGCCCTTGTGCGCGCGTATCATCCCGAGCTGACCGCCAAGCAGGTCAAACGTCGTCTGGAGTTGACCGCTGATCATCCTGCGGCGGCGCTGCCGGATCCTGGTTTCGGTTGGGGTTTTGTAAACGTGATGGCGGCCGTGTCCACGGTGTTGCCGGAGGAGTCCGGTGCGCGGCTGCCCGTCGTCACTGCCGAGCAGGCGCCTCTCCCGCCGATACCGCCGGTTGCCGGGCATGGATCCGTCGTCGCGCTGGTCGCGGCGATTTCTGTTCCGGTCCTCGCGGCGCTGGCGGTGCTGCTGTCCGGGCTTCTGCGCGGTGCCCGAGAGCGCCGCTGGTTGCCCGCGAGGGTCGCCGAGGTCTCTCGCCGCGGTGAGGTCGGATAGGCAGGCAAGTGCGAAGGGGCAGGATGCCTCGACGAAATACTGCCCAGGCGCGATTTGCTTGGGGTGTGCGCCAGGATTTTGACAGCCTGGTGACGGACACTCGGAAGGAGCGGCAACTGATGTTTTCCGATGATATGTTCGGTGGCGACGCCGGAGTCGGAGAAGCGCTGGCGAATCTGCAGCGCGAGCGGGAGAAAATCGGAAAGCTGAGCGAACTGTGGCGCGACGGCCGGGTCACCGTCCGAGCGAAGGACCAATCGCTGTCGATGACGTTCGATGGGCGAGGTGAGTTGGTCGAACTCCTGTTCAACGAATCGAAGTACCGGCTGCTCGCGCCGGCGCAGTTGGCGAAGACGGTCGTGGACACCTTGCAGCGGGGCAAGGCGGAGTGTATGGCGAAGATGTCAGAAGTGATGGGCACCAGCGCGTCGGGCATCGACTACGGTGCGGCGGCTGCGGGCAAGCTCGATCCGCAGGAAATGATCGAATCCCTGATCGGGCCCATGCTGGGCAGCGTCGGTGTGGAGCGTCGGGACGGGAGGAGGTCATGACCGACGAGTTCCGCCTGGATCCTGACGGGATGCGGGACGTGATCAAGAGACTGGGTGCGTCGGGTGACGATTTCGCCGCCGCCCTGACAAACCTGACCGCTGCCATGGATCGGTACGACGGATGCTGGGGTGAGGACAAGGCAGGGGAGAAGTTCGCGGAAAGTTATGTGGAGAACGCGGACGGAACCCGGGACACGCTGAAGGACCTGCCTTCGAGCATGCGCGACGCGGCCAAAGGTATCCACGACGCGATGGTCCAGTTCCAGGGCCTGGACGAAGACAATGCGAAGCTGTTCGATCAGCAGCTGGCCGAGTCGATGCAGCAGCAGGAAAGTGATAGCCAGGACAGCTAATCCGGGCTTCCCGTCATGAGCTATGCAGTAACGGCTTTCCGGAGGGTGGTGGGCGGTGTTCGAGTCGGGGGACGGGCCGGTAAAGCTGCCCGCCGAACTCCAGCAGTTTTTCAAGGTCATTGCGGGAATGGAATGGCCGGAGGGCAATGTGCGCAGTATGCGCGCGTTGTCACAGGCGTGGGCAGACATGGTTGTGCCGTTGGATAATTTCTCGGCGGATGTGCGGGCGCGGGCGGTCGACCTTGATCGGTCGATGGATGGTGAATATGCGGACGCAATGGGGACGTGGCTCACCGGGACGTTAGCCCCGTCCCTGGATCAGCTCCAGACGTCGGCCAACGATCTGTCGGCGGCGCTGCGCAACTCCGCGGCGGATGTGGAAAAAGCGCAGATTATGATGATCGTGGCCGGCTTGATGGCGCTGGTCCAGATCGCACTCCTTATCGCCTCTCTGATTTTCGCGTGGATGGCGCCCGTGGTCCAGGCTGCGACCCAGCTGACCATGAGGATGATATTCCAACAGTTGTTGGCCAAGCTGGCTTCGTTCGGTATCGAGAAGGCCAGCTGGGCAGCGGTGCAGCAGGGCCTGAAGAACGCGATTCTGCGGATTGCGCCATATGCGCAGCAGGCAGCCATTGAAATCGGCGCTTCCGCGGCCATCGGCGCCGGGGTGATGACGTCGGTGGACTACTTCACTCAGCTGGGCCAGAAGCTCGATCACAAACGCGACCACATCGACGGCACGTCGGTGTGGCAGGCGGCCGTCGGAGGTGCGATCGGGGGTGCGGCGTCGGGGTTGGCGTCCGCGGGTTCGTCGGTGATCGTGCACGTGGTGAAGGACGCGGCCGCGCAGTTCGGAAAGAAAATCCCGGGCGGGCTGGTCGCGCTGGGACATCTCGGATTCGCGACGGGGCAGGTGCTTTCGGTCGCGATCAGTAACCCCATCATCAACACGGTGCTCAACAACCCTGACGCGTTCTGGGGTGGTCTGCTGGGCGCACTGTCGCCGCACGGCCGTCCCCAGTTGCCCGACCGCTCGGGCGGCGAGGGTGGGACCACCCTCAATCCCGGAGACGTCTCTTTTCCGGGAGGTTCGGACCAGCCGGGAGCGGCGGGCGAAAAGCCAGCTGAGGAAGGGCAAGGGTCATCGCCGGACGAGAAGCCGCCCGCTTATGACGAAGGGACGGCGGACACCGCCGAGAAGCCGCGGCTGGTCATTCCGCAGCAGAGCACCGTGACGGGCGGGGAGCAGAGTCCTGGGTCTCAGTCAGGTGATGGTCAGGCGGGGGCGGTCGGCGGTCAGGGTTCGGGTACTCAGGCGGGGGACGGCCGGGCGCAGGGTGTTGGGACGGTCGGTGGCCAGAGCCCGGGGTCTCAGTCGGGTGATGGCCGGGTTGGTTCGGTGGGGGGCAGGGGCGCGGGTTCTCAGACGGGCGATGGTGAGGCGCAGGGTGTCGAGACAGCGCAGGGCCAGATCCCCACTACTTCCGCGGCGGGCGGCCAGACCCAGGCCACGGTGACGACGGGTGCGCAGGCACCCGCCCACGAGACCACCGGAGAGCGCGGAGCAGTCATCGAGACCAGCGGTACGCAGACCCCGGCCAGCCAGGCGGCGCACGGCGAACAGTCCGCCGTGGCGCAGCAACCGGTTGTCAGTGGGGGGACTCAGCTGGGCCAGCTGTTCACTCCGGCCGGCACCCAGCCATCCGCGGGCACCGGTCAGCTGGGAACCGGCGGGGAAGGCGGCCTCGCGGGGAACTCGTCCGGGCAGACGTCGACGCAGTCGAGTACTGACAACCGTCCTGCCGCAACCCAGGGCGGCTCGTCGGAGCAGGCCGGGCGTCCGGCTACCAGTACGTCGGGTCAAACGTCGGCTGACAGTCGTCCCGCAGCCGGCACTGGCGGGTCGTCGTCGGAGCAGGCGGCGCGTCCGGCCACCGGCACGCCAGGGCAGCCGTCCTCGCAGACGGGTGGCCCGGGCCAGTCGAACGTGGCCGAGTCCGCGCGCCCGGGCTCAGCGGCGGCTCTGCCCGCCACGTCCACGGCGGGTGGCCCGCCCACCTCTACTTCGAGCGGCGACGTCCGGCCGGCTGCGGCGACGTCCGGCGGCCAGGCCCAACCGGCGAACCCCGTGGGTTCTGCTCAGCCGGGTGGTGTGGAGGGTGGACGGCCCGCGGTGGCCGGTCCGGCGGTGGGTCAGGGTGGGGCGGTTCAGCCAGGGGGAACGGTGAGCGGGCAGCCGTCTGGTTCTGGTGCGCAGCCGGCGGTGGGTCAGGGTGGGGCGGTTCAGCCAGGGGGAACGGTGAGCGGGCAGCCGTCTGGTTCTGGTGCGCAGCCGGCGGTGGGTCAGGGTGGGGCGGTTCAGCCAGGGGGAACGGTGAGCGGGCAGCCGTCTGGTTCTGGTGCGCAGCCGGCGGTGGGTCAGGGTGGGCGCTCGGATGCACCTGGTGTTGTGCCGGCAGGGGGGCATGAAGGTCTGCGGCCCGGGCTGTCCGCGTCGGGCAGCGGGAGCGGTGCGGGTAGCCGGCCGGGAGCCGAGACTTCCGGGACCGGCATGTCGGCGGCGCAGCAGTTTCTGCGCGGCGAGACCACTCCGGCGCAGCACGCGGCCGGTGGTCGTGACGGTGCCGCCCAGCCCGTCCGGACCGAGGGCGGCCGGTCTGGTCAGATGCCCGCAGGACCGCCGCCGAAGGGCGGGGGTGACGGACCACCGGTCACGTCTTCTTCTGCTCCGGGGACGGCGGGGAGGTCGGCGGGTGACGGCCCGGCCCGGCCCGGCGCCGACGGGACGCAGGGCAGCCGGGTGTCCTTGGAACCGGCGCACGCGGTGGAAAGCCGGATTCCGGACAAGGCCGGACGGCCGCAGGCCAAGCCGGGTGAAAACACCGGTTCCCGGGATGCCGCCGACCCGCAAGCGGCGGCGGTGGCGGCTCAGCTGGCGCTGAGTCGGCCGGACGTGCAGTCGGGGCCGGCTCACGACGGCCGCCCGGCGGGGTCCGGGGCGGGTCCGGTGGCTGTCGCCGAGTGGAACGCGGTGCGCGAGTCGGTGCCGCCGACACGGCACCGGGGGGAGCGGCTCGATGGGAACGGGATCGCGCAAACCCGTTTCGATGTGCGGCGTGGCGAGGTCGGGGAGGGCCAGTGGGTGCGTGAGCTGTCGGTGCCCGTGGATCTCGTGTCGGCATCGGGCAAGGTCGACGCGAAGACGCGTCGGGAGGTGGCGCGGAACGTACAGCGAACGCTGGACGAGCGCGTCAACGGACGGCACCGGTTCCCCAACGGGGACCAGCTGCACGTGGTGCTCGACGCCGGGACGCCCAACGGGCCGCGGCCGGGCTGGCAGCAGGATGCCTCCAGGCGCGTGCCGGTCGAGGTGGTCGCGGAGCGGGGCCGGATCGGTCAGCTGACCTGGCCATTGGGGAACACGGACGCGGTCGTGGGCAGTCTGCTGAAGTTCGTCGGGGTCGACGGGGCGGCGCGGAAAACGGTGCCTGGACGGCCGGGCAGCGGGCCGGGTGGCAGGCTGGGTGACGCGGATATCGCGGCGATCGACAAAACGATCCGCGACACTCCCACGGAGGCGCCCGATTCGCGCCCGCAAGAGGAGCCGAAGCCCCCTGCGGTTGTGGCGGGCCCGTCGGGTGAGGTGACGTGGCCGCAGCGGTTGCCGGGGCTGGGAACGTCGTGGTCGCGGGGCGCGGACGGGTGGTATCGGGCGGAGGGGCCCGGCGTGCTGGAGCGCGCCGGGGCAGAGCCGGTGGCGGTGCCTCCAGGGGCGCGTGCGGTGGTCGACGTGAGGGGCGACCTGCGGCACGTGGTGCTCGAGACCGGCGTCAGTTTTGAGCGCGGACTCGAGGGTTCGTGGTCGCCGCCACGGGCACAGGCGGGCGACGTTCGGGCACGGAAGACGGACGTTCGGCAAGAGTTGGCGCGCACGGACGGCTCGTTGCTGGCGGAGCTGCCGCCGGAGAGCGAAGTGGTGGTCGACCGCCATGGCGGTGGGGAAAAGGTGGTGGCGTATCGGCAGCTGAAGGATGAGCAGGGCAAGTGGTTGCCGAAGCCGCGGGTGTTTGTGCCCGAGGATGGTGGCGGCTGGGTGGAGCACGCGACCGATGCGGTGGCGTACGAGGCATGGCTGGCGAGCGCGAACAAGGCGCATGACGCGTCTTTGACGTTGTGGGACATCGCGGCGCGTTCAGGTTCGGACATCCCGGAAGAATTTCGGCTGACCGCCTTGAGCGACGCTAAGCTGAAGGATCTGTATTCGCGGGGGCCGGAAGCCGACGCGTTCGCCGCGGTGTTCGAGCTGATCCGGCGGAAGAAGGGGATCGCCCTGCGGTGGACGCAGGTGTCGGCGGTGCACGCGTTCGGCAAGGGGCAAGTGGTAAACATGGCGGCGGGTGAGGGAAAGTCGTGGCTTTTCTTCGCGCACGCGGCCGTGAACGCGATGCGGCCCGGCGTGGACGGCGTTCAGGTAACCACGACCCGGGGCAACCTGGCGGATCGGGAGCTGGCTCACTACAAGGAGATGCTGGGAGCACTGGGAGTCGACGTGCACCGGCTGGACCCGGACAAGCCGCCGCCGACACCGCAAGCGGGGCGGCCGACGGTGTACTTGGGTACGGCGGAGGACGTCGGGTTCACCTACCTGCGGCATGAGACGTTGCCGGGTCAGCAGAGCAAGAAAGACCCGATGGTGCTCTCGGTGAGCATCGATGAGATCGACGAAGCGCTGGTCTACTCGAACTCGCAGTACATCCTGAGCGAGGGAGTGCAGTCGGCGGCCGCGCCGGAAGTGAGTGCGCAGGTCGGCTGGGCGCACGACCTGGTGCGTGACGGGATGGACAGCGGCTGGTTGCAGGAGGCGGACTTCGGGCGCCGGCCAGGGCAGGCGGGTGGTGCGGCCAGGCTGACCGAGTCCGGCCGGGAAAAGGTGGAACTGCTGCTGGGCCGTTCGCTGTCCGATGAAGAAGTCTCCCGGGTCAACATGGCTGCTGCTGCCCGGTGGGAATACCGGGAAAATGTGCACTACGTCGAGCACGAAGGCAAGATCTACATCATCGATCAGACCACCCACAACGTTCTGTTCAACCCGGAGACCAGCTCGGAAAGCCGGTGGAACGGGGGGCTGGCGCAGGCGGTGGAGTTTAAGCACGGGCTGCAGATCCGCAGCGACTCGGCGAGCAGCAAGAGTGTAACCGCGCACGAGCTTTTGTCGATGAAGGAATACGGGCAGAAGACGGGGGCGTCGGGGACGGCGAACGGGCACGGCGCGAAGTTCGCCGAGAAGGGCATGTCGGCCGAAGTCGAGGACATGCCGCGCTACTACGAGTCACGATTGAGGAAGTCCGCCGACGTGGTGGCGGCCGACAGGGACGCGAAACTGGCCCAGATCGCCCAGGATGTCCAGGCCATGCAGGCTCCGGGCGGTTCGCAGCAGCCACAGCTGATCTTGGCCACCGCCAATGACGAGGTCCGCCAGTTGTCGGACATGTTCGCCGAGATGGGTGTCGCGCACGAGGCGATCGACGCCAAGTGGCAGGTGCAGCAGGGCAAGAACTTCGACGAGGAATTCAAGCGGGTCATCGACGCGGCCGGCGCGCCGGGCAAGGTCTTGGTGATCAACATGCAAGGCGCGCGCGGCGTCGACATCAGCACGACCAAGGAGGCGAAGGAGCGGGGGGACCTCTTCGTGCGGATCACCGCGCACTCCGAGATCTCGGCCGATATTGACGTGCAGGCCGAAAACCGGGCCGCCCGCAGCGGTGGCGGCGGCGAGGTCGCTTACTATTCTTCGCCGGAGGACCAGATCTACCGGCTCTCCGACAACCCGGATGTCCAGCTGGCGGTCATCAAGTACACCAACGCCGTCGAGGCCGACGACGCCAAGGCGTTGGCCACGGCCGAGCAGGACTTGCGTGACCTGGTCAAGCCGTTGCAGCCCAACTCCGGGCACCCCACCGTCGACACCACGACCGCCCAGCCCCACGCGCCGCCGGCCGGTCCTGCCCCGGCCACCCGTGCTCCGGGGGAGGAGGACCGTACCCGGCCACCCGACCGGCCGGCACCGACCGGGCAGTCCACCGAGCAGCCGGCCGTCGAGGGGCAAGATTCGAGGTTCGGCGGCGAGGCTTCAGGTCGGCCGGCGATGGGACTCACCTACGACGAGGCTGTCGCTGATGTGCTCGAGGCTGCTGATGAGGAGTTCGCCGGGCAGCTGATCGGCTGGCAGCAGGGCGGCCCGGGATTGACCCTGCCGGACTCGGTGGTCCAGCAATTACATGGTGAGTTCGTTGCGGCCCGTCACGCCGAGTTCGATGTCTTGATGGCTGCTCTGCGGGCCGGGACGGGGACTGGTTATGAGGTGGATGAGGCTTGGCTGAAGTGGCTGGACCACCTCACCGCGGCAACCGCAGGTTTGTACGACACGTTCACTCAGACGGCTGAGGCCCACGGTTCCGGCGCGAGTTCGGCCGAGCCTGCGCAGGGCCCGGTTGCGCCGCAAAGTGAACCGCCGTCCGAGCACTCGACCCCCCCGGCGGAGGCGCCCGGTGCTGTGGCTGGGAAGACCGACGTGCCGGCGTTCCCGTCGGCTCCGGCGGAGGCGCGCGAGTGGCTGAACGAAGAGGCCGCCCGGGCTTCGAAGCGCCTGGGCAAGCTGCCGCAAGATCGTGTGGAGAAGCTACTGGCGCAGGCAGCCTCGATCGTGTCGGGATTCCACCGCATCCCGCTGATGCAGGCGACCGCGCAGGACCGCGAACGGCGATCGGTCATCGACGCGGTGGAGTCGGTGGTGGCGCATCGGCTGGCCATGGGGCAGGGCGTCGAAGCGCGGGAGCTGGCCAAGGGGCTGGCCGGGCCGCTGGGGACGCGGCGTGCCTATGGCCTCCCCGGCGGTGCGCCTTCGTGGGCAAAACAGGATCGATCGGAGTCTGGGGATGAGCGGTCTGAAGGCGCCGCCGGACCCTCTGGCACCTCGCCAGCGGGGCAGGGAGCTGTTTTCCCGGATGCCCGTTCCGAGCCGTCGGCAACCGAAGAGAAAAGGGCTGCGTCGGGTGGTGTGGCGGAGCAGAGGCCGGAGTCGCTGGGGTCGCGTAAGCGTGGTGCGCCGGATGTTGCTGATGATGGTGGGGGTAAGCGGCAGCGGGTCGAGGGGGGTGGGTCGGGCTCGCCGGCGGGGCAGGGAGCTGTTTTCCCGGATGCCCGTTCCGAGCCGTCGGCAACCGAAGAGAAAAGGGCTGCGTCGGGTGGTGTGGCGGAGCAGAGGCCGGAGTCGCTGGGGTCGCGTAAGCGTGGTGCGCCGGATGTTGCTGATGATGGTGGGGGTAAGCGGCAGCGGGTCGAGGGGGGTGGGTCGGGCTCGCCGGCGGAGGTGGGCGGCGATGCCGATGTGGTGGTGCGGGAGGATCACAAGCGTTACGTTGCGCGGCTGAACGAGGTGCTCGCCGGCGAACCGCGGGTGGATTTCCGGGCGGTCCTGGATATCGTCCGGCAGGCTGCCCCCGGCCGGGACAGTAGCGCGCTCAGGGCCGCGTTCAAGCAGGTCGACGGGGTCGATCTGGCAGCTGTGGTCTACCTCGCAGGGAAGAGTGAACGGCTGGACGCGGTGCAAGCGCATCGGTTGCTGGAGCGGCTCGGGTTGATTTCGGCCAGCGAACTGCTCCCGACGGAAGAGCAGCTGCCGACACCGCGGGTGTACACGGACGTGCCCGCTATGCCGCACGATCAGGAGCCGGTGCGTGCTTTCGCCGCCGAGCTCAAGACGTGGGTCGATTCGGGGCTGGAGAGCGTGGCAGTGGATCTCTTCGCCCGACTTGACCGCAATATGCGCACTGTGTGGGCGGTCCGGGAAGCCTATCGCCGGCTGACCGCCGGGAGCGACACGCCGGGGCGAGAGCTACTAATAGATCTCGCGACGGCTTTGCCTGCCGAGCGCGAGTTCATCGAGCACCTTTTCGGATTGCCGGCGCCGGAGGTGACGGCGTGGCAGGACAACGCCGTACCCGCCGTCGTGGAATGGGAGACTGCGCTGGAGTGGATGCGGGCACTGCGAAATCTCACTATGGATTTCAAGTATGGCGATATCCCTGTCCCGCATGATTATGGTGACGATGGCTGCTACACGCGAGGACACCTCGCCGCTTTGAAGCTCATCCAGTTAGGTGCACACCCGCGTAAGATCTTCGTGGCTTCCGGGACGGGCTTGCGCGTGGAAACCACTGAACCGGACGGCTCGCCGCGTGAACTCGCGTGGAACTACCACACGGCGCCATTGGTGTACGTACGCGGCCCAAATGGTCCTGAGTGGATGGTGTTCGACAGTAGCCTGTCCGAACGTCCATTGCGACAGGTCGAATGGTTCACCCAGATGGGAATCAGCCTTGCGGTGGAGTCAGTTATTGAGGGCCCCCAGCAATATGTTAGGTCCGCCATGGATCATCTTCGAGGCGAGGAAATATTGTGGGCCGACTCAGGTTACATGATTGCACCGTATGCCGTTGTCACGGATCTTCACGTTCATAGCGATATCGTGCGAAAAGAGCCAGGTCCTCTGCTGTCATACTTAGAAGATCTCGACGAAATCCACATGAATTCAGTTGAGTTCAACCTTGTCTATTATTCAGGTATCGTTGGGCAGAGGAAGTTGTCCGCGCAAGTGCAGGAGCTTGTAAGGAATCGTAAGCAGGAGCTGCAAGCGGATGGTCCGCTCTCGGGTCACGACGAAGACGCCGTCTACGAGATGGTGTCCGGAGCGCTGAGCGGTAACCTCGGACTGCTGGAGTCTCAGCCGCGGCTCGCCGCCTATCTGCGCGACATACTGCCCCGCCGCTACTCCGAGCTGGAGGCCGCCAACTCGTTGCAGGGTCTGGCGGACATGCTGTCGGAGTTCGACCAATCGCCCGGTCCGCAGGCGGATGGCGTTACCGTCACGAAGTCCGCCTATGAGGCCGCGGTCGAGGCGCTGACGGGCTTCGGCGGTGATGACGCGATCACCCGCGACTGGGTCGAAGCCGGCTCGAGTACCGGATCGCACCCCGCTGGACCGGCTCCGAAGGCGTCGGAGGGCGAGGACGATCCGGATTGGAGGCCGCGGGAGCTGGTCGGGGACGGCGTGGTCCTGGCCGGCGACGGGGCGATCGCGGATGCCGATGGGACGAGCACGGGGCAACTGCTTCCCGGCGTGGCCGAGTCGCTGCCCGCCGACATCGTGCGGCAATGGCAGCAGGCCCGGAGTGCGCTGGCTGCGTCCAAACTGCCTGCGCACGTGGCAGACGCCTTGGCCGTCCGTGCCGGGCAGCTGTTGTCCGACGTTTACCAAACCCAGACTTTCATCGCACCTGTTTCCGCGGCTCAGCGTGGCCTGATCAGCCGGGACGGGGTGTTCAGAACGATCGTGACCGCCCGACGGACAACCGACTATGAGAACGGCTTGGACCTCCCCGCCGCCGAGCAACGCGTGGTGGACCTGGCACGCGCGCTTGCGGGACGCGTGGAGGCGCCACGAACTCGCGGTGCGCGAGGAGCCCGCAGCGAGGCAGGCGGAAGTTCCGACGGCGGCGCCGCGGCCGGGGCGGGTCGCGGCAGCTCTCGGTGGAAGGCGTCCGGTGAGCCGGAAGGCGACGTGCTGGACGAGCCGGATGCACTGGTACTGGACGGCGGTGGTCCTGCGCTGGAGGGGCTTGCCGCGGCAGGGCGTGGGCTGGCGAGTCCCGGTGGCACACGTGAAGGCGACGCGGTTCCGGCTGAGTCGCCGGATTCGGGCGCCGTCTATTTCGAGCCGGAGCAGCCAGTGCTGGGTGGTGGTCAGGAGAGATTTGATGCTGATGCGGTGATGGCGAGCCTTGGTCTGTCGTCGGCGATTGGTGCCGACGGGTTTTCGGGTGTGTCGTCGTTTGAGGTAGATGTGAGTGGTTTTGGCGCCATGGACCCGTTCTTTGGTGGTGAGGGGTTTGAGTTTGGGTCGGGGCTGGGTGATGTGGGTTTTGATGTGCCGGACTTCGCCGGGTGGGGTGATGGCGGGTTTGGTGTGGCGGAGTTTGGTGGGGTCTCGCCGGTTCGTCGGGGTGAGATGGAGATGGCGATGGGTCGGGGGCGGGAGCTGTCGCGGTTGGGTCGGGAGGGGGGTGAGGAGCCGCCGTTTGAGACGTTGCCGTCGGCGAGCGGGGTTGCGGTGAGGGGGGTGCGGTCGGGGGTGGTGGTGGGTGATGGTGGTCCGGCGCTGGCCAAGGTCGCGCGGTGGCTGCCGCGGGTGGTCGGTGAGTTCAATCTGGTGCTGGCCGGTCATGGGATGCGTGATGAGCAGGCGGCGGCGGAGGCGTTGCGGTCGGCGGAGTGGAACCGTGCAGACACGGTGCGGGTGTGGGCGGGCAACGCGGACTTTTTGCCGGAGTTTGCACGGGCACTGCGTGAGGCGACCCGGGTGCCGGTGCTACGGCCGGTGGATTATGTGTTTTTCGGTTTCGATGAGCCGGCAGGATTGTCGGGGCGCGCGGGCCGTGTGGGATCGGTGGTGTATGACGCGACCACCAGTGTGCCGTCGTTTGTTGAGACACCGGGCAGCGGCTGGGTGGAGGTTATGGAGGGAGGCACGGAACAGCCGTCGAACGTTAGCGTGCCGTTCCCGGATGATGCGCCGGCTCGTTATGGCTTGGATGATTTGGTGCATTTGGCTCCACCGTCGGATGTGACGGAGGGTTCTCATCCGGTTGTTCAGAAGTTGCTGGAGTGGCGGCCGGAGGATTGGAATTCGGGGAAGACGTTGCGGGATGAGTTGGAGCGGGTAAGTGGCCAGTTACCTGAGGGGTATGTGGTTCCGGCGCGGGGGGCGAAGCCCTCGGGCAAGATGGCGGAGCTGGTGAAGCAATGGGTGCTGGGGTTGGACGGCGTCACGGATCCACGCACAGGGCGGAACGTTACGGGTAAGGCTGCGGGGAAGCTGGCCGGTGACCGCATGGTCGGGGAGCGCATGCCAGCGATCTGGCGGATGCAAGCGAAGAACACCGCGGCGGAGGCGGGTGACCAGCGTGCGAGCGTCGCGGGCGACCGTAAGCAGTTGTGGGTCGGTCAATTCGAGCCGAAATCGGAGGCGATTGCACCTGCTGACCTGGCGAGGATTGCTGTCGAGGTCAGGCCGGACTTCGTGGAGCAGCAGCGGAAGAGGGTGGAGCAGCAGCGCATTGACGGTGACTTCCGGCTGATACTTCATACGGTTCACCCGCCCAGCGGGCACGGCCGCGCTCTCGGCAGGCTTGATGCAGCCCATCGCCAGCTGGTTGAAGTGCTGGGTGGTGGTGAAAGCGGAGCCGGTCAGCTTCCGAGGATCACCAAGGTGCTGGCGTCATATCTAAGGTCGGGTGCGGCCAGGTTGGAGTTGGTGCGGTATCTGGACGGCGAAGGTGTGCCGCTGGCTGACTACCGAGAGCGTAGGGCGCTCGATGTCACCTATCTGGTGCGTACGAATAAGCTGCCTTTGGTGCATGAGGATCAGGTCCGGTTGATGGCGACTGGGGCTGCGGAGCGGGCCTTTGTCGAGTCGGCAGAAATGCCGATGTTTCACGTTGAAATTAACCACAAGAAGAACATAACCGACGATCCTGTCCAGTATTTTGAGGAGCTTTTCGGCGAAGGCGTATCCAAATTCTTTGATGGCCTGGCATCGCAAGGTCTTACATTGCCGGATCGCGAGAAGTTCACGCCTCGGGTGACGGTGAGGTACAAAGGTTCGTCACAACTTGTGGAAGTTCCCGCGCGCGTGTTCGTGGTGGAGGAAGTCGGTGCGGGAGAACGAACGGAGGAAGTCGGTGCGGGAGAACGAACGGAGTGGCGTGCCGCCAAGGTGATCGCGAGCGACGATATCCCTCCTGCTGGTCGGGCCGATCTCGATGCCTGGGTGAAGGATTTGGTTCCGGCGGCTTTCAAAGGACATGACCGGCAGGGGCGTCCACTGGATCTGCGGCCTGCCTTCACCGTCTCGGGGCCAGTCGAAGAGGGTGGCGGTAAACCTGGAGCCAACCTGGCGGCGCATTTGAGGAAGTCTTTCACCGCCGCTATGGCCTCGGAGCGGGAGAAGAGGCAGGTTCCGGTGGACGTGGCCGAGCTTGGCCTGACGTTCCCGGTAGGCAGCTGGAGACTACGTTCAAAGGACGGAAAAGAGGGCGCGTCCACCGGTTTCTGGGTGACACTGCATCCGGATCCTCATCCTGACTGGACGGCTGCTGATTATCGCAGGCTTCGGGTGCTGGAGGGGGCGGAGTTCGTTCGAGGGCTTGCCCGGTTGGTGGACGCGGCGGTGTGGGATGTGCGGCAGGTGGTGTTCGGGGCGGTGGAACGTGCGGTCGCGCAGGCGAGGGAGGCTGGGAACCGGACTGCGGTGGTGGAGCCCATCACGGCGGAAATCCAGAAGATTTTCTCAGAGTCGACTAAATGGAGCGAAGGGCGGCGGACGTATCTTCGTGACCTGCTGAACGGGATCGTGGACGAGGCGCTGGCCCGGCAGAAGGAAACACTGCCCGCCGGAATGACGGTCATCCGTCCTAAGGTGAGCGTGGTGGTGGCTGCGCCGAGCCGGCAGCAGACAGTCGTGCGTCTGGAAGTCGGGCTCCGCTTGGTTGAGCCGTCTGCTGAGGCCGCGACGACGCTGGACGCTGCCGGGGAAGTGCGCGCCGCGGCCCGTGCTGGTCGGGGTGGGTCACCGAGCGAGGACGGGTTGGGTGTTGGTGTGGCCGGCCCGTCCCAGGACCGTGGGGCGGTAACGCCGGGTACGCGGGCCGGGTCCGAAGAGACCGAGGCCGCCTTCGAGGAGTTTGCGCCAGTCGAGCACTCGCCGTCGCCGTCGGCGAGGGCGGATGATCCGGTTGATGTGGTCATGGAGGATTTCCAGGCTCGCTTGGACGAGGGCGATTACAGCGGCGGCTTCTTCCCGGATGGGCTGGATAGTGTCGCTCCATACGACGAGCAGGCCGGTTTCGGTGATGTGCCGTCCTTTGCCGCGGGTGCGAATGATTTCGCCGCGCTGGGGGAGTTGTTTGGTGATGGGGTTGGGGTGGGGTTTGAGTTTGGGTCGGGGCTGGGTGATGTGGGTTTTGGTGTGCCGGACTTCGCTGGGTGGGGTGATGGCGGGTTTGGTGTGGCGGAGTTTGGTGGGGTCTCGCCGGGTCGTCGGGGTGCGATGGAGATGGCGATGGGTCGGGGGCGGGAGCTGTCGCGGTTGGGTCGGGAGGGGGGTGAGGAGCCGCCGTTTGAGACGTTGCCGTCGGCGAGCGGGGTTGCGGTGAGGGGGGTGCGGTCGGGGGTCGTGGTGGGTGATGGTGGTCCGGCGCTGGCCAAGGTCGCGCGGTGGCTGCCGCGGGTGGTCGGTGAGTTCAATCTGGTGCTGGCCGGTCATGGGATGCGTGATGAGCAGGCGGCGGCGGAGGCGTTGCGGTGGGCGGAGTGGAACCGTGCAGACACGGTGCGGGTGTGGGCGGGCAACGCGGACTTTTTGCCGGAGTTTGCACGGGCACTGCGTGAGGCGACCGGGGTGCCGGTGCTACGGCCGGTGGATTATGTGTTTTTCGGTTTCGATGAGCCGGCAGGATTGTCGGGGCGCGCGGGCCGTGTGGGATCGGTGGTGTATGACGCGACCACCAGTGTGCCGTCGTTTGTTGAGACACCGGGCAGCGGCTGGGTGGAGGTTATGGAGGGAGGCACGGAACAGCCGTCGAACGTTAGCGTGCCGTTCCCGGATGATGCGCCGGCTCGTTATGGCTTGGATGATTTGGTGCATTTGGCTCCACCGTCGGATGTGACGGAGGGTTCTCATCCGGTTGTTCAGAAGTTGCTGGAGTGGCGGCCGGAGGATTGGAATTCGGGGAAGACGTTGCGGGATGAGTTGGAGCGGGTAAGTGGCCAGTTACCTGAGGGGTATGTGGTTCCGGCGCGGGGGGCGAAGCCCTCGGGCAAGATGGCCCGACTGGTGAAGCAGTGGGTGCTGGGGTTGGACGGCGTCACGGATCCACGCACAGGGCGGAACGTTACGGGTAAGGCTGTGGTGAAGCTGGCCGGCGACCGCATGGTCGCGGTGGGCATGCCAGCGATCTGGCGGATGCAAGCGAAGAAGGCCGCGGCGGAGGCGGGTGACCAGCGTGCGAGCGTCGCGGGCGACCGTAAGCAGTTGTGGGTCGGTCAATTCGAGCCGAAATTGAAGAAGATTGCACCTGCTGACCTGGCGAGGATTGCTGTCGAGGTCAGGCCGGACTTCGTGGAGCAGCAGCGGAAGAGGGTGGAGCAGCAGCGCATTGACGGTGACTTCCGGCTGATACTTTATATGGTTCCCCCGCGCCGCGGGCATCTAGGCCTCGCTCTCGGCAGGCTTGATGCAGCCCATCGCCAGCTGGTTGAAGTGCTGGGTGGTGGTGAAAGCGGAGCCGGTCAGCTTCCGAGGATCACCAAGGTGCTGGCGTCATATCTAAAGTCGGGTGCGGCCAGGTTGGAGCTGGTGCGGTATCTGGACGGCGAAGGTGTGCCGCTGGCTGACTACCGAGAGCGTAGGGCGCTCGATGTCACCTATCTGGCGCGTACGAATAAGCTGCCTTTGGTGCATGAGGATCAGGTCCGGTTGATGGCGGCTGGGGCTGCGGAGCGGGCCTTTGTCGAGTCGGCAGAACTGCCGATGTTTCACGTTGAAATTAACCACAAGAAGAACACGGCCGACGATCCTGTCCCCCAGTATTTTGAGGAGCTTTTCGGCGAAGGCGTATCCGAATTCTTTGATGGCCTGGAATCGCAAGGTCTTACATTTCCGGATCGCCAGAAGTTCACGCCTCGGGTGACGGTGAGGTACAAAGGTTCGTCACAACTTGTGGAAGTCCCCGCGCGCGTGTTCGTGGTGGAGGAAGTCGGTGCGGGAGAACGAACGGAGTGGCGTGCCGCCAAGAAGTATGCGGGTGACGATATCCCTCCTGCTGGTCGGGCCGATCTCGATGCCTGGGTGAAGGATTTGGTTCCGGCGGCTTTCAAAGGACATGACCGGCAGGGGCGTCCACTGGATCTGCGGCCTGCCTTCATCGTCTCGGGGGGGACCCGAGTCGAAGAGGGTGGCGGTAAACCTGGAGCCAACCTGGCGGCGCATTTGAGGAAGTCTTTCACCGCCGCTATGGCCTCGGAGCGGGAGAAGAGGCAGGTTCCGGTGGACGTGGCCGAGCTTGGCCTGACGTTCCCGGTAGGCAGCTGGACACTGAACTCAACGGACAGAAAAGAGGGCGCGTCCACCGGTTTCTGGGTGACACTGCATCCGGATCCTCATCCTGACTGGACGGCTGCTGATTATCGCAGGCTTCGGGTGCTGGAGGGGGCGGAGTTCGTTCGAGGGCTTGCCCGGTTGGTGGACGCGGCGGTGTGGGATGTGCGGCAGGTGGTGTTCGGGGCGGTGGAACGTGCGGTCGCGCAGGCGAGGGAGGCTGGGAACCGGACTGCGGTGGTGGAGCCCATCACGGCGGAAATCCAGAAGATTTTCTCAGAGCCGACTAAATTGAGCGAAGGGCGGCGGACGTATCTTCGTGACCTGCTGAACGGGATCGTGGATGAGGCGCTGGCCCGGCAGAAGGAAACACTGCCGGCCGGAATGACGGTCATCCGTCCTAAGGTGAGCGTGGTGGCGGCGGCTACACAGCGCCGGCAGCGGACAGTCGTGCGTCTGGAAGTCGGGCTCCGCTTGGTTGAGCCGTCTGTTGAGGCCGCGACGACGCTGGACGCTGCCGGGGAAGTGCGCGCCGCGGCCCGTGCTGGTCGGGGTGGGTCACCGAGCGAGGACGGGTTGGGTGTTGGTGTGGCCGGCTCGTCCCAGGACCGTGGGGCGATAACGCCGGGTACGCGGGCCGGGTCCGAAGAGACCGAGGCCGCCTTCGAGGAGTTTGCGCCAGTCGAGCACTCACCGTCGCCGTCGGCGAGGGCGGATGATCCGGTTGATGTGGTCATGGAGGATTTCCAGGCTCGCTTGGACGAGGGCGATTACAGCGGCGGCTTCTTCCCGGATGGGCTGGATAGTGTCGCTCCATACGACGAGCAGGCCGGTTTCGGTGATGTGCCGTCCTTTGCCGCGGGTGCGAATGATTTCGCCGCGCTGGGGGAGTTGTTTGGTGATGAGGTTGGGGTGGGGTTTGAGTTTGGGTCGGGGCTGGGTGATGTGGGTTTTGGTGTGCCGGACTTCGCCGGGTGGGGTGATGGCGGGTTTGGTGTGGCGGAGTTTGGTGGGGTCTCGCCGGTTCGTCGGGGTGAGATGGAGATGGCGATGGGTCGGGGGCGGGAGCTGTCGCGGTTGGGTCGGGAGGGGGGTGAGGAGCCGCCGTTTGAGATGTTGCCGTCGGCGAGCGGGGTTGCGGTGAGGGGGGTGCGGTCGGGGGTGGTGGTGGGTGATGGTGGTCCGGCGCTGGCCAAGGTCGCGCGGTGGCTGCCGCGGGTGGTCGGTGAGTTCAATCTGGTGCTGGCCGGTCATGGGATGCGTGATGAGCAGGCGGCGGCGGAGGCGTTGCGGTCGGCGGAGTGGAACCGTGCAGACACGGTGCGGGTGTGGGCGTGCAACGCGGACTTTTTGCCGGAGTTTGCACGGGCACTGCGTGAGGCGACCCGGGTGCCGGTGCTACGGCCGGTGGATTATGTGTTTTTCGGTTTCGATGAGCCGGCAGGATTGTCGGGGCGCGCGGGCCGTGTGGGATCGGTGGTGTATGACGCGACCACCAGTGTGCCGTCGTTTGTTGAGACACCGGGCAGCGGCTGGGTGGAGGTTATGGAGGGAGGCACGGAACAGCCGTCGAACGTTAGCGTGCCGTTCCCGGATGATGCGCCGGCTCGTTATGGCTTGGATGATTTGGTGCATTTGGCTCCACCGTCGGATGTGACGGAGGGTTCTCATCCGGTTGTTCAGAAGTTGCTGGAGTGGCGGCCGGAGGATTGGAATTCGGGGAAGACGTTGCGGGATGAGTTGGAGCGGGTAAGTGGCCAGTTACCTGAGGGGTATGTGGTTCCGGCGCGGGGGGCGAAGCCCTCGGGCAAGATGGCGGAGCTGGTGAAGCAGTGGGTGCTGGGGTTGGACGGCGTCACGGATCCACGCACAGGGCGGAGCGTTACGGGTAAGGCTGTGGGGAAGCTGGCCGGTGACCGCATGGTCGGGGAGCGCATGCCGGCAAGGTGGCGGCTGCAAGCGGAGAACGCCGCGGCGGAGGCGGGTGACCAGCGTGCGAGCGTCGCGGGCGATCGTAAGCAGTTGTGGGTCGGTCAATTCGAGCCGAAATCGGAGGCGATTGCACCTGCTGACCTGGCGAGGATTGCTGTCGAGGTCAGGCCGGACTTCGTGGAGCAGCAGCGGAAGCGGGTGGAGCAGCAGCGCATTGACGGTGACTTCCGGCTGATACTTCATACGGTTCACCCGCCCAGTGGGCATCTGGGCCTCGCTCTCGGCAGGCTTGATGCAGCCCATCGCCAGCTGGTTGAAGTGCTGGGTGGTGGTGAAAGCGGAGCCGGTCAGCTTCCGAGGATCACCAAGGTGCTGGCGTCATATCTAAAGTCGGGTGCGGCCAGGTTGGAGCTGGTGCGGTATCTGGACGGCGAAGGTGTGCCGCTGGCTGACTACCGAGAGCGTAGGGCGCTCGATGTCACCTATCTGGCGCGTACGAATAAGCTGCCTTTGGTGCATGAGGATCAGGTCCGGTTGATGGCGGCTGGGGCTGCGGAGCGGGCCTTTGTCGAGTCGGCAGAAATGCCGATGTTTCACGTTGAAATTAACCACAAGAAGAACATAACCGACGATCCTGTCCAGTATTTTGAGGAGCTTTTCGGCGAAGGCGTATCCGAATTCTTTGATGGCCTGGAATCGCAAGGTCTTACATTGCCGGATCGCGAGAAGTTCACGCCTCGGGTGGCGGTGAGGTACAAAGGTTCGTCACAACTTGTGGAAGTCCCCGCGCGCGTGTTCGTGGTGGAGGAAGTCGGTGCGGGAGAACGAACGGAGTGGCGTGCCGCCAAGGTGATCGCGAGCGACGATATCCCTCCTGCTGGTCGGGCCGATCTCGATGCCTGGGTGAAGGATTTGGTTCCGGCGGCTTTCAAAGGACATGACCGGCAGGGGCGTCCACTGGATCTGCGGCCTGCCTTCACCGTCTCGGGGCCAGTCGAAGAGGGTGGCGGTAAACCTGGAGCCAACCTGGCGGCGCATTTGAGGAAGTCTTTCACCGCCGCTATGGCCTCGGAGCGGGAGAAGAGGCAGGTTCCGGTGGACGTGGCCGAGCTTGGCCTGACGTTCCCGGTAGGCAGCTGGAGACTACGTTCAAAGGACGGAAAAGAGGGCGCGTCCACCGGTTTCTGGGTGACACTGCATCCGGATCCTCATCCTGACTGGACGGCTGCTGATTATCGCAGGCTTCGGGTGCTGGAGGGGGCGGAGTTCGTTCGAGGGCTTGCCCGGTTGGTGGACGCGGCGGTGTGGGATGTGCGGCAGGTGGTGTTCGGGGCGGTGGAACGTGCGGTCGCGCAGGCGAGGGAGGCTGGGAACCGGACTGCGGTGGTGGAGCCCATCACGGCGGAAATCCAGAAGATTTTCTCAGAGCCGACTAAATGGAGCGAAGGGCGGCGGACGTATCTTCGTGACCTGCTGAACGGGATCGTGGACGAGGCGCTGGCCCGGCAGAAGGAAACACTGCCCGCCGGAATGACGGTCATCCGTCCTAAGGTGAGCGTGGTGGTGGCTGCGCGGAGCCGGCAGCAGACAGTCGTGCGTCTGGAAGTCGGGGCGGACATCCCTGCCCCCGCAGGGAAGCCGGTTCCGATTCGGGTTCGGGAGCGAACTCTGGTCGATCTAAGTGTACGGGCTTTGACACAGGGGATAGGGTCTCCGGGGTTGCAGTGGGTTGGCCGTTACCCGCTGGATGGAATTCCAGGCGAGGATTTGCAGTCGGCCTTCGACGAGTGGGTTGCCGAGTTCAAGCCGCTTGCGCGGAGCCGCGAGGAGAACGATCTCGAGCCGTTCGATCTCCATCTGATCCGCACAGTGCAGACCCTGCCGGGGGCTCCGGAGGGCGTTGCCCGGTTGAAGGACGAGACCCGGGATCTGGTCCTGGGTGCGCTGAAGGCTCCTGATGGGTCGAAGCGGTCGGTGGATCATCCGGGCGCGCTGGTGTCGGTGACGGTGAAGCAAGATCGTAATTTCGCGTTGGTGTTGTGGGTGCGGCCTGATGCGGGTGGTTCGGTTGCCGGGTATCGGGCGATGCGGATGATGAATGCGGTTTTTGAGCCGGGGGAGGCAGAGCTGCGGCAGACGGCGGAGTGGAAGCTGGGGTTGATGTTCGCGGATGCTGCGGAGCGGGCGAAGGTTGAACTGGATGAGGCGTTGGGTGCTGAGGCGCGGGGTGGTGAGGTGGTTGATCTGGTCACTCAGGTCGGGGTCTCGGTGGAGTTGGTGGCGGGGCGTGGTGAGGAAACGCTGAGTGGGCAGCGTGAGGAATACCTGACAGGGCTGGCGGGCCGGGTTTTCGCGGAGACGGTGGGTGACCGGATCGCGCCGCGGGTGGATGTGGTGGCGCGTGTGGACGAGTGGTGGCCGCAGGGGGCGGCGGCGGCTTCGGTGAGGGTGGGTGATGGGATGCCACATCCGGTGCCGGCGGGCGTGGTGGTGCCGGGGGTGTCGCCGTTGGTGGTGCCGTCGTGGACAGCTGATCTGGATGTGCGTCCGCGGCTTTTGGAGCCCAGGGAGACGTTGTTGCCTGCGCGGCGGGAGTGGAAGGAGGAGAGTTCGCCGGCTTCCGTGACGATCGATACACAAGACCAAAAACCGTTCGGGGAGTTCATCGCGCGGCTGGCGTCGCAGTGGAAGAATGTCACCGCTGGTGTGGTGACACCGAATATTCAGATCTGGGCGACCCTCGGTGTCACGGAATTCAAGCACGAGGAATATGTGCTGGACTTCGCGAAGAAGGCTGTGAAGCAGCGGCTGCGCGAAGCCGGGGTAGACGCTGAACAATGGGTATTCAGCGAAATTGTCACACGGACTAGAGGTCTTGATTCCAAGGTGACGGTGAGTGTGGCGCCGTCGCCGGTGCTGACTCCGGAGCAGGTGCGGACCGCCTCGTACTGGGAAGGAGGCTCCTTCCCAGTACGATCACGCCGCCAGCGTGAGATGGCCGTATTGCCGGAGGCGGTCGCGCAGGAGCTGGGTTGGCGTGTGCGCAGCTTCGCCGGCGAGGTTGCTTCCCAGGAAAAGGGCAGCTCTCAGCGAGTGAGCAAGGTGTTGGCGGTGGAGATTGCCAGCCGCCTGAATTCGCAGTATGTGTCTCGTCAGAAGGAGGTGCGGTCGGCTGTTCGTGACGCGTTGCCGGGACCGCTGCGTGAGCGCGAGGCATTCATCGACCGGTATGTGCGTTTTATTCCTGCGTCTCGGGTGTGGTGGAATCCGGAACGGCCCGGGATGGGGCTCCGCTTGGTTGAGCTGTCTGCTGAGGCCGCGACGACGCTGGACGCTGCCGGGGAAGTGCGCGCCGCGGCCCGTGCTGGTCGGGGTGGGTCACCGAGCGAGGACGGGTTGGGTGTTGGTGTGGCCGGCCCGTCCCAGGACCGTGGGGCGATAACGCCGGGTACGCGGGCCGGGTCCGAAGAGACCGAGGCCGCCTTCGAGGAGTTTGCGCCAGTCGAGCACTCGCCGTCGCCGTCGCCGTCGCCGTCGCCGTCGCCGTCGCCGTCGCCGTCGGCGAGGGCGGATGATCCGGTTGATGTGCTCATGGAGGATTTCCAGGCTCGCTTGGACGAGGGCGATTACAGCGGCGGCTTCTTCCCGGATGGGCTGGATAGTGTCGCTCCATACGACGAGCAGGCCGGTTTCGGTGATGTGCCGTCCTTTGCCGCGGGTGCGAATGATTTCGCCGCGCTGGGGGAGTTGTTTGGTGATGGGGTTGGGGTGGGGTTTGAGTTTGGGTCGGGGCTGGGTGATGTGGGTTTTGGTGTGCCGGACTTCGCTGGGTGGGGTGATGGCGGGTTTGGTGTGGCGGAGTTTGGTGGGGTCTCGCCGGTTCGTCGGGGTGAGATGGAGATGGCGATGGGTCGGGGGCGGGAGCTGTCGCGGTTGGGTCGGGAGGGGGATGAGGAGCCGCCGTTTGAGATGTTGCCGTCGGCGAGCGGGGTTGCGGTGAGGGGGGTGCGGTCGGGGGTGGTGGTGGGTGATGGTGGTCCGGCGCTGGCCAAGGTCGCGCGGTGGCTGCCGCGGGTGGTCGGTGAGTTCAATCTGGTGCTGGCCGGTCATGGGATGCGTGATGAGCAGGCGGCGGCGGAGGCGTTGCGGTCGGCGGAGTGGAACCGTGCAGACACGGTGCGGGTGTGGGCGGGCAACGCGGACTTTTTGCCGGAGTTTGCACGGGCACTGCGTGAGGCGACCCGGGTGCCGGTGCTACGGCCGGTGGATTATGTGTTTTTCGGTTTCGATGAGCCGGCAGGATTGTCGGGGCGCGCGGGCCGTGTGGGATCGGTGGTGTATGACGCGACCACCAGTGTGCCGTCGTTTGTTGAGACACCGGGCAGCGGCTGGGTGGAGGTTATGGAGGGAGGCACGGAACAGCCGTCGAACGTTAGCGTGCCGTTCCCGGATGATGCGCCGGCTCGTTATGGCTTGGATGATTTGGTGCATTTGGCTCCACCGTCGGATGTGACGGAGGGTTCTCATCCGGTTGTTCAGAAGTTGCTGGAGTGGCGGCCGGAGGATTGGAATTCGGGGAAGACGTTGCGGGATGAGTTGGAGCGGGTAAGTGGCCAGTTACCTGAGGGGTATGTGGTTCCGGCGCGGGGGGCGAAGCCCTCGGGCAAGATGGCGGAGCTGGTGAAGCAGTGGGTGCTGGGGTTGGACGGCGTCACGGATCCACGCACAGGGCGGAACGTTACGGGTAAGGCTGTGGGGAAGCTGGCCGGCGACCGCATGGTCGGGGAGCGCATGCCAGCGATCTGGCGGATGCAAGCGAAGAACGCCGCGGCGGAGGAGGGTGACCAGCGTGCGAGCGTCGCGGGCGACGGTAAGCAGTTGTGGGTCGGTCAATTCGAGCCGAAATCGGAGGCGATTGCACCTGCTGACCTGGCGAGGATTGCTGTCGAGGTCAGGCCGGACTTCGTGGAGCAGCAGCGGAAGAGGGTGGAGCAGCAGCGCATTGACGGTGACTTCCGGCTGATACTTCATACGTTTCCCCCGCACGGCGGGCATCTGGGCCTCGCTCTCGGCAGGCTTGATGCAGCCCATCGCCAGCTGGTTGAAGTGCTGGGTGGTGGTGAAAGCGGAGCCGGTCAGCTTCCGAGGATCACCAAGGTGCTGGGGTCATATCTAAGGTCGGGTGCGGCCAGGTTGGAGCTGGTGCGGTATCTGGACGGCGAAGGTGTGCCGCTGGCTGACTACCGAGAGCGTAGGGCGCTCGATGTCACCTATCTGGCGCGTATGAATGGGCTGCCTTTGGTGCATGAGGATCAGGTCCGGTTGATGGCGGCTGGGGCTGCGGAGCGGGCCTTTGTCGAGTCGGCAGAACTGCCGATGTTTCACGTTGAAATTAACCACAAGAAGAACACGGCCGACGATCCTGTCCAGTATTTTGAGGAGCTTTTCGGCGAAGGCGTATCCGAATTCTTTGATGGCCTGGAATCGCAAGGTCTTACATTGCCGGATCGCGAGAAGTTCACGCCTCGGGTGACGGTGAGGTACAAAGGTTCGTCACGCCTTGTGGAAGTTCCCGCGCGCGTGTTCGTGGTGGAGGAAGTCGGTGCGGGAGAACGAACGGAGTGGCGTGCCGCCAAGGTGATCGCGAGCGACGATATCCCTCCTGCTGGTCGGGCCGATCTCGATGCCTGGGTGAAGGATTTGGTTCCGGCGGCTTTCAAAGGACATGACCGGCAGGGGCGTCCACTGGATCTGCGGCCTGCCTTCACCGTCTCGGGGCCAGTCGAAGAGGGTGGCGGTAAACCTGGAGCCAACCTGGCGGCGCATTTGAGGAAGTCTTTCACCGCCGCTATGGCCTCGGAGCGGGAGAAGAGGCAGGTTCCGGTGGACGTGGCCGAGCTTGGCCTGACGTTCCCGGTAGGCAGCTGGAGACTACGTTCAAAGGACAGAAAAGAGGGCGCGTCCACCGGTTTCTGGGTGACACTGCATCCGGATCCTCATCCTGACTGGACGGCTGCTGATTATCGCAGGCTTCGGGTGCTGGAGGGGGCGGAGTTCGTTCGAGGGCTTGCCCGGTTGGTGGACGCGGCGGTGTGGGATGTGCGGCAGGTGGTGTTCGGGGCGGTGGAACGTGCGGTCGCGCAGGCGAGGGAGGCTGGGAACCGGACTGCGGTGGTGGAGCCCATCACGGCGGAAATCCAGAAGATTTTCTCAGAGCCGACTAAATGGAACGAAGGGCGGCGGACGTATCTTCGTGACCTGCTGAACGGGATCGTGGACGAGGCGCTGGCCCGGCAGAAGGAAACACTGCCCGCCGGAATGACGGTCATCCGCCCTAAGGTGAGCGTGGTGGTGGCTGCGCGGAGCCTGCAGCAGACAGTCGTGCGTCTGGAAGTCGGGCTCCGCTTGGTTGAGCTGTCTGCTGAGGCCGCGACGACGCTGGACGCTGCCGGGGAAGTGCGCGCCGCGGCCCGTGCTGGTCGGGGTGGGTCACCGAGCGAGGACGGGTTGGGTGTTGGTGTGGCCGGCCCGTCCCAGGACCGTGGGGCGGTAACGCCGGGTACGCGGGCCGGGTCCGAAGAGACCGAGGCCGCCTTCGAGGAGTTTGCGCCAGTCGAGCCCTCGCCGTCGCCGTCGCCGTCGGCGAGGGCGGATGATCCGGTTGATGTGGTCATGGAGGATTTCCAGGCTCGCTTGGACGAGGGCGATTACAGCGGCGGCTTCTTCCCGGATGGGCTGGATAGTGTCGCTCCATACGACGAGCAGGCCGGTTTCGGTGATGTGCCGTCCTTTGCCGCGGGTGCGAATGATTTCGCCGCGCTGGGGGAGTTGTTTGGTGATGGGGTTGGGGTGGGGTTTGAGTTTGGGTCGGGGCTGGGTGATGTGGGTTTTGGTGTGCCGGACTTCGCTGGGTGGGGTGATGGCGGGTTTGGTGTGGCGGAGTTTGGTGGGGTCTCGCCGGTTCGTCGGGGTGAGATGGAGATGGCGATGGGTCGGGGGCGGGAGCTGTCGCGGTTGGGTCGGGAGGGGGGTGAGGAGCCGCCGTTTGAGACGTTGCCGTCGGCGAGCGGGGTTGCGGTGAGGGGGGTGCGGTCGGGGGTGGTGGTGGGTGATGGTGGTCCGGCGCTGGCCAAGGTCGCGCGGTGGCTGCCGCGGGTGGTCGGTGAGTTCAATCTGGTGCTGGCCGGTCATGGGATGCGTGATGAGCAGGCGGCGGCGGAGGCGTTGCGGTGGGCGGAGTGGAACCGTGCAGACACGGTGCGGGTGTGGGCGGGCAACGCGGACTTTTTGCCGGAGTTTGCACGGGCACTGCGTGAGGCGACCGGGGTGCCGGTGCTACGGCCGGTGGATTATGTGTTTTTCGGTTTCGATGAGCCGGCAGGATTGTCGGGGCGCGCGGGCCGTGTGGGATCGGTGGTGTATGACGCGACCACCAGTGTGCCGTCGTTTGTTGAGACACCGGGCAGCGGCTGGGTGGAGGTTATGGAGGGAGGCACGGAACAGCCGTCGAACGTTAGCGTGCCGTTCCCGGATGATGCGCCGGCTCGTTATGGCTTGGATGATTTGGTGCATTTGGCTCCACCGTCGGATGTGACGGAGGGTTCTCATCCGGTTGTTCAGAAGTTGCTGGAGTGGCGGCCGGAGGATTGGAATTCGGGGAAGACGTTGCGGGATGAGTTGGAGCGGGTAAGTGGCCAGTTACCTGAGGGGTATGTGGTTCCGGCGCGGGGGGCGAAGCCCTCGGGCAAGATGGCCCGACTGGTGAAGCAGTGGGTGCTGGGGTTGGACGGCGTCACGGATCCACGCACAGGGCGGAACGTTACGGGTAAGGCTGTGGTGAAGCTGGCCGGCGACCGCATGGTCGCGGTGGGCATGCCAGCGATCTGGCGGATGCAAGCGAAGAACGCCGCAGCGGAGGCGGGTGACCAGCGTGCGAGCGTCGCGGGCGACCGTAAGCAGTTGTGGGTCGGTCAATTCGAGCCGAAATTGAAGAAGATTGCACCTGCTGACCTGGCGAGGATTGCTGTCGAGGTCAGGCCGGACTTCGTGGAGCAGCAGCGGAAGAGGGTGGAGCAGCAGCGCATTGACGGTGACTTCCGGCTGATACTTCATACGTTTCCCCCGAGCCGCGGGCATCTGGGCCGCGCTCTCGGCAGGCTTGATGCAGCCCATCGCCAGCTGGTTGAAGTGCTGGGTGGTGGTGAAAGCGGAGCCGGTCAGCTTCCGAGGATCACCAAGGTGCTGGGGTCATATCTAAAGTCGGGTGCGGGCAGGTTGGAGCTGGTGCGGTATCTGGACGGCGAAGGTGTGCCGCTGGCTGACTACCGAGAGCGTAGGGCGCTCGATGTCACCTATCTGGTGCGTACGAATAAGCTGCCTTTGGTGCATGAGGATCAGGTCCGGTTGATGGCGGCTGGGGCTGCGGAGCGGGCCTTTGTCGAGTCGGCAGAACTGCCGATGTTTCACGTTGAAATTAACCACAAGAAGAACATAACCGACGATCCTGTCCAGTATTTTGAGGAGCTTTTCGGCGAAGGCGTATCCGAATTCTTTGATGGCCTGGAATCGCAAGGTCTTACATTGCCGGATCGCCAGAAGTTCACGCCTCGGGTGACGGTGAGGTACAAAGGTTCGTCACAACTTGTGGAAGTCCCCGCGCGCGTGTTCGTGGTGGAGGAAGTCGGTGCGGGAGAACGAACGGAGTGGCGTGCCGCCAAGAAGTATGCGGGTGACGATATCCCTCCTGATGGTCGGGCCGATCTCGATGCCTGGGTGAAGGATTTGGTTCCGGCGGCTTTCAAAGGACATGACCGGCAGGGGCGTCCACTGGATCTGCGGCCTGCCTTCATCATCTCGGGGTGGACCCGAGTCGAAGAGGGTGGCGGTAAACCTGGAGCCAACCTGGCGGCGCATTTGAGGAAGTCTTTCACCGCCGCTATGGCCTCGGAGCGGGAGAAGAGGCAGGTTCCGGTGGACGTGGCCGAGCTTGGCCTGACGTTCCCGGTAGGCAGCTGGACACTGAACTCAAAGGACAGAAAAGAGGGCGCGTCCACCGGTTTCTGGGTGACACTGCATCCGGATCCTCATCCTGACTGGACGGCTGCTGATTATCGCAGGCTTCGGGTGCTGGAGGGGGCGGAGTTCGTTCGAGGGCTTGCCCGGTTGGTGGACGCGGCGGTGTGGGATGTGCGGCAGGTGGTGTTCGGGGCGGTGGAACGTGCGGTCGCGCAGGCGAGGGAGGCTGGGAACCGGACTGCGGTGGTGGAGCCCATCACGGCGGAAATCCAGAAGATTTTCTCAGAGTCGACTAAATGGAGCGAAGGGCGGCGGACGTATCTTCGTGACCTGCTGAACGGGATCGTGGATGAGGCGCTGGCCCGGCAGAAGGAAACACTGCCGGCCGGAATGACGGTCATCCGTCCTAAGGTGAGCGTGGTGGTGGCTGCGCCGAGCCGGCAGCAGACAGTCGTGCGTCTGGAAGTCGGGCTCCGCTTGGTTGAGCTGTCTGCTGAGGCCGCGACGACGCTGGACGCTGCCGGGGAAGTGCGCGCCGCGGCCCGTGCTGGTCGGGGTGGGTCACCGAGCGAGGACGGGTTGGGTGTTGGTGTGGCCGGCTCGTCCCAGGACCGTGGGGCGGTAACGCCGGGTACGCGGGCCGGGTCCGAAGAGACCGAGGCCGCCTTCGAGGAGTTTGCGCCAGTCGAGCACTCGCCGTCGCCGTCGCCGTCGCCGTCGCCGTCGCCGTCGCCGTCGCCGTCGCCGTCGGCGAGGGCGGATGATCCGGTTGATGTGGTCATGGAGGATTTCCAGGCTCGCTTGGACGAGGGCGATTACAGCGGCGGCTTCTTCCCGGATGGGCTGGATAGTGTCGCTCCATACGACGAGCAGGCCGGTTTCGGTGATGTGCCGTCCTTTGCCGCGGGTGCGAATGATTTCGCCGCGCTGGGGGAGTTGTTTGGTGATGGGGTTGGGGTGGGGTTTGAGTTTGGGTCGGGGCTGGGTGATGTGGGTTTTGGTGTGCCGGACTTCGCCGGGTGGGGTGATGGCGGGTTTGGTGTGGCGGAGTTTGGTGGGGTCTCGCCGGTTCGTCGGGGTGAGATGGAGATGGCGATGGGTCGGGGGCGGGAGCTGTCGCGGTTGGGTCGGGAGGGGGGTGAGGAGCCGCCGTTTGAGATGTTGCCGTCGGCGAGCGGGGTTGCGGTGAGGGGGGTGCGGTCGGGGGTGGTGGTGGGTGATGGTGGTCCGGCGCTGGCCAAGGTCGCGCGGTGGCTGCCGCGGGTGGTCGGTGAGTTCAATCTGGTGCTGGCCGGTCATGGGATGCGTGATGAGCAGGCGGCGGCGGAGGCGTTGCGGTCGGCGGAGTGGAACCGTGCAGACACGGTGCGGGTGTGGGCGTGCAACGCGGACTTTTTGCCGGAGTTTGCACGGGCACTGCGTGAGGCGACCCGGGTGCCGGTGCTACGGCCGGTGGATTATGTGTTTTTCGGTTTCGATGAGCCGGCAGGATTGTCGGGGCGCGCGGGCCGTGTGGGATCGGTGGTGTATGACGCGACCACCAGTGTGCCGTCGTTTGTTGAGACACCGGGCAGCGGCTGGGTGGAGGTTATGGAGGGAGGCACGGAACAGCCGTCGAACGTTAGCGTGCCGTTCCCGGATGATGCGCCGGCTCGTTATGGCTTGGATGATTTGGTGCATTTGGCTCCACCGTCGGATGTGACGGAGGGTTCTCATCCGGTTGTTCAGAAGTTGCTGGAGTGGCGGCCGGAGGATTGGAATTCGGGGAAGACGTTGCGGGATGAGTTGGAGCGGGTAAGTGGCCAGTTACCTGAGGGGTATGTGGTTCCGGCGCGGGGGGCGAAGCCCTCGGGCAAGATGGCCCGACTGGTGAAGCAATGGGTGCTGGGGTTGGACGGCGTCACGGATCCACGCACAGGGCGGAGCGTTACGGGTAAGGCTGTGGGGAAGCTGGCCGGTGACCGCATGGTCGGGGAGCGCATGCCGGCAAGGTGGCGGCTGCAAGCGAAGAACGCCGCGGCGGAGGCGGGTGACCAGCGTGCGAGCGTCGCGGGCGACCGTAAGCAGTTGTGGGTCGGTCAATTCGAGCCGAAATCGGAGGCGATTGCACCTGCTGACCTGGCGAGGATTGCTGTCGAGGTCAGGCCGGACTTCGTGGAGCAGCAGCGGAAGAGGGTGGAGCAGCAGCGCATTGACGGTGACTTCCGGCTGATACTTCATACGTTTCACCCGCACGGCGGGCATCTGGGCCTCGCTCTCGGCAGGCTTGATGCAGCCCATCGCCAGCTGGTTGAAGTGCTGGGTGGTGGTGAAAGCGGAGCCGGTCAGCTTCCGAGGATCACCAAGGTGCTGGGGTCATATCTAAAGTCGGGTGCGGCCAGGTTGGAGCTGGTGCGGTATCTGGACGGCGAAGGTGTGCCGCTGGCTGACTACCGAGAGCGTAGGGCGCTCGATGTCACCTATCTGGCGCGTACGAATAAGCTGCCTTTGGTGCATGAGGATCAGGTCCGGTTGATGGCGGCTGGGGCTGCGGAGCGGGCCTTTGTCGAGTCGGCAGAACTGCCGATGTTTCACGTTGAAATTAACCACAAGAAGAACACGGCCGACGATCCTGTCCCCCAGTATTTTGAGGAGCTTTTCGGCGAAGGCGTATCCGAATTCTTTGATGGCCTGGCATCGCAAGGTCTTACATTGCCGGATCGCGAGAAGTTCACGCCTCGGGTGGCGGTGAGGTACAAAGGTTCGTCACAACTTGTGGAAGTCCCCGCGCGCGTGTTCGTGGTGGAGGAAGTCGGTGCGGGAGAACGAACGGAGTGGCGTGCCGCCAAGGTGATCGCGAGCGACGATATCCCTCCTGCTGGTCGGGCCGATCTCGATGCCTGGGTGAAGGATTTGGTTCCGGCGGCTTTCAAAGGACATGACCGGCAGGGGCGTCCACTGGATCTGCGGCCTGCCTTCACCGTCTCGGGGCCAGTCGAAGAGGGTGGCGGTAAACCTGGAGCCAACCTGGCGGCGCATTTGAGGAAGTCTTTCACCGCCGCTATGGCCTCGGAGCGGGAGAAGAGGCAGGTTCCGGTGGACGTGGCCGAGCTTGGCCTGACGTTCCCGGTAGGCAGCTGGAGACTACGTTCAAAGGACGGAAAAGAGGGCGCGTCCACCGGTTTCTGGGTGACACTGCATCCGGATCCTCATCCTGACTGGACGGCTGCTGATTATCGCAGGCTTCGGGTGCTGGAGGGGGCGGAGTTCGTTCGAGGGCTTGCCCGGTTGGTGGACGCGGCGGTGTGGGATGTGCGGCAGGTGGTGTTCGGGGCGGTGGAACGTGCGGTCGCGCAGGCGAGGGAGGCTGGGAACCGGACTGCGGTGGTGGAGCCCATCACGGCGGAAATCCAGAAGATTTTCTCAGAGCCGACTAAATGGAGCGAAGGGCGGCGGACGTATCTTCGTGACCTGCTGAACGGGATCGTGGATGAGGCGCTGGCCCGGCAGAAGGAAACACTGCCGGCCGGAATGACGGTCATCCGTCCTAAGGTGAGCGTGGTGGTGGCTGCGCGGAGCCTGCAGCAGACAGTCGTGCGTCTGGAAGTCGGGGCGGACATCCCTGCCCCCGCCGGGAAGCCGGTTCCGATTCGGGTTCGGGAGCGAACTCTGGTCGATCTAAGTGTACGGGCTTTGACACAGGGGGTAGGGTCTCCGGGGTTGCAGTGGGTTGGCCGTTACCCGCTGGATGGAATTCCAGGCGAGGATTTGCAGTCGGCCTTCGACGAGTGGGTTGCCGAGTTCAAGCCGCTTGCGCGGAGCCGCGAGGAGAACGATCTCGAGCCGTTCGATCTCCATCTGATCCGCACAGTGCAGACCCTGCCGGGGGCTCCGGAGGGCGTTGCCCGGTTGAAGGACGAGACCCGGGATCTGGTCCTGGGTGCGCTGAAGGCTCCTGATGGGTCGAAGCGGTCGGTGGATCATCCGGGCGCGCTGGTGTCGGTGACGGTGAAGCAAGATCGTAATTTCGCGTTGGTGTTGTGGGTGCGGCCTGATGCGGGTGGTTCGGTTGCCGGGTATCGGGCGATGCGGATGATGAATGCGGTTTTTGAGCCGGGGGAGGCAGAGCTGCGGCAGACGGCGGAGTGGAAGCTGGGGTTGATGTTCGCGGATGCTGCGGAGCGGGCGAAGGTTGAACTGGATGAGGCGTTGGGTGCTGAGGCGCGGGGTGGTGAGGTGGTTGATCTGGTCACTCAGGTCGGGGTCTCGGTGGAGTTGGTGGCGGGGCGTGGTGAGGAAACGCTGAGTGGGCAGCGTGAGGAATACCTGACAGGGCTGGCGGGCCGGGTTTTCGCGGAGACGGTGGGTGACCGGATCGCGCCGCGGGTGGATGTGGTGGCGCGTGTGGACGAGTGGTGGCCGCAGGGGGCGGCGGCGGCTTCGGTGAGGGTGGGTGATGGGATGCCACATCCGGTGCCGGCGGGCGTGGTGGTGCCGGGGGTGTCGCCGTTGGTGGTGCCGTCGTGGACAGCTGATCTGGATGTGCGTCCGCGGCTTTTGGAGCCCAGGGAGACGTTGTTGCCTGCGCGGCGGGAGTGGAAGGAGGAGAGTTCGCCGGCTTCCGTGACGATCGATACACAAGACCAAAAACCGTTCGGGGAGTTCATCGCGCGGCTGGCGTCGCAGTGGAAGAATGTCACCGCTGGTGTGGTGACACCGAATATTCAGATCTGGGCGACCCTCGGTGTCACGGAATTCAAGCACGAGGAATATGTGCTGGACTTCGCGAAGAAGGCTGTGAAGCAGCGGCTGCGCGAAGCCGGGGTAGACGCTGAACAATGGGTATTCAGCGAAATTGTCACACGGACTAGAGGTCTTGATTCCAAGGTGACGGTGAGTGTGGCGCCGTCGCCGGTGCTGACTCCGGAGCAGGTGCGGACCGCCTCGTACTGGGAAGGAGGCTCCTTCCCAGTACGATCACGCCGCCAGCGTGAGATGGCCGTATTGCCGGAGGCGGTCGCGCAGGAGCTGGGTTGGCGTGTGCGCAGCTTCGCCGGCGAGGTTGCTTCCCAGGAAAAGGGCAGCTCTCAGCGAGTGAGCAAGGTGTTGGCGGTGGAGATTGTCAGCCGCCTGAATTCGCAGTATGTGTCTCGTCAGAAGGAGGTGCGGTCGGCTGTTCGTGACGCGTTGCCGGGACCGCTGCGTGAGCGCGAGGCATTCATCGACCGGTATGTGCGTTTTATTCCTGCGTCTCGGGTGTGGTGGAATCCGGAACGGCCCGGGATGGGGCTCCGCTTGGTTGAGCTGTCTGCTGAGGCCGCGACGACGCTGGACGCTGCCGGGGAAGTGCGCGCCGCGGCCCGTGCTGGTCGGGGTGGGTCACCGAGCGAGGACGGGTTGGGTGTTGGTGTGGCCGGCTCGTCCCAGGACCGTGGGGCGGTAACGCCGGGTACGCGGGCCGGGTCCGAAGAGACCGAGGCCGCCTTCGAGGAGTTTGCGCCAGTCGAGCACTCGCCGTCGCCGTCGCCGTCGCCGTCGCCGTCGCCGTCGCCGTCGCCGTCGGCGAGGGCGGATGATCCGGTTGATGTGGTCATGGAGGATTTCCAGGCTCGCTTGGACGAGGGCGATTACAGCGGCGGCTTCTTCCCGGATGGGCTGGATAGTGTCGCTCCATACGACGAGCAGGCCGGTTTCGGTGATGTGCCGTCCTTTGCCGCGGGTGCGAATGATTTCGCCGCGCTGGGGGAGTTGTTTGGTGATGGGGTTGGGGTGGGGTTTGAGTTTGGGTCGGGGCTGGGTGATGTGGGTTTTGGTGTGCCGGACTTCGCTGGGTGGGGTGATGGCGGGTTTGGTGTGGCGGAGTTTGGTGGGGTCTCGCCGGTTCGTCGGGGTGAGATGGAGATGGCGATGGGTCGGGGGCGGGAGCTGTCGCGGTTGGGTCGGGAGGGGGATGAGGAGCCGCCGTTTGAGATGTTGCCGTCGGCGAGCGGGGTTGCGGTGAGGGGGGTGCGGTCGGGGGTGGTGGTGGGTGATGGTGGTCCGGCGCTGGCCAAGGTCGCGCGGTGGCTGCCGCGGGTGGTCGGTGAGTTCAATCTGGTGCTGGCCGGTCATGGGATGCGTGATGAGCAGGCGGCGGCGGAGGCGTTGCGGTCGGCGGAGTGGAACCGTGCAGACACGGTGCGGGTGTGGGCGTGCAACGCGGACTTTTTGCCGGAGTTTGCACGGGCACTGCGTGAGGCGACCCGGGTGCCGGTGCTACGGCCGGTGGATTATGTGTTTTTCGGTTTCGATGAGCCGGCAGGATTGTCGGGGCGCGCGGGCCGTGTGGGATCGGTGGTGTATGACGCGACCACCAGTGTGCCGTCGTTTGTTGAGACACCGGGCAGCGGCTGGGTGGAGGTTATGGAGGGAGGCACGGAACAGCCGTCGAACGTTAGCGTGCCGTTCCCGGATGATGCGCCGGCTCGTTATGGCTTGGATGATTTGGTGCATTTGGCTCCACCGTCGGATGTGACGGAGGGTTCTCATCCGGTTGTTCAGAAGTTGCTGGAGTGGCGGCCGGAGGATTGGAATTCGGGGAAGACGTTGCGGGATGAGTTGGAGCGGGTAAGTGGCCAGTTACCTGAGGGGTATGTGGTTCCGGCGCGGGGGGCGAAGCCCTCGGGCAAGATGGCGGAGCTGGTGAAGCAATGGATGCTGGGGTTTGCCGAGGTCGTGGATCCGCGCACGAATCGCGACATTACAGGCGCGGCTCTGAAGAACCTGGCAGGTGACCGCATGGCCGGGACGAACACGGGCGCGGAACAGTTGCGGCTAGCGAGGGCCGCGGTGGCGTCGAGGGCAGGGACGGCGTATGCCGCCAGCGCGCGTACCGCTGGTCAGCGCGACACGTTGTGGACTGGTCGATTTGAGACGCGCTCGGGCGTGATTAGGCCGGAAGATCTGGCTAGGGTCCGTAGCGGGGTGATGCCGGATGTTGTGCGGCGGCAGGAGCAGTGGCGGGAGCAGGGGGTCACGGGGGAGGATGTCAGGTTGATCTTCTCGTGGCAGGTCACGAATTTGACCCGGAACGGCGCAAACGCCCTGCGTAGGCTGGCTGCGGCGTATAAGCAGGTGATGGCGGGGCAGGAGGGCGGCCGGAGTCTTGCCGCCGGTCGGAGGCCGATGGTGACGCAGGTGCTGTTGCTTGCCCAAAGTGCTGAGGCGGCCGGGTTGTCGCTGGTGCGGTATCCGGGTGGGGAAGGCGTGCCGCTGGAGAATTTCCGGCAGCGCACGTCGCTGGATGCGACATATTTGGTGCACACAAACCAGTTGCTGGCGGTGCACGAGGAGCAGGTTCGGGCGATGGTCGAGGGGGCCGCGGAGCGGGCTTGGACCCAGTCGGCGGAGCTGCCGCTGTTCCATTTTGAGATCAGCCGTAAGCACGAGGACAATGCAGTTGCTGTCGCAGAGCGTGAGCAGTATTTTACTGACTTAGTGCGCGAAGGCATTTCCGTTTTCATCGAACGTTCCGGTTTGCGGGATCACGAGTGGCTGGCTACTGGACAGTTCATGCCGCGGCTAAAGGTTGAGTATACGGGCTCTTCAAGGGGTGTCGAAGTGTCTGTGCACGCGTTGGTGCAGGAGCGGCCCGAACCAGAAGTACGCACAAAGTGGCATGCCAACTACGTGGGAGGGCGTAATGATATCCCAGCTGGCGATCAGGCGGAGCTCGATGCCTGGTTCAGGCAGTTGGCTCGAATGGCTCTCGTACGCCATGACTCGGACGAGCGTCCACCAGACCTTCGCCCTGAACTTGTCACCTCGGTCCTCGCGCGAATCAAAGAAGGCGGAGAGTGGTTTGAGGCGCAGCTGGGGAAGGCTTTTGCCGATGCTGTGGTGTCGGTGCAGGGGAACCAGTCGGCTCACGTTGAGCTGGCCGGGCTCGGGCTGACTTTCCCGGTGGGAAAGCGGAAGTTGACTAGTGAGGAGCGTAAGCGGGGTGACGGCACTGGGTGGTGGGTGAGGTTGCATCCGGATCCTCCCGTGCTGGCGGCCGCTGTATATCGCGACATGCGTGTGCTGGAGAGGCTGGAGTTCGTTCCGGGGCTTGGCCGATTGGTGGATGCGGCGGTGTGGGATGTGCGGCAGGTGGTGTCGGGGGCGGTGCGGCGTGCGATCGAGCAAGCGCAGGAGGCTGATGAACCTGCCGTGGTGGAACCGATCACAGTTGAAATAACAAAAAACAAAGTTGAACCGGTCGATCTGAGTCAGCGGCGGCTGCAGAATGTGCGAGATCTAGTGAACATGGTTGTCGATGAGGAGTTGGCGGAGGGAACGTTACCGGCTGAATTGATGGTCACACGGCCCCTGGTGAGGGTCGAGTTCGGCTCCGCATTTGTGAGTGGGCAGAAAACGGTTGCACGCCTGGTGATCGGGGGTGATGTTCCGCAGAGGACCGTCGCCCATAGGGTGCCCGGCACGTTGAAAAAACGGCGGCAGAAAGCCCTGCGTGAATCGATGTTGCCAGAGAATGCGGGTTCTCCAGGCTTGCAGGTGGTCGGTTATTACTCGCCAGCGGGGACTACAGGCGTAATCCCGAGTATGGGGTTGCAGTCGTCGCTCGACAAGTGGGCTGAAGAGTTCACGCCTCTTGCGCGCGGTCGTGAGGAAAACGATCTTGAGCCGTTTGATCTCCATCTGATCCGCTCCGTGCGGACACTGCCAGATGATCCGCAAGAAGTGGCCCGGCTAAAGGAACAGGCGCGGGATTGGATTTTGCGTTTGTTGGAGGCATCTGACGAGTCGAGGCGGCCGGTGGGGCATCCGGGTCCGCTGGTGTCGGTGACGCTGAAGTCGAGTGTTCTCGGGTCGGGGTTGGCGTTGTGGGTGCGGCCTGATGTGGGTGGTTCGGTTGCGGGGTATCGGGCGATGCGGATGTTGAATGTGGTTTTTGAGTCGGGGGAGGTGGAGTTAGGGGGGGTGGCGGAGTGGAAGCTGGGGTTGATGTTCGCGGATGCTGCGGAGCGGGCGAAGGTTGAGCTGGATGAGGCGTTGGGTGCCGAGGCGCGGGGTGGTGAGCTGGTTGATCTGGTCACTCAGGTCGGGGTCTCGGTGGAGTTGGTGGCGGGGCGTGGTGAGGAAACGCTGAGCGGGCAGCGTGGGGAATATCTGACGGGGTTGGCGGGTCGGGTTTTTGGTGAGCTGGTGGGTGATCGGATTGTGCCGCGGGTAGATGTGGTGGCGCGTGTGGACGAGTGGTGGCCGCGGGGGGTGGCGGCGGCTTCGGTGAGGGTGGGTGATGGGGTGCCACATCCGGTGCCGGCGGCCGTGGTGGTGCCGGGGGTGTCGCCGTTGGTGGTGCCGTCATGGACAGCTGATCTGAATGTGCGTACGCGGAAGCTGAAGAAAAGTGAGGTCTTGTTGCCTGCGCGGCGCGCAGAGGAGGAGGTTTCTGTGACGTTCGATCCGGAAGCGGAACCGGAATTGGTGACGTTCATCGAGCAGATAGTGGCACAGTGGAAGAACGTTAGCGTCGGTGCGGTGACGCCGAACATGCGGATCCGGCTGGTAATGCCAAGCAAAGAGTCCCGGCACAAGGACGATGTGCAGACCTTCGTGGAGAAGGTAGTGAAGCAGCGGCTGCGCGCGCTGAACGTGGATACGAAAGAATGGGTCTTCAGCGGGGCGTTGCGCATGTCTGCGGGGCTTGATTCGTCGGTGACGGTGAGTGTGATGCCGTCACCGGTGCTGACCGAAAAACAGGTACGGGAGGCTTCCTACTGGGAGGGCGATTTCCACGGAGATGGCAACCGGGACGAAAGTGGAAAAGCTGGTCGTTATGCCAACGAATTGCCGGTGGCGGTCACGCAGCAGCTGGGTTGGCGTGTGCATGCGTTCGCCGATGCGGTGTTGTCGCGGCGCGAAGACAAGGTGCTGGCTATAGAGATCCTGAGTCGTTTGGCTTCGCAGTTCTCGTCGCGACAGGGAGTAGTTCGGTCGGTTGTGCGTGAGGCGTTGCCGTTGCCGATGCGTGATCGGGACGCGTTCATTGAACGTTATGTGCGTTTCGTTCCGACGGCCACCGGGTGGGCTCTGGGGAGTGCTGGGGTGGGCCTGCGGGTGGCGGAGGTTTCTGCTGAGGCCGCGACGACGCTGGACGCTGCCGGGGAAGTGCGCGCCGCGGCCCGTGCTGGTCGGGGTGGGTCACCGAGCGAGGACGGGTTGGGTGTTGGTGTGGCCGGCTCGTCCCAGGACCGTGGGGCGGTAACGCCGGGTACGCGGGCCGGGTCCGAAGAGACCGAGGCCGCCTTCGAGGAGTTTGCGCCAGTCGAGCACTCGCCGTCGCCGTCGCCGTCGCCGTCGGCGAGGGCGGATGATCCGGTTGATGTGCTCATGGAGGATTTCCAGGCTCGCTTGGACGAGGGCGATTACAGCGGCGGCTTCTTCCCGGATGGGCTGGATAGTGTCGCTCCATACGACGAGCAGGCCGGTTTCGGTGATGTGCCGTCCTTTGCCGCGGGTGCGAATGATTTCGCCGCGCTGGGGGAGTTGTTTGGTGATGGGGTTGGGGTGGGGTTTGAGTTTGGGTCGGGGCTGGGTGATGTGGGTTTTGGTGTGCCGGACTTCGCCGGGTGGGGTGATGGCGGGTTTGGTGTGGCGGAGTTTGCTGGGGTCTCGCCGGTTCGTCGGGGTGAGATGGAGATGGCGATGGGTCGGGGGCGGGAGCTGTCGCGGTTGGGTCGGGAGGGGGGTGAGGAGCCGCCGTTTGAGACGTTGCCGTCGGCGAGCGGGGTTGCGGTGAGGGGGGTGCGGTCGGGGGTCGTGGTGGGTGATGGTGGTCCGGCGCTGGCCAAGGTCGCGCGGTGGCTGCCGCGGGTGGTCGGTGAGTTCAATCTGGTGCTGGCCGGTCATGGGATGCGTGATGAGCAGGCGGCGGCGGAGGCGTTGCGGTCGGCGGAGTGGAACCGTGCAGACACGGTGCGGGTGTGGGCGTGCAACGCGGACTTTTTGCCGGAGTTTGCACGGGCACTGCGTGAGACGACCCGGGTGCCGGTGCTACGGCCGGTGGATTATGTGTTTTTCGGTTTCGATGAGCCGGCAGGATTGTCGGGGCGCGCGGGCCGTGTGGGATCGGTGGTGTATGACGCGACCACCAGTGTGCCGTCGTTTGTTGAGACACCGGGCAGCGGCTGGGTGGAGGTTATGGAGGGAGGCACGGAACAGCCGTCGAACGTTAGCGTGCCGTTCCCGGATGATGCGCCGGCTCGTTATGGCTTGGATGATCTGGTGCATTTGGCTCCACCGTCGGCCGTCGGTCACGGCCGGTCGGGTTCGGAGTTCTTTCTGCATCCCGACGACGGACCTCGGCTGCGGCGAACGCGGGCACTGTCGGAAACGGCGGCGGGAGTGCCCGTCGGCGAGGCGGTCATATGGTCCGAGGCGGATCGAGGTTCAGCGGGTGCCGAGGTGCTGGCGGGTCTCGAGCGGGCTGAGCGGGCTCGTCTGGACCGTCCGGTGGTGCTGGGGGAGCCGGACTTCTCAGGCGTGCGGGAAGCAGTGCTGGCGCAGCTGGTCCTGGTCGGCGAGAGACGGGACGATTGGGAATCGTGGGTCGAGACGGCTTACCCAGACGATGCGCTGCGGCGTCTGGAGCGCACGCTGGAGACGGTCCATGACGCGCAACGAGCCATGGAAATCGAGGTTCAGGCGGTGCGGATCGGCGCGCCGATGGACGAGGTCGACGCCGTGAGCGAGATCAGTTACGAGTACGAGGGCGAGCGGCGGGTGAGCGATGTCACGGCGGAGGGAAGCCGGACACCGGTGAACCTGACCAACCAGAACATTCCGGCGGGACCGGTGACCGTCGGGCTCGGGCTCAAAGACCCGGGAGTCTCCTCGATGGGGCGGATGCGGTCCACGAGTGATGTTTCGGAGTCGAGCGAAGTTCGTGAGCGGGGCGCGGTGTCGCTTTCGGATCACGTGGTGATCCACCGGGTCCTGGTGCGTCCGCGGCCGGGCCGGTTGCTGCACCGGAACCGGCCGGGCGAGGTGCGGGAGGTGCCGGTGCCGATGCGGCTGGGGTGGCCACGCCATGACGTGGGCACGGGTCCCAGCGGCCGGATGGTGCCACTGGCGTACCCGCAGGCTCCTCGCACCGACCACGAGCGGGGCGTGTTGCAGGAGGCATTCGAGAATGGCGGCGGCACGCCGGGCGAGTTCGACGTAGCGATCCACCACGACGAGGCCGGTCACGGGGGGGACGTCAGGGGCCACGACGCGCGGGTCGAGGTGCGCCGGGACGGCACTGTCTGGCCTCTGCCGGACAGTGCCACGCCGACCGAGGGCGCCATCGTTTTGGGATCGTCCGGGCGAGTGGATGAAGTGGTGTCCGGCCACGCCGCTGGGGCGGGATTACTCGCCGCGGGCCGGGTCCGGCCGTCGGGTATCAGGGACGGCGGTCGGCCCGGGCACGCCGAGGTGACTCCGGCGCCTCTGCCGGCCGGGGGCCCGGCCCTCGCCCAGGTCACCTCCGGTGCCTCGCGGAGCCTCGCCGAGCAGCAGGCAGTAGCTGCCTACGACCGGGTCGCCGAGGGGCTGTCGCAGCTGGCGGTGCCCCGTTCCGAACTGATGGCCATGGTGGCTGAGTTCACCGCACTTGCGGGCGACGGCAGGCTCGAGCACCACGCTTTGCCTGATGGCACCCGGGAACAGCTGATCTCGCTCGACCGTTCGCTTGCCGCGTTTTCCGGCTCAGCGGTGAAGGAGCGGGTACGCGCGTTCGTCAACGACGCACTGTTGGCTGCTTGCCTGGTGCCGACCCGGGAACGGCCGCGCCGTCCGAAGCGGTCCGACGGTGGCGTCGAGGTGGACCGCCGGGCGATCCGGCCTATCACGTCCGCCAGGCTCACTCAGCTGCTCGACGACTTGAGCAGGCACATCGGGCGCGCTGAGGATCCATTTGCGGTGGCGCATTCGCCGATGTACGGCGTGGACGTTTCGACGGCCGCGGCGCTGCCGGTGCGGCTGACCGCGCTCGGTCTGGTGAACCTTGCCGCTCCGGCGCGCGCGGCGCTGGCCGGCGAACCGCTGATGACCGCTTTGCTGGACAACCCGGCAGCGCTGACGGAGGCACTGTTCGCGAGCGTCGGCCACGAGGAGCAGTACTTCCTCAACACGTGTGTCGCGGCTTCAGTCGACATCGGTGTCCGGAGCAGGGTGCCGTCCCTGGCCGGGCTCCTGCACGTCGGCCGCGCCGTGGCGGACAACACTGAAGGCGACCTCGGCAAGGTGCGCCCCGAGTCGCGGACCCGGCCGGACCGGACTTTCGGGCGTACGCGAGAGGAGATGGTCCGCAAGCGGGTCACCGACGCGCGGGCCGAGTTCACGGCGATCGAACAGCGGGCACTGCAACTGGTTGCCGCCGACCAGGCCGACCGCGCGGTGCGGCGGGAGTGGCGTGCCCTGAGCGAGCGCTGGGGCCGGTCGATGCAGAAGCTGGCCGCTGCCAACCTCAGGAGCGGGCGCGTGCCGGTGTTGACCCGGAAGGTCGTCCGTGGCGATTGGTGGACGAGCCTCGCGCTGACCGCACCGTTGGTGGTGGACCGCGGTCGTCGTCGGTTCACCGGTCTCGATCAGGCGTCCTATGCTGGGAAGTTCCAGGCGCACCTGGCGCTCGAGCCGGATGGCACTCTGTTCGGCGCCGACGAGCTGATCGACGACCGGCAGCCAGGGGTCGTACTGCCCCAGGTACTGCGGACGCCGGAGCAGCGAATTGCGTTCTGGCGGCAGGTGGCGGCCGACGGCGGGACGGTCGTGGGAACCCCGGACCATCGTGTTCAGCTTCAGGCGGTCACGGTGGATGGCCGCCCGGTGTTCGTCATGAACAACCCGATGAACTCCTATCCGGCGTTGCTGACGCCGGAGGAGTTCGCTGGCTGGGCAGGTTCCTGGGAAGCGAAGGTAAGTGCGACCTTCTTCCCCAGACGCGGTGGCGAAGCGAGTGCCGCTGGGGAAGATAACGGTCCGGCGTCCGACGAGTTCACCGCACCTGAGATGGAGGCGTCGCGCAGCGGTGAACACGCGGATGCCAGTTTCGCGGATGCGGAGCAGGTGCAGGACTCGAGGGCGGCTGGGGGTGCGGGGTCCAGGTCAGCGGGCGTGGATATCAAGCGGCGTGCCGTGCGGGAGTTGTCCCGTGCGGGATGGACGTCGATGCAGCCGACAGTGAGCTACTGGGCAGCTGTGGACATCGTCGCGCATGCCATGCTCGTTCACACTGAGCCTGAGAAGGTGGCCGGGCTTGCACGGCGGCTCGCGGCGCCGGCTCCCTCCGGCGCCGATGATGCCGGTATGGGCACCTCGTCCGATGTGCCCGATGCGTCCGCGCAATCGCACGGCGAACCGATGGTGGTTGCGCAGGCGTCAGCCGCGGTGGAGTCGCAGGTGGCTGCCGTCGGCGCCGCAGGGGACCGCCCGGCGCACGATCGCGCTTCGTCCTCGGCCAGCGGCAAGGGGGACGGCACCCCGCAGGGGATTCCGGGTGAGCTGTACCGCAGCAATAACATGGGGGTTGCTTCGCAGGTCAGCCGGACCGAGGGCGTCGATCAGGCAGTGGCCAAGGTCGTTTCGCTCGTCTCCAAGATTCCGGAGCCGTCGGAAATCGCCACGGTGCAGCATGAGCTCGGCGACAACATCGGCTCTTTCCTGGGTGAGGGCAGGGTCCTCGAAGTCGGTGGCGAGCTGGTTCGCGTGAAGGCCAAGTTCCGCTGGCCCGCGCGCACCACCGGGAACGGGACGGGGCCTGCCAAATCGATGACCGGGAAAACCGCTGACAGTGCCAAGGCACAGACGTCCACCCAACGAAGCCCGAAGACCCAATGGATCGTCTTTCTTCCCATGGTGCCGGGCCTGTTCGCCACTGGGAAGATCACCGTGCCGACCGCGGCGGCCAGCTCGCGTGAGCACAGCCACACGCTGGGCAAGACTGTGCAGACCAGTGTCTCGTTGCCGGAGCAGCCCAGCAATAGCGCCGGCGGCTACCTCGGTATGCGGTCGGTCAGGGTTCCGGTTTCATTGGAAATCAACCGTCTCGACCGGCGCGGTGCCGACACCGGACCGAAGATCCTGCTCGGCGCCGGCAAACCGGCAGCCGCGCCGATCGCGGTGACCTTGAGCGTCCCCGCAGGGCTGCGCCAGGAGGGTAAGCAGATCGCCCTTCCCCCGGCCCTGCCGCCGATGGCGACTGAGGGCACTGCGGTCAGGGCTGTCGTGGCCGGCCGCCATCGTGGCAAACTAATCGCGCTGAAGCCGGGTGCGAAACGCGGCATTTTCGAGCAAGTGATCGACAAGGTCGGCCGGCTCGGGAAGGAATCCCGGGAGTACCTTCGCGAATTCTTGACGATCGGCCTGGAGGCGCGGCTGCCGAAGATGGCGGTCACGCCGGAGCAAGCCGAGGCGGGACAAGGTTGGATCACGTCGGAGGCGTTGTATCGCGGGGGGAACCCGGCCAAACGCATTTTGTCGAGCCGCTCGCAGAAGGTGCAGATGCGGGCGGTGGCCCGGGAGATCGCGTACCTCGAGGCCATCGACGATGCCCAGTTCCGCGAGCACGCCACGGAAACCGGTTCGACGTCGTCGTCGAGCACGTCGGGGCGCGATTTTGATGCCGCCCTGGCCGGCGGGCCGGGTCTGGATGTCGGCGGGTTGTCGGTGGGTGCCGGCCCGGCCATGTCGGGCGGTTATGGCCGGAGCCGGACGTCGACTCACGCCGCTGAGTCGGCCAAATCCGTCACGCGTTCGTACAAGGGGACCGTGCTTCGCTACCGGGTGGTGTACGACCTGGAAGTCCGCCAGCTCGGACGAGGGGAACCGATCACTTTCGCGAAGGCCGTCAACGCGGTGCAGTGGGCCAAGGCCGACGACGCACGGCAAGTGGGGCTCGACCCGGCCGCTCAGCGCGTCGAGCCGGATGCAGCGGAGCACATCGAGGAGTCAGTCGGCGCCGCCGCGGGAAGCGCGGCACTCCGACTCGGTGAGGTCAGTGGCTTGCTCAGTTCGATTCTCCGCGACTCGGCGAAATCCCTGCCTGGGCCGGCGCGGAAACGCTGGGCGTGGCGGGATGCCGGCTTGGTGACCTCGTTCGACGACCCCAAGCTGCGGAAGGGGTTGACCGGCAAGCTGGAGCGGCAACTCGGCCGCGGCGAAGCGATCGACGACGCGGTGTCTCCGGAGAGGCTCGCCCTGCGGGCGGCGGACCTGGCGATGGAACGTCCGCTCGTCCTCGATCTGGAGCCGGAACCCGGCCGGGCGCACGACTACCATGTGGCGTTCCGGATCGACGCGCGCCTGTTGGGCCAGCTCGAAGACTTGGGCCCTGCGCCGGCAGGCACTTCGGAAGCGAAGTTCGCCGATTCGGAGAGCGGGGGAACCAGCACCAGCCGGCTCTGGGCGGTCGCCGGCGGCCTCCGGTACCGGGTCTACACCGCGCTGGCCGGCGGAATGGGTCTGGTGACCGGTACGAACAAGATCGAAAAGGCCAAGTCGGCCACGGCGGGGCGAGGCCAGGGCGCGGAAGTCACTGCCGGTGGTGTGCTCGGCCGTGAACTGGATGAGTCCGGTGCGGTCAAACCGGAGCCAGTGCATCGCTATGCGGCGAAGGTCGAACTGACTGTGTCGGGATCCTCCTGGTCCCGATACAACGAGCTGGTTCGCGGGTTGACGGTCGGGCGACGGGGGGAGCACACGCCGAAGGCCGAGCCGCTGCCGATCGTCGATACGGCGTCGCAGGCCGACGGCCGGCCCCCCGGAACGGTCATCCTCGATGTGATCGTGGAGCAGCACCCCTCCGAAGCGCTGCCCGTGCCGCTGCGGATAGCAGTGGCCAACGAAACAAGGCTGCCGGTGCAGCCGTTGAACGGCAGTTCCCAGCTGCGCGAAGGTGCCTCACAGGTACTGGACGGCATCCGTGTCCTGACGGCCCACGGCCTCGGCCATGTTCGCGACGCCGTCCGTGACGTGCTGAAGGGCGCATCCGGCGATGACATCTGGAAGTTCGAGGACGGGGACAACTCCGCACTGATCGATCAGGCGATCTCGATGGATTCGATGCGCATCGACCTGCGGGCGTTCAGCCGACCGACGCGCATCGACGGTCTGCGCTGGAAGCGTCGTCGAGCGGACACGACCGCAGCGGTGGCCGTCTCCTACCGGCTGCTTGATCCGCAGGTGATCGACAAGTTGTGGGAACAGCCCGAACACGCCGTGACCGGCACCAGCGAAACTTCGGCGGAGGCAGACAGCACGTGGACGCAGAGCAACGAGGTCGAACCCGCGGCGTTAATCGTCAGTGACGGTGCGCTGCACAGCTCGGGCATCAGCGCCCACGCTGCGAACCTGACGGTGGCCGAACTGGGTATGTGGAAAACCAGCTCCGGCACGAAGTCCGCCCGGAAGACGAAGATCTCGACCACGCGTTCGCTGACCGGCGAACCCCGCCGTCTTTACCTGATAGAGGCCACTCTGGAGGCGACCGTCGCGGCGGAGACGTTCCGGCAGGGCAACCTCGATCGGTGGCTGTTCCGCCGGCCACGGCCGGGTCGGCAAGCAGCCAAACGGCTCGAGCTGCCGAAGGCCGTCCGTGTCGTGGTGACCGAGAAACAGCTACACGAAATCCGGATCAGGCAGGCCGAGGTGGACGCCCTCCGGGCCGCGCGGCCCGCCGCGGTGCCGGCGCCGGTCGGCGACTTCGACGGCAGCCGGGCAGTGCCCGATGGGTATGCGCTCGGTGGCGCGAACTGGGCGGACGGGGTCACCGAGTCCATCGATCTCAGTGACCGGCTGGAGCTGCTTCACCGCCAGCTCGTGCGGCGGCTCGGGCAAAAGAAGGCCGATCAGATCCTGCCGCTGTCGTCGCGGTTGGGAGCCGAACACGACAACTACCGCGCGGCCGAACGGTTCCTGTCCCGACTCGAAGGGCCGTTGGCGGATCTCGCTAACGGAGGCGCCAGCACATCGATCCGAGCTGAAGACAGCCGGCTGACAGGAGAAACCTACGAACTGGTCGTCGGCGCACAGTTGCTCGGCTCGCCCGAAGCCGTGGGAATAGCTCACGGTGAGCTCGCCAAGGTTTCGGCGGCGTCGGCGGAGGAGAAATCGGGGCGTAATGTCAAGCGGGTTCTGGCTGAGTTAATGACCTTGTCGAACGCGGCTGTGAAGTTCGGGCCTGAATCCGAGCACGGCAGTTCGGGAGGCGAAGCCGGTGCTCACGGCGCACCGTACGGCCTCCTCGGGTACGGAGCCGTACACATCGTCGAATGGCTGAGCCAGTTCCGGAACCGCATGCGTAAGCAGACCAGCGAGTACGTGCAATCCGAGGTCGTCAGCGGCGCCTTGGCGGAACGTCGTGCCGAAGTCCTGTTCGACGTCCGCATCGAAAGGCACGGTGAACGCATCGCGGCCGCTCCGGACACCCGCACCGTGCTCACCCTCTCACCGGTCGAGGATCGCGACGCTGGCGGTGGGCACCGATCGGCCGGCGTCGTGGAGCGCCGCCCGCACACTGAAGCCGACGACGCTCCCACGCACCGCTGGCACGAGGCGCCGGGGGCAGAGCAGCTTCCCGAGGATCCGGCCCGCTACCGTGTGATCGGGTTCGACGGGAAGGTCGAGGCTCTGGTGGACGCAGCCGCATCGGCCCTCGAGCAGGCCACCGGGAAGAAACCGGATGCGGCGGCGCGAGCGATGCTGCGCGAGCACCTGCGACCCAGCAGGCTGGGTGCACTGGCCGGGCCACGATCCCGCACGGGGACCGAGCTGGAGCTTCCGGCGGAGCTGGGGGCCCGCTTGGTCGTGCATTCGCGGATCGAGGGGCCGGGCGCCCTGACCAGTGTGAGCGCGCGGATCAAGCTGGACGGGAGCACGAGTTCCGCCCGCGAGACCGAAGAGCAACGCGGCAGTGGCAGCGCCAATGTGGTCGCTTCTTTGCCGCTGGTGGGCGGAGGTGTGCCGCAGGCTCCTGGTCACGAGAGCGTTGAGGAGGGGCGGCAGCTGTTCGGAAACCTCGGCGACTTTTCGCTGCCGGTCGAAGTACACGGCGCCGCGGCCGGCGAAGACGAGTACGGCACTGTGCGGAAGTCGGCGGGTGGCTCGCTACCGGAGCCGGGCACCAAGCCGTCGCCGGATCCGATCACCAGTTCGTGGTCGTACCCGACCCAGTTCCGCTTCGTGGCCGAACCCACCACGAAGAGTTCCCGGCGGAAACCGGCTGTCGTCGACGTCGATTTCGCGCAGGGCTATCACATCCGCCGGGCGGATCGCAGTGATCGTCTGCCGGTTTCGCTGGTGCGGCGGGCGACCGAGCTGGCGCAGCGTGACCGTGAGTGGACGGCCGCGCGTGGAGGTGCGCGGGCGGGGTCGCGTCCCGGCAGCGCGAACGCCGCCGAACGGCGCGCGGCAGGGAAGTGGTGGCTCGCGAAACAGCGCTACGAAACCGCACTCGAAACCGCGCAAAACGACCCCGTGCTGACGGGCGGCCGACCGGCTGCCCGCATCGAGCTGCCGTCCGGGATGCCACGGTTGCCGAGCGCGCAACGAGCGGAACTGTTCCGTCTGGTCCGGCACCTCCTCGACGAGCGCGAACGGAACCGGACCCCGCGCGTGCGCTATCGCGTGCTCGGTGACCCGGCCACGGCCTCGCGCCGGATGTCGCTGGTCACTGACGAATGGGATGCACTGCTCCGCTTGGCCCAGGCTCCCACTCCGATGAATCGGCGACTGGGCCGGGTCGAGCTCGGGCTGGCGGGCACCCCGCATCTCGTAGCCACCCCCGGTCTTCCCGTCGTCGAAATCTGGATCGACGACGAGCGCGACAAGCGAGAAGGCCGTTCCACCGACCCCGAGGGGCCCGTGGCGGAAGGCAGTCGGCGCGAAGGAAAACAGATCGCGCCCGGCGGCCTGGACACGGTGTGGGAGGAAGGGGAAGATCCGCCGTCGGCCGATCAGAACGCGGACATGGAAAATGACGAAACCTTCCTGGACGCCGCGCCGCAGACGGAGCAGCGTCGGGCGTCGCAGGCCGGCCTGGCCGAGCTAGCCGCCGTGCCACGGGTCGGCGACGATATGGGGCCGGGAAGCCTCTCCTCCGGGGTCGGGACCGCTTCGCCGACCGGTCCGGCGAACGCGGAGTTCGCCCGACCCCACATCTACGTCGTCGACGACACGCAGCCACGTCTGGCCGAACCCGGCCGACGGGCGGACCTGAAGCGGCTGGCGGACGCTTTGAAGGCGTCGGTGCGGTCGCAGCGGGCTGTCGGCCTGCCGGCACCGCGTGTCGCTATCTCAGGCCCAGTGCGTGACACCCGGATCGTTGCCGCCTTGTTGCAGGGTGAACTGGGCAACGATCCCGGGCAGCCGTTGCCGGTCATCGTGACCGACCCTGGCCCCAAAGGCAGGGTCATCGTGATGATATCGATGCCCGATGCGCCAAAGGGCGCGCAACATGCTCCGAACGCGCACTCGGTCGGTGGGGTTAGCTTCGATTCTGGCCTCGCGTCAGAGCGGGCCTGGTGGCAACGGGTACATGACGCCTTACCCCCTCCGGCCGGCAGGGAGAAAACCTTCTTCGTCTATGTCACCGGTCACAAGGGGAAGTTCCTCGTCGGCGGCGCGCTGATCGACGGCGTCACCCTGGCGCGGTACGTCCGGAATTCGTCGGCGTTCCGGCAGCACGCAGCCAATCCCTCGGTGTCGGTCTGGCTGGTCGGTGCGGATCCCGCGCATCCCGATGAGTCGACACGTGCGGCCAAGGAGTTCGCAGAGGCGCTTCGCGGTGATGGACCGTACCGCCGGGTGTCCGCGGCGACCGAGCGGCTGGAACTGGACGACGCCGGTTATACGGTTCTGGAGAACGACGGCCTTTTCGAAGATGTCGCGGAAATCCGGCCGGATGACGTCAAGTGGAAGCAGTTATCGGGCGTCGACAGACGGCGGTTTGGTATGGGCTTCGCCCATTCGGCGATCCTTACTCGCGAGGAAGCCAGCACGTTGAGACTGACCAACGACCATAGCCTGCGGGCCGTGAACGAGACCTACACCGACGCCACGGGCAAAGAGTTCTCCAAAACGTCAATCCAAGCGTGGGCCAATCAGACTGATGGGCTCCGGACCCGTCCTGTGGAAATCTTCCTGCGGGTTATCGGCGACAAATTCTTCGTTCCTTTGACCGATGGCAGCGTCTGGCACCTTAGCCCCGAGGTATCCGCCGAGCTGGTGGCGAAGGCTTCCGCGTTTCGGGAGTTGACTGCGGGCCTGACTCGTCCGTCGTTGCTCGTGTTCAGTAAGACTAGTTCGTCGAAGGCCGCCACGGTGAGCGATGCGAACCGAAGGTTTTTGGCGAAGCTTCGCGCGGTGTCCGGGCCGTGGCAGACCTACGATTACACCGGCCGGTACTCCATCATCGATGGACGACCCATCCTGTCTGTCCCGGGGGGGAGCGAGTTCGTCGAAGGGCCGCCGCCAGCACTGGCGGAGGTGAGGCATGAGGCGTCGGACGGGGTGTTCGGCTTTCCCGTGCCCGGCACACTGCGCCATCCGGCGGGTGAGAGGGCGGCGCTGAGGGTCTTCATCGATGCGGTCCGGGAGGGCACCGCCGATCTGGGCGGGCCGTGGGCGCCGAAGAAGCCGTTAATCGTCTCGGTTGATTCGCCGGACGGGACCTTCGCCCGCATCGCCACCCAGACCGGGCACGTGCTCGAACTCGATGGCCGCCAGCTCGGCAGGATGCTGCTCGCCGACCCGGGCTTCCGGCAGCGGCTGGAAGCCGACCCGCAACGACCGGTGGTGTTGGTCGCACGCGATGGCAGCACCTTGGGGAACTTCGGTGGACTGGGTTTCGACTTCGCCGGAGCCCTGCGTGCGGAGGGTTTCTTCACCGACGTTTACGCGCCGAACGGTGCCGCGAGGATCGATCGGAATCGGATTCACACGAGTGAGCACACCGAGTTCCTGCCGGTGTCGGGTTTGCGGGCCGGAGATGTGCGGACCGAAGTGTTGAGGAACGGGGATGGAGAGCCGGTCGCGCTGTTCGTGCGGTACGCCGGCGACGACGACGCCTTCCATCTCGCGAAGGAGTGGGCTCGGAACGTGACGGCCGATCGTCTGCGGACGTACAAGGTCGGCGGCGGTTCAGCTGCGGCGGTGGCGGATTCGCCGTGGGGAGACCAGATGCCGGTGTTCCTGTTCGCGGGTGTCAGCGACCAGGGCTATGAGGTCATCCGGCAGGACGGCGTGATGGAACACCTCACCCCGGCGGAGCTGGCCTGGATCGTGCGCGGGGATCCCGTTTTGCGGAAGATGCTGGGCAGGGGCGATGGTCGTCCCTCGGATCGTGCACTCGTGTTCGCCGCACTGAAGGGGAACGCCAGGGGGGGGCGCGAATTCACGCAGGCGTTGCTCCGCGGTGGTTACTCGCGTTTGATCCATCACACGCGGGGCGACATCAAGCTGTCCCGGGGCGGCCGCATAACAACTCGAGACGCCTTTGAAACCGAGGCAGCGCCGCTACCCGGACCCGACGACGTCGTCACTTACGCCATGGCCAACGAACGGCTCGGTACCCACGGCCAGTTCTTGCCGCTGTCGGAGAATGACGCCACCGACATGTTCTTGCCCGCATTCTTGGATTCCGCCACACGACAGCAGTACTACTTCCGTGGCGAGGAGAAGCCGGCGGCGGACAACAGCAATGTCGAGTGCTTCGTTCCGGTCCTTGCATCTTGGGCGGGAAGCGCACTTCCGGTATGGTATATAGACGGGCACGGTGACAACGGTGGGTGGCTGAGTTTCGGGCTGAAGACCGACCTGCCGTTGCACATCGGGGATACGGTCAAATTAGACGGCGCTGCTGGCGCGCGAATCATTGCCGGTACCGAGGTGTACCGGCAAGCAGGTGTCGATCCGGCGGCTTCGATCGCCCTGGTGCAGTGCTCGACGACGGCGATCCCCACCGGCGAATCCGGCGTACCTGTTGCTGCGGCGCCCGCCGCGAATCTCCTCAAGGCCGAATGGCACCGGTTAGTAGGGCCCGCCCGGGTTTTCGGCGCAACCCACGACGTTGAGGTGACTAACCGCACGGCCCTGCGCCGAGTGGTGGACGGCGGCAAGTTCACCGAGGCCCTTCCGGACGGGGCCGCCGTCCCGGATGTCCCGCTAGCCGACCTCGCGGCGAGCCGGATCGAGGCGGTGGAGGTCGGCTTCCCGTCGAAGAGCAAGTCACTGCCGGGGTCGGAGGTCGCGGCGGTACGCAGGGTCGCGCGGCAGGTCGCCCGGGCCGCGGCCTGGCGCCGGCGGAATGATGTGGAGCTACCGGAGGTCACGATCCGGGGCTTCGGTCGGCCCGGCCTGCTGGGCGGTGAGAAGGCGGCCGAGAAGACGGGGCGGAAGCGGGCGGACGTGGTGGCTGCGATGTTCTGGGACGAGCTGGTCGCGGAGGCGTTGCAGCTGAGCAGACTGGGCCTGGACCTGCGGGCGGACCACGTTGCTGTCCGCGTGTCCGGTGCCCAGGCACCGGAAGGCGTAGGGCCGAGCGCGCGGATCGACGTCCGGCTCGTGGAGCACGATCTCGGCGAGCGGGCGGTCCGCCAGGTCATCGACGATTACATGTCGACGGACGCCGTCCGGAAGCTCAACAAGGCGTTCACATTACTGGTCCCCGATGCTGTCGGCGAATCCGCCGGCCCCTCCGGTGAGGCCGATCCGGTGGTGGCCCCTCACACCCGGGTAACTGGGCGCGGCGGCGCGGAGCGCTCCGGCTCGGGTGTGGAGACGGACCGAGCTGATGCGGACGTTCCGATGGTGGACGCGCCCGAATTTGACTCGGAGCTGGACGCGGAGGGTAAGAGCGATCCGGAATACGCTGCACCGGCCTCTGCTGACGTCCCGGGTCTCATCGGGCAGCTGTCCGATGAGATCGCGCAGATGGAACGGCATCTGGCGGTGCTTCCGGCCAGCTTCGCCCCGGAGCTGCGTGACCGAATAAAGGTGTGGTCAGCGTACGCGAAGTGGCTTTCGGGAAGGCATCTGTCCGAGCAGGACCTTGCAGGACTGTCGAAGCGGCTGGTGGATGCCCGGAATCTGACCGGTCGTCTGCGTGACCTGCGCCTGCAGCAGGTGGGCCGTGACTACGAGAGCGCCGTGCCCCTGGTCGAGGAGGACCTGTGAGTCCGCTGACCTTCCACCCCGCCGGCGTACCGAGCGGCTTGACTGGCCGACCGGACGCACAGTTCGGCTTCGAGCTCGAATTCCAGGTGATCGGCGAAGATTTCGTAGACGTGAATGCGGTGTTGCGCGCGAAGCTGGACGAGGCGGGCTTCGGCGATTGGGCGGTAGTGGAGGAAGGGGCTCACGACTACGGAGTGGAGGTGATCTCGCCGATCCTGCCCGGAGCGGCGAAGAGCTGGGCCAATCTGGCGGCGGTGCTCGAGATCATTTGCTCGTACCGCGGGGTCGACGGCGCGTCGGCGCAAGCCGACCACGTGGGCGGGCATGTCAACTTCAGCTTCGAGGAGCAACTGGAGCCGCCGGTGTACGGCCGGGTGGCTCAACTGAATATGGCGTTCGAGAGCCTGCTCTACCGGCTGGGTAACCATTACGGCGCTACCGCGCTCCAGCGGGATCTGTGGGCGGTCGGCCCTAATCCGATCCCGCCGCCGGCAAGGGAAATCGTCTCGATCGACGAGGTCCAGGCACTGAGTACCAGCAAGTACGACGCGATCAACTTCCAGTACGTGGACGGTGACGCGAGCGACTGGCTGGAATTCCGGTTCTGGGCGGGCAGCCTGGACCCGGCGGTGTGGCAGGTGCACGCCGAGATTTCGGCGGCCATGGTGCTGGCGGCGAAGGATCCTTCGCTCTACCGCCGGCTGGACGAGCTGATGGCCGATCCGCGGTTGCTGGGACACGAGCCGGAGACCGGGACGAACGAGACGGAACTCGGGCGGCTGCTCGACTTCCTGGCGTTGCTACCGTTGAGCCCGGCTGCCCAGAAGCTGGCTGTGGCACTGTATGCCTGGACGTCGCCGTGGACGGATCAGGGCGCCAACGACCACCAGCTCCGGGCCCAGACTGTCATCGGTCCCGGCGCGCGCGGGTGGATCTTCCCGACGCGGGGCGACAGCGTTCCTGACGTACTGCAGATCAGCGGAAAGCTGCAGGAGTACGCCGGAGCGGAGATCGTCGTCGCGACGGCGAGCCCCGGACGGCGCACCGTCGAGATGTGGCGGAGAGATCCCGTGCCGTTCGCCGGCTTCGCGAAGGTGCTGGCGGCACGCGGAGTGACGGGCAACGCGGCCGACGAGGCGAAGCACGCCGGCTTCGAAGCGAGACTGGTACTGGCGGTGTCCGGCGGCGCCGCTCGGTTGGGGCTGGCGGTCATGGCCGAGGTCTCGGTGCCGACCGTGGTGACTCACGGCCGGGTGCAGGTGACCGAGGACGGCCGCATCGAGTCCGACTCCGAGTGGATCGAACTGCGACCTGGCGGTGAGCAACCTCTGCGCACCGGCGTCACCGACCTGCGACAGGCATTGGACCAGGTGTGGGCGCACGCCGCTCCGAAACCGCAGGCCGCGGCGCCCGGTCCATCTGCGGCGTGGCCAGGGTTCGGCGGTACGCCGTTCCTCACGCTCGCCGGAGCCGGCGCACCGGCGTCACCCGGGGTAGCGGTGCCCTCGGACCAGGTCTCCTCCGACAATGTGAACTGGAGCTGGCGATGAAGGACGCGCAGGCCCACGAGAGCGGGGCGACGGACAGCGCAGGGAAAGGCCACATGAGCCAGACTCGCAATGCCGGCGGTGGGGGCTACGCTGCGGACCGGACCGGCGGCCGTGGACCGGTCCGCCTGTTCTTCCGTGCAGCGAGCGGCCGTTACCAGGTGCCGTTGAAGGACGGCCGGCATACGCTGCTCACCCCCGAGGAGCTGGCGGATCGGCTCGCCGCCACCCCCGAGTTCCAACGCATGGCCGCGAGTGCGATGCGTCCGCTCCTGGCCGTGACCACCTGCCAGGACTACGCGCACCCGGGTGATCGCTCACTCGACGAGGCCTTCGTGGCGAAGCTGATCGAGCTGACCGGCCCGTGGCAGGTCACGACGCCGCCGCCGCTGAACCCGGCCGACCTCCGCTACATCTGGGCCGACGATCGGGTAGCGTCCCACGACACGGCTCCGGCCCACTACGGCCACCAGGACTTTCTGGTCTTGGCGATGAAAGGAACCGAGACGTCGGCCAGGGTCGAGCGCCCGGACGGCAAGCTCATCGATCTGGACGGCACCGCTCTGGGCACGTTGCTGCTCGGCGACACGGAGTTCCGAAGTCAGCTCACGCAGAACCGGGCGGTGGTGCTCGACACCGGCGCAACCGACGTCCGGGTGGGCTATGGCGGACTCGGCTTCGACCTCGCCGGCGCCCTGCGCGCCGAGAACTTTTTCAACGACGTCCACGTGCGTGACGCGGGCGGCACGCTCACGCTGGTATCGGTGCCGCGGGCAGGTGACTTGCAGACCACTGTGATCACCGGTCCGGCAGGGGCGAGGATCGGCAAGTTCGTCCGATTTTCCGGGGACACCGATGCCCTCGCGCGGGTCCGGCGCTGGGCCGCCAAGGACCAAGGGGCCCCCGCCGCGTACCTCGCCGCGGACGGGCGATGGGCTGTTACTCCTTGGCCGCGGCGTCCGGTAATACTGTTCGCACGGCGGAGTGAAACCGGCTACCGCGCCATCCGCGGGGACGGTCAGGAGCTGGATCTTCTGCCGGAGGTGCTGGCCCATTCCCTCTGCAGCGGCCCGGGATTGCACGAGACGGGGGTGTTGAAGCCGACCGTCGGCGTCACGGCCCTCCGGTCTTGCTCGCGAGCATCGGCGGTCTGCCTGCCGGGCTGCGCGAGTTCGCCAACACATTCGTTCAGGCAGGCTGTCCACGGACCTTCTACGGTCCGCAGGGCCGGCTAGCCTTCGGCGAAGACGGCGTCCTCCAGCTGACCGGCCCCGGGTTCGAGCGGATTACCCCCAAGGCGCTGGAGTCGCATCACGAAGCCGGCTACGTGCAAGTGGACCCGAAGCTGCGCGCACCGGCAAATCCTTCCCAGCCGGGGAGCGTCCCTTGATGGCGTTCGGCGTCGGTGCACGGCACATCCGTGCACCGACGCGACCGGAGAAAGCGCGATACCGAATATGGAGCCACTGGCTCGGCCACTGCGACGACGAAACCGGTCGGCGAGATGGCCGCGCAGGGGAGCGAACTCGATGAATAAGGTGAAGGATGACTACCATGACCGATCCGGCTGGCGACTCGATTGAGAACTGGTTCCTGTTGATGGATCCCTCCTGGCGTCCGACCTCGGAGAACGAGCCACCGCCGATCGAGTCCGTCGTCGGCCTCTGGCCGGTGGAGGACGAGGGAAAACCCGGCAAATTCCGGGCCAACCCGGAGTACGTTCCGGCCGACGAAAACTCGCCGTCGGATCCTCTGGACGCGGTGCTGCGGCTGGTCCTGCAAGGACGTGCTGAGGCCGAGCACATCCAGTTGCTCCTGCGCGACTCGCTCTTCGACATCGCGATGAACGGCGACGGGCGTCCGTTGATCACGAAGTCGCCCGATGACATCAGGTGCGTCGTCGTGGCGACCGGTGAACCGCACCGACGGCGGATCGTGTCGCCCGACTGGCGGCGGATCGACCTCAGTGAGCTGATCGAGCTGCTCCCCGAAGAAGTAGATGTGCTGTTCAACCCTGCAGGCCCGGCGGCTGTGCGGCTCAACGGTGAGTTCATGCATGAGTCGCTGATGATGGAAGACGAGCAGGTGGCCGAGCTCTATGCGAACAGCGCCCGGGGCACGTCAGCGCTCCGGGTGACCACCTGGGAGCCAGGAGCGACGTCGAAACCCGGCACCAAGGCGACCGGATCCGGGGCGTAACTGAGCCACCCTTCCGGCCTGGCTGCAAGGAGGTTTGGATAGCTTTGATTGCCCGTTCATGCCGGTACCTGGCCGGCGGTATCACGTCGTGGTTACGATCTAGGTCGACGGGCGTTTAAGGCGGCCGTGGTGGCTTTCTAGGATGAATGAGGTGGCGGAATGTCTCCCGTGCTCACGGGCAAGGTGCTTCGATTCGACGATGTCCGCGGATACGGATTCGTGGCGCCGGACGATGGAAATGAAGACTTCTTCCTTCACGTCAACGACCTCGAGTGCGACAAGCGACTGATCGTGCCGGGCGTGCGTGTCCGGTTCGCTGCCGAAGAGGGCGACCGCGGTCTCAAAGCGTCGCGGGTGAACCTGGCCGAGCAGCAGGCCGAGGCGCCGCCTGCTGTCGCTCAACCTGCTGGGGTCGTGTACGAGGACGAGATGGCGTGCGACGTTCTCACAGCACAAGAACTGCGTGATGAGCTCACCGAGGCCCTGTTGACCTGCGTGCCAGGTCTGACCGGGCAGCAGATCCTCGCGGTGCGGGCGGGAATCGTCGAGCTGGCTCGCAAGTACTGCTGGATCGACGAATAGGGGTCCGTGCCGTTGGGTCTCGGCAGGCGAAAGATGAGGGGATGGTGCTGTGTACACGGCGCGGGCGACTCCTGACGAGGCGCTGGAACTGCGGAGCCTCGAATCCGAAATCACCGACATCCGGCGGTACATCCTCAGTCATCCGTCATCGTCGAATTCCGAAGAACTGTGGATGCAGCTGATCTGGAGTGATCTGTTGCTTGAGCGGTGGTCAGCCATCGGCAGAAGCAACGGGAAATGCGTATCGGCCGGGCGCGGCAGCAGGTACGTGGATGCGGGGCTCGGCCGTTCGGTTCGGGTTTTGCCGAACGCGGTCGAGCCCATCACGCTGGCCGGTCTGGGCGCCTGCTTGCAGGCAGCGCCCGGGCTGGTTGTTGTACCGAATTCGGGGAAACTGCGCCCTCGGGTCGATGTGTGCGTGCACGCGACCGACCAGGTGGACGCGGATTTCATGCAACTACTACAGGTTTCGGCACGACGGTTCGACGCGCCGGCCGTTCTGGTGACGAATCGGATCGAAAGAACCGACCTTGATGTCCTTGCCAGCTGCCGTGTGGCCGCTGTGCTCCCGCGGGTGGCGGCTTCGAGCGGCAGGCTGGGCGACACCGTTCGTGCCGTCGGGGCCGCGCGCTGTGTTCCAGGGCCGGATCTGCTGGCAGGCCTGCGGCAGCACGCCTGAATTTGCAACTGCCGGGGCCTCAAGGGCAAAGGTGTTCCCCATCCTTCTCTCAAGAATTGACGTTCAGACGCTCAAAAAGAAGAGTCGCGTTGCCAGCGCAACTCGATTGCGCCTGTTGAGCGTTTCAGGGAGTGATTGCTTCGGAATCCCACACTGGCCTGCCCCGTGGTCGGCAGGCTCGAGTCGACGTGCCCGATTCTTCGCCGGGGGGAAGCGCCTTTGGGGCATTGCGGGGGACGACATGCATCCGGGTGCTGCTGTTCGAGCACGAAGTGTCGCAAGGGGACGACGTGCAGAGTCGTCTGGCTGCCATGGGCGCGTTCGTGCAGTCCGTCCTCCTTCCGGCGAGCGAAGCCGCCGAGGTCAGCGGGGCCACCTTTCCCTGTGATGTCGCCGTCGTGCGCTCCGAAGACTCCGACGGGGCGGCTGTCGAGGCGGTGAATAGGTTACATGAGCGGGGATGGCCAAGGGTCATCGTCGTGGGTACGAATACCGGCCCGGCCGCCGTGGCCGACGCGATTGCGGCGGGAGCACGGGGGTACGTCGGCCTCGCGCCACCTTCGTTGGTTGTTCTGGCACCGGCTGACAACGACGTTGAGCCCGTCGAAACATCGTCGATCGTCTTTGTTGACGGTAAGGAGTGCCAGCTTTCGACTCGGGAGATCGGTGTCCTGGAGCACGTGGCCGACGGGAAGACCAACAAGGAGATCGGCCCAGCACTCGGTATTTCCGCTCTTACGGTGAAGAGTCACCTCGCGCGGATCGGTAAGAAGCTGGGTACCGGTGACCGGGCGCGGATGGTGCTGCTCGCTCTCCGATCCGGATGCATCCGGTGAGCATTCATCGCGACGAAGTATTGAGGAGAAGGCCAAACGCGTCGTGTTCGTGGGTTAGTTTAGGCCGGTGGCGCATGGTCGGGTCTATCCCATGATCGGTGTTTCCGGCGTTGTTGATCAGTAGGTTTCGGCTCCCGGCCAGCGGTCACCGAACGTGATGGCGAAGGCGTTGATCACTGGTTTCCAGCGCATCGTCCATCGGGCGCGGCCTGTGCCGGTGGGGTCCAGGCTGCGGGTCACAAGGTACAGGCACTTCATCGCGGCCTGCTCGGTCGGGAAATGTCCACGCGCGCGAATCGCCCGCCGATAGCGGGCGTTCAGCGACTCGATCGCGTTCGTGGAACAGATCATCGTCCGGATCTCGACGTCGTAGTCGAGAAACGGCGTGAACTCGTCCCAAGCGTTGCGCCACAAACGAATCACTGCTCCATGCTTCGCACCCCATTTCTCTTCGAATTCGTCGAGAGCGGCCACTGCGGCATCCGGGCTCGGTGCGGTGTAGATGGGTTTGATATCGCGTTTCACCGCGTCCCAGTCCCGGCGGGACACGAGCCGGAAGGTGTGGGGTCGACCCGCAGCGCGGTGCCGGTGTTGCCACCGGTCCGTTTCTGCGGGCCGCCCGCCGAACCCGGCGTGCCCGTCTCCGTGCACCGGGCTCTCCACGAGTGCCGTTGTTATGCCTTCCGGGCCATCCACGGGTTCGGGATCCTCGTGCCCCGGAATCGGTAACGCTGGATGCTCACCGTTGCGGGCTGGAAGAGTCGAACTCCGTTGCTGGTGGGCCACCACTGGCCGGGGCCGTAGTAGTGGCGGATGATCCACTTCGCGTTCCGGTTTGGGTGCTTGTTGCGTAGCCAGCGCCAAACTCTCCACCACAGATGGTGGTTCAGAGCGCCGAACGCCCGGCTGGAAGCACCATGTCGAAAGTAGATGGCCCAGCCGCGAGTTATCTGTCCTAAACGGACGAACAACTTGTTCGCGGCAAGGCTGGTTGTCTGCCGACCGGTGGCTGTGGTGACCTTCCGCCGAATCGCCGCCAGGGACTTCTTCGATGGATAGGTGTAGATCAGTCGCCGGTCGCTCCCTTTCTGCCGGTGTCGCTGGATGCGAAACCCGAGAAAATCGAAGCCCTCGTCGATGCCGGTGACCCGGGTTTTGTCAGGCGCCAGCCGCAACCCGACTTGCCCGAGTACCGTTTCGATCTCGTCGTAGAGGCTCTCGGCGTGCTGCCGGGTGCCAAAGACCATCACCACGAAGTCGTCCGCGTAACGGACCAGGCGATAGGTCGCGGCTCCACGCCGGGTGGCTCGCCAGCGTTGGGTCTGGGTGCCCATCGCCTCCCACCGGGCGCGGAAATGCTCGTCGAGAACACTCAGCGCGAGATTGGCCAGCAGCGGCGAAAGAATGCCGCCCTGGGGAGTGCCAGTGGTGGTGTCCCGGAAGTCGCGCAACTCATCCAGCAGGCCCGCCTTCAGGAATGCCTTGATCAGCGCCAAGACACGCCGGTCTCCGACCCGGCCCCGCAGCCGGTCCATCAGGGCCGGATGCGAGATTTCGTCGAAGCAGGCGGCGATGTCACCCTCTAAGACCTGCTCATAGCCGCGTGCGGCATAGAAACGGATCTCCTCGATGGCGTCTTGGCATCGGCGTTGCGGGCGGAACCCGTAACTAGACGTGTCGAAGTCGGCTTCCAAGATAGGTTCCAGCACCAGTTTCAGGGACGCCTGGACGACGCGATCGCGCACTGTCGGGATCCCCAGGCGGCGGGTTTTACCGATTGCCTTGGGAATCTGTGCGGTGCGCACCGGGGTTGGCCGAAACGTTCGATCCTTCAACGAGGACCGCAGTTCGGTCAGGAACCCCGTCACGCCGCGACCGCTGTTCTCGATCGACCACGCGGTGGCCCCGTCGATCCCAGCTGTCCTGGCGCCCTTGTTCTCCCGGACCCTGGTCCACGCCATGACGAGGAACGCCGGGTCCGCCACGAGATTGAACAGATCATCAAAGCGACGGCCCCGGTCGGCCGTCGCCCAACGGTGCAGTTTGGTCTGAATCTCCAGTACCCGCTCTCGCACCAGCAAAGGGCGGTCGAGCAGAGCGCCGATATTCACTGGCGCGTCTTCCGGCATGACAGCATCCTTCCCGCTCACATCGCTGCCGCCCTTCGCCATGTGACCGGCTTTCCCGGCCTCGGACTACTACGGCGGCTCCGCCCCGTCCCGGCCCGATCGGCCGGCAGCGGACCCAGCCCCGCGCCACCACATAGGACACGCGGTCGCGCGAGGCGGAACCGGGACGGTTCCCGTGTTCACCTGTTACCGATCAACGAGTTAGGCGCCCAGCTATACCCCGGCGGCCCTCGGGATTACGCCGCAGACTTTCATCCCGAGCTGTCACAACCGACGGTTTCGATCATGACGGACGCTCCCATCGAAACAGTGAGAACGCGCACCGCGTCCCGGCCCTGATCCACCAGGTTCGAGCCGGTTCTTGCTAACGAGGCTTCACCGCTGGTTCCTCACGTACACCTTCTCGTCTCGCTCGCCGAACCCGCACCATCCGGTGGTACTGGCACGTCCCGGCTTTGTCAGGGCCGCTTCCACCCTCCCCGTCGCTCCACGAGTCAGGCTGCCCTCAGCTTCACCGAACCGCTGCGACGGCCCAGCGTCGAAGGTCTCCCACCCCCGATCGAAATAACAGGCGCCTCACGGCGCACGTTGCGAATCAAGTGCACGATGCAGGTCTGCACGACAGTTTGCGGCCACACGTTCATCACGACGTCGGGCAGACCTTTGAGCCCGTCGCAGACGAGGAAGAACACGTCCCGCACGCCCCGATTCTTCAGGTCGATCAGCACGCTCATCCAGAACTTCGCCCCCTCGCCGCCGACGCCCATCCACAAGCCCAGGACGTCCTTGTGACCGTCCACGGTGACGCCGATCGCGGCATAGACGGGCCGGTTGGCGACCTGCCCGTGGCGGACCTTGACCTGGATCGCGTCGATGAACACGGCCACGTAGACCGAATCCAGTGGACGGCCGGCCCAGTCGTTCATTTCGGCGACGACCTTGTCGGTGATCCGCGAGATCGTTTCTTTGCTGACCGAGGACCCGGATATTTCGGCGAAATGCGCCGAGATATCGCCAGTCGTCATTCCCTTCGCATACAACGACAACACGATCTCATCCACCTCGGTAAGACGGCGTTGCCGTTTCTTCACGATCTGTGGCTCGAACGTGCTCTCCCGATCCCGAGGCACGTTGATCCCGACCTCGCCCGCAGCGTCCGAAACCACCGTTTTCGGCCGAGTGCCGTTCCGGACATTCGTCGAGTCACGGTCCGGCTCCGCCTGGTTCTTCTCATGCCCGAGGTGCTCGGTCATCTCCTCGTTCAGCGCGGTTTCCAGCACGTTCTTGGTGAACAGCTTCAGCAAGCCATCCGGGCTGGTCAACGCCAGCCCCCGCGCCTTCGCTTCGGCCACCATCGCCGCCGCAGCAGCCTGCTCCGGCGACAGCTCCCGCGCCGGCTTGGACTCACTCTTGCGTGGACTCACAAGGTCCGATGTCATCACTCACAGTGCCCATCCCGCCGGACCTCGGCCCGGCGTGTCGGGCCGGAAACACCGATCTTGGAACAGTCCCGCATGGTCAGGCGCTGGCGTCGTGAGTGCCTTCGGATTTTGACCAGAATTGCTGCGCACGACCCGGCTCTGTCATGATTTCCGTGTAAGCCACGGATGATTTGTTCTCTGATTCTAGTGGAGTGGCAGTCGGTCTGGAAAGAGTGCGGTGAGGGTGTTTAGTGCTTGTTTCCAGCCTCGGGTTCCGGTACCTGATGGTCCTCCGCGGTGGCTGGTGATGTTCCGGAGTCCGAGGTAGAGGAGTTTTATGGCGGCGGCGTCGCTGTCGAAGTGACCGCGGTTCTTGGTGAGTTTCCGGAGCTGGAAGTTGATGTTCTCGATCAGGTTTGTCGTGTAGACAACTCGGCGCAGCTCGGCTGGATAGTCCAGGAATGGGGTGAATTCGTTCCATGCGTGCTGCCAGACTTGGACTGCGGCGGGGTATTGGGTGCCGAATTCTTTGGCGAAGTTCTTGAGTGCGATCTCGGCGGCCTCGAGCGTGGGTGCGGTGTAAATGGATCGCATTCCGGCGGCGACTTTCTTGCGGTCACCGTAGGAGACGAACCGCATCGCGTTTTCTGATCACGTGGACCACGCACGTTTGGACCACGGTGTTGGGAAAGACGCCGCGGATCGCGTCAGGCAGTCCGGGCAGACCGTCGCAGCAGGCGATCAGGATGTTCCGCAGGCCCCGATTGCGCAGGTCAGTGACGACCTTGGCTCAGAACTTCGCGGCTTCGCTGTCGGCGATCCATAAGCCGAGGGCATGCTTACGACCTTCGACGTCCACGCCGACGGCCAGGTGGCGACCTTCGTGGTCACCACGCCCTTGTCCTTGATCCGCAGGCGGATGCCGTCGACGTAAGAGAATCGGGTAGACCTCGTCCAGCGGACGCGTCTGCCACAGTGCGATCTCGTCGGCAACCACCTCGGTGACGTTGGAAATCAGTTCCCGTGAGGCGTTCACGCCATAAACTTCATAAAGGTGTGATTCAATATCGCGGGTCGTCATGCCACGGGAATGCAGCGACAGGATCACCTCGTCGATATTACCCAGCCTGCGTGCGCGTTTCGGCACGATCGCCGGTTCGAACGAACCGTTCCGGTCGCGCGGCACCGCCAGCTCGACCAGCCCATTCGAGGTCGACACAGTTTTCGGGGACCTGCCGTTCCGGGATTCCCGGACCCGCTTCCGGCAGGGTCTCCTTTCTCGTATCCGAAACGATGGGTCATTTCCGCGTCCAGCGCCCGCTCGAGCACCGCCTTGGTCATCTCGTTCAGCAATTCGTGCGCACCCAGCGACCCGCCATGCGCATACGCGTCCTTCACCAACGCATCAAGCGTTTCCGGTGACAACACGCGAGCGAGTGCCTCGCCGGCCGCGGGACCCGTAGCCCGATCAGGCGATGTGTTCTCGGTCACAGATAGAGCCTTTCTGGGCCACGTCCAACGACCTGAACCTGGTCCATCCATGGCTTACACGGTGGTCATGACAAGGCCTCGTTCCACTGTGGCCTCCCTATCCATCCCAGCACCAGGAATCAGGAGTGACCCGCCCGACATGAGGGGAGGGTCCACGTCGCGATCCGACCCCTATCCATCAAGTTTGAGTCGGCGCGCTTCTTGACGAGTGTTACAACAGTGGTTTCTCGCGTAGGCCTTTCCGTGTCGCTTGCCGGACCCGAGACATTCGACAGTGCTGACCCGTCCCGGTTTTGTCAGGGCTGCGCACGCCCGGCTAAGCGCAGCCACCTTCAACCAGGAAAGATGGTCTCTCCCGCACGACGGCTCGGCCAACTACTCGCTTCGCATGATCTGTTAGCACGACTGCGTGTCCGCGGCGTCTCCAACTATGCGACCGCTGAAGGTCGTGTTACGGAACAGATGGTTCGCCGCTACAAGGAAATCGCGGAGGGCGAAACACCTGGTTTCGTCGAATCGCTTTCGTTGATCAGGATCGCTGGCATATCCTGGCCGCGTCAGGTCGCCGCCAATGAGACGACGACGTGGCAGGCCTGGCCAAGTTGGCTCAAGCGATCGATTCACGACGGAGGAGTCGTGCCCTGCAGCTTTGCCATGGCGGGCCACAGCGAACCCCGGCTGACGACCGGCGTCATTGGAACCCGTCGGCGTGCGGCCGCGGCGATTCAGTTTCCCCAATGGACGGGCCGAGATAGCGCAAGTAGCCGCCGCCTTCGCGCAGGCGGCGAGACGAACGCAAGCGGCGGGGTTTGATTTTCCGAGATCCACGCCGTGCGTGGATATCTTCTGTCTGACTTCGCTACGCCCGAAGAAGTGTACGCCGCGACGAATACGGTGGCACGGTCGGTCGGACCGCAGCGACTACCGCTGGAAGTGGTACGCGGCGTGGGCGGCAACGAACGGCCGGTAGCCCGTGGTCGTGCAGATCAAGAGCATGTCTTTTACCCTCGAGTGCGGTCATGACGCCACCGTCGAAGGATTAATCGTCGGCGTTGATTGGGGTTCGATTATGCCCGCGAAAGGCGAGTACCACCGCAGCTGCTACCACCAGGTGCATCAGCATGAGGCCGACAACGTTCACGATGGTCGCTCCCTGGTTGAGCAGCAGGACGTCAGGGATCCAGGAAAGCACAGTGGCTGGCACGACCACGCGCAGCGTCCGACGAGACATACGTTTCGCGATCAGCGTCCAGCCGAAGGCTCCCGCTAGGACACCGATCAAAGTAAGAGACAGGAAGGCGATGGGGGCAAGTCCCGTCTTAGTGCCCTGCGCATCGAGTAAGCTTGCGGCGATGGCGACAAGCGCATTCACCGCCATCGCCGCCACCGTGGCCAAGCCCAGCCGCATCGGGACGGAGCGGAGCGCGGTCGGATGCGGCTGGGCTTGGCCACGGTCCGCCGGAGCAGGAAGTACACTTTGTCGTTGCGTGGATCTCATAGTCCAGGTACCTCTCTTCGTCACCGATGGACTTCTTTGTGATGTTCGCACGTGAGGCGAGAAATCGATGCTGCTTTCAGGGCAGTCCGGCTGGATGAAAATCTCGATCTGCGTCATCTGCCCGGCTTTGCCCGTTTGCAGGTCGGTCTTGCCCGTTCGGCGATCTGGAAAGAGCCTGCGGCTGGATTATGTCCGGTGACTTGTGCGGGCAGTCGGAGCAAGCTTGTCGGCTAGCCTGTAGCCAACCCCATGAACTGTGACTATCATGTCGGGGCGCCCGACTTTGGCCCGAAGTGCTCCGACCTGGACATTGAGTGCGCGGCCAGCCCCTGGCCATGTTTTTCCCCATATTCCGCTGATCAATCGTTCGCGTTGGCAGACGGCTCCTTGTGCGGTGACGATCAATTCGAGCAGTCGGAACTCTTTGCCAGTGAGCGCCACGGCCACCTCGCCGACGACTACCTCGCGGCGCGAGAAGTCGATCAACACGTCGTCGATCCGGAATTGTTCCGGCGGTGCGCGCAGCTGGGTATGGTGTCGCCGACGCAAGATGGCCTCCATTCGCGCAATCAGCTCCTCAACGTTGAATGGTTTCACCAGGTAATCGTCCGCGCCGGATCTTAGCCCCGCCACGCGGTAGGAAGTCTCTCCTCTGGCGGAGACGATGACAATTGGGGTGTCGTATCCTTTTCGGATCGAACGGCATAAATCGAAGCCGTTCATGTCGGGAAGACCCAGGTCGAGTAAGATCACGTCAGAGAGGCCCAAATGCGCGAGTGCTTCACGGCCCTTGGTAACCCAGTGGACCAAGATGTCGTGCCGTGCCAGTGCAACCCGGAGAGCGGACGCGAGCCGGGTATCGTCTTCCACGAGTAAGACTCGCACTCGTCACCCTCCATGCTGTGTCGACCTGATCAAGGATGCTTTACTTTATGCTGGCGAAACAACGCGATCGAGCCTCCTCTGCCCTTTGGCTCCGTCTTTCTGACCGTTCACACCTAGGCTTATGGCCGCAGGCGGTCTTCATGTACTTGTAACACGGGCAAGGGCATGGGACTGAAAAGCGGAACGAATAGGCTTGAGCAACACTATCCGCCCTTCCGGTGTTTCTGTGTGTTGCAACGCCTGAAATGTCGGTTTGCGATCGGTTCGGCGCCGGTGGCCGGTAACAAGTATGGGGTGAAGCCATCGCCGTGGTTGTGAACGCCGCGCCCCCCCGTTTGGGTGAAGCTGCGCCCGGAGGTGACAGTTGTATGCGGGAGCCGGACCCGTGCGTGGCTAAGGTGGACTTCCGCTAGCCAAGACGCGACCGGGGGTGACATGCGAGAACCGGAGATATCCGAGGACGTGGCGAAAATCCGCCGAGCCCTGGACCTGGCGCGCACGGAACGCGCGCGGCTCGGTCGCCTTGGGCGGTGGAGTGAAGCTGACCAAGCGGTTTTGGCTACCCTCAATGATGTGCTCGCGGGGGCTTCGAGGAGCATCATCGGACCGGACCTCGGCGGGCTGGTTTATGTCGCGGGCAGCCCCCGGCCTGGAGATGTCCGCCCCCGGGGGAACTGGGGCCCCGTGCCGTACCATCGCTTGCACGCAACTTGTGCGATGCTGCTGGTTACGCGAGGTCGAGATCCACAAACCGTAACTGAACTGGCCCAGCGAGCCCTCGAAGACTTCGATTGGCGTGATCTGGGGAGTTTCTGGTACGCCGTGCTATCTCTCGTTTACGCGGACGAATTGGAAGAGGCACAGGGCCTTCTCGATCGCGCGATGGCGCGATCGGGCTGGTCTGGAACTCATCCTCACAGTTCGGCTCTTACGGTGCTCCGTGCGCGAGTCGCGGCCCTTGGAGGTGAACCGCGGGTGGCCTGGGAATTGCTCGACGGCGCCCTTCGTCAGGGTGTAGTCAGGCAGTTCACAGAGGTCGCGATCGCTTGGGGATCGGCTGCCTTGCTGGATCTCGGAGAACTTGAACGCGCCGACGGGTTCTTGCTCAAGCACGGTTTCGGCGAAAGCCTGGACGGTGTATTCGACCGCGCGGAGGTATTGGCCGCCCGTGGTGCCGTGCGAGAGGCCACCGGACGGTCACAGTTGGCGTACGAGGACTTCACCAGTTGCGGACGTGAGCTTGCCGCCTGGGGGGTCACGAATCCCGCCGTGATCCCTTGGCGGTCGTCGGCGGCATTGTGCGCCGCAGCGACTGATCGGCGCAGCCTCGCTCTGTCACTCGTGGACGAGGAGCTCTTCCACGCGCAGCAGTGGGGAACTGCGCATGGTGTGGGGGCCGCACTTCGAGCCGTTGCCTTGGTGTCCGAAGAGGGACGAGACATCAAGTTGTTCGAAGAAGCGATCGGATACTTGGCGCGTAGCCACGCTCGGGGTGCTTTGCTGCGGGCTCAATACGAGCTGGGTGTTAGACTGAGTCTAAGAGCCCGATATCAGGACGCCCATGCCGCTCTGACGGCCGCGCGGGCGACCGCAGAGTCGATGAACAGCGACGTCTGGGTGCGCCAGATAGACGAAGCTATACGCAGGTGGGGCGAGTCGGGGACCGACGGCAAGTTGACCGCCCAAGAACTCAAGGTCCTGAACTTCGCCAGGGCCGGCCTCGCGAACAAGGCGATCGCCGCTCGGCTGAGCCTGGGCACCGGCACGGTGGAATTCCACCTGTCAAACGTGTACCGCAAGCTTGGGATAACCGGTCGCAGTGAGTTGCCCGCGCTCATGATGCCCGTCTGGTGAACGGAAGCTCGAGATCGGAGTGGTCGCGAGTGGTAATGACGGTTCTAATCATCACCACCACTCACGACCCCCGGCGTCGGTGACGCCATCTTTGCCTTACCTTTCAACCACTTCGATACGCCGAGCGGCTATCTCCACGCGGCTGCGTGGCGGCCGATGCGCTCAGCGGTACAGAGCTATCTCGGCCAGACTCCACCAGTTACCCGCTGAAGCCGTGGTGGCGATCCGTAGGTATCGCGCTTGTGCAAGACGGACATCGATGACCGTCAGCTGGCCGGCGCCGGCGCCTCCAGCAAGCGGGTGCCAGTCGGCACCGTTGTCGCTGACGTAGACGTCGCAGTGGCGGGCGTAGTCGCCGAGATCGCCGCCGCTGTCCAAGGTCAGGCGCCGGAAAATCTGTGGCCGACCTAGGTCGATATCGATGTACTGACCCGGTTGCTGCGGCTGCTCGGTGGTCCAGCGAGTGGAGGCGTCGTCGTCGATCGCGGTCGCCGCTGGAGCGTGCGCCGGCATTCCGGTCGCGGTTGCTGCCGTGAGGGGGATGTACTCGAGCTTGTTCTCGAGCGCTTTGCTCGGCGGCCATAAGAAAGTAGCCAGTGCGCCTCCTGGCAGTGAGTACTCGAAGGTCTGGTCACCAGAGGTGACGGCGAAGCTGCGCGGATCGTCGTTCTCGTTGTGGACGATCACGGCGGTCGAGCCGTCAGGGTTTCGGAACGCGACGTCCATGATCTGGCCGTTCCAGCCGGTGGTACCGAAGGATGTACTGGCGATCCGGCGTGCTCCAGGTCGGACGAACTTGGCCATGTGCCCGATCGTGTAGTACTCGGCGCCGGGGGTCACGGTTCCGTCAGATCGCACGGTGATCAGGCCGGTGCAGGTGGCACAGCCGCCGTTGTGCGGACCGCCGGTGTGGTCCAAGGCGATATTCCAGTTGACGGCTGAACGCGCCCAATTCCGCGTAGCGCCTAGGATAACGTTGCGTGAGTGCCAAGCCAGCGTGTCGCGAAACACCTTCTCGGGCGGTTCACCGAGGCTGCTCGAACCGGAGCATTCGGTGAACCAGATACCCTTGTCCGGGAATTCGGTGTGGAGTGCGCTCTGAGCGCTCGGGTCACCGTAATAGCAGTGGAACGCCGTGCCATCGATCCATTTCGCGGCCGGGCTTCGCAGTACCTCGTACGGGTAGTCCGTTTCGGGTGGCGAACCCGGCGGTGTGGTGGCGATGTCGTCAGGATGGGTGGCCCAGTTGTGGTCGTAGGCGAGAATGCGCGTGCCTGGACTGGCTCGTCGTAGCTTGGGCCCGAGTGCTTCGATCACCCGCACTTGCTGGGCAACGGGCATATCGGTGCCCGGGTAGGCATCCGGAGCGCGATTCTGAGGTTCGTTCTGCACGGACAGAAAGTCGATCGGCACATCGGACGCGGCGTACGCGCGGACGAACTCGACCAGATAGCGGGCGTACGCGTCGTAGACGGAGGTGTCGTCCTTGAGCCTTCCTCCTACGAGCGAACCGGTGGTCTTCATCCAGGCGGGAGGGCTCCACGGGGTGCCCATGATCTTGAGTTCCGGGTTGAGCCGCTTTGCTTCCCGCAACAGGGGCAGGGGCGCCAGCCGATCGTGTGAAATGTCGAAATTGTGGAGGGGAAAGTCGGTCTGACCTGCGGGCATGTCATCGTAGGTGTAATGCTCGGACGCCGCGGTGAAGTCGGACGACCCGATCGGCTGGCGCAGGAAGCTGACACCAATCCCTGTGATGGGATCGAACAGCCGACGCATGGTGTCATCCCGCACGTTCGGCGCTAGCTTCTGCAGGGCAGCGGCCGCAGAGTCGGTAAGAGAGGCGCCGAAGCCGTCGATCGGCTGATAGGTGCGCCGCGAGTCGACGACGATCGTCGGCTGATCTGACGGTTTGGCGCCGAAGGTGACACTTGGGCGTTCGGTGAGCAGTTCGGTGCGGTCAGGCGTGGTAACCCACACTCGCGCTGAGACTGTCGCAGGTGATGACCAGACTTCCGGTGAGGTCGGAGGCGCACACCCCGAGGAGGCCAGTACCGCCGAGACCAGTGCGATGTGCAGCGCGACTTTCATCGATGTCCTTTCCGAACCGAGCCGAGCATCGCGAGAGGAACGTAGTCGGCGAGTGCTTGTTGACCGGCCATGTTGACGTGGATCCCGTCGCCGACGTCGTAGCCTGGGGCGATGCTGTTGGGCTTGAGCGGGTCTTTGAGAACCTGGTCGAAGTCGACGACGCCGTCACAGGTTCCAGCGCAACTATTCCACTGCTTGACGAACGTGCTCGTCGTGTATCGATCCTTGTTGTTCTGGTCGGAGTAGCCTGGGCGTGGCGTGATCGGTGTGACGTACACAGCGATGCCCGCTGCGTGCAGCCGCTCGAACGCTCGCCGGTAGCTGTCGAGAATGGGCGCCGCAGTGCAGCCAGACGCGAGGTCGTTCGTGCCGTAGTAGAAGATTACGTCGGTGACCCCATGCAGGGCGAGAACGTCGCGTTCGATGCGTGTGTTGGCGTCCAAGCCGCGGAACGCCGTCGGCGTCTGCGGGCAGTCGGCGGCGCTGGTCGTCCCGGCGATACCCGCGTTAGCCACGGCTAATTGCTTTGTGGGCGGGAGTTCCGCAGTGATTCGCCGGGCGAGAGCGTCGGTCCAACGCCGGTTGACTGGCTTAACCCCGCACCCAGGATTACAAATGGTGCTGCCCGTACCGTCGACGACGGAACTACCGTACGGCACGATTGTGCCCCGCAATGCCAGGTTGTGCACATCGACTGCGCTGACGAGGTAGGTCGCGGTCACTTTTTCGGTGAACGCACTCCCGGACGTGTCTGCGGTGTGGTCCGCCGCGCCGGGAGGGGTGAGGTAATTATTCCGCAACGCGTTGTCGTGCTGTCCGGGAACGACGCTGCCGGAGGCATACATGCTGACAGCCAGGTCCTCGTCAGGGCGGGTGACCAGTTCGGCCGGGTCGCTCCAGATGTCTTCGCCGGGAGGGACGGTCACTGAACGGCGGCCACCGAAGGTGACCGACCGTACGCCGGTCACGCCGGCCTGCCCGTCGCTGTGCCCGATGGTGGTCCGATCGACTACGAGCGGTGTGCTGCCGAAGGTGTTCTGAATCCGAATACGAACCGCGTCACCGCCTTGGCTCAGATGAGTGACAACGCGGACTGATTGATCTTTCAACGTCACCGAAGCCAGACGTTGCTGCGAAGCGGCCCACGATGTGAACCAGCCGCGTGCGTGAAGACCGACACCCGGTGACGAGCCGACGATCGAAACGGTAAGAAGCACTGAGGCTATCATGACGACGGCCGGGCGTCCGGAGTATCGCATGGGACTCCTGATAGGGATGGGTGCCGACCGGAGTCGGAGCGTGGACTAAGGAAGTCCGTGTGGCTTGTTCGCCGCAGGCCGGATCGGTGTGTTTCTGCTAGGCCGCAGACGGGCAGTGATCCGAACGCGTCGCCAATAAGTCCGATTACCGCCCGCCCGATCATCGGCAAATGCGCCTCCAGATGCGTGGTCCGTCTTCAGGCAGCAATGGATCTACGATGACGATGACAGGGCGGTTGCGGTCGTGGTGGGCGTCTCGGCGGCGAAGTTGCGGGTAATCCCTCAAGAACCGGTTCCGTTTGTCGCGGGCGCTTTGCCGTCGGATCGCTGAACCCGAGGCTCTCGACGATATGCCAGGACTCGCCTGTGCCTGCGGGACACTCCAGGGGATCTGCTCGCATTCTCAGCCGTGGCACGTGATGGTGGATCAAGAGCTCGCGAGGTCGCCGCCCTGGCTCGCAGTGGCTCTGATCCCCGCCAGTACGACATCTGTGATGCGCTCTGCTTCAAGGCGGCTGAACGTCAAGTCGGCACGGTTGCGGTAGAGGTGCACCGGCCCGGATATCATATGGGTGAAGAAGAGTGGATCGACAGGCGGCAGTTCACCCCGCAACGTGGCCCGTTCGAGCCGACTGCGGAGCGTGGCAAGGCGCCGGTCGAACACGCCGCGAATGGTCGAGGTGACCTCCTCGTATTCGCGGCTTTGTACTGCGTTTACGAGGGCGCGACCGAAGGGAGTCTCCAGCTCGGCGGCCAGTGCCAGTAGGAAGTCCGCGACGTCCGTGCGCAAGTCGCCGGTGTCGGCCAGTGGGATCTGCTGGTCGGCGTGCCGACTCAGTGCCTCGATCACGAGGTCGTTCCGGTCGGGCCAGTTGCGGTAGACGCTCGTCTTGTGTACACCCGCCCGATCGGCCACTTCTTCGTATTTGAAGGCCGAGACACCATCGCGTGCGAGCAGTTCGACCGTCGCGGTGAGTATCTTTGCGCGTACCCGCGCTGTACGGCCGCCCGGGCGCTTGGCCTGGGTCATCGACGACTCTTTGAGGCGGTGCTACTTCCGCTTTCCGAACCCTCGGATGGACTCACCTCGTGATGCTACAAGGTGTCGCCTTAGGGTGAGGTAGGGGGTACGTTGGAAGCCCCAACCCCTACGCAGGTGCGTGCGACTGCTGGCTACAGCCGCACACGGAATAGCAGGACGCCGCGAGTACTCGTCGCACTTTCCGGCGAGAGGGATCATCGGTTGACGTCCATGGGACGCGAGCGCAGATGTCGGACGGATGGGGCCCTGACTGTGCAAGCCGGCGTGGAGGAGGCGGCGGTCACTCGTCTGCTGGGATTACTGAAATGGAACAACGACACTCCATGGTTTCCCTCTCGATTGGATGGAAAACAGGACGTGACCCCTCCCAGCGGGTGACCGTCGGAGTGTTGAGTATTCGCGTATGCGAACGTTCGGCTGCGAATGCCCGCCCAGAGGCTATCGGTCGGTTGCGCGCTTTTGCTGGCCTCTGTTCAACTCGCTTCCGGTCGCAGGCCGGCGGCCACGTGGTCGACCCGGCCGCCGTAGGCCATTCAAGTGGCAATCGTGGCAGCTCGGTAGCGGAGTACCGGGGGTGGTCGCCCTCTACAGCCTTCAGTACTTCGGGCAGGAAGTGTCGATAGTCGGGCAAGGGTTGCCTGTAGAGGGTTCCATGGGGGTTATCAAGGAGGCTCCTGAGGTCTGTGGCGTTTGGCCGCACAGGAAGGCTGCTGGAGAGCGAAGCGGTGGTGCGAAGGCAAGTGGCTGCGGCCCACCTTGACGATCGAGAGCTAAGTTGGGGTCGGAGTCGCCATCAACTCGACCGATGGGCGAGTTCGTCGGCACCGGCCCGGCGGCGTCGCTCAGCTTGCAGAGCCGAGGTCGCTGCAATCGGCAGCCCACCCGGTGGGAGACCTCGCGATGGCGTCGGCCGGTGTCAGACGGCCGCGAAACGACGAAGGCGGGACGCATTATCAGAGCCTGCTACCGGCCACGGAGGTCAGTAACCCCATTTCGATGAGTTATCGACTGGATTGCTCTTTGTCGTTTCAGCGATGGCCTGGGCAAGGCTGGCGAGAACTTCGGGTTCGTCTGGTTTGTATGGAGGTAGGTTGGCATGGGTGATGCCGATCGAGATTTTCGGATCGATTTGCTGGGTGAGGTGCGGGTTAGTTTGGCAGGTCGCGAAGCGATGGTGGGGCCACCTCGGCAGCGCGCGGTGTTGGCGATTCTGGCGTTGCGAGTCAATCAGACGGTGTCGCGAGCGGAGTTGATCGACGGAGTGTGGGGTGAGTCGACTCCTGCGTCGGTGGAAGGGAGCGTGCACACCTACATTCACGGATTGCGGCGAGTGCTGTCACCTCTTGGCGGTGATGTCCTGATCCGCTCGGGCGGGGGGTATCGCTTGGTGGTGAATTCCGATGCGGTGGACGTGATGGTGGTGGAGTCACGGGTGCGGCGGGCGCGAGAGTTGGTATCGGCGGGGGACAAGGCTGCCGCGGCGGCCCTGTTGGGGGAGTGCCTGGGGTTGTGGCGGGGAGTGCCCCTGTTCGGCCTGCCAGGGCCACTTGCGGAGGTGGAGCGGGTGCGGCTGACCGAGTTGCGGACCGAGGTGGTGGAGGAACGGGCGGAGCTACTGTTGACGTTGGGCCGGCATCGTGCGGTGGTGGGTGAACTGGTGGAAGCCGTACGGGCGGAGCCGTTTCGTGAGCGGCTGCGCGGGTTGTTGATGCTCGCGTTGTACCGGAGTGGTCGGCGCGCGGACGCGCTGGCCGAATTCGATGCTGCGCGCCGGTTGTTCGCTGAGGAGTTGGGGCTGGACCTGAGCGGGGAACTTGCCGATCTGCAGATGCGGATACTGCGTTCGGAACCGGATTTGGTGTTGGAAACGGGGCCCGCGGTGGAGGTGCCGGCGCAGCTTCCGCGCGAGGTGCCGGGTTTCGTGGGGCGTATGGGTGAATTGGAGCAATTGGCTCGCTGGCGGGTGCCGGAGGGGCAAGGCAACGGCGCGTTGGTCATCTCGGCGTTAGACGGGGTGGGAGGCGTGGGGAAGACATCGTTGGCGGTTCGATTCGCTCGTGAGGTGGCGGAAAATTACCCGGATGGTCAGTTGTATGTCAACTTGCGAGGATTTGATCCACATCGAGTACCGTTGTCGGCGGAAGAGGCGATAGGGCAGTTGTTGTGGTCCCTTGGGGCAACGAGCCGACGGTATGAGATGGATGCGCAGGTGGTCTTGTATCGGACCCTGCTGGCGGACAAGCGGATGTTGATTCTCCTGGACAACGCCGTTTCAGTGGAGCAGGTTAGGGAGTTGTTGCCGGGAGAGTCCCGGAGTTTGGTATTGGTGACCAGCCGGAACCGGTTGACCGGGTTGGTGGTGCGCGATGGGGCGCGGCGGCTGACGTTGGGTGCCTTATCGGAAGAGGAGGCATTGGATTTGCTACGAGTGGCGGTGGGACGGCGACGGATAGATGCTGAGCCGGTCGCGGCGGCTGCGTTGGCTCGGCTGTGCGGATTTCTGCCGTTGGCACTGCGGATCGCGGCGGAGAAGGTATCGTCGGATCCGGCGGCGGGTCTCGGTGATCTGGTAGCCGCGCTGACAGCTGAGCGGAATCGGTTGGATGTGTTGGCTGCCGATGACGACGAGATGTCGTCCGTCCGAGGAGTGTTTTCCTGGTCCTATAATTCGTTAGAGACCAGTGCGGCACGCGCATTCCGGCTGCTGGGGGCCGTGCCGGGGCAGGATGTCGCCGTCGAGGCTATCGCGGCGCTGATTGACCAGCCAGTGAGTGAGACTGCCGTGTTATTGGCTGCGTTGACTGAGCAGAACCTCTTGGAATGCCACGACGGCCGTTATCGGTTTCATGACCTTGTCCGAGTTTATGCCACCGATCTGGTCGATCGAGACGAGCTCGCCGAGGAGCGAACAGCTGCACTTCGCAGGTTCTTGATCTGGTACCTGCACGCTATTCGGCGCAGTCATAGCTTGTTCGTACCTAATTTCCCCGTGTTTGCTGCAGCGGTCCCGGATACCCGACATGACCCGGTAGTGTTCGATACGCGTGAGTCGGCTTACGCTTGGTACAAGACCGAGGCTCCGAATATCCTGCCGCTCGCACAATGCGCGGCCGAGTTGGGAGAGCACAACATAGCGTGGCAGCTGGCTTGGTACATGTACAACTATTACTACTCGACCGGGCTGCTCAACGAGTGGATAGAGTTGTTGAACATCGGGCTCGAGTCTGCAGAATTGACTCACCTTCCCGAACCGCAGGCGCGAATTCTGACGATTCTCGGTGTCGCACACTCTCGTATCGGCCAGAACAAGGTCGCTGTTCGTCATCTGGAACGGGGACTATCGCTGGCCCGGGAGATAGGGAACCAAGACCTGCAGATCGCGTTACTGGCGAATCTTGCATCGACGTTGAGGGAAATGAAGCGGTACGACGAAGGAATCCGCCATGCGCAAGAGGCTGTCGAACTCGCGATGGTGCACGGAACAGAGTTTCGAAAAGCATCGTGCCTGGACTCCTTGTGTGAGCTTTACGTCGAGTCTGGGCGGCCGGAGGAAGCGCTCAGGTGCGGGGCGATCGGTCTGCGGGCAGCCAAGGCGAGCGACACTCGGTTGACCGAGATAAACATTCTCGTCAACATGGCACATGCTCGCCGCGATCTCGGTGACGTGGCGATAGCGCTGCACGACTACAAGGTGGTCTTGGAACTCTGCTCCGTGCTCGACGACCGCTATCACGAAGCTCTGGCTTTGCTGGGCATCGCTGAACTCGACCGCCGAGCCTCTCGGCTCGATAGTGCTCGGGAGCACGCGCAACGCGCTCTGGATATCCTTGTACGGCTCAACGGAGAAGAATCAGGTGTGGCCCGAGCCTTTCTAGTAACGTTGGATGAGGTGGCCTAACACTGCAACGACAGTTAGGTTAGTGGGTGGCCGCAGCGTTTGTAGTGGCTGAGCCGGGCTTGGTGTTGTCGTCGGCGCCGGAAACGAGACCAGGCCCAGATGTGGTCGACGGCGTCGGCGACACGCAACACCAGTTTGGCGAGCAGGCGCCGGATCTCCGGTAGCGTAAATCCGATCATGTCTGCCTCGGTGGCGCCGGTTCCCCTTTTATGACAAGGGATCGTGAGACGGCGAGCCAGGCATGAGCGAGCATCGACAGCGTGATGTGGGCATACCATGCCCGCCGGGCCTGTCAAGTTTTCTGTGTAAGTGATCGAAATGGGGTTCTATTTGATGTAGTGGGCGATGCGTTCCGGGAAGGTCATGACGAGGGAGCCGAGGGCTTTCTTCCAGCCTTGGATGGTGGCGCCTTCGACGAGTTTGGCGGGGGCGCGGCGTTCGGCTGGTGGCAGGCCTTTCTCCTTGGCTCGTTGACGTGCTCGTTTGTCCTCGATGTCCCGGATCGCCAGCCAGAGCAGTTTGATGATCGCGTCGTCGTTGGGGAAGTGACCCCGGTTCTTGATGACCTTGCGGAGTAGGTAGTTCAGGGACTCGATCGCGTTGGTGGTGTAGATGATCTTGCGGACCTCCGGGGTGAACTCGAGGAACGGTATGAACCGTTCCCATGCGTTTTCCCAGGTCATGACCGCCGCGGGGTAGCGGTTTCCGAGGTCGGACGCGGCGAACGCGTCGAGCTCGAGGCGGGCGGCGTCGGCGGTGGGCGCGGTGTAGATCGGTTTCAGTGCGGCGGCGATCTTCCTGCGGTCGGTGTAGGACACAAACCGCATCGCCGCGCGGATCAGGTGGACGGTGCAGGTCTGCACGGTGGTCTGCGACCAGGTCGCCTCGATGGCCTCGGGAAATCCGGTGAGCCCGTCGCAGCACACGATCAGCACGTCCCGGATTCCGCGATTGCGTAGCTCGGCGCAGACCCCGGCCCAGAACTTCGCCCCTTCGGTGGCCTGGACCCAGATCCCCAGCACGTGCTTCACGCCGTCAAGATCGACACTGACGGCGATGTGAGCGGCCTTGTTGCGCACGGCGTGGCCGTCGCGGACCTTCACGACCAGGGCGTCGAGGTAGATGATCGGGTAGATCTCGTCCAGCGGCCGCGATTGCCAGGCCTTGACCTCGTCGAGCACCGCGTCGGTGATCTTCGAGATCGTGTCGTGGGAGAGCTCCGTGCCCAGCGTCCGGGCCAGATGGTGGCTGATATCGCGGACCGTCATGCCACCGGCATAGAGCGAGATGATCATCTCGTCCAGGCCGCCGGCCCGGCGTGAGCCCTTCGGGACCAGCCGGGGCTCGAACGAGCCCGCCCGGTCCCGAGGAGTGGCCAGATCCACGTCACCGACCTCGGTGGACACCGTTTTCGGCGTCGATCCGTTACGGGAGTTACCGACCAGCCGACCGGCAGGATCACCCTTCTCATACCCCAAATGACCCGTCAGCTCGGCCTGCAAACCACGCTCCAGGACAGCTTTCACCAGCTCAGGCAGCAACCCGCCCTCCCCGGTCAACGCCACACCATCATCCACTTTGGACATCAGATGATCAAGAAGGCCGGCATCCACCATGTCGTTGACCGCCCGCCTGGCCGGCTCGACATCCTCATCAGTCACGAACAACTGTGTACTCCCTCAATCGACACGAAGTCGATCTCATACACAGAACATCAGACACGCCCCTCGACAGCCTATGCACAGGCTGTGAAGGACGCGCTGCCCAACGCGATCCAGGTCGCCGACCGATGGCATCTCTGGCACGGCCTGTGTGACGCCGTGGGCAAGGAGGTCGCCGCCCATAGCGCGTGCTGGGCGTCGGCCACAGGATTACGTGAGGGAAAGCTGGCCGAGACTACTTTGCAGCGGTGGCAGCAGATCCATACCCTGCTCGAGGCTGGAGTCGGGCTGCTGGACTGCTCACGCCGCCTGGGTCTGGCGCTGAACACGGTCAAGCGATACGCCCGCGCCGCCACCCCGGACCGTATTCAGCGGGTTCCCAAGTACCGGGCCTGCATGGTCGACCCGTACCGGGACCACCTCCGCGCCCGCCGTGAACAAGACCCAGCCGTCGGGGCCACCGCACTGCTGGCCGAGATCCGCGCTCTGGGCTATACCGGCAGCCACAACCTCCTCGTGCGCTACCTGAACCAAGGACGGCATCTCGACGATCACCCACAGCTCTCACCACGACGAGCCGGTCGGCTGCTACTGACCCGGCCGGAGAATCTCACCGAACGGCAACACGAACGACTCCAAGCTCTGACCGCGGCCTGCCCCGAAATGACGGCGCTGGCAGGCGTTGTGCGCTCCTTCGCAGCTCTGCTCTCTCCCCACAAGGACAATCCCGCCCGGTTGAAGGAATGGATTACCGCCGCACGCGAAGCAGACCTACCTCACGTGCGCTCCTTCACCCGAGGAATCGACCAGGACACCGACGCCGTCATCGCCGCGGTCACCCTCGAACACCACAACGGACGCACCGAAGGCGTGAACACCAAGACCAAGCTGCTCAAGCGGCAGATGTACGGACGAGCAGGCATCAACCTCCTGCGCCATCGCATCCTCCTCGGCTAACACCACCACCGAAAGTGCGCCAGAGCCAAACATCAGACACGCCCGGAAGAAGGTCGCCATAGGAAATAAAGCGCATGGCGTTGCGGATCACGTGCACGACACACGTTTGGACCACAGTGTCGGGAAACGCGCCGCGGATCGCGTCGGGCAGGCCGGTAAGGCCGTCACAGCAAGCGATCAGGATGTCTTTCACCCCACGGTTACGCAGGCCGGTGACGACTTTGGCCCAGAACTTCGCCGCCTCGGTAACGGCGACCCAGAGCCCGAGGGCGTGTTTGCGGCCCTCCATGTCCACGCCGATGGCCAGGTAGGCGACCTTGGAGGTGACCACACCCTTGTCCTTGACCCGCAGCCGCAGGCCGTCGACATAGAGGAGCGGATACACCTCGTCCGAAGGCCGGGACTGCCACAGAATTGATCTCCAATGTGACCGAAGTGGTGACCGACGAGATCGCGTCGATATTACCCAGCCTGCGTGCGCGTTTCGGCACGATCGCCGGTTCGAACGAACCGTTCCGGTCGCGCGGCACCGCCAGCTCGACCGGCCCATTCGAGGTCGACACAGTTTTCGGGGACCTGCCGTTCCGGGATTCCCGGACCCGCTTCCGGCAGGGTCTCCTTTCTCGTATCCGAAACGATGGGTCATTTCCGCGTCCAGCGCCCGCTCGAGCACCGCCTTGGTCATCTCGTCCAGCAATTCGTGCGCACCCAGCGACCCGCCATGCGCATACGCGTCCTTCACCAACGCATCAAGCGTTTCCGGTGACAACACGCGAGCGAGTGTCTCGCCGGCCGCGGGACCCGTAGCCCGATCAGGCGATGTGTTATCGGTCACAGATAGAGCCTTTCTGGGCCACGTCCAACGACCCGATCCTGGTCCATCCATGGCTTACACGGTTGTCATGACAAGGCCCCGGGTTGGTCGATCATCTGGCGCCACTGCTGACGCTCTCGCCGGTGACCCGCAAGCACGGCCCGGACATGGTCCTGATCGTGGACGGCACCCTGGCACCCACCCAGAGTTCGTGTCTGGAAGAGAGGATGTCCGTGTCTAAGAAGAGTCGTCGGTCGTTTACTCCTGAATTCAAGGAGGAGACGGCAAAATCGGTGGTCGAGTCGACACGTCCTGTCGCGGCGGTCGCTCGTGAAATCGGTGTCAGTGAGCAGACCCTGCGCAATTGGGTTAACGCGTACCGTCGCGACCACGCCGCCGATGAGCCACCATTGACGATCTCAGAACGTGCCTGGTTGCGAGAACTGGAAAAGGAAGTCCGGGAACTGCGCGCGGAACGCGAGTTTCTGGGAAAGCGCGGCGCCCGACACAGGAATGAGAACCTGGTTCCGCGCTCCGGCACACACATATCCCGTCCACCGGGCGATGGGCCGCTTCACTCTGACCGCATCCGCGCTCGAACCGCTGCCGTCGTTCGTCCAGCGTTGCCATCGCGCTTGAAACCGTAAGGAAGACCCATGCGCAAGAATCATGCATTCGCCACCGGCGTAGGCCTGGTCATCTGCGTGTCGGCAGCATGCTCGGCTGAGCCGAAGGCGGCTCCTTCTGAGGCGCCTGCCATCGCGCCGCTCGCTGAAGCCACGTTCATCGTCCCGGTCGGGCCCAAGACTCGCCCCGGAGCAGTCACCTATGACCCCAAGTTGGTCCCGGCCGGGGCCAGTGCCTAGGTGGCATCCACAGCCACCGACGGCAAGACAAATGTCACCTTGCTATCGGCTGTCGTCAGGCTGTTAGGCCTCTCATCCGATCACGTGTCGCCCCGTACCCAACCTCCACGGTCAATACACCTAGCTCCGGGGATACGATCGTGATCATCCTGCAGCTGGCGCCTCTCCGTCGTCGACCAACGGGGTTTGGACCAGCCGGACGGACCTACGTCGGTTGATGAACTGGGCGCGTCCGGGCGGCAATACCCGCGGTTTGAGATTCCCCAGGAAGGCGCCTTCGGTCTTCGGACAGGACAGCAGCAGAGCTGGCGTGCCGAGTTCCCACATGCGGCGGATAGCGGGGTTGCTCATCGAGCGGCCCGCTCCCGCAGTGCTGCGAGCCAGGATCACGTGCACTCCGACGTCGGCCGCCTGAGCGAGGACAGGCATCAGAGCCTGCAACGGCCCCGCGCTCCCGCTTGACTCGGACAACTCGAAGTCGTCGATGACGATGTAAAGCCGTCCCCCTTGCCACCAATCCCGCAGCGGCAGTCGGCTGGGACTGATCTCCGGCCCGGGAATACGCTTCTCGAAGACGGAGGCCGCGCCAGCGATCGACTTGGTGAGTGCTTCGGCGCCGACCGCGTATTCGAGCTGATACTCGGCGGGAATCGAGTCCCGTAGTTCGCGGCGGAAGTCGCCGAACATGATGCGGGCTTCGTCGGAGGTGTGATGGGCCACGATGGAGCGCGCGATGTGCCTGAGCAAGTTGGTCTTCCCCGTCTCGGCGTCACCGTAGATCAGCAGGTGGGGACTAGCGTCGAAGTCGTGCCATTCGGGCGCCAAGTGCTGGTCTTCGAGGCCGAGTGCCATGCGCATCTCCGCAGTGGGCGACGGTGCGCGTGGGCCCGGCAGCTCGCGCACCGACAGTTTCTGTGGCAAAAGCCGGACCTGAGGTGCGCGCGGCGCGTTGGTCTGTGCCAAGGCTTCGGCGAGTTCGACCGCCGCCTCGGCGAGGTCGTCGGTCCGGGAGTCGCCGTCGATCCGGGGCAGCGCGGCGAGGAAGTGCAGCCGTCCGGGTGTGATGCCGCGTCCGGGTATGGCGGGCACCGTGGCGGCGAACCGGCTGTTGATCTCCGAGTCGACCGGGTCGCCGAGCTTCAGCTCGAATCGGGTCCCGACCACGTCCCGCAACCACGGCCGCATCTCCGACCACCGGTTGGACGCGATGACGAGGTGGATGCCGAAGCTCAGCCCGCGGGCGGCCAGCTCGGTGAACTTCTCCTCCACGTCCTCGAAGTCCTGCCGGATCGTGTACCAGCCGTCGACCACGAGAAAGACATCGCCGTACGGATCGATGTCGCGGTACTTGCCTTGCGCGCGAGCGCGGCGGTAGCTGGCCATCGAGTCGATGTTGTGCTCGGCGAAGATGGCTTCGCGCCGCGCCATCAAGTTGGTCACCTCCAGCACGGTTCGCGTCACGCGGTCGCGGTCGAGTCGGTTGGCGATGCTGCCGATGTGCGGCATCGCCGCCAGGGCCGATAGTGTGCCGCCGAAATCCAGGCAGTAGAATTGTACTTGCTCGGCGGTGTGGGTGAGGGCGAGTGCGCAGATCAATGTGCGCAGGAGCGTGCTTTTGCCGCTCTGGGGTCCGCCGACCACCGCTGCGTTGCCCTGGCTGCCCGACAAATCGGCGACCAACAGCTCACGTCGCTGCTGTGCGGGCAAGTCGATCAAACCCACCGGAACGGACAGGTTCGCCGTATTCAGGTCGCCGACCGGGCGCGGGCCGTAGGTCGGGTGGTCGACGAGGGGCGGCAGGAGCTGGTCGAGGGTCGCCGCCGTCTTGAGCGGCGGCAGCCAGACCTGGTGCGCGCGAGGCCCGATGCCGCGCAATCGGCTGATCAGCACGTCGATCACGGTCTGGGTAGCTTCCTCGGAGGCCACCTCTTCGACGACAGGTTCCGGTTCCGGCATCGCTGTGGGTTCGATGTACTGGGGACTGAATGGGACGATGTGCTGTTCGACGGCGACGCCGAGTTGCTTCTGCTTCGCTCGGTAAGGTCCCGATGAGTAAGCCCCCTTGAATCTCACCAGCGTCTGCGTGTCCGGCCGGAGATAACCGTTGCCGGGGCTGTTCGGCAGTTCGTAGGCGTCCGGGACGCCGATGACACTGCGGCTCTCCATGGCGGAGAAGGTCCGGAGCCCGATCCGGTAAGAAAGGTGCGTTTCGACTTTGTGGATCCGTCCCTCATCGAGTCGTTGCGAAGCGAGGAGCAGGTGTACGCCGAGGCTGCGGCCGAGCCGGCCGATCATCGCGAACACATCGATGAATTCGGGTTTGCTCGACAGCATTTCGCTGAACTCGTCCACCACGATGAAAAGTGCGGGCATGGGCTCGAGCGGCACGCCCTGGGCACGGGCGGCTTCGTAGTCCCGTCGGGACGCGTAGTTGCCCGCCGCGCGCAGGTGCTCTTGTCGCCGGTTCATCTCGCCGGTCAGCGCGTCCTGCATCCGGTCGACGAGTTCGAGCTCCTCGGCCAGGTTGGTGATCACCGCTGAGGTGTGCGGTAGCTGGTCGAAGCCAAGGAAAGCGGCACCGCCCTTGAAGTCGACCAGGACGAAGTTCAGGTCGTCCGACGAATGGGTAGTCGCAAGGGCGATCACCAGGGTGCGTAGAAGCTCGCTCTTCCCGGAACCCGTCGCGCCGACGCACAGGCCGTGCGGCCCCATACCGTCTTCGGCCGCCTCCTTGATGTCGAGTTCGAGGGGCGACCCGGCACCGGCGATTCCGATCGGCACCCGTAGCCGCCGCTTACCGGTCATCCGGTCACGGCGATACCGCACCGGGTCGAAGGTGGCGACATCGCCGATGCCGAGCAGGGATGCAAGGTCGTAGTCACCGGCCAGGGGTTCGTCTTCCTCTACCGCCTCACCGATGCGGAACCGCGCCATGATCCGGGACAGTGCGTTCGCCGCAGTCTCGCTGAGCCGGTCGGGGCATCCCAAGGACGTGGTTTCCTGCTTGCCCACCCGGTCGAAGGACACGGTGCGAAGGTCATCCGTGTCAACTTCGAGGAACAAGACGCCCGGGCGTTGTTGCCACGGCAGGGAGCCGGAAAGGTCCAGGACGACCGTGTTGCGGTAGCCTTCATCGGCGATCCGGTGGTCGGCGGGTACCGGGACGCCGTCGAGGATGAGGATGACGAACGGCTCCGAAGCGGTGACCGGAGTGTCCTCCTCGAACCGAGGCCTTCCTGTGAAGGCCGGGCCCCCGAGCAGGAGCTCGGTCTGATTGATGGCATCGGTTGCGAGGCGTCGCGCGCCCGCCGCGTCCCGGCTGTTCGCATCCTGGTTATGAGGGAGCCACTTCAACCAATCCCACCGGTTCATCCGATCGCCGTCGGCGCAGACTGCGATGCGCAGGTCACCGGGGGCGTGAGCAGTTGCCATCTGGGCGATGATCGCCCGAGTAAGCCCCAGCACCGCCTCGTCGTCACCGCTGAACTGGATCTGGCCGAAGCCTCGCAGGTAGACCGCGATCGGTGCCTCCGGCATCGTGCTGTAGGCTCGTATGAAGCGGCGCAACGCATGCGCGGCGAGGGGCTCGAGGTCTTCGACGGGTTTGCTGTCCGGAGGAACCAACTGGAAGGTCGAGCGCTGGGTGCCCAGGCCCAGCCGAACTTCGCCGAAGTCGTCATGGGCGGGGCGTCGTTCCCACAGTCGGTAGCCGAGAGCGATAGACCATAGCGCGTGCGGATCCGGATGGATCCAGCGTGCCGCCTTCTGCTGAGCCTTCAGCGCGCCCCGGACCTGCTTCCGCAGCTGGCCGAGATAACGAATGTAGTCACGCCGGTGGCCGTTCAGCTTCTGCTTGTGGGTGACCGAGCTCCGCAGCATCTGGGTGATGACCATGCCGATGGCTGACACCACCATCAGGCCACCGCCGACGTACGCGAACGCGCCGGCGCCCGGCCGGACGAACATCATGACCATGGCGAGCGATCCGAGCCCCATGGGGGCGTACATCAGCACCGAGCTGATCCCGCCGCCGGTATTCTCCGGGACGTCCGGTGGCGACTGGAGCTCGACCTGGGTGTCGGGCGCGGGCGGTTTTGGCCGTCGCGCCCGCCGGGCGAACAAGGTGGTGCTCACAGGCTCTCCCTTGGTGAGTGGTCTTCCCCTGATTCGAGCCGGCCGCACTGAGCGTGCGTCGCAGTGGCGAGCGCGTCGTTACGGTCGGAGCGGTCTCAGGGCTGGACCTAGCAGGAAGGGCCTGACACTTGATGGAAGAACAGACACAGCATCGCACAACAAGTTCGACGAGGCTACGGTTCGTTCTGGGTGACCGGGCAAGAGATCTCGCCTTGCCGGCGGATGTGCCGATGGCGGATTTGCTGCCCGCGATCCTCACCCAGTTCGGGGCGGAAGCGATCGAGCAAGGAGCCGAACACGAAGGCTGGGTGGTGCAGCGAATCGGCGAACCCCCGCTCGATGAAGACCGCACCTTGGTCGAATTGAGCGTGGTCGACGGAGAAAGCCTGCACTTCCGTCCCCGCGCGGAGCAGCTCGCGGCGATAGATTACGACGACTTGGTCGACGGCCTCGCCGAACAGGTGCGTGAACATCCCGGTGCGCTGACGCCGACGCGGGTCCGGTGGATGTTCCAGTCCGGTGCCGTGGTGACCCTGCTGCTCGGTTACTGGTTGCTCCTAGCGAGCGGGGCTGCCGGGCCGGCTGCGTTGCTTTCGGGCGGGCTGGTGCTGGCGCTGCTGGTCGCAGGAGCGTTGGTGGCGCGCGGCGCGGCGAAGTCCGCGCCAGCCGTGGTCCTGACCGGAGGCGGTGTCGGCTATGCCGCGCTCGCCGGTCTGTTCTTGGTGACTCTGCTTGATCCGGCGGCGAGTTGGATGATGCGGCTCACCGGTGCGGCGGCGAGCGCTCTGCTCGCACTATTAGCCGGGCTCATCGTCGTCGCGGATGCCGCACTGCTGTTCGCCGGCGCGGCCGTCTTCACCGGTGTGCTGCTTATCACCGGACTCATCGGATCGGTCAGTCCTGCCACGCCTGCCGAGGCCACGGCCATCGGCTTGGTCTTGTCACTGATCCTCGGGCTGTTCATCCCGCCGGCGGCGTTCCGGTTGTCCGGGCTCAGCCTGCCGATGCTGCCCACAGGAGCCGAGGATCTGCACGAGGACATCGACCCGGTGCCGCACAAGGTGGTCGTGGACCGCGGCGCGACGACCTTCGGGTACTCGACGGCACTGCACACCGGGCTCGGGGCAGCGCAGTCGGTGCTGCTGCCGGTGCTCATCGTCGACGGTGACGTGTGGCACGTCGTGCTCTCGCTGGTCGTCGCGCTGCTCCTGTTTCTTCGGTCACGCCACCCGAACGGCGTACTCCAGCGGTGGGCGGTCCTCGCTCCCGCCGGGTTGGTGGTGCTGATGGTCCTGGCCTCCGTGGGGCTCAGCCGGTCGGATGACACGCCCTTCTTGGTCTTGGTCGTGGTCGCTCTCGCCCTGGTCGCTGGCCTATTTCTGCTCGGCGGCGAACGGCTGCCGGGCCAGAGGTTCCGGCCTTACTGGGGGCGTGCGGTGGAGATCTTCGAGCTGATCACCGCGATCGCGATACTGCCGATCCTTCTGCAGGTGCTGCACGTGTACACCTTCATGCGGAACCTGGCCGGCTGATGAAGTCACGTAAAGACCAGGTGCAGGCCTATTTCTTCGTTGTCGGACGGCTCGCCGCGGCGGTGACGCACGGCAAGCCGGACCTGCTGGAAGCACCGACGAAACGGATGACGACCGGCACCGTCTTAGGCTTCGTCCTCGCCGCGGTGATCATGGGCGTCTTCGGGATCCTCGGCATGTTCGTGCCCGCGACAGGGGATTCTTCCTGGCGGCAGGAAGGCGCGATCGTGATGGACAAGACTAGCGGTGCGCGCTATGTCTACCTCGGCGGCCAGTTGCGCCCGGTGCTCAACTACTCCTCCGCCAGGCTGGTGTCGGCCCAGTCCGGAGGAAAGCTCACCTCGGTCTCCCCTCAGGCGTTGGCCGGCACTCCGGTCGGACCGTCGATCGGGATCACTGGTGCGCCGGACTCGCTGCCCGCCGCCGACAAGGTGTCCACCCGTCGGTGGACGGTGTGCACGCGAATCGTCGGCTCCGCAGCGCCGTCAGAGAATTCAGCGGTGGCTCTCCTGCTGGGGCATCCGGCCGGCGCCGCACTCGCCGATGGCCAGGCGCTCTTCGTGTCTGCACCAGGCGGACAGCTCTACCTGATATCGCACGGGAAGCGGTTCCGCGTGCCGAGTCGCTCGGTCGCCGCCGCGCTCGGCTACGGCGCCGCGCGTTCTGTCGACGTGCCGTCGGCTTGGCTGAACACGATCCCCCAGGGACCGGACCTGGCCGCGCCGGCTACGCCCGGCATCGGCGGCCTCGGACCGGTCATCGCGGGGAAGCAGAGCCTGGTCGGCCAGATATACCAGGTGCGGAACTCCGCGCTCGGCACCGAGCAGAACTACCTGGTGAGGTCTAACGGCCTGGCTGTCCTCAGCCGGACCGGTGCTGCCCTCCTGCTAGCTGCGCCCGACACCCGGCAGGCTTATCCGGACGGGCGCATCGAGCCGATTCCGGTGGGGCCGGATGCGTTGAGCGGATTGTCTATCACAGCCAACACCGGCCTGCCGAGCGATCTGCCCCCGGTGCCACCGGAGCTCGTCGTACCCCCGCCAGGCACCCAACCGTGCGTACGGCAGGACGTTCAGTCCGACGGCAGACAGGTCCCGGTGGTCGAACTGCTTTCCGACAACCAGGTTACGCAGGCATCTGTACCGTTGGGAACGCACAAAACCGGCACCATCGCCGATCGTGTGGCGATCCCGGCAGGCGGCGGTGCACTCGCCCGAGCCCTTCCGACTCCGGGCGCGCAGGGGGGGGCGACGTACCTTGTGACCGAGGTCGGGAAGAAGTACCCAATGTCCAACGCCGAAGTGATCACGGCTCTCGGATACACCGCGTCCATGGCGACCCCAGTGCCGGCGCAGCTACTCAATCTACTTCCGACCGGGCCGGTGCTCAGCGTGAACGCCGCGCGACAGAGCCAAGCGGTGCGGCCGTGAAACCAGGACGGTTGCTCGTAAGGGGAATCCCTACTGTGGTTTCCACAGGCCCCGTAAGGCTCATTCGGACGGGCTTCTGTACCTAATCTTGAATAGTGGCCCTGCCACTGCAAATGAAGGGCTCGCTCGAGTCGCAGCACTTATCACAGGAGGAATTGAAGTGGCGCATTCCACTCAGCTCAACACGCAGACGATCAACCAGCAGGCTAGTCGGCACGAGGAAACGGCCGCCAACATCAGCCAGCAGCTCGACCAGCTGAAGGCTCAGGTCGAGGCAACCCTCGCCGCGAGCAGCAGTTCGGCCACCCGGGCGCTGAGCACGACGACCGACCGCTGGGTGGAATCGGTCCGCAAGTCGGTCCTCGAACACATGCACGCGATGGCCGAGAACATGCGGCGTGAGGCCAACAACCAGGACGCGATGGACTCCGACAGCATGCAGGCGATCCTCAACGTGCCTATGGAGACCGGCAATTTCCTCGGCGTCTAGTACGCGTTACCGCCTCTCGCAAGCAACTTATCTTGAAGGAGTTTTAAATGGCTGACGGTACGATTACATATGATTATGGTGTCATCGAAGAGTGTGTCTCGATGATGATCAACAAGGCCAACGAAATCGAGAACCAGGCCGGTGAGCTTGAGACCGACGTGAAGCGGATCATGGTCGATTGGCAGGGATCCACGGCTGATGCGTACAACCAGCTCGCCAATGACCTTCGGTCGGACATCGAATCGAACAAGGGCAACCTGGACAATCTTCGGAAGTCGCTGGAGCAGGCGGCCCAGAACATGCAGCAGGCCGACGCCAGTGGTTCCAGGAGCATGAACTAGATCGCACGGTGTGCCGGGCGACGTGCCTGGCACACCGTGGACCAACCGACCGCCATGGCGGTCGTCCTCATGAAGTGCAGGAGTAGTCATGGGTACCAAATTCGATGTCGAGGCGATCAAGAAATCCGCAGGGACCATCGGTGCGCTCATGAATGACATGAGCGCTTTCGAAGCGCTGGAGGGTCACTGGCCCAATGCCGGTAAATTCATGCTAGCCGTATGGCTCGAGCGTCTGGTCGATGATCGACGTAACGCGATCGTGGCGCACGCTGAGCACCTGAAGCTTGCGTTCGAAAAGATGGAAGAGAAGCTGAACTCGATCGCCAACGACTTCGAGAACGCTGATGGCGACAATGCTGACAAGATCAGCTCGAGCATGTCTGAGCTCGAGGGCGATGTGATCGGCGCGGTCAACTCTTTCGATACCACAACGGAGAGTGACCAACATAACTATACGCATGACGACGAGGCGACCAGTCCTCATGCCAACGACCCGCACGACAGTGATGGTTACAACGACAACCTGAACGACCAAGTCACGACCTGAGCCGAACGCTCAGTGGGGAACGGTTTGGTCCCGCGAATTCCGTCTCTGTCGGCTCGGTGCTGACGGTTTAACTAAGGAACTGTTGTCATGTCCGATTCTGATGGGACGCCGACGATGGTCGGGCAGTACTCCGCGTCCGCGCCGTCGCTCGACCCGTCTTTCTTCTCCGACCTCGATTCGATCGAGGCCGTTGTCAACGACATCGTCTACAACTCGGACGGTTCGAAGGCGACCTTGCATAGCAACACGACCGCCGAGACATGGTATCGACTCGAAACTGATGTCAAGGCGGCCGAGACGGCTCTCGCTGATATCAACGACCGGTTTGCAAAAGAGATCAAGGCCATGACGGATGCCTTGGAGGGTGATGCTGGCGATGCCTTCAACAAGTACGCCACGGCAATCCTGAATACCAGCGAAGAGATCTACTCGACATTGATGCAGAAGCAATTTGCCACGAATATGGGTGGCATTGGGCACTCCGAGCAGTCCTTCGCGAATAATTGGTGGCAACTTCACGACGCAGCCGACAGTTCGCTGACCACCATGGTGAATTCTCTTCAGGATGCAGCCGCGACTCAAATCCAAGCCGCCACTGAAGTAGAACAGCTCAGTCAAATCAGTGCGCAGCTGGCGACCGACGTCTTAGATGCGCGCTCCACGGTCAACGCTGCTCTCCTCAAAGATCTCCAGGACGCACTGGGGAACTTGGGAAAGAACTATAACGATATCGGGGGATATCTGGTACCGCTCTACATTTCCGACGGCGACACGACGACCGCGGCCCCGCCCGGCAGCTTCCAGCAGCAGGTGAACCAAGACACCGAGCAAAATCAACAGCAGCAGTTCTATACCTCCACGAAGCCGGAATTGGAGGATACGGAGTCCATCGAGGACGACCAGCAGTTCTACACTTCGTCGAAGCCGCAGTTGGACACGGAACTTAACCAGGGGGATGCCCAGGCGAACACCGAGGCCGGGACGGTTCCGAGCACGCAAGGCGAGGTCACGCCGCTGCAGACGACAGGGTTGCCGACGACCGAGTCGACGCCGCCGGACTTCAGCATGACCGGCATGCCGGCAGACACGACCGGGACGACCGGTTCGCCGGGCGAGTCGACCGGGACGTCGACTGAAGGGACGGCCGGCTCACAGGGTGGTGTGAGCCCGGAACAGCAGCAGGCACTGGCAGACGCAAAGGATGCGGCGGGCCAAGCGATTGATGGCTTGTCCGCCCAGACGGACGATCCGGTGCAGCAGCAGGCCCTCGACGACGCCAAAACGGCCGCGCAGGGTGCCATCGACGGCCTCACGAATCCATCGGGGCAGGGCATCGACGGTGGCACCGGCGGCGGTGCTGGCGGCACCGGAAGTATCGGCGATACCAGTGGTTCGGGGGAGGGACAGCAGCAATCCGGGGTGGCCGGGGGACTCAACCCAGCTGCGCAGCAAGCGCTTGCGGACGCGAAGAAAGCGGCCGGCAACGCCATCGACGGCCTGGCTGGACAGTCGAACGATCCGAAGCGCACCAAGGCACTGGAGGACGCGAAGCAGGCCGCAGAAGGCGCCATCGATGGACTCACCGACCCGACCGCGCTCCCGGCGGAGCAGCTCGCCGGCGGTCCGGCCGACGCGAGCCTAGAAGCGGCCAAGGATGCAGCGGGCAAGGCGATCGACGACCTCGCGAAGCCCGGAGATTCGGAGGCCAGGCAAAAGGCACTCGCCGACGCAAAGCAAGCGGCCATGAACGCGGTCGGTGATATCGGCGGCCAAGGAGGCGTAGCCGACGATGCCGGAGCTGATGGTAACGGCTCCGCCAGCCAGGCGGACCGCTCGTCCCTGTTGGACGCCAAGCACGAGGCGCAGAAGGCGATCGACGATCTCATCGGCAAGACAGATGACCCCGAGCGCAAGCACGCGCTCGAAGACGCGAAGGACGCAATGTCGGACGCGATCGACAAGACCGCTGCCCCGGAGCACTTCAGGCAGGTCGAGGATGCGAAACACGCGGCTGACAAGGCGATCGACGGACTTGGCGCGGCAGGCGACAACCCTCAGCAGCAGCAAGCGCTGGCTGCGGCCAAGGACGCTGCCGAGAAGGCGATCGGTGGTATCAACGATGCTTCCGAGCTCAGTGGCCCCGAACACGAACAAGCGCTAGAACGGGCGAAACAAGAGGCTGACAAGGCGATCGACGCGCTTTGCAAGCCCGACGACACCCCAGCAGAGCGACAGGCGCTCGCCCAAGCCAAGGAGGCCGTCAACAAGGCCATCGACGGGATCGGCGCGGACAGCGGCGACGCGATGCGCCAGTTCCTCACATCCTCCGGGCCAAAGGACTTCGAACCTCCGCGCGGCGGTCTGGACAGTGCCGGTGGCAGCGGCCCGGCCGTACATCAGACCGCGGGTGGTCCGTCGTCGGGAGGCGGGGCGGGTCCGTTGTCGGGCGGTGCCGGCTCAGGCGGAACGCCCAGCACCCAGGGCGGACTACCGCCCGGCCAGTTCGACACCCAGCCGTTCCAAGGCAGCCAGCAGGCCGCCGTCTCAAGTACTTCGGGAACGGCCGCACCCGGCCAACCTGCCACCGCTACGGGTGGTGCGCCGATGGGGCCCATGGGGGGCGGCGGCATGGGCGCGGGAGGCGGTAACCAGGGCGAGAAGGAGCGGGAGCCGCAGATCTGGATGCAGGCCGACAAGGGAGCCTGGGGCGACGAGGAGAGCGACGAACCACAGAGCCACGTGCTGGGCAGGAGCTGATCAGTGGGTGCGCTGGAACCGCCACCACCAGTCGCCGACCTGGACCTGCAGAACCTGACCTTAGACCAGCTCGCGCAGCTGGTCACCGAGGTGAGCCCGGATGTGTTTTACGAGCGCGCGCACGCGTTCGACGTCATCGCGGCCAGATACGAACAGGTGCAGGACGATCTCGAGCGCGAAACCCGGAACATGTGGGAAGCGTGGTCGGGACGGATCGCGGAGTCATTCGACGAGTTGGTGCGGCAGGTTTCCGGTCTCACAGCCGCTGTGCTGCAAGCTGTGTCGAACCCCGGTTACAGCGCGGCGATGCGCCGGGCGGGTGACGCGCTCGCGCAGGCCCAACAGCGGATGCGTGACCTTCAAGCGCAAAACCGGCGAGGCGATCCCGAGGCCGCACGGCAGGTGCTCGTCGACCTCGGGACCGCCTACTCGGACAGCGGAGCCATGATGTCGCCGATGCCCGACGTGGTGACCGGTTTGCCGGTCGCAGCGGGCAACCGGGCCGTTCCGAAGGTCTCGCCGGAGGCCGAAGAGCAGCTCGTGAAGAGTGGGCAGCAGCACAGCGTGGGGGGAGGTGAGGGCAGGGCGGGAGCGGATCTCGGCTCGGTCGCCTTCGCCTCCCTGGCAGGTCATCACCGGATCGGGTCGGGCGTGATAATACCGTTGGAGATATCGCCGGGAACTTCCGGGCACGAGGCGGTTTGCGCGGTGCCCGTCGTGCTGGGGCGCGGCGTTCCGGAAGCATCGCCGAAAGCTATGGAGCAGCACGGCGAGCAGCCGCGAACCGAGGCCGCCGTCGTGCTGGGGAGGTCACCGCGCATGGCGAGCCCGGTTGTGCACGCGGCGTCGGCGAAACCGAAGAAGGTCGGCACCGAACGCCTGGCGACGGCCGAGTGCGATCAGAATCAGCAGAGCAGGCGAGGTGGGGCGGACGAACAGACGATGGCGACTTCCAGTGGCCCTTCGAACCACGAAGCGCAAACAGTCGAACCGCTGCCCGTGACCAGCGCTGCACCGGCGGCCACGACCGCCGCTCCGTCACAAGCGGCCGCCGGTCCGGCGCCGCAGACACCCGTCGAACCGGCGGCGTTACAAACCGGCCACTCGGCACAGCTTCACAACGCTGGCCACTTCGCGACGGCACCATCCGCGGGACCGGCTTCCCCGGCGGCCGTCACGACGCACGGGACCGCCGCGACGGCGGGAGTGCTCGCCACCGAACGGGCGCTGCCGCCAGGCGCTGCAGTCCCACCGGCGGCCGGTCAACAGGACGCTGAACTCGCCGGAACGCCGCCTATATTCCCGGGCACGGTCGGGCCGTTGCGGCCCACCGGTGAGCACTCGGCGACTGGTGGATTCATGGGCGCGATGTTCCGCGGTCATCAGGGGCACGAGCACGCGAACGAGCGCAACCCGGCAGACTTCCTGGGCGATGAGACCGGAGCGTGGGATTCCGGAGATGCCGGGGCGCCGGTGCTCGGGCGGGCCGGCAACTCGCCGCAGCCGGTGGCCGAAAGCGAGCTGGAGGACATTGAAGAACTCAAAAAGATTAAGGATCCGGAGGTACTGCGGCTCGCGCTGGGCCGGATCAAGCAAGAACGTGAAGAAAGGGATCACTGAGGAAACGAAACTCCAGGCCGACTGTGGAACCCTTGGCCTCCTTAATCGGCGATCGACGCAGTCTGCGCGTAAATGGACAGTGGCACTCCAGTGGGCGGCGCATGTTGCGGCTCCTGTCCGCAACATGCGCCGCCAGACAGGACCCGGGGATTTCCGTTCAACTGGTATCGGAACGTGTCTCGGCGTCCAGCTTTGCGATGAACTCGCGGGCAGTATCTGTCTCTTCGCCGTCGAGGCTCACGAAGATCGACAGCGCACGTTGCGCGTGTTCCCGGCTGTCGGAGTAGCGGGACATTCGTCGGTGTAGCTCGGCCAGGCCCAGCAGAGCCAGAGCCTCGTGGTAGCGGTCGCGGAGTTTCGCGCACAGCTCCAAAGCCGTCTCGTATCTGCGTGTCGCCGCCGCCGTATCGCCGAGGTCTCGGTGGGCGTGCGCCACGTTCACGAGAAGATTGGCCTCGGGCAGGCCGATTTGGCTGGCTCGTGCCGCATCGAGGCCAGCTTTTCCGCATTCGAGGGCCTGCTTCGGTTGATTGGACTCGACATAAAGTTCACAAAGCGTGTCGAGGGTTCCGGCGATCTCGTAAGGGCGCCCTAATTCCACCGCCAGTCGCCAAGCCTCTTGCCCGTATACGATCCCTTCGTCGTAGCTCTTCATCTCACGCAACGTCGAGGCGAGGTTCGTCAGCAAGCGCAGCAGAATGTCGGGTTGGTTCATCTTCCTGGCTATGCCGATGCCCCGCTGAAGATGCCGTACCGCGAGATCATTTCTGCCGATGCGGGAAGAGGCGATACCGAGATCGTTGAGCAGCCTGGCCTGAGGTTCCGGACTCGGGAGCTGCTCGGCAGAGGAAAGCCCGACACGGAGCAGCTCTAGCCACTCGGTGAGCTGTCCCGTCGAATAGTAGTGATCGTGCATGCACCAGGGCAGCTGCCAGGCGACTTCGTGTTCGCCCAGCTCCGCGGCACGACGGGTCAGGGCCGCGATGTTCGAGGCTTCGGCTTCGTACCAGGCGTAAGCCGACTCCCGGGTGTCGAATTGCTGCAATGTGTGCCGAGGTTCCGGTACACTGGCAGGAAAGATCGGATAATCCGGAATCGTGCATAGCAATGCTGATCGCACGCTGTACAGGTACCACGCCAGCAGCCGGCGGATTGCCTCGGAGCGTTCCTCGGGGTTTTCTGTCCGGACGGCTAGTTCGCTGGCGTACAGCCTGACCAGGTCGTGGGACTTGAAGGAGCTCCCCGTGCTGTCGAGCAAGTGGAGATCGCACAAGGTGCTCAGCATCTCCTCCGTCTCGTGGGCCGGTCGATCAATCAACGCGGCCACGGCGGCCACGCCGATGTCCGCGGTGTTCAGCAAGCCGAGATAGCGGAAGGCGCGAGCAGCAGGGCCGGGAAGTGACGCGTACGACCAGGAAATGACCGTCCGGACGGACGACATCTCGTCGTCGGTGTGAAGAGCATCGAGGCGGTCTTTCTCCTCGGTCAGGTTCTCCACGAGCTCACGAAGGCTGGACCGCGGTCCTGAGGACGCTTTTTCGGCGGCGACTCGCAGTGCTAGCGGGAGGTAACCGCAAAGCCGGGCGAGTACGGCTGCATGCTCTGGCTCGGCATCCACGCGTTGTTGGCCGATCACCCTGCGTAACAAGTCCAGAGATTCAGTCTCCGTCAGCAGACCCAGGGTGAGACGACGCGCTCCATCCTGGGTGACCAGCCCGGTCAATCGGTTGCGACTCGTGACCAGCAGCAGGTTTTTCGATGGGCCAGGAAGCAGATCACGCACTTGTTCGGGTGAAACTGCGTTGTCCAGCAGAATAAGTACTTGTTTGGAGGACAGCAGAGCGCGATACGTTGATTTCTGCATCTCCAGATTGGTGGGTTGTCGGGTGCAGCCGAGCGACCACAGCAGCTGGCTGAGGGCTTCTGTCGTGGTCAATGGAGGACGCTTGGGATCGAATCCGCGCAAGTCCAGATACAACTGGCCGTCGGGGCAGCTGTCAGTCAACTGCCGGGCATACCGGACCGCCAACGAGGTCTTGCCGATTCCGCCGGCGCCGTCGATGGCCGAGATGACCAGCGGCCGCCCGTCCGTCGCCCCCGTCCTACGCCACTCGTCCAGCTGCTGCAGTTCCCTGACGCGTCCGACGAAGTCGGGCACCGCGTGCGGCATTTGCGCGGGGGTCAGCGAGTGCGCTCGGACGTGCGGTTCGGGCGCCAAATCAAGTGCGGGATCCGATCGAAGCATCCGTAAGTGGAGATCAGTGAGTTCGGCGCTGGGGTCGAGCCCAAGCTGGTCGGTGAGCAGCAGACGGGCGTTGTCGAACTCGGCCAAGGCATCCGCTCGCTGCCCGCTGCGGTACAAAGCCAGCATGAGCTGAGCGCGTAACCGCTCGCGAAAGGGCTCCTCCTCGGCAGCCTCTACCAGCTCGGCGATCACCTCCCGATGCCGGTCGGCTGCGAGCATCAGGTCGGCGCGCTCTTCGATGAGCTCAAAACGCCATTCGGTCAGGCGAGTTCTCTCGGCTGCGGCGAATGGACCTGGAATCCCGTGCAGTGGACTGCCCCGCCACTGTGCCAGGCACTCGGCGAGAATGTCGGCCGCCGCCGACTGGTGCCCCGAAGTCGCTACTTCCCGTGCCTTCTCGACCTGGGCTTCGGCAACTGACAGGTCGACCTGGCTGGGGGCGAGTAGAAGCCGGTACCCTGCAGCACTGCGGATCAGTACCTTCTCGCCCGCAGCCGAAAGAGCACGGCGTAGCCCGTGGACGTAGGTGTACACACTGCCCTCGACCGACGCCGGAGCCGCGTCACCCCACACCCCGTCGATCAGCTCTGCTCGCGCCACCGTCCCGCCGACGCGGACCGCGAGCATCGCCAACACGGCCCGCTGACGAGGGGAGCCCAGCACCAGGTCCCGCCCGTCCGCTCGGGCTCGCACCTCGCCGAGTAGCTCGACCCTCAGCCTCCTATCCCCGCTGGACATACGTGTTCACTCCTCTGCCGAGACAGGGGTCTCAGCGCCCCTTCGTCGTTCCTCGTGAGCCAGTCATCGTGGTCCGTCTTCGCCGGACACGACCGACACTACTGGGGGTGGGGGAAGGACCAGTTCGCGGCAGGGATGGAGGCGTCTCGCGGACGGCCCGGTGATGCCGATGCTGTGGAACATCGACAGGCTCACTATGAGCGCATCGATCTTCCAAGCGCTCGATGTGCAGGCAAAAGATGCAGGTAAAGGAGTGTCGGCGGCCGGTAAGCCCTGGCCGGAGAAGGCTGGCTGACCCATGGCGAGTTTGCCGCGGGACCGTCCTGGCTGTCCGCCGGCGACCGCGACGTGCACGACGTAGAGCCGCGCCCCACGCGTGGCGCGTCGGCATCCCTCCCGACTGGCGATCGAAGCCGTCTGGCATGTCGTTCAATCGTCGCTGTACGCGGACTGCTTGAGTCGACTCGGGCGTCGATGACTTAGCCCGGCCGTGTTCGTCGTCGGAGCCCCGGCCGCTGAACTTGGAGCCGACTCGCAGTTCCTGCTCAACTAGTGCCTCGGCAAGGAAGGTTGGCGTTGTAATCGTGTCGCGTGGACATCCGGGCTGGTGACCGCGAGGCTTGCCAGTGGAGGTGAGTCATGGCACGTACGCCTGAGGTGTTCGCGCGGTCGTTGGAGTCTGAAGAAGCGCAGCGGCTGGTCAAGATCACCAGGTCGACCCGGGATCGGGTGCGGCTGCGACGGTCCGGGATTGTGCTGCCTCGACCCAAGGCCGGTCCGCAGGTGAGATCGCCGCGATGTTCGCGGCGACGGAGGGGTATGTGCGCGAGGTGATCCACGCGTTCAACGACTCCGGGTTCGCGGCGTTGTCCCCAAAATGGAGGGGCAGCCGACCAGCTAAGTTTGGGCCGGCCGCCCGGGATCAGATCTGTCGCATCGCTGCCTGCAAACCGACCGAGCTGGGGTTGCCGTTCACGACCTGGAGCCTGGCCATGCTGGTTGACTACCTCGCCGAGCACGCCTGGATCAGGGCGAGCACCGAGACCGTCCGGAAGATCCTGCGCGAGGAGGGTGTGGCCTGGCAGTCGACGAAGACCTGGAAAGCGAGCAAGGACCCGGACTCCATACCGAAGAAGACCCGCATCCTCGACCTCTATGATCACCCGCCCGTCGACGGACGGGTGATCTATGTCGACGAGTTCGGGCCGCTGAACCTGCAGCCACGCCTCGGTAGCGGCTGGTCCCCTCGCGGCCGACCGGCCCGCCTGCGCGCGACCTACACCCGCACTGGCGGGGTCCGGCACATGTTCGCCGCGCTCGACCTCGCGTCCGGGCAGATATTCTACCGGTCCGTGACCGCAAGCGCCGGCCACGGTTTCTCGACTTCTGCAAGCAGCTGCGCCGCCGCCTCCCGGCTGGGAAGCTTTACCTGGTCTGTGACAACTACGGACCCCACGGCAAAGGCGAGGTCGTCACGTGGTGCGCGGCCAACGACATCGAGCTAGTTTACACGCCCACCAATACCTCGTGGTTGAACTGGATCGAGTCCGAGTTCACCGCGGTCCGCTACTTCACTCTCGACGGCAGCGACTACCCCAGCCACGCTGCCCAGGAGACAGCGATCGCCGGCTACCTGCGCTGGCGCAACCGCCACCCCAAACGCCACTTCGCCGTCAACTCCAAGTTCCGCCGCCCGAATTACCTACCCAACGTTGCTTGATACGGCACTAGCTGTAATCGCCAGGCCGCACTCTTGATGTCCGTGCTTTGGTCGGGCTGCTGATCCCTGAAGTGGGCGGTCGCAACTTGATACCCCTGCACCGGCAAAGCCGTCGATCATGAGGTCAAGCGGGATACCTTACCGATGCGCATCACTTTGCGCTCATGACCTCCGCGTCGGCTCGCTCACGGTGGGGCAGCCCGCAAGCTTCTACATACGATGAAGCCGAGTTCTTAATCCGTCAGTCGTAATCCTCCGGGTACGACTGAACCTGTTTGGTGAGGGAAGTCCCTCTTTTCAAGCGGCGATCGTATGCGAGTGATGTAACGACGCGGCGGCAGTGTACAGATAAGTGAGCCCCGACCTTTCACCCACGGTCTGGCCCCGGGTTTCCGATCCTTCGCGATGTGGGATAGCGGTTTCTTGGCAGTCGGCTGACCTTCTCATTATAGGGATGATTGGCTGGCTTGGTCGGCGGCCGGGATGCGTGCACCAAGCCCGCGATCGCAGATCGCGAGCACGCTCCCGGCCTTGCCGTGCGAGTGGTCCGGCCGAAGTGTGCTGCTGAACCCGGCGCACCGTGACACATGAATGGACAGTGTCAGTGCCGTTGAACGGACGACCTTTCGCGGTGGCATCTGCCCAAAAGTGCCGTTCTCGACCAATTCTGAACCGAACCATCCAAGCGACTGTTTCAATGGCAACGGGGGATTCGTGAAGGGTTTCGAGATTACATGGAGAAGAGCATGTTCAGAAAACAAGGGTTTTCCCTCGCTGCTATCGCAGTCATCGGAGTGCTGGCACTGACAGGTTGCGGGGCGAGCACACCGTCGCCTACCTCGGTCTCAGAGCAAGCCCGGGTCGAGAGTGGCGACTCGGAAGCTGGCAAGAAGATCACCCTTGTCTCGGGAACGGCCAAGGCGAACAACGCGCCGCCGAAGACGGGCGATTGGGCGACCGGCGCGGACGGGACACCCGATTCAGCGGACCAAAGGGTCGTGCAGCAATGGGTGCAGTTGAAGGCGGTCACGGCCGACGGGATCGGGCGAGTCGTCGTAAACGGTGCTGGGATGACCCTTTACCGTTTCGACAAGGACGCGCCCAAGTCGTCGAAATACGCGTGTGTCGGCCAATGCGCCCAATTCTTTCCGCCGGTGCTTGTGACTGCGGGAAGCAGAATTTTCGTCGCCGGTGTCCAGCGGTCCGAAGTGGGTACGGTCAAGCGCGATGATGGCACCCACCAAGTGGTGATCGGCGGTTGGCCCGTCTACCGGTTCGTGAAGGATTCGAAGCCCGGCGATGTCAACGGGCAGGGCTTGAGTGGTACATGGTTCGCTGTCACGCCGAACGGTCAGAAGGCGGGGGCACAGGACAGGGCATCAGCGGAGGCGCCGCGGTCCAAGCCAAGCCCTGCCGCGGCCAGTGCGATCTTGTTCGATGCCAAGAACTTTGCCGACGACGAGCCTTCACAAGGAATCGCGGGCATCGGTTGCCGGAACGTCGCGCGTCCGAGTGTGGCGTCGTCGATCGCCACTCCTGGTCATTTGACGCTCTGGAGCGAGAAAGACTGCCGCGGCAATTCCGTGGTCATCGACGGCGACATCGCTGATCTCACCTCAGCAGGGCTCGACAACACCGTGGCGTCGATCTTCTTTTGGCCTGGTGGGCGCCAGGCAAGCTAACCTGGGAAGGCCATGGTGGTCGAAGGCAAGTCGCCAATGCGACCGGATTCGACGACGGTCGGCTTGGGGGCTCCGGTAACTAAGCCACCGATCCGAGGTATGTGCTGTAGACCGGCAACCCACCGACTGAAGGAAGAGTGGTTTCGATGACGGAAGCTCAGCGGCTGAAGGCGCAGTGGCTTGCTCCGCTGGCGTCGGCGCTCATCTTCGGCTTGGGTGGGTGCGGTCCGACTGGCCTGGTCGGCCAGGGTGGGCCGGTCCCGGCCGGCCCGCAGGGAAGCAGCGCTGTTAGGTCCTCTCCTGCGCAATCGCGCCGCGGTACGGAAACCTACGAAATCGCGGTCCAGTAGTGGGTTGGCTGAATCCTCGAAGAGCGCTACACGGAAGCTTGCCTTTCCAGCGCTCATGTGCTTCCCGCAGACCAGGATGCCGAGGCACTCTGCAGGAGCCCTGAGGTGCTTAAGAGCGCTAAGTCGTTACACGAGGCATGGGTGAAGCCGGGCGTCAAGCTTCCTCCGGGGCAAAGGTCGATGTGACGGGGGTGGCTCCGGAGAGCGAGACGGTCGTCGTCCCGGATACGGCGGTCAGGGTCGACGGCCAAACCTTGCGCAGTCTCGAACTCATCGGTTCCACCGGTGACACCGAATCGTTCGGCCTCACTTCACCGTACGGAAGTACGAAGGATTTTGGTACGTCGAGGGCTTCGGCCTCCAGGCTTGGAACTCCCTCTCGCCTGTGCGTCAGGGAGTGAAAGCCAGCAGAAGTGGCCTTTCGGGCATTTATCGGCCGGTAGCCACACGTCATCGGATCGGTGAGGGCAAAATAGGCTGGCAGGCTGGTCAACTGCAGGGAGCAATGGATGAACAACGCCTTCACCGCCGAGCTGCATCAGGTCCTTCTTCGTCTCGCCGGCTGGCTGCCTGATGACGTGCTCGCCCGTGCTCGCAGCCTCCTCGCGCATGACCGCTGCGCCGAGGTCGCTCGCCTCCTGGCCTTTGCAGGGAGACGTAGCGTGTTACCGCTGGGTGAGGACGATCTTGACGCACTGGCTGAACTGCTGGAGTCCGAAGGACACGATCCCGCCGTGCTCGAAGCTATCGAACTCATTCCCGAAAACCCACCCTTGCCGTGGCAGTTCTCACCGGATTGGGGCGAGACCGGTGATGACGGAAACGACGAGGGTGCCGATAACGCAATGCTGATTTCGGCGCTGGCGGAGCAGGATTTCTTGGCCGAGCTGACCGAGAAACCCGGAGTCCGTGGAGTGTGGAGTACGGTGCGGCGACCTGACGGCGACGTGCCATTCCCGAAACCGCGGGTGATCTACGTCGTCGAGATCGACGACGAGGTCGACGATGTAGACGAGCCGGTAGCGCTGGCGGCGCAACTGCAGGATACACTGATCGCCGCGGGCGAACGGGATCCGCAGGTCGAAATCGTTTCCATGCACGTGGTGCGGCCCCGCTACCAGCGGACCGCGCAGATGCAAGGGAAACTGCTCTGGTCGCCCCATGGCGACGCCGAAATCAAGGTTGCGAGAGTCTTCGACGAGGTCGACCCCGAGAATGGGCCACGATTCGCATCGGACCACGAAACAATGGATGATGAGGACGAGCGCACCTGGATCCTCGAGTATCTGGATTCAGGTATCGAACTACTGGTCACAACCGGCACGATGGGCGACATCGTCGATCCGGCACAGGGATCGGTAGTGCCGATGAATTTCCGCACGGACGGTGTCTGGGTTTGGACGGATACGGTCACCTATTATCTCGAGACACACCACCTCGCGCCCGACTCTGAACTCCTCGAGCACATCCGCGCCGCAGGCGGGCTACCATCATCGCTGGACACCGTGACACTCGGCCGTGCGGTTGCGGCACTCTCTCCGGCCCAGGGCCGACAGCCGGTGTGGACGGCTTCTGGGTCTTAGAGGTTGTCTTATGTGGTGAGTTTACGGTGTTTTTTGTAGCAGGTGAGGGCTGCGCCGAGGAGGAGGAAGGCGAGGAAGTGTTCGGCTTTGCGTTCGTAACGCAAGGTGCGGCGCCGCAGGCCACGGCGGGAGCGGATCACCGGGATCGCCATCACCAGGGGCTTGAGCGCGGCCGAGTCGTTCGTGTTCGCGGCGGAGACCGCAACTGCCAGTGGCAGTCCGGCGCGGTCGGACAGGGCATGGATCTTCGACCCGGGCTTGCCACGGTCTACCGGGCTTGCCACGGTCTACCGGGCTGGGACCGGTCATGGATCCCCCTTTTTGGCCTTGTCATGACAACCGTGTAAGCCATGGATGGACCAGGATCGGGTCGTTGGACGTGGCCCAGAAAGGCTCTATCTGTGACCGAGAACACATCGCCTGATCGGGCTACGGGTCCCGCGGCCGGCGAGACACTCGCTCGCGTGTTGTCACCGGAAACGCTTGATGCGTTGGTGAAGGACGCGTATGCGCATGGCGGGTCGCTGGGTGCGCACGAATTGCTGAACGAGATGACCAAGGCGGTGCTCGAGCGGGCGCTGGACGCGGAAATGACCCATCGTTTCGGATACGAGAAAGGAGACCCTGCCGGAAGCGGGTCCGGGAATCCCGGAACGGCAGGTCCCCGAAAACTGTGTCGACCTCGAATGGGCCGGTCAAGCTGGCGGTGCCGCGCGACCGGAACGGTTCGTTCGAACCGGCGATCGTGCCGAAACGCGCACGCAGGCTGGGTAATATCGACGCGATCTCGTCGGTCACCACTTCGGTCACATTGGAGATCAATTCTGTGGCAGTCCCGGCCTTCGGACGAGGTGTATCCGCTCCTCTATGTCGACGGCCTGCGGCTGCGGGTCAAGGACAAGGGTGTGGTCACCTCCAAGGTCGCCTACCTGGCCATCGGCGTGGACATGGAGGGCCGCAAACACGCCCTCGGGCTCTGGGTCGCCGACACCGAGGCGGCGAAGTTCTGGGCCAAAGTCGTCACCGGCCTGCGTAACCGTGGGGTGAAAGACATCCTGATCGCTTGCTGTGACGGCCTTACCGGCCTGCCCGACGCGATCCGCGGCGCGTTTCCCGACACTGTGGTCCAAACGTGTGTCGTGCACGTGATCCGCAACGCCATGCGCTTTATTTCCTATGGCGACCGGAAGAAGGTCGCCGCCGCCATGCGGGAAATCTACATCGCGCTGACACTCGAGGCGGCCGAGATCGCACTCACCCGTTTCGACAAAAATTTCGGCACGCAATACCCGGCCTCGATCCAGGTCTGACGGCATGCCTGGAACGTCTTCACACCATTCCTCGACTACCCACCCGAACTCCGCAGAATCGTCTACACCACAAACCTGATCGAGAACATCAACTTCCAACTCCGAAAAATCACCAAGAACCGCGGACACTTCGGCAGTGGCACCGCCGCGACAAAACTGCTCTACCTCGGACTCTGCAACATCACCAGCAACCGGGGCGGACCATCGGGAACCGGCACCCGAGGCTGGAAACAGGTATTAAACACGCTCGCCGCACTCTTCCCAGACCGACTGCCACTCCACTAGAATCAGAGAACAAATCATCCGTGGCTTACACGGAAATCATGACAGAGCCCCCTCGGCCCGCACACAGGCACCATCCACGATCGCGCGACTCCAGTCGATGAGGCCCTGGCTGCCGACGAGTTCGTCCAGCAGCGCGTGATGCAACCGTCGCCACAGCCCGGCTAAACCGCGCCGTCCAGTTCGAGATTCCGCCGCCCGGCACCAACACCCCCAATCCGAACGCCCGTAAGTTCCTGCTCGACCGGCCGCACCATCCCCTCGCCGTCATCTGGCAGTAGGCACATCCACAAACGGTCGCTACGCCCGACGCCCTGTCAGGAAGAACCTTCGCATGACTCCGCCAGATGCCAACGGACCCAACGACGGAACGGTAGGCGCGGCAAGCCTTGCACGTGGGCACGACTTGAAGATCGCTGGTATTGATCATTCAGGCTTCAGATCCGCAGCCCGCGGTCGGACGAGCCGTGGTGGCAAGAGGACACGCGGGCGAAGCTGGACGGTCGACCTTGATGGGAGGATCGTCCTTCGCGCATGTACTACCGGGCAGGTATGGGCACAGAAGCCCTGAGACGACGACCACCGAGACGCTCGCTACCAGGTTCCGCTCTCTTGCTGGCCGCGGCCCGATCTCTACCAGATCACCGGGGGCCGGTACAGGCCGTAGATGTTCGCGTCGTCCTTGAACGGCAGGTCGTCGACGTTGGCTGCGAGCGAAAGGCTCGGCACCCGGCGGAACAGGGTGTCGAAGACGATCTGCAGTTCCGTCCGGGCCAGGTTCTGGCCGAGGCACTGGTGCGACCCGAAGCCGAACGCGACGTGGTGACGCGCGCCGCAGTCGATGTCGAACTCGTCGGGGTTGTCGAACGCCCGCGGGTCGCGGTTGGCGGAGTAGCCCAGGCCAGCACGCCTTCGCCCGCCTTGATGAGGTGCCCGCCGACCTCGATGTCTTCGACGCACAGCCGCGCGGTGACGTCGCCGATCGTCAAGTACCGCAGCATCTCCTCGACCGCGTCGAGCGTCTTGCCCGGATCGGCTTTGATAGCCGCGAGCTGCTCCGGATTCCGCAGGAACGCCACGGTCGACACCGAAATCATGCTCGCCGTCGTCTCGTGCCCGGCCCCGAGTAGCAGGAACCCGAGCGCGGCCAGCGAGGGACGCCGATAAGTACCCTCCTCGCGCAGCTTCACAATCTGCCGCCCGAGCAGGTCGTCCGGCGGGTTCTTCTCCTTCTCCGCGATCAGGTGGGCCATGTAGCCCTGCACGGTCTCGGACGCCGCCCACCGGTCCTCCGGGGACGTTCCACAGTTGATCAGCTTCGCGGTGTTCTCCTGGAAGAAGTCGTGGTCGGCATTGGGAACGCCGAGCATCTCGCAGATCACCAGCGACGGCACCGGCAGCGCCAGCGTCTTCACCAGATCGCCCGGCTTCGGGCCAGCCAGCAGCGCGTCGACCTGCTGATCAACGATCTCCTGGATCCGCGGCCGCAGCGACTCCATCCGGCGCACGGTAAACTCGCCGAGCACTGCCCTGCGGGCCGTCCCGTGATCAGGGGCGCCCATGGTGACCATGGTGCGCTCGTCGTCCGGTCGGCGCGCCGCCCCGCCCTTGACCCGTTGCGGGAAGTCAGGGTGCTGCCGGTCGGCGCTGAACCGGCGGTCGTTCAACACCGTCCGGACGTCCTCGTGCCTGCTGACCAGCCATGCCTGCCCGCCTTCGGGCAGCCGAACCCGTGAGACCCGTTCTTCTTCGAGGATCTTCTCATACACCGGCGGCGGCGCGAACGGGCACGTGCGGGCCATGGGGAACTCGTGCTTCCTGGCCGTAGCCATGTCTTTCCTTTCACATTCCCGACAGGGAGTAGAGGCGGGCGAGGGCCGTGCGTGAACGGCCGTTGCCGGGCGGCCCAGCTGTGTTCGGTTCCGCGATGTGGTGGACCCGCGGAGGATCATCCTCCGGTTTTGAATCCAAACTTGTGTCTCGTGTCGGTCCAGGACCCGCAACGAAAAACGACCGACCCGTAAGATCCGCAACTGAAAGAAACCCAGCGAAGTTTCACCGAACTCCTTCAGGCGAATGCTTCCACCGCCTAAATCTGCCGTCTTCATCGGTCCCGCGGCTGCCGCGTTCCCACGGCGAGTGCGGACGGGCGAAGTACACCGGCAGACCGGTGGCCGTGACATCTTTGTGTAGAGCCATTTCCGCTCCGCGGTCCCACGTCAGCGATCGTTTGACCGATGCTGGTGGCTTAACTCCCGCGCGGTGGCGGCGATTCTCACGAGTGCGGCACCCCCCGAGCAACGCCAGCCAGCCGGAACAGCTGTGCGTTGTGGGGCCGGGATGTTCGCCTGCGACTGGGGCCGTTCGGTCTCAGCCGTGTCGCGCGGCATTAGCGAACTGTCTGTCTTGGTCCGGCCCGCACGACTCGTGGCCGCATCGGCGGCCGGCCTCGGCGGCTGGTGCGTCACCGCGGTTGCGGGGCGGATGGTGCGGGCTGGGCGATCGGGTGTGTCAGGATGAACTCGCGGAGCAGGGCGGCCACCGGGTGCTTGCCTTCCAGCGTGACGCCGTGCCGGACGTGGGGGATGATGTGGAACAGGGCTCCGGGAATTCTCTCGGCTATCGCCCTTCCGCGTTCGGGGGTGGCGCCCGGGGTCGTCCTCGCCGTAGATCAGCAGGGTCGGCGCGGTGATCTCGGAGAGGCGGCTGGTCACGTCGAAACCGCGGATCGCGGCTAGTCGGCGGGCGTCTTCCTCCGGGGGGGCGGTGCACCAGGACCGCGAGGGGTCTCGGTGACCAGGTCGGCGGCCGCCTGTCCTTGCTCGGACAGCACGAAGTCGAGCATCTTGGCGGTGCGCTGGTCCGGGGGAAGTGCGGTGAGGTCGCCGGCCGCCGATCCGGCGCTCAACCTGACCTGGGCGACGGCCGCACCCAGGGTGAGTGTCTGCACGACTCCGGGGTCGCTGATCGCGAGCTGGAGTGCGATGGCGCCGCCGAACGAGGTGCCGAACACGTGAGCGCGTTCGTAGCCGAGTCCACGGATGAGGGCCGCGCAGTCAGCGGCGAGGTCCGCGATGCCGTAGGGCGCCGGGGGGCGGACTCACCGGTGTCGCGTTGGTCGTAGGCGATGGCCCGGATCCCGGCACCGAGCAGTGGAGCGAACGCCTCGTACTGGGTCCGGCCGCTCTCGCCGCCGTGGATGAGGACCATCGGCTCGCCGGAACCGGTGTCGGAGTAGGCGATGCTGACGTCGCCGGCGACCACGTGACGAGTCATGCCCGGTCCTGCCGTTCCGCGGTTCGCCGGTCGAGCAGACGTCCCCGGTCGTTGGTGACGCCCGGCAGCGGAACGGGACTCTGCGACGGCTGTCCGACCAGTTCAACGATGTAGTGCGTCATCGCGTGGTCCTCGAGGTTGCGGACGCGGTGCGGCGGGAGCGGGCCGCCGCGACCCACGGTCCTGAACATCACGAAACCCGGTGCTGCTTCCTGCGACAGCGACCACTCGGGGTCACCGAATTCCTGCGCCTGCGCTCGCCCGGCGTTCGGCCAGAGCGCGAAATAATCGTGGTGGTGCTGGTGGAAGTCGAACATCCCGCCCGGCTCCAGGGGCATCGACCAGACCCGGACCCAGTCGTTCTCGAAGACGAGCGTGTCACCCGGATTCGGGGGAAGTCGCTGTCCGTCATGGCTTCTCCTTAGGATCGACGGCGTGTGCAACGGCCTGGGTGCCTTCATACGCGAACACCCCCAGCCTTGCAGCGACCAGTTGCTTAAGGTGTCGCCGGACCGGTGCCCGGGCTCGCGGTGGCCCTGATTCCCGCCAGTACGACGTCGGCGATCCGCCCCGCTTCGGCGCGACCGAAGGCCAAGTCACCCCGGCTGTGCTGGAGGTGCACTGGTCCGGAAACCAGCTGGGCGAAGAAGAGGGGGTCGACCGGAGGCAGTTCGCCCCGCTCGGCGGCCCGTGCGAGCGGACGCGGACCATCTCCAGGCGACGGTCGAACACGCCGCGAACCGTCCGGCCGACCTCCTCGTGTCTGCGGCCCTATACGGCGTGCAGCAGGGCGCGGCCGACGGGAGTCTCCAGTTCACCCGCCAGGGTCAGCAGGAACTCCACGAGGTCGGCGCGCAGGTCGACGGTGTCGGCGAACGGGACCTGCCGGTCGGCGTGTCGGCTCAGCGCCTCGATGACGAGTTCGTCCCGCTCGGGCCAGTTGCGGTAGATGCTCGTCTTGTGCACCCCCGCCCGATCGGCCACTTCTTCGTACCTGAACCCCGAGACACCGTCGCGCGCGATCAGTTCGACTGTCGCGGCGAGTATCCGGGCTCGCACACGGGCGGTCCGCCCGCCTGGGCGCCTGGCATGGGTCATCGATCCCTCTTTGCTGTCGCCCTCCCGGTATCCCGTCTTCGGCTATGTTAGCTTAAAGCTACAAGATGTCGCTTCAAGCCTCGGGAAGGCGCGAATCCGGCCCAGCCTAAGGCGGTCAGCGCGACCGCACGGGGCCATCTCCGTGGTTTCGCCAGCGGCACTACCAGGCAAGCCATACCAGGGCCCACGGGTCGTCGATCCTGCGAACGACCGGCCAGTCCCAACAAGAAAGTAGGACCACCATGCACATCCTCATCTCCGGCGCCGGTGTGGCCGGGCTCTCGGCCGCGGTCACCCTCGGAGCGCGAGGCCACCGGGTGGAGCTCGTGGAACGCTCTTCGCACCTGCGGGTGAACGGGTCGCCGATCGACGTCCGCGGCGACGCGATCGCCATCACCGGCGCAATGGGGCTACTGGAACAGATTCGCAGCCGACGGCTGCGGATGTCGGAGCAGGCGGTCTTCGTCGACTCCGCCGGCGGCGTCGTCGCGGCGCTGCCGGTGGCGGAGACCAGCGACTCCGACGACGATATCGAGATCGCGCGTGAGGACCTCGCGACCGTGCTCGCCGGGGCATTGCCCGCGGACGCCACCCTGGTGTTCCAGGATTCCGTGGCCACCCTCACCGACGACGGAACCGGGGTCGACGTTCGCTTCGTTTCCGGCCGCGCCGAGCGGTTCGACCTGGTGGTCGGCGCCGACGGCCTCCACGGCGCGGTGCGGCGGCTGACCTTCGGGCTCGAAGCGGACTTCGTCAAGCACCTCGGTGTGTACGCCGCGATTGCCGATCTCCCCGCGGAGGCCGGCAAGGGCGGACCGAATGCCTACAACTTCCCCGGTCACATGGCCGGCATCATGCGCTACCGGGACCGCGCGCTCGCGGTGTTCCTGTTCCGCTCCGGCCCGATCGACTACGACTACCACGATCTGGACGCGCAGAAGAAGATCCTCACCGACGCGTTCGCGGGACACGACGAGTGGCGGATCCCCGAGCTCATTGCGGCGGCGCAGGCAGATCCCGAGTTGTACTTCGACTCGTCGGCCCAGATCCAGCTACCCACCTGGCATCGTGGTCGCGTAGTGCTCGTCGGCGACGCCGCACACGCCGCCTCCGGGCTCTCTGGCCGCGACACCTCGCGCTGCTTGGCGCCTCGTTTCTCGCCCAGGAACTCGACGAGAAGGACCTCGCCGCCGGTTTCCGGCGCTACGAAGCCCGCCAGTGCCCCTACGTGCACACTGCGCAAGCCAGCGTCGTCGGTGGCGCGGAACTGGTCGTGCCCGCCAGCCGGGAGGACATCGAGGCGCGTAATACCCCGCTTCGCGTGGACACCAACTGACGTTTCGCGAGACTGAGCCGGAGGACGCCGAAGTCCGCGGCCAGCCGAGTTCCTCGACGCGAGTGGGTGCTTGTCCGGTGTGCCCTCCCTGCGATCGCCCAAGCTGTGGGGCATCGAGCTGAACAACGTCGCACACTGCGGTCCGTCAGCCGCCGCGTGATCACGTCGGTGCCAGCAATCTGAGCGGCGCCTCCCGCGCTCCGCCGAAGTATGACTACACTGATGAGTGTAGTTACATCGGTCGGTGTAGTCCGGTGGAGAGGATGTTCGCGCGGCCGCAAGGGGCATGAGGATGCCGCCCCGCGCCAGCCGCTGCGGCCTTGCGAGCTCGAGAGCAAGGGAAGAACACATGACAGAGATCGCCGAATTCGAGGACCGGACATTCCCGTTCGTGCGGGAATGCCCGTTCTCGCCACCGAAGGAGTACAAGGAGTTCCGTGAGGCGTCGATCGCGAAGGTGAAGGTGCCCCACGGCGGCTACGCGTGGGCCATCTCGCGGTATGAGGACGTGCGGACCGTGCTGTCCGACCACCGGTTCAGTTCGGACCGGTCCCACCCGACCTACCCGAACCGAGCTCCGGATAACCCTCCGCCGGCAGCCGGCCCCGGCTTCGCGAAGCCACTGATCGCGATGGACGGGCCGGAGCACGCGGCCGCGCGCCGCGCGGTGCTCAGCGAGTTCACCGTCCGCCGGCTCGGGGGCCTGCGTCCGCGCATCCAGGAAATCGTGGACGAGCGGATCGATGCCATGCTCGCCGCGCCGGGCCCGGTCGACCTGGTGGCCGGGCTCTCCCTGCCGGTGCCGTCGCTGGTGATCAGCGAACTGCTGGGCGTGCCGTATGCCGATCACGACTTCTTCCAGCTTCGCGCCGCACAGATGCTGAACCGGGCGCTGCCTGGTGAGCAACGCGGGCGCGCGAACGCCGAGATCGTTTCGTACCTGCACGAGCTTGTCACGGAAAAGGAGGTGTCCCCCTCGGAGGAGGACCTGCTCGGGAGGCAGATCCGCAAGGCTCGTGCGGAAGGCGTGTACTCCCACGCCGCCATGGTCAGCCTGGCGTTCCTGTTGCTGATCGCCGGGCATGAGACCACGGCGAACATGATCTCGCTCAGCACTGTCGCGCTGCTGCGCGAACCGGGAGTGCTGGCGAAGATCAAGGACGATCCCGGCCGGACGCCGTCCGCGGTCGAGGAGCTGCTGCGCTACTTCAGCATCGTCGACCAGGGCACCGCCCGAGTCGCCCTCGCCGATGTCGAAATCGGTGGCGTCACGATCAGGAAGGGCGACGGCGTGCTCGCCCTCGGCTATGCGGCCAACAGCGACCCGGAGGCTTTCGACGACCCGGGCGACCTCGATATCGACCGCGGCACGCGCCGGCAATGTGGCGTTCGGCTACGGGCCGCACCAGTGCCTCGGGCAGAACCTCGCCCGGATGGAACTGCAGATCGTCATCGACACCCTGTTCCGCCGGATCCCGGGTCTCGAACTCGCGGTGCAGGAAGAGGAGCTGCGGTTTAAGGACGACGCCCTCATCTTCGGGCTGTACGAGCTGCCCGTCCACTGTCGGGAAAGGAAAGCGTCATGAAGATTAACGTCGACCGTGGCAGGTGCCTCGGCCTGGGCGTCTGCGAGTCCCTGGCCCCGGACGTGTTCGAAGTGAACGATGCCGGAGAGCTGGTGCTCAAGGCCAGCACCCTCCCGGAGGACCGGCTGTCCGACATGGACGCCGCGGTAGAGGGCGGCCCGGACGAGGCGTTGCGCATCGAGCGCTGAGCGGAAAGGCACAATCTGATGCGCACGAACAATCTTGTCGTGGTGGGAGCATCGCTCACGGGCCTGCGGAGCGTGGAAGTGGCACGCAAAGCCAGGTTCGAGGGCGCCATCACGCTCGTCGGTGCCGAAGCACACCCGCCCTGCGACCGTCCACCGTTGTCGAAGGCGTTTCTGGACAGGTCGGCGTCGGGTTCGGTCCCCGTGCCGCCCACCTTGCGGACGGAATCCGCGCTGCGTGACGAACTCGGCGTACGGCTCGTGCTCGGGAGCCCCGCGACCGCTCTCGACACGAAGGCACGAGAAATCGTCGTCGGTGACCGGCCTCTGCCGTATGACGCGATGGTCATCGCGACCGGTGCTCGGTCACGGACCTTGCCGGGGACCGAACACCTGGCCGGTGTCCTCACCCTGCGAACTCTCGAAGATGCGACCCCCCATACGCGAGGCGCTGGAACGCGGAGCGCGGACGGTGGTGATCGGAGCGGGCTTCATCGGCTCCGAAGTCGCTTCGGCCGCACGGAAACGTGGCCTCGACGTGACGGTGATCGACGCCACGCCCACACCGCTGGTACGGGCGGTTGGCGAGGCGATGGGCGCTCTCTGCGCTTCGCTGCACCGGCGCAACGGAACGGACCTCCGGTGCGGCACCGCCGTCAAAGCGATCGAGGGCCCCGGCCGCGTCGAGCAGGTGGTGCTGACCGACGGCACGGTTCTGCCCGCCGACCTGGTGGTGGTCGGCATCGGAGCCGATCCCTCGGTCGACTGGCTCGACGGCTCGGGCCTGCGGCTAGAGGACGGCGTCGTATGTGACGAATACCTGCACACGGGGATGGACGGGATCTACGCGGGCGGTGACGTCGCACAACGCGCTGTACCCGCGATCAGCCAAGACCTACGAGACCGTGCCGTACTTCTGGTCAGACTGGTACGACAGCCGGATCCAGTTCGCGGGAGTGCCCCAGGCTGACGAACTGCGGATGGTCGACGGTGACTTGGAGCGGGACGGATGGTGCGAGGCTCTCTACCGGGACGGGGATCGGCTCGTCGGGGCCCTCACCATCAACAGCCAGTCGGTCGTCATGAAGTACCGGCGGCAGATCGTGCAAGGCACGTCATGGCGCGACGCGCTGTAGTTCGCCGCCCATCACCGCCTGACCGCACTGGCCTGATCCCTCCAGCTCGACGGTCGGCCGGTCAAGGCGCGAATGCTGTTTCGCGCGGCCCGTGCCGCGCCGGTGATCAGCGTTCCAGTAGCGCTGCCATGGACAAAAGGCCCGCGACAGCGGGATGACCGTCCCAGCGGCAACGAAGGCAGCTCCGGTGATCGGGCGCCGCACGTGACGGACCTGGAGGGCGCACAGTTCCGCGGCGGCCTGTCCGACCTCCGGCGCGGCAGGCACCGCTCGCTGTTCGTGCGAGACCACGCCGCACCGATCATGTTCGACAACGCCAAACCCGATCAGGAGAGCACCGTGGGAGAGACCAGTATCACCCCAACAACATCTAGCCGGACGCGGCACGCGGGATGGAGCAGACTGCTCGTAGGCCGGACGGCCATCCTGCTGCTGGTGAACATCATGGTGGACACCGTGATCACGGCACCGATCATCGTACTGCCCAAGATGCTCGACCATTTCGGAACCGACGAACCGGCGTGGCTCAACTCCAGCGCGATGCTGGCGGGCGCGATAGGGTCACCGTTGCTCGGCAGGATCGCCGACCGGCACGGCAAACGCCGGATCCTGGTGCTGACCCTGGTCATCGCGGCGGTGGGAGCCCTCGTGTGCCTGCTCGCGCCCACCCTGTGGGTGTTCGTCGCCGGGCGGATGATTCAGGGCGCGGCCGTGGCATCGCTGTTCCTCACGGTCGGCATCGTCAAGGACATCTGCGAGCCGAGGCTCGGGATGGTCGTCACCGGTGTCGTGACGACCGGCAACGCGGTCTTCGGTATCGGTACCACGTTCCTGTTCGACTACCTCGGCGACGCGTACGGCTACCAGCTGGTGTTCGTCGTGGCCGGCTGCCTGGCCGTCGTCACGGCGGTCCTGGTGCGCTTCCTGCTGCCGGAGTCCTCGCAGCTGACCCCGAGCCGGATCGATGTCCGAGGGGCGTTGCTGCTCGGCGGTGGCCTGGCCCTGACGGTCGCCTACCTCAGTTTCGGGTCGGAGTACGGCTGGGGCAGCGCGCTGCCGCTCCTGCTGGCCGGTCTCGCGGCGCTCGGTGTCTGGTACGTGCTGTCGCGGCGGATTCCCGAGCCGGTGGTCGACCTCCACGACCGCGGTCGCCCGCTTATCCTGACGCTGCTGGTGGTCGTACTTGGAACCGGGGCGTACCAGAGCATGCTGCAGCTGTTCAGCCTGCTCAGTGACGTGTCGCCGGACCAGGGACTCGGCTACGGGCTCGCGGGCGGCGGTGGTGCGGCAATCGGCCTGCTGCTCGGCCTACCGTCGCTGGGGATCGTGCTCGGTGGCACGCTTTCGGGAGCGATCTCGGCCCGGACCGGGCCCGCTCCGACGATGGCCGCCGGGGTGGCACTCGGGACGGTGGCGACCCTCGGGTTGTTCGCCGGGGTGGACTCGCTGCCGATCGCGGTCGTCTGTTCCTTCCTGCTGAGCCTCACCGCCGGGACACTGGTGACGTCGGGCTTCAACATGGCGGGCGTCCTGGCGCCTCCGGAACGCCAGGCCACCGTATCCAGCCAGGTCATGGTCATGGTCGCGATCGGCTCGGTGTTCCTGAACTTCGTCGGTGCGGCCGTGCTCAAGTCCCACCAAGTGATCGTCGACGGAGCTTCGCTCAACTCGGCCAGGGGCGTGTTCACCTACATCGGAATCGGGCTGGCCGCGTTCGTGCTCGCCGGGGTACTGGCCGTACTGCTGGTGCGCGCCCAGCGAGTACCGGCGGACGGACGCCGCAGTGTTCAGCGTCGGTAGGCGCGGAGAAAGGCATCGACTCCATCCGCGATGATCGCCGGGATCTCCGCCTGCGCGGCTGGTTCCGTCGGGTCTTCCCGGAGCGCTTCCAGCGCCAGGAGAACCGTCAGGGCGGTGAAGTGCTTCGCTGCACGCCGCGGGTCGGGAACCCGCAGTTCGCCGGCAGCCGCGAGTAGCGCGAAGCGCTCTTCCAACAAGCGCTCGGGTCGCTCGTGCACGGCCTCGGGCAACCGCGGCGCCGAAGGGCCCTGCGAGGTCAGCCTCCGGTGTGCCACATAGCTCGAAGACGGAAAAGCCTCGGTGACCACGCGCATCGCGAAGGCCGTGAGTGCGTCGCCCAGGTCGCGGTCCTCGGTGAGTTCTTGGTCGACAGCGTCGCGCACGGTTGCCGTGACACTCTCGTGTACCCGGGCCAGGACGCTTCCGTACAGCGTCCGCTTGTCTCCGAAGTGGTCGTAGACGGTGCGTTTGGACACCTGCGCCCGCGCGGCGATGGCGTCGACGCTGGTGAGCTCGTAGCCGTCCGTGACGAAGAGCCATTCGGCGGCATCAAGGATGGCTGCCCGCTTGCTCTCGGTTCGCCGCCGCCGGCCAGGGGTCTGAGCTGTCGTTTTCGTCGTCGCCATCTTCTCATCATATTCTAAGGCGGGAAAAACTCTACTGTGTAGTGTGGTTTTTACTGGAAGGGAGAAGACATGGCTGAGACAACTACGGTGCCGAGAGGTGGCGCTGGTATTCGAGCGCGCGGTCTGACCAAGCGGTACGGGAGCAAGGTCGTGGTCGACGACCTGTCGTTCACCGCGGAGCCGGGCGCCATCACCGGGTTTCTCGGGCCGAACGGAGCCGGCAAGAGTACGACGATGCGGATGCTCCTGGGCCTGACCGAACCCACCGCGGGCACGATCACCATTGGCGGTTACCGGATCGCCGAGCTCGACGATCCGTCGCGCATCGTCGGCGCGCTCCTGGACGCACGTGCTGTTCATCCGCAGCGCACCGCGTTCGACCACCTCCTCGCGTTCGCCCAGGCCGCGGGCCTCGGCCGGCAACGGGTCGAGGAGGTGCTGGACCTCGTGGGGCTGGCCGATGCGGCCAAGCGTAGGGCGGGTGAGTTCTCGCTGGGGATGAACCAGCGTCTCGGCATCGCGACGGCCTTGCTCGGTGACCCGGATGTCCTGGTTTTCGACGAGCCGCTCAACGGTCTGGACCCCGAGGGTGTCCGGTGGGCACGCACCCTGCTGCGAAATCTGGCGGCGGAGGGTCGCACGATCCTCTTTTCCAGTCATCTGATGTCCGAAATGGAGCTGACCGCGGACAACCTCGTCGTGATCGGCCAGGGCAGGCTCGTCGCCGAATCGACGCTCGAGCACTTCGTCCTCGCGCACACGACGCGGACCGTCACGGTTTCCTCGCCGGCCCTCGACGACCTCGGGCGTGCGCTGAACCGGGCGGGTATCGCGTTCGAGCGGGGCGGGAGCGGGAACCTGCTGGTCACCGGCACCGATCCGGCCCTCGTCGGCAAGATCGCCGCGGCCGAGGGCATCGCGCTCGACGAGCTCACCCGGGTACGCGAGTCCCTGGAGGACGTGTTTCTCCGGCTCACCCACGACGTCACCGAGTACGAAAGCCGCGCGGCATGAAGACAATCACTTCGGACCGGGGGAGATCCAGCATCCCAGGAGGCATGAACATGATCCGCTCCGAATGGACCAAGCTCCGGAGTGTCCGCACCACGTGGATCATCGCGTTCAGCACCATCGCCTCGGGTGTCGCGCTCAGCGTGCTCGGCATATCCGACATGCTCGGTGGCTCGCCGTCGGAGGTGCCCGCCGACTGGGATCCGACCGCGGGGAGTCTGAAGGGGTTTCTGTTCGCGCAGCTCCTCATCGGAATGCTCGGAGTATTCAGCATCACGCCCGAATACAGCAGCGGGCTGATCGGCACCAGCGTCGCCATGGTGCCGAAGCGATCCCGCCTTCTCGCCGCGAAGACAGTCGTCGTGGCGGCGGTCGCGCTGGTCACCAGTCTGCTCACCACGTTCGTCAGCTTCGGTGTAGTCCAACTGATGCTGCACGGTTCGGGTCTGCCCGCCGCCGGGCTCGGTGATCCGGGGGTGCTGGGCGCACTGGGGGCGGCCACGCTATACCTGACGGAGGTCGCACTCGTCGGGGTAGCCGTCGGGGTGCTGACGCGATCGAGTACCGGCAGCCTCGCCGTGCTCGTCGGTGCCCTCCTCCTCGTGCCCGCCCTTGCGCCGGGCATTCCCGGAGCCATCGGTGAGGGGTTCGGGCGGTTGTGGCCTTTCACGGCGGGGCAGGCCGCGTACGCGGTGGTCCCGGTCGAGGGCGCGGTCACGCCAGGACTCGGGATCCTGATCTTGCTCGTGGCGACGGCAGCCGTCAGTGCCGCCAGTCACTGGGTGATCCGCATCCGGGATGTGTGACCGCCGTGCGTGTCGCGGCCCTGGTCCCTGGTTGCCGTCCGCCCCACAGCCGTCAGCGAAGGTTCCCCGCGGATGGCCAGGACCACAGCTTCGGGCGTGGACCGCACCAGGTAGGGGCGGTCTTGTGTTCCAGCTCATAGTCGAGCACGCACGGGCTTGGTGGACGTCGGCTCGGACGTGGCTTGCCGACCACGCCGCGGATCGGCGGATCGGCGGAACGGCATCGAGCAGTCGGATCGGCTGGGTGTCGGCGTCGCCGTGGACACCGGTCAGTCTCTGGGCGCCGACTCAGTGAGTTGTCGTTCAAGGGCGTTGGCGTGGGGGAGGGGTTCGGTGTCGTCGTTTGGAATTCGGGCTGTGTCCTGCGGGAGCGGGGTGCTTCGGGCTCGGCAGTGGTCGTGCGCGGGAGTGTGCCTTCGCGACGCCACTTTCGGAGGATGCGGCGGCCGTAGTTGTGGGTTCCGGCGACACGGTCCAGTTCGGCTCCGGTGGGTGTTCGGCCATGGGCATTTTCGTGTTGGTAGTGGCTCCACATCAGCTGTTCGGCGGTCGGCTTCGGTAAGCAATTTTCCTGCTCTGACGTGGTCGTCGGAAGAGGAGCGATCGAGGGCGGTGTCGCGGGAGCGGTCGTCTCGGGTTCGGCGGGAGGTCGCTCAGCGGGTATTAGCTCCGGAGCGGCGGGCTCGGTGCGGTGGCGTTTGAGTGCGCGGTTGAGGAGTTCGACGGCCAGCAGTAGAGCAAGGGGAGGGCAAGCAGCGACGGCGACGCCGAGCGGGCTGGTCACCGGCGCTGAGCCGATGTTCGCGCAGAGCGACAGCGAGATGCCGAAGAGAAAGGCGGCCCAGGCTGCCCACCGGCTGGAGCTGTCGCGGTTCGGTTTCCAGAGTTCGACGGTCGCGGTGGTGAGGAGGCCGTCGACGATGAGCGGCCAGATGGAGGCGGTAGTCGTGTCGGCGCCGAAGCGGAGCGCGAACTGGCGTCCGTGGACATAGGAGGCGTAGGCGGCGCCGAGGGCGACCAGCGCGGTACAGGCGCACTGGATCCGGAGGGAGAGGGCGCTCACTTGGCGCCTCCCGAACGGCGGCGGCCGCGTGGCAGCGCCACGGTCGCGGAAATCTGCAGGTCAGAGCCCTTGTTAGCCTGGGTGGAACCTGCTCGTACCTCGTCGGGGGTACGTACGGCTATCACGCAAAAAGCGTCGATCATTACGATCGGCGCTTTTTGCTATTTCAGTAGCCGACATGGCGTCTGTGATCCTTTTCTCCTGCTTCCGCTCTCGCCGAGACCGTTTCAACTGCTCGGGGAGCTGCGCCACCTCGAAGAGCGTCCGAAGCAGGGGCTTGCGGAGACCTGGCCAAGTTGGCCCGCAAGGAGGAAAACGGCGTCCAGCAGGCCCAGGTCCGTGGGTGGTGCTGGAGTCTCGATGTCTTTGCGTGCAGCTGAGCCGCCTCGGCTTGAACAGTGTTCTTGATTGCCGCCAGCTCGTTGTGGTTTTCCCTCAGCGGCTTCGCGAAGGGGTGTCGTCGTCACAGACGTTCTCGGTCTTCCACGCGTGCCTGTGCGGCGGTGTGTCGTCCACAGTGGCCAGGTCGGCTTCCGGAATGGACGTACGGTCAGGCTCGAAGATTCGAACGGCACGGCGAACCCGACCTGGTCTCCCGCCGCGTGGCCACCATCGAGGGCAAGGCCCTCATCGACGTCGCCACGCGCCGCCGCCAAGCGCTCCAGGCCGGGCAGGCCGAGATACCGCCGGGGTCGCCGGTTCGAGAGGCCCGTGACGCGGGGCTGCCGCGGCCGAGCGCGATGTTCGCGAGGCTGGCAGCGGTGGTCCTATGTGGACAGACGAAACCCGGCGGCATGCCGACGCGGTCATCTGGGGCACGCGGCGGTCGCCGGAACACTCTCGCTGGTGGTCCGTGTCCGGCGAAGGTGTCCAACCGGACAGTGCCGGTCGGTAGGGTTTCTCCGGCCGTGTGCACGGTGAAGGCGCCGTTGTCGCGGGTGACGGCGTCCACCCGTTGTCCGGTACGGATTCGGCGTCGAGGAAGCCGGCGTAGCGGCGGAGGTGGCCGACGACTTCGTCGCGGTGCGGGTAGTGCTCTGGGTCGCGGGGGGAGAAGAGGGGCAGCGAGTCGTAGTAGCGGGCCTCGCCGCGGCGGTCGCGATCGGCACAGCGGTCAGCGCACCGCGGCCGACGGCGCGGACAGCGTCAGGACCTCAGGCTCCGGTGCCGCGCAGCAGCCACCTGTGGCCGGTGCGTCGTCCGGTTCGTCGAACAGGCCCGCGCCGCCGCAGACGCCGGTCTCGGCCATGCGCAGTTCGACCCGCGCGGCCGCCTCATGGTCCCCGGCGAGCTGGGCGGCGATACTGCGGACCTGCTCGTAGCCGGTCATCGCCAGGAACGTCGGTGCCCGGCCGTAGCTCTTCATCCCGGCCAGGTAGAAGTCCTTCTCCGGATGCGCGAGTTCCTTGGCACCGTGGGGATACACGGTTCCGCACGAGTGGACGTTCGGATCGATCAGCGGCGCGAGCGCGACCGGTGCCTGCAAGGTCGGGTCCAGCTCCAGCCGGATCTCCGACAGCCAGGTCAGATCGGGTCGGAAACCGGACAAGGTCACGACCTCGTCGACCTGCTCGATCCGCTGCCCGCCCGAGGAGACGAGGGTCAGCCGTCCCTCGGTGTCGCGTTCGACCGCCTCGGTGCGGAACCCGGTCACCACCGTGACCAGTCCGGATTCCACCGCGTCCCGGGCACGCAGGCCGAGAGCGCCCCGCGCGGGAAGCTGATCGGCTTCGCCGCCGCCGAAAGTGTCGCCGACCGCGCCGCGCCGCAGTACCCAGCTGATCCGCGTGCCGTCCTTCGCGAGGCCGGACAAGGCGACCAGCGCGGTCAGTGCCGAATGCCCGCTGCCGGCGACCACCACGTGCTTGCCCGAGTACCGGGCCCGCACCGCCTCGTCGCCCAGATTCGGGACCCGATAAGCGATCCGCTCCGCCGACGCACGCTCACCGACGGCGGGAAGGCCTTCGCCGCCGAGCGGGTTGGGCGTCGACCACGTGCCGGACGCGTCGATCACGGCCCGCGCCGCGATCCGCTGCTCCGCGCCGTCGGCGGCGTGGACGTGCACGGTGAACGGCTCGTCGTCGCGGCCGCTGTCCACGACCCGGTCCCGCCCCCGGCGAGCGACGCCGATCACCTCGGCGCCGAAGCGGACCCGGTCACCTAGCGCCTCCGCCAGCGGTCGCAGATACCGGCCGGCCCAGTCCGCGCCCGTCGGATACGCCTCGCCGTCGGGCCGGGTCCAGCCGGTCGTCTCCAGCAGCCGTCCGGCCGCGGGAGCCACGAGTTCGGACCACGGCGAGAACAACCGCACGTGGTGCCACGCCGCCACGTCCGAACCCGCTTGCGCGCCGCGCTCCAGCACCAGCGGGTCAAAACCCCGCTCCACCAGCTCGGCGGCGGCCGCCAGCCCCACCGGCCCGGCCCCGATCACCACGACAGGCAGCTCGTTCATCCCCATGCCCCTTTCATCGATCCATCTCGATTGAGTGGATGCGGGGGGACTGTATCGACGAGCGTCGATTGACGCAACCATCGATTCTGGTCGATACTGGGTGGCATGACGACGGTTGTGCCCGCTTCCCTTGCCGGTCTCCTGCCCGAGCGCGAAGCCGCGACCTATGCCGGGTGGTTCGCTTGCCTGGCCGAGCCGATGCGGGTGAAACTGCTGCACGCGGTCGCGACCGCGCCGCGTGGCCTGACCGTGGGTGCGCTCACCGAAATCCTCGGAACCAGCCAGTCGACGTGCTCGCATCACGTCCGGAAGCTGGCCGATGTCGGTTTCGTTCATCTGCGCAAAGAGGGCACCGCGACGGTCGTGACGATCAATCAGGCTTGCTGCAGCGGTCTTCCGCACGCGGCCGACGCGGTGATGGGCCTGCTCGCGCCGCGACCCTGTTGCCCGGACAACGTGCCTGACGACGTGCTCATTCGCGCCCTGCGCGATGACGACTGGAACGCGGTGCGCCGGATCCACGCCGAAGGCATCGCCACCGGACTCGCCACCTTCGACACCGAAGTCCCGACTCGGAAAGCTCTCGACGCGAACTGGCTGACCGGTCACCGCTGGGTCGCCGAAGTCGACGGCGAGGTCGCCGGCTGGACCGCCGCCAATCCGGCCTCACCGCGCGAGTGCTATCGGGGAGTCGCCGAGACATCGGTCTACGTCGCCGAAAGCCACCGCGGCCGCGGCGTCGGGAAAGCGCTGCTGTTCAAGCAGGTCACCGAAGCCGACGCCGCCGGGATCTGGACGTTGCAGACCTCGATCCTCACCGACAACCGCGCCGGCATCGCCCTGCACCACAGCGCCGGCTACCGCACCGTCGGCATCCGCGAACGCATCGCCCAACGCGACGGCACCTGGCACGACACCGTCTTCCTCGAACGCCGCAGTCCCGTCGGCTAGCTCGCGCACTCGCGTCGGCCCGCTCCGTGCTAAGTCGCAAGTGCGCGGTACGGTCGCACGACGGTTTCGACGAACGCCGCGACCTGCTCGTCGATATGCGCCTTTCCCTCGGACTCGTTCTCGACGAGGAACAGCCGACCGGCGACGTTCTTCTGAGCCTTCAGCAGCGCGAAGTCGTCCCTGCTGTAAAGGGTGTCCGCGGCGTTGCTGGGCAGCCGGTGTTCGTCGGACACTTCGAGGGTGATCAGCTGCCCCGCCACCGAGATCTTCGGTGGCTCGCCCCGCCTGGCCAGCCGGGTCGCGCGCTCGGCGTCGGAGGCGCGGACGTGGACGATCTGCGACGCCGCCAGGACCTCGTCGCCGAACACCTGGAGCGCACCGGTCGTGTCGGCCCTGGCGAACTCGACGATCGTGATCGGGTTGCTCCGGCGGTTTTCCCACACACGATGGCCGAGCGTGTGAAGCGCAGGCCGGAGATCATCCTCGCGCTCCACCTGGAACGCGCCGCCCTGCTGGGCGCTGAAGCCCGCACCGCGACCGTCGCCGAGGAGCATCAAGGCGTGGAGGAATTCTTGGAATGCGTAGACGTAGTCGTTCAGCTCGTCGACCTGCATCCGCCACCGCCGAAGCTCTTCGGCGATGGCTCGCCGGACCAGTGACTTGCCGGCACCCGGGAGGCCGGTGACGAAGATGACCGGCGCGCGGTGGCGGAACGCCAGGTGCCGCAGGACCGCGTCTTCCGCCTTGGGCGACAGCTGGTAGGCGGCGCGCTGCTCCCGGATCCGGTCCGCGAGGCGGGACAGTCCATCGCCCGTCTTGCTCCCGGCCGGGATTTCCCCTGCCGAGAGGTCCCCGGCCAGGAGTTCCCCTGCCAGGAACGATTCGATGGGTTCGGATTCACTCCACATCTCGTCGAAGTGACTGCGGAACACCTTGGCGGCGGAGATCTCGTCCAGCCGTTCGGGTCGATCCTTCCCCCCGTTGCGCCGGTTGAGCACCGTGTGGTGCTCCGAACCGGAGAACACGTGGTACGACAGGTGACCCGCGGTCAGCGCGCGGGACACGCGAACCTCGATCCCGGCCCCGAGCAACTCGGCACCGGCGGTGAGGGCGGCCGGCTCCGTTCGGGTGATCACCCGAACCCCGCGGCGGCCGTTGATCTGCGACCACGCCTCCTGGATCTCGGCGAGCACGGGAGAGCATGCCGCCGGCAGCAGGTTCGGGACCAGTGCGTCGAGCCGCTCGACGTTGTCGTTCTTGGAGATGACCAGCATCTCCGCCAGGTAGTTCCGCCGGGTCATCCGCTGGGAGAGCCCGGTCGGCAGGCGGGTGCGACGCCACAAGAACCTGACGATCGCCACGATGAGAGCGACGGCCACGCCGCTGGTCACGGGCACGAGGAGCTGGCTCCAGTTCATCGGGATCCCCTGTCCGCCGTCGCCATTCGCCGGAGGTTCCTCGTTCGCGCCCCGGAATGCCCGTGGTGAACACCGGCGCTGGTGCCGGAGGCAGAGTTCCTGCGGGCGAGGAACGCCGCGTCGAGCAGGCACGATCCTGCCGCCGGTCTCAGCGGGACGGCCTCGGTCGTAGCCATGCAGCCTGCCTCTCGCAGGTGTGGGTGCGCCTAAGGCAAAGTTTAGGTACACCGAACTTTGTTTTCAAGTGTGGCATATTCTCCCTCGATGCCTGGGGCTGCCCCCGATCGAACTCGGCACCGTCCACGGTGTGGCCGGGGTCCTCGATATCGCCGTCCGTCTGCTTGATCTGTCGACGTTGTCGGGTCGGGACTCACCCCGAGCGTGTTCGTATGGTTCGTGCTGCCGGCGCCGAGGGCTACCCGAACAGCGCCTGCGCGGTGATCGGCTACACCAGGCAGCGCCACTGTGCGTGTCGGTGACTGGCCCGCGCGGGTCGGTGCCCGGTGCCACGGAACCAATCCTCCTGTTGTGTTTTATTGCTCAGTGACCGCTCGGGCTGCGACACGCGCACGTCGCGGAGGCGGCAGACCCGGACGTGCTCGCCGACCGTATCGTGGACACGCTTCTGCTGGCGTGGGCGCGAATCCGCGCTGAAGCCCCACGCTCGTCGAGTCCCGGCGGAAGTCGCCGAAGAGTGGCCGTCGATGTCCTTGCAGACGTCTTGGACGTTCTGCGGCGGTTCTTCTTCGTGCAGGGAGAATCCGGTTCATGACGGCGGGGAGCGGTCCTCTCCGCCGGTTCTGGCGGGTGAGGCGATGGCCGCCGAGCGTGAGGCGTGGATGACCAGGTGGTCGTGCAGCCGGGTGAGCTGCAAGGGCCGCCAGACGGCGCGCGTGGAGACGACCAGCCGGAGGTCGGTATGCGGGGCGGCTTGCCGGTGGGCGGTGAGCAGGACCTCCAGCCCGGCGGAGTTCAGGAACCGGACGAGACTCAAGTCCACGACCAGCCGTCGCGGCCGATGGCTCAACGCCGATTCGATCGCTTGGCGGGCCGTGGGTGCGGTGTGCAGGTCCAGGTCACCGTCCACGATGAGCACCAGTGTCCGGCCGAGTCGCTCCACGGTCACGGCCAACGGTGGGGAACGGTGCGCGGGAGGTTCGTGTCCGCCGGTGGAAACCTCGACGACCGCGCGGACGACGCCGAGCTCCGTCCCGTTTCGCGGGGGTGTGGCATCCGTTCGGGGACGTCGGGAACGGCGAAGATCGAGCGTTATGGGTTTCACGATCCGGCTCCAGACTGGCCGACACCGCTGAAGCTCACCGCTCGCGAGGACTGGCGAGCGGCCAAGGAACAGATGCGACCGGTTGACGGGCGATCGTCGCGAGGGCGGTGTCTGGGCACTCCGGCGCTATCCCGGCAGTCTACCGCGTGGAGAGAGGAAAGCGGCGTTTCCGGATCGGCTTCGGGTACCGGTCCCGCATCGGCGGGGCGGGCATCGGGATCAGGGGTCTACGGCGGTGGGTGTCACCCGATCGGCCGTCCTGAACCGGTGGAACGGATTGTGGTGTAGCGGCTCGAACCGCACGTGTTCAGCGGAGGACCTCTCATGTCCGAGCCTCGACGGCGGGTGTGCCGATGACCGGCCAGGCGGCGGGATGGCGCCACGCGTCGCGTTCCGAGAGGCGGAGAACGAGGATCACGGCGGAGCGCGAGCCGTTCGCCGACAGCGAGGACCGCGATCGACGGCGGTGGAGCCGGCGGCGGACGGTGTCGGTCTCCTGCGCCATCGTCAGAGTCCTTTGTGGACTGTTTGCGGCAGTGCTCGCGGGGTGGCCGAGTTCGTCCGAGGTTTCGCCGCCGGCGGTTCGCTGGGGTCCGACGGCCTGTTCACCCCGGCCGACGCGAAATTTCGAGTGCTGCTCAACAGCGGCCTCTCCGCGATCGTGTGGCTGGGCATCGGGTCGCTGGCGACGATGCTGATCCGCCGGTTCGCCCTGCCCCGAGCCGGGGAGTCGTACTGACCCTGCGTTCCGGGGTACAGGGGGCTATCGTCGAAGACAGCACATCGTTGCCTTCACGTGTGGGACGGCCATCGCCCGATGAGCTGAAGGACCGCTCCGGACCCGGCGGTGCACGTTCGGTGTCGTCGCAGTGACGACCTGACGCGCCGACGAGCCGTCCGCAGCGCACGAGAGGCCTGCTCATGGCCGATCCCCGGCACGAATCGAACGTTCCCGACGATGCCCGTCGGACGGTGCCGCGCCTGGTGCGGGTGACCGCGGAGCTGGGATGGCGCCTGCTCGTCATCGGCGCGACCCTGTACGTGCTCGGTCTGGTCGTCGGCTACCTGGCCGCGGTGGTCGTGCCGGTGGCGATCGCCCTGCTGCTGGCCGCGATGCTCGCTCCCGCGGTGACCTTCCTCGCCCGTCATCGGGTTCCCCGCGGCCTCGCCGTCGTGATGGTCCTGGTCGGCGGGCTCGCGGTGCTGGGCGGGCTGCTGACCTTCGTGGTGCTCACGTTCGTCAACGGCCTTCCGGCCTTGCGGGTCCAGCTCACGGCGAGCGTCGACACCATCGCGAACTGGCTCACCACCGGCCCGCTCCACCTCAGCGCCGCGCAACTCCGGGATTCGGTCAACGACCTGGTGTCCACGCTGACCAATTCCCGGACCGGCCTGACCTCCGGCGCGCTGAGCACGGCGGCGACGGTCGGCGGAGTGCTGGCGCAGGCGCTGCTCGTGTTGTTCGTCTTGATCTTCCTGCTCGCGGACGGGCCAGGGATCTGGGCGTTCCTGCTGCGCACGGTGCCCGCCGCGACGCGGACCCGGGCCGACGTCGCCGGGAGGCGGAGCCTGGCGGCGCTCGTCAGTTACGTGCGGGCGACGATCGCGGTCGCCACGGTGGACGCGGTCGGCATCGGTATCGGCATGGCCGTGCTGGGTGTGCCGCTGGCCGTGCCCTTGTCGGCGCTGGTGTTCCTCGGCGCGTTCGTGCCGATCATCGGCTCGGTGGTGGCGGGCACGGTCGCGGTCCTGATCGCGCTGGTCGCCAACGGGCTCGTCCCGGCGCTGATCCTGCTCGGCGTCGTGCTCGTCGTCCAGCAACTGGAAAGCCATCTGCTGCAACCATTCCTGCTCGGCAGGGCGGTGAAGCTCCATCCGCTCGCGGTGGTGCTCGCCATCGCGACCGGGCTGCTCGTCGGCGGTATCGCCGGTGCTCTGCTGGCGGTCCCGCTGCTGGCGGTGCTCAACTCCGCCATCCGGTCCTTGCGCAGCGAGGCCGACGAACACGTCGACCCGGCCGACGTCCACGCGAGCAGACCCGCGGAGTCCGGCCCACCCGAATCCGACCAAGGAGACGCCCCATGACCACGACGACCCGACTGGACCAGAGCCAGGTGGAGCTCATCGGCAAGGAACTGGATGCGCTGCGCCGGCGTGTGGTGGCGGATCTCGGCGCGGAGGACGCCGACTACATTCGCCGCGTCGTCGCGGTGCAACGGCTCAGCGAGGTGTCGGGCCGGATGCTGCTGTTCGCGGGGTGGTTCCCGCCGGCATGGATCGCCGGTGTGGGTGCGCTGTCGTTGTCGAAGATCTTGGACAACATGGAGATCGGGCACAACGTCCTGCACGGTCAGTACGACTGGATGAAGGATCCGACGCTGAACTCGCGGACCTTCGAATGGGACATGGTCTGCCCGAGTGACCAGTGGCGCCGTTCGCACAACTTCATGCACCACACCTACACCAACATCCTCGACAAGGACCGCGACGTCGGTTACGGCATCATTCGGATCACCGAAGACCAGAAGTGGAATCCGTACTACCTCGGCAATCCGCTCTACGCGGCGGCGCAGGCGCTGTTCTTCGAGTACGGGATCATGCTGCACGACCTCGAAGCGGACCGCATCGTGCAGGGCCGCCGGTCATGGGCCGACGTCCGCCCGCTGCTCGGCCCGATGCTGCGCAAAGTGGGGCGGCAGGCGAGCAAGGACTATCTGATCTTCCCGGCACTGACCGGCCCGCTGTTCGCGGTGACCCTGGCGGCGAACGTCAGCGCGAACCTGATCCGGAACCTGTGGGCGTTTTCGATCATCTTCTGCGGTCACTTCCCGGACGGCGCCGAGGTGTTCACCGAAGAGGAGAGCGAAAACGAGAGCAAGGGGCAGTGGTACCTGCGCCAGATGCTCGGCTCCGCGAACATCACCGGAAGCCCGCTCTTCCACCTGTTGTCCGGGAACCTCAGCCACCAGATCGAGCACCACCTGTTCCCGGACATCCCCTCCCGCCGTTACCCGCGGATCGCGGCCGAGGTGCGGCAGATCTGCGAGAAGCACGGCCTGCCCTACAATACCGGCTCGCTCTCGAAACAGCTCGGTTCGGTCATCCGCAAGATCTTCCGCCTCGCTTTGCCATGACCGACCGGCTTCTCGCGCTTCTCGGTGATGCCGACAGTGGCCTCGAACTGGTACGGCGCATCTGCGAACTGTGCGTCACCGAACTGGCCGTCTCCGGGGCCGGGATGAGCGTGATGACCGGCTCGTTGACCGACGGCACCCAGAACCTGGTGCACTCCACCGGAGGGGTGGGGAAACACCTCGAAGATCTGCAGCTGACGGTGGGGGAGGGGCCGAGCGTGGACGCGTTCGTTTCGGGCGGGGCGGTACTGGTACCGGATCTCGACGCCGAGCACGGCCGGTGGCCCGCGTACGCGCCAGGGGCGGCGGGACTCGGTGTGGCGGCGGTGTTCTCGTTCCCGTTACAGGTCGGTGCCGCGCGACTGGGCGTGCTGGACCTGTACCGCACCACCGCGGGCTCGCTCAGCGCGCCGCGGCTTTCCGGCGCCTTGACCTTGGCGGAGGCGGGGACGGTGGCCTTGCTGGACGATGCCGATGCGGCACAGGGCGCGAGGCTGCTGGGACAAGGCGAATCGCACAGCGTGGTGCATCAGGCCACCGGCATCGTGACCGTTCAACTCGGCGTGAGTCTTCAAGAAGCCTTCATCAGGATTCGTGCGTACGCCTATGCCCATCACCTGTCCTTGAACGAGGTGGGCGGGCGGATCGTGCGGCGCGAACTGGTTCTCGAGACGGGAGAATGAAATCATGACAGGAAAACCACAGGAAATCGCGTCCGATGGCACCGCGGCGGCCGTGGGACGGGAAAGGCTGCTCGCGCGCACCTTCGTCGAACTCGCCGACACCCTGGTGACCGAATTCGACGTAGCGGACTTCTTGCGCACACTCGTCGAACAGTGCGTGCGGCTGCTGGAGGTGTCCGCCGCCGGCGTCGTACTGGTCGATTCCCAGGGCAGGCTCCGGATGGCCGCCGCCTCGTCCGAACGGGCCGGGCTGTTGGAAACCTTGGCGGTACAGGCCGAAGACGGGCCGTGCATCGACTGTCTCCGTGCTGCCCGTCCGGTGCGCAGCACCGATCTCCGTGAGGACGCCATCCGCTGGCCTCAGTTCGCTGCCGCGGCGGCGGCAGCCGGCTTCCGCGCCGCGGAAGCCGTCCCGATGCGGTTGCGCCGGATGGTCATCGGCAGCCTCACCCTGCTTCACACCGAACCCGTGCGGGAAGACGCCGATCGCACCGCGCTCAGCCAGGCCCTCGCCGACGTCGCCACCATCGGGCTGCTGCAACAACGCGCCATCGTTCGCGGCGAACTCCTCACCGAGCAGCTGCAGACCGCACTGAACAGCCGGGTGATCATCGAACAGGCGAAGGGGGTCTTGTCCGCACACAGCCATGACCCGGACATGGAAAACGCCTTCACCGCCTTGCGCGGCTACGCCCGCGGCCACCACCTGCGCTTGGCGGACGTGTCCCGTGAGGTCGCCGACGGCACCGCCGACATCGACGCGATCCTCGCTTACGCCTCGCGGTCACGCTCCTGACGCAGCGCGCGGTTGTGCCGTGGTTCGGTGCGAGTCTTCGCGTGGTCCACCTGGCGGATCATGTCGGTGCGGACCTCGTTGAGCGCGACCGGCAGGTTCGGTGCCGAAGAACCGGCCACCAGGTGCAGGCCGGGAAAGCGATGGAGACGGCATTCGAGGGTGAGCTGCTGTCCCGCGCCGCGCCGGTCCTTGACGCTGATTTCGAGATCGACCTGTCCTTCGCTGAAGGAACGCAGCCTGGAACCGAGCGCGGCCAGCCGTTCGGCGACCCAATCGTGTTCGGAGGCGGAGAATCCGGCACCGAGATGGAGCCGCTCGATGATCAGGCTCAGGTCTTTCCGATCGGCGGTCATGACGCCTTCTTCCGGTTGCCCGCAAAAGATTGCGGGATACGCTCGACTCTACGCCTTTTTCGTGGCGACACGGTTTTCCCGTGTAGCATGGAAATACCGAAAGTATTTCGCGCGTCGGAGAACGACCGATGTCACCTTCGGCTCTTCATTAACGCCGGCCTTCCCGGCCGGAGACCGGACCCGGATATGCGCGCCGACTCCCTCGCCTGCGACGCAGGTGAACGGCTCAGCCTCAAGCCCCGCAACTCGGAGAGCGGCTTCGTCGACGGTGCCTGGTGGCCCCGGTCCCGTGACCTGACCGCCGAAGTGCCCGAACTCGCCATCGCGCTCAACGGCCCGATCGGCCCGGTGTGGCGGGTGGCGTTCCCGCCGTCGGCCTGGGGGATCACGGTTCGCGAGCTGATCTGCCATGGGCGGCTGGTCAAACTCGAGGGAATCGGCTCACAGAACGTCCATGTCGTGCATGTGACCGGAGGGAACATGCGACGGGTCACTCTCGTCGTGATACCGCCGGAGGCGGATTCGGTGGCTGCAGGGCGGGTGCTGGCGGCGGCCTCCGGGCAGAACAACGTGGCTTGCCCGGAGACCCTCCTCGACGGTTTCGGCATACCGCTCGCTCTGGAGAACGCCCTCTCCCGTTGGGAATCCGAAGGCGGTCGTGGCGACGTCGCCAGAGCAGGCGGGTGAATTTCCGGAGGCCACCGGACGGCAGGCCCATCGTCGCACTAAGCCAAAGCATGAGGAGTGAAAATGCCGGTCGGCACGGAGAGGTCCATCGTCACTGGGATCGACGGGTCACGGTCCGCCGGGAACGCCGCGATCTGGGCGTCGGACGAGGCCGCGAAACGCGGGCTTCCCTTGCGGCTCGTCCACGTGTTCACGATCCCGGTCGTGAAGATGCCGGGGTGGTCCCCTCGTTCGAAGGGGTCCGTGAGGGTTTCGAGAGCCGCGGTCGGGCATGGATTTCCGAGGTGAAGGAAGCAGTGCATGCCAGGCATGCGGATCTCGTCATCGAGACCGCGCTCCGTGAGTGGAACCCGGCGGCCGCCCTGATCCAGGAGTCGGCGAGGGCGACGGCGGTCGTGCTCGGATCGCGAGGACTCGGCGGTTTCACCGGGATGCTGGTGGGCTCCACCGCGGTCGCGCTCGCCCATCACGGCCATTGCCCGATCGTCGTGGCCAGGGATCGGCGACCGGACGGTGCCGCGCCGCAGCCGGGGCCGGTCGTCGTGGGCACGGACGGTTCGCCGGTCAGCGAGGCGGCACTCGGGTTCGCGTTCGACGAAGCGAGGTTGTGGAACGCTCACCTCACCGTCGTCCGGACCTGGTCTGAACTGGTCGACCACGGCGCGATCCGGCCGCATTTCCTCGCCGTCGATCCGGCCGAGATCGAGGCCGCCGACAGGAAGTCGACCGAGGAACAGGTGGCTCCTTGGCGGGAGAAGTACCCGGACGTTCCGGTCGAGATCGTCGTCCGCAAGGGAAGGCCTGTCCGCGCGTTGCTCGAAATCGGCACGGGGGCGCGGCTTCTCGTCGTCGGCAGCCGGGGGCGCGGTGGATTCGAGGGCATGCTCCTCGGGTCGACCAGCCAGGCGCTGATCGCCCACGCCGAGTGTCCCGTCGCCGTCATCCGGGGAGATCACTTCGACGCGGAACGGTGAAGCGGCAAGACTCCGGAATCCTCGCCCACGTACGGGTGACCTACCGCCGCTTGCCTTGCCAGGCCTGGTGAAACGGCGAAGGCTCGAACGAGCCGAGGGTGTTGGTCGATCCGGTGCCCTCAGCTACGCGGCACCGGGCGCCCCGGTCGTCCACACCACCTCGCAGGTCCGAGGCAGCAGTCCCGGAACCCCTTTCACAGGTGGAAGGTTGATCATGCGGCTGCGCAACGCCGATATCCTGTTCGGCCTGGAAGAACACGGCATCGATGTTCGCTCCGGTGACAGTGCTCCCGACCTGAGAGCCGGAAACCTTCTGCATCTGTGGCGTCGCCTGTGGGCGGACGGCATCGACACCAGCCCCGTCGGCTATCCGGACTGCCCGCCCAGTGGGCGGATCACCACTCGCGATCCCGACTCGCATGCCGTCTCCATCAGTCAGGCGGGGAGCCGCTCGAGGCAGCGCCGTGAATCCGGCGCTGCCTGGCGGTCTACTTGCCGCAGAACACCACGTTGACCAGTTTTTTCAGCTCTGCCGGGAATACTTGCGCCTGGTCGATCGCGGCGTCGCCCATGGTGATCGAGGCGGTCATGGTCTTGCTGCCGTCGGGCGTGCTGTACATGAGCGCGGCATCCGGCCCCTGTTGTTCGTGGTTCTCCTGATCATCTTCGAACTCCCCAGTCGAGGGCGCCAAGCATGGCCTTGTCATGAAACTCGGGGCACAGCTCCGAGCCGCGTGGTCCGAACTGATCACGACGATCACGATCACCGGCCGTGCTGACCCCGCGCAGTCAGGGCGCCGCCGCACGGCGGCCGATGCTCAGTACCGCGGTTGTCCCACCGGCACGCGGCGCATGGGCGTGTTTCCTCATTTTCGACGAGAGAACGCTGCGAATGTGGCAGGCGGCCCGCCGGGCACTCGTCGCCCGATCGGTGACCGGGATTGCGCCATCCCGGGGAACTTGCCGACGGCGACTTGCCTGAGCGTGATCGCTGGGAATACCTTGACTCAACGGGGGTGGAATCTGGGGATGTTTTCGTTGAATTCGCGGTGCGCTTATGGGGGCAACACCGAATATTTATGAGCGTACGCGATTCATGCTTCGCGTGTCTCTTCGGCCATTTCCTGGTAAGGCCGGGAATAATGGCGGATCCACTGCACAGGGTTGAATTGTGTGCACCCCGCGATGGGAATGTGCAAACAAGCAGAATGGGGTTGAAAATGTCAATGGTTTTCACGTCTGGAAAAGCCGCGAAGGTGGCGGCGGTCGCTTCGTTCGCATTGCTCATGTCCGTGGGCGCCGTCTCGACCGCGCAGGCCGCTCCGAGCCGGACGGCGTCCGTGGCGGCCGACTGCGTCAGCGCAGGTGGCGGCACCTGGTGCCGTGGCTCCGGGGTCAGCGGCGCCTCGAAGTCGTGCCATTCCAACTACGTTCACCCGAACAACTACCACAGCTCGACCGCGGCCCTCGGCGCCGCGAACGACAAGCGGTACGCCAACGCCGGTTCCTGGTCCAACGCCTATGTCACGAACGGCTTCAAGTGGACCTGCAACACCTGGTACAACCCGAACGCGTGATTCCGTTCTGACGCACTGGGAATGATCGCGTGAGCGGGTGCCGGGTTCGGCGATCGCCGGATTCGGCACCCGCGTTTCCGGCGGCGCCGGGAAACGTGATCCGATTCTTTTCGCGGTGCGCGTCGGCCCACTCGACGAGAGTGATCGCAGATGAGACTGACTTTGTGCCTCCTTTTCGCGGGAGTCATGCTCGCCATTCCGGTGGTGGTTCTCCTGGACAAGGCCCTCGAGCGGGAATCGGAAGGCGAAACCGCCGCGTATCGCGTCGGAGTCGCGTTCGTCTGGCCCGAGAGCCCACGGGCCGACGATCCCGGCGTGGCGCTGCGCATTCTCACCGAGGCGGCCACGGTGACCCGTTCCGCCGTTGTGCGCACCGCCGTGAACACGTCCTCGTCGGACAGGAAGCGCGTCACGCATTACGTACTTCTCGGTCAGGACCGGACGGCCCTGACCGACGAATTCACGTTGCGCGAGGGGCGCTGGCTGACCGCCGCCGAATCGCGCGGCGGTCCGGCGACCGTTTCCTCGGCACGCGCCGGAGAAGCGGGCAACGTGGGTGTGCCGTCGGTCCTCGGTGACCGATACGACCTCACGTTCGCACCACTGCTCCGGGCCTTCGACGCTTTGCCGACCGCCGGCCGGTACGTGGTCGAGGCCCCCGACCGTGCCGCCACGGACCGGTTCCTCGCCCTCGTCCACCAGGGGCTGGCCGAGGCGGGGGTCGCCGGCCTGACGACCGCGGACCTGACGCAGGATCCGAGCCGATCACCGGCCGAAGACCGGGCGAGCCTGGAAATCCTGACGGTCCTCCTCGCCGTCGCGGCGACCTTGATCATCCTCTTCGTCCTCCTGCGTGAGGGGAAGCGGATCGGCGTGCTGCGGTTGCTCGGCCACCCCGCGACGCGGATTTGGTTCGAGGTCGTGGGGCGAGTGCAGGCCGCATCGATCCTCGCCGGTCTGGTCGCCTGCGTGGCCATCGTCCTCGTGGTTCCCGGCGTCGACCCGTTGTTCCTGCGTTCCCTCGCCGTCGCGGTGATCCCGGTGACGGTGGCCGGATTCGCCGCGACGCTGGGTATCGGGCTGATCGTCATCCATCGTGTGCAAGTCTCGGACCTCGTCAAAGGAAGCCTGCAGTGAACGATCGAACGCGGCAAACCACTCCCCGGAGTCGTTCGTCCTCCGGGATGGCCATCACGACGCTCGCGGCCGTGAAAGCCGTGTGCGGGGCGGTGGTGGCCGTCCTGACCGTCTTGGTGTGGCAGCAATTCGCCGATCTGGAGACGCAGCGGGAACAGATCGCGCCGTGGGAGAAGGTCCAAGATTACGGAATCTTCTATCCCCGGCTCATCGGGGACGACCGGCAGGAGTTCGAGACCGGGGGCAATGCCTCGTCGGTCGCGGAGGCGCGTGACCTTTATCCCGTACTGGACCGTGCGGGAGCGATCTTCATCGACGCCGCGAACTACGAGCCCAGCGCGCCTCCGGACCCCACGGCACGCTGGCCGGTGCCGCCGATCCAGGTGAACACCAATTACCTCAAGCAGTACCCGATCCTGGACGAGTCCCGGAAAGTCGTCGACATCGACGACGGCGAACGGGCCTGGGTGGTCGCCGTGCCCGAGCAGTTCAAGCCGCGCGAAGCACAGATCAGGAAACTGCTGCAGGAAACGCGTACCGGGGCACCGGGGATCACGGGCGCGGTTCAGGCGGAAGAGCGGATAACCGGGGAACGGCCGCCGGAATGGTTCGCCGGCCAGCAGGTCCGGATCGTCTGGACGGCCTCCGGGCAGAAGGTGTTCAGTTTCGATCCCCGAGTCAACCCCGGGGACGGGAATCTGATCACGGATCCCGTCATCCAGATCATGACACCGTCGAACAGCCTGACGGTGGACCGGCTCAACTCGATCACCGGCGGGTTGAACACCGGGTTGAAGGTCCGCGTCGGCGAAGACCCCGCGGTCGTGCTGAACGGGCTCGCCCCGAAGTTGAAGGAACTCAAGCTCGCCGACAATCTTCAGCACCTCGTGAGCGTGCACGAGGCCCTGACCACGCAGGCCGCCGACGTTCGCAGTGGCATGACGGAGGCCACGGTGTTCGGGGGCGCGGCCTTGTTCGTCATGGTGGCGCTGATCGCGACGATCGCGATCATCGGCTCCGACCGGCTGCGCAGAAGGCTGGCCGTGCGCAGACTCCACGGCGTCGGTTTCGCTCGGACCTACCGGGAACTGCTTCTGGTTCTGGGCGGGAGCTGGCTCGGGCAAATCCTTCTCGCCGGTGTCGCACTGGTCGTCCTGGCGACGATCACCGACTCGATACCCGGCGATCAAGTGAGCTCGTTCGACCAGGCGCCCGCGCTGGCGGCCGTGGCCGCCGTGACCTTGGTCGTAGAGGCACTGCTCGTCGTCGTGACCGTACTCGCCGTGGAACGCCGGAACACGAGCAGGCGATTGAAGGAGCTGTGATCGTGGAATTTGCTTGTGAACTCCTGGAAGTCCGGAAAAGCCACGGCGACCGCCGGGTTTTGGAAGATCTCGATCTCCGGATCGAGAAGGGCGAATTCGTCGCCCTCACCGGCGCGAGCGGAACAGGGAAGTCCACCGTTCTGAACCTCATCGGACTGCTGGACGCTCCGGATGCCGGCAAGGTTCGGATCCTCGGCGAAAAAGCGCCGAAGCCGCGGACCAGGGCGGCGAATCTCCAGCGCCGGTATCGGCTGGGGTACCTGTTCCAGAACTTCGCTCTCATCGACAACGAAACGGTGGCGGACAATCTCCGTGTCGCACTCACCTACGCGGAGCGCGGAACCCCGAAGCGGGAACGTATCGCCCAGGCGCTCGCGCGGGTGGGGTTGCCGGGAGCGGAAGACCGGAAGATCTTCTCGTTGTCCGGTGGTGAGCAGCAGCGCGTCGCCGTGGCCCGGCTGTTGCTGAAGCCGTGTGACATCGTCCTGGCCGACGAGCCGACCGGCGCCCTCGACGCGGAGAACCGCGATGTCGTTCTCGACCTTCTGGGGGAGCTGAACGAGTCCGGCAAGACCATCGTCGTCGCGACGCACGATGACGCCGTGGCCGACCGTTGTTCCCGCGTAGTGGACCTTTCCGGGCATCTCACCGGTCTGCCCGTCTGAGAGCTAGCGCTGCTAGACAATCTAGCGACGCTAGTGCTAACGTCGCAGGACAACCTAGCAACGCTAGATTTCTGGAGGGGTAGTCATGCTCAACGCACTCGAGATCGTCACGACCGTGGTCGTCGGCGTGATGGTGGGGGTGGAGTTCGCCGTCGCTTTCGTCCTCAACCGGATCCTCGGCGCCCTCCCCGAGGACAGCATGGTGCGCGGCCGTGCCCACGGGGGCCGGATGCTCGGCGCCGTCATGCCGGTCTGGTACATCGGTTCGCTCGTCCTCGTCGCCGTTTGGGCCGTCGCCGGATGGAATCACTCCGCCGCCGGGCTCGTCGTCACGGCCGGTGCGCTGCTGATCGTCAGCGTGGTCATGTCGGTCCTGCTGCTCGTCCCGATCAACAACCGCGGCAAGACCTGGACCGCCGAGAACCGGCCCGCCGACTGGAAGGAGCAGATGAACCGCTGGGACCGTTTCCACTACGCCAGGGTCGCGGTCATCGTCGCCGCCTTCGCCCTGCTGGTGACCGCACTCGGCTGAGCTCGTGCTTCGCCGATCACCGGCAGGCGGCGGCGATGAAGGCCATCAGCCTGTGCCGCTGATGGGCGGCGGACCGCACGGGTCGCCGAGTTGACCTCGAGTTCGGTCGAGGTCCGACCATGAAGCCATGACGCTCGAACCAGACGAAATGCTCCTGTTCCGGAACACCCTGCGCATCACCGACGGTCACCTGGAGGAGTTCACCGCCGCCGTCCGGGAGGCCGTCGACTTCGTGGAGCGCAACGCGCCACAGGTCATGGTGCAGACGTTCGTGGACGCCGATCGCATGCTGGCCTACAGCTACCAGATGTACGCCGATTCGGACGCGGTCCTCGAACACTGGCGGATCTCCGAGAATCACATCAACGCCGTGTCGGCGCACGGCACGGTGGTGGACTTCCAGGTGCACGGCTCGCCGGACGAACGAGTGCTGGCGGGGATGCGCGGCATGCTCGACGACGGCATCGCTGTCGTCACACCGCGGATCGCGGGTTTCGTGCGCCCCCTGTCGAGTGATCGGGCAGCGGCTTGCTCTCGCGCGGAGCGGTGACCGTTTCACTGTCCACACCGGACTTGAGGGCGAGGGTGGAGTGGGCGGCGACGCGGTACTCGTACCCGTTCTGGGCGCTGGCGGTGATCCGGACGGCATGTTCGGCCTTGGCCGGTAGCGATGGCTTTCCGAACGGTTTCCCTCCGGGCGGCCCGTAAGGTGCCTCGCGTCGCTACCCGCCGTTGCCGGTTCCCAAGCCCACGTGCCGTCCGACGTGGTCGATGTCCGCCGCGGCCAGTACCGCGTTCAGCAGACCGGGGAACCGTCGCTCCAGGTCGTCTCGGCGCAGAGTGACGTAACAGCGGGTGCCTTCCTGGCGGGTCCGGGTGATCCCGGCGTCCCGCAATACGCGGAGGTGATGGCTGAGGGTCGACTTCGCCACCGGTGCGCGCAGCTCGCCCCAGCCCCGCTCGCGGCAATCGGACAGTGTCCGCACCAGGCCGATCCGGATGGGATCGCTCAGGGCCGCCATGACCGGGATGAGCGTGATCTCCGCGGTGTCCGGATGTGGCGCTTGATGCATGACGGGCATGCTACCTTGTTCGATGTTCTACGAACGTCGAACAAGGAGTGGTATGTCCCGCATCGACACAGAAGCCGCCTTCACCGGCAGGGTCGCGATCATCACGGGCGCGGGCTCGGGTATCGGACGGGCCGCGGCGCTGGCCTTCGCCAGGGCCGGCGCCCATGTCCTCGGCGTCGGCCGCCGCCGAGAAGCCCTGGACGCCACGGCCGTCCTGCACCCCGGCATAACGGTGGTCGCCGCCGACATCTGCGCCGATGACGCGCCGGACGCCGTCGTGCGGGCAGCCGTGGAGCGCTGGGGCGCGGTGGACGTCCTGGTGAACAATGCCGGTGCCACCGCGCTGATGCCCTTGGCCGAGGCCACCGGTCCCCGCATCGACGCCTTGTTCCGCCTCAATGTCACCGCCCCCAGCCTGCTCGCGCGCGCCGCGCTGCCGCAGCTGCGCCGAACGCGCGGGTCGATCGTGAACGTGTCCAGCACCTACGGTCACCGGCCCCTGCCCAACGCGGCTCACTACGCCGCCACCAAGAGCGCACTCGAACACCTCACGCGAAGCTGGGCACTGGAACTGGCGCCCGATCGGATCAGGGTCAACGCGCTGGCCCCGGGGCCCACCGAAAGCGAAGCCCTCGCGTCCGCCGGATTGACGGCGGACACGGTCGAGCAGATCAAGAACGACGAAGCCGGCCGTATCCCTCTCGGTCGCCGAGGCGAACCCGGCGAAGTGGCCACCTGGCTCCTGCGCCTCGCCGACCCGGCCTCCAGCTGGCTCACCGGCCAGGTCCTCACTCTCGATGGCGGGCTTGAACTGCTCTGAGCGTCATCGCGCGTAGAGGCGATGCATGAGAAGTTCGAGCGGGCCGCGATCGAAGCGCCGGAGCCACAGGGCGGCGAAGGCGACGTTCACCAGTCCGGCGAGCTTGCGCACGCTGAATGCCTCCGCGTCGCCGCCCTCCAGCAGTTTTCCTGCGGCGTCGAGGATGTCGTCGCTGGACCAGTGCCGTCGACCTGTCATCACCGGTGCTTCTTCAGTGACACAGTTTACGATCGCACGCGCCGGGTGCAACGCCGTCAGCGCGCCCGGTCCGGGAAAGGGGCAAGCAAGCATGGACGACTCGTACCGCCTGGAAGCGGGCTCACCGTCTGTCGACGACTACCTGAGGTTGCGTCGCGAGGCGGGCCTCTCCGAGCCGGCGAGGGAGCAGGCCGTGCGTGGGGTCGACGGCGCTTGGGCCTCGGTCAAGGTGATCCACCGGCCCACCGGGGAGATCGTCGGGATGGGCCGGGTGATCAGCGACGGCGGTTGGTACTTCCACATCGTCGACATGGCCGTTCTCCCCGCCCATCAGCGGCGCGGTATCGGGGACGCGGTCCTCGACGCCCTCCTCGCCGAGATCGACGCCGCGGCTCCGGGCGCGTACGTCAATCTTCTCGGCGACCCACCCGGATGGCGGCTTTATCAGCGGCACGGGTTCGTCGAGACCGCTCCCGGAACCATCGGTATGCGGCGCGCGCTGGAGACGAAATCCTGACAAAGTCCGCGCGGGGGATGCCCTTTCGTGAGGCCGCCGGGAATTGAGGCAATAGGCGGAATGGACCTAAATGTTTACGCCTTTTACTGTGAAGCGGCGCGCATCCGGTAATTTCGGCGCACGCTGGTCCCCTTGCCGAGGTCGGCGCCGTAGACGTGCAAGGTGATGGCGATGGTGTCGCCCTCGTTGTGCACCTGGTGGATGTCGTCGGGGGGCGCGACGCCGCTGACCGACCCGGCGGGGCGTTGCCGCTGCGCCGTCCGGACCAGCCGGTCGCCGTCGATGTCGAAGATGTTCTCGGTCTCGGTTCCTTGGAGGACAAGGAATGTGCACCACACCAGGTGATCGTGGATCTCGGTGAGCTGGCCGGGCCGCCAGACCAGCGCGACGATCGAGAAACCGGACTCGGTGTGCAGGGTGGTGCGGGTGTACCCCTCGGGGGACCCGGCTCGTTCCGCCGCGGTGAGCAGCGCCGGAGTCGGCCGGAGTTCGGTGAGAACGGCCGCCACGGCCTGTGCGGTGGCCAGCGGTCCCGAAGTCCTCGCGGTGCATTGGCGAAGACGTTTTATCAGCTCGGCGAGGCCGGGGCGGGCAGTGGTTTCGGGTGCGACGGTCATTTGTTCTCCTCTCGTCGCTTCTCAGCGTGGTCCGTTGTCCACCCGGCGTCCAATGACGACTTTCTTCCATTCACATAGGTATTCTCTATTCCATGCTGAACCTGGTGCAGCTCTCGGTGCTGGCGGCGGTCGCCAGGCACGGTTCGATGACCGCGGCGGCGAAGGAACTGCATTACACGCAGCCGGCGGTGAGCCACCATCTCGCGAGGCTGGAGGCCGCGACGGGGGCGAAGCTGGTCCAGCGGATCGGCCGCGGCATCCGGCTCACACCCGAGGGGAAACTGCTCGCCGCCCGCGCGGCCGAGATCGTCGGCCGGGTCGAAGGCGCCGAGGCCGAGCTGGCCGCGCAGGTGGGCTTGCGCGCCGGGCGGGTCCGGCTGGCGGGGTTCCAGTCGATCTTGAGCACCATCGTCCCCGGTGCGGCCACCGCGCTGGCCCGCGAGCATCCCGGACTGGAACTGGGGCTGGTCGACGAACATCCGGGCGAGGCCCTGCGCATGCTGCGGGAAGGCCGGATCGACGTCGCCCTGATCTTCCGGTACGCCGACACTCCGCGCGAGGAACGGGGGCTCCGGCTGGTGCACCTGCTGGAGGATCCGATCTACCTGCTCACCAGCGAACCGGGGCAGACCATCGCCGATCACCGCGAGTCGACCTGGATCGGCGGCTGCGCCCGGTGCCAGGACGAACTCGTCACGATCTGCGGGCGGGCCGGGTTCACTCCGCGGATCTCGATGGTGAGCGACGACATCGTCGTCATGCAGGCGCTGGTCGCCGCCCGGATGGGGGTGACGACGCTGCCGCGGCTCGCCCTCCGCGCCCACCGCATGCCGGGCGTCCACGCCACCGAACTGGCCGAAGACCCCCGTCAGATCTATGCCGTCACCTACGGCGACCCGCCCGACCCGCCCGCCGCGGTGGCGCTCATCGACGCGCTCCGGGCCAGCATCCGGGCTTGAGGCGGACGAGTGTCGAGACCCAGTACCGGCGATGTCACGTGACTGGATGGACGACACGCGTGATCCGGTGGACGACACGCGTGATCGGATGGACGACACGACCGCTGGACGGTCAAGGCCGCTCGAGGATCCGTTCGACGAAAGCGCCGGCGGCCAGCAGGTTCCGGTCATCGCCGACGGTGCCGTCGAGGGCGAGCCCGGCGGGCAGGCCGTCGCGGTCGCGCCCCATCGGGACGGTCAATCCCGGGAAGCCCGCGATACTGCCGGGCTGGCAGTTGCGGATGAAGGTCGAGAAGGTCGGGACCGCGCGCCCGCGATGGACGAACTCCTCGACGGCCGAGAAATCCCGGGCCGTCGCGGGTGTGGTGGGGAAGGCCAGCGCGTCGATCCCGCTGTCGGTGAAGATCTTCGCGTAGGCGTCACGCAAGGCCGAGCGGGTGGCGAGGGCCGCCTCGTAGACGGCGGGCGCGACGCCCGGCACGATCGCCTCGCTGAAGATCGCCCGGACGTCGGCCGCGGCGACCTCGGCGACGAGCCGCTCGAACGAGACGCCGGGCACGTATTCGGCGAGGTAGGACCGGAGCGCGACGCCCGCTTCATGGACCACCAGCGGCATTCCCTGGTCGGCGACGAGTTCGGCGAGGGGCGTGTCGTCGATCGGCACCAGGTCGACGCCTGCCGAACGCAACCGGGCGAGCGCGGCGTCCCACAGTTCTTCGACGTCCTCGGCCAGGTCGCCGGTCAAGAAGCCGTGCGGCACACCCAGCCGGGGGGATGAGTTCTCGAGCAGAGGTTCCGGCTCTTCTCCCGCGAGCACCGCGTCGAGAAGGGCGAGATCGGTGACCGAGCGGGCGATCGGCCCGGCCGTGTCCCGGGTGGTGCTCAACGGGGTCATGCCGCCGGGCGGATAGCGGCCCGAGGTCGGCCGGAAACCGCAAACCCCGTTGAGCGCGGCGGGAACCCGCACCGAACCGCCGGTGTCGGTGGCCAGGCCCGCCGGAACGATGCCCGCCGCGACGGCGACCGCGGTCCCGCCGCTGCTGCCGCCGGCGAACCGGGCCGGGTCGCAGGCGTTGCGCACCGGGCCCAGCGGGGTCGTGTCGCAGGTGATGCCGAACGCGAGTTCGTGCATGGCCGCCTTGCCGATGACCACGGCGCCCGCGTCGACCAGGCGCCGGACCACCTCCGCGTGCTCACGCGGAACGTGGTGCGCGAGAGCCGGGGTACCCGCGGTGCTCGGCATGCCCGCGACGTGGATGTTGTCCTTGACCACCACTGGGATACCGGTGAGCGGGCCACTGACCTCCGGCGCGCCGTCTTCCGGCGCGAGATGGCTGATCGCGTTGAGATGCCGGGCTTCTTCCGCGCGCGAGCGGCTTTCCGAAGCGCTCCAACGTCCGTCCACGAGCGCCAGCTTAGCGTGACAAGGACCACAGTCATCGAAAAAGACAATCATTTTCATTAAGCTGCGGCGCGCCACCTTCCCACGAGAAAGGTCGATCGTTCATGAGCTCCGGTCCCTCGCTGCACATTCTCACGCGCTCGGATCTGCGCAACCTCGAACTCACCCCGGACGAGGCGATCACCATGGTCGAAGACGGCTACCTGGCCTACGCGTCGGGAGCCTCGCGGAACCCGGCGAAGCTGATGGTGCCGATGCCGGATCCCGCGCGGGACGCCGTCGCGTACTCGATGCTCGGCTACGACGGCTCGCTCGAGCAGGCCGCGTTCAAGACGAGCTATCGCCAAGGCAGCACGTCGGCCGAGAAGTACTACACGACGATCACCCTCTACGACGACACCACGGGTCTGCCGTTCGCGCTCATGGACTGCCACCGCGTCGGCGCCACCCGCACGCCCGCCAGCACCGCGTTGATCGCGCGGTCCTGTGCCCGGCCGGGCGCGCGATCCGCGCTCATGGTCGGCACCGGAGCGCAGGGAATCCGGACGCTGCCGTACCTGCTCACCGCGCTGCCGGAACTGGAGCGGCTGCGGTTGTTCGGCACGCATCCCGACGGCCTGCGCGACAGCGTCGCCGCGGTTAAGGAGCGGTTCCCGGACCGCGAGGTCGAACTCGTCGACGACGTGGAGGCCGCGGCGCGCGAGTCCGACATCGTGGTCGCGGCGTCGGGCCGCGCGGCCCACCCGAAGATCCGCCTCGGCTGGCTGCCGCCGGGCGGGCTGCTGATCTCGGTCGCCAGCAAGGGGGTCCAGGAGGGCACGCTCACCGAGGCCGACTACACCGTGGCCACCAGCGGCGCTCAGGTCGAGGTGACCGGGCAGCGGATGGCCGGGCCGGACGGGGTGTTCCGGATCGACGCCGAACTGCCGGAGATCCTCGCCGGCCGCGCGCCCGGCCGTCGCGGCGACGAAGACCGGGTGTTCGCCTTCAGCAGCGGCATGATCATCACCGACATCCCGGTGGCACACGCGCTGGCCGCCCGCGCGATCGCGGCGGGCCGCGGCCGCGAGGTGGCCCTGTGGACCTGATCGACACCCTTTCCCCGCCCCTGCCCGCGCTCGAACGTCCTTGGGCGCCGCGCCTGCGTGCTTCGGAGACCCTGTGGGAGATCGCTCGCGCCGTCGGCGGCGGGCCGTTCCACGTGGTCCATCCGGCCACCTTCGCCGAGAACCTCGGGGGAATGGTCGCGGCGCTCGCGGCCGAGCGCGTCGAAGGCACCGTCTACTACGGGAAAAAGGCCAACAAGGCGGCGGCGTGGCTGCGGGAGTGCACCCGGCCCGGCGCGGGCGTCGACGTCGCGAGCGTGCCCGAACTGGTGCACGCCCTCGGCAACGGCCTGCGCGGGGAGACGATCGGGGTCACCGGCGCCGCCAAACCGGACGGCCTCCTCTGGCTCGCCCTGCGGCACCGCTGTCTCATCGCGGTGGACGCGGCCGACGAACTGGAACGCGTCGCGCGCCTGGCCGCCGAACTCGGGGAGACGGCCCAGGTGCTGCTGCGGGTAAGGCCGCCTTCCGCGCCGGAGAGCCGGTTCGGCTTCGCTCCCGACGCCTTGAAGACGGCCGTACGCCAGTGCGGCGGCCCGGTCGTCCTGCGCGGTTTCTCGTTCCATCTCGACGGCTACGACCCCGTGCCGCGCGCGGAGCTGGCCGCGTACCTGATCGATCTGTGCCAGGACGCCCGCGCCCTCGGGCAGCCCGCGTCGAAGATCAGTATCGGCGGCGGGATCGCCGTGTCCTATGTGGACTCCGGTGACTGGGCGCGGTTCGAGTCCGGCAGGCACGACGGCTGGTTCCACGCCGGCCGCAATCCGTCGAAGACCTACCCGTACCACCAGGCGCCTGTCGGGGCGGCCATGGTGACCACGATCCTGCGGCACGAGATCGCCGGGAAACCGCTCGCGGAACGCCTGCGCGCGGCCGGGATCGAGCTGCTGCTCGAACCGGGCCGGGCCCTCGTCGACGGCGCCGGGTTCTCGGTGTTCCCGGTGCTGGGCTGCAAACCGGCCGAGAACCACCTGATCACCACGGTCGCCGGTCTGTCCATGAGCCTGTCCGAACAGTGGAAGGGCAGCGAGTTCCTGCCTGATCCGGTTCTCGTGCGCCGGGAAGCCGGGGAAGGCACACCGGTGCGCACCGTCGTCGCCGGTTCGAGCTGTATGGAGTACGACGTGCTGACCTGGCGCGCGGTGGAACTGCCCGCTCGGCCGAGGACCGGCGATCTGCTCGTGTACCCCAGCACGGCCGGCTATCAGATGGACAAGAACGAGAGCGGCTTCCATCAGCTTCCCCTGCCCCCGAAGGTGGTGGTCGACGGCGACCGCTGGCACGTCGACACCGACTACCCGATCCAGGAGATCCGATGACGATCGTCCGGCGCGCGTCCGAGCTGATCGGGAACACGCCGCTGCTGGAGCTCGCGCGCACCGGTACCGGGACGCGCCTCCTGCTCAAACTCGACCACCTCAACCCGACCGGCTCGTGCAAGGTGCGCATGGCCAGGCAGATGATCGACGAGGCGGAACTCGAAGGACGGCTGCGGCCGGGCGGTCATATCGTCGAACCCACCTCCGGCAACACCGGTAACGGGCTCGCGCTGGTGGCGCTGGAACGCGGCTATCGGTTCACGGCCGTGGTCGACCACCACGCCGCCGGTGAGAAGCTCCGGATGCTGCGCGCGCTCGGCGCGGAACTCGTGTTCGTCGAAAACCCGCCGGACGGCGGGGTCGGCTCGGTCCAGCGGCGGCGGATCGCGGCCCGGATCGCCGCGGAAACCGGTGCCTACCATCCCGATCAGCACAACCATCCGGGCAACGGCAACGGGTACGCCGGGCTGGCGCGGGAACTCATCGGGCAGCTCGGCGACGTCGACGTGCTCGTCGCGGCGATCGGCACCGGCGGCTCCCTGTGCGGGACGGCGCGTTCCCTGCGTGCGGCGGGAGCGGGCACCCGCGCGGTCGCGGTCGAACCCGTCGGCTCGATCATCTTCGGTGGCGCGCCGGGGATCTACCACCAGACCGGAGCGGGCAGCCCGGCTGGTTTCCCGATCGGGGACAACGTGGACCGGTCGGTGATCGACGAAGCCCATCGGGTGTCCGACAGCGACGCTTTCGCCGGGGCCCGCGTCGTCGCCCGGCGCACGGGAGTCCTGGTCGGCGGGACCACCGGCGGCGCGATCCACGTCGCGCTCCGGCGGCTCTACGCGTATCCGGCCGGAAGTGTCGTCGTGGTGCTGTGCAACGACGCGGGGGAGAAATACCTCGACTCGGTCTACGACGACGAATGGCTGCGTGCCAGGGGAGTGCTCGACGAACTGGCCCACCGCCGGATGGAGCGCTGGTTCGCCACCTACGCCGCGTCCGTGCGAGCGGCCGCCCGCGACCGGACGGCTCGTCCGGCGCCGGTGGCGGTGGGCGTATGAGCACGGCGGTGGCGACCCGTGGATACCGCGAGCTCGTCGCGCTGGCCGCGCCGATCGCGGGAATCCAGCTGGCGCAGGTGGCGCTCACCAGCGTCGACCTGGCCATGCTCGGGCTGCTCGGCGTGACCGCGGTGGCGGCGGGCGGGCTGGCGATCCTGCTCTACAACCAGATCCGCACCATGTGCGTCGGCATGGTCACCGGCGTCGGGAATCTCGTGGCCACGGCGGCCGGGGCGGGAGAACTCCGCACCGGCACCGGGGAACTCGACGAGCGGGCACGCGACGAGATCCGGTCGCTCCTGCGGTCCGCGCTGCTCGTCGCGACCTTGACCGCGGCGGCCGGCGCGGCAGTCCTTTGTGGACTGGCGGGCGCCTTGCCGTTGCTCGGGCAGAAGCCGGAGATCGTGTCGCTCGCCAGGGCGATGATGTTCGCGCTGGCGGGCGGGCTGTTCCCCATGGTGTGGCTGAACGTGGTGCGCCAGTTCGCCGTCGGGCTGCGGCGTCCGGGTTCGCTCCTCACCGTGACGCTGGTGTCGATCGCGGTCAACGCCGCCCTCAACGCGGCCTTCATCTACGGCTGGGCGGGCCTGCCGGAGCTGGGGGTCGCCGGGATCGGCCTGGCGACGACTCTGGTCCAGCTCTTCACGTTCGCCGTGTTCGCCTCGGCCGTGCGGCGGGATCCCTTGCTGCGCCCCATGGTGTCGCTCGCGCTCTGGCGCGCGGATGCGGTGGTGGTCCGGCGGATCGTCCGGCACGGGACCCCGATCTGTTTCACCTACGGGTCGGAGGCCGCGATCACCTCGATCGCGACCATGCTGATGGGCGCCTTCGGCCCGGCGATGCTCGCCGCGTCGAACGTCGCGAACCAGCTCGCGTACATCGTCTACCAGGCCAATATCGGCCTATCGCAGGGATCGTCCATTGTGGTCAGTCGCGCGGTCGCCCACGGCGAGCACGGGCGGGCGCCGATGATCGCCCGCCAGGCGCTCACCCTTTCCTGGTCACTGATGGCGGTGGTGAGCCTGGCGTACCTGGTCGTGCCGGAGGTGCTGTTGTGGCCGTTCCTGCACGACGAGGCCGACGAGATGGTGCTCGGCACGGCGTCGGCCCTGCTGGTGTTCGCCATCGCGCAGCAGTACAGCAAGGGAACGCAGAACATCCTCGTCGGTCTGTTGCGCGGGCTCGGCGACACCGTCTCCGGGCTCCGCTGCACTCTCGTCGGGTACTGGGCGGTGGGCGTGCCTGCCATGTTCTTGTGCGCCTACGTGTTCGGCTGGGGCGGCTGGGGTGTCTGGACCGGCCTTTGCCTCGGCTTCGCGGCGACCGCGGTCCTGCTCGGACGGCGGTTCGCCGCTCACGGGCCCGGTTCGGCACGGTAACGGTCGATCCGGTGGAGCAGGTCGCGGGAGGCGGGGTCGGTCGCGTGCCGGCGCAGGAGCGCCGCCAGCGGCGCGAGCCGGTCCTTGGTGCGGGTGGAACCGAGGCCGCGAGCCAGGTCCACCGCTTCGGAGCCGGTGCGGACGGCTTCGTCGAAATCGCCCTGGAGCGCGTGGTTCTGCGCCAGCATGATCAGGGTGAGCGCCAGGCTGCGGGACATTTCCACCCCGTAACCGCCGACGGCGTCGCGTAGCCGGACGATCGCCTCTTCGCCGTGCCGCGAGGTGACCGTCCTGGCCAGCTCGGTCAGGACGGTCCCGTGCATCGCTGCCATGTCCGTGGTGCCGAAGAAGGCTTCCCAAGGGCGTGCGGGCGCCCAGGTGTCCGCGCCCTCGAACTGACCCTCCGCCCGCGCGAGGCACATGAGAGTGGCGCGTTCGTCACCGGTCTTGGCCAGCGCCCACGCCTCGTTGACGGTCAGGATCGCTCGCGCCCGCCCGCACCCGGCCCGGTCGGCCGCCGCCTGGCCCTGGCGGAGCTGGTTCAACCCGTCCTCGACGTCGTCATGGTGCAGCGCCAGCCTGCCGAGGCGGTAGCGGATGTTGGCGACGAGGTTGTCGTTTCCCGCTTCGGCGGCGAGACCGAGCGCGCGGTCGAACCGGATCCGCGCCGGGATCCGGCGGCCGATGTCGAATTCCGTCCACCCGAGCAGATTGTGCAGATCGGCGAGCACGGTCAGCAGCCGCGACCGGAGCGAGCCGGGAACCGTACCCCAATTGAGCAGCAGGCTGACCGATTTCACGACGTGCACCGCGTCGTGGGAAAAGGCGCCCCCCTGCCGGTGGTCCAGCGCGCGCAGGACGTCGACGGCGTTTTCGAGACATTCGACGTCGATGGTATCGATGCGACCCGGCGGTTCGCCTTTTCCCGTTGTTGTCATGAACTCACCTCACGCAAGTCATGGCCCGGTCTCCGGCTACCCGGAGCCGCCCCGCCCGAAACCGCCCGTCACTCCTCAGGGGTCTTGATTTGACCGATTCCAAAGACGCTCTTATCGTCCTTGGTGATGTCCGACTTCGAGGCACAGCTGCGAGCGGTTTCGCTGCGCGTGACTCGGCCCCGGCTGGCCGTGCTCGCGGCGTTGCGCGATCATCCGCACGTCGACACCGAAACCGTGATAGCGCTGGTGCGGGCCGACCTTCCCACGGTCTCTCACCAGACGATCTACGACGTATTGCGAGCGCTCACCGAAACCGGTCTGATCCGGCGTATCCAGCCCGCCGGCGCGCTCGCCCGCTACGAGACCCGGGTGGGGGACAACCACCACCATGTCGTGTGCCGTTCCTGTGGTGCGATCGCGGACGTCGACTGCGCCGTCGGTCCTGCCCCCTGTCTCACCGCCTCGGACGATCACGGGTTCGTGATCGACGAGGCGGAGGTCGTCTACTGGGGCCTGTGCCCCGGCTGCGCGGCCGACCCCGTCCAGCGATGAATTCGCCTGCCCGGAAGGAAAGAAATGAGTGACACCCCGGAGAAGGGCTGCCCCGTGGCCCACGACTCCGTGACCGCGCACGGTAGCGAGAGCGAGAACCCGGCGATCGATTCGCCGACGCCGAAGACGGGTGGCCGCCCGCGCACCAACAAGGACTGGTGGCCCAACCAGCTCGATCTGTCGGTGCTGCACGCCCACTCGCCCAAGGCCGACCCGCTCGGTGAGAACTTCAGCTACGCCGAGGAATTCGCCAAACTCGACGTCGAGGCCCTCAAACGCGACATCGTCGAGGTGCTCACCACCTCGCAGGACTGGTGGCCCGCCGACTTCGGCCACTACGGCGGCCTGATGATCCGGATGAGCTGGCACGCCGCGGGCACCTACCGCATCCACGACGGCCGCGGCGGGGCCGGTGACGGCGCGCAGCGGTTCGCTCCGCTCAACAGCTGGCCCGACAACGCCAACCTCGACAAGGCGCGGCGGCTGTTGTGGCCGGTCAAGGAGAAGTACGGCCAGCAGATCTCGTGGGCCGACCTGCTCGTGCTCGCCGGGAACGTCGCGCTGGAATCGATGGGGTTCAAGACGTTCGGCTTCGGGTTCGGCCGGGTGGACACCTGGGAGCCCGAGGAGATCTTCTGGGGGCCGGAAGACACCTGGCTGGGTGACGAGCGTTACGCCAGTGACTCCGAGATGGTGCCCGACGTCGGCGCGACCGAGATGGGCCTCATCTACGTCAACCCCGAGGGCCCCCGCGGCAGCGCGGACCCGGCCGCGGCGGCGCATTTCATCCGGGAGACCTTCGCCAGGATGGCGATGAACGACGAGGAGACCGTCGCGCTCATCGCCGGCGGCCACACCTTCGGCAAGACCCACGGCGCGGGTATCGCCGACGACCACGTCGGCCCGGAGCCCGAAGCCGCCCCGATCGAGACCCAGGGTCTCGGCTGGCTGAGCACCCACGGCAGCGGCAAGGGTGCCGACACGATCACCAGCGGTCTCGAAGTGACGTGGACCGACAAGCCGACGCAGTGGAGCAACCGGTTCTTCGAGATCCTCTTCGGCTACGAGTGGGAACTCACCACGAGCCCCGGCGGCGCGAAGCAGTACGTCGCCAAGGACGCCGAGGCGATCATCCCGGACGCGCACGACCCGGCCAAGAAGCACAAGCCGACCATGCTCACCACGGATCTGGCGCTGCGCGTCGACCCGGCGTACGAGAAGATCTCCCGCCGCTTCCTGGAGAACCCGGACGAGTTCGCCCTCGCCTTCGCCAAGGCCTGGTACAAGCTGCTGCACCGCGACATGGGACCGGTCAGCCGATTCCTGGGGCCGTGGGTCCCCGAGCCGCAGCTGTGGCAGGACCCGGTGCCGGACGTCGACCACGAACTCGTGGGGGACGCCGACATCGCCGCCCTCAAGACGAAGGTGCTCGAATCCGGGCTCACGGTCGGCCAGCTGGTCGGCACGGCGTGGGCGTCCGCGGCGAGCTTCCGGTCCACCGACAAACGCGGTGGCGCCAACGGCGCGCGGATCCGCCTGGAACCCCAGCGTGGCTGGGAGGTCAACCAGCCGGAGCAGCTCAGGACCGTCCTGGAGACGCTGGAAGGCATCCAGCGCGAGTTCAACGAGGCCGGCGGCGCCAAGATCTCGCTGGCCGACCTGATCGTGCTGGCGGGCTCCGCCGCCGTCGAGAAGGCCGCGCGCGATGCCGGCACCGAGGTGAGCGTGGCGTTCCGCCCCGGCCGCACCGACGCCACGCAGGAGGACACCGACGTCGAGTCGTTCAAGCTGCTCGAACCGCGTGCCGACGGGTTCCGCAACTACCTGCGTCCCGAGGAGAAGCTGCAGCCGGAGGTCCTGCTCGTCGAGCGCGCCTACATGCTCGACCTGACCGCCCCGGAGATGACCGTGCTCGTCGGCGGCCTGCGTTCGCTCGGGATCAACACCGGCGGCACCCGGCACGGTGTGTTCACCGACCGCCCTGGCGTGCTCACCAACGACTTCTTCACCAACCTGCTCTCGCCGGGCACCAAGTGGAAGGTGTCGGAGTCCGAGGAGAACGTGTACGAGATCCGCGACGTCACCACGGACGAGGTGAAGTGGACGGCCACCGCGGTCGACCTCGTCTTCGGCTCGAACTCGCAGCTGAGGGCGCTCTCCGAGGTCTACGCGGGACAGGCCGGGCGCGAGCGGTTCGCCGCCGACTTCGCCAAGGCCTGGACCAAGGTCATGGAGCTGGACCGGTTCGACCTCGACTGACGCGGGTCGCCGGGGCCGTGGGCGGTCCGCTCGCGCCGTTCAGGTGACCGTGTCGCGAAAGCCACTTTCGGGACGTCGCACGTCGCGAAAGTGGCTTTCGCGACGTGCGGCGGCCACTTTCGCACCATCGCCACCGGAGGCTTCACTGGGTGTCGAGCTCCGCGTGCCGGCCGGCCAGGGTGCGGGCGAGTTCGGCGAGTTTGACGTTGAGGTCCTGGGAGGTACGGCGCAGCAGGTCGAAGGCCTCGTCGGCGGTCAGGCCGCGTCGCTGCATGAGGATTCCTTTGGCCTGCCCGATGACGTCGCGCGATTCGACCGCACGCCGCAGATGGCTGGCTTCCAGCTCCGCCCGGCTCACGGCGCTGGTGGTCGCCAGCGCGAGTGAGCCGTGGGTCGCCAGCAGCAACGCGGTGTCCTGTGCCTGCGAATCGAGCGCCCCGGGGCGGCGGCTGTAGATGTTCAGCGCGCCGGGCAGCCTCGGTGGAGCCGCGTCGGGTACCAGCACGGTGGACAGGATCGCGGTGAAACCATGCCGCACGGCGGCCCGGGAAAAGTCCGGCCACCTCTTCTCCGCCCTCAGGTCTTCACTGCGGGTGTAACCGGGGCTTTCGCTGTCCGCGGTGTCGACGCACGGCCCCGTGCCCGCGCGGTACTGCACCTCGTCGAGTTCCAGCCCCACCTCGCCGGTCGAGACGGGGGTGTGGAAGCCCCCGTGCGGGGCACGCAGGGTGACCGACACCAGGTCCGCGCCCGGGACGACCCGGTACGCGGCGGCGACCACCTGTTCCAGTACCTGGGCGGGCGTCGAGGCGGCCAGCAGCAGCCGCGTGAGTCCGATGAACTGCTCGGCCAGCGGACCGTCCGACATGTTCTCGCCGGAGCCGAATCCGGCCTTGTCACGCTGCCACTGTCGTTCGTCCGCCATCGCTGACCATCCAGTCGTGTTCGGTGTTCTCCACCGGATACCCCACGGCGTCGTCGCCCAATCGAGTCCGATGTGGACAGTGCCTCAGGGCTCGACCCTGGCGCGGAGAAGGCAGAACACGTTTCCCTCGGGATCGGCGAGCACATGCCACGACTCTTCCCCCGTCTGGCCGACGTCGGCGGGCCGGGCCCCGGCGGCGAGCAGCCGCTCCAGCTCCGCGTCCTGATCGCGGTCGGTGGGGTTCACGTCGATGTGCAGCGGGAGCTTGCCCGGCTTCGGATCGTCGCTGCGGCTCAGGATCAACGTCGGCTGAGGTCCGCCGAAGCCGGCGCCGGGCGGCCCGATTTCGATGTCGTCGCCGTCCTTGCCGATTTCGACGTAGCCGAGCACTTCGCACCAGAAAGCCGCCATCCGGACCGGGTCGGCGCAGTCGAGGATGAGTTCGGTGATACGGCAGGCCATACGGCGAGGATAGCCGGGTTCCGGTGCATGGATCCGCTGCGAGTGGGTACCCGCAGGCGTCGAGTTGATCCCGAACCGAGGAGGCGGCCGTGGCCGGCGACGTCGTGGACTTGATCATGCAGGACCACCGTGAAGTAGAGCGGTTGTTCGGCGAACTCGAGCGGCATCCGGAGAAACGGCCGCTGCTCGTCCCGGTGCTCTCCGCGCTGCTCACCGCGCACAGTCGGGCCGAGGAGGCAGAGGTGTACCCGGCGGCGAAGAGCGAGGCGGACGAGGCCGACGACGTCGCGCACGGTCAGCAGGAGCACGCCGAAGCCGAGCAGCTGCTCGTGAAACTGAACGGAACCGAACCCGCGTCGAAGGAGTTCGACAAGGTGCTCTCCGACCTCGTCGAGGCGGTCACGCACCACGTGAAGGAAGAGGAATCCACCGTACTGCCGAAGATGCGGCGCGAACTGGACGAAGCACGGCGACGGGAACTGGGGGAGGCCTTCGTGACCAGCCGGGCTTCGCATCTCGGCGACCGCCCCGGTGAGGCCACCCGACGAGAACTGCTGACCCAGGCGCGCAACGCGGGCGTGACGGGTGCTTCGAAGATGGCCAAGGACGAGATCGCGCGCGAGGTGGCCAAGTCGTCCTGAGCGGACTGTCCTGTCGCGACGGTTGCGGTCCCGACCACAGGCTTCTACCTTCGATGGATGGCGATCGATACCGAAGCCGGGCAGGCCGCTCCTCTCGTCGTGGTACAGACGGCTCGCTCGGAAGAAGCGATCACCGTCGAAGTGGCGGGTGACATCGACATTGCGACCAGTCCTCGGCTTCGGGCCGAAGTCTTCAAATTGCTGGCCGACGCTCCCGGCGCCGCGATGATCGACATGACCGGCGTCGGCTTCTGTGATTCCTCGGGTCTCTCCGTGCTGGTGCAGCTGAATCGTCACTGCGAGGAAGCCGGGATCGAGCTGAGTTTCGTGCCGTCCAAAGTACTGCGGCGGGCCCTTGAGCTCACCGGGCTGCTGCCCACACTGAAAGTGGACACCGCCTAAGCGACGACGCGGACCGTGCCCAGCTCGGGATCGGCGGCGTCGTAGATGAACATGCCGGAGCGCACGCCGGTGTGGAGATAATCGATGATCGCGTCGGTGAACACTTCACCGGGAGCGATCGCCGGGATACCGGGCGGGTAGGGGCTGATCATCTCCGCGCTGACGCGTCCCTCGGCCTTGTCCAGCGGCACATGCTCGGCGTCGGCGAAGAACGCGTCGCGGGGCAGCATCCGCATTTCCAGGGTCAGTTCGGCGGCGGAGGGCAGGTCGACCGCCGGTCGCCGCTCGAAATCGTGGTCGGCCAGCCCGCGCAGGCCGCTCATGAGGGCGGACACCGTCTCCTCGTCGTCGGCGTGAGTGATCTGCACCGCGATCCGCCGGTGATCGGCCAGTCCGGTGTGCAGCCGGCGTTCGGCGAGATGGTCGGACGCCTGGTACCCGGTGATGCCGAGCCCGGAGACGTCGACCACGATCTTGAGGGGGTCGTGTTCGAAGGCGAGCGGGTGGAATTCCTCGGCCGGCGCGTGCAGCCCCGGGATGTCTTCGATCTCCGCTCGTACGCGGGCGGCCAGCGACAGTGCGTTGCCCAGTAGTTCTTCGCCGTGTTCGACCATCTGCCTGCGCCAGCCGTCGAGGGAGGCGAACAACAGCGCGGAAGTGCTCGTGGTGCCTAACAGGTCCTCCCTGGCCTTGAGCACGTCGGGGGAGACCCGGTCGCCTCGCAGGTGGAACACCGACGCCTGTTCGAGCCCGCCGCCCATCTTGTGCGTGCTCGTGACGCAGAGGTCGGCTTCGCCGTCCATCGCCCAGGTCGGCAGGTCGTCGTGGAACGGGTAGTGGGCACCCCACGCTTCGTCCACGATCAGCGCCTTGTCCGCGGCATGGCACGCTCGGGCGACACCGCGGATGTCGGCGCAGGTCCCGTAGTCGGTCGGGGTGATCAGCAGCATGCCTTTGACGTCGGGCGCGTCCGCCAGCGCGGCTTCGACCTCTTCCGGGCCGGGAGGATGCCCGAGATGGTGCTCCTCGTCGTACCGCGGGCGGACCCAGACCGGGTGCACCCCGCTGATCACCAGCCCGGCGACGACCGATTTGTGTGCATTGCGGGACACCAGGAGACGTTCCCCCGGCCCGGCGACGGCGAGCATGGCGCTCTTGACCGAGAGTGAACTCCCGCAGGTGGAGAAGAAAGTGTGCTCGGCGTCCACCGCGTCGGCCATCAGAGCCTGTGCCTGGCTGAGGATGCCGCGCGACATCCGGCGGTCGTCCAACCCGTTGAGGGTGAGCAGATCCGACGCGAACGCGTCACGGCCGAGCAGCTCGAGCACGCGCGGATCCGCACCGCGGCCCTGTTTGTGCCCCGGAGGGGTGAAGGCCAGCCCGCCACCGCGGCGGTAGGCCTCGATGGCTTCCAGCACCGGTGCGCGCGAGTGGTCCATCCTGCTCCGATCAGCGGCCGAGGGCGTTCTGCAGTTCCTTTTTGGTCATGCTGGACCGGCCCTTGATGTTGCGCTTCTTCGCTTCGTTGTAGAGCTGGTCCTTGGTCGGCCCGCCGGGGCCCTTCCGGTTGCCGGACCGTTCGCCGCCGCGTTTCTGCGGCGACTTGTCCTTGGTCGAACTCTTGCTCGCGGTCTTGGATTCACCGGACTGGGCGCGGTTCTTGTTCACCGTGCGTGCGGCGATCTCCTCGGCGCGGCCGCTGCTCGCGCCGCGTTTCTTCTGAGACGACTTGATGTGCTCGTACTGACGTTCGCGTTTGTCGCTCCAGCTCCGTTCAGGCACGGCTCCTCCTTCGTCTTGACCTGCGGATACCCGGCCGTCCCAGCGGTCAATCGAAAGATCACCCGTCCAGGGCAGGGACGCGGGGATGTTTACCGGCCCCGTTCGCCGGGTATCAAAACGGGGACGAGGGGAGCGTATTCATGTCGGTCCACATAGGACGAAGGTGACTTTTGGTGAACGCTACGTCGCTCATGGAAGACATCGATCACGTCGTCCTGCGCGAGGAGCCGGTCTCGGCCCCTCGCGATCGTCGCGCGCGGCGCAGGGACGACTACTCCCATTGCCGCCCCTGGTTCGACGAGATGGCCGTCCTGCCCGCCGGTCACCCGGAACGGGAGCGCCTGCGGGAGCGCCTGATCCTCGAACTGCTGCCGATCGCCGAGCACATCGCCGTCCGGTTCAGCGGACGGGGGCAGCCTCGGGAAGACCTGATCCAGGTCGCGCGGATCGGCTTGATGAAGGCCGTGGACCGGTTCGATCCGGGACAAGGCGGGGATTTCCTGGCGTACGCGGTACCCACGGTGATGGGCGAGGTGCGGCGGTTCTTCCGTGACACCGGCTGGGCGGTCCACGTCCCGCGCGGGATGCAGGAACTGCGCACCCGGCTCTCCCGCGCGACCACGGAACTCACCCAGACCCTCGGCCGCGCGCCGACCCCCACAGAACTCGCCGCGCACCTCGACGTGGACGTCGAAACCGTCCGCGAAGGCCTGCTCGCCGCGAACAGTTACCAGACGTCGTCCCTCGACCGGCCGGTCAACGACGGCGAGGGCTCGCTTCCGCTGTCCGACGTGGTGGGCGAGCAGGATTCCCGGTTCGAGCACATCGAGGACCGGCACACCGTGGTCCCGCTGCTCCAACGGCTCCCGGAGCGGGAGCGGGCGATCGTCACGATGCGGTTCTTCGAGGGGATGACCCAGTCCCAGATCGCCGAACGCATCGGTATCTCCCAGATGCACGTTTCCCGCCTGCTCACGAAAATCCTCCAGGATCTGCGCGGCAGGCTCAACGGCTGAACAACTCGCCGAGACCTGGCCGGACCGGCGGGGTGCCCAGCGCGCGCAGGGAATCCCAGAGGGTGACCGCGGTGGCCGTCAGCACGGGTTTGCCGAGGCTGCTTTCGAGCTCTTCGAGCAACGGCGTCGTGTGCAGGGCCGTTTCGGGGATCAGCAGCGCCTCGGCTTCCTCGTGGTCGGCCGCCGCGGCGAGTTCGGTGATGCGACGGCCGTCCCAGGCCGCGAGCGCCCGGTCCGAGGGCGCGTCGGCGGAGACCGAGTGAACGGTGGAGACGCCCGCCTCCGCGAGGAAGCCGGCGAAAGTCGCGGTCGTGTCGCGGTGGTAGACCGAGGCGAGCGCCACGCGCCCGGCGCCCAAGTGGGCGAGCGTGGTGAGGTAGGCGAGCGAAGTGCTGCGCGCGGGAACACCGAGGTGTTCGCCGAGCACGCGGGACTGTTCGAGCGCGCCGTCGAGGCCGCGTGTGAAGCTGCAACTGGAACAGGCCCAGCTGACGACGTCCGGCGCCGTGCCGAACCGCGCGGCGGCCACGAGCCTGCCCGGTTCGCCGAGCTCACGGACGGCTTCGTGTTTTCCGGCCGCGTCGAGGTCTTCGACCCGGCCGATGGTTTCGCCCCACGGGACATAGGCGAAGTCCACGGCGAGGTCTGGATCCAGTTTTCCCGCCAGTGCGAGGAAATCATCCTCACCGCAATCCCGCGTCGGGTACAGCAGGCCGATCCTGGGCACGGCTCACTCCTTCCGGGTCGAAGCCCTTCGGAGGTACCCGACGCGAGCCGCGGTCACGCGTGCGCGGCGGACAGGCCGCCGAAATCCGGCGGGGTGAGCTGTCCGACACTGTGGTCGTCCTCGCGGACGGCCCTGAGGAAACGCGCGACCTGCGCGGGGCGCGGGGTGGCGGTCTTCCCGCCCAGGTAGCGGAGAACGATGAGATCTTCGCCGGAGTGGGTCTCGATCGCCACGGCCCAGCCGTGGATCTCGTCCCACAGCAGGGCGACGTCGCGCTCGGGATGGGTGGGGAGCCGCTCGTCGAGCGCGACGTACGCCGAAACCGGGCTGTCGTGGTCGACGGTGCAGGATTCGAGGCCGACGCCGAGGACCTCGGTGACTTCGGCGAGATACCCCCACACGGCGTCGCGGGTGTGCGGGTGGCGGACAGGCATGGTGAGCAAACGAGGACTTCCCTTCTTCCCCGGCCTCGTCCGGTGCGGGATTCGAGGCCCGCACCGGACGGGACACTCAGGCCTGGATCTCCTTGCGGTCGGACGTGGAACCCGTGATTTCGATGCGCCGCGGCTTGGCCTTCTCGGCGATCGGGATGCGGAGGGTGAGCACGCCCGATTCGTAGCCGGCCGCGATGTTGTCGGTGTCGAGGGCCTCGCCGAGGAACAGCTGGCGGGAGAAGACGCCGAGCGGACGTTCGGAGACCTGCATCTGGACGTCTTTTCCGGCGAACGGCCGCCGCTCGGCCTTGATGGTCAGGACGTTGCGTTCGACGTCCAGCTCGATCGCGTCGGCGGAGACGCCGGGAAGGTCGAAGCAGACGACGAACTCGTCGCCCTCGCGGTACGCGTCCATCGGCATGGTGGCCGGCTTGGACCAGGTGCCCGGATTCGCGGCGCCGAACATCTGCTGGGTCAGCCTGTCCAGTTCGCGGAACGGGTCGGTGCGCATCAACATCGGGTTCCACCTCCTGGGTCGTTGTCACTGGTGTCAACACGCACTACTGTTCTAACATGTCATCGGAACGATGACAACCGCTGAGTCGTCGATGGGATGACAAACATGGACGAAGACCCCTCTCAGACCGTGCGCAGCGTTCGTGAGGTCGTGGCGGAGGCCCGTTCCGGTGTCTCGGAACCGGAGCGGGTCCTGGCGGCTCTGGTCGCGTTGAAGGCGGTCCGTGAGCAACTGGCCGCTTGGGAGCCGGAGCTGATCGCGGCCGCTCGCGCGGGCGGCACCAGTTGGACGGCGCTCGCCCCCGCGCTGGGGGTCGCGAGCCGTCAGGCGGCGGAGCGGCGGTTCCTGCGGTTGCGGCCGTCCACGGGCGGGGAGAGCACAGGGGAGGCGCGGGTCGACGCGGAACGAGACCGGCGGGCGGGTGATCGCGCGGTGGCCGAGTGGGCGCGGCGCAACTCGGCGATCCTGCGGCAACTGGCCGGTCAGGCGGGCGCGCTGGACGGGTTGAACGCCAAGGCCAGGGAAAGCGCCGACAGGCTGAGCGCCGTGCTCGGCGAGGACGACGTCACCGGTCTCCTGGCGCCGCTGGCCGACCTGCGCGCCCACCTGCCCCGCGAGCACACCGGTTTCGCCGAACGGCTCGGCGAGATCGGCATGCACACCGAGCAGGTCCGGCGGGACGCCGTCGACGATCGGCGGGATCGACACTCTTCTCGATGAGGTGGGTGTGAACACGGCGCGGGACGGGTACCCGGTGCCGTCCGCCGAGCGAGCCGGAGGTCTTCGATGCTGGTCCGACCCGATTCCCCGACAGCGGCCGACGTCGTCGAGCTGGCGCTGAAAGTGCTTGCGGCGGAAGGTTTGCACGGGCAGGCCGCCCATGCGGCCCTCGAGGCGATGGCGCGAGAACGAGGCCTGCCGGTCAAGCGGTGCGCCGAACTCATCGTGGCGGCCGTGGACGGGCGCGTGAACTGAAACCCCGGCGCGGTGAGGCGGTGGCGCCGCGGGTGACGTGTCGCGAAAGCCAGTTTCGCAACGTTGAAGGTTGCGAAACATGCTCCCTGGGCCGACTCGGTCCAGAAACGCCGTGAAGGCCGCCTTCCCTACCCTGGAGGTAGGCAAGGCGGCCTTCACGGACCTCACAACCGGCAAGCCCTACTGGCAGGCTTCGCAGTCCGGGTCGTCGATGCGGCAGGCTGCCCCATCGGTGAGCGGGAAGTCGAAGTCGTCGAGAGCGGGGACGGCCAGGGTGGTTTCTTCCGGCGTGGCGGTGGCGGACATGTCACTCCCTTGGTACGGAACGGGTCTTATCTCTCTGTAGCGCTGAAGATCGCCCGTCATTCCGTGACGCGCGCCACAGGTTCAGGCAGCCGCTCGGAACAGCGCCTCCGCGTCGCCCACCGCCTTGGCGAGGGCGTCCGGATCCGCGCGCAAACCCGCGACGACCGTGTCGATCTCGCGCAATCCCGCGCGCAGCAGCAGCCGTTTCTCGTTGGTGACCCACTCGCCGCGGACCGCGAGGACCGCGTGCGCGGTCTCCATCGCGGCGGTGGCCAGCGCGCCCGCGACCTCCGTGGCCTGCCCGCGCGGGACGAAGGCGCCGCGGGTGTACCGCAGGGTCAGGCCGGCGCGGCCTCGCCACATCGCCGGGGCCGTTTCCCGCAACGCTTCCGGGTAGTCCGGCCGCGGCAGGTCGCCGCGCAGCACGCGGTTGACCGCGAGTTCGGCGACGGGCAGGTAACTCGGGACGCCCGCGAGGTGGAACATCAACGGCTCCCAGTGGAACCGGCCTTCCCGGGCTTCGGCGAGATGGTGTTCGACGGAGCCGAGGTCGCGGTAGTGGACGTCGACCTGTCTGCCGTCGATCGTGAGCCAGGCGCCGCCGTTGAACACGCCGCCGCCCCACGCGCCGAGTTCGGAGACCTCGCCGTCCCAGCCGACGGCGCGCAGGTCCGTCGGCGCGAAGTCACCGCGGTAGTAGACGGCGAAATCCCAGTCGCTGCCGGGGTCGTGGGTGTCCTGCGCGCGTGATCCGCCGAGGGTGACGGCGTGCACGGCGGGGAGCGCGGCCAGGGTGTCCGCCACGTGGGCGAGGAAAGTGTCGTCGTTCATCGCGCGGACGAGTCTAGGGTCGCGCCCGCGCGGACGCGACGGGTTTGCTCACCGCCGCGATCATCGTGCTCAACTGACCCCGAGCGGCAGCGTGGCGGCCACTCCCTTGGCGTGCCTGCCGTCGAGCCGGTCCAGGGTGAGCCCGCCCCGGCGAGCCGCGAGTTCCAGGTCCCGCACCGCGTGTTCCACCGCCTGCGGTCCGGCGGCGGCGATCCGGATCGAGGCGCTGACGCGCGGTTCGGTCTCGGCGGTGCTCCGGCGCGCGGTCACGGCGAGTGTCACCGCGGAACCGGGGGCGGCGGCGAGCAGCCGTCGGGAGAGATCCGCCGTGAGCACCGGGGAAAGCGTGTCCCAGCCGTCGAGGCGGAAGGTCGCCTGGCAGATCGGCCCGCTGTGCCAGAACCGCCAGTCCTCGCGGATGCGCGCTCGCCCGGCCGTGACGTGCGCCAGCGAGGCGAGTACGCCGAGGACCTCGTTTTCGGCGAGCGCCCGCACCGGCAGTCCGTCGCGACGGAGTTGCCGGCGCACCCGCCGGACCGTGTTCCCGAGCGCCTGTCGCACGTCGCCGTCGCGGTGGACGTCGACGGTGCGCAGCGCCTGCAACGCGACCCAGCCCCGCGGCGGCCGTGAACGGTCGGCTCCGACGTGGTGGATGACCTGCGCGGCGACGTCCGACGTCTGTTCGCGGGCGGGCGGAAGCAACATCAGCGGCGACGGCATCGGCTGCTCGCGTGCGGCCGATTTCGGTTGCAGCACAGCGGTGATCCCGTCGGCGCGGCTGACCATGAACACCGTCTCGTCGCCGATCTCGCCCGCCGTCCCCGTCGCTTCCGGCGACAGCAGGCGCAGCAGCGCCCGGCCCGCCTCACCCGCGTTCCGGAGATCCCGGTCGCGGTCCCGCGTCAGATAGCCGGACGCCGAACCGAGCCAGGCGTAGAGCCAGCGTCCGCGGATCCGCACGGTGGTCAGCGCGAGGACCACGACGGCGGCGGTGACCACCACGGCCGCCAGCGGCCACGGCCGCCCCGCCACCAGGACGAGCGCGACGAGGACGAGTTGCCAGCAGACGATCTGCGGCACCCCGATCCCGCCGAACCGCCCGGATCGCCGCACCGGAACGGGCGCCGGTGGATTCGGCCGCGGCGTTCCGGGCACCGGAGCGGGGACGGGTACCGCCGCGAATCCCAGCGGTCGCTGCTCCGCCTGACGAGCGGCGGTGAGCGCCGCCAGCGCGGCCTCGCGGGCGGCGGCCCGGGCGGCGGGCGCGGCGTAGGCGAGCGGATCGGATACGGCCGCTGCCCGCGGTGCGGCCGGTGCGACTCGGGGAAGCGTCGGGGGCGGCGCGTGGTACCGCCCGCCCGTCCTGGCCGCGCCGGGTTCGGTCATCGTCCTGCCTCCTCAACCGTGTCGCCTCAGGCTGCCCCGGCCAACATGAGGTTTCGATGACACGGCGCCGCCGAGCCCGAGACAGGCTGTTTCATCGAAATTTCATGGTCGCTCTCTAGCTTGATCGCGTGAACACCGAGAAGCGGTTCAGCGCGGTGGCCAGGACGAGGACGGCCGTGGCGCTGGTGGTCGCGGGCTGCCTGGCGCTGGTCGGCCTCGCCGTGACCGGACAGGCGGCGACCCCGGAACGGCTGGAGTTCGTCCAGGTCGGCCACTGGGTCTACAACGACGCCGCCCAGTCCGCGTTCCACGTCGACGGTTCGACGAACCGCGTCGACGCGCGCGCGGATGTGCCAGGGGCGAACGGCAGCCAGGTCGTGCAGGGGGACGGTTCCGGCTACGTGGTCGAGCGGAACCGCATCACGGAGTTCGACAAGGCGACCTTGAGCGTGGCGGAGTCCGTGCCGCCGCCCGCGCCGGAAACCCCGTTCGTGATGGAGATCGCGGGTGGTCCGTACCTGGTCTACCGCAACGCGGGCCAAATCGTGCGCCTCGGGGACCCGGCCGCGACAGTGCCCGCAGGGGGGCCACTGTCCCGGCCGGTCGCCACGGCCGAGGGAACGGTGTGGACGCACCGCGTCGACAACGGCTCGGTCTGCGAACTGCCCAAGGGCGCCGCCGTCATGACCTGCCCCGCGCAGCTCCCGCCCGGGCACGGCGGCGGGCTCACACTCGTCGGCGACCGGCCGGTCGTGCTCGACACCACCGGCGACAACCTCCACCGCGTCGGCCCGGACGGGCTCGGCGACGGCCTTCCGCTCGGTATCAAGCTCTCGCCGTCGGCACAGGTCGCCAACAGCGCCGTCGGCGACCGGCTGGCCATCGCCGACCCGGAGCGCAACCAGCTCCACCTCATCGACGTCAGCGGCCTCGACCAGGATCGCCCGTCCGCGAAGCCGATTTCGGTCGACCTGTCCAAGGGCAGCCGGTTCAACGGCCCGCTCTCCTCGTCGAACGTCGTCGCCATGGTCGACGAGACCCGCGGCGAGGTGCTGACCTACGACGCCACCGGCAAGCTCAAGTCCACCACCAAGGTGCCGGGCCAGGGCACGGTGCCGAGGCTGGCCAAGGGCGAGGACAACCGGATCTACGTCGACAGCTCCGACGGTTCGCACGTCCTGGTCGTCAACGGAGACGACGGCACGGTGGTCGACGTCGACGTCGACAAGGCGGCCAACAGCCAGACGGCGGGCGCGCCGTCGGCCGAACCGGAACCGTCCGGCGACCAGCCCTCGCCGCCGCAGCAGCAGCAGCAACAGCAGCAGCCTCCGCCGAACACCCAGAAGCCGCCTCCGCCGGTGGCGAAGGCGACTCCGCCCGGCGCGCCGAGGAAGGTGAGCGCGTCGTCCGGGGACGGCTCGATCAAGGTCTCGTGGAGCCCGGCCGCGGAGAACGGCGCGCGGATCACCGGCTACCGGGTGACCTGGACCGGCGGGTCCACGCGAGTCGGGGGATCGGCACGGGGGACGACGATTTCCGGGCTGCGCAACGGAACGCCGTATGTGCTCACCGTGGTGGCGGAGAACTCCGCGGGGATCGGCCCCGGCGCCAGCGCCAAGGCGGTCGTCCCGGGACCCGCGAACCGGCCCGCCGGGGCGCCGGTCGTCACCGCGAACGCCACCGCGGCGGGCAACGTGTCGGTGAGCTGGACCCAGCCCGACCTCCGCGGCGGCACGCTGGTGCACTACCTGGTCAGCGTGACAGGCAAGGGCCAGCGCACGGTTTCGGGCACGTCCGCGGACTTCACCGGGGTCACCGGCGCCGCCACCGTCACGGTCCGCGCGGTGACGAAATTCGGTTCGGGATCGACGCTCACCGGCGCCACCGGCAGCAGGAAGGTCACCGTGCCGGTCGTTTCGGGGCCGCCGACGATCACCATCACTCAGGTGCGGGGCAAGGACGCCAAGCTGCTCGTCTCCGTGAAGGCCGACGGTAAGGGCGCCTCCGCGACCTGCACCGCCGAATTCTTCAGCGAGACCAAACCGCAGGCGTGTTCCGGAGCCACCACCCTGACCATCTCCGAGGTCAGCTGGATCGGCGCCATCACGATCACCGCCACCATCAAGACCTCCGCGGGTACCGCCTCGGACACCTGGCGAGGTGTGCCCACGGTGAACGGCGGCGCGCTCGTCTGGCTCGCCCCGATGGCACTGGTCGGCCTGCGCCGACGAAAGGACAAGGAAATTCTGTGACGCTCACACCCAGGGTCGCCTACGAGCAGATCGCCGAGAACGTGCAATCGGTGGTGCGCGGCAAACCGGAGGTCGTCCGGCTCACCGTGGCGGCGCTGTTCGCCGAGGGGCATCTGCTGATGGAGGACGTGCCCGGCGTCGGGAAGACGACGATCGCGCGCTGTGTCGCCGCCAGCATCGGCGGCCGGTGGAGCCGGATCCAGTTCACCCCCGACCTGTTGCCCGGCGACATCACCGGCGTGATGGTCTACCACCAGAACGCCGAACGCTTCCAGTTCCACCCCGGCGGCATCTTCGCCAACGTGGTGCTGGCGGACGAGATCAACCGGGGTACGCCGAAGACGCAGGCCGCGCTGCTGGAGGTGATGGCCGAACGCCGGGTCACCGTCGATTCGGTCGGCCAGGCGGTGCCGAGGCCGTTCCTCGTGGTGGCCACGCAGAACCCGATCGAACTGGAGGGCACCTACCGGCTGCCCGAGGCGCAGCTGGACCGGTTCCTCATGCGTATTTCGGTCGGCTACCCGGATCTGGAATCCGAGATGCGCGTGGTGATGGGCGACTGCGCCGGTGTGACGCCGGACGAACTGAAGCCGGTGCTGAGCATCGCCGACGTCCAGTCGGTCATCGACGAGGTCCGGAAGTCTCATCTGGCACCGGAAATCGTCAACTACGCGGTCCGGCTGGCCGCGTCGAGCCGGTCGCATCCGGACGTCCGCTACGGCGCGAGCCCGCGGGGCAGCATCGCGCTGATCCGGGCGGCGCAAGGGCTCGCCGCCACCTTCGGCCGCGACTTCGTCACCCCCGACGACGTCAAGGACGTCGCGCATCCGGTGCTCGACCACCGGCTCGTGCTGACCCCCGAAGCGGAACTCAACCAGCGGCGGACCGCCGACATCGTCGACGAACTCCTGGGCGCGACGGCCGCTCCCATGGCCGCGATGGGGAGGTAGGCGTGCGGCTCACCCGCCGCGGCGTCATCGTGCTGGCCTTCGCCGCCGGGTCCTACGCGCTCGGCGAACTGGCCGGGTACACGTTTTTCCGTGCCTTCGCGGGGATCGCGGCGGGCGCGGTGCTGATCGCGGTTGTCACCACGAGGTTCCGGCCGCAGGTGGAGATCGGCCGGACCGTCCAGCCGGACCGGGTCGAGCGGGGTAAACCCGCGCTGGCCTCGCTCGTCGTGCGCAACACCGGTTCGCGGCGGCACGGCGGTTTCGCCGCGGGGGACGGGATCGGGAACGAAACGCACCGCCTGCGGGTCCGTCCGCTCGCGCCCGGCGCCGAAGCGACGTACCACTACGAGCTTCCGACGACGACGCGCGGGAAACTGCGCGTCGGCCCGCTCGTGGTGCACCGGCCCGACCTCTTCGACCTCGCCCGCGGCGATCGGACCGTGGGGGACTCCGCGTGGTTGTGGGTGCACCCGCGGCGGCACGCGGTACGCGCGGCGCAGGCCGGGCACCCGAGACACCACCACGAAGGCCCGATCACCGACCCGCCACTGCGCGGTTCGGCGGATCTGCGCGCGGTACGGGAGTACGTGATCGGCGACGAGGTCCGGCATCTGCACTGGAAGGCGACGGCCAGGACCGGGCGGCTCATGGTCCGCGAGTACGCGGACCCCGCCCAGCCCCGGTTCACCACCGTGCTCGACACGCGGCCGGCGTCGATGACGCCCGCCGTTTTCGAAGAGGCCGTCGAGGTGGCGGCTTCGCTGTTCTACGCGTCGGCGTCGGCGGGGCAGCACTGCCGCCTGATCACTTCGGCCGGCGCGGACACGCTGACCGACAGCGGCGTGCGCGCGGCGAGGACGCTGCTGGACGAACTCGCGCTCGTCACACAGGACGCGACGGCCGGTGCGCCCTTGCTGCCCTCGGCCCTCGCCGCCGCCGAACGCCCCGGCGGGGTGCTCGTGGTGATCACCGGTCCGGACGCCGATCTGGGCCACGCGGCCCGCTGGCGGCCCGACACCGTGGTCCGGCTCGGTGACCTCCGGCCGTCGGCGGGCTCCGGCGGCGTGATCGTCGCGGTCGACGCCGCCGGTGCCGCGGCCCAATGGAACTCCTTGGCGGGGAAGGCATGAGCGCCCGGTTCGATCGGCTCGCCGTCGCCGGGCTGCTCGGCGCGACGGGGGTCGCCGGGTTGCTGTTCGCGCCCGTGTTCGGCTGGGCGGAACTGCTCGTGCCGGTGCTCGTGGTCGTCCTGCTCGCGTACGGCTGCGTCGAACTGACCGCGAAGTTCCCCAAACTGACTCCTTACCGGCCTCTGCTCGTCGCGGTGCTCGGTCTGCTCGGGCTGGTCGAGACGGTGCTGACATCGACCACGCTCGCCGCGCTGCCGACCGGCGCTTCGGTGCGCGGCCTGGCGCGCGGCTTCACCGAGGGCTGGCGGCTCACGTTGCAGTCCACCTGGCCCGCGCTGCCGGTTCCCGAACAGCTGCTGTTCGTCCCGCTGTCGGTGCTGCTCGCCGTCGTGCTCGGGCTGGAACTACTGCTGCGCTTGAAGAAGCCGCTGGTGGCGCTCGTGCCCGGCCTGGCCGTCGCCGGGTTGGCGCAGGCGTATCAGGCCTTGACGGGACTCGTCGCGGTGGCGGCGGCGCTGGGGTTCGCGTTGCCCGCCGGGCTGCTGCTGTGGTCGGGGCGCCGTGTCCGGTCCGTGAGCCGGGCACCCGGCGTGCCGCGGTCCTGGCGGGTGACGGGGTCGGCGATCTGGCCCGCACTGTCCACTGTGGTCGCCCTGGTCGCCGGGTCGGTCGCGTTCGCCGCGCTCGATCCCGTCGGCCGCGATCCGCTGACGCTCAAGGACACCCAGGCCGCGCCGCCCCCGCGAAGCAGGGTCGGCAATCCGCTGGACGAGATCGCCCAGCGGCTCATCCGGCCCGGCGAGGAGGTGTTCCGTTACCGCGGCGAAACCCCGGTCGACCAGTGGCGCCTGATCGTGCTCAACGGTTTCGACGGCGCGAACTGGCTGTCCGATTCCCGGCTCCATCGGCTCGGGGCGGGTCTGGACGGCGCTCCCGGTGGTTCGGGAGGCAGCGCCGAACTCAAGGTGCGCGGGCTTTCGGGACCCTGGCTGCCGAGCCATCCGGATCTGACCGGGGTGGACGGCCTGACCCCGCTGGTGGACCAGGCCGCGGGCACGCTGATGCTGGAATCGCCGTCGGCCGCCTCGGTGCGGGACTACCGGCTCAGCTGGTCCTCACCCGAGGTCGATCTCGGTTCCGGTGAAGTCGACGCGCGCGCACCGGGCGGGCTCGGCGGACTCGGCGCGGTGCCGCCTGAAGTCGAGCAGGTGGCGAAGGACGCCGTGCGCGGACTGCGCCCGACATTCCAGTCCGCGTTGCAGCTGGAACGGTTCCTCAGCACGAACTACCAGGTCGCGACAGGTACGGAGGAACTGCCGACCGGGCACGGCTGGCCACAGCTTCGGCATTTCCTGCTGGAAAGCAAGCGAGGGACGAGCGAGCAGTTCGCCGCCGCGTACGTGGTCTTGGCGCGGATGAACGGTATCCCGGCGCGACTCGTCGTCGGGTTCCGCGGTGCGGCCGAGAAGGACGGCGACATGCACGTCGTCCGGAACCGCGATGTCCTGGCGTGGCCCGAAGTCGCGGTCGCCGGGGCGGGCTGGGTCGCGCTCGACCCCACCGCCTCGGCAGTCGGGTCGAGCCGGAGCCAGGCGGGCCCCGGCAAGGCGGTCGCCAAGGCGAGGGCCCAGCTGCCCGCCGAGCAGCAACTGCGGTCGCCTCAGCTCCCGCCGGGCACGCAGCCCGACTCCGCCGAAGACCGGAGCGCGGAAGCGGGGGTGAGCTGGTGGTGGCCCGCCCTCGCCGGCGTGATCGTCCTTTTCGGACTCCTGTGGCTCGTGGGGGTTCCGGTGGCGAAGGCGGTCCGCGCAGGACGACGCCGCCGCCGGACCGGCGAGGAAGGGGTGCTCGGCGCCTGGGACGAAATCCGCGACCGGCTGCGCGCGCACGGCGTGCCGTTCCGGATCGGGATGACCCCGCGCGACCTCGCCGAAGCGGCCGGATCGCTTGCCGGGGCCGGGATCCGCGAGCCGGTCGCCAGGCTGGCCAAGGTGCTGGACGTGACGCTGTGGTCCGGCGTCCCGGTCGGCGACGGCGCGGTCCGGAAGGCGTGGCAGGAAGTCGGCGAGGTACGCCGGGGCCTGGCCGCCAGACCGTTCGCGGCTCGGGTGCTGGCGGCACTCGAGCCGCGAACCCTGGTGCCGGTCAAGGGGCGTAAAGAGGGCTGAAGGGCGCTTTCCCCGCATGCCATGGGGGGAAAGCGCGGCGGTCTCAATCGGTTGTTGCAAGTAGTGGCGGCTGATAGGGAGGTCGTCATGCCAGGAGCCCCGTTGACGCGCGAGGAGCGGGAGAAGATCCAGAATGGTCTGGATCAAGGTCTTACCCAGGACGCGGTGGCGAAGGTTCTGGGTAAGTCACCCTCGACGATTTCACGAGAAGTACGCCGCGGTGGTGGGCCGCGGTGTTCCAGGCCCGGAAGCAAGGTCAATGGCCGGCCTCGCCGTTATCGGGCCGACCGAGCCCAGCGCCTGGCCGTCGAACGCGGCCGGCGCCCGAAAGCCCATCTGCTGGCCGGTGAGTTGGCGGCGGTGGTGACCGGTCTGCTGGAAGCAGACTGGTCACCCCGGCTGATCTCCCTGATGTTGCCGACGCTGTTCCCCGACGATCAGGCTATGCGGGTGAGTCACGAGACGATCTACCTGTCACTGTTCATCCAGACTCGTGGTGAACTGCGCAACGAACTCACCGAGCACCTGCGGTCAGGCCGTGACCAGCGCCGGTCACGCACCAGCACCTCCAGCCGCCGCCAGGGCCGGATAACCGGGATGACCCCGATCAGTGAACGCCCCGCCGAGGCCGCCGACCGGGCAGTGCCCGGGCACTGGGAAGGCGATCTGATCCTCGGGGCAGTCGGCCAGGGCGCGGTCATCACCCTGGTCGAACGCCACTCCCGATTCGTGTTGCTGGCCCCCCTGCCCGACACACACAAGGCCGTCGAAGTCCGGGAACTGCTCACCAGCATGATCACTACCCTGCCCACCGAACTGAAACGGTCGCTGACCTGGGACCAGGGCAACGAAATGGCCCAGCACGCCCAGTTCACCCTGGACACCGGCCTGCAGGTCTACTTCTGCAACCCACACAGCCCCTGGGAACGCGGCAGCAACGAGAACACCAACGGCCTGCTACGCCAGTACTGGCCCAAAAGCTCAGACCTGCGCCACCTCACCCAAACCCACTGCGACGCGATCGCCCTACGCCTCAACACCCGACCACGCCCTACACTCGGCCTCCTCACACCAGCACAAGCACTCGACAAAGCACTACTTGCAACAACCAGTTGAAACCGCCCGCCCTTCACCGCGTCCTATGCAGGGAAAGTCCCCTTCAGCTCACGGGTTGCAGCGGGCGCCGCGGATCGAGACCGGTTCGGTGGTGTAGATGTGGCGGCCGTCGGTCGCCCTGAGCTGGAAGCAGTACCGGCGGGCCGGGTCGACGGGGACCTCGAGGCTGCGTTGGCGGTGGGCGACGAGTTGTTTCGTCTCGAGCCGCTCGCCCGCCATGATCACGACGAAGTCCAGTTCGCCTTCCGCGGTCCAGGTCAGCTGCACGTGATCGCTCTGGTCGCGCGGCGGGGCGAGCGCCAGTTTGACGTCCGGCGCCGGAGCGGAAACCGGTGCGGGCGGCGGGATCGCGGCCGCGACCGGGACGGCCTGCCCGCCGATCTCCGCCGGGCCGAGGATCAGCGGCACCACGGCCAGCCCGGCGGCGAGCACGCCGGCGCCCGCCAGCGCGACGGGCTTCCAGGGAAGCCGTCGCTCGGCTTTGAGCGGGCCGCTGAACTCGCGGATCAGGGTCCGGCCGCCTGAGGGCGGCGCCTGCACCACCTGGACCGGCGACGGGGCGGCGGGTGGCTGCTGGACCACGGCGAAGTCGTCGAACTCGACCTCGGCGTCGTCTTCGGCCGGAACGTCGACGGGTTCCCCGGTGACGACTTCGCCACCGGGCTGGCGCAGCTTCGTGAACAGCCGCGCCAGGGACGCGACGTCCTGCGGCCGATCGGCCGGTTCCTTGGCCAGCAACCGGAGGATCGTGGCGGAAAGCTCCCTCGGGACGCCAGGATCCTGGATCGGCGCGACCGGTTCCCGCAGCACCTGGAGGATCCGTTCGCCGGGCTGTTGCCCGGTGTGCCGGGGAAAGGGCGGTGTGCCGGTCAACGCGGCGTAGAGCACCGCACCGAGTCCATAAAGGTCGGACGCGGGGGAAAGCGTGTCGTCGCGCAGGGTTTCCGGCGCGGTGTACTCGACCGCGTACATCGGGTCGCGCGGGAAACGCCGCCGCAGGGCGACCCCGAAGTCGGCGAGCACGAACTCGCCGGAGGCGCGGTACAGCACGTTGTGCGGGCTCACCCCACCGTGCACGACGTCCGCGCCGTGTGCCGCGGCGAGCGCCGACGCGATCGAGGCACCGAGGGCGAGCACGTCGGGAACACCCAGCCTGGCACCGGAATCCAGCAGACCGGCGAGTGAACCAGGGCACAGTTCGCGGCGGACACCGGATCGGCCACCCGCGTCGGTCAGGACGTCTTCGATCTGCAGCAGCGAGCGCGTCGCGCGCACGGCGGCCAGCGCCTTCCGCTCGCGGTCCAGCCACGCGGCGGTCTCGCGGTCGAAGGCGCCGGGGAACATCTTGATCGCGAAGTCGTTGCCCGTGGCGGGATCCCGGCCCGCGTAGACGGTGGCGATGGGGCCCTGGGCGAGCAGCCTCGGTCCGCCGACTCCTGTCTCGATGCTCATGACCCCATTGTCGCGCAAGAAGACCGGATCCGGAGCACTTTCCCGGCGGCAGGTTCCTGCCGCGAGTGCCCGGCGGGCGGGTCGCTGGCCGACCCTTTTCCCATGCAGACTGCCGGCCTGGTCAGGGTCACCATCACCACTCCGCACCGGCGCATCGACATGGCGCTGCCGGAACACGCGTCCGTCGCCGAAATCCTCCCCGGCCTGCTCGCGCGGGCGGGCGAGGGAATGGCGGACGACGGGGTCGCCGGCGGCGGCTGGCAGTTGCGCCGCGCCGACGGGACACCCTTCGATCTGGACCGGACGCTGGGCGCGCACCGCGTCCGGGACGGGGAGATCCTCCATCTGACACCGCGCCGCGCCGAATGGCCGGAGCCCGAGTACGACGACCTGGTGGACGCGATCGCCACCGGTTCCGGCCGCACCGGCAAGGCCTGGGGGCCGCGGCACACGCGGCAGGCCGGACTCGCCGTCGGCGGGGTGGCGCTGTCCTTCGGTCTGCTCGCCGTACTGCGCGCCGGTCCGCCGTGGACGTCACCGGCGTCCTGGGCGCTGGCGGTCTCCGCGCTGCTCCTGGCCGCGGGTGTCCTGCTCGCACGGGCGCTGCGCGACGCCGGTGCCGGGGCGGTGCTCGCCGCCGTCGCGCTTCCGTTCGCCTTCACCGGCGGCGGTCTCCTGCTGGCGGGCGACGACCCGATCGGCGCGCTGTCGGCCGGTCATCTGCTGCTCGCGAGCGCGGCGTTGCTGCTCGCGGCCGTCATCGGCCACCTCGGAGTGATCGCCGCGCCCGAACTGTTCGCCGGCGCCGCCACCGTCGGCGTGCTCGGTGTACTCGGCGGCTGGCTGGCCACCTTCGACGACCTGGCGGGGTACCGGTCGGCGGCCGTGCTCGGTGGCGGGGTCCTCGTGCTCTCGACCACGTTCGCGCCGCTGGCGCTGCGACTCGGCCGGGTACCGATGCCGGTGCTGCCGCGGTCCACCGCGGACCTGGTCCGCGATGATCCCCAGCCGCCGCTCGATCTCGTGCACGCCGCCGTCGCCAGGGCGGACGCGCTGCTCACCGGGATGCTGGGCGGCGCGGCGATCGTCGTCATGTACTGCCAGCTGCAGCTGATCCGCAGCGACAGCGAGGCCGCGGTCGTGCTCGTCGCCCTGCTCGCGGCCGGTTTCCTGGTGCGGGCGCGGTTGTACCCGATCCTGCGGCAGCGGCTGCTGGTGCTGGTGACCGGGATCTTCGGCGCCGGCTGCCTGCTGGCCGGCCCGCTCATGGCGGACCGTTCGCTGCTGCTCGTCCTGGCCGGACCGCTGTCCTTGGCGGTGGCGGCGGGCGTGATCGCTTCCGGTGTCGTGCTGAGCACCCGCGCCGCCAATCCGTATCTCGGCCGGATCGCCGAATACTTCGAGATCCTGCTGACGATCGCCGTCGTCCCGGTGGCTTGTTCGGTGCTCGGGCTGTACGGCTACGTGCGCGGGCTGGGGGGCTGAAACCATGGCGTCCAAACGGGATCAACTGCAGGCGTACCAATTCCTGGTGCAGCGCGCCATCTCCGCGCTCGTGACGAGGGAGACCGACCCGGAGCAGCCGCCGTTCCGGCGGCCGTCCGGTGCCGCGTTCGCCAGTGTCGCGTTGGCGATCGTGGCGCTGGCGTGCGTCGGGGTCTACGGGATGATCGTGCCCGGCGGGAACAACGCCTGGCGCAAGAACGCGGCCGTCATCGTGGAGAAGGAGAGCGGGACGCGGTACGTCTACCTGGACGAACGGCTGCACCCCGTCGCGAACTACGCGTCCGCGCTGTTGCTGCTCGGCGAACACGGCACCACGGAAAGGGTTTCGCGCGACTCGCTCGCCGGAGTCCCGCGAGGACCCCGGATCGGCATCGCCGACGCGCCGGACGGCCTGCCCGGCCCCGAAAAGCTGCTCACCGGATCGTGGTCGCTGTGCTCGGCGCCCGCGAGCGACCTGGCGGGCAGCCGGATCGAGGAATCGGTCCTGCTGGCTGGCGCGTCGCCGTCGGGCGGCGCGGAACTGGGAGACCAGGCGCTGCTGGTGGAATCGACGTCGACCGGTGACCGGTTCGTCGTGTGGCGCGGGCACCGGCACCGGATCACCGACTACGGCGCCGTCGGCACCGGGCTCGCGCTGACCGCCGAGCCGTGGGCGCGGGTGGGCCGGGCGTGGCTCGACGTGCTCCCGGAAGGCACGCCGATCGGCCCGCTGCCGGTGGCGGCCGCGGGCGAGGTGTCCACCGCGGTGCCCGGCCGGACCGACATCCGGAACGGGATGCTGCTGATGGTGCAGACCTCCGGCGGCGGGCAGCAGCACTACCTCGCCGAGCGGGATGCCTTGCGCCCCATCACCGAACTGCAGTACGACGTCCAGCGCGCGAGCGCCCAGATGCTCGCCGCCTATCCCGGTGCCGAACCGAAGACCGTGCCGTTGCCGCCTTCGCTGGCGACCATGTCCCGGCAGCTGGACCCGGTCCGCGCCGACGCGGGCACCGCGCCCGCGACCCGTCCGGCCATCGCGCGCCTGCGCGACCAGGACGCCACCGTGTGCGCCACCTTCGGCGACGGCTCCGCGGCCCCCGCGCTGACCGTCGACCCCGCCATGCCCGCCGCGGACCCGATGTCCACCACCGCCCGCCGGACCGCCACCGGGACCCCGCTCGCGGACCGCGTCCACGTGCCGCCCGGCAGCGCGATCGTCGTCGAGGCGATGCCTTCCGCGCAGGCTCCGGCCGGGACGCTGACCGTCGTGACCGACATGGGGCGCCGCTACCCGCTGGCTTCACCCGACGTGCTGAAGATGCTCGGCTACCCGTCGGCGCGCCCGGTGCGCCTTCCTGCCGGTTTGGTCGCGCGGCTGCCCGAAGGCCCGAGCCTCGACCCGGCCGCCGCGCGGCGCCAGACCCTGGGCGGCTGACCGGCATTCGCGTGTCCCTGGGCGTAACTCGCGTGTTCGGAGGCGTAACTCACGAGTTACGCCTCCAAACACGCGAGTTACGCCTTCAAGCACGCCATCGCAAGGCGTCGAAACGACGTGAAGGCCCCCTTCACTGCGTCCAGCGCAGTGAAGGGGGCCTTCACGTACAAGCGGTTCAGCGGGAGGTCGGCCGCCAGAGGTCTTCGTCGAGCATCTGCACCGAACCCGACTCCGACTCACCCGGCCGGCGACCGCGCGCCAGTGTGAACCCGGCGTCGGGATTGCCGTTGGCGGCCCGGCCGCGCAGCTTCGCCGGGACGCCGTCGCTACCGCCGGAGGACGTCCTGCGCGACGCACCGTTCCGTCCCGTCGGCTGGTCGCTCGCGCCGGGGCGCAGCGTGCCCGCCGTGGACTGCCCACCCGCGCTGGGCGGCATCATCGGCGACATCGGGCTGGCGCTCGCCTTCGCGCCGGACGACGCGGCGGTGCCCGGAAGGACCTCGGACGCGAGACTGGGTGCCTTCTTCGCCCCGACCGGCTTGGCCGCCACCGGTAGCCCGGCCATACCGCCCGCGACGCCGAAACCACCCAGCAATCCCGCCGAGACCGGCGCGGAGCCGGAACCACCGGGTAACCCTCCGAGCGGGGAGAGCGCGTTCGCCGAAGGCGGCAGCGGAGCGAGGCCGGCGAGCGAAACACCGGAGGAGCCGTCGTAGCCGGGAATTTCCGGGAGGGAGACGTCCGGGCTGCCGCCGCCGGCACCCAGTGACTCGCCCAGCCCTTGGAATTCATTCAGCGTGTCCATGCCGGCCTGGGCGGCCGCGATGAAATCGGCCGGGGTGTTGCCTTCGGCGGAAGGGGCGGCCGTCGGCACCATATGGTCGGGCGACTTGATCCCGGACGCTTCGACCACCTGCAGCATCGACAGGTCGAACTCCCCGCCGAGCTGGGTCATCTTGCTCCCGGCGGCCTGCTGGATGGCCAGGGCTTCCATGGCGGCGAACGGATTGAGGAGCGACGCCGCGACGGCCGCCGAGTACGCGGCCTCCATCCCCAGCATCGTCGCGTGCGTCTCCGTGATCCCGGACGCCAGCGTCGTCAAGGTCTCCGCGGGTTTGGCCAGGTCGATGCGGTCTCCCCAGAATTTCAGCTCGGCGGCCGAGCGCTCCATCTTCTCCTGCAGCTGGCGGCCGTTGTTGTCCGTCCATTCAGGAGTGAGCTCGCTGATCCTGCTGTTGAGCTGTACCTGCGCTTCCTCGATCCACGCCCGTGCTTCGGTCCACATCCTCGCCGCGTCGTGAAGGGCGGAAACGTTCGCGAACTCGGCCCGGATCATCCCCATGAGAACTTCCATGGGGAACGCGTTGTAAACGGCGGTCATGGTTCGGCTCCTCAGACGGAGGCCGGCGGGGTTTCGCCGGAGGGTTCGGTGGTGGACGGTTTCTCTTCGCCGGGCTGGGCGGCCGAGGACTGTTTCACGAAGTCCACGCCCTGCTTGATGACCTTGGTCGCCTTGTTGGCCAGTTCCAGTGCGCTGGCCACGTCGGCGGCGCTGTAGGTGATCGCGGCCGTCCTGGTCTTGCCGGAGAAGGTCGCGATGTCCTCGGTCACCTTCCCCATGAACGCGCTCATGCTGGCGGTCGCGGCCTTGTCCAGTACGGACATCGCGATGCCCTCGAACAGCCCGGCGAGGCTGGGCATGGTGCCGAGCCTCGCCAGTGAAGGTGGCAGGTCCGGTGCGCTGAGTTGCTGGGACACCGCGCTCATCGCGGTGATGTTGCCGTTGATCTCGGTTCCGGGCATATGCCCCCTCCTCAGTGTCCGGCGCGGTACTTCGCCGGTTTGCCGTGCGAATCGGTCGTTTCCTGCACTTGCCACAGCTCGTCGTCGAGCAACTGGACGGTGTCGTTCTCGGTGTCCCACCGGCGTCGCGCCGTGGCCGGCCGTGTGCCGCCGCCTCGCGACCGGCCGAGGAGCGTGACACCGGGCGTGCCACCGCCCTTCGGCCCGCGCTGCCTGCTCGAGCCGGTGTGTTCCGCGTCGCCCGGTTTGATGCCCGACGGCGAGTTCTTCCCGCCACCGTTGGGTGGCACCATCGGTGGCGGCATTCCTCCGGCGCCCGAGGTGGAGCCGGAGCTTCCCGCCGTTCCCGCGGAAGCGATCCCGGGCATCGAGCCGACGCCTGCCGCCGCGCCTCCCGGTGAACCGTTCAGGTCCGAGATGGCGGGCATGCCGCCGAGGCCGCCCATCCCACCGCCGGAACCCGGCAAGCCGCCGCCACCCGCCAGGCTCGGCATACCCGAACCACCCGACGCGCCGAGAGGGTCTTCGAGCCCCGGATAGGCGGAGCCGTCGTAAGGCGGAAGCGTCCAATCCCCGGGATCGATCGCGTTCGGGTCGGGCAGGTTCACGGAGGAGCCGTTGCCCAGCAACTGCTGTGCGGACTCCGCGGCCTGGCTCAACGCGCTCAGCGCGTTCGTGGCCTGTTCGAGCGCGCTGGGGTCGTCTTGCGGATTCTGCGGGCTCGGCTCGCCCGGAACCTCGGGCGTACCGGGGTCTACCGGCGCGCCGTTTTGGTTCGGACCGCCCGCACCGGGCGCCGACGGCACCGCGCCGTTGTAGGGGAGGCCGGAACCGGCTTCGGCACTCGGGCCGTCCCAGGGGCGACCGCGGGCAGCGAGCATCGCCTGGGCGGTCACCCGATATTGGGTCGCGATTTCGTCCAGTTTCCTGCCGAGGTTCGCCTGGGCCTGAGGCTTGTAATCGGCGTTCTGCTCGACCTTGGAGATCTCACCCGCCGCGACGAAGGCGCCGACCACGAGCTGAGCGTCGGTCATGTCCAGCTGGGTGACCACACCCGATGCCGTGATGCCGCCGTCGACCGGCTGACCGAACAGCGTGCCCGCGAACGAGGGGAGTTTGGTGTCCTTCGACCCTTCCAAGCCTCCCCACGATCCGAAGGAGTAGATGCAGTTGGCCCTCAGCCGATCCACGAACTCTTCTCCTGGCCGGTCGAGCCAGCCCGAAGATACGACGTCCGCCGCGTCCCGGAGCATCATGTGCGTGCGGTCGATCCATCTTTCGGCGTCCGTCCACATCTTCTTGGCGGCATGGAGCCGGGGCCGGGTGTGCGCGATTTCGGCCCGAAGAATTCTCACCTGGTCTTCGAACGGGGTCTGGCAATAGCTCATCGAAAGTCCCGGATTGCTCGGCGCGGAGGAATCAATGCGGCAGGAGGTCGATCAGGGTGCCCGTGGTCGGCTGCACTGGCGTGACGGGCGCCAGCGGGCTCGGTCCCAGCGTGGTGGGTGCCAGTCCCTCGACAGGGACACGGGATTCGTCCGGCCGTGACCTCTTCGTCAGCTCCCAAACGGCGGCCTCGCTGGCGTTCTGGTAGGTGCTCAGGCTTTGCCGTGCGATGGAGATGTACCCGCGGACACCTTTTTCGGCGGCGGTCAGGAAATTCCGCAGAGCTTCGGTGCTGTCGCGGTCGGCGGCGGCGAGAAGCCCGCATTCCGCCATTTCACCGCAGCCGTCGTTCAATGGCCGGTCGATACTCGGCGGGCTCGACGCCTGCTGCGAGACGGTGTCGGCGAAGTCCTGGATGGCAGGCAGATAAGCGTTGATTCCCATGTTCCCTCCCGGAATTGCGGCGAAAACCCAGTCATTCACCGAAAGCCAAACACCACCACGAGCTCCGGTGGGCCCTCCGGCAGCTTCCGGCCATACGTCAGGGATGCCGGGGCGGAAGCCACGCGATCTGGACCAGGCCCTTGTGCCCACGACGGTCGATCAGCCAGCCGCGGCCGGGCGGCAGTACCTGGGCGCGCATCCCGCCGAGCAGCGGACCTTCGTCGCGGTCGCCGGACATCATCAAGCCGGGGGTCCCGACTTCCCTCAGCCGGGTGAGGAAGGGTTCGAACAGCCCGCGGCCGGCGCCACCGGAACGACGGGCGAGCACGACGTGCAAGCCGATGTCCGAGCCTTGCGCGACCAGCGGCAGGAGGGGCATCAGCGGGTGGTTCTCGTGGGTGGCCACCATGTCGTAGTCGTCAACGAGAACGAAGATCTCCGGCCCACGCCACCAGTTCCTGGCCCGCAATTGCTCCGGTGTGACGTCCGGCCCCGGAAGCCGCTTGGAAAGCGAGGCGGCGACCTCGGTCATGAGCCCGGCACTGTGCGAGTCGTTGGTGCCGTAACCGAGAAGGTATTCGTCGCCGATCTCGCCAAGGAGCCCGCGCCGATGGTCCACCAGCACGATCCGGGCTTCCGAGGGCTGGTAGGTGGTCTCGATCCGGCGGGCCAGCGTCCGCAGGAAGGAGGTCTTTCCGCATTGGGTGTCGGCGAGCAGGAAGAAGTGCGGGTCCGCGGCGAAGTCGTGCCGCATCGGGGAGAGGTCGTGCTCGTGGATGCCGACCGCGAGCCCCGCCTCCGTCCCGGTGGTCTCGTCCTTCGCGGGGAGTTCCTCGTACGGGAACACACCGGGCAGTAGCCGCACCGAAGGCGCGGGAGCGCCTGGCCACGCGGCCTTGACCGCCTCGACGAGTTCGTTCACACCCCTGGACAGATCGTCCGTTTCCGTCACCCCGTCGATCCTGGGCAGGGCGACCAGCATCTGATGCCCGCTCATCGCGATTCCGCGGCCCGGAGCGTCGGGCGGGACGCTCATCGCCGCGCGCCGGTCGATGACGGAGTCGATGGGATCACCGATCTTCAGTTCCAGCCTGCTGGCGAACAGATCCCGGACGTTCATCCGCAGATCGAACGAACGCGAACAGGCCGCCACCACGTGCACGCCATAGGACAGACCGCGTGCGGCGATGTCGCCGACCGTCTCCTCCAGATCGGGGAAGTCGTTCCGCAGCGTCTGCCAGCCGTCGACCACCAGGAAGACGTCGCCGTGCTGCTGTTCGGCGAAGCGCCCTTCGGCTCGCAGCCTCCGGTAGGTGACGATGCCGTCGATCTGGTGCTCGGCGAACATCCGCTCGCGTTGTGCCAGCAGGGTCGCCACTTCGGCGACGGTCCGCCGCACGGCACCGGTGTCGAGCCTGCCGCAGACACCGGCGACATGCGGCAGCCCCGCGATCGAAGCCAGGGTGCCGCCGCCGAAGTCGAGGCAGTAGAACTGTGTCTCGCGGGGAGTGTGCGTGAGCGCCAGGCTGGTGATCAGCGTGCGCACAACGGTGCTCTTCCCGGTCTGCGGGGCGCCGATGACCAGGACATGCCCGGCGGCGCCGGAGAGATCCAGCACCAGCGGGTCGCGACGTTGTTCGAAGGGCCGGTCCACCGTGCCGAGCACCGGCCGGAGCGATCCCGCCATCGTGGTCGAGCCGGTGGTGAGACCTCGTTGCGGATGAGCGACCAGTTCGGGCAGCAAACCGTCCAAGGTCGGCGATTCCGCCAGTGGCGGCAACCAGACCTGATGCGCGGGCACGCCCCGGCCTGCCAACCGGTCGACCAGGATGTCCAGGAGGGTTTCGCCGACCGCGGCGTCGTTATCCGCCGCTTGGTCGTCCGTCTCCTCTTCTTCCGTGTCGATCTCGGCGCCGAGATAGCTCGTCGTGTATTCCTGCAGCACCAGTTGCTCCCCGGTGGAAGCGGTGACACCGCCGCCGGTGGCGCGCTGGTACACGCCGGAGACGTAGGCGGAACGGAATCGGTCCATCTGGTCGGTGCCGACCTTGAGGAATCCGTGCCCGGGTGCCCGCGGCAGCTTGAACGCGTCGGTGACGCCCAGCACCGCCCTGCTCTCCATCTCGGAGAAGGTCCGCAGCCCGATCCGGTACGAGAGGTGGGTTTCCAGACCTCGGAGCCGGCCCTCTTCGAGCCGTTGCGAGGCCAGCAGCAGATGAACGCCCAGCGAACGGCCGACTCGTCCGATCTGGACGAACATGTCGATGAAGTCCGGCTTGGCGGACAGAAGCTCCGAGAACTCGTCACAGATCACCAGAAGGGTCGGCACCTCGGGAAGCGGGGCTCCCGCGGCGCGCGCTTTCTCGTAGTCACGCAGCGAGGAGAAATTGCCCGCCGCGCGCAGCAGTTCCTGGCGGCGGATCAGCTCGCCGTTGATCGCGTCGGTCATCCGGTCGACGAGGTGCAGCTCGTCGGCGAGGTTGGTGATCACCGCGCTGGTGTGCGGGAGGGTGTCTAGGCGGGTGAAGGTCGCACCGCCCTTGAAGTCCACCAGCGCGAAATTCAGCGAACTGGGCGGATGTGTCACGGCGAGGGCGAGTACGAGGGTCCGCAGCAACTCGGACTTGCCGGAACCGGTGGCGCCGATCAGCAGCCCGTGCGGCCCCATCCCGTCCTGCGCGGACTCCTTGAGATCGATTTCGATCGGGACGCCGTCGGCCTGGATGCCCAGTTTCACCCGCAGCCGGTCCCGGTTCGGCCGCGGCTCCCAGGTGTCGGCGGGGTCGAATTCGTACGGGTCACCCAGATCCAGAAGCTCGGCGAGTCCCAGCTCGGTGCTCATCGGGGTGTCACCTCGCAGCCCGGCCGTCAACCGTAACGGGGCCAGCTGCCGGGCCAACCCCTCGGCCGCGACCACGCCAAGGAAATCGGCGCGCCCGAGCGGGGCTTCGCCGTCGCTGGTCTCACTGACCAGGTCACCGTCGGCGTCCACGTCGAGCACGACCGTGGTCCGGTCCAAGGCCCTCGGCGGCATGGTGGTCAGGTCCACGATGGACACTCCCTCGACTCCGCCGCCGGTCATCAGGTGATCGGAGCCGGCGATGGCGCCACCGTCGAGCACGACCACCAGATGCGGGCCGGGTACGCGGATGTCGGCCTCCGGATCGAACCGCGGTCGTTTGGAGAGTTCCTCCTCCAGCATCGATTCCAGCGCCTGGACCGACGGCGCCACCAGCCGTAGCGCGCCGAGCGCGTCGGTCCGCTCGGGATGCAACGCGTGCGGCAGCCACTTGACCCATTCCCAGTCCGGACGGCGGTCTTCGCTCACGCAGATGGCGATCCGTACGTCGTCGGGTGACTGGAGGGTGACCAGCTGGGCGATCACCGCGCGAAGCAGACCCAGCGTGGCGGCGCGATCGCCGCGCAGGTGGATCCGGCTGAAACCGTTGACCGCGATGGCGATCGGCAGCCTTCCGACGGTGGAATAGGTGGCGATGAACCGGCGCAGCGCGAGCGCGGACAGCGGTTCGAGTTCCTCCAGCGGTTTGGTGTCAGGGGCGACGAGCGTGGCGGCCGGGGCCTGCGGTCCGGTCCCGATCCGGGCGATGGCGAAGTCCTGGTCGTCCTTGCGCCGTTCCCACAGCCGGTAGCTCGCGGCCAGCGACCACAAGGACGCCGGATCCGGGTGCAGGTACTCCATCGTGCGGCGCTGCCCACGCACCGAACGGCGCAGCCGCAGGCGATGCTGGGCGAGGTGCCGCAGGTACTTGCGGCGGGCGTGGCCCATTTCCCGTTTGCTGGGGCCGCCGCCCTGCAGGAAGCTCATGGCGACCATGCCGAGCATGCCGACGCCCATCATCCCGAAGATGACGAACCGCATCGAGCCTGCCATGCTGCCGGAGTACATCAGCAGCATCGCGGCCATCATGGCCACCATCGGCAGCACCGTGAGCACCTGGGTCCATTGCCGCCCCGGCGGGGGCGGGATCTCCGGTGGAGCCTGCAGGAGCAGTTCACCGGCCGGCATCTCCGGCGCCGGTTTACGGGCCGGCCTCTTCACCACGACTGTCGCCATACTCGCCGATCGTTCGCGAACAACGGCTTCCGCCGGGGGCGATGGCAGGAACGTGCCGCACCGGTCGAATCCACCCGTTCCGGGGGTTAGCTGATCGATGTCAGCTACGCGACCAAGGAAACGGAGGGGTGATGGGCAACGGCGGACTGGTCGATTTCGAATTCGGAATCGTGCAGAACATGTTCAACCACACCGACAGCAGCCAGCAGGACCAGCTCAACGCGCACCAGACCCACCAGGGGCGGGACCAGGACCACATCGACTTGGGCCTCGCGGGCATCGTCAAGAACGCGGCACTGTCGGAGAACCAGGGGCGCTCCGAGATCTTCGGCCACGTGCACGCCTTCGCGCAGTCACTGGTCGAGAAGGGCAGCTCGGTGGTGAACGTCACCAGTGGTTTCCAAGGTGACGCGGCGCAGACGTTCGCCAAGCAGAACTTCGCGGGCGGCGGCGCCATCGACAGCGGTATCAACCCCTAGTCTGAAAGGACGGGCTATGAACGGCGGAGATCACTTCAAGATCGTCTACGAGGCCATGAACACGGCCGGCCGGGACATTCAGAACACCGCGGCGCAGATCGGGCAGGCCGCCGAAGACCAGGTCGCCAGGATGCGCAACACCATCGGCGCGGGCTGGGGCGGGAACAACGCCGAGGAAATGGGTCAGCAGTTCGCCCTGATGCAGAAGCGGACCGGCTACCACGTCGACGGCATGAACCAGAGCGGCCGCGACTACGACAGCGTCTCCCACATCGGCCAGACCTGTGAAAGCCGGGTAAGCAACATCGTCAACTCCTAGCGGCGACCGGTAGAACCGAAGCCCCGGCGCGGATCTCGCGCCGGGGCTTCGGTCTTCCGGTCATCTCCCGGAGATCAGGAAGATCTGTTCCGGCGGTTCGTCCACCTTCGGTTCGGCGGAGACGGGGGCCGCCAGGCCGGGCCGCCAGCCACGACGGCGACCACGCGGAAGCACCAGTGCCACGAGTGCGGCGAGTACGATCGCGCCGCATACCGCGGCGGTGAGCCATTTCGCCACGGTGCCGGTCTCTTCCCGCGCGGCGATCAGATCGAGTTGTGCCTGGTCCGGTGGCGCGGGGACGAACGCCGGCAAAGCGGCCGGGTTCGCCGTGTCCAGCCCATCGGTGACCGCCCGGTAGGGATCGACCAGGCCGGCGCCGAACGCCGGGCTGCCGAGGCCGCCGCGCGCCGGGTTCGCGGTCGCCATCAGACGGCGCGCCACCTCCGGGGCGGACAGCCGCGGCCAGGCCGATCTGACCAGGGCGGCGGTGCCGGAAACGAACGGCGCGGCATAGCTCGTGCCGTCGGCGTACGCGTGCCCGCCCGCTCGTGTCGGCGCCAGCACCTTGGCGCCAGGCGCGACGAGGTCCACGTACCGGCCGATCTGGGAGCCGGACATCCTCGCCCCGTCGATGTCGACGGCACCGACACCGAGCACCCCGTCGTAGGCGGCGGGAAAGGAGGGGATCTCGGAAGCCGTGTCGCGCTGCGTGTTGCCCGCGGCGGCGACCACGAGCGCGTCCCTGGCCACGGCGTGCGCGACCGCGTCCCGGATGACGGCGAAATCCTCGTGTCCGGCGAGGGACAGGTTGATCACCTTGGCGCCCTGGTCGGCGGCGTAGCGGATTCCGTTGGCGACCACCTGGGGATCGATCCGCAAGGACTCGCCCTGGCTGCCGATGTCACGGTCGCTGATCCGCACCGGCAGGATCTCCGCGTCCGGTGCGATCCCATGGAAACCGATACCGGTTGCCGGATCGGCGGCGATGATCCCCGCGACCCCGGTGCCGTGCGACACACAGTCGAACGCTCCCGGCAGCGAACCGGCGAGGTAGAAATCCCGGCCCGCGCGCACCTTGCCCGGCCTGGCCAACTGCGGATGGTCGGCGTCGACCCCGGAGTCGACCACCGCCACCAGCACTCCCGCCCCGCGGTTGTACGGCCAAACCCGTTGGGGAGCAAGAGATTGCTGAGCCCACGGCTGGACGGGAACCGCCGCTCGCGCGGGTTCCGGGTCCCGGCAGGCGCCGGGCGGCGGCGCCGCGTGCGCGGTCCCCGCGCCGGCGAAGGTCTGAACGGCCGTCGCGGCCACCACGGCGGCGACGGCGGACATCCGGAGTCGTCTCATTCCGCCATCGTCGATCCGGTCATGACCCGGGACGGAGCGGTGGCCGCAAGCGGCCATCGCGTCGTTCGCGCCCGTTTCGGACGCGAGACTGGCCATAAGCGATCTAGGAGGGGCCGTGGAAGCGCTGTTTCCGGGGGCGGACATGTACGCCGACTACGAACGGCTTGCCGAGGACGTCCGGACGATGCAGGAACGGATGGCCGGGATCCGCGCCACCGCCGATTCCGGCGACGGATTGATCAGTGTGACGGTCGGCGGCGCGGGAGAGCTGATCGAGCTCTGGCTGGACCCTCGTGTCTACCGGACCTTGGATTCGGCCGCGCTGGCCGAGAGCATCACCGAGACCATGCACCGGGCGGCGGCCGAGTCCCAGGAGAAGGGGCTGGCCATCGCCGCGGGCTTCCTGCCGGAGGGGGCGACTCCGGAGGGAACGGACCTGCGGTTCGGCCCGTTGCTGCACCGGCTCGACGAGCGCGCCGGCGGGCGGTGAGCGGCGTGGCGACGGACCGCAACGGTGATGGCCGGATCGACATCTACCTCGAGGAGACAAGGCGGGAACTGGACGCGCTGAGTGCCGCGGGGTCCGGCTTCCAGACCAAGTGGGCGCCCTTGCGCGGGACGATCGAAGAGCTCACGAAGCAACTGGGCGGCGGGAAGATGGGGGAGATGTTCCAGGACTGCAAGACCAATACCCCTCTCCTGCTCAAGAGCGCCGATTCCGTGGCGGTGAACTACGGGAACGTGGCGACCAACGGAAGAACCGGCGCGAACGTCTACGAGGACGGTCAGACCGAGGCGACCAGGGTCCTCGGAACCTGAGCGGGCGAAGGCGATGTCCTATCGGGCCGTGAATCTCCCGTTCTCGGGCGTCGGCGAGGCGGCCGCCGGTGTCGGCGGCACTCTGTGGGATTGGACCGTCAGCGCGTGGAACGCGGCGGGCGGCGTCATCGACGACATCTGGCCGCCCGACGATCCGGACACGGCCAAAGCGCTGGGTGACGCCTGGATCGCGGGGGCGGACGCCCTCGACTTGGCGGTGGGGGCCGCCGCCCGGGCGGGTGAGCGGATCAAGGAGACCTGGCCGGACGCCAACGGCTTCGACATGTACTTCCTCATCCGTGAGGTCAACAAGGGCCAGTACGGAGGCGGCAGCGAGGGCTACGAGGACCTCGCCGTCAGCATGCGCCGGATCGGGGAGTTCTGCCACCAGTACGGGGAGCAGGTCGCGCGGACGCGGAATCAGATCCGATCGGAACTGATCCACGCGGCGGTGGACTTCGCCCTGATGTTCGCCATTCCCGGCGGCCCGTGGTTGTTCGCGTCCAGGATGGCGCTCAGGCTGGCGAGCCTGGTCAAGATCGCGAGCCTGGGTGGCCGCCTCGGCAACTGGGCGGCCAAGGCCGGGAAGGTCGTGATGATCCCGATCAAGGAGGCGGGCGACGAGGTCGTCACGAACGGTATCGAGCAGGGTCTCAACATCTCCCAGGGGTATCAGGACGGCTTCAACGCCAAGGAAAGCTTCACCAACGCCGTCGCGGGCGCGGTCGGCGCACCGGTGAGCGCGGTGGTCGGAACGCCCGGAGCGTTGCTCGGCAAGGGGATCCGCAAGACCGACGCCGGCAAGAACGCGCTGGACAACCCGGTCGGCAAGCACGTTTCGACCGCTGTGAGCTCCTTCACCACGAACGCGATCTCCTCACCGATCTCCAGCTACGCGGCGGAGAACATGGTGAACGGGAACTGGGGCGCGCTGGACGACGTGTCCGGCTACCAGAAGTCGATCAAGGAGAACTGGCTCACGTCGGGAGCGATCGGTCCCATTCGAGGGAACGCCCACCTCGCCGGTGTGCAGGCGCACAACGCGGTCTTCGGTCAGGACGTGTCCACCGGACCGGGAGAAGTGGCGAAGTCCGGGAACCCGCCCGGTGGTCCGACTCCACCTTCGGCCATGGCCCCGGAAACCGCCGCGGTCGGTGCGGGACACGGTGCCTCCGCCGCGGGCGCGGGGGAAACCGGTTCACCGCAGTCGACCGGCGCGACCCAAGAGACCGGTGCGGCCCAAGAGACCGGTGCCGCTCATCCGGGTTCCTCGACTTCTTCCACCGGAGCGGCGGCGGGACCCGGCCGGGGCGCCGATGCCTTCGGCGGCGGTGAAAGCCGGGCGGCCACCGACACTTCCGCGAGCGATCGGAGCGCCAGTACGGCGGCGTCGAGCCAGTCGTCCTCGGCTTCCGCCGCGGAGCACACGTCCCGAAGCGGCCCGAATACCCCGGCGCAGCAGACATCGGTGTCGTCGACGACGCCTGGTTCGGCACAATCCGGTCCGGGGCAAGCGGCGCCCGAACAGGGTTCCTCTTCGACGTCGACTTCCGCCCAGGGGACGGCACAACCCGGTCATGCCCAGGTTTCGGCCGCCACCGCTCAACCGGGTCCGGCCCAGGGCGGATCGAGCCAGAGCACTTCCGCACCGGCCAACCCGGCGCAGCCGGGCCCTGCCAACGTTCCGGGTAGGACTCCGCACGCGAAACCGACGGAAGGTGAACCGAACCGGTCCGAGCCGGGGGCGGATCCCGGCCAGGACGGGGAGACCACGCCGTCGGAAGCCCCGTCCGAGCCCGCGCCCGACGTACCCGTACTGCCCGCCGAGATTCCCGATGAACAGGGGCCACCGGACGGCCCTGACGGTCCCGCCGAAGGTGATCCGGCGGAACCGGCGACTCCGGGGGAAGAGCCTGTCCTTCCCTCGGCACCGGTTTTCGTCCCGGCGTCGTCCCCGGGAGCTTCCGGTGAGAAAAACGGCCCGTTGCGGAACGAAAACGAGGAAACGCCACCGGACCATCCCGATGACCTGTCGCCCGAGGTGGAGGAGGTCTGGGACGCTCTGCCGCCGGACGTCCAGGAAGCCGTCCGCGAGGCGGGCCCGGCCGTCGCGGGCAGGAAACTGGAAGGCCTGCTCAAGAGTGTTCTCGCGCAACTGATTCCTCGCGACCGGACCAGCCGTCCGCTCGAAGAACAGCTCAAGGCCCTGTATGCCGAACAGATCCGGGCCATGCTGGCGAACCGGGCGGCCGGGATGTCGCGGGTGACACCACTGGAGGTGTTCACCGCCCGGGCCGGCGCCGCGATCCGCGAAGTGGCCGCGAAGAAACCGCGTCCGTACGGCCGGGCGGTGGCCGAAACCGAGCTGCGGAAGCTCGGTGGGCTCAGCGCCGAGCTGACGGAGGCCGCCGAAGCCGAAGGCAAGAACGCCGAATTGCCGCTGACGCTGGAAACCCATCTCCGCAAGATCCTCGATCATCTGGCCGTCAACGGGGTTCCGGGTCTCGACAAGATCGGCGAAAGCGTCCGCAAGCATCTGAAGCGTGCCCTCGGCATGCTGGCCGACGGTGACCCGGCGACCCGGGAACAGCTGAACGGTGACCAAGCGAATCTCACCGGCCTCGAGGGCGAGCTCCGGGTCGCTCTCGCCCTCACCGAGCTCACCCCGGACCAGCTCGCCGAATTGGGCTTGACCGGCCTGCGGGTCACCGGGCTCGGCATCAAGACCAGTGACACCGACATCGATGTCCACGGAGTGCTGGCGGACAGCGGTGTAGAGGTCCGGTTCGAGGTCAAGAACGTCGGGGCGAACAGCGAAACGTCGATCGTCAAACAGATCGAAAAGCACCGGCGCGACGCGGGCCCCGGCGCGCTGGTCATCGCCGTGTTCAGCAACGAACTGACCAGCGAGGTCGACGGCGCGATCGCCGCCGGTGCCGACGCCGTCCTCCAGTGGAACGGCCTGCGGTTCACCGTCGTCGCCCGGCGGGATCCGGACGGACCGTCCGCCGCGGCGTCCCCGAATCCGCCAGGTCCCCAGGGGTTGCCACCCGCCGCTTCAGGGAATCCGCTGCCCGATGAAACCCGTGCCGGGCAAGAGGATCCGGAGGCCATCCGCCGGGCGATGGAGGCGGAGACCGCCGGCGCGATCTCGCTCCGGCGGCGGTTCCTCATGGGCGTGCTCATCGCCGTCCGGCTCCTCGGCCTGCCCAACACGATCGACAGCGCGATGGAGACCAAACCGCCCAAGAGCGGCCCGGTGGAACTGATCCGCAAACGTCATGAAGAAGAGGCGGCCCCGGACGAGTCCGGTAAGCCGGGCCCGCCGCCGGACGATCCCGAGGGCCCACCGTGGCGAGGCCGAGCGCGGTTCACCCCGGGAACCGGCGAAGTGGACGTCGACATGTCGCCACCCGCGGGGCCGCCAGGCAACCCGCCCGGACCACCGCCGGGGCCGCCGGTACCACCCTCGTCGCACGCGGAACGGTTCTACCACCCGGACAATCCGGCCCGGCACGAGCACTCGTTGCCGCAGCACGGCTTCACGCGGAGCCGGTTGCTCCTCAGTCTCCGCAGCGAGACCGCGCTCCGCACGCTGATGGCCGAGGCGGGCTTGGCATGGAACGACCTCCGGCTGATCCTGCTCGAACAAGGTTTGCTGCCCGCCGATTCGCGGCCGGTCCGGGTCCGTGACGTCGCGAGGATCCTGGAAGCCCACTGGGTCCGCTCGCGAATCCGGTCCGCGTTGCAGGAGACCGCCGACCACGCCGCCCGCGAATTCGCGAAGCTCGCGGAAGGACTCGTTCCCGCCGAGTCCGAGCGGGCCCGCAAGATCGTCGAACACATCGGGAACGGCACGATGACCCCCGCGCTGAGGGGGATCTTCATCCAGCAGATCTTCGCCGAGGAGGTCATCGCCAGGGAACGGGAGATCCTCGGCGACCACTTCGGACGGTTCCGGCTGCGCACCTCGCCGTCGTATTCCCTCGACGGACAGGGCCGCGCACCGGGTGGGCCGTCGCACTACTCCGGGTGGGTGGTCCCGAACCTCACGCTCGATTTCGTCGTGGACGGGCGGCCGGTGGTCGTGCACGACTACGACCTCAGCACCGGGAGCCGCGCCCCCGGCCGGGACCGGGTCCATCGCGGCAACACTTTCACCCGCGGTCTCTTCGAGACGGAGACACTGCGTCCGGGGGATCCGGCCGCGCCGCCGGGAGCCCGCCCGAGTCCGTTGCCGGGGCCTCCGGGTGAGATTCCCGCGAGCCCGAACGAACCCGGCGCGATCGAGCGGGCGATGGAAGCGGCCAACGCCCCCGTGCTGTCCTCGGGGCGCCGGATCCTCATGGGGATCCTCCTCGCCGTGCGGCTCCTCGGGGTTCCCAACACGATCGACAGCGCCCTCGAGCTGAAACCGCCCAAGAGCGGGCCCTCCGACGTGATCCGGCCGCGGAACACCGACGAACAGGGTCCCCGCCGTCGTCGTCCGCAAGGCCTGCCACCGCGTGATCCGAACGGCCGGTTCACGACCGCCCGGATCGATCCGGATACCGGGGAGATCACCTTCGGCGAGTCACCCGGCCCCGCCACGATGGGCGCGTCACGGCACGACGAAGTCGGCGGCTCGCGATGGATCGAAGCCCGGCGGAAGGTGGCCCCTGGGCCATGGGACGGAGCCGTGGTCACCGGCGAGGGTGTTCTCTACGCGCCTGGCGGGATGTCGATCGGTGACGACATGACCACCCGTAACGCCCATATGCGGGTGATGATCGCCCAGCGCCCGGATGGCGCGCGAGCCTACGTGGTCACTTTGCACGGAAGCGGGAACGGTCACCCGATCCCCGGCCTCAGCTTGACCGTGGACAGCCGCCTGACCCAAGAGCAGATGCGGGCCATCGAAGAGATCTTCATGCTCAGCCCCGAGCAGGTGGCCGAGGCGACGCTGGCCAGTCCGTACTACACACCTGGGCGTCCGGTCCAGTTGAACTCCTGCCATTCCGGATCGTCCGGCTGGGCGCAGCGGTACGCCGACGCGCTGGGTGCCGAGGTGATCGCGCCGCTGGCCAGGCTGGACGTGATGCCGGACGGATCGCTTCGGGTGCACGGATTCCCCAGAGGCAAGGGCTGGGCCAGGTTCACGCCCGGTGCGTCGGCGCCGGTCGAGGTTCCGGCACCGGGCAACCTGCCGCCGGCGGAGCCCGGGCCGGAGAGCGCGGGTACGCCCAGTTCCCTGGACGCGGTGATCAACCCCGGCCGGGACGAAACGGCGGAGTTCCTCGGTCGCGCCGACGTCCAAGACGCGCTGCGGCGGGGAAACGAGATCAGCGGGCGGGATCCGGATTCGCGGATCAAGGTCGACGGTGTCCCATTCCATATCGGCGACGCGATCGCCAAGCTGCTGCCGCGGCATCCGGAGTTCGTCGAAACGCTTCTCCAGACACCGTTCCTGCTGAACTCCCTGCTGGCCAGGCCACAGACGCTGGGAAACGTGCTCCAATATCCCGAGGCGGTCGAGATCGTCCTGGAATCGCTGGCCGAACTGGAAACCAGGGGCGCGGAGGACATTCTCCGCGAACACCGGGAGACACCGCGGCCAGGTCCGATCGAACTGACCGACTTCCAGCGCCAGGCCGTCGAGGACGCGGTGTCCGGGATTCCCGAGCAGGACCGGCGGGTACAGCCTGGCCAGTTCGGCTACGCCCCACCCGCCGGTTCGACGCCGGAGCAGCTTCGGGCCTATCAGAACGAGTTCCTGTCCGGGCTGGAGGCATCGTGGCGCTCGAACCAGGACGAGCTGAACGAACTGGCGGACTGGCTGGCGGCGGAGGCGGGCGGGATCGCCAAGTACCGGGACAAGGTCAAGAGCCGGGTGCGCGCGTTGGACAAACTGGCGAAGGACGACGGCACGGGCTCCGTGCTGACCGACGTGGTCGGTGCCCTCGTGCGGTTCGACACCGTCGCCGACGTCTACCGGGCGCTGGCGATCCTGCACGCCCGGCTGGCCTCGGAGGGGTCGCCGATCAGCATCGTGTACCTCGAAGACCGCTTCGCCGGACCACAGAAGAGCGGCTACCGGGACATCCAGATGTCCGTTCGCCTGTCGAGCGGGCATATCGCCGAATTCAGGCTGCATCTGAAGTCCATCGACGAGGTGGCACGCTACGAACACAGCCTCTACGAGGTGCGGCGGGACTTCGCGGCCGTGAGCAGGGAACAGGACCGCGCGGTGACTCTGGAGGAGACGGCGATCGAAGCACTGATACTCAGGCGTGAACGGGAACTGTTCCAGGAGGCGACGAACCGGGGCATGACCGCGGACGACGAAGACGGCCGCGAAGACGACGAAGGGAAAGACCGTGAGTGAGAACCCGCTGGCGGACGAACTGCCGATGTTCTTCCGCTACCACGGCTTGACCTACCGGGTCGACGGAACTCCGGAGGGTGGCCTGACCGGTCATCTTCTCAACCTGAGGACCGGACGGATCGACGAGGACGCCTCGCACGTCCACGAGGTGCTGTTCGCCATGGGAGAGGACGTCACAGTGCTGGACGAGGCCGGCTACGTCGAACTCACCGAGATCAAGCGTTCACGGGCACTTCGCGGCGACGGGCCGATCTTCGCGCTCTACGACGCCATCCAGGCCGTCTACGACAAGGCGAGGGAGGAGTCGCGGCGCCTCGAACCGGAGGAGCACGCCCTCCTCCGCTCGATGTGGACGCGGACCTTCGCCCTGTGGGCGCAGGAGTTCGCGCGTCGCGACGCGGGAGAACCGCCCTCATTCGAGTTCCGGTCGCTGCTGGGAGGTACCGCCGTCGAGCCGGGTTAGCGCGGTCAGTTCGGGCTGACCGGGAACCGCAGTTCGAAGATCGCGCCGCCCTCGTCCGCGTTGTACACCGCGAGCGTGCCGCCGTGCGCCTGCGCGACCCACCGCACGATCGACAGCCCGAGCCCGGAGGATCCGCCGGTGCTGGCGAACCGGTCGAAGGCGTCGCCCGCCAGCGTCGTGTCGATACCCGGGCCGTGGTCCGCGACGGTCACGGTGCCGCCGGCGACGGTCAGGTGCACGAACGCCTTCGAGCCGGGGTGGCGGCCGTAGCGCATGGCGTTGTCGAGGAGGTTGCCGATCGCCCGTTGCAGCAGCGCGGGATCGGCGTTGACCTTGGTGGGCGCGGCGGTGACGGTGACTTCGGCGCCGTCGGTCGCGGTGTCCTCGACGATGCCCACCACCAGCTGATCGAGCCAGATCGGCTGGATGCTCAGCTGTTCCACGCCGGCGGCGAGCCGGGCGCGGACGAGGAGGTCGTCGATGATCCCGCCCATCCTCGCGGCGAGGCGGACGGTGCGCGGCAGGAGTTCCGCCGACTGCGCGGGATTGGCCATCGCGGTTTCGGCGAGCGCGCGCAGGGCGGCGACCGGGGTGCGGAGGTCGTGCGCGGTTTCGGCGAGCAGGACCTCTTGCTGCTGCAGGGCCGCGGCCGCGGGGCGGATCGAGCGCCCGGACAGCAGGTGGCCCGCGAAGCCCAGGATCGCGACCAGCAGCACGGTGCCGCCGATCACCAGCAGCGTGAACGTGGTGTGCGCGGAATCCTCGGCCTCGGTGGACTGCACCGCGACGACGGCCGCGAAGGTCTTGCCGTCACCGTCTCGCAGCGGTTCGGCACGGACCTTGACCATGTCGCCGTTCGACGCCTTTTGATGCCCCTGCACCAGCTTGCCGGTCTTCACCGCCTCGGTGGCGAGCCCGTTCAGCAGGTGCATGCTCATCGGGACGCAGTTCGCCCGCGAAAAGTGCGGCTGGAACGCGGGCGCCCCACCGGGCAGGATCGCGAACTGGGGGCAGCGGTCGTCCAGCACGTCGGTGTTGACCAGCCCGAAGCCGACGGTGCCGTCGTCGTAGGCGACCAGCCTGCTGACCGACGACGTGACCTGGGTCAGCGCGGCGTCGATCCGTTCCTCGCCCTGGTCACCGTCCTCGCTGATGAGCAGCCACGCGAAGACGACCAGCCCGAGGGTGTTCATCACGGTGAACAACGCGGTCAGCGTCCAGCGCAGCCTGCGCAGCCGATCGGCCGAGGAGTGGGTGTTCACCGCGTGCCCAGCCGGTAGCCGAGGCCTCGGACGGCGTGGATCAGTTCGGGTTCCTTCAGCTTGCGGCGCAACCGCTTCACCACCACATCGACCACATTGGACATCGGATCGGCCTGCGCGTCCCAGCAGTGCTCGATCAGGTCGGCCCGCTGCACCGGCAAGCCCGCCCTGGTCAGGAGGTATTCGAGCACCGCGTACTCCTTGTTGGTCAAGGTGAGCAGCACGCCCGCCCGGCGCACCTCGCGCCGCGCGCAGTCCATCACCAGGTCTTCGTGGTGCAGCACCGAGGGCCGGTCGAAGGCCGATCGGTGACACAGGTTGGCCACCCGCTCGGTCAGCTCGGCCATCACGAAGGGCTTCACGAGGTAGTCGTCGCCGCCGTGCTCGAACCCGGCCACCCGGTCGGCGAGCGCGTCGCGGGCGGTGAGGAACAGCACCGGCGCCCGCCAGCCCAGCTGCCGTCGCATGTGGACGTACTCGATGGCGTCGCCGTCCGGCAGCATCCGGTCCAGCACCACGCAGTCGTGGTGGGTCCCGCGCAGCAGCCGGTCCGCGGTGGCGATGTCACCCGCCTCGTCGACGACGTAGCCGGCCGCGCGGAGCTGCGTGACCAGCGCGAGCCGCAGATTCTCGTCGTCTTCGACGACCATCACCCGTGTCATCAAAACCTCATGTTCGGACAGCGAAAGTAGACGCGTGCAGTTCCCGGTGCCCCTGAACGCTAACGCGTCGGGTGCCCGCGGCCGCCCCGGTGGCGGGGAACTGGCATGAACAGGACGTCGTCGGCGGCACCGCGCCGGGGGAAGAGGGAGGTACCTGCGATGACCGTGCAGACCGGCCAGCTCAGCCTGGTCACGGGAACGGGCCAGGGCGGCGACCGGGCGGGGCTCGGCGAGCTTCTCGCGGAAGCGACCGGCGAAGTGCTCGTCATGAGCACGGGAACGGACACCGCGTTCCAGCGGATCGCGCTCGGAGGCGTGCGCCCCGGCGTGCGGCACAAGGTGCTCTTCCCCGACTCCGCGCGGATGTCCGGTGCGCTCAACCGCATGTCGCGGGCGGGCGCCGAGGTGCGGACCGACGCCGAAGTGCCGATGGACGCGCTGGTGATCGACCGGACCTCGGTCGTCCTCCCGGCGGAAGGCAGGCAGGCCGGTTCCGCCGTGTTCCGGCTGCCCGGCGTGGTCACCGCGACGGTCGGGCTGTTCGAGCGGATCTGGCAGGCCTCCGCCCCGCTCGTCCCGCTGGATCTCCCGGACACCGGGAACGCCTCGATCCTGACCTGCCGCGAACAGGAGCTGCTGACGCTGCTGTTCTCCGGCACCACCGACGAATCCGCCGCCGCGCGTCTCGGTGTCTCCGTGCGCACGGTGCGCCGGATGGTCGCCGACATCATGAACCGGCTCGGCGCCCGCAGCCGGTTCCAGGCGGGCGCCAAGGCCGTCGACCGCGGCTGGCTGATGGCGAAGGCGGGCTGATGACGACTTCGACTTCCGGCCGTGTCCTCCTGGTGGCCCAGCGGCCAGGCGCGTACCCGACCATCGGCGACGCTCTGGCGGAAGCGTCCGACGGCGCCGTCATCACCATCGCGGGCGGTGAATACGCGGAGACCGTCGAACTGACCGGCCTCCGGGTGACGCTGGCCGCGGCGGACGGGGCCACCGTCGTCATCGACGGCCGAGGAGCGGACCGGCCCGTTTTCCGCGGCATCGGCGGGGCGCTCGTCCTCGAAGGGATCGAAGTCCTGGCGGGTGACGCGTCCGCGATCCAGGCCGACGACACGGAACTCGCGATCCGGAACTGCACCGTCTCCGGCGGACGCGGCCCGGCGATCGCGATCCGCGGCACGACGGCGTTCACCGTGAGCGGTTGCGTGATCTCGGGAGCGGAACAGGGGATCGTCGTCGACGGTTCGCCAGGGCGGATCGAGGACACCACCGTCGAAGACGTGACGGGGGACGGCATCACCCTCGGGCAGGGCGCCGATCCGGTCGTGCTCCGCTGCACGGTCACCGGTTGCGGGCTGAGGGGGATCTACGTCTACCAGTACGCCCGGCCGGTCGTCGAAGGCTGCACCGTTTCGCACACCGGGCACGAAGGCATCGCCGTCGCGCACCACGGGGTGCCGGTCCTCAAGCGGTGCACGGTCACCGACACCCGGGGCCCGGGGATCTCGTTCGCTTCCGGGTGCGGCGGCGAGATCTCCGGATGCCGGGTCTCGAACACCGCGGAACCGGGGATCGCGATCGCCGAAGGGGCGACGCCGACGATCGGTGAGGTCGCGGACCCCGGCGCCGTGGGGGACAACGCGTTGGACGAGATGCTCGCCGAACTCGACGCGATGATCGGCCTTCCCGGGGTCAAGGAAGAGGTCCGCTCGCTGGTCGACGAGTTGCAGGTCAACGAATGGCGCCGCCGGGCCGGGCTGCCCGTCGGCGCGGCCGGGCACCATCTGATCTTCGCGGGCGCGCCCGGCACCGGGAAGACCACGGTCGCGCGGATCTACGGCAAACTCTTGAAGGCGCTGGGAGTCCTGCCGGTCGGCCAGTTCCGGGAGGTGTCGCGCCGGGATCTCGTCGGGCAGTACATCGGGCACACCGCGGAGAAGACCGCGACGGTGTTCGAGGAGGCCAAGGGCGGCGTCCTGTTCATCGACGAGGCGTACACGCTGACGCGGCTCGCCGGCTCCGGCGGCGATTTCGGCCAGGAGGCGATCGACACCCTGGTGCCGTTGATGGAGGAACATCGCGACGAAGTGGCCGTGATCGTGGCCGGGTACACCGGTGAGATGGTCGATTTCCTCGCCGCCAACCCCGGTCTCGCGTCGCGCTTCGGCAAGACGATCGAGTTCGAGAACTACAGCCCGGCCGAACTGCTCGCCATCTTCGGGCGGATGGCGTCGGCAGGCGACTACGAAGTCGATCCCGCCGCCGGTCCGGTGCTCACCAGCCACTTCCAGCGTGTCTCCGGCGACGTCAACTTCGGCAACGCGCGGGACGCGCGCCTGCTGTTCGAGAAGGCGCGCACGGCTCAGTCACAACGCTTGCGGCTGCTGGGCCGGATGCCCGCGATCGAAGAACTGCGCGGGCTGCACGTGGCCGACGTGGAGGCGGCCATCGCACGATAACGTTCCAGTGTGCGGGTGCTGGTGACCGAGGACGACGAAAACTTGCGGGTGGCGCTGGAATTCGCGCTGCGCGGGGACGGGTTCGCGGTGGACACCGCCGCCGACCTCCCCGGCGCGGACGAGGCGCTGACGGTGAACGCCTACGACTGCGCGGTGTTCGACCGGATGCTGCCTTCGGGCGACGCGCTGGCCTATGTGCGCCACCGGCGCAGCGCCGGATGGCCGATGCCCGTGCTGTTCCTGACCGCGCGCGACAGCGTCGCCGACCGGATCGACGGCCTGCGCGTCGGCGGCGGTGACTACCTGGTCAAACCCTTCGCGATGCCGGAACTGATCGCGCGGGTGCGCAGCCTGTGCCGCCGCGACATGGCCGGGCAGGCGGTGGTCCTGCGGTGCGCCGACGTCGAACTCGACACCGGCAGGCATCAGATCTCCCGGGCGGGTGTACTGCTCACCGTGACGCGCAAGGAGTATCTCGTCATGGAGCGGCTGATGGCCGCGACCGGGCGGCCGGTCTCGCGGCGGGAACTGATCCGGTACGCGTGGGACGAGATGGCGGATCCGGCGTCGAACGTGCTGGACGTCGTGATCGCGCGGCTGCGGCGGAAGCTCAAGGACCCGCCGCTGATCCACACCGTGCGGGGGTCGGGTTACCGGATGGCGCCGCTCTAGGCCTGGCTCGGACCGCCCCGGAAAGAGACCGTCGACACTCCATCCGTCCCGGATGTGCCATGCTCGACAGCGCACGAGGCGGCGAAACCGAGAGGTGACGAGGGTGTCCATCTGGGCAGGCGTGATCAATTTCGTCCGGGCGCGGTACGAGGTGCTCGAAGAGCGGGGAGACTGGCTCCGGTTCCGGGTCGACACCGGCGACGGCCGCGGGCAGCAGGTCTCCTTGCACCACCTGCCCGACCACGACGGCGCGGAGTGGGTGGAGATCTCGTCCCCGGTCGGCTGGGCCGACAAGATCGATCTGCGGCGCCTGCTCGAACTGGCCGGCGGCGATTCGGTCGGCGGCGCGGCGGTGGTGGACGGTGTCGCGCTGCTCAAGCACACGATCCCGCTGGTCGACTTGAACCTGGTCAACGAGTTCGAGCACCCGCTGAAGGCTCTCGTCACGCGTGCCGACACCTTCGAACACGAGCTCACCAAGGCCGACGAGTTCTGATAGGACCCTTCGGAAGTACGTGAAGGCCCCCTTCGCTGCGCTAGACGCAGTGAAGGGGGCCTTCACTCGTTTCGAGGGCTCAGAGACGCTCTTGAAGCGCGTCCGCGGCGGCGAGGAGGTCCGCGGCCCAGCGCGCCCCTGGTTTACGCCCTATGCGTTCGATGGGCCCGGAAACCGACACCGCGGCGACGACGGTGCCCGTCGAATCCCGGACGGGCGCCGAGACACTCGCCACACCGGGTTCCCGCTCCGCCACGCTCTGGGCCCAGCCGCGGCGGCGGACTTCGAGCAGGGTGCGCTCCCCGTACACGGCCTCGGTGAGGATCGTGCGCTGGGTGTGCGGATCCGACCACGCGGCGAGCACCTTCGCGCCGGAGCCCGCGGTCATCGGCAGCCGTGAACCGATCGGCACCGTGTCACGGAGCCCGCTCGGCGGCTCCGCGGTCGAAACACACACGCGCTGGACGCCGTCGCGTCGGTACAGCTGCACGCTTTCGCCGGTGATGTCGCGCAATTTCGGCAGCACCGAACTCGCCGCGTCGAGCAGCGGGTCGGTCGAACCGCCCGCCAGCTCCGCGAGCGCGGTACCCGGGCGCCAGCGCCCGTCGGGGCCGCGGCGCAACAGGCGATGCACTTCGAGGCCGACCGCGAGCCGATGCGCCGTCGCGCGCGGCAAACCGGTCCGCGTGCACAGTTCCGCCAGGCCACAAGGATCTTCGGCCACGGCCTGAAGCACGGCCACGGCCTTGTCGAGTACTCCGATACCGCTATGCTGTCCCACAAGCCGATACTATCTTCCCGAAGTTTGAGATGTCCAGATGGTGGGAAGTACCGATTTCACCGCATGTGAGGAGCCGGAAATGCCCCGGACACTGGCCGAGAAAGTGTGGGAGTCGCACCTGGTGCGGCGCGGCGAGGGGGCCGAGCCCGATCTGCTCTACATCGATCTCCACCTGCTGCACGAGGTCACCAGCCCCCAGGCGTTCGACGGACTCCGCCTGGCCGGCCGGAAACTGCGCCGCCCCGACCTCACCATCGCGACCGAGGACCACAACGTCCCGACGATCGACATCGAGCTGCCCATCGCGGATCCCGTGTCCCGCACCCAGGTCGACACCCTTCGCGCCAACTGCAAGGAGTTCGGCGTCCGGCTGCACCCGATGGGCGACGCCGAGCAGGGCATCGTGCACGTCATCGGCCCGCAGCTGGGCCTGACGCAGCCGGGGATGACCGTGGTGTGCGGCGACAGTCACACCTCGACGCACGGGGCCTTCGGCGCGATGGCGTTCGGCATCGGTACCTCCGAGGTCGAACATGTGATGGCCACCCAGACCCTGCCGCTCCGTCCATTCAAGACGATGGCGATCACGGTCGATGGCGCCCTGCGCCCCGGCGTCACGGCGAAGGACGTCATCCTCGCGGTGATCGCGAAGATCGGCACCGGCGGCGGGCAGGGCTACGTCCTCGAGTACCGCGGTGAGGCCATCGAAAAGCTGTCGATGGAAGCCCGGATGACGGTGTGCAACATGTCCATCGAAGCGGGCGCGCGCGCCGGGCTCATCGCGCCGGACGAGACGACGTTCGCGTATCTGAAGGGCCGCCCGCACGCTCCGCAGGGCGCCGACTGGGACGCCGCCGTCGAAAATTGGCGCGAACTCCGCACCGACGACGACGCCGTCTTCGACGCCGAGGTGCGCCTGAACGCCGACGAGCTCACGCCTTTCGTGACCTGGGGCACGAACCCGGGCCAGGGGCTCCCGCTGGGCGCCGAGGTGCCCGACCCGGAGCGGATCGGCGACGAGAACGAGCGCATCGCCGCTGAGAAGGCCCTGTCCTATATGGACCTGAAGCCGGGCACGCCGCTGCGTGAGATCGCGGTGGACACCGTCTTCCTCGGCTCGTGCACGAATGGCCGTATCGAGGATCTGAGGGCCGCCGCGGACGTCCTGCGCGGGCACAAGGTCGCCGACTCGGTCCGGATGCTCGTCGTCCCCGGCTCGATGCGCGTCCGCCAGGCGGCGGAAGCCGAAGGGCTGGACCGGGTCTTCACCGAAGCGGGCGCGGAATGGCGTCAGGCCGGCTGCTCGATGTGCCTCGGCATGAACCCGGATCAGCTCAAGCCGGGCGAGCGGAGCGCGTCGACCTCGAACCGCAACTTCGAAGGCAGGCAGGGCAAGGGCGGCCGCACGCACCTGGTCTCACCGCTCGTCGCGGCCGCCACGGCCGTGCGGGGCACGCTGTCCAGCCCCGAAGACCTGCAGCCCGCCGTCGCTCGCTGACATCGCTGACATCCGCGAAGGAGTTCCCAACATGGACGCGTTCACCCACCACACCGGCGTCGGGGTCCCGCTGCGCAGGTCCAACGTGGACACTGACCAGATCATCCCGGCGGTCTACCTCAAGCGCGTGAGCCGCACCGGCTTCGAGGACGGGCTCTTCGCCGCCTGGCGTTCCGACGAGTCGTTCATCCTCAACCAAGAGCCCTTCAAGAGCGGGTCGGTCCTGGTCGCGGGCCCGGACTTCGGCACCGGTTCCTCCCGTGAGCACGCCGTGTGGGCCTTGATGGACTACGGATTCCGGGTCGTGATCTCCTCCCGGTTCGCGGACATCTTCCGCGGCAACTCGGGCAAGCAGGGCCTCGTCGCCGCTCAGGTCGAGCAGGCGGACGTCGAACTGCTGTGGAAGCTGCTCGAAAACGAGCCCGGGACGGAGGTCACGGTGGACCTCGAGTCGAAGACGGTACGAGCCAAGGACTTCACCGCGCCCTTCCAGATCGACGACTACACCCGCTGGCGGCTCCTCGAAGGGCTCGACGACATCGCCCTGACACTCCGCCACGCGGAGGAGATCGACACTTTCGAGACCCGGCGCCCCTCCTGGAAGCCGGTGACCCTCCCGGCGGCCTCCTCCTAAGGCCGGTCGAAGGGGGCGGATTCCCTTGCTGAGCAGGGAATCCGCACCCTGGCCGGGGTCCTCCACGACCGCCCCGAAACCACACCGAACGGCACCTCGAGAGGCCCTGAAGGGGTCCCTCGGGAGGCGGAACAGCCCCCGAGACAAGGGAAATTTCCGCGCGTCGTTTGGAATTTGTGCTGCATTGGTAATACCGTGTGCGCTAAGTCGGCCGACGGGGCCGTGTACAAGTAGTTCTTCTTGGAGGACTGGAATGGCCAACAAGGCCCAGCTGATCGAGGCGCTGTCGGAGCGCCTGGGCGACAAGAAGGTCGCGTCGGAGGCCGTCGATGGCCTTGTCGACATCATCATCCGGACGGTCAACAAGGGCGAGAAGGTGAACATCACCGGCTTCGGTGTGTTCGAGAAGCGCGCCCGCGCCGCCCGCACCGCGCGGAACCCGCGCACCGGTGAGACCGTTCGCGTCAAGAAGACCAACGTGCCCGCGTTCCGCGCCGGCACGACCTTCAAGGACGTCATCAGTGGTTCGAAGAAGCTGCCGAAGGCCACCGCTGTGAAGCGCGCGACCACCGGCACCGCCACTCGCGCCACCACCACCCGCGCGACGACGACCCGGACGGCCGCCAGCCGCCCGGCCGCGACGCGTTCCACCACCACGCGGACCCGCGCCGCCGCCACGACGACGCGTGCCGCCGCGAAGCCGGCCGCCAAGGCGACCGCGACCAAGGCAGCGGCCAAGACGACCGCCACCAAGGCCGCGCCGAAGACCGCTGCCAAGGCCACGACTCGCGCCACCACGGCCAAGAAGGCGACCGCCACCAAGGCCGCCGCGAAGCCGGCCGCCAAGGCGACCGCTGCCAAGGCTCCCGCGAAGAAGGCTCCGGCCAAGCGGACTTCGGCTGCCGCGAAGAAGAAGTAAGCTCCCTCTTCAGGAGAGAGCCAACGGCAGGGCCCCGCGCACGGCGCGGGGCCCTGCCGCATTTTCAGGACACCAAGGAAGCCCCTGTCTTGCCCTGACACGCTCGCGTGCGGTCTCCGGGGATCTTGGGAGTCGCTACGGATCCGCGGCCGCCCAGTGGTGTATGTGACGCGATTCTCCTGCCGGTGGGCGAAGTTCCGGAAAAGAATCCGCTTCGGCTGGGATTTCCCTGTCACTCCGATGGATGCGCCTTCCCGGTGGGTGGCTCCACAGTGGAGCGATGAGTGCGGGTCCGCATCGACACAGCCGGAGTAGGCGCGTCACCCACGTGGGGGAGCGGCGCTTCGGATTTCCTTGAGCGGCTAAGCCTGACGTGAGGGGGGGTCGCGAAAGCCACTTTCGCAACCGTGAAGGGGCGCCGGGTCCGTGTGCGCGCCGTGGCGCGCGGGCGGATACGCCCAGCCAGTCCTCAAACGGCCCTGTAGCGCGTGAAGGCCCCCTTCCCTCGGCTCAGCCGAGGGAAGGGGGCCTTCACGCGTGACAAAGCCTCAGGGATGCGCGGGAGCGGGTGTGGGCAAAGGCGACGCGAAATAGTCCGCGGCCACCAGCACCGGCCCGTCCTGATCGGTCGCGGGCCGGAACGACAGCACCCAGAACGAACCCTTCTTCGACGGCACCACACCGCCGCGCGCCGCGGTCAGGTCGACGCCGTCACGGTCGGCCAGCGCACTGACGACGTCCGGGATCACCCCGCCCTGGCTGGAGATCACCGGCGTGCCACCGTCACCGGCGATGGCCAGCAGCCGCGCGACACCGAGCACCGGGTCCGGCCAGTAGCCCTCTTCCGACAGCAGCGGCTCGTGCCGGATCTCGACCCCGAGGTCTTCGGCGAGCCCGTTCACCGTCTGGACACAGCGAAGGCGCGGCGCCGAGAGCACCCTGCCGGGCGCGTAGTGCCGCAGCAGCGAACGCAGCGCTTCGGCCTGGCGCTGGCCCGCGTCCGACAGCGGACGCAGGTCGTCGTCGCCGTTCCACTCGTCGCGTTTACCCGCTTTGGCGTGCCGCACCAGGATCACCGTGGTGAGTTCGGGCGGCAGCGCGGAGAACTCGCGCAGCACCCGGACGTCCTCGGGCCGCGTCAGCAGTTTTTCCGCCGCCTCCGCGTCGAGCCAGCGCAACTCGTCGACTTCCTCGTTCGGCGCGAAAGCACCGGAAACGGCGTGCGCGGAGAAGTAGTCGACGGTCTTCGGCGTGCCCGCCACGGTGTATTCGGTCCGGACCAGATAGCGGCCGAGCACCGCGTCGAATCCGGTCTCCTCTTCGATCTCCCGGACCGCCGCGCCCGCGATGGTCTCGCCCGGATCCAGCTTTCCCTTCGGCAGCGACCAATCGTCGTAGCGCGGCCGGTGGACCAGCGCGACCTCGATCCGGTCCCCGCCACGACGCCAGAGGACGGCTCCCGCCGCCCGGATGACCCCGCTCATCCCGCTGCCCCGTGCCGCTTCGCGAGCTCGACCTGGTGGTCGCGGACGTCGTCGCCGGAGGCGGGGGACGGGGCCCACTCGCCGGTCGAGTTCAGCACCCAGCACCGGGTCGAGGGGTGCAGCGCGGATTCGAAGATGTAGTCCAGCTGCGCCGTCAGCTTCGGATCCTTGACCCGCACCAGCGCCTCGATCCGGCGGTCCAGGTTGCGGTGCATCATGTCCGCACTGCCGATCCACCGCGTGCCGCCCGCGCGGAAGGTGAAGACGCGCGAGTGCTCCAGGAAGCGGCCGAGGATGGACCGCACGTGGATGTTCTCGCTCAGCCCCTCCACACCCGGCTTCAGCGAGCAGATCCCGCGCACCACGATGTCGACCGGCACTCCGGCCTGCGAGGCGTGGTACAGCGCGTCGATCACCTGCTCGTCGACGAGCGAGTTGCACTTGATCCGGATCCCGGCGGTCTGGCCGGCGCGGGCGAGTTCGATCTCCTCGCCGATCGCGCGCACGATGCCGCGGCGGATCCCGTGCGGCGAAGTGAGGATGTTGCGGTAGGTGTCCTGACGGGAGTACCCGGTCAGCACGTTGAACAGATCCGTCAGGTCCGCGCCGATCGTCGGGTCGGCGGTCAGGATGCCGAGGTCCTCGTACAGGCGCGCGGTCTTCGGGTTGTAGTTGCCGGTGCCGATGTGGCAGTAGCGGCGGATGGTCGAACCCTCCTGGCGCACCACCATCGACACCTTGCAGTGCGTCTTCAGCCCGACGAGCCCGTAGACCACGTGCACGCCCGCGCGTTCCAGCGTGCGGGCCCAGGTGATGTTGGCCTGTTCGTCGAACCGCGCCTTGATCTCGACCAGCGCGACGACCTGTTTGCCCGCCTCGGCGGCGTCGATCAGCGCGTCGACGATCGGGGAGTCGCCGGAGGTGCGGTACAGCGTCTGCTTGATCGCCAGCACCTTGTCGTCCGCGGCGGCCTGTTCGATGAACCGCTGGACGCTGGTGGAGAACGAGTCGTACGGGTGGTGCACGAGGACGTCGCCCTCGCGCAGCGTCGCGAACACCGACTTCGGCGTCTCGCGCTCACCGAACGCCGGATGCGTGGCGGGAACGAAAGGGCGGTCCTTGAGTTCCTTCCGGTCGACCCCGGACAACTGGTGCAGACAGGTGAGATCCAGCAGACCGGGGACCTCGACGACGTCGCGCGGGTCGACCTCCAGTTCGCGCAGCAGCAGTTCGAGCATGTGCTCGCTCATGTCCTGCGCCACTTCGAGCCGCACCGGCGGGCCGAACCGGCGCTGGGCCAGTTCGCGTTCCAGCGCCTGGAGAAGATCCTCGTCCCGGTCCTCTTCTACCTCGAAGTCCGCGTTGCGGGTGACCCGGAACGCGTGGTGCTCGGTGACCTCCATGCCGGTGAACAGCTCGCCGAGGTGGGCGGCGATCAGTTCCTCCAGCGGAAGGAACGTCGCGGTGCGGCTCTCCCGCGGCTGCTGCTCGATCCGCATCAGGCGCGGCACGTTGCTCGGTACCTTGACCCGCGCGAACCGCTCCGTGCCCGCTTCGGGGTCCCGGACGGTGATGGCCAGGTTGAGCGAAAGGCCGGAAATGTAGGGGAACGGGTGCGCGGGATCCACGGCCAGCGGTGTGAGCACCGGGAAGATCTGCTCGCTGAAGTAGTTGGAGAGCCGGAGCTGGTCGGCGCCGGTCAGGTCGTTCCAGCCGACGATGCGGATGTCCTCTTCCGCCAGCCGCGGCCGCAAGTGCAGTTCGAAGGCGTTCGTGTGCCGCTCGACCAGGTCCTGGTTGCGTTTGGCGATGTACGCCAGCTGCTCGCGCGGGGTGAGCCCGTCCGCGCTGCGGACCGGGAGCCCGGTCTCGTCGCGGCGTTTCAGCCCGGCGACCCGCACCATGTAGAACTCGTCCAAATTGGACGCGAAGATCGCCAGGAACTTGGCGCGTTCGAGCAGCGGCTGCGACTCGTCCTCGGCCAGCGCGAGCACGCGCGCGTTGAAGTCCTGCCATGACAGCTCGCGGTTGAAGTACCGGTCGTCGGGCAGGGTTTCGACGGCCGTGGGCGCTGACGTCACCGCGGGCGGCGCGGCGGGCAGCGCGCGGAACTCCTGCGCGGGACGGCTCGCCGAACCGCCGCGGGTCGCGCGGACGGCCGTGCGGGGCGCCGGGCTGCTGTTCTTTTTCGGCCTGGCGGGTTTCGCCGTGCCGCTGTCCGGTTCCGGTTTCGCGGCGGAGGTCTTCCGCCTCCTTGCCGAGTTCGGGGTGCCGCCGTCATTTGTGCTCACGGGCTTCATTGTTCACCACTCGGGGCGATTATGTGCGCCGCGCGCGGGTCGCCAGGGTGAACTCTCGTCACATCGCCACGCAGGGTGTTCCCAACAGCGTTGAAGTGCGCTTTCCGGCGCCCAGGGTGCGAACGTGAGCGAGATCATCCGCGGTGTCCACGTCGGCCCTGAGCGATTCCGCGGCGATCGTGAGCGGGGTCGCACCGGACGCGGTGTGCGCCCGCGCGGAACCGGCGCCGAACCGGGGCGCCAGCGCGCGGCCCGCCCCCGCGAGCAACAGGGTCGTGCCCGTTCCCTGCCGGTCCGCGACGAACGCCCGCTTTCCGGCGGCTTCGGCGAGGGCGGCGGTGAGGTCCTCGGTCCGCAGCGCGGGCAGGTCGGCCTGCAGCGCGCCGACGAGACCGGAGGGCGTGTCCCGGCGCAGCAGCTCTTCGCCGTGGCGCAGGGCCGCGTTCAATCCGCCACGCGACGGTTCGGTGACGATCTCGACGCCCAGCTCGGTGAGTTCCGCCACCGCCGCCGGGTCGGCGGCGACCACCAGCACCCGCCGGACCCCGTCCGCCGAGATCGCCGCGGACAGCGTGTCGTAGGCCAGCGCCAGCACCAGTTCGGCGTGCCGCTCGGGCACGACCGCGCCGCGAAGCCGCGACTTGCCCTCCGCCGGGCGTTTCATCGGCACGATCAGGTCCACATCCACATCCACATCTCACTTCTTACCCGACCCTCCCTGGACCGCGCTCGGATGCGCGCGGCAGGATCAGTGGCCTGGGACGACACGTGTGACTTCGAGGAGGACGAATTGGCCCGGCGTGAGAAGGGCGGCATCTGGGTGGGCATCGCCGCCGCACTGTTCTACCCGGCGACGGCCATCGGCAAGCGGGTCTACCGCAACGCCGAGCGGATCCCCCGCGAAGGCGGCGCGCTGCTCCTGCTCAACCACGTGTCCCACATGGACCCGGCGGTGGACGCGGTCTTCGTGCACCGCCAGAAGCGGGTGCCGCGGTTCCTCGGCAAGGAGAGCCTGACCAGGACACCGCTCTTCGGCAAGGTCTTCGTCGGCGCCGGCCAGATCCCGGTCTCGCGCGGTTCGGCCGCCGCCGGCGACAGCCTCAAGGCCGCCCACCAGGCGTTGCGGGACGGCAAGGTCGTCGTGATCTATCCGGAGGGGACGATCAGCAAGGATCCGGACGGCTGGCCGAAGAAGCCGTTCACCGGTGCCGCGCGGCTGGCGCTGGAGACCGACGTGCCGGTGATCCCGATCGCGCGCTGGGGCACGAACCACATCTTCAACGGCTACACGAAGAAGTTCACGCCCTTCCCGCGCAAGACGATCACGCACCTGGTCGGCGAGCCGCTGGATCTTTCCGCCTACAAGAACGGTTCGACCCGCAGCGCGTCCAAGCTGCGCGAGGTCACCGAGCTGATGATGACCGAGATCACCGCCCTGCTCGCGGAGATCCGCCAGGAGGAACCGCCCGCGAAGAAACCGGAGGACGACGCCTGATGGCCGAGGTCCAGCGGGTGACCGTGCTCGGCGCCGGATCGTGGGGGACGGCGTTCGCGAAGGTGCTCGGCGACGCCGGGCGGGACGTGACCATCTGGGCCCGGCGGCCCGAGGTCGCGGCCGACATCCGGGAACGGCATCGCAATTCGTCCTATTTGCCCGATATCGACCTGCCGGAGCGCATCACCGCGACGGCGGACCCGGCCGAGGCCCTCGACGGCGCGCAGGCCGTGGTGCTCGCGGTGCCGAGCCAGACGTTGCGGACCAATCTGTCGGAGTGGTCCGGTCTGCTGCCGTCCGACGCGATCCTGGTGAGCCTCGCGAAGGGTGTCGAGCTGGGCACGCTCAAGCGGATGAGCGAGGTGATCGCCGAGATCGCCCGCGTCGACGCCGGGCAGATCGTGGTCGTATCCGGGCCGAACCTGGCGAAGGAGATCGCACTGGGGCAGCCGGCGGCGGCGGTGCTGGCCTGCACCGACCACGACAACGCCAAAGCGATCCAGCAGGCGAGCTTCAACCAGTACTTCCGGCCGTACACCAACACCGACGTCGTCGGCTGCGAGCTGGGCGGGGCGTGCAAGAACGTCATCGCGCTCAGCTGCGGGATGGCGGCCGGGCTCGGGCTCGGCGCGAACACCGTGGCCACCCTGATCACCCGCGGGCTGGCCGAGATGGCCCGCCTCGGCGCGAAACTGGGCGCCGACCCGCTGACCTTCGCCGGGCTCGCCGGCGTCGGCGACCTGGTGGCGACCTGCTCGTCGCCGTTGTCGCGGAACCGGACCTTCGGCGAGCGGCTCGGCCGGGGCGAGACGCTGGAGCAGGCGCTCGCGGCCACCGGCGGTCAGGTCGCCGAGGGCGTCAAATCGTGCACGTCGATCCGGGAACTCGCGATGGGGCTCGGTGTCGACATGCCGATCACCGACGCGATGCACCGCGTGTGCCATGAAGGGGTCGACCCGCGGCGCGCGGGAGCCGAGCTGCTCGGACGTTCGCAGAAGCACGAGTGGTCCTGACCGGTCCACGGTATGGGATGGGTTGACCGCCGGGCTCCGTGCTGGTTCGCTGAGCGCATGTTCGCACGTGGGATGACTGTGTCGCGGGGCCTCTCCGGTCTTGGCGCCGTCTCGTGTGCGTCGTGTCGCTGTTGTCGGTGAACTCAGCCCCGGCCCAGCTCGACACCCACTTCCTTCTGCGAGGACCCCTTCATGTTCGCCGTCCCGGACAACACGCTCGTCATTCCCGAAAACCCCGCCCTGCGCCACCCGGTGCGCGTCGCGCTCGAATTCGCCGCGGACCGTGACCGCTGGCGGCACCTGCTGCGTTACGACCCCGAGGAGCGTTTCTCCGCGCTCGTCGACGCGGACGAACTGCAGGAGATCTGGCTCATGAGCTGGCTTCCCGGTCAGCGCACCGACCTGCACGACCACGAATTCGCCGCGGGCGCGTTCACCGTGGTCAGCGGGAAGCTGAGCGAGACCGTCGCCCGGCGCGCCGTCGACGGCCGGGCCGTGACCGAGCTGCACTCGCTGTCCGAAGGCCAGTCTCGCGTCTTCGGCCCCGGCTACGTCCACGAAGTGCGCAACGACGGCCCGGATCCCGCCGTCAGCGTGCACGTCTACCGGCACCGGCCCCGCGCGATGCGGCCGTATCACCTGGACCCCGTCTCGGGCCCGGTCCGGGACTGACACCTCCCGCATTCAGAGGACGAAACGCGGCCTAGGCGAGGTCGCCCCGGAGCCGGAATTCGGCCTCGACGCGGTCTCGCGAAGCGCCGGTGGCGAGCAGGGTGTGCAGCAGGAGCCGGGATTTGCGCGGGTCCAGCCAGCCCGCCATCGTCGCGCCCATCGCGATCAGATCCGATTCGGACCCGCGGAAGCCGTAGGTGCCGCGGAACGTCGGCCCGGCGCCGGTGCGGCCGGCGACCACGATCGGCACCTCCGGCAGGACCCGCTCGATCACTTCGGCGGACCCCGCCGAAACGTGCCCGGCGCCGTTCGCGGCGAGCACCACACCCTTCACCCCGGCCTTGACCAGCGTTTCCAGGAGCTCGCCGGTGTCCTCGACACCGCTCTCGACGATCGGCACCAGCCCGGAGAAGTCCGCGTTCGCCAAGGGCAACGCCGCCGGGCGGGCGGCGGCCGGGTGGAAGTAGTGCACCAAGCCTTCGCTGAGCAGCGCGAGCGGTCCGGCGGGATTCGACGAGAACGCCTCGACATGGCTCGAATGCGTTTTGCGCACCCAGCGCGCGGCGTGGACGTCGTCGTTGAACGCGACCAGCGAGCCGCGGCCCCGGCTGCGGGGATCGGCGGCGACGGTCAGCGCGGCCAGCAGGTTTCCCGCACCGTCGGGGCTGGGCAGGCTGGGATTGCGCATCGCGCCGGTGATCACGATCGGCGCCTCGGAAGCCCACGTCAATTCGAAGAAGTACGCGGTCTCTTCGAGCGTGTCCGTGCCTTGGACCACGACGACACCTTCAGCGCCTTCGTCGACTGCCCTGGCCGCCCAATCCCGTGTCCTGATCAGGGTCGCGAAATCCATCGAGGCGCTGGAAATCCCCGCGAGCGTCTCCGCGCGGACGTCCATCTCGAGGTTCTCGCCCAGGTCGCCGAGCAGGTCGGCGGCGGTGAGCCGGGGGACGGCGTGGTCTTCACCGTCGCCGGGGACCATCGAGATGGTGCCGCCCAAGGCGGCGACGGCGACAAGGGGCCGTTTCTCAGGAGAGACGCTCATGAGGACATTCTTCCAAAGACTCGTGAGTGGTAAGGACGGTTCTAACCGTCCTTACCACTCACGAGACCCGACGCTCAGGCCCGCTTCACGGCTTCGATCGTGAAACTGGCCGCCAGCCGCCGCGGCTCCTCCGTCAGCCGCCATTCCTCGGTCGCCTCGTTCAGGGTCATGAACCCGGGGAGCGCATTCCACGGCACGCTGTCGTGCTCCACCAGCCGCGTCAGGGTCAGCCCCGCGTCGAGCAGCGAAGTGACGATCTCGCCGAGCCCGTGGTTCCATTCGTGCGTCCGGTTGTGCTGGAACGAAACGTCGGTGTCCACATAGGTCCCCGGTTCGTCGAACACCAGCGGTTCGGCCTGCTCGAAGTACGGGTAGCGCGGCGTGATGACCGGCTGCGTCTCGTCGAGGGTGCCCAGCATCGGGTGCATGTCCCGGATGAACAGCCGTCCGCCCGGCTTCAGCAACTTCCCGACGACCTGTCCCCAGCGGGCGATGTCCGGCAGCCAGCAGATCGCGCCGATCCCCGTGTAGACGAGGTCGAATTCCCCCGCGCCCAGCACGTCGGCGGCACTGTACACATCGGACTCGTGGTAGTCGATCTCCGCGCCGGTCTCGGCGGCCAGCCCTCGCGCGATCTCCAGCGCGGGCGCGGAAAAGTCGAGGCCGGTCATCCGTGCGCCGAGGCGGGACAGCGAAAGCGTGTCCGTGCCGATATGGCACTGCAGGTGCACTCCCCGGGCGTCGGAGACGTCGCCGAGCAGCGGCCGGTCGAAGGTGACCACGCCGCTGAGGTGTGCCGGGTCCGCGACGAACTTCTTGTAGCCGTAGTCCGCCGAAGCGGCGTGTGCCGGAGCGCGTTCGTCCCAGTTCGCCCGGTTGACGGTCAGGTAGTCCGTCATGCGGTGGCGGCCTTCTCGGCGGCGCTGCGCAGCACACAGAATTCGTTGCCCTCGGGGTCGGCGAGGACCGCCCAGCCGGTGCCGTCCGGGTTGCGCCGGTCGTGCAGGAGGGTCGCGCCGAGCTTCAGCAGGCGCTCCACCTCCTCGTCGCGCGGGATGTCCGGCGTGAGGCAGAGATGCATCCGGTTCTTCAACGTCTTCGGCTCCGGGACCTGCCCGAAGAACAGTGTGACTCCGTTGTCCATCTCGATGATCGCTTCGGGATCGCCCGGCACGTCGTCGTCGGCCATCGGTTTGCCGACGACGCCGCTCCAGAACCGGCCCAGTTCGTAGGCGTCGGCGCAGTCGAAGAAGAAGTTCTGTACGACAGAGGTCATGACGCCGCAGTCTGCCTGAGCGCGCGAAGCCCGGCCAACGGTTTAAGCGAGCCGCAGCCCAGGCGACCGGTGCACCTGCCGTTCCGCGTCGATGACCAGCACCTGGCAGCCCGGTTGCGAGGCGACCCAGGCGATCCCCTCGGTCCCCATCGCGAAAGCGGCCGTGGCGAGGGAATCCGCGGTGACAAGGTCGTCGGCCACGACCGTGACGCTCAGCAGACCGACGGGCGGGCGCCCGGTCCTGCCGTCCAGGATGTGCGCGCCGCGTTCGTATTCCGCCGAGGTCGCGACCGCGCCACCGGACGATTCGACCACGGCGCAGATCGCGTCGGGGCGCTCGGGATGCCGGATACCGACCCGCCAGGCACGGCCGGGTTCCGGTTCGCCGGAGGTGACCACGTCCCCGCCGGCGTTGAGACAGAACACGTCCAAGCCCTCGGCCAGCAACAGGGACGCCGCCCGCTGCACCGCCCAGCCCTTCACCACCGCGTTCGGATCGAGCCGCCTCCCGGGGAGCCGGGCGGTGAACGCCCCGCCGGACAACCGTTCGTAGTGATCGCACAGCGACAGAACTTCCAGGAGGTCGTCGCTCAGCTCCGAAGGCGCGAGTTCGCCGCGGTCGTAACGACACACCTCACTGCCGGCCTTGAACGGGCTGAACCGCGCGTCGACCTCCCGCAGCCAGCCGAAGACGCCCTCGATCGCGTGGTCGACGAGGTCACCGCCCGCCCGGACGTCGACCGAAACCGGCAGCCCCATCACCTGTTCGACGCGGTTCACCTGGCGTCCAGCGCCGCCTGCAGCGATTTGACGTACGACTCGCTCGTCGACGTGGCCCCGGAGACGGTGTCGATGTCGGCGCTCTGCGCGGTCAGCGTCTCCTCCTGCAGGATCGGGATCGCGGCGACCCCGCGGCCGCTGGTCGGCCGTTGCAGCAGGCGGACTTCCGAGATCCGGTCCTCGGCCGAGAGCACCAGCCGAACCTGGACGGTGCCGTACCGGTTGCTCTCCACCGAACCGTCGATGGTGCGTTCGGCGCCTTCGGACGCTCCACCGTCCGAAATGGACGTGTTCGGCGCCGCGACCGCGACGGTTTCCGAGCCGAGCGGGCCCGGTTCGTACAGCCAGACACCGAGGAAGCCGATGGCCGAAAGGGCGACCGTGGCGGCGACGATGGTCTTCTTCATGATCGGGACTCCCTGAATCAGGCGGCGAGGCTGAAGCGTTCGGCGTGGACCTGCTGGGACGGCACCCGCAGCTCCCGCAGGCTGCGCAGCGTCGCCGACGTCATCCCCGGCGGGCCGCAGACGAAGACGTCCCGGTCCGTGATGTCCGGCACCATCCGTCGCAGGTTGGGTGCGCCGAGGACCGGACCGGCCTGATCGGACGGTCCACTGAGGACCCGGACGACCGCGCCGCGTGCCCGCGCCAGCCCGATCAGCTCGGGCAGGAAGACGGCGTCGCGTTCGTCGCGGACGCGGTAGAGCACCACGACGTGTCCGGAGATCTCCTCCAGCAGCGCGCGGATCGGGGTGATCCCGACGCCGCCCGCGACGAGCAACGCGTCCGGTTTCCGTTGGTGCATCGTGGTGAACGCGCCGTACGGGCCTTCGGCGAACACCCGGGTGCCGACCTTCAGCGACCGCAGGGACGCGCTGCCGTCACCGGCGGCCTTCGCGGTCAGCCGCAGGGTACGGCCGTCCGGCGCTGCCGACAGCGAGAACGGGTTCGCCTGCCACCAGCGGTCCCGGGTCATGAAGCGCCACAGGAAGAACTGGCCGGCCCGCGCGGGCATCCGGTCGAGGTGCTTGCCGGAGATGTACACCGAGACGACGTCGCGGGATTCGGGGACGACGGCGACGACCTTCAACCGGTGACGCAGATTACGCGCCAGCGGCAGCACCACCCGGCCGGCGACGACCGAGCCGAGCGCGACACCCCACACCGACCACCAGTAGACCCGCGCCCCCGGCGACGACGCGAACGATCCGCCCAGCGCGATCTGATGGCTGAACGCCAGCACGACCGCGGCGTAGGTGTAGAGGTGGAGGAAATGCCAGGTCTCGTACGCCAGACGACGCCGGGCGAACCGGGCGGAAACGGCGCCGACGAGCAGGATCAGCGCGAACGCGACGACCGCGCGCAGGATCCCCTCCAGTTCGGTCACCATCGTGACGAACTCGCCGGCCACGCCGGTGTCCTCGACCTGCGCGTAGCCGAAGACGATGAACACGAAGTGGGCGAGCAGCGTCCACAGCAGGCTGAACCCGGTCCAGCGGTGCCAGCCGGTGAGCCGGTCCATGCCGAGACGGCGGTCGAACCACGGCAGCCTGGCGACCAGCAGCAGCTGGAACGCCATCGCCAGCGCCCCGTACAGCCCGGCGAGCCTGCCGACGCCGATGAGCACGTTGTCCGACGGCCCGGCGGCGAAGAAGAGCATGGTCACGGCGGCCACGTTGGCGCCGAGGAAGAGGAAGAGCCCGGCGCGCGCGGCGATCCTGGGACGGATCGCCGGGCGCGGTCTCGCGGCGGTCTGCGTCATGGTGGTCACACGTGGTTCCTTCCGGTCCGGTTCAAGTACCGAGCCTGCGGTGCCAACCTGTGACCTTTCTTGGCGGAAGCTGTCGGCTTCCTGTCGTGTGCGCTCCCGCCTCGCCCTCGCGCGCGCGTTCACGGAGGATGGCGTTGTGAACACCGAGAACCCCGTCCGCCTGCTGGTGGTGGACGACGAGCCGCATATCGCCGACCTGGTGGCCACCGTCGCCCGCTACGAGGGCTGGCAGGCCGTCACCGCCGGATCGGGGGAGGCCGCGCTCGAACGCGCCGCCGAATTCGGGCCCGACATCGTCGTGCTCGACCTGATGCTGCCCGGGATCGACGGATTCACCGTGCTGGACAAGCTCCGCGAGTCCGGGACCGCGGTGCCGGTGGTCTTCCTCACCGCGAAGGACGCGACCGCGGACCGGGTCGCCGGACTCACCCGCGGTGGCGACGACTACCTCGTGAAGCCGTTCTCCGTCGAGGAGCTGATGGCACGGCTGCGCGCCGTCTTGCGGCGGAGCACCAACCAGACCAAGGCGGCGGTCCTGCGGGTCGGCGATCTGACCCTCAACGAGGACACTCGCGAGGTCGCCCGCGGCGGCGAACCCGCCGAGCTGACCCCGACCGAGTACGAACTGCTGCGCTACCTCATGCGGCGTTCGCCTTCGGTGCTGACCAAGGCGCAGATCCTCGACCACGTCTGGGAATACGACTTCGGCGGCCGGTCCAATGTGGTCGAACTCGTCATCTCGCATCTGCGCCGCAAACTCGACGCGGGCGACGAACCGCTGATCCACACCGTGCGCGGCGTCGGCTACGTCGTCCGGCAGGCGGCGAGATGAAAATACTGCGCCGGTGGTTCGGCGCCTGGCGCCGATCCAGGCTCGGCACGCGGCTGGCGCTCGGGCTCGGCGCGCTGGCGCTGGTCGTGTTCGCCGTCGTCGGGACCGTGATGGTCGGCATCATGAAGGGCTACCTGAACGATCGGCTCGACGAACAGCTCGCCAAGACCCAGATCAGCCAGGTGCCGTCGCTGCGCACCACGCACGGCGGGAAACCGCAGCAGGCCTACGGCTGGTTCTCCGCCGTTTTCGCGGTGCGGGACGGCGACGCGCTGCCGCAGGCGGGCGGTTCCCTGCCGCCGGACACGAAGGCGCTCGAAAAGGTCGCCGAGGACGCGACGCGGACCGAGGTCCTGCGCACCGTCTACATCGAGGACAAGGGCACCTACCGCGTCCGGGCCTGCCCGATCGAACCGGCGCGGAACATCGTGCTGGTCAGCGCCGCGCCCCAGGCCGATCTGGACCGGACGGTCAGCCAGCTGATCATGGTCGAGGTCGTCGCGTTCCTGCTGGCGCTGGCGGTGCTGGTGATCGCGGGGCGGCTGGTGCTGCGGCGCGGGCTGCGGCCGCTGAGCGACATGGCCGGGACCGCGCACGACATCGCTTCGCACGACCTCACCACGAACGCCGATCTCCCGGTGCGCGCGCAGGCGAGCGGCGGCGGTGCCGAGGTCGAGGAACTGCGGACGGCGTTCAACGTGATGCTGGCGCACCTCGATTCCTCGCTGGTCGCGCGCCGGGAGGCGAACGAGCGGCTCCGGCGCTTCATCGCCGACGCTTCCCACGAATTGCGCACGCCGCTGACGTCGATCCGGGGCTACGCCGAGCTTTTCCGCTACGCCGCGGCGAACGAACCCGCCGAACGCGACGCGCACCTGTCGAAGATCCGGGAAGAGACGCAGCGGATGAGCGTGCTCGTCGACGACCTCCTGCTCCTCGCGCGCCTCGACGCGCCGGAGACCGAGGCGCCGCTGCGGCTGGTCGGCGTCGATGTCGCCGAGCTGATCACCGACGCGGGGGAGGCCTTCGCCGCCGGCCGTCCGGAGCATCCGCTGAGTGTCGGCGCGCTCCCGGAAGGTGTTGTCCTGCAAGCGGATCCGGTGCGCCTGCGGCAGGTGCTGGACAATCTGCTCGCCAACGCCGCGGTGCACACGCCGCCCGGGACGCCGGTCACGTTGTCGGCTACGGCTTCGGCCTCGGAGGTCGTCCTGCGGGTGAGCGACGCCGGACCCGGGATCCCGCCGGAAGCGCGGGAGCGGATCTTCGACCGGTTCTACCGGGTCGACACCGCCCGCACGCGCGGCAACGGCGGGACCGGGCTCGGGCTTTCGGTGGTGCTCTCGCTGGTTTCGGCGCACGGCGGGACGATCGAGGTCGAGAGCGTGCCGGGGGCGACGACGTTCACCGTGCGGCTGCCGCGCCACCGCTCGTGAGTGGTGAGGACGGTTAGAACCGTCCTTACCACTCACGAGGCCAACTACCCGACCCTCCGCTTCACGTGGTCCGGCACCGTCCACTCACCGACGAGATCCGCCGACGGCTCCGGCTCACCGAACACGGTCCGCACCGGCAGCACCCCGGCCCACGACAGATCGGCCGCGACCTCGTCCTCGGGATCGTCGGGGCCTTCGCCGCGCATCTTCACCGAAGCCTCGGTGAGGTCCAGCTCCAGCACCGAAACGGACGCGAACTCCTTCGCGTTGATATCCCTCGCGTGCTCCCACGAACCGGGCGCGAGGTGGTCGGTCAGCACGTGGAGGCCGTGCATCTTGCGTTCGCGATCGGTCACCGCGGCCGCCCTGCCCAGGATCACCGCGCTGCGGTAGTTCATCGAGTGGTTGTTGACCGAGCGCGCGTAGACGATGCCGTCGAGCAGGGTCACCGTGACACAGACCTCGACGCCGTCGGAGTCGCGCATACTCCTCGCGCCGGTCGATCCGTGCAGGTAGAGCGTGTCGCCGTCGCGTCCGTAGCCGGTCGGGATGACCAGCGGGACGCCGTCGCGCACGACCCCGAGATGGCACACCAGGCCTTCGTCGAGCACCGAATACAGCGCCGAGCGGTCGGTGAGGGCGCGGTTCTTCTTGCGGCCGAGGGTGGTCCGGTCGGTGGGAGAGAGCGGCGTGGACATGCGAGTAGTCTCACCCAGGAGAGTGGCCTGTAATAATGTCCAATTCTCCTATACTTGGGAAGGCCACTTCGGGAAGTGCGGAGTACACCATGTCCGACACCGCTCTGCCGGTCAGTCTCGACCGCGATTCGCTCGTCCCGCTCGCGGTCCAGCTGGCCGACGCGTTGCGCGCGGCCGCGGGCGACGGACATCTGCGCGGCGGTGACAGGCTGCCTTCGACCAGGGCGCTCGCGAGCCGTCTCGGCGTCAGCCGCACGGTGACGTCGGCCGCGTACGAGCAGCTTCACGCGGAGGGCTGGATCGCCGGCCGCCACGGCTCCGGCACGTACGTCACCACAACGCCGCCCGCGGACCGCCCTTCGAAAGGGCCCGCGCCGGGTATCCCCGCCAAGCCGCCCACGCTGGTCGACCTCACGCCGGGCGTCCCGTGGGCCGACGGCATCGAGAAGGCCGCCTGGCGCCGTGCGTGGCGGGCCGCCGCCGACCCGCGCCCGACCTATCGCGAGGACAGGGCCGGTCTGCCCGCGTACCGGGACGCCGTGTCCGAGCATCTGCTGCGGCACCGCGGCCTCGCGGCCGGAACGGTGCTCGCGACCGGCGGGACGACGGCCGCGGTGATCGAACTCGCGGGTGCGATGCTCTCGCGCGGCGACCGGGTCGCGATCGAGGAGCCGGGCTATCAGCGCGCGGTGCAGGCCTTCCGGCGTGCGGGGATGGAGGTCGTGCCCGTCCCGGTCGACGAAGAGGGTCTGCGCCCGGACGCCGTCCCCGCCGACGTGCGCGCGGTGTACTGCTCGCCCGCGCACCAGTACCCGCTCGGCAGCCGGATGAGCGCTTCCCGCCGCGTCGAGCTGGTCGAACTCGCCCGCGCCAACGGCATGCTGGTGATCGAGGACGACTACGACGGTGAGCTGCGGTTCGACGTCGCGCCGCTGCCGCTGCTGGCCGCGCTCGCGCCCGACGTCGTCGCGCATCTCGGGACCACGAGCAAGATCCTCACGCCTGCGCTGGGCGCGGGCTGGATGGTCGCGCCGTCCCAGGTCGCGGCCGCGGTATTGGAGTACCGCGAAGCGACCGGGACGCGTCCTTCGCCCGCCGGGCAACGGGTGCTCGCAGAACTGGCACGGCACGGCGATCTGGGGCGGCATCTCCGGAAGCTCCGGCGGGAACTGTCCGAGCGCCGGTCCCTGGTTTCGGCCGCGCTGACCTCGGCGGGAATCCCGGTGCTCGGCGACGACGCGGGCGCGCATCTGGTCGTCCCGTGCGGATCGGCGGCCGACGAGGCGGCGCGGATGGCGGCGGCGGAACGCGCCGGGATCCGGCTCGACGGGCTCGCCCGGCATTTCGCCGGGACGCCGACGGTGTTCGGGAACCTCATCGGCTACGCGGGCTGCTCGCGCGAGGCGTTGCACTCCGCGCTCGAACCGCTGATCGCCGTGCTCGCTTGACCTTCAGCGAACTGGAGTCACAGCTTGCGACCATGCGTGAGATCAGTGTGTCCCGGCGCGGCGATACATCGGCAAGAGCCTGCTCCTGCCCTGAGCGCTCAGAACCGCAGCGGCACCGCGGGGAGATTGGCGGCGACGACCTCGGAAACGGTCTGGAGCGGCCCGGTCCCCGCGGTGACCGGCACGGTGAGCGCCGTGTAGACGGGGCGGTCCACCACGAACCACGTCGCGGTGCCCTCTCCCTCGACCTGCAGCCACTGGACGCCGTTGATCGTCCGCAGCTGCGAGGTCCGGGTGAGTTCCGGTGGTTTGCCGAGGCCGCACCGCAGGACCACGGGGTCGCCGGTGCCCCAGCCGATCGTCGCCTCGGGGGCGGGATCGGCCAGCTTCCGCCGGACCAGCGTGTTCCCGGACGACGTGAGCTCGTGCGGGAGCGCGCCGATGAGTTTCGCGCATTCGGGTGACCCCGACTGAGGCGCCGGGACCGGGACGAGCGGAAGCGGGCCGTCGGCGGCCGGGGCGTCGGATTCCGCGCCGCGGGTCAGCCCGAAGACGGCCACGCCCGCGACGAGCAGGATCGCCAGGCAGGCGGCCGCGATCAGCAGAGGTTTCGGCGGTGCGCCGGTGTCCGTGTCAGCCACCGGACAACTACACCACTCCGGAATTTCGGTGGTGAACCCGCGTCCGCGATCGACGTCGGCGGAACGCTGCCCGGTGGTTCTCGTCGCCGATGCGGAGACGGCGTCCTGCCACCGCGATAGCGGGGCCTTCGGCCAGGGCGGGTTCACGCGTAAGGGCACTTCCGGAGTACATCCTCAGCTCCGCCGACAGGCACTCACAGATGCACGACCGGGCAGGTCAGTGTCCGCGTGATGCCCTCCACGTTCTGCACCTTGGCGACCACGAGCTGACCCAGCTGGTCGACGGTGTCGGCCGCGGCCTTGACGATGACGTCGTACGGGCCGGTGACATCCTCCGAACTGGTGACACCGGAGATGGTGGAGATCTCCGCGGCGACCGCGGCGGCTTTGCCGACCTCGGTCTGGATGAGGATGTATGCGTGGACCACGGCGCGCCCCTTCGTAAAAGTCGGCTCAAGGTAGGAACGTTGTAGCAACGTATCGCCAGCCCCGGGAAAAACCTAGGGCATCCGACTATCGGTGATCGCTCTTTGTCCGGACAAGGGAAAGTGGAGGTGACGGGTGTCACCGAACGACGGCACGGTCGCCGGGACCGGTGAATTCCGGTTGATCGAGGCGGTGACCGCCGGCCGGAAACAGCCGGAGACGACACTGCTCGGACCGGGGGACGACGCGGCCGTCGTGGCCAGCCCGGACGGGCGGACGGTGGCGTCCACCGACGTCCTCGTGCAGGGCGTCCATTTCCGGCTCGACTGGTCCAGCGCCGAGCAGGTGGGGCGCAAGGCGGTCGCGGTGAACCTCACCGACATCGCCGCCATGGGCGCGCGCCCGACGTCCGTCCTCATGGGATTCGCGTGTCCCTCGGACACGCCGACGTCGCTCGTCACCGAACTCACCCAGGGCATGTGGCTCGAAGCCGACCGCGCGGGGATCGGGATCGTCGGCGGCGACATGGTGCGCGCCGATCAGATCGTGATCAGTGTCACCGCCCTCGGCGACCTCGGCGGCCGGGAACCGGTGACCCGGTCCGGCGCGCGTCCCGGCGACGTCGTCGCGGTCTGCGGGCGGCTCGGCTGGGCGGCCGCCGGGCTCGCCGTGCTCGGGCGGGGGTTCCGCTCACCGGTCAGCGTGGTCAACGCGCAGCGCTGCCCCGAACCGGACTACGAGGCGGGTATCCGCGCGGCCGACGGCGGCGCGACGTCGATGATCGACGTGTCCGACGGGCTCCTGTCCGACCTCGGCCACATCGCCGAAGCCTCCGGCGTCGGGATCGACGTGCGGACGGCGGACCTCGACGTGTCGAGCAGGCTGACCGAGGTCGGCACCGCGCTCGGCGCCGACCCGCTGAAATGGGTCCTCACCGGCGGCGAGGACCACGCGTTCGCGGCCACCTTCCCCTCCTTCGCGGAGTTGCCGGAGGGCTGGACCGAGATCGGCGTCGTCACCATGCCGGATTCGGGGGTGACGGTGGACGGGAAGCGGTACGGGCACGACAGCGGCTGGCAGCACTGGCGCTAGGAGCGTGAGGCCCACCAGGTCGAGGGTGCGGCGACGGCGAAACCGAGGGATTCGTACAGCGGCCTGCCGAGCCGGGACGCGGTGAGGGTGACGGGCAGATCCGCGAGCGGGGCGAGGGAGCCGAGCATCACGGCTCGTCCCACGCCGCGCGAGCGGAAGGCGTCCGGCGTGCCGACCCAGTAGTGGCTGCCGAAGCCGTCTTCGACGACCGTGACGCACGCCCCGGCGACCTCGCCGTCGAGCCGCGCGACGAACACGGCGACGCCCGGCTGATCGAGGATGGCCATGGGGAACATCTCACCTGGCCGGAACCGCGTGAGTGCGAAACCTTCGATCACCGCGCGTTCGGCCGCCCGCAGGTCGGCTTCCTCGCGCACCCGGACCACCTCCATCGCGGGTTCGGCGACCGGGGCGGGCGGGCGCAGCATGACGGGCATCTGCCAGCTGCGCATGTCCCCGAGATGGTTCAGATCGGTGACGCTGAAGGGATCCTCGGCCTCCACCGGCCCTCTCGCCAGCGCCGCGAGCTCGGTGATTTCCGCCAGCTCGCCGTCGGTGAGGCCGGGCTCCTGGAGCAGGACGCGCAGCCCCGCCCGCTCGTCACCGGCGACGGCGAGAAAGCCGCGACGGCGGATCACCTCGTGGCCGCGGGAGCGGCCGGTCGCGGCCCAGAACGCGGCGGAATTCCGTGCCTGGCGCACGGACGTCTCGATCGACATGGACGCAATCTACTTTGGGGAATGGCAAGTCTTCTCGCTAATCTCGCGCTCATGGACCTTCGTGTGCTGGCCTACGACCACCCCGACGCGGTGAAGCTGCTGGCCGAAGCGCAGCTCGAACTGGCCGCCCGGTACGGCAGCGAAGACGAGACGCCGATGGACGCGGCGCAGTTCGCCCCGCCGAGGGGGCTGTTCATGGCCGCCTACCTCGACGACGCCCCGGTCGCGTGCGGTGCCTGGCGGGCGCACGACGGGCCGGACCCCTTGCTGCCCGGCGACGCCGAGATCAAGCGCATGTTCGTGATGGCTTCGGCGCGGGGCCGAGGATTCGCGCGGGCGATCCTCGCCGACCTGGAGCGGACGGCCGCCGAGGCCGGGCGGCTGCGTATGGTGCTGGAGACCGGGGACAAGCAGCCGGAAGCCATCGCGCTGTACCTGTCGGCGGGGTACCGGGAAATCCCGGGTTTCGGGTACTACAAGGACGAACCGGAGAGCATCTGCTTCGGCAAGCCGCTGGTCTAGGAGAACGCATGCCGATCTACGCGCTGGGCGACCTCGAACCGTCGATCCATCCGGACGCCTACGTCCACCCCGACGCGACGGTGGTCGGTGATGTCCGGATCGCGGCGTTCGCGTCGGTGTGGCCGCAGACCGTGCTGCGCGGCGACCACGGCCACATCGAGATCGGCGAGCGGTCCAACGTCCAGGACGGCTGCGTGCTGCACTGCACCCGCAAGGAGCCGACGATCATCGGGAAGTCCTCCGCCGTCGGGCATTCGGTGCACATCGAAGGCGCGCGGATCGGCGATGGCTGCCTGATCGCGTCGGGATCGGTGGTGCTGAACGGAACCGTCGTCGAGGACGGCGGCATGGTCGGCGCGGGCGCGGTCCTCTCCTATGGGTCCTATGTGGACAGTGGGCGGATCGCGCTCGGTGTCCCGGCCAAGACGCGGCCGAACACTTCGTTCGGGCCGGACAAGATCAAGCTCGTCGTCGACGGTTACGTCGAGCGTGCCGCGAGGTTCCGGGTCGAACTCCGGCGACTCGACGGACGTGAGTAAGCTCGCACGCCGTGACCGCACGACCGCTGCAGGACATCGTCGAAGCAGGCTGGGCGCAGGCCCTCGAACCGGTGGCGCCGCAGGTCGCCGCGATGGGGGAATTCCTCCGCGCGGAGATCGCCGCGGGCCGGACCTATCTCCCGGCGGGTGAACACGTGCTGCGGGCGTTCCAGCAGCCGTTCCACGACGTGCGGGTGCTGATCGTCGGCCAGGACCCGTACCCGACGCCCGGGCACGCCGTCGGGCTGAGCTTTTCGGTGGCGCCGGACGTCCGGCCGATCCCGAAGAGCCTGATCAACATCTACAAGGAGTACTGCGAGGACCTCGGGCACCCGCTGCCGTCGAACGGCGACCTCACGCCGTGGGCCGACCAGGGTGTCCTGCTGCTCAACAGGTCGCTGACGGTGCAGCCCGGCAAGTCGAACTCGCACCAGGGCAAGGGCTGGGAAGCGGTCACCGAGCAGGCCATCAAGGCCCTCGCCGCCCGGGACGAGCCGATGGTGGCGATCCTGTGGGGCCGCAACGCTCGGAACCTGAAGCCGATGCTGGGGAAGGTGCCGTGCATCGAGTCGGCGCACCCGAGCCCGCTTTCGGCGCACGCCGGCTTCTTCGGCTCCCGGCCCTTCAGCCGGGCGAACCAGCTGCTGGAGCAGCAGGGTGCCGGCCCCGTGGACTGGAAGCTCCCCTGAGGATTCGCCGCAATTAGTCACCTACTTGCGGCGTTTCCAGTGACCGAAGTGGCCGGTGTGGCTCCTGAGGTGGCCTCGCAATCCGGCCCTCAGTACGTGAAGGCCCCCTTCACTGCGCTAGACGCAGTGAAGGGGGCCTTCACGTACTTGCGCCTGGGGGCGCGAGGCTCACGCGGCGACCCGGGCCATAAAAAATGGCGGGTGCTCCGAAGAGCACCCGCCATTCCCCAAAAACCCGGCTCAGCCGCGAACGACCTTGCCCGCCTTGATGCACGAGGTGCAGGCGTTCAGGCGCTTGCGCTGGGACAGACCGATCTTGGCGTGAACGGTCTGGATGTTCGGGTTCCACCGGCGGTTGGTACGCCGGTGGGAGTGCGAGACCGACTTGCCAAAGCCCGGTCCCTTGCCACAGACGTCGCACACGGCAGCCACGTCGAACTCCTCTGGATCTGGGACAAAGAATGACGCGCCCAGCATGCTGGGCAACTCGACCATAGTAACCAGTGGCTCAGAGCCCTCCGGCACCGGGTCGATACCCTCGCTGGAACAGCTAGGAGGTTACGGGGTGCGGGTGCTGGACGTGGCGGCGGTGTCGGCCTGGTCGGCGGCCTGTGTGCACAGCTTGGCGGTGCTCCGGCCGGCGATCGACGGCATCAACGTCTACCCGGTCGCCGACTCCGACACCGGCTCCAACCTGCTGTTCACCATGACCGCGGCCCGCGACGCGCTGGCGGAGGCCGAGCCCGCGACGGCCGCCGAGGCGCTGTCGGTGTTCGCCAGGGGAGCGGTCGCGGCGGCCAAGGGCAACTCGGGCGTGATCATGTCGCAGGTCGTGCGCGGGATCGCCGAGTCGGCGGCCGCCAGGGAAATCGACGGGCCCGGGCTCGCGGAGGCGCTCGGGTGCGCCGACAGGGCCGCCACGGGTGCGGTGAGCCGTCCGGTGGCGGGGACCATCCTGACCGTCCTCCACACCGTCGCCGCCGCTGTCCGTGACGCGACAGGGTCACTCGAAGAGGTGGCCGCCGCGGCGGCGAGCGTCGCCGCCGAAGCACTCGAAGAGACCCCGAAGCAGCTGCCGGTTCTGGCGATGGCCGGGGTGGTCGACGCGGGTGCCCGCGGTCTGGTCGCGGTCCTCGACGCTCTTTCCGGCGTGGTCTCCGGCGGTCTCACCGAGCCGGAACACCCGCTCGAGGCACATCATCACCAGCACACGGTCGACTCGCCGACGGCCTGGGAGGTCATGTACCTGCTCGACGGCGTCGACGAGACCAGCCTTCCCGGGCTGCGCAAGACCCTCAGCGGCCTCGGTGACAGCGTCACGGTCGCGGGCGACGGCGCTGGCGCGTATGCCGTCCACGTCCATTGCGCGGACATCGGCGCGGCGCTGGAGGCCGGGATCGAGCTCGGCCGCCCGCGCCGGGTCCGGATCGAGCCGCTGATCACGCCCACTCCGGTCGAGGTCGGTGGCGGGATCGACCGTTCGGTGGTCGCGGTGGTCCACGGTGGGCCGCTGGCCGAACTCCTCCGCGCGGAGGGGGTCGCGGTCCTGTCGGTCCCGCACGGGGTCCAGCCGACGGTCGAGGAGATGCTGGGCCTGATCAACGAGGCCGCCGGGCATCACGTCACCGTCCTTCCCGGCGGCCATGAGCTCACCGCGGCGGCCGACGCGGCCGCGGGGCACGCGATGGCCGCGGACCGCGACGTCGTCGTCATCCCGTGCGTTTCCCCCGTCCAGGTGCTCGCCGCGCTGGCCGTCCACGACCAGGACCGCCGCACCAACGACGACGTGGTCGCGATGGCCGAAGCGGCCGCCGCCACGAGGCGTGGCGAACTGAGGATCGCGCAGGAGGAGTCGCTAACCTGGGTGGGCCGGGCGCAGGCCGGTGACGTCGTCGGCCTCGTCGACGGCGAGGTCGTGCTGATCGAGCCCGCGCCCGCCTCGGAGACGAGCCTGGTCGCGGCGGCGGTCGGCGTGCTGAACCGGATGCTGGCCCTCGGCGGCGAGCTGGTCACCGTGCTGACCGGGCTGGACGCGCCGGTCCGGTTGCCCGGTGAGCTGGCCGATCAGCTGCGCCTGGAGCATCCCGAGGTCGAAGTGACGAGTTACGCGGGCGGTCAGACCGACGCCGTGCTGCTGATGGGGGTGGAGTGACCGCATGACCAACCTGCGCGCGGACCTCAAGCTGGTCGTCGGCGCGGCGACGGCGAAGGCGCTCGCCAAGGGCCTCAAGATCGAGACGGTCAGCGACCTCCTGCGGCACTACCCGCGCCGGTACGCCGAACGCGGGCAGCTCACCGACATCGCCGGGCTCGAACTCGGCGAGCACGCCACCGTGATGGCGCGCATCGAGCGCGTCAACAAGCGCCGGATGAAGGCGCGCAGCGGCACCCTGCTCGAAATGGTGATCACCGACGGCAAACGCCGCCTGCAGTGCACCTTCTTCAACCAGGCCTGGCGCGAGAAGGAACTCGTGCCCGGCAAGAACGGCCTCTTCGCGGGCAAGGTCACCGCCTTCCGCGACGTCCTGCAGCTGGCGAACCCCGAGTACGAACTGTTCGACGCCGAGCGCCAGGCCGAGGCTATGGACGACTTCCTCGCCGAGATCATCCCGGTGTACCCGGCGGCGCAAGGGATCCCGACCTGGGTGATCGCCAAGGCCGTGCGGCAGGTGCTGGACGTGCTGGAGGTCGACGAGGACCCGATGCCGATCGAGCTGCTCGCCCGGTACGGCCTGCCCAGCCTGGAAAGCGCGCTGCGCGGCATCCACCGCCCGTCGAGCTGGCAGGCGCTGAACTCCGCGCGGGACAGGCTCAAATGGGACGAAGCGATGGCCGTGCAGCTGATCTTCGCGCAGCGACGGCATTCCCTGGTCTCGCGGCCCGCGAAAGCCTGTCCGCACATCGAGGGCGGCATCCTCGACGCCTTCGACAAACGGCTCCCGTTCGCGCTGACGGCGGGCCAGCAGGAGATCGGCGAGGAGATCGCCGGGGATCTGTCCACCGAGCATCCGATGAACCGCTTGCTGCAGGGCGAGGTCGGTTCCGGAAAGACCGTGGTCGCGTTGCGCGCCATGCTGCAGGTCGTCGATTCCGGGCGGCAGGCGGCGATGCTCGCGCCGACGGAGGTCCTCGCCGCGCAGCACGCCCGGTCGCTGCGCGAGATGCTCGGCGACCTCGGGCAGGCGGGCGAGCTCGGCGGCGCGGAGAACGCGACGCGCGTGACCCTGCTGACCGGGTCGATGGGCGCCAAGGAACGCAAGAAGGCGTTGCTGGAGACGGTCAGCGGCGAGGCCGGGATCGTCGTCGGCACGCACGCGCTCATCCAGGACACGGTGTCGTTCGCGGATCTCGGCTTGGTCGTGGTCGACGAACAGCACCGCTTCGGGGTGGAGCAGCGGGACGCGCTGCGTTCCCGCGGCTCCGACGAGACCAGCCCGCACGTGCTCGTCATGACGGCGACGCCCATCCCGCGCACGGTCGCGATGACCGTCTACGGCGACCTGGAGATCTCCGCGCTGCGCGAGATGCCGGTCGGCCGGTCGCCGATCAAGACGTCGGTGGTGCCGGTCGCGGAGCGGCCCGCCTGGCTGGACAGGGCGTGGCAGCGGGTCCGCGAGGAATGCGGCAAGGGCCACCAGGCGTACATCGTCTGCCCGCGTATCGGCGACGAACCGGCCTCGGACAAGGGTGACAAGCGGCCCGCGCTCGCGGTCCTCGACGTGGCGCCCGAGCTGGCCAAGGGACCGTTGAAGGGGCTGAAGATCGGCGTCCTGCACGGCCGGATGCCCGCCGACGACAAGGACGCCGTGATGCAGGCGTTCTCCAGGGGCGATGTGGACGTGCTCGTCGCCACCACCGTCATCGAGGTCGGCGTGAACGTGCCGAACGCGACCGCGATGGTGATCATGGACGCCGACCGGTTCGGCATCAGCCAGCTGCACCAGCTGCGCGGGCGGGTCGGCCGGGGCAGCGTGCCGGGGCTTTGCCTGCTGGTCACCGAAACCCTCGACGGGACGACCACCCGCGAGCGGCTGGCCGCCGTCGAGTCCACGACGGACGGTTTCGAACTGTCCAGAATGGACCTGGAGCTGCGCCGCGAGGGCGACATCCTCGGCGCCGCGCAGTCGGGGAAGAAGTCCACCTTGAAACTGCTGTCGCTGCTGCGCGACGAGGACGTCATCGCCGAGGCGAGGGCCCGCGCGTTGGAAATCGTCGAAAAGGACCCGGCCTTGGGTAATTACTTGGGGCTGGCGCACATGATCGCCGACGTCGTCGACGAAGATCGCGTGGAGTACCTGGAAAAAAGCTGACGTGAACATCTCTGCCCGTTCGGACCTTGCCGCCGCGCGGGCCGCGGGGTTTCCTCGTTCCGTACGGGCGAGGGAGGCCGGGGATGACGTCAGCGGTTCGTGTCCAGCTCGGTGAGGACGGGGCCGACGCCGAGCGCGTCGACCAGCTCACCGGGTACCTCCGAAGCGAACTGATCGATCGCGGGGTCGCCGAGGTCAAGGCGCTGCCCGCCGGTCCGGCGCCACCCGGTTCGCGGGGGTTCGACGTCGCGACGGTGGGCGGACTGCTGGTCACGCTCGGCCAGTCCGCCGAGGGACTGCGTTCGGTCGTCGCGGCCGTGCGGGAATGGCTTTCGCGCGGCGGACGGGTGAAGCGCACGGTGCGGCTGGAGATCGACGGCGACGTGCTGGAGCTGTCCGAAGCGACGCTCACCGATCAGGACAAGCTCGTCGATCTCTTCGTGAGCAGGCATTCGGCGTCATGAGCGGCGAGCGGCGTGCCTTGATCATCGCCAACGGGGAGTACGACAACCCCGGGTTGAGCGCGCTGCGGTCCCCGGCCGCGGACGCGGAGGCGCTCGCCGAGGTCCTCGCCGATCGCACCATCAGCGAATTCGACGTCCAGGTGGTGCGCGACGAGACCGCGCACGTGATCGCCGGCCGGGTCGAGGACCTGTTCGCCGACAGCGCGCCGGACGACGTCCTGCTGGTGCATTTCTCTTGCCACGGCCTGAAAAGCGAGTCGGGCGAGCTGTTCTTCGCCGCCCGCAACACCAGGCCGGAGCGGCTCGCGTCGACCGCCGTCCCCGCCGATTTCGTCCAGCGCTGTATGCGGATGAGCCGGTCGCGGAGCATCGTCCTCCTGCTGGATTGCTGCTACGGCGGCGCGTTCAGCCAAGGGGTCGCCGTACGTGCCACCGGTGAGGCCAACGTGCTCGACGCGTTCCCGGCCGGAGGGTTCGGCGGACGCGGCCGTGCGGTGATCACCGCGTCGAACTCCATCGAGTACGCCTTCGAAGGCGATCACCTCGCCGACGATCACGTCCGCCCGTCGGTGTTCACGTCGGCACTGGTCGACGGGCTCCGGACCGGCGACGCGGACCGCGACGAGGACGGCTGGGTCGCGCTCGGTGAACTGTACGACTACCTGTTCGACAGCGTCCGTGAGCGGAACCCGAACCAGACGCCCAGCCGCGACATCGAGATGCAGGGCGAGCTTTACCTGGCCAGGAGCAGGCGCCGCCGGATCAAACCGTCGCCGGTCCCGGCCGATCTGCGCGCCGCGAGCGAGGACCAGAACATGTTCACCCGCCTCGGCGCGGTGACGGAACTCCAGCGTCGGCTGGCGAGCGACAACCTCTCCGTCGCCATCGGCGCGCACGAGGTGCTCACCACGATGGCGCAGACCGACATCCGGCACGTCGCCGAGGCCGCCGACCTGGCGCGGCGGGACGCGCGGGTGCGGGCCGAGTCCGAGGTGGTCCGGTTCGGTGAGGTCGTCCGGGGATCCCGGCCGGTGGCGCGCATCCGGCTGGAGGGCCCGCCGATCGCGCGGGCATGCCGGTTCGCGTCTTCACATTCCTGGCTGCGGGTGACCGAAGACGGCGACGGGGCCGAGATCGTGCTGGACCAAGCGGAGTTCGGGGCGTTCGAGGCGCGGGTGACCGTGACCGGGCCGACCGGCGAGGTGGTGGTGCGAGTCGAAGGGCAGGTCGTCCAAGAACCCGAGCCGGTGCCGGAACCGCGGCCGGTGCATACGCCCGCGCCGACCCCGGAACCCTCCAGGAACCCTGATCCACCTGTACTTCCGAAGCCTGAACCGGCACGGCCGAAGCTCGACCCTTTCGCGGTCGCCGCCGGCCTGCTCGCCTTCACGGCGGCGGTTTACCTGGTGGTCATCGCCTTCGCGCTCAGCAGCAGCGTGGAGGACTTCTTCGAGGACGGCGGCTGGACCGTCCTGCCGCTCGTCCTCTTCGCGATCGGGGCGGGGATCGCGATGTTCTCGCCGAAGACGCGCCGGATGGCGGGCCCGGGAACGCTGTGCGGGCTGACGCTGCTCTCGGCGATACCGTCCGGCCCGGTCCTTCTCGTCCTCGCCGACGGCTGCCTGGTCGCCGCGGCCGTCTGTGCGCTGGTCTCGGTGCGGCGTGACCGGAGTTTCCGGCTCGGGCTGGGGAAACCGCGGGGCGCCCTGGCCGGTGCGGCCATCGCGTCGGCGCTCCTCGGCGCGCTCGGCCTCGTCATGGAGGCCGTCGAGATCACGGGCTACTCGTCGAGCCGGGCCGACGAAGGGGCGATCTATGTCATGGTCTCGATCATTCTCCTCGTCGGCACGATGCTCGGCGTGCTTCTGCGGCCGGCGGCGTTCGGAATCGCGTTTCTCGGCGGCGTGGCGGGAGGCGGCATCGTCATGGTGTGCATGCTTTTCTACGCGATGCCGAGCAGTTCGAGCGTGACCGGCGCGGGCTGGGGGATCGCGCTGTCGATGGTGCTCGCGCTCGCCGTCGTGACCGGTTTCGCCGCCCGCAAAGAGAACGGCTGACGATGGCCACGATCCGACCCGCGACCGTCGAGGACGCCTGGCCGATCGCCGAAGTGAACGTGCGATCATGGCAGGCGGCGTACCAGGGCCTGCTGCCCGAGCTCTACCTACGCGATCTTTCCGTCGAGGGCCGGGCCGCCCGCTGGCAGCGGACCCTCGCCGATCCCGCCAACCGGGGCGACATCCTGGTCCTGGTCGAAGACGGGTCGCTCCTCGGCTTCACCGCCGTCGACCGGATCCGTGGCGAACTGCGCGCGATCTACCTCGACCCGGAGCGCTGGGGCACGGGATTGGGCAGGCAGTTGCTCGACACCGCCGTCACCGCGCTGCGGGATTCGGGACACCGCCAGGCGACGCTCTGGGTGCTCGACACCAACAAGCGCGCCCGGCGTTTCTACGCGGCCGGGGGATGGGTGCCGGACGGGGCGACCAAGACCGACACCATGCCCGGCGAGGACGTCCCGCTTTCCGAAGTGCGCTACCGGATCGACCTCGTCAGCGCCTGAACCAGGCGCTTTCCTCGGGTTTGTTGAGGACGACGATGACGCCGATGGCGATGCCCATCCCGATCAGCTGGGTGATCGCCCCGCCGTTGACCAGGCTGATCAGCCCCATGACCACCACCAGTCCCTCCACGCCGATGACCGTCGGCCGCACCCACGGCGAACCACGGGAAATCCTTATCGCGCAAGCGATCAACGCGACCGCGACCACGAAGCCGAGGAGTCCCAGCGCCAAGGCGAGCCCCGCCTCCTCGTTGCCGTGGTCGAGTTCGTTGATCGCGAGTGCGGTCACGAGCGCGCTCGCGAGAACGTTGAGGACCGCTTGCACCCAAAGGAAACCGCGGACGATCTTGAGCCTGCCCGGCATCTCCACGGGCCGGTTCCGGACTTCCTCGGTCATGACGGTCCCCTCTCTTGGCACGGAGAGACCAGTCTGGGGCCTGGAAGGTGTTGGCGTTGACGGTAAAACTGTCCTCATCCCGCGGCGGTCTCCCGGGGTGTGGAGTTCCGGGGTGTTGCGGCCCATTCGGGCTCGATCACCCCGCTGGCCCGTGTCCCTGTGAGTCTGTTCGATGGGCTTCGTGATCCAGGTGGTCCCTGACAGTGCGGGCGGCCTCGTACCGGGTTCACCCAGGTCGTCAGGGGGCAATCTGGGCGCGAAGCCCGCGAAGGGGAGTTACCGGATAGCGCCTAGTTGTTTGGCGTAGTCATCGTTTCGCACTCAAATCACCCGCCAGTGGTAAATGCGCCAATTAATAGTTACCCAAAATTACGAACACATGTTCGATGAATTGCGGTATTCTGGGGGTGTGTCCGAGACCTTCCTTCCCGAGTTGCCGCAGGAGCTGTGGCGCGCTGGCAAGCTGGAGCTTGCCCATGGCGTGCAGCAGTCCTTGCGGGTGATTCGGATGGCCACCGCCGGACTGGGGAAATTCCTGGCGGAGATCGAGTCTCGGGGCGTCAAAGACTTGTACGGGTATGGCCGCACGGCTGCATGGTTCGCGGATGTGGCGGGGTTGTCGGTCGGTGAGGCGGGTGCGGTGGTGAAGCGGGCCATCGCGTTGAACCCGTCCCGTGCGTTGGACGGCACTGAGGTTCCCGCCGCGCTGCCCACGACCGCTGCGGTGGCGGCCGAGGGGTTGGTCGGTGATGAGCGGATCGATCAGATCCTGGAGATCTTGAAGAGACTTCCGGCCGAGATCTCGGCCGAGGACCGGGCGAACGCGGAGAAGATTCTCGCCACCCTCGCCCGCGATGCCGGTCCTCGCCAGTTGGCGGACGCCGAAGCGAACCTCCTGGCGTTACTGGACCCGGACGGGAACGAGCCGAAAGAGCCTGAACCCAAGGAGCCGCGCCGGGAAATCACCTTGGAGCGCCGTAAGGACGGGTTCTGGAAGCTCACCGGTCTCCTGGATGACGAGACCGGTGCCCGCACCGCCGCCGCGCTGGAGGCCTACGCCCAGCCCCGGCCGGTGGACGAGTTCGGCCAGGCGGACCTGCGGATGAAATGCGAGCGCATGGGTGACGCCTGGGTCGACCTTCTCGACCTGGCCATCGCCTGCCCGGACCAGCCCGGCACCAGCGGCTACCGCACCCTCGTGAACGTCACCATCGGCCTCGAGGAACTCAAATCCGGCCTCGGGACCGCGTGCCTGGATTTCGTCGGGACGATGACCGCGAGGGAAGCCCGGCTCGCTGCCTGCGACTGCCTGATGCTGCCGGTCGTGCTGAGCGCCGCCGGAGAACCCCTCGACGTCGGACGACTCAGACGGTTCGTCACCCCAGGCCAGAGACGGGCACTGAACATCCGCGACGGCGGCTGCGCCTTCCCCGGCTGCCACCGGAAACCCAAGAACTGCCACGCCCACCACATCCATCACTGGGCAGACGGCGGACCCACCGATCTTCGGAATCTGGTGCTGCTCTGCGGCTTCCATCACCGGCTGATCCACCACGGCGACTGGGAAGTACGCATGGCCCCCGACGGGCTACCGGAATTCATCCCACCCCAATACCGAGACCCGCTCCGACATCCCCGCCGCAACACCCTGCACCACGTCTGAACCCGAGGAGCCCGCCCGCCATACCGGCGACGGGCCCCTCGCCATGCCCAATGCTCCGTGAAGGCCTCCTTCCCCACCCTGAGAGTAGGGAAGGAGGCCTTTACTACCTGCCGATCCCTCGCGGCGGACTGAAGTGCATGACGACCCAGGCGCAAGGAAAAAGAGGCCTTCGCTCGTTTCATTGCGGCTGGTGGGTGTGCCTGAGAGTTCCGCACCGTAAGGGGAACTTTGAGTCCCTCAAGGAGTCCTTCACGGACCGGCGACCAGGACCCCACCCGCATCGAGAGGACCAAATGCGTAGCCACCGCGGTCCAAGCGAACCTCCCCGGGGACTAGGCGCTGTCCCTGCCAGTCGTGTTCGCGGTCTTCGCGCCCAGGCGGCCCCTGACGGCACGGGCGGACGCGGCCGAGAACGACCCGGTACGAGGCCGATCCGCCCGCACCGCCAGAAACCACCTGGATCACGAAGCCCATCGAACAGACTTATAGGACACCGTCTAATCCTGTGGCCGCACAAAAGCACCTTCACGCGCCGCGACGGCCACCGCCCGCGCCGTGACCCGCGCCTCCGCCACCGTGACCCTTTCGCGTGACAGGAACAGCCGGTAGAAGATCGGCCCGCACGTCGCCCGCACCAGCTCGTCGCCGTCCGTGCCGGAAGGGATCTCGCCCCGCGCGACGGCCCGCTCCGCGATCGGCGCCATACGTACGTGCCGGTCGGCGTAGAAGTCGTGCAGGGCCTCGGCCGCTTGCGGCGACTGGAACGCCGCCAGCACCGACGCCGTGGGCAGCTCCTTCAGCGCGGGCTCGGTGAAGTACCGCACGACCTCCGCGGCCACTTCGTACAGATCGTCCTCGAGCGAGCCGGTGTCGGGCGCCGTCCAGTCGTCCTCCGCGCCCATCTGCAGCGCGGCGGCGACGAGGCCGTCCGGCGACGACCAGCGCCGGTACACCGTGGTCTTGTGCACCCCCGACCGCTCGGCGACCGCGTCCACGGTCAGTTCGCCGAACCCGCGTTCGGCCAGCAGGTCGAGGGTGGCGTGCAGGACGGCCTGGCGGGTCCGTTCGGTCCGGCCGCCGGGCCGCTGGGTGCCGGAGGTTGCCAATTGCTACTCCTGTTGCGTTAGTGTGGGCAGTATGTCAGATCCAGCGAAGATCGCCGAACTCATCGGGGACGCGAAGATCGTCGCCATCGGTGAGAACAACCACCACATCCACGAATTCGGCGACCTCCGCAATCGTTTGCTCCGGCATCTCGTCGAGGAGCACGGATTCCGGATCGTGGCCTTCGAATCCGGCTTCGCCGAGGGAAAACTCGTCGAAGACTGGCTGAAGGGCGCCCCGGGCGACGTCGCCGACATCGGCCGCGACGGCTTCACCTTCTCGCTCGGGGAGTCGCCGGAGGCCCACGAAATGCTCACGTGGCTCCGCGAGCGGGGTGACGTCCGGTACTACGGCCTTGACGTGCCGAGTTCCGCGGGTTCGCCGATGCCGTCGCTCGACGCGGTCCGCGCCTATCTGTCCACTGTGGACGAGGCCGCCACGCGCTTGGTCGACGCGGCGATCGAGGCGACCAAGGGGTACGCGTCGGTCAGCAGCGCGGAGGCGCCCGCCAGGTACGCCGCCCTCGACGCGGCCGCGAAAGACAAGGCGACCGCGGCGCTCACCCGGCTCAAGACACATCTCACGTCGCTGCGTCCCGTCTACGGGGTCACCGCCGTCGCGGAGCACCACGTCGAAGGCGCACTGCGCGTCGACGCGTACCTCGCCGAAGTCGCCGCGATGATGTCCGGCGACGCGCCCGCCCTGCAGAGCGGTTCGCGTGACGCGTACATGGCGGAGACCGTCCGGCTGATCCGGCGGCTGCACGGCGATGACACGAAGATCGTCGTGATGCTCCACAACGGACACCTCCAGCGCGTCCCGTTCTCGCCGTTCCCCGGGCTCACCTCGCCATCGGCGGGCACGCATCTGGCCGCCGAGTTCGGCGACGACTATTTCGCGCTCGGGCTCACCGCCGTCGAAGGCGAGACCACCGGGCTCAAGCCGGATCCGGCCGCGCGGCTCGGCTTCACCGTGTACCGCCAAGAACTGGAAGCCCCCGCGGACGGCAGCGTCGAAGCGGAAGGCCCCGGGCTGGTCGACCTCCGCGCACGACGGGGAACCACGGGACCCCAGAGCATCCGGCACGCGCATCTGTTCAACCCCGTCGACGTCGTCGACGCCTTCGACGCGCTGGTCTGCTTCCCGAAGTCGACGGTCAGCGGGCATATCGGCCAAGACAAGCCGAACGGGTGACACTCCGGGGTTGCCGCCCCCGGTGCGGAGGCGTAGAGCCAAGGCATGATCATTCGACTGGTACGGGTCTTGGCCGCGCTGGCGCTCCTGGTGCTGGTGGCGCCGCCCGCCTCCGCGACGGAAGTCCAGCAGAACCCGCCGAACTGGGGGCTGGACCGGATCGACCGGCGAACGGGTCTCGACCAGCTCTACCACTACGAGACCGACGCGAAGGACGTCACGGTCTACGTGATCGACAGCGGGGTCGACGCGGCGCATCCGGACTTCGGCGGCCGGGTGAAGCCCGGTAAGGACTTCCTCAACGGTGGCACGGACACCGCCGACACCAATGGCCACGGCACGTACCTGGCCGGTGTCGCCGCGTCGAGGACTTTCGGGGTCGCGAAGGGGGCGCAGATCGTCCCGGTCCGGGTGATCGACGCGCAGGGCGGCGGAGCCACGGACAAGATCATCGCGGGTATCGACTGGGTGACGCAGAACGCACAGCAACCCGCCGTCGCCGTCCTCGGTATCGGCGGCGCGGCCAACGACCAGCTCGACGCCGCCGTCCGCGCGCTGGCAGCGGTCGTCCCGGTCGCCCTCCCGGCGGGCGGCGAGGCCACCGACGCGGGCAAGTCCTCACCCGGCCGGGTCACCGAAGCGCTCACCGTCGGCTCGACCGACGCGAGCGATCAGGTCGGGTCGACATCCAACTACGGCGAGGTCGTCGACCTGTTCGCACCCGGCGTGGACGTGCCGGGACCCAACGCGGGAGGCAACGGCGGCAGGGTGCTCAGCGGCACGTCGTCGGCAGCCGCGCACGTCGCCGGGGTGGCGGCGCTGTACCGGTCCCTGCACCCCGCGGTCTCCGCGCCGGACGTCGCGAAGGCGCTCGTGGACCTCGCCGCGGTCGACGTGCTGACCGGTGTCCACGAGGGCACCGCGAACCGGGTGCTGCAGAGCCCGGGCGCGCAACTCGGCCAGGGATGATGTCCATCACCTGGGCAACAGCTCCCGCCCTGCGGGAGCGAACAGGTAACGTGCCTCACCTACCGATCCGATGATGGGAAGGACCGGCATGTTCCGCAAGGTACTGGTCGCCAACCGGGGTGAGATCGCCATCCGCGCGTTCCGCGCCGGATTCGAGCTCGGCGCGGGCACGGTGGCTGTGTTCCCGCACGAAGACCGCAATTCGCTCCACCGGCTGAAGGCCGACGAGGCCTACGAGATCGGCGAACCCGGTCACCCGGTGCGGGCCTATCTGTCGGTCGAGGAGATCGTCGCGGCCGCCAAGAAGGCGGGCGCGGACGCCGTTTACCCCGGCTACGGCTTCCTCTCCGAGAACCCGGACCTCGCGCGCGCGTGCGAGGACGAAGGCATCACCTTCGTCGGACCGAGCGCGGACATCCTCGAGCTCACCGGCAACAAGGCCCGCGCGGTCAAGGCCGCGCGCGACGCCGGGGTGCCGGTGCTGGGCTCTTCCGAACCGTCCTCCGACGTCGACGCGCTGATCGCCGCCGCCGAGGAGATCGGCTTCCCGGTCTTCGTGAAGGCCGTCGCCGGTGGTGGCGGGCGCGGTATGCGCCGCGTCCAGGACCCCGCGCAGCTGCGCGAGTCCATCGAGGCCGCCGCGCGCGAGGCCGAGTCGGCCTTCGGCGACCCGACGGTGTTCATCGAGAAGGCCGTCGTCGAGCCGCGCCACATCGAGGTCCAGATCCTCGCCGACGGCGAGGGCAACGTGATCCACCTCTACGAGCGCGACTGCTCGGTCCAGCGGCGCCACCAGAAGGTCATCGAGCTGGCCCCCGCGCCGAACCTGCCGTCCGAGCTGCGCGACCGGATCTGCTCCGACGCGGTGAAGTTCGCCCGCCAGATCGGCTACCGCAACGCCGGCACCGTCGAGTTCCTGCTCGACCGGGACGGCAACCACGTCTTCATCGAGATGAACCCGCGGATCCAGGTCGAGCACACGGTGACCGAGGAGGTCACCGACGTCGACCTCGTCCAGTCGCAGCTGCGCATCGCCTCCGGCGAGACGCTCGAAGACCTGGGGCTGTCGCAGGACAAGGTGTACCTGCGCGGCGCCGCCCTGCAGTGCCGCATCACCACCGAGGATCCCGCCAACGGCTTCCGCCCGGACACCGGGATGATCAGCGCGTACCGCTCGCCCGGCGGCTCCGGTATCCGCCTCGACGGCGGGACGGCGTTCGCCGGCACCGAGATCAGCGCGCACTTCGATTCGCTCCTGGTGAAGCTCAGCTGCCGCGGCCGCGACTTCAAGACCGCCGTCGGCCGTGCGAGGCGCGCCGTCGCCGAGTTCCGGATCCGCGGTGTGGCCACGAACATCCCGTTCCTGCAGGCCGTCCTCGACGATCCGGACTTCCGCGAAGGCCGCGTCACGACGTCGTTCATCGAGGAACGCCCGCATCTGCTCACCGCGCGCCATTCGGCCGACCGCGGGACCAGGCTGCTGACCTACCTCGCCGACAAGACGGTCAACAAACCGCACGGCGAGCGTCCGCGCACCCTCGACCCGCAGCTCAAGCTGCCGAAGCTGCCGAAGGATCTCGAACCGGCGCCCGGGTCGAAGCAGAAGCTGACCGAACTCGGTCCGGCCGGGTTCGCCCGCTGGCTGCGGGAGTCGCCGACCATCGGCGTCACCGACACCACCTTCCGTGACGCGCATCAGTCGCTGCTCGCCACCCGCGTGCGGACGAAGGACCTGCTCGCGGTCGCGCCGGTCGTCGCGCGGACCACGCCGCAGCTGCTTTCGCTGGAATGCTGGGGCGGCGCGACCTACGACGTCGCGCTGAGGTTCCTGGCGGAGGACCCGTGGGAGCGGCTGGCGAAGCTGCGGGAAGCGGTGCCGAACATCTGCCTGCAGATGCTGCTGCGCGGCCGCAACACGGTCGGGTACACGCCGTACCCCACCGAGGTGACCAACGCCTTCGTCGAGGAGGCCACGGCGACCGGGATCGACATCTTCCGGATCTTCGACGCCCTCAACGACGTCGAGCAGATGCGCCCGGCGATCGAAGCCGTCCGCGAGACCGGGACCGCCGTCGCCGAGGTCGCGCTCTGCTACACCTCGGATCTGTCGGACCCGTCGGAGAAGCTGTACACGCTGGACTACTACCTCAAGCTGGCGGAGCAGATCGTCGGGGCGGGGGCGCACGTCCTGGCCATCAAGGACATGGCGGGCCTGCTCCGGGCGCCGGCGGCGGTGCGGCTGGTTTCCGCGCTGCGCAAGGAATTCGACCTCCCGGTGCACATCCACACGCACGACACCGCGGGTGGTCAGCTGGCGACGTACCTCGCCGCGATCCAGGCCGGGGCGGACGCCGTCGACGGTGCCGTCGCGTCCATGGCGGGCACGACGTCGCAGCCGTCGCTTTCCGCGCTCGTCGCGGCCACCGATCACTCGGACCGGCCGACCGGGCTCGACCTGCAGGCGATCGGTGACCTGGAACCGTACTGGGAGAGCGTGCGCAAGATCTACGCGCCGTTCGAGGCGGGGCTCTCCTCGCCGACCGGGCGGGTGTACCACCACGAGATCCCGGGCGGTCAGCTGTCGAACCTGCGCACCCAGGCGATTTCGCTCGGCCTCGGGGAGCGGTTCGAGGACATCGAGGCGATGTACGCGGCCGCGGACAAGATCCTCGGGCATCTGGTCAAGGTCACGCCTTCGTCCAAAGTGGTCGGTGACCTCGCGCTGCACCTCGTCGGCGCGGGCGTCTCGCCGTCCGACTTCGAGGCGGAGCCGAACAAGTTCGACATCCCCGACTCGGTGATCGGCTTCCTGCGCGGCGAACTGGGTGACCCGCCCGGGGGCTGGCCGGAGCCGTTCCGCACCAAGGCCCTCGAAGGCCGGGCGCAGCCGAAGCCGGTGCAGGAACTGTCCGAAGAGGACCACAAGGGGCTGGCCGAGAACCGGCGCGCGACGCTGAACCGGCTGCTGTTCCCCGGGCCCACGAAGGACTTCGAGGCGCACCGCGAGCAGTACGGCGACACCTCCGTCCTGCCGTCCAAGGACTTCTTCTACGGCCTGCGGCCGGGCGAGGAGTACTCGGTCGACCTGGAACAGGGTGTCCGGCTGCTGATCGAGCTGGAGGCCATCGGCGAGGCCGACGAGCGCGGGCTGCGCACGGTGATGTCCACGCTCAACGGCCAGCTGCGCCCGATCCAGGTCCGCGACACCTCGATCGCGTCGGACATCCCGGCGACGGAGAAGGCCGCCAAGGGCGACCCGAAACAGATCGCCGCGCCGTTCGCGGGGGTGGTCACGCTGCAGGTGTCCGAGGGCGACGAGGTCGAGGCCGGCGCGACGGTCGCGACCATCGAGGCGATGAAGATGGAGGCCTCGATCACCGCGGCGACCGGCGGCAAGGTGGCGCGGCGCGCGATCAACGCCGTCCAGCAGGTGGAAGGCGGGGACCTGCTCCTCGTCCTGGAGTAGCCCGTACCGGTCCGTGAAGGCCTCCTCCCAACCCTGACGGTAGGGAAGGAGGCCTTCACGGACTTGCGGCCGCCGCTAACCTGGACCGGGTGCTGATCAACGCCGTACCCCAGTTCCAAGGCGCTCTGACCGAGCGCGCGCCGGAGTTGCCCGAAGGCTGCGTCGCGCTCGCCGAGCTGGCGGGCCACGTGCTGGGCGTGCCGGTGCACCACATCCGGCAGACCCGTGAAACGTCGCCCGCGGTCGACGGCATCGCCAACCGCGCCGTGCTCACCGGCGCGAACCGGGCCGCGCAGCTCGCCGCCCTCGAGGCGCCGGGCGGGCCGGTGCTCACCATCGGCGGGGACTGCGGCGTCGAGCTGATCCCGATCGGGGTCGCGCGCCACCGCTTCGGGCCGGGCCTCGGTGTCGCCTGGTTCGACGCGCATTCCGACCTCAACACCGCGGAGACGTCGCCGTCGGGTGCGTTCCACGGCATGGTGCTGCGGTCGCTGCTCGGCGAGGGCGACCCGGAGTTCGCCGCGAACCCGCCGGTCGAACCCGGACGCGTCGTCCTCGCGGGAACGAGGGCGTTCGACGACGCCGAGCGGGCCGTGGTCGGCCGCGGGCTCGTCGTCGAGACGGCCGACGTCGCCGCCGGGCTGGCCGGCGCGGACAAGGTCTACGTCCATCTCGACCTCGACGTGCTCGACCCGGCGGAGTTCGACGGGCTGAACTATCCGGAGCCCGGTGGCTTGACGATCGAGCGCCTGGTGGTGATGCTTCGCGGGCTGAGCGGGTTCGACGTCGTCGGCGCGGGGATCACCGAATGCGCCGGTACGGAGGTCCGCGTGCTGGAGCCGGTGCTCGAAGCACTCGGGGAATTGCTCACCGGAAAGCAGTGACGCTCCGTATTCATCGGCCGTTCGTACGTACCGCGCGAGGCGTTTGCCGGGCACTTGTCATCAAAATTCAGGGATGACGCGTGATTTTGTCACGATGGTGACAAGAAATCGGTTTCTTCTGCGAAAGGTGACACATTCACGAGCGACTTCGCGATGTGTTCGTTGTCACCCCACGACGATCGTGGGATGTCAGGACGCTGGGCGGAGCAAAGGAGCTGCGATGTCGGTGGAGCGCGGAATCGAACACGCTGCGCAGCCCCCTGCGGCACTTCCCCGCAAGCTCGCCGACATTTTGCGACCGGAACTGGGCAGCCTCGCCAACGAGATCGTCGACGAGATCCGGGCGACCATCCCCGCGTACGCGCGCCCGCTCGACGGGCCGTACGGGAAGTCGATCCGCGCGGGCGTCGAGTACGCGATCACGTTGTTCGTCGCCCAGATCGCGGATCCGAGTGTGTCGAAGGAACAGTCGCACGAGGTCCACCATCGCCTCGGGCAGAACGAGATGCGGGAAGGCCGCAGCCTCGACACCCTTCAGTCGGCGTACCGGGTCGGCGCCAGGGTTTCGTGGCGGCGCATCATGCGGGTCGGCCGCCGCAGCGGCCTGTCGTCCGCGGTGATGTCGCAACTGGCCGACGCGATGCTCGCGTTCATGGACGAACTCGCGTCCGTCGCGCTGGACGGGTACCTCGAAGCGAAGGCGCGCACCGCGGGGGCCCTGGACACCTGGCGCCGCAAACTGCTGCACCTGGTGCTGGAAACCCCGCCCGCGCCGTCGAAGGCGATCGCGGAACTCGCGCAGCTGACCGGCTGGACGGTGCCCGAGCGCGCGACGCCGGTGGTGCTGCACCCGATCGGCGACACCGTCAGACCCCGGCGGCACAACGCGGTGGATTCGGACGTCCTCGCCGAACTCGACTGTGCCGAGCCGCGTGTGCTCGTCCCCGGCGAGCTCTCCGTCGCCCGCCTGGCCACCTTACAGGCCGCGCTGCCGGACTACCGGCTCTCGATCGGCCCGTGCCGCCCGCTGGACTCCGTCGCCGATTCCCTCCGCTGGGCGCGCGAGGCTCTGCACCTGTCCGAACGCGGCATCATCCAGGCCCGCCGGGTGATCCGCGCCGAAGAACACCTCGCCACCCTGCTCGTGAACGCCGACGCCGCGCTGACCTGCCAGCTGCGCGACCGCCTGTTCGCGCCGCTCGCGGAGATGACCGGGAAACAGCGGGAACGGCTGCTCGAAACCCTGCGAGCCTGGCTGGACAGCCAGGGCAACGTCGTCGACATCGCCGAGCGCCTCCAGGTGCACCCGCAGACCGTGCGGTACCGCATGCGGCAGCTGCAGGCGACCTTCGGCGAACACCTGCGTGACCCGGGGGCACGGTTCGAAATGGAACTCGCGCTGCGGGCCGGGGTCGCGCCCGCCGGTTACGCTTTGCCCGAGGTGCTTCCGGCGCCGCGCAAGAGTCCACAGTGGACGCCGAGCGGCTCGTAGCGACGGGTCTTCAGATCCGGGCTCTCACAGCGTTTTCCATTGCTCGTAGCGCCCCTTTTCCGCGGACGGGGGCAAGAGGTGGTCGATCCGCCGGAGCTGCTCGAGCAGGCTCAGTCGTCCGACGATCGCGCGGGCTTCAGGTCCTGGCGACGGACCCGCCAGGAGTTCGCGTGCCGTTTCGACCGGCGGCGAGTCGTGCAGGAACTCGTGGAGGAGCCGCATCGGGTCGAGGAGAGCGATGTCCGTCCTGGGGCCGATGGCGAGGATCAGCGTGGCGGACAGATGGAACCTGTCGCCCGTCGCGGATTGCCTGCTGTATCCGCCGTAGGGCACCAGCCAGGAAAAGAACGTTTCGGCGATCTCGGCGCAGTGCCGCAACCGATCGTCGGTGAGTTCCCGGCAGTGCTTGATGAACCCGCCCCGGAGGTTCTCGTCGATCAACACCCAGGGCGCCTCCAGCAGGTCGATCGGATTCGCCTTCGCCAGCCGCGCGGGATCGACGGCCGCCAGCATGTCGATGAGTTCCCGGAAGGTCATCGACCTGACCTCCGCGAACGCCGGCAGGACCGTCCGGTTTCCGTTCATGAGATTGAAGCACCCCAAGACTTCGAGCGCGTCCTCGCCGATCCTCAGCGGCGCGCCACCGGCGGATCGACGTTCGGGCACTTGCGCTCCAGGTCCCAGGGCAGCCCGACCTGGTTGACCCCGACGCAAGCCTGGTTCCCCGGCCCCGACGCCATCCCGGTCAACAGCGAGTCGAGATCTTCCTTCACACCACAGCCCGAGAACGGGGGCAGGGTGAAGTCCCGATAGGCGGGATCCGTCCACTTCGGATCGGTGCGCACGACGCCACCGGTGAACATCCCGTACTTCTCCCCGCGGAGATTGATCTTGATCGGCTCGGCGGTGAGGCAGTTGTCGCCGACGTCGAGGCCGACCCCGTTGATGGTGACCCCGCTCAGTTTCCCGTAGACCTTGAGCGGGGTGAGGACGGTCGAGCTGCCCTCCGGTTCCGGGATCGATACGCCGTCGACGTCGATGATGTGATTGCCGGTCGCGTAGTCCTCCGGCAACAGTTCCATGGTCGCGGTGATCGGGACGAAGCCGAAACCGAGGAAGGTGATCGAGCTCGGCGGCATCATGACCGAGCCGGTGATCTTGCCGGGCCCTTCGGTGTTCTCCAGGTCGACGTGCCACACCGCGTTGACCATGAACGCGGGCTTCAACCGGGCGAAGGCGCCGAGTTTCGTGATCGTCGACGTGCCCTGCAGTTCGAACGGCTGCAACGCGATGGGGTAGAGAGCGCCGGCGTGGACATCGTCCGCGGATCGCGCGCCGGCTCCGGGCTTCTTCGGTTCACCGGGCTTGCCGGGCCCCGGTTCGGGCTTCCCGAGGGGCAGGAGCGTGACACTGCCGAGCAGCGTTTTCTGGTCCGGTGCCTGGACGCAGGTGATCGGTTTGAGCGGCGTCTCGGCGGCGGTCAGCGCGAGCGACGGCGCGCCCGTGCTCAGCCGCAGCTCGGACGGCACGTTCAGCACGATGTCGGGGACGGTGCCCGTCGCGACCAGCTTCAGTTCGCCGGTGGCCGGCACCTTCGCCGCCGGGATCGTCAGTGACACGGGGACCGGGGTCTTCTTGTCCCCGTTCGCGGCCATGAGTTCGACCGTCGCACCACCCGCAACCTCGGTGACTGCGCCGAGCGACCCTTCCGCGATCGTGAATGTCAGCGAAAAGTCCTTGATCTGTACGGGCTTTCCGGTCTGGACGACCTTCGGCAGCGTCGCCTGGACGTCCATCGTGACCGGTCGTTCCCCGGCCGGATCCGGGAAGACACAAGCGTTCGCGAGACTCTGGTGCGCGGACGTGGCGCCTTGCAGCGGTGCCGGCGGCGGGGTGGCCGGATCGGTCGCGGCCGAAGAGGACAGTGCGCCGCTAACCCCCACGAGCAGGATGACGCCCGCCAGAACGGGAAACCTCCCGAGTGCCCGGCGAACCTGCTGTGTCATGGGTGTTCCTCTCCTGCCTCGCGTGGATGGAGACCGTGCGGGGCGGGCGTCCCCGCCCCGCACGGATGGTTCATCAGGTGATCGGGATCGCCGGGCTGAACGCGCGGTTCTGCGCCGGGTTGGTGTTCTTCACCGTGCAGTTGAAGTTCCAGGTGGTCCAGGTGCCGTCCTTCTTGTGGAAGTCCAGCGGCGCGTTGATCGTGGTGCCGAGTGACGCGGTGGCCGAGCCGGGCGTACCGGCGGTGAACGTGGGAACACCGGTGCCCGCGTCCTGGACGATGTTGAACGTCCGCGGCCCCGGCACGTACGGGTTGATCTGCGTCGGAACGTCCAGGTTCGTCACCGTCGCCGAAGCCGGGGAGGCGTTGGTGACCGTGACCGGCATGTTCGCCTTGCCGCGCACGCCGTCGTAGTTGGCGGCGTTGAGCAGCGCGTTGATGGTGGCGTTGATGGTGGCGGAGCCCCCGACGGACGCCGGGGTGAAGGTACCGCCGGCGGCGACCGAGTCCGGTCCGGTGAAGTTCGCCTTCACGTCCAGCTGCTGCTGGCCGATGCCGGGGAAGTTGCACATGTAGGCGACGGTGCCGGTGGCGTAGGTGGTCGCGGCCGCGGCCGTGCCGGCGGTGAGCACGGCGACGGCGCCGAACACGATGCCGGTGGTGGCGACGCCGGCTGACAACTTGCCAAGTCTACGGGACATACCTGTCATCTCCTTTGATCCAGTTTACGTCTCGGTCGGCTTTCCCCATGCGCCTTTCGGCGGATTTTCTGATCAAATATGCTCAACTAGAGCGGCTTTCTCGGTGGTGGGGTAAACCGAGGTTACCCGCGAGTTATGTACGTAACAAGGATTCATGTCGACATGTTTCGAAGTGGGTGAGGGACCTGTTCTTTCTTGTCAGCGTGCGCTGAATTCGATTATGAAGTTTGTCCGTGGATGACAAAGAGGCGGCCGGTCGGCGGAACCGGGTTAACATTCGGCGCATGTCTTCCGAGAATCGACGCATCCGATCACGACGGGTGGCGGGCATCGCGATTACCGTAATGATCGCAACGGTTTCCCTTTCCGGTACGGCGAGCGCCGCGCCGACCGGCGAAGCGCGGCCATGGGGGAGCAACGACTACGGGCAGGGGACCATCCCGGCCGCGGCGCTCGGCGCCAGCGCGGTCTCCGCGGGCGCGATCACCCACCTCGCGCTCAAGGACGGCGGGGTGATCGCCTGGGGAAACGACAGCTATGGCCAGCTGGCCGTTCCGTCCGCGGCCACGTCCGGGGTCTCGGCGATCGCCGCCGGCTGGGCGCACGAACTCGCGCTGAAGAACGGCGGCGTCATCGCCTGGGGCAACGGTTTCTACGGTCAGAACGTGGTACCGGCGACTGCGACGTCAGGGGTCACGGCCATCTCCACCAGCGCGTACTTCAACCTGGCGCTCAAAGCGAACGGCAGCGTGCTGAGCTGGGGTTCGAGGACGGCCGTGCCCGCGACGGTTTCGTCCGGGGTCACCGCGATCTCAGCGGGCGGCGACCACGGGCTGGCGCTGAAGAACGGCGGCGTCGTCGCCTGGGGCAGCAACGGGAAAGGCCAGATCACCGTGCCCGCGGCGGCCACCTCCGGGGTTTCGGCGATCTCGGCCGGCTTCCGGCACAGCATCGCGCTGAAGAACGGCGGCGTCATCGCGTGGGGTGACGACTTCTACGGCCAGGCCACGGTTCCGCCGGAGGCGCAGTCCGGCGTGGTCGCCATCGACGCGGGCTTCAACCACAACGTCGCGCTGAAAGCCGACGGGAGCGTCTTCGCCTGGGGCAGCAACGTGAAGTCGGAAAGCCGTGACACCAGCACTGAACCGCCGACGGACTTCTGGAAGTTCTCCGGCGTGTGCGCTCCGGTCCACGCCGTTTCCGCAGGTGACAGCACCGGCGTCGCCTTGGTCGACCCGGCGGCGCCGTATTTCTGCTGACTTTCCGTGAAGGCCTCCTTCCCTACCTTGAGGGTAGGCAAGGAGGCCTTCACGGACTTGGGCGTCAGGACAGGTTCGACTTCATGCTCAGGTTGATCGTGTTGTCCGGCCCCGAGATCAACGCCCCCAGTGCGAGGTCGTTGATGAAGCAGTCCTTGAACTCCGGGATGGTGAACGTCCCCGAGGACGGGATGGTCGGCGCGAACAGGTCGACGTTCTTCGACACCAGGGTCAGGTCGAGCGGCTTGACCGTCTTGCAGGCGTTCGGCACCGTCGGGAGCGGGACGACCGGCCAGAACAGGCCGACCACGATGTTGTCGATCAGCATGTTCGCCTGCGAGCGGGTGGTCAGATCGCCGTTGGCGAGCGTGCCGGTGACCGGGCCGGTCGGCTCGATCCGCACGCGGGCCTTGATCTTGAAGACGCCCGAGACCAGCGAGATGTTCGCCGTCGAGGGCGGCAGGGCCAGATCGCCGCGGATACCGACGTTGTCACCGTCGATGACGAGGGCACCATTGAGCTGGCCGGGGCCGAGAGCGAGGGTGCCGCCGGTCTTCTTCACCGTGGTCGTCCCGGTGACGGTGTAGGACACCGGGATCTCCACCGGGTCGTCCGCCAGCGCCGGGGTCGCGGCGAGGCTGCCGGCCATGGCGAGCGCGGAGGTGAGTGCGACGACCGTGCCGAGACGGCGGCGGGCTGTTTTAGGGCGCGTTCGACCGAACATGGGTTTCTCCTCGTTTTCTCTCCTGGTTTACAAAGCGGACGAATGAGGGATCATCGGGGGACGAGATCGGTGATGACCCAGTTGTCGCCTTCGCGTTCCGCGGTGATCGAAAGCTGGGCGGCGGCCGTTGTCGAAGAATTGTTGTCGGCCCGGGTGGCCGCTTGATCGAGGAATACCAGCAGCCTCGCTTTACCGTCGCCGAGTTCCTGGACGGCGGATGAGGAGACGCGGGTGGTGAGTACCAGTTTCTGCGCCGGGGCCTTTTCCCGGACTTGGGCGAACAACTGGTTGTACGACTCCAGTGCCTTGCCTCTGAGCACCGACGCGGCCGCCTTTTCGGTGGCGTCGGTCCGGTCGTAGGAATAGGAGAAGATCTTGTCGAGCGCCACGGTCACCGCGGAGTTCACCTCGGCGGTCGCGCCGACGTCGGTGAGCGCGGTGTTGGCCGCCGACGGCGCCGCCGAGATCGACCTCGCCTCCAGCGTGAACCACACCGCGGCCGCCACCAGCACGGCGGCCGCGACCAGCAGGATCAACGGCAGCTTCGATCGGCGTGATGGCGTCTCGGTGACCTCTTCTTCGACGACTTCGACTTCGGCTTCGGTCTCGGTGTCGGCCGTGGCGGTCATCGCGCACCCACCGGAAGCTGGTCGAGCGCGCTGAGCTTCCAGCCCTCGTCCGTCCTGGTCAGCCCGGCGGCGAACCGGTTGCGCTTCGTCGTCGGCGCGGCGCCCTCCTTCGCCATGGTGATCTCCACCGACGCCAGCATCTTGGCGGTTCCCGCGTGGTCGTCGAGTTCGCTGATCGCCGCGTCGAGCACCTTGCCCGTCGAGACCGTCGCGTCCTTGGTGAGCGTCTGCTTCGTCGCGTCGTCGGTCTTGCCCAGCTGATCGCGCAGCGGACCGGTGGACGCGGCGAGCCAGTCGGCGATGCCCTGGTCGACGCGGTGGTGGTCGAGGGTGGTCAACCGGGCGACGAGTTCACGCCCGGTCTTCAGTGCTTCGTCGCGCGAGTTCCCGTAGGCCACGGCGTCGGAACCCGTCGCGGTGAACCAGGTGTACCCGGCCCATCCCGCGAACGCGCATGCCGCGGCGAGCACGGCGATCGCGATCTTCAGTTGCGCAGCCACAACATCTCCTCGAGGCTGGTGGACGTCGGCTGGCCGTCGGCGCCGAAGCCGCCGGGGATCGCGGCGGGCGGGACCCCGCCCTTCGGCGCGTTCTGTGAGCCGCGGACCGAACTCGCGTTGCCCTTGTCGAGCGTGCACGCGGCACCGGTGTTGAACGGCAGCGGCGAGAGTTCCGTGCTGCTGCGGATCCTCGTGCCCTCGTAGCCCTTGGTGCAGGGCATGGGGTCGAAGAAGGTCAGGACCAGCTCGGTCCTCACGGACCCCCCGTCGACGGCGGCGTCGACCGCGGACACCGCCTTCGGGGTGTTGATCAGCAACTGCCGGAGGCCGTCGGTGCGGGCGGAGAACACCTGCGACGTGGTGAGCAGGTTCGCCAGCAGGATCGGCAGGCCCGGCTCGTTGTCCCGCAGCAGCCCGGAGAGCTGGGTCGCCGCGTCGGGCGCGGTCGCGATCAGCCGCCGCAGGTCACCGTCCGAACGGGACAGCTGCTCGGCGAACTGCTTGGCGTTGCCGCTGAACTGCCGCCACGCCTGCGACGAGTCGACCTGCGTCTTCAACACGGTCGAGCCGTCGGTGATCAGTTTCTCCGTCTGCGGCAGGTGGTTCGCGGCCTGTTTCGTGAAGTCGGTGGTGGAGTCCAGCAGCACCTGCAGGTTCGCGCCGGACCCGCGCAGGGCGTTGTCGAGTTCGTCGACCACGGTCCGCAGATCCTCGGTCGGCACGGACGCGGTCAGCGAGTCGAGGTCGGTCAGCAGATGCTGCACCGGCAGCGGAACGGCCGTCGCCTCGCGCGGGATGACCGAACCTTCGGCGAGGTACGGCCCGTCGCCGGTCCGCGGCTGGAGGTCGACGAACTGCTCACCCACCGCGGACCGGTTCGCCACGACGGCCCGCGAGTTCGCCGGGATCGGGGGCGCGTCGTCGTCGATCAGCAGATCCGCTTCCATCCCGCCGTCGGTGAGCCGCAGTTCGCCGACCCGGCCGACGGCGACGCCGCGATAGGTCACCTCGCCGTTGGTGAACAGGCCCCCGCCGTCGGTCAGGGCGAGCTTCACGGTGTACCCGCCCGCCCCGAAGAGCCGGTCGAGCCCCGCGTAGCTGGCCCCGACGAACGCCGTCGTCGCCAGCGCGAGGATGACGAACGCGATCACCTGGATCCGGACACGGGTGGTGAGCATCAGCTACCTCCGGAGGACGGCAGCGGCAAGGTCGGGAGCCCCGGCGGGACACCTTCGCCAGGCGGCGGGAGTTCGACACCCGGCGCCGGGATGACCGAGGCGTAGACGTTCAGGTAGTCACCCTTGATGCCGTCGCGGACGGCGTCGGTGAACGGGAACGTCGGCAGGATCTCCAGCGACTTGGGCAAGGCCTCGCCGGCGTCGGCCAGCCGCTTGAGGATCGGCGCGAGCGCGGTGAGGTCCGCGACGAGATCGGCCCGGCTCTTCTTGATCACGTCGACGCCGACCCCGGAGAGCCGGTCCAGCGCCTGCAGCATCGAGACGAGCTGGGTGCGCTGATCGGCAAGGCTCTGGAGGCCGGGGGTGAGGTCGGTCAGCGCGCCCTCGACCTGCTTCTTCCGGTTCGCCAGTGTGGTCGAGAGCTGGTTGAGCCCGTCGAGGGCGGAGGTGATGTCGGAGCGGTGCGTGTCCAGGTTGGACACCAGTTGCTCCACAGTGGACAAGAAGGAGCGGATCTCCTCCTCGTTGCCGTCCATCACCTTCGACAGCTCCCGGTTGATGGTCTGCAACTGGCCGATCCCGCCGCCGTTGAGCAGCAGGGACAGCGCGCCGAAGATCTCCTCGAACTCCGGGTTGCGGTTCGTGCTCGCGACCGGGATCACCCCGCCGTCGCCCAGCCTTCCCTCGGCCTTCGCCGCGCTCGGGGCGAGTTCGATGAACTTCTCGCCGAGCAGGCTGGACTGGCGCAGCCGCGCGATGGCGTTGGCGGGCAGGTGGACGTCGCCGTTGACCGCCAGGACGGTCTCGGCCGTCCAGCCGTCTTCGCCGAGCTTGATCGTCTCTACCCGGCCGACCGGGACGTCGCCGACCTTCACCGCGGCCTGGGGGACCAGGTCGAGGACGTCGGCGAACTGCACGGTCACCCGGTACGGATGGTCGCCGATGTCGGCGCCGCCGGGGAGCGGCAGGTCGTAGACGCCCTTGAAATCCGAGGAACAGGCGGTGAGCGCGACACAGCACGCGGCGAGCACGGCGATCTTCCGTTTCGCGGCCATCAGCGTCCCCCGGTGTAGGTGGCCCCGGCGACGGGCAACGGGAGCGGGGCGTATTCGAGCATGTCGCCGCGGCTTTGCAGCTTGCCGGTCTTCGGGTCGACTGCTTCGAGCACGTTCGTCACCGCCAGCGGGAGTGTGTCGAGGGTCTCGGCCAGCGCCGCGCGTTTGTCGACCAGCGTCCCGGTGGTCACTGCGAGCTTGTCCACATTGGACTTGATCAGCGCGCGGTTGTCCTTGATGAACTGCTGGATCTCCGCCAGCGCGCCACCGAGGCCGTTGAGCGCGCGGGCGAGTTCGTCCTTGTTCTGCGCGAGCGTCCCGGTCACCGAGGCGAGCTGCTTGTTGACCTCGCTGACGTTCCGGTCGTTGGTCGCCAGCATCGAGGTGAACCGCTGCAGTTCGTCGACGGTGGCGAACAGGTTCTGCGAATTCCCGGACAGGGTCCTGGCGAGGTCGGCGAAGTTGCGCACCGACTCGTTGAACGGCTTGCCGTTGCCCTGGAGGTTCTTCGCGCCGGTGCGCAGCAGCTCGGAAAGCGCGCCGTCGGCGTTCGCGCCCTTGGGGCCGAGCGCCTTGGCGAGCGTGTCGAGGCTGGAGTAGAGCTGGTCGAGTTCCACCGGCGTTCCGGTGCGCTCGACCGGGATCACCGCGCCGTCGTCGAGCCGGTTCCCGGCGCGGGTGAGCTTGGTGAACTGGACATAGCGGTCGGCCACCACGCTCGGCGCCACGACCAGGGCGTTCGTGTCGGCGGCGATCGGCGTCGACCCGTCGACGGTCAGCACGACCTTGACGCGTTCCCCTTCCGGGGCCACCGATTCGACCTGGCCGACGCGGACGCCGAGCACCCGCACGTCCGATCCGCTGTAGACGCCGACGGCGCGCGAGAAGTACACGGTGACACGGTCGAGCCCGCTGCCGGAGAAGATCCACCAGAGCCCGCCCACGACGGCCAGCGCGAGCACGAGCGCGAGGGTGACGAATCTGCTGATCACCGGCCACCTCCCGGGATCGGCGGGGTGCAGGGATCCCGGTTCTCCGGGATGAGCCCGCACAGGTAGCCGTCCACCCAGCGTCCGTTGCCGAGCGAGTTGTTCACCACGCGGAAGTACGGCGCGGCCAGCTCGAGGCTCTTGGCGAGATTGTCGTTCTGCCGCTGCAGGATGTCGGTCACCTCTCCGAGCTGGCTGAGCGCTCCGCCGAGCTGGTCCTTGTTGTCCTTCACCAGTCCCGAAAGCTGGGTGGCGAGTTCCTGCGAGCCGGTCAGCAGGTCGTGGATCGCCTGCCGCCGCTTGTCCAGTTCGGTCAGCAGCAGGTTGCCGTCCGCGAGGAGTTTGGCGAAGTCGTCGTTCGAGTTCGCGAGCGTCGTGGTGAGGCCGTGCGCGTTGGACAGCAGGCTGGCGAGCTCGTTGTCCCTGGAGGACACGGTCTTCGACAGCGACGTCAGCCCTTCGAGCGCCTTCTTGATATGCGCGGGCGAGTTCTTGAACGTGTCGCTGAGCGTGGTGAAGCTCTCCGCGAGCTGATCGGTGTCGATGGCGCCCGCGGTGTCCGCCAGCCCGTTGAACGCCTCGGTGACGTCGTACGGCGTCACGGTCCTGGTGCGCGGAATGAGCTGCTTCGGGTTCTGCACCGTCTCGCCGGTCGGGCGCAGGGCGAGGAACTTCCGGCCCAGCAGGGTCTTGATCTTGATCTCGGCGGCGGTCCGGTCGCCGATCCAGGCGTCTTTGACCCGGAAGCTCACCACCACGTGGTCTTCGGCGAGCCGGACGTCGCTCACCTCGCCGACCTTGATGCCGGCGATACGGACTTCGTCGTCCTCCTGCAACCCGGCCGCTTCGGAGAATTCGGCCTGGTAGGTGGTTCCGGAGCCGATGATCGGCAGGTTCTCGTAGTTGAGCGTCGCGGTCAGCAGCGCGGCCGCGACGGCGCTGCCGACGACCCCGACGACGATCGGGTTCCGCTCCTTGAAGGGTTTCACGACGTGCACCTCTCCGCCGTCGCCGGGACCCCGCGCGGAGGTTGGGTCTGCAGGACGGACGAGCACAGGTAGAAGTTCATCCACGATCCGTAGGAGCCGATCCGCCCCAGGTCGTTCAGCTTCCCCGGGAGCACGGTCAGGACGCGGTCGACTTCGGCCTTGCCCTCGTCGGTCGTCAGCTGGCCGGCCAGCAGGCCGAGCCCCTCGATGCTGTCCTTGAGCGGTTTCCTGCCTTGTTCGAGCAGGCCGGCCGTGGCGGTGGTGAGGTCCGCGAGCCCGGAGACGGCTTCCCCGATCTCGGCGCGGTCACCGGCGAGGCCGGACACCAGCTCCTTCAACGTGGAGACCAAAGTGGACAGTGCGTCGCCCTTGCCGTTGATGCTCTTCAGCACCGTGTCCAGGTTCGTGATCACGTCGCCGATCACCTTGTCGCGGCCGGCGAGCGTGGTGGTCAGCGAACCGGTGTGCGCCAGCAGGCTTTCCACCGTGCCGCCTTCGCCCTGCAGCACCTGGACGATCTCGCCGGAGAGCTGGTTGACGTCCTTGGGGGACAACGCCTGGAACAGCGGTTTGAAGCCGTTGAACAGTTCCGTGAGATCGAGCGCGGGCGTCGTGCGCTCCAGCGGGATCTCCGCGCCGGGCTCCAGGAGGTCGCGGGTGCCCTTGCCTCGTTCGAGCGCGATGTAGCGCTGGCCGACCATGTTGCGGTACTTGACCACCGCGGTCACGTCGGCAGGCAGCCTGCGCTGGGAGTCGAGGGAGAACCGGACGCGGGCCAGGCTGTGGTCGGCGATCTCGAGTTCCTCGATCTGGCCGACCCGCACCCCGGAGATCCGGACGTCGTCGCCGACGTTCAGCGACGTCGCGTCGAGGAATTTGGCGCTGTAGGTCTTGGTGTCGCCGAGGCCGGTGTTGGTGATGGACACCGCCAGCAGCACCGTCGCCAGCGTCGTGACGACGACGAAGATCAGCCCTTTGATCAGCGGGCTCACGAAGTTCCTCATCGCAGGGTCACCTCCGTGCCCCGGTAGAGCGGGCCGACGAGCACGCTGCCCCAGGCGGGCACCTGGCCCGCCGGGACCCCGATCGACGGCGCGACCAGCGTGGAGAGCAGTTCCCGTTCCTGCGGCGAGTTCGCCAGGCCGAGGTCGCCCTGCACGCCCGGGAGCGCGGCGGTTCTGTCGCCGGTCGCCACGATCCCTTGGCTCATCAGGCCGTTCGACGGGTAGCAGCGCGGTTCGCCGGTGGCGTCGTAGACCGGATCGTCCTTGCCGGGCACGTATTTGCCCCTGGGCTGAGAGATGGTGATCTCCGCGTGCAGGCCGGGTTCGTCCGTGCCTGCCCCCAGGACGTTGTCCATCTGCGGCTTCAGCTTGGCGAGCGCGTCCAGTGTGCAGGCGAAACTGGGCGAGTACTTCGCGCCGATCTCCAGCGGTGCGCGGCTGTCGGCGGCGAGCGCGATGATGTTGGCGCGGTTGTTGGCGAGGAACGTCGTGACCTGCTGGGAGGACGACGTCACCTGCTGGTACACCGACGCCAGTTCGGCACGTTTCTCCTTGACCGTGTCGAGCGTGACCGCCGAGGCGCTCAGCGCGTCGAGCAGGTCCGGCGCGATGTCGCCGTACAGCTTCGAAACCGTGGCGAGGTCACGGATGTTGTCGTTCAGCTTCGGCAGGTTCGGGTTGAAGTCCTTCAGATAGGCGGCCGCGGTGGCGAGCGTGTCGCCGATCTGGTCGCCCCGGCCTTCCAGCGCGGTGGCGACGGTGGTCAGCGTGGTCGCGAGCTTCTGCGGCTGCACGGCCTTGAGCAGGGGCAGCAGGTTGTCGAAGACCCGCTCCAGTTCGATCGCGTTGGCCGAACGATCCTGGCTGATCACGTCGCCGGGGGCGAGCGACCCCGCGGTCGAACCGTCCGGAATGGACAGTTGCACGTACCGCTCACCGAACAACGTCTTCGGCACGAGCAGCGCGGACACGTTCTTGGGCAGTTTCGAGACCTTGCCGGGCTCCATGGCCAGGTCGATCTCCGCGCCGCCCGGCGTCGCGCGGACGTCACGGATCTCGCCGACCACCACGCCACGCGCCTTGACCTGCCCGCCCTGGCGCAACTGGTTGCCGACGCGGTCCGCCTGCAGCGTCACCGGCACGGAGTCGACGAAATCCTTGCGGTAGATCTTGATCGACAGCAGCACGAGGGCGGACATCACCACGAGGAACAGCACCCCGGCCGTCCTGACCCCGGCTTTGCGCAGCCCGCGCCGGCTCATCCGGCCACCTGCACCGTCGTGGTCGCGCCCCAGATCGCGAGGCTGAGGAAGAAGTCCAGCACGCTGACCGCCACGATCGCCGTCCGCACCCCGCGGCCGACGGCGACGCCGACGCCCGCCGGGCCGCCGCTCGCGCGGAAGCCGTAGTAACAGTGGGCGAGCACGATCACGACACTGAACACCAGCACCTTGCCGAACGACCAGAGCACGTCGCCCGGTGGCAGGAACAGCAGGAAGTAGTGGTCGTAGGTACCCGCGGACTGGCCGTAGAACCAGACGGTGATCTGGCGTGACGCGAGATACGAGGTCAGCAGGCCGATCGCGTACAACGGGATGACCGCGAGGAAACCCGCGATGATCCGGGTGGTCACCAGGTACGGGACGCTGGGGATGCCCATCACTTCCAGCGCGTCGATCTCCTCGGAGATCCGCATGGCGCCCAGCTGCGCGGTGAAACCGCAGCCGACGGTGGCCGACAACGCCAGCCCGGCCACGAGCGGCGCGATCTCGCGGGTGTTGAAGTACGCGGAGACGAACCCGGCGAACGCCGACGTGCCGACCTGGTTGAGCGCCGAATACCCCTGGAGCCCGACGACCGTGCCGGTGAACACGGTCATCCCGATCATCACGCCGATCGTGCCGCCGATGACCGCGAGCGCGCCGCTGCCGAAGCTGACTTCGGCCAGCAGGCGGGTGATCTCGCGGAGATAGCGGCGCACCGCACGCGGCACCCAGGCGAGTGCCTTGAGGAAGAAGAGGATCTGGTCGCCGAGCGTGTCCAGGAATCCGAACCGGCGATCGACGGCTTCGCGGACCCGCGTCGCCCGGGTGCTTGTAGGGGGAGGTGTCGTCGTGACCATCAGCTGCCCTTCGCCGGGACGAGCTGCAGGTAAAGCGTCGTCAGCACGAGGTTCAACAGGAACAGGAGCAGGAACGTGATCACCACGGATTGGTTCACCGCGTCACCGACGCCTTTCGGGCCGCCTTTCGGATTGAGCCCGCGATAAGAGGCGACGATCGCCGCGACGAAACCGAAGATGACCGCCTTGAGCTCACTGATCCAGAGGTCCGGAAGCTGCGCGAGCGCGGAGAAACTGGCCAGATACGCACCCGGTGTCCCATTCTGCATGATGACGTTGAAGAAATAGCCGCCGAGGACGCCGACCACGCTGACCATTCCGTTGAGGAATGCGGCGACCCCCATCGCGGCGAGCACCCTCGGCACGATCAGGCGCTGGATGGGGGAGACCCCGAGCACCTCCATCGCGTCGATCTCCTCGCGGATCGTGCGGGACCCGAGGTCCGCGCACATCGCCGAGCCGCCGGCGCCCGCGATCAGCAACGCGGTCACGATGGGGCTGGCCTGCTGGATGATCGCCAGCACACTGGCCGCGCCGGTGAAGGACTGCGCGCCGATCTGCGCGGTCAGCGAACCGATGTGCAGCGCGATCACCGCGCCGAACGGGATCGCGACCAGCGCCGTCGGCAGGATCGACACACTCGCGATGAACCAGAACTGCTGGATCAGTTCGCGCGCCTGGAAGGGCCGCCGGAAGGTCAGGCGGACGACGTCGAGGCCGAGTGAGTAGAGCCTGCCGGTCTCCCGGATCGCACCCGCGCCGGGGAATGAGGGTGCGTTAGTCCGGACGCCCACGCCGACCCTCCCGTTTTCCGGGCACGGCGAATACACCCCAGCTTGCGCAATTCCTTTGCTCCGAATGGCGGAACGGAATCGTTGAACAGTATCAACGGGGCGTTACCGTGCTGTTTGCTACTGGTCGGTACGCTAATCACGCGCCTGCCTGGTGACAAGAACTTCGGTGTGATCAAGACGTCACGTCCTGGTAACCGGAGAATTCTTGTTCTTTTGTGACAAAGGCGGGCGGGGGTCTTGTCCGTTCTTTCGTGTCCGGTGGCGCGTTGGTCCATTCGGGGCGCGGGGGTGGGTGAGAGACGCCGGGAAATCCGCGAAGGCCTCCTTGAGGGACCCAGAGTCCCTCAAGGAGGCCTTCACGGAACTGCGCCGAAAGCGCGAGAAGCGCCTCAGCGGGCCAGTTCGGACACCAGGTCGTACGACCGCACCCGGTCCGCCTGGTCGTGCACCATGGTCGTGATCATCAGTTCGTTCGCGCCCGTGTCGGCCAGCAGGGTCTCGAGTCCCTTGTGGACCGTCTCGGGTGAACCGATGATGCTGCTCGCGGCGCGGTCCTCGATGAACACACGCTCGATGTCGGTGTACGGGTAGGCCGCGGCCTCTTCCGGCGTCGGCAGCGGGATGGGGCGGCCCTTGCGCAGGCTGAGGAACGTCAGGCCGCTGGGGGCGGCGAGGTACTGGGCCCGCTCGTCGGTCTCGGCGGCCACCACGGAGACGCCGAGCATCACGTACGGCTCGTCGAGGACGTCCGACGGTTTGAACGAATCGCGGTAGAGCGCCACGGCGGGAAGCGTGTTCTCGGCGCTGAAGTGGTGCGCGAACGAGAACGGCAGGCCCAGCTCGCCCGCCATCCGCGCGCTGAAACCGCTCGATCCGAGCAGCCACACCGGCGGCTTGTTGCCTTCGGCGGTCACGGCGTTGACGGCGCGCTGGTCGGAGTGCTCGAAGTAGGCCAGCAGTTCCGCGAACTGCTGCGGGAAGTTCTCCGCGGTGAGCCCGCCGGGGCCGCGCAGCGCGAGCGCGGTCCGCTGGTCGGTGCCCGGGGCACGCCCGATGCCGAGGTCGATCCGGCCGGGGTGGAACGCCTCCAGGGTGCCGAACTGCTCGGCCACCACCAGCGGCGCGTGGTTCGGCAGCATGACCCCGCCGGAGCCGACCCGGATGCGTTCGGTGGCGGCCGCGACCTGGCCGATCATCACGGCGGTCGCGGAGCTCGCGATACCGGGCATGTTGTGGTGCTCGGCGAGCCAGTACCGGTGGTAGCCGAGGGCTTCGGTCCGGCGCGCGAGATCGAGAGTGTTGCGCAGTGAATCCGCGACACCGCCTCCCGCCACGACGGGCGCGAGGTCGAGCACGGACAGCGGGATGTCAGGCAAGGAGGTCACGCGTCGGTACAACGCCTCGGGTCCCCGATCCCTTCCCGTGCCTGTCAATCGATCGAAATTAACCGGCTCGATGTACCCGGTACTCGGCGGAGTTCCCCCGTTTCCACGGTACGGTTGCCCCCTAATGCGAGCTTGGGAAAACCACTGAAAAGAAAGGATTAAAGGTGCCGCGTCCGGAACGACCGCTGGACCCCGGGGATGATCCGTTGCTGGGGTTCGCCGCCGATCTCCGGCGGCTGCGGGAGAAGGCCGGAAATCCGACGTACCGGGAGCTGGGCAGGCGCGCCCACTACTCCGCGGGCACCCTCTCCGAAGCCGCCGGCGGGAAGAAGATGCCCAGCTTGGCGGTCACGTTGGCCTATGTCCGGGCGTGCGACGGCCCCGAGGAGGAGTGGGAGGCGCGATGGCACGACGTGACCGAGCGGACGCGCGCCGGAGTCAATGATTCACCGGTTGCCCCGTCGAATGGGGAATCCGCCCCTTATATCGGTCTGACCGCATTCGGGCCGGATGACGCGAGCCGATTCTTCGGCCGCGAACAACTTGTCGGAAAACTCGTCACGAGGCTTTCGGGCCAACGATTCTTGGCCGTTCTCGGGGCTTCGGGTTCCGGTAAGTCGTCCTTGCTCCGGGCAGGCCTCCTTCCGGCACTGGCCGAGACCTCCATCACGCTCCTGATGACCCCCGGATCGAGGCCGTTGCAGGAGTGCGCCGTCCAGTTCGGCGCCGCCCTCGGGCTCGCGCCCGGCGGGCTGCTCGCGGAGTTCACCGAGCATCCGCGCAACCTCGGCCTCGCCGCCCGCCAGCTGGTCGCCGACCGCGACGGCGACGTCGTGCTGGTCGTCGACCAGTTCGAGGAGGTCTTCACGCTCTGCCAGGACACCGACGAACGGGCGGCCTTCCTGTCGGCGCTGGTCACCGCGACGACCGAGCCGGAGAGCCGGACCCGGGTCGTCCTCGGTATCCGCACCGACTTCTACACCCACTGCGCACGGCATCCCGAGCTGGTCGAGGCCATGCAGGACGCGCAGATCCTCGTCGGCCCGATGAGCACCGAGGAGCTGCGGCAGGCCATCTCGCGGCCGGCGATCGACGCCGGATACCGCGTCGAGAACGCGCTGGTCTCGCGGCTGGTCGCCGACGCGACCGGGCAGCCCGGCGTGCTGCCGCTGCTCTCGCACGCGCTGCTGGAAACCTGGCGCCGCCGTCACGGCAACACCCTCACCCTCACCGGCTACGAGTCCACCGGCGGGATCGAACGCTCGGTCGCGCAGACCTCCGAGCACACCTTCACCGCGCTGACCGAACACCAGCAGCGGCTGGCGAACCAGATCTTCCTGCGGATGACCGCGCTCGGCGAAGGCACCGAGGACACCAAACGCCGCATCACCCGCGACGAGGTGGACGCCGACGACCCGGACGTCGCCGTCGTACTGGACAGGCTGGCGTCTTCGCGGCTGGTCACGCTCGACGACAACGGCATCGAGATCGCGCACGAGGCGCTGATCCGGGGCTGGCCGCGCCTGCGCGAATGGCTCGCCGAGGACCGTGAAGGCCTGCGCGTGCACCGCCAGCTCACCGAGGCGACCGACGCCTGGGAATCCGTCGGCCGCGACGACGGTTGGCTCTACCGCGGCGCGAGGCTGGCCATCGCCAGGGAGTGGGCGGCGGAGCACGACAGCGCGCTATCCCAGCGTGAACGCAGGTTCCTCGACGCGAGCGCCGCGATCGAGAACCACGAGCAGGCCGTCGCCCGGCGCCGCACCCGAAGGCTGCGTCAGCTGGTCGCGCTCCTGGCCGTCCTGCTGGTGCTGGCGACGGCCGCGATGGCGTACGCCGTCCGTGCCGAGCAGACCGCCACCAGCCAGCGCAACAGCGCGCTCGCGCAGAAGGTCGCCGGGCAGGCCATCGAGATGCGGACGACGAATCCGGCCTTGGCCGCCCAGCTCGCGCTGGCGGCGTACCGCGTCGATCCGAGTGTGGACACCCGGGGCAGTGTGCTCGGCATGTTCGAGTCGCCGTACTCGACCCGCGTCCGCGGGCACGGCCACCGCGTCAACGCGGCCGCCCTGCGCGGCGACGGCCAGGTGATGGTCACCGGCAGCTGGGACCACACCGCCAAGCTGTGGGACGTCAGGGATCCTCATCGCCCGAACGAGCTGGCCACGCTCTCCGGGCACACCGAGAACGTCAACTCGGTGTCCTTCAGCGCCGACGGCGCCACGGTCGCGACGGCGGGCTGGGACAAGACCGCGCGACTCTGGAACGTCGCCGATCCGGCGAAACCCGGGCCGGGCGTCCTGGTCGGAGAGCATCCCAGCCGGGTCAACGCGGTGGCGTTCAGCCCGAAGGCGGCGGTGCTGGCCACCTCGGACGGCGACGGCACGGTGCGCTTGTTCGACGTCCGCGATCCCATGAAGCCGGTGCTGGCGGCCGCTCTCCCCGGGCACACCGGCAACGTCAACGGTCTCGCCTACGCCCCCGACGGGCGGACGCTCGTCTCGACCGGCGCCGACAAGACCGCGCGGTTGTGGGACGTCGCCGATCCGCTCAAGGCCAAGCCGCTCGGCGTGGTGAGCGGGCATACGGCCGGGGTCCACTCCGCGACGTTCAGCCCGGACGGCCGGACGCTCGCCACCGCGAGTATCGACCAGACCGCGCGCCTGTGGAACGTCGCCGACCCGATGGCCCCGTCGCCGCTGGGGACGACGGCCGCGCACAAGACCATCGTGCGGTCCGTGGCGTTCAGTCCGGACGGGACGACGCTGGCCACGACCGGTTTCGACCGCGCCGCACGGCTGTGGGACGTGACCGATCCGGCGAAACCGCGCGAGAAACCCGCGCTCGTCGGGCATACCGCGGCCGTGGTCTGGGCGGTGTTCTCCCCGGACGGCCGCACACTCGTGACCGCGAGCGACGACCAGACGGTGCGGATGTGGGATCTGCCGGGTCCCGCGATCAGCGGTCCGGCGAGGTCGGCCTGCCGGGCGGTCTTCAGCTCCGACGGGAAGCTGCTGGCCACCGGCAGCCAGGACGGCGCGGTGCGCCTGGTCGACGTCTCCGACACCCGGAACCCGCGTGAGGTGGGCAAGGTCGCGGGCTTCGGCCAGGGCGTCTGCGGTCTCGCGTTCAGTCCGGACGGGCGGACGCTCGCCGCCGGCTCCTGGGACCACACCATGCGGCTGATCGACGTCACCGATCCGCGCAAGCCGGTCGACGCGGGCGTCTTCTACCGCCCGGAGGACGAAATCGATCCGGTCGCGTTCAGCCCGGACGGCCGGACGCTCGCGACCGCGGGCAGCGGGCACACCGTGAAGCTGTGGGACGTCGCCGACATCCGGCGGCCGGTCGAACTCGCGACCCTCACCGGGCACGAGGACGACGTCCATTCGCTCGCGTTCGGCCCCGACGGCCGCACCCTGCTCACCGGCGGGTGGGACCACACCGCCCGGTTGTGGGACGTCTCGATGGCGAAGACGCCGAAGCCGCTGTCGGTGCTGAAGGGGCATTCCGACACGGTCTTCTCGGTCGCCTACAGCCCGGACGGCAAACTCGCCGCGACCGGCAGCGCCGATCGCACCGGCCGGCTGTGGGACGTGACCGATCCGGCGGCCCCGCGGGAGAAGGCGCTCCTGGCCGGGCACACCGACAACGTCATCTCGGTCGCCTTCAGCGGGGAGGGGAAGACTCTCGCGACCGGCAGCTACGACCGGTCCGTGCGACTATGGGACGTCTCCGATCCGGGATCGGTCCGCGAATCGGCGAACCTGACCGACGACGTCGACCGGGTCAACGCCGTGGCGTTCGCCCCGGACGGCCACACCCTCGCGGGCTCGGTCGCGGACGGCAGCGTGAGGTTGTGGGAGACCAGTCCCGAACGGGCGGCCGAACGCATCTGCGCGACGGTGTACCCGCGGATCACGGCCGGCGAGTGGGAACAACACCTGCCGGGGCTCGATTACCGGCCTCCGTGCCCGTGACCACGGCCGATTCGTTGTTCGGCGTTGTTGTTCGGTGAGATCGCCGTGACACCGAACAACGAAGAGGCGCTAGAAATACCCCTGGACGTGCGATGCGTCCCCACATCGTTCACTCACCGGGGGTCTGAAGGGCTCCTTCAGGGCATTCACCAGTGTCCTGAAGGAGCCCTTCAGCTTTTCGCGCTTCTTGTGTTCCGCGCCCGATCACGCGAGTTACGCCTCCAATCACGCGAGTCGCGCCCCCAAGCACGCGAGTGACGTCCCCAACCACGTGAGTCGCGCCCCGAATCACGCGTGTCGTCCATCCAGTCACGCGTGTCGTCCGTTCGATCACGCGTGTCGTCCATCCCGCACCGCCGAACTCGCGTGATCAGGCACGTAACTCGCGTGCTTGGGGGCGTAACTCGCGTGATCGGATGGACGACACGTGGAGTTGCCCCCGTGATGCGGACACCTTGATTCCAGACGCTGGTCTGGAGGGAGGATGTCCTGGTGTCTCGTAGGTCGAAGTATCCGGAGCAGTTCCGTCGTGACGCGATCGAGCTGGTCAACACGAGTGACAGGCCGTTGCGTCAGATCGCTCGTGAGCTGGGTGTCAATCACGAGACCCTGCGGTCGTGGGTGAACACCGCGAAACAGGCCGGGGAAGTCGGGCCGGTGGAGGATCCGGCGGTCGCCGATGAGGTGCAGCGGTTGCGGAAGCAGGTTGCTGAGCTGCAGAAAGAGAAGGAGATCCTGCGTAAAGCAGCCGCTTATTTTGCCAAAGAGATGGATCGATGATCTACCGCTACCGGTTCATCTCCGAGCATCGCGCCGAGTTCGGCGTGAAGCGGTTGTGCCAGGTCCTGGGTCTGCGCCGGCAGGGTTTCCACGAGTGGGCCGCCGCCGAGGCGGCCCGGGAGGCCGCGGCGGAACAGGAGCGGGAGCTGATAGCGGTGATCGCCTCGATCCACACGCAGCACCGGGGCGCCTATGGGCAGCCCCGGATCACCGCGGAGCTGCGCCGCCGCGGACACGTGGTGAACCACAAACGAGTCGAGCGGCTGATGCGGGAGCAGGGCCTGGCCGGGATCACCCGCCGCAAACGCCGGAGCCTGACCAAACCCGCCGCTGCTGCGGTGACACCGGTGGCGGACGTGATCCGCCGTGATTTCACCGCCGAGCATCCTGGTCGTCGGTTCGTCGGGGACATCACCTACCTGCCCACGTTCCAGGGCTGGCTTTACCTGGCCACGGTGATCGACCTGCACAACCGCGAGATCGTCGGGCACGCGATGGGCGATCACCTGCGCGCCGACCTGGTCTGCGACGCGATCACCCTGGCCACCGCACGCGGCCTGATCCACCCCGACGCGGTCTTCCACTCCGACCGCGGCGTCCAATACACCTCGGCCCAGTTCCGCGCCGCGCTCACCGAACACCGGATCCGGCCCTCGATCGGACGGACCGGATCCTGCTACGACAACGCCGTCGCCGAAGCGTTCTTCGCCACCCTCAAAACCGAGATCGGCACCACCATCTGGCCCACCCGCCACCAGGCACGACACGACCTATACCGCTACCTCCACTACTACAACCACAACCGTCTACATTCGACACTCGGCCACCGCACACCCCACGAAACCCGAACCAACTACAGTCACCAACAAGCCGCGTGAAAACCCCGTGTCCGCCATCCGGGGGCAACTCCACACGCGTGATCAGATGGACGACACGCGTGATCAGGCGGCCGGGATCCAGTCCGGGTTCGAAGCGAGCACGGTCAGCTGCTGGGTCGCGCGGGTCAGCGCGACGTACAGCACCCGGCGTCCGGTGGTCGACTCCGTGATGAGGTCGTTCGGCTCCACCAGGACGACGGCGTCGTACTCGAGGCCCTTGGAGTCGAGACTGCCGACGACCTTGAGCCGCTCGTCCGAGAGCCCGTCGAGCCAGCCTTCGACCTCGGGCACCCGGTCCATGGCGGTGATCACGCCGACGGTGCCTTCGACGACACCCAGCATTTCCTTCACCGCGGCCTGCGTCGCCGCTTCCAGCCCGGCGGCCTCGACGGGCCGGACCTCCGGCGTGACGCCGGTCTGCCGCACCGCGCGCGGAAGCTCGTCGGCTTCCGCGTGCCCGGCGACGACCTTCGCGGCCAGGTCGAAGATCTCGGCCGAGTTCCGGTAGTTGGTGCGCAGCGTGAACCGGCGGCGGGTCGTCTTGAGCCCGAAGGCCTGGTCCCGCGCCATCGCGGCCTCGGCCGGATCCGGCCACGAGCTCTGCACCGGGTCGCCGACCACGGTCCAGCTCGCGTACTTGCCGCGCCGCCCGACCATCCGCCACTGCATCGGCGAGAGGTCCTGTGACTCGTCGACGACCACGTGCGAGTACTCGTCGTAGTGCTCGGGCCGGGTCGGGGCGCCGCCGCGCTCCGGGTTGACCTCGACGCTCTGACGGGTCCGGCGGCTCTTCGGCGGCGGGCCGATCAGGACGCGCAGCTCGTCGAGGAGCGCGATGTCCGCGATGGTCCAGCCGCGCGAGCGATCGGCGAAATCGGCCGCGAGCATGCTGATCTCGCCGCGGTTGAGCAGGCCCTTCGCCGCGGACGCGAGCCGCTTCTCGGTGCCGAGCCAGCGCAGGATCTGCGCCGGGTACAGGATCGGCCACCAGACCACCAGGAACCGGTGGAACTCGATGCGCTCCCCGAGTTCGGTGATCAGCTCGGCCTTGTCGATCTGACGGCCGTCGTCCTTCGCGTGCTGCTCGGCCTTCGCGGCGAGCGCGTCGAGCAGCAGTTCGGCGGCGCGGATCCGTGATCGGTTCGGCGGCCCGCCCGCGGTGTGCACCTTGCGGCGCACCTTGTCGAGCTCGCGCGCGTTGAGTCGCAGCACCTCGCCGCGGTAGACGATCTTCATGTCCTCGGGCGCGTCTTCCGGGGTGTCCCGCAGCGCGCGCAGCAGGATCTTGCGCATCCGCAGCGATCCCTTGATCGCCGCCAGCGGCGCCGGGTCCTGACGGGTCGCTTCGAGACCGTCGAGGACCTCGCCGAGCGCGCGGAGTTCGACGTTCGTCTCACCCATCGACGGCAGCACCCGCGAGATGTAGCTGGTGAACACCCCGGACGGGCCGATCACCAGCACGCCCGCGCCGCCGAGCTGGCGGCGGTGGCGGTAGAGCAGGTACGCCGCGCGGTGCAGCGCGACCGCGGTCTTGCCGGTGCCGGGGCCGCCGGTGATCTCCGTGACCCCGCGCCACGGCGCCCGGATGACCTCGTCCTGCTCCTTCTGGATGGTGGCGACGATGTCCCGCATCTTCTCGCCACGCGACCGTCCGAGGGCGGCCATCAGCGCGCCTTCGCCGACGATCTGCATGCCGTCGGGGACCGCGTCGGCGATCAGGACGTCGTCGTCGACGTCGAGCACGGTCTGGCCCGAGCACCGGATCACCCGGCGCCGGACGACGTCCATCGGCTCCTCGGCCGTCGCCTGGTAGAACGCCGCGGCCGCGGGCGCGCGCCAGTCGGTGACGAGGTTGTCGAACTCGGCGTCGCGGATGCCGAGACGGCCCACGTAGATGTGGTCGTTGTCGAGGTGGTCGAGCCTGCCGAACACCAGCCCCTCGTACTCCGCGTCGAGGGTCTGGAGGGTCTGATTGGCGTGGTACACCATCATGTCCCGCTCGAACAGCATGGACGCCTGCTCGAAAATGGCTTCCCGCCCGGCGCCATGGCCGATCTCATAGCCCTTGGTACGCATGGCCTCAGCCTGGGCTCGCAATTCGGCGAGCCGGGTGTAGACGGTGTCCACATGGGCTTGCTCGATGGCGATCTCGGCCCGTCTGACCCGAGGTTCGGACACGCAACGCTCCTAAACGCTTCTATCGCCTCCGAGGGCGAAGGACGACTCTACGCGAGCTGGGCGGCGGCTTCACCAAGTCCCGGCCAACGTCACGATGGAGGGCGTTGAGGCACGATGCACCCATGACCAGGATCGTGGCGGGGACCGCGGGCGGCAGGCGGCTGAAGGTCCCGCCGAAGGGCACGAGGCCCACGTCGGAACGCGTGCGCGAGGCGCTGTTCAACGCGCTGGAGGTCGCCGGCGAGCTGCAGGGGGCCCAGGTCCTCGACCTTTACGCCGGTTCGGGCGCGCTCGGGCTGGAGGCTTTGTCCCGTGGCGCGTCCGGCGCGCTGTTCGTCGAGTCGGACCGGCGCGCGGTCGAAGTGCTCAAGGGGAACGTCGCCGCGCTGGGGCTCGGCGGCGCGGTCCGGGCCGGGGCCGTCGAGTCCGTCGTGGCCGCTCCGGCGCCGGAAACGTTCGACATCGTCCTCGCCGATCCGCCCTACGCTGTGGATTCCACCCGTCTGGGTGAGGTCATGGCCGCGCTCGCGGCAGGCCGATGGGTCACGGACGGCGCGCTGGTGGTGATCGAGCGGGCCGCGCGGGACGGCGAGCCGGACTGGCCGCCGGGCTTCGAGCCGATGCGGACGAAGCGCTACGGCGACACCGCGCTCTACTGGGCCGAATATCAGGTGTGACGCAGAGCGCGCAGAACGCGCAGGAGGTTCCTCGCCTTGGTAGCGTCCGCGCCATGCGGCGTGCGGTCTGTCCCGGGTCCTACGACCCGGCCACCAATGGACATCTCGACATCATCGAGCGGGCGGCCAAGCTGTTCGACGAGGTCGTCGTCGCGGTGGGGGTGAACAAGAGCAAGAAGGGCCTGTTCACCACCGAGGAGCGGATGGACATGCTTCGCGAGATCACCGCGAAGCTGCCGAACGTGCGCGTGGACTCGTGGCAAGGACTCCTGGTCGACTACTGCCGCGAGAACGACATCATCGCGGTCGCGAAGGGCCTGCGGTCGGTCAGCGACTTCGACTACGAGCTCCAGATGGCGCAGATGAACCGCGAGCTGACCGGGCTCGAAACGCTGCTGATGGCCAACAACCCGGCGTACGGGTTCGTGTCGAGCTCGCTGGTCAAAGAGGTCACCGCGCTCGGCGGCGACATCGAGCACCTGGTGCCGCCGGTAGTGTTCAAACGCCTCTCGGAGAAGTACTCCGAACGAGGTTGACCCGAACGGCCGAAGCCGTTGGTCGGACGCTGGTGGGCGGCGATGAAGAGTTCATCTCGACGCCTTCTGGTGAATACACGATCGGGTTACGGTCCGAAAATGACCAACAAACGATCGCGGATCGCCGCCGCGCTGCTCGTTCTGCTAGTCACCTTCTTCGGTGGGCTGAGTGCCGCGCAAGCCACGGCCGCCCCCGTCTCGATCCAGCAGAACCCGTGCGGGGATCTCACCGGGTTCAAGCACGTGTCGCTGTCGTCGCTGCCCGCCGAGGCCACGACGACCTACAACCTCATCCAGAAGGGTGGCCCGTTCCCGTATCCGGACAAGGACGGCACGGTCTTCTCGAACCGGGAGAACATCCTCCCGAAGTGCGCGTCGGGCTACTACCGCGAGTACACGGTCCCGACGCCGGGCTCGCCCGATCGCGGTGCGCGCCGCATCGTCACCGGTAACGCCGGCGAGCACTTCTACACCGCCGACCACTACAAGACCTTCTCCGTGATCGACGCCGACGGCGCCCCGGCACCGTCCTGCGGCGACACCTCGAAGCTCGCGAAGGTCGGCTACTCGACGCTGTCCTCCGCGGCGAAGTCCGTGGTGGACAAGGCCCGCGGCGGTGCGACCGGCACGGTCTACGAGAACCGCGAAGGTGTGCTGCCGTCGTGCGCCGCCGGTTACTACCAGCTGTTCCCGGTGGGCACGAGCGACCGCGTGATCTCCGGCAAGGGCGGCGAGATCGTCTACACGCCGGACCGCTACGCGACCTTCAAGCTGGTGAACCTCGCCGGCTGATCCGTCCGTGCAACATTTCGTGCCTCCTCATCCGTGAGATACATCGGGAACACGGACGAGGAGGCACGATGCGGTCTGGGGACGATGCGAGCTTCAGGGAGTTCGCCAGGGACAAGGCGCTACCGCTCCGGCGGACGGCGTATCTGCTCTGCGGCGACTGGCATCTCGCGGAGGATCTGGTCCAAACCGCGCTCGTACGCCTGTACCGGGTCTGGCCGAAGGTCCGCCGGAAAGGGCCCGTAGACAACTACACGAGGCAGATCCTGATGCGCTGCTGGCTCGACGAGCGGCGACGACCATGGCGGAGCAGAGAGAACCGCGACGGCGTCGTCCCCGAAGAGCCCGTGGCCCCGGCCGATGCCGGCATCTCGGATTCGCTGCTTCGCGCCCTCGCCGAAGTTCCCCCGAAACAGCGCGCCGCCGTCGTGCTGCGCTACTGCGCCGATCTCCCGGTCGCGGAGGTCGCCGTCGCGCTGCGCTGTTCGGAAGGGACGGTCAGGAGTCAGGCCGCGCGAGGACTCGACGTCCTCCGCGCGGCCCTTCAGAGACAGCACGACGAGGCTGTCTCCGGGAGGAGCGAGTGATGGACGAACTCGAGAACAGGCTGCGCGGGATCACACTGGCCGAGCCCCCGCTCGGGTTCGACCCGGACGAGGTCGCCGAGACGGCGGCGAAGAAGGCGCGGAACCGGCGGGCTATGGGACTGTCCGGGGCGGCCACGCTGGCGGTGATCGCGGCCGCGGTGGTGTTCGTGGCGCCGGGAGACGATCCTTTGGTGCCACCGGCCGTGCCGACGTCCTCGGTGGCCGTTCCAGCGAAGCCACCGGTATCGCCGAAGGTGAATCTGACGGCTCAGAAAGCGCGGATCACCGGGCATCTGACGGCCACGCTGCCCGCCGTGCTCACCGGGGCCAGAGACATCCAGGTCCGCTCCATCCATCAGTTGCGGACCGAGAACGACTGGGACGTCCTCGTCGCCACGGCCGGGTATCGGGACGCCGGCGGCTTCACCCGCGCCCTCGTCATCACGATCAGCGGTACCGAGGCCGCCAAGCTGGGCTTCTCCCTCGAAGACAGCTGTAAGCCGGGACGAAAGGCCCTCGCCGGGCTCGACGCGGACATCTCCGGCGTGACGAGCGGGGAACCGGTGGACTGCGTGAAGCTGCCCCAAGCCGACGGAAGCACCGTTGTCCTCTCCGGGATCGTCCCGTCACTGCCTCCCGGTGAATTCGAGGCCACGCGCGGAGCGGTCGTGTACCGGGCCGACGGCACGTCCGTGACCGTGACCGACAGCGCGGTCGACGGTGGCTCGCCACTGTCCGACGGCCAGCTGAGCAGACTGGTCACGGATCCCGGGCTCACCCTGCGGTAGGTGGCGCGCGGTACCGGCGGGGACACGCCCGGTACCGCGCGCTTTCACCCCTTACGGCGGCGATGAGGGCAAACTGATCTCAGGGAATGTGGGGATCGCTGTAGCAGTAGGTAGGGAGTGGGCCGTGTACCGGGTTTTCGAGGCGCTCGACGAGCTCGTCACCATCGTGGAGGAAGCCCGCGGCGTGCCGATGACCTCCAGTTGTGTCGTCCCGCGGGGGGACACCCTGGAACTGCTCGACGACATCCGCGACGCGCTGCCGGGCGAGGTGGACGACGCCCAGGACGTCCTGGACAAACGTGATCAGCTGATCCAGACCGCCCGCACCGAAGCGGCGGAGACGATCACCACGGCGAACACCGAGGCCGACCGCACGGTCGCCGACGCGCAGGCCGAGGCCGAGCGCATCCTCGCCGACGCCCGCGCCCGCGCCGAGCAGATGATGAGCGACGCGCACGCCGAGGCCGAGCGCATGGTCGCCGCCGGGCAGGCCGAGTTCCAGAACCTCACCGACCGCTCCCGCGCCGAGTCGGAGCGGATGATCCAGGCCGGCCGCGACGCCTACGAGCGCGCCATCGAGGACGGCCGCGCCGAACAGGCCCGGCTCGTCGCCCAGACCGAGGTCGTCCAGGCCGCGCACGGCGAGGCGGCCCGCATCGTCGACGAGGCGCACGTCGAGGCCGACAAGCAGCGCGGCGACTGCGACGCCTACGTCGACGGGAAGCTGGCCGAGTTCTCGGAACTGCTGGCGACCACGCTGCGGACGGTCGACTCCGGGCGCAACCACCTGCGGTCCCCGGTCAATCTGCCGGGCAACAGCCGGACGTCGCTGTACGACTACCAGTCCTGATCGCTCGAGCACGTCCCGGGAGCGCGGAGAGCAAGGGACCTTTGCTATCACTCCGCAGGTCAGCCCCTGATTTCGCGGGCGCGCCGTAGGCGGCTTCCGATGTTCCCCATGTCGCATTTGGGTCGCTCAGAGTCCCCCATGCGCCGGTCATCCGGCAACGGAGGTGGTGAAGGCCTCCATCGCCACCTTGAGGGTAGGCAAGGTCTTCACGGACTTCACCGACCGCGCCCGAAAGTGAGTGGCGGGGCCTGCGTACCCTGGTGACCGATGTCTGAGAACAAGTCGCCGCAGGCCAGGCCTGCGCAACTGGACGACCGGAGCCCGTGGGTGCTCGACACCCGCGAACTCGGCCGTCACGCCGGCCTGAGCAAGGCCGTCCAACGCTCGATCCCGGTCGAGACCGCGCTCGGTGTGCCCGACGTCATCACCATCGACGCCGGTTCCACCCTCGAACTCGACCTGTTGCTCGAGTCCGTCGTCGAGGGCGTGCTCGTCAGCGGCACGGCGTCCGCCGTCGCGACGGGGCACTGCTCGCGGTGCCTCGACCCGATCACCGAGGACGTCGAGGTCGACCTGACCGAGCTCTTCGCCTACCCCGGTTCCGCGACCGAGGAGACCACCGACGAGGACGAGATCCCCCGCCTGGTGGACGACCGGATCGACCTCGAGCCGACGGTCCGTGACGCGGTGGTGCTGGCGCTGCCGCTGGCCCCGCTGTGCGCCGAGGACTGCCGGGGACTGTGCATCGAATGCGGTGTCAAGTGGGCCGATCTCGAGCCCGGTCACGGGCATGAGAAGATAGACCCTCGGTGGGCCGCGCTGGTCGATCGTTTCGATGACGAAACGGGCGATGACCAGGCCGATGGCCCCGGAAAGCAAGCCTGACGAGCACCAGCTCGTTCCGGAGAAGCAAGTTCGCTCGCGACCGCGGGCAGACCGTCTGAAGGAGATCTACTCGTGGCCGTCCCGAAGCGGAAGATGTCGCGATCCAACACCCGCGCGCGCCGCAGCCAGTGGAAGGCGGCTCCGGTTCAGCTGGTGCCCTGCTCCAACCGCGCCTGCAAGCAGCCGAAGCTCCAGCACATCGCGTGCCCGGCCTGCGGCCAGCACAACGGTCGCCAGGTCGTCGAGCCCGCCTGATCGGCAGCCGACGACATGGGGGGCAAATCTGCCGGTGGACCACCCGCGGACCCCGCACCACTGCTCGAAGCTCTCGGGATCACGATCGAACCCGAGCTGCTGACGCTGTCGCTGACCCACCGTTCTTATGCCTATGAGAACGGTGGGTTGCCGCCGAACGAGCGTTTGGAGTTCCTCGGCGACGCGGTGCTGGGCCTGGTCGTCACCGACCACCTCTACAACACCCATCCCGAACTTGCCGAGGGACAGCTCGCGAAGCTCCGGGCCAGCGTGGTCAACATGCACGCGCTGGCCAGGGTCGCGCGCGGCCTCGGTGAGGGCGGGCTGGGCAAGCACCTGTTGCTGGGCAAGGGCGAAGAGCTCACCGGCGGCCGGGACAAGGCGAGCATCCTCGCCGACGGGCTCGAAGCCGTCATCGGCGCCGCGTACCAGCAGCACGGCATCGACGTCGCGCGCAAGCTCGTGCACCACCTGTTCGACGACCTGCTCGCCGAGGCGCCGCTGCGTGGCGCCGGCCTGGACTGGAAGACCAGCCTCCAGGAGCTGACGGCGTCGGCAGGGCTCGGCGTGCCCGAGTACAAGGTCGAGGACACCGGGCCCGATCACCGCAAGGAGTTCTCCGCCACCGTCCTCGTCGGCGGGCGTGAACTCGGCTATGGCTCGGGAACGACCAAGAAGGAAGCCGAGCAGAAGGCCGCCGAGACGGCCTGGCGACAGCTTTCGGCCGAGCTCGACGTGGACCAGCCGCCGAAGACGACCTGAGTCCTCTTCGACGGGACGGTTCGTTGACACCCGAGCAGGCGAATGAATAACGCCATCGCAGTCCGCCGCCACTGACGCGACCGTTCAGGTCGTTGTCGAGGGTCGGCGGATGCGTGCTTTTTGCCTTGCCGGTACCGATTCCTGGCCGTCCTCACCACTCACGAGTGCCGGTGGGAGAATCGACGGTATGCCCGAACTCCCCGAGGTCGAGGTGGTCCGTGCCGGGCTCGAGGCGCATGTCTCGGGCCGGACGATCACCGAGGTCGAAGTTCTCCACGCCCGCGCGATCCGCCGCCACGAACTCGGTGCCGAGGACTTCAGCGGACGGCTTTCCGGGGTGAAGATCACCGCCGCCCGCCGCCGCGGCAAGTATCTGTGGCTGGAGCTCTCCGACGGTCAGGCCATGCTCGCGCATCTCGGCATGAGCGGCCAGATGCTCGTCCAGCCCGATGACGCACCCGACGAGAAGCACCTTCGCGTGCGCTTCCGCTTCGCCGACAACGGACCGGAGTTGCGCTTCGTCGACCAGCGGACCTTCGGCGGGCTGGCACTCGCGGAACTCACGGAGGTCGACGGGATGGCGTTGCCGGGCACCATCGCGCATATCGCCCGAGACCCGATGGATCCGCGGTTCGACCTCGACCAGGCCGTCCGCGCGCTGCGGTCGAGGCGGACCGAGCTCAAACGCGCCCTGCTCGACCAGACCCTCGTCTCCGGGATCGGCAACATCTACGCCGATGAAGCGCTCTGGCGGTCCAAGCTCCACTGGGCCCGTCCGACCGACCGGCTCACGACGGCCCACGGCCGCGCCGTGCTCACCGCCGCCAGCGACGTGATGGCCGAGGCGCTGGTCGCCGGCGGGACGTCGTTCGATGCGCTCTACGTCAACATCAACGGCGAGTCCGGCTACTTCGACAGGTCGCTCGACGCCTACGGCCAGGAAGGGCTGCCCTGCGGCCGGTGCGGGACGGCCATCCGGCGCGACCCCTTCATGAACCGTTCGTCGTTCTCCTGCCCGCGGTGCCAGCCGAAGCCGCGCGTGAGGTGAAAACTGTCGTGTACGCCGTGGGCACCGCGTCAACTAGCATGAACGCGCACGACATGTAGGGAGTGGGATGGTGGCCGCGACCGAGCCCGGTAAGACGACGCTCGCCGAGAAGATCGACAAGCTGTTCCAGATCGTGCTGAGACCCGATCGCGAGCCGTACAGCCACGAGGAGGTCGCCAAGGCCTGCCGCGAGGCGACCGGCGAAAGCTTCTCGACGACGTACCTGTGGCAGTTGCGCACGGGGCGCCGGGACAATCCGACGAAACGCCACCTCGAGGCGCTCGCGCAGTTCTTCGGCGTCTCGCCCGCGTACTTCTTCGACGACGAGCAGAGCGCCAAGATCGCCGAGGAACTCGCGCTCCTCGGCGCCCTTCGCGACGCTGGTGTCCGCGACGTCGCTCTGCGGGCCGTAACACTTTCCCCCGACGGACTCGACACCATCAGCGACATGATCGACGCGATCGCCCGCAGGGAATCCGGACGGGGCGGCCCGAAGAAGGAGTCGTGAGTGGACCGTCGTCGTAAGGAGTTGTGGCGCCGCTGCCGGAGTCTCGCCGACGGCGTCCGCCTTCCCGAACCCTTCGACGCCGAGTGCTTCGTCGCGGAACTGGCGGCCGAACGCGGCCGTCCCATCGAATTGATGCAGGTCAGCGTCCCTTCCAGTGGCCCGTGCGGGCTGCTGATGAGCACGGAGCGCGCGGACTACATTCTCTATCCGACCAACACCACCGCCCTGCACCGGCGGCATATCCTGCTGCACGAGGTCGGCCATCTGCTGTGCGGCCACGTCGGTTCGGACGCCGGGGCCGACGGGATCGTGCTCGACGCCGCCGCGGGAAAGACCCTCATGCCGAACCTGTCGCCCGAACTCGTCCGCCGTGTCCTCGGCCGCACGAGTTACAGCGCCGTCGAGGAGCAGGAGGCCGAATTGCTCGCCAGCCTTCTCGCGCGCCGTGTCGCGCGGACGACGGTGCGCGGCGCCCCGCGTCCCGACGAGAGCGGGAGCGATCTCGCCGGAGGGATGGCCAGGGTCGACGACCTCTTCGGCAGCCGGAAACGGCGCCTGCCGTGACCGAAACCATCGCGTACTTCTGCTGCGTGGTGGCCTTCGCGGGCTTCGGCTACAAGCTGATCCAGGCCCGCCACACCCAGCCGTCGCGGCGGATGTGGTTCCTCAGCGGTTTCGGAATGTGCATCGCGGGCGGCATCATGCTGCTCACCCCGGCCATGGAGAACGCCGTCGGTGTCGAAGAACCCGTCGGCAGCCTCCTGAACCTGGCGGCCGACCTGCTCAAGATCGGCGCGATGGCCTTCGCGGTCGCGTTCGCGCGTTCACTGAAACTGGGGGAGGGCAAGCGGATCGGGTGGCACGCGCGGCTGTCCTGGGCCGTCGTGGCCGCCGAGATCGTGCTCTTCGTCCTCTCCGGCAGCCATCGTGTCGGCGAGCACACGGCCGCCGGGCCGGGCAGGCTCGGCTGGTTCGTCGCGTACAACGTCCTTTTCCTCGTCTACGGTCTGATCAGCCTGCTGACCTTCTCGATCATCTTCGCCCGCTTCGCGCGTCATGCCGATCCCGGTCCGCTTCGCATCGGGTTGTGGCTGCTCGTCGGTGGCGGGGTTTCCGCGCTGGGCTGGACTTTCTGGGACGTCGACGACATCTACATCCTCGCCACCACCGGTGCGGTCGACGCCGGGGAGGACACCTTCTCGGCGATCCTGGCGGCGTTGAGCGTCGGGCTCGCCGGGGCGGGCGCGACGCTCAGTGTGTGGGGACCCGCGCTGGCCACGCCGTTCCGGCTGATCGGCGCGTACCGGACGTACCGCCGGATCGAACCGTTGTGGGCCGCGCTGCGCGAAGCCGTCCCGGGAATCGCGCTGGATCCGGGACCCGGTATGCCGGGCGGCGTCGAATTCGCCTTGTACCGCAGGGTCATCGAGATCCGGGACGGCCATCTCGCGCTACGGCCCTACTTCGATCCGGAGGTCCCGCCGGTCGCGGAAGCCGAAGCACGCAAGGCGAAGATCCCCGAAGCCCGGATCGCCGCGACGATCGAGGCCGCGGCCTTGGCCGCCGCGCTCGTGGCCTTCGAGGCGGGCCGCCGGTACGCCCCCGACGACGTTCCGGCGACCTACCTCGACGAGCCGGACATCGCCACCGAAGCGGCATGGCTGGCAGAGGTCACGCGAGCCTGGCGGCGTTCCCTTGTAGTCGGACGTATCCGGGACCACGCCCGCGAATCCGCAACTCGCGTGCTTTGAGCCGTAACTCGCGTGCTTGAAGGCGTAACTGGTGTATGACGCCTTCAAGCACGCGAGTTACGCGTTCAAGCACGCGAGTTCCGCCTAGACGATCGCGGTGACGGCGGCCGCCGCCGAGACCAGCGCGAGCCAGACCGGCGGGACGACGTCCTTGATCCCGTCGCCCGCCCGCAGATGGGAGACCGCCGCCCCGATGAGCAGGGCCACCAGGCCGATCGCCGCCGCGACTCCGAGCGGCCGCCAGAAGAACCCGGCCACCAGGCCCGCCGCCCCCGCGAGTTCGAGCGCGCCGATTCCCTGGATCGCCTGGACCGAGAAGCCGAGCCTCTCGGTCCGGGAGACCAACGCCGGCTGACGCAGGATCTTCGCCACCCCCAGCGCGGCGAAGATCGCGGCCAGCAGCACCGACAGCACCACATGAGCTACGGCCATAACGGAACTCCTTGGTGTGGAAGGGTTTCAGACCGTGACGCGGCGCATCGTGGCGAATCCGCCGGCCCCCGCGACACAGACCAGCAGGGCGAGCACGCCGGTCACGCCGCCGACGGTCAGTGTGCTGAAGAACGTGCCGAGTTTCGGCCAGGAATCGGTCCAGCTGAGCAGCAGCACCCCGCCCAGCAGCACCAGAACCTGCGCGGCGCCGAACAGGACGACACCCACCACCGCGGCGCGCCGGTAGATCAGGCCGTACCACATGCCGTACACGAACATCAGCGTCAGGAACACGAACGACGTGAGCAGGGTCAGGTACCAGGGGCCGTCGAGCAGCCAGGGCACCCGGAAGTAGTTGAGCCCGAGCCCCCAGCCGCCGGTCGCGTTCTCGATCGCCTGGAACACGACGATCCCCACCGCGTACAGCGCGGACAGCCCGGCGACCAGCAGGATCGTGCCCAGGTAGTACGACCGCCTCGACACGCCCAGCGCGAGCCCGAACGGCAGCGACTTCGTCATGCTCAAGGCGCCGCAGACGAGCATGAACACATACAGCGTGAACAGGCCGCCGGAGTAGTTCTCGTTCGGTGTTTCGGGGAGCAGCGAGAAGATCGCGAGGTTCACCCCGAAGGCGAAGAATGTGATGCCGACCGGGAGGACGACGTATTGGAGGCGGTCCACCAGGTGGTAGCGCGCGACGTTGATCAGGGTGTTCATGCGGACGCCTCCTCTGCGGTCTGTCCGTTGGAGGTGTGCACCATCAGTTGCTGTAGTGACAACGGCTCGAGCTTCAGGTGCAGGGCCTTCGCCTTCGCCTTCGAAGCGGCGTCGATCGCGTCGGCGACGGTGACCGAAGCCCGCGAACCGATCTTGCGGCGATGCAGCACCCGGCGCCCGGTGACGAAGTCGTCCACCGCGAGGGCGGGGCCCGAGACCGTCACGGCCGAGCCGCGCAGTTCGTCGGCCGCCGCGTCGAGGACGACGCGGCCCTTGTCGATCATCACCACGTGCTCCAGCAGATCGGCCACTTCGTCGATCAGGTGCGTGGAGAGCAGGATCGTGCGCGGATGGGTCGAATAGTCGTCGAGCAACCGGTCGTAGAACAGTTGGCGTGCGACGGCGTCGAGGCCCGCGTACGGCTCGTCGAGCAGCGTGAGTTCCGCTCGCGCCGCGAGCCCGATCGTGATGGACAGCGCCGAGCGCATCCCTCGCGAGAGCTTTTTGATCGGGCGCTTCGTCGGCAGGTCGAAATCGCGGAGCAGCGTGTCGGCGAGTTCGGAGTCCCAGTTCGGATAGAACCACGACGCGGCCGAAAGCGCGTGCCGCACCTTGAAATCCGGGAACTGCTGGTCTTCGCGGACGAGCACCAGGCGCTTCAGCACACGCTCGTTCTCGACCGGGTTCTCGCCGAACACGCGGACCGAGCCCGCGCTGGCGAACTCCTGCGCGGTGACGATGCGCAGGAAGGTGCTCTTGCCCGCGCCGTTGCGGCCGAGCAGGCCGGTGATCTTGCCTTCTTCGATGTCGACCGAGACATCGCCGAGCGCGAGATGGTCGCCGTAGCGCCGGGTCAGGCCGGTGGTCGAAATGGTCGGCGTCATGCGGCGGGCCCTCCGTTCCGGTGTCCGTTCCCGCGGATGAGCGAGATCAGGGTTTCGTCGTCGATGCCGAGGCGTCGCGCTTCGCTGAGCATCGGGTCGAGGTATTGCTCGGCGAACCGTTGCCGCCGGTCGGTGAGCAGCTTCTGCCGCGCGCCGGCGGCGACGAACATGCCGATGCCTCGCCGCTTCTCGAGCAGGCCGTCATCGGCGAGCACGTTGATCCCCTTGGCCGCCGTCGCCGGATTGATCCGGTAGAAGGCGGCGAGTTCGTTGGTTGACGGCACGCGTTCCCCCTCGGCCAGGCTTCCCTCGGCGATGTCGTCGGCGATCTGTTCGGCGATCTGCACGAACAGGGGTGTTCCTTCGTCGAGCACGACACCTCCGTCCCCAGTCTTCGTGCACCCGTGCTGGGTGCGGTGGTTCATTACTGGACTAAGTAACCCATGAACCACCCGTGGGACGCAAGTCGCTTCCGCCGTGCGCACTACTGTGCAATGCGTGGTACCTTCTGTTGCGTAAGACTGGGAGGGACGCGACTGTGGAGATCAGTCAGCTACTTAAAGGCGTGCTGGACCTCGCCGTTCTCGCGGTGCTTCGCGGAGAGGACGGCTACGGCTACGACGTGCTTCGAAGACTTCGCATCGCGGGGTTGCAGGAAGTGGGCGACGCTTCGGTGTACGGGACGCTTCGGCGCCTGTACAAGGCAGGCCTGCTGACGTCCTATGTGGTGCCGAGCGAAGAAGGCCCGCACCGCAAGTACTACAGCCTCAACGAGCCGGGTCGCCAGCGGCTCGAAGAGTCGGGGCAGACCTGGCGGACTTTCGCCACGACGATGAACAGCCTGTTGGGAGAGGCAGCATGAGCACGCAGAATCCGACCGCCGTGCGGGTGTATCTGGCGAGGGTCAGGAGCGCGCTCGCCGACCTGCCCGAGAGCGAAGTCGAGGAAATCCTCGAAGACGTCCGGCCCCATCTCGCCGAGATGGAGGCGGAACTGGGGGACAACCCGAAGGTCGACGCCCTGATCGAGCGGCTGGGCAGCCCCGAAAGCTACGCCGCCGAACTGCGGGCGTCCGGTGGTTATCCGCCGCGTCCGGCCGACGCGGGCGACAAGACCACCGTACTGAAGGTGAAGACCGGGATCGGCGGAGCGCGGTTCGCGTTCTGGGGCCTGGTGTTCTCGGTCGGGGGCTTCGCGCTGTTCGGCTTCGCCGCCGCGGTGTGGGTCCGGGTGGAACCGTTGCTGGGCCTGCTTTTCGTCGCGCCCGTGCTCGCGATCAGCGTCGCCTACGTGGTCCGGAAGGGAGTCGCCCCGATCGCGGAACTGCCCGAGGTGGTCAAACTCCGCGAGATCGCGACCTCGTTCCAGAAGGACCGGAACAGCAAGGGGCTGAACTACTTCCGCACGCTCAAACCGGCGTGGTGGGTGCTGTGCGCGGCGGTGCTGGTCGTCTTCGGCCTCCTGCTCGTGCTCCGCGACACCGAAGCCGTGCTGCTCCTGCCGCTGATGCTGCTGGCGGCCGTGGCCGTCGTCTGGGCGGGCCCGAAGCTGAAGGCCGACCGGCGGCTGCTGTGGCTGGCCGTGCCGATCTCGGCGTTCGTCATCGGCAGCATGCTCGGTGGTGCGGGCGCGGCGGTCGACCTGATCGCGAAGCGGTCCTACGGCGGCGGTTCCTACAACAGCGGCTACACGCCGAACTACAACGACAACTACGGCAACCCGCAGTTGATGTACGGAAGCCAGGACGTGGAGAACATCTACGCGTTCGACGCCGAGGGCAAACCGCTGACCGAGATCTACCTCTACGACGAGAACGGCCGCCCGCTCAGCACGACGAGGTACGCCTGTGAGCGGAGCACGGGTGAGAAGCGGAGGATCGGCGACGACAACCGCTATCCGCGTCCGCGTCTCGAACGGGGAGTCCAGGACCACGACGGAAACCTCAACGGTTACAACGGTTACCGCAGCTACTGTCTGGAAAGGACGGACGTGCCGTTCAGCGCGGCGATCCCGAAGATCACCCCGGCGCCGCCTTCCACGACCGCCCAGGCGCCGCCGTCTTCCCAGGCGCCGCCGTCGAACTCCACCCAGCCGACGCGCTAGGTGGCCCGGGTGGAGGCGGACGTCGGGGGCCGCCTCCACCCGATTTCGTGGGTGATTCGGGACGAGTGAGGCGGCACCCTCTCGCTGTCCTCGATAGGGCAAAGGTGGCGGGTTGCGAAAGCCACTTTCGCAACCTTCAACGTTGCGAAAGTGGCTTTCGCAACGTCGGGTGCAGGGTGCGGTAGCGAAGTGCGGTCGGGCCCACGAACCACCGCATGCAGAGGACGAAATGCGGATGCGGGGTCGCCCCGAGGGGACGTACCCTCCGGGGCAACGCGTTGACGGAGACGAGTAGCCAAGGATCACGCGAGCCCAGAGAGCCGCCGGTAGCTGGGAAGGCGGCCTCGCGCCCTTCGGTGAAGACCCTCCCGAGTGCGGGGAGGAACGGCGTCCGCGCCCCATGCCCCGCCGTCCGGCCCTCGTCACGGGCCATCGAGGCCGCCGTTCCCTGGCGGCGGCGAAAGTGCGGTGGTACCGCGAGTTCCCTTCTCGCCCGCACTCCCAAGGGGTCGCGCACATCCGTACAGGAGTTGTGATGATCTCGCGTGTCCTCGCCGCCGACCTGCCCCGGCACGTCGGCGGCCGTGTCCGCATCGCCGGCTGGGTGCATCGCCGGCGCCGCCTGAAAACCGTCACCTTCCTGGTGATCCGGGACCGTTCGGGACTCGCCCAGGTGGTCCTCGCCGAACCTGGTGGCCCACCCGAAGAAACCGTCGTCGAGGTCGAGGGCCTCGTCACCGCCAATCCGCAGGCGCCGGGCGGGCTCGAACTCACGGAGCCGTCCGTCGGGCTGCTTTCCGAGCCCGCCGAACCACCGCCGTTCGACCTCTACCGGCCGTCGGTTCCGGCGGCGTTGCCCACGGTGCTGGACAACGCCGCCGTCGCACTACGGCATCCGCGGCTGAAAGAGGTCTTCGAGGTCGCGGCGGCGAGCGTCGCCGGCTTCAGGTCGGTCCTGGACGGGCTCGGGTTCACGGAGATCCATACGCCCAAGATCGTTTCGTCCGCCACGGAATCCGGTGCGAACGTCTTCGGCATCGACTACTTCGGCAGGCGGGCCTTCCTCGCGCAATCCCCGCAGTTCTCCAAACAAGCATTGGTCGGGGTTTTCGAGCGGGTGTACGAGGTCGGCCCGGTCTTCCGCGCCGAACCGCACGACACCGCGCGGCATCTGGCGCAGTACACCAGCCTCGACGCCGAACTGGGTTTCATCGACGGCCACCACGACGTCATGGCGGTGCTGCGGGAGGCCATCGCCGGGATGGCCGCCGCGGTTCCGCAGGCGGAAGTCGGGGTTCCCGAGGAGATTCCGGAGATCCACTTCGCGGAAGCCCAGGGGCTGATCGCACGGCTCTCGGAAGAGGACCCGCGTGGCGAACCCGACCTCGCGCCCGCGCACGAACGGCTGCTTTCGGAGTGGGCGCTGCGCGAACACGGATCGGAGTTCCTGTTCGTCACCGGCTATCCGATGGTGAAGCGGCCGTTCTACACGCATCCGGACCCGGAGCGTCCCGCGTACTCCAACAGTTTCGACCTGCTCTTCCGTGGGCTGGAACTGGTGACCGGGGGACAGCGACTGCACCGGCACACGGACTACATCGCCGCGCTGGCGGAGCGCGGTGAGCCCGCTGAGCCGTACCGGGACTACCTTGCGGCCTTCGCGCACGGGATGCCGCCGCACGGCGGTTTCGCGCTCGGTCTCGAACGCTGGACGGCCCGGTTGCTCGGGCTGCCCAACGTGCGTCAGGCGACGCTCTTCCCCCGCGACCTGCACCGCCTGACCCCGTAAAACCGCGAGCCGGCACCTCGTGCTGAGGTGCCGGCTCGCGTGGGATGAAGCTCAGTGGTTGAACGCGCTCCTGGCGGCCAGGTCGGCCAGCAGGGCGCGGCCCTTCTCGGCGTTGCGCGGCTGGGCCAGGACGTCGTAACGCCGGGCGACCAGCTGGCTCTGCGAGATGAACCCGCGCTTGTTCTTCGAAGCCGCGTACCCCAGCGCGCCGAACAGCAGGTTGAACCCGATACCGCCAACGAGGCCGACGAGGATCGGCACCAGTCCGGCGCCCGGGTTCAGCAGGCTCAGCACGAGGCCGAGGAACATACCGAACATCGCGCCCGACAGCGCCGAGCTGGTCAGCACCTTGCTCCAGCCCATCCGTCCGGCGATCCGCTCGACCAGGACCGGCTCGACCCCGACGATGGTGACGTCCGTGATCGGGAAATCCGTTCCCGCGAGGTGGTCGACGGCACGCTGCGCTTCGGAGTACGACTCGTACGAGCCGATCGGCCACCCACTGGGCATCGTCGGGAGCTGAGCCCGCCCCTGGGGCTCGGTGAACGTGGTCTGCTGCGTGAATGCCTGTGTCATTCCTTCTCACCTCTCTTGATCCGTACAACGTCCCGGATGCGCGGATCTCCTCCCGGTGCGGCGGGATTCACAGCATCTTCTCAGCCGGGCATCGCAGACAATCCGCCCAGGGATCAACTACGGTGAGCAATGGGTAACCAAGCAGACCATTAGCCGAGTTGACCGCGCTCGGTCGACCCGGTAGGAAGAAGCCGCAAAGGTACCGCATCGAACCTTTAGGTGAGGCTGATGGCGAACAGGCGCGGCATGCTCACGCTGGATCGGCTCCGGGAACTGGTCGAGGACGGCACCGTCGACACGGTGCTGGTGGCGATCACCGACATGCAGGGCAGGCTGCAGGGCAAACGCTGCGCCGCCGAATACTTCCTCAACGAGGTCGTCGAGCACGCCACCGAAGCGTGCAACTACCTGCTCGCGGTCGACGTGGACATGAACACCGTCGACGGCTACGCGATGTCGTCCTGGGAAACCGGCTACGGCGACTTCGTCATGCGCCCGGACTTCGGCACGCTGCGCCTGCTCCCGTGGCAGGAGGGCACCGCACTCGTTCTCGCCGACCTCGAACGGGTGGAAGGCGGCGCCGTGGCCCCGTCGCCCCGCCAGATCCTGCGCGGTCAGCTCGACCGGCTCGCCGCACGCGGTCTCGCCGCGTACGTCGGGACCGAACTGGAGTTCATCGTCTTCGACGACACCTTCGAGTCGGCATGGGACAAGCGGTACCAGGACCTGCGCCCGGCCAATCAGTACAACGTCGACTACTCGATGCTCGGCACCGCGCGGATCGAGCCGCTGCTGCGCCGTATCCGCAACGACATGGGCGGTGCGGGCCTGTACGTCGAGTCCGCCAAGGGCGAGTGCAACCCCGGCCAGCATGAGATCGCGTTCCGCTACGCCGACGCGCTGACCACCTGCGACAACCACAGCGTCTACAAGACCGGCTCCAAGGAGATCGCCGCGCAGGAGGGCAAGAGCCTCACGTTCATGGCGAAGTACAACGAACGCGAGGGCAACTCGTGCCACATCCACATCAGCCTGCGCTCCGCCGAGGGCGAACCCGTCCTGGCGGGTGACGGCCCCGGCGGGTTCTCGCCGCTGATGGAGCACTTCCTCGCCGGTCAGCTCGCCGGGCTGCGTGAGCTGACCTACTTCTTCGCGCCGAACATCAACTCCTACAAGCGGTTCGTCCCCGGCAGCTTCGCGCCGACGGCCGTCGCGTGGGGCACCGACAACCGCACCTGCGCGCTCCGCGTCGTCGGGCACGGAGACTCGCTGCGCACCGAGAACCGGGTCCCCGGCGGCGACGTGAACCCGTACCTGGCGGTGGCCGCGCTGATCGCGGCCGGGTTGCACGGCATCGAGAACGAACTGGAGCTGGAGCCGGAGTTCCAGGGCAACGCCTACGGTTCCGGCAAGCCGACCGTGCCGGCGACCCTGCGGGAAGCCGCGGCGCTGCTGGACGGGAGCGAGCTCGCGAGGTCCGCCTTCGGGGACGAGGTCGTCGATCATTACCTGAACGCGGCGAAGGTCGAACTGACCGCGTACGACGCCGCCGTCACCGACTGGGAGAGGATCCGTGGCTTCGAACGGCTCTGAGCCCCTGATCGGGCTCACCTCCTATCTGGAGCCCGCGAAGTTCCTCGTCTGGGAGACCGAAGCCGCGCTGCTGCACCGGGTCTACGTCGACGGGGTCGTCGCGGCGGGCGGCGTCCCGGTCCTGCTGCCGCCGGTGAGCGGGGCCCACGATCGGCTGATGTCGGCCGTGGACGCTCTCGTGCTGGTCGGCGGCGCCGACGTCGACCCGGCACGCTACGGCCAGGGGCAGCACGCGACGACGTACACGAGGCCGAACCGGGACGCCTTCGAGTTCGGCCTGTTGCGGTCCGCTTTGGACAGTGGAAAACCGGTGCTGGGCGTGTGCCGCGGGCTGCAGGTGCTCAGCGTCGCGCTGGGTGGCACGCTCGCGCAGCACCTGCCGGACACTTTGAACAGTGGGGATCACCAGCCCGCGCCGGGGGTCTTCGGCACCACTACGGTGACGCTGGCCGAGGGCAGCCGCGTCGCGTCGATCCTCGGCGCCGAGACCAAGGTGCCGTGCTACCACCATCAGGCGATCGACAGGCTCGGTGATGGGCTGGTCCCGGTCGGCTGGGCCGCCGACGGGACCATCGAGGCGGCCGAACTGCCCGGCGACGGGTTCGTCCTCGGCGTCCAGTGGCATCCCGAACAGAATCCCGACGACATCAGGCTTTTCGAGGCACTCGTAGAAGCAGCTAAGGAGCGCGCATGACCACGTTCGAGGTGATCAACCCCGCCACCGAAGAGGTGGTGAGGTCGGTCGAACTGACCTCGGCCGAGGAGACCGACGCGGCGATCGCCCGCGCGCACGCGGCGTTCCCCGCCTGGCGCGCGGTGGCCCCCGGCGACCGGGCGCGGCTGCTGCGCCGGTTCGCCGACGCCGTCGACGCCGACATCGAGAACCTCGCCCGGCTGGAGGTCGCCAACGCCGGCCACACGATCGGCAACGCGCGCTGGGAGGCGGGCAACGTCCGCGACGTGCTGACGTACTACTCGGCTTCGCCCGAACGGCTGAGCGGCAACCAGATCCCGGTGCCCGGTGGCGTGAACATGACGTTCCACGAGCCGCTCGGCGTGGTCGGGGTGATCGTGCCGTGGAACTTCCCGATGCCCATCGCGGGCTGGGGGTTCGCGCCCGCGCTCGCCGCCGGGAACACCGTCGTGCTCAAACCCGCCGAGCTCACGCCGCTGACCGCGATCCGCCTCGGCGAACTCGCCCGTGAGGCGGGGATCCCCGAAGACGTCTTCCAGGTGCTTCCCGGCAAGGGCTCCGTGGTGGGGCAGCGCTTCGTGGACCACCCGGCGGTGCGGAAGGTGGTGTTCACCGGCTCCACCGAGGTCGGCAAGCGGATCATGGCGGGCTGCGCCGCGCAGGTGAAGCGGGTGACTCTGGAGCTCGGCGGCAAGAACGCGAACATCGTCTTCGCCGACGCCGACCTGGAGAAGGCCGCGGCCACCGCGCCGTACGGCGTGTTCGACAACGCCGGGCAGGACTGCTGCGCGCGGTCGCTGATCCTGGTGCAGTCGAGCGTGTACGAGAAGTTCATGGAACTGCTGGAACCCGCGGTGAACGGCGTCGTCGTGGGGGATCCGCGGCTGGAAGTGACCGAGATGGGCCCGCTGATCTCGGCGGGGCACCACGCGAAGGTCTCGTCCTATGTGGACGATTCCGCGCCGGTCGCCTTCCGCGGCAACGCGCCCGTCGGCCCCGGATACTGGTTCGCGCCGACCGTCGTCACCCCGTCCGACCTGCGGCATCCGCTGGCGTCGGACGAGATCTTCGGTCCGGTCGTCGCCGTGGTCCCGTTCGACGGCGAGGCGGACGCGGTGACCATGGCCAACCAGACCGAGTACGGCCTGTCCGGCTCGATCTGGACCCGCGACGTCGGCCGCGCCTTCCGCGTCGCGCGCGGCGTCGAGGCCGGGAACCTGTCGGTCAACTCGCATTCGTCCGTCCGGTACTGGACGCCGTTCGGCGGATTCAAGCAGTCGGGACTGGGCCGGGAACTCGGCCCTGACGCCGTCGACGCTTTCACCGAGACCAAAAACGTCTTCATCAGCACGGAGGAATAGCAATGGTTCAGCGTTTCGAGGGCCGGGTCGCGGTCATCACCGGCGGCAGCAGCGGCATCGGTCTCGCCACCGCGCGGCGGCTGGCGAGCGAGGGCGCGAAGGTCGTCATCGGTGACATCTCCGCCGAGGCGGGCAAGGCCGCGGCCGACGAGGTCGGCGGGCTGTTCGTGCAGGCCGACGTCACCGACGCCGAGCAGGTCGAGGCCCTGTTCCAGACCACTGTGGACACCTTCGGCTCGGTCGACGTCGCGTTCAACAACGCGGGCATCTCCCCGCCCGAGGACGACTCGATCCTCACGACGGGCATCGACGCGTGGGAGAAGGTGCAAAAGGTCAACCTGACCTCGGTGTACCTGTGCTGCAAGGCCGCGCTGCCGCATATGCAACGGCAGGGCAAGGGCTCGATCGTCAACACGGCGTCGTTCGTCGCGGTGATGGGCGCGGCGACGTCGCAGATCTCCTACACCGCGTCCAAGGGCGGAGTGCTGGCGATGAGCCGGGAACTGGGCGTGCAGTTCGCGCGGGAGAACATCCGGGTGAACGCGCTGTGCCCGGGTCCGGTGAACACGCCGCTGCTGAAGGAACTGTTCGCGAAGGACCCCGAGCGGGCGGCGCGGCGGCTGGTGCACGTGCCGGTCGGGCGGTTCGCGGAGCCGGAGGAGATCGCGGCGGCCGTCGCGTTCCTGGCGAGCGACGACGCCTCGTTCATCACGGCTTCGCAGTTCCTGGTGGACGGCGGGATCTCGGGCGCCTACGTCACCCCGCTCTGATCTGCTCTGAAGTACATGAAGGCCCCCTTCCTTGCGCCTAGGTACAGGAAGGGGGCCTTCATGTACTCGGGCGGGCCGTCGCGCTCGGTCCGGGAGCCGAAGGACGCTTTCCCCGCGTCCCATGGGTGAAGGGCCCTTTCGCCCCGGCGCCCGTCCCGGTGGCTGGGGTGGCGGTCCGCTGATCTGCGCGAACATGATGATGCGCATGTGCGCGAAGATGTGCGGTCTCGCCTCCCAGGTGATGATGGAGAACGCGTAACTCGCGTGATCAGAGCCGTCACTCGCGTGCTTGAAGGCGTAACTCACGAGTTACGGCTCCGAGCACGCTAGTGACGTGCTCGGCTGGAAGTAGACGCGCGTCGAACAGGCCAGGTACGGTGTGCGCACAACTTCAGACAGGGCCGTCGAGCTGGAGCGGGAGAGCCCCCACGAACGTGGTGGGGCACCGAAGGAGCAAACTCCCCGGAATCTCTCAGGTACCCACTACCGCTTCACGCGAGGCCACTCTGGAAAGCAGGCGCGCAAGTGCGTCTCACCCAAGGTGAAAGCCACCCTCAACGGTGGTGAAACTCTCAGGTGCCATGACAGAGGGGGAGTTCCCAGCGCACCGGTCTATCCGGCGCCTGACCCAAGGAGCTCCCTTGACCAGTACGTCCTTCGACGACCGGCACATCGGCCCCTCGGAGTCCGAGCAGGCCAAGATGCTCGCCGAGGTCGGCTACGGCAGTCTCGATGCCCTGGTGCAGGCCGCCGTGCCGTCCGCGATCCGGGTCACCCGCGACCTCGAACTTCCCCCCGCCGCGTCCGAAGAGGACGCCATCGCCGAGCTTCGCGCGCTCGCCGCGCTCAACAAGCCGATGACCCAGATGATCGGCCTCGGCTTCCACGACACGGTCACCCCGGCGGTCATCCGCCGCAACGTGCTGGAGAACCCGGCCTGGTACACGGCGTACACGCCGTATCAGCCGGAGATCTCGCAGGGCCGTCTCGAAGCCCTCCTCAACTTCCAGACCATGGTCTCCGAGCTGGCCGGGCTCGCCACCGCGAACGCCTCCCTGCTCGACGAGTCCACCGCGGTCGCCGAGGCCGTCATGCTGATGCGCCGCGCGTCCAAGGCGAAGTCGAACAAGGTCGTCCTCGACGCCGAGTGCCTGCCGCAGACCATCGCCGTCGTCCGCACCCGCGCCGAGGCGATGGGCGTCGAGGTCGAGGTCCGTGACCTGCTCACCGGCCTGCCGGAGGAGTTCTTCGGCGTCGTCGTCCAGTACCCGGGCGCTTCCGGTGTGCTGCGCGGCGCGGGCTTCTACTCCGCCATCTCCGAGACCGCGAAGGCCGCCGGCGCGCTGTACACCGTCGCCGCCGACCTGCTCGCCCTCACCCTCATCACCGCGCCGGGTGAGTTCGGCGCCGACATCGCCGCCGGTTCCACCCAGCGCTTCGGCGTCCCGCTCGGTTACGGCGGCCCGCACGCCGGGTACATGGCCGTCCGCGCCGGGCTCGAGCGGTCGCTGCCGGGCCGCCTGGTCGGAGTCTCGGTCGACGCCGACGGCAACCCCGCGTACCGCCTCGCCCTGCAGACGCGTGAGCAGCACATCCGCCGTGAGAAGGCGACCTCCAACATCTGCACCGCGCAGGTGCTGCCCGCCGTACTCGCCGCGATGTACGCGGTCTACCACGGTCCGGACGGTCTCAAGCGCATCGCGACCCGCGTCCACGGACTCGCCGCGGGCCTGGCGGACGCCCTCCGCGCGGCGGGTGTCGAGGTCGTCCACGAGGGCTTCTTCGACACCGTCCTCGCCCGCATGCCCGGGCAGGCCGAAGCGGTCGTCGCGGTCGCGCGCGAGAACGGGATCAACCTCGGCCCGGTCGACGCCGACCACGTCCGCGTCGCCGTCGACGAGGTCACCACGCCCGCGATCATCGCCAAGGTGCTCAACGCGTTCGGTATCGACACCCCCGCCGCCGATGCCAGCGCGCTGCCCGCCGGCCTCGGCCGCGAGAGCGACTACCTGACTCATGAGGTCTTCCACTCGCACCGCTCCGAGACCGCGATGCTGCGCTACCTGCGCAGCCTGTCCGACCTCGACTACGCGCTCGACCGCGGCATGATCCCGCTCGGCTCCTGCACGATGAAGCTCAACGCCACCACCGAGATGGAGCCGATCAGCTGGCGGGAGTTCGCGGGGATCCACCCGTTCGCCCCCGCCGACCAGGCCGAGGGCTACCACACGCTGGTCGAGCAGCTGTCCGGCTGGCTGGCCGAGGTCACCGGCTACGACAAGGTGTCGCTGCAGCCGAACGCGGGCAGCCAGGGAGAGCTCGCCGGCCTACTCGCGATCCGCGCGTACCACCACGCGAACGGGCAGAAGGAGCGCGAGGTCTGCCTGATCCCGTCGTCCGCCCACGGCACGAACGCCGCCTCCGCGGTCATGGCCGGGATGCGCGTCGTCGTGGTGAAGTGCACCGCCGAGGGCAACGTCGACCTCGACGACCTGCGCGCCAAGGTCGAGGCCCACCGCGACACGCTGTCCGCGATCATGGTCACGTACCCGTCCACGCACGGCGTGTACGAGCACGGCATCGACGAGCTGGCCAAGATCGTCCACGACGCGGGCGGCCAGGTCTACGTGGACGGCGCGAACCTCAACGCCCTGCTGGGGCTCGCCAAGCCGGGTGAGTTCGGCGGCGACGTCTCGCACCTGAACCTGCACAAGACCTTCTGCATCCCGCACGGTGGCGGTGGCCCCGGCGTCGGCCCGGTCGCGGTCCGCGCGCACCTCGCGCCGTACCTGCCGAACCACCCGATGCTGGAGAAGGCCGGTCCCGAAACCGGTGTCGGCCCGATCAGCGCCGCACCGTACGGCTCGGCATCGATCCTGCCGATCTCCTGGGCGTACGTCCGCATGATGGGCGCGGGCGGGCTCACCGCCGCGACGCAGGTCGCCGTTCTCGCGGCGAACTACGTGGCCAAGCGGCTCAACCAGCACTATCCGGTGCTCTACACCGGCCAGGACGGCCTGGTCGCGCACGAGTGCATCCTCGACCTGCGCGGGCTCACCAAGGAGACCGGCGTCAGCGTCGACGACGTCGCGAAGCGCCTGATCGACTACGGTTTCCACGCCCCGACCATGTCGTTCCCGGTCGCGGGCACGCTGATGGTCGAGCCGACCGAATCCGAGGACCTCGGCGAGATCGACCGCTTCATCGCCGCGATGATCGCCATCCGCGCGGAGATCGACGCCGTCGCGCAGGGCAAGTGGGCCGCGGACAACAGCCCGCTGCGCAACGCCCCGCACACCGCCGAGACCCTCGTCGGCGAGTGGGACCTGCCGTACGACCGCGAACTGGCGGTGTACCCCGCCGGAGTGAATCGCAAGGCCAAGTACTGGCCTCCGGTGCGCCGCATCGACGGAGCGCGCGGGGACCGTAACCTCGTCTGCTCCTGCCCGCCGCTCAACGCCTACGAGAACTGAGGCACTTGATGTCGAAAGAGACGTCCCTGCACGGAGTCCACAAAGGACTGGGTGCGCTGTTCACCGATTTCGCGGGCTGGTCGATGCCGATCCGCTATTCCAGCGAGCTGGCGGAGCACAAGGCGGTCCGCGAGGCCGCGGGCCTGTTCGACCTCTCCCACATGGCCGAGATCGAGGTGACCGGCCCGCAGGCCGCCGACACCCTCGACTTCGCGCTGGTCGGCAACCTGTCGGGCGTCAAGCCGGGCCGGGCGCGCTACACGATGATCTGCGACGAGAACGGCGGCGTGCTGGACGACCTGGTCGTCTACCGCCTCGCCGACGAGAAGTTCCTGGTCGTGGCCAACGCGGGCAACGCCGACGTGGTCGCGGCGGCGCTGGCCGAGCGGGTCTCCGGGTTCGACGCGGTCGTCGAGAACAAGTCCGAGGACGTCGCGCTGATCGCCGTCCAGGGCCCGAAGGCCGTCGAGATCCTCGGCGCCGTCACCGACGCCGACCTGGGTGCGCTCAAGTACTACGCGAGCGTTCCGGCCGTCGTGAAGGGGCACGACGTCCTGCTCGCCCGCACCGGCTACACCGGCGAGGACGGTTTCGAGCTGTACGTCCCGGCCGGTGAGGCTCCCGCCGTCTGGCGCATCCTGACCGACGCGGGCGAGCCGCACGGCCTGCTCCCGGCCGGCCTCGCCTGCCGCGACACCCTCCGTCTCGAAGCGGGAATGCCGTTGTACGGCAACGAACTCAGCCTTCAGCTGAGCCCGTTCGAAGCCGGTCTCGGCCGGGTGGTCAAGTTCGAGAAGCCGGGCGACTTCGTCGGCAAGGCCGCGCTCGAAGAGCTGTCCAAGAAGGACGTTCCCCGCGTGCGTGTCGGGCTCAAGGGCTCCGGCCGCCGCGCCCCGCGCCATGGCTACACCGTCCTGGCGGGCGAGACCGAGATCGGCGAGGTCACCAGTGGTGCCCTTTCGCCGACGCTGGGTTACCCGATCGCCATGGCCTATGTGGACCGGGAGCACTCCGAGCCCGGCACCGAGCTTTCCGTCGACATCCGGGGCCGTATCGAGCCCGTCGAGGTCGTCGCCCTGCCCTTCTACTCCCGCGCCTGAAAGGCCACTGAACCATCATGAGCATCCCCCAGGACCTGAAGTACACGAAGGAACACGAGTGGCTGAGCGTCGACGACGGCGTCGCCACCGTGGGCATCACCGCCTTCGCCGCCGAGTCGCTCGGTGACATCGTGTTCGTCCAGCTTCCCTCGGTCGGCGACACCGTCACCGCGGGCGAGGTGTTCGGCGAGGTCGAGTCGACCAAATCGGTCAGCGAGCTCTACGCACCGGTGGACGGCGAGGTCGTCGAGGTGAACGAGGCCACAACGGACACCCCCGAGCTCATCAACTCGGACCCGTACGCCGAAGGATGGCTCCTGAAGGTGCGTCTGTCCGGCGACGTGCCCGCCCTGCTCGACGCCCAGGCGTACGCCGTCTTGACCCAGGAGAACTGACATGTTCAACGCTGCCCTGTCCGATGTGGACCCTGAGGTCGCCGCGGCCGTCGCCGCCGAACTCGACCGGCAGCAGTCGACCCTGGAGATGATCGCCTCGGAGAACTTCGCCCCGGTGGGCGTGCTCGAGGCGCAGGGTTCGGTGCTGACCAACAAGTACGCCGAGGGCTACCCCGGCCGCCGCTACTACGGCGGTTGCGAGCACGTCGACGTCATCGAGCAGCTGGCGATCGACCGCGCGAAGGCCCTGTTCGGCGCCGAGCACGCCAACGTCCAGCCGCATTCGGGCGCGCAGGCCAACGCCGCCGCCATGGTCGCGGTGCTCAACCCCGGCGACACCATCCTCGGTCTCGACCTCGCCCACGGCGGGCACCTGACCCACGGGATGAAGATCAACTTCTCCGGCAAGCTGTACAACGTCGTCGCCTATCACGTCGACAAGGAGACGGGGATCGTCGACGTCGAGGAGATCGAGCGCCTCGCCAAGGAGCACAAGCCGAAGCTGATCATCGCCGGGTGGTCGGCGTACCCGCGTCAGCTCGACTTCGCCGAGTTCCGCCGCATCGCCGACGAGGTCGGCGCGAAGGTCATGGTCGACATGGCGCACTTCGCCGGTCTCGTCGCCGCGGGCCTGCACCCGAGCCCGGTGCCGTACGCGGACATCGTCACCACGACCACGCACAAGACCCTCGGTGGCCCGCGCGGCGGCATCATCCTGTGCCGTCAGGAACTCGCCAAGAAGATCAACTCGGCGGTGTTCCCCGGCCAGCAGGGCGGTCCGCTGGAGCACGTCATCGCCGCCAAGGCCGTCGCGCTCAAGATCGCCGCGAGCGAGGAGTTCCGCGAGCGTCAGCAGCGCGTGCTCGAAGGCGCGAAGATCCTGGCCGACCGCCTTTCGCGCACCGACTGCACCGAAGCCGGTGTCCGCGTGCTGACCGGCGGGACCGACGTGCATCTGGTGCTCGTCGATCTGGTCAACTCCACTTTGGACGGTCAACAGGCCGAGGACCGGCTGCACTCGGTCGGTATCACGGTCAACCGCAACGCCGTCCCGTTCGACCCGCGGCCGCCGATGGTCACCTCCGGCCTGCGGATCGGCACCCCGGCGCTGGCGACCCGCGGCTTCGGCGCCGAGGACTTCGCCGAGGTGGCCGACGTCATCGCCGAGGCGCTGCGTCCGGACTTCGACGAGGCCCTGCGCCAGTCGCTGTCCGCCCGGGTCGAACTCCTGGCCAAGAAGCACCCGCTGTACGCGGACCTCAACCGATGAGCGCGCTCCCCGAGGGGCGCAAACTTCTCCGGCTCGAGGTCCGCAACGCGCAGACCCCGATCGAGAAGAAGCCGCCGTGGATCAAGACCCGCGCGCGGATGGGTCCGGAGTTCACCGAGCTCAAGGGACTGGTCAAGCGTGAAGGCCTCCACACCGTGTGTGAGGAGGCCGGTTGTCCCAACATCTACGAGTGCTGGGAAGACCGCGAGGCGACGTTCCTGATCGGTGGTGACCAATGCACGCGGCGCTGTGACTTCTGCCAGATCGACACCGGCAAGCCGGCGGCGCTGGATCGCACCGAGCCGCGCAAGGTGGCGGAGTCGGTGCAGGCCATGGGCTTGCGCTACTCGACGGTGACCGGTGTCGCGCGTGACGACCTGGAAGACGGCGGCGCGTGGTTGTACGCGGAGACCGTGCGCCAGATCCACGCGCTGAACCCGGGAACCGGTGTCGAGCTGCTGATCCCGGACTTCAACGCGGATCCGGACCAGCTGGCCGAGGTGTTCGGGTCGCGGCCTGAGGTGCTGGCGCACAACGTGGAGACGGTGCCGCGGATTTTCAAGCGGATCCGGCCGGGTTTCCGGTACGCGCGGTCGCTGGAGGTCATCACGAAGGCTCGTGAGGCCGGTCTGGTGACGAAGTCGAACCTGATCCTGGGAATGGGCGAGACGCCGGAGGAGGTGGCTCCGGCGATGAAGGACCTGGTCGACGCGGGCTGCGAGATCCTCACCATCACCCAGTACCTGCGGCCGTCGCCGAGGCATCATCCGGTGGACCGGTGGGTCAAACCGGAGGAGTTCGTCGAGCATTCGAAGGCCGCCGAAGCGATGGGCTTCGCTGGTGTGATGGCCGGGCCGCTCGTACGCTCGTCTTATCGGGCCGGGCGTCTGTTCGCGCAGACGAAGGCTCACCGCGGCGAAGCGCTGTCGGAGAACTTGGCCCATCTAGCCGCCGAAGGGCCCGCGGCCCAAGAAGCCAGCTCACTGCTGGCCAGATAGGAAGGAGGGCAGATCAATGGCGATCAGCGTCTTCGACCTGTTTTCGATCGGCATCGGCCCCTCCAGCTCCCATACGGTGGGCCCGATGCGCGCCGCGCTGACCTTTGTGGACGGTCTGGCCGCCGACGGCGACCTGACGGCCACGACGCGGGTCCAGAGCGAGCTTTTCGGTTCGCTGGGCGCGACCGGGTTCGGGCACGGCAGCGACAAGGCCGTGCTGCTCGGGCTGTCGGGGGAGCGTCCGGAGGAGATCGACACCGACACCGTGCCGGGCAAGATCGCGGAGATCCGCGAATCCTGCCGGTTGAAGGTGCGTGGTGAGCACGAGATCGTGTTCACCGAGGACACCGACCTCACCATGCACCGGCGGAAGTCGTTGCCGGCGCATCCGAACGGCATGATCTTCCGCGCGTTCGACGCCGACGGGAAGGTGCTGCGCGAGCGGACCTACTACTCCGTCGGCGGCGGGTTCGTGCGGGACGAGTCCTACGAGACCGACACTGTCGTCGTCGAGGACTCGACTCGGCTGGAGTTCCCGTTCCGTACCGGCGCGGATCTGCTGAAGCACTGCGAGGACACCGGGCTGCCGATCAGCGAGATCATGCTGCGCAACGAGCTTTCGTGGCGCACGCGTGAGGAAGTCCGCGAGGGCCTGCTGGAGATCTGGCAGGTCATGGCGGAATGCGTGCGCAACGGGTGCGAGCACGAGGGCGTCCTGCCGGGCGGGCTGAAGGTGCCGCGCCGTGCGAAGGCGTTGCACGAAAAGCTGCTCGCCGAGGACGGCGTCGGCGACCCGCTGTACGCGATGGACTGGGTGAGCCTGTACGCGCTGGCGGTCAACGAGGAGAACGCCGCGGGCGGTCGTGTCGTGACCGCGCCGACCAACGGCGCCGCGGGGATCATCCCGGCCGTTCTGCACTACTACCAGCGGTTCATCCGGGGCTCGTCGGACGACGGCATCGTGACGTTCATGCTCACCGCGGGCGCGATCGGCTCGATCCTCAAGCAGACGGGCTCGATCTCTGGTGCCGAGGTCGGCTGTCAGGGTGAGGTCGGTTCGGCCAGCGCCATGGCCGCCGCCGGGCTCACGGAGGTCCTCGGTGGCTCGCCCGCTCAGGTGGAGAACGCCGCCGAGATCGGTGTCGAACACCACCTGGGGCTGACCTGCGACCCGGTCGGCGGGCTCGTGCAGATCCCGTGCATCGAGCGCAACGCCGTCGGCGCGTCGAAGGCGATCCACGCCGCGCGGATGGCGATGCGCGGCGACGGTTCGCACGTCGTGACGCTGGACAAGGCGATCAAGACGATGCGCGAGACCGGCGCCGACATGAGTGTGAAGTACAAGGAAACCGCGCGCGGCGGCCTCGCCGTGAACGTCATCGAGTGCTGACCCGTCCCGCAATTCGTCACCTGGTTGCGATAGATGCGTACGCAAGTACCGCAACCCGGTGCCGAATTGCGGGCGGCCTAAACTCGAAGGGTGGAGTCGAGCACGGTCGCGAACGCGGGTGACGCGCTGTTCCGCCCGGTGCGCGCGGGCAACGCCTTCGAGGAGACCGTCGAAAGGCTGCTCCAGACGATCAAGCTGGGTGTGGTGGGCGCGGGCGAGCGGCTGCCCTCGGAGCGTGAGCTCGCCGAGCGGCTCGGGGTCAGCCGGGTGACGCTGCGCGAGGCCATCCGCGCGCTGTCCGACGCGGGTTACGTCGAGTCGCGGCGCGGGCGGTACGGCGGCACGTTCGTCAACGACGTCCTGCCCGACCCGCCCGCCGCCGAAGGGCGGAAGGTCGACAACGCCGCCCTGGAGGACGCACTCGGCCTGCGGCACGTCCTGGAGACCGGCGCCGCCGAGATGGCGGCGTCCCGTTCGCTCAGCCCGGCCGACCGGCAGCATCTGACCAGCACGCTCGCCGAGGCGGCCGCGGCCGACGTCGGCGACTACCGGCGCAAGGATTCGCGGCTGCACCTGGCGATCGCCGAGGTCACCGCGTCCGGCTCACTGACCACGGCGATGGCCGACGCGCGGATGCGGGTCAACCAGCTGCTCGACATGATCCCGCTGCTCGAACCGAACCTGGAGCACTCCAACGCCCAGCATGAGGCCATCGTCGACGCGATCCTCGCCGGAGACGCCGAGGCGGCCCGCAGAGCGATGGCGGAGCACGTCGAAGGGACGGCTTCACTGCTCCGCGCCTTTCTCGCCTGACTGCCTCTTCCGCAATTCGGCACCTGGTTGCGGTAGTCCGCGATACGAACCACCGCAACCAGGTGCCGAATTGCGGAGGGGCCGCGACTCGATTCGGTGATTTTCCCACAACCTTTTCACTCGTTCGGGCGTCTAACCTGGCGTGGAGAACCCGGATGAGGCCGTCGCACCCGAGTCGGAGACCACGGCCGTACCCGAACCGAAAGGGAAGAAGCGCAGGTGGCGCAAGATCGCCGCTTGGACGCTCGGCCTGCTGATCGGCATCCCCGTCGTCGCGTTCGGGCTCGCGTACGTCCTGCTCGACGTCCGCAGCCCGCAAGAGGTCCTCGCCGACCTCGACAAGACCGTCGTCCTGCAGAACGCCGACGGTTCCGAACTGCTCAAGGTGGTCCCGCCCGGCGGCGACCGGTTGTTCGTGCCGTACGACGCCGTCCCCGCGAAACTGCGCGACGCGATCGTCGCGACCGAGGACCCGACCTTCTGGGACAACGAGGGCTTCGACCTCACCGGGCTCGGCCGCGCGCTGGTGACCGGCGTCGGCGGCGGTTCGGGGATCACGCAGCAGTACATCAAGAAATCCACCGGCAACGAGGACGCCACCCTCACGCGCAAGTTCTCCGAGCTGGTGCTCGCCACGAAGATCACCCAGCAGCAGACCAAGAAGGAGATCTTCGCGAGCTACGTCAACATCATCTCGTTCGGCCGCGGCACCTACGGCCCGGCGTCGGCGATGAACGCCTACTTCGGCCGCAAGCTCGACGACTCGATGACCTGGAGCGAGGCGGCGTTCCTCGCGGGCATGATCCAGTCGCCGTCGGTGCACGACCCGTACGCCTCCAGCCACGAGCACGCGATGAAACGCTGGTCGTACGTGGTGAACAAGCTCGTCTCGCGCGGCTACGTCAATCAGGCCGAGGCGGTCGCCATGACTTATCCGGAGGACGCGATCCAGGCGCCGTCGGAGACCCGGGCCGGTCGCGTGACCTACGAGCAGTACCACATCAAACAGCGGGTCCTCGCGGAACTGGAACAGGTCGGCTACCCGCTCGACCGGCTCCGCGGCGGCGCGATGAAGGTCGAGACGACCATCGATCCGCGAGCGCAGGCCGAAGCCGAGAAGACGGTCAAGGAGCGGTTGCGGGGACAGCCGGAGCACTTCCGGGCGTCGCTGGTCGCCGTCGAACCCGGGACCGGCGCCATCCGCGCCTACAACGGCGGTGGCTGGAGCGTGCACGACTACGCCGGCACCCCGTACGGCACCGGCTCCGCCTTCCAGCCGTTCATCCTCGCCGCCGGCCTCGAACGGGGCATCGGCGTGGACGAACCGCTCAAGGCGCCCGCGGCGGTCGACTTCCTCGGCGAGACCTTCGAGTTCCAGGACCACTGCGGCGAAGCCGCGAAGTGCACGCTGCGCGAGGCGATGGGGCGGGGCGCCCGGGGCCCGTTCGTCGACCTGGCGAAGAAACTCGGCGCGGAAGCGGTCCGCGAAGGTGCCCGTGCGGCCGGGATCCCCGAGACCGTCGACGGCGCGGTGACGTTGCGGGAGAAGGACGGTTTCCTGATCGGCCCGGGGATCGCGGTCGGCCGGTATCCCTTGCGCCCCAGTGACATGGCCGGCGCCTACGCGACCTTCGCCGCCGACGGCCTGCGCGCGACCCCGCATCTGGTGTCGAAGATCCGGGACGAGAACGGCGAAATCGTGTGGGAACGGCCGTCGGATCGGACACCCGCGTTCAAGGGCGACGAGGCGCTGAGCCGCCGGATCGCGGGCACGATGAACCAGGTGCTGGCCACCGGCCTGAAGGACCGCCCGGCGGCGCTGAAGACCGGCGACTTCCAGTACAACGAGACGGACGACAACGCCGGCGGCTGGGCGGTCGGGTACACGCCGCAGCTCGCGACCGCGGTCTGGGTCGGCTCCGACGAGCCGCGCCGGCTGCGGGACGCCGCCGGGGAGAAACTGACCGGGCGGACGATCCCGGCCGAGATGTGGCAGCGCTTCATGAACGGTGTGCATCAGGGGATGCCGGTGCGGTGGCCGGAGGGCTCCGGCCCGCGGCCCGCGACGACGGCGCCGCGGTGAGGCATCGGTCCAGCTGGTCGTGAGTGGTAAGTCGCGTTCTAACGACACTTACCACTCACGACCCAGCCGGCCGAGCGGTTCCGTCAGGGCTTCACGAGCACGACGGTGAGCCCGTCATAGCCCTTGCTGCCGACCGTCTGGATGGCCGTCGCGTCGACGCGGGGTTCGGCGGCGATCATCTCGTGCAGCCGCCTGATCCCTTGGATGTTCGGGTCTTCGCTGGCCGCGTCGGTCACCGCGCCACCTCGGACGACGTTGTCGACCACGATCACGCCGCCGGGCCGGACGAGTTTCAGCGACGCCTCGAAGTAGGCCGGGTTGTTGACCTTGTCGGCGTCGATGAACGCCAGATCGATCGGACCCTCGACCGACGGCAGCAGGTCGAGCGCCTTGCCGACGCGGACGTCGACCAGCCCGCCGAGCCCGGCCGCTTCGATGTTGCCGCGCGCGACCTCGGCGTGCTTCGGGTCGAATTCGAGGGTGACGAGCCTGCCCTGCGGCGGCAGGGCGCGGGCGAGCCAGATCGTGCTGTACCCGCCGAGTGTGCCGATCTCCAGAATGGAACGGGCGCCGATCATCCTCGCCATCAGGTTGAGCAGTTTGCCCTGATTCGGCGCGACGGCGATCGACGGCAGCCCGGCCTCGTCCGACGCCTGCCGCGCGCCTTCGAGGGCGAGATCGGACGGGATGAGCACCCCGGACAAGTAGTCGTCCACTTCGGACCACAGTTGCTGTGTCATGGCACCTCCGCCGCCAACCTACTCCGAGATGATCACGCGGCGCGGCGCCCGGCCTTCGGGATCACCAGCGGCGTCCCGGTTTCGGGGCACGGCATCACCCGGCAGGGCAGCTCGAAGATCTTTTCGACATTGGCCGCGGTCACCACCTCTTCGGGCGAGCCCGTCGCTAGGACCTCTCCGCCGCGCATCGCGATCATGTGCGTCGCGTAGCGGGCGGCGTGGTTGAGGTCGTGCAGCACCGCGACCAGTGTCCGGCCCTGTTCCCGGTGCAGTTGCGCGCACAGGTCGAGGATGTCCATCTGGTGCGCGATGTCCAGGTAGGTCGTCGGCTCGTCGAGCAACAGGAGATCGGTCTCCTGCGCGAGCGCCATCGCCATCCACACGCGCTGCCGCTGACCGCCCGACAGTTCGTCGACCAGCCGCTCGGCCAGGTCGTCGACCCCGGTGGCGCGCATGGACTCCGCGACCACGGTGGCGTCCTCGCGCGACCACTGGCGCAGCAGGCGCTGGTGCGGGTACCGGCCGCGCGCGACGAGGTCCGCGACGGTGATGCCGTCGGGCGCGATCGAGCTCTGCGGAAGCAGGCCGAGCCGCCGGGCGACCTCCTTGGCGGGGAAGGAGCTGATCACCTGTCCGTCGAGGAACACCGAACCCTGGCGGGGTTTGAGCATCCGCGCGAGCGCGCGCAGCAGCGTCGTCTTGCCGCAGGCGTTCGGGCCGACGATGACGGTGAACGACCGGTCGGGGATGACCACCCCGAGGTCTTCGGCCACGGTCCGGCCGTCGTAGGCGAGCGTCAGCGCGTCCGCGTGCAGGCGGGACGTCGTGCTCTGCGCGGTGAGGGTTTCCACGGTCTCCACGCAGGTTAGGCTAACCTAGGAGTCCGCCGTTGTGGTGGTCCGTAGGTCGCAGTCGGCTCACGACGCTCGTCGATGGCATCATCCGCAGTGCACTATCGCAGTGCAATCCCACGAGCGGTCTCGGTGCGATCGAAGGAACCTGTATGGAGGACTACCGGATAGTCGCGGACGAGATCTCCGCCGACGTCGAGGCGGGAAGGCTTCGTCCTGGCGACCGGCTGCCCCCGCAGCGGCGGTTCGCCCGCGAACGCGGGATCGCCAACTCGACCGCCGCCAGGGTCTACGGCGAACTCGTCCGGAGAGGTGTCGTGGTCGGCGAGGTCGGCCGGGGCACGTTCGTCCGCGCCGGAAGGCCGCCGCTGGAGACCGCGCTCGCCGAACCCGGTGGCGCGACGGTCGACCTCGAGCTCAACTTCGCCGTCCTCCCCGAACAGTCGGCGCTGGTCGGGAAGGCGCTGGAGCCGTTGCTGCGCGACGACGTCCTGACGGCGGCGCTGCGGCCGGGAAGCGTCTCCGGCTCGAAGCAGGCGCGTGACGCCGTCGCCGGGCTGCTCGCGAAGGACGGCTGGACGCCGGAAATCCTCTTCGCCGGAAGCGGCCGTCAGGCCATCGCGGCCGCCATCGCCGCCTTCGTGCCGATGGGGGAACGCCTGGCCGTCGAAGCCGTCACCTATCCCGTGGTCAAGGCGCTCGCCGGACGGCTCGGTGTCCAGCTGGTGCCCATCGAGACCGACGACAGAGGTCTCATTCCCGAGGCGCTCGAAGCCGCGTCCGTCCGCGCGCTGTACGTCCAGCCGACGCTGCACAACCCGCTCGGGTCCACAATGGACGAAGCGCGGCGCGTCGAGCTGGCCGAAACGGTGCGCCGGATGGACATCCCGGTGATCGAGGACGGTATCTACACCTTCCTCCGGCCCGAGGTCCGCCCGTTCGCGGCGTACGCGCCGGAACGCACGGTGTTCACCGACAGCATGTCCAAACGGCTCGCCCCGGGGCTGACCACCGGATTCCTCGCCGTCCCGGCGGAATCGAAGGAACGGCTGGCCGCGGCCGTGCGCTCGGGCGGCTGGGTCGCGCCCCGGTTCGCCGTCGAAGCCGCCACCCGGTGGATCACCGGCGGGACCCTGGAAACCGTCGAACGGGCGAAACGGCTCGACGCCGCGGAACGCCAGCGGGTGACGGCGGCGCGGCTGGCCGGGTTCACCCTGCGTGCCGATCCGCAGGCGTACCACTGCTGGTGGGAACTCCCCGAACACTGGCGCGCGGAGACCTTCGTCGCCGCGGCCGCGCGGCGCGGGATCGCGGTCACCCCGGCGGCCGCGTTCGCCGTCGTCCCCGGCCACGCGCCGAACGCGGTCCGCCTCGCCGTCTCGTCGCCCCCGCTCGAAACCCTCGCGGCCGCTTTGGACGTCCTCGCCGGCCTCGCTTCCGGCCGCCCCGAGGACGCCGGCATCGACTGACCGTCAGGGGCGCGGTGCCCACTTGCCGATGAAGCTGCCGCAGGTGACGGTCTGCCCGGTGAGCCGCGACCGCAACGCGTTCTCCAGCCCCAGGTAGTCGAAGATCGGCGCGTCCCCGGCGACCTCGGCGGGCACCGGGCCGCCCTTGGCCAGCACGGGCATGCTCACGGTCTGGAACAGCACCAGGTAGTCGCCTTCGCGGTTGAGTTCGTCGGCCGTGGAGAGCATGCGTTCCGGAGCGTCGGCGACGATCTCCAACGGCAGCGGCCATTCCAGCGGGAACGGGTTGCGCAGGCCGAAGGCGGGATAGGCGAACGGGTTGTCCGGCAGGACGGCCGTGCGGCCCGCGGGGAACCTCGTGACACAGTCCTGGATCTGGGAGATGTAGGTGAAGGTGCCCGGGTTGGTCCGGATCCCGCGCATCGACGGCGTCACCTCGCCGAGGTCGCCGGTCAGCTTCTCGTGCGCCATGTCGAGGTACGCCGCCTCGTCGTGGTGCGCGACCACGGCCCAGCCCGACGCCAGGACCGCGACCAGGCCCATCGCCGTGGCACCGGCCAGCCCGACCCGGCGCGGCGGCTCCGGCAGGGGCGGCAGCGCGTCCGACAGCAGCAGGATCGCCGTCAGCGCCAGTGTTCCGGTGAACAGCGTCGGCGTGTCGTTCCCCCAGGACAGGCTGGTCATGAAGCCGGTCGCGAAGACCAGAGCGCCCATTCTCGGGAAGCGCCGCGTCGCGACCCAGTTCACCAGGAGCGCGACACCGAGGATCCACCAGAGGACGTCCGCCCAGCGCGACGCGCCGGTGAAGTGCCCGTCGACGACGGTGCCCACCACGATCGCCACGCCGGCCAGGAGCAACAGCCGAGCGAGGACCGCCCCGGCGAAACCCGTGCGGTCGCGGAAGATCCCGAGCAGGGCAAGGAACACTCCGGCGATCGCGAAGAAGGTCAAGCCCCGCACCGGTGGCCGCATCAGGGACGCGGGATCTTCCAGCCACAGCCCGAGAAGGCGCTGGCCGTACGCGGGCAGGCCACCGGTGAGCTGCTCGGCCATCGCGCCGAGCCCGCCGTCGAGGGTGACGATTCCGATGTAGAACACCAGGAAAGCGCCGAGCGCCAGCAGGTCCCAGGCCCGCCGCGCCCACCAGTGGCCGGTGCGGAACGCGCCTTCCCTGAGCGACGGGTGCAGCAGCAGCCAGCACAGCGCGATCAGCGGCACCGGCGCGAAACTCTGCTTGACGAACACCGCGGTGCCCAGCAGCGCCAGGCCGAGCCGCCGCGGCCACGCCTTGCCGTTGCGAAGTCCCGAATCCAGTGCCCAGGCACCGCAGGCGGTCAGGAAGATCCCGTCGATCGTGTGCCAGGCCATCAGCGGGAAGGCGTTGAGGTTCAGCAGTGACGCGGCCGCCGTCAGCCCGGTGAGCCCCGGACCCCAGTCACGGACGCGGCGCCGGGTGACCAGTACGGCGAACGCGATGGTCGCCAGGATGATCTCCAGCATGCTGAGCACGCTGGAGACGAAGAACAGTGGCCCCGGCAGCGCGAAGTCGACGATGTGCAGGTACGCCGAACCCAGCGGCCGCGCGGAGATGATGTCGGAATGCGGGACCTCTCCGTGCAGTACCCGCCATGCCTGGGCGAGGATGAATCCCTGGTCCGACGGGTGGAAACCGAAGCGCCCCACCCGGAGCTCGGTGGTGACGGCGAGCGCGAGCACCCAAAACGCGTGCAGGGAAAGCCGCAGCACTGTCCTGGACGGACGTACCACCGCTGTGTCCGGTCCGGTCGACAGCGGGGGACTGGCGACGTCCACACTGCCCCTTCCCGCCTCGTCCTGCCTCGGCCCGTGCCCGCCGACCCCCCGGCGTATCGGAAACCGATGGTAGCGGCCGGGCGCGTCCCCCGATCGAGCCCCGGCGGCGGGACGTCAGGGACGACGGCGCCAGACCAGCCGGGTGACCGCGCCCGCCACCGAGGCGAGCGGAGCCTTCCGGGGCAGGCCACGGGATTCCGGCGCGGACTCGGGCATGGCGCGGTAGACGAGATGGGCGAAGAATCGTGCCGTCTTGGGTGCGACGAGCGTCACGAGTTCGGCGGCGGTGCCTTCGGGCAGATTCAGGATCTCGGGCCGTTTCTCGAGTGCCTTCACCACCAGCGCGGCGGCGCGTTCGGGGGAGCTCGACGGCATGCCTCGGTAGGAGCCGGTCGGGGCGATCATGTCGGTGCGCACCAGCGGCATCCGGACCGAGGTGAAGGTGACGCCGTCGGAAAGCGTTTCCCGTCCCGCGGTCAGGCCGAACTCCTCCAGCGCGGCCTTCGAGGCCAGGTAAGCGGAAAACCTCGGTGTGTCCGTTTGCAGCCCTTGGGTGGTCACGTTGACGACGTGCCCGAATCCGCGCGCGGTCATCGACGGCAGCAAGCCGAGCGTCAGCCGCACGGGACCGAAGTAGTTGATCGCCATCGTGCGCTCGAAGTCGTGGAACCGTTCGGTGGACAGCGAAAGCGACCGCCGGATCGACCGGCCCGCGTTGTTGACCAGCATGTCGACGGCGCCGTGCGCGGCGAGCACGTCCTTGACCAGAGCGTCGACGGCGCCACCGTCGGTGAGGTCACACGGATACGCCGACGCCTTCCCGCCCGCCGCGACGATCTGCTCGCGGACTTGTTCGAGTTCGTCGGCGCGCCTGGCCACGAGGATCACTTCGCCGCCCTTCGCGGCGACGGCCAGCGCGGACGCGCGACCGATGCCCGAGGACGCGCCGGTGATCAGCACCTTGCGGCCGTCGAGGGGTTCCGGACCCGGACGGCGGCGACCGCGGTCGGGATCGAGGTGCTCCAGCCAGTACCGGTAGAGCGGGCCGGCGTACTCCTTCAGCGGGGGCAAGGTGATCCCGCTGCCTTCGAGGGCGGCCGTGGTCGCGCTCGTGTCGAAGTCGACCTCCATGCTCAGATGTGGCAGGACTTCGAGCGGGATGCCGAGTTCGGCCAGCACCGCCGCGCGGGCCGAACGCCCGCCGGGGACGCGATCGAATCCGGCGGCCGCGGATTTCACCAGCCGGGTTCCGGCGCGCTTCAGCGCTCCGGACGGTCCGGGAGGCAGGACCGCGGAGATCTTCGGCCCGCCCGCGGCCCGCGCGAAGGCGTTGTAGACCTCGTGAAGCGGCTGTGGCCGGGGCGACGCGAGGTGGTACGTGCTGCCGGAGGGCGCGTCGACGTGCATGAGGTGCTCCATCGCTTCGACGACGTAGTCGACCGGAACGATGTTCGTGGCGCCCAGATCCGGGGCGGCCAGCGGGACGCGGCGGGGCAACGCGGCGAGCCGTGAGATGGCCGGGAGGAAGTAGTACGGACCGTCGACCTTGTCCATCTCGCCGGTGCGCGAATCCCCGGCCACGGCGGACGGCCGGTACACGCGGAACGGCGTTTTCCCGTGCTGTCGCACGAGTTTCTCCGCTTCGAACTTCGTCGCGTGGTACGGCGACGCGAAGCTTTGGCCGAGGTCGAAATCGGCTTCGGTGAACCGCCCGGCGTACTGCCCGGCGACCGCGATCGACGAGACGTGGTGGAAGAGCCCGGCCTTCGCGGCGGCCGCGAACTCCAGGACGTTGCGGGTGCCGTCGACGTTGGCCGCGCGGTTGGCCGCTTCGTCCGCGGTGAGGTCGTAGATCGCGCCGAGATGCACGACGTGGTCAAGGGGCGCCGGCTGGGCGGGATCGATGCCCAGCAACGGTTCGGTCAGGTCGCCGGTGACGGGAACGAGCTTCTCGTGGCTCGGGAGCTTCCCGCGTGAGGTCTCCCTCACGAGAACATGGACGGCTACGGTCTCAGGTCGCCGTAGTAGGCGCGCGACCAGGCGTTTTCCCAGAAAACCCGTCGCGCCCGTCACGAAGTAGGTGGTCATGGCCGGCTCCTTCCGAACGGAGCCGACTCTACCTACTCAGAAGTAGGAACGGTAGTTGTCATTCACTGTGGTCCGGATGTTCGGCCACCGCGACCACGGCGTCGCGGAGCGCGGCGCGCAGGCGCCCCACGTCCAGCGGCCCGAGTACGGCGGCCTCTCCGGGCGGGGCCACGAGCACGATCTTGTCGCTGCTCACGAACACCGTCACGTCCCTGCGCCTGCCCGCGAGATCCCGGCAGCCGACCGACCATTCGTCCCGGGGTGCCAACGTCCTCATCCTCCCGTATCCCATGATCTCCCTTTCTCGTCCGAGGCTGGGACGAGGCGGTTCTGGGGCCGTGACGCGGGTTACCCGACATTCCTACTGATGGGTTAACCGGCCCTTCATTCTGTGATCGGACACAGTGTGATCGACTTCCGCCTTCACCGAGCCGGACGAGGAGGAACCGGAGTAGCGTCCGGGGGAGGACTGCTTGGGAGGTCATCGATGTCCGAACCCAGGAAGATCGTCATCATCGGAGCCGGCCTCGCCGGAGCGTCGGCGGCCGGGGCGCTGCGAGAACGCGGCTACGCGGGGGAAATCCTGCTGCTCGGCACGGACACGCATCGCCCGTACGAATTACCGCCCTTGTCCAAAGGGCTGCTGGTGGGCAAGACCGATGAACCCGACTGGGTGCACGACGAGGGTTTCTACGCGGAGAAGGACATCGCGTTCAAGAGCGGTGCGACCGCGACCAAGGTCGAACTCGGTGCCCGGCTCGTGCACGACGACGCGGGCGGTGAACACCGGTTCGACCGGCTCGTGCTCGCGACCGGCTCGCGGCCGCGTGCGCTGCAGGTGCCTGGCGGGGGCCTGCCCGGACTGCGCACCCTGCGCACCCTCGACGACGCGTTGGCGCTGCGTTCGGCGTTCAAGGACGCCGGGCGGGTGGTGATCGTCGGCGCGGGCTGGATCGGGACCGAGGCCGCGGCGGCCGCCAGGGAACACGGCGCCGAGGTGACCGTGGTCGACCAGGTCGGCTCACCGCTGCTCGCGGTACTGGGAGAGCAGGTGTCCGGAGTTTTCAAGGACCTGCACGCCGAGCACGGCGTCAACTGGCGTCTGGGTGAAGGCGTCGCGGGATTCACCGGCGGCCCGGACGGGGTGACGGGCGTTCGCCTGCGGAGTGGTGATGAGCTCGCCGCGGACGTCGTGCTGGTGGCCGTCGGCGCCGCGCCCCGGGGCGACCTCGCGCACGCCGCCGGGCTGGAACTGTCCGACGACGGCGGTGTCTGCGCCGACGCCGGCCTGCGGACGGCGGCGCCCGACGTCTACGCCATCGGCGACATCGCCGCGCATTTCCATCCCCGCTACGGAAAACGGGTCCGCGTCGAGCACTGGTCGAACGCGAAGTGGCAGGGCGAGCACGTCGCCGGGAACCTGGTCGGCGAGAACGAGCCGTACCTGCGGAGCCCTTACTTCTTCTCGGACCAGTACGACCTGGGCTGCGAATACCGGGGTCTCGCCGACCCCGAAAGCGACGAGCTCGTGGTGCGGGGCGACCTCGCGTCGCGCGACTTCACGGCGTTCTGGCTGCGGGACGGTCAGGTGACCGCCGCGATGAACGTCAACCAGTGGGACGACGGGGACGCCTTGAAGGCCCTGGTCGAGGGACGCGCGGCGGTGACGGCGGAGCAGTTGAAGACCGCTGAACTCAAGGGACTCGTGAGTGGTTAGGACGGTTAGAACCGTCCTGACCACTCACGAGTACCTACGCCTGCGAGAGCGCCAGGGCTTCCGGTGCCGTTGCCGTGGCGGGCCGCGTCATGGTCCCGAAGGCCAGCAGAGCGAGAACGCCGAAGGCCGCCATCACGATCCCCATCGGGACCGCGGTGCCCGCGCCGCCCAGCCCGACCAGCGGCGTCGCCAGCCCGCCGACGACGAACTGCAGCACGCCCAGCAGCGCCGACGCAGAACCGGCGGACCGCGCCTGCTCGGCGAGAGCCAGCGAACTCGCGTTCGGCGCGACCATGCCGATGCTCGACACCAGGATGAACAGCGGGATCAGCAGCCCGATCAGGCCGAGGTCCAGTACCGCCGCGGCCAGGACGCCGAATCCGGCGACCGCCGCGATGACGAGGCCGACGGTCAGCAGGGTCCGTTCCGGGAAGCGGCCGACGATCCGCCCGTTCAGCTGGCCGACGGCCACGATGCCGATGCCGTTGAGCCCGAACACCAGGCTGTACGCCTGCGGGCTGAGCCCGTAGACGCCTTGCAGCGCGAAGGACGAGCCGGAGATGTAGGCGAACAGGCTCCCGAACATCAGCCCGGAGGCCAGCGCGTAGCCGAGGAAGCCACGGTCGCGGAGCAGGCTCGCGTACTTCCGCAGCACCGAGCCGAACCGCGCGGGGGTGCGGCGTTCCTCGGGCAGGGGTTCCGGCAGCAGGAAGAAGACGACGGCGAGCAGGATCGCGCCGAACACCGTCAGGCAGACGAACACGCCGCGCCACGAGGTCCAGTTCAGGATCTGGCCGCCGATGATCGGCGCCAGGATCGGGGCGAGCCCGTTGACCAGCATGAGCAGCGAGAAGAACTTCGTCATCGCGGTGCCGGAGTAGAGGTCGCGCACGGTCGCCCTGGCGATCACGATGCCGGCCGCGGCGCCGAAGGCTTGGACGCCTCGTGCGGCGATGAGCAGCTCGGCGGTCGGGGCGACGGCGCACAGGATCGAGCCGACCATGTAGAGCACGAGGCCCGCCACGAGCGGCTTGCGGCGGCCGATCGCGTCGGACAGCGGTCCGAGGATCAGCTGACCGAGGGCGAGCCCGATGATGAACGCGCTCAGCGTGAGCTGGACGGTCGCGTCCGCCGCGTGCAGTTCGCCCGCCATCTGCGGCAGCGCGGGCAGGTACATGTCGATGGACAGGGGCCCGAAGGCGGACAGGCCGCCGAGGATCAGGACGAATCGGGCGCGTCCGCTCGTGCGGGGCCGCGCGATGGGTTCTTCCACTCGCTCGGGCGCGATGGTCATGCTCTTCCCTTCCCCAGTCATGGTTCCGCGACGAATAACTTGCTTAGAGTAGGTAACTATTCCCCATGTGACCCATCGCACTACAAGATCCCCCGACTGATCCGATCAATATTCCGCTCAAATCCGAACAGCCCCTAGATCTTGGCGACGGTCGTCGGGTATACATCGGATGTCTGTTCGTTGCTGGTGGAGCCGTTGATTGTTGGCGGTTCGGCTTGAAGGGAAAATCCGTGCAGCTGTTGCGACTCGGGGAGCCGGGAAGTGAGCGTCCGTTCGTACGTGCCGGGGACGGCACGCTGCGCGACCTCTCGGCGATGACCGCCGACATCGATGGCGGCTTCTTCGCGAGTGACGGAGTGGCCAGGGTCGCGGCCGCGCTCGCCGCCGGTGAGCTGCCCGAAGCCGGTCCCGAAGCCGCGCGAGCCAGGGTGGGCGCGCCGATCGCGCGGCCCGGCAAGGTCGTCTGCATCGGCCTCAACTACCGGCAGCACGCCGAGGAGTCCGGCGCCGAGGTCCCGGCCGAGCCGGTCGTCTTCATGAAGGCCCCCGACGTCGTCGTGGGCCCGCAGGACGACGTGCTCGTGCCGCGCGGTTCGACCAAGACCGACTGGGAGGTCGAGCTCGGCGTCGTGATCGGCAAGACCGCGCGCTACCTCGAAAGCGCCGAAGAAGCCCTGGAGTACGTCGCCGGCTACACCGTCTCGAACGACGTGTCCGAGCGCGAGTTCCAGCTCGAACGCGGTGGTACCTGGGACAAGGGCAAGTCGTGCGAGAACTTCAACCCGCTCGGCCCGTGGCTGGTCACCGCCGACGAGGTGCCCGACCCGCAGGACCTCGGCCTGCGGTTGTGGGTCAACGGCGAGAAGAAGCAGGACTCTTCGACCAAGGACATGATCTTTTCGGTCGCGGAGATCGTGCACTACGTGAGCCAGTACATGGTGCTGCGCCCCGGCGACCTCATCAACACCGGCACGCCGCAGGGCGTCGCCCTCGGGCAGCCGGACCCCAAGCCGTACCTGCGCGAAGGTGACGTCATCGAGCTCGAAATCGACGGCCTCGGCCGTCAGCGCCAGAACGTCAGGCAGGCGTGATGGCGAAGATCGTGGGCATGGAGGTGCTCGACGTCCGGTTCCCCACCTCGCGGGAACTCGACGGTTCGGACGCCATGAACCCGGACCCGGACTACTCGGCCGCGTACGTCGTGCTGCACACCGACGGCGGTCCGGACGGCTACGGGCTCGCCTTCACCATCGGCCGCGGCAACGACGTCCAAGCCGCGGCGATCCGCGCACTGGAGCCGCATGTCGTCGGCATGGACGTGCCGACCGACGCCGCCGCGCTCGGCGCCTTGTCGCGGACGCTGGTCGGCGATTCGCAGCTGCGCTGGCTCGGCCCGGAAAAGGGTGTCGCGCATATGGCGATCGGCGCGGTGGTCAACGCCGCCTGGGATCTCGCCGCACGCATCGCCGGGCTCCCGGTCTGGCGCTTCGCCGCCGAAATGTCGCCGGAGGACCTGGTCTCCCTCGTCGACTTCCGCTACCTGACCGACGCGCTCACCGAGCAGGAGGCGCTCGACATCCTCCGCGCCGCCGAACCGGGCCGTGCCGAACGCATCGCCCGGATCGAGCGTGACGGCTACCGCGCGTACAGCACTTCTCCCGGCTGGCTCGGCTACTCGGACGCGAAGCTGGTCCGGCTCGCCGAGCAGGCGGTGGCGGACGGCTTCGAGATGATCAAGCTGAAGGTCGGCGGGAACCTGGAGGACGACGTCCGCCGGATGAAACTCGCCCGCGAGACCGTCGGCCCGGACATCCGGGTCGCCGTCGACGCGAACCAGCGCTGGGACGTCTCGACCGCGATCACCTGGATGACCGCGCTGGCCCCGTACGACCCGTACTGGATCGAGGAACCCACCTCGCCGGACGACGTGCTCGGGCACGCCGCGATCGCCAAGGCGCTCGCCCCGATCCGGGTGGCCACCGGCGAGCACGTCCAGAACCGCGTGGTGTTCAAGCAGTTGCTGCAGGCGGGCGCGATCTCGGTGCTGCAGCTGGACGCCGCCAGGGTCGGCGGGTTCAACGAGAACCTGGCGATCCTGTTGCTGGCGGCCAAGTTCGGCATCCCGGTCTGCCCGCACGCCGGCGGCGTCGGACTGTGCGAACTCGTCCGGCATCTGTCGATGTTCGATTTCGTGGCGGTGTCCGGCTCCGACACCGACCGGTCCATCGAATGGGTCGACCATCTCCACGAGCACTTCACCGATCCGGCCGCCGTCGTCGACGGCCGCTACGTCGCCCCGTCCGCGCCGGGTTTCTCGGCCCGGATGCACGACGCGACGCTGCGCCGGTTCACCTTCCCCGACGGTCCGGAATGGACGGAGACAAGCAAGTGAGTGAGTTCGAAGGCCTCGTCGCGGCGGTCACCGGAGGCGCGTCGGGAATCGGCAGGGCCACCGCGGACCTGCTCGCCTCGCGCGGGGCGAAGGTCGCGATCCTCGACCTGAATCCCGGCGACCTTCCCGAAGGTCTCACCGGATTCCGCTGCGACGTCGGTTCGGACGAGGAGGTCCGGTCGGCGATCGACGCGGTCGCGGACCGGTTCGGCAGGCTCGACGTCCTGGTCAACAACGCGGGGATCGGCGCGCAGGGTGACGTCACCGCCAACGACGACGACGAGTGGCACCGGGTGCTCGACATCAACGTCGTCGGCATGGTGCGGCTGGCGCGGGCGGCGTTGCCGCACCTCAAGAACTCGCCGTCGGCCGCGATCGTCAACACCTGTTCGATCGCCGCGTGGGCGGGCCTGCCCAACCGCGCGCTGTACTCGGCCAGCAAGGGCGCGGTGCTCTCGCTGACCCTGGCGATGGCGACCGACCACCTCGCCGACCGGATCCGGGTCAACTGCGTCTGCCCGGGTACCGCGGACACCCCGTGGGTCGGCAGGCTGCTCGACGCGGCGGGCGATCCGGAGGCCGAACGCGCCGCGCTCGCCGCCCGTCAGCCGATGGGCAGGCTGGTCACCGCGGACGAGGTCGCGAACGCGGTCGTGTACCTCGCCAGCCCGCTGTCGGCTTCGACCACCGGCACGGCGCTCGCTGTCGACGGAGGGATGTACGGGCTGCGTCCGCGTGGCCCGGTCCACCAGCAGTAGTTTCGCTGTCATCAAGGAGGATGCGGTGCGTACGAGGGTGATCAAGGTGGCCGCCGCGGCCACCGCGCTCGGGCTGACCCTGTCGGCGTGTGGGTCCACAAAGGACAACGCTCCCCAACCGGGTGCGGGCGGGGGCGGCAAGGTCGGCGCGACGATCCCGTTGCTGACCTCGCCGTTCTGGCAGGCCTACAACAACTACGTACCGCTGAAGGCGAAGGAACAGGGCGTCGAGGCGCTGCCGACGGTCAACGCGGACAGCGACTCGGCGAAGCAGATCACCGACATCAACACCTTGCTCAACCAGGGCGTCAAGGGCCTGGTCGTGACGCCGCTGGACTCCGCCGCCGTCGTGGCGGGCCTCAAGGCGGCGGAGAACAAGGGTGTCCCGGTGGTCGCCGTCGATGTCGCGCCGGAGAGCGGCAAGGTCGCGATGGTGGTGCGCGCGGACAACAAGGCGTACGGCACCAAGGCCTGCGAGGCGATCGGCGCGAAGGTCACCTCGGGCAAGGTCGTGCAGGTCATGGGCGATCTGGCCTCGGTCAACGGCCGCGACCGCTCCGAGGCGTTCCGGCAGTGCATGAAGACGAAGTACCCGGACGTGCGGGTACTGGAGATCGCCGCCGAGTGGAAGGCGGACAAGGCTTCGTCCGGTTTGGACAGTCTGCTGACCGCGAACCCGGACATCAAGGCCGTGTACATGCAGGCGGGCGGCGTGTACCTGGCGCCGACGCAGCAGGCGCTCAAGCGCAAGAACCTCTACTTCCCGGTCGGCGACCCGAAGCATGTCGTGCTGGTCAGCAACGACGGCATCCCGCAGGAACTCGCCGCGATCCGCGCCGGCGAACTCGACGCGACCGTCTCCCAGCCCGCCGACGACTACGCCAAGTACGGCATGTACTGGATCAAGAAGGCCATGGCGGGGGAGACCTTCAAGGCCGGGCCGACCGACCACGGCAGCACCGTCGTCGAGGTCCGCCCCGGCATCCTGGAAGACCAGCTCCCCGCGCCCGTCGTAACCAAGGACAACGTGGACGACAAGGCCCTGTGGGGGAACAACCTGTGAGCGCGCTGCCCGCCGGATCCGCCGCCGTGCCGGTGGTCAGCGCACTGGGCGTCGGCAAACGCTACGGCCCGACCGTGGCACTGTCCGACGTCAGCCTCACCGTGCACCCCGGCGAGTCGCACGCGCTCGTCGGCCGTAACGGTGCCGGGAAGTCGACCCTCGTCTCCATCCTCACCGGACTGTCCAAAACGGACACCGGGCACGTCGAGTTCGGCGGCGTCCCCGCACCGCCCCTGTCCAGGCAGGACGATTGGAAACGCGCGGTCGCCTGCGTCTACCAGCACGCGATGGACGTCCCGCAGCTGACCGTCGCGGAGAACCTGTTCCTGAACCGCCAGTCCGGCAAGGGTTTCGCGATCGGCTGGCAGCGGTTGCGCCGTCAGGCACGGGAACTGCTCGACTCGTGGGACGTCCACGTCGACGTCGACACCCCGGCCGGGGAGCTTTCCGTCGAGGACCGGCAGTTCGTCGAGATCGCGCGGGCGTTGTCCTACGGCGCCCGGTTCATCGTCCTCGACGAGCCGACGGCGCAGCTGGACAGCCAGGCGATCGAGCGGCTCTTCGCGCGGATGCGCCAGATGCAGGACAGCGGGGTGACGTTCCTGTTCATCTCGCATCACCTCCACGAGGTCTACGAGGTCTGCCAAGCGGTCACCGTGCTGCGCGACGCCAAGCACATCCTGACCGCGCCCGTTTCGGAGGTCGGCCGTGCCGAGCTGATCGACGCGATGACCGGCGAGCAGGGTGGCCTTTCCGTCCGTGACGCCGCCACGCGCGAGGCGTTGGACGAGGACGCCGACGAGGTGCTGACCGTCGATGGGCTTTCCGGTGACGGCTTCGAGGATGTGACGTTCCGGATCCACCGCGGCGAGGTGATCGGGCTCGCGGGCAGCAACGCCAGCGGCAAGCACCAGGTCGCCGAAACCGTGTACGGCCTGCGTTCGCCGTCCGGTGGCACGGTACGGGTGGACGGGAAGCCGTTGAAACCGGGCGAAATCCCGGCCGCGATCCGCGCCGGGATCGGCTGTGTGCCGAGGGACCGGCATCACGAGGGACTGGTGCTGGAGCATTCCATCGCGGACAACGCCACACTGTCCATTTTGGATCGCATGGGGAAGGCCGGTCTGGCGTCACCGGGCGCGCGCTATGGCCGTGCCGCCCAGGCGTTGAAGGACTACGACATCGTCGCGGCCGACGCGGACCAGCCGGTGTCCGACCTTTCCGGTGGCAACCAGCAGAAAGTGGTCCTCGCCCGGGCGCTGGCCGGGGATCCGCGCCTGGTGGTGCTGATCAACCCGACCGCGGGCGTGGACGTGAAATCGAAGGAAGCGCTGCTCGCGGTCGTCGACCGGGTGCGCGCGGAAGGCAAGGCGGTGCTGATCGTCAGCGACGAGCTGGACGATCTTCGTCTGAGCGACCGGGTGCTGGTGCTGCGCGCCGGTGCCGTGGTCGCCGAACACCGGGCGGGCTGGTCCGACGGCGACCTGGTGGCCGACATCGAAGGAGTCGAACGGTGACCGATCCGAAGACTTCGACGTTCGCGGCCCCGCCGAAGCGCCGGAAATTCCGCTGGCTGCGCGAACTCGCCCTTGTCCCCGCGCTCATCGTGGTGCTGATCATCGGAGGACTGATCAGCGACACGTTCCTGACCTTCGGCAGCATCGTCGGGATCCTGTCCGCCTCGGCCGCGCTGTCGATGGTGGTGCTGGGCGAGTCGCTCGTGCTGCTGACCGGGAAGTTCGACCTGTCGCTGGAATCCACCATGGGCATGGCGCCCGCGCTGGGCGCGATGCTGGTCATCCCGGTGGCGTCCTCGGGCTTCGGCACCGAGATCCCCGGCTTCGCGGGCATCCTCGCCGTGCTGGTGGCCGGTGCCGCGGTCGGCTTCGTGAACGGCTTCCTGATCGTCAAGCTGAAGCTGAACGCCTTCATCGTCACGCTGGCGATGCTGACGGTGCTGCGCGGCACGCAGATCGGGTCCACCCAGGGAAAGACGCTCTTCGATCAGCTGGACGTGTTCACCGCGCTGGCCACGACGACCTTCATCGGGCTGCCGATGTCGGTGTGGCTGGCCGCGGCGCTGTTCACCGTGTTCGGGCTGGGGCTGCGGTACCACCGGATCGGCCGGTCGCTGTACGCCATCGGCGGCAACCGGGAAGCGGCGCGGGCCGCCGGTATCCGCGTCGACCGGATCTCGTGGGGTGTCTTCGTGGTGGCCGGGGTGCTGGCCGCGCTCGGCGGGCTCGCGTACACCGGCTACGTCGGCGCGCTCGGCGCGGATCAGGGTGACGGATTGATCCTTCAGGTGTTCGCCGCTGCGGTGATCGGCGGTGTCTCACTGGACGGTGGGAAGGGCACTCTGGTCGGGGCGCTCACCGGCGTGCTGCTCCTGCAGACGGTCACGAACCTGCTGCAGGTGGCGCAGGTGCCGCCGGAATGGCTGAAGGCGATCTACGGCGTGATCATCCTGGTCGCGTTGATCATCTCCCGCTATGCCGGCGGGAAGGCCCAGACCTAGCAGTCGAGCGCGTGAAGGCCCCCTTCCCTCGGCTGATCCGAGGGAAGGGGGCCTTCACGGGACGAACGGAGGAGAGAGCGGTGTCAGGAAGCTTCGGCGGCCGTGGTGGGGTCGTCGGCGGTGCCGAGCGCGTTGCGGAGCCACTGCTCCACGCCAGCCACGTGCACGGTCGCCCACGAACGCGCGAGTTCGGGCTCACGGGCGGCGATGGCTTCGTAGATCGCCGTGTGCTGCTCGCGGGTTTTGGCGACGGCGCCCTCTTGGGTGAGCCCGCGCCAGATGCGGGCCCGCGCGGTGGGGCCCGACAGGCTGTCCAGCAGCGAGCACAGCACCGGATTGCCGGAGCCGTCGGCGATCTTGCGGTGGAACTGAAGGTCGTTCGCGACCAGTGCCTCCACCGTCGGCGAGTCGGCCAGTTCGTCGAGCAGGCGGCCTAGTTCCTCGATGTCCTCGTCGCTCATGTGCATCGCGGCCAGCGCCGTCGCCGCCGGTTCGAGGATCCGGCGCACGGCGAGGAAGTCCAGCACGGTGTCGTCGCGGTGGAAGTCCACCACGAACGTCATCGCGTCGAGGAGGAGATTCGGTTCGAGGCTGGTGACGTACGTCCCGTCGCCCTGGCGGACGTCGAGCACGCGGATCAGGCACAACGCCTTCACCGCTTCGCGCAGCGAACTGCGGGACAGACCGAGCCGCTGGGCCAGTTCGGCCTCTTTCGGCAGCCTGTCGCCCGGAGCAAGCTCGCCGGAGATGATCATGTCTTTGATCTTGTCGATCGCGACATCGGTGACCGGCATGTTCCACCGCCCTCCCCGAAGACCTCGGATGTTTGAGTGTCAGTTGACAGAGTGCCATGTTTCGAGTTGAGGAGGCGCGGTGACCCACGGTGTCGCACTACAAAGAGTGGCACTCCACACCCGGCTGAAGCCGGGCAAGGAGGCCGAATACGAGTCGGTCCACGCCGTCATCCCGCCTGAACTGGACGAAGCCCTGCGCGGTGCGGGCGTGCGTTCGTGGCGGATCTGGCGGGACGGGCTCGATCTGTTCCACGTCGTGGAGGTCGAGGACTACGCGAAGATGCGCGCGATCCTGCGCGATCATCCGGCCAACATTCCCTGGCAGGCCCGGATGTCGGAGCTGCTAGACGTCGAAGACGACTACTCGGGCGGCGATTCGGGGCTCGGCCTCGTTTGGGAGCTTCCGTGAAGATCCCCCTGTCCCCGCTGGGGCTCGGCTGCGCGCAGCTGGGCAACCTGTACCACGCCATCACCGACGAGACGGCCGAAGCGACCGTCCGGCAGGCGTGGGACGAAGGCATCCGCTACTTCGACACCGCCCCGCACTACGGTCTCGGGCTGTCGGAACGACGGCTGGGCGCGGCCCTTTCGGCGTATCCCCGCGCGGATTTCGTGGTCTCGACGAAGGTCGGCCGCGTGCTGGAACCCGATCCCGGTGGCGCTTCGCGCACCGACTCGCAGGGCTTCGTCGTTCCCGCCGCGTACGAACGAAGGTGGGACTTCAGCCGCGACGGGATCCTCCGGTCGCTTGAGGACAGTCTGGAGCGGCTGGGACTCGACCGCGTCGACGTCGTCTACGTGCACGACCCGGACGAACACTTCGAGGACACCGTCGACGGCGCGTTCCCCGCGCTGCTCGAACTGCGGGAGCAAGGTGTCGTCGACGCCATCGGGGCCGGGATGAACCAGGCGCCGATGCTCGCCGAGTTCGTCCGCCGGTTCGATCTCGACGTGATCCTGCTGGCGGGCCGGTACACCCTGCTCGACCAGCCCGCGCTCGACGACCTTCTCCCGCTGTGCGGGGAACGCGGCGTGGACGTGGTGGCGGGCGGGGTGTTCAACGCCGGGATCCTCGCCACCGCCTCGCCGGGCACGATGTACGACTACGCCGAGGCCCCGGCCGAACTGGTGGAGCGCGCCCAGCGGATCGCCGGCGTCTGCGCGCGGCACGGTGTCGAACTCCCGCAAGCCGCGCTGGCGTTGCCCGCCGCGCATCCGTCGGTGGTGTCCGTCGTCGTCGGCGCGCACGACCGCGGCCAGGTCCGGCTCAACGCCGAACGGTTCCGGCGGCCGGTGCCGCGCGAGTTGTGGACGGACCTGATCCGTGCGGGACTGTTGCGTGAGGACACCGTGCTGCGACAGGAGGAACGGGCGTGATCGACGCGCACCATCATCTTTGGGATCCCTCGCGGCGGGACTACCCGTGGATGGCCGGTACGGCACTGGAGCCGATCCGCCGTCCGTACACAGTGGACGACCTCCGCGCGGTGACGAAGGCGGCCGGGGTGAAGGGGACCGTGCTGGTGCAGACGGTCTCGTCGGAAGAGGAGACGCGAGAGTTCCTCGCGGCGGCTCAGGCCGAACCGCTCATCGTGGGCGTCGTCGGCTGGACCGACCTCACCGCGCCCGATGTCGCCGAGCGCGTCGCCTCGTTTTCGGGGCCGTTGGCGGGGATCCGGCATCAGGCCGAGGACGAGCCGGACCCGTCGTGGCTGACGCGGCCCGAGGTCCTGCGTGGTCTCGCCGCTCTCGGCAAGGCAGGGCTGGCGTACGACCTGCTGGTGAAGCCACCGCAGCTCCCCGCCGCGCTCGCCGCCGCGAAAGCGTTGCCGGACCAGGTTTTCGTGCTCGACCACGCCGCGAAGCCGCCGATCGCCTCGGGCGAATGGCAGCCGTGGGCGGACGGGGTCGCGGCCTTGGGGGAGCTGGACAACGTGTACTGCAAGCTTTCCGGGCTGGTGACCGAGGCGGACTGGGCGCGGTGGAAGGCCGGGCAGCTGGCGCGCTGGGCCGAGCACGTGCTGGAGTCCTTCGGGGCTTCGCGACTGATGTTCGGCTCGGACTGGCCGGTCTGCGAGCTCGCGGCCGCGTATGAAGTCGTCGTGGACACCGCCTTTTCGCTGACGGGCTCGCTGAGCGACGCCGAGCGGCTGGAGTTCTTCGACGGGACGGCGCGGCGGGCCTACCACCTCTCGTGAGTGGTCAGGACGGTTAGAACCGTCCTTGCCACTCACGAGGCCGGTGGGCGGCGCGGGGACCGGGCGCCTGAGAACCGCCGATCAACGACCTGCGGCAGGGGGAGAGAAGATCAGAATTCGTCCTGCTTGACCATCGTCCGCAGGCGGGCCAGTGCGCGGTGCTGCGTCACGCGCACGTTGCCGGCGGAGATCCCGAGCGCCTCGGCCGTTTCGGCGGCGGAAAGGCCGACGGCGATGCGGAGGGCGAGGATCTCCTGCTGCACCCGCGGGAGGGTGGAGAGCAGGCGGTTGAGGCGGGCACCGAGATCCAGGTGCAGGGCGTGGGTTTCGGGTTCGTTGTCGCCGATGGGCCGTTCCGGCAGTTCCGGGACCGGTTCCGACCGGTCGCGGGAGACCGCGCGGTAGGCGTCCGCGACCTTGTTGGCGGCGATGGCGTGCACGAGGTAGAGGAACGAACCGCCGCGATCCTGATAGCCGGGCAGCGCCTTCAGCACCGCCATGCACACTTCCTGCGCGACGTCGTCCGCCGACAGGTAGGACAGGTCACGGCCGCCCATTCTGGCGCGGCAGTAGCGGACCACGACGGGTCCGATCATCCGCAGGAGGGACTGGATGGCGGCGGGATTCCCGTCGCCCGCGTCCTTGACGAGGGGATCGAGGTCTTCCTTCGTCAGCCGTCCGCCCGGTCGAGGCAGGTTCTCCGGAGTCGTGTATCCGGGGACCGCATCGGGGGTGACGGTTCTGGACGCACTGGAAGTTGCTTGCATGGTCGTCCTCCCCGGCCGACCCTGCGACCGTCGCTGTCGAGGGGTCAACACTCCGTAACGATTGAGGGCGGCAGATGCTCCGTAAGATCAGATCCATCTGCCGCCGTTGCGACGCAGCGTAATCGTAGGCGCCGGTCGGGCGGCAGTAAAGATTTCAACTAGAGATAGCCCATTCGCCGGAGTCGGCTTAATACAACCGAGACTCTGGGCCGGGAAAACGGGTTTCGCCGTCGCAGGATGTGCTCGGCGCTTAGCGTACCGCGATCAGGGCGACCGCCGTCGCCACGACGAGTGCCGATGCTGTGACGGCAAGGGATGGGTTAAGAGGTTTCGGGGTTTCGGGGCGGCGCAGTGCTCGTTCACGGATCGCGCCGGTGGCGACCAGGATGATCACCATGGCGCCCGCGAACGTGACCGGGACGACCGCCGTCCCCCAGCCTCGCCGGGCCGCGCTGTGCAAGAGCAGGAGTGTGCAGGCGGTAGCCGCGAGCGCGGTTCGGCGCCACGCCAGCCCGGTCCGTTCCGCTTGCGCTCCGTGATCGCGTTGGCTCACGAAAAGACCACCAGCGCCGCCGCCGTCAGGGTGATCGCGAGGATCCCGGTGGTCAGCAGGACCAGCATCCCGCTCTTGGGCAGCGGTCGTCCCGCGCGCATCGCACTCTGCACCTGCCGCCAGCGGGGATACGCGCTCGCCGCGACGACGGCGGCCAGCAGGACGCACAGTCCCGCCAGGGCGGTGCTCAGCGCGCTCGGGTCGGGAACCAGCTGATGGACGGCGACGCCGCCGGCCAACAGCCCTAGCGCCGTCCGGAGCCAGGCGAGGAAGGTCCGTTCGTTGGCGAGCGTGAATCGGTAATCGGGTTCGGAGCCGCCGTCGTGCGGGCCGTTGATCTCTGCCACTTGAAGGAGACTAGGCGTTCCGGCGTGCGAAGACCCACCAGCGAAGGACCGCGAAGCGCGCGATGCCACCCACGACGCTGGCGGCGAGCAGAGCGCCTGTCTGTTCCAGCGCGGTCGGCTCGGTGATCACCGCGTCGAGCGACGCGAGCACGATCGAGCCGTACGCGGCGTAGAAGGCGAACGTCACCAGATCCTGGAAATGCCGCTTGCCCGCATTGCTCTTCCGGGTGGCGAAGGTGACCCTGCGGTGGAATTCGGTGTTCCCTACGGTCGTGACCGCGAGCGCGACCAGATTGGCGAGCTGGGGGCCGAGGATCGGCTGCAGGACAAGGAACAGCACCGCCTGCAGGCCGGTGGCGGCGACGCCGGCGACGACGTACCAAGCGGCATGGTTGCCGAGTTCGTGATGCCGCTCCGGCGCGCGCCGGATGATCCGGTGCCCTGGCGCCCACCTGGTGGTGGTCATACCAACGACGCTACTCCTTGTTTCACAAACTTGTGAAGGTAATGAACCACCTGAGAAACTGTGATCCCCGCGACAGCGCCGCCGTTTGGCCTGCGGAGACGCCGGGTAAGCCACGGGGACCGGGTCGAGTACAGCACGCCCCGGCGAACGTCCGACCAGGAGGGAGCGGCCGATGAGCGACCGTGAGACCGCGGAGCCGGAAACGTTGGATCCCAGCGAGGCGCTCGACGAGGACGAGCTTCGCGTCGATCCGCTCGAGGAAGGTGTCGAACCTCCCGAGCACTGGAGCGGAGCAGACCGCTTCGGGACCACGCCCGCGGAGATCCGCGAAGGGGAGTCGCACGCCATGCGGCTCGCCGAAGAGGAGCCGGACGTCGGCGAGAGGTGATCTTCACTCAGACGGCGGGCCATGCCGACAGCCCCTAGCGTGGTCGGTCAAGTGCAAGACCGCGACGAAGGAAGGGCAGAGATGCTGACAGTCACCGAAGCCGCCGCCGAGGCGATCACCGCACTGACCGGCCAGGAGGACGGCCAAGACGGAGGCGGCCTGCGGTTCGCGATGCATTCCCAGCAGGGGGACAGTCCCCAGCTCGCGGTTTCCGTCGCCCCCGAACCGGAAAGCGGCGACAAGGTCCTCGGCGCCGACGGCGGCCCGAAGGTGTTCTTGGAGCCGGAGGCGGCCGCGTTGCTCGACGACAAGGTCCTCGACGTCCAGCAGGACGAAACCGGCGAAGTCGCCTTCGCCGTCCTCCCGCAGGCTCAGCCCCAGCCTGGCAGCTGAGCCCGGCGGGTCAGGCTTTAAGACCGGGCCCAGGCACGGACCAGTTCGCCGGCCCGCTCGCGCAGGAGTTCCGCCGCGTGCGCGCGTGCGTGGTCGAGCGAAGGCGCGTGGTCGATCAGTGCGGCGCTGCCCACGACACCGAGGCCGGCGAGCTGGCTCTGGTCCAGCTGGATCCGTCCGGCCAGCACCATCAGCGGCACCGCGTGCTCCTGTGCGCGGGCCGCGATACCCGCCGGTGCCTTGCCGTCGAGGCTCTGCTCGTCCAGTGAGCCCTCGCCGGTGATGACGAGGTCGGCGTGTTCGATGGCGTCGGCGACCCCGGTGAGCCCGGCGATGAGCTGGAAACCGGATTCGACGCTCGCGCCGAGTCCCGCGATCGCCCCTGCGGCGACCCCGCCGCCCGCGCCCGCTCCGGGAAGATCGGAGACATCGGGAGTTCCGGCGTTCCGCAAGGCCCGCGCCCAGCGGGACAGGGACGCGTCCAGCTGTTCGACTTCGCGAGGGCCCGCGCCTTTCTGCGGGCCGAAGATCGCAGCCGCGCCACGGGGCCCGAGCAACGGGTTCGTCACGTCGGTGGCGACGGCGACCTCGACGGAGCCGAGCCGTTCGCGTGCCGGGCCGAGTTCGGCCACCGCGACGCGGCCCAGTGTGCCGCCGCCGAGCCCCACCGGCGCGCCGAACGCGTCGAAGACCCCGGCGCCCAATGCCGCCAGCATCCCGGCGCCGCCGTCGGTGCTCGCCGTTCCGCCGACGGTCAGCACCAGGCGCCGAGCGCCGTTGTCGAGCGCGTGCGCGAGGAGTTCGCCGACGCCCCAGGTGTGCGCGGCCAGCGCCACCTCCGGGCTCGGCTTCACGAATTCGATGCCGCACGCGCGGGCCGACTCGATGTAGGCCGTTCCGTCGAGCATCACATAGCGCGCGTCGACGGTGTCGTCGAGCGGGCCGCGGACCGGGAGTTCCACGAGACGGCCACCCGCCGCGACGAGGACGTCGAGCGTTCCTTCGCCGCCGTCGGCGACAGGGCAGGAGGAGACCTCGGCTTCGGGCAGTGCGTCGCGGACGCCGTGGGCGATCGCCTCCGCGGCCTCGACCGCGGTCAGGCTTCCCTTGAACTTGTCGGGCGCGATGACCACACGAGTCATGGACGAACCTCCGTCAGCGGGTTTCCGCCGGTGAGCACCGACGCGACGTTCTCGGCCGCGAGCACGGCCATGGCGGTACGGGTCTCGACGGTCGCCGATCCCAGATGTGGCGTCAAGACGACGTTTTCGCGGTCCAGCAGGCGCGGTTCGACCTCGGGTTCGGCCTCGAACACGTCAAGGGCCGCTCCGGCGATCTCGCCGGTTTCGAGCGCGTCCGCCAGCGCGGCCTCGTGGACGACGGGGCCGCGGGTGGTGTTGATCAGGTACGCGCCCGGCTTCATCGATTTCAGCGCGTCCGCGTCGACGAGGTGCCGGGTCTCCGGTGTCAGGGGGCAGTGCAGCGACACGACGTCGGAACTCCGCAGCAGTTCGCCGAAGGACACGTACTTCGCGCCCAGGGTCTTTTCGACGTCTTCGGCGGCCCGCGACCGTCCTGAGTAGACGATCCGCATGCCGAAACCGAGCGCCCGCCGCGCGACCGCCTGCCCGATCTGGCCGAGTCCGACGATCCCGAGCGTCTTGTCCCGCAGCGAGGAACCGAGCAGGAAACCCAGATGGAACGACCACGGGGTACGCGAGCGGAGGAGCCGTTCGCCCTCGCCGAGCCGCCGCGTGACCGCCAGGATCAGCCCGAACGCCAGATCGGCGGTGGCGTCGGTGAGCACACCGGGGGTGTTGGTGACGGTGATCCCGCGCTCCGACAGTGCCGCGACGTCGACGTTGTCGTAGCCGACGGCCACGTTCGCCACGACCTTCAGTCCGGGGCCCGCCGCGTCGGCGACCTCGCCGTCGAGCCGGTCGTGCAGCATGCCGACGATCGCGGACGCGCCCCGGACGAACTCGAGCAGTTCGTCCCGCGTCAGCGGCCGGTCGGCGCGCGAAAGTTTCACCTCCCCGGAATCGGCGAGCACTTTCAGCGCTTCGTCGGGGATCCACCGGGTCACCGCGATCTTCGAGGTCACGTCGTCAGCCTAGTGGGCGACGGTTGGTATCCCAAATGTGGAAATCCCCGTCATGAGGGAGACGCTTCCCCTGCGCGGGGGAGTCGTCACCGCCGGGCACGGCGGGATGGTGATGTGTGCGGAAAGGTTCCGCGAGCAGGGGATTCCAGGGGTGGAACGTGAAACGATCACGAGAACTCGCCGCCGTCGGCGCCGCGATGGTCCTCGCTGCGACACTCGTCGCGGCCGGTCCGGTGTACGCCGCGGAAAAGGGCAAGCCGTCCGAACCGAGTCTGGTCGGCAGCGCGAAGATGCTGCGCAAGGACGGCCAGGACGTCCGGTTCGCCTTCGACGCGCACGGCCTCTTCCCGGAGAGCCGGGGGACGTTCCGGGTCGGTCATGCGGGCGAGGGGTTTTCCGCCTACTTTCAGGGCAGGGTGGACTGCCTGGTCGTCGGCGGCCCGGTCGCCGTGGTCACCGGCATCGTCGAGGACACGAACGTCCCGGATCTCAAGAACCGCCGCGTCGGGATGACGGTGTACGACAACGGCAGGCGCGACCGGGTCGGCTACAGCTGGGGTCCTGATCCGGAGCACCAGTCCGTCGTGCCGCCCTGTCTGAGCACTGCTCCGTTCGAGACGGTCGAGTCGGGGGACTTCAAGGCCGTCGAATGGTTCCCGCCCGGCAGCGGGATCGGCTGATCACAAGAGATCGGCCACCTTCTTCGCCGTCTCCTTCGCGGATCCCGGGTTCTGGCCGGTGACGAGGTTGCCGTCGACCACCGCGTAGGACACGAAGGGCAGCTTCGCCTTTTCGTAGAGAGCGCCGCGCTTCTTCATCTCTTCTTCGGCGTTGTAGGGCACGAGCTTGTCCACCCTCGCGAGGACTTCCTCGCGCCAGGCGAAGCCGGTGACCTTGCGGCCCGCGACGAGATACGAGCCATCGGACAGCGTCGTGTTCAACAGGCCGCAATAGCCGTGGCAGACGGAGGAAACGATGCCGCCGCGTTCGAAGATCTCCCGCGTGATCCGCTGGAGTCCTTCGCTGTCGGGGAAGTCGTACATGACCGCGTGGCCGCCGGTGAAGTAGATCGCGTCGAAGTCCGCCGAGTCGATCTCGTCGGGTGCCGCGGTGTTCTCCAGCAGCGTCATCCGCTCCGGGTCGGCACGCCAGGCCTTGGCGGTCTTGTCGTAGGCGGGGAATTTCAGCGATCGGGGTTCGAGCGGCGATCGTCCGCCCTGGGGGCTGACGATCGTCTGCTCGAAGCCTCGCTCGGCGAAGACGTGGTAGGCGTGCGTGAGCTCGGAAAGCCACAAGCCTGTCGGGTGGGACGGATCGTCGTAGTGACCGACGTTGGTGACGACGTTCAACACGCGTTTGGTCATTTGCGGGCCTCCTGTTCGCGGACGGAGATGGGGACCGGCATGTGGAGCGCGAGCTGCCCTTCGGTCATCACGTCGAGGCGGATCGGCTTGCGGGGATCGAGTGAGCGGAGATCGTCGGAGAGACGGCCCTCGCCCAGCCTGAGGTCGACACCGCGGGGGAACGTCGTGCTTCCGGCCGAAAGCACGTTCGTCTGACTCAGCGTCGCGTGCCACGCGTCCCCGATGGTGGTGTACGACGTGAGACTCGAGACCTGGTCGCCGGTCTTGTGCGTGGTTTGGCGCGGTGTCGCCGCCGCGAGGGCGAGGTCTGTCTCGCCGCGGTCGTTCGCCACGCGCGCTTCGGTGCGCTCCGCGTCGATGTCGACGTCGAGCTCCGTCACCCATTTCGGGAACCCGTAGCCGTCGTGGCCGCGAACCTGGGCGATGTCGCTGCTGACCGGAAGGGACAGCACGTACGAGTGAAGGTGCTCGTTCTTGAGCCCGGTCACCAGATCGAAGAACCCGAACCGTCCGTGGCGGGCGGGCCGGACCGCGACGCCCACGGCGGCCTCGGTGTAGAAGTCGATGTCGCAGACGTCGTACCGGAACACCATCACCGACACCAGGCCGAGGCCCGGTGCGATCTCCAGCGGGGAAAGCTCCGCGGGGAGACGGCGCCGGATCGTCCGGGAGGGCGCCGTCAGCGTCAGCCGGGCCGTCGCGATCCGGTAGTAGAAGTTGGGCGTCAGCGTCGGCCCGATGGGCGAGTCGACCCGCGCCTTGGGGAGCCGCCGGAAGAATTCGACGCCGCTCACGCGCGGGTCGGCGGCGACGGTGTCGAGGTCGGTGTCCATGCGGAAGCGGTCGTAGAGACCACCTTTCGGGACGGCGACCGAGCGCCCGCCCAGATCGACGGTGACCGTGTCCTGAGCCATCGGATCTCCAATGTTTACGATGCTTACATCAACCAGCGTAAGGCTCGATGTAAGCACTGTCAACACCGGTTAGCGTGATCGTGCCGCCAGGATCGCGGTGAAGGCGGCGCGTACCTGCTCGGCGATCTCGTCGTCCGACTCCACCTGGAGTTTGCCGTCCAGGAACAAGTACGCCAGTCCGTGTGCCAGCCCCCAGCCCGCCGAGGCGAGCGCGTCCGAGGGTTCGGGGAACACGTGTGCCATCGCCTCTCGCAGGAGGTCGTGGATGTCCGCCGCCGCTTGGACGCGCTCCTCGCTTCCCGTGTCGCAGGCGTTTCCGAACATCAGCCGGAACAACGCCGGGCGGCGCAAGGCGAAACCGACGTAGGCGACCGCGAGTTCCGCCAGCTCCGCCACCGACGCCGGGAGCTCGCGTCCGTGGGTGAGGTCTTCTTTCAGGTCGCGCAGGCCTTGTGCGGCCAGCGCCGACTCCAGGGCGTCCCTGTCGGCGAAGTGCCGGTACGGCGCGGTCGCCGAGACGCCCGCCTCCCGGGCGACGGCACGCAGGGAGAACTGCTCGCCGGCTTCGAGCATGCGCATCGCCGTGGCCAGCAACGACGCCCTCAGGTCGCCGTGATGGTAGCCACTCTTCGTCGATGTTGACACTGCTTACATCCCCTTCCTATGCTCATGTGAGCAATGTAAACATACGCGTTCAGGAGCGACGATGTCATTCGCAGTCGAGAAAACCTCCTCGCCGGTGTTCGAGCCGTTCGTGCTTCCCAGCGGCTCGACGCTGCCGAACCGCCTGGTGAAGGCCGCGATGGAAGAGAACATGGCGGACCGCGGGCAGGTCCCCGGTAAGCCGCTCTTCGAGCTGTACCGCCGTTGGAGCGAGGGTGGAGCGGGTCTGCTCGTCACCGGCAACGTCATGGTCCACGCGGAGGCGCTCACCGGCCCGGCCGGCGTCGTCCTCGACGCGGAATCGCCGCTGGAACCGTTCCGTGCGTGGGCGTCGGCCGCGAAAAGCGGCGGCGCGCGGGTGTGGATGCAGATCAACCACCCCGGGCGTCAGGTCCGGGCGGACATGCCCGGGGTCGCGTGGGGTCCGTCGGCCGTCCGCGTCGACGTCGGCAAGAACAGCGGGCGATTCGCCGAACCGGTCGAAATGTCCCCGCGGCGGATCGAGGAGACCGTGGCGCGATTCGCCGAGACCGCCCGCCGCGCCGAAGAAGCCGGCTTCGACGGTGTCGAGATCCACGCCGCGCACGGCTATCTGCTTTCCCAGTTCCTGTCTCCGCTGGCCAACCGGCGCGAAGACCGGTGGGGCGGAAGCCTGGAGAACCGGGCCAGGCTCCTGCTCGACGTCGTCCGCGCGGTCCGTGCCGTCGTGGCGCCCGGATTCGCCGTCGCCGTCAAGCTCAACTCCGCCGACTTCCAGCGGGGTGGCTTCGACGCCGACGACGCCGCGTCGGTCATCGCGATGCTCGCGCCGCTCGGGGTCGACGTGGTCGAGCTGTCGGGTGGCAGCTACGAAAGCCCGGCGATGACCGGGCAGTCCGGCGACGACCGCACCCGCGCGCGGGAGGCCTACTTCCTGACTCTCGCCGAACGACTCGTGCGGACGAGCGCGCTGCCGCTGATGCTGACCGGTGGCGTGGTCCGCAGGCCGGTCGCGGAGGAGGTGCTGGCGAGCGGCGTCGAGCTCGTCGGCATGGGCAGTGCCCTCGCCGTCGATCCCGAGCTGCCCGCGAAGTGGCGGCATGACAAGGAGGCCAGGGTGGAACTCGAGCCGGTCCGGATCGTCGACAAGGCGGTCGCGTCCGCCGCGAGCATGGCCCGCGTCCGGCGGCAGTTGCGGCGTCTCGGCGCGGGACGGCCGACGAAGCCCGGCATCGATCCGAAGCTGGCGCTCGTGGTGGAAACGGTGCTGCAGGCCGTCGCGCTTCGCCGGTACCGCACCTGGCTGCGCGGTCGCGCCGGGTGATCCGGATTCACCGGGTCGAAGCACTGCCATGATCGGCCCGGCTGTGCTATGTTCATATGCAGAACATGTGTGCGCGATCCGAACAAGGCGCGAACAGGCACGGACGAGCCGGGAGTGGGGATGGCTGAGCTGCTGTCGTTGAAGGAGGCCGTGGCACGGCTGGTGCACGACGGAGACACCGTCGCGCTGGAGGGCTTCACGCACCTCATTCCCGTGGCCGCCGGGCACGAGATCATCCGCCAGTGCCGCACCGGCCTGACGTTGGTCCGCATGACCCCCGACATCGTCTACGACCAACTCATCGGCGCGGGCTGCGCGAGCAAGCTGATCTTCTCGTGGGGCGGCAACCCCGGAGTCGGCTCGCTGCACCGGTTCCGTGACGCCGTCCAGCATTCCTGGCCGGTGCCACTGGAGATAGAGGAACACAGTCACGCGGGCATGGCGAACCGGTACGTCGCCGGCGCCTCGGGCCTGCCGTTCGCCGTCCTGCGCGGGTACACCGGCACCGATCTCGCCGCGCACACCGACACGATCAAACCCATCACCTGCCCGTTCACCGGTGAGCGGCTGGCCGCCGTGCCCGCCCTCAACCCGGACGTCACGATCGTCCACGCCCAGCGCGCGGACCGGTCCGGCAACGTCCAGATCTGGGGTATCACCGGCGTGCAGAAGGAGGCGGTGCTCGCGGCGAAGCGATCCTTGGTCACCGTCGAGGAGATCGTGGAGGAACTGGAGCCCCGGCCGGGCGCGATCGTGCTGCCGTCTTGGGCCGTCACCGCCGTGGCCGAGGTGCCCGGCGGCGCGAGGCCGTCGTACGCGGCGGGGTACTACGAACGGGACAACGACGCTTACCAGGCATGGGACGCGATCGGCCGGGACAGGGAGAGCTTCACCCGCTGGCTCGGCGAGCTGACGGGAGTGAAGGCATGACCGAGTACACCGCCGACGAGATGATGAGCGTCGCCGCCGCTCGCGCGCTCGGCGACGGGATGTCCTGTTTCGTGGGCATCGGCCTGCCGAGCACGGCCGCCAACCTGGCCCGCCGGGGCCACGCGCCGAACCTGACGCTCATCTACGAATCCGGTTGTCTCGGGGCCAAACCGAGCAGGCTCCCGTTGTCCATCGGCGACGGCGAACTCGCCGACACCGCGGACGCCGTGGTCAGCGTTCCCGAGGTCTTCAACTACTGGCTCCAGCCGGGCCGGATCGACGTCGGTTTCCTGGGCGCCGCCCAGCTGGACAAGTTCGGCAACATCAACACCACCGTCATCGGCCCGGACTACGCCAACCCCAAGGTGCGTCTCCCCGGGGCGGGCGGTGCCCCGGAGATCGCCGCCTCCTGCCGCGAGGTGTTCGTGGTGCTCCGGCAGAGCACGCGCACATTCGTCGAGAAGGTCGACTTCGTGACCTCGTTCGGTCACGGCACCGGCAAGGGCGATCGCGAGCGCCTAGGCCTTCCCGGTGCCGGGCCGACGCTGGTGGTCACCGACCTCGGCCTGATGCGGCCCGATCCGGAGACCGCCGAGCTCACGCTCACCGAACTGCACCCCGGGGTCGAGGTCGATCAGGTCGTCGCGGCGACCGGGTGGAAACTGAAGGTGGCAGGCGACCTGGGAACCACCCCGGCGCCGACCGAGGCAGAACTCCGCATCCTCCGAGACCTCACAAGGGCGAGCGCATGACCGACGTCTTCCTGTTCGACGCCATCCGTACCCCGTTCGGCAAGTACGGCGGCGCCCTGTCCGGCGTTCGCCCGGACGACCTCGCCGCCACCGTCCTGCGGGCGCTGGCCGAGCGCAACGACCTCGACCCGGCCACCGTCGACGAGGTGGTGCTCGGCGACGCCAACGGCGCGGGCGAGGACAACCGGAACGTCGCGCGGATGGCGGCGCTGCTCGCGGGTTGGCCCACGACCGTGCCCGGTGCCACGGTCAACCGCCTGTGCGGATCCGGACTCGACGCCGTCATGCAGGCCAGCCGGTCGGTCCAGGTCGGCGACGCCTCGCTCGCCGTGGCGGGCGGGGTCGAGTCGATGAGCCGCTCGCCCCTGGTCATGCAGAAACCGGAGAAGGCGTTCCCGGCGGGCAACCAGACGCTGTACTCCACCGCCCTGGGCTGGCGCATGGTCAACTCGAAGATGCCCGAGCGGTGGACGGTCTCGCTCGGCGAGTCCACCGAGCAGCTCGCCGAGCGCTACGGCATCGGCCGCGACGAGCAGGACGCGTTCGCCGTCCGCAGTCATGTCAACGCCGCCCGCGCCTGGGACGAGGGGTTCTACGACGACCACGTCGTCCCCGTCGAAGGAGTCGAACTCGCTCGCGACGAAGGCATCCGGCCGGATTCCAGCCCGGAGAAGCTCGCGAAGCTCAAGCCGGTCTTTCGTCCACAAGGGACGGTCACGGCCGCGAACGCGTCGCCGTTGAACGACGGCGCCTCCGCGCTGCTGCTCGGTGACGAGGCGGCGGGGAAGCGGCTCGGCAAGGCACCGCTGGCCAGGATCGCCGGCCGGGGAGCGGCGGGCGTCGACCCGGACGTCTTCGGCATCGGCCCGGTCCGCGCGGCCGAGATCGCCCTGGAACGGGCGGGAATCGGCTGGGAAGACCTGGCGGCCGTCGAACTGAACGAGGCCTTCGCCGCGCAGTCGCTGGCCTGTCTGCGGGACTGGTCGAAGCTCGACCCGGAGATCGTCAACGTGAACGGCGGCGCGATCGCGATCGGGCATCCGCTGGGCGCCTCCGGCGGCCGGATCCTCGGCACGCTGGCCCACCACCTGCGCCGCACCGGCGGCCGATGGGGCCTGGCCGCCATCTGCATCGGCGTCGGCCAGGGGCTGGCCGTCGTCCTCGAAGCCCACTGAGTCGCGCTGGAGGGAACAGCATGTCCGCACCCGCAGAACTGAGGCTCCCGCGCTACCGGCGCGATCCGGAGGGCACGCACCCGCCGCTCGACTACGCCGGCTACCGGTCGACGGCACTGCGGCACCCGAAAGAGCCGTTGATCGTGCTTCCGCATCTGCTGACCGAGGTCACCGGTCCCGCGCTGGGACCGGGCCGGATCGGCGAATTCGACAACGACCTCACCCAGGGGCACGCGGGCGAGCCGCAGGGGCAGCGGATCATCGTCACCGGACGGCTGCTCGACGGTGACGGCCGGCCGATCCGCGATTCACTGGTGGAGATCTGGCAGGCGAACGCGGGCGGCCGGTACCGGCACACCGGCGATCGCTGGCCGTCGCCGCTGGACCCCAACTTCGACGGCGCGGGCCGGACGCTCACCGACTCCGAGGGGCGCTACACCTTCACCACGATCAAACCGGGCGCGTACCCGTGGAAGAACCACGACAACGCCTGGCGGCCGGCGCATATCCACTTCTCCGTGTTCGGCAGCGCGTTCACCCAGCGGCTGGTCACCCAGATGTACTTCCCGGAAGACCCGCTGTTCTCGCAGGACCCGATCTTCAACTCCATCCCGGACGAGAAGGCCCGGCAGCGGATGATCGCGCGCTTCGACCTCGACCGCACGGAAGCCGAGTGGGCGCTGGCCTTCCAGTTCGACATCGTCGTGCGCGGCCGCGAGGCCTCGGTCTTCGAAGACGAGGAGGACGAGCACTGATGCCGGAGACGACGCCTTCCCAGACCGTCGGCCCGTACCTGTCCATCGGCTTGCCCTGGCCGGACGGGCCGGACGTCGTCCCCGCCGACGAGCCCGCCGCGGTCCGGATCCACGGCCGCGTCCTCGACGGCGCGGGCGAACCCGTCCCGGACGCGATGATCGAGACCTGGCAGGCCGACGCCGACGGTCGGTTCGATCATCCCGACGACCCGCGCGGAGCCGTCGCCGGCGGATTCCGTGGCTTCGGCCGCTGCCCGACCGATCCGGGCGGCAACTACGAGATCCGGACGATCATGCCCGGTTCGCTGCCCGGCCCGGCGGGCAGCACGCAGGCCCCGCATATCGACGTCTCGGTGTTCGCCCGCGGACTCCTGCACCGGGTGGTCACCCGGATCTACTTCGAGGACAACGACAACTCCGGGGATCCGGTGCTGGCGTCGGTTCCGGAAGCCCGCCGGGGGACCTTGGTCGCCACCAAGGACGGCAGCGGCTACCGGTTCGACATCCGGTTGCAGGGCGAAGGGGAGACGGTGTTCTTCGATGTCTGAGCCGGTGAAAGTGCACAGCGTCGCGGAAGGGCCCGCCGACGGTCCTGTCGTGGTGTTCAGCGGATCGCTCGGCAGCGATCACCGCATGTGGGAACAGCAGGTGAAACCCTTGGTGGAACAGGGTTTCCGGGTCATCCGGTACGACAGCCGCGGGCATGGCGCGTCGCCCGTCCCGCCGGGGCCGTACACCCTCGCGGATCTCGGCGGCGACCTGCTCGCGCTGCTCGACGATCACGGTGCCGAGCGTGCCCATATCGTCGGGCTCTCGCTCGGCGGGATGACCGGGATGTGGCTGGGCGTGAACGCGCCGGACCGGATCGCGAGCCTCGTGTTGTGCTGCACGTCCGCGAAGCTCGGGCCGCCGAGCATGTGGGCGGACAGGGCCAAGACGGTCCGGGAGAAGGGCACCGCCGCGGTCGCCGAGGCCGGGGTCGGCCGCTGGCTGACCGCCCGTTACGCCGCCGCGCACCCCGAGCGGGCCGGATATCTGCGCGAGATGATCGAGAGCGTCCCCGCCGAGGGGTACGCGTCGTCCTGCCAGGCCATCGAAACGATGGACCTCGTCGGCGACCTGCCCAAGATCGCGGCGCGGACCCTGGTGATCGCCGGCGCCGAGGACCCGGCGACCCCGGTCGAGCACGCCGAGGTGATCGCGGGCGGTATCCCGGACGCGCGGCTCGAAGTCGTCGAAGGCGCCGCGCATCTGGGCAGCTTCGAACAGCCCGAGCGGTTCACCGCGTTGATCCTCGAACACCTGGAGGCCGCCCGATGACCGACGACACCTACGAGACCGGCATGAAGGTGCGCCGCGAGGTCCTCGGGGACGCGCACGTCGATCGGGCGGTCGCCCGCACCACCGAGTTCAGCCGTCCGTTCCAGGACTACATCACCCGGGGCGCCTGGGGATCGGTCTGGTCGCGGGACGGGCTCGACCGCAAGACCCGCAGCTGCGTCACCCTGGCCGCGCTCACCGCGTTGCACGCCCACGACGAGCTCGCGATGCACGTCCGCGCCGCTGTCCACAATGGACTCACGGCGCAGGAGATCTCCGAGGTCTTGCTGCACACGGCCGTCTACACGGGTGCCCCGGCGGCCAACACGGCGTTCGCCGTCGCGCAGCGGGTACTGGCCGAACTCGGTGAGCCTGCCGCCCAGGAAAAGGGAGGCCGTTAGGGTTCTCATATGGACGAAGGCGAGGTGACCGAGCGCGGGGCGCATCATGTCCAGTCGCTGGAGCGCGGGCTGGCCGTGATCAAGGCGTTCAACGCGGACGCGGCGGAACTCACCCTGAGCGACGTCGCCCGCTCGACCGGGCTGACCAGGGCGGCCGCCCGCCGGTTCCTGCTCACCCTCGTCGACCTGGGGTACGTGCGCACGGACGGCAAATACTTCTCGCTCACCGCGCGGGTCCTCGAACTCGGCTACTCGTATCTGTCGAGCCTGTCGCTCCCTGAGGTCGCCCAGCCGCATCTCGAGCGGCTCTCCGCCGAGGTGCACGAGTCGAGTTCGGTCTCTGTGCTCGAAGGCAGGGACATCGTCTACGTCGCGCGCGTGGCCGTTTCGCGGATCATGACCGTCAGCATCAACGTCGGCACCCGCTTCCCGGCGCACGCGACGTCGATGGGGCATGTCCTGCTGGCCGGTCTCGATGACGCCGACCTGCGTGACTACCTCGCCGGGGCGACGCTCGACAAGCTCACCGCGCGGACCAAGAGCAGGCCGGAGGAATTACTCGCCGAACTGGTCAGGGTCTACGAGCAGGGTTACGCGATGGTCGACCAGGAACTCGAAGAGGGTCTTCGCTCGATCGCCGCGCCGATCCACGATCGGCGGGGCAGGGTCGTGGCCGCGGTCAACCTCTCCACCCACGCCAGCCGCACCACGCGCGAGTCGGTCGAACAGGAACTACTGCCGCCCCTGCTCTCGACGGCGCGCGCCATCGAGGCCGATCTGGCCTCAGCGCCGCCCACCAAAGCGCGGCATGGCTGAGGTCGCCGGGCTGGTGCTCGCGGCCGGAGCAGGCCGCCGGTTCGGTGGGCCGAAGGCGCTGGCCGTCCTCGACGGCGAGCCGTTCGTCGTGCGGGCGTCACGGGTGCTCGCCGACGCGGGCTGCGCGCCGGTCCGGGTGGTGCTGGGAGCCTCGGCCGCGGAAGTCCGCACGCTCCTGCCCGATCCCGAGGCCGCGGTCGTCGCCGAAGACTGGGAGTCCGGCATGGGAGCGTCCTTGCGCGCGGGCCTGAGGGCACTCACCGGAACCGATGCCGAAGCCGCCGTCGTGCATCTCGTGGATCTGCCCGGCGTCGGCGCCGAAGTGGTCCGCCGGGTCGTCGCCGGGGCCGACGAGAGCACCGTCGCGCGTGCCACCTACCAAGGCGTTCCCGGCCATCCCGTCGTACTCGGCCGCCGATGGTGGCCGGAGATCGTGGCGGGCGCGTCCGGTGACAAGGGCGCCCGGGACTGGCTCAAGGGCCGCCAGGACCTGCGGCTCGTCGAATGCGGTGACCTCGGCACCGGGCACGACGTGGACCGCCGCGAGGATCTTCCGGGCTGATCTCCGGCTCACCGGGGCTTACGATCGGCACGTGACCGTCGCATCGCCCGAGAAACTGGCCGAAGCCCTCGAAACGGTCGGCTACCTCGCCGATGACGGCATCGCCACGGCCGGGTTCCTCGCCCTGGCGCTCGGCCGTCCGCTGTTCTGCGAGGGAGAACCGGGCACCGGCAAGACCTCGCTCGCCCTGGGACTGGCCGAAGCGCTCGGCATGCCGCTCATCCGGCTCCAGTGTCATGAGGGGATCGACGCGGCGCAGGCACTGTACGAATGGGACTTCCCCCGTCAGCTGCTGCATTTGCGGGCGCTGGAAGCCGCGGGTGAGGGCGGCCTCGACGTCGAGGCCGCCGAACAGTCCCTCTACACCGAACGTTTCCTGCTCTCCCGGCCACTGCTGAAAGCGTTGCAGACCGCTCCGTGTGTCCTGCTGGTCGACGAGATCGACCGGGCCGACGACGAGTTCGAAGCCTTCCTGCTGCAACTCCTCGACGAGAACGCGGTGACGATCCCCGAGTTCGGTGAGGTGCGCGCCGAGCAACCGCCGCTCGTGGTGCTCACCTCCAACCGGACGCGGGAGGTGCACGACGCGCTCAAGCGCCGCTGTCTCTATCACTGGCTCGAACACCCGGACCTCGGCCGCGAGATCGAGATCCTGCGCCGCAAGATCCCGAACCTGGGCGAGGCGCTCGCGACACAGGTCGCGACGGCGGTGCAGCGGCTTCGCGCGATGGAGTTGCTGAAACCGCCCGGGGTGGCGGAATCCCTCGATTGGGCCCAGGCGCTCCTCGCGCTCGGAATGTCCGAACTGGACGCCGTGACCGCCGCCCGGACCCTCGGTTCGGTGCTCAAGTACAGCGAAGATCTGGACAGGGTCCGGACCAAGCTGGACAAACTGCTCGCCTGAGCTCAGCGGCGCCGCAGGGACGCGTCGAGCAGCGCGGGCGGGGTGTCGTGCTTCTCCTCCGGGGCCAGGTCGGTGCCCGGGGCGACGATCTCGTCGATCGCGTCGAGGACGTCGGCGGGGAGCACGGTGTCCGCGGCGGCGAGTTGCGACTCCAGGTGGTCCAGTGTGCGGGGGCCGATGATCGCGCTCGTCACCCCCGGATGCGCGACGACGAAGCCGAGCGCGAGCTGGATCAGGCTCAGCCCGGCTTGGTCGGCGACCTTGACCAGCCGTTCGACGGCTTCCAGCCGGGCCCGGTTGGCGGGCCGGGTCAGGTCGAACCGCTGGGGCAGGACCGCCGAACGGTTCGTGCTGATCTCCCGGCCTTCCCGGACCGCGCCCGACAGCCAGCCGGACGCCAGCGGGCTCCACGCGAGCACGCCCATGCCGTATTCCTCGGTCACGGGCAGGACCTCCGTTTCGATCCCGCGCTGGAGGATCGAGTAGCTGGGCTGCTCGGTGACGTAGCGGCCCGAACGGAGTTCGCGGGCGGCCCACTGGGCCTGCACGATGCGGTACGCGGGGAACGTCGACGAACCGAAGTAGCGGATCTTCCCCGCCTGGCGCAGATCCGTCAGGGCGGAAAGGGTTTCGTCGTCGCCGGTCTTCGGGTCCCAGCGGTGGATCTGGTAGAGATCGACGTGGTCGACCCCGAGGCGGCGCAGGCTGTTGTCCAGTTCGGTGACCAGCCAGCGACGTGAAGCGCCCTGGTGATTGCGCTCGTCGCCCATCGGCATGCTCGCCTTCGTGGCCAGCACGATGTCGTCGCGGCGGCCCACGATGGCCTTGCCGACCATTTCCTCCGACTGGCCGGCGCTGTACATGTCCGCGGTGTCGATGAGGTTGATCCCGCCCGCGAGCGCGGCGTCGACGATGGCGGTGGCCTCGTCCTGGGTGGTGCGCCCGATCGGGCCGAAGTTCATCGCGCCGAGCGCGAGGGTGCTGACCTGCACGCCGGTTCTGCCCAAGGTGCGGTACTGCATGACGATGTCCTCCATGGCAAACTGAGCAAGCGGAACGTTGCTCCGCTAACGATACGGAGCAGTGTTCCGTTTGGCAACCCGGTGGCAGAGGAGTGGTGTGATGAGTGAAGAGGGCACCAAGGCCAAACGCGCGGACGCCCGCCGCAACGAGAAGACCTTGCTCGACGCCGCCGCCGCGGTCTTCGTCACCTCGGGCGTCGAGGCGACGGTCCGCGACATCGCGGCCAAGGCGGGCGTCGGGATGGGCACGATCTACCGGCATTTCCCGACCAGGGCCGACCTCATCGTCGCCGTCTACCGGCATCAGGTCGACGCGTGCGCCGAAGCCGGGCCGGAACTGCTGGCGTCCAGCGATTCCCCGTATGAGGCGCTGCGCCGCTGGATCGACCTCTTCGTCGATTTCCTGGTCACCAAACACGGTCTGGCGGCGGTGCTGCAGTCCGACAACGCCGGGTTCGAGACGCTGCACACCTACTTCCTCGACACCCTTCTGCCGGTGTGCGCCCGGCTGCTCGACGCGGCGGCGGAGGCGGGCGAGATCCGCTCCGATCTGCAGGCGCTCGAAGTCCTGCGCGGTGTCGGGAACCTCTGCATCGGCGCCGAAAGCGATCCGCGCTACGACGCGCGCAAGATGGTCGGGGTCCTCATCTCGGGCCTCAGGCCCTAGGTCCTCTCCGAAACGCGCGCACAATGGACGAGTGAGCGATCCCCTGGCGGGCTTCGTCGGCTTCGCGGAGGCATTGCGCGAAGCCGGTTTGCCGTGCGACGCGCACCGAGTGCGGGCGTACCTCGAAGCCGTCGGCGAGATCGATCTCGCCGATCCGGCCCAGCTGTATTGGGCCGGACGGTTGACGCTGTGCGCGGATCCCGACGACCTTCCGCGCTACGACGCCGCGTTCGACGGCTGGTTCACCGAAAAGGAAACCGGACCACGGCGGCGCGGCCGGGAAGCGGCCCCGAAGCGCGCCAGGATCGCCACGCTCGCGCAGGCGGGCCAAGGCGAGTCCGGCGCGGAGCCCGACGAGCTCCGCGTGGCGGCGAGCGACGAAGAGATCCTGCGGCACCGCGATCTCGCCGAGCTGAGTGTCGCCGAACGCGCTCACCTGCGGGAACTGCTCGCGAAACTGCGCCCGGCGCTCCCGTCACGGTCGTCCTCGCGCCGTCGCGCGGCCCGGCGGGGCACGCTGGATCCGTCGCGCACACTCCGCGCGATGCTGGCCGGGGGCGGCGAGCCCGTGCGCCTGGCGTACCGGCGGAAGGGGGTCAAACCGCGCCGTGTAGTCCTCCTGATCGACGTCTCCGGCTCGATGGGGCCGTACGCCGACTCCCTGTTGCGGTTCGCGCACGTGATGGCGCGGCACGCTCCGGGCCGGGTCGAGGTGTTCACCCTGGGTACCCGGCTCACCAGGGTCTCCCGTCAGCTCCGGCTGCGCGATCCCGAACACGCGATGCTCGCCGCGGCCGCCGCGGTCCCTGACTTCGCGGGCGGGACGAGGCTCGGTGAGACCCTGCGGGCGTTCCTCGACCGGTGGGGACAACGCGGTGTGGCCAGGCGGTCCGTGGTCACCGTGTTCTCCGACGGCTGGGAACGGGGCGACCCCGGCCTGCTCGGCGAGCAGCTCGCCAGGCTGCGGCGGCTCGCACACGTCGTATTCTGGGTGAATCCGCACGCGGGGCGGGCGGGTTACGCTCCCGTGCAGTCCGGCATCGTGGCCGCGCTCCCGTACCTCGATCGGCTGCTCGCCGGGCACAGCTTGGCCACATTGGAACGACTGCTGGTGGAGATCGCCGATGCGTGACGTACTGGACGAACTGCACCGCCGCTGGGCGGCAGGCGAGACGGTGGGGGTCGGCACCGTGGTGGCGACGTTCTCGTCGGCGCCGCGGAGCCCGGGAGCGGCGATGCTCGTCGCCCCGGACGGCACGGTCACCGGCAGCGTCTCCGGCGGCTGCGTCGAGGGCGCCGTCTACGAGCTCGCACAGCAGGTGGTCGCCGAACGCGCGCCCGTGCTGCAGCGTTACGGCGTCAGCGACGACGACGCGTTCGCGGTCGGGCTGACCTGCGGCGGGATCATCGACATCTACGTCCAGCACATCGACCGCGACTCGATGCCGGAGCTCGGCGACGTCGTCGAATCGGTCCACAGTGGACAGCCGGTCGCCGTGGTCACGGTGATCGAGCACGAGCGGGACGGCCTGGTCGGCGAGCATCTGATCGTCTGGCCGGATCGCGTCGCGGGGTCGCTCGGCTCGTCGCGGATGGACGACGCCGTCGTCGACGACGCGCGCGGCATGCTCGCCGGCGGCCGCACGGGCACCCTGCACTACGGCCCGGACGGGCAGCGCCGCGGCGAGGGGATGACGGTCTTCGTCAACTCCTTCGAACCGCCCGCGCGCCTGCTCGTCTTCGGCGCGATCGACTTCGCCGCCGCGATGGCGAAGATGGGCGCGTACCTCGGCTACCAGGTCACGGTCTGCGACGCGCGGCCCGTGTTCGCGACGAAGAGCCGTTTCCCGGACGCGGACGAGGTAGTCGTCGACTGGCCGCATCGCTATCTGAAGGCCGAAGCCGAAGCGGGCCGGGTCGACGGCCGGACCGCGATCGCCGTGCTCACCCACGACCCGAAGTTCGACGTGCCGTTGCTGGAGGTCGCGTTGCGCCTCGACGTCGGCTACGTCGGCGCGATGGGCTCGCGCAAGACCCACGACGACCGGTTCGCGCGGCTGCGCGAGGCCGGGGTCACCGAGGCGGAACTCGAACGGCTGTCCTCGCCGATCGGCCTCGACCTCGGCGCGCGGACCCCCGAGGAGACCGCGGTGTCGATCGCGGCCGAGATCATCGCGCTGCGGTGGAGCGGTTCGGGATCGCGGCTCGCCGAACTCAGCGGCCGGATCCACGGCTGACACCGGGCACCGGCACCGCCTGGCTCGATTTGACCACCTCGAACGCGGGCAGGGTCTCGAACCGTTTGACGTGCTTGTCGAACAGCTTCCTGGACAGGTACCGGCTCGCCTTGAGATCCGGGGTGAGCAGCACGACGACGTAGTCCCACTGCCCGACGATGCTGTAGCAGTGCTGGACGCGGGGCTCGGCCAGCATCCGCTCGCGGAAGGCCGTGTGGCGCTTTTCGTCGTCGTCGGTCAGCGCGACCAGGATGACCGACGTCATCCCCGCGCCGAGCGTCTCCGGATCGAGCACGGCGACCTCGGCGCGGATCACGCCCGCGGCGCGCAGCCGGGTCAGCCGCCGCTGGACGGCGCTGGGGGAGAGGCCGACGGCGTCGCCCAAGTCGTGCAGGGGGCGCGCCGCGTCGGCCTGGACGAGGTCGAGCAGCAGATGGTCGATCTCGTCGAGAGGCACGCAAGATTTTTGCACGCGGGCGGGAAAATTTACAATCGGCGTGATCGGCTCCCGGCCTAGCTTTGGCGTCATGACCGACATCGACCTGAAGCTGGACAACGTCGCCGAGGCGGCGAAGGTGATCGATCCCGTTTTCCTGAACTCCCCGCAGTACGGCGACGAACAGCTGAACGCACGGCTCGGCCGTTCCGTGCTGGTGAAGATCGAGACGCTGAATCCGTTGCGCAGCTTCAAAGGCCGGGGCGCGGACTACTTCGCGGCCAGGCTGGAGCCGGGCACCACGATGGTGTGCGGGACCAGCGGCAACTTCGGGCAGGCCGTCGCGTACGCCGCCAGGAAACGCGGATTGCGGGCCGAGGTGTTCGTCCCGGCCGACGTCTCGCCGGTCAAGCTGCGGCGGATCAAAACCCTGGGGGCGCGGGTGCGGAGGGTCGAGGGCGAGGTGAAGGTCGCCGCTGCCGCCTTCGCCGCGGAAGCACCGGACCGTGTCTTCGTGGTCGACGGCCGTGAACCCGCGATCTCCGAAGGGGCGGGCACGATCGGGCTGGAACTGGCGGCGGCGGGCGCGATCGACACGGTCGTGCTCCCGGTCGGCGACGGCGCGCTGATCGCCGGCGTCGCGCTCTGGCTCAAGGCGCATACGCCGGACGTCCGCGTCGTCGGCGTCGGGACCACGTCGGCGCGGGCGATGGCGACGAGCTGGCGGGCCGGTGAGCCGGTCACCGTCGACCGGGTGAACTCGTTCGCCGGTGGCATCTCGATCCGCACCCCGGAACCCGAGTCTGTCCGGCGCCTGCGGTCGCTGGTGGACGACTTCGTGCTGGTCGAGGACGACGATCTGCGTGCGGCCATGCGCCTGGGCGCGGAAACCCTCGGCGTCCTGCCGGAACCCGCGGGGGCCGCCGGCCTGGCCGCGCTGACCGTGCACGACATCCCCGGCGACCGGGTCGCCACCGTGGTCACCGGGGCGAACGCCGTCTGGCCTCGTGAGTGGTGAGGACGGTTAGAACCGTCCTTACCACTCACGAGGCCCCGAAAACCCTGGCGGGGGTTGCTCTCGCGGAGTCAACGTAGCACGCTCGACTGTGAGTCCGATCACGGTCGCTCCGGGGTCGGTCCGTGACAACCGAATGACCGGCCGCTCCCGAACGACCCCGGACCCGCGCGGGGTTTCTCTCGCTTTTGGAGGCCTGATGCGCATCACCGTCACCGTCGACGGCACCAGCTACACAGACGACGTCGAGCCCCGCACCCTCCTCGTGCACCATCTGCGCGAACGGCTCGGGAAGGTAGGCACCGTGGTCGGTTGCGACACCAGCAACTGCGGCGCCTGCACCGTCCACCTCGACGGGCACAGCGTGAAATCCTGTTCGGTACTCGCGGTCCAGGCCGACGGCTGCGAGGTCACCACGATCGAGGGACTCGCCCGCGACGGCGAACTGCATCCGGTGCAGAAGGCCTTCCACGAGAATCACGCGCTCCAATGCGGTTTCTGCACTCCCGGCATGATCATGCAGTCGATCGACCTGCTCGCCGACAATCCCGATCCGGACGAGAAGGCGGTCCGCGAAGGGCTCGAAGGCAACCTGTGCCGCTGCACGGGTTACCAGAACATCGTCCGCGCGGTGCGCGACGCCGCCCACGAGATGCGGCCCGGCGCCGGTCCCGAAGCCGAGCGGCTCGCTTCGGACACCGCTTCCCGTGTCGGCGCGGGTGGTGAGTGATGACCTCCACGATCGAACCGGAGGTCGGCAAGTCCCGTCGCCGCAAGGAGGACGAGCGCCTCATCACCGGCAGGACCCGCTGGACCGACAACCTGACCCTGCCCGGCATGCTGCACCTCGCGGTGCTCCGGAGCCCGTTCGCGCACGCCAAGATCGTCTCGATCGACGTCACGGAGGCGAAATCCGCGCCCGGTGTGGTCGCGGTCCTCACCGGGAAGGACCTCGACCCCGAGGGTGCCATCGGCATGCCGTGTGCGTGGCCGATCACGCCGGACATGAAATCGCCGAGACGGCCCATCCTCGCCTCGGACACGGTGAACTTCGCCGGTGAGGGTGTCGCGGTGGTCGTCGCCCGCACCTCGGCCGAAGCGCACGACGCCCTCGAAATGATCGACGTCGACTACGACGAACTGCCGGTCGTCCTCGGTCTCGAGAACGCGCTGGCCGAGGGCGCGCCGTTGGTGCACGAGGATCTCGGCACCAACCAGAACGCGGTCTGGGTCTTCGATTCCGCCGACGCGGGAACGGGTTCCAGTGTCGAGGACGCGATCTCGCATTCCGAAGTCGTGCTCAAGCGGCGGTTCCGCCAGCAGCGGCTGGTGCCGGCGTTCATGGAACCGCGGGCGTGCGTAGTCGACCCGACGGGCAATCAACTGGTCATGTGGTCGGCCACCCAGGTCCCGCACATCCTCAAGACGATGACCGCCGCCACGCTCGGTCTTCCCGAGCACAAGGTGCGGGTGATCGCGCCGGACGTCGGCGGCGGGTTCGGCGGCAAGATCGCCGTGCTGCCCGAAGAGATGATGGCGACGCTCATCGCCAAGCGGCTCGGCAAACCCGTCAAGTGGAACGAGTCCCGCTCGGAGACGATGGTCGCCGCGCACCACGGCCGCGACCAGATCCAGGACATCACCATCACCGCGAACCGCGACGGCACGGTGACCGGCCTCAAGGTCGAACTGCTCGCCGACATGGGGGCGTACCTCGGTCTCGTCGGCCCCGGTGTGCCGATCCTCGGCGCGTTCATGTTCAACGCGATCTACAAGTTCCCGGCGTACCACTTCGCCTGCACGAACGTGTTCACCAACACCACGCTCACCGACGCCTATCGCGGCGCCGGGCGGCCGGAGGCCACGTTCGGGATCGAGCGGATGATGGACGAACTCGCCGTCGAACTGGGCATGGACCCGATGGAGATCCGCGAGAAGAACTGGATCAAGCACGAGGAGTTCCCGTTCACGACGGTCGCCGGGCTGACCTACGACTCGGGCAACTACGAGGCCGCCACCGCCAAGGCCAAGGAACTCTTCGACTACGACGGCCTCCGCCGCGAGCAGAAAGAGCGGCGGGAATCGGGCGACCCGGTCCAGCTCGGCATCGGCATCTCGACGTTCACCGAGATGTGCGGTCTCGCGCCGTCGCGGGTGCTCGGCTCGCTGGACTACGCGGCGGGCGGCTGGGAACACGCCGAGATCCGCGTGCTGCCCACGGGCAAGATCGAGGTCATCACCGGCGCCTCCGCGCACGGCCAGGGTCACGAGACGGCGTGGAGCCAGATCGTCGCCGACAAACTCGGCGTCCCGTTCGAGGACATCGAGGTCATCCACGGCGACACCCAGTCCTCGCACAAGGGCATGGACACCTACGGTTCCCGGTCGCTGGTGGTCGGCGGGATCGCGGTGGTCAAGGCGGCGGACAAGGTGCTGGCCAAGGCCAAGCCGATCGCGGCGCATCTGATGGAGTGCTCCGAGGACGACCTCGAATTCTCGGCGGGCAAGTTCTCGGTCAAGGGCACGGATTCCTCGACCTCCATCCAGGACATCGCGTGGGCCGTGTTCTCGGCGCACAACCTGCCGGACGGGGTCGAACCGTCGCTGGATTCGTCGGACACGTTCGATCCGGAGAACTTCTCGTTCCCGCACGGCACGCATCTGTGCGCGGCCGAGGTCGACACCGAGACCGGGCGCGTGCGGTTGCGCTCTTATGTCTGCGTCGACGACGTCGGCGTGGCAGTGAACCCGCTGATCGTCGAAGGCCAGGTGCACGGCGGGCTCGCGCAGGGCATCGCGCAGGCGTTGTTCGAGGAGGCCGTCCACGACGAAGGCGGCACGCTGACCACCGGGACCTTCGCCGACTACCTGCTCCCGTCGGCGGCGGATCTGCCCAGCTTCACCACCGACCGCACCGAGACCCCGTCGACGACGAACCCGTTGGGCGCCAAGGGCGTCGGGGAGGCGGGCACGATCGCCTCGACCCCGGCGGTGGTCAACGCCGTGGTCGACGCCGTGCGGCACTTCGGGGTGAACGACATCGAAATGCCGTTGACCCCGATGCGGGTCTGGCACGCCATCCAGCACGGGTCGTCCGCCGCGGGCGGGCTCGGCTCCGAAGCCGGTGGCGGTCTCGGTTCGATCGACGCCACCGGAGGTGCCCAGTGATCCCGGCCCCGTTCGACTACGTCGCTCCGTCCACAGTAGACGAAGCGATCAGCGCGCTCGCCGAGGCGGGCGAGGACGCCAAGGTGCTGGCGGGCGGGCAGAGCCTGCTACCGGTGCTGCGGATGCGGCTCGCCACGCCGACCACGCTGGTCGACCTCGGGAAGGTCGCCGGGCTGCGCGGCGTCCGCGAGGACGGCGACGCGCTGGTGATCGGCTCGATGACCACGCATTACGACGTCCAGCGGGACACGCTGGTCGCCGAGCACGCCGCGTTGCTCAAGGCCGCCACCGACACGGTGGCCGATCCCCAGATCCGCCATCGCGGCACGTTCGGCGGTGCCATCGCGCACGCCGATCCCGCCGGCGACCTGCTCGCTCCCGTTCTCGCGCTCGGTTGCGAACTCGTCGTCGCCGGGCCGGGCGGGCGGCGGACGGTCGCCGCGGCGGATTTCTTCCAGGACATGTTCACCACCGCGCTCGCCGCGGACGAACTCCTGGTCGAGGTCCGGGTGCCGAAGCACACCGGCTGGCACGCCCACTACGAGAAGTTCAACCGGGTCGCGCAGGCGTGGTCGATGGTCGCGGTCGCGGCCTGTGTCCGCACCGAGGCGGGCACCATCGAGGAGGCGCGGGTCGCGCTGACCAACATGGGCTCGACCCCGGTGCGGGCCGCCGGGGTCGAGGAGGCGTTGGTCGGCTGCGCGGCCACCGCCGAGGCGATCCGCGGTGCGGCCGAACGCGCGGCCGAGGGCACGAACCCGACGGCCGACGGCAACTCCGACGTCGAATACCGGCAGCACCTCGCGAGGGTGCTGACCGGCCGGGCGGTTCTCGCCGCGGCAGGTTCTTGAGCACATCCAGAAGGGAGGTCGGCCCGTGCGGCTCGACCACGAATTCACCGTTCCCGCCCCGGTCGACGAGGTCTGGAAGGCCGTCGTCGATCCGGAACGGGTGGCGCCGTGCATGCCGGGCGCCACCCTCACCGAAGTCGACGGGGACGCCTTCAAAGGCACGGTGAAGGTCAAGCTCGGGCCGATCTCCCTGCTCTACAAGGGAACCGGCCAGTTCGTCGAGAAGGACGCCGACGCGAAGAAGGTGGTGATCAAGGCCGCCGGGAAGGACGCCCGCGGGGCGGGCACGGCGTCGGCGACGGTGACGCTCACCTTGACCGAGAAGGACGGCGTCACCCACGGCGCCGTCTCCACGGAGCTGGCGGTCACCGGCAAGCCGGCGCAGTTCGGGCGCGGGATGATCTCCGAGGTCGGCGGCAAGATCCTCGATTCGTTCGCGGACTGCCTGTCCGGCAAGCTCACCACCACGCCCGAGCCTGAGAAACCCCAGAACCGCCCGCCGTTGCAAGCGGTCAAGCAGGTCACGGAGGGCGAAGCCATCGACCTGATGGAGTACGCGGGCGAATCCGTGGTGAAACGGGTGGCGCCGGCGCTGGTGGTGCTCGCCGGGGTGCTCCTGGTCGTCGCGATCGTGCGGGCTGTGACGCAGCGGACACAGTGACACAGAAGGAAATAGTGGCTCCTGCCCGCCGTTGAACCCGGTATGAAGGCGGATCACGAAGTCGACGTGGCGGTGATCGGGGCGGGTCAGGCGGGTCTGTCGGCGGCGTATCACCTGCGCCGCGCGGGATTCGCCAACGAGACGGGCTTCGTCGTGCTCGACCACGGCAAACGACCCGGCGGCGCCTGGCAGTACCGCTGGCCGTCGCTGATCGTGGAGAAGGTCCACGGCATCCACGACCTCCCGGGGATGGCCTTCGGCACCCCGGATCCGAAGCTGCCCGCGGCCGAGGTCGTTTCCGACTACTTCGGCCGCTTCGAACGCACCTACGATCTCCCGGTCCACCGGCCCGTCGACGTCCTGTCGGTGAGCGCCGAGGGCGATCGGCTGGTCGTGGCGAGCGTGGCGGAAACCTGGGCCGCGCGCGCGGTGATCAGCGCGACCGGCACCTGGGACCGGCCGTTCTGGCCGCACTATCCGGGGCAGGAGACCTTCCGCGGCCGTCAGCTGCACACCGCCGACTACACCGGCGCCGAGGATTTCCGCGGCCAACGCGTCGTCGTGGTCGGCGGCGGTTCGTCGGCCGTCCAGCTGTTGCTGGAGATCGCGCCCTTCACCCGCTCGACGCGCTGGGTGACCCGGCGCCCGCCGGTCTGGCGCGACGAGCCGTTCAGCGAGGACTGGGGCCGGGAGGCCGTCGCGAAGGTCGATCGGCGTGTCCGCGAGGGCCTGCCGCCGAAGAGCGTCGTGAGCGTGACCGACCTGGCGGTGACGCCCGAGGTACGCGCCGGCCTCGACGCGGGGATCCTCGACCGTCACCCGATGTTCCAGCGGATCACGCCGGACGGCGTGGAGTGGGCGGACGGCACCTTCGAGCCCGCCGACGTCATCCTGTGGGCCACCGGGTTCCGTGCCGCGATCGACCATCTCGCGCCGCTGCACCTGCGCGGGGCGGGCGGGGGCATCCGGATGGACGGCACCCGCGTCGTCGCCGAACCGCGGCTGCACCTGGTCGGCTACGGCCCGTCCGCCAGCACCGTCGGCGCGAACCGGGCGGGCCGCGCGGCCGTCACCGAGATCCGGCGCCTGCTCGGACGCTGAGGTCGTCGAGGATCCCGGCCAGCTCGGCGGGCCGCCGGAAGAACCCGGCGTGACTGCTCGCGAGGTCGCGGACGTCGAACGACTCGGCACCGGAATCATCGGGGCGCCGGTCGCGCGCAACCTGAGCAAGGCCGGACACGGTGCCGAAGACATGGCGGCCGGGTACTTCGCCAGCTTCGTGAAGTGAGTCAGCCCGTCAGGTAACCGCCGCTCGCGTCGACGTCGGTCCCGGTCACCGCGCTCGAATCCGGGGAGCTGAGCCACATCACCACGGTCGCCATCTCCTCCGGCCGTACGATGCGCTTGATCGGATAGTCCTGCGCGATCTGTTCGTAGGTCAGGCCGAAGGCCTCCGCGGCGCGGCGGAGCATCGGGGTGTCCACGGCGCCCGGAGCGAACGCGTTGACCCGGATGTTCTTGTTCGCGTACTCGAGTGCCGCGACCTTGGTCAGCGACGTGACACCGTGCTTGCTCGCGTTGTAGGGCGCGATGGTGGCGAACCCGACCTCCGCGGAGATCGAGGCGGTGTTGACGATGACGCCACCACCCTGCGCGAGCATCCGCGGGATCTCGTACTTCATCCCGAGGAAGACCCCGGCCGTGTTGGTACGCCAGACGTCCTCCAGTTCGGCCAGGGTCTGCTCGGCGAGCGGTACCGCGCGCGGGCTTTCGATCCCCGCGTTGTTGACGGCGATGTCCAAGCGGCCGTAACGGCGCACGCACTGGTCGACCAGACCGCGCACGTCGGCCTCCACCCGGACGTCCGCGCGGCGGAAGGTCGCCTCGCCGCCGCGCGCCCGGATTCCGGCCGCGACCTCCTGGCCTTGCTTTTCGCGGCGGCCACAGAAGAACACCTTCGCACCCTCGTCCGCCATCGCCCGCGCCGTGGCGGCACCGATACCCGAGGTCGCGCCGGTGATCAGCACGACTTTACCGTCGAACCGGCCTCGTGACCGTTCCGCGGCGGTGGCCGCGCCGGTCGGCGCCATGGCCGTCGCCGCGAGCCCCAAGGCACCCGCGGTCAGAACTCGCCTGCGTGAGGTGTCCATCGCTCAGCCCTCGGCGAGACGGTCGGGAATCCGTGCCAGCGGATACCGCCGCCAGAAGAACGCGTCGGCGGCGTGCTGGTCGGAGGCGAAGTTGATCGCCTCGGCGATCCGCTTGCCCTGGATGCGATAGGCGAGCACCCAGGTGATGTCCAGCCCGGCGGGCGTGGTGCTCCAGCCGCGGTGCAGATCGACCACCCAGTCGCCGTCCGCGGCCAGGTACAGCACCTCCGCACGGAATCCCGCGCGGGCGAGCTCGCCGAAGAAGGCGATCACCTCGTCCGTGCCGGTCTTGGTCCCGGCGAGCGGATGGTGTCCCGGGATCGTCCACCGGATGTCCGGTGTGAAGAACCGCTTGAGGGCGTTGAGATCGCCGGAGCCGTAAGCCTCGTAGTAACGGCGGATCAGCGCGACATTGGGGTGCTCCCGGGTCCGCTCCGGCACGGCGGAGGCGGTGCCGCCGGTCAGGGGCGTGGCCAGCAGCGCGGCGGCGCCGGCGCCGCCTGCCCGCAGGAACGTCGCCCGGTCGATCGGTGTCCTTCGGTCTTCCACGGTCTTTTCCCTCCAGAAGTGGCTGCCGTCCACGCAATCACCGGAACCTCACGGCGGTCCAATGCCCGTACCCATACGTTCTGGGCATCGGGAGGATCGGGACATGGATGTCGACACGAGGGTGCTGCGCTATTTCGTCGCCGTCGCGGAACATCTGAGCTTCACCAGGGCCGCCGAAGCCCTGTTCGTCACGCAGCCGTCGCTGAGCCGCCAGATCCGGCAACTGGAGTCCCGGCTCGGCACGGATTTGTTCACCCGGGGGAACTCGGAGATCCGGCTGACCGCCGCCGGTGAGGTACTCCTGCCCGCCGCGCGCCGCCTTCTCGCCGACTGGCAGTTCACCGGCCGTCTCGTGCGCACGGCCGCCGCGGCCGCGGGCAACGTGCTGCGGGTCGGCTTCGTCGCGACCGGCGGCGGTCCGCTCGCCCGGCGGGCGCGGACCCTGTTCACCGAACGCCACACCGATGCGACCATCGAACCGAAGCGGTTCGACTGGGGTGGTGAGGCGCAGGCCTTACGTGACGGACTCGCGGACATCGCGTTCGTCTGGCTACCCGCCGATCTGACCGGTTTGCACGCCGAAGTCGTCGCGACCGAACGGCGATGGGTCGCCATGAACGCGTCGCATCCCTTGTCGGCCAAGGAAGAAGTCGTCATCCACGATCTGCGCGACGCGCCTTTGCTGTGGACCCGCAACGCTCCGCCCGAGTGGGTCGACTGGTGGGCGGTCAACCCGCGTCCCGACGGCTCGGCTCCGAACTGGGGGCCGGAGAACGGCAACGTGGAGGAGATGCTCGAACTCGTCGCCACCACCGACGCGGTCTGCATCTCGCCCGAGTCGATGGCGAGGTTCTACGCGCATCCGGATCTGGTGTGGCGGCCGATCGTCGACATCGAGCCACTGCGGATCGCGCTGGCTTGGCCGAAGGAGAGCACCGGCCCGCTGGTGGGAGCGTTCGTGCGGGCGGTGCGTCTCGTCAGCTCTTCAAGTATCTGACCTGTCCGGCTTTGCTCTCCTCGAAGTCTCCACGTCCGGAAAGGTGTTCCGGGACGCCGACCTCCCACCAGGCGCCGGCTTCGGTCCACGAGTCCGGCCGGGTGCGCACCACGACCACCGCCGGCCGGTGTTCGGCCACCGCGGCTTCCCGCGCCTTCGCGTACGCCGCCCGCACGTCGTCCACAGTGGACGCCGTGAACACCGCGCACCCCAGCGATTCCGCATGCCGCGCGAAGTCGACCCGAGGGGGAGTGGTGTGCGCGCTCCGGCAGTCACCGAGGAAATTGTTGAACGGCTTGCCGCCTTGCCCCTCCTGCAACCGGGCGATGACCGCGTAGCCGTCGTTGTCGCAGACCACCGCCACGAAGGGATGTCCGGCGAAGGCGGCCGAGAACAGCTCGGAGTTCAGCATCAAGTACGAACCGTCACCGAGCATCGTGGTGACCAGGCCCTCGGCATGCGCCATCGCCGCACCCCAGGCGCCCGCGAGTTCGTAGCCCATGCACGAGAACCCGTACTCGACGTCCATGCTGATCGAGCCCGATCCGCGCCAGCCGCCGATCAGTTCGCCCGGCATCCCGCCGGACGCGGTCATCACGTAGTCGTGCGGCTCGGAGAGGTCGTTGACCACGCCGACGACCTGGGCGTACGTCGGTACCTCGCCGGAAGCGGCACGCAGGCTGTCGACGTGCGCGTCCCAGCGGCCGCGCTCCGCCGAGGCGCGCTCCGTCCATTGTGGATCGGCCTGCCAGTTCTCCAGCTGGGTGGCCAGATCCACGAGGCCCGCGTCGGCATCGGCCACGACGGCCAGCGCGCCGTGCTTGACGGCGTCGAACCGGGCGGCGTTCAGGGTGACCAGCCGGACGTCCGGGGAGAACACCGTCCAGGACGCCGTGGTGAAGTCCTGCAAGCGGGTGCCGACGGCCAGCACCACGTCGGCCTCGGCGGCCAGGACGTTCGCCGAGGCCGAGCCGGTGACCCCGAGCGGGCCCGCGTGCAGCGGATGTCCGTGCGGGACCAGGGTGCGTCCCGCCGTGGTTTCGGTCACCGGGATTCCGTGCCGTTCGGCGAAGGCCAGCGCCCGCGCGCCCGCGCCGGAATACCGGACGCCGCCGCCGAGCACCAGCAACGGTTTCCGCGCCGCCCGGAGCAGGCCCGCCGCTTCGGTGAGCGCCCGGCGATCGGGCCGCGGGCGCTGCGGGCGATGGGTCACCGGCGCGAACAACGCGTCCGGGAAGTCGTAGGTCTCCGCCTGGACGTCCTGGGGGAGCGCCAGCGTCACCGGACCCGCGTCCGCCGGATCGGTCAGCACCCTGGCGACCTGTGGCAGCGTTGAAAGCAACTGCTCCGGCCGGGTGATCCGGTCGAAATACCGGCTCACCGGGCGGAAGGCGTCGTTGACCGTGGCCGTCGGATCGCCGAAATGCTCCACCTGCTGCAACACGGGATCCGGGGCGCGGCTGGTGAAGGTGTCGCCGGGGAGCAGCAGGACCGGCAGCCGGTTCGCGTGCGCGACCCCGGCCGCGGTGACCATGTTCAGCGCGCCGGGACCGATCGAGGACGTGACCACGCCGACCTGCCGCCGGTGCGTCGCCTTGGCGTAACCGACCGCCGCTAGCGCCATGCCTTGCTCGGTCTGCCCTCGCCACACGGGGAGTTCGTCGCGGTGCTCCTCCAGCGCGGTGCCGAGACCGAGGACGTTGCCGTGCCCGAAGATCGCGAACACCCCGGGGAACAACGGGACTTCCCGCCCGTCCAGGGTTTCCGACCGCTGCGCCAGCAGCCAGCGCACCAGGGCCTGCGCCGTGGTCAGCTTCATGAGACCCGCCCTTCGTGGCTCGTGACCGGGCAACGCGGATCGAGTTCCTGGTCGTTCCACGTCTCGCGGACCCAGCCGTGCGCGGGGTCGTCGCAGAAGGCCATCGACCGTTCGTCGGCGGGCCCGGCCAGGACGTTCAGGTAGTACATCGGATAGCCGGGCGCGGCGACGCAAGGACCGTGGTAGCCGCGCGGGATCAGGAAGACGTCGCCGTCCCGGACCGCGACGTCCTCGTCCAGTTCACCGTCGGCGGTGTACGTCCGGTGCAGGCCGAACCCTTCACGAGAAGGGGTCACGCCGTCGCGGCCCGCGACACGGAAGTAGTAGATCTCCTCGTTGACGACCTCGCATTCGGACGCCTCGTCGTGTTTGTGCGGCGGATACGACGACCAGTTGCCGCCCGGGGTGATCAGCTCGCAGGCGTTCAGCTTGTCCGCGTGGTCCCAGACACCGGGCACGCCGAAGTTGGTGACCTGTCTGGTCGCCTGCCCCGCGCCGCGCACCTCGACCGGCACGTTCTCGGCCGGCCCGTAGCGCGGTTCGAGGCGGCGGGTGCAGCGGGCCATCGGCAGGGCGACCTCGATCCCCGCGACTGTCGACAACTCGACTTCGGCGTCCCTTGGTACATAGGCGAAATCCGTGACGCGGGTGAATACGGAATCCCGCCCGGCGAGGGCGAAGACCTGCCCGTCGACCCGGACGGTGCACGCGCCGGACAGGGGCAGGACGAACGCTTCGTACTCGCCCGTGCGCACCAGCCTGGACTCCCCGGCGGCCAGCGAGAGAACCCGCAGGCCGCTGTAGTCCCAGCCCGCCGAATCCGGGGTGAGCCGGACCGGGTCCCGCTCGTCCGAAAGCGTCCCGAGTGGACGGTGCAGCTTGCTCACAGCAACTCCTCGATCTCGTCGGCGGTGGGCATGGCGTCGGCGCAGGCGAGCCGGGAAGCGACGAGCGCGCCCGCCGCGTTGGCGTAGGTGGCGATGCGCACCGGCTCCCAGCCGGACAGCAGGCCGTGGATGAGCGCGCCACCGAAACCGTCCCCGGCGCCGAGCCCGCAGACGACCTCGACGCGCTGGGGCGGCACGGTCCAGCGGCCCTCGGCGGTGGCCACCAGCACCCCGTCCGCGCCTTTCTTGATCACCGCCAGCTCGACACCCCTGGCCAGCATCCGGGACGCGGCCTCGTCGGGATCCGCAGTGCCGACGGCGACCTCCGCCTCGGTGCGGTTGCCGACGGCGACCGTGACGTGGTCGAGCATCCAGCCGATCTCTTCGTGCGCCGTTTCGTTGTCGGGCCAGAACATCGGCCGGAAGTCGAGGTCCAGCACGGTATGCGACCGGCGTCCGCGCCGCTCGAGCATCTTGCGCTGGGTGCCGCGCGCCGGTTCGACGGAGACACCGGTGCCGGTGACCCACAGCAGCGGAACGGATTCCACGACGTCCCAGGGCACGTCGTTCTCGGTGATGGTCAGGTCCGGGGCGACGGGGGACCGGTAGAACAGCAGCGGCGGATCCGCGGGCGGGTCGAGCGAGCAGAACACCACCGGCGTCTGCAATCCGGCCGACGTCCCGACGTGCTCGGGGGACACGCCGAATTCCCGCAGCGCCTGCCGTACGTACTCACCGAAGCCGTCCGGGCCGACCTTCGTCAGCACCGACGTCGAGCGGCCGAGCCGCGCGGCGGCGACCGCGACGTTGGTCGCGGTGCCGCCGAGCGACTTGGCGAAGGTGCTGACCCCGGCCAGCGGCACGCCGCTCTGTTCGGGGTAGAGGTCCACCCCGACGCGGCCGACGGTCAGTGCTTCGAGAGCGGTCATGAAGGGGACTCCGCGGCTCGCAATTCGTGTTCGAGGGCTTCCAGTTCCGCGCCGCCCGCCATCTGCCGGGTCAGCTCGGCCAGCTCGATCTCGGATTTCTCGTACGCGCCGAGCGACACCCCCCGTTTGAGCAGCAGGAAGCGATCGGCCACCGGGTACGCGTGATGCGGGTTGTGCGTGATCAGCACGACGCCGAGCCCGCGGTCACGGGCCTGCGCGACGTACTTGAGCACGACACCCGCCTGTTTGACACCCAGTGCGGCCGTCGGCTCGTCGAGGATCAGGACCTTCGCCCCGAAGTACACGGCCCGCGCGATGGCGACGCACTGTCGCTCCCCGCCGGACAGCGTGCCGACCGGCTGCTCGACGTCACGCAGGTCGATACCCATGTCGGACAACGCCTTCTTGGTCGTCTCGCGGCCTTTCTTCCGGTCCAGCGCGCGGAACGGGCCGAAACCGACCGTCGGTTCGGAGCCGAGGAAGAAGTTCCGCCATACGCTCATCAGCGGGACGACCGCCAGATCCTGGTACACCGTCGCGATTCCGCGATCGAGCGCCTCACGCGGCGAAGCGAACTCGACCGGCTCGCCCTCCACCAGGAACTCGCCCCGGTCGTGCCGGTGGACTCCGGCGAGGATCTTGATCAGGGTGGATTTGCCGGCGCCGTTGTCGCCGAGCACGCAGGTGACCTCACCCGCGTCGACCACGGTGGAGACGTCGCGCAGCGCGATCACGCTGCCGTAGGTCTTGCCGACGTCCTTGACCTCGAGAAGACGACTCATCGCCGCACCCTTTCCGCGCGTCGCCGGAAGGCGTTGTTGACCAGGACCGCGGACAGCAGCATGACGCCGAGGAACAGCATGAACCAGTCGCTGTCCCAGCGGGCGAACACGATGCCCTGCCGAGCCATCCCGAAGATCAGCGCGCCGATGGCGGCGCCGATCGCCGAACCGAATCCACCGGTGAGAAGGCAGCCGCCGATCACGGCCGCGATGATGTACTGGAACTCCAGCCCGATGCCCTGGTTCGCCTGGACGCTCGCGAACCGCAGGATGTTGATCGAGCCGACCAGCCACGCGGCGAGCGCGGTGGTCATGAACAGCAGGATCTTCGTGCGCACCACCGGGACCCCGACCGCGCGCGAGCTCTGCGCGGACCCGCCGACGGCGAAGATCCAGTTGCCGAACCGGGTCCTCACGAGCAGCCAGGCCGCCAGCACGGCGAACCCGATCCACCAGAGGATCGAGATCTGGAACGCCGTCCCGCCGATGTCCACTGTGGACGCGAAGACGAAACCGGCGGATTCGTAGCCGTCGGCCGAGCGCATCCCGGAGACCTGGACGGTGCCGGTGACCAGGCGGGTCACGCCGAGGTTGAGCCCCTGCAGCGCAAGGAAGGTGCCCAAAGTGACGATGAAGCTGGGCAGCCCGGTGCGCATCACCAGCCAGCCGTTGAACGCGCCCACCGCGAGGGCGAAGACCAGCGACGCGAACAGCGCGAACCAGACGTTCCAGCCCGCCTGCGTCGCCAGTGTCGCGGTGACGAGCGCGGTGGACGCCGTCATCACGCCCGCCGAGAGATCGAACTCGCCGCCGATCATCAGCAGGGACACCGCGACCGCCATGATGCCGAGCGTCGAGGCGTCGTCCAGCCAGGTCGCCACGCCGCTGCCGCTGAAGAACTGGTCGGTGACGAGGGTGAAGAACAGGAAGACGACGGCGGCGCCGAGCAGCGCGCCGATCTCGGGACGGACGACCAGCCGGTCGAGCAGCCGGGGTTTCGCGATCCGTTCGTCGAGCATGGTGGTTGTCATCGCGTGCCCCTTTGCACGTACTGGCCGACGGTGTCCACTGTGGATTTGTCGACCAGATCGGGTCCGGTGAGGACCGGCTTCCCGCCGCCGACGACGTTCGCGTTGTCCCGGTAGAGCTTGAGGAACTGCACCGGGAGATAGCCCTGCTCGTACTGCTGCTGGTCGACCGCGAAGACCACGTCGCCCGCCTTGATCGCGCCGACCACGTCGGTGTTGAGGTCGAAAGTGCCGACCTGGGCCTGCGAGCCGACCGCCTTGATCGCGCTCACCGCGCGGGCCGCGACCTGGGAGTTCAACGTCAGAACGGCGTCGAGGGAGGAGTCGGTCTGCACCGCGCCCCTGATCCGGGATTCGGCGTCGGTGGGGTTGCTGATGTCGACCTGCAGGGTCTGCACGTCGCCCGCGAAGCCGGTCTTGGCGCCGTCGCACCGCTGCGCCTGCCCGACGTTGCCGGCCTCATGGACCACGCAGAGCAGCTTCTTCTTACCCAGTTCACGGAACTTCTTCCCGGCTTCCTCGCCGGCGATGGTCTCGTTCTGCCCGACGTGGGTGAGCGCGCCGTAGCCCGCGCTCTTGTCCTCTCCGGAATTGATCGTGATGACCGGGATCCCGGCGCGGACCGCGTTCTCGATCGAGGTCTTGAGCGCCTCCGGGTTCGCCATCGACACCACCAGCCCGCCGACCCGCTGGGCGACCGCGTTGTCGATCAGCTTGGCCTGGTTGCCGGGGTCTCCGTCGGAGTTGTACTCGACCTGGACGTCGAGCTGCCTGCCCGCCTCTTCGGCGCCGTTCTTGACCACGTTCCAGAACGCGTCGCCCGCCGTGCCGTGCGAGATGACCGCGACCCGCAGCGGCCCGCCGGGTTGCGTCGTCGCCGCGCCCGGCGACGACGCAGCGGGTTTCTCCTCGGCCTTCGGCCCGGTGCACGCGGACAGGAGCAACAGCCCCGCCACGACCACCAAGGCCTTTTTCAAGCGATGGGACATCGTCGTCTCTCCTCGCTTCTTCCGTTACCTGGCAGCCGGGAGCCGGCTGACGATTCCGTCGAGATGCGCCAGGCTCCTGGCGACATCCCGCTTCGACAGATCCTCCGGGCTCTCCTCGCTCAGCGCGGTGTCCTGTTCGAGCACGTACCAACCGTCGTAGCCCGCCTCGTGGACGGACGTGACCATCGTTTCGATGTCGACGTCCCCGTCCCCGAGGGGGACATACAGACCTTTGCCCACGGCTTCGGCATAGGGAAGCCTGCCGGCGCGGACGTCTTCGGCGAGTTCGCCGCGCACGTCCTTGAGATGCAGATGCCCGACCCGTCCGGGGTATCGCTTCGCCAGCGCGACCGGATCGGTCCCGCCGATCAGGAGATGCCCGGTGTCCAGGCACAGCGGGAGAGGGGAATCGGCGAGGAAACGCTCGACCTCCTCCTCGGTCTCCGCGTGTGTCCCCACGTGCGGGTGCACCACGGTGCGCAGGCCGTGACGCGCGGCGATCTCCCCGATCTCGCCGGAGGTTTCGACGAGGGTCGTCCATTCGGTGTCGCTCAGCTTCGGCCGGTCGTCGTAGCCGTCGAGACCGGTGGCGGCGGCGAGCACGAGCACGTCGCCCCCGCAGGCCGCGAACAGCGCCGCGGACTCCTCGGCCGCGGCCAGCGCGGCTTCGGGGGTCTCGTGCAGTACCACGCCGAGGAAACCGCCGACGAGTTCGAGCTCGTATCCGCCGAGCAGTCCGCGCAGCGCGGCCGGGTCGCGCGGCAGGTATCCGGGCGGGCCGAGTTCGGTGGCGCGCACCCCCAGCTCCGCCATTTCGCCCAGTACGGTGCCCGCGTCGAGCACGCGGCCCCAGCCGGGGACTTCGCAGACACCCCAGGAGATCGGGGCGGCGGCGATGCGGATCCGGGGTGTCGTGGCTGTCATCGGCGGCCTCCGGGAGATCGAGATTAGAGCGCTCTATTGATTAGAGCGCTCTAATCATGTAGCGTCCGTCACAGTAAAGTCAAGGGCAGGGGTGCAAGAGCGGGAGAGTGGAAAATGGCGCGACCGACGATGGAGGACGTCGCCGCGAAGGCGGGGGTGTCCCGTGCGCTCGTGTCGCTGGTGATGCGGAACGCGCCGAACGTCTCCGACGAACGGCGCACGCGCGTGCTGTGCGCGGCGCACGCGCTGGGTTACGAACCGCACGCGATGGCCAGGTCGCTGGCGAGCCGGACGTCGACCGTCCTCGGCGTGATGGTCTCCGACCTTCGCAACGCCTTCTTCGCCGACGTCGTCGAGGGGCTGGACGCGGCGGCCGAAGCGGCCGGGTTCCACCTGATCCTCAACACCGGTGGCCGCAGTCCCGCGCGCGAGCGTGCCGCGCTGAAGAGCCTGCTGTCCTTCCGGCCCGCCGGGGTGATCCTGCTGTCGCCGGTGGTCCCCGCGTCGGCGATCGAGGAAGCGGCCGCCCAAGGTCCCGTCGTCTTGGTCTCGCGCACTTCGCGCGCCGCGGGCGTGGACACGGTGAACGACGACGGCGAGGCCGGTTCCGCGCTCGCCGTCGATCACCTGGTTTCGTTGGGGCACCGGAGGATCGCGCATCTGGACGGCGGGGGTGCGGCCGGTGCGGCCGCGCGGCGCCGGGGCTACCAGCAGGCCATGCGGCGGCACGGGCTGCCCCCGATCGTGGTGCGCAGCGAGCACACGGACACCGCCGGGGAGAAGGCCGTGCACGAACTGCTCGGCGACCCTCCGCGAGGAGGGATGCCGACGGCGCTGGTGGCGGGCAACGACTTCAACGCCGTCGGCGCGATCTCCGCGCTCGAAGAGGCGGGCCTGCGTGTGCCGGAGGACGTTTCGGTGGTCGGCTACGACAACACCTCGCTCGCCGCGCTGCGCCATCTCTCACTGACCACTGTGGACCAGCCGCGCACGGAAATGGGCAGGCTGGCCGTCGAAGCACTGCTCGAACGGGTCCGGGGCGAACGCGCCGAACCGGTCCGCCATCTGCTGCACCCGTCGCTGGTGGTCCGTTCGACCACCGCCGCTCCAGAAAGGTAACCACATGAGGTTGGGACTCGCCGGCACCGGCCGGATCGGCACTTCGCACGCCGAGACCTTGAAGAGCTTCGACGAGGTTTCCTCCGTGGTCGTCGCCGACGTCGACGCCGCGCGTGCCCAGGCCGCCGCGGCGAAACTCGGCGTCGAAGCGGCGGCGGACATCCCCTCGCTGTTCGCGTCCTCTTTGGACGGACTGGTGATCGCCGCGGCGACGGACGCCCATCCGGAGCTGATCCTCCAGGCCGTGGACGCGGGTATCCCGGTGTTCTGCGAGAAGCCGGTCGCCGCCGACATCCCGGGAACGCTCGCGGTGATCGACAAGATCTCCGGTGCCGACGTGCCGGTGCAGATCGGTTTCCAGCGCAGGTTCGACGCCGGCTACGCCGCGGCCAGGGCGGCGGTGGCCTCGGGTGAACTCGGCTGGCTGCACACCTTGCGCGCGACCACGTTCGACCCGGCACCGCCGCCCGCCGAGTACGTCGCGCACTCCGGCGGCCTGTTCCGCGACTGCGGCGTGCACGACTTCGACGTCGTCCGGTTCGTGAGCGGCCGCGAGGTCGTCGAGGTCTACGCGGTCGGGGCCAACAAGGGCGAGCGGTTCTTCGTCGACGCCGGTGACGTCGACACCGCGGCCGCGACCCTGACGCTCGACGACGGGACGCTGGCGGTGGTTTCGCTGACGCGCTACAACGGCGCGGGCTACGACGTCCGGCTGGAAGTCCTCGGCTCGGCGGGCAACGCCGTGGTGGGCCTGGACGACCGCGTGCCGCTGACCTCGGTGGAACCCGGCGTCCAGCCGTTGCCCGGCCCGGCTTATCCCGGCTTCATGGAACGGTTCCGCCCCGCGTACGTCAGCGAACTGAAGGCGTTCCTCGACGTCGCCGCCGGTCGCGCGCCGAGCCCGTGCGGTGCGGCGGACGCGCTGGAGGCGTTCTACATCGCCGAGGCGTGCGAGGTCTCGCGCCGCGAACGCCGCCCGGTCCGCGTGGACGAGGTCCGCGTCTGACCACGGCCGTTCCCGCGGTGGGTCGTGAGTGGTAAGTGTCGTTCTAACGACACTTACCACTCACGACCCCCTGTACCAATGGACGGCAAGGCGTCACCGTGTCGCGAGGCAGGTTCCTGCCATGAATGGTCCGCCGTGAGCCACTTTCGCTACGGTGGCCACGAACCACGAAGGCGGCCCGTTCGTGCCGCCGAACGCGCGAGGAGTGCGGATGCAGCCGAATCCACCGCAGCCCGGCTTCCCGCAGCACGGTCCGCCGACGCCGGGCGGACCCGCGCCATGGGGCCGAACGGCGCCCGCCAAGCCGAGGGCCAACGCACCGGCGGCGAAGGTCGCCGGCATCCTGGCGGTGCTCGCCGCCGTCATGCTCGTCTGGTTCGCGCTCTATAACGTCATCGTCGCCACGGAGTCGGACGGCCGCCCGTCGGGGATCACGGTGCAGAACATGGTCAGCGGCGTCGTCTCCGCCGTGGTCCTGGTGATCGCGGCGGCGTTCACGTTCGCCCGCCGGATTCCCGGCGCGTGGACTCTGTTCGGACTTTGCGCGTTCTACGTGGTCGCGGTCTTCGTGGGGGCGCCCCTGGTGTGGGGCACGCCGTTCGGCGCTCAGGTCAAGTGGCTCTTCAGCTTCGACGACGGCGACAGCACCGCCATGGCGCTGACGATCATCCTCGCCGTCCTGACGGCGATCGCGGCGGCGATCGCGGCCAGTGTGAAGTCGAACGACACCAGCAGCTAAAGCTCGTCCAGGATCAGCTTGGCGCGTTCCTCGACGAGCCGGTAACCGGAGCGGGAGGCGAGCTCTTGTGCCAGCTCGCCGTGCGTCCGGGCTTCCGCGTGCTTTCCCAGTTTCAGCAGGGTTTCCGCGAGCCCGGTCCGTGCGGCGGCCTCGCACCAGAAGAAGCTGGTCGTTCGCGCGATGGACAACGCGAGCCGGTAGTGCTCGGCCGCCTCTTCGGGCAGGCCGAGCCGCAGGCAGACCTCGCCGAGCCCGACGAGCGTCCAGGCTTCGGTGCCCCGGTCGCCGATCTTGCGGGTGAGTTCGACGGCTTCGAGCGCGTCCGCGCGGTTCTGCTCGCTCGGATCCCGCCTGCTTTCGAGCACGGCCCTGCCGGACAGCGCCGTCGCCTCGCCGTAGGTGTAGCCCAGCTCGCGATTGGCCGCGAGCGCGCGGCTGTAGAAGTCGTAGGCGTCGTCGAGGAGGCCGAGGTCGCGGTGCACGTTGCCGAGGTCGACCAGCAGCACCGCGACGCTGAACCGGGCGCCGTCCCGTTCGGAGACCGCGAGCGCGCGGGTGAAGTTGGCGAGCGCCTCGTCGAGCTGGCCCGTCTGCCAGTACGGGAAACCGAGGTTCGCCAGCGCCATCGACACGGCGGGCATGTTCAGTTCTTCGCACAGCCGCAGGGATTCCAGTCCGCAGCGGATCGCCTCCTGCGGGTCGCCGAGACGCTGGTGCACCGCGCTGAGATTGTTGAGCACGGCCGCGCGGCCGGCGTCCCAGCCGTCGAGGAGATCACCGCGCAGGGCGCTGGTCAGGTGTTCGCGGGCTTCGTCGTAGCGGCCGCTGTTGACGCAGGCCAGCGCGATGCTCAGGTGCATCGCGGCCTGCGCCTGCCCCGCGCCGCTGCGGCGGGCGGCCTTGAGGGCGGTCGAGGCCGTGTCGATCCATTCCGCGTGATGCCCGCGTTGGTGGAAGAAGGCGCGGAGCGCGTCGGCGAGATGCCACGAGAACTCGGGCGGGCCGTGTTCGGCGCTGTGCTCGACGGCGGCGGCGAGGTTCGGCCATTCGGCGTCCAGCCAGGCCAGCGCCTCTTCGGTGTCGGCGAAGGGGTTGTCCGCCGGTTCGTCGCGCGGCAGGCGGAGAAAGTGGGGGATCAGGGCACGCCCTGCGGCGTCGGCGGTGCCCAGGTAGCTCTCGAAGAGCCGTCTCTCGGCCGCGTCACGCTCGGCCTTCGAGTCCTCCGACAGCGTGCGGCCCGCCGCGAAACTGCGGAGGAGATCGTGAAACCGGTAGCGTCCCGGGGTGTAGCGCTCGACCAGGTGCGCCGCCGCGAGCGCTTTGAGCTGCTGGTTCGCCTTCGAATGCGGAACGCCGGTCAGCGCCTGCGCGGCGGGAGCGGTGAACGTCTGGCCGGGAACCAGCGCGAGACGGCGGAACAGCTCGCGGTGCTCCTCGGGAAGCGCCCGGTAGGAGACGCCGAAGGCCGTGGTCACGGCACTTTCCTCGGCTCCGTCGACGGTCAGCTCCGCGAGCGGGTCACCACCGGCGAGCTCGCGGGCGAGTTCGGCGATCTCGGGTTCGCCGCTGGCACCGAGGTTGGCCGCCGCGATCCGGAGAGCGAGCGGGAGGTGCCCGCACAGCCGCGCCAGTTCCGCGGCCGCGACGGCCTCGGCGGCGACGGTTTCGCTGCCCAGCACGGCTTCCAGCAGATGTCGTGCGTCTTCGGCGGGCAGCACGGACAGCGGAAGCGCACGAGCGCCGGTGCGGGCGATGAGGTCACCGAGCCGTTGGCGACTGGTGACCAGCACGGTGCCCGAAGGCGGCAGCAGCGGCAGCACCTGGCCGCTGTCGCGCACGTTGTCGAGTACCAGCAGCACCCGGCGGTCGGCGAGGAGGGAACGGAGCAACGCGGCCCGCGTGTCGGTGTCCGGCGGGATGGCCTTGGGCGCGGTGCCGAGTGCCTGCAGGAGCTGGGTGAGCGCGACGGCCGGGGTGAGCGGTTCGTGGTCGGGGTCGAAGCCGCGCAGGTCCAGATAGAGCTGGCCGTCGGGGAACGCGTCGCGGACGCGGTGGGCCCAGCGGACCGCGAGCGCGGTCTTGCCGACCCCGGCGGTGCCGCTGATGACCCAGATGTCGGTGCCCTCGCCCGGGTGCCGGGTCGCCTCGTCGAGCCGTCGCAGTTCGGCCGCGCGTCCGGCGAACCCCCGGACGTCGTGCGGCAACTGGGCCGGGCGGACCGGCTCGGGCCTGGTGGCGGGTTCGAGCGCGGGATCGGCGGCGAGGATGGCGGCTTCCAGCCGTCGCAGCTCGGGGGAGGGATCGAGGCCCAGCTCGGTACCGAGCCGGTCCCGCAGAGCGCGGAACGCCTCGAGAGCGTCGTCGGTGCGGCCTTCGCGGTGCAGCGCGAGCATGAGCTGTCCGACGAATCGCTGCCGCAACGGGTGCGCGGCGACCAGCTCGGTCAGCTCCGCGAGGACCTGCCTGCCGCGGCCGAGCCGCAGCTGCGCTTCGGCGCGATCTTCGAGCGCGGTCCAGCGTGCCTCGTTCATGCCGCCGCGGAGCCGTTGCGCGACCTCGCCGCTCACCACATCGGACAACGCTTCGCCACGCCACAGACCGAGCGCCTCGTCCCAAAGCTCCACGGCGGTCTCGTCATCGGCGTCACGGGCCTGCGCGGTCAGCTCGGTGAACCGGTGCAGGTCGACCTGACGCGGGTCGACCTTGAGCAGGTACCGGGTCCCCTCGGAGACGATCTCCGGCCCGCCCGCGCCGCGGAACACCGCACGCAGCCTGGACACCAGCGCTTGAACGGTGTTCCGTGCGCTGGCAGGGGGTTCTTCGGGCCAGAGCAGGTCGATGATCCGGTCGCGCGGCACCGGCTTCCCCGCCTCCAGCAGCAGAACCGCCAGCACAAGCCGCTGTTTGGGCGAGCCGAGATCGACCGGAACGCCACCGGCCCACGCCTCGACGGCGCCGAGGACGCGGAACTCCACTCGGCCACCTCCGCTCACCCTCGCCAGAGCCTGCAAGCGTAGTGCAAGCGCCCTGCATCCGGACGGCGTGATCCTTGCCAGGTGTCCACCGAGGACCCGTCGCCGGAACCGTGCCCAACCAACCAGACGGGCAGGACCCCCCATTCGGTTCCGGTACGACGGTGGACACCTTCTCCTTGCACAGGCACCGCCATCTGACGGCGGTGGGGGTTGGGGGTAGTGCCAGCTCGACGTCTTCCCCCGTGTCGTCGAACTGGCGCTTCTTCTTGATGGGGCTGGGGTTTTCCGTGAAGGCCCCCTTGAGGGATCCAGAGTCCCTCAAGGGGGCCTTCACGGCTTTTTCGCGTGATCACCACTTGACAGGCGGGCCGGTCTGCCCGCACCCTTTCACTACTTAATTAGTGAAAGGGTGTTGCCAGTGGTCACCTTCCATCTGGACAAAGGCTCGGGCGTCGCGACGTACGTCCAGCTCGTCCAGCAGGTCAAGAACGCCCTCCGCCTGGGGTTGCTGGAGCCGGGGGACCGGCTGCCGACGGCGAAGGAAGTGGTCGCCGAGCTGGCGATCAATCCCAACACCGTCCTCAAGGCCTATCGCGAGCTGGAGCGTGAAGGGCTCGTCGAGGGGAAGCCGGGCCTCGGCACCTTCGTCCAGAAGACTCTCGGAGGCGCTTCGTTCGCGGAGCACACCCGCTTGCGGAAGAGCCTCGGAGCGTGGGTCCGCGACGCGCGCGAATCGGGGCTTGATCAGGAAGACGTCGAGGCGCTGTTCACCTCGGTGATGGTCGATGGCTTTCGAGGGGAGCGGACGGCATGACCGATGAACCCGTCATCGAGGCGACCGGACTCGGCAAGCGCTACCGCCGCAAGTGGGCGCTGCGCGACTGCTCCCTCGCCGTCCCGAAAGGCCGGGTCGTCGCCCTGGTCGGACCCAACGGCGCGGGTAAGACGACCTTCCTGCACCTGGCCGTCGGACTGCTCGACGCGACCCTCGGCTCGGTCTCGGTCCGGGGCACCGCCGCTTTCCTCGCGCAGGACAAGCCGTTGTACTCCGGCTTCAGCATCGCGGAGATGCTCAAGTTCGGCAGACGCCTGAACCCGGGATGGGACGACGAGTTCGCGCTCAAACGCATCGACTCGCTCGGGCTTCCCCTGAAGCACAAGGTCGGCAAGCTCTCCGGCGGGCAGCGCGCGCAGGTGGCGCTCACCCTCGCCCTCGCGAAACGCCCGGACCTCCTGGTGCTCGACGAGCCGCTCGCGAATCTCGACCCGCTGGCCCGCCACGAGGTCATGCGCGGCCTGATGGAGGCCGTCGCCGAAACCGGGATGACCGTCCTCCTCTCGTCTCACGTCGTCTCCGACCTGGAGAACACCTGCGACTGGCTGATCGTCCTCAACGGCGGCCGCGTCCAGGTCAGCGGCGACATCGACGAACTCGTCGCCGGACACCGGACCTTCGTCGGCCCCGTGGAGGAGGCCGACGCGCTGGGCAGACGCGTCGCGATCGTGGACGAGGCCAGGGCCGGCAGGCAGGCGACCGTTTTCGCCCGCACCGAACCGGTCTCGCTGGGTCCACAGTGGACCGAGCGGCCGGCGAACCTGGAGGAGCTGGTGCTCGCCTACCTGCGGCGGCCCGAATCCGCGAGCCTGCCTCGCCCGACACTGGCTTCGGCGTAAGGGGGAACAATGCTCTGGCTCACCTATCGTCAGCAGCGGATGCAGCTGCTGATCACCGCCGGTCTGCTCGTCGCCGTCGGGATCGTCCTGCTGGTCAACGGGAACGCCGCGGCGACCAGCCCGAACCCGGCGAAGCTCTTCGCGGATCTGTACCAGTACCTTTCCTGGCTCCAGGTCGTCCCCGTGGCGATCGGTGTCTTCTGGGGCGCGCCGCTGGTCGCGGCCGAATTCGAACGAGGTACCACGAAACTGGCCTGGACCCAGTCGATCTCGCGGTTCCGCTGGCTCGGCGTGAAACTGGGGTTCCTGGCCGTTCTCGCCACCCTCGGCGGGCTCGCGTTCGGCGCGATGATGCAGCGCTGGGTGGAGGTCTTCCCCGCCGATCGAGGCGACACCGGCATCACCAGCCGCTTCGACAACCCGGTCCTGTTCACGATGACGGGCGTCGCGCCGGGCGCGTGGTGGCTCTTCGGGTTCGTGCTCGGCACCGCGGCGGGCGCGCTCATCCGCAAGACCCTGCCCGCCATCGCCGTCACCATCGCGGTGTCGGTGGGCCTGATGATCGGCCTGAGCAACGTCCGTGACGGCTACGCGCAACCCGAACTCGTCCAGCCGGGCGCGGAACCCCTGGGCCGGGTGGTCGAAATGGTCAGGGACGCCGCCGGGGAGATCACCGCGCTCAAGGTCCTGCCCGCGGACTGGTACTGGCGCTTCCAGTGGACCGAAGCCGCGATCCTGACGGGCGTCTCCCTCCTGCTCGCCGTCGCCGCCACCTTCGCCATCCGGCGCCGTTCCTAGAAAGGCACAGCTTCTTGCTTTGGCTCACCTGGCGGCAGCACCGCACCCAGCTGCTCGTCACCCTCGGATTCCTCACCGTGCTCGGCGGGATCCTGTTCCTGACCGGGCGGGTCGCGCTCGGCGCCGCGAGCGGCGAGATCGTCTCCCACTGCTACGGAGGCGGCGTGCCCTGCCGCGAATTCGACGCGGGATTGGAGGACCTCTACCAGAAGATCTACCCGCTGATCGTGACGATACCGTTCGTCCCCCTGCTGGCCGGGGTCTTCTGGGGTGCTCCGCTGCTCGCCAGGGAACACGAACGCGGAACCTGCCAGCTCGCGTGGACCCAATCGGTGAGCCGCGGGCACTGGCTGGGCGTCAAGTTCGGTGTCCTCGGCGTGGCCGCGACGCTGGCAGGCCTCGCTTCGGGACAGATGTTCGGCAAGTGGCTGGAGATCTTCCCCGGCAAAGCGGAGACACTGCGCGAGACGTCGTACTTCGGCGCCGTCGGGATCGCGCCCGCCGCGTGGTGGCTGTTCGCCTTCGCCCTCGGCGCCGCGGCTGGGGTGCTGGTGCGCAAGACCTTGCCCGCCATCGCGATCACGGTCGCGGTGTTCGTCGCGGCCGCGGTCACGCTGATGCTCCTGCGGCCGCACTACGCCGAACCGGTCCGCTCGCTCGGTGCCGACCCGGCCACGAAGGGCGCCTTGATCGTCCAGTCGGGCAGAATCGCCCCGGACGGCACGGAGCTGCGCCTGATCGACGAGATGCCCGAATGCCCGCCCGGCAAGGGGATGAACGCCTGTGCTCAGGCAGCGGGGTATCAGGACTTCACCGTCTACCAGCCCACCGATCGGTTCTGGCGATTCCAGTGGACCGAGGCGGGCATCCTGCTCGCCGCGACCGCGGTGCTCGGGGGCGTCGTGGTCGGGGGCACGGTCCGCCGCCGTCGCTGAGACGGCGGCGGACCGGGTACTTCAGTCGAGCTGGAGTTCGGGCCGGTACAGATCGAACCAGTGGTAGAGGTCCAGCGCCCGGTCGATCCCGGAGCGCTGGGCCGACGACATCGTGGCCGGGTCCACTTCGGACACCTGGTGCAGCCAGTCGCGGTCCACCAGCTCGAACACCGGGTTTTCCCGTTCGGTCAAGGCCTCCTTGGCCTGCTGCTGCAACGCGGCCGCGTAGCCGGGGTCCTGAGTGGACGGATACGGGCTCTTGACCCTGTCCCGCACGGACGCCGGCAGCACGTGTTCGGTCGCGTGCCGCAGCAGGCTCTTTTCCCTGCCGTCGAAGGTCTTCAACGACCACGGCGTGTTGTAGACGTACTCGACGAGGCGGTGGTCGCAGAAGGGCACACGCACCTCGAGCCCGACGGCCATCGACGCCCGGTCCTTGCGGTCCAGCAGCATCCGCACGAACCGGCTCAGGTGCAGGTTGCAGACCGTGCGCATCTTGCGGTCCTGCTCGCTCTCCCCGTCGAGGTGCTCGACCTGGGCGACGGCGGTGGCGTACTGGTCGGCGATGTAGCCCGGCAGGTCGAGCTTCGCTTGGACCTCCCCGCGCAGCAGGGCGCCCCGCTCGCTGGTGAGGCCCATCCGGAAGGCGAGCCAGGGGAACGTCCCCGAGTTCACCGCGGCTTCGTCGTGGAACCAGCGGTACCCGCCGAAGACCTCGTCGGCGGACTCGCCGGACAACGCCACCGTCGACTCGGCGCGGATCGCCTTGAACAGCAGGTAAAGCGAGGTGTCCATGTCCCCGAGCCCCGCCGGGATGTCCCGCGCGGTCAGCACCTTGCGGCGCACCTCGGGGTCGCTGAGCTCGGCCGGGTTCAGCACGACGTCCTTGTGGTCGGAGCCGACCAGCCGCGCGACGTCACGGATGTAGGGCGAGTCCGGGGTGTCCCGCACCTCGTCCGGCTGGAAGTTCTCCTCCTGACCCTGGAAATCGACCGAGAACGTGCGCAGGCGCTCGCCCTGTTCGGCGAGCCGCGCGGCGGCGAGACCGGTGACGGCGCTGGAATCGAGCCCGCCCGACAGCAGGACGCAACGGGGGACATCGGCGATCAGCTGACGGTGCACGATGTCGGTCATCAGCTCGCGCACGCGCTCGACCGTGGTCTCCTGGTCGTCCGTGTGCTGTTTCGCGTCGAGCTTCCAGTACGTCCGCGTGCGGATTCCGGAACGGTCGACGGTGACGATCGTGCCCGGCCCGACCTCGTGCATTCCCTTCCACAGCGACCAGCCCGGGGTCTTGGTCATGGCCATCAGCTCACGCAGGCCGTCGGTGTCGACCACCTTGCGTGCCAAGGGATTCGCGAGGATCGCCTTCGGCTCGGAACCGAAGAGGACTCCGTCCGGGGTGGGGTAGTAGTAGAACGGCTTGATACCCATGCGGTCGCGGATCATCACGAGCTTCTCGTCGCGCTCGTCCCAGATCGCGAACGCGTACATGCCGTTGAGGTGGTCGACGACCTCGTCGCCCCACTCCAGGTAGCCGTGGAGCACGACCTCGGTGTCGCTGTCGGTCTCGAACTTGTGCCCGCGCTTGAGAAGTTCTTCGCGCAGCTCGGTGAAATTGTACGCCTCACCGCTGTAGACCATCGCGGCCAGCCCGGCTTCGGCCATCGGCTGCCTGCCGCCCGGCAGATCGATGATCGCCAGCCGCCGGTGGCCCAGCGCCACGTTCGGCCGGACCCAGGTGCCCGAGTCGTCCGGTCCGCGGCACGCCATGGTCGCGGTCATCGCGTCGACGACCTCATGGCGTTGGGTCAGGTTCGTGTCGAAGGAGACCCACCCTGCGATTCCGCACATCGCTACCTCCTGGTGATTAGTTAGCGCATACAACTATCCGTAACACCGGTGTAACACGCTTTGGCGGGCTTGTCTGCCCGAATTGCACGCTCCGTCCGCAGTGCGTCACGGTCTGTGGGGCACGTCACCGGGCATCAAGAAGTCGTAAAGGCACCCGATCGGGGCATCAAGAGGCCGTCAGGCCGCGGTCGCGATGGTCTGTACCAGGCGCAGTGTTGCGGGGTCCTGGTCACCGATGGGGTGACCTGTCCTGAGAGGTGCCTAGTGGCCGACTTGCTCTACGCCGTGCTCCTGATCGGCGTATTCGTGGTTCTCGCCCTGACCCTTCGCGGTCTGGAAAAGCTGTGACCGGCACGGGAGCCGTGGCCAACGTCGTCGGCGGACTGCTGGCGCTGGGGCTGATCGTCTATTTGTTCATCGCACTGGTCAGGCCGGAGAAATTCTGATGTCAGACACGATGGCCGGTCTCCTGCAGGCCGGCCTCTTACTCGTCGCGCTCGCCGTGGTCTACCGGCCACTGGGCGACTACATGGCGCGGGTCTTCTCGACCGGGAAACACACCAAGGCCGAACGCGGCCTGTACCGCCTGTTCCGGGTGAACCCCGGATCGGAACAGCACTGGAAGACCTACGCGTCCGCCGTGATCGGCTTCTCGTTCGTCTCCGTCGTCTTCCTGTACCTGCTTCAGCGGCTTCAGGCGATCCTGCCGTGGAGCCTCGGCAAGGAACCGGTCTCGCCGGCGGTCGCCTTCAACACCGCCGTCAGCTTCGTGACCAACACGAACTGGCAGTCCTACAGCCCCGAGGCGACCATGGGTCACTTCGTGCAGATGGCCGGCCTGACCGTGCAGAACTTCCTGTCCGCGGCCGTCGGGCTCGCGGTCGCCATCGCGGTGGTCCGCGGTTTCGTCCGCTCGAAGACCGACCGTCTCGGCAACTTCTGGGTGGATCTGACGCGCGGCACGATCCGGATCCTGCTGCCGATCGCGTTCGTGGCGGCGATCGCGCTGATCGCGCTCGGCGTCGTACAGAGCCTCAAGAGCGGTGTCGACGTCCTCAACCCCGACGGCAGCACGAGCAAGATCGCGCTCGCCCCGGCCGCGAGCCAGGAAGCCATCAAGGAGCTCGGGACCAACGGCGGCGGCATCTTCAACGCCAACTCCTCGCACCCGTTCGAGAACCCGAACGCCTGGACCAACCTGATCGAGATCTTCCTGATCCTGGTCATCCCGGTCTCGCTCACCCGGACGTTCGGCAAGCTCGTCGGCAACACGCGCCAGGGTTACGTCCTGCTTTCGGTGATGGCCGGGCTGTTCACCGCGATGCTCGCGGTCACGTGGCTGTCCGAAGCCAACGCGAGCGGGCCCGCGTCGCTGGCCGCCGGGGCGAACCTGGAAGGCAAGGAACAGCGGTTCGGCATCGGCCTGAGCTCGCTGTTCGCCAACGCCACCACCGGCACGTCGACCGGCGCCGTCAACGGCGCGCACGACAGCTACAGCGGGCTCGGCGGTGGCGGAGCGCTGCTCAACATGCTGCTCGGCGAGATCTCGCCGGGCGGGGTGGGCACCGGTCTCTACGGCATCCTCGTGATGGCCGTGATCGCGATGTTCCTCGCCGGGCTGATGGTCGGCCGGACGCCGGAGTACCTGGGCAAGAAGCTCGGCAAACGCGAGGTCACCTGCGCGGCCGTCTCCATGCTCGCGATGCCGACCGTGGTGCTGCTCGGTTCCGGTGTCGCGCTGATGCTGGCCGACACTCCGGCCGCCATGACGAACTCGGGCGCGCACGGCCTCTCCGAAGTCCTGTACGCCTACGCCTCGGCGGGCAACAACAACGGCAGCGCGTTCGGCGGGCTGACCGTGACGAACGACTGGTTCCAGTCTTCGCTGTCGGTGGCCATGCTGCTCGGCCGGTTCATCCCGATCCTTGCCGTGCTGTGCCTGGCCGGATCCCTTGCCTCCCAACGGAAGGTTCCGGAGACCGCCGGCACGCTGCCCACCACCGGACCGCTCTTCGGCACGATGCTCGCGGGCACGATCGTGCTCGTCGCGGCCCTCACCTTCATCCCGGCGCTCGCGCTCGGGCCCATCGCAGAGGCATTGGCATGACCGTCACCCAGGAACGCACTCCCGAAGAAACGACACAGCACCACGTCGAGAACACCGGCCGGGTCGGCGCGGGGATCTTCAGCCCGCGTCAGCTCCTGACCTCCTTGCCGGAGGCGCTGCGCAAGCTGAATCCCCAGCACCAGCTCGCCAACCCGGTCATGTTCGTGGTGTGGATCGGCTCGGCGCTGACCACGGTCTTCGCGATCACCGACCCGAGCGTGTTCACCATCCTCATCACCATCTGGCTGTGGTTCACCGTCCTGTTCGCGAACCTCGCCGAGGCCGTCGCGGAGGGCCGGGGCAAGGCGCAGGCGGAAACCCTGCGGCGCAGCAAGAAGGAGACCGTCGCGCGCCGCCTCACCGAGGACGGCGACGAGGAGACCGTGCCGGGTGCCGACCTGCGCGTCGGCGACCTCGTCGTGGTCGAGGCGGGGCAGGTCATCCCGGGTGACGGCGACGTCGTCGAGGGCATCGCGACCGTCGACGAATCGGCCATCACCGGCGAGTCGGCTCCGGTCATCCGCGAATCGGGCGGCGACCGGTGCGCGGTCACCGGCGGCACCACGGTGCTCTCGGACCGCATCGTCGTGAAGATCACCACCAAACCCGGTGAGTCCTTTGTGGACCGCATGATCGCCTTGGTGGAAGGCGCTTCCCGGCAGAAGACGCCGAACGAGATCGCGCTGACGATCCTGCTCTCGACGCTCACGATCATCTTCCTGCTCGCCGTCGTGGCGTTGCAGCCGATGGCGGGCTACTCCGGCAGCCAGCAGTCCGTGATCGTGCTGACCGCGTTGCTGGTCTGCCTGATCCCGACGACGATCGGCGCGCTGCTGTCCGCGATCGGTATCGCCGGGATGGACCGGTTGGTGCAGCGCAACGTCCTCGCCACGAGCGGTCGCGCGGTCGAGGCCGCCGGCGACGTTTCGACGCTGTTGCTGGACAAGACCGGCACGATCACCTTCGGCAACCGCAAGGCCACCGAGCTGATCCCGGTCGGTGACTCCACCATGGGCGACATCGCCAAGGCGGCCCGCCTGTCCAGCCTCGCCGACGGCACCCCCGAAGGCCGCAGCATCGTCGAACTCGTCGCGAGGGAGCACGGGCTCGCCGAGACGGCGTCCGGCGACGAGAAGCTCGCGGACTTCGTCGAGTTCACCGCGCAGACCCGGATGAGCGGCATCGACATCGGCGAACGCCAGGTCCGCAAGGGGGCCACCGCCGCGGTGCGGGAGTGGGTCCGCGAACGCGGCGGCGACATGCCGGACGAGACCGAACGCGTCGTCGACGAGATCAGCGGGCAGGGCGGCACGCCACTGGTGGTCGCGGAGTACGACGGCGCGAAGGCGTTCGTGCGCGGCGTGATCCGGCTGTCCGATGTGGTCAAACCGGGAATGAAGGAGCGGTTCGTCCAGCTCCGCGCCATGGGCATCAAGACCGTCATGATCACCGGGGACAACCCGCTCACCGCGAAGGCCATCGCGCAGGACGCGGGCGTCGACGACTACCTCGCCGAGGCCAAGCCCGAAGACAAGATGGCACTCATCAAGAAGGAGCAGGAGGGCGGGCGGCTGGTCGCGATGACCGGCGACGGCACCAACGACGCCCCGGCGCTCGCGCAGTCCGACGTCGGCGTCGCGATGAACACCGGGACCTCCGCCGCCAAGGAGGCGGGGAACATGGTGGACCTCGACTCGGACCCGACGAAGCTGATCGAGATCGTGGAGATCGGCAAGCAGCTGCTGATCACCCGCGGCGCGCTGACCACCTTCAGCGTCGCCAACGACCTCGCGAAGTACTTCGCCATCCTGCCCGCGATGTTCACCGGCATCTTCGCCCAGCTCGGCGCGCTCAACATCATGCAGCTGGCGACGCCGAAGTCGGCGATCCTGTCGGCGGTCATCTTCAACGCCCTGATCATCGTCGGGCTGATCCCGCTCGCCCTGCGCGGCGTCCGCTACAAGCCGTCGTCGGCCTCGGCGTTGCTGCGCCGGAACCTGCTGGTCTACGGCCTCGGCGGGATCGTCAGCCCGTTCCTCGGGATCTGGCTGATCGACCTGCTCGTCCGTCTCATCCCTGGAATCGGATAACCCATGAACGCACTGCTGAAGCAGACCCTCGCCGGGCTGCGTGTCCTGCTCGTCTTCACGGTCCTGCTGGGTGTGGTCTATCCCCTGGGCGTCTGGGCGATCTCCCGGATCCCCGGCCTCGAAGGCAACGCGGAAGGCTCGATCATCACCCAGGACGGGCAGGCCGTCGGCTCGTCCCTGATCGGCGTCGACCCGGTCGCGGCAGACCCGGCCAAGGACCCCTGGTTCCACAACCGCCCGTCCGCGGGCTCGAAGGACCCTCTCGGCCCCGGCGACCCGTCCTCGTCCGGCGCGTCGAACAAGGGCCCGTACAACGAGGACCTGGTCGCCGCGATCGGTGAGCGCAAGAAGCTCATCGCCGCCCGCGAGGGTGTCCAGGAGTCGCAGGTGCCCGCCGACGCGGTGACGGCGTCGAGCTCCGGGATGGACCCGGCGATCAGCGTCGCCTACGCGGACCTGCAGATTCCGCGTGTGGCCAGGAACACGGGCCTGTCCGACGAGAAGGTCCGGCAGCTCGTGGCGGAGAACACGAGTGGCGCCGGGATCGGTGTGCCGGGCGTCAATGTGCTGAAGGTCAACTTGGCCGTGCGCGACGCGGCCGGAGGAGCACACTGACAGACGTGGACGAGAACACGACCAAGCCGCGCCGGGGTGAGCTGAGGATCTACCTCGGCGCGGCCCCCGGCGTCGGCAAGACCTACGCGATGCTCGGCGAGGCGCGGCGACGCCTCGACCGGGGCACCGACGTGGTCATCGGCCTGGTCGAGACGCACGGGCGGAAGAAGACCGCGGAGCTCGTCGAAGGTCTGGAGACCGTGCCGCGCCGCCGGTCGGCGCACCGGGAGCACGAGTTCGAGGAGATGGACCTTGACGCGCTGCTCGCCCGCGCGCCCGAGGTCGCCGTGGTCGACGAACTCGCGCACACCAACGTGCCCGGTTCGCGCAACGAGAAGCGCTGGCAGGACATCGACGAACTGCTCGCCGCCGGGATCGACGTCCTGTCCACGGTCAACGTGCAGCATCTGCAGAGCCTCAACGACGTCGTCGAGCGGATCACCGGCGTCGTCCAGCAGGAGACGGTGCCCGACGAGGTCGTGCGGCGGGCCGAGCAGCTGGAGCTGGTCGACATAACGCCTGAAGCGCTCCGGCGGCGGCTGGCGCACGGGAACGTCTATCCGGCCGAGCGCATCGACGCGGCGCTGGGCAACTACTTCCGTCCCGGCAACCTCACCGCGCTGCGGGAACTCGCGCTGCTGTGGGTCGCCGACCAGGTGGATGTCGCCCTGCAGCGGTACCGGGCCGAGCAGAAGATCACCGACACGTGGGAAGCACGCGAACGGGTGGTCGTGTCCATCACCGGCGGTCCGGAGAGCGAGACGCTCATCCGCCGCGCGAGCCGCATCGCGAACCGCGCGGGCGCCGAACTGCAGGTGCTACACATCCTGCGCGGCGACGGGCTCGCCGGGATGGGGCCGACGGCGGTCGGCAAGTACCGGAAGCTGGCCGAAGAGGTCGGCGCGACCTTCCACACCGTCGTCGGCGACGACGTGCCGACGGCACTGCTCGACTTCGCCCGCGGGGTCAACGCGACCCAGCTGGTGGTCGGGACCTCCCGGCGGTCACGCGTGGCGAGGCTGTTCGACGAGGGCATCGGCGCGGCCGTGGTCCAGCGGTCCGGCCCGATCGACGTCCACATGGTCACGCACGCCGAAGCGGGCGGACGGCTGCGCGCCCGCTTCGGCCGGAGCCCGCTGCCCTCCTCGCGGCGGCTGGCGGGCTGGGCACTCGCCTTCGTCCTGCCCGTACTGGCGACCTTGCTCGGCGTCCTGCTGGAGGAGCAGCTCGACTTCTCGACCGACATGGTCGCCTACATGCTGGCGACGGTGCTCGTCGCGCTCGCGGGCGGGCTCGGGCCCGCGCTCCTGGCCGCGGTGCTTTCGGCGGGGTTGCTCAACTTCTTCTTCACCCCGCCGCTGTACACCCTCACCGTCCACGAGCCGCGCAACGTGATCACGCTGATCGCGATGGTGCTCGTGGCGATCCTCGTCGCGGCGGTCGTCGACACCGCCGCCCGGCGCGCGACACAGGCCGCCCGAGCGCGGACCGAGGCGGCGTTGCTGGCGTCGTACGCGCGGACGGTGCTCACGCACGCCAACCCGATCGAGCGGTTACTGGAGAAGGTCCGCGAGAACTTCGGCCTGACTTCGGTGACCCTGCTGGAAAAGCGGGACGGGAAGTGGAAACGGGTGGCGAACGCCGGCACGGATCCGTGCGCCGACCCGGATCAGGCCGACGCCGACATCGCGGTCACCGCCGACGTCCACCTGACGCTGCGGGGCCGCGCGTTGCCCGCGTCGGATCGGGGAGTGCTGGAAGCCGTCGCGGGACAGGCGTTGCTGGCCCTGCGGCAGCAGCGGACGGCGAAGGCGGCCGTCCGCGCCGAGCGCAAGGCCGAAGCGACGGAACTCCGTACCGCCCTGCTGTCGGCCGTCGGCCACGACCTCCGGACGCCGCTGACGTCGATCAAGGCGGCGATCGGCAGCCTGCGCGCGACCGACATCTCACTGTCCGAAGAGGACACCGACGAATTGCTCGAAGCGATCGAGGAATCGGCGGACCGGCTGGCCGGGCTGATCGACAACCTGCTCGACTCGTCCCGGCTGGCGACCGGTGCGGTGCGCCCGCACCTGCGCCCGGTCGGCTACGACGAGGTGGTCTCGCATGCTCTGTCCAATGTGGACAACTCGGCTTCGGTCGTCGTCGCGATCGACTCGCGGCTGCCGTCGGTCTGCGCCGATCCCGGCCTGCTGGAACGGGTCGTGGCGAACGTGATCGACAACGCGCTGCGGCACGGCGCGTCCGGCGAGCCGGTGTCCGCCCGCGCCAGCACGCATTCGGACCACGTCGAACTGCGTATCGTCGACCACGGGCGCGGGCTGAAGAAGGGCACCGCTGACTCGGCGTTCGCGCCGTTCCAGCGGCTCGGGGGAGACCGGGACAGCGTGCCCGGCGTGGGACTGGGGCTGTCGGTCGCCAAGGGGTTCACCGAGGCGATGGGCGGGCGGATCCGGGCGGAGGACACGCCCGGCGGCGGGCTCACCGTCGTCATCTCGCTGCCCGCATATGTTGGTCAGGATCCGGAAAAGAGCCTCCTCGCGTTCGACGACGAGGGTCTGGAGAACGAAGAGGAGGAGCGAGTGCGATGAGCGCAGACACCGCGTCGGCGACCGTGCTGGTCGTCGACGACGAACCGCAGATCGTGCGAGCCCTGCGGATCAACCTGTCCGCCCGCGGCTACAAGGTGATCACCGCGCACGACGGGACGGCCGCGCTGAAGGCCGTCGCCGAGACCAAACCCGACGTCGTCGTGCTCGACCTCGGCCTGCCCGATCTCGACGGCACGGAGGTGATCGCCGGGCTGCGCGGCTGGACGACCGTGCCGATCATCGTGCTGTCCGCGCGCGGCGACTCGGCCGACAAGGTGCAGGCCCTCGACGCCGGCGCCGACGACTACGTCACCAAACCCTTCGGCATGGACGAACTGCTGGCGCGGCTGCGGGCCGCCGTGCGCCGCTCGGCGTCGTCCGGTGTGGACGGTGCGGACGCGGTGGTGGACACGGGATCGTTCCGGATCGACCTCGCGGCGAAGAAGGTGCGCCGGGACGGCAAGGAAGTGCACCTCACCAAGACCGAATGGGGGGTGCTGGAACTGCTGGTGCGCAACCGCGGCCGCCTGGTGGCACAGAAGCAGCTGCTGCACGAGGTGTGGGGCCCGACCTATGAGACCGAGTCGCACTATCTGCGGGTGTATCTGGCGCAACTGCGGCGGAAACTGGAACCGGAACCCTCGCGGCCGCGGCACCTGCTGACGGAGCCGGGGATGGGATACCGCTTCGAAATGTGAGGCTTGCTCGGTGCGGCGGACCGGATTCGCGGTCGCGTTGCCACCGAAGCCTGGCAGGAGATGCGTTGCGAAAGCCACTTTCGCAACCTCCTGTCGCCCAGCACCCCATCGCAATTAGTCGCCTGATTGCGGCGGATCCGATGCGGACCCGGACGTAGTGAAGGCCTCCTTCCCTACCCTCAAGGTAGGCAAGGAGGCCTTCACGGACTCAAGTCTTACTGGATGCTGCTCGTGGACGTGTCGGTGCCCGAGGTGCTGGACCGGCCCGGCGACGATTCCGGTGCGCCACTGGAGCTGGAGCCACCGCCGGTGGTTGTCGTTGTCGGAGGGTTTTCCGTCGTCGAGGGTTTGGGCGTCGTGCTCGGCGACGGTGTGCTGGTGGACGGGTCTGACGACGGCGTCTTCGACGGGGAAGGATCAGGGTTCGGCCCGGGACCGGGGCCCGGATTCGGGTTCGGCGGCACCACCGGCGGGGGCGGGGTGACGACGCTTGTCGTCTCCTTGCCGTCCGCCCCGACCGAGGTCACCGTGGTCGGCGGCGGCGTCGAGCTGGAGGGCGCGCCCGGGGTCGGCGAGCCGCTGACCGTCATCGGGCCGCCGGGGACGGCGTTGCCCGGGACCAGCTGGACGCCGGCGGGGGCGATGCCCTGTCCGCCGCCGGGGACTCCGGTGCCGCCCGCGGTGGCGGAGACGCCGGGGCTCGCGAGTTCGGCGATCGCGGCGAAGGCCGTCGCCACCACGAGGCCGCTGACGCCGAGTACGGCGTAGCCTGCGCGGTTGAGCTTGCCGGTGGCGCCGCGCGGGGGTGCCACGGACACGCGTGCGCTCGGATCAGACCCGTCGGGACGGGGCATGTGCTGGCTCCTCGGATGGGGGACTTCGGGGAGTGCGGCTACCCGGGCGAGGTAGCCCAAAGTGGGGACCCGGCGCGGAGATTATCACCGCCGCCTCACCGTCTGCGAACTACAGCGAACGTCCCGCTCACCCTCCGCGTTCATCCGCATGGTGCACGATAGGGAGCGTGAGTGAAGAAGTAACGCACATCAGGCTGACCGCGTGGGTGCACGGCCGGGTGCAGGGGGTCGGTTTCCGCTGGTGGACCCGCAGCAGGGCGCTTGAGCTGGGGTTGGTCGGCAGCGCGGCCAATCTGGCGGACGGACGTGTCGAGGTGATAGCGGAGGGTGATCGCGAACACTGTGAGCGGCTTTTGGCCGCCTTGCGATCCGGCGAATCACCCGGAAGTGTGGATCACGTCGTCGAGCGGTGGTCGCCGGCGAAAGGCGGGCTTCGCGGGTTCGTGGAGCGCTGAGGCCCCGCGTCCCACGCTCACCGTGAGCACACAGGTAGCCTGGGTCGATTGAAAGACCGGTTCCCGCAGCCAGAGGGGTCAGCACGACGTGCACCTGAAGAGCCTGACGCTCAAGGGCTTCAAGTCCTTCGCCTCGGCGACGACGTTGCGTTTCGAGCCGGGCATCACCTGCGTGGTCGGACCGAACGGGTCCGGCAAGTCGAACGTCCTCGACGCGCTCCGCTGGGTCATGGGCACCCAGGGCGCGAAGGACCTGCGCGGCGGCAAAATGGAGGACGTCATCTTCGCCGGGACCGCCGGCCGTGCCCCGCTCGGGCGCGCCGAGGTCACCCTGACCATCGACAACGCCGACGGCGCGCTGCCCATCGAGTACTCCGAGGTCTCGATCACCCGCCGGATGTTCCGCGACGGCGCGAGCGAGTACGAGATCAACGGCGACCGCTGCCGCCTGATGGACGTGCAGGAACTGCTGTCGGACTCCGGTATCGGCCGTGAGATGCACGTCATCGTCGGCCAGGGCCAGCTTTCGGCCATCCTCGAATCGAAGCCCGAGGAGCGCCGCGCCTTCATCGAAGAGGCCGCCGGCGTCCTCAAGCACCGCAAGCGCAAGGAACAGACCCTGCGCAAGCTCGCGAACATGCAGGGCAACCTCGACCGCCTCGGCGACCTCACCACCGAGCTCCGCCGCCAGCTCAAACCGCTGGGCAAGCAGGCCGAGATCGCCCGCAAGGCGCAGTGGGTGCAGTCCGAACTGCGCGACGCGCGGCTGCGCTTGTTCGCCCACGACCTGGTCACCCAGCGCGAAGGCATCGCCAAGGAAGAGGCCGACGAGCGCGTCGCCCGTCAGCGGCGTGCCGAAGTCGAGCAGGCCTTGGAGATCGTCGCCGCCGAGGAGGCCGAGCTCGAAGCTTCGCTCGCCGAGGACGCGCCGAAGCTGGCCGCCGCACAGGAGACTTGGTACAAGCTTTCCGCGTTGACGGAGCGGTTGCGCGGCACCGTGCGGCTCGCACTGGAGCGTCAGCGGCACCTGTCGTCCGACGTGCAGCAGGCGAGCACCGGCCGCGACCCCGACGAGCTGCTCGCCGAGGCCGAGCAGGTCGCCGAACGGGAGCAGGAGCTCAACGAGGCCGTCGCTGAAGCGCGCATGGTGCTGTCGGAGACCGTCCAGCGGCGTGAGCAGCTCGAACATCTCGTCCAGGCCGCCGAGCGCGCGCATATGGCCGCCGTCCGCGCGATCGCCGACCGCCGGGAAGGGCTCGCGAAGCTCTCCGGTCAGGTCGAGGCGCTGCGCAGCAAGAACGGCGCCACCTCCGACGAGATCGACAGGCTCACCGTGTCGCTCGAAGAGGCCGCCGAGCGGGCGGAGATCGCGGTCGAGGAGCTCGAAGAGGCCAAGGCCGCGGGTGGCGTCGAGGAATCCGACGATTCCGACCTCCAGGCCCACCACGACCGCGCGGTGGAGGCCAACAACGCCGCCAAGGCGCGCGTCGAGGAGCTGGTCAAGGCCGAACGGGCCGCCGAACGCGAGATCGCGTCGGAGAAGGCCCGTGTCGAAGCGCTGTCGATGGGGTTGCGCCGCAAGGACGGCGCCGGCGCGCTGCTCGGCGCGCAGCACGAACTGCCGGGTCTGCTCGGTTCGGTCGCCGCGCTGCTCACCGTCGAAGCGGGCCACGAGGTCGCGCTGGCCGCGGCGCTCGGCCCGGTCGCCGACGCGGTCGCGGTCAACGGTGGCGAAGACGCGCTCGCCGCGCTGAAGTTCTTGAAGGACAACGATTCCGGGCGCGCGGGCATTCTGCTCGGCGGTCTGGAATCCACTGTGGACACCAGTGCCTGGCCGTCGCTGCCCGAGGGCGCGCGCTGGGCACGCGAGGTCGTCACGGCGCCGCCCGCGTTGCGGTCCGCCGTCGAGCACGCGCTCGACCGGGTGGCCATTGTGGACGGTCTGGAGTCCGCGCGGCGGCTCGTCGAGGTGTATCCCGAAGTCAGCACTGTCACGCCCGAAGGCGACGTCTTCGGCGCACGCTGGGCGGTCGGCGGGTCCGCCCGCAGTGAGAGCGTCATCGAGGTACAGGCCGCGGTCGACGAGGCGAGCGATCGGCTCAGCGCCGCCGAGCGCGCGCTGGAACGCACCGCCGCGGAACTCGAAGGCGCCCGCGCGGGACAGGCCGCCCGGCGCGAAGAGGTCGGCAGGGCCAAGGAAGCGCTTGGGGACGCGAAGGTCCGCAAGGCTCGCTCGTCCGAGCGGCTGAACCGGATGCAGCAGGCCGCGCGTGCCGCGCAGGCCGAAATGGACCGGCTGAGCAACCAGCGCGCGAAGGTCGAGCAGAGCCGCGAAGAAGCGCTGCGGCAGCTCGCCGAACTCGAAGAGCGGCTGGCCGCCGTCGCCGACCAGGAGGTCGACGAGGATCCGGACACCGCCGAGCGTGACCAGGCCGCCGAAGACCTCGGCACGGTCCGCCAGGAGGAGATGGAATCCCGGCTCGCGTTGCGCACCGCCGAGGAGCGCGCGCGGAGCATCCAGGGCAAGGCCGAATCGCTCCGCCGGGCCGCACACGCCGAGCGGCAGGCGCGCGAACGCGCCGAAAAGTCGAGGGCCGCGCGGAAACGTGGCGCCGAGATCGCCAACGCGGTGGTCAACGGCGGCGAGATCGCGCTGGAGCGCATCGAGGTCTCCGTGCAGCGCGCCGCCCACGAACGGGACGAGGCGCAGGCGCAGCGGCAGTCTCGGGAGACCGCGCTGACCCAGGTCCGCAGTAAGGTCCGCGAGCTGACCGGCGAGCTGGAGAAGCTCACCGACGCCGTCCACCGTGACGAGGTGCTCCGCGCCGAGCAGCGGCTGCGGCTGGAACAACTCGAAACCAAGATCGCCGAAGACTTCGGCATCGGTCTCGAGGACCTCGTCTCCGAGTACGGCCCGGATGTCCCCGTGCCGCCGAGCGCGGGGGAGATGGCCGAGTACGAGGCCGCCAAGGAACGCGGCGAGGACGTCACCCCGCCACCGCCGATGCCGTTCGACCGCGACACCCAGGCGCGCCGGGCGAAGCGCGCGGAGAAGGACCTGAGCCTGCTGGGCAAGGTCAACCCGCTGGCGCTGGAGGAGTTCGCGGCGCTGGAGGAGCGGTACAAGTTCCTCTCGACCCAGCTCGAAGACCTCAAGGACACCCGCAAGGACCTCGAAGCCGTCATCAAGCAGGTCGACGAAAAGATCCTCGAGGTCTTCGCGTCCGCCTACGAGGATGTCGCGCGCGAGTTCGAGACGGTGTTCAGCGTGCTGTTCCCGGGCGGTGAGGGGCGCATGGTGCTCACTCAGCCCAATGATCTGCTTTCCACCGGTGTCGACGTCGAAGCGCGTCCGCCGGGCAAGAAGGTCAAGCGGCTCTCGCTGCTCTCCGGTGGCGAGAAGTCGCTCGTCGCCGTCGGCATGCTGGTGGCGATCTTCCGCGCCCGGCCCTCGCCCTTCTACGTCATGGACGAGGTCGAGGCCGCGCTCGACGACACCAACATGCGACGGCTGATCGGGTTGCTGGAGCAGCTGCGGGACTCTTCGCAGCTGATCATCATCACCCACCAGAAGCCGACCATGGAGATCGCCGACGCCCTGTACGGCGTTTCGATGCAGGGCGACGGCATCACGAAGGTGATCTCGCAGCGATTGCGTACGTCCGAAGAGGAGCTCGTCACCTCGTGAGTGGTAAGGACGGTTCTAACCGTCCTTACCACTCACGAGGCGCTAAACGGGGGTGGACTCCTTCACGTCCGGCTCCGCCAGCGGGTCCACGCTTCCGTGCCGCAGCGAGAGCAACCCGCCCACCACGAGCGTGATCACCACACCGCACAACGTGTACCAGGGCCACGCCAGTGCCACGGTGTTCCCGGAAGCCTTGCTGAAGTCGACGCCGATCAGGCTGCCGTCCGGTTTGTTGAACTTGACGCCCAGGATGATGAAGGCCATCACGATCACCGTCGACACGAACGCCACGATCGCGTCGACCTGCCTCGCCCGCTTGAACAGCAGGCCCAACAGGAACGCGCCGAGCAGCGCGCCGTAGGTGTACCCGGTGATGCCGAGTGCCTGCACCACGATCGGGTCGGCCGAGGTCTTGTTGGAGGAGGCGAAGAAACCCGCGCACAGGATCAGCGCGCCCGCCCAGACGATCGTCCAGATCCGGCCGTGCTTCAGCCGGTCGGCTTCCGGGAGTTCCCGGCCGATCACCCGTTCGTAGACGTCGGTCACCGTGGACGATGCCAGCGCGCCGAGCGACGAACTCAGTGCGGCGGCGAGGATCCCGGCGATCACGAATCCGGACAGGCCGCTCGGCAGGTCGTTCACGATGAAGTTCGCGAACAGTTCGTCCTTGTTGGCCAGCCCCAGTCCTTCCGGCTTCGGCTTCGTCGGGGCGAGACCGTTGTACAGCGCCCACAGCAGCACGCCGATGAACAGGAACAGCGCGAACTGCAGGAACACCACGAAACCGCTGGCCACCAAGGCCTTCCGCGCCGCGCGCAGATCGTTGGTCGCCTGGAGGCGCTGCACGATCAGCTGGTCCGAGCCGTGCGAGGCCATCGAGAGCACGGCGCCACCGATCAGCGCGGTGAAGAACGCGTACTGCCCGGTGAGCATGTTCGAGGAGAAGTCGAAGATCTGGAACTTGTTCGCGTCCACGGCCTTGCCGAACCAGCCGTCGGGCAGCCTGCCGGAGATCGCCCAGATCACCACGACCGCGCCGAGGACGTACCAGAGCATCTGGATCGCGTCGACCCAGACGACCGCGCGGACCCCGCCGAAGAAGCTGTAGAGCACCATCGCGATGCCGAGGCCGATCACGATGGTCCAGTACGAGACGTTCAGGCCGTAGGCCGCCATCACCACCTTGATCGGGATCGCGGTGGCGAACAGCCGGATGCCGTCGGCCAGCGTCCGGGTGAGCAGGAAGGTCACCGACGCGGTGCCCTGCAGCCCGCTGCCGAAGCGTTTGCCGAGGAAGGCGTACGCGGTGACCAGGTTGCCCGCCACGTAGCGCGGCAACAGCACCATCGACACCACGATCCGGCCGGCGATGTACCCGATCGCCAGTGCCAGGTACGTCATCCCGCCGTCACCGGGGGTGGCGATGTAGGCCACCGTCGGTACGGAAAGGACGGTGAGGGTGGACGTCTCCGCGGAGACCACCGAGAGGCAGGCCACCCACCAGGAGATCTTGCCTTCGCCGACGAAGTAGTCCGAGCCGGATTTCTGTTTGCCGCCGATCCAGACGCCCAGCAAGGGCATGCCGACCAGAAAAAGCCCGATGATCGCGAGGTCAAGTGCGCGCATCCGTATCTCCTATCGCTCGCCGGTCTTCGCCGCTACCCGTAACCGGGTCACGGTTGAGCTGTGCGGCGCGGGAAGCCGCAGGGGGCCCGCGCCCGGGGTGATGCTGCCGAGCAGCCGGTCGCCGCGGGCACCGGTCGCCGACGGGAGGTTCCCCGGGACGCCGGACCACGTCAGCCAGCCGAGCAGAATGGTCAGGTATGCCTCTTTGCCCGCGCGGGGCAGCCCGTGGTCGTCGCTGGTCTTCAGCGCCGTATCCGGCAGGTTCCTGGCGAGCGCGGCCATCAGCGCCGGGTTGTCCGCGCCGCCACCGGAGACGATCACCGTGGCGATGGAGTGGCGACGGCATTCCGCGGCGATGGTCACCGCGGTCAGTTCGGTCAGCGTCGCCAGGAGGTCTTCCGCGCCGATCGGCGGGAGCCCGTCGAGCGCCGCGTCGAGATAGGTGCCGTGGAACAGTTCCTTGCCGGTCGACTTCGGCGGCGCGGCCGCGTAGTAGGGATCGAGCAGGAGCTTCGCCAGCAGGTCGGGCCGCACGTCGCCGCGGAGGGCGAGCGCTCCGTCGATGTCGGCGCGCAGCCCGGTGACGCGGTGCGCGGCGATGTCCATCAGCGCGTTGCCCGGCCCGGTGTCGTAGGCCAGAACATCACCGTGCGAAGGCACCACGGTGATGTTCGCGATCCCGCCGATGTTCAGCGCCGCGACCGGGCCGGAAGCGGCCATTTCCCGTAGCCACAACGCGTCCAGCGTGCTGGCCAGCGGCGCGCCGTGCCCACCGGCGGCGACGTCGCGCACACGCAGGTCGGCGACCACCGGCAGCCCGGTGCGCTCGGCGATCCACGCCGGGTTCCCCACTTGCAGCGTGCCGCGGGCGGTGCCGTCCTCGACCCAGTGGAACACCGTCTGGCCCAGCGAGGCGACGACGTGCGCGTCACCGCCGGCCAGTTCCTCGACCCCGCGCGCGGCGGCCTCGGCGAAGGCCTGGCCCACCAGGGTGTCGAGTTTTGTGAGCTGCTCGGCGTCGCAGGGATTCGGTGGCAGGGCGGCGAGCAAGGCGTCACGGAGCGCTGCGGGATAAGGGACTTCCAGTTGGCCGAGCGGGGAGAGCACCACGGTGTCCCCTTCGGCGCGCAGGTCGGCGGCCGCCACGTCGATCCCGTCGATCGATGTGCCGGAGATGAGTCCGATCACCCGGACCCCAGTGCCGGAGAAAACCGTCATTCGGAGTGGTTTATCCGTCGTTCCGGAGAGCGCGCAAGCCGGACCGTTTCTTCTTGTCCGAAATGAGTCCTATTCAGTGGGTGTTTGACAAGATCGGCTTGCTTCCCGTGGGGCGTCTGAGCGCGACGGGGTGCGGATGCGAGGATGGCGCCGTGTCGAGTACCCCCTGGTTCTGGATCGTTGTCGTTGCCGTCGTGGTCCTGGTCGCCGTTCTGGTGACCGGGCTGCTCATCGCGCGCCGCCGCCGGATCAGCCTGGACGAGTCCAAGGCTGCCGACGTCGTCGAGAAGCCGAAGGGCGGCGGCTATACCGCGACAGGCGGGATCGCGCTCGCCCCTGGTGGAGAGAAGACCGAGGAAGAACCGGAGCACCCGGTCGAGGATCGCCCGGAGACCGATGGGCAGCCCGCCGTCGGGGACGACGCCTCGGTACCGAGGGATTCCGCGCAGCGCACGGTGCGCGACGTCGAACTTCCCGAACCCGCCGAAGCCATCGAGGAAGCGGCCCCCGAGCCCGCTCCGGCCGAGGAGATCGCCCCGGCCACAGGGCGTCTGGAGCGGCTGCGAGGCAGGCTGGGCAAGTCCCGGTCGGTGTTCGGGCAGAGCCTGCTCGGCCTGCTGGGCGCCGGTGACCTGGACGAGGATTCCTGGCAGGACGTCGAAGACACGCTGCTCATGGCGGACCTGGGTGCCGCGACGACCACCGAGATCGTCGAGCGCCTTCGTGACGAGCTGAAGCGCCGCGCCGTGCGGACGTCGGAGGAGGCGCGCGCGGTCCTGCAGGAGGTGCTGACCGCCGCCCTGTCGACCGACGCGGTCCGGGCCGTCCGCGCGCTGCCGCACGTCGTCGACGGCGTGAAGCAGCCCGCCGTCGTGCTGGTCGCCGGGGTCAACGGCACCGGCAAGACCACCACCACCGGCAAGCTCGCCCGCGTGCTCGTCGCGCAGGGGAGCACCGTGGTGCTCGGCGCGGCCGACACCTTCCGCGCCGCGGCGGCGGACCAGCTCCAGACGTGGGCCGAGCGGGTCGGCGCGGAGGTCGTGCGCGGCAAGGAGGGCGCGGACCCGGCGGCGGTCGCCTTCGACGCCGTCAAACGCGGCTCCGAAGCGGGCGTGGACGCGGTCCTGATCGACACCGCCGGCCGTCTGCACACGAAGACCGGCCTGATGGACGAGCTGGGCAAGGTGAAGCGAGTCGTCGAGAAGCAGGCGAAGGTCGACGAGGTGCTGCTGGTGCTCGACGCCACCACCGGGCAGAACGGGCTGATGCAGGCTCGCGTGTTCTCGGAGGTCATCGACGTCACCGGCATCGTCCTGACCAAACTGGACGGCACCGCGAAGGGCGGCATCGTCTTCCAGGTGCAGCGCGAACTCGGGGTGCCGGTCAAGCTGGTCGGCCTCGGGGAGGGGCCGGACGATCTGGCACCGTTCGAGCCGGGTGCGTTCGTCGAGGCCCTGCTCGGCAGCTAGCGGACTGCGATGAAAGGCCCCTTCATGGCAAGTTTCGCCATGAAGGGGCCTTTCCTGTCACCCGTCAGGTCGTGACAGGGACGTTCTCGTCGGCCGGAACCGGTGCGGTCTTCTTGTCCCGCATCACCAGGAACGCGAGCACCGCCGCGGCCAGTACACCGACCGCGCTCACCAGGAACGTCATCGACATCGCCGAGGTGAACGACTCGCGGGCCGCGGTGATGAGGCCGCCGTCGCCGGTCGCGAAGGCGTCACCGATCGAAAGCCGGGCCTGCGCCGGGGCGGACTCGGGCATGTTCGACGTGAACAGGCTCGACACGACACTGCCCAGGATCGCGATGCCGAGCGCGGCGCCCAGCTGCTGGATGGTGTCGTTGAGCGCGGAGCCGACACCGGCCTGCTCCTCCGGCACCTCGCCCATCAGCGCCGCGATCGCCGCCGGCATCGCCAGCCCGCCGCCCGTGCCGAGCAGGAACAGCGCGGCCGCGGGCAGCAGGAAGCCCTCGTTCGCCGACAGTGTCGCGAGCAGGCCGAAACCGCCTGCCATCACGATCATCCCGCCCGCGGCCAGCGCGCGGTTGCCGATCTTCTGGCCCAGCGTGGCGCCGAGGGCGTTGGACAGCAGCGACGCGATGGCCATCGGGATGAACGCGAGACCCGCCTCGGTCGGGGTGTAGCCGAGCACGAACTGCAGGTACTGCGTCAGGAGCAGCAGCAGACCGCCGTTGCCGATCTGCACCAGCGTGAGCGACAGGCTGCCGCCGCTGAAGTTGCGCTTGCGGAACAGCTTGAGCGGGACCATCGGCGACGGCGTGTGGCGCTCCCAGAACACGAAACCGGTCAGGCTCACCACCGCGATCGCCAGCGGGATCAGCGTCCCGGCCTCGGTGATGCCGTGCTTGGGCAGTTCGATGATCGTCCAGACCAGCGCGACCATGCCGGCCGCGGAGAGGATCGCGCCGAGCGGGTCGGGCTTCTGCCACGGGCCCTTGGATTCCGGCATCAGGGTCAGCGCGGCGAGCACGGCGATGACGACGATCGGCACGTTGATCAGGAACACCGCGCCCCACCAGAACCACGCGATCAGCACGCCGCCCAGCACCGGGCCGCCGATCAGGCCGATCATCGCGACCGCGCTCCAGGCCGCCATCGCCTTGCGGCGCTCTTCGTCGTCGAAGACGGTGATCAGGATCGAGAGCGTGCTCGGCATGATCAGCGCGCCGCCGACGCCCATGACCGCGCGGGAAACGATCAGTTCGAGCGGATTCGCGGCGAACGCGGCGACGAGTGAGGCCACCCCGAACAGGGCGAGCCCGATGAGCATCACCTTCCGGCGCCCGAACCGGTCGCCGAGACTTCCCGACGTGAGCAGCAGGCCGGCGAACACGAGGATGTAGGAGTCCAGGATCCACTGGGTGTCCTGGGCGCTGGCGCCGAGGTCTTCGGCCAGTGGCGGGACGGCGACCGTCAGCACCATGTTGTCGACGACCAGTACGAGCGTGCTCAGGCACAACACGATCAGGATCCACCAGCGGCGTGGATCACGGACGGGTTCGTTCATCGGGATACCCCCAGAAGTGGTGCGTACGTTGTTCGGCTGATGCGCACACTGTACGCAGAACGAAACGGCGTACGCAAGTGGGGTACTTCGTGCGCTAAGGTGGGGGCATGTCGATCGAGGAACAACCGATCCAGTCGGTGTGGACCCGTCCTCGCCGGAAACGGGATCAACCCGCGTTGAGCCAGGCGCAGATCGTGGCCGAGGCCGTCCGGCTCCTGGACGTCGAGGGTGTCGACGCGCTGAGCATGCGCAGGCTGGGTACCGCGCTGAACGCGGGCGCGACCTCGCTCTACCGGCACGTGGCCAACCGCGACGAGCTGATCGAACTGGTCGTCGACGAGGTCTACGGCGAGATCACCGTGCCGGACGGCGACGATCCGGCGCGGTGGCGTGAAGCGGCCGTCGTGGGAGCGGAAAGCGTCCGCGCGATGATCCTGCGGCACCCGTGGGTCGCTTCACTGCTCGGCTCGGTCGGCCTGTCGTACCTGGGGCCGAACGTCATGCGGCTCAACGAGCGGCTGCTGGGCGTCTTCGTGGCCGCGGGATTCCCCGGTGACGAGGCTGATCAGGCGATCAGCGCGGTCATCTCCTACGTCATCGGCATGGGGACGACCGAGGCGGCCTGGCTCACGACCGTCGCCAGGAGCGGCCGGAGTGAAAGCGACTGGGCGGAGCGGCTGCGGCCCGCCGTCGAAGAGGCGGTGCAGGGGCATCCGCATCAGCGGGAAATGCTCGTCAGGGCCGTCGCCGGAACCGATCCGGTCCGGCTCCGTGACGAGAAGTTCCGCTACGGGCTGGACCGGATGCTGGACGGCCTGGAGGCCAGGCTCAAACGGTGACCCCGTCCTTCGAAAGGGTCGAACCGAGCGAGTTCGCGATCCGCTGGACGACGGGCGCGATCCGCTCGACGGCCTCCATCGTCAGCCGTCCCGACGGTCCGGACACCGAGACGGCCGCCGGCACCGGCGCGCCCGGGACCGCGACGGCCACGCAACGGACGCCCAGTTCCTGCTCCGCTTCGTCGAGCGCGTAACCCTGCTTGGCGATTTTCGCCAGCTCGCGCAGGAGCGCGTCCTGGTCGGTGAAGGTGTGCTCGGTGTAGGAGGGCATGCCCGTCCTGGCGAGCAGCGCCGTGACGTCGTCGGACGGCAGATGCGCCAGCATCGCCTTCCCCACGCCGGTGCCGTGCGGCAGGAGACGCCGTCCGACCTCGGTGAACATCCGCATCGAGTGCTTCGAGGGCACCTGGGCGACGTAGACGACCTCGTCGCGCTCCAGGACGGCGAGGTTCGCGGTCTCGCCGACCTCGTCGACCAGCTCCGCGAGCAGCGGCCGCGCCCACGAGCCGAACTGCATGCTGGCGTTCTCGCCCAGCCGGATGAGGCGGGCGCCCAGCGCGTACCGGCGGTTGGTGTTCTGCCGGACGTAGCCCAGGTCCACCAGTGTCCTGATCAGCCGGTGGATGGTCGGCATCGGCAACCCGGACAGGGTCGCCAGCTCCGAAAGGCTGGCCTCCCCGCCGGTGTCTGCGAGATGCTCGAGGAGCTCGAAGGCTCGCTGAAGGGACTGGACGCCGCCGTCGCGCCCGTTCTTCTCCGCTGCCACCGTGGTACTCCTTACGTCGGCGTTGATGTTCCGCTATGCAGAAACTATAGTCCGTCATGTAAAACCGTAGGGACGTTATCTTTCCGAACTCGGGGTGTTACTCATGTCTGAAGCTCAGGTGCTCGGCGATCCGGTCGAGCGCGGGGACGAAATCCTCACGCCGGAGGCGCTCGCCTTCCTCGCCGGCCTGCACGAGGCCTTCGCCGCCCGCCGCGACGAGCTGCTGCAGGCCAGGGGCAAGTGCCGCGAGGAGGCCAGGACCACCGGCAAACTCGACTTCCTGCCGGAGACCAAGGAGATCCGCGAGGGCGACTGGAAGGTCGCCGAGGCCCCGCCCGCGCTGCGTGACCGCCGCGTCGAGATCACCGGCCCCACCGACCGCAAGATGACCATCAACGCGCTGAACTCCGGCGCCAAGGTCTGGCTCGCCGACCTCGAGGACGCCAACACGCCGCACTGGGCGAACGTCGTCTCCGGTCAGGTCAACCTGTACGACGCGGTCCGCGAGACCATCACGCTGGAGAGCGGCGGCAAGAGCTACGCGCTGAAGGACGACGTCGAGCACGCGACCATCGTCGTCCGCCCGCGCGGCTGGCATCTCGACGAGCGCGGCCTCTCCTTCGGCGGGCGTCAGGCCGTCGGCGCGCTGGTCGACTTCGGCCTGCACTTCTTCCACAACGCGCAGGAACTGCTCAACCGTGGCAAGGGACCGTACTTCTACCTGCCGAAGATGGAGAGCCACCTCGAAGCCCGGCTCTGGAACGACGTCTTCACCCACGCGGAGAAGACGCTCGGCATCGAGCACGGCACCGTCCGCGCGACCGTGCTGATCGAGACCATCCCGGCCGCGTTCGAGATGGAAGAGATCCTCTACGAACTGCGCGAGCACGCCTCCGGCCTCAACGCCGGCCGCTGGGACTACCTGTTCAGCGTCATCAAGTACTTCCGTGACGCGGGCGAGAAGTTCGTCCTGCCGGACCGCAACTCGGTCACCATGACCGCGCCGTTCATGCGCGCGTACACCGAATTGCTGGTGCGCACCTGCCACAAGCGCGGCGCGTTCGCGATCGGCGGCATGGCCGCGTTCATCCCGAACCGCAAGGACCCCGAAGTCACCGCCGCGGCGCTCGACAAGGTCCGCGCCGACAAGAGCCGCGAGGCCGGCGACGGCTTCGACGGCTCCTGGGTCGCTCACCCCGGCATGGTGGACATCTGCCGCGAGGAGTTCGACAAGGTCCTCGGTGACAAGCCGAACCAGCTCGACCGCACCCGCGACGAGGTGTCCGTCACCGCCGACCAGCTGCTCGACGCGGCTTCGACGCCGGGCGGCGCCACCGCGGCCGGGCTGCGCGCCGCCGTCGACGTCGGCATCCGCTACATCGCCTCCTGGCTGGGCGGGAACGGCGCGGCCGCCATCCACAACCTGATGGAGGACGCGGCCACCGCGGAGATCTCGCGTTCGCAGGTGTGGCAGTGGGTGCGCAACGGCACGCAGCTCGACACCGGCGACAAGGTGACCGAGGAGCTGGTGCGTGGCGTGCTGGCCGAGGTCCGCGGTGAACTCGCGGCCGAGATCAAGCCGGAACTGCTGGAGCCCGCCGTCGAGCTGTTCGAGCAGGTCGCGCTCGCCGACGAGTTCCCGGACTTCCTGACCCTGCCCGCCTACGAACGGATCAAGTAGACAGATGGGGAACGGGCGGCTCACCGAGGACGTTTACACCGCCGCTGACGCGCGTCTGGCCGAAGCCGACGCGCGCGTAGCGGCCAAATATCCCGGTGAGCCGCCCGGCCGCCAGCCCGTGCACACGGTGTACGTGCCCGCGTCGCAGTACAAGACGCGGCTCGTGGCGGACTGGGGCAAGCGGGCGTTGCGGGTCTTCGGTGAGCACGCCGACCACCTGGACCTGGACGCGGACATCGCCGACCGGGTCCGGGCCAAACTGCTGACCGAGCCGATCGAGGATCTGCGGATCGACTTCGAGGACGGCCTCGGCAGGCCGGGCGACGACGAAGAGGACGCCATCGCGCTCGCCGCCGGGCGGACCCTCGCCGTCACGGGTGGCACACCGTTCGTCGGCATCCGGTTCAAGAGCTTCGAGCAGGCGACTCGCCGCCGCGGCATCCGCACCCTCGATCTCTTCCTGGCCGGTTTGCTGGAGAGCGGTCCGCTGCCGGACGGTTTCGTCGTCACGCTGCCGAAGGTGACCGCCGTCGAACAGGTCGAAGTGGCGGCGGATGTCTTGGAGCGTCTCGAATCCGCGTACGGCCTGCCCGATGGCGCGCTGCGGTTCGAAGTCCAGATCGAGACCGCCCAGTCCATTGTGGACACCGACGGAACGGTGGCGGTGCCGCGGATCATCGAAGCCGCGCGCGGCCGGTGTTCGGGCCTGCACTACGGAACCTACGATTACAGCGCCGGGCTCGGGATCAGCGCCGAGTACCAGAGCATGGAACATCCTGCCGCCGACTTCGCCAAGCAGCTCATGCAGGTTTCGGCCGCGGGCACCGGCGTCCGGCTTTCCGACGGCTCGACGAACAAACTGCCCGTCGGCGACGCGATCCTCCCGGCCTGGCGCGAACATCTGCGGCTCGTGCGGCGATCGCTCGAACGTGGCTTCTATCAGGGCTGGGATTTGCACCCGCATCAGCTGCCGACCCGCTTCGCCGCCACCTACGCGTTCTTCCGTGAGGGTTTTCCGGCCGCGCTGGGCCGGTTGCGGGACTACGCGGACCAGACCGGGCGCGGGGTGCTGGACGAACCGGCGACCGCACAGGCCTTGGCGAACTTCTTGGTGCGCGGCCTGGATTGCGGAGCCGTGGACGTGGGGGAGCTTTCGTTCTCCCGGGCGGAGTTGGACGGCTACGCGCGACGGACGGTGTGAGGAGCGGCTGAGCGAGCGCCTTTCGTGGCAGGCGCTCGCTCAGCCGCTGCTCGCCCGGGCGGCGTCAGACGGAGGAGCCGCGGCCGGGTGTCTCCTTAGGGTGCGCGGATTTCGCGACGAGCACCAGCATGGCGAGCTGGCCTGCGATCGTTCCCGCCGTCGCCCACACCGGAAAGGCGGCCGGAACCACCTGCAGCGTGAGCGCCGGACCGAGTACGGCTCCGAGCACCAACAAGGTGTTCAAGATCGTCGCGAGGAGCCGGCGGGTTTCGGCGGCGGGCACCGCCGCTTCGGCCTTCAGCTCGGTCGTCTCGATCCTGACCCTGGCGAGCGGGGTCGGTGTTTCGGCCCAGCTCGATACTGCTTCCACGGGCGCGGTCTCACCCGGGCCCTCGATTTCGGCAGCCATGCGCATGCCCTTCCGACCCAGTCAGGCGAGCCCGGATTGGCACGTCAAGCTGGGGACCACTTTGTCCGGAGACGACCCCGACGTCCGCCTCCGTTTCCCCTCAGATCGGCGGCTTGCGAGCGCCACCCTTGCTCGCCTGCCGCGTTCCCTCCTGCCGGATCGACGAAGTGGTGGTCGCACTTCTCATCCGCCGCATGGGACGAACGTCGGTCTGGCGAGGCCCACTGTAGGCCCGCCACGAGTGACGCCGCAACCCATCTCGCACATTTTTACTGCGGAAAATGTGGTTAATGCGCACTTCCTGTGTCAGCATGGACAGGCGGCTCTTCGCCGCAGGGGAAGGGAGCGGGTATGCCATCGGTCGAGGAGACCACGACCGGCCGCCCCGCGGTGGTCGATCGCGTCAACGTCGCGTTGATCGCCGAGGCGGTCGACGCGCTGGGCAAACTGCAGGAGCGCACCGGGTTGAAGAAGGTCGACCTGGTCAACCGCGCGCTGCTGATCTACGAGTTCGTCGACGCGGAACTCCGCGCGGGCAAGCAGGTCGTGCTGCGGGATCCGGACGGACAGGATCAGCTGGTCAAGATCTTTCTTTGATCGCCGTGGTAGGTCGCGAGAACCTCGTCGAGTGAGCCGTGTGCGCGAATGCGGCCCTCGTCCATCCAAAGAGCCGTTGAGCACAGTTCCCGCAGCAGTTCGTCCGAGTGCGAAGCGAACACCAGAACGCCGGAGCGGCGGGCGAGGTCGACCAGGCGTTCGCGGGCCTTGGCGAGGAACGCGGCGTCGATCGCACCGAGCCCCTCGTCGAGGATGAGGATCTCCGGATCGATGGTGGTCACCACGCCGAGCGCGAGCCGCACCCGCATGCCGGCCGAGTAGGTGCGCAAGGGCAAGTGCAGATAGTCGCCCAGTTCGGTGAACTCGGCGATGTCGTCGATCCGTTTCGCCATCTGCTTGCGGCTCATGCCGAGGAACAGCCCCCGGATCAGGATGTTCTCGTGGCCGGAGACCTCGGGATCCAGCCCCACGCCGAGGTCGAACACCGGCGCGATCCGTCCGACGACTCGAGTGCTGCCCCTGGTCGGCTCGTGGATACCGGACAGCAACCGCAGGAGCGTGGACTTCCCCGCGCCGTTGTGCCCGACCAGGCCGACTCGGTCGCCTTCGTTCAGGGACAGGGAGATGTCCCGCAACGCCTCGATGATCGGAACCTTCGCGTCGGTGCCGATCCTGCCGCCGACCTTGCCGAGCACCCGCTTCTTCAGTGACCGGGTTTTGGCGTCGAAGATCGGGAAATCGACGTAGGCGCCTCGCACCTCGATGCTCACCACGGCGGACCTCCTCGTGCTCGCTAAATGCGAACGGAAGTTATCATTCGCATTGTGGTGCGGTAACGTGCGGCTGGTGAGTTCCTCCGTCGAGCAGGGCTTCCGACCGCCGCAGCAGGCCCGCAGCCGGGAGTCGTTGCAGAAGGTGCTGGCCGCGGCCGAACATGTTCTGGCAGGCCAGGGCTTCGCGGAGTTCACCGTCGCGGCGGTCGCCGAGCGGGCGGGAATGTCGGTGGGCGCGATCTACCGCCGGTTCGACGGCAAGAGCCAGCTGCTCTACGCCGTGAAAGACCAGCTGCTCGGACAGCTGGAGGCCGGCGTCAACAAAGCGCTTCGTTCCGCGGAGCCCGGATTGAGCGGCGTCGTCGGCGCGTTCACCCAGGCGTTGGCGGGGACGTTCGCCCGTCACGACCGGATCTTCTCCGAACTGCTCGACAGCCAGCGCACCGAAGGACGCGACCGCGGCCTCCGCGCGTTGGACACGATTCAGCGCGATCTCGTGGAGGCCGCCCGGCCTTGCTACGGCGAGATCCGGCGGGCGGACGAGGAACGGGCGATCCGGATGGCGAGTCGGACCATCATCGGTTCCTGTGTGCACCGGGCCGCCAGTGGCCGGTTCTGGTCCGACGGCCTCGGCTGGGATGCTTGGGCGAGTGAGACGACCGAGATGGCGTTGGCGTATCTGGGTTCGGCTCCTCGCGATGAAGTGGAGCCCGCTCAGTGAGCTTTGGGAGGTCCGAGCGGCGGCAGCAGCTGATGGCCCAGGGTTGTGAGCGCGTGTATGTCGAGCGCAGGAACTGCGGGCACGCGTAGCGGCGGTCTCGTCGCTGGTCCTGGCCGATGTCGGGCATGCCGAGGGGCCCGTCGCCGGTGTGGCTGGCGGGCTCCTCGGGTTCAGACGTGATGCAGGGTGTTGCGGCGGGGTCTTCGGAGCGGGTCCCGGTATTGGGGCGGGATGAATTCCGGTAACCCGTCGGCGGCCATGCGGACTTCCCAGTCACCGTGATGGATCAGCCGGTGATGGAACCCGCACAGCAGAACCAGATTCCGAAGATCGGTGGGTCCGCCGTCTGCCCAGTGATGAATGTGGTGAGCGTGGCAATTCTTGGGTTTCCGATGACAGCCAGGGAACGCGCAGCCACCGTCGCGGATGTTCAACGCCCGTCTCTGGCCTGGGGTGACGAAGCGTCTGAGTCGCCCCACGTCGAGGGGTTCACCCGCGGCGCTCAGCACGACCGGCAGCATCAGGCAGTCGCAGGCAGCGAGCCGGGCTTCCCTCGCGGTCATCGTCCCAACGAAATCCAAGCACGCGGTCCCGAGACCGGACTTCAACTCCTCAAGCCCGATGGTGACGTGCACCAACGTCCGATACCCGCTGGTGCCGGGCTGGTCGGGGCAGGCGATGGCCAGGTCGAGGAGGTCGACCCAGGCGTCGCCCATGCGTTCGCATTTCATCCGCAGGTCCGCTTGGCCGAACTCGTCCACCGGCCGGGGCTGGGCGTAGGCCTCCAGCGCGGCGGCGGTGCGGGCACCGGTCTCGTCATCGAGAAGACCGGTCAGCTTCCAGAACCCGTCTTTCCGGCGCTCCAGCGTGATCTCGCGACGCGGCTCAGCAGGTTCCGGGTCTTTGGGCTCGTTCCCGTCCGGGTCCAGCAAGGCGAGGAGGTTCGCTTCGGCGTCCGCCAACTGGCGAGGGCCAGCGTCCCGAGCAAGGGTGGCGAGAATCTTCTCTGCATTCTCGCGGTCCTCAGTGGAGGTGTCGGCGGGGAGTCTCTTCAAGATCTCCAGGATCTGATCGATCCTCTCGTCCCCGACCAAGCCCTCGGCCGCCACCGCAGCGGTCGTGGGCAGCGCGGCCGGAACCTCGGTGCCGTCCAACGCGCGGGTCGGGTTTAACGCGATGGCCCGCTTCACCACCGCACCCGCTTCACCGACCGACAACCCCGCGACATCGGCGAACCATGCAGCCGTACGGCCATACCCGTACAAGTCCTTGACACCCCGAGACTCGATCTCCGCCAGGTACCGCCCCAAACCCGCGGTGGCCATGCGAATCACCCGCAGAGACTGCTGCACGCCATGGGCAAGCTCCAGCTTGCCAGCGCGCCACAGCTCCTGCGGCAGTTCGGGAAGGAAGGTCTCGGACACACCCCCAGAATACCGCAATTCATCGAACATGTGTTCGTAATTTTAAGCGACGAGCGAAACGTGCGAACAACACTGAAGGGTGATCCGCTCGGTGTGGCGCGAACACGCTAGGACAACAAAAGTGCGGCCGGGTCCGAGGATTCTGTTCCCGTGAAACCGATAACGAGAGATAATTGCCGCCGAAGGCGAAAGTGCGTCCGAAACCCGCCGCAATTAGTCGGCTAAATGCGAAGGGTCAAACGGTCTTGACATAACGGCGGCAAGGTACGGAAACCGGCCCCCCTGGACCGGTGACCCGATTGTCGAACTCGCCGTCGTCGACCCATCCGCACCGCTCGTAAAACCGCCGAGCCCGCGCGTTCCCCGGTGCCACCGCGAGCCAAGCGCGTGCATGCCCACCCGCGCGCACCAGCCGTTCGGCCTCCGCGAGCAGCGCCCCGGCCACCCCGCTCCCGCGATGGTCCGAAGAAACGTAGACCTGTTCCACCTCGTCGCCGACGACCATCACGAAACCCGCCACCTCGCCGCTCGCCGAAGCGACGGTCGTGTCGCCGACGCGGTCCGCGGCCCGCTCCCAGAACGATTCGCGGGTGCGGATCCGGACGAGCGAGTCGGGCACGTTGCCGAGATGGCCGTCCTGCCAGCCGTGGTACCAGATCTTCGCGACGGCGTCGGCGTCCGCGGGCGTCGCCTGGCGCAACATCAAAGAAGGAGACATGGCGCCGAGTTTAGGAAACCAGCGCCCCGATCCGCCGCTCCACCTCGTCCGCGCTCGCGTTCCCGGCGACCAGGGTCACCACCTGCTCCGACGGCAAGGAGGCCAAAAGAGTCGGATAGCCGGTGACACCCAATTCCCGTGCCCGCCGGAAATCGTCCGCGGCGGAAACCCGGTCCAGCGCGCCCTCGACGGCGTCCCCGTCCAGGCCTGCCCGCTGCGCGACCACGCGATAGGTCGAGACCTCGGACAGGCTCAGCCCGTCGAGGTAGAAAGCCTCCTGCAGCAGCGCCGCGAGTCGTACCGCGCGATCCGGCCCGGCCTCGCGCAGCGCCGCCATCCCGCAGGCGGCGGCTTCGGAGTCCATGACGAACTCCCCGTCCGCGATGAGCCGTTCGTAGCCTTCCCCGAACGGCGCGCCGGTCCGGCGGGTGATCTCGGCGTTGGCTCCCTGGAGGTAGCCGAACTGCCGGATCGGGACGCGGCGCCCGCCGAGGAAGAGGCCGCCGGACACCACTTCGACCGGCAGGTCCGGATGCCGGTGCGCGACGTCGGCCATGGTGCGGGCGAACCCGTACGACCAGCCGCAGTACGCGTCGAAGACATAGATGAGCTTCACGACGGGACTCAACGATGCCTGACTGGTCAGATATTCCTACCGGAGTTTGGGGAGTGCGTCACGGGCCGAGTGGCTCAGCGTCCGGAGGTCCTGCGCGAACCGTTCGCGGTGGTCGGCGGGTAGCGGGTCGAGGAAGAGCCGCTGGATGTTCTCGACGTGCACCCGCGCGGCCCGCACGGTCGTCTCCTCGCCTTGCGCGGTCAGCCGTACGAGCTGCACGCGACGGTCCTGCGGATCGGACGAGCGGAAGACAAGGCCGAGTGTCGTCATCCGGTCGACCAGCCTGGTCGCGCCGCCGGTGGTCAGCACCTGCTCCTGCGCGATCGCGCGCATGCTCATCCCGGCGTCACCCGACCTGCCGACGATCAACAGGACCTCGAACATCAGGTGCGAGATCCCGCATTCGGCCTCCAGCGCGCGGCCGAGCAGGTATTCGAGCCGGTTCGCGGCGCCCATCATCCGGCCGAAGGCGACCACGCGCGGGTCGTAGGCGGCTTCTTTCGCCGTGGTGATGCCCATTTCAGCTCCCTGCCGACAAGGCCAAATAGACGTCGAGCTGTTCGGTGAACTCGGTCAGGTCGGTGCCGAGCAGTTCGCTCGCGCGCCCGATCCGATACCGCAAGGTGTTGACGTGGATGTGGAGCGCCCGCGCGGCCCGCGTCGGCGAGCCGGAACATTCGAGATAGACGCGCAGGGTGTGCACCAGATCGGTGCCCTGTTCGGCGTCGTAGCTCACCAACGGGCCCAGCACCCGCCGTCGCAACGCCGCCCGCAGGTCGTCGGGTGCGCCCGCCAGCAGCAGCCGGTGCATGCCGATCTCGCCGCCGGGGACGACCTCGATCGTGCCGGGCCGTTCCGCCGCCACGGCCAGCGCGTAGCGCGCGACCTCTTTCGCGCCTCGCAGCACGGAAACCGGGGAACGGTCGCTGACGCCGATCAGCACCCGGCGGCACGGCAACAGGGATTCCACGCCGGTCAGTGTGTCGGTCACCGTGGCGGGCCAGTCCTCCGGCCATTCGCCGTCGTCCTCGGCCAGCGCCCAGGTGGTCTCCCCGGCGGGGCCGACGAGCGCGCCGGGCGGCAGGAGTTCGGTCAGGATGCCGCGTGCCGCATCGGATCCTTCGGTGCGCGCGACGACGACCCGCAGATCCCCGCGCAGCCCGGTCGCGGTCAGCGCCGCGTGCGGATCGCTTCCCTCGTCGAGTGCGGCGAGCAACGGTTCGAGCACCCTGTCGGTGACGGCGCGGACCTCGTCCGCCCGCGTGCGCGCGAGCCCGATCAGCCCGGCGAGTTCTTCGGCGATCTCCGCCTGTGCGGCGGTCAACGTGCCGCCGATCGCGAGCAGCCACGGCAACGCGTGCCTGCCGCCGACGGGCCGGATGGAGACGTCGCCGGCTTCGAGGGAGCGCCCGCCCGCGGCGACGAACCGGCGTACCAGATCCGACGGGGTGCCGACGGGAACCACCCAGCAGGGGAGGCCGATCTCGCCGCGCGCCCGTTCCAGGAGGGCCTCGACCGACGAGTCTTCCGTCGCCGCTGAAAGCAAACGTTTGCGAGCGCCTTCCGCGGCTGCGGCCAAGGCCAGGACGACGCGTTCGGTGACGACCGAGAACGACAGGTCCGCCGGTACCTCCAGCAAGGGGATCCCATGGCGCGTACAGGCCTCGACGAGGTCTTCGGGAATGCCGTCGGAGTCGGCTCCGGACGCCGCCAGAGCCGCCGCTCCGGCCTTCGCGAGCGCCGCGACGAAAGCCTCGGAATCACCCGGCCCGCGCCACCACAGCAACCCGCTCAGGACGAGTTCGCCCGCCGACACGTACCGCCCGGGATCGGACAGTTCCGTGACGTAGATCCGGGACACCGGGCGGTCGAGCAAAGCCGTCCCGGCACGTACGCGCAAGCGCAACCCGGGGAGCGCGAGCAGAGTTTTCACGGTCGTCATCAGGTTTGTAGGAAAGCACAAAACGGCCCGGCCGGGCAGGGGAGATTTCATGCTTCGGCACCGTTGCCGCCATACGGGCGCAGGGCGTCTACTGAGTCAGCCGTCACATATCGCCGCCGAACCGAGGAGCCCGAGAGTGGATTTCCTGCGCCCCAGCTCGCTGACCGAGGCGCTCGCCGTCAAGGCCGAGCGGCCCGACGCGGTGCCCATCGCGGGCGGCACGGACGTCATGGTGGAGCTCAACTTCGACCACCGCCGCCCGGACGCGCTGCTCGATCTCAACCGGGTCACCGAACTCGCCGAATGGACCGAGACCGACGGCAGGATCCGGCTCGGCGCCTCGGTGCCCTACGTCCGGGTGATCGCTGAGCTGGGTGAAGTTCTGCCCGCGCTGGCCATGGCCTCGCGCACCGTCGGCTCACCGCAGATCCGCAACCGGGGCACCGTCGGCGGCAATCTCGGCGCCGCCTCGCCCGCCGGGGACACCCATCCCGTCCTCCTCGCGCTCGGCGCCGAGGTCGAGGCCGCGTCCGTCCGCGGTACCCGCCTGATCCCGGCCGAGGAGTTCTACCTCGGCGTCAAACGCAACGCCCTCGAACCCGACGAGCTGATCACCGCGGTGCATTTGCCCGCCGAGGTCGGCCCGCAGCAGTTCGCCAAGGTCGGCACGCGCAACGCGATGGTCATCGCGGTCTGCTCGTTCGCGCTGGCGCTGCACCTGGACACTCGCGAGATCCGCGCGGCCGTCGGCTCGGCGGCGCCGACCCCGCGCCGCGCGACCGCGGCCGAAGAGTTCCTCGGCGACGAACTTCCCTGGTCCACCAAGGCTTCGATCACGGATTCCGTCAAACGCCGGTTCGGCGAGCTGGTGTCGGAGGCGGCGTCGCCGATCGACGACGTCCGCGGCAGCGCCGACTACCGCAAGCACGCGCTGTCCGTCCTGGCGCGGCGAACGCTGACCTGGGCGTGGAACGACTTCCAGAAGGGTGAACGCGAGTGCGCGTGAACGTGACGATCAACGGCGAGTCCCGCCAGGCCGACGACGTCTGGGAAGGCGAAAGCCTGCTGTACGTCCTCCGCGAGCGGCTCGGGCTGCCAGGCTCGAAGAACGCCTGTGAACAGGGCGAATGCGGTTCCTGCACGGTGTATCTCGACGACGTCCCGGTGTGTTCGTGCCTGGTCGCGGCCGGTCAGGTCGAAGGCCGCGAGGTCCGCACGGTCGAAGGGCTCGCCGAAGGCGACAAGCTGGACCGCGTCCAGCAGTCCTTTGTGGAGGCCGGTGCCGTCCAATGTGGTTTCTGCACCCCCGGCCTCGTGGTGGCCGCGCACGATCTGCTCAACCGCGTCGAAAATCCCGCCGACGAGGAGATTCGCGAGGCGCTGGCGGGGAACCTCTGCAGGTGTACCGGATACGAGAAGATCCTCGACGCCGTCCGGTTGGCCGCGACCAGGGGAGAGACCACGTGAAGACCGTCATCGAGAACGCCGCGATCGCCACGGTCGACGGAGCGGGCACCGAGCACGGCTCGGGCCACGTCGTCATCGAGAACGACCGGATCGCGGCGGTCGGCGCGGGGAAGGCGCCCGACGGCGAGTACGACGAACGCGTCGACGGCTCCGGCTGCCTGGTCACGCCCGGTCTGATCAACACCCACCACCACCTTTACCAATGGGCGACGCGCGGCCTCGCCGCCGATCACACGCTCTTCGAGTGGCTGGTCGCGCTGTACCCCATCTGGGGCAGGCTCGACGCCGAGATCACGCACGCGGCGGCCACGGCCGGGCTCACCCGGCTCGCGACCACCGGCTGCACCACGGTCGCCGACCACCACTACGTCTTCCCGCGCGACGGCGGCGACCAGGTCGAGGCCCTCGCCGCCGCCCGGATCCGGGTCGGCGTGCGGCTGCACGTCGTCCGCGGCTCGATGGACCGGGGCGAATCCCAGGGCGGGCTCCCGCCGGACAACCTCGTCGAGGAGACCGAGGCCGCGTTGCTCGGCACCGAGGCCGCGATCGAGCGGTTCCACGACGCCTCCGCCGGCGCGCATCTGCAGATCGCGGCCGGCCCGTGTTCGCCGTTCTCGGTGAGCGAGCGGCTGATGACCGGCGCGGCGGAACTGGCGCGCCGCAAGGGCGTCCGGCTCCACACGCATCTCGCCGAAACGGTCGACGAGGAGAAGCAGTGCCTCGCCGAAGTCGGCTGCACCCCGGCCGAGTACGCCGACAAACTCGGCTGGCTCGCCGACGACGTCTGGCTCGCGCACTCGATCCATCTCGCCCCGGAGGCGATCCGGCGGATGGGCGCGACCGGGACCGGCGCGGCGCATTGCCCGACGTCCAACGGGCGGATCGGCGCCGGGATCGCCCCGGTGCGTCAGCTGCTCGACGCCGGGGTGCCGGTCGGGCTCGGCGCTGACGGCGCGGCGTCCAACGAATCCGGAGGCCTCGGTGAGGAACTGCATCAGGCGCTGTTGCAGGCCCGGCAGCGCGGCGGACCCCGTGGGCTGACCACGCGCGAGGCGTTGTGGATGGGCACGATGGGCGGCGCGCGCTGCCTCGGCCGTCAGAAGGATCTGGGTTCGATCGAGGTGGGCAAACTCGCCGACCTCGCGGTCTGGAATCTGAACGGCCTGAACTACGCCGGGATCACCGACCCGGTCGCCGCCCTGGTGCTCGGCACGACCCCACCGGTCGAGCGGCTGTACGTCGGCGGCGTGCAAGTCGTCGAGGGCGGAACACTGCGCGAGGAATCCGAAGACGAGATCGCCCGTGAGCTGGCCGTGGCCAGTGCACGGCTGAGGGAGACGGTATGACCACCACTGAAGTCTCCAAGCAGACCACCGGCAACGGAGTGGGGACGAGCCCGCAGCGGCCCGACGGCACGGTGAAGGTCCGCGGCGAATTCGCCTACTCCTCGGATCTGTGGCACGAGGACATGCTGTGGGGCGCGACGTTGCGCAGCCCGCATCCCTACGCGCGGATCACCGGCATCGACATCACCGAAGCCCTTGCGGTGCAAGGGGTGTACGCGGTGCTGACGCACGAAGACGTACCCGGCGTGAACAAGTACGGGCTGGAGCACGCGGATCAGCCGGTGCTCGCCGTCGACGTCGTCCGCTATCAGGGCGAGCCCGTCGCGCTGGTCGCCGCGGACCACCCCGAGACCGCGCGCCGCGCGATGAAGCGGATCAAGGTCTCCTACGAGGTCCTCGAACCGGTGACGGATTCCGAGAAGGCCGCCGCCGGCGAGGGAGCCGAGCTGCACCCCGGCGGGAACGTCGTGCGGCACGCGAAGATCCGGCACGGTGACCAGTCGGTGAAGGCCGACGTCGTGGTGTCCGGGGTTTACGAGGTCGGTATGCAGGACCAGGCCTTCCTCGGGCCGGAGTCGGGTATGGCGATCCCGGACACCGAAGGCGGCGTCGACCTTTACGTGGCCACGCAATGGCTTCACGTCGACCAGCAGCAGATCGTCGCCGCGCTGGGCCTGCCCAAGGACAAGGTGCGGCTGACACTGGGCGGGGTCGGCGGCGCGTTCGGCGGCCGCGAGGACCTCTCGATCCAGGTCCACGCGTGCCTGCTGGCGCTGCACACCGGCAAGCCGGTCAAGATGGTCTACAACCGCGAGGAGTCCTTCTACGGCCACGTGCACCGCCACCCGGCGAAGATGTACTACGAGCACGGCGCGGACAAGGACGGTCGCCTCGTCTACGTCCGGGCGAAGCTGTACCTGGACGGCGGTGCGTACGCCTCGTCCACCGGTGCGGTGGTCGCGAACGCCGCCACGCTCGGCGTCGGTCCGTACAATGTGGACAGTGCTTCGGTCGACTGCTGGGGCGTGTACACCAACAACCCACCATGTGGCGCGATGCGTGGTTTCGGCGCGGTGCAGGCGGGTTTCGCCTACGAATCGCAGATGGACAAGCTCGCCGAGGCGTGCGGGATCGACCCGGTCGACATCCGGATCCGCAACGCGATGGCCGAAGGCAGCGTGATGCCGACCGGGCAGATCGTCGACTCGGCGGCCCCGGTCGCCGAGCTGCTGGAACGCCTGCGCGCCAAGCCGTTGCCGGTCACGCACGAAGAACTCGACCTGCGCCGCATGCCCGGCGGCGTCTCCAACACCACCCACGGCGAAGGCGTCGTCCGCGGTGTCGGGTACGCGGTCGGCATCAAGAACATCTGCTTCTCCGAAGGCTTCGACGACTACTCGACCGCCCGCGTGCGGCTGCAACTCGTCGGCGGCGAACCCGCGGCGACCGTGCACACCGCCGCCTGCGAGGTCGGCCAGGGCCTCGTCACGATCATGCAGCAGATCGTCCGGACCGAACTCGGCATCGACCAGGTGACCATCCTGCCGATGGACACGAACATCGGCAACGGCGGCTCGACGTCGGCCTCCCGGCAAAGTTATGTCACCGGTGGCGCCGTCCAGGCCGCGTGCGTCGCGGTGCGTTCGGGGCTGCACAAGCACTTGGCGGGCAAACTCGCCGCGGACGGGAAGCTGAGCGTCGTCGCGAACAAGGTCGTCTCCGCCGACGGAAGCGTGCTCGCGGATCTCGCCGACGTCCTCGGCGACGAGGTCTTCGACGAGACCGTGGAATGGCGTCACCGGCCCACGGTGCCCATCGATCCCGAGACAGGGCAAGGGAACGCGCACGTCCAGTACGGTTTCGCGGCACACCGCGCGGTCGTGGACGTCGACACCGAACTCGGCCTGATCAAGGTCGTCGCGCTCGACTGCGCACAGGACGTCGGCAAGGCGCTCAACCCGCAGGCGGTGCTCGGCCAGATCCAGGGCGGCTCCGCGCAGGGTCTCGGGCTCGCGGTGATGGAGGAGATCCAGACCGACGGCGGGAAGATCCGCAATCCGTCGTTCACCGACTACCTGATCCCGACCGTGCTGGACATGCCGCCGATGGACATCGACGTCCTGGAACGGCCCGACCCCAACGCGCCGTATGGTCTGCGCGGGGTCGGGGAACCGCCGACGATCTCGTCCACCCCGGCGATCGTCGCGGCCATCCGCGCGGCCACCGGGCTCGCGCTGCCTCGCGTGCCCGTGCGCCCGGAGCACCTCACCGGCACCTGATATCCGTACTTTTTCGAGCTAGGAGCACATCCGTGGGTACCCGTCTGTCCATTTCGGAGTCCGATGAGCAGAAATGGCTCGCCGAAGCCGTTCAGCTGGCCACCGCGAACGTCGAGCGCGGCGGCGGCCCGTTCGGCGCGATGATCGTCCGGGACGGTTCGGTGCTGGCCACCGGGACCAACCAGGTGACCCCGACGCTGGACCCGACGGCGCACGCCGAGGTGGTCGCGATCCGCGCGGCCTGCCAGGCGATCGGCGACTACAAACTCGACGGCTGCGTCCTCGTGACCTCCTGCGAGCCTTGCCCGCTCTGCCTTTCCGCCGCGCTCTGGGCGCGTGTCGGCAAGGTCGTCTACGCCGCGGACCGCCATGACGCGGCCGAGGCGGGCTTCGACGACCGCGAGTTCTACGACCTCTTTTCCCGCCCGCGCGAGACCTGGTCGCTACCCGTCGGCCAACTGTCCCTTCCGGACTCCTTCGCGCCTTTCCAGGCCTGGCTGTCGAAACCCGACAAGAAGGCCTACTAGAAACTCTTCCCGCCCCACAACGTTGTGGAGTAGGCATGACCCAATTAGGTACAGAGCGTCCCCCGCTGCCCTCGTCCGAGCCGAGGCGGCTGTCCGGGCTCGACCGCTGGTTCAAGATCTCCCACCGCGGCAGCACGATCGGCCGCGAGGTGCGCGGCGGGATCACCACGTTCGTCGCGATGTGCTACATCGTGCTGCTCAACCCGCTCATCCTCGGCGCGTCGGCGGACATCACCGGCGCCCGGCTGAGTACCGAGGCGATCACGACCGCGACCGCGCTGGCGGCGGGGGTCACCACGATCCTGATGGGACTGGTCGGCAACGCGCCGCTGGCGCTCGCGGCCGGTCTCGGCGTCAACGGTGTCGTCGCCTTCCAGATGGCTCCGGCGATGACGTGGGCGCAGGCCTTCGGGCTCGTCGTCCTCGAAGGTTTCTGCATCGTGCTGATGGCGGTTTCCGGTGTCCGGGAACGGATCATCAACGCGATCCCGATGGCGCTCAAGGTCGCGATCACCGTCGGCATCGGCCTCTACATCGCGCTGGTCGGCCTGGTCAGCGCGGGGTTCGTGACCAGGACACCGGATTCGGCGCAGTCGACGGTGCCGGTGCGGATGGGGATCGCGGGCCATCTCGAAGGCTGGCCGATCGCGATCTTCTGCCTCGGGCTGTTGCTGATGATCGTGCTCGTGAGCCGCGGCGTGCCGGGCGCGGTGCTGATCAGCATCGCGGTGGCGACCGGGCTCGCGGTGCTGGTCAACAGCGTGTTCCACGTCGAAGGCTGGGGGCTGGTCGAACCCAAGGTGCCCGACCAGGTCGTGGCGCATCCCGATTTCAGCCTGCTGGGCGACATCGATCTCTTCGGCGGCTTCGGGTCGGCGGGCGCGGTGACGGCGGCGGTGTTCCTGTTCACGCTGGTGCTGTCCGGTTTCTTCGACGCGATGGGCACGATCACGTCCGTCTCGGAGGAGGCGGGCCTGGTCAAGAACGGCAAGGTCGAGGGGATGGGCCGCATCCTGCTGGTCGACGGCGCGGGCGCGCTGGCGGGCGGCGTCACCGGATCGGCGCCGAACACCGTGTTCCTCGAATCGGCCGCCGGCGTCGGGGAGGGCGCGCGGACGGGACTGGCGAGCATCGTCACCGGCGGGCTGTTCACCGCCACGCTGTTCCTGACGCCGATCGCGGCCATCGTCCCGGCGCAGGCCGCGGCGCCCGCGCTGGTGGTCATCGGCGGGATGATGATGGCGCAATGCGCGCGGATCCCTTGGCGGGACCTGGATTTCGCGATCCCGGTGTTCCTGACCATCGCGCTGATCCCGTTCACCTACTCGATCACCAACGGGATCGGCGCCGGGCTGGTCGCCTACGTGCTGATCAAGATCTGCAAGGGCAAGATCCGCGAGATCGGCTGGATCCTCGGGATCCTGGCCGCGGTGTTCGGGGTGTACTTCGGGATCGAAGGGATCATGTCGTGGTTCTGATGTTCCTCAACGGCGGCGGGATGCGCGGCGGACCGCTGCACGAACAGTTGCAGGGCGCGCCGTTGTGCTGCGTGGCCCGATCCGCGCCCAAGTACCACTACTTCTCGGTGGGCGACCGGTTCCCGGCGATGCACGAGGGCGGTTCCGCGACCGTCGTGGGCGAGGTCTACGACCTGCCGCTCACGGTGCTGCGGGACCATCTCGTCCCGGCGGAACCGCCGGAACTGGAGCTGGGCGTCATCGAACTGGAGGACGGCGCCGCCTGCCTCGCCACCATCCTGCGTTCGTCCTATGTGGACTCTCCGGAGCTGACGGACATCTCCGCGATGGGGGACTGGCGGGCGTATCTCGCGTCCCGCTAGTGGTCCGTGAAGGCCTCCCGGCGGGGAGGCCTTCACGGAACGTCAGAGCACGAAGACGAGGTCGCTCGCCGCCGCGTGGAACATCTCGGGCGCGCCCGCGTAGAAGGCCCGCCAGGCGCCGGGCTTGCGGTGCTCGGCCGAAGCCGCGAAGGCCCAGGTGGTGCCGTTCCAGGTGGCGGTGACCGTCGCCGCCGTGGTCCAGCGGTAGGTGCTGAACGAGAAGTACTGGAGTTCGACCGGGATCGGGTTCGCGGTGTACCGGCCGGGGAACTCGATGGTGCCGGACGCGGTGACGGCCTTGGCCGCGTCCCGGCCCGCCGCGAACGACGTGATCTTCGCCGGGTGAAGCACGACGATCTTCGCGGTGTCGGCGCCCGAGTTCGCGATCGACGGGTTGGTGGAGAAGAAGTCGGCGCGGTAGCTGCCGGTGCGGATCGGGGTCAGCGTCGCGCTGTACGCGCCGGCGGCGTCGGTGACCGGCTTGGCCTGCGCCTCACCGCAGAAGCCGTTGAAGCAGAACGAGATGCCGACCTCGGCGCCCGCGATCGGGGTGGCGTCGGCCTTGGTGAGCTTCCCGGAGATCGTGACGCTCTGTCCGGCGTCGATCTTGGTGCTGCTGGTGGTCGCGGTGAGGGTGGACGGCTGGACCTCGGCGGCGGTCGCGGGTACCGCGCCCGCGGTGAGCAGCGCGGCCGCGGCGATGGTGCCGATCACGAGCTTCCTGATGATCATGGTCTCCCCAAACGGATTCCGGTGTTGGCGACGGCTAGGTCGGCCGGAAGCCGTTGTCCGTTGCGGGGAAATCCCGGTGTTCAGAAGCCTGCCGTCGGTGCTTCACGCAGCAGGGAGCAACGTGCGTGCGAAGGCCACCGACGAGGCGCCCGCGACCTCGAGTGCTTCGGTGTTACGCAGCGAACGGCTCAACACGAACGCTCCTTCGAGGCTGTTCACCAAGGCGATGGTGAGGCGCCGCGCGGCTTCCGGCTCGAGCCCGTACTTGCCCAGCTTCTCGGAGCCGGTCTCGATCCACGCCGTGAAGACGTCGGCCGTCGCGATCCGCAGCTTCTCGTTGGTGCTGGCGACCTCCAGCGCGACCGTCGCGATGGGGCAGGCGTCGGCGTAGTCGGTCGCCTTCAGCGTCTCGGCGGCGCTGGCGAAGCAGGCCTCGATACCGTGGACGAGGTCCGGTTCGTCGGCGAAGAAGATCTCGAACAGCGCGAGGTACATCATCCCCGAGGTGCGGATGACCTCCTCGCCGAGCTGTTCCTTGCCGCCGGGGAAGAAGTGGTACAGCGAGCCGAACGGCGCGTTCGCCGCCTCGACGATCTGCTTCACCCCGGTGCCGGTGTACCCGTTGCGCCGGAGCAGCTCGGCGCCGGCGTTCACGATGCGTTCCCGCGTTCCAGTCACTCCGCCATGATAGAGCGTTCTATCCAACCGCAAACGTGAAAGATGCTCACTTCTATTGGGGGCGGCAGGCGCCGGCTACGTCGACACCTACGGGCCGAGCCTCGGGCACGACGCCTGTTCCGGGCGGTGGCCTACCACCCGTATGCGGCGGGCATGAAGGCCGAAGCCGACCTGATCTTCAAGGCGCTGGGCGGAACCGCCGCGGTGTCCACGAAGCCCCGGACGCGCGGAACGCGGCCACCGCGGACGAAACTCCGGCGCACGGCCACCGCGGCGGGACTTGTGCCTCGGTCCTAGCCATCCCTCGTTCCTTGGTTCACCTTCCGGCGCTACCTGCGGTCGATGTTCGCCCGGTGTGCCCGGCCCTAGCGTCGTGAGCCGTTGGGAAACCAAGGAAGAAGGGGGAAGTACATGAAGCGGTTCTTGGCCGCCGGGTTGCTCCCGGTGATCGTGGGCGGGCTGCTCGCCGGAGCCACACCGGCTTCGGCGAGCGTCCCGGCTCACTACGCCGACCAGAAGCTGGATTGGCATCCCTGCGCGGCGGAGGAACTGGTCACGTTGCCGCCGGGCACCGACATCAGCGGGCTCGAATGCTCGACGTTCCGCACACCCCGGGACTGGGATCGTGCGGGCGAGCGGCAGGACCTGACCATCGCCGTCAGCAGGCTGAAGGCCACCGGCACCTCGACGGCCTCGTTGCTCACCAACCCGGGCGGGCCGGGCGGTCCTGGGCGCTGGTTCCCGGTGACGTTCCGCGGGCAGGAGAAACTGCGCGAGCACCAGGACATCATCGGCATCGACGTGCGCGGGACCGGCAAAAGCACCAACGTCACCTGCCGGGGCACGGCCGACCTCATCCGGCAGCTGGATCCACGTGACCGGGATCCGCGCAATCTGAACCAGATCCTGGCCAACGCCGAGCACGTGGCCAGGTCCTGCCAGAGCGCCGGCGGCGAACTCGGGCCGTTGATCACCACCCACCAGACGATCCGGGACTTCGATCTGCTCCGCGACCTGCTCGGCCGCGAGAAGATCAACTGGGTCGGGTATTCGGGCGGCACCTGGCTGGGAGCGCACTACGCGCAGCAGTTCCCGCAGCGGACCGGGCGGTTCGTCCTGGACTCCGCGACAGAGTTCACCACGGACTGGCAGAAGACGTTCGACCGGCAGCCGGTCGGCTTCGAACGGCGCTGGCGGCAGGACTTCCTGCCGTGGATGGCGCGGTACGACGCCAAGTACCACTTCGGCACCAACGGTGAAGAGGTCCGGCAGAACTACGAGCGGGTCCGCTACGCCTTGTCCCGCAAGCCGCTGAACGGGAGCGGGCCGATGGAGCTCGACATGGCCATCATCTACATGCTGTACAAGAAGGCGACCTTCCCGGCGCTGGCCGACCTGCTGGTCAAGATCCGGGACGCGATGGAGAACCCGGCGGCCGTGGCCGAGGCGAAGGCCGCCGTCGAGGCGGTGGGTGACCACCCCGACGCGCAGGACGCCACCTTCTGGAACACCCTCTGTGGTGAGGGGCGTTTCACCGGCACCCGTGAGTCGCTGATCCGCGCTTCGCAGCGGAACCTGGACCGCGGTCTGCTCCTGGCGGGTGGCGGCACGCTGAACGCCTCGGTCTGCCTGTTCTGGGACAAGGAACCCCGTCCGCTGCCGAAAATGGACGGCAAGGGGGTTCCGCCGGTGCTGATCGTGCACTCGGAGCACGACCCCGCCACGGCGATCGAGGGTGCCCGGAAGGCGCACGCGGGGTTCGCGAACTCGCGCATGCTGACCGTGACCGGTGAGGGCGACCACGGGCTCTACGCGGACGGGAACCCCGCGGTGGACAAGATCGTGAACGCCTTCCTGGTCGACGGGGTCGTCCCCGCCGACCAGAGCGTCCCGGGCATGCCGCTGCCGGTGCCCTAGAAGGCGGCGAGGGTGTGCCAGGCCAGTCCTGGATCCTCGGCGTCATCGCGGAGGACGACACCCTCGATGAGGCCGTACGGGCGGTCGGCGGCGTAGAAGACCTCGTTGTCGTTCTTCAGCCCGAACGGTGACAGGTCCACCAGGAAGTGGTGCTTGTTCGGCAGCGAGAGCCGGACTTCGGCGACCTCTTCGCGTTCCTTGAGCACAGCCTCTCCCATCGCGTACAGCGTTTGCTGCAGGGAGAGGCTGTGCTTGTCCGCGAAGGTCTCCAGCAGGATCCGCCGGACCTCGGCGTGGCTCGTGGCCCAGTCGATCCCGTCGCCCTGGTAGCGCCAGCGCGCGGTCACGGCGGTCGCGAGGATGCGGTCGTTCGTCTCGGCCAGCGTCGTGTACTCGTCGCGCGGGAAGCCGTGGAACTCCGAGCCGGTGGACTTGAGCACCACGAGATCGTCCAAACCGGACACGACCCAGGCCTGGTCACCCTGAACGGTCACCGCGGTCGTCCGCTTTTCGCTGCCCGCCTGGGAGAACGCGTGGTCGTGGCCGGAGATGCGGTTCCAGCCGTGTTCGTCGATGAGGATCCGTGCGCCGGTGATGTGCTCGAACGAGCCGACGAAATGGCGTCCCAGACGCAGGGCGAAGTCCTCGATCTCGCCGACAGGGGCTTCCTTGGCGAAGGCGTAGACGGTGTTCTTCTGGGTGTCGGTCGCGACGACGTCGGCGTTGTCGCCGGTGAGGTGCGTGGCCGCGAGGTCCCCGCGCAACGACGTCGAAACGGTGAGGTCCTTGAGGTGGTGGACGGTGCCTTCGCGCTGGACGGTGACGAGCCGGACTTCGGCCTTGCCGTACTGGTTGGGGCCCAGGGTGATGGCCACGGGCGATCAGCTCCCTCGATAGGTGGAATAGGCGAACGGGCTCAGCAGCAACGGCACGTGGTGGTGCTCGGTCCCGTCGGCGATGCGGAAGGTCAAGGTGACTTCGGGGAAGAAGGAGTCCGGGCCGAGGTGGGCGCCGGTGTCGAAGACCAGCCGGTAGACCCCGGGTTCCAGGGTGTCCGGGCCGAGATCGCGGATCCGGCCGTCGGCGTCGGTCCGGCCTTCGGCGACGGGTTCGCCCGCGCCGGTCTCGAGCCGGACCCCGACGCCGGCCGCCGGCCGTCCCGCGGCGGTGTCGAGGATGTGCGTGGTCACGAGGCTCATGCCGTCACCGCCTTCTCCAGCCGCAACGCGGCGATCTTGGCCAGCTCTTGACCGGCCACTTCGAGTTCCGTCTCAGGGTCGTTCGAGAGCCTCGAACGCAGGTTTTCCAGCAGTTCGGCGCCGCTCCGGCCGCTCGCGCAGACCAGGAAGACATGTCCGAACGTCGCTTCGTATTCGGCGTTGGCGGCGGCGAACTCGCGTGCCGCGTCACCGTCCACACCGGACTGTTCCGAGCGGGACCAGCCCGCTTCGGTGCTTTTCCCGTCCGCTTTCTCCCCGATCCGGGGATGGGCGGCCATGGCTCGCCGGACCTCTTCGGGGCGCAACGGGGTGAGCGCCTCGGAAGCGGCGAGCAACGCGGCGACATCGGCGTATGGGCGCCTGGCCAGCAGGGTTTCCACCCAGCGCGGGACGTCGAGGCAGGCGGTCAGCGCCGGCCGGACGTCCTGAGCGGGAGCCTCGTTGAACTCTCGAATGGTGAGCGGCACGGGAACCGACGGTACGGCGACGCTTCCGCCGCCGTCAACATTTTGTTGAATCTGCTCTTCAGTCTTGGTCTCGGTTGAGGTAGTTGTAGACCGTGAACCTCGTGACCCCCAGTGCCTCGGCGACGGTCGACACCGATTTGCGGAGGCCGAACGCGCCGCGTTCCTTGAGCAGTCGCACCGCGCGCTGCTTGGCGGCGCGGTCGAGCGTGTCGAGTCTGCCGCCGAGCTCGCGTTCGACGTCGCCGATGAGCCGGGCCAGCGCGTTATGCAGTTCGAGGGCACTGCGCAGTTCGGCGGCGGGTTCGTCCGTCTTGTCGTCACCGACCTGTCGCAACTGGAGGGTCACGCGCGTGGCGCCACCGTCCAGCGCCGCCCTGGCGATGGCGGGAAGCGCGTCGAGCAGGGTGTCGGCGTCGCCGCGGACCAGGGTGCCGAGCGGGCCGAAGTCGGCGGACAGGCCCGCGTCCTCCGCGGTGTCGCGAGCTTTGACGGCGTGTTCGGGTGGCGGGCCCTCGCCGTGGAACGGTTCGCTGGTGAACTCGGCTTCTAACTGCACCCAGCGAAGGTAGCGCCGCCCGCGCTCGTTGACGAGCAGGGTGGCCGGAGTTAATGTCGGAGTGCGAAACCTCGATTCCACTCAGTGGAAATTGGAGGCTTGAGATGGACTTGGTGATCAAGGCCGCCCGGGCTGTGACAGCCGCCGGGGAAGTACCCGCGACCGTCGGTGTCGACGAGGGCCGCATCGTCGCGGTGGAGCCCGCCGGAGCCGATCTGGACGGCGATCGGGTGCTCGAACTCGGCGAGGACGTCGTCCTGCTGCCGGGACTCGTCGACACGCATGTGCACGTCAACGATCCGGGCCGCACCGAATGGGAGGGGTTCGCCTCGGCGACCCGCGCGGCCGCGGCGGGCGGGGTCACCACGATCGTGGACATGCCGCTGAACAGCCTGCCGCCGACGGTCGACGTCGCGTCGCTGGAGGTGAAGCGCAAGACCGCCGAGGGCCGGGTGCACGTCGACGTCGGGTTCTGGGGCGGCGCGATCCCCGGAAATCTCGCGGAGCTGCGCGGCTTGCACGAGGCCGGAGTGTTCGGCTTCAAGTCGTTCCTGCTGCATTCCGGGGTCGACGAGTTCCCACCGCTGGACGCGCGCGGGCTCGAAGAGGCGATGACCGAGCTGCGGACCTTCGACGGCATGATCATCGTGCACGCGGAGGACTCCGACGCGATCGACCACGCGCCCGACCCGCACGGCGAGAAATACGAAGACTTCCTGCACTCGCGGCCGCGCGGCGCGGAGAACGTGGCGATCGCGCAGGTCATCGAGCTGGCAAGGAAGACCGGCGTCCGCGCGCACATCCTGCACCTGTCCTCCTCGGACGCGCTGCCGATGGTCGAGAGCGCGCGGCGCGACGGCGTCCGGCTGACCGCCGAGACCTGCCCGCACTACCTGAGCTTCACCGCGGAGGAGATCGGCGACGGCGCCACACAGTTCAAATGCTGCCCGCCGATCCGCGAGGCCGGGAACCGCGAACTGCTGTGGAAGGGGCTCGCGGACGGTGTCATCGACTGCGTGGTGACCGACCATTCGCCGTGCACACCCGAGCTGAAACGGTTCGACAGCGGCGATTTCGGGCTCGCGTGGGGCGGGATCGCCGGCCTGCAACTCGGCCTGCCCGCCGTCTGGACACAGGCGAGGCAGCGCGGATTCGCCCTCACCGACGTCGTCCGTTGGATGGCCGAACATCCGGCCGCTCAGGCGGGGATGCGGCGCAAGGGACATCTCGCGCCGGGCTACGACGCCGACTTCAGCGTGTTCGCGCCCGACGAGGCCTTCGTCGTCGACGTCGCGAAATTGAAGCACCGCAACCCGGTCAGCGCCTACCACGGACGGCCGCTCGCCGGTGTCGTCCGGAGCACGTGGTTGCGCGGCGAGGAGATCACCGGTGAAGACCCGGCAGGCGTCCTGCTGACCCGGGGTGACTGCTGAGATGGAGGAAGCCGTGAACGACCGTCCTGAGTGGACAGCCCGGCCCGACCTGGCCTCGCGCAAGTTCGGCGGGACCGTGATGTGGGCGACGGACGAGTTGTTCGCCGAGAAGGAGAACCTGGTCAATCCCTGGGCGCCAGCGCATCAGACGGAGACCTTCGGCCCCAAGGGCCAGGTCTACGACGGCTGGGAGACGCGGCGGCACCGGGAACCGGGCGACGACCAGGCCATCGTCCGGCTCGGTCTGGCGGGCGCGATCACCGGCGTCATCGTGGACACCGCGTTCTTCAAGGGAAACTACCCGCCCTTCGTCTCGGTCGAGGCCTGTGCCGTCGACGGTTATCCCAACGCCGCCGAACTGGCCGAAGCGGACTGGGACGTGCTGGTGAAACGCGGCGCGGCGGCGGGGCACACGGAGAACTTCTTCGAGATCGGCGGGAGCAAGCGCTACACGCACGTCCGGCTGACCATGCACCCGGACGGCGGGGTGGCCCGGCTGCGGGTGCACGGCACGCCGATCCCGGATCCGCGGCTGCTCGACCTCGGCGCGCTCGACCTCGCCGCGCTGGAGAACGGCGCGGTGGTCACCGGCTGCAGCAACATGTTCTATTCCTCGCCCAACAACCTCTTCTCGCCGGGGCTCGCCGCGCATCAGGCCGAGGGCTGGGAGACCGCGCGGCGCCGGGACGACGGGAACGACTGGGTCACGGTGCGCCTCGCCGGCGCGGGCGTCGTCCGGTTCGCCGAACTGGACAACAGCAACCTCAAGGGCAACGCGCCGGGCTGGGCGTCGCTCAGTGGCCGGGACGGCGACGGCGAATGGGTCGAACTCCTGCCGAAGACGCGGTTGCAGCCCGACACCCGGCACCGGTTCGCCCTCGCGGAGGGGCTCGAGGTGACCGAGGTCCGTCTCGACATCTATCCCGACGGCGGGATGGCGCGCCTACGGCTTTTCGGGGCGCTTTCCGAGCGAGGCCGCGCGGAGCTCGCTTCGCGTTTCGAGGCCGCTCAGGGCTGAGCGCCGGGCCGGTTCAGGTACGCGGAGAGCAGCGAGAGGACGGTGCCGATCGAGAAGATCGCGGTGAGCCACCAAGCGCCGCCGATCGACAGATTCCACACCAGGGCACCCACCATGAGCACCGCCATGACGATGTTCCTGATCTGCAGCGGTGTCGGTTTGGCCATGCCGCCACCCTCTCACGGGCGGCGGTCACGCTGGTCAGGGGGCGGACTGGCGACGGGAGCTGATCACACCGGTGTCGAACCCGGCGAGGTGGAGCCCTCCGGCGAACCGGGCGTGCTCGATCTTGACGCAGCGATTCATCACCACGTCCAGCCCCGCCTCCTTCGCGCGGTCGGCGACGGGCTCGTGCCACAGGCCCAGCTGCAACCAGAACGTGCGCGCCCCGGCCTTGACGACCTCCTCGGCGACGCCGGGGAGGTCGTCGTGCTTGCGGAAGACGCTGACCAGGTCGACCTCGCCGGGCACGTCCGCCAGGGACGGGTACACCGGGCGCCCGAGGAGCTCGTCCAGCCTCGGGTTCACGAAGTTGACCTCGTACTTGCTGGAGGAAAGCAGGTACGTCGCGACGAAATAGCTCGGCCGCGCCGGGTTGCCCGAGGCACCGACGATCGTCACCGACCTCGTCCGCGAAAGGATGCGGCGGCGTTCGACCGCGCCGACGTCGTAGGTCATCCCGCCACCGCCTTGCCGAGTGCCTGATCGAGATCCCACAGGATGTCGTCGACGTCCTCCAGCCCGACCGACAGGCGGATCAGATCCGCGCCCACGCCCGCCGCGCGCAACCGGTCTTCGGAGAGCTGCTGGTGCGTGGTGGACGCCGGATGGATGACCAGGGTCCGCGCGTCCCCGACGTTCGCCAGATGCGACAGCAGCTCGACGGAGTTCACGAACGTTTCCCCGGCCGCGCGGCCGCCGTCGACGCCGAAGGAGAACACGGCGCCAGGACCGGCGGGCAGGTACTTCTTCGCGCGGTCGTGGTGGGGATGATCCGGCAGTCCCGCGTAGTTCACCCACGCCACCCGGCTGTCGTTGACGAGATACCCCGCGACGGCTCGCGCGTTGGCGACGTGGGCGTCCATCCGTTGCGGCAGCGTCTCGACCCCCTGTAGCAGGAGGAAGGCCGAATGCGGGGAAAGGACCGCGCCAATGTCGCGCAACTGCTCGGCGCGAAGCCGGGTGCAGAAGGCGTATTCGCCGAAGTTCTCCCAGTACTTCAGGCCACCGTAACTCTCGACGACCTCGGTCATCCGCGGGAACTTCCCGTTGCCCCAGTCGAACTTCCCGGACTCGACGACCACGCCGCCCAGCGTGGTCCCGTGCCCGCCGAGGAACTTCGTGGCCGAATGCAGCACGATGTCCGCGCCGTGCTCGATCGGACGGCACAGGTACGGCGTCGCCAGCGTGGCGTCGACGACCAAGGGGATGTCGTGCGCGTGCGCGAGTTCGGCCAGCCCGGCGATGTCGGCGATCCCGCCGCCGGGATTGCCGATGACCTCGGTGAAGATCAGCTTCGTCCGGTCGGTGACGGCGGCCGCGTAGTCCTCGATGCGATCTCCGTCGACGAAGGTGGTCTCGATACCGAAGCGGCGCAGCGTCCCGGTGAGTTGTGTGACCGTCCCGCCGTAGAGCCCGCCCGCCGACACGATGTGGTCTCCGGCCTCGGCGAGAGCGGAGAAGGTCAGGAACTCCGCGGCCTGACCACTGCTGGTCGCGACCCCGCCGATCGCGCCTTCGAGACTGGCCAGCCGCTCCTCGAAGGCCGCGACCGTCGGATTGCCGATCCGGCTGTAGATGTTGCCGTACTTCTGCAGCGCGAACAGGTTCGCCGCGTCGGCCGCGTCTTCGAAGACGAAGCTCGTGGTCTGGTAGATGGGCACGGCGCGGGCGCCGGTCGCCGGGTCGGGCGTCCCGCCCGCGTGCAGGGCGCGGGTGCGGAAGCCCCAGGTGCGTTCACTCATCGCGCCCGACGCTACCTCGCGTCCCACCCCGTGGCCATCGTTCCCAGCCCGTGGCTACTTGCGGTCCAGGGTGATCACCGCGCCGGGGCGGTGGCCGTTCCGGCGCGGCGTGACCGGACGTGGCTCGCGGGAGACCGCGACCCCGGCCGGCCGCTGCCGATCGGCGGGCAGGACCTCTCGCGAGTTCGTCCGGTCGGCCAGCCGCAGGGACTGCGCCGAGGTCAGCCACTCTTCGGCGGGCTCCGCGATTTCGAGCAGCAGCGCCTCGAACTCCGAGCGGGTGGTTTCGAGGATGTGCGGTGCCGCGAGCCAGCGCAGCACCTGGCGTCCGGTGACCGCCATCCGCTGCCGCGGCGACGACACCAGCCGCTGATCGAAGTAGCGGATCAGCACCTCGTCCACGGTGTCCCACGCGTTGGCCGCGCCGAACAGATCGAGCACGTCCTCCGAACCGAGGATCTTGAACGCCTCGGTCAGCAGCTGCATGACCTCCACCCGCAGCACGTTCAGATGGCCGTACGAGGTGAACTTCAGGTTGTTCCGCAGGTCGAGACCGCTGCGCCGGACGACCGCGACGCTGCCGAAGCTCGGGTCGTACGCGCGCTCGCGGACGACGTCCGAGATCCGCTTGTCCCGCCAGAACAACGCGACCTGGTTGCTGAACTGCGTGAACAGCTGGTGGAAATCGGTGTTCGGCCGCGAGTTCGCCGAACCGAGCCCCTTGCCGTAGCCGAGCACCCGCCGATACGCGCTGACGCGGTCCCGCCGGGTGTAGCGCAGGACGTCCCGCCGGTCGAACCGGTACAGGCCGAACGCGCCGGGGCCGTCCGAAAGCCGGATGGCCCCGCCTTGGAACAGCTCCTGCAGCTTCTGCACCACGCGGAACACGCCGATCCGTTCGTGCTGGTACAGGTAGTACAGGTCGCCGACCGCGATGACCCGCTCCGAAGCGACCGTCTCGTCGTAGGCGTCGACACCCGGCGGCATCGCCGTCGCGCCGAGGTCCGCGGCCGATCCATCGCCGAGACCTACGAGCTGCGCGATCCCGCCGTCCGCGGGCCCCGGTTTGCCCCGCTGTTCGGCCTCGACCGCGGTGAGCATGTCGTCCAGCTGCTTGAGGACCGCGTCGCCGAGTTTCGGATCGCTGCCCAGCTCGTTGGCGAGTTTCCCGGCGACCTGGCCGCGCAAGGCCGCGACCCGGTCGAAGAGTTCCCGGTATTCCTTTTCCGTGCCCATCGTCTTCCTCCCGTACGGGTCCGGCTACTGCCCGGTCCGCTTGCGCGTGGTCCGGGGTTTCGGCGGTTCCTCCGCCTCGGGTGGTGCCTGCCCTTCCTGGATGCCGTGCCCCTCACGGAGTTCGGCGACCGACGGCACCGGTGGTGTCCGGCCGGGCGGTGGCGTGAGCTGCGGGGTGGGCGGGGCGGGCGGGTTCGGATCGGCCGGCGACGGCGAGCCTTCCCGGCCGATCGGTTCGGCGATCCGGACGACCTCCTGGAGGTGGTCGTCGAGTTCGTCGATGGCCCGCTGCACACGGGAGCTGAAGAAACCAGGGGGAAGCGACGCGCGGAAGTTGCCCGGCACGTCTCCGTTGGGGCCGCCGGTGCTCTGCCGGGGAAGGTTCGCGACGATCCGCTGGAGCCGCATCGCGATCTGGAGGAACGACGTGCCGACCCCCTCCTTGCCCGCCGACTCGATCAGCTTGCCGCCCTCGAAGGTGGCGAATTCGCGGATCCAGCGCAGCAACCCGCCGAGCGACATAGTCCCGCCCTGCGGATCGGGGACCCGGAGCACTTCGAGGTCTTCCTGCTGGACGAACACCGACCGCAGCATCGCGACGACCTCGTCGACCTGTGACGCCGTCGCGGACAGCAGCCGGGAGAGGGCGACCACGGCGGGGCCGAAGAACGGCTGACCACCGGCAGGCTGGGAGAACGGGTCGATCTTGTCTCGTGCGTCCTGCCAGCCCCTGAACAACGAGACCACCCAATCCGTCAGCGTGATGAAGGAGGTCTGGATCCGTTCTTCCTCGATCGTGTTGACCTTGCCCGAGACCAGGCCGAACTCGTCCCGCAGCTGGCCGAGGTGTCCTTGCGTGCGGTCCCCGGCGCCGACCGCGAGACCACTGTTCCCGAGCAGCAGCAGGAAGAGCTGATCGACCCTGGCCACGCGGATCAGCGGGCTCTCCAGCTCCTGCCGGATCTGTTCGAGATCGTGCCGGACGAGCGCGCGGAAGCCCTCGGCGTTCTCGGGATCCGCGTCCGTCCTCAGTGGACGGAGTGAGTCGAGGAGTGCCAGCGAATCCTTGACCGCGCTCCTGGCCCTGGCCGCGAGCGAGGCCTGGCCACCGGTGACGGCGCCGAGATCGGCCTGGATCGCGTACCCGCGCGGAGTCCATTGCGCCTCGGTGCGCCCCTGGACCTCTTTCAGCTCGAAGCTCCCGGTGAGCGCGGCCACGAAACCCTTCGTGTCGCCTTCGCGCCACTTCCAGCCGAGCATGTCACTGATCGTTTGTTCGGCGAGTTCGCCGGGTGCCGCCGCCGGCGGTGGGTACTGCCCGGTCGACAGCGGATACGCGCTGTCGATGTCCTGTGCGCGCGGCAACGTCGCGCCGCGGTCGTCGTTGATCGTCATCGGGTCGCCCCACATCCCTTGAATTCGGCCAGTTCCACTGCTTCACGCCAGCACCGCACCATCACGTCCTCCGCCGAAGACAGGGCGGCGGCGCATTGGTCCACCCCGGCGTGGAAGCTCTTCGCCCAGCCCCGCCATTCCTGTTCCCGTCCGTGCACCGCGCGCAGCAGCCCGGAGACCGCGTGGTGCGAACGGCAGTGCCCGTCCACCCGCCGTCGCAGCTTCAGCAGCGACGACGCCGTGGTGTGCAACGATTCGGCGCTCACCGGGCACTGTGTCGCGCGCGTGGCGGCCTCGACCTCTCCGGTGCCGTCCAGGACGACTTCGGCGAGGTGATCCGCCGCGGCGAGCCCGACACCGGCCGGCCGGTCTTCGGCGACGCTGATCTCCAAAGCCCGCCAGCACGCGGCCACCTGGTTCACTTCCATGCCCAGCCGGGAGAATTCGGTGTGGAGCGTCATCTCGCCCTCCTGCCGAGTTCTTCCATGAAGAAACCGGAAAGCCGTTTCGGTGGCGCCATCCGTTGGTCGAGCGCGAACCGCACCGCGCCGATGAGGAACCGCTCCGGCACCACGCCCGGGGACACCCCGTCGGCCAGTCTTTCCGCGGCTTCTTCGATCATCGCCTGTTCCTTGGCTTCGAACCGCAGCACCTTCGCCAGCGAACGGTGACCCAGCGAAGGGAACGACGTGAAGCACATCGCGTCCACCACCGTGGGAATCGCCTTGTCCGCCGTCTTCAGCAGCGCCGGCGGCGCGTTGACCAGCTTCGCCCGCGGGTACAGCTTGTGCCACATCGACGCGTAGGACTTCGCGTGCCGGGCGAAACCCATGCGTCGCAACAACTCCACGGAGATCTTCGCGCGAAGGTACGGCACCGGGTGGACCGCCCGAGGGGCGAACCCCGTCGTTTCGAGCTCGGTGCGCCCGATGACGTCGAACAGCGAACCGACGACCGCCGGGCCGCCCAGCAACAGCGCGGACAGGTCGGCGAACGTCTCCCGGTTCCACCTGACCCAGACCGAGGTCACCTCGCGCGGGACCCCCGCCTCGACGAGCCTCGCCGCCACCTGGAGCGGGATCGCCCTGGCGAGGCCCAGATCGTTCTGCAGGTTGTGACTCACCTCGTGCAGCACCGCGCCGAGCGTCCACGGGTTCACCAGCCGGTGGTACGGAAGCTGGATCAGCGGGAAGGGATTGAGCCGGTTCCCCAGGCGCCGCAAGGGGATCCCGCGGCGCGAGGTGGCCGGGCCGGACCCGGTGCGCAGGTAGCAGAACGGTGGCGGGGTCGGGATCGATCGCCAGCGCCCGATCCCGAGGTAGGCGTACTGATAGCAGTCGAGCGCCACCCGGTCGCAGGCCACCAGCCACGGGGCGAACGCGCCCTGCCGCTGGTTGAACAGGTCGAGGTAGAAGTCCCACACCCGCTCGGTGGTCCTGACCCAGCGCTGGGCGCGGGACTTCGCCTGCAGGAGCCGGGCGAGTTCGGCCTGTTCCGGCCGTTTCACCGCCTCCTGCGCCGTCCTGCGGGTCACGCGGGTCGCGGTGAACAACGGTCCCCGCAGGGTCGCCATCATGCGGTTGACCGCCGCCAGATGGGCCCGGCTCGGCCCGGTCGCCGGATCGCCGAACTCCGACCAGCGGAACGGCCGCAACGCGTCCAGATGCCGTTCCACGTTGGTGGCCTGGGAGAGGACCCATGCCTCCAGTTCCCTCCCGCCGGATGGCCTCGCCCGCCGCGCTCCGGCAGGAGGGACCGGGGCACCGGATGCCGCGGGGAGCGCCTTAACGGCGGCGCGCACGGCCGCGCGCCCGCTTGCTCTGTGCGGCACGACGCCGGTTGCGCTGTGCGGCGGTCCGTGGCGGGACACGCCGTGTCGTCCGGCGACGCCGTGCACCCGGGCGCTGTGCCGCCGCACGTCGCCGCGCGGGCTGCTTGCGTCGCGTGTTCTTCTTCTTCGTCCGCTTCAGCAGCTTGTCCGCCCCGAAGCTGACAGCGCCACCGATCAACGCGTTCGACAGCCAGCCGGGCGTCATCTGCATACCCGTGCGGAGGCCTTTCTTGACCTTCGCCGCGGTGCGTTTGACGATCTGCGGGACACGCCGGACGAGGTGTCGCGTGCCCGGATTACGCCAGAGCTTGCGGCCGAGGGTGGTGGCGCCACGGATGATCTTCGGGGCCACCGAGCGCACGACCGGGGCGAGCCGGGGCAGCGCGCGAACGGCCAGCGCCGCCAGCGGTCCGATGAACGCCTCGGCTTCCTCCTCGGTCTCCGCCTGTTCCGCCTGGAAGGCCAGCCGGGCCAGCTGATCGGCGTCGGGATAGAGGCGACGCAGCGGATTGACGAAGTCCTCGCCTTCGAACTCGTCCTCGAACTCGAACTCCTCCTCGAGCTCGCGGACCAGGTTCTCGAACTCTGCCTCGAATTCGTCCTCGTCCTCGAACTCGAACTCGTAGAGCGCTTCGTCCTCGTCTTCGAGTTCGTCTTCGAGTTCCTGGGCCAGTTCACCCAGCTCGTCTTCGGCCTCGAACTCGTAGAGCGCTTCGTCCTCGTCTTCGAGTTCGTCCTCCAGCTCATAGGCCAGCTCGCCGAGCGCACCCTCCAGCTCGTCCTCGAACTCGTCCTCGAACTCACGGCTCAGCTCGTCTTCCAACTCGCCGTCCACTGCCGCATAGCCACGGCTCATAACCCGTTCTCCTCTGCTCCGGTGAAAATCCCGCGGTCCCCGGCGCGGTGCGTCGGTGAGCACGGACCCGACACTGCCCGCGCACCGGGGCACACCGGTAGTCACACGTTCCTGTGTGACATGAATCGACTAGTTCGGACTTGTCACACAAATCGACGATGCGCTTTTCCTGTCGGAGGGGTTTGCTAGAGAGGGAGGGAAACCAAGAGGGGGGAGGCCGGTCTATGTCCACGAGCCCGGCGGTGGGATTTCCTGCGGCACCGATACACGATCTCGCGCGGCAGCGGAGGAAGGTCGCTTCGGAAGACGAAACCGTGCGAAGCCTGGCGAGGTCGCTCGTCCGGCGGGTCACGGAACTGAGCGACGGGGAGGCCGCGACGCGGAGACCGTTGCTGGACCTCACCGAGCACGGCGTCAGATGCCTGCTGGTGCCGGTGACACCGGAGGCGCACGACCTGCTCAGCCCGCGCGAGCACGAAGTGGCGCGCATGGTGAGCCGGGGCTATACGAACAAACAGATCGCCGGCGTACTGGAAATCAGTCTGAACACGGTTTCCGCGCATATGCGGCGGATCTTCACCAAACTGGGGGTCGGCACCCGTGCGGCGATGGTCGCCGCGTTGACGGGGGAGAATCTCGCCGCCGTATGAGCGGGCCGGGGCCAAGGGGGCTTTCCCGCGTCTGATGTGGTGAAGGGCGAACATGCCGTGTTGGTGGGCGGGGACAAAGGCTCCTTTCGCGTCGTCTGACGCGGCGAAGGATCCCTTCGGTGCCTGAGGTCGTCATCGGGCCGGTGAGACGGGGCTTTGCGGATTCAAGCCATCCCGTGGCCCGCGTCCTTTGCGCGCCGCAGGTGTGTTCGCTCGTGCGGCTGGGTTCAAGGCGGTGATCCGAGGCTGGTGAGGGGAACTTCGGGGACTCTTGGTCCCTCAAGGGGTCCTTCACGGAATGGCGATCCGGCCTCCTTCACCGAAACCCACGCGCTACCCGAGAGCGGCGCGTAGCCGCCGGTCCCGTTCCTCGGGAGTTTGCCGGGGACAACTGGTGCACTTCGGGTTGCCCGCTTCGTAGATCAGGCAACAGGAAGCACGGCGCACCACGGTGTTCCGCCCGATCCGGGAGAACCGCGGCTCCGGCATCCCGAGCCCGATGGCGGCCACGAGCGGCGCCGCCAGTTCGATCGCTCGTTCGGTGTCGCCGGTCCACATCAGGCGGTTGCCGATCGAATCCGTCGCGATCGCGCCCAGCGCGCGCGGATTCGCCCCCGTGACGGCCGAAATGGTGCCGATCGCCGTGCTCAGCGCCCCGGCGAACGCGGCACCGAGTTCGGCAAGGCCGCCGTCGAGGAGCCGTGAAGACCGGGCGCCGGTGAAGCGGCCGTCCGGGACGAGGTCGATCGTGACGGCGTCGAGCGACGGATCCAGCGGCTCACCCCGGACGAGTGACTCGACGGAGGGCGCGACGAGAACGGAGGACAGCGAGTACCACCAGATCGTGCCGAGCACTTCGGGCCGCGAGCAGCCGTAGAGTTTCGCGGCCCCGCCGATGCGGGCGCTGACCCAGGCGGCGTCGGCGAGCAGGGTCGCGGGTGCCTCCATCAGGGCACCGGCCGGTACAGCGTGACGCTGAACGACGTGGTGACGTCCACCGGCGCGTCGATCGCGTCGAGGCGTTCACGGCGGCCGTCGCGGTGGAGGTGGTGGGCGCTCGGTCCCATCTCGACGATTTGACGGACCTGGGCGGGCGCCAACGTCACCCGCCGGGTGACCTCGTGCCGGTCCGCCCGGGTGAAGCGGTCGCCGAGGGTGTCCTCCAGCCGCGCGTCCTTCCCGCCGTCGACGGAGATCACCAGGTCGCCCAGTTCCCCGAGGTGACCTGGGTTCGGCGTCGCGACGACCAGCAGCCCGTCCGCGGACAGGACGCGGTGGAACTGCGAGGCGTTGCGGGGCGCGAAGACGTTGAGGACGAGTGACGCGCTCGAGTCCGCCACCGGCCAGGGCTCCCACAGATTCCACACGGCCGCGCCCGCGCGCGCGTGCGCGCGAGCGGCCCGACGCAGGGCGACGGCTGAGACGTCGAGCGCCAGTCCGTACGCGGTGGGGACGGCGTCGAGCACGTGCGCGAGGTAGTACCCAGTGCCCGCCCCGGCGTCGATGACCATCCCGTTCTCGACGTGGTCCGAAGCCACCTTCGCGAGGGCTTCGGCAAGAGGCAGATAAACACCCGACGAGAGGAGGTCGACGCGAGCCGCGACCATCGGCGCCGTGTCCGCGGTGCCGGCCGGGATGCGCGCGTGCAGAAGATTGACGTAACCCTGCTTCGCTACGTCGAACGAGTGGCCTCTCCCACAACGCACCGTGCGGTCGCTTAGCCCGACCGGGTCACCGCAGACCGAACACCGCAGCGACCGGACGATCTCCGGTGGCAGTGGGTCATGGCCGGATACACGTGCGTTCATGGACCTATTCGACCATGAGGTTTCGCAACCGGACAGAACGCACCAGGTCTCGGGAAACCTGGACGTAACAACGCCGCACCGACAGTTCACGCGGGTGAAACCTGAATCGCCGCCCGAGGAAACACCGCGGTCCAAAGATTCCTGCGCAGTACACCCCAGGCACGGGAGGAAGATTGTGCTGAACGCAGGAGACACCGCATGGGTGTTGATCAGCGCCGCGCTGGTCATGCTCATGACACCGGGATTGGCGTTCTTCTACGGCGGCATGGTCCGCGCGAAGAGCGTCCTGAACATGTTGATGATGAACTTCATCGCGCTCGCCGTAGTCGGTGTCCTCTGGACGCTGTACGGCTTCACGATGGCGTTCGGCAACGACATCGGCGGAGGATTGCTCGGTAACTTCGACTTCGCCGGTCTCTCGAACATCTCCGGCAAGCTCGCCGGGTTCGCGACCGCCGCCACCGACACCGCGCCCGAGGTCGCCTGGCCCGGCGCGGACGCGTTGCCGTTGTTCGCCTTCGTGATGTTCCAGCTGATGTTCGCGATCATCACGCCCGCGCTGATCTCCGGTGCCATCGCCGACCGCGCCAAGTTCTGGGGCTGGACGCTGTTCGTCGCGGTGTGGGTGACCATCGTGTACTTCCCGGTGGCGCACTGGGTGTTCTCGTTCAACGGCTTCATCGGCGCGGATTCGGTCGGCGGCTGGATCGCCAACCAGCTCAAGGCGCTCGACTTCGCCGGTGGTACCGCCGTCCACATCAACGCCGGCGCGGCGGGCCTGGCGCTGGCGATCGTGCTCGGCAAGCGCAAGGGCTGGCCGAAGGGCACCGGACGTCCGCACAACGTCCCGTTCGTGCTGCTGGGTGCCGCGCTGCTGTGGTTCGGCTGGTACGGCTTCAACGCCGGTTCGTCGCTGGCCGCCAACGACCTCGCCGCCGTCGCGTTCACCAACACCACCGTCGCGACCGCCGCCGCCATCCTCGGCTGGCTGATCATCGAGCAGATCAAGATCGGCAAGCCGACCACCCTCGGCGCCGCCTCCGGTGCCGTCGCCGGTCTCGTCGCGATCACCCCGGCGGCCGGTTTCGTCAGCCCGCTGGGCGCCATCGCCATCGGTCTCATCGCCGGTGCCCTGTGCGCGCTGGCGATCAGCCTCAAGTTCCGCTTCGGTTTCGACGACTCCCTCGACGTCGTCGGCGTCCACCTCGTGGGTGGTCTCGTCGGCACGCTGCTCATCGGTTTCTTCGGCACCACCAGCGTCAACTCGCTCGGCGTCGACGGCCTGTTCTACGGCGGCGGCCTCGGCCAGCTCGGCAAGCAGGCGCTCGCGGCGGCCGTCGTGCTCGGCTACTCGTTCGTGCTCACCTTCGTCATCGGCTGGGTGATCAAGAAGCTCGGCGGGTTCCGCGTCAGCGCGGAGGACGAGGTCAGTGGTATCGATGAGGCCCAGCACGCGGAGAGCGCGTACGACTTCACCGGATCGGGCGGTGGCCTCGGCCAGCCGAGCTCCATCCCGGTCAAGTCGTCCACCGGAAACGCGGCCACGAAACTCGAGGAGAGCAAGGCATGAAGCTGATCACCGCGATCGTGAAGCCGTTCACGCTCGACGACGTCCGCTCCGCGCTGGAGCAGCTGGGCGTGCTCGGCATGACGGTCAGCGAGGTGCAGGGCTACGGCAGGCAGAAGGGCCACACCGAGGTCTACCGGGGTGCGGAGTACTCCGTGGACTTCGTGGCGAAGCTGAGGGTCGAGGTCGTCACCGACGATTCCAACGTCGAGAAGGTGCTCGACGCGATCACCACGGCCGCCCACACCGGCAAGATCGGTGACGGCAAGATCTGGGTGACGCCGGTGGAGACGGTCATCCGGGTACGCACCGGTGAGCGCGGCTCGGACGCCCTATAGGCGTCACGGATGGCCGACGGGGGTGAACTGGTCAAGGCCACCGAGCGATTGCTCGAGGGCAGGCACGGGAGGCTGGGGTCGGCCGCGTTGCGGGCGGCCCTGGTCGACCTCTACGAATTCTGGTTGGGCAAGGGCGCTTCGGCGGCCGGTGTAGACACCGCTGAACCCGGTGTCGCGCTGGCCGCCGTCGGCGGCCTGGGGCGCAGCGAGCTGGTGCCCTTCTCCGATCTCGATCTCTTGTTGCTGCACAACGGGAATTCGCGGGTCGGCGAGATCGCCGACGCGATCTGGTACCCGTTGTGGGACGCCAAGATCGGCCTCGATCACTCGGTGCGCACTCCGGGTGAGGCCCTGAAGGTGGCGTCCGAGGATCTGCGGACCGCGATGGGGCTGCTCGACATCCGCCACATCTCCGGGGACGCCGAGATCACCGCCAGGCTGGCGGCAGCGGCACGGGACCAGTGGCGGCGGACCGCCAGGAAACGGATGGACGAACTGGCGGACGCGGTGCGGCAGCGCTGGGCCCGCAGTGGCGAGATCGCGCAGTCCGCCGAGCCGGATCTCAAACACGGCCGGGGCGGCCTTCGCGACTTCGCCGTGTTGGAAGCGCTGGCGGCGGCACAGCTGACGGCGAGACCCGGTGAGGAGCTGCTGGCGGCCAAGAGCCTGCTGCTCGACGTCCGGACGGAACTGCGCCGGGAACTCCGCCGGGAGCGGGACATCCTCAGCGCGCCGGAGGCCGAGACGGTCGCCGGTGAGCTCGGGTTCGGCGACCGGTTCACCTTGGCGCGTAAGCTTTCCGGTGTCGGGCGGACGATCGCGTACGCGGTGGACGTCGCGCTCCGGTCCACTGTGGAACCGCCCAAGACGCGGTTCGGGCGGCGGCCGGCGCGGACTCCGCTCGACGAGGGTGTCGTCCTGCACGGGAACGAGGTCGCGCTGGCGCGGGACGCGGTGCCCGCCAAGGATCCGGCCCTGCTGCTGAGGGTCGCCGCGGCGTCGGCGCGGATCCGGAAGCCCATCGCGCACGGGACCCTGCGGGCCCTCGCCGAAACCGCGCCGGAACTGCGCGCACCCTGGCCCGCCGACGCCCTCAAGGCGCTGGTGGAACTGCTCGGCGCGGGCGAGGGACTCGTCGACGCCGTGGAGGCGCTGGACCGCACTGGCCTGTGGGCGCGCCTGTTCCCCGAATGGGGGGCGGTACGGGATCTCCCGCCGAGGTCGCCGGTGCACTCGTGGACCGTCGACAGGCATCTCGTGCGTGCCGCGGTCGAGGCGTCGAAACTGACGACCACCGTTTCGCGGCCGGATCTGCTGCTCATCGGCGCGCTGCTGCACGACATCGGCAAGGGCCGCGACGCGGACCATTCCGAACTCGGCGCGAAGATCAGTGCCCAGGTGGCGGCCCGGCTCGGGCTGACGGACGCCGATTCGGCGCTGGTCGCGGCGATGGTGCGGCATCATCTGCTGCTGCCGCACACCGCGACGCGGCGGGACATCAGCGATCCCGCCACGATCCAGCGGGTGACGAAGACGCTCGACGAGAACCTTGTCCTGCTGGAACTGCTGCACGCCCTGACGACGGCTGATTCGCTGGCCACCGGACCTGGTGTGTGGACGGATTGGAAGGCGCGCCTGCTCGCCGAACTCGTGTCCGGTTGCGAGGAAGCGTTGCACGGCAAGGGATTCGTGCCGCCGGAGCCGATGGGTGCCGAACAGCGGGAGCTCGTCGCCGAAGCCGTCGCGTCCGGCCGTGGCGAGGTCCGCATCACCGCCGCGGGCAAGGTCGTGACCGTCGTGCTGGCGGTCCCGGCGCGCGCCGAACTGCTGGCTCCCGCAGCCGGGGTGCTCGCGCTGAACTCGCTCGAAGTCCACGCGGCGGTGCTGCGCGGGCACGACGGGGGACGCGCGGGCGTGTTCACGGCGTCGCCGAAGTTCGGCTCGCTGCCCGACGTCACCCTGCTGCGTGAGCAGTTCGCGCGGGCGGTGGCCGGTACGCTGCCGCTCACCCAGCGGCTCGCGGCCAAGGAACGGGACTACGGCGGAGGGGAGACGCCGCCGGCCGGAGCGAAGGTGATCTGGTTCGACGACGAGACCAGTGGGCACGACACGGTCGTGGTCGAACTGCGGGCCGCGAACCGGATCGGGCTGCTGTACCGGGTCGCGGGCGCGTTGCGCCGGTGCGAGGCCGAGGTGCGCTGGGCGAAGGTGGCCACGCTCGGTGGCGCCGTCGTCGACTCGTTCGCCGTCGCGCCGCGGGCGGGCCGCGTCGACCAGGAGTGGCGGTCGAAGATCGAAGCGGCGCTGCTGGCCGCCGCAGCTTGATCGTTTGCCGACACCCGGCGCCGGGTAAGCCAATCCATGCCCGATCCCACTCTGCTCGCGCTGGGATCCGCCCTCTGTTACGGATTCGTCGACTTCGCGGGCGGACTCCTGGCCCGGCGGGCCGACTTCGCCGCCGTCGCGTTCGCCGGCCAGGCGGGCGGTTTCGTGATCATGCTCGGTGCCGTGCTTCTGCTCACGCCGGCGGATCCGTCGACGCCTGATCTCGTATGGGGCGCTGCCTCCGGCTTCGGCACGGCCGTCGGCATGGTCTTCCTCTACCGCGGTCTGATCGGCGGGGCGATGAGCATCGTGGTGCCGATCAGCGCGGTGGGCAGCGTGACACTGCCCGTGCTCGTCGGCGTGACCCTGCTGGGCGAGCGTCCCTCGGTGCCGGGATTCGCCGGGATCGGGCTGGCGGTCCTCGCGCTGGGGGCCGTTTCGCGTTCCGGCGCGGGTGACGCGGAAAGCACGAAGCCCGCGGTCCGGGACGCGCTGATCGCCAGCGCCGGATTCGCCGTCCAGTATCTCGCGCTGGCGCAGGCGGCACCGGAAGCCGGTCTCTGGCCGGTCGTGGCGAGCAGGCTGGCGGCGACTTCGGCGATCCTCCCGATCGTCGCCCGTAGGGGGAACGGTGTGCGGCTGCCGTGGCGCTTCGCGGTCGGCTCGGTGGCGAACGGCTGCTTCGCCGCGTTGTCTCTGGTCCTGTATCTCCTCGCCACTCGCCAGGGACTGACCACGATCGCGGTAGTGCTGGCGTCGTTCTATCCGGTCGTGCCGGTCGTCCTCGGCATCGTGGCACTCCGTGAGCGGCCGGGACCCGTGCGATCCGCGGGGTTGGTCCTGGCGGCGGGCGCGGTGGTCCTGCTCGGTTACGGCTGACCCGGGACCGGGGTGTCGCGCGAATCGCGGAGGGTAGCGGTGGCAGGATGTGCGCGGTCGAGACCCGAAGGAGCCGGAGGGGCGGTGAGCACGTGCTCGACCACGAGCAGGACTCGCCCGGACCACAGCGGATCACGCTTCCGCCGACGGTCGTGGCCTCCCATCTCCGCGCGTGCGCGGACGACCTCGCCGTCTCCCTCACCGCTTCCGGTACCGCCGCGACGGTGCCCGAACTGCTCAAGGTGGTCCGGCACCTCGTCGCGGGGCAGCAGGCCCTCGCCATCGCGCTCGAAGGCATGGCGGGCCGGGTCGAAGGGGGCGGCGAAGGCGCGCTGGCCACCGCCCCGATGACCGACGTCGAGGTCGTCGCCGAAGTGCTCCGTGCGGCGGCCACCGCTGTCGACTGTTCGGCCGAGGCACTCGCCGAATCCCGTCCGTCGTTCGAATGTGTGAGCGAATCGGTCGCCCCTGACACCCGTTTGTAGCTGTCCCGCTCCTTCGGCGCGTGGATACGCTGACCAGGCGGAGGTGGGCCATGCGCGCGGTGTGGAAAGGCACGATCGGATTCGGGACCTACGCCATTCCGGTGAAGGCGTACAGCGCGACCGAGGAGCACAACGTCCCCCTCCACCAGGTGCACGAGCCCGACGGCGGCCGGGTGCGGGTGAAGTGGGTCTGCGAGGTCGACGGCGCCGAGGTGCCCGCGGCCGAGATCGCCAAGGGGTATCCCGTTCCCAACGGTGACGTCGTCCTGCTGACCCCCGGGGATTTCGCTTCGCTGCTCCCGCCGACCACCCGGTCGATGGACGTCGTCGGCTTCACCCCCGCCGAGCAGGTCGACCCGATGTACTTCGCCCGCAGCTACTACCTCGAACCGGAGCCCGCCGGCACCAAGCCGTACGTTCTGTTGAGCGAGGCGCTGCAGCAGTCCGGGCGGATCGCGATCGTGAAGGTGACCTTGCGACAGCGCGAAACGCTGGGCGCGCTGCGCGTGCGAGACCAGGTGATCCTGCTCGAGACGATGCTGTGGCCCGACGAGATCCGGCGGCCCGATTTCCCGTTCCTGCACGAGGACGTCGACCTGCGGCGGGGGGAACTGCGGAACGCGGTTTCGCTGATCGAGGACCTCACCCGGGATTTCGATCCCGGCCGGTACACCGATCACTACCGTGAAGCGCTCGAAGCGCTCATCCAGGCCAAGCTGGACGGCGACGACGTCCTGCGGCCGACCGCCGCCGAACAGTCCGAAGGCGTGACGCGGCTGCTGGCGGCATTGCAGCAGGGCCCGGTCGAGAAAGCCAAGGAAGCGGCGGACAAGGCACGCCAGGCGCGGACGCGGGCGAAGCAAGCTGCGTCGTCGGCGTCGTCGGCGTCGTCGGCCAAGACCAGTTGAGTAGATCTACTCAGGGGGAGTTGGGGGTCTTCACGCTGCCGTGACCCCAGGGTGACCGGGCAAGGTTATGTCATCGCGCGGAGAGAAGGCGCGGGCAGCGAATCGCCTGGTACTGGGGGTCCGGCGATACCGAGTCCCGCGAAACTCGCCAAGTGTGCTTACGGTCGGCTCGCGGGGAGGCGAGCCTTCCGTAGGGGCTCCGGTACCGGTCTGCGAGGGGCGATCGGTCCCGGAGCCCTGTTTAGCGTTAGAGCCGCTTGGCCGCGCGGAACGCCTTCGCGTAGGTGCCTTCGCCGTCGATCAAGGACGTGCCACCGGCGTCGCCGAAGGTCGGCCCGTTGGCGACCTTCCGGCTGGACAACACCCGCCGCTTGCCCTCGCTGTCGAGCCCGATATGGGAAACCAGCGGTCCGAGCTGCGGTTCCGGATCGAAGAACAGCAGGTCACCGGGCTGCAGGGCCGAATAGTTCACGACCTGCCGCTGGGTGTCCTTGATCACGGGCAGGCCCGGTCACAGCTCCGACATCGCCCAGGCGCGCCGCGGCAGCCCTGGCCCTTTCACGGTGCTTCCGGGCAACGGGTAAACCCGAGCGGTATCCAGGCTCTGGCCGAAGCCGACCTCCGCGAGCCCTGAGCTCACGCGCAACCGTGTCAACGCCTGCACGGAACACCGACTACCCTGGGAAGCCGCCGGTCCGTACCGGCGAGCCACAACGACCCCGCTGGAGCGTGCACACCCGTGTTCGACACCCTCTCCGATCGGCTCACGTCCGCCCTGCAGACCCTGTCTCGCAAGGGCAGGCTCTCCGACGCCGACATCGACGCCACCGCGCGCGAGATCCGGATCGCGCTGCTCGAGGCGGATGTCGCGCTGTCTGTGGTCAAGGACTTCATCGCCCGGATCAAGGAGCGCGCCAAGGGCGCCGAGGTGCACGGCGCGCTGAATCCGGCGCAGCAGGTCATCAAGATCGTCAACGAGGAACTCGTCACCATCCTCGGCGGCGAGACCAGGCGGCTCACGTTCGCGAAGAACCCGCCGACGGTCATCATGCTCGCCGGTCTGCAGGGTGCCGGTAAGACGACGCTCGCGGGCAAGCTCGCGATGTGGCTGAAGAAGCAGGGGCACGCGCCGATGCTGGTCGCGTGTGACCTTCAGCGTCCCAACGCGGTCACACAGCTGCAGGTCGTCGGCGAGCGCGCCGGGGTCGCGGTCTTCGCACCCGAGCCCGGGAACGGCGTCGGCGACCCGGTCGACGTCGCCCGCCGCGCCATCGACGAGGCCAAGCGCGCCCAGCACGACATCGTCCTGGTCGACACCGCCGGCCGTCTCGGCGTCGACGAAGAGCTGATGAAGCAGGCCGCGGACATCCGCGACGCCGTTTCGCCGGACGAGACGCTGTTCGTCGTCGACGCGATGATCGGTCAGGACGCGGTCACCACGGCCGAGGCGTTCCGCGACGGCGTCGGCTTCACCGGTGTCGTGCTCACGAAGCTCGACGGTGACGCCCGCGGTGGTGCCGCGCTGTCGGTCCGCCAGGTCACCGGCCAGCCGATCCTGTTCGCCTCCAACGGTGAGAAGCTCGAGGACTTCGATCTCTTCCACCCGGACCGGATGGCCAGCCGGATCCTCGGCATGGGCGATGTGCTCAGCCTCATCGAGCAGGCCGAGCAGCACTTCGACCAGGAGAAGGCCGAGCAGACGGCGGCCAAGCTCGGCAGCGGCCAGCTCACCCTCGAAGACTTCCTCGAGCAGATGCTCGCGGTCCGCAAGATGGGCCCGATCGGCAACCTGCTCGGCATGCTGCCCGGCGCCGGGCAGATGAAGGACCAGCTCGCTCAGGTCGACGACAAGCAGCTCGACAAGCTGCAGGCGATCATCCGCGGCATGACCCCCGCCGAGCGGGCCGACCCGAAGATCATCAACGCCTCGCGCCGGGTCCGGATCTCGAAGGGGTCCGGCGTCGCCGTCCGCGACGTCAACGACCTGGTCAACCGGTTCTTCGAAGCGCGCAAGATGATGGCGCAGATGGCGGGCCGGTTCGGCTTCGGCGGCGGAGGCGGCGGCAGCAAGAACCGCAAGGGCAAGAAGGGGAAGAAGGGCAAGGGGCGCGGCCCGACGCAGCCCAAGGTCCGCGGCGGCTTCCCCGGCGGCATGCCGATGCTGCCCCCCGGTGGCGGGATGCCCGGTGGCGGCGGGATGCCCGACCTCTCCCAACTCGGCGGCATGAACGACGTACCCGGGTTCGACCCGAAGAAGTTCAAGCTGCCGAAGGACAAGTAGTCCGTGGAGGCGCTGCACCTGGCCGGCGTCGTCCTGCCGGACGGCGAGCACCGCGAGCTGTGGGTCACCGGCGGCCGGATCACCACCGAACCGGTCGCCGGAGCGGAAACCGTTGTCCGGGAAGGCTTTCTCGTGCCCGGGTTGGTCGACGCACACTGCCACCCCGGCATCGGTGTCGGCGGCGCGACCACGCTCGAAGAGGCGACCGAGCAGGCGATCACCGATCGCGACGCCGGGACGCTGCTGATCCGTGACTGTGGTCTGCCGATCGACGTCAGGCCGCTGCAGGAGCGGGCCGACCTGCCGAGGATCATCCGCGCCGGACGGCATATCGCCTTGCACAAGCGCTACATCCCCGGCCTCGGTATCGAACTCGAAGACCCTTCCGAGTTGCCGAAGGCGGTCGCCGAGCAAGCGCGTGACGGTGACGGCTGGGTCAAACTCGTCGGCGACTGGATCGACCGCGGTGCCGGCGATCTCGCGCCCCTCTGGCCCGACGACGTCCTCGCCGAGGCCATCGCCGTCGCGCACGCCGAGGGCGCCAAGGTGACGGCGCACGTGTTCGGCCAGGCCGCGTTGCCCGGTCTGATCGACGCGGGGATCGACTGCCTCGAACACGGCACCGAACTGCTCCCGGACCAGCTGGGCGTCCTCGCCGACCGCGGGATCGCGCTCGTGCCGACCCTGATCAACATCGAGAACTTCCCGGGTATCGCGGACAAGGCGGGCAAGTACCCGGTGTACGCCGACCACATGCGGGCGTTGCACGCCGGTGTGGGGGAGATGGTCTCGACGGCGATCGAGGCGGGCGTCGCGGTGTACGCCGGAAGTGACGCGGGCGGCATGGTCGAGCACGGCAGGCTCGTCGACGAGATCGAGGCACTGCACAAGGCGGGCATGTCCGCGGAGCAGGCGCTGGCTTCGGCTTCGTGGGCGGCCCGCGAATGGCTCGGTGTGCCGGGAATCGTCGACGGCGCTTCGGCCGATCTGCTCGTTTACCCGTCCGATCCGCGCGAGGATGTCGCGGTACTCCGCCATCCGAGCCACATCGTCCTGCGTGGCAAGATCTACGCCTGACCCGACTCCACCGGTGACCGGAGCGGCACTTAGCGTGGAGGCGTGGTGGACGACGGGCAGGCTCGCGAGCGTCTGGTGCTCGGAGCGCACTGGGGCTTCGTAGCGTTCTTCGCGGGCATCGCCGGATACCACCTCGTCACGCTCGTCATGAGCTTCCTGATGTCAGGCCGCTTCGGCGGCTACGACCCGCTGGAACTGCGTGACGTCGGCCCGCTGCTGATCCTGGCGTTCCTGCCGACCCTCGTCCTCGGTCTCGGTCCCGCGGTCGGCTCACGCGTTTGGGGGCAAGGGCTCCGCACGGACTTCGGGCTCAAGCCCACCTGGCGCGACGTCCGGATCGGGCTCGCCTGCGGGGCCGCCGCGCTCGCCGCCGGCTACCTCCTCAACCTGCTTTTGCTCGCCGTGTACGGGACCGACAGCGACGACAGGACCTTCTCCGACGTCTCGCCCGGCCCGATCACCGAGCTGTCGGGCACCGCCGACGGCGACACGATCTGGCTGGTGCTGGCCGCCGTCATCGTCGTCCTCGCCGCTCCGGTCACCGAAGAACTGCTCTTCCGCGGCACGCTGTGGAACGCCATGGGCTTCCACCGCCTGCCCTCGTGGGTGATCCTGCTGGTCACCGCGCTGGTGTTCGCCCAGTTGCACGGCGAGGCCGCGCGCACGATCGCGTTGTTCGGCCAGGGCATCGCCATCGGTCTCGCCCGCTATCTCTCCGGCCGGGTGAGCGCGTCCGTCATCGCGCACGCGGCCAACAACCTCCCACCGGCTGTATTGCTCTTCGCGGCGAGGTGATCGCCGCTCCAGGCGGCTAGAGTCTTTGAGTAACCGAACGATCACCGGAGGGATCGGCGTGACCGTATCTCAGCCCAGGGAGCCGATCCCCGAGGCCGCGCCGCCGGATGAGCTGACCGAAGAAGTCACTGCCGGAGGTGAGGTGGCCGCGCCCGACACGCCACCGCCGCATCGCTGGGGATTCGGGGCCTTCCTCCTGGTGGAAGCCGTTCTGCTGGCGTCGGCGGCGTTCATCAGCGTCCTGCTCGGCGACGTCCAGCCCGGTCAGCCACTGCCGATGCGCATGGTGCTGCTGGGCACCATGGTGCCGACGATGATCGCCGCCGGGGTCGCGCTGCTGATCACCCGCCTGCGCGGCAACGGCCCCTTCGCCGACCTGCGGATCGGCTGGAGCTGGGCGGACGTCAAGGTCGGGCTCAAACTCGGCGTGCTCGGGCTCGGGTTGACCTCGCTCGCCGCCTACGTCTGGACGCAGCTCGTCGGAAACGAGAACGCGACCTCGGCGATCAGCGCGCTCGTGGAGGACCGGCGGATGTCGGTCTCGGCGGCCGTGGTCATGTTCATCTACCTGTGGCTGGTCGGGCCGATCTGCGAGGAGATCATCTACCGCGGTCTCCTGTGGGGCGCGGTGGAACGGTTGACCTGGCGCACCGAACGCTGGGGGAGGATCGCGGCCTTCCTGGTCTCCACGGCCGTCTTCGCGGCGAGCCACCTCGAACCGCTGCGCACCACGTTGCTGCTGGTGATCGCGATCCCGATCGGGCTGGCCAGGGTGTTCACCGGACGGCTGCTCGGCAGCGTGGTCGCCCATCAGGTGAACAACTTCCTCCCGGCCGTCACCATCCTGCTCGCCTCGCTCGGGATAGCCGCGTTCTGACGCTCGCCCGGCGTCTGGCAGAATGTACGCTTGCCTGCTTTGGCCGGACCCTCTCACCGCGCCCGAGCTCACCCTTCGGGTGTGCGCAGCCGTGTCCCCACTCGGCTGGCGTGCGCCTTCCACATGCATCAGAGAGAACTGAGGAGTACCCACACCCGTGGCCGTCAAGATCAAGCTGCAGCGTCTCGGCAAGATCCGTGCGCCGTACTACCGCATCATCGTCGCCGACGCGCGCACCCGCCGTGATGGCAAGGCCATCGAGACGATCGGCAAGTACCACCCCAAGGAAGAGCCGAGCTTCATCGAGGTCGACACCGAGCGGGCCCAGCACTGGCTGTCCGTCGGTGCCCAGCCGACCGAGCCGGTCCAGCGCATCCTCGAGATCACCGGTGACTGGCAGAAGTTCAAGGGCCTGCCGGGCGCCGAGGGCACCCTGAAGGTCGCCGAGCCGAAGCCGTCGAAGCAGGACCTGTTCAACGCCGCGCTCGCCGCCGCCGGTGACTCGGCCTCCGCCGAGGCCACCACGCCGAAGAAGAAGTCCGCCCCGAAGAAGGCCGAAGCCGACAAGGCCGAGGCCGCCGAGGGTGACAAGGCCGAGGCGTGAGCTTCCTCGCTGACTCCCTCGAGCACCTGGTGCGCGGGATCGTCGACAACCCGGACGAGGTCCGGGTCGAGCTGCTGACCACGCGTCGTGGCCGCACGCTCGAGGTGCACGTGCACCCCGACGATCTCGGCAAGGTGATCGGCCGGGGCGGTCGTACCGCGACCGCCCTGCGCACCGTCATGGGCGGCATCGGTGGCCGCGGCGTCCGGGTGGACGTCGTCGACACCGATCGCTGACCAAGGACAGAACGGGATGGACGTCGTAGTAGGCCGGATCGCCAAGGCCCACGGAATCCGCGGGGAACTCGCGGTGGACGTGCGCACGGACTCGCCGGAACAGCGGTTCGCGGTCGGTTCGGCCGTCACGACGAAGCTGCGTGACGGCAGCAGCAGAAACCTCACCATCGCAGCCGCCCGCGAACACAGCGGGCGGCTGCTGGTGCGTTTCGAAGAGGTCCTGACCAGGGACGTCGCGGAGACCCTTCGCGGCGCGCTGCTGATCGCCGACACCTCGACGCTGCCGCCGACCGAAGACCCCGACGAGTTCTACGACCACGAACTCGAAGGCCTGCGGGCCGAGCTCACCGACGGCACGGTCGTCGGCAAGGTGCTCGAAATCGTGCACTCGCCCGCCGGCGAACTGCTGTCGATCGAGCACGACGGACGCGAGGTGCTGGTGCCGTTCGTGAAGGCGATCGTCCCGGCGGTCGACGTCCCGGGTGGCCGCGTCGTCCTCGACCCGCCGGAAGGCCTGCTGGACGCCTGATGCGCCTCGACGTAGTCACGATCTTCCCCGAATACCTCGACCCGCTCCGCGCCGCGCTGCTCGGGCGCGCGATCGACCGCGGCCTCATCGAGGTCGGCGTACACGACCTGCGGAACTGGACGCACGACGTCCACCGCGCGGTCGACGACGCGCCGTACGGCGGCGGGCCCGGCATGGTGATGAAACCGCAGATCTGGGGCCCCGCCCTGGACGACGTCTGCGGCGAGAACACCCGGCTCGTGGTCCCGACCCCGGCCGGGCGGCCGTTCACCCAGGCCATGGCCCACCGGTACGCCGCCGAGGAGCACCTCGTGTTCGCGTGCGGCCGCTACGAGGGCATCGACCAGCGGGTGATCGACGACGCCGCGCGGCGGATGCCCGTCGACGAAGTCTCGATCGGCGACTACGTACTGGTCGGCGGCGAGGCCGCCGTACTGGTGATGGTCGAGGCCGTCGTCCGGCTGCTGCCCGGAGTCCTCGGCAACGCGCGCTCCGCCGAAGAGGACTCGTTCTCCGACGGGCTGCTCGAAGGCCCCAGCTACACCCGGCCGGAGGTCTGGCGGGACCTGGCCGTGCCGGACGTCCTGCGTTCGGGGAACCACGCGCTGATCGACCGCTGGCGCCGCGACCAGGCACTGGAACGCACCGTGCGGCGCAGGCCCGAACTCATCGGGCAGCTGCCGGAAGGTAGTCTCGACAAGCACGATCTCGCCGTCCTCGAGCGGTTGCACGAGGACGGCGGCCAGGCCGGGTCAAACGCCTGAGACCTGGTCTGCAATACTTGACAGGTTGGCGTGAGTGGACGCGCGGCTTCGCAGCCGGCGCCGTACACCGGAACGCCATCAGCCCCCGGGTAGGTCGCAGTGCCCGACACTGCGCGCCCAAGCTGCACGTAAGCCATACGAAGACGAGGACGGACCACCGATGAACACCCTGGACGCGCTGGACGCGCAGTCACTGCGTTCCGACATCCCGGACTTCCGACCGGGCGACACGCTCAAGGTTCACGTCCGCGTCATCGAGGGCAACCGCGAGCGCAACCAGATCTTCCAGGGCGTCGTGCTGCGTCGCCAGGGCGGCGGCATCCGCGAGACCTTCACGGTCCGCAAGGTGTCGTTCGGCATCGGCGTGGAGCGCACCTTCCCGGTGCACTCGCCGAACATCGCCGAGGTCGAGGTCTTCAAGCGCGGTGACGTCCGCCGGGCGAAGCTCTACTACCTCCGCGAGCTGCGCGGCAAGGCCGCCAAGATCAAGGAACGCCGCGAAAACCGCGAGACGACCTCCGCCAAGTAGGTAGCCGCACGGTTACCGGTAACCTGGCGTCGTGGTCGAACCCGTGTCCCAGCACACCTCCGAAGACGAGCCCGATCGCCCCGATGAGGAGCGTCCTACCAGGGCCTCCCGGCGGGGCCGATCAGGTTCCAAGAAATTCGGCAAGGTCAACAAGAAGCGGTCGTTCTGGAAGGAACTGCCGATCCTGATCGTCGTGGCACTCGTGCTGACGATCTTGATCCAGCAGTTCCTCGCCAAGGTCTACATGATCCCCTCGGGGTCGATGGAGACCACGTTGCACGGCTGCCCGGGTTGCACGGGTGACCGGATCCTGGTCGACCGGATCACGTACGACTTCACCGATCCCGGCCCGGGCGACGTGGTGGTCTTCAAGGGCCCGCCCGCCTGGGTCGGCGAGATCGACACGCCGGAGTCCAGCAACATCTTCGTCACCGGATTCCGCACGCTGGGTTCCCTGATCGGGTTCGCGCCGCCGGACGAGCGTGACTTCGTCAAGCGGATCATCGCGACCGCCGGGCAGACGGTGCAGTGCTGCGATCCGCAGAACCGGGTGATCGTGGACGGCAAGGCGCTCGACGAGCCGTACATCCACTGGGAACCGGGATCTCAGGTGGACGAGAACGGCAAGCCCGTCCAGGACACGTTCGCTCCGGTCAAGGTGCCTGCGGGCTACGCCTGGGTGATGGGCGACAACCGCAACAACTCGAGCGACTCGCGGCGCCAGGGCGGCGGCGGAGTCAATGGCGCGATTCCGGTGGACAACATCATCGGCAAAGCGCGGATCATCGTGCTCCCGCCCGGCCGCTGGGGTGGCGTTTCGGACCACAACCCGCAGGCGAACGCCCAGCCGCTGGCGCTTGGCGCGCCCGCCTGGCAGCAGGGGCTTCCCCTTGGCGTCGGTATCGCCTCGGCGTGGCCCGTGCTCTTCCTCGGCAGGCGGATGACGGCCGGAGTGCGCAAGGCGGTCGACCGGAGGCGGTAAGGCCTTGAGAGTTCCTGTACCGCTCACACCGGCCGAGCCGCTTCGGCCACCGCGGGCAGTGGTGCGTGGCGACCTCTTCTGGGGGTTGCAGGGCGCGCTGGACCGGCGAGGCCTCGGGCCCGTCGCCGGAGTCGACGAGGCAGGGCGCGGTGCTTGCGCCGGCCCGCTCGTCGTGGCCGCCTGTGTCCTGCGTCCGGGTGACGCCGCACGCCTGCCCGAGCTCACCGACTCGAAGGTGCTCACGGCCAAGGCTCGCGACCGGGTGTACGACCGGGTCGTCCAGCGTGCCGTCGACTACTCGGTCATCGTCATCCCGGCGGCCGAGATCGACCTGTTCGGCATCCACGTCATGAACCTCGAAGGCATGCGGCGCGCCGTCTCGGCGCTGCGGAACGCGCCTGGCTACGTCCTGACCGACGGATTCCGCGTGTCCGGGCTGCCCGCCCCGAGTATCCCGGTGCTCAAAGGGGACAAGGCCGTCGCGTGTGTGGCGGCGGCGTCCGTGCTGGCCAAGGTCACCCGGGACCGGATCATGGGCGACCTGCACGACGTCCACCCGCATTACGGCTTCGACGTGCACAAGGGATACAGCACCACCGACCACAGCGCGGCCCTGAACACTCACGGTCCGAGCCCGGTCCATCGCTGGTCGTACACGAACGTGGCCACCGCGGCCGCCGCGCACCGCGCGCCGCCGCCTCACCCGGTGGTGCTGACCGTCGCGGCGCTGGAAAACCCGAGCGTGCCGATACGTGCCCTCGGCCCGTACGTGGGTAACAATGAACGCTCCGCCGCTGGAACAGCAGCAAAATCGCGAGGAGGGGCGCGGATTTCATGAGCGCAGAGGATCTCGAGAAGTACGAGACCGAGATGGAGCTCTCGCTTTACCGCGAGTATCGCGACATAGTCGGCCAATTCTCGTACGTGGTGGAGACCGAGCGGCGGTTCTATCTGGCCAACGCCGTCGACGTGCAGGTGCGCGACGGCGGCGGTGAGGTGTACTTCGAGGTCCGCATGTCCGACGCGTGGGTCTGGGACATGTACCGGCCCGCGCGGTTCGTCAAGCACGTCCGGGTCATCACGTTCAAGGACGTCAACGTCGAAGAACTGGACAAACCGGACCTCCGGCTGCCGGAAGACGGGCCGTTCTCCGGCTGATCTTCGGAAAGTACGTGAAGGCCCCCTTCATCGCGTGAAGGGGGCCTTCACGTATCTCCGGGTCGCCTAGCACATCCCACCGGCAATTCCGGCCGGTGAGCTTCCGCGACGGCCGAACCATCCACAACACCCCGGTTGTCCACAGGCGACGAAATCGGGTCTGTCCGCCGCCCCCTCACCCTGGCAGCGTTGATCGCACACGCACCGTGACGATCGCTGAGGGGGATCGAGATGACGAGCACGGCCGAACAGCCGTCCGCCGGAGCACCACATATCGAACTGGGCAGATGGGGCGAGGAGCTCGCGGTCCGGCATCTGGAAAAGACGGGCTATGTCGTCCTGAGCCGCAATTGGCGTTGCCGTGACGGCGAGCTGGATCTCATCGCGACCGACACCAAACGCCTCGTCTTCTGCGAGGTGAAGACGAGGAGCGGGGTCGGTTTCGGCACACCTGCCGAGGCGGTGACCCCGGACAAGGCGGACCGCATCCGCCGTCTCGCGTACCAATGGCAGCGTCAGTTCATGCTCCGCTGGTGCCCCGTTCGCTACGACATCATCGCGATCGTCGCCCGGCCCGACGCCAAGCCCAAGGTGCGGCATATCAAGGCGGCGTTCTGAATGGCGCTGGCGAGGGCCTGGTCCGTCGCGTTGCTCGGCGTCGAAGGCAGAATGATCGAGATCGAGGCCGACATCGGCGGTGGCTCGCCGAAGGTGACGATGGTCGGACTGCCCGACACAGGGCTGAAAGAGGCCAAGGACAGGGTCCGCTCCGCCGTCCGTAACTCGGGGCGCACCTGGCCGGACGAGCGGGTGATCCTCGGCCTGTCACCGGCGAATCTGCCGAAGGTCGGGTCCGGTTACGACCTGGGGATCGCGGCGGCGATCATGGCCGCGACCGGCTCGGTTCCCGCCACGAAGCTGCTGAACACCGTGCTGCTCGGCGAACTCGCCTTGGACGGCCGGGTGCGGGCGGTCCGCGGGGTCCTGCCGGGACTGCTGGCGGCACGCGACGCCGGGTACCGGAGGGCCGTCGTCCCCGCCGAGTCGCTGTTCGAAGCCGCTCTCGTGGACGGCTTGGAGGTCGGCGGGGTAGCGCGGCTGACCGAATTCGTGGACTGGCTCAAGGGCGAAGGGGAACTCACCCGTCCCGAGCCGTCCGTCGTCCAGGAGCCGCCGCAGGTGCCCGACCTCGCCGACGTCGTGGGACAGCCGGAAGCGCGGTGGGCACTGGAGGTGGCCGCGGCGGGCGGGCATCACCTGCTCATGACCGGGCCTCCCGGGGTGGGCAAGACGATGCTCGCCAAACGCCTGCCCGGCCTCCTGCCACGGCTGACCGCCGAAGAGTCGTTGCAGGTGACAGCGATTCATTCGATCGACGGTTCGCTTTCGCGGTCCGCGCCGCTCGTCACCGTGCCGCCGTTCGTCGCGCCGCATCACTCGATCAGCGTGCCCGCGCTGATCGGCGGGGGAAGCGGCCTCGCCGTGCCCGGCGCGATCAGCCGGGCGCACCGGGGAATCCTGTTCCTCGACGAGGTGTGCGAATTCGGCCCGGAGCGGCTGGAGTCGCTGCGCACGGTGCTCGAAGAGGGCGAAGTGCGGATCGCGAGGGTCAAGGGCGCGGTGCGGTACCCGGCACGCTTTCAACTGGTGCTGGCGACGAATCCCTGCCCGTGTGCTCCGGCGAAGGACGCCGACTGCACGTGCTCCGCGACCGTGCGGAGGCGGTACTTGAGCCGCTTGTCCGGGCCATTACTCGATCGGGTGGATTTACGGGTTCGGCTGCGCCCGCTTTCCGCGCTCAGCGCGCACCTGAGCGAGCCGCCCGAAGCGTCGGCGGCCGTCCGCGAGCGAGTGCTGGAGGCCCGCGAGCGAGCCGGAAAGCGCTGGACGGAGCGGGGCTGGCTGACGAACGCGGAGGTGCCCGGCCCGGCGCTGCGCCGTGAGTTCGCGCTGCCGTCCCAGGTCACGGCGTTGCTGGACCGAGCGTTGGAACGAGGCGCGATCACCGCGCGCGGCGCTGACCGCTGCCTTCGCATCGCCTGGACACTCGCCGATTTGAAAGGGGCCGACAAACCGGAGGCGGACGAGGTCGCGGCTGCCCTCAACTTCCGAGAGAGGTCATCCGGATGAGTGAACTCGACGCCGAACGCATCGCCCGGTCGTATCTCCTGCGCGTGGCCGAGCCGCCGGCACCCGCCTTGGCCGATTTCGTCGGCGAACTCGGCCCCGTCGCCGCCGCGGAACGAGTGCGGAGCGCCGAGTGCCCGCCGAAGGTGCGCGACGAGACCGCCGCGCGGCGAGCACACGACTACGCCGAGCGGGATCTGGAGCGAGCCGAGGCAGGTGAGGCCCGTCTCGTCATCCCGGAAGACGACGAATGGCCGGCCTGGCCGTTGCTCTCGCTGGCCGTGGCCCAGAGCAGGGGCGTTTCCGGCGTGGCACCACCGCTGGCGCTGTGGGTACGCGGCCCCGCGAGGCTCGACGAGGCCGTGGACCAGGCGATCGCGATCGTCGGTGCCCGTGCGGCGACCGGGTACGGCGAGCACAACGCGGCCGAAGCGGGCTACCACCTCGCGAGCCGGGGGATCCCGGTGTTCTCAGGGGCGGCGTTCGGTATCGACGGCGCGGCCCACCGCGGCGCGTTGAGCGCGGACGGAACGACGGTCGCCCTGCTCGGCTGCGGTGTCGACGTCGGCTACCCGGCCCAGCACGCGACCTTGTTGCGCTCCATCGGGAAGACCGGCGCGGTGGTCAGCGAGTACCCGCCGGGCACCACATCCGCGAGACATCGCTTCCTCGTCCGGAACCGGCTCATCGCGGCGCTCACGGAAGGGACAGTCGTGGTCGAGGCGGGCAGGCGCAGCGGCGCACGGAACACCGCGACGACGGCCGGAGCGCTCGGCAAGGTCGTGATGGCCATGCCGGGGCCGGTCTCTTCGGGGATGTCCGCCGGTTGCCATGCGCTGATCCGTGAAGGGGAGGCCACGCTGGTGACCTCGGTCGACGAGATCCTCGAGACGGCGGGACGGTTCGGCGTGGCGGGTGCGGATCCGTCGAAACCGCGCCGCCGCACCGATCGGCTCGGTCCGGAGGCGCTGCGAGTGCACGACGCACTGTCCGAACGGTCGCCGAGGCCCGTGGAGCGGATCGCCGCCGAGTCCGGCATCCCGGTCGAACGGGTCCGTTCACTCCTTCCGGCACTCGAACTCGACGGCTTCGCGGTAAGGGGTGACACAGGGTGGCGAAGAAAGGCCGCCAAGACCTGACTGGCCTACCCATGAGACGCCATCCCGGCACGATCCGACCACGGACACCGCAACAGGGTGCGGCGATACTTGACCATCCGCCGTACATCGCGCAGCGTGATCGGCATGCCGTCGACCGAAGGTCCCCACGGCACGGGGAAACGCGCCCGCAGACCCGATCTGCGCGCCGCCCGTGCCGCGCTGCCGGAGCCTGTCCGGAAGCTGATCGACGACTACGAGCGGCACCTTTCCCTCGAACGCGGGCTGTCCGCGCATACGGTGCGTGCCTACCTCGGCGACGTGGTCTCGCTGATGGAGTTCGTGGAGGGGAACGGTCGCCGGTTCTCCGATCTCGACATCGGGACGCTGCGCGGCTGGCTCGCCCGGCAACGCGAGGAAGGGGCAAGCCGGACGACGTTGGCGAGGCGAGCGGCGGCGGCCCGCACCTTCACCGCGTGGGCCCACCGAGGCGGGGCGCTCGCGTCTGATCCGGGCGGGCGGCTGGTGGCGCCGCGTGCGCACCGCAAGCTTCCCGGCGTCCTCCGCGCGGAGCAGGCCAGTGACGTCATGCGCTTCTCAGCCGCCGGTGCCGAACAGCGCGACCCGGTGGCGTTGCGGGACAGTGCCATCGTGGAACTGCTCTACGCGACCGGTGTGCGGGTCTCGGAACTGTGCGGGCTGGATGTGGGTGACGTCGACTTCTCCCGCCGGGTCGTGCTCGTGCTGGGCAAGGGCGGCAAGGAACGTGTCGTGCCGTTCGGCGTCCCCGCCGAGGCGGCCTTGCGGGCGTGGCTGGACGAGGGCAGGGGAAAGCTCGCCGTCGAAAAGAAGGGACCGGGGGAGGAGGCGCTCTTCCTCGGGGCGCGGGGAGGCAGGCTCGATCCGCGGACGGCTCGCCGGGTCGTTCACGACGCCGTCGGTTCGGTGCCGGGGGCGAACGACATGGGGCCGCACGGTCTGAGGCATTCCGCGGCCACCCATCTGCTCGAAGGCGGCGCTGATCTTCGGAGCGTTCAGGAACTGCTTGGTCACGCTACGCTGGCCACAACGCAGCTCTACACTCATGTGACCGTCGATCGGCTGAAGGCGATCCACGACCGCGCACACCCCCGGGCCCGATGATGCCGGGGAGGACTCGGCAGGTGACCCGGCGGCCCGAACCGGCGGCGCACGCGCATCCGCACGAGCACGGAGACCACGCTGAGTCGCATGCTGAGAACGGCGGCCCGATGACCGCCGACCCACATGTCACCGAAGCCGCCGGGAAACACCGCCCCGGCGGGGACGGTCCTGCCGTCGCGCCCGAAGCGCGGACCGGCTACGAGGTGGACGCCGGGATCCAGGCGCTGTGGCGTGAGTTCACCGAGTCTCCGGACCAGGTCGTGCGAGACCGGCTCGTGCTGCACTACGCCCCGCTCGTCAAATACGTCGCCGGCCGGGTCGGCACCGGGCTGCCGACCCATGTCGACGTCGGCGACCTGATCCAGTCCGGAATCTTCGGCCTGGTCGACGCGATCGAAAAGTTCGAACCCGCCAGGGGGCTGCGGTTCGAGACCTACGCCATGCAGCGCATCCGGGGCGCGATCCTCGACGACCTCCGCTCCCAGGACTGGGTCCCCCGAGCGGTCCGCAGCAAGGCCCGTGAGGCCGAACGTGCCCTGGAACGCCTCGGCGCCCGGCTGAACCGCACCCCGACCGACGCCGAACTCGCGGCCGAGCTCGAAATCAGCGTCGACGACCTTCGCGAGTTCTACGGACAGATGCAGCTGACCAGCGTCATCGCCTTGGAAGACCTGGTCGCCGCGGGCAAGGACAGCGGCTCGCTGGTCGACACCCTTCCCGACGACGGCGCCGTCGACCCGGTGGCCGTCCTGGTCGACCAGGACAACCGCCGTCAGCTCGCGCAGGCGATCGCCCAGCTCACCGAACGCGACCGGATCGTGGTCGGGCTCTACTACTTCGAAAGCCTGACGCTCGCCGAGATCGGCAAGGTCCTCGGCGTCACCGAGTCGCGGGTCAGCCAGCTGCACACCCGCGCCGTCATGCGGTTGCGCGCCAAACTGGTCGAGCAGGCCTGACCGCCGCCCTTTGCCGGGGGCGACCTGCCGGGTTGCTTCGGGTGAGGCTCTGAAAACCCGAGGCCTGCGTCGCGGCCTTGCCGCGCTACCGGAGCCCTATTCCCTGGGTGAGTGCGCCGCATGCTCCGGCGGCGGGACGACGCGTGTGCCTGGATGGACGACGCGTGTGCTTGCACGGACGACACGTGTGTCTGGATGGACGACACGTGTGTCCAGCCGGACGACGCGTGTGCTTGCACGGACGACACGTCTCCAGCCAGAAGTCACCTGTGGAGCCGGATCAGGCGTGCCGCCAGCCGGATCACAGGGTGCGGAGCCCGGTCCAGGCGCGTTCGCTCGCCGGTCACGCGTCCCGTGCCTGGACACGCGAATCACGTCATTGGCCGAATCGGGAGCAAGGAAAGCAGGACCCACGCCAGGAACCTAAGCCAAGATCACGCGACCCACCCTGCGACTTCGCGGACAATGCCCGCGCCCGCCCTCGAGACCAGCAGGCCATCGGCAGAGGCTTACCGAAACGCTCAGTCTCCCTCCCAGGGCTTGAGGCGGATCTCGGACGGCTCGCCGATCACCGCGAGCGGGTCGACGTACTCCTCGCCCCGCCGGACGCCGAAATGCAGGCACGCCGGCTTCGGGCAGCCTGGGTGGCCCATCGCGAGGGTGCCGAGCACCTGGCCTCGGTAGACCTGGTCACCCGTGGTGACCGTCGGGGCGAGCGGTTGGTAGGTGGTGCGCAGTCCTCCGTCGTGATCGACCGACACCACTCCGCGGCCGGCCACCTGCCCGGCGAACATCACCACTCCTTCGGCGGCCGCGAGCACGTTCGTGCCCGGTGGCGCGGCGAGGTCGACGCCCCGGTGGCCGGGGCCGTACGGCGTCGAGGGCGGCTCGAAGTACCTGGTGACGCTCGGTGTCGGCGAGAGCGGCCAGGAGAGGCGCCCCTGCGGCGAGGGCGCCCCTCTCGCCGTCCCGGGCATCGTCGCGGACGTGAGGATCGCGAGCACGGTCGCGAGGATCGCGAGGCGGGGAAGAGGCCGGACGCGCCCTGGGCGGCGGTGCCTGCCGCCGGTGCGATCGATCGCGAAGGAATGCCTGGTGACAAGGCGGGAAGAGGTCGTCGGTGTCATGTGTTCAAGGTTGGGGTAGCGGCGTGGCGTGCGGGGCGCGCCGGTGGAATCTGTGGATAACCGAGGCGGTTGTGGACAACCCCTCTCATCAGGGGCTGCCGGTGCGGTACCCGGTGGCGACAGGGAGTAGACTCTTTTGCGCGGTCCGCGGCAGCGGACTGACTTCGCGTGCACGTGCGCGCTCCCGATGGCCGATCTCCTCACGGAGGGTCAGGACAGCCGGGGGCACACGGCCCGGCGGTCCCTGGGGTACTTCGCTCCCGGGTCCGGGCCCGAGCATCGGCACCAGGGCGATCGGCCACCCGGCCGAGAGCGACGAACCGAGCAAGCGCGTTCCGGCGGAGCCGGGCGCGCACGACACAGAAGAGGTTGATTCCGGCAATGGCCGTCGTCACCATGAAGCAGCTGCTCGACAGCGGCGTGCACTTCGGGCACCAGACCCGTCGGTGGAACCCGAAGATGAAGCGCTACATCTTCACCGAGCGCAACGGCATCTACATCATCGACCTGCAGCAGACGCTGACCTACATCGACCGTGCGTACGAGTTCATCAAGGAAACCGTCGCGCACGGCGGCACCATCATGTTCGTCGGCACGAAGAAGCAGGCCCAGGAAGCCATCGCGGCCGAAGCCTCGCGCGTGGGCATGCCCTACGTGAACCAGCGCTGGCTCGGCGGCATGCTGACCAACTTCCAGACGGTGCACAAGCGTCTCCTCCGCCTGAAGGAGCTCGAGTCGCAGGAGCAGACCGGCGGCTTCGCCGGCCTGACCAAGCGCGAAATCCTCACGCTCACCCGTGAGAAGGACAAGCTCGAGAAGACCCTCGGCGGTATCCGCGACATGGCCAAGGTGCCGAGCATCGTGTGGATCGTCGACACGAAGAAGGAGCACATCGCCGTCGGCGAGGCTCGCAAGCTGAACATCCCGGTCGTCGCGATCCTGGACACCAACTGCGACCCGGACGAGGTCGACTACCCGATCCCGGGTAACGACGACGCCATCCGTTCGGCCGCGCTGCTGACCAAGGTCGTGGCCGAGGCCGCCGCCGCCGGTCTGATGGCCCGCTCCAGCCGCAACGGTTCCTCCGCCGACGCCAAGCCCGAGGCCGGCGTCGCCACGGACGAGCCGCTGGCCGAGTGGGAGAAGGAGCTGCTCGCCGGCTCCGAGACCGCCGCCGCGGACGCCAAGGAAGCCGCCGCCGCGACCGAGGCCGCCACCGAGGCTCCGGCCGAGCAGGCCACCGCCTCCTCCTGATCGACCCCGCCCGTGGGGCCGCCTCCCGGCGGCCCCACGGGTGACTTCCCCACAAGACTTTCTCGTACCTGAAAAAGGACGGACACACCCACGATGGCGAACTACACCGCCGCAGACGTGAAGCGTCTCCGGGAGCTCACTGGCTCCGGCATGATGAACTGCAAGAAGGCGCTGGAGGAGAACGACGGCGACTTCGACAAGGCCGTCGAGTTCCTGCGCATCAAGGGCGCCAAGGACGTCGGCAAGCGCGCCGAGCGCGCCACCGCCGAGGGCCTCGTCGCCGGTGACGGCGGCGTGCTGATCGAGCTCGACTCCGAGACCGACTTCGTCGCGAAGAACGAGGACTTCCAGGCCCTCGCCGCGAAGATCGTCGAGGTCGCGAAGGCCGAGAAGACCAGCGATGTCGAGAAGCTGAAGGCCGCCGCGCTCGACGGCAAGACCGTCGACGAGCAGGTCCAGGAGCTGGCCGCCCGTATCGGCGAGAAGCTCGAGCTGCGCCGTGTCGCCGCCTACGAGGGCACCACCACCACGTACCTGCACCGTCGCGGTGCGGACCTCCCGCCCGCCGTCGGCGTGCTCATCGAGTACACCGGTGAGGGCGAAGCCGCCGCCGAGGCCGCTCGTGGCGCCGCCATGCAGGTCGCCGCGCTCAAGGCCAAGTACCTCACCCGCGAAGAGGTCCCGGCCGAGATCGTCGAGAACGAGCGCCGCGTCGCCGAGGCCACCGCCCGTGAAGAGGGCAAGCCGGAGCAGGCCATGCCCAAGATCATCGAGGGCAAGGTCAACGCGTACTACAAGGACAACGTCCTGCTCGAGCAGCCGTCGGTCAAGGACAACAAGAAGACCGTCAAGGCCCTGCTCGACGAGGCCGGCGTGTCCGTGAGCCGGTTCGCCCGGTTCGAGGTCGGCCAGGCCTGATCCAGGCGCGGAACACAAGAATCACCACTGTGCCCCGTCTCCGTCCATCGGGGACGGGGCACAGTCGGGTTCAGAGCATTAGGGAGGGCGACATGGGTGTCCGGGTCGAAGGCGGATACCGGCGGGTGCTGCTGAAGCTGGGCGGCGAGATGTTCGGCGGCGGTTCCATCGGGGTTGATCCGGATGTGGTGCACTCGGTCGCTCAGCAGATCGCCGACGTCGCGCGGACGGGCGTGCAGATCGCCGTCGTGATCGGCGGCGGCAACTACTTCCGCGGCGCGGAGCTGTCGCAGCGCGGCATGGACCGCGACCGCGCGGACTACATGGCGATGCTCGGCACCGTCATGAACTGCCTGGCGTTGCAGGACTTCCTGGAGAAGGAGGGCCTGCCGACCCGCGTGCAGACCGCCATCACCATGGGACAGGTCGCGGAGCCGTACATCCCGCGCCGCGCCGAGCGTCACCTGGAGAAGGGCCGCGTCGTCATCTTCGGCGCCGGGGTCGGCATGCCGTACTTCTCGACCGACACCGCCGCCGCGCAGCGCGCGCTCGAACTCGGCTGTGAGGCCGTCTTGATGGCGAAGGCCGTCGACGGTGTCTACACCGCGGACCCGAAGAGCGACCCGACCGCCGAAATGTTCCACGAGATCAGCCACCGCGAGGTGCTGGAACGGGATCTCAAGGTCGCCGACGCCACCGCGTTCAGCCTGTGCATGGACAACAACATGCCGATCATCGTGTTCAATCTGCTCACCGAGGGGAACATCGCCCGCGCGGTCAGTGGTGAGAGGATCGGCACCCTGGTCGACACCCCCGCCGACGGGGTGCCCGCGTAGGCCTGCTCTGATCTTCGCAATCGGTACGCATACACAACTACGGGAGTTGCCGTGATCGACGAGACCCTCCTCGACGCCGAGGAGAAGATGGAAAAAGCGGTGTCCGTCGCCAAGGAGGACCTGTCGTCGGTACGCACCGGCCGGGCTCATCCCGGGATGTTCTCGCGCATTGTCGTCGAGTACTACGGCGCGCCGACCCCGCTGAACCAGATGGCGAGCGTCAACATCCCCGAAGCCCGGATGGCGTTGATCAAGCCGTACGACCAGACCTCGCTCAACGCCATCGAGAAGGCGATCCGCGAGTCGGATCTCGGTGTCAACCCGAGCAACGACGGCAACGTGATCCGCATCGTCATCCCGCAGCTCACCGAAGAGCGCCGCAAGGAGATGGTGAAGGTCGCCAAGGCCAAGGGTGAGGACGCCCGCGTCTCGATCCGCAGCGTCCGCCGCAAGGCCAAGGAAGAGCTCGACCGGATCAAGAAGGACGGCGAGGCGGGCGAGGACGAGGTCGTCCACGCCGAGAAGGAACTCCAGAACCTCACTGACACCTACAGCCACAAGGTCGACGAGCTGGTGAAACACAAGGAAGCCGAGCTACTCGAGGTCTGATGAGCCAGGTGAGCGAGGAACGCGAGGACCGGGTGGAGAACCCGGAACCGGTTCCGGCCGAGAAGCCGGAACCGGCGAAGAAGGTTTCCCGCGCCGGCCGCAACCTGCCCGCCGCGATCGGGGTCGGGCTGCTGCTGGGCGCGGCGATCATCACGTCCCTGCTCACCGTCCGCTTTCTGTTCATCGGCATCATCGCGATCGCCATCGCGGTCGGCACGATCGAGCTGGCCGGGGCACTGAAGCGCGCGGCGGGCATCCGGATCGCGCTGGTCCCGGTGCTCGTCGGCGGTCAGGCGATGATCTGGCTGGCGTGGCCGTACGGCCGTGAAGGCGCGCTGACGGCGTTCGTGCTGACGGTGCTCGTCTGCCTGTTGTGGCGGTTGCCCGGCGGCGCGGACGGCTACCTGCGCGACATCAGCGCGTCGGTCTTCGCCGCCGCGTACATCCCTCTTTTCGGTGCCTTCGCCGCCATGCTCGTCCCGCCTGCGGACGGCGTCGGCCGCGTGCTGGCGTTCATGATCGGTGTGGTCGCTTCGGACACCGGCGGCTATATCGCCGGTGTACTGGGCGGCAAGCATCCGATGGCGCCCAGCATCAGCCCGAAGAAGACCTGGGAAGGGTTCGCCGGTTCGCTCGTGGCCGGTGTGGTCGCCGGCTCCCTGACCCTCAGCCTTCTCCTCGACGGTCACGCCTGGCAGGGCGTGCTGTTCGGCGCGGCGATCGTCTGCACGGCGACGCTGGGCGACCTCGTCGAGTCGCTGATCAAACGCGACCTCGGCGTCAAGGACATGGGGAACATGCTGCCGGGCCACGGCGGGCTGATGGACCGGCTCGACTCGTTGCTCCCTTCGGCCGTCGTCTCCTGGCTGCTGCTCTCCGCATTCGTGCCTCTTTAGGCCAAGTCCCCGTGACGAGCCCGGCGCTCTGTCATGGTCGGGGGCATGCGCACTCAACGGCTGAGTAAGCGGCTTCTGTCCATGGCACTGAGCGTGATGACGCTGGGGGCCCTGACGACGACCGTGGCGGAAGCGGGCGGAAGCCCGGTCGTCCGCACGGATTCCGGTCCCGTTCGAGGCGTGGGCACGGGCGAATACCGGAGTTTCCACGGCATTCCGTTCGCGGCGCCACCTGTCGGCGACCTGCGCTGGGCGCCACCCCGAAGTCCCGAACCGTGGACCGCCGTGCGGGACGCGAGCAAACCGGGACCTCGGTGCGCGCAGGAGGCGGGGCTCGGTCCGGCGCCGAGTGACAACGAGGATTGCCTGTACCTCAACGTGATCAGCCCGGCCAAGCCGGCGCGGAAGCCACGTCCGGTGCTGGTCTGGGTCCACGGTGGCAGCTTCACCTACGGGGCGGGCAGCGACTACGACTTCAAACGCATGGCGCTGGGCGGGGACGTCGTCGTGGTGACGGTGAACTACCGGCTGGGGGTGTTCGGCTTCTTCGGGCATCCGGAACTCGGCCGCGACTCCGGCGTGTTCGGCCTTCAAGACCAGCAGGCCGCACTTCGCTGGGTGCAGCGCAACGCGCGCGCCTTCGGGGGAGATCCCGGGAACGTCACGCTGTTCGGCGAATCGGCCGGCTCGATGAGCGCCTGCGCCCAGCTGGCCTCCCCCTCGGCGGCGGGGCTGTTCCACCGCGTGATCATCCAGAGCAGTCCGTGCACCTTGAACTGGCCCGACGGCGGGTTCGTCCCCGGCCTGCCCGCGGGCACGCCGTACCTGTCCCGGACGGACGTCGAAGCGATGGGTGCCGACGCGGCCGGGAAGCTCGGCTGCGCCGACGTCGCCTGTCTCCGGCGGCTTCCGGTCAAGGCCTTGGTGAACCAGCCGTTCGCGCCACCCGCGTTCGGCACCGGCCTGCTGCCCGAGCATCCGGCCGAGGCACTGAAGGCGGGTCGCTTCGCCCGCGTGCCGGTGCTGACGGGGATCACGAGGGACGAGGCGAGGATGTTCGTCGCCATGTACCCCGGGCATCCGTTCACCGAGCAGCAGTACCAAGGACTGCTGCGGACCGCTTTCGGGGAGAAGGCGCCGCTTGTCGCCGCCCGGTACCCGTCGGCGAAGCACGGCGGCCCGTCGATGGCGTTCGCGGACGCGATGACCGACCGGATCTGGGGCTGCACCCAGCTGGAGACCGAACGATTGCTGCGCGAGCGCACCCGGACCTTCGGCTACGAGTTCGCGGATCGGGACGGACCGTCGCTTCTCCCGGCTCCGCCCGGGATGTCCATGGGCGCTTCACATGGAGCCGAATTGGCCTATTTGTCCGATGTGGTCGCGCCTCCGGCGGAATTGACGCCCGCGCAGCGGGAACTGGGAGCGCGAATGATCCGGTACTGGACCGCGTTCGCGCGCACCGGTGACCCGAACGGCGAAGAACTGCCGAAATGGCGTCCCTCGCCGCGGACGCAGTCGCTGGCGCCGGACGCGATCGGCCCGGTCGACCTCGCGGCGGTGCACGATTGCCGATTCTGGGCGGGAATCTGACGGGAGCGCGGGGCTCAGTCGTCGTAGGGATCGTCGACTTCGGCGGTGCCCCAGCCCTCGACGGCCCGGGAGTGGTCGATCACGGCGAACACCGAACCGTCGGGGTCGGCGAGGATCGCCATCCGGCCGTACGGGGTGTCGTAGGGCTGGACCACGACAGCGCCGCCGAGCATCAAGGCCTGTCCCGCCGCGGCGTCGGCGCCGCGGGCCGGATCGAGTGCGAAGTAGACCATCCAGTGCGGGGGAGTGTCCGGCCGATACTCCGATCCCATCACGTACCGGTACAGCACGGGTTCGTGCTCGATGAGCCATTCGGCGTAGTCGAGGTTGGCTCCGTCGCCGATCTGGTGGCTGGTGTAGTTGAAGAGGCGGCAGTAGAAGTGATCCGCCGCGGCTCCGTCGTGGGTGTTGAGATCCGCGCCACTGAAGGTGTTCGGCACTCCCGTCGCGAACTCCCAGGTGGCGGGCGGCTCCCAGAAGACGACGTGTGCGCCGCACGCGTCGACGGCGTGGACGATGTTGCCGCGATGGGGGATCGCCACCGGTCCGAGCGTGACCCGGCCACCGAGACTGTCCACCCATTCGGCGGCGGCGGCCGCCTGGGGCACCGAGATGTGGACGCTCCAGCCGGACGGCCCGCCAGAGCCCGCGCGGTACAGACCACCGGCCGGGACGCCGTTCAGCGTCGCGATCGAGTAGCGGCCGGTCGGCGTCGCCGGATCGCGCCGGACGACGTACTCCCAGTCGAATAGCCCGCTGTAGAAGGTTTGTGCGGCCGTTTCGTCTCTGCACGCGAGCTCGATCCAGCACGGAATTCCCGAAGGTATGACGGAAGTGTGGGCGGCCGAGCCGAGCGACATGCGGTTCTCCCTTACCGGTGGGAGTAAAGTCTAGTCGCTGACCGTATTGATTCCGTGAGAGATTTCGACCGGATGACCCCGGAACCCCGCCCGGTGTCCCTTCGTTGGAGCTTCCGTGCGCTGGTTTCCCCGAGCCCTCTCCTCCCTCCGCCGCGGCGGTGAGGAGGTGTTGCCGAGCCCGAACATCTGGTACTACCAAAAGGCCTACGAGGTCGAGAACCGCGCGCAGGACGTCGACGACGAGATCTGGCGCGTGCTCGCCGGGTATCGCGATTGGTCCGGTGCGGACGTCCTCGACATCGGCTGTGGTGACGGGTTCCACCTGCCGCGGTTCGCCGCGACGGCGCGATCGGTGGTCGGGATCGAACCCCATGAGCCGCTCGTCCGTGACGCGCGGAAACGGGTGGAGCGACTGGAAAATGTCGAGGTGCGGCATGGGCGTGCGCAGCGGCTTCCCTTGCCGGACGCGGCTTTCGACATCGTCCACGCGCGCACCGCGTACTTCTTCGGCCCCGGGTGTGAACCTGGTCTTCGTGAAGCGGAGCGGGTGCTGCGGCCGGGTGGGCTGATGATGATCGTGGATCTCGATGTGGCGAGTGACCCCTACGGACACTGGATGCGGCTGGATCTGCCGCACTACGACCCGCCCGGCGTGGAGAGGTTCTTCGCCCGTCAGGGATTCGGCTGCCGCAAGGTGATGACGCGGTGGCTGTTCGAGGACGCCGCCGCGATGGAAGCGGTGCTGAAGATCGAGTTCAGCGCTCCGGTCGCGGCGAAGGCGATCGCGGAGGTCCGGCGCCTGAACGAGGTTTCGTCAGCTTCCGGGGAGAAGCGGATGACGCTGCCGGTGGGCTATCGCGTGCATACGCGCGCCAAGCCCACCGGCCTCGTCGTGCCAGGTCACTCCGCGTCCTCGTCCGGAGTGGCGTCCTCTGCCTCGCCGAGGATGCCGTAGATCGTCCGGCGTGCCTCGTTGAGCAAGTCGACGGTGCGGGCCTGCTGACTCTCGGTGCCGGCGTGCATCACCTGGGCGACCGCCGCGGCCAGGGTCGCGCCCGCCTTGCGCAGGTTGACCTCGACCGGGTCGACGTCGTGGGCGATCTGCTCCCACGGCGGGACTGCGTCCTGCTGCTCGGCCGCGGCGCGGCCGGATTCGGTGAGCTCGAACAGCTTCTTGCCGTTCTCGTCCTTGCTGATCACCAGGCCTTCGTCGGCCAGCAACTGCAGGGTCGGGTAGACCGAACCGGGGCTCGGCTTCCAGAAGCCGCCGCTGCGTTCGCCGATCTCGCGGATGATCTCGTAGCCGTGCCTCGGCTGCTCGGAAAGCAGCGCCAGGATCGCGGCGCGGACGTCACCGCGTTTGCCGCGCCGTCCGGGGCCACCGCGGCGGCCGTGCCGGTGCCGGTGGCCCGGTCCGCCCGGGCCCGGCGGGAAGTCGCCGAAACCACCGCGGGCCCAAGGGCCGAAGGCCGGTCGGCCGTGTTCTGGAGGGAAGGGTCGTCGTCGCATGATGTGAATCCTTTCTACGTACTGTCTCGACACGTTCACGATATATCGGAAACGGTCGGACGACAACTCCTCTTCGGTGATCTGGGTCTCGGTAGAGGTCGAGCGTGAGGAGGTCGATGCCTCCGGAGTCGAACCGCCGAGCGGGCGCCTCGACGCGGGACGCGAGGACGGCGAACCGTTCGGGCCGCTCTTTCAGCAGGTCATCGAGCAGAGCGCGGCCAAGCCCGCGACCGTGGAGCTCGGGGAGGAGTGCCGGCCGATTTCTTGCCGTACCCCGTAGGCGAAGCCGCCGAGCGCGCCGGCTTCACGCACTGTCGTCCTGGCACCCCGGGGAGCGTGGCGTGCTCGGCGAACAGCACGCCGAACCGGGCGACGTCGTCCAGTTCAGAGCGCACGGTTCAGTCTCCCAGCACCGGCCTCGGCGAACCCGGACCGTGCGACGGCAGCCGCTCCGCAAACCGGTCCCGAGCGCGGCGGCGGCCATCACGCGTGGGGGAGCGGGAAGACGTTGAGTTCGTGCTCGGCGAGCGGTTCGTCCCGCCAGCCGAGTGTCACCGCCGCGTCGGCGATCCTTCCGTTGCCCCACAACGGCGATCCGGCGGGGAAGTTCGAAACGAGCCCCGGGACCAGCGTATGCGCGGCGTGGAATCCTGCGGCCGCGACGTCGCAGGTCGTCAGGTCGACGCTGACCACCTCGAATCCCCGGGCTTCGACGCGGGCTTGGTAGGCCTTGAGCCGCCGCTCCCCGAGGGACGGTAGGTCGTCCCAGCCGCGGCTCGGCAGGTCCATGACCCAGGGCGCCACGCGCTTCACGGCGCGGGGGTCGAGGTAGATCTGTTGCTGGCAAAGGAGATCCGCGACGTCGGCGAAATCTTCGCGGTACGAGTCCAGGTAGCGCCGGTCGGCCCGGTGCGGTTTGAGGTCGCCCAGATGGGGCAGGTCCCGGCGCATGCCGGACAGCTCGCGCTCGTCGTCGAGGGCGCGGCAGGTGTGCTGGAGCGTGAACCCTTCGGCGAGTGCCTTCTTCGCGGCCTCCATCGCGTCCGGCCGCGTCGCGAAGCCGATCGACAGCCAGCGTTTCACGCGGTCGAGCACCACCGCGGCGACCACCGGGACGTCGAACTCGTTGTCCAGGTGGATGAGCGTGACGTCGTAATCGTCGGTGGCGTCGGCGATGAGCGACCGGATCTCGTCCGGGATCGTGAGCCTGCCGAGGCGTGGCGTGTTCGCCCACCAGAGCATGGTCGTGTCGCGTTCGAGGACCTCTTCGAGGCCGGAGGTGACGGCGTGCTCCTCGGTGGTCCCGCTCGCGAGACCGGCGATCAGCGGATCGGCGAAAGACGCTTCCCCCGGTTGGCGTTCGTTCGAGAAGAGGAAAGCCGGAACCCAGACGGGTTCGTCGGTGGTGTGGGAGAAGCCTTCCACCCACGAGCATTCCGTGTCCTGGGTCAGTGGCGCGAAGGGAAAACCGGGGGACCGGTACTGCTCGGCCGAGTAGAGGTTCAGCCGCTGTGGGTCGAGTGCAGGGACTCCGTAGCGGGCGAATTGCCTGTAGCTGCCGAAGCATACTTCGCGCTCCGGAGCGAGCCAGCTTCCGCAGTAGCGCTCCACCGCTTCGCCGATGGCCGACTGGCGCGCGAGGTCGAAGTCGTGCCACGACGAGCCGAAGGCCTGACGGTCGTTGGGCCAGTTCGTCACCCGGCGCATGTCCGCGACATCGACCGCGCAGACCCGGAGCCGGGCGGGCATCCCCGGAGCGGGCGGGATTTCGCCGACGCCGGTCACGATCCCGGCCTGGTCGTCCACCAGCAGTTCGGCGTCGGTCGTGGCGGGAACGGGCCGGACCCGGTCGGGTACGGGGAGGATCGGGCGGCGGATCTCGGTGAGGTCCGCCGGGTTCAGTTCGATCTCGCCAGTGGTCATGCCGGATCGCCCGCCGGAGAGCCAGCGTTCGAGATGGACGGCGAGGGTGGTCAGCGCCCAGCGGGCGTCGCCGGGCCGAAGCGGGGTGGAGTCCGAAGGGGCAGAAAGGAACGCCTCGACGACGCGCGGGTCCTGCGCGGCGGAGCGGCGCCGTGCGACGACGTCGGCGAAATCGATACCGCCGGGCGCGATCGCGGGTCCGGCGATCACCCGGCCGCGTTCCCGGCGCAACGGCAGCCACCGCACCCCGCTGCCGGCGCACAACGCGTCCAGCGCGATCAATTCGGTGTAGGCGGGGTGATCGAAGGCCGCGACCACGACCGTGTTCTCGATGTCCCTTTCGGACAGATCGTGGAAGTAGGGGACCGTCTCGACGCTCGCGTATCCGCTGTCGCCGAGAATCTCCGCCAAGGGCTTGATGAGCACCGGCGAGCCGGTGAGAAGGATCGAGGTGGCGGCGACGTCGTCCATCCCGGTGTCCGCGCCGGAGCGGAGGCAGCCGTCCGCTTCGAGGATCTCCATCATTTCCTCGTAGATCGGAGCCATGCCGGCCAGCAGTTCGGCGCGGGTCCGGGTGCCGTCGCAGCGGCTCGCCCACGCGCGGAATTCCCGGGTGGGCGCGGCGATGGAGAACTGTCCCCCGTTGGGCGTGACGAGAAAGCAGAGCTCCGGTTCGAGATCGGTGATCTCGATTCCGTCGAGCCGCGGTCTGACCTCTTCGGACCCCATGGCAACCCCATCGTTTCCAGGACTTCCGCCTCACGAGCCAGGATCCCGGGGCGGGACCGCGGCGGCGCGGGCGGCTTTGTCGGCCGGTTACTCGGCGGCGGGGCGCTCCTAGGCCGAGATCCAAGTCTCGGGCCCGACGTGACCGCCCGACGTCTCCTGATGTGCGATCCGCACGGTCGGCCCGGGTGCGGTTCACGTGACCTGGGGAACAGCGATCCGGGGCGGCCCAGGCGCGGCGGAGGTGGACATGGGACACTGAGTGAGCTATGACTGCCCTCCCTCTCGTCTTCGACGCGCCCAAGCGCGGCCTCCCGCCGCGCCACCTCGCCGACCTTTCCGCCGCCGAGCGGGCCGCTGCCGTCGCCGAGCTGGGGGAGAAGCCGTTCCGCGCGAAGCAGCTTTCGAACCACTACTTCTCGCGCCTCACGGTGAACCCGGAGGAGATGACCGACATCCCGGCGGCGTCGCGGGAGAAGCTCGTCGGCGATCTGATGCCGACGCTGCTCACCGAGATCAAGGCGCTCGCGTGTGACGACGGCACCACACGCAAGACGCTGTGGCGCGCGCACGACGGGACGCTGCTGGAGAGCGTGCTGATGCGCTACCCGGACCGCGCGACGCTGTGCATTTCGAGCCAGGCCGGCTGCGGCATGGCGTGCCCCTTCTGCGCGACCGGTCAGGGCGGGCTCGACCGGAACCTGTCGACCGCGGAGATCGTCGACCAGGTCCGCGCCGCCGCCGCGGTGATGCGCGACGGATCGATGCCCGGTGGCCCCGGCCGTCTGTCGAACATCGTCTTCATGGGCATGGGCGAGCCGCTGGCGAACTACAAACGAGTCGTGGCGGCGGTCCGGCGGATCACGGATCCGGCGCCGGACGGGCTCGGCATCGGCCAGCGTTCGGTGACGGTGTCGACGGTGGGTCTCGCGCCGGCGATCCGCAAGCTGGCGGACGAGAAGATGCAGGTCCGGCTGGCGGTTTCGCTGCACACGCCGGACGACGAACTGCGCGACACGCTGGTGCCGGTGAACGAGCGCTGGTCGGTCGACGAGGTCCTGTCCGCGGCCCGGTACTACGCGGACACCTCCGGCCGCCGGGTGTCGATCGAGTACGCGCTGATCCGGGACGTCAACGACCAGCCTTGGCGTGCCGAGCTGCTGGCGAAGCGGCTTCGGCAGCACCTCGGCCAGCTGGTGCACGTGAACGTGATCCCGCTGAACCCGACGCCGGGCAGCAAATGGGACGCCTCGCCGAAGCCGGTGGAGCGGGAATTCGTCCGGCTGGTGAACGCGGGCGGAGTGGCGTGCACGGTCCGTGACACGCGTGGTCAGGAGATCGCGGCGGCGTGCGGTCAGCTCGCCGCCGAGAACTGAGTTCTTCCTTTCAGTGATGGAGATTTTGTCGTGATGTATGCCCCCAGCCTGCTGGACCCGGCTGCGGAGGAGCTGAAGCTCACGGACGTGATCGGCCGCGGCGCGACCGGTGTCGCGCGCGAGGCCAGGACGTTGCTCGGCGACCGGTTCAGCTCGGTGACCTTCATGTACGTCCTGATGCGGGCGTTCGAGGTGGAGTACATGGCGGCGCGGGACGCTTCGCGGTGGCACGAGTTCCACGGCGGGCCGTACGCGTTGTCGGACGCTGACCTCGAAGTCCTGCTCGCGCCCTGGCTCGGTTCTCCCCGCCAGACGAGGTGACAGGATGCGGGCGTGTATCGCCTGCAGGCCGTCCTCGTCACCGAGTCCGCGCGCGGTGAACTGCTCGCTTCGGCCGAGGGCGTGCGGCTCGTTCCGCTCGGACACGACCTGTCACTGATGCCGGTGACCGAGGTGCTGTTCGACGCCGCGGAATTGCGGACAGTGCTCGCCGAGTGCTCCGAGCACGGCGCTGTGGCGTACGTCGAGGCCGAGTACTTCGGCGGTGCCCGGAGGGCGACGAGTTCGCCGCGGTCGGGCTCGGCCGGCACCGCGACACCGGCGATCGGCTTCCCGCTTAGCTGACACACCACCTCCCTCGCCCGCTGGGCCGGACGGACCAGTCAACCGGCGGTCATGGCCGTGGGCCGTGACACTCGATGAAGACTCACGAGGAGGTGGACCGGATGTCCGCGACCAAGGCGGGACAGGTGCGGCACAACAAGGCCGTCCAGGTGCTCGGGCGGATCGGGATGGGGTGCTACGGCCTGGTGTATCTGCTCATCGGGTATCTGGCGGTGCGCGTCGCCGTCGGCAGTGGCGGCCAGGAGGCCGACGGCCGTGGCGCGATCGCGGAGGTCGGCTCGACCGCGATGGGCGGTGTGCTGTTGTGGGTGCTGGCGGCGGGACTGGTGGCCTACGGCCTGTGGCAGGGGTTGCTGGCCGCGGTCGGCTACACCTGGATCGGCAAACGCAGGACCCGGACCGTCAAGCGGGTGACGTCCGGAGTGCGCTGTGTGGTGGGGATTTCCTTGGGCGTCTACGCGGCCAGGGTCGCCGCGGGCGCGGGGCAGCAGGGCAGCGGCGACCAGAAGCAGCAGGAGTTCACCGCGCGCCTGCTCGGGCTGCCGGCCGGGCCGTTCCTGGTGACCGTGGTGGCCGTCGTCGTGTTCGGCGTCGCGGTGGGTTCGGTGGTGAAGGGTGTACGCCGGACCTTCGAGCAGGATCTCGACCTCTCGCGGCTCCCGTCAGGGACCCGGCGGTGGGTGGAGCGGCTCGGCAGGATCGGTTATGTGGCAAGGGGTGTCGTGTTCGGGGTGGTCGCGGTGCTCATCGGCTACGCGGCGCTGACGCACGACGCGACCCGTTCCGGCGGGCTCGACGCCGCCTTGCGGACCTTGGCGGCTCAGCCGTTCGGCGCGGTGCTGCTCATCGTGGTGGCCGCCGGGGTCGCGGCCTTCGGCGTGTACTGCTTCGGGGCGGCGCGGGCGCAGCGGGGCTGAGCCCGTGTGACGATCAGGAAGAGCCCATCGCGGCGGTTCCGGCGACCATGGCGGTGACCGACTCCGATTCCTCGTGCGGCGCCGGTGACGAGTACGTTCTCACTTCGAGACAGCGGCGCGATAGTCCTTCGGCGAGGTGCCGAGAAGCCGGGTGAACATCGTGGAGAACGCGGCAGGGCTCTCGTAGCCGAGCGAGGCGGCGATCCCGGCGATGGGGAGACCGTCGGACAGCAATGACAGGGAATGCAGGACGCAGGCCCGCTGCCGCCAGCGGGCGAAACTCAACCCGGTTTCGGCGGTGAAGAGCCGGTTCAGCGTCCGCTCGCTCACGTGCAGCCGGTCGGCCCAGCCGCCGACCGGATCGTGGATGTCCGGATCGTCCAAAAAGGACTCACAGAGGGCGCGCAGCCGGTCGTGCTTCGGCAGTGGGAGATCGAGCCGCACCGGGGCGGAGCGGCGGATTTCGTGCAGGGTCAGGCCGATGACCGCGGCGTCCCGTCCGCGCGGGGTGTACAGCTCCGGCACGACGACGGCCTCGTTCAGGAGTTCCCGGAGCAGCGCGGAGACTTCGACGACCTGGCAGCGGCGAGGGAACCACGGCACCGCCTTCGGCTCGATGTACAGGCTCCGGGTGCTCACTGTCGTGGTGAAGACCTGATGGACCGTCTCCGGCGGCACGAGCACCGCCCGCCGCGTCGGGATGGTCCACGTGCCGTCGGCCGTTTCGACCCGCATCGAGCCCGTCGCGCTGTAGAGGAACTGGGCCCGCCGGTGCCGATGCGGGAGGATCCGGTGCCCCGGCGGGTAATCGGTGCGGATCGCCACCACCGCGCGGTCGAGGTGGTCGACCTCGTCGATGGGGATGTCGCGCATCTCACCGAGCCTACGCCGGGTGTCCGATCTGCGAAAGAAACTGGCGCTCTTTCGAATGCCCGCCGCATTGTGTACGCCTACCGTCGACGGGGTGCTGATCGAGATCTCGGTGCTCCTCGGGTTCGGTTGCCTGAGCGGGGTCACCACCGTCCTTTTCGGATTCGGCGGCGGCTTCATCACCGTGCCCGTCGTCTACGCCTTCGCGCTCGCGCGGCCGGAGCACGCGCTGGGCGCGATGCACGTGGCGGTGGCCACGTCGACCGCGGTGATGGTGGTCAACGCCGGGAGCGCGACCCTCGCGCAGCTGCGGGCGGGCCGGCTTCGCCGCGACTACCTGTGGCCGCTCATCGCGTTCATCGGCCTGGGTGCCGTGCTCGGCTCCTTCGCGGCCACCATGGCCGACGAGAGTCTCCTGCGCTGGCTGTTCGTCGCCTACCTCGCGCTGACGATCGCCGACAGCGTGCTCCGGAAGGGTTTCGTGAGCAGGCGGGACGACAGCCTGCCGCGTGGGCTCGGCGGGATCACCACCACGGCGGGCGGGACCGGGATCGGTGCCGTGGCGAGCTTCCTCGGGGTGGGGGGCAGTGTCCTCACCGTCCCGCTCATGCGGCGCAAGGGTCTGCCCATGGCCGACGCGACCGCGCTGGCGAACCCGCTGAGCCTGCCGGTGGCGGTGATCGGCACGGCGGTCTACGCCTTCGCGGCGACGGGCACGGCTCCGGGCACCGCCCACCTCGGCTACATCGATCTGGTGGCCGCGGGAGCGCTGCTGTGCGGATCGCTGCCGACCATCGCCGTGACGCGCCGCGTGGTCGGCCGGATCCCGGATCGCGCGCACGCCATCGCGTACCTCGCCTTGCTCGTCGCCGCGCTGATCGCGATCATCGTGCGCTAGTGATCCGATGAGTTTGTCTGTTGTCAAGCCTTGACAAGGAATCAGCGAGCTGGCAAGGGGTAATCGGCAGGCAAAGATCCGACGAATCCTCTATCTCTTTTCGGAAACTTGCGCCAAGATCTCCCGCATGAAACTGAGATCGATCACCAAACGCATGTTCGTTCTCGGGCTGCTGACGGTTCTCGGGACCACCGGGGCGACGTCGGTGGCCACCGCCGAACCCCAGCTGCCGCCCGCCGAGGTCAACGCCACCGGGCTGCCGCACGGCGGCTGGGACCCGGTCGGCCCGAACAGCGTCGGCGGGCTGCTGGCGGTTTCGCCCGCCGGGCTCGCGATGATGGTGCCCAGCCCGCCCGCCCTGTGGCTCTCAGGCGACCGCGGTGCCTCGTGGACCGCGCGCCGGGGACTGCCGCAAGAGACCTCCATCCAGGGATTCTTCGCCGATCCGGCGAACCCGGACCGGATGCTCGCGGTGGGCAACAAACCGGCGGGCATCCTCGGCGAATGGCGCGGCCTGCTGCTGAGGACCACCGACCGCGGCCAGACCTGGGAGACCCTGCGCGAGTGGTATCCCGACGGCGCGTTCGGCATGGCCACGGACCCGGCGGGCCGGGTCGTCGTGGTGCAGAACCTCGATTCGCTGAGCGTCAGCACCGACGGCGGTGAGCACTGGAACGACGTGCCGAGGACCTGGCCTCGCGAGGGGAACGCCGCGCCCGTCGGCGGGCTCAAGCTCACGATGGTCGGTGACGACGCCTACTTCACGACGGCGTACCCGGAGTACGCGCTGTGGGCGGTCCGCGGGGTCAGCGGCAAGGAGCCGCGAGCCGAACTCGTCTACCGGACCAACGGCGAGATCAATCAGGTCGCCGCGGACGGCGAACGGCTCGTGGTCACGGTCGGCCCCGAACTCCACGGCTCCACCGACGGCGGCAGGACCTGGACGGTACTGCGGCGCGATCCCGGTGAGCAGCCCCTGCGTGAGCCGCACTTCGTCGGCGGGCGCCTGTACGTCGCGACGTATAACGACATAGACGTCAGCTCGGATTTCGGCCGCACCTGGACGCGCAAACCGGTGCCCGCCCCCGGCGAGGGTGTCAGCGACATGATCGACCTTCCCGCCGTGCCGGGCAAACCCGCCACCACGCTCATCTCCTCGCTCTACCGCGGCGTGTACGCGGACGGCGGCAAGAGCGGGTATCAGCAGATCGGCGTGCCGGCCGAATCCATCCGCGACCTCGTGACCACCGGGAACCTCCTGCGCGAGAGCGTCGTCGCGGCGGGGGTGCAGGAGATCTACAACACCCCGCTCCCGCGCGGCAAGGTCTCCGCGACGGACCGGGTCTGGCAGTCGCATCCCACCGACCGGCTGCACGAGGACGCGCGCCTGTCCGTGTCGCCGGGACGGCCGGACGTCGTCTGGCAGGTGACCCGGAACGGGTTCGCGCTCGACGTGCTCCGCAGCGGTGACGGCGGGCGGACCTGGCAGTTCGCGGCGAAGGCGAAGGAAGGGCTCCCCAGGACGATCTTCGCTCACCCTGCCGACCCGGACCGGCTGCTCGTCTCGGCCTTCGCGCCCAGCGGCTACGTGCTCTACCGCAGTGACGATGCCGGGAAGACCTGGGAAAAGCTCGCGACCGACAACGGCTTCATCGCGTTCGCCGGTGATCCGTGGAACCCGGACCGGATCTGGGGCGGAGACTTCGACGGCCTGTCCCGGTCGGACGACGGCGGCAAGACCTGGACCCACGTCACGAGTGACCCGGTCAGTTCGATCTCGGTCAGCCGGTGGGGTGGCGGCCGCGTGCTCATCGGCGGCGCGGGCATCCACCTGAGCGAGGACGGCGGCCGGACGTTCCGCCGGGTTCAAGACGGTGAAGACCCCCGTGAGATCAGCCGGATCCTGCCGCATCCGTTCGACTTCCGGGTGTGGTTCGCGAGCAACGCGACCGGGGGAGGCGTGCTGCGCAGCACGGACTTCGGCCGGACCTGGTCGCCCGTGCCCGGCGCGCTGCCCGATTCCAGGGTGCTCTCCCTGGCGATCAGCGCGGACGGCCGGTATCTGTTCGCCGGAACCACGCAGTCCGGCGCGTACCGGTTGAAGCTGTACTGAGTCCGAGCGCTTCGTGGCCGGAGAAGTTCCGGCCACGAAGCGTTTACTCGGTCCTCGCCGAATGTCAGAGTCGAGGACATGGCCATCGACGTCGCCGCCCTCCGGCTCCACTTCCCTTCCCTCGCCGACGGAACCGCCTTCTTCGACGGACCGGCGGGTACCCAGACACCCCGCCCCGTCGCCGACGCCATCGTCCGGACACTCGTCGGGCCACTGTCGAACCGGGGCAAGGTCAGCCCGTCCGAACTGAACGCGGAGAACGCCGTCGCGGCGTTCCGATCCGCCTATGCCGACTTCCTCGGCGTGCCCGCCGAAGGTGTCGTCCACGGCCGCAGCGCCACCCAGCTGACGTACGACTTTTCCCGGCACCTGGCCAAAGGCTGGCGTGAGGGAGACGAGATCGTCGTCAGCCGTCTCGATCACGACGCGAACGTCCGGCCGTGGGTCCAGGCCGCGGAGCGAGCCGGGGTGACCGTCCGCTGGCTCGACATCGATCCTCGGAACACCGAACTCGACCTCGATTCCCTGGTCCTCACCGAAAGGACGAAGCTGGTCGCGGTCACGGCGGCTTCGAACGTCCTCGGCACGAAGCCGCCGATCCGCCGGATCGCCGATCTCGCCCACGAGGCCGGGGCGCTGGTGTTCGTCGACGGAGTGCACTACGCAGCCCACGACCTGGTGGACGTTCCCGCGCTGGGAGCGGATTTCTTCGTCTGCTCGCCGTACAAGTTCCTCGGCCCGCACTGCGGGGTGCTCGGCGCGGCACCGGCCCTCCTGGAAACCGTCGAGCCGGACAAGCTCGTGCCGTCGCCCGGCACCGTCCCGGAGCGGTTCGAATTCGGGACGCTGCCTTACGAAACGCTCGCGGGCGCGACGGCGGCCGTGGACTTCCTCGCCGCACTCGACCCGGGATCGGCCGGTTCGCGACGGGACCGGCTGGCGAACTCGATGAACTCGGTGCACGAGCACGAAAACCTGCTGCGCACCAGGCTGGAGAAGGGGCTGGGCGACGCCGTCACCGTCCATGGCAAGGCCGCCGACCGGACGCCGACCGTCCTGATGAGTCTCGGCGGCCGCGAGCGCGAGGCGCAAAAGTATCTCGCCGAGAGGAATGTCGTCGCACCGGCAGGGTCCTTCTACGCCTACGAAGTCTTCGCGGCCTTGAAGCTGGAGGACCCCGCGCTCCGCGTCGGGATGGCCCCGTACACCAGTACGGAGGACGTCGACAGGCTGTTGGACGGGCTTTCGACGTTCGGGTGAAGACCACAGTGGACAGTGCGTGCCTGACGGAGCGCGGCCGCAACGGCACCTGAGACCCGTAACTCGAACAGGTTGGATTTCCGCGCCGCCGCCGCCGGGAGCCGTATTGCCGTTCGCTCATGATCGACAACGGGAGGTTCGCGATGCGTTCCGGTCGGTGGCCGCTTCAGTCCTTCTCGGTTGCGCGCTGTGCGTGGCACCCGCGGCACTCGGGGCCGGGGCGCGGTCGCTCGCGATCCAGCCCTGCCCCGAGGTCAACGATCCGCCCGGCTACAAGATCTCGAACGGCGCCAAGGCCTGGATGAAGACGAACCTGCGCAGCGACTACCTGCGCGGGCCGGGGACGATCACCTACAACAAGACCACGACCTCCTCGGTCAACGCGTCCATCACCGGTACGACCAGTGCCGGGGCGGGCGTCATCTTCGCCAAGGCGAGTGTTTCGCCGGCGGTGAGTGTCGGCGCGAGCTACTCGAAGTCCGATTCCTGGTCCTATGCCGCGACGGTGCCCGCGGGGAAGACGTTGCGGTTGCAGCAGTACAAGGAAGCGCGCTCGTTCACCGTGCAGAAGTACCGGATCGTCCCGCCGTGCAAGGTCAAGTACCTCTGGAAGAAGAACGCGGTCGCGCCGGTCAAGAGCCCCGGTTACCTGTGGCAGCTCATCGGCTGACCCGGTTTGGGGTCGATCACAAGACTCGTTCGCCCGATCTTGTGATCGGCCCCATGGACGTACGGTGACCGTGCCGACACGCTGGGAGGGGCGTCCCGGGCAACGGGGCCCGGACGGAACGGGACGGTGGCCACGATGGGGAAACTTCGCGCACGGATACTGATCGCCGGGATGGTCGCGCTCGCGACCGTGGGTATCACGCCCGCCGCGACGGCCGAGGCCGGCATCGCGAGCCGGTGGAGTGAGCCGGGGCCCTACGCCGTGACCGTCGAAGCGCTCGACAGCGCCCACACCGTGTACCGGCCTTCGCGGCTGGAGAAGCACCCGGTGATCTTGTGGGGCAACGGCACCGGCGCGAACCCGAAGATCTACGACGGTCTGTTGCGGCACCTGGCCTCCCACGGGTTCGTGGTCGCGGCGGCCGACACGCCGAACGCGGGTTCCGGTCAGGAGATGCTGGCCGGGGCCACGACGTTGATCGCCGAGAACTCCCGGCCCGGCAGTCCTTATCAAGGGAAGATCGACACGGCGCACATCGGCGCCACCGGTCACTCCCAGGGCGGCGGCGGGGCGATCGCCGCCGGCGCGGACTCCCGTGTCACCACGACGATCCCGATCGAACCGGGACCGCAGGGCTCGGCCACGGCGCTGAAGGGGCCTTCGTTCTTCTTGGGTGGGCAGTTCGACACCATCGTCGTCCCCGGGCTGCTGGTCATCCCGCGCTACCGCGTCGCGGACCAGGTCCCCGCGATCTACGGCGAACTCGGCGGAGCGACCCATTTCACGCCCGTCGGCGACGGAGGCGGGTTCCGCGGCGCGATCACGGCGTGGTTCCGGTTCTGGCTTTCCGGTGACGAGCGGGCCCGGGCTGAATTCTTCGGCGCTTCCTGCGGATTGTGCCGGGACGGGGCGTGGTCCGACGTCCGGCGCAACGCGAAGGCGCTGGCCGTTCCGGGAGCTTGATCGCCGGATCTTGTCGGTGGCCGGGGTTAAGGTCTGCCACAGCAGCCTGACCTGGAGGGAACCCCCGCGATGACCACTCTCACCGACCGGCCGAACACCGCGCTCCTGGTCGTCGACGTCCAGAACGGCGTCGTCGACGAGGCCTACGAGCGTGATTCCGTGGTCGCGAACATCGGCGCTCTCGTCGGCAGGGCGCGAAGGGAAGACGTGCCGGTCGTGTGGGTGCAGCATTCCGACGAAGAACTCGTGCGAGGCAGCGAGGAGTGGCGCATCGTCGGCGAGCTGGACCGTGCCGAGTCCGAGCCTCTCGTCGAAAAGTCCTACGGGGACTCGTTCGAGGACACCGATCTGGAGAAGGTGCTGGCCGAGCGCGGTGTCGGGCGGCTGGTGGTCGCCGGGGCGGAGACCGACGCCTGCATCCGTTCGACACTGCACGGCGCGATGGTCCGCGGGTACGACGTGACGCTGGTCGGTGACGCGCACACGACCTTCGACAAAACGGAGTGGGGTGCGCCCACGCCGGAGCAGGTCATCGCGCACACGAACCTGTACTGGCGGCACCAGGTCGCGCCGGGCCGGAAGGGAGGAACGGTCAAGACCGAAGACGTCGTTTTCCGCGGCTGAGCCGCTTCACCGCGTGCCCGGCCAGCGGGCGATCAGCAGTCCGGCGTCGCCTGGGAAGCCGTTGCGGCAGTGGGACTTCGCCGCATCGAGCACACGACGGACGATTTCCGGCGGTACCTGACCGGCGCTGGCGTCCAGGCTGTCGGCGAGCGCGAATCGTTCACCGTCGGCGGTGCGCGCTTCCGTGAGGCCTTCGGTGTGCAGGACAAGGAGATCTCCGGCCTGGAGGCGGGAGGCCTCGATACGCCGGGAGCCTCCGTCGCCGAACGGGGGGCGCCGTGCACTGTCCACTGTGGTCGGTTCGGGTCCGGTGCCGAGCACGAGTGGTGGTTCCCCGCCCGCTTCGAGATGGCGCAGCGCGCCCTGAGTGAGGTCCACTTCGGCCAGTGTGCCGCGGACCGTGGTGCCGTCACCGAACTGTGCCGAAAGCGCTTTGTCGACAGCGTGCTCCTGGCCGCGCAGATCCTGGCCCTCGCGGCGGGCGGATCGGTAGGCCGAGAGCGCCGCCGACACCACCAGGCCCGAGGAAACGGTGTCCCGGCCCGCGTCGAAGATCGCCAGCCAGGCCGTCGTGTCGGAAAGGGCGTAGTCGAAGGTCACTCCGCGAACGTCGTAGGCGGGCTCGATGCCGCCCGCCACCACGAAGTCGGCCGTCGCCGCCGTCAACGGGGGCAGGTTCTGCCAAAGCAGCTCGGTGGTGGGGCCGCGCCGTCTCCGGCGCCGGGTCGTGTCGAGGCCGTCGCCGTAGCGCATCGCGGCGGCGATGAGGTGGCCGGACAGCGATGCGAACCACTGGCACTGGGTGCGCAGGGCGGGGTCGTGAAGGTCGGCGTCCGCGGCGGCCCCGATCTCGAGCACGCCCATCCGCTCGTCGCCGTCCAGGAGGGCGGTCCACAACCGCGGCCCGTTCGGCTCCTCGGTCAGCACGGTGCCGGCGTGCCGATAGGCCTGTCCGGCGGTACTTGCCTCGATGGGCAGCGGCGTCCGGTCGGGCGCGGACTCGGCGGGAAGGGGGTGGAGCTGTCGCTGCTCGTAGTCGGCGAGATAGACCGTCAGCTCCAGGTCCAGCGCCCGGCCCGCGGCGGCGATGATCGCGGGCAGCCGCTCGGGTGAGACCCGCTGGGCGCCGTCGAGGAGTCCCACCAACGCGGCCAGAAGACCACGAGGACGGCTGTCGTCCCCGACGTCGCGGCTGTACGGTGCCCGTCGCGCGCCGGAAAGCTCGTCGAGCCGCTCGTTGACCGCGTGGGCCACCATGTCCCGCTGGATTCTGGGCAGGGGGAGCACGCCCCGCAAGTAGGCCGCCAAATCGACTTCGCTGACATCGCCACCCAGTGCGAAGTACCTCAGCCACAGTTGCTCCATGGTGAGCCCGCTGCGCGCGAAACATTCGGCGACGACCCTTCGCTGCTCCGCGGCCTGGAGCGAGGACACAGTGATCACCCCCGGGGGTTCTCGGCGACACCGGGCCGGGTACCACCTCCGTCCGCCGTGAAACACGAACCGGAGCCCGACGGGCCGGTGCGGGATTACGCCAGGTGGCCGAACCGGTCGTCACCAGTGCGCCCGGAAGGGCGATCGGGCACGGGCTGAACGTGGGTCGCGGTAGGCCGGGTGATCGCATTCGGCTAAGGTCGGTGTCCGAAAGCGGTTCTGAGCGTTGAGAAGTTAGCGCCGATCCGCCGGTAACCGGGTTGGTTGCGGCGGTTGATGGTGCGCGCTCGGCGCCGGTTCCCGCCGGTGACTCCCGTGGTGCATCACGCCGATGTGCAGAAGTGGGAGAGGCGGGCTTTGGCCGATGAATTCGACTGGCAGCAGGACAAGAACCGATTCGTCGAGGATGTCGGCGACGGCGACCTGCCGGTGACCTCCGAAAGCGGCGCCCGGCTCATCGCCGGGCCACTTGTCACCCAGTTCGTAGCCCTGACCAGGGCGTTGCTGGATTCCGGTTCGATCGCGGCGGTGCTCGAACGGGTGGTCTTCGCGACGCGTGACCTGGTGCCGGGCGCGGATCTGGTCAGCGTCACCCTCCTCGACCCCGACGGAGGGTTCCACACGCCGGTGCGGACCGACGAGATCGCCGGCGAACTGGATCAGCTTCAGTACCAGTACGGCGAGGGCGCTTGCGTTGAAGCGGCGCGGATTTCGGGGCCGGCGGCGGCGTTCAGCGACAATCTCGCGGAGGACGCTCGATGGCCGCGGTTCGGTCCTGCCGCCGCGGCGCTCGGGTTCCACTCGCTGGTCTCGACCGCCCTCTTGCCGGAAGCGTCGAGTTCGCAGCTTTCCGGCGCGCTGAACGTCTACTCGCGAAGCCCGCACGGCATCGCCAAGGCCGACCGTGACGTGCTGCTGCTTCTGGCGACGCACGCGTCACTGGCCCTGGCGACGACACACGCGGTCACACGTGGCCAGCTCCAGGAGGAGCAGCTTCAGCAGGCGCTCGACAGCCGCGACGCGATCGGGCAGGCCAAGGGCATCCTGATGGCGCGGCGCGGGATCGACGCCGCGGAGGCGTTCGAGGTGCTGCGGCACACGTCGCAGAACATGAACGTCAAACTCCGGGAGCTGGCGGAGATGCTGTCCAAACGACATGCGGAACTGCAGCTGCCGGACTGAGCGGTGGCCGCCACTACGATCGCGATCATGGGTTTCGGCGAGCTGGAGTTGTCGCGGACGTTCGAGTGGCGTGGCCGTTCGGTGGCCTGGGAACGCCTCGGCGAAGGCGCCCCGGTGGTGCTGTGCCACGGGACACCGTGGTCGGCGCAACTGTGGGCGCCTTTCGCGAGAGCGCTCAGCGCGGAGTTCGCCGTCCATGTCTGGGACATGCCGGGATACGGCCGTTCGTCGAAGGATCCCGGCCATGCCGTCGATCTCGGGACACAGGGTGAGCTGTTCGCCGACCTGCTCGAGTATTGGGGGCTGACTGCCCCGCATGTGATCGCCCACGACTACGGCGGGGCCGTTTCTCTGCGCGCGAAGCTGCTGCATGGCGCGGAGTACGCCTCGCTCGCCCTGGTGGACGTCGTCGCGCTGCGGCCGTGGGGTTCGGAATTCTTCCGGCTCGTCGCGGAGAACGCCGAGGTCTTCCAGGCGCAGCCCCCGGTGGTGCACCGGGGAGCGCTGGAGTCCTACATCGGGACGGCCTCCCATCGTGGTCTCACCGGCGCGCAGCTGGCCACGCTGACCGGGCCTTGGCTGGACGCGGAGGGACAACGCGCCTTCTACCGGCAAATCGCCGAGGCCGACGTCCGGTACACCGACGAGATCCAGGACCGTTATCCGGAACTGGCGCTGCCGGTGAAGGTGATCTGGGGCGCCGATGACACGTGGATCCCGGTGGACCGGGCGAGGCGCCTCGCCGACGCGATTCCCGGTGCCCTCCTGGACGTCATTCCCGGCGCCGGGCATTTGATCCAGTACGACGCGCCGGTCGAACTGGCCTTTTCCCTGCATCGGTGGCTCACCGCGGAAGTGGGCCGGTGGGGACCTGCCGGGAGCGGACGCTGAACCGCGCCGTCAAGATCGACATCGAGTCATTCGGATATCAGAATTCGTCTACGTGATATCCGGCCACGTATGCGCTCGAAAGCAGGGCGCCGTGACATTCCGCTGTCGACGGCCCGAAACCGATCGGGACCCAATGTCCGACGGTGTACCAATAGGAGGATCCGGACGCGCAGTGGGCGACCACCCGGTAGGTCTCCGAGTGTCTCGGCAGCGCGAAGCAGGTCAGGGAAATGCCCTCGCCGAAGAGGATTCCGTAGCGATCACCGTTGCATCCGTAGGGTGGGAACCGGCCTTCGGTCGCCGCGGAGGCCGGCGTGGCGGCCAGGAATACGGCCGCCGAAAAGGCGGCCATGACTAAAGCGGCGATTTTCTTCTTCATCGAATTCTCCCGCGGCTCGTTCCCAATGGAATGCCAAGGTTAGCCGCACGGAAGAATTGTCGTGAATTCATCGGGCAGGTGAAACGAGAACGCGTGCGGTGAACCGCGCTGCTCCGAAAGAGCGTCGCCCGCCCCTCTTCTGAGTTCGCGGCTCCCCTTTTGGCCTAGCGCCGCCGGTACTGCGCCGGAGACGTGATGGTCGACCGGTCCTCGTACGACCCGGGCCTGCCGCGGTCGACGTGGAACGTCGTCAGGGTGCTCACCGGGGAACGCGGGTCGCGCCGGTCGCCGATCACACGCATATGCGTGCTCCAGCGGCGCGGGGTGACCTCGTAGACGTCGTAGCCGTACCGGTTGCCCTCGAAGTACTTGAGGTGCGGGTTCGCCGCGCCCATCTTCGGCCCGTTCGTGGCGTTCCACTCGGGGGAGTAGGCGCCGGAGGAGACCGAATGCGCGGTGAACTCCGTGCCGATCACCGGGGTGGCCGGATCCGCGAAGTCCGGGCGGATGTCGTCGACGAAGGCGGAATGCCAGTCGCCGGTGATCACCACGAGGTCTTCGAGGCCGCTCTGGGCCACGTGGGTCAGCACTTCCTTGCGTTCGGCGAGGAAGCCGTCCCATTGGTCCGTGAACATGTAGCCACCGCCGGGCTTCGCGAGCTGGCTCAGCATGATCGAGTTCACCCAGCAGTGCCACGCCTCGCCCGCCCCGGTCACCTGGTCCTTGAGCCAGGCCTTCTGATCCGTGCCGAGGATGGTGCCGTCGGGCAGGTTCTGCGCCGACCGGTACTGCCTGAGATCCAAAATGGACAGGTCGAGGAGATCGCCCCAGTGGCGCTGCCGGTGGATCCTCGGTGTCGAGGGGTGGTCGGGACGCACCGGCATGTGCTCGAACCAGGCCTGGTACGCCGCCGAGCGCCGGGCTCGCAACGACGGGGTGGTGCCGCTGTAGTCGTTGACGACCTCGTGATCGTCCCAGGTGATGAACCAGGGGTGGGCGGCGTGGGCGTCCCGGAGGGAGGGGTCGGATTTGTAGAGCGCGTGCCGCCGCCGGTACGCCGGCAGGGTGAGCACCTCGGGTCCTTCGTGATCGCGCAGCGGATTCCCGCCGACCTGACCGTGCTCGTAGACGTAGTCACCAAGGTGGACGACGAAATCCAGCTCCTCTCGCGCGATCCCGGCGTGCGCCGCGTAGAACCCGTCGTGGAAGGCCTGGCAGTTCGCCGAAGCGAACCGCACCCGCCGGACCGGCCCGATCGGCGCGGTACGGGTGCGGCCGATCCGGCTGACCTTGCCGAGCGCGTGGAAGCGGTAGTAGTACTGCGAACCCGGCTCCAGCCCGGACACCGGGACGTGGACGCTGTGACCGAGCCCGGCGGTGGCGGCCGTCGTCCCGCGCGCCACGCGGCGGCGGAACCCGCGGTCGGTGGCGACCTCCCAGGCGACCTCGACGGTGTCGTCCAGCGGCTGCTCGAACTCCATCGGCTTCGGCGCGAGCCTGGTCCAGAGCACGACGCCGTACGGAACCGGGTCGCCGGACGCGACGCCGAGGGTGAACGGCGCTTCGTCCCAGGTCGCGCCCAGCGCCGCCGCGGCCTCCTCGGCCTGCGCGACCGTCATCCGCGAACTCAACGGCCAAGCCAGCCCCAGCGCACCGGCGGTGGCGGCGCCTCGCAACAGGTCGCGGCGGTTGACGGACATCGCTGGTCTCCTCGGCACTCGGCGGATCGCTCTCCGACACCGAACACTGCCAAGATGACCGGAGCCCGACATGGGGGAGAACATCAGACGGTGATGACGACCTTGCCGCGTGCGTGTCCTTCGCGCACGTAACGGATGGCTTCGGGCACCTCGGCCAGCGAGTAGGTCCGGTCGACGACGGGCGTCAGTTTCTCCGCTTCGATGAGCGCCCGCAGCGTCTGGAGATCATCGTGGTTCTCCGTGGAGAACAGGCCGCGGAGCTTGTGCTTCACGAACGGCCCGAGGAGCAGTGCCCGCACATTGCGCCCTACCGCGCCGATCCACTTCCCCTCGCTCTCACCGCCGACGAGGACGAGCGTGCCTTGCGGGGCAAGGGCCTTCCGCAGCGAGGACAGCGGCCGGTTGCCCGCGGTGTCGAGGATGAGGTCGTAGCCGCCGCCGAAGTCCTCGCGGGTGTAGTCGAAAACGCGGTCCGCGCCGAGTGAGCGGACGAGGTCGACCTTGCCCGTGCCGCATACGCCGTCCACCTCGGCACCGAACGCCTTGGCGATCTGCACCGCGAAGGTGCCCACGCCACCGCCGGCGCCGATGACCAGGACCTTCTGCCGGGGCGCGACCCGGCCTTTGTCCCGAAGCGCTTGGAGCGCGGTGAAAGCGGAGATGGGAACGGCCGCCGCTTCGTCGAAGCCGAGCCGCTCGGGCTTCCGGGCGATCTTGTCCACTGTGGTCAGTGCGCACTCGGCGAAGGCGCCTTGGCAGGTGCCGAAAACCTCGTCGCCCGGCCGGAATCGCGTCACGCCGTCCCCGACGGCGTGCACTACGCCGGCGAAGTCGAGGCCGCGGACTCGGGCCTTCGGTCTCCGTACGCCGAAACCCATCAGGCGCACCAGATACGGCGTGCCCTCCATGAGGTGCCAGACCCCGGGATCGACCGCCGCCGCCCGGATCCGCACGACCACGCCGTCCGGTCCGGCTTCGGGTTCGGGAAGGTCGGTCAGGGTCAGCACATCGGTGGAGCCGTACTCGTTCTGGGCGATCGCCTTCACGGCGGCCTCATTCCTGGTCTGGGTACTGGAAAACGTCGTCGAGCCCGACGCCGAACACCCTGGCGATCCGGAAGGCCAGCTCCAAGGACGGCGAGTAGCGGCCCTGTTCGATGGCGATCACGGTCTGGCGGGTGACGTCGATCCGGTCCGCGAGTTCCGCTTGGGTCATCTCACCCTTTGCGAACCGCAGGGCGCGGATGGAGTTCGTGACCTTGGTCGGTTTCACCATGCCTGGAATCCCCAGCGGTAGGCGGCGATCTTCGCGATCGAGCCGAGCAGGGAGGACAGGACGAAGGCGAGGTACACGGTGTTGGCGATCCAGAAGTGGTCCAGCTCCGCCATCGCCATGACGAGTGCCGCGACCCCGCCGATCACGACGAACGACTGTCCGATGTGCTCACCGAACCGGCCGATCTCGCGGTCGCGCTGGTCCTTGCGTCCCGCGTCCCGCGGTGCGGCGGCCGCCGCGGCGATGTGCAGCACGATCGAAGCCACGATGGCCGCCCCGACCGTCCACACCAACGCCGCAACGTAAGGGACATCGACGAGCGGGCCGGAGCCCGCCCGGCGGAGGACGACGATCAGGTACGCGGCGTAGCCGAAGACCGTGACCACCACCATGATCCACGCGCGTTTCTCTTCCATTGCCACGAGTCCAAAGGTAAAGAGTTCTAGACATGGTGTCAAATATTCTTTACTTCGACAGGCGAAGGTAGTTCGTGATACAAATAGTGCGTACTACGAACTTAAGGAGTGGTGATGACACTGTTCGGATTCGGGCTCGAAACCGGCGTCGGCGAGGTGGAAGACCTCCTGCGGCACGCCGACCAGGCCGACCGGGCGGGACTCGACCTGGTCAGCCTGTCCGATCACCCGTACTTCGCCGATCGGCTCGACGCCTACGCCGCACTGGGCGTGATCCTCGGCCGGACGTCACGGGTGACGGCCGCGGTCAACGTCACCAACCTGCCGAGCCGTCCCGCCCCGATGCTGGCGAGGACGATCACGTCGCTTTCGGCGCTCTCCGGTGGCCGTGTCGCGCTCGGTATCGGGGCGGGCGGGCTCTGGCAGGAGATCGCCAAACTCGGTATCGAGCACCGCACGCCCGCCGAGGCGGTCCGGGCGATGGGCGAGGCGATCACCCTCATCAAGGCGCTTTCCGGTGGTGGAGCACCGGTGACCTTCGAGGGTGAGTTCTACTCCGTCGACGGGTTGGTCCCGGCGGCCGCGCCCGCGCCCCCGGTCTGGACGGGCGCTGTGGGGCCCAAATCCCTGGCGGTGACCGGAAAGCTGGCGGACGGCTGGATTCCCGGGCACGCCGCGGACTGGCTCAGCCCGCGGTTCGCCGAATCCCGTCCGGTGATCGACCAGGCCGCCGTCGACGCGGGCCGCGACCCTGGCGAGATCGCCACCATCTACAACTTCCCTGGCCGTATCACGGAGAGGCCCACGCCGTCGCCGCGTGACGGCGACGGGCGGTGGATCGGTGGTTCGCCGGAGCAGTGGGTCGAGGAACTGGTTCCGGCGGTGCGCGACCACGGCGCCGCGGGGTTCATCTACTTCCCGGTCGAAGACGGGACCACGACCGACAGCGCGCTCGGCCGCTGGGGGAACGAGGTCGTCCCGGCGATCCGCGAGGAACTCGCCCGGAATTGACCGCGGCCGGGGTTGACTCGGCACAGTGTCGCGGGCAACTGTGCGTGGAAGCTTGAGCTCAGGCGTCGACGGCGAGGGTTTCTTCGAGGGTCGCCCGATGTGTCGGCTTCGCCTCTTTGTAGCGACGGCGACCCTCGTCGGTCACGACGACGAAGATCCCGCGCCGGTCCGACTCGCAGAGCGCGCGCTGGACGAGTCCTTCGCGCTCGAGGCGGGCGACGAGTCGCGAGGTGGCGCTCTGGCTCAGGTGGACGACCTCGGTCAGATCGGCCGCGCGGCATTTGCCGACCACGCAGTTCACCAGTCGTTCCAGGGCTTCGAACTCGGTGACGCCGAGGCCGTGGCGCTCCTGGAGGCGGCACTCGAGCCGCCCGAAGACCGCCGCGTGCCGGGCGGACAGTTCATGCCACTCCCGCAACAGGTCTTGTTCGGCGACGTCGCTCACGCGGTCCAAGATAGCATGCACGTGAATTTTATGCAAAGTCATTAAATGCACTTGCATTAGATGCGCGTGCATGTACTGTACGGATCATGAGTTCTTCCGTGCAGCTGTCCACCAGCTCGACAAGGTGGGACGCGCGCCTCTGGGGTGTCCTGGTCACTGTGTCCGTCGTCGTGGGCCTCGACGCGCTCGACGTGTCGATGGTCGCCGTCGCCCTCCCGTCCATCCAGGCCGAACTCGGCCTCTCCACCGGTGCCCTGCAATGGATCATCAGCGCCTACGTGCTCGGCTACGGCGGCCTGCTGCTCCTCGGCGGGCGCACCGCCGACCTGCTCGGCAGGCGCCGCGTCTTCCTCGTCGCCGTCGCGGTCTTCGCGCTCGCCTCCCTGCTCGGCGGTCTCGTCGACGACGGCGCGCTGCTGATCGCCACCCGCTTCATCAAGGGGCTGGCCGCCGCGTTCACCGCACCGGCCGCGTTGTCCATCATCACCACGACCTTCCACGAAGGCCCCGCCCGCAACCGGGCGATCAGCATCTTCGCCGTCTTCGGCGCCAGCGGTTACTCCGCGGGCCTCGTCTTCTCCGGCCTGCTCACCGAGGTGGGCTGGCGCTGGACGTTCCTGCTGCCGGTGCCGATCGCGCTCGCCGCGCTGGTCGCCGCGATCAAGCTGATCCCGTCCTACTCGCCGCAGACCGGTGGCGGCTACGACTTCCCGGGCGCGATCACCGGTGCCGCCGGTTCGCTCCTGCTGGTCTTCGCCGTGGTCGAGGCGCCGGAAATCGGCTGGGCCGCACCGCGGACGCTGATCTCGTTCGCCCTCGCGCTCGCCCTGCTCGCCACCTTCGTGTTCATCGAGAAGCGCAGCAAGCACCCGCTGCTCCGCCTCGGCATCCTGCGTTCCGGCCCGCTGGCCCGCGCCAACCTCGGCGGCGCGACGTTCTTCGGCGCCTACATCGGTTTCCAGTTCGTCGTCATGCTGTACCTGCAGACCGTGCTGGGCTGGTCCGCGCTCCAGACCGCGCTCGGTTTCCTGCCCGCCGCGCTGATCGTGGCCTTCGGTTCGCCCAGGATCGAGCCGCTGATCGACCGGCTCGGCACCCCGCGCACGATCCTCGCCGGTGTCGTCGCCCACGTCATCGGGTACGCGCTGTTCCTGCGCATCGACGAGAGTTCCAGCTACGCCGGTTCGGTGCTGCCGAGCATGATCCTGCTGGGCATCGGCTTCATGCTGGCGTTCTCCTCGCTGAACATCCAGGCGACCAACGGCATCTCCGACGACGAGCAGGGGCTCGCCGGCGGGCTGCTGAACACGTCGATCCAGGTCGGCGGCGCGATCGGCCTCGCCGTGGTGACCGCGGTCCTGACCGGCAACTCCGGTGGTGCCACCGGACCGGCCGCGCTGCTGAACGGGCTGGCGCCCGCGCTCACCGTGGTCACCGGCATCGCCGTGATCAGTGTCCTGGTGGCGCTCTCCGGAATCGTCGGCCTGCGCAAGGCCGAAGCCCGCTCCACCGTCGCCGAACCGGAGTTCGCCGCGGCCGAATGACCAGGGGGTGATGGGCCCCTTCCCGCGCTCGGGGGCGGGAAGGGGCTCGTCGCTACCAGCGGATCGGCAGCGATTTCAGCCCGTTCTGGAAGTTCGACCGCAAGCGCACCGGTTCCCCGGCGGGTTCGACCTCGCCGAGCAGGTCCAGTACCGCTTCGAACATCGCGCGCAGCTGCACCCTGGCGAGCTGGGCGCCGAGGCAGAAATGCGGGCCGTGCCCGAAGGTCAGGTGATCGTTGGGCGTGCGGCCGATGTCGAAGCGGTCCGGATCCTCGAAAACGGTCTCGTCGCGGTTCGCGGCGGAGAACCAGACGACCACCTTCTCGCCGGCGCGGATGTCCACATCGGACAGAATGACGTCCTCGGTCGCGGTCCGGCGGAAGTGCATCACCGGACACCACCAGCGCCGCATCTCTTCCACCGCACCGGGAAGCAGGGAACGGTCGGCGAGCAGCCGCCGGTACTGATCCGGATGCGACAACAGCGCCAGCATGCCGCCGGGGATGCCGTTGCGCAACGTTTCGTTGCCCGCCACGGAAAACAGCCAGAACAGGTTCTCGAACTCGGCGATCGAGACCCGGCCACCGTCTTCCACGTGACCCATCAGGTTGCTCATCACGTCATCGCCGGGATGCCGGCGTTTGTGCTCGCCGAGCGCGGTGGCGTACGCGTAGAGATCCGGCATCCCCGCGCGGGTACGCGGATCGGGCATCGACCCGTCCGGCCCCGGAACCGGCCGGACCGCCAGCGCCGCCCGCGCGAGATCGGTGACCTCGTCCGCCTCGACGGTCGCGCTCACCGCGTAGTCGGCGTCCTGATAGCCGATCACGCGATTGCTCCAGTCGTACATCAGCCGCCGGTCCTGTTCGGGTATCCCGAAGACCTCGGCGAGTGTCAGTAGCGGGAGATCGGCGGCGACCGCGGCGAAGTCGCACTCGCCGTCCGCGCGGACCCCGGCGATCAGTTCCCGCGCCCAGCCCTGGATCCGCTCGGTCAGCCTGCCGACCGCGCGCGGCGTGAACGCCTTGGTGAGCAGGCCCCGCAGCCGGGCGTGCTCGGGCGGATCCATGTTGAGCATCATCCGGCGGACGTACCCGAGGTCCTGCTCGGTCGCCGGGTCCCGGATCTGCGTCCCGCCCAGCCGCGACGAGAACAGCTTCGGGTTCTTCAGCACGTGTTTGACGTCGGAATGCCGCAGCACGGCCCAGAAATCGTCGACGCGCACGACCGGTGACCCCCGGCGCAGCGACGCGAGGTGCTCGTACGGCACGCCCCGGGTGTATACGTCCGGATCGGTGATCACGGCGTCGACACTAGCCCGCGGAAGGGGGACTGCGGAAAGATCCGTCCGGTGGACACGCTGAAGATGCGCACCGCCGGAACCGAAGGCCCCGCCGTGCTCCTGCTGCACGGCCTCGGCGCGACAGGAGCGGTCTGGGAGGGCCTCATGGCGCAGCCGGGATATCGCTGGCTGGCGCCGGATCTGCCTGGTCACGGGGGATCGCCCCGGTTGCCGCACTACTCGTTCGGCGGACTGGCCGCGGCGGTCGCCGACGCGCTCCCGGAGCGCGGTCCGGTACTGGTGGTCGGCCATTCGCTGGGCGGTGTGGTCGGGCTCGCGCTGGCCTCCGGCTGGTTCGGGGTGAAGGTCGCCGGGTTGCTCGCGGTCGGCGTCAAGGTCGAATGGAGCGAAGCCGACCTGGCGCGGGCGGCCGCCATGGCCGCCAAGCCGCCGCGAGTGTTCCCATCCCGTGAGGACGCCGAACGCGGCTTCCTCAAGATCGCCGGCCTGGTCGGCATCGCCGACGCGGATCCCGACGGGGTGGTCGAGACCGAAGGTGGCTGGCGGTTGGCACTGGACCCTCGCGCGTTCGCCGTAGGGGCTCCGGACATGCGCGGACTGCTCGGCGCGGCACGCTGCCCGGTCGTCCTCGCGGCGGGTGAGCACGACTCCATGAGCCGCCCCGAGCAGCTTCGCGCACTCAGCTCTTTCACCGTCGAGTTCCCCGGACTGGGCCACAACGCGCACGTCGAAGACCCGTCCGCGCTCCTGCCCTTCCCCCGGCAGTTCGTCGGTCGCTAACGCCGGAGCTCGCCAAGGACCGCGATGCCCTCGGCGATGTCGCTCGCCGGGCTCGCCCCGTAACCGAGGACGAGCCCCGGATTCATCGGGCGCTGACAGTGCCACGACAGCGGCTGCACCTTCACACCCTGCTCCAGCGCGGCGGCGGCGAAATCGAGGTCGGAGAACTCCGCGTCGAAGGTGATCGTCAGGTGCAGCCCGGCGGCGGCGCCGTGCACCACGGCGTCCGGGAGATGAGTTCGGAGCGCGTCGATCATCGCGTCCCGGCGGCGGCGATGCCGTTTGCGCACGAACCGCAGCTGCCGCTCCATCTCGCCGGACTCCATCAGATGCGCGAGCACCAGCTGCGGGAGGACGGCGTTGCCCAGGTCGGCGAACCGTTTGGCCGCGACCACCTCGTCCCGGTACCGCGACGGAACCAGCATCCAGCCCACTCGGAGCGCGGGCGCGAGCCACTTCGACACGCTGCCCGCGTAGCAGACCTGCTCGGCGAGCATGGAGCGCAACGCGGGGACGGGCGGACGGTCGTAGCGGTGCTCGGCGTCGTAGTCGTCCTCGATGATCAGCCCGCCGTCCGCGGCCCAGCGCATGAGCTCGCGACGGCGTTCCCCGCCGAGCACGACACCGGTCGGGAACTGGTGCGCGGGCGTGAGCAGCACGGCGGGCGCGCCGCTGCGCACGAGCTCGGCGACGTCGACTCCCTCGTCGTCGACGCGGATCGGCGGCGTCGCCAGCCGCCGGTCGTGCAGATGCTGCCGCGCGCCCAGCGAACTCGGATCCTCGACCGCGATCTCGGAGATCCCGGTGTCGCACAGCACCTGGGCCAGCAGGCCGAGGCCCTGCGCGACACCGGCGACGATCAGCACGTCGTCGGCGTCGGCGGTGATGCCCCGGGTGCGGGCGATCCAGTGCGCGATCGCGAGCCGCAACGCGGGCGCGCCTCGCGGGTCGCCGTAGCCGAAATCCGCCGCCGAGAGGTTGTTGAGCACGGTGCGTTCGGCGCGGAGCCAGGCCGTTCGCGGGAACGCCGTCAGATCCGGCACGCCGGGGGACAGGTCGATCCTCGCCGGAGTCGACCGCAGCGAGTCGAAGACGCCGATTCCCGGCGCGGGCCGGAAGATCGTGCCCGCGGACGGGGGACCGGGCGTCGTCTGCTCCTTCGTCCGGGCCGGCGCCGCGACGACCACCGTGCCCGCGCGGCCACGTCCGGCGACATGACCGTCCTCGACGAGCCGCTGGTAGGCCTCGGTGACCACACCGCGGGAGACCCGCAGGTCCGCGGCCAGCGCCCTGGTCGCGGGCAGCCTGCTGCCGACCGGCAGGCGGCCGTCGGAGATGGCGTGCCGCAACCGCGACGCCAGCCAGTCCGACCGGCGCCCCGGTGGTGCGTCCCCGATGTCCAGCTGCAGGAAGTCCGAGCCTTCGGCAGTCACCTGATCATTGTGTCATTCGGGCTCGTAGGCGAGGTTCGGTCGCAGCCACTGCTCCATAGTGGACAGTTCTAGGCCTCGGCGGGCGGCGTAGTCCTCGACCTGGTCCTTGCCGAGCCGTCCGACGGTGAAGTACCTCGAATCGGGGTGGGCGAAGATCAGCCCGCTGACGCTCGCCGCCGGCGTCATCGCGAACGACTCGGTCAACCCCATCCCGAGCCGGTCGGAATCGAGCAGTTCGAACAGCTCCTGCTTCTCGCTGTGATCCGGGCTGGCCGGGTAACCCAGCGCCGGGCGGATGCCGCGGAACCTTTCGGCGTGCAGATCCTCCAGCTTCGGATCGGCGTCCGGCTCGAACCAGTCCCGTCGCGCCTTGAGGTGAAGGTACTCGGCGAACGCCTCGGCGAGCCGGTCCGCGAGCGCCTTCACCATGATGGCGCGGTAGTCGTCCTGCTTCGCCTCGAACTCGGCCGCGAAGTCCTCGGCACCGAGGATGGTGACCGCGAAGCCGCCGAGATGGTCGCCCGCGCCGGCCGGGGCGATGTAGTCCGCCAGGCAGCGGTTGGGCCGCGACAGCGGTTTCTTGGTCTGCTGGCGCAGCATCGGGAACTTGACGCCCGACTCGAGGATGATGTCGTCGCCCTCGGAGTGCGCCGGCCAGAACGCGTACGCGCCCTTCGCCTGGAACCGCTCCTCGGCGATGATCTGGTCCATCAGGGTGTTCGCGTCGTCGAACAGCTCCCTGGCCACCGGGTTGTTCAGGATCGCCGGGTACTTGCCCTTCAGCTCCCACGCCAGGAACAGGAAGGTCCAGTCGATCATCTCGCGCAGCTCGGTGAGCGACGGCGAGAAGTACCGGACGCCGGTGAACGCGGGCGTCGGGATGTCGTCGAAGGACACCTTCTCCGGGTTGGCCCTCGCCTCCTCGACCGTCAGCAACGGCGTCCGCTGCTTGTTCGCGTGCTGCACGCGCAGCTCTTCCTGATCCTCGCGGTTCTTCTTGTCGAGGACCTCGGCACGGTCCGCGTCGAGCAGGTCACCGACGACGCCGACGACGCGGGAGGCGTCCAGGACGTGCACGGTCGTGTGCTCGTACGCGGGCGCGATGCGGACCGCGGTGTGCTGGCGCGACGTGGTCGCGCCGCCGATCAGCAGCGGCAGCTTCAGCCCGCGCCGCTCCATCTCGGCGGCGACGTTGACCATCTCGTCCAGTGACGGCGTGATCAGGCCCGAGAGCCCGATGGCGTCGGCGCCTTCCGAGACGGCGGTGTCCAGGATGACCGAAGCCGGGACCATCACGCCGAGGTCGATCACCTCGTAGTTGTTGCAGCCCAGTACGACGCCGACGATGTTCTTGCCGATGTCGTGCACGTCGCCCTTGACCGTCGCCAGGACGACCTTTCCGTTGCCCTGGCGGGTTTCGATCCGGCCTTCGAGGCGAGCCTTCTCCTTCTCGGCCTCCATGAACGGTTCGAGGTAGGCCACCGACCGCTTCATCACGCGCGCGCTCTTGACCACCTGCGGCAGGAACATCTTTCCGGAGCCGAACAGGTCGCCGACGATCTTCATGCCGTCCATGAGGGGGCCTTCGATGACCTCCAGCGGCTTCGGCAGCTTCTGGCGCGCTTCCTCGGTGTCCTCTTCGATGTAGTCGACGATGCCGTGCACCAGCGCGTGGCTGAGCCGTGCCTCGACGGTGTTGTCGCGCCAGGAAAGGTCGACCGTGCGCTGGGTTCCCTTGCCGTTGACCGTTTCCGCGAACGTGACCAGCCTGTCGGTGGCGTCCTCGCGGCGGTCGAAGAGCACGTCCTCGACCAGCTCCAGCAGGTCCTTGGGGATGTCTTCGTAGACCGCGAGCTGCCCGGCGTTGACGATGCCCATGTCCAGCCCGGCGCGCACCGCGTGCAGCAGGAAGGCCGAGTGCATCGCCTCGCGCACGACGTTGTTGCCGCGGAAGGAGAAGGAGAGGTTCGAGATACCACCGCTGATGTGCACGCCGGGGCAGCGTTCCTTGATCCGCGGCAGCGCGTCGATGAACGCCTTGGCGTACCCGTTGTGCTCGGAGATGCCGGTCGCGACCGCGAGCACGTTCGGGTCGAAGATGATGTCCTCGGCGACGAAACCCGCCTGCTGGGTCAGCAGATCGTAGGCGCGGGCGCAGATCTCGACCTTCCGGTCGGCGGTGTCGGCCTGGCCCTGTTCGTCGAAGGCCATCACGACCACGCCCGCGCCGTAGTCGCGGATGCGCCGGGCCTGCTGGAGGAACTGCTCCTCGCCCTCCTTGAGGCTGATGGAGTTGACGACTCCCTTGCCCTGCACGCACTTCAGCCCGGCTTCGAGGACCGTCCAGCGCGAGCTGTCGATCATGATCGGCAGCCGGGCGACCTCGGGTTCGGTGGCGATGAGGTTCAGGAACGTCGTCATCGCCTTTTCGCTGTCGAGCAGGTCGGCGTCCATGTTGACGTCCAGCAGGTTCGCCCCGCCGCGGACCTGCTCCAGCGCGACGTCGACGGCGGCCTGGTGGTCGTCGGCCTCGATCAGCTTGCGGAACTTGGCGGATCCGGTGACGTTGGTCCGCTCGCCGATCATGACGAACCCGGTGTCCTTGCCGATTTCGAACGGCTCGAGCCCGCTGAACCGGGTGTGCGGCTTCGGCGCCGGGACGTTCCGCGGCGTCATCCCGCGGACGGCGTCCGCGATCTCCTTGATGTGCGCGGGGGTCGTACCGCAGCAGCCGCCGACGACGTTGACCATGCCGGCCGTGGCGAAGTCGCCGAGCAGCCCGCCGGTCTCTTCGGGCGTCTGGTCGTACCCGCCGAACGCGTTCGGCAGGCCGGCGTTGGGGTGACAGGCGGTGTACGTGCCCGCGAGACGGGAGAGTTCGGCGATATGCGGGCGCATCTCCTCCGCGCCCAGCGAACAGTTGACGCCGACGAGCAGCGGATCCGCGTGCTCGATGGAGCTCCAGAACGCTTCGACCGTCTGCCCGGACAGCGTCCGGCCGCTGAGGTCGACGATCGTCACCGAGATCCACAGCGGCAGATGCGGTGCGACGTCGCGCGCGGCGGCGATCGCGGCCTTGCAGTTGAGCGTGTCGAAGATCGTCTCGACGAGCAGCAGGTCCACGCCGCCCTCGGCGAGCGCCTTGATCTGGTCGGCGTACGCGGCGTACACCTCGTCGAAGGTGACCGCGCGGAACGCGGGGTCCTCGACCTTGGGTGACAGCGACAACGTGACGTTCAGCGGCCCGACCGATCCGGCGACGAACTTCCCGCCCGCCGCGTCCGCCGCCTCGCGGGCGATCTGGGCGCCGCGGAGGTTCATCTCGTACGCGAGGTGCTCGAGCCCGTAGTCCGCCTGGCCGATGGTGGTGGCGGTGAACGTGTTCGTCGTGGTGATGTCCGCGCCGGCGTCCAGATACTGGCGGTGGATGTCGAGTACGACGTCCGGCCTGGTGATGTTCAGCAGGTCGGGGTCGCCAGTGATGTCACGGGGGTGGTCCTGGAACCGCTCGGTGCGGTAGTCCTCGGGCTTGAGGCCGGCGTTCTGGAGCATCGACCCCCACGCCCCGTCAAGCACGACGATGCGCTCATCCAGCAGCTTTCGCAGGGCGGTCGTTTTCATCCAGCGCTCCTCCCATGTCGTGGGAGGCGCCCTTGCGGTGAAGTCCGGGGCCGAGCGTGGCGGACCCGGCGGTCCGTTGCAGCGCCTCTCGACCTTGGCGTCCAGACTACCGGATCAGGACAAGCGCACTTCGCCTGAATTGCTCTCCCGCTGGCCGGCGCGGGTTCGGCATTCCCGCATTGTGGGATAGGGCGTGGTCACGATCCTGCGGCCGACGTCGATCGCGGGTGAGCATCCGGGACGTGAGGCTTCCGTTGGCAGGGGCGGATTCCGGCAGGAGGCCGATGTTCTTTCGCGGTGAGGCGAACCGCGGCGCGATCACGCGTTCATGCTGAACGTGACGCCGACTCGTCCTTCCGGAACGTCGCCGTGGTCGGGGATCCACTGGCCGGCGGGTGAAGCTGACCGGCAGCCGCGGAAGGCCGCCAAGGCCACGGAACAGGCGGCGTCGATCAAATCCCCATGCCGCCGCTGAAGTGCTCGGACCGCTTTCTCCGTCCGCCGCCTGCCGAACCAGGTCACGAATGTCTCGTTCCCTGAACGGCTCAGAAACCGACGGTCGCCTTCTGGATCTTCACCGGCTTCGCGGGCAGCCCGTCGGCAGGGCCGTTGGGATCCGTCGGGATGATGCCGTTCGCCACGATCCGGTCGAGAACCTCCATGCCCCGCACGACCTTGCCCATCACCGAGTAGTTCTTCGGGATGTTCGCGAACGAGTGCACGATGAAGAACTCGCTGCCGTTGGTGCCGGGGCCTTGGTTGCCCATGGCGATGGTGCCGCGTTCGTAGGTCTCGGTGCCGTCGACCTCGTCCGGGAACTTGTAGCCCGGCCCGCCCTTCTCGGCTTCGTAGATGTCGCCGCACTGAAGGACGCCGAGGCGCGACGAGTTCGTCAGGCGCCAGCACTGGCTGCGGTCGTAAAAGCGCTGCAGCGCCAGGTTGGCCAGATTGTGGACAGCGCACGGTGCGGCGCCCGCGCGGTTCAGCCGGACGGTCACCGGGCCGTAGTTGAAGCGGAAGGTGACGTCGACGGTGCCGCGGGTCAGCGCGAAGGGGAGCGGGCGCAGCACTGGCCGGGCCGCGGGGTTTTCGGGCGTCGGCGTGAACTCGCAGCGCACGATCGGCAAGGACGCCGAAGACGCGGGCGCGGCGGTGGCCACGCCGGGCAGCACGACGGCGGCGAGAGCGGAAATGACAGCGGTGACACCCCAGCGCAGCTTCATGTGGGGGAACCTAACCCAAAAGGGTGGTCGTGGGGTAGCGCTTCACAGGAGCGCGCTCTCCTGCTTCGGTCGAGCGACCGCGAGTTCGGTCCGTGAAGGCCTCCTTGCCTGAAGGTAGTGAAGGAGGCCTTCACTACCTCGGTGATCACCACAGCCATCTCAGGTGGATCAGCGGCTCTAGGGGCGCCGCGCGAAGGTCCTTGCTCGGCTGAGGAACTCGACTGCCGGCTCCATGAAGTCCTTTCCTTGCGCCTGACGCAAGGAAAGGTGCCTTCATGTACGTCGGGCGGGTGAGGGTGGCGGCGAGACATCGGTCCAGGTGGTCGTGAGTGGCGATTCGGGTTAGAACACGAATCGCCACTCACGACCACCTGGAGCCGCATGTTCACCGCCGCGTACCTCGTCCTTTCCCTCGTCCTGCTTCCACCCACCGAGATCCGGCCAGACCAGGTCGAACACGTCTCCTTGCCGTGCGTCCAGACGGGCGCGTCCGCCGACGACGCGGACACGGCGGGAGCGCTCAATCAGCAACTCGCCACCAAGATGCGCGGCTACATGAACCCCTACAACACTTCGTGCGCCAGAGTGATCGTCGAGACGGTCCAGAGATCGGGGCTCAACGATCGCGCGGCGGCCATCGCGATCGCCACGGTGATCGTCGAATCGAGTATCGCCAACCTCGACGGCGGCCTCGGCGACTCGGTCGGGCTCTTCCAGCAGCGCGCGAGCTGGGGGAGTTTCGAACAGCGGACCGACCCGGTCTGGGCGACCGGCAGGTTCCTCGCCGTGATGCGGCAGTTCTATCCGAACGACTCGTGGAACAACGTCGCCATCGGGGAGGTCGCCGCGGTCGTCCAGCGGCCTGCGGCGAAGTACCGGCATCGCTACGGGGTCGAGGCCGGCGACGCGGTCAAGATCGTCAACGAGCTGTGGACCCAGAACGGCAAATGGCCCCCGTCCTCGAAGGAGAGCGGGGGCCGATGAGCCGTGCGGGAGCTACTTGCGCCAGGCCGTGCGCTGCTTGCGGATGTCCAGCACGAGGCCGAACACGAGCAGCAGGGAGAGGCCGATCAGCCACAGGTTCTCGGTCCAGCCGTGGTGGTTGCCGTACAGCATCACCAGCAGGATGATCGCGCTCAGCCAGCCCGCGATCCGCGTCGCCTTCGGGAAGGAACCGTGCCAGCCCCACTCGGCCGACGGCTCGTCGCGGGGGTCAACGGTGTCGACGCCCACCCGGCCGCGCTTTTCGACCGCCTTGCTCGCCACGATCAACTCCTCAAAACCCGATGGTTCGCTTGCCCGCGAATGATCCCACACCTGGCTGCACGCGCCCGACGGGGCCCGCGCGACAATGGCACCCGATGACTACCTCGCGAAGTGTGCTCGTGCTCGGTTCGACCGGATCGGTCGGCGCCCAGGCCCTCGACGTCGCGGCCCGCAACCCGGAGCTGTTCCGGGTCGCCGGGATCGCCGCGGGCGGCTCCGACCCCGCCGCGCTGGCCGCGCAGGCCCTGGCGCACCAGGTCGACGCCGTGGCGATCAGCAGGCCGACGGCCGTGGAAGACCTGCAGCTCGCGCTGTACGCCGAGGCACAGAAGCGCGGCTACAACCGCGGCGACTTCAAGCTGCCGCGGATTTTCGCCGGGGCCGACGCGGTCGTCGAGATGATCGACGCCACCCCGGTCGACGTCGTGCTCAACGCGCTCCCCGGCTCACAGGGGCTCCCGCCGACCCTGCGCGCGCTCGCCACCGGCGCCACGCTCGCGCTGGCCAACAAGGAATCGCTGATCGCGGGCGGGCCGCTCGTGCTGGCCGCGGCCGAACCCGGCCAGCTGGTCCCGGTCGATTCCGAGCACTCCGCGATCGCGCAGGCCCTGCGCGCCGGCCGCGAGTCCGAGGTCGCCCGGCTGGTGCTCACCGCGTCGGGCGGGCCGTTCCGCGGCCGCAAACGCGAGGAACTCGCCGACGTCACCGTCGAGCAGGCGATGGCGCATCCGACCTGGTCGATGGGCCCGCTCATCACGATCAACTCGTCCACTTTGGTCAACAAGGGGCTGGAGCTGATCGAGGCGAAGCTCCTGTTCGACATCGAGACCGACCGCATCGACGTGGTCGTCCACCCGCAGTCGATCATCCACTCGATGGTGACCTTCGTCGACGGCTCGACGATCGCCCAGGCCAGCCCGCCCGACATGCGGCTGCCGATCGCGCTGGCCCTGCACTGGCCGGATCGCGTCCCCGGCGCCGCGGCCGCGTGCGTCTGGGACAAGCCCGCGAGCTGGACCTTCGAGCCGCTGGACAACGAGGCGTTCCCGGCCGTCGAGCTGGCGAGGCACGCCGGAACCGTCGGTGGCTGCGTCCCGGCGGTCTACAACGCGGCGAACGAGGAACTGGTGGCCGCTTTCCTGGCACAGAACACCGGCTTCACCTCGATTGTGGACACTATTGCCCAGGTGGTGGAAGCCGCCGACGAATGGCGTCGTGAACCTCGCGACGTTGATGACGTACTAGCTGCCGAGCGCTGGGCTCGCGCGCGTGCCGGTGCGCTGATCGGTAAGGGGAAGTAGCGCGTGGTCTTCATTCTCGGGATCGTGCTGTTCGCGCTGGGCATCTGCCTGTCCGTCGCGCTGCACGAGGCCGGCCACATGTGGGCGGCCAAGGCCTTCGGCATGAAGGTCCGGCGCTACTTCATCGGCTTCGGGCCGACGATCTTCTCCTTCCGTCGCGGTGAGACCGAGTACGGCATGAAGTGGATCCCGCTCGGCGGGTTCTGCGACATCGCCGGCATGACCGCGCTCGACGAGGTCACTCCGGAAGAGTCGAAGCGCGCGATGTGGCGCTTCAAGACCTGGAAGCGCACCGTCGTCATGTCGGCGGGTTCGGCGATGCACTTCATCCTCGGTTTCGTCATCCTGTACCTGATGGCCGTCACCATGGGCCTGCCGAATCCCGCCGCGCAGGCCGCGCCCACCGAGGCCGTGATCAGCGCCACGTCGTGCGCTCGCCCGGCCACCACCGTGGAGCAGCTGAGCGACACGGCCTGCCCGCCCGGCGCCCCCGCCCCCGCGAAGACCGCCGGTCTCCAGGCCGGCGACAAGGTGGTCTCCGTCGCCGGCAAGCCGATCAAGACCTGGCGTGAGATGCTCGCGGCCGTCCAGGTCGCCAGTGGGCCGACGCCGTTCGTGGTCGAACGGAACGGACAGCGGCTGAACCTGACCGTCGACGTGCCGCGGGTGCAGCGGCTGGTCGCCGACGGTTCCGGCAACACCACGGTCAAGGACGTCGGCATGATCGGCGCCTCGCCGATCCAGAACACCGCGCCGCCGATGCTGAGCTACGGCCCCGTCGACGCGGTCGGGGCGACGTTCTCCTTCACCGGCACGATGTTCTCCGAGACCGCCAAACGGCTGATCGAGTTCCCGTCGCGGATCCCGGCGGTCGTGGACTCCATCTTCGGCGGCGAGCGCGACCCGAACACCCCGGTCAGCGTGGTGGGCGCCAGCCGCATCGGTGGCGAGGCCGCCGAGCGCGGTCTGTGGGAGATCTTCGTGCTCCTGCTGGCGAGCCTGAACTTCTTCATCGGTGTGTTCAACCTGCTGCCGCTGCTCCCGCTCGACGGCGGGCATATCGCGGTCGTCTGGTACGAGCGGGTCCGGGATTGGTTCCGGAAACTGCGCGGCAAGGCGGCGGGTGGTCCGGTCGACTACACGAAGCTTTCCGCGGTCACGATGGTGCTCGTCTTCATCGGCGGCGCGGTGACTCTGCTCACCGTCACCGCCGACATCGTGAACCCGGTCAAGCTGTTCCAGTGACGGGGAAGGACGGCGACGGAGCGCGCTGTCAGCACCGTTGGGCTGCCCAGGTAATACTGCTCACCGTGACGGCTGACGTCGTGTATGTCCGCCGATCGGGGTAGGTACGCTTGAAGGCGTGACTGTCGCTCTTGGTATGCCAGCGCTTCCTCCTCCCGTCCTCTCCGAGCGTCGCAAGACCCGACAGCTGCAGGTCGGGCCGGTCGGCGTCGGCAGCGAGCACCCGATCTCGGTGCAGTCGATGACCACCACGCTCACCTCCGACGTCAACGCGACCCTGCAGCAGATCGCCGAGCTGACCGCTGCGGGCTGTGACATCGTGCGCGTCGCGTGCCCGTCGGCGGACGACGCCGAGGCGCTGCCCGCTATCGCGAAGAAGTCGCAGATCCCGGTGATCGCCGACATCCACTTCCAGCCGAAGTACGTCTTCGCCGCGATCGAGGCCGGCTGCGCGGCGGTCCGGGTGAACCCGGGCAACATCCGCAAGTTCGACGACCAGGTCAAGGAGATCGCGCGGGCCGCGAAGGACCACGGCACCCCGATCCGGATCGGCGTCAACGCGGGTTCGCTGGACAAGCGGATCATGGACAAGTACGGCAAGGCGACCCCGGAGGCGCTGGCCGAGTCGGCGCTGTGGGAGGCGTCGCTGTTCGCCGAGCACGACTTCTACGACGTGAAGATCTCCGTGAAGCACAACGACCCGGTGGTCATGGTGCGCGCGTACGAGATCCTCGCCGAGCAGTGCGACTACCCGCTGCACCTCGGCGTCACCGAGGCGGGCCCGGCGTTCCAAGGAACCATCAAGTCGGCCGTGGCCTTCGGCGCGCTGCTGCGCCAGGGCATCGGCGACACCATCCGCGTTTCGCTGTCCGCGCCGCCGGTGGAAGAGGTCAAGGTCGGGATCCAGATCCTGCAGTCGCTGAACCTCAAGGAGCGCAAGCTCGAGATCGTCTCCTGCCCCTCGTGTGGCCGCGCGCAGGTGGACGTCTACACGCTCGCCGAGCAGGTCACCGCCGGCCTGGAGGGCATGGAGGTCCCGCTGCGCGTCGCGGTCATGGGCTGCGTCGTCAACGGACCGGGTGAGGCTCGCGAGGCCGACCTCGGTGTCGCTTCGGGTAACGGCAAGGGCCAGATCTTCGTCAAGGGCGAGGTCATCAAGACCGTGCCCGAACACGCGATCGTCGAGACGCTGATCGAAGAGGCGATGCGGATCGCCGAGGAGTCGGGCCAGACGATCGGCGAGGGCGAACCCACCGTAACCGTGGGCTGACTGGTCGAGACCAGTGCAGTGAAAGGCCCCTTCATCGCGAAATTCGCGATGAAGGGGCCTTTCACTGCACTCGGCGGCCCCGACCTGCCGAAGTTCTCTCAGCGTGTCGTGAAGCTTGCGTTCCGTTTACGCCGCCGATCTGGCACCCTGGAGTGGTGTTGCGGCTTGCAGGTGCACGGCTGCTCGATGATCGGGACTATCCCGCGGTCCGTGCCGCGCTCGCCACAGACCCGGTCGGCAGCTGCATGGTGAGTGCCAGGGTGGAGACGGCGGGTCTCGACCCCTGGCGGCTCGGTGGTGAGCTCTGGGCCGCGGATTCCCGCCCCGTTCGCGCGGGGAGGCTCCAGGGGCTGTGCTTCTCCGGGCCGAACTTGATCCCCTTGCGCGGCAATGCCTCCGCTTTGCGTTCCTTCGCCGATCGCGCCCTGCGGCGGCAACGGACCTGTTCGTCACTGGTCGGCCCGGCCGAGCAGGTACTGGGGCTGTGGGACGAACTCGAGCCGGAGTGGGGCCCCGCCCGCGAAGTCCGGCACGACCAGCCGCTGCTGGCTCTCGACGGGATCCCGGCCGTCGCCGCCGATCCGCTGGTCCGCGCGGTACGCCCGGAGGAACTCGACCGGTATCTCCCGGCCGCGATCGCCATGTTCGTCGAGGAGGTCGGCGTCGACCCCCGCACCGGTGACGGTGGCGCCGGGTATCGCGCCCGCGTCGCGGAGCTGATCGCCGGCGGCCGGGCGTTCGCGCGATTCGAGGACGGCGAGGTCGTCTTCAAGGCCGAAATCGGCGCGATGTCCTCGACGGTCGGCCAGATCCAAGGCGTCTGGGTGCATCCGGAACGCCGCGGCGGCGGGGTCGGCACGGCCGGGACGGCGTCGGTGGTGACCAGGCTCGTCCGCGGAATGGGCCGGACGGCGAGCCTGTACGTCAACGCCTACAACAGCCCGGCACTCGCCGCCTACCGCAAGATCGGCTTCCAGCAGGTCGGGCAGTACGCGACGGTTCTCTTCTAGGCCGTGTCGCGTCCGGCCTGGCCGGGCCGGGGCTGGCAGGATCTTCAACCATGCCTGCAGGTCGTCGTATCGCCGCCGTCGTGCTCGCGGGGATGGTGGGTCTTTCGGCCGCCGGGTGCGGGCTCTTCGCCGATTCCGGTCCCGAGGACGCCATCTCGGGCTTCCTCGGCGGGCTCTCCTCCGGTGACGTCGCCGCCGCGGCCTCCTTCACCGATTCGCCGGAGGCGGCGCGAGCGTCGCTGGAGATGGCTCGGAAGGCGCTTTCCCCCGAGTCGATCACCATCGTGGACAAGCAGGTGCGGCATTCGTCCGGGGCGGACAACGGGACCGCGACCTATCAGCTCACCTGGAAGCTGCCGCGCGGCCGGAACTGGACGTACAAGGCCGACGCGCAGGTCCATTCCACGCAGGGCGGCTGGAAGGTGCGCTGGTTGCCGACGGCGCTCCATCCGCAGCTGGCCGCGCAGCAGAGCATCGCGCTGAAGGCCGATCCGCCGGAACTCGCGCCGGTGCTGGACCGCGACGGGATGCCGTTGCTGCGCCCGCAGACGGTCGTCAGTGTGGTGCTCGACCCGGCCAAGGCGGGCGACCTGGTGGCCGTCACCGACAAACTCGGCGCGGCGCTCAACCGGTTCGAGGCGTCGGTGACCGGCCAGTCGATCCGCGACGGGGTGAAGGCGCTCAAACCCGGCTCCGGCTATCCGGTGGTGAGCCTGCGGGCGAGCAGCTACCAAGAGGTGAAGCCCGAGATCTACGATCTGCCCGGCGTCCGGTTCAGCCAGCAGGAAAGGCTGCTTCCCGACGACAAGAACTTCGGCAAGCAGGTGCTGCCCGCGGTCCGGTCGCTCGTCGAGGACCAGGTGGAGGGCTCGGCGGGCTGGCGCGTCGTCACGCTCGACACGGGCGGCGGCGAGATCATCGACCTGCATTCCGAGAACCCCAAGCCCGCGCCCGCCGTCGTCAGCACGCTCAGCGTGAAGGCGCAGGGTTCGGCGGAGCGGGCGCTCGCCCCGGTCCCGACGGCCTCCGCGCTGGTCGCGATCCAGCCGTCGACCGGTGAACTGCTGGCGGTGGCGCAGAACGCCCCGGCCGACACGCAGGGCGCGATCTCGCTCACCGGGCGGTTCCCGCCGGGGTCCACGTTCAAGATGGCGACCGCCGTCGCGGGGCTGACCGCGCGTTCGGTGCGGGCGGACAGTCCCGTCGACTGCCCGGGCACGGCGACGTTCGAAAACCGGACGGTGCCGAACGAGGGCAAGTTCGCGCTCGGCGTCGTCCCGCTGTCCACGGCGTTCGCCAAATCCTGCAACACGACGTTCGCGAAACTCGCGACCGATCTGCCGCCCGCCGCGCTGACCGACGCCGCGCGCGACCTCGGCGTCGGCGCCGACTTCGTGATCCCGGGCCTGACCACGATCACCGGTTCGGTCCCGCCGGCGAACACCGTCGCCCAGCGGGCGGAGAACGGGTTCGGGCAGGGGACCGTCGTGACGAGCCCGTTCGGGCTGGCGGTCGCCACCGCGACGGTCCAGTCCGGGAAGGTCCCGGTGCCGACGCTGGTGCGGGGGATGGCCACGACGTCGTCCGGGCTCGGCAAACCGATCAAGCCGGAGGTGCTCGACGCGCTGCGCGGGATGATGCGGGAGGTCGTCACCGACGGTACGGCGACGCTGCTCAAACCCTTGGCGGACGTCCGAGGCAAAACCGGGACGGCCCAGTTCGGCGACGGCACGCATTCGCACGGCTGGTTCGTCGGATACACCGGCGACCTGGCCTTCGCGGTGCTGACGACCGACGCGGGAACGTCCAGGCCCGCGGTCGAGGCCGCCCAGCGCTTCCTGGCGGGGCTCGGCTAGCCGTCAGGTCGTAGGCTGGGCGCATGTCCGTTCGATCCCCCTTGAAGCCCGGCGTCCAGACGCCGCGGCGAGTCGTCCCCGCCAGCATCGCCCGTCCCGAGTACGTCGACCGGCCGGCGCCGAAACGCGACACGGGCAACGGGGTCCGCACGCCCGAGGTCATCGAGGCGATGCGTGTCGCGGGCCGGATCGCGGCGCAGGCGCTCGAGGAGGGCGGCAAGGCCGTCAAACCCGGAGCGACCACCGACGACATCGACAAGGTGATCCACGAGTTCCTGCTGGACAACCACGCGTACCCGTCGACGCTGGGTTACCGCGCGTTCCCGAAGTCGTGCTGCACCTCGCTGAACGAGGTGATCTGCCACGGCATCCCGGACTCGACGGTGATCGAGGACGGCGACATCTGCAACATCGACGTCACCGCGTACATCGGCGGCGTCCACGGCGACACCAACGCGACCTTCCTGGCGGGTGACGTCTCCGAGGAGGCGCGGCTGCTGGTCGAGCGCACGCGCGAGGCGACCATGCGCGCCATCAAGGCGGTCCGCCCCGGCAGGCAGCTCAACGTGATCGGCCGCGTCATCGAGGCGTACGCGAAGCGGTTCGGCTACGGCGTCGTGCGTGACTTCACCGGCCACGGCGTCGGCCCGGCGTTCCACACCGCGCCGACCGTCCTGCATTACGAGGAGCCGTCGGTCGACACGATCATCGAGCAGGGCATGACCTTCACGATCGAGCCGATGATCACCCTCGGCACCATCGACTACGACATCTGGGCCGACGACTGGACCGTCACCACCAAGGACAAGAAGTGGACGGCCCAGTTCGAGCACACCCTCGTGGTGACCGAGGACGGCGCCGAAATCCTGACGCTGCCGTAAACACCTCGTGAGTGGTAAGGACGGTTAGAACCGTCCTTGCCACTCACGAGCTTGTGTCGGTCAGGCGTCGTCCTGCTCCACCCTGGCCAGGAGTTCGTCCAGGAAGCCGCACGCCTCGGTGGCGGCCCGGTCGGCGTCGCGGTCGGCGATGGCCTCGGCGAGGCCTTCATGCCCTATCTCCGGCAGGTACTCGCGCCCCGGCGTCACGTTCGACGTGGCGGCCACGCTGGCGGTGATCACCTCGGTGAGCCCGCGGTACATCTCGGTCAGCAGGGTGTTGTGTCCACTTTGGACGACGGCGAAGTGGAATTCCGCGTCGAGGCGGGCGAAATCCTCCCAGTGACCCTCGCGCAGCTCGGCGTTGCGGCGGTCGAGCAAGGTCTTGAGCTCGGCGACCTCCTCGTCGGTCCGCGACGCGGCCGCGAGCCGGGCGCCTTCGACTTCGAGGATGCGACGCACCTGCAGCACCTCGCGCAGTTCCGAACCGCACAACCGCCGGATGGCGCCTGAGACCTCGCTCGTCGCCCGCACGTAGGTCCCGTCGCCCTGCCGGACCTCGAGCAGCCCCGTGTGCGCGAGTGCGCGCACGGCCTCGCGGACGGTGTTGCGCCCGACGCCGAGCTGCCCTGCCAGCTCCGGTTCGGTCGGAATCCGCTGACCGATGGGCCATTCTCCCTGCGTGACGGCGTCACGCAGCTGCTCGATGACCTGATCGACCAGGCCGGCACGGCGCGTGGTGGCCAATGGCACAGCGTTGTCCCTTCATCCAATCATCCTATGTATGTGATACTAGCCGACGTGCGTGTCGACTCCCGAGAACCTGTTTCCCCGTTCGATGAAAGTCTCGAGCTCGAAGGCTCGATCGAAACGGAATGGCGGCCGGGAGTGATCACCGGCGGCGTGCTGCTCGGTGTCGCGGTGATCCTGGTGGCGCTCAACCTGCGCCCGGCCATCACCAGTGTCGGCCCCATTCTCGGCGAGATGCGCGACGACCTCGGCGCCACGGCGACCTGGGCAGGCGTGCTCACCACGCTCCCCGGCCTCTGTTTCGCCGCCGCCGGTCTCGCCGCCCCTCTGCTGGCCCGGCGGTTCGGCATCGGCGCGGCCATCGCGTCCGCCCTTTCGGTGCTGGCCGTCGGCCTCGTGTTGCGCGTGCTCGACGGACCGTACGTCGTGCTCGGGGGAACCCTGGTGGCCACGGCGGGAATCGCCCTGGCGAACGTACTGATCCCGGTCGTCATCAAGGACTCCTTCCCGGCACGTGTCGGCATGATGACCGGCGTGTACACCGCCGCTCTGCAGGGCGGGGGCGCCCTGGGGTCCGCGCTCACCCCTCCCTTGGAGAACGCGTTCGGCGGCTGGCGCCAAGGTCTCGGCGCCTGGTCCGTATTGGCGGTGCTCGCACTCCTCGTCTGGATTCTCGCAGCCCGCGGTGCGGGACGTGCGCCCGTAGCCGAGGCAGGCAAGCAGGGTAGCGGGCGATCGCTCCTGCGTAGCCCCCTTGCGTGGATGGTCACGCTTTTCTTCGGAACTCAGGCCTTTTTGGCCTACGTCGTGATGGGCTGGCTGCCGGAAGTGATGATCGACGCGGGGGTGAGCAAGGGTGAATCCGGTCTGCTGCTCGGGCTGATGTCGCTCATCGCCGTCCCGATCAGTCTCGTGGTGGCTCCGATGGCCGCGCGGCACAAGAGTCAGAGTCCGTGGATCGTCGGGCTGGGCGTCTTCGGCTTCGTCGGCATGGTCGGCATGATGGTCGCGCCGTCCGTCTCGCCCCTGCTCTGGTGCATTCTCATCGGGCTCGGGATGAGCGTCTTCTCGCTCGCGCTGACGGTGATCGCGCTGCGGGCGCGCACCGGCGAGGACACCGCGCGGCTCTCGGGCATGGCACAGGGCATCGGGTACCTGATGGCCGCCGTCGGGCCCTTCCTGTTCGGGTTGCTTCACGATCTCACCCACGCCTGGACCGTGCCCTGGATCATGATGCTCGTCGTCTTCATCGCGCAGATGACCTTCGGCGCCCTGGCCGGTCGCCGCCGCTTCGTCTGAACGCGTTCAAAAAACATCTTGACCCGCCCTGGGGCGGAGCCATAGCCTGATCGAGTTGAACCTGTTCAAAAACTCGGGTCCTGGGGGTCGGCGTGGTGGAGGGACTGGCGTACGGGGCGGCTCTGGCGTGTTTCGCCGCGGTGTGCGTCGCCGTGGCGCCGCAGCGGCCCGCGGCGGTGGCCTCGCCGCGGGAGTTCTACCGCGCCGTGGACCTGGTGTGCGTGCGGGTGTGGAGGGACAGCGGCGCCGACATCCAGCGCTACTGGCCGGATCCGGAGGGGGACGCCGCGACGGAGCTGCGCAAGTGGCAGCACCACGTCGCGACGAGGGTGGACGACGCCAAGGACGTCCTCAAGGGGGCGACGGGGGTCCGCGCGGTGCCAGGAGGGGCGGCATCCGCGCGGGAGGAGTTCTTGGCGGCGATCCGCCGGTACGTCGAGGCGGGCGAGCGGTTCTCGGGGGAGGGGGCCCGCTCGGCCGCCTTGATGGACGCCTCGGACGTGGAGAGGAACGCGGTCGGCGCGCTCGCGGCGCGGAACGGGGCCCGCGCCTGCGCCCGCGTCGTCTGAACCCGCGTTCAGTCCAGAGGCAGGTTCAGCAGCGCGTTCTCGACCAGTTCCGGCATCGCCGGGTGGATCCAGTACTGCCCGCGCGCCATGCTCTTCGCGTCGAGACCGAAGCTCATCGCCTGGATCAGCGGCTGGATCACCGAAGACGCCTGCGGCCCGATGATGTGCGCGCCCAGCAGCTGCCCGGTGGCCGGGTCGGCGAGCAGCTTCGCGAAACCGGTGGTGTCCTCCATCGCCCAGCCGTAGGCGATGCCCGCGTAGTCCTGGTGCGACGTCACGTACGACACGCCACGCTCGCGCGCCTCGCGTTCGGTCAGCCCGACCGAAGCGACCTGCGGCGAGGTGAACACCGCGTGCGGGACGAACCGGTGGTCGGCCTCGATCCGCTCGTCCGGGTGCAGCAGGTTGTGCTGCACGACGCGCTGCTCGTGGTTCGCGACGTGCTTCAGCTCGAAGACCGACGAGATGTCGCCGAGCGCGTAGATCCCGTCGACCACGGTCTGCTGGTATTCGTCGACCACCACGTGTCCGCGCTCGCCCGTGGTCACGCCGGTGGCGGCGACGTCGAGGAGGTCGGAGTTCGGGGTGCGGCCGGTCGCGACCAGGAGCACGTCGGCCTCGACGGTCTCGGCGCCTTCGGGGCCCTCCAGGTCCAAAGCCACACCCGACGCGGTCTTGCGCGCGCGGACGGTCTTCCGGTCGAGCCGGACGTCGAACCGCTGCGAGGCCAATTCGGTGAACCGGGCGCTGACGTCGTCGTCCTCGGAGCGCAGCAGCGCACCGGACCGGTTGACCACGGTCACGTTCACCCCGAACGAGGCGAAGACGTGCGCGAACTCGGCCGCGATGTACCCGCCGCCCAGGATCACGATGCTCGACGGCAGCTCGTCGAGCCGCATCACCGTGTCGGAGGTGTGGTAGCCGGTCTCGGCGAGCCCGGGGATGTCCGGGACGACCGGGCGCCCGCCCGCGGCGAGCACGAACTTGTCGGCGGTGATGGTCTCCGGCGGACGGCCGTCGGAGTAGGTGACCTGAAGTTCCTTGTGACCGGTGAAGCGGCCTTCGCCCTCGTACACGGTGACGTTCTGGTTGTCCTCGTGCTGGACGCGGTACTCGCGGCCGCCGGCGGCGATCGGGTCGATCCGCCCGAAGATCCGGTCGCGGACGTCGCGCCAGCGGACCCCGGTCAGCTCCTCGTCGACGCCGAATTTCGACGACGTCGCGGGCGTGGCCGCGACGTTGGCGGCGTGCACGAACATCTTCGTCGGGATGCAGCCCACGTTCAGGCAGGTCCCACCGAACGTGCCCTTCTCCACGATCGCCGTGTTCCAGTCCGCGAAACGCGGGTCGAGGATCGAGTTACCCGATCCGGTACCGACGATCACCAGGTCGTAGTGGGGCACGCTGTCTTCCTTTGCGGCGGGGGAGCGGGGTGGTTCCGACTCTAGCCAACTTGTCACGGCGAGCGGTTGTTCCCGGTCAGCGCCCGTTGGCGCTGAAGTGCATCCGGTCCTTCGGCGTCGTCCAGGTGCCGCCCCAGGTCCAGCCGATCGCGGAGAAGGCGGCCACGGTCGGGTCCCCGGCGGTGATCATCCCCGGCCGCCGGCCTTCGCGGTCGAGGTACGCCGACGCGAGCTCGGGCAGTACGAGGTCGCCCTTGGTGTACGGATTGCAGAAGGGGTTGACGTCGATCGCCAGCCCGTAGGCGTGCGCGGACCAGTTGGTCTGGCCGCGCGCCGGACGGCAGACAAAGGCGTTGGTGTTGTTCCCGTCACCCGTCGGGGGAGCGGTGAGTTCGGCGGGAGCGGTCACGCGCATTTCCTCGATCGGGAACTTCGCGGCGAACAACTGCCCGAATACGGTGACGACGGCGTTCGCCGCCGACGCGTTCACGAGCATTTCCCCGGTGTGCGCGCGGCCGTCGAAACCCCAGAACGAGAGCGTGAGATAGCGCAGTTCGCCCGTCGAAACGGGACAGCCCGCCTGCCAGGTGCTGCGGGCGAGCACGTCGGCGGGAACGGGATTCACCGTACCGGAGAACCGGTTCCCGGCAGGCGGCGGAAGCAGGTCGGCCGTCGGCAGGGAACGGTTCGCCAGTACGGGAGGAGTGGGGAGGATTTGCCCGAAACCGTCACGGCGTAAGGGAAGTGGCTTCGCGCCGACCTGCCAGACGGGGGCGGGCGGCGGGGTGGAGGTGTGCGGAGTCGTTGCCGCCGAAGAGGTTTCGGCGGGCGCGCTGGTCACCGCGGGAGTGGACGGCGTGGGCGGAGCCGGGCTCGAACACGAGGAGAGCAGAAGGGCCGTAGCCGCCAGAACCGTCGCCGTAGCCCGCACGAGGTCCAGGGTGACAGATGCGTTCGGTGAGCACAGGTCCACCCGTTTCAGTGACACCACATCGGGCTTTCTCCGATTAGGGTATTCGCGATCGCTCGTGTACGCGCTGGAGTCGAATGACTTCCCAGGGTTTGACCGTACGTACGCCCCGGTGAAGGGACAGAACATGCCCAAGAAGTCACGTCGCACCCTGCTGCTCGCGGTCGGAGCGGTGCTCGCGACGGCCGTGATGGTGCCGGTCGCGGTCAACAGCGCGTCGGCGGACGACAGCTCGGTGAGCGGGCCGGACCAGGCGGCACAGCCGAGGATCGTGGGCGGCGGCAAGGCTTCGGTCTCGCAGTACCCGTACGCGGTCTACCTGGCCGATCGGAGCGGCAACCAGTACTGCGGCGCGGTGATCGTCAGCTCCACGACGGTCGCGACGGCGGCGCACTGCGCTGTCGCGGTCAAACGCGCCGATGTCCGCGTAGTGGCGGGGCGGGACGACAAGCGCTCCCAGGACGGTGTGGAACTGCGCGTTTCGCGGGTCTGGGTCAGCCCCGACTACAGCGGCGAGCCCGGCAAGGGTGACGACATCGCGGTGATGACGGTCAGCGGCCAGCTTCCGTACCGGCCCGCGAAGGTCGCGGACGACGGCGACGCCGGCCTGTACGAGGAGGGCACGAAGGCGACCGTCCTCGGCTGGGGCCGGGTCGCCGAGGGCGGCGCGCGGTCGGACTACCTGCGCAGCGCGGTCGTCCCGGTGGTCAGCGACAAGACCTGCCGCACCGCGTACTCGGGCTACGACCCGAGCGACATGGTGTGCGCCGGCTACCCCGAAGGCGGCATCGACGCCTGCCAGGGCGATTCGGGTGGACCGCTCGTGGTCGGCGACACGCTGATCGGGATCGTGTCGTTCGGCGATGGCTGCGCGAAGGCGGGCAAACCCGGCGTTTACACCCGTGTCTCCCACTTCGCGAACGAGATCTCCCAGCAGAAGAGCCGGGGCCTGATCGGCTGATCGATGCCTTCTTCACGTCCGATGTGCTAACAAGTGGGCGTGAGCACCGACACCCCGATCATCGAGACCTCGTCGTTCCCGCTGTCCGTCGCCGGTGACGAGATCACCGCCGCGCAGCTGCACGGCATCCTCCGCTTGCGCGTGGACGTCTTCGTCGTCGAACAGAACTGCGCCTATCACGAGATCGACGGGCGCGACCTCCTGCCAGGGACACGGCACCTCTGGATCGGGGGTTCCGTCGCCGTCGACTCGTACCTGCGGGTGCTGCAGGACGCGGGCGGCACCTTCCGCATCGGCAGGGTGTGCACGGCCGTCCGCTCACGCGGCAAAGGTCTGGCGGGACGGCTGATGGAAACCGCGCTCGCGGGGATCGGGGACGCGCCGTGCGTCCTCGACGCGCAGACGTACGCGACGGATTTCTACGCCAAGTACGGCTTCGTGGTCGAAGGCGAAGAGTTCATGGAAGACGGGATCCCGCACCTCACGATGTGGCGCCGGGAGGCGCCGCGGCCGTGATCACGGCGACCGCGCGGTCCACGTCGGCTTCGGTGAGGTCGGCCCGCGCGGTCAGGCGCAGCCGGGTGATGCCGTCGGGCACGGACGGCGGGCGGAAGCAGCCGACCCGCACGCCCTGATCCGCGCAAGCGGCCGCCCAGGCGACGGCCGATTCCGGCGACGGCGCCTGCACCGAGATCACCGCGGCGTCCGGGAGGCTGACCCGGAATCCCGCCGATTTCAGCCGCATCGCGAGGTTTCCGGCGGCTTCGGTCACCTTGGCCGCCAGCTCGGGCTCGGCCTTCAACGCGCTGAGGGCGGCCAGCGCGGCGGCGGCACTCGCGGGCGCGAGGCCGGTGTCGAAGATGAAACTGCGCGCGGTGTCCACGAGATGCTTGATCACCCGGCGCGGTCCGAGCACCGCTCCGCCTTGTGCGCCAAGGGATTTCGACAGCGTGATCGTGGTGACGACGTCCGGTGCGCCGGAGAGCCCCGCCGCGTGGACGGCGCCGCGGCCACCCTCGCCGAGGACGCCGAAGCCGTGCGCGTCGTCGACGAGCAGTGAAGCGCCGTGCTCGCGGCAAACACCGGCGAGCTGCTCCAGCGGGGCGATATCGCCGTCGACGGAGAACACGGAATCGGTGACGACGAGCGCGCGCGGCTTGCGGCGGGTCGCGAGCGCGTGTTTGAAGGCGCTCGGGTCGCTGTGCGCGACGGCGGCGATGTCCGAGCGGGACAGGCGGCAGCCCTCGATCAGCGAGGCGTGGATGTACTTGTCCGTGACGATCGCGGAATCCGCGCCGGACAGCGCGGTGACCGCGCCGAGGTTCGCGGTGAAGCCGGACGAGAAGACCAGCGCGGCCTGTGTGCCGCAGAAGCGGGCGAGTTCGTGCTCGAGTTCGGCGTGGACCTCGGTGGTGCCGGAGACGAGCCGGGAGCCGGTGGCCCCGGCACCCCAGCGCAACGCGGCCGCGGCCGCGGCACCGGCGACGCGCTTGTCCCTGGCGAGCCCGAGATAGTCGTTACCCGCGAGATCCAGCTCCGGTTCCTGCGCCTGCCGGATGCGCAGCTTGCGCACCAGCCCGGCCTCGGCCCGCTTCTCCGCCTCCACGTCGAGCCAGTCGAAGACCTGGTCGGGCGGGAGGTTCTGGGAAGCGGGGCCGGAAGAAGTCACGTCCCGCAGTCTCCCATCCGCCGTTCGGCGCCGGGCGTGGTGGTCCCCACAGCGAACGCAAGGAACGGTCCGTTCCTTGCGAAATTCGCAAGGAACGGACCGTTCATGGCACTAGCCGCCGGAAGGACCGGCTTCAGTTACTTCAGCTGTCGTAGCTGCGACGCGGGCGGCCGTTGCCCGGACGCTGCGGCCGGCCGCTGCCGCCACCGGACTCGCCACGACGCGGGCGGCCGCGGAAGCCACCGGGACGGCCGCCTTCGCGGTGACCGTGTCCCTCGCGCGAGCCCTGGTAACCGCCGCGGTCGCCGCCACCGTAGCCACGGCCACCGCCGCGACGCGGGGACTCACGACGACGCTCGACGACCGGCTCGCCACTGGGCTGCTGCGCACCGGTGATCCGGGCGAGCTCGGCGTCGCCCGGGCGGACCGTGGTCTGCTCGGCGCGGACACCGGCGCGGTCGGTCATCCGGCGCACCATGCGGCGCTGGTCGTGGGTGACCAGCGTGACCACGACACCGGACGCCCCGGCGCGCGCGGTGCGGCCGGCGCGGTGCAGGTAGTCCTTGTGGTCGGCGGCAGGGTCGACGTGCAGCACCAGCGAGATGTCGTCGACGTGGATGCCGCGCGCGGCGACGTCCGTGGCGACGAGGACGGGCGCGTAGCCCTCCTTGAAGTCCGAGAGGACGCGGTTGCGCTGGCCCTGGGTCTTGCCGCCGTGCAGAGCGGCCGCGTGGACGCCCTTCTCGCGCAGGCGCTCGGTGAGGCGGTCCACGTGGTGCTTGGTGCGGACGAACATGATCGTGCGGCCCTCACGGGCGCCGATCTCGGTGATGATGTCCTGCTTGTCCTGGTGCGACACCTGGAACACGTGGTGGTCCATGGTGGTGACGCTCGCGGTCGACGGGGCGACCGAATGCGTGACCGGGTCGGTCAGGTACGCGCGGACCAGCCTGTCGACGTCACCGTCGAGGGTGGCCGAGAACAGCAGGCGCTGGCCGCGGGCCGGGGTCAGGTCGAGGATCTCGCGGACCTGCGGCATGAAGCCCATGTCGGCCATCTGGTCGGCCTCGTCGAGCGCGACGAAGTTGATGTCCGACAGCGACGCGGTGCCCTGGCGGACGTGGTCCGACAGCCGGCCGGGGGTGGCGATCAGCAGGTCGACGCCGCGGGAAAGCGCGTCGGCCTGGCGGGTGAAGGCCATCCCGCCGACGGCGGTGCGGCACCACAGGCCGAGCGACTTGGCCAGCGGGGTCAGCGAGTCGGCGACCTGCATGGCCAGCTCGCGGGTCGGGACCAGGATCAGCGCACGCGGGTGCTTCGGCCGGGCGCGGCCGCCGTTGAGCCGGGTCAGCATCGCGAGGCCGAAGGCCAGGGTCTTGCCGGAACCGGTCTGGGCGCGACCGAGCACGTCGCGGCCGGCGAGCGCGTCGGGGATGGTCGCCGACTGGATCGGGAAGGGGGTGGTGATACCGGCGTCGGCCAGTGCCCGCAGCAGCGGCTCGGGAAGCCCGAGCTCCGCCCAGGTGGTGGCCTTGACACTCTCGACGGCGTCGTTGTGCAGCATCGCGTCACCCGCGGGGCGGGTGCGCGGCTTGCTGCGGTGCTGACGCGCCGACGGTGAGACGTGGCCGGAGTTGAACGTGACTGTCACAAATGCCTCTCGGACGTGGCACGTCACAAGGAGGCCCGGGCTGCCCGCACGCAGGCAAGGCAAGATGGTGTGCACAGATGGGCGTTCACAGGGACGAACCCGGCACACCGCGTCTGCGTGACACCGCGCGCCAATTGGTTGATACGGATACCGCGAGCCATTCGGTTGGCTTTGGAGGCGACGGACACCACTCATCCACGCCGCCGATTGCGGTCTGTCACTACTGTACCGGACCGTTATCCGGCCGCCCAACCCGAGGGACCGATTGTGGGCAGGGTCTCCACGAAGGGTCGTTCCCGGCACCGCATGCCGGGAACGACCCTCCGTGACACTGTGGACGGTCACCGAAGACCGGCGATCTCCTTCAGCTCCTCGATCAGCTCCGGAACCGCCGTGAGCCGCTCCGGCAGCCCCCGCGAGTGGAACCACGTCGCGATGTTCCGCACGTCCCGCGCGAGGAACTCCAGCCCGCCCGGATTGGCCACGATGTCGACCACCTGCGGCAGATCGATCACCATGATCCGCTCACGGTGGACGAGCAGGTTGTACGCCGAGAGGTCGCCGTGCGCGAGCCCCTGCGACGCCAGCAGTTCCAGCATCGCCGAGGTCTGGAACCACAGTTCCCGCAACTGCTCGGGCTCCGGGCGGACCTGTGCCAGTCGCGGCGCGGCCGTCTCGCCGTCGCCGAGGAATTCCAGCAGCAACTCGGTGCCGTCGCGCTGCACCGGGTACGGCACGGGCGCGCCGACCGCCCAAAGCCTGCTCAGCGCGCCGAATTCGGCCACGGCCCACTGCTCGGCGATCAGGTTGCGGCCGAAGCTGCTGCGCGACTCCATCGCCCGCATCTCGCGCGACCGGCGCATCCGCCTGCCTTCGAGGTAACCGGCGTCGCGATGGAACAACCGGTGCTCGCCGCTGCGATACCGCTTGGCGGCGAGCACGACGCCCTCGGTGCCGGGCAGGCTGCGCCGGACGAGGTGGACGTCCGCCTCCTTGCCGGTCTTGAGGACGCCGAGTTCGGTGTCCACCGCCGCGAGTTCGGTGATCACCCAGTCCGGGCGTGGCAGCGGCCCCTGCTCCGCTTCTCCCCACGTGCTCCAGCGGTCGGCGCCGTCGGGGATGGCGGTTTCGGTGTAGGCGTCCTCACGCAGCCGGGCGAGCCGGACGCGTTCGGCTTCGGTGAGCCGTCCGCCGCGCTCGGGTGCGGGCTCGTCGTCGAAACGGGCACGACGGGAACGGCGAGGACGTTGTTCGTAGGACTCTTCGAGATCGTGCTTGCGCACTGGTGGGTTCTCCTAGATCAGGGATGCCCCACCGGGCGAGCGTCGTGGCTCCGCGCTCAGCCGCGAGGGGCGAGTGGATGGGGGCGGCCAAGGCCCCGGACAGTCATCAGCACGAGGCACCTCCCTGTCGCATCCACCGGCTCCCTGCCGGATCGCGCACGATCATTCCCGACCCCTCGGGACGACCGCAACCGATTTAATTCTCGTGAGTGTTTGGGGCCGTCTCTTAGCTACCTACGGGGATTCCGGCCGCGGGAGCCGGGCGCCTAAGCCGACCGCAGGCCCGCCAGCTCGCTCCGCGACCGCACCTTCAGCTTCCGCAGGACACTCGCGACGTGCTGTTCCACCGTGCGCCGGGACAGGAACAGCACCTCGGCGATCTCCCGGTTGGTGTGCCCGGCGGCCAGCAGGCGGGCGACGTCGCGCTCGCGGGGGGACAGCTCGTCGCCGTATCCGCGGCGGCCACGTCGCGACGGGGCGACCGCGCCGGTGGACCGGAAGGCGTGGCGGCAGCGCGCGGCGTCGCGGGTGGCGCCGAGGTGGTCGAAGGTCTCCGCGAGCGCCGCGAAGGTCTCGGCGACGTCCTCGTCGCGGGCCAGACGGCAGCGCGTGGCCCGTTCGGCGATCAGCGCCGCGTGATACGGCGCGGGAAGGGCTTCGAACCGGGTCCTGGCGTCCTCGAAGGCCTCGATCGCCTCCGCGTGCTCGCCCCGGGACGCCGCGACGAGCCCGCGGTTCGCGGCCAGCGCCGCCCGGGTCGACGGCGCGTCGAGGTCGCCGATCCGCCGTTCGAACTCGTCGGTCAGCGCTTGCGCCTCGGCGTCCCGTCCGGTGGCGCAGTACGCGTCGACGGCGGCCATCAGCAGATCGGCACCCCAGGCCCAGACACCCTTGGCGCGCAAGAGTTCCAGTCCCTTTTCGGCCTGCGCGACGGCGGCCTCGCCGAGATCCTGCGCGAGCAGCATGCCCGCCATCCCGGCGTGCGCGGCGATCGCGACCGGGGTGAACGCGTTCTCCGGCTGGTCCGCCGCGGTGCCGGCGAACCGGGCGGCGGCCTCGTCCCATTCGCCGCGGGCGGCGGCGAGCAGCCCGAGGACCAGGCACAGCTCACTGGTCACGGGCAGGAGGTCCCGGTACTCGTCGATCAGCGCGCAGGCCCGTTCGGCCAGGCCGTCCCAGTTCCCGGTGAGCCAATCGGTGTGGACGGCCGTCGCGCGGGCGGTGCTGACGACGTACGGCGCCCCGCAGTCGGCGGCCAGCTGCATTCCGCTGTGCAACAGGCTTCTCGCCCGCCGATGGTGGCCGGTCCAGGCGCAGGCGTCGGCGCTGTTGCAGTGCAGCCGCGCCAGATGCCGCTGTTCGTCGGCGGAACCGACGCTGGTGGGCGCCCGGTCCAGCATGTCCCAGCCGCGCGCGTCCCCGATGTGCAGCCGCGACGCCACGTTGTTGGCCAGCAGGATGATCTGCAGCCGCCGGTCGGTCGCCTGCTCGATGAGCCCGTCCACCCGGTCCATCCAGCGCCGGTGCTCCCGCAGCGGGGTCGCGCCGACCCACGGCTGCGCGAGCACGCCCATCCCGCGTCCGGCCAGGTCGGGCCGGTCGGCGAGGTCGTTGACGGCGATCTCGATCTCGGTCCTCGCGGCCTCCAGACCGCCCGCCTGGCGCACCAGCAGGAGCCCGAGCCCCAGCCGGACCTCGCCGCTCAGGCGGCCGGACAGCCTGCCGTCGGTGAGCAGCCGCTCCAGCGCCGGGACGACCTCGGTCTGCGCGAGGCCGTTGCACGCCACCGAACTGAACTTGACCGCCAGTCTGTCCACATCGGACGGTTGCAGGCCGGGTTCGTCGAGCAGGGTGCGGAGCAGATCCGTCGCGGTCGCGAGATCACCGACCGCCGACGCCTGATCCGCGGCCGCTTCGCCGTACTTCAGGGCGCCCGCCCGGTCACCCGCCTTGCGGCAGTGCTCGGCCAGCCGCACCAGGGATTGCGGGAGGCGGTCGCGCAGCAGCCGCGCTGCCCGCCGGTGCAGTTCCTGGCGATCGGGGCCGGGGATGGTGCGGTACGCGGCCTGCTGGGCGAAGGCGTGCCGGAAGCCGTACGTGCCCTCACCGGTCTCCACCAGGACGTTGCGTTCCAGCGCGAGGACGAGCGCGCGGCGGGCGCGTTCGGGGGTGAGCGCGGCCGCGGCGGCCAGCAGGTCCGAAGTGGACGGCGTGGCGAGGACCGCGGCGGCTTCGGCGATCCGCCGGGCGGCCGGCGGCAGCGCGACGAGGAGTTCGACCGTGGCTTCCCGCAGCAGCGCAGGGACTTCGACCGTGTCGAGCAGGTGCCGCGCGGTCGCGCCGTCGGCGTGCACCGCGCCCTCGACGCCGCCGATCGCGCGCACGATCTCCTCGACCACGAACGGGATCCCCGCGGTCCGCTCGTGCAACCGTGCGGCGAACTCGGCGGACACGTTCGCTTCGCCGAGCAGTGCCGACACCATCGCTTGGACGCCGTCGCGGTCCAAGGGCCGGAGTGTCACGAGCGCGTGCGCGGTGCCGGGCGCCGGGCGGTAGGCGCTGCCGAGCGGGATGCCGCCGGGCGTCTCTTCACGCCGATAGGTGAGCAGGAGGGTCAGGCCCGTTGGCGGATCGGTCATCAGGAACCGCAGCAGGCGGCGGGATCCGTCGTCCGCCCAATGGAGGTCTTCGATGAGAAGGACATGCGGGCCCAGCGAGCCGAGCAGCTCCCGGACGGCGCGGAAGAGCCGGTGTCGTTCGGCCCTCGGATCGCCGAGCCGGGGCGGCGGCTCCGGAAGGAAGGCCGCGAGTTCCGGCAGATAGGGCGCGAGGACACCGGTCACGGGGTTGAGGTCACGCGACGGCCGGACGTCCTTCAGCGCGTCGAAGACCACGCCGTAGGGGAAAGGCTCTCGCAGCGGCTGGCAGGTTCCGGTGAGGACCGGACGCCCGCCCAGTTCGGGGCAGGCCAGCAGTTCGGCGGCGAGCCGGGTCTTGCCCACCCCCGCTTCGCCTTCGAGCATGAGCACCGACGGCGAGCGCATCGCGCCGTCGAGGAGTTCGCGTAGTTCCGCCTCGCGGCCGACGAGCACGGGCGCGCTCGTCCTGCGTCGGCAGCCACCGATCACCATTGCCGGGTCACCCCCGCTTCACGAACCACACCGTTCGAGTGAACGCAGCTTAAGCGGCTGCTTAGTGATCACGGAACCCACTCGGACCGTCACAGAACTTTCGTAGGGACGGGGAGTTCCCCTATTAGATACGTAGTCCTACGGAGTGTTGCCTCGCTTGTTCGCGCAGGTCCCGCCACCCGAAAGTGATTCATGCGTGACTGCACGTCACGGCGTCGGCTCGGATCCCCGCCGGCGCGAACCACCTGTTCGAGTGAACGGAGCTCAGGAGATGCGTGGAGAACTTCGACGTCACCGGATCGCGGGTGCGGTGCTCGCCGGGGCCTGTGCGGCGGCCACCGTGGCCTTCGCCGGACCGGCCACGGCCGCCGAGGGGCAGATCCGCGGCGCCGGTGTGCCGGGAGCCGTCACGGACGGGTACATCGTCTCGCTCAAGAGCGGCGACGCCGGCCTCGCGGCCAAGTACGGCGGCCAGGTGAAGGCGACCTACACCGCCGCGCTGAACGGTTTCTCGGTGAAGATGACCGAGGCGCAGGCGAAACGCCTCGCGGCCGACCCGAACGTCGACTTCGTCCAGCAGGACGCGGTCGCGCATATGACCGGCACCCAGACCAACCCGACCTGGGGCCTGGACCGGATCGACCAGAAGAACCTGCCGCTGGACAAGAAGTACACCTACCCGAACACCGGATCCGGGGCGACGGTCTACGTCCTCGACACCGGTGTCGACTACCGCCAGTCCGAATTCGGCGGCCGCGCGACCAGCGGGTACGACTTCATCGACAACGACAGCGACGCCCGCGACTGCCAGGGCCACGGGACGCACGTCGCCGGTACCGTCGGCAGCGCGACCTACGGTGTCGCCAAGGGGGCCAAGATCGTCTCGGTCCGCGTGCTGAACTGCCAGGGCAGCGGCCAGTACTCGCAGATCATCAGCGGGATCGACTGGGTCGTGAAGAACGCCAAGGGCCCGTCGGTGCTCACCATGAGCCTCGGTGGCCCGGCCGACTCCGGGGTCGACGCCGCCGTGCGCCGCGCCGTTTCCGCGGGCATCACCAACACGGTGGCCTCCGGCAATTCCAACACCGACGCCTGCGGCACCAGCCCGGCCCGGGTTCGTGAAGCCATCACCGTCAACGCCACCCAGAGCGACGACCGCCGGTCGACGTTCTCGAACTACGGCAGCTGCACCGACATCTTCGCGCCGGGGACCAGCATCACCTCCCTGCGCAACGGTGGCGGCACCCAGCAGATGAGCGGTACCTCGATGGCGACGCCGCATGTCGCCGGCGCGGCCGCGATCTACCTGACCTCGAACCCGTCGGCCACCCCGGCCGCCGTCGCCTCCGGTCTCGCCAACGCCGCCACCAGCGGTGTCGTCAAGAGCCCGGGCACCGGTTCCACCAACAAGCTGCTGAACGTGGCGGGTCTCTGATGTGGCGCGGCGTGCGGGCCGGTGTGGTGGCCGTCGCGGCCACCGCGCTGGCCGCGCTCGCCGCGGGCAACGCCCTCGCCGCGGAGGCGGAAGGCGTTGTCGTGCAGGCGAAGCAGCACTACGGCGATCAGTACATCGTAGAGCTTCACGAGGTCGGCACCCTGGCGGTCGAGCAGTCCTCGGCCGCGCTGACCGGCCGCTATGGCGGCGAAGTCCGGTCGGCGTACAAGAACGTGATGCGCGGGTTCTCGGTCAAGGGCATGTCCGAGCGGCAGGCCCGGCGGCTCGCGGCCGACCCGGCGGTCAAGGCGGTCTACCAGGACGGCACCGCACGCGCCGTAGGCACGCAGACCAACCCGACCTGGGGTCTCGACCGGGTCGACCAGAAGAACCTGCCTCTGGACAAGAGTTTCACGTACCCGAACACGGGTGAGGGCGTCACCGCGTACGACCTCGACACCGGGATCAACCCGGAGAACCCGGAGTACGAGGGGCGCGCGTCCGTCGGCAAGGACTTCTTCGGCGGCAACGGGAAGGACTGCAACGGGCACGGCAGTCACACCGCGGGCACCATCGGCAGCAAGACCTACGGCGTGGCGAAGAAGGTCAAGCTCGTCGGGCTGAAGGTGCTGGGCAACGACTGTTCGGGCAACGGGCCCGACTCCGGCATCATCGACGCGGCCGAATGGATCACCGCGAACGGCACCAAACCGGCGGTGGCGAACCTGAGCCTCCGGATGGATCAGGCAGGCGTCGGCGACGACGTCATCAAGAAGTCCATCGCGGCCGGTTTCGTCTACGCGGTGGCGGCGGGCAACGAGAACCAGAACGCCTGCAACGTCAGCCCCGCCCGGGTCCCCGAGGCGATCACGGTCGGCGCCTCGGATCAGAGCGACAACAAATCCTCGTTCTCCAACCACAGTTCGTGCGTGGACATCTTCGCCCCTGGCAGCAACATCACGTCGCTGTCCACGTCCAACGGTGGTTCGGCGAACATGAGCGGGACGTCGATGGCCACGCCGCACGTGGCCGGGGCGGCGGCGCTGTACCTCGCCGCGAATTCCGGTGCCACCGCGCAGCAGACGCGGGACGCGCTGGTGAACAACGCCTCCGACGGCGTGCTCAAGGGACTGCCGTCCGGCACGGTCAACAAATTGCTGAACGTGTCGTTCATCGGCGGCGGTGGCCCCACACCGACGTGCGGGGTCAAGTCCACCACGACACCGGTGTCCATTCCGGACGCGGGTGACGCGGTGACCAGTTCGGTGACGCAGGAAGGCTGCGACGGGAAGGCGTCGGCGACGCTGCCGGTCAAGGTCGACATCGCGCACACTTACACCGGTGACCTGGCGATCGACCTGATCGGGCCGAGCGGTGCGGTGTTCGGCCTCAAGCAGGCGGGAGGGATCGGCGAGGCGACCGGCGTGCACACGTCGTACACGGTGAACGCCTCGTCCGAACCGGCGAACGGGACCTGGAAACTGCGGGTCCGTGACGTCTACCGGTTCGACAGCGGGACGATCGAAGGTTTCTCCATCACCTTCTGAGTCCTTGCGAACGGCGGTGCGCCGCGGTCACGATGGCCGCGGCGCATCGTCGTTTTCGCTGGGAGGCTTTCGCATGGAGTCCTACGACGCCGTGATCGTCGGTGGCGGGCACAACGGCCTGGTGGCGGCGGCCTACCTGGCCAGGGCCGGCCGCTCGGTGCTGGTGCTGGAAAGGCGGGACGAGGTCGGCGGGGCTGCGGTCTCCTTCCGTGCCTTTCCCGGCGTCGACGTCCGGCTGTCGCGGTACTCGTATCTGGTGAGCCTGCTGCCGCGCAAGATCATCGCGGACCTCGGGCTCGGGCTGGATCTCCGGCGGCGGCGGATGTCTTCGTACACGCCCGTCGGCGACGGTGGTCTCCTTGTCGACACGGGCGACGACGGACGTACGGCGGCGTCGTTCTCCGCCCTCACCGGGTCCACAAAGGACTTCGAGGCGTGGCGGCGGTTCTACGCGATGACGTCCCAGGTCGCGAAACGGACTTTCCCCACCCTGACCGAACCGCTGGTGTCCAGGGAGGAACTGCGTTCGGGGATCGAGCCGGAGGCGTGGGACGCGCTGTTCGAACGGCCGATCTCGGAAACGCTCACCCGGATGTTCGGCGACGACACCGTCCGGGGCGTCGTCCTGACCGACGCGCTGATCGGTACTTTCGCCGGAGCCGGTGATTTCCGGCAGAACCTGTGCCTGCTCTACCACGTGATCGGCAATGAGACCGGCGACTGGGACGTGCCGGTGGGCGGGATGGGCGCGGTGACCGGGGCGCTCGCGTCGGCCGCGTCTTCCGCCGGGGCACGGCTGACGACCGGTGCCGAAGTGGTGTCGATCGACCCCGGTGGCTCAGTGCGTTACCGGCTCGGCGACGACGAGTTCGTGGTGCGCGGCGGGCACGTGCTGTCGAACGTCGCGCCGCGGACGCTCGCGCGGTTGCTGGGGGAGGAGCCGCCGGAGGCGCCGGAAGGCGCGCAGCTCAAGGTGAACATGGTGCTTTCGAGGCTGCCGCGGCTGCGCGATTCGAGGGTCGATCCGCGCGAGGCGTTCGGTGGGACGTTCCATGTCAACGAGGGCTACGAGCAGTTGGCGACGGCCTACGCCGAGGCCGAGGCGGGCCGGATCCCGTCGCTGCCGCCGTGCGAGATCTACTGCCACTCGCTGACCGACCCGTCGATCCTCGGCCCGGCCGAACAGGCCACCGGGGTGCAGACGCTGACACTGTTCGGCCTGCACATGCCCGCGCGGCTGTTCGCGGGGCGGAACGACACCGCGCGCGAGGAGGCGTTGCGGGCGACCTTGTTCTCTTTGGACAGTGTGCTGGCCGAACCGATCGAGGATTGCGTGCTGCGTTCGCCGGACGGCGGATTGTGCATCGAGGCGAAGACGCCGCTGGATCTCGAAGCCGAGCTGGGGTTGCCGGCGGGACACATCTTCCATCGCGATCTGTCGTGGCCTTATGCGGCGGATGCCGCCCAGGTGGGGCGCTGGGGTGTCGAGACCGCGCACGAGCGGGTGCTGCTTTGCGGTGCCGGGGCCGTCCGGGGCGGCGGAGTCTCGGGCATCCCCGGCCACAACGCCGCGATGGCGGTGCTTTCCAGCGCGTGAAGGCCCCCTTCCCTCGGCTCAGCCGAGGGAAGGGGGCCTTCACGCGCATTCGCTACTGGACGGTGAGGGTGTAGGTCGCCGTGGCGGTCTTGCCCGCCGAGTCCGTCGCGGTGACGGTCACCGGGTACGTGCCCCGTTGGAACGGCGCGGCCACCTGCATGGTCGAACTGCCACCGCTCGAGATCGTCGTCGGGTTGAAGAACGGTGCGAACGGCAGCCCCTGCCCGGACGCCGACAACGTGATCGTGCCCGTGCCACCGGTGGCGGAAACCTTGACGTTGCTGAAGAAACCGGGCTGTGAGGTCCCGCTGGCGGGGCTCAGGCCCACCTTGAGCTCACCCGGTTGCGGCGCGCCGTCGCCGACGGTCAGCGTCAGGTTCGTGGTGGCGGTGTCGGTGGTGCCCTTGCCCGAGATCGTGACGGCGTAGTCCTTTTCGGCCGTCCCGGCGGGAACCTCGATGCTCACCTTCGCCGACTCGCCCGAGTTGATCGTCGCGGGCTGGAACGTGGCCGTCGCGCCCTCGGGAAGTCCCGAAGCGCCGAGGTCGACCTTCTCCGCGCCGTTCTTGCCGGGCTTGCTGGTCACCGTGGCCGAAACGTACTTGCCCGGCTCGACCTTGAGGGCCGACGGCGTCACGCCGAGCGAGAACTTCTCCGGGTTCTGCGGCTCGCCGATCTGCTGCTTGACCCAGTCACCCATTTCGTTGTTGAGCCTGCCGTACACGCTGTACCACTTGAAATCGCTACGGCTCCAGGAAGCGACCCCGACGACCTTGCCGTCCACGATCAGCGGGCCGCCGCTGTCACCCGGCAGGATCGTGACGCGGCCGTCGCTGTAGCCGCTGCAGATCATCGTGGCGTCTTTGAAGCCCGCGCCGACGCCGCTGCAGTTGCTGCCCTGCACGATCGGCAGCGTGAACTTGTGCAGTTCGACGTTGCGGGTGTCGTCGTTGTGGTCCTTCTTGCCGTAGCCGAGCCCGAGCCCCGACTTGCCCGGCTTGTGCAGCTCCGTGTCGGCCGAGGTCGCGACCTTCGCGTACTGGCCACCCGGCACCGGGATGTCGGCGTCGGTGGTGACCACCGCGACGTCGTACCCCTGGTCGAAGTTGACGTACTTCGGGTGCTTCTCGTAGCTGACGACGCCGATCCGCGTCCCGCCACCGGCGTTGAGGTCGTCCAGTCCGTACAGGAAGGACTTCTCGCCCGCCGCGTCCTTGCAGTGCGCGGCGATCAGGATCTTGCGTGGCGCGACGACCGATCCGGTGCAGGTCTGGCCTTGCGGGCGAGTTCCGCCTTCGCGGAGACCCGCGATGATGAAGGGGTGGTCCTTGACCGAGGCGGGGGTGCCGCCGATGGAGTTCGTGTGCAGTCCACCGGGGACGACCGCTTGATCCGTCGGGGTGACGGCGGGCAGGTTCGCGGCGGCCGCCGGAGCGGGCAGGAGGACCGAGAGGCAGCCGAGGGTGGCGGTGGCGATCCCCAGTAGCCGTTGTCTTCTGTTCACGGTGGTTCCTTTCCAGGTGGCTGGAAATCACTTTCCGCATGTGCACCTGGCGGAACAACCGAGGAAGGAGCCCGTAGGGGTACGGAACTAATGTGTCCCGTCGCCGGTGAGCAGCTCGATACTGTGCTCACCGGTGCGCTCGACGTCGAGGCCCGCCTTCGTCAGTACCCGCATCAGCTGCTCCACAGTGGACGGTTCGCTGCGCGACTTCACCAGCTCCGCGGCCAGCCGTCCCTTGTACGCCTTGTTGAAGTGGCTCACCGTGGTCCGGTCGCCCTTCGCGTCCTCGGTCACGACGCGCACGGTCACCGCGTCCGGGCGGAGCTTCGCCAGCGCCGAGTAGGTTCCGGACCGCAGGTCGACGACGAGCCCCTCGACGGCTTGGAGCGCCGGTTCGAGGACCGGTTTCCACACGCTGCGGACGGTGCCGAGCGACGGCAGCGTGTTCCCGCCCGAAAGCCGGTACGCGGGGATCGGGTCGGTCGCCGCGACCACCCCGAACAGCGCCGAAGCGACGGCGAGGCGCTTCTCGGCCTTCGCCAGCGTCGCCTTGGTGAAGGACTTCACGTCGAGCGCGTCGTAGAGGACTCCGGTGTAGCGGCGCAGCGCGGGCATCGTGGGCGAGGTCCACAGCTCGGCGTTGCGGGCGACCTCGTCGGCCTGCCGCGGCGTGATGCCGAGCGCGGCGACGCTGGCCGGGACGTCGACGGCCAGTTCGGTCAGCGCGTCGGCCAGCTTCGCCCGGGTCGGGTTCAGCTCCGGGAACGACAGCGCGTCGAGGTCCAGCGGCTCGCCGGTGCCGCCGGCGGCCTTGGTCTCGGAAGGAGGGAGGAGCACGAGCACCACGGAAGCGTAACTAAATGGAGTGCGTCACCCCGAGGCGCGGGCTTAGCCTCGTCCGCATGAGCTTGATCTGGCGCCCGCTGACCATGGACGACATGCCGCGACTGGCCGAGACCTTCGCCGAGGCGGAGCGTGTCGAGCCGATCGAGGAGCACTACAGCGCGGAAGATCTCGCCGAAGAGATCGGTACGCCGACCGTCGACCTGCCGACGGCGTCCACCAGCGCCTGGGACGGCGACACCCTGGTCGCTTACGGTCTGCTCCGGAAGCGTGACGCGGCGGATCCGGTGCACATGATGCGAGTCGAGACGCTCGTCCACCCCGCGTACCGCGACGACGCGATCGCCGCGCGTCTCACCGGCTGGTTCGAGGAGGCGGGCAAGGAGCTTCACGCGAAATCCCACCCGGACGTACCGCTGGAACTGCACGCCGCGGCCAACACCAAGCAGCGCTGGCTCTCCGAGGTACTCGTGGACGCCGGGTACGAGCACGCCCGATGGTTCGTCGACATGCGGGCGGACCTCGGCTCGATCCCGCCGGCCAAGCCGCTGCCCGAAGAGTTCCCGCTCGTCGCGTACGAGCAGAAGTACGAGGCGCTCACGCTGCGTTCCCGTAACGAGACCTTCGCCGACCACTGGGGAAGCACGGAGCAGTCCCCGGAGGCCTGGCGGCATCTGATCGTCGGTGCGAAGGACTTCCAGCCGCACCTGTCGTTCCTGCTGCTGAGCCCGGACAGGGACCGGGTGGTCGCGATGGTGCTGAGCGCCCACTTCGCCTCCGATACGGCGGCCACCGGTGTGAAGGATCTGTACGTCAGCCACGTCGCGACCGACGCGGGCCTTCGCGGGCGCGGGATCGCGGGCGCGCTGCTCGGGCACACGCTCGCCCAGGCCAAGGCCGACGGTTTCCAGCGGGCTTCGCTCAACGTCGACCAGGACAACACCCATCGTGCCCTCGGCGTCTACGAGCGTGTCGGGTTCAGCGAGTTCCAGCGCTGGGCCGGGTACGTGAAGCCCGTTCCGACCTGACCGGTTGTCACCCGAAAGGGCGGATTTCGGTACAGTCGATCTTCTCGGATGAGATCGCTGGGGGTGGTAGGGCGTTGCCGGTTTCCGCACGCCTCGGCTGGCACGACCTGCCGTCGGCGACGCGTGACGCCGTGGAGCGTGAACTCGGGTCGGCGGTCCGTCGTTCGTTGTGGCAGACCCCGGAGTTCGACGGTGGTGTCGCCGCGCGGCTCGAACTCGAGCGCGATCATCGCTGGGTCTTCCTGAAGGCGATCCCGGTGGGCAGTCCGCGCGCGGGCGGCTACCGGACGGAGGCCGCCATCGCGCGACGGCTTCCCCCGGAGGCGCCCACGCCGAAGCTTCTGTCCTTTGTGGATGGCGAGTGGCTGGTGCTCGCGTTCGCCGACTTCGACGGCACCAGGCCGAACCTGCGCCCGGGATCGCCGGACCTCTCCGCGGTACTGGCCACCTTCGGCGCGCTCGGGCGCACGCTCACGCCGTGCCCGCTGCCCGACGTCCCGGACGCTCTCGACGATCTCGGCCCGCTCCTGCGCGGCTGGCACGAACTGGCGAAGGAGCCGCCGGACGACCTCGACGGCTGGGCCGTCCGCAACCTCGACCGGCTCGTCCAGCTGGAGACGTCCTGGCATCCCTGGTCGGCCGGGGACACGTTGCTGCACAACGACATCCAGCCCGAGTACCTGGTGCGAACCGGCCCGGGCCGGGTGCTGGTCACCAATTGGCGTTACCCGGCGCGGGGCGCGGGCTGGCTCGACCTGGTCGCGCTCGTCCCGTACCTGCTCGACGCCGGGCACGAGCCCGCCGACGTCGACCGCCTGCTCCGGCGGCGCCCCGTGCTGGCCGGTGTCCCGGTCTGGGCGGTCACCGCGTTCGGTGTCGCGCTGGCCGGGCATGCCGAACGAGCGTCCCGGCTACCGGAGCCGCCCGCGACTACGGGGGTCCGCGCGGCGCAGCGTCGTCTCGCCGCGGCGATGCGTGACTGGCTCGCTTACCGGACGCACTGGCAGTAGCGCCTCGCCCGGCTCGTGAGTGGCTAGGACGGTTCTAACCGTCCTTACCCCTCACGAGGTTCAGCGGCTCCTGACCGGCGGCGTACCGGCGCAACTGCTCGGCGACCAAGCGCTTCGCGCGCGGGTAGAACGACGCCGACCCACCCGCGATATGCGGCGTGATGATCACTCCCGGCGCGGTCCACAGAGGATGCCCGGCGGGAAGCGGTTCCGGATCGACGACGTCCAGCGCGGCGCGCAGCCGCCCGGAGACGGCCTCGGCCGTGAGCGCGTCGGTATCGATCGCCGAGCCTCGCCCGACGTTCACCACCAGGGCGCCGTCCGGCAGCGCCGCGAGCTCCGCGGCACCCACCAGGCCCATGGTCGCAGGCGTTTCGGGCAGGATCAGGACCACGATGTCGGCGGACGGCAGCAGTTCCGCCAGTTCGCCCACGCCGTGCACACGCTCCGCGGGCCGGGCCGTGCTCGCCACCCTGGTCACGATCGCTTCGGCCGCGACCAGCTGCCGCTCGATGGCCTGGCCGATCGAGCCGTGGCCGACCAGCAGCACCCGGCTGTCGGCCAGCGACCGCGTGTGCTCGCGCTCCCACGACGCCGTCGCCTGCTGTGCGAACCAGCGCGGCAGATCCCGCTGCGACGCGTGGATCAGCGCCAGCGCGTGCTCGGCCACGCTGAGGTCGTGCAGGCCGCGACCGTTGGCGAGCCGCGCCCCCGCCGGCACCAGCGGGATCAGCTTCTCCACTCCGGCCGACAACGACTGCACGAGCTTCAGCGACGGAAGCCGCGAGAGCAGCTTCATCGGCTCGGCGCCGGTGTCGTACGGCAGCACGTAGACCTCGACGTCATCGAGGCCCTCGTCCGGCAGCGGCCCCCAGCCGTCGTAAAGCCGCGCGCTCAGGCCCTCGGGCAGCTCGATGTCGGACCAGGGCAGGATGGCTCGCTCCGTCATGCCGCCATTCTGACCATCGCGGCCTGCCTCAGCCCTCGTGGGTGGCCACGCAGAATTCGTTGCCGACGGGATCGGCCAGCACCGTCCAGGTGAAGCCCGGCATCTCGTGCCTGTCCAGCTTCTTCGCACCCAATCCGATCAGACGCTCCACCTCCTTCTCCATGTCGTCGGTACCGAAGTCCATGTGGACCCGGTTCTTGCCCACCCGCTCCTCAGGCACACGCTGGAAGGCGAACACCGGCCCGTTCTCCTTCTTGGCGCGCAGGATCAGGAACTCGCCGTCGTGGTCCTGATCCACCTCGACCTCGAGCGCCTTCGTCCAGAACGCCGCGAGCCCGCGCGGATCCGCGCAGTCGATCGTGATCATGCCCAGCTCGATACCCATGGCGGCACGCTAGCGGCACCCACCGACAAAACCGGGCGCGCGCGATAACCGGTTGAACCGGCCCGGGGCGGGGTGACTACGCTGCGCAGAACGTCTCAGCACGTAATTCCAGCGAGGAGCCCAGAAGTGATCACCAGGATGTCGTCGTTGTTCCTTCGCACCCTGCGTGAGGATCCGGCGGACGCCGAGGTACCGAGCCACCGGCTCCTGGTACGCGCCGGCTACGTCCGCCGGGTGGCCCCGGGCGGCTACTCCTGGCTGCCGCTGGGCCTGCGGGTGCTGCGCCGTATCGAGAACGTCGTCCGCGAAGAGATGAACGCCATCGGCGCGCAGGAGATCCAGTTCCCCGCGCTGCTGCCGAAGGAGCCTTACGAGGCCACCGGCCGTTGGACCGAGTACGGCGACGCGTTGTTCCGCCTCAAGGACCGCAAGGGCGCCGACTATCTGCTCGGCCCGACGCACGAAGAGCTCTTCGCGCTCACCGTGAAGGGTGAATACAGCTCGTACAAGGACTACCCGGTCGTCCTGTACCAAATCCAGACGAAGTACCGCGACGAGGCGCGCCCCCGCGCCGGCATCCTGCGCGGCCGCGAGTTCGTCATGAAGGACTCCTACTCCTTCGACCTCGACGACGAGGGCCTGACCAAGTCATACGAGCTGCACCGCCAGGCCTACACGAAGCTGTTCGACCGCCTCGGCATCGAGTACGTCGTCGTGAAGGCGACCTCCGGCGCGATGGGCGGCTCGGCCTCCGAGGAATTCCTCGCCGTCGCCGAGACGGGTGAGGACACCTACGTCCGCAGCACCGAATCGGGTTATGCGGCCAACGTCGAAGCGGTCACCACGCCCGCTCCCGAAGCCAAGCCGATCGAGGGACTGCCCGAGGCGAAGGTCCACCACACGCCGGACACCCCGACCATCGAGTCGCTGGTCTCGTTCCTGAACAACGCCGGCCTCGGCCGCACCTTCACCGCCGCGGACACGCTCAAGAACGTCCTGGTGAAGACCCGCCAGCCGGGCGCGAAGGAGTGGGAGCTGCTGGCCATCGGCCTCCCCGGCGACCGCGAGGTCGACACCAAGCGTCTCGAAGCGTCGCTCGAGCCCGCCGAGTTCGAGCTGCTCGAAGAGGCCGACTTCGCCAAGAACCCCTTCCTCGTCAAGGGCTACATCGGCCCGAAGGCGCTGAAGGACAACGGCGTCCGCTACCTGCTCGACCCGCGTGTCGTCGACGGCACCGCCTGGGTCACCGGCGCCGACGAGCGCGATCACCACGTGGTCGACCTGGTCGCGGGCCGCGACTTCACCGGTGACGGCACCATCGAGGCCGCCGAGGTCCGCGAGGGCGACGCGTCACCCGACGGCAAGGGCACCCTGGTCGCCGCGCGCGGTATCGAGATCGGGCACATCTTCCAGCTGGGCCGCAAGTACGCGGACGCGTTCGAGCTCGACGCGCTGGGCCCCGACTCCAAGCCCATCCGCATCACCATGGGTTCCTACGGCGTCGGCGTCTCGCGGCTGGTCGGCGTGCTCGCCGAGCAGAACCACGACGACCTCGGCATCGTCTGGCCGCGCGAGGTCTCGCCGTTCGACGTGCACGTCGTCATCGCGGGCAAGGACGAGACGGTCGCCGCGGGCGCGGAGAAGCTCGCCGCCGAACTGGACGCCGCCGGCCTCGAGGTCGTCCTCGACGACCGCAAGGCCACCCCCGGCGTGAAGTTCGCGGACGCCGAACTCGTCGGTGTGCCGACGATCCTCGTCGTCGGGCGCGGCCTGGCGAACGGTGTCGTCGAGGTCAAGGACCGCCGCACCGGTGACCGTGAAGAGATCGCCGTCGACGCGGTCGTGGAGCACCTGGTCAAACTCGTCCGCTCGTAATGGGCCTTTTCGGCAAGAAGCGCCGGGATTCCCCGGGCTACGAGGACAACGCGGCGCTGGACGGGTTCGGGGGCTATCAGCCTTCGGACTCGTCCGGCTACACGCCTGCGCCCGAGACACCGGCTCCAGTCGAGCCGGAGCCGCAGAAGCCCGCGAAGCAGCCGATGTCGCGGAGCGGGCGAAGGGCCATGTACGGCTTCTTCGCGACGATCGGTGTCATCGCGGTCGCCGCTCTCTCGAACACCAGCGACCGGTCTTCGGACAGCAGCGCGCCGACCACCCGGGCCCCGGTCGTCTACACGCCTTCGCCTCGGGTCGTCGCGCCGCCGGTGACCGAAGGCTGGCAGTCGGTCGCCGGGAAGGACGGCGTGTACGCCTACGACGTCCCGCCGAACTGGACGCCGAAACCCGGCACGATCCACGGCTGGGAGAAGGGCACCCAGGTCCCGGGCATCACCATGGTCGCCAGTGCGTTCGTCGGCGAGGGCTACTGCCCGCAGGAGAAGCGAAGCAGGCTCGGCGGCGCCGGCGTGGCGAACGTGAAGGTCTCCGATCCCGCCACCGCGGCGCGGAAGGCGGTCGACGATCTCGCCGTCAGCGCCTACAACCCGGAGAACGGCCCGCTGACCGCCAAGATCACCCCGGAACCGCCCCAGCCGACCGAGTTCACCCTCGCCACCGGCAAGAAGGTCCCTGCCAGCATCGTCCTCGCGGAGGTCGTCACCCCGCCGGGCCCGTGTGGCGCGCAGCGCGCCCTGGTCGGAGTGATCGCGCCGGAGCTGGGCGACGCCTCGGCGGCCCTGGCCGTCTATTCGGGCCAGGACGCGCCGGGCGGTGCTGATCGGGAGCTGATCCTGAAGATCCTCAAGACCTACCGGGGTGTCCCGGAGGCCGACCGCAAGACCATCACGCCGCCGCCGTCGACGGTGCGCTGAGGCTTCTTGCCCGACCGCGCGAGCTTCGCCAGCCGCAGCAGCCCGGTGTTCGGCAGGTACGCCCGGCCGAGCGCGATCCCGATCCGCGGCAGATCCGCCTCGTCGCGGAACGCGAGGTACAGCGGCACGTGGCGCGGCTGGAACTTCGCCTTGAACGCGTGCAGCGAACGGAAGCCGTAGAACGGCTCCATCATCGTGCCGAGCGCGTCCAGCACCCGCTCGACGGCGTGCGCGGGTTCGCCGGAGCTCGCCAGCGGGGCGCCGGACAGCGAGACGAACTTCGCGCCTTCCTCGCGGAAGGCCAGGCACGACGACGCGATCAGGAACTCCATCGACGGGCGGAACCCGTCGGCGCGTTTGCGCATGACGTCGAGTGTCCAGCCGCCGATCGCGCCCGCGCCGGTGTACACCGGCAGCCACGACGTCACACCGTGGACCACGCCGTCGGCGTCCACCGCGAGACCCACGCGGGTCTCGGGATCCATCGCCTCGTCGACGCCGCCGAGGGTGAAGCCCATCTCCGGCATGCCCTTGTCGCTGATCCACTCCTCGGAGATCGCGCGGACCTGCGAGATCACCGCGCGCGGCTGGTCGGCGAGCCGGACGAGCCGGAACTCGATGCCGTCCTTCTTGGCCCGGTTGAGCGCGGTCCGCACGTCCTGCCAGCGCTTGCCGCGGAACTCGAGGGTTTCCAGTTCGATCAGGGTGTCCTCGGCGACCTGGACCTGCTTCCAGCCGAGCTCTTCGGTCTTGGCGGTGGTTTCGCCGGTGGCGGAGAACAGGCACGGCACGAGACCGGTGTTCTCGCACATCGTGATGAACTCGGCGATCGTCCGGTCGGCGGCGCCGTCCGGGGCGATCGGGTCGCCGAGCGCGATGGCGACCCCGGCGTGCCGCCGGTAGGCGAGGTAGGACTTGCCGTCCGCGGCCACGAAGTACGAGTTCTGCGGCCAGGTCGTCATCCACGAAAGGGTGCTTCCGCCATGGCGGCTGAGCAGCGTGCGGGCCAGCGCGGGGTTGCCCATCCGGCCGAGACGGCGGCACTTCCGCCGCGACGGCACGCGGAAGGCGCCGCGCGAAGAGACCAGCAGGGCGAATTCGACCGTCCAGAGCAGGTTGTCCACGAAGAACAGCGGCGGATCCACCACGCCGGCGTCCTCGCCGAAGATCTCCGCCAGCGTGAGCACCCCGCCGTAGACCATCACCTGCAGGATGACGAAGGAGGTCAGGATCATCGCGCACCACCAGGCGACCTGGCTGCCCTTGCGCAGGCCGTTCATGATCGGCACCACGATCAGGCACAGGACGACGACTTCCCAGGTGGACAGCGAAAGCTCTTCGGACGAACCGAAGGGACCGTTGCCCGGTACGAAGGACATCACCAGTTCGGCGACCGTCAGCACCAGCAGGCCCGCCATGACGTAGAACCGCCACTCGCGCAGGCTCGGCCTCCGCTCGCGTGAGGAATCCTTGGCACCGAGGAACTTCCGGCCGAACGGCAGGGCGAGGACGAGGGCGAAGAAGTGCACGAGGTCGGCGAGTGTGCCGACGAAGATGATCGCGACCCCGGCGTAGACGCACAGCCCGGCGCGCAACCGCAGGCGCCACGGCGGGCGCAGGGTCGCACTGGCGACCGCGACCGCGGCGAGAGCGCCGCCGGAGAACCCGACGTCGAGGCTGCCCGCGATCCGCTCCGCCCATTCCCAGCCGGAGTTGCGGCTCAGCGCCAGGAACTGGACCGCCACCAGCACGCTGACGAACTGGCCGCCGATGGCGACGGCCATCGCCCGCCGGGTGCCGAGCCGCCATTCCGCGAACCCGGCGAACAACGCGAAGCTGAGCACCATCGGCAGGTAGTACAGCGGGACGACCGCGAACAGCGGTCCGGTGAACAAGGTCCACCACCGGCCTGATTCGAGCGACGGCAGCCCATACGCGATGTACGGGTACGCCGCGCGGTCCTCGGCGGCCGACCAGAGCGCGCCCGTGGCCAAGGCGAGCGCGAGCATGGTCAGCGTGACGAGGCTGGTGAAAGGCAGCCGGTGCCTCAGCACCGTGATGATCTTGCGCGTCCGGCCCGGCGCGGCCGTCCCGCTTCCCCCTTTTGGCATGGAACTCAAATTAGGCCCGGGAGGTGCTCGGACACATCCGGCACGGGACCCATTTTTCCCTTAGGGGAGTGCTACTCGCGACGGATGCTCTCACCCATCTTGAGGACGACACCGCTGGCTATCGCGCCGGGGATCTCCTGGTCCGCCAGTATCAGGAGGACGTGGTAGCGGCCTGACCCGGGCAGCGCGCTCAGCGGGAGGGCGATCGCGGTGATCGCGACCGACGGGGCGGGGCACGGTCCGCCAGGGGCGGGGACGACGGTGGTGGTCACGGCGGTGGCGGTCGTCCCGCCGTCGAGGACCGGCACCGGCCCGGTTTCGCCGACCTCCGTTTTCGGGGAACGCCCGTACGCCGCTTCGGCCCAGCGCAGCGTCGTTTCCTCGGCGGCCTGGCCGAGATCGCCGACTTCGCCCTCGTCGATGGTGGTGAATCCCGCCGTCGCGCGGGCCGAGAGATCGGTGCTGGGGCAGAACGCGCGGCGGAACCGCGCGACCCCTTGCAGGGTGACGAGGTCCCCGGCCGGGGTCTCGTAGCCGATGGCGACGTCGGGCGCTTCGAGTTTCCAGTCGGGCGGGACGTCGTAGACGAACGGGTGATCGTCGGACACCACCGGTTGCCAGCCCGCGATCACGGGCCGGATCCGCGTGGCGGGTGCCGGATCGGGCAGGACGAGGTCATGGGCGGACGGCGGTGGAGCCGCGGTCTTGGCCTGGTAGGTGGCCGTCGTGCCGACGACGATGACGGCGGCCAGCCCGAGGACACCCAGCGTCGGCCTGAGGCGGAGGCGACGGCGCGGCGGGACGGCGTCCCGGACGACCGGAAGAGGCCTCGTCCGCTCGGCTTCGGTTTCGAGTGGCTGCCCGGTGAGCGGATCGACGAACCACGGCCGAGGTTCGTCGCTCCGCCCACCGGGGCCGGTCATTGCTGCGGCCTCAAACTCGCGAGGATCATTTGCGCGTCCGCTTCGGGCAGGGCGTCCGGGGTGCCCTGGTCGAGGACCATCACGAAGCAGATGGTCTGTTCACCGACCTTGAAGGCCGCTGAAGTGACCTTCACGCTCGGAGCCCGGCAACCTTCCCCTTCGCTCGGGGTGAACGAGGCGGTGGAGCTGAGCGCTGGGATCGTGCCGCCGGCGATGGTGATCTGCTTGAGTTCGGGCAGCGGCACGTCGGCCTTGCCGGTGGCGGACTGGATCCAGAGCCGGACGGCGCCTCTGGCGGCGTTCTCGACGGGGATCTGGTCCGCGGTGGCGAAGCCGACCAGCCCGCGGTGCGAACCGCTGATGTCGGGGCAAGCGCCGAGCCTGTACCTCATCGCTTCGTGGATCACCATCTTCATGTCGCGCTCGGTGTTCCCGGTGACATAGCCCGGCGAGGTCTCCCAGCCCGACGGGGGCAGGTCGTAGGCGGTTTTGTCCTTCACTGACAGGATCCCCTGCCAGCCGGGCGTCGTCGAGGGGACTTTGTTGTCCTTCGGGGCACCACTGCTCGAGGAAGGCGGCTTCGACGCCGAAGACGGCGGCGGCACCGGCGCGGAGGAAGGCGGCCCAGCCTGGGGCTGCGGCTCTTCGCCGTCACGCAGGACGAAGAACAGCGTGGCGCCCACGGCGATCACCAGGACCAGCGCGCCGAGGCCGATCCACAGCCCCTTGTTGCCCTTCTTCGGCGGCTCCGGCGCGAAACCCTGGTACGGCTGCTGCGGGAACTGCTGGTAACCCTGGTACGGCTGCTGGGCGTATTGGGGTGGGTAGCCCTGCTGCGGGGGTTGCTGCTGGTAGGGCTGTTGCGGTTGCTGCTCCGGCCAGCCGTTGCCGCCTGGGTATGCCATGAAAGCGAGCTTAGTTAACGTCCCCGAGCACGGCCGCACGCACCGCGGCCAGGTCGGACAGGTCTCCGAGCACGGTGTGCGCGCCCGCGTCGGCCAGTTCCTCCGCGCTGAACTGCCCGGTCGCGACGGCCACCGCGACGGCGCCGTTGTCGAGCGCGGCCCGCACGTCGTCCGGGGTGTCGCCGATGACGACGACCGACGCCGGCGCGAACTCGGTGCCGTGTTTCGCCGAAGCGTGGCCGACGGCGGCGGGCACCAGATCGGGGCGGTGCGCCGAGAGCGAGCCGTAGCCGCCTATCTCGAAGTCCACGTGCTCGTGCAGGTCGAACGCGGTCAGCTTGTGCACGGAGATCTCCGGCAGATTCCCGGTGACCAGTGTCTGGACGATGCCGCCATGCGACGCGAAGGCGTTCAGCGCGTTCTTCGCGCCCGGGAGCGCCCGGCCGCTCGAAGCCAACGTCGGAGCGTGGCTTTCGGAGACCGCGATCAGCGCGAGCCAGAGCTTGCGCACGTTCTCCTCGGTGGGCTCGACGCCGTGCGAGGTCAGGATGTCCGCGCTGATGGCGCGTTCGGTGCGGCCGCCGAAATTCGGCATCGCCCTGAGCTCGATGCCGGCGACCTCGGCGAGCGCGGTCGTGTACCAGGCGGCGCCGACGCCGCGCAGGTCCACGAGGGTCTGGTCGATGTCCCACAGCACGAGCCGGTGCGGAGTAGTCACGTGATCGACGGTACCGGTGAGCTAATTCAACGTCTGTTGACTTCTGCGGGCAAGGAGCTTACCTTGGCAGTTAATTCAACGGATGACGAATAAATGGAGGACGGTCATGTCGAACCGTCGCCCCGCCGGGGCCTTCGCTTTACTTGCCGCGGTGGCCGGTGCACTGGTCGCCGTCGTGCTCGGCTTTCTCACCTTCGGCGCGCAGGCCACCGTCGCACCCGACGGGCTGCCCATCGCCGTCGCCGCACCCCCAGGCCCGTTCGAGGCGGCCGCGAAGGGGATCGCGTCCCATGGCGGAGACCAGGTCTCGTGGCGGGTGACCTCACCCGAGGAGGGCCGGAAACTGTTGGAGGACAAGGAGGTCTACGGCGTTCTCGAATTGCCGTCGACGGTCGTGGTCTCCGGCGCGGTGAACCCGTCCGGAACGCAGATCGCGCAACAGGCACTGACCGGTGCCGCGCTGGCGATGGGCGGGACACCGAAGGTCGAAACGCTGCATCCCGCGAGTGCGGCGGGCCGGGTGGCGCCGCTCGCGCTGAGCGCGCTGGCATGGGTCGGCTGCCTGGCCGCGGGCGCCGTGCTGATCCTCGCCGGACGGCGGATCGGCCGGAACGCGGGAGCCGCCGCGCGGTTCACGCAGATCGTTTCGGCGGGCGTGCTGGTCACCGGTGTGCTGGCCGGATTCCTGAAGCTGTGGGACTCCGCGCTCCCGCTCGGCTGGGACGTCCTCGGCTTCCTTTTCCTGGCCTCGACCGGGTTCGCCGCGCTGCAGACCGGGTTGCTGCGGCTGCTCGGCGTACGGGCGATGGCGATCCTCGGCCCGCTGTACCTGGTCGCGCCCGCCGTCGCGGGTCAGGTGCCGGAGCTGCTGAACCCGGCGTACCGCGCGGTGCTGTGGTCCTGGACGCCGTTCCGCTTCGTCGCGGAAGGGCTCCGGAGCCTGCTGCAGGGCGTGCCCGGCGCGCCGGACGTCGCGACCGGGGCGTGGGTGCTCGCCGGACTGCTCGCGGCGGGGCTGGTGCTCGCGCTGTGGCCGGGCCGCTCAACCTTCCAGAAGGCTGAAGCGGACACGCCGGACCGGGTTGTCCAGGTTGGTGTCCACTAGGCAGACCGACTGCCAGGTGCCCAGCGTCATCACCCCGCCGAGCACCGGGATCGTCGCGAACGGCGGCAGCAGCGCGGGCAGGACGTGGTCACGGCCGTGACCGGGACTGCCGTGCTGGTGCCGCCAGCGGCCGTCGCGGGGGAGCAGTTCGTCGATTGCGGTGAGCAGGTCTTCGTCGCTGCCGGCGCCGGTTTCGAGGATCGCCAGCCCGGACGTCGCGTGCGGGACGAAGACGTGCAGGATCCCGTCCTCGGCGTCCGCGTCGCGCAGGAAGGCCTCGGCGTCCTTGGTCAGGTCGTGCACCACGGCCACGCTGCCGGTGCGCACCTCGATCTCCGTGGAATACATGCTCTTCACGGTAGTGCCCCGAAGCGGGCGACGTAGTGCCAGACGCGTTTGAGGGCCTGCTGGTCGACGTCGCGAGCTTCGCCGAGGACTCGCGGGTCGAGGTAGCCGTCTTCGGCCAGTGCCAGGCCGAGTTCGACGAATTCGGGACCGCGGTACGCAGGATGGCGGGCGAGTTCTTCGGTGGACAGGCGGAAACCGGGATGCCATTCGACCGGGCAGCCGAGTCTCGACGCGGCCTTCTCCACGTCGGTGCCACGGTGGCTCGGGTCGAGAACGAGGGCTTCGACGTCCTTCGTGAGATCGATCGGCCCGTGCACGTGTGCCTCGATGTAGTCGTCGAGAAGGTCGGTGTCGTCTCGGGTCGCCAGCTCGATCAGTGCGGAAACCCTGGTGCCGCAGCCGAAATCCGCCGGGTTCAGCACGCTGTCCGGGTAGCAGAACGTCGTCCGCGCGACCGTGTGCGCGGCCATCCGGAAATGGGCGGAGCCGAATCTCGGCGCGCCGCCGACCGCGCGGCGGCGGAAGTTCAAGGCGCCGTACTTGGGCCGTTCGGCGGCGGGAGCGTCGTCGTAGGCGCCGCCGAACATCCGGCTCTCCCAATGCCAGCGGTCTCCGCCGGGACGCGCGGTGAGCCCTCCGTTGCTCGTCCCGGTTTCGAACTGGTTGCGGTAGAACCCGTCTTCGGCCATCGCCGCCAGCAGCGGGCGGCCGTCCACTGTGGACCTGTCCGGATGGAAGTGCAGGGTCACCGGCAGCCCGGCCGCATGCCCGCCGCGTGCTTTCGCCGCGACGTACGCGAGTGCCCGCCGATTCACCAGCCGATTATCAGGCGTTCCGCCGGGCGAGGGCGACCAGATATCGGACCGGCTCGCCGGTCGGGTTGACGTAGGCGCACGGCTTGGGGGTGCCGAGCTGGAGGCAGTCACCGGCGTCGAGTTCGTGCTCGACGTCGCCCTCGCGGAAGCGCAGGTGCCCGTCGAGCACCCAGATCTGGTGATGGGTCAGCGCGTAGGTGTGCGCGGGGAAGGCGACCTCGGCGCCCGCGGGCAGCACGACCTCGACCAGTTCCAGCGGCCCGCCGAGTGTGGGCGAGACCGCGCGCCGCACGTACCCGGTGTCGGGGTCGGTCCAGGTCGGCTGCTCGGCGGCGCGCACGAGCCGCCGGTCGCCGTGTTCGGCGCGCGCGATCAGCTCGGACAACGTCATCCCGAGCGCGGCGGAAAGCCTGCTGAGCAGGACCGCCGTCGGCTGCGCCTCGCCTCGTTCGATCTTGCCGATCATCGCCCTGGACACGCCCGAGGACTCGGCGAGGGCGTTGGCCGAGAGGTTCTGGTCGAGCCTCGCGGACTGGAGCGTCGCGGCGAGCGACGCGGACAAGGGATCCGACATGCTGCTCACTATAGTGGCAACCTCGGCTACTATGGTAACCATGGTGATCAGGGAAGCGACGGAAGCCGACGCGACGGCGTGCGCGGAGATCTACGCGCCGTATGTCACCGACACGGTGATCTCGTTCGAGACCGAGCCGCCCAAGCCGGATGAGATGGCCGAGCGCATCGCCAAGGCGCAGCGATCGCACGCATGGCTTGTCCTCGAAGACGACGAAGGCCGTGTCGCCGGCTACGCCTACGGAGGCCCCTTCAGTGGGCGGCCTTCCTATCGCTGGTCGTGCGAGGTCAGTATCTATCTGGAGCTCGGCCGACGGCGGACCGGTGGCGGGCGCGCGCTCTATCAGGCGCTGCTGGACAAGCTGGCGTCGCGCGGCTTCCGGAACTTCTGCGCGGGAATGGTGCTGCCGAACGACGCGAGCGCCGGCCTGCATCGCGCGCTGGGCTTCGAGCCGGTGGGGACCTACCGGCGGATCGGGTACAAACACGGAGCGTGGCGGGACGTCGCGTGGGTGCAGTTGTGCCTGCCGGAGGTGGACGGGGTCCCGGTGGAGCCGCGATAGTGCGGGCCGAAGGGGACTTTCCCCGCATGCGATGCAGCGAAAGCGTCCTTCACCGCATGAGACGCGGGGAAGGGCCCCTTCAGCCCTCTTCTCAAGACTCCAGATACCGCAGCACGGCGAGAACCCGCCGGTTGTCCCCTTCGGACTGGGGCAGCGCCAGCTTGCCGAAGATGCTCGACACGTACTTTTCCACCGAGCCCGCCGAAAGGAACAGCGCCGCCGCGATGGCCGAGTTCGACCGTCCTTCGGCCATCAGTCCCAGCACCTCACGCTCCCGCGGGGTCAGTCCGGCGAGCGCGTCCGTCTTCCGCGTGGCGGTGAACAGCTGGCTGACCACCTCCGGGTCGAGCACGGTCTCGCCGTCGGCCACCCGCTGGAGGGCGTCGAGGAAGTCCGACACCTCCGCGACCCGGTCCTTCAGCAGATATCCGACACCGCCCGCGCGATCCGCCAGGAGTTCCGTCGCGTACTGGGTCTCGACGTACTGCGAGAACAGCAGGATCGCGCATCCCGGCAGTTCCGCGCGCAGCGCGATGGACGCGCGCAGCCCTTCGTCGGTGTGCGTCGGCGGCATCCTGATATCCACAATGGACACATCGGGGCGGTGTTCGCGCACCGCCGCGCACAGGCTGTCCCCGTCGGCGACGGCCGCGACGACCTCGTGCCCCCGAAGGTTCAGCAGTTCGACGAGCCCCGCCCGGAGGATGGCCGAATCCTCCGCGATCACGACGCGCACGCCGCCCCCTATTTCCGTATCGGTATTTCCGCGCTGATCACCGTAGGCCCTCCCGGAGGGCTGTCGATGTCGAGCCCGCCGTCCACCGTCGCGAGCCGCTCGGCGATCCCGGCGAGCCCTCCGCCGCGTACCGGCCGGGCCCCGCCTTCGCCACCGTCGCGCACCACGAGCCGCAGGTCTTCGCCGACGATACCCACGTCGACCTCGATCGCGGAGGAAGTGTGTTTGGCGGCATTCGTCAGCAGCTCGGCCACGGTGAAGTAGGCGATGGTCTCGATCGACGGCGAAGGCCGGTCCGGCAGGTCCACGGTGATCCGCGCGTCGATGCCCGAGCCCGCGGCCAAAGTGGACAGAGCGACGTCGAGGCCCGCGTCGAGCGCGGCGGGATGGATACCGCGGGCGAGGTCGCGCAGTTCGACCAGAGCCTGTTTCGCGTTGGCGTGCGCGGCCGTGACCAGGGCGGTGACCTGCTCGAGGTCACCGCCGCCGGCGAGCTCGTCCTTCGCGATGCCGAGCTTCATCGCCAGCGCGACCAGCTGGGCCTGCGCGCCGTCGTGCAGGTCGCGCTCGATCCGGCGCAGCCGCCGCGTCGCGTCGTCGACCGCGGTCGCGCGGCTGCGTTCGAGGTCGCGGACGCGTTTGGAGAGGTCCTCGGCGCCCAGGACCCCGCGCACCAGCAGGCGGTCGAATTCGGCGAGGCCGTGGACCAGCCACGGCATCGACAGGAGCACGGCCAGCCCGGTGAGGGCGAGCGGAAGGGTGAGGGGCCAGGTGTCGACGCGGAGGTCGAACGTCGGCATGGCCTCGCCGTTCAGGGTGAACCAGAACAGCGGATAGGTCAGCGTGCTCACGGCGTACACGAACAGGCTGGCGACCAGGAAGAACTCGATCAACGACAGGGGCAGCCGGATCAGCAGATAGGCGATCGACCGCCAGCCGAGCGGATCCCCGAGCCGCCCTTTGACGCCGTTCCAGAGCCCTGGCCGTGGTTCGCGCCGGGCAGGCGGGGTGACCGTCGTCCCGAGAAGGACACGCGCCAGGCCGATGTGGGCGACGCCGATCAGTCGCGCACCCGCCAGGACGCCGATCAGCACCGGCAGCCCGATCGTGAGCAGGCTCAGGCCGGCGCCGAGCAACAGTCCGACGACGACGAGCACCACGGACGCCAGGGTCAGCGGCGCGCCGATGATCACCCAGGCCAGCTCGGCCCGGTACGCGCGGCTCAGCTGTGCGCCGAGGACGCGTCGAGGCAGAGCGAGGCGGGTGATCACGGCTTCAGCGTGCCGCGGCCACCAGCCTCGTGCCCATCCAGGTTTCCCTAGTCTTCGTCGCGGCTCTCGTCCGCCTGCGCCCGCTGGGACGCCTCGCGCATCTCGATGACGTCCGTCAGCCAGTCGCCGGTTTCGCGGGCGATGTCCCGGATCGCGCCGGTGATGATCGTCGCGATGTTGCCGATATGCGTGGCCGCGGACTCGGTGACCTCTTGGACCACGTCCTTGGTGCTTTCGAACTGACCGACCATGTCAGACACCTTAAGCCGCTCGGAGGGTCTTGTCGCTCTCCACGGTAGCCGGTGTGCGGGGCTCGCCGTTCCACGGAAGGGCCAGTTTCACGATCTTCTTGGCCACCGAGAACAGCTGCTTGTGCAGGGGGCCGGTGTTGTACGGCAGGCCGTACTTCTCGCAGATCGCCCGCACCTCGCCCGCGATCTCCGGGTAGCGGCGCGCCGGGATGTCCGGGAACAGATGGTGCTCGATCTGGTGCGAGAGGTTCCCGGTCATGATGTGGAAGAGCTTGCCGCCGGTGATGTTCGCCGAGCCGAGGATCTGCCGCAGGTACCACTGGCCCCGCGACTCGTTCTCGGTCTCCTCCTCGGTGAAGCTCTCGACGTCGGCGGGGAAGTGCCCGCAGAAGATGATCGAGAACGCCCACAGGTTGCGGGTCAGGTTCGCGGTGGCGTTGCCGAGGAAGGTCAGCGGCGCGAGCGGACCGGTCAGCAGCGGGAACAGCACGTAGTCCTTGCCGACCTGGCGACCGGCCTTCTTGAGCATCTTCAGGCCGACCTCCTTGTTGTCCGACCACTTGCGCTCGCCCTTGACGACGCGGTCGAACTCGAGGTCGTGCAGCATGACTCCCCACTGGAAGAACAGCGCGAGCAGCGTCGCGTACACCGGGTTGCCCAGGTAGTACGGGTGCCATTTCTGCGCGGTGTCCATGCGCAGGACGCCGTAACCGATGTCGCGGTCCTTGTCGAGGATGTTGGTGTACGTGTGGTGGATGTAGTTGTGGGAGTGGCGCCAGTTCTCCGACGGCGCGACGGTGTCCCATTCGAACTTCTGCGAGCTCAGTGCCGGGTCGCGCGTCCAGTCGTACTGGCCGTGCATGACGTTGTGGCCGATCTCCATGTTGTCGAGGATCTTCGCCACCGAGAGCGCGGTCACCCCGGCGACCCACGCCGGCGGGAAGAACCCGGCGAACAGCAGCCCGCGGCCGGCGACCTCGAGCGCGCGCTGGGTCTTGATGACGTTGTGGATGTAGTCGACGTCGGCCTGGCCGAGATCGGCGACGATCCGCTGCCGGATCTCGTCCAGTTCGCGGCCGAACTCCTCGACCTGGGCGGGGGTGAGCTTGTCCTGCAAGCCGGTCATCCCGGGCTCCTTTCTAAGCGTTGATCTCGACGTCCCCGACCGGGACGGAGATGCAGAGCTGGATCTCTTCGTTCTCTTCGCTGGAGGTCTCGCCGGTCTTGGCGTTGCGCACACAGCCGGAGGTCTTGATCTGGGTGCAGGAGAAGCAGATGCCCATCCGGCAGCCGTGTTCCGGGCTGAGCCCCGCCTCTTCGGCCTGCTCCAGCAACGGTTTCCCGGAGTTGGCGAATTCGCGGCCGCTGCGCGCGAACCGCACCTGCCCTTCGGCGTTTTCGGTGTCGAAGGTGAGCGCCGGCGGCGTGAACTCCTCGGTGTGCAGATGTGCGCCGAGACCGTCGGCCTCGAAGGCTTCGCGGACCGAATCCATCAAGGGCTTCGGACCGCACAGGAAGGTTTCGGCGTCGGGGTACCACGGCGCGGCCTCGGCGAGGTGCTCCTTCGAGAAGAATCCGTGGAGGTCGCCGCCGGTTTTGGCGTGAGTGAACGCGTGTACCACCCGCAGGCCGGGCAGGCGGCGCGCGAGGTCGGCGAGTTCGGCGCGGTAGAGCGCGTCTTCGGCGCCGTTGGAGTAGTGCAGGAAGGCGAGATCGCCCTCGTACTTCTCGTCCGCCAGCGTGCGCAGCATCGACAGGACGGGCGTGATCCCGCTTCCGCCGCTCAGCAAGAGGATCCGCCGGGGCCTCGGCGAGGGGAGGGTGAATTCACCGTCCGGAGTGGACAATCCGAGGACCGAGCCGATGGTGACCGTGCGGTTCAGGTGCCGCGAGACGAGGCCCTGCGGGTCGGCCTTGATGGTCAGTTCCAGTGATCCGTCGTGCTCCGAACCGGCGGGTGAGTAGCAGCGGGTCCGGCGGACGCCGTCGATCTCGACGGTCACCCGCACGTACTGGCCCGCGACGTGTCCCCGCCAGGCGCGGCTCGGCCGGATGGTCAGCGTGACCGTGTCGGGTGTCTGCCGCCGGACGCCGGTGACCAGGCCGCGGATCTCGCGGCGGACCAGCATCGGATCGACGAGTTCGAGATAGCGGTCCATGCCATGGGGCGTGAGCAGGGCCTCGGCCAGCGAAGCCAGTCGCCTGGCCCTGCGCGGTACCAGTGCCGTCATCACTTCTCCCAAATTCAGTGAACGCTTGTACACTGAATAGTGAAGTGGCGATACTCGCGCTTGTCAACGCGAGAGGAGGGTGATGTGACGTGGGTGATACCGCGGAGGCGATTACGCTGTCCGTCGTGACAACGGAGCCCGTTTCCCGGCAGGAGCGCAAACAGCGCACACGGCAGGCGCTGCTGGACGCGGCCCTGGACCTGGTGGCGGAACGAGGGTTCTCCGGGCTCAGTCTGCGCGAGGTGGCGAAGCAGGCCGGGATCGTGCCGACGGCGTTCTACCGCCATTTCGCGTCCATGGACGAACTGGGTGTGGCGCTCGTCGAGGAGTCGATGCGCACGCTGCGCACGATGATCCGGTCGGCACGTACCAAACCGGCCGCGTACAACGACATGATCAGGACGTCCGTGCGCATCCTCCGCGAGCACGTGCGGGCGCACGAGGACCATTTCCATTTCCTGACCAGGGAGCGGTACGGCGGCACGGGACCGGTCCGGCAGGCGATCGCGTTCGAACTCAAGCTCTTCGTCAGCGAACTCGCCGTCGACCTCGCGCGCTTCGACAATCTCCGCGAATGGAGCACCGAAGATCTCCATCTGCTCGCCGACCTGATCGTGACGACCATGCTCACGACGGTGCTGGAGCTGCTCGAAGCGCCTTCGCGTGACGACGAGATCGGGCGCACGGCCGAACGGCGGCTGCGGCTGATCTTCCTGGGCGTGCCGAACTGGCGCAGCGTTCCATGATGCGGAAAGCGCTGCCGTACAAGGCGGGCTGAAAGCGTCCTTCGCCACGTGACACGCGGCGAAGGACGCTTTCGTCACATCTGATGCGGTGAAAGTCCCCTTCAGCCCCCTTATGACGTCGCACACCTGGATCGATGGCTGGATCGATCGTGATGAGCGATGTCACGGAAAGATGCCGTCCGGATACGTTCAGCCAGGAAAGTTGTCGGCCGGGCGTGGTAAGAAGTGCGGGTTCGTGTGGTCCTCTCCAGCGAGGAGGTCGCCTGTGGCGGCAGAGAACGAGCAGCTCACGGTCGGTGTGGTCCGGGAAACCGGGCAAGGCGAACGCCGTATCGCGCTGGTACCGAAACTCATCGAGCGCGTTTCCGGACGCGGACTGCGGGTGGTGGTCGAGCCCGGTGCGGGCGCCGGCGCGCTGCTCGCCGACGAGACCTTCGAGCAGGCGGGAGCGGTGATCGGCGATCCGTGGGATGCCGACATCGTGGTGAAGGTGGCGCCTCCGAGCGCGGCCGAAGTCGCGAAGCTCAAACAGGGCACCGTTCTCATCGGCTTCCTGAATCCGAGGGGTGATCCCGAGGGGATAGCGGCGCTCGAATCGGCGGGTGTGCGCGCCTTCGCCGTCGAGGCGATCCCGCGGATCTCCCGCGCGCAGGCGATGGACGCGTTGTCGTCGCAGAGCAGCGTCGCGGGTTATCGCGCGGTCTTGCTGGCCGCGGAGAAACTCACCCGGTTCTTCCCGATGCTCACCACCGCCGCCGGGACCGTCCCACCGGCGAAGGTGCTCGTGCTCGGCGCCGGCGTCGCCGGGTTGCAGGCCTTGGCGACGGCGAAACGGCTCGGCGCGCAGACCACCGGGTACGACGTCCGGCCGGAGGTCGGCGAGCAGGTGAAGTCGCTCGGCGCGAAATTCCTCGACCTCGGTATCGAGGCGGTCGGTGAAGGCGGGTACGCCCGCGAGCTGACCGACGAGGAAAAGGCCGAGCAGCAACGCAGGCTCACCGAGGCGATCACGAGGTTCGACGTCGTGATCACCACCGCGCTCGTGCCTGGCCGCCGGGCACCGGTCCTCGTCACCGCCGACGCGGTGAAGGGGATGCCCGCCGGCGGTGTCGTGGTCGACCTCGCCGGAGAGACCGGCGGCAACTGCGAGCTGACGAAACCGGGCGAGGTGGTCGTCGAGCACGACGTCACGATCTGCGCGCCGCTCAACCTCGCCGCGGAGATGCCCGCGCATTCCAGCGAGCTCTACGCGCGCAACGTCACCGAGTTGCTCGAACTGCTCGTCGACAAAGAAGGCAAGCTCGCGCTCGATTTCTCCGACGAGATCGTCGCCGGGGCCTGCGTGGCCGGAAAAGAAGAAGGAGGCGAGTGATGCTCGTAGGCAGTTTGGCGATCCTCGTACTCGCCGGATTCGTGGGTTTCACGGTCATCTCCAAGGTGCCCAACACGTTGCACACCCCGCTCATGTCGGGCACCAACGCGATCCACGGCATCGTCCTGCTCGGCGGGCTGATCGTGCTCGGCCTCGGGGTCGACGGCGTACTGAACAAGATCCTGCTGGTGATCGCGATCGCCTTCGGCACGATCAACGTGGTCGGCGGCTTCCTCGTCACCGACCGGATGCTCTCGATGTTCAAGGCGAAGAAGCCGGAAGACGGTGGTGACAAGTGACGACCTTCATCGCCGTCCTCTACATCATTTCCTTCGCGCTGTTCATCTACGGCCTCATGGGCCTGACCGGTCCGCGCACCGCGGTGCGCGGCAACTGGATCGCCGCGGTCGGCATGGGCATCGCGGTGATCGCGACGCTGCTGACGCCGGGGATGAGCAACTGGCTGCTGATCGCGCTCGGTGTCGCGATCGGTGTCGTCGTCGGCGTGCCGTCCGCGCGCAAGGTCAAGATGACCGCGATGCCGCAGATGGTGGCGCTGTTCAACGGCGTCGGCGGCGGAGCGGTCGCGCTCATCGCGTGGGTCGAGTTCCGCACCACCGAGGGCTATGCGCACGAGCCCGCGTATGTCGCGATCGCGTCGTTGTTCGCCGCGATCGTCGGTTCGGTGTCCTTCTGGGGATCGAACATCGCGTTCGGGAAACTGCAGGAACTCATCTCCGGCCGCCCGATCACCCTGGGCAAACTGCAGCAGCCGGTGAACGCCCTGGTCCTGATCGCCGCGATCGTGTTCGCGGTCGTCATCGCCGTCGGCGGTGACGCCGAGCTGCTGATGATCGGACTGCTGGTCGCGGCGGGCGTGCTCGGCGTCGTGGTCGTGCTGCCGATCGGCGGCGCGGACATGCCGGTCGTCATCTCGTTGCTGAACGCGCTCACCGGATTGTCGGCCGCGGCCATGGGGCTCGCGCTCGACAACACCGCGCTGATCGTGGCGGGCATGATCGTCGGCGCTTCGGGTTCGATCCTGACGAACCTGATGGCGAAGGCGATGAACCGGTCGATCCCGGCCATCGTCGCGGGCGGGTTCGGCGGCGGCTCGGCGGTCGCGAGCGGCGGATCCGGCGAGGTCCGGCCGGTTCGCAGCACCAGCGCGTCCGACACCGCGATCCAGATGGCGTACGCCAACAAGGTCGTGGTCGTGCCCGGTTACGGCATGGCCGTCGCGCAGGCGCAGCACGTGGTCCGCGAGATGGCGAAACTGCTGGAGGCCAAGGGGATCACCGTCGCGTACGCCATCCACCCGGTGGCGGGCCGGATGCCGGGGCACATGAACGTGCTCCTCGCCGAGGCCGACGTCCCGTACGAGCAGCTCAAAGAGATGGACGAGATCAACTCCGAGTTCGCCCAGACCGACGTCGCGCTGGTGATCGGCGCGAACGACGTCACGAACCCGGCCGCCGAGACCGATCCGGGCTCGCCCATCTACGGGATGCCGATCCTCAAGGTGAACCACAGCCGGTCGGTGATCGTGCTCAAACGCGGGATGAGCTCGGGCTTCGCCGGTATCGACAACGAGCTCTTCTACGATGCGAAGACCAGCATGCTCTTCGGCGACGCCAAATCGTCGGTGGGCGAGATCGTGGAGGAACTCAAAGCACTGTGATCGGTCCCTCGGAAGTCGTCGCCTCGTTCGACGACCCGGCCGACAACCTCGCGTTCGACGAAGCCCTCCTGCGCGCCGCACCGGAGGCGCCGATCCTGTGGATCTGGCGCAACACCGACTGTGTGGTCGTGGGGCGGGGGCAGAAGATCGAACGCGAGGTCAAGGCCGACGTCTGCGCGGCTGACGGCGTCCCGGTGCTGCGCCGGGCCAGCGGCGGCGGCACCGTGTTCCACGATCCCGGCAATCTCAACATCACGCTCGTCCTGCCGGGGCTCGGTTTGTCGGAGAAGTCCGTCAGACCCCTGGAAGCACTCGGGGAACTGATGACCGCGACGGTGGCCGAACTCGGGCTGCCGTCGCGGCTCGGTGATCGTGGTCTGTTCGTCGGTGACGCGAAGCTGTGCGGTTTCGCGGTGTTCCGGACGAGAACGGGCTTGCTCGCGCATTCCACGCTGCTCGTTTCAACCGCGGCCGAACGGGTCGGCCGATACCTCACTTCGGCACCCTCGGATCCTCGGCCGCTCGACTCGCATCGCAGCCCTGTCGCGTCGCTGGCCGAGCATGGCCTGCGCAAAGGTGTCGCCGAAGTCACTGCCGCGGTCCGCGTGGCGGCGGCCGCGCAACTGGGTGAACTCACCACCCGGAAGCCCTCGGCCGAGGAGCTGGAGCGGCACCGCTCACTCCAGCACACGCGGTACCACTACCAGGAATGGCATGCCAAGGGCGCTCAGAGAAAAGGCTCGTGAGTGGTAATGACGGTTCTAACCGTCATTACCACTCACGAGACCCAACGCAATCGGGCCCTCTTCCCACAATTGTGCGAAGAGGGCCCGTTTGTGTTTATTGAGACTATTTCTCCGTGGCCGAGAAAGTGACGGCGGGCACCTTGCGGGCGGCGCGCGTGGTCTTCTTCGGCTCGGCGGTCTTCTTCGCCGGAGCCTTGGCAGCGGCCTTCGGAGCGGCCTTGGCGGCCGTCGTCTTCGCGGCAGCTGCCTTCGGAGCCGCCTTCGCGGCTGTCGTCTTGGCCGCGGCCTTCGGCGTCGCCTTGGCCGTGGTCTTGGTCGCGGCCGCGGTCTTCGCGCGACCGGCCGGAGCCTTGGCCGAGGTCGCCTTCGCCGCTGTGCTGCGGGCCGACTTCGCCTTGGCGGCAGTGGCTTTCGCCGTGGTCTTGGCCGGAGCCTTGGCCTCCGCTTTGGCGGCGGTGGTCTTCGCGGCGGCGGTCTTGGGAGCGGCCTTGGCGGCAGCGGGCTTACGGCCGGCGACCCCCTTCGCGGCGGGCTTGCGGCCCGGCTTCGCGGCCGTCTTCGACTCGGCCTTCGCGGCGGTGGCCGCGGTCTTCGGGGTCGACTTGGCCACGCGCGCGCCCTTGGGCCGCTGCACGACCCGCGGCCGCAGTTTGCGTCCGCCGATCCGGCGGCCGTTCTCCACATAGGCACGCAGGATGTCCCGGAGTGCGGTGGCGTTGTCGGCCGAAAGGTCGATGTCGTAAGCGATTCCGTCCAAACCGAAAGCGACCGTTTCTTCGGCCGCCTCGCCGGTCAGATCATCCAGCAAATGCACAGCAGTGTTCCTGGCCATGAAAAACCTCCCGCGCTCGATCGTTCTACTGCGTAACCGGCACGGCGAAACCTGACCCGCGGCTATGACTCACGCAGCGACACGAGGATAGCGGCAGGTTGCGCGAAGCTGCGCGGTGGTGTGCGCTGAATGCATGTCAGCACAGGATTTTGACGTGATCGTGATCGGAGGCGGCCCGGTCGGCGAGGTCGCCGCCGAACGGGCAGCGCGGGGCGGCCTCCGGGTCGCGCTCGTCGAACACGAACGCTTCGGCGGCGAATGTTCTTACTGGGCCTGCATTCCGAGCAAGGCACTGCTGCGGCCGGGGAACCTCCTCGCCGCCGCCAAACGGGTCCCCGGCGTCCCGGTGGGCGACGCGGTCGACCCGGCCGAGGTGTTCGCGCGCCGGGACTGGTTCACCGGCAAGGGAGACGACACCGGACAGGTCGAGTGGGCGGAAGGCGTCGGGATCGTCCCGATCCGCGGCCACGGGCGGATCACCGGTGAGCGGGAGATCACGGTCGACGGTGGTGACGTGCTGACCGCGCGGCACGCCGTGATCGTCGCCACGGGCAGCGTCCCGCGGACACCGCCGATCCCCGGCCTGGACACCGTTTCCCCGTGGGGGTCGCGTGAGGCGACCTCGGCGGAGAAGGTTCCTGGCCGCCTCGGCGTACTGGGCGGCGGTGTCGTCGGTGTCGAAATGGCGCAGGCCTTCGCCACGCTCGGCGCCGAAGTCCACCTGATCATCTCGGGCGAACGTCCGTTGCCTCGGCTGCCGGAGTTCGCGGGAGACGCCGTCATCGCGGGTCTCCGGGAAGCCGGGGTCACCGTGCACACCGGCTCCGGCCTCGACTCCGTGTCCGCTGTGGACGGTGGTAAGGAATTGGCCTTGAAAGGTGGTGAGCGGTTGGTCGTCGACGAATTGCTCGTCGCCACCGGCCGCCGCCCGGCGACCGACGGACTCGGCGTCGAGACACTGGGGCTCGAAGCGGGCGCGCCGCTCACGACGGACGACAACGGCCGGGTGTCCGCTGTGGACGGTGGCTGGCTGTTCGCCGTCGGCGACGTCACCGGCCGGGCGCCCCTGACACATCAGGGCAAATACGCGGCCAGGGCCGCGGGCGACGCGGTGGCCGCGCAGGCCGCGGGCAAACCCGTCGACTCCGCCGCGTGGAGCGCGCACAGCGCCACGGCCGATCACCATGCCATCCCGCAAGTGGTGTTCACCGACCCGGAGGTCGCTTCGGTCGGGCTCGCCGGGCCGGAAGAGGGCAAGCCGCACCGCGTCGTCGACATCGACATAGCGGTGGCCGGTTCGTCACTGCACGCGGACGGGTACGCGGGCAAGGCGCGGATCGTCGTCGACAGCGAACGCGGTGTCCTTCTCGGCGCGACCTTCGTCGGGCAGGACGTGGCGGAACTGCTGCACGCGGCGACGATCGCGATCGTCGGCGAGGTCCCGCTGTCGAGGCTGTGGCACGCGGTCCCGTCGTTCCCGACGATCAGCGAGGTGTGGTTGCGCCTTCTGGAGGCGTACGGGCTCTAACCGTTCACGGGCAGTTCGAGCGCGGCCTTCGCGCCGCGAACGAGGCCGGGGTCGTCCGGAGTGGACGGTCCCGGCACCCACACGACCTGGACCAGCCGGACCGACTTCCCGTCCAGGCTGCTCTGGTAGGCGGCGCCCTCGAACACCGGGGCTTCGCCCTGCCACTGGCTGGTCTCGGTGGCGAGGTCGAGGATGCCGCCCCCACCGGGGGTGTCGGCGGTGGCCTTGAACGCGGTCGCCTGCTGGGTGTTCGGGAATTCCACGACGGCGATCGTCGCCGCGGCGGCCCGGCCGTCGATGGAGCCGGCGAAGCTGGCCCGTTTCACCGCGGAGCAACTCGTCTGCTGAAGGCTCGACTGGACGTCGCCGTACGCGTGCGACGCGCATTTCTGATCCGCGGCGGACGCCCGCGACGTGAATTGGGTGCTCTCCACCGCGCTGCTGCTCGGTGGCGGCGGCGGGGGAGCCTGGGTGGACGCGGTGTCGTCGCCGCTGGAAGCGACGCTGATGGCCGCGACCAGCAGCAAGATGAGCAGGCCGATCGCGGCGACCGGGAGCCATTTCACCGTCTTGGACTGGTGCGGCTTCTTCGGGTCCGGCTCGGCGGGAGCGGCTTCCGGTGGCGGGGTCGGCTGGGCCGGGGGAACCGGCTTCACGGCGACAGCCTGCTGAACAGGCTTGACGGGCGGCGGGGGAGGGGCTGCCGATTTCGCGGGCCCCTTCCCCGGATGGTGCGCCGGGACCGTCGGCGCGATCGCGACGAGCGGGTTCTCGCGGATCACCGTCGGTTCGTCGTCGGAGTAGGCACTGAACCCTTCCCCGAGCAACACCTCTTCCGGCATCGGCGGCGCGTCCGGAGCGAGCGCGGCGATCAGCTCCCGCGCCTGCTGGACCGAGCGGGGGTGCGGTGCGACGGCCAGGGAGACCGTCGCGGCGAGCATCGTCGTCGCCGTGGGGTAGAGGACGCGGACCGAGCCGGCGAGATCCGCGGCGGGCTGGTCGACCGTCTCCACGTACGGCCCGACGGCGATGATCGTGCCGATCGGCCCGGCGCCGGGGGCGACGTCCGCGATCTTGTGGGTGCACGCGGCGGACAGCGAGAGCGCGTCCGTGGCCGGGTTGATCGAGGTGTCACCGTGGACCAGCGGCCAGCCGTCGGCCTTCCACGGCCCGCCGAGCGGGGCTTCGAGTTTCAGCGCCGGATCCGGCAGGTCGACGCCGATGACGATGAGGACACCCTTCGGCATGACCAAGACGGCTTCGACGGGCCTGCCGTCGACCGGGCTGGCACCGATCAGGGCGACCCCGCCGACGATGTTGCTGCCCCGGCCGAGCGAAGCCAGCGCGGCGCGGACGTCCTCGGCCACCCGGGACGGCTGCTGAGCGAGGCGAACGAGTCGCACCGAACCCCTCCCCCCTCTCGTCGGTCTCGGTGCACAAACTAGCGCCTCCATCTGGAGCAACGGAGAGACACGTCGCAGGTAGCGAGGTGATGTTGCTCCGAAAAGTGGTAATGCGCGTGCACGCCGTCACCCGTCCGGGTGGTACTCGTTGGTAGGTGACAGTTTCCTGCCCTCTGTCACCAGGAGAATCACCATGGCCGCATTTCGCCACTGGCGTCGACGTGCAGCACTAGTCGTCGCCCTGCTAGCCGTCCCGGCCGCGGGGATGGTCCCCGCGCAGGCCGCGGGACCGCTCGCACCCGTCGCCCCCGGACTCTCCCGGCTGCTCTCGGCAGCCACCGGCGCCACGGGGGTGACCGCGCTCGTGCACGCCGGCGACATCGCCACCGCCGAACGCGCCGCCCGCGCGGCCGGGCTCGAGAAGATCACCTCGTTCGGGAAGATCGGCGTCGTCGCCGTCCGGGGCACGGCGGACCAGGTGCGCGCGGTCCGAGGGGCCGCCGGGGTCACCTACGTCGAAGGCAACGAGAAGCTCAGGGCGCACGGCAGCGCCGGCACCACGGCGACGCGAAGCCTGCAGACCCAGACACAGCTCAAGGACGCCGGTGGCGCTCCCGTGGACGGCACGGGCGTCTCGGTCGCGATCATCGACACCGGCGTCGACCCGACGCATCCGGCCTTCAAAGGCGCCGACGGCAAGACACGGGTGGTACGCAACCTCAAGAGCCTCTGCCTGAACGGCCCCGCCACGAACTGCGTCGTCGACGTCCCGACCTCCGTCGACACCGACACGCTCGCGCTGGGCGGCCACGGCACGCACGTCACCGGGATCGCCGCCGGGAACCGGCTGACGCTGACCGACGGCACCAAGGTCGGTGGCTCGGCGCCGGGCTCGAAGATCGTTTCCGTCTCGACCGGGGCCGCGCTGCTCGTGCTCGGCACGGACGCGGCGCTGAACTGGGTGCTGGAGAACCACAAGGCGCCCTGTGGCGCGGGTGTCGCGGCGTCGGTGTGCCCGCCGATCAAGGTGACCAACAACTCCTACGGCCCGAGCGGTGGCGGCACCTTCGACCCGAATTCGGCGACGGTGAAACTGCAGCGCGCCCTCGCCGCGGAAGGCGTCGTCACGGTGTGGGCGAACGGGAACGACGGCGGCGACGGTTCGGCGAACCTCTCCAACCCGCCGGGACAGGACCAGACGCCGGGCGTGCTGTCGGCGGCGTCGTTCAACGACCAGGGCACCGGCACCCGCGACGGCACGATGTCCGACTTCTCCTCGCGCGGTCTCAAGACCGACCAGGCGAGCTGGCCCGACGTTTCCGCGCCGGGGGAGAACATCCTCTCGGCGTGCCGTCCGACGCAGCCGATCTGCACGCAGGGCCTCCAGCCCAAGAACGGCCCGGGCCTCCTGGACCTCGGCACCTACAACGTGATCAGCGGCACCTCGATGGCGGCGCCGCAGATCACCGGGATCGTCGCGCAGCTGTTCCAGGTCGCGCCGAACGCGAGCCCGGGCGACATCGAAGCCGCGATCAAGGGCACGGCGTACAAGTTCGCCGATGGCGCGCCGTACGTGGCGGCCGGGCCGTACACGTCGAGCTTCGACAAGGGCACCGGCCTGGTGGACACCTTCGCCGCGGCGAAGTCCCTCGGCGCCCAGGGTTAACCCTCGTGATGGCCCCCTTCCCTCGGCTGAGCCGAGGGAAGGGGGCCATCACGCGAGTCGTGCGTCCCAATCAGGTGCGACTTGTGGTGTTCATGTGGCCAAACAGCACAGTTGGGGTGCACAATGTGCTCACGCGTACCGGGAGGCGGCACGAGCCACCTGACCAGCGCAGCTCGCGAGGTCGTAGGGGAAGACGCCCCTCGTCGAGTAGCGGAGGTCAGCAGTGAGCACCCGTGGCAACACCCGTGGCGTGGTGTACGTCCACTCGTCGCCGTCTGCGGTGTGTCCGCACGTCGAGTGGGCCATTTCGGGCACCCTGGGTGCCCGAGTCGAGTTGAAGTGGACGGCGCAGCCCGCCAGTCCAGGACAGCTCCGCGCCGAATGTGGTTGGCGTGCGCCTTCGGGCACCGGCGGCAAGCTGGCGTCCGCGCTCAAGGCGTGGCCGATGATCCGGTTCGAAGTCACCGAAGAGCCCAGTGCGGGGGTCGACGGAGAGAGGTTCTGTTTCGCGCCGGGCCTCGGCCTGTGGCACGGCAGGACCAGTGCCAACGGCGACATCGTCGTGGGCGAGGACCAGTTGCGTGCCTTGGTGAGCAAGGTCCGCACCGGCGAATCGCTGGCGCACAAGCTCGACGAGCTCCTCGCCGCCAACTGGGACGAAGCGCTCGAACCGTACCGGCACGCCGGTGACGGCGCCCCGGTCACCTGGCTGCACCAGGTCGGGTAGACGCCGGTGTTGACGGAAGAGGCGGGCGGCTAACCTTTCAGGGTGACCGCCCAGCCTCGCCCCCTCTCTCGCCAGCGGTGGCTGATCCCCGTTCTCGTGGTCGTGATCTCCATGACCGTCGCCGTGGGGTTGCTGGCACGTGATCTCTACACGCGCCCGGAGGCCGAGCCCAGCGAGCCGGTCGTGAGCGAGTCGCCGACGTCCGTCGCCCCGGAGCAGCAGCCCGGTTCGCCCGTCGTCGAGGTGACTCCGGACGTCTTCGCGCATCCGCAGTACCAAAGCGTCCGGCAGGTGCTGCAGGGATATTTCGACTCCATCAACGACCGCGACTATCCGAAGTGGACATCGGTGGTCACCCGCGAGCGGGCGAAGACCAAGACCGCGGCGGAGTGGAGGAAGGACTATCAGTCCACTCGGGACGGCAGCATCCTCGTTTACCGCATCGAGCCGAGCACGCCGACCATGCTCCGGGTGCTCGTCGCCTTCACCAGTACGCAGGATGTCGAAGACGCGCCGCTGTACCTGCCGGAGGGGTGCATCCGCTGGCGGCTGGTGCTGCCGTTGCGGCTGGAGAGCGGATCGTGGCGCGTCGACACGACCGACGGTGGCACCAACCCCGAACACGAAAGATGCTGAAGTAAGGGGCGACATCGTCCCCGAGGCTGACGCGGGCGGGAGCCGGGCGGAATAGAGTCGCGGGCATGGCAATAGATCAGCCGGCCCTGCTGACCGACGCCTCGAGGGGGCTCACCAGCGAAGAGGTCGCCCAGCGGGTGGCCGCGGGCCAGACCAACACGGTCTCGACGAAGACCAGCCGGACGACCGGCGAAATCATCCGCGCGAACGTCTTCACCCGGATCAACGCGATCTACGGCGTGCTGTTCGTGCTCATCCTGTCGACGGGGTACTTCATCGACGGGTTGTTCGGCGGGCTGATCATCGTCAACAGCGCGGTCGGCATCATCCAGGAACTCCGGGCGAAACGGACACTGGAACGGCTCGCGATCGTCGGGCAGGCGAAGCCGACGGTCCGCCGTGACGGCCGGAGCAGCGAGATCGCGCCGGAAGACGTCGTGCTCGGAGACCTCGTCGAGCTGGGGCCGGGCGACAAGATCGTCGTCGACGGCCCGGCGCTGACGGCCGACGCGCTGGAGGTCGACGAATCGCTGCTGACCGGTGAATCCGATCCGGTGGTCAAGCAGCCCGGCGACAAGGTGCTGTCCGGCAGCTTCGTCGTCGCGGGCAGCGGCACCTATCGCGCGGACATCATCGGCGACGAGTCCTACGCGGCGAAGCTGGCCGCGGAGGCCAGCAAGTTCACCCTGGTGAAGTCGGAATTGCGCCAGGGCATCGACAAGATCCTCAAGTTCATCACGTACCTGCTCATCCCGGCGGGCGCGCTGACGATCTACAACCAGCTCGCGGGCGACCAGGCGTGGCCGGACGCGCTGCGCGGCATGGTCGCGGCGCTCGTGCCGATGGTGCCCGAGGGCCTGGTGCTGATGACCAGTGTCGCGCTGGCGGTCGGTGTCATCCGGCTGGGCAAGCGCCAGTGCCTGGTGCAGGAGCTCCCGGCGATCGAAGGACTCGCCAGGGTCGACGTGGTGTGCGCGGACAAGACCGGCACGCTCACCGAGAACGCGATGCGGCTTTCCGAGGTCCGGGAGATCACGCCGGGCCATCCGGTGGACGACGTGCTGGCCGCGCTCGCCGCCGCCGATCCGCGCCCGAACGCGAGCCTCCAGGCGATCGCGGAGGCGCACCGGACCGATCCGGGCTGGCGGGTCTCCACGACCATGCCGTTCTCCTCGGCACGCAAATGGAGTGGTGCTTCGTTCGGTCCCGACGGCGATTGGGTGCTCGGCGCGGCCGATGTCCTGCTGCCCGAGGGCGAGCACCGGGCGGAGGCCGAGAAGATCGGTTCACGCGGTCTGCGGGTCCTGCTGCTGGGCCGTGCCGAGCGGGCCGTCGACGCGGCCGAAGGCCCCGGCGAGATCGAACCGGTCGCGCTCGTCGTGCTGGAGCAGAAGGTTCGCCCGGACGCGAAGGACACGCTGGACTTCTTCGCGCACCAGGACGTCGCGGTCAAGGTCATCTCCGGTGACAACGCCATTTCGGTGGGCGCGGTCGCGGGCACCCTCGACCTGCCGGGAGCCGACAAGCCCGTCGACGCGCGGAAGCTGCCGGACGACGCGGAGAAACTGGCTGACACCGTCGAGGAACGTGCCGTCTTCGGCCGCGTGACCCCGCTGCAGAAACGCGCGATGGTCGGCGCCCTGCAGTCGAAGGGGCATACCGTCGCGATGACCGGCGACGGCGTGAACGACGTCCTCGCCCTGAAGGACGCGGACATCGGCGTCGCCATGGGAGCCGGCAGCCCGGCCACCCGCGCGGTGGCGCAGATCGTACTGCTGGACGACAAGTTCGCCACCCTGCCGCACGTCGTCGCCGAGGGGCGGCGGGTGATCGGCAACATCGAACGCGTCTCGAACCTGTTCCTCACCAAGACGGTGTACTCGGTACTGCTGGCGCTGATGGTCGGCATCGCGCAGGTGCCGTTCCCGTTCCTGCCGCGGCACATCACGATCACCGCCTGGTTCACGATCGGCCTGCCCGCCTTCGTGCTCTCGCTGGCGCCGAACAACGAACGCGCCCGCACCGGCTTCGTCGGGCGGGTGATGCGGATGGCCGTCCCGGCCGGGCTGGTCATCGCCACCGCGACGTTCGTGAGTTACCTGCTGGTGTACAAGGGTTCCGGACAGTCCGAACTGGACAAGATCCAGGCGGGGACGACCGCGCTGATCACGCTCATCACGATCGCGCTGTGGGTGCTCGGGATCGTCGCGCGGCCGTATCGGTGGTGGAAGATCCTGCTGATCGGCGGGATGGTCGTGCTGACGCTCGCGTTGTTCCTGATCCCGTTCACACAGAAGTTCTTCGCGCTGGACCCGAGCGTGAGCGCGTACACGCTGTCGGCGTTCGCCTGCGCCGGAGTGGGGATCGTGCTGGTGGAAGTGGCTTGGTGGGCCGGGCGGTATCTGGTCAAGCGCCAGGAGGCGTGACCGGGGAGTCTCGGAGGAATCCCCCTCATAGCCTCCGGAACCGCCACGGTTGGCAAAGAGCGTGCTGCGAAAGCCACTTTCGCAACCTTCAACGTTGCGAAAGTGGCTTTCGCAACACCGCGTTCGCTGTGCCGCCCGCGCCACCCAAGAAGTACGTGAAGGCCCCCTTCACTGCGCTAGACGCAGTGAAGGGGGCCTTCACGTACTGAAATCAGGCCGCCGGGGTGAACAGCAGCGCCGTGTTGTGCCCGCCGAAACCGAACGAGTTGCTGATCGCCGCGCCCAGCTCGACCTTGCGCGCCTCGCCGGAGACGACGTCGAGCTGCACCTTCGGGTCCAGATCTTCGAGGTTCAGCGTCGCCGGGATGAGGCCGTGGTAGATCGCCAGGATCGTGGCGATGCCCTCGACCGCGCCCGCACCGCCGACCAGGTGGCCGAGCGCGCCCTTGGGAGCGGTCACCACGACGTGCTCACCGATGGCCTTGCGGATCGCCGCGGCCTCGCCGACGTCGCCGACGACCGTCGAGGTCGCGTGCGCGTTGACGTGGCCGACGTCGGCAGGGGAGACCCCGGCCATCGTCATCGCCTGCCGCATGGCGGCGATCTGTCCGACGCCCTCCGGGTGGTTGCCCGTGATGTGGTACGCGTCCGAAGTGATCCCGTACCCGCTCAGCTGCGCGTAGATCCGCGCGTTGCGGGCCTTGGCGCGGTCCGCCCGCTCGAGGATCACGACGCCGGAGCCCTCGCCGAGGACGAAACCGTCACGGTTCACGTCGAACGGCCTGGACGCCTTCGTCGGGTCGTCGTTGCGGGTGGACACCGTCCGCGCCTGCGCGAAACCGGCGAGGGTGATCGGGTGGATGCACGATTCGGCACCACCGGCGACCACGACGTCGGCCCGGCCCGAGCGGATCATCTCGTAACCGGCGGCGATGCCTTCCGCGCCCGACGCGCAGGCCGACGCGGGCGAGTGCACGCCGGCACGCGCCTTCAAGTCGATCCCGACGTGAGCGGCGGGGCCGTTCGGCATCAGCATCGGCACGGTCAGCGGGGAGACCTTGCGGAGTCCCTGCTTGTGCAGAAGGTCGTTCTGGGAGATCAGGGTGACCGGACCGCCGACACCGGTACCGATGGTCACCCCGAGGCGCTCGGGTTCCACATCCTGATGCTCGTCGGTCGGCTGCTCGAAGCCCGCGTCCGCCCAGGCCTGCCGGGCGGCGATGAGCGCCACCTGCTCACAGCGGTCCAGCCGCCGGGCCTGGACCCGCGGCAGGACCTCGGACGGGTCGACGGCGAGCATGGCGCCGATCTTCACCGGCAGTTCGAGTTCGTCGACCCAGTCGGCTTCGATACGGCGGATCCCGCTCGCCCCGGCGAGCAGGCCGTCCCACGTGGACGCGACGTCCCCGCCGAGCGGCGTGGTCGCGCCCATCCCGGTGATCACGACGTCGATGTTGCTCATTGGAGTCTCCCCAAGGTCGGCGCCAATCAAGAAGTCGGACTTACTTGGAGTTGGCCGACACGTAGTTCACCGCGTCGCCAACGGTCTTCAGGTTCGCCAGCTCGTCGTCCGGGATCTTGACGCCGAACTTGTCCTCGGCCTGGACAGCGATCTCCACCATGGACAGCGAGTCGATGTCGAGGTCGTCCACGAAGGACTTCTCGGCGGTCACGTCGTCCTGCGCCACACCGGCGACCTCTTCGACGATCTCGGCGAGGCCGGCGAGGATCTCTGCGTTGTCTGCCACTGGTTGTTCCCTTCTCGGTGATGCTTTCGGCTGCCCTGCGGACACGGTGCCCGCGGGGGAAGTATTCATCACGGGCAGATGAAGGCCTGGCCCGCGTAGGAGAGTCCGGCACCGAAGCCGACGGCGAGCACGACGTCGCCCTGTTTGACGGTCCCGGCTTTGCGCATGTGGTCCAGCGCCAGCGGAATCGACGCGGACGAGGTGTTGCCCGAGTACCTGATGTCGTCGGCGACGACCATGTCCTCGCGGGCGCCCTTGGCACGCAGCTTCTTCGCGATGGCCTCGACGATACGCAGGTTGGCCTGGTGCGGGATGAGCACGTCCACATCGGACGGTTCGAGCCCGGCGAGTTCCAGTGCCTGCATGGCGATCGGCGCGATCTGCGTGGTCGCCCAGCGGAAGACCGACTGGCCCTCCTGGTAGATCCACTTGTCGTCGCGCATGTAGATCAGGTCGACGTGCTCGCCTGCGCTGCCCCAGGCGACCGGGCCGATCTGCGCGGTGTCGGCCGCGCCGACCACCGCCGCGCCCGCGCCGTCGGCGAAGATGATCGCGTTCGCGCGGTCGACCGGGTCGACGTGGTCGGTGAGCTTCTCGGCGCCGATGACGAGCGCCTTCTTCGCACTGCCCGCGCGGATCAGGTCCGAGGCGACGCCGATGCCGTAACAGAACCCGGCGCAGGCGGCGTTGAGGTCGAACGCGGCCGGATGCGTGATGCCGATCCGGTCGGCCACCTGTGCGGCGGCGTTCGGGATCTGGGTGGGCATCGTGCAGTTCGGCAGGATGACCGTGTCCACTTCGGACGGGTCCACGCCGGCGTCCGCCAGCGCGGCGGTGCCCGCCTTGACCGCCATGTCGACCAGCGACTCGTCCTTTTCGGCGAACCGGCGCTCGACGATGCCCACCCGCTCGCGGATCCACTGGTCGTTGGTGTCCATGATCTTCGAGAGATCGTCGTTGGTCACGATCTTCTCGGGCTGGAAGCTCCCGACACCGAGGATGCGGGTCCCGGCGGCGCCCGGCGCCTGCCGCAAAGTGGATCGGTCGGTCACGAAGCGTCCTCCTGCCCCTGAAGCTTCGCCAGCTCGGCCGGCGTCTTCAGAGCGATCGTGGTGGTCACGGTTCCCTTGAGCTGCCGCTTGACCAGCCCGGTCAGCGTGCCCGCCGGCGGAAGTTCGAGCGTCGAGGTGACACCCGCGGAGACCAGACCGTCCATGGTCAGGTCCCAGCGCACCGGGCTCGTGACCTGCTTGACCAGCCGGTCGAGGTATTCGGCCCCGCTGGTGACGACCTGGCCGTCGGCGTTCGACAGCAGCGGACGCGTCGGGTCCGCCGGGGTGATCTTCGCAGCGTGGGCCGCCAGCGCTTCACGCGCGGGTGCCATGTAGGAGGTGTGGAACGCGCCCGCGACCTTGAGCGCGCGGACCTTCGTCCCCTCGAGCGGCTCGGCGACGATCTTCTCGATCGCTTCGGCGGCACCGGAGGCGACGATCTGACCGGCACCGTTGCGGTTCGCCGCGGCGAGCCCGTGGCCCTCGAGCCACGCGACGACCTGCTCCGGGTCGCCGAGCATGACCGCGGCCATGCTCGTGGGCTCCAGCGCGCAGGCCTTCGCCATTTCCGCGCCGCGGACGGCGGCCAGCGCGACGGCGTCTTCGGGGCTCAGCACCCCGGCGACGGCGGCGGCCGCCAGCTCGCCGACGGAGTGACCGGCGACCGGCGCGTCCGCGGCGACCGGGGCCTCACGCTGAAGGTGCTCGAACGCCAGCAGTGACAGCGCCACGATCAGCGGCTGCGTGATCGCGGTGTCCTGGATCTCTTCGGCGTCCGCTTCGGTGCCGAGGCGGACGAGGTCGAGACCGGCTCGCTCGGACCAGGCTTCGACGCGCGCGCGGGCGCCGTCGAGCTCGAGCCAAGGGGAGAGCATGCCTGGGGCTTGGGAACCCTGACCGGGGGCGAGGACTGCAACTGTCACCCCATTAGAGAACACTCTCGGCCACCATGGTCGTGATGCCGACGCTCACCAAGTCCGGCCGACGGAATTGTCGAAACCCTCCAAAAGCGTCTTCCTGATCACCGCGCTTAACCCAAAAGCCTTGTCGGGTTCAACCAGCTTTCCCTATGAACTCCGTCACTGCGCAGAGTTACCAACCGGTTCTGGTGGGAGGCCGCGGGTAGCCGCTGGGGCGCGTGGGTCGTGAGTGGTAAGTGACGTTCTAACGACACTTACCACTCACGACCACCCCGTCCCAGTCACCAGAGTCCGCGGGCACGGGCCAGCCGCCCGACCGTCAGCGCCACCTTCAGCACCCAGGCGTCACGCGATTCGGCGGCGTGGCGGCCGGTGAGTTCGGCCGCCTTCCGCAGCCGGTACCGGACGGTGTTCGGATGCACGAACAGCGTTCGCGCGCAGGTCTCCAGGACGCCGCCGCTGTCGAGGTAGGTCTCCACCGTCCGCAGCAGTGCCGGGCCCGCTTCCTCCAGCGGTCGCGCGATCTGCTCGACGAGCAGGCGTTCGGCCTCGGGGTCGCCGGACAACGCGCGTTCCGGCAGCAGGTCGATCGATCTCGCGGGCCGCGGCGCGCCGGGCCAGCCGACGACGGCACGAAGGCCGGAAAGCGCCTCTGTCGCACTGTGGCGCGCTTCGGCGAGCGTGGGCACCGTCGGCCCGGCGACGACCGGGCCCTCGGCGAAGGCGACCGAAAGCTTGGTGAGGATCTCGCGGTCCTTGACGCTGCCGTCGGTGGGCCCGGCGACGACCACGACCAGGCGGGAGCCCTGCACCGAGAGCAGCACCGGACGCCCGACCCGCGCGGCGCGGCTGCGCACTTCGAACACGACGGCGGGCGGGTCGTCCGACGTCGGGGTGCCGACCAGCGCGGTGGCGGGCGCGGCCGGATCCCAGCCGAGCGCGGCGGCGCGGGAGAGCACCGCCTCCTCGGCGTCACCGCGGACGATGCCGTCGACGACCAGCGCCTCCAGCCGCGCGTCCCACGCGCCTCGCGCCTCGGCGGCCGCCGCGTAGGAGTTGGCGGCGGCGAACGCGATCTCCCTGCCGTAGCGCAGGATCCCCTCGATCAGCGCGGCGCGTTCCGCCTCATTCGCGGCGAACTCCGGCAGCTGCTCCTCGAACACCTCGATCGCCAGCCGGACCATGCCGACCGCCTGCCGCAGGCTCACCCACCGGGAAAGCTCGGCCGGTGCTTCGCGGAAGGCTTCGGTGGTGAGGGAGAGGGCCTCCTTCGCGTCGCGGAGCCAATCGACGAAACCGGCGGCACCCGCCTGGGTGATCAGCAGGACGCTCGCGCGCTGGTCGGCGGGAAGCCTGGCGAACCAGCTCAGCCGCTCCTCCATCACCGCCACACTCGCGCTCGCGAGCCGGCCGGAGGCGTGTTCGAGCCGCCGGAGGGTCTTGGCGGACAGCCCGTGGTGCTTGGGCACACGCCGTCCGGAGGTCGCATCAGCCATGGTCAGCCGATCCTAGGCCGTGTCCGGCAAGCCGTGTTCGCGGTCTTCGTGAACTGACTTGCCGGACACGACCTGGTCCGCCGGGCAAAGGACGCCTTCATCCTGCGGCCTTTCGCCGCGCGCGTCCGAAGTGGACATTCCTGGGCGATGAATGGTGAAAGGTGTTCGCATAAAACTCGAGGCCGCCCGGCGCCAGCGTTTTTCGCTGCGCCGGACGGCCTCGTCTCCCCGGTCCCCACCGGTGGAACAAGTATGGGACTTGTCGATCTTTTCCCGCTAGCTCACTCACTCGATCGTGGGTCGCCGAGTTGCCGGTGCGGTGCTCGTGCTCAACGATCCCTCGCAAGCCGCACCGGGTAGGTCGCGGATGCGCAGAGGAGGGAGTTCGCCGTGGGCGAGCAGCTGAAAGACGGTCTGGGACAAGCATGGAACCTTGTCGCCACCTTCGTGCCGAAATTGCTCGGTTTCCTGATCATCCTGCTGATCGGCTGGCTGATCGCGAAAGCCGTGTCGAAGGCATTGGGACTGGTTCTGTCGAAGATCGGTTTCGGCAAGCTCATCGAGAAGACCGGACTCACCGGAACGCTCAAACAGGCGAATGTCGACGCGGGCGGGATCCTCGTCAAACTCGTGTACTACTTCATTCTCCTGATCGCGTTGCAGCTCGCGTTCGGCGTATTCGGTGAGAGCAATCCGGTCAGTGCGCTGCTCAACGACATCATCGCGTTCCTGCCGCGGATCCTGGTGGCGCTGGTGCTGGTGATCGTCGCGGCCGCGGTCGCGAAGGTCGTCCGCGACCTGGTGACCGGGGCGCTGTCCACCAGGCCCGCCGGACGGCTGCTCGGCACGATCGCCTACTGGATGATCATGGCGTTCGGCATCATCGCGGCACTCGGCCAGGTGAACATCGCGACGGCCGTGACGGGTCCGGTTCTGGTGGCCGTGCTCGCCACCATCGGCGGTGTGATCGTCGTCGGCTTCGGCGGCGGCCTGATCAAGCCGGCGCAGGACCGCTGGCAGGGCTGGCTGGCCAACCTGCAGGGCCAGTTGGAGGCCGGAGACGGCAAGCAGGCGGTCCGTTCGGAGCCGCCGACTTCGCCCGTGGGCATCGGTCGCGTAGATTCCTGAGCATCCGCGTGGGCCCGGTGATCGAGGAAGGCACCGGGCCCGCGTGGAGTCGAAGGGCCCGTCGTCGCGGAACACGCGATCGAGGGGCCCTTTTCGCGTCCCGGTGAGCGTCTCTCGAGCCGTCCGCCTGTTCCGCACCTCACACTCTCTGGGGAATGGCGTCGGTACGGAGCATGTTGGAGCGGGAGACGGAGAGGGGTGCGGACGTGGACTTCCTGCTGCACAACGGTGTCACGGTGCTCGGACAGTGGATTTCCTTCGCCGAGCTGGCGGGGCAGATCTTCGCGCTGGCCGTGGTCTTTTTGGCCCAACGCCGCACGTTGTGGACGTGGCCGGTGCAGGTCGGAGCCACCGTGCTGTTGTTCTCGGTCTACCTCTCCGCGCATCTCGGCGGCCTCGCGACCAGGCAGATCGCGATCCTCGCCATCTCGATCTACGGCTGGTGGGCCTGGTCCCGCCGCAGCGACCCGGTCTACGGCGTCGTCGTCCGCAAGGGCAGGCTCGGCGAGCGCCTGGCGATGATCGGCGCGTTCGCGATCGGCACCACCGCGATGGCGCTGGTCCTCGACGCGCTGAACGCCTCGTGGGCGCCATGGCCGGACGCCGCGATCTTCGTCGGCACGCTGGTCGCCTTCGCCGCGCAGGGCGCGGGTCTCGTCGAGTTCTGGCTGGTGTGGCTGGTCGTCGACGCGATCGGCGTGCCGCTTCAGCTCTCGTCGGGCCTGTACTTCTCGGCGGCGGTCTACATCGTGTTCGCCGGGCTGGTCGTGCACGGCTGGTGGAGCTGGAACCGCACCGCGAAGCAGGTTCGCACCGCTCCCGCCGGGGTCACCTCGGCCTCCGTCTGATCCGAAATGCGCAGGGTCAGCGCATGGTGGCGTGGGAGGGCTTGAGGTCGGCGAGGGTGCGGACGCCCAGCAGCTGCATCGTCCGGACCATCTCGGCGCGCAGGATGTCCACGCACCGCTGAACCCCGCGCTCGCCGCCTGCCATCAGGCCGTAGAGGAACGCGCGCCCGATGAGCACCGCGTCCGCGCCGCGCGCGATCGCGGCCACGATGTCGCCGCCGGAGAGGATGCCGGTGTCGACCCACACCTCGGCGTCGCCCTGGATCTCGTCGAGCACCGCCGGGAGCAGTTCGATCGGGGTCGGCGCGCGGTCCAGCTGACGGCCGCCGTGGTTGGACAGCAGCACCGCGTCGGCGCCGTGCTTGACCACGTCCCGCGCGTCGTCGACGTTCTGGATCCCCTTCACCACGAGCTTGCCGGGCCAGGTCTGGCGGACCCAGTCGAGGTCGTCGAAGTTCAGGGTCGGGTCGAAGAGCTGGTTGAGCAGTTCGGCGACCGTCCCGTCGAACTGGCTCAGCGACGCGAAGGTCAGCGGCTCGGTGGTCAGCAGGTTGAACCACCACGCGGGGTGCATCGCGCCGTCGACGAAGGTCTTGAGGGTGAGCGCGGGCGGGATGGTCAGCCCGTTGCGGACGTCGCGCAGCCGCGCGCCGGCGACCGGGGTGTCGACCGTCAGCATGAGCGTGTCGAACCCGGCGGCCCACGCGCGATTCATCAGATCTTCGCCCGCCTTGTGGTCACGCCAGACGTAGAGCTGGAACCACTTGCGGGCCTCCGGGGCGGCCGCGGCGAGATCTTCGATCGACGTCGTCGCCATCGTCGACAGGCCCATCGGGATGCCGTTGCGCTGCGCGACACGGGCCACCGCGGACTCGCCCTCGTGGTTCATCATGCGGGTGAACCCGGTCGGCGCGAACGCGAACGGCAGCTCCGAACGTTTGCCGAGGATCTCCTTGCCGGTGTCCACATCGGACACGCCGCGCAGGACGTTGGGGTGGAATTCCACGCTGCGGAAGGCTTGCCGGGCGCGGCGGAGGCTGTCTTCCAGCTCCGCGGCGCCGTCGGTGTAGTCGAACGCCGCCCGCGGCGTGCGCTTGCGGGCGAGCATCCGCAGGTCGGCGATCGTGTGCGCGCCAGCCAGCCGCCGGTCGGTCGGGTTGAGCACGATCGGCTTCGGCCGCAGGATCTGCTTCAGCTCACTCGGCTTCGGCAGTCGACGCTTGGTCACACTCGCTCACCCTCTCCGCAAACATCCGATGTCTCACCCTAGCTCGTCCGGTCCCGAACGCAATGAACGGTCCGTTCCTCGCACATTTCGCAAGGAACGGACCGTTCATGGCATCGCTAGGCGCTGCCGGAGTCCGACAACTGCGGACCCGCGGCGGCGACGTCGTCGAGGCGGTACTTCTGCGCCGCCTCTGCCACCTTCGCCCGGTCGAACTCGCCGCGCTTGGCGAGCGCGCTCAGCGTGCCGACCACGATCGATTGGGCGTCGACCAGGAACTTCCGCCGGGCGGCCGGGCGGGTGTCGGAGAACCCGAACCCGTCGGTGCCCAGTGTCAGCATGTCGTTCGGCACCCACGGGCGGATGAGGTCCGGCACGGCGCGCATCCAGTCCGAAACCGCGACGACCGGCCCGTTCGCGCCGGACAGCTTCTGCGTGATGTACGGCACACGCGGGGAGTCGCCCGGGTGGAGCAGGTTGTCGTGATCGGCTTCGACGGCCTCGCGCCGCAGCTCGGTCCACGACGTGGCCGACCACACGGCCGCGCGTACGCCCCACTCCTCGGCCAGCATCTGCTGGGCGCGGAGCGCGTCCGGCATGGTGACGCCGGAGACCAGGATCTGCGCCTCCGGGCCTTCGCCCGACGGCGCGTCGGCGTACTTGTAGAGACCCTTGAGCAGGCCGTCGACGTCGAGGTTCTCGGGCTCGGCGGGCTGCTGGTAGGGCTCGTTGTAGATCGTCATGTAGTAGAAGATGTTCTCGCCGTTGCCGTCCGGCCCGGTCTCGCCGTACATCCGGCGAAGACCGTCCCGCACGATGTGGGCGATTTCGAACGACCACGCCGCGTCGTAGGCCACGACGGCCGGGTTGGTCGCCGCCAGCAGCAGCGAGTGCCCGTCGGCGTGCTGCAGGCCCTCACCGGTCAGCGTGGTGCGGCCGGCGGTGGCGCCGAGCACGAACCCGCGGGCCATCTGGTCGGCCGCCGCGTAGAGGCCGTCACCGGTCCGCTGGAACCCGAACATCGAGTAGAAGATGTAGATCGGGATCATCGGCTCGCCGTGCGTGGCGTACGAGGTGCCGACGGCGGTGAACGACGCGGTGGAACCCGCCTCGTTGATGCCCTCGTGCAGGATGACGCCCTTTTCGGACTCCTTGTAGGCCAGCATCAGGCTCGCGTCGACCGACGTGTACGTCTGGCCGTGCGGGTTGTAGATCTTGGCCGTCGGGAACATCGAGTCGAGACCGAAGGTGCGCGCCTCGTCCGGGATGATCGGGACGATCCGCTTGCCGATCTCGGAGTCCTTCGCCAGCTCGCGGACGAGCCGGACGAACGCCATCGTCGTGGCGACCTCCTGCTTGCCCGAGCCCTTGCGGATGCCTTCGTAGACCTTGTCGCCGGGCAGCACGAGGGCCTTCGAGGCCTTCGGGCGCCGCTCCGGCAGGAAGCCACCGAGCGCCTTCCGGCGGCCGATCATGTACTCGATCTCCGGCGATTCCTTGCCGGGGTGGTAGTACGGCGGCAGCTTCGGGTCGCGCTCGAGCTCCTCGTCGCTGATCGGGATGCGCTGGGCGTCCCGGAACAGCTTGAGGTCGTCGAGGGTGAGCTTCTTCATCTGGTGCGTGGCGTTGCGGCCCTCGAAGGAGGGGCCGAGGCCGTAACCCTTGATGGTGTGGGCCAGGATCACCGTCGGCTGGCCGTGGTGCTCCAGCGCCGACTTGTAGGCCGCGTAGACCTTGCGGTAGTCGTGCCCGCCGCGCTTGAGGTTCCAGACGTCGGCGTCGGTGAGGTCCTTGACCAGTTCCTTGGTCCGCGGGTCGCGGCCGAAGAAGTGCTCGCGGACGAAGGCGCCGTCGTTGGCCTTGTAGGTCTGGAAGTCGCCGTCCGGCGTGGTGTTCATCAGGTTGACCAGCGCGCCGTCGCGGTCGGCGTGCAGCAGCGAGTCCCACTCGCGGCCCCAGATGACCTTGATGACGTTCCAGCCGGCGCCGCGGAAGTACGACTCCAGCTCCTGGATGATCTTGCCGTTGCCGCGCACCGGGCCGTCGAGCCGCTGCAGGTTGCAGTTGATCACGAAGGTCAGGTTGTCGAGGCCTTCGCCGGCGGCCACGTGGATGAGGCCGCGCGATTCCGGCTCGTCCATCTCGCCGTCGCCGAGGAACGCCCAGACGTGCTGGTCGCTGGTGTCCTTGATGCCGCGGTCACGCAGGTAGCGGTTGAACCGCGCCTGGTAGATCGCGTTCATCGGGCCGAGGCCCATGGACACGGTCGGGTTCTCCCAGAACTCCGGCATCAGCCGCGGGTGCGGGTACGACGGCAGGCCGCCGCCCTCGCCGGCGTGCGAGAACTCCTGGCGGAAGCCGTCCAGCTGGTTCTCGGTCAGCCTGCCCTCGAGGAACGCGCGGGCGTAGATGCCGGGGGAGGCGTGCCCCTGGATGAAGATCTGGTCGCCGCCGCCCGAGTGGTCCTTGCCGCGGAAGAAGTGGTTGAAGCCCACTTCGTACAGCGCCGCGGACGAGCCGTAGGTCGAGATGTGCCCGCCGACGCCGACGCCGGGACGCTGCGCGCGGTGCACCATGATCGCGGCGTTCCACCGGATGTAGGCGCGGTAGCGGCGCTCGATCTCCTCGTCACCGGGGAACCAGGGTTCGTTCTCGGTGGGGATGGTGTTGACATAGTCCGTCGACGTCAGCGCCGGGACGCCGACGTGGCGTTCCCTGGCCCGCTCGAGGATGCGCAGCATCAGGTACCGGGCGCGCTGCTGACCACCCCTGGCCAGCGCCTCGTCGAAGGAGTCCAGCCATTCGGCGGTCTCCTCCGGGTCGATGTCGGGCAGGTGCGCCGCCAATCCGTCACGGATGACGCGGACGCGTGCCGGGGTCTCCTTGCCGGAGGCGCCGTCGTTCTGCGGGGCCAAGGGGTCTCCTTGCGAAAGGTGGTAGCTGGTTGTGCTCGTACGCGGGCGTGTTCGCCGTCCATCGTCGTCCTCCGGTTCCGTTCTCGTCACCGCTACTGATCGGTAACGTTCGTGGACCCGATTGCGACACGCCTCGCACGCGCCTGTACTCGCGCGCGCGTTCTCTCTCCCACCCTAAAGCAGGGCGTTCGGAGGTGCCCAGGCGCGCCCGAATTGACCCCGTGAGAGTGGGCTGAATGTCCGTACGCCGCGACACGAGTTGTTCAAGATCCGGTGTGGACGGTTGCGCGGAACGCTTCACCAGTGTTCGCTAACGGGCATCGTGTACCCGAGTGTGGTGCCCGCCCGGCCGATCAGGCCGACGCGACACCACGCTCCGTCGTAGTTGGAGGAGTGACAGCAGTGGTCGCCGCGGGAGACGCTGATCAGAGCAGCGTCGCCGAAAGGCTCGGGATCAAGCCGGACATGGTGGTCCAGGAGATCGGCTGGGACGAGGACGTCGACGACGACCTTCGTGCGGCGATCGAGGAACAGATCGGCGGCGACATCCTCGACGAGGACGCCGACGAGGTCATCGACGTGGTGCTGCTGTGGTGGCGCGAAGACGACGGTGATCTCGGTGACACGCTGATCGAGGTCCGGACCCCCCTGAACGAGAACGGCGTGATCTGGGTGCTGACCCCCAAGACGGGCCAGCCCGGGCATGTCGAGCCGAGTGAGATCGCCGAAGCGGTGCCGCAGGTCGGGCTGGCGCAGACGGCCAACATCAGCGCCGGTCCCAAGTGGGCGGGCACGCGGCTGGTTTCGCCGAAGTCGTCCAAGACCAAGCGGTGACCTCTCCGGGCACGCGATCGACACGATAGGGTTGTCGTCGCAGGCCCCTGTTCGCTCTTGAGAGGAAACCGCCGGTATGGCCGTCGAGGTCGGATCGCAAGCCCCGGACTTCACGCTCAACGACTACAACAAGCAGTCCGTGACGCTGTCGTCCTTCAAGGGCGAGAAGCCGGTCCTGCTCGTGTTCTACCCGTTCGCGTTCAGCGGCATCTGCACCGGCGAGCTGTGCCAGCTCCGCGACGAGTTCGCGGACTACGACGGCCAGGGCGTCCAGGTCATCGGTGTGTCCGTGGACACCCCGTTCTCGCTCAAGGCGTGGGCCGAGCAGCAGGGCTACCAGTTCCCGCTGCTTTCGGACTTCTGGCCGCACGGTGAGGTCGCGAAGGCCTACGGCGTCTTCAACGAGGCGGCCGGTCTGGCCACACGCGGCACCTTCCTGATCGACAAGGACGGCGTCGTGCGGTTCGCCGAGGTCAACCAGCCCGGCGAGGCGCGCGACCAGCAGGCGTGGAAGAAGGCCGTGGCCTCGCTGGCCTGAGTCTTCACCGGTGGCACCCGTGCGCGGGTGCCACCTCCCGGGCGCATAGCTCAGCGGGAGAGCACTCGGTTTACACCCGAGCGGTCGTAGGTTCGATCCCTACTGCGCCCACCGAAAACCTGGAGACAGCCCGCCCGCGCGGCGCTACCTTCGGCCGCATGCACGACCTCGCGTGGCGGCCGCTCACCCCGCAGGACGCCCAGGCGTCGGCCGACCTCCTCAACGCCATGGAGACCGTCGACGGGATCGGCGAGAACTACACGGCGGAGGACACCCTCCAGGAACTGATCGACCCGTACGCGGATCTCGAGCGGGCGAGTCTCGCCGCCTTCGACGGCGACGTGATGGCCGGCTACGTGAAGATCCGCTTCAAGCCGTCCGCGGAAGAGGTCCATCGGGTCTTCCTCGACGGCGGAGTACACCCCGGATATCGCCGCCGGGGCATCGGCGGCGCGCTCGTCGACGCGGGCGTGGCGGCGGCCAAGGTGGTGCACGAGCTGCATCACCCGTCGGCGAAGCTCGTGGTGGACGTCAATCGGCCCGAGCGCATCGCCGGGCTGGCCGAGCTCGTTCGCTCCCGAGGTTTCGTGCCGGTGCGCTACTTCCAGCGCATGGAGCACTCGCTCGGTGTCGTCGACGGTCCGGTGATCCCGGAAGGGTTCCGGGTCGAGGCGTGGTCGGAGCGGAACGACGAGGATTTCCGGAAGGTCCGGAACGAGGCGTACCGGGACTACTGGGGCGCCGTGCCGATGCCCGCAGATCTCTGGCGGAACAAGATCACCAATCAGACTTTCCGGCCCGAGGCCAGCTTCCTGCTTCGTGAGGCGGACCGCGCGGCCGGCATGCTGGTGACCATGAGCTGGGACGCCGACACGGAGGCCACCGGTGTCCGCGATGCGCACTTCATGGCGATCGGGACGCTTCGCGAGTACCGGCGTCGGGGTGTCGCCAGCGCGCTGATGGGGCACGCGCTACACGCCGCCGCCGAGCACGGGTACGACCGCGCGAGCTTGAACGTGGACTCGGCGGACCCTTCGGGCGCGTTCGGGGTCTTCGAGAAGGCGGGCTTCATTTCGTCGATGCGTTACGTGCGCTGGGCGCTCGAGGTCTGACACGCCACGCATTTAGTATGCGGAGCGAGGCTTGAGGTGAGAGCCGTTCGCCTGGACACGCGTGTCGTCCATCCAGTCGCGCGTGTCGGCCCGCCAATCACGTGTGTCGTCCATCCCATCACACGAGACCGCCGCCCGGGGCTTGTACCGGCGATGGGCTGGGCGCTCGAGGTCTGACGTCGTGCCGCCAGCGCTGCCGCAATTAGTCGGCTAATTGCGGAGGGGACACGTGAAGGCCCCCTTCCCTCGGCTCAGTCGAGGGAAGGGGGCCTTCACGCACCCCCAACACCTGTGGAACGTTTTCGGTTTCGGCGGTCTGGTCTGCCCCCTCGGCAGGCCAGACCGCCGGTGTGCGCCGCGCCGCGGGTGGCGAACTTTCGGCTACACAAGAGAAGAGGCGGTCGGGACTGCCCAGATACATCAAGATCGGCGGCCATTGGAGTGATCCGGGCCGCGAGGGGCGATCACGCAGAGCGACTAGGCCCGGATGAGCCTGTTCGCCAGGGTCGACATCGTGTAGGCCCCGATGCCCATGACGACTTCGAGGGCGTTCCGTTCGGTGTATCCGTGCCCGAAGAAGGTCCGCAGCGTGTCGTCGTCGACGGCGCCGGCGGTTTCGAGGACTGCGAGCGTGAACTGCCGGACGGCTTCCAGTCGCTCGTCGGGCACCGGCTCCTGGGAGCGAAGCGCCGCGATGACGTCGTCGTCCGCGTGGAGACCCTTCAGCTTGCCGGTGTGGATCTCGACGCACACTTCGCAGCCGTTGCGGGTCGCCACGGTCATCACGACCGTTTCCCGCGCGAGGGGTTCGAGTGTCGTCCGCTCGAAGCTCGCGCTCAGTTTCAGGAACCCGTCGAGCAGTTCGGGTGACGACGCCTGCCGGGCGACGGCGGTGGGGAGGTTGCCGAACTTCCGGATGGTCGCTTCCATCGAGCGACGCGAGGCTTCGGGCGCGGTTTCGACGGTGTGGTCGGTGAACAAGGGCTCCCCTTTAAGATGGTCAACGTGGTTGACGAAAAGGTAAACCAAGTTGTCGATCCTGGCAAGCGCGATTCCGATCCGCCCGGCTTCGAGCTGCCGCTCCTGCTGTTCGCGGGCTTCCGCTCGATCATCGACCGGATGCACGCCGAACTCGCCGGACAGGGGCATCCCGACGTCCGCCCGGCGTACGGCTTCGCCATGCAGGCGATCGGCCGCGAGGGCGCGACGGCGAGCGAGATCGGGCGGCGGCTCGGCGTCAGCAAGCAGGCGGCGGGCAAGACCGTCGACAAGCTGGAGCAGCTCGGTTACGTGGCACGCGTCGACGACCCGGCCGACGCGCGGCGCAAGGTCGTGCGGCTCACCGCCCGTGGGTTCGACTCACTCGGCCGGACGGCGGCGATCTTCGAGGAGCTGCGCAAGGAGTGGGCCGCCACGCTGGGCGTCGAAAGGGTCCGCGCGCTCGAAACGGACCTCCGCACGATGGCGCCCGCGGACGGCTTCCGGCTCGATGTCGCCGGCTGGTTCGGCGGCTAGGCGGTGTCCTGTAAGTCTGTTCGATGGGCTTCGTGATCCAGGGGCCGCCTGGGCGCGGAGACCGCGAACATGACTTGCAGAACGGCGCCTAGAACGGGCAACCGGGGTTCGGCGCGTCCTGCGAAAGCGGGCTCCCGTGCGGCAGCACGTAGAGCACCTCCAGCACCACCGGCGTCGTCCCGAGGTTCCGTCCGATGTGGACGGTGTCGCTCGGCTCGGTGAAGACGGCGCCCTTGCGGTACAGGCCGTCGAGCCCGCAATCGGCCGAGTTGTGCGTCAGTGTGCCGTCCTTGACGTATGCGTGCAGTGTGCCGTCGTGGTAGTGCCAGCCGGTGTACCCGCCGGGTTGGATGACGACCTCACGCAGCACGTAATCGGTGTCCCCGACCGTCTTCTGGTGGAAGATCGTCCCGGTCACACCGGATCCGGGCGTCGCCTCGGCCGTCGCGGGGACGGCGAGGGCGAGAACGAGGGTGGCGAGCAGTGTGGTCACGGACCGCGGGCGCATGAGCGAACCGTACCGCGATCGGCGCTGCCCGAAAGGGCCGTTCAATCCGCCCGAAGCGTCCGCCGCAGCATCTTGCCGCTCTCGGTCCGTGGCAGCCGTTCGCGGAAATCGAACCGGCGCGGCGTCTTGAACCCGGCGAGCTCGGCTCGGCAGTGCTCTTCGAGCCGCTTCGCCAGCGCGGCGTCCCCGGCCGTTCCCTCGACCGGTTGCACGACCGCGACGACCCGTTGTCCCCACTCGGGATCCGGTTCCCCGATCACCGCGACGTCGGCGACGTCGGGATGGCCCAGCAGTCGCGCCTCGATCTCGGCCGGGTAGATGTTCACGCCACCGGAAAGGATGAGGTCCGTCCGCCGATCGCACAGGAACACCCGCCCCGCGGCGTCGAGATAGCCGACGTCCCCGACCGTGACGAACTCCCCGGAGCGCGCGGCGGCCGTCTTGTCCGGGTCGTCGTGATAGTCGAATTTCGTGTGCGCGGAACTGAAGTAGAGCGTCCCGGTCTCGCCCGCGGGGAGTTCCGCGCCGTCGTCGTCGAGCACCTTGACCCGCACGCCGTCCAGCGGTGTGCCGACGGTACCCGGCTCCGCGAGCCAATCGCGCGCGTGCACGGCCGTGATCAGGCCCTCGGACGCGCCGTAGTACTCGTGGACCACCGGTCCGAGCCAGGCGAGCATCCGCTCCTTGACCTCCCTCGGGCACGGAGCGGCACCGTGGATGACCGAAGCCAGGCTCGACAGGTCGTACCGCGCGCGGACGTCTTCGGGCAGCCGCAGCATGCGGTGGAACATCGTCGGTACCAGGTGGGTGCTCGTCACCCGGTGCTTTTCGGTGAGCCGCAGCGTGTCCTCGGCGTCGAACCGGTCCATCAGCACGAGTGTGTGCCCGAGATGCAGGATCGCGGTCGAGAACATGCCCGGCGCCGCGTGGTAGAGCGGGCAGGCGACGAGATGCACGCCGTGCCCCGGCCGGACGTCTACGCGTTCGAGGACGTTCGCGTGGATCGGGTGCAGCGCGGGCGGCCGCCCGGACAAGGCGCGCCGGACGCCTTTGGGGCGCCCCGTGGTCCCGGAGGTGTAGAGCATCGTCTGGCCCGCGGTCCGGTGCTCCGGCGTGGTGGTGGGCCGGTCCGCGCCCCAGGCCGCGTAGTCCGCCCAGCCGGGTGTCTCTCCGCGCGAAAACCGGTGCAGGCTCGCCAGTTCCGCGGTGCACGTGGCGGCGACGTCCGCGTCCGCGACGGCGACCTTGGCGCCGCTGTTGGCCGCGATGTAGGCGATCTCGGCCGGTGAGGACCGGTGGTTGACCGGGGTGAAGTACATCCCCGCCTGCAAAGTCGCCAGCAGGAGCTCGTAATAGGTGAGTCCATTGTGGATGATCGCGACGACGCCGTCGCCTTCACCGAGACCGAGCGCGCGCAAGGCATGGGTCAGCTGATTCGCGCGCGCGGACAGCTCGCCGAAGGTCGTCTCGTGCCCGTCGACGTCGATCACCGCGACTCGGCCGGGGTCGTGGGCGGCGACCTCGTAGAACGTGCTCATTCCGGGCACCGCAGGGTCTCCAGGTGTCGCCGGAGCACCGTGCGCATGAGCTCCGGCGACGTCCGGCCCGTCGACAACGCGAGCCCGTCCAGCAGCGCGGCCAGCCGTTCGGTCTCCACGGCCAGGTCGAGGCCTTCAAGGAGACCGCCGGCTTCGTTCGCGCCGCCGAGGACCCGCCGGACGAGGGCGCGGACCCCGTCGTACATGCGGGCTGCCTCCTCGGCGAGGTCCGGCCGGTTCTTCGCGGCGGCCGAAAAAGCCAGCCAGACGTCGGTTTCGGCTCGGGTCTGCTCGGTGAGCGGAAGCAGTTCGCCGAGCAGTTCTTCGGTGATCTCCTGCCGCCGCGAGCGCGGGGTCGCGGGGTCGAGCAGGGCGGGGAGATGGCCGAGCAGCCTCGCCTCGAGCCGGTCGCCGAGCGATCGCATGGCGAACACGATCAGCTCGTCGTGGCCGCGGAAGTAGTGCCGCACCGAACCGATCGCGAGACCGGCCTCCTCGGCCACGCTCCTGAGCGACGCCTGCGCGAGACCGTCGCGCTGGATCACCCGGAAGACGGCTTCGGCTATCTCCAGGCGCCGGGCGTCGGGGTCGACGATCTTGGGCATGTTGCCTTTATAGCACGACCTTGCTATTTTATTTGGCACAGTCATGCTACAAAGGGGGAGTCATGAGGACCTGGTTGCTGATCGCGCTGGTGGTCGCCGTCGTGATCGTGATCGTGGTGCGCAGGCTGCGCGGGGAACCACTGGTCGCCCGCGAGGTGTTCGGGGCGCCGGTGGTGCTGCTCGCGATCGGGGTCTACGGCCTGTCCAAGCTGGAACATTTCACCTTCACGGACGGTGCCTGGCTCGTGCTGGGTTCCGTCGTCGGATGCGGCCTCGGCGCGGTGCGCGCCACCACCACGAAACTGTTCGAGCGCGACGGCGTGCTGTGGCTGCGCTATACCGGCTGGACGTTCGGCGTCTGGGTGCTGTCGCTCGTGGTGAACTTCGGGATCGGCTTCCTGGCCACGATGGCCGGGACGCATCCCGACGCGCGGCCGGTGACGTTGTCGATCGGCGTGAGCCTACTGGGGGAGGCGTTGGTGCTCGGTAAGCGCGCGAAGACGACGGGGCTGCCATACGCCCCGCCGTCCGAGTCGCTGCTTTCGCGCCGCTAAGCCACTTTCCCGACTTCGCCGACGAGGAGGGCGACGTCGTCCTCGGTGTTGAAGTAGTGCACCGAAGACCGGACCAGCGGCGGCAATCCACGTTCGGCGAAATCGAATCGGGCGGACGTCGCTTCCGTGACGCTGACGTTGATCTTCGCCGCCGCCAGGCGCTGTTTCACTTCCTGCGACGGTGTTTTCGCCACGCTGAACGTGACGATCCCGCACTGGCGCGTGCCTTGGTCGTGGACTTGGACGCCGGGGATCTCGCGCAGCGCGTCGCGCAGTTTCGCCGCGAGGGCGGCGACGCGGGCTTCGATGGCGGGCAGGCCCCATTCGAGGGCGTAGTCGATCGCCGCGCCGAGGCCGTGCAGGGCGGCGTGATCGCGTTCCCAGACCTCGAACATCTTCGCCGTCGGATCGACTTCGTAGGTTTCGGGCGCGGTCCACGCCGCCGAGTGAAGGTCGAGCATCGCGGGCTCGACGCGCTCGCGCAGCCGCGGGTGCGCGTAGAGGAATCCGGTACCCCGCGGGCCGCGCAGGTATTTGCGGCCGGTGACGCTGAGGGCGTCGCAGTTCAGGCGTGCGACGTCGAGGTCGATCTGGCCGGCGCTCTGGCACGCGTCCAGCAGGAAGGGGATCCCGGCCTCGCGCGCGACCGCGCCGATCTCCTCGGCGGGGTTCACCAGCCCGCCCTGGGTCGGCACGTGGGAGACGGCGATCAGCTTGACGTCGCCGTCGACGCGGCGCTTGAGGTCCTCGACGTCGAGTTGCCCGGACTCGTCGTTGTCCACCACCTCGACGACGGCGCCGGTGCGCTTCGCGATCTGCAGGAAGGAGATGACATTGCTCGCGTACTCGGATTTCGCCGTCAGGATCCGGTCTCCCGCCGAGAACGGGAGCGCGTAGAAGATCGCCTGCCAGGACCGGGTCGCGTTGTCGGTCAGGGCGATGTCTTCGGGGGCGGCGCCGACGAGGCGCGCGGCCGAGGCGTAGACGCCGTTCATCCGCTCCACGGTCGCCGCGGCCTGCTCGTATCCGCCGGTCAAGGCTTCTTCCCGCAGGTAGCCGATGACGGTGTCGGTCACCCGTGCGGGTGGCAGCGACGATCCGGCGTTGTTGAGGTGGACCACCTCCGCGCAGCCCGGTGTTTCGGCGCGGGCGCGGTGTACATCGAAGTCCGTCATGCCTAACTGAATACAGTACGGCCGAAGTGCATGCAATACTGCACCGATGACGAGGAACCTGCTCCGGCGCGACCTCGCGGAGGAGATCACCGCCCGCGTGCTCGACGGCCGCATCGCCGCGGACAGCCGCATCAACGAGGTGCACCTCGCCCGTGAACTGGGGGTCAGCCGGACGCCGTTGCGTGAGGCGCTGATCGGGCTGGCCGACCGCGGCCTGCTCGTCTCGGCGCCGGGCCGCGGTTTCCTCGTGCCGCCGTTCGACCCGGACGAGGCTCGGCAGCTGTACCCGCTCGTCGCTGAACTCGAATCGCTCGCGTTGCGCTGGAGTTCGCCGCAGGACCTCGCCGGGCTCACCGGCGGACTGGACCGGATCACCGCCGAGATGACCGCGGAACTCGCGCGGCAGGGTGATTTGTCCACTTTGGACGACCGGTGGCACGCGCTGCTCGTCTCCCGGTGCACGAATCCGCATCTGCTGCGCCTGCTCGAGCAGACGAAGCCGCTGCTGAAACGCTATGACGCACGCTATTTCGGTGGCGTCGAACGCGCGGGGGAGAGTATCGACGAACACCACCGGATCGCCGAGGCGATCCGCGTCTCCGACCTCGCGACGGCGGTGGAGCTGCTCGTGCGGAACTGGGTGAAAACGTTGGCATATCTGGACGACATGGGGTGACACGATGTTCGTGACCGCACATCTGAGCGACAACCATCTCGACGGCGGGGAGCGCGCCGACGAACGCACCGCACGGGTCATGCGGTACCTGGAAAACCTGGAGACACCGGCCGACGCGATCCTGGTGACCGGTGACATCACCGACCACGGCACCCTGGAGGAATACCGGCGCGCGGCCGAGCTCTTCAAAACCGACGTCCCGCTCTTCGTCTGCCCCGGAAACCACGACAAGCGCGGCCCGTTCCGCGAAGGGCTGCTCGGTCAGGCGCCGGGCGACTCCCCGGTCAACGCGGCGCACACCGTCGGCGACGTCACCTTCGTCATGGCCGATTCGACCATCCCCGGCAAACCCGACGGGCGGTTCGACGACGAGACCATGGCCTGGCTGGACGGCGTGCTCGGCGAAGGTGACGGCCCGGCCTTCATCGCCTTCCACCACCCGCCGGTCGCGCTGGGGTTGCCGCTGGTGGACGCGATGCGCCAGTACGGTGAGGACAGGCTGGCCGAGGTGCTCGCGCGTCATCCGCGCGTGGTCGCCCTGCTCTGCGGGCACGTCCACGCCGCGGCATCGACGACGTTCGCGGGAGTGCCGCTGCGGTCGGCGCCGTCGGTCGGGTCGAGCATCCTGTTCCCGTGGGAGCGCGACGGGCTGCGGTCCTGGGGCGAGGGTGGACCGATCGACTACGACCTGCCGCCGTCGCTGCTGTTTCACGTATTGCACGACGACGGCAGGCTGACCACGCACCAGCGGGTCGTCCCGGCTTAACCCTCCGACACCGGCAGCGTGATCCGGGACGGGTGAACGGGGTCGTGGAAGATCTCGAACCGCGCGGGCTTCCCGTCCACCGCGCTGAAAACCGGCTCGCCGGTGCCGTGGTTGCGGGCGAAGCGCGGGAACGCGCCGCCCGCGACCTGCACCCGCAGACGGTGCCCGCGCCGGAACCGGTACGCCGTCGGGTCGAGGAGGATCTCGGCGGCGACCACACCATCCACATCGGACTCCGGCTGACCGGGCCGAAGACGGAGGATCCCGTCGGTGACGTTGCGCGAGACACCACGTCGGTCCACATCGCACAACCGGACGAAGACGTCGCCGTGCCCGATGTCGGTCCGGACGTGCACCAGAGCGGAGATCTCGCCGATGACGTCAAGTTCGCGCTTCAGCACGTCACCGGTGAAGAGCAGTACGTCCGGCCGCGCCTCGACGTCCTTGTTGTCCTGCTGTTTCTGCACGCCCGACAGCAGCGGGCCACCGACGGTCGGCGTCGGATCGGCCGGATCGAAGGTGAACGTTCCCGGCTTCGACTCGACGGGTCCCGCGGTGGAAAGCCCGCCGGGACGCAGGAAGTACGGGGTGGCGCCGGACTCCGGCGGCCAGCTTTCGAAGTCGAGCCACCGCCCGGAACCCTGGAGATACAGGCGCACGGGCGACTGCCTCAGCGGCGCGCGGTCGCCGAGGAGATGGGCGGAGAGGAAGCCGATCTGGTCGGTGATCAGGGTTTTCAGGCTCGCGGGCTCGCCGTGCGCCCAGGGTCCGATGGTGATCCGCGGTGCGCGTCCGGCCGCGGCGAGTTCCTTGAAGTCGCGCAGCTGGGCGGAGATGAACAGGTCGTACCAGCCGGTCACCATGGACACCGGGGTCCGCAGCGCGGCGACCTCGGCGCTGTGATCCGACGGCGCCCAGAAGTCGTCGCCGGGTTCGGCGTGCGCGGAGACGTCCTGCAGGAACCGCACCTGCTTGCCGATGGCCGCCACATCGGCCCCGGAAACCGGCAGATAGGCCATGGCGCGACGGGTCTTGTTCGTCTGCCAGGGATTGGGCAGGCCGGCGAACCGGCCCTCCTGGCGGCCGATCAGCGCCGACCACGAGACCATGTTGTCGACGGCGAGGATCCCGCCGGGATAGAAGGTCGACACGAACTCCGAAGCGGTGACGCCGAGACACAGCGCTTCGAGCGGCTCGTCGAGGTACGGCGCGACGGCCCACTGCGTGTGGCCGAGGTAGCTCGCGCCCGCCATCGCGACCCGGCCGTCACACCATGGCTGCTCGCGCAGCCACGCGACGGTGGCGAGGCCGTCCTCCTTCTCCAGATGGAACGGCCGGAACTCGCCGCCGGAGCCGAAGGTCCCCCGCGTGCTCTGGAGGACCGTCTGCAATCCGTGCCGCGCGAACGTCTCGCCGAAGATCCTGCCCATCAGGCCCTTGCGGCCGTACGGCGTCCGGATCAGCACCACCGGCCGCGGTTCGTCACCCGGGACGGCGTAGCGATCCGCCAGCAGCCGGACACCGTCGGGCATCGGGACGGGGATCGCCTTGGTCACCGAGGGGCGGGGGCCTTCGGCGGGCGGGAGCCCGAGGTACCGGTCGAGAAGTCGGTCGAGCACGCTGGCCGCCCTTCCGTGCGGAGGATCACCTTCGCTTGCGACCGTACTCGCGTGGCTCCGCACCCGCCTGGAAGGAAAGCGTCCTTCATCGCGAATCCACGATGAAGGACGCTTTCCTGGCGCGGGGCGGACCGCCCGGTACCGCCCCGCGGGTCTCAGGAAAGCCGGGCGAGCGTCTCCGGCTTCAGCAGCTTCGCCAGCTCCTCGGCGGGCAGAAGCCCCTTCTCGACGACGAGTTCCGCCACCCCGCGCCCGGTCAGGAGCGCCTCTTTGGCGATCTCGGTCGCCGCCGCGTACCCGATCTTCGGGTTCAGCGCGGTCACCAGTCCGATCGAATTCTCGACGTAGCCCCGCATCACGTCCGCGTTCGCGGTGATCCCGGAGACGCATCGCTCCGCCAGCACGAGGCACGCCGACCGCAGATGCGTGATGCTCTCCGAAAGCGAGTGCAGGATCAGCGGCTCGAACGCGTTGAGCTGCAGCTGCCCGGCCTCGGCCGCCATCGTGACGGCGACGTCGTTGCCGATGACCTCGAACGCGACCTGGTTGACCACCTCGGGGATCACCGGGTTGATCTTGCCGGGCATGATCGACGACCCGGCCTGCACCGGCGGCAGGTTGATCTCGTTGAGCCCCGCCCTCGGCCCGGATGAAAGCAGCCGCAGATCGTTGCAGCTCTTGGAGAGTTTCACCGCGATCCGCTTGAGCACGCCGGAAAGGTGCACGAAGGCGCCGCAGTCCTGTGTCGCTTCGATGAGGTCCGCAGCGGAAACGACGGGCAGGCCGGTGATCTCGCGCAGATGCGCGACCGCTGCTTCGGCGTACCCGGGCGCGGCGTTGAGCCCGGTACCGATCGCGGTCGCGCCGAGGTTGATCTCGTGCAGCAGCGTCACCGCTTCGGTGAGCCGAAGCCGGTCTTCGCCGAGCATGACCGCGTAGGTGCCGAATTCCTGCCCCAGCGTCATCGGGACGGCGTCCTGCAACTGCGTCCGGCCCATCTTCAGCAGCTCGCGGAACTCGACGGCCTTGGCCGCGAAAGCCTGTTCCAGCACGACCATCGCCTCGGCCAGTTCACGGACGGCGATGATCGTCGCGACGTTGACCGCGGTCGGGTACGCGTCGTTGGTCGACTGCCCGAGGTTCACGTGCTCGTTCGGGTGGACGCGGGCGTAGTCGCCCTTCTCGTGCCCGAGCAGTTCGAGCGCGCGGTTCGCGATCACCTCGTTGGCGTTCATGTTCGTCGAGGTGCCCGCTCCGCCCTGGATGACGTCGACGACGAACTGGTCGTGCAGCGCGCCTTCGCGGATCTCGCGGCACGCCCGGCGGATGGCGTCGGCGACGTCCGGCTCCAGCAACCCCAGGTCGGCGTTGGCGTGGGCGGCGGCCTCCTTGACCGAGGCGAGCGCCTCGATCAGATGCGGGTACGCGGAGATCGTGGTGCCGGTGATGGGGAAGTTCTCCCTGGCGCGCGCGGTGTGCACACCCCAATAGGCGTCGGCGGGGACTTCCTTGTCCCCGAGCAGATCGTGTTCCACGCGGTGCATCGAAGGCTCCTCAGGCAGCGAGGTCGAGTTCGGCCAGCGCGCCGGTCACGCGCAGGCCGGGAGTGGGTTCCAGCACGTCCGGATCGACACCGCACAGCGCGAGCGTGGCGGCGAGCACCGGCCGCCGCGCGCGGTCGCCACCGTCGGCGATCTTGATCGCGATCGCCGTCCCGTCCGGGAGAGCGGCGACCTGGACGGCTTCGAAACCGTCCTTGGCGATCAGGCCGGGCACCGCGCGCATGAGCGCGGTGACGTCGCGACGGGTGCCGGCGACCAGTTCCGGATGCTTCCGGATCCCTTCGGCGACAAGGCCTTCGGGTGTTCCCGGCGCCGACGCGGCGATCTTGCCGGCCGCGCGGGCGAGCCCGCGCAGGGAGACCGCGAACAGGGGAGCGCCGCAGCCGTCGACGGCCACCTTCGGGATGCGTTGCCCGGTCAGGTCTTCGACGCACTCCGCGATCGCGCGCTGCAGCGGATGCCCGGGATCCAGATAGTCCTTTGTGGACCATCCGTGCAGGCGGCAGGTGGCGAGCATGGCGGCGTGCTTGCCGGAGCAGTTGTGCGCCACCCGCGAAGCCGTCCGCCCCGAAGCGACCCACGCGTCGCGCTCGACCGGGTCGAACGGCAGATCGTCCGGCGTCCGCAGATCCTCCGTGGCGAGCCCGGCGCCGTCGAGCGTCCGGCACACCTCGGCCAGGTGGATCTCCTCGCCGGAGTGGCTGGCCGCCGCGACGGCGAACCCGGCGGGGCTCAGGTCGACCCCGAGCCGCGCCATCGCCGTGGCCTGCAAGGGTTTCGCCGCCGAACGCGGATAGAACGCCGCCTCGATGTCGCCCGCGGCGAACAGCACGCGGCCGTCGGGAGCGAGCACCACGGCCGAACCGTGGTGCACCCCCTCGACCATTCCGTCGCGGAGGAGGTGCACCAGCGGTTCGTGCGCGGGAACGCGGATCTCGGGGATCACAGCTTCGTCTTTTCGAACACGTCCATGTTGATCCGCTTGCGGACCCCGAACCAGCCCGCCACCAGCGCGAGCCCGATGACCGGCAGGCAGTACAGGGTGATCCGGCCGACCTCGTCGAAGCCCATCAGCACCACGACGGCGACGAGGAAGATCAGCGTCGCGATTTCGGTGTAGGGGGAGAAGGGCAGCCGGTACGACGGCCGCTCGACCTCGCCGAGCTTGGCCTTGCGGACGAACAGCAGATGCGAGAGCACGATGATCGCCCAGGTGCCGAGGATGCCGATGGCGGCGAAGTTCAGCACGATCTCGAAGGCCTGGCTCGGCACGACGGCGTTCAGGCCGACACCGACCACGCAGACCGCGGAGGTGAGCAGGATCCCGCCGTAGGGCACGTGGTTCTTGTTCATCACACCGGTGAACTTCGGTGCGGATCCGGCCAGCGACATCGACCGCAGGATGCGGCCGGTGGAGTAGAGGCCCGAGTTGAGGCTGGACAGGGCCGCCGTCAGCACCACCAGGTTCATGACGTTGCCCGCCTGCGGCACCCCGATATGCGAGAGCACGGTGACGAACGGGCTCTCGTTCTTTGAGTAGGAGTCCCACGGCATCAGCATCGCCAGCAGGACGACCGAGCCGACGTAGAAGATCCCGATCCGCCACATGATGGAATTGATCGCCTTCGGCATGATCTTGCGCGGGTTCTCCGTCTCGCCGGCGGCGACGCCGACCAGCTCGACCGAGGCGTAGGCGAACACGACACCTTGGACGATCAGCACCATCGGCAGCAGACCCGCGGGGAAGATCCCGCCGTGGTCGGAGATCAGCGAGAAGCCCGGCGTGGTGCCGTCGATCGGCTGCTGCGTGACCAGCAGGAAGATCCCGATCCCCATGAAGGTCACCAGCGCGGCGACCTTGATGATGGCGAACCAGAACTCCATCTCGCCGAACAGTTTCACCGAAACCATGTTCAGCGCCAGCACCACCGCGAGCGCGATGAGCGCCAGCACCCATTGCGGGATCGGGGTGAAGAACGACCAGAAATGCGCGTACAGCGCGATCGCGGTGATATCCGCGATACCGGTCGTCGACCAGTTCAGGAAGTGCATCCAGCCCGCGACGAAGGCGCCCTTCTCACCCATGAATTCCCGGGCGTACGAGACGAAGGCGCCGGAGGAGGGGCGGTACAGGATGAGTTCGCCGAGCGAGCGCACCACGAAGAACGCGAAAAGGCCGCAGACCGCGTACACGATCGCGAGTGCCGGGCCCGCCTGCGCGAGCCTGCCGCCCGCGCCGAGGAACAGGCCGGTCCCGATGGCGCCGCCGATCGCGATCATGTTGACGTGGCGGGGTTTCAGCGCCTTGTCGTAGCCGGCGTCTCCGGCGTCGGCGAGCACCGGCGCGGATTTGCTGTCGTCCGCGCTGAGGGTCTGTTCGGTCACGATGTCAGTCGTCCTTGTCCTGCTGCGTCGTGTGGCCCGGCCGCACGATGGTGGTGAGCGCGTACTCGACGTGTTCGAGATGGGAGGTCATCGCCGCGACGGCGTCGGCTTCGGAGCCGGCGGCGATGGCGGTGACGATCTCACGGTGCTCGGTGTTCGAGCGGGTCCGACGGTCCCCCAATTGGTTGAGAAAGGACGACTGCCGGGCCAGCGCGTCCCGGATCTCTTCGATGACCTTGCCGAACACCGGGTTGCCCGAGGCCTGGGCGATGGTGATGTGGAACAGCGAGTCCAGCGCCACCCACGCGGTGTTGTCGGTTTCGAGATCCATCCGCTCGACGAGGTGACCGAGCAGGTCCAGGTCGTCGGTGCTGCGGCGCAAGGCCGCGTAACCGGCGACGGGGATCTCGACGTGCCGCCGTACCTCGAACAGGTCGCGGGCCGAGTAGGTCCCGAAGGTGGGGTTCTCGACCGGCCCGGTGGCGGTCACGAAGGTCCCTTTGCCCGTTTTGGACACGGTGAGCCCGAGTGCCTGCAGCCCCCGCAACGCTTCGCGGACGACCGAACGACTGACCTCGAATTCCTTGCCGAGCGCGGATTCCGACGGCAGTTTCTCGCCGACGGGGTACTCGCCGCGCTCGATGGCACCGCGGAGGTGGGCCAGAACGGCCTCCATCGCGCTGACGCGTCGTGGACCACCGTGTCCGGCTGTCTGGCTGTCAGACAGGTTCATGGGACGAGATCGTGCGGTCGGCCCAACGCTTTGTCAAGGGACCAGCCGAGCGCCTCGATCCAGCCTGCGAGGCGCGCTTCGGCGAGGTAAAAGGAACCCGTACAGGGCACCTTCGCGGGCACGGAGTTCCCTGAGGGCACCGGATCCCCGAGCGCGAGTGGCCAGTGTCACAAGGTCGGCGGCGGTTCGGTCTGCGGTGCCGTGAAGGCCTCCCTTGAGGGACCCAGAGTCCCTCAAGGAGGCCCTTCACGGACTCGACGTTCGCGATCCCGCGAACGTCACACGCGGTGGAGCGCGACCACCGGGAACGGCCGCGTGGTCTTCGACTGGTGCTCGGCCAACCGCGGGAACGCCTTCGCCTGCTTCGCGAACAAACGGTCCCGAGCCGCTCCGGTGATCTCGACCGCGTGCGCGGTGAAGGCCTCTCCGTCGGCCTCGACATCGACCGACGGCTCCGCGACCAGGTTGCGGTACCAGTCCGGATGCCCGGGCGCGCCACCGTTGGCGGCGAAGACGACGTAGCGGTCGTCGTCGGCCAGGAACAGCATCGGCGTCACGTGCCGTCGCCCGGTGCGGGCGCCGGTGGTGGTGAGCAGCAAGGTCGGGAGACCGTCGCCGTGGCGGCCGTTCGCGCGGAATTCCGCGATCACGCGCTCGTTCATGGCCTGCAGGTCGATCATCAACTCTCCGGGCGTTCGGTTGATCTTGGCGGCTGGCCAGTCTGCACATCCACGCCCAGGTCGGCAAGCATTTTCCGATCAGCGCTGCTCATGGCGCCGAAACTGTCGGTGCCGGTGGCGATACTGCTCCCGTGTCCCCCGTCAGCCGCGGCCGCAAGCCCGCCAAACGACCGAAGAGCCGGCGCTCCCGCCTGCCATGTCCGCCCCTGGACGTGGCCAGAGTGGAGCGCTGGCCGAAGCTGCTCCACGGGCCGATCGAGCTTTCGGGCTGTGTCGTCCAAGGCCAGGTGGATCAGGACCTGGTCGTCCTGGCCGCCACGCTGGCCGCCGGCAAACGCTCGGTGGGTGTCGAGGTGGTGGTCAACGGTCGCGAGGTCGATGTGATCGAGCTCCATCCCCAACCCGAGGCCGCCCTCGCGGTGCTTCGCGGCGGCTTCGAGGTGACCGAGGCACCGCTGAGCCCTGAGGAGTTCCGAAGCCAGGTCGAAGCGGCGTTGATCGTCAGGGCGGACAGCGCCGCCTGGATTCGGGAGACGATCCCCGACCTCTTGAAGTTGGGGAGAGATCCCAGGCCCGATCTGCCGGAGCGTGCGGCCCAGCTGCGCCGGTGGCTCGGTCTTCCCGACTACGATCCGCTGCCGCGTATACCGTCGGCCGATCCGCTGCCGCTCGTCCTGCCCCCGCCCGCGCCGGTCACCGGGCTCTGGCTGGCGGTCGCCCTGGCCGAGCCGGACGACGCGATCTGGCGACGGCTCGAAGTCCGCTCCGATGTCACCCTCGCCGGCCTGCACCGCATCCTCGCGGCCGCGTTCGACCGGGACGAACAGGAGTATCACCGGTTCGAGACCGCGTACGGAGGTTTCAGCGTCGACGCGCAGAGCTGCGAAGGCGACCGCTTCGACGACGAAGTGACACTCGGCCAGGTCGTCAGCTCGCCAGGCCACCGGTTCGTCTACGAGGCGGAGAGCTGGCGGCATTGGATCCGCGTCGAGCGGCGGGTCTCCCTCCCCGGAGCCCCGAGCTGCCTCGACGGTGAACGCGCCGCCCCTCCGCCGGAATGCGAAGACGAGCGGAGTTACGAGATGTTGCTGGAGGCACTGCGCGATCCGGACGGCGAAGAGAACGAGGAACTGCTCGAAGAGCTCGGCGGATTCGGGTTCGATCCGGAGTGGTTCGACAGGGAGGTGGTCAACGAGCGGCTGGCCCGGCCGAGCTGATCCGGCGCCCCGTTCGGGGGGTAACCGAGGTCATCGCGAACCGCACCGCGTCGGTGCTTGGCGGTGGCGGGCCGGAGGTGGAGACTGGCCCTCGCCGGGGTGCCATCCCGCCCGGGCGTCGAGATCCTCCGGCGCATAAGGTGGGAGGACCGGCCCGCGTCAAGCAGCCAGGGATCCGTCTGCCTAGGGGAGGTTTTCGCTGGTGTCGAACGATTCCTTCGTCCACCTGCATGTGCACACCGAGTACTCGATGCTCGACGGTGCGGCGAAGATCGCCCCCTTGTTCAAGGAGGCGGCGCGGCTGGGCATGCCCGCGGTCGGGATGACCGACCACGGCAACATGTACGGCGCGGACGAGTTCTACCAGCAGGCGGTCAAACATGACCTCAAGCCGATCATCGGCATCGAGGCCTACGTCGCGCCGGAGAGCCGGTTCCACAAGAAGCCGGTCTTCTGGGGGCAGTCGAACCAGCGTGGCGCCGACGAGTTCGGTGAGGGCGGTGACGTCTCCGGTGGTGGTGCCTACACCCACATGACGATGCTCGCCGAGAACTCCACCGGGCTGCGCAACCTGTTCAAGCTCTCCTCGCTCGCGAGCATGCAGGGCTACTACCGCAAGCCCCGGATGGACCGCGAGCTGATCGCGGAGAACCACCACGGCATCATCGCGACCACCGGCTGCCCCTCGGGCGAGGTGCAGACGCGGCTGCGGCTGGGGCAGCGCACCGAAGCGATCCAGGCCGCTTCGGACTACAAGGACATCTTCGGCGCCGACAACTTCTTCCTCGAGCTGATGGACCACGGGCTGCCGATCGAGCGCTCGGTCCGTGAAGGCCTGCTCGAGATCGGCAAGCTGCTCGACCTCAAGCCGCTGGCCACCAACGACTCGCACTACGTCACCAAGGACCAGGCCGACACCCACTCCGCGCTGCTGTGCGTGCAGGCGGGCAAGACGCTGAACGACCCGAACCGGTTCAAGTTCGACGGTGACGGCTACTACCTGAAGTCGGCCGCCGACATGCGGGAGTACTGGGACAAGGAGGTCCCCGGCGCCGCCGACTCGACGCTGCTGATCGCCGAGCGCGTCGAGTCCTACAAGGACGTGTACACGCACAAGGACCGGTTGCCCTTCTTCGAGGTCCCCGAGGGCTACGACCAGGGCACCTGGCTGCGGGAAGAGGTCGCGCGCGGTCTCAAGTGGCGGTACCCGGACGGCGTCCCGGACCCGTACTACAACGAGCGCATCGAGATCGAACTCGACGTCATCATCGGGAAGGGCTTCCCCGCCTACTTCCTCATCGTGGCCGACCTCATCAACTACGCCCGTAAGGTCGGCATCCGCGTCGGCCCCGGCCGTGGTTCCGCCGCCGGCTCGCTGGTCGCGTACGTCCTCGGTATCACCAACCTGGACCCGATCCCGCAGAAGCTGCTGTTCGAGCGGTTCCTGAACCCCGAGCGCGTCTCGATGCCCGATATCGACATCGACTTCGACGACCGCCGTCGCGGCGAGATGATCCGCTACGCCACCGAGAAGTACGGCGTCGACAAGGTCGCGCAGGTCATCACCTTCGGCACCATTAAGACCAAGGCGGCCATCAAGGACTCCGCCCGCGTCCACTTCGGCCAGCCGGGGTACGCGATCGCGGACCGGATTTCGAAGGCGCTCCCGCCGCCGATCATGGCGAAGGACATCCCGCTCTCGGGCATCGTCGACTCGAAGCACGAGCGCTACGGCGAAGCGGCCGAGGTCCGCGCCCTCGTCGAGACCGACGAAGAGTGCAAGACGATCTTCGAGACCGCGCGTGGTCTCGAAGGCCTGATCCGCAACGCCGGCGTCCACGCCTGCGCGGTCATCATGTCGTGCGACCCGCTGACCGACGCCATCCCGCTGTGGCAGCGTGACGACGGTTCGATCATCACCGGCTGGGACTACCCGTCGTGCGAGGCCATCGGCCTGCTGAAGATGGACTTCCTCGGCCTGCGGAACCTCACCGTCATCGGTGACGCGATCGACAACATCAAGACCAACCGCGGGATCGACATCGACCTCGACACCCTCGGCGTCGACGACAAGGCGACCTACGAACTGCTGTCCCGCGGTGACACGCTCGGCGTGTTCCAGCTGGACGGCGGGCCGATGCGTGACCTGCTGCGCCGCATGCAGCCGACCCAGTTCGACGACATCGTGGCGGTGGGCGCGCTGTACCGCCCCGGCCCGATGGGCATGAACGCGCACAACGACTACGCCGACCGCAAGAACGGGCGGCAGAAGGTCAAGCCGATCCACCCCGAGCTCGACGAGCCCCTGAAGGAGATCCTGGCCGACACCTACGGCCTGATCGTCTATCAGGAGCAGATCATGCACATCGGCCAGAAGGTGGCCGGTTACTCGATGGGTCGCGCGGACGTGCTCCGCCGGGCGATGGGCAAGAAGAAGCAGGAAGTCCTCGAGAAGGAGTTCGAGGGCTTCGAGGCCGGGATGAAGTCGAGCGACCTCCTCCCCGGCGGGTTCTCGTCCGAGGCGATCAAGGCGCTCTGGGACACGATCCTCCCGTTCGCCGGCTACGCGTTCAACAAGAGTCACGCGGCCGCGTATGGCCTGATCTCCTACTGGACCGCGTACCTCAAGGCGAACTTCACGCCGGAGTACATGGCCGCGCTGCTCACCTCGGTCGGTGACAACAAGGACAAGTCCGCGGTCTACCTCTCGGAATGCCGCCGCCTCGGGATCAAGGTGCTCCCGCCGGACGTCAACGAGTCGGCGCTGAGGTTCGCGGCCGTCGGGGAGGACATCCGCTTCGGCATGGGTGCCGTCCGCAACGTCGGCGCGAACGTCGTCGAGTCGATCATCAAGACCCGCGAGGAGAAGGGAAAGTACTCCTCCTTCACCGATTTCCTCGACAAGTCGGAGCTGGTGGCCTGCAACAAGCGGGTCATCGAATCGCTGATCAAGGCGGGCGGGTTCGACTCGCTCGGCAACACGCGGCTCTCGATGATCCAGGTGCACGAGGACGCGGTCGAGGCCGTGGTCCCGCTCAAGCGCCAGGAGGCGATGGGCCAGTTCGACCTCTTCGGTTTCGGCGGGGACGACGACGCCGAAGCTTCGGTGTCCTCTTCGCCGCTCGCGCATCTGAAGTTCGGCGAAGAGGAGTACCCGCGCAAGCAACTCCTGGCCTACGAACGGGAGATGCTCGGCCTCTACGTCTCGGCGCATCCGCTGGACGGCGCCGAACGCATCCTGCGCAAACACGCGCCGCGGCCGATCGCGGCGATCCTCGCCGACCCGCCGAAGGAAGGTGAGCTGGTCGTCTCCGGGCTGATCACCTCGCTGGAACGCCGGGTCAACAAGAAGGGCGAGCCCTGGGCGATCTGCACCATCGAGGACATGGACGCCTCACTCGAGGTGCTGTACTTCCCGAAGTCGTACGCGATGTTCTCCGCCGACCTCATCGAGGACAACGCGGTGCTGGTCAAGGGCCGGGTGAACTGGCGCGAGGACAAGATGTCCATCTTCGGCGGCGGGCTCGTGCCGCTCGACCTGTCCGAGGTCGGCAACGGCGACGAGGATCTGCCGCTGGTGCTGCTGGCCGCGGCGGAGAAGATCGACCAGTCGGTGGTCAGCGAACTGAAGCAGACCCTGCTGGCGCACAAGGGCGAGACGCCGGTGCACCTCAAGCTGGTCGGCAAGAACCAGACGGTCTTCGCGCTCTACGACTATCCGGTCAAGGTGACGTCGATGCTGATCGGTGAGCTCAAGGGCATCCCCGGGATCGCCGCCAGCACCTGATGAGCGCCTACGAACCCGACCCGCGGCGCTGGAAGGCGCTCGCCGTCTCCCTCGCCGCCGGGTTCATGGGGCTGCTCGACGTCAGCATCGTCAACACGGCGCTGCCCTCGATCCAGAAGGACCTCGGCGCGTCGAGCGGCGGGATCCAATGGGTCGTTTCGGGTTACGCGCTGGCGTTCGGGCTGGTGCTGGTGTCCGGTGGCAGGCTCGGCGACGCGCTCGGCCGCCGGCGCATGTTCCTGTTCGCGCTCGCCGCGTTCGTGCTGACCAGCGCGTTCGCCGGCGCGGCACCGAACGAGACGACGCTGATCATCGCGCGGCTCCTGCAGGGATTCGCCTCGGGCATGATGACGCCGCAGAACAGCGGGATGATCCAGGACCTGTTCCGCGGCGCGGAACGAGGCCGCGCGTTCGGCATGTTCGGCGCCACCGTCGGAATTTCGACCGCCGTCGGGCCGGTGCTCGGCGGCGTGATCCTCGCCGTCTTCGGTGACCCGGAAGGCTGGCGCTGGGTCTTCTACGTGAACGTGCCCATCGGGATCCTCGCGTTCGCGCTGGCCCTGAGATGGCTGCCGAAACCGGAGACGCCGGCGAGAAGCCTGCGGGGCGAGATCGATTTCGTCGGCATCATGCTGCTGGGTGTCGCCGTGCTCGGTGTCCTGCTTCCGCTGATCGAATCCGAACAGGGCGGGCTCAGCAGCCTGTGGTGGCTGTTCCTCGTCGCGGTGGTCTTCGGTTTCGCCTTCGTTCGCTGGGAGCGTTCGATGGTGCGGCGCGGCCGTTCGCCGCTGCTGGACACCCGCCTGTTCACCGGAACCCCGGGCTACGCGACGGGCGCGGCCGTCGGCGCGCTGTACTTCAGCGGGTTCACCGGGATGTGGCTGGTCTTCGCCATCTTCTTCCAGCAAGGCCTCGGCTACACGCCACTGCAGTCCGGGCTCGCCGTCACCTCCTTCGCCCTCGGCTCGGCCGTGTCGGCGGCGATCGCGGGACGGCTGGTGCCGAAGTGGGGCCGCAAGCTCACCGTCACCGGGCTGGTGATGGTGATCGCCGGGATGGTCACCGTCGCCGTTCTCGCCGGTCAGGACCCCGGCGACGCGGCGGGATGGTGGTTCGCGCTGCCGTTGCTCGTCGCGGGTGTCGGTGGCGGCATGGTCATCTCGCCCAACACCACGTTGACCCTGGAATGCGTCCCGACGTCGATGGCCGGTGTGGCCGGAGGAGCGTTGCAGACCGGACAGCGGATCGGCACCGCGATCGGCACGGTCGTGCTGGCCTCGGTCTTCCACGCGGTACTCGGGGCGAACGGTGGCTACCCGGCGGCGCTGACCGCGGCGATGCTGTGCGCCGCCGTCCTGACGAGCTCGGCGCTTTTACTCGCCGTGATCGAGCTTCGCGCTCGCCGGAAGCGGCGTTTGCTCACCGAGCGAGAGGGAGCCGAGCGGACTGCCGCCGACAGTCAACGCGGCTGAGTCTCCCGCACGTGCAGGTGACTACTTTCGGCAAGATCGGATGCTCCATCCGAGTGACTGAGGCGGTCATCCTCTGGTGCTACTCAGAGCAACCGGGTACACCTAACGGAGCCTTCACCGCTGTGACTTGGCTACCGACAGTGGTATTTCTGTCGATCGATCGGGGATGGATCGATCGGCGGGAGCGATCGTGGTGAGTCCGGAGTTCCCAGGAATGGACACCCGCGGTCACGAACCGGTGGACAGCCGTCGGCGTCCGCGGGGGACCGTTCGGCGGCGGCCGGCTCAACACCACTGGCGGGCCGAGTTCCGGTGAGGCATTCGCGCGGGTGGGTTCGCGCGGGGTCGCCTGGGGAGGTGCACCCGGCCCGGACCCACCCGCCGCGCGTTCCTCCGAGTGTGTGAATCGCCTTCGGCTGCGAAGATCTCCGCAGATCGACATGGCGAGGAGCACTGATGGCGGAGAGTTCTGTACGGCGGAGTCGGCTGCGGGTCTGGTACCGGCCGATGAAGATGCGCGATTCCGGCGAAGGACACCGGGTCGCGACCCCGCTGGAGCTGTTGTTCGACCTGTGTTTCGTGGTCGCCGTCGCGCAGGCCGCCGCCGGTCTGCACCACGCGATCGCCGAGAACCACATCGGGCACGGGGTGCTCAGCTTCGGGATGGTGTTCTTCGCGATCTGGTGGGGCTGGCTGAACTTCAGCTGGTTCGCGTCGTCGTTCGACACCGACGACGTTCCGTACCGGCTGGTGACGCTGGTCCAGATCGCGGGTGGGCTGACCGTCGCCGCCGGTGTCTCCTCGGCCTTCGAAGGCGACTTCGGGATCGTGGTGGCGGGCTACGTCCTGATGCGGCTGGCGATGGTCGTGCAATGGCTGCGCGCCGCACGGACCGATCCGCACTGCCGTCCGGCCGCGCTGCGCTACGCCGTCGGCATCACGATCGTCCAGATCCTGTGGGTCGTCCGCCTCGGTCTTCCGGAGTCCTTGGCGCTGCCGTCGTTCTTCCTGCTCCTGGTGGCCGAGCTCGCGGTTCCGGTGATCGCCGAACGCAAGCGCTGGACGGGCTGGCACCCGCACCACATCGCCGAGCGCTACGGCCTGTTCACCATCATCGTGCTGGGTGAATCCATCCTCGGCGCGACCACCGCGGTCAAGGAGGGGCTGGACGAAGGCAAGCACACCGGCAGCCTGATTTCGCTCGCCGCCGCAGGACTTGTGCTGGTGTTCTCCCTGTGGTGGCTGTACTTCGACCAGCCGGGACATGCTCGCCTCGAGAAGGCGAAAAGCCTGTTCACCGTCGCGAGCTGGGGTTATGGGCACTACCTGATCTTCGCGTCGGCGGCCGCGCTCGGCGCCGGCCTCGAAGTCGCGGTCGACTACGACACCCACACCGGACACGTCGCGTCCCTGCCCGCCGCCATGGCGACGACCGTGCCCGTCGCGATCTATCTGCTCAGCGTCTGGCTGATGCACATCGGGCCCACCAACGAATGCCGCCCGATCGCGATCGGCTTCCCGGTGACCGCGGTGCTCGTGCTCGGCGCGTCGTTCACGCCGGCGCCCATCCACATCACCGCCGGGCTCGCCGCCGCTCTGGTCGTCCTGACGGTGGTCGCCACCCACGGCGAGCCGGTTCCGGGGGAGAGCCCGATCGATGCAGGTCAGAGCCCCGGCGCGAAAAAAGGGACCCCCCTGTAAACGCCGGTTTCGGGCCGTGTAATGTTCTCTTCGTCGCCAGGGAAACCGAGCGGCCGCCGGGAACACGAACCAAGCTCCCACCGGATGGTGGTAGAGTGGGTGGTCCCGAACCGGAGAGGTAACTCTACCCCCGCTGAAACGGCAGTTTCGAGCAGGTGTTAGGGTGTGCTCCGGACAAAAGCCAAGAAATGACTGCTTCGGATAAGGCCGTGTAGCCACGGTGCGATCTGGGGTGTGTTGCTTGAGAACTCAACAGTGTGCTAGTGAACTAAGCCAGTAGAGCTTATATATTTGAACCTCGTTTGAGGTTCCTTTGAGAGCATTAAATTGCCTCGATTGAATTCGAAGACATTGTTGGAGAGTTTGATCCTGGCTCAGGACGAACGCTGGCGGCGTGCTTAACACATGCAAGTCGAACGATGAAGCCTTTCGGGGTGGATTAGTGGCGAACGGGTGAGTAACACGTGGGCAATCTGCCCTGTACTTTGGGATAAGCCTGGGAAACTGGGTCTAATACCGGATATGACTGAGCCTCGCATGGGGTTTAGTGGAAAGCTCCGGCGGTACAGGATGAGCCCGCGGCCTATCAGCTTGTTGGTGGGGTAATGGCCTACCAAGGCGACGACGGGTAGCCGGCCTGAGAGGGTGACCGGCCACACTGGGACTGAGACACGGCCCAGACTCCTACGGGAGGCAGCAGTGGGGAATATTGCACAATGGGCGCAAGCCTGATGCAGCGACGCCGCGTGAGGGATGACGGCCTTCGGGTTGTAAACCTCTTTCGCCAGGGACGAAGCGCAAGTGACGGTACCTGGATAAGAAGCACCGGCTAACTACGTGCCAGCAGCCGCGGTAATACGTAGGGTGCGAGCGTTGTCCGGAATTATTGGGCGTAAAGAGCTCGTAGGCGGTTTGTCGCGTCGTTCGTGAAAACTCCACGCTTAACGTGGAGCGTGCGGGCGATACGGGCAGACTTGAGTTCGATAGGGGAGACTGGAATTCCTGGTGTAGCGGTGAAATGCGCAGATATCAGGAGGAACACCGGTGGCGAAGGCGGGTCTCTGGGCCGATACTGACGCTGAGGAGCGAAAGCGTGGGGAGCGAACAGGATTAGATACCCTGGTAGTCCACGCTGTAAACGTTGGGCGCTAGGTGTGGGCGACATCCACGTTGTCCGTGCCGTAGCTAACGCATTAAGCGCCCCGCCTGGGGAGTACGGCCGCAAGGCTAAAACTCAAAGGAATTGACGGGGGCCCGCACAAGCGGCGGAGCATGTGGATTAATTCGATGCAACGCGAAGAACCTTACCTGGGCTTGACATGCGCCAGACATCCCTAGAGATAGGGCTTCCCTTGTGGTTGGTGTACAGGTGGTGCATGGCTGTCGTCAGCTCGTGTCGTGAGATGTTGGGTTAAGTCCCGCAACGAGCGCAACCCTTATCCTACGTTGCCAGCGCGTTATGGCGGGGACTCGTGGGAGACTGCCGGGGTCAACTCGGAGGAAGGTGGGGATGACGTCAAGTCATCATGCCCCTTATGTCCAGGGCTTCACACATGCTACAATGGCTGGTACAGAGGGCTGCGATACCGCGAGGTGGAGCGAATCCCTTAAAGCCGGTCTCAGTTCGGATCGCAGTCTGCAACTCGACTGCGTGAAGTCGGAGTCGCTAGTAATCGCAGATCAGCAACGCTGCGGTGAATACGTTCCCGGGCCTTGTACACACCGCCCGTCACGTCATGAAAGTCGGTAACACCCGAAGCCCATGGCCCAACCCGTAAGGGGGGGAGTGGTCGAAGGTGGGACTGGCGATTGGGACGAAGTCGTAACAAGGTAGCCGTACCGGAAGGTGCGGCTGGATCACCTCCTTTCTAAGGAGCAACACATCCACCCCGCCGGGATACCCGGACCAACGGTTGGTGGAGTGGCCAGGGTTTCAACACCGACCGTGTGTTGGCACTGGTTGCTCAAGGAATTGTGGAACTACTGGTTTATGTCGGTTCGCTTGATGCCTGCACGGGCTAGTACTGCACCTTCGGGTGCGTGGAACGTGTGCTGCGGGGTCAAGGGAATTTCGATGTTCGCTGGCATGCTGTTGGGTCCTGAGGCAACACGCCGAGGGGCTTACGCCCCGGGACGTTTGTTTCTGGTGTGGTGTTTGAGAACTGTAGAGTGGATGCGAGCATCTTTGTGGTCAAGTTGTTAAGGGCACATGGTGGATGTCTTGGCTTCAGGAGCCGATGAAGGACGTGGGAGGCTGCGATATGCCTCGGGGAGCTGTCAACCGAGCTGTGATCCGAGGATTTCCGAATGGGGAAACCCAGCACCAGTTATGTGGTGTTACCCGCATCTGAATATATAGGGTGTGTGGAGGGAACGCGGGGAAGTGAAACATCTCAGTACCCGTAGGAAGAGAAAACAACCGTGATTCCGTGAGTAGTGGCGAGCGAAAGCGGAAGAGGCTAAACCATGCACATGTCAAGCTGTCAGGCGTTGTGTGTGTGGTGTTGTGGGACCCAGCGTCGAGGATCTGACAGTCCTCGGAGCGGTTACGCGTGTTAGTGGAACGTCTTGGGATGGGCGACCGGAGTGGGTGAGAGTCCCGTACGCGAAAACACGTTGTGGATCGTTTGTTTGGTGTTCCCGAGTAGCAGCGAGCTCGTGGAATTTGCTGTGAATCTGCCGGGACCACCCGGTAAGCCTAAATACTTCCTGAAGACCGATAGCGGACTAGTACCGTGAGGGAAAGATGAAAAGTACCCCGGGAGGGGAGTGAAAGAGTACCTGAAACCGTGTGCCTACAAGCCGTCAGAGCCCGAGCACATCCTTGTGATGTTGAGGTGATGGCGTGCCTTTTGAAGAATGAGCCTGCGAGTTAGTGCTGCGTGGCGAGGTTAACCCGTGTGGGGTAGCCGTAGCGAAAGCGAGTCTGAATAGGGCGTCTGAGTCGCGTGGTCTAGACCCGAAGCGGAGTGATCTACCCATGGCCAGGCTGAAGCGTCGGTAAGACGACGTGGAGGGCCGAACCCACTTAGGTTGAAAACTGAGGGGATGAGCTGTGGGTAGGGGTGAAAGGCCAATCAAACTCCGTGATAGCTGGTTCTCCCCGAAATGCATTTAGGTGCAGCGTCACATGTTTCTCCACGGGGGTAGAGCTACTGGATGGTCTAGGGGCCTTACCGGGTTACCGAAATCAACCAAACTCCGAATACCGTGGTGTGAGAGTGTGGCAGTGAGACGGCGGGGGATAAGCTTCGTCGTCGAGAGGGAAACAGCCCAGAACACCAGCTAAGGCCCCCAAGTGTGTGCTCAGTGGGAAAGGATGTGGGATTGCCCAGACAACCAGGAGGTTGGCTTAGAAGCAGCCACCCTTGAAAGAGTGCGTAATAGCTCACTGGTCAAGTGGTCCTGCGCCGACAATGTAGCGGGGCTTAAGCACACCGCCGAAGCTGTGTCATTCGTGCATATAGATCGGCGTCTCTCTTGAAGAGATGTCTAGTCGCACGGATGGGTAGGGGAGCGTCCTGCATCCAGGGAAGCGGCGGCGGAAGCCAGTCGTGGAGGGTGTGGGAGTGAGAATGCAGGCATGAGTAGCGAATGCAGAGTGAGAAACTCTGCCGCCGGATGACCAAGGGTTCCTGGGCCAGGCTAATCCGCCCAGGGTAAGTCGGGACCTAAGGCGAGGCCGACAGGCGTAGTCGATGGATAACGGGTTGATATTCCCGTACCCGAGCACGTGCGCCCAGGATGAGGCGGTTGATACTAACCACCCAAAGCGCCAGTCGAGACCCTTCGGGGTGGAGATTGGTTGTGGAGCGTGGGATCTGATTCCGTAGTAGTCGAGTGATGGGGTGACGCAGGAAGGTAGCTCCGCCAGTGAGTGGTAGTACTGGTGTAAGCGTGTAGACCGAGTGGTAGGCAAATCCGCCGCTCATGAAGGTTGAGACGTGATGCGTAGCCGATTGAGGCGAAGTAGAGTGATCCTATGCTGCCGAGAAAAGCCTCTAGCGAGTGCGTGCACGGCCCGTACCCCAAACCAACACAGGTGGTCAGGTAGAGAATACTAAGGCGATCGGGTGAACTGTGGTTAAGGAACTCGGCAAAATGCCCCCGTAACTTCGGGAGAAGGGGGGCCAAACACTCTGAAGTCCCTTGCGGACTAGGGGTGGGTGGCCGCAGAGACCAGCGGAAAGCGACTGTTTACTAAAAACACAGGTCCATGCGAAGTCGCAAGACGATGTATATGGACTGACGCCTGCCCGGTGCTGGAACGTTAAGAGGACCGGTTAACCTTTCGGGGTGAAGCTGAGAATTTAAGCGCCAGTAAACGGCGGTGGTAACTATAACCATCCTAAGGTAGCGAAATTCCTTGTCGGGTAAGTTCCGACCTGCACGAATGGCGTAACGACTTTCCGGCTGTCTCAACCACAGGCCCGGCGAAATTGCACTACGAGTAAAGATGCTCGTTACGCGCGGCAGGACGGAAAGACCCCGGGACCTTTACTATAGTTTGGTATTGGTTTTCGGTTCGGCTTGTGTAGGATAGGTGGGAGACTGTGAAGCTGGCACGCTAGTGTTGGTGGAGTCGTTGTTGAAATACCACTCTGGTCGGATTGGGAATCTGAACCTCGGACCATGATCTGGTTCAGGGACAGTGCCTGATGGGTAGTTTAACTGGGGCGGTTGCCTCCTAAAGAGTAACGGAGGCGCCCAAAGGTTCCCTCAGCCTGGTTGGCAATCAGGTGTTGAGTGCAAGTGCACAAGGGAGCTTGACTGTGAGACAGACATGTCGAGCAGGGACGAAAGTCGGGACTAGTGATCCGGCACCACCTGGTGGAAGGGGTGTCGCTCAACGGATAAAAGGTACCCCGGGGATAACAGGCTGATCTTGCCCAAGAGTCCATATCGACGGCATGGTTTGGCACCTCGATGTCGGCTCGTCGCATCCTGGGGCCGGAGTAGGTCCCAAGGGTTGGGCTGTTCGCCCATTAAAGCGGCACGCGAGCTGGGTTTAGAACGTCGTGAGACAGTTCGGTCCCTATCCGCCGCGCGCGTAGGATACTTGAGGAAGGCTGTCCCTAGTACGAGAGGACCGGGACGGACGAACCTCTGGTATGCCAGTTGTCACGCCAGTGGCATGGCTGGTTGGCCACGTTCGGAAGGGATAACCGCTGAAGGCATCTAAGCGGGAAGCCTGTTCCAAGATGAGGTATCCCACCCCTTTGTGGGTTAAGGCCCCCAACAGACCATTGGGTTGATAGGCCAGAAATGGAAGCACAGTAATGTGTTGTCGAGTTGACTGGTACTAATAGGCCGAGGACTTGCCCACGAAGATGTTACGCATCCACTCTACAGCTCTGAAACACCACACAACCACCAGCAGTATATGGTGGGGAGTGTTGTTTCATAGTGTTTCGGTGGTTATAGCGTCAGGGAAACGCCCGGTCCCATTCCGAACCCGGAAGCTAAGCCTGACAGCGCCGATGGTACTGCAACCGAAGGGTTGTGGGAGAGTAGGACACCGCCGGACTAACATTAAGAAAAGGGACCCAGGTCGGTCGAGAACCACGAGTTCTCCCGACCTGGGTCCCTTTTTTCATACCCGAAACCCGCCACACCCGTGCCCAGGGACGTCACTCGCGTGTCCAGGGACGTAACACACGTGATTGAGCACGTAACTCGCGTGATCAGACGGACGACACCTGTGACCACACGGACGACACGACGACCCGGGGGTTCGTACGCCGTGTCGTCCGTCTGATCACGCGTGTCGTCCACCCAAACACGCGAGTTACGGCACTGGACACGCGAGCCACACCCCCGGACACGCGAGTTACGGCGCAGAACACGCGAGTTACGGCCCGGATCACGCGAATGACGTCCCTGGACACGCGAGTTACGGCGCAGATCACGCGAGTTACGGCGCTGAGCACGCGAGTGACGGGGAAGGGCACGCCGGTTCCGCGGGCCGTGCGGGATCTGGTCGAGTGGTCGCGCGGGCCAAGTCACGCCAGTGGAGCGCTCACGTGGTCGAGCGTCCAGTCGCCCACGCCCGGGTTCCCTTCGTTGCAGTAGTAGCTGTGCAGGGTGTTGTCGAAGACGTGCTGGAAGACGCACGCCGATCCGTTGCCGTAGACCGGCCCGGTGGGAAGCTCGAAGAACTGGCCCGTCGGGCTGGTCGCGGTGAGCACCCGTGTCTTCCAGACGTTGGTCTGCTCCAACGTCTCCACGGCCAGGTAGTACAGCGAGCCGACCTTGATCACGTGTGGTGCGGCCACTACGTCTCGGGAGTAGGCGACGAGCGTGCCGAGATCGGCCGAGTCGGTCTGAAGCAGCGCGTCGAAGGAGACCGCGCTTTTGACGCGGATCTCCTTGCGGCCGCCCGCTTCGCGGAACCAGTACAGGTACACGGTCTGTGTGGCCGGGTCGCGGAACAGGGTCGGATTTCCGTTGTTAACCGCCATTTCCTTGACCAGGGGGACGAAAGAAGTGAACTGTGTGCCGTTGACACCGTCCGTGCTCTTGCGCCCGACGATGTAGTAGGCACCGCCGTCGGGGTTGCCGCCGCACCAGTAGACGTTGTGCACCAGGCCGATCGTGCTGTCCGGGTTCAGCAGCGCGCAGCCCCAGCGTTCGCCGGTGCCGGACAACAGCGGCGTGGTCGACTGCGTCCACGAGGTGCTGTTCAGATCGTTCGTTCGCGCGATGCCAAGGCCGGCGCATTCGTGGTGCCCGAAGTAGCCCAGATAGCGGAAGCCACCGTTGATGGACGGCGACTGCGCCGGGTTGACGTCCAACACGCTGAAGGTGTGCGGGTGGTCGTGTTCGCCGCTCCACGAAACCGGGCTCAGCACCGACTTCTGTGGCGTGCTCAGGGCGAAGTATCCGGCTTCCTGCGTCGGCGACTGCTGCGCGAAGGCGTAGAACAGGAAGGTCTTGCTCTGGTAGCCGAACGATTGCAGCTGCGCGTCGGTGAATTCCCCGGCCCGGACGGTGAGCCAGTCCTTGTCGGTCGGATGCCACCAGCGATGCACCGCCGCGGTGCCGGGGCGTTGGGTGGGAAACGCGTAGTACTGGAACGTCTTGCTCTGGTAGCCCCAGGCGGTCATCTGCGCATCGGTGGCCATTCCGGCGGGCATGTCGATCCAGTCCTTGTCCACCGGGTGCCACCAGCGGAAGACCTCGACCATGTCGCCGCTGCCGATCAGGCTGACGTAGAACTGAGGCCCGGTCGGGGCCTGGTATCCGAAGGACTGCAGCGTCGCGGTGGTCGGCTGGTTGCCGTGTGCCGGTACCGAAATCCAGTCCTTGTCCGTCGGATGCCAATATCGCCGGACCGCGGACGGCGCGCCGACTCCGGGCTGCAAAATCTGTTGTTCCGAGGAGTGCTCCGCGAATTCAGTGCTCATGAACATCTTCTCCCCACGTGACTTCGAAGCGAGTGACTAGGGGGATGTCGTCCGAGCCCGCCGAATAGTTTGCTCCGCAGCGCAATTGTGATGGTGTACGCACCGGAGTCGAGTGGTCGCACGATGTCGGCAACTGTGCTCGAGCCGGCGCGAGTTACGAGGTCAGGGCGGGGAGGGTTTCGCTGAGGGGGCCGCGGACGACGGCTGTCGCCATGGAGTCGTAGGGCGTTTCGGAGCCGTTGCAGATCACCACGGCGGATCCGGACCGGGAAGCGACGCTCACCAGCGAGGCGGCCGGCTGTACCCGTAGTGAGGATCCGGCCACCAGCAGCAGGTCGCTGTCGGAGACGGCGGTCCGAGCGGCCCGGAGCAGGTTCTGGTCCAGGTGCTGGCCGAACGAGACGGTGGCCGACTTGAGGATGCCACCGCACACCAGACAGGGCGGATCGGTCTCGCCCGCGCGGACGCGCTCCAGCGTCGAGCGCATGTCGCGGTGGTCATCACAGGACAGGCAGACGGACTCGAACATCGTCCCGTGGAGTTCCAGCACCCGCTCGGGTGGAGAGCCCGCCTTCTGATGCAGCCGGTCGATGTTCTGGGTGATGATCCACGTCGGAGACAGGCGCTCGAGCGCGTAGTGCGCGGCGTTCGGCGTCGCGTCCCAGCCGGGGTGCACCAGCCGAGCCTGCCAGGTCCGCTCTCGGACCTCACGGCTGCCTTGGTAAGCCTTGAGGTTCGACATCTTTTCCGCGGCCGGATCGCGGGTCCACAGGCCCTGCGGGCCGCGGAAGTCGGGGATCCCCGAATCCGTGGAGATCCCGGCGCCGGTCAGTGCGACGACCCGGCCGGCGCCGGCCACGAGTGAGCGGGCGGTGCTCAGGGTGCTGGTCACCGGCCCATCATGCCTCTACTTGAGCGCGCTGCCCGCCTGCCAGTCCGCCCACGACTTCGACCAGTCGCCGTAGAGGTCCCACACCGGCAGCTGCGGGCCACCGGAATTGGTCACCTCGACGACGTCACCGAGCCCCATGTTCTGGTAGAACCACTGGGCGTTGGCCGCGTTGAGGTTGATGCAGCCGTGCGACACGTTGGAGCTGCCCTGCGCGCCGACGCTGTTCGGGTTCTCGTGGACGAACTCGCCGTCGTTGGAGATGCGCAGCGACCACTTCTCGTTCGCCTTGTAGTACCCCGGCTGGCCCTGGCAGACGCCGTAAGTGCACGAATCCATCACGTAATTCTCGTGTTTGTCCGAAATGACGTGGGCGCCCAAATGCGTCGGCGTGGCGTCCTTGCCCATGGAAATGGGCATCGACTTCGCCAGCTGGCCATTGTGGAAGATCTGCATCTGTTCGGTGTTGCCGTCGGCCTTCGCGACCCACGAATCGTGCACTTTGTACGTTTCGGTGCGATCGGTCGCGCCGTATACGCCATTGCCGAAATCGACGCCGTAGATCATCGCCGACACCTTGAGCGTCGTCCCCGGCTGCCAGTACACCTTGGGGCGGTAGTGGACGTTCTTGTCGTCGATCCAGTACCAGGAGCCCTCCTGTTTCGGCGTGGACTCCACGGACAGCTTCTTCTCCACCTCGGCCTTGTTCTTCACCGCCTGGCCGAAGGCGAACACGATCGGCTGCCCGACGCCGACGCCGGCGGACGTCACCGCCGCGGGAGCCGGGATCAGGTTCGGGTTCGCCTGTTGCTTCGGACTCAGCGTGGAAACCCTGCTCTGCTGCTCGACGGGCTTCCCGTCGGTGCCCTGGGCGTGCGCCACGATCTTGTAGGTGCTGCCGTAGCCGAGCGGTTCGGTGGTCTTCCAGCTGAGCCCGTCGCTCGCCAGTTCACCCTTCACCTGGCTGCCCTTGTCGGCGTTGCTGACGGTGACGTCGATCAGCTTGCCGTGCTCGGCCTTGACCACCACCGGGGTCGCCGGATTGACGTTCGTCCCGCCTGCCGGATCGATGGTCACCGAAACCGGATTCGTGTCCGGTTCGGCGCTGGTGCCGGGTGAAGTGGTGCCGCCCGAAGGCGAGCATGAGGAGATCAGCACCACCGAGGCGAGAATTCCGGCCGTCGAAAGTAATGTCTTCTTGGGAAACATATGGTTCTCTTTTTATGTCGCGCTATCAGCGGAAAGTTCTCTCTTTCAAAACTACGCGACGAAGAAGACGTGATCGATGCCGGTCGGTTGCTCGTCACTACACAACGAGACCGGGAGCACCATAAAGACCCGGGCCATCGACACTCAATTCACCCAAATAGGTCTTCGCGGACTCGTAAGCTTCGGCGGTCAGCGCGGTGGTGTGGCTGAAGTCCAGCGGGCTGACCCGCACCGGCTTCGGCCCGGGCACGTACACCACGGGCACTTCGGCCGCGGCGATCGGCGCCTCCAGGACCGCCTGGTTCCGCATGCTGATCATCGCGGTGAACATCAGCACCTCGGCGAAGGTCTGCGGGGTGCCGGGCATCTTGCCGGGGAAGGCGCAGTCGAGGACGACGAGCGATTTCGCGCCCATGGCGAGCGCTTGGCGCATCGGCACGTTGGCGACCAGGCCGCCGTCGTAGAGCATGCGCTCCCCGAACGGCACCGGCGGATAGATCCCCGGAATCGCGCAGCTGGCCAGCAGGGGCGCCAGAACGGGCCCTGAGCGGATGAGGAGCGGTTCGGCGGTGTCGACGTCCGTCGCGACGACACCCAGCGGCAGCGCGAGATCTTCGAACCGGACGCCCTCGCCGATGTGCTCGTCGACGATCGCGGCGAGACCGGTGTTGGGGAACAGGTTGGTCTTGCTGTGCCGGAGTGTCCGCACCTGGCTGAACACGCCACCGGGGAACGCCTCGTGCCGGGTCATCCGCGACCAGATCCGGTCCAGCCGAGCACCCGATTCACCCCCGAGGGCGAGCACGGCGGCGTTCAGCGAACCCACCGAGGTACCGACGACGAGGTCCGGGGTGATCCCGGCTTCGGTCAGGGCACGCAGCATCCCGACCTGCATGGCCCCGAGACTGCCGCCGCCACCGAGCACGAAACCGAGGGGCTGGGGCAGGTTCAGGGCGGCCATACCCGGGAATTTAGTCGTCCGCGCCGATCTTCGCCGGAGTGGCTTCCTCGGCTGTGACGGCGAGCGCCTTCTTCTTCTTGTAGCGCAGCAGGAAGTACACGGCGACGCCGACGAGCACGCCGACGATGATCAGGCCACCGGTGTTGAGCGCGCCTTCGACCTTCTTGGCGGCTTCACCGAGAGCGGCGCCGATGCCGATGTGGATGGCCGACCAGCAGGCCGCGCCCGCCGCGGCGGCGGGCAGGAACTTGCGGAAGGGCAGGCCCGACGTGCCCGACGCCGCCGGAGTCAGCGTGCGGATCACCGGGAGGAACCGCGCGAAGAACACCGCCCACGCGCCTCGCCGTTCGAGCACGCCCGTCGCCTTGTCCCAGGCGTCGAGGCCGTACTTGCGGATCAGTTTCGTCTCGCGCAGACGCGGACCGAAGCGTTTGCCGATCGCGTAGCCGAGCGAGTCGCCGAGTGCGGCGCAGACCGTCACGACGGCCCACAGAGTCAGGAAACGGGAGACCGAAGTCGCCGTCGTTGCCGCGACCAGCAGCCCCGATTCACCGGGGGCGATGAAGCCGAGCCCGATGGTGCACTCGGCGAACACCAGTCCGCCGGTCGCCGCGACCAGTCCCGGTTCCGGGAGACTCTGCAGCCAGTTCAGAAGATCGGTTACCAACGCCACCAGGTCACTTTACTGATTCGTGACCTGGTGGGTGGTGATGTCGCGAAGAGGGTGACCGGAGTCACCTGGCCAGCAGCGAGCTGGCTTCCTGCGCGGCGGGACCTTCGGCGGCCAGGTGGGCCAAGTTCTTCGACAGCGGCTCGCCGCGGTGGGCCTTCGTCTGCGCGAACAGGCGTCCGGCGCGGTACGAGGAACGGACCAGCGGCCCGGCCATCACTCCGGCGAAGCCCATGGCCTCGGCGGCGTTCGAGTGCTCGACGAACTCTTCCGGCTTGACCCAGCGGTCCACGGGGTGGTGCCTGGGCGAGGGACGCAGGTACTGGGTGATCGTGAGGATCTCGCAGCCGGCGTCGACCAGGTCCTTCATCGCGGGCGCGACCTCTTCGGGGGTCTCGCCCATGCCGAGGATCAGGTTCGACTTCGTCACCAGGCCGGCCTCGCGAGCGCGGGTGATGACTTCCAGCGACCGCGCGTAGCGGAAGCCGGGGCGGATGCGCTTGAAGATCCGCGGCACCGTCTCGACGTTGTGCGCGAGCACCTCGGGGCGGGAGCCGAAGACTTCGGCGAGCTGGTCGGGATCCGCGTTGAAGTCCGGGATCAGCAGCTCGACACCCGTGCCCGGGTTCAGCGTGTGGATCTGGCGCACGGTTTCGGCGTACAGCCACGCACCGCCGTCTTCGAGATCGTCACGGGCGACGCCGGTGACCGTCGAGTAGCGCAGGCCCATCGCCTGGACGCTTTCGGCGACCTTGCGGGGCTCGGTGCGGTCCAGCTCGGCGGGCTTGCCGGTGTCGATCTGGCAGAAGTCGCAGCGCCGGGTGCACTGGTCCCCGCCGATCAGGAAGGTCGCCTCGCGGTCTTCCCAGCATTCGTAGATGTTGGGACAGCCGGCTTCTTCACAGACGGTGTGGAGGCCTTCGCGGCGCACCAGGCCTTTGAGTTCGGTGAACTCCGGACCCATCCGGGCGCGCGTCTTGATCCACGACGGCTTCTTTTCGATGGGAGTCTGGGAATTCCGGACCTCGAGCCGCAACAACTTGCGGCCATCTGGGGCAGCACTCACACCGCCACCCTACGCCCGCCGGAGCAGTGGCCGCCGCTCACGCGGGGTCGGGGGTGACGCCCGTCAACTTGGTGGTCACGTCCCACAACGCGGCGCCGAGCGACTCGCTCCTCGCGGCGGCCAAAGGCCGCACTTTGACCGGCGCGCCGCGAAGCCCGCCGAGCCCGCGCGGGCCGATGTAGTCGCCGCCTTCGACCTCGGGAGCCGTTGCCGCGAACAGCTGCGGGAGCGTGCCCTGGCGCGCGTTCTGCGCGATGAAGATCTCGCCGATCCGGTTGCCACCGGCGACGAGCGCGCGCACCACGGGGTTGCGGTAGGAGCGAGCCATCCCGGAACCGAGCCCGGTCCACGTGTAGCCCGGGTGGGCCGCCACGCTGATGACGTCTTCGCCCGCGGCGCGCAGCCTGCGGTCCAGTTCGAGCGCGAACACCTGATTGGAGAGTTTCGACTGGCCGTAGGCCGAGCCCGGGTTGTACATCCGGCGCTCGAAGTTCGGGTCGGCGATGTCGATGCGCGCGCCGGTCGCCGCGACACTCGACAGGGTGACGACACGCGCCGAGGAGCCGTTGCGCAGGGACGGCATCAGCAGCCAGGTCAGCACCGCGTGCCCGAGATGGTTCGTGCCGAACTGGGTCTCGAAGCCGTCCTTGGTGTGGCCGCGCGGGGTCGCCATCACGCCCGCGTTGTTGACCAGGACGTCGAGCTTGTCACCCGACAATTCCTGGACCTTCTTCGCGGCTTCGCGGACCGAGCCGAGGTCGGCGAGGTCCAGCCGCACGAGTTCGGGCGCTTGCCCGGTCGCGGCCGCGCGCACCTGTTCGAGCGCTTTGGCGCCACGCTCCGGTGATCGGCAGCCGAGCAGCACGCGGGCCCCCTTGCCCGCGAGCACCTCGGACATCCGCAGCCCGAGGCCTGAGTTCGCCCCCGTGACGAATACGGTCCGGCCGGTCTGATCCGGGATGTCGGCCTCGGTCCAGCGCGCGTGAGCAGCCATGCCGGTCACCTAACTACATCGTCGCCTGTGCCGCTACGCCAGGTCAGGCGCTCGGCGCGAGCAACCGGAGCAGGTGACCCATGGGGCTGCGGCGACGGGCGGGCTTCGCGTGCCGTCCGTGCCGGAGCAGGGTGGCGAAGGCGCTGCCGACCTTGGTGATCTCGTCGGCGGGCTCGTCGCCGTCGGCCAGTCCCGCCGTCAACGCGAGGGTGCGCAGTTCGGCTTCGTGCGACGGGATCAGCGCGGGGCACCGGTCGAGGGCCGCGTCGAGAACGGCGCGGAGGGTCTCGTGCTCGGCCGTGGCGCTGTTCCAGGCGCGGGTGACGGCTTCGACCCGGTCGAGCGCGAGATCCTGATCGGCGTAATCCGGATCGGTCATCTCGGCGCGGAGGTGACCGGCGAACACCTGGTTCCACTTGTACCGAAGTGCGAGCAGAAGCTCGTCCTCGGTCGCGAAGTACTGGGTGGCGCCAGGGATTTCTTCGAGTGAGATCGCGTCGGACGGCTGGTGACCCGCCTGGCGCAGTGCGGCTTCGAGGATGTCGCGCCGCCGGTAGAAGTCGTTCCAGCTCATGATGTGGGCTCCCCTCCGTGACCCGGTTCATACCGCAGGTTTGCGGCATACTCCCGGTACGGACCTGACAGCAGTCAACATACCATGGGTATGGACCGGGACCGGCGGCGTAAAGTTGTGAAGGTGGCGACAATGAGGTCAAGGCGGCTGGACTATTCCGAGTCCACCCGGTCGGCACTCGTCGAGAGTGCCGTGGAGCTGTTCACCAAACGCGGGTACGCCGGCACATCTCTCGACGAGATCGCCAAACGGGCCAGGGTGACGAAGGGTGCGCTCTACCACCATTTCAGTGGGAAGCAGGCGCTGTTCGAGGCTGCCTTCGACACGGTCGAGAGCCAGGTCTTCGACCGGCTCGAGAAGATCATGAACGGTCCGGCCTCGCCGTGGGAGCGGGCGCTCTCCGGGCTGCGCGGCTTCCTGCAAAGCTGCCTCGACCCGGCGTACCAGCGCATCGCGATCCACGAGGCGCCGGTGGTCATGGGCTGGGAACGCTGGCGCGAGGCCGAGGAGCGGTGCAGCTTCGGCCTGGTCCGCACCGGGATCCAGTCGCTCATCGAGGTCGGCGAGGTCGACGACGTCCCGGTGGACGTCACCGCGCGGCTGCTGTTCGGCGCGTTGTCCAGCGCCGCCATCGAGATCGCGAGTTCGCCGGAGCCGAAGAAGGTCAGCGCCCAGGTCGAAGAGGTCTTGGTGCGGCTGCTCGTCGGATTCCGCCGTGTCCCGCCCGCCGAGCACGGGAAAGCGAGCTGACCGCGCCCTGGCTAGGGTGGCGGCGTGGACCTCAGGATCTTTACCGAACCCCAGCAGGGGGCCAGTTACGAAGACCTGCTCCGGGTGGCCAAGGCCACCGAGGACGCGGGTTACGACGCCTTCTTCCGCAGCGATCACTACCTGAAGATGGGCTCGGCGACCGGGCTGCCCGGACCGACCGACGCGTGGATCACCCTCGCGGGTCTCGCCCGGGAGACCCGCCGTGTGCGGCTGGGCACCCTCGTCACCGCCGCCACGTTCCGGCATCCGTCGGTGCTCGCGATCTCGGTCGCGCAGGTGGATCAGATGTCGGGCGGCCGCGTCGAACTCGGCCTCGGTTCCGGCTGGTACGACGATGAGCACACCGCGTACGGCCTCGACCTGCCGCCGATGAAGGAGCGCTTCGACCGCTACGCCGAGCAGCTCGCCGTCGTCACCGGGCTGTGGGAGACGCCGGAAGGGGAGACGTTCTCCTTCGACGGTGAGCACTACAAGCTCGTCGACTCGCCGGGCCTGCCGAAGCCGGCGCAGCGGCCCCGGCCGCCGGTGATCATCGGCGGTGGCGGCAAGAAACGCACCCCGGCGCTCGCCGCCCGCTATGCGGACGAGTTCAACCTGCCGTTCGTGGGCCCGGACGTCGCCGCGGAGCAGTTCGGCCGCGTCGACGACGCCGCCCGCGAGATCGGCCGCGACCCCAAGGAGATCATCCGCTCCGCCGCGCTCGTGGTCGCCGTGGGTCGCGACGACGCCGAGGTCGCGAAGCGCGCCGGCGTGCTGGGCCGCGAGGTCTCCGAGCTGCGGGAGAACGGGCTCGCGGGGACGCCGTCGGAGGTCGTCGAAAAGGTCGGGCAGTGGCGGGAGAAGACCGGGATCACCCGGCTCTACCTGCAGCTGCTGGACCTCTCGGATCTGGACCAGATCGAGTTGATCGCGTCCGAGGTCGCCCCTCAGCTGGACTGACGTTTCGCGCGTGAAGGCCCCCTTCCCTCGGCTCAGCCGAGGGAAGGGGGCCTTCACGCGCTTCTCAGTTCTGCAGGGCGAAGGTGACGCCGGGGGCGGCCGGGGCTTCGGGGCGCGGGAGCCAGCGCTCGTCGCTCACCGGAAGGTCGCCTTCCAGCGCCGCCAGCACGGCGTCGCGCGCCATCGGCAGCACCGACGCCACGGTGACCTCGCGGTCGAGCTCGTAGGAAAGCGACGTCACGCCGGCGTCCCGGATGCCGCACGGGACGATCTTGTCGAAGGCGCCGAGGTCGGCGTTGCAGTTCAGCTCGAACCCGTGCATGGTCACGCCACGCTGGACACGGATGCCGATCGCGGCGATCTTCCGCTCCGGGCCGCGGTCGTCGGCGGGGATCCAGACGCCGCTGCGGCCCTCGACCCGGCCGGTGTGCACGCCGAGCTGGTCGCAGACGGTGATCAGGGCCTCTTCGAGCCGCCGCACGTAGTGCACGACGTCGATCGGGTCGGCGAGTTTGACGATCGGGTACCCGACCAGCTGGCCCGGCCCGTGCCAGGTGATCTTGCCGCCGCGGTCGACGTCGATCACCGGGGTGCCGTCGGTCGGCCTGTCCTCGGCTTCGGTGCGCTTGCCCGCGGTGTACACCGACGGGTGCTCCAGCAGCAGCATGGTGTCCGGGCCGTCACCGTCGGCACGGGCTGTCACGTGCTCTCGCTGGAGTTCCCAGGCTTCGGTGTAGTCGATCGTCCCGATCTCGCGGACGTCGACGGGCTCGGTGGAGGCGCGGCATGACGTGGTCGAAGAGCTCACGTCAGCGACACTACGCCGGGTCTTTCGGCAGGGGGAGCAGGCCCAGTCCGGCCGCCGCGATCAGGCCGACGCCGCCCACCGCGAGCACGGAACCCGCGGTGTCGGTCAGCCAGTGCACGCCGAGCACGATGCGGCAGAGGGCACCCGCCACCGTCGCCGCGGCGGCGATGATGATGATCGCCAGGCGCGCGAGGTGCGGACGGGTCCACGCGCACAGCAGTACCGCGACGAACCCGGTGCACGCGACGGCGACGACGTGCCCGCTCGGATAGCTCAGATCGGGGAATTCGCGCGGCCGCTCCCGGTAGAAGACCGGCTTCGCGATCAGGCTGGTCATCCGGCACAGCAGCAGGACGACGGCGAGTTTGACGCACAACACGGTCAGGTTCCGGCGGCGCCAGGCGAGCACCACCAGCACCGCGCCCAGCACGAACGGCAGGACCGGGCCGAGGACGTTTGTGACCAGGCCCGCCACCTGACCGGCAGGCTCGGTGTGCTGGCCGCGGAACGCGTCGGCGAGCGCGACGTCCACCGGCGGCGGCCGCTCGTCGACGGACAGGCCGAGGACGACGAAGCCGATCAGCAGGAGGAACCCGGCGAGGGTGTACAGACCGCGCCGCACGGTCATGTCGCGGCGGCCAGCGCGTCCTCGAGGGTCGGATGGCGGAACGCGTATCCCGCCTCCTCCAGCGCACGCGGCATGGCACGCTGCCCGAACAGCGCCATCTCCTCGGCCGCCTGCCCGAGGGCGATCTTCATGGCGAAACCGGGCACCTGCCAGATCGCCGGCCGGTGCACGGCGCGGCCCAGGGCCTTCGTGAAGGCGGCGTTCGTGGCGGGCTGCGGGCCGGAGAGGTTGACCGCGCCGGACAGCGTTTCGTTCTCCAGCGCGAAAACGATCGCGCCGACCTCGTCGTCGAGCGAGATCCACGGCATGTATTGCTTGCCGTCACCGAGTTTTCCGCCGAGCCCCAGGCGGAACAGCGGGCGCAGGACGTCCAGTAGCCCGCCTTCGCGCGCGAGCACCAGCCCGGTGCGGATGCGCACGACGCGGACGCCGGCGGTGGCCGCCGTCTCGGTGGCGGCTTCCCAGGCGGTGCAGAGTTCGGCGAGGAAACCCCGGCCCACCGGGCTTGTTTCGTCCACAAGGGACGGACCGGCGTCGCCGTAGTAGCCGACGGCGGAGGCGTTGACCAGTACGGGGATGCCGTGTTCGGCGACGGCTTCCGCGAGGACCTCCGTCGGTTCGACCCGGCTGTCGAGGAGGACCTGTTTGCGGGCCGCGCTCCAGCGCCCGGGCAGCAGCGGCGCTCCCGCGAGGTTCACGACGGCGCCGACCCCGTCGAGTGCGCCGTCCGCTATCTCGCCGGCGGGAGGATCCCAGCGGCGTTCGTCGGCCGCCCGCTCTTCCCGGCGGACGAGCCGGACCACTTCGTGCCCGGAACGGCGCAACCGTGTCGTGAGGGAGGTACCGATCAGTCCGCTCGCGCCCGCGATCAGAACTCGCATGATCCGATCGTGTCCTATCCGCGATCCGGGCGCACGCTCAGGTTCTTCAGTTGCCCGGCGACGTCGGACGCGGCGGTGAGCAGCACCAGCACCGGGATCGTCGCGGCGGGCCGGAGCCGGTAACTGCCGCGTTTGTCCTGCTCGACGATCCCGGCGCCGGTCAGCGCTTTGAGATGGTGGTACAGCTGGCCCGGCGAACCGAGTTCGGCGGCCTCTTGAAGGGCGGGCGCGGTCTGCGCGCCCTTCTCGGCCAGCGTCCGCACGAGTGCCACCCGTGCGGTGCTGGACAGGGCCGCGAGCACTTCGACCCGCGGCCCGTCCGCGAACGCCAGCATCGGACCGGGCGTGACGCTGATCGCCCAGTTCAATTCGAACGGCTCGGTCAGTTCGCCGTGATAACCGACCAGACCGCCAGGGCTCGCCGCCGGTTCGGTCTGCTGGCTGTGTCCTCCTTCGAGCGCGGCTACCCGTGCTTCGAGGGCGGCGATCCGCTCGGCGAACTCGGCGTTCATACCGGTTATCTATACCGCCGCCTCAGTGAAGCGCTTGTTCCAGGGCGGTGAACCGGGCCGGGTCGGACAGCGCCGCGAGCAAGAGGTCGATGAGCGGCAGGGCGTTCTGCATGTCCTGGTCGCTCACGCCGGTGAGCAGGACCGCCGCCGTGCCCGAACGTCCGCCCGGCCAGCGGACGGAAAGCCCGATGGTCAGCGAACGCGGCAGGCTTCCGCCCTTGAAGAGCACTTCGCTCGCTCCGGGCGGTACGCGATCCGAGAGCGGTTGTGCGAGGATCTCGCGCGCGGGTGTGTAGAGGCCTTTCGCGATGCTTCGGTGAAGCGAGAACAGATCCGACGCCGAGCCTTGGCCGTGTCCCTTGGCCCACGGCCATTGGGCGTCGGAGGTGCCGGGCATCTCGGGCCAGCGCTTGAAGGCTTCGGCGCGGAACCCCGGATCGCGGACGAACCGCCGCGCGACCGCGTCGCCCATCGCCCGCCGGACGGCGACCGGGCTACCGGGTCGAGGCGCGTACTCCGACATCATCAGCATCAGGACCTCGCCGCCGAGCGATCGGGTGTCCGGCCGGAACCAGCCGCCTCGCGCCGCCGCGTGCCGGAGGGCGGGATCGCCCAGCCGGGTGCGGAGATAGTCCGCGGCGGCGTTGTCGCTGAAGAAGATCATCGCTTCGGCGAGCCTCGCCAGGGGAACACGCTGTTCGGGGTCCTTGGCGATGCCGTAGTCGTCGCAGGGGACGCCCAGCCAGTTGAGCGCCTGGAAATGCGCGCGGCCGTCGGAGACGAAGGGGTGGTGGGCGTCCCAGTCGCCCATCCGGATCTGTTCTTTCGGGTCGAGCCTGCCGTCGGCCACCGCGACGGCGTACGCGCTGAGATGCACGACTTTGACGGACGAGGCCAGAACGCGCCGGACGTCGGCATTGCGCGAGGCGCGCCGACCCGCGCCATCGTCGATCAGGACGGAGACATCGCTCTGGTGGGCGGCGATCCAGTCGAGCCAGCCCTGTTCGGTCGCCGTGTCCGGCTGGGCCGCGGTCGCGGTTCCCGGCAGCAGCAACGCGGCCGAGCCCGCGGCGGCGCCCGCCAGCAGATGGCGTCTCGTCAGCATGGGTGACGTCCCTCCTCTTGTTTTCCGTAATTCCGGAATACTAGAGTAAGAGACGCCTGTCAAACCCCGCAATTCGTCATCTGGTTGCGGTAGTTGGTCATGCCCACTACCGCAACCAGATGACGAATTGCGGGGAGAAAGAGGAAGGCCCTCGCCCCGCCGAAGCGGGACGAGGGCCTTCACGGACCACCGGAGGATCAGAGACCGAGCTCGTCCTCGAAGTTGCCCTCTTCCAGACGCTGCTTGATCGTCGTGACGAAGCGGCCCGCGTCGGCCCCGTCCACCAGGCGGTGGTCGTAGGTCAGCGGCAGGAACGCCATCGACCGGACGGCGATCGTGTCGTTGCCGTCGGCGTCCGCGATCACGACCGGGCGCTTCACGACCGCGCCGGTCCCGAGCATGCCGGACTGCGGCTGCACGATGATCGGCGTGTCGAACAGGGCGCCGTTGGAGCCGATGTTCGTGATCGTGAAGGTGCCGCCCGACAGCTCGTCCGGCTTGATCTGGCCCGAACGCGCGCGGCCCGCCAGGTCGGCGATGCGGTGCGCGAGACCGGCGAGGCTGAGCTCACCCGCGTCGTGGATGACCACCGACAGCAGACCCTTTTCGGTGTCCACCGCGATCCCCAGGTGCACCGCACCGTGGTAGGTGATCTCCTTCGTGTCCTCGTTGTAGGACGCGTTGACGTTCGGGTGCTGCTTGAGCGCCTCGACGGTGGCCTTCGCGAAGAACGGCAGGAACGTCAGGTTGACGCCCTCGCGCTCCTTGAAGGCCGCCTTCGCCCGCTGGCGGAGCTTGGCGATCTTCGTGACGTCCACCTCGTGGACCTGCGTGAGCTGCGCGGAAACCTGCAGCGACTCGCGGGTCTTCGTGGCGGTGATCTGGCGGATCCGGCTGGCCTTCTGCACGGTGCCGCGCAGGGCCGCGAGCTCCGGCGAAACCGCGGCCTTGCGCGGAGCCGACGGGGCGGCGGCGGGGGCCGGGGCGGCGGCGGGCTGCGCGGCGGGAGCCGGGGCGGCCTTCTGCTTGGCCTCGGCGGCCGCGAGCACGTCCTGCTTGCGGATGCGGCCACCGACACCGCTACCGGACAGCGACGACAGGTCGATGCCGTGCTCCGAAGCGAGCTTGCGGACCAGCGGCGTCACGTACGGCGCGTTGTCCGAGCCGTTGTCGCTGCTCGCCGCCGGCTTCGGGGCCTCGGCCTTGGGAGCCGGGGCGGCCTGCGGAGCCGGGGCGGGCTTCGGCGCGGGAGCCGCTTCGGCCTTGGGCTCGGGCTTCGGTTCCGGCTTCGGCTCGGGCTTGGGTTCCGGCTTGGGTTCGGGCTTCGGCTCGGGCTTGGACTCGGCCTTCGGGGCCGGGGCGGAACCGGCGGCACCGATCACCGCGAGCACACCGCCGACCTCGACGGTCTCGTCCTCGCCGGCGCGGATCTCCAGCACGGTGCCGGCGACCGGGGACGGGACCTCGGTGTCGACCTTGTCCGTGGAGATCTCGAGCAGCGGCTCGTCGACCTCGACGCTCTCGCCGACCTGCTTGAGCCACCGGGTGACGGTGCCCTCGGTGACGCTCTCGCCCAGCTCGGGCAGCTTCACCTCGGTGCCTTCGCCGCCCGAAGCCGGCGCGGTGTCCGGCTGAGACGGAGCGGAAGCCTCTTCCTTCGCGGGCTCCGGCTCCGGCTCGGGCTGCGCCTCTTCGGCGGCCGGCTCGGCGGAACCGGAGGACTCCGGCACCCCGCCGGTCCCGTCGTCGATGACGGCGAGCTCGCCGCCGACCTCGACGGTCTCGTCCTCCTGCGCGCTGATCTTCACGACCTTGCCGGCGACCGGGGACGGGACCTCGGTGTCGACCTTGTCCGTGGAGATCTCGAGCAACGGCTCGTCGACCTCGACGGTGTCGCCCTCCTGCTTCAACCACCGGGTGACGGTGCCCTCGGTGACGCTCTCACCGAGCTCCGGCAACGTGACGGAGTAGGCCATCGTTCGCTGACTCCCTTGATATGTCTTGCTTGGTCTGGTTCTTCGACGGTGAGACGTCAGCTGTGGACGTGCAGCGGCTTGCCCGCGAGGGCGAGGAACGCTTCACCGAGGGCCTCGGTCTGAGTGGGGTGCGCGTGGATGAGGGGAGCCACGTCCTCGGGGAACGCCTCCCAGCTGTAGATCAGCTGCGCTTCGCCGATCAGCTCGCCGACGCGGTCGCCCACCATGTGCACGCCGACGACCGGCCCTTCCGGAGCCTTGATCAGCTTGACCCCACCGGAGGTCTTGAGGATCTGGCTCTTTCCGTTGCCGCCGAGGTCGTAGGTGAAGGTGGTGACGTCGGAGCCGTACTTCTCCTTCGCCTGCGACTCGGTGAGGCCGACCGAAGCGACCTCGGGGTGCGAGTAGGTGACGCGCGGGATGCCGCTCTCGTCGATCACGCGCGGCTCCTGGCCGGCGATCTCCTCCGCGACGAAGATGCCCTGCTGGAACCCGCGGTGCGCGAGCTGCAGGCCGGGGACGATGTCACCGACGGCGTAGACGTTCGGCAGGTTGGTGCGCAGGCGGTCGTCGGTGAGGACGAAGCCGCGCTCCATCTTGACGCCGGCCTCCTCGTAGCCGTGCCCGGCCGAGTTCGGGCCACGGCCCACGGCGACCAGCAGCAGATCGGCTTCGAGCGTCTCGCCGGACTCCAGCGACACGCTGACGCCGTTGTCGTCCTGCTTGGCGCCGGTGAACCGGACGCCGGTCTTGAAGGCGATCTTGCGACGGCGGAAAGCGCGCTCGAGCTGCTTGGACGCGTACTCGTCCTCGTTCGGCACCAGGCGGGGCAGCGCCTCCACGATGGTGACGTCGACGCCGAAGGACGCCCAGACGGACGCGAATTCGACACCGATGACACCACCGCCGAGGACGATGACCTTCTTCGGGATGTAGTCCAGCGAAAGCGCCTGCTCACTCGCGATGATGCGGCCGCCCAGCTCCAGGCCGGGCAGCGTCTTCGAGTACGAGCCGGTGGCCAGGATGACGTTCTTGCCGGTGTAGCGGGTGCCGTCGACCTCGACGGTCGTGCCGCCGACGAACGTCCCGGTGCCCTCGACGAGGTTCACCTTGTGCGCCTTGGCCAGGCCCTGGAGGCCCTTGTACAGGCGCGAGATGATCCCGTCCTTGTACTTGTTGACGCCGGCGATGTCGATACCTTCCAGCACGGCCTTGACGCCGAAGGTCTCGGCGTCGCGGGTCTCGTCGGCGACCTCCGCCGCGTGCAGGAGGGCCTTGGTCGGGATGCAGCCTCGGTGGAGGCACGTCCCGCCAAGCTTGTCCTTTTCGATCAGGGTGACGGAAAGGCCCAGCTCGGCCGCGCGGAACGCGGCGGCGTAGCCGCCCGATCCGCCACCCAGGATCACAAGGTCGGCGGAGGTGTCGGTCACTTCAATAACTCCTCGGCAAGCGGTAGGGGTGGTGCTCTGGCGCCGCTTTGCGCGGTATACGCGCGCGCGGACACTTGCCATCTTGTCACTACGTGTGGAGAGCCTGCGACCTAGGCCGCGTCCTGTGACCCACGGGACACGACCCGCGCGGGTCGCCACGGTGAGCACACACCCGAGTCGGGATAATGGACACTGGACGCGAGTGGGAAGTGAGGTGGTCGGAGTGGGTCTGTTCGACTCGCTGCGCCGGCGCTCTAAAGGCGGGCAGAAGCCCGGTACGCTGCGGAAAGCCTCTTCAAACGACTTCAAGCACCTCGAAGAGTGGGCGGCTTCGAGGACCGGCGTCGAGGCTTATGTCGAGCCCAAGACCAACGTCACGGAGACCACTGTCGTCCTCATCGCCCACGACGGCGAGTGGACCCGGCGCCGGATCGAGAGCCTGGACGCGGCGCAGCAGTTCGGCCGCAAACGGTCGATCCCCGTGTACGAGGTGGCGCGGGTCGGCTACCCGAAGCGGATGCGGGAGTACACCGAGCGGAAGAAGCGCGGCGAAGCCTGAAGTCGCCTTGTCCACGCGAAAGTGCCGCTTCGGTCCGGGTGGTCGTGAGTGGCAAGTGTCGTTCTAACGACACTTACCACTCACGACCACGGTGACCGAGGCCCTCACGGACTTTCACGCGGATTGCGCCAAAAGGAGTAGGTGCCGCTCCAGCAGCGCCCGGAACGTCGGATGCACCGTCGTGCCCAGCGCCGGGTCGATCTCGACCGTCCGCCACTCGTCGCCCGCGGCCGTCAGCAGCACGACGGCCGGTTCCGCGATCACGACGACACCGCCTTCCGCGCGGAGTTCCGCTGTCCCGAGCAACCGCGGGAAGACGACGTCGGCGGGCAGGCCGTCGCAGGTCTGCAGGAACTCGCGGTAGTCGTCCGGCAGCTGGAGCCCTAGCCGCGCTTCGGCGGCGCCGATGGTGCGAAGGGACGCGGCCGGGGGAGCGGTGCCGCCGCCGCGCAGCCGCAGGATGCCCGCGATCATTTCGCGCCAGGAGCCGGTGTCCGGCGGGTAGCGTTCGTACAGCGCCGCGACCAGCGCCCCGGCACAGACTTCCGGCCACTCGCCGAGCCCGAGCGGGTCGGCTCCCGCGATCAGACGTGCTGCGAGCCGTCGTGTCGCGGCGAGCACGGCGACGTCCGGGCGGCCCTGGCGCGACGCGATCTCCGCCCAGGCGTCCAGATCGCCTCGCGCGACGGCTTCGCGCAACCGGTCCGGCCGCGACGGCCCGAGCTGCGCGACGGCCTCGCCGATCGGGGAACCGCCGAGCAGACCGTCGAGATCGGACGCCCGCCGGGCGAGGTACTCCTCGTGCGCGCGTTCCTCGGCGTCGAGATCGAGCGGAGTCAGCGCCGCGGCCCACTCCGGCCGCGTCCCTCGCGCCTCGAAGAGCATCGCCCACGCGCGGGCCCGCACCGCGCCGGGCACGAGCGCGGTGACGGGGCGTTCGGTGAGCGCGTGCCAATGCGTGACCAGCCTGTCGGCCTCCGTCATCGCCCCGGAAACGGCGAACAGCAGCGCCGCGTGCGCGATCCGATCGTCGAGCGCCGCGTCGTCACCGCTCAGCACGTCCTTGATCGCGCCTTCGAGATACGCGTCCTTGTCCACGGGACCGACCTTGCCACAACGAGCGGCCTACGAATTCGGCGGACGGCCCCCGCTCCGAAAGGCAGGAATGAAGACGCACGGCCGCCGGACGCTCGGAATCATGGTGAGTACAGGGAATCCCGTTCCCGCAGACCTCGAACCGAGCGCCGTCTTCCCCACCGGCCAGCTCCCAGACAGACGGGTACGAGCCGTGCGTCCTTTCCGTATCGATGTTCCGCAGTCCCAGCTCGACGACCTCGCCCGGCGGCTGGACAACGTCCGCTGGCCGGATCCGGGCCCCGTCTCCGGATGGGAACGCGGTGTCCCACTGGACTACCTGCGGGAGCTCACCGAATATTGGCGCACCCGATACGACTGGCGGGCGGCCGAGGCGCGGTTGAACCGCCATCCCCAGTTCACCACCGAGATCGACGGCGCGAACGTCCACTTCCTCCACATCCGTTCGCCGCGGCCCGACGCGACGCCCTTGCTGCTCACCCACGGCTGGCCCGGGTCCTTTGTGGAATTCCTCGACATCGTCGAACCGTTGACACAAGGGGATCCCGCCTTCCATCTGGTGATCCCGACCATCCCCGGCTTCGGCTTTTCCGGTCCCACCGGTCAGGAGGGCTGGGACGTGCCGCGGGTCGCGCGCGCGTGGGCGGAACTGATGCGACGGCTCGGCTACGACCGGTACGTCGCGCAGGGCGGCGACTGGGGGAGCGTGATCTCGCTGCAGGTCGGGCTCGCCGACCCCGAGCACGTCGCCGGTGTGCACCTCAACATGCTCGTCACGTTCCCGCCGCCGGATCCCGCGGCGATGGCGGATCTGGACAGTGAGGATCTCGCGCGGCTGGAACACGGTCAGTGGTTCGCCGACGACGGGATCGGCTGGCAGAAGATCCAGTCCACCCGGCCGCAGACCCTTTCCTACGCGCTGACGGATTCGCCGGTGGGGCAGCTGGCCTGGATCGTGGAGAAGTTCCAGGAGTGGAGCGGCTCGACGACGGTGCCCGAAGAGGTCTTCGACCGCGACGACCTGCTGACCAACGTGATGCTCTACTGGCTCACCGGGACCGCCGGTTCGAGCGCCCAGATCTATTACGAGACAACGCATCTCACCCCTCAGTTCATCAGCACGTGGGGCGGGCCGTGGCCGCTGACGATGCCGGTCGGGGTCGCCGTGTTCCCCGCCGACGCCACCCGGCCGATCCGCAAGTTCGCGGAGCTCAGCCTGCCGACTTTGGCGCGGTGGACCGAATACGACCAGGGCGGCCACTTCGCCGCGCTGGAGCAGCCCGGGCTTCTCGTGGAGGACGTGCGGAAGTTCGTGATCTCGCTGGGGGACTAGGCCGGGGGGCCTGGGAATGACCGATCCATATCTAGGGGAGAGAGCGGAAACACTATGTACGAACGGATACGTGTCGAAGACGTGCCCGAACGATTCAATGTCACCGAGTACTTCCTCGATCACGCCGAGGATCACCGGATCGCCTTGATCGACGACGGCGAACCGGTGTTCTACGGCGAGCTCAAGGCCGTGACGAATCAGGTGGGGCACGCGCTCCGGCACATGGGGGTCCGTCGGGGCGACCGGGTCCTGCTCGCGCTCAACGACGGCGTGGAGTTCGTCGCCAGCTGGTTCGCCGCGCAGAAGATCGGCGCCGTGACGGCGGAGATCTACAGTTTCCTGCACCCGAAGGACTTCCGCTATTACCTGGACTACGTGTCGCCCGCCGTCGTGGTGGCCGACGCGTCCACAGTGGACAAAATGCGGGAGGCGGGGGCGAAGAACCTCCTCGTGGCCGGAGTGGCCGCGGAGGAGCTGCGTGACGACGAATGCGCCTTCGACGAGATGACCGCGGACTGGCCCTCCGAGCTCGAGGCCGTCGCGACCCTCAGCGACGAAGAGACCATCTGGAAGTTCACCTCGGGCAGTTCCGGCGCGCCGAAGGCATGCCCGCATCCGACGCGGAGCCCGCTGCTCAACTACGACTGGTTCGCCCGTGGCGTGCTCGACCTGGGCCCGAACGACGTCGTTCTCGCCGTTCCCAAGCTTTTCTTCGGCTACGCGCGGGACATGGTCGCGCTCTATCCGTTCCGGGTCGGCGCGACGGGCATCATCTTCAACGAGCGCACCACCGTGGAGAAGATCTTCGAACTGGTCGCGCGGCACAAGCCGACGATCCTGGTGAACGTGCCGACGATGATGAGCGCGATGGTCGCGCATCCCGACGCGGCGAAGCAGGACTTCAGCTCGCTGCGCGCCTGCCTTTCCGCGGGTGAGGGACTGCCGCCCGACCTGCACCGGCGGTGGAACGAGGTCTTCGGGGTCGAGGTGATCGACTGCCTGGGGTCGGCGGAGGGGTACCACGCCTATCTTTCCAACCAGCCGGGGCAGATCCGCAGCGGCAGCCTGGGGCGGCTCGTGCCCGGGTACCAGGCCGCCCTGGTCGACGATTCCGGGCAGCCGGTGCCGGACGGCGAAATCGGGCGGCTGGAGCTCGTCGGCCCGACGTCGGCGAGGGAATACCGTGGGGCGCCGGAAAAGACCGCGGAGACCTTCGTCGCGGAGAACACCATCCGGTTCGGGGATCTCTTCGAGCGGGACGCCGAAGGCTACTTCTACTACCGGGGCCGCGCGGACGACCTGCTCAAGGTCCGCGGCGTATGGGTCGCGCCCGCCGAGGTCGAGAACTCGCTGCAGGCGCACCCGGCGGTCGTGTCCTGCGCGGTGGTCGGCTACGAGGAAGGGGGACTGACGAAGCTGCGCGCCTACGTCATCACCTCGGATCCGCTGGAGGCCGAAGACCTGCGGGACTTCGCCAAGGCGAACCTTTCGCCGCACAAGCGCCCGCACGACTTCCGGTTCGTCGACGTCATCCCGAAGACGCCTTCGGGCAAGCTCGACCGGCGCGCGCTGCGCGGGGAAAGGAAGCCTCACGATGTTTGAGGTGGATGTCGCCGGCTACCTGGCCCGGCTCGGGGTGCTCGACGAGCACCATCCTTCGCCGCACGGACTGCGGGCACTGCACCGCGCCCATGTCGAGCGCGTGGCCTATCAGACGGTCGACATCCACCTCGGCAGGCTCACCTCGGTCGATCCGCGGGCGAGCGCGGACCGGATCGTCCGGCTCGGCCGGGGTGGGTACTGCCTGGTGCTCAACGGGGCGTTCGGCGCGCTGCTGGACGCACTCGGGTATCGGATGCGGCGGCATCGCGGCGCCGTCTTGATCCGTCGGGACCGCCCCGCGCCCGCGCTCGGCAACCACCACGCGCTGACCGTGCACGACCTGCCGAGCGAGGACAACCCGAGCGGGCAATGGCTGGTCGACGTCGGTCTCGGCGACGCGCTCCACGAGCCGTTGCCGCTGGTCGCCGGCGAGTACCGGCAGGGTCCGTTCACCTATGACCTCCGGCCGTCGCCGACGCTCTCGGACGGGTGGCGGTTGGGCCACGACCCCGCCGGGGCCTTCGTGGCGATGGACTTCCTCTCGGAACCCGCCGTGCCCGCGGATTTCGCCGCCAGGCACATCGAACTCTCGTCCGCGCCGAACTCCCGGTTCGTCCAGGTGTTCTCGGCGCATCGCCGGGACGCGACCGGGGCGGACGCGCTCCGCGGTTGCGTGCTCTCCCGGATCGGGACCGGCGCCGACGCCGGTCCGCGCGAGCTGGCCCGCCGCGAGGAATGGTTCGAGGCGCTCGGCGACATCTTCGGAATAGGTCTCGGTGACCTTACCGACGCGGACCGTGAGCGGCTGTGGCGCAGGGTCCGCACGGCCCATGGGGTATGGCGCCAAGGGCGCAGTCCAGAAGACGTCATCAAACCGGCGATTCGGACAGGATTAATCGCGTAATAACCGGGCCGATCAGCAGAGGGGCCATAATCATGTCCAGTGGAAAGGCCGGGCGTGTCGGGACATTAGAGGGACTTCGCGGGGTGCTCGCACTCGGGATTCTGCTCTATCACGTCGCCTTCATGACCGGAGTAGCCAGTTTCATCGATCAGCCCGGCCACCCGTTCTGGGGTGTCTTAATCGACGGCCTGATGATCCTTTTGCCGCCGTTCTTCGTGATGTCCGGCATGTTTCTTTTCCGCGCACATGCGCGGAACACCGTCCTCGGGACGAAGAAGCCGTCGACGAAGTCCTTTCTGTGGGGACGCGCGCTGCGCATTCTTCCCGGGTATTGGGTCTTGGTGATCGTCGGTCTGCTCACGATCAACCTGACGGCCATCGACGGCGCCGGTGACATTCTGCGCCCGCTCACGATGCTGCACTTCTTCTGGTGGGAAGGTCAGCCGGTCATCGGGCTCGAGCACACCTGGACGGTGCCCGCCGAATTCACGTTCTATCTGCTCATGCCGATTCTCGGGTGGATGGCACACCGATTCGCGCGGAATGGTGCGACGCCGGCGCAGCGTGCTCGCCGGATGCTGATCCCGCTCGCCGGTTTCTCGCTGATCGGCTTCGGCTGGATCCTGCTGACCAACTTCCCGGGCTTCACCGCGCCGTCCCAGCTGTGGTTCTGGCCGATCTACTTCTTCCCGGTGTTCGCGGTCGGCATGGCGCTGGCGGTGCTGGCGGCCTACGCGGAGGTCGCGCCGCGGAAGCCCGCGATCTATCGCATGGTGCTCAAGCGGCCGAACCTGTTCTGGGTCGTCGCGCTGGCGCTGTTCGCGGTCTACACCTGGAAGCCCATCGGCATCCCCGGTATGGGTGACGTTCCCGCCATGCTGCAGGAGTTCCTCGGCTTCTTCCTCGGCCTCGCCTTCGCGGTGCTGCTCGTGCTGCCGCTTTCGGTGCCGGGTGCCACGTCGAAGTTCCAGGAGCGGGTGCTGGCCAATCGGCCGATCCGGTTCGCGGGCAAGATTTCGTTCGGAATCTACCTCTGGCACGTGGTGATCGTCGAATACTGGTTCGCCAATGGCAGCATTTTCGGTGTCGAAGCCGTGCACGACATCGTTTTCCGCGGTACGACCGGATTCTGGCCGATGCTCGCGTTCGTTCTCGGCTTCACCGTGGTCGCGGCGACGCTCAGCTATTACCTGATCGAGCGTCCGGCGCAGCGATTGCGTCACCGTCGCGCCAAGGCGCCTGTCACCCCATTGAGTGTTACCGGTGACCAGCAGCCGCAGCCGGACACCCGTGCCGCCTGAGGCGTGATCGGAATACAGCAACCAAGGAGATGCTTCACCGAATCGGGCGACCCTATCGTTCGCTTCGAGGCGGCCTATGAGGTCGTCCTGATTCGGACTCCTGTTTTCGGGAATCTTCAGAGAGGAAACCGATGAGTGACATCCAGGCGAAAGTCCAGCAGGTACTCGACGAAGCCGTGGCATCCGGCGCGGAACGAGGCGTGCAGGCGGCCGTCTATCAGAACGGAAAGCTGGTGGTCGACGCCGCGGCCGGCGTGACCGACGCCGAGTCGAACACGCCGGTCACGCCGGACACGCTGTTCTTCGCCACCTCCACCGGCAAGGGCCTGACTTCCACGATCGTCCACGTCCTCGCCGAGCGCGGCGTCCTCGACTACGACGAGCCGATCGCGAAGTCGTGGCCGGAGTTCGCGGCCCACGGCAAGGAGAACGCGACGCTGCGCCAGGCGCTCTCCCACACCATCGGGCTGCCGGAGATGCCGGGCGACATCACCCCCGAGGGCCTCGCCGACTGGGACGCGGTCTGCTCCTTCATCGCCGACTCCGAGCCGTGGTGGACGCCGGGCACCAAGACCGGTTACCACGCGCTCAGCTTCGGCTACATCATCGGCGAGGTCGTGCGGCGCAAGACCGGCAAGCCGATCGACGAGGTGCTGGACGAGGTCGTCGCCGGCCCGCTCGGGATCTCGAAAGAGGTCTTCTTCGGCGTGCCGGAGTCGGAGCTGGGCCGCGTGGCCAAGCTGGAGGACGTGGAGGGCGCGGCCGAGGCGCTCGCCTCCATGCCCGCCGACATGCCGCTGTTCAAGGCCGTCCCGCTGGGCGTGGCACCGCAGGCCGACATCTACAACCGTCCCGGTTACCTCAAGGCGAACGTCCCCGGTGGCGGCACCATGACCGCGCGCGGCGTCGCCCGCGTGTTCGCGGCACTGGCGGGCGAGGTCGACGGCGTCCGGCTCATCTCGGACGAGCGTCTCCACGAGGTCGCCAAGCCCGCGGCGACGGACGAAGACCAGATCTTCGGCTTCCCCGCCACCAAGACGCTGGGCTACGACTTCGGCATGCCGTTCAAGAACGCCGCCGAGACCCCGAACGAGTTCGGCGCGGGTGGTCTCAACGGGTCGGCGGCCTCGATCGACATCGCGACCGGCACGGCCATCGCGGTCAACAAGAACCGCATCACGATGGGCGACTACAGCCTCTTCGAGAAGGTTGCGGAAGTTGTCCGCGAGCACGTCAGCTGAACCCCGTGGTGACGGCGACGCCGAAGACGTCGCCGTCACCACTCCGGGCGAGGCGACGACCGCCGAGGGTTCCCACGACACCGCGTACAGCACCTATCTGGCGCTGGACACGCTCCTCGCGATCCAGCGGCCGAAAACCGAACAGCACGACGAACTTCTCTTCGTGATCGTCCATCAGATCCACGAGTTGTGGTTCAAGCAGTTGCTGCACGAGCTCGGTAACGCGCAGAGGAGCCTGGCCTCGGCGGCCGACGGCCCCGCCCTCCGGGCGCTCAGGCGCACCCGGTCCATCATCCGGGTCCTGATCACCCAGATCGACGTACTCGAGTCGATCACACCGGAACAGTTCGACGCGTTCCGTGAGTTGCTCGGTGGAAGCGGGCACCAGTCCGCGCAGTTCCGGGAGATCGAGGTCGTCTTCGGCCGAAGTGACCGGTTCGCCGCCGAGCAGTTCGCGCCGGGCAGCCCCGATCGCAAGCGGATCGAGGGCAGGCTCGGGGAGCCCGCGTTGTTCGATTCCCTCCTTCGTTACCTCGCGGCGTCGGGTTATCTCCCGGCGCCGCGGGGCGCGCGGGTGGCTCCGGACAGTCCCGAGATCCAGAAGGCGCTGCGCGCCGCGTATCGCGACGACGGGGTGGCGGCACAGATCTGCGAGCGATTCGTGGATCTGGACCAGCTGCTGCAGGAATGGCGGTTCCGGCACTCCGTGCTCGCCAGGCGGGTCATCGGGGACCAGACCGGCACCGGTGGCTCCACCGGTGCCGCGTACCTGCGTGAATCCGTTTTCAAGCCGTCCTTTCCCGCGCTGTGGCACGTGCGGGACACCGGGTGGGCGGCGGACTAGGAGAGGACGTCAGGTGGAAGCGGTGGATGCGTCGTCCATAAGGGACGGTGTCGGTGTGGGGGGCGTCAGGCGCCCGGGGAGGCACCGGTCCCCGGTCAAGGCGCTCAATCACCTCCACCGGTGGTGGCGGGGTGGCGCGTCCGCGGCTTCCTTCCCCTACCGGCCGGTCCTCGGGCACTTCCAGGCGGTGGGCCGCAATCACGCGGACCCCGGCCTCGTCGCCACCCTGCGTGCGGCGCGCGACGTGCTGCCCGCGGGCCATGACGACGTCCGCGCGCTGGTCCTCCGGCAGTGGCTGCCCAGCACGGTCGACCAGGAGGACGGCGACTACGACACCTACGCCGGTGTCTCGCTGCTGAATCTCCTGGCCGACTCGTACGGCTCCGGCGAGGTGGTGGACGACACGCTCGACGCCCTGCAGGTCGTCATCCTGGCCGATCTGCTGCGTTACGAGACGTCGGCCCTCGCCGAGGAACCCGATCTGCTGCGTCAGCAGGTCCGCGTCAAGGCGTGTCTGCGCGCCTTGGCGCGGGCCGACGAGCTCGCCCCGCGAGCCCGCGGCCTGGTTCCGGCGAACCCGTTGGGGGACAACGCGATCCGCGATCTCGGCAGGGACGATCTCCTGGCGCGCGGCGCCGAACTGTCCCGGGCCGTGCGGTCGGCGGCGTCCCCCGCGATGCGGGACGCGGTCGAATTCGCGATGCTCCCGACCACCTGGCTGCACGACGAAGTCATGTTCATCCGCAGCATCCAGTCGTTCGAAGTGGTCTACCGGCAGGTGGCACGCTGCCTCGAACGGGCGACCGCGGCGCTGGACGCGGGCCGTCCGGCCGCGGCGTCGGACGAACTGCGGGACGCGACCAGGCGGATCACCGCGACGAGCATGCTGTACCGGATCCTCACGTCCATGCCGCCGGACGCGTTCGCGATCATTCGCGCCTACACGCACGGCCGCAGCGCCGTGCAGTCCCGGTCCTTCCGGCTGGTGGAGCAGTACAGCGCTCCGGCGGCCGAAAGCGAGTTTCCCGGACCGTCGCTGCAAGAGGTGTACGAAGCGCGGCTCGCCGCCGGGGGACCGGCGTCACTGAGCTATCTCACCGAGACGATGCGCGGCCTCGACTCGGCGTGGCGGTTGATGAAGCGCACCCACTGGGGCATCACCCTCAAGGTCATCGGGAGGGTGCCGGGCACCGGGGGGACCGCCGGTGCGGCCTATCTGGAGCAGGCGGCGGCTCGTCCGCTGTTCCCCGTGCTGCATCCGCGGCAAGACGACTGGAGGGACCGGATTGCCTGAGCACGAGGGCGACTACCGCGCGCTGCGCCGGAAGATCATGGGATACATCGTCTCCCAGGCGATCTTCGCGGTGACCGATGCCGGCGTCGTCGACCTACTCGCCGAAGGGCCGGTCGAGGTGGAGACCCTCGCCGGCGAAGCCAGGGTGGACGCGGACGCGTTGACCCGCTTCCTGCGCGTCCTCGTCGCCGAGGACCTGTTCGTCGAAGAGCCGCGTGGCACCTTCGGGTTGACCGCGAGCGGAGAACTCCTGCGATCCGACCAGCCGGGTTCACTGCGGCATCTGGTCACGCTGATGCGGGGGGAGTCGTACCTGGCCTGGCAGGACGCCGGGCATTCCCTCCGCACCGGGGAGGCGGGTTTCGACGCCGTGTTCGGCAAGCCGCTGTTCGAATGGCTGGCCGCGCACCCTTCGCAGGCGGCCGACTTCGACGCCGCCCAGGCGGGTCTGGTGGCGAAGCGGATGGAACCGCTGTTGGACTCGGCTTGGTGGGATTGGAGCGGTACGTCGTCGGTCGTCGACATCGGCGGCGGCAACGGCACCCTGCTCGGTGCGCTGCTGGCACGCCACGGTCACCTGACCGGGCGGTTGTTCGACCAGCCGCATGTCGTCGAGCACGCCGACCTGACCGCGCACGGCGCCGGCGTCGCCGGCCGCTGCGAGGTGGTCGGCGGGGACTTCTTCGCCGCGGTCCCCGGCGGCGCCGACGTCTACCTGCTGGCGCAGATCCTGCACGACTGGAGCGACGAGGACGCCGTTCTGATCCTCCGCCGGATCCGGGAGGCGATCCCGCCGCACGGCAGGCTGCTGATCCTGGAACAGATCATTCCCGACGACGACCGGCCACATCCCGAGAAGCTGCTCGACCTGCACATGCTCGTGCTGCTCGGCGGGCGCGAACGCGGGGAGGCGGAATGGCGCGGGCTGCTCGTCGAGGGCGGTTTCGACCTGGTGGAGGTCCACCGCGGTCCGCGTTCTTCGCTGCTGGTGGCCGCCTCGGCCTCGTGACCTGAGTATCTGAAGGCCCCCTTCCCTGCGCTCGCGCAAGGAAGGGGGCCTTTTGTCGTTGGAGGCGGCGCCGGCGTGGGCGAAACTCGCGTGATTGAAGACGTAACTAGTGGAGTTGCCCCCGGATGGCGGACACGGGGTTTTCACGCGGCTTGTTGGTGACTGTAGTTGGTTCGGGTTTCGTGGGGTGTGCGGTGGCCGAGTGTCGAATGTAGACGGTTGTGGTTGTAGTAGTGGAGGTAGCGGTAGAGGTCGTGTCGTGCCTGGTGGCGGGTGGGCCAGATGGTGGTGCCGATCTCGGTTTTGAGGGTGGCGAAGAACGCTTCGGCGACGGCGTTGTCGTAGCAGGATCCGGTCCGTCCGATCGAGGGCCGGATCCGGTGTTCGGTGAGCGCGGCGCGGAACTGGGCCGAGGTGTATTGGACGCCGCGGTCGGAGTGGAAGACCGCGTCGGGGTGGATCAGGCCGCGTGCGGTGGCCAGGGTGATCGCGTCGCAGACCAGGTCGGCGCGCAGGTGATCGCCCATCGCGTGCCCGACGATCTCGCGGTTGTGCAGGTCGATCACCGTGGCCAGGTAAAGCCAGCCCTGGAACGTGGGCAGGTAGGTGATGTCCCCGACGAACCGACGACCAGGATGCTCGGCGGTGAAATCACGGCGGATCACGTCCGCCACCGGTGTCACCGCAGCAGCGGCGGGTTTGGTCAGGCTCCGGCGTTTGCGGCGGGTGATCCCGGCCAGGCCCTGCTCCCGCATCAGCCGCTCGACTCGTTTGTGGTTCACCACGTGTCCGCGGCGGCGCAGCTCCGCGGTGATCCGGGGCTGCCCATAGGCGCCCCGGTGCTGCGTGTGGATCGAGGCGATCACCGCTATCAGCTCCCGCTCCTGTTCCGCCGCGGCCTCCCGGGCCGCCTCGGCGGCGGCCCACTCGTGGAAACCCTGCCGGCGCAGACCCAGGACCTGGCACAACCGCTTCACGCCGAACTCGGCGCGATGCTCGGAGATGAACCGGTAGCGGTAGATCATCGATCCATCTCTTTGGCAAAATAAGCGGCTGCTTTGCGCAGGATCTCCTTCTCTTTCTGCAGCTCAGCGACTTGTTTCCGCAGTCGTTGGACCTCGTCGGTGACCGCGGGATCCTCCACCGGCCCGACTTCAGCGGCTTGCTTGGCGGTGTTCACCCACGACCGCAGGGTCTCGTGATTGACACCCAGCTCACGAGCGATCTGACGCAACGGCCTGTCACTCGTGTTGACCAGCTCGATCGCGTCACGACGGAACTGCTCCGGATACTTCGACCTGCGAGACACCAGGACATCCTCCCTCCAGACCAGCGTCTGGAATCAAGGTGTCCGCTCCCAGGGTGCAACTCCACTAGCGTGATCAGACGCGGCACACGTGAGTTACGTCTTCAAGCACGCGAGTTCCGTCTCTGATCACGTGAGTTACGAGTTCGGCTCGGCCGGCACGTGTGATCAGGTGGACGACACGCGTGATTGGACGGACGACACGCGTGATGGGGCGGACGTGAAAGATCCCCTCCGGCGAAGGGGAGCCGGAGGGGATCGGGGGAGGGATCGGTGCGGCGGGGTCAGCCGTTGAACATCGTGGAGCGCAGCCGGGCCAGGTCGTCGAAGGACGAAAGGTCCGGCACCGTCCAGCCGTTCAGGTCGTACTCGCCGAGGCACTTCTCGGCGAACTCGCGGTATTCGTCGAGTTGCCCGCCCGCGCGCTGGCCGGCGAGCAGCTCGAGCCGGATCGACTCGTGGTTGCCCGAGTAGTTGCGTTCGTACAGTTCGTGCCTGCCGCCGAATTCGGTCCCGACGGCGTCCCACAGCAGTTTCATCACCTTGACGCGTTCCTCCGCGTCGGCGCCGTGCGAGCCGCGGAGGTACTTGTCGAGGTACGGCCGGATCTCGGGATTGCGGAAATCGTCCGTGGTGGAGTTGACGTAGATCAGGCCGCTCGCGACGTCCTGCTGGATGATCTCCTTGATCTTCGGATACGCGAGCTGCATGAACCACCGGTAGGCCTGGCCGTACTGGGGGTTGGGCAGCACCGCGCCGTTCTTCCACGGCACCGGATTGCGCGCGGCCGCGTCCGAAAGTCCCCAGAAAAGGTTGCGCCAGGCCAGAACCTCGCCCACGCGGGTCTGCACGCCGCGGAAGTTCAGCGTGCCGGTCAGTTCGAGGGCCTTGATCAGCAGCCCGACGATGAAGTCGAGTTTGACCGCGAACCGGGTACAGCCGTGGAACGCGGCGCGCTCCATGAACCCCGACTGGCTGGAGAACACCTGGACCTTGCCGAGGTGGCCGTGGACGAAGACGTTCTCCCAGGGGATGAGCACCTTGTCCAGCACCATGAGCGTGTCGTTCTCGTCCATCCGCGAGGAGAGCGGGTAGTCGAACGGACTGCCCATCACCGCGGCCGACGCGCTGTAGGACGGACGGCAGACCAGCTTCAGGCCGGGCGCGTTCATCGGCACGGTGGCCATGATGGCGAACTTGCGGTCCTTGATCGGCAGGCCTACGTGCGCGAGGAAGTTGTAGTGGGTGAGCGCGGACCCGGTCGCGACCACCTTGGCGCCGCTGACCACGACGCCGGCGTCGGTCTCCTTCTCGACGTGGACGAAGACGTCGGCGACCTCGTCCGGCGGGCGGTCCCGGTCGACGGGCGGGTGCACCAGCGCGTGGTTCCAGTAGAGCACCTTCTCCTGCGACTCCCGGTACCACCGGCGCGCGTTGTCGGCGAAGGGCTCGTAGAAGTCCGCGTTGGCGCCGAGCGTGCCCAGGAACGAGGCCTTGAAGTCGGGGCTGCGGCCCATCCACCCGTAGGACGCCCTGGCCCAGGTCGCGATCGCCTGCTGATCGGCGACCAGGTCTTCGGCGCTGTGCGGCGTGGTGAAGAACCGGTGCGTGTAGCCGTCGCCGGAGTCGGTCGGCCGGGTCAGCACGTCGTGCGTTTCCGGCGCGTGCAACGAATCGTAGAGCCGGGCGATCATCCGCACGGGATTGTGGAACGCGGGATGGGCCGTCACGTCCTTGACCCGCTCGCCGTAGAGGTAGATCTCCCGGCCGTCCTGGAGGCTCTGGATGTACTCGTCCCCGGTGAAGGGGCGCGTGCCGGGCGCGGTCACAGCGAACCCAGCGTCGCGTCGGGGTTCGTGACGACCTTGCGCAGCACGGTCAGATAGTCGGCCAGCAGATCCGACATCGTGTCCGCGGTGAACCGGTTGGTGTTGAACCCGAGGCTGCCGACGGCGTCCGTGCCGGGGCCGAGGTGCAGCGTCCAGAGGATGCCGTCCGGGACGTCGGAGCCCGCCGGCTGCGACAACTCGCGGCGCCACAGCTTCGTGAACTTGAGGTCGCCCACTTCGACCGCCTTCATCATGTGCGGCGACCTGAGCGCCTGGAACGCGCCGACCTGACGGTGCTCGTCCATCGCCGGCACCATCAGCTGCGGTGCCTCCGCCATCAGGTGCATGAACGGGATGTCGTGCGAGTACGCCTCGACGCAGACCCGCCGGGTCAGCGCGATCGCGTCGCCGACCGTGGCGCAGTCCCGCAGATCCGTGCGCAGCGGCATGAAGTTGACGAACGAGCCGACGGTGTCGCGGAACCTGCTGTGCCCGCGGCCCGGCGTGAAGGTCGGAGTGACCACGTCGGTCACTCCGGTCAGCTTCCGGAGCAGGAGCTGGTGCGCGGTGAACAGGACCATGAACGGCGACGACTTGGTCTTGCTCGCCAGTTCCGTGGTCGCGGCGACGAGATCGGCGTCGATCCGGAACCGGTGCCACGCCGTCTCTTTCGGGATCCCGCTCGACCTCGGCAGGTCGGTGGGCAGCGTGGTGACCCCGGCGCCTTCCAGCGTCCTGCGCCAGTAGGCGCGTGCCTTGTCCGCCGCCGGGCTCGCCAGGTGCTCGCTTTCCCAGCGCGCGTAGTCCTGGTACTGCAGGGTTTCCGGCAGCTCGGGCGGTTTGCCCGCGCTCCGGTCCCGGTAGCAGGCGCCGATGTCGCCCGCGATCCGGTCCATCGCCCACGCGTCGGCCGCGGTGTGGTGCGCGTTGAGCATCAGGACCGAGTCGTGCTCGCCGAACCGGCCGAGGACCGCTTGGACCAACGGGAGTTCGTTGACGTCGTTGCCCTCGGCCTCGACCTCGTTGAGCAGTTCTTCGATCTGCCGCTGACGGTCCCCGGTCGGCGAAAGCTCGCGCACCGTGAGGCGGGGTTGCGTCGGCGGCTGGATCGACTGGTGCGGTGGATCCTGATCACGGACGACCACCGTGCGCAGTGCCTCGTGCCGCGCGACGACGTCGTACAGCGCCCGGCGCAGCAGGTCGAGGTCGAGACTTCCCTCGACCTGCCACGCGCCGACGACGTGGTAGAGCGGGCCGAACGGTCCGTCGGTGGGGCCCGCGTCGAACATGCGCAGGAATTCCTGGGCTGCGGTGAGCGGAATTCGGTCCGTGGGAGCGTCCGTGACGGACATGGCTGCACCTTTCGTTGGCGGCCGGTGTGGATGAAGTGCTTTCTCCGACGTCAGGAACGGACCCAGCTCAGCCCGTCGTCCGAGGCACGGAGGCCGCCCGGTTCGAGCGCCGCGCCTTCGCCGGACCTGGAACCGAGCAGAGCCCTGCCCTGCAGGCCGGCGCCGGCCTTGAGCATCCGGGTGAGGACGGTTCCGTTCGCGGCTCCGCCGGGCTTGTGCTCCACCGATTCGACGGTCGCGGCGAGGTCGTCGGCGGTGAGCCGGAGATCGTTCGAAGCGACGCCGCCCACCAGTTCCACGAAGGCCTCGACATCGTTCGAAGCGCTTTCGGAGACCTTGCGCGCCTGCCAGAAGTAGGAGTCCTCGGACTTGTTCATGTCGTAGAACCCGATGAGGAACTCGTGGAAAAGGCCGTACTCGCGCCGGTATCGCTTTTCGAACTCGGCGAAGGCCGCGTCCTCGTCGACCGTTCCGGCGAGGCAGCCGTTGATCGACCTGGCCGCGAGCAGACCGCCGTAGGTGGCCAGGTGCACGCCGGAGGAGAAGACGGGGTCGACGAAGCACGCCGAGTCGCCGACCAGCACCATGCCCGGGCCGGAGAAGCGGGAGTTGCAGTACGACCAGTCCTTGCGGACGCGGTACGAACCGTACGGCCCCTCGGTGATCCGCTTGGCGTCGCCGAGGATGTCCTTGATCCGCGGGCAGGCGTCGATGAACCGCCGCATCGCCTCGTCGGGGTCGCCCTGCACCAGTTCGGCGGAATCCTGGTGGACCACGGCGCCGACGCTGGTCAGATCCGGGCTCAGCGGGATGAACCAGAACCAGCCGTGCTCGAAGGCGACGCTGAAGATGTTGCCCGCGTTCGGCGCCGGAAGCCTCCCGGCGCCCTCGAAATAGGTGAAGAGCGCGAGGTTCCGGAAGAACGGCGAATAGTGGCGCTCGGCCCCGGACGCCTTGAAGAGACGGCTCGTGTTTCCCGAGGAGTCGACGACGTAGCGCGCGAACACCTCGTGCACCTTGCCGTCGGAATCCTTGTAGTGGACGCCGCGGACCCGGCCGGTTTCGTCGGTGATCGCCTTGACCACGGAGCTTTCCTCGCGGACCTCGACGCCGTGCTTGCGCGCGTTGCGCAGCAGGATGTCGTCGAACTTCATCCGCTCGACCTGGTACGCGAACGACGTCGGGCCGGGCATCTTGCTGGAGACCGCGAACTCGAAGGTCCACGGCTCCGGGCGCTTGCCCCATTTGAACGTGCCACCGCGTTTGACGGTGAAACCGGCTTCGGCGACCTCCTTCTCGACGCCGAGAATCGGGATCACGCCGTGGACCGTCGCGGGCAGCAGCGACTCGCCGATCTGGTAGCGGGGGAACTTTTCCTTCTCCAGCAGGAGAACCCGGTGTCCGGCCTTGCTCACGAGGGTGGACACGGTCGAACCGGCCGGCCCTCCTCCAACCACGATGACGTCGTACTGCGGCGAACTCACCGGTTCTCCACCTCTTTCCGTTCAGGGGACGGCCTGACCACCATCGTCGCTGGCGGCCAGGCCGGATCACGACTTCCGGATTGCCGATTGCGTTGAGAGGAAAGGCGAAACTGGCTTTCGCGACACGGCCACCGGTCTTGCGCAGGGGCCAGGTGGTCGTGAGTGGTAAGTGTCGTTAGAACGACACTTACCACTCACGACCACGGTGACTCAGGCCGCGGCGTTGAGGCCGAGCCGGTCGGCGGCGGCGCGGGCGGCGTCGATGTCGTCGTGCTCGAGGACCATGTGCGGGTCCTGCAGTTCGAACCAGCCGACGCCCGGCGCGCAGCGGTCGTAGCCGAGCAGTCGCCGCACCTCCTCCGGGTACGCCAGCACCTTTTCCTTCGGCACCGCGAGGTACTGGTTCTCCTCCTGCCGCAGGCTGCCGAGGTCCAGCGAGAGGGTCAGCCCGGTGCGCGGCTTGTCGGTGTCGTTGCGGCCACCGCTGTGGTAGGTGCCGCCCTGGAAGATCAGGCCCGATCCGGCGGGCATCGCGGCGGGCACGCACTCGGCGTAGCGCGGGGCGCGGGTGTCGTCCCAGAGGTGGCTGCCCGGGATGACCAGCGTGGCGCCGTTCTCCGCGGTGAAATCGCTCATCGCGAGCATGAGCTGCATCCGGATCACCGGGCCGGGGTGCGGGCGCAGGTACAGGGTGTCCTCGCGGTGCAGGGGCTGCTTGCCCTGGCCGGGGTCGATCTGGATCGCCTGGCTGGCGCTGATCTGGATGCTCGGCGTCATCTCGATCTGCGACCGGCCGATCCAGATCGGGACGGGCTTCTGGATCAGGCGGCGGGACGCGCCGAGGTAGAGCGGCTGGGTCACGATCGGCGTCAGCCGCGTGGTGCGCGCGAACAGCGAGGAGATGCGACGCGTGCGGTGGCCGTCGTAGCCGACCTCGCAGTAGTCGGAGTCCTGCAGATCGGGGCCGAGGTCCTCCCACAATCCCGCCAGTGTCTCGGAATCCGCGAAGTTCTCGATGATGATCGCGCCGTCGCGTTCCATGATCTCGGTGACGTGGTCGAGATCCGCGTCCGGACCCACATGCTGCAGCTCAGCCATGTTCATCGCCTTTCTGGTGCCGGGAGTCGCCGCCGGTCGACTTTGCCGATGGCGTTGCGCGGGAGCCGTTCCCGCAGGACCGTGAACAGGATCGGCGGCATGTCCCGCCCGAGCCGTTCACGCAGTGCCGTCCGCCAAGCCCGCGGCGGCCGTCCATCCGGTGCCGCGCCGGGCGCGGGCACCACATAGGCGACCAGCTGGGCCGCCAGGCCGTGGTGGTCGGTCTTGGCGACGACGGCGCATTCGACGATCGTCTCCTGCGCCGAAAGGGTCAGTTCGATGTCGGTGAGTTCGATGCGGTGGCCCGCCACCTTGACCTGGTTGTCACTGCGGCCGCGGAATTCCAGCGCGCCGTCGGCGCGACGGCGGGCGAGATCGCCCGTCCGATAGGTGCGGACGCCTTCGTCGAGCCCGGATTCCGTGCGCAGCGGCCGGAAGGCGGCGTCCCGGCCGGCGGCGGCGCCGGTGTACCCGGGGGAGACGTACGGGCTCAGCACGACGATCTCGCCGGTGACGCCGTCGGGGCAGGGCCGGTCGTGCTCGTCGACGACGAGGATCCGCCGTCCGGGGATGGCCCGCCCGATCGGGACGGCCTCGGTATCCGGCTCGGTGATCGGATGCCAGGTCGCCGCGATCGTCTCGGTCGGTCCGTAGAGGTTGACCAGCCGGGCGGCGGGCAACGCCGCGCGGAGCCCGCGCACGAGGTCGCCGGACACGGCTTCGCCCATGAGCACGAACTGCTCGAGTGACGTCAGCCTGGCGGCGAGGTCGTGTTTTTCGATCGCGCGCACGATCTCGGCGGCGAAGCTGGGGATCGTCTGGAGATGCGTGATCCCGTTGTCCCCCAGCCATTCGGCCAGTTTCACCGGATGCGCCCGGACGCCCTCCGGTACCGGGTGGACGGTCCCGCCCGCGACCAAGGTGGCGAAGAGTTCGATCAGCGCCGGGTCGTGTTCCGGCGTGACCCATTGCGCGACCCGTGATCCCGGGCCGATACCGAACTCCGCGGCGAACCAGGTGGTGAACTGCGCGAACGCGGCGTGCGTCTGCGGCACGCCCTTGGGCACGCCGGTCGACCCGGAGGTGTGCGCGACGTAGGCCCGGCCTGATGGGTCCACTGTAGACGGTGCTGCGAGCCCTTCGGTGCCGAGCCCGCCGGCGTCGACGAGCTTGCCGCCGCACTCGTCCCGGTACCACGACGCCAGCGCGTCGTCCGTGCCGTCGCCGTCGATCAGCAGGTACGCCGGGCGGAGATCACCGAGGATCACCCGGCCCCGCTCGCCGAGGTCGCCGGTGCCGAGCCAGGACAGGTGCGCGCCGGCGCCGAGCACGCCGAGCAGCGCCGCGATCCGCGTCTCGCCCTGCGGCAGGCGGACCGCGACCGCTTCGTCGGTGCCACCGAGGGCGGCGGTCACCGCGGCGGCGCGGTCCACCAGTTCCCGGTAGGACAGATTCCCGCCCTCCCAGTGGATCGCCGTGGCCTCCGGGGTCCGGTCGGCGTGGGCGCGGACGAGCTCGTGGACCAGTTCGGACACCATTTCGCCCGCTCTCAGCCGATCGAAAGGGAACTAGGGGTACGCGGCACGTCGCAGTCGGCGTTGTAGTCGTCGAGCAGCCGCTGCGCCTCTTCGGTGGCCTGCCGGAACCGTTCGGCCGGAACGGCGTCCCGGACGAGCACGTCCTCCAGCGCCTGCGTCATCGCCGCGTTCACACCGGCCGACGGGCCGATGACGGGTCCGCGCGCGGCGGCCGAGCCGTCGCCGGAGCGGAGCTGCTCGGTGCCCGCGCGCTGGTACGGGTGCTCGGCGAACCAGCCCTGGTCCGCCAGCAGGAGGTCCGCGGTCCCGGTGACCGGCACGAAACCGTGCGCGCGATGCCAGGCGGCGGCGTTGACCGGATTGGCGAGATACTGCAGGAAGGCCAGCGCGCCGTCCCGGGTGACCGGGTCGATGTCCCTGGCGAGCCACAGGGAATCACCGGAGACCGGATTCCCGGCGTAAGGCGCGTTCTCGTTGCGCGGCATCGGGCCGACGCCGACCTCGAAACCCTGGCCGCGTCCCGTCCGCACGAGATCCCACGCCGCCTTCGACGAGTCGACGACGAACGCCGTCCGGCCGCTCGCGAACGCCTGGAAGTTCCCCATCCAGTCGCCCTGGGTCCCGGTGTAGTGGTAGAGCCCGTCCTTGTGCAGGCGGCGGCACCAGTCCACCCACGCCAGCATCTCCGGCGAGTCCAGTTCGACCCGGTTCGCGCGGCCGTCGCGGCCGTTCCCGTTGTCGGCGAACACCCCGCCCTGGGCGGAGACGGCCTGCTGGACCAGCCAGCCGTGGATCGGCCAGGTGATCGAACCGGGGCCGATCTTCTGGCAGGCGGCCGCGATTTCGGCCCAGGTGCGCGGAATCTCGGTGATTCCCGCCGCGCGCAAAAGATCCATGTTGGCGTACAACAGGAATGTGGTCACGCTGAACGGCTGGGACAGGAGCTCTCCGCCGCGCCCGGTGTAGGCCTCGCGCAAGGCCGGTTCGAGGTCGTTCAGCACGACCGGTTCGCCGAGGATCTCCTCGCGTCCGGCGACCGCGCGTTCCACCGAGGTGAACATCGGCAGGCCATCCCGGTCGAGCGTGTCGAGGGCGAGCCTGCTCGCGCTGGCGTAATAGCCGGCCACGTCGGGTGGTTCGGCGGCGCGGGCGACCTCCTCCGCCATCGCGGGGAAGGGATGCCCGGTCACCTCGATCAGGTAGTCCGGGTGCGCCCGGCCGAATTCCTCGGCTCGATCCCGGACGGGATCGAGGAACGGCCTGCCGTCGTAGGTCTGGAACGGGTAGTCCGCGAACCAGACGCGCACGACGACGCGGCCGTCCGGCGTTCTGCGGATCGGGCGCATGTATCCCTCCAAGTGCGATTACGCTGCCGCTCCAGCACATACGTTCTCACCTGTTCGGGGCTACTTTTCCTTTGCGGACCAGGCCGGACGGAGCCGCAAGTCTGAAGGTGCGGGCGGCCGGACGACGCGCCCATAGTGGGGGAGTGACTATGGATACAGCTGCCCCCCGAGCCGCCGGGCGCCGCGAGTGGATAGGCCTCGCCGTCCTGGCCTTGCCGACCATGCTCGTTTCGCTGGACATCAGCGTCCTCTTCCTCGCGCTCCCGCATCTGGCCGCCGATCTCGGCGCCAGCGCCACGGAACAGCTGTGGATCACCGACATCTACGGGTTCCTGATCGCCGGTTTCCTGGTCACCATGGGCACCCTCGGTGACCGCATCGGCAGGCGCAAGCTCCTGCTGATCGGCGCGACCGGGTTCGGTGCCGCGTCGGTGCTCGCCGCCTTCTCCGGCAGCCCCGAGATGCTGATCGTGTCCAGGGCGATCCTCGGTTTCGCCGGCGCGACCCTGCTGCCGTCGACGCTGGCCTTGATCAGCACGATGTTCCAGGTGCCGCGGCAGATGGGCGTCGCGATGGCCATCTGGGGGACGGCCTTCATGGCGGGCGTCGCGCTCGGCCCGGTCGTCGGCGGCATCCTGCTTTCGGTCTTCTGGTGGGGTTCGGTGTTCCTGATGGCCGTGCCGCTGCTGGCGATCCTGCTGATCGCCGGACCGCTGCTGCTACCGGAAAGCCGCGCACCGGAGTCGGGACGGATCGACCTGGGCAGCGTGGCGTTGTCGCTGCTGGCGATCCTGCCGCTGGTGTACGGCCTGAAGGAGCTGACCAGGACGGGCGCGGGTGTCGTGCTGCCGATCGTCGCCATCGTGATCGGCGCGACCGCCGCGACCCTGTTCGTGCTGCGCCAGCGCAGGCTCGAAGATCCCTTGCTCGACCTCAAACTCTTCCGCAACCGCCAGCTGAGCGCGGCGGTGCTGATCGGGCTGATCGTGGGCGCCGTCCAGAGCGGCACCGGGCTGTACATCGCGCTGTATCTGCAGACGGTCGAGGGATTCGGCCCGCTGCAGGCCGGGCTGTGGCTGCTCGTCCCGAACGCGGCGCTCGTCATCGGCATCAACGTCTCGCCGAAGCTCGCCCAGCGCTTCCGGCCGGGCTACGTGCTCGCCGCCGGGCTCGCGGTCTCGGCGGTGGGGCAATTCCTGCTGACCCAAGTGGACAGTGCCGACGGGCTGGCGCTGCTCGTGATCGGCGTGAGCGTCGGCTACCTCGGGGTCGGGCCGGCTTCCGCGCTCTTGAACCACCTCGTGATGGATTCGACCCCGCCGGAGAAGGCGGGCTCCGCGGCGTCGCTTTCGGCGACCGGTGGCGAATTGGGCGTCGCGGGCGGGATCGCCGTGTTCGGCAGCATCGGCGCGGCCGTGTACGGCAGCACCCTGCTCATCCCGGACGGCGTTCCCGCGCCGGCCGCGGGTGCCGCGGAAGAAAGCATCAGCGGTGCCGTCACGGTCGCGGGCGAGCTGGAGCCCGCCGTCGGGGCTTCGCTGCTCGATTCCGCGCGCGAAGCCTTCACCAGCGGCCTGACGACCATCGCCGGGCTGAGCGTCTTCCTCTTCCTCGCGCTGGGGGCGCTCGCCGCCTTCCTGCTTCGGAACGTCCGGCCCGTCGAACACGAAGAGGCGGGGACCGAAACGGGGGACGAGGTGGAGGCGGGCCAGTCGCCCGACTCGGTGCCGACCCGCGGCTGAGCCGACGGCGACAGCACGACCAAGTGGGCACGGTATCGCGGGTGAAGTCTGCCCGGACCAAGGAACGGCCGGTCGAACGGCCAAGGGTGGAGGCGAATCCGGATGGGGCAACTGATCGGAGACCGGGCCGTCGTGCTCGGCGCTGGCATGGCTGGATTGCTGACGGCGCGGGTGCTGTCGGAGTCCTACCGGAGTGTCGTCATCGTCGACCGGGACGAGGTCGAGGGAGTCGAGGGGGCCCGCCGCGGTGTGCCCCAGGGGCGGCACGCGCACGCGTTGCTCGCCAAGGGACAGCAGATCCTGCAGGAGCTCTTTCCCGGTCTGGACGGTGAATTGGCCGCGTCCAACGTGCCCGCCGGCGACCTCGCGGGTGATCTCCGCTGGTACTTCAACGGGCAGCGGCTGGCTCCGGCGCGGTCCGGGCTGATGAGCGTCTCCTCGACCCGCCCGGTGCTGGAGCTCCACGTGCGCACCCGGGTCGCGGCGCTGCCCCAGGTCAGCTTCAAGACGCCGTTCGCCGTGCGCGGCCTGCGCACCGGCGGCCAGGGCCGGATCATCGGGGTGACGATCGCCGGCGATGACGGCGAGATCGAGGAACTCGCCGCCGATCTCGTGGTGGACGCGACCGGCCGCGGCTCACGGTCGCCGGTCTGGTTGAAGGAGCTGGGTTTCGCCCCGCCCGAAGAGGACCGCATCGTCATCAACCTCGCGTACACGACCCGGCGGTTCCTGCTGAACTCCGACCCGTACGGCGCGGACCTCTCGATCAACCCGGTGGCCTCGCTCGACAACCCGCGCGGCGGGTTCTTCCCGAAGCTCCACGACGGCAGCTCGATGCTGTCGCTGACCGGGATGCTCGGCGACCACCCGCCCACCGACCCCGAAGGGTTCCTCGCCTTCGCGAAAACCCTTGCCGCGCCCGAGATCTACGAAGCCGTCAAGCACGCGGAACCACTGGACGACCCGGTCACCTTCAAGTACCCGGCCAGCGTGCGGCGCCGCTACGAGCGGCTGGTCGACTTCCCGCGCGGGTTCCTGGTGATCGGCGACGGCGTGTGCAGCTTCAACCCCGTCTACGGGCAGGGGATGACGGTCGCCGCGCTGGAGGCGACGGTGCTGCGGGAGCAGCTCGCCCAGGGGATCGAGCCGGACGCGATCCAGTTCTTCCGCGCGATCGCGCCGCTGATCGACTCCCCGTGGGACATCTCGGCGGGCGGTGACCTCAACTTCCCCGGTGTGGAAGGGCCGCGCACGCTGAAGGTCCGTATGGGCAACGCGTTCATGGGCAAGCTGCACACCGCCGCGACGCGCGATCCCCGGGTCACCGAGGCCTTCTTCCGGGTCGCCGGTCTGGTGGATCCCCCGCAGGCGCTGATGCGTCCGTCGATGATTCTCCGTGTCCTTCGCAATTCCAAGCCGGCCGCCGATACCGGGCGGCTGCCCGTCTCCGAGCAGGTACACGTCGAAAGTGGGAGCAGAAATGACCAGTGAGAACGTCAGCGCAGCCGGTCGGATCGAGGCGATCTGGAAGGACGTGCTGGACGTCCAGGAGATCCGCCAGGAGGACACGTTCTTCGAATTGGGCGGGCAGTCGGTCACCGCGGTCTTCGTCGTCGAGCGGATCGAGGCGGAGTTCGGTGTCTCCCTCGACATCGGCGACCTCTTCGAGGACCCGGATCTCGCCACGTTCACCCAGGACGTGCTTTCCCGCAGCCGTAAAGCGGCGTGACGGCATGCCGCTGCGAAGGCTGCCCAACGGGTGGGAAATCGCGCAGGTCGATCCGGGCGAGGCCGCGTTCCTCTACCGGGAGATCTTCGTCGAGCGGTCCTATCTCCGTGACGGGTTCCCGAATCCCACGCCGGAAGTGATCTTCGACATCGGGGCCAACATCGGCATGGCTTCGATGTTCTTCGCGCAGACCTTTCCGGACGCGTTCATCGTCGCGGCGGAACCCGCGCCGGAGCCGTTCGCCGCGCTGACGGAGAACTTCCGCAGGCACGTGCGCGGCGGGGTCACGCACAACGTCGCGCTGGCCGACCGGGAGGGCACGCGGCGGCTCGGCTACTACCCGAACGCCACTGCCGAGTCGGGGTTCTACGCCGACCAGGACAGCGAGACGGAACTCGCGCGCCGTCTCCTGGTGGAGCGGGGGCTTTCCCCGGCTCAGGCCGAGGCGGTCGCCGAGTCCCGGCACAAGCTGTCCTACATCGACTGCCGGACGACCACGGTGTCCGCGCTGATCCGCGAGCACGCGGTCGACCACGTCGATCTGCTGAAGATCGACGTGGAGAAGAGCGAGATCGAAGTACTGGCGGGGATCGAGGAGCCGGACTGGGGCCGCATCCGCAACGTCGTCATGGAGATCCACGACTTCGACGATCGGCTGCATCAGGTCCTGACCCTGTTGAAGGAACGCGGTTTCACCTGCGAGACGGAGCAGGAGACCGAGCTTTCGGCGTCCGACATCTTCATGATCTACGCGACGAAACCGGTCTGAGTCTCCGCCGCAAACGTGGAGACGTCCCGGCGGGTGCTCCTGTCCGAGGATAGAGCAGGAATGCTTGTGCGACAACAGTTCTGACACGGAAAGGGAACACGATGCGGGTGATGTTCTGTGTTTTCCCCGCACCGGCGCATTTCCTGCCGCTGGTCTCCTACGCCTGGGCGCTCCAGGCGGCGGGACACGAGGTGCGCATCGCCGCGCCGTCGGGGCAGGACACCGGGATCACCTCGGTCGATTTCGACCGGGTGGTCACGGCCACCGGGTTGATCCCGGCGGTGTGCGGGGAGCCGGAGCCGCTCGCGGTGCACGACCGCGGCCATCCCGGCTGGCTGGACCTGCTGCCGACCGAAGCGGAGACCGCGCGGTTCTCCAAGGTGCTCGACCTCGACGCCGCCGGCCTCCACGTCTGGGAGATGTTCCACTGCTTCCAGGTGCTCGCGGCTCGTGACTACCATCCGCCGAAGCCCCGGCAGGACGTGCTGGCGCTGGTGGACTTCGCCGTCGAGTGGCGGCCGGATCTGGTGCTGTGGGATCCGTGGCTCCCGGGCGGTGCCGTGGCGGCGCGGGTTTCCGGCGCGGCGCACGCACGGGTGCTGAACGCCCCCGACTACTCCGGTTTCGTGCTCGACCGGATCGCGCGGCGGCGGGCCGAAGGCGTCGACGTGCCGGAGGACCCGCTGACCGCGACCGTCCGCCCGCTCGCCGAGCACTTCGGCCTCACCCTGGACGAGGAGCTGCTGCTCGGCCAGTGGACGGTCGATCCCTTCCCCGACGGTCTGCGGCTGCCGAGCCGGGTCCCGTCGGTGTCGGTGCGCAACGTGCCGTTCAACGGCGCGGCACCGGCGCCGGACTGGCTGCACACTCCCTCCGATCGGCCGAGGATCGGCCTGTCACTGGGGGTTTCGGTCCGCAAGTTCATGAAGGGCGACTGGGGCCGGACGGCGAAGCTGCTCGACGCCGTCGCCGATCTCGACGTCGACGTGATCGCCACCCTCGACAAGAACCAGCTCGCCGACCGCCCGGCAGGTGTGCCGTCGAACGTCCGCACCGTGGACTACATCCCGCTCAACCAGTTGCTGCCGACCTGTGCCGCGCTGATCCATCACGGCTCGACCGGCACCTTCGCCTCGGCGACGGCGTTCGGGGTGCCGCAACTGATCTGCGACACCGATGAGCCCGTCCGGTGCTACGGGAAACCCACCGAAGACGGGATCGAATGGCGGTTCGACTGCCAGAAGCAGCTCACCGCCACCGAGACCGCCGAGGTGGTCACCCGGCACGGCGCCGGTTTCCGCATCGATCACCAGAAGCAGAGCGCGGAGGAGATCCGGGATCGCGTCCGCCGCGTGCTCGAGGAGCCGTCCCACGCCGAAGGCGCGGCGGCTCTGCGGCGGGGCTGGCTGGCCACGCCCGGGCCGACGGAGATCGTCGGCGTCCTGGAACGGCTGACCGCCGAGAACCGCGCCTGAGACGAGAGGAAGCGACATGAGGATCCTGGTGACCGGAGGGGCCGGATTCATCGGCTCGGAGTTCGTCCGCGCGGCGTTGCGCGGCGAACTGCCGGGGCTTTCCGAGGCCGAGATCACCGTCTTCGACAAACTGACCTATTCGGGGAATCTGGCCAATCTCGCTCCGGTCGCCGAAGCGGCGGGATACCGGTTCGTCCGCGGGGACACCGCCGATCCGCATGCGGTGGACGAGATCGTCGCCGGGCACGACGCCATCGTGCACTTCGCCGCCGAGACCCACGTCGACCGTTCGATCGTGAGCGCGGCGCAGTTCGTGCAGACCAACGTCGCCGGGACCCAGCTGCTGCTGGAGGCCGCGCAGCGGCACGGCGTCGGCCGGTTCGTGCACGTCTCGACCGACGAGGTCTACGGCTCGATCGACTCGGGCTCGTGGACCGAGCAGTCACCGCTGGACCCGAATGTCCCTTACGCCGCCGCGAAAGCCGGTTCGGACCTGCTGGCGCTGGCGTTCCACCGCACCCGCGGGCTGGACGTCGTCGTCACCCGGTGCACGAACAACTACGGGCATTACCAGTACCCGGAGAAGGTGATCCCGTTGTTCATCACCAATCTCCTCGACGGGAAGTCCATCCCGCTCTACGGCGACGGGCGCAACGTCCGTGACTGGCTGCACGTCTCGGACCACTGCCGCGCGCTCGCGATGGTGCTGAACAGCGGCCGCGCCGGCGAGGTCTACCACATCGGCGGCGGTACCGAACTCGACAACAACGGCTTGGTCGAGCGGCTGCTCGAGGCCTGCGGCGCGGGCTGGGACCGGGTGCGGCACGTGCCGGACCGGCTCGGGCACGACCGTCGCTATTCCCTGGACATCACCAAGATCCGCGACGAACTCGGTTACGAGCCGCGAGTCCGGTTCGAGGACGGCCTCGCGACGACGATCGAGTGGTACCGCGACAACCGCAGCTGGTGGGAGCCGCTGAAGGCCGACGCCACCGTCACCAGGGCGGCGTGATGGAGCCGAAGATGATCAACGTCTTCCAGCCGTCGCTGGGGGACGACGAACTGGCCGCCGTCGGCGAGGTGTTCAAGACCTCCTGGATCGGGCGCGGTACCAAGGTCGCGGAGTTCGAAGAGGCTTGGGCGGCGCACCTCGGCGTCGGACGTTCGCACGTCACCTCGACGAATTCGTGCACCGAGGCGACCTTCCTCGCGATGGAACTGTTCGGTATCGGTCCCGGCGACGAAGTGGTGCTGCCGACGGTGAACTTCGTCGGCGCGGCCAACGCCGTCGCCGCGCACGGTGCCCGGCCGGTCTTCTGCGACGTCGACCCCGAGCTGCTGAACCCGACGGTGGAGGACATCGAACGCTGCCTGACCCCGAAGACCCGCGGCGTCCTGCTGCTGCACTACGGCGGACGGCCGGGACATATCGTGGAGATCGCGAAGCTGTGCCAGGAGCGCGGAATCTGGCTCATGGAGGACGCGGCCAACGCGCAATCGTCCTCTGTGGACGGTAAGGCGGTCGGGACCTTCGGCGACATCTCGGCGTGGAGCTTCGACTGGGGCAAGATCGCGGTCGCGCTGGACGGCGGGATCCTGTACGCGAAGGACCCCGCGGTCACGGCCGAGGCGGCGAAACGCGCGTACCTGGGAATGGCGCAGTCGAGCGGTTTCTCCGAGGCGCACCGGACACAGACGAGGTGGTGGGAGTTCGAGGTCTCCTCGTTCTCCCGGCGGTCGATCATGAACGACGTCCAGGCGGCCGTCGGAACCACGCAGCTCGCCAAGCTCCGCGACTTCGTCAAGCGCCGGCGGCTGATCGCGGAGTTCTACGATTCCGCGATCGCCGAGGTGCCGGGGCTCCGCACGCCGCCGCCGCTGCCGGACGGGCACGAGAGCTCGTACTACATCTACTGGGTGCAGATGGATCCGGCGATCCGCGACGCCGTGGCACGGCAACTGTTCGACGAGGGGATCTACACCACGTTCCGCTATCAGTTGCTGCACAAGGTCGACGCCTACGGTTCGGACGCCGTGCTGCCCTCGGCCGAGAAGGCCGCGGCCTCGACCCTGTGCCTGCCGATCCACCAGGCGCTGAGCGACAGCGATATCGGGCGGGTCGTCGACACGCTCGCACGGGCCGTGCGGGACCGGACTCACGGCTGACCCGATCCGAGAACAGGGAGCGAACATGACATACGGGCACGATCACGTCGAACTGTACGACCTGGTTTTCCGCAGCCGGGGCAAGGATTTCGGGGCCGAGGCCGAGGAACTGGCCGCGTTGATCCGTGACCGCAAGCCGGGCGCCGCGACGCTGCTCGACGTGGCCTGCGGGACCGGTGCCCACCTCGAACGGCTCGCCGGGCTGTTCGACGAGGTCGAAGGGGTGGAGATCGCGCCGGCGATGCGGGAGTTCGCGCAGCTGCGGTTGCCGGACATCGACATCCACCCCGGTGACATGCGGGACTTCGACCTCGGGAAGAAGTACGACTCGCTGATCTGCATCGGCAACGCGGTCGCCTGCATGCTGTCGAGCCACGACCTGGACAAGGCCGTCGCGCGGATGGCGGAGCACCTCGACCACGGCGGCGTGCTCGTGGTCGAGCCCTGGTGGTTCCCGGAGAACTTCATCGACGGCTACGTCGGCGGGCACGTGGTGCGCGAGGACCGCCGGGTCGTCTCCCGGCTGACCAGGTCGGTGCGCGAGGGACTGACCACGCGGATGGAGATCCGGTTCACCGTCTCGGAACCCGAAGGCATGCGGGCCTGGACCGACGAGCTGGTGACCAGTCTGTTCACGCGCGAGGAGTACGAGCTCGCCTTCGAACGGGCGGGCTGCACGGTCGAGTTCCTCTCGGACCCGCTTCAGCTGTCGGACGGCCGGGCCAACGCGCCGGGGCTGTTCGTCGGCGTGCGCAAGTAAGCAGGGCTTCGCACCCCAAGCCCGGGGTGAAGGGCGGGCGGTTTCAACTGGTTGTTGCAAGTAGTGCTTTGTCGAGTGCTTGTGCTGGTGTGAGGAGGCCGAGTGTAGGGCGTGGTCGGGTGTTGAGGCGTAGGGCGATCGCGTCGCAGTGGGTTTGGGTGAGGTGGCGCAGGTCTGAGCTTTTGGGCCAGTACTGGCGTAGCAGGCCGTTGGTGTTCTCGTTGCTGCCGCGTTCCCAGGGGCTGTGTGGGTTGCAGAAGTAGACCTGCAGGCCGGTGTCCAGGGTGAACTGGGCGTGCTGGGCCATTTCGTTGCCCTGGTCCCAGGTCAGCGACCGTTTCAGTTCGGTGGGCAGGGTAGTGATCATGCTGGTGAGCAGTTCCCGGACTTCGACGGCCTTGTGTGTGTCGGGCAGGGGGGCCAGCAACACGAATCGGGAGTGGCGTTCGACCAGGGTGATGACCGCGCCCTGGCCGACTGCCCCGAGGATCAGATCGCCTTCCCAGTGCCCGGGCACTGCCCGGTCGGCGGCCTCGGCGGGGCGTTCACTGATCGGGGTCATCCCGGTTATCCGGCCCTGGCGGCGGCTGGAGGTGCTGGTGCGTGACCGGCGCTGGTCACGGCCTGACCGCAGGTGCTCGGTGAGTTCGTTGCGCAGTTCACCACGAGTCTGGATGAACAGTGACAGGTAGATCGTCTCGTGACTCACCCGCATAGCCTGATCGTCGGGGAACAGCGTCGGCAACATCAGGGAGATCAGCCGGGGTGACCAGTCTGCTTCCAGCAGACCGGTCACCACCGCCGCCAACTCACCGGCCAGCAGATGGGCTTTCGGGCGCCGGCCGCGTTCGACGGCCAGGCGCTGGGCTCGGTCGGCCCGATAACGGCGAGGCCGGCCAGTGACCTTGCTTCCGGGCCTGGAACACCGCGGCCCACCACCGCGGCGTACTTCTCGTGAAATCGTCGAGGGTGACTTACCCAGAACCTTCGCCACCGCGTCCTGGGTAAGACCTTGATCCAGACCATTCTGGATCTTCTCCCGCTCCTCGCGCGTCAACCGGGCTCCTGGCATGACGACCTCCCTATCAGCCGCCACTACTTGCAACAACCGATTGAGACCGCCGCGCTTTCCCCGCGTCGGATGCGGGGAAAGTCCCCTTCACCCCGCCCGTCAACCCCCTTTCGCCCCGGCCGCGCCCGACGCGCGACCGGGGCGAAACCGTGTCCTGACAAGGAAAAACTCACGCAACGCTAGAGAAGACCCACGGCGAGTCCCGGTGCGACCGTAGTGGTGAGGGCGCCGGAGAGACCAGGCGGCGACACCGCGGCGACCATGCGGGACCCGAGCGACGAAAGGTGAACACAAGTGACGACAGCAGAGACTGCGGTGCCTGTGCAGATCGACGGGGAGACGCTCGACATCCCGGGTGTGCGCAAGATCGCCGAGGACGGCAGCCCGGTCGAGGTCACGTCGGAGGCACTGGCCAAGGCGACCAAGAGCCGCCGCGTTTTCGAGGACATCGCCCGCCAGGACATCCCGATCTACGGGGTGACCACCGGCTACGGCGAGATGATCTACATGCTGGTCTCCACGGCCAAGGAGACCGAGCTGCAGACCAACCTGGTGCGCAGCCACAGCGCGGGTGTCGGTCCGCTGTTCGCGGAGGACGAGTCCCGCGCCATCGTCACGGCGCGCCTGAACGCACTGGCCCGCGGTTACTCCGCCGTCCGCCCCGAGGTGCTGGAGCGGCTCGCCCTGTACCTGAACGAGGGCATCGTCCCCGCCATCCCGGAGATCGGCTCGCTGGGCGCGAGCGGTGACCTGGCGCCGCTTTCGCATGTGGCGACCACCCTGATCGGCGAGGGCTACGTGCTCGGCCCGAACGGCAAGGTCCCCACCGGCCGGGTGCTGCGCGAGCGCGGTATCGAGCCGCTGAGCCTGAAGTTCAAGGAAGGCCTCGCGCTGATCAACGGCACGTCGGCGATGACCGGGGTCGGCTCGCTCGTCCTCGACCGCGCCTTCGCGCAGCTGCGCCAGGCCGAGATCGTGACGGCGCTGATCGTCGAGGCGCTGCAGGGGTCGAAGAGCCCGTTCCTCGCCGAGGGACACGACCTGGCCCGCCCGCACCCCGGCCAGATCGACACCGCGGCCAACATGCGCGCGCTGACCAGCGGCAGCAAGCTGACCGTCGAGCACGCCCGGCTGCGCGACCAGGTCGCCGCCGGCGCGGACGAGACCGGTGACGGGGTCGCCCGCACCCAGGTGTACCTCCAGAAGGCGTACTCGCTGCGGGCCATCCCGCAGGTGCTGGGCGCGGTGCGCAGCACGCTGAACCACGCCGCGGACACCGTGCGCGTCGAGCTGAACTCCTCGAACGACAACCCGTTGTTCTTCGAGGGCCAGGAGATCTTCCACGGCGCGAACTTCCACGGCCAGCCGGTCGCGTTCGTCATGGACTACACGACGATCGCGCTGACCCAGCTCGGCGTGCTCTCCGAGCGGCGGACCAACCGGGTGCTCAACCGGCACCTCAACTACGGTCTGCCGGAGTTCCTCGTGGCCGGCGATCCCGGCCTCAACAGCGGTTTCGCCGGCGCGCAGTACCCGGCGACGGCGCTGGTGGCGGAGAACCGCACGATCGCCCCGGCCAGCACGCAGAGCGTGCCGTCCAACGGCGACAACCAGGACGTGGTCAGCATGGGCCTGATCGCCACCCGCAACGCGCGCCGCGTGCTGGCCAACAACCAGTACATCCTGGCCGTGGAGTTCCTGGCGGCCGCGCAGGCGGTCGACATCTCCGGGCGGCGCGACGGGCTCAGCCCGGCTTCGCTGGCCACCTACGAGAAGGTGCGCGAGCTGGTGCCGACGCTGGACCAGGACCGCTACATGGCCGACGACATCGAGGCCGTCGCCGCCGCGCTGGCGCGGGGCGAATTCCTCGAAGCGGTCGAGTCCGCGGGCGTCGAACTGCGCTGAGCCGGTCCCGGTGGTCGTGACTGGCGTTTCGGGTTCTAAGCCGAAACGCCACTCACGACCCGCGCTTGACCAGGGCCGAAGGCTCCTTTCACCGCATTAGACGCGGCGAAGGGAGCCTTCATCCCACCATCGACCCGCCCGAGAACACGCCACGTTCGACGTTCGGCTCAATAGAACCCGAAACGCCACTCACGACCCGGGTGACCCAGGGCACGACCGGAGTGGCCGGAGGCACGCCGCGCGGGCAGAATCGCCGCCATGGCGCTGCCCTTCGGACCTCCGGTCGCCCCGATGCTCGCGAGGCCGCTGACCGCGATCCCCGAGGGCTGCTTCTACGAGCCCAAATGGGACGGCTACCGCACGATCGTGTTCCGCGACGGGGACGACGTGGAGATCGGCAGCCGGGGCGAGCGGCCGATGACCCGGTACTTCCCGGATCTCGTCGAGGCCGCGCGCCGTCAGCTACCCGAGCGTTGTGTGGTCGACGGCGAGGCGGTCGTGTTCGCCGAGGACGGTCAGGGATTGGACTTTTTCGCCCTGCAGCAACGGGTTCACCCGGCGGCCAGCCGCGTGAAGCAGCTCAGTGAGGACACACCGGTGTCCTTCGTGGCCTTCGATCTGCTCGCCCTCGGCGACCTCGACCTCCGTGAAGAACCGTTCGAGATCCGCCGCGCCCGGTTGGAAGAGGCGCTCGCCGACGCGGGGCCGCCGGTCCACGTGACCCCGGCGACCAGGGACATCGACCAGGCGCGCCGGTGGTTCGCCGAATTCGAGGGCGCCGGCATCGACGGCATCATCGCGAAGGACCCGAATCAGCCTTATCAGCCCGGCAAACGGGTGCAGGCCAAGATCAAGCACGTCCGCACCGCGGACTGTGTCGTCGCCGGCTACCGGGTGCACAAATCGGGCCCGGACCGGATCGGTTCGCTGTTGCTGGCGTTGTACGACGACATCGGCGCGTGGGCGGGTTTCGAACGGTGGGTGACCCTCGTCGACGGCCTGGCCCCGGTCGGCGTCTCGGCCGCGTTCAGCATGGCCCGGCGCGAGGAATTGTTCGAAGAACTCCAGCCGCTCGTCACGGATTTCGACCGGCATCCCTGGGGATGGATGGCCGACACCATCGAGGAACGCAAACGACTCGGCCAGGGCGCGAGCCGGTGGAACCGCGAGAAGGACCCGACGTTCGTGCCGCTGCGGCCCGAACGAGTGGTGGAGGTCCGGTACGACTACCTCGAAGGCGTCCGGTTCCGGCACCCGGTCCAGTTCGTCCGCTGGCGCCCGGACCGCGATCCGGAATCCTGCCGGTACTCCCAGTTGGAAAGGCCCGTCCGGGTCGATCTCGATCGGGTGATCGGGGCGAATCGTCCGATACGGCACGAATAGAGAAGTCCCGAATCCCCGTTCACGGCATAGTTGCCTGGCGACTATAAACTGGATTGGGGATAATAGTGAGTGGCACCAAACGAACGAACTCGTCCTCGGCCGGCGAGGAGATCCGCGTATCGGGCGCACGTGTCCACAACCTGAAGGACGTCACCCTGTCCGTGCCGACCGGGAAGATCACGGTCTTCACCGGTGTCTCCGGCTCCGGCAAGTCGTCCGTGGTGTTCGACACCATCGGTGTGGAGGCCCAGCGCCAGCTGTACAGCACGTTCCCCTGGTTCATCCGCAATCAGCTGCCGCGGTACGAGCGGCCCGCGGTGGACGCGGTGGAGCGGCTCGGCACGCCGGTGCTCGTCGACCAGAAACCCCTCGGTGGCAGCGCGCGTTCGACGGTCGGCACGATCACCGACATCCTTCCCGTGCTGCGCACCCTGTTCGCCCGGCACGCCGACCCCGAACACGGGCGGCCTTCGCAGTACTCGTTCAACAACCCGCAGGGCATGTGCCCGGACTGCGACGGGCTCGGCAAATCCGTGCGGCTCGACCTCGACCGGATGCTCGACACCTCCAAGTCCCTCAACGACGGCGCGGTGCTGTTCCCCGAGTACAAGGTCGGTGGCCCGGACTTCCAGATCTGGGCGAATTCCGGGATGTACGACCCGGACAAGCCGCTCAAGCGGTTCACCAAGAAGGAAATGGAAGACTTCCTGCACGGCACCGGCGGAAAGGTCACGGTCAAGACCAAGAACACCTCCTTCGCCACGAATTACGAGGGTCTCGAAGACCGGTTCACCCGGCTCTACCTCAAGCGCGACATCAGCACGCTGAGCGAGCGCAAGCGGGAGACCGTCAAGCAGTTCGTCACCGACGGCGAATGCGCCTCGTGTGGCGGCACCCGGCTCAACGCGGCCGCGCTGGCCACCAAGATCCAGCGCAAGAACATCGCCGAATGGGCCGCGCTGCAGGTGGACGAGCTGATCGAACTGCTCGGGAAGCTCACCGGCGCGACGGTGAAGGCCATCGCGGACAACGCGCGGGTCGGCCTGGAGCGGATGGCCGCCATCGGTCTCGGCTACCTGACCCTCGACCGGCAGACCTCCACCCTCTCCGGTGGTGAGGCGCAGCGCCTGAAGCTGGTCCGTCACCTCGGCAGCGACCTGACCGGCATGCTCTACATCTTCGACGAGCCGAGCACCGGCCTGCACCCGCACGACGTCGGCAGGCTCACCGCGCTGCTGAAGGCGTTGAGCGACCGCGGGAACACCGTCCTCGTCGTCGAGCACGACCCGGACGTCATCGCGATCGCCGACCACGTCGTGGACCTCGGTCCCGGCGCGGGTGTGCACGGTGGCGAGGTCGTCTTCGAGGGCACGGTCGCCGCGCTGCGCAAGTCGTCGACGGCCACCGGCAAGGCGCTGAGCGCGCCCACGAAGCTCAACACGACGCCGCGCACCCCCACGGGCAAGCTCCCGGTGAAGAAGGCCGCGCTGCACAACCTGAAGAACGTGTCGGTGGAGTTCCCGGCCGGGGTGCTCACCGCGGTCACCGGCGTCGCCGGATCCGGCAAGTCGACGCTCGTCGAGCAGGTCTTCCTCGCCGAGTACCCGGACGCGATCTTCGTGGACCAGAAGCCGATTTCGGCCTCGCTGCGGTCCACGCCGGCGACGTTCATCGGCGTGATGGACGGCATCCGGAAGCTGTTCGCCAAGGCGGGCAAGGTTTCGGAAGGCCTGTTCAGCTTCAACTCCAAGGGCGCCTGCGAGGAGTGCGAGGGCCGCGGGGTCATCATCACCGAACTCGCGTACATGGACCCGGTGACGAGCGAATGCGAGAGCTGTGGCGGCCGCCGGTTCACCGACGCGGTGCTCGAACACGAGCTGCGCGGCAAGTCGATCGCCGACGTGCTGGAGATGCCGATCTCCGAAGCGGCCGAGTTCTTCACCGAGCCCGCGCTGGCGCCGAAGCTGAAGGCGCTGGTCGAGGTCGGCCTCGGCTACCTGAGCCTCGGCCAGTCGCTCAGCACGCTCTCCGGCGGTGAGCGCCAGCGGCTCAAGCTGGCGAACGAACTGCACCGCGAGGGTTCGGTGTTCGTGCTCGACGAGCCGACCACCGGCCTGCACCTGTCCGATGTGGACACGTTGATGGGGATTCTCGGTACGCTGGTCGAAAAGAACAACACGGTCATCGTGATCGAGCACAACCTCGACGTGATCCGCCAGGCCGACTGGATCATCGACCTCGGCCCGGAGGGCGGGACCGCCGGCGGCGAGATCGTCTTCACCGGCAAGCCCGCGGATCTGGTGAAGCACGGCACCTCGCTGACCGGACAGCACCTCAAGCGGCACTGCGGTTGATCGGAGGCGGCACTCGGACATGGCGGCCAAGTACCTTCAGCTGCAGGTGCGTTCGCCCGGCGGCGAGCGCACCGTCCGAGTGTCCAATCCGGACAAGGTCTATTTCCCGGACCTCGGCGCGACGAAGCTCGAACTGATCGAGTACTTCGTCGCGGTCGGGGCCGGGCTGCTGACCGCGACGCTGCACCGCCCGACCACCCTCGAACGGTGGCCGGGCGGTGTGCAGCCCGAGTCCAAACTCACCGAATGGAACGGCGCGCGCGGTTCGGCGTTCTTCCAGAAGCGGCTTCCCAAAGGCGCACCGGACTGGGTCCGGACGGTCCGGGTCCCGGTGAACGACGACATCGTCCTCGACGAGGTCTGCCCGACCGAACTGGCGGTGCTGGTGTGGGGAGCGAACCTCGGCACGCTGACCTTCCACACGTGGCCCGTCCGTGAAGGCGATCTCGGCCGCCCGGACCGGCTCCAGATCGACCTGGATCCCGGCCCCGGACGCACGTTCGCCGACATCGTCCTGGTGGCTCAGGAGCTGCGTGCGCTGCTGGCGGAGTTCGGGATGACCGCCGGCCCCAAGACCTCCGGCAAGGGCGGCCTGCACGTCCTGGTGCCGATCGCGCCGAAGTGGTCCTTCGCCGACGTCCGCCGGGCCGCGATCGCGCTGGGCCGGGAACTCGTCCGGCGCAGGCCCGAGCTGGTCACCATGGAGTGGTTCAAGAAGAACCGCGGTTCGCGCGTGTACTTCGACTACAACCAGGTCGCCGCGACGGTCGGTTCGGCGTACTCGGTGCGCCCCACCGCACGCGGCCTCGTGTCCGCCCCGCTGACCTGGGACGAGCTGGCCGACGCCGAGCCTGCCGATTTCGACATCCGCACCATGCCCGTCCGCTTCGCCGCCGTGGGGGACCTGCACGCGTGGCTGGACGACGCGGGCCACGATCTGACGCCGCTGCTGGAGCAGGCCGAGCGCGACGAGCGCGCCGGCCTTCCCGACCTGCGCTGAACCGCGGCTTTCCTCGGCAGGTCAGGAGACGCCGCCTTCGCGTGCGCGGACGACCATGGATCTGGAGACAGCCCGTAGCACCAGCAGGCGAACGATCACTTCCATCAGGAGGCACGATGCAGGACGTCATCAGGACAATCGACACCTGTCGGGTGTGTGGCGCCGATGACTGGCTCGAGGTCTATTCGTTCGGTTCGCACCCGTTGGCGAACGGTTTCCTCGAGCCGACGGACCCGCTCCCCGAAGAACCCGCCTTCCCGTTGGACGTCGTGGTGTGCCGGGACTGCCGGCTGATGTCGATCCGGCACGAGGTCCGGCCGGACGTGATGTTCAGCGACTACGTCTACGTGACCTCGGAGTCCGCGCTGATCGCCGGGCACATGGAGCGGATCGTCGACTGGGCGCACGAGCGCGCCGGCCTCACCGAGGGCGACCTGGTCGTCGAGCTGGGCAGCAACATCGGCACCCAGCTGACCTACTTCCAGCGCCGCGGGCTGCGGGTGTTCGGCGTGGACCCGGCCCGCAACCTGATCGAGATCGCCAACGAGAACGGTGTCCCGTCGCGTGCCGCGTTCTTCGGCCGCGAATCGGCGGCGCGGGTCGCGGCCGAGCACGGCAAGGCGAAGTTCGTGCTGGGCAGGCAGTGTTTCGCGCACATCCCGGACGTGCACGACGTCCTCGACGGGGTGACGTCGGTGATCGCCGACGACGGCGTCCTCGCCATCGAGGTGCCCTACCTGGTGGATCTGCTGGCGGAGAACCAGTTCGACACGATCTTCCACGAGCACTTCTCGTACTATTCGGTGTCCACTTTGGACCGGCTGTTCACCTCGCACGGTCTCCGGCTCGTCGACGTCCAGCGGGCACCGGTGCACGGCGGGTCGATCATCGTCTTCGCCACGCCCCAGGACAGCCCGGTGGCCACGCGGGACACCGTCGGGGCGATCCTCGGGCACGAGCGCGCGCTCGGGCTGCACAGCGACCGGCCGTACCTGGAGTTCGCGGCGAACACCGCGTCGGTGATCGACCACATCCGCGACTTCGTACGCGGCCTGGTCGCCATGGGCAAGCGGGTCGCGGGCTACGGCGCGCCGTCGAAGGGCTGCGCGCTGCTGCAGTTCTGCGGGCTCACCGCGGCGGAGATCGAGTTCGTCACCGACACCACCAAGGGCAAGCAGGGCAAGCTCACCCCGGGTACGCACATCCCGGTGTGCTCGCCGGAGGAGGCCAAGGACACGCCTCCGGACTACTACCTGCTGCTGGCGTGGAACTACGCCGACGAGATCATCGCGAACGAGCACGAGTTCCTGGACGCGGGCGGGCGGTTCGTGGTCCCGATCCCGTCGCCTCGCGTGGTTTCGAGCCGGTGGCGGGACGCCGCCGCGGCCTGAGCCGGACCCGCCGATGCCCCGTCGCTCCCGCGACGGGGCATCGTGCTTTCCGTACTTCGCGTGATTGAAGCCGTAACTCACGTGATCAGAGCCGTAACTCGAGAGTTACGCCTTCAATCACGCGAGTTACGGCTCTGAGCAAGCGAGTTACGGTTTCGAGCCCGCCTACGGTCAGGGGCGCGGCACGGGAAGCCGGCTCGATCGCCGCTGCCGCGGCACCTCCACCAGCGTCCCCTCCCGCCTCGCGAACCACGTCGCGAGCGGAGCGGCCATCGCGGTCGAGATGAGCGCCATCAGCACCAGCATCGTGAACAGCGTGGGGGACAGGACACCGAGCTGGAGCCCGACGTTCAGCACCACGAGCTCGGTCAGGCCGCGGCAGTTCATCAGGGTGCCGATCTGCAGCGAACGGTTCCAGGTCTCGCCGACGCTGCGGGCCGCGATCGCGGCACCGCCGAGTTTGCCGACCACGGCCACGAACACGATCGCGGCGCACCACAGCCACAGCCCGCCGTCGGCCAGCAGGCCGATGTCGGTCCGCAAACCGCTGTAGGCGAAGAAAAGCGGCAGCAGGACGGCGGCGGTCAGCCCGCCGGTGTTCTGGCGCAGCCACGATTCCGCCGCGTTGTCGCGCGGAAAGACGAGGCCGAACATGAAGGCACCGAACATCGCGTGCACGCCGATCCATTCGGTCGACATCGCGCACAGCAGCACACCGACGAGCGCGAGCGGGGCCAGTTTGCGCAGGGCGCTCTCGGAGGTGCGCCGCGCGAGCCGTTCCAGCAGCGGCCGGGCCACCAGGAGCAGGAACGCGATGAACACCGCCGCCAGCACCAGCGTCACCACGACACCGGTCATCGACGACGCCGTCACGAGGGCGACGACGACCGCGAGCAGCGTCCACGCCGTGACGTCGTCCACCACCGCGCAGGTCAGCGCGACGACGCCCACCTCGGTACGGAGGAGCCCGACGTCCTGGAGGATCCGGACCAGCACCGGCAGCGCGGTCACGCTCAGCGAGACACCGAAGAACAGCGCGAACGCGAGGAACCCGATGCCTTCCGGCGCGAACCGCGTGTAGGCGAAGACCGCGAGCGCGACGCCGAGCAGGAAGGGCACGGCGATGCTGACGTGGCTGACCACCACCGCGAGATGGCCTTTGCCGCGCAGCAGCCGGGTGTTGAGTTCGAGGCCGGTGAGGAACACGAACAGCACGACCCCCACCTGGGCGAGGGCGTTCAGTTCCGGCAGCACCGAGGGCGGGAACAGCGCCGCCGCGCCTTCCGGCCAGGCGGCACCGAGCGCGGACGGGCCGAGCAGGATGCCCGCCGCGATCTCCCCGATGACCGGCGGCTGGCCGATCCGCTGCAGGAGCGCCCCCACGAGCTTGCAGGCCGCCACCACGACCGCGATCGCGAGCAGGAGGTGCGCGAGAGGGTGCCCGGCGACGGTCTCCACCGCGGTCGTGGCAGTGCCTCCGCCGTCGCCGCCGACGAGCAGGCCGACCGTCAGCAGCACCGGCGCGACGACCAGCAGGCCGTAGACGGCGATCGCGCGGCCGCGCCGCGTTCGTGTGCTCGGTTGCTCGGACATTCCCATCACTCCCTCATCGTGTGCGCCGCGGGACGATCGGTCAGGCCGCGCGGCCGAGCGGCTCACGCGCCAGATCCACCAGAACCCGCACGGTGTCCGCTGTGGACGGTTGGGCGGCGATCTCGGTGGCCACGTCCGCCGCGGCGCGCGCGTACCCGGGCCGGGCGAGCACCTCGCCGGTGCGGGCGGCCACGGAGGCGGGGGTCACCTCGTCCGGCAGCAGGCGCAGCCCGGCGCCCGCTCGCACCACGGCTTCCGTGTTGTCGAACTGGTCGTCGAAGACGGGCAGCATCACCTGCGGCCGTCCGGTGGCGAGCGCGGTGAGCGTGGTGCCCTGTCCGCCGTGGTGGATCACCGCGTCGCAGGCGCCGAGCGATTGGGACAGCGGCAGCCAGCCGAAGTGCCGCACGGCGTCCGGCAGGGCGGGCCAGCGGGCCGCCACGGTTTCGGAGACGGCGACCACGAGTTCGACGTCCAGTTCGGCCAGCGCGAGCAGGACCGGATGCCAGGCCGACACGACGTCCTCGCCGATGCGGGGGACGACGGTGCCGAGCGTCATGCAGACGCGGGGCCTGGTGCGGCGTTCGAGCGCCCAGCCGGGGACGAGCGCGTCACCGTTGTACGACTCGTGGCGCACGCTGAGGTGCCCGCCGGCGTAGGGCAGCCGCAGCCCGGGCGGCCACGGGTTGAGCGAGGCGCGCGGGGCGGGCAGACCGGCCAGTCCTCTGGCGGCGAGCGTGGGCCGGAGTTCGTCGGCCGCGGCGATCCGGTACTGCGGCAGTGCCGCGCGGCCCCAGTGCAATTCGACCTGGGGGATGCCGAGGGTATGCGCCGCGATCGGGCCGGCGAATTCGGCGCGCTCGCTGACGACGAGGTCAGGCCGCCAGTCGCGGAGCAGCCGCTCGGTACGGGGGAGCCGCTGGCGGGCGATCCGGCCGAAGGCCCGCCCGTTGGCGTACTCCTCGTCCTGAACCCCGCCGTGGGTCACCAGGTCGACGAAGTCCGCCGCCGGTCCGCACGAGGCGACCGGCAGCCCGGACCGGACGGCCCCGGCGGTGAAGCCGTCCGTGGTGACCATGAGGACGTCGTGTCCCGCCGCCCGGCAGGCCCAGGCGAGGGGCACCAGTGGGTAGAAGTGTCCCGGCAGGCCGATCGCGGTGAAGGCAATGCGCACATCGATCAAGGTCGCATTCGCGGTCCGGCACCCGCGTCTTGTGGGTTGCGACCCGGAACGGTCGCAAGCCCCTGGCGCGTGTCGTCCATCTGATCACGCGTGACCGCCGGAACGGTACGGAAGCCGCTGAGGGGGCCAGTGCCGCCGGAACGGCACTGACCCCCCTCATGACGTTCTACGAGGCTGTATCAGCCGTTCGCGGCGATGTCCGCGAGGACCGCGGCGATGGTGCGGACCGGGACGCCGGTGCCGCCCTTGCCGGTGTAACCCCACGGACCGGAGGTGTTGAACGACGGGCCCGCGATGTCGATGTGCACCCAGGGCAGGTCCTCGGCGACGAACTCGCGCAGGAAGATGCCCGCGGCGAGCATGCCGCCCCAGCGGTGCCCGGTGACGTTGGCCAGGTCGGCGAGGCGCGAGTCGAGGTCGGCGCGCAGCTCCTCCGGCAGCGGCATGGCCCAGCCGCCCTCACCGGTCGCCTGCGCGATGGAGGCGACGCGGTCACGGAACTCGTCCGAGCCCATGACGCCCGCGGTGCGGTTGCCCAGCGCGACGACCTGCGCGCCGGTCAGGGTCGAGGTCTCGATCAGGTAGTCGGGGTTCTCCTCGCCCGCGCGCACGATGGCGTCGGCCAGGACGAGACGGCCTTCGGCGTCGGTGTTGAGCACCTCGACGGTCTTGCCGCCGTACATGCTGAGCACGTCGCCCGGCCGGTACGAGGTGGCCGAGGGCAGGTTCTCCGCCAGCGGGATGTGCGCGACGACCTCGAGCGGGTACTTCAGCTTCGCGGCCAGCACCACGGAAGCGAGCACGGCGGCCGCGCCCGACATGTCCGAGGTCATGTGGTCCATGTTCGCGGCGGGCTTGATCGAGATGCCGCCCGAGTCGAAGGTGATGCCCTTGCCGACCAGCGCGACCTTCTTCGAGGCCTTCGCGGGCTTGTAGGCGATGCGCAGCAGGCGCGGCTGACGCGACGAACCGCCGCCGACGCCGAGGATGCCGCCGAAGCCCTTGCGCTTGAGGGCCTTCTCGTCGAGGACCTCGAAGTCGAGGTTGTCGGCCTCGGCCAGCGTCTTCGCGCGGTCGGCGAAGGAGGCCGGGAACAGGTCGTTCGGCGGGGTGTTGATCAGGTCGCGGGCGACGATGACCGACTCGGCGATCAGGCCGGCGGCCTTCAGCGTCGCCTTGTGGTCCTTGGCGGCGCCCTCTTCCGGGCTCACGAAGTCGACCTTGGCGACCGGGCCGTCGCCCTTCTCGGAGCGGTACTCGGTGAAGGAGTACGCGCCGAGCACGGTGCCTTCGACGGCGGCCTGGAGGTCGATCGCCGACAGCGTGACGAACGCGCGGTCGGTCCCGCTCAGCGCCCGCGCGGCGGCACCGGCGCCCCGGCGGACCTGCTCGGCGGTGACGCCGTTCGCGCCCGCCTTGCCGAGGCCGACGGCCAGCACGACACCGGCGGACAGCTTGCCCAGCGTCGGTACCTTGACGACCTCGTCGGCCTTGCCGGACGCGCCGAGGGTGCCGAGGACGTCGGCGAGCTTGCCGTCGAAGGCGGAATCGGCGACGGAGGAGCCGGCGGCGAGAGCCAGACCGTCCTCACCCTGCAGGGTGCCGATGACGACGACGTCGGCGCGCGTCTTGGCAAGCGCCGCTTCGGCGTTCTCGGTCAGGGCAAGCTTCGGCACGGTCACTTCTGGCTCCTCGCGCGTTCGCGGTGGTACCGGGCGGCCGCCCGGTTGGATCGTGAGCCATGCTAATGACAGGGGGACCTGGGGGAACAGCGGGGCCGACCGGGTAACTGGATGACACTGGAAGGGAGACGGCGTGCGGCTGGCTGGCGGTCTGCTCATCGCACTGGCGGCGGGCACCTCCGGAGCGGATTACTGGGTACTCGCCGCCGTCGTGGTCGCGGCCGTGCTCGCCGTCGCGGCGGAGGCGCTGCTGCCGCCGGTGGGCGATACCCGGCCCGACCGGATCGTGGGCTCCGTTTCACGCCTGGGCCTGGTCCTGGTCTTCGCGACGACGTTCGGCCAGTACGTCTTCCCGTCCGCGCCGGGAGCCGCCGCCGCGGTGTTCGCCGTCGTGGTGACCGTCGCCGATCTGGCCGGGGTCCGCCTCGGTGACCACGCCGCCCGCTGGGTCACCGGCCTGCTGCTGGCCGCGGCCGCGTCGCTGATCGCCATCTGCGTCGGGATCCCGCCGCTGGCGCAGTTCATCGCGCCGGACCCGCCGTCCGTGCCCGGGCTCGGCCTCGCGGTGCTGGTACTGCTGCCGTTCCTGCTGCCCCGCCGTCCCGGCGCGGGCCGCGCCGCCGCGGTGGGCGCCGTGGCCGTCGCGATCACCGCCGTCGCCCTCTATCAGCTGGGGCCGGTCCGGCTGGGGCTTTCGGCGACGTCGTTCCGTGAGCTCCTCGCCGCGGCCGACGCGGTGTCGCTCCTGCCGGTGCTGACGGTCATGGCCGCCGTGGCGACCGTTCCCGTCGCGGTGGACGCCTTCACCGACGGCCGCGAGCGGCTTTCCCCGGAACGTCCGAAGGCGACACTCGCTTGTGGACTGATCGTGGCCGTCGCGGCGGCCTTCGCTGGGCCGGTCGTGGCCCTCGGGCTCGCGGGAGTGGGAACGCTCGCCGAACTGGTTCTGCGGGTCCGCGCCCGTCGGTACCGTTCGAAGAGTGACCGTTCAAGGCGTGCATGATCCTCTCTGGACCCCTGGCGACACGGTCGTCGAACGCTTCCTGCGACCGGACGGCTCGATCGGCCAGCACCACCCGCTTCGCGTCATCTCCGACGACGGCACCGTGCTGCTCGGCTGGCTGCCCGCGGACACCCCGATCGTCGGCAGCAGGCTCGCCGACGGGCGGCTCCTCCGCGAGGCGCCGCTGGAGGAGCGGTTCCGGGTGCCGAGGGTGCGCGTGGCCGACCTCTGGCGCGACACCTCGACGCTGCGCCGCATCGCCGACGACGAATGGTCGTCGGTCTGGTGGTTCTTCGACGCCGCCGGCCGCTTCCTGAACTGGTACGTCAACCTCGAAGTCCCGCTGGGGCGCACGCCGTCGGGACCGGACCGCATCGACGGCATCCTCGACGTCGCCGTCGAGCCCGGTGGACGCTGGCAGTGGAAGGACGAGGACGAGGCGGAGGAGGCCGTCCTCGCCGGCCGCCTCACCGCCGGTCAGCTGGAGCGGCTGCGCGCCGAGGGCGAGCGGATCGGGGCACTCGCGGACGCCGGGCGGTTCCCCTTCGACGGGACGTGGACCGACTTCCGGCCCGACCCGGACTGGCCGGCGCCCGGCCTCCCCGAGGGGTTGCTCTAGCTCACCTGGAGGAGCAGGAGCAGCACCAGCACGACGTTGATCACCGTGAGGATGACCACCGACTTGGTGGACAGCTCGCGCGGGAACACCTTGCCGTGGATGCTCCTCCACCAGAAGATGCCGAAACCGCCGGCGACCAGGCCGAGGAACGCGCCGAAGCCGCTGTCGAGCAGGGCCCAGCCGTCCATCATCAGCACGCCGGTGCCGAAGGTGAGCAGCACGGCCGTCGCGAAGGTCTTGACGTCGGCCCCCGCGCCGGGGGCGGCGGGCTTGGCCGGGTGGGCCGGTTGGGCGGGCTGCATCTGGTTGTACGTCACGCCGCCATCCTAGGGCGAAGACCCTCCCGTGTTCGTCCTGACGGACAGATCGCGGGAGGTAAAGATATGCGGACGTCCGACTAACGTGGGTCCGACCAAGCGTTATCGTCTTAGTCATGACGACCTCGACGCAGTTCACCCACCTCCCGCACCCGAGCCCCGCGAGCCCGGAACGCGTCGCGGACGTATTGGCCGCACCCGGCTTCGGCCTGCACTTCACCGACCACATGGTGACCGTGAAGTGGAGTGCCGAGCAGGGCTGGCACGACGCCACCGTCGGGCCGTACGCGCCACTGACACTCGACCCGGCGACCTCCGTGCTGCACTACGGCCAGGCGATCTTCGAAGGTCTCAAAGCGTACCGCCAGCCGGACGGCACGATCGCGGCGTTCCGGCCCGACGCGAACGCGATCCGGTTCCGGAACTCGGCCGAGCGCCTCGCCATGCCGCAGCTGCCGGTGGAGACCTTCCTCGACTCGATCCGCGAGCTCGTCGCGGTCGACGCCCGCTGGGTCCCGACGAAGCCGGGCGAGTCGCTGTACCTGCGGCCGTTCATGATCTCCACCGAAGCCGGGCTCGGCGTCAACCGGCCCGCGAACGAGTACCTCTACGCGCTGATCGGCTCGCCCGCCGGCTCGTACTTCTCCGGCGGCGTGAAGCCGGTGAGCGTCTGGCTGTCGACCGAATACGTGCGCGCCGTCCCCGGCGGCACCGGCGAGGCGAAGTGCGCGGGCAACTACGCGGCGTCCTTCGTCGCGCAGGCACAGGCCGTGGCGAAGGGCTGCGACCAGGTCGTGTGGCTCGACGCGGTCGAGCGGCGCTGGGTCGAGGAAATGGGCGGGATGAACCTGTTCTTCGTCTTCGGCTCCGGTGACGAGGCCCGCGTCGTGACCCCGGAACTGACCGGCTCGCTGCTGCCGGGCGTGACCCGCAAGTCGCTGCTGGAGCTGGCGAAGTCGTTCGGGCACCAGGTCGAGGAGCGGCGCATCTCCACCGAAGAGTGGGAGAAGGCGGCGGCTTCGGGCGAGCTGACCGAGGTGTTCGCCTGCGGGACCGCGGCGGTCATCACGCCGGTCGGGCACGTGAAGCACGCGGGCGGCGAGTTCTCCGTCGCGGGCGGGCAGCCCGGCGAGCTGACGATGAAGCTGCGCGCCGCGCTGACCGGGATCCAGGAGGGCACCCGGCCCGCACCGGAAGGCTGGATGTACCCGCTGGGCTGAGGCTCGAAGTACGTGAAGGCCCCCTTCATTGCGCTAGACGCAATGAAGGGGGCCTTCACGTACTTGAGGGGTCGCCCGGTCGCGGCTGTTCGCGGTCGTCGTGGCCGGTGTCGCGAAAGCCACTTTCGGGACACCACACGTCCCGAAAGTGGCTTTCGCGACGTGTGCGCCAGCCTCGGACGCGCGAGGTAGCGAAGGTCTCCTTCCCTGCTCTCACGGTAGGGAAGGAGGCCTTCACGGGCTTGCTCGAGCCCGCCGCTCACGACCGCACTCACCGCCAGCAGCGGGCTCCCGTGAGGCTGAACGAAAGGGTCGTTCAGGACAAGAAACGTCCTGAACGACCCTTTCATGACATCCAGGAGGGGTCGTCAGCGTCAGGAAGGCGGAGCCTCGATCAGCGGCCCGCTCACCCCGGCCTGCTCGTGCGTGGCCATCTCCGCGAGCACCCGCGTCGCCATGAACACCAGCGGCAGCGCCGCGACCGCGCCCGTCCCCTCGCCGAGGCGCACGTCCAGGTCCAGGATCGGGTCCAGGTCGAGGTGTTCCAGCGCCAGCGCGTGCGCGGGTTCGCCGCCACGCTGGCCCGCGGCCCACCATCGCCGCGCGCCGGGGACGAGTTCCTCGGCGACCAGCGCGGCCGCGGAGGCGACCAGGCCGTCCAGGATCACCGGCGTCTTCCGGAGCGAGGCCTGCGCGAGGAAGCCCGCCATCGCCGCGATGTCGGCGCCCGCGGCGGTGCGCAGCAGGGCGACCGGGTCGGCCAGCACGGTCCGCGCGCGCCGCAGCGCGTCCCGGACCGCCGCGGCCTTGCGCATCCAGGCGTTGTCGTCGATCCCCGACCCGCGGCCGACGACGGCCACCGGCTCACTGCCGGTCAGGGCCGCGACCAGCACCGAGGCCGGCGTGCTGTTGCCGATCCCGAGGTCGCCCGCGATGAGCAGGTCGGCCCCGCCGTCGACCTCGGCGTCGGCGATCGCCCGGCCCGCGCGGACGGCGGCACGCGCCTCGTCGTCGGTCAGCGCGTCCTCGACGTCGATCGAGCCGGAGCCGCGCCGCACCTTGAACTCGCCGATCGACCGGGTCGCGGGGGCGTCGCTGTCGACGGCCATGTCGACGACCCGGACGCTCGCGCCCGCCGAAGCCGCCAGGACGTTGATGGCCGCGCCGCCGGTCAGCATGCTGCCGACGAGTTGCGCGGTGACCTCGCTCGGATAGGCCGAGACGCCCTTCGCGGCGATGCCGTGGTCCCCGGCGAACACCACGACCCGGGGCCGCGTGAACGGCCGCGGCGGAGACTGGCCCTGGCACGCCGCGACCCATACGCCCAGTTCTTCGAGCCTGCCCAGCGAACCGGCCGGTTTGATCAGTTTCGAGTGCAGGGCGATCGCCGCCGAGCGCGCGTGTTCGTCTGGCTGCTCGACTTCGGCGAATTCGAGGATTTCGTCGTCCAACGCCCTGCCCCTTCGGATCGCTTCGGTGGCCGGGCCCAACCTACCCACCCGCCTGTGTCAGAGTTGCCTGTGGCTCAGACGAAGGCCGCCGGGGTGGTGCTCGCGAGCGGAGCGGGCACCCGGGTCGGCGCCAAGCTCAACAAGGTGTACCTGCCGGTGGCGGGAAAACGGGTCGTCGCGTGGTCGCTCGACGCCTTCGCCCGCGTGCCCGGAATCGACGTGCTCGTGCTGGTCATCCGGCCGCAGGACACCGAACTCGCGCGGGAGGTGCTCGCCGCGCATCCGGGTGAGGTCGAACTCGTCCACGGCGGCGCGACGCGTCAAGGTTCGGAGCTGAACGCCTTGCGCCACTTGACTTCCCGTATCGAGAGCGGCGAGATCGACGCGGTACTGCTGCACGACGCGGCCCGTCCGCTCGTCACGCCGGACCTGATCGCGGACGTCCTCGCCGGCACGCGGCGGTACGGGGGAGCGGTGCCCGGCGTCGCGGCCGACGACATCGTGCGCGTCGACGGCGACACCGTTTCCGGTGCGCTGCCCGGGGCGATCAGGGTGCAGACACCGCAGGGTTTCCGCGCCGCTCCGTTGCTCGAAGCCTACGAAACGGCCGAGCGTGAGGGTTTCGTCGGCACGGACACCTCTTCGTGCATGGAAAGGTTCTCCGCGCTGCCGGTGCGGTGGGTTCCGGGCAGCGCGGAGAACCTCAAGATCACCTACCCGCACGACCTCGTTGTCGCCGAGCAGGTGATCGGCCGAGGTTAGGGATCTCCCTGGTCGGCCTTGGTCGGTATGGCGGGCAGGATGGTGACCGGCCGTCGTGCTTCCATCGGGATCACGCAGTCCGGATGTGGTTGCAGCAGCTGGATCGGCGCGGTGGCGTCGCCGGGCGGCGGGATGGTGAGCACCGCGCGCAGGGTCCAGTCGGCCGTCGAGTGGTACTGCCACGAGACGAGTGCCGGCTGGAAGACGTCCGTGTCGGCGAGGGTGGTGACGCGGAAGGCGCTCGCCCGTTCCTCGCCGCGCAGGATGAGGACGTCTGCGCAGGTGTCCCACTGGAAGACCGCCGCACACACCTCCGGCTCCTCCCTGGGGCCGAAGATGTAGACGACCCACCTGCGTCTTCGAAGCTCTTCGAGCAGTTCGTCGATGCTCAGATGGTTCATCGAGCCCCCCAACGGGTTTTGGGAACTCTGCGGAGAGTAACAGGTGTACTAGAGCACCGTCCAGAATGTGTACTAGTACGTAATAATGGGGTGTGAGCAGGATCCTTGGTGCTCGCCCATTGGTGTGCTAGAACGCTTGTGCGCACCGCGCGACCTTGTGAGGAGTCACCTTGCCCGCCGTCGATCGACCCGAACCGCCGTATCTCCAGATCGCGGGAAGCATTCGCGACGACATCGTTTCGGGCAGGCTCAAGGAAGGCGACGCGGTCCCGTCCGCGCGGGAGATCGCCAGGAACTGGAACGTCGCGATGGCGACGGCGATGAAGGTGCTCTCGACGCTGCGCGCCGAAGGTCTGGTCCGCGCGGTACGCGGGATCGGGACAGTGGTGCAGACCAGGGCGCTGCACCGCTCCGCGCACGATCGGACGATCTCGATCGCGCGAACCGGCAAGGTCTATCCACCGGGCCACTACGCGAAAATCCGCGAAGCAGGCCTCCTGCCCGCCCCGGACCGGGTGGCGGGCGCGCTCGGAATCGATGAAGGTACTCCGGTGATCCGTCGGCGGCGCACCACATATGCGGGCGAAGGCCGGCCGGTGTCGACGTCGGTCTCGTGGTTCGACGGCGCCGTCGCGGCGAAGGCTCCCTTGCTCTTCGAGCCGGTGCGGATCGTCGAAGGCACGGTCAAATACGTTGCGGACCGGACAGGTCGTGTTCTGGCGTCGACCCATTCTCAGCACGCCGCGGGGCTGGCGGGTGCCGAGGAGGCGGCGGAACTCGGCGTGGCCGAAGGTTCGGCGATTCTGTTGAGTCGCAACAGGTTTCTGTCCGCCGAGGGTGACGTACTCGAGTACGGCGAATCGGCGGCGTTGCCGGACCACTGGATTTTTTACGAATACGACATCGAGGACGGGGCATGAAGCACATTCACGCGGGTAAGGTCCGGGACCTTTACGAAATCGACGGCGACATTCTGCTCGTCGCCTCGGATCGCGTTTCGGTCTACGACGTCTCGCTGCCGACCCCGATCCCGGACAAGGGCGCGCTGCTGAACCAGCTTTCCGCCTGGTGGTTCGAAAAGATGGCCGACGTGGTGCCGAACCACGTCCTCTCCACGACGGACGTCCCCGCCGAATTCGCCGGGCGCGCCATGCGGTGCAAGCCGTTGAAGATGATCCAGGTCGAGTGCATCGCGCGCGGTTACCTCACCGGTCTCGGCATGCGTGAATACCGGCGCGACGGCAAGGTTTCCGGCGTTGAACTGCCCGCCGGTCTCGTCGAGGCGGACAAGCTGCCCGAGCCGATCTTCACGCCGACCACGAAGATCTCCGACACCGGCCACGACGAGTTCATGACCTTCGCCGACGTCGTGAACGAGATCGGCAAGGAGACCGCGGACCGTCTCCGCGAGCTGACGCTCGAGGTCTACACCAAGGGCGCGGAGCACGCGGCGAAGAACGGCATCATCATCGCCGACACCAAGATCGAATTCGGGTTCGACGCCGACGGTGTGCTGACGCTCGGGGACGAGGTGCTCACGTCGGACTCGTCGCGGTTCTGGCCCGCCGACGAGTACGAGCCGGGCCGGACGCAGCACGCCTTCGACAAGCAGTTCGTCCGCGACTGGTCCACGACGACCGGCTGGGACAAGACGCCGCCCGGCCCCGCCATCCCGGACGAGATCGTCGAGGCGACCCGCAAGCGCTACACCGAGGTCTACGAAAGGATCACCGGGAAGACCTGGATTCCCGGTGGTGGTCATGCCTGAACAGCAGGTCTACGACCCGTACCGGCTGATCGACGACGTCGAGGGCCTGCTGATCCAGCGGGGCCACCGGCCGGAGCGGCTCGACGGCCGCACCGGCGACCGGGTCGCCGGTGCGAGCAGGTTGCTGCGGGGCCTGGGCATCGATCCCTTGCGCGCCCCCGGTGACGCCCTCGACCTCGACGGCCAGATCGCGTACCACTCCCGCGTCCACGGCGACTGACGCAAGTAGGTGACTGATTGCGGGAAAAGCGTCCGCGATCAGTCACCTACTTGCGACGGGATCAGGGCGAGCGGGTCAGCGTCGGGTCGGTCTCGGTGACGCCGTCGAGGGCCTCGTCGATCGCGGCGAGCAGATCCGCGTCCAGCTTCACGCCTGCCGCCTTCACGTTCTCGTGCACCTGCTCCGGCCGCGAGGCGCCGATGATCGCCGAGGCGACGTTCGGGTTCTGCAGGACCCACGCCACGGACAGCTGGGCCATGGTCAGGCCCGCCTTGTCCGCGATCGGCTGAAGCCGCTGGACGCGCTCGAGGACGTCGTCGTTGAGGAAGCGGGCGACCATGTTGGCGCCGCCCTTCTCGTCGGTCGCGCGGGAGCCCTCGGGCAGCGGCTGGCCGGGCTTGTACTTGCCGGTGAGCACGCCCTGCGCGATCGGCGACCAGACGATCTGGCTGAGCCCTTCGCGTTCGGACGCCGGGATGACCTGCGCCTCGATGACCCGCCACAGCGCGTTGTACTGCGGCTGGTTCGAGATGAGGGGCACCTTCAGTTCGCGCGCGATCGCCGCGCCCTGGGTGATCTGCTCGGCGGTCCACTCGGAAACGCCGACGTAGAGCACTTTGCCCTGGCGGACGAGGTCCGCGAAGGCGAGGAACGTCTCTTCGAGCGGCACGGTCCGGTCGAAGCGGTGCGCCTGGTAGAGGTCGACGTAGTCGGTGCCGAGGCGCTTCAGCGAAGCGTTCGCCGACTCCATGATGTGCTTGCGGCCGAGGCCCTGGTCGTTCGGGCCCTTGGGACCGGTCGGCCAGTAGACCTTGGTGAAGATCTCCAGGCTTTCGCGGCGCAGGCCCTTCAGGCCGCGGCCGAGTACCGATTCGGCGGCCGTGTTGGCGTAGACATCGGCGGTGTCGAACGTGGTGACGCCGACGTCGAGCGCCGCCTTGATGCAGGCCTGGGCCTGGTCCTCTTCCACCTGGGACCCGTGGGTGAGCCAGTTGCCGTACGAGATCTCACTGACATTGAGGCCGCTGCGGCCCAGTCGTCGAAACTCCATGGACGCGACTCTACCCCAGGCCGTTAGCCACGCTAACGACCCGGGTTTCGCCTGCTCAGTGCTGGTCGGTGAACCCGAGGCCGCGATCGACTTCGGCAGGGCGGGTTCGCGCTCCGGCGCTTCCCCGGATGCGTCTCAGCTCCGCCGCTGGGCTCAGACCTTGTCGCCGGGCTTCACGCGCGGCTTCGGAACCCGCAGCTTGCGGATCTGGCTCGCGCGGATGAAGGAGTACCAGCCGACGGACGTGCCCTTGATCGTCTCGTTCGGGAACTTCAGGCGGACCATCTTCGCGATCCGGCGCCCGCTGAGGAAACCCTCGACGATCATGCCGAGCAGCATCACGGTGCACAGGAGCGTCGCGTACCGCTGGACCTCGGGGTACGGGAGGATCAGCGCGACGAACACCAGGATCGCCAGCGGCATGAACAGGCCGAGCAGATTGCGCCGCGAGTCGACCAGGTCACGGATGTAGGCCTTGACCGGGCCACGGTCACGGGGGAGCAGGTACTTGTCCTCGCCCGCCATCATCCGCTCACGGCGTTCCTTGGCGGCATTGCGCTGCTTGAGCTTGTAATCCGGGTCGGCCTTCGCGGATTTCCGGAGCTCCTTGTTGCGCTTCATCGCCTCCCGCATGGTGGTCGGCGGGGGCGCCACGGGGCCACGGCGCTTGGCCTCGGCCTCACGCCGCTTGGGCGTGGCCTTGCCCTTCCCGGGCGTGTACGACTTGGCCTGGACCTCGACGGCCTCGTCGCCGGGGGTCTCGGTGTCCGTCGTGGCGGAGTCTGTGGTGCTACGGCGCAGGAACCTCACCCCACCAGGGTAGTCGCGGGCGTCACGGTGCCACGCACCAGGCCGAGCGATATGTCACCATGGTGGGGAACAGATCGGGACTCCGACGTGTTGGACCATGTGCAAGACGAGTACCCGCAGCGAGTTCGACCAGAGGGAGAACCATGACGACCGCTGAGCAGGCAGCCGCAGCTCAGGCCGAAACCGCCGAGGAGACCCACGGCGTCACGTTGACCGACGCCGCCGCCAGCAAGGCGAAGGCCCTGCTCGAGCAGGAGGGCCGCGACGACATGCACCTGCGCATCGCCGTCCAGCCCGGTGGGTGCGCGGGCCTGCGCTACCAGCTGTTCTTCGACGAGCGCACGCTCGACGGTGACCTGTTCCGTGACTTCGACGGCCTTCGTGTCGCCGTCGACCGGATGAGCGCGCCGTACGTGTCGAGCGCCGTGATCGACTTCGTCGACTCGATCGAGAAGCAGGGCTTCACGATCGACAACCCCAACGCGACCGGAAGCTGCGCCTGCGGCGACAGCTTCCACTGATCCGCGTCGAGGCATGAAGAAGGGCCGCGAACCTCACCCAGGTCGCGGCCCTTCTTCATGCCCGGAACGGGATCAGACGTAGGCGTCCAGATCGGCGACCTGGGCGAGGCAGCGCTCGTCCACGGTCCAGGGCGGAGCGCTCTGCCGGGGCAGGGGCAGGTTCTCGGCCTGGAGGGACGACGGGATACCGGCACAGTCGGCGATGAGTTCGCCGATCGATTCCGGTTCGAGGTGATACGTGGAAGTGGTCACGAACGACAAGCTAATGACTCGTGTTCGAGTAGGACACCACTACCAACCGGTAGTGTCGATGGCCGTGCCCGAAGCAACCCGTATGGGGCATGACCTGCGGGTAACTTAGCCGTCCTCGCCTCGGCGGGGCCGACCGATCAAGGAGAACCGGTGGCAGACAACGCCAGGATCGCGGTATCCGGCAGTATCGCAACCGACCACCTCATGCACTTCCCAGGCAGGTTCGCCGAGCAGCTCATCGCCGAGCAGCTGCACCGGGTGTCCCTGAGCTTCCTGGCCGATGACCTCGTCGTCCGGCGGGGCGGGATCGGCGCGAACATCGCCTTCGGGCTCGGGGTCCTGGGCAAGCGTCCGATCCTGGTCGGTGCGGTGGGCTCCGACTTCGCCGACTACCGGTCTTGGCTCGAGCGGCACGGCGTCGACACCGCCGGGGTGCTGGTCTCCGAGGTCGCGCACACCGCCCGCTTCGTCTGCACCACCGACGAGGACCTCTGCCAGATCGCCACCTTCTACGCCGGCGCGATGGCTGAATCCCGCAACATCGAGCTGGAGCCGGTCGCCACGCACGCCGGTGAACTGTCGCTCGTGCTGATCAGCCCGGACGACCCCGAAGGCATGGTCCGGCACGCCGAGGAGTGCCGCCAGCGCGGCTACCCCTTCGCCGTGGACCCGTCGCAGCAGCTGGCCAGGATGGACGGCGAGCAGGTGCGCGCCTTCGTCGAGGGCGCGAAGTACCTGTTCAGCAACGACTACGAATGGGAACTGCTGCTCCAGAAGACCGGCTGGTCCGAGGCCGACGTCCTCGACCGGGTCGGCATGCGGATCACCACGCTCGGGGAGAAGGGCGTCGAGATCGTCGGTAAGGACGGCCTCGCCCTGCAGATCGGCGCGGTCCCGGAGCGCGGCAAGGTCGACCCGACCGGCGTCGGCGACGGCTTCCGCGCCGGGTTCATCGCCGGTATCGACGGCGGGCTCGACCTGGAGCGTTCGGCGCAGCTGGGCTCGCTGATCGCCGTGCTGGTGCTGGAGACCGTGGGCACGCAGGAATGGTCCTTCGACCGCGCCGACGTCCTGAGCCGCCTGAAGGAGGCCTTCGGACCGGAGTCCGCCGAGGAGATCGCGGCGGTCCTGCCCGCTTGAGCCTTCACGTGCGGCGGGTCAGGATGGCGGCGAGTTCGGCGGGCCGGGACAGGTGCGGGCAGTGCCCGGAGTCGATCTCGATGGCGGTGACGCCGAGCCGCTCCCGTGCGGCTCGGCGCAGCCACTCCGGCCGGAGCGTGCGGTCCCGCGTGGGGACGATCACCGTCGACGGGATCTCCGGCGCGGGTCCGGCGGGATGCGTCGCGAGCACCGCGGGGTTGAACGACCGCAGGCTGTCCAGCGCTTGCCGTTCGGTCTCGGGATCGCAGTCGTGGAAGAGGAATTCCGACGCCTTCGCGGGATCCGCGGCCGGATCCACGCCGATCCAGTCCGGTTCGAGCACGTCCCGCGCCTCGTCCCGCAGGCTCCGGCCGCCGGCGAAGTCGGGGATGTAGGCGGCGACCCACACCATGGCCCGCGCGTCGAGCGCTTCGGCGATCGCGGGGAGCAGCACCCCGGATCCGGAATGGGCGACGACGACCGGGCGTCCGCCGCCGTACTGCTCCCGCACGTGCTGCGCGTAGCCCTCGACCGGCAGATCCACCGGGGTCAGCAGGTCCACGGCGATCGCGCGGTGCCCGGCGGTGGTGAGCAACTTGGCCACGCGGTCCCAGCTCGCCGGGCTCTGCGTCGTGCCGTGCACGAGGACGAAGTCCATCGCTCCATGCTGGCCTCCACCGGGTGAACGGTGAAGGCCAGCGTCACGAGTCGTGACTAGAGCTTCACCGGGTAGACGGGTTCCGGCACCTCGGGCTTGATGCGGTTCTCGACGAAGATGCCGTGCCAGAGCATGAACACCAGCAGCGCCCACAGCTGGCGGCTGCGGTCGAGCTGTCCGGCCTTGTGCTCTTCGAGCAGCGCCAGGACGGCCTTCTTGTCGAGCAGGGCGTCGGTCTGCGAGTCCGAGATGATGCCCTTCGCCCAGTCGTACATCTCGTTGCGCAGCCACAGCCGGATCGGCACCGGGAAACCGAGCTTGCGCCGGTTCAGCACGTGTCCCGGGATGATCTTCGCCAGCGCCTGGCGCAGCGCGTACTTCGTGGTGCCGTGCGCGAGCTTCTGGTCGAGCGGGATGGTCGAGGCGACCTTGAACACCTCGGCGTCGAGGAACGGCACGCGCAGTTCCAGCGAGTTCGCCATGGTCACCTTGTCGGCCTTGACCAGGATGTCGCCGCGCAGCCAGGTGTAGAGGTCGACGTGCTGCATCCGCGCGACCGGGTCCCAGTTCTCGGAGATCTTGTACCAGGGCGCGGTGACGTCCTTGAAGCCGATGCCGTCCTCGTACGTGCGCAGCACCTTGCGGAGCTGGTCGTCGCGGAAGTTGCGCGCGTTGCCGTAGTAGCGGTCCTCCAGCGGCAGCGCCCCCCGCCGCAGCAGGTCCTTGCCGCGGGTGCCCTCCGGGATCTTCGTGGAGACCTTGCCGATGATCTTCCGCATCCCGCCGGGGATCTTCTCGAACGGCGCCAGCGAGATCGGCTCGTTGTAGATCGTGTAGCCGCAGAAGAGCTCGTCGGCGCCTTCGCCGGACAGCACCGCCTTGACGTGTTTGCGGGCTTCGCGGGCGATGAACCACAGCGGCACCAGCGCCGGGTCGGCCACCGGGTCGTCGAGGTACCAGACGATGAGCGGCAGCGCCTCCATCATCTCGTCCGCCGACACCGTGCGGACCACGTGCTTCACGCCGATCGCGGCGGCCGATTCGGCGGCGACGTCGACCTCGGAGTAGCCCTCGCGCTCGAAGCCGGTGGTGAACGCGATCAGGTTCGGGTTGTGCTCCTTGGCCAGCGTCGCGGTCGCGGTGGAGTCGATACCGCCGGAGAGGAACGCGCCGACCGTGACGTCCGGGTCGGAGATCATGTGCTTGCCGACCGAGTCGCGCATCACATCGGCGATGCGCTCGTACAGTTCGTCGGCCTCGGCCTGGCTGTTGACCGGCTTCGCGGTGAACTGCGGGTGGAAGTACCGGGTGAACTCGACTGCACCACCGGGGACGACCCGGAACGACGTGCCGGACTCGACGCGGCGGATCCCGGTGTGCATCGACTCGGGCTCCGGCACGTACTGCAGCACCAGGTAGTGCTGCAGGGCCGTCTTGTCCAGCTCGTCCTCGACCCCGAGCACGCCGGAAAGCTCCAGCAGGCTCTTCTTCTCACTGGAGAAGGCGACCTTGCCGGGGCCGGCGGAGTAGAACAGCGGCTTGATGCCGAACGGGTCGCGTGCGCCGAAGACGACCTTTTCCTGGGAGTCCCAGATCATGAAGGCGAACATCCCGCGCAGTTTCTTCACCGCGTCGTCGCCGAGGTAGTGGTACGCCGCGACGATCGCCTCGCCGTCACCCTCTGTGGCGAATTTCGCACCGTGCTCGGCGGCCAGCTCGTCACGCAGCTCTTTGTAGTTGTAGATCTCGCCGTTGAAGTTCAGCGTGTAGCGCTCGGGGGCCTCCGGCGGACCCCAGATCAGCGGCTGGTGGGCGTGGTCGACGTCGATGAAGGCCAGGCGGTTGAAGCCGTAGACGACCTCGGCGTCGGCCCAGGTGTCGTGCTCGTCGGGGCCCCGGTGCCGCTGGCAGCGCATGGCCGCGTCGACGGCGTCACGGGCGCTCGCCGCGTCGGCTTCGGTCGAACAGATCAGTCCAAGCAGGCCGCACACGTCTAGTTCACACACCTCTTGTTGGCCGAGCGGGGGAGAAGGGCCCAGTATGCCGGTGGGTGTGTACACCCGGATGTGGTGGGGGATACGCGTGTTGGGGTTACCCCTTAGTCAGCGCGGCGCCGCAACTCGGCTAGGCTCCGCCTGTCACGAAGATCGGTCGAGGAGGCTCTGGGTGAAAGGGCAAGGCGCAGTGGGAAATCCAGAGCGCACCCCAGTTAAGCGGGCTGGTCGCGTCGCAGCGCTCGCCGCGCTGGTGATGCTGACGGCGACGGGCTGTTCCGGGGACGAGATCCTCCGCTTCGGCTGGCCGGTCGGGGTGACCCCGCAGGCGCACGACATGCGGACCCTGTGGACGTGGACCGTCATCGCCGCGCTGGCCGTCGGTGTCATCGTCTGGGCACTGATCTTCTGGACCGCGATCTTCCACCGCAAGAAGAAGACCGCCGACGGCGCGGAGGAGGAACTGCCCCGTCAGTTCCAGTACAACATCCCGCTGGAGATCTTCACGGTCGTCGTCCCGACGATCATGGTCTGCGTGCTGTTCTTCTTCACCGCGACCACCGAGAACCGCGTGCTCGCCGAGACGGAGAACCCGGACGTCACGGTCGACATCGTCGCGTTCCAGTGGAACTGGGAGTTCAAGTACAAGAGCGACTCCAAGAACCACGAGGACCCCGAGATCACCACGGTCGGCAGCTCGACCGAGATCCCGCTGCTGGTCCTGCCGACGAACAAGACGATCCAGTACAACCTGCGGTCGGCCGACGTCATCCACTCGTTCTGGGTGCCGGAGTTCCACTTCAAGCGGGACGTCATGCCGGACCCGGAGAAGAACAACCAGGACTTCACCTTCCAGAACTCGATCGACAAGGAAGGTTCGTTCGTCGGCCGCTGCGCCGAACTGTGCGGCACCTACCACTCGGGGATGAACTTCGAGGTCAGGGCGCTCTCGCCGGACAAGTACGCGCAGTACATCCAGCTCCGCGGCACGGTGAACCCGAAGAGCGGCAAGCCGAACACGGCGTCCGAGGCGCTGACGGCGATGAACTGTGGCGAGCTGTGCTCGCCCTACGCAGTCACCACCACCCCGTTCAACACCGACCGCACCGCGCGGGTCGCGTCCAACTGACCCGGCTGTTCGAGCCCGAAACAGGAGTGAGGCAACGTCCATGAAGGTCGAAGGACGGATTTTCTTCCTCGTCGCGGTCTTCTCCGTCGTCGTGGCGGGTATCTACGCGTACATGACCGGAACGATGACCCGGGACGGCGTCGAGCCGGTCGGTGTGGTGGCCCTGATCCTCACCGGTGGCCTGGCCTTCCTGGCCGGGAGCTACCTGCAGTTCGTGGCGCGGCGCATCGAGCCGCGGCCGGAGGACCGGGAAGACGCCGAGATCAGCGACGGCGCCGGTGAGCTGGGCTTCTTCAGCCCGGGCAGTTACTGGCCGGTCGGTCTCGCGGCGGCCGCCGCGCTGACCGGTGTCGCGCTGGCGTTCTTCCACATCTGGTTGCTGATCATCGCGCTGGGCCTGGTCATCGTCGCCATCGGCGGGCTGGTGTTCGAGTACCACACGGGCCCGAACCACGAGTGACGCCTTGACGCCGAAAGCGGCGCCTCGGTCTTCGGACCGGGGCGCCGTTTTCGCGTGGTGTGGTGGTCCGTGAAGGCCTCCTTACATTCGCCCCCGGCACCGCACCCTTGAGCCGCAGTACGTGAAGGCCCCCTTCATTGCGTCTAGCGCAATGAAGGGGGCCTTCACGTACTGCCGAAACGTCACTCACGACCCGCTGGCCCGAGCGGCCACCGCCCTCTCAAGCGCCGGCGCGGGCTTGGGTGCTCGCTTCGGCGCCAGCGCCGCGGCCAGGACGGCCAGCATCCCGACGCCCTCCGGCCACGTCGGCCGGTGCCCGTAGGCGAGGACGTCCACCACCACCGCGACCACCGGATAGACGTAGGACAGCAGCGCCACCGTCGTGGTCGGCAGCTTCCCGATGCTCGCGTACATCAGGACGTACATCAGCGCGGTGTGCACGGTCCCGAGCAGGACCAGCCACAGCAGCCCCGAGGCGTCCGCAGGCAGCGGCGTGACGAGCAGGGCGGGTGCGAGCACGATCGTGCCGGTCACCAGCTGGACGGCAGCCAGGACGTGCGGGCGGACGTGCTTGAGCTGCTTCGCGACGAAGGAAGCGCCGGCGTACAGCGCGGCCGCGCCGAGGGCGAGCGCGATCCCCTCCAGCCGTACGGGTTTCCCGTCGGCGCCGTGCGCGGACAGCGAGATGAGCGTCACCCCGCCGAACGCGATCAGCGCCCGGACCAGCTGGCTCTTCGCCATCTTCTCGCCGAGGAACGCCGCCGCGAGACCGACCAGCATCAGCGGCTGGGTGTGGTAGACGACCGTACTGACCCCGATCGACGACAGCGAGTACGAGGCGAACAGCAGGACCCAGTTGCCGACCAGGAACAGCCCGCCGAGGACGGCGAGCAGCAGGTCGCGGCGGCTGAGTGTCCACGGGCGGAGCCAGCCCCGGGCCGAGCTCCACACCAGGAGCAGCAGGCCGCCGACGAGGCTCCTGGCGAACGCCACGGCGGGGGCTTCGGCGCCGCTTTCGAGAACGACGGCACCGATCGTGCCGGAGAGTGCCATCGCGGCGGTCCACTGCAAGACGGGATTGTTCTTGTTCATGGCGACCACTTTCGGCCGCTGGGCTGCTTTCGACCAGTGTCAGAGATGACATCGACCGCAAAACTTGTGACACACTGCGTGGATGGAGGTGAAGAAGGTCGCGGTGGTGCTCGCGGACCAGGTCTCGCCGTTCGAACTGGGCGTCGCGTGCGAGGTCTTCGGCACCGATCGCAGTGCGGACGGCATCGAGGGCTGGGATTTCGCGGTGTGCTCACCCGGCGGCGAGAACGTCCTGAGCTGGTCCGGTTTCGGGCTCGATGGGCTGGAGAGCCTGGACTTCGCGGCGTCGGCGGATCTGCTGATCGTCCCGACCTGCGCGCCGCGCAGCGCGAGCCCGCCGGAGCCGGTGCTCGAAGTCCTGCGTGACGCGGCGAGCCGGGGCGCCTGGGTCGCGGGCTTCTGCGCGGGTGTCTTCTCGCTCGGGTACGCCGGGCTGCTCGACGGGCGTAACTGCACCGTGCACTGGGTCTACGAGCAGGAGTTCCGGTCGCGCTTCCCGACGGCGAAGGTCGATCCGAAGGCGTTGTACGTCGACGACGGCGGCGTCCTCACCAGCGCGGGAACCGTCGCCGCCGTCGACCTGTGCCTGCATCTGGTGCGCGAACTGCGCGGTGTCGCCGCGGCCACCACGCTGGCCAGGCGGATGGTCGCGGCGCCGCATCGGGTCGGCGGGCAGGCGCAGTTCGTGCAGGCGCCGGTGCCCGAGACCGCCGCGCCGGACGACACCGTGCTCGCCGAAGCGCTCGAATGGATCGAGCGGCGCTTGGATCAGCCGTTCACCGTCGCCGAACTCGCCCGGCGCAGCGGGTTGGGGGAGCGCACCTTCCTGCGCCGGTTCTCGGCGGCCACCGGGACGACGCCGCACCGGTGGCTCACCGAACGCCGCCTCGACCGCGCGCAGTCCTTGCTCGAAGAAGGCCGTCTGTCCATTGAGGACATAGCGGTGGCCTGTGGTTACGCCTCCGCCGCGGCGCTGCGGCATCAGTTCGGCAAGCTGCGCGGGACCAGCCCGAGTGCTTATCGCAGAACGTTTTCCCCCGGCTAGATTTCCTGCCCCACGGTGACATGGACATGGTCGGGGACCTCGTCGTGCTTGTCGCCGACGGTGAGCGTTCCGGTCGGTTCGAACAGCAGCAGCGACGCACCGTCCACTGAGGACGGTTTGTGATACGTCCCGCGCGGGACGACGAACATCGAGCCGCGCGGCAGGGTGACCACCCGCTCACCGCCGCCCTCGCGCAGCGCGATGTCCAAGGTGCCGTCGAGGACGAGGAAGAACTCGTCGGTGTTCTCGTGGACGTGCCAGACGTGCTCGCCCGCGACCTTGGCGAGGCGGACGTCGTAGTCGTTGACGCGGGCGGCGATCCGCGGGCTCCAGATCTCGTCGAAACCGGCCAGCGCGGTGTCCAGATCGATCGGTTGCTTGCTCATGATCCGATCCTGGCCGCTGGACCACCGCGGCGGTGAGTGCTAGGAATCGCATATGTCGCATGATTCCTCGCATGAGGTCGCCGTCCTGGTCGACGAAGGATCCAACCCCTTCGAAATGGGCGTCGCGACCGAGCTCTTCGGCCTGCGGCGGCCGGAACTGGGCAGGCCCTGGTACGGCTTCACCCTGTGCGCCGCCGAGCCTTCCGTGCGCATGCACCTGGGCATGTTCACGCTCACCGGGGTCGCCGGGCTCGAAGCCGTCGAGGCCGCGGACACGGTGATCGTGCCCAACCGGCCCGATCCGGAGATGCCGGCCAGGGAGGAGGTGTTGGCGGCCATCCGTGCCGCGGCCGCGCGGGGTGCCCGGCTGGTGAGCTTCTGCACCGGTGCCTTCACCCTCGCTCAGGCGGGTGTCCTGGACGGACGGCGCGCGACGACCCATTGGAAGTGGGCGGGACTTTTCCGCGAGCTGTATCCCGAGGTGCTGCTCGAGCCGGACGTCCTCTTCGTCGACGACGGCGACGTCCTGACCGCGGCGGGCAGCGCGGCCGCGCTCGATCTGGGGCTGCACCTGATCAGCCGGGACCACGGCGCCGAGATCGCCAACGCGGTGAGCAGGCGGCTGGTGTTCGCCGGGCATCGCGACGGCGGCCAACGGCAGTTCGTCGAGCGTCCGCTGCCGCCGGTGCCGGACACCTCGCTGGCGCCGGTGCTCGCCTGGGCGCGGGCACGACTGGACCGCCCGCTCACGGTCGCCGACCTCGCCGCGCGGGCTGCGGCCAGCCAGGCGACGCTGCACCGGCGGTTCCGCGCCGAACTGGGCACGACGCCGCTGGCGTGGCTCACCACGGAACGGATCGCGCTGGCGTGCCGGCTGATCGAGCGCGGGGAGCAGCGGCTGGACCTGGTGGCGCGGGCTTCGGGGTTCGGTACCGCCGCGAACCTGCGTACGCAGCTTCGGCGGGCCACGGGTCTGACGCCTACGGCTTACCGGGCGCGCTTCAGCACCGCTTCGTGACCCGGTGTCCCTTGCCCACCCCGAGTACATGAAGGCCCCCTTCCTTGCGCCACGCGCAAGGAAGGGGGCCTTCATGTACTCGCGCAAGCTCTTCGCGCGCGCCCTGTTGTGATTACTGGTGCCTGTGGGCCGACAAGTCCGTGAAGGCCTGGGACAAACCGCCGGCAAGGGTCAGGCGAAGGCGATCCACCGGTTCAGCAGGTCGGCCGCCGCACCGGAATCGACGGCCGAAGCCGCCCGCGCGAACCCGGCCGCCAGATCGTCTTCCAGCGACCCCGAGAACCCGGCGAAGACCGCCAGCGCGGCCGCCGAGTTGAGCAGCACCGCGTCCCGGACCGGGCCGGTCTTCCCGGCCATCACCTGACGGAACACCTCGGCGTTGTGCGCCGCGTCGCCACCGCGCAGGTCCTCCGCGGTCACCCGGGGGAGGTCCAGCGACGCGGGATCGAAGCTCCGCTCGGTGATCTCGCCGCCGGAGACCACCCACACCGAACTCGTGGTCGTGGTCGTGAGCTCGTCCAGGCCGTCGTCGCCGCGCACGAGCAGCACGGTCATGCCGCGCCGCGCGAACACCTCGGCCAGCACGCGGGTCTTGTCCTCGTAGGCGCAGCCGATCAGCGAACTGCGCGGCTGCGCCGGGTTGGTCAGCGGGCCGAGCAGGTTGAACGTCGTCGGCACGCCGAGCTCGCCGCGGGTCGGGCCGGCGTGACGCAGGGCGGGGTGGAACTTCGGCGCGAAGCAGAAGCCGATGCCCAGTTCGTTCACGCTGCGCTGGACCATCTCGGGCGGCAGGTCGATGGTGACGCCCAGCTCCTCCAGCACGTCGGCCGCGCCGGACTTCGACGACGCGCTCCGGTTCCCGTGCTTGGCCACCGGCGCGCCCGCCGCGGCCGTCACCACCGTGGCCATGGTGGAGATGTTGACGGAGTTGGACCGGTCGCCGCCGGTGCCGACGATGTCCACCGACGGCCCGTCGATCGTCACCCGCCTGGCGTGCGCCAGCATGGCGTCGGCCATGCCGGAGATCTCCGCCGGTGTCTCACCTTTCGAACGCAGCGCGACGGCGAACCCCGCGATCTGGGAGGGTGTCGCCGCCCCGCTCATGATCTGGTCCATCGCCCACGCGGTGTCCTCCTCGGACAGATCCGCGCGCGCGATGAGCTGGTTGAGCAGGGCGGGCCAGGTTTTAGCGGCCGCGCTCATCGGCTCAGCCGTGCACGGCCGGCACCCGCCGGGCGCGCAGCACGTCGGCGACGGTTTCGGCGGCGGTCAGCGGGTCGAGCGGGTGGACCAGCACCGCGTCGGCCTGCGACCAGGTCGCGAGCCAGCGGTCGTCCTTGCGCCGCACCGACACGACGATCGGCGGGCAATCCTCGATCTCGTTCTTCAGCTGACGGGTCAGCCCGATGCCCCCGGTCGGCTGCGCCTCGCCGTCGAGGATGGCCAGGTCCACGTTGCCCGCGTCCATCTCGACGAGGACCTCGGAGATGCCGGACGCCTCGGTGTAGTCCACCCGGCCGAGGTCGGCTGCGGGCCTGCGGCCGACGGCGTTGATGATCGCCTCGCGCACCTCCGCCTTGTGGCTGAACACCAGGATCCGCATCGCCTGCTCGCCCATGAGCGCGCCTCCGCCTCGTCTAGTCATGTCGACCCCGCGATGTTATCCGCCATGACCGACATCACGTGGACGCACCCGACGGCTGGAGCGCGTCCCAGCCCAGCGAATCCCCGCCGAGCCGCTGCGCGAGGCCCGCCATCCGTGACCGTTCCTGCGCGCAGTGCAGTGCGTCGAGGGTCTGCACCCGCACCGCGTGCGCGAGGGCGAAGCCGCCTTCGTGGTCCTGTTCTCGCAGCTCCCAGCCGTCCTGGGCGAGGATCGAGGCCGCCTCCGCCACCTTTTCGGGCGGCAGCTTCAAGTGATGGCGCAGGATCGCGGGCGCTTCGGCGACCCAAGCGGGTGATCTGGCCAACGCCGAAGAATCCGCCTCGGCGGGATCGAAGGCCTCCACGACGATCTCCACGCCGGGCGTGTCGACCGTCAGGCCTGGGAGCTTCGGCTTCTTGACCAGGTCACGGAGCCGATCTAGTAAACCCATGAGTAGCCCTGTTCCCACTTTCGTTCAGATGTGACCCGACACGCACGCGACTTGCCGTGGACCCACCCGGCGGGCCCCGTGCGTGAGAGGACATAATGCGACGCGTGACAACGGCAGCTCCCACCATCAGCCAGCGGGTCCACTCGCTGAACCGGCCGAACATGGTCAGTGTCGGCACCATCGTGTGGCTGTCCAGCGAACTGATGTTCTTCGCCGGACTGTTCGCCATGTTCTTCACCGTGAAGGCGCAGAACGCGTCCGGCCAATGGCCGCCGCCGCTGCACGGTGAGCCCTTCCACCTGAACATCGCGCTGGCGATCCCGTTCACCGTGATCCTCGTGGCGTCGTCGTTCACCTGCCAGTTCGGCGTGTTCGCCGCCGAAAAGGGTGACGTGTTCGGCCTCCGCCGCTGGTACATCATCACGTTGATCATGGGCGCGATCTTCGTGGGTGGCCAGGCTTACGAGTACCTGAACCTGATCCACGAGGGGCTGACCATCCCGTCCGGCGCGTACGGCACGGTCTTCTACCTCGCGACCGGGTTCCACGGCCTGCACGTCATCGGCGGGCTCATCGCGTTCGTGTACTTGCTCATCCGCACCAAGCTGAGCAAGTTCACCCCGGCTCAGGCCACCTCGGCGATCGTCGTGTCGTACTACTGGCACTTCGTCGACATCGTGTGGGTGGGCCTGTTCGCGGTGATCTACATCCTTCCGTGAACGAAGCCGCCACCACGACCTATCGGCCTGAACTGACAGCAAGGGTTGCCGCAAGATGACCTCCAGCAAGAACAACACGGAGCGCCGCTTCCGCAAGCGGTCGAAGGCACGCAGGCGGTTCGCCGGCGCGCTGGCGCTCGGGATCGCGCTGCTGAGCGTGGGCGGGTTGTACGCCGTTTTCGCCCCGGAGCCGCAGACCGCGCAGGCGCAGGGCGAATCCGCCCTCCTGCGCGAGGGCGAGAAGCTCTACAACAACACGTGTATCGAATGTCACGGGCCGAAGCTCGAAGGTGTCACCGACCGTGGCCCGAGCCTCATCGGCATCGGCGACGCGGCCGTGTACTTCCAGACCTCCACCGGCCGCATGCCGGCGGTCCGCCAGGAAGCCCAGGCGCAGCGGAAGCCGCCGAAGCTGACCGAGGCCGAGATCAACGCGCTGGGCGCCTACATCCAGGCCAACGGCGGCGGCGCGCAGCGTCCCGCCGAGAAGGGTGACGCGCTGCGCGGCGAGGACGTCGCGCGCGGCAGCGAGCTCTTCCGCCTCAACTGTGCCTCCTGCCACGGCTTCACCGGCCGCGGCGGCGCGCTCTCCTCGGGCAAGTTCGCCCCGAACCTGGACCCGGCCACGGAAGAGCAGATCTACACCGCGATGCTCACCGGGCCGCAGAACATGCCCAAGTTCTCCGACCGGCAGCTGTCGCCGGAGGAGAAGAAGGACATCATCGCGTTCGTGAAGTCCGTGAGTCACGGGAACAACTCACCCGGCGGTAGCTCGCTCGGCGGTCTTGGCCCGGCCTCGGAGGGCGCGATCGCGTGGATCGTCGGGATCGCCGCGCTGATCGGCGTGACGTTGTGGATTGGATCGAAGGCATGAGCGCCGAAGGGCCGAAGCCGCCGACAGAGGCGGAGTTGGCGGACATGGATCGCGACCAGCTGGTCAAGCTGGGTACCGCGCTCGACGGGGTCGAGATCGTCGAGTACCCGACACCCTGGCCGGTCGAGGGGACGAAGGCGGAGAAGCGCGCCGAGCGCTCTGTCGCCCTCTGGTTCGTGCTGGCCGCGCTGTCCGGCTTCGCGTTCGTGGTCCTCATCGCGTGGCCGCACTGGTTCGAGTACAAGGAGCCGGGTACCGACGGCTACACCAAGTACACGCTGTACACGCCGCTGCTCGGGGTCACCCTCGGGCTGGCCGTGCTCAGCATCGGTATCGGTGTGATCCTCTACACCAAGAAGTTCATCCCGGCCGAGGTCTCGGTCCAGGAGCGCGGGGACGGCGGTTCCAAGGAGGTCGACAAGGCCACCATCATCGCCCAGCTCGCCGACTCGGGCAGCCGCAGCACCATCGCGCGCCGCTCGATGATCAAGCGGTCCGCGGGCGCCGGTGCCGGTGTGCTCGGCCTCGCCGTCGCGGCGCTGCCGGTCGCGTCCTTCATCAAGGACCCGTGGAAGGACACCGAGAACCGCGACTCGCTGTGGCACTCGGGCTGGAAGAAGAACTTCCCGGAAGAGAAGGTCTACCTGCGCCGCAACACCGGTCGTCCGCACGAGATCTCCCTGGTCAAGGCCGAGGACCTCGACGCGGGCGCGATGGAGACGGTGTTCCCGTACCGCGAGTCCGAGAAGGACGACGAGCACGCGCTGTCGGCCGCCTTCAAGCGCGTCGACAACCCGGTCATGCTGATCCGTCTCCGCCCGACCGACGCCGCCAAGGTCGTCAAGCGTCAGGGCCAGGAGGACTACAACTTCGGCGACTACTACGCGTACACGAAGATCTGCAGCCACGTGGGCTGCCCGACCTCCCTGTACGAGCAGCGGACCAACCGCATCCTCTGCCCCTGTCACCAGTCGCAGTTCGACGCGCTCCACTACGCCAAGCCGATTTTCGGGCCGGCGACCCGGCCCTTGGCCCAGCTTCCGATTACAGTGGACTCTGAGGGCTACCTGATCGCGCGCGGAGACTTCAACGAGGCCGTCGGACCGGCCTTTTGGGAGCGTAAGTCATGAGTTCACTCACCACCCCGACGAAGGGGACGAACCCGGTCGAGAAGGCCGCGGGCGCTGGTGCGAAGTGGGCCGACGACCGGTATCACCTGGCCAAGGGCATGCGGCACCAGCTCAACAAGGTGTTCCCGACGCACTGGTCGTTCCTGCTCGGCGAGATCGCGCTCTACAGCTTCATCATCCTGTTGCTGTCGGGTGTCTATCTCACGCTGTTCTTCGACCCCTCCATGGAGGAGGTCGTCTACAACGGCAGCTACACCGGTCTGCAGGGCGTCGAGATGTCGCGGGCCTTCGCGACCACGCTGGACATCTCGTTCGACGTCCGCGGCGGTCTGTTCGTCCGCCAGCTGCACCACTGGGCCGCGCTGATCTTCGTGGCTTCGATGATGGTGCACATGTTCCGGATCTTCTTCACCGGCGCGTTCCGGCGCCCGCGTGAGGCGAACTGGGTCATCGGCGCGCTGCTGCTGGTCCTGGGCATGTTCGAGGGCTTCTTCGGCTACTCGCTCCCGGACGACCTGCTCTCCGGTACCGGTATCCGCGCGACCCTGTCGGGCATCGTGCTCTCGGTGCCGGTCATGGGCACCTGGATCCACTGGGCGCTGTTCGGCGGGGAGTTCCCCGGCAACGAGATCATCCCGCGTCTGTACACGATCCACATCCTGCTGCTGCCGGGCATCATGCTCGGCCTGGTGGCCGCGCACCTCGCGCTGGTCTGGTACCAGAAGCACACGCAGTTCCCCGGCGTGCGCCGCAAGGAGACCAACGTCGTCGGCGTTCGCATCATGCCGGTCTTCGCGCTCAAGGGCGGCGCGTTCTTCGCGCTGGTCACCGGCGTCATCGCGCTGATGTCGGGCCTCTTCCAGATCAACCCGATCTGGAACATCGGCCCGTACAACGCGGCGCAGGTCTCGGCGGGTTCGCAGCCGGACTGGTACATGGCCTGGGCCGACGGCTTGCTCCGGATCTGGCCCGCGTGGGAGCTCTATCTCGGGAACTACACGGTCCCGGCGGTGTTCTTCGCCGGTGGGCTCGGGATGCCGATCCTGATCGGGTTGTTGCTGACGTATCCCTGGATCGAGCGAAAGCTGTCCAAGGACACCGCGCACCACAACCTGCTGCAGCGTCCGCGCGACGTCCCGGTGCGGACCTCGCTGGGCATCATGGCCTTGACGTTCTTCGCGGTCATCATGCTCTCGGGCTTCAACGACATCATCGCGTTCGCCTTCGACATCTCGCTGAACGCGACGACGTGGGCGGGCCGGATCGGTGTCCTGCTGGCACCGCCGGTCGCGTACTACATCACCTACCGGATCTGCCTCGGCCTCCAGCGGGCCGACCGCGAGGTGCTGGAGCACGGTGTCGAAACCGGCATCATCAAGCGCCTGCCGCACGGTGAGTTCATCGAGATCCACCAGCCGCTCGGCCCGGTGGACGACCACGGCCACCCGCTCCCGCTCGAGTACCAGGGCGCGTCGGTGCCGAAGAAGATGAACAAGCTCGGCTCGGCCGGGCACGCCGTCGCCGGTTCGACCTGGTCCCCGGACCCGGTCGAGGAGACGATCGCGCTGGAGCGGGCCCGGTCCAACGGGCACGGCAACGGCAAGGTCGACGACATCGGTGGCGAGCCGTCGGAGGAGCGCAAGGAGATCACCTCCGGGCACTAGCTCGTCGGATACGTGTGAAGGCCCCCTTACCTCGGTTGAGCCGAGGGAAGGGGGCCTTCACACGTTGAAGCGTCAGCCGGTGACCTTGAGCTCCAGGGGACGCATGTCGTCGTCGCTGGGGACGACGGTCAGGCCCGCGGCGGTGAGGACGGCGGTGAGCGCCGTCCGCATCGCCGCGTGGACGGCGATCTGCTGCCGCACCCGAGGATTCTCCTTGTCGCCGGCCACCAGGAGCCGAAAGGCCTCATCACGCCAAGGCCTTGCCACCACCCAGTCGACCCAGACCCCGCAGGCACCCTCGAAGACGTCCACCTCGATCACGGCACCTCCGGCGTCCCGGTGATCGTCCGGATCAGGCTCGACGATCACCGGGAATCCCGCCGCCCGCAGCACGGCTTCGGTCCGGTCGCCCAGAGCGAGCAGCCGTTCCTGTTCGGCGGGATGGACGCGGCGGAGCGAAGTCATCCGCCCGCTCCGCTGCCCACCAAGACGCGCTGTTCCGCTTCGGCGGCCGTCGCCGAACCGGGGAAGAGGCCGCGCCTCTTGTAGGACTTCTTGATCATGTCGATCAGGCTCCCCTTGTAGATCTTGTCGATCTCGGGATCACCGGTCCACGGTACCGAGAAGGACGTTTTGAGGTCGGGCGCCATCTTGCTGACCCAGTCCCGTTTGCAGTCGGGGCACGGTTCGCGTTCGCTGTAGAGGCCCTTGATGTTCTTGGGATCGAAACCCTGCTCGATGACCTGCTCGACGATGTGCTGCTCGGAGTGGCGGCCGGCGTCGTTGCTGTTGCCCGCCACGTAGCCGTCGGGGAGCTTCCCGTGCGGGTCCTTGTAGCCGGGGAGATAGGCGACGGCGACGTTCCGGCTCGTTCCGTAGCCGTTTCCGATCCGGTAGTCGAGCGCGATGCTCGGCAACGTTCCCCCGTTGTCACCGTGATCCACGAGCCCACAGGTGAAATCGGGGATGTCCGCGGCTTTCGCGGTGGCCGGTACCTGGCTGATCCGGTTGCACCATTTGCGGATGGCGTTGAAGAGCGGTTTGACCTTGTCCGCGACCTTGCGGAAGATCGCGGACTTGTTCAGGAACTTGGAAATGTTCTGGATGATCTTCACGACCGCCGAAGCCACTTTGGGCAGCTTCAGGAAGACGACGACGATCGACGCGACGTTGACCACGGTCCAGATGCAGGCCTCGATGTTGCCTTCACCGAAACACCGCTCCGCGTCGCGCCAGCCGATCACCTCGAGCAGGACTTCGGCCCCGATCTCCACCAGGAACGACGTCACACTGCCGCCGTTCTTGGACTGCTCCGCGGCCTGGCGGTACTCGTCCAGCAGCATCCGCCCGAATTCGGTCGTCGAGAGCATGGCGATTTCTTCTTGGGATAGATCGGGCAGCCCGGCGCCCGTCTCCTCTGCCGCGCGGCGTCTCGCTTCCTCTTCTTCCTTGCGTTGCTGGTCCTCCGCCCGGTCGGCGGCTTGCTGGGCTTCGGTCGCGCTCTGCCGTGCCCGTTCCGCGGCGGCGGCCGCGTTGCGCGCGTGTTCTTCGGCCCGGTCGGCCGCCGCCCTGGCTTCCGCCGCCGAGGCTTCGGCGGCGGTCGCCGCGTCCCTGGCGAGTTGAGCGTCCTGTTCGGCACGCGACGCCGAGTCCCTCGCCGCCTGTGCCTCACGTTCGGCCGCGGCGGCGTTCCGGCCGGCGATGGCGGCGTCGGCGTTGGCCTCGTTGGCCGCCGCACGCGCGGTTTGCGCGTCGGCGCGGGCGGCCGCGTCCGACGCGTTCGCCCGCTCGCCCGCGGCGCGAGCCAGCGCGCCTTCGGCTGCGGCGACGGCTGCCGCTTCCTGCGCTTCGGCCGCCGAGTTCGCCGCTGCGGCGGCCGATGCCGCTGCCCGCGCCGCCGCTTCGAACGCGGGTTTCACCTCTTTCTGCGCCCGAGCAGCGGCTTCGGCGGCCCGATCCGCCGCCAGCCTCGCTTCGGCGGCCCGGTCGCGGGCCGCTTGCGCCTGCTCGGCTCCGACCGCCCTGGCCTGGTTGGCGACCAGGATGACGAAATCGGCGTCGAGGTCCGAACCCGCGTACGGCGCGACGACGGTGATCGCCCGGTTGGCCGGATCGGTGATCGCGCTCGACGACGACCGCGCGGCGGTGGACGCCCGCAGGGCGATATCCGCTTGCGTGGCCGCGGAGACCGACTCGGTGAACGCCGCGTCGGCCTCGGCGCGGGTACGCTCCGCCGCCATCAGCGAACGCATCGCCTCGCCGGCCGCTTGTTCCGCGAGCTGAACCGCGTTCCGTGCCGCCTCGGCCGCCTTGGTCTCCTCGGCGGTCGCCTCGGCCGCCTTCACGTTGGCTTGGGTGGCGTGGTGATGGGTCTCCGCCGCCGAGGCCTCGGCCCGGTTCGCCGCGTGGTTGGCCGCGGAGGCGGCGGCACGGGCTTCCTGAGCCGCGGCGCGGGCCCGTGCCGCCGCTCGGGTCGCCTCGCCCGCCGCTTGCCTCGCGACCACGGCGGCGCCGGTCGCCCGGCTGGCGGCGTCGCGGGCCGCGGTGGCCGCGGCGGTCGCGTTGTTGGCCTCGTTCCGCGCCGCACTGGCGGCGTTCTTCGCGTCGGTCTCCGCCGCGGTGCCCCGTGCGGCGGCTTCGGCCGCGTTCAGCGCTTCCGCCTTCGCCTGCGCGGTCTGCTTCAGCCGTTCCGCGGTGAAGGCGGCGTCGCGAGCGGCTTTCGCCTTCCCTTCTTCGCCCACCGCCCGCTGTTCGGCTTCCCCTGCGAGCTGTTCCTGTTCCTGCGCGCGGAGGTTGGAGTCGTTGGCGATGCCGGCTTGGCGCTGGGCTTCGCCGCGGTGACGACGTGCTTCCGCGGCCGCTTGGTCGGCACGCTGACGGGCGGCGGCCGCGTTGGCCCGCTCGGCCTCGGCGACCCTACGGGCGCTCTTCGCCCTGTCCCGCTGCCGTTCCGCTTCCTCGCGGTGTGCGCGGGTGCGTTCGGCCGAGGCCCTGGCGGCGTTGGCCGCGGTTTCGGCCGCTTCGCGAGCCTGCTTGGCCCGGACGGCCGCGTCCTTGGCCGCCACCGCCTGCACTCGTGCCGCTTCCGCCACCTGTGCGGCGGCGAGCGCGTGCTCTTCGGCGTGCAGACCCCATTGGCGAGCCTGCTCGGCGTGTTTCTCGGCGCGTTCCTGGGCGTTGCGTGCCTGGTCGGTGGCTTCGGTGGCGTCGATCGCGTGCTGTGCGGTCTCCGAGGCGTGGACCGCCGCCTGCCCGGCCGCGCTCATCCCTCTCGCCATGTCGGCCCACTGAGTTCCGTAGGGGAGTCCGACGGCGACGAGTTCGGCGGCCTGGACGCCGGCCTGCTCGGCCGCGCGCACGCCATCGGCCGCGGCGTCGCGGGCGTTTCCGACCTGACGGGCGGCCTCGGCCTTGACCAAGGTGAAGGAGTCGGGAGGGTGGTTGCCCGCCGCGTCGTTCGCGTCCAGGATCTGCTTGGCCTTGCGGGCTTCGTTCCCCGCGAGCACCATCGCGTTCGCGATCCGCTGGAGCGCGCGCAGCGCGTCCCCGTGCGCCACCATCAGGTTCCGCCGCGCGGTCATCGCCCGCGCGGCCCGCTTGGCGAGGTCACTCAGCTGCTCGGCGGCCCGTGCCGCGGCCTCCTGATCACGGATCTGCTTTTCCCGCTCTTCGGCGTCACGTTTCGCCGCGGCGAGGTATCCGGTGTTCAGGAACTCCGCGATCGCCGCGTCACCCGCGTCGAGCGCGGCCTGTGCCGCCGTCTTCACATGGTGCCCGGCGACGCCGAGCAGTGTCGTGACCCTGGCGCGCAGCTGCTCGGCACGTGCCTGGCCGCCCGCCGCGATCTGTGCGTCGCGCTCCCTCGCGATCTCCTTGCCGTAGGCGAGGAACTGCTCGCGGTCGGTATCGCTTCCCGCGAGGACTCGGTGGACCTCGGCGTTGAAGATCGGCCCGCCGGTGCCCGCCATCGCCTGGATGGTGACCCGGTTCTGGCGCGCGGTCTCGGCTTCCCGCGCCGCGGCCCTCGCCTTGGCGGCGTCGAGGCCGGCTTCGAGGAATTCGTGCAACGCGGCTTCGGTGCCCGCGTCGAGCGCCGCGCGCGCGGCCTCACGTACTTCGGGCTCCTCGGCCAGCTCGGCGTGATCGGCGATGATCTGCCGGACGACGGGACTGCCCACCAGGGCGGGTACGCCCGATCGGCCGTCCCAGCTGCGGTACGGGTCTTCCGGCAGAGGACGGGCCGGGGACGTCGGTGGTGGCGTGGTCGGTGGTGGATCGTCGGCCGCGACCGCGGGCGCCGGGTGAATCAGCCCGGCGAGTACGGCGGTGGCCAAGAAGACAAGGAACGTTCTCAGTAGATATCTCGTTCTCGACATCAGAACCCCCAGGTATCGGTGAAAAGAACTACTGCGGGGTGAATGAGGTGCCTTGCCGGTGTACCCGGCAAGGCACCTCGGAATTGTCAGTTGTAGTACTCTTTCGCGCCTTCGGCCGCGGTGTGTTCGATCCTTCCGTTCTGGAAGTAGCTCACGCGTTTACCGGGTACGCCGGGGAAATCCATTTCGTCGGAAGTGGGATAGCCGAGCCTGCTTCGTTCGTATTGCAGTGCCGCCCACCGATCGAAAATGGCCCCGTAGATCAGCTTCGGGCCGATGCTCGGGTGGTACCAGATGCCTCTGGGGCCGGCGAACAGGTTGCGCATGCCCTTCCCGTCGGGCAGGTATCCCGTGTCCCCGCTGGGGATGTATCCCGGAATGTTCCGGCCGCCGGATTCGAGGTACTTGTTGAGCAGCGGGTCCATTACCCGAACCACGCCGTGCTGGGCCGACCAGAAGGCGCCACCCTTCTGGAAGCGTTTGTGCCGGATGCCGTTCAAGATGTTTTCCGGCTGGGTCTGCGGGCCGAGGCCGTTCCAGCCCCACCAGTCCTCGTTGAGCCAGCGCTCGTCGATCTTCGTGGTGATCGCGGGGTTGGGGCCGACGGGAATCCAGCTGATGTCGGCGGCGAAGTTGCCGTCGGTGTCGAAGTTGTTCTCCTTGCTCTGGCCGTTGGCCGCCCACAGCTCGCCCCAGTACTGTCGCAGGAAGCGGCCCGGATGCGCCTTCGCCTCCAGCGTCACGTTGGTCGGATTGCCGTCCCTGCCCGCCTTGGCGCACCAGGTGGCGTTGAGTTTGTAGACGTCGGTGCCGTCGTTGCCCGCCAGCTGGACCCGCAGGTTGGGCGCGATGCGCAGGTAGCTGCCGACCCGGGTGGCCGATTCGAGCGAGAAGCAGTTCGGGTCGGCGAGCCCGGGGACGATCTTCCAGGTGGCGTCGCCCAGTGGTGCGGTGACGACATTCGACGGCTGGGTTCCCGGGGTGGCCCAGGCATCGCCGCCGGCACTGCGGACGTGCCAGCCTCGCCGCCCGGCGGTGACTCCGGCGAACGCCTGTTCCAGCACGGTGTACTGGCCCTTGGCGAGGAAGTCCTTGACCTGGTCCCAGGTCCCGTTCGCGGCGACGTCGCCCGCCGCCGCGGCGAGCCGGGGACGGAGCCTGCTCGCGTCGGCCTTGGCCTTGATGTCGCGGACCTTCTGCCGGTCGGCCTCCTCCCGCTCCCGCAGGATCCTGGCGTCGTCCCTGGCGCGGGCCTCGGCGACCCCGGACCTGATGTAGCGGTCCCAGTCGGCCGCCACCCCGGCGAGGGCGGCGATGGCCGCGTCCTTGATCTCGCGGTGCGCGGGGTCGGCGAGTTCCGGGGTCTTGAGCAGCTCGCGGATGAAGTCATCGTCGGCGAGGTCGAGCCAGGCCGCGACGGCGATGACGGGAACCTTGTCGCAGGCGTCCTTCTTCGCCATCCTGGCGGCTTCCCTGCGGGCGGCTTCCTGGTTCTCCTGGTTCAACCGGTCGAGGTAGTCGAGCTGGTCCTGGTGATTCAGCGCCCGGATCTTGTTCTCGATGAAGTCCTTCCACACCGCCGCGTCACCGCCGAACGCGTCGAAAGCGCCCTGCTTGAGTTTCGGCTGTTCCGGCTTCGCCTTCTGGTACACCTTGTAGATGAACATCTGATCGTTGTCGTTGAGCATGACGTCGTCGAAACCGACGATGTCGGCGTCGATCAGGATCTCCCGGCGCAGCTGGACGGTGCGGTCCCAGGCCTCCTGACGACGCTGCCGTTCGACGCGGTCGCGGGCGGCGAAATCGAAGACACCGGTGCGGATGAACGCCGTGGCGTCGGGAGCGGCGTTGTTGTCGAGCATGACCTTGTAGACGCGGTAGGCCTCGGCCTTGGTGACCGGGAAGTTCGTCGCGTTGATCTTGTCGTAGACCTTGAAGACGAAATTCATGTCGGTGGCTTCGCGCCATTCCTTGGTGGCTTCACCGACTTCGATCTCGAAAACCGCGCGCACCTTTTCGGTTTCGGTCGCGCTCGGCAGTTCGGCCGCGGCTGCGTCCGGGCTTTCGCGGGGAACCGGTGCCTCGGGGGCGGACGGGGCGGGCGCCTCGACGGTCGGGCTCGACGGTGCCGGGGGAGCGGCGTACCCGGTGGCCGGGGTGAACAGGCCGCACAGCACGGTCGCGGCGGTCAGGACGGCGATACTTCCGGCTGGTCGTCTGCCGACGATCAGTGATCTTCGCATTTCGCATACCTTTGTTCGGACGAAAAGGTCAGCCGGGGGCTAGGGAGCGTTTCCCAGGCCCCCGGCTGGAGCAGGACGGACTCGGTCAGCCGACGGACATGAACACGAGGATTTCGTGCGTGCCGGCGTTCCAGGTCATGTAGCCGTGCTCGAAATTGCTCTGGCGGCCGATGGGGATGGTGAACTCGTCGCTGGTCGGGAAACCGAGCCTGCCGTTTTCCGCGCCGAGTGAATTCCACCGGTCGCGAATGGAGCCCATCACGAATTTGGCTCCGGTCGACGGCGTCCAGTAGATCGCCATGTTGTGGCCGTGGAAGTTGATCATCGACCGGTTGGCCCCGTTGAGCTGGTTGGTACTCGGCAGCAGCCACTTGTGCCCGCCGAGGCTCAGGTACCGGGTGAGGATCTCGCCGTTGATGAACTTCGCGCCGGTCTCCGGGCCCCAGTACAGGCGGCCGTTGGTGAATTCGCGGAACCGGACACCCGCGTCGTGAATTTCCGCCGCCTTCGGATTACCGGCGAGCCCGCGCAGGCCGTCGTTGTTGAACCAGTCCAGCATCAGCGGCGTCGACACCTCCGGATTCGGTGCGACCACCCGCCAGTGCGAGTCCTCGACGAAGAGCCGGTCCGTGTCGAACCAGTTCCCGCCACCCTGCTGGGCGATCCAGAGCTGCGCGTCGATATGCCGCATGATCCGGCCGGGGTGCGCCTTCGACTCCAGCTGGACCTCGCCGCCGTTGCGCCGCGGGCACCAGGTGGCGTCCTTCTTGAACTGGTCGGTGCCGTCGTTGCCGTGCAGTTTGACCCGCAGATCCTGCTGCCGCAGGTAGTTCCCGGCGCGGTCGGTGGACTCCAGGGAGTAGCACAGCGGATCGGCGAGCCCGCTCGCCACCTTCCAGGTCGCGTTCGGCAACGGCTTGGTTCCGTCGGTGCCGGGGTTCCCGGTGGTGATCCACGCGTCGCCCCCGCCGGTGTGGACGTGCCAGCCCCGGACGCCGGGGGTGTAGGTCCCGAACGACTGGGTCAGCACCTCGTACTGGCCCGTGCGCAGGAACGTGATCACCGCGTCGCGGTTGCCCGCCAGCGCCACGTTGGCCGCCGCGACCAGCCGCGGCCGGAGCCCGCTGTTCTCCGCGCGGACCTTGAGCTGCCGGACGGCGTCCCGGTTGGCCTGGTCTTCCTGCGCTTCACGGCGGGCCTTGTCCCGCCCGGCCGCCGCCTTGAGCCCGGTGTCGATGAACGCCTTCCACGCCGCCGGGTCCGTGCTGCGGGAGGCGCGCTCGGCCGCGTCCTTGACCTCGATGTTCGCCGGGTTGGCCAGTTCGGGCAGCCGCAGCAGCTCGCGGACGAAGACGTCGTCCTCGGCGTCCAGCCAGACGTTCTGGAAGGGGGCCGGGATCTCGGCGACGGCGGTGCGCCGCTTGATGTCACGCTCTTCCCGGGCCGCCTTCTCGGCGTTCTCCTGCCGGAGGCGTTCCAGGTGTTCGATGATGTCCTGTTCGGCGAGGTCGAGGATGGTGACCTCGATGAAGGTTTTCCAAACGGCGGCGTCGCCCTTGTACGCGGCCATCGCACCGCTCTGGACCTTGGAGCCGCTCTTGGCCCGGCTGGCGACCTGGAAGACGAAGTTCCGGTCGGTGAGGTCGAGCAGCACGGGGTCCAGCGGGATGATGCGGGCGTTCTCCAGCGCCTTCATCCGCGCGCCGATCCGGTCCCGCCGTTCGATGTCGCGGAGGATCTTCTCGTCGTGATCGCGCTGGACGAATTCGTGGATACCGGTCCGGATGAACGCCGAGGCGTCGGCGACGGTGAGACCGTAGATCCGAGACGCTTCCGCCTTGGTGCGGGGGAAGGCGTCGATGCTGATCTTCTCGTAGACCTTGAAGACGAAGTTCTTGTCGGACAGCCTCAGCCAATCGTCGGTCGCCTCACCGACTTCGATGGCCTCCACGGCCAGCACCTTGTCCCGCTGTGACGCCGGGGGAACCGTGGTCGACTCGAGGTCGGGTTCCGCGGTGGGCACGGCGGGCGGCACACCCTGGCCGGGTGGTGTTTCGGCCGCACCCGCCGGTGCGCCCACCAGCCCGGCGAACACGGCGGCGACGGCGGCCACCACGATGCCACGGCTGAGCCATGGCCTTGACATGGACGTTCTTCGCATACCCCAGTCACCTATTCTCGAGAGGAAGCCGCCGCGGGAAACCGGACGGCGGGATGATCAGCTCGGGTTCTTGATCCGCTGCTCGCCTTCGAGGGCCTTCCGCAGCAAGGACTCCCAGTACTCGACGTTTTCGCCGGAGAGGGACCGGTTGTCCGTCCAGTCCCCTTCGACCGTCCTCGCGGGGTCGATGATCGCTTTCCAGTTGGGGTTCTGGGCGGCCTGCTGCGCGGCGAGCAGGATGGCGTGCCAGGTTTCCGCCTGCCGCTGGGCGAAGTCCCTCGCCTCTTCCCATTTCGACCGCACCGGCGAAACCTCGGTGCCGACCTTGCGCCAGGCGGCCGCGGCTTGGTCGCGGGCCTCCTTGCCTGCTTCGCCTTCGATTTCCCGTGCGGCCTTTTCGGCGGCTTCGGCGTCGACGATCAGCTGGGTGATCGTCAGTTGCCACTGGCGGTTCTGGCGCAGCATCTCTTCGCGGAAGGTCTCGATGTCCAGCCGCGCGCCCTGTGCCCAGCCCCAGGCGAAGAAATCGGTCAGGTCGTCGTCGGTCGATCCCTCGCGGACCGCGTAGGCCGCGGCGAATCTCACCTGGGTGCCCGGATCCCGCTCGGCGAGCATCCGCACGTATCGGCGGTCCTCCTCGACGAGGGCACGTTTCTGCTCGCCGAGGTCGGCGCGGAACTTCTGATCCCGCGCCTTCGCGGCTTCGTAGCCGCCGCCGTGACAGAACTGTTCCCGTTTGGCCGCGGTCGCCGTCAAATGGTGGTTCGCCGCGTCGTGGACCTCCGGCGAGTAGGCCCGGAGATGGGTCTCCAGCAGTCGCCGGAGGAATCGCTTGTTGCCTTCGTCGCGGTTGAGCGCTCGCTGTGTCGCGTATTCGAGCCCGCCGCCGGGATAGCGGAGGAACTCGATGGACGCCGCCTCCGGGTCTTCGCTGAGCAGAGCGATCCACGCGTCCGTCTTCACCGTGCTGTGGACGCTGTATCTGGCGTGGGTCAGGACCTCCCAACGGGCGATCTCACCGGGTGTCATCGCCGCGGCCGTGGCGTGCACTCCGGTTTCGGCGGCGAGCCCCGCCGGAACGGCGATCGTCCCGGAGAACAACGCCGCGGCGCAAAGCGCGCAGGACAAAATACGCTTGTACACTCCAAGCCCCCAGTCAGCTTCGGTGCAGGTTGAATTAACGGGGACCCTTCCCGGACGGCGCCGGGAAAGGTGTCGGTGGCAACGGCGTCCGGAATCGGGACCGGAGCCGGCGATGAATTCGAAGTTCTTCGAATCCTTGTCGGGAAAATGCCCGCGCTTACCCGGCGACTATTTCAGTCACCGAGAAAGGCTTCGTCAGTGGCCGCGTACCCGGCGGCTTCGGTGATGGATCGGCAAGCCGCTCCCGCCGACGGGCGGTGCGGTGGCTCGCGTGGAGTGAATATGGCGGCGATCGCCGCGATCCCATGACGGATCGATCATCGGTACGTACCCCGGAATCCCCAGTACCGGAATTCCCCCAGTGAAATTCCGATTCTGATCCCACCTAACCGCGACTGGCCGGTTCGCGCAAGATGCACCCCGCTGGTGAAAAAGTCACCGGCGGGGCGGGATTCTTGTTTTTCCTCAAGCTCCTTCGACGCCGATGTCGAACGCGGACTCGCTGTCCGCCTTCGAGTAGGAGCGGAACGCGATATGCGTGACCGTGCTCAGCACGCCGGGGACCTTGCCGATCTTCGCCGGGATCAGATCCGCGAGGTCCTCGTGGGCCGCGACGCGGACCGAGGCGATCAGATCGACATCGCCCGCACAGGAATAGACCTCGCGGACGCCCTCGATGTCCGCAATCGCCTGCGCCGCCTCGGGGATGGCATCGGCCTCGACCTGGATCAGCACGATCGCCGTGATCAAAGGGGTCCTCCTACGTCGGTGAATCCGGTGCCGGAATCCTAGCCCGCCACTCGTTCCAGCGCCGTCGCGCTCGCCGCCAGGTCGAGCCATTCCTGCCAGCCGCCCGCTGCGGCGGGCTCCGCCCAGGGATGCGTCGTGCGCACGAGCCGGACGCCAGGGCGGGTCAGCCAGCGCAGCAGGATGCCGATCTCCTCCGGGAGCGCGCCGAACAGCGGGCCGGGCCCCGGGATCACCGTCTCCGCGGACGCCACGAGCATCTCGACGACCGGCATCGGCGGCACCCCGCGCCGCGCGACCCCCGCCGACGCGAGTCGGCCGTGCCGGATCACCGCCAGTTCCCAGCCGCCGTTCCCGTCCGGCCCGGCGGCGATCAGCTCCGGGATACCGGCCAGCGCCGACTGCCGGTGCGCCCGGCCGACCGCGCGGATCAGCCCGGCCAGCTGATCGCGATGCTGGGCGGCCTGTTCGTAGTGCTCGGCCGCGGACAGCCGGGCCAGCTGATCGGCGGCGGCCCGCAGCGGGCGTCCGTCCGTCCCGGCGATGAGCCCGGACACCGCCAGCACGCTCGGCCGGTACGCCTCGACCGTCTGCTTCCCGGCGCACGGCGCCCCGCAACGCCCGAGCTCGGCGAGGACACAGGGCGTCCCGTTCGGCGCGGTGGCCGAGATGCGCTGGGTGCACGTCCGCAGGCCCGAGGCGCCGGCGAGGGTGTCCGCGGCGGTCCGGGCGTCGGTCTGGGTGCGAAAGGGCCCCAGCATCCCGTCTCGCGGCATGCGGACCACCGACAGGCGAGGGAACGCCTCCTCGGTCAACGCGACCCACCACGCGTGCCGTGGGTTCTTGGAACGGCGGTTGTACATCGGGCGGTGGGCGGCGATCAGCCGCAGCTCCCGGACGGCCGCTTCCAGCGCGTGCGCGCATTCGACCGCGTCGACCCGTTCGGCCAGCGCGACCATCTCCCTGATCCGGCCCCGGCTTTCCGAACCGGTGAAGTACTGCCGCACCCGGCGCCGCAGATCGGACGACGTCCCGACATAGAGGACCTCGTCGCTCGGGCCGCGGAACAGGTAGACGCCGGGCCTCGACGGCAGGTGCTCGGCCAGCGAGCGTTTGCGTCGCTGGGCGGAGGTCACCTCGGGCAGGTAGTCCAGCAGCTCCTCGAGGGTGTGGACGCCGAGGTTGCCCACTCGTTCCAGCAGGGCGTGCAGGACGTCGACGGTGGCGCGTGCGTCCGCGAGCGCGCGGTGGTTCGGCGTCGTGCGCGCGCCGAACAACGCGGCCAGCGCGGAAAGCCGGTAGCTGGGCGTCTCGTCGCGGGAGATGACCCGGCGGGCGAGCCGGACAGTGCAGACGACGGCCGTCTTCGGCCAGTGGTAGCCGTGGCCTTCGCAGGCCGCGCGCATGAAGCCGGTGTCGAAGGCGGCGTTGTGCGCGACGAGCACGGCACCGGAGATGAACTCGAGGAACGCGGGCAGCACCCGCTCGATGCGGGGAGCGTCGTAGACCATCGCGCCGGTGATGCCGGTGAGCTCGACGATCTGCGGCGGGATCGGCATCCCCGGATTGACGAAGGTGGCGAATTCGCCGACGACCTCGCCGGCGCGGATCTTGACCGCCCCGATCTCGGTGATCCCGTCCGGACCGGGTTTCGTCCCCGTGGTCTCCAGGTCGAATACGACGAAAGTGATATCCCGCAAAGGAGTTCCCAGCTCGTCGAAGGCGAGTTGCGCCGCGCCGGGCCGCCGTCCGGTGTCCATGGTCGGGCACAGTAGGGGCGGGCACCGACAATCCCGGGCGTCCCATCCAGCGCGCCCCGAGGGCATGGGGCCTACGCTGGAGCGATGCAGCCGCAGCCCGCAGTGCCCGAAACGCCCGAGGACGCCACTGGTGGCCCCTCGGGTCTCGTGGCGTCGGCGGGTGCGCAGGAGACGGCCGACGAGGTGCCCGCCGAAGGCTGGACGGCCTTGCCCGAGACCGTACGTGAGCGGATCGCCGAGCTGGCGGCCGCCGCCGTCGGCAAGCTGCCGGTCGCCGACGTGCCGAGGCAGCTGCGCCCGGTCGCGAAGTTCGCGCCGGCGAAACGCGCCAAACTGGGCGGGACGGCGTTGCTCGCCGCGCTGGGGGAGTCTTCGCAGTTCCGGGTCGCGGTCACCGAATGGCTGCGTGACCACCGCAAGGACGCCCTGGACCCGAACGCCCCCGATTCCGTCGCCGCCGCGGCCGCCGCCGTGCTCCTCGGCGAGGCGGGCGCGGCCGGGCGGGTCCGGCTGGTGGCGAAGAACGCCGAGGAGACGGCGTTGCGCGCCGAACGCGACGCCGCGCTGGCCCGTAACCAGCGGCTGGAGGCCGAGCTGGCCCAGTTGCGCGGAGAGTTGCGCGCGGCCAAGGAGATCGCCAGTGGCGCGCGGGGAGAACGCGACGCCGAGGTCGAGAAGCTGTTGAAGCGTTTGCGGGAACAAGGTGTCCAGCTGCGCCAGGCGAAGGACGCCGTCGCCGAGGCCCACGCTCAGCTGGAGAGCGGCGGCGCCGAGAGCGCTGAGGAGATCAAGGCGCTGAAGGCACAGCTGGACCGTGAGAGGCAGCGAGTCGCGGCAGAGCGGGCGCGGGCCGAGAAGGCCGTCACGGACGCCGAGATCGCCCGTCAGTCCGCCCGTGAGGCGCGTCAGGCCGACGAGGTCAGGCTCGGGCTGCTGCTTGACACGATCGAAGGCGCCGTCGGCGGGCTGCGCCGGGAACTTTCGGTGAGCGCGCGGGGACAACGGCCGGCGGACATGGTCCGCGGCGCGACGTCGGGTATCGGGGCGGGCGGCAAGATCCAGGACGTCACGGGGCTCGACCGGCATCTCGCGCTGCCCAACGTGCACCTGATCGTCGACGGCTACAACGTCACGAAGACCGGATATCCGGAGCTGGCGTTGTCCGACCAGCGAGACCGCCTGATCCACCAGCTCTCCGCGCTCGCCGCGCGGACTTCGGCCGAGGTCACCGTGGTGTTCGACGGCGCCGGTGTGCTTTCCGTGCCGGCGGCGGTGCCGCGCGGGGTGCGGGTGCTGTTCTCCGAACGCGGCGTCCTCGCGGACGACGTCATCCGGTCCCTGGTCGCGGCGGAGCCGCCCGGGCGGCCGATGGTGGTCGCGAGCACGGACCGGGCGGTGGCGGACTCGGTGCGGCGCAAGGGCGCGCACCCGGTGCCGTCCGCGGTGCTGGTTTCACGGCTCAGCCGGGTCTGAGGCGCGTCTCGTGAGTGGTAAGGACGGTTCTAACCGTCCTTACCACTCACGAGCACGTCGGACAGGTGATGCGTTCGGTCGTCGGTCGCCACCCCTCCCGGATGAGGACCACCCGCACCTCGGCCGCGACTTGGCACGGCGAATTCCGGACGTCATGCCAGCCGTAGACCAGACGGGCCCGGTCGGCGAGTTCGGCCGCGTTGTCCCGCCGCCGATCGCGGAACGCGACGGCGTCCATCGCGTGGGTGGCTCGTCCGTCCAGCCGGACGGTCAGTGCCGCGCCTCGTGAGTCGTAGGTGACGTCCTCCCACAACGTCTTCCCGTCGACTTCGACCGCTGTCTGCCGGTCACCCGGCGGCAGGCCGTGTCTTTCTTCGACCTGTTCCTTGAACTCCACTTCGAGCGCTGACATGAGGCCTCCGGCCACCAGTTCGAGACCTCGCTGGATCTCGGCGCGGAAGCGGAAGGGCGGACGCATCGAGACGCAGTCCCGCATCGCGGAGACCGGGACCTTGCTCCGGCTGACGAGGTCGACGACGACGTTCACCGCCTCCCGTGCGCCGGCCTGGGAGACCGCCAGATCGACGATCGTGTCCGTGCGTTTGGTCCGTGGCGGCCATGCCTCGGCGGCGGAGTACGGAAGCGCTCGCGACCTGTGCACTTTCACCAGTGAAGGCTGGGAAATCGCGGAACTCGAATAGGGCACGGTGATCTCGATCGGCCCTTCCTCGACCGGCAGGAGACACCATTCCTCAGCCGCGGTGCGATGGCTCAGCACCGCGTGCCCGCCTCCGTAGCGGAGCGCGGCATGAATCCTGGCCGATCTCGGGAGAGGACCGGTGAAGGTCGCGTAAACCCGCGGCAGCACACGCTGCCAGCGTCCTGCCTCCAGGTTCGCGACGATGTCGGCCTTGCTGTGTCCATAGGCCAGCAGCTGGGCTCTGGACACGATGCCGTGCTGTTCCCGCAGCAGAACCGGCCAGCTGGGTCGTTGTTCGGCCGGAATGGCTTCTTCCGACCAGCGTTTGTGTAGGGGCACACGTCCACGGTGGCCCGGACGGAAGGCCGAAAAGGAGGTGTGGGTGAAAGTTGTGGATGGCGGGAGCGGTTGTGGACAGCTCGCGTCTCGTGAGTGGTAAGGACGGTTCTAACCGTCCTTACCACTCACGAGGCCGAAACTGTCGGTGGTCGCTCTTAATGTGCACCTCACCACTGAAAGTGAGGAGCCCCAGATGCCCGACAAGGCCATCGCCGACATAGCGGACATAGAGACGCTCGTCATCGATTGCGACCGGTGCGCGGTCCGCGGTGACGCATGTCATGACTGTGTCGTCAGCGTCCTCCTCGGCGCGCCACCGGCGCTCGAATGGGACGCCGACGAACGAAGAGCGATCGACGCGCTCGCGGAAGCGGGGATGGTCCCGCGCCTCCGGATGGTCGCGGTCGTGGAGCAGGAGCGCCGGAAAACCGCCTGAGACACGCCACTACCGGGGCATTCGGCGAGTGGTCGATACGATCGGGTGAACGGTAGGTAGTCGTGACAGGTCCCAGCATGTAACGCCCGTCACATGTTTCCGCTCATGCTGGTCCGAAGGTGTTTCGGCGCATCACGGAGAGTTTTTGCGCCTGACATGGTGGACGTCGTGCCCGTGGTTTCGTAACCTGTCCGAGATCTCGTGGCCGGAAGTCGTCGCCAGACGACGACACGGGATCGCCACCGAGGCAGCTTTGTCGGGGAGTTGCATCAGAACCAGCCATGCGCCAAACCTGTTGCGATAGCTCTCGGCCAGGCGCAAGGCGGGAACGCGGGGAACCGCGCGGGCCTCACGGCCGGCGACGCGGCTTCGCGGAAGAGGGCCCCCGACCTCTTCGTCCCGGGTTCCGAGTCGGTGGCCGACAGCAAAGGAGACACGCGCGACCGTGCAGTCGCATCCAGTGAAGCGCGTGGTGTCAGGAGCTTTGGCCGCGGCCGCGGTGATCACCGCGGTGACCGTCGTCCAGGCACCCGCCACTGCCGCCCCAGGCCCCGCCCTCCAACAGCCCCCGTCCGGCTCGGAAGCGCTCGCCAAGTACCGCGACCTCGCGGCGCAGGCGGAGAAGGCGAACGAAGACCTTCTCAAGGCGAAGGACGACCTCGCCGCGAAGCAGAGCGAGCTCGACAAGGCGACCGCCGACGCCGCCGCCGCCAAGGAACTCGGTGTCAAGGCGGCCGGTGACGAGAAGACGTTCCAGGCCGAGGTGAACAAGTTCGCCGGTGCCTCCTTCACCAGCGGTGTGCAGCTGAACAAGCTGTCGTCGCTGCTGTCGGGCGCGTCGACCCAGGACTTCCTGGAGCGCTCCTCGGCGCTCGAGGTCCTCGCCGCGAACAAGAACACGGCTCTGAACAACCTGAGCGGTGCCGTCGCCCAGGCCGCGGCCGCTGCCAAACAGGCGGCGGACGCGCAGAACGCGGCCACCGCGGCCCGTGACACGGCCGCCAAGCTGACCACGGACATCGAAGCGCGCCAGAAGACGCTGAACGACCAGCTCGCGGAGATCCAGCGCGCGAGCAACAACCTCAGCGCCTCGGATCGCAACGCCCAGAAGGACAAGGGCGGCGCGTTCCCCAACGTCCCCGCTCCGGGTCCCGCCGCGGCGACCGCGCTGGCGGCCGCGAAGAGCAAGCTCGGCAGCCCGTACGGCTGGGGCGACGTCGGCCCGTCGTCGTTCGACTGCTCCGGTCTGATGCTCTGGGCGTACAAGCAGGCCGGGCTCACCCTGCCGCGCTCCAGCCGTCAGCAATCGACCTTCGGCGCCGCGGTGCAGCGTTCGCAGCTTCAGCCGGGTGACCTGGTGTTCTACAACTCGCCGGTCTCCCACGTCGGCATGTACGTCGGCAACGGCATGATGGTGCACGCGCCGACCACCGGTGACGTCGTCAAGGTGTCGCCGCTGCAGAACAACTACGTCGGCGCTCGTCGCCCGACGGCCTGACGAACAGACGAAAAGGGGCGGTACCGCGCAGGCGGTGCCGCCCCTTTCGCATGCGGCGGGCCAAGTAACCTGCAGGGGTGCTGAGGACCCTGCTGGTGACCAACGACTTCCCGCCCCGGCCAGGCGGTATCCAGAACTACCTGAACTCGCTGGCCACCCGCCTGCCCGCGGACGACCTGGTCGTCTACGCACCGTCCTGGGAATCGAGCACCGGCTCGCACGGCGAGTTCGACGCCGCCGCCCCGTTCGAGGTGGTGCGCCATCCGACGTCGCTGATGCTGCCGACCCCGGGCGTGCTCAAGCGGGCCAAGGAGATCATGCGCGCCCGCGACTGCGAGGCCGTCTGGTTCGGCGCCGCGGCGCCGCTGGCGTTGCTGGGTCATCCGCTGAGGTCGGCGGGTGCCCGCCGGGTCCTGGCGTCCACGCACGGCCACGAGGTCGGCTGGTCGATGCTGCCGGGCTCCCGGCAGGCGCTGCGGCGCATCGGCGACACCGTCGACGTGATCACCTACGTCAGCAAGTACACGCGCTCCCGGTTCTCGGCCGCTTTCGGCCCGATGGCGGGGTTGGAGATGCTCCCGTGCGGTGTCGACACCGCGCTCTATCGCCCCGATCCGGCCGCGGGCAAGGAGATTCGCGAGCGCCACGGTCTCGGCGACCGTCCGACGATCGTCTGTGTTTCGCGGCTGGTCCCGCGCAAGGGCCAGGACATGCTGATCAAGATCCTGCCCGAACTTCGCGAGCGGATCCCGGACGTCGCGCTGCTGATCGTCGGCGGCGGCCCGTACCGCAAGACGCTCTCCGGGCTCGTCGGCGCGCTGGGCGTCGAAGACAGCGTCGTCATCACCGGATCGGTGCCATGGCAGGAGTTGCCCGCGCACTACAACGCGGGTGACGTCTTCGCGATGCCGGCGCGGACGCGCGGAAAGGGGCTCGACGTCGAGGGCCTTGGCATCGTGTACCTGGAGGCCTCGGCGACCGGGCTGCCGGTCGTCGCCGGGAATTCCGGTGGCGCGCCCGAGACGGTGCTGGACGAGGTCACCGGGCATGTCGTCGACGGCCGTGACGAGCAGCAGTTGCGGGAAACGCTGGCCGCGTTGCTGGCCGATCCGGTGCGGGCGCGGCGCATGGGGGCGGCCGGTCGCGCATGGGTCGCCGAGAACTGGCGGTGGGACACCATGGCGGGCAGGCTCTCCGGGCTGCTCGATGGCGACCCCGTCGCGGCGGTGCGCTGAGAGTCAGGGTTCGTAGCGCGCCGGGTGCTTCGGATCGTCGACGCGGATCACCACGTCGGACAACGCCGACGGGTCGACTTCCCGTTCGTAGCGTTCGTAGGCGGGGAGCGCCCATTCGTCGGGCACGCGCCGCTTGAGCGCGGCGGGGGAGAGCCACAGGTGCACGCTGAGGTCGAAGGCGAGCCCGGCCCCGAACAGGAATTCGCCGTCCAGCAGGACGACGCCGCCCTCGGGCAGGGCGACGCGTTCAGCGCGGGTGGCGCGATCGCGAACGGGATCCCACAGCGACGGGAGAACCAGGCCGCTGCCGTCTTCGGCGAGCGGGGCCAGCACCTCGCGACGGAGGGCGCCCAGGTCGAGCCAGTCGCTGTAGCGCGAATCCGGATCCTCCTTGCCGCGTTCGAAGCGCAGCGAGGCGGGCCTGAGGAAGTCGTTCGCCGAGATCCGCAACGTCGCGTGACCGGCGACCCGCAGGGGATCGACCAGGGCGTCGGCGAGTTCTGTGGTGTTGGTCGCACCGGCCGCACCGTCGATCGCGACCGCGATCCGGCGGCGGCCCGTGATCGCCGTGATGCGCTGGGTCAATTCGGAGACCAGCAGAACGGGAGAAATCGGACGGTAGCGCACAGACAGAGATCCTCCACCCGAACCGGTGACTGTCGCACGGTACACCCGATGGAATGATGGCCCGGTGGCAAAAGCAACGGCCAAGACAGCCGGAAGTGGTTGGCAGGTAGGCGTTTCCCAGACGGTGCCGTTCACCAGCACCCAGGTCTGGGACTTCCTGGTCGGACGCGAGGGCGTGGGGATCTGGCTCGGCCCGGGCGCCGAGCTCGGCACCGAGCTGGGCGCGGCGTACGAGACGGCGAACGGGACGACCGGCGAGATCCGCGGCCGCTCCGAGGGCGACAAGCTCCGGCTCACCTGGCGCCCGAAGGACTGGGACCACGACTCGACCTTGCAGATCACGGTGAACGGCACCGACCAGAAGACCACGCTCCGGTTCCACCAAGAATGGCTCGCGGGCGCCGACGAGCGCGAAGAACAGCGGGCATACTGGACCGACGTGACCGAACGAGTGGTGGCCGCGCTGGCCGAACGCTGACCCGCGCGCCGGGGAAGGCGTACCGATGGGGGCAGCCGAAAGCGTGCGGAACCTGGCCGAGGATCTCGTCCAGGAACCACACCGGATCTCCGAGCTGTTGCGGGCGGAAGGCCCGGCCCGCAAGGTGCGGATGCCGCGCGGACTGGACGTCTGGATCGTCACCGGATACGCCGAGGCCCGCGCGATCCTCGCGGATTCCCGAGTCGGCAAGGATCCGGCGGCGATCCGGCGGCTCTTCGAACGCGACGGCTTCGAATCCGCGGCCGACAACGCCGTACGCGCACTCGGCGGGCACATGCTCAACTCGGACCCGCCGGACCACACCCGGCTGCGCAAACTGGTCAACCAGGCCTTCACCTCGCGCACGGTTTCCCGGCTGCGGCCGAGGATCGAGCAGATCACCGCGGAACTGCTGGACGGCATCGGCGACGCGGAGCGTGCCGACCTCCTCCCCGCTTTCGCGGTCCCGCTGCCGATCCGGGTGATCTGCGAACTGCTCGGCGTCCACGCGGGCGACCAGCCGGCGTTCGCGACGTGGTCGAGCACGATGGTCGCCTGGTCGACGCCGGAGGAGCTCCAAGCCGCGGCGGCGAAGATGCACGCGTACCTCGTCGACCTCATCGAGGAAAAGCGCGCCGAACCCGCCGAAGACCTGCTGTCGGGCCTGATCCACGCCAGCGACGAAGGCGATTCGCTCTCCGCCGAGGAATTGCTGGCCATGGCGTTCCTGCTGCTGGTGGCGGGGTTCGAGACGACGGTCAACCTGATCGCGAACAGCGTTTTCGCGCTGCTGCGCGAGCCGGATCAGCTGGCCGCGCTCCGTACCGATCCCGCCCTGCTGCCCGGCGCGATCGAGGAATTCCTGCGCTACGACGGCGCGATCCACCTGGCGACCATCCGGTTCACCAAGGAACCCGTCCCGGTCGGTGACGTCGAGATTCCCGCCGGTGAGTTCGTGCTCGTCTCCCTGCTCGGCGCGAATCGCGACGCCGGACGGTTCGAAGACCCGCACCGGCTGGATGTCACGCGGTCGGCGACCGGGCATCTCGCGTTCGGGCACGGCATCCACTACTGCGTCGGCGCCCCGCTGGCCCGGCTGGAGGCCGAGATCGCGTTGCGCGGGCTGCTGGAGCGGTTCCCCGCGCTGAGCCTGGACGCCGAGCCGGAAAGCTTGCGGTGGCGGGAAAGCACCCTCGTCCACGGGCTGGAAACCCTCCCTGTGCGCCTGCGCTGAGGAGCGGGTGTCGTAGGGTCGCCGGATGGACGCCGCCGAACTCCTCGCGCTCGACGCGGAACACGTCTGGCACCCGTACGGGCCGATGCCGAGCACGATCGATTCCCTGCTCGTGCGGGAGGCGAGCGGGGTCCGGCTCACTCTCGACGACGGCCGTGAGCTGGTCGACGGCATGTCGTCCTGGTGGGCGGCGATCCACGGCTACCGGAACCCGGTGCTGGACGCGGCGCTGGCCGAGCAGGCGGGCCGGATGAGTCACGTGATGTTCGGCGGGCTCACCCACGAACCGGCCATCCGGCTGGCGAAGACGCTGGTCGATCTCGCTCCGGACGGGCTGCGGCACGTGTTCCTGTGCGATTCCGGGTCGGTGTCGGTCGAGGTCGCCGTCAAGATGTGCCTGCAGTACTGGCAGTCGGTGGGGCGCAAGGAAAAGCGGCGCCTGATGACCTGGCGCGGCGGTTACCACGGCGACACGTTCACGCCGATGAGCGTCTGTGATCCCGAGGGCGGGATGCACTCGCTGTGGCGCGGGATCCTCCCGGATCAGCTCTTCCTGCCCAAGCCGCCCGGCGATTTCGCCGACGAGCCGGATCAGGCGTACCTCGAACTGCTCGCGACCGAGATCGAGCGGCACGCGGGCGAGCTGGCCGCGGTCATCGTCGAGCCGGTGGTGCAGGGCGCCGGCGGCATGCGGTTCCACCCGCCCGCGTACCTGCGCGCGCTGCGCGAGATCACCGAGGCCAACGACGTCCTGCTCGTCTTCGACGAGATCGCCACCGGTTTCGGCCGCACCGGCACGATGTTCGCCGCCGAGCACGCCGGCGTCACGCCGGACGTACTGTGCCTCGGCAAGGCGCTGACCGGTGGTTACCTCACGATGGCGGCGGCGTTGTGCACGCCGGAGATCGCCGACGGGATCTCGCGTGGCGAGCTGCCGGTGCTGGCGCACGGCCCGACGTTCATGGCGAACCCGCTGTCCTCGGCCGTCGCCAACGCCTCGTTGGGGATCTTGGCCGAAGGCGGCTGGAAGTCCGACGTCCCGCGGATCGAGGCGGCGCTGAAGGCCGGGCTCGAACCGGCTCGCGAGCTGCCCGAGGTCGCCGACGTGCGGGTGCTCGGCGCCATCGGCGTGGTGGAACTGGACCATCCCGTGGACATGGCGGTGGCGACCGAGGTCCTCACCGCGAACGGGGTCTGGCTGCGCCCGTTCCGGAACCTGATCTACACGATGCCGCCCTACATCTCCGAGGCGGACGACCTCGCCGCGATCACCTCCGCAATGGTCTCGGCCGCACAAAAAGCGTAAAAACGGCGAAATTCAACCCAAAGAGTGTGACTGCGGCCACAGCAAACCGGAGAGGCCACGCTGGGTACAGAGCGTGGTCGCGAGTTGATCTTGGTCAAGCGAACGGGCGAGTCCGATCGAGGTCCAACTCGGGCACTTTGTCCTGAAAGCGTGATATGCCCTAGTTCCCTGGTGCACAAGCAAACCTGAGAAACCTTTGCGTAGCGGACTTTTGCGCGCGGATCGGGTTTCCTGCCCCCATGATCGACATCGTTGGTGACGAGCACGACACCGGGCCCCCGGGCCGCCGCAATCCCGCATCGACCCTCCTGAAGAACCTCCGCCACGACCTCCCGGCTTCGGTCGTCGTCTTCCTCGTGGCCGTCCCGCTTTCGCTCGGCGTCGCACACGCCGCCGGAGCCCCCTTGCTCGCCGGACTCATCTCCGCCGTCGTCGGCGGAATCGTCGCGAGCCTCTTCGGCGCCTCCGTTCTGCAAGTCAGCGGTCCCTCCGCCGCGCTGACCATCGTCATCGCGGAGACCATCGCCACCTTCGGCTGGGCCGCCACCTGCGCGATCACCGCCGCGGCGGGCGTGGTCCAGATCCTCTTCGGCGTCTGCCGCGTCGCGCGGGCGAGCCTGGTGATCTCGCCGGCCATCGTGCACGGCCTGCTCGCCGGGATCGGCCTGATCCTCGTCCTCGGCCAGCTGCACGTGGTGCTCGGTGGCACGCCTCGGAGTTCCGCGATCGAGAACGTCCTCGCGCTGCCGGGCCGGATCGTCGGGCACCACGACCAGGCCGCGCTGATCGGTGTCGTCACCGTCGGTGTCCTGCTGGCCTGGACCCGGATGCCGCGCTCGGTGCGCCGCGTCCCCGGCCCGCTCGCCGCAGTCGCGCTGGCGACCGGCCTTTCCGTCGCGGCCGGGATGGACCTGCCGCGCGTCGACCTCCCGAACGGCTTGCCAGGGCTGGGTTTCGTCCCCGAGGCGCCGTCCGGGTCCTGGGCCGCGATCATCGCCGCCGTCCTCTCCATCGCGCTCATCGCCAGCCTGGAGAGCCTCCTTTCCGCCGTCGCCATCGACAAACTCCGCGACGGACGGCGTACCGACCTCGACCGCGAACTGATCGGGCAGGGCCTGGCGAACGCCGCCTCCGGTTCGCTCGGCGGGTTCCCGGTCACCGGCGTCGTCGTGCGCACCATGACCAACTTCGAAGCGGGCGCCCGCACCCGGATGTCGGCGATCCTGCACAGCGTCTGGATCCTCGGCTGCTGCCTGTTCCTGGCGGGCGCCCTGCGGCTGATCCCGCTCGCCGCGCTCGCCGGTCTCCTCGTCTACGTCGGCGCCAAACTGGTCAACCTCACCAATCTCCGTGAGGTTCGCCGCCACGGTGACGTGCCGGTCTACCTCGCGACCCTGCTCGGCGCGGTCGCGGTCAACCTGCTCACCGGCGTGGCCGCGGGAATCGTGGTGGCGCTCGCGCTGATGCTGCGCCGGATGCTGTTCTCCGGGATCCACGTCGAACGGGACGGCCCGCGGAGCCGCGTCGTCATCGAAGGCGCGCTCACTTTCCTTTCCGTGCCAAGGCTCACGACCGTCCTGACCCAAGTTCCCGAAGGTTCGGAGGTGACGCTCGAACTGTGCGTCGACTACCTCGACCACGCCGCTTTCGACTGCCTGCGCGGCTGGCAGCGCGCGTACGAACGCGCCGGGGGAACCGTGATCGTCGACGAGATCGGGCATCCGTGGTTCGGGCGCGGCAAGGCGGGCGTGCCGACCGTGCGCCGCGGCGTCGCGTCCCGCGTGGTGCCGCGGTGGCTCGCGCCGTGGTCGCAATGGCAGGCCGAACATCTCGAACTGCCGAGCCAGCGCGGCGGCAGCGTTCCGTTGTGCCGTGGTGCTTCGGAGTTCCAGCGGCGGACGGCGCCGTTGCTGCGCAGCACGTGGGACGGGCTGGCGAACGGGCAACGGCCGCACACGTTGTTCGTCACCTGTGGCGATGCGCGGATCGTGCCGAACTTGATCACCACCAGCGGGCCCGGCGACCTGTTCACCGTGCGGAACATCGGAAATCTCGTCCCGCACGCCAGTGCCGAGGCGGATTTCTCGGTGGGGGCGGCGATCGAGTACGCCGTCGGGCTGCTGCGGGTGCGGGAAGTGGTGGTGTGCGGGCATTCCGGCTGCGGGGCGATGAAGGCGTTGCTCGGTGACGCGCCCACCGGTCTCGTGCACCTCGGTGGCTGGCTGCGCCACGGCGAGGCGACGTTGCGGCGCAGGGGAAGCGAAGGGCCGCTGCTGCTCGACGGCGCCCGTCCCCGGCACGAGGCGGATCTGCTCGCCTTGCACAACGTGGTGCAGCAACTGGAAAACCTGCGCTCGTACCCGGTGGTGGAGGCCGCGCTGGCGCGGGGCGAACTCCGGCTGACGGGGATGTACTTCGACGTCGGGAAGGCGAATGTGTACCTGCTCGACGAAGCGCTGCGGTCGTTCACGTCGGCGGCGGCCCCGGTGAAGTCCTGAGTTCTCCGCAAGTCCGTGAAGGCCTCCTTGCCTGCCTTCAGGGTAGGGAAGGAGGCCTTCACGGACGGTCGAATTGACCGGGCGGCCGACCGATACATCCCAGGATTCGGGAGCCCATAAGGCTTTTCGCAACGCACGAGACACCTCCGGGCAACAGAACCGGCCGAAAGTGGGCCACGCCACCCGCCAGTGGAGTGATATTCACTCGATAGGGTGGTGCATATCGGACAATTCACCAGTTACCTGGTGATCATGATGGTGATCATCAAGAAACCTCTCGCCGTGCTCCGGCACGACCTGCCCGCCTCGTTGGTGGTGTTCCTCGTCGCCGTCCCGCTCTCGCTCGGGATCGCTCTCGCGTCAGGGGCGCCGATCGTCGCGGGGTTGATCGCCGCCGTGGTGGGAGGTGTGGTCGCCGGCGCACTCGGCGGCTCCGCGCTCCAGGTCAGCGGCCCGGCCGCCGGGTTGACGGTGATCATGGCCGAGACCATCGCGACCTTCGGCTGGGCGACCACCTGCGCGATCACCGTCGTCGCGGGCGCGCTCCAGATCCTGCTGGGCCTGAGCCGCATCGCCCGCGCGGCGCTCGCGATCTCGCCCGCCATCGTCCACGGCATGCTCGCGGGCATCGGTGTCACGATCGTCCTCGGCCAGCTCCACGTCGTGCTGGGCGGAACGGCCCAGAGCTCGGCGCTCAAGAACATCGCCGAACTGCCCGCGCAGATCGTCGGCCACCACGACACCGCCGCGCTGATCGGCGTGCTCACCATCGGCATCCTGCTGCTGTGGCCGCGGCTTCCCGCGTCCGTCCGCAAGGTGCCCGGCCCGCTCGCCGCGATCGCACTGGTGACCGTGCTGTCCGTCGCCGCCGGGATGACCCTGCCCCGCGTCGACCTCCCGGGTGACCTGCTCAACATCCGCTTCGCCCCCGAATTCCCGGACGCGGGCTGGGGCGCGTTCGCCGTCGCGGTCATCACCATCGCGCTGATCGCCAGCGTGGAAAGCCTGCTGTCGGCCGTCGCCGTCGACAAGATGCACACCGGACCGCGGTCGAACCTCGACCGCGAACTGATCGGGCAGGGCGCCGCGAACATGACCTCCGGCGCGCTGGGCGGCCTCCCGGTCACCGGCGTGATCGTCCGCAGTTCCACGAACGTCGCCGCCGGCGCGCGCACCCGCGTGTCCGCGATCCTGCACGGCGTCTGGATCCTGGTGTTCGTCGCCGCGTTCGCCGGGCTGATCCAGAACATCCCGCTCGCCGCGCTGGCGGGCCTGCTCGTCCACGTCGGCGCGAAGCTGGTGAACCCCGGCCACATGAAGCAGGTCCTCAAACACGGCGACCTGGGGCTGTACCTGGTGACGCTCGCCGGGGTCGTCGTCTTCGACCTGCTCACCGGCGTCCTGCTCGGGATCGCGCTTTCGGTGCTGCTGATGCTCCGGCGCACGGTGTGGTCCGGCATCCACGCCGAACGCGACGGTGACGAGTGGCGCGTCGTCGTCGAAGGCGTTCTGACGTTCCTTTCGGTACCGAGGCTCAGCCGGGTGCTCGCGACCGTTCCCGACGGCGCGAAGGTGACCCTGGAACTGGTCGTCGACTACCTCGACCACGCCGCCTTCGAGAGCCTTTCGAACTGGCAGCAGGCGCACGAACGCGCCGGCGGGCAGGTGGTCGTGGACGAGATCGGGCACCCGTGGTTCGCCAACGGCAAATCCGGCGATCCCACGCTGACCAGGACGGCCGCGACGGGTTCGGTGCCGCGGTTCCTCGCGCCGTGGTCCGACTGGCAGGCCAAGGACATCGAGGTGCCCGGCCAGCGCGGCGGCCCCACCCTGCGCGGGGCGACCGAGTTCCAGCGGCGCACCGCCGCGCTCATGCAGCCCGCGCTCAGCAAACTGGCGGGCGGCCAGTCGCCGCACACCCTGTTCATCACCTGCGGTGACGCGCGGATCGTGCCGAACATGATCACCACGAGCGGACCCGGCGACCTGTTCACCGTCCGCAACATCGGGAACCTGGTGCCCGCCCGCCGGGCCGACCCGTCGATGGGTGCCACCGTCGAGTTCGCCGTCGGCGTGCTGAAGGTGCGCGAGATCGTGGTCTGCGGGCACTCCGGCTGCGGTGCGATGCAGGCCCTGGCGACCGGTGCCCCGGATGGCGCGCCGATGCTGGCTTCGTGGCTGCGGCACGCCGAGCCGAGCGCGAACCGCGAGGTGGGGGTGACCCTCGACGGCGAACGCCCGGAATCCGAGGTCGACCGGCTGGCCCTGCAGAACGTGCTGCAGCAGCTGGAGCACCTGCGCCACTACCCGCTGATCGCCGAGGCGGAGGCACGCGGCGAACTGCATCTGACCGGGATGTACTTCGACGTCGGGGCGGCGCAGGTCTATCTGTCCGATGAGGAGAGCCCGGCGTTCGCACCGGTCGGCGCCGTCGCCACCGTGCCCGAGCAGGGGAGCTGACCGGCCCGTTCAGCCATCCTTCACTCCGACCCACTAAGTTCAACGCACGTGAGCATGCTGGTCATGACCGGCACCGGTACCGGTGTCGGCAAGACGATCTCCACCGCCGCCATCGCCGCTCTGGCCGCCGGTCAGGGCCAGCGTGTCGCCGTGCTGAAACCGGCGCAGACCGGAGTGGGCCCGGACGAGCCGGGCGACCTCGCGGACGTGCTCCGGCTCGCCGGCCCGGTCACCACCCGTGAGCTGCGAAGATATCCGGATCCGCTGTCGCCGGAGGCGGCCGCCAGGCTGTCGGGACTGCCGACGCTGGCCCCGAGCGAGATCGCCGCCGCGGCGAGCGACCTCAACGGCGAACACGACCTCACGCTCATCGAAGGCGCGGGAGGCCTGCTGGTCCGCTTCGACGCCGACGGGGCGACGCTGGCCGATGTCGCGTGGTCGCTGGGCGCGCTGGTCATCATCGTCGCCGAGGCCGGCCTGGGCACGCTCAACGCGACCGCGTTGACCGCCGAGGTCGCCACCAAACGCGGGCTCACCGTGGCCGGGGTGATCATCGGCTCGTGGCCGGACGAGCCGGATCTGGCGGCGGTGTCGAACCTGGCCGACCTGCCGGTCGCCGCCGGTGCCCCGCTGCTGGGCGTGCTGCCCGCCGGACTGGGCACGGCCGGGCCCGAGGAGTTCGCCGACCGGGCCAGGGCCGGCCTCTCGCCGTGGTTCGGCGGGGAGTTCGACCCGGAATGCTTCGTCGGCCGCGCGTCGGCCCAGAAGTGACCTGCGTCGCTGTGGCCGAGGCGCCCGGTCGTGCACGATGATGTGCCTTCGCTTCACCGCCCCACCCCGAACAGGAGCCGCCTCGTGACCACTGCCCCGGAGACCGTCGACATCCTCGCCGTGGCGCGTGACCAGGTCCTCGAGCGTGGTGTCGGGCTCAGCGAAGAGCAGATCCTCGAGGTCCTGCGCCTCGACGACGACCACCTGACCGACCTGCTGGCGCTGGCCCACGAGGTCCGGATGCGCTGGTGCGGCCCCGAGGTCGAGGTCGAGGGCATCATCAGCCTCAAGACCGGCGGCTGCCCGGAGGACTGCCACTTCTGCTCGCAGTCCGGCCGTTTCCCGACGCCGGTGCGGTCGGCGTGGCTGGACATCCCCGGCCTGGTCAAGGCCGCCCGCCAGACCGCCGAGACCGGCGCGACGGAGTTCTGCATCGTCGCCGCCGTCCGCGGCCCCGACAAGCGGCTGCTCTCGCAGGTCCGCGAGGGGATCAAGGCCATCCGCGAGGACGGCAACGACATCCAGATCGCCTGCTCGCTCGGCATGCTCACCCAGGAACAGGTCGACGAGCTCGTCGAGATGGGCGTGCACCGCTACAACCACAACCTGGAGACCGCGCGCTCGCATTTCGCGAACGTCGTCACCACGCACACGTGGGAGGAGCGCTGGGAGACCCTGCGCATGATCCGCGAGGCGGGCATGGAGGTCTGCTGCGGCGGCATCATCGGCATGGGGGAGAGCATCGAGCAGCGCGCCGAATTCGCCGCGCAGCTGGCCGAGCTGAACCCGGACGAGTGCACGATGAACTTCCTCATCCCGCAGCCGGGCACGCCGTACGAGGGATACGAGGTCGTCGAGGGCAAGGACGCGCTGCGCACCGTGGCCGCGTTCCGGCTGGCGATGCCCCGTCCGCTGCTCCGCTTCTCCGGCGGCCGTGAGCTGACCTTCGGCGACCTGGGTACCAAACAGGGCATGCTCGGTGGCATCAACGCGATCATCGTCGGCAACTACCTGACCAACCTCGGCCGCCCGGCCACCGCGGACCTGGCGATGCTCGAGGAGCTGAAGATGCCGGTGAAGGCGATCAGTGACGTCCTCTGACGAACCCGCGTTCTGTGTCCACTGTGGACAGATGTCCGCCGGTGGCGCGGAACATCCCGCTTGCCACAACCCGAGAACGGCACTCGAACCGCCGCGCTACTGCACGTACTGCGCGCGGCGGATGGTCGTCCAGATCACCCCGGTCGGCTGGACGGCCCGGTGCAGCCGTCACGGTGAACTCGCCGGCTGACTTCCCGCGATTCGTCCTCTGAACGCGGTGGTTGCACGCGCAACGACCGCATTCGGAGGACGAAACGCGGTGGAGGCGCGTGCGCTGGGGGCGTCATTGGTTACGCTCTGCACAAGCAGCACGAGGGAGGAGTCCGGGGTTGGGCGAGACGACCGGTAAACCGGCGCATCTGTCTTCCAGCGTGCCCGACCCCTGGTCGGTGCCCGTCCTGCCGAGGCCGCACCGCCCGCACCCCAAGGTCGTCGTCAAGGCCGATCTGCTGCCCGCGATCAGCGTCCTGTCCACGGCGGGCCTGCTCGGCTTCCCGCTGGCCTGGCTGTGGTCGCGGCTCGCGCCGCCCCAGCGGATGCGCGTGATCAACGACCGCGGCACCCTCGCCCCGCTGGAGCTGGAGAGCTGGCACCGCTTCGACGATCTGGCGATCTACGGTTTCCTCGCGCTCGGAGCCGGGCTGCTGATCGGCATCGTGACCTGGCTGCTCCGGGAGCGCCGCGGTCCGGTCGTCCTGATCGCCGCGACCGGCGGCGCGACCCTCGCGGGCTGGCTGGGGACGACGATGGGCGTCGCGTTCGCCAACGGCCGCTACGAGATCGCCTCGACGCCCGCAGTCGGCGACGTCATCACGAAGGCGCCGCAGATCGAATCCCCGTGGATCATGCTCGCCGCGCCGTTGATGACCACGCTGGCGTACACGTTGCTGACCGCGTGGAACGGACGGGAAGACCTGGGCCGCCGCCTCGGCTGACGGATTTCCTCTAGGGTGGGCCGGGACACATCTCTAGGGGGCTTTCTCTTGACCGACGACATCGAGGTTTCCCGGCACAACGCCGTCCGCTTCCCGGGTATCAGCCCGCGCGCCTACGAACACCCCGTCGATCGCGGCGCGCTGGCCACACTGCGCGCCGTTCCCGGGTTCGCGCAGGTCGTGAAGGCGGTTTCGGGCTTCTACGCCGAACGCGGCGAGCGGCTGATGGCCCTCGCGTCCGCGATCAGGGTCGGCCCGAAGCAGTATCCGGAGCTGGACAAACTGCGCAACGAATGCGCCGAAACGCTCGACCTCGATCGCGTGCCGAACCTGTTCGTCGCCCGCAGCCCCGAGGTCAACGCGCAGACGATCGGCATGGACGAGCCGTTCATCGTGCTCAACACCGCGGCCGTCGAGGCGATGGACCTCGCGTCGCTGCGGTTCGTGATCGGGCACGAGATGGGGCACGTGCTGTCCGGGCACGCGGTGTACCGCACCATCATGATCCGGCTGATCGGCCTGCAGATGTCGATGTCGTGGACGCCGGTGAGCGCGATCGGCATCCGCGTCGTCATCGCGGCGCTGCGCGAGTGGTACCGCAAGGCCGAACTGTCCTGCGACCGCGCCGGTCTGCTGTGCTCGCAGGACCCGACGGCGGCGTTGCGCTCGCAGATCCTGGTCGCGGGAGGTATCGACCCGTCGAAGATCGACATCCCGGCCTTCCTGCAGCAGGCGGCGGAATACGAGTCGGTCGAGGACATCCGCGACAGCTACCTGAAGCTGCGCTACGTCGAGACGATGTCGCATCCGCTGGCCGTCGTGCGCGCCGCGCAACTGCAGAAGTGGGCCGCGTCGGAGGAGTACCGGGGGATCCTGGCGGGTGAGTACCCGCGCCGCGACGAGGACGCGCCGTCGTCCAACTGGACCGACGACCTGAAGTCGGCCGCGAAGTCGTACAAGGACTCGTGGACCAGCTCGGCCGACCCGCTGACGAAGGTGTTCAGCGATGTCGGCGAGGCGGTGTCCGGGGCGGCGGGCAAGGTGTGGAGCAAGTTCGGCGGGGGCAACGGTTCGGACGAGGGTGCTGCGCCGGAGTCCGGCAAGTAGCGCTCGAGGATCTAGTTCAGGTTCGAGGGGCGGGTGAACTCGCCGAGTTCCCCGGGTGGCATCGGGACCGCGCCGAGCGTGTTGAGGAACCCGGCCTCCCGCGTCAGCAGCCGGCACGCGATCCGCAGCCGCCGAAGCGGGTTGGTCTCCTCCAGCAGGCGCTGCCGGTCCTCCAGTGGGAGCAGGCAGTCCGAGGTGAGCCGGTACGCCAGCGCCGCGATGTCGCCGTCGTCGGGCGGGGTGGTCCAGTCGTCGGCGTCCCAGGCGGATTCGCAGTAGCGCCGGTGTGCGGCCTTCGCGACGTCGGCGAGCCTGTTCACGGTGTCGCCGGGTACCGAGGCGACCCGGTCGTCGGGCACCCATTCGACCGCGCCGATCAGGTACGGCGCGGAAACGCTGTCGATCTCGAGCAGCCGGAACCGGCGCCGCGCGGTGGTGACGACGTCGAATCTGCCGTCCGGCAGCCGTTTCGCCTCGCGCAGCACCGTGCTGCAGCCGACTTCGTGGACGTGCTCCGGCCCGCTGACCTCCCGGACCATCGCCGAACGCAGGGCGACCACCCCGAACTCGCGCTCCGGGACGACCTCGCCGACAAGGTCGGCCATCAGCTGCCGGTACCGCGGTTCGAAGATGTGCAACGGAAGGTGTGTTCCGGGCAGAAGCACGGTCTGTAGCGGGAACAGCGGCAAGATCGCCTTCCCGGTGGACTCCTCGCTCGGCTCGGTCACCCGTTCAAGGTACGGGGACCGGGAGGACTTCGCAGGGCGGTCACTTCCCGGCGGGCGGGCGGAAGACCGCGAACGGGTCGGTGATCTGCATCCCCTTGCCCGCGAAGGAGAAGAGCGCCGCCGGACGTCCGCCGCTGCGCCCGGGCGGGGCGGTGTGCCCGGTGGGGACCAGCAGCCCGCGCCGGGACAGCACCCGCTGCAGGTTCGTCGCCGACACCCGGTAACCCAGCGCAGCCGAGTACAGGCCCCGCAACGCCGATACGGTGAACTCTTCCGGGGCGAGCGCGAAGCCGAGATTCGTGTAGCAGAGCTTCGAGCGGAGCCGGTCCCGCGCGCGCAGGACGATGGACTCGTGGTCGAACGCCGTGCGCGGCAGCTCGGAAACGTCGTGCCACTCGGTGTCTTCGGGGACCTCGGGGTCCACATCGGACGGTACGAGGCCGAGGAACGCCGTCGCGACGACGCGGGGCCCCGGCACCCGGTCCGGCGCGCTGAAGACCGCCAGCTGCTCCACATGCTTCAACTGGCGTACGTCGACCTTCTCCGCGAGCTGCCGCCGGATGGACGCCTCGACGTCTTCATCCGGGCGAAGCCTGCCGCCGGGAAGAGACCAGCGGCCCAGATGTGGATCGAGCGCGCGCCGCCACAGCAGGACCCGGAGTGTGTCGGAGCGCACTTGCAGGACCGCTCCCAAAACCTCGTGGGCGAGGGGGGCCTGGGTGTTAAGATGACTTCGCACGGTTTTCGATTATAAGGCGAAAACCGGAGATCGGTCCAGGAGGGCCAGAACGATGACGAGCACCCTGCAGAACGACCTGACCCCGTACGGCGGAGTTGTCGCCGACGCCGCCTGGGCGGAGGAGGTGCGGAGCCTCGCTCGCAAGCGCGACGCCGTCCTGCTCGCGCACAACTACCAGGTCCCCGAGATCCAGGACATCGCCGATTTCACCGGCGACTCCCTCGCGCTGAGCCGTATCGCGGCGAGCAGTGAAGCGTCCACCATCGTCTTCTGCGGCGTGCACTTCATGGCCGAGACGGCGAAGATCCTGGCGCCCGAGAAGACCGTCCTGATCCCGGACGCGCGGGCGGGCTGCTCGCTCGCGGACTCGATCACCGGCGCCGAACTGCGCGCCTGGAAGGCCGAGCACCCGGGCGCGGTCGTCGTGTCGTACGTGAACACCACGGCCGAGGTCAAGGCGGAGACCGACATCTGCTGCACCTCGTCGAACGCCGTCGACGTGGTCGCTTCCATCCCCGCTGACCAGGAGGTTCTCTTCCTGCCGGACCAGTTCCTCGGTGCGCACGTCAAACGCGTGACCGGCCGGGAGAACATGCACATCTGGGCCGGGGAGTGTCACGTGCACGCCGGGATCAACGGCGCCGAGCTGGCCGAGAGGGCCTCGGAGAACCCGGACGCCGACCTGTTCATCCACCCGGAATGCGGCTGCGCGACCTCGGCGCTGTACCTCGCCGGCGAGGGCGCCGTCGCCCCCGAGCGGGTCAAGATCCTCTCGACCGGCGACATGGTCCACGCCGCCCGCGACACCAAGGCGAAGTCGGTGCTCGTGGCCACCGAGATCGGGATGATCCACCAGCTGCGCAAGGCCGCGCCGGAGATCGACTTCCGCGCGGTGAACGACCGGGCGTCCTGCCGGTACATGAAGATGATCACGCCGGCCGCCCTGCTGCGCTCGCTGCGCGAGGGATCCGACGAGGTCCACGTCGACGCCGAGACCGCCGCCCGTGCCCGCGCTTCCGTGCAGCGCATGATCGAGATCGGGCAGCCTGGCGGCGGAGAATGACCGACCAGGTTACCGCCCTTCAGGCGAAAACCCATCCGGTCTGGGAGGCCGCCGCCGATCTCGTGGTGATCGGCAGCGGCGTCGCCGGGCTGACCGCGGCGCTGCGCGCGCGGGAGCTCGGCCTGCACGTCCTGGTGGTCACCAAGGCCGCGGTCTCCGACGGGAACACCCGCTGGGCGCAGGGCGGCATCGCGGTCGTGCTGGAGGGTGAGCACGAGCGAGGCGATTCGGTCGGCAAGCACGCCGAGGACACCCTCGTCGCCGGTGCCGGGCTCTGCGACGAGGACGCTGTGCGGTCGATCATCGCCGGTGGCCCCGACGCGGTGGCCCGGCTGCGCGCCGAGGGCGCCCGTTTCGACCCGGCGGCCGAAGGGCGGCCCGAGCTCGCCCGTACGCGGGAAGGCGGGCACAGCGCGTTCCGCGTCATCCACGCCGGTGGCGACGCGACCGGTGCGGAGGTCGAGCGGACGCTGGTCGCGACGGCCGGTGACCGGCGGATCCCGGTGCTGGAGAACCACATCGCCGTCGACGCGATCCGCACGCCCGCGGGCGAGGTCGTCGGTGTGACCGTCCTGGACCACAACGGGGTGCCCGGCGCCGTCCGGGCGCCGGCGGTGCTGCTGGCCAGCGGCGGGCTGGGGCAGCTCTACCAGGCGACGTCGAATCCCGAGATCGCCACGGGGGACGGGCTGGCGCTCGCGTTGCGCGCCGGGGCGCAGGTCGCGGACGTCGAGTTCGTGCAGTTCCATCCGACGGTCCTGTTCACGCCCGGTGCGCGGGGCCGTCTCCCGCTGGTCACCGAGGCGGTGCGCGGCGAGGGCGCGACGTTGCACGACGCGACGGGCGCTTCGGTGATGCGGGGAGTCCATCCCCTCGGAGATCTCGCGCCACGGGACGTCGTGTCGGCGGCGATCACCCGTCGCATGGTGCAGGCGCCCGGCGGTATCGACGACCACGTTTTCCTTGACGCCACGGGGATCTCCGGGTTCGCCAAGCGATTCCCGACTGTGCACGCGGCGTGCGCGGCGATCGGGCTGGACCCGGCGAAGGAGCCGATCCCGGTCACGCCGGCGGCGCATTTCGCCTGCGGTGGCGTGGTGACCACTGTGGACGGGCGCTCCGGTGTCCGCGGTCTCTACGCGGCGGGCGAGGTCGCCAGAACCGGCCTGCACGGCGCGAATCGGCTGGCCTCCAACAGTTTGCTCGAAGGCCTGGTCGTCGGGCAGCGGGTGGCGGAGGCGGTCGCCATCGATCTCGCCGCCGGCTTGCTCGCCGACCCGCGCCGCGGTGTGCTCATGCCGCCGGCGAACGTCGCGGTGGCCGATCGCGACGCGTTGCAGCGGGCGATGAGCCGGTACGCCGCCATCGGCCGGGACGCCGAAGGTCTTTCGGTCGTGGGTTCGGTGCTGGATCTCTCGGTGACGGAAAGTCCTTTGTGGACTCCCCGGATCGTGGAGGACGCGGCGCTCACGCTGGTGGCGGAGGCACTGGTCGCGGCGGCGGCGCGCCGGACGGAGTCCCGCGGCTGCCACGTGCGGACCGATTTCCCCGAACGCGACGACAACGTCTGGCAACGCGGTCAGCTCATCCGGCTCAGTCCTTCGGGGCAGCCGGTGCTGGCCGATCCGATCGCTTTGGAGGGTGTGGCATGACCGAATTCTCCCCGTGGGTCACCAAGGCGCTGGCCGAGCACGGTCTCGACGTCGCCGATGTGCACCGTGTCGTCACGACGGCCCTTGCCGAGGATCTGCGCTACGGTCCCGACGCGACGACGAACGCCACCGTGCCCGAATCCGCCCGCGCGCTGGCCGAACTGACACCGAGGACGGCAGGCGTGGTCGCCGGGATCCCGGTGGCGCTGGCGGTGTTCGACGTCGTGCTCGGTTCGGATCTGGAGATCCTGGCCGCCCGCGACGACGGCGACCGGCTGACCGCCGGCGAACCCGCGCTGGTGCTCCGCGGTCCGGTGCGCGGCCTGCTCACCGCCGAACGCACCGCGCTGAACCTCCTGTGCCACCTGTCCGGTATCGCCACCGCGACCGCCGCCTGGGTGAGCGCCCTGGAGGGGACCGGTTGCCGGGTCAGGGATTCCCGCAAGACGTTGCCCGGGCTGAGGTTGCTGGAGAAGTACGCCGTGCGGGCGGGCGGCGGGGTGAACCACCGGCTCGGGCTCGGTGACGCGGTGCTGATCAAGGACAACCACGTGGTCGCCGCCGGTTCGGTGACCGCCGCGCTCACGGCCGCGCGCGAGCACGCGCCGGAACTGCACTGCGAGGTCGAGGTCGACGACCTGGCCCAGCTGGAGGAGGCACTCGCCGCGGGCGCCGACGAGGTGCTGCTGGACAACTTCACCCCCGACGAATGCGCGAAGGCCGTCGACCGGCGGGACGAGGTTTCGCCGAAGACCAGGCTGGAATCCTCGGGCGGTCTGCGGCTGGACGTCGCGCGGGCGTACGCGGAGTCCGGGGTGGATTTCCTCGCCGTCGGAGCGCTCACGCATTCCTCACCCGCGCTCGACCTCGGGATGGACCTCCGCTGATCTCCGGCACTAGAATTCCCTTGTGTGACAAGGGAATTCTGGAGGAATGGTGGGCTTTGCCGGTAAAAGTGCCGTCGCGGGATGCGTGGCTTTCATGGCATCGCTCGGCATCGGAGTCCCGTCGGCGGCGGTCGCCGAGCAGTGCGCGAACCCGACGGGCACCTACACCGCGGCCGTCCCGTGGGGACAGCGGCTGATCGATCCCGTGCGGATCTGGCCGCTGTCCCGCGGCACCGGGCAGCTGGTCGCGGTGATCGGCACCGGGGTCGACGGCGGCAACGGCCAGTTCGCACCCGGCCAGCTCCTCGGCGGCCAGGGCACCCAGGCCGACGACTGCGACGGCCGGGGCACCATCGCGGCCGGGATCGTCGGCGCGCAGCCGGATCCGTCCACCACGTTCACCGGTATCGCGCCGGGTGCCAAGATCCTGCCGATCCGCTACACGCAGGTGAACGGCGGCGGTGACCCCGGGCAACTCGCATCCGCCATCGAAACCGCGCTGAACCGCGGCGCCGGGATCATCCTGATCGCCGTCCCGGCCGCGTCCGACAGCCCCGCGCTGACCGGTGCCGTCTCGCGTGCCAGGGAGAAAGGCGCGCTGGTCATCTCGCCCGCCGCGGGGTCGCAACAGGGCCAGACCTCCTACCCGACCGCGACACCCGGCGTGCTCGCCGTGGGATCGACCAACCAGGCCGGTGAGGCGGTGCAGACGGAGGCCGGTTCCTACGTGGGGATCTCCGCGCCCGGCGCCGAACTGGTCAGCACATCCGCGGGCGCGGGCGGGACCGTGGCGCACCGATGGCCGGTGAGCGACCCGAGCCTGGCCGCCGCGCACGTCGCGGGAGTCGCCGCGCTGGTGCGCGCGTATCACCCGGAGCTGTCGCCGGAGCAGGTCGTCACGCGGCTGACGCTGACCGCGCATCGCGGCCCGACCGGTGGGCACGATCCTCGGCGGGGCTGGGGCGCGATCGACGCCTACGCCGCCGTTTCCGCCTCGATCCCGGCCGGTACACCCGGTCCGGGAGGACCGCCGAACACCGGCCCGGACACCTTCGTCGTCCCCGCCGCCGCGCCCGCGCGGGCCAACGCGGACAAGGTTTCCGGTGTGCTCGCCCTCTCCGGGGTGGCCGCGGCCATCGCGGCGGGCGTGGTGGTGGCCGCGGTCCGGCGGGGCAAGCGCCGGGGTTGGAAGCCTTCGCGATTCCGCGCCTCGTGAGCGGCGGCGGTGTACTGGGGGACACCGCCGCCACTCACGAGGTCTTTTCGCGACCCCCTGGGGTTTAGGGGACGACAGGTACGCAGGCCGTCGAGCCCACGATGGCCACGCCGTCGCCGGCGCGGGAGACGTGCACGTTGAAGTCGGCGCCGTCGCGGCTGAACTGCGCGATCAGCTCACGCGGGTTGCTGCGGTCGCGCGTCCGCCAGCCCTGGCTTTCCAGCAGGGGCAGGACGACGTCGACGAGTTTGCGGATCGCGTCGGTCGCGTCGTCCACCCGGAGGCCGTACTGCCAGCAGAGCAACCGGCCCGGCTGGGTCGGGTCGCAGTCCAGCTCGCCTTCCACGGTGCGCTCCGCGGCGGAGCCGAAGATGCCCGCGACACCGTCGATGACCGCCGTCAAGTCCTCGGCCAGCGGGTCGAGCTCGGTGTTCCTGGTGATCATGACCAGCCCCTCACAAGCCTCGTCCGACGCCTTCGATGACCATCTCGCGCAGCGAGCCGCCGGTGAAGCCCTCGTGCGTGACCGCGCCGCCCGTGATCACACCGTAGATGTTGTTCCATGAATCGGAACCCGGCTTGAGCACACCGCTGTGGGACTCGAGGCCCCACTGCAGATCGCCGTTCGCGTCGCGGCCGGTTTCCAGTTCGACGACGCCGGGGAAGCGGTCGGGGTCCGCTCCGTGGCCGGCGCCGAGCCATTCGACGAGCCCCGCGTTGCCCTGTGCCACCACGATCGGGTCGAAGGGAGCCGTCATGGAGTACCGCTGCACACCGGCCTGGCTGGCCGGGAGGTCGTCCGGGCCCCAGATCCCGTGCCCCATCCCCGCGGACTCGACGTGCAGCACCTGGTCGGCCTTGAGCCCGAGCTGCTCGGCGAGCCCCACGGTCGCGCCGCCGTAGCTGTGCCCGACGGCGGTGACCACGACGCCCGGTCCGGCGTGACTGTCGATCTGGCCGCGCAGTTCGTCGCCGAACGCCTTGAGATCGGGCGCCATCGCCTGCGCGTAATGCGCGGCCGGCCCTTCGGTGACGACGCTCTGCGGGAAGACCCCGTCGGCCCAGACCACCATCGCGGTCCGTCCGGTGGCGTCCGCGGCGACCAGGCTTTTGCCGAGGTCGGCGTAGCTCTGGAAGTTGCCGAACGAGGTGTTGACGCCGGGGACGAACAACCCGACGTTGCGCGTGCCCGGTTCGATGCGGCCGACCAGTTCGGCGATACGCCCGTTGCCGGACGGATCGAACCGCAGGATCTGCCGGTCGTTGGCGAGGATGTCCTCGTACAGCGCGATCCGGGTGCGCGCGTTCGCGATGTCGTCGGCTTTTCCGCCCTGTGCCAGGAGGTTCGCGAGCCGCTCGCGTTCGGCGGTCAGCGCGTCGGTGACCTTCGTGCGGTTCTCGGCGATCGCGGTGGCCCACGAGCCGGTGTCGGCCGCGCCGCCGACGCCGGACGGATTCCCGGCCTTGGGCAACGGGTTCTCCGGCATCAGCGACCGGTACGAGGCGGCGATCTGGACGTCGGCGCGCCGGTAACCGCCACCCGCGGAGGTGAGCCCTTGATGGATCACCGTCGCCTTGGTGATCTGGCCGTCGAGTTTGCCCGCGACGTCCTTGATCGTCTTGGCGTACGTCGCCGAAGCCGCGCTGGACGCCGAAACCTGGCCGAACGCGCTCGCGGGGACGTTTTCACCCGCCAGCGCGGTCTGCGCGGTCTTGAGTACGCCGGCGCGCTGTTCGAGTTCGGCCGCCGCCGCTTCGAGCCTGGCGGGGGCGACTCGGTAACCGCCCGCACTGGATGCCATCACCGAGCCGCCTCTCCTGGTGGAAAACGATCAGTACTGTTCGGGTTCTTCGCCGAGCACGGCGGGAGCGACCGGGGCCGACTGACCCCAGACGTTCTCGGTCTCCACGAGCCACGGCGGGATACGCCGCCCGGAACCCATGTCGCCGCCCGCGCCCATGCCCATCGGCATCATGGGCATCATCGGCATCGCGCCCTTGGCCGCCGCCGCGCCCGCGGCACCGGCCGCTCCGCCCGCCAGGCCGCTCATCGCGCTGCCCGAGCCGCCGTCGCCTGCCAGACCGGAGAACGCGGCCGGGACCTCACCGGGGCCGGAGACCCCGCCGCCGCCCGCGCCGATCGCGCCACCGTCCAGCGAGGGCGCTCCGCCACCGCCGATCGGGATGCCGCCGCCGGCGCCGCCCGCGGTCGCGCCCGTCCCGCCGGCACCGCCGCCGATGACCTCGCCGTCCTTCTTCTCGTCCTTGGGGTTCTTGCCGTTCGCCCACGCGGGCACCCGCGGCATGATCGAGCCGAACCGGCCGAACGCGGCGGCCGAGGCAGCGGCGAGACCGGCGGTGAACATGTCGCCGAACAACGGGTTCGATTTGGGCACCTGACCCGGTTGCCCGGTGGTGGGCGGCGTGGAGCCGTCCGAGGGCAGCGGGTGTGTGTTGTCGCCGGGAACCAGCCCGACACCGGGCGTTCCGCCGATGCTGTTGCCGACCGAACCACCCGGGGTGGTGCCACCACCGGTGACCGGCGGCGGGGTGACGGCGTTCGGCGAGGCCGGAATGGACTCCTCCACGGAGGAGTACTCACCCGCGAGCTGGGTCATCACCACGATCGCCTTGCCGTGCGCCGCGCTGGCCGCGCCCGCGGCCTGCTGCTGCGCTTCGACGTTCGCGATGGCCTGCTGCCGCTGCTGTGCGGCGTTGATGATCGTCGCCTGCGACGAATCCGGCGGCAGCAGCGGCGGGTTGACGGCCAGCGCGAGGTCCGCGGGGGAGACGTCGGGCACCGCGACCGGCGGCGGCATCTCCTTCTTGGCCTTCACCAGCGCGTCCGCGGCGTCCTCGAGGAGGTTGTTCATCGCCTGCGCGGTCTGGGCGACCTTGCGGATTCCGCCGACGAGGTCGCTGATCATCGTGTGGTACTTGTCGGCGGCGCCACCGGTCCAGTTGCCGGAGAACTCCTTCAGCTCGCCGGTCAGGTTCTCGGCCTGTTCGAAGAGCCCGAGGCCGGTGGACTGCCATTTGTGGGCCGCGTGGCGCGCCGTGTTGGGGTCGCCCGCCTGCAGCATCGCGTAAAGCTGCTGGTGCGAGTACGCGGCGAAGTTCGTGTGCGCGGTCTCGGTCATCCCTTGTTCCCCCCGCCGTTCGAGCCGCTGTTGCCGCCCAGCACGCCCCCGAGGACGTTGAGCAACGGATCGAGTAGCCCGGTCTGCTGGCTCGCGTGGTTGATGTCGCCCGCCACCGAGTCGTCCGCCGCCGCATAGCCGTCGGCGACGGTCGTCGTGACGTCCTGCGCGAAGGTGATCGCGCCCTTGACCTGATCAAGCAGACCCTGCATCTCGGCGACGGCCGCCTGGTGCGCCTTGGTGAGTGAACCCGCCTCACCGAACTCGCCGAACAGCAGCGGCTGTTCGGTCAGGGTCAACAGGAAGTCGTTCGGCTTGGACATCGCGTGGATCTGGGTCTCCAGTTCCCGCACGAAGTCCTTCAGTGATTCCAGATGGACGTAGTACGACTGGTCTTGCATTGATCCCGGCTCTCTCGTGAACGGCCACGCCGACAAGGGGACGACTACGCGCAAAGCCGGCCGGCCGGTGCCGAGGGGGGTGAAAGCACCGGCCGGCCGACGGATGGGGACGATCAGCCGGCGAACAGGCCCTGGTTACGGTTCTCCAGGCTGTGCTGGAGATCGTGGGCGTCGCCGACCTTGCCACCGAACTGCGCGATGATCGCCACGATGTCCGCGGTGGCCTGGCGCAGGCGGGTTTCAGACGCACGGGCGGCCTCACCGGCGGAGCTGCCGGAGGCGTACCAGGTCTGGGTGATCGGCTGCAGGTTGGTGTGCAGCTGTTCGAGCTGGGACGTGAGCGCCTTGGCCTTGGCGGCCAGCGAGGCCGAGCTGTGCTGCAGCGCGGCGAAGTTGATTTCGACGACGTCAGCCATGATGGGTGGTCCTCTCGCGGATCAGGGGTTCAGCCGGTGGATCACGGTCTGGTCGACGACTCCGCTGACCCCGGTGAGGCTTTCCCGGACCTGCTCGTCACCCGAGTTGTAGTTCCGGTTGCTCTCGTGCACGAGGCGCGACATCGTGTTGAGCTCGTTCACGGCGATGGTCATCTTCTCCTGCAGACGGCGCTGCAGATCCCAGAACGCGACCGCCTGGTCACCCTTGTAGTTGTGCAGGGTCTGGGTCAGCTCGCTCTCCAAGCTGGCCATCGTGGTCTTGGCGTTCGACGCGGTCTCCTCGAACCCCTGGACGGCGCGCGCCATCGCAGCTGCGTCTGCCTGATATCCCGTACCGGTCATTGATGGGCCACCTCCTCTCATCTCGCTGGAAATCCCGGTGAGCACCAGGGGACGCCCTGTCTGCTCTTGTGAAGGACACGCTAGAAAAGAGGTGAGTGCGGTCAAACGGCACAACTGCCGGTCGCGCTGACGGCACTATTACCCACAGGTCGGCGGTAGGGCTTTCCCCACCCTCGATCAGGGGGAGCGCTCCAGTGTCCGGATCGGAGCTTCCCGGCACGCTCGATCCCATGGTGGACAAGGGATCCAGGGTTGTCTTGCATCGACCGTTGATGATCTTGGCGGCGGCGATGGCGGTGCTCGGGGTCGTGGCGCTCGGGGGTCTCGTTTTCGACGATCGCAGCCTCGTCAACGCGCCCATCTGGCTCAAACCGCTCAAGTTCACGATTTCCGTGGGACTCTACGCGGTGACGCTGGCCTGGCTGATCGGGCAGCTGACCCGGGGCAAGCGGCTCGGCTGGTGGCTCGGGACGGTGTTCGCCGCCGGGCTCGGCCTGGACATGGCGCTGCTGTTCTGGCAGATCGCCATCCGCGGCCGGACACTCCACTTCAACCGGGAGACGCCCGCCGATCAGTGGATCAACAACATGGTCGCGAACGGCGCCTTCACCGGCTGGGGAGCGACGGCGGCCATCGCACTTCTCCTGTTGTTCCAACGTCTTCCCGACCGGGCGATGAACTCCGCGTTACGCGCGGGTGCCGCCCTGTCGGTCGCCGGAATCGGCGTCGCGCTGCTGATGTTCGGGCCGAACGAACAGCAGATGGCCCAGTTCCGCGCCGGCGAACGGCCGTCGGTCCTCGGCGCCCACGCGGTCGGTGTACCCGACGGTGGCCCGGGGCTGCCGGTGCTGGGATGGAGCACCGTGGGCGGGGACATGCGGATCCCGCACTTCTTCGGGATCCACGCGATCCAGGTGCTGCCACTGGTCGCCTTCGGGCTGCTCAAGCTCGCCCGGCGGTATCCGGTGCTCGAATCGGAGTTCGTGCGGCGGAATCTGGTGCGGACCGCTTCGGTGGGTTTCGCGGGGGTGCTCGTGCTGCTCACCTGGCAAGCTCAGCGAGGACAGTCCATCGTGCACCCGGATTTCTGGACGCTGGTCGCGGGTGTGGGAATCATCGCCGTCGTGGCGGCCGGTTCGGTTCTTTCGCTTCGTGTTTCGCGGCCGATGCATCAATTGAGGTGATTTCGCCGGAAAGGGGACCGTTCGGGGTGAACAAATAGCCGGACGAGCTTCCAGCCGATCCGGAGCCCGGGGTGTCCGATCGCTGGCCGAGCTCAAGCCTGCGATGCCAAGGTCGGTTCCGGGTACCGGTCGACGGAAAAGTCGAAGTGCGCCTGGACGGGCGAAAAGGGACCGTTCGGGGTGAACGGTCCCTTTCCGGGTCAGACTCCCGCGGTGGTGCGGATCCAGTCGCGGCTCGCGGCGACGCTGGCGTAGTTCTGGGTTCCCTGCGGGTTCGTGCCGGAGTTGCTGCCGGTCGAGCAGACCCCGACCTGGACGCCGTTCGAAAGCTGCGGGCCGCCCGAATCGCCGTGCCAGGCGGAACCGTTGACGCCGACGCTGGCGATGGCCTGGCCGCCGTACGCGTCGCTGCTGGTGCCGGTGATGCGGACGTCGGCCGTCTTCAGGACACTCGACGGCGGGTTGTTGCCCTGCGTGCGGCCCCAGCCGTAGATCTGGTTGGTGGTGCCGTTGGCCGGGTTCGCGGTGCCGAGCTTCATGTACGTCGTGCTGACCGCGGCCGTGAGGTGCAGGAGGGCGATGTCGCTGCTCGGCGCGGCCTTCTGCTGGTCGACGTCGGCCTCGGTGCCCTGGTTCAGGTTGACGTTGCCGACCTTGACGTGCATGCCGGGCTCGTTGAGGCAGTGCTTCGCGGTGAGGACCCATTGCGGCGCGATGATGGTGCCGGAGCAGTTGAAACCCCCGTACGCGGTCGCGTCGTTCCAGTAGATCTGGGCGCCCCACGGCGCGGAACTCACGGTTCCGCCGCCGATGATGTCCTGGCTCGCGTTCGCGGCGGGGGTGGCGGCAAGGGTCAGCGCCGCGGCGGCACCGGCCACCGCTGCGACTATCTTGGACATACGCATGAATACGCCCTTCGGCCTGCGTCGGGATTCCGTTTCGGTTTCACCAAGTTAGGCGGCGGTAAGGGTTTTTGTAACCTACCGAAGTCGGTTATCCGTCCTGCGTGAATTCCAGAATCGGGTGGATGCTGCCTTTTGCCGTGGACGTCCGTTGTATCCGGATTCCCGGGCCGTGGTTCGCCTGCCGACGTCTAGGGTGTTCGCGTGACGACAGTGATCGTGCTCAACGGCGGCTCCAGTTCGGGTAAGTCGGGAATCGCCAGGTGTCTGCAAGCGGTGTTGCCGGATCCCTGGCTCACCCTCGGCGTGGACACCTTGATCGACGCCATGCCGTCCACGGTGGACGACGGGATCGACTTCGCGGCGGACGGTGGGGTGAGCGTCGGATCCGGTTTCCGGCGGCTCGAGAACGCGTGGATGGCCGGTGTCGCGGCGATGGTGCGTGCCGGGGCCCGGGTCATCATCGACGACGCGTTCCTCGGCGGGGCCGCGTCACAGCGGCGGTGGCGTGAAGCGTTGGCCGGAATCGAGGTGCTGTGGGTCGGGGTCCGGTGCGACGGCGCCGTGGCCGCCGGGCGGGAGATGGCGCGGGGAGATCGGGTCACGGGGATGGCTGAGACACAGGCCGAAGTCGTGCATCGAGGCGTGGTTTACGACCTTGAGGTGGACACCGGGGTGAATGAGGCCTTGGTTTGTGCGCGAGAGATCGCGGCTCGGGTCGGGTGATTTCGGTGGGGCGCTGGTTATGGCGGTGATCTGCCTGGCGTCGACCGAGACTGGGCGAAGACGCGATGCAGTCGCGAGCGTGGACTCCAAAGTGGACAGATCACTCAGGGCATGACTGAGCCACGAAGGTGCCTCTTGAGAAACCTTCGTCGAAGTCGGGCGGCGGCGCTTTAGAAGGGTGGCGGGTTGTCCTTCGGTCGTGGGTTGTGGAGTGGTTCGGGGGTGGTGGTGTAGGTGTGGCCGGTGGGGGTGGTGATGGTCATGCTGCCGTTGCCGGTGGGGTGGGTGGTCCAGCCGGGTTCTTCTTTGAGGAGGTTGTGGATGGTGCAGGCGGCGTGGCAGTTGTGGTGGTCGGTGGTGCCGTGCCGGGCCCAGGTGGTGATGTGGTCGATTTCGGAGAACTCGGCCGGGCGGTGGCAGCCGGGGTGGGTGCATTCCCGGTCGCGGGCTTTGATCAGGCGGGCGAGTGAGGCCGGGGACCGGTAGGTGCCGGGGCTGGCTTCCAGGAGCTGCCCCGTGGCGGGGTCGGTGATCAGCCGGGACCAGGTCGAGCCGGGGTCGGCGGCGATCTCGCGGGCGAGCCAGCCGGGAACGGGTCCGTAACCGGCCAGGGTCGCGGGGTCTTCCCGGGCGCCGGTCAGGGTCAGTAAGTCGACATAGACATGGACATGCGCTCGTGGTGTCCCGTGGCCGTCCTCGGCCAGCAGCCGCTCGGCGAAGATATCGGCCCGGTGCTGATCGAGGGTGCGGGACTGATCGGTCCGGCGGCGTTTCTTCGCCGTCTGGCTCAGGGACGCGTAGATCGAACTGGCGATTTCGGCGGGGAGCCAGCCCGACAGTTTCGACATGGTCTCGTCCTCGTGTTCCAGCGACACATGCCGCAACGCGCGTTTGCTCTCGGCGCGTTCCCGGTAGCCGCCGGGATCGAACTTCTGCACCGCGTGATCCACCGACTTCCGGATCGCGGCAGGGTCACGCCCGGCCAGACGCGTGGCCATCCACGCATCCACCCGGCCGGCGACCTCATCGGACACCTCCCGGGTCAACTGAGACACCTTCGACGCCTTGAACAGATCGATATCACCGCGCTCCAACGCCGCCAACGTGTGCGGCAACCGCCCCACCAGCGCACACGACGTCTCGACCAACAGAAACGCCTGATTACGAGAGACCGAGAACGCCAACGCGACCTCCTCGGTCACCGATCTTCGCGACCCACCCACCCCAGCGAAACCCGCTATCGAACGCACCTGCCGCCCCTGCGCCCGACGCAACACAACCTCCTCCCCACAAGCAACATCCAGAAAACGAGCAGCCTTCGGATTAAAAGCAAAAGATGTGGCCATGACCAAGATCATACTCGAACACAAGTTCGAACGCCACTGATATGGATTCGACTGGTGAGTACGCCGCCTCCAGGCTTCACTTTGCTGAACGCTTGGGCAGGGTCAGGTCATCCTAGTGCCTGTGCCTGTCGGTGAGCTCGTCCTGCGTTGCCGGGTGAGTGCGTGTTGCAAAAAAGCTGGGGGTCAAACAGTCATTGTGCCGCATGGGATATTGGTCGTATCGCAGAGGGTTGGCGGGTGACGTGATGCGCCGTTGCAGGCGATCTTGAGGCAAGTGCGCGAGATTCCACTGGGAAACAAGAAAACCTAGCGCGCCAGACTTGCTTCGCCTTAATCGCAACAAATGCAGAAGTCACCCCACGACAGGAACGGCCTCCGAAACGTCCCGCACAAGTTCCTCGACGTCCTGCCCCCACCGGGAAACGATGACCAGATCGCGACTGGGGTCGATCCACAGCAAGTGCTGATCCGCGTTGCCCCGCGCGGCACGACCGGTCGGCGGCGCGGAAGGGAACGGGTTGAGCCACCAGAGATAGCCGTAGTCCGGCTTCAGCGGACAGGGCGTCCAACTGCGTTCGATCCAGCTTTTGCTGAGCAACCCGTCGTGGAGACAGAGCAGACCGAGCAGGGAGAGATCGGCGGCGGAGATCCACAGCCCGCCTCCCCAATGGGCGCCGCCGCTGACCACCGGGACGGTCTCGCCGCCGATGGTGGTCAGCGAGTTCCGATAGCCGTGCCAGGACCACGTATCCGACGCGCCGAGCGGACCGAGGACGTGTTCGTCCAGCACCGAAGGCAACGCTCGGCCGAAAAGGTGGGTGAGGGCCAGGCAAAGGAGGTTGACACGAACGTCGTTGTATTCCCAGGCCGAGCCCGGCGTTCCGTCGCGGCGAGGGCCGTCCAGCCAGGACGGTTTGCCCCAAAGGTACCCATCCCATTCGCTGATCTGTTGCAACAGGTGATGCCAGGTGATCGAGGCCCCGGCCAGCTCCGGCAGGTCCACAGTGTCCGCCACAGGCCGGTTCGGGTCGGGGAGCAGGCCCTGGTCGAACGCGACCCCAGCGACGATCGACACGACGCTCTTGGTGACGCTGAAGGCCATTTCCGGCGTATCGGGATCACCCCACGCGGCGATGCGCTCACCGCCGTGAAGGATCACCCCGCTGGTTCCCGACGCCGGCCGCAGCGGCCCCAGCACCTCACGGTGCGAACGTTCCTTCACCTGACTGGCCAGATACGCGCTCATGTCGCCGATGCCCGGCGTGACGCGCTCGGCCTGTGCCGCCGCGGCGGCGTGGACGGCGGGCAGATCCAGTGCCATGCCTCCGAGATTAGTCCTCCACGGGCTTCGTCCAAGCCACCTGCACCAGCCCCGTCCCGTGCCGCCGCGACACCAGCACACCGCGTCCGGCGGGCTGAGGCCCGGGCTTCACCTCGCCGAGCAGCGCTCCTTCGTCCCGCGACCCGGACATCACGAGACCGGGGGAACCCAGCTCCCGAATCCGTTGCAGCACAGGCTCGAACAGGGATCGCCCGGCACCGCCGCTGCCGCGCGCGATGACGAGGTGGAGCCCGATGTCCCGCGCCTGCGGCAGGAATTCCAGCAGCGGCTGCAATGGATTGCGGCCCACGGTGGCGACCATTTCGTAGTCGTCGACGAGGACGAACAGCTCCGGACCCCGCCACCACGACCGGTTCCGCAGCTGATCCGGAGTGACGTCCGCACCGGGGAGCCGGTTCCGCATGGCCTGCTGGCATTGGTCGATCAGCCCGGTCAGCACGGTTTCGGAACCCGCGTAGCCGAGCAGATGTGAATCCGGCACCGCGCCCAGCAATCCTCGCCGGTAATCGGCGACGACGATCGCGGCCTCTTCCGCCGAGTACTTCGACACGATGCCTTGCGCGATCGCGCGCAGGAGCGAGCTCTTGCCCGACTCCACGTCACCGAAGGCCAGGAAATGCGGTTCGGTGGCGAAGTCGAGATACACCGGCCGCAGGTTCGATTCCGCGATGCCGAGCGTGATCTGCTTGCGCGGCCCGGCTTCCAGCGAGTCCAACGGGACCTCGGGAGGCAGCAGCCGGACCTGCGGCGCCGCCGCACCCTTCCAGGCGGCGGAAATCCGGCGGTTCAGGTCCAGGCCACCGGCGCCGACGGTGTCCGGGCGCTGATCCGAGTCGATCCGCGGGAGTGCCGCGAGGAAATGCAGTTTGTCCGCGGTCAGCCCTCGTCCCGGCCGGTCCGCCGGGACGTTCTGCGCGATCTTGCGGTCGATCAGCGAGTCCGCCGGCTCACCGAGCCGCAGCTCGAATTTGGTCCCGATCGCGTCGCGCAGCGGCGCCCGCATGCCCATCCACTGGTTGATCGAGACGACGACGTGGATGCCGAAACCGAGCCCGCGCGAGGCCAGGCTGGTGATCTGTTCCTCCAGCTGCTCGTATTCCTGGCGGATCGTGGTCCAGTTGTCCACGAACAGGAAGACGTCGCCGAACTCGCGGCCTTCCGTGCTCTCCCGGAACTCCGAACGCCGCTGGCGGAACGTCGTGATCGATTCGATCCCGTTGGCGGAGAAGAACTCCTCGCGCTGTTCGAGCAACGTCGTCAGTTCCGCTACGACACGGCGGCAGCGCTGGGCGTCGCGCCGGGTCGCGTAGCCGGATACGTGGGGAAGCCCGGCGATCGGCGCCAGCGCGCCACCGCCCATGTCCAGCACGAACAGCTGGACCTCTTCCGGGGTGTGGGTGAGCGCGAGCATCGCGGCGATGTCCCGCATCAGTGTGCTTTTGCCGCTCTGCGGCGCACCGACGATCAGCGCGTGCCCGGCGGCACCGGAGAAATCGGCCCACAGCATGTCGCGCCGCTGTTCGAACGGCTTGTCCACCAGGGCGACCGGGATCATCAGCTTGCCGTTGCCGCCCCAGCCCAGCGGGCACAACCCTCGCGAGGGGTCTTCGCCGAGCGGCGGCAGCAGCTGGTCCAGGGTGGGCGGTTCGGCGAGCGGCGGAAGCCAGATCTGGTGCGCCTCCGGGCCTTTGCCTTCGATCCGCGAGATCATCGCGCCGATGATGGTCTCGCCGGTGCCCTTTTCGACCGGCGCCTCGGCTTCGACGGTCACCGGGATCTCGACCGGGGCCAGCGTGAACGGCATCAGCCCGAGACTCTGTCCGTCCTTGCGCACGATCTTGCTGCGCGGCGGCAACTCGCCCGAGACGTACGCGGCCTTGAGCCGGATGAGGGTGTCGTTATCGGACTTCAGATACGCCGAGCCCGGCACGGGCGGCAGCTGGTAGGCGTCGGCGACACCGAGCACCGCGCGGCTCTCCGACGCGGAGAACGTCCGCAGGCCGATCCGGTAGGACAAATGCGAATCCAGCCCGCGCAGCCGTCCCTCCTCCAGCCGCTGCGAGGCCAGCAGCAGATGGATCCCGAGACTCCGGCCCAGCCGGCCGATCGCGACGAACAGGTCGATGAACTCCGGCCGTGAGGACAGCAGCTCGCTGAATTCGTCGATGATCACCAGCAGCGACGGCAACGGCCGCAGGTTGGCGCCCGATTCCCTGGCCTTTTCGTAGTCCCGCACCGACGCATAGTTTCCGGCCGCGTGCAGGAGTTCCTGACGGCGCAGCAGTTCGCCGTTCAGCGCGTCCGCCATGCGGTCGACCAGCGCGAGATCGTCGGAAAGGTTGGTGATGACGGCGCAGGTGTGCGGCAGCCCGGTCATCCCGGCGAAGGTCGCGCCACCCTTGAAGTCGATCAGCGCGAGGTTCAGCTTCTCCGACGAATGCGTGACGGCGAGCGCGGTGACCAGCGTCCGCAGCAGCTCGCTCTTACCGGATCCGGTCGCACCGATGACCAGCCCGTGCGGCCCCATCCCGCCTTCGGCCGATTCCTTCAGGTCGAGTTCGACCGGCCTGCCTTCGGGGTTGACGCCCAGCGGGATCCGCAGCCGGTCCCGCGCGGACCGCGGCGCCCAGGTGACCTCGGTGTCGGTGTCGCGCGGATCGCCGATGCCCAGCAGCCCGGCCAGCCCGAACGTCGCCGACATCGGCGCCTCGCTGACCACCGCCGCGCCCTGGAACAGCGGCGTCAGCATCCGGGACAGCGCTTCGGCGGCACCGCGGTCCAAGGTGTCCGGCTTGCCGAGGAAACCGAGCCGTTGCTCCGTCCCGTCGCCGACGACCATGCCGAGCTGCTCCGGGCTCATGTGCAGGCTCAGCAGCCGTTCCGACGAGACCGCCCGCGGCTGTTCCGCGCCGATCTCGATCACGGTGACGCCGAGCCTGCCCTCCTCGGCGACGAGCCGCGTGTCGCCGTGGGTGTGCCCGCCATCCACGATCACGACGATATGCGGCAGGTCCAGCCGGGCGTCCGGCCGCCGGGTGAACGCGGGCCGGTCGCCGAGGTCGGGGCCGAGGAGTTCGGCGAGCTTCCCGGCACCGGCGTCGACGAGCCGCCGCGGACCGGCGGCGTCGGCGGCGGTGGAGGCGACATGCGGCAGCCACTTCGCCCATTCCCAGTCGTGCAGCCGGTCGTCCTTGACGCACAACGCGATCCGCAGGTCGCCGGGGGAGTGGAAGGTCGCGAGCTGGGTCAGCAGCGCCCGCGCGGTCCCGAGCGTGTCCGGGCGGCGGCCGGACAGGACGACCTGCGCGAAAGACCGCAGCGAGACCGCGACGGGGAGTCCGTCGACCGTCGAATAGGTACGGATGAAGTGTTTGAGGTTCGTCGAGCACACCGGGTCGAGGTCCTCCAGCGGCACGGTCTGCGGCGCCTTCAACGGTGTCGCCAGCCGCTGCGGCCCGGTGCCGATCCGCACCTGCCCGAACTGGGCGTCGGACCGGCGGCGATCCCACAGCCTGCCCGTCTCGACGCAGGCCCACAGGTCCGCCGGGTCGGGTTGCAGCGCCGTCATCGCCGCGCGCTGGTTGTCCGCGATGTCCCGGACCTGACCGCGCAAACCGGTCAGGTACCGCTGGTAGTCCCGGCGTTCCTCGTTGATCTGCGCCTTCTTCTGCGCGCCGCCGCGGCCGAGTGACATCACCACCATGCCCACCATCGCGGTGAGGAACAACGCGCCGAAGATGTACGTCATCACGCCGCCGTCGCGTCCGATGTAGACGAACGACATGGCGCCCATGCCCAGCATCATCGGCATGAACATCAGCAGCTGCATGGCTCCGCCGGAGGAGCCCTTGGGCAGCATCGGCGGGGACTGCAGGACGATTTCACCGGGCTGCTCGCCCAGGGCCGGCAGGCGGTCGCGAGTGGCGCTCATCAGGGTCTTTCTGGCCGCTTGTGGGTAATCCTGCCGATCATTCTGGCCACTCGTGCCGCCCTTGCGGTGGGTACTTTTGCCGTCCGCTCACGTCTGGTGGCGAACTTACGCTGCTGGTCAACGCAGACGTGGGGGAAAGAGAAAAGGAGAGCCATGGTCGGCACGGGCGAGTACCGGGCGGAGCCCGAGGCCATGCGCTCGGCGGTCGGGAACCTGGGCGGCATCATCATGCAGGGCATCAACGTCGTCGCCGACCTCGAACGCACCGTCCTTCAGCCGATGTCGTTCGCCACCTTCGGCAGCGCGGTGGCGGCGGCCAACACGGCCATGCAGAGCCAGCAGGTGGTCGCGGTCCGGACGCTCCTGCAGCTGCTGCAGCAGATCAACGGCTTCATCAAGAGCAGTGCGGACGCCTACCAGGCCGCCGACGAGGCGGTCGCGGGCGGATACGGCGGCCGTCCCGGCGGCGGCGCGGGTTCGACGTCGTCGTCGATCTGGGGCAACTCGCACGCCTCCGAGCTGGCGACCCTGGCCATCAACGACAGCGCCGGCGGGCAAGGCGAGCCGTCGTCGGTCGGCAACGTGCTGCGCTACCTGGGGGACGCGCGGCTGGGACAGCTCGGCGACCACCCGATCACCGACACGCGGTTCCACGGCGTCTCGGATTTCAACGACTGGCTGGCCGGTGACGCCGACAACCAGGCGCGGGTCGGGGTCATCGAGGTCTACGCCGGTACGGCGCGCAACTTCGGCGACGTGCCGGGCGGGGTGCACAGCGGCGACGTCGTCGTGGTCGAACCGCTCCTGTTCTCCGACAGCAAGCCGATCATCGCCATCGCCGGAGAGGGCGGGCTGCTCTACAACCACGGAATCGTCGACGCGGACATCAACGGCCTGGCGAAGGTCAGTGTCTACCGCCCGGCTTCCGTCTGACTTCCGGCCTGAGGAGCGACCATGCTGACTTACCCCAATTCCAGTGCGATGGACGCCACGGCGTCCTCGGGCGGGCCGATCACGATCCTGCCGCAGATCCTCACCGGCCAGCCGGAGCAGATCGCGAAGCACGTCCTCGAAGTGCTCAAGAAGGCCAACGAGTTCCTCACCATGTACAACGAGGTGACGAAGGCCGCCGAGCAGCTGGGCAAGATCTGGTCCGGCGCCGCGTCGGATTCCGCGTTGAAGAAGATCACCGACTCCCTGAACTCGCTGACCAAGATCATCCAGGTCGTGCAGAAGGGCGCCGAACTGCTCGGCATCGCCGGGACGCTGATCAAGACCGCCCAGACCGCCTACAAGGCGGTGGTCTCGGCGGTGAACCCGACGGTCGCGGGCCTGATGTCGAATCCGTGGACCTACGGTGCCGCGGTCGCGCTTTCCACCGCCACCAGTGCTTCGCTGCGCGCGTTCATCACCGCGATCGGCGCGCTGCTGAAGGCGCTCGGCGTGGTCGACCTCGCCAACCAGATCACCCAGATCGCCACCATCATCGGCGAGGTCCAGAAACTGTTCGGGCACAACGACGCCGGGGACAACGGCGCGGCGGGCAACTCGGCGGTCTCCGGCACCCCGGTCACCAATCCGCAGGCGCCGGGTTCGGTCGCCAGCGGTTCGGGACAGGCGGCCATCGGCGGCTCCGGTGGCGGTGCGGGCGGTGGTTCGACGCCGGGCGAGACGCCGCCGTTCACCCAGTACCGGCCGCCGGCGCTGGGCGGGAACGGATCCCAGGGCAACTGGCCCGGCGGCGCCGACGCCTGGATCCCGGTGGACAGACCCTCCGGCGGTGGCGCGGGTTCCGGAGGCTCGTACCCCGGGGCGGGCGCGGGCAACGGGAACACGGTCACCATCACCACCGACCTGAGCACCGGCAAGTCCACCGTGCAGGCGCCGGGCGGCCAGGACATCGATATCGACATCGACATGAACTACGGCGGGAAGCACTTCGAGCAGCACATCGATATCGATGCGGGAGCTGACTCACCGGCGAAGGGCAGGTAGCCGTGTGGGGAAGCGGTGTGGTCGACGCGTCGGGCGTCGTCAGTTCGATCCTGTCGAACTACCGGCGGCTCGTGGTCGAGTACCAGCGGCGGGTCACCGGTGATCCTTCGGCGCTGACCGCGGCCGGCCAGCGGTGCGGCGACCGGGCATCGACGGTTTCGGGCCGGGCGGACGAGATCGGCAAGGCGGCGAAGGCGCTCAACGCGTCTTGGGAGGGCGACGCCTACACGGCGTTCTCCGCCTCCGCCACGAAACTGAGCCAGGAACTCGGCGAGCTCGGCACGAAACTGAGCGACCAGTCGAACCGGCTGCGGGCGGGCGCGCAGGCCCTGCAGGGCGCGAAGTCCTGTGTGGACTCGATCCTCGCCCAGTTCGACCAATACGCCGCGCAACTCATCAGCCAGGCGCGGACGGCGAACGCGAACGCGGTCAACGCGTTCATCTCCGCCGCCCGGCAACTCGGCGAGCGGGCCGCGCAGGCGGCGCAGGAGATCGCCGACGAGCTGAGCGAAGAACTCGCGCGGCTGTTCCCGCCGGAGGGCACCGGCCGGATCGAGCACGAACTCGGCAAATGGGGCCGCGGCCCGCTGTACTGGCTCAACGGTGAAACGCTCGACGGCCGTAAACGCCCGCGCTCGCATCCTTCGTGGTTCGGCAACTCCGGCTGGAAGAAGCTCACCTGGGACGGCCTGGAAGGCACACGCGCCCCGCGAGCGGGTGACACCCCGTTCGGCAGGCCGAAGCCGGAGAGCCTCGGCGAAAAGGCCTGGGGCAACACCGAGATCACCTACGCCAAGTGGAAGCAGGAGCAGGACGGCTTCACCCCGGGGTGGGACGCCAAGATCTCCTCGCAGGGCTGGGACGTCAAGGCTTCCGGGCACGCCGAATTGGCCGCCTTCAAGGAAGAACTCGAACGCAAGGGCGAGTGGGGCGTCGCTTCGGGCAGTGCCAAGGGAACCGCGTTCGTCGGCGGTGAGGTGAACGGTTCGCTGCAGGCGGGCGCGCACGGGGTCGGTGTGCACGCCAACGCCTTCGTCGGCGGCAAGATCGAAGGTGAGCTCGCGGCGGACGTGGCCGGGGTGGGTGTCGGCGCGAGCGGCACCCTCCAATATGGACTCGGCGCGCAGCTCGACGGCCAGGCCGTGTACGACGCCGGGCATATCAAGGTCAACTTCAAGGCGGGTGTCGCGCTCGGCCTCGGTGCCGGGATCGGCGCGAAGATCGACATCGACCTGCCGAAGATCGCGGACACCGTCGGCGAGTACGGCGGCGCGGCCGTCGACGCGGTCAGCGGCGCGGCGGGCCAGGCGGCGGACGCCGTCGGCGAGGCGTGGGACGACGCGATCACCTACGTGGGCACGTGGTGACGGGGATGAGCGAAACGATGACGCAGGACCGGGTCTCCCTCCCGCTCGGATTCGACATCCCCGAGGGCTGGGTGCCGGTCGAGCCGGCCTCCGTCGGTGCCGAGGGCGCGGTCTTCGTGGCTGTGCACTCCGGGACGTACGCGGAGTTCACCCCGAACATCGCCCTGAGCATCGGGCAACGGCCCGACCAGGCGGAGATCACCGGTATCGCCGATGAGGCCGTCGAACGCCTCGGCCGGTCCACGGCCGCGCTCGAAGTGGTGCGGCGCAAGGTGATCGGCACCGGGATCGCGCCGGGGGTGACGCAGGTGCTGCGCATCCGCACCGGCGAAGGGCAGGATCTCGTACAGACGCAGGTGTTGCTGACCGTGCCGGGGGCGTCCCCGGCCGAGCGGCTGATCCTCGAAATCGCCTGTACCGCAACACCCGAGGCGGCCCGTGGCCTCGGCGACGACTTCCGGCGGTTCGTGGGCAGCGTCCACGTCCGGCGGGATTTCACCGCTGATGAAGGAGAAGACTCGTGACCACCGACCCCTACGCCATGCCGGACATGGACGAGTTGCTGGACCAGGTCCGCAAGCAGACCGAAGAGGTGCAGCGTATCCAGCGTTCGGTCGAGGCGATGGAGGTCAAGGCGCACTCGCGGCAGAACGAGGTCACCGTCGTGCTGCGCGGTGACGGCCGGTTCACCTCGATCGACATCGACCCGCGCGCGGTGCGGCAGTACGACGCGCGCAACCTCTCGGAGATCGTGCTGGAGGCGGTCAACAACGGGCTGCAGAAACTGGCCGAGGCCAGCAGCGCCAAGTTCGCCCCGGTCATCGAGTCCGCCAAGTCGATCGAAGCATGACGGCCGCGATCGCGGGCTCCACCCGGCGCGTCACGGTGGTGACACCGAGGGCGCGCGTCGACGTGGCGCTGCCGCAGCAGAGCACGTTCGCCGAACTCGTCCCGCAGCTCGTGCGGCTCGCGGGCGCTTCGGGGCAGGCGTCGGCCGAGCATCCCGGCTGGGTGCTGTCCCGGCTCGGCGGTGCTCCGCTCGCGCTCGGGCTCACGGTCGCCGCGGCGCAGGTGCGCGACGGCGAAGTCCTCCATCTGACCCCGCGGGAACGCCCGCGGGGTCCGCTGCTGTTCGACGACGTCGTCGACTCGATCGCCAGCGTCGCCGAGTCGGGCACCGGGCGGTGGGGGCCGTCGGTGGCACGCAAGGCGGGCATCGTCGCGTCCGTGGTGCTGCTGCTCGCCGGCGGGCTGCTGGTGCAGGCCGCGGCGTCCGGCAGTGTGCTGGCGCCGATCGGCACCGGGCTGCTCGCGCTCGTCCTGGTGCTGGGCGGTGGCGCGCTGAGCCGCGCGTACGGCGACGCGGAGGCCGGTGCCGCCGGCGCGCTCGCCGGGGTCGGCGCGGCCTTGCTGGCGGGGATGTCGATCCTGCCGCCGCATCCGTTGTTCTCCCTGTCGGCCGGGCCGCTGGCCGCCGGGCTCGCGATCGTGACCGTCTATGGCGTGATCGCGGCCGTTTCGGTGGCGGATCGGCTGCCTTGGTTCGTCGCGGTGACGGTGGCGGCCGGGCTCGGCGCGATCACGACCGCCATCGTCCTGCTGGCCGACGTCCGCCCGGTTTCGGCGGCCGCCGTGGTCGCCGTCGTGGCGACGGCGCTGGCCGCGGTCGCGCCGATGATGGCGCTGCGGCTCGGCAGGCTGCCGCTGCCGCGGGTGCCCGACGACATGGACGCGTTCCGTGCCGACGAGAACCCTTCGCTCGGCGAGGACATGGTCGGCGGCACGACGTACGCGCAGGCGTTGCTGACCGGGCTGCTCGTCGCGCTCGGGCTCGTCGTGGTTTCGGCGTCGGTGGTCCTGTCTTCGTCCGGCGGGGCTTGGGAAGCGGGTTTGTGCGCGCTGCTGGGGCTGGCGCTGATGCTGCGCTCGCGCGCCTTCGCCGGCCGCTCGCAGCGGGTCGTGCTCATCGGTTTCGGTGCGGCGGCGCTGGCGGCGGCCGGATTCTGGCTCGCCGCGAGCGGTCCGCGGTCGTACGTCTTCGCCGCGGGCTGTGCCGTCGTCGTCGCGGCGGGCGTCTGTCTCACCTACGCGACGCGTGTCGCGAAGGGACGCCGTTCTCCTTACTGGGCAAGGACTCTCGATATCGTCGAGTTCCTGGTGCTGCTCTCGCTGATCCCGTTCGTCGGCATGATCGCCGGCGTCTACGAGGCCGTGCGGGGCTGATCGCTCTCTTCCCGCGATTCGTCATCTGGTTGCGGTAGTCACCCCACGCGATTACCGCAACCAGATGACGAATTGCCTTACGTCCGCGGAGGACTCCTTCCCTACCCTCAGAGAAGAAAGGAGTCCTCCCCGGCCCGTCCCCTCAGTTCTCCAGCGCCAGCGGCAGGGTCCGCCGGACCGCCGCCGCGTGCCGTCCGTGCAGCGGGGTCGCCGCGATCCCGCCCGGCCGCACCGGTTCCGCTCCCGGTCGCCCGCCGACCCGGATGGTGACCTCGGACTTCTCGCGCCCGCCGGGGGAGCGGTACAGCGTGTACGAAGTCGCGGTGAACGCCGAGCCGGGGACGTGAAGATCCAGTGTCCGCGCGAGATCCCGCTCCGACCGGGGCCGGTAGCAGACCTGCGACGCGCCGCTCCAATCCCAGGAACGCCAGCCGTCCACCGGCGCGCCCTGGCCACTGCCGAGCGCGACACGCAGGTTTTCCGCCACCTCATCGGCTTCGAGCACGGTGCTCTCGAACCCGGCTTCGGCGAGTGCGCCCATCAGGCGTAGCGCCGCGCAGGCGGTGCTGCGCAGCGCGCCGAGTTCTCCGCCGCCTCTGGCGAGCGCGGCGATCGGCGCGTCCTCGGGCCGGTACCGGACGGTGAGCCAGCGGACCCGCAGCAAGGACTGTCCATTAGGGACTGTCCAGGTCAGCAGTTGCGCACTGGACAAAGGGATTCCGGTGCTCGTGTACGCCTCGCGCAGAATGCCGACGAGCCTTTCCGGCGAGGGTGCCACGGCGCCGGGGGTGAGCCGCACGATGGCGCTCCACCCGTCGCCGACTTCGGCGACCCCGAAACGGTTGCCCGCGCGGTCGACGTGCTGGCGCACCCGGACAGGACCGGCGAGCCGGTGCAGCGGATCGGGGACCTCGTTCTTGTCGCGGCGCTTCAGCCGATACCTGGCCCAGGTGAGTGCCCAGCCCGCGGCGTGGCGTCCGGCGAAGCGGACCGAAGTCGTCAGCACGAGGACGCCGGCGACGGCGACGATGCTGATCCACGCGGCCTGCGGGATCCCGTCGACGGTGAGGGCCAGCAGGATCGCGATTCCGGCGATCTCCCAGAGCGCCGCCTGCAGCGGGCGGATCGGCAGCAGCCAGGGCAGCGGCGCCGCGCCCGCGACCCCGCGCGGGGGCGCCTGTTCCGGGACCGGGCGGGCCGGGGCTTCAACCGACAAGGAATTCCCCTCCTCCGTGCACGCGCACGACGGTAGCCGCGCCCCGCGCGGGGGAGGGGCGTAAAAATTACCCTCACCGCGAACCAGGCCGGAACCTAACGTGAGCACCCTTGAAACGGGCGGGCACGAACGGCGGGGGACGGGAGCGTGTGGACGCAGCGGGACCAGATCCAGGCCTACCAATTCCTCCGCAGGAGACTGGTTTCGGCACTGGTCTCGGCTGACGCCAACCATCCGGTCGCCCCCAGCCGCAGGCTCGTCATCGGGACCCTGTGCGGCCTCGGCGTCGCGTTGCTCGTCACCGCGGTGTTCGGCGTGATCGGCCTGCTGAACCCCTCCGGCGGCAAGGACTGGCTGGCGGGCGGCAAGGTGATCGTCGAAGAGGGCACCGGCGCTCGCTACATCCTCGGCCAGGACGGCGCGCTGCACCCCGTGCTCAACTACGCCTCCGCGCGGCTGATGGCGGGCGGCAACGGCGAGGCCACTGTGACCGTCCCTTCGGACAAGCTCGCGAAGGCGCCGAGGGGTTCGCAGATCGGCATTCCCGGCGCCCCCGATTCGCTGCCCGCGGCGGCCGCGCTCGTGAACACGCCGTGGACAAGCTGCTCGCGGACGACCCAGGATGCGCCCGCGTCGGCCGAACCGGAGACGACGGTGCTCCTCGGCGCGCCCGCGGCCGGGGTCGACCTGCCGAGGGATCAGGCCGTCGTGGTCCGTGTCCCCGACGGTGAGCGCTACCTCGTGACGGCGGGACGACGCTTCAAGCTCACCCCGGAAGCCGCAACGGCGCTGCAGTTCGACACCTATCCGGTGATCGCGGTGTCCTCCCGGTGGATCGGTACCGTCGCCGCCGGACGCGATCTGGCCTACCGCGCGGTCGAGGACGCCGGACGGCCCGGCCCGGGGGTCGGTGGCACCGCGACGAAGGTCGGTTCGGTGCTCGGCGTCGTCGACGCGATGGCGTCGCCCAACGACGCGACGTCCTACTACCTCGTCCGCGCCGAAGGGCTGGAGCCGATCGGCCAGACCGAGGCGAGCCTGCTGATCAACACCCCGGAGAACGCGGACGCCTACACCGGTGTCCCAGCGCCCGTCGCGGTGCGCGCGGCCGACGTCGCCGCGGTGCCGAAGGTCGCCAAGGCGAGGACGGGCGGGGCCGATCCCGCGGAGTATCCGGACCGGATCCCGCGAAAAGCACCCGTTACCGGACAGTCCGTGACGTTATGCGTGCAGGGTTCTCGAATCGTTATCTCCGCGCAGGTCCCCTTGCCGCAAGGTGCGAAGGCGATCCCGGTGACGGCGCGGACGGACGCGCTGGTCGCCGACGCCGTCTTCGTGCCTCCGTCGGGAGGCGCGGTGGTGGCGGAATCCGGTTCCGGCACGGTCTACGTCGTCACCGACACGGGCCTGAAGTACCCGGTGGCGAGCTCTGAGGCCCTCGCTTCCCTCGGGTACGGCCAAGCCGAACGGCAACCGGTTCCGAATGGATTGCTGGCACTGGTGCCGCGCGGGCCCGCGCTGGATCCGGCGCAGGCAGGCCGTGCGGTGTCGGCGGCGATGGGCGGGACGGGGTGATCGGGAACGTGCGGACGACCGAAGACAGGCCGGAGACCGACCGGGTCGACGTCGCGGTGATCGAAGACCATCCGCTGTACCGGCACGCCGTGGTCCGGGTCCTCACCGAAGCCGAGGGGATCGAGCTGGGCGCCGTGGTCGATTCGGTCGCCCGGTTCCACGTCCATCCGCAGCCGCCCGGCAGTGTGGTGCTGCTCGACCTCGGCCTGCCGGGGATCGCCGGGGCGGCCGCCGTGCTCCAGGTCACCGAACTCGGGCATCACGTGCTCGTGGTGTCCGCGCAGGCCGAGCCCGAGCAGGTGCTCGGCGCGATCGCCGCCGGTGCCAAGGGGTTCCTGTCCAAGGACGTCGACGTCGACGAGCTGCTGACCGCGATCAGGACGGTCGCGCGGGGCCGGGCCTACGTTTCCGCGGTGGTGGCCGGGATGATCATCAAGGACAACGCCGACCGCCCCGCCGCGGCTCCGGACGTCGCGCTCTCCGCGCGGGAGAAACAGGTCCTGCGGCTCGTCGCGGCGGGTGAACGCGACGTCGACATCGCCCGCATCCTGGGCATCGGAGTTCGGACGGTCCGCGGTTATCTGGACCGGATCCGTGACAAACTCGGAGAGAGAAGGCGGGCCGGTCTGGTCCGCAAGGCCATCCAGCTCGGGCTCGCGTCTCCGCCGGAGGTGCCCGGCCCGTCTCGGCCGATCGCGCCCCGCGCCGACGCGGGCGGATTCGAAGGACGCCGGTGAACGCAGACGAGCAGCAGCCGAAACGCACCACACCGATCAACGTCGGGGTGATCGAAGATCATCCGCTGTACCGGGACGCCGTCGCGCGTGTCCTCACCGAAGCGCCCGACATCGCGCTGGGCGCCGTCGCCGACTCCGTCGCGCGGTTCGCCGTCCAGGAGCAGCCGCCCGGCAGCGTCGTCGTCCTCGACCTCAAGCTGCGCGGTGTCCAGGACGCCGCCGCCGTGCTCGAAGTGGGACAGATGGGGCATAAGGTGCTCGTGGTGTCCGCGCACGCCGAGCAGCCCGAGGTACTGGGCGCCATGCAGGCCGGGGCGAAGGGCTTCCTGTCCAAGGACGTCGACGGTGACGAACTCCTGCGCGCCATCCGCACCATCGCCGAGGACAACGCCTACGTGTCGCCGACGCTGGCCGGGATGATCATCCAGGACAGCGAAGACCGCCACGCCGGGCCCAAGATCGTCCTGTCCGAGCGGGAAAAGCAGGTCCTGCGGCTGGTCGCGGCGGGCGAACGGGACGTCGACGTGGCGGAGATCCTGAACATCAGCGTGCGGACCGTGCGGTCCTACCTCGACCGGATCCGGGACAAGACCGGGGAACGGCGGCGGGCCGGGTTCGTCCGCGTGGCGATCCGGGAAGGCCTGCTGCGGTAACCGCTTCGGGCCTCGTGAGTGGTAAGGACGGTTCTAACCGTCCTTACCACTCACGAGGCTGGTCCCGAGAAATTCACCCGCAGCGTGTACACCGAGCTCGACGCGGTGATGAACAGGTCGTTCCGCCGCGGCCCGCCGAAGGTCAGGTTCGAACACACCTCCGGCACCCGCAGCTTCCCGATCCGCGTGCCGTCGGGCGCGAAGCAGTGCAGGCCGTCGTGCGCGGCGGCCCAGACCCGGCCCGCGGCGTCCACGCGCACGCCGTCGAAGCCGCCGGCGTCACATGTCGCGAAGACCTCGCCGCCGGAAAGCCGTCCCTTGTCCACGGAGAAAACCCTGATGTGGCTGGGTTTCTGCCGCGTGTCCGCGATGTAGAGCAGCGACTCGTCGAGCGAGAACGCGAGCCCGTTCGGGCGCGAGAAATCCTCCGCGACGATCCGTACGGAACCGTCCACCGGATCGACCCGGTAGACGTGGCAGGCGCCGATCTCGCTTTCCGCCTGATGGCCTTCGTAGTCGCTGTCGATGCCGTAACTCGGGTCGGTGAACCAGATGGCGCCGTCCGAGGACTCGACGACATCGTTGGGGCTGTTGAACCTCTTGCCTTGATAGGTGTCCGCGAGAACGGTGGTCGTGCCGTCGTGTTCGGTGCGTGTCACGCGGCGGCCGCCCTGTTCGCAGCTGACGAGCCTGCCCTGGCGGTCGACGGTGTGCCCGTTGTGGAAGCCGGCGGGCTCGCGGAACACGCCGACCGCGCCGGTGGTCTCGTCCCAGCGCAGGACCCGGTCGTTCGGGATGTCGCTGAACACCAGGTACCGGCCTGCCGGGAAATAGGCGGGCCCCTCGGTCCACCGGCAGCCGGTGTGGATCCGCTGCATCCATTCGTCCCCGTTCACGCGGGCGAACCGCTCGTCGAGGACTTCGAAGTGCGCCTTGACCATGTCCATGGAAACCCCAGTGCTCTGAATGAGATATTGCGATCATCATGAACCGCCGAACTTGATATGGTCAACCTATGGATGACGTAGATCGCATGCTGCTCACCGCGCTGCAGCAGGACGCGACTCAGGCGTACGCCGCGCTCGGCAAGGCGGTCGGTCTGTCCGCGGGCGCAGCGCACGAGCGGGTCCGCAAACTGCGCGAACAGGGCGTCATCCGGCGCACGACCGTCGACGTCGACCCCGCGGCGGTCGGGCGGGGCGTGATGGCGTTCGTGCTGGTCGAGGCGGGCTCGTGGATGGGCGACGCACCGACCAAGGCCGCGCTGGAGGCGTTGCCGGAGGTCGTCGAGGCGCACATCATCGCGGGCCCGGCCTCGCTGCTGGTGAAGGTCCGCACGCCGACCACCGAGGAGCTGCAGGCGTCACTGCGCAGGCTGTACGCGATCGAGGGCGTCACCGGGACCCAGACGATCGTGGTGCTCGAATCCTTCTTCGAGCGATCTGTGGACGCTACAGCCGACGGTTCGCCAGCACCCCCGTCGCCGCCCGCGCCTTCCCGCTGACCGCCGGATCCACGTCGACGACCACGAGTTCCGGTCCGGCGCCCAGCTGGGTGTGGACGCGGCCGAAGCCGTCGGAGACCGTGGAGTAGCCGATCCCGGTGGGTGCCTTGGGGTTCACCGGGGTCGAGGTCGTGGCCGGATCAGCCTGCCCGCAACCCAGCACCCAGCAGCCGGAGTCGAGCGCGCGGGCGCGCACCAGGACCTCCCACTGCTCGCGTTTGCCCTCGCCCGCGCCCCACGACGTCGGCACGAGGACGATGTCGGCGCCGTCGTCGGCCAGCTTCCGGAACAGTTCGGGGAAGCGGATGTCGTAACAGGTCGCGACGCCGAACGTGGTCCCGTCGACCTCGAAGGTGACAGGCGCGGTACCGGGCGCGACCGTGTCGGACTCCGCGAATCCGAAGGCGTCGTACAGATGGATCTTGTCGTAGCCGAAGTGATGCCCCGCGCCGGTGACGAGCAGGGTGTTGCTCACCCGTCCGTCGGGCGACGGCGTGAACATGCCCGCGACGACCACGACGCCGTGCTCTTCGGCGAGGGCGGCCACAGCGGACGCCCACGGTCCGTCCAAAGGCTGCGCGACCGGCCCGAGCGGGATGCCGAAGCGCGCCATCGCCGCCTCCGGGAACACGACGATCCGGGCGCCTTCCCCCGCCGCGGCCGCCACGCCCTCGCGAATCAGCTTCAGGTTCGTCTCGGGATCCTCGGCGGCCGTGAGCTGGCACAACCCGATTCGCGGCACGGAGGCCTCCCTTATCGTGGGATCGCTGGTCACCACCCCAGTGTGCCTGCTCGGGGTGATCCGGCCACCTCGTACCCTTGACCCATGCTGAACCGTACCGACCTGCGTGGACAGGTCCCGTCCGTTGCCGAGCTCAGGCGCACGCTCCCGCGTGCCGAGTACGACGTGGACGCGGCGCTGCATCACGTACGGCCGGTGGTCGAGGCGGTCCGCGATCGCGGCGTCGAGGCGGTTCTCGAGTACACCGAGAAGTTCGACAAGGTCCGCCCCGGCGGTGTCCGCGTGGCCGCCGCGGAGCTCACCAACGCGCTCGCGAACCTCGATCCGGCCGTCCGCGAGGCGCTGGGGGAGTCCATCGCCCGCGCCCGCAAGGTCCACGGCGACCAGCGCCGCCAGGACGTCACGACCGAGGTCGTCGACGGCGGCACCGTCACCGAGCGCTGGATCCCGGTCGAGCGCGTCGGGCTGTACGCGCCGGGCGGGCTCGCGGTGTACCCCTCGACCGTGGTGATGAACGTCGTCCCGGCGCAGATCGCCGGCGTCGGCACGCTCGTGGTGTGCTCGCCGCCGCAGGCCGCGTTCGGCGGGCTCCCGCACCCGACGATCCTGGCCGCCGCCGAACTGCTCGGCGTCGACGAGGTCTGGGCCGTAGGCGGGGCGCAAGCCGTCGCGCTGCTCGCGTACGGCGGCACCGACACCGACGGCGCCACGCTGGAGCCGGTCGACGTCGTCACCGGGCCCGGCAACATCTATCTCACCGCGGCCAAGCGGCTGCTGCGTGGCATCATCGGCATCGACTCCGAGGCGGGCCCGACCGAGATCGCCATCCTCGCCGACGAGACCGCCGACCCGGTGCACGTCGCCGCCGACCTGATCAGCCAGGCCGAGCACGACCCGCTCGCCGCGAGCGTGCTGGTCACCACGTCCGAGGAGCTCGCGGACGCCGTCGACAAGGAGCTGACCGGCCGCGTCGCCGCCACCAAGCACTCCGAGCGCGTGACGGAGGCGTTGGGCGGCAAGCAGTCCGGCATCATTCTCGTGTCCACTATGGACGATGGTATCCGCGTCGTGGACGCGTACGCCGCGGAACACCTGGAGATCCAGACCGCGGACGCGCCGTCGGTGGCGGCCCGCGTTCGCAACGCCGGCGCGATCTTCGTCGGGGCGTACGCGCCGGTCTCGCTCGGCGACTACTGCGCCGGGTCGAACCACGTGCTGCCCACCGGTGGCTTCGCGCGGCACTCGTCCGGGCTCTCGGTGCAGAGCTTCCTCAAGGGTGTGCACGTCGTGGACTACAGCCAGGACGCGCTGCGCGAGATCGCCGGCCGCGTCGTCGCGCTGGCGAACGCCGAAGACCTGCCCGCGCACGGCGAGGCGATCACGGCGCGGTTCGAAGGGGGGCGCGCATGACCATCGGCGAGGACGTCACGCTCGGCTCGCTCCCGCTGCGGGAGGACCTGCGGGGCAAGACCCCGTACGGCGCGCCGCAGCTCGACGTGCCGATCCGGCTCAACACCAACGAAAACCCGTACCCGCCACCGGACGCGCTGGTCGCCGACGTCGCCGAGGCCGTCCGCGCCGAAGCCGCTTCGCTGCACCGCTACCCGGATCGTGACGCCGTCGCGCTGCGCCAGGACCTGGCGGACTACCTCGCGGTGTCCACCGGCGTGCTCGTGTCGGAGTCGAACGTGTGGGCCGCCAACGGGTCCAACGAGATCCTGCAGCAGATCCTGCAGGCCTTCGGCGGTCCCGGCCGCTCGGCGCTGGGTTTCGAGCCGTCGTACTCGATGCACCCGATCATCTCGGCGGGCACCCGCACCGACTGGCTGCCGGTGCCGCGCCGCGACGATTTCACGCTCGACACCGAGAAGGCGGCCGCGCTGGTGCGCGAACGCCGTCCGGACATCGTGTTCGTGACCAGCCCGAACAACCCGACCGGCGGGTCGATCCCGTTCGACGAGCTGCGCGGGCTGCTCGAAGCGGCGCCGGGCATCGTGGTGGTCGACGAGGCGTACGCGGAGTTCTCGTCGCAGCCGAGCGCCGTCGAGCTTCTCGAGGAGTACCCGGCGAAGCTGATCGTGTCGCGCACGATGAGCAAGGCGTTCGCCTTCGCGGGCGGGCGGCTCGGCTACCTGGCGGCCGCGCCCGCGATCGTCGACGCGTTGCAGCTGGTGCGGCTGCCGTACCACCTCTCGAAGCTCACGCAGGCCGCCGCGCGCGCCGCGCTACGGCACGCGGACGCCACCCTCGCCTCGGTCGCCAAACTCGCGGCCGAACGCGACCGTGTGGTGGAAGCGTTGCTGGGCTTGGGATTCACGCCGGTCCCGAGCGACGCGAACTTCGTCCTCTTCGGACGGTTCGCGGACGCGCCCGCGACCTGGCAGTCCTATTTGGACAACGGTGTGCTGATCAGGGACGTCGGCATCGAAGGGCACCTGCGGGTGACCATCGGGACGCCGGAAGAGAACGACGCCTTTCTCGAGGCCAGCAAGGAGGTGCCGCGATGAGTCGCGTCGGCAAGGTGGATCGCACCACCAGGGAATCGTCCATTTCGGTCCAGCTCGACCTGGACGGCACGGGGCAGGTGGAGATCGACACCGGTGTCCCGTTCTACGACCACATGCTCACCGCGTTCGGCGTGCACGGCTCGCTCGACCTCAAGGTGCAGGCGACCGGTGACGTGCACATCGACGCGCACCACACCGTCGAGGACACCGCGATCGTGCTCGGCCAGGCGCTGCGGCAGGCGCTCGGCGACAAGAGCGGCATCCGCCGCTTCGGCGACGCGTGGATCCCGATGGACGAGACCCTCGCGCACGCCGCGATCGACGTCTCCGGGCGCCCGTACTGCGTGCACCTCGGCGAGCCGGAGCAGTTCAACAGCTTCACCATCGGCGGGAACTACCCGTTCGTGCTGACGCGGCACGTGTTCGACTCGCTGTCGTTCCACGCGCAGATCGCGCTGCACGTGCGGGTGCTGCACGGCCGCGACCCGCACCACATCGCGGAGGCCGAGTACAAGGCCGTCGCGCGTGCGCTGCGCGCCGCCACCGAGCCGGACCCGCGGGCGGGCGGCATCCCGTCGACGAAGGGCGTCCTCTAACTCTCGCAATCAGTCACCTGGATGCGCGAATGTCGCATCCAGGTGACGAATTGCGTTGTAGGTGTTGAGGAGAACGCCGGACGGGGTCGCGGTGGTGCCGACGAACCCCAAGGAGCACGCCGGGGTTCCGTCGGCGAAGAAACGCTTGCCTGTGCCCAAAAGGAGCGGGTAGACGGCCAGCACGACTTCGTCCGCGAGCCCGTTTTCGAGCAGCGTCGACGTCAGTGTGGAGCTGCCCGAGAGGATGAGGTCCGGGCCCTCCTGTGCCTTGATGTGGCGAACGCCTTCGACGAGGTCCGGGCCGACACCCTCGAACGGGCCCCATTTCAGGCTTTCCGGCCGATGGGTGACGACATATTTCGTCGCCGCCTTGAGCCGGTCCGCGAGCGGGTCGCTCGGCGCGTCCGGCCAGTACTCCGACCAGAGCTCGTACGTGCGACGGCCGAGCAGCAGGTCGAAGCTTTCGGGATGCGCGGCCATGACGGCCTCCCGGCCTTCGGGTGTCCGGTAGGGCATGTTCCAGCCGCCGTACGGGAAGCCGTTCCCGTCTTCGGAATGCTGGATCACGCCGTCGAGCGAGATGTGTTCGATGATCTTGAGTCTTCTCATTTCGTCTCCAGCAGTGCGTCGAGTTGGGGCATCGCGGCGCGGAAGCCCTCTTCCATCCCGGGGATCGTCTTCTCCATGGCTTCGACGCTGGAAAAGTGCGTCACATGGATCATCCGCGACCCGGTGGGCGTCGCCTCGAAGGTGAAGGTCATCGAGGTGGGCATGTTCTCGTCGTCGGCGTTGTCCTCGCCGTCTTCCGCCTCGAACGAGTCGATGGGGTTCACCGAGGTGAACTTCCAGGAATTGGCCCATTTCTCGCCGTTCGGCCCGGACAGGTAGTACTCGGCGCGGCCGCCCGCCCGGAAATCGTGATGGGTGAACGTGGCGGGCGCGAACGGTGGTCCCCAGAAGCGCTCTAACTGCCTTGGATCCTACCAAGCCGCCCAAAGCCGCTCTTGCGGAACGGGAAAGTCCGCCACGACGGTGAGACTGAGCTTTTCGGGCTCCTTGGTGACCGAGGTGATCGGCATCGTCATTCCCCTTCCCGGAGGACATCGTCGAGCTGCGCCACACGCTGGCGCCAAAGAACTTCGTAGGAGTCGAGAAGCTCGGTGGCGCGCTGGAGCCGCTCGCGGTCGGTCGAGACCAGCTGTTCGCGGCCGTTGGCGCGTTTCCGGACCAGGCCCGCGCGCTGGAGCACGGCGACGTGTTTCTGCACGGCGGCGAAGCTCATCTCGTACTGCGCGGCGAGATCGGAGACCGACGGCGTTTCCGTGATCGCCCGCGCCAGGATGTCTCGGCGCGTGCCGTCGGCCAAGGCGCGGAAGAGCCGGTTGAGCGACTCCTCGCTCTCCCCTCGAAGTACAACCATGTGGTTGTACGTTAGCCGCGTCCGGTCACGAGGGTAAGGTGCGGGCCCGGCGCGGTCGTGGCGGCGGAGGTGTGGCAGGGTGGCGGTCGTGAGTAACACGACCATCGCTGTGCTGCTGTTCGCGCTCGGCGGCTTCCTGATCGGCGGCGTCTACGCGACCTGGAAGAGCGTCAAGTTCATGGCCGTCGTGCTGGGTATCGGCGCGGTGCTGGCGATCGGCGGCGCCATCGCCTGGCTGGCCTGACCGCCGCACGCTTCTCTGACCGGAGTACGTGAAGGCCCCCTTCACTGCGTCTAGCGCAGTGAAGGGGGCCTTCACGTACTTGCTACTTCGAGGCGTCGACCAGCTCTCGCTCGTCAGGCGCGTCCAGCTGCTTCGCGAGCTTCTCGCCTTCGACGTCCACATCGGGCAGTAAGCGATCCAGCCACTTCGGCAACCACCAGGCACCGCGGCCGAGCAGGGACATCAGCGCCGGCACGATGGTCATCCGGATCACGAAGGCGTCCACCAGCACCCCGAACGCCAGCGCGAACCCGATCGACTGGATCAGCGACGATTCCGCGAGGACGAACCCGGCGAACACGCTGATCATGATCAGGGCGGCGGCGACCACGACGCGGGAGCCGTGCCGGAAACCGGTCACCATCGCCTGCTGCGGTTCGGCGCCGTGGACGTATTCCTCCCGCATCCGCGTCACCAGGAACACCTGGTAGTCCATCGCGAGCCCGAACAGCACGCCGATCAGCAGGATCGGCAGCATGCTCATGATCGGCCCGGTCGTCTTCACCCCGAGCAGGTCGGTGAGCCAGCCCCACTGGAACACCGCCACCACGGCGCCGAACGTCGCGACCACGGAGCCGAGGAAGCCCAGAGTCGCCTTCAGCGGGACCACGATCGACCGGAACACCAGCATCAGCAGCAGGAACGCCAGCCCGACGATCAGTGCGAGATAGGGCAGCATCGCGTCGGCGAGTTTCTCCGAGACGTCGATGTTGGCCGCGGTCTGGCCGGTCACCGCCAGCGACGCGCCGGTGGCCGTGCCCAGCCCCGCGTTCAGGCCGCGGATGTCGCTGACCAGGTCTTCGGTCGCGGTGCTGCTCGGACCACTCTTCGGGATGACGGTCAGCAGCGCCAGGTCGCCGTCCCGGTTGGTCTTCGGCGGCGTGACGATCGGGCGTTCGGGGAGGCCGCCGATACCCGCGGCCGCCTGCTGGAGCGCGGCTTGGCGGTCGGTGCTGCCGCTCAGGTCGACGACGATCACCAGCGGGCCGTTCGCGCCCTCGCCGAAGCTGCGGGTGACGGTGTCGTAGGCCTTGCGCTGGGTGGTGTCCGGCGCGGCGGTGCTGTCGTTCGGCAGGCCGAGCTGCATGCTCGCGGCCGGGATGGCGACGATCGCGAGACCGGCGATCGCGGCGATCAGCACCGGGATCCGGCGGCGGGCCACGAAACGCGCCCAGCGCTCGCCGTGTGTCGTCGCGCTTTCCTTGCGGCGCAGGCGGATCTTGCCGCCCGCCAGTTTGCCGCCCGCGAAGCCGAGCACGGCGGGCAGCAGGGTGAGCGCGATGACGACCGCGATGGCGACGGTGATCGCCGCGGCGATGCCCATCTCGCCGAGGAACGGGATGCCGACGACGGTCAGGCCCGCCAGCGCGATGATCACGGTCAGCCCGGCGAACACGACCGCGGAACCCGCCGTGCCGGTGGCGCGTCCGGCGGCTTCCTCCGGATCCCGGCCGATCGTGAGTTCGTGCCGGTAGCGGGAAACGATGAAGAGCGCGTAGTCGATGCCGACGGCGAGGCCGATCATCAGCGCGAGCACGGGCGTGTTCGTGTTCAGTTCGAGGAAACCGGACGCCGTCGTGATCCCCGCCATGCCGATGCCGACGCCGATGAGCGCGGTCAGCAGCGGGATCCCGGCCGCGAGCAGCGAGCCGAAGGTGATGATCAGGACGACGGCGGCGACCGCGACACCGAGACCTTCGGTGGCGTTCGTGGCGGGCATCGCCTGGACGGCGTCACCGCCGAATTCCACCGTGTACCCGGCTGCCTTGGCGGAATCCGCGGCGGCCATCAGGCCGTCGCGGTCGGCGTCGGTGAGCTCGAAGCCCGGGACGCGGTAGCTGACCTGCGCCAGCGCGACATGCTTGTCGGGCGAGATCGCCCGCTCTTGCAACGGGTCGACCACCCCGGCGACCTTCGGCGCGTCCTTGAGCCCCTTGACGAGCCCCGCGATCGCGGCCTGCCCGCCGGCGTCGGTGATGTCACCGGGCGTCGAGATGACGACGCGCGCCGTCGCGCCGCCGGCGGCGGCTTCCGGGAACCGGTCGGCGAGCTGGTCGATCGCCTTCTGCGATTCGGTGCCGGGAATGGTCACCGAGTTCGAAAGCTGGCCGGACAGGGTCAGCGCGCCCGCGCCGAGGGCCACCAGGACAGCGGCCCACACCGCTGTCACCAGCGCCCGGCGCCGGAACGAGAACCGGCCCAGGCGGTACAGGAAGCTGGCCACGAAAGTCTCCCGTTCACTCGTTCAGGTTCATTTCAAGCTAGCCGATCGGCTAGGGGGCTACAAGCCGATCGGCAAGTGTGTGACTAGCCGCACGGCTAGTACTCGTTTGGTCAGGAGGCCACGCTTGACGTAATCTCCGACGGCTGAACGAGGAGGGAACATGGACGTCGTCCACGTGGAGGACACCCGCACGCGACTACTGGGCACGGCGTTGCGGCTGTTCACCGAACACGGCGTGGAAGGCACCTCGCTGCAGATGATCGCGGACGCCCTCGGCGTCACCAAGGCAGCCGTCTACTACCACTTCAAGACGAAGGCGGAGATCACCGAATCCGTCGCCGAACCCGTGCTGCGGGAGCTCGAAGGCATCGTCGACGACGCCCGCGCCCAGCGCACCCGGGGCGCGCAGATCGACCACCTGCTCGACGGGTTCGTCGATCTCGTGGTGCGGCACCGCGCGCTGGTCGCCCTGTTCTCCAGCGACCCCGGTATCGCCCGCGCGATCGAGAAATCCGTCCACCGCTCGGAAAGCTTCAAGAACCGGCTGCTGGAGATCCTCGCCGGGCCGGAGCCGGACGCGCTGGGGATGGTCACCGCGCAGGTGCTCCTGGCCGGTATCGCCCTCGCCGGTGGTTCACCCGAGGTCACTTCGCTCGACGACGAGACGCTGCGCGAAACGCTCCTCAGCGTCGGCCGCAAGCTCTACAACCGCCCGCGCCGCCGTTCGTGACCGATGTGTTCAAGACAGGCGCCGCGATCCGCGCGACCCTGTCGGTATGAACATCGATCTGAACGCGGCGGCCACGTTCATGGCCACCCAGGCCCGGCTGCTCGACAGGCGGCGCTTCGACGTCCTCTTCCGCGACGGCGACCCGGCCGCGGCGCTCGCCGCGCTCGAGGCGTACCGCAATCCCGACGGTGGCTACGGCCACGGGCTCGAACCCGACTGCCGCTCGGTGACCAGCCAGCCCGCCGGCGCGCTGCACGCGTTCGAGGTCTTCGCCGACGTCGGCAAGTCGACAAGTCCGCGTGCGGCCGAACTCTGCGACTGGCTCGCCTCGATCTCCTTGCCCGACGGCGGGATCCCGTTCGCGCTGCCGATGCCGGATCCGTCCGGCAGCGCGCCGTTCTGGGCGAGCGCGGATCCGGCGGTCTCCTCGCTGCAGATCACCGCGATCGTCGCGGTGACCGCGCAGCGCGTCGCGGCGCACGATCCCGCGGTCGCCGCACATCCCTGGCTCGCGAAGGCCACAAGATACTGCCTCGATGAGATGGAGAAGCTCGACGAGGCGCCGCACGCGCTCGTGCTCGCCTTCGCGATGAAGCTGGTGGACGGGCTCGGCGACACGCGCCTGGTCGAGAAGCTCGGCCGATTCGTCCCGGACGACGGCGTGGTCGCCGTGGGTGGCGGGATCGAGGGCGAGGCCATGCGCCCGCTCGATTTCGCACCGGAACCCGGTGGCCCGGCACGGAAGCTCTTCCGGCCCGGCGTCATCGAGGCGGATCTGCGGCGGGTGGCGGGCGGGCAGCACGGCGACGGCGGCTGGCGTGTCGACTACACGAGCTATTCGCCCGCCGCCGCGCTGGAGTGGAACGGCATGTTCACCGTGAACACGTTGTCGCTTCTCCGGAAGAACGGGCTGGTCTAGGGGAGTCTGCGCAGGAATCGCGGCGGAACGGCGGCGGTGAGCCAGACGCCGTTCGCGCTCACCTGGAACTCGTGTCCGGCGGCGGACATCTCCCGGGCGTCCACGGTGAGCAGCACAGGGACGCCGCGCCGCGCCCCGACGGCCCGAGCGGTGTCCACGGTCGCCGAGAGATGCACGGCATGCCGTTTCATCGGCTTGAGTCCCTCGTACAGGATCGCGTCGAGGAACCGGGAGACCGTGCCGTGGTAGAGCACGTCCGGTGGGATCGCGGCGGGCAGTGCGAGGTCGACGTCGACACTGTGGCCCTGGCTGGCGCGGATCCGCAGCCCGGCCTCGTCGAAGGCGAAGCGCCGCTTGTCGTTGCCATCGACCACTTCGTCGAGTTCGGCGCGGGTGAGCGGCAAACCGTTGCGCCGCAAGGCCACCAAGAGCGTGTCGACGTCGACCCAGCCGTCAGGGGTGAGGGTGATCCCTATGTCGCCGGGCGCGTGCCGCAGGTGCCGGGAGAGCCGTTTCGAGACTCGGATGAGGTTCTTCTTATCCATTTCGAGTCACAGTGACGCACATCCGGCCCCCGCGTGGCAACGGAATTCAGATGCCACCCTCGGAAGCCGGGCGCAGCTTCCCCGCGCCGGGGCCGAATCGGGACATCTGGTCGTCGGCGTTGTAGAGCCCGCAGCTGCGCAGGGAGAGGCAACCACAGCCGACGCATCCGGTCAGCCTGTCGCGCAGGCGCTGCAACGCGTCGATCCGCGCGTCGAGTTCGTCCTGCCAGCCCCGCGAAAGGCGGGCCCAGTCGGCCTTGGTGGGGGCGTGGTCCTTGGGCAGGGTCTCCAGTGCCGAGCTGATGTCGTCCAGGCTGAGCCCGACCCGCTGCGCGGCGCGGATGAAGGCGATCCGGCGCAGCACCGAACGCGAGTACCGGCGCTGATTGCCCGCCGAGCGCTCTGAGCTGATCAGCCCCTTGTCCTCGTAGAAACGCAAAGCCGTATGGGGCACGCCGCTGCGGTCGGCGACCTGCCCGATGCTCAGGTGTTCAGCCAGTCTCGTCACGTCGCCAGATTAGCCTTGACTTCGACCTAAGTCGAGGTTGCAACCTCGGTTCATGACCACCGACACCAAGACCGGCTACGAGGATCTGCCGAGGCTGATCTCGTTGATGACCGGGGACGAGAAGCATCAGGCGGCCGCGGAGTCCACTGTGGACGTCCTGTGGGTGCTCTACGACCGTGTGCTCGACATCACCCCGGAGAACGTCCGTGATCCGGGCCGCGACCGCTTCCTCCTGTCGAAAGGCCACGGCCCGATGGCCTACTACGCGGTGCTGGCGAAGAAGGGCTTCATCCACGAGGAAGAACTCGCCGGCTGGACTTCGGCCGAGTCCCGGCTCGGTCACCATCCCGACCGGGCGAGGCTTCCCGTGGCCGAGATCTCCAGTGGTTCGCTGGGCCACGGGCTTCCGCTGGCCATCGGCACCGTGTTCGGCCTGCGCGCCAAGGGATTCCGTGACGCCAAGGTCGTCACCCTCATCGGCGACGCAGAGCTCGACGAGGGCTCCAACCAAGAGGCCATCGCGGTCGCCGGCCGGATCGGCATGCCGCAGCTGACGGCCGTCGTCGTCGACAACTCCTCGGCCACGCACGGCTGGCCCGGCGGGATAGCCCGCCGGTTCGAGGTCGAAGGCTGGACGACCCGCACCGTCGACGGCCGCGATCACGACGCGCTCCACGAAGCCTTCACCGCACCCCATCCGGACCGGCCGCTCGCCGTGGTCGCGACCGTCGAGCGAAAGGCCTGAACCCGTGAACATGCGTGAAACGTTCCTCGAAGCCGCCGCCGAGGCGCTCGACACCGACCCGAACGTCGCCGTCGTGCTCGCCGACATCTCCGCGGCACAACTCGCCTTCGCCGCGAGGAAACATCCGGACCGGGTGCTCAACGTCGGCATCCGCGAACAACTGATGATGAGCACCGCGGGCGGCCTCGCGCTGGCCGGGATGCGCCCGATCGTCCACACCTTCTCGTCATTCCTCGTGGAGCGGGCTTTCGAGCAGGTCAAACTCGACCTCGGGCACCAGGACGTCGGTGCGGTGCTGGTGTCCTCGGGCGCGTCCTACGACATGCCGACCGCCGGGCGGACACACCAGGCACCAGGGGACGTCGCCCTCATCGACACGCTCCCGGGCTGGACCGTGCACGTGCCGGGGCATCCCGAGGAGGCCCGGCGGCTGCTGCTCGAGTCCATCCCGGGCGACGGGCGCGTCTATCTCCGGCTGTCCGCGCAGGAGAACGCGAAAGCGCATCTGGGCGCGGGCCTGCAAACACTGCGTGAAGGCGGGCGAGGTGTGGTGGTGGCCGTCGGGCCGATGCTCGACCGGACGCTGGAGGCGACCGCCGATCTCGACGTGACCGTGCTCTACACCTCGACCATCCGGCCCTTCGACGCCGCCGGGCTGCGCGCCGCCGTCGAGGCCGCGGGGGCCACCGACGTCGTGCTGATCGAGCCGTACCTCGCGGGAACGTCGGCGCACGCGGTGACCGACGCCTTGTCCGAAACGCCGCACCGGCTGCTCTCCCTCGGTGTCCGGCGGGACGCGGAAGTGCGCATCTACGGCGAAATGGCCGATCACGACCTCGCGCACGGCCTCGACGCCGGCTCGATCGCCTTGTCGGTCAAGGAATTCCTCCGCTAGCGTGCTGCGCCGAAAATCGGTGCGCCTCATTCGGTGGATCCGGGAAGCCGGGCCGCCGGGAAGGCCTACGAATTTCCGGCGCAGGACGCTAGCGTCACCGGGATGACGAAGATCCGCCCGCTCGCGCTCGGGGTCATCCGCCGCGGCGAAGACCTTCTCGTGTTCGAAGGCCGTGACCACGCCAAAGGCGAGACCTACCATCGCCCGCTCGGCGGCGGGATCGAGTTCGGGGAGACCGCCGCCGAGGCGTTGCACCGCGAATTCCAGGAGGAACTCGCGGCGGAGCTGACCTCGGTCGAGCAGATCGCCGTGCTGGAGAACGTGTTCACCTACGAAGGCAGGCCAGGGCACGAGATCGTGTTCCTGTTCACCGCCGACCTGACCGACAAGGCCTTCTACGAGCGCGACGAGGTCGGCGTGGTGCTCGACGACGGCGCGCGCGTGCACTGGCTGCCGATGTCCGACGTGGCGAGTGGCAAGGCGATCCTGTACCCGGACGGACTCGCGGCCCTCCTTTCAGCGCAGCACTGACCGCGTGGTCGGTGTCAGTTCCCGTTGTTGCCAAGGGCGTTCGAGTTTGCCCGCCAGTTCGGCACCTGTCCGGTCGAGGAGTTCGCGGTGTTCTTCCGTGGACTTCGTGAACCAGACGAACACCGACTCGTTCTCCCGCACGGGAAGGCGGGGAAAGGTGTTCTCCGCGGGCTCCGTTTCGAAGTGGCCGAACGTGTCCAAGCCGGATTCCCGCAGGACGGGCGCCACATGGTCCGCGAAGTACGCGGAGAACTCCTTGACCGGGACGGCCGGATGGCACACCGTCACCAGCACCCGGGAATCGCCGGCGCCGTCCGGATCGGGGAACCCCGGCCCGGACGGGCGCAGCAGCAGGACGTCCGAGGCGTCGATCATCGTCTCGTTCGCCGCCGGGCCGTGCTCTCGCCACACGGGCCCGTGGTAGAACGCTTCGAGCGCGGCCCGCCTCGCCTCCATGTCCCGGAAACCGCGCAGCCACACGAACTTGTCCGGCTCCGCCGGCTCGCGGAAGAGGCCGAACAAGCGCATGCCGCAGGCTTCCTGGCTCTCCACGAACTCGCGCTCGAAGAGCTCGATCAGCTCGTCCCGGCGGCCGGGGTGCAGCGTGTACCGGCGCAGCTCGACGACGGACTGGAACTCGGGGGAATCGGTCATGCGCGGACCATAGAGGCCCGCACCGACAGTTTCGGGCCCTCAGTTCCTGTCGGTGAACCCGCGTCCGCGATACGTCGACGGGAAGACGCCCTGCCACCGCGATGGCGGGGCCTTCGGCCAGGGCGGGCTCCGCCAACCGGCTCTCAGCCGAGCAGGAACGAGCGGATCTGGCCGGCGACGGGCTCGGGGGCCATCCAGAAGGCACTGTGGTCGTGGTCTTCCAGCGTCAGCACGGTGACGTTCGGCAGGATCGCGGCCAGCGCCTCGGCGCCGGTGCGCATGAACGCCTCGCCGTTGCCGCCGACGGCGACGGCGATCGGCGCGTCGATGCTCCAGCGGTCGGTGGGCAACGGCGTGCCGTCCTGGAGCCCGCGCCAGATCCGGCCGTCGTAGGCGTAGGTGTGGGCATAGGACTTCGTCTTCTCCCAGGACGGGTCCTGCGTGATCATCGGGAGGTATTCGGCGGGGACGCCGACCACCTCGCTCATGAAGTATTCGCCTGCCTCGCTGCGCTTGCCCGCCGCGACGAGCGCTTCCATGTGCTCGACGGAATCGGCGGGAACCGGCGGCCGGGAGCCGTCGACGATGAACGGAGGCTCATAGAGGTAGAGGCCGGTGACCTTGTCGCCCAGGGCGCTGGCCGCGTCCAGCACGATCCCGCATCCGCCGGATCCGGAGGCCAGGGCCGCGGAGCCGCCGAGGACGTCGATCAGCGCCGAGATGTCCTCGATCTCGCGCGCGGGGTCGTAGGGCTGCGGGTCGCCGCTGGCGCCGCGGCCGCGGCGATCGAAGCTGAGCACGGTGAAGTCCTTGGCCAGCGCCGTGTACAGGCCGGCGACGGAGGTGTGGTCCTCCGCGACATTGCTGACCACGATGATCGCGGGACCCGAGCCGGTCTTTTCGTAGGCGATGGTGGTGCCGTCGGCCGAGGTGATGGTGTCCATGGTCGGTTCTCCGTCTGTGGTGTCGGTCGGGGTGTTCAGTACGTTGTCGAGCCGTTCGAGCGCCTCGAGGTAGCCATCGGCCATTTGCTGTTCGACAGCGCGTTGCAGGGCGGCGCCGTCGGCGAAAACGGCGCAGACGTCGACGGTGCAGCCGGTCCCGGCGGCGGCGAAGGTGACCGTCGTGGGGAAGGTGTCGGTGCCGTCGAGCCGCCACGCCTCGTCGGCGAACGCGTCCTCGTAGGCCAGCTCGGCACACGGCTCCACCACGGTGTACGTGGCGACACTGCGTACCGCGGCGGCCGACCCGTCCTCCGGCGCGATCTGGAACCGCCAGCGACCGCCGGGGCGCACGTCCATCTCGTAGACGGTGGCCGCCCAGCCCCGCGGGCCCCACCAGCGACCGATCGCCTCGGCGTCGGTCCACGCCCACCAGGCGCGGTCGACGCCCGCGGCGTAGGTGCGGCTGATGTGGACGGTGTTGTTCGTCCTGTCGATCACGATGCCGTCGGACACGGCCGAGCTCCTCACGCGTTCGGTTCGGGGGCGCGGTCGCCGTCGAGGAGTGAGCCGAGACGGTCCATCCGTCCCACCCACAGCGCCGCGAAACCTTGCACCCAGTCGCTGATCAAAAGCATCGCTTCGGGGTGCAGCCGGTAGATCCGCTGCTGGGCCTGCTTGGTCATTTCGACCACGTCGGCCTCCGCGAGCAGCCGCAGGTGCCGGGACACCTGCGGCTGGCCGAGGCCGAGCGCGTCGACGATGGCGCCGACCGGCCGAGGCCCCTCTTTGAGCAGCTCGACGATCCGGAACCGGTTCGGCTCCGAGATCGCCGCCAGTCGCTGCTGCACGGTAGCGGTCATGCGATGAGCATACACGACGCTATATATACGCGCAAATAGATATACGGGACAGACGCCGGCCCCCCGCCGACGTGCGGGAGGATCAGCGGAAGGCGGCCAGACCGGTGACCGACTGGCCGAGCGAGAGCGCGTGCATCTCTTCGGTGCCTTCGTAGGTCAGCACGGTTTCCAGATTCGACATATGCCGCATCACCGGGTACTCCAGCGAGATCCCGTTGGCGCCGAGCATGGCGCGCGCGGTCCTGGCGACCTCCAGTGCGGAGCGGACGTTGGCGAGCTTGCCGAAGCTGACGTGGTTGTGGTGCAGCGTCCCGGCGTCCTTGAGGCGTCCGATCCGCAGCGCGACCAGCCCGGCGCGGTTGACCTCGACGACGAGATCGGCGAGCTTGCGCTGGGTGAGCTGGAACCCGGCAAGCGGTTTGCCGAACTGTTCCCGGCTCAGCGTGTACTCCAGCGCGGACTCGTAGCAGGAGCGGGCGGCGCCGACGACGCCGAACAGGATCCCGTAGCGCGCCTCGTTCAGGCAGGACAGCGGTCCACGCAAGCCCCTGACCTCAGGGAACGCCGCGGAATCGGGAAGGCGGACGCCGTCGAGCACGAGTTCCGCGGTCAGCGAGGCCCGCAGCGACAGCTTGTGCTTGACCTCGTTCGCGGTGAAGCCCGGCGTGTTCGCGGGGACGACGAAACCGCGCACGCCTTCGTCGGTCTGGGCCCAGACGACCGCGACGTCGGCGACGGTTCCGTTGGTGATCCACATCTTCGTACCGCTCAGCACCCAGTCCGAGCCGTCGCGCACCGCGCGGGTCCGCATACTGCCGGGGTCGCTGCCGGCGTCCGGTTCGGTCAGGCCGAAGCAGCCGAGCGCCTCACCGGCGGCCATCCGGGGCAGCCACTCCTGCTTCTGCTCCTCGGTGCCCCATTTGTGGATCGCGTACATCGCCAGCGAGCCCTGCACCGAGACGAAACTGCGCAACCCGGAGTCGACGGCCTCCAGCTCCCGGCAGGCGATGCCGTAGGCGACGGCGCTGGTCCCGGCGCAGCCGTAACCCTCCAGATGCATGCCGAGCAGTCCGAGCTGCCCGAACCCCTTGGCGAGCTCGGCGGCGGGCAGAGCGCCCGTTTCATACCACTCGGCGACGTGGGGCAGGAGCTGGTCCTGCGCGTAGGAGCGCACGGCATCACGCATGGCCCGGTCCTCGGCGGTGAGCTCGGCGTCGAGATCGAGGAAGTCGCGCGGATCCGGGCTGCTGCTCATGCGGTCACTCCTGGTCGGCTCGGTGGGTCGTCTTCCTAAGAAGAAAACCACACACGCGACCGGAGTCGGGTGTCAATGATTCCGGCAGCCGGTGGTCTTCGTCACCTGAACCGATGCCGTGGCCGTCCGGGCGGGGGTGGAGCGCCGCTTCTGCGCCGGGATCAGCAGCTCCGCGAAGGTAGGGAAAGGCACGCTCTCGATGTCGTCCCGCCAGGCGCTGAGCAGGCGAGTCAGTTCGTCGGCGTCCTGCATCGTTCCTCCATAAGTGCAGGGCGGTCCTGCGCCGGCCTTTCACTCGGAGTCGCTAATACCCAGAAGAGTGAAGGTCGAAACGGGGAATCCGGGAAAAATCCGGTCCGCTAGCCTGGTGTGCGTGGCTACTCCTCGCGTGGTGATCCTGGACTACGGGTCCGGCAACCTCCGCTCCGCCGAACGCGCCGTCCAGCGCGTCGGCGCCGACGTCGAGGTCACCGCCGACCCGCATGCCGCGCTCGAGGCCGACGGCCTGGTCGTCCCCGGAGTCGGTGCCTTCTCCGCCTGCATGGAAGGGCTGCGGTCGGTGTCGGGGGAGAAGATCATCGGCAAACGCCTCGCCGGCGGCCGCCCCGTGCTGGGCATCTGCGTCGGCATGCAGATCCTGTTCGAACGCGGTGTCGAGCACGGTGTGGAGGCCGAGGGTGCCGGTGAGTGGCCGGGCACGGTCGACAAGCTCGAGGCCGACGTCCTGCCCCACATGGGCTGGAACACCGTCCGTGCCCCGGAGGACTCGCGGCTGTTCGCCGGTCTGGACGCGGACACGCGGTTCTACTTCGTGCACTCCTACGCCGCGCGGACCTGGGAACTGGACTCCGGCCTCGCCGGGCAGCAGCCCAAGGTGACCTGGGCGAACCACGGCCAGGACTTCGTCGCCGCCGTCGAGAACGGGCCGCTCTGGGCGACCCAGTTCCACCCCGAGAAGTCCGGGGACGCCGGGGCGCACCTGCTGCGCAACTGGCTGAAGAGCCTGTCTTAGAGTGGGCGCGTGACTTTCACGCTCCTTCCCGCCGTTGATGTGGCCGATGGCCAGGCCGTGCGACTCGTCCAGGGCGAGGCCGGCACCGAAACCTCCTATGGCAGCCCGCTGGATGCGGCGCTCGCCTGGCAGCGCGACGGGGCGGAGTGGATCCATCTGGTGGACCTCGACGCCGCGTTCGGCAAGGGTTCCAACCGCGAACTGCTCGCCGACGTCGTGGCCAAGCTCGACGTCCAGGTGGAGCTGTCCGGCGGCATCCGCGACGACGCCTCGCTGGAGGCCGCGCTGGCCACCGGTGCCCGCCGGGTCAACCTCGGCACCGCGGCGCTGGAGGACCCGGAGTGGACCGCGAAGGTGGTCTCCTCCTACGGCGACCGCGTCGCCATCGGGCTGGACGTGCGGATCACCGAGGCCGGGCACCGGCTGTCCGCCCGCGGCTGGACGCAGGACGGCGGTGACCTCTGGGAGGTCCTCGACCGGCTCGACCGCGACGGCGCGCAGCGCTATGTCGTCACCGACGTGAGCAAGGACGGCACCCTCCAGGGGCCGAACATCGACCTGCTCCGCGAGGTCGCCGCCCGCACCGACGCGCCGGTCATCGCCTCCGGCGGTGTGTCCAGTGTGGACGATCTTCGCGCGCTGGCCGCGCTGGCCCGCGACGGTGTCGAGGGGTCCATCGTCGGCAAGGCGCTCTACGCCGGCGCGTTCACCCTGCCCGAGGCGCTCGCGGCCGTCGCGGAGTTCTGAGCTTTACCTCCCGGGTAATCGACGCCACGCGCCGGTTCGGTCAGGATTCCTTCCAGGACAACGAAACCTGGAGGACACCATGACCGCCTACGGACTCGCCCACCTTCGCCCCGCCGCCGTGCTGGCCGAAGAGGTCTTCGAGTACATGGAACGGATCCAGGCCACGCTCGATCCCTTCGGCGGCAGGTTCCTCGTGCACGGAGCCGGGGTTCACGTCGTCGAGGGGGAGTGGCCGGGGGCGCTCGTGCTCATCGAGTTCCCGAGTCTCGACGCCGCGCGGGAGTGGTACGACTCGCCCGCGTACCGGGAGATCCTGCCGCTGCGGGCCGACCACATCCCCGGCGACCTGATCCTGGTGGAGGGATGCGGGCCGGACCACGACTCGGCGGCGCTGGCGGCTTCGCTGCGGGCGTTGCAGGCCGCCTGACCTACTCCGCCAGCTTGATCGCGATGCCCACGGTCCGGTCCTTCGGCCCCCGCAGCCTGCTGAAGAACATCGTGACCCGCCCGGTGATCCCGTACTTCCGCGCGATCACCTTGCGCACGCGTTCGGTCTCGTCGAGGTCCAGCAGCCGCGCCGCACCCGCGACGACGTCGCCGTGGGTCTTGGCGCCGCGGAAATCGCAGGCCTGGACCTCGACGCGGCCGCCGTTGCGGATGCGCTTGACCTTGCCCGCCTTCCGCTCGGACCAGATCACCAGTTCGCCGCCGTCGCCCGCCGCCCAGACCGGGGTCGGCACCGGGGCGCCGTTCTTGCGGAAGGTGGTCAGGACGACGTACTTCTCGGCGGCGATCCGCTCGAACTCCGATCCCATGTGGAAAGTCTAGGTTGTTCAAGGGCTAGGGCGTCCGGCGACGCAGCGTCGCCGCGCCGAGCACCAGCGCGGCCAGGGCGCACGCCCCGACGATGATCAGGTTCCGGAGCAGCGTCGCGTCCACGGTGCCCGACGTGGTGACCCGCGTGAGCGCTTCGACGGCGTACGAAAGCGGCATCACGTTCGAAAGCCAGTTCAGGAGCCAGCCCATTTCCCCGCGCGGAACGAACAGCCCGCACAGCAGGATCTGCGGCAGCACGAACAGCGGCATGAACTGCACCGCCTGGAACTCCGTCCGCGCGAACGCGCTCACGAACAGGCCGAGCGCCATCCCGAGAAGGGCGTCGAGGACGGCGATGAGCAGCAGCATCCCGATCGAGCCCGCGATGTCGAGGCCCAGCCAGGCGAGGGAGACCCCGGCGGCGACGCCGACCTGTACGACCGCGATCGAACCGAACGCGATCGCGTAACCGAAGAGCAGGTCCATCCTGCCGATGGGCAGGGTCATCAGTCGTTCCAGGGTCGCCGTGGTGCGCTCGCGCAGCGTGGTGATCGAGGTGATCAGGAACATGATCAGGAACGGGAAGACGCCGAGCAGCGCCGGGGCGACCCGGCTGAACACCGCTTCGGAGTTGAAGACGAAGCGCAGCAGCACCATAAGCAGCGACGGGACGACGATCAGCATCGCGACGGTGCGCGGATCGTGCCGGAGCTGCAGGAGGATGCGACGGGCCGTGGCGAGCGTCAGCGAGGGGTTCACGAGGTCACCTCCGTCTCCCGGACGAGCCGCAGGAACGCCTGCTCCAGATCGGTCGTCCCGGTGCGTTCGCGCAGTCCGGCCGGGGTGTCGTCGGCAAGGATGCGGCCTTCGCGCATGAGCAGCAGGCGGTCGCATCGCGCGGCCTCGTCCATGACGTGGCTGGACACGAGCAGCGTGGCCCCGCCCTCGGCGAGGCGGCGGAACATCGCCCAAAGCTCGTCGCGGAGCACGGGATCGAGGCCGACGGTCGGTTCGTCGAGGACGAGCAGTTCGGGTTTCCCGAGCAGCGCGACGGCGAGGTTGGCGCGGTTGTGCTGGCCGCCCGACAGAGAGCCGACGAGCTTGCCCGCATGGTCGGCGAGCCCGACTTCGGCGATCACCCTGTCCACATCGGACATCGGCGCGCGAAGGACGGAAGCGAAGTAGCGCAAGGCTTCCGTGATGGTGAGGTCGGCGTAGATGGCCGGGTTCTGGGTGGCGTAGCCGATCAGCCGCCGCAGCGGCGGGCTGCCCGCGGGATGGCCGAGGACGGTGACCTCGCCCGCGGCGACGATCTGCACGCCGACGATCGCGCGCATGAGCGTCGTCTTGCCGCAGCCGCTCGGCCCGAGCAGGCCGGTGACGCGACCGCGTGGCGTCCGGAACGCGATGTCCTTGACGACCTCGTGACCGCCGCGGACGATCCTCAGTCCCGTCACGGAGATCGCTGAATTAGCCATGTGTTTAATTCTGCGCCCGTTGAGAAGCGTGAGTCAAGGGGGCGCATCGAACTACGCGATCGTCACCGCGGCCCCAGCGGCGGCGCGAGAAGGTCCCTTTCCCTCGGCTCAGCCGAGGAAACTGAAGCCGGGCAAGGGCGGCTGTGGCGTGGCGGGAAACCTCACGGGACCAGGACGAGCTTGCCCCGGACGTGGCCGCCTTCGCTTTCGTCCTGTGCCGCGGCCGCTTCGGCGAGCGGGTACACCCGGGCGATCGGCAGGTCGAGCTTGCCTTCGGCGGCGAGTGCGGCGCCTTCGGCCAGCGAGCCGGGGACCTGCTCCGCCGGAGAACCCGAGGTGAAGCGGACACCGTGGCCGGCCGCGTCCGGCGCGGCGATGGTGATGACCCGCTTCGGGCCACCGGTCAGCTCGACGAGGGTGGCGAGCGAGCCGCGTCCGGAGGCGTCGAAGGACGCGTCGACGCCCTGAGGCGCGACGACACGTACGCGCTCGGCGAGCCCTTCGCCGTACTGAACCGGGACGGCACCTAGTGAGCGCAGGTAATCGTGGTTCGTTTCGCTCGCCGTGCCCACGACCGTGAGCCCGCGTGCGACGGCGAGCTGGACGGCGATGGTGCCGACGCCGCCCGCGGCGCCGTCGATGAGCAGCGTCTCGCCCTTCTGAAGATCCAGGAGGTTGAGAGCGCGGTAGGCGGTGTTGACGACCGCCGGCAGCGCCGCGGCCAGCTCCCAGGAGAGCGCCTCGGGCTTGCGGATCAGGCCCGCGGGTTCCGCGAGGACGTACTCCGCGTACCCGCCGATGCCGGACCCCAGGACCTCGTCACCGGCCGCGAAATCGGTCACTCCCTCGCCGACCGCGTCGATCACGCCCGAGATGTCCCCACCGGGGACGGCGGGGAACTTCGCGGGATACACCTCGGCCATCAGCCCGGAGCGGATCTTCCAGTCGATCGGGTTCACACCCGCGGCCCGGACGGCGACCCTGACCTGGCCGGGACCCGGCACGGGAAGCTCGCGTTCGAGGACGCGCAGGACCCCGGAGTCGCCGTACTCGGTGAACGCGATGGAGCGGTAGGTGTCCGTCATGCCGTCGACAACCGCCGTCCGCCCGTCACTATTCCGGCGGTTTCCCGAACCAGCTGTAGTCACCGGGAATGATCTGCAGGCCCTCGGCGATGTCGAGCAGCGTCGCCCGGTCCCGGTTGCCCGACACGGTGAGCCAGCGTCCGCCTTCGACCTGGACGGCGACCGTTTCGTCCAGCCGCCCGAGCCGCCCGTTCCGCGAGGGGAGGGCGAAACCGTCGAGGCCCCGGAGCTTGTGCGGCACGGGCGCGGCGTCCCCCGCGTCCGGCCGCTCGCCGCCGAGCCTCGCCGTGACCACCGCCGGAGCGGTGGGCTGCCCGGCACGGGTGGCTTCGAGCTCGGTCGTGCCCCCGTCGACCATCATGGCCAGGCTCACCCCGGACAGCTCCAGCTCGGCGGGCAACCTGCCGAACCGCAGTTCGCCCGAAACCCGGGCACGGCCGTCCCGGACCATCTCGTCCGCGATCCGCTGACCCACGCCGCGCGGGTCCCGCACACCGTGCAGGGTCAGGTTCAGCACGTACGCGTCGTCGGGTGACCAAGTCAGCATCGTCGCGTCGCCGGTGACCTCCGAGACCATGCCGACCCTGCCGTGCACGATGATCTGGTTCGGCGCGGGCGCGATCGTCCACGGCCCGCGCCGCTCGTCCAGCGGAGTGGTGGTCAGCTGGACCTGGCCTGCTTCGCCGCCACTCCACGTCCTGGTCTGAGGCCCGGGATAAGGCTTCGCGGCCCGGTTCATCTCCTTGAACCCGTCGGGCAGCCAACCCGGTTTGTACGGCAGCACCGACCAGTCCGCGTCGCGCGGCGAGGCCGGCGGGACCGCGGTGTAGGCCCGCAGGCTCAGCGGCACGCCGAGCGCGATGATCGCGACCGCCGCCGCGACCAGCGCCAAAGCCATCTTCGGACGGCTACGGGACCGTTGGGTCAGTGCTTCGCGGATCTCGGCCCCGTCGGGCGCCCGCGTCGCCAGGTGTTCGAGGCTCTCCCGGATCAGGTCCTCGGTGTGCTCGTCACTCAGTCGGGTCATTTGCGGGCTCCCGTGGGCACGGACGGGGACGGCTCGGTTTCCCGCAGCGTCGCGAGCGCGCGCGAAATCTGGCTGCGCACGGTCGACGTCGCGCAGCGGAGTACCGCGCCGATCTCCTCGTCGGAGTAGTTCTCGTAGTAGCGGAGCACGATCGCGGCGCGTTGTTTGCGCGGGAGCTTCGCGAGCCGGTCCAGCATCGCGTCGCGTTCGTCGTACTCGATGGCGTGATCGGAGACCGGCGGGCTCATCAGGTCGAGTGCTTCCGGTGACGACGGCGTCACCCGGCGGACCGCCAGCCGCCTCCGCCAGGAGAGGTACTCGTTGGTCACCATCCGGCGGACGTACGTCGGCGGCGAGTCGATCTTCGGCCAGCGCTCCTGAGCACGCAGCAGCACCTCCTGGACGATGTCCTGCGCCAGGTACGGGTCGTCGGTCAGGACGGTCGCGTAGCGCAGGAGCCCGTCCAGGCGATCCGCGACGAACTCGTCGAAGGTCGCAGGCACGTGTCTCCCTCAGCCGGTGGTCTCGCTCTGATGACGCGCGAGACCACCTTGGTGATGCATCGGGAGCCGAACTTTCTCGGCGCCGGGGGTCAGGTAGTACTGCGCGACCGGGGCCAGCATCGCGACGATCTCCTCCTCCGAGGCGTTGACCAGCGGCGGGAGCCCGATGACGTAACGCAGTAGCGCGAACCCGATCATCTGCGCGGCGATCCCGGCCACCCGCACCTTCGGCACGCCCCGAGCTTCGGCGACCCGCGCCAGCACCGCCCGCTCCAGGAACTGCCGCATCATGGTCGCGACCTGCTCGTTGGTGGTCGCGGAGCGGATCATCGCCAGGAACGGCGCGCGGCCGTCCGGCGCCTGCCAGAGGCCGAGGAACGCGCGGACGAGGCGTTCGCCGATCTCTTCTTCGGGACCTTCGAGGATGCGGGGGACCAGTTCGCCCGGGTCCACCGGCAGGTTCATCGACGCGGCGAAGAGCCGCTGCTTGGTACCGAAGAAATGGTGCAGCAGCGCCGCGTTGACCCCGGCTTCGGCCGCGATGCCGCGGACGGTCGCCCCGTCGTAACCCTGTTCGGCGAACTTGCGCCTCGCCGCGTCGAGGATCTCCTCCCGCGTCTCGGTCTGCCCCGGCCGCCGCCCCGCCTGTGCCATCCCGCGAGCTTAGAACGGCTCTTGACTACGCTTGTCCCCATGTCAGTCGCAGTCAGGGTCATCCCGTGTCTCGACGTCGACGCGGGCCGTGTGGTGAAGGGCGTCAACTTCGCCGACCTGCGCGACGCCGGCGACCCCGTCGAGCTCGCCCGCCTGTACGACGCCGAGGGCGCGGACGAGCTCACCTTCCTCGATGTCACGGCTTCCTCCGGGGACCGTGAGACCACCTTCGACGTCGTCCGCCGGACCGCCGAGCAGGTGTTCATCCCGCTCACCGTCGGCGGCGGCGTGCGCACGAACGACGACGTCAACCGGTTGCTGCGCACGGGCGCGGACAAGGTGAGCATCAACACCGCCGCCATCGCGCGGCCGGAGTTCCTGCGCGAGGCGTCCCGCCGGTTCGGCGCGCAGTGCGTCGTGCTGTCGGTGGACGCGCGCCGGGTCCCGGAGGGGACCGAGCCGACTCCGTCCGGCTTCGAGGTGACCACGCACGGCGGTCGCCGCGGCACCGGGATCGACGCCGTCGAGTGGGCCGCGCGCGGCGAGGAACTCGGCGTCGGCGAGATCCTGCTCAACTCGATGGACGCCGACGGCACCAAGAACGGTTTCGACCTCGAACTCCTGACCCAGGTGCGGGCGGCGGTCCGGGTCCCGGTGATCGCCAGCGGTGGCGCCGGCGCGCTCGAGCACTTCCTGCCCGCCGTCGAGGCAGGCGCGGACGCCGTGCTCGCGGCCAGCGTGTTCCACTTCGGACAGTTGAAGATCGGCGAGGTCAAGAGCGCGCTGCGCGCCGGGGGAGTCGTGGTCCGGTGATCCTGGCCAAGTGGAAGGCCTCCACCGAGGTCAAGGTCGTCTGCGCGCTGTTGCTCGGGCTTCCCCTCGCCTATATCGCGATGGCCGTGATCCTCATGTTCGCGCCGTACTCCACCGCGAGGACGTTCCTGCTGCCCGGGACGTCGCTGGTCCTCGGCGGTCTGGTCGTGGCGGGGCTGGTGCTGAAGATGTCTTCGGCGCGGTTCGCCGGTTTCGTCGTCAGCTTCCTGTTCGGGTTGCTGCACGCGCTGTCCATGCTGGCGGCGGAACTCTTCTGGGTGAAGATCGTCTCCGGGCTGCTGTTCGCCGGGTACATCTACACGGCGGTCCTGCTCAACTCGATGCCGGTGAAACGGCACCTTCTCGGAGCCACGAATGACGCTTGACCCCGCCCTCTCGGATCGCTTGAAGCGCAACGCGGACGGGCTGATCGCCGCCGTCGTCGTCGAACACTCCACATCGGACGTCCTGATGATGGCGTGGATGGACGACGAGGCGCTCGAGCGCACCCTCACGACGCGGCGCGCCACCTACTATTCGCGCAGCCGCAAGGAATTGTGGGTCAAGGGCGAGACCTCCGGCCACGTCCAGCACGTGCGCGAGGTGCGGATCGACTGCGACGGCGATACCGTCCTCCTGCGCGTCGACCAGACCGGCCCGGCCTGTCACACCGGCACGCACACCTGTTTCGACACCGACGAACGGCTGTTGCTGGCCGACGAGAGCGAGAACCCGTGAATGTCGTCGCCAACGTCCTGGTCGGCATCGTCGCCCTGATCCACCTGTACATCGTCGTGCTCGAGATGTTCCTGTGGACCACTCCGCGGGCCCGCGCCTCCTTCGGCACCACCGAGGAATTCGCGAAGGAAAGCTCCGCACTCGCGGCGAATCAGGGGCTGTACAACGGTTTTCTCGCCGCCGCGTTGATCTGGGGCCTGATCGCGACCGACAGCACCGCTTGGCAGTTCAAGATCTTCGGCCTCGCCTGCGTGATCGTGGCCGGGCTCTACGGGACGGCGACGGCGAGCAAGAAGATCTTCTTCGTGCAGGTGGTCCCGGGCACGCTGGCGCTGATCGCGGTACTGATCGCCGGCTGATGAGACCGGGGAGTGAAGAGCCGCTCGACGACGAGTCGTTCGAGCTGGACGACGCCGCCGTGTTCGACCTCATCGATCTGGACGAGGAAACGGAACGGCTCCGGCGGCTGAGCCTCAAATCCTCGTGGCTGCTGCCCCTGTGGGGGCTGCTCTGCGCACTGGGGATCTCCGCGATCGTCAACCAGGCGGTGGAGGGCGGCAAGACCGGCGCGCTCGGAGCCCTGCTGCTGAGCCTCGGGGTCGCCGCGGTCATCCTCTCGGCGAGGTCCGCCGCCGGCTGGCGACGAAGGTACCTGTCGGCGAAGACGGACGGCTGGCGGTTCGCCCGGGTCACCGTGAAGCCCGACCACGGCAGGGTGCTGAACCGGCTGCCGATCGCGCTCCACCTCGTGTTCGACGACGGTTCCGAGACCGTGTTGCGTCCGACGACCTGGACGTTGCGCTCGTGCCGCCGTTACCGGGAGAACCCCGACGCCAAGGTGTGGGTCGCGGGTGAGGGCGAGGATTTCGTCGTCCTGTTCACCGACGGCTGGGTCGCCCCCGTTCCCTACGCGTTCCCGGCGCGCCCCGAGTTCCCGAGTGAGACCACCTCGCGGGAAGGACGCTCGGAGGGCTGAGGCGCCTGCTCACTTGCACGCGCGCCGGGCGCTCACGGTTGCCCTGGAGCGAGATGCGACTCGTCGGCCGGAAAAGCCACTTCTCTCGATTAACCTCAGCGCATGAAATTGGGGCGAAGATCAGCCAAGCGGGACAGCCCGAGACGACGCCCGCGGGTCGCCGGGAGGCCTCGCTCCACTCCGGACGATGACGTGGCCGAAAGCTTTGTGGCGCCGACGATCCACGAAGAAGTGGCCACTCCTTTGATCGGGAAACTGTCGATTCTCGAACAACGGGCTACGGCTTGGACGGTGTTCTGGATGGCCTACTTCGTCGTGTGCCGGATAGTTTCGGAAGATCCTCGATTCGAGGTGCTGTCCCCGCTGTCTTTGGCGGCCTTCTACGGTATTCCGGCGTGTCTGTACGCCGCCTGGCTCTGGAAGAGCCGCCGTCGCTCCGCTTCGAAGACCGGTTTGCGCGAGGCCACGGCGACGGTGCGGCCCGGCTGGTTGTACCCCAGGATCGACGTCTATCTCGAGCGCGATTACAAGCTGCTTCAGACGCGACGGTCGCTGAGGATCGCTCCTCGTTTCGAAGGACTCGAGAAGGTTCCCGTCTTCGTCGGCGGCGAGGGAACGGACATGATCGTGATCTTCCCGCGCGGACGGTTCACGAAGGACACGCTCTACGCCGTTCCCGTCAAGGAGATCGAGCCGGACACGCGCTGAGACGGCCGAGTCTTTCGCGACGTCTTGCCCTCGAGATGCACGTATGTACGGTTCTGCGCGGGGGTCGTGAGTGGTAAAGGTCGTGAGAACGACACAAAACACTCACGACCCCCTCGCAAGGACACGCAAATCGCCTGAATCGGAGACTTCGGCCTTGCTCTGAGTCCTTTGTGGACAGTCAAGGCCGCCTCGGCACGCTTTCGCACGCCATGGCAGTGGCGCAGACCGGCGGCTATGCGACTTCGCCGAGACCCTGACCTTCAGGTAGGCGAGGAGGCCTTCACGGCACGCGCACCGGTCAGTCGATGTCGCCGGTCAGATACCGCTGCACCGTCGGCGCGATCGCGGTCACCAGCGGCTCGATCTCGCTCGACGCCATGGGTTCGAACTTCGCGACGTACCGCACCAGTCCCATTCCGACGAGCTGGGAGGCGCAGAGCGTGGTCCGCAGTTCGACGCGGTCCGAGCCCAGCCCGCCGATGACCTTCGTGAAGAAGTTCTGGAAGAACCCGCGCAGTACGGCCGCGGCCTGTTCATGCCCGGCGACGCTGCGGACGAGCGCCTGGAAGACGTCACCGCCCGCGCCGTCCCATCGGGTGAGGAAGGTGCGGACGATCCGTTGGCCGAATTCCTCGTCGGGCCCGTCCTGAAGTGCCGCGAGCAGTTCGTGCGGATCGAAGGGGAGCTTCAGGATCGCTTGGGCGAACAGCCCCTCCTTGCTGCCGAACCAGTGATTGACCATCGCCGCGTCGACCCCGGCGCGGGTCGCGATCGTGCGGACGGTCGCGCCGTCGAAGCCGCTCTCGCCGAACACCGCGCGCGCCGCTTCGATCAGCGCGGTACGGGTGTCCTGCCCGCCGGGCCGCCGTCCCCGGCGCCGCGCGGTAGTGTCTTCACCAGCCATGGCGCCATCATGACCGGACCCGGCCCGAAATTCAACATTCTTTGAATTCATCCCCGCGTCCCCGTCCGCACGGGCGTTGCAGCACAATGAGCGACATGGTCAGCGCCGCAAACGCCAGCCCGTCGGGGCTCGGCTCGGTCAGCCCTTCGCGCGACGAGTTCCGCGTGCTCGCCGAGGGCCGTCGCGTCATCCCCGTTGTCCGCCGCGTGCTCGCCGACGGTGAGACCCCCATCGGGGTCTACCGCAAGCTCGCCGCCGACCGGCCGGGGACGTTCCTCTTCGAATCGGCGGAGAACGGCGCGTCCTGGAGCCGATGGTCGTTCATCGGCGTCGACAGCCCCGCCGCGCTGACCGTGCGTGACGGCAAGGCGGTCTGGACGGGCACCCCGCCGGTCGGCCTGCCGACCGAGGGCGACCCGCTCACCGTGCTGCGTGAGACCGTCGCCGCGCTCCACACCGAGCAGCTGTCCGGGATGCCGCCGCTCACCGGCGGGATGGTCGGCTATATCGGCTACGACGCCGTCCGCTGGCTCGAACGGCTTCCCGAACTCGCCGAGCGCGACCTCGACATCCCCGAGCTCACGATGCTCCTGGCGACCGATCTGGCCGCCTTCGACCACCATGAGGGCACCGTCACGCTGATCGCCAACGCGGTCAACTGGGACGACTCGCCCGAGCGCGTCGACGCCGCGTACGACGACGCGGTCGCGCGGTTGAACGCGATGACCAAGCAGCTGCACGTCGCCGCCCCGGCCACGGCCGCGGTGTTCGACCGCCCCGCGCCCGAATTCACCCGCCGCCGCACGAAGCCGGACTTCCACGCGGCCGTCGAGAAGGCGGTCGAGGCGATCAAGGCGGGCGAAGCGTTCCAGATCGTGCCGTCGCAACGATTCGAGATCGAGACCCAGGCCGACGCGCTGGACGTCTACCGCGTACTGCGCACGTCCAATCCGAGCCCGTACATGTACCTGCTGCGCCTGGACGGCTTCGACATCGTCGGGTCGAGCCCGGAGGCGCTGGTCACCGTCCGGGACGGCCGCGCGACCACGCACCCGATCGCGGGTACCCGCTGGCGCGGCGCCGACCCGGAGGAGGACGCGCAGCTGGCCAAGGACCTGCTGGCGGACGAGAAGGAACGCGCCGAGCACCTGATGCTCGTCGACCTCGGCCGCAACGACCTCGGCAAGGTCTGCAAGCCCGGCACGGTGCGCGTCGTCGACTTCTTCGACGTCGAGCGCTACAGCCACGTCATGCACATCGTCTCCACGGTCACCGGCGAACTCCTCGACGACAAGACGGCCTTCGACGCCGTCGCCGCCTGCTTCCCGGCGGGGACGCTCTCCGGTGCGCCGAAGGTCCGCGCGATGCAGCTGATCGAGGAACTGGAGCCGACCCGCAGGGCCCTCTACGGCGGTGTCGTCGGGTATCTCGACTTCGCCGGGGACGCCGACACCGCGATCGCGATCCGCACCGCGCTGATGAAGGACGGCACCGCGTACGTCCAGGCCGGTGGCGGAGTCGTCGCGGACTCGGTGGCCGACTACGAGGACAACGAGTCGCTCAACAAGGCCCGCACCGTGCTGTCCGCCGTCGCGGCGGCGCAGACGATGATCGCGGCGGACGAACTCGACCCGGCGGGTGACAGCACCCGTGTCTGATGCCCCGGCGAAGAAGGCCAAGCGTCCACTGTGGATCGCCGTGGTGGGCCTGCTGCTGGGCGCGGCCGCGCTGTGGGGTTCTTCGCAGCTCGTGTGGTTCGCGGAGTTCCGTGACGGCGGCGTGCGAGGCACGGTGCTGTACACGGAAATCGGTTCACAGCGCGCGGTTGCGCTGATTCCCCTGGCGTTGCTGGCGCTCGCCGGCACCGCGGGCCTGATCGCCACCGGCGGCTGGCCACGCCGCGTGCTCGGCGTGGTACTCGCCGTGGCCGGTCTCGTCGCGGTGTGGATCGGCGTGGCGGGCGGCTCGTTGAGCGGGTTCGCCGAGGGACTGCCGGTCGCTCAGATGCTGGGAGCCCGCGGGCTCGCGATCCTCGGGGGAATTCTCGTGACGGCGGGCGGGTTGGCAGCCATCAAGGGCGCGGGCCGGATGCCTCGCCTCGGCGCGAAGTACTCGGCGCCCGGGGCGAAGAAGAAGGCCGCCAAGGATCCGGAGACCGAGCTGTGGGAGGCGCTGTCCGAAGGCGAAGATCCCACCGCGACCCGGTGATGGCCGCGGAAAACGCGCGTTTTCGAGATCTACGCCGCGAAAGATGACACGGTTGGCATTCGGAGTAACGGACATACCCGGAACCAGGCCGTATCCGTGCGGGGGTTAGCATCGTTTCGGCGGGAAGGGGAAGGTTTTTGTGAGCGACCTTGCGAAGGAATCAGTGAGTACGACGGCCGGTGAGGTACTCCGGTGAGCGTGCTCGAAGACATCGTCGCCGGCGTCCGTGCCGATCTCGCCGAGCGCGAGGCGGTTCTGCCGTTCGACGAACTGAAGAAGCGTGCGACCCAGGTCGCGCCCCCACGTGACGTGCTCGCGGCCCTGCGCGAGTCCGGTATCGGCGTCATCGCCGAGGTGAAGCGGCGCAGCCCGTCCAAGGGCGATCTGGCCGAGATCCCCGATCCGGCCGCGCTGGCGAAGGACTACGCCGACGGCGGCGCCAGGGTGATCAGCGTGCTGACCGAGCAGCGCCGGTTCGGCGGTTCGCTCGCCGACCTCGACGCGGTCCGCGCGGCGGTCGACATCCCGGTGCTGCGCAAGGACTTCATCGTCAGCCCGTACCAGGTCCACGAGGCGCGGCTGCACGGCGCGGACATGGTCCTGCTGATCGTGGCGGCCCTGGAGCAGAACGCCCTGATCGCGTTGCTGGACCGGGTCGAATCCCTTGGGATGACCGCGCTGGTCGAGATCCACAACGCCGAAGAGGCCGACAAGGCCCTCGAAGCCGGCGCGAAGGTGATCGGCGTCAACGCCCGGAACCTGCACACCCTCGAGGTCGACCGGGACGTCTTCTCGCGGCTGGCCCCCGGCCTGCCGATGGACGTCTTCAAGATCGCCGAGTCCGGCGTGCGCGGCCCCGGCGACCTGATGTCCTACGCGGGCCACGGCGCCGACGCCGTCCTCGTGGGCGAAGGGCTCGTCGCTTCGGGCGACCCCAAGGGCGCGCTGGTCAAGCTCGTCACCGCCGGATCGCACCCGGCCTGCCCGAGGCCTTCTCGATGACCACTGAGTACCACGAAGAACCGCACGGCAAGCACGATCCGGACGACCGGGGCTACTACGGCCCGTACGGCGGCCGGTTCATGCCCGAGGCCCTGATCGGCGTCGTCGACGAGGTCGCGGCCGAGTACGACAAGGCGCGGAACGACCCGGAGTTCGTCAACGAGTTCCGGCGTCTGCTGCGTGACTACGCCGGCCGTCCGTCGCTGCTCACCGAGGCCGAGCGCTTCGGTGAGCACGCCGGCGGCGCCCGGATCTTCCTCAAGCGCGAGGATCTGAACCACACCGGTTCGCACAAGATCAACAACGTGCTGGGCCAGGCGCTGCTCACCAAACGAATGGGCAAGAAGCGGGTCATCGCCGAGACCGGGGCCGGGCAGCACGGCGTGGCCACCGCCACCGCCTGCGCGCTGCTGGACCTGGAATGCATCGTCTACATGGGCGAGGTCGACACCGAGCGGCAGGCGCTGAACGTGGCGCGCATGAAGCTGCTCGGCGCCGAGGTCGTCCCGGTGAAGACCGGTTCGCGCACGCTCAAGGACGCCATCAACGAGGCCCTGCGCGACTGGGTCACCAACGCCGACACCACGCATTACCTGTTCGGCACGGCGGCGGGCCCGTATCCGTTCCCGATGATGGTGCGGAACTTCCACAAGATCATCGGCGAGGAGGCCCGCGTCCAGATCCTGGAGCAGGCCGGACGCCTGCCGGACGCCGTCGCGGCCTGCGTCGGTGGCGGATCCAACGCGATCGGCATCTTCCACGGCTTCATCGACGACCCGGACGTCCGGCTCGTCGGTCTCGAACCGGGCGGAGAGGGCATCGAGGGCAACCGCCACGGCGCCACGCTGACCAAGGGCACCCCGGGCAACCTGCACGGCGCGATGACGTACCTGCTGCAGGACGAGGACGGCCAGACCGTCGAGTCGCACTCGATCTCCGCGGGCCTCGACTACCCGGGCGTCGGCCCGGAGCACTCGTGGCTCAAGGACAGCGGCCGCGCCGAGTACCGGCCGGTGACCGACGCCGAGGCGATGGACGCGTTCAAGCTGCTGTCGCGCACCGAGGGCATCATCCCCGCGATCGAGTCGGCGCACGCGCTGGCCGGTGCGCTGGTGCTCGGCCGCGAACTCGGCCCCGAGGGGCTGATCATCGTGAACCTGTCCGGTCGTGGCGACAAGGACATGGACACGGCCGCGAAGTACTTCGGCCTGGTGGAGAACGCATGAGCGGGTTGAGTGACGTCTTCGCCAAGACGCGCGAAGAGGGTCGCGGAGCGCTGATCGGCTACCTCCCGGCGGGCTTCCCGACGGTCGACGGGTCCAAGGACCTGCTGGCCGCGGTGGTCGACGGCGGTGCCGACCTGGTCGAGGTGGGCGTGCCCTACTCGGACCCGGTGATGGACGGCCCGACCATCCAGGCGGCTTCGGTGAGCGCGCTCTCCGGTGGCTTCAAGCTCAAGCACCTGTTCGAGGTCGTCGAGTCGGTGTCGTCGCGCGGCGGCAAGGCCGTCGTGATGACGTACTGGAACCCTGTGCACCGCTACGGCGTCGACCGCTTCGCGCGGGACCTGGCCGCCGCGGGCGGGCTCGGCCTGATCACCCCGGACCTGATCCCGGACGAGGCCGACGAGTGGATGGCCGCCTCCGAGCAGCATGGTCTGGACCGGATCTTCCTGGTCGCGCCGTCCTCCTCGGAGGAGCGGATCGCCAAGACCGTCGAGGCCGCTTCCGGCTTCGTGTACGCCACCGCCGTGATGGGCGTGACAGGCGCCCGTGACCAGGTCGGCGTGCACGCCGAGGACCTGGTCGCGCGCACCCGCGCGCATACGGACCTGCCGATCGGTGTCGGTCTCGGCGTCCGTTCCGGCGAGCAGGCGGCGCAGGTCGCCGGTTTCGCGGACGGTGTCATCGTCGGCTCCGCGCTGGTGACCGCCGCCGCGAGCGGCTTGGACGCGGTCCGGGAGCTTTCCGCCGAACTGGCCGCTGGTGTGCGGAAGACAGTCGCCCCCGCTTGACCTGATCGCGCGTGAAGGCCCCCTTCCCTCGGCTCAGCCGAGGGGAGGGGGCCTTCACGCGCTACCGCTCAGTGCCGCCACCGCTGCGCTTCGGTGATCTCCTCCGGGCTCGCGAGCGCGAACCGCTCGATCTCCGCCCGCCGCACGTCCACGATCGTCCTCGCCAGCGGAGCGCCGAACGCGGCCGCCAGGTCCTTGTCCGCCTCGAACGCCGCGACGGCGTCCTCCAGCCGCAGGGGCAGTCGCTCGATCCCGCGGGCGGCGCGCTCCTCCTCGGTCAAGGTTCCGGGGTCGACGTCGAGTGGCTCCGGCAGGGACGCTTTCTCATCGGCTCCCGCCATCCCGGCGAACAGCAGGGCGGCCGCTAGCAGATACGGATTCGCGGTCAAGTCGAAGCATTTGACCTCGAGGTTCGCCGCCGAGTCCCGGTTCCCGGCCACGCCGCGCACCAGCCGCAGCGGCGTCTCCCGGTTCTCCAGCCCCCACGCGGTGTACACGCCCGCCCAATGGTGCGGTTCCAGCCGCAGATAACTGACCACCGACGGGGCCCCGATCGCGAGCAACGCGGGCAGCCGCCGCAGGATGCCCGCGCTGAACGACTCCGCGACCGGTGTCAGCCCGAAAACCCTTTCCCCGCCGGAGAAAAGGTTCCGCGCACCGTCCCAGACGCTCAGGTGCACGTGCCCGCCGTTACCGACGCCGGCGGGCGCGAACTTCGGGGTGAAGGACGCCTTCAGCCCGTGCTGCCGGCTGAGCGCGCGGATCGTCTCCTTCGTCAGGACGGCGACGTCGGCCGCGCGCACCGGGTCGGCCGCGGTGACGGACAGCTCGAACTGACCGTCCGCGTACTCGGGGTGGATCTGCTCCACCCCGGCTCCCTGTTGGTCCAAAGTGGACACCAGGGTGCGGAGATAGTCCGCGTGCTCGGAAAGCCTCGCGTAGCCGTACGCCGGGCCCGCGGTGGCCGACGTCGGATCGTCCGGGGCGCCGGCATCGGTGATCACCCATTCGATTTCGAAACTCATCCGTGCCCGGTGCCCGCGGGCGGCGAGCCGGTCCACCGCCGTCGCCAGCAGGGCTCGCGGATCCTGCGGATGCGGCTCGCCCTCCTGATCGAGTTTCGTGACCGGCGCCCAGGCCCAGCCGGGCTGCCCGGCGAGCACGGTCAGCGCGTCGAGGTCCGGATGGAGCCGCAGATCCCCGACCGGGCCCAGGGAATGCTCACCGCCGGTGATGACGTCGTCCGAGCCGAAGAAGTCGAAGGACTTCGAAGCACCGACACCCCACGCCGCCGCGGACGGCAACGTTCGCAGCGGCACCGCCTTGACGCGCGCGATCCCGGCGTTGTCCACGAAGGTCAGCGCCACGAGCTCGACACCCCGTGCCCGGAGCTCCCCGGTGAGGGCGGTCGCGCGGGCGGTCAGTGCTTCCCGGTTCACCATGGTTCCTCATCCTGGCCTTGATCGGAGTCCCTTGCCACGCCCGGACGCGGCCATAGGGTGAGGCCGCACTCGTCGATCACGAGAAGGGACGCGCTCATGCCGGGAACCCCGACCCTGCCGTTCGTCGCCAGGACGAGGCTGGTGGATCACCACTGCCACGGCGTCGTCACCGGTGATCTGGGCCGGATCGAGTTCGAACAGCTGCTCACCGAGGCCGACACCGTCTCGTCACTGGGCACGACCCTGTTCGACTCGCTGATCGGGCTCGCGGTGCGGGCCCGCTGCGCCCCGGTGCTCGACCTGCCGCCGCACGTCCCGGCCGAGGTCTACCTGGCCCGCCGCGCCGAGCTGGGCGCCACCGAGGTCAACGCGCGGTTCCTGCGTGCCACCGGCACGACCGAATTCCTGCTCGACGGCGGCTTCCTGCCGGACACGCTGACCACGACCGAGCAGTTCGCGGCCCTCTCCGGCGCCCGCGCGCGGGACATCGTCCGGCTCGAACAGGTCGCCGAAACGGTGATCGGCTCCGCCACCGCGGCCGGATTCGCGTCGGACTTCGCCACGGAACTGGCGAGACGCGCCACGACCGCGGTCGGGTTCAAGTCCATCGCCGCCTACCGGGTAGGCCTCGACCTGGCGGGGGAGCGCCCGACGGACGCCGAGATCACCGAAGCGGCCGGCCGCTGGCTCGCGCGGATCGAGGCGGGCGAACCGGTCCGGCTCGCGGACGAGGTGCTGCACCGGTTCCTGATCTGGACCGGGATCGACCTGGCCCTGCCGATCCAGTTCCACGTCGGCTTCGGCGATTCCGACGTGGACCTGCATCGCTGCGATCCACTGCTGCTCACCGGGCTGTTGCGGGCCACCCGGTCACACGGGGTGCCGATCATGCTGCTGCACAACTATCCCTTCCACCGGAACGCCGCGTATCTGGCGCAGGTCTTCGAGCACGTGTTCATCGACGTGGGACTCGCGACGCACAACGCCGGTCATCGTGCGCCGGCGATCATCGCGGAGACAATGGAGATCGTGCCGTTCGGGAAGCTGCTGTTCTCCACGGACGCGTTCGGGCTGGCCGAGCTGTACCACCTCGGTACGGCGCTGTTCCGGCAAGGACTGTCCGACTTCCTGTACGCGGGGCTCAGTGCGGACGTACTGTCCGAAGTGGACGCGCATCGGATAGCGGCGCTGGTGGGGCACCGCAACGCCGAACGGGTGTACGGACTGGAGGGGACATGACGGAACTGGACGACCTGCAGGACCGGTGGGAGGCCGCCGTCGAGGCGGAACTGCCGTCGGCGATCGAACTGCGGCACCGGGTGCACGCCGATCCGCGCGCGTCGGGGGACGAGGAGGACACCGCGCGGGTCGTCGTCGAGGCGCTGGGCATCGACGAAGGCGTCCGGGTCGCCAAGACCGGGCGCGCCGTGCTGCTCCCGGGTACCGCGCCGGGACCGGGCGTGGCGCTGCGCACCGAGCTGGACGCGCTGCCGATCACCGAGCGTACCGGCGTCCCGTGGGCCTCGGAGACGCCGCTGATGCACGCGTGCGGGCACGACGTCCACATGGCCGCGCTCGTCGCCACCTGCCGCGCGGCCGCCGTCGTCGGCGTGCCCCGGCCGCTCCTCGCGCTCCTGCAGCCGCGTGAGGAGACGTCGCCGTCCGGCGCGCTGGACATCGTCGACTCCGGCGTGCTCACCGAGTACGGCGTCGAGTCGGTCATCGGCGCGCATGTGCAGCCCAGGCTCGCGGCGGGGGTGGTTTCGGCGGTGCCGGGACCGGTCAACGCCTCCACCGACGAGTTCGACGTCGTCGTCCGCGGTCAGGGCGGGCACGCCGGCTACCCGCATCTGCTGCGGGATCCGATCCTCGCGCTCAGTCAGATCGTGGTGAGCCTGCAGCAACTCGCGAGCCGCCGGGTCGATCCGGTGTTCGGCGCGGTCTGCTCGGTCGGGCGGATCGAAGCCGGGACGACGGCGAACGTCGTGCCGAACGAGGCCCGCCTGTCGGGCTCGCTGCGGCTGATGCGCGCCGAAGACCGCGACCTCGCGCTGGAGGGGCTCGCCGAGGTCGTCCACGGCACCGCGAAGGCACACGGCTGCCGGGCCGAACTGGAAATCAGCCCGTGCGAACCGGTGCTGCACAACGACGCCGGGCTCACCCAGCGGGCGCACCGGTGGCTCGTCCGGACGGGGGTGGGCGTGGACACCGATTTCCGGTCGTTCGGCGCCGACGACTTCGCGAACTACTGCGGGATGACCCGCGGGCTGATGATGTTCGTCGGCCTCGGTGACACCGCGGGCGCGCCCAGCCTTCACGACGAAGTGTTCCTGCCGCCCGACGCCGCCATCGGGCAGGTCGCGTCCGCGCTGATCGCGGGCTATTTGGCCGCCGTCGAGGGCTGACGCCCCCAAGAAGTGGATGAAGCGCTACGGTGGCCGACGTGAATACCGCCTCGGCAGCGTTCCTCGCGACCATCCCCAGTCCCGACCAGGGCGTCTGGCATATCGGGCCGGTCCCGATCCGGGCCTACGCGCTCTGCATCATCGCCGGCATCATCGTGGCGATCTGGCTGGGCGAGCGACGCTGGGTGAACCGCGGCGGCACGAAGGGCACGGTCATCGACATCGCGGTCTTCGCGGTGCCGTTCGGCCTGGTCGGCGGGCGGTTGTACCACGTCATCACCGACAACCAGCTGTACTTCGGTGAGGGTAAGAACCCGCTCAACGCGCTGAAGATCTGGGACGGCGGCCTCGGGATCTGGGGTGCCATCGCGCTCGGCGCCGTCGGCGCGCTGATCGCCTGCCGCCGCAAGGGGATCCCGCTGCCCGCGATGGCCGACGCGCTCGCGCCGGGGATCGTGATCGCGCAGGCCATCGGGCGGATCGGCAACTACTTCAACCAGGAGCTCTACGGCGCGCACACCGACCTGCCGTGGGGCCTGGAGATCTACCAGCGCTACAACCCGACCAACCCGGACGACTTCCTGAACGGCGTCGCGCTCGGGCATGTCCCGCTGCCGGACAGCCCGGTGCACCCGACCTTCCTCTACGAGCTGATCTGGAACCTCGGTGTCGCGCTACTGGTCATCTGGGCGGACAAGAAGTTCCGCCTCGGCCACGGCCGCGTGTTCGCGCTGTACGTCGCCGGGTACACCGCGGGCCGGTTCTGGATCGAGATGATGCGGACCGACACCGCGAACCACATCCTCGGCCTGCGGGTCAACGTGTGGACCTCGATCCTGCTGTTCGCCGCGGCGATCGTGTACTTCGTCCTGGCCGCCAAGCGGGGGCCACGGGAAGCGCCGGAAACGTTGTGGAGCAAGGACGTGCCGCGGGAGGAATCCGCCGAGCCCGCCGATGAGACGCATGCGGACGTGGCGGCGGCTCCGGACACCGTCCGGGACTCCGCCGCGGACAAGGCGACCGAGGACCCGAAGCCGGACCCCGAGAAGTAGCGGTTCCAAGCCTTCAGGGCGAGACCAGGCCCCGTCCGGTCACCAGGGGCAGGTCCAGCGCGGTCAGCAGTCCGGGCGGAGCCGCCACCACCGCCGGGATCGCGTTCACCAGCCGCATCGCGGTCGCCTTCAGCCCGGCCGTGTTGTGGTCGCCGTCGCTGCCGACCAGACGCAGGTCCAGCACGTAGTTCGGCTCCCCGGTGACCTGGACGCGGTAGCAGCCCTGCCCGCTCGGCTGCGGCCAGTCCGGCCCGAGGTCGCCGCGCAGGCGCGTGATGTGCTCCAGCACGCACACCGCCCGCCCGCCGCGCATGCCGCGCACCTCGAACCGCAGTGCCGCCGCCGTGCCCTCTTTGATCGTTCCCGAAGCGATCTCGAAGGTCTCGGGAGCCGGGAGCCGTTCGTAGACCTCCTCGACGGCGTCGAGTTCGACGTCCAGCCCGGCCGCGAGCTGCCGCACGACGCTGCCCCAGGCCAGCGACAGCACGCCGGGCTGCAGCAACAACGGCAGATCGTCCATCTCCCGGCCGAAGCCCATGATGTCGAACAAGACCTTGCCGTTGTCGTACGTCGAATAGTCGAGGATCTCCAGGCAGCGCACCTCGTCGATCCGTTCGCAGACCCCGGTGAGCACCAGCGGCAGCCAGTCGTTGGCGAAGCCGGGGTCGACACCGTTGACCCACAGCGAAGCGCCGCCTTCGCGGGCGGCCTCCCGGATCGGCTCGATCATCTCCGGGGGGACGACACCTTCGGGGTACTGGAGGAACACGGGGCTGCTGGACACCACGTTGATCCCCGCGCGCAGGAAGCGTTTCAGGTCTTCGACGGCCTCGGGCAGCCGGTCGTCGGCCATCGCCGTGTAGAGCACGCAATCCGGCTTCAGCGCGATGAGGGCGCCCGCGTCGGTCGTCGCGGTGACGCCTAACGGCCGCCCGAGCCCGGCCAGTTCCCCGGCGTCCACACCCGCCTTGGCCTCGCTCGAGACCCAGACCCCGGCGAGTTCGAGATCGGGGCGGGCGTCGATCCCGGCCAGCGCGTGGCGGCCGACGTTCCCGGTACTCCACTGGACCACGCGCACGGCGTTCGCCTCCTACAGATCGGGCAGACCGAGTTCCAGGTTCGGAGCCTGCAATCCACCGTCGACTTCGATGATCTTGCCGGTGACGTACCGGCCCGCGCCCGACGCCAGGAACACGACGGTGGCCGCGATGTCCTCGGCCTCGCCGATCCGGCGCAGGGGAGTGGCGGCCTCCATCCGGCCGCGCAGCTCGTCGTTGCCCACCACCACTTCGAGCGCGGAGGTCGCCACCGAGCCGACCGAGATCGCGTTCACCCGCACCTTCGGCGCGAGATCGGCCGCCGCGAGCCGGGTGTAGTGCGCCAGCGCGGCCTTCGCCGTCCCGTACGCGGCGAAGCCACGGCCGGTCACCCGCCCCATGACCGACGAGATGTTGACGACCGAACCGCCCGTCTCCAGCAACGACGGGGCCGCCGCGACGGTCAGCGCGTGGGCGGTGGAGACGTTGAAACGAAAGGCTTCTTCGAGGAACTCGGCGGTGGTTTCCAGCAGCGGCCGTGGATAGGTTCCGCCGACGTTGTTGACGACCAGGTCCAGCCGCCCGAACTCGGCCGTCGCGATCCGCGCCAGCTCACCCGCGGTGGCCGGGTCGCTCAGGTCGGCGGGGACCACGTGCGCGCGGCGGCCGGTGGCGGCGACCAGGGCGGCCACCTCGTCGAGCTGGGTTTCGGTGCGGGACGAGATCACCACGTCGGCACCGGCCTCGGCGAGCGCCACGGCCGTCGCCGCGCCGATCCCGCGTCCGGCGCCGGTGACCACGGCGACCTGGTCGGTGAGCCGGAAACGGTCCAGGATCATACGCGGAACTGTAACAGGTTCTAGTTGACCTGGCTCTGGCGTGCGAAAGCCCCCGGGAGTGACTAGGGTCGCCTCATCGCCTCATCGCCTCATCGCCTCATCGCGTCTCGTGACATCCCGGAACGGGACATATACTTAGCGGAACGAACTACTGCGACCTCATCAGGAACTGTGTCGTTCCGGGCGTTCATATCGTTACCCATCGGCGGGCTTTCCCGCCCGCCGAACTGATGCCGACGTGTTTCACAGGTGTTAAAGTCGCGCTAACGAACGGGCCATCGTCGTCCCGTGCGCATTCCCCCGGCCGGCCCCGCCCGGCCGCTGAGCACAGACGACGAAGGAGGTCCCTTCATGATCTTCTCCGCCATTCCAGGCAAACAGGGTCTCTACGATCCCGAATCCGAACAGGACTCCTGCGGTGTGGCCATGGTGGCCGACGTCCGCGGGCGGCGTTCGCACGGCATCGTCACCGACGGCCTGTCCGCGCTGACCAACCTCGATCACCGCGGCGCCGCCGGCGCGGAGCCGACCAGTGGTGACGGCGCGGGCATCCTGCTGCAGCTCCCGGACGAGCTGCTGCGGGCCGAAGTGGACTTCATCCTGCCCGAGGCGGACGCCGACGGTCACCAGACCTACGCGACCGGGATCGGTTTCCTGCCCTCGGACATCGAGGAGCGGACCAAGGCCATCGCCCTGATCGAGCGGATCGCCGATGAAGAGGGCCTCGACGTCCTCGGCTGGCGTGAGGTCCCGGTCGACGCGGACCGCGCCGACATCGGCCCGACGGCGCGTTCGGTGATGCCGCATTTCGTGATGCTGTTCGTCGCGGGCGCCGAGGCCGACGGGCGATGTCCCTCAGGTCTTGAGCTGGACCGCCTGGCCTTCTGTCTCCGTAAACGCGTCGAGAACGAGAGCGTGACCGCGGGCTGCGGCACCTACTTCCCGTCGCTGTCCTCGCGGACCATCGTCTACAAGGGAATGCTGACCCCCGAGCAGCTCCCGCTCTTCTTCGCCGACCTGACCGACACCCGGCTCACCAGCGCCATCGCGCTCGTGCACTCCCGGTTCTCCACCAACACCTTCCCGTCGTGGCCGCTGGCGCATCCGTTCCGGTTCGTCGCGCACAACGGCGAGATCAACACCATCCGGGGCAACCGCAACCGGATGCGCGCCCGTGAGGCGCTGCTCGAATCGGACCTCATCCCCGGCGACCTCACCCGCCTGTATCCGATCTGTTCGGCCGACGCGTCGGACTCCGCCTCCTTCGACGAGGTGCTGGAGCTGCTGCACCTCGGCGGCCGGTCGCTGCCGCACGCGGTGCTGATGATGATCCCCGAAGCGTGGGAGAACCACACCGGGATGGACGCACAGCGTCGTGCGTTCTACCAGTTCCACGCCAGCCTCATGGAGCCGTGGGACGGCCCGGCCTGCGTCACCTTCACCGACGGCACCCTCGTGGGTGCGGTACTGGACCGCAACGGCCTGCGCCCCGCCCGATGGTGGCGTACCGCGGACGATCGCGTCGTGCTGGCCAGTGAGGCGGGCGTCCTCGACGTCGCCCCCGCGGACGTCGTGGCCAAGGGCCGCCTCAAGCCCGGCCGCATGTTCCTGGTGGACACCGAAGCCGGCCGGATCGTCGACGACGAAGAGGTCAAGTCGGAGTTGGCGAAGCAACTCCCGTACGAGGGCTGGCTGCACGCCGGTCTGCTGCAGATCGCCGACCTGCCTGACCGCGACCACATCGTGCAGAGCCACGATTCCGTGCTGCGGCGCCAGCTTTCCTTCGGCTACACCGAAGAAGAGCTGAAGATCCTCCTCGCGCCGATGGCGGTGAAGGCGGCCGAGCCGATCGGCTCGATGGGGTCCGACACCCCGCCCGCGGTGCTGTCGCAGCGTTCCCGCCTGCTCTACGACTACTTCAAGCAGAACTTCGCGCAGGTCACCAACCCGCCGCTGGACGCGATCCGCGAAGAGCTCGTCACGTCGATGAGCCGGATCATGGGGCCGGAGCGGAACCTGCTCGCCCCCGGCCCGGCTTCCTGCCGCCACGTGCAGCTGCCGTATCCGGTGATCGACAACGACGAGCTCGCCAAGCTGATCCACATCAACGACGACGGCGACCTTCCCGGCTTCGCGTGCAGTGTCCTTTCCGGACTGTACGAAGTGGACGGTGGTGCCGACGCGCTGGCGTCTGCGATCGAGCGCGTCCGGCGCGAGGCATCCGAAGCGATCGCGGCGGGCGCGCGCACGCTAGTGCTGTCCGACCGCGACTCCGACCACCGCATGGCGCCGATCCCGTCGCTGCTGCTCGTCTCCGCGGTGCACCACCATCTGGTGCGCACCAAGGAAAGGCTCCGCGTCGCGCTGGTCGTCGAGACCGGTGACGCCCGCGAGGTCCACCACATCGCGCTCCTGCTCGGCTACGGCGCCGCGGCGGTGAACCCGTACCTGGCCTTCGAGACCATCGAGGACATGATCTCGACCGGTGGCGTCACCGGCATCGAGCCCGCCAAGGCGATCCGCAACTACGTCAAGGCGCTCGTGAAGGGCGTCCTGAAGATCATGTCCAAGATGGGCATCTCGACCGTCGGCGCGTACACCGCGGCGCAGGTCTTCGAATCCTTCGGCCTGGCCCAGGATCTGCTCGACGAGTACTTCACCGGGACGTCGTCGAAACTCGGCGGCGTCGGGCTGAGCGTGCTCGCCGAAGAGGTCGCCACACGTCACCGCCGGGCGTACCCGGACAACCCGACCGACCGGGTCCACCGTGGACTCGAGACCGGCGGCGAGTACGCGTACCGCCGCGAGGGCGAACTGCACCTGTTCACCCCGGAGACCGTCTTCCTGTTGCAGCACGCGACGAAGACCGGCCGGGAAGAGGTGTACAAGAAGTACTCCGACGAGGTGCACCGCCTGTACCGGCAGGGTGGCGCGCTGCGCGGGCTGTTCTCCTTCCGCGAGGGCGCGCGCGAGCCCGTCCCGCTGGACGAGGTCGAGCCCGTCGAGGCGATCTTCAAGCGCTTCAACACCGGCGCGATGTCCTACGGCTCGATTTCGGCCGAGGCTCACGAAACGCTCGCCATCGCGATGAACCGCATCGGTGGCCGGTCCAACACCGGTGAGGGCGGGGAAGACCCCGAGCGGCTCTACGACCCGGCACGGCGCAGCGCGATCAAGCAGGTCGCGAGCGGCCGGTTCGGCGTCACGAGCGAGTACCTGGTCAACGCCGACGACATCCAGATCAAGATGGCGCAGGGCGCGAAGCCGGGTGAGGGCGGGCAGCTACCGCCGAACAAGGTCTACCCGTGGATCGCACGCACGCGGCATTCGACGCCGGGCGTCGGGCTGATCTCGCCGCCGCCGCACCACGACATCTACTCGATCGAGGATCTGGCACAGCTGATCCACGACCTCAAGAACGCCAACGAAAACGCCCGCATCCACGTGAAGCTGGTGTCCTCACTCGGCGTCGGCACGGTCGCGGCGGGCGTGTCCAAGGCGCACGCGGACGTCGTGCTGATCTCCGGTCACGACGGCGGCACCGGCGCCTCCCCGATGAACTCGCTCAAGCACGCGGGCACCCCGTGGGAGATCGGACTCGCCGAAACGCAGCAGACGTTGCTGCTCAACGGTTTGCGCGACCGGATCACCGTGCAGGTCGACGGCGCGATGAAGACCGGCAAGGACGTCGTCATCGCCGCGCTGCTCGGCGCGGAGGAGTACGGCTTCGCTACGGCGCCGCTGATCGTCGAAGGCTGCGTCATGATGCGCGTCTGCCACCTCGACACCTGCCCGGTCGGCGTCGCGACCCAGAGCCCGGAGCTGCGCAAGCGGTACACCGGCCAGGCCGACCACGTCGTGAACTACTTCCGGTTCGTCGCCGAAGAGGTCCGGGAAACGTTGGCGGCGCTCGGTTTCCGCACCCTCGACGAGGCCATCGGGCACGCCGAGATGCTGAACACCGACGAGGCGGTCGAGCACTGGAAGGCCTCCGGTCTCGACCTCGCGCCGATCTTCGAGATGCCGACGGAGACCCCGTACGGCGGGGCGAAGCGGCGCACGCGAACCCAGGACCACGGCCTGGAGCACGCGCTCGACCGGACGCTGATCCAGCTCGCCGAGGCGGCGCTGGAGGACGCGCATCCGGTGCGGCTCGAACTGCCGGTGCGGAACGTGAACCGGACCGTCGGCACGCTGCTCGGTTCCGAGATCACCCGCCGCTACGGCGGCGAAGGTCTGCCCGAGGACACGATCCACGTGCTGCTGACCGGTTCCGCCGGGCAGTCGCTCGGCGCGTTCCTGCCGCGTGGCATCACGCTCGACATGGTCGGCGACGCGAACGACTACGTCGGCAAGGGCCTTTCGGGCGGGCGGATCATCGTGCGCCCGCATCCGGACGCGAAGTTCGCCGCGGAAGGCCAGACCATCGCCGGGAACACGCTCGCTTACGGTGCCACCGGCGGCGAGATGTTCCTGCGCGGCCAGGTCGGCGAGCGGTTCTGCGTGCGCAACTCCGGCGCGGTGGTCGTCGCCGAGGGCGTCGGAGACCACGCCTTCGAATACATGACCGGCGGGCAGGCCGTGGTGCTCGGCCCGACCGGGCGCAACCTCGCGGCGGGCATGTCCGGCGGGGAGGCCTACGTGCTCGACCTCGACCGGGGCAAGGTCAACGAGGAGATGGTGAATCTCCAGACCCCGTCGTCGGACGACCTCGCCTGGCTCAAGAAAACCGTGCAGAAGCATTACGACCTCACACGTTCGGCCGTGGCCGCGTCGCTGCTCGGCGACTGGCCGCGTCGCTCGGCGGCGTTCACCAAGGTGATGCCCCGCGACTACCAGCGTGTCCTTGACGCGGCGAAGGCGGCGCGCGCCGCCGGCCGCGACGTCGACGAAGCGATCATGGAGGCCGCTCGTGGCTGATCCGACGGGTTTCCTGAAGTACGAACGCGAAGAGCCGAAGAAGAAGTCCAAAGAGGACCGTCTCGCCACCTGGGGCGAGGTGTACGCCGAGGTGGCACCCGCCGAGCGCAACGAAGAGGTGCGCAAGCAGGCCACGCGGTGCATGGACTGCGGCATCCCGTTCTGTCATTCCAGCGGTTCAGGTTGCCCGCTGGGCAACCTGATCCCGGAGTGGAACGACCTCGTACGCCGCGGCGACTGGGCCGCGGCGAGCGACCGGCTCCACGCCACCAACAACTTCCCCGAGTTCACCGGGAAGCTCTGCCCCGCGCCGTGCGAGGCGGGTTGCGTCCTTTCGGTCTCGCCGCTGTCCGGCGGTCCGGTCGCGATCAAGCGGGTCGAGCAGACGATCGCCGACCAGTCGTGGGAAGCGGGCTACGTGCAGCCGCAGATCTCGGCGGTGTCGTCGGGGCAGCGGGTCGCGGTCGTCGGTTCCGGCCCGGCCGGGCTCGCCGCCGCGCAGCAGCTGACCCGGGCCGGCCACGAAGTGACCGTCTACGAGCGGGACGACCGGCTCGGTGGCCTGCTGCGGTACGGCATCCCCGAGTTCAAGATGGAGAAGAAGGTCCTCGACCGTCGGCTCGCGCAACTCCGCAAGGAGGGCACGAAGTTCGTCACCGGCTGCGAGGTCGGCGTCGATCTGACCGTCGAGGAACTGCGGGCGGGCTACGACGCGGTGGTCCTCGCCGTGGGCGCGCTGCGCGGCCGCGACGACACGACGACGCCTGGCCGCGAGCTGGCCGGGATCCACCTGGCGATGGAGCACCTGGTCCCGGCCAACAAGTACGTCGAGGGCGACGGCCCGTCGGCGGTGGACGCGGCGGGCAAGCACGTCGTCATCATCGGCGGCGGTGACACCGGGGCCGACTCGTACGGCACCGCGACCCGCCAGGGCGCGCTTTCGGTGACCCAGCTGGATCAGTATCCGACGCCACCGTCCACAAGGGACGACGAGCGGTCGCCGTGGCCGACCTGGCCGTACATCCTGCGCACCTACCCGGCGCACGAGGAGGCGGGCGAGCGCAAGTTCGCCGTCGCGGTCACCCGGTTCATCGGCGACGACGAGGGCAACGTGCGCGCGGTCGAGCTCCGTCAGGTCCGCGTGGTCAAGGACCCGGAGACCGGCAAGCGCATGGTGACCCCGGTCAACGACGAGGTCGAGGAACTGCCCGCCGACCTCGTGCTGCTCGCGATCGGGTTCGAGGGTGTCGAGCACATGCCGCTGCTGGACGGGCTCGGGCTTTCGCTGACCAAACGCGGCACGCTCTCGTGTGGCGCGGACTGGCAGACCTCCTCGCCCGGCGTGTTCGTCTGCGGCGACGCGCACCGCGGCGCGTCGCTGGTCGTGTGGGCGATCGCCGAGGGACGCTCGGTGGCGAGCGCGGTGGACGCCTACCTGACCGGTGCCTCGGACCTGCCCGCTCCGGTGCACCCGACGGCGCTGCCGCTCGCGGTGGTCTAGGTCCGGACAGCGTCGCGACATGGGCGGGCCGGTGGAAGGCTCCACTGACCTCCGGTAGCGCGGCACGCGACTGGACGGACGACACGACTGGCGGCCGGGGTATGCCGGGTGTCGTCCCTCTGGACTCGCGTGTCGTCCGTCCAAGCACGTGTGTCGTCCGTCTGATCACGCGAACAGACCGCTCGCGAGGCCCAAGACCGACGTCAGGCCCCGTTCCTCCCGAAGGTGGAGCCCCCGGATCATGCTCCGGGCCGACGCGGTAGGCGGCCGGCCACGCCAGGCTTTCGACATGAGAAAAACGTTGGCGATACTGGCTTTCCTGCCACTGACCATGGCCGTCCCAGCGACCGCCGACGCGGCCCCGGCGCTGAAGTGGACGTCACCGTGCCCGGACTACGGCGTGACACCCTCACCGACCGAGGGCCTCGAATGCGCGAGACTCAAGGTGCCGCTGGACTACGCCGACCCCGGCGGGCGGACCATCGAACTCACTGTTTCCCGTAAGGCGAGCACCTCGCCCCAGCGCCGAGGTGTGCTGCTGATGAACCCCGGCGGCCCCGGGAGCCCCGGCCTGGCGATGCCCGCGCAACTCGCGCAACGACAGGGACAGTCCGGCCTGCTCGACAGTTACGACGTCATCGGTTTCGACCCGCGCGGGACCACCTACAGCACGCCGGTGACCTGCGACCTCACCGAGGAACAGCGGTTCATCCTCGTCGGCCCGTACGCGGAAGGCCCGCGCGACGTCGCCGAGAAGGCGGCGAAGTCCCGTGTGGTGGCGAAGCAATGCGCCGAGTCGAAGACAGCGGATCTCCTGCCTCAGATGACCACCGCCAACACCGCGCGCGATATGGACCGGATCCGCGAGGCGTTAGGGGAGGGGAAGATCTCGTACTACGGCGTCTCGTACGGGAGCTATCTCGGTGCCGCCTACGCGTCGATGTTCCCGGCGCGCACGGATCGAATCGTGCTGGACAGCCTTCTCGGTCCCGACGGGCTGGACGTCCGGGCGCACCAGCGCTTCGCGGACGGCTTCGATGACCGCTTCGGCGACTTCACGGCTTGGGCGGCGGCACGGGACGATGTCTACCACCTGGGGCGGACACCGGCCGAGGTGACGGCGAAGTTCGTCGAACTGGCCGAAAAGCGCCCGGGAATCCGAAGCGACACCTGGGGAGCGCTGTACGACGACGCGAACTTCCCGGGTCTCGCCGAGAAATGGTCCGCTCCGACAACGAAGGCGCGGGGCGGGCCGCTCGACTCCGACAACCACGCCGCGCTCCAGCTTCAGGTGCTCTGCAACGACTCCGACTGGCCGGAAAACATTCGCTACTACCAAAAGGCGGTCGAGCGGGCCCGCGTGACGCACCCGATGTTCGGCCCTGCCTCCGCGAACATCACCCCCTGCGCGTTCTGGCCGGTCGAACGCCGCGAACCGCCCGTGCGGATCCACGACCGCGGTCCGTCGAACATCCTGCTGGTACAGAATCTCCGCGACCCGGCGACACCGCTCGTCGGCGCCCGTGAAATGCGGGCGGCGCTGGGTGCGCGGGCGAAGTACGTCGCCGTGGACGCCGGCGGGCACGGCGTCTTCACCCAGGAGAACGCCTGCGGGAACGACGCCGTCGTGCGCTATCTGCGGGACGGCGACCTCCCGGCCGCCGACACGCTCTGTCCGGCTTGATCAGGAGAACAGGAAGACGATCAAACCGATCCAGCCGAGGCCGCCGGCCAGGATCCCCAGCAGGATCCCGGCGGCGGCTTCGGCGAAGGTGTCTTCGCCCAGCTTGACGCGGGCCCAGCCCAGCCAGGCCACCAGCAGTCCGCCGAGCAGCATCACCGGCCCGAAGGTGAACACCAGCACGGTGACCGCGGCGGATTCGGGCGACGTGTACGGCGAAATCCCGAAGCCGGATGCGCGCTTTATCGACCACCCGACGGCGAGGGTCACGAGCGCCGAACCGAGCAGCGCCAGAAGCGACGGCCAGACGAGGCCCTGGCCGTCACCGACCACGATCGCGATCGGTGCCAGGAGCATCCAGGCGATCGGAGCCACGAGATGCGTGCCCAGCCGCGCGAAGCCGTCCACAGATATCCCCACGAGCAAGATTAACTCGCCGCGTGCGCCGTATTTGGGCCGAACGGCCGCTTGTACGCCCGGTAGCAGGACAAATACTTTCGAAATGTCGTGCAAGTCATACGGCGATTCACGGTGGCGAAAGGTGGTACGCCATGAAGAGGACGGCTTCCCGGACGGGGATCCTGGCGGCGCTCGTCGGGCTGGCGGTGACGGCGCTGACCGCCGTCGCGAGTCCCGCGCACGCCGGACCGGTCCAGCATCAGGCAGCGACCGACGCGCAGGCTGTGGCGGCCTATTGGACGCCCGAGCGGATGCGGTCGGCGGTGCCGATCGAACGGCTGGTCCAGGCGCCCGCCTTCACCCCGAAGGAGGTCGCGAAGGGCAAGAGCACGATCATCCAGAGCATCCCGAACGGTGGCGGCGCGTGGACCGGGGCCGGCAAGGTCGTCCAGACCGCGGGCCGGGTGTTCTTCACCATGGGCGGGCGGAACGCGTCGTGCTCCGGTGACGCGGTCACCAGCGCCAACGGCAGTGTCGTGATCACCGCCGGGCACTGCGTGAAGTACCAGGGCGCCTGGCACACGAACTGGACCTTCGCGCCTGGCTACGACAACGGCAACACGCCCTACGGCACGTGGGCCGCGAAGAGCACGCTGACCACGCCGCAGTGGGAAGCGAGCGAGGACATGAACTACGACATCGGCGCGGCCGTGGTCAACCCGCTCAACGGGCAGAAGCTGACCGACGTCGTCGGCGCGCAGGGGATCGCGTTCAACCAGGCGCGCAACCAGTCGATGTACACGTTCGGGTACCCGGCGGCGGCCCCGTACGACGGCTCGAAGCTGATCTACTGCAGTGGGAGCACGTTCACCGACTTCCTGCTCACCAAGGACCACGGGATGAACTGCAACATGACCGGCGGTTCGAGCGGCGGCCCGTGGTTCCTCAACTTCAGCGAGGCGACCGGCGCGGGCGTCCAGGCCTCGGTGAACAGCTTCGGCTACACCTTCCTGCCCGGTTACATGTTCGGCCCGTACTTCGGCACGGACGCGCAGAACCTCTACAACAAGGCGCAGGCCGCCTGATCAGCCCGCCGCCCGTCCACGTTTTGGGACTTTCGTCCCGGTGGGCGGGCGGCTTTCGGCGCGGCATATCCTGGTCCGGTGAACTGGACAGTGGACGTTCCCGTCGACACGCTCCCCGAACTGCCTCCTCTGCCTCCCGAGCTGCGTGATCGGCTCGACGACGCGCTTTCCCGGCCCGCGGCGCAGCAGCCCGAGTGGCCGGACGCCGAGCTGACGAAGCGTGTCCGCGGCGTGCTGGAGAGTGTGCCGCCGATCACCGTCCCCGCCGAGATCGACCGTCTTTCCGACCGGCTCGCCATGGTCGCCCGCGGCGAGGCGTTCCTGCTTCAGGGCGGCGACTGCGCGGAGACGTTCGAGTCGAACACCGAACCGCATATCCGCGCCAACCTGCGCACCCTGCTGCAGATGGCCGTCGTCCTCACCTACGGCGCGAGCCTGCCGGTGGTGAAGGTCGGCCGGATCGCCGGCCAGTACGCGAAGCCGCGTTCGGCGTCCACCGACGCGCTCGGCCTGCCGGTGTACCGCGGCGACATCATCAACTCGCTCGTCGCCAAGCCCGAACTCCGCGTGCCCGACCCGGGCCGGATGATCCGCGCCTACGCGAACGCGGGCGCCGCGATGAACCTCGTCCGCGCGCTCACCGGCGCCGGCATGGCGGACCTGCACCAGGTGCACGACTGGAACAAGGACTTCGTGAAGTCCTCGCCCGCCAGCGAGCGCTACGAGGCGCTGGCCTCGGAGATCGACCGCGGCCTGCGGTTCATGTCGGCCTGCGGCGTCACCGACACCTCGCTCCAGTCCACCGAGATCTTTGCCAGCCACGAGGCGCTGCTGCTGGACTACGAGCGTTCCATGCTGCGGATGGACCGCGCGGACGCGGCGAACCCCAAGCTGTACAACCTGTCCTCGCACTTCCTGTGGGTGGGCGAGCGGACCAGGCAACTCGACGGCGCGCACATCGCCTTCGCCGAACTGCTGGCCAACCCGATCGGCCTCAAGATCGGCCCGACGACCACGCCGGAGCAGGCCGTCGAGTACGTCCGCCGCCTCGACCCGCGCAACGAACCCGGCAGGCTGACGCTGATCGCCCGGATGGGCAACGGCAAGGTCCGCGAGGTGCTGCCCGCGATCGTCGAGAAGGTCGAGGCGTCCGGGCACAAGGTCATCTGGCAGTGCGACCCGATGCACGGCAACACGCACGAGTCCTCGACGGGCTACAAGACCCGGCACTTCGACCGGATCGTGGACGAGGTCCAGGGCTTCTTCGAGGTGCACCGCAAGCTCGGCACATACCCTGGCGGCATCCACGTGGAGCTGACCGGCGAGGACGTCACCGAATGCCTCGGCGGCGCGCAGGAGATCTCGGATCTGGACCTTTCCGGCCGGTACGAGACCGCGTGCGACCCGCGCCTGAACACGCAGCAGTCGCTGGAGCTGGCGTTCCTGGTCGCGGAGATGCTGCGCGGCTGACGCGCCTCGTGAGTGGCAAGGACGGTTCTAACCGTCCTTGCCACTCACGAGCTGTCAGGCGGTGTCCAGCAGTCTCGCGGCCGACTTGAGTACCCCGTCCCGCAGCGAACCCACGTCCGAAACCGCCGCCCCGTTCGCCTGAAGTCCGATGTGGACCGAGTCGCGATAGGTCGCCACCGCGATGCCGACCGCCTGCCGCGGCGCCAGCGGCACGAACGGGTACACGCCGGCGACCTTCGTCCCATCGAGGGTGAGCCGGTTGGGCGGCACCGGCACCGTGGTGATCACGAGGTCGAACAGCAGCGGCGCGGCCAGCCCGGCGGCCTTGGAACCGAGCCGGTGCAGCATCGAGGGCATCCGGTCGGCGAGCAGCGGGAACGCGCCAGGTCCCCGCGCGGGGCCCGCCGCCTTGTTCCGGCTCATTTCGCGTTGGACGGCCAGCAGCCGCTCGGCCGGATCGTCGAGGCCGACCGGCAGTTCGCAGAGATAGCCGGACAGCTTGTTCCCGCCGAGTTGCTCGGCGGAGCGCCCGCGCACGCTGACCGGGATGAGCGCCCGCAGCGTCCGGTCGTCGGCGCGCTGGCCGCGGTTGATCATCCACTCGCGCAGCGCGCCGCTGAGGATCGCCAGCACGACGTCGTTGGCGGTCCCGCCGTGGGCCCGGCGGATCCGCCGGATCTCGGCGGTGTCCAGCCGGACGAGGCCGAGCCGTCGTTCGGTCGACGGCGGCGCGCTGATCGGCGACAGCGGCGAACGGGTCGCGCGGACGACCGAAGAGGCGATCCCGGCCTGTGCCAGCGTCGAGCCGACGGCTTCCTTGACAGCGTCCACAGGGGAGCGGGGCGCGGGCGGCACGGACCCGCTGTGCGGACGCCTCGGCGCGCGCGGGAGTTCGTCGAGCAGGCCGACGGCGACGGCGTACGCGCCCGCCCCGTCGGTGAGGGCGTGGTGCAGTTTCAGCAGCAACGCGAACTCGCCGTCCGGCAGGCCGGTGACGAGATGCAAGTCCCACAAGGGTTTTCCGGTGTCGAGCGGCCGCCCCATCCAGTGCGAGGCGTAGGCGGACAGCGGGTCCGGTTCGTACAGGGAGCTCAGGTGATGATGTGAAATATGTTCACTGGCAACGAAATCCGGGTCTTCGGCCCAGACGGCGGCACCGGGCGGGAACAGCGCGGTACGGGGGCGCTGACGCAGCTTCGGAAGCCGTGCGGCCCGCTCGGCCAGCAACGCGGTCAGCCTCCGCGCGTGCACCTGCCCGTGCGGGCGGAAGGTGACCACCGCACCCATGTGCATGGGCGTCGTTTCGCTTTCCAGGCAAAGGAAAGCGACATCGAGTGCGCTCAGCTGGGGGCCTGACATAGTGACCTTTCTCGGAACCGGGGGCGATGGCACAACTGCACCAGCCTGACATGACGAGCGGGTGGTCGTCATGTTTCAGTGGCGCTAACTACTGCTGGTTTCACTCGAACGATGGGATCACGCTCGGACATGGACCACGGCTGTGCGGCAGATGGTGGACAAGTGCGTCCCGGGTAACTCGTTGGCGGATCATCCGAGGAAACCGGCAGACTGAACCACCATGACCGACGAACCGAAGCGCCCCGAACCGCCGCTCACCGGCGACGAGCGCACGCAGCTGAACGGCTTTCTCGACTTCCTTCGCGCCACCGTCGTGTGGAAATGCTCCGGCCTCACCGACGAGCAGGCCCGCCGTCCGCTCGTCCCCAGCGAACTGACCACCGTCGCCGGTCTGCTCGGGCATCTGACCCTCGTCGAGCAGTACTGGTTCAACGTGGTGCTCAACGGGCAGGAGGACGTCTGGAAGGAGGCACTGGAGACCGATCCGGACGCCGAGTTCCGGGTCGCCATGCAGACCCCGATCGAGCAGCTGATCGCCGCCTACGAGGCCGAGTGCGAGCGGAGCCGCAAGATCGTCGCCGCGATGGGGCTCGACGACGAGGTCCCCTTCCGCGGCGATCGCAAGGTCAACGTCCGGTTCGTGGTCGCGCACATGATCGAGGAGACCGGCAGGCACGCCGGCCACCTCGACCTGTTGCGCGAACTGACGGACGGTCTCACCGGGGAGTGACGCGGCGAGGGGGCAACGGGAAGAACCCGCTGGTCCGCTCGACGTACGTCGCGTATCCCGGCCGGGAACGCCGTAAACCCTTCTCCAGCAGAGGTTTTCCGGTTCCCCTGGCCAGCGTGTACGTCATCGCGATCGGCGACAGGATCGTCGCCGCCCCCACCCAGCTCGCACACGCCAGCAGGTACAGGCCCCACCACACGCACGCGTCGCCGAAGTAGTTCGGATGCCGGGTGTAACGCCACAGGCCGCTGTCGAGGACCTTCCCCTTGTTGTCCGGGCCGGCCTTGAAGCGCCGCAGCTGCTCGTCGCCGATCGTCTCGAATCCGAAGCCGATCAGCCACAGGGCGACGCCGAGCCACGCAGTCACCCCGAAGGTGTCGCCGTACATCGCGAACTGGACCGGCAGCGAGACGAACCAGAGCACCACCGCCTGGACCAGGTACACGCGGACGAAGAGCTTGAGCGCCGGATTCTCCCCGGCGCTCTCCGCCATCCGCACGTAGCGCGGGTCTTCGGGCAGCTTGTGGTTGCGCAGGTGCAGGTGGACGCCGAGGCGCACACCCCAGATCGTGGTCAGCAGCGCGGTGACGAGGCGCAGCGCCACCGACCCGTCCCCGAGCGGCGCCGCCACCAGCGCGACGATCGCGAAGCCCGGCCCCCAGAATGTGTCGACGGTGTCATACCGCTTGCGCCACCGCGCGATGCCGAAGGTGACGACGAAGGCCAGCAGCGTCGCGCCCGCCGTGATCGCGAGGGTCCCGCCGAGCGGCATCAGGACCACTCCCGGGTGGCGGGCAGCGCGCTCAAGCCCTCGTCGGAGGTGCGGACCGCCAGGATCTGGTCCACGCCCATCCGGTTCTCCTCGAACGCCAGCGCCCCGCCGACCAGGTACAGCCGCCAGACCCGCGCACCGGATTCACCGATCAGCGCGACGACGTCGTCCCAGTTGCTCTCGAGCGTCTTCTCCCAGGCCCGGACCGTACGCACGTAGTGCTCGCGCAGCGCGTGGACGTCGCGGATCTCGAACCCGGCGGTCTCCAGATGCCCGAGCGTGCGGCTCAGCGGCCGCATCGTCATGTCGGGGGCGATGTAGCGCTCGATGAACGCGCCGCCGCCGGGGGCCACCGCGCCGCGGGACATCTGCTGCAGGACCAGCCGTCCGGTGGGCTTGAGCATCCGGTACAGCGTCCGCGTGTACTCGGGGTAGTTCTCTTCGCCGACGTGTTCACCCATCTCGATGGACGCGACCGCGTCGAACGGCTCGCCTGCCAGCTCGCGATAGTCCTGCCGCCGGACCTCGACCCGATCCTCCAGATCGTGCTGGACGAGGCGGCCGCGGACGTGCTGCAGCTGTTCCGCCGACAGGGTGATCCCGACGGCCTGGACCCCGTGGTGTTTCGCCGCGTGGACCAGGAGCGAGCCCCAGCCGCAGCCGACGTCGAGGAGCCGCATCCCCGGGCGCAGGCCGAGCTTGCGGCAGATCAGTTCGAGCTTGTCCCACTGGGCCTGTTCGAGGTCGTACCCCTCCTCCTCGGACGTCCAGTACGCCGAGGAGTAGGCCATCGATTCGTCCATCAACAGCTGGTAGAAGGCGTTGCCGAGGTCGTAGTGGTGCGCGATGGCCGACTTGTCGCGAAGCAGCGTGTGCAGCTTCCCGGACAGCCGGGCCTCCTCGGCGGGCGGTGCGGGCGGCGGCCCGACGACGCCGAGTCCCACCGCGAGCCGGAGCGCCTCGGCCCATTCGCGCGGGCCCAGCTTCGCACCGCGCACGGCACCCGAACGGGTCAGCGCCCAGATCCGGCGGAATCCGTCGGCGAGGTCGCCATCGACATCGAGATCACCTGAGACGTACGCCCGGGCCAGGCCCAATTCGCCGGGCGCGTAGAGGAGACGGCGCAGGGCTCGGCGGTTGCGGAGTACCACGGTCGGGGCATCCGGCGGACCGGCGCGTACGCCGTCCCAGGTACGCAGGCCGACCGGAAGAGAGCCGCCGAGGAGCCGCTCGACGAACGGGACTAGGCGCGACACGGGACTGTTCGGCATAGTCGTGATTCGCTCCTGGACCGGAAAGGGATGGGTCGGATGCCGAGCCGGTTCACGAGATCCAATCCTCGTCCGAGCCGGCTCCGAATGCTTCACGTGCACACCAAGGGTCAACGCATCGGAGTCATCGGCAGCGGCGTAGCCGGCCTCACGGCCGCGTACCTGCTGCAACGCCGCCACGAGGTACTGCTGTTCGAAGCCGACGACAGGCTGGGCGGGCACGCGCACACCCACGACGTCCCGAGCGCGCACGGTGGCACCGTCGGCGTCGACTCCGGGTTCATCGTGCACAACGAACGTACCTATCCGAATCTGCTGCGCCTGTTCGCCGAACTGGGCGTCGGCACCCGGGACACCGAGATGTCGATGAGCATCCGCTGCGACGGCTGCGGTCTCGAGTACGCCGGCGCCAAGGGACTGAAGGGCTTGTTCGCCCAGCCGCGCAACGTCGCACGCGGCAGCTATCTGCGGATGCTCGCCGAAGTCAAACGCTTCCACCGGCACGCGAAGCGCGTCCTCGAAGCGCCCGAGGCCGGGGACGTCACCCTCGGCGCTTTCCTCGCCATCGGCGGGTACACGAAGTACTTCGTCGACCACTTCATGCTCCCGGTCGTCTCGACCGTCTGGTCCGCCGACCGCACCGACACCCTGAAGTACCCCGCGCGGTACCTGTTCGAGTTCCTGCGCAACCACGGCATGCTGTCGATCGGCGGGTCCCCGAAGTGGCGCACCGTCGCCGGCGGCTCCCGCGAGTACGTCGAGCGCACCGCCAAACAACTGACCGCCGTGCACCTGTCGACCCCGGTCCGCTCGGTCAAACGCACCGCGCGGGGGATCGAGGTCCGCGACGACGCCGACACCCGGCATCGGCTCGACAAGGTCGTTCTGGCCACGCACGCGGACCAGGCGCTGAAGCTGCTCGCTTCGCCGACCGAGGCCGAGCGCGAGGTGCTCGGCGCGTTCCAGTACTCCAGCAACGAGGCGTGGCTGCACACCGACACCAGGGTGCTCCCGGCGGCGGACTCGGCGCGGGCGGGCTGGAACTACGCCACCCCGTTCTGCGGTGCGGGCCAAGGCGCGGTCCAGGTGTCCTACGACATGAACCGCCTGATGCGGCTCGACGAACCGACCGGCTACGTAGTCACGCTCAACCCCGGCACTGGGCCCGAAGCCGGTTCGGTGCTGGCCAAGATGACCTACGAACACCCCGTCCACACCCCGGAATCCGTGGCCGCCCAGCGGCGCCTGCCCGAGCTGAACGAAGACAAGGTCGCCTTCGCGGGCGCGTACCACGGCTGGGGATTCCACGAGGACGGCTGCGCGTCCGGTGTCCGCGCGGCGGAGAGCTTCGGGGTGCGCTGGTGACCGTCATGGCCGTGCTCTACGACTCCACGGTGGCGCATGTCCGGCGCACCGATCCGCCGATCTCGTTCGCCCACCGGATCTACCTGTGGTTCGTCGACCTCGACGTGCCGCCGAAGCTGCCGTGGTGGCTGCGGCCCTTCGCCCGTTTCGACCCGCGAGATCACTTCGCGCCCGAGGACACCTCCAGCATCAGGTCCAAATTGGACCACTGGCTCGCCGCGCGCGGCGTCGACCTCCGCGGCGGCCGGGTGCTGATGCTGGCCGGCGCGCGGATGCTCGGCCACAACTTCAACCCGATCACCCTGTACTGGTGCCACCGGCCGGACGGGGGACTCGAATGCGTCGTCGCCGAGGTCCACAACACCTACGGCGGCAGGCACGCGTACCTCCTGCGGCCCGACGCGGACGGGAACGCCTTCGCGGACAAGGAGTTCTACGTCTCGCCGTTCCAGCCGATGGACGGCGAGTACCGGATGGAGGTGCCAAGGCCGGGGTCGCTGCTCTCGGTCAAGATAGCCCTCCGTCGTGACGGGCGGACGCCGCTGACCGCGTCGCTGCGCGGCGTGCGGCGGCCCGCCACCGCCAAGTGGCTGACGCACATGCTGGTGACCCGTCCGCTCATGCCGCATCGGGTCTCCGCGCTGATCCGGCGGCATGGGGTCAGACTGTGGTTGAAGAAGGCTCCGATCACCCGGCGGACGCCGCAGACGGCCGGAGGCACGCTTGATGGATGAATCGGCACGCCCGCGCCGGATGGCGCCCGTTCCCGGTGAAGGCGAATCGGCCGGTCCGACGGCCGAGGAGCTGCTCGTCCGGGTCGCGAAGGGCGACGAGCGCGCCTTCGACGGGTTGTACGACCAACTCGCCGGTCCGGTCCTCGGCCTCGTGCGCCGGATCCTCCGTGACGCCGCGCAGTCCGAAGAGGTCACCCAGGAGGTCATGGTGGAGCTGTGGCGCACGGCCACGCGCTACTCCCCGGAGCGGGGGAGCGCGCTGAACTGGGCCATGACGCTCGCGCACCGCCGTGCCGTCGACCGCGTCCGCTCGGCGCGCGCCAGTTCGGACCGCGAGGTCAAGGCGACCTTCGAAGCCGCCCGTGCCCGGCCCTTCGACGAGGTGGCCGAGGCGGTCGCGGCCCGCTGGGAACAGTCGCAGGTACGCCGCTGTCTCACGAGCTTGACCGAGTTGCAACGGGAATCCGTGCTGCTCGCCTATTACCAGGGTTATACCTATCGCGAGGTCTCAGAGGTGCTGCAGACCCCGCACGGAACCATCAAGACCCGGCTCCGGGACGGCCTGATCAGGCTCCGGGACTGTTTGGGGGTGACGGCATGACCATGCCCGAGATGCACACGCTCACCGGCGCCTACGCCGTCGACGCGCTGTCCGAAGTGGAGCGTGCCCAGTTCCAGCGGCACCTCGCCGAATGCGCGTCGTGCGCGCAAGAGGTCCTCGAACTGCGGATGACCGCGACCCGGCTCGGTGCCGCGCTGGCCGAAGACCCGCCGCCCGAGCTCAAACGCCGCGTGCTCGCCGAGGCGATGGCGACCAGGCAGCAGCCGCCGGAGACGCGGTTCGGCGCCGGGGAGCGCGTCAAGGACCGGCGTCGCGCCCCGCGCTGGGCGATCGCCGCGGTCGCGGCGGCGGTCGTCGGGCTGGCGGGCACCGCCGTGTTCGGCGGGATCGCCTACGACAACCACTCGCAGCTGACCGCCGCGCGGGAGCGGGCGGCGGAGTACGCGGACCGGTACGCCCCGGTCGCCGACGTCCTTTCGGCCGCCGACCTCCGGACCGGGCACGCCGAGACCTCGGCGGGCGGTGGCGGGACCGTGATGATGTCGCGCTCGAAGGACCGGCTGGTGTTCATGGCGGCGCAACTGCCGGCGAACGAACCGGGCCGGATCTACCAGGCCTGGCTGATGTACCCGGGCACCGCGCCCAAACCCGCCGGGCTCATTTCCGGTGGTCAGGACGGTGCGCTGCTGGTCGCCGACGGTCTCGGCGGGGCCGAGAAGTTCGCGCTCAGCGTCGAACAGGCGGGCGGATCACCGACGGGATCGCCGTCGAAGGACGTCGTCATGGTCATGTCCATGCCCACCTGATCTCCGCCTTTACCAGGCCGCCGTTCGCCGCCGCGAGCGGGTCTCGCTCTTGCGCCCGCGAACATGTTGTGGCAAAACACCTTTGCGACACACGGCGTGGCTACTGGATTCGAGCCAGCCTGGTGCATACCGTCCTGCTTCAACGTCGGCAGTTGACATAACTCTCAATCTGAACTTCAGCTCGAGGGTTCGGTCCAGGCTCAGCGACCGGCGGGCAGCACGAGCACACACGATCAGGAAGGCGGCTCCGATGACGCCCCCGCACAACTACCTTGCGGTGATCAAGGTCGTCGGTATCGGCGGCGGCGGAGTGAACGCCGTGAACCGCATGATCGAGGTCGGCCTCAAGGGTGTCGAGTTCATCGCGGTGAACACCGACGCGCAGGCACTGCTCATGTCCGACGCCGACGTCAAGCTCGACATCGGCCGGGAACTGACCCGCGGCCTCGGTGCCGGCGCCGCCCCCGAGGTGGGGCAGAAGGCCGCCGAGGACCACCGCGAAGAGATCGAAGAGGTCATCAAGGGCGCCGACATGGTGTTCGTGACCGCGGGTGAGGGCGGTGGCACCGGCACCGGTGGCGCGCCGGTCGTCGCCCAGATCGCCCGCAAGCTCGGCGCGCTGACCATCGGCGTCGTCACCCGCCCCTTCACCTTCGAGGGCAAGCGCCGCAGCAAGCAGGCCGAAGAGGGCATCCAGCAGCTGCGCAACGAATGCGACACCCTCATCGTCATCCCGAACGACCGGCTGCTGCAGCTGGGCGACATCGGTGTCTCGCTGATGGACGCCTTCCGCTCGGCGGACGAGGTCCTGCTCTCAGGTGTCCAGGGCATCACCGACCTGATCACCACGCCGGGTCTGATCAACCTGGACTTCGCCGACGTCAAGAGCGTCATGTCCGGCGCGGGCTCCGCGCTGATGGGCATCGGCTCGGCGCGCGGCGAGGGCCGGGCGATCCAGGCGGCGGAGAAGGCGATCAACTCGCCGCTGCTGGAAGCGTCGATGGACGGAGCGCACGGCGCGCTGCTGTCGATCGCGGGCGGGTCGGACCTCGGCCTGTTCGAGATCAACGAGGCCGCGTCGCTGGTGCAGGAATCCGCGCATCCCGACGCCAACATCATCTTCGGGACGATCATCGACGACTCGCTCGGCGACGAGGTCCGGGTCACCGTGATCGCGGCCGGTTTCGACGCCGGCACCCCGACCCACAAGAAGCTCGACCCGCCGGCGTTCGGCTCCCGGTCGAACTCGACCGCGTCCGCACAGGCCGGTCAGGTCAACGGTGGCGGGGCGACTCCGGTGCAGAGCCCGCCTTCGGGTGCCACGCCGGTGCCGTCGACCGGTTCGAACGGCTACCCGGTCGCGCCGCCGCGCACGCACACGCCGATGCCGTCCTCCCGAAGCGAGGGCAACGGTTCGATGACCGGCGGGCTCCCGCAGCCCGGCGGCGGTTCGCGCGGCTACTCGCCGATCGGGTCGAACTCGAACCACGGCAGCCTGCCCGGTCGCGCCACGCCGGTGCACGACGACCCGTCGGACGACGAGGTCGACGTTCCCCCGTTCATGCGGCGGTAGTTCTCGCCAGTACGTTCCGTGAAGGCCTCCTTGACCACTGTCGAGGGGGCCTTCACTCAGGTCTAGGAGGAAACGCGTGCGGGTACGGCGGATTGTCACGACCAGAGCGGGCGGGGCTTCCCGGCCGCCTTACGACACCTTCAACCTCGGTGATCACGTCGGTGACGACGCGGGCGACGTCTACGCCAACCGCAAGCGCCTCGCCGCCGAACTCGGCCTCGCCGAGGACAGGCTGGCGTGGATGGAGCAGGTCCACGGCCGGACCGCCACCGTCGTCGACGGTTCGGAGACCTCCGCCGCCGAAGCGACCGACGCGCTCGTGACCGCCGAACCCGGCCTTGCGCTCGTGGTGCTCGTCGCCGACTGCGTACCGCTTCTGCTGGCCGACGCCGAAGCCGGTGTCGTCGCCGCCGTCCACGCGGGCCGCGTCGGCGCCAGGGTCGGTGTCGTCCCCGCCGCGATCGAGGCGATGCGTTCGGTCGGCGCCGAGCCGGCCCGCACCGAAGCGCTGCTCGGCCCCGCGATCTGCGGCGACTGCTACGAAGTCCCCGCCGAAATGGCCGCCGACGTCGAGAAACACGTGCCGGGCAGCGCCTGCAAAACCCGCAAGGGCACGCCGGGGCTCGACCTGCGCGCCGGGCTCTGGCGGCAGCTGGCCGACCTCGGCGTCGGCAAGATCGGCGTCGATCCGCGCTGTACCAACGAAGACAAAACGCTCTTCAGCTTCCGCCGAGACGGCACCACCGGCCGGATCGCGGGCATCACGTGGCTGGACGCGTCGTGAGCGACACCCGGCGGGACGAACTCGCCGCCTCCCTCGCCGAAGTGGAAGAGCGGATCGCCGCCGCGTGCAAGGCCGCCGGCCGCGCCCGCGACGAGGTCAAGTTACTCGCGGTCACCAAGACCTTCCCGGCTCTCGACGCCGCGCTGCTCGCCGACCTCGGCGCGCTCGACCTCGCCGAGAACCGTGATCAGGAAGCCGGCGCGAAAGCCGAAGAGGTCGCCGGTCTCCGCCCGGACGCCCGGATCCGCTGGCATATGGTCGGCAGCCTGCAGCGGAACAAGGCCAAATCGGTCGTGCGCTGGGCGGACGAGGTCCAGTCCGTCGACTCCGAGCGCCTCGCCGACGCACTCGCGAAGGCGACCAAGTCGGCGCTGGATTCCGGGCAACGCGATCACCCGCTGGACGTCCTCATTCAAGTAAGTCTCGATGACGATCCGAAGCGCGGGGGCATTCGGTTGAGCGAAGTGAGCCATTTGGCGGAGCGGATAGCCCATGTGGGTGATATTCGCCTCCGAGGGCTTATGGCGGTGGCGCCGCTGGGTACTGATCCCGCGGAGGCGTTCGGGAAACTCGCTCGTGCGTCGGAGCGTCTACGGGAAGAACACCCAAATGCCCGTGAGATCTCCGCCGGAATGAGCAATGATCTCGAGCAGGCGATCACGCACGGCTCGACCTGTGTGCGTGTCGGAACCGCGTTGCTCGGTGGGCGCGGTTTAGCCTCGCCCTAGGGAATACCGTCTCGTCGTTACGGGGAGTGGCGGCGAGGGCGGGGGAGTACGGTGCGGGACGCGGCTAAGGCTAGGGAGAGGCATGAGCGCGCTGCAGAAGCTGAAGGCCTACTTCGGGATGGTGCCCGCGGACGAAGACGGCTATGACGTCGAGGATGACTACCGCCGAGGCTATGCCTCAAAGGAATATGTCGACGACGAGTACGACTACGACGATGAGCCACCGGCCCGGTCACGGGGTGGACGTTACCGGGACGTCGATGACACGTATGACGAGCCCGCGCCGCGGCCTCGGTCACGCTCCGTGGCCAGCCCGGAGCCTGCCGTCCACGGAGCACTGGCGATCGACCGTCAGCCGGAGCCGGTCGCGCGGCTGCGGCCGGTCACCGAGCCGGTGCGTCCGCCGGTGCGTGACCCGTTGAGCCGGATCACGACGCTCCACCCGACGAGCTACGCGGAAGCGCGGGCGATCGGGGAGCACTACCGGGAGGGCATCCCGGTGATCATGAACCTCACGGAGATGGAGAACGCGGACGCGAAGCGTCTCGTCGACTTCGCCGCGGGGCTCGCTTTCGCGTTGCGCGGATCGATGGACAAGGTCACCAACAAGGTGTTCCTTCTCTCACCGCCCGATGTGGATGTCACCGCGGAAGACCGCCGACGGATTGCCGAAGGCGGATTGTTCCTGCGCGGCTGATCACCCGGTGACCGTTGAGCGCAGCCGGATGTGATTTTGTCGACTCATCGCCATCCGCGGCCCGTCAACTGCGTCTTTTGACGTGAGGCATGGCAGAGTGGTTACGTGAATGCTGTGTTGCTGGTCGTCTGGTACGTGCTGTTCGCCTTCTGGCTCCTGCTGACGGCACGGATTGTCGTCGAGCTCGTGCGTGCTTTCGCTCGCGAGTGGCGTCCTGCCGGAGGGGTTGCGGTAACGCTCGAGACCATCTACACAGTGACCGACCCACCGGTTCGTCTGTTCAGACGAATCATCCCGACCGTACGAATCGGCGGCGTCGGACTGGACTTATCGATTATGGTGCTGCTGTTGGTTGTGTTCTTCGCGATGCAGCTGGCAACGCCAGGGTGATTTTCGGGGAAGCCCCGGTGGACCTGCAGGCCATGGAGTGCGTGAGGTGATCTGATGTCGTTGACCCCCGCTGACGTGCATAACGTCGCGTTCAGCAAGCCGCCCATTGGCAAAAGGGGCTACAACGAGGACGAGGTGGACGCGTTCCTCGACCTGGTGGAGACCGAGCTTGCCCGGTTGATCGAGGACAACAACGAGCTGCGGCAGCAGGTCGAACAGCTCGACAACGAGCTCGAGACCACCCGTGGTGAGCTCGAGAACGCCAAGGCCGGCGCCGTCGGCCCACCGCCGCAGGTACGCGACGAGCCGTCGCGCCGCCTGGCGCCGGTGCCGCCGCCGCAGTCGGCGATGGAGCAGACCCAGGCCCACTCGATGGTGCCGGACAACGGGGAGCCCAACGTCCAGGCCGCGAAGGTGCTCGGGCTGGCGCAGGAAATGGCCGACCGGCTCACCGCCGAGGCCAAGACCGAGTCGGACGGCATGCTGGCGGAGGCCCGGACCAAGTCCGAGCAGCTGTTGTCGGACGCGCGGTCCAAGTCGGACTCGATGGTGAACGAGGCGCGCACGCGCGCCGAGACGATGCTGAACGACGCGCGAACCCGTGCCGAGACCTTGGAGCGCCAGGCGCGCGACAAGGCGACGACCATGGAGCGCGAGGCTCAGCGCAAGTACACCGAGACCATGAACAACATGAACGCGGAGAAGGGCTCGCTGGGCAAGAAGATCGAGGAGCTGCGCACGATCGAGCGGGAGTACCGCACGAGGCTGCGCGGGTTCCTCGAGTCCCAGTTGCGTGAGCTCGACGACCGTGGTTCGGCCGCTCCCGCGTCGGCGTCTTCGTCGAACTCGGGGCAGTCCTCGTCCTCCGGTGGCGGACAGGGCTACTCGTTCGGCCCTCGGGCCGAAGCGGGCTGATCCCGGCCCCGCCTGATTTCTACCCAGTGGAACGGCCTCGGCACTCTCCGGAGGGTCGGGGCCGTTTCGCTTGGCCCTCGTGTTGTAATTCACCGTGCTCTACATCGTCCTGGTACTGGTACTGGCGGCTCTGGGGCTGCTCGTCGCGGCGCTCATCACCGCGAACTCCCTGTGGGCTTGGATCTCCATCGGTGTCTCCGTCGTCGCGGGGTTGCTGCTCCTCTTCGACCTGCTGCGGCGCCGGAAGAAGCGCGCTCCCGTCGAGGAAGAGGCGGAGGACCCGGGCGAAGACGCCTCCGAAGACGCCGAGGCCGCCGAGCCCGCCGAGGGCGAGGAAAAGAAACCCGAGGACGTCGAGCAGACCGTCTTGATGCCGGCAGCCGGTGAGCTGGGCGACGAGGAAGAGGTTCCGGACCCTCAGCGCACCGGCGACCCCGGCGAAGAGAAGAGCGACCCCGAGGATGTGGCGGTCGTCTCCGAACTCGAGACCGAGGTCGTGGTCGTCGACGAGTACCCGCGTTATCACGTGACTTCGTGCGAATGGCTCGAAACCCGGGACACGATCCCGCTCGGCATCGGCGAGGCACGGCAGCTCGGCTTCACGCCGTGCGCGCTGTGCACGCCCGACGCCGAGATCGCCGGACAGCACCGCCAGAAGGCTTAGAGCTTCTGGGCCGCTTCGCCGACCGCCACGACGTCGGCGGCGATCGTGTCGAGCACCAGGCGCTGCTCCTCGTCCGCGTCGTGAGGCACCTGGATCTCCGCTGGCTCTACGGTCCCGAGCGTGCGCGCCGCCTCGTCGACGGCGTCCGCCGCTCCGGCCGAACCGGGCCGCAGCAAGAGCGACGACGCCGTGACGGACAGGCCGCGCAAGGCTTCGGCCGCGTTCTCCAGCGCGTCCCGCTGCCCGGGTGCGGGTTCCTTGGTGCCCGGCTCCGCGGTTCGCAGGCCGTGATGCGCGACCGCGGCGGCACGGAACTCACGGCCGAGCGTCCGCGGGTCGACGTTCTCGCCGCGCAGTTTCCGCGCCACCGAGCCGAGCAGCGCGCGGGTGGCGCCGACGGCGGTCTCGAACCGTTCCGCCGGGCCGGGTTTCGGCACGCCGGGGATCGCGGCGAAACCGAACAGCAGGGCGATGGCGCCGGCGAGCACCATCAGGAGCAAGTACTCGACGAGTACGTAACGCGGGTCCAGATGTCGGGTGGTCGCGTTCATACCGACCGACATCAGGACCATACAGCCGTTGAAGATCGCCGGACGCGTCTGCATGACCGAGAACCCGCCGAGTAGCGCGACGAGTCCGATCGGCAGCAGAAACCCTTGCGGCAGAAGCCAAAGAACGAGAGTGAGCACGACGGCGCCGCCGAGTGAGCCGCCGATGCGCTGCCAGGCCTTGCTGAGGCTGTCCCGCCATTCCGGTTGCATGATGGCGAAGGTGCCGAGCAGGAACGACACGGTGAGCGGGTCGCCTGGCCGGAAACCGGCGACCACCAGCGCCAGCCCGACGCCGAGCCCACAGCGGAGCGCGTGCCGGAACTGCGCCGACCGCCAGGAGAACGCGCCGCTCAACTCGATTCTGCGCAGTTCTTCGCGAAGTCCTTTCGGAACGTCCACACGCGACTCGTCACGTTCGGCCGTCGCGGTCCGGATGGTCTCGAGAGCCTCCCAGAGCGCGGTGACGAGCCTCGCCGTGGCGCCCGGAAGCCCAGTGGGTTCCTTGCGCCGTACCGGTTCGACTTCGTCCGGTGCGCCCGGGCTCCGGACGGCGTCGGCGAGCCTGGCGGCTTCTTCTCTGGCGGCGTCGAGCGTTTCACCGATTTCTTCGCTGTCCAGTCGTCTCCGCCGGATCTCCAGCAACCCGGTCGCCGCCCGATATCGGAACATGCCGCCGAGGACTCGGCCGGTCCAGCGACGAGGCCGATCCGCGAGCCAAAGCCTGGCCGCGCGCTCCTGTATTTCGGATGTACCCGTCGCGAGCGCGTCGGCCAGCGCGTCCCGGGTCGGCTTGGCGGGATCTTTCGCGCCCATCAACGCCCGCAACAAGATCACGACGCCGACCGCGAGCGCGGGCGCGCCCAGGATCTGCCCGGCCGACGCCGTTCCGGTCAGCTGGAAGCCGTATCCGAACAACGACGCCATCCCGAGCCCCAGCCCGACCGTGACGAATCGTTCCCCGAGCACGGGCAACAGCCCGGCGACGACCACGATCACCATCAACAGCCCGATCGCCGCCCACTGAGACACCGCGCCCAGCAACCGCGGCACCCCCACCGCGAGGATCAGCGCGGGCGCGAACCACGCCAGCAGCCGCAGATCCGCCCAGAGCGGCCCACCGACCGCCGCCATGAGACAGAAGAGCGCGGTGAGGGCCGCCAGGACGGCCGCGTTGCCCAGCCCCAGGAGGAATCCGAGGCCGCTGACGCCGCCGAGGACGACCAGCAGGACGATGAGGAGTCCGGGCCCTTTCATCGGGCCTCGCAGAACGACATGACCGTCAACATAGAGGCGGCGGTGGGGACGGCAACTCGGGCCCTGGTGGAGGGATGGGTGGTCGTGCCGGTAACTCGCGGCGAGTCGTGGGAAGGCAATTCGCGTCCTGAGGCTATCTGATGTTTATGGGCGTCTTCGCGTTCTTAAAGGCGCTTCGCCGCTTAAGGGCCCCTTCGCCAATGTTATTTTGGCCAATTTTCTTTGCTGGGCCGTTTGAGCTAGCTCATGTGTTCGAGTGAGGGTAGTTTTGGGGTCATGGCCAGCGATGATGCATTCCAGGGGACGTCCACCGATTGGTGGCGCGTCGATACCGCGACGCTGCATGCCCGTAAACAGGAACTGGAAGTCTTGAAGCGGCGGGCGGATGCGGAGCAGAACGCGATCCTGGCGGAAATCAATTCCCGTGGGGTGCGCGGATGCAGCGGGCATTCGACCTTGGCGGCATTGATATTCGAGGACTTCCTGGTGACCGACAAGGAAGCTTCCGCCCGCGCCGACCGCGTCCTGGCCCTGCACTCCGGCCCCTCGATCGGCGGTGAGGCTGAACCACCGCTGGCCCCGTTGACCGCTCAGGCTGCTGCGGAGGGCGCGATCGGCGGGTCGCAGGTCGACGCGATCATCCGCACCCTGGCCCGTATCCCGTCCAGCGTGCCGGAGGAGGAGGTGAGGGCGGGGGAGGCGATCCTGGTCGAGTTGGCTCGTCGGGCGGGGCCGCGGCAGATCGCCCGCGCCGGACGGCGTCTGCTGGACGAACTCGACCCCGACGGGAAAGAACCCCGTAACGAGGACCCGAAGGACACTCGGCCGGAGTTGCGGTTCGTCAAGCACCGCGACGGCACTCTCGGCCTGAAGGGCACCCTCGATCTGGAGACCTATGCCCGGTTGAAATCCGATCTGGATCCGATGGCCAAGCCGCATAAGGCGATCGACGGGCTGCGGGACTCCCGCAGCCAGGACGAACGCTATGGGGACGCGTTCACCGACTATGTGCGGTTGAAGACGACCAGCCGTAACCTTCCCGGCCAAGCAGGCGAGGCGACCCACATTTTGGTCACCATGTCCTACGACGACTTGATCCGGGATATCGGCGAGGCGCACCTGGATCTGGTGGGGCCGATCAGCGCCACCGATGCCCGCATCCTCGCCTGCGACGCCCGCGTGCGACCGGGTGTTCTCGGCACCGCGGGCGAGCCCTTGGACATCGGCCGGTCGAAACGGACCGTGTCCCTGGCCCAGAAATACGCGCTCACTCTCCGCGACGGCGGTTGCGCGTTCCCGGGCTGCGACATGCCCGTACCGCGCTGCACCGCACACCACATTGTCTTCTGGCGGCACCACGGCGAAACGAAGATCGACAACCTCGTGTTGCTGTGCACCAAACACCACCGCCTCATCCACCACAGCGAATGGAAAGTCCAGATCGCCCAAGACGGACTGCCAGAGTTCACCCCACCCGCCTACCTCGACCCCACCGGGACGCCGAGACGGAACACGATGCACCTCAGGACATAGGCCGAACCCCGAAGCTTTCGAAGTCGAGTCGCGCCGGTGCCGCCTCGCCGACCCCGCTTTGCAGGACCAGAGGCCGGCTCGAGACCGTATAACGCCCTACACGCCCAGGCTCTCAGAAGGCTGCGGGGTGGACTTGTCGCGCCGTGTTCCAAGGGACACGTTCAAACGCGACAAGATCAGTAAAGGCAAGGACCGATTCGTCGAGCCGTTGGAAGATCAGCCCGCCCTCGTGCGTCTCCTCCAGTTCGCCCGCGACCAGCGCCAGCGGCCGTGCCCCGATCCGGAAGTGAACTTCGGCCAGGAAATGCCGCTCGGGGAAGACAGTGACGCGATCGATCCAACCGGTGGGCAACTCGGGAAAGGACCGCCAGCGATAGATCCCGTTCCAACGGCCGTCGTCATACGCTTTGTCCGACGAGTGGCCGTGGAGGCCGAAGCCGTCGTCGTCCTGGTAGGTGCCGATCTCCACCGCGGTGCCGTCGTCCAGCCAAGTCTGAAGCCAGTACAGCTGAAGGCAAGGAACGTCGGGGTCGGCGAAGTGCGGGCCGGTTCCCGCAGCATCTTCCCGCAGTGCCAGCTCCACGCCGGCCCATCTGTCGACCCGCTTGCCGCCCAGGGCCGTGAAGGTGGGTGTCTGTCCGGCGAGCCGGCCTTCTCGCGTCATGCCCGCAGTATCGCTAAAACCGTCGACCTCTCACTGCGCATTGCCGCCGGCTTCGAGGGAGGCGAGCCTGGGCCGAATTCCTCGGAGGGGCGACGGGGCTCGTCGAGAAACCGTCACCACGCGCCATCCCTCGGAGCTTCGCGATCGTCCCCACTGCGGGGGAAGCCGGAGCCGGCACACGAACGATAAGCCCACCCCGGACAACCCGGTTGCCCCCGCGCGCTACCCTTGAATGAACTGGCACCGATCCGGCCATCACCGGGGAGCCTCCGGAAGAACAGGGCCCAGGCCCTCAGTAGAACCGGACGGGTACGGCCCGTCACAGCCGTCGAATGAGCGGCCCAGCCGGAACACCAACCGGCCGGGCAAGCGGGGTGGTACCGCGGAACGCGCCGGAAACGGCCGTCTCGTCCCCGTGTGGGCGCGAGCCCGTACGAGTGAGACGAACCGCGAGGAGCACCGAAGATGTATCCCAAGGCACAGATGGACGGCGAGACCGGCGTCCCGTCCCAGCCTTCGTTCCCCGAGTCGGAAAAGCGCGTCCTCGCGTATTGGGAATCCGATCGGACCTTCCAGGCCTCGATCGACGCTCGCGACCCCGGCGTCAACGGTTCGAACGAGTACGTCTTCTACGACGGACCGCCGTTCGCCAACGGTCTCCCGCACTACGGTCACCTGCTCACCGGGTACGTGAAGGACCTGGTGCCCCGTTACCAGACCATGAAGGGCAAGCGCGTCGAGCGCCGCTTCGGCTGGGACACCCACGGCCTGCCCGCCGAACTCGAGGCCATGCGCCAGCTCGGGATCACCGAGAAGTCCGAGATCGACGCGATGGGCATCGACGTCTTCAACGAGGCCTGCCGCGAGTCCGTGCTGCGCTACACCGGCGAATGGCAGGACTACGTCACCCGCCAGGCCCGCTGGGTCGACTTCGACAACGACTACAAGACGCTCGACCTGTCCTACATGGAGTCGGTCATCTGGGCGTTCAAGCAGCTGTGGGACAAGGGCCTGGTCTACGAGGGCTACCGCGTGCTGCCCTACTGCTGGCGCGACGAGACCCCGCTGTCCAACCACGAGCTGCGGATGGACGACGACGTCTACGCCAGCCGTCAGGACCCGGCCGTCACGGTCGGTTTCCGCTTGGAGGGCAACGACAACGAGCTCGACGGTACCTATCTGCTGATCTGGACCACGACGCCGTGGACGCTGCCGTCCAACCTCGCGACCGCGGTGCACCCGGATGTGCGGTACGTCGTGGTGGAAAGCGACGGCAAGCGGTTCCTGCTCGCCGAAGCGCGCGTCGCCGCGTACGCCCGCGAGCTCGGTGAGGAGGGCGAATTCAGTATTGTCGGGCACTACACCGGCACCGAGCTGCTCGGAACCCGTTACGCCCCGCCGTTCCCGTACTTCGCCGGGCACGAGAACGCGCACCGCGTGCTGTCCGCGGACTACGTCACCACCGAGGACGGCACCGGTGTCGTCCACATCGCGCCCGCCTACGGTGAAGAGGACAAGGTCGTCACCGACGCGGCGGGCATCGTCCCGGTCACGCCGGTGGACGCGCAGGGCAAGTTCGACGCGACCGTCTCGGATTACGAGGGCCAGCAGGTCTTCGACGCCAACCCGAACATCATCAAGGATCTCAAGAACGGCACCGGTTCGGCCGGCCGTCAGGGCGCGGTCCTGCTGCGTCACGAGACCTACGAGCACCCGTACCCGCACTGCTGGCGCTGCCGCAACCCGCTGATCTACCGCGCCGTCTCGTCGTGGTTCGTCGCGGTGACCGAGTTCAAGGACCGGATGGTCGAGCTGAACCAGCAGATCACCTGGTACCCGGAGAACGTCAAGGACGGTCAGTTCGGCAAGTGGCTGGAGAACGCCCGCGACTGGTCGGTCTCCCGCAACCGGTACTTCGGCACGCCGATCCCGGTGTGGCAGTCCGACGACCCGGCGTACCCGCGCACGGACGTCTACGGCTCGCTCGACGAGATCGAGCGTGACTTCGGCGTGCGGCTGGAGAACCTGCACCGGCCCTTCATCGACGAGCTGACCCGGCCCAACCCGGACGACCCGACCGGGAAGTCCACCATGCGCCGGATCGAGGACGTGCTGGACGTCTGGTTCGACTCGGGTTCGATGTCGTACGCGCAGGTGCACTATCCGTTCGAGAACACCGAATGGTTCGAGCACCACTACCCGGGCGACTTCATCGTCGAGTACATCGGTCAGACCCGCGGCTGGTTCTACGTCCTGCACGTGCTGGCGACCGCGCTGTTCGACCGGCCGGCGTTCCGCACCTGCATCTCGCACGGGATCGTGCTCGGCTCGGACGGCCAGAAGATGTCCAAGTCGCTGCGCAACTACCCGGACGTCAACGAGGTCTTCGACCGCGACGGCTCCGACGCGATGCGCTGGTACCTGATGGCGAGCCCGATCCTGCGCGGCGGGAACCTGGTCGTCACCGACAAGGGCATCCGCGACGCCGTCCGCCAGGCCGTGCTCCCGCTGTGGAACTCGTACTACTTCCTGGCGCTCTACGCGAACGCCGAGGGCGTGGAAGGCCAGTGGCGCACGGATTCGAAGCACATCCTCGACCGGTACGTGCTGGCGAAGACGCACGAACTGGTGACCGACGTCGAGCACGCGCTCGACACCTACGACGTCGCCGGTGCGTGTTCGACGGTCCGTGACTTCCTCGAGGTGCTGACGAACTGGTACGTGCGCCGGTCGCGTGACCGGTTCTGGGCGGGCGAGCAGGACGCGATCGACACCCTGCACACCGTGCTGGAGGTGACGTCACGGGTGGTGGCACCGCTGCTGCCGCTGACCACCGAGGTCGTCTGGCGCGGGCTGACCGGCGGCCGTTCGGTGCACCTGACCGACTGGCCGAACGCGCTCGACCTGCCCGCCGACGCGGCGCTGGTGACGGCGATGGACCGGGTGCGCCAGGTGGCGTCTTCGGCGCTCTCGCTGCGGAAGTCGAACAAGCTGCGGGTGCGGCTGCCGCTGGCCAAGCTGGTCGTCGCCGCGCACGAGGCCGACTCGCTGCGCGACTTCACCGACATCCTGCGCGACGAGGTCAACGTCAAATCCGTCGAGCTGACCACGGACGTCGCCGCACACGGCGGTTTCGAGGTCGCGGTGAACGCCCGCGCCGCCGGACCGCGGCTGGGCAAGGACGTCCAGACGGTGATCAAGGCCGTCAAGGCCGGTGAGTGGACGACGTCGGAGAGCGGCGCCGTCGTGGCCGCCGGGATCGAGCTCGTCGAAGGCGAGTACGACCGGCGTCTGGTCGCCAAGGGCGGTGGCGCGGCCGCGGAGCTGCCCGGCGGCGCCGGGCTGGTGCTGCTCGACACCGAAGTGACCGACGAGTTGGCGGCCGAGGGCTTGGCCCGTGACCTGGTCCGGGTCGTGCAGCAGGCCCGCCGCGACGCCGGGCTCGACGTCGCCGACCGGATCGCGCTGACGGTCGACGCGCCGGAAGAGGTGGTCACGGCCGCGAAGACGCACGAGGAGTTCATCGCGTCGGAGACGCTGGCGACTTCGGTGGCCTACGGCGATGTCGCCGATGGCTCGGCCGGGACGGTCGGTGAGGGCACGAAGGTGACCGTGGCGGTCACCAAGGCCTGACCCTCGCAAGCGACATGAAAGGCCCCTTCATGGCAAATTTTGCTATGAAGGGGCCTTTCGTCGCAGTCGCGAGGTGCCGATCACCGGGATCACGAAACGGATTCGGATCAGCCGCTTTCCCGTCCGAAGCACGCCTTGCGCGAGGGAAATCGGCAGGCTGGCGCCCGGGGCGCGCGAGGGGCGCGCCGTATGGGGGAGAGCGAATCCATGAGTCCTGCCCGGAAAAGAGGCATCCTGATCGGCGCCGCGCTGGCGGTCGTCGCCGTCGTGGTGGCCGCGGTGGTGCTGCTGGTCAAGGAGGACCGGGCGCCCGCGGCCGCCGTCGGCCCGGGGGAGTCCACCGCGAACCCGCAGGACAGCCCGGCGCAGGTCGCCACCCGGTTTCTGCGGCTGTTCGACACGGGTGACCTGACCACCGCCCCGGTCGACGATCCGGCGGCGGCCACGGCCGCGTTGACCGGGACGCGAAACGCTCTCAGCGGGGCCTCGGTCAAGACCTCCCTAGGCGAGGTCCCGACGACGCCGGGTGACGCGACCTCGACGTCGGCCACCTTCCACACCGCGTGGACTTTCGCCGGCAACAGCGTCTGGAAATACGAAGGCAAGCTGGACCTGGTGCGCAATGCCGGGAAATGGGTCGTCCGCTGGGCGATGTCGGTGATCCACCCGAAGCTCGAAGCCGGGCAGCGGCTCGCCGTCGCTCCGGTTTCGGCCAAACCGATCGTGGCCGACCGCGACGGCAAGGCCCTCGTCGGCGGTGACGCGGCGGGTGTCGCGCCGATCCTGCAAGGCGCGTTGTCCAAGGTCGCGTCCGAGCAGAACGGCGGCACCGGAACCCCGGCCACCGTCACCGTGTCGCGCGTCGACGCCTCCGGCAAACCGGTCGAAACGCTCTTCGGGCAAGCCGTCGAGACCGACAAACCGCTGGCCTCGACGGTGAGCGTGGCCTCCCAGACCGCCGCCCAGAAAGCCGTCGACGGCTTCCAGGGGCCGGCGATCATCGTCGCGATGAAGACGTCGGGTGAGCTCCTGGCGGTCGCGCAGAACGGCGCGGCCGGGAACCGGCCGGACGCGCTCAACGGCTTGTATTCGCCGGGTTCGGCCTTCAAGATCGCCACGGCGACCGCGGCGTTGCAGCAGGGCGGCGTCACCGCCGACTCCCCGTTGGCCTGCCCGGGCAGTGAACAGATCGGGACCCGCACCCTCAAGAACGACAACGGGTTCGACCTGGGGACCGTCTCGTTGAAGACGGCGTTCGCCGCGTCGTGCAACACGACCTTTGGGCGGCTTGCCAAGCAGCTGCCCGCGGACGGTCTCGCGAAGGCCGCGAGCCAGTTCGGCCTCAACGCCGACTTCGAGATCCCTGGGCTCGCGACGGAGACCGGGAAAGTGGAGCCGTCCGGCAGCGGTGACGAGCAGGTCGAAGCCGGGATCGGGCAGGGGAGGGTTCAGGTCAGCCCGCTGGGCGCGGCGCTCATGGCCGCGACCGTCGCCACCGGGAAACCGGTGGTCCCGAAGCTGTGGCAGGGACTGGAGACCAAGGTCAACGCCGGATATCAGGCACCGCCGGCCGGGGTGCTGAACCAGGTCCGCGCGATGATGCGCGAGGTCTGCACGACTGGGACCGCGAAGGCGCTGAAGGGCAGTGGAGCGGTCTTCGGCAAGACCGGGACGGCACAGTTCGGATCGGGTGCGGACGCCAACGGCTGGTTCGTCGGCTACCGCGGGGACGTCGCTTTCGCCGTCATGCTCCAGGGTTCCAATGACTCCAAACCCGCGGTGCAGCTGGCGGCGAAGTTCCTGGCGGGCTGACGCTTCGGCGGTCACCGAACCGTGGGTCTTCTACGGTGAACGCATGGAGACGATCGCCCTGGCCGAAGTCGCGGCCGTGCTCGCCGATCCGAGCCGCGCGTCGATGTGTCTCGCGCTGCTCGACGGGCGAGCTTGGACGGTGACCGAGCTGGCGGGCGCGGCCGGAGTGGCCGCGTCGACGGCGAGCGAGCACGTGACGAAGCTGGCCGAGGCAGGCTTCGTCGTGCGGGTCAAGCAGGGGAGGCACAGTTACGTCCGGATAGCCGACCCCCGGGTGGCGGAACTGATCGAGCATCTGGCGCAGCACGCCGAACACCGGCCGGTGAAGGGGTTACGGTCGTCGGTGCGGGTGAAGCGGCTCGAGTTCGCGAGGACCTGCTACGACCACCTCGCCGGGACGGTCGGGGTCGCGCTGCGGGACGGGATGCTCGCCGCCGGGTTGATCGACGACGCGGGCGGCCTGACGCTGACCGGTCGCGGACGGGAGGTGCTCGACGCGCTCGGGGTGGAGATCGACGACGGGCGCCGCCCGATGCTGCGCGACTGTCTGGATTGGACGGTCCGGCGTGATCATTTGGCGGGCCGGGTGCCCGCGGCGTTACTGTCTCACGGAGTGGGCGCCGGCTGGTTGTCCCGTGAGGGCAACCGCGCGGTGAAGGTCCTTCCCGCGGCGGAAAAGCCGTTCGCGGTACTCGGCGTCGACCTGGTGGCCCTGCGCAGTCCCTAGTGGACAGTCTGTAACACAGGTTGCCCGGGCGCTTTCCGACCGGTACACGAACGTGTGACGAGCACCGCCTCACTATTCTGGAGCCCTCACGGCGACCGGAACGGGAGGCGACATGGAGCAACTCCCGCTCATCCTCGGCACCGGTGGCGCCGTGCTTCTCGTCGCCGTGATCGCCGTCCGGGTGTCGATCCGCGTCGGTCTTCCTTCGCTGCTGCTGTATCTGGGGATGGGGGTCCTGCTCGGCGAAGCCGGGTTCGGCATCCAGTACGACAACCCCGAGCTCACCCAGTCGCTCGGCCTCGCCGCGCTGGTGATGATCCTGTCCGAAGGGGGCCTCACCACCCGGTGGTCGGCCGTGAAACCGTCGCTGGGCATCGGAATCGCACTGTCCACAGTGGCCGTTGTGGTGAGTATCGCGGTCACCGGCGCCGCCCTGCACTGGTTGCTGGGCCTGGACTGGCGGATGGCGTTGCTGTGGGGCGCGGTACTGGCCTCGACCGACGCCGCCGCGGTCTTCTCGGTGCTGAGATCCGCGGGGATCGGCAAGCGGCTCGTCGGCGCGCTGGAGATCGAGTCGGGGATCAACGACGCCCCGGCCTACATCGCCGTCGTCGTCCTCGCCGAGGGCGCGACCATCGACTGGTCGCTGCCGCTGCTGGTGGTCTACGAACTCGCCGCCGGGCTGGTGATCGGCCTGGCCTTCGGCTGGGGCGGGGCGTTCGCGTTGCGCCGGGCGGCGCTTCCCGCCACCGGTCTGTACCCGCTGGCCACGGTCGCGGTCTGCGTCGTGGCGTATTCGAGCGGGCAGCTCGCCCACGCGTCGGGCCTGCTCGCCACCTACGTCGCGGCCCTGGTGCTGGGGAACTCGAAGCTGCCGCACCGCTCGGACACGCTGTCCTTCGCCGAAGGGCTCGGCTGGCTCGCGCAGATCGGCCTGTTCGTGTTGCTCGGCCTGTTCGCCTCGCCGAGCAGGATCTTCGAAAGCCTGGTCCAGGGCCTGGTCGCGGGCGCGGTCGTGCTGCTGCTCGCCCGCCCGCTGTCGGTACTGCTGTCGGCGCTGCCATTCAAGATCCCCTGGCGAGAACAGGTGTTCCTGTCCTGGGCCGGGCTGCGCGGGGCGGTCCCGATCGTGCTCGCGTTGATCCCGCTGTCGTCCGGCGTGCCGGGCGCGCAGGAGCTGGTCGACGCGGTGTTCGTGCTGGTCATCGTGTTGACGCTGCTCCAAGGGGCCACGCTGACCCCGCTCGCGAGAATCCTCGGGCTGGCCCAGCACGCCGAGGCGCACGAGATCGACGTCGACTCCGCGCCGCTCGACGAGATGGGCGCGGAACTCCTGCAGGTCCGGATCCACAAGGGATCGAAGATGCACGGCGTGTACCTGGCCGAGCTGCGCCTGCCGGTGGGGGCGACGATCAGCCTCCTCGTCCGCGACGGCTCCGGCTTCACGCCGAACAAGAACACCCGGCTTCAGGAGCACGACCAGTTACTCGTCGTGACCACCGCCGAAGCCCGTGACGCGGCCGAACGACGCCTGCGGGCCGTTGACCGCGCGGGCCGTCTCGCCAGGTGGAAGGGCGAATCCGGCCAGTAGGTCACGAACCGCCACCAGCTGTTCGTCGGTTGATCTCAGAAACTTCTTCCCATTTGTACTCCTTTTGGATTACTTTCCCCGCAATCGACTCCATCGAATGGGTGAGTGTCACGGGGTAAGGAGTACGCAAGGTGACGAAGCTTCCTGCGCGGTTCGCTGGTCTGGGGGTCACTGCCGCACTCGTCGGGGTGGTTCTCTCTGCTCCCGCCGCCTCCGCGGCCGGCGCCTTTCCCGCGTTCGGGCTGCCCTTCGAGCCGGGCCAGTCGGTCTACTCGGCGGGGATCCACTCGGACAACGGCACCTCCGGCGTGAAGAACGCCATCGACTTCAGCCCCGGGGACAAGACCGTTCGCGCCCCGCTGGCGGGCACGGTCCGGATCCAGCACTGTTCCGGCGGCGACTGGGTGACCGTCGACCACGACGGCGGCTGGCGGACCGGGTACTACCACCTGGAGGGCATCGCGGTCACCGACGGCCAGAAGGTCGCCCCGGGCGACGCTCTCGGCCGGACCGGCAACGCGCTGCCCTGTGGTGGCCGCAGCACCGGCGCCCACGTGCACTTCACCCTGTGGACCCTGCCCGCGGCCGCCGCGCAGGGCGGCGACTCGCGCGACTTCGGGGTCGGCGCGGGCAACTGGAACGGCCTGTCCTACGACGAGGTCTCGACCAAGGTCGCCGAGGCCTACGGCGAAGCCGTCGACGGCAAGACCTTCGGCGGCTGGCAGTTCACCGCGGGCACCGATCAGTACTCCGGCACCGCGACCGAGGTCTCCTCCCGCGCGACCGTCCCGCTGCCCGGCCGATTCCGGGTCTGACCTGCCGTTGCCCGGCGCGGCGCGGCGCCGGGCAGCGGTTCTTCCCGCTTGCGGAGCACGTGAGCGGCGTCTCAAGATGCGGACAAGGGCTGGCTCGATCGGCCGCCCATCCGCTAACTTCGTCCGTAGGTCACGAGTGTCAGCGTCAAGCCCCGGCTAGCTGACCGGCAACCCTCCTTCCGCGGTGGGGTGCCCCGGGTGAGGACCTGGCTCGTCGCGTGGTGCGACGGGCAAGCGCGGGATCCTCGGTGGGTCCCCTGGCCCGGAGGATGACGATGACTCTCGCTCTCGAACGCACCAGCACCCCCGCTGAAGACGTTGCCCCGCACCGGATCCCGGCGGTCGCGTGCGCCGATCTCCGGGTTCCGCTGGTCACCGGCGGCGACATCGGATACGCCAACCTCGATCACGCGGCGAGCGCTCCCTGCCTGGACAAGGTGCGTGCCGCGGTCGACGAATTCCTGCCCTGGTACGCCAGTGTGCACCGCGGCGCCGGCTTCGCTTCGCAGGTCTCGACCAAGCTTTACGAGCGTACGCGCGGAATCCTGCGTGACTTCGTCGACGCGCGGTCGACCGACACCGTCGTGTTCACCCGCAACACCACCGATTCCTTCAACCTTCTCGCGCGCAGCCTGCCGAAACACACCTCGGTCGTCGTGTTCGACACCGAGCACCACGCCGCGCTGCTGCCGTGGAAGGGACCGAACGTCCGCCGGATCGAAACCCCTCGGACCCGCCTCGCCGCGGTGTCCGCTGTGGACGAAGCGCTCGCGGACTGCCCGCAGGGCCCGCGGCTCGTCGTGCTCACCGGCGCGTCCAACGTGACCGGGGAACTGTTGCCCGTCAAGGAGATCGCGGCCATCGCGCGGCGGCACGGCGCCCGGATCGCGCTCGACGCGGCGCAGCTCGCACCGCACCGGAAGATCTCGGTGCGCGAACTGGACGTCGATTACGTCGCGCTCTCGGGGCACAAGCTGTACGCGCCTTTCGGGGCCGGCGCGCTGATCGGCCGAGCCGACTGGCTGCGTGCGGCTCAGCCGTACCTCGCCGGTGGCGGCGCGACGAAGCTCGTCAACCGTGACTCCGAAAACCTCGGCGTGGTCTGGAATTCCGGCCCCGAGCGGCACGAAGCCGGTTCGCCCAACACCGTCGGCGTCTACGCGCTCGGCGTCGCCTGCGAAACCCTGGCCGCGAACTGGGACGGGATCGTCGCCCACGAGGAGGAACTGCTGGCGCGCCTGCGCCGCGGTCTCGCCGCCATCCCCGGATTCGGCGAACTGCGGCTGTTCGACGCGCCGGTCGATCGGGTCGGCACGCTCAGCTTCGTCGTCGACGGCTTCGACCCGGGCTGGCTCGCCGCCGTGCTGTCCGCGGAATACGGCATCGGCGTGCGAGACGGCGCGTTCTGCGCACACGTGGCGACCAAACGGCTGATCGCCGTGGCCGGTTCGACGGGGCAGCAGGCCGTGCGGGTCAGCCTCGGCCTCGGCAGCACCACCGAGCACGTGGACCGGATCGTCCTGGCGCTGCGCCAGATCGTCGCCCGCGGTGCCCGCTGGCAGTACGAGAAGCCCGAAGGCCGCTGGGTGCCGGAGAACGATCCGCGGGAGCTTCCCCCGTTCTGCGCCTGACCCACTACCCTCACCCCGCATGGGGAACGAGCGACCGCGTTACTGGTTTCCGCTGGCGTTGCTGGGGTTCGCCCAGTTGCTGGTGGTGGCTTTCGGCGGGATGTGGTCCGGGGGATGGTTCGCCTACGCGCCCGCCGCTGGACGGCGGTTCCTGACCCAGGATCTGTATGGGGTCGGTGATGGCGGGTACGCGAGCTTGTACGGCGTCGAGATGAGCCGCGAGACCGCTGCCGCGCTGGACGCGTCGTTCGACATCGCCGGCCGGACCGACGGCTGGCTGTTCGCCGTCCTCGCGGTCTACCTCGGCACGGTGCTGTTCTATGCCATCCGGACGAAGGCCCTGCGCTGGTGGAAGGTCGCCGCGATCGCGCTCGGTGGACTGGTCGCCATCGTGCTGGCGGATCTGGTCGGCTACTGGGAATTCGATCTCGACGGCGACACCCGGAGCGCGATCCTGCTGACGCTCGGCCTGGCCGGGCTCGCCTGGCTGGAGCGCAGCGTCCTGGTCCTGGTCGTGGCCGCGGCGTTCGTGCTCTGCGCGATCGTGTTCGCGCGAGGACAGCTCGCGCTGGTGCTGTCGTCACTGGTCGTGCTCGCCGGGGCGTTCGCCGCCCTGCTGAGCAGGCCGAAGGCGGCCGCCGAGGAGTCCTGAACACGCTCAGTGGACAATGGGGGAGTGAGTACAGAGCCCGAAACGGCGCCACCGTCGCCACCGCTGCCCAAGAAGCGCGTCGCCGTGGTGTTCGCCGTCGCCGCGGTGCTGTGGGGGATCGACCTCCTCACCAAGCAGATCGCCGTGTCCACGCTGGAGGGCAAGCAGCCGGTCGAGTTCCTCGGCGGGCTCGTGTACTTCCAGCTCGTGCGCAACCCCGGGGCCGCCTTCTCGATGGCGACCGGGCTGACCTGGGTGCTCGCGCTGGTCGCGATCGCCGTCGTGATCGCCATCGTCTGGCTGTCCCGGCGGCTGCGCTCGGTCGGCTGGGCGATCGGCCTCGGCCTGGTGCTGGCGGGCGCGCTCGGCAACCTGACCGACCGGATCTTCCGCGCGCCCGGCCCGCTGCAGGGGCACGTGGTCGACATGATCTCCGCGTTCGCGCCGAACGGGCAGGGCTGGGCGATCTTCAACGTCGCCGACTCCGCGATCTGCGTCGGCGGCGTGCTCATCGTGATCCTTTCCTTGCTGGGCAAGGACTACGATGGAACGTCTACAAAGGACAAGAAGAAGGCGGCGAGCGAATGAGCGCGCGGATGTTGCCCGTTCCCGACGGGCTCGACGGCATGCGCGTCGACGCGGGGCTGGCGAAACTGCTGGGACTTTCCCGCACGGTCGTGGCGGAACTGGCCGAATCCGGCGAGATCCTCCTCGACGGCAGGCCCGCCGGGAAGTCGGACCGGCTGACCGCCGGCGGGCTGCTCGAAGTGACGCTGCCCGATCCGGCCTCGGCCGTCGAGGTCGTCGCGGAACCCGTCGAAGGGATGAAGATCCTGCACGACGATGACGACATCGTGGTGATTTCGAAGCCGGTCGGCGTCGCCGTGCACCCGAGCCCCGGCTGGACCGGGCCGACCGTCGTCGGCGGGCTCGCCGCCGCCGGGTTGCGCGTCGCGACCTCGGGCGCCGCCGAACGTCAAGGCGTCGTGCACCGGCTGGACGCCGGCACCACCGGCGTGATGGTCGTGGCGAAGAGCGAGCACGCGTACACCGTGCTGAAGCGGGCGTTCAAGGAACGGACCGTCGACAAGGGCTACCACGCCATCGTGCAGGGCCACCCGGACCCGACGCGCGGCACCATCGACGCGCCGATCGACCGGCATCCCCGGCACGACTACAAGTTCGCCGTCGTCCAGGGCGGGCGGCCCAGTGTCACGCATTACGAGGTCGTCGAGGCCTTCCGCGCCGCGTCGCTGGCCCAGATCAAACTGGAGACCGGGCGCACACACCAGATCCGGGTGCACTTCTCGGCGCTCAAGCATCCCTGCGTCGGTGACTTGACCTACGGCGCCGACCCGGTGCTGGCGCGCAAGCTCGGGCTCTCCCGGCAGTGGCTGCACGCGAAGACGCTCGGCTTCGCCCATCCGTCCGACGGGCGCTGGGTCGAGTTCGAGGCGGAGTACCCGGACGACCTGGCCAACGCGCTGCGGATCTTGCAGGACGAGAACTAGGCGCGAGCTCGGCTGAGCGCGCTCAAGTACATGAAGGCCCCCATCCTTGCGCCTAGCTCCGTGAAGGGGGCCTTCACTACCTTGAGGGTCAAGTCGCACAACTGCTGGTCAGTGTCACTCTTGGTAATTCGAAGGTCGTGCGCGGCACTCTGATTCTGGACTGGCCGGCGGGAGCCGACCGTACTCTGAGTGTCCACAAGGGACACCACCCGGCCACAATGCCCGGTTTGTGCACTTTGCGTGGAGGTCGTGAGTGTTTTGTGTCGTTAGAACGACACAAAACACTCACGACCCCCACGCGGACCTGTGCATATCGCCACCAATCGGACACTCGGCCGCCTGGACGTGTTCCCTGTGGACACTCAGAGCCCGACCGGTACATGCCCACCTGCCGCAACCCCATACGAAGGGCGGCGAATCCCGGCTGGCGCCGCAATCGCCGCCTACATCCCGCCTGACCAGCAGTTATGTGTCTTTGCCGGTGCCCTGACCTTGAGGGTGGGGAAGGGGCCCTTCGCTACCGCGGCGCCGGTCGCGTCAGTCGTCGATCGACCAGGTCAGCGTGCGCTCGTCCGGCTCGGGCCGCGGCGACCAGCGCACGGCGACCACGCGGGTCGCGTCCGGTAGCACGTAGACGGTGTGCCCGCCCAGGGTCTCCCCGGGCCGGACGCCGATCTTGTGCGGCGGCCGCGAGGTCAGCGAGACCGGCGCCTTGGTGATCGGCTTGCCGTCCGCGGTGAGCAGTTCGAGGTAGTTGTCCGGGAGCGACACGAACGGGATGTTCCCGCGGTTGGTGATCTCGGTGTGCACCACGACCGACCGTTCCCCGGCTTCCAGTGAGTAGCCGGCGGCGCTGAACAGGTAGTCCGCCGGGTCCTGGACCTCCAGCAGCTGGACGGTGAGCTGCTCGCCCTCCAGGCCCTGGGTCTCCATCACGTCACCGGTCCGGCCCTTCTTGCCCTCCGGGGCGGCCTGCGGCGTGACCTGCTGTTCGTCGCCGCGCGCCCAGGACGCGGTCTGCGGGACGCCCCAGGTGCTCATCACCGGGTCGGCGGGCGCCATCGGGGGCGGCGCGAACTGCTGCTGCGGCGGGGCGGGCGGCCGCGGAGGCGGCGCCATCGGCTGACGCACCGGGGCCGACGGCGGGCCGGGGTAGCGGCCCGACGGCGTGCCGTGCACGTTGTACGCGCCCGACGGCGTGCCTTGGACGTTGTACGGCCCGGAGGGGGTGCCCTGGACGTTGTGCGGGCCCGAATGCCCCGGCGGACGCTGAGGCTGCGGAGGTTGCTGGGGCTGCTGGGCCCATGAAGGCGGCGCGCTCGCGATGGCGGCCCGTAGCCCGTTCGGGTCGCTCTCCACGCCCACGAGCAGCGGCAATCCGCTGCCGGAGAGGGCGACCAGACGGTACGCGACCTCGCGCGGGTCCATCCCGACCTTGGCCGCGAGTTCGTGTACGGCCGCCTTGCCCAGATCCGCGAGGGCGGCGAGCAGGCGGATGTCCACGGGATCGGTCACGGCCACGTCCGGGAACGCTACCGTCTCGCCCTCGGCGCCGCGGGGAGAGGCCGCCCGAGCGCGGCAAAACCCGGCTTCGGTAGTACGCGGTCTCCATTAGGGTCGGGTTACCGCCTCCATCGACCTCTGGGGATAGAAAACATGAGCGAAGTCTCCGCCCTCGCCGACGAGTTCGTCGAAGCCCTCTTCGACGCCGAGCCGGTCATGCCCGCTTTGCAGGGCTTCCGTCCGGAATCGACCGGGCTCAGCGATCTCAGCGAGGCCGCCGGGGACGCCTTCCGCGCGCGGCTGGCCGGGTTCGCCGAGCGGGCCGAGGCGCTCGCCACGGACGGTTTGAGCGCGGAGGAGAAGACCACTCGTGACGTCCTGATCGCGATGGCGCGGGCGCGGATCGCGCTGCTGGACTCGCGGTTCGTCGAGTTCACCGTCAGTGACCTGTTCATCTCGCCCGCCGCCGAGGTGCTCACCGTGCTGCCGATGATGTCGGTCGGGACGGGCGCGCAGGCTGAGGCGCACCTCGGGCGGATCGCCGCGATCCCGGAGTACCTGCGGCAGGCCGCGCAGCGGCACCGTGACGGCGTCGCTCGCGGCCTGGTCCCGGTCGCGTACCTCGTCGACGCCGCCGTCGCCTACCTCGACCGGCACCTCGCCGAGCCGTCGGCCGATCCGCTGCTGCGCCAGCCCGCGCCCGACGAGGACTTCGAGACCCGCCGCGCCGACCTGCTGCGTGACGTCGTCCGGCCCGCGATCGCGGAGTACCGCGAGGTGCTCGCGAAGGAGATCGCGCCGCACGGCCGTCCCGAGGACAAGCCCGGCGTCTGCTGGCTGCCCGACGGCGAGCGCATCTACGCCCTGCTCGCCGAGATGCACACGACGACCGACCGCACCCCGCGTGAGCTGCACCAGACCGGGCTCGACGTGATCGCGGGCCTCGCCGCCGGGTACCGCGAGTACGGCTCGCGGGTCTTCGGCACCAGCGACCTCCAGGAGATCTTCACCAAGCTCCGCTCCGACCCGGCCCTGCGCTGGTCCGGTGCCGACGAGATGCTCGACTCCGCCCGCGCGGCCATCACCAGGGCCGAGGCCGAGGCGCCGAAGTGGTTCGGCCGGATCCCGCCGCAGCCGTGGACGGTCGAGCCGGTTCCCGCCGAATCCGCGCCCGGCGCGCCCGCCGCGTACTACATGTGGCCCGCGGTCGACGGCTCCCGGCCCGGGATCTACTTCGCCAACACCCACAAGGCGGAGGAGCGGTTCCGGCACGCGGCCGAGGCGACGGCGTTCCACGAGGCCATCCCCGGCCACCACTTCCAGCTGAGCCTCGCGCAGGGGCTCACCGAACTCCCGCTGCTGCGCCGCATCGGCGACTTCACCGCGTACGCCGAGGGCTGGGGCCTGTACACCGAGCGCCTCGCCGACGAGATGGGCCTGTACTCCGACGACGTCGCGAAGCTCGGCATGCTGACCATGGATTCGATGCGTGCCGGACGGCTGGTGGTCGACACCGGGTTACACGCGCTGGGCTGGAGCCGCCGCCAGGCGATCGACTTCCTCGCCGAGAACACGCCGATGGCGCCGGTGGAGATCGAGTCCGAAGTGGACCGGTACATCGCGTTCCCCGGCCAGGCGCTGTCGTACATGGTGGGACGGCTGGAGATCCAGCGCATCCGCGCCGAGGCCGAACTGAAGCTGGGCAGCCGGTTCGACATCAAGGCCTTCCACGACGTCGTGCTCGGTGGCGGGTCGCTGCCGCTTTCGGTGCTGGACGGCGTGGTCCGCGACTGGGTCGCCGGCCATGGCGACACGCCGAACGGTCTCGCCGACGAGCTGATGGAGCTCAAGTTCGAAGAGTTCCCGTTGTGGCGCTCGCTGCTCGGGCTCCCCGGCGACGAAGGCGCGCTGCCCGATCCGAGCGCGGAGGCCGCGGCCGCGCAGCGCGCGACGGCGATCGCCATCGCCGAGCGCGCCGAAGCCCTCGACACCGAAGGGCTTTCCTCAGCCGAGGTGGTCACCCGCGAGGTCGTGATCCAGCAGGCGAAGGCGATGGTCGACGTCGTCGATTCGCGCGCCGCCGAGTTCTCGGTCAGCGACGGGCTGGCGTCGCCCGCGCTGTTCATGCTGAACGAACTCTCGGTGCTGTCGCTGAACGACGAGGAAAAGGTCCGCGGCTATCTGAAGCGGCTGGAAGGGATGGGCGCCTATCTGGACGCCCTGATCGTGCGCCAGCGCGCGGCGGCGGCCGACGGGCTGGTCCCGCCCGGCTTCCTCGTCGAAGGCGGGATCGCTTACGTGGAGCGCTATCTCGGGGACGAGGCGGGGGATCCGCTGGCGCTCACCGCGTCCGTTTCCGTGGAGGGCTACGAAACCGAACGCGACCGGCTGCTGGCCGAAGTCGTCCGGCCCGCCTACCGGCGGTACCGCGACTTCCTCGCCGACGAGCTGCGTCCCGTGGCGAAGCCCGAAACCGAGCCGGGTCTCTGCGCGCTCCCTGGCGGGCAGGAGAAGTACGCCGCGCTGATCCGGGCGCACACGTCCACGGAGCGCACCGCCCAGGACCTGCACGACACCGGCCTCGACATGATCGCGAAACTGGCCGACCAGTACCGCGAGCTGGGTGAGAAGATCTTCGGCACCAAGGATCTCGAGAAGATCTTCGAGCGGCTGCGCACCGACCCCGCCCTGCGCTGGCGGGACGGCGACGAACTGCTCGACGCCGCACGTGACGCCATCACCCGCGCCGAAGCCGTCGCCCCGCAGTGGTTCTCGACCGTGCCCGAGGAGCGGTGCCAGGTCGAGCCGGTCCCGCCCGCGGAGGCGCCCGGCGGCACGCTGGCGTACTACATCGAGGCGTCGCTCGACGGCTCGCGGCCGGGCACCTACTACGCGAACACCCACGAGGCCGAGCAGCGCCCGAAGCACACGAGCGAGGCGATCGCGTTCCACGAAGCCGTTCCGGGGCACCACTTCCAGATCTGCATCGCGCACAAGCTCAAGGGCCTGCCGCTGTTGCGCGGGCACGCCGACGTCAACGCCTACGTCGAAGGCTGGGGTCTCTACTCGGAGCGCCTCGCCGACGAGATGGGCCTGTATTCCAGCGATCTGACCAGGTTCGGCATGCTCACCCAGGATTCGATGCGCGCCGGGCGGCTCGTCGTCGACACCGGGATGCACGCGCTCGGCTGGAGCCGTCAGCAGGCAGTCGACTACCTGGCCGAGAACACCCCGATGGCCAGGGTCGAGATCGAGGCCGAGATCGACCGCTACGCCGCCGTTCCGGGGCAGGCGCTGTCGTACATGGTGGGACGGCTGGAGATCGAGCGGATCCGCGCGGAGGCCGAGGCCGCGCTCGGCGACCGGTTCGACATCAAGGGCTTCCACGAGGTCGTCCTGAGCAACGGGATCCTGCCGCTGCGCGTGCTGGACGACGTGGTGAAGGCGTGGGTGGCCGCGCAGTGAGCCGGAACACAGGCGAACCGCGCGGTCCCGGCGCATACTGTCGCTAAGCGAGCGCTCAGTAACTTCACGAGGAGATGCCGATGAGGATCGGGACCGCGATCAGCTACGCCGGTGGTTTCGCCGACAGCGTGGCGGACATCGTCGAGCTGGAGAAGGCCGGACTGGACATCGTCTTCGTCCCCGAGGCCTATTCGTTCGACGCGGTCAGCCAGCTCGGCTACGTCGCGGCGAAGACCGAACGGGTCCAGATCGCCTCGGGCATCTTCCAGATCTACACGCGGACGCCGACGCTGACCGCGATGACCGCCGCCGGGCTGGACTTCGTCTCCGACGGCCGGTTCACGCTCGGCATCGGCGCGTCGGGTCCGCAGGTCATCGAGGGTTTCCATGGCGTGAAGTACGACGCGCCGCTCGGCAGGACCCGCGAGATCATCGACATCTGCCGTCAGGTGTGGCGGCGGGAGAAGGTGGTGCACTCCGGCACGCACTACTCGATCCCGCTGCCCCCTGAGCAGGGCACGGGCCTCGGCAAACCGTTGAAGCTGATCAACCACCCGGTGCGCGAGCGGATCCCGATCCTGCTGGCCTCGATCGGCCCGAAGAACGTCGCGCTCACGGCCGAACTGGCGGAGGGCTGGGAGCCGATCTTCTTCCACCCCGAGAAGGCGGCCGAGGTCTGGGGCGCGTCGCTGGCCGAGGGCAAGGCGAAGCGCGACCCGTCGCTGGGCGAGCTGGACACCTTCGTCGGCACCGCGCTGGCGATCGGTGACGACGTCGAAGGGCTGCTGGACCACCTGCGCGGCATGCTGGCGCTCTACATCGGGGGTATGGGCGCACGCGGCAAGAACTTCTACAACAGTCTCGCTCAGCGGTACGGCTACGAGGCCGAAGCGAAGCTCATCCAGGACCTTTACCTGGACGGCAAGAAGGAAGAGGCCGCCGCGGCGGTGCCGAAGGAGCTGATCAGGGCGATCTCGCTGATCGGGTCCGAGGGCTACGTCAAGGAGCGTCTCGCCGCCTTCCGTGAGGCCGGGGCGACCACGCTGGTGGTCAACCCGCTGCTGCCCGGTCGTGAGGCCCGTGTCGCGCAGGTTTCGAAGCTTCGCGAACTCATCGACTAGCGCGGACCAGCCACGCGGCGGGGAGGCGAACCTCTCACCTGTATCGATCCGGTATACTTGACCTGCGCCGGTGTACCCCCTTCGTGGTCAAAAAACGACCTCCCGGTGGAAAGAGAACGTAAACCACGCCTGAACGGCCGGAAAATCCGCCATTATCAGGAGTGAAAGCGAGACCTCGGGGGAATACGTTCGCGACGAAGGTGAGGTGCCTCGCGTGCGCAAGCAGATCGGCGAGCCATCCGCCGCGGTCCTTGACGTCGGGTCGTTCAGCGCGCGGCTGGTGGTTCTGGCCAAGGGCGGTTCGCCGCTCGACCCCGCGCTGAGCCACCAGACGCGGCTGCGGCTGGACCGGGAACTCGACGATGACGGGAACTTGACCCGGCGTGGTATCGACGCGGTCTCTTCCGCGGTCGAAGCGGGGATGACGATGGCCGCCAAGCACGGCGTCGAAAACGTGTACCCGCTCGCCACGTCGTCGATCCGCGACGCGAGCAACGTCAAGCAGGTCGTCCGCGACGTCCAGAAGGCCACCGGGGTCAAACTGCGGTTCCTCACCGGACGCCGCGAGGCCGAACTGGCCTACGTCGGCGCGCGCCGGTGGTACGGCGCTTCCGCCGGCGGGCTGCTGGTGCTCGACATCGGCGGCGGGACCGTCGAGCTCGCCGCGGGGGACGCCGAGGAGGCCGGGTTCGCGCACTCCCTGCCGCTCGGCGCACGATCACTGACCCGGGACTGGTTCGCCACCGAATGCCCGTCGCCCAAGGTCGTGCGGGCGATGCGGGAACACGTGCTCGACGAGGTCCGTGACGCGATGCAGGACGTTCTGCCGCATATTCGCGACCATCGCGCCGTCGGCTGCTCCAAGGTGCTGCGGCAGCTCGCCCGGCTCGCCGGGGACCGGCCGTCCCGCGCCAGGGAACTGCACCTCGACGACCTCCGCGCGTGGATCCCGCGGCTGGCGAAGCTGCCCGCGAAACGCCGCGCCGAGCTGCCGGGTATCTCGCGGCAACGCTCCCACCAGGCGCTCGCGGGCGCGATCGTCGCCGAGGCGCTGCTGACGCTGGCCGGCGGCCAGGTCGCCATCTGCCCGTGGTCCACCAGGGACGGGCTGCTGCTCAGCATGCTCGACGGGCTGGTCACCCCGGAGGGCGAACCGGCGAAAGCCGCCTGAAGACTGGCGCATCCGGCCGCGAGCGGGTACCCCGGACACATGAGGGAAAGCAAGAAGAACTTCGGGCAGGACGACGAAGAAGATCTCGACGACCTTCGCGGGATCCAGCCGAAGACCGACGTGCCCAGCGCGCCCAACCGTGACGTCGGCCCGCACGGCACCAAGGAGGTCGACGACGTGCCGGGTGGCGGCGAAGCACCCATCGAACCTCCGGACTGAGCGATCAGCCGTCCTTCGGCTGCCTCCGTGCCGGAGCGCGGCCCGCGGGCTGCACCGGCGCGGGGCCGGGGTCGAGCGCGGGGATCGGCAGCCGTACCGGCTCGGCGCTCACCGTGAACGTCTCGCCGTGATGCATCAGTTCCAGCGGCTCCCCGGTGATCACGTGGTACGTCGCGCCCTCGCCGTCGATCTCGACCTGGAACCGGGTACCGCGGAAGGTCAGCCGGAACGCGATCCGCTGGAGTTGCGGCGGCAGCCTCGGCGCGAAGGTCAGCCGGCCGCCGTAGTCGCGCAGCCCGCCGAAACCGGCGACGGTGCCCTGCCACGCGCCCGCCAGCGAGGCCAGATGCAGACCGTTGCGGACGTTGTTGTGCACGTCGTGCAGGTCGGTGAGCGCCGCCTCGGCGAGGTAGTCGTAGGCCAGTTCGAGATGCCCGACCTCGGCCGCCACCACCGCCTGCGTCCCCGCCGACAGCGAGGAATCCCGCACGGTCCGCGCCTCGTAGTAGGCGAAGTCGCGCGCCTTTTCCTCGGGGGTGAAGGAATCCCCGCACAGATGCAGCGCGAGCACGAGGTCGGCCTGCTTGACCACCTGTTTGCGGTACAGGTCGAAGTACGGATAGTTCAGCAGCAGCGGGTAGAAATCCGGGTCCGTCGCCTCGAAATCCCACTCGTCGTGCTCCAGGAACCCTTCGGACTGCGGGTGCACGCCGAGATCCTCGTCGTAGGGCACCAGCATCGCCTCGGCGGCCTTGCGCCACGACGCGACCTCGTCCGCGCCGACCTCGAACCGCCGGGCCACGTCGTCGTGCTGGCCGACGATTTCGGCGGCGTAGAACAGGTTCCGGCGGGCCATCAGGTTCGTGTAGACGTTGTTGTCCGCCACCGCGGAGTACTCGTCCGGTCCGGTGACGCCGTCGATCCGGAAGCGGCCCCGCCGGTCGAAATGCCCGAGTGACAACCACAATCGCGCGGTTTCGAGGAGCAGTTCCGCGCCGCAGTTCCGCATGAACTCGTCGTCGCCGGTGGCGTTGAGATAGCGCACGACGGCGTCGGAGATGTCCGCGCTGACGTGGAACGCCGCCGTGCCCGCCGGCCAGTAGGCGGAACACTCCGCGCCGTTGATGGACCGCCAAGGGAACGCGGCGCCGCGTAACCCCAGCTGGGTCGCCCTTTCCCGCGCTTTGTCCAAAGTGGAGTGACGCCAGCGCAGTGCGTCGCGGGCGGCGTCCGGGATGCTGTAGGTGAGCACGGGCAGGACGAAGGTCTCGGTGTCCCAGAACGCGTGCCCGTCGTAGCCCGGGCCGGTCAATCCCTTGCCCGCCAGCGCCCTCGTCTCGCCGCGGGCCCCGGCCTGCAAGAGGTGGAAGAGCGCGAACCGCACGGCCTGCTGCAGTTCCGGGTCGCCCTCGATCTCGATGTCCGAGGTCTCCCAGAAGTCGTCGAGGAACGCCTTCTGCTCGGCGAGCAGCCCCTTCCAGCCGGTCTGGCGTGCCCCGGCCAGCGCGGCCTCGACCTGTGCGCGCACGGCGGGCACCGATCGCTGCGCGGACCAGCCGTAGGCGAGGAACTTGGTGATCCGCAGCCGCCCGCCCTTGGGCACGTCGACGGCGATGGTGAGCCGCGCGAGATCGTCCTCGGCCTCGATATGCGTGCGCACGCCGTCGGAGACGTCGATCTTGTGGTCCATCGCGGCGGCCATCCGCAACCCGGATCGGCGGGTCTGGTGCACCAGCACCGCGTGGTAGGCCTCCGCGTGGTGGTATTCCCCGACCAACGGCGACTCCAGTGCCGCCGCGACCCGCGGGTCACGCGTGTCGGACTCGATCGGTTCGTTCGCCAGGAGATCCGACTGCGCCACCAGCTGGAGTTCGTCGTCGAGCGGTTCGACCTCGTACCTGATCGCCGCGACGGCCCGCTGGGTGAAGGAGACCAGGCGTTCGGTCTTCACCCGGACCCGGCGGCCGGTCGGTGACGACCAGACGGTGTCGCGCGCGAGGGTGCCCTTCCGGAAGTCGAGCACGCGGTCGTGTTCGGTCGCCTGGCCGTAGCGCATGTCGAGCGGTTCGTCCTCGACCAGCAGCCGGATGATCTTGCCGTCGGTCACGTTGACGACCGTCTGCCCCTCTTCGGGATAGCCGTAACCCGTTTCCGCGTAAGGAAGATCGTGCTGCTCGTAGAAACCGTTCAGGTAGGTGCCGGGAAGACCGCGCGGCTCGGCCTCCTCCAGCGTGCCGCGCAGGCCGATGTGCCCGTTGGAGACCGCGAACGCCGATTCGGTGCGCTGCAACGCGTCGACGTCCATTCCGTGCCAGCGCAGCTCCCAGGGCGCGACCTCGTAGCCGCGGAGAAGCGATTCGGTCACTTGCGATCCTCCAGGAGTTCGGCGAGGTCGTCCACCACGACGTCGGCGCCGTGCGCGAGCAGTTCGCCCGCCTGATGCGCGCGGTTCACCCCGACCACGTAACCGAAACCGCCGTCCTTGCCCGCCTGCACGCCCGCGAGGGCGTCCTCGAAGACGGCCGCGTTCGCCGGTGCGACACCGAACGCCTCGGCGCCGGCGAGGAACGAATCGGGGGCGGGTTTGCCGCGCAGATTCCTCTCGGTGATCACGATCCCGTCGATCCGCGTTTCGACGAACTTGGTCAGGTCGGCGGCGTCGAGCACCTTCGCGCCGTTGGCCGACGAGGTGACGACGCCGATGCGCAGCCCCGCCGCCTTCGCCGCCTCCAGATACCGGACGGAACCCGGGTACGGAGTCACGCCCTCGTCCTCGATGATCTTCAGCACCAGTTGGTTCTTCCGGTTGCCGATCCCGTTGACGGTGGCGGCGTCGATCCCGTCGTCCGGGCTTCCCTCGGGCAGTTCGATCCCGCGCGAGGTGAGGAACGTGCGGACGCCGTCGGCCCTCGGCCTTCCGTCGACGTAAGCCGCGTAATCGTTGTCGGTGAACGGCGAGAACGCGTCACCGTCGCGGGCGCGCAGGAACTCGTCGAAGGTGCGCTTCCACGCCGCGCGATGCTGGGCCGCGGTTCCGGTCAGCACGCCGTCGAGGTCGAAGAGGCAGGCCGTGATGGTGTCGGGCAGACCGATCATGTCTGGCCACGCTACCCGCGCTCGCCCATGCTCGCTCGGCTTCGTCAGGAGGCGCGGATCACGAGCGCGACATGCCGCGCGGCCCGGTCCAGCGCGTCGGGCGACCGGTGGACCCGGCTGACCAGCAGGGCTCCTTCGAGGTTGTTCATGATGGCCGTGGCGACGTCTTCAGGGTCCTTGACATCACTGAGCAGTTCGACGAGCAGTGCGTGCCAGGCGGCGAACGCGTCCTGGCACGCCTTGGTGATCGCGGGCGAGGCGTGCGCCATCTCCAGCGTGATCGTGGCGAGGGGACAGCCGCCGCGGTAGTCGTCGGCCGCCAGCGCCTCGCCCGCCTTGCGATACCACCAGGAAACGGCGTCTTCGACGGTCTCGGTGCGCTCGAAGGCGCGACGGACCGTCTTCGCCACGACCGCGGTGCCGAGTTCGATGGCGGCGACCGCGAGTTGCTCCTTGCCGCCGGGGAAGTGGTGGTACGCCGATCCCCACGGCGTCCCGGCCTCTTCGACCAGCCGCCGCCACGAGGTCGCCTGGTAGCCCTCGCGGCGGAAGAGCGTCATCGCAGTCGAGATCATCCGCTCGCGAGTGGTGGTATCGGACACTCCTTCAGCATAGCCCTTGACTAAGACGATCGTCCTAGGAAAGCCTAGGACGATCGTCTTAGGAGGCGGCCATGACCACCGATGTCACCGGGCAGACCAGGCAGAAGACCGTGACTTGGCAGGATCCGCTGCCCACCGCCCGGCTCGGCCGGGAAATGTCCGGCCTCGAGTACCTGACCGGTATCGCCGAGGGCCGGATCCCGCCGGCGCCGATCTCGGCGCATTTCGGCATGCGCTGGGTGAGCGTGGCCGAAGGCGACGTCGTGATCGCCGCGACGCCGGACGAGTCGCTGTACAACCCCATCGGGACCGTGCACGGCGGCGTCGCGGCGACCCTGCTGGATTCGGCGGTGGCGTGCGCGGTGCACTCGACCCTGCCCGCCGGTGTCGGGTACACCTCGGTGGAACTGAAGGTGAACTACCTGCGCGCCATTTCCGGCTCGGTGGGGGAGATCCGCGCGCACGGCTGGGTCGTGAAGGCCGGTTCGCGCGTCGCGTTCGCCGAGGGCGACATCCGCGACGGGCAGGGCAAGGTGCTCGCGACGGCGTCGAGCACCTGCCTGATCATCAAGCCCTAGAACATTTCCGCGCCGGGCGGCACCGGCTGCTTGACGTCCCAGTGCTCCACGATGAGCCCGTCCGCCACGCGCACGATGTCGACGACGGCCGCGCCGGATTCCTCACCCGGCCGGACGACGTGCAGGTGCACGACGACGTGCTCGTCGTCGGCGATCACGCGTTTCACCGAGACGTCCGCGCCCACCATCGGTGAATTCCGCATCGCCTCCACGAAAGCGTCACGGCCGGAGGGGAATCCCGGGCTGTGGGTGACGAAATCCGGGTGCACGTTCGTGCCCGCGGCGGCGAAGTCCTTGTGCACGAACATGTTCTCGAAGCAGTCGAGGACGATCTTCTTGGCTGTGGTCATGGGAATATCGTCCCCCCGCTGTCGATTACCGCGGAGGTAATGCCTTACCGCGGCGGGCGGACCCGGCGGCCGCGGATCGCCTCCGGTTCGCCGTAACGGCCGAGGATCCCGGCCAGCAACGCTTTCGCGTCCGAGACCCGCTCTTCGCCGTATTCGGCGGTGAGTTCCTTTTCCAACGCGGCCCGGTGCTTCCGCCATGCTTCGACGGCGCTCTCGGCCTTTTCGGTGAGGTGCAGCAGCCTGGTTCGCGCGTCGGCCGGATCGGGTTCGCGGCGCAGCAGGCCCCGGCGTTCCAGATCGGCGGCGGCCTTCGACGCGGCCTGCTGGGTCACGCCCATCCGTTCGGCGAGCGCGGAGATCGACAGCGGTCCCGCGAGCACGTGCTGGAACACGACGCCGTCGTTGAACCGCAGTTCGCCGAGGCCGTCGGCGGTCAGCCGCCGCTGGATCTCACCGCTCATCGCCCAGCCCGCGAACAGCGAGACGAGTGACAGGTCGAGGTTCAACGGCGTAGGATCCACAACCATGGTTGTGGAATCTAGCACGCCGCCACCCGAACTGACGGCGGAGTTCGTCCGCGTCGCCCATCGCGTGGTCTGGTGCACGCTCGCGACCGTCGACCGGCGGGGCAGGCCGAGGTCCCGTGTCGTGCACCCGCTCTGGGAGGAGCGGGAGGAAGGGCTCGTCGGGCATCTGTTCACGCGTCCGACGCCATTGAAGAAGGCGCACCTGGCGCGCACGCCGTTCGTCTCGTGCTCGTACTGGGATCCGGCGCACGAGGTCGCCGTCGCCGAATGCGGCGCCGTTTACGCCGACGACGAGGCGACCCGGCGGCACCTGTGGCGCCTGGCGTCGGAAACGCCGGAGCCGCTGGGTTTCGACCCGAAGATCATGGGCGGTGACGACCCGCTGGATCCGGGCATCACCGTGCTGAGGCTGACGCCGTGGCGGATCAGCGCCGGCGGAAAGGCCTGGCGGGCCGCCTAGGCCGCGCCCACCTTGCGTTCGAAGACCAGGCCCTCGGCGGCGCGCAACCCGACGCTGATCGCGCCGGTCAGCACCCCGTCGTCGCCCAGTTCGCCCTGGACGACCGACGGCACCAGGGGAGTGAACGAGCGCAGGGCGCGGTCGATCGGGTCGAGCAGCAGATCGGCCGCGGTGCCGATCCCGCCGCCGAGCACGATCAGTTCGGGGTCGATCACCGCCGCCACCGACGCCACGGTGTACGCGAGCCTGTCGGCCTCCGCCTCGACGGCGCGCAGGGCGAGTTCGTCGCCGTCCCGGGCGAGCCGGAAGACCTCACGGGCTGATTTCGCCGTGCCGAGGCCGAGTTCGCGCGCGCCGCGGACGACGGACTGCGCCGCCGTCGCCTCTTCGAGGTGGCCGCGGACGGGCGGCGAGTCCTCGCCCTCGCCCGCCGCGTCCGACTGCCCGTACGGCAGGTAGCCGATCTCGCCCGCGGCGCCCGTGGCACCGCGGAAGACCTGGCCGTCGACCATCACGCCCATGCCGACGCCGGTGCCGATGGTGATGCAGCCGAACACCGACGCGCCGCGCGCGGCGCCGCGTTCCCATTCGCCGACGGCGGTGAGGTTCGCGTCGTTCTCGACCATGAGGTCCGGGCCGAGGACGGCTTCGAGTTCGTCGAGCAGGCCCGCCTTGCCCCAGCCGGGCAGGTTCGGCGCGTGCCGGAAGCAGCGTTTATCCGGGTCGGCGACGCCGGGGGAGCCGAGGACCCGCACGACGATGTCCGCCTGGGACAGTCCCGCTTCGCGCACGGTCGCCGCGGCGAGGGCGCCCACCGCATTGACGAGCGCCGTGCCCGAACGCGAGGTGTTCCGCTCGTCCCGGCGGGCGACCACGGTGTGGCCGAGGTCCGAGACGGCGACGCGGAGGTGCTCGCGTCCGATGTCGACACCGAGGACGTAACCCGCCGTGGGATCCGCTTCGTAGAGGACGGCGGACCGGCCGGTGCCGGTCGAGGTGTGCCCGGTCGCCCTGGCGAGCCCGGCCGCTTCGAGTGCCAGTAACGCTTGGCTCACCGTGGGTTTCGAAAGTCCGGTGTCCTTCGCGACCTGGGGCCGCGTCGCCGGGCCGCTGCGGCGCAGGAGGTCCAGCACGGCGCGCTGATTGATCTTCCGCATCCCGGCGGGGGTGCCGACGGGTGGGTTTTCTGCGCCAACCACGAGCTTCGCCTCCTGTCGAACCAAGGTGTTCCACCAAAGTTATCCGGGTCCGGCCCGAAATGGGCAAGAAGGTTTACATTCGGTGGTCCCAGGCGAACGATAAACGTGCCCGTGCCGCGAATCGCGCACGCCGCGCGCGAAAACCTGTGATTCACCCGGTATCCGTGCGCGTGCTCCCAGTGACCGGTAATGGTCTAGACCAGGTGGGTCAAGCCACGTGACGGCTCGCCGGACGCCGGAAACCCCGGTGCTGACGGGGGCGTTCGGGGGCTTCGCCGGTCTCGTGGTCGGTTTCGGCGCTGCGGGAATCCGGGTAGCCGGCCGTCGTCGCCGGGCTGGGGCGGTTGCGCAGCCGATGCTGCCGGTTCACCACGTACAGCAAGAGCAGTCCGGCGACGACCAACCCGTGGGTGAGCACGCGTCCCGCGGTGACCTGTCCGGTGGCGAGGTCGCCCGCCGACAGCGCCAGGAGGAGCGCGACGAAACCGGTCAGCGCGGGCAGCTGCCCGGACGCCGCCTTCGTGCGGACGGCCGCCCAGCCGAGTCCGACACCGACCGCGAGGTTCCACGCGCTGCTTTCGTGGGCAAGGTGCCCGATCAGGGATTCCGTACCGTGCCCGGCCGTGTGGTCTTCGACGCCCAGCAGCTGGGCGAAGGCGAGACCGAGCTGCGCGATCGCGACCAGCGCGAGCGCGATCCTGGCAGGCCAGCCCTCGCTCGGCGGGGCGGGGGTGCGGTCGAGGATGACGGCGGTGAGGTCCGGGACTCTGGGAGCGGGCCGCAGCAGCATCGCCCGGTGCATCCGCTCGGCACGCGAGAGCCACGATCGGCACGCGGGGCAGCCCGCCACGTGCCGGTCGACCACCTCGGGCGGGGCGGGTTCGGTTTCGCCGTCGAGCCGGGCCGACAGGGCCTCGCGGCAGGTCTCGCACTTCACGTCTCACTTGTCGGGCGCGGGCCTGCCCCGGTTCCCGGGACGCTGCTACGTTTCTCGTATGGCCGGGCCGCGCAACCACGACGACGAGCGGGTGACCGAGCTCGCGCTCGCCGCCGCCCGCGGCGACCGGCGGGCGCTCGAAGACTGGGTGCGGGCCACCCAGGCCGACGTCTGGCGTTTCGTCGCGCACCTCGCCGACGTCGGCGCCGCGGACGATCTCACCCAGGAGACGTACCTGCGCGCGTTCGGCAGCCTGCGGCGGTTCGCCGGCCGGTCCTCTTCGCGGACCTGGCTCCTGTCGATCGCGCGCCGCGTCGTCGTCGACCGCATCCGGGCGGCTTCGGCGCGCCCGAAACTCGCCGATGTCGACTGGGAGGCCACCGCCGAGCGGCGTGGCGCCCGTCAGGCGGAGGGTGTCGCCGGCTTCGAGGACCTGGTCGAGCTGCGGATGCTGCTCGACGGGCTCGACCCGGAGCGGCGCGAGGTCCTCGTCCTCACCCAGGTGCTCGGGCTTTCGTACGCCGAGGCCGCCGAGATCTGCGGCTGCCCGGTCGGCACCGTGCGCTCGCGCGTCGCGCGTGCCCGCGAGGACCTGCTCGAAGCAGGCCGGGAGCGCGACTCCATCTGACCGGCTGTGGCGCGCCACACATTCGGGGCCGTTCGCTGTCACCTCGTCACACAGATGGGCCGACCCGACTACTGCGCGTTGACTAGGCCGAATGCCGATGCCTAGCGTGTCGCCATCCGACCCCAGGCCGCGCGAGGGTTCCGCCTTCTCCGCGCGCTCTCGAAGGGATCTTCCCGATGGCCAGTCCCACCACTGGAACCCCAGGCGAGGCTCCGGACTCCGGCGGCCTCGGCCGTCGCCGGTTCCTGAGCTTCCTCGTCGCCGCGCCCACGCTCACGATCGCCACGAAGATCGGTATCGACACCGTCTCGCCCGAAGAGGCCGAAGCCGTCATCCCGACTCCGCCCGGGCCGGCCGAGATCCTCGACCTCGGCGACGTGCTGATCTTGTCGAACGCCCCCACCGCCGGTCTCCTCGTGCTCGAAGTCCGCGAAGACGGCCGCGTGCGGCTGGAGCTGCCGCGGACCGAGGTCGGCCAGGGCATCACCACGGCGAACGCGATGCTGGTGGCCGAGGAAATGGACCTGCCGCTCGACCGGGTCGACGTCGTTCTTTCCGACGCCCGCTCCGAACTGCTGTTCAACCAGCTGACCGGCGGTTCCAACACGATGCGCTCGCTCTACACCCCGGTGCGGACCGCGGCCGCCGCCGCGCGCGCCCGCCTGGTCGCGGCCGCGGCGCGGCAGTGGGGCGCCGATGCCGCCCGACTGTCCACAAGGGACGGTGCGGTGATCGCGCCCGACGGCCGCCGAGCGGGCTACGGCGCGCTGGCCAGGCCCGCCGCCCGCGCCGACCTCGGCAAGGTGACCGCGACCCCGAAGGCGGAGTCCGCGCACAGGCTGGTCGGCACGCCGCAATCGCGCAAGGACGCCCGCGCGATGGTCACCGGACAGCTGCAGTACACGCTGGACCTGGATATCCCCGGCGCGATGCCGGTCATGGTCCGCCGCCCGCCGACGATCAACGGCACGGTCAAGCAGGTCAACAACGAGGCCGCCGTCCGCGCGATGCCCGGCATCATCGACATCGCCGTGATCAAGACCGGGGTCGCGGTGATGGCCGAGACGTTCGGCCAGGCGCTGGACGGCAAGAACGCCCTCGACGTCACCTGGAACGGCGGCACCGTCGACGGCGAGAACAACGCGACGATCAAGAAGAAGCTGCGGGCCGCGGCTCTGCCGTTCGTCGTGCCGCCGTTGCTGACCCAGTACGTCGACGGCGAGTTCGACTTCGCCTTCGCCAGCCACGCCCCGCTGGAGACCAACTCGGCCGTCGCCGACGTCCGGGAGGACAGCGCGACCATCTGGTCCGGGATGAAGGTCCCGATCCTCGCGAAGCAGAACATCGCGCAGGAACTCGGGCTGCCGGAGAACAAGGTCACCGTGCACGTCCAGCAGGCGGGCGGTTCCTTCGGCCGTCGGCTGTTCTCCGACGGCGCCATCGAGGCTGCGCGTGCCTCGAAGGCGTTCAAACGGCCGGTGCGGCTGATGTGGAGCCGTATCGACGACATGCGCCACGGCCGCGCGCGGGCCGCGAGTCACCACAAGATCCGCGCCACCTTCCCGCTCGGCCAGGTGCTCACCTTCGAGCACCGCGTCGCCAGCGTGGAGACCGACTGGAGCCACGGGCTCGGCGAGGTCTTGACCGCTTTCGCCGCGGAACTGCCGGTCGGCGGCAACCTGAGCTTCGCGCAGACGGTGTTCCTGCTGACGGTGAAGTCGCCGTACAACTTCGGGGTCACCACGCAGCTGCTCAACGAGGTCCCGGTGGACTTCCACACCGGTGCCTGGCGGTCGGTGTACTCCGCGAGCACACGCGGCGCGGAAGAGATCATGGTCGACGAGATCGCCGCGAAACTCGGCAAGGACCCGGTCGAGTTCCGGCGCGAGTTCATCAAGGACGACCGGCAGCGCGCGGTGCTGGACAAGGTCGCCGAACTCGGCGAGTGGGGCAAGAAGATGCCCAAAGGCTTCGCCCAGGGTGTCGCCGTGCACGGCGAGTACAAGTCGTACACCGCCTGCCTCGTCGAAATGGACGCCCGTGACCCGAAGAAACCGCGTGTCACCAAGGCGACCATCGCGGTCGACGTCGGCAAGCCGATCAACCCGCGCGGGATCGAGGCGCAGATGCTCGGCGGCCTGACCGACGGCATCGCCACGACGCTGACCGCGGGTCTGCACATCGACAAGGGCTTGCCGCTGGAGGGCAGCTACTCGCAGTTCCACTACGCGCGGCAGAAGAACTCGCCGACGGACGTCAAGGTGTTCGTGATGCCGGAGACGGGCGAGATCGGCGGCGCCGGGGAACTCGGCGTACCCGCGCCGGTCGGCGCGATCGGGAACGCCTACGCGCGGGCCACCGGGATCAAACCGCGCAGCTTCCCGATCAACTTCCCGGTCGACTTCGAACCCTTCCCCCGCTGACCTCCAGGAGTTTTCGATGCCCAACTACACCTTCACGGTGAACGGGAAGACCGTCACCGTCGACGCCCCCGCGGATCTGCCCATGCTGTGGGCGCTGCGGGACAAGCTCGGCGTCCGCGGCCCGAAGTACGGCTGCGGGATCAACGTCTGCAAGGCCTGCACCAGTCACCTCGACGGCGAGGCGTTCAACCCGTGCGTGACGCCGGTGTCCGAGTGCTCGGGCAAGGAGGTCACCACGATCGAAGGCCTCGCCGACGGCGACGACCTGCACCCGGTGCAGGAAGCCTGGCTGGAGCAGGACGTCGCGCAGTGCGGCTACTGTCAGCCGGGACAGATCATGGCCGCGGTGGCGCTGCTGAAGAAGACGAAGAACCCGACCGACGCCGAGATCGACGCGATCCAGAACGTCTGCCGGTGCGGCACCTACTTCCGGATCCGCGAAGCCATCAAGAGCGCGGCCGCGAAGCTGTGAAATCCCGCCGGTGCGGTGGAAATCCCGATTTTCCGCCGTACCGGCGGAGCCCGCCCGCTTCGACAGGCCACCCGCGGGCAACTCGTGTTAGATGACGTCCCCAGGGGCTCGACGAGGAGTCCCTGCCCCGGAGGACGTCCATGCATTACCGAACTGTGCTCCGCGAAGGTTCGGCCGCGGTGGTCGCCGAACTGGCCGTGGAGGTCGAAAAGCACTTGCCGGCGCTCATCGACAGCACGGTCGGGCAGATCCGTGCCGAGATGCCGGTGTACCGCGACGCGCAGTTCGTCAGCCCCGCCGAACTGCGGACGTCGGTGCGGAACAACCTCGAATTCGTCATGCGGACCCTCCGCGGCACGGAGGAACCCGACCTCACCCAGGCGAGGGCCACCGGGCGTGCCCGCGCGTTGCAGGGCGCCCCGCTGCCGGAACTCCTGCGGGCCTATCGGATCGGCCTCACCGAGGTGTGGAACCGGTTCGTCGACCTGACCGCTTCGGGTGAGCACCAGGACCTCCGCGGCCTCGTCGCCGCGACGTCGACGATCTGGGCGCTGATCGACGACTACGCCGAGGCGCTGACGACGACGTACCGGGACACCACCGCCGAAGTCATGCTGGCGCACCAAAGCAGACGCTCCGCGTTGGTCGAGGCGTTGTTCGCCGGTGGCGCGGCCACCGAGGGCACGCTGTGGGACATCGCGCGCGTGCTGGAACTCTCGCTCGACGGGACGTATGTGGTCGTCGCCGCCGAGACCCCGCGCGTCGGACACGAACCGTTGCCCCAGATCGAAAACCGGCTCCGCGAACGGCATCACGCGTCCGCCTGGCGGCTCACTCCGGACCTGCAGGTCGGCGTGGTCTCGATGCGGGATCCGGCGGCGTCTCAGGTGATCATCGAGCTGTTACGGGAGAACCAGACCGGCCGGATCGGCGTCAGCCCGGTGTTCACCGGCCTCGGGAACACTTCCCGCGCGCTGCACCTCGCTCGTGTCGCGCTCTCCAGCCTGATGCCGGGGTCGACGGGAATGGTGCAGTTCAACGAATCCCCGCTGGCCGGGCTCGTCGCCAGCGCGCCGGAAGCGTCGGTCCAGCTCGCGCACCACGTGCTGCGGCCGATCCTGGACCTGCCCGGCGACGACCGGAACGTGCTCCTGCTGACGTTGCGGGCGTGGTTCGAATGCCAGGGCTCCACGAAACTGACGTCCGAGCGGATGTTCTGTCACCCCAACACGATCCGGCACCGGCTGAAGCGGATTTCCGAGGAACTGGGGCGTTCGCTGACCGACCCGGCCGACATCGCCGAACTCGGCGCGGCCCTGCGCGCGCTCCACATGTTCCCGGACACCTCGCATTTGCCCTCGCCGAGGGATCCGCTGCGCTAGGTTTCTCCCATGGAACAGTTCGCCATCGGCGGAGACCTGCCCGTACGCCGGATCGGTTTCGGTGCCATGCGCCTGCCGACCGAAGCCGGTCCCGCGCGTGAGGCGTCCATCGCCTTGGCGCGAAGGGCCGTTGAGCTCGGCATCACCCTGATCGACACCGCGCACCTGTACGGCGGCGGCGCCAACGAGGAACTGCTCGCCGAAGCGCTGTATCCGTACCCGGACGACCTGGTGGTCACCACCAAGGTCGGCGTCGTGCGGACCGGCGACGACTGGAAGTACGACGCACGCCCGGAATCGCTGCGGGTGCAGGTCGACGAGGGCCTGCGGCGGTTGCGCGTCGAGCGGATCGAGCTGCTGCAGTTGCACCGCCTCGACCCCGAAACCCCGCTGGCCGACCAGCTCGGCGCACTGCGGGACCTGCGCGACGAAGGCAAGATCGGCCGGATCGGGCTGTCCGAAGTCACTGTGGACGAACTCGCGCGGGCACGGGAGATCGTGGACATCGCGAGCGTGCAGAACCGCTACAGCCTCCTGGACCGCTCGTACGAAGCGGTGCTGGACGCGTGCGAGGCGGCCGGGATCGCTTTCCTGCCTTGGCGTCCGGTGCTCGGCGCCGCGTCCGAGGCCGGATCCGAGCTCGTCGCCGTCGCCGCCGAACTGGGAGTGACCACGGCGCAGGTCGGGCTCGCGTGGCTGCTCGTGCGGTCGCCGGTGATCCTGCCGATCCCCGGGACGGCGAACATCGCGCACCTTGAGGAGAACTTCGCCGCGGGGGACGTGAAGCTGACCGCCGAGCACCTGGAGCGTTTGTCCTCGTGAGGGGCTGAGGGGGAGGCAAACGTGGCGTTCGGGGCGCCGCGCTCACCGGTCCGTGAAGGCCTCCTTGCCTACCCTGAAGGTAGGGAAGGGCCCTTCACTACCAGCCGATGTGGGCCGTCCCTGTCGCGAAAGTGGCTTTCGCGACACGCCCGATTTGCCTTACCCCTCAAGAGAACCGGCTTAACGGCCCACGAGGTTGGACCGGCACGGTGCCTGAGGTACATGAAGGCCCCCTTCCTTGCGCCAGGCGCAAGGAAGGGGGCCTTCATGTACCTGGCGAGGTGTGACTGCGGACCAACCGGACTAGAGCTTGACGGCCTCCACGAGCACCCGCCGCGAGTGCGCGACGAACTTCCCGTCGGTCTCGATGATCCGATGCAGCTCCGCGAGCCTGTCACGGTAAGTCTCGACCTCGAACCCCGGCACGATCCAGATCACCTTCCGGAGGAAGTGGACGACGGCGGCGAGGTCGAAGAACTCCATCCGCAGCTTCGCCGGTTCGAGGCGCTCGACGCGCAGCCCGACGGCCTCCGCCTCGACGCGGAGGACGTCGGGCGTCCAGCCGCCGTAGTCCTGCGGGCCGAGGAAGAATTCCTTCAGCTCCCGCACGGTTCCGGCGCCGATCTGTTGCGACAGAAAGGTTCCGCCCGGGCGCAGCACGCGGGCGATCTCCCGCCACGGGTTCGCGATCGGATGGCGGCTGGTCACCAGATCGAAGGACTCGTCAGGGAACGGCAGAGGCGCGTCGTGCTCGGCCTCGACCACCTCACCGCCCAGCGGTGCGAGGTTCCTCCGGGCGACCTCGACGTTCGGCGGCCAGCCTTCGGTGGCGGCGAGGACCGGCGGCGGTTCCGGGACGCCCGCGAGCACCTCGCCGCCGCCGGTCTGCAGGTCCAGCCCGGCGGCGGCCTTCGCCATCCGCTCGCCGAGGAGCCGCGAGTAACCCCACGGCGGCCGCTCCTCGGTGGCCCGGCCCTCGAACCACGAGAAGTCCCAGCCTGCGACCGGGACGGCCTCTCCTTCGGCGAGCAGTTCTTCGAACGTCATATCCGCAGTCTCGGCGCCCCAGCCCGGCGGAGCAACGCGATTTCGGGTGTCATCCGGCGTCGGTCGAGCGCTTCCAGAGGTTGATGTCGGCCTCGGTGGCGTAGCGGTCGATCTCGGCCAGCTCTTCGTGGGTGAAGTGCAGGTTCTTCAGCGCGCCGACGTTGTCCTCCAGTTGGGCGACGCTGCTCGCGCCGATCAGCACCGACGTCATCCGCGGGTCGCGCAGTCCCCACGCGAGCGCGAGCTGCGCCAGCGTCTGCCCGCGCCGCTGGGCGATCTCGTTCAGCGCCCGGATCTTGCCGAGGGTGTTTTCGGTGATCGTGTCCGGGTTGAGCGACTTCCCTTGCGCCGCACGGGAATTCTCGGGAACCCCGTCGAGGTAGCGGCTGGTCAGCAGTCCCTGTGCCAGCGGCGAGAACGCGATGCAGCCCGCGCCTTCGGCTTCGAGCGTGTCGAGCAGTTTGTCGCCTTCGAGCCAGCGGTTGAACATCGAGTACGACGGCTGGTGGATGAGCAGCGGGGTGCCCAGTTCGCGCAGGAGCCGCGCGGCCTCCGCGGTCTTCTCCGACGAGTACGACGAGATGCCGACGTACAGCGCGCGTCCGGAGCGGACGGCGGTGTCGAGCGCGCCGACCGTCTCTTCGAGCGGAGTCTCGGGGTCGAAACGGTGCGAGTAGAAGATGTCGACGTAGTCCAGGCCCATCCTGCCGAGCGACTGGTCCAAAGAGGACAGCAGGTACTTGCGCGAGCCCCATTCGCCGTACGGGCCGGGCCACATGTCGTAGCCCGCCTTGGTCGAGATGACCAGTTCGTCACGGTAGGGCTTGAAATCCGAAGCCAGCAGCCTGCCGAAGTTCTCCTCGGCCGAACCGTAGGGCGGGCCGTAGTTGTTGGCGAGGTCGAAATGGGTGATGCCCAGGTCGAACGCGCGCCGCGCGATGTCCCGCTGGGTGCCCAGCGGCTTGTCGTTCCCGAAGTTGTGCCACAGGCCCAGCGAGATCGCGGGCAGCTTCAGGCCACTGCGCCCGGTGCGGCGGTAGGGGATGCTCTCGTATCGGCCCTCGGCCGCGACATAGGTGCTCACGGCCCGATGCTAGCCGCCGTGAAGAGTGCGGCGACGGACGCGAGGTGATCTTTGAACGCCGAAGGGCTCTCGACCTCGAAGGGCACGCCGATGGCGGCGAGGATCAGGACGGGCCAGTCGAAGGTGTCGACGTTCATCGTCAGACGGCAGGAAGTCTCGTCGATCGCTTCGAGCGCGCCACCGAGGTACCGCACCGCCGACTCGACCCGGTCTTTCGGCGCCTCGACCCGGACGACCAGCGTATGCGTGGTCGGCCTCGCCTTGATCTGGGCTTCGACGAATTTGACCGCGTCGCCGCCGGGGATCTCGCGCGGCCGATAGCGGGCGCCGGTGGTGCGAGGCTCGCTGAGCCTGTCGACGCGGAACGTGCGCCAATCCACCCGGTCGAGGTCCCACGCCACCAGGTACCAGCGCCGTCCCAGCGAGACGAGCCGGTGCGGCTCGACCAGCCGCGCGGACTCCTCGCCGCCGCGTGCCGCGTAATCGAACTTCAGCCGCTCGTCGTCCCGGCACGCCTGCGCGATCACCGTCAGGCTGGCCGCGTTGACCCGTGGACCCGTGACGGCCGCCGGCGTCGTGTACGCCTGGAGCGCGTCGACACGTCTGCGTAGCCGGGGCGGCATCACCTGGACGACCTTCGTCAGCGCCCGGACGGAGGTCTCCTCGATGCCCTCCACCGAACCGCTCGCCGCCGTCCGCAGGCCCACCGCGATCGCCACGGCCTCTTCGTCGTCCAGCAGCAGGGGAGGCATGACCGTACCCGATCGCAGCTGGTACCCGCCCGCCACGCCGCGGCTCGCGTTGACCGGATAACCCAGCTCGCGCAGCCGTTCGACGTCGCGCCGCAGCGTCCGCTCGCTCACCTCCAGCTTGTCGCTCAGTTCGATCCCCGACCAGAAGCGGTGTGTCTGCAGCAAGGACAGCAGCCGCAGCATCCGCGCACTCGTGTTCGCCATGAATCCAGGTTCGCTCGCATTCCGGTCAGAAAGTGGCCGGAATTGACTTTACCGTTGTTCCCATGACGATGACACTGGACACCCCGAGCGGTGTGACCACGGAAAACGTGGAGAAGTCCTACCGCTGGCGCTGGCCAGCGCTGTTCGTGATCCTGACCGGCTCGGTGATGGAACTGCTCGACATGACGGTCACGAGCATCGCCGGACCGGTCATGCGGTCCTCGCTCGGTGGCGGCACCGCGATGATCCAGTGGCTCGGCGTCGCCTACACCCTCGCGATGGTGTCCGGCCTGCTCACCGGCGGGCGGCTCGGCGACATCTTCGGCCGCAAGCGCATGTTCCTGATCGGCGCGATCGGCTTCGTCGGCGGCTCGCTGTTCTGCGCGGTCGCGGTGAACCCGGAAATGATCATCACCGCGCGGGTGGTGCAGGGCCTCTTCGGCGCCGCGATGGTCCCGCAGGGCCTCGGCATGATGAAGGAGATGTTCTCCGGCAAGGAACTTCAGTCCGCGTTCGGCATGTTCGGCCCGGTGATGGGGCTCGCCGCGGTCGGCGGTCCGATCCTCGCGGGCTGGCTGGTCGACGCCGACCTCTTCGGCACCGGCTGGCGGATGATCTTCCTGATCAACCTGCCGATCGGCGCGCTGGCGGTACTCGCCGCGATCAAGTTCCTTCCCGAGTCCCGGCCCGGCGGTTCGCTCACCCTCGACATCCCCGGCGCGCTGCTCGCCACGACCGGTGCGCTGCTGATCGTCTTCCCGCTGGTGCAGGGCCGCGAGTACGGCTGGCCGCTGTGGACGTTCGCGATGATGGCCGCCGCGGTCGTGGTGTTCGGCGTGTTCGCGTGGTTCGAGAAGCGCAAGAGCCGCCGCGGCGGTGACCCGCTGGTCGAGCCCAGCCTGTTCCGCAAGCGCAGCTTCCTCGCCGGGATGGCGACCGGGACGATCTACTTCGCCGCGTTCTCCGGCTTCGGTCTGGTCTTCACGCTGTACCTGCAGTTCGGGCTCGGTTTCTCGCCGCTCAAGGCCGGGCTGACCGGCGTGCCGATGTCGCTGGGGATGATCGTCGGGATGGGCCTGGTGCAGGCGGTGCGCAAACACGGCCGCAAGGTGCTGCACACCGGCGCGCTGATCATGACCGCCGGCGTGGTCGCGTTGCTGCTGCTCCTCGGCCCGGAGACCGGACCGTGGCAGATCGCGCCCGCGTTGCTGGTGATCGGGATCGGCTCGGGCCTGATCATGGGGCCGTACTTCGAGATCGCGCTGTCCGGAGTGGAACCGTCGGAGGCCGGATCGGCGTCGGGGGCGCTGACGTCGCTCCAGCAGGTCGGCGGCGCGCTGGGGCTGGCGCTGCTGGGCACGGTGTTCTTCGACGCCGGGCCCGCGGATCCGACCGGCGCGGCCCAGCGGACGTTCTGGGTGGTCGCGGTGATGGTGATGCTCACCTTCGCGGTCGGGTTCCTGCTGCCGAAGCGGATCCGCGACGTAGAGTCGGCCGGGTAGGCGATCGAGCTGGGAGGCCGCGTGGCTGGGACCGGGTACTTCACATCCGTCGAAGACGTGACGGCGAAGCTCGCCGACACCGGCTACCTGGCCTCCGCGGCCGTCGCCACCACGGTGTTCCTCGCGGACGCCCTCGGCAAGCCGCTGCTCATCGAGGGCCCCGCGGGGGTCGGCAAGACCGAGCTGGCGAAGGCGGTCGCGCAGGCCAGCGGCTCCCGGCTCGTGCGGCTGCAGTGCTACGAAGGCGTCGACGAGTCCCGCGCGCTGTACGAGTGGAACCACGCGAAGCAGCTTCTCCGGATCACCGCCGGCAAGGACGAGACCTGGGACGAAGCCCGCAACGACATCTTCGGTGAAGAGTTCCTGCTGGCCAGGCCGCTGCTGACGGCGATCAAGGGCGACGAGCCGACGGTCCTGCTCATCGACGAGACCGACAAGGCCGACGTCGAGATCGAGGGTCTGCTGCTGGAGGTGCTCGGCGACTTCCAGATCACCGTCCCGGAACTCGGCACGATCACCGCCGGGCGCAAACCGTTCGTGGTGCTGACCTCCAACGCGACCCGTGAGCTTTCCGAGGCGCTGCGACGGCGTTGCCTGTTCCTGCACATCGACTTCCCCGACGCCGCACTGGAACAGCGCATCGTGCGGCTCAAGGTGCCCGGCGTCGACGACGCGCTCGCCGCGTCCGTGGTCAAGGTGATCACCGCGCTGCGGGCGATGGAACTGCGGAAGGCGCCCTCGGTCGCCGAAACCCTCGACTGGGCCAGGACCCTGCTGGCGCTCGGCGCGGACAGCCTCGGTGAGGATGTCGTCCGCGCGAGCCTCGGCGTCATCCTCAAACACCAGGACGACGTCGTGAAGGCGGACGCGCGGCTGGAACTCGGCAAGGTCCTCGACTCGTGAGCGGCGTGCCGGGCAGGCTCGTCGAATTCGTGGAAGCGTTGCGGGAGCACGGGATCCCGGCAGGTCCCAGTGAGACGGTCGACGCCGCCGCGGCACTTGAAGTACTGGGCCTGGCCTCCCGCGAGCAGATGCGCGAAGGGCTCGCGGCGGCGCTGGTCCGGCGCGGCGGCCAGCGCGCGGTGTTCGACGCGACATTCGACATCTACTTCCCGCTCGGCGTCGGCGCGCCGTCCCTAGACCCTGTCGAAGACCTGGCGGCCTTGCGGGATCGGCTCGCGGCCGCGCTCGCCGCCGACGACCAGACGGAACTGACGCAACTCGCCGGGCTCGCCGTCGACATGCTGGGGGAGTACGGCGGCACGTCGGGAAGCGGTGGCTGGTCGGCGCACCAGACGCTGGAACGGCTTCAGCCGCAGACACTCGTGGTCCGCGTCCTCGAAGCGATTCGCGCGGGCGGCCAAGAGGATTTCACCGACCGGCTGGACCGCGACGACGTCCGGCGGCGGGTCGAAGGCTTCCGTGGGCTGGTGCGGACCGAAGCCCGCCGCAGGGTGGCGGAAGTCCGTGGCCGGGACCGGGTTTCGCGGCACGCCGTGCCGCCCGCGGCCGACCGCGTCGACTTCCTGCTCGCCAGCCGCGCGCAACTCGCCGAACTCCGCCGCGTCGTGCAGCCGTTGTCGCGCAAACTCGCCACCCGGCTGGCCGCCCGGCGACGGCGGCACGCGCGCGGGCAGATCGACCTGCGCCGGACGCTGCGGCGCTCGCTGTCCACCGGTGGCGTCCCGATGCGGCCGTCGTACCGCCGTCACCGGCCCGGAAGACCGGAAATCGTGCTGCTGTGCGACATGTCGGGCTCGGTGGCCGGGTTCGCGAACTTCACCATGCTGCTGGTGCAGGCCTTGCGCGACCAGTTCAGCAAGGTGCGGGTGTTCGCGTTCATCGACGCGTGCGACGAGATCACCCATCTCGTCGACACCGGCGCCGCCGATCCGGAGGACCTCGGCGCGCGCATCCTCGCCGACGCGGAACTGACCCGCTGGGACGGGCACAGCGACTACGGGCACGCGCTCGGCGAGTTCGCCGAGCGGTACTCGGACGCCGTGGGGCCCAAGACGTCCCTGCTCATCCTCGGGGACGCCAGGACCAACGGCGGCGACCCGAATCTGGAGGCGGTGCGCGGGATCGCCGCCGCGGCGAGGCACACGTACTGGCTCAATCCCGAGCGCACCGCGCTGTGGTCCACTGGGGACTCCGAGGCGCACGCCTACGCGGAGGTCGTCGAGATGCACGAATGCCGGAACGTGCACCAGCTGACGCGGCTGGTCACCCGGCTTCTGCCCGCCTAGGGCTTCAGTGCGACCTTGCCGTACGCGTCGGCGTTGCTGAACACTTCCTGCCCGTACGCGGTGGAGTTGTTGTAGGTCAGCACCGCGGTCCACCAGCCGGCGGGGTCTCCGAGGTCGCCGCCCCGGGCGCACATGTACCGCGCGGTCGTCATCGCCGCGTCGTCGATGTTCTGCGGGTCGGGCGCGGCACCGTCGCCGCTCGCGCGGACGCCGTACCGCTTCCAGGTGGCGGGCAGGAACTGCATCGGCCCGACCGCGCGATCCCACTTCGCGTCGCCGTCGAGGGCGCCCTTGTCGGTGTCGACGACAGCCAGCACACCGGGGGAGCCGTCGAGCGGGATGCCGATGATCGGCGGCGTCACCACGCCGTCCTCACCGGCGCGGGAGCCGTCGTGCCGGGCGTGCTGGGACTCGGTCCGGCCGATCCCGGCGATGGTCGCCCAGGTGATTTCGCAGCGCGGAGCCGTCTTCGCGGTCTTCTCGGCGGCGTTGACGTAGGCCCGCAGCGCGCGTGGGGGGATGTCCGTGTTCTCCGACACCTTCGCGATCCAGGCGGCCTTCGCGGGCTCCGCGGGCAGCGGTCCGGCGTCGCCGGGGATCGCCGAACGGGGGGCCGGCTTGAGCGAGGGGACCTCGAACGCCGGCTTGACCGGCACCGGCTCGCGGTCGTTGAGGCTGATCACGACCCAGACGGCACCGGCGACCAAGGCGCCCACGACCAGCAACGCGAGCATCACGCAGCCACGCGGGCCACGTTTCCTGGGCGGCTGTTCCCACTGGTCCATGAGGTCCAGTGTCGAAGGGGACGAAGCGGTCACCGGTTCCACGGTACGTGACGGATGTGGAGAAGTTGTGTGGCCCGCCGTGCGGGTGACCCTGGCCACGACCCGCGATTCGTCACCTACTGGCGGTCCTTAGCTTGCGTAACTACCGCGAGTAGGTGACGAATCGCGGGGTGCGATCGCCCCTTTTGCCCGGTTGACAGTACTTCGGCCGGGTGGTGAGACTAGTCCGCGTTAGGAAGGTTTCTTAACGAGGGCTCGCCGCGCCCCTGCTTCACGAACGCAACGACGCTTCTGAAGGAGGCACAAAGTGGTACGCCCAAGATGGCGGGCGGCGCTGGTCACGGTGCTCGCGGCCGCCTCGGTCCCGATCTCCGCCCAGGCCGCTTCCGCGGCTCCCATCCGCTACGAATCCGAGAACGCGACGATCTCGCGCGGCGTGGTCGAATCCAATCACACGGGCTTCACCGGATCCGGCTTCGTCAACTACGACAACGTCACCGGCAGCTACGTCGAGTACACCGTCAACGCGGCGCAGGCCGGACAGCACACGCTGACCTTCCGCTACGCCAACGGCACTACCGCCAACCGCCCGCTCGACATCACCGTCAACGGCTCCATCGCCGTCGACGACCTCGGGTTCGCCGGCACCGGCGCGTGGACGACCTGGCGCACCGTCACCACCACGGTGAACCTCGCCGCGGGCAGCAACAAGATCCGCACCACCGCCGTCACCTCGAACGGCGGCCCCAACGCGGACTCGCTGTCGGTCGAGGCCAGTGGCGGCTCCAACGACACCGAAGCGCCGTCGGCGCCGGGCTCGCCCACCACGTCCAACGTGTCCTGCGGCAGCGTGACCCTGACCTGGCAGGCGTCGTCCGACAACGTCGGCGTCACCGGGTACCGCGTCCTGCGGAACGGGCAAACCGTTGCCACGACGGTGAATCCGCCCGCGACGGTGACCGGTCTCGCCGCGTCGACGGCCTATTCGTTCACAGTGGTCGCCTACGACGCGGCGGGGAACACGTCCGCGCCGAGTGCCGTCGTCTCCGCCACCACACCGGCGTGCGGCACGGGGACACCGGTGTCCATCAACGGAAAGCTCCACGTCTGCGGCGTCAAACTGTGCAACCAGTACGGCAAGCCCATCCAGCTGCGGGGGATGAGCACGCACGGGATCCAGTGGTACAGCCAATGCGTGAAGACCGCTTCGCTCGACGCGCTGGCCAACGACTGGAAGGCCGACATCCTGCGCGTCGCGATGTACATCCAGGACGACGGCTACGAGAGCAACCCGCGCAAGTTCACCGACATGATGCACAACTACATCGAAGAAGCGACCAAGCGCGGGATGTACGTCCTCGTCGACTGGCACCAGCTCAAGCCCGGCGACCCGAACGCGAACACCCACCTCGCCAAGACGTTCTTCACCGAGATCGCCCAGCGGCACAAGGACAAGGTCAACATCATCTACGACGTCGCGAACGAACCGAACGGCGTCAGCTGGGCGGACGTGAAACGCTACGCCGAAGAGGTCATCCCGGTGATCCGCGCCCAGGACCCGGACAGCGTCGTCTTCCTCGGGACGCACGGCTGGTCGACCTTCGGCATTTCCGACGGCCGCGACGAGAACGACATCCTGAACAACCCGGTGCGGGCCACCAACATCATGTACACATTCCACTTCTACGCGGCGTCGCACCAGGACGAGCACTACGACGCCTTGGCGCGGACGGCCGACAAGCTCCCGGTGTTCGTCACGGAATTCGGCACCCAGACCTACACGGGTGACGGCGGGAACGACTTCACCTACTCGCAGAAGTACCTGGATCTGCTGGCCGCCAAGAAGATCGGCTGGGCGAACTGGAACTTCTCCGACGACTTCCGCTCCGGTGCCGTGTTCAAGACCGGAACCTGCGCCGGGAACTCCTTCACCGGCACTTCGATGCTGAAGCCCGCCGGTGTCTGGGTGCGGGACCGCATTCGCACGCCGGACGACTTCCCGACCGGCTGACCTCTCGCATTTCGTCCTCTGGATGCGGTACTTGCACGCGCAAGGACCGCATCCAGAGGACTAATCGCGGTCAGACAGCCAGGCGTCGATCTCTTGGTGGATCGAACGCTTGAGCTCGGCGGGCGCGAAGGACGCGTCGACGGACGCCCGGGCGAGGCCGGCGAGCGCGAGGTCGTCGTAGGCGAACGCCTCACGAGTGCGCAGGAACTCGTCGGTCAGCGTCGTCCCGGTCACCGAAGGAACGTCGGTGCTGAGCGTGACCACGAGCCCGGCGTCGATCAGCCGGGAGAGCGGGTGTTCCTCGAACGAGGGAACGAGCCCGAGCGTCACGTTCGACGACGGGCAGACCTCCAGCGCGATACCGCGTTCCCGCACCTCGGCGACCAGCGCGACGTCCTCCAGGATCCGGATGCCGTGGCCGATCCGTTCGCTGTGGCCGACCTCCAGCGCCTCGCGGATGCTGGCCGGGCCGGCGTCCTCGCCCGCGTGGTGGATCAGGTGGAGCCCCGCCTCCTCTGCCTCGTCACAGATCCCGGCGAACGGCGCGAGCGGGTACTTCTCCTCCCCGGCGAGCCCGATGGCGAACACCCCGTCCGGCGCGTACCGGCGGGCGAGGTCGAGGGTGAGCCGGGCACGTTCGACCGGACGGCGGCGCGAGTGATCCAGCAGAACCCGCCAGTGGAGCCCGGATTCGGCCGCTCCCGTCGAGAGTCCTTTGAGGACCGACGCCAGCGGCATGTCCGGTTCGCCCAGTCGTTCGCCGTGCGAAGCCGCCGTGAAGGTGACCTCGGCGTAGCGGACGCCGTCCGCGACCTGGTCTTCACAGAACTCCCGCGCCACCCGTTCGAAGTCCTCCGGCCTCCGCAGGCAGGACCGCAGCAGCCCGTTGTAGTCACCGAACGCGCGGAAGCCGTCGAACACGGGTTGTTCCGCTGGTACGGCGATGCCGTTCGCCTCGCCGATGTCACGGAGCGTGTCCGGCCGGATGGTGCTTTCGAGGTGGACGTGCAGATGGGCCTTGGGCAGCAGAGAAAGATCCCGCATGAGGTCGAATTTAGTGGTCCCGGCCCTCGTCGCGCGCCCCGTTTTCGGCGGCCGGGTATCCGAAATGAGTGATTCGGCTCGCCGCGGGGAACCCTGGGGACACCACCGGTCGTTAGCAGGACACCAGACGACCCCGAGGAAAGGGACCACAGTGCCTCTACTGCGGAAGTTGACCGCCCTGGCCGGCACCGCCGGGGCCGTGCGCGCCTACGTGCGGAAGAACCCCGAGAAGGTCTCCAAGGTCGTGAACAAGGCCGCGACCTTCGTCGACCACAAGACCAAGGGCAAGTACCACAGCCAGATCGACGGCGCGGTACGCAAGGTCGACGGGATGACCGGGCGGCCGCCGCGCCGGCCTTACGAGCACTAGGCGTCGGCTAGCGTCTCGAGGATCTGCTCGCCGTATTTCGCGAGCTTGTTCTCGCCGACGCCGCTGACGGTACCCAGCTCCTGCAGCGTGGTGGGCCGTTTGGTGGCGATCTGGCGCAGGGTCGCGTCGTGGAAGATCACGTACGCGGGCACACCCTGTTCCTTCGCCGCCGCGGCCCGCCACGAGCGCAGCAGTTCGAACACCGGCGCCGCCTCGGCGGGCATGTCGGCGGCCGCGGCCTTCTTCGCGCTGGAGCGGGCCGCGGCCTTCGCCGCCCGCTCCGGCTCGCGCCGCAGCTGGACCTTCCGCTCCCCGTTCAACACCTCGGCGCTGCCCTCGGTCAGCACCAGCGAGCCGTAGTCGCCCTCGACCGCGGCGAGCCCCTGCGCCAGCAGCTGCCGCACCACGGCCCGCCACTCTGGCTCCTTCAGCTCCGTGCCGATCCCGAAGACCTTCAGCGAATCGTGCCGGTGCTGGGTCACCTTCGGCGTCGACTTGCCGAGCAGGATGTCGATGATCTGCCCCGCGCCGAACTTCTGGCGCCGCTCGTTCTGCAGCCGGACGATGGTCGAGAGGATCTTCTGCGCCGGGATCGTGCCGTCCCAGGTCTCCGGCGGCGCCAGGCAGGTGTCGCAGTTGCCGCAAGGCTCGCTCCGCTGCCCGAAGTAGTTCAGCACCTGGACACGACGGCATTCGACCGTCTCGCACAGCGCCAGCATCGCGTTGAGGTGGGCGCTCAGCTGCCGCTTGTGCGCCTCGGACCCCTCCGACATGTCGATCATCTTGCGTTGCTGGACGACATCCTGAAGCCCGTACGCCAGCCACGCCGTCGACGGCAGCCCGTCACGGCCCGCGCGACCGGTCTCCTGGTAGTAGCCCTCGACGGACTTCGGCAGGTCCAGATGCGCGACGAACCGTACGTCGGGTTTGTCGATGCCCATGCCGAACGCGATCGTCGCGACGACAATCAGCCCGTCCTCGCGCAGGAACCGCGACTGGTGTTTCGAGCGGGTCCGCGCGTCCAGCCCGGCGTGATACGGCACCGCCGGGATCCCGTTCTCCACCAGGAAATCCGCGGTCTTCTCGACCGAATTCCGCGACAGGCAGTAGACGATGCCCGCGTCGCCCTTGTGCTCGGTGCGCAGCAGCTCCAGCAACTGCCGCTGCGGCGAGTTCTTGCCGACGATCCGGTACTGGATGTTCGGCCGGTCGAAGCTGGCGACGAAATGCCGCGCGTCCTCCAGGTTGAGCCGGGACGCGATCTCGGCGTGCGTCGCCTTGGTGGCGGTCGCGGTGAGCGCGATCCGCGGCACGTCCGGCCAGCGCTCGTGCACCGCGGACAGCATCAGGTAGTCGGGCCGGAAGTCGTGACCCCACTGGGAGACGCAGTGCGCCTCGTCGATCGCGAACAGCGAGATCTTGCCGCGGTCGAGCAGCCGCACCGTGGATTCGACCGAGAGCCGCTCGGGGGCCAGGTACAGCAGGTCCAGCTCGCCGGCGACGAACGCGGCCTCGACCCTGTTCCGCTCGGCGTAGTCCTGCGTCGAGTTCAGGAAACCCGCGCGGACGCCGAGGTTGCGCAGCGCGTCGACCTGGTCCTGCATCAACGCGATCAGCGGGGAGATCACCACGCCGACGCCCGGCCGCACCAGCGCCGGGATCTGGTAACACAGCGACTTGCCGCCGCCGGTGGGCATGAGGACGAGCGCGTCACCGCCTGCGATGACGTGTTCGACGATGGCGTGCTGGTCGCCGCGGAAGTCGTCGTAGCCGAAGACGCGGTTCAGCGTTTCAAGGGCTTCCGAGGTACCGATGTCGGGGGCTGCCACCCGGACGATTCTAGGGGCGGGGTCCGACAGTCGACGCGCCCGCGCACCTCAGCGCGGGAACTCCCAGTCCAGCGCCCGGTTTCCGGTGACGACCGGCCGGTAACCGCCGTCGACGGGCCCGCCGGTCTCGAGGGCGGTGGCGGTCTGCTCCAGCAGTTCGGTCAGGGTCGCGGGCCGGTGATCGAAGCTCACCGAACCCTCGTGGTTCCAGTCGCCGAGCCGCCCGGTCCCGGTGCGCTGGTCGAGGAACAGCCCGTCGCCACCGCCGTCGACGGCGACGGGCAGGAACCGCCCGTGCCACCAGTAGCCGACGTTGTCGTCCAGCCCGCTCGACGTCAGCACGTCGCACATGACCTTCGCTTGGCTCGCGATGGTTTCCGTGGAGGCGAGGTGGTGGAACGGGGGCAGGGCGAAGCTGTCGCCGAGGCCCGAAACACCGTCGTGCCTCAGCAGGAAGGCGACGAGTTCGGCGGGCAGGGGGACGCCGGTCTCCCGTTGCGCCTGGGCGATCCGCGCGAGCGTCGCGGGTGGGCGGAGGCTCGCCGCCGTCTTCGGCGCGTTGGCCTTGAGCCACCGCTCGACGCGGTCCCAGGCGGCGTTCACCCGGCGGGTGGTCGCCTCGGGTACCGGATCGAGCGTGGCAGGCCCCTGACCCAGGCGGCAGCCGCTGTCGACGGTGAGCGTCGGCCGGGTCGTGGGCGCGGGCGCGGCGGTCGAGTAGGACGGCGTGCGCGGTGTCGTCGGCGGGGCCGCGTACCACTGCGCTCCCTTGTCCCGCCCGCCACGCACCGTGACCGCGAAAACGAGCCCCAGCACGATGACGACACTCGCGACGGCGACCACCACTGCGCGTCCCCAGCCTTTGCGCATGGGGAGAGACTAGTCTTCGGCGGCCTTCCGGCGTTCGCGACGGCCGCGCGCGATCTCGGTGGCGAGCGCGTCGAGCGGACCGGTCCAGAACCGCCGGTACTGGTCCAGCCAGCCGTCGATCTCCTTGAGCGGGCCCGGATCGACCGAGTACAGCCGCCGCGCGCCCTCGGCACGGACGGTGGTGAAGCCGTTTTCGCGCAGGACGCGCAGATGCTGGGAGACCGCGGGCTGCGAGATCCCGAACTCGGCGCGGACCACCGCGGTCACGTCGCCGGAACTCTGTTCCCCGCCCGCCAGCAGTTCCAGGATCCGGCGGCGCACCGGATCCCCGAGGACGTCGAACGCGTGCATCCGGCCACTATCACGGCCTGGGCTTATATAAGTCAAGGTTGTAAGGCAGGGGTCACCTTGCGGTGGCATCGTGGGCGGTGAGGCAGGAAGGGGATTCGATGAAACTGGCCGAAGTGGGGGCCGACGGGTTCGGCCGCGTCCAAGAAGTCGTGCACGAAGCCGTCGAGGGGCTGAGCGCCGATCAGCTGACCGCGAGCCCGGCGCCGGGCGCGAACACGATCGCCTGGCTGGTCTGGCATCTGACCCGGGTGCAGGACGATCATGTCGCCGGCCTGATGGGCACCGAGCAGATCTGGACCGCGCAGGACTGGATGGGCCGCTTCTCGCTGCCCTTCCCGGCGTCGGACATCGGATACGGACATCGCCCCGAGGACGTCGAGGCGGTCCGTGTCGGCTCCACCGACCTGCTGACCGGCTACTACGACGCGGTGCACGAAGCGACGACGGGTTGGGTCGCCGGACTGGCCGAAGCCGACCTCGACCGTATCGTCGACGAGGCGTGGGATCCGCCCGTCACCCTCGGGGTTCGCCTGGTCAGCGTGCTCTCCGACGACCTCCAGCACGCCGGGCAGGCGGCGTACGTCCGGGGGCTCGTACTCCGCGCTACGTAGGCGAGGTGCCGCTCCACGACGGACGACGGGAACGCCGACCGCGGAAACACTGGTCGCATGAGTACTTCCACAGTGCGGCGACCGCCGATGACGCTCACCCCGCGGTGGCGGAAACTCGTCCTCGTCGTCCATGTCGTTTCCTCACTCGGCTGGCTCGGGATCACCATGGTGAACGCGGTCCTGACCTTCACCTCCGTGTTCACCGAAGACGCCCGCCGCCAGCACGCGGCCATCCTGATGATGGACCAGATCGGCGGCTATCTCCTGCTGCCGGTCAGCATGACCGCACTGGTCAGCGGGATCGTGCTCAGTCTCGGCACGAAATGGGGCCTGATCCGGTACAGGTGGGTGGCGATCAAACTGGTGCTGACCCTGATCGCCGCCGGGCTGACGCTGTTCTCCCTGCTGCCGGGCATCCGGGAACTGGCGGCCGCGGCCGAGTCCACTATGGACGGTGCGTTCGTGGAGGCTGGCCGGCGCGTGGACGGGTTCTACCCGATCATCGTGTCCACCACGATGTACGTGGCCATGACCGTGCTGTCGGTGTACAAGCCGGGCGGCAAGACCGCCTACGGACGCCGGGTGACCGCCACCCGGGCCCGTGACCGGCAGCCGGCTTAGAACTGTTCGAGCGCTTCGTCGATCCGCTGGGCTTCGGCGCGCAGATCGTCCAAGACGGTCTGCGCGGCCGCGGTCTCACCGTTCGCCGTTTCTTCCTCGAGTTCGGCGTCGGCGAGCCGGCGCCGAAGCTCGTTCGCCTTCTCCGTGGCCTTCTCCGCCCGGCGCTCGGCGCGGGACACGTCGATCTCGGCCTGTTTGCAGGCCTTCGCGAGCTCGGCGGCCTCGCGCCGGAGCCGGTTGAACTCCGCCACCCGCTTCTGCTCGCGTTCGGCCTCTTCGCGGGACTTGGCGATCCGCTCCTCTTCGGCCTTCTCGGCGGCTTTCTGCTTCGCCTTCCGCCGGTCGTCCAAATGCGACACAGTGGCGGGTTTTTCGCGCTCTGGTGCGGGTTTCCGCTTCGGTTGCGGGACGAAGCCGCTGGTCAGCCACTGGTCGCCGGTGCTGTCCGCCCGGCTGCTCAACCGCCCGGCCAGTGCGAGCGCCGCGACCTCGGGGTCGGCCACGACGGCTTCGAGGGTGGCTTCGACTTCGCGGGCGACCGGCTCGCTCATCGAAGGTTCGTCGCGCAGGATCCGGTTCACCAGTTCCTGCCGCCGGCGGGCGAGATTGCGCAGGTCGGCGCCGGCCAGCGCCGAATGCGCCTTGCGCAGATCGTCGCCGAGGTCTGCCAGCTCCGCCAGCTCGGGGGAGCCCGCCCGGCGGTTGAGGATCGAGGCCGCCAGCGTGGGCTTCCGCAGGGCGCGGATACGCTCGGCCAAGGCGGGATCCCCCGCGGCTTTGGCCTCTTTCGCCCGCTGGTTGCGCACCGAGACGAACTCGGCCGGATCGCCGCCGTAGAGCTCGTCCGCGACCTCGTCGAAGTCCATCGCCCTCCGCAGGGTCAGTGGCCGGTCAAGGCCGGATCGGGTGGCCATGCTGCCGTTGCCGTACGCGTCAGCCGATGATCCCACGAGATTCCGGAGCTTTCACCTTTTCGGGGTTATCCGGCCACCTAGCGGATCGGGTCCTCCGGCGACACCCGCCGGACCGGTGAATCCGGACTGCCCGGAGCCGGTCGGACCAACGACAGATGGGCACTTTGGAGGTGGCTTCCTCCCGGTGGCGGAACAACGATGGTGATCAGGGGGAAGCCATCAGCCGCTGGAGGCACCGAATGTCCGTGACCGAACGCGTACCCGTTTCACCGCAGGCGAGCTTTCTCGGTTCCGGACCGTATCCGGAACACCGATGGCGGGTGGTCCTCTGGTCCGTCCTCGCGGGATTCGCGCTGACCGTGCTCTGGTCGGCGCCCTTTGTGGACAGTGTGATCGGGGACAGCGTCGCCAACACGCTGCTGGGACACGACGCCAAGGCGACCCCGATCGGCGGAGTGCTGGCCGGAACGTTCTTCGCGTTCGTCTCGGGGCTGGCCGGAACGTTCACCGCCTGCAACATCGCCGCTTTCGGTGCCGTGGCCCCGCTTGTCGGCGGACGAGCCACCGGGCGGCCGAAGTTCACGGACACGCTGAAGCCACTGGGCTGGATCGCGGCGGGAATGCTGACGGTTTCCGTGGTGTACGGCGTCATCGTCGCTCTCGTCGGCACCCGGATGCCACAGTTCTCGACGGCCTCGTCGTCCGGAGGGCTCAGCCCGCGGAACATCCAGTCGATGATCGTCTACGGCGTGATCGGGATCGTGTTCATCGTGCTGGGCCTGGCTTCCGTCGGCATCGTCCGCAACCCGATCGCCGGCCTCACCCGCCGGTTCCCGCCCGCGCCGCTCGTGCTGATGGGCGCGCTCATCGGCGGTTTCCTGATCGGCAGGCCGTTCCCGCTGTTCCGGATGATGTTCCGCAGCGCGGCCGAGAGCCACAACGTGTTCTACGGCGCCGCCGCGTTCGCCCTGCAGTCGGTCGGCAACATCCTGGTGATGGCGCTGTTGTTCCTTCTGCTCACGCACGGCACGGGCGGACGGCTGCAGCGATGGATGCTCGCGAAACCCACCAGGATCGCCGTGGTGACCGGTGCCGCGTTACTGGTCGCCGGCACGTTCACGCTGCTGTACTGGGATCTGCGTGTGCTGGGCCGGACGGGCGTCATCTGGTACCCGACGATCAAGTGGTGAAGAGCCGGGCCAGTACCTGCTCCACCGCATCCTGAAGGCACCTCGCCGCGTCCTCCCGGCCGGCGAGGTGTTTCAGCAGGCCTTGCTGGAATAGGCCGTCGAAGAGCGCATACGTCGTCGACGGGGAGAACTCCGCCGGTTTGCCCAGGAGTTCCGCGTACCGGGAGACGACCCGCCAGATCATCAGTTCGAGTGTCTCGTCGATGGCGAGAACGTCGGTCTGGAACAGCTTCTCGAACAGGCTCTGGTTGCGCAGGTCGTACCAGAGCCGGTGCAGCCGCGCGTTTTCACACAGCGTGGCCGCCGTCGCTGCTCCGAAAGCCGTTCTCAGTTCTTCGGCCGTTTCCGCCGTTTCGACTATCCGGTCGTAGCGGGTGACGCATTCGGCCTTGTACTGCTTGACGCAGTAGGTGATCAGCTCGGCCTTGTCCCGGAAGTAGTAGTGCAGGACCCCGTGGGAGAACTCGGAGTTCTGCGCTATCTCCCGCAGGCTCGTGCGCGCGTAGCCCAGCTCGGACAACGTGACCAGCGCCGACCTCGCCAGCTGCGCGCGCCGTTGGCCGAATCTGTCCACCTGGCGGGTTTCGTCACCGCTGCGGTCCGCCACGTCGGTCACAGTTCCCGGTCCCCGTCGCCTCGGGTGCCCGCCGTTCACGGGCACGTCGCCGGATTCTAGCCCGGGAAAGGGTTTTCTTGCGCCCGACAGAATTACTCGAGCCATTCGGTGATGAAATGGTCGCTTTCGTGGATGTGGACGGCTTCGTAGACTTCCGGCCCGATCACGGCGAACTTGTGCGGGGTCTGCGCGGGCACGACGAGGACGTCGCCCGCGCCTCCTTCGCGTTCGGCGTCCCCGATGGTGAACCTGGCCCGGCCGCGGACGATGACGAACGTCTCGCGATACGGATGCTGGTGCAGCCTCGGTCCGGAACCGTCGACGTCGGTCCGCTCGCGGATGATCGAGACTCCGGAGCCGATGTCGCGCCCCTCGACGTTTCCCAGGGTTTCGGTGGTCATTCCGCCACTCTAGCCCTGGTCACGGACGCCGTGGGGCTACTCGCCGCGGTCGACCACGAACGCCGAAAGGCCGACGAGCAGCGCCCTGGCGGGCCGGTCCGGAAGGCTCAGCGCGAGGTCTCTCGCCTTGGCGGCGTATCCGTGGGCTTCCGCGAGTGCGCGCACGACACCGGCGGATTCCCGCAGGAGCCCGAGCGCCTCTTGGCGGATCATCGGATCGGAAACCGGTCCGTGGCCGATGATCTCGCGCAGGCGACCGGCGCCGGGCCCCTCGTCGTCGAGCGCGTGGAGCATCGGCAAGGTGACGATGCCTTCACGGAGATCCGTGCCCGCGGACTTGCCCAGGTCGGTGGTGGACGCGGAGATGTCGAGGACGTCGTCGGAGATCTGGAACGCCACTCCGATCAGTTCGCCGTACCGGCCCAACGTTTCGATGGTCCGCTCATCCGCACCCGACACCTGTGCGCCGAGCCTGCCCGCCAGCGCGATCAGCGACGCGGATTTGTCGGCCATCACCTGGATGTGGTGCTCGTACGGCGCGTGACGGCCGCAATCCTCGAACGGCCCGGTCGTCTCGAGGAACTGGCCGCGCACGAGCCTGCCGAACGTCTGAGCCTGAGACCGCAACGCGTAGTCGCCGAGCCCGGCACCGACGCGTGCCGCGCAGGCGAGCACGTAATCTCCGATCAGGACCGCTTTCCTGTTGCCCCACAAGGAGTTCGCACTGGTGACCCCGTGCCGCATCGGTGCCTCGTCCATGACGTCGTCGTGATAGAGCGTCGCGACGTGGATCAACTCGACGAGCGCGGCCGCCGAGATCGGATCGCCTCGTCCGTCGCCGAAAGCCGCTCCCGCCAGCGCCATCACCGGGCGGAGCCTCTTCCCGCCCGCGCGGACGAGATGGGTGGCGGCTTCGGTGAGTTCCGGATGACCGGGGCTGCGCAACACCTCCTGAAGTTTCTCTTCGACCCGGGCGAGCCCGGTGCGGAGTTCGGCGGCGAACTCCGCGTGCCGATCGACGGCCGGGTCCAGGCCGAGTTCCGTGACGATCGTGGTCGTGTTCACGACCTCCAGCATCCGAGCCGGAGGTTCGCGACCGCATGGCGCCCGGGAGGGAGATCGCTCCCTCTCGAGAGGGAAACCGCCCGGTCAGAAGGGCGGCTCCGGGTTTCCGGCGGACACCGGCGTTCGCTCCCAGGCCCCGTCCGACGGCGCGCCGCCCGAACTCCGGCCCGCTTTGTTCACCTTCGCCGTGGCATACCGCAGCGACGGGCCGATCTCGTCGACGTCGAGCTCCACCACCGTGCGTTTCTCGCCTTCCTTGGTTTCGAACGATCGCTGTTTCAGCCTGCCCTGCACGATGACCCTCGTCCCTCTGGTGAGGGATTCGGCCAGGTTCTCCGCGGCCTGCTTCCACAGCGCGCAGCGCAGGAACAGCGGGTCTCCGTCGCGCCATTCCCCGCTCGCGCGGTCCAGGACGCGTGGTGTCGACGCGACCGTGAAGTTCGCGACCGCCGCTCCGGACGGGGTGAACTTCAGCTCCGGATCGGTCGTCAGATTGCCGATCACCGTGAGCACCGTTTCTCCGGCCATGGGGCTTTCCTCCTCTGGTCCGCGCGCGGACCCGGCCGGGCCCGCTGTCGCCTGTGAAGAGGAGACCACCGGGGTACGACAGTTTCCGGCGTCCCGAGGCGGCCGGATGTCACGAAAGGGGTGTTCTGGCCGAGAAGTGTCCTGAACGGTCCTTTCATGACCGCCGAGCGGCCGAGAAACATTCCCCGAGCCGCGCGAGCCCTTCGTCGACGCGGTCGGAACCGACCAATCCGTAGCCGATCACCAGCCCGCCGCGCGTGCCCCCATAGGTGGACAGGCTTTCGACGGCCACGCCCGCACTGGCTGCTTCCGCGACGACACCGTCCACAGTGTCCGTCGCGTGTGGACCGGCCAAGGCGCACAGGTGCAGCCCGGCGCTCGACGGGACGACTTCCAGCAGATCGCGCAGTTCGTCGCGGGCGAACGCCAGGATCCGCTCCCGCCGCACCGAATACTCCCGCGTCGCCTTGCGCACGTGACGGGCGAGAAGACCCTCGTCGATGAAGCTCGCCAACGCCGATTGCGTGACGAGATCGCCGTGCCAGTCCATGAGCTGCTTCGCTTGCCGCAACGCCGGGCGCAGCGAAGCGGGCGCCACCAGGAAACCGAGACGCAGCAAAGGAAGCAGAGTCTTCGAGAACGATCCGACGTACAGCACCCTGCCGTCACGGTCCAGGCTTTGGAGCGGTTCGAGCGGCCGGTCCGAGAACCGGAATTCACTGTCGTAGTCGTCCTCGACGATCACCGCGTCGTTCCGCTCCGCCCACGCCAGCAGCGCCGTCCTCCTGGCGAGTGACATCGGCGTGCCGAGCGGGAATTGGTGCGACGGCGTCGTATAGACCAGTCTGGTGCCCTTGGCGAGCGCGGCGACGTCGAGACCTTCGGCGTCCACCGGCACCTTCGTGACCCGGGCACCGTGGGCGGCGAAGAGCCGTTCGGCCGGGGGATAGCCGGGGTCTTCGACGGCGACCCGCGTGCCGGGTTCGATCAGGACCCGGCCGATGAGGTCGAGTGCCTGTTGCGCTCCCTGAGTGACCACCAGATCCTCGCCACCGGCCCGCACCGATCGGGCGGCGCCGATGTGCCGGGCGATCGCCACCCGCAGTGCTTCGAGCCCGGCCGGGTCGGCATACCCCGACGGCGTCAGCAGAGAGGGGCGCAAGGCCTGGCTGACCAGCCGTCGCCAGGTCCGCAGCGGGAACAGGGCCGGATCCGGGACGCCGACGCGGAAGTCGAACGCGGGGACCGGCCGGTCCCCGCCCAGCGGCGCCGGAAGGGAACGCCAGCGGGCGGCAGGCCGTACTCCACCCGCGGGCGCGGCACGCTGCGTTCGCGCCACGGGATCCGTGCTCACGAACGTCCCGCGTCCGACGTGGCCGCTGAGGAACCCTTCCGCGGTGAGCCGTTCGTAGGCGACCGCGACGGTGTTGCGTGAGACGTCGAGTTCACGGGCCAGTTCCCTGGTCGGCGGCAGGCGCTCCCCGGCGCGCAGGCGCCCGTCGAGGATGCCGTCGCGAAGCTGTCGGTAGATCCGCGCGGCCAGGTCGGTATGCCCGTCGAGGCTGATGTGGAACGGCACGGTCCGAGCCTATATTGGCCCAACAAGGATGACGGATATTGGAACTGGGAAGTGGCCAATCCGGCCCTTAGCTTGAGTCCATGAAGCGACTGATCTCGGCCCAGCTGATCAGCTCCGTCGGCGACGGCGCCTACTACGTGAGCTCGGCCCTTTACTTCACGCTCGTCGTCGGGCTTTCACCCGCGCAGGTGGGCCTCGGCCTCACCGCGGGCTGGGCGGTCGGCTCAGTGGCCGGGGTCGCGCTGGGGAAGGTGGCGGACCGTCGCGGGCCCAAGGGCACGGCCGTCCTCCTGGCGCTGGGCACGGCCGCGTCGGTGACGGCGTTCCTCTTCGTCGGCTCCGTGTTCACGTTCGTGATCGCGGCCTGCGTCTACGCCTGCTTTCAATGCGGTCTCGGCGCGGCGAGGCAGGCGTTGCTCGCCGGCTTGATCGACCCCGCCGAGCGCACGACGTTCCGCGCCCGGTTGCAGGCGCTTTCCAACGCGGGGATCGCGATCGGCGCGGCGCTCGGAGGCATCGCCCTGGCGCTGGGGACGCGAGAGGCCTTCCTGACCGTTTTCGTCCTCGACGCACTGGCTTTCGTCACCGCGGCGCTTGTGCTGCGCAAGGTGCCTGCGGTGGCTCCGCTACCGGCGCGGGAAGGAGAACCGTCCGTGGCCGTTCTCCGTGATCGCCCCTACGCGTTGCTGGCGCTGCTCAACATGGTCATGGTGCTCTACATGCCGCTGTTCAGCCTGGTCCTGCCGCTGTGGATCTCGACCAGGACCGCGGCCCCGAGCTGGCTGGTCTCGGTGATGCTCGTGCTCAACACAGCGAGCGTGGTGGTCTTCCAGGTCCGCGTGGCGCGCGGCGTGACCGGTCTGCGCAGCGCCTCCCGCTACGCCCGGTACGCGGGACTGCTGCTCTTCTTCTCTTGCCTGGTGTTCTCGTTCTCCGCCATGGGCGAATCCGCGTGGGCGGCGGCGCTGGTCCTGCTTCTGGGGGCCGCGCTGCAGGTGGTGGGGGAGATGGCGCAGGCGGCGGGCTCGTGGGAAATCGCCTTCGGGCTCGCTCCCGAAGGCAAACAGGGTCAGTACCAAGGGCTTTTCGGTGCCGGGACGGCCATCGCCCGCATGCTCGGCCCGGTGCTGCTGACCGGGCTGATCCTCGTCGGCGGCACGGCGGGCTGGGTGGTACTGGGTGGGTTGTTCCTGGTGGCGGGCATGCTCACCGGTCCGGCCGTCCGCTGGGCGGAGCGGAAGTCGCGGCCCGGTGTCGAAGTCAGTCCTCCAGTGCTCGCCGGAAGTGCTCGGCGAGGTTGAGTTCCACGGCTTCTTCCCTGGTGTGCCAGGTGAAAGCGTCGTGCTCCTCGGGATCGAGCACGACTTCGCCCGTGGTCTCTTCGGAGAGCGCGTACACCGCGGCGTGAATCCGCATGGGCCTGCCCGCGACGTCGTCCCAGCTGTGGGTGCCGCGTTCACCGGTCACGCGGACGGTCAGCCCGGTCTCCTCGGCGAACTCGCGGACCACGGTCTCGGCGGGCCGCTCGCCCGGCTCGACGGTCCCGCCCGGCAACTCCCAGCGGCCGCCGAGGAAGGATCCCGGCCGCCGCCGGATGAACAGGATCTTCCCGTCGCGGATGAGCCTGCCGTAGGCCAAGTACTTGTCCGTCACGAGCGCATCTTCCCGTATCCGAAAGGCCCGCTTGATCGAGGACCGAACCTGTCCGCAATACCTCGTAACGTGGGCTTCATGGAAAACACCGAGATCCGCCCCTTCCGCCTCGACATCCCGCAGGAGCAGCTGGACGAACTGCACGCGAAGCTCGACAGCACACGCTGGCCCGCCCCGCTCCCCGGGGACGGCTGGGACACCGGAGTGCCGGTGGCCTGGCTGCGCGGACTCGCCGAATACTGGCGCGACGGCTACGACTGGCGCGCCGCCGAACGCGAGATCAACCGCCACCCGCAGTTCACCACGGTCATCGACGGCCAGCGGATCCACTTCCTGCACGTCCGCTCGCCCGAAGCCGGCGCGACGCCCCTGATCCTCACGCACGGCTGGCCGGGATCGGTGGTGGAGTTCCTCGACGTCATCGGCCCGCTCACGGATCCGAAGGCGTACGGCGGCGACCCGGCGGACGCGTTCCACCTCGTGATCCCTTCGCTGCCCGGCTTCGGTTTTTCGGGCCCTGTCTCGGATTCCGGCTGGACCATGCCGCGGGTCGGCCGGGCATGGGCGGAACTGATGCGCCGCCTCGGCTACGAGCGCTACGGCGTGCAGGGCGGCGACCTCGGCGCTTCCGTGTCGCCGGAGGTGGCCAGGTCCGCGCCGGACAAGGTGATCGGCGTGCACGTCAACGGCGGACTGACCCCGATGCCGCCGATGTCGTTGTCGGAGGAGGAACTCGCTTCGCTCACCGACGTCGAACGCGATCGCGTGAAGCGGATCGGGGCGTTCATGCAGGAGGAGTTCGGCTACATCGCGATCCAGTCGACGCGGCCGCAGACCGTCGGTTACGGACTCGTGGACTCCCCGGTCGCGCAGCTGGCCTGGATCATGGACAAGTTCCGTGAGTGGACGCATCCCCGCCCGACCTTGCCGGAAGAGATCATCGACAAGGACCGGCTGCTGACCAACGTGATGTTCACCTGGCTCACCGGCACGGCGGCTTCGTCCGCGTACGTCGGCTACGCGCAGGCGGAAACCTGGGGAGCCGTCGAGAAGAACTCCGGCGTGCCGACGGCGGCGCTGGTCTTCGCGCACGACGTCGGGATCCGGCGGTACTCGGAAGACGCCCACACGATCGTGCGGTGGACCGATGTCGATCGCGGGGGGCATTTCGCGGCGCTGGAAGAACCCGAGATCCTGGTCACGGACGTGCGGGAGTTCTTCCGCTCCCTCAACTGACGAGGACGGCCGTTTCCCCGAGAAAGCGGCCGTAATCGTCCACTTCGGACTCCAGTCCGGCGATGGCGGACCGCGGAAGCGTGGCGAAGGGCTCCACGACGACCTTCGTCAGCTTCGCGGTCCGCTTGGTGTGCCACGTTCCGGCGATCCGGCCGTCGATCAGCACGGTCGGCGCGATCATCCCGCCGCCGGAGTTGACGCGTTTCGCCTCGGCCGGGTCGAGGAGCAGCCCGCGGTCACGGTAGCCCAGCAGGTACGTGTCGAAGGCGCCGAGCAGGCGCGGGGGACACGGCGGAGCGGAGAGATCGGTCTCCGAGAGGGCGAAGCCATCGCCGACGGGAACGGGGTCCAATGCCGCGAAAGCCTTGCGGCAGAGGCTGATCGGAAGCCCGGACCAGGCGCTGAAGTCCTCGGAGGTCGCGACGCCATAGGCGGTCAGGTACCGGTGCGCGAGCTCCGTATGCGGTTCGTCCGGCGTGCGGCTCCCGGTGACCCATTCGTCGAGGAGCACGTACGTCGGCTCCGTCCCGGTGTCCTGGCCTCGGCACACCAGTCCGCGGTTGGCCGCGTACGCCAGGAGATGGGCGGGTGCCTGAGACTTCGCGTCGAGCGTGATGCCTTCGGCGGCCAGGCCGTCCAGGATCTCCTGCCGAGTGAGTGCCTTGCCCGGCAAGAGGTCCTGGATCTTCCCGAGCGCGAGTTCGCAGAGTTCGTCGGTGAGGCCCAGCTGTCTGCGTCGTCCTTGCCCCGCGTGGGCGTTACGCGGGCCGAACAGCCGGTTCAGCCAGCGGAGATCCGCCGTCGGCACGAGATGGAGCGTTTTGCGCATCAGCCAGGTGCGTGTGACGGCGTGGGACGCGTCGACGTCCGAAGCGGTCAGCCCCCGGCCACGGGCCCGGATCGCGAGGCGGGCGGCGGGCGTCGACTGAGCCTGGACCGCGGCGACGGAACCGACCACGGCGAGCACGTCCGTGGCAGGCACGGTCAGCAGCTGTGCGTGGGCGCGGACGGCGCGGAGGTCGTTGTCGGACAGTGTCACCCACTGACGATCTCATGGGCGTGCGCCGGTTCGGTGTGCGCGACCCCGGCCGCCGTGGGGAAACCCCACCGTCCGGCGCCGCGCTGAATCCGGCTACGGTGGAGCCGTGACCCAGTCCTCGTACCCGGCCGCACTGCGGTGGCTGTTGTTGTGCGTGGTGGCGCTGGGTCTGGTGGGTATGCACCACGTCGTCGCCGAATCCGGCCACGACGCGGGGCACTCCGCCGTCGCGATGGCGGATCCGTGTTGCGCGGACGCGCCTTCGCACGACGACGGTGGACACAATGGACTGCATCTGTGTCTCGCGGTGCTCGCCGCGGCCGTGCTGCTGATCGTCTCCTGGCTGCTCGTCCGGACCGGACGGACGGTGGCGACCTGGAAGTCGAGGCGCGTCGGCGGTTCGGCGTCGGGCCGTGATCCGCCGCGCTGGAGACCGATGCCCGAACGATTGTCGCTCCTTTGCGTGTTGCGGGTGTGACAGGCGGGTTCGTCCCGCCCTGCCCGAAACCGATTCGAGGAAGAACCATGAACAACAAGAAACTGGCCGGGGCCGCGCTCGCCGCCCTGGCCTCCTTCGCCGTGCTCACCGGTTGTGCCAGCTCCGACACCGCTTCCACCGGACCCGCCACGTCCACGGTGAAGGCGCCGGATCCCCAGCAGGCCGGCCACAACCAGGCCGACGTCACGTTCGCGCAAGGGATGATCCCGCACCACGAACAAGCGCTCGCGATGGCGAAACTCGTCGACGGCCGCACTCGCAACGCGAAGGTCGTCGACCTGGCCACGAGGATCCAGAAGGCGCAGGATCCGGAGATCCAGCAGCTGAACGGATTGCTGAAAGGCTGGGGAGTGGCGCCGTCAGGTGAGCACTCCGGACACGGCTCCGCGTCCGGCATGATGACCGAGGGCGATCTGGAGAAACTCGGCAAAGCCAAGGACGCCGCGTTCGACAAGCAGTGGCTCGAGATGATGGTCGAACATCACGAAGGCGCGCTCGAGATGGCGAAGACCGCCTTGCAGCAGGGCAGGAACGCCGAGGTGAAGGCGTTGGCACAGAAGGTGATCGACGGTCAGCAGGCCGAGATCACCGAGATGCGCGCCCTGCTCGGCTGAGCCGGGACGGTGGCGCGGGCCGAGGTCATCCGGCGCGCGCCACCGCCTCCCGGAAATGCGCGCACCGGGTCAAGTCGTCGTGCTCGCACCCGAGCGCGCAGTCGACGATCGTGAGCGAGGACTGTGCGGCCGCGATACGTTGCTCGAGTTCTTTCTTGTAGCACGCGGAACATCTCACGGATGCCTTCGAGGCTCAGGCCCGCTTCCTTCGAGCGCAGGATGATCGCGATGCGGTAGAGGTCGTTGTCGTCGTATCGGCGCCGGTCGCCCGCCCGCGCCGGCTTGAGGAGGCCGACGGATTCCCAATGGCGCAAGACGTGCGTCGCCAGGCCGAAGCGCGCCGCGACCTCGCTGACGCTCAAGGTGCTCGACTTCATGTCGTCATCAAGTCGGACGATCCCCGGTATGTCCATGGTGCAGCGGCTCGACGCCGCTGATGCCCTGCCGGGAGCCGTCGAACTGCGAGCCCGGACCTACGAACTGCTCCGGCTCGAACCCGGCTGCGCCGTAATCGACGTCGGCTGTGGTGCCGGGCTCGCCGTAGCCGAGTTGTCGTCGCTGGGTTTCCCCGCCGTCGGTGTCGACCTTTCGGCCGAGATGGTGGAAGAGGCCCGGCGGCGCTCACCCGATCGGGATTTCCTGATCGGGAGCGCCTACGCGTTGCCGGTCGACGGTGGATTCGCGGGTCATCGGGCGGGCAAGGTGTTCCATGAACTCGCGGACCCCGAGGCCGCCCTCGCCGAGGCGCGGCGGGTCCTGGTCCCCGGCGGACGGATCGTGGTGTCCGGGCCCGGCTGGGAGGCACTGGTGATCGATTCCTCCTACCCGGCGCTGACCCGGGAGATCGCGCGCGGTTTCCGGCGGCTGCTCACCGGAAACGGTTTCGTGAGGTGTCGGTCGAGGGCGTGATCGGGTTCCTCGGTGGGGAGTCGTTCCTGCACGGGCTGGTGGACGTGGCTGTCCGGGTCGGCGCGGTTTCCGTGGCGGAAGGGGAAATCCGGCTGGCGGATCGGATCGGTGAGGTGGCGGTGCCGCAGTTCCTGGTCTCCGGGGGTGGTGTGAGGTGATCGGCGACTGGGTCACTGTTGCTTCGCTTCGGTCTGCGGAAGTCGGGCGGTGGCTGAAGATTCTGTTGCCATATAACGGAAACTGTCGCCGGTCCGGAATTGTCGGTGGTCGGTTGTAGCTTCTGTGTGTGGACACACGCAACGCCACTGTGGCGCTACTCAAGGAAATCACTGCTTCTGATGTGTTGCAGGAGGTCAATGCTTCGCTGGATTCGTTGGAGGACAACGATGCTGTCGACGCTGCCGTGGCCGCGTCGGAAGGGATCGCGCGGTTGGAGGCGGTCCGGTTCCGCGCTTTGGCGCAGCTGAACCGCCACCGTGACGGCGCTTCTAGTGTGGTGCAGGAGATCGCGTTCGCCTTGTCCGTTGTGGACGGTCACGCGGCGGGTCTGGTGTCGACGGCAGTGGCGCTGACCACCCGCCTGCCCCGCACACTGGGGTTGCTGGACCGCGGGGAGGTGGGTGGCTATGGGGCGATGAAGGTCGCCACCGCGACCGCGTGGCTGTCGGACGAGGACGCCCGCGCGGTGGACGAGGTGTTGGAGGATCGTCTGCCGGGCCGGAATTCGGAGCAGATCCGGAAGGCGGCCAATCACGCGGCGGTGATGGCCGACCGTGAGGGTGCCGCCCGGCGCGCGGAGCGGCATCGTGCCGGGCGCCGGTTGTCGATCCGCCACGGCGAGACCGGAGTCGCCTCGATCGAGGTCGAAGACGGCCCCGTGGAAAAGGTCGCCGCCGCCTACACGCGGATCGACCGTGAGGCACGCGCCCTCAAAACCGGGAACGAGACCCGCACCCTGGATCAGCTGCGCGCCGACATCGCCCTCGACCTGATGTTGGGCGGACAAGGCGGCAAAAGTGAACGGTCCGAAGTGTTCCTCTACATGGATTTGAACACCTACCTGGGCGTGAACGAGGATCCGGCAGAATTGGTCGGGCATGGGCATATTCCGGCGTCGCTGGCTCGGCGGATCGCGTCCGGGCCGGAGACGGTGTTGCGGCGGATCGTCACCGACCCTTTGTCGGGGCAGGTTCTGGATTTGGGTCGGAATCGGTATCGGCCGACGGCGGGGTTGGGCGAGTTCGTGCGGGTACGGGACCGGGAATGCCGAAGACCCGGCTGCCACCGCATCGCCCAAGCCTGCGACCTCGACCATTCGGTGCCGTGGCAGCACGGCGGCCATACCGCCGATACCGAACTCGTCGACCTGTGCCGCCGCGACCACCGCTTGAAAGACGAACCCGGCTGGATCTACCACCTCGCCGAGGACGGCACCCTCACCATCACCACACCCACCGGACACAGCTACAACAGCACACCACCACCACTGCACGAACCCCGCACCCAAGAGCCACCATCCTGAACCGGCCGCCGAAAAACGGCCACGCCGCCTCGGCGCGATGGGGTGATCGACGCATTGGGTCTCAGCTTCGTTGCCGGAATACGGCTATGGCAGGAACGGGTTCCGAGGTTTCGGCTCACCACGCGGCCGCGCTGCCAGGTGTGGTCGCCGAAATACGGTCATGGCTAGTGCCTCATCAAGGAATGTTGACGCGGTGACCCGTTGGAGCCCGACGAAGCGCGGCGGCTGGTCAAGATCACGAGAACGGCCTGGGATCGGGTGCGGCTGCGGCGGTCGGGATCGTGCCGGCCTCGTCGCAAGGGCCGGTCCGCGGGCGAGATCGCGGTGATTTCCGCTGCGACCGAGGGGTAGGTAACGAGGTCGAGGCAACCGCCCTCGCCACAGCCCGGCACCAGCACGGCCATGGTCCGGACGCCGTTCGTTCCCACCCGGTGAACGACGAATCATTCGGACGCTGCTGCTCGTGCCCGGCATCCTTCGTCCTGGCCTGTCGACGTCACCCGAGGTCAACGCTGCCCGGCCGCAGGATCGGACCACAACAACGCGGGAGCAGGCCGTGGTCCGTGACGCAGGCAGGCGCACGGCCGCGAACCGGCGGCCTGCTGACTGCGCGAAGGCAGCGCGGGCAGTGGGTTCAAAGCCACGTTGCCTTGGCTTTCATGCCATGAAAGCGGAATGAAAGCGCTCCCAGGATCGTAGGTGCCTCGCCCGAGGTGGGCGGGGAAGCAGATGACGCGAGTCCGTATCAGCCCCGATAGGTGCCTGGTCCGGGCGCTGTCGGCAGATCACGAGGGGATTGTCATGAGAGTTCGTTCGAGGGTCGTCGCATGTCTTGTGTCGGTGTTCATGATGCTCGCGCTGGCGTTCGCCGGCGCGGGATCCGCGGCGGCGGACCAGTCGAAATCCATCTCCGGGGCGTCGCCGGACGGCGGCGCGAGCGTCAGCGGGACGCTGACGTGGACCGGCCGGGGCAGTTTCAAGGCCGACATCACGTTGAAGGACGCAAAGTGCGACGGGAACCCCGTCTACTTCTACTTCATCATCAACAAGGGGTGGACGAGCGAGTGGCAGGGCAAGCGGCGCGACAACAACGAGGGCTGCGGCAAGACCATTACCTGGAAGGGCATCGGGGGATCTGACAGCAACGGCATCTACGGTCCCACGCTGCGGGTGTGCACGGACATCCGGCCGGGGGCGGACTCTTGCAAGGAGTACGGCTACGACAACCCGTACTACCCGTAACCGGCCTCACCCGCCGATCGGCTCGGGTTCCCGGGCCGATCGGCTCGGCGCGGGCGCATCACGTGGTGAGCTCGGCTTTGCCGTGAGGTCTGTAGTTGTCGCAGATCGAATACAGCTTCCCGGCCGGGGGGCCGCTGCTGCAGCCAGGCACCATCGCCGAAAAACGGCAAAGCCCTTCAGGTACTCACAAACGAGTGCCCACCACCGACATGCCCAGCACCAGTTCGCTGGCCGGGTCGCAGCCGAGAAGATCTTCGACCAGTTCGTCGCGAAGCGCCGCGGTGAACGTGACGTTCAGTCCCAGCGCGGCGGCCATCAGGTACACGGTCTGGCTGAGGTGGCCGACGTCCATCAGCAGTACCCGATAGGTGCGGCTCATCGGGTACTTCCATTGGTTCCGCTCGATGACGCTGGTGTAGATCAGCAGCGCGCCGGCGTTCCGGGTCCACTGCTGGTCGCCGGCGAGGGCGATCAGTTCGTCGTCGTCGATCTTGCCGTCCAGCGGCGTGAGGCGGTGCCGGAAACCGTCGTAGTGATAGGCACCCTGATCCAGGCCCTCGACGTTCCGCGCGTAGACGTACACCTCCGTCGGATGCCTGGCACCGCCCGACGGGCTCGTCTTGAAGACATTCCCGGTGGCGGGGATGTCGGAATGCGTTTCGGGTCTCGTCGGCCGGGCCGATGTGAGGAGTGCGCTCAAATCGCGTAGCCGCAAGGGTTCTTCGCCGAACTCGCGGACGCTTCTGCGTTGGTTCAGCGCGTCGCCCAAGGCGATCGCGTTCAGAGGTTCCGGCGACGGTTCGGGCAGCGCTATCGCGTCGTGCTCACCGGACGGCCTCACCGGAGAAGGCGGAGGGCTGGCCTTCGCCTTCTCCAGTAAGGTTTTCGCCGTCATTTCGCTGGTCGTGAACTCGGTTTCCCGCAAGGAGCGGGTGCCGAAGTGAAACGCCCGCGCGGACGCTCCCCAAGGGCCCCAATCCCTAAGGATCTCCTCTTCCCGTTGTTGCCGGGAAGAACCTTTGACCACCAGCACGTCATACCGGATCATCGCTCGCGCGATACGGACGAGCCTTTCCCCGATCTCGGGATTCTCGTCCGCGGCGCGGACCGATTCCGGTTCTCGCCAAGAACTGAACCAACGCAGGACGCGTTCGGTTCCTTCGGCGAGTTTCAGCTGGCGATGGCCGAGGTGATCGTCCCAGACGACGTCACCATCGGACCAATAAAGCGTTCCACACGAGGAAACCCTGACCAGCATCGAATGTCTTGTGCCCCAGTCCCCAGTAATACTTTCCGAATACGTCTGGTCATTCAGCGTTGCGAGCGGAAAGGAGGCCCGCCGTGCGGAGGCGGTTCGAATCCGCCCCAGGTGCTCTGTGCCTTGTACTCGGCTTCGAGCTCGTACAAGAACTCGTCGTCGTCTTCGTCGTGCATGCCGCCGATCCTCTCCGTGAGCGGTTACTCCGGTCAAGCGAATATACCTACGCCAACAGAGTACCGGAGCAGAACCGACAATTACGCCGAGTAATCGTTCAGGCGCTGTTTGAGTTCGCGAACCTCGGGCGACTCGGAAATGCCGAGATCGGTGTAGAGGCGCAATGCGAACCGGCGATGACGGTCCGCATTCAGTCGCTCACCGAGAATGTCGAACGCGAACGCCATCTCCTTGTGGGCGATGGGCAGCATGCTGCGATTCCCGGTCGATTCGAGTACTTCCACCGCGGTCGTCAACTGACTGACCGCGAGCGCGCCGTCACCGAGTCCGCGCGAATTGATACCGAGGGCGAGAAAACATTCCGCCTCGAGATCGGGTGATTCGTTCTCCTGGGCCAGCCTCAGCGCCTGGTCGAGTTCCTCGGCGGCTTCGGGATGACGCCTGTTCTCGGTGTGGATCAGCCCGATCCGGTGCCTGGCGCGAGCTTCGATGAGCACGCTGCCATGGGCATGGGCGGTCTCACGGACCCAGCCGAGGTGTTCGATCGCCTGGTCCGACTCGCCCTTGAGCCAATGGGTGACCCCGGAGTTGCCTCTTGCCCGGCACTGCATCCGGATGTCGCCGGTGGTCGCGGCCAGTTCGAACACCTCGTTGAACAGCCGGTTCGCTTCGGTGAACTCGTTGAGCCGCCACAGGGTCAGCGCGTACATGTGCAGGGCCTGGTACTCGAGGACTACGTTCCCGGTGACCCGCGCCGCGGACAGGGCGAGGGTCTCCAGCTCCCTGGCCTGCCGGTAGTAGCCGCGGTTGTCGAAGTAACGCCACACCGCCGAACAGAAGGGCACGAGGTCGGAGTACTGCTGGTGGTTGTTCATCGCGACGGCCACCGGCAGCACGTTCTGCCATTGCTTGTCCATCCACCGCGCGGCCTGGTCGTAGTCGGCGAAGGACTGTCCGAACTCGCTCTTCGGGACCTCGAGGCCGCCCGGCTCGTCTTCGGAGTCCGGGTCGATGAACTCCATCGCGGCCGCGACGGTGCTGCGGTAGTAGTCGAACAGCCGCCGCATCATCGCCTCGCGCTGGTGCTCGGGCTCTTCGGCGAGGAGGAGCTCACGGCCGTAGCTGCGGAGCAGGTCGTGCATCTCGTACCGGTCCATCGACGGCTGGCGCAGGAGGTTCACGTCGACGAGGCGTTCGGCGAGGCGGCGGGCCTCGCCGAGGTTCACTTCCGCCAGGGCCGCCGTCGAGTGGAGATCGAAAGCGGCGCCGGGATGGTGGCTCAGCCGGCGGAACACCCGGCGTTCGGTCTCGGTCAAGTTCAGATAGGACACCCGGAACGCGCCCGCGACGTCGCGTTCGCCGGCGGTGAGCTCGCCGAACCGGTTCCGTTCGTCGCGCAGCTGCCTGGCGACGAAGTCGAGCGTCCACGACGACCGCGCGCGCAGCCTGCTCGCCGTGACGGCCAGCGCGAGCGGGAGATCACCGCACAGGCTCGCCACCTGGTCGGCCGCGTCCGGGGATTCCCGCCGCAACCGCGAGGGCCCGACGATCCGGCCGAGCAGTTCCACCGCGTCGGCCCGGCTGAACGGTTCCAGCGAGAGCAGCTCTGCGCCGTCGAGGTCCACGAGCCGGGTGCGGCTGGTGATCAGCACGCAGCAACTCGCCGAACCGGGCAGCAGCGGGTTCACCTGCGCCGCCCCGATGGCGTTGTCCAGCACCAAAAGCACGCGTTTGCCGGCGAGACAGCTTCGGAAGAGCGCCGCGCGCTGGTCGGTCCCGGCCGGGATGTCCGAACCCTGGATGCCGAGCGACCGCAGCAGTGCCTCGAGCGTGACTCCCGGATCGATCGGGTCGCCCGCGGGCGAGAACCCTTCGAGGTTCACGAAGAGCTGCCCATCGGGGAACAGCGGCGCGAGCCGGTGCGCGGCGTGGACGGCCAGCGCGGTCTTGCCGACACCGGGCATCCCGTCGATCGCGATCAGCCTCGGCCCCGCCGAGGAGCCTGCCTGGCCGATCTCGAGGACGGTCCGCAGTTCCGCGGCACGGCCGCCGAACGCGGGGAGGTCCGCGGGAAGCTGTGCGGGGCGGGGGAAAAGCGCCTTCTGCGCGTCCGCGTCCTCACGCCGTCCACTGGTGTCCATTCCGGCCCGGAGCCCGCCGACGCCGTACCGGACGAGGGCGCTGTCCGTCATCAGCTCGGCGTCGGTGCGCAGGATCTGCTGGTGGAGCGCGCTCAGTTCGGTGCTCGGGTCGACGCCGAGCTCCTCGGCGAGCGCGACCCTGGTCCGGTCGAACGTCCGGAGCGCGTCGGCGCCGCGGCCCGCCCGGTAGAGCGCCAGCATGGTGAGGCACTGCAGGGTCTCGCGCGTGGGATGCCAGGCGGCGAGGTCGAAGGCCTCGCGAGCCGCCGCTTCGGTTTCACCGAGCCGGAGCCTGGCGCCGATCAGGAGCTCGGAGGCGGCCAGGCGTTCTTCGTCGAGCCGTCGCGCCGTCTGCTCGATGGCGTCGCCTTCGAGACCGTCGAACGCCGGGCCGCGCCAGAGCGAGAGCGCGTCCGCCAGCTTGGCGGCGGCCTGGGAGATCAGCCCGGCCGACAGGAGTTCGGCGCCCTGGTTGTAGTCCGCTTCGAAACGGGCCGAGTCGAGTGAGGCGCTGCTGATGACGACGCGGTACGCCGAGCCGGTGGTGACCACGGCGGACCTGGCCACACCGAGATCGTGCCGCAGCCGCGCGATCGCGTTGCTGACCTGGCGGACCGCGGTCTTCGGCGGATTCTCCGGCCACATCGTGCCGATCAGGTACGACACCGGGACCAGCCTGCCCGCGTTGATCAGCAGGGCGGCGAGGAGGCGCTGTTCACGGCGTCCGCCCAACCGGACGGGGACGCCGTCTACCTCGGCTTCGAGCGGGCCGAGAACGGAGAAGCCGAGCTGGGATTGGGATGTGCTGCCGGTGGGCGATCCCGCCGAATCGGGTAAACGATCAGCGGTCATATGCGACTATGTCGTCCGAGACCGTGAGCGTGCTCACGCACTACCTCCAGTCCGTTCGGCGGCTGACCGGCACCCTAGCCCACCGCATCGGCCTCCAGCCAGATCGGCGCGGGGCGCGCCTTACTGCATTCGGCCTAACAGGCGGGCTCGGGGCTGCCCTGAAACAGGTCCGATTCTACGCCGGGCCACTCCTGAACTGCGCGGATGCCCTGCGGTGGAGAGCCGATGTAATTCCGATGCAGGGCCTTGGAAAGCTGAAGACATCAGCTGGCGGGTCGGCGCGACGGGGCAGCGCGCCGAACCGTGTGTAGGGGCTCCGCGGCGGTTGGCCTTCGTACTGGGGGTGGCCAACCGCCCTGGTAGCCCTTTCCTTCTGTCACAGGCTGCTCCCAGCAAAGCGCGGCACACTGGACCAAAGAGGAGTGTGCCGTCATGAGTGCTCTAGGTGATCTGCTGGGCTACCTGCTCACCCTGTTCCTGATCGTGCTCATCGCCCGGATGGTGCTCGACTGGGTCGTCACTCTCTCCACCCGGCCGCCCGGCTGGGCCTTTCGGGTCCGCGGGATCGCCCATCGGCTGACCGAGCCCGTGCTGGCGCCGGTCCGCCGCGTGGTGCGCCCGGTGCGGGCGGGCGGGGTCGCGTTCGACCTCGCCTTCACCCTCGTGTTCCTCGCGGTCGTCCTCCTGCAGTCCCTCGCGTTCAGCCTCTGACCAGGTGTGATCCGCCGCGATTCCGGGTACCAGCCCGCTGGAGGAGAGGAGTGCCCATGCGTCCGGTCTGGAGCGGTTCGCTTTCGCTCGGTCTGGTGACGGTGCCGGTCCGGCTGTACAGCGCGGTCGAAGACCATACGGTGCACTTCCGCCAGTTCCAGCGGGGAACCGAGGACCGCATCCGGTACCGGCGGGTGAACGAGCGCACCGGCAAGGAAGTCGGCTACGAGGACATCGTCAAGGGGTACGAGCTCGGCAACGGTGAATACGTGGTCGTCGAACCCGAGGAACTCGACGAGATCGCGCCCGGCCGGTCGAAGTCGCTCGACATCGAGAGCTTCGTCGAGCTGGACGCCATCGACCCGATGTTCTTCGACAAGACGTATTGGCTCGCGCCCGCGAAAGACGAGTTCGAACGTCCGTACGCGTTGCTGCTCGAGGCGATGGACTCGTCGGGCAAGGCCGGGATCGCCAAGTTCGTCATGCGCGGACGCGAGTACCTGGCGCTCGTCCGCTCGGGGGACGGCGTGATGGTGCTCAATACCCTGCATTTCGCCGCCGACCTGCGGGATCCCGCCGAGCAGCTGCCGGACCTGCCGGGCAAGGCGAAGGCGCGCGGCAAGGAACTCGACATGGCCGTCAACCTGATCGACGCGATGAGCGACGACTGGCGGCCTGAGGACTACCGCGACACCTACACCGACCGCGTGCGGGACCTGATCAAGGCCAAGAAGAAGGGCGACACCATCACGCCCGCGACCGAACCCGGTGAGCCGACGAAGGTCGTCGACCTGTTCGAGGCGCTTTCGAAGAGCGTGGAGAGCGGGAAGGCCAAGAAGAAGTCCGGGGCGAAGAAGCCGCCAGCGAAGAAGGCCGCAGCGAAGAAGGACCTGTCCTCGCTGTCGAAGGCGGATCTGGACAAGCTGGCACGGGAGCGCAACATCAAGGGGCGGTCGAAGATGACCCGCGCCGGCCTGGAAAAGGCGCTCAAGGCATCGTGACGACTCCCGCCGTCGCCAGTTCGCTCGCGATGGCCTCGGTCAGCAGCCGGACGTCCTCGGCCGCCGTCGCGTGCAGCCCCTCGGAAACGATCAGCACGTCGGACGTCGTGGCGGAGACCGCGGAATGCCCGCTCTGCCGGTTCGTCCATCGGCGCGCGTGGGCTTGACCGTCCTCGTCGGCGAAGATCACCTCGCCGGGATTCGGCTGCTCGACCGTGCCGGCGAAGGTCACGTACTTCTCGTCGCCCCGCGCCTGGCGGACTTCCAGCGAGCCGCTGATCTTCGCGACGTCGAGAACCGCGACCGGGATGGCGTAGGCGACCGAAACCGCGTTGCAGAGATCGATCACCGGATGGATCCGCGGGAGCGTGCCTTCTTTCCGCAGCCTGCGCAGCAACGACTCCGACGCGCAGCGATACTGCGTCGGCTTCAGGCCCATCTTGGCGAACGCCCGCCGCCAGGCCTGGATCTCGGGGAGTTCCGATTCGGGCCCGTCCGCGAGCCGTCGCGTCGCCCGCGCGAGGAACTTCTCGAGGTCGACCGGCATGTCCGGGGTGATACCGGTGGCCCGCAGCGTGCCGACGGCGAGGCCGGGGTGGGCGGCGCGGATCTCGGGGTGGTGCTGGAGTCGCATGCTGAACCTGTCTACTGGGTGGTGAACGCGAGTTTGACGCCGAGCGCGGCGAAGGAACCGGCGAAGATCCGCCGGAGCCAGTCGAGCACGCGCGGCCGGGAAAGGACGTGGTGCCGCACGCCGGCCGCGAGGACGCCGTACACGCTGAACACCACGAAGGTCGCCAGCATGAACACCCCGCTCAGCAGCAGCATCCGTGGGATCGAACCGGGCTCGCCCGCCGGGACGAACTGCGGCAGGAACGCGAAGAAGAACAAGGTCAGCTTCGGATTCAAGACGTTGATCAGCACGCCTGAGGTGATCGTCCGCAGGGTCGACGCGGGTTCGGGATCGCCGTCCACGACGATCGCTTCGCGGTCCTTCAGCGTCGCCCACGCCATATAGAGCAGGTAGGCGACGCCGAGATACTTGATGATCTCGAACGCCACCGCGCTCGCGTGCAGGAGCGCCGCGAGGCCGGTGATCGCGGCGACCATGTGCGGGACGATACCGAGGGTGCACGCCAGCGCGGCGATGACGCTCGCGCGTCTGCCCCGGGCCAGTCCGGCGGAAAGGGTGTAGACCACGCCGGTACCGGGCGTGGCGACCACGACCAGCGTGGTGATCAGGAAGGCGATGCTCACGAGATCACTGTGCGCGCTTTTTGGTCCGGCGAACAGAGCCAAAGACGAGTGACTCCACAGGGCCAAAGGCTTGCGTGAGGCGGCGTGAAGGGTTCACCGGATGGAGTGGCATGATGCACGCTCGCACGTCGACGAGGAAGGCCTTGGTTTGAGCGCGCGCACTTCCCAGGTGGACGACCTCCGGCTGGTGGCACAACCGAATGCCGTGTTGTGCTCCGAGCTCTTCGTCCGTCTCATCTTGTCGGATTGGTCCTTGCGGCCGTTGCTCGATCAGGCGAAGACCGCCGCCGCCGGATTGGTGGGCACGCTGGTCGACGCGGCCGATCCGAAGGAGCCGCCCTTCCTGACACTGCGCTTGCGCCTGCGGTCGGACGTGCTGGTCATCGAGGTCGACCACGAGCTGGACGGGCTTCCCGTGCCGACACCCGCACCGGGTGAGCGGACCGGGGTGGCGCCGAGCGAGACCGGTGGCGTGACCTTCTGGTGCGAGCTGCCGCTGCCCGGTGGCCTGTCGGCCGGACAGGTCCAGCTGCCGAGGCGGGGCGACCGTCGCACCCTGGTGGACGAACCCGTCTCCGGCGAGCCCGTCGGCGCCGATCCCGAAGTCCTGGAACGGCTTTTGAGCCGGTTGAGCGGCTGGTCCGGCTGATGGCGGCGAGCCGGGTCACCACGCCGGTCCTGGAGATCGAGTACGAACACGCCGGTGAAGCGGGCGGGCCGCCGGTGGTCCTGCTCCACGGCTTTCCGTACGACGTGCGGGCCTACGACGAGGTCGCCGCGCTCCTCGCGGCGGGCGGAGCCTCCGTGTACGTCCCCTATCTCCGCGGGTTCGGTGGCACGCATTTCCTCGACAAGGCGACACTTCGCTCCGGACAGCAGGCCGCCCTCGCGCAGGACCTGCTCGAGTTCATGGACGCGCTGGGGCTGGAGAAGGCCGTCGTCGCGGGATACGACTGGGGCGGCCGCGCGGCCTGCATCACGGCCGCGCTCCGGCCCGAGCGCGTGCGCGGGCTGGTCTCGGTGGACGGCTACAACGTCCAGAACCTCGCCTACGCCGGCGAACCCGCGCCGCCGGAGTGGGAACGCACTTACTGGTATCAGTTCTATTTCCACTCCGAGCGGGGCAGGCGCGGGCTGGCGGAGAACCGCGACGAGCTGTGCGCCTTGTTGTGGCGCACCTGGTCGCCGACCTGGACCGGCGCCGACGCGGCGTTCCCGGCCAGCGCTCCCAGCCTCCACAACCCGGACTTCGTCGACGTCGTCATCCACTCCTACCGGCACCGCTTCGGCTTGGCGGAAGGCGATCCGCGGTATCAGGCGCTCGAAGACCTGATCGCGGAGGAGCCGGTCATCACGGTGCCGACGGTGGTGCTGGAGAGCGGGGACGACGGCATCGGCGGCCCGAGCGCGGAGGGCGACCGCGAGTACTTCACCGGCCCGTACGAGCATCGGGTTCTGCCAGGGGTGGGCCACAACGTTCCCCAGGAGGCTCCTGAAGCGTTCGCGGCCGCTGTGGCGTCTCTGCTCGAGTGAGCGCCCTCCGACGAAAGGCACGCCCGTGACCGACTCCCAGCCAGCGCCTCCGGTTCCGCCGGGGAAGTTCCTGCTCGAACTCGTCCCGGTGCCGGTCAGCGACATCGACCGGGCGAAGGATTTCTACACGGAGAAGCTCGGTTTCCATGTCGACGTCGACGTGCGGCCCGCCGACGGGGTCCGGATCGTCCAGCTCACTCCGCCGGGTTCGGCCTGCTCGATCACCTTGGCCACCGGGATCCCGTCGCTGGACATGCCTGCCGGGTCCCTGCGCGGGCTCCATCTCGTGGTCGCCGACATCGAGGAGGCCCGCGCCGCCCTCGTCGCCAAGGGTGCCGACGTCGGTCCGGTCGAAGACATCGGCGGCGTCTTCTACGCGGCGTTCAGCGACCCGGACGGCAACACCTGGACGCTCCAGTACATGCCCTGGCGCGTCGGGTGAGGACGATCACCCGTCCGTGCGCGTGACGAATCCTGATCTTCGTTCGTCCTTCGGACGTAAGGCGCACGATCCGGGCGCCGCGGACGGAGGAGGACCCGATGTCGTTGGGCGACAAGATCAGCAACAAGGCCGAGGAGTTCGGCGGTAAGGCCAAGGAGGCCGCCGGCGACGCCACCGGCAACGACGAATTGCGCGCGGAAGGTCAGGCGGACCAGGCGAAGGCCGGTCTCAAGGGCGCGGTCGAGAATGTGAAGGACGCCGTCGGTGACGCGGCGGACAAGCTCCGCGACACCTTCAAGAAGTAGTGTTTTCCGGGCCGGGGCGGCGGATTTCCGCGCCCCGGCCCGCTTTTATTCGTGCAGGACCACCGGCAGGCTCGTGAGCCGCGTTCCCTGGATGCCGCCGAGGAACGTCTGCCGGAGTTCGGAGTAGGGCACGGCGAGCCGGGCTTCGGGGAAGTCCGTGCGTAGAACCGACGCCACCGCCCGCAGTTCGAGCTGCGCGAGCTGGGCGCCGACGCAGAAATGCGGGCCCGCGCCGAAGGTCAGGTCCGGGCCCGGTTCCCTGGCCGGGTCGGTGTTGATGCCCTGGATGTCGACGAGCACCGGAGCCCCGGCGGGGAGCCGCATTCCGGCGAGGACGACCTCCGTGGTCGTGAACCGCCAGAGCGTGAACGGTGCGGGCGGGTGGACCCGAAGCGTTTCCCGGACCAGGTGGCCTTCGGGGGTGGTGTCCCCGTTCAAGAGCCGCGAGACGAGGAAGCCGATCGAGGCGTCGGTGGTCAGCTGCCCGGCGAAGATCAACGCGAACAGGTGATACCGCAGGTCCTCTTCGGACGTCTCCGGCGGAAGGTTGTCGCGTAGTTCCGTCGCGAGCCCCGTCCGGTTCGGGGTCAGCCCCGCGGCGGCGAGGTCCGCGATCGCGGCGATGGCCTTGCCTTGGGCGCCCGGTTCGGGGTCGGACATGCGACGGCACGCGTCGACGGCGACGTCGAGCAGGTGAAGCGGGATACCGAGCAGGTCGAGCAGCACGGTGAGCGGGAAACGGGTGGAGAACCCGTCCATGAGGTCGACCGTACCGTCGCCGAGGTCCGTCAGCAGTGTCCGGGCGATCCGGTGGATCCGGTCGGATTGCGCCTGGATTCGTTTGGCGCTCAGCAAAGGGGCGTGCGCACGCCGCAAGAGCGCGTGGTCGGGGCCGTCCAGTGTGGTGAGGGACGGCTGTTCGGCGGCGGTTTGTTCGAACCTGGTCCAGCCCTCGGGGGCGAACGCGGGATCCTTCGCGAAGCGAGGGTCCGCCAGGACCTCGCGGGCCAACTTCTCCTCGGTGACTATCCACGCGCTTCCGCCGTCGGGGGCGGCCACTTCGACGAGCGGGCCCGCGGCCCGCAGCGCGGGGCGGACAGGGTCGGGTTCGGTGATGCCGCGGGTCGTCGCGGCGAACGGATCGGGGAGCACAAATACTCCTTCATGGGAAAGTAGCTTCATCATGAAGGTATCTTCGGAGCCGGTAGGTTGTCAAAGCGCACGGATCCGAGGAGGGCTGATGGAGGACGACGTCGCGGCGCGGAGTGCGTCGCTGCTGGACGGCCTCCGGAGCTTCGGGGCGAACTACACCGAGTTCACCCGCCGTTTCGCGGACTGGCTCGGCCTGCACGCCACCGACGCCGCCGCGCTGGTGGAGATCCTCTACGCCGAAGACACCGGGTCGCCGTTGTCCCCGGCCCGGCTCGGCGACCGCATCGCGCTGACCTCCGGCGCGACCACGAACTTGCTGAACCGGCTGGAAAGCCTCGGTTACGTGGTGCGGACCAGGGAGAACAGCGACCGGCGAAGGGTGACCCTGCGCAGCGGCCCGGACATCCAGGGGCCCGCACGCGAGTTCTTCGGTCCGTTCAGCGCCGGGCTCGCGGCGCTGGTGGCGGAGTACCCCGCGGAGGAGATCGAACGGTTCGAGGCCTTCCTGCGGCATCTGAAGTCCACTATGGACAGCGTGCTCGAAGAACAGGGTTAGACCCGGACCAGTCCGATCCGCTCTCGGCACCGAATCCCTCCCGGACGCCACGGAACCGCGTAGCCGGGCGTCGGGTGAGGTGGAGGCGGCTTGATGGTCGAGGGAGTGCGGACGAGTCCGCGCGGAAGCGGCGGCACCGGAGCGGAGCCGGCCGAGGCGAGTTTGATGCAACGGGTCGCGGCAGGTGACGAACAGGCGTTCGCCGACCTGTACGACGTCGTGGCGGGACCGGTGTGGGGCGTGGTGAACAGGGTCGTCCGCAACGGCACGCTCGCCGAGGAGGTCACCCAAGAGGTCCTGGTGGAGGTGTGGCGGACGGCCGCCCGGTTCAAACCGGGCAAGGGGAGCACGCTGGCCTGGGTGCTCACGATCGCGCACCGGCGGGCGGTGGACCGGGTGCGTTCGCATCAGGCCGCGCTCGACCGGGACGATCGCGCGGGAAGACTCGACTTCCGCCGCCCGTTCGACGAGGTCGCCGAGTCGACGATCAGCAATCTGGAACAGCAACGGGTGCGCCAGTGCCTGTCCGCGTTGACCGACTTGCAACGGGAATCGGTGGTGCTGGCCTACTACAACGGCTACACGTACCCGGAAGTCGCGGAAGTGCTCAAGACCGCGCCCGGAACGGTGAAGACCCGCATCCGCGACGGCCTGATCCGGCTGCGCGACTGCTTGGGGGTCGGGCAATGACGGCGGAACTGCACACACTGACCGGGGCCTACGCCGTGGACGCCGTCCCGGAGGAAGAAGCCGCGGCCTTCAAGCGGCATCTGCGGGGTTGCCCCGCGTGCGGCCAAGAGGTGCGGGAGCTCCGGGAGGCCGCCGCGCGGCTGGGGGCGGCGCTCGCCACCCCGCCACCGCCGAGGCTGCGGGAAGCGACGCTCACGGAGGTCGCCCACACCCGTCAATGGCCTCCGCTGGTCGCCGTCGCGCGTCGGGATGGGCCGGTGAAGACGCGGATCGCCCTCTGGGGTGCCGCGGCGGCCGCCGTCGGAGCGCTGGTGTTCGGCTTGGTCACCACGACCACCGATCCGGGAACCGACCCTGCTCAGCGCCAGCTGGCCTCGGTGAACGCGGTGCTCACCGCGCCCGACGCCTCGACGGCCAAAAGCGCCGAACGCGGGAACACCACGGTCGTGACCTCACACGGCAAGGGCAAGATCGTCGTGCTGGCCGGTGACCTTCCACCGTTGGCGCCCGGCAAGGCGTATCAGGTCTGGCTCATCGGAAAGAGCGGGGTGCATTCGGCGGGCCTGCTGGCGCCGGACGGTCCACATCGGACCCGGCCGGTGCTCGCGGATCTGCCGGGCGGGATCGACCGGGTCGGCATCACCGCGGAACCCGCCGGGGGCTCGCCTGCCCCGACCGTTCCGGCGGTGGTCATGGTGGATCTGGTCTAAGAGCCGGTGAGCCGCTCGCAGGCTTGCCAGAGTTCCTGGCGCTGCGCGGCGGTTTCCCGGGTCTTGCCGAGGTAGTGCGTCGGCCGCTGGACACGGTCGTGCCAGAACATCCCGTTGTACCGGGCCGGTTCCTCGGCGGCGGCGAGCCAGACGAAGGTGTCGGCGCCCTGCTCGGGAGTCCGCAGGATGCGTCGCGTCAGCTTCTGGAACGTCGGCAGGGAGGTCGCGACTCCTGGCGTGTCGGCCCAGCCGGGATGAGCGCAGTGCACGGTGATCCCGGAGCCGTCCAGGCGGTCCGCCCAGAGTTCGGCGAGCACCACCTGCATCCGTTTCGTGCGTGCGTATCCGGCCGCCGGCTTGTACTCGTCGCGGCGGTACTGGAGGTCGTCGGCGCGCAGCGGCCGGCCGTACATGCCACCGGAGCTGACCCAGATCACCCTCGCGCCGTCGGCGAGCTTCGGCCGGAGCGACGCGGTGAGCAGATGCGGGCCGAGCACGTGCGTGGCCAGCATGAGTTCGTTGCCCTCGGCCGTCTCCGTGCGTTCCGCCGGCATCACTCCGGCGTTGTGCACGAGAACGTCGACCTCACCGTCGAGGTCTTTGGCGTAGTCGCGCACGGACGAGATCAGGCTGACATCGCACTGGTCGACGACGATCCGCGAGCCGGGCGCGGCCCGCTCGATCTCGGCGCGGGCGGCGTCGCCGTCGCCGCGGATCGCGATACGGACGGTCGCGCCCAGCTTCGCCAGCCCGATGGCCGTCGCCTTCCCCAAACCCGCTTTGGCGCCGGTCACCACGGCGACCTTGCCCGCGAGCGCGTCCGGCGCGGGATCCCCGGGCCACCAGTGCCGGCGCAGGGAGTACCCGATGTTGCCGTACCCGAGCAAGGTCCGGTCGAGCACGGTGTCGGCGGCTCGGGTGACGACGGACATGCGGGTACTCCTCAGCGGTCGGAAGGTGGTTGCGCGGCGTACCCGTGTTCCCGGTCCGCCCTGCTCGGAAACCACTCACTGAACCCGGGATCCGGCCTTCGCCCAGAAGCGGAACTCGATGGTCATCGGAAGCTCGCCGAGATCCAACGCCTGGCGCAGCCTCGGCAGGCCCTCTGCGGTGATCCGCTCGCGGATGGTGGCCAGATCGCCGTCCTGTTCGGCGCTCAGCACCACGGCCAGCACCGGCGCGTCCTGGGACCCGCCTAGCGTGGCGTGCGCGGCGTGGACGCCGGGGTAGGTCGCGACCTCCGCGGCGAACGGTTCCACCGCGGTGCTCGCGGCCAGCGTGGTCTCGCCGGTCTCCTGGCCGAAGTGCCAGGTGTGGGACTTCGGTTTGCGGACGGGCTGCGCGATCAGCCAGCGCAGCGCCAGCAGACCGGCCACCACCGCGACCCCGGCGACGACGTACCAGACCCATCCGGGTGGCATGGCGGTGCCGGGGACGAGCGGGGTGCCCGGATCGAGCAGCGGGATCCGGCCGAAATGGGTGCCGACGGCGAATCCGCCGGCGGCGAGCAACACGATTCCGGTCAGCACCAGCAGGGTGCGGTTCAGCCGGGCGGGGCGGTTGAGGTCGGTCATGACGCGCTCCTGGTGGCCTTGACCCGGACCCGCACGGCCGGGACGGTGGCGGGGCCGATCTGCGAGAGGCGGTGCTCGATGGCCGCGCGGACGGCGTCGGCGAGTCCGGCGGTGTTCGTCCGCCCGGTGGTGACCACCGAGACGATCTTGCTCCGCTTGACCTTCAGTTTCGCCGCCGAGACACCATCCACAGTGGACGCCGCGGTACGCAGCGTCGACCGGTAACTGCGCCGGGAGGCCCCGGAGTCCGTGCCGCCTTCGAGCGGCAGCACGGTGGGCCGCCCTGGGACGATCGCGGCCACGAGGAGCAGCAGACCGAGCAGCGCGACCACGCCGCCCGCGATCGGCGGAAGCGGATCGCTCCATCGGGTGTCGTGCAGGGCGGACGCGACGGCGTCGTAGCTGAGCCACGGTTTTTCGCCGATGATCGTCTGGACCGCGACGATGGCGGCCAGCACGCATCCGGCGAGCACCACGAGGGCGACCAGCACGGCCGGGACACTGCGGCGCGGGCGCCGTTTCATCGGACCCTCCTCGTTTCGGTCTCCGTGGAATGCAGGGCCGTGACGGTGATGTCGACCCGCGTGATGGCCAGGCCCGAGAGTTCGCCCACGCGGCGGATCAGATGCTCTCGCGCGCTTTCGGTGGTGGCGCGCACGGAGAGCGGGTACTTCACCGAGAGCCGGACGTCCAAAGTGGCCGTCGAGCCGGTGACGTGCGCGCTCACCTTGGCGCCCTGGTCGAGGTCTTCACCGCCGACCGCGATCCCGAGCACGCGGGAGGCCGCGCCGCCGACGCCGTCGAGCTCGGTGATCGCCCGGGCGGCGATCCGCTCGACGGCGCCGTCGGCCACGGTCAGGGCGCCGCGCCCGTCCGTTCCGGGCGCGGCGGCGGTCATGGTCGTCATGGCGATCAGCCCCTGTCGCGGCCCGCCAGGGCCGAAAGGTCGAGCTTGCCGTCGAGGAACCGGCCGACCAGCAGGCCGAGGACGGCGAGCACGAGCACGACGAGGAAGGCGCCGAAGCCGCCGAACGCGCCGGCCACGCCGAGCACGAGACCGGTCAGCAGGCCGAGGTGGGTGGCGTTCATGAACGTTCTCCTTGCTGTCGGGCGCGAACCGGCGCCGATGGTCACTGGACGCGGGTGGATTCGGTGCTTTCGTCGTTGTCGTCGTCGCCCGGGATGTACACGTCGGACACGTTGATGTTGACCTCGACGACCTCGAGCCCGGTCATCTGCTCGACCGCGCCGATCACGTTGCGGCGCACCGATTTGGCGAGATCCGCGATCGCGACGCCGTACTCGACGACGATCTGCAGGTCGACCGCGGCCTGGCGCTCGCCGACCTCGACGGAGACGCCCTGCCCGGCGGACGCGGTGGCGCCGGGGATGCGCTCACGCAGCGCGTTGAACGCCCGCACGGCGCCGCCGCCCAGCGCGTGGACGCCGGTGATCTCGCGGGTCGCGAGGCCCGCGACCTTCTGCACGACGGTGTCGGCGATCGTGGTCACGCCCTGCGTGGTGACGAGCGCGCTGTTCTCGGCCGGGGCGGCGGAGTTCGAGTTCGGCTTGGCGGTGGTGGCGGTGTTCGTCATCGCGATCTCCTCGGTTCGGATTCCGTTGCCTGCGGTGGAAGTTCTTTGCTTCCACACTCCATAGACCCAGCCGCACCGCGATCGTCACGACCCGATCGTGTGGTCTGGATCTCACCGATCGTGGGTATGTCTTTTGGCCTGGTTCCGCGGCGGACTACGGTGCCGTCCTTTCCGCCTGTCGAAGGTCGGGGCCGGGGTGACCAAAGTGGACGAACCGGACCAGGAGGACGCTGAAGTCGTTCCATCGGCAGCCGCCCCTGGACGGCGCGGTGAAGATCCACGCCCACGACCCGGCCTCCTGTGTGGCTGAGCGCCTCTGGCCTTCGCGCGGCTTCTCTGTTAGGAAAGGTTCCTAACTAAAGGAGGCGATGTGCGCGGACGTGGTCTGGCGGCGGCGACGGTTCTGGTGGTCCTGTGCGGTGGTTCGGCCGCCGTCGCGGACACCACGACGGCGCGCTCGGCACGCAACATCATCTACATCCAGGGGGACGGCCTCGGCCTCGGCCAGCGTGACCTGCTTCGGCTGGCGCTCAAGGGCAAGAACGGCAGACTGGCGATGGACGGGCTCGCGGTCACCGGCCTCGTACGGACGTCCTCGGCCGACCCCGAAGATATCGTCACCGACTCGGCCGCCGCGGCCACCGCATTCGCGACCGGGCACAAGACGCGCAACGGCGCCGTCGGCGTGGATTCCAGCGGGCGCCCGCTGGAGACGATCCTCGAACGGGCGAAGCGGGCGGGGAAGTCGACCGGCCTGGTGACGACCGCGCAGGTGACCGGCGCGTCGCCCGCGGCCTTCGCGGCGCACGTCCCCAGCCGGGACTCGCAGAGCGACATCGCGAAGCAGTACATCGAGAACAGCCGCCCGGACGTCCTGCTCGGCGGCGGTGAGGACTGGTGGTATCCGAAGGGGAACCCCGGGCTGTGGCCGGACAAACCGGGGGAGGAGAGCCGCAGCCCGTACGGCAACCTGGTCGAACGCGCGCAGCGAACGGGCTACACCTACGTGCGTGACGGCGACGAACTGCGGACCACGCGGGCCAACCGGATCCTCGGCCTGTTCGCGAACGAGGACATGGTCGACTACGGCCCGGACGGCGTCGGGAAGTACGCGCCGCGGGTGCCGCTCCAGCAGATGGCGCGCAAGGCACTGGACACCCTCTCCAAGAACCCGCGCGGCTTCTTTCTCTTCCTGGAGGAAGAAGGAACCGACGGGATGTCACACGAGAACAACGCGCACGGCGTGATCGACGCGGGCCGCGCGCTCGACGACACCGTCGCCGAGGTCATGCGGTTCGCCCGCGCGCATCCCGACACACTGGTGATCATCGGCGGCGACCACGAGACCGGAGGGCTGGCCATCGAGAACTACGACGCCTCCGACACCGACCCTGACCAGGACGGGCCGTTCGACGTCCCGGGTTCGAAGCTCCGCTTCACCGTGGACTGGACGACCCACGACCACACCGGGTCCGACACCCCGGTCACCGCCGAAGGCCCCGGCTCCACCCGTTTGGGTGGCACGATCGAGAACACCGACGTCCACTGGGTGATGCGGGCGGCAAGCGGACTCTGAACCGGAAAAGGCCACCTCCGGCGACGGAGGTGGCCTTCACGGGCGTTGGGGTCAGCCGATGCTTTCGACGACTGCCTCGGCGACCGCCTTCATCGTGGTCCGGCGGTCCATCGCGGTGCGCTGTATCCAGCGGAACGCGTCCGGCTCGGTGAGCCCCTGACGGCTCATCAGCAGCCCCTTGGCGCGGTCGATCACCTTGCGCGTTTCGAGCCGGTCCGTGAGGCCCGCGACCTCGGACTCGAGCGCCTGAAGCTCGGCGAACCGGCTCACGGCCAGCTCGATGGCCGGCACCAGGTCACGCTTGGCGAACGGCTTGACCAGGTACGCCATCGTGCCCGCGTCCCTGGCCCGCTCGACGAGGTCGCGCTGGCTGAACGCGGTCAGGATGACGACCGGCGCGATCCGGTCGCCGGTGATCTTGGAGGCGGCCTCGATACCGTCGAGCTTGGGCATCTTGACGTCGAGGATCACCAGGTCGGGCTTCAACTCGGTGGCCAGGTTGATGGCCTGCTCGCCATCCCCGGCCTCACCGACCACCTCATAACCCTCTTCACGGAGCATCTCGACGAGATCCAGCCGGATGAGGGCCTCGTCTTCGGCCACGAGCACCCGCCGCTGGGGTGCGGCGACAGCACCATTGGCCTCGGCAGCCTGCTCGGTCACCGGGGTCCTCCTGAAGGTCGTCGGGCAGTTCGGCTCGCGGTCTGTCCGCGAACCTGAAGCCTACCGGGAACGATCCAGACGGCTAGATGGCGTTCACCACGTCAGACGGTCGTCACACTCCGGGCCCGGCGAAAGGCGCGCTCCCGTGATCCCGTAAAGTTCACCAGGCATCGCCCCCGTAGCCCAACTGGCAGAGGCAACGGATTCAAAACCCGTCCAGTGTGAGTTCGAATCTCACCGGGGGCACTCGCAGGATGCACATTCGCTTCCACCTGCGCAGTTTTGCCGTGAAGCGGTGTCGCCGATGGACGTGATCGAGGCTGGATCGGCGGGCAGGGTGGCTGTGATCGTCGCTCGGTCGTTCTTGTAGTCGACCTTGATCGTGAGCTGGGTCAGATCGAGCAGGCGGTGCAGTAGGTCTGCCGGGGCGTGGCGCAGGTTGGCCTTCAGAAACGGCAAGGCGTCGAGGAGTGTTTTGCGCTCGTTGAAGACCTCGTTGTAGTGCTGCCTGAGGCCTTGGGTGAAGGGATCGTCGGGGGCCGCGTTCTCTGCTTGGCGTAGCAGGTTGTCTTGCTTGCGGGCAGCGTCCGCGATCTTCTTTTGCAGTGCTTGCCGCCGACGTTCGGTGTCGCGCCGCTTATTGGCGTAGCCGTCGTCTTGATCAGCGAGTAGCAGCGTGTGGCGTTGCGGTCCGAACAGGCGCTCGTTGAAGAACGCCTCGACCTGGTCGAGGATGAGGTCTTCGCGGATGTAGACGGTAGGCGGGTGGCCCTCGTGTTTGTCCGGACGCCCGCGGTTGTTGCCTGCCGGATGGCAGCGGTAGTAGACGCCGGATTTGCGCACCATGCCCATCATGCGGCGGCCGCAATCACACGTGACGCGGCTGCGCAGCAGGTAGGTTCGCTGCGCACGGGGATCCTGCTTCAGATCAGCGCCGTCACGTGACCCTTGCCGTTGGGTTCTGGTGGCGGTCATCTCGTCGAACATCCACTTCGGGATGAGCGGTTCGTGCGCGGGTTCGGGGGACCATACCCACATCTCCGGAGGGTTCTGCCGGTTTCGTGCGCCGCGGCTGCGGCGTGCTCGCCGGTTGTAGACCTGGTACCCGGTGTACTTCGGGTTCTTCAGGATATCGGCGACGCTGGACTTCGACCACGCGCCGCGTGCCCGGATTCCGCCGGGCGGTCGTGGGGGCGGGTGCTCGTCGGTGTTCTTGTTCAGTCGTTCGGCGATGGTGTCGAATCCAATGCTTCGTGGTATCGCCACTTGGCGATTAAGGCCACGGTTTCCGCTTGTTCTCCGTCTGGTTCCAAACGTGTCTTCGTGAGCCCTTTCTCGGCCTTGGCGGGATTGGGATGGCGCAGGGTCTTCGCTCGATACCCGTAGGGTGGTTTGCCGATGTTGGGGCCTTCCCGGACGTGGGTACAGGTGCCACCCCGCGACAGCTCCAGCATGTTCAGGACCTCGTACTCGGCAACCGACTGGTTGATCCGGCGTTGCAGGATTTGCTGCGCTCGGCCGCCGGAGAGCAGGATCGGCTCGTTGGATGCGAAGACGGGAACCTCGGCGCGTTCGAGTTCTCGCTCGACGGACAGCGTCTCATACATCTTCCGCGCGATCCGGGACACGGACTCGCAGATCACCACATCGAACCGGCGGTCCGGTTGTTTCGCCTCAGACAGCAGATCCGCTATACCACCGTCGCGGGCGATAGGGATGTCGAAACGTTCATAGCCCGTACGCTGGCCGCGCCGCTCGAGCTCCATGCGCCCGGACTCCACGTCGTGGAAGTGCCATACCACGACCCAAGACTCGGGCAGAGCGGACTTCGAGCGGTCGAGTTGTCGCAAGAGCGATTGGCGGGGATCCTGGTGCTCTTCGGTGGATGATGTGGTTAAAGTGATTGCCGGGACTGTTGGTTCGGAGCTAAGAAGGGAAACACCAAGTCATAGGGGAACGGGCGCGGATCACCTTGGCGTCCCTGAACACGGGGGTGCTGGACTGGCAAAGGCTATGACGCTTTGCGTCGCAGAATCGCTCGAGTATCTCCACGCCGACATGGTGACCCGGCCCGAACCGGTCACCGACACGGTGCAACAGCTCATCGGGACTCCGGCGCGCACCTTCGGCGAATGGGCGGCCGACCACGCTGCCGACTTCACGCCGTGATGGAGCACCCATGTCCGGCGAGCGGCATGGACCCCGGTCTGCGGTGATGGCGCGGGTCGGGCTTGGTGACGTAGCCGCTGACGGTGCGGGTCTTCCGGGTGTCGGGCCACAGGGCCAGGTTCGTTCGATGTGGTCTATGCCGTTGGAGCGTCGCCCGGTCTCGGGTCGAGGACGATTCGGGTGTTTGTCGCGAGGACCGTGCTCGCAGTCAGTCCGAACATGTCGTGGAAGGCGTCGCTGAAGTGGCTGGGGGAGGCGAATCCGGCTTCCGCCGACGCCCTGGTGAGGTCCGCGCCTTCCACCGCGGCAGCCGCGACGCGCAGCATCCGCGCCCACAGCCGGTAGCGGCGGAAGCTCGTGCCGGTCTGCGCCGAGAACAGGTGCAGGAACCGCGACGTCGACAGGCTGATCTCGGCGGCGACCTGCGGCGCGCTCAGGCACGGGTGTGCGCGGAGCAGGCCCAGCGCGGTTCGGATCCGCTCGTCGGCGAGGTCCGGCTCCAGGTAGAGGTACAGCATCCGGCCATGGGAGACGACTTGGTGCCGCGTCCTGGCCGGGATCATCGCGCTGCGGACTTTCTGCTCGTTGTCACCGATGCGCAGCAAGAACGGGGCGTCGACGCCGACCGCGAAGCAGTGCACGGAGCCGAAGTGGGGGTGGAGGTCGAGCGATGGGCCGAGGTAGGCGGCGTGGCCGGGCCAGATCCAGATCGTGGCCCGGTCCTGCGGGCAGCACGTTTCTGGAAGCGCGGCGTAGTCCATGCACCCGATCATTCCACGCATGCAGAGCAGACGAAAAAGACTGGGGCAGGCGTTGCTCGTGGCGGTGGGGCTGATCAACGTCGTGCCTGGGGCGGGAGCGGTGTCGCCGGGGGCGATGCGATCGGCCTACGGCGTCGAGGTCGGGAGTGCGGACCTGGAGGTGCTGCTGCGGCACCGGGCGGTTCTGCTCGCCCTGGCAGGAGCGTTCGTGATCGTGTCGGCGTTCCGCCCGGCACTGCGCCGTGCCGCGATCGCCGGCGGCGCCGTCAGCATGGGTTCGTTCCTGCTCTTGGCGCTGACCACGACGCCGGTGAACGAGCAGGTGCTCCGGGTGGCGCAGGTTGACGCCGCGGCGCTGCTGCTCCTGGCCGTGGGAGCGGCGCTGGTGCGGACGTCCGGGGAGGGCGCATGACGACAGCCATTATCGTCCTCACCGCGGTGTTCTTCCTCGGCATGGGCCTCTGCGCGCTCGCCGTGCCAGCAGCGATCGGCAAGCCGTTCCGCATCGTCGTCGAGGCGCCGGAGAGCCGTTCGGAGATCCGGGCCGTCTACGGTGGTTTCGGGCTGGCGATGGCCGCCGTGCTCATCACAGCGCTGTTCCTCGACGGCCTGCGTACCGGCGTGGTCGTCACGGTCGCGGCCGCCCTTGCCGGGATGGCCCTGGGCCGGGTCATATCCCGGCTCGTCGACGCCCCCACGCGGTTCTACCCGGTCTGGTTCTACTTCGGAGTGGAGGCGGTCGCGGCCGCATTGCTTTTCGCCGTGGCGTGAGGTGCAACCGCTCGGTCGCAGGAGCTATGTGCGTGCCGCCCTCGTGGTCGAGTGCGTTCAGCGTTCGAGTTCGCCGGAATCATCCTGCCGGGCGCCCTCTGAGAGGTATTTGGCGCTGAGCCTGCACCGGCGCCGGATGCCGGACGAGGGCTGCGCAGAGATGCCCGGTGACGATCAGGCACCGTGGCGAGTTCGCTCGGGTAGCACCGAGTCGAGGTGCGCGGCCAGCTCCGCGGGAGACGGGACATCGACGACGCCATCGACCACGGAACCTTCAAGCCCGAGCAGGGGCCCGCGACATGCGTCCTTTACCCACGCGGCCCGCGTGCCGTCCGATGAATCAGGGGGCGGGGCTGCCGGTGCCTCTGTCGCGGTGCCGCCGGTGTTGCCGCGGCCTTGAGGGCGACGATGGACTCGGCGGAGATCTCGTCATCGATGACGACGGCACCGGATTCGTCGACCGTGTCCGGCACCTCAGCTGTCATGACCCGCTCGTACCTCGCTGTTCCCTGCGCCCTGATGTCCTCCACTGTCACCGGCTCTCGGCCCCGGTCGCCACGACATCGCGCACCTGGTTTCGCCGGAAGCGGTGCACAGTGCATCTGCTTCGACAAAGCGATGTTCGTAACAGTCGGCGGGTTGATCTGGGAGTTTCGGAACGAGGCGTGCGCTCGTCTCGCAAACACTCTTGCGTGAACTCACAGACTCAGGTTCGGCGCAGGAGCCTTTCGAGTGCTCCGGCTGTCGCTTCGATGTCGGAGGTGGTGTGGGCTGTGCTGAGGAAGACTTTGCCGGAAGGCATGAACAGGAAGCCGTGGTGCAGCATTCCTTCGAGGATGGTGGTCCAGAGTCCGCCGGTGCCGTGGAGTCCGGTGTTCGCGCCCGGTGGGACGTACTGGAGGAGTGAGCCGACGCGGTTGAAGCTGCCGCCGTCGGGGACCGAACCGAGGATGCCGCCGACGACGGTGTCGAACTCGGAGGAGATTTCTTCGAGTGTCTGGTAGACCACTGGGTCGGCGAGGGCGCGCATTGTCGCTTCGACGGCTGCGAGCGCGACGGGGTTGGCGTTGAAGGTGCCGGCGTGGACGACGCCGGCTGTCACCTGATCGATCAGTTCCGCTCGTCCGACGACGGCGCTCTGGGTGAATCCTCCGGTCATGGCTTTGCCGAAGACGGACAGGTCGGGGAGGACGCCGTACTTTTCGGCCGCGCCGCCGCGCGCGATGCGGAATCCGGCGATCACCTCGTCGAAGATGAGGACGACGCCGTGCCGGTCGCACAGGGTTCTCAGTGTGGAGAGGAATTCCGGGGAGGGTGTTTCGACGCCGGCGTTGCTCATCACCGGATCGATGAGCACAGCGGCGATGTCGCGTTCGACGGCTTCGATCAGGATCTGCCGGGCCAATCGTACGTCGTTGAAGCGTGCGATGACCAGATCGTCCAGCACGCTGGACGATTGTCCTCTGCCGCCTGGTGCCGCGGGCTGATCGCCGTCGGTTTCGGCCATTCCGGCGTGGACGGTGTCGTGCCAGCCGTGGTAGCTCTTGGCGAATTTGAGGACGCGCCGCCGCCCTGTCGCGGCTCGGGCGAGGCGTAGCGCCACTTGTACCGCTTCGGTTCCGGTGTTGCTCCACAGCAGCCGTTCGCCGTGGGGCACGGCTTCGAGGACCGCCTCGGCCGCGAGGTATTCGAGGGCGTGACCGGTGCCGACCACCTGCATCTTGGTCGCGGTCGCGGAGACCGCCGACAGAACGCGCGGGTCGCTGTGGCCGAGGACAAGCGGTCCCCAGGCCATCACGTAGTCGACGTACCGGTCGCCGTCGAGGTCCCACACATGTGCGCCTCGTGCCTCTCGGACGAAGAGCGGGTGGGGGCGCATCGCGGCGCGCAGGCCCGACCCGACGCCGCCTCCGACGCTACGTCGGGTTCGTTCGAACGCGACACGCGACGATTTCAGAGCCATGCGACGTTCAGCGCCTTTCAGTACTTGATCACCGAGCGGATGCCGATGCCGCGTTTCATGTCGTCGAACGCTTCGTTGATGTCGGTCAGGTCGATCACGCGTGTTACGAGCGAGTCGAGATCGATGCGGTCGTGCATGTAGTGATCGACCAGCAGCGGGAAGTCGACGTCGGGCTTGCTCGATCCGTAGTTGGAACCGATGAGGGACAGTTCCTGATCGGACATGACGAACGGGTCGATCGATATCCGCACGCCGTCGGCGACCTGCCCGGCGACGACGGCCGTTCCGCCCCGTGCCAGCACCTCGTAGGCGGACTCGATGGTGCGAGGCAGCCCGATGGCTTCGACGGCGACCTCCACCCCGCGTCCGCCGGTGAGCTGGTGCACCCGGTCCGCGAGGTTCTCCCGTCCGCTGTTGACCAGGTCCGTCGCACCGAAAACGCGAGCCTGGTCGAGTTTCTGGTCGGAGATGTCCGCGGCGATGATCTGTCGCGCGCCGACCAGACGAGCGCCCTGGATCGCGTTCAGCCCGACGCCGCCGCAACCCAGAACGAGAACCGTGTCGCTCGGCCGCACCTTCGCGGTGTTGACCACCGCCCCGACCCCGGTGGTGACGGCGCAACCGATCAGGGCCGACTGTTCGAACGGGGCGTCGTCGCGGATCGCGATGGCGGCCGATTCGGGCACCAGTGTGTACTGGCCGAACGTTCCGAGGCCCGCGAAGCTGTAGACGTCCTGTTCGCCCGCTGAGGTGACGCGAGTCCGGCCGTCGAAGGCCAGGTGGTTGGCCGAGTGTCGGCTCACCATGTCACACAGGACGGGCCTGCCGCCGACGCAGTAGCGGCACCGGCGGCAGGACGGTGTCCACGACAGGACGACGTGATCGCCCTCGACCAGAGTCGTGACACCGTCGCCCACGCTCTCGACGATTCCAGCGCCTTCGTGGCCGAGAATCATCGGTGCCGGCACCTCCCATTCACCGATGAGCGCGTGAAAGTCGCTGTGGCACACGCCGCTTGCTTTGAGCCGTACCAGTACCTCACCGGGCGGCGGCGTATCGGGCAACGAAACTCGTTCGATGGTCAGCGGTGCTTCCGGTGTCGTGAAGACGGCTGCGTCGAATTCGACAGGCATGGCAGATTCCCTCTGGCTAAGGTGATTCAGGTCCGGCCGTGCGGATGAGCTTCTTGTTGGCGAACTCGTCGATTCCCGCCCTGCCGAGTTCACGGCCGAAGCCGGACCGCTTGATTCCGCCGAACGGCAGTTCCGGTCCTTCGAGGCCGACGCCGTTGATGAAGACCATGCCTGCCTCGATCCGGTCGGCGACCCGCATCGCTTGTTCGGGGTCCGTGGTGAAGATGTAGGAGCCCAGTCCGTACGGGGTGCTGTTGGCCAGTTCGACGGCCTCGGCTTCGGATCCCGCTCGGTAGACGGTCGCGACGGGGCCGAACAGTTCTTCGGCGGCCGACGGCGAAGCCGGTGACAGTCCACTCAGGACGGCAGGCGGGAAGAACGCGCCGTCGCGTCGCCCTTCGCAGATCAGGGTCGCGCCGTCGTCGACGGCCCGCTGGACCTGCTTTTCGAGGCGCTCGGCGGCCGCCACCGAGGACAGCGGAGCCAGACCGCCGGCCGTGGCGAGCACTTTCTTCGTGAACGTGTCGAGGAATTCGTCGTGGAGGTCCGCCGCGACGATGATCCGTTTGCCCGCGTTGCATGCCTGCCCGGTGTTCTCGAATCGTGTGTCCACCGCGGCTTGGGCCGTGGCGTCCAGGTCGTCGGATGACAGCACGATGAACGGGTCCGAGCCGCCCAGTTCGAGCACCACCTTCTTGAGGTGGCGTCCTGCCTGTTCCGCGACTTGCGCGCCGGCGCGCTCGGACCCGGTGAAGGACACGCCTTGTAGGCGGGGGTCGGCGATGGCGTCGGCGGCCTGGTCGTTGGTCGCGTAGACGTTGACGTAGCAGCCCTCGGGAAAGCCCGCTTCGGTGAATATCCGTTGCAAGGCCGCGGACGACTCCGGGCATTGTGATGCGGGCTTGAGCATGATGGTGTTGCCCAGGACGAGGTTGGGCGCGGCGAATCGAGCGACCTGGTAGTACGGGTAGTTCCAGGGCATGATGCCCAGCAGGACGCCGACCGGCTGGCGGCGGACGAACGCCGTGCCCGCCCCCTCGATCAGCTCGATGGGCTCGTCGGCGAGGAACGTGTGCGCGTTCGCCGCGTAGAACGAATAGATCGACGCGCTGAATTCGACCTCGGCGACGGCTTCGTCCAGCGGCTTACCCATCTCCCGCTGGGCGATACGGGCGAGTTCGCCGCTGCGCGCGGTGTGGAGGGCGGCGACGGTGTCCAGCAGACCGGCGCGCTGAGCCACGGTGGTCTGTTTCGACCATTCCCGGTAGGCATGCGCGGCCGCGTCGAGCGCCTGGTTCATGGCCGCGTCGGTCGCGGACGGGTACTCCCGTACCAGCTCGCCGGTGGCGGGATCGACCACGGCGTACCGCTGCGTGTTGGCCTTCATGAAGACGCACCCGCTTCCTGTGTCGTCTTCGCGCCCGAGGCCAGGTTGTGGTTGTGCAGTGCCCGGTAGGCGAAGAAGTAGACGAATCCCTGGGTTCCCCAGGTCGCCAGCGCGGCGGTGTAGAAGATCGTGCGGTTCGCGTCGTCGAACGGGAAGGGGAAGAAGTCGTAGGTGATCGCGATGGTGGTGGCGGCCGCGGTCACCAGCCCGGTCCAGAACGCCGGCCATTTCGCGCCGATGTCCCAGAGCCGCTTGGCGAAGTACGCCAGGAAGACCGCCGTGACGAGGTTGACCACGACGTAGAACGTGGCGACGGCGAACGCGAGGTGGTCGACGCGCGGGTCTTCACCGTGGAACTGGCGGAGGAACAGCCCGGCCGCGGTGGCGAAGGCGAACACGACGATGTCGACGGTGCGAGACGGCTTGTAGCGATGGGTGACCTTCATCAGGCCCAGGACGAGGATGAGCGTGATGCCGACCGACCGGGAGAAGGCGTCGAAAAAGTACGCCACGTCGTACAGGACACTGTCCGGGCTGCCTCCGAGCAACGACCAGAGCAGGAAGTTGCTGCCCGAGGTCGCGACGACCATCCATTCGAGGCCCAGCAGGAAATTGCCGTAGCGGCGGATGAATTTCCAGCCGAAGAAGTAGCAGACGAAGATCATCCACACATCGGCGAGGAGGAAGAGCACGTCCTTCATCACACAGCCACCTCTCGGGACTCGCGCGCCACCGCGGCCGCGACGCGCTCGGCGGCGCGCTGGCCGGTCAAGACGGCGCCGTTCATGGTGCCCGCCCACTCGCCCGCGGTTTCGGTGCCCGCCCAGTGGACGCGCCCGTGCGGCTCGGTGAGAGCGGGGCCGTAGCTCGTGGTCGCGTAAGGGGCGACGGCCGGATTCGGCCCTCCCGGGGCGAAAGGTTCCTCGCCCCAGCAATGGTCCAGGTAGTCGATGGGCACGCTCGCTCGTGTGCCGTAGAGCTGGACGAGCTGCTGGATGACCCTGCTGCGTCGATGCTCGAGGTCGAAGCCGTCGAACACGCGAGGGTCGCAGAACGCCATCAGGACGCCCGGCCCGGTGGCATCAGGTGACACGTCGAAGGTGATGAACACGGCCCCGGTGTCGGTCAGCGCCTCACCCGAGAGTCCGTCTGCTCGCCAGAAGGGCTTGTCGTAGGCGACGAACGCCTTGCTCAGCACGCCCATGCGCCAGGTTTTCGCGAGCCCTTCGGCCTGTTCGGGCAGGGCCGGGTCGAAGTCGATTTCGGCGCGGTGCGCCGTCGCGACTGTGACGATCGCGTATTTCGCCTTGATTTCCGCCGAATCGGTGCGGATCGTGACACCGGTGCCGTTTTGGGAGATCCGGCGGACCGGCGTCCCGAGGACGACGCGGTCGCCGAGTCGCTCGGCGACCCGTTTCGCGATCTCTTGGGTGGTTTCGGCGTACCGTTCCTGTTGCTGGCCGCCCTCCACGTCGAGCATGTGGTCGACTCCGCCCGCCGCGCGGATGTAGCGCAACGCGTGCAGTAGCGAGACGTCGCCCGGGCTGCATCCCCACTGCACCTTGCTGACGATGGTCATCAAGGTGCGGGTGGCAGGCAGCGCGTTCTTCCGGTCGAGCCATTCGCCGAACGAGATCGCGTCGAACCGACCGGCCTCGGGGGAGTTCCAGGCCGCGTCGACGTCGATGCTCGCGACCAGTTTGTTCAGCGCCAGCTGCACGCGGGCCATGTCGACCAGCGCCGCCGGCGAGACCGTGGGAATCGTGCCCCGGTAGGTGCGGCGCCGCCCGGCCGCCCACAGGACGTTGCGTCCTTGGCTGAACTGGCCGATCGTGGTGCACCCCGCTCGGTTCGCGAGGTCGCGGATCGCCGTGTGCCGCCGGGAAACCCAGGTCGCGCCGAGATCGACGCGTACCCCGGCGACCTCGCCGGAGAGCGATCGGCCGCCGACCCGGTCGCGGCCTTCCAGGACGAGGACGGACCGGCCCATGCTCACGAGCCGCTCCGCGGCGCTCAGGCCGGCGAACCCGGCGCCGACGATCACGACATCGACCGAGCCCGTTTTGGAGCGGGGAGCTCGCGGATTCGACATGCTTTTCCTCCTTTGCCCACGCGGGCCGCGCGGGTGGTTAGCGGGCGGAACACGCCGCCTCGGTTCAGCGCGGCCGGGCGGCGGCGCGAAGGGCGCGGCGCCGGCTTCCGTTGATCAGATCGGTGAAGCGGTCGAGTGCCCACACCATGCGCAGGCCGCGCGGGCCGACCATCGTGAAGGGAGGGAATTTCGGCTTCTCCGCCCAAATGCCGTCGAGGTCTTCGTGGCGCGACCCGTCCACGATCAGGTCGGCGATGAGCGACCCGACGTACGGCGCCTGGGCCAGTCCGTGCCCGTTGCACGCGATCGAGTAGTGGATGTCGTCCTCGATCCGGCCGGCGATCGACAGCCACGACGAGGTGATCGCGATCCAGCCGCCCCACGCGCGTTCCACGGCGACGTCGGCGAGGGCTGGGAAGCGGGTCGCGAACGCTCCGGCGAGCTCTTCGACCAGCTTCCGGTCCGGCGCCTTCGCCGGCAGGGGGTAGGTCTTGCCGCGCTCGACGCGCCGGACGCCGAACACGATGGTGCCCCGCGCGGTGAGGCGGTAGTGCTCCATGACCTGGTGCTGGGTGATCACTCCCGACCGGCTGCTCCAGTCCAATGCGGCGAGGCGCTCGGGAGCGATCGGCTCGGTCTCCATCTCGATGAGCCACATCGGCACCGAGAGACGTTTGGGGGTGATGTCCCACTCTCCCGAGTAGGCGTTCGTCGCGAGCACCACCTTGTTCGCGCGAACGGTGCCGCCAGGGGTCGAGAGCACGACCTTGCCGCCGTGCCTCCGCACGTCGGTGACCTTTGTCCGTTCGAAGACCTGGGCCGGCGACGAGATCAGGGCGCGGCGTACTCCGCGGCTCAGCTTGCCCGGGTTCAACATTCCGCCCACGGCTTCGCGCATGCCGCCGACGAAGGTGCGGGGAATGCCGAGTTCCTCGCTCGTGCCGACGTGACCGCGTCCGCCGTCGCGCCGGAGAATCGCCGCCAAGGTCCGCGTTCGCAGCATCTGCCCGTGTCCCACGGCGGCGAACGCCAGGCCGTTGGGCTCGTAGTCGCAGTCGATGTCGCGGGTCTTGATGAGGTCTTCCACGAAGCCGGCGGAATTCTCGGCCAGCCGGACCATGCCGGGCACTTTCCTGGGGTAGAAGAGGCTCAGCAGACGGAGGTCCCCGCCCGGGACGCTCGCGATCTGGCCGCCGTTGCGCGAACTGGAACCGTAGCCGCAGAACTCGGCCTCCAGTAGCACCACGTCCTGGCCGCGTTCGGCGAGCCGCAGCGCGGTCGCCATGCCGCCCATGCCTCCGCCGATGACCGCGACCTCGCACGTGAGGTCGCCGTCGAGGCTGGGGAGGACGTCCGCGGGCGGGTCGATCCAGCCGCTGAAGGTGCTGTACTCGACGTTGTCGATCTTCATGAGGCTGCGCTCGCTTTCCGCTCAGGGGATCCGGACATGGTTTCCCCCTTCGGTCACACGCTTGGCGTGTTCGGAGATGTATTGGGTGATGGGCTTGACCAGGGCCTCGGGAATGTGGTGCCCCATGCCGGGGATGACGACGTGCTGTGCGGAGCGGATCGCCTTCACCGTCGCGGCGCCGCCGCTGGGAGCGACCAGCAAATCCCGGTCGCCGTTGAGCACCAGGGTGGGGGCGGTGATCCGGCTCAGCTGGGCGGTCCGGTCCCCGGATGCCTGGATCGCCTGGATCTGCCGGGCCGTGCCGGCGGCGAGGTCACCGGCGGCGCGGTCCCAGCCGCCTGCCGCGAAGGCGGCTTCGGCCGCGTCGTCGATGGGGTAGCCCGTTCCGGCGATGTGGCCGGTGATCCGCAGGTGGGCGCGTACCGCCGCGGTTCTGGTCCGCGACGGCGGCCCGGCGAGAATCCGCAGCGTCGACCACGCCGGTCGGCCGACCTTCTTCGCGCCCGTGGTCGAGAAGATGGAGGTCAGGGACAGGACGCGGGCGGGTTCGGCCGCGGCGACCGTCTGCGCGATCATCCCGCCCATGGACCGGCCGGTGAGGTGAACCCGCTCGATCCCGAGGTGGTCGAGGACGCCGACGGCGTCGGAGGCCATGTCCGCCAGCGAGTAGGCGTCACTCCGGGGGCGTGCGAGCAGCTGGCGCCACAGCGCGGGCGGCGGGGTGGCCGCGAACGTGGACTGGCCGACGTCGCGGTTGTCCATCGTGACGACCCGGAAACCCCGGTCCACCAGCGCACCGACGAACGAGCCGGGCCAGAAGGTGAGGTCCTCGCCCAGCCCCGCGACGAGCAGGATCGCGGGGTCGGCCTGGTCACCGTGGTCGCGGAAGCAGATCGTCGTGCCGGACGGGAGCGCGGCGTACTGGTCGGCGTTCGCTTCAGACATGAGCCGACTGCCTCTCCCCAGGCGACACCGCCGAACGGGCGGTGCCGAACTCGAGGTGCTCGTCGGCGACCGGGCCGCGCAGCGCCTTGGCGTCCTCGGGGAAGGACATCGCCATCCGCCACGGGGCGGCCTGCCCCTGTTTGGGCAGTCGCTTCTCGGCGCGTTTGGCGTAGCCGGCCTGCAGGTCCATGACCGGCCTGCGCGGCATCCCGGGCGACGCGACCGCGACCACCCGGTCGTAGCCGTGCGCGTCCATGTGCCGGACCAGGTCGATGAAATAGCGGCACATCAGGCTGACCTTGAGCGTCCAGGACGAGGTCGTGTAGCCGATCGCCATCGCCCAGTTGGGAATCCCGCTCAGCAGCATCCCGCGGTAGGCCACCGAGTCCGCGATGTCGGCCTCGCGCCCGTCGACCACGATCGGCATTCCGTCGAAGAGCCGCATGTTCAGCCCGGTCGCGGTGACGATGATGTCGGCTTCCAGCTCCTCGCCCGATTCCAGGACGATGCCGCGTTCGCTGAACCTGGTGATGGCGTCGGTGACGACGGAGGCGGTGCCCGCCGAGATCGCGTCGAAGAAGTCGCCGTCCGGGGCCAGGCACAGTCGTTGGTCCCACGGGTCGTACGGCGGGTTGAAATGCTTGTCGACGTCGAATCCCTTGGGCAGCCGCTTGACGTTCTCCCGCCGGATCAGCGCTCGCCCGATCTTCGGGAACGCCCGCAGGCCCTTGACGATCCCGTGTTCGATCCAGATGTTCTTGAACCTCGTCGCGGCGTACCCACGCTTCTCTCCCAGCAGCTTCGTCAGGGTCGTGGCGACCCGGTCGACACGGGGCAGCCCCATGATGTAGCTGGGGGTGCGCTGCAGCATCGTGACGTGCTCAGCGGCGTCCGGCCCGGTGGACATGGCGGGCACCAGCGTGATCGCGGTCGCGCCGCTGCCGATGACCACGACCTTCTTGCCGCGGTAGTCGAGGTCCTCGGGCCAGTGCTGCGGATGGACGATCGTCCCCCCGAAGTCGTCGCGCCCGGGGAACTCCGGCGTGAAACCCTTGTCGTACCGGTAGTAGCCGGTGGCGGCGAACACCCACCCCGCCCGGATCGTCTTCGACGTGACCGAGCCTGTGGCGGGATCCGACGCCTCGACGCGCAGCGTCCATCGCGAGTCCGTTGTGGACCATTCCGCCCGGACGACCCGGTGGCGCAGCCTGATCAGCCGCCCCAGATCGTTCTCCTCCACTGTTTCCTGGAGGTACTCCCGGATGAGCGGAGCGTCCGCGATCGCGGCCTCGTGGCGCCACGGCTTGAACTCGTATCCGAAGGTGTGCAGGTCCGAGTCCGACCGGATGCCCGGGTAGCGGAACAGATCCCAGGTGCCGCCGATGTCGTCGCGGCCCTCCAGCACGACGAGCGACTTGCCGGGCAGCTCCCGGCTGAAATACGTCGCCGCGCCGATTCCGGAGATTCCCGCGCCGACGACGACGACGTCGAACTCCTCGACCGAGCCTGACCTCTCAGCTGTCATGTCTGCGTCTCCTCGCTGAGTCGGCTGCTGATGTGGCGTCCACTGTCGCCAGCTGCGACCCCGGTCACAACGACACCGTGCACAGGCTTCGCCCGGAGCCGGTGCACGATGCACTCCTCCCGGCATGTGGTGCCGACTTCTCGTCGGGAAGGCACACTTCGGGGATGGAAGAGCTGTGGCCCCCGCCGGCCCCCGAAGCCGCCGAGGCGATCCGGGCTGTGTGCCAGCGACTCCTGCCGGACGCGGAAGCGCTGGCCGACGCCCTCTCTGCGTCCGCCCGCCGGGTGCAGTACGACCCGGCCGTGCTCTCGGACGCGTCCCTGGGCGAGGAGGACCGCGACCTCAACCACTCGGATCTCGTCCAATGGCTGACCTCGAACATCCAGCACCCCGGGCGGCGGGTGGAGCCCTACATCGGCCCGCGGATCACCGCCTACATCGGCGATCTCGTGGCCCGCGGCATCGCACCCGACTTCGCCGAGGGATGGCGGGCCGCGCTGGGGATCGGCTGGCGCCGATGGCTGGAGGAATGCTCGGCGCACTGCGCGGACCGGGACCTTCTCGTGGACGTCCTGGACGTGTCGGCGAAGGCGCTGATGCAGTACGCCCTCGACTCGGTCGCGACCCTGCGCGAGGTCAGCCTCGTCGCCGCGATGGGCAACGCGGACGCCGAGGCGATCGCCCTGATCCAGATGATCGCCAGCGGGGCGCCGATGGCGGAGGACTTCGCCGAGGAACGCCTGCGCTACCGCATGGCGCGATGGCACGTCGGTCTTGTGCTCTGGGTCGATGATCCCGACCGGCAGGGCGCGCTGGACGAAGCGATCGTGGCCCTGCGCTCGACTGAGGCGGGCCGAAGCACGCTGGTCGCCCGTGCCAGTACCACATCGCGCTGGGTCTGGCTGTCGGGAGCCGACACCCCGGACCTCCACCCGGCTGAGAAGATCGTGACGACGGCGGACGAGGTCCGCGTAGCGGTGGGCAGGCCTGGACGCGGACTCGACGGGTTCAGGTCCAGCCACCAAGACGCCCTCTCGGCCCAGGCCCTGATCGTCCGCCTCGGATCCGACCGGAGATTCACGGCCTACGCCGACGTCGAGCTGATCGACGCCCTCACGAAAGACCGTGCCAGCGCACGCAGGTTCGTCCTCAAGACCCTCGGCCCGCTCGCCGAAGCCGACTCGGCGCTACGGCAGGCACTCCTCACCTACGTGCAATGCGGCTTCAACACCACCCGCGCAGCCGCCAACCTCTACGCCCACCGCAACACCATCGAGCGGCGAGTCTCGCGCGCCAACGAACTCTCGGTCGTCAAAGTCGAGAACAACCCCACCCATGTCGCCGCCGCACTGCTGGTACTGGAGCTCGCCCCCGAAATCATGACCATCTGCCCCAGCTGAGCCACAATACTCCAGATCGCGGAACGTGCTGGGTCTGTGTTCAGATGGAAGCTCGACCTGCACGATCGAGTTTCCACGCTGCACTCTGTGTACCTCCCTCGACTCTCACAGCGGCTGGTCGGCGAGCTTGTGATCTGCGCAAACGCTGTCTAAGTGCTCTTCTGTGACAGGTGCAAATTCGCTTATTGTCGACCTGTCCGACGTCCTGCACGTGCGAATGGTGCGGGGTCAGGGTCTGTCAAACGAGCTCGTTTGACAGACCCGAGCGGAGCTCGTGATCAGCGCCGAGTCCGCGAACGCCGTGAAATCAAGAAAGGCCGCTGGACGCTCTTGTGCGGGAACTCGCGCACGATTCGGCTCGGGGGTATTCGTTGCTGTCGCGTTCCCTGGCGGGGCGGCACGGACGGCGAGTCAGTCAGCGCCCGTCGTCGTGCTGGAGATGTGCCGGCCACGGGCGTTCTCGTACTGGGTGTACGCACGGGCGAACATTCCCCCTCCGGTCTCGCGGAGTTGGGCAGGGGTGCCTTGTTCGACCACTTTGCCCGCGTCGAGGGTGACCACCGCGTCGGCCGTGGCGAGGGTGGCAGGGCGGTGGGCGATGACCGCTGCCGAACAACCGTGCTCCTGCGTGCTCGCGCCAGGGATCGTGACGTGTCGACAGGGACGCGACGCCGTCGACGGCCTGGTTTCCTAGCTGAGGTACGTCGGTTTTCATCGACGTGCTTTGGCGGTGCTGTCTGTTTCCTTGCTGACGAAGTCCTTCCATAGCCACGCATAGATCCGGTACGCGTCATCAGGATCGGTCAGTTCGCTGAGTCGGAGGGTCTGACCCGAAGCGCGATCCCGGAGCGGGGTGACGACCACCAGGTGGATTTCGCCCGGGGATCTGCCCCAGAGCCGGAGAGGGGATACCCAGCGCCATCGAGCGACCGTCGGCCAGGTCTCGCGGACCACGGCCGGTATCGGCGCGATACGCCAGGAGGGTCGGTGATCCTTCATCCGACCTGTCGTGCTTTGGTGTTGCGTTCGACTGCGGACCAGGAGTCCTTGTCGCGGCAGAGGCCGCAGGATGATCGTGGCCCGAAGAACAGGGTGCCCGCGCGCTGGTCGTCGGCGAGCCAGTAACGGAACCATGCGGCGAGTACGCCTTTGAGGTGCTTTCCGCCTCCGTTGGAGAAATAGTGGTCGGAGTTGCGCAGTTCGGCGAAGACGGCCGCGACCTGATCGGCGTTGTGATAGCGGGCCCGGACGTAGAGGGGCGGGACGGTGGTGTCCTTCTCCCCGGCAACGAAGAGGCTCGGCCCGCGCAGCGCCCGGACGTCGCCTCCTGGTCCGGGCTGGACCGGAGCGGTGACGGTCACGACCGGGTCGGCACCTGCCCTGATCGTGCCGCCGCCACCTTGTGAATGACCGCTGGCCCCGACCTTGGCCGGGTCGATGGCGTCGTGGAACCGGCTGGCCGGGCGCGTGTTCTCCTCGATGAGGAATTGTCCGCCCGCAAGCATTTCCGAGCCTGAGCCGGATTGCGTGGTGTTCGCGGCGGCGACCACGATGCCCCAGGAGGCGAGGTGCCGCAGTAGGGTGTCGTAAGAGTCCGGAGTCGCGCCGGTTCCGTTGCCCCAGAGTAAGATCGGATAGCGGGTACCGGCCGCGAGGTCGGCAGGGTAGTAGAAAGTATGATCGGGCCCGCCGCGCAGTTTCACTGTGGTGTGAGGCCCCGGCACCGAGTAGAAGTCGGTGTCGACACTCGCGGCCGCGGCCGACGCGGGAGCGGCCGACGCGATCAGGGCGAACGCGGTGACGAGGACCGACAGGGATCGCTTGCGCATGCGGGATGCCTTCTCGTGTCGATGAACCAGGACTGGGGCATGGGCCAGCGCGTGGCGGATGTCGTACCTCGCTGTGGGCTTACCTGTGGCCCGGGATCCTGCGCCGATGCTCATCGCCGAAGGATGCCCGCCGGGAAGATGGGCCACATCGTCGAAACTACGTATGCTGCTGCGCACCTGCCTGAATGTGATGCTGACTACCAGTCCCTCGGCGCGGCGCCTGGCAGGGGAGCATGTTCGGCCGCTCGCAACGCTGACGGTGCCGCCGAGAGATCAAGACGTCCGCGGACGCACCGACCTTCGACGCGGTGAGAATTTTCGCCGAGCGTGCCGCCAGTGTCGTTCCAGTGTTCCGGAAAGGCCGGAGATTTTGTCGATCGGGGATGTCGATTACCCGACGTAGCACCGGTATAGGGACACCAGAAAGTAGTGTTCTTGAAACCGGGCCGGCTGGAAGGAACTCATAAGCCGCATCTATCGCAGGGTTCGGCAGCGGCACACTCTCACGAGCGTGACAAAACGATCCATTGGCAGGTCGTTTTCCGCTTACCGGATTGACAAGGCGGCCAGGACGCAGAATCCTCCGGTTCTGTGTCGAGTTTTCCCGAAGCGAAGGGACGATGATGCATTTTTCTGTTCGCCGCAGGGTGGCATCCGCACTGGCCGTCGTGATGCTGGCGGCCGGCGCGGCTGTCACGTCGAGTAGCGCCGTTCTCGCCAGTCCGACGGGAGATCGTCCGTATCCCGGATCCGAATGGGAACGCGGCGACCCCGTTGCGGCCGGGTTCGATCCGACGAAACTCGCTCAGCTCGCTGAGGAGTTGAAAGCCGACAAGTCGAACTGTCTTGTGGTCATACGGCACGGGCGGCTGGTCGCCGAATGGAACTGGAACGGCGCGAACTCTCAGTCGAGCCAGGAAGTCTGGTCGGTGACCAAATCGGTGTCGAGCACGCTCGTCGGGATCGCCGATGCCGAGCACAAGCTCGACATCGACGACAAAGTGTCGAAATACGTTCCTGCCTGGGCGGGCACGCCGTCCGACGGGGTTACGATCAAGGACCTGCTGAGCAACGACTCCGGCAGGCATTGGGTGAGCGCACTCGACGACGCTGGGAGGGTCTTCGGTGCACAAGACCGCACCGCTTTCGCGATCTCTCAAACCCAGGACGTACGTCCAGGCCAGGTCTGGGCCTACAACAACACCGCTATCCAGGTGCTCGACGCAGTACTACGTAAGGCCACCGGGGAAAAGCCGATCGATTACGCTCGGACAAAGCTTCTCGAACCACTGGGCATGAAGTACTCGAAGATGACTGTGGACCAGGCTGGCAACACCAACACGTTCATGGGCCTGCAGTCCACCTGCCAGGACCTGGCCAGGTTCGGCTACCTTTTCCTGCGCAACGGGCGCTGGAAAGACAGCCGGCCCGTGCCTGGACCGTGGGTGGCTGCCGCCACGAAGAGGCCGTCACAAGACATCAGCGCCGCGTACGGGTACCTCTGGTGGCTTAACCGGCACGGTCCTGTCGCCACTCCGTCGCAGGCCATGACCCGCGAGGAAAGCGAGCAGGCTCCCCGCACCCAACTCGTCCCATCAGCCCCGGAGAAGATGTACTGGGCGCTCGGCCTCGGCGGCCAGATCGTCCAGGTCGACCCCGGCTCCGACACCGTAGTCGTGCGGCTCGGTCCCGCAAGCCTGACCAGTCCGTCCGTCAGCCCGGCGAAAACCGCCAAGATCGTCACTGAAGCACTCGTCCGGCCATGAGCATTTTCGTCCGCAGTGTGCGTGCGGTTTCGAGTTTCTGGTTGGCCACAGTGGCGTCGGCTGTGCTGTCTTGACCGCGTTGCGTAGCTGGGCAAGGTCTTCTCCTTGGCGTAGAAGATCACGATGACCTTGCAGTGGCGAGGTGCTGAGTAGGACGCGCGGGATTCAGCGGACGTGGGCCCCGACTAGAACTACCCGGTCGGGTGACACAGCTGGAGCAGGCAGTGCGACCCCATTTGACGGAGTGAGACGTCGTGCTCCAGATTTGCTCCAGTCACTGAACAGTATTGAATTCGCTATGCCAATTCTCAAAGTGCGGTATAGCGAAAAAACCGCCCTACCTCGGCGAACCTGCCAGGGGGGGGCGGTTTTTCATCACTGTGGAGCTAAGGGGAATAGAACCCCTGACCCCTCACTGTCAGGGTTCGCTCGAGGCGCTGACCTGCGGTTAACGAGAACCCGCTGGTCGGCTGGCGCAGTTGCGCTGTGTTTGATGCGGTTCGGTGTCGTTGGGCGCTGTTGTAACCGACGGCGTGCTCCAGGACTGCTCCAGGAAAATTGGTGTGAGAGTCGGACTGCCAGTGACAGTCGTGGGTCGGTGCGGCCGTGGTCTCGGCGGGGCGATGCCGCCGTCAGAAAGGGCAGCTCTTCCGGTGTTGATTCGGTCCGGCCGGCGTTGGCAACAACCACGGCGAAGTCATGGTGCGGAAGATTCGGCCGCGTCAGGCGGTCTTTTTCCGGCTGCCTTGAGCGGTTGCTCGTTCGAAGGCGGCCCGTCGTCACTCCTTCTCGGGTGGGCACCGTACTCGAACAAGAACGGGCCGAACTTGACCTTGAAGTATCCGTCCGTGGGACCAGTGGCCAGATGGAGGCTGAGCGCGGTCAGGCAGAACAGGGAAAGGACCGCCACTAAAGTAATCACAGCTGTAGAAATGCTTGACGCTCCTGTCCTGCCTGGTTGCCGAGTTGAAACGCCCCCTGTACTCGTTGATTTGGGGACGCCGACGCCAGGTTGGCCAATCGCGGCGCCGCAGCAGCCTGCGTTGCTGTGGGTTCACTGCCTGACGGTGGAATTCCATGCTAGGCAGTCGCTCGTACCGGTGGTATCGCTTGCGGACGCCTGACCATGGGCCGACAACTAACAGTCGACCAGCGGTACGAGCGGGCTGACGAGCGGTCGCTGCACGGGGTCGGTTTCTGGCGGGGCCGACAGAAGATCAGTACTCGGGGTCTTCCTTGTTCGCCGCTCGGAACAGACGTTCACGTACCGCTCGAGCATGTCGCCTGCTGATCGGCACGTCGCCGAGCTCTGTGTGTGCCACCAGGCTTCCAGTGGGGTCGCTGCGCAGTTCGGTGATTGAGCCGAGGGCGGCGAGGAAGCTGCGGTGGGTGCGTACGAAGCCGGTGTCCTCCCAGGCCTCGGCTAGCTGAGAGATGGACATCCGCGCCGGGTGGATGCCGGAGAAGGTGTGGAGCTTGACGGTGTCCCGGCAGGCTTCGACGAAGACGATCTCGCGGCGCTTGATGTATCTGGTGCGGCCTCGTGTCTCCACCGGTATCGCGGTCAAGGAGTCCGGGACGGGTGAACGTGCCGGTTCGGTGGATGGCAGCGTCCTGATCACTCGTCGCAGTGCGGCGGCGACCCGGTCGGGGCTGGCTGGTTTGCGGAGATAGTCGACTGCCCCGAGGTCGTAGGCGTCGGCGGCGTGTTCGTCCACTATCCGGTGCGGGACGGGACCGGCTGAGGCAGGACGGTACGCTCCGGGACGCGTTCGGCCGGCCGTTTGCGGCCAGGTCCGGCTATCGGTGGAACGCCATTCGCGGTCGGCGGTTCGTTGAGCGTCAAAGGGGGGCCAATGTTTTGGCCGGATGTCACGGTGGTCGATGCGTGCGTGCGGCGCGACGGCCGGGGTGGCAGCCCCACGTCCGTCACCGACGACGACCCGGCGGCGACGGACGGGGACCGGCGTGCGGTCGCTGCTGTGGCCGGCACCTCGCACGCGGCGTTCCTCGGCCCGTGGCGGGCGCCGGACGGTGGCTGGCCGGTCCGGTTCTTCACCGCCACCGCCGAACTGGCCGGCTGCGGCCACGGCACCGTTGCCGCGCAGGCCGTCCGGTTGTCCCGCACCGCGCTGAGTGAGCTGAACGACCGCCAACGCACCGGCGGGCGCACGTTCGACACCGTCGCGATCCGCCGCCCCGCCGGCATCGAGGTGTGGTTCGACCAGGGTCTTGTCACGCTGCGTCACCCGGCACCGGAGGAGCGCGCCGCGGTCGTCGCCGCGCTCGGGCTCACCGCGGACGACCGGCATCCGACCGACGCGCCACGGATCGCCGCGCCCGGCGCACCACGCATGCTGGTACCGGTCCGCGACCGGTCGGCGCTGCTCCGAGTCCACCCACACCTAGGCAGGCTGACAGCGGCGTGCCAGCGGTACGGGCTCCTCGGCTGTTTCGTGTACGCACCGCCGGTGGGCGATCGACCGGGTGCGGCGCGGATGTTCGCGCCGGCGATCGGTGTCGACGAGGACGTCGCCAACGCCAACAGCACCGGCTGTCTGGCCGCCCACCTGCTCGACACGACAGGGGCACAGACGGTCGCGATCGAGGTGGAGCAGGGTGACAGCCTCGGTCGACCGGCCAGCGTGCTCGCTTCGGCCCGACGCGGGCCGGCGGGCATCACGACCCGGGTCGGCGGGTTAGCGGTGGTCCGCGACGGACACCGAGGCGACAACTAGGCCGTCCTCTTCTGCGATCCGCGCATGGGGTGGGGCTGTTCACTGCGGTCAAAGTGTTGGCACCCGGAGGCGGCCGTCAGCGGAACGCGATGTCGAGGGCGAGGCTGAGTGTCCACCGGGAGACGCGCGGCTTGGCGGCGACGGCGGTTCGGGTTTGCCCAGGCGCGAGGACGGCCGCCGACGCGGCCCTCGGGGCGGGCGGGCGGGCGTCGGCGGCCTTCGCGGCGCGTGAGACCTGAGTGACTCGGCCTCAGTCCGTCTTGAAGGCGTCCTCCCGCGGGTGTGCGGTGAGGAATTCAGCGATCGTGGGGTCCGGCAACCCGCCGTCGCTGCGGAAGTCTTCCTCGCCGAGGTGACAGTAAGGAGCGGCAGGTCGAGATCGGTATGGGTGCGAGCTGGGCCAGGTGACGTCGGCTGTGAGCGCGACGGCGGCGCGCAGCGCGGATTCGGCCCACCGCAACGAGTCTGGGGCCGACGGGGGCCTGCCCGCCAGCGGCCACGGGTGCCGCGTTCAACTTCTCCGGCATCGCGAGTCCGGCCCCCTACGCCCCCTGATGACTCACATCGGTTGCTGGAACCTCGTCGAACGCTCCTCCGCCGGCATCGAGGCCGATGTCCGTGCGGCCGGGAACCGTCGCCGGACTGGACATCACCACCAATGCCACTGGTCTGGCACTGTTCGCGACGGTTCGGCGCGCCGACGAGCGGGGGACCGGCGGTCAGCTTGGTGTTCGTCGCGGACGCATTCCCGGTCGTCAGCCGAGGCCTTCGATGATGCGAAAGTCGCGCTTGAAGCCGTTGGGGAGTGTGGCCAGCGCCTCCTTGTAGGCCGTACTCTCGTATGCGGCGACCGCCTGTTCGAAGCTGTCGAATTCGATCAGGACGACGCGCTCGGCGATTCCGGCTTCGTGTGCGACGACCCTGCTGCCGACGGAGGCGAGCACCCGCCCGCCCGCGGCCTTGACGGCCGTACCGGCTAGTTCGTTGTAGACATCAAGCCTCTCAGGGGTCGCGATGGTGGGGTAGACGCTGACCCAGTAGCCCTTGGCCACGATTCCTCCTGTGTTCGGAATTGATGATCAGAACATACTCAGGTCCGTGGACGGCACACTGTGAGGCAGCCGACGGAGACGGCGTCGAATTCGGACGGCTTCGATCGACCGGCTGGGGGTGTGATCGGATTGGTCTCGGGTGAGCGTCGAAGGGCGAGGCTGGTCGTGATCGCCATCGCGGCGACGCCGCCCAGCACCGCGGTGGTGTAGGCGCTGTCGTCCGGGGAGAGGCGGCCGGTGCCGGTGCCGGCGGCTAGGGCCAAGCCGCTGATCGCGCTGCCCAGGGAGTACCCGACGCTGCGGACCACTTAGTTGAAGCTCACGGCGCTCGACGTCTCGTTCTCGGCGGTGACGGTCAGGATGACGCCGGGCATGGCGCCGAGAAGCTGCCGACGCCGAAGCCCAGCACGCCCATGGCCGCGAGCAGGTCGGCCAGCTTGGTCCCGGGCGTGGCAACCGTAGGACCTCCTTGTCGGCTTGCTCGGTGCCGCCTCGAGAACCCGGTTTCGCGCGTCATGGCGTGCCTGGCGTGCAGGTGCCCACTTGCTGTGCACGCAAGGAGTAGCACATGTCACGGCACCGCTTTCCCCGCTCTGCCAACGGGAACCCAGTCCGCACCGCGTCCACCGCCCCACTACGGGTGCGGCGGAGCCGTACCACCACAAAGGCGAGCAGCCCGAGGGCGGCAAGCGCGAAGACGGTATTGCCGATGAGGTCCAGAGTCGCCGGCGCTGGGAAACTCGGCGGCTGAGGGAAGCTGTGCCAGGCGTAGGTGCGTGATGCTGCAACGCCTTACTGATCGCCAGGGCAAGCGCGGCGAGCACCGCGGCCGGAAGCCCTGGCCACAGGAAGGGATTTGTCACGGCAGCGACTCTCTCCGCCTGCGGTGGGCAGGCCACAGATCGTTCGGCGGCGCCCTCCACACCACCGTGTGTGGCCGCTGCTACGGGAAGCTCGACGAAGCGAGCGGGATTGCGGTCGATCGAACCACACCGCACTGCCGCGTTGAGCGCCGATCGACCTCGGCCAGCTCGACCTCGCCGACCCCAAGGTCTACGACATGCTGTGCGCGGCGGACGCGATCGGCGTGTTCCAAGTGGAGTCCCGTGCGCAGCTGGCGACGCTGCCGCGGTTACGGCCGCGGAAGTTCTATGACCTCGTCGTCGAGGTCGCGTTGATCCGGCCCGGCCCGATCCAGGGCGGCTCCGTTCACCCCTACATCGCGCGCCGCCGCGGCGAAGAAACCTGGAAACACGAACATCCCCTGCTGGCCCGGAGTCTCGATAGGACACTCGGGGTGCCGTTGTTTCAGGACCAGGTCATTGACCGGACTTACGATCAGGAGCGCTTAAGACCGCTGGGGCGGGTGGCATTGCCTCCGTTGTTCTCGGACCACCAGGGGTGGTAACCGCAGAATAGAGAAATACCACCGTCGCTGGTCCCGTCATGTGTCCGAACTTGGTTATCCCCACGGCCGCTTGACCGACGCCTTTCTTCCTCAGGGCAGCAGCAGCGCCGTGAGGCAGGCCGATGAAGTCGTGGTCAGGGTCCGGACGCGCGTTGCCATCGTGAATGACCAGCCGAACCGTCATGGAATCTCCTGCGAAGATCTTGAGGCCACCACTCACATGGACGCGTGGACTGAGACGGTGACGTGGGCTCCGGTCGCGTCCCGGACGTCGGCGGCGGTGACCCCCGGTGCGGTTTCGACCAGCCGGAGGCCGTCGGGGGTGATGTCGAGGACGGCGAGATCGGTGATGACGCGGTCGACACACCGGCGGCCGGTGAGCGGCAGGGTGCAGTCGCCGACGATCTTGGGGCTTCCGTCGCGGGCGGTGTGTTCGGTGAGGGCGAGGACGCGGCGAGCGCCGTGGACGAGGTCCATCGCCCCGCCCATGCCTTTGATCATCTTGCCGGGGATCGTCCAGTTGGCGATGTCGCCGCGGGCGGAAACCTGCATGGCGCCGAGGATCGCGATGTCGATGTGGCCGCCGCGGATCATGCCGAACGACTGGGCGGAGTCGAAGAAACTCGCCCCGGCGAGGATGGTGACCGTTTCCTTGCCGGCGTTGATCAAGTCTGGATCCACCTGGTCTTCGGTGGGGTAGGGGCCCGTGCCGAGGATGCCGTTCTCGGAGTGCAACACGACGTGGACGCCGTCGGGGAGGTGGTTGGGCACGAGGGTCGGCAGGCCGATGCCGAGGTTGACGTAGCTGCCGTCGGTGAGTTCGGCGGCGGCGCGGGCGGCCATCTGGTCGCGGGTCCACGGCATCAGCGCGTCGTCCTTTCGAGGATGGTGCGGCGTTCGATGGGTTTGTCGGCGGCTTGGTCGGCGGTGAGTTCGACGACGCGCTGGACGTAGACACCCGGCACGTGGATCCGGTCGGGATCCAGTTCACCGGGTTCGACGAGCTGTTCGACCTCGGCGACGGTGACGCGTCCGGCGGTCGCGGCCAGTGCGTTGAAGTTGGCGGCGGAGCGGCGGAGGACAAGGTTTCCGTGCCGGTCGCCGAATGCGGCGTGTACCAGGGCGAAGTCGCAGGTGATGGCCTGTTCCAGGACGTAGTCACGGCCTTGGAACTCGCGGGTCTCGCGGGCCGGTGACGCCACGGCGACGGATCCGTCGGCGCGGTAGCGCCACGGCAGGCCGCCGTCGGCGATCTGGGTGCCTACACCGGCGGGGGTGTAGAAGGCGGGGATGCCCGCTCCGCCGGCGCGCAGCCGTTCGGCGAGAGTGCCCTGCGGGATGAGCTCGACTTCGAGTTCACCGGCGAGGTACTGGCGGGCGAACTCCTTGTTCTCCCCCACGTAGGAGGCGACGACGCGCGCGACGCGGCCCGCTTCGAGCAGGATTCCCAGGCCGCGGCCGTCGGTGCCGCAGTTGTTCGACACGAGCCTCAGCCCGGACACACCGGTGTCGTGGACGGCGCGGATCAAGGTCTGGGGAACGCCGCAGAGCCCGAAGCCGCCGACGGCGATCGAGGCTCCGTCGGGAAGGTCGGCTACGGCCTGGGCGGCGGTGGCGACGAGCTTGTTCATGGAGAAACCGCTCCTGATGAGGTCATGGTGCTTCCCGGCCGGGGCGGGCGGACACTGTCGGGCCCCGGCCGGGACGGGTGGTCGGTGAGGTGGCTACGGGCAGGTGCGGTCGATGACGTAGTGGTTCGTGCCGGTTTGCCGCAGTTTCGTCGAGACGTAAAGGGAGTTGAGGCCGAGATTCTGGTTGGAGCCGTTGGCCAGTGCGTAGCCGTAGCTGTTGTGCGCCCGGCCGGCGACCACGTGGCCGTGATTCGAGGACGAGAAGCACTGACCGGACGGCGTGCTGGTGGGCGGCGCCGTGGTGCTGGTCGGTGTCCCGGTGGTGGGGGTGGGCGTGCCGGTCGGCGGGTTCTCGTGCGCGAGGATGAACGCGCGCATCGCGGCGAGCGCGGTGGCGTCCTTGATGATGGTGAAATGCGTCGGTGCCATGGGCCCGGAGAGCAGGTAGTTGTCGTCGGCGCCCGCGAGTTTGGCCGTGTCGTAAGGAGCCGCGTTGATGTCGTTGACCGACCGGACGGTCATGTAGGCGACCTGAGGGTGGCCGGGCACTTCGGTGCCGGAATTGAGTTCACGCAGGAACGGGGAATTCGCGGAGCCGAACTGCTGACAGGACACATAGAACTGGCAGCCGTTGTTCGTGGTGCCGTGCTGCGGACCGGCGTAACCGATGTACTGCGACACCTTGTCCGCGCCGCCGAGGTTCTTGATGTAGTAGCGGGCCGCCAAGGTCGAGGCCGACCAGGTCGCGAGCACGACCTTCGACGCCCCGGTCTGCGCGCGCACCTGATCGACCTTCGTGCCCAGTTCCTGGGCGGCCTTGGCAAGGTCCTGGGTCATGTTGCTGCTGTCGGTCCAGGTGAACAGCCGGTTCGCCGCCCACCCGTTGGACTGCAGATTCGCTTTCATCGGGTCCATATTGGACGGTGTGCCGGTCATGCCGGGCACCATGATCACCGGGTCGTGCGCGGCCGCGGTCGTGGCGGCCGTGGCCGCCCCCGAGGTCAGGGCCACTGCGGCGGCGGCCACCGCGGCCACCGCCGCGGAAGCGGCCGCCAGCAGCCGAGTCCGCCGACCGTGCCGGGGGCCTGAGGTGGGGGACGGCTGGGAATTCGCAGGCATCGTTGCCTCCATGGGTTACCACACTTCGCGAAACCGAATAAGACTCGCGCCCTCGGTGCGCGAGGGTGATGTATTCCGAGGTGGCAACACCGTAGGTACGCGGCTTCCGGAAGCGGTATGTGCACGCGTCACACTCTTACGCGGCCACGGATGTGTTACCCGGCGCCTCGCCTAGCCGGGGCTGACGACCAGCCGTACTGGAAGGAGTCTTGGCAGTCGCGTGCTTAGGCTGGACGGCTCGATGTGGCTCGAGTGGGCGTGGTCTCTCCGCGAGGGACCGAAGCAACGGGACCTCCTTGAGAACTAGCAGCCCACCGAGGAGTGACAAAAGCACACTGTCAGCGGCTCAGAAGTGTGCTGTTTGCCCATTTGGGTGGTGGGTTGGACCAAATACCGTGTAGCGAACCGCAGGGTTCACTCATGGTCGAGGCATTGCGGCCAAGTTCCGGGCCACGCAGGGTGACCTCTTTGTTTCGTGACGCTCCTTTGCCAGGGCTACCCGCACCTTGTAGCCAGTCAGCTATGCCCCATTCTGAAAGAAGTTGTTCGGTGACCTGTTTCGGCATTATCGGCGGCGGTCTCATGGGCCACGGCATCGCCGTCGCACTGGCTCAGGCCGGCCACCAGGTCGGTGTCTTCGACATTGACCCTGCCGTCCTGACGAGTCTCAGTGACCGCGTAGGCCAAGCGCTGACGCGTATCGGGGTTCCTCCTGAGCATGCCTGCGAGGTGCGTGATCTCATCGTTCCGATCGGTTCGCTGCCGGACCTCGCGCGGCGGTCGGAGATCGTCGTGGAGGCGGTGTCGGAGCGCTTGGCGGTGAAGCACGACGTGCTGGCCGCCCTCGAGTCCGACATCGCACCGGATACGCCGATCTGGACGAACACGTCGGTGCTCTCGATCAGCAAGGTCGCCCACGCCATGGCGCACCCGCAGCGCCTGGTGGGAGTGCACTGGTGGAACCCGCCCTACCTGATTCCCCTGGTGGAGATCGCGCCAGGCGCGGCCTCCGACGCGAATGTCGTCAAGCACGCCTACGACCTCATCACGTCGCTGGGCAAGACCACGGTCCTGCTTCACCGTGACGTACCGGGGTTCATCGGGAACCGCCTGCAGTTCGCACTGGTGAGAGAGGCCCTCTACCTGCTCGACGAGGGTGTCTGCGAGCCGGAGACGATCGACACGGTGGTTCGCGCCAGTCTCGGGCTGCGCTGGGCGACCGTGGGCCCGATGGAGAACGCCGACTACATCGGACTGGACCTCACCCGCGCGATCCTGTCCAACCTGGCGCACGACCTGTCCACCCAGACGAATTCGTTCCCCACCCTCGACCAGCTCCTGGAGCAGGCCCGCACCGGCCGGCCCACGGGGAGCGGGTTGCTCGCGTGGCCGGATGGACGCGGCGACGAGGTGGCCGCGCGGCTGGAAGCCGGGATCCGCCGAGGCCTGTCCGCGAACTGACTCGCCACCTCGAACACCAAAGGTCACACTGTTTACAAGGCGTGCCGTTGCTCATCAGGAGGGTCGATGCGGGCGGAAGGTGAATCCCTGCTCCAGCTGTTGCAGCAGGACGCGGACATCAGTGCCTTCGACACCGCCGTGACGCGGGCGCGGGCGGCGAACATGCCTCCCGGCGAACTCGCCGAGGTCGAGCGGGAACGCGCGATCGCGTTGCAGCTGCGCGAGACCCTCATCCGGCACCGCCGCAACGAAGCCGAACTGCAATTGCTCAACGACACGGCCAACGATCTCGCGTCGATCCGCGATCTCGATTCGATCCTGCAGGCCATCGCCGACCGGGCCCGAAGGCTGCTGGAATGCGATCTGGCCTACATCAGCCTCAGTGACAGCGATCGCGGCGACTGTTTCATCAAGGCCGCGTCCGGGAACGTCTCCGGGTTGCTGGTCGGGTTGCGCCTGGCGCCCGGCTGCGGACTCGGCGGCATGGTCGCCCGCACGGGCGAGCCCTACAGTGTGGCGTCCTACCGGCAGGACAGCGCGCTCACGCATACCGAGCCCGTCGACCGGACGGTCGCCGCCGAGGGAATCGAATCACTTCTCGGTGTCCCGGTGAAGCTCAAGCAAGAAGTGATCGGTGTCCTGCTGGCGGCGCACCGTGCGGTACGGACGTTCAGCAGCCGCGACATCAACGCGCTCAGCATGCTCGCCAACCACGCCGCCGTCGCGATCCAGAACTCCCGGCTGCTGACCGCCGCCCAATCCGCGGTCGAGGATCTGCGTGTCGCCAATTCGACCATCGGTTCCCACGTCGACGACCTGGAACGCACCGCCGAGGTGCACGAGCGCCTCACCAAACTGGTCATCCAGGGCAAGGGTGTCGACGAGGTCGTCCAAGCGACGGCCGCCGCGGTTCCCGGTGAGGTCGTGGTCGTGGACGAACACGGTGTCGCGATCGCCACCTCGGGCGAAGGCGGTGACGCGCCGCTGATGGAGCTGGCCGAAATCGGCGTCGAGGCCCGCAGGTCTGGTCATACCCTCGTGCGGGACCACCTGTGCATCGTGCCGATGATCACCGAGTCCGAGCCCTTGGGCACCATCGTCCACATCGGACCGTCGACGATCAGCGACACCGACCGGCGCATCCTGGAGCGGGCCGCGCTGGTCGCCGCCCTGGTCCTGGTCACCCGGCGGCGGATGACCGAAGCCGAGGCGCGGGTGCGCGGCGAACTGCTCGGGGAGCTACTCACCCAGCAGACCCAGGACTACGATCTGCTGCGGCGCCGTGCGGCGATCCTCGGTGTCGATCTCGACACCTGTCACGTCATCGTCGTCGCTCACCTGGAGGGCGCCGCGCGCGAGCGGATCTATCCCGCCATCGCCGCGCTGGCCCGCCGCTTCCGGGGCTTGGCCACCCACCATCAGGACGCGGTCGTGCTGCTGGCGCCTGGCGATGAACCGCATGCGGTCGCCGGCGCCGCTTCCCGCGAGCTGGCGCGCGCCTCCCGCCACCGGGTCACCGCGGGCGTGGCCCGTGTGCCGCACCCCACCTCGATCATCGCCGCCCATGACGAAGCCACCCGATGTATGCGTGCCCTGCTGACCCTCGGCCGCCACGGTGACACAGCCGCTGCCGCCGACCTCGGTTTCGTCGGCACCCTGTTCAACGGCCGCCCCGACTTGGATGGCTTCATCAACGCCACGATAGGTCCGATCCTGGACTACGACCGGGCCAACCGGACCGAACTCCTGCACACCCTCGAAGTCTTCTGCGCCACCAACCACAACGCCCGCACCACCGCGCAGACACTCCATCTGCACCACAACACGGTGTCCCAGCGCCTCAGCCGGATCAGCCACCTTCTCGGCGAGACCTGGCGCCACGCCGATCAACTCCTTGAGATCCAAGTCGCCTTGCGCCTGCTCAAAGTCACCGACGCCGCGAACACCACGACCACCCCACCAACACGCACCGGATCGGTGGACGAGGCATGATGTAGAACCCCTTTCGCGAACTCCCACGTCGCGAAAGGGGCTTCATTTCACCTGCAGTTCCCGGTTTGACTTCCCCTGTCGCTCCGCACTCACGATGGCGGCAATGGGCACTCAGGTGTGGCAGTCGGTCAGTAACACACCACGGGTGTCACACCCGAACAGGCGATGACCGGATCCAGTGTGCCGTCCGCACATCGCGGTGAGCAGAGGTTGCTGCCTAACCTGATGCCCGCGCCGAGGTACGAATGATGGAGGTCATCATGAAGGTCTTTCGAACAGCCGCGGTGGTGACCCCGTTGCTCGCCACACTCGCCATGCCACTCACCGCGGACGCTCATCAGTCAGCGTCCGGGTACTGCTCCGGCCTCAACGGCACGAGCATCCCCGCGGCCGCTATCAGCCTGCCCACTTCCGGCGCTGAAGTCACCGCAACCCGGCTGATCGCCGCCACCACCACGTTGGGGGAATACTGCTTGGTGGATGCCGCGATTGCGCCCGTGGACCCGGCCGCCCCCCAGATCAAGACGCGGCTGGCCTTGCCGACCTTGTGGAACCGTAACGTGTTGATGTTCGGGGGCGGTGGCTACAACGGCACCATCCCCAACGTCGCCGGCAACGTTCCGTTCGGCCCCGCCGATCAACCCGTGCCTCTCGCCCGTGGTTACGCCGTCTTCGCCAGTGACTCCGGACATCAGGCAACACCCGGCTTCCCGCCGAGCACGACTCTCGACGGGTCATTCGGCCTCAATGACGAAGCGGTGCGGAACTTCGCCGGGGACGCGTTGAAGAAGACCAGAGACACAGCCGTCCATCTCATCGGCAAGCGCTACGCGGGCACGCCGCCGGAACACAGCTATTTCGCCGGAGGCTCCACCGGCGGCCGCGAGGCCCTGGCTATGGCGCAGCGCTGGCCCACCGCGTTCGACGGGGTCATCGCTGTCTATCCCGCGTGGAACGCCGCCAGCCTCGACCTGTTCTTCGGCTATGAGACACAGATCTTGTCCCAGCCAGGTGCCTTTCTCAACCCGGCCGAACAAGCCCTGCTCCACCGCGACGTCCTCGCCGCCTGCGACCACCGTGACGGGCTCACCGACGGCGTCGTGTCCAATCCGGACGGCTGCCACTACATCCCCTGGGCCTTGCGCTGTCCCGGCGGGAAGGACACCGCGGACACCTGCCTGTCCGATACCCAGATCAACGCCGTCGTGCGAATCTCCTCGCCGCTGCGCTGGAACTACCCCCTCGGCAGCGGGGAACGCGGCTACCCGGGATTCCCGTTCCTGTCCGGAGCCAAGATGAGCACGCCACTGCTCGGCATGGGAACTCAGGCACCGGCCCACCCGATGCCGACAACAGCCGGATACGGATCGCAGTTCTGGGACCAGTGGGCACGGTACTTCGTCACCCGCGACCCCTCCTTCAACTCCCTCGCCCTCGACCCGCGGGTACCCGGCAAGTGGAAACAGCGGATCAGCGACCTGTCGAAACTGCAGGACGTCAACAACCCCGATCTCCGTCCCTTCGCGCGCGCAGGTGGCAAGCTGCTGATGCTGCACGGCGCCGCCGACGAACTGGTCAGCTCGCGGTCCACCGCCGAATACTTCGAACGCGTACAGCAGACCGTCGGACGTGCGGCCACCGACCGGTTCGCCAGGTTCTACGTCGTGCCCGGCGCCAATCACGTCAACGTCGGCGCGGCCTTCGCCGCCGGCTGGGACTCGCTCACCGCCCTGGAAACCTGGACAGGACAAGCGAAAGCACCCGTCCATCCGGTCGTCACCGACGTCAACCCCACGGCAGGACAACGCACCCGCCCCCTCTGCCAATACCCGGCCTGGCCCCGCTACACCGGCGGCGACCCGGACAACGCCCGCAGTTTCGCCTGCCAGAAATAGCGGTTCTTTCTCCTGCCAGCAGTAAACACAATCTTTCCGACCCCCTCAGGTCTCAGTGCCATGAGGGCGACCCGTGGAGCCTCAATGACGAGAACCAACGAATCCACCACGCCTCGGACCAGCATGGGCCGGGTCGTGGCCGCCAGCCTGATCGGTACCGCCGTCGAGTGGTACGACTTCTTCCTCTACGGCTCCGCCGCGGCGCTGGTGTTCAACAAGTTGTTCTTCCCCAACAGCGATCCGCTCGTCGGCGTGATGCTGGCGTTCCTGACCTACGCGCTCGGCTTCGTGGCCCGCCCCATCGGAGGCCTGGTGTTCGGGCACTTCGGTGACCGCATCGGCCGCAAGAAGCTCCTCATGGTGAGTCTCATCCTCATGGGCGCGTCCACCGCCGCCATCGGCCTGCTTCCCACCTACGGATCGATCGGCATCTGGGCCGCCGTGCTGCTGACCACCTTGCGGCTGGTGCAAGGCTTCGCCGTCGGCGGCGAATGGGGCGGCGCCGTGCTGCTGGTCAGCGAACACGGCTCCGACGCGCGCAGAGGATTCTGGGCGAGCTGGCCACAGGCCGGCGTCCCGATCGGCAACCTGCTGGCCACCGCCGTCCTGGCGATCCTCGCCGGAACGATGGACGAAGCGGCCTTCCTCAGCTGGGGCTGGCGAATCCCCTTCCTGCTCTCCGCCGCACTCGTCGTCCTCGGCTTCTGGATCCGCACGGCGGTCGAAGACGCCCCGTCGTTCATCAAAGCGAAAGCGCTGGCGGATGCCGGCAACACCCCACGCCGGGCACCCGCCATGGAAGCACTGCGCCGCCACCCCAAGGAAATCGCGATCTGCATGGCCGCCCGGGTCGGGGAAAACGTCTCCTACTACATCATCACCGCGTTCGTGCTCACCTACGTCACGACCCACCTCGAACTCTCCAGCGGCGTCGTCCTCACCGCCCTGCTGGTCGCCAACGCCGTCCACCTGGTGGCGATCCCGCTGTTCGGCGCGCTGTCCGATCGGGTCGGCAGGCGGCCGGTGTACCTGGCCGGCGCCATCGGGACAGCCGTCTGGGCGCCGGTGTTCTTCCACCTGCTCGACACTCGCCGGCCCGCACTCATCATCCTGGCGGTGACCGGTGGCCTTTTCATGCACGCCGCCATGTACGGCCCGCAGGCGGCGTTCTTCGCCGAGCAATTCGACATCGAGGTCCGCTACAGCGCCACCTCCATCGGCTACCAGGTCACCTCGATCGTCGCTGGATCCCTCGCGCCGATCATCGCCGTGGCGCTGCTGCGGAACTACGGCAGCGGCACCCCCATCGCCATCTACATCGCCATCGCCGCCGCCATCTCGGTCCTCGGAATCCTGGCAGCCAAAGAAACCCGGCGTCGTGACATTTCGAAACTCGCGGCCCGTTGATTCGCGGCCCACTTTCTACGCCCCGAACCGAGTACACGCCCGTGCGATTCGTGCCGTTATCTCGCCGGCCATGAGCCTCTGCGGCAGCGCACGGTCAAGTTTCGATCGCGCGCAGGCACCGTTCTGCCTGCTGCCGGAGTGCGCCTTCGAGTTCCGGTGGTCCGCTGACCAGGGTGAAATCGGTCTGTACTGAGGTGATCATCCACACCAGGTCGGACGTCGATGGGGCGCCGAGGTGCAGGAGGCAGCGGTACTCGTCGAGGGCCTCGACGGCGCCCATTCCCGGCCACACCCGGTCGGCCACCGCGTCGGCCGATTCGTGCAGCTCGACGGTCGCCTGGCACGGCCAGGCGCGCGCGGAGAGCTGCTGCGCCAGATAGGCCGCGACGTCGTCGAACGGCGGCTCGCGGGGCGTGAACCGGGCGCCGGCGGGCGGTCGCGGGGTGAGGCGATCGACGCGGAAGGTGCGCCAGTCGTCGCGGTCGACGTCGAAGGCGACGAGGTACCAGTGCCTGCCGAAGTGGACCAGGCGGTAGGGCTCGGCGTGCCGCCGGGAGGCACCGCCGCGCGGGCTGACGTAGTCGAAGCGCAGGCGTTCGTGGTGGCGGCACGCGTTCGCGATGGTCATCAGCGTGTCCGCCGAGATCTTCGGGCCGGGCGCCACCCCAGCGCGCACGGTCGCGGTCTGGAGTGTGTTCACCCGATGCCGGAGCCGCGACGGCAGGACCTGCTCCAGCTTGGTGAGCGCGCGTAACGCCGTCTCCTCGATACCGGTGACCGAACTGCTCGTGGCGGTGCGCAGTCCGACGGCCACCGCGACGGCTTCGTCGTCGTCGAGCAGCAGCGGTGGCAGGGACGCGCCCGCGCCGAGCCGATAGCCGGGTGTGCCTTGGAGCGCGTGCACCGGGTAACCGAGTTCCCGCAGGCGCTCGACGTCCCGTCGCACGGTCCGTGTGGTGACGCCGAGGCGTTCGGCCAGGTCGGTACCCGGCCAGTCGCGGTGGGTCTGCAGCAGCGACAGGAGCTTCAGCAGTCGTGCGGAGGTTTCCAGCATGATTTCATTCTGCCGTCCGGTTAGGACCGAAGTTGTCCTAACCGGGTTCTAGCGTGGTCCTCATGACACAGGACATCCACCCTTTCTCGATCGACATCCCGCAGGCGGACCTCGACGATCTCGCCACGCGCCTGGCCGCCACCCGCTGGCCGAGCGAGCTGCCGGACGTCGGCTGGAGCCGGGGTGTGCCCGCCGGTTACCTCGCCGGACTCGCCGAATACTGGCGCACCGGTTTCGACTGGCGGGCGCAGGAGGCCGCGCTCAACGCCCACCCGCAGTTCGTCACCACCATCGACGGCCAGCGCCTGCACTTCCTCCACGTGCGCTCGCCGGAACAGGACGCCACACCGCTGGTCCTGCTGCACGGGTGGCCGGGCGGGGTGACCGACTTCCTCGACGTGATCGGGCCGCTTTCGGACCCGCGGGCGCACGGGGGAGATCCGGCTGACGCCTTCCACCTGGTGATCCCGTCCTTGCCTGGGTTCGGGTTCTCCACGCCGCTGGCCGGCCCGGGGATGAGCGCCGCGAAGATGGCAGGCCTGTTCGCCCGGCTGATGGCCGCGCTCGGCTACGAGCGGTACGGCGTGCACGGCTACGACACGGGTTCTTGGGTCGCGCCGGAGATCGGCAAGCAGGATCCGGCGCACGTGCTCGGCGTGCACCTCACCGCGATGATCACGTTCCCGATCGGCGCCGAGGGCGAACTGGACGACCTCCCCGAGGCCGACCAGCGCCGCTGGGAGTCGATGCAGAACTTCAACGACGGCTACCTGCAATGCAACTCCAAGCGTCCGCAGACGGTGGCCTACGGCCTGCACGACTCGCCCGCCGGTCAGCTCGCGTGGATCGTGGAGAAGTTCAAGGAACTGACCATGCCCGAAGAAGCGCTGCCCGAGGAATGCGTGGATCGCGACCGTATGATCGCCACGATCTCGCTGTACTGGTTCACCGGCACAGCCGGTTCGGCCGCCCAGATCTACTACGAGGAGATTTCGGCGAACGACTGGAGCGGCGGCGAATCCGGGGACTGGGGCACCGCGGTCGCGCCGACCGTGCCCACCGGTGTGCTTGTGTCCGCGCACGACGTGACCGTCCGCCGGTGGGCCGAGCGCGACCACCACGTCGTGCACTGGACCGAACTCGGCCACGGCGGGCACTTCCTCGCCATGGAGGCGCCCGCCGCGCTGGTCGACGACATCCGCGTGTTCTTCCGGAAGGTGCGCTGAGATGGGCGCCCGCGGGACCGCGGTGCTGAGCCCGCGGGCGCTCAACCGCGCCCTTCTCGACAGGCAACTTCTCCTCGGCCGCGTCGACCTCGGGGTGGCCGAGGCGACCGAGCACCTCTTCGGACTCAATGCGCAGGACCCGGATCTCGCGTATTTCGCCCTCTGGAACCGGCTCGAACGATTCGCCGTCCAGGACCTCACCGTCGCCATCGAGCGTGGTGTCCTTGTGCGGTCCACGATGATGCGGGCCACCCAGCACCTGATGTCGGCGGACGACTTCCGGCTGGTCCGGCCGGTGCTGGCGCCACTGTTGCGGCGGGTGCAGCGCAACGCCTTCGGCGGCCGCACCGCCGGTGTCGACCTCGGAGAGCTGGTCGCCGACGCGGCCAGGCTTCTCGACGGCAGCGGCGTCCTCACCCGACCGGAGCTGGGACGGGCGCTCGCGCGGACCCGCCCGGGTGCCGACGCGCAGGCGCTCGGCTGGACCGTGCAGTACCTGCTCGCGCTGGTGCACCCCGCCCCGAGCGGAACGTGGGGCAAACGCGGCGCGACCCCGTTCGCCGTCTTCCCCGGTGTACCGGAAGCCGCCACCGCCGACGACGTGCGCGAGCTGATCCGGCGTTACCTCGCCGCGTTCGGGCCGGCCACCGTGGCCGACGCCCGGACCTGGTCCGGGGTGAGCGGACTGCGTGAGGTCTTCGAGCAACTGCGGCCGGAACTGCGGACATACACCGACGAAGCGGGGCGCGAGCTGTTCGACCTGCCGGACCACGAGATCCCTTCGCCGGATCTGCCCGCGCCCGTCCGGCTCCTCGCGGAGTTCGACGCGACCCTGCTCGCCCACGCCGACCGCACGCGCGTGATGACCGAGCCGATCCGGCGTCAGGTCTGCCAGGGCGCGGCGGTCGCGGCCACCGTGCTCGTCGACGGCGCGGTGGCCGCGACTTGGACGAAGGACCGCACGGGTGTGCTCACCGTCGTGCCGCTGCGCTCGATCTCCGCGGCCGACCGGGAGGCCATCGAAGCCGAAGCGCTGCGGTTACTGGAGTTCGCTGCTCCCGGTGCCGTTCACGACGTCCGGTTCAGCGAATAGCCCACAGATGGGGAAATGCCGAGGCTCCGTTCGGGCACCGTCTCCAGAGTTCGGTCAGGAAGAAAGCTTGGCGTAGTAGGAGGTCGGCGAAGGGATTATGCAGGAGAGGAGTATCGAGCTTCACCGCTTTCGCGCGTCATTTGCAGAATTCTAGGATGGGCGAACCGCTACACCACTGGCGACGGCTTACTTTCTTTGCCGCACAAGCGGTTTAGCAGCAGATCGGGATCAACCCCGCCTGCGCGGGGACAACAACGCCCCGTACACCGTCACCCTCGGCGGCGAGGAGTTGCCGTCGCCGTTCGCCGCCAGCAACGACCGCAGCCGTCGCCGCTGATCCTCGGTCACCGGCCGCCCCTCTCGCGATCACTTCCTGAAGCGCCTCGACCACTTGATGACCCGAGCTTGTAAACACTACCCCCACCATGCACGACCGGCTTTGACAATATGAGAAGTCGAGACGTTCGGGCAGGTCTGGACACCGTGACTATTCGCCCTGAGGCGGCGTGTCGGCGGAGTGGTCGGTCGCCGCCAGAGGCGGGGTGGTGAGACGTCGCCCTCCTGAGCTGAAACGGCGACGAGTGGCACGGCGGGCAGGCGCCGACGATGCCGGCGGTCACCAGTCCGGTCGCGAGGGCGAGGACGACGGCCAGTGGGTGCAGGCGGACGGCCCGGCCGAGCAACAGGGGTTGCAGGACGTGGCTTTCGACCTGCATGACACCGGCCACCACCGCGAGCACGATGATGGCCGCCAGCGTGCCTTTGGTGACCAGCGTGACGAGGACGACGGCCGCGCCGGCGATCACCGAACCGATGACCGGTACGAGCGCGCCGAGGAGGACGAGTGTGCTCAACGGGGCAGCCAAGGGGACGCCGGTGATGAGCAGCACCAGGCCGATGCCCGCGGCGTCGACGAAGGCCCAGCGTGGTCGGCATCGTTCCGGTGAAGTCATCGGTTTCCGTGGAACTCCAGCATGTCCGTGTCGGTTATCTAATCCCCTCGCTGAGGTTCTATCTCGCCCTGGAATGCGAAGCCCGCCAGTCGGGGGACGGCTGGGTGCGACTGCGCAACGCCGGCACCGTGTTCGTTCTCGAACAGGGTGTTCCCGGCAGCCGCCCTGGCGCTGTCGTCCCGGAACTGAGCGTCGGTGATCTCCTGCGGCTGTGCTGCCGGCTGTGGTCGGCTGGGATCCACACGAGCCCCATCAGCTAACCGGACGGCGTGCCCGGTGGGCGCATCAGCACCCATGATCCCGACCTGCATCCAGTAACCGTAAGCCAAGCCAGTCGTCGTCCACGGGCGGAGGCTCTCGTCGTCAGGCGGACCGGGATACCGCGTGGTGACCACGCCGGGACGTGATCCGCCACAACGATTCCCGGCGGTGGATTGATGGTGGTACAGCACCGAAAGCCGCGGTGAGCGTTACCGAGGACATGTCGGTCACCGTGCGACAGAGACCCCAGCGGGGTCGCCCGCTGGGGCCTCTGTCGCACAACGGCCGTCGGGTCAGCCGGTGCAGTTGGGGACCGCCGGGGCGCTCCCGGCGCAGTTGCCGGGCGTGTTGGCGGTGATGGGCGCGTTGTTGGTGGTCATGGTGCCGTTGCTCCGGTAGACGCCGCCCGCGGTGAGCAGCGCGTGGTTCACGGTCACGGCGGTCTGGGTGATGGTCGTCGCGGTCGAATCGACCGCTGCGATACCACCGCCTTGGGCACCGCTGTTGCCGCTGACGAGCATCGGCGTGCCGGAGACCCCCGTGGTGGTCAACGTGCCGCGGAGGCCGTTGTAGATGCCGCCGCCCTGGAACAGCGCGGTGTTCCCGAGAACGCTGCTTTTGGTGAACGACGCGGCGGGTGCCGTGCCGGACGGGGTGTCGGCGTTGGCGAGGCCGCCGCCGGCGAGGGTGGCGTGGTTGCCGCTCAGGCTGCTGGTGGTGAGAGTCACGGCGCCGTGGTTGAGGATGGCGCCCCCGTTGCCGACGACGCTGCCGTTGGTGAAGGAGACCGAGGTGGTCAGGGTGAGGTTGCCGGTCGGACCGACCTCGGCGATCCGGAAGGGCAGCAGCGCGGTGCGCGTGATGGTCGCCGGGCCGAGCAGTTCGATCGGTGTGGTGATGACCGGCAACCCATTGGCGGGCCCGCCGTGCGGGGAGGTCAGTGTGTAGGTGCAGCCGCCTGCCAGTGCCAGAGTGTCACTGTCCACTGTGGAGTTGGCGAGGTTGATGGCGGCGACGAGGGCGTTCTCGCCGCACGCCACGGGAATGGTGGTCGCCTGTGCCATGGGGGCGAGAACGATCAGGCCCCCGGTGAGCACGGCCGCGCCGACGACGGCCCGCGGAATACTGTGGCTTCTTCGCATTTCTTCTTCTTTCCTGGAAACAAATCAAGGGGGTGCGGCCATGAAGAAAGGAACTATCCGATGCATCCGGGGACAGGGGAGGGGCTGCCGGTGCAGTTGGTCGCGGTGTTGGCGGTCACCGTGGAGGTGTTCAGCGTCGCCGAACCCGCCACGTAATAGATCCCGCCGGGATTCAGCGTCGCCGCGTTGGTGTCGACCACGCTGCTGGTGAGCGTGAGTGTCCCGTTAAGACTGGCGATTCCGGCGCCTTGGCCCGCGGTGTTGCCGTTGACCGTGCTGTTGGTGAAGGTCGCCGCGGCCGGGGTTCCCGTGCTGTACAAGGCGCCGCCTCGGCCGTTGGCGGCGTTACCGGACAACGCGCTGCCGGTGAGGGTGACCGCGCCGAAGCTGAGGATGCCACCACCGTCGTCGTTGCCCACGGCGGCCGCGTGACCATTGCTGATGGTGACCGCTTTGAGCGTGATGCCGCCGGTGGGAGCCACCTGGCCGATGCGGAAGGAGGCCGCTGCCGGTGCGCGGGTGATGGTGTTCGCGTTGCCCTCGAAGATGATGGGCGAGGTGATGATGGGAAGGCCGGCCGGCCCGTGTACACCGTCGTCACCGTGGCCGCTGCTGAGGGTGTAGGTGCAGCCCGGGGTCAAGGTCACGGTGCCGCCTCCCGCCGCGTTGGCCGCGTCGACCGCGGAGACCAGCGCCGCCTCGTTGCACGGGACTGATTCGAGACCGGCTTGCGCCGATGCGGGCAGCAGAACTGCCGATCCGGTCATCAGGGCAATGGTGCAGGCAAAAGTGGGTAACGTGCGATCGTGTCGCATTTTGACTTTCCTGAATCCGAGACCGATGGTGGAGGAGCAAGAAGCTCAAACGTCCCGCTGGAAAGCGGTCACCGGCGGTCAATGAACAACCACCTCTGACCCTACACCCGTTGGCCGGAAATAGAAAGGGAAGCAGTCTTGGTGTCGCGTGTCGACTTTCGGCAATTGGAATTCGCAAGGTTTCGCAGCGAATATCGCGGGTAAGGGATTGACAGCGCACCGCGGAAAGCGTGTGTTTCCGCAGTGGATACTTCGAAATCGGCCGGTCGCAAGGACGGCCGGGAAGGCTTGACTACCCGGGGTGAACAGCCGCGGCGATGTCCAGCGGTCGCACCACGTGTGCCCGACGGCGTTGCCCCCACCCGGCCGGCCGGACCGCATCCGCGAGGTCTCCGCCACGGTAACCGGCGGACTCTTCTTTGTCCCCACCCTTGAGTTCCTGGTCGATCCGCCGCCCTGTCCCGCGAACAAAAGAGGAACACCATGACCGATGAGCACCGACCGGACACCGACCCCGGCTCCGATCCGAAGTGGTACTACAACACCACGACCGGGCAAGTCGAACACGGCACACTGTCGCGATCGGTGGATCGACTCGGCCCCTATCCCGACGAGGCCACCGCACACCGGGCACTGGAAATCGCCATGGAACGCACCGCGGCGGCGGACAGGGCCGACCGCGATTGGAACGACGACTAGACGTATCCGCCTGTCCGTCGTTGAACGAGATCAAGGGGGCCTTGTGCCAAGAGTGAATTCTGCCGCTGAGCGATGTCGTCGAGCAGCCTTTGGAGCCGTTCTCGTTCGTTCTGCGTTCCTGACCGGCATGGTCACCAGCCGCGGGCGACGAGCGAATGCGATCCGGTGCTGCGCCCGGGAATCCATGTCGGCTGACGGCCCCCCAGGGGCTGGTCAGTCGATGTTCAAGTCTCGCCGAGTCGGAAAACCACTGCACGGGGCTGCGTTAAGCAGTAGCGCGGTCGCTCGGGTTCCGCCGGCCCATACAGCGGCCGGCGGGACCTTGATGACGACTGTCGAAGAGGCGAAGCCAAAAAACGATTTGAGAATTCCTCGGCGAACAACTGGGTCACGGTGTCGTGCGCGGCTTGCGTGTCGTCCCGTTCTGCCCCGCCAACCTGGGCGGCACCTGGTGAAAGCGGATCCGGGGGAGCGGGGTGACAATAGGCCGATGTTCGTGGTGGCTGGTCCCGGTTGGGTGAGTGGGTCGTCGAGGTCGGCGAGCGTGATGCCCTTTTCCGATTCAGCTCACGGTAGAGGACCATGCGGCCGTCAGTGCGCGGCCGCGGGTGTGGGCGGGAGGTGGGGTGGGGGTCTCCCTTGTTTCTCTACCCGGTTTGCGGGTGGCGTCGGGTGAGGTGATGAAGGCGTCGGCGTACTGACGGGCACGTGGTATGTCGGTCGACGTCCCCGACGTTCAGGACGATGTGGTCCAGTGCCGTCACGCGGATCGCCCGGCTTTGCATGCTGGGTTGCATGTGAATGCCCCTTTCACGCGTGCGCGGCGTCGCGGTGCGAGCCGAAAGCAGTCAGCAGTGCGGCCACCGTCAACGCGACGCCGAACCACACCGCGCCGGTGGACCCGAAGCCGCCCGCGAACAGTCCACCGAGCAGCGCGCCGAGTGCGATCGAGATGTTGTATCCCATGGTGTTGAGCGACATGGCGGCCTCGAAGGTGTCCGGGGCCGCGGCGAGCATCATGTTGACCTGGCAGAGGTTGGCGGCGCCGAAGGACACCCCCCACACCACCACGGCGACCGCCAGGCCCGCCAGGCTGCCGCCGGCCACCAAAAGCAGCAGAAGCGAGGCGACGAGCCCGGTGCAGGCGACGACGAACGTCGCGCGCATGTTCCTGTTGACAGTGTGCCCGGCGACGAAGTTGCCGACCGCGCCGCCGACCCCGAAGACGATCAGCAGCCCGGTCACCCACGCCGCCGACGCCCCGGCGCGCTGCTCCATGAAAGGGCGGATGAACGTGTACGCGCCGAAGTGCCCGAGCACGTAAAGCGCGACGGTGATCATCACGACCCGCAGCCGCCCGTTCCGGATCGGCAGCGCGAACACCTCTCGTACCGGGATGGCGCTCTGGGACGGCAGCGACGGAAGCGTGAGCACGACGGCGAGGAGCACCGCCAGGCTCAGGCCGCTCCAGATGAGGAACGTGGTACGCCAGTCGGTGAGGCTCTCGATGAACGTGCCCAGCGGCATGCCCACGACGGTGGCGATCGACATGCCGGAAAGCACGATCGCGGCGGCCTTGCTGGCCTTCTTGTCGGGGACGAGCCGCATCGCCATGGCGACACCGATCGCCCAGAACACGCCGTGCGCGAACCCGGTGACGAGCCGGGCGGCCAGGATGATCGCGAAGTTCGGCGACACGGCCGTGACGAGGTTGCCGATCGCCATGATCGCCAGCAGCGTGGCGAGGAGAGCGCGGCGGTTCACCGTGCGGCTCCACGCGACCAGGAACGGCACCCCGGCACCCGCGGAGATGCCGTACAGCGTCACCATCATGCCCGCGAGGCCGACGGAGACGGATAGTCCCGCACTGACCGGGGTGAGCAGCCCGACGGGCATCAGCTCGGTGGTAACGAAGACGAACAAGCTCGCGGTGATGGCCGCGACGCCCAGCCACGCCCGGAACTGTGAGCGCGGTTCAGTACTGACAGTGGTCATACGTGTCCTTCCGAATGCCCCGTATGAGCGGGAAAAGAGTGCGAGGTCAGGAGAAGCTGGGGTCGCGGTCGCGGCCGCGCTTCAGCTCGAAGAATCCGTCCGTCGCGGCGACGGTGACGACCCCGTCCCACAGGGCTCCTGCGGCTTCGCCGCGCGGCGCCGGGGTGACGACAGGACCGAAAAACGCGATCCGGTCACCGGCGGGACCGGGGACGTGGATGACGGGGGTGCCCACTTCGCCGCCGACCGGAGCCATCCCCGCGTGATGGCTGGCGCGCACCGCCGCGTCGTAGCCGGTGTCCTCCGCCGCGTCGACGAGCATGTCCGGCAGGGCGACAGCACGCAGCGCGGCGAGCATCATGTCCCGGCCCAGCCCGGCGCCCTCGAGATGGATCCGCGTTCCCATCGCCTCATACAGCGGGCGCAGCACCGCTTCCCCGTGCTGTTGTGCCGCGGCGACGCACACCCGCACCAGGCCCCAACCCTCGAGCTGCGCCTGCCGGTACTTCTCCGGCACCTCCCGATTCTCGTTGAGCACCGAGAGACTCATGATGTGGAACCGTGTCCGCACGGGCCGGACGCGCTCGACCTCCAGCAGCCACCGCGACGTGATCCACGCCCACGGACAGCGCGGATCGACCCACACGTCGATCGTGGTCACGTTCCCTGGCGTATCGGCCATGACGATCCGTTCACCTCCGAAGTCCCGATGTGGCGCCTTGCCACGACTCGAGTCTTACGAGGCATCAGCGATGAGTCCAACGCATTGTTGGCACTTCAGTAATGCCATGACAGCATTGATGTATGGAGCTCCAGCAGATGCGTTACGTCCTCGCCGTCGCCGAAACGAACAGCTTCACCCGCGCTGCGGAGCAGTGCCTGGTCGTTCAGTCAGCGCTCAGCCGCCAAATCGCCAGCCTCGAACGGGAACTGGGTGCACGGCTGTTCGACCGCACCAGCCGCCATGTGCGCATCACCCCGGCCGGTGAGGCTTTCGTGGCCGCGGCCCGCGAGAGCCTCAACGCCGCGGAGCGGGCGGCCGCCGACGTCGCAGCGGTGACGGGAGAGGTGCGCGGCAGGCTCGCCCTCGGCCTCATCCCCACCGTGGCCGCCGTCGACATCCCGGACGCGCTGAGCCGGTTCCGCGACAGATATCCCCAGGTCCACCTGAACATCCGCGTCGACGGCAGCGAAGAACTCACCGAGCAGGTCAGACAGGGCAAGATCGAGGTCGCCTTCCTCGGGTTGCCAACCAGCATGCGACCAGTGGGCGTCAACGCCCGTGAACTCGCCCGGGACCGACTGGTCGCCGTCGTCGCCCCCGACCACCCGCTGGCGGGCGAGCCGGCCGTCGACCTCGCCCGGCTCTCGACCGAGACCTTCATCGACCTGCCGCCGCACTCGGCCGCGCGGGCACAGTCGGACGAGGCGTTCGCCGCCGCCGGCCTGAACCGTGAGGTCGCGTTCGAGGTCACCACCGCGGACTTCATGATGTCCCGGCTCATGCGGAAGGGGCTGGCGATCGCGCTGCTGCCCTCGGCCTACGTCCCCCACTTGACCGGTCTGGCCACCATCGAGATCACCGACGCACCCATGCGCGTGGAGTACCTCATCTGGAGCGGTGTCGGACGCACCCCGGCGGCGACCGCCTTTCTCGACTTGCTGGACCTGCCGGACCGCTGATTACCGGAGGATTCCTGCGCTGGCGCAACGCCAACGCCCGCCCCCGGCCTCCTGGCCGCCCAGTGCAAGGAACGCGCCCGTGATCCCAGCGAGAAAGGCAGGACCGGTGCTCACCGGACCTCCTCGGAGCCGCGGATAGCGTCGACAGCTTTGGGCTGCCCCGAACGCGACGCTGATCGGAGTCCGCCTTCACGGTGGAGGTCTGCGAACATGGCCAAACCGGACCGGAAGACTGGCTCTGGTTCGGCCGCGTCCGGAGTGTTCGGCAAGGGAGTGTTTCGAAGTACGGTGACGGGCCTGCAGCCGCGAGATGACCATCCCTGTCGCGGGCAGCGCGTCGACCGAGATCGTTCTCGCGAACAGGACTGTGGCCTTGATGGGCTGGCATCGGCTTCATCCGGTGGGCTACGTTGTACAGCCATGACTACCGGGACGGCATTGCGCCACACACGGATTGGTGACCCGGTGCTCTTCTGAGCGCCGCACGGGCCGGTGCCGGCCCGCTGCTGGATCGAGGGTCTCGCGCGGCCGCGCGGGCTCCGCCGCTGTCGTTGTTGATCACAGGCTCGACACGTCAACCACGACAGGAGAACTCATGCCCACCAAGATGCTGCAGATTCCCACCGCGGACGGCCAGGCCGACGCGTTCGCCTGCATCCCCGACGGTGGCGGTCGGCACCCAGGGGTGCTGATGTACGCCGACGGCTTCGGGATCCGGCCCGTGCTGCGGCAGATGGCTCGCGAACTGGCTGGGCACGGGTACTACGTGCTGGTCCCCAACCTCTTCTACCGACACGGCACTGCACCGGTGATAGAACTTCCCGAGCACATCGGAGAAGAGGTCCGGCCCGCGGTCTTCGCTCAGCTGATGCCCTTGATCGAGGCGCACACGACAGAACGTGTCCTGAGCGACGCCGACGCCTATCTCAGGTTCCTCACCGCACAGCCCGAGGTCAGCCCCGGACCGGTTGCGGCGACCGGCTACTGCATCGGCGGCCTCCTGGCGACGCGCACCGCCGCGGCCCACCCCGGCCAGGTAGCCGCACTCGCCGCATTCCACGGCCCGGTGGGAGCCGACGGACCCGACGGCCTCTCCAAGCTCACAGCCGAGGTGCACTTCGGCCACGCCGAGAGCGACTTGACGCCCGAGACCCTCGGCGAGCTCAATAAAGCCCTGGACGCGGCGGGTGTTCATTACACCTCCGAGATCTACCCCGGCACCGTCCACGGCTTCACCATGTCCGACACCGATGCTTTCAATCCCGCCGCACTGCAGCTTCACTGGGACCGCCTATTGGCCCTTCTCGGCCGCACCCTGACCAAGAGTTGAGGTTCCGGCCCGAAAATCGAGCCCGATGCACACGTCTCCGGAGCCCTGGCGATGTTTCGGGAGTCGGTGGAGGGCGGGCGACACCCGCCCTCCACCGAGGGGTACTTGAGGAACAGAGCTGATGATCAGCCGACTGCCCGCGCCAGATCGATGGCTCAGAGCCTAGTCGGCCTCACACAGCTTCCAGGGACAGCAGGAGCGTAGCGAGCCAGGGCGAGATTGATCAGCTGACGTCGTTCGCTCAGGATCGCGCTTGTGTCCGGCGCGGAGGACCAACCGCACGGCGCGGGTCACCTGCCGCCGTCTCGCGGCCTTCGCCGCCCGGCCCGGTTGGTCGAAGCTGCCCGGGATCGTCGCGTCCGCCCCTGCGGGGCCAGGAGTCCATCATGCCCTCGTGTCCTGCTTGCTCGAATTCGGCGGCGGAAGGAGCTGCTAGCTGCGGCTCGCCGATAGATCCCGACGCGAACGGACGAGGCGGCCGTCGACGGACTCGGAGGCGACCGTCGTCCAATGTGCGGGAATCAGTCCGGTCGTGTCGGTATCTTCGATCACCATGAGGTACTTCGGCTCCGATGTCGTCTCCGTCGCGGACGAGCTCGTCGACGCCTACGTCGACGTCTTCACCGCTCCGCCGTGGGAACACCGGGACCCGGACGAAACCCGGTCGGCGTTTCGGGAGCGGCTGGAGGCAGATGCCCAGCGTCCCGGCTTCCGCGCCATCCTGGCCTTTTCCGACACCGGCGAGGTAGACGGTTTCGTCACCGGCTGGACCACCCAGGCTCCATTTCGGACCGATCGCGCCTACGCCAAGGTCACCGAGCGGCTCGGCATCGACCGGGTCGGTGAACTGCTGGTCGGAGCGTTCGAGATCGACGAACTCGGGGTGCGTTCCCGCGCCCGCGGGACCGGACTCGGACGGCGACTGCTGTCGAATCTCACCGCGACCGCACCCGACGCTCGCGCCTGGCTGCTGACCTGGCATCAGGCCCACGACACGCTCGCCTTCTACCGCCGGATCGGATGGCGTGAACCCGAGCCCCGGCCAGGCAAGGAAACCGACATCGTCGTGTTCCTGTCGCCGGACTGACCCGAAGCCAAGCCTTCCGAAAGGCTGCCGCCGTGGACGCCAAAGCGCCACGCTGCGGCTGGACGATGCTGGCAATCGGTCAGTACCCGATCGCGGTCGCGTTTTGGGCACGGGCCGGAATCGTCGGTTCTGCGAGCCCATATCCCTGCTCACACCGGATCGAACAAGAAGTCGTCCCAGCCGAGACCCGATGGACGAAAGGGTGGTGATCCGTCGGTGCAGGACAGGACATCGAGACCTGCCACGGCGACCACGGGGGCTCCGTTCGGGCACCCTTTCAGAGCTCGGTCAGCAAGAAAGCTCGGCGTATCCTCTGTTGCCGCTGCGGTCCAGGCCGTGTCCTGTAAGTCATGTTCGCGGCTTCGCGCCCAGGTGGTCCCTGACGGCACGGGCGGACGCGGCCGAGTACGACCCGGTACGAGGCCGATCCGCCCGCACCGCCAGGAACCACCTGGATCACGAGCCCATCTAACAGACTTACAGGACACGGCCTACGCCGCTGAGGAGATCACGGGCTTGGACATCGACGCGCGGGTAAAGAAGCCGATGGAGGCCGGTCCGGCCGTGCGGGGCGCTCGGTATGGCCGCGCTCATCGTGTCGTGGGCTCGAGTTCGCCCGCTGCTCGTCGTGACTTGGCCCGGTAGTGAAGGCCGATGCCAAGGCCGGTGGCCAGCATGGTGAGCCCGAGGCAGATCATGGCGGTGACCGCGGGCCACTGGAGATGCTGGGGCAGGTGCAGCGCCAGAAACCAGGATGGCGTGATCTGGCCGGTGGTCAGCATGAGCGCGGGCACGATGCCCTGGGCGGCCAGGGGCACCCAGCACAGGACCAGGCTCGCGACGACGTAGACACGCTGGCCGTTCGGAGCCAGGTGGAGGCCGAGTTTCTCCAGGTGCGGTTCGGGCTTGGGCAGGGAAGACCTTTGCGGTTTCCAGGCCGGGGCCGGTCGCTTTCGTCGGGGTGAGACGCCGGTACGCAGATACAGGAGCAACTCCGGCGCACTCGATTCGAGCTTGGCCGCTGCCCACCGTCCCAGTAGCCAGGCCAGCAAAATGCCGCCCGCCAAGCCCACGACCGGCCCCGCCCAGAGCGGCCCCAGCCGTGCCGCGAAATAGGCGGGGGCGGCGGTCGCCGCGCTGAGGATCAGCACCATCAGGACCTGCGCGAAGTCGGTACCGCTCTCCAGCAGGTTGCCGCCCCGAAGCCGCGGATCGGTCATGGGCACCGGCCTCAGCACCGACACCAGCACGGTCACGCCCGCCCCGCCGCCCAGCAGCGCGGGTAGCACCGTGGCCAACCAGGGCCAAAGGCTGTATTCGCCGGTGAAGACGACCATCGCGATGGTCAGGACGAGCGTCGCCGGCGCGGTGACCAGCAACCAGGCGAGCTGGCGGCCGCGTACATCGTGGCGGGCGGCCCCGGCGACCATCAGTTTGCCCCACAGCTCGGTGCCGTCCTCGCCATAGAGGTTCGCGGAGATCGCCGCGACCCACAGCGCGAACACCAGTCCGGTCCACGGCAGGAAGATCGACGCGCCGACGGCCAGCGGCAGCAGGCAGAACACCAGGGCGTAGCACAGGGCGAAAACCAGATAATGAAAGCGAAGCAGGTCTCGGGACCAGGTTCGCAGCTCCCGGGCGACGACCGCGGTCACCGGGCCCCTGGCCCAGTCGCCGGAGGACATCCGGGCCGGACGCCCGCTCGCGCGACGGGTGGCCAGCCGTCGCTTCAACAGACTTGCCCAGCCATACCAGCAAAGCAATCCGAGCGCCGCCAGCCCCGCCAGGACGGCGGCCGCGGCCGGCCAATTCCCTTGCGCGGCGGCGCGCACGGCCAGCAGGCCCCAGCCTGAAGGCAATGCCGTCAACCAGGTGGAGAACGAATCCGGGAAGCCGGTGCGCAAAGCGGTCTGTGCCAGCGGCGAGAGCACCCAGCTCGAATGCAGCCCGGCCAAGATCGCGGCGCTGACGAGAGCGGCTAGCGCCGCACCCACCTTGGAGCGCATGACCTGGCCGAGCACCGCGGTGATCAATCGGGAGGCCAGCACGCACACCGACAACTGGAGGGCGACCGCGAGCAAGCCGACCACAGCGGCCGCGGCACCAAGCCCTGTCTTGACCGACGCGACCACCAGCGCGGAAAAGGCGACGAGCGTGACCAGCGGGCCCACGCCGACGAACGACGACGCCGCCAGCCCGGCCGCCAGACGGCGTGGTGTCAACGGCAACAGCGAGAACTGTTCGGGCCGCAACGTCTCGTCACCGCCGCCGAAAAGCGCCGGACCCAGCAGCCACCCGGCCGTCCAGAGTGCGAATCCCGCTCCCAGCACATCGAAGCGGAGCGACGCGACCGGGTAGTCGCGTCCGGCGAGCAAGATCAGTCCCGCCGCGAGCGTCAGCCCGGCCACGGCGCCCGTGACCAGCCGGCCGGCGCGCCGGCCGTTCATGGAATTCCGCAGCACGGCCAATTTCATCCGGATCAGGAGGACAGCCATGCCAGCTCTCCCATCTCACGGGCCTGGCCGCCGACCAGGTCCATGAACCGCTCTTCCAGGCTCCGGCCCGATCGCACGGTGTCCAGCGGGCCCGCGGCCACGACCCGGCCGGAGGCGATCACCGCCACGTGATCGCACAACTGCTCGACGACGGGCATCACGTGGCTGGAGAACACCACGGAACCGCCATCCCGGACAAACCGCCGCAAGATGACCTTGATAGAGGCGGCCGAGGCGGGATCGACGGCCTCCAGCGGTTCGTCCAGTACCAGCAGCTTCGGCGCGTGCAGCAGTGCGGTGGCCAGGCCGATCTTCTTGCGCATACCCGTCGAGTACTCCATCACCAGGGTGCGCCCGGTATCGGCCAGCTCCAGGATCTCCAGCAGGTCACCCGATCGCCGCTCGAGCTCGGGTACCTCCATACCGCGCAGCAAACCGGTGAAACGCAGCAGTTCGCGGCCGGTCAGCCGCTCGGGCATGGCCAGCCCGTCGGGCAGCACGCCGATGAGTTCCTTGGCCCGTGCGGGATCGTCCCAGACGTCGAAGCCGAAGATCTGGGAGCGCCCGCTGTCGGGACGCAGCAGTCCCACCGCCATCGACAACGACGTCGTCTTGCCTGCGCCATTGGGGCCGATCAGGCCGAAGAAGGACCCCCGGGGCACTTCCAGGTCGAGGTGGTCGACCGCCGGTCTGTCGCCGAAGGTCTTGGTCAGCCCGGCGAGCCGAAGCGCCGGAGCCGTACCCGATGACTCCATGAGGTTCCTCCAGTTGTGGAACGGCACGTGTCGTGCCGCTTCGGGAGCGAGCATGCTGGAGTATTCGGGGGAAGTCAACACGGCACGTGCCGTTCCGTTAGGCTGGTGGAATGGCCGACAAACGCGGTAGCCGTGTCGCCGACCGGACTGATGCCATCATGCGGACCACGCTGGAACTCGGGCAGGAGGTGGGATACGCCAAACTCAGCATCGAGGCGGTCGCGGCGCGCGCCGGAGCCGGCAAGCACACGATCTATCGCCGATGGCCGTCCAAGGGCGCCTTGTTCCTCGACTCTCTGCTGTCGCTGAACGAGCCCGAACTGAACTATCCGGACACCGGCGACATCGAAGCCGACCTGCGCGAGCAGATCCACGCGGCCGTCGATCTGCTGAGCAAACCGCCGCTCGGGCCGCTGTATCAGGCTTTGCTGGTCGAGGCCCAGCAAGATCCTCAAGTCGCGGAGGCGTTGAACGAACGTTTCATCGGCCCGCAGGAAGAGAAGACGATCGCTCGCTTGCGGAAGGCTCGCGACCAGGGGCAACTGTCCAGTGACTTCGACCTGAGCCTGGCGATGGCCCTCCTGTCCGGCCCCTTCTATTTCCAGGTGTTGATCGCCCGGCAACCGCTGACCTACGAGTACGTCGACCGCGTGATCGAGGCGGTTTTCGCCGGGATCGGATCGAAGGCTCCGACGACTGACGGCGGCCGGGACCGCGGCCGTCGTCGCCGGTGACGTCACCGCCAGGCGCGCCGCTTGCCGCTCGAGGTCGAACCCGGGAGATCTACGTACGCCTGTGAGGGCCGTAAAGCGGGGTCTCTGCCTTGGCGAGCAACTGTCGGTTCGTAGCCGAACCGGAGCGTGCGTCCGTCGAAGTCCGTCTGCTCGATCAGTCGACCGGCCGGGTCGTAGCGGTAGGTCCACGTCTGACCGAGCGGGTTGGTGACCGTGAGGGGGCGCAGCTCGGTGCCCTCCGCGTCGTAGGCGCGGGTCTCGTGCACCCCGGAGGGCCGCACCCGCAACCGTTCGTGGCCGTCGACCGTCCAGCCGAGCGCGGCGCAGAGTGGTGCCGGTCAGCGGGTCGGGTCGGCGAGCTGCGGCCGGAGTGGCTTCCGGGGATCGGGCCAGGCTTCGGCTTCCGCGGTGAGAGCGGTGGCGATGTCGATCCGTCCGGTGCGGACCTGCCATGCCAATGAGTCGGGCTGTGGCTCCATCAGCAGCCAGCCTGTTACGGATTCGTCGTCGTAGCAAGGGACTTCGGCGTCGCCGATGCCCAAGGCGTCGAAATACTCGCGTGCGGGCCAGGTTTCGGGAACCCATCTTCGGGCCCAGCGCACGACGATCCGGGCAAGGTCGTTACGGCTGTCCGCCGGATGGATGAGACGGTCACCGGTCGTGCAGACCAGTCGCGGCGTATACGCCGCGCCCAAAGGCGCGGCCACAAGATGGTTGTTCACTATTCCCCCGGCTCGGCGAAGCGAGCCTCGTCTTCGTGTGCTGGGCACAGAACTGTGCGTAAACGGAAGGACGGACTTGTCTCGCTCGCTTCCATGGCTCTTTTTTGAACCGGCTGGGAGCATAGGGCAGGTTCGGAAGGGTGCGGAACCCCCTTTGTGGAAAAAGGGTGCGGATACGCGAGCTTCCGTCTTATGGGTGTACTGCGGCCGAATGCCGAAACGCTTTGTTTACCCGCGGCTTGCGGAGATGAAACATCGCGAACGGGTGAAGAAAAGAGGGCGTTGGGGTACCTCGTCGACACGCACCGTCACCAGAGGCCGCGCCGTACCGCTATCGAGCGTGTGCGTGAAGAGGTAAGGATGCTGACGGTGAGTTCGTCCGCGCGTGAGAAGGAGCGACGAGAACAGGAAACTTCCCGCGGTACCGGTATTCGAAAGCGCGGAAGCTAAGTGATCAAATTCTTGCGCATCGCCTGCCCGACGGCATGCGCGCGATCGGTCGCGGCAAGCTTTCTGAAAAGCCGCTGCGCATGGGTTTTCACGGTGTCCTCCGCGAGGTGGAGGTCACTGCCGATCTCGTTGTTCGTCTTCCCGAGGCTGATCCCGCGCAGGACCTCGATCTCCCTTTTGGACAACGCCGGAACTTGCTCAGTTGTCTCGCGGGGCTTGGGCAGAGAGAAGGAGCCGGTACCGCTCGCTTCGCAGGCGAGGAAGGCGGCGGCTCCCCTGCGGATCGCCTCGGTCGCGACGGCGGACAGTTCCGGCGCACCGAACACCACGACCGCCGTCTCCGCCTGAAGCTTCACCAGCGTGTCGATCGTCTCCGCCAGCGCGTCCGGCCGGACGCGGGCGCTCAAGAAGACCGTGCCCGCGGGCAGCATGCGGAACTTGGTGATCAATTCCGCGCTGGTGGCGGCGGAATCCACGCGCCGGATCCCCGGGGCGTTGGCCAGCAAACGAACCATACGCTCACGGGGTTCGCGCCGGCCGTCCAAGACAAGGGCATTCATCGCCATGCCCTCCATGGGGCTGAGTGTCGATTCGCAAAGGGGGTTCGCGGCAACCTCGACCGTTGGAGGTGCGGCGTTCGATCGCAGAGTACACACGCGGAAATCGGGTGACCCGAAAGGTCTTGCGGCAGCGAACAGGTTCTGCCTGGTCAGCGGGGTGGGAGGCGATCGGTACCGTTCGGGGTTCCGGCGCGCGAAGTAGAGGCAGGTGATCCTACCGAGTGACGGGGCCGCAGGTTCGTGCGTCGCGAGAGGCCTCTTTCGGTGTAATTCCACGGTTTCCGGCCGGAGAGAGTTGCCGAAGTTCGCCAGGCAGGAGGGCGCCCGGCGGAAGACTCGCTTGGGGCGCCGGGAAAGCGCGTAACTCGATCGGGCCACTCGCGTCGTGCTCAGGGCGTCGCGGTACCTACACGATGGTGGCACGACGTGGAAAAGAGCCTTCGCTGTCAGTACTTTTCCCTCGGCGCAGGGCAAACCCACCGGTACCGCCCTGCTGTCCGACGAGAACGTCGAATCAAGGAGCTCACAAATGTTGAAGAAGATCGGTTTCGTCGCGGCCACGGTCGCCGCCGGAGCCTTCATCGGTGGCGGTGTCGCCTCCGCCGACACCCCGGACGACTACTACCACGATTACGGCTACGACCACAGCGGTCAGGTCGGTTTGGTCAACCTGAACAACATCGACGCGCTGCACAACGTCAACGGCACGCTCGGTGTGTGCGGCAACGACGTGAACGTGCTGGGCGTCCAGGTGCCGATCCGCGACTCGCTCAACGGCATCGGCGTGCCGGTCCTGTCGCCGGGTGCGCACGAGGCCGAGGGAGACTCGCCGTACAACTGCGCCTCGGGTGGCATCACTGACGGCGGCACGGTGCAGGACAACTGACCTTCCCGTCGTCAGCACGACCGACACCACCGGACGCGGCGCAAGGTGCCGCCGGTCCACAACCCTCACCCGCCGACCCGTTCGGCGAGGTACTACTAGGAGTCTTTTCAGTGATCAAGCAACTCGGATTCGTTGCCACCGCTCTCGCCGCCGGAATGGCGATCGCCGGCGGATCCGCTTCCGCCGCCGTCGCCGACCAGCCGATCGACCACAACGGCCAGCTCGGGCTCGGCAACATCCAGAACGTCGACGCGGTCCACAACCTCAACGTCGTCGGCGGCGTCTGCGACAACAACGTGAACGTGCTCGGCGTCCAGGTTCCCGTCCGTGACGTCGCCGAGGGCATCGCCGTCCCCGTGCTTTCGCCCGGCGAAACCGAGGCCGAGGGTGCCACCCCCGACAACTGCGCCGGCGGCATCATCGAAGACGGCGGGACCGTCCAAGGAAACTGACCGACCCCGTCGTACGGCCGCCGCGTGGAACCTCTCCGCGCGGCGGCTTTCGTCGTGCCTCGGTCCGCTGTGGCGTGGGATGAGGCCGGGCGCCCGGCACGGTCCGGGTAGCCCGGCCCCATCGTCTCGCCGCCCCGATCGGCGACTGGAATCGATCTTGTCAGAGATCGTGATCGCCGCCAGTCGGTGACGTTCCCGCTTCAGTCGCAGTGTGCCTGCCCGGGGCAACTCCGGAGGAACTTGACGACGGGACCGCGAGGGAGAACTCCCGTCAGACCGGGTAAGCCGTCCGGCCATTCGATCGACAACGCCACCGACGAGGAATTGTTGGCGTAGTTCTTCTCCGCCAGCGTGCGATCCCCGTTCACCGTGTTCACCAAGGTGTAACGGCCGGACGGCACGTGCGTGATGTCCAGCCACTGGAAATCGACGTCGTACTTGTAGTCGTCGCCGTATCCCACGGAGATCCCTTCGAGGACGTCGAGCGCGTCCGGTTCATGATGGCGGCAGTTGTTCGCGCGCAGCCGCCGGGCCAGTTCCGCGTCCGGGCCGGTGGCCCCGGGCACCCGCGCCGGTTTGACCGTGTCGGCGATGGGGAACCGATCGCCGAGACAGAAGCCGTTCTTGCGGTCGGTGACGACGACGTCGCCTTTTTTCGAGATCAGCGAGAAGTGTTCGAAGTTCATCAGGTGCCAATGCTGATGAGCCATCGCCGGTTCGTAGTAGGTGAAGGTCCGGGTCGGTCGCTGCGCGGCGGCGTAGTCGGCCGGGATGGAGCCGTCCTTGGCGTCGCGCAAGGCCTGCCGGACCGACATGCGAGGCTGCTTCACATCGTTCCGCCGTCCGTAAAGAAGCAAGGGGCCGTCGCCGACGTTCTCCTCCGAGCTGGTGAACCGGATCCTGAAGGCTTTCGCGGCGGTGGAAGGAACACAGCGGCCGTTCGGCGCCGCGGGGTCGACCACCGGGCACACGTCCCAGGCGGCGCAATCGGGCAAGGCACCGGCGAATCCGCCCGCGCATCCCGGTGGCGCTTGGCGCAGGTCGGGCAGCAGGAGGTTCGTCGACGCGTCGGAGCGGGGGACGGGCATGGTCGTGGCGGCGGCGAGTGCCACCGCCGCGAGAGCGAAGTACTTCTTGAACAAGAAAACCTCATTCCGGGTGAGCCTGGGGTCTGCTCACCCTGTTCGAGTGGGCCGTTTCCGGTGGACGGTGCGACGGGGTCACACAATGGATTGATCGTGGCGACGCCGATGGCGACGATGGGTAGCGTGCGTGCAGGCCGAGCTGAAAGGACTTCCGTATGTCGATCGCCATCGGTTTGGGCATGTCATCCGAAGAACACACGGACGTGCCCCTCCGGTCGTCGCGACAAGGGGTGGCAGGCAGCGTGGTACTCGTCTGCGGTACACGGCCGGAACTCATCAAACTGTCGCCGTTGACCCGATATCTCGGTGACGACTGCGCGATCGTCTACACAGGACAGCACTACGACGACTCCTTGTACGCGCGTATCCGGGCGGATCTGCCTTCGTGCGGGCGATTCCGGGAACTCGGCGTCACCGCCGACGGCCGGGGCGCGCAACTCGGCAAGGCGATCGGGGCCGTCGATGAAGCCCTGGCCGACTTTTCGAGTCCGGTGGTCCTGGTCCAGGGGGACACGACCTCCGCACTCGCCGGGGCGCTGGCGGCGAACGCGCGTGAAATCCCTCTCGTGCACATCGAAGCCGGGTTGCGCAGCCACGACCGCGCGATGCCCGAAGAGCACAACCGGGTCCTCATCGACCACCTCGCCGATCTCTGCTGTGCTCCGACCCGGCTCAATCACCGGAACCTCCTCGCCGAAAACGTGTCGCCTTCCCGGATCACGGTCACCGGCAACACCGTCGTCGAGGCGTTGTCCGCGGGCCTTCCACCCGCCACGGCCCGCGCCGAGCTCCTGAACGCCCGCGGCCTGCGGCGGGACGAGTACGTTCTCGCGACCTTCCACCGGCCGGAGAACGTCGACGACCCCGACAGGCTGGCGGAGATCCTGCGCGAACTCGGCAGGCTTCCGCTCCCGGTCGTGCTTCCTCTACATCCCCGTACGAGCCGGAGCGTGCAGCGGTTCGGTCTGTCCCGGCTTCTGATTCCCCTTCTGGTACTCGAACCTCAGGCTTACCCCTCCTTTCTCGCGCTCGCCGCCGAGTCGGCGCTCCTGATCTCCGATTCCGGCGGCATCCAGGAAGAAGCGAGTGTGCTGAAGCGGCCGGTGGTCGTGGTCCGCCGGAGCACCGAGCGGCCGGAGATCTCGGGGGTCTTCGGCACGCTCGTACCGCCCGGACCGCGGATCGGCACGGAGACCGACCGGTGGCTGGGCGACGTGGCGGGACACCGCGAACGGCTGCGGAGCCTTCCGTCGCCGTACGGGGACGGTTCCGCTTCCCGGCGGATCGTGGAGGCGATCGAGGCGATGTTCCCGGCGGAACGCGGCTTCACGGCACCGGCTCACCGGCCCTCCGGCGGCTGAGCTCGCCGAGAAGCCCGTCGGCCACGTGGTTCGCGAGTTTGACGCTCGAGTTCCAGCTCGTGACATCCGGATACACGTGGGCGGTGGTAGCCAGGAGCAGGCGCGTGCCGGGTACCGCCACCGGTGGCCGGGCGGACAGGTATCCGAGGGGATACACCGGTTCGACGAACGGTGCCTTGAACACCCGCACGGACTCGATGTCCTCCGCGCGAAGTTCGGGGAAGAGTTCCCTGAGCTGAACCGTCCACCGGGTGGCGATCCGGTCCGGCTCGTCGCGGTAAAGGCGCGACGAACGGTCGGTGTAGCGCATGACGTAGACGAGATGCGCGCCTCCGTGTACTTCGGTACCCGTAAGCGAGGACATCTCCACCACGCCGTCGAATTCCGTACCCGAGCGCAGGATCGGCGTCCAATAGTGCCCGCTCAGCCGTCGGCGCAGGAAGTACACGCCCGTGACCACACCCTGGTAGCGGAGATCGCTCGCCGGCAAGCACTGCGCGAGGTCGGCGTCGGCGAGCCGGCGCAATTGCGGCAGCGGCACGGTCGACACCACGTCGTCCACTTCGAGTACGGTACCGTCCGCCAAAGTGAGAGAGCATCCCTCGGCGGTGCTGTGCAACCGATGGACCGGCGACGACGTACGGATCGTCGCCCCCGCGTCCTCGATCGCCACCCGCAGCGCGTCGATGATCGCCTTGTAACCGCCTTCCGGGTAACCACGCGTCGCGACATTGCGTTCACGCCCGAGCCGCTGCCACAGATACAGGGCAGGGACGTCGCCGAAGGACGGCCCGAACTTCGAGCCGAACATCGGAGCGAAGAACTCTTCCCAGATGTGGCTGCCGTAGAGCCTGCGGAGCCAGTCCTCGGTGCGGAGCATGTCGAGGTCCCGACCTGCTCCCAAGTGCCGTAAGAGCAAGGACACGGCACCGAAGCGGACTCGCTCGTGAACGCGCAACGGCGTGAACCGCATCAGGTCGAGAGGGGAGTTGAACCGGTGACGGCGGGAGCCGACGATCATGCCCATCGTCGTCTTCCGCCAGTGCACGGCGTCACCCAGGCCGACGTCGTCCAACAGGGCGAGGAGATCGTCGTCCGTCGGCATGACGCAGTGGTAGAACCGTTCCACCGCCTGATCTCCGTACGTGAAGAAGGTCCCCAGGCCGCCGAGCTGCTCACTGGCTTCCAGCAGGGTGACGCGGACCCCGTCGCGGGCGAGCCGGTGCGCCGTGGCCAGGCCACAGATCCCGCCTCCGATAACCGCGGTGTGCGGGGAATACGTGGTCGTCACCGGCGGATCACAGCTTCCGGTACGGGGCCGGGCTGAGCCGGTCGCGGACGAGTAATTTCAGGTACTGCACGAGGGTGCGCCGGAGTTTCAGCTTGCTCGGCCCCTGCTTGCGGTCGTAGCACAGCACGAGCGGGATCTCCTTGATCACCGGACCGCAGTGGCGGAGTTTCAGCAGAAGTTCCACCATGCAAGCGAAACCCTGTTCCTCGATGAGCCGGTCACCCCAGTGCGCCGAAGCCCTCGCCAGCAGCGAGGCGCGATACGCGCGATAGCCACTGGTGAAGTCGCGGACCCCCTCGACGGCCAGCGCGTGCTGGAACAACCGGGCGGCGCCGCGGGAAAGCAGCCGCCTGACCGGCGGCGCGGTCCGGTCGTCGCCGCCCGGCACGAAACGTGAGCAGATCGCGACATCCGCCCCGGCCACGATCTCTTCGCGCAATCGGCGGATCAGGCCGGGATCGTGCGTGTCGTCGGCGTCCATCACGACGATGATGTCGTCGGTGCCGGATTCCTCCAGTGCGGCGCGAAGACCGGATTGCACGGCGCGCCCCAGGCCCAGATTGACGTCGTGCCGGACGACGCGTACCTCGAGCCCCCCGTAGCCGGATCCGGCCACCGTCGCGGAGCGGTCGGACGAACCGTCGTCGACCACCCAGACGGTGAGCCGCTCGGTGAGCGCGGTCTCGGCGAGGCGTTCCAGTAATACCGGCAAGGCCTTCTCTTCGTTGAACGCGGGCAGGACCACATGCGCCCGGCCGCCCGTCCGCACCTCTCCGCGGTCAAGGTCCGCCCTCGTGGCCAGGACGGTTTCATTCACTGCCACGTTTCCCCTTCGACTCCTTGAAATGGTCGCGGGCCGTAAACCTCGGTTCGGCCGCCTGCTCATTTTCGGCTATGTTGATCCCTTTCTTTAGTGACGTCCCGCGTCCCCCGAAAGGAGGGGTGGTCCTGAAAACACAATGCGCTCACCGGTATCCCCTGAAAGGTGGATCCGCGGCGTTCGTCCGATCGGGTCGGCCGCGCGGAAAGCAGGGAAGAAAGCAGCGGACTGAATCGGGCTTGGTTCGATTGGCTGGTTTGTGATGAAGGTGGAAATATCGTGATGACGAAAACGTCCCGTGGCGTTCACCGGGGAGCGTCGGCGCGGTGACCGAGCTGAGAACTCCGTCGCCACCCCGGCCGGCCCGTGCCCGGTCGTACCGGCGACTCGCCGCCACGCGCCGGAGACGGCCACTGCTGGCGCGGGTCAACGCCGTCATGGTGCTGCTCGTCGCCGTCGACGTCGCCGCCTGGCTGGTGGCCGCGCGGACGGCGGACGTGACCGTGCCGGAAGCGTTGCTGGCCGGAGGGATTCTCGGCGGCGCACGGGTCGCCGGACGGGTGCACCGGCGCCGGTTGTGGTTGTCCTGGCTGCAGGATCTGCCGCGATCGGTGGCCACTTCGGGGATCGCGTTCCTGGTGGTCTCGTGTCTCGAGCCCGCGACCCGGCCGGAGATCTCGGGGATGCCCGGGCTGGTGGTGGGGTTCGCGGTGCTGAGCGAATGCGCCCGGCCGTGGGTGTTCGCCTTCGGGCGGTGGGGGCGCAGACGGTTCCGCCGCTGCGACCGCGCCATCGTGGTCGGTGACGGCGACAGCGGCGGCGAACTGGTGCGCACCATGTCACGGCATCCGGAATTCGGCCTTCTGCCGGTGGGATTCGTTCCCACGGGCCCGGTCACGGAGCCGTTTCCCTTCCCGGTGGAGCTGATCCGCGACGGACTGGCCGAAGCCATCGTCCGCCACGGGGCGGGCACGGTGGTGCTCGCGCACGACGGGGAGGGCGACGGTTCCACCGTCGACGCGGCCGTCACCGCGCATCGGCTCGGCTGCGTCACCCTCGTGCTTCCCCGGTTGTTCGCGCTCTGCCCGGACAGGCTCGGCGTGGACCGGCTTCGCAGCTATCCGTTGATGCGATTGGCGGGCTCGCCGACGCGCCGGCCGAGCTGGCTGGTCAAGCGGGTGATCGAGACGGTCCTGGCCGCCTTCGCGCTCGTGGCGCTTGCGCCGCTCATCGCGCTGTGCGCGCTGGCGGTCGTGGTGGAAAGCGGGTTCCCGGTCATCTTCCGTCAGGTGCGCGTCGGCGTGGACGGCCGTACCTTTCTGCTCTACAAACTCCGCAGTGTCCGGCAGGAGTCGGTCGACGACTCGGCCACGCGCTGGTCGGTGGCGGGGGATCACCGGGTGGGGCCGGTCGGCCGCTTCCTGCGGAAGTCCTCTTTGGACGAACTTCCCCAGCTGTGGAACGTGGTGCGCGGCGACATGGCCCTGGTCGGTCCGCGTCCGGAGCGGCCGGTGTTCGTCGAAGAGTTTTCCGCCGTCCACGATCTCTACTGGGCCCGTCATCGGGTACCGACCGGGTTGACCGGTCTCGCCCAGGTCCACGGCCTGCGCGGCGACACCTCGATCGCGGACAGGGCGCGCTACGACAACTACTACATCGCCAACTGGTCACTCTGGCTCGACGTCAAGATCGTCATTCTCACGGTGGGAGAACTGTTTTGCCGAAGGCAGCGCTGAGGCGCGCACATCCGGTCGCCGTCCGGCTCGCCGTCGGATGCGTCACGCTGGTACTGACCGCGGGATGCGTGACCAGCTCGGCCGGGGAAAAGGCGGCTCCACCGCCGAAACCACTGGCACCGTGCGCCTGGTGGTACGGGATCGGGCAACCGCCGACCGCACGCGAACTGGAACTGGCCGCCAAACGATACGACGTGGTGGTGCTCAACGCGGACCAAGGCGCGGCGATGCGGAAGCTGCGCGAGCTCAATCCGCGCATCAAGGTGCTGGTGTACAAGGACTTGTCCAGTACACGCAACTACGCGGGAGCGGTGACCGGCGGCGAGGACGCCGAGTTCCTGCCGAGCGGGATCGGGTACGTCGCGGCCCAGCGCACCCATCCCGAATGGTTCGCCACCGACACGCGAGGACGGCGGATCGAGTGGCAGGGCTACCCGAAGCACTGGCAGATGACGGTCTGGGATCCGGCCTACCAGAAGGCCTGGGTCGACGCCGTGGTGGCCGAGGTGACCAGGGAGGGCTGGGACGGGATCCTGGCAGACAACGATTTCAACTCCTTGAGCCACTACTCGGCGGCGCTCCTCGCCGGCACCACGACCGCGGCGGAAACCGACCGGAAGCTGCGTGACGGGCTCGACGCCTTCCTGTCGCTGATCGGGGAAGCCGTGCAGAAGGCGGGGAAGTTGTTCGTGCCGAACGTTTCGGAGACTCATCTCGTGCCGGGAAGGTGGACGGCTCATTCCCGCTTCGGTGGCGCGATGGAAGAGAACTTCGGCTTCCGCGAAGACGGGGGGACCGGCGGCCTGCTCACCTTCCGCGGTAACGAGTTCCAGGAGCTGCGTGCCCAAGCCGCGCTCGGGGAGTCGTTGCTGCTGCTGGTCACCCGGACGAGATCCGCTCAGCAGGCTCGGGCAGGCTACGCGAGTGCCGCTCTGCTGGCGGGGCCCCGGACGTGCTGGACCCCGGCCACCACGGACGACTACCGCGACCCCGAGTGGTCCGCCCTGCAGGACAGCGGCCTGGGCGAAGCCGTCGACGCGGCGGGGCGGCAGCCCAACGGTGTATGGACCCGGACGTTCACCAACGGCTGGGTGGCGGTGAACCCGACGGCGGCGACACAGACCGTGACGCCTCCCGAAGGTCTCGTGGTGGTGGGTCCGCGGACCGCGGTGACTTCTCCGACGAAGGCTTCGTCGACCGCGCCACCTTCGTCCCCGGCACCGCCCGCTCCGATCTCACTGGCCGCCGCCGACGCGGTGGTGATGGTCGAACCCGGTGAGGGATAGGGCGGATCAGTGGAGCAGCGACGCGTACAGGTCGAGGTGCCGTCGCGCGCAGACCTCCGGCGTGTACCGCCGGGCCCGGGCCGCGAGAAGGACGCCGGTCCGGGCCGGATCCGGATCGGCGAACAACGCGCGCAGTCGTTCGGCGAGCGCGGGGATGTCACCCGGTGGTGCCAGCGGTGCCGAGCCGAGCATGTCGGCCACCCCGCCGGTGTCGGTGGCGACGACGGGCTTGCCGGCGGTCATGGCTTCGGCCACGACCAGCGGCTGCTGTTCCATGGCCGAGGGCAGCACCAGTGCGTCCGCCTTCGCCAGCAGCGCGGGGACGTCCGGACGGAATCCGAGGAAGGTGACCCGTCCCCGCAACGAAGGCGCTTGGGCCGCGCGCTCGGCGTCCGCCCGTTGCGGGCCGTCACCCACCACCGTCAGCCCGGCGCCGGGCGGGAAGGCGCCCGGCTCGGACAACGCCGCGAGCAGGTTCAGGATTCCCTTTCGCTCCACCAAAAGGCCCACGAAGATCAGGTGCCGGACCTGACCCCGCGGGGGTTTCGCTTCGGCAGGCTCGACACAGTTGTCGATCCGCGCCAGACGGCTCTCGGGGATCCTCAGCCGGTCACGGAGGAACCGCCCCATCGGCTCGGCGGGCACGACGGTGTGGTCGAGCACGCGGGCCACGGTCGCGTCGCCTGCCAGAACCGCCCGGGTGTAGGCGGACGGTCCGGCCGCTGCGCGCTCGCCGCGGAACCACGGCTCGGTCACGTCGTCCGGAACGCCGTGGTAGGTCTGCACGAGAAGGGGCCGTGGCCCGCGGGAGAAACGCATCCCCGCGAGGATGAGGCCCGAGCGGCGATCCTGGGCGTGCACCACGTCCGGCCGCCACGCGCGGATCGCCGCCCGCGCGCGACCGGCGGCCGCGAGATCGCGCTTGTCCGCGACAAGGAGCCGTTCATGGTCGCCTCCCAGCAGGCCGGCGTCCCTGGCGGGGACGGGGCCGAAGACCCGCACCTGGACATCCTGGCGGGGCATCGTCGCGGCGAGCCGCACGGTGACGTCGACCGGGCCGCCCCGGTCCTGGGTCAGCAGATAAGCGACGCGTTTCACCGGATTCGCTCCTTCGAGGCGAGTTTTTCGACGAGGACGGAGATCTGGTCGGTCATCCGGCCGCGGTCGAAGGCCAGTTCCGCCCGGCGTCTCCCGCGCTCGCCTTCGAGCCGGGCGGGTCCTGGTTCGGTGAGCCGGACGGCCACCGCGTCGGCGAGCAGGCTCAGGTCACCCGGAGGCAGCACCACTCCCGCGCCGGCGACGCTCTGGCGCATTCCGCCGACGTCGAAGGCCACCACCGGCCGTGCGCAGGCCATGGCCTCCAGGGAGACGAGTGCCATACCTTCGGCACGCGAGGGGAGCACGACGACGTTCGCGGACGCGTAGAACGCCGCGGGGTCGTCGGTATGGCCCGCCCACCGCACCGATCGGTGGGACGCGACGGGGTGACGGTCGCGCCAAACGGCACCCATCGGCCCGTCCCCGGCGAGGACGAGCAGCGCGTCGGGCACGCGGCGGAGCACTTCCGGCCAGGCCGACAGCAACTGGTCCTGTCCCTTGAGTTCGGCCAACCGGCCGAGACAGACCGCGATCGGGGCCCGCTCGGGCAGACCGAGCCGTCTTCTCGCGGCGACCCGATCGCGTGGAGCGAACTTCGCCGTGTCGACGCCATTGCAGACGACTTCCGCGTCCGCGGTGATCCCCGCTTCCCGGCCGGCGGCGAGTTCGTCGTCGCTGACGCACACGACGAGGTCGGTCCAGCGGGCGGCGAGCCGTTCCCACGCGGTGGACGCCTTCCGCAGGGGCCCGCGGACGGTCTCGAAGGACCACAGGTGGGGTTGGAACACCGTGGGCCGGGACCCGCGCAGGGCCAGCCTTCCCGCCAGCCCGGCCTTCGAGCTGTGCAGGTGCACGACATCCGGCCGCAGTTCGGTGAGAACGCGGCGCAAGCTCGCCGTTTCGCCGATCACTCGCGGGCCGGGAGAACGGGTCGCCTCCCAGGCGCGCACCGCGATCCCCTGCGATCGCGAGTGTTCGGCGAGCCAGCCCGACGGCGGGCAGACCACGGTCACCGACCAGCCGCGATCCCGTTGGGCCACCGAGAGTTCGAGGACCACCGCCGCCACTCCCGCGGTCACCGGCTGGGAAACGTGCACGATCCTCACCGCAGCCCTCCCCGGCGCAGCGCGAGCAGCTCACGGCGGTGGAAGGCCAGCGTCGCCGCCGTGTACCCGGCCATGAGCACCAGTCCCTCGCCCAGCGCGCCCGGCACCGAGTCCGCGGATCCGAACGATCCCGCCTGGTCCAGGAGAACGGCGGGCAGCGCGCCGAGCACGCACGCGGCCAGGACACGCGACACGATCCCGGTGAGTTCCTGTACCGGTGGCGCGGCTTCGAGCCGCGCCAGGACGTGCCAGGCGATGGGGAGCATGAGCCAGGCCGCGGCGAACTGGACGGCGGCCACCACTTCGATTCCGAAGGGGGTCAGCAGGGCCAGCCCGGCGACCAGCAGCCCCAGGTGAGAGCACTCCAGGGCCAGGTACCGCCGGGCGTGGCCGGTCGCCTTGACCGCCTGGTACCAGATCTGCAGCAGGCAGATGCCCAGGCCGTAGCCGCAGAGCAGGACCAGCGGCGTCGCCGCGTCCGCCCATCGCGCGCCCAGCAGCACGACACGGTCGGCGAGCACGGCGAGGGCGAGATACAGACCGCCGGTGAGCACGAGGACGGCGCGGGTGAACCGGGAGACCATCTCCCGCAGCGGCCCGTCTCGACGGCACAACCGGGTGAACACCGGGAAGGCCACCGCCCCCAGAACGATCGCCACGGTGATGTAAGGAACCCAAGCCAGCCGGTAGGCCAGCGAGTAGACGCCGACCGCTTCCGGTCCGAGGAGACGTCCCACCGCGAGGTAGTCGAGGTTCACGAGCAGCGCCGCCACGACGGCGGCCGGTCCCACGATCGCCACCCAGCGCAGCGCTTCCACCGCCGCGCGGGAGTCCCAGCACGGCCGGATGCCGCCACCCATCAGCGCGCCGAGCAGGGGCTGGGCGACCGAGGCACAGACGAAACCGGCCACGAGCGACATCGGCCCCGCGCCGTCGAGGGCGAACACGATCGTCACGGCAGCCCCCAGCACCGCGCTCCCGCCGTCGGGCACCATCCGCCGCCGGAAGTCCAGTTCCCGGTGCAGCAGAGCCAGCTGGACCCCGCCCGCCGCCGCGAACGGCAGGCCGAGCGCGGCCAGGCGGACCGGGCCGGCCGCGTCCGGGACGCCGAGCGCCTCCGTGACCGGACTCGCGACGGCGACGAGGACGAGCCCCAGGAACAGGCCGGCGCCCACGCTCAGCGTCAGCACGGTCCCCGCCATCCGGCGGGAATCCCGTTCGGTACGGCTGATCACGTCGTACACGCCGATCGACTGCACCACCTGGCCGAGGTTGACCAGCGACACCGCCAGCGCCACGACACCGAGTTCCCCCTCGGTCAGCAGCGCCGCCAGTGCCAGGGTGACCACCATCTGGCTGCCCTTGCTGACCAGGTTGACCGCGCCGAGCCACAGCGAGCCTCGGGCGGCCTTCGTACCGAGCTCGCCGGTCATCCGCCGCCACCGGCCGCGATCGGCGGGGCGAGGCGCGACCCGGACAGCCGCACCGCCGCGCAACTCGACGCGCACCACGCGAACACCACGGCGAGACCGTCGACCGTGACCGCCACTCGCGGTCCGAACAGCGTCACCAACGCGGAGTCCACTGTGTACAGATGCGCGAACGGAACCGCCACCGCGAGCACCGCGAGCCCGGCCGTGCCCCACCCCGGCTCGGACCGATGACGCCACCACAGCACGGCCACCACCGCCGTCGCGGGTACGGCGATCAGCACGTCCCCCGGCTGGTGCACCACGCAGACCACCACGGCCAGGCACGTCAGAAGATCCGCGACCGGCGACGCCCGGTCGAGTCGCCGTACGAGCAGCACGCTCGTGACGAGCACTACCGCCAGAACCACCAATTCGATGCCGTCGGGCGCCCAGCCGGTGACCCGGAACAGCACCGCCGCGACGTCGATCCGTTGCGCGGTCGGGGAATCCACCGCGCCGTAGGCGGTACCCCTGGCATAGGTGAGGTTCGCGGCGACGACGTCGGCGAACGCGCCGATCCCGCCGGTCCTGGCCACCAGCAGCACCACGACCGGCAGGCTCGCGACCGCCGCGATCGCGGTCCCGGCCAGCGCCACCCGCCGAGAGCCACGGGCGAACAGCAGGATGGCCAGCGGAAACCCGAACTGCGGTTTGAGCCAGGCGAGCGCGAGCGCCACCGCCGCCCAGCCCGGACGGTCCCGGCAGAAGAGCAAGGCGCCCGCCACACCGACGGCGATCAGCGGATTCACCTGGCCGACGTAGAGCTGCGCCTTCCCGACCTGACTGGCCACCAGCAGGGCCGCGACCACCACCGTCGTGACCACGAACGGGACGGTGACGAGCCGCCGGACGGCGTACGCGGTCAGCGCGGCCAGCGCCACCAGCAACAGCAGGGAGAACACCGAGAAGGCCACCGCACCGACCCGGTAACCGGGCAGCGCGAACGGCAGGTGCGCCACGAGGTGGTAGGGCTGGTAGAGGTTGAAGTCCTGCCGCACCGGCCAATGCGCGAACATCGCGGCGGGGTCGTAGGGGACGCCGCCCGCGAGGAACTCCCGGATCGGGTAGTACAGCGCGTCGCGGAAGTCTTGCGTACGTTGCTCGGCGGGGTCCGCTTGACCTGGCAGCGGTACCTGCCAGGACGGCGCGAGCGCGTGCCAGGCACACAGCGACCCGGCGATCGCGGCGACGATGAGGATCGACCGCTCTCTCGCGGTCACGTCAGCACCACCGCGACGAGCACGGCGTCGGCGGGCAGCACACCGGCCACCGAGGTCAGCTCGTCGTGCCGTCGTCGTCCGGCGACGGCCACCACCGAGGTGCCGTCGCGGTCCGCCGAAAGCGTGGCCGCCAGCTTGGCGGCCGCCTCACTGAATTCGGGAGCGACCGGGACCACGCGGAGCGGCCGGCCCGTCGCGAGACCGAGCACGGCCAGTCGGTCGGCGGCCGCCGGATCGTCGCCGCGCAGCACCGCCACCGGCCGGTGGATCCCCGCGGCGAGCAGCGCGCGGCGGACCGATCCCCGTCCGCCACCGAACCGCGGCGAAGGAAGCCGCCGGAGCGCGGCCACCGCGAGCCCGGCCGCCACGGCGGCGACCAGGGCGAGCCCGGTCACCAGCGAACCGTCGGGCGAGACCGCGGCCACGTCGGCCTTGGCGTCCAGTGGCCGCAGCCTGCCCGCTGGGGCGAGCAGACGAGCGTCGGCCAACGCCTTGCCCAGCGCCGTGACCGTGGCACCGGCCTGCTCCGGTGACGCCGCCCGCACCGACAAGCGCGCCAGACCGGAGGCGGGCACCAGTTCGACCGAGACACGCCGGCCGAGTTCCTCCGGCGAGTAACCGGAGAGCGGCGCCACCGCCTGAAGTACCGAGGGACTACGGGCGAGTTCGACGAGTGCGGGCAAGGTCAGTGAGACGACTTCGCCGTACTGCGCGGCCGAGCCCTCCACCTCGGCCGCCGGTTCGGCCAGCAGGCTCGTACGTCCCTGGTACTGCTCGTCGCGCGACAAGCCCACCGTCAAAACCAGCGAGCCGATCACCAACCCGGCTGCGGCGCTGAAGGCCACGGTACGCGGGATCCTGGTCAGAAACTGTTTCACCGCTTGCCTTCCAACGTCGTGCGGAGCAGTTCGTCGTAGGCCTTCATCACCGTGTGGGGGTCGTACTCCCGCTGGATCTTCCGCTGGCCTTCGGCGCCCAGGGAATCCCGGGTGGACCTGTCGCGCAGCAGCGGCCGCAGCGCCTCCGCGACGGCTTGCGGATCGCCAGGTGGCACTACCACCCCGGCCCCGCCCGACAGCACGTCGCGGACGCCGCCGACGTCGGTCGCGACCACCGGGCGACCGGAGGCCATCGATTCGAGCACGGCCAGTGGCAGGCCTTCCCAGTCGCTGGTCAGCACCGTCAGGTCGGCCGCCGCGAGAAGGTCGGGAACGTCTTCGCGGGTGCCCAGGAACCTGACCTTCCCGCCCACCCTCTCGTGGTGCTCCTCCAGCGCGGCGCGAAGTTTCCCGTCTCCGGCCAGCCACAGCACCGCGTCACCGTCGAGCCGTGCCCAAGCGTCCAGCAGCACGTCGTGACGTTTCTGCGACTCCAGCCGGGCGAGGCAGAGCGCCACCGGAGTCCCGTTCGTGACGCCGAGCGACGCCCGCACCTCCGCCCGGCCGAAATGGGGACGCCTGGTGAACACGGCGTTGCGGATCACCACCGGCCGCCGCACTCCCGCTCCGGCCAGCTGGTCGGCCGTCGCCGGGGAAACGGCGACCACCCGGTCCGAGGTGCGCCGGACGATCCGTGCGGCCACCGCCACTTCGTCGTCCGCGACGCCGTGGAAGACGGTCACCAGCGGCCGTCGCCGTCCAGGGGCGAGGGCCAGGCGGGAGACCAGGCTCGCGCCGACGTTGTGCGCCACGACGATGTCCGGGCGGAACCGGGCGATGGCCCGCCGGACCGCCCATGCCGCCCGCAGCACGCCTCGCCTGCTGCGCAGGGTGAGCGGCATCGGGAAAACCGCCACGCCCTGCGCGGCCAGCGCGTCGGCCCGGAACCCGCCGCCACTGGCGACCGCGGACGTCCAGCCGTACTCGGTACCACGGCCCGCCATTTCCGCCACGAGGGTTTCGGCCCCGCCGGCGCCCATCTCACTGATCACGTGCAGGATCCGCATCGGAACCGCCTTTCCTTCCGTGAACCCGGTTCTCGGCCGCCACGGCGCACGCGGCCAGTGCCCACAACGGCAGGTAGTACTGCTCGGAGAGGAAGGTCGAGGTGACCAGCACGGCCAGCAGCGACGCCTGGATCACGACCGCTTCCGTCCGGGCGGAGGGGGTGCCCGTCCGGACGGTCCGTTCGCTCGCCGTCACGGCGATCCCGATCACCGCGGCGAACAGCGCGAAACCCGGCAGGCCCAGCTCGGCGGCCACCTCGAGATACATGTTGTGCGCCACCGGTGTCTGCTCGTCGAGCTCCGCGTTGTGCGACGCGGCGGCGTATTCTTCACGGAATCCGCCGGGGCCGACACCCAGCACCGGATGGGTGGCCACCAGGCGGGCCGCGGCCTGCCAGCGCAGCTCGCGGGTGTCTACATTGGACGCCGCGATATGGGTCTTCTCCTGGAACGCCCGCTCGATCCGCGGTCCGGCGAACAGAGTCGCCGCCAGGAACAGCACGCCGGCCGCGACGGCCGCGACGGCGAGAGGCCGCCAGGAAAGGACGCGGCGCAGGAACAGCCAGCCTGCCGCCGCCGCCAATCCCAAGGCGCCGCCGCGCGAGAACGTCGCCGTCGCGCCGGCCACCACCACCGTGCACACGAGGGTCACGGCGACCATTCGGCGGGGAGTGTCCCGGCGGGCGAGGAAGAGCAGCGGTACCGCGGCGACGAGGAAGTAGGCGAGATCGTTCGGATCCTCCAGCGGGCCGCTGGCGCGCGCCTGCCCGTCGACGAAGAGGCTGTACAGCGCGCCAAGGCCGGCCACGGCGGCTCCCGCGGCCATGGCCAGCAGCACGCCGCGGATCGGCACCTCCCGGCGGGCGACATCCGCCAGCACCACCGTGAGAACGAGGAACGGCAGCCAGCGTGCGGTGTACTCCGCGGTGAACGCGCCCGAAGAATGAGCCGCCGCGGTGATCGTCACCACCGTGGCCAGCAGCGCCACCACGACGTGCAGTGGTGCCGGTCCTGGAGTTCGCCGTTCCTGGACGCGGACCGCCAGCCATAGGGCGACGAACAGCGCGGGCAAGACCTTGCCGAGATGCGGATGCGCGGCTGTCAGATAGCCCTCGAGGGGAGCAGACGCCACCGTGGCATACGCGAGAGCACGCAGCATCGCCGCCCGCGTGTCGTTCCCGGGCACCGTGGAGACGATCATCTGCCGGAATCCAGCCGGGTCACCGAGCGCTCTCCGCGCGGATCGGTCCGATGCACGTGTTCGCCGGTGCCGACGACGTCGAAATGCTCGCGCAACGTCCGCAGGACCCACGCCAGCCAAGCCACCTTCCGGCTGCCCGGGGTGGCCATTCCGGGGAAGAACTCCATGCCAGGGGCCTCGGCGCCGCCGAGGACGTCGGTGGGATGCAGCAGAAGGGACGGCGAAACTCCCCGGAACAGGCACAACCGCAGGGCCGTCTTGAAATAGCCGCGAGCGAGCCGCGGGGAGACTTCGTGGAGTCGCAGAAGGTACGAGCCGTGGATCGGGGTCCGCACCAGTGGCATCGTCGTCACCGGGAGTTCGACGATTGAACCGCCGTCGATCGTCCGCCAGCGATACGCGTGCACTGGAGCCAGCACCTGTGCCACACCACCGAACAGCTCGTCGCGACCGCCGCCGTCGTCGTGCCGGGGAGCCGTCCGATTGTGATAGGCGCGGGCCAGGGGGCCGACCCAGGTCGGGAGTGTGCTGGCGTCGTAGGCGTATCCCCGTTCGGCCAGGACTTCGACGAGCTCGCGGGTGAGGCTGAAGCCCGGCCCGCGGAAGCCGAGGGGGAGCGGGCCCCCGGCGGCGACGATCGCGTCGTCGGTAAGCCGCAGCTCCTCTTCGAGACGCGCTCGCGAATAGCGGTGCAGCCAAGGCTCGTGACCGAACGAATGGTTGCCGATCTCGTGGCCCGCCGCGACGATCTCGTTGACGGCCTTGGCCCCGTCCTCACGGACGACGTCGGCGCCGACGGCGAACACCGTCGTCGTCAACCGCAGGTCCCCGAAGACCTCGAGCAACCGCGGCACCGCCGAGGGCAGAAAACTGGGGTACCGGTCCCAATCGGGATCGCCATGGGTCTTGAGGTACGCCCACAGGTTGTCGAGATCGATCGAAACGCTGGCGAGCGGGCGCGCGGTCATGCGGTCTTCCCCGTAACGCCGGGCGCGAACGTCGTCGACCGCGCGTGCGAGCCGAGAACCAGTACACCGGCCACGACCGCGGCCAGCCCGAGGACGACCCAAGACCCGCTCCCGGCGGCGACTCGGTCGCCGAGCACGGTGAGCCCGGCGACGGAGGACAGGGCGATGGTCGTGGCCTCGGCGATCGCCACGACCGTCGTCGCGAGACCACGCTGCAGTGCGGCCGCCATCGAGGCCTGTCCGACGACGGCGGCGGCCAGCATCATCCAGGTCAACGGATTCGCGGGCAGTGAAAGGACTTCCTGGTGGGCCAGCGCCCGGCTGATGATCGCCACCACCGCGAACGAGACCCCGGAAACGACGGCGGGGACCAGGAAAGTGTCCAGTCGGCTCGTCCGCGTCGTCGCCATCGCGGCGCCGATCAGCACGGCCGACAAGACCAGGACGGTGCCCGGCGACAGATCTTCCGCGACTGAGGGCTGGGACGAACCGGCGAGGACGATCAGCCCGGCCGTCATCACCGTCAGCGCCGCCCCCTCGATCATCCGTATCCGCCACTTCAAGGCCACGACACCGAATACGGTGGCCAGCCCGATCGCCGAACACGACGCCGTTTGGACCAGATACAGCGGCAAGGACTCGCGAGCGAAGAAGGCGAACGCGAAACCGCCCGCCTGTCCGGCGAAACCCAGTACGTAGAGCCGGTCGGTGGCCAGCCTGGCGAGCAGCCCCAGACTTGTTCCCGGCCGGTGTTCGGCCCGTCGGGCGGCGACACTCTGGGCGACGATTCCCATCGCGTACAGCACCGCGGAAATGACGAGTATCCCGTAAGCGACCACGAACGGCTCCTTCTCGCCACATCACGAACAGGGCCGGATTCGGCCACCTCATGGAGATGTCCGGAAGCGTAGAGACGGGAAGAACTCGCCACGTTCGAAGGACCGAACCGGGAAAGTGGTCACCCAAAGGAATTCTTCGTGTCCGTTGTTGTGGTTCACAAGGGGAGTGGCGCGAGACTCACGCGCGCGTTTGGACACCGTGTGTAGTCGAATCCGGTGCACGGGACGACTTGGCGGGCTCTCGGGCCGTTCGTGTGCACCGCTTCCGAAGGGTGCGGACGGCGACCGATTCCCCATTCGGGCTACAACAATCTCGGTCAGGCAGGGTTTCGAACCACACGATGATGGCACGAGTTGGTGATCCGCTCGCCGGTGTCGGTAGCTTTGCCGTCGCGGCACGCCGGTGTCCTTTTCGGCGTCGATGCCGTCTCATTTCCTATTCGAGGAGTGTTCATGCTGAAGAAGATCGGGTTCGTGACCGCCGCCGTGGCGGCCGGGGCGTTCCTGACAGGCGGGATCGCGGCCGCCGGAACACCGGACGACGAAGGTCACGGTCACCACGTCCACGACGTGAGCGAGCAGGTCGGCTTGGCCAACCTGAACAACATCGACGTGCTGCACAACGTCAACGCCGTGGTCGGTGCGTGCGACAACAACGTCAACGTCCTGGGTGTCCAGGTCCCGATCCGTGACTCGCTGAACGGCATCGGCGTGCCGATCCTCTCGCCGGGGTCGCACGAGGCCAGCGGTGAATCGCCCTACAACTGCGCCGCGGGCGGCGTGCTGGACGGCGGGACGAACCAGCACAACTGAGTCCGGGTTCCCGTGGGTGTGCGGGAACCATGACCAGAGATGAGTTCTCGACGATTCGCGATCGACAGACGTGCCCGGTGCGCGCCGCTCGGCGGTGGCGCACCGGGCTCTTCGTCGTTACCGCCTGTTTTCGCCGGCAGCGTGGGTCATCCGCTGTCGGAGCCGGGAAACGACAGCCGCTGCCGAGACGAACCACGGCTTCGTACCGGGCCCGGGTGCCGTCGCGCCCGGATGTGACGGGCCTTGAGCCCGCCACGAATCTCTTGATCAAGGAACTAAGGAGTATCTCGTATGCAGAACTGGGTCAAATTCGTCGTCCGGACCACGTTGGTCAGTGGCGGTTTGCTGATGGTGGGGCCGGGTGTCGCGTCGGCGACGGGGAACGTGGACCCCGACTTGCCGGCGTCACTGGTGGACCAGCAGGTCGTCACCCCCGCGGTAGTCGTCGTCGACGACTCTCTGCGTGAAGCGAAACCTTTGCAGCAGCTGGAAACCGCGGGCCGGCGCGTGCTTCAGCCGGTCGCCGACACCGCCGACGGCGCGCCCGGCGCCGCGACACCGGCCGGGCCGGTCCACCCGGCACAGGTGGCGTCGTTGCGGTCGAAGCCGCTCGCAGTCACCGAGGACGTGCTGGAGACAGAGACGCCTTCCCTTCCGCTCAGCGGCACTATCGCCACCGATCCGCTCGATCCCGGCGCGGGCACCCGCGTGACCGCTGTCAACGCCGAGGCTCCGGAATTGGGGAGCAGCCACAATGTGCGGGGAAGGTCCGACACCTCGCGAAGCGCCGGTCTCGGGCAGGACTCCGTCGTTTCTCCGGCAAGTGTGTTGCGGGAGACCGGCGCTTCCACGCTTCCGGTCGATATGCCCGTGAGCGGCCAACTGCCCACGATCGAGCAGATCGCCTCGGTGGTCCCGGATGCGTCCGCGCTCGACACGGCGCTGGCTCCGCTCGGCTCGACCCTGCTCTCTCCGCTAACGCAGACGCGCCAGTAGTTTTCGGACACCCCCGACCCAGGGGCCTGAACCCGAGCCGGCTCAGGCCCCTGGCCAGGGAGCTGGCGGTACAGAGCGGCTCTTACAGCTGCATCGCGAACCAGATCGCCATCCATGCCAGGCAGCCCAGTGCCCCGCCGACTCCGAAGGCGAGCAACATCCGCCGCAAGGCGGCGATCTGGCCGGGCCGTCCCGCTGTCTCGGTCATGCCGACGTGAACGTTCGTCATGACCGTGTTTTCCCGGTGTCACCGCGTTTTACACCTCGTTTGTGCCAGGCTTTCGAGCAGCTCGCCGCGTAGACCAGAGATGGAAGTGGCCGGTTCGCGGTGTACGTGCGCACCGTGAACCGGCCACGTCGGCCAGGCGGCGTGAACGAGGGGGAGGTCGCGCCGCGGCCAGGTGATCCCATCCCGGGGATCTCTGCGGGGATACCCCTATGTCCTAGGGCGAGAAACCACCCGTCCGGGTCGTCCCGGCGAGACCTCTGTCGGCCGACGTTCCGGGCGGCCATGTGTCCGGATTTCCCCTGTTACCGGTGACATCGATGCCTGCGTTCAGGGCGGCCAAGGGAACGCATCCGTTCAACCGACCCGAAAATGACATTCACGGGGCAGGTTGTCGTTCAAAGACGAGCGGCGCCTGGTCCCGCCGGTCCAGTCCGGTGCCCGGCGGGACGCAGTCACTCACTCTCCGAAGGATGAGCCCAGCACAGATCTTCGAGTCTCGTCCAGGACCGCCCGCACCGCCTCGGGATCGGGCAGGGGCGGCTCGACGTGGCTTCCCGAGGCGACGATCACCGTCGCGACGTCGTGAAGCTTGACGTTGGTGTGCTGGGAGATCGACTTCAGCGCCGCGAAAGCCTGCTCGGCCGACCATCCGCGTAACACCATGAGCATTCCCTTGGCCTGTTCGATCACCGGCAGGGTCTCCATCGCCCGGCGCAGCTGGTCTCGCTCGACCGAGGGGTCCCTGATGTCCTCGTGTGCTGTCATGTTCTCTATTTCACCGCACCCTGTGGTGCGGCCTACCACCGCGTTGGTCGTCGGTGGGCGGACGCTCAATCCCGCCGAAGGAACCTTTTGGCCCTGTGCAAGACAGGTTGGAGTACGCGCCGAAGGTCGAGTCGCTGTCGATGTGCCGAGAAGACGTTCGCGAGCTTCGCGCGTCGGACGTCGACCTTCTGCCTCCGCTCAGGGGCGGGAGACGGACTCGCCAGTTCTCCGGTGATCGATCCTGATTCCTTTGCGCCCTGGGCGGGTCGAGCAGAATCCTCGGCCGACGACGGCACGTGTCCCGCTGACTCCGCGACCGGCACGGTGCTTGGAGCGGGGGCCGGATTCGGGGTGGCGCGGGCCATCACGGGTCGCCGCCGGGGCTGCGTGAGAGTCTTCCGAGGTGGAACCGTCGCTGGAGGGGGAGTGCGCTTGCCCCGTCCGCCTTCTGAGCGAGCGGCTCGCCGCGGCCTTCGCCGACCGCGGTCGAGCATGTCGGGGGTGATCGCCGGGTTCATGAGCGGGGTGTGCGCGGCATCGGCGTTTGGCACAGCGGGCTCGTTCGCCGCGGGGTAGCGCGCGAACGCATCGCCGGCCGGAGGACTGCTTCGGTGCCGAAGTCGCAGAAGGCCATAGCCGCCGAGCAGTCCGAGAAGCCCGAGAAGTCCCCACCACGTCGTCATCGTCGTCCTCTTTTCCTGCGTAACCGGTCGAAAACGGGTGTCCCCTCTGCAAGCTTTCAATCGAGGAGGCCCCCGAACGTGCGGCATTGTTCACTCGTACCGGGCAGGAGAGCTAAGGTGTATTGGCGTGGTGGATAGCTGAGCAAACGTTATGTCACATGGTCTTGACCTGCGTTTATCCGGCACTGTCAGGCCAAGCGGGCTGCGGTCGAACCGCGGACGGCGGGGGACGGGAGCCCGATGCCGGCCGGCCCGGATGGTGGCCGGTTGAGGGAGGGGCCGGAGTGGGCTGAGTACAAGCTCGACGGTTACCGGGCGTGCCTGAGGGCGGCCTCCGACGGTGTCCTGACCGAGGTGCTGGCCGGTGAGATCGTCGTCTACCACGACGCGGGGCAGAGCGACTTCGGGCTACTGCGAGAACGGCGCGGCCGCTACCAGACTCATCGCAGCTCGGCTCGCCGTGATGAGCCGTTCGACGACGTCCCGGTCCGGTTTCTGGCGTTCGGCCTGCCGCACCTTGATGGCACCTCACTGCTGCGCGAGCCGTATGACGAGCGGCGGCGGCTGACCCTGTTGCCGATGCCGGATCCGTACCGGGTGGAGGTCATGCGAGCGGCTCTGCCTTGGTGCGACCTGACGCCGTCAACGCCGGGTGGCCGGAGTGCCCGCCGGCCCGGCAGGATTCCCGCGAACGCGTCAGACGGTGTGGGCCGGGCCGACTGAGCGGCCCGGCCCACCGGTTCATCGGCGATCGTATGCGTGGTGATGGTGATGGTGGTGGTGGTGGTGTCCTGGCCGGCCGATCGCGTCGGCCACCGCGTTCACTTCGTGGGTGACGGCACCGTCTTCGCCTGCCGCGGTGTACCACTTGTGATAGTGCGCGTGCTGGGGGACGGCGGCCGCCTGCACGCCTTCGGACACGGCGCCTTCCGGACCGGCGGAAAGGTCGGCGGCTTCGTACGCGGCGTAGTCGTCACCGGCCTGGCTGACGACGTGTGAGGAGGTCGCGCCCGTGACGTCCGCGGTCTTCGTCGAGGCGGTGTAAGCCACCTGGGCGTGGTGGGGCTTATGGTCGTGGTGGGCTTTCGACGGGCGGTGCCGGGAAGGAGCCCTGTCCCCGTCGGTGTGGGCGATCGGTCGCTTCCCGTACGTCGTGGACGGTCGGCCGGGTTTGTCGTCGACAGGCAGGGTTTCGGCCTCGTCGTTGGAGCCGGCCTCTTCGGTGTGCAGCACGGCGGCTCCGGTGGGGCCCGCCAGTACCGCGCTTTCCTCGGTCCACCAATGGTCGTCGTCACCGTGGTCCCAGACGGAGACACTGTCGATCGTGCCGGCGCCACCGATTCCGGCGTAGGTCGCGGAGGTTTCGACGAAGTCGGCGGTGCCGGGTCCGTCGCCTGTACCGGCTGAGGCGAGGCCCGCGGAAACCAGGGAAAGCGGGACGACGGCTGCCGCCGCGAGCGCCCATCGACGCAATTCAGTCATGATTGTTCGTGATCCTTTCGAGTTGGTGATACCTGACGCGAATATGGTCACTTGAATCGACCTCGGGTGGATCTCCACCCGCTTCGGGACAGTACTCTTGATCAACGCGAAGAAAAGTGTGTCACGGCCATCGAACCCTTTCGATACCTTTGTCCATGTGGTTGCCCGGGCAGGCTTGACCCGTTGTGGTGCACCGTGTTCATGGCTTCGACGACAGTGGGGCGAAAGGAAAGGAAGTGCTCCAGGCCGAGTGCGGTGACCGGGCGCAGAAGTGCGGATTGCGTGGAGGCGATGGTGAAATCGACGCCATGAGAACGTGCTTCGGCGCTCGCGTTCACCAACGCCTTCAACGCCGATACGCAGCAGAAGAAAACTCGTGTGGCGTCGACGACGATCGCGTCGGGACGCGTGTGCAGAGTTCTCGAGAGATGGGTGGCCAGACGGTCGACGGTGACGGCATCGAGTTCCCCCTCGATGCGGAGGACCGTGCACGCGGATCCGGAGCCGACGCTGAACTTCGCCGGTGAGTACTGCGAGGCAAGAGGGCGTGGACGCATCGGCGGCTCCCGCGGCAGTGGGTGTTCGAGAGGCGCCCCGGCGCTCCGCCGTCCGGGGCGCCTCTCTGGCTGATGCCTTTCAACCGGTGCCTTCGTGTCAGGTCCCAGCGCCGGCGATATCGGACTTTCAGCGTGTGGCCAGATTAACGACGCGTCGCCCGGTCAAGAAGTAATCGATGCCGATGCCATTCTTAAGAGTGTCTTTTCTGTCGATGTGAAACGTCACGATTACCCAAGAGCGTTCGGAGGCAAACGGCGCGGTCGGGTGAATCGACGTTTGCCGATACGGGCGGCGATGGTGGCACCTTGGGTGAGAAGAAAGCGGAAAAGTGGACCGATCGGTGGTCGATGGCCGCCCGGTCCGGTGAGCCGGTTACGCAACGTGCCTTTCGGCGACGGGTCGTCGGGATGCGGTTCACGCGAACTTGACGTTTGCGTCGCCGATTCCGGATCGGTCGTGCACTGTGTGGAATGGAAAGCCGCTCCCCACGTTGCCCGCACATTCGCGTTATTCGCGGAGAAGGTTCACGATGAGCGGAGTCGGCAGTCGGAAATCCGGAGGAGTTGCGAAATGAGAAGTAAACTGACGCGAGCGTTCACGGTGCTCGCCACCGCGGCCTCGGTGGCGCTGGCGGGCGTGGGAGTGGCGCAGGCGAGTGGCCCCGGCGGGAACGGTTCGTCCAGTACCACCAGTGCGGCGGCAGTGGTTCAGACCATGCGTGACGCGCTGGTCTCTCGGGTGGACAAGGGAGACGTGCCGGGCGCCCAGGCGAGCCTTGGCGAACTCGCGCCGGTACTCACCGACCTGGCGCGTGGCGAGCGTTACGTGATCCAGGCGCAGGCGAAGGAAACCGCGGTCACCGCCCGGCAGGAGAACGCCGAAGCGCGTCAAGGAGTGGACGAACTCGCCGCTCGCATGGAGACCGAGGCGGGGCTACCGCCGGTGACGGCGTTGCTCAACGCTCTGGTGCAGCGACTCCTGATCAGCCTGTCCTCGCTGGTGAACGATCTCCTTGGCGGGCTTCCCGTACCGGCCGGATAGTCCGGCCGGGCCCCGGACGGGCGGCCCCGACGAAGGCCCGGCGCGGGATCCGCGCCGGGCCTTCGCCGGTTGGCGTGCCGCTCGAGCATTGGTGCGAGGCGTTCGGGACTTGCCGCTCTTGCAGGGCAGGTAACGAGTTGCGTCGGTGTCCACGAGGCCCCGCGACGCGAATCTTCGCGCACAGGGAAAAGCCGCCGCGCGGTGGGGCGACCGCGCGGCGGCTCGGCTGAGGAGGCGGTTCAGTTTTCCTGGACGGTCCCGCCGTCTTGGATGACGCCCGAGGCGCAGTTGTCCGGGGTGGCGCCTTCGGCTTCCGTCTCACCGGGGGAGAGGACGGGCACGGCGATACCTTCGGCGACGTCACGGACCGGGACCTGTACACCGAGCACGTTCACGTTGTTGTCGCAGACGCCGCCGACGACGTTGAGGTTGTGGACCGCGTCGACGTTCTGGATGTTGCCGAGCCCGAGCTGGCCGTTGTGGTCGACCGGGTGGCCCGCGACGGTGACGCCGGCCGCGGAGGCGGTTCCGCCGGCGATCGCCATTCCGGCGGCGAGAGCGGTGGCGACGAAGCCGAGCTGCTTGATCACTGAAGAAAACTCCTAATGAAGCCCGCCGGCAGGTGCCGGCGGGCGGGATGTCCGGGCTGTCGCGGTCTGCGATGGCCGCGTCCGGTGGTGTCGGTTATGGTGCGAGTACCTCGGGTGGGGCCGGCCTCCCCTGGGCTTGGTGACCGGCCCCACCCGTGCCGGCGTCGCCGTGCGTCGCGGCGTGTCCGGAGACGGAGCAGGAGTGCGACCTCTCTCCGTGCTCCGGGCACGCACTACGACGTCGACGCGATCGCCGGACCCTTACCCGGCCGTCTTCCGTGCACGTCGGGCGGTCCCGGGCAAGGAGATCTTTCTAGTTGTCCTGCACCGTGCCGCCGTCGGTGATGGCACCCGCGGCACAGTTGTACGGCGAGTTCCCCTCGGCCTCGTGCGCACCCGGCGACAGGATCGGCACGCCGATGCCGTTGAGCGAGTCGCGGATCGGCACCTGGACGCCCAGCACGTTCACGTCGTTGCCGCACAGGCCGAGGGTGCCGTTGACGTTGTGCAGCGCGTCGATGTTGTTCAGGTTGACCAGACCGAGCTGGCCGCTGTGGTCGTAGCCGTCGTGGTCGTCCGGGGTGTCGGCGGAAGCGATGCCGCCGCTCAGGATCGCTCCGGCGGCCATGGTGGCCGCGACGAAACCGATTTTCTTCAACATTCGTGAACTCCTTGATTCGACGATTACGTCGGACCGGACGGCAGGAAGGTGTGCTTCCGTCCGGTGGGGAAAACGTACTGATGTTCAGAGGCGCTTTCCAGGCGGGACCACCCATCGTGTGGGTACCGCGGCCCGCTGACCGCGCATCGTGTGGCCCGATCGGGTTAGGCGGGACTCCCTTGGCCGAAAAGCACTTCAGTCGATCTTCGAATCAGGAGTGTCTATGTGTCAAGGAAATCGGACATGACAAATCGCCCTGTACCGCCGTTTTCACGGTGGCACAGGGCTCTTTTGCCATCGGTGTCAGTCGGGCCAGGCCTCGGCTTCGGCGGTGAGGGCGGTCGTGACGTCGATCGCTCCCGTCCGGACCCGCCAGGCGAGCGAATCCGGCCGGGGCTGGATGAGCAGCCAGCCGACGACGTGTTCGTCGGTATAGCGCGGGTTTTCGTCGTCGCCGATGCCGAGCGCGGTGAAGTACTGCCTGGCGGGCCAGGTTTCCGGAACCCAGGCCCGTGACCAGCGCGTCACGATACGGGCCAGTTCGTTGTGGTTGTCGGCCGGATGGATCAGCCGATCCCCGGCCGTGCAGATCAACCGGGTGGAGAAGGGCGCGCCCAAGGGCGCTATCAGGTGTTGTTCGGACAAGTTTCCCCCAGTCCACTGGCGTGGACCACATGCGTCGATGACGGGTACTCGGACGCGAGTACGAAGGAAAGGAGGCGAGCCAGTGGCGGATCGAAGGGCCACGGCCTGCACTCCCGCGGCTCTTGGCTGAACCGCTGACCATGATAGTGAACCGGTTTCCTCCGGGAAAACCGGGGTGATCCAAGGGAAATCCACACTTTCCCGTGAAGCGACGCGTGAACGGCGCAACCGCGGGTACGCCGAAAATGATCGAACATCCACCAACGAAGCGAAAGAAGGCGCGACGTGAATCGGAAAACACGGCTGGCGATCAGTTCGTGCGCGATATGGGCGTTCGTCATGCTGCCGGGAGTGGCCTCGGCACAGAACGCTACGACTCCCACGACGACGGTGACCCAGGAAGCTCCCGACCGCGACGGAGTCTCCCGCGGCGACGGGGATGATTCCGGTGGCGACAGCGGTTTGTGGGGCTTGCTGGGCCTGCTCGGCCTGGTCGGTCTCGGCGGACTGGCACGCCGGGGCCCGAAGGCGGGTGCGATGGCGGGCTATCCGGCTTCGGGCGCGGAAACACCGCCCGTCAACACGTATCCGCCGGCGGAACCGCGGCGACGTCCTCCGGGTGAATGAGCGCGATTTCCCAGAGGCGGTCTGATCTCCCCTCGAACGGCTGCCTGGTGCGATACGCGCCGGGCAGCCGCTTTCGTGCTGGTTCTTTCGCTTGCGGGAACCAGATTAGCGAGATTTTCGCACCAGGAGAAGTTCCTGGGTGGAGCGCCCATCTTAAGGGTGTATTTCCGGCAGGAGAAAAACCTGGATGGTTACCCTTGGGTCGGTGAGGTCAAACATCACTAACGGGTGATTCGGTCACGCTCGCGATCAGCTCCGATGTCGCGCTCTGTGATGTACTTGCGCAACAAGGACACTTTGGTGAGGCGAACACCGGGAAATGGTCACCCGGAGTATCAGTCGCGGGCGACGTGGATTTATTCTCGTCGCCCGGAAAACGTCGGCAGAAGCCTTTTCTTCTACGTTTTCCTTGGTGGATTATTCGTAAAGAACGTAAGACGGAGTCGGTGTGAGGGCGAGGACTTCGGCGGGGTTCATGAGCGGCGCGCCGTTCCTGGTGTCCTCTTCGAAGAAAAGCTTGAATCCAGCCCGGACGTGAGCCGGCTTCGTCGGCATCAACGTCCTCCATGTCGCTTTCTTGGCCGCGGCCGAACCGATCCCGTCCACGACCTTCACCGGCGATACTCCCGGATGGGCGACCAGCAACTGTTCGTCGCGGACCACCTTGGCGGCCACCTGGTGGTAGACCATGACCTTCGCGGGCAGCCGGTGTTCCTGGGCGAGCCCTCCGAGATATCGGGCGACCTCGTCGAGTTCGGCTCCGGTGGTTCGGCCGAACTTCCGGCCGGGGACCACGCCCGGCTCGACGGCCCATTCCGGGTCCAGCGCGACACCGACGTCAGGTTCCTTCAGCCAGTGCTCGTAGGCACGTACTTCGGGCAGGAAGTCCGCCCGGCCCGGCTGGATGTCGAGTAACAGCAAGCCGTTCAGCGCGCGGGCGGCGGCGAGATAGGCCCGCACGGTTTCGTCGCCGCACCGGCTGCGGTACATACCGTCCGCGCCGGGGGAGCGATGCACGGTGGTGGCGATCAGTTCCACGACCGGGGTGATCGGCCTGATCGCGGGGAAGGTCCCGATCTGCTGCCGGAGTGCGCGGCTCGCCGCGTCCAGGTCGCCCGTCATCCTGCCCAGTGCCTTCGACCCGGGCGCTCCGCAGAAGCCGACGAGCAGGTTCTGGGCCAGGGGATCAGCCGGCGGTGGTGCAGGAACGGCTTCGACGGCGGGGGCCAGCGCCATCGGAGCGACGAGTGGTTCGGGGCGTTTGGGCGCTCCGCACGCACCGGCCGCGAGTCCGGCGAGTCCTGCGGTGAGGACGAGGCGGCGGCTGAGATGAGGCATCCGAGCTCCTTCGTGGCTGCAACACAGGCCGGTTTTTCTTGCCAGAGCGGGAAAATACCCCCGTTGATCTTGGGGTAAACCGGCTTTTCCACGATCACCGGATCGTGCCGGAGGCGGTTCGCCGCCCGGCGCCTCCATCAGGGAATACGCCGATTGTTCGCGCCGGGCAAGGATATTCGCCCTCACCCGACCTGGTGGATCCTGGTTCGCGCCACCGGTTCCGGCAGCACACTGCCCGCATGAGTTCCTTCCCGCGACTCGGGGCCGGACTAGCCGTCGTACTGGTGTCGGCCTGTGGAACACCCGCACCCGCGGCGCCGGCGGCACCCGCCGCACCGGTTACGAGCCCGGCGCCCGTGCCCGCGCGTGTCACGGCGGACGATGCGCGGCGCGTGGGCGCCGACGAACTGGGCCGGATACCGATCCTGATGTACCACCGCGTCGTCGCGGAGCCCCGATCGGCCTACGACCGCACTCCCGCTGATTTCCGGGCGGAATTGGAGCGGCTCGCGGCCGAGGACTACGTCCCCGTGACGACCGCCGACCTGGTGTCCGGGAACCTCGACCTGCCCGCGGGTACGCATCCCGTCGTGCTGACCTTCGACGACGGTGATCCGTCCGTCTTCGCGCTCACTCCGGAAGGCGAACCGGCCCCGGGCACGGCCGTCCGGATCCTTCTGGACGTCGCGGCCGCGCATCCCCGGTTCCGGCCGGTCGCCAGCGTCTACGTCAACGAACATCCGTTCGGCGGCGACGAGCGTGCCCTGCGGTGGCTGGCCGAGCATCGGTTCGAGATCGGCAACCACACCGCGCGGCACACGAACTTGCGGCGTGCCACGGAATCGGCGGCGTCGGCGGCGATCGTGGAGGGGGACACCCTGATCAGGCGAGCGGTCCCCGGATACCGGCCGAGTACGCTCGCGCTGCCATACGGAGCGCGACCGCGGCGGGCGGAGACAGCGCTACGGGGACCGGGGTATTCCTACGCGGGCGTGTTACTCGTCGGAGCCGGCCCGGCGCCTTCCCCCTGCTCTCGCGAATTCGACCCCGCGTCGATTCCCCGGATCCGCTCGCAGGCGACGGGCGCCGGGGCGGAATACGGTTCCGCGCGGTGGCTCGACGAACTCGGTTCCGCCGCCGGCCGCCGGTACACGGCGGACGGCGATCCGGCGACGATCTCTTACCCGCGGACGGCACCGGCGCCCGCGGCAGGCTGTGCGGGTGTGAGCCTTGCGTACTGAACCGCGGCACGTACGCCGCGACGGTGTCGTCGTCGACTGGCTGCCGCAACCACGATCCCTGCCACCGGCGGTCACCGGTGCGCGCAAACCGCCGTCGCACGCGGCTCCGGTGAGAAAGCCTCTTTCCGTTTTGCGCCGGATCCACCGGACGTGGTGGCCGTTGATCGTGATCTCGGTGGCCTTAATGCTGTGCCTGACCCTGTTCGTGACGCCGTTCGCCCTCGAAACACGCGTTCTGCGCGGCACCCCGGCCCCCGGATCGTCACCGCCCCGTCCGGCTGTGGCGGCGCAGCCGGTCGCCCGGCCCGCTGAATCCGCCGCCCTGCCGGACGGTGCGCCGGTCATCCCCGCGGGTTCGGGGAACTGGCGGGTGGTATCGGGCTCAGGTGAGCGCACGACACCGGGCTCCGCACGGGAACTGTCGTACACGGTGGAAATCGAAGAAGGTGTCGAGCACCCTTCGTTCGCCGCGGAGGTGGAGTCGATCCTCGCGGATCCGCGCGGCTGGAGCGGGCTCGGGCAGGTGTCGTTCCGCCGGGTCGACGGTATCGGCGCCGCGCCGTCGTTCCGGATCAGCTTGACCAGCCCCGACACGAGCCATCGCCCCGACCGCTGCGGTTTCGCCATCCCATACGAGTCGTCCTGCTATCTCACTCGCGACCGCAGGGTCGTGATCAATCTCGCCCGCTGGGTGCGCGGCGCCCACGCTTACCAAGGCGATCTCGCGGGATACCACCGTTACGCGATCAACCACGAAGTCGGCCACGCGCTCGGCCACGGCCACGTCGGCTGCCCGGCCACCGGGGCGGCGGCGCCGGTGATGATGCAGCAGACGTTCGGACTGTCCAACACCTATGTCGCGGAGCTCAACCGCGCCGAGCCGGGAGCGGCGGCCAACGTCGCCGCGGACGGCGCCGTCTGCCGCCCGAATCCGTGGGTCGTCCCGGAACGCTGAAACGCCGCTTCGGCCAGTGGGCGACCGTACACCGCGCCACCCTCGTCGACCTCCTGCGCTCGGCCGTGGCCGCACCGGCTCTGCGGCCGGGTACCTACGTGCACCTGGGGCAACCCGATGGCACTGTGCTCCACAGTGGAGGGACCTCCACCGCGGATCTCTTGGTGGGCGCGGACGGCGTGCACAGCGTGACTCGGCGATCGGTCTGGCCACACATCCCGGGTGCGCGCTACGTCGGATACACCACCTGGCGTCTCATCGCGCCACCTCGCCCTGTCGAGGCGAGCGTGGAAACCTGGGGCAGGGGTGAGCGATTCGAGCAGGTGCCGATGCCCGACGGCCGCGTCTACTGCTACTTGATGGCCAGCGCCCCGAGCGGCTCCCGCGTGGGCCTGGACAGCCTGCGCGAGCGGTTCGCGGACTGGCACGTTGCCCTTGAGGAGCCATCGTCCTGGCCTGCTTCGTGTACCCGTATACAAGGTGTAGTCGTCTGCGGCATGGTGGAGGCGTGCGAACCCTTCTGGCCATACTCAGCGCCCTGTTCTTGCTTCCGGTGCTCGCCGGAACCGCCCATGCCTACGACAAGATCGCCGAGGCCGCGCCGGTGACGATGGTGGAGTCACCCGGCGGGGAGGGCGAGGTCCGCGCCCGGCTCGTGCTCGGCACGGTCACCGCGGGCACTTCACACAACCTGCGCAGTGAGATCGAGGTCGGCGACGGCCGAGTGGACGGAGCGGTGTCCGCCATCGCGATCGGGCACAAGATCACCTGCCAGCTGGTTGGGGGCACGACGCTGCCGAACACGGCGACCCAGCACGGGCAGATCTGGAGCGGCCAAAACCTGCTGCACGGCGGCGGCAGGGTCACGCTCGTCGCGCGCATGCTGTTCAAGCCGGCCGGCACGGGCAACTACGAGTGCCTGCTGCGAGCGTACGTCCTCAACGGGTACGCAGCCGGGCAGCCCGGCCAGCCCGGTCGCGAGACCGCCCGGTTGTACAGCGGCTTCATCGGGGACATCGACGGAGCCATCGGCCCCGAGGGCTTCGCGCAGACGTTCGGGTCCTCGCAGAACACCTTCCTTGGGATGGATGCGCCTGGCAAGCAGGTGAACCCGGTGGATTACACACCAGTGCCGGGAGCCACCAGGTTCCTCGCCACCACCGATCTCTTCGCCACGAGCTGTTACGGCGACGGTGGCAACGCCTGCCCGGACGGCACCACCTATCCGGGCAAGGCCAACACCGCGATGGTGCGGTTCCGGACGGTCGCGACGCCGTCCTCAGCCGCACCCGGCTGCGTAGCCCAGGCCACGCCCTCGGAAACCACGGCGGTGAGCGGGAATCTGCACCACCTGCGGCTCCTCGGGCAGCTGACGGTGACGCAGCCGGCCAGCGGGTGCGGGACCTGGCGGATCAATGCCTTCGTGCAGGACAACGGCGGCACGCTGCCGTTCGTCATCCACGGCAACCCGTACTCGGTCACCTATGCCCGCCCGCCGGTCTGACCATCGGTTCATGGTCGGCACCAAGAAGCACCGAAGTATCAACTGGGTTTGCCGCATAGCGCGATCGGCGCAGCCTCGTCCCGGAGAGAGGGTGCTGGTCGACCGCCCCGGCCTCGGGAGTCTTGGAGATTCGGAGGGCAACTGGCACTGCCGGACGCTCGCGCCTGAGCCGCAAGCACGAACGCATGCCGCTTGGCAGGCCTCCAGGCATGCGGCTCGCACCGCCCGGCTGCGCCTGATCGCCGGGGGCATGATGACTTCGCCGTGAGACAACCCATACCTTGTAGGTCTCGAAATCGGCTTCATTTTCTCGCTGACCACTTCGTCTCCGTTTCATTTATGAAGCGGAGACGAGACTGGGCCGGCTGAATAGTTGTCGTCGATACTGCCGAGACAGTTCGGGTCGTCGGCGCCTCGGGCGGGCTCCCCCCATTTCGTGAAGGCCACCTTCATTGCGTGAGACGTAATGAAGGTGGCCTTCACTTGCTTGGACCGGTCAGGCTGGGTTGGGGAGCGGCATGCCGGGCACGCTCCGGTTCTCCGGGACCACGCCGTCGACCAGGTAGGCGTCGACGACCTCGTCCACGGCCGGGTTGCCGTACCCGTAGATGCCGTGGTCACCTTCGCCGGTGACGGTCAGCAGCCGGGAGTTCTCGAACCCGGCGTGTGCCTTCCGGGCGCCTTCGATGGGCGTGGCCGGGTCGTTCGCCGACTGGACCATCACCACCGGCGGAACGCCCTTGCCGTTCACCGTGGGCAGCGGACGGGGCTGGTTCTCCCAGAAGATGCAGTTCTGAATGAACATCCAACCCCCGCCGTTCAGCAGCTTGCCCTGGTCGAGGAACTCTTGCGACCTGCGGATCACCGACTCCCGGTCGCCGGGCGTGGGGCTGTCGTTACACCGGACGGCGGTCAGCACGGCGAGCAGGGCGTCGAGGGGGTCCGGCTCGGCCGGTGCGGCCGCGATCGCCGCCCTGGCCTGCGCCTTGGCCTGCTCCGGCGCGTCGTTTCCGGTCAGCGTCTTGAGCTGGACCAGGAAGTCGGCCAGGGCCGGGAATGCCTTCTTGCTCTTGAGCAGGCCGGCGAAACGGCTGTCCAGGTCGACCGGGCCGACCTTCACGCCGTCGACCTCGACCGGATTGCGGGTCAGGGCGTACCGGACCGCCTCAAAGGTCTGCCGGACCTGTTCGCCGGTGACGCCGAGCCCGTAGCGGTCGTCGTGGGTCGCGGCCCAAGGCAGGAAGTCCTGCCGCCAGCGGCGTTCGTACCCCATGGGCTGCAGGTCGAACGACGCCGCCCACGTCGAAGTGAAGTCGACCGACGAGTCCAGCACGAACCGGCCGACGCGGTCGGGGAACCTTTGGGCGTAGTGCGCGCCGAGCCAGGTGCCCGCCGAGTAGCCGATCCAGTTGATCTTCTCCCGGCCGAGCAGGACCCGCAGCAGGTCCAGGTCCTTGGTGTTGTGGAAGGTGTCGACGAACCTGCCGAGTTCGCCGGAGGTCTGCTCGCAGGTCTTCGTGAACAGCTCCACCGTGTCCAGGAGCAGGTCCAGATTGCGCGGGTCGCGGTCGCGCGGGTCGCGGTTCTCACCTTGGCCCGCTCCGCCGCACGAGATGTTCGTGCTCCTGCCGGTGCCGCGGGTGTCGATGCCGATGATCTCCTGGTGTACACGCAGCTTGGCCTGCTTGCTCAGCGAGGCGGGGAACGAGCGGCCCGGCCCACCGGGACCGCCCGGGTTGGTGAGCACCGATGCCGTCGTCTCACCGGTGGACTTCAGCCTGCTGATCGCGATCGTCACGTCCTGCCGGTCGTCCGGGCGATCCCAGTTGCGCGGGGACGCGAACGTCGCGCACTCGAGGATCTTCGCCGTCTCCGGTTTATCCGGCACATCCTCAGCGGTGCACTGACGCCACGCCAGGTCCTGTTCGGTGTAGCGCGCCGGGATGCCGGTGGTGTTCACTGTGCCGGGGTTCGCCAGCGCGGGGGTCATTCCCGCGAGCAGTCCGCCCGCGACCGCGGGGATCACCACGGCGAGCCGCAATCTTTTGTACATAAACCGCCCCTTGGTTCAAAATAGCCGATTCACTACGTCACGAGGAGTAGTTGAACCCATGCCCCTGGGGCATGCTCAAGGAAATCAGTGAAGATTCCGCTCAAAGACCGCCTTGATTCCGGCACGGGTCACCCGCTCGTTGTCCGACAGACGAGAGCCTCGAGCAGGGCGTCCGACGATCTCTTGTCGTCGCCACGGATCCGGGCAGTCGCCGATGACCTGATCAGACCGACGCTCGACGCACCCACCAATGTCGCACGGCGCGGCGGTGGCGCCTCGTGATCGAAGCACCGGGACAACACTGTGGTTCGAGTTCGTGACGTCTCCGGCGGGGAAGACGGTCCCCGGCGGCCTCCTCACGGGTGCGAACTGGATGTCGGCAGTTCATCCGGGTCGGCTGCGACTCGATGAGGAGCTCTACCGGAGCGCGTTCACCGAAGCCGGTGTGGAGCTGACCGACCTTCGCCGGATCCCCAGGCCTGACACCGACTATCCGGAGATTTGGGCACACGTTTGAGCAGTCGGGCATGACCGGTTCACGAATCGAGGCGGCTGCTTGCAAGGGGACGGCATCGCCCTGCCGGCGATCGATCAAAGACGCCTGCCCCACGCTCAGCTCACCTTGCGCCTGACAAGCGCCCACCGGAGCGTTCGGTACGCACTGTCGGCTCGCGAGCACGGTTCGGCAGTCGACCGGGTCCAGGAAGACGCCGAACTCCTCGTCCGAACCAGGCCGACCTCTTCGGATTCTCACACAGTGCAACACCGGCGCCCTCGCGACCGCAGGAGCGGTTACCGCACTGCCCGTCGTCAAACGTCTCGCCGGAAAGGGCGTCCTCGGGCGGTCATCGTCGACGAGACACGTCCGTTGCTGCCGGGGTGTAGCCGTCTGCGCGGTAGGCCCACCCAACGGTCCGTGGGCCTGCGCTGTGGACAAGTGCGGCCGTTCGTCGCAGGGCGTTGGGTCGGATGGGTCAACATCGGTGTCAGCGGCGGGGGTCGCGTTTGATCAGTGTCGGATAGGGGCATCACGGTCTCGTCGTAGTTCGTTCTACCTGGGGAGTCGATCAGTGGCGTACAAGGTGAAACCCTCCAAACCCGTCGCCGTGTTCAGTGCCGTGGGCGGTCTGGCGGTGCTGGTGTTCGTTCTGGTCAACGGAATCGGCCGCGGCAACGGCTTCATCTGGCTGTGGGCGGCTCTCTGCGTCGGGGTGGTGGGTTTCAACCTGTGGGCGGCGTTCAGCAAACGAGGCGCCACCGAGGTCGTCGAACGTCAACACGCGGACAAGCCCTGAATCGACGGAACTGGCAGATCTCTGCGCCACGCGGCAACCTGTGGTTCACTTCGTCCCACGAGGACAGTCCGTCGAAGTGGTGGATGTGGCGGCGATGAAGGCTGATAGCACGTCAGCTGCGCCCGCATCCAGCGGCCCGGCGCTACGGCTGGTTTGAGTTTCCTGCCCCCGTTCGACCCTGGGCCCGGCAAGGGTTACCTCGTCGTCCACGACACCACGGGCCAGGCGCAGTCCGCCAGTCGGACTCGGTGGCGCATTATGGCGTGACACGTGGTGATCCACACCAAACCGAAGGTCCTCACTCCAAGATCATCCGACTACGTGTCCCCACGTTCGCAACCTCCCGGGCAGCACGCCTAGCACGTTGGGAGGTCTCGCGCGAGGTGACCAGCCGACCCGGTGGGTTGGTAGGCGCACGCCACCCGCGGGCAAAGCCGGGTTCCGCCAGGTGTTCTCGGTGGTGATGGGGGCCGGTGAGGAACACCGGCCCCCATCAGCCACCCGTCCGCAGCCAGGGTCAAGGCGGAATGATGCTCGCCGACGGAACCCTGCCGCCCTCGTTCGCGCGGGGCCGTCTTTACTGGGCTGCGGGGATTCCTTGGCCGATCCCGCCGTCGATGGTGAGTCTGGCGCCGGTGGTGAAGGTCGCGTCGAAGGCGAGGAACAGCACGGCCGCGGCGACTTCTTCGACGGTGCCGTGCCGCTTCATCGGGGTTGCCATGTCTCCCATTTCCCTGAAGGAGTCCCGATCGTCGTCGGTCAACCCGGCGATACCCATTGTCGGGGTGTCGATGAAGCCGGGGCTGACCACGTTCACCCGGATGTTCCTGGGCAGCAGCGCGTGGGCGATTCCTTTGGCGAACGCACGGACCGCGGCTTTCGCTCCGGAGTAGACGGTCAGGGTGTCTGTTCCGCCTTCGTCGGCGATGGAGGTGGTGAAGACGATCGAGCCACCGTCACGGATGAGGGGAGTCAGTCGCTGGGTGGTGAAGAACGCCCCCTTGGTGTTGGTGTCGAAGCTTTGGTCGTAGGACGCTTCGGTCACCTGGTCGAAGGGTTCGAGTTTGGCGAGTCCGATGTTGACGAACACGAAGTCGATCCGGCCGAGCTTTTCTTCGACGAGGTCACCGAGCGCGTGGATGTCGGCCATGCTGGTGGCATCGGAGCGGACCACGTGGGCTGCCGGGGACGCGACTTCGGCCCGCGCGGTTTCGATGTTCTTCTCGTTGCGGCCCGTCAGCAAGACTTCCGCGCCACCGTCGAGAAGGGTCTTGACGACCGCGAGTCCCATGCCGTGCGTTCCGCCCGCTACGACAGCCTTCTTGCCCGAATACTCGTTCATCGTCTACTCCTGGGGTTTCTTGATCAGGTCGACCATTCCGGCGAGGTCGCGGTCGTGGGCAGGCCGGCCGATGAGGTCTCGCAGGGGGACGAACAGGTGGGAGAGCAGCGCTTTGTCGACGTTCTGGGCGTTGCTGGCCGTGACGATGTTGGCGATGGCCACCGCCTGCATGTCCGGTGGGGAAGCGGATTCCTCGCCCGCCTGCGTGCCGGTGTCGTTTTGTTCGGCGAGCAGGGGTAACGCGACGGTCGTCGCGGTCAGCCAGGGGGCCAGCAGGGACGAGGCGAATTCCGTGAGATCGGCCTTCTCCGTGCGGACGAGGGCGAGTGCGTGGCTCGCCCCCGCGAACTGGCCGTACATCGCGCTGAGCAGGGCCAGGTCGTAGAGCGACGCCAAGCCGTGGTCGGCGCCGACGTACCTGGCGGTGCCCAGCCGGTTCAGCGTCCCCTCGTACTGGTCGAAGACAGGCCGTGAGCCGCTGTAGAGCACGCGGGCTTCGGGCCGGCCGATCATCGCGGGCACGGCCATGATGCCGCCGTCGAGGTAGTCGGCGCCGCGCCCTCTCGCCCAGCCGGCGGTCTCGCGAGCCTGGTCCGGAGTGCCGTTGGTGAGGTTCACCAGTGCTCGACCGGCCAAGGTGTCGCCCACCGGCTCGAGAATCTCGTGCAGGACCGGGTAGTCCAGCAGACAGACGACCACGATCGGGCTCGCCGTGACCGCCTCGGTGATCGTGGCCGCCTGGATCGCGCCGTCCGCGACGAGGCTGTCGGCTTTGCCCGCCGAGCGGTTCCAGACGGTGGTGGGGTGGCCTGCGGCCAGGAAGGCGGCGGCCAGCGCCTTGCCCATCGCACCGAGACCGATGACCGTCACTGGGACGGGTTCTTCGTGTTCGTTCACTCACAACTCCATTCGGGTCCGTGCACACGACCCTGGTGGCGGCGACCCCCGGCCCGGTCTAGCTTTGGCCTAGATCGGGAGCGCGCCCATCCCGAGGCGGTTCGCCGGTTACCGTGGTGCCGTGCGTTTCGGAGTGCTCGGTCCGCTGGCCGTGTGGACGGCGGGCGGGACCCGGGTCGACGTCCGGGAGTCGAAGGTCCGCGCCCTGCTGGCGGCCCTGCTGGTCCACGAGGGACGGCCGGTGTCGACCGACCGGCTCATCGATGATCTGTGGGGCGAGCGGCTTCCGCAGAACCCCCGAAAGACCCTGCAGACGAGGATCTGGCAGCTTCGGCGGACGTTGGAAGACGCCGAGCCGGGAGGGCGGGACCTGGTGGTGGCCCAGCCGCCTGGATACCTGCTGCGGGTCGATCCGGCCAGGGTCGACATGGGCCGGTTCCGGGACCTGACCGCGCAGGCGCGAATCAGCGGTGACGCCCGCACACGGGCGGAGCTGTTGTCGGATGCCCTGCGGCAGTGGCGAGGGCCGGCGTTCGCCGACTTCCAGGACGCGGAGTTCGCCGGGCACCTCGCTCGACGTCTCGAGGAGGAGCGGCTGGTCGCACTGGAAGAACAGGCTGAGGCGAGGCTGGAGTCGGATGACCGGGTCGCCGCCGCACTCGCCGGCGAGCTCGGCGAACTGGTGGCTCGACACCCTCTGAGGGAACGTCTGTGCGCGGTCCACATGCGTGCGCTCTACCTCGCCGGGCGCCAAGCCGACGCACTGGCCGCCTACAGCGGGCTGCGCCACCGGCTGGCCGAGGAACTGGGCCTGGACCCCGGGCCCGAGCTGGCCGCCCTCCACCAGTCGATCCTGGAACAGGCCGCTCACCCCGGCCTCACCTCCGGCGCCGCGCCGCGCACCAATCTGCCCATCCCGCTGAGCGCCCTGGTCGGCAGAGCGGACGTCGTCGGCGCGGTGCGCTCGGCGCTGGACACGGCCCGGTTGGTGACGCTGACCGGCCCCGGTGGCGTCGGCAAGACGCGGCTGGCCGTGGAGACGGCAGGCGGTCTGGTCGAAGCCTTCCCCGACGGCGTCTGGCTGGTCGAACTCACCATGCTGGATCGCCAGGACAATCCACGGACGTCAGCGGAATCGGCCGACCTGGTGGCCGCGGTCCTCGGCCTCCGCGACGACGCCACAACTGCCTTGTTTCCCTCCACAGGTCCCGTTTCCTCGCTCGAGCGGCTCACCGGTGCCTTGCGGACGAAGCAGCTCTTGCTGGTCTTGGACAACTGCGAGCATGTGACCGAGCCGACCGCCGAACTCGTCGAACGGCTGCTGTCGACAGCGCCGGGCCTGCGGATCCTGGCGACCAGCCGTCAGCCGCTCGCGGTCGACGGGGAACAGGTCTGGCCCGTGTCGCCGCTGGAGCCACCGGCGCCCGGGGCGGCGATCGAAGCCGTGCGCAAGTCCAGCGCGGTCAGGCTGTTCCTGGCACGAGCGAGCGCCGCCGTGCCCGGGTTCGACCTGACCGCGGACAACGCGGACGCCGTCGCCACGATCTGCCGTCGGCTCGACGGGATTCCTCTCGCCTTGGAACTGGCCGCCACCCGGCTCCGGGCCTTGGGCGCGCGGGAACTGGCCGCGCGAGTGGACGACCGGTTCCGGTTGCTGGCAGGCGGGAAACGGGGAGCTCCTGCTCGTCAGCGGACGTTGCGGGCGATGATCGACTGGAGCTGGGAACTGCTCACCGAGGCCGAACGCGTCGTCCTGCGCCGCCTGTCCGTGCACTCCGGGGGCTGCGCCATCGAGGCGGCCGAAACGACCTGTGCCGGCGGGGGAGTGCGGGCGAGGGAGGTCCTCGATCTGCTTGCCCGGCTGGTGGACCGTTCGCTGGTCGTCATGACCGAGACCGCGGACGGCCCGCGATACCGGCTGCTCGAATCCGTCGCGGTCTACAGCCACGAACGGCTCGACGAGGCGGGCGAGTCCGAACGGATCCGGCAGTCGCACCGCCGGTACTACACCGAACTCGCCGAACGCGCCGAGCCACACCTGCGAAGCAGACAGCAGCAATACTGGTTGCGTCGCCTCGACGCCGAGACCGCCAATCTCCACCGGGCGCTGGACGACGCGATCCAGCACGACGAAGCGGAAGTGGCTCTCCGGCTGGTCAACGCGCTGGGCTGGTACTGGTTCCTGCGCGGCAGGCTCGGCGAAGCACGCCGAATGCTGAACCTGGTCTTGTCCCTCCACGGGCAAGTGCCCGCCGCGACGCGGGCCATGGCGGCCGTATGGCAAGCAGGCATCACACTGCTGATCCGCGATGCCACCGATCCGGACACAGCCGTGCCGAGTCGTGTGCTGGACACGATGAGCGACACCGTCGCCGCCCCGGCCACGCGGGCCTGGGCCGAGTGGTTCGTTGGCTTCACGCAGAGTGGTTTCGATGCCCCGGCGACGGCGAGTGACCGTAACGACCGCCTGCTTTCGGCCTTTCACGCCGCCGGCGACAAGTGGGGCATCGCGGCCGTTCTGATCTCACGTACGTTCGCCACGGCCAAAGGCGATCTCGCCGAAGCCGACCGGTTCGGCCGTCGAAGTCTGGCTCTTTTCGAGGAACTCGGCGACCGCTGGGGGCAGCTGAAGGCCAGGCAGGGCCTCGCCATACTGTCCGAAATCAGTGGCGATTACGAAGAAGCCGCACGTCTTCGCCGAGAGGGGTTGCGCAACGCCGAAGAACTCGGTTTGTGGACCGAGGCCGCATACGAACTGTCCGGACTCGGCCGCAGCGCTTTGCTGGCCGGCGACTACGTCACAGCGAAGGAGTTCCACACCCGAGCGATGCGACTGGCCGCGGAACAGTCCCACCAATGGGGCGTCCAACACGCCGAAGTCGGCCTCGGGCTCGGCGCGCGCAGGCAAGGCGACCTCGATACCGCCGAAACACATCTGCGAAACTGGCTCGACTGGTGCCGACGCTGGAACGGAATCCCCGGCGTCGCACTGATCCTGGCCGAACTCGGCTTCATCGCGGAACAACGCGGTGCTGCCCCGGCGGCGCTCGACCTCCATCTGGACGGCTATGCCGCAGCACAGGCCACCGGTGACCAACGGGCGATCGCGCTCGCGCTGGAAGGACTGGCCGGGGCACACTCGCTCGCCGGTCGCCACCGCCACGCCGCTCGCCTGCTCGGCGCGGCCGCCGCACTCAGAAAAGCAGCGGGAGCGCCACTACCGGCGGCCGAACGCGGCGACATCGATCGGATCACCACCAGGATCCGGCACCACCTGCCCGAAAACGTCTTCGTCACCGAATTCGAACACGGTCGGAGAAACGACCTCGACGTGGTCGCCGGAAACATCACAACGCCCAACGCCTAGCAGTCAGCGAACGCCGGCGCGTTGTCGCCCGCTGGGCAGAGCTGTTCGAAAAGGCGGAGAAGTGCGTCCTCGCCGATATGGGTGGCGGAGTCGAACAGACGGCAGGTGAAGAGAACCTGTTCGAGGCGCCGGGTCATCGGCCTGCTCAAGGCCCTTTACGTGTGCGCGGAACGGATCGGTCCTTGCTCATGCGCAGGATCAAGGAGACCGCGTCCTCCGAGGTGACTCCAGGAGTCAGGATCTCCTGGAGGAGCAGGCCACGAATCGCGGCGACGGTGACGGAGGCCAGGGTCAGCGCTTCCTTTGCGTCGAGCCCTTCGCGTTCCGCGAGCGAGGCCAGGATCTCGGTCAGGTCGTCGAGGGAGTCGATGAACTCACGGAAGTCCTGCGGGCTGTAGGCGGCCAGTCCTACGACGTGAAAGAAGCCGCGGACACGCGACAGCTGCTCCGGTCGGGTGTAGGCCCGCCAGATGGCCACGACCAGGTCGTCGAAGGTGCCCTGCCGGGTGGCCTCGAAAAGTGCCTCGTTGTCGCGGGACCGGTGCGCCTTGAGCATGGCCGCCAAGACGCCCGGAAGTGACCCGAAGTGGTATCGCAGGAGGGCGTGGCTGGTCCCGGCCCGGGCGGCGATTTCTCGGAGAGACACCTCCGGCGCGGGAAGGTCCTCGTCGAAGGCGTCGAGAAGCCGGGCCAGGAGGCGATCGCGCGCGTCGCCTTTGCGTTCCGAGTTTGACAGGATCACTCCCATAGTTTATCCATTGGAAAAGAAGACGGCAACAGCGGAGGGAAGACTCGTGGGACGGTGTCGGGTGGTCGGCGCGACGGTCGTCGACGGTTCGGGTCGCGACCCGGTCAACGCTGACGTCAGCATCGAAGACGGGCGTATCACCCGCCTTGGTGCCTCCAGCGCACACGCCGAGCGTCTCGATGCCGAGGGACTGACGATGACGCCCGGCCTCATCGACGCCCACGTTCACCTGGGCTTGTCGAGTCCGATCCAGCCGCAGTTCTCGTTTCAGATCAGTGCCGCGGAGATCGCGGCAGACATCTTCGCCACGGCCGGCGCGACGCTCGATGCCGGCTTCACCACCGTCCGGGACACCGGCGGGGTCGACGGCGGCCTCGTCACCACGATCGCGAAGGGCAAGGTCAGGGGGCCGCGCGTCCTGTCGTGCGGACCGGTTCAGTGCCAGATCGGTGGGCACGGCTACTACGGGGCCGACTGGGAACCCACCGAGCTGTGGAGCAGCCATCACGTTCCGGGTCTGTGCGCCCTGTCGATGATGTCGGGCAACGCGGATGAGCTGCGAGCCAACGTGCGCGAGGCCTTTCGTCGCGGAGCCTCCTTCCTGAAGCTCTGCGTGACCGGCGGGGTGGTCGGGGCGCACGACCGGCTGACCGACACCCAGTTCACCGTCGAGGAGATCGCCGTCGCTGTCCAGGAAGCCGCGGCGCGGGGCACCTACGTGACGGTTCACGCCCACAACAACGACGGCATCCGGAACGCGGTCGAGGCCGGGGCGCGCTGTGTCGAACACGGCACCGACCTCGACGAGCCCACGGCCACCCTGATGGCCGCTCGCGAGGTCGCCCTCGTGCCCACGTTCGCCGTCGTCGAGCAACTGCTGCACGACACCGCCGGCGCCGGCCTCGGCGAATCGACCCGCGATCGTGTGCTGGGTGTTCGCGAGCGGATGACCGAGGCGCTCGCCGTCGCCAAGGCGGCCGGAGTACGGATCGGGCTGGGCTCCGACCTCATCGGCCCGGCTCAGAACCGTCGAGGCGAAGAGCTCAGGTTGCGCGCAGAACTCGAGACGCCGATGGAAGCCCTCGTGGCGGCCACCAAGACCAACGCCGAGATTCTCGGCCTGTCCGGCCAAGTCGGGATCATCGCTCCCGGCGCACAGGCCGACCTCGTGTTGTGGAACGGCAACCCGGTCGAAGACCCGGGGCTGTTCGCTGATCCCGCCAATGCCGTCCTCGTTCTCAAGGCCGGCCGAATCGTGAAGGACCTCCGATGAGCACCATGTGGCACGGCTGCCTCGCCGACACCGACTACTTCGAGATGCGCTCCAGCGGAGGGCACGACTACGGCATCTGGGTCACCACACCACCGGGCTACGACCCCGCCACGACGCGAACGCCTGCCGTGTATGTGCTCGACGGCAACTGGGCCGTGGGCCAGACGGCTCCGCTCATCGTCACCCAGGCGGACCCCATGCAACGGATACAGCCCTACATCCAGGTCAGCGTCGGCTACGCGGGCGAGGAAGCACAGCACTGGGACCGGCTGCGGAACCGGGACCTCGTGCCGCCCGGCGAACCCGTCGCCAAGGAGCTCGTCGATGCCGTGGAGATGGGGGTTCGAATGGGCGCGAGGACCCGAGAGGAATCCGACGCCTACCTCGCCGAACTACGCGACACCCACGCCGACGCGTTCCTGAACTTCCTCACCGCGGAACTGCACCCGAGGATCGAACGCGACTACGACACGGCCACGAGCGGTCACGGCCTTTTCGGCTACTCCTACGGCGGCCTTTTCAGCCTCTACACCTGGCTCACCGGCAACACCCTCTTCGAGAGCATCGGAGCGGGGAGCCCCGGCGTCGCCAGTGAAGACAGCCAGATCTTCACCCAGCTCCAAGAGATGGGTGACCGGCACCCTGCCGCCAAACTGCACGTGACCCTCAACGAGCAAGAGTTGCTCGGGGACTTGGCCATCTACCAAAGCCTCACGAAGAACACGGCCACCGTCCTGCACCGCCTCTCCTCCCGTGGGGGAGCCGTCACCAGCGCGGTCCTGCGCGAAACGCACGTGACCGGGCTGCAGGCTTCGTTCCTCAGTTACCTCAGGACCTGCCGTGCCCGGTAAGCGTCCGAGCGCCGACGCGGTCGTGATCGGGGCAGGGGTGATCGGTTCGTCGATCGCCCTTGAGCTCGCGCGGGCGGGACATCAGGTGATCGTGCTCGATCGGGCCCCAGGAGCCGGACAGGGGTCGACCTCGGCATCGAGTGCGATCGTCCGATTCAACTTCTCCACCACCGCCGGGGTGGCGACGGCGTGGGAGGCGCATTTCGGCTGGCTCGACTGGGCCGGCCACCTCGGGTCCGAGGTCGGCGACCTCGCGATGTTCCGCAAGAGCGGACTGGTCATGCTGGACGTCGAGGCGGCCCCGCGTATGTCGTGGCTTCCGTTGTTCGACGAGATCGGTGTTCCCTACGAGGAATGGGACAGCGCGACCTTGGCCGAGCGCGTTCCCGGTATCGACGCCGGCCGCCATTGGCCGCCGAAGCGGCTCGACGACGAGGAATTCTGGGAGGACGCGAAACACTCGCTCGGTGGGGTGTACACCCCCGACGCCGGTTACGTCTCGGACCCGGGCCTCGCCGCCGTGAACCTCGCCGCCGCGGCCTCGGCACGCGGGGCGGAGTTCCGCTTCCGCAGCACGGTGACAGTGGTGGAGAAGGCAGGCGGGCGCGTGACGTCGGTGCGGCTGTCGGACGGCACCCGGATTCCCTGTGCCGTCGTGGTCAACGCGGCCGGTCCGTGGTCGGGCGCGGTCAATCACTTGGCAGGCGTGGGTTCCGATTTCACGGTCGGTGTGCGACCGATGAGGCAGGAAGTAGCGCATGTGCCGGTCCCGGAGGGCTACGGAGGGCCCGTGGTGGCGGACATGGATCTGGGCACCTACTTCCGCGGTGAAGCTGGGGGCCTGCTCGTCGGCGGAACGGAACCGGAGTGTGATCCGCTGCAGTGGATCGACGACCCGGACGCCGTCGACATCCACCCGACGGCCGCGGTCTTCGAGGCCCAGGTGACGCGGGCCGCGCGGCGACTGCCCGACCTGGCGGTGCCCAACCGGGCGCGTGGCGTGGTGGGCGTCTACGACGTCGCCGACGATTGGACTCCGATCTACGACCGCACCGAACTCGAGGGCTTCTACGTCGCGATCGGAACGAGCGGCAACCAGTTCAAGAACGCGCCGGTCGTGGGGCAGTTGATGACGGAGCTGATCGACCAGGTGGAGAACGGCGCCGACCACGACGCGTCGCCCGTCCGGTTCCGGGCCCCGCGCACCGGCCTGGAGATCGACCTGGGTGCGTTCTCCCGTAAGCGCAACCGAAACACCGCGAACTCGGGCACGGTGCTCGGCTGAGCCGGAGCTCGGACGAAGCCGATGTTCTCCGTCGGAGCCGCGGGTCGATGCTCGCCCGGGCCAGCGAGCGCCAGTGGACGCGACCTGTCTGTGTAGGTCTGTTTCGTGCGGCGGAGCTTGCCGCCGGTGCGGATGGTGTCGATGCGGTAGCCGCCACCGGGAAGCGGGCTGACCGCGGTGACCGTGGTCAGCGGATGGACGGTCGCCCCGGTTTGTTCCGCGAGGTACAGGGAGTTCTTGACGGTGGTGTTCTTCGCGTTGTGACGGCACCCGACGATGCATTCTCCGCACAGCAGGCAGGTGTTGCGCGCGGGCCCCGAGCCGCGTCTTCGCATCCGGGATCACGCCCCGGCGGGCGGCGGAGAGGCCGGTCGCCAGGCCGATGCCACGGGACATGAACAGAGTGCGGCCGGCGAGGCTTATCCGGTGTGCCGCCGGCGGGCGAAGCCGAGGCTTCCGAGCGCCTGGATTGCGTCGCGGGCTTCCGTCGTCAGAGAGCTGAGCGCCAGGCTCGCCAGAACCTGCTTGGCCGCCCGTTCGCCTGATGAGGCCGCGTCGGCGAGTGAGGGCATGTCGAGCTGGTAGTCGCCGGCAAGGTAGACGGGGCCGAGGTGTTCGCGCAGCGTCGGTAGTGAGGCGCGTCCGCCGGGCGCCCAGAACGGCACGACGCGGTGGTGGCGCCGGACGATCCCCTCGCCGAGTTTCCCCTCGAGTTCGGGGTAGAGCGAGAGGAGGTCCGCGGTGAACCGGGTGACGATCTCCTCGTCGGTGAGCTTGAAGAGGTCGTCGGCCACGGCGCCGCCGGCGAAGCAGGCGAGCGCGCCGCCCGGTTTGCGTGGGCCGGGGCCGCGCAGGGCGGCGGCGTGGTTGAACATCGCCTGGAACGACAGCTGGGGCGTCGACACGGCGATGTAGTCGTCCCACTGCTGAGGGCCTTCCTCGCTGGTGAAGAAGCCCACCACCACGTACCGGCCGTAATGGATGTCGTCGAACGCCGTCCGGTACTCGGCCGGGAGGCCGGGCAGGATCTTGATCGCGACATCGCTGGGAACGGCCACGATCGCGCGGCGGGCTCGGATACGCGCCGGTCCGTTCTCGTCGTGGTAGTCCACGACGACGCCGTCTTCGGTTCGCTTCACCGATTTCACCGGGGAGTTCAGCCGCAGCCGATCGCCGAGGTCGTCGGCCAGGATGTCGGTGAGGGTCTGGTTTCCTCCTGCCGGCAGGGAGAAGTTGGGCACCTTCGCCGGGTCGGTCAGGAGAATGCCCATCGAGATGACGAACTGGGTCGCGGCGGTCTCCTCGGGTTCGCAGCCCATCCATTGCCCGGACCACGACCGGACCATGTCCCGCGCGACCTTTGACTTGACCCCTCGGAGCACGTACGACGCGGAGAGGGCATCGAGTTTCGCCCGGAGGCGCTTCGCGAGGCGGTTGTTCGACTGCAGGAACGGTGCCGCCGCGAGGATGCGGGCGCCGACGGCCGCGAGCGCGACTCGGTCGCGCAAGGTCATGCGGGAGCGGAACATCAGGGCGAACGGATTCGAGGTGTCGACCTGCTTTCCGTGGAGCGCGAGGGCCACCTTCTTGCCGGCCAGTGTCCCCATGTGGACCCGGTGGCGTTCGAGGGCTTCGATCAGCGGGCCGGTCCCTTCGGTGAACTGGGTGCCGAGGTTGATCCAGTAGCCGCCCTGGCGGACCGACTCCACGCGTCCTCCGGCTCGGCTGCCGGCTTCGAGTACGACGATGTCCTGATCGGACAGTGTGGTCGCCGCCATCAAGCCCGCGATACCGGCGCCGACCACGACGACTTCCGCCGTGTGCTCGTGGAGGGATTCGGTCATGATGTGCTCCGTTCACGTGTCGACGTCAGCGCCGAGGAAATGGCCCGTACCAGCCGTCTCGTGGCCCTTCTGCTGCTTGGGCTGACAGCGGTGAAGGCGATGTAGCCGTGCACGAGTTCGGGTTCGTGGATCACCTCCGCCGGTACGCCGCTTTCCGCCAGCGCGGCCGCGTAAGCGAGTCCGTCGTCGCGGAGCGGGTCGAATCCGGCGACCGTCACGATGGCCCGGGGGAGACCTGCCAGGTCTCCGGCGAGCAAAGGGGAAACCCGGGGGTCGAGATGGTCGGTCCCGTCGGGGAGGTAATGGTTCATGAACCACGCGATCTGCTTCGCCGACAACGCGGGGGACCCCGCGAACTCGTGCTGCGAGGGCCGTCGTTCCGAGATGTCGGTGACCGGCTGGATGAGCACCTGCATCATCGGCTGGACAGGAAGGCCGCGAAGCTGCTGGCAGAGCACGGCGGCGATATTGCCTCCGGCGCTTTCACCAGCGACGACGATCCGGTGCGGGTCGGCTCCCCACTCGGCGGCGTGGTCGACGGCGTACCGCCACGCGGCGAGCGCGTCGTCGTGCGCCGCCGGGAACGAGTGCTCGGGTGCGAGCCGGTACTCGACGGACAGGACTTCAGCGCCCGTTCCCTGGGCGAGCATCCGCGCCGGGGCGGCGTAACTCTCGCGGCTCCCCAGCACGAATCCGCCGCCGTGGAAGAAAAGGATCAACCCGCGGTCCGGGATTCCGCAGCTGTAGCGGGTCGCCCGCAGCCCGTCGCCGAGATCCACGTCCTGCTCGACGGGACAAGGTGCGATCCGGTCGGCGAACAGTGCCGCGTCACGTTCGGTGACCTCCCGGGCGGCGGCCACCGGCAGGTCGCTGTAGTCGCCACCGGCTTCCGTGAGCTTGATCAGGAGGGCGACGTCGGGCGCCATCCGATCGCCGGCGCTGTTGACCGGAGGGCGTGCCAGCAGTTTGAGGAGCGGGGGAGGAGTGCGGCTCAGAGCGATGACGAAGGCCCGCTGGAGACGCCGGCGTGCCCCGGTCATGAGTCGGCCGTCGCGCCCGTGAGGTCGGCGGCGGGTGCCCGGACGGCGAACCGGATGTTCCGGTCGATGAGCCGCCCTTTGAAGAGCCGGTTGTCCTTGACGAAGGTCGTGTGCATCTGCCACGGCAGTTCGGTGCCCTGGCGGGGAAGTTCGGGTTTGGCCCTTTGCATGTAGCCCGCGGTGAGGTCGAGGAGGTCCGTGGTGGCGAGTCCGTCCGGGACGACCGGGACCGCGATGTCGTACCCGTTGGCGTCCATGCGGCGGAGCACGTCGCCGACCAGGCGGCACACGTTGCTCAGGCGGAGCGTCCAGGACGCCTTCGTGTAACCGAGCATCATGGCCCAGTTCGGGATGCCGGAGATGAGGGCGCCGCGGTAGAGGAGGGTGTCGGACATCTTCACCAGGTGACCGTCCACTGTGGGCTGGATACCGCCCAGCATCTGCATGACGAGGCCGGTCGCGGTGACGATGAGGTCGGCCTCCAGTTCCTGGCCCGACTCCAGCAGGATGCCGTCCTCGGTGAAGCGGTCGATCCGGTCGGTGACAACGTCGGCGCTGCCACCGCGGAGTGCCTTGAAGAACTCTCCGTCCGGGGTGACGCAGAGACGCTCGTCCCACGGCTCGTACGGCGGGTTGAAATGCGTGTCCACATCGATGTGCGGCGGAAGCTCCTTGAGTGTCCACTTGCGAAGCGCTTTCCGCCCGAAGTCGGGGAATTTGCGCAGGGTGGAGACGAGCAGGAAGTCGATCCAGATGTTCTTCAGCCGTGTGGCCGCGTAGCCGCGCTTGGCCCCGAGCAGCTTGGTGAGCTTGACGGCGATGTTGTCGAACCGCGGCTGGGAGGCGATGTAGCTGGGAGTGCGCTGGAGCATCGTCACGTGTGCCGCGGCGCCCTCTCCGCTCAGCATGGCCGGGAGCATGGTCACGGCCGTCGCGCCACTTCCGATGATCACGACGCGTTTGCCGCGGTGGTCGTAGTCGTCGGGCCAATGCTGCGGATGCAGGATGTCGCCCCGGAAGTCGTCACGACCCTCGAAGTGGGGCGTGAACCCCTCGTCGTATCGGTAGTAGCCGGTCGCGCTGAAGACGAAGCCGGTCTTGATCGTCTTCGTGCGTTCAGTGCCGGCGTCGTCGGTCACGGTCACCTGGAGCGTCCACTGCGCCTCGGCGCTCGACCAGTCGGCGGAGGTCACCCGGTGCCGGAGCCGAAGGACGTTGTCGAGGCCGAACTCGCTCACCGTCTCGGCGAGATATTCGCGGATCAGCGGCGCTTCGGCGATCGCGCTCCGATGCCGCCATGGCTTGAACTCGTAGGCGTAGGTGTGCAGGTCGGAATCGGACCGGACGCCCGGATAGCGGAACAGGTCCCAGGTACCGCCGATCGAGTCGCGAGATTCCAGCAGGATGACCTTCTTGCCGGGGAAGTCGTTCCTCAGGTGCTGAGCCGCGCCGATACCGGAGATGCCGGCGCCGATGACGACGATGTCGGCGGCCTCCGTCGCGTCTGCGTCGTTCATGCTGCACTTCCTTCTCGGTTGGCGGGGACGACGCCGGTCCCGCGGGCGCGGGTGGCGACGATGGGTTCGGCGAGGATTTCCGCTCCGCCCGTGCCGTCGACGGACCGGGCGATGACGCGCAGCTCGAAGTCGATCGTCCGGCTCCTGGTGCCTTTCGCCGCGAGCCGTGCCTCGACCTCGATGACGTCGCCGCCGCGCACCGGCGCCAGGAATTCCACGGACGAGTAGCCCGCGAAGAGGCCCTCGTGGCCGTCCGTGACGATCGCGAGATGAGTTCCGGCGTCGCCGAACAGCGCCAGGCCGTACGCGCCGTCGACGAGATTTCCGGCGTAGTGAGCATCGGAGTAGGCGACGTAGCGCTGGTGGATGACGTGCATCAGAACTCCTAGTAGGTCATCCGATTAAGTCAGGTGATCGAGTGTGTGACAACTTCGAGTCCTCGTCAAGGGCTGGTTCTGGCGCTCCCTCGAATGGGGCTGTTGACAAACGCGCGGCAGGGCGCTCATCATCTTCGTCAATTGATCGAGTCATTTGACTAACTCTGGCTCGATCCTCGCCAAGATCGAAAGGGCCGCTGATGGCCGAGATCATGACGTTCCCCGAGGCGCCCGTGAGGGAGGGCTCGATCTTTCCCGTCACCATCGAAGACGACGCGAGTCCGGTCGTCCGGCTGATCGGACGCACGTTGCGTGACTCCTCGCGGATCGGTCACGCACAGGAGGTCTTGGGCCGGTCCGCCGGTACCGTGGCGGTGCGCTCCCACGACACGCCGCAGGCCGCGACGATTTCCTTCGACGGCAAGGCGATCACGGTGACCGGTGGAGTCGTGGGCGAGCCCGACGCGACGGTGGCCGTCGATCTGCTGGCGCGCTTCGCCACGGTGGGGGAGCCCGCCGGCGACGTCGTCCTGGCCTCCGGAGTCCTGCGCGTGTTGACGCCGCCGCTGCCGCACTGGCGCGAGGCCGCCCGGAATTTCTGGGCGGTGACAAGGAAAATCCCCGGCATTCCCGACGTGTTGATCGTCGACGCGGATGGCCCCGGCGGCCCGGAGCGGCACCGGTTCGGCGATGGGCCGACCGAGTACCTGATCGCGGGACCGCCCGACGTGCTCGCCGGTGTCCTCAGTGGAGCGGACGACTTCGCCGCTTCCTTGGCGGCCGGCCTTCAGGTCAAAGGCACGCTGTCGCAACTGTCGGTCATGACGGCCGCTTCCTGGAGGGTTCGTTTCGATGTCTGATCTCAAGGACCGCGCCGTGCGCCTCGAAGCGACGAACCACGAGGGAAGCTTTCTGGGCAAGACCGTGTCGAGCACGAAGTTCGCGTCAGGCAGGAACAGCGGCTTCGCTTTCGCCGACCTCCTGTTCGCGATCGACCTCGGCAACGAGATCGTCCTCGGAGACGCCTTCCCGGACTGGCGCGGCAACCTCTACGACATCCAGATGATCCCTGACATGTCGACCCTCGTCGAATGGAAGCCGGGTCTGGACTCGGTCATCGGCGACTACTGGCTGAAGGACGGCACACCCGTGCCGATCTGCCCGCGGAACCTCGTGCGGAAGCTGGTGGCCCGGCTCGCCGTTCTCGGGTACACCGCGACCGTCGCCGTGGAGATCGAAGCGACCCTGTTCGAGGAATCCGTTCAGGAGGCGCGAAAACGCGGGTACCGGGACCTGACGCCCTTGGGCGGCGGCACGGGAGCCACGTATCACTTGGCGAGGTCCAAGGACTGGGTCGACTACATGGAAGCGGTCGTCGACCGCCTCGATCGGCTCGGCATCGCGTGGGAGGCCTGGACCGACGAGGCCGCCGCCGGGCAGACGGAGCTGAACCTGCCGCCGGCGGACCCGATCACGCTGGCCGACTCCTGGGCACGGACCCGACAGGTCATGCGTGAGGTCGCGTTCGAGCGGGACCACACGGTGACCTTCATGGCCAAACCGACGGCGGGCTATGGCCAAGGGGCCCACATCAACCTGTCACTGCAAAGCGACGGAGTGAACCGGTTCTTCGCCGAGGACGGGCCGTCCCCGCTGATGCGGCACGCGGTCGGCGGGCTGCTGGCCACGATGGCGGGAAACACCTCGCTCGCGTTGCCGCAGATCACGTCCTACCGGCGACTGGTCGACTTCACCGGACCGCCCACCGTCATCAGCTGGGGCGAAAACAACAAAACGGCCGCGGTGCGCGCCATCACCGGCCACTCAAAGTATTCGCGGCTCGAGTACCGGCTTCCCGGCGCCGACGTGAACCCCTATCTCGCGCTCGCCGGAGTGCTCGCCGGGGTGCTGGCGGGCATCGAGCGGGAGATCGAACCGCCGGAGCAGGTCACGGACATGGCCTGGTGCCTGCCCGACAGCGCAGGCGTGCCCCGGATCCCCGACACGATGTCGAAGGCGGGCGCGGCCCTGGACGCCGACCCGCTTCTTCGCGAGTACCTCGGTGACGAGTTCGTGGACTTCTGGGTCGCGTCGCGGCGCTGGGAGTGGATGGAGTTCCACACCAAAGGCGGCGATCCGTTCGCCGAACTCTCCCAGTGGGAGTCCACCCGCTACTTCGAGTTCCCGTGAGGGCGCGTCCGCTGATCGGCATCACCGGCAGGCGGTTCCGGCTGGAGCTGTTCAAGGGAGCCGACGAGCGATACGGAGACCGTTGCCTCGACGGCTACATGTCGGACTTCGCGAGCCGGATCGCGCAGGCCGGTGGGCTTCCGGTGCATCTCTCCTACGACACCGACGCGAAGGCCATCAGCCAGTGGCTGTCCGGTGTCGTGATCACCGGCGGTCAGGACATCCATCCAGCGTATTGGGGCGGGGACACGACGGTGGTCCGCGACATCGATCCGCGGATGGACCCGATGGTCCACGACGCGGTCCGCGACGAGTACGAGATCACGCTCGTCCGTGCTGCTCTGGAGCAGGGGATTCCAGTGCTCGGTGTGTGCCGCGGCATGCAGGTGCTCAACGTCGCTCTCGGCGGCACCCTCGTCGCCGACCTGCCGGCCGGGTCCGTGAGCCATCTGTCGGCGGAGGCCGCGCCGACCGACGGCACCGCCGATCATCTCGTGTCCTTCGAAAAAGGCTCGATCGCCGCCGGCCTGTTCGGCGAGCACGCGATGACCAACTCGTGGCACCACCAGGCCGTCGACCGCTGCGGCACCGGCCTGGTCGTGACCGGACGGACGAGCGATGGCGTGGTCGAAGCGGTCGAGCTCCCGGGCGCACCGGTGCTCGGCGTCCAGTGGCACCCGGAGTGGATGAAGAGCGAGGACCCGGCGATGACGTGGATCGTCCAGGCCGCGGCGAAGAGGCGAAGGAGCATGCCATGACCGCGAAAGTGGCGCCCGGACAGGCGGGCGACGACCCCGCCACCCCGACCCTGACGGAACTGCTGTCGCAACGCGCGAAGGACTCGCCGGATCGGGAATTCCTGCGTTACGGGGAATGGTCGTGGAGCTTCGCCGAGATCGACGACTGGACCTCCAGGCTGGCGCACCGGCTGATCGAGGTCGACGGTGTCCGGCCGGGCGAGCGTGTCGCGATCATGCTGCCGAACGTCGTGCACTGGCCTGTCGTCTGGCTCGCCACGCTGAAAGCGGGTGCGGTCGGCGTACCGATCAACAGCTCGTACCAAAGGGCCGACCTCGCCTTCGTCCTGCGGGACTCCGGCGCACGCGTCGTGTTCACCGACGCCGACCGCGCGGATCTGATCGCCGATGTCGTCGCCGGTGAGGGCGTCCGCGTCGTCGACGTCGCCGACGACGGGTCGGAGAAGTTTCCGGCGACGCCTCCAGCCGCACCGATCGAAGGCGGGGCGCTGGCGAACCTGCAGTACACGTCGGGAACGACCGGTTTCCCCAAGGCGTGCATGCTCACCCACGACTACTGGGTCCGGCTGGGCTGGATCTGCGCCTCGGTGACCGGACTGGGGCCTGACGACGTTCTCCTGACGGCGCAACCGTTTTCCTACATGGATCCACAGTGGAACACCGCGCTGGCGCTCACGGTCGGTGCTCCGCTGGTCGTGCTGCCACGGTTCTCGGCGTCGACCTTCATGGCGGACGTCCGGCGGCATCGGGCGACCTTCTTCTACGTCCTCGGGTCCATGCCGACGTTGCTGTCCAAGCAACCGCCGACCCCCGAAGACCGCGACAACGACCTCCGCCTCGTCTTCTGCTCGGGAATTCCGGCCGGACTCCACGCCCGGCTGGAGGAACGATGGGGCGCTCCGTGGCGCGAGGTCTACGGAATGACCGAGTCCGGGATCGACCTGTTCAGTCCCTTCGACGACTCCGACGCCGTGGGAAGCGGCAGTCTGGGGCGGCCGGTACCGACGAAACAGATCCGCGTCGTCGATCCCGACGGTTCCGAGGTGCCCGACGGTGAAGCCGGTGAGCTGGTCATCGCGGGCAGGCCGATGATGGACGGTTACTGGAACCGCCCTGAAGACACCGCCCGGGTGCTGCGGGACGGCTGGCTCCACACCGGCGATGTCGTCGTCCGCCGCCCGGGCGACGGAATCCGGTTGGTCGGCCGGATCAAGGACATGGTGCGGCGTGGCGGCGAGAACGTCGCGAGCGTCGAAGTCGAAGCCGCCCTGGAGCGTGACGACCGGGTGGTCTCGGCAGCCGTCGTCGCCGAACCCGACGAGACCCTCGGCGAGGAGGTCAAGGCGTTCGTCCAACTGGCGGCAGGCGTCCCCGCCGAACTGGCGACGGCCGAGCGGATCGTCGAGCGGGCAGGCAAGGAACTCGCGCGGTTCAAGCTGCCGCGCTATGTCGAGTTCGTCGCAGATTTTCCTCGCACACCGTCTGAACGCATTGCCAAAACGGCACTCAAGGCCCGGGCCGCGGCCGATCGCGGCGTGACGTACGACCTCGGCGCACGACGGGGATTCCTCGGCATCGAAGTCGTCCACGACGTAGCGGTGCTGACCCTCCGGCGCCCCGAGAAGCTCAACGCCATGGACGTCGCCACCCGGCGGCGGCTGGCGTCCGTCATCCGCGAGTTCGGTACCGGCGAGACCGTGCGCGGGATCGTGCTCACCGGTGAGGGCCGGGCTTTCTCCGCGGGAGAGGATCTCGACAGCGTGCCGTCGACGGAAGCCGGGATGCGTGAGGCGTTCGCGAGTTTCCACGACATCACCAGGGCGATCCTGGAGACGCGGATCCCTGTGGTCGCGGCCGTCAACGGCATTGCGGTCGGCGGAGCCTCGGAGATCACCCTGTGCTGCGACACCCGCATCGGTACTCCGAAAACTGTTTACTACCAACCGGAAAACGGCCGGGGCATCACGATCTCGAACGCGTCCAGCGTGCTGCTGAGGCGGCTCATCGGAAACCACGCCATGCGTGTGGTGCTCGGCTCCCCTCGTATCCGGGCCGACGAAGCCCTCCGGATCGGCCTGCTCGACGAGATCGTGGAGCCCGGTGCCCTGATCGGCCGTGCCATCGACACCGTCGTCGAGTGGACGCCGGAGGGCAACACGACGGCCTTGCATCTCGCGCTCCTGCGCCCGACGGCAGAGGACGTCGAAGCGGCCTTCGCCCGGGAAGACCTCGCCGCCGCCCAGGCGTGGGAGAGCGGAGTTCTGGCCGCGGGCATCCAGGCCTTTCTGTCCACAAGGGACACCGAAAAGGAGACCTCGACATGATCGACACCCAGGCCGCGGTGCTGACCGCCGTCGGCGAACCGCTCGCGCTGACCGTCATCCGGGTGGACGACCCGGAACCGCACGAGGTGCGGGTCGCGGTCACCAACGTGGGGCTGTGCCACAGCGACCTGCACTACATGACCGGAACGGTGCCGACCGAGCTGCCGGTCGTGGTCGGCCACGAGGTGGCCGGTGTGGTCGAGGCGGTCGGCTCGCAGGTGTCCGGGCTGCGCCCCGGGGACCGCGTGGTCGGCGCGCTGACCCCCTCCTGCGGCCGCTGCACGAACTGTGAGGCGGGGCGGTCGACCCAATGTCGGAGGCTGGGGGAGATCCGCCGCCGCCCCCGGCCCGCGTTCCAGACCACGGACGGCGAGCCGATCGAGCGGCTCGGCGACATCGGGGCGTTCTCCCGGCATGTCCTCATGCGCGAGAACTCGCTGGTACGGCTTCCCGACGACGTGCCACTGCACGTCGGCTGCCTCCTGGCCTGCTGTGTCATCACCGGTGTCGGCGCGGTCTTCCGCGGCGCCAAGGTGCGACCGGGCAGCACGGTCGCGGTCATCGGGTGCGGCGGCGTCGGATCGGCCATCGTCCAAGGCGCGAGGCTCGCCGGCGCCTCGGCCATCGTCGCGATCGACCTGGACGACGACCGGCTCAAGGCCGCGCGCGGCTACGGCGCCACCCACGTCGTCAACGGCGGGGACGAAGACCTGGTCGCGGAGGTTCACCGCCTGCTCGGTGACGGAGTGGACTACGCCTTCGAAGCGGTCGGCTCGGCCCGCACCGCCGCGACGGCCCTCGCCCTGGTGCGCCCGACGGGGACCGCGTGCCTGGTCGGGATCGCACCCGGGGGCACCGAACTCAACGTCCCGGCATCGGACTTCTTCTTCGAGGAGAAGCGGCTCATCGGCTCCTACATGGGGTCGGGTCAAGCGCGGCAGGACATCCTCCAGCTCGCCCGCCTGTACCAGCAGGGACGTCTGCTGCTCGACGAGATGGTCACGCGCGTCGTCCCCTTCGGCGAGATCAACGAAGGCTTCGAGGCGATGAAGTCCGGCGACGTCACCCGCATCGTCGTCGATCTCCAGTCCTGACCGACCGAAGGAAACGTGAAGATGAGCAACGAGATTCCCCGGCCGGTGAACTACATCGCCGACACCTGGAGCGAAGCCGAGACGGTGCCCGACGCGTGGAACGTCGACCCCAACACGCGCGAACCCGTCCACCGTTCTGTCACGACGGCCCAGGACGACGTCGAGCGGGCGCTACGGCACGCGGAGCGCGTGTACGACATCGGCCGCTGGGACGACGACGCTCGGCGTGAGCGTGCCGCGATGCTCGAACGCGTGGCGGACATCGTCGAGACCCGGGCCGAGGACATCGCCCGCACGGACTCGCTGACCAGCGGCACGCCGATCAGCGTAACTCGCAAGGTCGCCGCCTTCCTGCCCATGAGGATCTGGGCGTCGGCGGCGGATCTGGTGAACATCCCACGCGTCACCGCGCTGGCCGCGGGCGGCCGCGACGTCCGCCTCCACAAAGTGCCGTGGGGGCCCGCCGCGATCCTCACACCGTGGAACGGCCCGAGTTTCATCCCGGCGGCCAAGATCGCCGGCGCCGTGGCCGCGGGGTGTCCCGTCATCCTCAAACCTTCGGAGCACGCGCCGGGCAGCGCACAGATCATCGTCGAATGCTTCGTCGAGGCGGGCCTGCCCAGCGGCGCGCTGCAGCTCGTGCACGGCGCCGGCGACGTCGGCGCCCGGCTGACCACCGACCCCCGCGTCAAGATCGTCTCGTTCACCGGCGGGCCCGCCGCCGGGCGCGCCATCGCACGGGCAGCTGCGGAAGACTTCAAGGTCCTGCAGCTGGAGCTCGGCGGGAACAATCCGGTGCTCGTGCTGGACGACGCCGACCTCGACGTCACAGCGGACGGCATCCTCGACGGCATGACCAAACTCAATGGTCAATGGTGCGAAGGACCGGGCAAGATCCTCGCTCACCGCAGCCTGATCGCCCCTCTCCTCGAAGCACTGACCGAGCGGATCTCCAAGCTCGTCGTCGGTCACTCCCTCGATGAGGACGCCGAAATCGGCCCGATCTCCAACGCCCCGCATTTCCGGACCCTCCAGAGCAGGATCGACGGGTTGCGCGACCTGGGGGCGAGCATTCGGCAGCCCGCCCGCCTGCCCGAGCTCGACGGCTACTTCCTGTCTCCGACCGTGGCCGTCGGCGCGGATCCCGCTCAGGCCACCGCCGAGCTGTTCGGCCCGGTCGTCTCGCTGCACGCCGTGGACTCCGGTGAACAGGCGCTGCGCATCGCCAACGCCCATCCGTCAGGGCTCGACGCGTACGTGTTCGGCGCCGATACGGACCGGGCGATCGACGTCGGCTCCCGCATCCTGGCCGGCGAAGTGCGCGTCAACGGCGCCAAGGTCGCCGACCTCGGTGACGACTCGGCACAGAGCTTCTGGGGCCCGGCAGGCATCGGCGGCCACGGCCCGGCGGAATCGGTGCGCGTCTTCTGCGGCGACCGGGTCGTCGGTGTCGATTCGCCCGACTTACCGCTGTGACGTCATCGCCCGACGGGGGTGGCTCCGAGCCGGGCCGCGAGCCAGCTGTCGAGGACCGACGTGGCGATTTCCATCTGCCCCAGCGCGGCGGTCCGATCCCCGTAGGTCAACCAGTTCGCGGCGAAGCCGTCGGCCAAGGTGGCGAGGACGAAGGCGATCTCGTCGATGACCTCCGGTGCGATCGGATGGTCCGACTCGGCGTCGCGAAGTGCGGCGCGCACCGTTTCGAGAGCCTTGTCGTACACCGCGATGCCGCGGTCTCCGTGCTGGCGCCGTGCCCAGCTGATGAGTTCCACCGTCGCCGCGGTGAAGCTGGCCGACTCGAGGTAGCACTCCATGACTCCGCGCAGGAGCCGTCGAGCCGTCTCTCGCACGTCACCGGGGGAGTCGTCGCCCTCGAGCGCGTCGCGGTACCGGCCCGCCACGAACTCGTAGACGTCGGCGAAGAGGTCCTCTTTGGAGTCGTAGCAGTAGTGCAGCATCGCCAGATTCGCTTGCGCCTGCTCGGCGATGCGCCGGGTCGTCGCGCCCTCGATGCCGTAGGTGGCGATGACCTCCACCGCGGCCTTGATGAAGTCGCTGCGCCGCTGGGCGGCGGAGATCCGTGGCACGAAGTCCTCCCGGTGCACGTAGTTGGACGCTTGATTAAGTCACGGCCAGCTTAGCAGCGAGACTTCTTGGACAAATGACTTGATCGTATGACTAAGACTGGCGTAGCCTATGAACCGGATCACAAATCCGCGCAGCTCCCCAGGGCTTCGGCCGCCGGCCCGAACTCCGCCTTCTGCTCAGCGGTGAAGGCACGACCTGAAGGAAACATGACATGAAGAACCTGCTCTTCATGCTGGCCGATCTCTGGATGATCTTCGCCGGCTTCTATTTCGGCTGGAAGTTCATTCGGCGCTACGGCAACTACCTGCTCGGCCTGGAATGGATGATCGTCGCCACGTCGGGCTCGAACTTCTTCCTGTGGGCCCTTCTGGGTGGAGCCGAGGACGGCTTTCTGTACAACGTCGCATACTTCTTCGACGCCTTTTCGCGATCCGTCGGCATCACCCTCATCCTCGTCATGGGCCTGATGCGCGTGACGCATCGGTACAAGCCGTCCGTCGTGGTCGATGTCGGCGTGTTCGCGCTCGCCGCCGTCGCCGGGCTTTACCTCCAGCAATTCCGCGCCGACGAGCTGCACGTCGGTCCGGCGACGTTCTACGTCGTGGTCAACGTGCTCACTACGGCGTTCCTCGCCTACTTCGTTTGGCGGCTCTGGCGTATCGGTGCCAAGAAGCAGGCCGTGAGCGCCGCGCTGGTCACCATCGCGGGATCCGTCATCGCGATCACCTACGACTTCTTCCCGCTCCCGGGCGACGATGCGCACCGAACGTTGTTCTACAGCGCCGCGCTGGCCGCCTGGGGATTCCAGATGTTCGTGTACTACTTCGCTTACCGCGCTCTTCACGACCACAACGTGACGGCAGGCGCCGGACCTGTTTCGGAACAACGAGCTGCCGCTTACGCGAGGAAAGACCGATGAAGACAGAAAACGTCGAGTACACGGCCTTCTGTGGCTGGGTTGATCCGCCCGCCGACGTCCGGCCTTCGCTGGCCGGGGACCTCACTTGTGAGGTCGCGGTCGTCGGGGGTGGTATCGGCGGCATGTCGACTGCGTTGCGGCTGGCCGAACGAGGGCAGGACGTGGTGCTGCTGGAAGCCGAGTTCTGTGGGCACGGCGCCAGTTCGCGCAACGCCGGGCAGCTCGCGGGAGCCCCAGGTGGAGACCTTCAGCTCCTCGACCTGTTGTACCGCAAGAAGATGCCCGGCATGATCCGCCTCACCGAACATGCCGCACACCACGTCGAGAGCCTCATCGAAAAGTACGGCATCGACTGCGGCTACGAACGGACGGGCAATGTCTTCGCGGCGGTCTCCCGAGGACAGATGGGCCGGGTGCGCCGCGTGACCAGGATCCTTCGGCGCGTCGGCGCCGACGTGAAACTGGGAACGAGCGAAGAACTCGGCATTCCCCGCGGCTTCCTCGGCGGAATGCGTGAAAACGTCGGGGGGATCATGAACCCCGGTCAGTTCACCGCGGGGATGCGTCGAGCGCTGCTCAATACCTCCGCGCGAGTCTTCGAGCAGACGAAGGTCACCGACGTCGGGCGTGACCGCGGCCAAGCGGTCATCACCACTCCTCGGGGTCTGGTGCGGGCGAACAAAGTGGTTCTGGCAACGAATGCGTACGCGGGGGAGTGGGATATCACGCCTCCTCGGCTCTCCGTGCCCATCTGGGTCGTCGAAGTGGAAACCGAGCCCATCGACCCCGCCCGGCTGGAGGCACTGGGATGGTCCAGCCGATCGGGGCTCGTCACCCAGCACAACATCATGGAGAACTACCGGCTGACCTCACGCAACACCATCGTCTTCGGTGTCCGGCGGCTCGAGCGGGGCAGGACGTATCCACTCCCTCAAAAGCTGCCGGACCCGGCGCTCGTCGAGGAACTTGCCGAGGCCTTCACGACGCGGTTCCCGGCTCTGTCGGACGTCGCGATCGAGCGCACCTGGGGAGGATGGATCGCGATCACTTCGTCCTGGCTGCCCATAGCCGGGCAACTGGACGATGCCACCTACTACTCGATCGCGTGCAACGGTCACGGCCTGGCGCAAGCGCCCTACGTCGGCTCCCTCATCGCTGATCTGATCGTCGACGGAGAGCGCCATGAGGACCTGGAGGAATTGTGGGTGAAGAAGCCCAAGTTCCCACGCCCGCTGATGATGGGCTCCTTGGGGCTTCGTGCGATCTGGACTGTCGACCGCTTCAACGATTTCGTGAACGGAAGCAAACGCAAGAGCGCCCGGCAGAAGGCCGGGTAAATGAGGTATGTCGTCCGTCGCGCGTAGACGCCATACGGTGCCGAGGTTCTACCTCGACGCGTTCGCGCGTGACGGCCAGATCGGGACTGTGGAACTTCCGGGTGGTCGGCGCTTCGTGCGATCCGTGAAGAACGCGGCCACCATCAAGAACTTCTACACGCTCGACACAGCCGATTCGTCGCACTCGGACGCGTTCGAGGTGGCGTTCGGCAAGTTGGAGAACTCGGTGGCGCCGATCCTTCGCAAGGTGATCGGTGATGACACGTGGCCCCTCGATCCGGAGGAGCGGCAGGCTCTCGCAGAGTTCGCGGCTGGGCAATGCTTTTCGCTGGAGGACCGTCCGGCGAATGATCGAGACACTTCCGGAAATCCTGCCTTACTTCCTCGGGTGGCCTTGGGTCCTGGTCCGCTTCACCCGCGAGACGCTGCTTAGCGATACCCCGTTGACGCTCATGCGGAACGCGAGCGGGCCGAACGAACCTACCGGGCTGGCGACGGCGTGGGGTATCACTTTCCCGCTGGCGCGCACTGCAGGAAGCCTTGGGCGAACTCGCGAAGTTCGACACCGTGGCCGCAGGTGGCCTGGATGTGCAGGAACGAGGGACTGCTCAGCTCGCCAATGCCTTCAATTCCGCGACGATCCGGCACACGCGCCGCTGGATCCTCCATCACCCTGTCGACGCGGACCTCGCCGGTGCTGACCTGCGCCGACCGCGTACGACGGAAATCACCGTGCCCGACGGAGACTTCGCCCGGATGGGAGAACTCCTGTGCCGAGCTTCGCGCAACGGTGGCTGAGCATCGTTCGATTCAGCCGAGTCCGGCGGAGGAGCTGGATGACATCGATCAGTGCACCGAGCAGCTTTGGTGGTACTTGCCAGGTTGAGTGCCAGGTGTGGCAGCGCGTCCAGAAGGTCGATGTTCGTTGCGTCGAGCCAGTGTGGCTCGGCCTTGTCGGCTTCGTCGAGTCGTTCCCGTTCGTTCTGGCGATCCTGAGCTGTGCGGTCATCGCGTCATCGTGCGGTCGGATCGACGTCAGGGCGTCGATTCGGCAAGTATTCGTTCTGTGACGTCGTTGCTTGGGCCTCGGGGCGGCACCATGTTGATGATTATCAAGTTGTCGCATGGGTATTGAGTCGTGGATCTTCTCGAATCTCGAAGAGGTCAGGGGAGACTTCGATTGATGTCAGCTGGATCAACGTCGTCCAATTGTCTGGCCAGCGAGTCGTGGGTGACCAGCGGATTCCTGCCAGTGGAACCCCATGTAGGTCGAACGTGGTGAGGTCTGCGCCCGTGAAGTTGGTCGTTGCTTGGGTAATGTTCTCGATGCCGCTTGCCAATGCCATGGTCAGTGCACGGTTAAAACCGTGTTCGCGACCGTGGTGCATATCGCTGTTCAGTGCGTCGGCGAGTTCTGGATTAGGCCTTGCCCGGGAGTGGGCTGCGGCAAGGGTTCGCTCCAGGTTGCAAAGTCGGGCAAGTTCGCCTGAGAGCTGATCTGCGAGGTCGAGCACTTCGTTCAGGGTCTTGGTGAGGATGTTATGGTTCAGAAAACCCTGGCTGAGTTGTTCGCGGCTCAGATGGCCGATATCTTCGACTGTGATCCGGTCGGCGAGCCCATTTGTGAGGCTTTGGCTGTGTTTGAGGTGGCCGGTCAGCACTAGCAGGTGGGCTCGTGTGCGCCACAGCCTCGCGCCGTGGGTGAGGGTGTTCTTGATCTGCCGGGCGGTCCTTCGTGCGCCTTCAAGTAGTTCTTCGATCTCTGTCGCAAACTCCGAGATGGGTATCTCGTGACTGAGTGATTGCGCACATTGTACTGCTTGCACGACCTTGCCGACGATTCGTTCGCTGTGGTCGATAGCTCTGTCCAAATCGTGCTTCAACGCTGCGAAGCGTACCTCTTCCAGTTCTTGGCGTGGCAACCTGATTCGAACCTCGAGGCGTCGTTGCCAGGGGCTGGCCATGAGGCGTTCGGCGTAGGCGGCGACTTCTGAAATCGTTGGTGAAATCGCCGATACTGGTTCTGGGCGTGGAACTATGGCTTCGAGGCCTGCTTCTACGTCGACTAGAGTGGCAATTGCCTTGTTGAGCCGGGTGGGCTCACCAAGATCTTTAGCGTCGTGAAGTCCCGATTCGACGTCCAATGCTCGGCCGATAGAGAGATCCAACTCGCGGATCTGCGCGCTGAGCCACTGGTTGAGACTGGTTTCGTCCTCGAAATAAGGGAAGACGGTCATCGGTCTTCCTCCTGTGCTTGAAGATGACGTATCAGCGATCGGCGAGCTTTCTTCAGGTTGGAGCGGACCGCGCTCGGCTCGATGGATATTTCGTGCGCGATTTCGGCTGGGGTGTAGCCGTAGAGGGTCCATGCCATGACTTGTCGCTGGCGAGGTGGTAACAGTTTCAGTAATCTAATGGATTCCTGTCCCTGCTCCCAGCCTTCTATGTCTGCGGTTCGAAGTAGCGGAGATGGTTCGACGGGTTCTTCGGCTGCGTTCTCGACCTCGGCGAACTTGCGAATCAGTGCACGGGAGGCGACTCGATACGTCCATGCGCGAGGGTGGTCGATCGTGCTCCAGCGCCGATAGACGTCGCTCATGGTGTCCTGGGCGATGTCTGCAGCGTCGCCCAGCCGAGCACCTTGAACGACCAGGAAACCGATTAGCCCCTTCACGGTCTCTCGGTAGAAGGCGCTGAACGCAAGATCGACTAGCTCGGTGTCTGTTCTCTCACTGGTCGCATGTGGCTCAGTGGTGGCCTTGGTGCGTTCATGATCGGGCATCGTTCTCCCCGGCCAGGTCGGAGGCCGGACGACCGATGCGAATCCGGAGTCGGCTTCCGTCGTCGCGAACATCGTCCAGTTCGACCCTGCCCTCAGCGGGTAGGCGCGCCGCCAGTACGCGCAAGGTTTCTTGCCGCCTTCGATCACGTACTGCCTGCCAGTAGAGCCGCAAGCCGATCACCGCTAGAGGGATCACGGCAGTAGTGATGCCGGACATTATCACCAACGTGGAGGGCACTTGATCTTCCACCGCCTTCTACTTGTCGAACTAGTCAGAAGCTAAGAGGGCGCAGGGCTCGCTTGCGTGAACTTGGGCCTCGAACTCTTTCGGGCTTCGTTCGGTAGCTACGGACTCGTTGCCGCGCAGCCGAGGGCGACGATGACGGTGTGGACGATTCCATAGAGGCTGTGACCAGCGCCCTGGTCGGCGACGTCGGCAGCTTCGTCGGTGAGGGGGCTGACCGGGTTCATTCGCGACCGCGTGAACGCCCGCGACGGCTTGGTCTTCTTCATGATGATCGGGAACCCGACCTACAAGAACCTCAACGTCACCCTGACCGTCGACACCGGCTCGCCGGCACCGTGCCGACCTCGCTCACGCCGACCCTGCCGGTCAAGCCCGTGACCGACCCTGATGGCGATCCGGTCAAGTACTGCTTCCGCGTCGCTACCAGCGCCGATGTCAAATCCGGCTGCCTTCCGACACCGACCTCGTGTTCGCCGCGGCGAGTCAACCGGTCTCCGTGTGGTCGCCACGTTCCGCGCGATTCCAACAGTGCCGCGGTATCCAGTTTCCGCTGGTCGCGGGTCGACTCGTCCGCCGTCCGTCTCAAGGCGGCGATCCCTCGTGCGCGTCCGTGTCCAAGCTGCAGATTGACTTAGTCATGAAAAGACTAGTAAGGTCATGACTATTAGGCTGGCCGCCATGAGCAGAGAGAATCGCCGCTCGGCCTTGGGGCTGACCGTCCTCGGCGTGCTCGCCGAGGAGCCCATGCACGCCTATCGCATCCAGGAGGTGATCAGGGAGCGCGGAAAGGACCGAGTGGTCAACATCCGCCAGCGGGCCAGCATCTACCAGACCATCGACCGGATGCAGCGGCTCGGCCTGATCGCCGTGCACAGCACCGGACGAGTGGCGGGCCGACCCGAACGCACCGTTTACGAACTCACCCCGGCCGGGCGGGAAACCACGCGCACGTGGGTCAGGGAAATGCTGTCCAGCACCGGAAACGAGTTTCCGGAGTTTCCGGTCGGACTGTCTTTCGTCATGGCACTTGCCCCCGAAGAAGCTCTCGAGCAACTCCAGCTCCGTGCGGACGCGATCGCCGCCGACCTGGCCGACATCGAGGCCGTCCGCGAGACGGCGGACGTGCCCCGGCTTTTCCTGCTGGAGGAGGAATACCGGCAGGTCACCAGAAAAGCCGAGCTGGACTGGCTGCGCTCGGTGCTCACCGACCTGCGCACCGGCCGGCTGACCTGGACCGAAGAGTGGATCCGGCAACTGGCCGCCGAATACAACCAGAAACAGAGAGAACCTCATGACCGAAACTGAAGAGCACTTTCCCGTCCTGATCTGCGGTGGCGGGCTGGTCGGCTTGGCCGGCGCGGTTTTCCTGGCACGGCAGGGCGTTCGCCCGCTTCTGGTCGACCGTCACCCCGGCGTCTCGATCCACGGCCGGGCTCGCGGGATCAACCAGCGGACGATGGAAATCTATCGCGCTTACGGGATCGACCAGCAGGTGCACGCGGCCGGCAAGCCCTTTGACGCGGAGGCTGGGGTCGCCCGCTGTGAAACGCTGGCAACTGCATGGCAGTGGCTCTACGACGCCGAAGAACCACGGGAATGGCCGGAGCTGACCGCTGGCACTTTCTGCATGGCCGACCAGAACACCGTCGAACCGATCCTGGTCGACACCGCCCGCCGGGACGGTGCCACACACCGCTTCAACACCGAGCTGACTTCCTTCGAAGCCAGCGAAAACGGTGTCATCGCGACGACGACCGATCGTACGACCGGAGAAAAGCGCACCATCCGCGCCGACTACCTGATCGCAGCGGACGGAAACCGCAGCCCGATTCGGCGAAAGCTCGGCATCAACCGGGCCGGCGAGACCACCTTCATGCACTCCATGAACATCGTTTTCCGCGCCGACCTCAGCGCCTTCCTGCCCAGAAGGGCGCTGTTCTGGATCATCACGGGCGTTGGTGGCGGCCTTGTCAGCACCGCCGACCCGCACCGCTGGCAGCTGACCGTCTCCTACGACCCGACCACAGAAGGCGTCGAGAACTTCACCGACAACCGGTGCGTTTCCCTGGTGCGCGGTGCCATCGGCAAGCTCGGCCTCGACGTCACCATCGAGGACGTGGCCGCCTGGGAGCAGGGCGTCGGCGTCGCCGAACGCTACCGGGACGGCCGCGTCTTCCTGGCCGGCGACAGCGCCCACACCTGGCCGCCGGCCGGTGCGCTGGGCGCGAACACCGGCGTGCAGGACATCCACAACCTGGCTTGGAAAATCGCCGCCGTCGCCAAGGGGTGGTCCGACCCGGCGCTGCTCGACACGTACGAAATGGAGCGGCTGCCGATCGCTCACGAGCTGGCCCCGATGATCGTCCGCCACCAGCAGGCCCGGATGAGCGGTGAGACAGCAGAGGAAATGGATCCCCAACGGCAGACCCTCGGCCAGCTCTACGGCCATGAAAAGGTCTTCGCACACGACCTGAACGCGCCGGCGACCGAAGGAGCGAGGGCACCACACCTGTGGCTGACAGTCGGCGGCCGGCGAGCCGCCGCCCAAGACCTGTTCGTCGGGGAACACGTCCTCCTCTGCGACAACCCCGCGTGGGAACAAGCAGCCGCCGAGCAACCATTCCCGATCAAGGCCGTGCGCGCCGAACACGCCGACGGGTGGAAAGCCCGCTACGGCGGCAGCGCCACCCTGGTCCGCCCAGACGGCTACATCGCCAGGCAGTACGCAGCACTGCCCGCCGATCCTGCGCAAGCCCTTCGACATGCCGCCTACTCACTGGCCTGACCGGCCCAACGACGACCGGCCGGACTCGTCGGCTATGAGCGAGCGTCAAGACAGTTCGGTGAACACCGATCCCGGCAAGAAGAGCTACGAGGGCTGGCCGCGTTTCGACAGCGCCGACTACCTGTGGGACAAGCAAACGATCCCAAAGTGTCCCGCCACGCCGAATTCCGTCGTCGGTCTGCGTCGTGATCAGGATGTCGTCACAGCTGGCCTGACCTTGCCCTGGAGCATCGCTACCAAAGTTGCAAGTGCTTACTCCGCAAGGACCGTTGTCCACGCTTCACCGCGGTTGGATACTGAAGCTTTCAGGGGAACTGGTACCGACCGGCCGACGGGGGATCCCCATGACACTTCGTGTTCGTGAGCCTGGAACATTCCGCAGGTTGTGCGGGGTAGCCCTGATTATCACGCTTTCCGTGACCGTGCCGGTGGTGTTCACGGCCACTGCGGCACACGCCCGGCCGGACGCCGCGGCCGAACCCCGACCCAACGCCGTCATCACCTGGAACCTCCATGCCCAGACCGCCATCCACGATGTCGCCCGGCAGTCGCCGACCGCGGCCACTCGCAGCTTCGCGATAGTGCAGGGCGCGGTGTACGACGCGGTCAACGCGATCGCCGGCACCCCGTATGAGCCGTACCTGATCGCTCCCCGCAGCCGGCCCGGCGACTCGACTCCAGCGGCCGTCGCCACTGCGGCCTACCGCACGCTCGTATGGATGTTCGCCGCCCAGGCCGACTCCCTGCGCGCGCGGTACGAGGAGTCGCTCGCCGCGATCCCCGACGGCCGTTCCAAGCGCGGCGGCATCGCTGTCGGCCAGGCCACCTCCACGGCCATGATCAATGCCCGTCGCAACGACGGTGCGTTCTCCGACGTGACCTGGCCCGTCGGCACCGCCCCGGGCCAGTGGCGGCCGACCCCGCCAGGCTTCCTCCAGGTCGGTGCCTGGTTCGCCACCCTGAAGCCGTTCATCATCGACCCCGGCCGATACCGCACCCCCGGGCCACCGGCACTGAACAGCGCCACCTACGCCCGCGACCTGAACGAGGTCAAGGCCCTCGGCTCGGCTACCAGCACGACGCGTACGACCGACCAGACCGAAGCGGCTATCTGGTGGGACGACCCGCGACTGGTGGAGTGGTCGATCAAACGCCAGCTCGCCACGACCCACCGGCTAGGCACCCTGCAGACAGCCCGCATGTTCGCGATGGTGGACCTGGCCACCGCCGACGCGCTCATCGCCTGCTACAAGGAGAAGAAGCACTGGAGCTTCTGGCGTCCGGTGACAGCGATCCCGCTCGCCGACACCGACAACCACCCTGCCACCGACGCCGATCCAGCTTGGAGTCCGCTGCGGATCACCGCGCCGTCACCGGAATACCCGTCAGGGCACGCCTGCTTCACCGCAGCCACCACGTCAGCCTTGCGCAAGTTCTTCGGCCGCGACGACCTGGCCTTCAGCGCCCACAGCGCCGACTCCGGCACCACCCGCCACTACCGCAGCCTCTCCCAGGCCATGGCAGAACTGATCCCGGCCAGGATCTGGGCCGGGGTGCACTACCGCTTCGCGAGCCAGGACGGGCATCAGCTCGGCGTCATCGTTGCCCGCGACGTCCTCGATCACGCCTTCGGCCCGCGCGACGACTAGGACGTGTCCCGCGGATCTCGTTCATGATCGTGTGCGGACAATGAGGGTGTGGTGGCCTTGGGCGGCTCGGAATCCTGCGACACCGCCTGGCCGTCTTCTCCGGTCGCCCGAAAAAGGCCACCCGACCCCTCGGGCCCGCGCCTTCCTCGTGCTGGGTCAGGGGGTGGCCGACGGAAGGTCCATGATGCCGGTGGCTTGCGACCAGACACATCGCCACGTGCCGCCGGACTTGGTGTAGACGTCGGTGTGCCACGCCTCGTGCCGCGGGATGTCCGCGCCGTCGACGGTGAGTTCGATGACGCACCGGTAGCGGAGGACGACGACGTCGGTGCCGACGATGGCGTCCACGTCGCCGGTCAGCCCCAGTTCCCGGTAGACGACCCTCCCGGTGGTGAGGAGATCCAGGTACTCGGCCTTCGTCCACACGGTGCCGGTCGGGTTGCACAACCGGTACTCCGCGGCGTGCAAGCGTTCGTAGGTGTCGCGATCCACGTCGAGGAGACATCGGATCCGATCCTGCTCAGCCTTGATCACTTGGCCTGCCACGTCGTCGGTCATACCCGCTCCTCTTCACTTTTGCCTGACTGTGGTCGCGCCGGTCGACCACTCCACCCAGGGCCTCGGTTTGTGTTCCGTCTTGCGCGGACGGCGTCGTGCTGTCGGCCGCGACCGGTGTCTCCCGCGGTTGTCAGGTTCCACGATCCCACGCCGGCCGCGGCGTTCGCCTTTCCGAACGAACCGCTCGTCGGTTGAACGTCCGAAGTGGACAGACTGGTCCGGCCGGCATCGGCCGTCAAGCTCGGGACCGGGGGATGGACCTGATCGGCCGCGGCGAGTGCATCGACCCGGTCACTGCGCAACCGGGTCGATGCACCTGACGCCGCCTCCGCCGGACGACCATCCGGCCGGGCGCGCACGCTTCGTCTCGGCCGAGGCCGAGAGTGCGGAGCCCTTTCGGTGAACCCGGCTCAGCGCCGGTAGTGGACCTCACCACGCAGAGCAGGTGACGTGAGGCTGCCGCAGTGCTGCTCGAACGTCGCGTCGAGCGCGACGAGCCCTTCGGTACCGCGTTCGATGTGGTCGATCGTGAACGTCGAATAGTCGTCGACGCAGCCCAAGCCGTTGGAGACGGCCAGGATATGCGCTCCCTCTGCGTGGCCGTAGGTTCCGGCTTGCACGGGTCCGGACGCCGCGGTGAAGTCGAGCGTGATGTAGTCGAAACCGTGGTCGGTCTCGGCGTCCACGCGCAGGGTTCCGCCGTTCTCCCAAACCCGAACCTCGGTCTCCGGCGAGGCGGTCCAATGACCGCTGCGGCCGCTGACGGGATGTGCGCCCTGCTCGGCAGTGAAGTCCAGGCTCGCGACGGTGTCGGCGGCCGCGGCAGGCGCCAGCACGGTGGCCAGGCCGGCGGCAATGGCGAGCGCGGTGACGGTACGCGGAAACTTCATGGAACCCCCCATGTCAGCCGCTCCCAGCGGAGCGGGTCCTTACCGATATTGCCAGTGTTCCTGCTGCCTACCACGAGTAGAACTACTCAACCCGGGTGTCCGCTGCCCGCCGAGCAACGCGTGGATGACCGGCAGTGGCAGTTCACCCCCCGAGAGGTCCTGGGAACCGTGGCCGTCGGACTGCGAAGTGTTTATTCACCCGGTTCCCGGGCGGGCTGTTCGGGCGGATCGAGATCGACAGCCCGATCGCGAACGACAACGCCTGAACGACGAGGATCTCGAGTAGCCGAACCGGGGGCTGGCCCGTCAGAGCGCGGGCGAATGGCGTGAGCATCCCGGGCCGGTCGCCCAGTTCTTCTCAGAACCTCACATCCCTTCTCCGGCCGCGAGTGAATTCGATTGTGGTGAAGTCGTATGACAAAGCCCACTGCGCGCGTGGTGGTGCCCCGGAGTGACTCGTAACGTTCACAGAATGAATTTCCTTGATCATGTTCTTCTGGGAGTGCACGATCTCAAGGCAGCGGCAGACCGGCTTCATCGCGAGTGGGGCCTGGGAACCGTGCCCGGCGGAGGGCCGGTGCCAGGGGTCGCCAACGTGATCGTTCCCCTCGCGCCGCCGGTGTATCTGGAGCTCGTTGCCGCCACGGATCCCGGTGCAAGTGAGGCTGCGGCGCGTCTGGCGGCCTTTACCGCGGCGGGAGATCGGTTGTTCACTTGGGCGATGGAGCCGGACGATTTCGATGCTCGCGCGGCGGGATCGGGGATGGTGCCGGTGAGCGGGGGCGGTGACACCGGGCGGTGGCGGTTGCTCGGGGAGGTGGAACAGGGTCGGCCGTTCTTCATCGAATACGACATCGTTCGCACCGGTCGTATCGAGGGATGGCAACGAGCCTATGACGAGGCGGCGCATGACTGTGCGCCCGGCCGGGTGACATATCTGGAGGTTGGCGGCGACGAGTCCGATATGCGGCAGTGGGTGGGAGAGGTTGATGTGCCACTTCGGATGGTCGGCGGCGAGCCGCGTCTTGCGGCTGCGGGGATCGCCACCGCCCGAGGCGAGATCCTGCTGCGCTGAAAGGATCACTGCCACGATGAACGGTGTGTGGGCAGTACCGGCTTCGGCCGACCGATGCGCAGGAGGTGGCCTGCCCGTAGAACCACGCGCTTCCGGCCCACGGGCTCGGCCTGCTCACACGACGCCACCACACATCGACGATGGCTGGCCATAGCCTGTACGGAACGCACCGTATCACCAGGTGCACACCGAGGACTGCCTTGTGCGCTCAAGAAGCCTTGAAGCAAATCGTCGTCGCTGTTACCTCTGAACCGGCTCATCCGTCATAGAGACGGAAGCGCACTATTGGCTGAGACCCCTGGAGCCGTGGCCCTATGAGTATTGCCTACGTCATCGTCGCCGTGACGACCGTCGCGTACTGCCTGTTTTCGGCCGGTGCCGACTTCGTGCGGTGGGAACGTGTCGGCGTCGCCATGGACACGGTCGGCGTGCCTCGGCGGTGGATGCCCTGGCTGGGAGTCCCCAAGGCAGTGGCCGCGCTGGGACTGCTCATCGGTTTCTGGATACCGATGATCGCCACCGCCGCCGCGGCCGGTCTCGTTCTCTTCTTCGGCGCAGCCATCGCGACCCACTTGAGAGCACGCGACTACTCCTTTGGTCTGCAATACCCGTTCCTCCTCCTGGCCATCGCCACTTTGGCCTCGAGCACTGCCGTCTGAGGAGCGGCCCGTGACCGCTCTGTGCCGTGAGAGTGCGGATCAGGGGAGGATCATCGCGTGAAACTGCCGCACGAGGTTGACGATCTGCGCGCGCGTTTCGAGGCAAGCCTGAGCAGGCTTCGGGGCCGCCGGCTCTTGGCAGCGGACTACTGGGGATGTCCACAACTTCGCCTCCGAACCCGCGCGATGGGACTACGGAAACTGGCATCACGCTGTCATGGGCGTCGGACTCAGCACCGACGCGGGGCCCGCGACCATCACCTTCTGCAGCTACGGGGTCGAAGTCCTCGACGGCCGGATCGAAGACCACCTCAGCTCGGGCGACGAGGGCCCGGAGCGCATCGGGCCCGATGTCGGCTCCAACAGCCCGTGGGACCAATATCTGCGACGCCGATATGCGAGACCTCGGCTTATTGGGAACGAATGGAACTGGGGCAGGGTCGGCGAGCCGACGGCAGCGTCGTCGAGCCCGCGACATCTGTGGACGAACCGATGGCTGTGCGTCTCGACTCCGCCGCGGGAGCGGTGTGGTTCGTCGCCGCCATACCGGCACCGCGGAGAGGCAACGCGTGTTCGTCGGAGGTGACGAGATCATGGTCGTCTTCTCGCACGAGAAGTCGATAGTCCAGTTACCCCCTCGTCGGCATGACTAGACGTTGGCAGGATGCGGACAGCAGCGCCGGAACCGCGTGCCGGAGGGCTAGCCTGCGCTCGTGGAGCGACAGGGGCAGCAGCAGTGGTTTCCGGATTTCCCGTCCCAGCCCGGTTACCCGGCGCCTTCGCCGAAACGGCCTCGCACGGGGATGATCGCCGGGATCACCGTCGGCGTGCTGGTGGTGATCGCCGGTCTGGTGGCCGGGCTGCTGGTGCTCCTGAACAGCAAGGACGACAGCGCTGCCTCATCCTGGCCTCTCAGCGAGAGCAGTACCTCCCGAACCCCGCCGGCGCCGGGCTGGAAGACGCTGGAGCTCGGGCTGGGCGTGTTCGTCGAGGTGCCACCCACCTGGCAGCCGGTCGATGGAACCTACATCCCGGAAGTTCGAACCCGAGGGGCGCGGTACAAACCGGGCTACTGCGCAGCGAATCCGAAAGCCATCCTCGGCCAGCTGTACCTCGACCGGGCGCGTATCACCGATCCGATGGCGGCCGCGGCGGACGCGTTGATGTATCGGGGAACGCGGGCTTTCCGCAGCGGCGGTCAGGTGTCTTCCGGCCCTGTCGGACGCCGCCCGGACGGCGGGGCGCAGGTGCAGGGCACGGTCACCCCGCACGGCAGGGACGACTGCGACCCGCCGTCGACCACCTACCGGGTGGTCGCCTTGCCCTCCGCGCAGGGGACGCTGCTGGTCGTGGTGTGGGGTGACCTGCAGATGCCGGACTCGCCTGCCGAAGAGGACCTCACCAGGATCGCCGACAGCGCGCGCCTCGGGTGACCGGGCTCCGCCTTTCCCTTGAAAAGAACGACTCAAAACGCTCACACACCTCCCGATGACCGTCCACAAGGGACACGAGGCAGGGAGCCGTCCAACGTGCGCTTCACGGCATGAGCGGACGGACGTGGAGGTCGAGCGGTGTCGTCAGGGTGTGAGTTCCGGGATGGCCGACAGCTCTTCCGGTGGGGGGCCGGGATGCACGATGCCCAGCCGGTGGGTGGCTCTGGTCATGGCGACATACAGGTCGTTGTGGCCCAGCGGTCCCGCGGTGAGGATCGCCACCGGGTCGGTGATCAGGACCGAGTCGAATTCCAGTCCCTTGGCCTGCTGGGGAGCCAGTAACACCACTTCATCCGTCAGGTCCGGCAGCGTGGCCAGGGACAACTCGGCGGCCAGCCGTCCGAGATGCCTGCTCGGAGCGATGATCGCCAGCTGGCCCTCGGAGTGCGTCGCGACCAGGTCGGCGACGACCTTTGGCAGCTCGGCGGGGGTGGTGCGCAGGCGCCACGGGGGCCGGCCGGTGAAGCGGACCGACCGGGGTGGCCGCAGCCCCGGATGGTTGGCGGCGAGCAGGTCCGCGGTGGCGGCCATGATCTCCGATGGTGTGCGGTAGTTGACGGTGAGCTCGGCCAGCCGCCAACGGTCGTTCAGATGAGGCCGCAGCACCCGTTCCCACGAAGAGGCGCCCGCCGGGTTCCCCGTCTGAGCGAGGTCGCCGAGGACGGTCATCGATCTGCTGGGGCAGCGACGCATCAGCATCCGCCACGCCATGGCGGAGAGTTCCTGTGCCTCGTCGACGACCACGTGTCCGAACGTCGCCGGGCTGCCGCCCTGGCCGATCAAGGCAGCGGCCTCGTCCAACAGCGGGACGTCGGCGACGCTCCAGTCGGCGCCCGGACTGTCGACGACGTCCGACACCGTCTGCTGCGGAGTCAGCAGCGGCCAGAGGCCGTCGAGCACGTCCTGGACGGCGGCATCGATCAGGAGGCTGTCCCGGAGACGGGCCTTGTCGGTCTCGTCCAGCAGGTTTGTCGGTCCGTCGTGATCATTGTGGCCGATCACGACACCCGCGGCCGCCAACCCGCGCAGGTCGGCTTCGCTCAGCCGGCCATCAAGGCTGCCGCCATCCAGTGCTTCACCGGTATCGGAGAGCACCACCGTCTCGATGTCCTCGATCAGTCCCTGTGCGAGTGCGTCCACGATCTCCCGTGCGAACACGAGCCTGGCCTGGTTATGCGGCAGCCCGGTCTGCCGCGCCCTCTGCACAGCACGGCGGCAGGTCTCCGGCTCGAGCCGCAGTTCCTGCTGTTCGAACTCGATGTCGATCGGCTCGTCGGGAATCAGGACCCGGGCGCGCACCGCTGCCCTCAGCCGTTCGGCCATGTCCACCCGGCCCTTCAGTTCGGCGGTCTCGGGTGGATCCACGCGGCTGACGCCGACGCCCGGGCACAGGTCGGCGATGGTCGCAGTCACCACGGTGTTCTCGCCCAGACCGGGCAGGACCTGGCCGATGTAGTCGAGGAAGAGCCGGCTGGGGCCCACGACCAGGACACCGCGGGCACGTAGGTGGAGATGCGTATAGAGCAGGTAGGCGACCCGGTGCAACGCGACGGCGGTCTTTCCCGTGCCCGGGCCACCCTGCACCACGAGCACTCCCTGGTGCCCACTCCGGATGATCCGGTCCTGCTCGGCTTGCAGGGTCGTGACGATGTCGCGCATCCTCCCGGTCCTGTCCGCTGTCACCGCCGCCAGCAGCGCGCCCTCCCCGACCAGACTGTCGTCGGCGGCGCTGTCCGGGTCGAGCAACTCGTCGTCGAGCGCAACGACCCTGCGGCCTCGCGTGGTGATGTGCCGCCGTCGGCGGACGCCGTGCGGCTCGGTCGCGGTCGCGACGTAGAACGGCTGAGCCGCCGGTGCGCGCCAGTCCACCATCAAGGGCTCGTCATCCGTGTCCAGGAACAACCCCAGCCGACCCACGTAAACACGGCGGCCGTCGCGCATGTCCAGCCGCCCGAAACACAGCCCCTGTTCCACCGCGTCGAGACGGGTCACCTCCGCTTGCCAGGTAGCTATCGCCGCGTGGTCTTCGCCCGCACGACCCACGGCCGCCAACCGCGTGGCCGCCTGTTCGCGCAGGGCATCCACCCGAGCGTACAAAACCGCCAGGTACTCCTGCTCGATGTCGATCTCAGTGATGGTCACTCAAGCACTCCCCGCAATCGATGCTCAGTGACGTCGAGGATGCACAGCGGTCGGACGGAAAAAACAGTCTTGTTCTTTCCCAAGGCCTCAGCCGCTGGGACAGTAGTCGCCGCAGCACGACCCGCTCACGGCCCACTACGACCGCGACGCCTCGAACACCCTCTACTCGGCCCGAGAGTGCGTTCATGGCAAAGTGCTCGACAGCGGTCCAAGGTGGTGAGCACACTGCCACGGTGATCCGTTTTCATTTCCGGCTGAGGCCGTTGGCCGAGGTGGAGCCCTGGGGTGATCACCGTCTGCATTGGTTCGCTTTGACTGACGGCTGGTACTGGATCGAAGTGAATGGGCACAAGCTGTTCCAGCATCCGTCGAACGCCGATACGGGACAGCCCGTGCCGGTCGACTACTACGTCGTCCGGCTGTGGGAGGACCTTCTGGAAGTGCTGCCGTCTGTGCTGGAACCGGTGCCCGCGGACCTTGCCGACCGCATGACCAGCGATCTGGATGCCTGGTGCGGGGCAGATGTCGAGGGCGCGGAGGCAGCTCTCGACTGGTACAGCAGCCACTTCATGTACACCAGTTACCTTGTCGCCTCGCCATCCATCTTGTGGTGGCGGTCGGTCGGCGGCCGGGACACGATCACCGTCGACTGGCGGCACACCGCCGAACACGGACTTGACTGCACTGTGCCGGGGCAAGGACGGGCAAGCGTCCCCACCGAGCTGTTCCTGCGAGCCGTGGAGGAGTTCGACCGAGAACTGATTGCCGCGGTGGGCCGGCGCATCACGGAGATCGAGGCATGCGGGCCGGATCCAGACATCCAACTCGACCTCGAGCAGCTCCGCCACGAACACCAGCAGCGTTCAGGATCCCTGACCGCAGCCATACAGCACATACATGCGACGGACTGGACAGCCGTTCGCGAGGGTGTCGCGCGCATCTTCTCGACGCGAAGTCGGAAGCCGCCCTCCGTCGCCACAGACCTGGGTCGTTGACTGCACTGTCGTAGCCGCCCATCGGCATATCGGCGCGCTTCGCGGCACGACAGCACGTCCGGCGATTCAGCTGCTAGACGAGTGAACCACGCGCCGGGCGATCTCCGCGTCCAGCGGGCTCATATCCTCGCTCACCGGCTCCGATGGCGACCACCATCGAAAGTCCAGCGCTTCGTCGTTGACGGTCAGCCGAGGCACGACCTGGAGCTGAACCCGATATACGGCAAGGAGTTCCCGACGCTCCGGCTTCGTGAGATCGAACTCGGCCACGGCGGCGAACGACAAGTCCACGCCGTGAATGCCGGTCTCCTCACCCAGCTCCCGCGCCGCGGCCTCGCGCGGGCTCTCACCCGCCTCCCTCATCCCTCCCGGAAGCTCCCAGTGCCTCCGCCGGCTATCGAAGATCAGCAGAACTGCTTGCGCGTGGATAGCGACAACCAACGACGCGGGCACGGGCACCTGCTTGCCCAGACGCCCCAGCTCGTCTTCCGTGACGAAACGAAACTCGATCAAGGCGTTGCCGGCACGATCTCGGATCGGCAGTTCGACCATGACGCCATCCCACCACGACAACGACAGAATGCACGCGAGACGAACCAGCCGGCAGTGTCCGCTCATCGGCATGAGCGTGTCTTTCTCAACGCGCGACTCGCGGCAGGATTTCAGATTCATTCGTTGTGGCCGTTGATGCTGAACTGCGGTATTCCGTGGCGTGCCTGTGCGGCGCGGGCGATCGGGATCATTGTCGGTTCCATGGCGGGGGTGACAGAGATGTGCCGCACCCAGCCATAGTCGGCCAGCTTGATTCCGGTCGGGATGCCGTGGAACGTGATTTGGCCGTGCTCACCGGGTCCGATGAAAGATGCTTCAGGGTTGCCGAAGGAGAAAGTCTTGATCTCGCCCGCGTTCAGGAGTTCGGCCGCCTCTTCGGGTGTGATCCACCGGCCACCGGGGGAGGACGGATCAAGCGGATTGTCACTGTTGTGGTAGTGGATCACTCCGACCTGGTCGCGGACGTCGTTCGCGGCCGCCACGCACTCGGAATAGTCTCGCGGGTCCGCGCGACGTGTCCGCACCATGTCCTTCCCGGTCGGGTCGGGTTTGAGGAACATCTGCAAGCTTTCCTGTCGCTTCGCGAAACGTTCGACCTCGCCCGATCTGATGAGTGCGAGCACTTCCGTCCTGCTCAAGATTCGCTTGCTGCGGCGATTCTGACGACGAGTCAGCCACCCCTGGCGGATGACCTGCGCGGTGCACAGCACGGCGCCCGCGAGCAGGAGGATCGCGATGGCGGTGACGACGACCCGGGCTGGTGACCGGTCATCGAGCACCGTGGTGAGCAGCAGGCCGCAGGCCCCAGCGGGGAACATCAGCACATATGCGCAGCCGATCAGTGGAGCCATCCAGAAAGCGGGGGTTTCGCTCGCACGAAGCAGGTGCACCGCCATGCTCCCGAAGACGGCCATGACGGCGAGAACCGAGATCGCGAGCACTGACCACATCGCCGCTGCCAGCATGGCGCCTCCCAGGGCGATTCCTGCGCTGTGCCGTCCAGGATGCGGCCCGCCGGGACAGGCTGTCAAGACACAACGTCCGGACACTCTGTCCGGACCGGCCGTCCGGCTACCATCCAGCAGACCGCATCCCCTCACGTGGAGCCGCCCATGCCTTCAGTCACCCGGCCCGCCGGCAGCAAGCGTCATGGCCGTCGAGAAGAGCTGGAGCGACGCCTGTTCGCGGCGACGGAGGAACTCGTCAGCCACGGCGCCGGCTTCACCGAGCTCAGCGTCGAGAGACTGGCCGCTGCGGCCGGCATCTCCCGCTCCACGTTCTACGTCCACTTCGAAGACAAAGGCGACCTGGTCCGGCGACTCGCCACCACTGTGCTCGCCGAACTCCGCGACGTGTCCAGCGACTGGTGGGACACGGCGGAACACGCCGTTGCCGCCGACCTCACCGCGGCCGTCTCCGCGATCGTGGACATCTACCGCCGTCGCGCAGCCGCCTTCACCATCATCACCGAAACGGCGGCCTACGACTCCACCGTCGCCGACGAGGTGCGCACTCTCATGCAGTCGATCATCGACGCCACCCGGAACGCCATCGAACGCGGCCAGGCCGCCGGCGTGATGCGCCAGGTCGCCCCGGCCGAGACCGCCGCCGTCCTCACTTGGATGGTCGAACGCGCCGGCTACCAACTCATCCGCGGTTCCGAACCGGCACACGACCACACCATCATTCAGGTCCTCACCGACATAATCCGGACAACGCTCTACACCACCACACCCTCATCGGCGTGAGCGAGCGGTAGTGCCGTGGCGAGGGAAGGACCGCGGCGTCGCGGACATGTACCTGGGCTCAGGTGAGTGTTGCGATGATGGTGAAGCAGGTGTTGTACAGCAGATATGAGCCGTCGGACCGACGGTAGGGCGCGATGGACTCGGCGATGGTCTCCGTCACCTGCGCGAGCCCCGCATGGGCGATCGCGGCCGCCGCGGGGCCGGTGGAGAGCAGCCCGCGCAGGGCGGTCTCGTTCGGAACAGGAACTGTGCCGATCCGGCGTACTCGTGGCCGCACGCGAGCCAGTGTGTTGCCCAGAAAGGGAATTCGTTCAAGCGGCGGGCCGATCTTGCTATTCCCAGGTCAGTACTCCGTCGTCGCGGATCGTCACCTGTCCTGGCTGCGGTCGGGTGCCTGGTGCGGTGATGTACTGCTCGAGACGGCCGGCGGTGTCGGTGAGCATGGCGCTGATGCCTGCCCAGGTGGTGCGGTGGGCGCCGGCTTGGGCCATCCAGTCCATCACGCGGCCGTGGTGGGTTCCGGGGCGCAGGTCGACGGCGAGGACGGCACCATCGACGGCGCGGCAGACGGGGAGCAGGGCGGTGCAGAACCCGAGGACGGGGTCGCCGGCGGCGCGCTGGTGGTGTCCGTCGGGGCGGCAGCAGTCTTGGTCGGGGTAGGCGCTGAGGCCGGCCCATTCCTCCCGTACGCGCGCAACCGCCAGTGGCATGTACACGCCGGGGACGGTGAAGGCGGTGCGGTAGTCGGCGTCGTCGTCGACACCGTCCATCAGTCGCCACCACGCCAGCAGATCGTCCGGGAGCGGCCGCCCCACCGCGTTCTGCACGGCGCGGACGTCGTCGGCGGATGCCGGGGGCCGGAGCGTGGCCGCGGTGACCGGTGTATGGAGGCGCAGCCAGGCCGTGATCCGTTCCCACACCGAGTCGACGTCGCCGTTCACCGCCACAGGCTCCTTCATCGCTGCCGGGTGCTGTCAGGGGTTGAGCGGGTGACGACGGTACCAAAGTGTGGCATCGGGCCTGCCCGAAGCCAGTCAACCCATGGTTCAGCGGAACCTACGGGCAATTCCCGCGTCGGGAGTGACTTCGGTGGTGCACATGGTGATCGACCCGCCTTGCGCTCGCCGCGACCCGTGAACGGGAAACCGGCACCGCCCCGCATCTTCCCAGGTATGTCGTGAAACGTATGGCCAGTGCGTCGCAGTACTGTAGGGAGACGAATGGGGGGAGGAGGGTTCCTTGGGGCTATGACGATCGATAGCGGGAGAAACCTTTGTCGCCGCCGGAACTGCGACGAGGTGGAGTTCTGGCTGGGTTTGTGCGTCCAGGACTGGGTGCGGTGGCAGGACGGCTTGGAAGCCCTCGACCTGCCCGATGACGAGAGGCTGGCGCCGCCTCGTAGTGTGTTCATCGCCCCGGTGCACGCTGGCAGCGTGTCGCAACGGGTGCCGGCGATGGGGTGATCCCGAGGCCCGCCCAGCCTGCGGGAGCGGAATCGACTTGTCGCTGTCGTCGCACGGGGTGCGGCACCAGGACCGCTGCACCGACGAGTGGGTTCGCCTCGTCGCTGCGGACAACTCGAGACGATGCCGTAGGTGGCCGCCTGTCACGTCCGCATGACGGGCTTGCTGATCGACGCCCGCCTCAGAGGCCGGTGATTCCGGCGCTCAAGGCCAAGGCCGCCGCTTCACCGCGTGAGGTGACGCCGAGCTTTTTCAGCAGACCGGTGACGTGGAACTTGACCGTGCTTTCGGTGATCCCGAGTGTGCCGGCGATGGTCTTGTTGCGTTGCCCTTGAGCGACCAGCCGTAGCACCTCGAGTTCGCGACGGTTGAGAGTCGATGGCAGCGTCTCGTCGGGCCTGCCGCCCGCGGGGTCGAAGGGAACGCTGATGGCGACGTGGCTCCCCCAGCCGGGGAGGGTGTCGATTTCGACGGTGGCGCCGAGGGTTTTCGCGCGCCCGTCGAGTTGCAGGCGCAGGCCGGCGCTGTCGAGGCTGCCCGATCCTTGATCGCGGACGTCCAGGTGCAGTGCGGTGCTGTCGCTCGACCAGGCGACCCGGAGCCGGGTCAGCTCGGGTTGGCTGGTGAAGGTCAGGACCGCCGTGCAGGTCATCGCGCGGGCGGCGTGGGCGATCTCGCCGGGTATCGGCCGCCCGTTCTTCGGCGGGGCGGCGAAGTCCAGTTGCGCGTCATGGTGGCGCAGCATTTGCCGGATTTCCCGCCGCAGCCTGGCGAACGCGGTGTGCATGGGTTCTTCGGACTGAGCGAGATCGGTTTTCTGGGCCGACCGGAGCGCCACCAGCGCGGCCGAGGCGGTGTCGGTCGCGGCGAGCCGGGCGCGGTGGTCGTCCAGCCGGGAAGACCGCAGGGTGGTGAGGATCGTGACGAGCGCGGTTTCGTGCGCCGCGGCCATTTCGGCGATCGTCCTGGCGCGTTCGCTGGAGGCGGCGCGGGATTCGGCGAGGTAGTCGGGGCTGGCCTGGGTGACCTGCTGGCGGATCGAGGTCGCGACGATGCCGAAGACCCCGGCCAGGGGAGCGGGGTGCGGGAACCGGGCCCGGCTCGACCGGGGGACGAGCACGAGCAGGGTGCCGATCGGGTCCTGCACGGCCCAGACCGTCCGGACGGCGCCGCCGAGCGTGGCCGTCGTGGTCACCTGCCGGCCGGGTGGCACGTTCGCCTTGAGCGCTTCGAGTTCGGCGATGGTGACCTTGTCGGTGATGTCCCGGGTGCCGGTGACCTTGCGTGGCCGCCCGGTGCACTCCCGGGTGAAGATGACGAGAGCCTGATGCGGCCAGCCGTCGGCGAGGAAGCGGGAGAACCGGTCGGCGATTTCGCGCAGCGGGCCCTCGATGACTTCGCGCAACGCGGTCAGGCCTGCGGGATCGGGCATCCGGCGAGCCTAGCCGCCGGCTTGCCTGGTCGAAAGGACAGGATCCACTGGACCGATGACCAGGTCGCCCCCGCGGCCTCCCGGCCTAGCCTCACGTGAAGCATGCGCCGGTGCGCATGCCTGTGTCGTCGAGCGGTGGAGGAAACAGGGAATGCCACAGCAGGTGCGCGGAGTGATCGCCCGGTCCAGGAACGCCCCGGTGGAGCTGACGGACATCGTGATCCCGGATCCGGGCCCCGGCGAGGTCGTCGTGTCGATCGCGGCCTGCGGGGTCTGCCACACCGACCTGACCTACCGTGACGGTGGCATCAACGACGAGTTCCCGTTCCTGCTCGGTCACGAGGCGGCGGGCACCGTGGAAAGTGTCGGCGACGGCGTGGATTCGGTGCGGCCGGGGGATTTCGTCGTCCTCAACTGGCGTGCGGTGTGCGGGCGGTGCCGGGCTTGCAGGCGCGGGCGTCCGCAGTACTGCTTCGACACCTTCAACGCGACACAGAAGATGACGCTGACCGACGGCACCGAGCTGACCCCGGCGCTGGGCATCGGCGCGTTCGCGGACAAGACGCTCGTCCACGCCGGACAGTGCACCAAGGTCGATCCCGCCGCGGACCCGGCCGTCGCGGGCCTGCTCGGCTGCGGCGTGATGGCCGGTCTCGGCGCGGCGGTCAACACCGGCGCCGTCGGCCGCGGGGATTCGGTCGCGGTCATCGGCTGCGGAGGAGTCGGCGACGCCGCCATCGCAGGGGCCCGGCTGGCGGGCGCGGGCACGATCATCGCGGTCGACCGCGACGAGCGGAAGCTCGTGTGGGCCCGCGAACTCGGCGCGACCCACGTCGTGAACGCCTCGGAAACCGACACGGTCGCCGCGATCCAGGAACTGACCGGCGGTTTCGGCGCAGACGTCGTCATCGACGCGGTCGGCCGTCCGGAGACGTGGAAAGCGGCCTTCTACGCCCGTGACCTCGCGGGCACGGTGGTCCTGGTCGGTGTTCCGACGCCGGACATGCGCTTGGACATGCCGTTGATCGACTTCTTCTCCCGGGGTGGCGCGCTGAAGTCGTCCTGGTACGGCGATTGCCTGCCGGAGCGGGACTTCCCCATGCTGGTCGACCTTTACCTGCAGGGCCGGCTGCCGCTGGAGCGGTTCGTGACGGAGCGGATCCCGCTCGACGGTGTCGAGAAGGCCTTCGACGCCATGCACGCCGGCGAAGTGCTGCGTTCGGTGGTGATCCTGTGAGCGGGAACCTGCGGATCGAACGCGTCGTCACCGCCGGGGTCTTCGAACTCGACGGCGGGTCGTGGGACGTCGACAACAACGTCTGGCTCGTCGGAAACGACGACGAGGTCGTGATCGTGGACGCCGCGCACGATGAGAAGACGATCACCGAGGCCGTGGGCGGCCGTGAAGTGATCGCCGTCGTCTGCACCCACGGGCACAACGACCACGTCACCGTCGCCCCGCGGCTGAGCGAACACCAGGATGCCCCGGTCGTCCTGCATCCGGGGGATCGTGAGCTGTGGGAGATGACCCACCCGGGCCACCGCTTCCGGGACACGGAGGACGGTGAGCGGATCTCCGTCGCCGGCACGGAACTCGAAATCATCCACACCCCAGGGCATTCACCCGGATCGGTATGCCTGTACCTGCCCGAGGCCAAAGCGCTCTTCTCCGGGGACACGCTCTTCGCGGGCGGCCCCGGCGCGACAGGGCGCTCGTTCTCCGACTTCCCGACGATCATCTCCTCGATCAGGGAACGGCTTTTCGCGTTGCCCGAGGACACGACCGTCCACACCGGACACGGCGATCCCACCACCATCGGCGCCGAAGCGCCGCACCTGGCCGAATGGATCGCCCGCGGACACTGAGCCGGCCGTGGTCAGCACAGCGGTGGCAGGTATTTCCGGGTGAACCGGACGCCGTTGAAGGTGTGGGTGCAGCACGGGCAGGCCGGGGCCAGGTCGTCGGCACCCAGTTCTGGGGCGACGGCCCGCAACCGGTTGTCGTCGTCCACGTAGAGGCCGCTGTAGTAACTGGCCTCGCCGATCCGCACGTATTCGCGTCGTTCGTGCGGCCGCCGGGCGACCAGCCAATGGATCGGGTCGGCGGAGTCGAGCCGGGCGGCGGCCTCGTCGCGCACCTCGTCCCAGTCCTCGCCGATCTTGCCGAGCAGGAATCGGAACAACGGCGTGTAGTCCAGCCCCCGGCGTTCCCGGCGTCTCATGGACCCGCGCGTCACGTCGGAGACGCGTTCGGCTTTCGTGTTGCGCTGGTGCCGGTAGTCCCCACCGTGGTCGTGGTGGACGGCCCTGGCCCGAGTGTTCACGCGGCGGTAGAGCGGCTCCTTCACCACGCCAGCCTTCCACAGTTCGCGTACGGCGCTGGTTCACCTGACGTAGATGCCGGTGCCGGTGGTGGGGGCGAAGCGGGCTTGGAAGAAGCGGAGGTGGGGCGGTTCGTGGGTGAAGGTGAGGCCGTGGGTGATGTCGTGGCGGTTCTTGTGGACGCGGACGAGAGTGTCGGCGACGTGGTCGATGTGGCTTTGCGTGTAGACGCGGCGGGGGATGGCGAGCCGGAGGAATTCCAAGGGTGGGTAGCGGTTTTCGCCGGTGGCCGGGTCGCGTCCGGCTGAGACGGTGCCCCGTTCGACGCCGCGGACCCCGCCTTCGAGGTAGACGGCGGCGGCGAGGGTCTGGCCGGGGAGTTCGGTGCGAGGCAGGTGGGCGAGGACGGCGGTGGCGTCGACGCAGACGCAGTGCCCGCCGACGGGGTGGACGATCGGGACGCCCGCCGTGTCGAGCCGGTGGCCGAGGTATTCGATCTGGGCGATGCGCGCGCGGATGTGGTGTTCGTCGACGGATTCGGTGATGCCTTGGGCGATGGCTTCCATGTCGCGGCCCGCCATTCCGCCGTAGGTGTGGAGGCCTTCGAAAAGCAGGACGAGGCCTCGTGCCTGTTCGGCGAGATCGGGATCGCGAAGGGCGATCCAGCCGCCGATGTTGGCGAGACAGTCCTTTTTGGCCGACATGACGGCGCCGTCGGTGGGAGCGCACAGCGCGAGGAGGATGTCCGCGATCGAGCGGTGCGCCCAGCCCGGTTCGCGTTGTTTGACGAACCAGGCGTTCTCGACGGCGCGGGCGGTGTCGAGGAAGACGGGGATTCCGTGGGCGTGGGCGAGGTCGCAGGCGGCGGTGAGGTTGGCGACGCTGATCGGCTGGCCGCCCGCCATGTTCACGGTGGCGGCGAGCGAGACGTAGGGGATGGCGGCGCCGTGTTCGGCGATGACGGCCTGCAGCTTGGCGAGGTCGACGTTGCCTTTGAACGGGTGTTCGCCGGCGGCGTCGTGTGCTTCGTCGATGATGACGTCGTGGAAGGTGGCGCCGTTGAGTTCCTGGTGGGCGCGGGTGCTGGGGAAGTACATGTTGCCGGGGACGTGGCTGCCCGGGCGGATGAGACAGCGGGAGAGGATGTTCTCGCCGCCGCGGCCTTGGTGGACGGGAATGACGTGTTCGTAGCCGTAATGGCCGCGGACGGCCTCTTCGAAGAGGTAGAAGCTACGCGCACCGGCGTAGGCTTCGTCGCCGCGCATGAGCGCCGACCACTGCCGGTCGGACATCGCGCTGGTGCCGGAGTCGGTGAACAGGTCGATGTAGACGTCGTCGGAGCGGAGCAGGCAGGGATTCCATCCGGCCGCCCGTAAGGCTTCCTCTCGGTGTTCGCGGGTGGTGGTGCGGATCGGTTCGACCATCTTGATCCGCCAGGGTTCCGCTGGGTGGTCAGGCATCTCGGTTCACCTTGTTCCGTTCGAAGTGGTTGAGGAGCGGGCCGGTCATGGCCGTCGTCACGAGGGCCATGGCGACCATCGCGGTGTAGAAGGCGCTGTCGATGACGCCGAGGCCGAGCCCGATGCCGAGGAAGACGAGTTCGGTGACGCCGCGGGTGTTCATCAGGGTCGCGAACACCGCCGCCGGATGGGGAGGCTGTCCGGCGAGGCGGGCGCCGAGGTAGGCGCCACCACCTTTCGCGACGACGGCGACCGCGATGATCGCGAGGGTTTCGGTCACCAGGGCGCCGTCGAGCTCGCCGAGGTCGACCTTCCGTCCGATGAGGACGAAGTACAGCGGGACCAGCAGGGACGCGAGGGGGGTGATCAGCGCGACGGGGTCGTGCCGGGACGCGGGCCGCCCGGCGGCCACACCGACCAGGAACGCGCCGATCGCGGCGTGCAGGCCGATGGCATCGGTCATCGCGGCTCCGGAGCAGGCGAGGGCGACCATGGTCGCGACCGCGGTCGGCCCGGACACGCGATCCATCGTCCGGCCGAACCACGGCCGGCCGAGGATGAGCAGGCCCAGCAGGAACGGGAACGCCCCCAGGAGCGCCCAGGCCTGCACTCCACTGTGGACGGACGCGACGACGGCGAGCGCCGCCCATGCGGTGGCGTCGGTGAGCGCCGCGGCGGTGAGCGCGCAGCGGCCGCGGTCGTCGTCCAGCATCCGCCGTTCGGCCAGAATTCGCGCCAGCACGGGAAAGGCGGTCACCGCCATGGCCGCGGCGGCGAACAGGACGAACGGGGCGACCCCGGCCGGAGCGTGGCGGGTGGCCAGCCAAACCGCCAGCAGCGCGCCGAGGACGATCGGGACGACGGTCGCGCCCAGCGCGGGCACGAACGCCGCCGTGATCCGTGCCGCGGGCATCGACGGCGCGAGGCGGGCGCCGACCCCGAACAGGAACAGGATCAGGCCGAGTTGGGCGAGCGCGTCCAGCGTCGTGTCGACGCCACCGGGCAGGCCCGGACCGGCCTGCAGGGCGAGGCCGACGACGAGCCCGCAGGTGATCTCCCCGAGGACGGCGGGCTGTCCGGCCCGGGTGAACACCCAGCCGAAACAGCGGGCCAGGGCGAGCAGGACGGCGAGGGCGGCGAGCAGAACGGCCAGATCAGGCATCGGGCACCCGCCACCGCCTGCCGTCCGCGGTGGGGACGAGCCCACCGGGGAACATCGGCGGTTCGTCGCCCGCGGCTTCGCCGAGCAGGCCGCGTAACTGCAGTTGCACACCTTCGGCGAGCACGTCGCCGAACATCGCGCGAGAGAAGTCCTGTGAGGACACTCCGCCGACGAGACCGGCGAAAGCCGCTTCGGCGGCACCGTGATGGCCGGTCAGCCGTCGCGCCTGCCGGAAGTAGTCGTCTTCGTCGGAGTCCAGTTGGTAGAAGGTGATGAGGAAATCCCGGAACAGTCCGAATTCCCGGCGGTAGCGGGCTTCGAACTCGGCGAAGCAGCGCTTCTCGTCCGAGAAACCCGCGAGTGTGCTGTTGATCGACCGGGCGGCCAGCAACGCGCTGTAGGTGGCCAGGTGCACCCCCGAGGAGAACACCGGGTCGATGAAGCAGGCGGCGTCTCCGACGAGCACCATGCCCGGGGACCACAGCACGGTCCGGTCGTAGGAGTAGTCCTTCCGCACACGGAGGCGGTCGTAGGGTGGCTCGGTCGCGCGGCGCGCGTCGCGGAGGTACTCCTCGATGAGCGGGCAATCCTCGATCAGCGCCGAGTAGGCCACGTCAGGATCGCCCTGGACGCGATCCGCCGATTCGTGTCTGACGACGGCTCCGACGCTGGTCAAGGTGTCCGACAGCGGGATGTACCAGAACCAGCCGTCGGGGAACGAGACGCACAGGATGTTCCCGGTGTCGGGCGCGGGCATCCGGCGACCGCCCTCGAAGTACCCGAACAGCGCCAGGTTCCGGAAATGCGGCGAGTACTCGCGGGTGCCGCCGACGTCGTGGTGGAGCCTGCTCCCGTGCCCCGAGGCGTCGACCACGAACCTGGCCGTCGCCCGCCGTTCGTGCCCGGCTTCGTCGAGGTAGCGGACGCCGCCGACCCGCTCGCCCACCCGGATGGTGCCGAGTGCTCGATGTCCTTGCCGGATCTCGGCGCCGAGCCGGCGGGCGCCGTCGAGCAGCAGCGCGTCGAACCGGGTGCGCTCGACCTGGTAGGCGTACGACGTGGGCCCGGCCATGCGGTCGGACGCGGCGAAGGAGAACGTCCACGGTTCGGCACCGGTGCCCCATTTGAAGGTGCCGCCCCGTTTGCGGACGAATCCGGCCCGTTCGATCTCGTCGCGGACCCCGAGCATCGCGCAGATCCCGTGGATCGTGGCGGGCAGCAGGGATTCCCCGATCTGGTAGCGCGGGAAGTGGTCCTTGTCCAGCAGCAGCACCCGGTGACCTTCCGCGGCGATGAGGCCGGCGGCGGTGGAACCACCCGGCCCGCCACCCACGACGATCACGTCGTAGTCGTCCATCACGGCGTCACTCCTTTCTCTTGGGTGGGAACGAGTTCGGCAATCCGGGCCACCGTGCGGCGCACCAGGACGTCCCGCAGCGAACACGGCACGCCCAGTGCCCGTAGCCGCGCGGCGAGCGCCGCGGCGGAGAGGCTGTGCCCACCGAGGTCGAAGAAGTCGCTGTCCGCGTCGACCGCCGGAATCTCCAGCTGGACCCGGAACGCGGCGGCGACGAGCTTCTGTGGGGAGGTCAGCACGACAGCCCGCCGCACCGGGACGGGCGGGGCGAGGGCGGCCCGGTCGATCTTCCCGGTCGGCCCGAGGGGCATGGCGTCGAGCGGGATCACGGCGGAGGGCAGCAGATACGCAGGCAGCACCGCCCGCAGCCGTTCTCGCAGCCGCGTGACGGTTCCCGTGTCGAGCACGACGTAGGCGACCAGCCGCGGGTCGGTGCCTTCGACCCGGACCGCGGCCTGCCGGACCCCGGGAGAGGCGAGTAGTGCCTGCTCCACCTCGCCCGGCTCGACCCGGTGGCCCCGGATCTTGACCTGATCGTCCAGCCTGCCCAGCCATTCGAGGTGACCGTCGGCCGCGAGACGGCACCGGTCGCCGGTCCGGTACCGGCGTTCTCCCGCGGTGACGAACCGGTCCGCGGTCAGCTCCGGCCGCCCGAGGTAGCCCAGCGCGAGGCAGGAGCCGCTGATCAGGAGTTCGCCGGGTTCCCCGATCGGCACCGGCCGCAGCTCCTCGTCGACGACCTGGGCGGTGGTGTTGCCGATGGGCCGCCCGATCGACGGCGTCGCGCGTTCATCGAGACCGCAGGACGTGGTGAACACCGTGCACTCGGTCGGGCCGTAGAGGTTCACCGCGGTGACCTCCGCCGCGCCACGCAGCTGTGACCAGAGATCTTGCCCGATGGCCTCACCGCCCATCAACAGCATCCGCGGACGAGCGGGCCCATCGAGTAATCCGGCTTCCAGCAGTGCCGACATGTGCGCGGGCACCGCTTCTACGACGGACAGCCGGTGCTCCCGCACGAAGTCCACATAGGAACCTGGATCCGTACGGACCGGATCGGGGACCAGATGCAGTTCGTGCCCTCCCGCCAGCCACGACAGCGGGTTCCACGACGCGTCGAAGACCAGCGGCAGACCATGTGCCACCCGCTGCGGGCCTCGGCCCGCGGGAAAGAACCGGTCGGCGAGTTCGCCGCACAGGTTGACCAGGCTCCGATGTCCCACCAGGACCCCTTTGGGCAGGCCCGTCGAGCCGGAGGTGTAGACGAGGTACGCCGGGCCGGCGACGGCTCCGGGCGACCGGTGTCCGGTGTGCCCCGCGAGCTCCGCCTTCCAGTCCTCTGTGGACAGGACTACGTCCGCCCGCTCCGCGAGACTCTCGACGTCCGTCAGCACGACGGAGGGGCGGGCGTCGGCGAGGATCGCGTAGAGGCGTGCGGTGGGCAGGGCGGGGTCGATCGGAAGGTGCACCGCTGCCGCCTTCGCCGTCGCGAGCACGCCCAGCACGGCCCGGACGGACCGGGTCATCGCGCAGGCCACCACCGTCCCCGGCGACGCGCCCGCGTTCCGCAGCACCTGGGCGAGCCGCTCGGCCCAGAGGTCGAGTTCGTGGAACGTCCAGGAGACCTCGTCGGCCACCAGGCAGACCCGCCCGGGGGCCTTCCTGGCCTGAGACTCGAACAAGTCGCACCAGGTCACGCGGGGGAGCCGGCGCGCCACGCCGCTCACCGAGGACAACGCGGGGTCAGTCATCGCACGGCTCCGTCCCGAGCCGGACCCGGTCCCAGAATCCGGCTTCCTTGCCTGGGGTGAGAACCGCCAGGTGGCCCCCTGGCACGGCACAGCCGGTGAATCGCCCGGTCGTCCAAGCCCGCCAAGCCCGGATCTCCTCGTCACCGGCCGCGAAGTCGAGGTCGTCCTCTCCCCGGATCGCGACTATCGGGCAGGACAACGGCGTTTTCGCGGGGCCGGGGTAGGCGCTGGTCAACCGCAGGTCGCCGAGGAACAGATCGAGCGCGTACTCCCGGAGTTCGGGGCAGTCGAGGTAGCCCGCCGACGAGGGCGGGCAATGCTGGTCGAGCAGCCGGCCCGCCTCGGCGGCGTCCGCCTTCGCGTATCTCCCTGGAACTCGCCGCTGAGGCGCGCACGCCCCCACGACGACCAGCCCCGCGGGGCCCGGTCGTCCCCGGCCGAGAACGCGCTGGGCCACCTCGAGTGCGACGAACGCGCCCATACTGAAGCCGATCAGCACCGTTCGTGAAAAACCTTCGGCACCGATACGAGCGACGCATTGCCGAGCGATTTCCTCGGCGAGGACGGTGAGCGATTCGGCGGGCGGCTCGGTGAGACGTGTGCCGTGCCCCGGATATTCCACGCCCCACACCACCGATCCCGCTGCTGTGGCGGCGAGCCCGCGCAGGCCGAGTGCCGTTCCCCCGGCAGGTGGAAAGCACAGGTATCCAGGGCCACGGCCGAGTTGTTTGTCTACTGTGGACAGTCGACTGACGGCAGTGTTCATCGCCACGTTCTTTCTCCCGAACCGGTTCGCCAACGGGGGGTCGCCGCCCGTTGAGGACGAAGCTGAAGGGCACAACGTCTCGCCTCGGCGTCCACATCGGACGAAGTGGTCCGGTGTCGCGCGCTGCGAGCGAATTTTCACGATGTCGCGCTATCCCGGTGCAGGTCCGGGCTCCGCGCGGATGACGCGCCTGGCGAAATCGGGTTTCGCCTCGCCCGCACCTTTGGGGTGCTTCCGCGACCGCGCCGACCGCGGGAAAGGTGCGGGCTCCTACTTGTTTCTCTTCCGTTGGGTGATAACCGTCAGAGGTGGTGACCCGAAAGATACGACGCCCTTAGACCGTTCGGGGTAACAGTTTGATGGCGAGATCAAACTGGCTGCAAGCGGCGATCCGCTCAGGGGGCCGCTCACCCGGCCGGGCTACCTCAGTGTGAGTGAGCGCGAGCAGGTGAAGTCTTCGAACTCAAGGTCGAGACCGGGCCGGGGCGAGCCCGCTCGACATGGTCACCTGCGGTCGGAATTCAGGTCGGTGCCCCGGGTTTCGGCGCTGAAGAGCAGGGCGACGAGGGTGACGGCGATGGTGCCGACGAGGTACAGCACGACCGCCGTGGGGCCCTGTTTTTCGGCCAGCCACACGGCGATGAGGGGCGCGGGCGCGCCGGCGATGATCGAGGAGCCTTGGAACACCAGGGAGGCACCGGCGAACCGGCGGCGGGTCGGGAAGAGCTCGGTGATCCACGCGGCTTCCGGGCCGGCCAGGAGCCCGTGCAGTGCCGCGCCGACGCCGATGCCGAGATAGAGCAGTGGCAGGTTGTCGGCTTGGACGATGGCGAAGAAGACCGGCGCCCACACCGCGAGGCCCGCCGCCGGGACCAGCATGGCGATACGCCGCCCGACGAGGTCCGACCAGTGGCCGCCGGCCAGCATCCCCGCGAACTGCAGCAGAGACCCGACGGCCACGGCGAGGAGGACGTCGGACTTGTCGTAGCCGAAGGTCTTCGTGGCGTAGGCGACCACGAAGACGGTGTAGACGTAGAAGGCCACGTTCTCGCCGAGCCGCACGCCGAGGCCGCGGAGGAGGGGACCAGGGTGAGCGAGTGTCTCGAGGATGCTCGACCGCTCCCGGACGGCGTCCGCGGATACCGTGGCCCGCGCCTGCGCCTCCTGGAACACCGGCGACTCGTCGATGCGCCGCCGGATCCAGAAGCCGATGACCAGAAGCGGGATCGCGAACAGGAAACCGACGCGCCAGCCCCATTGGTCGAAAGCGTTTTCGGGGAGGACCAAGGCGATCCCGCCGACCACGGCGGTGGCCAGCACCGCGCCCAGCGGCGCTCCCGCCTGCGGCCACGCCGACCAGAAGCCGCGCCGCTTCGGGCTTCCGTACTCGCTGACCATCAGCACCGCCGCGCCGAACTCGCCGCCGAGGGCGAACCCCTGGATCAGCCTCAGCACGACGAGCGAGATCGTCGCCCCGATGCCGACCTGCGAGTAGGTGGGGAGCAGCCCGATCGCGGAGGTCGACAGTCCGAGGAGCAGGAAAGTGGTCACCAGCATGGGTTTGCGGCCGAGGCGATCACCGAGATGCCCGAAGACGATGCCGCCGATCGGGCGCGCGACGAAGCCGAGCCCCTGTGTCGCCAGCGCGAGCAGCAACTGGGCGAACCCGTCGCCGCCGGGGAAGAACAGCGGCCCGAGCACAGTGGCGGCCAGGATCCCGTAAAGCGCGAAGTCGTACCACTCGAGCACCGCGCCGGCGGTACTGCCCGCCAGCACCCGCCTGAACGCCGACCGGCTGACGCCGGACCTCGGATCGGCCGTTTCGTGCGAGGCGGGCACGTTCGACACTTTCGCTCCTCGTCGAGTCGGCCGGTCAGGGGCGCGGCGTCCGATAAACGAACATGCTGGAACGCTAATCGGACACGTAGAAGATAGACCGCGCCGGCGGGATCGCGCAATCAACTGCGGCCGGACCGCTCTACCGTGACGGCGGCGAACTCTGAGCGACCATCCAGGCGCCTCGAGTCACTTCTGAGTCGAATACCCGGGGTTGATCCCGCGACGTCGATCCCGCGACGTCGATCGTGCGGCGACATTCGTCCAAGACCTGGTGGTCGGCGGCCGTGCACCATCCTCGTATGAGTGAGAACGGTGTCGAGCGTTCGCAGGGGGTGCACGCCGGCGTCGCCGCCCGGTGCGGCTACGTCGACCAGTCCCATCTCCACCGCGAAGTCAAGGCATTCACCGGACTCACACCCTCGATCGTCGCCGTTGCGCCGTGGCTCGCCATCGACGACGTCGCGTGGCCGGCTTCATCATCAACCCGTCCTGCAACGGCCGGCCGGCGCATCCCCCAGCGTCGTTGAACAACTTGCGTCCGACGAGCCGGCTCCCAGCACCCGACGACGAGTCAGAACAGTCGAGCTGCTGCACCATTCCGGGTCCGAGTGCCTACACGCGTTGATCGGCGAGCCTCCCAGTCCACTGCATGGCGAAACTTCCGCCCATGCCGCTGGACCAGCCCACGCTGCTCGGTCGAGTCAGTCGCCAGGTGAGAACGCCGAGGTCGACATGTCATCGGTGGCGAGAATCTTCAGTGGTTACATGTTCTGGATTTCCGCGACCCAGCCTGATTGACCTTGGCCGACGTTGATCTGCCTGCCACTGGCCGTACGGCTGGCGAGCGTGCATCGGACGTGCCTGGTTACACTTGTGCAATGAATATTGCGGCCTGGTGGGTTCCGCTCGGAGCTGCTGCGATAGCGCTCATTGGCGTTGTGACAGGTCAGGCGTTGAGCATATCGGGCGAGAACCGTAGGCAGCGTCGGGAAATCAAGCAGCGGACATTTGAGCATTGGCGAGATCAAAGAATTGAAGCCTACTCGAACTTCCTGCAATACTCCTATTTGTGGAGCACTGCGGCACATGCGCTTCTTCTGGAATTGTATGCGGCGGTCGACAACGGCAAGACTTTGTCGGACGCTGGTCGCCTTCTTCGAGAACAGCTGCATGAACCCATGCGTGTCACTGGTCAAATTCTCGTAAGTATCGAATTGCTGGCGTCGGATTCATGGCGCGAGACCGCGAAAGGGATCCGGCAGCAAATGCTGCTTGAACACGGAATAATCACGAGAATGAATCCAAATGGCATGATGGGATTTGACAGCACCGATAAAGAATCGCTAGACCGTGTACAGGCCCGGCTGAATTCGCTCGATGTCAAAATCTCCTCGCTCAGAGAAGTATCGCGCGCAGAACTCGGTATTTCGAAGTCGGACGATCGAAAAGCGTAGCCGAAGCGCGCAAGGTGCGTCGACAGCAGCTGGAATCGTGTCATCGACATAAGTTGCACCGGCCTGATCGAGACCTCGCGGATCCACGTCTGCGGATACTGTGACGCAAACGAACCAGTAGCGTCCGCTCCTGCCGACGTCAGGACATCGGATGCTGGTGTCCGCAGAGGTCGCACGACAGCCGGGCCGGGCAGGCCACCTGCTCGCCTGCACGGCTCAGAGGGGCCAGCGGGCGCGGACGATTCCGTCGTCGTCCGGTCGCACGGCCACGAGCAGTGGGTTGTGGCCGTCGGTGGTGTGCGGCAGGAGGATGGCCGCGCGTGCGCCGGCGAACGCTTCGGCCAGGCACGCTCGGTCATCGCTGTCGGCGTGGAAGCCGTGGATGCGGCCGTCCGCGTGCTTCAGGACGGCCCAGCCGGCGAAGTCCGGCGTAATCGTGCGTAGCACCGCTGGAACGTCTGTGGACAGGTCCGGCCACACGTTCAGCAGGGCGCGCGGTCCGAGGTCGGGCACGGCGTCGGCGGTGAGCAGATGCCAGCGGGAGAGATTGGCGACGACCTGTTCTTCCAAGAGGAGCCTGCCGTGCTGTGCCAGGAGTGCCGCCACCTCGGCCCAGAACGCCGCGTCGGCCGGAACCGTTTCGTACGGTCCGTCGGCCGGGGCGTAGGGCGAGGCGTCCAGGGGCTCGACGAACAACCCGCTCGCGGTGGTCAGCGTGACCGCGTGTCCGCACGGTTGCTCGCTTCCGATGTACATGTACTGGTCGTAGCCGATGTGGACGAAGAACCGGTCTTCGGTCTCGAGCCGGCACCACGCGCCGTTGTCGCGCAGCATGACGCGCACCAGCTCACGCCCGACGTCCAGGGTGATCCGCGCGCCGTCGTGGTAGCCGGTGAGGTCGGCGGGGAACAGTCCGTGCAGTCCGTCGCCGTCGACGGGCGGCTCTGCTCCGAAGTGGACGAATCCATGGACCTCGGGGTCGCGGATGGTCAGCCGGGTCACGCCGGTGTCTTCGGCGAAGGCCGTCACGGCGGCGAGGTAGGCGGCCTCCACCGGACCGTGGTCGCTCGACACGTCCTCGGAACCGCGGTACGCGCCCCACTCGTCGCGATCGGCCGGGTCGTACTTGGTGATCCGGTAGACGTACGACGCGCTCATGATCGGCTGGGCCGTCCTTCGGAATCGCGGATGATCGGCGTGGTCACGCTAGCCGGGCCACCACGGCGGCGGCGAACCCGATGAACCGCAAAGCCCTGGTTCGCCACCGCCCGACGACATCGAGCTGTCGTGTCCGATCTTCTCGGTGTCGCCCTGAGGTGGGTACCGGAGGAGGCCCCTAGGCTGACGGCCACTGGGCGGTGAGCCGTTCCACCGCCGCCTCGATGTTGACCGCACCGGCTCCATAGGTCCGGATGCTGGCTTCGACCCGCGGAGTCACGTCGTCCGGCATGCCGACGGCCACCACGATCGCGTCGGGCCGGGCGGTCAGGGCCTCGGCCAGCCGGGCCGCTTGCCAAGGGGTCCGGTAAGCGTCCCTCACCACCAGCACCACCGGGCCGGTCGACGGCAAGACCACCGGGTCGTCTTCGGCGGCGAGCACCGCCGAGTGGGCAGCGCCGAGTTCGGTCAGCCGGTCGGCGAGGCTCCAGTGGGCCTCGCCCAGCGCGTTGCCGCCGGCGCGCAGTTCGACCACGAAGGCGGGAGCGGTCAACGCGACCGGTCCGTGGACGCGCAGCGCGCGCCGCGCGGCCTCGAGCCCGAGATCGCGCGGAGCGGCCAGAGCGCGCAGAGTGGAAACTCGCGTGGCCGCGGTTTCCAGTGTCTCCAAAGAAAGTGTGCCGGCGCGGACTGCTTCGGAGACCGACGCGCGGATGACCGCGCAGAGCTCCTCACCCTCGGTCGGGCCGAGCAGCAGCAGATCCGATCCCGCCCGCAGGGCACGGACGGCCACCGCGCCGATGTCCTGGTTGCCTTGGCCCGCTTCGATGGCGATCGCGCTGGACAGCAGCACACCTTCATAGCCCAGCTCGTCGCGGACGAGGTCGTGGAGCAGGCGGCGGCTCAGCGTCGCCGGGTTGTCCGGGTCCAGTGCGGGATAGAGCACGTGGGCGGTCATCATCGCGTGGACGCCCGCCTTGATCGCCGACACGAACGGCGCCAGCTCGCGCTCGCGGAACGTCGCATCCGGAATGTCCACAATGGGCAATGCGTGGTGCGGGTCGGTCACCGTCGCGCCGTGGCCGGGAAAGTGCTTGGCGCAGACGGACACGCCACCGTCCTGCATGGACTCGATGAACGCAGCGCCGTGTGAAGCGACCAGATCCGGCCGGGCGCCGAAGGACCGGACGCCGATGATCGGGTTGTCGGGATCGCTGTTGACGTCGATCGACGGGGCCAGGTTGAGGTTGACGCCGCAGGCCTTCAGATCCGCCGCGATGGCCGCGGCGACCTCGGCGGTCAGCGTCAGGTCGTCGATCTCGCCGAGCGCCAGGTTGCCCGGATACGCGCTGCCGGTTTCGTAGTCGAGGCGGGTGACGTCGCCGCCCTCCTCGTCCAGCGCGATCAGCGCGTCGGGCGCCGTCCGCCGTAGCGCGCGGGTGTGCCGGACGATCGCTTGCCTGCCACCGTCCAGATTGGCCGGGAACAGGGTGACCCCGGCGAGCCCGTCATCGAGCGCCGAATGCACCCAGGCCGGCGGTGCGGCCCCGGTGTACCCGGCGAGCAGGCAGGCGTTGACGAGCCGGTCCAACTCATTCACCGACAACGGAGTTCTCCTTCGCGTAGAGCTGTTCGAGTACGACGGCGACGCCGTCTTCGCTGTTGCTGCCGATCACGTGGTCCACCAGTGCGAGCACGTCGGGATGAGCGTTGGCCACGCCGTACGCCGTACCTGCCCAGGACAGCATCGGCAGGTCGTTGGGCATGTCACCGAACGCGATCACGTCCGAGGCCGCCACCCCGCTCCGCGCGGCCAGCCGGGCCAGCGCGGCCGCCTTGTTCACGCCGATCGCGATCGCTTCGACCAGGCGTGAGCCGTTGGAGTGGTACGCGGCGACGAGCCCCTCCAAGGCCGGCTTGGCCAGCGCGAGGAGTTCGTCGGCGGACAGCGAGGGGTGCCTGCCGAGCAGCTTCGGCGCGGGCAGGCTCAGCAGCGTCGCGTCGTCGGCGCGTTCGATCGTGGCGCCGCGGTCCCATTCCCACGGCTCGTAAACCGAGTCCGCGACCAACCGGTCGGCGTGCTCCACGGCGATACCGATGCCGGGGATCGCCGCCCGCAGCCTGGCGACCGCTTCGGCCAGATCCGGGGTCGTGATGGCGTATTCCTCGACGACCGTCCTGGTGTGCATGTCGTACAGGTAGGCGCCATTGGAGCAGATCGCGAGGCCCCGGTCACCGAATCGGCCGGCGATCTCCGCCACCAGCCGCGGTGGGCGGCCGGTGGCGACCACGAATTCGGCGCCCGATTCTTCGACGAGCGCGAACGCCGACACCGTGCGGTCGGAGATCGTGCCGTCCGGGCGTACCACCGTGCCGTCGAGATCCGTCGCCACCAGCAAGGGCGTCATGGAATCAATCCTTCGTCCGAGAACAATCCGGTCCAGGCGTCCCGGCTGGTCAGCCGCGGCAGCGCCGCGCGGTACCGCTCGCGGACGGCGGCGCCGTCGCGGATGAACCGGGTGAGCACTCGGGCGCCCTGGTACGCCAGCCGGACCAGGTGAGCCCGGTCGTACGTGCGGACGCGGACACCTCGTTGCGACGCGTCGGTCACCACCGCCGTGCGCAGCGCGCCGACCCGCCACCAGTCGGCCTCCGAAACCGGCACGGAGCCCAGGGCGAGCCGGTGCACGCCGAGCAACGGCCCGAGTGCCAGCCGGTCGAAGACACTCGGTTCGCTGATCGCGATGTCGTTCGACGCGAGCCCCGGGACGGCCGTCGGTGGATGCGCGACGGTCTCCGGATGGCGGGAACGCACCTCGCGGATCCGCGCCAGCGCCGCGACCCCGCCATCGCGCAGGATGTCCGGCCCGTCGAGAAAGTCCGACACCGCTTGGATCAGGGTCGCCGCGGCGCCGTATCGCATGCCCAGCAGCGAGGGGATCAGCTCGGCGAGCAGGGTTCCGGCGATCTTCAGCACCGGGAAATCGCCGTGCAGCGCCGAGATGATCGTGTAGTTGCGCAGGATGAAGTACCGATTGAGCTCGTCGGAGTCCTTCCACGGGAAGTCGGTGTGCCACAGGCCCGCGCCCGGCAGTGTCACCGTCGGGAATCCGTGTGCCCGTGCCCGGTAGGAGTACTCGGCGTCGTCACCCTGGAAGAAGAGGGGGAGCGGATAGCCGGTCTCCTTGACCACCTCGTACGGGATCAGGCACGCCCACCAGCCGTTGTAACCCGCGTCGACGCGGAACTCCTGCCGGTACGGCCTGCCGGTGGCCGGATCCGTGGCCAGCAGGTCGACCGCGTGCAGGCTGTGCCGGATCGGCATGCCCGGCCGGATGCCGTCCAGGTCGGTGTACTCGGCCGCCGCGTGCAACCGCGTGGGGTGCAGCAGGTTCAGCATCTGGCCGCCGAGGATCAGCGGTTCCGCCGTGGACGCCGAAAACGCCGTCATCCGGACGAGCAGGTCGGGTTCCAGCACGATGTCGTCGTCCATGAACAGCATGTTCACGTTCTCGCCGTCGACCTCGTACAGGCCGCGCGTGAAACCGCCCGCGCCACCCAGGTTCGGCTGCCGCAGGTACCGCAGCTTGCCCGGCGGCAGAACGCCCTCGGCCGGCACCGGGTCGGTGCCCTGATCGACGACGTACACGGCGTGCACCGTGGCCTGCGCCAAGTCGTCATCGGCGATCGCGGTCAGCGTGGCGAGGCAGTCGGCCGGGCGGTTCATCGTGCAGATGGTCACCACCGTCGGCCGTGACCGCTCCGCCGCCGGAACCGTCCAGCGCACGTCGCGGACGACAAGCCGTTGGCCCGGTTCGGTTTCCCAGTCCAGCCACAACGCGCCGCCGTCGACGAACCGGTCGAGGGGGGCGACCAGCGAGATCGGCCCGCCGTCCACCACCCGCGCCGCCACCACGCGCGGCTCGCCCTCGAAGTCCGACGCCAGCAGGGAAACCGTGCCGGAACCAGCGGCCTCCAGTCCGACCTCGACGACGCCGGCCGTCGTCCAGCGCTGCCAGTAGCTGGCCGGGAACCGTCCGAAGTACGTGTTGCCGGAGACCTTCGACGCGGATTCGAGGGTGAGTGTGGTCCGCTCGCGGCGAGCGCCGCCCGAGACGACCTGAACGTAGAGATCCTTGCCGATCACCCCATCGGGCCCGGCGAACAGCCCGCGCTGCGCGATCACCGGCACACCTCGGCGGTCACGGCCGCCAGGCCTGCGGCGGTCCCGGACAGCGGGAACCGGGCCGCGTTGCGCAGTCCGGCCGCACGCAGGTCCGTCAACGCGCTGTCGTCCTTGGCCAGGAGACGGACGGTGTCCGCGAGCGTGGACCGGGTGAACCGCAGCGCCGAATCGCCCAGCACCTCGGTCAACCCCGGCACCGGCTGATACGCCACCGGCAACCCGCAGGCCTGCGCCTCGACCGCGACGAGCCCGAACGCTTCCAACGTCGTCGACGGCATCACGAGCAGGTCGTGCCGCGCGAAGGCCTGCCACAACGCGGGGCGGTCGAACCAGCCGAGGTAGTCGACTTGAGTCGTGTCCACCGGTAGTGCGGCGAACTCGTGCTCGGGAGCCGCGACGCACAACGTCACGCCGGGCAGCCCCGTCAGGTCCGCGATCAGCTCGGCCGCCCCCTTCTCCGCGGTCAGCCGCCCGGCGTACAGCACCCGGAAGCCGTCCCGCGTCCCGGGCCGCGGCGGCGGCGAGTGCAGCAGCCGATCGGGGATTCCCCATGGCACGTGCACGATCCGCTTCGGTTCGACCGGCGTGACCTCGCGCAGGAGGCCGGCCATCGCCGAGGTCGGCACGACGACCGCGCCTGTCGACGCGGCGGCTTCGCGCAGCACGTCACGCTGGGTGGGATGCTCGGCCGCGAAGAGCAGATCGGTGCCGTGCACCAGGGCGATCCGCGGATGGTCCGGGAACGCACGGAGCAACGCGGGCGTGGCACCGAAACTCAAGTGCTGCCAATGCACCGCGTCGAAATCGGCCGGATCGAACCGACGTCGGATCGCGGTCGCCAACGCGTCCACATAGGACCAGAATCCCGGACCGTCGAGCTGCTTTCCCGGCACGTCGAGCAGGTGCGGCCCGCCGGGCTGCGCGCCGGAGCCGAGCATGAAGACGTCGGCCGCGATCGGCGCTTCCGGCGCGAGGTAGAGATCCTTGAGGAGCTCGACGCTCCCGCCGGGGCTGCCCGGCGGGAGGTCGATCCCGGTCAGTGTCTTCGGTGTCTTCGGTGTCTTCACGACAGTTCCTCGTACAGCCGGGAAATGTCGATACCGGACGTGCTCGTGTACTTCACGCCGACGTGCTGATAGCTCGCCAGGGACCCGTGCGCGACCAGGAAGATGATCTTGCCGAAGGTCATCAGCGGATAGACCCGGACCGGCCTGGCCACCCTGATCTCCAGCGTCCAGTTGATCGCGTGGCCGACGTGCCCGAGCGGCGCCGAGACATGGACCCAGATACCGAGCCCGCCGATCGTGTGGTCACCGTTGATCATCTGCGCGTAGCGCTCGGAACGTGTCCGCTCGTGGGTGACACCGAGGTACAGCCGCCCCGGCTCGAGCACCAGCCCCTCGGGCGGGATGACGAGTTCGGTGAACGGGGTCGACCTCGCCGCGTCCAGCTCCGTGTCGAAGACGCGCATCTTCTCGCCGAGGCGCCAGTCGTACGCGTTGGGCGACAACCGGTCCGGCTCGAACGGGTCGATCACGATGTCCCCGCTCTCCAGTGCCTTCTCGATCGCCTTGCGGGTGAGGATCACGACGTGACCGCCACCCGGTCGCGCCAATAGCGGGATTCTTGCGGGCCGACCGCCGACTGGTACTTCCCCGCGTAGAGATCGATCTCACCGGAGGACACGAAGAACATGATCTGGCCGATCTTCATGCCGTGGTAGACCCGCAACGGCTGCACGGGGGAGAGCATGAGCGTCCACTGGCCGTGGAAACCGATGTCCCCGATCGGTGCGGTGATCTCGACGAACAGCCCGAGCCTGCCGACCGAGGACCGGCCGAACAGCAGCGGCACGTAGATGTCCGAGCCGATGCGCTCCTCGGTGTGCCCGAGATAGAGCTGGTCGGGCTGGAGCACGTACCCGTCCTCGGGCAGCTGGATCGTCTCGGTCGGGTTCGGGTGGTAGGCGTCGACGACCTTGTCCCGATAGGACATCAGCGTGCCGCCGAGCTTGACGTTGTAGCTGTTCGGGTTGACCTGGTCCGGGCTGAACGGGGAGATCGCGATCCGGCCGTCGGTCACCGACTCGGTGATCTCGGGCCCGGTCAGGATCATTTGACGCCGCCCTTGGCCGTCACGAAGTGATACTTCACCTTGTCTTCGATCCCGAGGTCCCGCAGCAGCCGGTGCACCGTGGCGAAGTCGTTCATCATGACTTCGCCGTCCTCCTTGGCTCGGCAGTCGGCGATGATCTCGTCGACGTGCTCGATACCGGCGAACCGGAGCACCTGCGGCCACAGCTCGTAGTCCTCGGCGCCGAACGCGGTGATCGCCTCGGGGAGGTACCGGATGAAGAACTCCTGCCGCTCCGGCTCCAGTTTCGGGTAGATCTCCTTCATCAGTTCGGCCAGCACGGGACCGTGCGCCGCCTCGTCGCGGGCGTGCAGCCGGGCGATGAGCGCGTGCATCGGCTGGATGGACTTGTCGCCGGCCAGCAGGTCGAGGAAGGCGTTGATGCTGACCTCGCCGACGACCGTCCACATGAGATAGAGCAGATCGCGCTGCCACTGCTCGTCCATGCTCTCCGCGAGCGCGTAGAGCCTGCGGTTCGTCACCGGCTCCACAAAGGACTCTTCGAGACCGATCCCGCGTGCCTCACGGGTGCGCTGCATCGCCATCATGTGCATGTAGGTGTGCCACACCTCGTCGATATGGGACTGCTGGACGACTTCCTTGACCTCGTAGCGGTCGACACCGGGGAAGACGCCGTGCGCGAGCTTCTCGAAGGTCGGGTTCGCCACGTGTTCCTCGGCGGCGATGACGCGCTCGTTGTAGGCGATCCACGCCAGCGTGTTGACGAGCAGCCGCTGCTCGTCCGACGCTTCGAGGAACCGCGGGTGCTCCGAGAACGGCATGAGGTGCAGCGGGTAGTCCAGCAGGCTGGGATCGTATTCGCCGGGGTTGACCACTCCGGCCATGTCGGTGCGGATGGTCGCGCGCTTGGGCCAGGCCGCTGCCAGCCTGCGCAGCATGCTCGGTCCGACGTGGGTCTCCGCAAGCTCGATGGGATGCATCGTCATCTCTCTCCTGTCGCGAAGTTCGGGGTCACCAGGTCTTCGACGCGGACGAACTCGAGTCCGCGGGCCAGTAGTCCTTCGATCACCGACGGCAAGGCGGTGACGGTCTGGGAACGGTCGCCGCCACCGTCGTGCATCAGCACGATCGAGCCGGGAATCGTTTGCCGCAGCACGGTTCGCGCGATCACCTCCGGGCCGGGCATCGCCCAGTCCTCGGTGTCGACGTCCCACAGCGCGAGCCGCGCGCCGAGGTCCGTCAGCGAGCGGAGCACCGCGGGGGTCCGTGATCCGTAGGGCGGGCGGAAGAACGCGGGCACGGCGCCGAAAGCGTCCGCGATCACGTCGCCGGTCCGGTTGAGCTGGTCGGCCAGCTCCGTCGCCGAGAGATCCGGAAGATAGGGATGGGACCACGTGTGATTGCCGACGCCATGGCCCTGTTCCGCCATCCGCCGCAGATCTTCGCCGCGCGCGCCCGCGTTCAGCCCGACACAGAAGAAGGTGGCGCGGACCCCGTAGGACTCGAGAATGTCGAGGATCCGCCCGGTGTACGGAGGATGCGGGCCGTCGTCGAACGTGAGCGCGATCTGCCCGCGGGTCCGGTCGCCGTGCTCCAGTGAGCGCCCGGCCGCGGTCATCGCGGCCAGCGCTTCGTCGCTGGAGGCCATCGCCGCGTGATGTTCGTCCAGCCGCCCGGTGAGCGAACCCGACTCGATCTTCAAGCGCACCAACGAGCCGGGATCTCGCCACGCCGCGCGCGCCAGCTCGACGGCGGGCACCGAGCCGAAACCCGGCCTCGGCGGCAGGATGGCCGGGTCGGCGCGGTACATGTCCAGGCCGGCGGCCATGAAACCGCCGTCGAGCATGCCGTTGGTGCTGTCGACGACCGCGGTCACCGAGCGGCCGAGGCCGTTCAGATAGGACGCGATCTCCTTGCTCCGGTCCGCGGCGAACCGCACGGCCGGCCGGTCACCGTGCCCGTTCCCGTCGAGGACCGCGATCTCGAAACCCGAGGCGGTCCAGCCGATTCCGGCGTACAGCATCGATTTACCCCCATGGTGCGTGTCACTCAATCCAGTCCGGCTGTGGTGAGGTGCCTGGCGGTCGCCCGCCGGACGACGACCGGTCCGGCGATGGCGATCACCGCCGCGAGCAGGCCGGGTACCACCATGGCGGTGCCCAGCGAGGTGGCGTCGGCGAGCGGGCCGATGACCGCGGGCCCGCCGAGCTGCCCGGCGTAGGCCATGGTGGTCACCCAGGAAAGCGCGCGCCCGACGTTCGCGCCACCCGCGCCGACGGCGCTGAAGATCGCCGGTACGACGGTCGCCAGACCGGCCGCCACGACCACCCAGCCGACCAGGCCGAAAGCCAGCCGTGCCCCGGGAAGCAGCGGCGCGACGAGAACGAGCGCGTACCCCAGCACGGCGACCGATCCCGCGTACCGCATCCAGCTCGCCGGGTTCACCTTCGACCGGATCCGGTCGGCGGTGAGCCGGGAAACGGTCAGCGCGGCGGCGAACGCCGTGTACGCGAACGACGCCGTCGCCGGATCCGCGCCGAGCATTCCTTGCGCGTGCAGGGAAGCCCAGCTGTAACCGGCGCCCTCGCTGACGAAACCGGCCAGTGCGACCAAGCCGAGCAGCATGATGGTGCTCGTCGGCAGCCCGGCGGAAGAGACGACCGGGTCATCCGTCACCTCGCCTTGTGTCTTGCCGGTCAGCAAATGCTTGCCGGGCAAGAGAAACAGTGCTGCCGCGACCACACCGGCGCCGACCATCAGCGCCGGGCCACCCGTTTCGAGATGCAGGCCGATGGTGATCGTGAGGCCGCCGGCCACTCCTCCCAGGCTCCACACCCCGTGGAACGCCGACATGATCGAGCGTCCGTAGCGGGTTTCCACCTCGACCGCGTGGCCGTTCATCGCGACGTCCAAGGAGCCGAGCGCACCGCCGAGCACGAACGCGGCGACCAGCAGTACCGGAAAATTCGGGGCCAGCGCGGGGCCGAGCAGCGTGAGCGCCGCGACGGGCGCGATCACCCGTAACACCGCGCGGCTCGACCAGGCGTCGGCCAGCCGCCCGGCCACCGGCATGCAGGCCATCGAGCCGAGCGCGGTGCTCAGCAGGACCAGCCCGATCCGGCCTTCGCCGAGGTGGAGCCGGGCGTTGATCGACGGCAGTGACGCGCTCCAGACGGCGCAGATCAAGCCGCAGAGCCCGAAAACGCCCATCACGGCCAATCTGGCGCGACGAACGGCGGGCTCGGGACGCGTCACGGCGGTGGACTTCCTTCTCTGCTGGCGGGCATGACAAAGGAGGAGTCCTCATTGTCCACATAGGACAAAGCTGCGAACCGTCCCCCAGTTCGACCGGATCCGCGACGGTGCGACCGGTTTAGTAAAGAAACTTTCCTAATTAGGATGCAGGCCCGATGGTCCCGCTGTCAAGGGACAAACTCACCGTTCGAGCGGCGTCGCGAGCAGGGCGCGCACGGCCGCCAGCTCGTCGTCACCTTTCACCGAGGCGACCCAAGGCCTCGTCAAATGATCACCCGCCCTCCTGGGCACCAGGTGGACATGAAGGTGGAAGACGTCCTGCCAGCCGGCGGATCGGTTGGCCTGGAACAAGGTCAATCCGTCCGGCCGCAGCACTTCGCGGATCCGGGCGGCCATCGAGTGGACGGTCCGCATGACGGCGGCCGCGCCCTCGGCGGAGATCTCCCAGATGTCGGCGGCATGGGCCCGGGGTATCACCAGGGTGTGTCCCGGCGTCACGGCGGTGTGGTCGAGGAACGCGATCGTGGTCTCGTCCTCGAACAGTACGCGCCCGGTGTCCTGCCGGCCGGCCGCGATCTCGCAGAAAACGCAAGCGGTGTCGGTTTCGTCCATGCCGCCGACTGTAGAGCGACCCGGCGAACGACGGCACTGTCCACAGTGGATTTTCGGAATGGTGGTGACGAGTGGCGGTGTTCATGTCCTGGTCACCTGGCCGTGCTGTTACTTTCGGGTAACTTGTCACGTGGTGACTTCATAGTGGGCTGTCCGATTCGCTCCAGGGAAGGAACACCTTGATGGCTCAGGCATCCAGAGCCCGCGTCACCGTCGGCGGTCTCGTGCTCGCCGTGACGCTCGCCGCGGTCTTGCCCCCTTCGGCCGTCGCGGCCGGCGAACTGCCGAGCGTGAAGCCGACGACCGAAACCCCTGCCGTGTACGACGACGAGGCAGGCGGCAACGCGGACGCCGACGACCCGGCGATCTGGCGCAACCCGGCGGCTCCGGATCGCAGCCTCGTCGTCGCCACGGTCAAGGAAGGCGGCCTGCGCGTCTACGACCTCGACGGCCGCGAAGTGCAGTCGATACCGGCGCCGAAAGCGCCCGGCCCGGACGATGCCCCCGGCCGGTTCAACAACGTCGACCTCGTGCACCGGATGAAGGTCGGCTCCCGGGTGAGCGACCTGGCCGTCGCCAGTGATCGCGGCCGCGACCGGCTGCGGATCTACCGTATCGACGGCGGAAACGCCGGTGCCCCGCTCACCGACATCACCGATCCCTCGGCGCCGGCGATCTTCTCCGCGTCGCCGGAGGAGATCAACGAGCAGCGCACCGCTTACGGCCTCGCCACGTGGACCGACCCCTCCAGCGGCCGCTCGTACGCGGTGGTCAGCCAGCGGGAACGCACCGCGCTCAGCCTGCTGGAGCTGACCGCGGGAGCCGGAGGCACGGTCTCCTACCGCAAGGTGCGCACTCTCGCGTTGCCGTCCCAGTTCCGGTTGCCGAACGGCAAATCGTGGACCCCGTGCGGCGAGCCGGGCGAACTGCCCCAGATCGAAGGTATGGTCGTCGATCCCGCGAACGGCACCCTCTACGCAGGGCAGGAGGACGTGGGTATCTGGCGGGTGGACGCCGACCTCGAAGGCACTCCGAAGCTCATCGACAAGGTCCGCGAGTACGGCATCCCCGGAACCTACGACGAGGCGACCGAAGAATGCGTACCCGGATCCGACCCGGGCTACGGCGGCACGCGGCTGTCGGCCGACGTCGAAGGTCTCACCCTGCTCAAGGAGAGGGACGGTGACGGCTACCTGCTCGCTTCCAGTCAGGGGGACAACAGCTTCGCCGCCTACGACCGCGAACTCGGCGACGACAACGAGTACGAAGGCGGCTTCCGGGTGATCGCCGCGTCCGCGACCCTCGACGGCACCGAGGAAAGCGACGGCGCCGCCGTCCTCAACGAGCCGCTCGGCAGCAAGTACCCGAACGGCCTGCTCGTCGTCCAGGACGGTGACGACAAGCCGGGGGAGCCGGGTCGCGACGCCACGAACTTCAAGTTCGTCGACCTCAAACGCGTACTCGACGCCCTCGACGACTGACCCGACGTCGGCCCGTTCTTCGATGTTGCCATTGAGGGGTAAGGGCAACCGTGGCGTGGTGCGAAAGCCACTTTCACAACGTCAGCGGACTGTCCACCGGACACGGTTGCCCTATCTCTCAACAGAACGCTCCTTGTCCTCACGTTCGGCCGGGAGACGACCCTGTCGAACGCGCGTCCGACCTGAGCCGGTCGCGGACCTCGACGGCCTCCGGCACCCCCATCTCGGTGTACGCGGTATGCGCGGTCTGCCAGTGTTTCCGCGCGGTGACCGGATCCCCGGCGGCGAACAGCGCGTCACCGAGCCCGCTTTGGGCTCTGGCCAGTTCGTAGCGGCTGTCCGCCGCGGTCGCCGACTCGATCGACCGCCGCAGGCAACGCACGGCGTCGGCTGCCCGCCCGGCGGTGAGCAGGGTCGCCGCCAGGTCGTTGTTCGCCGCCAGCACTCCTTCCCTGCTGCCGATCTCCCCGGCCAGATCGATGGCTTGCCGGTGATGTGCCAGCGCCTCGTCGATCCGTCCCGCCTCGACGAGCAGGACACCGAGATGGTTGAGTACCTTGCCCTCGTCGGCCCGGTTGTGCGTCTGCCTCGCGACGGCGAGCGCCTGTTCGTAACAGGTCCAGGCCTCGGTGTCCTTCCCCATGCGCCAGAACGTGGTGCCGAGCCCGTCGAGCGTCCGGCATTCGCAGAGGTGGTCACCGCTCGCCCTGGTCACGTCGAGGGCCTGGGACAAATGGTCGACGGCGGCGGGATGATTCCCCAAGCGCATCTCGGCGAGGCCGATATTGCACAACTGCCGTGCCCGGAACGACTCGTTGTTCCGGGCGACCGCGAACTCCATGGCCTGCCGGAAACAGGGCAACGCGGCGCGATAGTCACCGAGACTGGTCAGCAACAGGCCTACGTTCCCCGACAGGTTGACGACGTAGTCGGATTCCCCGGCGGCGGAGAACTCCTTGATCGCGTCCTCCAGGACGGCGAGTGCCTCGGCGGTGTTCCCCCGCTGCCAGTGGGTCATGGCCAGCCCGTTCAGCACGTGCCCTCGGGTGACACCGGACGCGACCCGGGCGGCGTTCCCGAACAGGGCGAGGGCGTCGCTCACGTGGACGCGGGCCTCGAAATAGCTCGTCATCACGCACGCGAGCCGCGTCACGTGCTCGGCACGTCCTTCGCTCAGCGCCCAGCCCGACGCGACGACGAGGTTGACCCGCTCGGCGTCCAGCCATGCCATCGCCTCGTCCGGCCCGTCGAACACGAGAGCCCGCACCGCGGGGGTGGGCAGGTCCTCCCATCGCTCCGCCTCATGGGGGAAACAGGTGACGAGCGCGGCACGGGCGGTGGCCAGCTGGAAGTCGAGCAGCCGGACCGCCGCGGCCCGGCGCACCCTGGCCTGGACGTTCTCCCGGACGCGTTTCTCGGCGAAGACCCGGACCAGGTCGTGCAGTTCGAACCGCGACGCGCGGGCGGTGACCATGGTGGCCGCCACCAGATCGTCGAGTTGCCGACGGACGACGTCGACCTCGACGCCGGCCAACGCCGCCGCCGCGTGGTCGTCGACATCGCGTCCTGGATAGACGGCGAGCAGGCCGAGCAAGACCCGGTCCGGTTCGGCCAGTTCGTCGTACGACGTGCGCAACGCGACTTCGACCCCGTCGTCCAGCCGCAGCATGGTCCGCAGATCGGCGAGGCGGTCCCGGTGGTCGGCCATCGTCCACTCGTCCGAGGCGGCCAACCGGCGGGTCACCAGCGCGAGGGCCAGCGGCAGCCGTCCGACCAGTTCGATGATGTCGGCCGCCTCGCCCTGCTCCGCGTCGACGCGTTCGTCGCCTATCCCGTCGCGGAGCAACTCGACCGACTCTTCCGGCGTGAACACGTCGAGTTCCACGTGCCGTGCCGCGTCCAGCCCGGCGAGACGGCGCCTGCTGGTGACCAGCACCATGCAGGTCGGAAGGGCGGGCAGCAACGGCTGCACCTGGTCGACCGACGCCGCGTTGTCCAGCAGGATCAGCGCGCGCCGTCCGTCCAGCAGGCGACGGAAAAGCGCGCTCCGGCCGGCGAGGGTGAGGCAGCCGATCTCGCTCCCGGACGCCCCGAGCCTGCGCAGGAAGCCTTCGAGCACCGCGGCCGGGTCGGCGGCGGGCCGATCCGCGTCGAAGCCGCGGAGATTCACCACCAGCCGCACGTCCGCGAACCGGCCGCGCTCGGCCAGCAGCCGCGCGACCTCGCCGGCGAACCGGGTCTTGCCGACCCCGGCCATCCCGGAGATCGCCCACACCCCGGCGTCGTCCGGCCCGGCCTCCAGCAGCCGGCGCAGCTGAGCCTGTCTGCCGACGAACCTGCCGTCCCCGGCGGGCACGTGATCGGCCACGCTGATCACGGCCGCCTCGGTGGCGTGTCCGGTGATCACCCGGTGCGCCTGCCGCCATTCCGCCGCGACGTCCATCCCGAGCAGCACGGCCGCGATGTCGACGACCAGTTCGGCGTCCAAGCGTTTGCGTCCTGGTAGGAGGCAGCGATACACGGTGTTGTAGGCGGGGAGGTCGACCGACCCCCGGGCCGTGCGCAGGCGCCGCACCCGCCGGTGCAGTTCCCGGTGGGTCAACCCCGCCCAGGCCAACGCCTGCCTCAGCCGCTGGGAGAGCTCGTCGTACGACCGGGCGCCGAGCGGGCTCGGCGGCTGTTCCTCCGGCACGGCGACCCCCTGGACACGTGAAAGCGATCCGCCCGGCGGTGACTTCCGGACCGAATGCTGACCGACCTTAGACGAGATCCGGCGACCGGTCGGCCGAATGGGCCTAAGTACATGAGGCCCCCTTCACGTCCTTAGGCCGAGTGGTGCTTTATGGGGCGCCGTGACGATTATGGACTTGAGCAGGGGAGCAACCGGCGATTTCTCCTGGTCGGGCCATTTCGATCGGACTGCTCTTTTCGACCATGAATCCCGACCGGACGCCGGAGCCGCTGGGTGCCGGTTCGTTCGACGAGCCGGCGGCCCGGTTGAACACGCCAGAAAGGGGCCGACTCGCCGACTGAGTGATTTCCGTCAGCCGATTACCGGGCCACGGCGAACATTTTCGGCAACTCGTGGGCCGGCATAGTGACCTTGATCGAAGTCGTCCGAAAACGCCGGACGGCGAGTTCCCGTCACGAAACCACCATCGCGGTGCCCATCGCGTCGTGCAGCGTCCGCGCGCGTTCGCGGAACGGCCTGGCCTTGTCCGGGTCACCGGCGTCGTCATGGGTCGCGGCGATCCCGGTCAGCGCGCGGGCCTCCTCATGCGGTTCGCTGGTGAGCCGGGCGAGATCGGCGGCCCGCGTGTAGTGCGCCAGCGCGGCCGACCGGTCACCGCACGCCAGCGCGCTGTCCGCGAGCCCGTTGTGCACGAGGGTCTCCAGCGGCCGGATGCCGGTCGCCACCGCGATGTCGAGCGCCGCCTCCTGATGCAGGCGGGCCGCGGCCGCGTCGCCCTGCCGGAGGTGCACCAGCCCGAGATAGGCCAGCGCGTACCCTTCGGCCTCCCGGTGCCCCTCGGCCCTGCTCACGGTCAGCGACCGGTGGAGGTGGTCGTGGGCTTCCGTCCACCGGCCCAGCGCGCGGTACACGTCCCCGAGATTGTGCAGCGAGATCGCCTCGCTCAGCCGGTCGCAGATGCTCTCGGAGATGGTCAGGCAGCGCCGATAGCAGCCGAGAGCGGCGTCGAGTTCGCCCCGGCGTTCGTGGATGAAGCCGAGGTTGGACAGCGAGCGTCCCTCGTTGAGGCGGTCGCCGGTCTCCTGGGAAACCGTGACCGCCTCGCGCAGGTGGTCCGCCGCGTCGGCGTACCGGCCCAGCTGCGCGTACACGGTGCCGAGGGTGTTCAGCGCGCGGCCGGTGCCGACCGGGCTTCCGTCGACGTCGAGGCAGCGGGTCAGATGCGTCACCGCCTCGTCGAAATGGCCGAGCCTGGCGCAGATCGCGGCCAGGTCGACGAGCGCCTGCTGGGTGCCGACGGCGTCGCCCGCCCCCTGTGCCTCGGTGAGCGCGAGACGGTGCAATGTGCGCAGGGCGCCGTAGTGACCGTGCATCCGCAACGCCTGCCACAGCACGGTCGAGAGGTCGCGGGCGTAGGTTTCGCCGGTGACCGACGACTGTTCCGCGACGGCGATCAAGGTGGGCAGCTCCGCCGCCAGCCAGGTCGCCGCTTCGTCGGCGCCGGTGAACATGACGTTCTCGGTGATCGGGGTGAGCAGCGGTCTTCGGTTGGGGTCGCCCGTGGTCATCGACCCGGCCGCGTCGGCCGCCCCGGCCACACAGTGCTCGGCGAGGCGGCGCAGGGCCGCCGAACGCCGTTGCGCCGGTTCCTCGCCGGCGCGGCCGCGCGCGTAGTCGCGGACCAGGTCGTGGAATTCGAACCGGCCGTCCGCGCGGTGCCCGAGCAGTAGGTGGCTGTCGACGAGTGCGTCGAGGAGCCTGCGGGTCTCCGGCGGATCCGTGCCCAGTAGCGCCGCCGCGGCGACGGTGTCCCAGTGCGGGCCGGGATGGAGCCCGAGCAGACGCAGGGCCGAGGCCACGTCGCCGGGCAGCGCGTCGTAGGACCAGGACAGCACGGAGGGCAGCGAGGTGGTCTTCTCTTCGGTGGTCAGCGCGGCGAGCCGGTCCCCGGCCGGACGCATCGAGGACGCCACGTTCGCCAGGTTCCGGTTGTGCGCGAGCCGCTCACCGACGATGCGCAGGGCGAGTGGCAGACCGCCGCACCCCGACACCATGTCGGCGAGCGCGGTGCGGTCGGCGAACCTCCGTCCGGGGCCCGCCAGCCGGTCGAGCAGGGAGAACGACTCCTGCTCGGTCAGCGGCGGCACCGGCACCCGGTGCGCGTCGGCGCTGATCGTCAGCCCGTGCAGTGCCGCGCGGCTCGTCACCACCACCGCGCAGCCCGCGTGGCCGGGCAGCAGTGGCCGGACCTGATCCGCCGAGCGCGCGTTGTCCAGCACGAGGAGCACCGAACGGTCGGCCAGCACACTGCGCAGCGACGCGGCCCGGTCGTCGAGGTCGGCGGGCACGTCCGCCACGGGCACGCCGAGCGCCCGCAGGAACGACCGCAGCACCTCACCCGGGTCGGCGGGCGCACCCGGCCCGTAGCCACGCAGGTTCGCGAACAGCTGCCCGTCGGGGAAGTCGTGTTTGACCCGCTGCGCCCACTGCACGGCCAGGGAGGTCTTGCCGACCCCGGCCATGCCCTCCAGCACCGCCACGACGACGCCCCCGCCCGCCCCCTCGGCGCGGAGGGCGTCGAGCGCGTCGATCTCCCGCTGCCGCCCGATGAACGACGTGATGCCCGAAGGCAGTTGCGCGGGCACCGAAACGACCGGCGTTCTCGTGGGCGACACCGCGTCCGGGCAGTAGTGCCGCACGAAGCGGCTCGCCTGCTCGCCCTGGAGAGCCAGCCCCAGCGCCAGTGCCTCCACCGAATGGCGCCGCGGCCGGGCGACCCGGCCGCGTTCGATGTTGCTGATGCTTCGTACCGTCAGCCCGGTGCGTTCCGCCAACTCCTCCTGGGTGAGCCCGGCGTCCCGCCGCGCCTCACCCAGCAACGAACTCGGCCGCTCGTCCATTTTACGGATGCTAGAGCGGGTCCGACGCCGAAAAGCGGTGGTTCGCCGAAGATTCTGATCGAATTTGGTCGAAAACGCCGGTCACGCGAGTCCCGCTCCCGGGCGATCTCCCCCAAGCACCGATCTCTTCGTAGCGGTGCTCGAGCACATCCTTGATCCGATCAGGGTGAGGCCGTGCTTCTCGACGCAGCCGCTGCCCGTTCGAAGTCGGCGCGAGCCTGGCCGGTCAGGCCGAGACCGGCCGCGATGAGCCGGACCGTGTCGCGGCGTGGCCTGCTGACCCGGCCGTGCTCGAGGTCTCTGATCGCTCGGACACTGACGGTGGAACGGGCGGCGAGGAGCCGCTGGGTCGCGCCGAGACTGCGCCGGTGGCTCCGCAGCAACTTGCCGAAGCGGGCCGGCCTCTCCTCCGCCGGGGTCGTCGCCTCCAGCGCGGGGTCGAGGCCGGCCACCCGGTTCGCGTCGAGCAGCAGCACGGTCGCTTGCCTGCCGGGCAGGGTGATGTGAACACCTTGAGTCACTGGCGTCCTCCGCGTTCGCTCAGCGACTCGCGTCACCGATGCCGCACCATGGTCGGAAAGCGGCAGGGCACGGACAACCGGAAACTTTCACGAAGAAGTGCCGGTTCGACGTCCGGGCATCGGGTGCGTGACCGCGGGAAGCCCGCTCGGGTCGGGCGAGCAGAGCGGACTTGACGACGTTCATCCGCAGCAGATGTTGTAACCGTGGTTCCGCCAGAACAACGACGGGCTCGGGTTGTCGAGAACCGGATCGCCGGTGCTGTCCGACGCGCTCTCGTGCCTGCCCGGCCGGTACTCGACGTGCGTATGCGTGGAGCCGGCGCCGCGGTACTCCTCGGTGCCGATCTGCCTGCCACGGCGGACGAACTCACCGACCGCGAGCCCGTTCGACGGATTGAGGTGCAGGTAGATGATCGTGAAATCCTGATCCCGGTTGTAGATCGCCAGCGTGGACAAGCCGCCGCTGCCGTTCCTGCCTTCGGTCTTCCTGATCACGGTGCCCTGGGTCATGGAGTACACGGGAACACCGAAACCGCGCGCGAAGTCGATCCCCTCGTGCCTGCCCGACGTGTTCACATAGCCGTCGAAATAGGAGGTGATGCGGCCGGAATCGCTGTGGTACAGCCCGGTCTCCAGCCAGTCGTTCCCCGCCAGGCCGAGCATATGCCCGACGTTTTCGTTGTACGTCGAGGTCAAGTTGCCCTTGGCGCCGTGCGTGAACGAGTCGATCGGGCCGGTCCAGCCGCTCTTGAAGAACACGGTGACCACCGCGTCCCTCCGGTTCCACACCGAGGCCGCGTTGTTCCTCACGCACAGGCCCTTCCCCGCGCCCGCACCGAGGAAGTGATAGCAGTCGGCGCCCGTGCCGTAGTTACCGACCGACCCGTCGAAATCGCTGACCGATCCCTGCTGATCGCTGTTGTAGTACAAACAGAACTCGCCGTCTTCGCAGACGCCGTTCCGTGCCGTCGCGGCCTGTGCCGAGGGGGTGGCCAGGAGAGTGCTGCCCAACGCCAGTGCCACACCGAGCAGTCCGACCATCGATCTTCTCAACGACGTTCCCTTTCTCCTTGAATGCGGCGAATCAGCCAGTGCGCGACGCTACGGACGCGATGGGCGCCAGGGGAAGTCGTAGAGGGCAAACTGCCGCTTGTGCGGTGACGAGACGTCGGTAGCCGTGATGCGCGGCCCCGTGCCAGGGCGCGGCAGTGGCTGTGTCGCAGGCGGATTTCGGCTACAGCCACGAGTCAAAGCGGCGACCCGCCACGGATGAACACCGGGCGATGGGTCACGAGAATACTTGTCGGAATTCGTCCGGGACGCGCTATCCATGAATTGGCGACGGTCTTGCGCAAGTTCATGAGGGCGTGGACTCGCGCGGAGTCCTTGCTGATCACCTCTCGGAGGTGGAAAACCGAGGCTTGTTCAACGGACATGCCCGCGATTTCGCCGGTGGAACAGAGCTTGATCAGGCTTCGACGAACCAATCGAAGACGAAGGCCATGGAGCTGTGGATGGTGAGTGAACCGAGGCCACCGTCGGCGGCGTCGAGCGGGCTCGTCGTGGAGCTCGGCGCGGACCTGCCCATCTGAGCATAAAGCGACATCCGACGACCGGGGAGTGTCCTATGTGGACATTCAAGTCACGGCGGGTCCCGCATGTCATGCCGGTGCTCGTCGGTGACGGCCCCGTATCGGTTTCGATCGGGTGACCGGGTGCGCGTGTGGAGGCGGGACGCCCTGACACCCGCCCCCCGCGGTCTCCTCGAACCGTTTGCAGTAACAGGCGGACATCGGGCGGATGTCAGGGCGTGACCGCGAAAGCGGCCTGCCAGTGGAGGGGAGCGTTGCCGGTACCGCGGCTGTCTTGACGGCATCCCGCCGATGGCATCGCCGCCTGCCGGGGGCGGAAAGCCGGCTAGCCGCGGGCCGGTGGAGGGGGATCGTGAATGCGGCGACGGCGGGGGCGGAACGTCGAAGCCGGCGGCCACGATCTGGTCGAACTCGGCACGCAGCCAAGCCTCGTCGGAGCAGAGCAGTTCGGTGAACGCGCTGGTCACCGTCGTGGGGTGCAAGGTGTCCGGCATGGGCGATCACTCCCCGGCAACGTTCCTCGTCCGACACCAGGTCAGTACCAATATCTATAGTGTCCACCATAGATATTGTCAAGCAGCGGTCATAGCTATTCTGTAGTGGCTGCTATGGGGCAGCCGAGGCCGAAGGAGCAGGTGCGTGATCGGCCATCGGCCGGGGGACGTGGTCGGCGCCGCCGACTCGATTTCCCTCTTCAGGACCATGGACGTCTACCGCTGCCCCTGATAAAACGGCAGGTACAGCGGTTGAGACCACAGCCACTCCGTGCTCCCCCGGGCCTGGCCGGCGCCCACGCGGCTCGCCGATGATTCCCTTGCTCGGGGTCCGTCAGAGCTGTCCGGGAGTTCCCGTGTCGACCTTCCTCGAATCACCCCCAGCGAAGCACCACGCCCGCACCTCACCCGGGCGGCCACCGGCCACCGGCACGGCCTCGGTTCGATCGCCGGATCCCGGCGGATCGCTCCGTCTCACGGTCATCCGGCCCGATCCCGCGACGGCCGTCATCGAGGTCGGCGGCGAACTCGTCGCCGCCACCGCTCCACGGCTCGCCCATTTGCTCGGCCCACGGTTGACGTCCGCTCTGCGCACCGTGGTGATCGACCTTTCCGCCGTCACCTCCCTCGACACCATCGGTCTCGGCGTCCTGGTCCACGCCTGGCATCAGGCGGCCGTCACCGGGCGCGCCCTGAAGCTGGTCACCGGGCCGGGAGGCGTGAAGCGTGCCCTGGAGAACGCCGGCCTGGACACCCGTGCCTGACCGGGTGTGAAGGCAGCGCGGGGCGGGTACAAGTACGCGTTTCGCCGACCCGCCGCACGAATCGGAGAGTTCAGATGCCCCCGAGATCCCTTTCCTGCCAGGAGACCGAACCGTCCGAAGTCGCGGAGACCGGCGGGGGAGTCCTGCTCGCCGTTGGGCCGGTCGTGGCCTTCTTCACTTGGTGGTCGTGGTGGACGGCGGCCGGTTTCGCGCTGACCGCGGCCGGGGCGCTCTGGCTCGCCTTGGCCGCCGGCGCGAGGAACGGGTCATGGCGAGCGCCAGTCGTGAGCGGGGTAGGCGGTCCCCGCCTGGGCACCCATCAGCATCAGGCCGCCGTCCACGACGAGTGACGCGCCGGTGATGTAACCGGCGGCGGGCCGCGCGAGGAACGCCACCGCCGCCGCGACCTCCCCGGCGTGCCCGGTCCGGCCGAGGGGGATACCGGGCCGTTCCTGCTCGCGAGGGTCCGCGTCGGTCTGCCCGGTCATCGGGGTGGAGATCTCGCCGGGCGCGACGGAATTCACCGTGATCCCGTGTTCCGCCAGTTCCAAAGCCAGCACCTGGGTGAGCGCGCCCGCGCCTGCCTTCGCCGCGCAGTACGGCGCCGCGCCCACGCGGGGAACGTGCTCGTGGACGCTGGTGATGGTGATGATCCGGCCGCCGTGCGCGGCGTCGACCATCTGCCGCGCCGCGCGCTGGGCGCAGAGGAACACCCCGTCGAGGTCGACGTCCAGCACCTGGCGCCAGCGGTCGTAGGACATGTCGATCGCCCGTTCGGCGCTGCCGGTCCCCGCGCAGTTGACCAGGACGTCGATTCCGCCGAGGTCCTCGGCGAGGGCGTCGATGACACTCGCCGCGCCGGGCAGTTCTGTCAGGTCGAGCCGGCGTACGTGCGCTGCCACGCCCTGTTCACGCACCTCGGCGGCGGTGGATTGCGCGCCGTCCGCGTCGGAGTGATAGGTGATGCCGACGTCGAGACCGTCCTTGGCGAGGGCGACGGCCACCGCGCGGCCGATCCCCGAATCGGAGCCAGTGACGACGGCGCGCCGCGGGCGCTCAGCCTCGGTGGGCAGTGGGGCGGGGGCGGCTTCATGACCGTTCACGGCTTTCTCCCTCCGGAGTTGTCGACTTCCCACAGGCCGTACCCGGTGGACCGGCGACGAAACGATCCGACGGGAAGATCGTTCTCCGCCCGCCGATAGCGAGCGTTGTTAGGCCGTTCGGGTTACCGTCGTCGCAGGCGGCCGGTCGTATGCGTTCGTCCAGGTCGGCTCGGTGACAGGAGCTCGTGATGGCGCGGAAGTCGGCAGACGGCCGGGATGAAGCGAATACGCCCGGGTGGGTGGAGCCGATGCTGGCCAAGCCCGATGGTGGCCGGCTGCGTGTGGGACCGGAGTGGGCGTACGAGTACAAGCTCGACGGCTACCGGGCGTGCATGAGGGTCGCCGCCGACGGCACGACGGTCTTGACCAGTCGCAACGGGATCGACTTCACCGACGAGTTCCCGGACCTCGCCGGGGTGCTCACCGAGGCCTTGGACGGGCGGAGCGCCGTGCTGGACGGTGAGGTCGTCGTCTACAACGACGCGGGCCAGATCGACTTCGGGATGTTGCAGGAGCGCCGCGGCCGCTATCAGACCCATCGCAGTTCTGTTCGCCGCGAGGAGCCGTTCGAGGACGTGCCGGTCCGGTTCCTGGCCTTCGACCTGCTGCGGCTCGGCGGCATCTCCTTGCTGGCCGAGCCGTACGACGAACGGCGCCGCCGGCTGACGCGACTTCCGATGCCGGACCCGTACCGGGTGGAAGTGGTGCGCGGGTTCACCTTCACCGACCTCGCCGCCGACCGCCGGACTCCGTGGCATCTGCTCGAGCATGTGAAGGCCAGTGGCCACGAAGGTTTGATCGCGAAGCTTCGCACCGCCGCCTACACCCCGGGCCGCCGCAGCGACGCCTGGGCGAAACACCCGCTGATCCAGACGACCGAGGTGATCGTCTGCGGTTACCGGCCGGGGCAGGGACGGCTGCACGGAAGAATGGGCGGGCTGTTGCTGGGCGCCCACGACCCGGACACCGGCGACCTGGTCTACCTCGGTGACGTCGGCACCGGGTTCACCGAGGCCGAACGCGGCCGCCTGCAGGCCCGGCTCGACGCACTGGAGCGGAAACGGCCCCCGTTCGCCGTGGCGCCGCCCCGGGCCGACACCGCGCGGGCGCGCTGGGTGAAACCGGTCCTGGTGGGCGAGGTGGTGTTCCGGCAGTTCACCCGCGGCGCGGGCCGCCTGCGGCACACCTCGTGGCGCGGGCTGCGCGAGGACAAACCTCCCGCCGAGGTCCTGGCACCGCGGCGGGAAGTGATTTCCGCCGCCGGGTCTCGAACCGAGGCGCCTTCTCCGGACGACCACGTGAAGGCAGGGCCGGTGGCCGGGGAACAGCCCGTGGCGTCGCCGACGAGGGGAACGAAGATCACCGTACAGGCCGGTGAGCGGCGGCTGACACTGTCCAATCTGGACAAGGTCCTGTACCCGGACGGGTTCACCAAGGGCGAGGTCATCAACTACTACTCCCGGATCGCGCCGGCCCTGCTGCCGCATCTGGCCTGCCGTCCGGTGACGTTCATCCGGTTCCCCGACGGGGTCGGCGGTGAACAGTTCTTCGAAAAGAACGTCCCGCACGGGGCGCCTGGGTGGTTGCCGACCGTCCGGATCGCGCGCGGCGGCACCCGTGGGCCGGGGGAGCCGATCACGTACGCGTTGCTGGACGAACTGGCCGCCGTGGTGTGGGCGGCGAACATGGCCGCGCTCGAACTCCACGTTCCACAATGGACTGTCGCCGACGACGGTACCCGCCGTCCGCCGGACCGCCTGGTGTTCGATCTCGACCCCGGCCCGGGAACCTCGATCGTGCACTGCTGCCGCGTCGCCGAACGGCTGTACGACGCACTGGCGGAAGACGGACTGTCCCCGCTGGCGAAGACATCCGGTTCGAAGGGCATGCAGCTCTACTGCGCCGTCACCACCGGCGACCCCGCGGCTCCGTCGGCCTATGCCAAGAAACTCGCGCAGCGCCTGGCCCGCGAGACACCGGACCGGGTGACCGCCGTGATGGCCAAAGCACAGCGGACCGGGCGGGTGTTCATCGACTGGTCACAGAACAACCCCGCCAAGACCACGGTGGCGCCGTACTCGCTGCGCGGCCGCGACCGTCCCACCGTCTCGACCCCCGTCACCTGGGACGAGGTCCGCGCCTGCCGCCGCGCGACACAGCTGGTGTTCACCGCCGACGACGTGCTCGACCGCGTCGACGAATACGGTGACCTGCTCGCCGAACTCGACGACACCCGGGCCGCTCTGCCATGACCCGGCGGCCCATTCGCCTGGGCCTGCCCGCCCGCGAATCCCGGCAGTCCTCGCCGGTCGCGGCGGACGAACGTGCCCTCGAACCCGGAGTCGTCGACACGGGGTGAAACATCGGTGCCACTCCCGGCTGGAACGATCTAATGGCCGCAGGGCGGTCGAGCCGTCGGAAGAGTCGAGCGCAGGGGTCGCGCGAGTGCTTGGACGACCGAGTCGGAGAGCCGCAGTGACGGCAGCCGCCGCAACTCCGCTTCGAACCCGAAGTCGATCTGGGCGCAACCGCAGTTCAGGTACTCTTCCATGGCGTAGCACCGGCAGGCCAGATCCGACTCGAAGTCCGGAGGCGCCAGCCGGGCCAGCAGCCGGATCATCGGCGCGGTGACCGAGGCGGGCCGGACACGAAGGTCGTCCGCCATCAACCGGGCCAGGAGGTCCGTCGAGTCTTCCGGGCCGGGGGACGGAACACCGTACCGCTCGCACAACGCGGACACCAACGGCTCGGTGTCCCACCCGCTCACCTGGCGGCTCGCCCCGGCCAGTTCGGCGACCTCGGGATCTTCGTTTCCTTCCACCAGCATGCCGACCGCGACGGCCGGCCAGTCTCCCGGCGCCAGGCGACTGTGCCGTTCCGCCGCCCTCGCCACGGAGAGCGCCACACGCACCGAAGCATCGTCCACCCAACGACTCCAAGCACCCGGAAAGTCCGCCACCGCAAGGTTCAGGACGTGGTCGACATGAGCGTACGCTGAAGGACCGGGGCGCCAAGGCGAAGCGGGCGATCGACGGATTCCACGCTGTCGTGCCCCCGACGGCAGCTGGTCGCCAATGGACAGTCCTTTTCAGACACAGGCTTCTTCCTGGTGATATCCGCCGTAGCGGTCCGGTAACGTCCGTTGCGCTGCCTGGAACGGTGTGGTCTGGTAACGGAATCCGCGGTCGGGTGGAGCGGGTCCGAGTGAGCTCGCGGTCGTTGCCGGTGAGGAGGCGGGGGTGTCGTTCGTCTTGGCGCGGCTGCTGGCCCGCTGGGTGATGCAGCAGGGCTGGCTGCTTCCCGTCGTCGTGGTCGTCTTCGTCTTCGCGACCAGCTGGCCGCTGATGGTGCTGGCCGAACCCGCGGGAAGTGAGCTCGTCCAGCCGGGGAATTACTGGTGGTATTTCGTGGTCACGGCCGCGACGGTCGGATACGGCGATTTTTCGCCGGAGACCACCGCGGGGCATTTCGTCGGGGCCTATGTCATCATCGGCGGGATCGCGACGCTCACCACGGTGTTCACCAAGCTCGCTTCGAGGCTCGAACAGGCGAAGGGACGGCGGATGCAGGGGATGGAAGCCGTGCGGGCGAGCGGGCACACGCTCCTGATCGGCTACACGGCAGGCCGCACCGAGCGCATCGTCGGGCAACTCATCGCCGACGGCGTCACCGGACTCGTCCTGTGCGCGAGCGACGAAGTGCAGATTCATCCCATGCCGTCGCAGCCGGTGGACTTCGTCCGTGGTGAGCCGACCGCGGCCGACGTGCTCGCCAGGGCCGCGGTCGGGGCGGCGAGCACCATCCTGGTCGACATGGGCGACGACAACGAGGCACTGGCCGTCGCGGTGACCGTCGACCACGCGAACCGGTCGGCGCATGTCGTGGTGACGTTGCGGGACATGGAGAAGTCCGAGCTCGTCCGCTACGTGGATCCGCGGATCAAGTGCGTGCAGTGGCACACGCCGCGGATGGTCACGGAAGAACTGACCTCCCCGGGAATCACCGAGGTCTACTCCGAGCTGATGACGGCAGGCGGGGCTGGGACGTACTCGGTGGGCCTGCCCGAGTCGCTGGGGCGGCTGAGCACCGAGAAATGCCGGATCGCACTGGGCCGCGCTTTCGGTGCCACGGTGCTGGCCGCCCGGACCGGCGACGATCTGGTGGTCAATCCTTCGTGGGACGGCGATCTCCCGGCCGGATCAGTGCTCTACTACGTCGGCCCTCGGCGCCTCACCGACGCGGAAATCGAAACGGCTCTGCGAGGCCTCGGCCGTTTCGCCCGGGAGTGAACCCGACGATTCCCTTGGTACGCGCGTTCCGGCGGGAGTCGTCACCGGAGCACTGGTGGTACTCGGAGTCCTCGGCTGTCGCCGCAGGGACCTGCGCACCTGATCCCTTCGAGCGGTTTCGGGGGGTGTGATTCCGCGCGTTGACATCGCCCGTGCCGATCGGCGCGAAGCGATCGCACTCGGGAAGACGCCTCGCTCGCGTCGCGTGCGGGATCTTATTGAGGGGCAAGCCAAACGGGTCTGGTGGGTGGGCTGGCCGCTGGATGGTCACGGAAATGGGGTCTTCCTGTGGTGCGTCGAAAGATCGCGGCCGTCGCCATCGCGGTGGCCACCGGGTTCGGCTTGACCGGGACGGCGGGGTACCGCCTCGGCCGACACGGTCACCCAGACCTGCTATGTCAACGGTTCGGATATCGGCCGCACGGTGAACGTGACGGTCACCGTGCCCGCCACCGTCACGCGCGGGGTGCCCGTGCCGGTCTTCCTCAAGGTCAGGGACGTCAAGGCCTGGACGGGCCGGCCCCTGGACGCGGGAGCGATCATGGGCATCGGGGTCATCAAGATGGGCGGTGCGGGCAGCGGTGAGTTCAAGGTCGACCGGCTGAGCAACCCGACGGCGATCCCGGCCGGTGAACACTGGTACATCGAGGGTACCGAGCAGGTCGCCTTCACGACCCCGGGCACGGTCACGCTCGGCCTTCGCATGTTCGGCCAGCCGATCTACTACGGGTGCCTGATCCCTACGGGGCAGGAGCCGCCGGTGGCCGCGACGGTGACGGTGACCTGACCGGCGGACCGGGGCCTGGCCGGCGCTATGCGGTGGCGAAACAGGCGCGAACGGTGGTGCCCTGAGGCCCGGTGTGGAGGCGTACGAGGTCGGCCAGGTGGTTGATCAGCAGGAGTCCGCGGCCACGTAGCTGCCCCGCGGAGGCGGGCCGCCGTCCGGCCAGCGGATCGGTCAGCCGGCCGGTGTCGCGGACTTCGCAGACCAGACTGCCGGTCTCCGTCCAGACGCTGAGCCGTCCTTGCCCGCCGCCGTGGTCCACGCTGTTGGCGAGCAGTTCGGCGACCACGAGTTCGACGTCTCCCACCCGGTCGTCGGTGAGCCCGGCCCGCATTGCCTGACCGCGGGCCATTGCACGGGCTTCGGCCAGGGAGACGGCGTCGCCGGTGACGGCGTCGAGAGTGGTGTACGCGGCGGGTCCGGTCGGGGCTGGATCCGGCAGCGGGGTGTTGTAGCCATTGATGATGCGGTCGGGGTCGTAGCCGGCGCTGATGCGCTCGCCGGTGGAGTCGATCAGGAGGGGATGGGTGGCTTCGGCGTCGGTCAGGGCGCGGGCGTCGAGGCGGGTGACGTCGTAGGGGCAGAGGATGGTGACTTCGCGGCCGGTGAACGCCGGATTGATCAGTGCCTCGTGCTGTGCGCACGCCGGATATTCCAGCTCGGACCGTTCGGCCCAGATGGGTTCGCCGATGATGCGGACGCGCTGAGCGGGGTGAGCGTCGGCGAACGCACGGAGGACGCCGGGGATGATCCGGCCGGGATTGCGGCCTTCCACGGTCATGTCCAGCAGCCGGACCCGCTCGGCGTCCTTGCCCAGTGCGGCCCGCAGCAACTCCAGGTTGGGGCCCGGTACCGAGACCGCGACGGGTTCACCGCCGTCCAGGCCTTGCCGGATGAAGGGAACCGTGCCCGCCAGGTAGTCGTCCTGCCCGCGGTAGAACAGCGCGGGATGGACGAAGGGGTCGGTGCCCGCGGCCGCCGTGGTCGGATTCATCGTGACTGGATGCCCTCATGCAGCGGATTCATGCACTCCTCGACTCTGCTCCTCATCCACAGCCTAAACGCCCGGCCTCTCCGGCCGTTCGCCTCCGTCCCAGGTAGCCGAATTCGGCTACCTGGGCTAGGCTCCCAGTAGCTAAATTTGGCTAGTGGGGAGATGCTGATGTCGGTGACGCCCTATGTGATGGTGGACAGCGCGAAGGCCTACAGGCGGTTCCTGGAAGCCGCGTTCAAGGCCGAGGTGTCGAACGTGATCCCGCTGCCGGAGGATCCGGAGCGGATGGTGCACGCCGAAGCGCGGATCGGGACCGGTGTGGTGTTCTTCGCCGACTCCGGGGCCGGAGGGATGCGCTGCCTGAAGTCTCCGTCGGACCCGGTGCACGTCCAGTTGTGGGCCACCGTGCCGGATCCCGAAGACGTCTTCGCGCGGGCGGTCGAGGCGGGCGCGAAGCCGGCCGCGCCGATCACGGCACAGGACGACGGCAGCTGGATGGGCGGCTTCGTCGACCCGTTCGGGACGTTGTGGTGGCTCAGCACGAACACGCCGGGCTGAGCCCGTGTCGACGGTTCGCCTGTTGGTTCTGGGCGCGGTCCGGCGGCGTGGCCGCGCCCATGGTTACCAGGTTCGTTCCGACCTGGAATCGTGGGGAGCGCACGAATGGGCGACGGCGACCTCGGGTTCGGTCTACCACGCGCTCAAGGCCATGACAGGACAGGACCTGCTCGTTCTCCACGAGACCGTTCCCAGTGAGGCGGGCGGCCCGCCGCGAATGGAATACGAGATCACCGCGAAGGGCGAACAGAGCTACTTCACCTTGCTCCGCAAGGCACTCGCCAGCCGCGATCCCCGGCTGGACATGCTCGCCGCCGCGGTGGGCCTCATCGAGGACCTGACCCGCGCCGAGGCGATCGACCTGCTCCGGCAACGCGCCGAGGCGATGCGGCAGTGGCGGGCGAGCATCACCGCGCATCTGCCGCCGGACGCCGACCTCGACAGCTGGGGCCCGGTCGGCGAGGTCGTCGGGCTGTGGCTGCACACCGCCGGGCATCGCGTCGAATGGACCGACCGGCTGCTCCGGCGTCTGGAGGAGGGCGTCTACCGGATGGCGGGCGAGGAGTAGGCGGCGTCCGGTGAGTCCGTTCGATGGGTCACCTGGGCACGAAGACCGCGAACAGACTTACCGGACAGCGCCCAGCCCCCTTTGCGACACTTACGTTTTCTTTACGGCCGGGGCGGTGATTCCCAGCGCTGGATCGTTAGTGTCCGCGTCGGTGCGCGGCCATCACGAATGGCCTGCCGGGTTCGCCTCGTGGGAGGTGTACGTGCGATTCGGGGAGGACACGGAATGACCGAGGCACCTGAGCATGCCGTTCCGGAGCGGGTGGAGAGCCCGGTCCGGCAGGCGGCGCCCTCGGGCAAGGTCGGCCGGTGGCTGATGGAGCACCGGGTCCAGCCGGTGGGTCCGGAAAGTCACGAGGAGCACGCCACCCCGCAGTCGTGGTGGAAGGTCATGTGTCTCACCGGCGTGGACTACTTCTCCACGTTGTCGTATCTGCCCGGGATCGCCGCGTTGGCGGCGGGCGCGCTGTCGCCGCTGGCGACGCTGCTGATCGTCGCGTTGACGCTGCTGGGCATGCTGCCGATGTACCGGCGGGTGGCGAAGGAGAGCCCGCACGGTCAGGGTTCGGTCGCGATGCTGGAGAACCTGTTGCCGTTCTGGCGCGGCAAGATCTTCGTCTTGGTACTCCTGGGTTTCGTCGCGACGTCGTGGATCATCACGATCACGCTGTCATCGGCGGACGCCACGGTGCACGCGCTGGAGAATCCGATCACCCCGTCGTTCCTGCACGGGCACGAGGTGCTGATCACGGTCGTCCTGCTGCTGATCCTCGGCGGGGTGTTCCTGCTCGGGTTCAGCGAGGCGGTCGGCGTCGCGATCCCGTTGGTCGCGATCTTCCTGGTGCTCAACGCGGTGGTCGTGGTCGCCGGGATCGGCGAGGTGATCGCCGACCCCGCCGCGTTCGATCGCTGGCTGGACGCGCTCACCTCCGGAGGAGGCGGTTTCGGCGGTGTCATCGGCCCGGCGATCCTGGCGTTCCCCTTGCTGGTGCTCGGTTTGTCGGGTTTCGAGACGGGCGTGAGCATGATGCCGCTGGTGGCGGCCAAGGGTGAGAACGCGGAGCAGCGGCTGGCGAACCGGATCCGCAACACCCGCAAGCTGCTCACCGCCGCGGCGCTGATCATGTCGGTGTACCTGATCGCGACCAGCTTCGTCACCACGGTCCTGATCCCGGCCGAGAAGTTCCAGCCTGGCGGAGAGGCGAACGGCCGCGCGCTGGCGTACCTCGCGCACGAGTTGCTGGGCGAGTGGGTCGGCACGGCCTACGACATCAGCAGCATCCTCATCCTGTGGTTCGCCGGTGCGTCGGCGATGGCCGGCCTGATCAACATCGTGCCGCGCTACCTGCCCGCGTACGGGATGGCACCGGACTGGGCGCGGGCGGTCCGTCCGGTGGTGCTGGTCTACACCGCGATCTGCGTCCTGGTCACGATCATCTTCAGCGCCGACGTCAACGCCCAGGCCGGGGCGTACGCCACCGGGATCCTCGCGATGATGGTGTCGGCGTCGGTCGCGGTGGCCATCTCCGCGGCGAAGAAGCGGCAGCGCAAGGCGGCGATCGCGTTCGCCGTGCTGACCCTCATCCTGATCTACGCCTTGGTGGAGAACGTCATCGAGAAGCCCGACGGGCTCACCATTTCCGCGTTCTTCATTCTCGGGATCATCGTGGTGTCGCTGATCTCGCGGGTCACCCGCACCACGGAACTGCGGGTCGATCACATCGAGTTCGACGAGCCCGCCCGCCGGTTCGTCACCGAGTCGATCGCGCACGACGGCGCGCTCACCGTCATCGCGAACCGGCGCCAGGCCGGGGACGCCGACGAGTACCGGGCGAAGGAAGCCGAACAGCGCGGCCTGAACCCGGTACCGGGCGCCGCCGACGTCCTGTTCCTGGAGATCGACGTCATCGACCCGTCCGGCTTCAGCGACGTGCTGAAGGTCCGCGGTGTCGAGATCGAGGGATTCCGGGTGCTCCGCGCGGAAAGCCCCGCCGCCCCGAACGCGATCGCGGCCATCCTGCTCGCTCTGCGTGATACCACCGGCGTGCGGCCCCAATGCCATTTCGAGTGGAGCGAGGGCAATCCGCTCGGGCATCTGTTCCGCTATCTGATCCTCGGCCGCGGGGACACCGCTCCGGTCGTCCGCGAGATCATCCGCACCAGCGAACGCGATCCGGCGCTCCGCCCGGGCATCCACGTCGGCTGACGAGGCTCCTGCCTGCGGTTTTCCGCCCTACCGCAAAAGTGTCGTCGTGCGGTGGGGAGAGGCGGCAGGCTGTTCCCGTGCCCAGGGGAGGGCGCAGGGGAGGGGAACGATGATCCGGAAAGTGATGCTCGCCGGCGGCGCGATGATCTCGGCGCTGGTGCTGGGGGCCTCGACCGCGGAGGCGGCCGGTACCTCGTCGAGCAAGGACGCGATCACGCGCAGTACGACACCATCCGCGATGCGGCCTCGGTCTGCGACGAGGAGCAAGACGGCAATGGCGTCTACGCCGAGTACAAGCAGAAGAGCGGGACGAAGCTGACCTTCGGCGACGGCAATGGCTCGAAGATCGGCTGTGGCCACGCCAAGATCCCGGACGTGACGTCGTTCCGGGTCTGTGAGGACGACGCGGGAGACGACAGCTGCTCGTTGTGGCGGCTCGTACGCTGAAGTCTCAGCCAAGGAGCGCGGCGCCCGCCGGCGTGAGGTGATGCAGCACCACGGCTCCGTGACGACGGCTGGTGATCAGTCCGGCGTCGCGGAGCACCGTGGTGTGCCGCGAAACCGCGGCCGCCGAAACGCCGAGCCGGTCGGCGAGTTCGCCGCTGGTGGGGCAGCCGGCCACCGCGTACAGGACGGCGGCGCGGGTCCGGCCGAGCAGAGTGGCCAGATGTTTCGGCAGGGGCGCGGGCTCGTGCTCGTGGGACACCGGGAAGCCGAGGACCGGGGGAAGGTCTTCGTCGGCGAGGGCGACCGGGGTGTCCCAGCAGAAGTAGGACGGGACGAGCCGGATGCCGCGACCGCGAAGATGGAGATCGCGATCGAGGGGGTAGCGCACGGTCAGGACCGGCGCCTCCGGAGCGGCTGGCAGGGCAACCCCGAGGCGTAGGCTCGTCCTGCTACCGCGCGACCGGAGGACGACGATGAGCCTGCCCTCAGCCGACCCGCTCGTGGATTCGCTCGGCGCCGCGTACCGACGGCTGATGGAGAGCGGGCTGGTCTCGGTCAGCGTCGACCATGGTGACGCCGAGACGGTCGTCCGGGTCGAACCTGCCGTCCCCGGGCGCGCCGCGCCTGTTGCTGCGCATGGCCGGGGGCGGTGGGGAACTGTTCCTCGACGATCTGGATGCGTTCGAAGTGGATTCGCCGGAAGACGTCGAGGAGTTCACGGCGTTGATGCGAGCACTGGTCGAGGGGGAGGTCGAACTGGCCTTCAGGAAGACCTTGTTCGGCTGGCGCCCGTCGGCCGTCGAATGGCCTGGCGGTCAGTGGTCGCTTCCGGGGAATCCGGGCCTCGTGGGTTGGGCTTTCCGGTCACGCAGGGAGAAAGTGCGGGGATATCGCTGATCCGGCGCCTTCGCCTTTGCGTCCATAAAGGACACTTGTCTTGGTATGCGCCGCCGGGTGGTGTGTTGCGAAAGCCACTTTCGCAACGTTCGGTGTTGGGAAAGTGGCTTTCGCAACACCGCCCGGCATCGCGAAACCGGGGCGGAACAAGCCTTAAGTCCCGTGTGGACAGTCGAGCCGATCGGTGGTCATCCCGGAGAACCGGGCGTCGCCCGCATCGTGATCGTGAGCGGTGCCGAGGTGTCCTCGTGGCTGATCATGAGCAGCGCGGTGTCATACCGCTCCGCCGCGGTGGCGAGGACCTCCAGCAGCCGCGTGCGGTTGGCCGCGTCGAGCGCCGAGGTCACTTCGTCGCAGATCAGCACCTTGGGCCGGGCGAGGAGCGCGCGGGCCACGGCACAGCGCTGGAGCTGGCCGCCGGAAAGCAGGCCGGGACGCCGGTCGGCCGCTTCGATGCCGAGGGAGCGCAGGGTCTCCGTCGCTTCGAGCCGGGCGTCCGCGCGGCTGAGCCCGCGAAGGAGGCGGGCGGTGTCGGCCACCTGGTCGAGCACGTCGCGGAATTCGTCGAAGGACGCGCGGCTGTCCTGGTGGACGTACTGGACCGCGCGCAGGTGCGCGCGAGTGCGACGACGGGCGAGGCGGGGGAGCCGGACGCCGTCGATTTCGATCGTGCCCGCGCTCGGTGGGGTCAAGCCGGCGAGCGCGCGGGCGACCGTCGTCTTGCCCGCGCCCGAGGCGCCGTCGAGCGTGGTCCGGCTGCCCGCCGCCAGCTCCAGGTCGAAATCCTCGACGAGCGTCGTCCGCCCCGCGCGCACGGTGAGCCCGCGAACGACGAGCACCGGTGAGGACGGCGACGGGGGCGGCGGGCCGTCGACGAGAACGGGTTCGGGAACCGTCGCGGACGGCACCAGGCGGTGGTCGCGGAGTTCGGCGACGTCACCGGCCAGTGCGCGGGCCAGCGTGAGGTCGTGGGTCAGGATCAGCAAAGCCGTCCCGGCGTGGGAAAGCTCCGCGAGCCGGGCGGTGAGCACGGCCCTGTTCTCCGCGTCGAGACCACTGGTCGGTTCGTCGAGAACCAGGACCTGGGGCCGGTTCACGAGAGTGGTGGCGAGGGCCATCCGCTGCTGTTGCCCGCCGGACAGCTGGTGCGGAAAGCGACGCCACAAAGCCTGGTCGAGTCCCGATTCCGCCAGCGCGGTCCGGGCCGCCGCCAGCCGCGCGCCACGGCCGTGGTGGCGGAGGGCGGCGAGTTCGGCCAGTACCGGCCCGCAGCGGCGGACCGGATCCAGTACCGCCGACGGCTGCTGCGGCAGGTGGCCGATGACGCCGGCCCTGGCCTCTCGCAGTGCGGAAGCGGTCCGGCCCAGCAGCGAGGATCCCGCCAGCACGACCGACCCGGACAGCGTGATCCCCGGGCGGGCCTGTCCGGTCGCGGCGAGCCCCAGAGTGGTCTTTCCCGTGCCGGACGCGCCGAGCACGACGAATATCCGGCCCGGTTCGAGGGACAGTGAGACGTCGTCGAGCAGAACGGTTTCCCCGGCGCGGGCGGACAGGCCGGTGATCTCCAGGACGGTCACGCGATCACCCGCCGGGCGGCGAGCAGCCGGTCGGTGACGAGGTTCGTGCCGACGCACAACGCCATCAGCAGCGCGGCGGGAACGAGGACCACCGCGGGCGAGGTGTAGAGGGCTTCGCTGTTGCGTTCGATGACCACGGCCCAGTCCGGGGAGTCGGCGGGCAGGCCGAGCCCGAGGAAGTTCGCCGACGCCAGCAGGTAGAGCACCACGCCGAGCCGGGTGCCGGCGTCGGTCGCGACGGGGCCGGCGAGGTGCCGGGCGACGTACCCGAACTGGATCCGCCACCACGGTTGTCCTTGGAGGGTAAGGGCTTCCACGGCGGTCCGGCAGCCAGGCGCCAAGGCCGCGGCCCGCACCACTCGGGTGATCGCGGGCAACTGGAGGACGGCGACGACGGGAATGAGCACGCCGGGCCCACGATGCCCGGTCGCGGCGAGCACCATGAGCACCAGCAGTGACGGGAAGGCCAGCACGAGATCGAGGGACCGCATCACGGTTTCGTCGGCCAGGCGTCCGCGCCCGGCCGCGACGAGGCCGAGCGGCACTCCGATCAGGTAGGCGAGCACGAGCGCGGCGGCCGTCATGCCGATCACGGGGAACCCGCCCGCGAGGACCACCGTGAGCGCGTCGCGGCCGAGGACGTCGGTGCCGAGTGGATGAGCGGCGCCCGGCACCTGCCACGGTGCCCCGACGGACTCCACGGGGCCCGCGATCATCGGCCCGGCCATCGCGAGCACCAGCGGCACCGCGAGCAGGGACCACCCTAACGTCCGCTTCACCACGAGGCAGGCTCCCGCTGTGGCGTGAGCCGATGCGCGACGAGGTCGGCGGCGAGGTTTCCGAGCACGACCACGCCGGCGAACATCAGCACGTATCCCTGCACCTGCGGGATGTCCCGGTTCTGCACGGCTTCGACGAAACCCGTGCCGAGTCCGGTGATCGCGAACAGGGACTCGACGATCACCGTGCCGGTCAGCAGTCCCTCGACGGCGCGGGCGAGCTGCTGCACGGCGGGTGCCGCGGCGGCGGGCAGGAGATGACGCAGCACCACGGTGCGTTCCGGCAGGCCGAGCAGGCGCAGGTGCCCGGCCACCTGGCCCCGGGTCTGCTCGGCGATCCCGATCCGGAGTTGCCGGGCGACGTCGCACAGCTGCCGGGCGACCAGCACGATCACCGGCAGCACGAGCACCTCGGGGTGCGCGGCCGGCTCCGTTCCGGCCGCGGTCGCCGGGAGCAGTCCGGTGTAGACGGCGAATCCGGCCACCAGGAGCAGACCGAGGACGAACTCGGGGATCGCGTGCAGGAACAGCGTGACCGCGGTGAGCACCCGGTCGATCCGTGACCCTTCGCGCAGCCCGCAGGTCACCCCGACGCCCAGCGCGAGCGGTACCAGCACGAGCAGGGTCACCCCGGCGAGCACGGCGGTGGCGGCGAAGCGGCGGGCGATCTCGTCGTTCACCGGGGCGCCGGTCACGAGCGACCGGCCGAGATCCCCGGTGAGCAGCCCCGAAAACCAGTGTCCGAACCGGTCGAGGAGCGGTTGGTCGAGGCCGAGCCGATGGCGCACGGTCGCCACCTGTTCGTCGGTGGCCTGCTCGCCGAGCACGACCGACGCCGCGTCGCCGGGAAGCAACGCGGTCACGGCGAACGTCGCGACCAGCACGAACATCGCCTGCAGAACGGCGAAGCCCAGCCGCCGGACGACGTAACCCGGCACGTCAGGCGAGCCGGGCGCGGTCGAACCTCGCCCAGTCGAAGGTGTTCGGCGGCGCGGTCACCAATCCGGACACCCGCTTCGACACGCCGATCGTCCAGGTGCTGAACCCCCACGCGAGCAGACCGCCGGATTCGTGCACGACCCGCTGGGCGTCACCGAACAGCGCCAGCCGGGCAGCCTCGTCCGCGGTGGCCGCGGCCCGGTCCATGAGGCCGTCGAACTCCGGCGAGGCGAAGCCGTTGACGTTGTTCGAACCGCCGGTCCGGAAGCGCTGATTGAGGAACGCAGGCACCGGCAAGGTCGCCGTGCGGGTGAGCGCGGCGACCCCCTTGGTCTTGATCTCGCTGAAATAGGTGCTCGACGCGCGCGTGTTCGGGGTGACCTTCAGCCCGATTTCCCCGAGCTGCTGGGAAATCAGGGTGGCCGCGGTGGCGAAGCCGGGATCGACGTCGCTGGTTTCGACGGCGAAGGCCAGCCCCTCCGCACCCGCCTCCCGGACCAGTGAGCGGGCCGCCTCCACATCGCGGCCGCGCTGGGGGATGCCGGTGGCGTACCCGCGGAGTCCTTTGCCGAACAGGTCGTTGCCGATCTCGCCGCGTCCGGCCAGCGCGACCCGGTTCAGCGCCTCTCTGTCCACTCCGGACAGTACGGCGCGCACCAGCCTCGGGTCGGCGAACGGCGGCCGCGTCACGCGCAGGATCATGCCCTGCATCGTGGTTCCCTTGGCTTCGAGTAGCGAGACGCGCCCGTCACCGGTCAAGCGGGCCGCGGTCCCGGCCGCGAGATCGTGGGCGTAGTCGACCTGCCCGGACAGCAAGGCGTTGACGCGTGCGGCTTCCTCGTTGACCGGCACGAATTCCAGCTCGTCGATGCCCGGTGCGCCGTCCCAATGGGACTCGTTCTTGCGGAACACCGCCGGGCCGCCGGGGGTGAACGAGACGAACCGGAACGGACCGGAGCCGACCGGCGCCGTGAAGTCCGTCGTCCCGGCGGGCACGATCTCCGCACCGGGAGCACCCCAACCCGAGGGGAACTCGAAGTCGGGAGCGGTCAGCGTCAGCTCGATTTCGTTGAGGGACAACGCTTTGCTGCGGCCGAAGTCCACCTTCGCGAAGTACTGCCGTGACGAGGACGCCAGTGCGGGATCGGCGATCCGCCGGAAGGTGTACAGCACGTCGTCCGCCGTGACCGGGCGGCCGTCGTGGAAGGCCGCCCGCCGCAGCCGTATCCGCCAGCGCGTGCCGGAGTCGTCGCTCTCCCAGGATTCGGCCAGCCGCGGCCGCAACGAGGTGTCGGCGTTGTAGGCGACCAGCGTGTCGAAGAGCGCCTTGGCTCGCGCTTGGTCGACGAAAAGGGAGACCTGAGCCGGGTCCAGGGTCTCCTTGGAGCCGCCCGCGGCGAACGCGACCCTCAGCCGGCCCGTGTCCGACTGCGCGGTCCCGCACGCCGCCAACGGCGTGAGAGCGGCCAGGGCGAGGAGCCGCCGACGGGTGAGCGGATGACGCGTCATAGGAAACCTCCGGGACATCGAGCACTGTCCCGGGCGCGCGGCCGCACCTGAACGGGACCCCGCTCCGTACTCCACGACAGTTGGGGCTGGCGGTACCCGGCGGGCAGTCCGGCTCTCGGCACTGGAACGTCTTCCCAGGCCGATCACGGTTGCGGGTCAGCGCCGGATTCACACCGGCTTCCCCCGACGGGCACTTCTTGCGTTGTGGCGCCCACGGTAACCCATGACCGGGGTGTGCTACACAGGATCAAGATCACGAAGGAGAGCCGGTGGACGAGAAGCTCGCGGCGGACTGGGTGCGCCGGTGGGACATCCAGCAGGAACGCTACGTCGCCGACCGCGAAGAACGCTTCGCCGTACTGATCGACGTCGTCGAGCACGTATGCCGTGACGTCGCCGATCCGCTGGTGCTGGACCTCGGCTGCGGCCCGGGATCGCTGGCCAAGAGGCTCGCCGGGCGGTTGCCGCGCGCACGGGTCATCGGTATCGACAACGACCCGTTCCTGCTCGCCCTCGCCAGGGCCACCCGGCCGCGACAGGCGGACATCGAGTACCTCCAGGCCGACCTCGCCGAGCGCGGCTGGCTGAAGTGGAGGCCGGTCGACGCCGCGGTCTCGACGACCGCGTTGCACTGGCTGCGTCCCGAGCGGCTCGCCGAGGTCTACCGTGACCTCGCCGGAGCGCTGAGGGAGGGCGGAGCGCTCGTCAACGGCGACCACCTCTACGACGAACGACCGGCCATCCGCGAACTCGCCGAGGTGGTCAAGAACCGGCGGGCGGCCCGTGCCGGGGTCGATGCCAACGAGGAATGGAAGGCCTGGTGGGCCGCGGCCGCCGCCGATCCCGCGCTGCGGGAGCGGTTCACGGCCGACGAGTTGCGCGGTATCTCGACCGGCTACGGCAACCGGCTGAGCCCGCAGGAACACACCAGGCTGCTCCAGGAAGCGGGCTTCGCGGAAGTGTCGCCCGTATGGCAGTCCGGAGACGACTACGTCCTGGCGGCCCTGCGCTGACCCGATCCGGCCGCTCAGGTGGCGGGCGGCCGGTGGTCCTGGACGCGGCGGGCGACGGCGAGCGCGACAGGCGCCGCGAGCCAGCACAGGTAGGCAGCGGTGTCGTTCGTCAGAAACGAGACGGGCACGGAGATCCCGAACACCGCGGCGAGGCAGACGCTGCGAGTCAGGCTTTGGGCGAACACCCGCGGCGGTCCGCCGGTCCCGTACAGGTGTCCGCGCCGGATCTCCCTGATGATCAGCGCGAACGACGCCGAGGCCAGCACCTGCACCATCGCGTACACGCTGAACCGGAGCGGGAAGGCTCCTTCGGCGGTGATGACCCGCGTCGCGAACGGCATCAGGACCTGCATGAACAGCCAGGTCAGGGTGAGGCTGATCAGGCGGCCGCTCAGTGCACGGACGTAGGGGAAGATCTCGTGGTGCGCGCGCCAGTGCGCGGAGATCACCGCGAAGCTGAGTGCGAAGGCGACGTATTCCTTGCCGTGGGCCGAGATCGAACCCAGCATGGCGCCGGTGGTGTCGCCGTGGGGAATCGGGAGTTCCAGCGCCAGCAAGGTGAGCGCGATCGCGATCACCGCGTCGACGAAGATGCTGAGCCGCTCGGCGGCGGCCTTGCCGATCGCGTGGCCGGTCTGTGTCGTCATGGTGCGAGCCTCAGGCGGCGATCTCCGCGGCGGGCCGCGGGACGGGAGCGAATCGCCGGGATCGTACGGCCAGGATGATCATGACCGCCGGGAGCAGGACGTCGGTGACGAGGACCCCGCCGGTGTTGCCGGGAGCGTGGTCACCGTTGGCGAACCATTGGTAGACGTGGCCGATCGCAGCGCCCCAGAGGAACATCCCGCCGGCGATGCCGATGGTGAGGCGTTCGCGTGCGGAGGCCGAGGCGGCGCGGAAGCCCAGGACGGCCAGTGCGAGGTTGGCGAAGGCGATCTCGAACAGGAACGGCGTCCGCTCGAAGCCGATCGCCGTGGCCATGACGTCGGGGAAGGCGAGGAAAGCGACCGTCATCCACAGGCTGCCGCAGCCGAAGGCGCCGATGGCCCACCAGCGCTGCCAGATCTCGAGTCGCTCCCGAGGAGACGTCACATGGCGGGCGCGGAGGAAGGCTCCGGCGGCGGGTACGACGACCCAGACCAGGGGGAAGGCGGATTGGGCGTAGTAGTTCATGCCTTCAGTCTTACCTGGTTAATATTAACTCGTCAACACTGATGGTAGGGTGACGCCGTGGACGACGGACTCGCGGACCTGCTGCACCGGGTGGTCATGCTGATGGGCGAAGCGGCCCGTCGGCGCGCCGATGACCCCGACGGTTTGACCTACAGCCAGATACGGCTTCTGGGCACGCTCGAGGACATCGAGCCGGCGACGCAGCATCGGCTCGCTCAGGCGCTGTCGGTCTCCGACCCGGCGATCAGCCGGGCCTTGCGGCCGCTCGAAGCCGACGGCCTGGTGCGGATCACCGTCGACCCCGAACACGCACGCCGCAGGCTGGTCCGGCTCACCGATGTCGGCCGGAAAGCCTTCCATGCCGCGGGAAAGCCGCTTTACGACGAGTTGCGCGAAGGGCTCATCGCGGCCGGCTTTCCTTACGAGCGCTATCTCCAGGACACCCTTCGGCTGGCCGAAATCCTCGCGGCCGACTGAGTCCTACCGCGTTTTTTCCAGCACCATCGGGGTCTCCGGGGTGGGCAGGACGCGGGCTTTCGACTTCACCCGCGACAGCATGAACGCGCACACGACGGCGAAGAGGAGCGGCACCGTGGCCGCCACGACGATGTCGCGCGCCGCCAACGCCTGCCCGATGAGGACACCCGCGATCCCCGGCCCGACGATCGAACCGAGCCGCCCCAGCGCGGCCGCCCAGCCGACGCCGGTGGTCCGGGGGCCGGGCGGATAGGTCGCCACCGCGAGGGCCAGCTGGCCGATCTGGGCCGATACCACGCCGACCCCCGCACCGGCGAGGCACAGGAGCAACGCGGTGTCGCCGAGGGGAGCCTTCGCCACGATGATCATGAACACCCCGCCGATGGTGGGCATCAGGATCAGCGCGCGGGCGATCCCCAGCCGTCCGGCGAGCGGCAGCAACACCAGCCCGCCGACGATCCCGCCGAGGGTGAGGAACGCGAGCCCGATCGGAGCCTTGGACGGAGAGAAGCCGTAGCCGGTGAGCAAGGTGGGAATCCACGAGATCAGGACGTAGGAGGTGATGAAGACGAGGAAGGAGAACGCCCAGATCAGTGTGGTGGGCAGGCGCAGACCCGGTTCGAAGAGCTTGCCGATCTTCGCGTCGTTCTTGGTGCCGATCGTCGCCGGGACCGAGGTCCCTTCGGCGGGCAGGAGCCAGGCCAGCAGGGCCGCGAAGATCAGCGGGACGATCCCCGCCACGTAGAAGACGCCGTCGCTGCCCACGACGTTCAGCAGGCGCCCGCCGAGGAGCCCGCCCAGCCCGGCGCCCGCCCCGAGACCGAGGGCCACCGCGATGGAGACCTGCTCCCGGCGATTCTCGGCGCTGTGTTTCGTGGCAAGGCCGACGCCGGCGGGCACCACCACGCCGAGCCCCACACCGGTCACCAGGCGGGTCACCGAAAGCAGCGCGGCCGACTCGATGTGGAGGGTGGCCGCCGTGGCCACGGTGGCCACCCCGAAGAGCAGGACGGCTCCGATCAGCAGCCGCCGTCCCGGTATGCGTGCGCCGAGGAAACCCGCCGACAGATAGCCGAACACCACGCCGATGTTGGTCAGCACGACGGCGAGGGTGAACGCGGCGGGCGTGACCCCCCATTCGGCGGCCATCGTGGGGATGGCCAGCGAGAGCGCCGCGGTGTCGAAGCCGTCCAGGAGAATCGCCAGGAAACACAGGACGACCACCGGCCAGTGCACGGACCCTGCCCGGCTCGGGAGAGGAACACGGGTGGCGCTCATGAAGTTCTCCTGTTCTTGCCGTGGCGAGTGGCTTTCGCGACGCTCGACATCCGGCTCACCCCTCGCTGCAACTCGTGCCCGGCCTTGACGAAGGCGTCCTTCACCGCATCGGATACGGCGAACGGAGCATTCATGGCGGGTTCGGTCTTCCCCTCGGCGACCGCGCGAGGTGTCCATTGTGGTCATTGCGCGGCGACCTGTCGTCCAGCATAGGGAAAGTCCGCCCGGGACCGGGGAATTCCCGGCGGAGAAGGCAGTTCAGGAGAATGCGCCGCCCGGTGGGTAGATTCTCCGTGTGGGGACAGGAATGGACTCGGTACGCCGCGTGGTGATCGTCGCCTTCGACGACGCACAGATACTCGATGTCGCGTGTCCCAGCGGGGCGCTGGAGATCGCGAACTCGCGCGGCGCCGCGCCGCCCTACGCCGTCGAACTGGCCACGGTGCACGGGCGGACGACGCGGAGTTCGTCGGGGATCCTGCTCGCCGGTGTCCGGAGGCTGGCCGAAGTGTCCGGGCGGATGGACACGATGCTCGTGGTCGGAGGCGCGGGAACGGAGGCGGCCGCCAAGGACGAGCGGTTGCTGACCCAGGTGCGGCGGCTGGCCGGTCGAAGCCGCCGGGTCGCCTCGGTGTGCACGGGCACCTTCGTGCTGGCGGCCGCCGGATTGCTCGACGACCGGCGGGTCACCACGCATTGGGGATACAGCGAGCTGCTCGCCGCGACCTTTCCGGCCGTGACGGTGGATCCGGCCCCGCTCTACATTCGTGACGGGAACGTCTTCACTTCGGCCGGGGTCATCAGCGCACTGGATCTCACGCTCGCGCTGATCGAGGACGACCACGGTCCGACGCTGGCCCGCGAGGTCGCCCGCGAACTGGTGACCTATCTGCACCGCCCGGCCGACCAGGCACAGATCAGCACGTTCCTGGCCGCTCCGCCGCCGAGCAACCGGGTCGTGCTGGATCTGCTGGGCTACATCGCCGCGCATCTCACCGAGGACCTGAGCCCACCGGCGCTGGCGGCGCGTGCCGGAGTCACCACCCGGCATCTCACCCGCTTGTTCACCGCCCAGGTGGGCAGCACCCCGGCCAGGACCGTGCGGACGGCGCGGACCGAAGCGGCGGCCCACCTGGTGCGGTCCACCGCGTTACCGCTCTCGGCGGTCGCCAGGCAATGCGGGTTCGCCTCGGCGGAGACCCTGCGCACGGCGTTCCGCCGGCACTACGGGCTCTCCGGGGACCAACTTCGCAGGATGCCGGACATCCCACGCCCGATCGTCGGTTGACCGCCCCAGAATTCGCGGCATGAACAGTGCGAAGACCACCCGCAGGACCGTGCTGGCCGGTGCCGCGGCTGCCGCGGCGTTCGGCCTCGGCACCGGCACGGCCCAGGCGGAGACCCAAGGACCGAAGATCGGCATCCTGCTCTACGACGGCTTCAGCCTGCTGGATCCGACCGGTCCGGCCGAGGTGTTGTCCCGGCTTCCCGGCGCGACGGTGACGATGATCGCCGAACACCGCGGCCCCGTGCGCACGGACACCCGGGACGTCGCGCTGGTGGCGGAACGTTCGGTGGCCGAGGTGAACCGCCTGGACGTGCTGCTGGTCCCGGGTGCGGGCAATCGCGGCACGGTCGAGGCCATGGAGAACCCGGTCCTGCTCGAGTGGATCCGGCGCATCCACCGGCATACGACCTGGACCACGTCGGTGTGCACGGGATCCTTGATCCTCGGTGCGGCAGGGCTGCTCCGCGATCGGGCCACCACATACTGGGCCTCGGCGGACTACCTGGAGAAGACCTTCGGCGTCCGCTACGTGGCCGACCGGTACGTCCAAGTCGGCAAGGTCGTCACCGCGGCAGGGGTGTCCGCCGGGATCGACCTCGCGCTCCATCTCGCGTCCTTGCTGGCGGGTGAGCGGATCGCCCGCGGCATCCAGCTCGCCGTCGAATACGACCCACGGCCGCCGTTCGACTCGGGCGACGCCGCGAAGGCGAGCCCGGAACTCAAGGCGCTCGCCTTGAAACTGCTCGCCGAGTCACAGGAGTAGCGCGCGGCCGGATTCTTCTCCTCGACCCGCCCCGGGAAGTGGCCGCCGGACGGCGAGGACGACGGTGTCGTCGGCGTGCAGGACGACGTCGTGCATCCGGGCGGCCAGTTCCCGGGGAAGCTCGGTGATGGGAAGTGCGGCGTACGCGGGGACGAGGTCCAGGAGGCGGTCCTGGCCTTCGAGATAGTCCTTGCGGCTTTCGACGAGGCCGTCCGTATAGAGGAGCAGGGTGTCCCCGGGGCCGAGGGTGTCGTGGCGGAGTTCGGGGCTGCCGGGGTCTGGGAAGCCGATCCCGCGGCCGACGACCGGGGAGGGCAGCAGCCGCGCTTCACCGTCCACAGTGGCCAGTACGGGGGCGGGGTGGCTGCCGTTGGCGAGGGTCAGTTCGCCGGTCGCGGGGTCGATCCTGGCGAGGATCACGGTCGCCATGAGGTCGGGCTCGATCGTGGCGAGGGTGTGCGCGGTGCGGGCGATGAGGTCGCGGAAGGGATGGCCTTCCAGCGCGAGGGTGCGGATCGCGTGGGTGACGGTGAGCGCGTGGCGGGTCGAAGTGACCCCGTGCCCGACGGCGTCGACGAGGGTGATGTGCAGCTGGCCGCCGGGGAGGACGAACCAGTCGTAGAGATCGCCGCCGGTGGGCGAGTCCTGGTCGGTCGGCGAGTAGTGCACGGCCAGTTCGAGCCCCGGCACGGGCGGCGGACCCGGCCGTAGCGCGTCTTCGAGTTCGCGGAAGATGACGGAGTGCGCGCGGCGGAGTCGTTCGTCGCGTTGTTCGAGTTCGATGTACATGGCCAGCACGCCGCTGTTGGTTTCGGCGAGTTCGTGTTTGAGCTCCCGCTGCTCCTGAGCGAGCGCGTCGGCGCGGGCGATGAGCGCGAGGGTTTCCTCATCCGTGGCCTGGTCTTCGTCGGCCGGGGCGGGATGTTCGGCGGTTCCCGTGGGGAGATGCCAGGTGAGGCTCGTGCCGTCTTCGGCGTCGGGCAGAAGCGGGAGGGTGTTGCGGCGCGGGTGTCCGACCGGGTGGGGGAGCCGGACGACCACCGCGAGGAGGCCGTCGGTGGTGCTGGTTTCGAGCATGACTTCCGCGCCGGTGGCGAAGGCCGGTTCGGCGAGCAGGGTCGCGGCCATGACGAGACGGGCGCGGTCTTCGACGGGGACGCCGGCTTCGGCGCAGGCGGTGCGAAGGCGTCGGCGGAGCCGGGCGAGGTGGGGGTGCATCAGCAGAGCTGGTCCGGGTGGAGGGCGATCATGGCGGCGTCGTCCCGGGGGTTGCGGTGCCGGTGGGCGAGATGGGCGGCGAGGAGCAGCGCGTTCGACGGCTGCGTGACGCTCGCCGGTGTGCGCCAAGTGTGGTCGACGCCGTCGGTGTGCAGCACCACGAGGTCACCGGCGGCGAGCGCGGCGTGGCGGACCTGAACGGCGGGCAGGGCGAACCCCACGACACCGGGGATGCTGAGCAGGACCCGCGACCGGCCGTCCCCGCTGATCGTCGTGCCGCTGACGTTGCCGACTCCGCAGAATTCGAGCCTGCCGGACGTGATCCGGGCGAGCGCGACGGCGGCGCCACGAGTGGCGCGCAGGGCGCGGTGCATGGTCGCCAGCTGATGGGGGAACGGCCGGCCGGGGTTCTGGCGGAACACGCGGATCGCGGCGTCGGCGGCGCCGGCGGCTTCGGGCCCGTGGCCGAGGCCGTCGACGACGACCGCGGCCCAGCCGTCGGTCAGTTCGGCGAGTGCGATGGCGTCGCCGCAGTGGTCTTCCCCATCGCGGGGGACGCAGAAATGCCCGGCCGCGGCGGCGGGTCCGGCCGGTGTCCCGGGGAGGAGGACCCGGGCCGCGGCCAGGGTGCCGGACCGGGGCGCCGAGCGGATCCGGAAGACGGTGGCCATCCTGCCGACCGCGCCGAGGCCGGTGCCGAGCGTGCCGGTGGTGGTGTTGCCGTCGAGGAGCCAATGTCCGACGTCGGCCATCCCCGGGCCGTCGTCGGCGGCCAGGACGTCGATGCCGAGCCCGATCACGGGCCGCTGCACGACGATCGAACCGTTGATCGCGTGCCGGTCGAGGTTTCCCGCCAGTTCGGAGGTCACGACGGCCGCGCGTTCGGTGAGCACCGAGGGCAGCCCACCTGCCCGTCCGGTTTCGCGGGCGGTCCGTGCGGCGGCGTAGACGGCGCTGGCGTGGTCGACGCGCAGGTGGCGCGACGGCGGGGGAACCACGATGCCGGTCATGGCTTCCAGCGCGTGATCGTGATGGTCGTACCCCGGCCGGGAGCGGTGTCGATGGCGAATTCGTCGACGAGGCGGCGGGTGCCGCCGAGGCCGTGGCCGAGCCCGGCGCCCGTGCTGAAACCGTCGGTCATCGCCTGATCGACGTCGGCGATGCCGGGCCCGTCGTCCCGGACGCGCAGCCGCAGCCCGATCCGGTGACGGTCGTCGCGGAGCATGGTGATCGTCATGGTCCCCCCGCCACCGTGGATGTAGGCGTTGCGGACCAGTTCGCTGGCCGCGGTGACGATCTTGGTCTGGTCGACGATGGAGAACCCCGCGGCGACGGCGCTGGACCGCACCGCGTGCCGGGCGGTGAGCAGATCCTCTTCGGCGCGGACGGCGTGTTCGAGAGGCGGGACGTCGCGTCCGGGGTCGGTGAGTTCGTCAGGGAGCATGAGGCGCCTCGGCGGGACGGCGCCAGCCCAGCAGTTCCATCGCCTGTTCCGCGTTCAGTGCGGTCCGCACACCGGTGAGCTGGAGCCCGAGTTCGGACAGCGTGATCGCGACCGCGGGGCGCATCCCGGCGACGATCATCACGGCGCCGAGCAGGCGTCCGGTGTCGGCGAGCTGCATCAGGACCCGCGCTACGAAGGAGTCGATGATCTCCAGCCGGGAGATGTCGATGATGACACCGTGGATGCCTTCGTCGGAGATGCGGGCCGTGAGCTCTTCGGTGAACCGCAGAGCGGTCTTGTCGTCAAGGTCGCTGGGCAGGCCGGTGAGCAGGATGTCGCCGAGCCGCAGGATAGGTAGTCCCGCCTCGGCGGTCACCCGGTCACCGCGCCCGTGGGGGTGGCATCGCCGATGAGCCGCATCGCGGTCGCCAGCGCGTCGGCGAGTGAGCCGCGGGTGACGATATGCGACAGGTCGATCCCCAGCTGGGTGATGGTCTGCGCGATCGACGGGCGGATGCCGCTGACGACGCATTCCGCGCCCATGAGCCGGACCGCGCTGACGGTCTGTAACAGGTGCTGGGCCACCGCGGTGTCGACGGTCGGCACGCCGGTGATGTCGATGATCGCGACCCGGGCTTGGTGGGTCTGGATGGCCTCCAGGAGGTTGTTCATCACGACCTGCGTGCGCGCGCTGTCGAGGGTGCCGATCAGGGGTACCGCCAGCACGTGCCGCCACAGCCGCACGACCGGGGTGGACAGTTCGAGCATCTGGTTGTGCTGCTGGCGGATGATCTGTTCCCGCCCGGTGACGTAGACCGCGAAGGTCAGCACGCCGGCGCTGTCGAGCAGTTCGCTGACCAGCAGTGCCGCCCGGTAGCGCAGTTCGGCGTCGTCGGTGTGCCGCTCGACGGCGGCCAGCATCATGCGTTTGAGCGACAGGATCGCCATGGCGGTGGCCGTCGGCTCGGCGCCCGCGCGGGCCCGGCGCTCCGACAGCGAAGTCAGCGCGTCGCGGACCGCGCCGTCCCGCGCCACGATCCGGTCGGCGGGCATCGCCGTGCTCAGCGCGGCACGCAGGGTTTCGAGCAGATCGGCGGCCTCGCCGCGGAGATCCTGCTCGGTGTGCGACTCGAGCTGCCGATGGACCCAGTCGTCCACCAACGTGGCGTGGTCGTCGTCGAGGGCGCGCGTCACCAGCTCCCGAACGGGGGCATCGTCCGTCCCCAGCACCGTGTCCTCCTGCGGTTGGGGCGCGCTCTGCTGTACGCCGGTGAACTATTGTCATATAACAACAGTTCGAGCGTACTCCCGCAACAGTGGGGCGTCACGGCGCCCCGCGGCCGACCTCGTCCCCGGTGCCGGCGGCGTGGTATTCCCGCAGCCCTGCGGCCAGCGCGGCCCTTCCGGCGGGAGTCATCTTTTCGAGTACGGCCTCGATGTTCTCCCGTCGCCGGGCACGGACCTCCCGCAGGTACCCGCGTCCGCGCTCGCTCAACCGCAGTACGAGTTCGCGGCGGCTGCGGGTGCTCGGCAGACGTTCGAGGAAGCCCACGGCCTCGAGCCGGTCGCAGAGCCGGCTCACCAGCGGCGGGGTCGAGCCGAGCAACTCGGCCAGGGTGCGCAGATTCAGCCCGTCGTGGTGGTCCAGTGCGATCACGGCGCGCAGCTGGGCGGTGGACAGCGGCCGCGGGGAGACGTCCTGCATCCGCTCGACCACGAGCTCGACGAGGCCGGGCAGGTCGAACACCGCAGCCGTCCCGTCCGGGGTTGGCTGCTCGCGGGACCGATCCACAGTGTCCACTCTGGCATCCTTATGCTCATTCCTGCAGCACAGCTCACGCGAATCGCCGTAGACCGGCACGCCGGAGCGGCGCAGACTCGACAGACACGACGTGTGCCGCCCGGTGCGCGATCCGGGTGAGCAGGAGGCGGGGCGTTGGACAGATCCCTGGCGGTGGAGCGTCTTTTGAGAGACGTCCCTCCTCACGACCTGCCCGCCGCCCTGCGCTCGGCGCTGTCCGAGCACTTCGGGGCGCGCGCGGTCGAACTCCTGATGGCCGATTACGCCCTCACCGAGTTGTGCCAGGTGAGCACGCTGCCTTACACGTCGGACCCGATCCCGGTCAAGGGAACGGCGCCGGGGGCGGCCTTCGTCGCGCAGGCCGCCACGTTCGACCACGATGGCGCGAGCGTGACCGGGTATCTGCCGGTCAGCGTCCGCGGTGACCGGCTCGGAATCCTCGCCGTGACCCTGCCCGAGGAGCCGGAACCACCGGTGTGGGCCGAACTCGAGCGGTTCGCCGAAGCGCTGGCGCACGAACTGTTCGTCGCCGACCGCGACACCGACCTCTACATCCAGGCCCGGCGGTCCTCCCGGCTGACGCTGGCCGCGGAGATGCAATGGCAGCTCCTGCCCGGCCGGGCCTGCACGCGCGCCGAATTCGCGCTGGGCGGCCAGCTCGAACCCGCGTACGCCATCTACGGCGACTGCTTCGACTGGTCCGCCTCCGCGCACAAGCTCGCCGTCACGCTCATCAACGGCATGGGGGAGGGCAGCGAAGCCGCGCTGCTGACCAACCTCGCCGTCAACGCGCTGCGCAACGCCCGCCGCGCCGGAGTCGCCCTCGACGCCCAGGCCGAACTCGCCGACCAGGCGCTCTACGCGCACTATCGCGGCGCCCAGCACGTCTCGGCGTTGCTGCTGGAGTTCGACCTCGCCACCGGAACGGCCGACGTCGTCGACGCGGGGTCGCCGCGCTTGTGGCGGCTGCGGGACGGCAAGGCCGAGCAGGTCCATTTCGACGAGCAGCTGCCGCTCGGCACGTTCGAGGACACGCTTTACACCACCCAGCGGTTCCAGGCCCTCGACGGCGACCGATTCGTGTTCGTCAGCGACGGCGTCTACGACGCGGCCGGGTCGCACGGCGAACGCTACGGGGATCGCGAACTCGCCGAGGCGGTCGTCGCGACCGCCGACCTGCCCGCGGCCCATGTCCCGGGCTCCGTGCTGAGGGAACTGACCACCCGCCGCCACGGCGAGCAGGCCGAAGACGACGCGATGGTGGTGTGCCTCGACTGGTTCGGGCCGACTCCGCTTTCGGGCCCGGGTCCCAGTCCCGCCCTCCCGGTGGGTTCGCGTTAGGCGCTGTCCCGGTCAGGACGCCGTGTTCTGCCGGAGCGCGGCAGGCCGCCACACCATGGCCACCCGGGTGCCGTGCGCACCGGTCTCGACGGTCATCTGGTCGGTGACCTCGTCGATCAGGCTCAAGCCGCGGCCACCGGAAGGGGGTTTGTCCGCACGCGACCGCGTCGCGGGGATGCCGTCCCCCGTATCGGTCACCGTGACGGAGATCGCGTCGCCCGCCCAGTCGGCGTAAAGACGGACCCAGCCTTGCCTGCCGGGGTAGGCGTGGACCGCCGTGTTGGCCATCGCCTCGTACGTGGCGATGGTGATGTCGTCCTTACTGTTCGGGTCGAGGGGCAAGGCGTCCAGCCAGCCCCTCAGTTTCCGGCGGAGCAGAGCGACCTCGCCCGCCAGCGCCGGAACGAGCTCCTCGAAAGCCGACCGCACGGCGGTGTCCATCGGCGCGCCCAAGCCAGCTCCGGACTCCGGAACAACCGCGTCGCCTGCGGAGTCGCTCCTCTCCAACCTCGGGTCTGGAGTATGTCGATACACGATCGACTCCTTCCTCGTCGCCCGCGCCCCCCATGGCCGCCGGCGTCATGGCCTTGGGTACCCACGATGTCCCTTTCCTACCCGTGGCGGTTTCGTCAAGTGCTCCCCGGCGAACGAAACCTGCCCTCCCGCCGGCCGGAACTCGCGTGCTTGGAGCCGTATCTCACGTGCTTGAAGGCGTAACTCGCGAGATACGGCTCCAAACACGCGAGTTACGCCTTCAAGCACGCGAATTACGCCTTCAGACACGCAGGCCCGGCATCCTTCCGGTGCGACCAGGCGGAAACGAGCATCGGCTACCTGACCCGAGGTGCCGTGCGCGGTCGCCATCGCGCTCACCTCACCTTCGTCTGGACGGCTGATATGTTGCGGCCCATGCCAGAGTCCAACTCCACTGAGGACAGCCAAGGCGCCGCTCCACCGGGCCGGACCGGCAAACGCATCGCCGGCGGCATCTTCCTGATCCTCGCCTCGATGGCCTTGTTCTACGTAGGGGTCGACGCGATCGCCGATCCGGACGCCGTGATCTCCCGTTCGTCGAACTCGTCGCGCAGCCCGGACACCGAGGCCGAGGCGAAGATCGGCGGCTTCCTGCTTTTCATGTTCGGGGTCACGGTGCTGGGCTTCGGTATCGGGATGATCGTTTCGAAGGGGCCCCTCTTCGCGAAGAGAAAAGACTGATCCTCAGCTACCGGCCCCGACCTTGGACGGGTGCGCCGCCAGCGGCGTGACCGCGATGTCCATGTACGGGAACAACGGCAGGCCGGACAGAAGCGTGTGCAGCTCGTCGTGGTCGGCGACGTCGAGGATCGAAAAGTTCGCGTACTCGCCCGCGATCCGCCACAGCTGCGGCCACTTCCCCGCACGCTGAAGCTTTTGGCTGTACGCCTTTTCGCGCGTGATGAGGTCGGCACGCTCCGCCGGATCGAGGTCCGGCGGCAGGCGGACGTCCATGCGCACGTGGTAGAGCATCGGTCACTCCAAAAGGACACTGATCAGGGACGTTCGGGGTCGAGGACGAAGCCGTACTCGACGGTCTCGCCCTCGCCTGACGGGCGCGGATCCAGCACCAGTTCCGGTTTGACCGCGGAAGCGATGTCGTCGTCGTTGTGCTCGTCGCCGGGGAAGTACAGCTGGGCCGTGAGCAGCTCGTGCCCGGGGGCGGAGACCTTGACGTGCAGATGCGCCGGGCGCCACGCGTGCCAGCCCGCCGCGGCGATGAGCTTGCCACAGGAGCCGTCGGTCGGGATCTGGTACGGCGCGGGGCGCACGGTGTGGATCTCGAACCGGCCGTCGGAGCCGGCGGTGAAGCTCGCGCGCAGGTTCCATTCCGGGATGCCGGGTGCGAACTGGGAGTAGAAGCCGTCCGCGTCGGCGTGCCACAGCTCGACCTTCGCGCCGGTCAGCGCCGTGCCGTCGGTGGAGGTGACCCGGCCGGTCCAGACGAGCGGGGTGCCGGGCTCGTCCTCTCGCATCGGGACCGGGCCACGGGCGCCCTGCTCGGGCGCTCCGGGCACGTAGTACGGCCCCTCGATGGTGCCCTTGTTGCCCTCGCGGTGCTCGGTGGCGACCTCCTCGACGACGTGCTCCACCCAGACGTCGAGGAACAGCGGCCATTCGCCGTCCTCGCCGACGCCGATCAGCCACGACTTGAGCGCGTTGTACTCGTCGTAGGTGACCTTGTGCTTCCGGATCGTGCCGTGCACTGCCTCCAGCACCTCACGGGCCAGCAGGCTGACCCGCTCCTTCGGTGTTCCGGCGACGCCGGCGAACTTGTCGTTCTTGAACCGTTCTGTCGCGTTGGCGCCGGACGCGGCCGCGGTGGCAGGCTCGTGGATGGCGGTCATGAATCCTCCTTGATTCGTGGTGGGCGTCAGTGGTCCTGGCGGTAGCGCCGGAGCTTCTCCGGATCGATTTCGGCACCGAGGCCGGCGCCGGGGCGGACGGTGAGTTCGCCGTCGATGACGCGCAGGGGCTCGGTGAGCAGGTCGTCGCTCATGTCGAGGAAGTTCGAAAGTTCGCCGGGGCGGCGTGACGTCAGTGCGTAGGCCGAACCGAAGGCGACCGTGCACAGTGAGCCGAGCTGGCCGTCGATCTGGTTGCCCATCACGACTTCCAGGCCGAGCCCTTCGGCGAGGTGATGGGTGCGCTGCGAGCGGGTGAAGCCGGTGCGGGCGGTCTTGATGCTGATCGCGGTCGCGGAGCCGCCGAGAATCTCGCGGGTCACGTCGGCAGGCGTCACCGCGGATTCGTCGGCGATGAACGGCACGTCGAGCTGCCGCACGAGCCAGCGCCTGCCGAGGACGTCGTCGGCGGGGCAGAGTTCCTCGGCGAACAGCAGGCCGAGGTCGGCCATCTCCCGCATCGCGCGGGCGGATTCGGCGGCGGTCCAGCCACGGTTTCCGTCGACGTAGAGGTCGACGGCGTCACCGAAGTGCTCCCGCAGCGCGCGTACGACGGCGGTGTCGAGCGACACCGGACGACGGCCGACCTTGACCTTGAAGGTGGTGATGCCGTGGGTCTCCCGCATCCGTTCGGCCTCGGCGACCATCGCGGACGGCTCGTCGAAGCCGAGCATGTGGGAGACGCGCATGCGGTCGGTGTAGCCGCCGAGCAGTTCGGTCACCGACACGTCGAGGCTGCGGCCGAGCGCGTCCCAGACGGCCATGTCGATGGCGGATTTCGCGGTCGGGTTGCCGACCGTGCGGGCCAGCCGGGAGTGCACCGTTTCGCGGTCGAGCAGGCTGAGACCGGCCACCTGCGGGGCGAACAGGGAGTCGATCACCGCGACGATCCCCGCCTGGGTCTCGCCGTAGGTGAACGGCCTCGGGGGCGCCTCGGCCACGCCGACGACACCGTTGTCGGCGTGCACCCGCACGAGGACGTGCTCGGCGACGTGCACCTCGCCCGAAGCGAATTTCAGCGGCTTCCGGTACGGGATGGCGAACGGGATCGCCTCGACTCGCGTGATCTTCATCAGGTGCTTTCGGTGGTAGGGAAGACGTCTTCGAGCGCGTCGAGGACGGTCGTGACGAGCGGGGACCGGCTCTCGTGGTGCCACGCCAGCGCCAGCTCCACGGTCGCCGCTCCGGCGAGGTCGCGGAACACGACACCGGCCAGCGGCAGGGCCCGCGCCGACGCGGGCACCACGCCGACTCCCAGTCCACCGGCGACCAGCGCCAGCAGGACCGCCGTCCCGGAGGCCTCGTGCAGCTGATGGGGCGTCAGCGCCGCCTCCCGGCAGCTGCGGGCGACGGCGTCGTACACGACGGAGTTGCGCCGGTCGTAGGTCACGAGAGGTTCGGACCGCAGCTCCGTCATCGCGACGACGGGTTCGGCGGCCAGCCGGTGGTCGGCGGGGACGGCGAGGACCAGCGGTTCGCTCTCGATCACCCGGAAGCCGATGTCGTCCCCGGTGACCGGCGGGCGGAGCACCCCGATCCCCAGCGTTCCGGTGCGCAGGCGCTCGCACTGCTCGGCGGTCAGGAGGTCGGCACGGATCTCCAGCTCCACGTCCGGCACCCGCTGGGCGAGTGCCCTGGCCAGCCGCGGCAGATGGGAGAACGCCGCGGTGCCGGTGAACCCGACCCGGAGCAGGCCCCGCTTGCCCTCGCCGATCCGGCGGACGCCGCGTACTCCCACGTCCAGCCCCGCGAGGACGCGCCGGGCTTCGGCCAGGAAGAACTCACCCGCCGGTGTCACGCGGACCTGCCGGGTCGTACGAGCCAGCAGGACGACGCCGAGTTCCTCCTCCAGCTGGCGGATGGTGTGCGAGAGCGCGGGCTGCGCGACGTGCAGCCGCTCGGCGGCCCGGCCGAAGTGGCAGGTCTCGGCGACGGTGACGAAGTAGCGCAGGTGACGAAGTTCCATGAGACGCCTCCCTCCGTTGCTCTGCCGCCGATCCGTTCACGGTACGAAGCGGAATCATCGAAGACAAAGACTTGGTTCGGGCTTATTGATAAACGGCAGCTATCAATATGCAGCCTAGGTCAGCCTGGGTGGCCCTGCACCGTCCTTTCAGGACAGAGACGACTTCGCGAGCTCCGCTTCGGTGTGTTCGGCGGCGGGGAGGCCCAGTTCGCCGTAGAGCGCGATCGCGCGTTCGCAGTGGTCGCGCACGGTTTCCGGATCGGAGGCGACCCGGGCGAGCCCTCGGTGGGCGCGCGACCTGCTCGTGCACGGCGATGAGTTCCGGTCCGGGGTCCACGCCGAGTTCTTCACGCAGTGCGCGGAGAACCCGTTCGCAGTGGAGGAGCGCGTCGGTGCCGCGGCCCACGGCGTACGACGCCCGTATCAGCGCCGCCGCGGCGGGCTCCAGCGGATGCTCGTCGGTGAGCTCGGTCAGCAGGCTGAGTGTCGAGCCGCGTCGCCGTCACGGATCTTGGCCTCGGCCCACGCGAGGACCGCCGCCGCGTGTTCCTGGTGCAGGGTCCGGTGGGTGCGCCCAGAGCTCGAGCGCCGCGCTCAGCCTGGTGGCGTCGGGGGGTGTTCGCGGGGCGCACCTGGGCGGGCGGCGACTCGCCCCAGACCCGGTCGATGAGGTCGACCCGGTATTTCGGTCGCCACAACGCAAGCGCGACGTTTTCCGGTGGCAACCGCGCGGAAATCCTTTCACGGCAAGGGAAAGGAACCGAAAGAGCCGGTATCCGGTTGGTGGATAACCCGGTGGGGACGGGGATCGAGCCGGAACGGAAGGTCCGGGCGGGCGAATCCGGCGAGTTCGACGGACGCGGTCTTGACGGTCGCTCCGAAGGCCTGCGGTGGACGTCCGGTTCGTCGCATGACACGAACCGCGGCGCCGGACTTGGTCGGATCGGACCAGCGGTGCGTGCGCCCGCCGGGTACGCGGGACGGCTCAGAATCCAGGAGGGCGGAACCGATTGATTCGTATGCGCGGATGAACTTTTCCGTCGCTCTCGTCGTTCCGCACGAATCGGTGACGCCGGTCACCGGCATAGCATCCCGGGAACTGCGGCCGACGCTTTCCCGGACACGAGGTGGAACATGGCGAAACTTTCCGAAATCGACGCCTGGTTGGAAGAGAACCTTTCCGCCCTGCTGGCCGAACACGGGGTTCCCGGCGCGGCTGTCGCGGTCCTCGCCGGTGGCGAGGTGATCGATCACGCGGCCGGCGTGCTGAACAAGGACACCGGCGTCGAGTCCACAGTGGATTCGGTGTTCCAGATCGGCTCGATCACCAAGGTGTGGACGACGACGCTGGCGATGCAGCTCGTCGACGAAGGTCTCCTCGACCTCGACAAGCCGGTGCGGAGCTACCTGCCGGAGTTCGTCCTCGCCGACGACGACGCGGCGTCGCGGATCACGGTCCGGCAGCTGACCTGCCACACCTCCGGTTTCGAAGGCGACATCTTCACCGAGACCGGTGTGGGCGACGACTGCGTGCAGAAGCTCGTCGCGACGCTGTCGGACGTGCCCCAGTTGTTCCAGCCGGGGGAGATGTTCTCCTACAACAACGCCGCCTACTGCGTGCTCGGCCGCGTCGTCGAGGTGCTGCGGGGCAAGTCCTACGACGACTGCCTGCGTGACCATCTCTTCGCTCCGCTGGGGCTGACGCACGCGGCCGCCGGGCCGTATGACGCGATCCGGTACCGCGCCGCGATCGGGCACCTCGCGCCGTCACCGGACGACGAACCGCGGCCCGCCGGGGTCTGGGCGCTGGCCCGGTCGAACGCGCCGGCCGGATCGACGCTCTCGATGCGCCCGCGCGACCTGCTCACCTTCGCGCGGATGCACCTGTCCGAAGGCCGGGCGGATGACGGCACCCAGGTGCTCCGGCCGGAAACGGTGCGATCGATGTGGGAACGCCAGGTCGAGCTGCCCGACCTCGGCCTGATGGGCGGCGCGTGGGGCTTGGGCTGGATGCTCTTCGACTGGCCGGGCGGCCCGGTGATCGGCCACGACGGCGGCACCATCGGCCAGTCGGCCTTCCTTCGGGTGGTCCCGGGCCGCAACGTCGCGGTCGCCCTGCTGACCAACGGAGGTCAGACCCTCCGCCTGTACGCGGACATCTTCCGGAAGGTGCTGGGCGACCTCGCCGACGTCGAGGTCCCCACCCTGCCGGAGCCGAACGCGGCGGTGGCACCGGCCGACCCGTCCAGGTATGTCGGCGAGTACTCGTCGCGGGTGGCCGACACCGTGGTCAGCCTGGACGACGACGGCAAGCTGTGGATCGAGCGTATTCCGAAGGGTGTCATGGCCGACACGGGCGGCGAAGCCGAAAAGTCGCAGTTGCTGGCCTACAAGGACGACACGCTCGTCGCGGCCTACAAGACGATGCCCGGCCTGCACATGCCACACGCGTTCGTCGGCGACGACGGCAACGGCCGGGCGCTGTACCTCCACACCGGCCGCGCCGACCGGCGGGTGAGCCGGTGAGCCGGATCGCCGACGAGATCGAGGCGGTCTTCGCGGCCGCCGGAGCACGCGGATTCGTCCACGCGCGGGAGGTCGGCGTCTCCGATGGTCCCGAGGTCGCCGTGGGCGCGGACGATCCGGTCGTGCTCGCGTCGGTGTTCAAGATCCCGGTCGCCCTCGCCTATGCCGGGGAAGTGGCAGCCGGACGGCTGGACGAGACCGAGCGGACCCTCGTCACCGCCCGGTACCGGATCGGCGGGGTCGGCACCGCGGGCTGCGCGGACGACGTCGAGATGAGCTGGCGCGACCTGGCCCATTTCATGCTGACGATGAGCGACAACGCCGCGACCGACCTCGTCTATCACCGGGTCGGGCAGGAGGCCGTCGACCGGGTGCTCGCCGACCTCGGGCTCGTCAGGACGCGGTTGATCGGCTGCTGCGAGGACCTCTTCGCCTCGGTGATCGCCGATCTCGGCGGTAAACCGGACGACGATCTGGAAGCCGTCTTCGCCGCCGCCACGCCGGAACAGCTGTGGAAGCTCTCGGTGCTCGATCCGGAACGCACGACGTCGTCGACCCCGCGGGAGATCACCGCGCTGCTGGACGCGATCTGGACCGACCGCGCGGGCGACCCGGCCGCCTGTGACCGCGTGCGGAAGATCATGGCGCAGCAGATCTGGCCGCACCGGATGTCGTCCGGTTTCCCCGCCGGGGTGGCGGTCGCGGCCAAGACCGGGACGCTTCCCGCCGTCCGCAACGAAGCGGGCGTCGTGTCCGATGTGGACGGTCGCCGGTACGCCGTCGCGGTGTTCACCCGCGCCGAATCCCTCGCCGACCGCCTGCCCGCGGTCGACGCCTCGATCGGCACGGCGGCGCGCCTTGCCGTGGACCACCTTCGCGCACTTCCCGTCAAACCGTAGGAGAACCGCATGAAGACAGCTCGGCTCACCGCCGCCATGGCGGGCGTGGTGGCCTTGACCGTGAGCGCGTGCGGGGGGACGTCGCAATCCGGGGAGGACCGGACCGCGAACCAGAAACCGGCCGATGGCAAGACCTTCACGGTGGGCCTTTCGACCGATCCGGGGACGCTCGACCCGGCCATCACCGTGCTGTCGATCGCCAGGCAGATCGGCCGCTTCCTCTACGACGGCCTGATCCACCTCGATTCCGCGGGCAAACCGGTGGCGGGGCTGGCGGAGAAGTGGGAGGCCACGACGACCACGGCGAGTTTCACCCTGCGCGACGGGGTGAAGTGTGCGGACGGTTCGCCGCTGACCGCTCGCGACGTGGCCGCGAACATCGACCACGTCGGTGATCCGGCGACCAAGTCCCCGCTGACCGGGGTCAGTGTCAAAGCGGGGACGAAGGCGGTCGCCGACGACGCCGCCAGGACCGTCACGGTCACCAGTGGGTCACCGGATTCGTTCCTGCTGCGCAACGTGGCGGCCGTGCCGATCGTCTGCGCCAAGGGAATGGCGGACCGGGCGTCCGTCGCGAAGGGGCAGCACGGCACCGGCATGTTCACCATGACCGAGATCGTGCCGAACGACCACTACACCCTCACCCGGCGCAAGGACTACGCCTGGGGCCCCGGCGACTGGAAGAGCGAACAGCCGGGCCTGCCCGAAAAAGTGGTCTTCCGGGTCGTGCCGAACATGACGACGACGGCGAATCTGCTGCTGTCCGGGGAACTCAGCGCGGCGCAGGTGACCGGACAGGACCAGCAGCGGCTGCGGTCGCAGAAGTTGTTCCACGCCGACATCGTCGTGCCGATGGGCGAGATCTTCTTCAACCAGGCGCCCGGCAGGCCCGGTCAGGACGAGGCGGTGCGCCGGGCACTGACCCAGGCGCTCGATTTCGGCCAGATCGGCAAGGTGCTCACCACCGGCAACGGGCAGCCCGCCAAGGGCCTCGTCACCGGAGAACCCTTGGCATGCCCCGGTGATTCGATCAACGGCAAGCTTCCCCCGTTCGACGTCGCCGCCGCGAAGTCCGGGCTCGACGCCGCGGGGTGGGCGCCCGGCCCGGACGGAGTGCGGGCCAAGAACGGCAAACGGCTCGCGCTCACCGTCGTCTACGGCACCCAGGTCGGGCCGACGATGGTCTCGGCCGCGGAGCTGATCCTGCAGGCGTGGAGGAACATCGGGGCCGACGCCACGATCAAGGCCGTCGATGGTCCCGGTACCAGCCAGGTGCTGTTCGGCACCGGTGAGTGGGAGGTGTCGCTGGCACCGCTGGGCTTCGTCCTGCCCAGCCAGGCCGTTCCGTTCGTCTCCGGCGCGAAACCGCCGGAGGGCACGAATTTCGCGCATATCGGGAATCCCCGGTACACCGAGCTCGCGGGCAAGGCGTCGGCGCAGGCGGGCGAATCCGGTTGCGGTGACTGGCTGGCCGCCGAATCCGCGCTGTTCGAACGGCTCGACGTGGTGCCGTTCGTGAACTCGACCATCCCGACCTTCGCGAACGGTGCGCGGTTCGAGATGAACCAGGGGCAGATCCTGCCGTCGTCGATCCGGATGTACTCCTGATGACGAGCGCCGTCGCGACGGCGGGCCCGGGGAGCAGCCCTTGGCTGTCGTTCGGGATCCGCCGCCTCGGCCGGTTCGCGGTCTCGCTGTGGGTGCTGGTCACCACGGCGTTCCTGATGATCCAGCTGATCCCCGGCGACCCGGTCCGCGCGGCGCTCGGGCTGACCGCGCCCGCCGAGCTGGTGAACGCCCGGCGGGCCGCGCTCGGCCTGGACGACCCGCTGTGGAAGCAGTACGTCGACTATCTCGCCGGGCTCTTCTCAGGCGACTGGGGAACGTCGATGACCACCGGGGTGCCGGTCGCGGACGTCATCGGCGACCGGCTCCCCGCGACCCTGCAGCTGGCGTTGCCCGCCTTCGTGGTGGTGATCGCGGTCGCGATCCCGCTGGGCCTGCTGTTCGCCGTGCTGACCCGCGGCGGCCGCCGTCGCGGCGGGGAACTGGCGTTCACCTCGACGACGGTCCTTCTGGCCGCGATCCCGGAGTTCCTGGTCGCGGTGGCGCTGGTGGCGTTCTTCGCGGTCCGGCTGGGTTGGTTCCCGGTGGCGGGCAGCGAAGCATCGGGCGCTCTCGTGCTCCCGGTGATCGCGCTGGCGCTCGGCCCGGCGTCGGTGCTCTCCCGCATCGTCCGCGTGGAGACGCTTTCCGTGCTGGGCAACGACTTCATCCGCACGGCACGGGCGAAACGCCTGCCCGCGCGGCTGGTCTACCTGCGGCACGCGCTGCCGAACGCGCTGACCGCGACCCTGACCATGGGCGGGCTGATGCTGACCGGGATGGTCGCCGGGACGGTGCTGGTGGAGAACGTGTTCGCCTGGCCCGGTCTCGGTTCCACCATCACGCAGTCGATCCTGCAGAAGGACTATCCGCAGGTCCAGGGAATCGTGCTCGTCTACGGCATCGGTGTCCTGCTGGTGAACCTGACGGTGGACGTGCTGCTGGCCGTCCTCGATCCGCGTTCGACGATCCGGGAGAACTGAGATGGCGAATCCGCGCGGGGCGAAATGGCTCGGGGCACTGCGCACTCCGCTGGGCGCGTGCTCGGCCGCCCTGCTGGCACTGGTGATCGTGCTCGCGGTGCTGGCGCCGATCCTGTGGCAGGACAAGGCTTTCGAGATCGACACGAACGCGATCGCCCAGGGACCGTCGGCGGCGCACTGGCTGGGCACCGACGATCTCGGCCGCGACATCCTGTACCGCGTGCTGGTGGCGACCAGGCTGTCGATCGTGCTGGCGCTGCTCGCCACCGCGCTCGGGGTGGTGACCGGGCTCGTGCTCGGCACGCTGCCCTCGGTGCTGCCGCGTCCGCTCGCCAGGCTGGTGATCGCGGCGGTCAACATCGCGGTCGCCTTTCCCGGACTGCTGCTGGTGTTGTTCTTCTCGGTCATCTTCGGCGTCGGGACGCACGGCGCCGTGCTGGCGGTCGGTTTCGCGCTGGCCCCGGCGTTCGCGCGGCTGGCGCAGACGATGGCCGCTTCGGTGGCGGGACGGGATTTCGTCGCGGCGGCCAGGATCTCCGGCGTCGGCCGGATCCGGTTGCTGTTCCGGCACATCCTGCCCAATATCGGCGAACCGCTGGTGGTCAACGCGACCATCGGCGCGGGCGGCGCACTGCTCGCCTTCGCCGGTTTGTCCTTCCTCGGCATCGGCGTGCAGGCCCCCGAATACGACTGGGGGCGGATCCTCGGCGAAGGACTCAACGGCATCTACGTCAACCCGGCGGCGGCGCTGGCGCCCGGTGTCGCGGTCGTCCTCGCGGGGCTCGCCTTCAACCTGGTGGGGGAGACCGTCGCCGGGGTGATCGGTGTGCGCACCGGATTGCGCAAACTCGCACCGCGGCCGGTCGTGCCGGCCAGGGACGACGCCGGGGAGACCCCCGAAGACGCCGTGCTGGTCGTGGAGAACCTCCAGGTCGCGTTCCCGAACCCGGCGGGCTGGACCGTTCCGGTGCGCGGGGTGGGTTTCACCGTCCGCGCCGGTGAGGCGATCGGTGTCGTCGGCGAGTCGGGCTCGGGCAAGAGCCTGACCGGGCTGGCGGTGTCGCGGCTGGTCGAAGCGCCGGCCGTGGTCACCGCGGACAAGCTCGAATTCGCCGGGAAACCGTTGCTGACGACCCCGGAACGGGAGTTGCGCGGCCTGCTCGGCACGTCGCTGGCGATGGTGTTCCAGGATCCGATGACCTCGTTCAACCCCACCAGGCGGATCGGCCGCCAATTGGCCGAAGTCGCCGAGCAGCACCAGGGACTCCCGCGGGCCAAGGCCCTCGAACGGGCCGTGGACCGGTTGCGCGCGGTGCGAATTCCCGCCGCCGAACGGCGTGCGCGGCAGTATCCGCACGAGTTCTCCGGCGGGATGCGGCAGCGCGCGATGATCGGCATGGGCCTGATGGGCGACCCGAAGCTCATCATCGCCGACGAGCCGACCACGGCGCTGGACGTCACCGTGCAGCGGCAGCTGCTGCGCCTGCTGGCGCGGACCAGGGCCGAACGGGACACCGCGATCATCCTGATCAGCCACGACATCGCGGTCGTTTCGCAGACGTGTGAACGGATGCTGGTCATGTACGCGGGCCGGGTGGTGGAGGACCTGCCGACCGCCGGAACACCGCGGCATCCGTACACGCGGGCCTTGCTGGCCGCGACACTCGACCTCGAGACCGATCGCGACGCGCCGCTCGCGGTGATCCCCGGCCGCCCGCCGGAACCGGATCGGGTGCCCACCGGCTGCGCTTTCGCCGACCGGTGCCCGGCGGTGACCGATCGATGCCGTCTCGAAGACCCGGCGCTGGAGCGCGTGGAACCCGGGCATCGCGTCGCTTGCTGGTATCCGGCGCCGCTTTCCCCGCCTGTCAAGGAAACCGTGACCGCAGGAGGTGCGGAGTGAGCGATCTCGTCTTCGACGCGGTGAGCGTGCGCTACGGCGGTCGGCGCGGCCTCACCGCCGTCGACCGGGTCGGGCTCACCGTCCCTTCCGGACAGGTCGTGGGGCTGGTCGGTGAATCGGGGTCGGGGAAGTCGACGCTGGCCCGCGCCGCCGTCGGGCTTTCGCCGATCAGCGCCGGACGGGTCCTGCTGGGTGGCGTGGACGTCCGCGAACTGCCCCGCCGCCCGCCGTTGCAGATGGTGTTCCAGGATCCGTATTCCTCTTTGGACCCCCGGATGAGCATCGGGGAATCGATCACCGAAGCGATCCCGCGTGGCGTCCTCCCCGGGCGCGCGGCACGCCGCGACGAGGTCGCCCGGCTGCTGGAGCTGGTCAACCTCGATCCCGACCGCGCGGGCCACCTGCCGGGGCGGCTGTCCGGCGGCCAGCGGCAACGGGTGGCGCTCGCCCGCGCGCTGGCCGGACGGCCGGAGGTGCTGATCGCGGACGAGATCACCTCCGCGCTCGACGTCTCGGTGCAGGGCGCGGTGCTCAACCTCGTCCGGTCCGTGCAACGGCGGCTCGGCCTTTCGATGCTGTTCATCTCGCACAACCTCGCGGTGATCCGCTATCTCAGCGACGTCGTCGCCGTGATGTACCTGGGCCGCATCGTCGAGGTCGGCCCGGCCGAACAGGTGCTCACCGATCCGCGGCATCCGTACACGCGTGACCTGCTCGCCGCGGCGCCGTCGGCGACGAGCTCGCTGCTCGGCACCGGCTCGGACGAGGCGACCGCCGACGCCGAACCGGCCGACCCGCACCATCCGCCCGGCGGATGCCGCTACCACCCGCGCTGCCCGGTCGGCCCGCTCGTGCGCACCGACCGCGAACTCTGCCTTCAGGTGGATCCCGCGGAAGACGCGGCACACCGGCGTCACTCGGCGGCCTGCCACTTCAGCGACAACGAGCTCACGATCCCCAGAGGAGCAAACGCATCATGACCCGACGTCTCGGTCCCGACGACCTGTACGACATCGCCGTCCCCAGCCAGCCTTCGCTGTCCCCGGACGGTGACCGGATCGTCTACGTCCTGCGCACCGCGGATCGTGACGAGGACCGGAACGTGAACACGCTTTGGGAGGTCGGCGCGACCACCGGCGAAGCCCGGCCGCTCACGCGCGGAACCGCCGACATGGCGCCGAAATGGGCACCGGACGGCGCGCGGATCGCGTTCCTCCGGGCACAGGACGGGCCGCCGCAGGTGTGGTTCCTGCCGTCGTCGGGCGGGGAGGCCGAACAGGTCACCGAACTCCCGCTCGGGGCGGGTGCGCCGGTCTGGAGCCCGGACGGCGGCAAGATCGCCTTCTCGGCCGCGGTCGACCTGGCGGGCGGTGAATCCGCGCCGAACGCCCCCGTGGTGGCCGATCGGCTGGACTTCAAGGCCGACGGCGCCGGGCTGATCAAGACCATCCGCAAGCATCTGCACGTCCTCGACGTCGCCACGCGGGAAGTCCGGCAGGTCACCTTCGGCGATTGGCACGCCGGCGATCCGGCCTGGTCGCCTGACGGCACGCACCTCGCCTTCTCGTCCGGACAGGACGGCGACGCCGATCTGACCTTCCGTTCCGGTGCCTACGTGCTCGACGTGACCGCGAAGACCGCCGAGCCGCGGCTGATCGGCTCCGGTGAGGGCATGGCGGGCACGGTCGGCTGGACCGCCGACGGCGGCGCGCTGCTGGTGGTCGGACGGGCCGACACCGAGGTCGGTCATCTCGGGTTGTGGCGTGTCCCGCTCGACGGCGGGGACCCGGTCGAGCTGACCGCCTCCCTGGACCGCAACGTGATGCCCGGCGGCCCCGGCTACCCGGGAGCCCTGCCACAGGTGACGGAGGACGGCGCCGTGCTGTTCGGCGTCCGGGACCGCGGCTGCACCCATCTGTACGAAGTGGACGGTGAGAGCCCGCGTGCGGTACTGGCGGGCTCGGATCGCGTGGTGTCCGGAATGGACATCGCGGGCGGGCGGGTCGTGGTCGTCCTGGCCACGGGTGATTCGTTCGGCGAGGTCGCCGTCGTCGACCGGGCCACCGGCGCCGTCGACGTGCGCACGAAGCACGGCGCCTCCGTGGCCGAGGTCGAGCTTTTCCGCCACGAGGAACGGGAATTCACCATCGGCGACGGCACCGTCGTCCACGGCTGGCTGCTGCGGGACCCGGCGCGATCCGGCGCCGCGCCGCTGCTGCTCGACATCCACGGCGGCCCGCACAACGCCTGGAACGGCGCGGCCGACTCGATCCATCTCTATCACCAGGCACTCGTCGCGCGGGGCTGGGCGGTGCTGCTGATCAACCCGCGGGGCAGCGACGGCTACGGCGAGGACTTCTACACCGCCGCCGTCGGCGGATGGGGCGTCGCCGACGCGGCCGACTTCCTGGAACCCCTGGACCACCTGGTCGCCGAAGGGATCGCCGACGCGGACCGGCTGGCCGTCGCGGGTTACAGCTACGGCGGCTTCATGACCTGCTACCTGACCAGCCGCGACAGCCGGTTCGCCGCAGCCGTCGCCGGTGGCGTGGTCAGCGACCTGACCAGTATGGGCGGCACGTCCGACGCCGGGCATTACCTGGCCGTCGGTGAACTCGGCGGTCCGGCGTGGGACAAGGCCATCGAGCGGTTCTCGCCGTTCGCCCAGGTCGAACGGGTGCAGACGCCCACGCTCGTCATCCAGGGCGCGAACGACGACCGGTGCCCGGTCGGCCAGGCCGAACAGTGGTTCGGCGCCCTGCGCGCTCGGGGCGTCCCGTCCCGGCTGGTGCTGTACCCGGACGCCTCGCACCTGTTCATCCTCGACGGGCCGCCGTCGCATCGGTTCGACTTCAACCGGCGCGTTCTCGAATGGGTCGAGCAGTACACGGCGCCTGCCGACGGACCGTCGCGGGTGCCGATCGAGGCCGCGCACTGGCGGCGACGGCTGGCCGAGCTGGCCCGCAAGCACCGCGTTCCGGGTGCGGCGCTCGGCATCACCCGGATCGGTGACGACACCGAAGTGCTTGCCTCATACGGGGTGCTGAACACGAAGACCGGGGTCGAGGTCACCGACGACTCGGTGTTCCAGATCGGCTCGATCTCCAAGGTGTGGACCGCGACCGTGGTGATGCGCCTGGTCGACGAAGGTCTCCTGGAACTGGACGCGCCGATCGCGGACGTGCTGCCGGAACTGCGGCTGGCCGATCCCGGGGTGGCCGGGAAAGTCACCATGCGGCATCTGCTGACGCACACCAGCGGTATCGACGGCGACGTCTTCACCGACACCGGCCGCGGCGACGACTGTCTCGAACGCTACGTCGAAGTCCTCGACCAGGCCGCGCAGAACCATCCGCTCGGCGAGACCTTCTCCTACTGCAACTCGGGTTTCGTGGTCATGGGCCGGGTGATCGAGAAACTCACCGGGCTGATCTGGGACGCGGCGATGCGGGAGAAACTGTTCGCCCCGCTCGGTCTCACCCACACCGTGACCCTGCCCGAGGAGGCGTTGCTCTTCCGGGCGGCCGTCGGTCACGTGGCCAACGGAGACGAGGATCCGGCACCCGCACCGGTCTGGGGACTGCCCAGGAGCATGGGACCCGCCGGGCTGATCACCGCCACCGCGAAGGACGTGCTCGGCTTCGCGCGCCTGCACCTCACCGGCGGGCTGACCCCTGCGGGGGAACGGATCCTGACGACGGCCTCGGTCACCGCGATGGCCGAGAAGCAGACCGACATCCCTGATAAGCACTCGCTCGGCGATTCCTGGGGGCTCGGCTGGATCCGCGACACCTGGGGCGGGCAGCGTGTGATCGGCCACGACGGCAACACGATCGGCCAGTCGGCGTTCCTCCGGCTGCTGCCCGATCAGGGGCTCGCCATCACCCTGCTCACCAACGGTGGCAACACCCGGGACCTGTACATGGAGTTGTACCGGGAGATCGTCGCCGAACTCGCCGACGTGGCGATGCCGCGGCCGCTCGAACCGCCCGCGACTCCCGTCACCGTCGACGGATCGAGGCATGTGGGCGGCTACGAACGGGCAGGCGCGCGGATGGACGTGCTGGCGGAGGGGAACGGGCTGCGGCTGCGGCAGACCGCCACCGGACCGCTCGCCGAACTTTTGGCGGAGAAGACGCAGGAGTTCGATCTGGTCCCGGTGACGGATTCGCTGTTCGTGTGCCGTGAGCCCGGCACGCGGACGTGGATGCCGGTCACCTTCTACACGCTGCCGACCGGTGAGCAGTACATGCACTACGGCGTGCGGGCGACGCCTAAGACGTCCTAACTTGCCGTGAAGGCCTCCTTGCCCGCCCTGAGGGCAGTGAAGGAGGCCTTCACGGACCGGTCAGCTTTCGGCTTTGACGTACAGACGCACGGTTCCGCCACGGTGTGTGCGGAAATAGTTCTGGAGCTGTGCGCTGCTCGCGACGCATCCGGCGCTGGTGAAATCGCCCTCGCCCGTTCTGGGCAGTACGACGGAACACTGCGCGAGATAGCTGAACTTGTCCGGCCACAGCACGAAGAACGTCGCGGTTCCGGAACCCGTGCCGCCGTTGTTGCGGAAGACGGCGCTCATCGAGCAGGCCTTGTCGTCGCACGGCCCGTTCCACTGCGAGGAGCGCACCTGGAAGTCGGGCCGTGCCGGTGGCGTCGTCCGGGCGGCCCGGGTGGTGGGCGCTTCCGCCTCCTCCGTGGTTCGCGCCGGTTCGCGGGTCGTCCGCGGCGCGCTCGTGGCCACGGCGAGCGGCCGTGAAGCCGACGTCTGGCTGGTGGGGGAGGGCGCGAGGCCCTTCAACGGATTGAAGCCGGTCAGCGTGTTGACGGCCGCCAGAATGGCGAAAACCCCGCTGATCGTGCCGACGATGACGCCCCACTTCTTGTAGTCCGGCTCGTCATCGGTCTTCTTCGATTCGTCCCCCGACATCGCCCCATTCTACGGGCACATCCCCTTACGACGGGAAGTCCGTGAAGGCCTCCTTCCCTACTTTCAGGGTAGGCAAGGAGGCCTTCACGGACCTCCCACCAGACGCCGCGCCCATGATTCACCGGCCTTCTCCCGGCTCGGCGAAGACGGTTTCCCGCGCGGCACCGGCAAAGCGGTCCGGTCCGCCCGGGGAGGCTCGGGCAGCTGGCCCTGATCGGGCTAGCCCGCGTCGCCCGGTACGACCAGACCCGATTCGTAGGCGAGCACGACGAGTTGCGCGCGGTCGCGGGCGTGGAGTTTGGTCATGGCGCGGTTGACGTGGGTTTTCGCGGTCAGCGGGCTGATCACCATGCGATCGGCGATCTCGTCGTTGGACAGCCCTCGTGCGACCAGGGCGACGGCTTCGCGTTCGCGGTTGGTCAGCTCCTTCAGCCCGCTGCCCGTGCCGGCGCCGGGCGGTAGGGTGACGTACCGGTCGATCAGCTTGCGGGTGATCGACGGCGCGAGCAGGGCGTCGCCCCGTGCGGCGACGCGGACGGCGTGCAGGAAGTCTTCGGGTTCGATGTCCTTGACGAGGAATCCCGCCGCGCCCGCGCGCAGCGCGTCGAAGACGTACTCGTCCAAGCCGTAGTTGGTCAGGATGACGACGTGCACGCCGGACAGGGCCGGATCGGCGGCGATACGCCGGGTCGCCTCGATGCCGTCGACGACGGGCATCTGGATGTCGATGAGCGCGATGTCGGGCAGATGCTTCCTGGCGAGCGTCACGCCGTCGCTCCCGTCGGAGGCTTCGGCCACGACCTCGATGTCGTCCTCGACGTCGAGTAGCGCGCGGAAGCCGCTGCGGAGAAGCGGCTGATCGTCGACCAGCAGGACACGGATCACGACGTGCGCTCCACGGGCAGTTCGGCCTGGACGGAGAACCCGCCGGTGCTTCGTGGTCCGGCGTGGAGACGGCCGCCGAGGGCGGTGACCCGTTCGCGCATCCCCAGCAGTCCGACGCCGGGCACCGGTGTGGTGTCCGGGGTGGCCTCGCCGTCGTCGTCGACCCGGATGGCCAGAGCGCCGGGGCGGTGGTCGATCCGGACCGACGCGGTCGTGGCCTCGGCGTGCCGGGCGATGTTGGTCAGCGATTCCTGAACGATCCGGTATGCGGTGCGGTCCACCGCGGTGGGCAGGCCGGGCCGCTGCCCTTCGACGACGAGCGTCGCGTCCAGACCGGTCGACTTCGCCCGTTCCACCAGCTCGGGGATCCGGTCGAGCCCGTGCGGCGGGCTCGTTCCGTCGTCACGCAAGGCCTCCAGGGTCGCCCGCAGCTCCCTGGTCGCCTCACGACCGGCTTCCCGGATCGCGAACAAGGCTTCCGGCACCGGTTCACCCCGCTTGGTCGCCAGGTGGACGGCGACTTCGGCCTGCACCTTGATGACGGAGATCTGGTGGGTCAGCGAATCGTGCAGTTCCCGCGCGATGTGCAACCGCTCCTCGTCGGCCCGGCGCCGCGCGGTCTCCTCGCGGGTGCGCTCGGCCTCGTCGGCCCGGCGTTCGGCCTGTCGCAGCGCTTCGCCCGCCGCGCCGGCGGCGATCAGCCAGGCCAGCTGAAGCGCGTCCCGGCTCTGTGCGAGTGCCTCGCCCACGGTGATGGCGTTGGCGGAGGCCAGGAGCACGAACGGGAGGGCGGCGATCATGAGCAGCGATCCGGCGACGGCGACGATCCGGTGACCGGCCCGGACAGCGCCGTAGACCGCGACCAGATAGGCGACGACCGGAACATCGAAGCCGACGGCCTGGTACCCCAAAGCGCACACCGCGGTCACGGCCAGCACCGTGATCGGCGCCCGGCGGTGCGCGGCGAGTGCCAGACCTCCGGCGACCAGCAACAGATGGCCCAGCCAGCCGAGGCTCGTGGGGGAGTCCACTCCGGACAGTTCCGTGACCAGCAGGACCGCCGTCACCCCGACGGCGATCACCCAGTCCCAGACCTTGCTCATGGGTGAACCCTAGCCAGCCGCCAGTCCGAGCGACTCCTCCGCGCGGACGATCCCCGGGCTACCGCGCCCGCGGTAGTCCGGGCGTTCCTGCGGCATCGGCGGTAGCCCGGATTGCCTGCGTTCACGGGACGCCCCCGGCGGTCCCGGCGGACACCATTCAGGGACATCCAGCCGTCGAACGAAGGAGCACCCCATGCCGGTCCACCTGCTGTCCGAGCCGATCGCCGCCGCCTCCCTGACCTCAGGGCGGCTCTGGTCCCTGGTGGCCGCGCTGGCGGGGGTGATCGGGGTGATCGCCGGAGGGCTGGCCCTCGCCCGCATCCGCTCCGGCGCCACCCGGCGCGGGGCCTTCGTGGCGCTCACTGCGGGGCTGATCGGCATGGCGGGCGGTGGTTACGTCGTGGCCGCGGCCGAGGGCGGCCCCGGCACCGGCTACGGAATCGTCGGCGGATTCGTCGCTCTGGTGATCGGCTTGCTCGCCGCGGCCCTCGGCTGGCTTGCCCTGTCACGAGCCCGCCGCGCCGCCTGACGGAGCCGGTCAAGTCTCGTGAGTGGTAAGGACGGTTCTAACCGTCCTTACCACTCACGAGATCCGTTCAGTCACGCGAAATCGCCACTCGCGCACCGGAAATCAGTCCGGCCCGCTCAGTGATGCGCCGGGTAGCGGGCCCGGAGTTCGTCCGCGGTCTTGCCTTCGGTCAGCTGGAGGAGATACGCGTCCACCGGGGCGTGGGAACCGAGTTCGGTGAAGTGCCGGTGGGCGATCGCTTCGACCTCTTCGCGGCCGGCGGGGAAACGTTCGGTCAGCGCGTCGATCAGTTTCTCGAGGTTTTCGTCACTGGGTGGCAGGTGAGGCGGGTCTGCGGTCATGACAACTCCACGATTTCGGGAGACGGCACCGCACGACGATAACGGTCCATGGGTGCCGAGGTCTAGGTATATCAACCTGTATTGATGTAACTTCGGGGTGTGGTGACCGTCGAGATGTCCGAGCCGCCGCCGTTCGTGCGGCTGGCGAGTGATCCGCTGCGCTGGCGGCTGCTGCGCGAGCTGTCCCACGGCGACCGCCGGGTGCGCGAACTGGTGGAACTGGTCGGGCAGCCGCAGAACCTGGTGTCCTACCACCTGCGCAAGCTCCGGACGGCGGAGCTGGTCACGGCGAGAAGAAGCAGTTTCGACGGTCGTGACACCTACTATCACCTGGACCTCGGGCGATGCGCGGACGCGCTCGCCGAGGCGGGGGGTGCGCTGCATCCCGCTCTCGTGCCGCACCCGGCGGACGCGAAGAGGTCCGGTTCCCGGCTCAAGGTGCTGTTCGTGTGCACCGGCAACAGTGGACGGTCGCCGATGGCCGAAGCGCTCCTGCGGCACCGGGCCGGTTCGACGGTCGAGGTGGCCAGCGCGGGCAGCCAGCCGAAACCGCTGCATCCGGACGCCGTGCGCGTCATGGCCGAACGCGGCATCGTCCTGGCCCACGAGCCGTCCCATGTGGATGGTCTGCGCAACAGGCGATTCCATTGGGTGATCAGCCTTTGCGACCGGGTCCGCGAGATCTGCCCGGAGTTCCCCGGGCATCCTCGCGTCGTCCATTGGAGTTTGCCGGACCCGGCAAGGGAAATCGACGACGCGGGTGAGACCTATCCGGCGTTCCGCCGCCTCGCCGCCGAACTGGACCGCCGGATCGGTTTCCTGACCGCCCAGCTGAAGAACCGGAACGACGAGGTGAAGAGGAGATGACTTCGGACCTGGTGAGCGTGCGTTACCTGGTCGATGACGTCGCGGCGGCCGTCGAGTTCTACACCCGGCACCTGGGTTTCACCGTGCGCTCGAGTGTGGTGCCCGCGTTCGCGGACGTGGTGCGCGGGAATCTCCGGCTGCTGCTCAGCGGTCCGGCGAGTTCGGCGGGCCGCCCGCTGCCGGACGGGACGACACCAGCGCCGGGCGGCTGGAACCGCATCCACTTCGTCGTCGAGGACATCGACGACGAAGTCGCCAGGCTGCGAGCGGAGGGTGTCCGGTTCCGCAGTGACGTCGTGACCGGGCCGGGCGGCCGTCAGATCGTGTTCGACGACCCGGCGGGCAATCCGGTCGAACTGTTCCAGCCGGCGGCCCGGTGACATCGCACGACGAGCAGGAGCCCGCGATGCCGCCCAAGTCCATTCAGGACGCCGGCCTGGGAACAGTCCTGCGGGAATGGGCCCGGATCGGCTGCATCGGTTTCGGCGGCCCGCCCACCCATATCGCCCTGCTCCGCAAGTTGTGCGTGCAGCGCCGGGGCTGGCTGTCGGATCAGGAGTTCGAGGACGCGATCGCCGCCTGCAACCTGCTGCCCGGCCCGGCGTCGACCCAGCTGGCGATCTTCACCGCGTGGCGGGTCCGCGGCCGCGCGGGGGCGCTGGTCGGCGGCGCGGCGTTCATCGTGCCTGGTCTCGTCGTGATCTTGGCGCTGGCCGCGCTGTTCCTCACCGGGTCGCCGCCCGCTTGGGTCCGGGGCGCCGGTGCGGGAGCGGGTGCGGCCGTGGCCGCCGTCGCGGTGCACGCGGGCGTCGGCCTGATCCCGGCGGGGTGGCGGCGCGCGGCCACCACGGGGCGCGTGCGCTGGGCCCTGTACGTCGTCGCGGGTGTCGCGTCGGCGGCCTTGGTCGGTCCGTGGCTGGTGCTCGTCCTGCTGGGCTGCGGCCTGATCGAGCTGACCGTGAACCGCGCACGCCGCGGCGAGTCCACCACCGCCCTGTTCGCCGTCCCGGTCAAATCGCTGGCCGCCGCGGCCGCGGGCGCCGGCGTGTTCGCGTCGGTGGTGTGGGTGGCGCTCAAGGTCGGGATGCTGTCCTACGGCGGCGGTTTCGTGATCATCCCGCTCATGCAGGACGACGCGGTGAACACCTACGGCTGGATGACCGCGGGGGAGTTCCTCAACGCGGTCGCGCTCGGCCAGATCACCCCGGGACCGGTGGTGCAGACCGTCGCCGTCGTCGGCTACGCGGCGGCAGGGCTCGCCGGTGGCCTCCTTGCCTCGCTGGTCGCCTTCGCCCCGTCGTTCCTCTTCATTCTCTTCGGTGCCAGGCATTTCGACCGGCTCCGCGGCAACCCGAACGTGCGGGCGTTCCTCGACGGCGCAGGCCCGGCCGCCGTCGGGGCCATCCTCGGCTCGGCGGTCCCGCTCGCGCTCAGCCTGACCCAGGCATGGCAGTACGCCGTACTCGCCGGTGCCGGGGTCCTGCTGTTCGTGTTACGGCGTGGGGTGGTGACCACGATCTTGGTCGCGGCCGGTGCCGGAACCGTCCTCGCGCTGGCGGGAGCGCTCCTGCCGAGCTAGCCCAGCCCTCGGGTGGTGACGACCCGCGCGTTGCCGTCGGCGAGGTGGTACGAGAGCCCGGCGACAGCGGTCTCGCCTGCCTCGATCTTGTCGGCGAGCAGCCTGGAGCGGTCGACGAGGAGGTCGACGGTGTGGCGGATGTGCTCGTCGATGATGTCGTCGTTCTCGGTGAGCCCGGCGGCCTGGGCGGCGAGGACACTCGGGGTGACCCGCTCGATGACGTCGCGGACGAAGCTGTTGGTGCCGAGTCCGTCGGTCAGCGCCGCGCGGGTCGCGGCGACGGCGCCACAGGAGTCGTGGCCGAGGACGACGACCAGGGGAGCCTTGAGGATGCTGACGGCGTACTCGATGCTGCCCAGCACCTCCGAACCGGCGACGTGGCCGGCGGTGCGGACGACGAACAGGTCGCCGAGCCCGCGGTCGAAGATGATCTCGGCCGCCAGCCGCGAGTCGGAACAGCCGAAGAGGACGGCGAACGGGCTCTGTTCGGGGGCGGTTTCGGCGCGGCGTACCGCGTCCTGGTTCGGGTGTTCCGGGGTGCCGGCGACGAAGCGTCGGTTACCGGAGAGCAGAAGGTCGAAGGCCTCGGAAGGGGTCGGCGGCGCGTCGCTCATGATCCGGACATTACCGGTTGCCGCCAAGGCGGGCACCATGCCGGTCTCGCCATCCGCCGGTGACCTGTCTCGATGAGCGGATACGCGGCACGATGCCGCTGCTCCTGCTCGAGCGTTCCCGGCGGCGGTCCACAAAGGCCTTCAACGCCTTCCGGATGTCCTGGCGGCGAACCAGCTCCTCGGCCAGGACGACGCCGTCCTCGATGGCGAGCGCCGCTCCGCCGGCCATCCGCGGTGAGGGAGCGTGCGCGGCGTCACCGATGAGGACGCTGGGCCCGTCGGACCACGGCGTCCAGGTCCACGTTGGTGATCACGCTCATGCCGCGCCCGCGGGCGCGGCACCGGTCGGCCTGATCGGCGACATAGCCCACCGCTGGGGAATCACCCATCTCGGCCGGTTCGCGGGTGAGTACCGCACGCGGTTCGGTGAGCTTCCTTCGGCGACGCGTCACTGATCGAGTCGCGCGGCGACGGCGCGCATGGCGCGGCCGACGGCCTGGAGGTCTTCGGGCGCGATCACGTCCACGAAGTGTTCGCGGACGGTGCGGAGGTTGTCCGGTGCCGCGCGCAACAAGGTCTCGTACCCCTTGTCGGTGAGCCGGGCACGCACGCCACGGCCGTCGTCGGCGGTCGATTCCCGCCGGACCAGCCCTCGGGTCTCCAGCCCGCCGACGCGGTGCGACAACCGGCTGCGCGAGTAGTACGCCGATTTCGCCAGGTCCGCCATGCGCATCGACCGGCCGGGGGCTTCGGAGAGCCGCACCAGGAGTTCGAACTCGGCCAGGGAAAGGCCGTGCTCCTCGCGCAGCCGCCGGTCGAGCAGATCGATGAAGCGCACGGAGCCTTCGATGAACGCCCGCCAGTCGCGCTGCTGTTCCGTGTCGAGCCAGTCGGTCACGGCACACACCGTAACAGTTGACGGCTTCAACCACTTCGGTCTAGCTTTGGTTGAAGACTTCAACTAGATGGGAGCGCGATGACGAACGAAGCCTGGGTGATGCAGGAGAAGGACGCGGAGGTCGTCGAGAAGCCCGCGCTGTGGTTGCTGGCCGACGGCGAGCACACGGGAGGGTTTCTCGGCGCCAACCGGTTGTCACTTCAAGCCGGGGAGCCCGGTACGAAACCGCACTACCACGAGAAATCCGCGGAAGCCTTCTACGTGCTGGACGGAGCGCTACGCATGCTGGTGGGTGAGGAAACGGTCACGGTCGAGCGCGGTGGCTACGTGGTGATCCCGCCGGGCGTCCGGCACGCGTTCGCCGCGCCAGCGGACCGGGCCGCGGACGTCCTCATCACGCTGGCGCCGGGCGTCGACCGGTTCGGCTATTTCCGCGTCCTGCCCGAGATCCTGCGCGGGAACGTCGCGCCGGAGGAGGTCGAGCGCCTGCACGAGCGGTACGACGTCCACTTCGTCGACGTGCCGGAGTGGGTCTAGGCGGTGTCCTGCAAGTCGTGTTCGCGGTCTTCGCACCGCCAGGAACCACCTGGATCACGAAGCCCATCGAACAGACTTACAGGACACCGCCTAGCCGCTACTGAGCCGCCGGGTCGCCTCGTCGTCGATGCTGACCCTCCTGACCGAACCGACGCCGCCCGATCCGGTCAGCACCATCGCGACGAGCAGGAGGGGGAACAGCAGGGTGCGCAAGACCATGGCCCAGCAGGCCGCCGCGCCGATCCGCCCGCCGTCCTTGATCCGGACGAGCCTGGTCCCGGTGAACGCGGCGCCGAGCACGCGGCCGTTGCCGAAGAACAGGCCATAGAGCACCGGGACACCGATCAGCAGGCCGAGCAGCGTCAGCAGCGCCGCGCTGTCGGGGATCGCGCTGTTCCGGGTGGCGACCGCGAACACGACGAAACCGGTCCCCGTGCCCAGGAGGTAGACGGCGAAGTCCACGAGCCAGGCCAGGAACTCGGCCCACCCGCCCGCCGAGACGTAAAGGGTCCCGTCGTCGAACTTGGCGAGTCGTTTCGCGACCTTCGGGCCGAGTGTGCGTTCGACCTGCTCCTTGGCGATGGTCAGCCGGTCGGTCATGGCCTGTCCCCACCCGTCGCTCCGCACGCGGTCACCGGTCCGGGGCATTATGCGTCGGGGTCCGAGCTGTGGTGTGAACAACCCACACCGCCCGGCGGGCATGCTTCGATGGGAGATCGACGGTTCGGCGGGTGATGAGACATGACGAGCGACAGTGACGTCCGACGGCGGCCTCTGACGACTTACGTCAGGCGCGCGGAAGACGAGAACGAGGTCCGGCGGCTGCTCGGGACGGGGCGTCTGGTGACCTTGACGGGCGCCGGTGGGGTGGGCAAGACCCGGTTGGCCGCCCAGGTGGCCAGTTCACTCACCCGGGACTTCCCTGGCGGCGTGGCGGTCGCCGGGCTCGGGGAGCTGCGGGATGACCGGCTCGTCCCGCGCGCGGTCGCCGACAGCCTCGGCCTGCACGACACGGCGGGGCACACCGACCTCGACGTCGTCGTCGCGTATCTGCGTCCCCGTCGGTCGTTGCTGCTGCTGGACAACTGCGAGCATCTTCGCGACGGCAGCGCGGAGCTGGTGACGGCGTTGCTGCGCGAATGCCGGGACCTCGTGGTCCTGGCCACCAGCCGCTGCTCCCTGGGGCTCGCCGGTGAGCAGGTCCTGACGATCCCGCCCTTACCCGTGCCCGACGGCGAGATCAGGTCAGCCGAAGCGGCGCTCGCGTTCGGCGCGGTGCGGCTGTTCGCGGAGCGTGCCGCCAACGTCCTGCCCGCGTTCGAGATCACCGAAGGCAACGTCGCGGACGTCGTACGCCTCTGTCGTGGCCTCGACGGCCTGCCGCTGGCGATCGAACTGGCGGCGGCCCGGATCCGCGTCTTGTCGCCTTCGCAGATCGCCGAGCGGGTCGAGAAGAACTCGGGGATGCTGGCCAGCGGCCTCCGGATGCCCGTCGAGCGGCATCGGACGCTGCGCGCCACCATCGAGTGGAGTCACTCCCTCTGCACCGAGGACGAGCGGATCGTCTGGGCACGCTGTTCGGTGTTCGCCGGGCAGTTCGACCTGTCCGGCGTCGAGGCCGTCTGTGCCGAGGATGGCGGGCCGGACTCCTTGGCCGTACTGGACGCGGTGGACGGTTTGGTCGACAAGTCGGTGCTGGCCCGGATCGAGGGCACGGACAGGGTCCACTACCGGATGCTCAGGCTCCTTCGCGAATTCGGCGGACGACAGCTAGCCGATTCGGGAGACGAGCTCGCCGTGGCGAGGAAGCACCGTGACCACTATGCCCGGCTCATCGCCCAGGCCGCCGACGCCTGGTTCGGACCGGAGCAGGACGAGGCCTACGAGCGCCTGTCGGCCGCCCACGCCGACATCCGGGAAGCGTTGTCGTGGTCGCTTCGCACCTCCGGCGAAAGCCCGGTGGCGCTGGAGATGGCCACCGGCACGATCGAATACTGGGTGGCCCGCGGTGCGGCATGGGAACTGCGGGACTGGATCGATCGCGCGCTCGAGGCGGCACCGCTGGAGACCCCGGGCCGGGCCAGGGGGCTGGCGATCGCGGCCCTGTGCGCCGCGCTGCACGCGGATCTGCCGCGTGCTCGGCGGCGGCTGACCGCCGCCGAGACGATCGAGGACGAAGACGCGGCTCCCTACATCGCGCACGCGAGTGCCTTCGTGAGAATGCTGGCGACCGAGCCGGACACCATGGTGCGTGCGGCGGAGGCCGTCCGGATCTTCGGTGAGCGAGGCGACGTCCGGCGTCAGATGCACCCGATGTTCATCCAGGGGGTCGCGCTGGCCTACCGGGGCGATCTTCCGGGAGCGCGGGCGCTGCTGGGTTCGATGCTCCGTCTGTGCGAGGAAGCGGGGGAGTACCGATATCGCTCCATGGCCCTGTTCGGGCTGGGGGTCGCCGAAGTCTGTTACGGCGGAGATCTCGACGACGGGGAACGGTGCATCCGTGCCGCGCTGGAGATCGACCTCCGCGCCTCGGACGTGCTGTCCGCGGCCTACCGGGTGGACGGCCTGGCGTGGGTGGCCGCGCGGCGCGAGGATTGGGTCCGTGCGGCGGAATTGTTCGGGACCGCCGCCACGCTCTGGGATCGCTGCAGTGCCGAGCCCGACGTGGCCGTCACCATGACCCATCGGATGTTCCACCAGGCCACCCGGGACGCCTTGGGGGCGGCGCGGTTCGACGCCGCGTTCGCCGAGGGACGGCGGCGGAACCCGCACGACGCGCTGAGCGGCCCGCCGTCCGAGCCCGTCGGTGAACCGGCCGTGCTCGCGCCGCTGACGCCCCGTGAATCGGAGATCGCGCGGCTCGTCGCGGCGGGGCTGACCAACCGGGAGATCGCGGCGAGGCTGGTCATCGCGCGGCGCACGGTGGAGACGCATCTGCAGCACATCTCGCACAAGCTCGACTTCGTCAACCGGACCCAGCTGGCCGTCTGGGTCGAGCAGCGGCCGCTGTGACCTCCGGGGAGCACAGCGGCCGCGGACGCCCAGCGTCAGTCGATCGGACAGGTTCCTTGGTACACGGCGATCTTCGGGTCGTTCGCCGGAAGCGGGCACAGGAACTGGTCGTACCTGGTGTCCTGGTCCACGAAGCGTTTGAGCCACGAAAGGCTGTACTTCGCGATGGTCACGTTCGGACTCGTCGGCGCCATGTGGCCGGCCCCGGCCAGCAGCATGTACGCCTTGTCCAGCGACGCGGGAAGGCTTTGGTAGAACGGCCGGGAATGGGAGCCGTCCGGGGCGATGAAGTCGTTCTGGGCGCTGACGACGAAGGTGGGGACCTTCAGGTCGGAGAACGTCGTGTTCGGATTCCAGCCCGTCAGCGGGATGGCCGCCTTGAGCGTGGGCGCCTTCTGGGACGCGATCAACGCTCCGCCGCCGCCCATCGAATGCCCCATGACGGCCAGCCTGTTCCGGTCGACACGGCTCTTGGCCTGGCTCGAGTCGGTGACGTAACGCAGCGCCGCGAGCAGCTGGTCGGAGCGCCTGTCCGGGGTGTCCCAGGTGCTGGTGGTCGAGAACGTGATGACGACGAAACCCTGGGAGGCCAGCCGCGGGCCGTACCAGGAGATCGCCGCCTCCGACTCCAGGAACCCGGGCGCGATCGCGATCGCGCCGAACGTGCCCTGCCCGGTGGCGGTCGGGTAGTGGATCGTCCCGCCCCCGAACCCCTGCCCGGCGGGGACTTTCTCGGTGGCGGTCTGGAACGAGCCACGATCCGCTTCGATACTGGCTTTCGTCGGTGCCGGGCCGCGGGCGTATGGACTCTCTTCGGCGGCGGCCGGTACCGCCGCCACGACAAGTGCGGTCACCGCACTGAGAACCACGGCGCCCCACTGTGAACCACGCTTCATCGCGCATGTCCTCTCGGGAAGACCGTTCCGAGGCCGGAACGGATTCCCAGATATAGCGGGATCCTGGGGAGACGCGCGTCGTGGAAACTACTGAGCCGCGGAAAATTGTCACGTCGAGAAGGGTTTCGGGCTCGTGAGTGGTTAGGACGGTTAGAACCGTCCTAACCACTCACGAGGCGCGGCATCGATCAGGCGCCTGGCCGGTTCCCGGTGGGGATCGTGATGGGGGTGGTGGTCGGCGAGGTGCCCTTGTTGAGGAACAACATCGCCAGCGCGCGCACCAGCTGGTCGAACATGGCGAAGCCGGCGGGCATGACGGGGATCAGTCCCTCGCGGAAGGCGATGTAGGCGGGCCACGCGGTGCGGATGAGGGCAGCGGACGCGTAGTCGCGGCGCAGGCCGAGCCAGTCCCCGATGGCGTCGCTCAGCACGTAGCGCACGAATTCGTTGAGGAATCCGCGGGTGACGCCCAGATCGATCTGCGCGGTCAGCCCGAGCAGGTCTTCGGCGAGCTCTTTCCCTTCGTGCGACGGGGAAAGGATCGGGGTGAGCACCTGCGCCGACTGCGCGTGCGCGGCGGCCCACGTCTTCGGGATGAACTCCTCCCGCACGCCGAGCAGGTGGATGGCGACCTGCCACATGTGGAGGAAGGCGTCCTCGTCGGCGGCCGACATCGGCACCTTCCACTCGCGCAGCTTCCGATGCACGTAGGTGCCGAGACTGTGGAAGGTGACCAGGATGTCGCCGTTGCTGATCGGGATCCGCTCGTCCGCGACGGCCTTCCAGTGCGCCGACTGCGGCAGCAGATGCCGCACCGCGGCGTGCACGAGCCGGGTCTTGTTGGCGGTGACCACGAACTGGCCGTCGGGCTCGAAAGCGTTGAGGTCGCTCAGGTCGTAGCCGAAGGTGAACGTCTTGGCCGCGCGGTCCTGCATGTCGGCCCCGCCCGCGGACCAGTAGACCGATTTGGCCTCGCGCGGGATGACGGTGCTCATGATGCCGCTGCCGAGCCCGTACAACATGAACAGATACGTGTCCTTGCGCCGGTTGAAATCGGCGGCGCGGCGCAGCTTCGCGGGGTCGGCCCAGGACGGCAGCTTGTGGACGCGCTGGAGGTAGCCCGCCAGATCCGCGGGCAGGCCGCCGGGCAGCGGATCGTTGTTGTCCACCCAGGATTTCATCGCGGTGTTGACCGCCGGAACCTGGCCCGCCTCGAGAATCCCCGCCATGATGCGGTCGATTTCGTCGTCCCAGACCCACCACGGGTCGGCGGCCGAACCGGCCTGTGTCGCACCCCAGGCCGGTGCGACGCTCGCCGCGCCGACCAGCCCCAAGGCGACACCGAGGGACAGGACATTCCTCCTGCTGAGATCGCTCATTTACTGACCTAACTTCCTTGGTAGGCATCCGATGAGTGATTCGCTAGTGATGTGCGCTTTTCCCATCCAGGTCGCGAAGCGAACCCTTGACCACTTTCCCGCCCGCGTTGCGCGGGAGTTCGGGGAGCACCACGAGATCCTTCGGCATCTTGAAGGACGCGAGCCTGCCGTCGAGGAATTCGTTCAGTTCCGCCAAGGACGGTGCGGCGTCCGGCGGGGTGGTGACGAACGCGACCGGCACCTGGCCCCAGCGCTCGTCGGCCCGGCCGATCACGGCGACCTCCAGTACCGACGGATGCGCGGAGATCGCGTTCTCCACTTCGGCGCAGTAGATGTTCTCGCCGCCGCTGATGATCATGTCCTTCTTGCGGTCGACCACCCAGATGAAGCCGTCTTCGTCCTGGGAGACCAAATCGCCGGAGTGGAACCAGCCACCGGCAAAGGCTTCCGCGGTCTCCTGAGGTTTCTTCCAGTACCCCTTGGTCACCGTGGGACCGCGATAGACGATCTCTCCCACTTCGCCCGGTGCGACATCGTTCATGTCGTCGTCCACGACGCGGTACTGGAGGGTCGGGATCGGTTTGCCGACGGAGCCGAGCTTGCGTATCGAGTCCTCGCCGCTGAGGACGCACGTGATCGGGGAGGTCTCGGTCTGGCCGAACACGGCCACGTTGAGGGCTCCGGGGAATCTTTCGGCCATGGCGAGGAGCGTCGACCTGGTCGCGGGAGCCGCGCCCCAGCTGATGATCCGGAGTTTCAGGTCACGTTCGGCGATATCCGGCTGGGCGCAGATCAGGTCCCATTGCTGGGGAACGTTGAACACCACGGTGGCGCCTTCGCGCTCGTAGGCGTCGAGCACCGCGCGCGGATCGAAGGCGCCCAGTGGGTGGATCACGACCACGCCGCCGACCAGGAAGTTCGCCACGATCGAACCCAGCCCCGCGATGTGGAAGAAGGGCGCGGTCAGGAAGGCGACGTCGGTGTCGTCGAAGATCTTCATCGCCTGGATGCAGGTGATCGCCTGCATCTGCAGGTTGCGATGGGAGAGCATCACTCCTTTCGGTCTGCCGGTGGTGCCCGAGGTGTACATGATCAGCGCCGTCGACTCCTCGCTGACGTCGGGCAGTTCCAGCGGTTCGTGCGCGGTCAGGAATTCCTCGTACGACTCGCCGAGGACGAGCACCGTCCCGATCGACGCGGCGTTCGGCGCGGCTTCGAGCAGGGGCAGCAGCCGCTCGTCGACGACGATGGCGGACGGCGCGCAGTCGGCGAGGATGTAGTCGAGTTCCGCCGGCGCGAGCCGGAAGCTGAGCGGGACGGCCATGGCGCCCAGGCTGTTCGCGGCGAACACGGTTTCCACGAACCACGGGTGATTCAAGGTCAGCGTCGCCACCCGATGGCCTTCGGTGACACCTCGTGCGGCGAGACCGGCGGCCAACCGCAAGGACCGCCGGGAGAGCTCCGCCCAGGTGGTGGTCTCCCCGAGGTACCGCAGGGCGGGTTCGTCCGGTCGCATCATCGCGTGCGTCGCCGCGTGCGCCATCCAGTGATGCCGGAAGGACGAGGCGGGAGCCGAAGCGTTCGACATGGCCATCCTCAGGTATCGGAGCGGACTGGTCGCGAAGCCAGTATGCATGCCAAACCGCCGGTTGAGAACCCATAAGTTAATCGGGAATCACATCGGGGCGCTGTTCTCGCCCCGAAGGATCCCGTGGTGGTGATCCGGTTCGTGGTTGACTTCCCGGCATGGTCCCGTTCCCGTCCGCAGCCGCTCGGAACCCGCGATGAGCGCCGACTCGACCGCGGCCGTCCGGCCCCGCAACCGCAAGCAGACGATCGTCGACGCGGCCGGGCGGATCTTCAGCGAGCACGGCTACCACGCGGCGTCGATGGAGGAGATCGCCGCCGACGTGGGCATCACCGCGGCGGCCCTCTACCGGCACTTCCCGAACAAGTACGCGCTGTTCGCCGCGTGCGCGAACGTCATGGCCGACCGGCTCGTCGCCACCCTCGACGAGGTCGCGCCCGGCGCGCCGCTGGCGGACGTGCTCGCCGCCGTCACGCGGGGCACGGTCACCCATCGCGCGTCGAGCGGCCTGTACCGCTGGGAATCCCGGTACCTCGACCGCGAAGACCGGCACTCGCTCGCCCTGAAGTTCGGGCAGGTCGTGGACAGGATGACCGAAGCGGTGCGGCGGGAGTATCCGCTCCCCGGGGCGGGCCTGCGTGCCGTCGCCGCGCTCGGCGTGATCGGGTCCATCACGATGCACCGCACGTCGATCGCCCAGCGCCGGGTCGAAGAGGTACTGGTGGAGTCGGCGCTGCGCGTGGCCGCGACCGACCCGGCGACGGGCGGCGCGGGCACGCACGCCGTCGAGCTGCCGTCCGGTCCGGCGTCGCGCACCAGGCGTTCGGAGATCATCGCGGCCGCCATCCCGTTGTTCGAACAGGACGGGTTCGCCAACGTCACGAACGGCCGGATCGCCGAAGCCGTGGGGCTGGTGCCGTCCGCGCTCTACCGGTATTTCCCCGGTAAGGCCGACATTCTCGCCGCCGCGTGCCTCCAGGCCGCGGGGATTCTTGCCCAGGCGGTGGAACAGAACCTCCGCGGTGTCGATGACCCGGGCCATGCCCTGCTCGCACTGGCGCGGACGTATGTGGCGTACAGCTTCGAGCACACCGCGCTCACGAGCGTCGCCAACGCCGAGCTGGCGGGCCTTCCCGCGGCTCTGCAGCGGCCCTTGGTCAGCGCGCAGCGCGAGCACATCGCCGTCTGGGAACGGGAATTGCGGGCGGCGCGGCCGGAACTCGACCAGCGTCAGGCGAGGGTGCTCGTACACGCGGGTTTCGGGGTGGTGGTCGAAGCGGGCCGGAAGTTGCGGTGGGAAGACGTCCCCGCCAACCGTGACGCGGTGAGCGCGCTGCTCGTGGGCGCCTTGGGCGTTTGACGAACCGTTCCTAGGGTTAGCGGTGGCCGAGCCCGGCGGAGACCTGGCGCGCCGCACGGCCGACGACGCGGTTCAGGCCGCGCATCCGGGCGGCGGGCATGTACGGCCGGGTCGCCGAAACACTGATGGCGCCGGCGATCGCGCCGGTGGCGTCCCGGATCGGCGCCGCGACACAACGGATCCCCGGTTCGTTGTCCTCCAGATCCATCGCCACCCCGGACTCCGCGTACTCGCGTATCCGCGCCAGGAACGCGTCGACGTCCTCCGGGTGCACCCGGCCGGGTTCCGCCGGGGTCTCGGCAAGGTAGAGATCCCGCCACTCGGGCGCGGAGTCCAGCAACAGCGCCATGCCGACGCCGGTGCGGGTCAACGGCATCCGGGGCCCGATGCGGGAGCGCATCTCCGCGCCCCGTGAACCCGGCAGCTTGTCCAGGTACAGCACGGAATCCCCGTCGCGGACGGCCAGATGCACGGTGTCCCGCAACTGGTCGGCCAGCTCCTCCAGGACCGGGCGGGCGACCACCGGCAGCGGACTTCCGTGCAGGGCCTGGAAACCCAGTTCGATCAGGGTGGGTCCGAGCGTGTAGCCGTCCCGCCCGCTGCGCAGATAACCCTCGCTGACCAGCCCCCCGTATCTCGTCGAATACCGGAAAATGGACTACATCAAGTCCGGCTTCCTGGCTTCGCTGCCGTTCATCGCGGCGCTGGTCGGCGTGCTGGCTTCCGGTGTCCTGTCGGACTTCCTGGTGCGCCGTGGTGCTTCGCTCGGCGTGGCGAGGAAAGGCCCGATCATCGCCGGGCTGCTGCTGAGCACCGTGATGGTCACGGCGGGTTTCACCGACTCGACCGCGCTGGTCATCGTCATCCTGTCGATCGCCTTCTTCGGCAACGCGCTCGCCTCGATCACCTGGTCGCTGGTCTCCGCGCTGGCCCCGCGGCGGCTGCTCGGGCTGACCGGCGGGATGTTCAACTTCATCGGGAACCTGTCGTCGATCGCCACCCCGATCGTCATCGGCCTGATCGTCACCGACGACAGCTTCGCGCCCGGTTTCGCTTACATGACCGTGATCACGATCGCGGGGATCCTGTCCTACGTATTCCTGGTCGGCAAGGTCGAACGCGTCAGCGAGCGGGTCCCGGCGCAGGCCACGTAGCGGCGGTCGCCGTTGGGGCGACTCCGAAACCACCTGCGGTACCTGACCCTCGCTTGTGAGCAGTCCTTCGTGGAGCTGAGACGCTGACCGATTTCCGGTCCCAGCGGGAACTCGCGCCGGCATCGGCTTCGGGGCTGAGCGACTTGTCCCTTCATCGGAATCGCGCTCGGTGGTTTGACGAGGGTGGAGCTTTCCGGCGTCGAGCCGGATGCCGACCTTTCGGTGGCCGGCGGCCTCGTCGAATTGCGACGGCCGGGTCTCAAGGATTGCCGCGCGGAGCTCGACCTCTCCGAGCTGGACGGGCTGTCGAAACCGGTGAGGATCGACCTGCGTGGCGCCCTGCGAAGCCGGCCCTGACTCCTTTGGCCGATCGGTGTATCCGTGTCCTGCCGGATCGCGATCATCGGTGCGCAGGGCTGGACTCGTCGGGGCCGCAGGTGGAGCTCCGGTTCTTCTGAGCCGCCGTCTGCCCGCCGTTGGGTGACCAGGGTTACATAGATACCCCCTAGGGGTACTTGCGCCAGGCGCTGAACGCGCTTAATTTCATCTCCGTCAGATACCCCCTATGGGTATAAGTTCTCGAAAGGACGGTCGTCATGGCGGAGACAACCCCGGACCCACGACGGTGGTGGGCGCTGGGCCTCATCGCGTTGGCCCAGTTCATGGTCATCATGGACACCTCGATCATCGGCGTCGCACTACCCGCTATGCAGCAGGACCTCGGGTTTTCCCCAGGGGATCTGTCGTGGGTGTTCAACGCCTATGTCATCGCGCTGGCCGGGCTGCTGCTGCTCGGCGGGCGTCTCTCGGACCTGTTCGGCGCGCGGAAGATGTTCACCGCCGGCTGGGTCGTCACGCTCGGCGGTTCCGTGGTCGCCGCGGTCGCGGGCACCGCGTGGGTCGAGCTGCTCGGCCGGGTACTGCAAGGCGCGGGAGCGGCGCTGATCGCGCCGTCCGCGCTGACCCTGCTGATGATGCTGTTCGGCGCGCGTCCGCGTGAGCTGACCAAGGCGCTCGCGCTCTACGGCGCGGCCGCACCCGCCGGTGGTACCGCCGGGGTGTTCCTCGGTGGCGTGATCACCGAATGGCTGTCGTGGCCGTGGATCTTCTGGCTCTACGTCCCGATTTCGCTGATCGCGATCCTGGTGACCGCCAAGCTGATGCCGTCCGCGCCCGCACGGCGTGGCTCGGTCGACATCGCCGGCGCCATCGCGGCGACCGCGGGTCTCGGGCTGACCGTGTTCGGCGTCGTCCGGGCACCGGAGGCGGGCTGGGACTCGGCGGGCACCTGGGGCGCGCTGGTGGGTGGTGTCGCCCTGCTCGCGGTGTTCGTGCTGATCCAGCGCAGGCGTGAGGTTCCGTTGGTGCGCCTGGGTATCTTCCGCACCCCGAACCTCGGCGGCGCGAACCTCGCGCAGTTCCTGCTCGGCGCGGCGTGGATCCCGATGTGGTACTTCCTCAACCTGTACCTGCAGCAGGTACTGGGTTACGGGGCCTTCGCCAGCGGTGCGGCGTTGCTGCCGATGACGGTGCTGATCGTGGTGCTGATGGTCGCGGTCGCGCCGCGGTTGATCGGCCGCTTCGGACCGAAGAAGATGGTCGTCGGCGGCTTGTGGGCGCTCGCCGCGGGGCTGGTGTGGCTGTCGTTCGTCAGCCCGACGGGCAACTTCGTCGTCGACGTCCTGCCCGCGTCGCTGGTCGCCGCCCTCGGTCAGGCGCTGGCGTTCATCCCGTCGCTGGGCACCGCGATCTCCAGCGCGAAACCGGAGGAAGGCGGACTGGCGTCGGGGATCGTGAACACCTCGTACCAGATCGGCTCGGCGCTCGGTCTCGCCGCGATGACCGCGGTCGGCGTGTCGTTCGGCGCGAGGCGGATCGGTGACCCGGTCGCGCTGACCGGCGGCTACTCGGCGGCGTTCCTCGGGGCCGCGGGAATCGCGGTCGCCGGTGGCTTCCTGGCCATGGCCACCCTGCGCGCCCCGAAGCCCGAGCCCGGTGAGGTCGGCGGAGGTGAACCGGCGGTGCTGCGATGACCGGCTGTATCCCCGTGTGGAGGGCGAGACCGTTCCGGGTCCGCCCTCCACACGGCGTTTTCGGGGACGGCCTCACATTTCGCGGTGCCACGTCGTCGGTTGGGCAGAACACCCACCAACGCAAAGGAGATCGCGATGAACGCCCGGCTCGACTACTTCGGCAACAAGGTCGGCGGAAAGTTCATGAGGACCATCATCTCGGCGGGCAGGGGACTCGCCGATTCACCGCTGTCGCTCACGATCCAGGAACTGGTACGGATGCGCGCGAGCCAGATCAACGGATGCGCGGTGTGCCTGGACATCCACACCAAGGAAGCCGCCGCCGCGGGCGAGACGGACGTGCGGATCAACCTGGTCGCCGTATGGCGGGAGGCGAACGTCTTCACCGAGGCCGAGCGTGCCGCGCTGGAGGTGACCGAACAGGCCTGCCGGATGGCCGACGGTGGCGGCGTCACCGATGAGGCGTGGGCGAACGCCGCCAAGCACTTCGACGAGGACCAGCTGGCCGCGCTGGTCGGCGTGATCTCGCTGATCAACGCCTTCAACCGGGTGAACGCCATCGTCCAGAACCCCGGCGGCGACTACCGGGTCGGGCAGTTCGCATGACCGCCACTGAGACAGCGCGCAATCGGGCGGCGTTCGGCCGCTTTCACGACGCGACCAACAGTGGGGACTACGACCTCATCGAGAAGACGATCGACGAAGTCGTCGCACCGGACGTGGTGTTCCACGCGCCGGTGCCGATGGAAACCACCGGCGCGCAGGCGCTGAAACAGGTGTGGACAGTGCTGTTACGGGCGTTCCCCGATCTGCGGGTCACGGCCGAGGACGTGCTCGCCGACGGCGACAAGATCGTCTGCCGGAACACCGTCACCGGCACCCACCGGGGCGAGTTCAGGGGGATGCCCGCCACCGGGAAGCGGGTTTCCTACAGCGAAATCTTCATCCTCCGCTTCGCCGGAGGGCGGGTCGCCGAGATCTGGGGTGTAGTCGACGTCCTCACCCAGCTGCGGCAACTCGGCGCCCTCGCGGCGTAGCGGTCAGGCGTCGGCCCACGGCCGCAGTTTCTCCGGGTTCCGCATCCCCCAGATGCGCTGGATGCGGTCTTCGGCGACGTGGAACGCGAAGACGGCGACGGTCTGCCCGGCCTGCTGGAGCACGAGGCCGGGCCGGCCGTTGACCTCCCGCTCCACCAGGTCGAGTCCGGCCGTCAGGTGCGCCACCGAAATGAGATAGGACGCGACCTCCTCGCGCCCTTCGAACGGGTGCAGCGCGGCCCTGACGACTCCGCCGCCGTCGCTGGCCGCCTTGACGTCCGGATCGAGGAGACCGATGAGGGCTTCGATGTCCTTGGCTTCCCACGCCTTCTTGAATTCCTTGACGAGGTCCGCCTGCCGGGCGATCGGGGCGGGCACGAGCCGCGTCGCGCGGATGCGGCGGCGGGCGGAGGTGGCCAGCTGACGGCAGGCGGCCGGACTGCGGCCGACGATCTCCGCGACCTCGGCGAAGGGGTAGCGGAAAACGTCGTGCAGGACGAACGCGACCCGCTCGGCCGGTGTCAGCGACTCGAGCACGACGAGAAAGGCCATGTTGATCGACTCGTCGAGGGTGATCCGGTCGGCCGGGTCACCGGTGGGCGGACGCAGGGTCGTCCACTCGACATGTCCCGGCAAAGGCTCGGGGAGCCACTCGCCGACGTAGCGCTCCCGCCGCGCGCGGGCCGAACCGAGGAGGTCCAAGCAGATCCGGCCGGCGACGGTCGTCAGCCAGGCGCCAGGGGAGTCGATCGCTTCCCGCTGTGCCGGGGACAAGGCGTACCAGCGGGTGTAGGTCTCCTGCACCACGTCCTCGGCCTCGGAGAGCGAGCCGACCAGGCGATACGCGAGCCCGATCAGCTGACGCCGCTCACTCACGATCGCCTTCAACGCCGGGTCGAGCGGCGCGTGCGTGTGTTCGTTCATGGGAATTCGCCCCCTGGTCTCGTGCGCTGTCCCGGGTACGACGAAACACGGCCGCCGAATGTGAGGTCACCCGGGTATCGGCACGACCACTTCGGCCGGTCGCCCTTTGTCTACCCGGGGTAGTCCGTGAAGGCCTCATTGAGGAACCCAGTGTGCCTCAATGAGGCCTTCACGGACCTGCTGTGGCCACGTCGTAACTCCACCATCACGCACATGCCGGGGCGGGTCAGTGTGCGCCCGCTTCGGTCAGGATCCGGGCGACGGCCGTCTGGCCTTTCGCCCGGGCGTGCGCGAGGGGAGTGACACCCTGCTTGTCGGCGAGATTCACGTCGGCTCCGGCGGCGGCGAGCGCTCGGACCACTTCCTGGTGGCGCGGCCCACCGTCGCCGAGGATGACCGCTTCCAGCAACGCGGTCCAGCCGAGGTCGTTCACGTGGTCGACGTCGATCCCGCTGCCGGCCACCAGCCGCACGTACTCGGCGTGCCCGCGTTCGGAGGCGGGGATCAGCGAGACACCGCCGTACCGGTTGGTGATGGTCAGGTCCGGCTTGGCCTCGAGCAGCAGCTTCGCCATCGGGACGTTGCCGGTGACTCCGGTGACGAGCCAGGGCGTGTCGTGCCGCCCGTCGAGAGCGTTCGGGTCGGCGCCTGCCGTGACCAGGACTTCGGCGACGTCGACGCGGTTCTCGGTGACGGCGACGAGCAACGGGGTCCGGCCCTGAGCGTCACGAGTCTCCAGGTCGGCGCCCGCGTCGACGGCCTGCCGGACGCGGTTCACGTCGGCTTCGAAGAGTTGGCTCACGGGGACTCCTTGGCGGGGCGGCTGGGACGAGGTGGGTGGCGCGGCAGTGCTCGGTGCCGTTCGGGGTGGTGCGCTCGGTGCCTGCGGGGAGCAGGCACCGAGCACGAGGGCGGCGAGCAACGCCACGATCGCCCGCTCACCGATCATCAGCGAAGTTCCCCGATGGCGCGCAGCCCGGCCGTGGCGAAGCGTTCGTCGAGGTCGCCGCTGGGCGCGCCGCCGACGCCGATCCCGGCGATCGGGCCGCCGTTCGCGGCGACCGGCACACCGCCGCCGAGGAAGAGCGTGCCGGGGATGTCGCGGATGGTCGGGCCGTCGCCCTGTGCGTTCCTGGCCAGCGCGGACGTGGGCTGTCCGAACGAGACCGCGGTGAAGGCCTTGCGCTTGGCGGACTCTTCCGTCTGGGGCCCGGCGCCATCTCCCTTGAGCAGCACACGCACGTCACCCGAGCGGTCCACCACGGCCACGGTGACGCGCTGGCCTTCCTTCTCGGCGGCGTCCAGCGCGGCCTGCGCGGCGCGGGTGGCGGCGTCGACGCCGAGCACGCTCGTCTGCACGACGGACTGTTGGGCGGGCGGCTGCGGCTTGTGATCCTGCGCCTGCGCCGCGCCCACCCCGGTGGCCAGCGCGACGGTCGCGAGACCGGCCGTCATACCGAGGATGAGACGAGTGCGGGGGAGCTTGGCGTTCATCGGATTTCCTTTGCGGCGAGGGGGTGTTGCTTTCCCCTACGACTTTCCCGGCTGGCGGGGCCCGGCGAATCGGGCGAGTGGACATCGATCGGACGTCGAGTGATCGGTAGGGGCATCAACCGAACGATTGATGCGGGACACCCCGCCTCCCCGCTTACGATCATCGGCGACGAAGGGAGGACCTGATGAGATGGCACCTCGGACCGGCAACCCGGTTGAACGCCGCGATGCACACCGGGTTCTTCCTGCTGCTCGCCGCGTCGGTGGCCCGGTTCGTGGCGGGGCACGGGTTGAGCGGCGCCACACCGTTGATCCTCGTGCTCACCGGCGCGCTCGCGCTGGTCTACGCGGCGGGTGTGCTGAGCTGGGAGCTGCTCGACCGGTGGCGTCCGGTGTGGTTGACGGCGGTGATCGCGGTCTGGCTCGCGCTGGTGGTGGCCGCGCCGAGTTTCGCCTGGTGCGCGGTGCCGCTGTTCTTCGTCTGCCTGCAGATGTTGCGCCCCCGGGTCATGATCGCGGTGGTGGTCCTGCTGACCGCCGCGACCATCCTGGCCCAGCTGAGGATCGCGAGCGGATTCGATCCGAGCCTCGTGCTCGCGCCCATCGCGGTCGCGCTGATGGCCACGATGACCTTCCTGCAACTCGACCGGGACCGGAGGCAGCTGGGGGAAGCCGTCAAGGAACTCCTGGGCGCCAGGGTCGATCTGGCGCAGAGCCAGCGACTGGCCGGGATGATGCAGGAACGGGAGCGGCTGGCGCGAGAGATCCATGACGCCCTCGCCCAGGGGCTCTCGAGTATGAGAATGCTGCTGCAGGCGGCGCAGCGATCGTGGGACACGGACCCGGAGCTGGCGAAAAGCCATGTGTCCCGCGCGGTCGAGGCGGCGGGGGACAACCTCGCCGAGGCGCGCCGGTTCGTCAAAGGCCTCGGGTCCCCGCGGCTCGACGCCGGGGATCTCGTCGAGACGTTGAAGGATCTCGCCGAACAGGTCATGTTCGCCGCCATGCACGCTGTGCGTTTCGAGACCAGCGGCGACCCCTATCCGCTGTCGCCCGAGGTGGAGGCAGGTCTGCTGCGGGTCGCGCAGGGAGCGCTGGCGAACGTCAGCGAGCACGCCAAAGCGACGAAGGCCGCCGTCACCCTGACCTACCTGGCGGACAAGGTCGTCCTCGACATCCGCGACGACGGTGTCGGCTTCGATCCGGCGTCGACTCGCGCGAGCGGCGACCGGGGCAACGGGTTGCGGATGATCAGCGAGCGGCTCGCCGAACTCGGTGGTGAGATGGTCGTCGAGAGCGCGCCGGGAGAGGGCACCGCGCTCGCCGTCGCCGTGCCCACCAGGGAGGTTCGATGACCGTCAGGGTGCTGATCGTCGACGATCATCCTGTGGTGCGGGCGGGAATCGCCGCGCTGCTGGCCGGCGAGCCCGGCTTCGAGGTGATCGGCGAATGCGCGGGTGCCGATGAGGCCGTGCTCTTCGCCACCGCGGAGAAACCGGACGTCGTGCTGATGGACCTGCAGCTCGGCGACGGCCCGGACGGGGTGAACGCCACCGAACGCCTGACCGCGCTGCCGGAGCCGCCGAAGGTGCTGGTGCTCACCACCTACGACGCCGAGCTGGACATCACCAGGACGGTGGCCGCCGGCGCCACCGGCTACCTGCTCAAGGCCGGGCCGCCCGAGGACCTCTTCAAGGGCATCCACGCGGCCGCGCGCGGTGAGACCGTCCTGGCACCGCAGGTCGCGGCCCGGCTCTTCGGGCACATGCGGGCGCCCGCTCCCGCATTGAGCCCCCGTGAGACCGAGATCGTGCAGTTGGTGGCGGAGGGGTTGACCAACCGGCAGATCGCCGCGCGTCTGTTCATCTCCGAAGCCACGGTGAAGACACATCTGGTCCACATCTACGACAAACTCGGCGTCGACAGCCGTGCCGGTGCGGTGGCCGTCGCCACCGAACGGAGGATCATCCGCAACTGAGGCGTCGCTTCGGGTTTGCGTCCGCAAGGCTGACGCCACCGGCTCGGACCCGCGATCCTTTGGCGGAGCGGTCCATCCCCTCGCGGGCAGGACGTGCCATCGAGGCTGGGTTCGGACCTTTTCCGGCAGGCAGGGAGCTCGTCCCGGCGGCTCGGGAATCGGCTCAGGGGTCGTGAGTGGAAAGTGACGTGAGCACGTCACTTTCCACTCACGGCGACGGTGAGAGTCAGCGGCGAGGTTCGATCGTCATGTCGCCGCGGGTCAGTGCGAGGGTCGTGTCGCGGGTGAGCATCTCGTGCGGGAAGCCGAGATCGATCGCGCTGGCCTCGTCGAGGCGGGCCAGTTGCGCGCCGGTGAACTCGACCTCCAGCGCGCCGAGGTTGTCCTCCAGCTGGGCGGGAGTGCGGGCGCCGATGATCGGTGCCGTCACTCCCGGGTTCAGCAGGGTCCAGGCCAGCCCGATCTGGGCGGGACTGCGGCCGAGTTCAGCCGCGACCTCCTTCACGACGTCCACGATGGCGAGGTTGCGTTCGGTGAGGGTGCCCAGTGCGAGGTTGAAGTTCTTGCGGGTGCCGTCTTCGGACGGCGTCAAGTCGTCGCGGTCGTACTTCCCGGTGAGCACGCCACCCGCCAGTGGTGACCAGGGGACCACTCCCAGCCCCATCTCGCGTGCCATGGGAATCAGGTCGCGTTCCCCGGTGCGCTCGATCAGGTTGTACTCGATCTGCAGTGCTACCAGCGGCGTCCAGCCGCGCAGATCGGCGATCGCCTGCATCCGCGAAACCTCCCAGGCCGGGGCGTTGGAGATCGCCACGTAGAGGATCTTGCCCTGCCGGACCAGATCATCCATCCCGCGAAGGATCTCCTCGACCGGCGTCGTGAAATCCCACAGGTGCAGGTAAAGCAGATCGAGGTAGTCCGTGTTCAGCCGCCGCAGGCTGGCTTCCACCGACGCGAATAGGCTTTTGCGCTGCCCGCCCCCGGAATTCGGGTCTCCCGGCCTGCGCAGGGTCGTGTACTTCGTCGCCAGCACAAGGCTTTCGCGGTTGTCACGGGCGAATTGGCCCAGCAGCCGTTCGGAGCTGCCGTTCGTGTAAGTGTTGGCGGTATCGATGAAGTTGCCGCCGCGTTCGAGGTAGGTGTCGAACAGTTTGCGGGCTTCGTCCTGTTCCGCGCCCCAGCCCCATTCGGTGCCGAAGGTCGCCGCGCCCAGTGCCAGCGGGGACACCCGCAGCCCGGACCGGCCCAGCAGCCGATAGGTGTCGAGGGTGAGCGACATCGTGTCCTCCTGTGCTCGTGATCCGTTGTCGAAGAGGAGTCTGAGACCGCCGCGAGCAGGGGATAAGGGAGAAGACATCCTGGGAACACCGGTCCCACCCTGGCTGTTGGACCGGGCATGACGACGCGCACCGTGGACACGACACAGGAGCTGGCCGCGTTCCTGCGGACCCGGCGTGAACGCCTGGACCCGGACGAATTCGGTCTGCCTGCCCGCCGTCGGTCCCGGCGGACCCCGGGGCTGCGTCGCGAAGAGGTCGCCGAACTGGCCGGGATCAGCATCGACTACATCGTGCGGCTGGAACAGGCGCGCGGGCTGCGGCCCTCGGCGGACGTGGTGGAAGCGTTGGCGAGCGCGTTGCGCCTGGCCCCCGACGAACGTGCCTATCTCTTCGACCTGGCCAGGCAGCGGCCCCGCAACGGCGGCCGGCCCGCCACCATCGCGGCCCCGCCGCTGGCCCGGCTGGTCGCCGATCTGTCGCCGCTGCCCGCCATGCTGATGAACCACCGTTACGACATCCTGGCCTGGAACGGCGAAATGGCGAGGCTGCTGGTGGATTTCGCCACGTTGCCGCCGGCGCAGCGCAACGCGATGTGGTTGTGCCTCAAACATCCCGAAGTGCGCGAGTTCTACGCCGACCGGGAACGTGTCATCCGGGAGGGGATCGCCCATCTGCGCGCGGCCTGGGCCGCGCATCCGGATGACGAGGCTTTGACCGATCTCATCGCCGAATTCACCGCCGATCGGGAATTCGCGCGGCTGTGGGCCGAACGTGACGTCAAGGTCAACGGCCGCGGGCGCAAGGTGATGCGGCATCCCGAGGCCGGCGTGCTCGACCTCCACTACGAAGTGCTCACGCCACTTCAGGATCAGGACCAGCGGCTGGTGATCTATCACGCCATGGCCGAAGACAGCCGGTCGGCGCTGGATCGGTTGTTCACCGAGTAGCGTCGGCCCGCGAAACGCCGGACCGCTCGGCGAGTGTGGTCGGGCACAGCGCCGGTTGTCGCACGGGCGGTGTCCGCCAACGCATCGTCGAGCGTGACGGCCCCCTTCCTCGTCCGCGGGAAGGGGGCCGTCACGGGGCGTCAGGCCGTGACGAGGGACAAGCCGTAGTTCTGCAGGATCTCGTTCACCGGCTGGAACCAGGTTTCGCCGCCGGAACCGCAGTTGCCCCAGCCTCCGGAGGTGACTCCCTGCGCCTGGTCGCCGGTGATGAAGGAACCGCCGGAGTCGCCGGGTTCCGCGCAGACGTTGGTGCGGGTCATCTGGTGCACCGCCCCCTGCGAGTAGTTGACCGTCTCGTTGTGTCCCAGCACGGTGCCGCAGTGCCAGTGCGTCGTCGAACCGGACCGGCATACCGAGGTGCCGACCGGAGCGACCCACGAGCCGCGGACGAGCGCGTCGCTGACGGTGCCCCAGCCGAGGACGACCGGCGCGGTCCACCAGCCGTTGCCGATCCGGATGAACGCGTAGTCGTTGCCGGGGAAGGAAGAACCGGCGAAATTGCCCATCGCCGAGCCGTCCCAGCCGACTACGGAGCTACCCGTGCCGCCGCAGTGGCCGGCGCTGACGAATCCGCCGTGGACGGAGAATCCGATGGAGCAGCGGGTGTTCCCGTTGATGTAGTACGGGTCGCCGCCGACGGTGCCCGCCGCGAACGGTTCGGCCTTGGGTGCGGTGACCACCGTGACCGGACCGGATTTCCTTGCCCTGACCAGGAATTCTTCGACGTCGGAGCCGTGTGCGCCCGGCCGCACCGCGACCACGACGCTGCCGCTGCGCGGGTCGGCGCGCCAGCCGCTGACGGCGGCGGGAGCGGGCTCGGTCTTGGCCGACATGTCGATTTCGGCCTTGGCCGCGTCGAGCCGGGCCGCGCTGACCGCGACCGGGGTGGGTTCGGCGCCCGCCTGCCGGACGGCGGCCGCGGCCGCGGGGTCGGTCACCCCGACGACGAGTTTGCCGCGAGCCGGATCGAACCAGGCTCCGCCGAACGCCGCACCGGCGGCCCGCTGGGCGGCGGGCATCACCCGCGATGCGGTCATCTCCTGGGTGAGCCGGGCCGAGGCCTGCCCGGCGGTGAGCCCGAGGTCCCGCTGCATGGCGGCGATCAATCCGGGGGAAGCCTGCGCGACCGGGGCGAGGGCGGCGGAGATGAGACTCGCGGTCAGGACGGCGGCGCCACCGGCTGCCAGGGCGATTCTTCGACGCATGGTCTAGTCCTCCAAGGCCGGGGGAAAGAAACACACTGCCCGCCGAGTGTGCGGCCGTGGTCCGGGAAAGGGCGAGAAATGTCCGGTCTTCTGACCGGAATTCCCAAGAGCGAATCCCGGCGGATCGCGCCCTTGATCGTCTACTTAGGACGAACGATGCGTGCACCCTCCGCGCGCTGTCGCGGTGGTTCCAGTACGTTGCCGGGTATGACCGCATCGCCGGAGGATGTGCCGGAGCAGGTGCTGCGCACCTCGATCGTGGAGCGGTTGTTCGCTCGTGAAGCCGATCCGCGCCCGCTGTTCACCCACCAGGACCACACTGCCGGTGTGGACAGCACCGTCACCTGGACGGAGTTCGTCTCACGCGTGCGAGTGGTCGCGGGTGCACTGCGCCTGGTCGCACGGCCGGGTGATCGTGTCGCCGTGCTCACCGGCCAGGACCTGAATTACCCCTTGGCGTTCTTCGGGGCGCTCGCCGCCGGCCTCATTGCCGTGCCGTTGATGGCACCTGGCAGTCCTTCCCAGCGAGCCAGGCTCGCCGGCGTGCTGGAGGACAGCGGCGCGCGGGTGTGGCTGACCTCTTCGGCCGCGGCCGCGAAGGTGCGCGAAGCGGGCGCACCGGACCATCTGATCGTGGTCGACGAACTTTCCGGACCGGAGGCCGATCCGCTGCCGGTGGCACCGGAAAGCCCCGCGTATCTGCAGTACACGTCCGGGTCGACCCGGGAGCCCGCCGGTGCCGTGATCCCGCACCGGGCGGTCGCCGCCGCCTGCTGGCAGGCGAGCCGGGCCTACGCCGTCGACGAGGGCACGACCTGCGTCGGCTGGATCCCGTTCTTCCACGACATGGGCCTGATCCAGTTGCTGTGCCTGCCGGTCCACGCGGGGGCGCGATCGGTGTTCATGTCGCCCGCCGAATTCGTGCACCGTCCGGTGCGATGGCTGCGTCAGCTCGCCGATCACCCGGCCGTGTTCACCGCCGCGCCGAACTTCGCGTTCGACCTGGCCGTCGAAGCCGCCGGAGAAGCAGGAGACGACCTCGACCTCTCCGACGTCCTGGTCGCACTGAACGGCGCCGAGCCGGTGCGGCCCCGCACGGTCGCGCGCTTCCTGGAAGCCTTCGGCCCGCATGGATTTCGCGCGGAAGCCCACCGTCCGTCCTATGGACTGGCCGAGGCCACCGTGTACGTCGCGAGCGCGGGCGCGGAAGGGCCGCGGGGCGCGGTGTTCGATCGGGAAGCCCTCGCGCAGGGCAGGGCGATCGAAGTGCCGGACGGTCAGGAGCTCGTCTCGGTCGGTCGTCCGCTGGGCCAACGGCTCCGGATCGTCCGGGACGGGGTGGCACTCCCCGACGGTCTGGCCGGGGAGATCTGGATCCACGGGCCGAACGTCGCGGCGGGGTACTGGGGCCGTGGCGACGCCGCCGCGTTCGGCGGCGAACTCGACGGCTCGGACGGCTGGCTGCGCACCGGTGACCTCGGTGTGGTCCATCGCGGAGACCTCTACATCACCGGCAGGCTCAAGGATCTCATCGTCATCGACGGCCGCAACTTCCACCCGCAGGACATCGAAGCCGTGGCCGGCGAGGCGCATCCGGCGATCCGCCGCGACCGGGTCGCCGCGTTCGGTGTCACGGACGAAAGGGGAGAAGGGGCGATGTTGGTAGCCGAATGGGCAAAGAACGCCGAAGCGGATGTCAAAGAAGTGACGAGAGTGGTATTGCGCGCGGTTTCCCGCGAACATGATCTGACGTTGCGATCGGTACGTCTGGTTCCTTCCGGTGACCTTCCGCGCACTTCCAGCGGCAAGGTCGCGCGGGTCGCGGCGAGAGCGCGTTATAGTCGGCGCCGTGGGTGATCACCGCGCGGAGGTCGTGAAGGTCGTCAGTGAGACTTTTCGGCTTGATCCCGCCGAAATCGAGTCCGACGCGCCGCTCGAAGAGCTGGGTATCGACTCCAAAGGACGGATAAAACTCCTGTCGGCGCTGGAGATCTACCACGACGTGAGGATTGATCTGGACCAGCTGGACCGGTTCACCGACATCGGGTCGGTGGCCGAAGTGCTCACAGAGGCACTCGGCGGTAAAGCCGACGGATCCGACGAAAGGCGCTGAAAAGAATGAGCGGGGGCTTCACCGCGGCGACCGATGCGCTTTCATCGGCATCGAAGAACATCGGAAAGCTGACGGAACAGTTGCTCGAAGACAACCCGGATCTGTCGAGCACACCGGTGAACGCGGCGGGCTTCGGCCAGGCACACGGCGACCACGCGAAGAAGTACACCGACGGCGTGGCGGCGTTGTGGGCGTCGGTCCAGGGGTACAGCACCACGCTCGGCTCGTTCGGCACGAACCTCGGTACCGCCGGCACCGCCTACGGCACCAACGAGGACGAGCAGAAGAACAAGATCACCGAGACGGGGATGCGCTAGTGGCCACCGAAACCACCTGGACCGACGTCAAAGCCGTCCTCGACGACCCGGCCGTTCCCGCCGAGAAGAAGACCCAGCTCATCGGCTCGTGGATGCGGGCGCATCCGGCGCCCCCGCCGTGGACGGCGGACCAGGAGCCGGAGGACATCAAGCAGAAGCGCAAGGAAGCCGAAAAGTACGTGGCTTCCTACAACGCCTATCCCTTCCTGCCCTACGACGAGGACGTCGACAAGGTCTTCAAGGACGCGAAGGGCGCCGGCGATCAGGCCAGCTTCAACCGGAAGGCGGAGAAGAAGGCCGTCGATGAGGGCAACAAGAAACTCGACGGCACCAAGGAACCCACCGCCGAGGGCGCCGGGACCAAGACGTCGGACGAGATCTTCGACGCCGCCGCGCCCGCCCTCAAGGTCTTCGAAACCTTCGGCTCGCTGCTGGCGAAGGTCCCGGAAGACTGCCGTGGAACCTCTCGCGCGCTCGATTTCGAGAAGGACATCAAGAAGCCGTTCGACGAGCAGCGCGGGATCAGTTTCAAGAACTTCGTCGACGACGCCGCGCACTTCAAGACCGGTTCGAAGACAGTGCAGAAGGCCATCGACGACACCGGTTCCCAGCTGAACACCCTTTACGGGACCTGGACCGGGAAGGCCGCCGACGCCTCGTCGGAGAACTACAACGAGAAGATCCTCCCCAAGGCCAAGAAGCTCTCCGAGACACTGAACAACGCGAGCGAAGCGACCCTGCACACCACCGCGACGGTGTTCAAACTGTGCAAGGGCAAGGCCGACACGGTCATCGACCTCTACAAGGAGATCGTCGGCAAGGCGGACTTCGCGATGGCGCAGAAGGTCATCGCCATCGCCGCCGGGGAGAAGAGCGGCAAGGAGGACCTCGGCGCGATCGCGGGCTGGATGGACGTCAACTTCGGCTCCAACCTGGTCCAGCAGCTGAACAACGACGGCTGCTGCGACGACGACGAGTTCAAGAAGGCGGGCCAGAACCTCGCCAAGCAGTGGATCCAGAACCAGTTCATCCCCGAGATGTGGACCATCATCTACGAGGGATTCGCCAAGTCCTGCAAGGAAACCAAGGATTTCGTCAACCAGGCCTACGACGAGCTCGACAAGGTCATGGGCAAGGTCAAGAACGAGTTCGAAGGCGCCGGTGACAAGGGCGGCGCGGGGGGAGCCGGCGGCACGGGTGGCGGACCCGGCGGCAAGGGCCCGGACTTCACGGGCGGCCAGGGTGGTCCGGGAACCGGCGGCACCGGCGGTGGGCCGGGAGGTTCGGGCACCGGCGGAACCGGCGGTGGGCCGGGTGGTGGTGGTCCCGAGGGCGGCCCCGGTGGTGGACCGGGTGGTTCGGGCAAGGGCCCCGACTTCACCGGCGGAACCGGCGGTGGGCCGGGCGGCGGCGGTCCCGAGGGCGGCACCGGCGGCGGTCCCGGCGCGGGTGGTCCCGGTCCGGGCGGAAGCGGTACCGGTCCCACGGGCGACGTCAAACCCCCGCCGGTCCCGGACGTGAAGATTCCCGAGAGCGGCTCCGGAACGCCGGGTGGCCCCGGTGGCGGTCCCGGCGGCGGGCCGGACGCGAACAAGGATCAGACGTCGCCCTCGAGTTCGACCCCACCGCCGTCGAACGGCGACGAGCAGAAGGCCGCGGCCGAAGAGGCGAAGAAACAGGCCGCCGCGGCGGCGGAGAACGCGAAGAAGCAGGCGTCCGAAGCGCTGGGCAAGCTGGGCGACGGTCCGACCGGGACCGACCTCGGCGGTTCCGGCGGCTCCGGGCCGGGCGGTTCGGGCCCCGGCGGCGGCGGCAACACGGACGCCGCGGCCGAAGCAAAGGCGGCGGCGGAGAAGGCTGGCGAAGAGGCGAAGAAGCAGGCTTCCGACGCGCTGAACAAGCTGGGCGACGCCCCCGGCGGTATGGGCGACACCGATGCCAAGGACGGCGACTCGAAGGACGGCGAGAAGGCCGCGGACGAGGCGAAGAAGAAGGCGTCGGACGCTTTGGACAAGCTCGGCGACGAGCTGTCCGGCGAAGACAAGCTGACCGGTGACAAACCCGGTGAGGACGGCGACAAGGCCGAGGACGGCGAACGCGAGACCCTCAAGGTCAAGCAGGGCGACACGACCTTCGAGATGACCGAGCCGGACAAAGACGGTGAGATGGAGATCAAGGTCGGGGACGGTTCCGGGCCCGCCAAGGACTTCAAGCTCGACTGGACCGGTGAGGGCGACGACTCCAAGCTGGGCTCCACGCCGGGTTCGGACGACGGGAAGCCGGACAAGGACGGCGTCCATCGTCCCGGGCCGGACGGCAAGATCCACATCCAGGACGGCGAGGTCAAGATCACCGCCGAACGTCCCGACGGTCCGTCCGGGCCCACGGTCGTCACCGTCGACGACGGCACCGGCAAGCCGACCACGTACACCCTCGGCGAGGACAAGCCCTCCACGGACAAAGCGGCGCACCCCGCGACGCCCGTCACCGGGACGGCGCAGCCCGACTCCAAGCCGGCGTTCACCCCGCACCACGGTGGCGGCGGAACCGTCCCGGACGGGATCGGCGGCGGTGGTGGATTCGGGGGCGGTGGTGGTGCTTCGGCGCCGTCGATGCCCTTCGAAACCGCGAGTCCCGCGACAGGCCAGTCGCTCAGCGAAGGCGTGCACACCGGCGGCGGTGGGACACCTCAGCCGCAGCCTGTGGCTTCGGGCGCCCCGTCCGCTCCGATGGGCAGCCCGTCGGGGCAGTCGTTCGGCGGTGGGGCGATGCCGCCGATGGGCATGGGCGCCGGCGGAGGAGGCGGCCAGGGTGGCGACCAGGAACGGACCAACCGCGCGTACCGGATCGAGGGCGAGGTGTTCGACCAGATCAACGAACCCACCGGCCGGATCACCGGTTCGCTGCTGGACGATGAGGATCAGTCGGTCACCCGCAAGCGGTGAGCCGGGGCAGGGGAGAACAGATGAGCGCCGATGACACCGCCGCCATGAAGGCGACCCTGGACGGTCTGGTCCGCGAGCAGTCCGAGCGCCGGGCGCTGCGGGACAAACGTGCCGACGAGATCAAGGCGAACTCGCAGGAGTTCATGACCAAGCAGGTCCAGACCGCTCAGCGTTACGTCGAGCACCGGCGGGAACTGGGGCAGCGCAAGACGAAGTCCGGTTGGAGCACCGACCGGTCGCACGCGCAGCCTGGGGCGGCGTCACCGTTCGAAGACGCGCCCGTGGACATGACGGCTCCGTTCGCTTCGGAGCCGCCTGCCCGCACAGGGCGGGACACTCCCCGGCGCGCTCCCCGCGCACGTCCGGCACCGGCGGACGACGAGGACGACGCGTTCCTCAACAACCGCTGGCGCGACTGAACTCGCCGTCAGACGACCAGGCCGAGCACCAGCACGATCGGAAGTGAGATCACCGACGCCAGTGACATGGCGACGGTGTGGGTCTTGAACGTGCCGCGGGTGCTCAGCCCGAGCAGGGACTGGAACATCCAGAAGAAGTTGCTGCTCACGTGAGGGAGGAACAACGCGCCGGAGCAGGCGGCGAGGGCGACCAGCACGACCGGGACCCCCAGTGAGCCCGCGATCGGTGCGAGGATGCCCGCCGCGGTGATCGCGGAGATCGAGATGGATCCCATCGCGATGTGCAGGACGGCGGCGATCAGCCACACGAGCACCAAGGGCGGCAGGAAGCCGGTGCCGAACGAATTCGCCAGCATGTCGCGCAGTCCCGACTTGCCGATCACCTCCGCGACCGAACCGGAGAGGCCGGACAGCACCAGAATGGGTCCGGCCATCGCCAGCGCCTTGCCGACGGCCGCGTTGACCTCGGGTGCGGGAAGGACGCGCCGGGCGAGCAGATGCGCGAGACCGGCGCCGATCGCCATCGCGATCACCGGCTCGCTCACCAGCGAGACGGGGCCCAGCGGGAGGCGGAAGGCGCCGGCGAGCGCGCCGAGGGCGATCAGCGACAGCGTCACCAGCACCGGGGAGACGGACAGTGACAGGGGCAGCCGCCGGACGGGCGTGGTGGTCGCCGCGGTTGCACCGACGGTTTCGGTGCCGAGCTCGTCGGTGACGGGATTCCACCGGAGCGTCCGGCGCAGCAGCACGGTGAAGACCAGTGTCGTGAGCACGGCGGTCGGGAGGCCGACGGCCAGGCCGAACAGGAACATCTCGCCGAGCGGCACGCGGAGTAGTCCGGCGACGGCGAGAGCCGCCACGCCGGGGACGACGAACACCAGCCCCACCTCGATCCCCGCGGTCAGCGCGCCGCCCATGAGCGCGACACCCCGTGGCCCCAGCCTGCCGCCGAGCCTCCGGGCCAAGGGCGCGGTGAGCACCAGGACCACATCGGAGTAGATCGACGTGAACACGGTCGACAGGGAGACCGCGAACACCATCGGCACCCGCTTCTGCCCGAAGACGGCCAAGAGTCGTTCCAGGACGCGATGCAGGGTGTTCGTGGCGGTGAGCAGTGAACCGATGACCACGCCGAAGGTGATGAGCAGGCCGATCTCGGCCATGACGTCACCGAATCCGGTCGCGAGTGCTTCGGTCGTGCCGCCGATGCCGAGCCCCGTGGCCAGCCCCAGATAGATCGCGCCGATCAGCAGGCCGAAGATCGGGGGCGTCTTGAGCCAGGTGATCAGCACGACGATGCCCACGATGGTGATGCCGGTGTGGGCAAGGAGCCAGGCATCGGACACGGTGCCCTCCTCGGGACTCGCGGAGGGACGGCGCCGGTGCCGTCCCTCATGGCGACCCAGTAAGCCTCTCGGGCGGGGCGGAGGTCCAAGACCGGGTTGCTGGCAAACTGATAGGCCTCGGCTATCGACCACGAGGAGGCCGGAATGGATGCCCGCCAGCTGCGGTACTTCCTGGCCGTCGTCGACAGCGGTAGCGTCCACCGGGCCGCTGAGCTGCTCTTCGTCGCCCAGCCCTCGGTCTCCCAGGCCTTGCGCACGCTGGAGCGGGACCTCGGGAGCCTTCTGTTCCACCGGACCGGCCGTCGCCTGGTGCTGACCGCGGCGGGGCACGCTCTCGTGGCGCCGGCGCGGGACGTCCTGCGCGGGCTGGACCTCGCCAGAGCGACGGTGGAGGCCGTCGACGGTCTCCTCGGCGGCGAATTGGTCATCGCCTCGATGCCTTCGCAGTCCGTCAGCCCGCTCACGGAGCTGATCGCCGCTTTCACCGCCGCCAATCCGCTGGTCCGGATCTCCGTCCGCGCGGCGAGCACCCCGGCCGACGTCGGGAAGATGCTCACCACCGGCGACGCCGAACTCGGCGTGGTGGCGGCGTCACCGACGGCCGCGGCACTGCCCGGCCTGGCGGCCTTGCACCTGGAGACCCAGCGTTTCGCCGTGCTGGCCCGCGACGAGTCGGTGCTTCCCGCCGCGGACCCGGTCCGCCCCGCCGATCTCGCCGGGGCCGCGCTGATCGTCGGCCAGCAGGGCACGGGGATGCGCCGAGTGGCCGACGCCGTGCTCCGTGCGGCCCCGGGCAGCCGGTTCGCGGTCGAGGTGGAACATCGGGAGGCCGTCTTGCCCCTCGTTCTCGCCGGAGTGGGCGTCGCGGTGGTGAGCGAGTCCTGGCGTTCGCTGGCGAACTCGGCGGGTGCCGTCGTCCGGGCACTGGACTGCCCCGATTCACTGGCGGTGTCGCTGGTGTCCAGGCCGGGACGGCTGAGCCCCGCGGCGGGGGCCTTCCACGATCTGGCGGAGTCCGGCTGATTCAGGCGTCTCGCCTGCTGCCGTTGATCAACGCCTCGCCGGAGGTAGGGAAACCGGGTCATGTACCCGGGTTCGACCCGGAAGGACAGATCGTCGACGGCGACCGCCGGGCCGTAGCGCTTGGTCGATTCCCGGAGCTCGATCATGACGACAATGCTGTCCCGCCACCGTGATCGGCGAATCGGACCGAGGGACCACCCGGTGGCTCGTCCCACAGGTGGACCGGGCGGCGGAGTCCCGCCCTGGGCTGATAGGCGCAACCTTTCAACGCGGCAAGAACTGGGTCTTGGACGTACCGGCCCAGCCCGAAGTCCACTGGACCCATGACCGCTTACCGCATCGCGCTCATTCCCGGCGACGGCATCGGCGCCGAGGTGCTGCCGCCCGCGCAGGCCGTGCTCGCCGCTGTCGGCAGGCGGCACGGGCTCGAATTCACCTACGACTCCTTCGACTGGTCCTGCGAGCGCTACCTCGCCGAGGGCGCGATGATGCCGTCCGACGGTCTCGACCGGATCCGGCACCACGACGCCGTGCTGTTGGGCGCGGTCGGCTGGCCGGGAGTGCCGGATCACGTGTCGCTGTGGGGGTTGCTGATCCCCATCCGGCGCGGCTTCCGGCAGTACGTCAACCTGAGGCCGGTCAAGGTGCTCGACGGGGTTCCCAGCCCGCTGCGGGGCGCCGGAGAGGTCGACCTCGTCGTGGTCCGCGAGAACGTGGAGGGTGAGTACTCCGAGATCGGCGGGCGGCTCGGGCGGGGCACCGAAGACGAACTGGCCGTGCAGGAGGCGGTGTTCACCCGCAAGGGGGTCACGCGCGTCGCCGAGTACGCCTACACGCTGGCCGAGGCCCGCCGGAACCACGTGACGTCGGCGACGAAGAGCAACGGGATCGTCCACACGATGCCGTTCTGGGACCAGCTGGTGGAAGAGGTCGCGGGGCGGCACCAGACCGTGCGCACCGACAAGGAGCACATCGACGCATTAGCCGCCAAGCTCGTCCTCGCGCCGGAGCGGTTCGACGTGATCGTCGGCTCGAATCTCTTCGGCGACATCCTGAGTGACCTCGCCGCGGCGGTGGCCGGGAGCATCGGCGTCGCTCCGTCGGCGAATCTCAACCCGGAGCGGGAATTCCCGTCGATGTTCGAGCCGGTGCACGGCTCGGCGCCCGACATCGCCGGGCAGGGCAAGGCCAATCCGCTGGGCGCCTTGTGGTCCGCGGCCATGATGCTCGACCATTTGGGGCACCCCGAAGCGAGCGGGGAACTGCTGGCCGCCGCTTTCGGCGCGCTGGCTGACGGCGTCCGCACGGTCGATCTCGGTGGTACGGCGGACACCGCCGGATACACCCGCGCGGTGCTGGACCGGATGGGCGTCGCGGCGAACTAAGCGGTTTGCCCTTGCCGCCGCAGGGTATCCGGCTCGGGTCAGGCGAGTCGGAGGGCGTGGGTTCATGGTCGACGTGAAGATGACGGTAGACACTTCTCCCGAGCGCGTGTTCGAGGTGCTCGCCGACGGCTGGACCTACGCGGCCTGGGTGGTGGGGGCCTCCCACATCCGTGACGTCGACCAGGGCTGGCCTGCGCGGGGGACGCGGATCCACCATTGCGTCGGGTCCTGGCCTCTTCTGCTCGACGACGTCACCAAGGTGCACGTCGTCGACCCGCCGAGGCTGCTCGAACTCGAGGCGCGGGCCTGGCCGTTCGGCACCGCGCGGATCCGGTTGGAACTGCGGGAGACCGCGACGGCGACCACGGAGATCCTGATGTCCGAGCAGGCGACCCGCGGGCCGGGCCGTCTGCTCCCTGAGGCCGCCCAGGCGCTCTTCCTGGTGCCGCGGAACCGGGAATCCCTGCGACGTCTCGCGGATCTCGCCAAGGGCCGCGAAGCCGCTCAACCGGTGGACTGATCCTGGTGGCTCGGCCGTCCGAGCCGGATCCGGTCGCGAGGTGGGTCGAGGGGACCGCTGTCACCCCGTCGCCCGGCACGGATGGCGGCGAGGAGCTCTTTGATCGTGGTCACCGCGTCGTGCCGAGGTCGCCAGCCGAGTTCCTCCCGTGCGCGCCGGGTGTCCACAAGGGACGCGCGGTCGGCGAGCCGCAGCCAGGACGGATGCAGTGGCTGAAGGCCGAGCCGCCAGCTCGGCCAGGCCAGCCCGGTCAGCAGCCTCAGCGGTACGGGAATCCGGAACCCGCCCGCCAGCGCGGCGAGGTCGCGGCTGCCGAGCACGGGCTCACCCGCGAGGTTGAACGCGCCGGTCGCACGGCGGTCGAGGATCGCCCGGATCGCCTGTGCCACATCGTCGGAGTGCACCACCTGCATCCGCAGCCCCGGCCACAACGGCACAGGGAGCCATTTGTCGCCGAGCGGTAACGGCGGCGCCAGGGGGCTGAGGAGCCACCCGGAGAACTCGGCCGCGGCGTCCGGTTGCACGACACCGCACGGACGGATCCGTGCCACCCCGATCCCCGGGTGATCACGGCAGAATTCGTCCAATCGGGACTCGAAGGCCGCTTTTCCCGCACTGTAGGCGCTTTCGGCGAGCCCGCCGCACGGCCACTCCTCATCCACCTCGTCCCAGCGGCCGGCCGGGGTGTACGCGGCGACCGACGACGCGCACACGATGTGGGGCACGCCGGCGTCGGCGGCCGCGCGCAGGACGTTCGCGCTGCCCGCCATGTTGGTCCGGAGCATCGCCGGATCGTCCGCCCGCGGATGGATCGCCCAGGCGAGATGCACCACGGCGCCGGCGCCGTCGAAGATCTCGGTCAACCGCGGCCAGGCGTCATTCGCGCCGATGTCCTGCTGGACCCAGCGGGCCGTCGAGTAGGGCGCGGCCGTCGTGTCGGGGCGGCGGCGCGCCACTCCGACCACGTCGTGCCCGGCTCCGGACAGTGCCCGGAGCAAGGCGGTGCCGACGTTCCCGCTCGCGCCGGTGACGACGATCTTCATCGGTAGACGGCGCGGTGCGCGGCACGCATCGTCGCGCGGTAGAAGGAACCGGCCCAGCCGTCGCGGGCGAGGGCCGCCCTGGCGGCGTTCGATCCGGGCGCGCCGTGCACCGCGCCACCGGGATGCGCCGACGCGGACGCCAGGAACAGCCGGTCGATCGGGGTGTCGGCCCGGCCGAGACCGGGGACGGGCCGGAAGAAGAGTTGTTGCTGGATGGCCGCGGTCCCGGCGTTGATCGAACCTTCCACCAGACTGTGGTTCCCTTCCTCGAGTTCGGCGGGCCCGGCGATCGCCCGGCCCGCGATCAAGCCGCGGAAACCGGGCGCGTGCTTCTCGATGACCTCTTCCATCCGGTCCGCGTGGCGGCGTAACCGGGAGGCGCTCCACGGCTCGCCCCTTGGCACATGCGTGTAGGCCCAGGCCGATTCGGTCCCGGCGGGCGAACGAGTCGGGTCGGCGGTGGTCATCTGCCCGAGCAGCAGGAACGGGTCGCCGGGCACCCGCCCGCAGGCGAGATCGTTGGCGATCCCGGCGAGACCGTCGAGGTCCGCTCCGATGTGGACGGTCCCGGCCTCGCCGACTTCGGCGGCGTTCCACGGGATGGGCGAGGACAGCGCCCAGTCCACCTTGATGGTGGCGTCGTCCCAGACGAACCGGTCCAGATCGGACACCAGCCGCGCGGGAAGGTGCCCTGCACCGACCAGATCCCGGTAGAGCACCGGGGCGGGGACGTCGGCGAGCACGGCCCGGCGGGCACGCACCCGTCGTCCATCCGCGTCCCGGACACCTACCGCCCGGCCGCCCGAGAGCGTCACTTCGGTGACCGGTGTGCCGCAGACGATCTCCCCGCCCTTGGCGGACAGGCGGTTCACCAGCGCGTCGGTCAGACGGCCCGCCCCGCCTTCCGGGACCGGGAAGCCGACGTCCTGACCGAGCATGGTCAGGAGCCAGCCGAAGACCCCGCTTCCGGCCTGGTCCGGGCCGAGGTCGGTGTGCATGGCGTTGCCTGCCAGCAGCAGACGGGCGCCCTCACCGTCGAACTTCTCCTTGCCGAGGCCGCGGGCGGTCAAGGTCAGCATCCTCGCCAGCCGGAGGGACTCCGCCGTGCCGAGTGTCTTGACCAGCCGCGCCCCCGGCCGCACCGGCGGAAAGGGACGCACGATCGCGTCGAGCAGCGGTTCGCGCAGACGTCGCCAGTGCGCGTAGTCCTCCCGCAGCTTGTCCGCGTCCCGTTCGTCGAACTCCGCCACGGAACGGGCCGTGCGGTCGAGGTCACGGGACTGCAGGACGTACCGGTCGTCGGGCAGCACATGCGCCAGCACCGCCGGTGCGTGCCGCCACCGCAGGCCGTGGTCCTCGAGATCCAGCCCGGCCAGCACCGGCGACGCCGCGCCGAGCGGGTAGAAAGCGCTGTAGACGTCGTTGCGGAAACCCGGCGCGGTGAGTTCCTCGGTCCGCACCGCGCCACCCGGCTTGGCGGTGGCCTCGATGACCAGTGTCTCCCAGCCGGCGTCGGCCAGGAGATTGGCCGCGACCAGGCCGTTCGGCCCCGATCCGATCACCACGGCGTCGACTTCCATGGTCAGGGCATACCCCGGACGAGCGGATCCAATCCCCGTAGATCAACTCGGTCCACGCTGGACGAGCTTCAGCGAGACATAGTCGGTGAAGCCGGCGCGCTCGGCGTACCGGACGGGCCGGCGCTGGTACTCGCTGGACAGGTCACGCGCGGCGGGCCCCCATGGACAGCCAGGCTTCGTGTTGCCCTTCGGTCTTGGCCCAGAGTGCCTCCAGTTCGGCGGCGCCGAAGTCCTCCACCGGGATACGGAACTCCCGCAGCGTCTCGGCGAACTCGTCGAGGGAGGACAGTGTGTGGCGCTCGCCGTCGCCGCGCTTGAGCGTGCGCGCGCGTAGAGCCAGCTCACGGCCGTCACGATGATGTTGCGCCACGAGCACCCTGGCGAACGGGGAGTCCGGCGACCTGATCTCGTCCCGTTCGGCGAATTCGGTGACCTCGCGGGGCGCGGTGCGGAAGTCGCAGGATTCCACCGTGCCGCCGGGATGGTGATGCATCCGCCAGGTCTCGCCGTCGAGGCGCTCGATCCGGAACGGCAGTTCTCCTTGCCGATACGTGCCGTCCCGCACCGGAAGAGGCTCGAGGAACGCGTCGCCGATGCCGGTGTCGGCGAGCCAGGTCTCTCCGTCGAGGTCGACCAGCAGGGCGATGTGGTTACCCCATTGGCCCTCGCCGCGGGTCGAGCGCAGGACAGCGGCTTCCACGACTGTCACGTCGAATCCGGCCGCCCTCAGCAACAGGGCGAGCGCGCCGTTCATCTCGTAGCAGAGCCCGCCCCGGCGACGGCGCGTGAACTTGTCGGTCAACGCTTCCGGGTCGAGCAGGAGCGTCCTGCCGAGCTGGAGGTCGAGATTCTCGTAGGGGACTCGGAACCGCCACGCCCGGTGCAGGTTCCGGAGCGTGGTGAGATCCGGCCGGATGGGCTCGCGGTACTCCAGCCGGTCGAGAAACGCGTCGAGGGTCATGTGGATCTCCTTGGGTAGATTGACTCTAAAATTAGAGTAGCTCTAATTTTGGCGTCGATCCAGTATGGTGATGACATGACGGAACCGGCGGGTTTGCGGGAGCGGAAGAAATGGCGCACCCGCAAGGTGTTGATCGAGACGGCGTACCGGCTCTTCGAACGGCAGGGCTACGACCGGACGACCACCGCGGAGATCGCCGCGGCCGCCGAGGTGTCCACCGCGACCTTCTTCAACCACTTCGCGACGAAGGAAGACCTCCTCCTCACTGGCGACGGTGAGGAGATCCTGCGCGCGGGGCTGGACGTGCTCGCCGCGCGCGAGGAGGGCGAGACACCGGCCGGGCTTCTCCGGCGCGCGATGCTCGGGATGCTCACCGAGGCCGGAGCGGGGCTCCGCGATCCGGGTGCCGAGCCCGAGCGGATCCGGCTGCACCTGATCACGTCGGTGCCGTCGGTGCGCGCGACGATGCTGCAGCGTGCCTTCGACGCTCAGGAGCGGCTTTCGGCCGCGCTGTGCCGGGCCTGCGAGATCGACGAGGTCGACGCCGCGGTGCTGGTCGGAGCCGTCACCGGGGCGGTTTTCGCCGCCGGGCGAACGGCCCTCCGTCTCGGGACTCCGCTCGACGAGGCGATGCGACGGGCGATCGACCTCGCGACGGCCTGACCGGGCGGCTTCACGAACGGTGCCAGGCGATCCCGCGGTATGCGGAGCCGTCCGCCGCGAAGCCGGAGCCGATGATGACGGTGCCGATCGCGTTGATGTGCTGGGCCACGGTCGCGGTGATATCGAGAGGCGACGGGAGCGGGACGGGTGTCGCGTCCGCGTCCCAGCGCACCGGCCGCACCGTTCCCAGGCTCACGGACTCGCCGACGACGGTCCCGGCTTCGTCGATGTCGAAACACGTACTGGCGACGTCCGAAGGCAGGGGCCGGAGCACGGTGGGCCGTCCGTCGCGATCCCAGCGCGCGCCGATGCCGTGCCGGTCCGGGGTCATGCCCCAGCCGATCGCGAAACCTCCTCCGGTGATCCGGACGACCTGCCCCGCGGAGAAGTCCCGTTCCCCGGTCAGCAGGACGGTGCCTCCGTCGCGATCCCACACGACCCCGTCGCCGAGAATGGCGCCGGAGTCGGTGATCCCGCACGCCGTCGCGCGGCGGGGCGGGGGAAGTGTGCTGATCTTCCCCGAGGGCGTCCAGCGCACGGCGGTGCGGACCCCCGTGCCCGTCCTGGCCGATCCGACGACCTCGTCCAGCCCGTTCAGGTCCTGCCCCTGGGTCTCGCCGTTCCCGGGCAGGGTGGCGAGTTCGACGGTCTCGCCGCCGGGTTCCCAGCGCAGCGCCCGCCAGTGGTAGCCCGGCCACATCGCGTTCCCCAGTACCGACCCGCGGGCGTTCACCCGGCACGCCGTGCCGGAGACCGCACCGCCGGGGAGTTCGAGCGCGCGTATCCGGCCGTCGGGCCGCCAGCACACGGGCCGGAGGTGCTCTCCGGCGAGGAGCGAACCCGCGATGACACCCTCGGCGTTGACGCTGACCGCGCGTCCGCCGGAACAGCCGTCGAGGATCGGCAGCGGCGTGGGATGGCCATCGCGGTCCCAGCGCACCGGCCGCGACCCCGACTCGCCCACGATCACCCCGGCGTCGTTCACGCAGTAGGCGCCGGTGCCCTCGTCTCCGGAGAGCGGCCGCAGGCCGACCGCCGTGAAGCCGGGTCCCTCGGGCATCGGATCGAGCACGAGTGGGCAGCCTAGTGCGACGGCGCACGCGATGGGAAAACTTGCACTGACCGGGTGACACAGCACTCCACAATGGACCGGTCTACGGGGTGAGCACGATCCTGCCGAACACTTCGCCGTCGTCCATCTTCCGGTGCGCCAGAACGGCTTTCTCCATCGGCAACACCTCGTGCACCACCGGGCGCAGTTCACCGCGCGCCGCCGCGCCGAAGTGTTCCGCGCTCACCACCCGCCGATCCGGCTCGGGGATCGAGTCCGCGCTGAAGGCCGCGAACGACAGGGACTTCCGGAAGGCCGCCATCAGCTTCGCGCCGAAGTCCGCCGGGGGCATGCCCGCGACCACTCCGACGGCGACCATGCGGCCGTTCGGGTTCAACCGGTCGAAGAAGGACGGCATGTCCACACCGGACACGATGTCGATGACGACGTCGTACCCCGCCGGTCCGTCCCCCTCGCCGGAACGGTCGAGGACGTGGGTCGCCCCCAGCTCACGCAGGCGGTCGCCGCGTTCGGCCGAGGACGTCGTGACCGCCACGGCGCCGGCGCCACCGCGCACCGCGAGCTGCACCGCCATGATCCCGATGCTGCCCGCCGCGCCGCGCACCAGCACGGATTCGCCCGACGTGAAAGGGGCGCGGGCGAGAGCGAAGTGCGCCACCATGCCGGAACTCCCGACGGCCACCGCGTCGGTGGCGGACAGGTTTTCGGGAAGGGGAAGGATCTTCTCCGCCGCGACGGCCACTTGTTCCACGTAACCGCCGCCCTCGCCGGTGAACGCCCAGACGCGCCGCCCGGCCCAAGCCGGATCGACGCCGCCGCCGACCGCCGTGACGGTACCGGCCACCTCGTTGCCGGGGATGAATCCTTCACGGAAGCCGAATCCGGCGAGAGCGCCGCTGCGGATCACGGTGTCGACGCCGCCGACACCGATCGCTTCCACGTCGATCAGCACTTCTCCCTCGGCGGGCACGGGGGAGGGGACGTCGATCACGGCGAGGCCCTCGGGGGCGCCGAACGTCCGGATCTCGACTGCGCGCATTTCGTCTCCTGGTCGTCGATCACTGGTCCGGCGGACGTTAACGGACGCCCCCGTCCGTTTTGGCTAAAGTGAGAGCGGTGACCGATCATTTGTCTCGGATCCCGCGCTCCGACGCCGTGGACAATCGCGAACGCATCCTCGAAGCGGCTCGCGTGCTGTTCGCCACCGAGGGGCTGAACGTGCCGCTGCGGGAAGTCGCGCGCCGCGCCGAAGTCGGCCCCGCCACGCTGTACCGCCACTTCCCGACCAAGGAGATCCTGGCGACGGAGGCGTTCGCCGGGCAGATGCGCACCTGTCACGCCGTCGTCGACGAGGGGCTCGCCGATCCGGATCCGTGGCGCGGTTTCTGTTCCGTGATCGAGAAGATCTGTGAGCTGCATTCGCGCGATCGCGGATTCACGGCGGCTTTCGTGTCGGCCTTTCCCAAGGCGGTGGACTTCACCGCGGATCGCGACTACGCGCTCAAGGCGATCGCCGAGCTGGCGGACCGGGCCAAGGACTCCGGGAAGCTGCGCCCCGATTTCGTCCTCGACGACCTGATCCTCATGCTCATGGCCAACAACGGGATCCAGGCCGCTTCGGCGGCCGCGCAGGTGGCGGCGTCCCGGCGGTTCGCCGCGCTCGTGATCCAGGCCTTCCGAGCCGGGCCGGCGCGGGCGCCGCTGCCGCCGGTGGCGCGCCTGGCCCTCGTGATGCCGGGGGTGACCGGCTGAGTCACTTCCTGCGGGCTTCGAGGCCTTCGAGGATGAGGTCGAGGCCGTAGGCGAATTCCTTCGTGTGGTCGTAGCCCGGCCGCTGGGCGTGTCCGGTGATCACCTCGGCCAGATAAGGGAACTCGTCCCGCGGCAGGTTGCCGAGGATGTCGTCCGCGACCCCCGGGACGTCTTCGCTCAGCGGGAGGTTCGACTCCTGCAACACGAATCCACCGATGTAGCTGTCGATGAGCGAGACGGCGTGCACCGCCATCGGAAGCGTGAATCCCGCCCGTCGAAGGACGCCGAGGACGGCATCGTGGTGGCGTAGCGTCGCCGGCCCTGGATTCCGGCGGGAGTCCATGAGGCCCAGCGCCCAGCTGTGCCGGGACAGGACCTCGCGTGCGGACGAAGCACGAGCGCGGATGGCGTCACGCCAATCGCCGGTTTCGGTGCCGGGCAGCTCGATCGCCGCGAACACCGCGTCGACGACGCCGTCGAGGATCGCGTCCTTGTTCGGCACGTGGTGGTACAGCGACATGGCCTCCACGCCCAGGTGCTGCGCGACCCGGCGCATCGTCATCGCTTCCACGCCACCGCGATCGGCGACTTCGATCGCGGCCTTCAGTACGCGGTCCCTGGTGAGTGATCGGCGAGGCGGCACATTGACAACCTTACAGACGTAAGACAGCCTTACGACTGTAAGGCCATCGAAAGGGAGAGTCCGATGCCGATGCCGAGATGGTGGGGCCACGTCAACAAGCGGGTGTTCAACCCCCGTGCGATCGCCGGAGGGAAGTACCCGGTGCTGATCCACATCGGCCGCGCCTCGGGAAAGACCCGCCACACGCCGCTCGACGCGCATCCCGTCGACGGCGGCTACCTGTTCGTCCCGGTGTACGGCCCGGAGGCGGACTGGGTGCGCAACATCATGACCGCGGGGAAAGCGCGGCTTCGGATCGACGGACGGGAAGTGGACCTCGTCGGCCCGCGGCTCGTGGGGGCGGCCGAATTCCCCGATGGAGTGACCCGCCCGCCGAAACTCCTCCGTATCACCGAATTCCTCCGGATGGACGTGAAACCCTGAGCCGACCCTGCCCGGACTGGCAGGCGCGGGGGTCGTGAGTGACAAGTGTCGTTCTAACGACACTTGTCACTCACGACCCCCGCGCCTGCCGCCCGCTCCGACGCGACACCTTCGGCCTCTTTCCCAGTAGTACCAGGGAGGGAGATGGCATCGTCCTTCAGGTCGATGCCCGATGCGCTGTGGCTTCGTAGTTTTGGCGGTATGAAACGAACTTCAGTGGTCATCGCCGCGGTGTGCGCGGCAACGCTCGTTTCCCCGGCCGTCGCCTCCGCGACGCCACAGCTGCAGCGGACACTGCAGCGCGACGCCGACACGCTCGTGGCGAACGGTTCACCCGGTGCGCTCGTGGAGGTCAGCACGGCCAGGGACAGCGTGAAGGTGCGCAGCGGCCACGGCGATCTGCGGACCCGGACCCCGGTGCCGTGGGACGGGCATTTCCGGATCGCGAGTTTCAGCAAGACGTTCCTGTCCGCGACGATGCTCCAGCTCGTCGGAGAGGGGCGCCTTTCCTTGGAGGACAAGGTGGACCGGTGGCTGCCGGGGGTGGTGAGCGGGAACGGCAACGACGGCAGGGCCATCACCGTCCGGCAGCTGCTGCAGCACACCAGCGGGCTGCACGACTACATGGCGGAACTCGATCTCTTCACCGAGAAGGGCTTTCTGCGTCACCGGTTCGACGAGCTCAGCGCGTCCGAGGCGGTGAAGCTGGCGGTCGGCAAGCCGCCGGCGTTCGAGCCAGGGAAGAGCTGGGGCTACTCCAACACCAACTACGTGCTCGCCGGGATGATCACCGAGAAGGTGACCGGCCGGGACTGGCGGCAGGAGATCATCGACCGGATCGTCCGTCCGCTGAACCTGCGCGAGACCACCCTGCCGCACACGTCGCCGTTCATCCCGGCCCCGCACGCGCGAGGGTACGACCGGTTCGTCGTCGAGGGCTCGAATCCGCCGCGGCTCGGGCGACGGGTGGACGTGACATTGATGAACCCGTCGATGGGCGGGGGAGCGGACGGATCGATCAACAGCACCACCGAGGACGGCAACAAGTTCCTTCGGGCGCTGCTGGGCGGCAAGGTGCTCCCGCCGTCGATGCTGGCCGAGATGAAGAAGACGGTGCCCGCGCCGGGACTCGGCGCGTACGGGCTCGGCCTGGTGAAGTCGACCGTTTCCTGTGGTGACTACTGGGGTCACGGCGGCGCGTTGCCCGGCTATCTGACGGGGAACGGCGTGACCGAGGACGGCAAGCGCAGCGTGATGGTTTCGCTGAACACGCTCACGCCGTTCCACCCCGGTGCCGAACCGCCGGCGGGCAACCCGCTGGACCCGGTGATCGACCACGCCCTCTGCGGCCGCTGACCCGCCTCGTGAGTGGTAAGGACGGTTCTAACCGTCCTTACCACTCACGAGGTTCAGCACCGGCGTTTTCCCGTGATCAGACGGACGACACGCGTGATCAGACGGCCGACACCCGTCCAGTCACGCGAAACCGCCGTCCGTGCACCGAGGCCTTCACGGACTGGGGCCGTCCTCGCCGCTCAAGAGCCCCAAGTACGCGCGGCCTCCACCAGGGCCGTGACGCATTCCGCGACAGCGGGCCGTGTTTCCCCCTGCGGCTGCACGGCGTAGAGCTGCCGATGCAGTACCGGTTCGAGCGGGGCGCACACCACGGTCGGCGGCGCGATCGTGGTGGCCATGCCCGGCACCAGCGTGACGGCGCCGAGCCCGGCGACGACGGCGAACTGGGTGCCGAATCCGCTGACCGTATGCCGCACGATCGGTTCGATCCCGCGTTCGCGCAGTGTCTGGCGGATCCAGGCGTTCGCCAGCGTCGGCCGGGCCCAGGCGACCCAGATCTCGTCCGCGAGGTCTCCGGCGCGCACCGAATCCGCGCCGGCCAGCGGATGCCCGGCCGGGAGCACGATCATCGCCGAGTCGTCGCGCAGTTCGGTCCAGCGGGTCGCGGGTGGCCGGGTGAGCGGCAGGTTCTCCCAGCTCTCGACGACCACGACGTCGAAGACCCCGTCGGCCAGCGCGGGAAGGGCGACTTCGGGTTCGACCTCGTGCAGCCGCGCCTCGATGCCGGGGTGATGGACGGCGAGGCCAGTGAGCGCCGGTGCGATGAACGTATGCACCCCGGAGGGGATGGCGCCGATCTCGACCACACCGGTCGTCTCCCCGGTGAGGGAGTCCAGATCCGCGCGAGCGGCGCGGAGTTCGGCGAGCACCCGGTCCGAGCGCTGCGCCAGCAGCAGCCCCGCCGGGGTCAGCCGCACGCCGCGCCCGTGCCGGACGAGGAGCCCGGTGCCCGCCTCCCGTTCCAGCTTGGTCAGCTGCTGGGAGATCGCCGACGGTGTCACGTGCAGCAGCTCGGCCGCCGCGGCGAGCGATCCCCGCCGCCACACGGCGTGCAGCATCCGCAGCCGTTCCACATTGGACAGATCACCACTCATTAGCCGAGCTTAACCCTCGTGGTTAGAGGATCTCGCTGGTCCTGCCCGCCGCCGTGCGGTCGAATCGAAGGCATGCGGCACATCAGGTTCTTCGTCGATCCGAGGGCGCAAGGAGTCCTCGGCGCCCTCGCGATCGCCCTGTCCGCCCCGCTCGTCGCCTTGTCCGGGGTCAGCTCGACGACGGCGACGTTCTTCCGTTGCCTGTTCGCTTTGCCGATCCTGGTGATCTTGGCGCGTTGCGGAGAACGGGGACACCGCCCCGCTCCGGCCGCGCGGCGACGCCACGTCCTGGCGGGCGTCCTCCTCGGGATCGACATGGTGCTGTGGAGCGAGGCGATCCTCTCCGTCGGCGCGGGCGTCGCCACGGCACTGGTCAACGTCCAGGTCGTCCTCGTCCCCCTGGCCGGCCTGCTGTGGTTCGGCGAGCGGCCGCCGCGATCGTTCTGGCTGTCCATCCCGGTGATGCTGGCGGGGACCGCGCTGGCCGGTGGGCTGGCGGACGGCGGTGCCGCGGGCAGCGATCCTTGGTACGGCACCGTCATGGCGGTCCTGGCGGGGGTCGCGTACGCCGGTTACCTGATCCTGTTGCGCCGCGCCGGAACCGACGGCGGCGGACGGACGACGATGCTCGCCACGGCGACCGCGGCGTCGGCGAGCGTGGGTGGCCTTTCGGGCCTGTTCGCCGGAAACCTCGACGTCACACCGCCGGTTTCGGCGTTGCTGTGGCTGTTCGTGCTGGCCGTGACCGGGCAGGTGCTCGGCTGGCTCCCGATCGGCAAGGCCCTGTCCGCCCTGCCCTCGAGCGGCGGGTCCGCCGTGCTGATGCTGCAACCCGCCGCCGCGATCCTGTTCGGTGCCGCCCTGCTCGGCCAGTGGCCGACCCCGCTGCAACTGGCGGGGTGCGCGCTCGTCGTCGCCGCGGTGGGCGCCGTTTCGTTCCTCGGCGGCCGGTCGTCAGGGAACCACCAGCACCGGCCAGTGCCCGGCCCTGATGAGCTTGGTCGCGACCGACCCCGCGAACCGGTGACCGGCCTTCTGTGAGGCGCCGACCACGACGGTGTCGACCTGGCTGCGGTCGGCGGTGTCGCGGAGCGCGGTGTACGGATCGCCGTAGGTCTTCAGGAAGCTGACTGGCACCTCCAGTTCCTCGGCGGCTTCGCGGATCTGCTCGCGGATCTCCGCGTAGAGCTGCACTGCCGTGTCGTGTTCCATCGTCGCCGCGACCGCGGGACCGAGTGCCGGACGGCAGACGAAGGCGACGATCAGCCTGCCGCCCTCGCGTCGCGCCATGCCGAAGGCGAAGGCGGCCGCCCGCATCGCCGTGTCGGAGCCGTCGACCCCGGCCAGGATGGCCCGCCCCGTGTGGTGCCGGGGCGGGCCGAAACGCTCCACAGTGGACTCGAAGGCGCCGGTCATCACGCGCCTACCTGACGACCGCGTCGGACGCCGGGGCTTCTTCCGTGTCCACGTCGAGCGTGGTGCGCAGGGTGAGCGGCTTGAGCAGCAGCGCCGCGATCACGCCCACGACACCCACCGCCGCGGAGATCAGGAAGATGTGCGCGGTCGCGTCGCCGTACACGGTGTGCACGATCGTCTGGACCTCCGGCGGCAGCGCCTTGAGGTTGAGCGCGCTGACGCTGCCCGTCGACGCCTGGCCCGCCGGCACGTGCAGCGCGGTGGACAGGTCGGCGGTGACCCGGTTCGCGAGCACCGCGCCCAGCACCGAGACCCCGATGGTGCCGCCGAGTGACCGGAAGAACGTGACCGAGGCGCTGGCCGCGCCCAGATCCCGCAACGGCACGGTGTTCTGCACGGCGAGCACGAGGTTCTGCATCGTCATGCCGACACCGATGCCGACGATCGCCATCGCGACACCGACCAGCCACAGCGGCGAGGCGTGGTCGACGGTGCCCAGCCCGAGGAACCCGATCACCAGGGTGATCGTGCCCGCCACGATGTACGGCTTCATCCGTCCGGTGCGGCTGATCAGGCGCCCGGACACGGTCGAGGAGACGAGCACGCCGCCCATCAGCGGAATGGTCAGCAGACCGGCTTCGGTGGGTGAGTAGCCGCGGCCGACCTGGAAGTACTGGCCGAGGAACACCGCGCCGCCGAACATCGCCATCCCGACCGCCAGGCTCGCGATGATCGCCAGCGCCGGGGTGCGCTGGGTGATGATGTGCAGCGGGACGACGGGTTCGCGGACCTTCCGTTCCACCACCACGGCGAAGGCGAGAAGCACGGCGCCGCCCGCCACCATCACGGCCGTCTGCCACGACAGCCAGTCGAAGCTGTTGCCGACGAAGGAGACCCAGATCAGCAGGACACTCACGCCCGCCGCGATCAGGCCCGCGCCGAGGTAGTCCACCTGGACGCCTTCCCGGCGCACGGTCTCCAGCTTCAGGGTCCGCTGCAGCACGATGAACGCCGCCACCGCGATCGGCACGCCGACGAAGAAGCACCAGCGCCAGCCGAGCCACGGCACGTCCACGATCAGGCCGCCGAGCAGCGGGCCGCCGACGGTGGCGACCGCCATGACCGCGCCGAGGTAACCGTTGTAGCGGCCGCGTTCCCGCGGCGGGATGATCGCCGCGATCACCACCTGGACCAGCGCCTGGAGACCGCCGACGCCGATGCCCTGGAACGCGCGGGCGGCGATCAGCTGTTCGGTGTTCTGGCTGAATCCGCTGATCGTCGAACCGGCCACGAAGATCACGATCGCGATCTGGACCAGCGTCTTCTTGTTGAACAGATCGGCGAGCTTGCCCCAGATCGGCGTGGTGGCCGTCGCCGCCAGCAGGGTGGCCGTGACCACCCACGTGTACTGCGTCTGCGTGCCGTTCAGCGAGCCGATGATCAACGGCAGGGCGGTCGACACGACCGTCGAGCTGATCATCGCCACGAGCAGCGCGAGCAGCAGACCGGACAGCGATTCGAGCACCTGGCGGTGCCCCATCGCCCCTGACGGTGCCTCCGCCGTCGTTCCCTCGGTCTTCATGGCGTCCTTTCGAGCGGCATTGTTGCTCATTGTGCAAACTTGCGCAGTGAGAACTTTATTCCCCTCGCTACGCTGTCCTGGTGGACACCCTCGACACGCTGCGCACCCGCAAGAAGGCGGCGACGCGGCAATCGCTGCACGAGGCCGCGCTCCGGCTGGCGATGGAGCACGGGCTGGACGGCGTGACCGTCGAGGACATCGCCGACGCGGTGGGCGTGTCCCGCCGGACGTTCTCGAACTACTTCGCGAACAAAGAGGACGCGATCCTGCACGCCGACCGCGAGCGCACCGGGCTGCTGGTGACGCTGGTCGAAGGCAGACCGCCGGGCGAGAAGCCCTGGCAGGCGCTGCGGGCGGCGAGCCGGGAGCTGTACCGCGCGCATCCCGTTCCCGACCGTGATTGGGTGGCGCAGTTACGGCTGCTGCGGCGGCATCCGTCGTTGCTCGCGCGGCAGGCGGGCGATCAGTTCGCCCTCGAACGCGACCTGATCGCGGTGCTGCTCGCCAGGGGGCACGGCCTCGAGCAGGAGATGGCCAGGCTCACCGCGGCGACCTTCCTGGCCACGTTGCGGACGGGGAACATCCTGTGGCTGGAAGGTCCGGAAGAACAGCCGCTTCCCGAGTTGGTCGACCGGTTGCTCGGCCGCGTTCAGCTCCGGTGACCGAGGGCATACGCAACGCGGCCAAGGCTGGTCCGAGGCGATGGCCCACGGCATGGTCGACATGATGCTCGCCAAGGAGGCGGGCGTCGACGACGCCGACGACCTTCCGTCAGTGGTGTGAAGAAGTGCTCAAGCCGGCGGTCGGCTCGGTACGCTGACGGTGTCCAAGAGCAGTTTCGCGGCCACCGTGGCCCCGTCGGTCCGGATCGTGTCCGCCACGGCCTTCGCCCGCGCGCCGGTCTCGGGGGACAGGGCGGCGGCGAGCGCGGCCGTCAGGGACTCGCCGGTCGGAGCCGGATCCTGGTGCGCCACGCCGATTCCCAGTTCCGCCACCCGCTCGGCCCAGTACGGCTGATCCGCGATCCGCGGGACGACCACCTGGGGCACGCCCGCCCGGGAAGCCGTCGTCGTGGTGCCCGCACCGCCGTGGTGCACGACGGCGGCCACCCGGCGGAAGAGCGCTTGCTGATTGACCTCCCCCACGACGAAACAGTCACCGGCGTCGTCGATCGAGGTCAAACCCGCCCAGCCGCGGGCGAGCAGGATCCGCCGTCCCAGCGCGCGGGCGGACTCGATGGCCACCCGTGCGATGTCCTTCGGCGCGTACGCGGCCATGCTGCCGAAACCCACGTACACCGGCGGCTCACCCGATTCGAGGAACTTCTCCAGTTCTGCGGGGAGCGCACGGTCGTCGGGCTGGATCCATGCTCCCGTCTGGACGATGTCGAGATCCGTCATTCCCGCCGACGGGCACAGAACCTCGTCCGCCGCCAGCCAGGGGGTGCCGGTGAAGACGTGATCGCGGACGTTCTCCACCGGCGGCAGCCCGATCGCCACCCGGTGCTCGTTGAGCGCACCGCCGTACAGGGCATCGACCCGTTCCGCGTCCTGCCGCCACAGCACCCGGTTGTCCGTCTCGCCTTCCGGGGACGGCGTACCCGGCCGGATCCCCGGGGCGAAGCGCCGCGACGGCAACCCGAAGATGTGGAAACACGCGTATACGTAAGGAATCCCCAGTTTCTCCGCCACGTCCCGCGCACCGGCGGGCAGCAGTCCGGTCGCCAGGATCGCGTCGCATCCTTCCTCCGCCGCCGCGGAAAGCGTTTCGAACCGGGCGGCGACCAGCGACGGCGCCAGCTTCAGCGCGTCTTCCCCCGTCGGCGGTTTCGGCCCGGCGACCACCGAGTGCACCGTCGGGCCGAGTGGTATCAGCGGCACCCCGGCCCGCTCCAGCAAGTTCACGAATTCCTCGTCCGGAGGCGCGCACACCAGCGCTTCCGCACCGAACTTCCGCAGTTCCACGGCGAGCCCCACCAGGGGTTCGACATCTCCGCGCGACCCCCATGTCGTCAGCAAAACACGCACTTCGCGACTTCCCTTCCCGCAGATCATGGCCTTCGGCGGGCAATTCTGGGGGACGACCCTGGTCTTGCCGCAAGCCCCCATGTCCGCTATAAGTTGAAGGGGGCGGGGAAAGGGTTCTCTTCCGTCCACTCTGGACGGGGGTCCCGTCAGATCGAGCCGGTGCGCAACGCGAAGGCGACGGCGTGCGTGCGGTTGTGCAGGCCGTACCGGGACATCACCCGGTGAAGGACGTTCTTCACCGTGCTCTCCGAATAGGCGAGTTTGACCGCGATCTCTTCCGTGCCATGGCCGTCGGCCAGCAGGCGGAGGACTTCTCGTTCGCGATCGGACAGGCCGGACAACGCGAGACCGTTGGGCACCAGCAGGTCTTCCTGGATCCGTTCGAGCTGGGAGAGCAGGCTGCCCTGCAGGCGCGGCGGCAGGGCACCGGCGCCCTGGCTGACCGCGAGGATCGTCCGCACCAGGTGCTCGCCGTCGAGTTCGCGCCGCGGCAGCAACGCGGCCATCCCGCATTCGATCGCCGTCATCAGCACCTGGACCGGGAAATGGTCGGTGACGATCACGCATCTCGGTGGCGTCGCGAGTGACGACGCGGCGCGAACCTGGCGCAGGAAAGCGAAAACCCCGTCGCCGATCGAATCCCCGACCGTCACGATGACTTCGGCGGCCCCGAGGTCGGTGTCGGGCAGCACGTCCAGCCGATCGTCGGCGCCGAGGATGCTCGTCGTGCCGAGCCCGGCCAGCAGATCCGGTGCGTACACGGCGACTCTGACGCGCTCGGTCCTCCTGCTGATCTTCTCCCCGTGAATCATGCGAAGTCCCCATCCGAAGCGCCAGCGTTAATAGCTATTGCGGTACTTAGAAGCTATAACCTTGCAACGTTGTATGTCAACCGCGGTCGGCGGCGACGTCACAGGGCAAGACGCCCGGCAGGCGGGAAAGGTTCACTGCGAAGGTGATCGGGTCACCGGGATGTGAGGTCGTCCAGTTCGTCCGCGATCAACAGGTCGGGGTCGAACTTCATGCCGGTGAAGTGACCGGCGAGTTCGAGCGAGAGCACACCGTGCAGCCGGGTCCAGAAAGAGAGCGCGCGGTGCAGCGTCGAGGACGGGGCCGGATCGTCGCCCGCCCAGTCGCGGTGACCGTCCAAATGCTTGTCGAACGGGGTCTCCGGTCCGTCCACGGTGATCGGGCGGCACGCTTCGAGCAGCACGGCCATGACCTCGCTCGAGATGGCGGTGGTGTCCTCCGGCGCGTGGTAGCCGGGGACGGGCGTGCCGTAGATGAGGAAGTAGCGCTGCGGGTCGCTCCGGGCCCAGTCCCGGATGGTGACGGCGAGCCCGGCCAGATCGGCGCCGCCGTCGAACGCCGCGCGGACGGTGTCGGCGAGGCTTCGGTACGCGTCGCGGATGAGCGCGGTGATGAGATCGTCGCGGCTGGCGAAGTACCGGTACAGGGCGGGGCCGCTCATCCCGACCTGTTTGGCGATCGCGTTGAGGGACAACGCGGGCACCCCGGCGGCGGCGATCTGCTCCCACGCGTGCTGCTTGATCTCCGCGCGCACCTGGTCGCGATAGCGCTCCCGCGGGCTCTTCCCGTCCGCGTCCGTCATCGGTCCTCCCGCTCTGTCGGCCCGAAGCTTAGTCGGCGCTCCGCGGGCAGGAGCGCCAGTTCGGCCGAAGCCTGCTCGCGCAGCGCGCCGAGCGACGGCCCCTTGGAGAGGTCCACGGCCATGGCGAGGCATTCCCTGGCTTCCTCGAAGGCGCCGGCCTCCCGCCAGGCCCGCCCTTCACGGAAAGCGCAGGTCGCCTCGAGGGCGTCGAAACCGCCTTCCCACGCGAGCCACCGGCTGGTGCGGTAGTGGCCCGCGGCCTCCCGCCATTCGGCGAGATCACCGAGCACGTCGCCGATGGCGCGCAGGGTCAGGGCCTTCAGCAGCCGATGGAAACCCGGATACGTGTCGCCTGCCAGCCGCTCGGCGTCGGAGAGCACGGCCCGGTGCACGGCGAGCGCTTCGGCATGCCGTCCGGCGTTGAGCAGCGCGCGCCCGTAGACGTTCCGCGCCGTGGTTTGCCCGTCCCAGAAGGGAAGTTCGCCCGCCAGCTCGTACCCGCGCTTCGCGAACTCGAACGCTTCGTCGTCCTTTCCGGTCAACCGCAGCACCTGGCCGAGGTAGATGGACGCCCAGGTCTGCTCGACGCGGTCGCCGATCCTGACGGCGATGTCCAGCGCGCGGCGGTGAGACGCCACAGCGCCCTCGTCGTCGCCGAGGCAGACACTGGCCGCCCAGCCGACGAAGTTGAGCAGCTTCGCCTCGGCCCCGGCGTCGCCGAGCGCGTTCGCCGCGGCCGCGCCCAGCGAGAAGATCTCCCACCACGGCCGCTGGGCGCTCCGCCCGTCGGAGTACCAGTGCAACGCGATGGCCAGGTCCCTGACCTCCCGGTGCATGCCGTTCCTCGCGGCCACCCGGTGCGCGGCGACCCAGTTCCCGCCTTCGACGTCCAGCCAGCGGGCGCCCTCGTCCCGGGAGCCGAACCGGCCGGTCTCCGTGGCCTTGGGATAGAACAGCCTGGCCGCCTCCGCCGCCTTGCCGAGCAGATGGGTGAGCACGGTGTCCCGCGCGGCCGCGTCCTCCTCCGCCTCGAACCGTTCCTCGGCGAACAGGCGGATCAGGTCATGGAACTGGTGCCGTTCAGGATCCGCCGTGGCCTGCAGGAGGCTGGCGTCGACGAGTTCGTCGAGCTGGTCGCGGACGTCGGCGGGCGACGCGCCGGAGACGATGGCCGCGAGTTCGAGACCGAAGTCGGGGCCGGGCACGGTCGCCAGCAGCCGGAACAGCCGCCGAGCCTCGGGTGAGACCGCGCGGTAGGACAGGTCGAACGCCGAGCGCAGCCGCAGATCACCCGCGGCGAGCGCGCGCAGCCGGGTGCTTTCGTCGCGCAGCCGGTCGGCGAGCTGGGCCAGGGACCACTGCGGCCGGGTGGCGAGCCGGTTGCCCGCGATGCGGAGCGCGAGCGGCAGATACCCGCACAGCTCGGCCAGTTCGCGTGCCGCGGCGGGCTCCGCGTCGACCCGGTCGGCGCCGATGATCCTGGCGAGGAGGCCCATCGCGCCGTCGTCCGAAAGCGCTTCGAGGGCGAGCCACCGGACGCCTTCGAGCCCGGCGAGCGTCCGGCGGCAGGTGACCAGCGTGAGGGAACCGGGTCCGGTGACCAGCAACGGCCGGATCTGCGCTTCGTCGGCCGCGTTGTCGAGGAGCAGCAGGACCTTCCGGCCGTCGAGCAGCATCCGCAGCAACGACGACCGTTCGGCTTCGGAGGCGGGCACCTGCCCCGGCGCGACGTCCAGCGCGCGCAACAGCCGGTCGAGCGCGGTCCCGGCGCTGAGCGGTCGTTCGTCCATCCCGCGCAGGTCCACCGCGTAACCCCCGTCCGGGAATTCCGCGCGCCACAGATCCGCGGCGGTCGCCGCGAGCGCGGTCTTCCCGACCCCGGCCTGCCCGACGATCGCGACCACGCCACCACCTTCGGCGACCTTCGCGGACAGCTGCTCCAGTTCGCTTTCGCGGCCGGACAGATCCGCGGTGGGCGCGGGCAGCGCGCAGGTCGCCGCGACCTGGGCGGCCAGTGCCGGATTCCGGCGGCGTCCCTGTTTGGCGACGGTCAGGAAGAACTCCCGGTCGCCACCGGTCAGGCCGAGCGCGTCGGCCAGCACCTCGGCGGAGCGTCGCTGGGCGGCTCGCGCGCGGCCACGCTCCAGCTCGCGCAGGGCACGGACACTGATACCGGAAGCCTCGGCGAGGCGCCCCTGTGTCCACCCCGCGGCCCGCCGGTGTTCGAGCAGGAGCTCGCCGAACACCGACCGCTTCTCGTTCGTGTCCACCGCGGCCCATTCAACCGGCAGGCTTCCGATGACGAAAAGCTGCCCCCCGCTTCCGCTTGTCCCGTGTTCTCGGGGGCCGGTTACCTGGAAGGCATGTCGACGATCATGACGACGCCCGTCCGCCCGATCGTCCGGGCCGAAGAGATCCGGGTCGCCGTGCACGCCACCGATCCGCTCGTGCGGGCCGGGCTGCACAGCGCGCTCGGCGAGGGGCCCGGCATCAGCTTGCGCGACGACCCGGCGCAGGCCGACGTCCTCGTCGCCGTCGCGGAGGACGACCCACGGCTCATCCCGGCCGGGTCCGCCCGGCTGGTCCTGGTGGCCGATCAGCCCAACCAGGCCGAGATCTGGGCCGCGGTGGAACGCGGGCTCGCCGTCGTCGTCGCGCGCTCCGAGGCGACGCCGGGACGGCTGCTGCGCGCGGTCGCCGACGCCCACGCCGGCCGGGGTGATCTGCCCGCCGAGCAGCTCGGCAGCCTGCTCCGCGGGATTTCGCGGCTGCACAAAGAAGTTCTCGAGCCGCGGGAACTCACGCTCAGCGGGTTGTCGCCGCGCGAAACCGAAGTGCTCCGCCTGCTCGCGGAAGGATTCGACACCGGTGAGATCGCCCGGCGGGTGGCCTACTCCGACCGGACCGTGAAGAACATCCTGCACGGCCTGCTCAGCCGGTTCAAGCTGCGCAACCGCACGCATGTCGTGGCGTACGCGCTCCGCGAAGGGCTCATCTGAGAAGTTTCAGATGACCCCTTCCCGGATCGCGTAGGCCACCGCGTGCGACCGGTTCCGCAGCCGCAGCCGGTCGGTGACGGCGTAGATGACGTTCTTCACCGTTCGCTCCGAATAGGCGAGTTCGGTGGCGATCTCGTGCGTGTCGAATCCGTCGGCCATCAGGCGGAGGACATCGATCTCCCGCGAGGACAGCGTGGCCCCGGCGGGCCCGTTGGGCGCGAGCATCTCCCGGCGCAGCCGCTCGGCGTGTTCGGCCAGCCTGCCGAGCAGATCCCGCGGCGGGCTCACGGCGCCCGACGCGGCGGCACGGACGCTGTCGGCGACGCGGGACTCGGTCATCGCCGACCTCGGCAGGATGGCGACCACCCGGCACGCCACCGCGACCGCGAGGCCGCCCTCCTCGATCCGGTCGGTCACCAGCACGATCGGCCTGCCGAATTCGGCGGTGACCGCACGCAGCGCGGTGGTCGCGTCGGCGGAGAGCCGGTCGAACGCGGCGACGACGACCTCGGTTTCGTCCCGCGCCCGGTCCTCGACCACCGTCACGGACGGGCGTGCCTCCAGGAGGTCGGCCATTCCGGCCTTCGTGATGGGGTCCAGTGCGCAGACGCTCACCCGAACCGGTCGCATATGCCCTCTTCTGTCCACTGTGGATCCTCGATTTGTCAAGAGCCGCAGGGACAAAAAGCGTTGCCCGCATGAGCGAGCAGGGCTCTTGTACGGTGGGAACCGGGTAGCGGCCCGCCTCGGTGACCCCCACACTGATGGCGGGTCGCTTCCTTTTCCGCGCGGCTCGTCGCGATTCTGGCCTTCTGCCGACGATCCCGGCAACGCGTTCGCCTGCGTCCTGCTTCCCCCGCCAGTTGAGACTGTCCGAAGAGGCAAGAAAGCCTCTGACCTGCATTGATGCCATTTTGGCGCAATGTGGCGCCAACTTGGCCTTGCCATGGTGCCACGATGGTGCCATGATGGCATCATGGATTTGACGCCCTTTGTGGACACCGTTCGCCGGGAACTCGCCGTCGCCGCCGAGGCGGGGGGAGCCGAGGCGAGCGCGCTCGCCGAACGCCTGACCGCGCCGCTCGCGTCGGCCATTCGTCTCGCGCTGCTGGACGCACTGTCCGCGGCGTCGGACGAGATCACCCGCGACCTCGCGCCGGGTTCGGTCGAGGTCCGGTTGCGTGCCGGGGAAGCCAGCTTCGCCGTCACGCTGCCCGCGGTCGACCAGGCCGAGCCGGTCGCGGCCGTCGCGCCCGAGCCTCCGGCGGCGCCGCTGCCCGAGGACGAAGGAGCGACGGCCCGGATCAACTTCCGGCTTCCGGAACACCTCAAGACCCGCGTCGAGGAAGCGGCGGCCGCACAAGGCCGTTCGGTCAACGCGTGGCTCGTGCGCGCCGCGTCCGCGGCGTTGAACCCGGCGGAGCGGGCCACGCCGCCCGCCCCGCCGAGCGGCGGTCGTCGCGGCGTGCAGCGCTACACCGGCTGGGTCAGCTAGACCCTTTAGACCAGCACGAACACCGATCACACCACCTTTGAGGGGACAACCATGCCTTCCTACGCCACCCCGGAACCCATTCTCGCGGACCTCGAGCCGGTCGTCGGCAACGTCCGGATCGTCGCCGGCGACCGCACCGACACGGTCGTCGAAGTCGCCCCGCTCGACGAGAACAACGACTCCGACGTCGACGCGGCGAAGCGGACCGTCGTCGAGTTCTCCGGCGGCACCTTGACCGTCCGCGCGCCGAAGATGCGCCTGCTCGACTTCTCCAACCGGACGAGGGCGATCGACGTGACCATCGAACTGCCCGCCGGTTCCCGGGTGCAGGGGAGCACCGGGCTCGGCGACCTGACCGTGACCGGGCGGATCGGCGGCTGCCGCTACCGGTCCGGGACCGGGCACATCCATCTCGACCGAACCGGGGAGCTGAAACTGCATTCCGCGTCCGGGAACATCGTCGTCGAGCATGCCGACGGCAACGCCGACATCAGCACGAGCTCCGGCCGCGTGCACGTCGGCGGGATCGACGGCACCGCGGTGGTCAAGAACTCCAACGGGGTGACCACGATCGGGGCCGCCGCCGAGGCGATCCGCATCCGTTCGGCCAACGGCGACATCACCGTCGACAAGGCCGAAAGCGGCGTCGAAGCCAAGACGGCCAACGGCTCGGTCCGGGTGCTCGACGCCGCCAGGGGCACGCTCACCCTCGAGACCTCGTTGGGGGACATCGAGGTCGGCATCCGGGAGGGCAGCGCGGCCTGGCTCGACGTGAACACCAGCTTCGGCCGCGTCATCAACGACATGACCGCCGCCACCGCGCCCGGCACCGCGGCCGACAAGGTCGAAGTCCACGCCGCCACTTCCGTCGGCGACATCGTCGTCCACCGTTCCTGAAGGGAAACCCATGAGACACCCGGCCATTTCCGCGACCGGACTGCGCAAGTCCTACGGCGACAAGGTCGTCCTGGACGGTATCGACCTGCACGTCCCGACCGGTACCGTTTTCTCGCTGCTCGGCCCCAACGGCGCGGGCAAGACCACCACGGTCAACATCCTGTCCACTTTGGTCACTCCGGACGCCGGCGCCGCGACCATCGCCGGAGCCGACCTGGGCACCGACCCGGACGGTGTCCGCGCCGCCATCGGCCTCACCGGCCAGTTCTCCGCCGTCGACAACCTCCTCACCGGCGAGGAGAACCTGTTCCTCATGGCGGATCTGCACCATCTGCCGCGCCGGGCGGGACGCAAGCGCGCCGCCGAGCTCCTGGAGCGGTTCGAACTGTCCGACGCGGCGAAGAAGACGCCGTCCACCTTCTCGGGTGGCATGCGCCGCAAACTCGACCTGGCGATGACGTTGATCGGCGACCCGAAGGTCATCTTCCTCGACGAACCGACCACCGGCCTCGACCCGCGCAGCCGCCGCACGATGTGGCAGATCATCCGGGACCTCGTCGACAGTGGCGTGACGATCTTCCTCACCACGCAGTACCTGGAGGAGGCCGATCAGCTCGCGGACCGCGTCGCCGTCCTCGACGGCGGCCGGATCGTCGCGCTGGGCACGCCCGACGAGCTGAAGCGACGCGTGCCCGGCGGGCACATGCAGCTGAAGTTCCCCGACGCGGTCTCGCTGCGTGACGCGACCCGCGTGCTTCGAGTGTCCACTTCGGACGAAGACGCGCTGGCGCTCCGCGTGCCGACCGACGGCACCGTCACCGATCTTCGCGCCGTGCTGGACCGCCTCGAAGCCGAATCCGTCGCCGTCGACAGCCTCACCGTGCACACGCCGGATCTCGACGACGTGTTCCTCAGCCTCACCGGTCACCGGACCGACGCCACCAAGGAGATGGCCCGATGAGCACCCTGTCCCTTTCGATGCGCGACTCGGCGACCATGCTGCGCCGCAACATCCGGCATATGCAACGGTATCCGTCGCTCACCATCATGCTGATCGGCCAGCCGATCGTGTTCCTGCTGCTGTTCGCCTACGTTTTCGGCGGCACGCTCGGGAACGGTCTCGGCGGCGGAGGCGGCAGAGCCGAATACGTCGGCTATGTCACGCCTGCGATCCTGCTCGTGACCGTGTGCAGCGCCGCTCTCGGCACCGCGATCTCCGTGGCGACGGACATGACCGAAGGCATCATCGCGCGGTTCCGCACGATGGCGATCAGCAAGGCGTCGGTACTGACCGGGCACGTCGTCGGCGCGCTCATCCAGACGACGATCGCCCTCGCCGTGGTCTTCGGGGTCACGCTGCTCGTCGGCTTCTCGCCGACGGCGGGAGTCGGCGAATGGTTCGCGGTCGCCGGCCTGCTGTTGCTGCTGGCCCTCGCGCTCACCTGGCTTTCGGTGGCGCTGGGCCTGGCGGCCAAGAGCGTGGAGACGGCCAGCAACACGCCGCTGATCTTCATGTTGCTGCCGTTCCTCGGCAGCGGGTTCGTGCCCACCGACTCGATGCCCGCGTGGCTGCGCTGGTTCGCCGACCACCAGCCGTTCACGCCGGTCATCGAAACCCTTCGCGGACTGCTGCTCGGTACGCCGATCGGCAGCAGCGGCTGGCTCGCGATCGGCTGGTGCGTCCTGCTCGCGGCGGTCGGGTATGTGTGGTCGAAGTCCTTGTTCGCCAGGGAACGCGACCGCTGAGACGCCGGACTGGGGGTCGCCCCGGGCGGGAACGTTCTGTTCCGGTCCGGGGCGCCGGTCTTTCAAGGCGCCGAAAAACCCTCCAGCGGGCTAGCCGCATCCGACTCCAGACGGACGTCCGCGCACGGGGCCGACTTCTAGCCTGAACGCACATATTCCGTTCGACATCAAGGAGTTCGGGTTGCCCGACAAAACAGCCATCGTGGCGGCCCTCGTCATCGCCGCCGCGCTGACCCCGGCGACGCCCGCCGCCGCGCAGGCGCCGACGACACCCGCCGCGCCGATCACCTGGCACGGCTGCACGACCGGCCCCGGCGACCGGCTCGGCGCGGAACTGGACAAGGCCGGTGCACAATGCGGCGAAGTCGTCGTGCCGGTCGACTACCGGCGCCCGGAGGGCCGCGAGATCACCATCGCGCTGTCACGGATCAAGGCCACCGATCCGGCGCGCCGCCGCGGCGTAGTGCTGCTCAATCCGGGCGGACCCGGCGGGCCCGCGATGGAGCTGGTCCTGGCCGGGCCGTCGATGCCGGAGATCGCCGCGCGGTACGACCTCGTCGGCATGGATCCCCGGTTCGTCGGGCGTAGTTCGCCGCTGCGGTGCGCTTGGAACACCGACACGTTCGCGCGGTCGGCCGGGCCGGATGCCAGGTCGTTCCGTGAGAGCGTGGCCTTCGCGAAGGAGCTGGCGCGCGGCTGCTCAGGCAACGACCGCGAGCTTCTGCGGGCCGCGTCCACCCGTAACACCGCGCGGGACATGGACGTCGTGCGTGCCGCCCTCGGCGAGCGGAAGATCTCGTACATCGGCGCCTCGTATGGGACCTATCTGGGCGCGGTCTATCTTCAGATGTTCGGTTCGCGGGCCGACAGGTTCGTACTCGACTCCCCGGTCGATCCCGGCGTGTTCGGGCCGGGCCTGCTCCGGTCGACCGCTCCGGCGCTCGACGCCGCACTGAAGAACTGGGCGAAGTCCGCCGCGGGCCGGGAGCTGGGCGAGCAGACCGTGCGGGACATCGCGCGAGCGGCGGAGCGGCGGCCGTTCCGGGTGGGAAAGTACACAGTGGACGGTCATCTGGCGCCGTATCTGTTCTTCGCGCACCTCTACGACGACAGGCCCGCGTCGCAGGCCGAGTTCGCCGCCACCGTACGGACACTCCGCGATGCCGCGGCGGGTCGTCCTGTGACGCCTTCGCCGTCGTTGAACGAACTCCTCGACGGTTTGACGACCGGATCCGGCGCCGCGACCGACCGGGCCGGAACTCCGGTCGTCTGCGCGGATCGCGAGGCTTCCCGCGTGCCGGCGGAGTACTACCGGGACATCCAGTCGCATCGGCAGGCCGAGCCGCTGTTCGGCCCGCTGGCCCGAAACATCACGCCGTGCGCGTTCTGGCCCGTGACGCCCGCCGAACCCGCCACCCGGATCCACAACGGCTCACCGGCCTTGCTCCTCGGCTCGACCGACGACCCGGCGACGCCCTACGCCGGGCAACTCGCCATGCGCAGGGCGCTCGCCGGATCGCGCATGGTGACGCTGGAAGGCGCGTACCGCCACTCGGTGTTCTTGAAGGGTGGCGCGTGCGTCGACGCGGCGGTGCGGGACTACCTGCTCGGCGGCGAGCTCCCCGCGGACCGGGTGTGCCGCTCGTGACGGATCAGCAGGCGAGATCGTGCCGCGGCCGTGCCCCGGTGACCAGGAACTCCGTCGCGAGGTCGTTCGCGCACTTGTTGTCCTTGAACAGATACGCCAGATGCCCGCCCTGGTCGGCGGTGACCATCCTGGCGCGGTCGCCGAACGCTTGACGCAGCTTCCGTGCTCCTGCCAGCGGTGTGGCGGGGTCGCGGAGGTTCTGCACGATCAGGACGTTCGACGGGCCGCGGCCGGTGATCTTCACGGGCGGTTCGATCGGTTCGGACGGCCAGAACGCGCACGGGGCGATGTCCGCGGCCGCCGCGCCGAACAGCGGATGGCGGAACCGGTCGATCGCGACGTGGCGCCGGTAGGCCTTGACGTCCTCCGGCCAGTCGGAGTCGTTGCAGATCACGTGCAGCTGACTCGCGATGTAGTTGTCCGACGGGTAGCCCGCACCGGACAAAGGCGTCGGGACGGGCTTCCCCGTGTCGAGCGCGCGCCAGGTCTCGGCCAGGTGCGGCAGCTTGCTGTCGTAGTAGAGGTCGGCGAACGTGACGTGGCGGAACACCTGGCCGTTGTAGCCGTCCGGGCTCGGTGTCCGGTCCAGTCGCGCGGCGAGCTCGAAGTACTTCGCCGTCACTTGCGCCGGCGTCCGGCCCAGGCCGTATTCGGGTTTCGAGGCGGCGAACTTCGCGAAGTCCGGGAAGCGGTCTTCGACGCCTTGGCCGAACAGGCGCGAGAAGGAGGCGTCCCAGCCGCCGGGGCCGGTCGCACTGTCGATCAGGAACCGGTCGCTGCGTTCGGGGAACAACGACGTGTACACCGAGCCGAGGTAGGTGCCGTACGAGATGCCGAAGTAGTTCACCTTCCGCTCACCGAGCGCCTCGCGCACCCGGTCCATGTCGCGGGCGGTGTTGGCGGTCGTCATGTACGGCAGGAGCGGGGCGGTGGCCGAGGAACCGCATTTCGCGGCGACGGCGGCGACCCGCTGCGCCTCGCTCGTGACGTCGGCCGAATTCCGGGCGTATCTCGGGATGTTGGTCGGATGCTCCGCGAGGGACAGCCCGCACGTCACCGGCGTGCTGTTGTGGACGCCGCGCGGGTCCATACCGATGACGTCGTAGGCGTCCAGCACCGCCTGCGGGATGTTCAGCTTCTTGAGCGTGGCCGGATAGGCCAGCCCTTCGCCGCCGGGGCCACCGGTGTTCGTCAGCAGCACCCCGCGGCGCTTCTCCGGTTTGGTGCTCGCCAGCCTGGAGATCGCGATCTCGATGGTCTTCCCATCGGGGTCCCGGTAGTCCAGCGGTACCTGGATCGTGCCGCATTCCAGGCCGAGGCCCGCCGCCTCTTCCGGGCACGGTCCCCATTCCGGCGGGGGCGCCGCCGACGCGATCGCCGGGGTGGCCGACGTCAACAGAGCGGCGGCGAGAACGGGAAGAAGGGCTTTGCGCACATTTAAGACGGTCATCGGCGCGGCTCCCAGCGGAAGAGCCGCGTCGCCAGGACGACGGCGACGACGACCCACGCCAGCGTCGGGGCGAGCAGGAGTAGCGAGTCGGCAATGGCCACGCCGCCGTTCCAGGCGTTGACGGCTAGTTCGGTAGCCGAGCCTCCGGGCAGCAGCCGCTTGAGCAAGGTCAGCTCGTCGGTGCCGGAGATGCCGACCCAGCTGGCGACGGCGATCACGCCGAGACTGACCGGCAAGGTGGTGACCTGGGCGTGCTCGGGGGAGTTGGTCAGGCCGGCGGTGGCCAGGCCGAGGCCGATCATCATGGCGACGCTGGCGAGCACCGCCACCACCAGCAGGGCGACGTCGGCGGGCGTTCCGGTGATCGAGCCCAGCACGATCATGATCACCGCCACCTGGACGAGCGAGATGACGGTGACCGGCAGCACCAGGCCGGCCAGGATCGACGCGTCACCCGCCGCCGTGGAGCGCAGCCGTTTGAGGAAGAGGTTCTGCCGTCGCGAGGCCAGTGTGGTCACCGCGCTGGTGTAGAGGCCGAACGCGCAGACGGTGAACATCACGATCGCCGCGATGTATCCGAGGCTGCCGATCTTGGCGAAGACCTCGTGCTGGTAGACGAAGAACGCGGAGATGGCCAGCGGCATCACGAAGCTGGTGATCAGGACCGAGCGGTTCCGGAAGATCTGGATCAGTTCGCTGCGGGCTATCGAAAGCATGAGAGTCCTTTGTGGCTAGTCGTTGTCGATGGCGCGGAACACGTCGTCGAGCCGGGTCGGGCCCGCTTCGAGATCCCGCAGTTCGATGGCGTTGTCCTGCGCCCACCCCAGCAGGACGTGCAGATCCTTCTGCAAGCCGAAGGTCTCGATGACGAACTTCCCGTCGGGTTCGGTCCTGCCCTGCAGCGGCAGTGCCGGGGCCGAAGTCGGCAGGGCGAACCGGATCACGGCGGGCAGCGTCCGCGTGAGTTCGGAGACCGTGCCTTCCCGATGGAAGGTGCCCCGGTGCATCAGGCCGATGCGGTCGGCGCGCTGCTGTGCCTCTTCCAGGTAATGCGTGGTGAGCACGATGGTCGAACCGTCCTCGCGGAGTTTGTCGACCGCGTCCCACAGTGCGTCCCTGGACTGGATGTCCAGACCGGTCGTCGGCTCGTCGAGGAACACCAGCCGCGGCGAGCCGTACGCCGCGGTCGCGAAGTCGAGCCGCCGCTTCTCACCACCGGAAAGCTGCGACACCTTCGTGTCGGCCTTGCGGGTCAGGTCCACGATGCCGAGCACCCGTTCGAGCCGGTCCGTGCGCCGCGTCAGGCTCCCGATCAGGCGGATCGATTCCTTCACCGTCAGATCCGGTGAGAAACCGCTCTCCTGCAGCATGATGCCCATCTCGGGGCGGACGGCGGCGCGGTCCCGCGGGCTCTTCCCCAGCACCCGCACCGTGCCCGATGTCGGATTCCGGTGTCCTTCCAGGGTTTCCAGGGTGGAGGTCTTCCCGGCGCCGTTCGTGCCGAGCAGGGCGTAGAACTCGCCCTGCCGGACGTGGAAGGACAGATCCTTCACGGCGTGGAAATCGCCGTACTTCAGGTTCAGGCGGTCAACGTCGATTGCTGTCGAAGTCATGCCCTGATTCCAGCCGCCCGGCCGCGACCCGGCCAGTGTGCTCACGTCACGAGCGGGTATGACGCAGTGTCACTGGTGTCCGCCTTCGCGCAGGGCCGATACTGGGCTCATGTCTGCTGTGGACACCGAGCCGGCGAAGGGAAAGCTGCGCCGGCTCAACCTCACCATGTTCTTCCCGCTGCTCGTCGTCGGCGGGGTGATCGTGGTCGCGTCCGACGCGCGGACCTGGTGGCACGCGGTCGTCCTGAGCGCGGGCGTGCTGGCGGCCATGGTCGCCTTCGTGCAGTGGGCGGCGGGCGAGGTCCTGCGGGTGGCGATCCCTTGCCTGGTCGTCACGGCGGCAGTGTGGCCGTTCTCGGTGCTGGTGGCAGGCGGGAGCTCGTCGTTCTTCGGCGTCTTCCTCGTGGGTTCCCTGGTCGTCCCCCAGTTGCCCCGGCACCGGATCGCGGCGGCCGTCGCGCTGGTCGCGTACATCGCGGCGGTGGGGGCGCTGAGGCCGCTGGTCTCGCACGAGGACGTCTCCGGTGAGCTGGTCGACTTCGTGTTCGTCCCGGCGGCGATCACGGCCGTCGTGCTCGGCCTCATGTTCCCCAACAAGCGGTTTTACGACGTCGTCAAGGAGCTCGAAGAGTCGCGTGAGCGGGAGGCGGAATTGGCCGTGATCCGGGAACGCGTCCGGTTCGCGAGCGATCTGCACGACATCCAGGGCCACACGCTGCACGTGGTGAAGCTCAAGACCGCGCTCGCCAGGAAGCTGGTGGACATCGACGCCGAGCGGGCGAAACAGGAACTGGGGGAGATCCACGCGCTCGTGGCCGACACGATCACCCAGACGAAGGAACTCGCCTACGCCCAGCGCCGGCTCAACCTCTCCGCCGAACTGGAGAACGCGAGGAATCTCTTCGAGGCAGCGGGGATCCGTGTGCGCGTCAACCGGGAGGCGGACGTCGATCCGGCGGCGGGCAGGCTGCTCGGCCAGGTCCTGCGCGAGACCACGACCAACATCCTGCGCCACGCGCAGGCGACCCGCGTGCGGATCACGCTGTCGGAATGGAGCATCAGTATCGTCAACGACGGTGCCCAGCGAGCGCCGCTGCCCGAACTACGCGGGCTGGCCGCGCTCGAACAACGTGTCGTCGCGGACGGTGGTGAACTGACGGTGCAACAGGAAGACGGGCAGTTCGTGACGGCCGCGTCCTTCCCCGCCCGGGAGGGACGATGACCACGGTCGTGCTCGCCGACGACGAAGCCCTGCTGCGCAAGGCGATGGCGGCGTTGCTCCCGCTCGAAGGCGAGATCACCGTCCTCGCCGAGGCGGAGAACGGCGAAGAGGCCGTCGAGGCCACCTTGCGGCACGAGCCCGACGTTCTGGTCATCGACCTCGAAATGCCCGGGGTGGACGGGCTGGGCGCGGTCGCGGAGATCCGCCGCACCCGGCCGAACCAGGTCATCCTCATGCTGACCCGGCACGCCAAGCCCGGGGTGCTCCGCAAGGCCCTCAAACTCGGCGTCCAGGGCTTCGTGAGCAAGGCGGCCGAGCCGTCACACATCACGTTCGTCATCGGCGCCCTGCACCAGGGCAAACGCTGGATCGACCCGGACGTCTCCGCGCTCGCCGTCGTCGACGACTGTCCCCTCACCGAGCGGGAGCTGGAAGTGCTGCGGGTGACCGGTGAGGGCTATTCCGTCGCCGAGATCGCCGCGCAGCTCCACCTCGCGCAGGGCACGGTGCGGAATTACCTCTCGAACGCGATGCAGAAGACCCAGACGCAGACCCGGCACGAAGCCGCCAGGTATGCCCGCGAGCACGATTGGCTTTAGCGCGCCCGCACGTGCGCGCGTTCTCCCTGCGGTCCGAAAAGGACGAGGGTTTCGACGGCCTTCCCATCGGCCGAACCGAGCCAATGCGGCAGCGCGGTGTCGAATTCGGCGGCCTCGCCGGGCGGCAGGACCATGTCGCGGTCGCCGACCACCAGCCGCAACCGTCCATTGAGGACATACACCCATTCGTAGCCGCCGTGGGTCTGCGGCGTGGGTTCCGCCGGTTCGGCACGGCTGGGGATGAGCATCTTGAACGCCTGCACCCCGCCGGCGCGCCGGGTGAGCGGCAGGAACGTCATGCCGTGGCGGTGGATCGGCTGGAGGTGGATCCGCGGATCGCCGGTCCGGGGAGCGCCGACGAGGTCGTCGAGCGGCACGCCGTGCACGCGGGCCAGCGGCAGCAGTAGCTCCAGCGTCGGCCGCCTGCCACCGCTTTCCAGCCGCGACAAGGTGCTTTCCGAGATCCCGGTCGTCGCCGACAGCTCGGCCAGGGTCAGTCCCCGGTGTTTGCGCAGCGCGCGCAACCGGGGGCCGACCGCGTCCAGTACCTCGTCCGTCTCGTCCATGTCGCCGATCTTGCCAGGTCGGCAAGTTTTCGTGCCAAATCGGATGCCCTGAGGCGAGAGTGGCGATCATGAACGCGACGGAATTCTGGGACGAACTCTACGAACGGCGCGCCGCCGAAACGCCGAAGGTGAACGCGAGGCTGGCCGAGATCGCGGGGCCGCTGGCGCCGGGCACCGCGCTCGACCTCGGCTGTGGTGGCGGGGGAGACGCGTTGTGGCTGGCCGCCCGAGGCTGGCGGGTGACCGCGGTCGACCTCTCGGGAGCAGCCGTGCGCTCGCTCCGGGAACGCGGCGGGCCGATCACGGCGCTCCGTGTCGATCTCGCCGAAGACTTCCCTGGCGGCACCTTCGATCTGGTGTCGGCGCACTACTTCCACACACCGTTCGAGCTGGACCGAGCCCGCGTCCTGCGCACCGCCGCGGGGTCGGTGAACCCCGGCGGGCGGCTGGTCGTCGTCGACCACGGCTCCGCCGCGCCCTGGTCGTGGGACCAGGACGCCCAATACCCCACGCCTGCCGAGGTGGCGGCCGGATTGGAGCTCGACCCGGCGGACTGGTCGATCGATCGCGCGGAGGCGGCGGAACGCTTGGCCACCGGCCCGGCGGGCCGGACCGCGACGGTGATCGACCACGTCCTGGTGCTCCGGCGGGCCGGGCGATGAGCCGCAAACGCGACACCGGGCCACCTTCGACGGGAACCGGGGAGAAAGACGTCCTCGCCGGATTCCTCGACTATCTCCGCGCCGCCGTCATGGCTAAGGCCGAAGGGGTGCCGGAAGACCAAGCCCGCGCCCCTGGCGTGCCGTCCGGCACGAATCTGCTGGGCCTGGTCAAGCACCTGACCCACGTCGAACGGCACTGGTTGCTCGGCCACCGCGTCACCGACTGGAAGGCGACGTTCCACCCGGGACCGGACGAGACGACGGCGTCGATTCTCGCCGCCTACCGGGAAACCGTCGCCGAGGCGAACGCCGAGATCGCGGCCTGGGACGACCTCGCCGCGACCGGGCCCCGCCGGGGATCACGGCGCTGGACGCTTACCCATCTGGTCGAAGAGACCGCACGGCACGCGGGACACGCCGACATCCTGCGCGAACTGATCGATGGCGCCACCGGGCGCTGAAACGGAGATCCCCATGTTCCACCGAGCCACCGCGTTCGTCGTGGCCCTCGTCCTGCTGACGGCCTGCGGTTCACCCCCGGCCGCCGCTCCGCCCTACGAGAACGTCACCCGCGGCGACACGGCGTTCGCGAATCAGTTCCGGCACGAGTTCGCCGACGTCGACGGCGTGAAGATGCACTACGTCACCGGCGGCAAGGGCGCCCCGCTCGTCCTGCTGCACGGCTGGCCGCAGACCTGGTACGGCTGGCACCGGGTGATGCCCGCGCTGGCCGAGCACTTCACGGTGTACGCCCTCGACCTGCCGGGCCTCGGCGACAGCGCTGGCTCGCCGCCCAGCTACGACAAGGCGACCCTCGCCCGATATGTGCACGGCCTCGTCGCCGGGCGGCTCGGCCTGCGCGACGTCCGGATCGCCGGGCACGATCTCGGCGCCGCGGTCGCCTTCCAGTACGCGGCGCAATTCCCCGGCGATATCACCAAACTCGCGTACCTCGATCTGCCGTTGCCGGGCCCCGCACTCGACGCGAACGCCTACCGGAATCTGAGCTGGCACATCGCGTTCCACTCGCAGAAGACGGTTCCCGAAGCAGTCGTCGGCGACGACGTCCGCGAATACCTGTCCCTGTTCTACCCGCAGGTCGCCCACTCGGGGACGGCCTTCGGCGGGCCAGGAGCACTGTCGCCGTTCGACGACGCCGAGATCGACGAGTACGCCCGCACCTACACGAGGCCGGAGGTCCTGCACGGCGGTTTCGAGCTCTACCGCACGCTCGGGCAGGACGCGGCCGCGAACGCCGGCGCGAAGCCCATCACGACTCCCACCCTGCTGATGACCGCGGAAGGTCTGCTCGAACCGCAGAAGGCGACCCTGGCACCCCGCGTCGCGAACCTGGCCCGCGCCGTGGAGGTGCCGAGGGCGGGACATTGGCTCGCCGAGGAGAATCCGGAGTTCGTGAGCGCCGAACTGGTCGCGTTCTTGAAGTAGTTGCCCAAGATCGAGAACCTTTGCGATGCTTCCCCCATGTCCACGCTGGAAGTCCTCAACCACCCGTTCCGCGAACAGTTCGAGGTCTTCCTCGACGAGCACCGTCGTGTTCTCGACAAGTCACTGGAAGGGCTGACCGAGGAGGAGGCCCGCCGGTCGCTCGTCCCCTCCCGCACGACCCTGCTCGGGCTGGTGAAGCACGCGACCTTCGTGGAGAAGGTGTGGTTCGTCGAAGCCGTCACCTGCCGCCCGCGGACCGAGATCGGCCTTCCCGAGACGCCGGACGAGTCGTTCATCCTCGCCGAGGAGGACACGATCGACTCCGTGCGGCAGGCTTATCGCGAAGCCTGCGAGGCGTCGCGCAAGGCGGCGGCCGCCCTCGACCTGGACGACCTGCTCCACGGCAACCGGCGCGGCCCGCTTCCGCTGCGCTGGGTGTACCTGCACGTCCTGCGTGAACTCGCCCAGCACGGCGGTCACGCGGACATCCTGCGCGAGCAGATCCTGAGCTCCCGGTAGACGACGATGACCGGGGAGCGGGCGCTCCCCGGTCATCGCGATCAGTGCGTCAGGAACGGGTCAGCGTGACCCCGTACTTGTTCGCCGCGTCCACGACGGGCTGGTAGTAGGAGTACGAACCCGTGGCGTTGGCGCCCTGGTTCCAGCCGCAGTCGTGGCCGTCGGCGGGGCCGCCGGAGGTCATGCCCTGCGCGGTGTTGCCCGCGATGTAGGCGCCGCCGCTGTCGCCGCCCTCGGTGCAGACGGTCGACTTCGCCAGGCCGGTGGTGGCGACGCTTTCCCCGCTGTAGCGGACGGTCTGGTTGTACGCGGTGATCTTGCCGCAGGTCCAGCCGGTGGTGTTGCCCGCCTTGCACAGCGTGGTGCCGACCGGCGCCTTCGAGCTGCCGGTGATCCGCACCGTGGTGCCCATGCGGGTGTCGACGTAGCCGCGGCCGGTGTCCTCGGCGTCGATGTCCATCAGGCCCATGTCGGCCGACGGGAACTGGGTGGCGACACCGCGGCCGATGTGGACACCGCTGCGGTTGAGGATGTCCGGGTTGCCTTCGACGCAGTGTCCGGCGGTGAGCATCACGTTGTTGCCGTTGCTGGTGGTGCCGGGGAAACCGAGCGAGCAGTTGGTGCCGGGGACGAGGTCCATGATCTGGCCGGGGATGACGTCGGCCTGCGTGGTGTTCCCGTTGGCGACGCCGGTCTGGACCGACACGCCCGGCAGTGCCGTGAGGCGGCGGACGAGGGCGCTGTCGGCGCTCGGCTGCACGGTGACGACGACCTGGTCGGCCGCGAGTTCCGGACCCCAGGCCTGCACCTGGCCGACGTCCTTGCCGATCACCGTGCCGACCTTGGCGGACAGGGCGTTCAGGGCGTTCTCGCCGCGGGCCCCGGTGCGCGGGGTCAACCCGGCCGAGCGGAGCTCCTTGGCGGAGGCGGCGTCGGCGTTCACCACGAGGGCGCCGGCGTCGTCGAAGTACGCGCCGTCGGTGTGGAGGCCGCGCGTTCTGATGCTGTCCAGCGACGTGATCAGGTTCTTTTCGTGGTCCAGCTTCTGGGCGGCCTGAAGCGGGCTGACCTTGAGCTGGGCGGCGAGGGTCTCGAGCATCGTCTGGTCGTAGGCGGTGACCGGCGCGGCGGTCGCCGGCACGGCGAGCGCTCCGATTCCGGCACAGACGCTCAGCAGGGTGAGCATGACGGGTCCGCGAATTCGCATGCGAATTTCCTTCGATAAGGAGGGAACGACGAACCGCCGGAATATGTTCGGAAAGCGCAGGGGACCGGGCGGTTCATCTCGACGTCACGCACAGTACGAGCGCCCGTACGGCATGCCGTAGCGCCGAAAGTAGGATCCGTGATCGCGGACCTACTTTCGTATGCGGAAAACGTGAATTGCCCGCGTAATCAATTGCGCGGAAGTGTCATTGGCGCAAAAGTGCCATGTCGAGGTAGCTCTCCAGCGCGGCGGCACCGGAGAGCAGGGCGCGGCCCCTGGTCGAGAGACGCGAGTGCCAGTCACTCAGCGTCGACTCGAGCGGCACGACGCCGCCGGCCGAGCGGACCTGCTCGAGCAGCGGCGCGATCCGCTCCAGGAGATAGCCGCCCCGCCTGAGCTGATGCGTCAGTTTCGCGTCGCGCACGTCGGCCGCGCTGTAGACGCGATAGCCGGTCTTCGGGTCGCGTTCGGGCCGCAGAAGGCCCGCTCGCTCCCATTCGCGCAGAGTGGCGGGCCGGATGCCGAGCTTCCTGGCCAGCGGGCCGACGAACATCTCGCCCCGCTCCTGCGCCACGGGTTCGAGATCGCGGAGCGCGGCCGCGACGGCCTGAAGCGTGCGGCGATCATCGAGCAGTTGGGCGTGGCTTTCGTCGATGAGCCGGAGAGCCTCCTCGACCGCGTCCTGGTTGACCGCCCGCATGATCGACGCCGCCGTCGCGTGGCCGTGCCCCGGCACGAGGGCCAGGAACGCGCGCAGGGCTTGCGCGTGCAGTGGCGTGTAGCTCCGATAACCCTGCGGTCCGCGTTCGGCGGCGGGCAGGATGCCGTCATCCTCGTAGTTGCGGACCGCCTGCGTGGACAGGCCGTGTTCGCGCGCCAGGTCGACCGGCCTGAGCCGCTCGCGGGGTTGAAGGTTCCGGCCCACCGCCCCACGATATTCGGTCTACCGGCCGCGCGAGGAATCCGCCCGCCGCTCGTAACGGGCGCGAGCCAGCCGATACGCCGTTTCCAGCAGTTCACGGGTGGCCGTTTCGGTGTTCGAAGCCGGGTTGACCACCGCCAGCCAGCCCCCGGTGCCGTACACGGGGTGGGCGATCAGGGTGTCCATGGCGGAGGGGTCCTGGCCGAGCCTGCGGGTGAACTCCTTCTTACCGGCGTGGATGTTCACGCGGAACGTGTCCGGGCGGTCCAGCCGCGAGCTCTCGTCGCCGGGGTAGTTCTTGGTCACGATCGTCGCGAACGGCTGGACGTTCGTCGGGACGGCACCGTCGGGGGAGTAGTAGAAGAACGCGTCGCCCCAGCTGAGTTCCGGCCATTCGCCACCGGGGTCAGGGGTGAGGGTCAGGACGCCGTCGAAGCCCGAGACGAGGCCGATGATCTCTTCGATGGTCATGTGCTCAAGCGTGGCATTAAAGTGCTTGTGGAGGGTTCGAGCCGGTTTTCGACGGAGTGAAAGTGTCAAGTCTCAAATCGATGCGTACGGCGGAGGTCGCGCGGCTGGCGGGATACTCCGTCCAGCAGGTGCGCAACCTCGAACGCGACGGTGTGCTCCCGGCGGCGTCGCGGACGGACTCGGGCTACCGGACGTACGGCGAGATCCACCTCCGGTCCGCGCTGGCCTACCGTGCGCTCGCCGCCGGGGTCGGGCCGGTCGAGGCCAAGAAGATCGTCCGCGCCGTGCACCGGGATCCGCTCCCCGCCGTGCTCGCGCTCCTCGACGCCGCCCACGCCGGGCTCGACGCCGAACGCGCGGATCTCCGGGAGGCCAGGGAAGCCGTCCGGGTGATCTCCCGCGAACCGATCGAAGACGTACGCGGGTCGGACTCGATGAGCGTCTCCGAACTCGCGTCGGCGCTGGGCGTGCGCCCGTCGACGCTGCGGCACTGGGACACGGAACGGCTCGTCGTCCCCGGCCGCGACCAGCGAGGGACGCGGCGGTACACGCCGTCCCAGGTGCGGGACGCGCGGATCGTGCAGCAGCTGCGGCTGGCCGGTTACCGCGTCGCCCCGCTCCGGGCCTTGATGCCGGAGCTGCGGCGCTCCCGGCGGCTGGACGACGTCGCGTCCGCGCTCGCCGCCAGGGACGCCGGGATCGCGGCGCGCTCACGGGCGCTTTTCGACGGCACCGCCGAGCTTTCCCGGGTGGTGCGAGGGGTTGAGGGGTGAGGGCGCGTTCCCTCATGGTCCGGGCCCGGCGCTCGTGTCGCGAAAGCCACTTTCGCAACGGCCAATGTTGTGAAAGTGGCTTTCGCAACACGCCTTCCGACTCTGGTGATAGTCCACATAGGACTAAATCGGCCACCGGAGCGAAAGAACACGCGACCGCCTAAGCGCGCCGATCGCCCTCAGCGCGTACACCGCCAGAAGACGGTCGCCGTATAGGGCGAGATGATCAGCTTGTGGTACTCCTCGCAGTCGGTGAACCCGGCCCGTTCCGCCTGGGACCGGGCGTCGTGGCGGGCGTAGAAGAGCGCGAGGCCGAAGTCGCTCGACCCGTGCCCGACGAATTCCCTGGTCTCCTGGACGCTCGCCGAAGCCGGGGTGGTGATCGTGCCCATCATGGCGGCCGCGCCGAGCAGCGCGAGCAGTGTTTTCCTCATGCCGACCACGCTAGGGCCGCGCCGGTGCGCGATTCGCCCACTGGATGGACGTTCCCACGGCCTCCGTCCGTCGTAGGCGGGTTCGCACGGGCCGCGAAACGGATATCGTCGCGACATGTCTTCTCGCAAAGTGGGAACCCGGCGGGCCTTCGACGCGGCCGCCGCCGATTTCGCCGCGCTCGGGCGGCATCTCTGGGAGCCGATCGGCGCCGCCACGGTGGCGGCGGCCGGGCTCGGTGAAGGAGACCGCGTCCTTGACGCCTGCTGCGGCACCGGGGCGTCGGCGATTCCCGCGGCGCGCGCTGTCGGTGCCACGGGCGTGGTGGACGCGATCGACCTCTCGGGGCCGATGATCGGCGAACTGCGCCGCCTTTCGGCCGATCTGCCGCAGTTGCGCGCACACGAGGCCGACGCGACGGCATGGGATACGAGCGATTACGACGTCGTTCAGTCCGCGCTCGGCATCTTCTTCTTTCCCGACATGACGGACGGAACCGAGCGGCTTATCGGCCGGGCCCGGTCCGGCGGCCGGGCGGTGTTCACGATCTGGCGCGGCGGTGCGATGGTGGCGGCAGGCCGTCATCTCGGCCGCGCGGTGGCCGCGGTGACCGATTCCGCGCCGCCGCCGGAGCGTGAGCCCAGCCTGATTGACCGCGTCGATCAGGCCGGTCCTTACGCGGAATGGCTTTCCGGTCGGGGGCTGTCCGATGTGGACGTCGTGGTGAACGAGCTGCGGCTGGCCATGACGCCGGAGATCGCGTGGCTGGTCGTCATCGGCTCCGGATTCCGGGGACTGCTCGACGACCTCGAACCCGGCGCCGTCGAGCAGGTGCGTGAGCGCTACCTCGACTCCCTGCGGGAGGAAGGCGTGACCGAGCTCGACGCCACCACGCTGATCGGCTCCGGCACCGTCCGCTGACGGCCGAGCCCACTTCGGTGTACAGTCGTTCACTCAAACCGGGGTGAACGGCGGGACACGGGTGCGACCAGACAACGACTCCTCTGTTCGGGGCCGCGGGCAGGGGCCGTTCGGCTCCTGGCTGCTCGGCCCGCTCGACCAGGATTCGGCCGTGTTGCGCCGCCGCGTCCAGGGACTGCTCACCGGGACGCTGATCGCGACCAACGTCATCGGCGCGCTGGTCGTGGTCGGGCTGGCGGCGTTGCTCATGCCCGCCCCCGGCATGTCCGGCGAACTCGTCCGCGTGACCGCGATCGCGGTCCCCGTCTACGTGGTCTCCGCCGTCGTCGTGGGCGCGCTGTGGGGCACTCGCGGCGCGCTGCGGACCCTGCGCTGGGCCGCCGACGGCCGGACACCGAGCGACGAGGAGCGCGCGGCCAGCCTCCGCGTCCCGCTGCGCCTGACGCTGGTCCAGGCGGTGTTGTGGGGCATAGCGACGGCGGTGTTCGGGGTGCTGGCCGCCTTGGTGCAGCCGCGGGTCGTGCTCACCGAACTGCTCGTGGTCGCGTTCGCGGGGGTGGTCGTCTGCGCGATCGCCTACCTCGCCGGGGAGTTCATCTTGCGGCCGTACGCGGCCCTCGCCCTCGCGGGCACCTCGCCGGACCGCCCGCTCAGCGGCGGGGTCAACCTGCGGATGCTGCTGTTCTGGTGTCTCGGCACCGGGGTGCCGGTGGCCGGCCTGGTGGTCACGGCGGTGCTGGCGTGGGTGCGCGGCGACGTGTCGACCACCAAGCTCGCCATCTCGGTCATCGCGCTCGGCCTCGTCGTACTGGTCTTCGGCCTGCTGGTGACCGTGTTCACCGCCCGCGCCGTGGTGAACCCGATCCGGTCGGTGCAGCACGCGCTGGGCCGGGTCCGGGCCGGTGACTTCGCCGTGGAGATCCCGGTCTACGACGGCACCGAACTCGGTCTGCTGCAAGCGGGTTTCAACGGGATGGCCGTCGGCCTCGCCGAACGCGAACGTTTGCGGGACCTGTTCGGCAGGCACGTCGGCGAGGACGTCGCGAGCGAGGCGATGCGCACGTCGGCCGAACTCGGCGGCACGGTGCGGACGGTGTCGGTGTTGTTCGTCGACCTCATCGGGTCGACCGCGCTGGCCGCGAGCCGTCCGCCCGAGGAGGTCGTCGGCCTGCTCAACCGGTTCTTCGCGGTGGTGGTCGACGAGGTCGACCGCAACCACGGGCTGGTCAACAAGTTCGTCGGTGACGCCGCGCTGGCGATCTTCGGGGCACCGGTTCGGCTGGAGGACCACGCGACGCTCGCGCTGGCCGCGGGCCGGGCGATTTCACGCAGGCTGGCGGCGGAGGTACCCGAATGCCCGGCCGGGATCGGGGTGGCGACGGGTGAGGTGGTCGCCGGCAACGTCGGCGACCCGCGGCGGTTCGAGTACACGGTGATCGGCGACCCGGTCAACGAAGCCGCCCGGCTGACCGAACTGGCGAAGAACGTCGAAGCCCGGTTGCTCGCTTCGTGGACGGCGATCGAGTCCGCCGCCGAGGACGAGGCCGCTCAGTGGAAGGCGACGGAGGACGTCGTCTTGCGGGGCCGCGCCCGGCCCACCACCCTCGCGACACCGAAGTCCTGACCCGTGAGTGCTCCGCTGCACCGAGGAGATCCGCTGCTCAGCCGTCGAGGATCTCGGTCGGTTTAGCGAACCGGTATCCTAGCGCCCGTAACGAGTTCACCAGATCCCGCAGGCCGCTCTCGCCGAGGAAGGGGTGGTAGAAGAGGCTGGCGACGTTGTCGCGGACGACGAGCGCGCTCTGGGCGTCGGCGAGCATGTCGACGGCGGTGCGGGAGGCGTGCTGGTTGAACGCGACGGGCGCCACGTTGCCGATGTTCTCGGGGACGACGTTCGCGCCGTAGACGTCGCGCACCGGATACGGGAAGAACTGGCCGTACACCTGCTCCGTCGTCGTGGTGGCCGTCGAACCGCAACGGCCACCGGGACAGAAGCCCGCGTAGTAGCTGCCGCGGTCGTAGCGGGCTTGGAAGATCCCGCTGACCTGCTGATAGTCCACGGCGGAGCCGCCGTAGTGCGGGAACTCGAATATCGTCGGCTCCGGGAGACCCACTCGCCGGAACTCACCCAGGCCGGTCGCGACGCGTTCGTCGAACCACCGCGCCGAATCCTCGGGCATCGGGCCGTCCAAGCGCACGACGCCGTCACCGTCCACACTGGACTTGTAGAACTCGAAGTCGCTCGCACTCACGCCGTCGTAGGGATTCGGGCCGCTGTCGCTCTGATGGCTGTAGCCGTGCATGACCAGCGTCGCGCCCGCTTGGACGGAGTCCTTGAGCACGGCGACCAGTTCCGGCGAGTCGACCAACCGCGCGGAGGTCGGGTTGCCGTCGTTGGCCCGGCCCTGAGGATCCGAGTAGTACGGATAGACCGCGAGGGAGAACGGGATCTTCTCCTGGATCAGGAACTCCGTGACCCGGCGCAGTTCTTCCGGTTTCGTCCGCGGGCCGACGTCTTCGAGCCGGATCAACGCGCGGTGCCGGTCCGGTGCCTGCGGCGACAGGACACCCAGCAGGATGTCGGCCGCGGCGAGGTAGCGGTCCCGTGCGTCGGCGTAGGCGTACGGTACCTCGGCCACATAGGTCAATTGTCCTGATCGGACGGCCCAGGGCGAGGGTGTGCCACCGGGAGCGCTCGCCTCGGCCAGGATCTGGACCCGCGTCCGGTCGCGGACGTCGATCGCGACGACCCCGGTACCCGACCGGGGATCGCGGCGCAGGGGAGTGCCCTTGTAGGTGATGGTGGTGGGGTTGTCGTCGCGATACCCCTCCGCGTGCCACCCCGGGCCGGTTCGCAGCCGCCAGATGTTGGCGCCGATCCAGACCACGGGGGCGCGGGTGGCCGCGACGTCGTTGAGGAACGCCTTCGGCAGTGCCGCGTCGGAGACCGAGCCGAGGTACACGACCGCCTGGAACGCGTCCAGCTGCCGCGGCCGGTAGTCGGCGGCGGGCCGCATTTCCCAAGCGGTGCCACGGGAAACGAGATTCGCGGTGAACATCGCGTACGCCTCGGCCGTCCGGACCTCTTCCGGCAGGGCACCGGTTCCGTCGTTCTTGCGCCCGTCGTCGTAGAGCACGAGGGTCTTCCTGCCCGGATCCCCGCCGGGGCCCGGCATCCCGGCCTTCCCCGCGCGGGAAAGGCGATCGGCGAGCGGCACCGGCGTGGCGGCCGGTGACGCCGTGACCGGATCCGTCTTGGTGACCTGGACCAGGACGACCACGGCGACGGTGGCGGCGACGACCGCGACGACGGTCAGCCGGAACCAAGCGGGCAGGCGAAAGCGCCGCCCGCCGTCGTCCATCGTCATCGGGTCAGACCTCGGCCGGTTCGTTCGAGCGGGCGGGCCGGAAGGGAGCGGGCGGATCCGCGGTGAGGCCGAGGAGATGCGCGATGGCCCGCTCGGTACGTTCGGCGGCGGCGCCATCGCCGAAGGGGTTGCCGTTGCTCGTCATCCGCGTGCGGGCCGCCGGGTCGTCCAGCAGGCGCCGGGCGGTCGAAACGATCTTGTCGTGGTCCGTCCCGACGAGCAGGGCGCAACCGGCGTTCACCGCCTCCATCCGCTCGGTGACGTCGCGGAGCACCAGCACCGGGACGCCGAAGGTCGGGGCCTCTTCCTGGATACCGCCGGAATCGGAGAGCACGAGCGTGCTGGCGGCCAAGGTCGCCGCCAGTTCGGGATAGGGCAGCGGGCCGGTGATCAGCGCGCCCGGCGTGTCCGCCAGTTCCTCGCGGACCAGGCTTCTCACTTCCGGGTTCGGGTGCGCGGGAAGCACCACACGCAGTGCCGGATCCGCGGCCATCAGTTCAGCCACCGCGCGCAGGACCCGCCGCATCGGCTCGCCCCAGGACTCCCTGCGGTGGAGGGTGACCAGCATCAGCTTCACCGTGCCGCGGGTGGCGTTTTCCAGCAGTGTCGCCAATTCCCGATCGTGCACCGTGGTGGAGCCGTCCGTCACCGTGAGAATCGCGTCGACGACGGTGTTCCCGGCGACGAGCACGTTCTCTTCGGGTACCCCTTCGGCCCGCAGGTTCGCGGCGGCGTCGGGGGTGGGGGCGAGGTGGAGGGCGGCCGCCTGGGTCACCAGTTTCCGGTTGAGTTCCTCGGGGAACGGCGCGCCGAGATCGAACGAGCGAAGGCCTGCTTCGAGATGAACGACGGGGACGCGGCGCCAGAACGCGGCGAGCGCGCCGGCCAGGGTGGTCGTCGTGTCTCCCTGGACGACCACGGCGGACGGCGACCGCCGGTCCGCCACTTCCTCCAGCCCGGCGAGGACGCCGGAAAGCAGTTCCGGCTGGGAACCCGTTCGCCGGTTCAAGGTCAGATTTTCGTCCGCCGTCAATCCGAACGTCGCCAACGCCTGGCCCACCATTTCCGGATGCTGCCCGGTCGCGATGAGCACCGGTCGCATCCGCCCGCCGGAAGCCAGCGCCCTGGCCACCGGAGCCAGTTTCACGGCCTCGGGCCGGGTTCCTGCGACGAGCCAGATTTCGGGCATGACGTCGGTCTCGTTCTGTGCGTTACGCACCTGGTCCTTCTTCCGGGTTCGTGCATCGGTTCGCGTGAATTCGTCTGCGAAGTCACGAGAGAGTGGGCGCGGGTGAGGCGAGAATCACTGACTGATGGTCACCTTCGCGGGGGATCGACGCCTTCGAACGCTAACACGAACGGGGTAACGTACCCACTCGAAAGGCTGAATATCGCTTACCAGGGGGACCCGCTACTCGCCATGTGAAAACTGTGAGTAGATGTTTTGTGGTGACCTCCGCCGGGAGGAAAGACATGTCGATGGTGCCGGTGGGCCCGGTCAAGGTTTCCGCGCTCGGAATCGGCGCGACGATGGCGGGGGCGACGGTGAGCACGGTGCTAGCGGTGGTGATCGGGGCGATCGCGCTGCTGCTCATGGCGCGCTCGCTGCACCTTCGCTTGAAGGACTGATGGCGAACCCCGCCTTCGCCGCGACCATGATGTTGTTGCTCCTGTGGTGGCCGGCGCACAACCTCCTGCTCGCGGCCTTCGCATGGCGCACCGGGCGCCCGCGCCGGTCCGTGGCGGCGCGCGGGGAGGGGCTCGAATTCTGGATCGTCATTCCGGCGCTCAACGAGGAACGCGTCGTCGGCAACACCGTCCGGAACGCGCTTTCGCTTGGCACGGAACGGAATCCGGTCCGTGTACTGGTCATCGACGACGGCTCGGACGACGGCACGCCCGGTGTCCTCCGCGAGGTGACCGACCCGCGCCTGCACGTCCTGCGCCGCGATCTCCCGCATGCGCGCAAGGGCAAGGGCGAGGCGTTGAACGCCGGCTACCGCTACATCCTCCGGCTGTGCGAAGCCCAGGGGAGTGTGGCGAGGACGATCGTCGGCATCATCGACGGCGACGGCCGAGGGAGTCCCGGCATGCTGCGCGAGGTGGCCGACGTGTTCGGCGACCGGGGAGTCGGCGCCGTGCAATGCCGGGTGCGGATTCACAATCGGCGCAGTGTGCTCGCGCTGCTCCAGGATCTCGAGTTCGGTGCGGTCGCCGACGCGTCGCAAAGTCTGCGCGATCTCGCGGGCAGTGTCGGAATGGGCGGAAACGGGCAATTCACGAGACTCGGCGTGCTGCGGCGCTTCGACCCGGCCCCGTGGTCGGACTGTCTCGTCGAGGATCTGGAACTCGGACTGCGCCTGCATGTCGCCGGAATCCGGATGCGCTACGTGAAATCGGCGTGGGTCACGCAACAGGGGCTGGTCGATCTGCGCCGATTGCTCCGGCAGCGCACCCGATGGGCACAGGGCAATCTGCAGTGCGCGAGGCATTTGCGGGAATTGCTGGCTTCCCGGCATGTCGGCAGCGTCGGGCTCCTGGATTTCCTCGCCTATCTCGTGACCCCGTGGCTGACCGTGCCGTTGTCGTTGGTCGTTTCCCTGTTGTTCGTGGGCACGCTGGTGGCCTCCTGGTCGGGGGTCACTTTCGGTGGGCTGATCGCGCCCCCGTCGGCGTTGCCCGGGGCGGCCTTGGTCGGCGTGGCCGTGTTGCTGGTTCCCGGTCTCGTGTGGGCGATCGTGCACCGGCTCCGCCTCGGTGAGGAACCACTGCACCGCTGTCTGCTCGCGGGCCTGCTCTATCCCGGTTTCCTGGTGCTCGGTGTCGTCGCGACCTGGCGCGCGCTGTTCCGGGTGGCGGCCCGCCGCACCAGCTGGACCAAGACGGAACGGTTGAGCGAGGACGAGACCGCCCCCGCCGGAGTCGCCTGAGAAAGTATTCGCATGAATGTCGACGCGATGATCGAAGACCTCAGGACCCTCGTCGAGATCGAGTCGCCTTCGGGGGACATCGAGGCTTTGACCGCGTCGGCCGAGGCGGTCAAAACCCTCGTCGAGGCCCGGCTCGGCGGGACGGCGGTCCTGGTCGAGAGTGCGGCGGGACCGCACGTCCGGTGGTCCGGCGGCGGTGAACCCCGCGTGCTGGTCCTGGGGCACCACGACACCGTGTTCCCGATCGGCACCCTGGCGCGCCGGCCGTTCGCCGTGACCGGCGGCCGGGTGACCGGGCCCGGAGTGTTCGACATGCTCGGTGGGCTGGTCCAGGCGATCCACGGCCTCGCGGCGCTCGATGACACGTCCGGGGTCGAGATCCTGGTGACGGCCGACGAGGAAACGGGCTCGCACGAATCCCGCTCGCTCATCGAGGAGCGCGCCCGCGCGTGCGGCGCGGTGCTCGTGTTCGAAGGAGCGGCCGACGGCGGCGGCCTCAAGATCGGCCGCAAGGGCTGCGGCACGTTCGAGGTCGTCGTCACCGGCCGGGCGTCGCACGCCGGCCTCGAACCCGCGGCCGGGATCAACGCGCTGATCGAAGCCGCACATCAGGTGCTGGCGATCGCCGCGCTCGACCGGCCCGAGGCCGGGACCAGCGTCACTCCGACGGTCGCCTCGGCGGGAACGGCGAGCAACGTCGTGCCCGCGTCCGCGACCGTCGTGGTCGACGTGCGAGTCGAGACCACCGAGGAGAAGGAGCGGGTCGAAGCCGGATTCGCCGCGCTCACTCCGCGCCTGCGCGGGGCGGCGATCACGGTGCGGGGCGGGATCCACCGGCCGCCGATGCCCGAGTCGGCCGCCGCGGGCCTGTTCGCCGTCGCGCGACGGCTACTGCCCGGAGTCGCCGGGGTGGCCGTCGGCGGCGGGAGTGACGGCAACCTCACGGCCGCGATCGGCGTCCCGACCCTCGACGGGCTCGGCGCCGTCGGCGGCGGCGCGCACGCCGATCACGAGTACCTGCTGGTCGAGTCGATGGCGGAGCGGGCGGAGCTGGCCGCCGGGCTGGTTAAGGCAATTCAAGGCCACTGATCGCCAGTTCTTGCCCGATTTCGGGCAAGAACTGGCGCTTCGGTATCTCGATGTGCATGATGGGCTCCGTGGAGGACGCGGACATCGTCGAGCAGGTGGCCTTGTCGACGGGTCTGTCGACGGCCATCGCCGCGCGTGTCGTCGAGGACGTCCTGGCGTTCTACCGGCAACCGGTCGAGCAGTACGTCCGGGAGCGGCATGCCCGGTTGCAGGCCGAGGGCAGGAAGAATCCCGAGATCTTCCCCCGTATCGCCGGCGAGCTGAGCCGTCGTCTCGTCGCGCCTCCCGACCTGTCCGAGCGGCAACTGCGCCGCATCGTCTACGGCTGACGGACCACGCCCGTCCGTTTTCTTTGTGAGGTTGACTCGTCATGTGCGGAATCGTCGGTTACATCGGCGGCCAGAACGCCGCCCCGATCCTGATCGAGGGGCTGACGCGGCTGGAGTACCGCGGCTACGACTCGGCCGGGATCTCCGTCCTGGGCGGTAAAGGCGCCCAGGTACACCGGATCGTGGGGAGGGTGCGGAACCTGACGGCCGCCCTGCCCAAGCGGCTCGCGGGCAAGGTCGGCATCGGGCACACGAGGTGGGCGACGCACGGCCCGGCGACCGAGGCGAACGCCCATCCGCACGTCTCCGAGGACGGCCGGATCTCCGTGGTGCACAACGGGATCATCGACAACGCCGACGCGTTGCGCGAGCAGCTCACCCAGGCCGGGGTGACGCTGTCCTCCGAGACCGACACCGAGGTGCTCGCCCACCTGATCGCGCGTTCGGGCGCGAAGACACTGGAAGACGCGGTCGTCGAGGCCGTCTCCCGCGTCACCGGTACCTACGCCATCGCCGTGACCGACACCGAGCACCCCGACCGTGTCGTGGTCGCGCGGAACGGTTCGCCGCTGATCATCGGCGTCGGTGACCGGGAGATGTTCGTGGCCAGCGACCTGTCCGCGCTGGTCCGGCACACCTCGCAGGTGGTGCATCTCGACGACGGCGAGTTCGCCAGCGTCTCCGCCACCGGCTACCGCACCTTCACCGTCGACGAGAGCGACACCGGAAAGGCCGCGACGGCGATCGACATCCAGGCCGACGACCTGGACCTCGGCGGTCACCAGCACTACATGTACAAGGAGATCCAGGAGCAGCCGGAATGCCTGGAGCGGATGATCCGGGGACGGCTGGACGACCGCTTCGGAGTGTCTCGTTTGGACGGTCTGAACCTGACTCCTCGTGATCTGCGCGGCTTCGCGAGGGTGAAGATCCTCGGCTGCGGTTCGGCGTACTACGCGGGCCAGATCGGCGCCACCATGATCGAGGACCTGGCGCGCGTGCCAGCCGACGCGGAGGCGGCGTCCGAGTTCCGCTACCGCAACCCCATCATCGAAGCGGACACCCTCTACATCGCGGTCAGCCAGTCCGGTGAGACGGCGGACACCGCGTTCGCCGTGGAAGAGGTCAAACGCAAGGGCGGCCGGGTGGTCGGCCTCGTGAACGTCGTCGGTTCGACGATCGCGCGGGCCTGCGACGGTGGCCTGTACCTGCACGCCGGCCCGGAGATCGCCGTCGCGTCGACCAAGGCGCTCACGAACATGGCCGTCGGGTTCGCGATGATCGCGCTGGCACTGGGCCGCGTCCGCGATCTGTCCAATGCGGACGGACAGCGGATCGTCGCGGCACTCCGCGCGTTGCCGAAGCAGGTCGCGGCCATCGTCGAAGCGGAGGACCGGATCGCCGAGCACGCCAAGATCTGCGCGGACGCGCGGAGCCTGTTCTTCATCGGCCGGGTCCGCGGCTTCCCGGTGGCACGGGAAGGCGCGCAGAAGTTCAAGGAGATCTCCTACCGGCACGCGGAGGCCTACCAGACCTCGGAGCTCAAGCACGGCCCGCTCGCGCTGATCGACGAGGAACTGCCGACGGTCGCGATCGTGCCGTCCGACGACCTCGCCGACCGCAACCTGGCCGCGATGCAGCAGATCAAGGCGCGCAAGGGGCAGGTGCTGGCGATCACCCACGAGGACGTGGACTTCGGCGATCTCGACGTGCCGCGGTTCGTGGTCCCGCGGTCGGAGCCGGAACTCGACCCGATCCTGCTCACCATTCCGCTGCAGCTGCTGGCCTACCACGCGGCGCTGATCCTCGGCCACGACATCGACAAACCGCGTAATCTCGCGAAGTCCGTCACCGTGGAATGATCTCCTGAGCCGTCGAAGGGGTCCGTCATGAGGCAGTACCTGCTCGCCGTCCAGCTCGACGAGAGCGAACGGGACGCGCCCGAGGAAGAGGTCCGGGCGATGCTGGCCAGGACGGGCCAGGTCACCGACGAGATGAAGGCCGCCGGGTCCTGGGTCTTCGTGGGCGGACTGGAGCACTCGGACGTCTCCACGGTCGTCCGTCCCGAAGGCGGCAGGATCACGATCACCGACGGGCCGTTCGCCGAGACGAAGGAACAGCTCGGCGGGTTCTGGGTGATCCGGGTCGACGACCTCGACCAGGCACTGGCCTGGGCCGAGAAATGCGCGCTCGCCTGCGGGCAGCCGATCGAAGTGCGGCCGTTCGGCGACCCGCCGCGGTGACGCCGATGGATCTCGACGGGATCTACCGGGCGGAGTACGGCCGGTGCGTGGCCACCCTGACGCGCCTCCTCGGCGACATCACGCTCGCCGAGGAGGCGGTCCAGGACGCGTTCGCGACGGCGGTGGAGAAGTGGGCGGAAACGCCGCCCAATCCGGGCGCGTGGATCGTGACCACCGCCCGCAATCGCGCGATCGACCGCCTTCGCCGGGAATCCACCCGTGAGGCCCGGCACGCCCAGGCGCTGCTCCTGCACTCCGAGGACGAGCCGCGGGAGGTGGGGCCGGTGCGCGACGACCAGCTCCGCATGATCTTCACCTGCTGCCATCCGGCGCTTTCGCCGCTCGCGCGGACCGCGCTCACCCTGCGCCTGATCGGCGGGCTGGAGACGGGGGAGATCGCGCGGGCGTACCTCGTCCCGGAACCGACCGTCGCCCAGCGGATCGTCCGCGCGAAGAAGAAGATCCGCGACGCGGGGATCCCGTACCGGGTGCCGGGGAGCGGTGAGCTGCCGGACCGGCTGGATTCCGTGCTCACGGTGCTCTACCTGATCTTCAACGAGGGCTATACGTCCACCTCGGGCGATCTGCTGCGGACGGACCTCTGCGCGGAGGCGGTGCGCCTGGCGAGGGCACTCGCCGATCTGATGCCCGGCGAACCGGAGGTGATCGGGCTGCTGGCGCTGCTCCTGCTTACCGAAGCCCGGCGCTCCGCGCGGGTGGGGACTTCAGGTGAGCTGGTGGTACTCGCGGAGCAGGACCGGTCGCTGTGGAACCGGGACCTGATCGCCGAGGGTCACGAACTGGTGCGGCGATGCCTGCGTCTCGGCCGCCCCGGCCCGTACCAGGTGCAGGCCGCGATCAACGCCGTGCACACGGACGGCGAGTCGACCGACTGGACCCAGGTGCTGGCGCTCTACGACCAGCTGTGGCGGCTCACCCCGACGCCGGTCGTCGCGCTCAACCGCGCGGTCGCCGTCGCCGAGGTGCACGGCCCGGCGGCGGCACTGGCCGGGATCGAGCAGCTGGACCTGCCCGGGTATCACCATCTGCCCGCCACGCGGGCGAACCTGCTGTCCCGCCTCGGCCGGACGCCGGAGGCCGTCGTCGCCTACGACGAGGCGATCGCCTTGGCCACCAACGACACGGAACGGGCTTTTCTGCGGGCCAAACGGGCAGTCCTGTCGTAGGTTCGGGCAACCGTCGGCGAAAACGCCGCGCACACTGTGTCCTCAATGGACAGAGCGCCGTGTTCCGGATGAGGGGTTCCGTTGTCGGGCCGTCGAGAAACCAACTATTGTCGGCATGACCGCTCATCCGCCAGGGCAGGAGGTGACCGTTGTACGCCGAAGAGCGGCAGCGCGCCATCCTCAAGCAGGCCAGGCAGAACGGCCGAGTCGACGTGGCGACGCTCGCGGCGGCTTTCGAGATCACCAGCGAGACCGTCCGCCGTGACCTGACGGCGCTGGAACGCAGCGGAGCGGTGCGACGGGTACACGGCGGCGCGATCCCCGTCGAGCGGCTGGGCATCGAGCCGGGCCTCGACGCGCGCGGCGCCGTGATGAGCGCGGAAAAGGACCGTATCGCCGTGGCGGCGCTGGAGCAGATCCCCGACGGGGGCGCGATCCTGCTGGACGCCGGCACCACGGTGGCGCGGCTCGCGAACCTCGTTCCCGCCGACCGCGGGCTGACCGTGGTCACCCCTTCGCTGCCGAACGCGTTCACCCTCGCCAACCGGCCCGGCGTCACGCTGATGCTGGTCGGGGGACGGCTGCGCGGCCACACCATGGCGGCCGTCGACGGCTGGGCGCTCGATGCCCTCAAAGACACGTACGTCGACGTCGCCTTTCTGGGTACCAATGGTCTTTCCGTCGAGCGGGGGCTCACCACCCCGGACACCGCCGAGGCGATGGTGAAGCGCGCGGCCATCGCGTCCGCCCGGCGGACGGTGCTGCTGGCCGATCACACGAAGATCGGCGACGACCATTTCGCCCGCTTCGGGGGGCTTTGCGACGTCGACACCCTGATCACCGACAGCGGCGTCGAACCAGAGGAGATCGACGACATCAGCCGGGCAGGCGTCAAGGTGATCATCGTTTGAAGCGTACGGGCGAGCGGCTCGCCGGATACCTGATGACAGCGCCGTTCTACGTCCTCTTCGGCGTGTTCGGTCTTTTCCCGCTGCTCTACACCGCCTGGGTGGCGCTGCACCATTGGCATCTGGTCAACGGTGACACCGGGTTCGCGGGGCTCGGCAACTTCGCCGTCCTGCTTCAGGATCCGTACTTCTACAACGCGCTCTTCAACACGGTCAGCATCTTCGTCCTGTCGACCGTCCCGCAACTGCTGGCCGCGCTCGGGCTCGCCGCGCTCCTCGACCGTCCCTTGCGGGCGCGGACCCTGTGGCGGGCCAGTGTGCTGTTGCCCAACGTCGTCTCGGTGGTCGCGGTGGCGCTCGTGTTCAGCCAGCTGTTCGCCGAGGACTACGGCGTCGTCAACTGGGCGCTTGGCCTGGCCGGGATCGATCCGGTGGACTGGCGTTCGGACCGGTTCGCCTCGCACGTCGCGGTGAGCACGATGGTGATGTGGCGCTGGACCGGCTACAACGCGCTGCTCTACCTCGCGGCCATGCAATCCGTGCCGCAGGAACGCTACGACGCCGCGATGCTCGACGGCGCCTCGCGCTGGCGGACCTTCTGGTCCATCACCGTGCCCGCGATCCGGCCGACCATCGCCTTCACCGTCGTCGTCTCGACCATCGGCGGGTTGCAGCTGTTCGCCGAGCCGCAGCTGTTCGACGACACCGGCGTCAACGGGACGGGCGGCGCGGACCGGCAGTTCCAGACCCTCGCCATGTACCTGTACGAAAAGGGGTTCGGCGAGTTCGACGCCGGTTATGCGGCGGCCATCGCGTGGTTGCTGTTCCTGTGCTCGGCCGTGTTCGCGCTGGTCAACTTCTCGCTCGTGCGCCGGATGCGGGGCGGTGAGTGACCGTGGCGGCCAGGGAACGGACCGGATTCGTCGTCTACGGGCTGCTGCTCGCCGTCGCCGTCGCGTCGATCTTCCCGTTGTACTGGTCGTTCGTGGTGTCCTCGAAGGACAATTCCGCACTCGGCGAGACCACTCCGCCACTGCTGCCCGGCGGCAACCTGATCGAGAACGTGGGCAGGGTCTTCGAGACCGTCGACTTCTGGCTGGCGATGCAGAACTCGCTGATCGTCGCCGGCACGGTGACCTTTTCGAACGTGCTGCTCTCCAGCATGGCCGGATTCGCCTTCGCGCGGCTGCGCTTCCCGGGCCGGGACTCGCTCTTCCTGGTGGTCATCGGCACCGCCATGGTGCCGGCCCAGCTCGGCGTCATCCCGCTGTACCTCGTGGTCGGGGAACTCGGCTGGTACGGACGGCTTGAGGCGGTGATCGTGCCCGGGCTGGTCGGCGCGTTCAGCGTGTTCTGGATGCGGCAGGCGTGCGAGGAGGCGATCCCCGGTGAACTGCTCGACGCCGGACGCGTGGACGGCTGTTCGACGGCGCGGCTGTTCTGGCATGTGGCCATGCCCGCCATCCGGCCTCAGGCCGCCGTGCTCGGGATGCTGACGTTCATGACCGCGTGGAACGATTTCTTCTGGCCGCTGATCGTGCTCGACCCCAACGCGCATCCGACCGTCCAGGTGGCGTTGTCGCGGCTGGCGAGCGGATACTTCACCGACTACTCGCTGATGCTCACCGCGGCCACCATCGGTGTGCTTCCGGTGATAGTGCTGTTCATCCTGCTGGCCAGAAAGGTGGTCGACGGCGTGATGCGGGGCGCGCCGCGGGCCTGACGACCGCGGCGTCGTTCGGGCTGCCGGGTCTGGTTTCGTGGTCTTTGCCGTTTTTCGGCGAGGGCAGGATGTTGTGTGGTCGCGTGGTGCGTGGTGCGGCCGCGGTCGGGTTGAGCAAGTTGGGCCGTGGCCGGGGGCAAGCGATTCTGCAAGGACTGTCAGGCCGCGCACGGTGTGATCGCGAGTGGAGTTCAGCCCGATCGAGGCGTGACCGTATTTCGGCGACCAGGCGGGTGCCGATCGTCGCGGACGTGGCTGTTGCCGTTTTCGGTGATGTCGTTGGCGGGTTGGTGTTTGCTGTCAGGCCGGTCCGCGGCGTGAGCACGAGCGGACTCCAGCCCGATGGTGCCGTGGCCGTTTTTCGGCGACCGAGTTGGTGCTGGCCGTTGTAGACCCGTGGCCGTTTTTCGGCGACGGGCTCAGAACGGTGGTGGTTGTTCGGTGCGGGGTTCGTGCAGTGGTGGTGGTGTGCTGTTGTAGCTGTGTCGGGTGGGTGTGGTGATGGTGAGGGTGCCGTCCTCGGCCAGGCGGTAGATCCAGCCGGGTTCGTCTTTCAAGCGATGATCACGGCGACACAGGTCGACGAGTTCGGTATCGGCGGTATGGCCGCCGTGCTGCCACGGCACCGAATGGTCGAGGTCGCAGGCTTGGGCGATGCGGTGGCAGCCGGGTCTTCGGCATTCCCGGTCCCGTACCCGCACGAACTCGCCCAACCCCGCCGTCGGCCGATACCGATTCCGACCCAGATCCAGGACCTGCCCGGACAAGGGGTCGGTGACGATCCGGCGCAACACCGTGTCTGGGCCGGAGGCGATGTGCCGGGCCAGCGACGCCGGAATATGCCCATGCCCGGCCAACTCTGCCGGATCCTCGTTCACGCCCAGGTAGGTGTTCAAATCCATGTAGAGGAACACTTCGGACCGTTCACTTTTGCCGCCTTGTCCGCCCAACATCAGGTCGAGGGCGATGTCGGCGCGCAGCTGATCCAGGGTGCGGGTCTCGTTCCCGGTTTTGAGGGCGCGTGCCTCACGATCGATCCGCGTGTAGGCGGCAGCCACTTTCTCCACGGGGCCGTCTTCGACCTCGATCGAGGCGACTCCGGTCTCGCCGTGGCGGATCGACAACCGGCGCCCGGCACGATGCCGCTCCGCGCGCCGGGCGGCACCCTCACGGTCGGCCATCACCGCCGCGTGATTCGCCGCCTTCCGGATCTGCTCCGAATTCCGGCCCGGCAGACGATCCTCCAACACCTCGTCCACCGCGCGGGCGTCCTCGTCCGACAGCCACGCGGTCGCGGTGGCGACCTTCATCGCCCCATAGCCACCCACCTCCCCGCGGTCCAGCAACCCCAGTGTGCGGGGCAGGCGGGTGGTCAGCGCCACTGCCGTCGACACCAGACCCGCCGCGTGACCGTCCACAACGGACAAGGCGAACGCGATCTCCTGCACCACACTAGAAGCGCCGTCACGGTGGCGGTTCAGCTGCGCCAAAGCGCGGAACCGGACCGCCTCCAACCGCGCGATCCCTTCCGACGCGGCCACGGCAGCGTCGACAGCATCGTTGTCCTCCAACGAATCCAGCGAAGCATTGACCTCCTGCAACACATCAGAAGCAGTGATTTCCTTGAGTAGCGCCACAGTGGCGTTGCGTGTGTCCACACAAAGAACCTACAACCGACCACCGACAATTTCCGGACCAGTGCGTCGTCGTTTTTCGGCGACGTGTGGCAATCCGGTTGTGGCGGGCTGTGGTGTAGTCGCGGGTCAGGTTATTGTGGGCCTTGATGTCGTTGTGTGCCTACATGTCTGTGTGAGGGGTGTTCGGTCCTGCGTTTCGAAGTTGGGCATGCGACCGGTCACCGACAATTTCCGGCGCCAGCGCATCGCCGTTTTTCGACGACGTGTGTCAAGTGCGGCGCAGCCGCAGGTGCACCCTGTTGTGACCCCTAGAAGTACTTGTATGCCTACATGTCCGTGCAGGAGCATGTCGACGCCGAGCATTCCGGCACCAGTGCGTCGCCGAATTTCGGCAACAAGCTGTCAGAACCCCTGAAGCCCGTTGCGCGCCACCACATCCGCGTAGAACCGCGCGCTGTCCTTGAGTACTCGTTCCTGCGTTTCGAAGTCGACGTGCACAAGGCCGAATCGCTGTGTATACCCCATCGCCCACTCGAAGTTGTCCAGCAGCGACCAGGCCATGTAGCCGCGGACGTCGGCGCCGCGTTCGATCGCGTCGTGTACGGCGGCGAGGTGATCGGCGAAGTATCGCACGCGTTTCTTGTCGTGGACCTGCCCGTCGACGACCTCGTCTTCGAACGCGGCGCCGTTTTCGGCGATCACGAGCGGCAGGCCGGGGCAGTGTTCGTGCAGCCACAGCAACAGATCGGTGAACGACGAGGGCCGTTGCTCCCAGCCGAGCGAGGTCAGGTCGCCGCGGGGCGGCTGGACATCCATTCCGCGCAGACCGGGCAGCGGGCAGTTGCTGTCGGCTTCGGGATCTTGGAGCGGGACCGCGCGGGCGGGCGCGTAATAGTTGACGCCGAGGACGTCCAGCGGCTGCGCGATGATCTCCAGGTCACCGTCGGCGATCGCCGGTTCCAGCGTGCCGAGATGCGCGAGATCCGCCAGCAGCTCGGGCGGATAGCCACGGCCCAGCAGGGGATCGAGGAAGAACCTGTTGTGCAGGAAGTCGAACTTGCGGGCGGCCTCGCGGTGCGCGGCATCGTCCACATCGGTCAGCACGGGGGCGAAGTTGAGCACGATGGACACTTCCTGCTCACCGCCGTTCGCCCGCAACGCCTGCGCGGCCTTGCCGTGCGCGAGCAGGAGGTTGTGCCCGGCGACCAGTGCCGCACCCTCGTCCTTGATACCCGGCGCGTGATCGCCGTTGCCGTAGCCGATGAAGGCGGCGCAGAACGGTTCGTTGATCGTGGTCCACTGCCGTACCCGGTCTCCGAGTACATTGTGGACGGTCAGTGCGTAGTCGGCGAAAAGGCTCGCGAGGTCACGGGCGGGCCAGCCGCCTTCCGCCTGCAGCGCTTCCGGCAGATCCCAGTGGTAGAGCGTCACCATCGGGGTGATCCCGTGCTCCAGCACCGTGTCGACAAGGCGATCGTAGAAGGCGAGGCCGCGTGGTTCGACCGTGCGGCCGTCCGGCATGACCCGTGACCAGGCGACGGAGAACCGGTAATACGGCACGCCCAGTCCGCTCAGCAGGCCGATGTCCTCGCGATAGCGCCGGTAGTGGTCGCAGGCCGGGTCTCCGGTCGCGCCGTCGAGCACCAGGCCGGGGCGCGCGGTGAAAGTGTCCCAAATGGACGGTCCGCGGCCGTCCGCCGTCGTCGATCCCTCGATCTGGTACGCCGCCGTGGCCGTGCCCCAGCGGAACCCGGCCGGAAACCTGCGTGTCACGCCGTCCCCACTCAGTTGGCGGCCGCGGCGCGGCCTTCGGTCGCGGCCTGGTTCCATGCCTCGTCGAGCGATTGCTTACCCTCTTCGACGCGGCCGAGCGCGTGCCCGTACACCGGTCGCACCTCGCCGTCGCGCAGCCCGCGGTAGTTCGGCCGCAAGGCCTCGGCGGAGGCGGCGAAGATCTTGCCGATCGGCGCGCCGCTGAAGTACTGGCTGGTGTGGGAAAGCACGGCGGTGTCCTGGTACGCGCCCAGCGCGCTCGGCAGGAGCCCGCTTTCCAGGAAGATCCGCTTCTGCTGTTCGGGCGCGGTGAGCCAGACGGCGAGGTCGTAGGCTTCCTTGCGGTGCGCGCCCTGCTTCGGCACGGTCAGGAACGAGCCGCCCCAGTTGCCCGCCTTGCCCGGAACCGAGGTGACGTCCCATTTGCCCGCGAGCTCCGGTCCGCCCGCCTCTTCGATCTGGGTGAGCATCCACGCGGGACAGGTGATGGCGGCGAACCGGCTCTGCTTGATCGCGACCGTCCACGGCTGGGTGAAGGTGGTGACGGCGGCCGTCTCCTTCTTCAGCGCCATCCCGCCAGCCAGCTCGAAGGCCTTGCGCACGTTGGGGTTCGTGTCGGCGATGAACCGCTCGTCCTTGGCGAAGTAATTCTCCTGCGCCTGGTTGAGCATCGCCGTGTAGACGGTGCCCGCCGAGTCGGCGAACTTGACGTCGTCCGGTGCCTTGGCGCTGAACCGCTCACCGGTTTCGGCGAACTTTTCCCAGGTCGGCCACAGCGCGGCCACCTGGTCGCGGTCGGTGGGCAGGCCGGCGTTCGCGAACAGGTCGCGCCGGTAGCAGAGCGCGAGGCTGCCCATGTCGGTGCCGAGGCCCATCACGAACTTCCCGTTTTCGGCGGTGCCCTGGTCCCATTTCCAGGCAGGCCACTGCTCGCGGAGCCCCTGCGCGCCGAACTCGGAGAGATCGGTGAACTTGTCCGTCGACTGACGGAACTTCGGCAGGTACTGCTCCTCGATCGCCACCACGTCCGCGCTGCCGCGCCCGGCGCCGAGTCCGGTGGCGAGCTGGCGGTGATGCGTCTCGAAGTCGGCGACCCGGCCCTCGACGGTGATCCCCGGATGCGCCTTTTCGTAGTCGTCGAAGAGCTTTTCGTACCCGAACTCGCCGAAGGTGGCGACGGTGAGCTTGAGCGGGCCGCCGGTTTCCGGCGCGCTCGAACAGCCGCTGAGCAGCAGCACGAGGGCCGTCAAGCCGGCCAGTACGCGGGTCATGGTTCTCCTCGGTCGTGCGGTCACGCGAGTCGTCTCGGCAGCTGGTCGCCGACGGTCAGCCGGGAATCGGCGTGCAGTTTGGTCAGGACCCTGGACACCAGCGACTGCACCGTCCGCCTCGGCAGGCTCAGCTCGGCGGCGATCTCCGGGTTCGACAGCTTCGCCGCCACCAGCCGCGCGACCCGCAGTTCGAGCGGCGAGAGCGCCCCGCTGTGCCGGGGACTTCGCTCGGCACGGCTCAGCACGCCATAGCGGCGCAGCCTGCTTTCCGCCCGGCGGATGCTCCAGGCGGCTCCGACGTCGCCCAGCACCTCACACGCTTCGGTGAGCGAACGGGTCGCAGCTTCGAGGTAGCCGGCGCGGCCGAGTAGTTCGGCGGCGTCCTCCAGCGCGGCCGCGAGTTCGATCGGGCGGTCGACCTCGCGGTAGTGATCGGCCGCGGCCTGCATGCCTTCGGGGTCGCCGTCGATCAGCGACCGGCACCGGAGAGCGGCCGCGGCGGCCCTGGCGGGAACGGTCTCCTGGCTCGCCTCCTCGGCACAGACGGCGAGCGCTTCCTGAGCGACGGCGTCGTTCCCGGCGGCGAGCGCGACGCGGACGACGTCGGGAAGCCATTGGTGGCGCAGCATCATCCGGGCGTAGTCGGGGCGCAACACCGGCGCGAACAGCCGCAGCGCGTCGTCGAGTTCGCCGCGTTGCTCGGCGGCCATCGCCTGTGCCGCCAGATAGAAGTCGCAGCTCTCGCGCTCGGACGAGTTCGACGGCGAGTGCGCCTCGGCCGCTTCGAGATGGGCGCGGACGGCGACGCGCTCGTCGCGGTGGCCCGCGATGAGGGCGGCGACCCCGTGCAGCAGCAGGGCGGCGGCGCCCGGCTCGCGCACACCGTAGAAGGTGATCGCCGGGCCGTCCTCGGTGACCGAGTCCAGTTCGGCCAGCGCCTCGTCCCAGCGGCCGGTCCAGTAGTAGTGCACGGCGGCCGAGACCTGCGGGCCGGTCGGCAGGCCGTGCCGCGCGGCCGTCTCGTACCCGGCGTGCAGCGTGGCGTCGGCCTCGGTGAGCCGGTCGAGGTTCTGCAGGGTGAACAGGCGGTTGTCGAGGAGGTCGAACCGCAGGGTCGCCAGGTCGGCCTCGTCGCCGGTGGTCTCGAGCGCCGCGTCGATCGCGGTGAGCGCCCGGTCGTGCTCGCGGCGGATCGAATGCACGAGCCACAACGTCTGCTGCGCGTGCGCGGCCGGGTAGCGCTCACTCGCCTCGGCGTGCAGGGCCCGCGCGATCCGTTCGGTCTCGTCCAGATCGGCGAGTGTGCCGCGCCGGAAGTTGGCGAGCAGCGTCCGGGTGCTGGTGCGCCACAGCTCCGGCATCGTCGGGTCGTCCGCGGTGTCGCCGAGCGCCTCGATCGCGCCTGGCGTGTCGCCCCGGCGGTACCGCAGCGCGGCGAGGAAATGCCGCATCTGCGCCAGATCCGCCTTGTCGGTGACGATCTTCACCGCCTGCTCGGCTTCCGTCTCGGGCGCCAGTTCGAGCCGGAACAGCACGCGCACCAGCGCCGCGATCAGCGTCTTCCGCTGTTCGCGGGTGGGGACCGTGCTGTCGAGCGCGCCGCGGAGCAGGTCGGCCGCGATATGCGGGGCGCGGTTGGACACCGCGACGTGGTTGGCGGTGAGCCAGCCGGTCAGCCACGGGTCGAACGGCACCGGCCCGGCCGCCAGTTGCTCGGCGACCCGTTTGATCGGCGCGCCCGCCCGGGCGAGCGATTCGGCGGCACGCCGGTGCAACGCGGCGCGGACCGGTTCGGCGATGGCGCCGTAGAGCGCCTGCCGCTGGAACGGGTGATGGAAGGCGAGTTTGTCGCCGGCGTACTCGATGACGCCGGCGGTGGTGGCGGGCTCCAGCTCCCGCAGGACCTCCAGCGGACCCTTGTCCGCCAGCGCGGCGAGGTCCTCGACGGCGAACTCCGCCCCCAGCAGCGAGGCGGTCCGCAGGATCTCGGTCGTGGCGGGGTCGAGGCATTCCAGCGTCCTGGCCACCGCCGCCAGCAGCGACCGCGGCGCGTTCTCGGTGCCGTCCAGCGTCACCTCGGCCACGCCGTCCTTGCTCCGCAACGAGCCGGTGCGGACCAGGTCGTACGCGATTTCCCTGGCGTAGAGCGGATTCCCGGCCGCGCGCCGGACCAGCGGGCGGAGGCTCGCCCCGAGCTTGGCCCCGAGGACCGCCTCGAACACGGCGGTGACGTCGTCGTCGGTCAGCACTTCGACCGGCATGATCTCGCCGTCTCTCGCCTCGACCCCGCGGCGGAGCTGGGCTAGGTCGCGGCGGCCGTGCCCGGTGCGGGTGGCGGCGACCAGCAGGAGCGGCAGCTGGCGGGTGGCGGCGGCCAGCCGTTGCCAGAGCAGCACGCTCGCCTCGTCGGCCCAGTGGAGGTCGTCGATCACCAGCACCAGCGGGCCCGCCGCGCAGGTCTCGTCGACCAGTGCCAGCAGTTTGTCCACAGTGGACAAGATCGGGTCGGCGGGGCCCCAGTTCCCGTGCGCGGGTTCGGCGTGCAGCTCGCCCGCCAGCTGGGCCTTCGCCGGATCCGCCGCGCCGTGGTGCACCCCGAGGCATTCCATGATGACCTGCAGCGGGAAGCGTTGCCGCAGCTCGTCTGCCGCGGTCCAGGCGAGCTGGCAGCCCCGCGCCGCGGCGCCCGACAGCCCGGCGATCAGCAGCTCCGATTTGCCGATACCCGGTTCGCCTTCGAGCCAGACCGGGCGGCCGCGGCCGGCGAGCACGTCGGTGACGAAACCGTCCAGCCGCTCGACCTGCCGGGCGCGGCCGGGCAGCCGGCCCTGGCCGCCGCGTTCGATCGCCTTGGCGACCGGCGGCGGCACGACGCGGACCGGAGCCGGTTTCGGCCGGGTGACAGGTTTTTCGCTGCCGTCCAGGATGCGCTGATGCAGATCGCGCAACGGCGCACCGGGTTCGACGCCGAGCTCGTCCCGCAGTATCCGCCTGGCCTCGCGATACGCGCTGAGCGCTTCGATCTGCCGCCCGCTGGCGTGCAGGGCGCGCATGAGCGTCTCGTGCAACGACTCGCGCAACGGGTGCCGCTGCACCAACGCGGTCAGCTCGGCGACCACTTCGCGGTGGTCACCGATGCCGAGCAGGGCCGTGGCGCGCAGTTCGGTGGCCGTGAGCTGAAGTTCGGTGAGCCGGACGCGTTCCGCTTCGGCGAACGGGCCCGGCACGCCGGAGTAGGCCTCGCCGCGCCAGAGACCGAGCGCGGTGGTCAGCCGGGCGGCCGCGCCCTGCTGATCGGAGTGGCCGAGCAGTGCCGCTCTAGCGGCCGCGGCGTCCTGTTCGAACCGGCTGACGTCGAGCGCCTCGCGGTCCAGCCGCAGTACGTAGCTCGACCCGGACGAACTCAGGACTTCGTGCGCGTCACCGCCCGCCTTGCGGATCGCGCCGCGCAGACCTGAGACATAGGTGTGGACGCTGCCGGTGGCGCTGGCGGGCGCCGACTCACCCCAGACGTCCGAGATCAGTTCGCCGAGGGAGATCGCTTGGCCGCGGCGCGCCGCCAGGGTGGCGAAGACCGCGCGCTGCCTGGCGGGCCCGAGCTTCAGCTCGACGTCGTCGAGCCACGCACGAGGCGGCCCGAGCAACTCGACGCGCAGCCCGTTCGTCAAGCCGGCTCCATTTCTCGTCATGCACCGAAAGTGGCCGGATCACTACTGTGTCCCCGCAGTTTAGGACGTCCTCGGTGCGGTTCGGTTGCGCACCCGGGCGAGTGTGTGCAGCGGCGCGCACCACGGCTGCGCGGACCAGGAGGGCGTGGCCCCCGTTTCGGGCAAAAGGAGCGCGGCGAGCTCGCCCGCCAGGCTCCGGTGCTGCTCCTCGGTCAGATTTCGTTGGTGGGAAAGCAAGTGGAGCAGTTCGACCGCCGGTCCGGTGGACAACGCGCGGACGTTGTCGAGCAGCCACTGCGGGATCCAGCGGGCCGTCAGCTCGTCGCCGGCCTGGAGCAACTGCTCGGCGACGCGGTCCGCGGGCGCGCCGGAACCCGCCATGGTGGCGGCGATCTCCTGGTGCAGCACGGCGCGGATGGCGGGCGGGGTGTTGGCGGCGAACACATCCCGCACCAGCGGGACCCGGAACCGCAGCCGTTCTCCCTCGGTTTCCAGCACGCGCGCGGCGAGCGCCTCTTCGACCGCTCCGATGAGCGCCCGCAGTTCGCGGCCGGTGACACCCGTCAGATCGGCGACCGTGAACGACGAGCCCAGCAGCGCCGCCGAATTCAGCGTTCGCTTGCACGGTACGGAAAGCGCGGCGAGATGATCTTCGACCAGGTCGGCGAGCCTGCTGTGCGGCGTGACGTCGGGCTGGCGCCCGTCGGCGAACTCGGCGAACAGCTCGCACAGGTAGCCGGCGTTCCCGGCGCTGTACCCGGCCGCGAACCCGAGGAAGTCCTCGCCCGGATCCCTGGCCAAGGTCTCCTCGGCGAGCGCGGCGACGGCCGGGCCGTCGAACGGCGGCAGCGAGACGACGTCGCCGTCGAGCCGAGTGCGGAGTACTTCGAGGGTGCGGCGCCGGGGGAGGGGCCGCGCCGAACCGATCAGCAGCAGCGGCAGGTGCGCGGTGAACCGGTGCAGCCGCTGCCAGGCGAGCAGGCTTTCCTCGTCGGCCCAGTGCAGGTCTTCGAAGACGAGCACCCACGGCCCGTCTTCGCACAGTTCGGTGACCGTTTTGCCGAGATCGTCGAGTGCTTCGCCGCCGAGGCAGTCGGCGATGAGGCTCAGCGGGACCGCGCTGGTCAGCTCGTCGGCTTCGACCCAGCGCGTGCGGCTCCTCGCCGAGGCGAGGGCCTCCGCCAGGAACGTGCTCTTGCCGCTGCCCGCCTCGCCGTCCAGCCAGATCGTCCCGCCGCGGCCTTCGTCCAGCAACGCGGCCAGGTGCCGGTGCACCCGGCGGAGCTCGAATTCCCGGCCGACGAACGCGGACGGCCGTTCGCGCACGGCGTGGGCCTGCCGATGCCGTTCCGGATCGCCGTCCAGGACCCGCTGTCGCAGGGCGAGCAGTTCCGGCCCGGGTTCGAGACCGGACTGTTCGATGATCGTCTCGCGGGCGCGGTCGAACGCGGCCAGCGCCTCGGCCTGCCTTCCGGACCGGAACAACGCGGTGATCAGCATCCGGTGCAGGCCCTCGCGCAACGGATGGCGCTCGACCAGCACGGCGAGCTCGCCCACGAGTTCGCGGTAGCCGCCGAGGTGCAGCGCGACCTCGGCCTGGCGTTCGAGCGCGTTCATCCGCAGCTCGTTAAGCCGGGCGCGTTGGGTCTCGGCGAAGGGCCCGGGGATCCCGTCGAGCGCGGAACCGCGCCATTGTCCGAGCGCGGAGCGAAGCGACTCCAGCTCTCGCTCGTGCGACCCGGCGATCCGGTGCGTGCGGGCCCGCTCCAGCTCGGCTTCGAAGACGTGGACGTCGACCTGCTGCTTCGGCAGGTCGAGGCGGTAGCCGGCGCGGCTGGCGACGAGCGGTTCGCCCGCGGGCTCCAGCGCGCGGCGCAGCGCGGAGACGTAGGTGTACACGATGCCGGTGGCGCTGGCCGGGGGCCGCTCGCCCCAGACCGCGTCGATGATCTCCCTGCGGGAGACGAACTGGCCGGCGTGCAGGGCGAGCGTGGCGAACACCGCCTGACGCTGGGCGGGACCCAGCGCGATCTCGCCTTCGCCGTGGCGGGCGGGAGAACCGCCCAGCAGCCGCACCGTCAGCGAGGAAACCTCGTCCATGACCTGCCGCCTGTGCGTCCGACTGCCGAAAAGAGAGTCCTGCTCAGCGGAAAGCCTAGTGGCGGCGATGTGGGTTTCGCAATCAATCGGGCACTCACCGTGTGGGTTTCGGCGGCCGAGCCTGGAACTGGCCGTTTCGTGGACTGCCGGATGTCCGTTCATGTGGGTTTCAGGCCGCGTTCAGGCGAGGGGCGACCGGGCAAAGCCGGGCGTTCGCGGGGGCAGAAAGGTATGCGGCGCTGGTCGAAGGCATGCGAGGCTGTGCATGCTGTGACAGTGAGCCAGGATCAGGAACACTTCGCCGGTGACGTCCTGCTCAGCCTCGCCCGGAACGGCAGGCTGGTACTCGACGCAGATGAGGCCGAAGCCCGCATCACCGACCTCCGGCGGACGCTGGCCTTCGGCTACGCCCTCCTCGCCGACCCGGACTACACCGGACCCGAGGGCAGGCTCCGCGAGATCCTGGACGAGCTGCCCAAGTACGTCGAGGCGTTTCAGCAGGCCACGAAGTCCTTCACGCCTCGTTGAGAACTCGTGGAGACTTCGTGAAGAGCTCCTCCGCAGACTGTGTCCCATCCGACTGGGGCCGCGGACAAGCGGAGGGGAAGAAGTGGACACGGAAACCCGACAGATCACCGTGGCGGTGCACGCACCCGACCCGATCACCACGGCGGGTTTGGGCAGCCAGCTCGGCACGCAGCAGGGGATCGACATCCGGGACTGGGACCAGCGCGCCGAGACCGACGTACTGGTGTTCGCCGCAGAATGCCTGACGCCGGAGATCGTGCTCTGGCTGCGGCGGCTCGCCGCCGAGGACGGCAAACCGGTGGTGCTCGTGGTGAGCCAGATCAGCGAGGCGGAACTCGTGCCCGCCATCGAATGCCGGGTGGTGGCGGTCCTGCCGCGATCGGCCACGACCGGCGAACGGCTGGCGCACGCCGTCCGCGCGGCGGCCACCGGCGGCGGGGTGCTCCCGCCGAGCCTGCTCGGCGAACTGCTCAAGCACGTCGAGCGGCTGCAACGCGAGGTGCTCGACCCGATGGGCGTCAACACCGCCGGGCTCACCACGCGGGAGATCGACGTCCTGCGGCTGATGGCCGAGGGCAAGGACACCGTCGAGATCGCCGGCGAGCTCAGCTACTCGGAACGCAGCGTGAAGCACATCATCCAGGGCATCACCGGACGGCTGAAGCTGAAGAACCGGCCGCACGCCGTCGCGTACGCCGTCCGTGCCGGGGTGATCTGAGGCGCCACTCACGACTACGTGGACCCGGGCCGAAGGCTTCCCTTCACCGCACGAGACGCGGCGAAGGGAGCCTTCATCCCACCATCGACCCGGCCGAGACCGTGTCACGTTCGACGTTCGGCTCAATAACTCGCGTGATCGAAGGCGTATCTCTCAGATCAGCCCGGCCCGGATGGCCTCGGCCACCGCTTCGGCCCGGTTCCGCAGGGCCAGCCGCCGTTGCGCGTGCTGCAGGATGTTCTTGACGGTGCGCTGGGAGTAGCCCATCGCCGCGCCGATCTCCGCGGTGTCCTTGCCCTCCGCGATCAGCCGCAGCACGCTGACCTCGCGTTCGTGGAACGGCGCCGGGCCTTCCGCCAGGGCGCCGTATCCGGCGGCGAGCCGTCCTGCTGAGGTCGGCGGCGCCGATCGCGCCGCCATGACCTCGGCGATCAGCAGCTCCGGCCGGGCCGCTCGATACGGCAGGATGCCGCGCACACCGGCCTCCGCGGCCGAGCGGTGTTCGGACGGCGGGAGCGGTCCGGCGATCAGGATTCCGGGCAGGGTGCCTTGTTCGGCCACCGCCCGCCGGAGCACCGGGAGGTCCTGTCCGGCCGGGTCTTCGGCGCCCACCAGTACGTCCGCGCCCGGCCCGGATACCACCGCGAGCGCCGCGGCCTGCGAAAGGATGCCGACGAGGCCCGCGCTGGTCACGGGGTCCGCCGCGTAGACGGCGACCCGGAGATCCGGCGCGTTCACGAGGCGTATCGGCCGTTCACCAGTGCCGTGGCCAGTTCGATCCGGGAGCTCAGCCGTCCGTCCACATTCTTGCGGCTGGTCTGGAGGGTCTTCGCCAGCTGCTCGTTCGTCAGCCCTTCGCCGGCCAGCAGCGCCAGCAGGTGCTCGTTCTCGGCGGCCGTCTCCTCGTGGTCACCTGGGGGAGTGATCCCGTTGTCCCGCATCAGATTCCGCAGCCGCGCGCGGTACAGCAGCGCGTCGAGCGAACCGAGCGTCTCGTAGACCTCGACGAGTACCTTGGGATCGGTCGCGTGGTGCCGTACCAGGCGTTCGGCCGCGATGGCGAGTTCGAGCGGCTGTTCGCGTTCCCTTGCCAGCCAAAGGCATTCGCCGTCCGGCTCCTGTCGGAGGCAGGCGCGGACCAGATGGCGATGCAGCAGCACCCGCCCGGTCGGCATCGCGGAAGCGAGTTCCTCCAGCGCGTCGAGTGCCTTCCTGGCCGCGGCCCGGTCGTTCTTCCGCAACGCGAGTTCGGCGAGATCGGCCCAGGCGATGTCGGTGCCGACGGCGAGCCCGCGGGTGGCCGCGTGCAGGCGTTCGGCGGCGCGGTCGGTCTCGCCGAGCGCCATGTCGACCCGGGCCTCCGCGATGTCGAGCAGATGCGCCAGCATCGGTGCCGTGGCGCGGGCGGCGGTCAGCATCTCCCGTGCCGCGGTGAACCGTCCCTGCGACAGCAGGACCGACACGGTCGACAGGTGCATCGCGGCCGAGCCGGTAGCGTAACCGCGCCGCGAGCGGTCGGCCACGCTGCGATGGGCGAAGTCGATCGCGCGGTCGGGCCGGCCACGCATGACCGCGAGCATTGAACGTTCACTGTCACGCAGCCCCGTTTCGGGGAAGTCTTCGTCGGCGAGCAGTTTCTCCGCGCGTGCCCGTTCGCCCAGCACCAGCAACGCGGTGACGTACGAGGTGATCTGGTCGTTCCGGTGCCGCCGCGCCGTCCTCAGCGGCCACCGCTCGCGTTCGGTCAGGTTCGCGCCGAACCGTGCCGAGTGGCCTGCCCAGAGCTCGGCCAGACCGCCGAAGAGTTCGCCCAGCATCGCGGAGACCGTCGATTCGGTCCGCCAGGAATCGTTCTCCGCCAGCAGTTCGGCCGCTTCCGCCCAGCGGTCCAGCAGGCTCAGCGCGATCGCGCTCGAGGCCACCGACCAGTCCGGCGGGTTCGTGGCGATCCTCGCCAGTTCGGCAGTGTTGCCGGAGTTGTGCAGCGCGCAGACGGCGATGGACTGGGCCTCCTGCGCGGCGTCGGCGGACAGCCGGTCGGGGAATTCCTCCAGCAGCCGCCGCGTCCCCGCCAGGCTTTGTTCGTGGTCTCCGTTCAGGTGACACCACATGGTGTGGAGAAGGGTGACCCTCGCCCGCTGCGGCCGGTCCTCGGTCAGTTCGACCGCGGCGCGCAGCCATCGCGCGCCGCGGGCGGTCTGGTCGTCGGGCAGGAAGGCCGCGTTGTCGAGCAGTTCGGCGAGGGCGCGGCGCGGGTCGATCAGCTTTCCGGCCTCGGCGATCCGGTCGGGGAGGTAGTACGGGGCGGACGTGTGCGCGGTCCCGTTCCACAACGCGGTGACGGCGGCCGCGGAGAGCCGGCGGCGTTCGAACGGCCCGAGTTCGGCGATCAGCGCGTACGCCACCACCGGCACGGTGAACCGCCAGCCCCGGCCACGATGCAGAATCCCGTCCGCTCGCAGGGTTTCCAGTATCGCGAGCGTTTCCGCGGGATCCTGCGCGAGGACCTCGCTGATCAGCGACGGCATCGCCGCACCGAGCGGATGCAGCATCGCGGCGGCCTTCGCGACGGCGAACCGTCCGGGGGCCAGCTGCATGGAGTGCAGCGGAACCGGCGTACCGGGGACGAGATACGCGCGCCGGTCGACGATCCGGATCGCGCCCTGCGCGCGCAGCAGGTCCAGCGCCTGGCGCAACGCGGCGGGCACTCCCCGGCTGAGTTCGTGCAGCCGGTCCCGCAGGAGGGCGCTCGGAACGGCGCCCAGCGCCTCGACGGCAGGCCGCGTGATCTCCGCCGTCGTCAACGGCGGCAACCGCACCGGTTCCACCAGGCCTTCGGCTCGCAACCGCCGCACGACGGCGAGCCTTCCGGTCGCGTCCCGGACCGGGGTTCGCGTGGCGCAGACCAGCTTGCCCGACGAGCGGCGGATCGACGCCGCCAGCTCCGCGAGAGAGCCGCTCCCCATCCACTGGGTGTCGTCGAGCAGCAGCACATGCCCGTCGCCGACGTCGGGAGGCCAAGGAACGCCGCCGGGCGCGAGGTCGCCGTCCGGTGTGAAGCGCACGGTCGAAACCTCTTGTCCAGACGCGGAAAGCCGTTCGGACAGCCGGGCGAGCAGCGTGGTCCGGCCGACGCCCGCCGGCCCGGTCACCCAGACGCAGGGCGCGCCCTCGCCGGTGACAAGCTCCAAGATCCGCTCGGCCACCTCGTCCACGCCTGCCATCCTGAGCGGCGCGGACCTCCGCGACGTGGCGGGGCGGCCGGCCTGGCCCGTATGGCCGCCGGGTCCGCCCGAAAGCCGTCAGGCGGCGAGAGGACCGAAGACCAGCGTGCCCGGGGCCTTCGCGTCGTCACCCGCCCAGAACTCCAGCCAGAGCGCGGCGAACTCGTCCCTGGACAGCATTCCGTCGCCGTCGGAGTCCAGCAGCGGGAAGGTGGCGTCGGTGTCGGTGGGGCGGCCGTTCCAGACCTCGATCAACTGGCGGTACTCCGCCGCGGAGATCAGGCCGTCCCCGTTCTCGTCGATCGCTTCGAACATCGCGTCGGCCGTCGCGGTCACGGCCTCGGGCGTGTCCGGGAGCCTGTCGACCACCAGGAGGACCTCGTCGAGGGTGACCTTGTCGTCGCGGTCGAGGTCCGACGCCGCCAGCAACGTCGTCCACCAGCTCAGCATGATGCCGGTCAGGCGCCGCTCGTCACCCGGGCCGCGGCGCCGCGCCCACCGGTCGGCCAGCGCCTGGAAGTCCCGTTCCTGAAGGAAACCGTCGCCGTCGACGTCCATCGCGGCGAAGACGCCCGAGATCTTGCGCCGCTGCAAGTCGCTTGCCATGCGTCCGAACGATAGGACCGGTGGCGTAACGGCACATCGGCCATTCAGGGCCACGGCGATCCACGATCGGGGGACGGCGCGCGGAGCGCCGTACCGTGGACAGCGACGACCTGCACCCGGAGGTGGTGGATGACGGACGAAATCGAACGGGCGGCCCACGCCTACTGTCCTGCCTGCAATCCGGCCCCCGGCCTCGGCGAGCCGGTCACGGCGCTCTGCGGGGCCACCCATCCGTACTGGGGCCGCCGCGAGCGGCCGGTGAACAACTGCCCGGCCTGCGAGGCCGTCGTCGCGAAGACGGTGTACCCGTGCGGCCATACGGGTGGTGGGAGATGAGGGCCACAGTGAGGTCGCTGTTTCCCCGGCCCGTCGCGGGGTATCCGGAGGCAGCGGACAACGAAAGGGAGGCCACGATGAACGACAAGGCCGAAAACAAGATCGACGAGCTCAAGGGCAAGGCGAAGGAAGCGGCCGGGAACGCCACCGACAACGAGCAGTGGCAGGCCGAAGGCAAGGCCGAGCAGGGCAAGGCCAACGTCAAGCAGGCGGGCGAGAAGATCAAGGACGCCGTGAAGGGCGTTCGGGACTGACCTGTGGCGGGCTCGCGCGTGAAGATCACCTTCACGCGCGAGCCGCTGCGGTACGGTCCGGATCATGGACTTCCGGGACTTCGACGGCATCAAGGTACGGCGCCCTTCGGTCGGGCGCGACGACCTCGAAAACGAGCCCGCCGCGTTCCGGGGTGACTTCGACTTCGACTCGGTCCACCTCGACGGCGGCGACCAGGACGGAGTCCGCGGCGGCGGCGAGATCGTCCGTTCCCTCGTCTCGGACGTGAGCCTGGCGAACTCCCGGCTCGACAGGTTGACCCTTTCCGACGTGATCCTCGAAGGCGTCGACCTCTCCAACGCGGCGATCCGCGAACTGTCGGCCCGCCGGGTCGAAATCCTTCGCTGCCGCGCGATCGGGCTGGGAGTGGCGATCACCTCGGCGACCGATCTGTACGTCGAGAACGCGAGGTTCGACTACGCGTCGGTGACGGTCGAACGGGTGAAGGGCTCAACCGTGTTCTCCGGATGTTCGTTCCGGGAGACGGTGTTCTCCGGAGACCTGTCCCGACTGACCTTTGTGGACTGTGAGTTCGCCGGAACGGAATTCGCGGCGACCGCCGCGGTGGACTGCGATCTCCGCGGTTCGCGCCTGTCCGGCGTCCGCGGCCTGGTGAGCTTGCGCGGCGCGAAAATCACCGGCGAGCAGGCCGCTTCGGTCGCGGGGATCCTCGCCACCGAAAGCGGATTGTCGGTCGTCGGATGACCCACGTCGTCCTGTTCCACTCGGTGCTGGGGTTGCGGCCGGCCGAGCCGGCCGCGGCGGACCGGCTGCGCGCCGCCGGCCACGTGCGCTCGACGCCGCCAGGCAGCTGCCCGAGGACACCGTGCCGGCCGGGATGGCGATGGGCGCGGTGGTGGCCGCGGGGCTGCTCCCTCATCGGCCCGCCACCGCCGGCGTGCTCTTGCTCCACGCCATCGCCGACCTGCCCGCGAAAGTTCGCGAGGGGTTGCCGATCCAGCTCCACGCGGCCGACCCGGACGACTTCGCACCACCCGCCGCGCTCCCAGGCTGGCTCGACGCGGCGACCCAATCCGGCGCCGACGCGCGGGTGTTCACCTACCCCGGCGCTGGCCACTTCTACACCGACAGCAGCCTGCCCGACCATCACGAAGAGACGGCGACCCTGACCTGGCAACGGATTCTGGCGTTCCTGGCGGTTCAGCCCTCCGGATAGAAGACGAAGAGCGTGCACCCGGTCGCCGACGCGGGCACGTGCCACGAACCGGCCGGAGCGTGCAGGAAGGTACCCGCCGGGTAGTCACGCGCTCCGTCGTTGAAGATGCCGGAGACGACGAACACCTCTTCGGGTCCCGGTTCGTGGACGTCGCGATGTGGCCACGAGGTTCCGGGATCCATTTCCAGCACGTTGGCGTGGGCGCCGTCCGTTCCCGTCCACAGTGGACGCAACCGGATCCCGGGGAACAGCTCGCGAACGGGGGATTCCTTGACGGGGAAGGAAATGTAGCCCTCTTGGGCGAGAATCTCTGGGTGCATGACCTCATGGTGCCGTGGCCGCCTCGCGCCCGGACAGTGTCAGAGAAGACACCATGGGGTATTTTCCTGCCATGCATCGCGTGAGGGCACTGGTGCGGCCGGTGCAGTCGACCTTCGAGCTCGGGATCGCCGCCGAGGTCTTCGGTACGGAGCGCGCCGGAGTGCCGCGGTACTACGAATTCGACGTCTGCACGGAGAAACCCGGCCCGGTGCCGACCACGGCCGGGTACGAGATCTCCGTGACCAGCGGCCTGTCCGCGCTGGCGGACGCCGACACGGTGCTCATCCCCGGCTGGTCCCCGGCGGAGGCACCGCTCTCGGCCCAGGTGCGCCGGGCGCTCCTGCGCGCGCACGCCAGGGGAGCGCGGCTCGTCACGATCTGTTCCGGCGTTTTCGCGCTGGCCAGGACCGGGTTGCTGGACGGCAGGACGGCGACCACCCATTGGGCGCGTGTTTCCCATCTACAGGAGGAATTCCCGCGGATTCGCGTGGAACCGGACGTGCTCTACGTGGACCACGGCGACGTCGCCACGAGCGCCGGGGCGGGCGCGGGGATCGATCTCTGCCTGCACCTGGTCCGGCGTGACCACGGGGCCGCGCACGCCGCCCTCGTCGCCCGGCACATGGTGATGCCGCCGCACCGGGACGGCGGTCAGGCGCAGTTCGTCCCGGCCCCGCCGACCGGCGACGAGCTGGACGGTCTCCTCGAATGGGCGGGCGAACGCCTCGGGACACCGTTGTCGGTGGGTGATCTGGCCGCGCACCTCAACGTCTCACCCCGAACCCTCGCCCGGCGCTTCGCCGATCAGCTCGGCACCACGCCGGGCGCCTGGTTGCTGACGCGGCGCGTGACCGAGGCGCGCACCCTGCTGGAGGAGACCGCCTTGCCGGTGGAAGTGATCGCGGCCCGCGTCGGGCTGACGTCGGCCGTGAATCTCCGCCGTCGTTTCCGCGATCAGGTCGGCACGACGCCGGGCGCGTACCGGCGCGCCTTCCGGGGCCCGGTTTCGCCTTGAGCGGAACGGTGCGCGCGCGCCCCGGCGGAATGTCACGATGATCGTATGGCGGACATCCTCCCTTTCCACCAGAAGCGTCCCGAACCGGAGCCGCTGTGGCGTGACGTGCTGGGCAAGAGCCTGCGCGCCGCGAGGGAGGACCAGGGCGGCCGCCTCGTCGACGTCGCGGAACGCGCCGGGATTTCGCCGCAGTACCTCTCCGAGATCGAACGCGGCCGCAAGGAGCCGTCCAGCGAGATGATCGCCGCGGTCACCGGCGCGCTCGGGCTCGACCTGGCGGACCTGCTCTTCGGTATCGCGGGCACGATCAGCCGGGGCGGCAGCACGGGTCTCGCGGTCGGCCGGCGGCCGCGAGGACCCGTGCTCATGGCCGCTTGATCGTCTGTCGGTGAACCCGCGCCGCGATCGACGTCGGCAGGACGTGACCTGGTGACCCCTCCCGATGGGCGATCAGGGCGTCCTGCCACCGCGATAGCCGGGCGGGTTCACGCGTTGTGTCCGGTTTACGAGTCCGTCCTCAGCTCCGCCGACCCGCCTAAGCACGCTCGTCGAGGACGCGGTCCGCGAGCCCGTACGCGACCGCGCCCGCCGCGTCGAACACGCGGTCCCGGTCGGTGTCGTGCCGGAGATCGGCGACGGCGCGGCCGGTGTGCGCGGAGAGGATCTCTTCCAGCTGCGTCCGCACCCGCACCACTTCGTCGGCCTGCAGGATGAGGTCCGGGATGGTGCCGCGGCCCTGCGCGGCGGGCTGGTGCAGCACCACCCTGGTGTGGGGAAGCACGAACCGGTGCCCCGCCTCGCCGGCGGCCAGCAGGATCGCGCCCGCCGCGACGGCCTGGCCGACGCAGGTCGTGGCCACCGGCGCCTTGATGAAGCGCATCGTGTCGTACAGCGCGAGCATCGCCGACGGGTCGCCGCCCTCGGTGTTGATGTAGAGGTTGATCTCCTGCTCGGGGTTGTCCGCTTCCAGGTACAGCAGCTGCGTGATCAGCGCGTTCGCCACGCCCGAATCGATCGCGGTCCCGAGGTAGATGATCCGCTCCGACAGCAGATGCGAGTAGACGTCCATGATCCGCTCGCCGGCGGGACTGCGGGAGATGACGTTGGGGATGGTGTAGGTGCTCATGCGCCCGCACCCCTTTCCGTGCCGAGGCCGAGTTTGTGCGTGCGGACGGGGACGACCTGGTCGAGGCTCTCGACGATGTGGTCGATGAAGCCGTATTCGCGCGCCTGCTCGGTGGTGAACCAGCGATCGTGGAGCGAGTCGGCGAAGATCCGGTCGATGGGCTGCCCGGTGTCGTCGGCGATGAGGCCCAGCACCGTGTCCCGCGTGTAGCGCAGGTCGTCCGCCTGCACCTCCACTTCGACGGCCGAACCGCCGATGCCCGCCGAGCCCTGGTGCATCAGGATCCGGGCGTGCGGCAGGGCGAAGCGTTTGCCGGGGGTGCCCGCGGAAAGCAGGAACTGCCCGGCGCTGCACGCCAGCCCCAGCGCGAGGGTCGCGACGTCGCACGGCACGAGCCGCATCACGTCGCGGATGGCCAGCATCGAGGGGACCGAACCACCCGGCGAATGGATCCACAACGCGATGTCCTTGCGCGGGTCCTCGCTCGCCAGTGACAGCAGCTGGGTGGTGAGGACCGTCCCGTTGTCGTCGTCGAGCGCGCCGTCGAGGACCAGCACACGCTGGCTGAAGAACCGTTCCCGGAGCCGTTGGTCGAAGAGTGGCTGCTTCTCGTATTCGGTCATGCCCCGACCATGCCGCCGGGGCCCGGCCGTCCGCCGGTTTCTCTGCTGTGAGCGGATCAGCCCACAGCAGGGCGTTTGGCCGGGACGAACCAGACGACTCCCGCCAGGGCGACGGCGAAAGCGAGGAGGAGGAGATCGATGGTGAGACCCGCATGCAACGCGAGACCGAGATACATCCAATCCTCGCCGAGGACGGTCAGCAGGAACAGCGAGAGCAACGTCAGCAGCGCGGAGACGCTGAGCAGGATCTGCCCCGCCCGGGCCCTGGCGAGCAGGCTCGCGCCGCCCGCCACCGCGGCCACCCCGGCGAGGATCAAGCTGATGCCGCCCAGCGAGATGAACGGATGCGAGAACTCGACAACGAAGTAGTACGCCTGGTGCATCAGCATCGCGTTCGCGAGCAGTGCGAAGCCGAGCACCATGCCTGCCACCCCCGCCAGGACCGCGAACACGGAGGGCGGGGTCAGCCCTGGCCGTTGCGGCGCGGGCAGGATCGGCACCGGGGTTTCGATCCCGTTCGCGGCCTGGGCCAGCAGCGGGAGCGCGTGATCCGGCAGCATGCGCTCTTGCGGTGCTTTCGCCAGCAGGCCGCGGAGGACGTCCGCGAGCGGCGCGGGCGTCCGGGTGATCGGCGGCTGCTCGTTGACGACGGCGTACAGCGTGGCCGCGACGTTCGCCCGCTGGAAGAAGTTCCCGCCCTCGCTCGCGCTGAGCAGCGTCACGCCGAGCGACCAGAGATCGGAATGGGGAGTGCCTTCGTGCCCCGCGATCGTTTCGGGGGCGAGGAACGCGGGGGTGCCTGCCGGGTCGAGGGCCTTGGCGATCCCGAAACCGGTCAGGTACACCGCGCCGCCGGTACCCACCAGGACGTTGGCGGGCCGCACGTCCCCGTGCACGATGCCCGCCGTATGCGCGGCGGCGAGCGCGCCGAGCACCTGCCCGCCGATCTCGGCCACCGACCGAGGCGGCAGCGGTCCCGCGGAGACCAGCTCCTCCAAGGTCTGTGCTTCCACCAGGTCCATCACGAGGAACGCCGCCCCGTCCGCCACCACGACGTCGTGGACGGGCACCACCGACGGGTGCTCCACGGAGACACGGGCTTCACGCTGGAGCCGCTCCACGAGGGCGGGCTCACGGGTGGGAAGCGGCAGTTCCTTGATCGCGACCTGGATCCGGTCCGGCCCGTCCTCGGCACGCCACAGCACGGCCGTCCCGTCGCGACCCAGCTCATCGAGCAGGGTGTAGCGCTCGGCGATCGTGCGGGAAACTGCCGTCACAGTGGTTCTCCTCGAATCCTGAAGGGGTCTTCGAGGGACGCTAACCAGCGCTCATGACAAAACGATGAAATGGCCGTTCATCCATAAAGGACGTGCTCGGCTGGATATATTCACAGTCATGCTGACCTTGGCGGCCCTGGTCGACGACCCGGCTCTCGAACTGCGGGTGGTCGTCCCCGGCCGCGACGGGGCGCTAACCGAGCAGGTGCTGTGGGTGCACAACACCGAGCTCCCCGACCCCGGGCCGTATGTGCGCGAACACGAGGTCGTGCTGACCAACGGCCTGTGGCTGGATCGCGTCGGGCCGGCGGAGTTCGTCGCGCGGGTGGTCGGCGCCGGAGCGGCGGGGATCATCTTCGGCCTGCGCGTGGAGCAACGGGACACTCCGCCGGAACTCGCCGACGCCTGCCGGGAAGCGGGGCTGCCCCTGCTGGAGATCTCGGTGGCGGTGCCCTTCACGGCGGTCACCCGCGCGGCGGCGGCGATCCAGGCCACGGACCGGCAGAACGCGTTGCTGTCGCTGGTACGCCGAGGGGACGAGCTGACCTCGGCGCTGTCGCGAGGTGCGGGCGCGTCCGGCGTGCTCGCGGTCCTCCGTCGTGAGCACGAGCTTCCGCTGGCGGTCGTGGACCGGATGGGCCGGGAACTCGCCTCCGCCGGTACCGGACTGGACGCCGGTCAGTCGCGGGCCGCGGCGGAGGCACTGGCCGGGCATCCGCCGCCACTGGAGGCGGATCTCGGCGCGGGGACACGGGCGGCGTTGTTCCCGGTGGGCGCGATCGGCGACGCGGACGCCGCGCTGCTGTGCCTGCGCCCCGTGGCCGAACTGACGCGCGAGGAGCGTGACGCGCTGGAGCAGACCGCCCGCTACCTCAGCCTGGAGGTGGCCCGGCACCAGGCGGTACAGGCGATCGAGATGCGCTTCGCCGTGGAACTGCTGGACATGGTGCTGTCCGGCGCGCAGCGCGCCGCGGAGGTACCCGGCAGGTTGCGTGCCTTCGGCGTCGACCCGGACGGGCCGCTGGCGGTGATCGCGCTGGCGTTCGCGGGTGACGGCGCCGCGACCCCGCCGGGGATGGCGGAGGCCGTGACGGACTTCCTGCTGGCGGACGGGCTGCCCGCGGTCGTGGCGGCGGGCAGCCAGGACGTCGTCGCGGTGCTGCCGTTCCGTTCGGGACGGCAGTCGCCCGCCGCTTTCGCGCCGCGGCTGGCGGCGGCGGTTTCGCACCGCCTCGCCGGAGGGCGCGTGGTCGTCGGGCTCGCCGATCCCGTTTCCGGCGCGGCGGAACTGCGCGTGCCGTTGTCGCGCAGCCGCGAAGCCTGCCGCGTGCTCCGGGGCAGGCGTAGCGGCCCGGTCGCGGCGAGTTTCGCCGAACTGGGCAGCTACCGGCTGCTGCTGGAGTCGCACGACGAGCAATGGCGGCACACCTTCGCCGACGCCCTGCTCGGCCCGCTGCGCGAGCACGACCGCGTCCGCGACGGCGACCTGGAGACGACCCTGCGGGCGTTCCTCGACCACGACGGTCAGTGGGCGGCCACCGCCGCGGCGCTGTACGTGCACGTCAACACCCTGCGCAACCGGCTCGCCAAGGTCTCCGAGCTGACCGGTCGCGACGTCGGGCGGACCGCGGACCGGGTCGACCTGTTCCTGGCGCTGGAGGCGGCTCAGTCCGGATAGACCGACGGGTCGATCTCGAGGCGCCGCAAGGATTCCGTGGGCAAGCCGGGGTCGGCGAGCGCCGCGGCCGCCACGTCGCGGCACCGGGCGAACCGGACGTCGCCGAGGCCGAGCCCGAACTCGATGAGCGAGCGCACGGCCTCCAGCCGTCCCGGCCTGCCCGAAAGGAACGGGTGCAGGCACAGGTTGAACAGGCAGCGGTAGCGGCGCATCGCGTCCAGCTCCGCGCGCCACATCTCCAGCACCCGCGCCGGGGACGTGATCACCGAGCCGACCTGAGGCGCGGGAAGGAACGCGTACTGCTCCCAGTCGTCGAGCGACCAGTGCACCGGCAGCTCGGCGATCCGGCCCGCGCCGGTTTCGATCAGATACGGACGGTCGTCGGCCATCAGCGACGAGTCGTAGCTCAACCCGTGTTCGGCCACCAGCGCCGGAGTGTCCCAAGTGGACTCCCAGCCCGCCGCGCGGTGACCGCTGATCTCGATGCCCTGTGCGGCGAAGACCGCCATGCCCCGCTCGAAATCGGCACGCTGCTCGGCGGCGGTCATCGCGGTCGGCGGCCGGTGGCCGTAGGAGTGGTGGGCCACCTCGTGCCCGCGCTCCACGATCGTGGCGGCGAGGCCGGGCCGCTGTTCGGCGACCCAGCCCGGCACGAAGAACGTCGCGGGCACGGCCAGCTCGTCGAGCAGGTCGAGGATGCGCGGCACCCCCACCCGGGGGCCGTACGCCTGATGGGACATGGTCGAGAGGTGGCCGGCGTAACCCCGGCCTCGCGCGAGGATCGGCGATTCCGCGTCGACGTCGAAGGTCAGGGTCGCCACCGCGGCCGCGCCGCCGTGCCAGCTTGGTTCCGTCACGCTTGCCGACTCTCCCGCCAGCGGCGCGCGTTCGCCACCGTGACCGTCGGGGAGACCATCGCCCGGTCGAATTCGGCCAGGGGTTCCGCCGCCGCGACGCGGGCGGGCAGATCGGGATTGGCCAGCGCGCCGTGCCCGAGTGAGAGCACGTCCGCGTGCCCGCCGGTGAGCACCTCGTGCGCCTGCGTGAGGTCGTGCATCCCGCCGTTGGCGATCACCGGCAGCCCGGTGACCTGCCGGGCGAGGGCGGTGATGGTGCCGCCGTCGGCCAGCCTCGCCGTCTCGATCCAGTTCCGGCCCTCGCTGGCGATGTGGAGGTACTGCGCGCCCGCCTCGGCGACCGCGGCGAAGATCACCTCGGCGTCGTCGCGGCCACCTGGCCAGCGATAGGTGAAGTCGTTGACCTTCGTCTGCGACAGCCGCACGCCGGTCACCAGCTCCGGAACGGCCTCGGCGACGGCGGTCACGACACGGGCGGTCAGCCGGATCCGGTTCGCGACCGGTCCGCCGTAGGAGTCGGTGCGGCGGTTGGTGTAGTCGGTGAGGAACTGGTCGAGCAGGTACCCGTTCGCCGCGTGCACCTCGACACCGTCGAACCCGGCCAGCCGGGCCCGCACGGCCGCGGCGGCGAAGCCCTCGACGACGTCGTCGATCTCGGCTGTGGTGAGTTCGCGGGGGACCGGCCACGGCCCGGAGCCGCCGTACGCGCGCATCATCTCCCCGCGTGGCCGGACGGCCGTAGGAGCGACGGTGTGCTCCAGGTGCGGATTGCCCTGGGAGATCGCCCCGGCATGCATGAGCTGGGCGATCATCCGGCCGCCCGCCGCACGGACTCCGGCGGTGACGACGCGCCAGCCCGCGACGTGCTCGTCCCGCGCGAGGCCCGGCTGGTTGAGGTAACCCTGGCTGGCCGCGGTGTCGGGATAGGTGCCCTCGCTGAACACGAGCCCGAAGCCGCCGCGGGCGAATTCGGCGTAGTAGTCGGCCATCTCGCCGGTCGGGGTGCCGTCGGGGCCTGCCGAGACGCGGGACATCGGGGCCACGGCGTAGCGGTTTCGCAGGGCGAGGCCGCCGAGCGTGACCGGGGCCAGTGCGGGGTGCTCGACAGTGGTGGTCATGAGTGGTTTCCTCCATTGTGGACGGTTTCGATGGCGAGCGGGGACAGTCCGGCGTCGCTGATCCGGACGAGGTCCTGCGGGCAGGCGGAGACCACGACGACGCAGTCCATCTCGGCGCGCAGGGTCACCGCGTCGCCGGGCCGCGAGTTCGCGGTCAGCCAGTGCAGGCGTCCGTCCTCGCCGACCGGGACGCGCATGAAGACGTTGATCGGCTGCGGCGTCGGCCCGGTGAAGCCGAGGCCTTCGTCTGCCAGCGCCTCACGCAGGTTCGTGGCGCAGGACCGGTGCCCTGGAGCGCCCAGCGCGGCGTACCGGGCCGGGTCGCACGCCGGGATGAGCATGTCGTGCCGGCCGGGTGACGTGTCTTCGACCAGCGTCAGGATCGGGCGGCGCCGGTCGGTCACGAAGGACTCGCCCACCGCGGGGAACAGCCTGTCGATCCCGGCACGGGTGTGCGCCGCGCTGTGGTGCTCGGTCAGTTCGGTCCCGTTGCCGGCGAACGCGAAGACGTCGCCGACCTGGCCCCCGTCGACGTCGATCACCCGCACCAGATCCCCTGCGGCCACCCGGACGGCCTTGGCGGTCCTTGGTGGCACTTCCGTTCTGCTCATGCCTTCAGCAAACAGGGGCGGGCCGGCGGCTCGCCATGGAGAAAGCTCCACTCTCCAGCTCGATGTATAGAGAAACCTCCAATCACCCGAGTTACGCGGGAAGATACTTTCGACTTTGACCATTTTCGCGGTACCGGGTTAGTGTTCGGCGATGGAAGACGTGGACGCGGCCGGTCTGGACTTCTGGTCGTTCGTGGCGCTGGCGAACCGGCGGCTCGCGCATGAGTACGGCTTCCGGCACCAGTTGGCGACCGAGGTGCTGCTGACCCTCAACCGGGCCTCCGACCTGGTGACTTACGACCTCGAAGCCGCGGTACACCGGCCCCGCGGCCGGTCGTGGTCGGCCTTCCGGCTGCTGTTCGTGGTCTGGCTCGCCGGGCCGCTCGAACCGACCGGTGCCGCCCGGCTGACCGGGATGAGCCGGGCGGCCGTGTCGAATCTGGTCAAGACGCTGGTCGCGGAGGGGATGCTCGACCGGGTCCCGGACGAGCGCGACGGGCGTTCGGTGCGGTTGTCGCTGACCGAGGCGGGGCACGAGGAGATGGTCTCGGTGTTCCGCGAGCACAACGAGCGCGAATTCGGCTGGACGAACGCGCTGACCGAGACCGAACAGCGCATTCTCGTCATGCTGCTGGGCAAGCTGATCACGAGCCGCGCCGAGTTCGGCGCCCGGAGCCGCAAGTAGGCCTTCCCGACGCGCGGAGGACCGGACTACGCTGCCCGGTGGATAGTAAAAGCGTGAACTAAATCGGCGAGGAGGAGACCATGGTGGACGGCGGACGGATTCCCGCGCTCTTCGCCGGGCTGTGCGACGACGCCGCGGTGTTCCCGCCCGGGCTGGCCCCGCTGCCGGACGCGGTCGCGGCGCACGACGAGCACGTCTCCGCCTGGTACGCCGACCTCGTCGGCCCGCTGGTCATCGCCGCCACGGGGCTCGGTGACCTCGCCGACGTGCTGGGGGACCGGGCGACCCCGCTGCCGGTCTCGGTGACCCTGCCCGGCGGACCAGCGCGACTCGACGGCGTGCTCGAGGCCGTCACGTCACTGCCGGTGAAACTCGACGCGCTCGAGATCGCCGTCCCGGAGGGGATGGGCCCGGACGAGGTGCTCGCCGCGATTTCCTTCGCCACCGCACCGGTTTTCGTTGAAATCCCGCGCGACGAGCGACGTGTCCCGTTGCTGACCGCGCTTTCCGGCACCGGTCACCACGCGAAGTTCCGCACCGGGGGCGTCCGTGCCGACCTGTACCCCGGCGAAGCGGAACTCGCCGCCTCGGTGCGGGCGGCCGTCGGTGCGGGCGTTCCGTTCAAGGCCACCGCCGGACTGCACCACGCCCTCCGCAACACCGATCCGGAAACCGGATTCGAACAGCACGGCTTCCTCAACCTGATGCTCGCCACCGACGCCGTCCTCACCGACGGCGACGTCGAGGCCGTTCTCGCCGAACGAAACGGCACGGTCATCGCCGAGCGGCTCCGGGAGCTGGACTCGGACCGCGTCGCCGCCCTCCGCGCGGCTTTCACGTCGTTCGGCACCTGCAGCATCACCGACCCCCTGACCGAACTGGCCGGACTCGGCCTGCTCGAGGCGTCCCGAGGAGAGGCATGACCACGATCGACATCCCCGCAGACTCGCTGTTCGGGATCGACAACCTGCCGTACGGCGTGTTCTCCGTCGACGGCGATTCCCCGCGCGTCGGCGTGCGCGTCGGCGGCTCCGTCGTCGACCTGGCCGAGGCGCTCGGCGACGACGTGTTCGCCGCGCCGACGCTGAACCCGTTCATGGCGCAGGGATACGACCGCTGGGTGGCGGTCCGGGAGCGGATCCGCGACCTGGTCGCCGGCGAGGTCCCCGACGGCGCGGTCCACGCGATCGAACGGGTGACCCCGCACCTGCCGATCGAGGTCGCGGACTACGTCGACTTCTACGCTTCCGAACATCACGCCTCGAACGTCGGCAGGCTGTTCCGCCCCGACGCGGAACCGTTGCTGCCCAACTGGAAGCACCTCCCCGTGGGGTACCACGGACGGTCCGGCACGGTGCTGGTCTCCGGTACGGACATCGTGCGCCCGAGCGGTCAGCGCAAGGCCCCGGCCGAAGCGGCGCCGGTGTTCGGGCCGAGCACGCGGCTGGACATCGAGGCCGAGATGGGATTCATCGTCGGCACCGGAACGCCGCTGAACACCCCGATCACCCCGGACTCCTTTCCCCGCCACGTGTTCGGCGCGGTCCTGCTCAACGACTGGTCGGCCCGCGACATCCAGGCGTGGGAATACGTCCCGCTGGGCCCGCACCTCGGCAAGAGCTTCGCGACGTCCATCTCTCCTTGGGTGGTACCGATCCTGGCGCTGGAAGCCGCGCGGATCCCGCTCCCGGGCCAGACGGATCCAAAGCCGCTGCCATACCTGCGGGAAAGCGACCCGTGGGGCCTCGACATCGACCTCTCCATCGCATGGAACGGCGAGGAGGTCAGCCGCCCGCCGTTCCGCGAGATGTACTGGTCGCCCGCCCAGATGCTCGCGCACCTGACGGTCAACGGCGCCTCCTCCCGCACGGGCGACCTGTACGGTTCCGGCACGATCTCCGGACCGGAGAAACACCAGCGGGGCGCGTTCCTCGAACTGTCGTGGGGCGGCAAGGAACCGCTCACGGTCAAGGGGGAGGAGCGCACCTTCCTTCAGGACGGCGACGAGGTCGTGATCACCGGCTCCGCGCCCGGCGCGAACGGCTCGCGGATCGGGTTCGGCGAGGTGCGCGGGCGCGTTCTGCCGTCGAACTGAGCCGAGGCCCGTAAAGGTGCGCCTTCCCGTTGCGGCCTCGCGGCCGCAACGGGAAACCACTGCCGCGGCCCGTCTCAGGCCGAGATCCTGGAGTGGCCGGACCTCCCGGCACTCGTTCTCGGAAGGCGGACGCACCGTGAAACTCGTAGTCAGCGTGCTCGGCTTGGCCAAGTTCTTGTTCTGGCTCGTTGCGATCATCGCCGTGTGCGGATTCGTCGCCGGCGCCGGCAGCGTCGGCGACGTCCACCCGGCGTCGCCTGACCGGCGTGCCGCTGTGCAGTCGACCTCCGGTTTCTCTTCGCCCGATAGCCGCGTCAGGAAGGCAACGGTTCGAGACGCATGCGGGCTTGGATCTTGCCTTTGTGCTTGACGGTCAGCTCCTGACCGGATATTTCGTAACGGTAGTCGCCGTTGACCGCGACGAAGCCGGTCGCGGTCTGTTCGGCGGGCAAAGAGATGTGGTTGTCCGAAGTGGTCGGCTTCCCTTTGAGTTGTCCGTCGTAGTGGTAGGACCCCGCCGAGTCGCGGCAGATCGTCACCGTGTGCTTGCCGGTGTCGTACCTGGCCACCAGTTCGGCGTCCTCGCCCTCGGCCGGTAGCCAGCGGGCGGCTTCGACGGGACACGGCTTCGCGGTCCGGCCGGTGCCGCTCGTGCTCAAGGAACCGAACAGATCACCGATACGGCCGAGATTGGTGAACAAGACGAGAGCGGCGACACCTATCAGGACGACACGTACCACTCGACGCATCGTGGCGCCTGACACCGGTGCCCGGTGCGGCCGGGGTATCGCCCGTGGGCCGGCCGGAGCGGGGCGTGTGGGAGCCGCGGGTGGTTTCGGTGCCGGAGACCTGGCAGGCGGCACCGGCGCCAGTGAGATGGTGGGCCGGGGAAGATCCTTGTAGCGAGACTCGACGAAGTCGACTTTCTCGTCGCGTGGGACTTCGAGCGGCCGGTGTTCGGAGAGCGTCAGCACGGCCGTCGCGCTGCCGGGCTCACGTCCGCATACCCGGCAAGTCGATTGTTGCGCGTAGTTGTTGGTATGGCACGAATCGCATGCCCAGTCAGCGTTGTTCGTCATCACTCACCGTCCGTCATCGCGGACTCGCAGCACTTCTCCGTTGTCGCCGTCTTGAAAGGCGATCCAGTCATGGTCGTCGGGTGCTCGGCGAACCGTCAGTGGTTCGAGCACTGCGCCGGGAGGTTCGTTCGTCCTCGGAGACTCGTCCGGCCGTCCGCGGTCGTGGGCGCCTGCCCGGGCCGTGACTTCGTCCACGAAGCGCTGAAGTTCGGTCCGGCATTGTGCCGGAAACCAGAGCGGCAGGTCGACCGAGGCGATCCGGCCCAAACGCACGGTCAGAGTCAGCTGAAGCAGTTCCGCGCCGAGAAGTCCGGGCTCGACGGCGATCCGTGCGGCCGCACAGCGTGCCAGGGGGATCCGCAGCACAGTGGACGGGTCGTCCGGCCGAGCTTGCTCGGTGATGACGAGCAGAGCACCATGGCAGACGAGTGTCACGTCCAACCCGACGATCGCCGGACGGGACGCTGCCGGTGCCGCCGGCCGAGGTGGTTTTTCCGGGGGGCAGGTGGGCTTGCGGCGGAATCGCAAGCGGAGGCGTCGGCTCAAAGACTGCTCGCGATGGTCGCGATGATCTCGTCCATCTCCCACTCCTCGAGGCCTTCTCCCGCGACGGAGGGAAAGAAGAGGGTGTTGTTCCAGTCGTCGGCTATGTCCGCCCACGGATACTCCTCGGGTGCGAAGATCAGCAGTCTCTTGGCGGAGTTCTCCATGAGTGACTCGCGGCTCTGCGCATGCCCCCACAGGGTGAAAAGCCCGTCGAGCGAATCGGGCGCGGATTGCGGATAGCCGCGCGCACCGGTCTGTCGCGGGTCACCCAGCGGATGGGCGGGCGCGTCGGTGAAGATCACGATCACATGGCGGCGGCGGTCCAGTCCCGCCTCCCAGTCGGAGTGCATCGCGACCGCGAGTGCTTCGAGCCCGGACTCGGGGACGTCACCACCGCCGCCTGGGCTGAGCGCGCTGACTGTGCGTTCGAATTCGTCGACCTGTGAAGGGATACGCAGGAACTGGCTCTCGGCCAGTGCGTCTTCGGCACGATCGCCGAAGTCGCGGAACGCGATCACCTTGAGGCGGAGGCTGCGTATTTCCCTCCCTTTGGCCGCCATCTCCTGCACGAGCCTGCCGGGGAAGGAGAGTGCGCTGTGCTTGACGTTGTCGAGTGTCGGTTTCATGCTCGCGGTGGCATCGACGCACAACACGATGTCGACCGCGTAGCCGAGGTCGTTTCGGTGCTGAGAAGAGGAAGTCACGGGTCTCCTTACACCGGGATACGGCCGGTGAGGTTGATGCGGACTCGGCTGCGTCCTGTCTTCTCGACAGGGGTTCGCAGCGAGGTGAGTAGCGACAGGACGTCGTCGATTCCGGGGCGGCCTCCGGGATCGGCCCGGGCCAAAGCCATCAGCAGTGAGTTCCACTCGGACGGGAGATCCGGGTGGAGTGCCAGCTCCTCACCCGCGAGGACGGCGGCCGCGGGTGAGCCGAACCGGGACGGGAAACCAGGTGCGTCACCGGTGAGATAGGTGTGGATCAGCAATCCCAGGGCGAAGAGGTCGACGGCTGTCGTGAGCTGATCGGCCTTGATCCCGTTTTCGCCTCGAAGGTAACCCAGCCATTCGGGCGCGCCGTAGTAGGGATTGCCTCCGATGGTCTCGGCGGCAGGTGGCTTGCCGGACGGATACGCGTCGTCGAAGTCGATCAGCTTGGCGATATGCAGGTCGCTTCCGGCCGGGCGGTGAAACAGCACGTTCTCCGGTTTGAGGTCACCGTGGATCATGCCGCACTCGTGCAGGAGAGCGATACTCTCGCACAGGGTGTGCAGCAGGACGTTCCTGTCCACGGGTGGCAGCTCGGCCGGGGTCAACTCCACCGCGTCGATCCGGTCCGTCACCTTGTAATAGCGTGTCCCGTGCGCGAAGAAGTCCTTTGTCAGAACCAGATTGCCGGCATGAAGGTGATCCGCGCGCAAGAGCCGGGACAGTCTTTCGTGGTGGATTTCGAAGCGACGGCACTCGGCCAGCCGGCGTTTCTTGTCCGCCACGGTGCCCATCGAGTCGGGGCGAGGGCGTTTGGGATCCAAATACTCCTTCACGAAGAAGTCTTTGCCTTCCTTGCGCGCGAACGCCCAAAGGCACTTGCCCGCGTTGGTGTTCGAAGGCCGCGTGACGATCTCGTAGCCGTTGACCAGTTCGCCCAGCTTCACGAGTCGTTCCCTTCGCGAGGAGGCAACCGTCGTTCGTATCCGCCGCGGTAGGCGAGCCAAGACCGCTCCCTCGTGGCGACCACGGCCGGTCGCCCCATCGACGTGGCCCGGCGCATCGGTTCGGCGTGTTCCTCGTGGACGCGATCGAACCGCCACCGGAAGCTCGCTCGCAGGGCGGCGAAATCCTCGAATCCGAGCGCGGCGATCGCGATGGACGCGTCGTCCTTGGTGAAGGACTCCACTCGTTCGGCGAGCAGGACCGACCAGTGCATCGGCTCCTGCGAAGCCAGCAAGGTGTCCCACAGCAGATGCTCGAATTCGGCTGGGGTGCCGACATAGCCGAAGAAGCCGTCGGTGGCGGTGATGAGGACGCACGGGACGTGTGCGGTACCCCGCCACCGATTGATCGCGAAACCACCGCCCGCGTGCACCATGTTGGTCATCGGCGGGTCTTGCAGCAGCAGGGCCAGCGCGTCGGCCGGCTCGGTGTCGTCGGCGCTCAACTGCTGCAGGCCGGCTTCGGGTTCGGCCACATAGCACCGGGAGTCCCCAGCCCACAGCACCTGCCATGAAACCTCTCCGGCGCGGGAATCGAAGGCCAGAGCGGCCAAGGTGGTGGGAAGCTGACGTTGCAGCCCGCCTCGCATCCTTCCTCGCCGGAGGACGCCGGTCGCCAGCCGTCCGCTGATACGCGCCGCGAGAGCCTCCGGTGAGAAGTCCGCGGAGCCGTCGGTGAACCACTCCTCGACGAGGCCCCGGACGCGGCGGGAAGCCAGCCACGCCTGGGTTCGCGGCCGTCCCGACGGCGTGCGGCCCACGAGCGAACGGCCGGCGCCACCGACGCCGTCGAACACGGAGAGGAGTCCTGACGCACTCGGCCTGTGGTAGAGGACGAGGGGGTCGGCGTCCTCACCTTGGTTCGCGATCTTCTCGGTGCATACCGCGACGGAGATGAATCCGCTTTCGACGTGGTGCCAGAGACGTGCGTTGCCACGGTTGCCGGGGTGGATGTCCATCGGGAACGCCTCAGCTTCCGTCTTCCGGCGCGGACCGGCGCATCGTGCCCCGCACCCGGCCGGGGCCGTTCTCTGGTCTCGGAGCCGGTGACGATTCCGGCCGCTCGTCGCCGGTCGTGTCGGGACGGGGAACGTTTCCCTCGACCACTTTGCCGTCTTCGATGGCGGCTTTGGCCCGGGACTCGAGGCCGTCGCGGAGCTTGCGTCGCGTACCCGGTACCGACTTGCTCCGGTCGAAGAACTCGCCCAGCACCTGGTCGCGGAGATCCGTGGCGTTGGGATCTGTGATGTCGCTGCCGGTGAGGGCGCGGAGTACATCGATCTTCGCCTGGGTCTCCGCGGCCCGGTCGGCTCGTTCCCGATCCAGGAGGGCCATGGGGTCGCCGTCGTCCATCGCCATGATGTGGGCGAGCATGTCCTCCCGGCTGCCACCCGCGATGGGCCGCATCGAGTCGTAGGTCAGTTTGCGCACCCTGATCTTGCGCTGTTCGGTCACGAAGTCCTCCGCGTCGACCATCGCGACCGACACGGAGTAGCTGCCGAGCTGCACGATCGACGAGCCGTGGGCGGAATTGAGCCGCGCCACCACGGCGTTCTGGGCTTCGGATGGGGCGAGCACGTCGAACCGGGCCGCGGTTTCCCGGACGATCGAAGCGAGTGAGGACTGCAACGACGCTGTCATGTCGGTGATGTCGTCCCGTGCGATGGCGACCGGATCCTTGACCCGGCAGGCAAAGCGGACGGTCACGCTGAACGGGAAGGCAGGGTCGGCACTGGCCGTGTTGATGCTGAAGGCCAGCCCCCGGTTGGCGACGTCGATCAGGTACATCCTGCGGTAGTTGCCGAACCGGGCGTCGGGAACGCGATCGCCGTGGTTCACCACCAGCGGTGCGCCCATCGCACGTTCGAGCACCATCGCGGTGCCCAACTCGGGAGTCCGAAGAGGGGATGTCAAGCGCATTCGCCGGAGTTCGAGGCGCTGAAGAATGGGATTGTAAGTCTGGTTCATGACGCCTCTTTCTCGAGGTCGACGAGGGTGTCGTGGAACTCGGCGGCCTTGTCGGACGGGGCATAAGGGTCTTGTGCCCACCGTCGGAGCAGGCGGAGAACTCGTTCCAGGTCCGCGCTGCCGCGGTCCGCGATCCCGACGAGAACGTCGAGCACAGCGGAGGACGCCGTTTCGTCCTGGTCGGCATACCGGACCCAAGAGCGGAGTGCGGTACGGGCGAGCTTCCGTGCCGACGAGTCGGCCAGTGCCCGGCCCCACAGTTCAGGGAGCACGTCACGGTGCTCGTGCTTCTCACGCATGAGCAGCGGGCGGTTTCCCGTGCCGTCCTCGGGAAGGACCGCGAACGAGAACGCCATCAGAATCCTGACCGTGGCTTCTTCGTCATCCGACCGATCCGCCCACTCGAGCAGCGCTTGCAGCACCTCGGTCGTACGGCCGGCCTGAAGCAGGGACTTGGTGCTGATCGCGACCGGTTCCAGCAGGTCCCACGAGTCGCGGTGGACGAGGGTGCGCAGAACGAACAAGGCTCGGCGAGGGGCGTCGAAGCCGAGCCGGCCGCCCACCGCCAAACCGGCGGTGATCGGCAGTTTCGGAGATCTCGTCGGGCTTTCGAACGCGGCCCACTGTTCGATATGGGTCCAGGCGGCTTCCGCGTTGCCACCGATCGTGCCCGCCACGTTGAGCCCATGGGCGGCACTCTGGCGGAGCACGGCCGTTTTCGAGGCGGCCCACGGCAGCAGGTACTTGTGCAGGCCGTGTTCGAAATCATTGGTGGCGAGAATGCCCGCTGCTTGGGCAGTCCGAGCCCGGACCTCGACGTCATTGTGTTCGGCGAGGCTCTTGAGCCATTCCAGGATCTTCGCCCTTGCCCCGTCGAGTTCGAACCACGTCACGCCGAGCACGGCCACTCGGAGGTGCGCAGATTTGAATCTCAACCGGGGAACACCGCTGTCCCCGGCTGGGGGCGTCACGAGCTCGAGCCATCCCCGCTTCGCGAGGATCCTTCTGAGATACCGCAGTGTGAGCGTCGCCGAACTGGTGCTCAGTTGCCGGTAGAGCGCGATGGCGGCGTCGGCGACGTGAAGGTAGCCGGCGTCTTCGAGTACCGCCGTGGCGAGCACCAGCGCGACGTCGGCGGTGTCGGGGGAACTGCTGAGCCATTCCCGGACTTGATCTTCGGGGTTGCTGAGTCTTCCGACGACTTTCCCGACATCGTCGCGCGTCCGGACGGCCTCGGCCACCGCGCTCGCCACCCGGGTGGCGAAGCGCGGGTCGTCGCGGTCCTCCAGCAGTTCCGCGAGCCCGTCGGTGGACAGATGTTCCTCGAGTTCGGAGGGGGACAGCCAAGGCAACTCGCCGGCCATCCGGCGGCGCACGATCTCTATGGGGTCGGGGAGTTCGAACTCCTCGACGACGAACTCCATCCGCTTCGAGGCGGAGGCGAGGGATCCGGTGACCGGCCCGGTCACGACGACGAGGTAGCTCTCCTCCGCGAGGAGCCGCTCCGAGGTCTTCACCAGCCAGTCGTCGGTGAGCTTCCCCGCGGCGAACTTGCCGTCCCCACCGGCGTTGTCGACGACCACATACCCGCTTCGCGGATGGGGAACCCGCCAGTTCGGATTCCCCAGCATCGAGCTGGTGACACGGTAGACGTTCGCGTCTTCGCCCAGCACGTCACGCAGAGTCGCCAGCGCCCGGGTGAAGCGACCGGTACCGGCGGCGTCTGCCATGACGAGGAGGCTGGTGCTCTGCAACCGGCCGACGCCGTCGGTGAAATCCGGTGGCGCGACGAAGTATTCCGTCGCCTTGAGGACGTCCTGGGGTTCGGTCCGTGCCCTGGATGACCGGCGAGCACCGCTCCGGCCGCCCGGGCCGGCCACGAAGTCACCGTCGACGATGATGTCGCCGTGGAAGAGGTTGAGGTTCCCGGCGCCTGCGAGCCGGTCGGCGGCGGCCGAAATGATCTTGGTGAATCGGCCGTTCGACAGCTCCGAAGCCTCGCCACGCAGGCCTTTGACCGCTTCCTCCCGGCTGGACGGTGCCGGGTTTTCCTTCGGGGGTTCAGGACCGACCTCCTGGGGAGGGGGCTCGGTCTCGTTCGGCGCAGGCTCCGCCTGCTCGTCCTCGCTCACGGTTCAGCTCCGGTAGGGGTCTAGACAGTCAGGGCGATGGGCTGGTCAGCCGAATCTGGGGCCGGCGTGGAAATCGCCTTGTACGGTGACTTGGTCGTACTGGCTGACCACGCCGCCTTCATGTGCGTGCGCCGTGAATTTCGCGGCCGAAGCCGCCGACGGCGTGTGGTGCGCCCGTAAACCTGGAACCAGTTCTCGTAGCCTGGCCGCGAGCCGATCGATGTCCGGGCTCGCACTGCGAAAACCGATGGCGATGTCTTGGAGCTTGGAAAGCGGGCGCAGCGACTCCGGCAACTCGTCGGCGCGAACCCTTTCCGGCACGTCCAGCCGCACGGGGATCACCCGTTTCCCCAGTTCGAACGCGAGCAGGATCTCCCGGCGGACGAAATCACGAGGATCGTCGATGCGGCGCAATCCGGTCTCGTCCACGGCATCGAGCCAATGACGGCCCATCACGACGAGCACCGCCTCTGATTCCGCGACGGCGTCGAACATGCTCTTCTCCCACTCGGCGCCGAGTTCGATCGATTTCGAAGCGAAGAAAACAGTCTCCGGGCCGAACGTCCGCGACAGTTCGCGATCGAGCAGTGCGACCCCGAAGCGATCGTCGGCGGTGCGGTAGTTGAGGAAGATCTTGATCAACGAGGGGGCCCTTCTCATTCGTTGGGGTGCGTCGCCGCTCCGGGGGCGCTGTCGCGAAGGCCCTGCCGGATGAATGACAGGGAGTAATACTCGGCATCCGATCGGTGGCTTGACAAGCCCTACTTGGCAGTAGGGGAGCGTTTCCTGTTTCCGTTTCCGTCGCTGTCCAGGATCTGTCCTTGTTTTGGCAATGATCTTGCCTGGGTGTGCCGGACAGGTCTGTCAGCCGGTGCCTCCCGGAGTGCGGATGCTGTTTAATGCCGGAAGGTATGCCTTCCTGTTTCCTGTTTCCGGCTCCGTACGGAACACGAATCCCATGCCGGTCGGCGTAAGAGCGCGGAAGATGGTCAGCGGAGAAGGGCGGTGTGCGGATGTCTTCCCTGTCGGAGACCTTCGGGGCGAGGTTGCGGGCGTTGCGAGTGGCCGAAGGCATTTCACTCAGCGAGTTCGCGCGTCGTCTCTACTACAGCAAAGGACATGTGAGCCGCATCGAAACCGGTGCGCAGTCCCCGTCTCCCGAGTTCGTGCGTAAGTGCGATGCCGAGTTACGCGCCGGTGGTGAGTTGATCACGTTGGCGGGGGAGACGGCGCGTGTGGTGCGCACGGCTCTGTCCGAATCGGCCGAGGAAGAGGTGTGGGTGATGACGATGACACCGGACGGTGGTGCGGCTTTCAGTCCTGTCGCCAGGCGGGACGTGCTGCTCGGCGGGATGGCTGTGATCGCCGGGCTCAAGGTTTCCGGTACCGGCGTCGTGTCGGCGAACGCTGAGGCGCAATTGCGCTATCACCGTCACCTGTTCGACTCCGCGCGGGACCTTGGGCAGTTCTCGTCACCGGATGTCGTGCTGCCGATGGTGGTCGGGCAGGCGCAGGCCTTGCGTACGCTCGCGAAACAGGTAGGCGGACGCACTGTCCCCGCGGTGGCTTCCTTGGCCGCTCGGACGGCGGAGTACGCGGGCTGGATGGCGCAGGAAGCCGGAGACGATTCGGCTGCGGCGTGGTGGACGGACCGGGCGGTACGAGTCGCGAGAGTGGCGGGAGACGACTTCTTGGCCAGCTACGCGCTGGTGCGGCAGGCACTGATCACGATGTACCAGGGTGATGGCGCCACAACCGTTTCCCTGGCCCAGCGGGCGCAGGCGGAGAAGAACGTGCCGGCGCGAGTGCTCGGGCTCGCCGCTCAGCGTGAGGCGCAAGGGCACGCGCTGCTCGGCGACCGTGACGCATGCCTGCGTGCCCTGGACCGCGCGCGGACGTTGCTGCTGGATCCCTCCGGTGCACCGGAGGGACCGGTGATCGGCACCTCGCGTGTCGCCGATCCCGTGGCGGTCGCGACCGGCTGGTGTCTCTACGACCTCGGGCAGCCGGCCAAAGCCGCGGAGGTCCTCGACAGGGAGCTGGCGCGCATACCCGGTAGCGCCGTTCGAGCCCGCGCGCGATTCGGCGTGCGACTGTGTTTGGCGTACGCCGCGTCGGGAGAGCTGGAGCACGCATGCCGGCTCGCTCGGCCGCTGTTCGGTCAGATCGCCCAGCTCGGGTCCGCGACCGTCCGTACCGATTTGCGCCGTCTGGCAACGCTCGTACGGCGGTGGAGCGCCCATCCGGAGGTTCGTGCGCTGGAACCGGAACTCACGATCGCGCTAGGGCGCTCGGCGTGAGCCCGATTTCCGGCGGCGTTCGCTCGGCGATGGATGGCACCGCCAGGCCGGCCCTCGCGACGGCCCACAGCGGCTGGGCGACGAGTAAGAGCGAGCCGGCCGGCGTTCAGTTACCCGGAATCCCGTTGGGCGGCGGCCCGTCGTTCGCGGCGGAGTCGTCCGCCTTGATGGGCGCGTCGCCGAGGTCGGACACCAGGACCGGCGTCAGATCCTTGCCGACGCCGCCCTTGAGCTCGACCACCGACATGCCGGAGATGCCCAGGTGGCTGTCGGCGGTGTAGCGGAACGGCGCCAGACCCGGGCCCTCGAACGTCTTCCCGGACTGCTGGATCACCTCGACGAGGCGCTCGCGCGTCAGGTCCTTTCCGGCCGCCTGCAACGCCTGGACGAACGTGTACGCCTGCGCCATCCCGTAAATGCGGTAGTTCGTCAGGTCGCCGCCCTTGCCGTGCGCCTTCCAGACGTTCTGCCACAGCTTCGTCCAGGCGTTGTCCGGTGCGTCGACACCGGGCAGGTACTCGGTGGTGACCACACCGTCGATGAGCGACGCGCCGTCGGTGACCTTGCCTTCGGAGAACCGTGCGAGCAGGGAACCGACGAGGGCGGGATCGGAGCCGACGTTGCTGTAGACCCACTTCGGTTTGAAGCCGATCTTCAGCGACGCCAGCTGGGAAAGCGCGGTGTACGACGGAACGGTGAAGCCCAGTACCAGATCCACGCCCGCGGCCTTGAGTTTCGCGATCTGCGGCGCGATGTCCGTGTTGCCCGGTGAGTACTTCGCGACCTCCACGATCTGCTGGCCGAGGTACCGCCGGGCACCCTTCTCGCCGTCGCGGCCGAAGTCGTCATCCTGGAGGAACAGGCCGACCTTGGCGTTCGGCAGGTTCTGCCGCACCCAGTCGCCGATGATCTTGCCTTCGATCTCGTAATCCGGCTGCCAGCCGAAGGTGAACGGCGCCTTCTTCGGATCGTCGCCCCAGCGCAGCGAACCCGACGACACGAACAGGTCCGGCACCTTGGAGTTGTTGAGGAAATCGACGACGGCGCTGTGCGTCGGCGTGCCGAGGCCGCCGACCATCGCGAAGATCTCCTCCTTGAGCACCAGTTCGTCGGTGACCGCGCTCGTGGTGGTCGGGTTGTAGCCGTCGTCCTTCACCACGAACTCGATCTTGCGGCCGTTGACGCCGCCGTTCGCGTTCACGTAGTCGTAGTAGGCCTGATGGCCGCTCGGGATCTCGCTGTAGCCGGGCGCGGCCACGCCGGTCAGCGGGAAATGCGCGCCGATCTTGATGGTCGTGTCGGTGACGCCGACGGTCGAGCCCTTCTGCTCGCCCTCGGGTCTGCCGCCCGCACCGCAGGCGGCGGTGACCGTGACGGCCAGGAAGACGGCCACGGCCTTGGTCCAGCTTTTCATGAAGTTCTCCTCCGGTGGATGAGTTTCCGCAGCCCGCCGGCGAGACCGGCGGGTGCGAGCAGCACGATCAGGACGGTGACCAGGCCGTAGATCAACGGCGCCAGATGCGCGGCCTGCACGTCGGACAGGCCGAGGTCCGTGCCCGCGCCGGTCACCAGCGGCGGCAGGAAGGTCAGCAGCGCGGCTCCGGCGAGCGCTCCGGTCAGGCTCCCGAGCCCGCCGAGCACCACCGCGGACACCAGCAGCAGCGACAACGTCAGCGCGAACCCGCTCGGCGCCGCCAGCCGCGCCGACAACGCCATCAGCGCTCCGGCCAGTCCCGCGCATCCCGAGCTGACGACGAACGCGCGCACCCGGGTACGGCCGAGGTCGATCCCGGTGAGTTCGGCGGCCACGTCCTCGTCGCGTACCGCTCGCCAATCACGGCCGACCCGGCCGCGGGACAGGTTCGCCAGCAGCACGAACACGATGATCACCGCGAACCAGGAAAGGTAGGCGAGATAACGGATCGAGGTGAGTTCGTGGCCGGTGACGAAGTACGCGGCGTCCGCCAGCCAGACCGGGATTTCCGGCATCCGCACCGGCAATCCCTGTTCGCCGCCGAGCGCTTCACCGAAGAACAACGGGATCCCGGGAACGGCGACGGCGAGCGCGAGTGTCGCTCCGGCGAGATACGGCCCGTGCAGCCTGGCCGCGGCGACACCCACGAGGGCTCCGACGGCCAGTGTGATCACCATCGCCAGCACCAGGATCACCGGCAGCGGAAGGAATTCCGACCTCAGCAGAAGCGCGGTCGAGTACGCGCCGACGGCCATCAAGGCGCCGTGCCCGAGTGACAGCTGCCCGTTGAGTCCGGTCAGGACGGTCAGGCCGCCCGCCGCGACCGCGAAGTACGCCATCGTGGTGAGCTGCGAGGTGAGGAACGGTCCGGAGTTCTCCAGGACCAGCACGACGACGAGCAGCGCGGCGAGCGCGCTCAGCAGAGAACGGTGCCGCACGTCAGACCCTCCGTTCACGGACGCTCGCGAACAGGCCGCCGGGCTTCAGGAGCAGCACCACCATGAGCAGCGTCAGTGCGGCGAGCGGGACGAGTTCCGAGCCGACGTAGCCGCTCACCAGACTGAGCGACAGGCCGAGGACGACGCCGCCGACGACCGCGCCGACCGGGCTGTCCAGCCCGCCGAGCACCGCGGCGACGAAACCGTACACCACCACACCGTCCATATAGGACGGATGGACGAGGCCGCCGCCGGCGATCAGCAGGCCGGACAGCGAACCGGCGAGCGCGGCCAGCGCCCAGCCGAGGGTGAGCATCCGTCCGACCCGCACGCCGAGCAGGCGGGCCACCTCCCGGTCGAAGGCCGCGGCCCGCATCCGTAGGCCCAGATCGGTACCGCGGAACAACAGTACGAGCCCGATCAGCACCACGCCGACGGCGACGATGGTGAACACGCCGAACCCGGTCAGCGCGATCGTCGTGTCGCCGACCCGGAACCCGGTGAGCCCGAACGGGGCCGGGAACGACCGGTACCGCGAGCCGAACACCAGCGCGGCCAGCGCGTGCAACACGATGAACAGCCCCAGCGTGAGGATGACGGCGTTGATCTCGGCCTTGCCGTCGACGAACCGGACGACGAACCGTTCCACCAGCGCGCCGAGCACGAGCCCGGAAACCAGGGCCACGGCGAAGCCCGCCCAGTACGACCAGCCCGCGTCGATCAGGACCAGCGCCAGGTAGGTGGTGATCATCGCCATCGGCGCCTGGGCGAAGTTCACGATCCGCGTCGCCCGCCAAATGAGCACGAGCGCCAGCGCGAACGCGGCGTAGACCACGCCCAGCGTCAGGCCGGTGAGCGCGGTGGTCAGCAGTTGCTGCACAGGGCTCCCTTTCAGAATCCGAGGTAGGCGTGCCGGAGGTCGTCGTCCGCGACGAGCGTGGCGGCGTCCCGCCGGACGACCACCTGCCCGAGGTTGAGCACGACGCCGTGGTCGGCGATGGACAGCGCGCTGCGCGCGTTCTGCTCGACCAGCACGACGGCCAGTCCTTCGTCGTGCACGAGACCGCGCAGCAGACCGAAGATCCGCGCCACGATCCGGGGCGCGAGACCCAAGGACGGTTCGTCCAGCAGCAGCACCTTCGGCCGGGAGAGCAGCGCACGGCCGATGACCAGCATCTGCCGTTCCCCGCCGGAAAGGACGTGCGCGAGACCGTTCTTGCGGTCGGCCAGCGCCGGGAACAGCTCGTAGATCCGGCGGAGGTCGGCCGCCGTGGCGCGGCCGCGTGCCCCGAGGGCGCCGAGCCGCAGGTTCTCCTCGACGGTCAGTTCGGCCAGCACGCCGCGACCTTCGGGGACGTGCGCGAGCCCGAGCGCCGGAAGGTCCTCTGTGGACACTCGGCGCAGATCCCGGCCCGCGAGCGAGATACGGCCACCCGACGGCGGAACGAGTCCGGAAATGGTGCGCAACAAGGTGGTCTTGCCCGCGCCGTTCGCGCCGAGCACCGCGGTGATCTCGCCTTCCGCGGCCGAAAGGCTCACGGAATCGAGCGCGCGCACCGGACCGTAGCTCACCGAAAGGCCCTCAATGGTCAGCACCGGCCACCTCCTCGCCGAGGTAGGCCGCCTGGACCGCCGGATCGGCGCGGATCTCGTCCGGGGTGCCGCGGGCGATGACCCTGCCGAAGTCCAGCACCACGATCTCGTCGCAGACGCCCATCACCAGATCCATGTGATGCTCGACGAGCATCACCGACATGTGTTCGGTCAAGCCACGGACCAGCGCGCCGACCTCGTCGATCTCGGCCGACGAGAGGCCGCCCGCCGGTTCGTCGAGCAGCAGCAGGTCGGGTTCGCTCACCAGCGCTCGCGCCAGCGCGACGCGCTTCCTCACCGGGTAAGGAAGGCTCGCGGGATAGCGATGGGCCACATCGGCGATGCCGAACGCGTCCAGCTGAGCCATCGCTCGCTCGGCCAGCGCCTTTTCGTCCTTCGTCAAGCCCAGCAACGAGGACCAGAAGCCGGATTTCGCGTGTCTGCCCGCCCCCGCGAGGACGTTCTCCAGCACGGTCATCCGGTCGAACAGGCCGAGCTCCTGCAGGCTCCGGGCGATCCCGAGGCCGGCGAGGTGATGCGGGCGCAGCCGCCGCAGTTCCGCCCCGCGCCAGGTCAGCGTGCCGGTGTCCGGGCGGACGAAACCGCACGCGACGTTGAAGAGCGTGGTCTTGCCCGCCCCGTTCGGGCCGATCACCCCGAGCACCCGGCCCGGCGCGACGGTCAGGGAGACGTCCGACAGGGCGACGAGACCACCGAAGGTCACCGACACACCGGACATCTCGAAAGTCGACAGGGTCACGCAAGAACTCCCAACGGAGAGAGGAGGCCCCGGCGCGGGTGCGCCGGGGCCGGTGACGCTCAGGCGTGCGGACACGTGTCCCGGTAGTCGCTGATCGTGCGGTCGTCCGGGGCGGGGCAGAGGAACTGCTCGTAGCGGGTGTCGTTGTCCACGAACCGCTTCAGCCACGAGAGCGTGTACTTGGCCATGGTCGTGTTCGCCGTGTTCGGGAAGAAGTGGCTCGCGTTGTCCAGCTCCATGTACGCCTTCTCCGCCGAAGCGGGAATGCTGGTGTAGAACGGGATCGAGTGCGACGCCACCGGCGCGACGGAGTCGGACTCGCCGCCGATGACGAACGTCGGCACCCGCAGCGAGGACCACGACTTCTGCGTGTTCCACGGCGCGAGCGGCACGGCGGCCTGCAGCGACGGCCGGTCCTGTGCGGCTTCGAGCGAACCGCCGCCGCCCATCGAGTGGCCCGCCACCGCGAGCCGGGTGGCGTCGATGCGGGAGCGGACCGTGCTGCGCTGGGTCAGGTAGTCGAGCGCGGCCAGCAGCTGGTCACCGCGGCTTTCGGGCTGGTCGTAGATCGTGTTGGTGTCGATCGTGAACACCACGAAGCCCTGCGACGCCAGCCGCGGGCCCATCCACGCGATGCTCGACTGGGTCGCGGTGTATCCCGGCGAGATGGCGACCGCGCCGAACGTGCCCTGCGTGGTGCTGGTGGGGTAGTAGATGGTTCCGCCGCCGAAGCCGGTGACGGCCAGGCTCGACACGGAGGTCTGCGCTACCGCGAACGAGCCGCGGGACGCTTCGATGCTGCTTTCCGTCGGGTCGGGTCCTCGTTCGTAGGGGTTCTCGGCGGCGTAGGCCGCGGGGGCGGCAAAGAGTGCCGCGACGGTGGCCAGTCCACAAAGGATCCGGGTCGTACTACGCATGGTGCCGTCTCCGTTCGCCGTTGAACACGGTCCGTGGTGATGGACTGTGGCAAACGGCCGGAGCACGCTGCATCGGTGAAATCGCCAGTCTTGATCCGCGACCGCTCCCGCCGGGCCGGTCGCCCGTACGATCGGCGATCGTGAACCCCTCAGCCGAGGACATAGTCCGCACAGCGGCGCGGTGGATCGATCGCGGCGTCCGCGTCGACACCTCCGCCTTCGCCCAGGATCTGGGCATCTCGCGCAGCACCCTGTTCCGCCGCGTCGGCAACCGGGAAGACCTGCTCGGTGATGCCCTCTACTACCTGTCCGAGCGCACCCTGACGGCCGCCGCGCGCACCTGGGAGCGCGAAGAGGGCGACGTGGTGCGCAACGCGGCCGGTGAACTTCGCTGTCTTTCGATCATGCGCGAGTACCGGTCCGTGCTGGCGGCGAGTGCCGGGTTCCGGCGTTTTCTCGACGACGAGCCGGTGCTGGCGATCCGGCTGCTGACCGACCCGCACGGACGCGTCCAGCCGAGGGTGATCGCCGCACACGTCGAGCTGCTTCGCCGCGACGTCGAGGACGGCGGCTTCGTGCCCGCGGTCAGCCTGGACAGCCTGTGTTACGCGATCGTGCGGCTGGGCGAGGCGTTCCTGTATTCGGACGTCCTCGCCTCGCGGACACCCGATCTCGAAGCGGCGTCGACGCTGCTCGGCGCGCTCGTGGAGGGACGGGTGCCGAGCAGGACCTTGTGAAACACTTGCGCCTGGTGTTTCATCGAGAGGAATCTCGAGGAGGCGCCGATGCCTGTGTACCCGCTGCGGGGGAGGGACGACCTCTTCGGCGGGCTGAGGTCGGTCGCCGGGCGCGCCGTGCTGATCCGCGGCGCGGAAGGCCTGGGGAAATCGACCTTGCTCACCGCGCTGCGCGCCACCGTCGGTGTCCGTCTGGTCGGTGTGCGGGGCCTGCGAGCGGAAAGCGAGCTACCCTACGGCGCCCTGCAGCGGATGTTCGGCGCGCCGGTCTCCAGCGGTGCGGAGGCGCGAGACCGGCTCGGCGCTGTTTCGTCGCCGACGATCTGCTGGGTCGATGACGCGCACTGGGTCGATCCGGAATCCCTGGCGGCGCTGGGGTTCGCCGCCAGACGTCTGGCGGGCGCGCCGGTCGGGATGGTGCTCGCCTCGCGGTCCGGATCCGACGAGTTCGACTCCGTCGAGCTGCCACCGCTGACCGATGCCGCCGCCGATCAGGTGCTTCGTGACCGCGGGGTGCCCGCCGGGGTACGCCCTCAGCTGGTCGAACTCGGCGAGGGGAACCCCGCCGACCTCGTCGCGCTGGCGGCTTCCTTGACGCCCGCGCAGGCGGCCGGGCGGGAGCCGGTCTCACCGATCCTGCGGGAGCGTCTGCCTCGCTACACGGCCGAGCTCGACGCGATGCGGGTCGACGAGCGCCTCCGGTTCCTGGCCACCTGCATGGACTTCTCCGCGAGGAAGGCGACCTGGTACGCGGCTGCGTCCCCGGCCGACCGCAGGGCGGCGCACGCGCGGCTGGCCTCCGCCGAGGAGGGGCCCGACGCGCTCTGGCATCGTGCGATGGCGACGGCGACGCCTTCCGAACCCCTCGCGGACGCACTCGCCGCAGCACCGGCGGTGGACCACGCGGCCGCGGCCCGGCAGCTCGAACGCGCCGCCGCCCTGACCGCCGATCCGGCGACCCGGGCGGCCCGGCTCCTGGCGGCGGCGGACGCGGCCTGGCAGGCGGGAAGACCGGGATGGGCACGGTTGCTGCTGTCCAGAGTGGACACCGAACCGGGCGCCGTGGCGTTGCTGCACGGGGAGATCGAGCTACGCGACGGCGATCCCGCCGTCGCCACCCACGAACTGGGCACGGCGGCGGAACTGCTGCCCGATCCGGCGGGCGCGCTCCTGCTGGCGGGCGAGGCGCGCAGGCTCGGCGGTGACCTGAGCGGCTACCGGGCCCTCGCCCGGACGGTCCCGGCGGGTGACGGGCTGGTCTCCGCGCATTTCCACGGCCTGACCTCGGTTTACGCCGGACGTCACGAGGACGCCGTCACGCCGCTCACGGACGCCGTCGCCCAGGGGATGGCCGGCTCGGACGTCGCCGGGGCCGTCTGGGCCGCCGAAGCGGCCTTCGCCCGGGGGCATGCCGAACGGGCGCACGAATACGCGGCCGCGGCCGTGAGCCGCGCGCGGCTCGGCAAACGCCACGCGGAACTGCCGTGGGCGCTGATCTACCTGTCGCTTTCGGCCATCGCGCTCGACCGGATCCCGTGCGCGCGGGCGGCGTCCCGGGACGGCCTGCGCGCACCGCACAACCTGCGGATGGAGCATCTGACGTTGCTGGGGCTGGCCGCCGCACTGCTCGGTGACCGCGTACCGGAGCTGGACGAGGCGGCCGAAGGCATCGCCGAACGCGGTCTCGGCAGGCCCGCCGCGGTCGCCGCTTGGGCGAACGCCTGTCTGGACCTGGCCGAAGACCGGCCCGACGACGCGTTGAGCAGGCTCGAAGACCTCGCTTCGGGCGTCTCCGGCGACCAGCCGGTGATCCGGGTGCTGGCCACTCCGCAACTCGTCGAGGCGGCCGTCAGTTCCGGGCGGCCCGAACGCGCACTGGCCGCGCTGGAGGTGTTCGACCGCTGGACCCTCGCGGGCGCCGAACCCTGCTGGCTCGCGCTGAGCCACCGCTGTCACGCGCTGACCGCGTCGGATCCCGGTGTGGCGGAACGGCGTTTCGTCCTGGCCATCGAGGCGCACCGGCGGGCGGGCGGCGCGATGGAACTCGCCAGGACCCGGTTCGCCTACGCCACCCTGCTGCGACGGCATCGGCGGACCCGCGACGCCCGCGACCAGTTCCGCGATGCCTTGCGCGGCTTCGAAAACGTCGGTGCGAAGCGGTTCGCCGAACGGGCGAGGGCCGGGCTGCGGGCGACCGGCGAGACCGTCGACGTGCCGCACCGATCGCTCGCCGGTCTCACGCCGCAACAGGACGCCATCACCCGGCTGGTGGCGGCGGGGGAGACGAACAAGGAGATCGCGCGGCGGCTGGTGATCAGCCACCGCACGGTGGATCACCACCTGCGGAACATCTTCACGGCACTGGGTGTGCGGTCCCGCGTGGAACTCGCGCGCCGCGTCGCCGCCGGCGAGCGAACTGCTCGTGAGTGGTAAGGACGGTTAGAACCGTCCTTACCACTCACGAGGTCTCGTCACGGGCAGGCGAGGACCGGGGCCTGCGGACGGCCGCCGCCGTGCAGGTCGCTCAGCGGAACCCTGGCCAGGCCGAGGATCGCCTGCGCGGTCGCGCGCGGAGCGGTCGACGGGTTCAGGCCCGTGGCGTCGTAGGCGATCGCGCCGCGGTCCGTCTCGGCGCCGGCGCAACCGGTCTGCAGGGACCGCAGGAATTCCCGGGCCTTGACGGCGGCGGCCGGGCGGTGCCCGGCCAGCGCCTGCGCGGCGAGTCCGGTGCTGTTCGCGTTCGGCGCGTCGGTGCCGAAACCGAAGCCGCCGTTCGCATGCTGCTTGGTGAGCAGCCAGGCGGTGCCCTCGCCGGCGTTCACCGGGTCACCGGTGGCGCGCAAGGCCTGCACGACCGTCGCGGTCGCGTCGACGTCGCTCGTGCACGTCGCTTCGCCGAAGTTCAGCGGGAAACCGCCGTCGGGACACTGGGTGCCCGCGAGGAACGCCACGGCCGGAGCGGGAGCGCCGCCGGTGCGGTCCAGCGCCAGCAGGGCGAGCGACTGCGAGAGAGCGTTGGAATAGTCGCCGTATTCGGAGCGGTCGGAGAACCGGCCGGACGGCGTGAGCAGCGAGAGCAGGCTCGCCTTCAGGTCGACGCCGCCGAACGACGCCGGGTTCTTGCCGCGAACCTGGGCGGCGAGCAGCAGTTTCGCGTGCGCGCCCGCGTACGCCTCGGTGCCGCTGCCGACGTAGCCCGTGGTGATCTCCGGTTTCGCCAGCCAGGCGATCGCCTTGCCCGCGTTCGCGTCCGACACCCCGGCCGCGGCGAACGCGAAGATCGCGTCGATCGTCAAACCCTGGTCGGGGAACTTCTGGCCGCCGAAGTCGGCCTCGAACCTTTCTCCGTCGGCCATCTGCCTCGCGAGCCAGCCCGCGGCGGCGCCCGCCTTGTTGTGGGTGGCCGCGGCCGCCGCCGGAGCGGCGACCAGTCCGATGCCGCACAGCATGGCGACAGCGAAGATCAAACGTCTCATGAGAACCCTTTCCCGCACTTCCACGACAGGAGTCGGTGACACCGCGCGACGTGGGTGACCGGGCTCGCCTGGAAGGCACACCGTTGCGGGACAGCGCCGGACTCTCACCGGACTTCCCCCACGACCGCGCTGAATCGGACGAACCGAAGAGTCTCACCCCGGTCAAGCGTCCGGGTACCGCCGGGCGCGAAGGGCCGATGTGATCCTGGCAACCGACCTGGTCAGCGGTGCCTGCCGGAGGTGATCGAGTGTTAACCTCGATCGGCTCGACAACTGAACACCTCCGCCCGTGACGGGGAAGCCGGTCGAAATCCGGCGCTGTCGCGCAACCGTGGGCCCTTTACCAGGGCGAGCCGGGATACCGAACGGGCGGATGAACGAACCACTGTCGCGATAAACAGGGGTGACCGCGGCGTCCGCGCCTGTCCTCCGTCATGCCGCTAGGAGGAGTCATGCGCCGCCGGTCCCTCGCCGCCGTGGCGTTCGCCGTCAGTGTCGGCGTGGTCGCCGCACTGCTCACCGGAACGGCGACGGCCGCGAACGACCTCGACGCGGCGAAGGCGAACGCCCGCTGGCTCGCGACGAAGCTGAAGCCCGACGGCACGTTCGAGAACCCCAACGGCGGCGCGCTGCCCGACCACGGCCTGATGCTCGACGCGCTGTTTTCGATGTACGCCTCGGGTGACGGCGCGAAGGCCGAGCCGATCATGAAGTTCCTCGACGACGAAGGCCACGCCACCGACTACTTCACCTGGGACAAGCTCGTTCCCGTGCCTGGATTCGACAAGGTCATCGTCGGCGGCTCGCTGGCCAAGACGCTGGTCGCCGCGCAGATCGCCGGCCGGGACCCCCGGAACTTCGACGGGTACGACCTGGTCGCCGAGACCCGAGCCGCGATCATGCGCGAGGGCCCCGACAAGGGCCGGATCAGTGACTACGCCAAAGACCCGGACCTCGCCGACACGGTGATCAACAACGCGAACACGTTCGGCCAGGGGCTCGGCGTCATCGGGCTCGCCGCGGAGGGCGAGAACGACCGGCTCGCCATCGACAAGCTGCTGACCCAGCAGTGTTCCGAGGGCTACTTCCGCGTGGCGTTCGAGTACATCCCGACGCAGGAGACCGGCGACCACGTCACCCCGGGCGGCCAGAAGGTCTCGACCTGCGACGAGGGCAAACCGCTCGGCTTGTCGCCGACCGACGGCGACGCCACGGGATTCGCGCTCTCGGCGATGCTGGCCGCGAAAAGGGCGGGCGCCACCGGGCTCGACGCCCCGATCGCCAAGACCGTCTCGTGGCTCACCGCGAACCAGACGCCCGGCGGCGGCTGGGGCGGCGGTGTCGGTACCGAGGCGCCGAACACCAACAGCACCGGGCTGATCGTCCAGGCGCTCGCCGACTCGGGCGGCGCGGACGCGGCGGTGGACAAGGGCGTGCGGTACCTCAAATCCGCGCAAGCGACCGCCGAGGCCGACTCCGGTAACCAGCTCGCGGGCGACCTCGGCGCCATCGCCTACAACCCCGCTTCGTACGTGGCCGCGCGTACTTCGGGGATCAGCGGGCTCGACACCTGGATCCGCGCGGGCGCCCAGGCCTCACTCGGGTTGGCGCAGGTCGGTTTCTTCACGCTGGCGAAAAGCGGCGGTCAGCCACCGACCAGCAGCGTCTCGGATACGCCGACCACTTCTTCGGGAACGGGGTCGCCCACCGGCACCCCGACCTCGACCACGAGCGACCCGGCGCCGACCACGACCACCACCACGACAACCACCACGACGACGACCACCACGACCACCACGGCGTCGGTGACGCCGACGCCGTCTTCGTCGAGCGGCTCGCCCACCCCGAGCACGGTCACCGTCACCAGCGCCCCGCCCGTGGCCGAACGGCGGGAGGACAAGCCCGCCCCGAAGACCACGACGCCGAAACCCGAGAAGGCCCTCACCCCCAGGGCGTCCACCGGCGCCAGGGTCCCTCCACCGAGGGCGATCGCCGCTCCCGTCGCGATCTCGGGCACGGCGCCACCGGCTTCCCGCCTGGGTGCCTACCTCACGAACCGGCTTGCCGGCGGTGACCACGTCGAGGTCACCGAGGACGGCAAGACCTACGTCGACTACGACGCCACCGCCGATCTGGTGCTGGCCCTGCGCGCGCTGGATCAGCAGCCCGACACGGTCGCCCGCGCGTCGAAGTTCCTGCTGACACCGGAATCCGTGCGGGCCTACGCCCACGGTGCGCCGTACGAACAGGGCGAAGCGTCCTACGCCGAACCACTCGCCAAGCTCGTCCTCGTCGCCGAGTTCGCGAAGGCCGACGTCGTCGGCCAGTTGCGGGCCGATCTGGTGAAGCTGCGCGGTACGGACGGCAAGTTCACCGACACCGGATCCTTCGCCGACGCCGGCGAAACCGTCGAACGGCACACTTGGGCGGTGCTCGCCACCGCCGCCGATCCCGGCCCCGCGGTCGAACTGCTCCTCACGCGTCAGTGCGCCGACGGAACCTTCCCGAAGCACCTCGACACCGCGGAGTGCGGCTCCGGTGACCTCGGCGCGACCGCCGCCGCGGTCACCGCGCTGGCCGCTCGGCCGCACACAGATGCCGCGCCGTCGGCCAAACGCCCGGACGGCTGGACCGAGCGGCGGGTGTCGGCCTTCGTGTCCGCGGTGAGCGCGCTCGGCGTCCGGCCGACCGGCGAGGGCATGGTGACCGGAGAGGCGGGCGAGCCGGACGTCGCGCTCAGCGCCGCCGTCGCCGCCGCGCGGCAGATCGCCGGTCTCGACGCGAGCGGAACCGCGCGGTCGCTGGGCAAACTGGTCCAGGCCGACGGCGGTTTCACCAAGGGACCCGTCGCGGCGAGCGACGGGAAGACCGATTTCGCGACCAGCCTGGCCGCCGCGCAAGGAGTCGCGGGCCGATCGTGGCTCACCGCCGCGGATTCACCGCTGTCGCCCGCGATCCGGCTCCCGCTGTCCGAGACGCATCCGGCCGACGCCGCCTCGTTCGGCACGCAGGTGCCTGCCGTGGCCCCGTCCGACGCCCCTCCGCGGTGGGCGCTCTGGGGACTGGCCGGACTGGCCGCGCTGTTCCTGTTCGCCGCGCTCGCACTCGTCTTCGTACTTCGCCGTTCCGTCGAGAAAAAGGGGGCAACACCATGAAGAGACTGCTCGCCGTCACGTCCGTCCTCATCGGACTGATCGGGCTTTCCGCCGCGCCCGCGAACGCGGTCGACACCACCAAGGGCTACAACGGGATCTGCACCGGCGCCGACGCGCTCACCGGGGTCACCGTCGTCGTCGACTTCCAGGAATTGAACGGCAACGGCGGGACCGCCGCGCCGACGATCACCCGTTGCTCGCCCAACGCCGCGCCGGGCACCGCCCGCACGGGTATCAAGGCCTTGCAGGACGCGGGGATCGCGGTCGCCGGCACCGCACGCTGGGGCTTCGGTTTCGTCTGCCGCGTGGAAGGCCGCCCGTCCGCGACGGAGACCCTCCCGCTGTCGACCAACCCGAATTACAAGGAGGCGTGCGTCAACACCCCGCCCACGCGCGCGTACTGGGGTTACTGGCACGCGGACGGTTCCGGCTCGGCCTGGACCTACAGCACCTCCGGCGCCGTCAACCGGAACGTGACCCCCGGCGGGTTCGAGGGCTGGTCGTTCTCACTGAACAAGTCGGCGACGACCAACCCGCCGCCCGGTGTCACGCCGAGGAACCCGGCCATCCCGTGAGGAGGGTTCTTTCCGCGGTGGCGGTGGTCCTCCTGATCGCCGCCACGGCACCTTCCGCGCACGCCGTCGACCAGAGCAAGGGATATCCCGGCTTCTGCAAGGACGCCACCGGCGTCACCGTGGTGGTGGACTTCCAGCAGCTCGGCGGCACGGCCATCGTCCGCTGCAATCCCCAGACCACCCGCGGCACGGGGCTGGACGCGCTCAAGGGCGCCGGTTTCCAGATCGCCGGGGTACAGCGCTGGGGCGAGTCGTTCGTCTGCCGGGTCGAGAACCGGCCGTCCGCGACCGAGAACCTCCCCGTCGCCGGCCGCGAGAAGTACCGGGAGCTGTGCGTCGACACGCCCCCGGCCCAGGCCTACTGGTCCTATTGGCACGCTTCGAACAACTGCGCGTGGGACTACAGCCAGTGGGGGCTCAAGAACCGGGACTTCACCCCCGGCGGGTTCGAGGGCTGGTCGTTCTCCTTGAACGCCACGACGCAGAGCATCCCGGTCCCGCGGATCTCCGCCGTGCGGCCGGGCACCGAGGGCCGGCCGTGCGTGCCGCGCGAGGAGGCCAAGCCGGTCACCGGCGACCCCGGCGAGCGCCAGCAGCGACCGCAGCCGGGCAGCGGGCAGGCCGACGGACCGCAGCCGACGGACGGCGCGGAACCCGGTGCCGGTGAGGTGCCCGCAGCGGGTCCCAGTTCCGGCGCGCTGCCCCCGCCCAAGCCGCGTCCGAGCGCGTCGGCGCGGCCGAAGGCGGAGGATCCGTCTTCGAACGTCGCGTTCACCGGCGGTGAGAACGCCGAGGACGTCAACGCGGTGATCGAACGCGAGTCCGGAGCCAGCGACTGGGCGCCGTGGGCGGCGGGTGCCGCGGTGCTGGCGTTGTGCCTGGCGGGATTCCTGATGGCACGCAGACGCAAACGCGCGCAGGGAGCCTGATGACGTCCTACTTCCTGCCGCGCGACCTGCATCCGGCCGCGTGGTGGGTGTGGGCGCTGGGACTCGCCGTCGCCGCGACCCGCACGACGAACCCGTGGCTGCTGCTGACCATCGTGGCGGTCGCGGGCTACGTCGTCGTGGCCCGGCGCGGTGAGGCTCCGTGGGCACTGGCGTTCCGGCTCTACCTGTACCTCGGCGCGTTCATCGTCGCGATCCGGGTGTTCTTCCGCGTCGTGTTCGGCGGCGCCGAAGGATCCACGATCATCCTGCGGCTGCCCGAGATCCCGCTGCCGGAATGGGCGGCGGGTATCCGGCTCTTCGGCGACGTGTCCGCGGAATCGTTGCTGGGCGGGCTTTACGACGGGATGCGGCTGGCGGCGATGGTGATCTGCCTCGGCGCGGCCAACGCGCTCGCGAACCCGAAACGGCTGCTCAAGGCGATGCCGCCGGCGTTGTACGAGGTGGGCACGGCGGTGATCGTCGCGCTTTCGGTGTTCCCGCAGCTGGCCGAGAGCGTGCTGCGGGTCCGGCGGGCCCGCAAACTGCGCGGTGGTTCGGGAAAGAAGAAGATGAAGGCCCTGCACACCGTCCTCATCCCCGTGCTGGAGGACGCGCTTTCGCGCTCACTGCAGCTGGCCGCGTCGATGGACTCGCGCGGCTACGGCCGTGCGGGGCTGGTCGAGGCACGGACCAGGCTGATCACGGGAACGCTGATGATCGCCGGCCTGCTCGGTGTCTGCGTCGGCGTTTACGCCACTTTGGACGGTTCCACGCCCCGATACCTCGCCGCGCCGGTGCTTTCCGTGGGAGTCGTGATCGGGTTGATCGGCTTCTGGTCGGCGGGCAAACGGGTCCGGCGCACGCGGTACCGGCCCGATCGCTGGCACCTGCCGGAAATCGTCGTCGCCGTCAGCGGGATCGGGGTCGCGGTGACGTTGTTCGTGACCTCCAGTGTGAACCCGATGAACATGAACCCGTCCCTGATCGACCTGTCCTGGCCGACGCTGTCCTTCGGGCCGTTGCTCGGCGTGCTGCTCGGCGTGGTGCCCGCGTTCCTCACCCCGGCGCCCGAACCTCCCTATGCCGCACTAGAAGAAGAAGCCCGCGCATGATCGAACTCGACCACGTTTCCTTCACCTATCACGGCCGCGCCGAACCGGTGCTGTCCGACGTGACGCTGTCCATCGGCGAAGGCGAACTCGTGCTGTTCGCCGGCCAGACGGGGGCGGGCAAGTCGACGCTGCTCGGCACGATCAACGGTCTCGTCCCGCATTTCACCGGCGGCCACCTCGAGGGCACGGTCTCCGTCGACGGCGTGACGACGCGGTCCCGTCCGCCGCGCGAGTTCGCGCATCTGGTCGGCGTCGTCGGGCAGGACCCGCTCGCGGGCTTCGTCACCGACACGGTCGAGGACGAGCTCGCGTACGGCATGGAGCAGCTCGGCCTGAGCCCGCAGGTGATGCGACGCCGGGTGGAGGAGACGCTCGACCTCCTCGGCATCGCGGAACTGCGCAGGCGCGCGCTGCGGACGCTGTCCGGCGGGCAGCAGCAGCGGGTGGCCATCGGCGCGGTGCTGACCACGCACCCCAAGGTGCTGGTGCTGGACGAACCGACGTCGGCGCTGGACCCGACCGCGGCCGAGGAGGTGCTCGCGACGCTGGCCAGGCTGGTGGAGGACCTCGGCACCACGGTGCTGATGGCCGAGCATCGGATGGAACGCGTGATCCCGTTCGCGGACCGGATGATCCACGTCCCGGGCACCGGGGGAGTGGTCGACGGGACCCCACCGGAAGTGTTGAAGGACATGCCGATCGCGCCGCCGATCGTCCACTTGGGACGGTTGGCGGGCTGGGATCCGCTGCCGATGTCGGTGCGCGACGCCCGACGCCGCGCTTCGTCGCTGACCCTAGGTGCTCCCACCGTGCGGAGTACCACCGTCGGTGAGGAACTGCTGACCGCGTCCGGCGTGGTCGTGCGGTACGGGCCGAAGGTCGCGGTGCGGGAGGCCGGCCTGGCCCTGCGCGCCGGCGAGGTACTGGCGATGATGGGGCGCAACGGCTCCGGCAAGTCGTCGCTGCTGTGGGCGGTGCAGGGCTCCGGCCCCCGGCAGGGCGGCAAGGTCACCGTCGAAGGCAAGGACCCGAAGACGTTGAGCAGCGCCGAGGCCCGCGCGCTCGTCGGCATGGTGCCGCAGACCGCGAGCGACCTGCTGTACCTGCAGACGGTCGCCGCCGAATGCGAAGCCGCCGACGCGGAATCCGGTGCGGGGCCGGGGCATTGCCGGGGCCTGCTCGACAGGCTCGCTCCGGGTATCGATCCCGCGTCGCATCCGCGTGACCTGTCCGAGGGCCAGCGTCTCGCGCTGGTGCTCGCCGTGCAGTTGTCGGCCGCTCCGCGGATCATGCTCCTGGACGAACCGACGCGCGGCCTCGACTACACCGCGAAGGCGGCGCTGGCGCGGATGATCGCTTCGCTGACGGCCGAGGGCAAGGCGATCGTCGTGGCCACCCACGACGTCGAGTTCGTCGCGACGATCGCGCACCGGGTGATCGTGATGGCGGAGGGCGAGGTCGTCTCGGACGGCCCGACCGGCGAGGTGCTCGGCGGTTCCCCGGCGTTCGCCACGCAGATCGCGAAGATCCTCGGCGAGCCTTGGCTCACCGTCGAAGAGGTCCGCGCGGCGCTTCCGCAGGAGGTCCCGTGACCACGATGGCGCCGGCGGTCCGGCTCGGCCCGCGCTCGGCGACGGTGCTCGGCCTCGCGTCCCTCGCGGGGCTGATGATGTTCGTCTGGCCGCTGCTGGTCCGCGTCGAGCCGCAGTCGATGCAGCACGGCCCGGACGCGCCTTTCGTGTTCATCGGGATCCTGCCGATCCTGATCGTCATCGTGCTGGCCGAGCTGTCCGAAGGGGGCATGGATTCCAAGGCCCTCGCGATGCTCGGCGTGCTTTCCGCGGTGAACGCGGCCCTGCGGCCCCTCGGCGCGGGGACCGCCGGGATCGAGACCGTGTTCTTCCTGCTGGTGCTGGCCGGGCGGGTGTTCGGTCCCGGCTTCGGGTTCGTGCTGGGCTGTACGTCGATGTTCGCTTCGGCGTTGCTGACCGCCGGGGTGGGACCGTGGCTGCCGTTCCAGATGATGTGCTCGGCGTGGATCGGGATGGGCGCGGGACTGCTGCCGCGCCGAGTCACCGGCAAAGCCGAGATCGCGATGCTGGTGGGGTACGGGATCCTCGTCGCGTACGTCTTCGGGCTCCTGATGAACCTGTGGTTCTGGCCGTTCATCACCGATGCCGAAGTGCCGTACCACGACGGGCACATCTCCCACGTGCCCGGCGCCCCGCTACTGGAGAACCTGCACCGGTTCGCCGTGTTCACCCTGCTGACCTCGACGGCCGGCTGGGACACGGGCCGCGCGATCACGAACGCGGTGGCGATCCTGGTGCTGGGGCCCGCCGTGCTCGCGACGTTGCGCCGGGCTTCGCGGAAGGCTTCCTTCGGCGTGATCCCTTCCTTCACCGACCGCAATTAGTCATCTACTTGCGGGACTTCCGGCGCAGGACATGGAAGGACACGGCGAACGCCACTCCCACGGCCACGATGATCGCGGCGAAGACGGGATGCATGTCCTTGGACAGGCTCTGTGCGCGTTCTGGGCCGATGGCCCAGAGCGCCAGGGGCGTGGCGTAGGCCGCGGTGAGCGCGATCGCGCCCCAGCGGAGCGCCTTGAGCCGGGTGTCGCGCAGGGTGCCGACCAGGACCAGGGCGACCGGGACCACGGCGAGCATCGCGAACTGGCCGATGATCATGACCGGCACGGCCCAGGCCGAGACGAGGACGGAACGCGGGAAGCGGCGGACGGTGGTTTCGCGGTCGAGTGTCTGGGTGGACATCGGTTCCTCCGGGTTCGGGATGCGGTCAGCAGGGGGATTCGGCGGTGGTCTTGAGGTCCTTCAGCCAGGCTTCGAGGCCCCAGCCGAGGAATTCGGTCGCGGCCTTGATCAGGGTTTCGGTCGCGGGGCGGCGGTCTGCGCGGGTGTCACGGCGCCGCCGAGGTAGGCGGAGCTCCTTGTTAGTTGTAGTTGTGATAGTTAGAAGCTATAACGACAATCGAGTGAGTGTCAATAGGGAAAGTGATAGCCTCTAACTGAGCGTCGAAGGAGTCGTTGATGGCCGCGAAGACCTCGCGTGAGCGTTACCGGGCCCAGGTGCGCGCCGAAATCAAGCGGTACGCGTGGGAGCAACTGGGCACGACGGGTGTCTCCGCGCTGTCCCTCAACGCGATCGCCAAACACGTGGGCATGAGCGGCCCCGCGCTGTACCGGTACTTTCCCAGTCGCGACGACCTGATCACGGACCTCGTCCGCGACGCCTACCGAAGCCTCGCCGACGTCGTCCGGGTGGCGGCCGGGTCCGGCGGCGTGGCCGAAGTCGCCTGTGCGATCAGGGAATGGGCGCTGGCGGATCCGCAGCGATATCTGTTCGTCTACGGAACGCCGATCCCCGGTTATCGCGCACCCGGTGACACCACGGAGATCTCGAACGAGATCATGGCCGAACTGCTCAGGGTGCACGCGGCGGCTCTCGGTGACGGGCGGGTGACGGCGTTCGACGGTCATGTCGGGGGCCATCGCGAATGGGCGGGCGGGTTGCCGGTCTCCTCCGCGGTTCTCCGCCGCGCCTTGACGTTCTGGACCCGGATCCACGGCGTCCTGTCTCTCGAACTGGCCGGCCATTTCGCCGGGATGGGGTTCGACCCCGCCGTCCTGTTCGCCGCCGAGCTCGACGTTCTGTCCACAGAGGACGGTTCCCGCTGAGCGGGGCATCGCCGCCCGCTGTGCTAACTTCCGGGGATGCGCAAAGGATTCAGGGTTCCTTTCGGTCGTACGCTCGCGGTGATCGCGTCGGTGCTTCTGGCCTCGCTGATCGGCCCCGGTGCCGTCGCGAACGCGTCCGGCGGGAACGGTTGTGAATGCGCCACTCCGTCGATCGACCGGTTGCAGCAGTGGCTCGCCTCCGGTGAGGGCGCCACCGTGCCACCGACCGGCAGCCTGCTCGTCCGCGAACGCGGCGGTTACGCGGCCAAGGTGGCCTTCCTCGGTACCGAATGGCATGTGGTCGTCGTCTGGCTCGGGAATCGGTTCGAAGCGCAGGCCGATCTCTCGAAATCCGCCGGTTTCTGGATGACCTACAGCGCGACCGACGACCTCTACGTCCAGCTGCGGCCTGCCTCGAAGTGGAGCGGCGGCGACAAGTGGCTCACGAAGGTGCCGTCGACCGGCGGGAAGATCGTGAAGAAGTTCTTCAGTTTCAAGCCGACGGCCTGGACGACACTCCCCGAACTGGGGACGCCCGGTTACTCCTTCGCTTCGGCGCTGACGGAGGCGCGAGGCCTGGTCTTCGTCGGCAAAACCCCGAACCGGCTCGACTTCCGGGGCCTCTCGATCGACCGATATCGGCCGCCCTGTCTCTGAAAGCTCCTCGGTATTCACCTGTCCGGACCGTCGTTGTCGCGCACCGTGCCCGTTTTGTCCTGTACGGTGAACATTCAGCCGCCTGCGCACGACCGATCCGAGGAGTACCCCTGATGAGCCTGTTCGACTCGCTGAAGGAAAAGGCCGCCGAACTGCTGGGCGGCGCGGGCGACAAGGTCAGCGAACTGACCGGCGTCGACCTTTCCGGTGCCGCCGACCAGGTCACCCAGTCCGCCGGCGGGCTGGCCGAGAACGGCCAGGGGCTCGCCGAGAACGCCACCGCCGCGGGCCAGGACGCCGTCGACTCGGCCACCGCGGCCGGTCAGGGCGTCGTCGACTCCACCGGTGCCTTCGGTGACGCCGCCACCGGCCTGGCGGGCGACGTGATCGACCCGAACGCCCGGGGCTGAGCCGCCCCCGGCCTCCCCGGTATCCGGCGGATACCGGGGAGGCCGTCATATCCGCTCGGGAGCGCGCCGGACGCGGCACCGGCCCGCCCTTCGCGGTCGTGCGCGAGCGACGTCGGAGCAGGCCAGACCGCGTACTCCGGTGGGGCGATGACCGGTCTTCGGCATGACGATCTTCTGTTTCCCTTGCCCCGCAAGGGAATTCTCGCCAAGGTGATGAAAAGGGAACCGGTTGTGGTAACCCGTCCGTGATCGTCAACCGACTCAAGCCCGTCGGCCTGTGCGCCGGGCTCACCCTGCCCGCGCTCGTCCTGCGGTTCTCCGGTAGCGAACCGGGGGCGGTGGCCGGGCTGGTGCTGTTCAGCCTGGCCGTCGTGGCGGCTTCGTTCCTTCTCGCCTGGGCCGCGGAAGCCGCGCAGATGGACATCTCCGGCGGGCTCGCGATCGCGGTACTCCCCGAGTACGCGGTGGACCGGTACTTCGCCTGCGCGGCAGGCTCGAATCCGGAGTACGTCGCCTATGCCGCGGCGAACATGACCGGCTCCAACCGGTTGCTGCTCGCGTTGCGTTTCCCGCGCCGGGCCGCCTGGGCCCTGCTCGGCCTGTTCGCGGCGAAGTTCGCGTTGCGCTTGTCGCCTTGATCCGCGATCGCCATCACGTCCTGCCGCCCCTCGCCGCTCCGTTCCTGCGATCGGCTGCCGGGAAAAATGAGGCCCGCCCGAGCGTCGTTCGACGGTAGTCTTGGCGAAACTGACTGATCTGCGGGGGAGCGGACCATGGTCGGAATCTGGATAGCCCTCGGAATACTCCTGTTGGTGATCGGCGTCGCCGTCGTCACCGACCTGCGCGACCGAGGCCGGGGCGGGACACGCAAGTTCATGTTGCCGGGCTGGGCCTCGCGACGGGCCGACTACACGGAGAACGACCTCGTCCACGGGCGCTGGACGGAAAAGCCGCCGCGTGAGCAGGACGAGGAGCACCAGCGCAAATACCGGGCCGGCGACGAATAGGGAGTCACGCGGCAGGCCTCGTCCAGCACCAGGCGGCGCGGAGGGCGGCGATCAAGGCCTCGTCATCGGCGAAGGTGGGTTCTTCCCCGACCGGCACCCAGACGCGGTCGACGACTTCCCCCTGCCTGGTCCGGACGACGGAGATTCCGGGGTAGGACAACGTCGCGCCGCCGTCGTCGGCCACGTGGCGTGGCTCCCAGCGGAGCTGGACAACGCGATCAGGGCTCATGGACCACAACTTTCCGTACTTGCGTACAGGGTAAGTCGTCTCTCGGTGGCCGTGCGTTTCACGCCGGGCTTGTGACGTGCGCCCTTCGCACTGCGGATTCCCGTGCCGGATTCGCTTGTTCGCGTGAATTCCGCGGAAAGAATGGTGTCACTCCAAAGGTGGTGACCCCCATCACAGGGTCCTCTCTCATCGTGGGAACATGAGGGTCAAGGCTGCCGGATCCCGGAGGGTGAATGCTCCGCAGAATGCGTCGCTGGCTCGAATTGCTCAGTCTCGGCGGGTTGGCGGTGGTCGGCTTCGCGGTCGGGATCGCGGAACAGCTCGGCTTGCTGGACAAAGTGGCGCCGAAAGGCATCTCCACGCTGACGCTGATCATGGTCAGCGGCGTGGTCGTGGTGCTGCTTATCGAGCTGACCCCGTTGCGCGCACTGGAGGACATCCGCGATCGCCTGGCGGGCCTCGACATCGACACCATCGCCGCGAGCCGCCGCCGGTCGCACTACGGCGGCGTCGTCGAAGTGCACAAACGCTTTCCGGACGAAGAGTTCGCGGCGCATATCGCGAAGGCCAAGCAGGTGACGATCCTGAACACCTGGATTCCCAACCTGCAACGCCTGGAAAAGGAACTGGAAGCCGCGATCGTCGACCGGCGCGCCCAGGTACGCATCATGCTGCTGCACCCGAACTCGATGCTGGTGGGGCTGCGCGAAGCGGCATTGGACCGGAGCGACGGCGCGGGCAAGACCTTCGTGAGCACAGGGATCGTGGAGTGCCTGGAGACCCTCGCCCGCCTGCACCGGCGGCTGGCGAAGCGTCAGGCCAACCTGAAAGTGCGAGTGTTCAACTCGCAAGCCTCGGTTTCGGTGTACCGAGCCGATGGGCGCTACCTGGTCAGCATGTTCCTGCACGGCCAGCTGGCGATCGATTCACCGCAGTTCGAGATCGAGGGCACGCACGACACCGTGCTCGGCGAACAGATCCAGCGCGAGCTCGACACGTTGTGGGACATCGGCCGCGACGTGGACCTCGGCGACTGGAACCGAAGCATCGACATGATCCGTTTCTGAGCAAGAGGTGTAGTGATGCGCGAACTCGACGAATTCGAAGACGGTTTGATCGAGCGGTTCCGGAACCACCCGGCGTTGCGAGGCGTCACCGAGCTCCCGCAGGAAGACCTGCAGACCGTCCTGCTGCAACGGCGTTTCCTGTCGCTGGCCTTCACCATGGCCTACGACCTGGCGATCGACCTGCTCACCGACGAGCAGTCCAAGCGGATCGCCCGCGTCATCATCCGTGAGGAATACCCGGACAACGCTTCGCCCGGCAGCACGCCTTCGCACCGCGAGGACATGATGGCGGACATCCTCGCGCTGGGCGTCCCGCGTGAAGCGCTGGTGCGATCGCGGAGGTCACTGGCCACGACGGCGTGCATCGACACCACGATGGAGTTGATCGCCACCGCGGGCGACTCGAAGCACGCCGACGTCGAACTGCTGACCATCCTGCGCTTCTGGGGTGAGGTGCTGGTCTCGGTCGAGTACGGCGAACTGTGGCGCCGGATCGGCCCGGTGCTCGGCGACAAGTCCGTCTTCTACTACCCGCACCATGTGCACGACGCGAAGTCCCGCCCGCTCGCCGCCGCGTCCCCGCTTTCGCTCACCCATTCCGATCAGCTCGGGCTGCGGCTCGTGCAGCTGATCGACTCGAGCGAAGCGCGGGAGCGGTTCCGTGAGACGGAGCAGGCGGTCGTCGCGGTCAAGACGGCCTTCTACGACCAGTTCCTGCCCACCTCGTGAGCCGCCCCCTAAGTCCGTGCCTGCGGCTGACTCACACGAGACCGGAGAACCGGCCCAGCGTCTCCTCGCGCCCCAGCGCCTGGGTGATCGCGTGCAGGTCCGGGCTCCGGGTCGAGCCCGTGATAGCGATCCGGATGATCTGCGAGGCCTCGCGAATGGAGCCCGGGAAACCTTCGGGGTTCTTCTTAAACTCCTTGGCGTTCTTCGCGAAGCCGTGCTTCGCCGCCACCTCGCGGATCTGCTGGAACCATTCCTGGCCGTCGTCGAGCTGCTGGTAGTTCTCGACGAAGTCCCGCGCCACGGCCCGGACGACCTCGGAGTCGACGCCGAGGGCCGCGATCCGCTCGTCGTCGGCGCTCGCGACGGCGGCGTGCAGCTGCGGGAAGAAGAAGCCGTAGACGGCGCGGAACTCGCTCCACTTCTTCAGGTCCTTGCGGGGGTTCTCGGCGCCGTCGCGCTCGACGGCGAGCGCGCGGAGCGCGAGGTCCGGCTCGGCGTCGAGGACGGCGAGCAGCGCGGGGTCGAACCGCTCGGCCCAGCCACGCACCTCGGAGAGGATCTCGGCGCCGGACAGCGTGGCGATGTGGTCGGCCGAGATGTCGTCGAGTTTGACCAGGTCGACCAGCGGGCCGGCGACTCCGCACTCCTCGAGCTTGATCGGCTCGGCCAGCGCCTGGTCGAGCGGCATCTCGGCGAGACGGCCGTTGGCGAGGCCGCGCAGGTAGTAGAGGACGGCCTTCGTCGGGTAACCGGACTCGATGTAGAAATCGACGCTCGCTTCCGGGTCCTTGCGCTTCGACAGCTTGCGCTTGCTGCCGCCCTCCTGCTTCATCAGCGGCGCGATGTGCGCGTACGTGATCGGCTCGAAGCCGAGCGCGTCGAACAGCTGCTGGTGCACCGGCACCGACGAGATCCACTCGTCGCCGCGGATGACCAGGTTGACGCGCATGAGGTGGTCGTCGACGGCGTGCGCGAAGTGGTAGGTCGGCAGCCGGGGGCTCTGGTCGGAGCTCTTGAGGATGACGACGTCGTTGCGGTTGGCCTCGGCCTCCAGCGGGCCGCGGATGGCGTCGGTGAACCGGGCGCGGGCGCCGGTGTCGTCGGGCGCGCGGAACCGCACGACGTACGGGTCTCCGGCGTCGAGCTTGGCCTGGACGTCGGCGGGGTCGGCGTCGCGCCAGATGGCCCACGAGCCGTAGTAGCCGGTCGGCAGCTTCGTCGCCTGCTGGCGGGCGGTGATCGCCGCCAGTTCGTCCTTGGTGGCGAAGTCGAGGTACGCGCGGCCGCTGCGGAGCAGGTGGCGGACGTAGGTCAGGTAGATCTGCTCGCGCTCGGACTGCTGGTACGGGCCGTAGTCGCCGCCGCGGTGGATGTCCTCGTCGGCGGCGAGGTCGAAGTAGGCGAAACCGCGCTCGAACTGCTCGATGGCGCCTTCGACCTCGCGGGACCGGTCGGTGTCCTCGACCCGGACGAGGTAGCGGCCGCCGCTGCGGCGGGCGACGTCCTGGTCGATGGTGGCGACGTAGACGCCGCCGATGTGCACGAACCCGGTCGGTGAGGGGCCGAAGCGGGTGACCAGGGCGCCCTCGGGGAGCTCGCGGGCGGGGTAACGCTGTTCCCAGTGCTCGGGCTCGGGCAGGTCGGCGGGGAAGAGGGCGTCGATGACTGCTCGGTCCAGCATGGCGGTTCAGATCTCCCGGCGTCGTGGTGCATGGCGGTTTTCGCCACCGAAGAGCCTAACCGTCCGGCCTCCCGGCCTGGTGAGGGTGGGTCCCGAAGCCGGATCGAGACGTGCTTTTTCGTCGGTGCTCCCCGGTAAAATAGGCCTTGCCGGACATTCGGGAGGAAATCGGTGACCACCGATAGCTCGCTTCGTGAAGAACCCCAGCTCACCATCCGACCAAAGCCCTCGGCGTTCTTTTTGCGCCGTCGTTTTCTCCGCACTTTCGGGCCCGCGCTGGTGCTGGCCGTCAGCGGCCTGATCGTCCTGCTCGTGAGCGGCACCGTCGTGGTGCCGTTCCAGCAGACGCTGGTCCTGCGCGGCAAGATGGGCTCGAAATCGGATCTCTTCGAGGACGCCAAGGTCCAGGAAATCCTGATGCGTCACCACCTCCGGGTCCACGTGACCAGGACGGGATCACGGGACATCGCCACGCACGACCTCAGCCAGTACGACTTCGTGTTCCTCTCGGGCGAGCCCGCCGCCGGTCTCGTCCGGCGGTCGAGGGCCAACGAGTGGACGGGCTCCGCGCGGCAGCCGTTCACCAGCCCGATCGTACTGGCCACGTACCGCCGTTACGCGGAAACGCTGGCGGGTAAAGGGATCGCGGTGAAACCACCGGGGCAGGACCTCTACTACACGCTGGACACCGACAAGTTCATGCAGGTGATGAAGCGGGGGGAGACCTGGGATTCGCTGGGCGTCCGAGACCACGGCGCCGCGAACGGCAACCGGGTGCTGGCGCAGACCTCGAACATCTGCGACTCCAATTCGGGCGCGACGTACCTGATCTTGCTGGCGTTCCTGGAGAACGGCCGTCAGGTCCCGGTCGTCGACCCGCGTCCGGCCGGCGCGCCCGCCGGACCGCCGAACCTCTCGGACGCGAAGAAGCTGGCCAGCCGGTTGAAACCCCTCGTGGCGGCCCAGGGCTTCCCGTCGTCCGATCTCTCGGAGTCCTACGCGAACGTCGCCGAAGGTGACAAGCCGATCGTCGTCATCTACGAGCACCAATACCTCGCGATGCAGTTGCGGGCCAAGGCGCAGAGCGGGCAACCGGACCACGACCGGGTGCTGCTGTACCCGAAGGACAACATCCTGACGAAACCGCAGTTCCTCGCCCTGAAGCCCGAAGCGGAACGGCTGGGCGAACTGATCACCTTCGATCCCGAGCTGCAGCGCCGCGCGATGGAGCTCGGCTTCGGCGTCGCGACCCCCGCGGGCAGCACGAAGAGCGCGCGGCTGTACGACTTCCTGCGCGGACAGGGATTGCCGACCCCGGAGACCGCCGACAACGACAGCACCACGCCGCTGCCGGACAATCTGGTGCTGGAGGAGATGATCAAGACGGTCGGGGACTGCCCGTGAAGCGGCTGCTCGCGGTCCTGTGCTGCCTGCTCCTGGTGGGCACCGCCTGTACGAGCGGTGGCCAGAAGGTGAAACTGCGCGTGCTCGCCAGTTCCGAACTGGCCGACCTCGGGCCGATTCTCGACGACCTTCGCGGGGAAACGGGAATCGAACTGGAAATGGATTTCCGGGGAACCGTCGACGCGAGCACTTCCCTCACGCCGGGGAAAGCGACGCACGATCTCGCCTGGCTTTCCACCGACCGGTATTTCCAGCTCAAGCACCGGCAATCGGGCGACAAGGGGGAACGGCCGCTCGCGACCAAGACCATGGTGTCGCCGGTGATCGTCGGGATCACCCCGGCGAAGGCGGCGGAACTGCGCCGTGGCAAACCCGACGGGAAGCTCTCGTGGGCGGACCTGGCGGACGCGGCGGCGGGCGGCGGCTTCCGGTTCGCGATGGCGGATCCGGCCAAGTCGACCAGCGGGCTCACCTCGCTCGTCGGGGTGGCGACGGCCGCCGCGGGCACCGGTGCCGCGCTGCGTCTCCAGGACGTCGAATGCGACAAGCTCCAGGGCTTCCGCACCGGGCACACGCTCACGGCGGACACCTCCGCCGAGGTGGCCGAGCGGTTCGCCGAGCGCCAGGACGTCGACGCGATCATCGGGTACGAGTCCACGCTGCTCTCGCTCAACGCGAGCGGCAGGCTCAAGACACCGCTGGAGCTGGTGTACCCGCGCGACGGCATCGTCCAGTCCGACTACCCGGTCCTGTTGCTCGACCCGGCCAAGCGGGAGGCGTACGACATGGTCGTCTCTTGGCTCAGGAGCCCGGCGACACAGAAGAAACTGATGGAAAGGACGCTCCGGCGCCCGATCGCCGGCAACGTGGAGCTGGATCCGAGACTGCCCGCCTCGACCGGGAACTCGCTGTACTTCCCCGACGAACAGGCGGTCGTGGACAAACTCCTCGACGACTACGCGGCCACCGCCGGCCGTGCTCCCGGGCGCGTGATCTTCGTGCTGGACTTCTCCGGTTCGATGAAGGGGCAAAGGATCGCCGCGCTCCGGGCGACCTTCGCCGGGCTGAGCGGCGGGCCGGACGGCGGATTCGACCGCTTCTATCGCGGCGAGCTGCTCACGGTCCTCCGTTTCGGCGGGAAGATACTGGGGGACAGGGAGTTCACCGTCGGCGGGCCTCAGGATCTCGACGCGCTGCGGGCCTTCATCGCCGCCGACGAGTTCGACGGCAGCACGGCGGTCTGGTCGGCGCTCGGTGAGGCCTACGCGAAGGCCGGCGCCCATCGCCGTGCCGAGCCGGACCGGAGCGTCTCGATCGTGCTGATGACCGACGGCGAGAACAACACCGGACCGGGCATCGAAGAATTCCTGCGCGCGCCGAGGGATCCGGGCGTGCGCACGTACACCATCCGGTACGGCGAGGCCGATCCCGCCGAACTGGAACGCGCGGCCGTGGCCACCGGTGGCCGGATGGTCGACGCGAACGCGACATCCCTGCTCAAGGCCTTCAAGGAGATCCGTGGTTGCCGATAATCTGTGGTGGGACGTCTGGGGAGTGTGGCTCGGGGTCTGGGTGCTGACCGTGGCCGCCTTCCTCGTCGCGGCCGTCGTCTTCGTGAAGCACTGGCGCCGCGCCCGATCCGACGGCGACCAGGGGATGATCCGGGGCATCGCCTTTTACCTGCACACGAAGTCCGTGATGGGGCTCTATCAGTTGCATCGCTACAACGAGGCGCTGGAACAGGAGGTCGAGAAACGGAAGAGCCGGGGCTGGCGGTTCTGGGGATCGGGCGGATTCGGCCCGCTGCAAGGGGAAACCGAGCGCACCGACACCGATGAGGAGTTCCGGCGGTACATCCGCAAGGCCGAACCGATCACGGTGATCGGCATCGTGACGAAGGTGCTCGAGAAGCACCACGACATCATCTACGTGGACCTGGCGAAAGAGGAATTGGTCCACAACCGGGCGCTGGTGAAGGAACTCGGCTGGGCCGACGGTCCCGAGAGCACCCGGCAGCTCCAGACTCGGCTGCGGGGTGTCGAGGCGTTCGTCTCGGTGAAGGGCCTGTTCCGTAAACGCTCCCAGACCGACACCGAGACGGTTTTCGTGGCGCCGTACGGGAATCCGGACGATCCGGGGCGGAGCAGGCGGGTCCGCTTCACCTGCGTCACCAGCGACCTGCGCGACACCGCGCCCGCCGGCGCGTTCCGGGCGCGGTGTCTCGGCAAGGTCGAGGACTGGGACCCCGAAACCGGTGAACTCGTCGTTCACCCCATCGCGATCTTCAAATGATCGGCGCAGAAACACCCGACGCCTTTCGCGATCCAGTCCCGGCCTTCCCACTCGGGGTGGCGTTCGATCATCAGCGCTTCGATCTCCGCGGCGATGGTCTCTTCGGGAAGAGACGAGTCGCGCCGTGACCAGGTCTCGTCGCGCAGCAGTTCGAGGTATTCGCGAACGTCGGTCAGGATCCGGCGTCCGGAGATGTCGCCGTGGCCGGGGACGACGATGTCCGGCCCGGCGGCGGCCAGCCGCCCCAGCACCTCGATCCACCGCGATCCCGAGACGTCGGTGTCGTGCGGCGGGAACCACGGGAAGATCGCGAACTGGCCGGTCTCGACCAGATCCCCGGTGAACAGCGCGCCCGCGTCGGGCACGGTCACCACCTGGTCGCCCTTGCTGTGTGCCCGCCCGGTGGCCTCCATGCGCACCACCCGTCCGCCGAGGTCGAGTTCGTACGCGTCGTCGTAGACCACGTCCGGGGTGGCAAGGACGACGCCGTCCAGCGCCCGGGCGACCGGGGCGCCGAGGCCGCGGAACATCTCCAGATAGCCCGGTCCTTTGTGGACCAGGTCCGCCGCCTGTGCGCTGTTGACGAGGTAGGTCGCCTCGTCCGCGAAGACCTGCGCGCCGAAAGCGTGCTCGGGGTGGAAATGCGTGGTGGTCAGGTAAATCCGGCGGCCGCGGGCGTGCTCGGCCGCGAAGGCGAGCACCTTCTCCGCGTTGCGGGGACCTAGCCCCGTGTCGACGACGAGCACCGAGTGGGAGCCGCCGATGATCCCGATGTTGGGGACGAGGTCGACGCCGAGATTCGGGACCACCACGAGGTCGCGGGCGATCTCCCTGGCTTGGCCGGGTTCGACGGCGGGCTCGTGGGTGAGGGGTTCGAAGGGCATGACCCCAGCTTCGGGCCGGTCTCGGTGCGCCGTCCAAGTCCGATCTCCACCGCTTGATACCTGATGGGTATCATCGCTGGTGATGGAGCTTCGTCTGCTGCGATATTTCGTGGCCGTCGCCGAGGAGCGGCACTTCGGCCGGGCCGCCGCGCGGCTGCACATGACCCAGCCGCCGCTGAGCCGGGCCATCCGGCAGCTGGAGAGCGACCTCGGCGTCGTCCTGCTGCTCCGATCCGCCGCCGGCGCCGAGCCCACCGCCGCCGGGGCCGCGCTGTACGCCGAGGCTCGCACCCTGCTGGACCAGGTAGAACGTGCCCGTGCCCGGGTGCTGGAGGCGGCGGGGCCCGCGACGCTCACCGTCGGCACCCTGGCCGACGGAGCGGGGGAGTCGGGCACCCGGCTCGCCGCGGCGTTCCGCCGACGGCATCCCGAGGTCTCGATCCGCTTCCGCGAGACGGATTTCACCGATCCCACCACCGGGTTGCGCGCCGGGTTGGTCGACGTCGCGCTGACCCGGGCGCCGTTCGACGAGACCGGCCTCAGCGTCCGCGTCCTGCGATCCGACCCGGTCGGGCTGGTGCTGCGCACCGGTGACCCGCTCGCTGGCCATGCGTCGCTCCGGCTGGCCGACGTCGCCGATCGGCCCTGGTTCCAGCTGCCGGACGGCACGGACCGGCTGTGGCGCGAGTACTGGAACGGGGCCACGCCCATCGGGGAGCGTCCCGCCGGGCCGGTGGTGCGCACGGTCGGCGAATGTCTTCAGGCCGTCCTCTGGAACGGCTCGGCCGGGATCGCGCCGCTGGGGCACGCCCTGCCCGACGGGCTGACCTGGGTGCCGCTGACCGACATGCCCCCGAGCCCGCTGGTCGTCGCGTGGGTGACCGAGCGGGAGAACCCGCTGATCCGCTCCTTCGCGCGGATCGCCATCGAAAGCCATCGCTAGAGCGCACTTACAAGTGCGTACTTCCCTTGGGAGAGCGGCTCCCCGAAAGTGAGTCACAGCATCGCTCACCGTCCACAAGGGAGAACACATCATGTCGAGACCCGCTGTCAGGTCTCAGATCCGGGTCGGCCGCACCACCGTCACCTACCTGCCCGACGGCCACGCCTGGCTCAACCCCGCCGTTTTCCTGCCATCGAGCGTCCCGTCCGGCTGGGCGGCCCACGACGCGTTCCTCGACGAACGCGGCTGGTTCCCGGTCAGCATCGGTTCCTTCCTGATCCGCACCGGTGACCGGACCGTCCTGGTGGACCTGGGGCTGGGCGCCGCCGACTTCGCCTTGCCCGGTGCCGCCGAGTTCCATGGCGGCGGCCTGCTCGACGCACTGGCCGCGGAGGGCGTGACACCCGAAGACGTCGACACCGTGATCTACACGCATCTGCACCATGACCACGTCGGCTGGACGACGAACGTGCCGCCCAGCCCGGACGGCACGGCCGAGCCGGTGACCGGGCTGACCTTCCCGGCGGCGCGGCATCTCGTCAGCGAGAGCGAATGGGCGCACTGGTCCGGCACGAACGACCCGGTCGGTCCGGATCCGCTCGCCGTCCAGCGGCCGCTGGCCGAGGTGATCGGCTTCTTCGGAGACGGCGACATCGTCGCGCCGGGTGTGCGGATACTCGCCACACCGGGGCACACGCCCGGCCACAGCAGCGTCGTGGTCACCGATCCGGCCGCGGAGGACCCCCGCCGCGTCGTCGTGCTCGGCGACGTCATGCACTGCCAGGTGCAGATCACCGAAAGCCACTGGACGTTCGCGTTCGACGTCGATCCGGCGGAGGGCGTCGCCACCCGGGAGCGCCTGCTGAAGGAGATCGAGGACGATCGGACGATCCTCGCGGGCGGGCATTTCGCCGGTCAGGTGTTCGGCCGGGTCCTGCCGCCCACGTCGCGCCGGATCTGGGCCGCCGGCCAGGTCACCGGATAACGTCGGGGCATGCCGGAGCCACACCGCCGCCGTCCCCGTCCAGGCACTCCAGGCCAGGTGCTGGCCTGGTTGCCGGACGGGCGGCCGGCCGACGTGTACAGCGCGCCATGCCCTTCGCGACAGGTCCTGGACCGCATCGCGGACAAATGGACCGCGCTCATCGTCGGCTGCCTCTCCACGGGGACCAAGCGCTACAGCGAACTGCGCACCGCGATCGATGGGGTGAGCGAGAAGATGCTCACTCAGACCCTGCGCGGCCTCGAACGCGACGGTCTGGTCACGCGCACCGTGCATCCGACGGTGCCACCGAAGGTCGAGTACACGTTGACCAAGCTCGGCGGCACACTCTCCGCCCCGTTGGCGGTGATCCGGGACTGGGCCGAATCCCATATCAACGAGATCAACGACGCCAGGACGCGATACGACGGCGGCGTGTAGAAACAGCGGCTCCGGGGCATTCACCGGCATGCCGGACTCACCTCCAGAACCCGACGACGCGACCGTCGACGCTGTCGGAAAGCTGGTCTTCGCTCTCGAAACGGTCGAGCAGGCCCGCGGTCACCTGTACGCCTTCCATCACCTCACGGGGACAGCCGACTTCGCACTCGGCGATGCCGTCGAAGGCCTCCGGAAAGCCGGGCACGCCGAGTGGGCGGAGCGGATCGAGACCGAGCTGATCGGGCTCAACGTCCTGCCGGACAGGTGGACCTTCCAGGTGATCGAGGAGTATGACGACGGCTACTACCAGGCCTACCGCGACCTGACGCGGGACGTCGCCGAAGACCTGACCGGCGGGCGCCGTCACCTGCACGAAGAACGGATCAAGCGGCGACGGCGAACGGAGGGACGGCCGGGCCACGAAATGGGGCGGCCGTCGAGCGGCTGAGCTACTTGCGGGGGTCGTGGCCCCAGTTCATCAGCGAGTGCCGCCACGTCGTGTCCTCGATGTCACCGGACGGGCGCTGCGCGAGATGCCGGTGCACGTAGCCGACCACCTTGCGCATGTGCTTTTCGTCTTCCGCGGAGAGATCCGCTTTCTTCGTGCGCAGGATCGCCACGATCCGGCGGCCCGACTCGTGGCCGACGGACTCGCCGCCGTTCTTGTGCTGCCCCGCGTCGCGGGACTCGTCGGTCTTCAGCCACTTCTCGAGTTCCGCCGCGGTCATGTTGACCGCTTCGCCGAACTCGGTCCGGATGTCCTTGTCCTCGCTCACAGCTTCTCCAGAGCCTCGGGCTTGTGCACCGCTTCGCCGCCGCTTTTGTCGCTGCGGACCAGGTACTGCGGCTCCTCCTTGGACGCTCGCACGGTGCGGCCGCCCGCCTCGGTGTCGGAGGTGATCTCCTTCAGGACCTCACCTTCGGCCTGCCCGCCGTGACTGTTCCAGCGGACCTTGTCGCCTTTGCGGAATCGCTCGGTCATCGCACTCCTTCTCGTCGTGGACGGTCCGACGCGGGCCAGACGTACGGCAGGTCGTCGGGAACGTCCGGGAAACTCGCGCGGTAGTGCCCCGGGTCCTTGCGGACGAGCGCGGACTGGTGGCTGCGATGGAAGTCCGTGTCGCCGAGCCAGGGCGGAAGCTCTTTCGCGTCCGCGAGCCGGTCCTGGGTGCGGATCTCGTCCAGCCCGGTGGCGCGGAGAAGATCGAGCCGCAGCGTGTCGCGGCAGGTGTCCTGGCGACCGGTCTCGCACCAGACCTCGCAGATGTCGAGGCCGTACCGGACGAGTGCTTCCTCTAGCCCGCCCACATCGCCGCGGCCGGATGGTGACGCCAGCCGTACCCCGCCACCGTCAGCGCGCGCAGCACCTGGATCGTCTCGACCCGCTGCTTACCGAGCCTCCGCTGATCGAGGACGGAAGCGGAGGCCCGGAAGTCGACGCACGGGAGAAACGTCTGCACACCATCGGCTTCCCCGTCGTCACGGGTTCAAACCGATCAGAAGATCGACCAGCCGGTCAGGGTGGTGAACCGGTCCAGCGCCGCGACGCCCGCGACGGAGTTGCCGCGCGGGTCCAGTCCGGGGCTCCACACGCAGATCGCGCACCGGCCGGGGACGATCGCGACGATTCCGCCGCCCACGCCGCTCTTGCCCGGAAGTCCGACCCGATAGGCGAATTCGCCCGCGGCGTCGTAGGTACCGCAGGTCAGCATCACCGCGTTGACCCGCTTGGCCGCGCTCCGCTCGAGCAGCCGGGTGCCGTCGTTGCGGACGCCGTGGCGGGCGAGGAAGACCGCCGCGCGCGCGACGTCGCCGCAGTTCATCGCGATCGAGCACTGGCGCACGTACTGATCGAGGACGGCGGGCACCGGATGACGCATGTTCCGGTACGACGCCATGAAATACGCGAGCGCGCGGTTGCGGTCGGCGTGGGCGGCCTCCGACGCGGCGACCTCGGCGTCGATCCCGATGTCCGCGCGGCCGCTTTCTTCGCGAAGGAACCGAAGCAGTGTCTCCGCCGCGTCGCCGTGGTGCGCCAATTCGTCGGTCACCACGAGCGCACCCGCGTTGATGAAGGGATTGCGGGGGATCCCGTCCTCGTTCTCCAGCTGGACCAGCGAGTTGAAGGGGTTGCCGGACGGCTCGCGGCCCACCCGCTCCCACACGCCGTCACCGTGGGAGAGCGCGAGCGCCAGGGTGAAGACCTTCGACATGCTCTGGATGGAGAACGGCGTCTCCCAGTCGCCGACGCCGTGCACCCGACCGTCCACTTCGGCCACCGCCATGCCGAACCGTCCGGGTTCGACCCTGGCCAGGGCGGGGATGTAGTCCGCGACCGAGCCGCGGCCGATCTCCGGCGCGACGTCGTCGGCGATCCGGTCCAGCAACGCTGCGAGGTGCACGGCCGTAGCGTAGAAGCGCTCCTTCGCGCGCGAAGATCGGGGTTCGCCGGTGAACTTGTCAAATCGAAACGGGAAATACCAGTAAAACCACCAGAGTGACGTCCCGCACACCTTAAGTCTTCCTTAGCACTGTTGGTGACCTGCCGCACACGCTCTAGCGTCTGGCAACCATGGATTCCTCGCTGCTCACCGAAAAAGGTGAAAGCTACTCAAAAGCACTGGGCAACCGCCAGGTGCAGATGATCGCCATCGGCGGCGCGATCGGCGTCGGGCTGTTCCTCGGTGCCGGAGGCAAGCTCCACCAGGTGGGGCCGTCGCTGGTCCTGTCGTACGCGCTCTGTGGTATAGCCGCGTACTTCGTGATGCGCGCTCTCGGTGAGCTCGTGCTCCACCAGCCGACTTCCGGCAGTTTCGTCACCTATGCCCGCAAGTTCATCGGGCCGTGGGCGGGTTTCGTCTCCGGCTGGATGTACTGGGTGAACTGGGCGATGACCGGGATCGCGGAGATCACCGCGGTGGCCATCTACGTGCACAAATGGCTGCCCGACGTGCCGCAGTGGATCACCGCGCTGGTCGCGCTCGGTGTGCTGATCGTGGTGAACCTGCTTTCGGTGAAACTGTTCGGCGAGCTGGAATTCTGGTTCTCGGTGGTCAAGGTGCTGGCCATCGTGGTCTTCCTGGTCACCGCGGCCGGGCTGGTGCTCACCAGCGCCGACATCGGCGGCACAACGGCGGGCGTGCACAACCTGACCGCCCACAACGGCTTCTTCCCGGCCGGTATCGGTATCGCGCTGATGACGCTGCAGGCGGTCATCTTCGCGTATTCGGCGATCGAGGTCGTCGGTATCGCCGCCGGCGAGACCAAAGACGCCCGCAAGGTGCTGCCGAAGGCCATCAACGGGGTCGTCTGGCGGATCGGCGTGTTCTACGTGGGCTCCGTGCTGCTGCTGGCGATGCTCCTGCCGTGGCCGTTCTACAACGGCGGCGAAAGCCCGTTCGTCACGGTGTTCAGCCGCCTCGGGATCCCGGGCATCGGCGACGTGATGAACGCCGTCGTGCTCACCGCCGCGCTGTCGAGCTGCAACTCCGGGCTCTATTCGACCGGCCGCATCCTGCGGGCGCTCGCGGACAAGGGTGAGGCGCCGAAGTTCGTCGGCCGGATGAGCGGCCGTCACGTGCCCTACGGCGGCATCCTGTTCACTTCGGGCGCCTACGTGCTGGGCGTGGTGCTCAACTACCTGGTGCCGAAGGACGCCTTCGACATCGCGATCGCGATCGCCTCGCTCGGCGTGATCACCACCTGGGCGACGCTGATCTTCTGTCAGCTGCGGCTTCGTCAGGCGGCGCTGCGCGGGGAGCTGGAACGGCCGTCCTACCGGATGCCTTGGGCGCCGTACAGCGGCTGGGCGACGTTGGGCTTCCTCGCGCTGGTCGTCGTCCTGATGGGCTTCTCCGACGGTGCCGAGAAGATCGCCTTCTATTCGATCCCGGTGCTGGTCGTGGTGCTGGCGGTCGGCTGGCGGATCGTCGGGAAACGCCAACGCCAAGAGGTGCGCTGACCCTCCCGACTGGTGAGGACAGTGATCGCTGGGGTTGGTGTGAAGGGGACTTTCACCGCATCGGACGCGGGGAAAGTCCCCTTCGCCGGGGTTGCGGTCGTCAGCTTGAGGTCGGGAAGTGGAAACCGGAGGTGGAGTGCGGCCAGCGCGTCGTGACGACCTTCGCCCGCGTGTAGAACCGGACGCCCGCCGGGCCGTGGATCGGGCTATCCCCGATGAGGGAGTCCTTCCAGCCGCCGAAGGAGTAGTACGACATCGGCACCGGGATCGGCACGTTCACCCCGATCATCCCGACCTTCACCTCGCGCTGGAACCGCCGCGCGGCCTCGCCGCCGCCGGTGAAGACCGCGGTCCCGTTGCCGTACGGGTTCGCGTTGATCAGCGCGATCGCTTCGTCCAGTGTGGACACCCGCACGATCCCGAGCACCGGCCCGAAGATCTCGTCGCGGTAGGCGGCCATCTCGGTGGTCACATGGTCCAAAAGGGACGGACCGACGAAGAAACCCTCTTCGTGCCCGGCGACCCGGAGGTCCCGGCCGTCGACCACCACGGTCGCGCCCTGTTCCGCGCCGAGGGCGACCGAATCGATCACCCGCTGCCGAGCTGCCTCCGTGACCACCGGGCCCATGTCGTTGCCCGCCTCGTGACCGGGACCGACCTTGATCTCGGCGGTCTTGCGCTCGAGGATCTCGACCAGCCCGTCGCCGGCCGAGCCTACGGCGACGCCGATGGAGATCGCCATGCAGCGCTGCCCGGCGGAACCGAACGCGGCGGCCGTGAGATGGTTCGCGGCGTACTCCAGATCGGCGTCGGGCAGGACGACGGCGTGGTTCTTGGCCCCGCCCAGCGCCTGCACGCGTTTGCCGGTGGCCGTCGCACGGTCGTGGACGTATTTGGCGATCGGGGTCGACCCGACGAACGACACCGCGGCGATATCGGGATGCTCCAGGATCGCGTCGACCGCGACCTTGTCCCCGTTGACCACGTTGAAGACGCCGTCGGGAAGCCCCGCCTCGGCGTACAGCTCGGCGACCAGCCGGGACGCGGACGGGACGCGCTCGCTGGGTTTGAGGACGAACGTGTTGCCCGCGGCGATGGCGATCGGGTGCATCCACAGCGGCACCATGATCGGGAAGTTGAACGGCGTGATCCCGGCGACGACCCCGAGCGGCTGCCGGAAGTCGTGCACGTCCACGTCCCGCGAGACCTGGTCGGAGAAGCCGCCCTTCAGCGCGTCGGCGATCCCGCAGGCGTACTCGACGATCTCGCGGCCGCGGACGATCTCGCCGCGCGCGTCGTCGATCACCTTGCCGTGCTCGGCGGAGATGATCCGCGCGAGTTCGTCCTCGTGCTTCACCAGCAGCTCGCGGAAGGCGAACATCACCTTCGTCCGCTGTGACAGCGACGAATCACCCCACGCCTCGAACGTCTTGGCCGCTGCCGCCACCGCGGTGTCCACATCGGACGGTTTCGCGAGGAGCACCTCCGCCCGCGCGCGTCCCGTGGCCGGGTCGTACACCGGGGCGGTGCGGGTGGAGCCCGCCGTGGTCGCGGCGCCGTTGATCCAGTGGTCGATGGTCTTCACGCGTTGTCCTCCACGGGTGTTCACAGCAGTCCGACGGCCGTGTCGACGGCCTTGGCGACGTCGCCGTCGTGCGGGTAGAGCAGGGACCGGCCGACCACGAGGCCTTGCACGGTCGGCAGCGCGAGCGCGCGTTGCCAGTCGGCGAACGCGGCGTCGGGATCCTTGACCTCGCCGCCCAGCAGGACGACGGGCAACGTCGAGGCGGCCAGCACGCGCTCCATGTCCTGCACCACCGGGAGTTTCAGCCAGGTGTAGGCCGACGAGCGGCCGAGGGCGGAGGCGATGGTGATCGAGCGGATCACGGCGTCCGGGGAGAGGTCGGTGCGGAGGCGTCCGTCGACCCAGTCCGCGAGGAACGGCTCGACCATCGCGATCAGTTTCCGGTCGGCGAGGTCGTTGACCGCCTTCGCGGTGTTCTCGAGGACGCTCGGCGTCGCCGGGTCGGTCAGGCAGATCCTGGTGAGCGTCTTGCCGCCGTCGAACCGCATTCGCTCGATGGTTTCGGCGTCGTAGCAGGCGAACCGGTCGTCGATCTCGAAACTCGATCCCGCGAGCCCGGTGCGGTTCATCGAGCCGATGACGGTCTTGCCGTCGAGGGCGCCGAGGAGCAGCAGGTCGTCGACGATGTCCGGCGTCGCCAGCACACCGGTGACGCCGGGGCGTTCCAGTGCCAGGCCGAGGCGGTCGAGCAGTTCGCCGCGGTCGGCCATCGCGAGCGGGTCGGAGCCGACGCCGTTCGCGCCGCGCGCCGGATGGTCCGCGGCGATGATCATCGCCCGGCCCTTGTCGTTGAAGGGGGACTTCGCCCGGACGCGGATTGCGGCGGCCACCGCGACGGCCCCGGGATCGCGCACCCGCGCGGTGACTATCCGGCGCACTGTGTCCGACAACTTCGTACTTCCCGGTTCGCGTGGTCCTGCGACCCTCGCAAGCTGCGAGAGACTTTGTCAAGACATATGGACATAAGGTCATAGTGGCCGGTCGCGGTAGGCTGCGCGCATGAAACCCTGGGCGCCCGGCGAGATCGTGGTCGATCCGAACGGTCCGGAGCCGCTGTACTCCCAGGTCGCCCGGCAGATCGGCGCCGCCATCGAGGACGGCAGGCTGCCGAACGGCGCCCGGCTGGACAACGAGCTCGATCTGGCCGCCCGGCTGCACCTGTCGCGGCCGACCATCCGCCAGGCGATCCAGTCACTGGTCAACCAGGGGCTTCTCGTCCGCAAGCGCGGTGTCGGCACGCAGGTCGTGCGCACCAAGGTCGCGCGGCCGCTGCGGTTGAGCAGCCTCTTCGACGACCTCAGCGAACTCGGCGACAAGCCGGAGTCCGTCGTCCTCGTCAACCGGGTCGAACCCGCGGGCGACGACGCGATCGAGTACCTCGAGACCCCGGGCCTGACCCACGTCCGGCGGCTGAAGCGGGTGCGGTCGACGGGCGGCGAGCCGCTGGCGATCATGAACAACTACCTGCCCGATGGCCTCATTGCCCCGGCCGACGACGAACTGCGGGACAAGGGCCTCTATCAGCTACTGCGCTCGGCCGGTGTCCGTCTGCACGCCGCCCAGCAGAACGTCGGGGCCCGGCAGGCGACCGAAGAGGACGCCGAACTGCTCGACGAGAAGCCGGGCGCGGCTCTGCTCACCATGCACCGCACCACCTACGACGACTCCGGAAAGGTCGTGGAATACGGGTGGCACGTCTACCGCGCGTCGCGCTACTCGTTCAACCTCTCACTGACCAACAACGTTTGACGGTTCGCGTTCCATGTCGGTCTCCAACGCCGCGTACACCGAAGGACGGAACCGCCGCAGCCAGCCGGCGAGCGCGAGCCCGGCCAGCGCGACCACCAGGAGCAGCCACGGCAGGTGCGGGACGACGCCGTTGCTCGACCCGGCGAGCGTCGGGAAGTTGAGGATCGCCAGCGTCACGATCAGCCCGAGCCCCACCGCGCCCAGCCCGGGGGCGATCAGCGTCTTCACGAGCCGCCGATCCCGCGTGCGGCGGAAATAGACCAGAATCGCCACCGCCGCGAACAATTGCAGGGTGAGGATCCCGAGTGTGCCGAAGCCGGTCATGCTCGCGGTGAGGTCGGCGACCGGATCGAGGCCGGCGAGCCGGAATGCCAGCGCCACCAGCGAACCGAAGACCAGCTGGACGATCGAGGCGTAGCGCGGTGCGCCGTTGCGCGGGCTGGTCTTGCCCAGCAACCGCGGCAGGACGCCGACCCGGCCCAGCGCGTACAGATAGCGGGTGGCCGAATTGTGCAGCGCCAGCAGCGCCGCGAACAGGCTGACCACCAGAAGCAGCAGCATCACCTTCGTCAACGGGCCGCCGAGGTACTCCTGAGCCACCGAAAGCACGAGATCGCCGCTCGACAAATGCGCGGCGGCCACGTCCTGTGCCTGCTCGGCACCGATCGCGCTGACCACGGCCCACGTCGTGAACGCGGCGAACACCCCGATGAACCCGATCGCGATGTAGGTCGCCCGCGGGATCGTCCGCTTCGGATCCTTGGCCTCCTCGCCGAACAGCGCCGTCGCCTCGAACCCGATGAAAGCGTTGGCGGCGAACAACAACGCGAGTCCGCCCGCCCCCTGGAACACGACGGACGGGCTGAACGCGGCGAACGAGAAGCCGTGCCGGAACAGCACGCTGAAGTCCATGATCAGCAGAATCGCCACTTCGAGGATCAGCGAGACACCCAGTACCTTCGCGCTGACCGCGATTCCCCGGCGGCTGAGCAGGAGGACCAGCGCGACCGAAAGCGCGCTCCAGAACAGCCAATCGAGTTTCACGCCGAAGACGTCGTCGATCGCCGTGGAGGTGAAGAACCCGCTCGTGCCGATCGCGCCCGCGACGAAACAGTTGTAGCCGAGCATCGCGACGAACCCGGCGACGAGACCCGGTGTCCTGCCCAGGCCTTTGACCACGAAGGCGTAGAAGCCGCCTGCGCTGGTGAGCACCCGCGACATCTGCGCGTAGCCGACGGCGAACAGCAGCAGGACGACCGTCGCCAGCAGGAACGCCGCGACCATGCCGCCGCCGTTCCCGACCGCGATGCCGATGGCCGCGATCACGATCATCCCGGTCAGGGGCGCGACCGCGGCGAGCACGAGGAAGACGATGCCCGGCACGCCCAGGACGTTCTTGGCGAGCGACGTGTCGTCTCGGCTCATGCGGTGCTCCTCGTCTCGGCTGGACGGCCAGTATGGGAGCGGAAGCGGGCGCGGGCTTTGTCCGTGTGCGCGTGGCACTTGTTCGGCAGCGCCTGTTTCGTCGTCTTGAGTAAAAGAGACGCACCTCGATGCCGGAAGTCCCTACCACTCCCGATCCCGTGATTCCGGGGCTTTTATAGTCTGAATATGCTATAGCACGGGTGTTCGACTCGGCGTAGTGTTGATCTTGTGTCCAGCGATGATGCATCTCCGAAGACGTCCACCGAGTGGTGGCGCGTCGATACCGCGACGCTGCATGCCCGCAAACAAGAACTGGAGGTCCTGAAGCGCCGGGCGGATGCGGAACAGAACGCGATCGTCGCGGAAATCAATTCCCGCGGGGTTCGCGGATGCAGCGGGCATTCGACGTTGGCGGCGTTGATATTTGAGGACTTCCTCGTACCGGACAAGGAAGCCTCCGCCCGCGCTGACCGGGTGCTGGCGTTGCATCCCGGCCCGTCCATCGGTGGGGACCCCGAACCACCCCTGGCGCCCCTCACGGCCGAGGCCGCTGTGGAGGGCGCGATCGGCGGTTCGCAGATCGACGCCATCATCCGCACCCTCGCCCGTATCCCGTCCACGTCCCGGAAGAAGACGTGCGGGCCGGGGAAGCGATCCTGGTCGAGTTGGCCCGCCGCGCCGGACCCCGGCAGATCGCCCGCGCCGGACGCCGCCTGCTCGACGAACTCGACCCCGACGGGAAAGAACCCCGCAACGAGGACCCCAAAGACATCCGGCTGGAGTTGCGGTTCGTGAAGCACCGCGATGGCACCCTTGGCCTGAAAGCGAGAGTCGACCTCGAAACCTACGCCCGCCTGAAATTCGACCTGGATCCGATGGCCAAACCCCACAAAGCCATCGACGGCGTGCGGGACTCCCGCACCCAGGACGAACGCTACGGAGACGCGTTCACCGACTACGTTCGGTTGAAAACCACCAGCCGCAACCTTCCCGGCCAAGCAGGCGAAGCCACCCACATCCTGGTCACCATGTCCTACGACGACCTCATCCGGGACATCGGCGAAGCCCACCTGGACCTCGTGGGGCCGATCAGCGCCACCGACGCGAGGATCCTCGCCTGCGACGCCCGCGTGCGCCCCGGCGTACTCGGCACCGCAGGCGAGCCCCTCGACATCGGCCGGTCCAAACGCACCGTGTCCCCCGCCCAGAAATACGCGCTCACTCTCCGCGACGGCGGCTGTGCTTTCCCCGGCTGCGACATGCCCGTACCCCGCTGCACCGCCCATCACCTTGTTTTCTGGCGGCACCACGGCGAAATCAAAATCGACGATCTCGTGCTGTTGTGCACTCGGCATCATCGGCTGATCCACCGCAGCGAATGGAAAGTCCGGATCGCCCAAGACGGCTTCCCGGAATTCACCCCGCCCGCCTGCCTCGACCCGACCGGCACACCGAGGCGCAACACCATGCACCTCACGACGTAGGCCGAACCCGTTGTTCACACCAGGTAGGGATCGCCGGGGGCGGCACCTCGGAATCCGAGAAACCACTCAAGAACGAGGCTCAGGAAAGGAAGACCATCCGTGCGGCTTCTCCAGGATCTCGATGGTCGCCTGGTCGACGAGGAAATACTGCCCGCCGTCCTCGCGAGGGTTCGTGTAGGCCGCCGTCGCGATCGATCGGCCGAAATCGGCCATCACCGCGATGGGATAGCCGCCGTCGAAGATCTCGCCGTGCGCGGCCGTCGCGACGGTCCCGGTTTCGTACCAGGTGACGAAATACTGCGCCGGGCCGGTTTCGAAGACGCGCAGTGTGGCCTCTTTCTGCCGGACGCCGGCGAAGTCGCCGGACACGCCGGTCCAGATCATCGTCGTCCGGTCCGCGTAGTGCTGCTCCAGCACGTTTCCGGAGCCGTAATGGAAGTTCGCGCGGAGCCCGACGAGGTCGGTGCTGAGCGGATGGGTCCCGGTCACGGGGAAGAAACGGACGTCGAGTCGCACGGGCTGAAACCTCCGGATCGCTGGTATCCGCAGGTTTAGCAGCCCGTCGCACCTCGATCGTTGTCCGGCGAAGCGATCCTCTTGTCGGTGAACGCGAGGATCAGTCGAACATGCCGGGCTGGTAGTCACCGGCAGGCGTCCGGGCGATGACGTTGAGCCGGTTGTACGCGTTGATCGCGGCGATCAGCGCGATCAGGGCACCGATCTGCTCGTCGTCGTAGTGCTTGCGCACCTGCGCCCAGGTGTCGTCGCTGACGCCGTGGTGCGCGTCGGCGATCCGGGTGCCCTCCTCGGTGAGCGTCAGAGCCGCGCGCTCGGGCTCGGTGAACACGTTCGCTTCCCGCCAGGCGGCGACCAGGTTGAGTCGCACCGAGGTCTCGCCGGCATGCGCGGCGTCCTTGCTGTGCATGTCGGTGCAGAAACCGCAGCCGTTGATCTGGCTGGCGCGCAGCTTCACCAGTTCCTGGGTAGCGTGCGGCAGCGAGGACTCCTCGATCGGCCGGTTCGCGGCGCCGAGACGCTTGACGTACTTGACGATGACGTCGTTCTCGAACAGGTTGATGCGCGGTTCCATGATCTTTCCTCTCCTTCGGTTCTGCACACATGACGAGTGAGGCCGAGAGGTTGTGACAGCTTTGGACGTGACGCCGGTCACCCGTGGAAGAGATCCGCGAGGATCTCCGCACCGTCGACGACGCGGGGGCCAGGCCGGTTGAAGTAGGCCGGCCCGTCCAAGACGTGCACGGCCGGGATGTCGTCCCAGCCTGGCAAGCCGGTCAGCAGCGGTAGTTCCGCCTCGGTCCGCTCCGGTGGGAAGCCACAGGGCATGAGCAGCAGCACGTCGGGTCTCGCCGCGACGACGGCGTTCCACGTGATCGGCCGGATGTGTTCGCCCGCGGCGGCGAGCAGCGGGATGCCACCGGCGGCGTCGATCTGCTCCGGGACCCAGTGCCCGGCGGGCCAGAGCGGGTCGAGCCATTCGATGGCCGCCACCCTCGGCCGCGGTCGCCCCGCGACTCGGTCCCGGACCGCCGCCAAACGGTCCCGGAGAAGACGGGTCTCAGCGGCCGCGCGTTCGGAGACGCCCAGCACCTCGCCGAGCGTGGTCAAGCAACTGAAGATGCCGTCGAGCGTTCGCGGTTCGAGGCTGACCACCTTCGTGTCGCCGTCCATCGCGCGCACGGTCTCCGACACTGCCGGTAGGAGACCGCGCAGACGTCGCAGAGATCCTGCGTGAGGACGACGTCGGGTTCGGCCGCCGCGAGCAGCGTGGCGTCCAGGGAGTACAGGGCCGACCCGCGATGCTCCCCGCCGACGGCCGCCGAAATCTCCCGGCTCGACAGGACGTCGTGGTCGATCGTGCTGCTCGTGACCACCGGGACGTCGTCCAGCGCGCCGGGTGGCCAGTCGCATTCGTGGGTCCGGCCTGCCAGTGACGGCAGGAGGCCGAGAGCCGCGACGAAGTCGGTCGCGGCGGGGAGCAGCGAGACGATCCGCATCCGTCCACGGTAGGTGACCAGCGCATTCTGCACATCTGCGCGGAGCAAATGCGTGAAAGTGCGCTAACAGAGCATTGACGTTGCACAAAACTGCACCTAACGTGACACCTATTGCGCACAACTGGCACGGATGGGGAGTTCATGAGCGGGACCTTCATGGCGGCGGAGATCGCGAGCCAGCCCGGCTTCTGGCGGGAAGCGGCGGCGCTGGCCTCGGCGAACAGTGACCTGTTGCCGCCGCCGGGCGCGCGGGTCGCGATCGTCGGCTGCGGCACCTCGTGGTTCATCGGCCAGGCGTACGCCGTCCTTCGCGAGTCCGCCGGGCTCGGCGAGACCGACGCCTTCGCCGCGTCGGAGTTCCCGTCCGCCCGGGGTTACGACCACGTCGTGGCGTTGACCAGGTCGGGTACGACGACCGAGGTCCACGCCTTGCTGGCGAAGCTGCGGGGCAAGACGCCGACCATCGCGATCACCGGCGTGCCGCGCGAGATCGAGGCCGCCGCGGACACGATCGTCGACCTTTCCGTGGTGGACGAACGCTCGGTCGTGCAGACCCGGTTCGCCACGACGGCGCTGGCGATGCTGCGCGCCCACCTCGGCGAGGACCTGACCGCGGTCGCCGACCAGGCCGAACGCGTACTCGCCGAACCGTTGCCCGACGAACTGGTCACCGCGGAGCAGTTCAGCTTCCTCGGCACCGGCTGGTCCGTGGGCATCGCGAACGAGGCGGCGCTCAAGTTCCGCGAGGCCTGCCTACTGTGGACGGAGTCGTACCCGGCCTGGGATTACCGGCACGGCCCGATCAGCATCAGCGAGCCGGGCCGTGTGACCTGGATGTTCGGGCAGGCGCCGGAAGGGCTGGCCGGCGACGTCGCCCGCGCGGGCGGCCTGTTCGTCGAGAGCGGCCTGGACCCGTTGGCGGACCTGGTCCGCGCGCAGCGTGTCGCCGGGGCCATCGCCGCCCGCAAGGGACTCGACCCGGACAACCCCCGCAGCCTCACCCGTTCCGTCGTCCTGACCTGAGGCCGCCGTGATCGTCACCGTCACGCCGAACACCGCGCTGGACGTCACGTACACAGTGGACGGTCTACGGCCCGGTGACGTGCACCGCGTACGGGACGTGCGGCATCGGGCGGGTGGCAAGGGCGTCAACGTCGCCCGCGTGCTGCACACCCTCGGTGCCGACGTCCGTGCGGTCTTCACCGCGGGTGGCTCGACGGGAGCCGCCGTCGTGGGTGAGCTCGCGGCGGCGGGCATCGCGGCGGGCGTCGTTCCGATCGGCGGCGAAACCCGGCGCACCACCACGGTTCTCGCGGGCGACGGATCGGTCACGCTGCTCAACGAGCCGGGGCCACGGCTCACCGAGGACGAATGGCAAGCGCTTGCGTCGGCCGTCAGAACCCGAAAACCGGACGTACTCGTCTGTTCGGGCAGCCTGCCGCCCGGAGCCGGGGGATACGCCGGGCTCTTCGGCGACACACCGTCCATCTTGGACACTTCCGGCGAGGCACTGCTCGCCGGACTGGCCGGGAAGCCGTCCGTGGTCAAGCCGAACGCGGACGAGCTGCGCGAGGTCACCGGCCTGAGTGACCCCGTGGCCGCCGCGAACGAGCTTCGCAAGGCCGGGGCGGGCGCCGTCGTCGTCTCGCTGGGGCCCGAGGGGCTGCTGGCGGTGACCGGATCCGGCACCTGGCACGCGGCACCGTCCACTGTGCTCCGTGGCAACACCACCGGTGCGGGTGACGCCGTCGTCGCGGCGCTGGCGCTGGGGCTCAGCCGCGTCGAACCGTGGCCGGACATCCTGCGCCGGGCCGTCGCGCTGTCCGGGGCGGCCGTGCTCGGCCCGCTCGCCGGCGACGTCGACCTCGCGCACTACCAAGCCGAACAGGGGCTGGTCGCCGTGCGCGCCCGCCCGGACTAGGAGAACTGCCATGCCTCTGGTGGGAGCCGGGGAGATAGTCGGAGCCGCCGCGGCGGCCAGGAGCGGCTGTGGCGCGTTCAACGCGATCCAGCTCGAACACATCACCGCCATCGTCGACGGCGCGGCCGCGGCCGAAAGGCCGGTGATCGTGCAGCTGAGCCAGAACGCCGTGAAGTACCACGGCTCGCTGGCGCCGGTGGGCGCGGCGGCGCTGGCCGCGGCGAGAAGCGCCGCCACACCGGTCGCCGTGCACCTCGACCACGCCGAATCGGCCGACCTCGTCCGCGAGGCGGTCGCGCTCGGCTTCGGCTCCGTCATGTTCGACGCGTCCAAACTGGACTACACCGACAACGTGCGGACGACCAGGGAAGTCGCCGCGTACTGCCACGACCACGGGGTCTGGGTCGAGGCCGAACTCGGCGAGGTCGGGGGCAAGGACGGCGTCCACGCGCCCGGCGCGCGCACCGATCCGGACGAGGCGGCGGAGTTCGTCGCGTCCACCGGGGTCGACGCGCTCGCGGTGGCGGTGGGCAGTTCGCACGCCATGCTCACCCGGGACGCCGCACTGGACTTCGAGCTGATCGCGCGGCTGCGGGAGCGTGTGCCGGTGCCGCTGGTGCTGCACGGTTCGTCCGGCGTACCGGACGACGGGCTCGCCGAGGCGGTACGGGCCGGAATGACGAAGATCAACATCGCCACCCAGCTCAACAAGGTGTTCACGGCGGCCGCCGCGGAAGACTGGCGCGCGCATCCGGAGCGCGTCGACCCGCGAAAGTACCTCGGTGCCGGGCGCGCCGCGGTCGCCGTCGAGGTGCGGCGGTTGCTGGGAGTGCTCAAGCTTTGATCGGGTTGAACCGGTCAAGGTGACGATTGAGCAGACTTTGCGCGATTGACTGTTGACATGTGCGCGAAACCTCACAAAACTGCGCAACAACAAGCAGAACTTGTGTGATCTTCGATCCAGGTGGTGGCGGATGCGGGTAGGCAGGCTCACGACAGTGACATCAGCGACGGCAGGGGTGGCGCTCCTGCTCGCGGGATGCGGCGGCGGGGACACGGCCGGTGGCACCGGCGAGAACGCGCTTCCGGGCGTCGACCAGTTCCTCAACGCGCCTTGTCCGGAGGCGGCGGCGAAACCCGCCACGGACAAGGAATTCACGTACTGGTCGATGTGGACGGCCGACGAGCCGCAGGGCAAGGTCCTCCAGAAGGCCTTCAAATGCTTCCAGGAGAAGACCGGCGTCAAGGTCGACGTGCAGTGGCTGGGCCGCAAGGCCTACACGCAGAACCTGGTGCCCGCGCTGAACACCGACGCCGTGCCGGACCTGTTCGACCAGGACGTCAGCAAGGTCGGCGCGGCGGTCATGACGCCGGGCGGCACGCAGAGCGTCGACGACGTGTTCGCGATGAAGGTCGGCGAAGGCGACAAGACCGTCAAGGACGTGCTTTCGCCCAGCTCGTACGATTTCCCGCAGAACAAGGATCGCGAGGGCCACAACTTCATGGTCCCGTACACGATCCAGTCGAGCGCGTGGTGGTTCAACAAGGACACCGCCGGCGACATCCAGCAGCCGAAGACGATGGACGAGCTGATCGGCCTGTTCGACAAGGCGAAGGCCGACGGCAAGGCCGCCATCAGCCTCGACGGCGACATCCCGTTCTACAACATGTACTTCTACACCCAGCTCGCCGAGCGGTACGTCGGTGCGGGCGGGCTCTACAAGGCCGCGACCGACAAGACCGGCCAGGCGTGGAAGACCGAGCCCGGCTTCCTCAAGGCGGCCACCGAAACCGCGAAGCTGCCCAAGTACTTCATCGATGGCTGGGACGCGGCGAAGTTCCCGCAGGTGCAGCAGCGCTGGGCGGACGGCGACTCCCGGTTCCTCTACGTCGGCAGCTGGGCGCCGAGCGAGACCCGCGAGTACCTGGACAAGCAGGGCGCCGGAACGAAGATCAACTACGGCTCCTTCCAGTTCCCGATGTCCGAAGGCGCCACGCACGACACCGTCGAGCAGATGTCGATCGGCTTCTCGGTGACCAAGAAGGCCAAGCACCCCGAGGCGGCCAAGGCGTTCATCGCCTACTTCCTCAACAAGGACCTGCTCGCCGGGATCCCGATCGTGGCCGACAACCTCGTGCCGCGCGCCGACCTCGCCGTGCCGGACGACCTCAAACAGGTCAAGGCCGCGCTGGACGACCCGAAGAAGGAACACGTCCTGCAGTACGACGGGATCGACGGCGTCGCCGGCGGCAAATGGCAGACCGACGTCTTCGACCCCGCCGACATCGCGCTGCTGAAGGGCCAGATCACCCCGCAGCAGTTCGTGGACCAGCTCGCCACCAAGGGCGCCGAGTTCTGGAAGAACCAGGGCTGATGGCGACGGTCACGACGCCGACGACGCCGACGACACCGTCGGCGAGGTCGGTGAACGCCGGGGCGCACCTGCGCCGCAAGAAACGGCTGTTCTGGCCGTTCGCCGCGCCGGCACTGGTGCTGTACCTGGCCTTCCTGGTACTGCCGACGATCGCGACCGTGGTGCTGAGCTTCACCAGCTGGGCCGGCGCGGGGGACACGCCGGAACCCAACGGCGTCACCAACTACACGCAGATGTGGGCGAGCGACTCGTTCCAGTACGCCTTCCGCAACACGCTGATCTACGTGTTCCTCGGCGGGATCGGCACGTTCGCGCTGGCGTTCCTGTTCACCATGGTGCTGCGGGACATGAAGGGTGGCAAGATCGTCCGCGCCATCCTGTTCTTCCCGAACATCGTGGCGCCGGTCGCGCTCGGCATGTTCCTCGGCTTCGTCTTCAAGTACCAGCCGGGGAAACAGGGCCTGGCGAACTACGTGCTGGAAAGTCTCGGCGCGGACGCGGCGAAGTTCCTCGCACCGTCCAATGTGACCGGTGTGGTGACGGCGTCGCTGATCTGGGCCAGCTCGGGTTTCTACATCACCATCCTGATGGCCGCGGTCGACCGCATCCCGCCGTATCTCTACGAGGACGCCGAGCTGGGCGGCGCTTCGCCATGGCAGAAGTTCAAGCACATCACGCTGCCGATGACCTGGGACGTCGTCGGGGTCGCCGGGGTGCTGTGGACGATCAACGCGCTCAAGATCTTCGAGCTGGTGTTCGTGCTGGCCGGTCCGGGCACCTACGCCCCGCCCAACGAGGCGTGGACGCTGGGGATCTACGTGTTCGACCGGACCTTCGGCTCGAACGGCACCCCGGACTTCGGTGCCGCGTGTGCCTGCGCGGTGGCGATGATCGCGCTGGTGTCCGTGCTCGTGGTCCTGCTCCGCCGGTTGATGCGCCGTGACGCGATCCAGTTCTGAGGGAGACGAAATGTCCGTCACCGACGTCGAGGTGCCTGCGCGCCCGTCGCCGAAACCGGTGCGCAAACCGCCACGCAAACCGCGTCCGGCGCCCGGCTCCAAACGGTTCAGCCCGTTGCGGGTACTGGGTTCCACGATCGTGTGGCTGTTCACCGCGGGCAACATCCTGGTGCTGTACTGGCTGCTCACGGCGTCGTTCAAGACGCCGGTGGAGATCTTCACCAAGCCGTTCGCCCTGCCGTACCAGTGGTTCCACGTCGGCAAGCCGTTCCGGAACTTCATCTACGCCTGGAACAACGCCGGTTTCGGGCAGGCCGTGCTGACCACCGTGCTCCTGGTCGGGCTGGCGACGGTCGTGACCGTCGCCGTCTCGGCGCCCTGCGCGTATGCCCTGACCAGGCTCGGTGTCCGCGGTGCCGGCCCGATGACGAACGTCGTCGCGATCGGGATGGGCGTGCCGTTCCAGACCGTGATCATCCCGCTGTTCGTGGTGCTCAGCAAAGTGCACCTGGACAACGAGTACGGCCTGTTCGTGCTGTACGTGGCGCTGTCGATCCCGTTCACGGTGTTCCTCATGACGGGCTTCTTCCGGTCGCTGCCGGACGAACTGGAGGAGGCGGCCGCGCTCGACGGCGCCTCGCCGACGCGCACGTTCTTCTCGGTCATGCTGCCGCTGACCCGGGGCGGCATGATCACCGCGCTGACGCTGAACGCCATCGGCCTGTGGAACGAGACGCTGCTGGCGATCGTGTTCCTCAAGGACCAGGCGCATTTCACGCTGTCGCGCGCGCTCTTCACCTTCTACGGGGCCGCGAGCTACCAGTCGGAGTACGGCGGCCTGATCGCCGGGGTGGCGATCGTCGTGCTCCCGATGCTCGTGCTCTACCTCGTGCTCGCCCGCCGGATCATCACCGGCCTGACCCTCGGCGCCGGAAAGTAGGACCTGATGGCCACCGTGACCTTCTCCGACACCACCCGGTTCTACGCCGGAGTGGACCGCCCCGCGGTCGACGGCCTCGACCTCGAGGTCGCCGACGGCGAATTCCTGGTGCTGGTCGGCCCGTCCGGCTGCGGGAAGTCGACCACGCTGCGCATGCTCGCCGGGCTGGAAGGCGTCGACGACGGTTCCATCCACATCGGCGACCGCGACGTCACCGAACTCCCGCCGAAGGACCGGGACATCGCCATGGTGTTCCAGAACTACGCGCTCTACCCGCATATGACGGTGGGGGAGAACATCGGTTTCCATCTGAAGCTGGCGAAGATGGCCAAGGCCGAACGCGAACGCAAGGTGCGCGAAGCCGCGGGCGTCCTCGACCTGACCGAGTACCTGGACCGCAAACCCGCGAACCTGTCCGGCGGGCAGCGGCAGCGCGTCGCGATGGGGCGGGCGATCGTGCGCGAGCCCAGTGTGTTCCTGATGGACGAACCACTGTCCAATCTGGACGCGAAGCTCCGGGTGCAGACGCGGACCCAGATCGCGTCCCTGCAGCGGCGGCTGGGCATCACGACGCTCTACGTCACGCACGACCAGGTCGAGGCGATGACCATGGGCGACCGGGTCGCGGTGCTGAAGGACGGGATCCTGCAGCAGTGCGACACTCCGGTCGGGCTGTTCGCGAAGCCGGTCAACGTGTTCGTCGCCGGGTTCATCGGCTCGCCCGCGATGAATCTCCTGAAGACCACTGTGGACGCTGATGGCGCCGTCGCCGGTGGTACGCGGCTGCCGTTGACTCCTGCGCAACGTTCGGCGCTGACCGGTCCCGGCATCGTCGTCGGCGTCCGGCCCGAGGGCTGGACGATCGGGGACGGCGGTTTCGAGGCCGTCGTCGAGGTCGTCGAGGAACTGGGCAGCGACCAGTATCTCTACTGCCGGGACGGCGACCGCGTGCTGACGGTCCGCACCCCGGGCATGGCCCCGTGGCAGCGTGGCGAGCCGATCACGCTGACGCCGCAACCGGGCGCGGTGCACCTGTTCGACGCCGCCACCGGCGATCGGCTCCCGGACGCATGACCCGCCTGTACCGCACCGGGTTACTGCTGCCCGCCGCCGAGCTGGGGCCGGAGAACCCGTTGCCACCGCTTCGGAAGCCCGAAGCGGTGGCCAAGGTGTCCAATGTGGACGAGCTGCCACCGGACCTGGCGGAGAACATCGGCTACGGCCGTCTGGACACGCCGCTGCCGTGTCTGCTGCAGGACGGCTACACCCGCGAGCGCACGGAACGCGAGCTTGCGGCGCTGGTGCTGGAGAACGACGAACTCCGCGCCACCGTGCTGCCGTCACTGGGCGGACGGCTGTACTCGCTGGTGCACAAGCCGTCGGGCCGCGAGCTGCTCTACCGTAATCCGGTGTTCCAGCCCGCGAACCTCGCCCTGCGGGACGCGTGGTTCGCGGGCGGTGTCGAATGGAACCTCGGGAGTACCGGGCACACGACGCTGACCTGCGAGCCGATGTTCGCCGCGGAGATCGAGGGCCCGGACGGCACGCCGATGCTGCGGCTGTGGGAGTGGGAACGCACTCGCGACCTGCCTTACCAGATCGACTTCTGGCTGCCCGACGGGTCGGATCACCTGCTTGTGGCCGTGCGGGTGCGGAATCCGCATCCCCACGACGTCCCGGTGTACTGGTGGTCGAATATCGCGGTGCCGCAGAACGAAGGCACCCGGGTGCTCGCTCCCGCGACCCAGGCGTGGCACTACGGCTATTCGGGGCGGCTCGACCTGGTCGACGTGCCGGGTGAGCTGACCTATCCGGCCCGCGCCGAAGCCGCGGCGGACTACTTCTTCGAAGTGACCGGAAGGCCGTGGGTCGCGGCCGTCGAGGCTGACGGGACGGGGGTGGCCCAGCTGTCCACCGGCCGCCTGCGTGGCCGGAAGCTGTTCCTGTAGGGCGAATCCACCGGCGGACGCCGCTGGCAGGAATGGCTGGCTCCCGGCGCCGGTGGCTACCTGGAAATCCAGGCCGGGCTGGCCCGCACCCAGCTGGAACACCTGCGCCTGCCGCCAGGGGAGAGCTGGGACTGGCTGGAGGCCTACGGTCCGGTCGCCGCGGATCCGGCCGCGGTGCACGGCGAAGACTGGACGGCGGCCCGCGAAGCCGTCGCCGCCGGTCTGCCGTCCGCGGAAGTCCTGGACGAGTACCACGACGACTGGCGGAAGATCGCCGACGTCACCCCGGAATCCTTCCTGGCCACCGGTTCCGGCTGGGGCGCGCTGGAGAACCGGCGCGCGCCGATGTGCCTGCCCGGCACGCCGTTCCCGGACGAGTCACTCGGGCCTGTCCAGGAGCCGTGGCTCGCGTTGCTCGACGGGACGCCGCCGGACGGGGATCCGCTCACGGTGCCACCGCCGACGCTGGTGAACCGGTACTGGGCGGATCTCCTGGAGTACGCCCCGAAGAACTGGCTCACCTGGTACCACCGCGGTGTGGCGTACTGGGTGGCCGGACGGCATTCGGACGCGGTCGGTGCCTGGCGTGAGTCGGTCTCGACGGCCGAGAACCCCTGGGCACTAAGGAATCTGGCGGTCGCCACCGCCGGGCACGAGGCCGCCTGGCTGTACCGGCGGGCGGTCGCTCTCGCGCCGTCACTGCGTCCTCTGGTCGTCGAGGCCATCGCGGCGCAACTCGCCGCCGGCCTCCCGGACGAAGCCGGCGAGCTGCTGGCCGGGCTGCCCGTGGAGGGGCGGATCGCCCTGCTGACCGCCCGCACCCGGCTCGCCCTCGGCGACGTCGCCGGGGCCAAGGCCGTGTACGACACGGGTTTCGAGGTCGCGAACATCAGGGAAGGGGAAACGTCTTTGTCGGACACCTGGGCGGCGGTTTCCGAGGAACCGCTGCCGGAACAGCACGACTTCCGGATGAAGTGACCGGCCTGGCCACTCGACCGGCGTGCCGCACGCGGCGGACAACCGCGATGCAGCATACTGCTCGAAACAGTGGCCAACAGCGCAACGTCATGCGCGATAGGCCGCAGCGAGCTAGGAGTGGCGCCGATGGCCCGGCACGAACGGCTGAGCACCCTGCTGGACCTGCTGGGGCAGCGGGAAAAGATCGACGTCGAGGACGTGGCCGAGGAGCTGAACGTCTCCGCGGCCACGATCCGGCGCGACCTCGATCATCTGGCGGAGCAGCAGTTGCTCACCCGCACCAGGGGTGGTGCGGTGGCCAACGATCTCGCCTACGACCTGCCGTTGCGGTACAAGACCGCCCGGCACGTGCCCGAGAAGCAGCGGATCAGCGTCGCCGCGGCGGCGCTCGTCGCGCAGGGCATGGTGGTCGGCCTCAACGGCGGGACCACGACGGCCGGGGTCGCGCGATCGCTGGCGACGAGGTCCGATCTGGCCGGTCTTCGTGATTCGCCAGGGCTGACCGTGGTCACCAACGCGCTGAACATCGCACACGAACTCGCGGTCCGGCCGCATGTGAAGATCGTGGTCACCGGCGGGGTCGCGCGTCCGCAGTCGTTCGAGCTCAGCGGCCCGCTGGCGACGCGTGTGCTCAGCGAACTGACGATCGACCTGCTGTTCCTCGGCGTCGACGCGTTCGACGCCGACGCAGGAGCCTTCGCGCATCACGAGGGCGAGGCGAGTATCAACCGGCTGATGGTCGAGCGGGCGGAACGCGTCGTCGCGGTCGCCGACGGCTCGAAGCTGGGCCGTCGCGCGTTCGCGCGGATCTGCGCGACCCCGCAGGTGCACGCCCTGGTCACCGACTCCAACGCCGATCCGAAGGTGCTGCGGGCGTTCGAAGCCGCCGGCGTCGAGGTCCAAGCCGTCTGACCAAGCCCGTGAAGGCCCGTTTCCTATCGAGATAGCGCGGACCTGGTTCTGAACACTGACAGGGCGGGCAACTGCCGCGAGTGTCCACAAGGGACACTTCTTGACGACGGAATGTCCAATCGATGCACGTATGTCCGATTTCGCGCGGGGTCGTGAGTGGCAAAGAGGGTTAGAACGACCCAAAGCACTCACGACCCCCTCGCAAAGATGCGCAAATCGCTCGAATCGGGCACTGTGATCTCGTTTAGAGTCCCTTATGGACAGTCAGGATCCAGGGCTCTTGACTGAGCCTGCTCCTGTGAGCCCCATCGGCAGGAATGCAGACCAGCAGCTCTGCGACTTTGCCGGGGCCCTGGCCCCGAGGGCAGGGAAGGGACCTTCACGTCTTTTGCGCACTCCTTGTGACATAAGGATCTTCGGGCGACCCGACGAAAGTCGGCAGCACCGCTTCGGCGGATGACTTTGCGCGAACCGTGCGCTATACAGAGACTATCTTGCGTATTCATGCGCGAAAGGTGTCTCGAATGAGCAGAGTTGCGCAATCCCTGAGTTGTTTGGCCGCAGTGGCCTTACTCGGGCTTTCCCCGGTCGCCGCCCACGCCGATCCAGGCGCGGCGGCGTCCGGCAAGCTGGGCGATCTGACCGGGATCTCCGGCGACGGCGCCACGGTCACCCTGAAATCGGGAAGCGCCGCGGTACGCGTCAGCTTCCCGGCCGAAGGCGCCGTCCGGGTCTGGCTGGCGCCGGACGGCACGTTCACCGATCCGGCCGGGAGCAAGATCGTGCTGCCGCGCACCGGCGAGCCGGTCACGCCGAAGAGGACGGACAAGGGGGACTACTGGGCGGTTTCCACGGCCAAGGCGACGCTTCGGGCGTACAAGCACCCGTTGCGGCTCGCGTTGTACGACGGTGCGGACCGCAAGCGGCTCTGGGAGGAGTCGGCCCCGCTGTCCTGGACCGACAAGCAGACCACGCAGACCCTGACGCGGACGGCGACCGAGCAGTTCGTCGGCGGCGGCGAGCAGAACGGCCGCTTCAGCCACCGTGACCAGACGATCCGGATCTTCGCGGACTACAACTGGAACGACGGCGGAGCCCCGAACTCGCAGCCGTTCTACGCCTCCACGGCGGGGTACGGCGTGCTGCGCAACACCTTCGCGCAGGGCACCTACGCCTTCACCGAGCCGGTGCGCACGACACACGACGAACGCCGCTTCGACGCGACCTACGTCGTCGGCGACGGGCTCAAGGACGTCATCACCGGCTACACCGACCTGGTCGGGAAGCCTTTCCTGCCACCGCTCTACGGTCTCGAACACGGTGACGCCGACTGCTACCTGCACAACGCCAACCGCGGTGAGCGGCACACGCTGGACGCGGTGAAGGTCGCCGAGGGGTACACCGAGCACGGGATGCCCAACGGCTGGATGCTGGTCAACGACGGCTACGGCTGCGGCTACGAGAACCTCCAGCAGACCGGTGAGGGTCTCCGCAAGAACAACATGCAGCTCGGCCTGTGGACCGAGAACGGCGTGCCGAACCAGGTCGAAGAGGTCAAGGCCGGGGTACGGGTCCGCAAACTCGACGTCGCGTGGGTCGGCCCGGGGTACGAATTCGCGCTGGACGCCTGTGACACCGCGTACAAGGGCATCGAGGACAACAGCGACGCGCGCGGTTTCGTCTGGACACCGGTCAGCTGGGCGGGCGCGCAGCGCTGCGGCGTGCTGTGGAGCGGCGACCAGGCCGGTTCGTACGACTACATCAAATGGCAGATCCCGACCTACGCCGGCGCCACGACGTCCGGCATGGCGTACAACACCGGCGACATCGACGGCATCTTCGGCGGCAGCCCGCAGACCTACGTCCGCGACCTGCAGTGGAAGGCGTTCCTGCCGGTCTCGATGACGATGGACGGCTGGGCCGCGTCGGACAAGCAGCCGTGGCGCTACGGCGAGCCGTACACCTCGATCAACCGCAAGTACCTGCTGCTCAAGGAGCGGTTGCTGCCCTACACCTACAGCCATTCGGTGGAGGCGCACAAGACCGGCGTCGGCCAAGTCCGCCCGCTGGCGCTCGAGTACCCGGACGACCCGAACGTCTGGGGCGAGAAGGCGAAGTACGAGTTCCTCTCCGGCAAGGACTTCCTGGTCGCCCCGGTGTACGAGAACTCGACCGTGCGCAACGGCATCTACCTGCCGAAGGGCACCTGGGTCGACTACTGGAGCGGCAAGACCTACACCGGTCCGACCACTGTGGACGGTTACGACGCGCCGCTCGACACGCTGCCGCTGTTCGTCCGCGCCGGGGCCGTGGTGCCGATGTGGGCCGAGGGCACGAAGTCGTGGCAGACCAGGGACAAGGGCGTGCTCGACCTCGACGTGTACCCGCACGGCAAGGGTTCGTTCACACTCACCGAGGACGACGGCGTCACGCGTGCCTACAAGAACGGCGACCAGGCGAAGCAGACCTTCACCGTGGACGCGCCGACGTCCGGCCTGGGCACGGTGACGGTCGGGATCGGCGCGAGTTCCGGTTCCTACGCCGGAAAGCCCGCTTCACGGAACTACCAGCTGACCGTCCACACGGGAAGCAAGCCCGCGACGGTGCTGGCCGGGACGTCGATCTTGCGGCAATACGGCAGCAAGGCCGAACTGGACGCGGCATCGTCGGGCTGGTGGTTCGATCCGGCCACCGGCGGGGTCGTACGGGTCAAGACGGGCAAGATCGGCGCCGGTGACCGACAGGACGTGCGGCTGTTCGGCACGAGCGCGGTCGGCGGGATCTTCCCCGAAGACCGCAACGGTTCGGTCGCCCTCTCCGTGCCGGCGGTCGCCGGTCCGGGGCAGACCGCGACGGGCACGCTGAGCTTCACCAACGGCACCCCGCTCCCGGTCCGGGACGTCTCGTTCTCCTTGCCCGCCAACGGCTTCCGTGTCGAGGTGCCCGCCGGGCCGCGGCTGGTGATGCCCGGCAAGACCGTCCAGGTCCCGGTGAAGGTGACACCGGACGCGGGCATCAAGCCGGACGACTACCAGCTCACCGTGTCGGCGTCGTACAAAGCGCGGCTCGGGGAGAACCGGGTCACCGACTCGGTGACGGTCACCGTGCCGCACGCTTCGCTGGCCTCGGCGTACGGCAACGTCGGCGTCACCGACGCGGCGCATGTCGCGGTGGGGGACATCGACGGCGGCGGCAGCAGTTTCCGGGCGGAAGGCCTCGCCGAAGCCGGTCTCAAGCCCGGTGCGGGCTTCTCCGCGCTCGGTGCTCAGCTGACCTGGCCCGTGACCGGTAGCGGACAGAAGGACAACGTCCTCGCGTCCGGCCAGACCATCGCGATGCGCGGTTCGGGCACCAAGCTGGTGTTGACCGGAACCGGGACGGGTACGGCGAAGGGCACTGTCGTCGTCCGCTATGCCGATGGCAGCACGAGCCAGGGCGAACTCGGGTTCCCCAACTGGTGCTGTGCCGATCCGGCTCAGTACGGCGCGACCACGGTGGCGACCGTGATGGGCAAGAACACCCGCACGGGGGCGGCGTATCCGACCACGCCGTACCGGGTGTTCGCGAACACCGTCCCGCTGACCGCCGGGAAGGAGGTCGTCGCGGTGACGCTTCCGTCGAACACCGCGATGCACGTCTTCGCGGCGGGCATCGGCTGAGTCCTCGTGAGTGGTAAGGACGGTTCTAACCGTCCTTACCACTCACGAGTCAGGCCGCGACGGGCGTCCACAGTGCGTCGATGGCGCGTTCGGCCTCGGCCTGGCTGGCGTCGGCCAGCGGGATGAGGTCCGCCATCGCCGGGTTGGTCTTCGCCAGGGTCAGCTCGGCGGTGACGAAACGCGGTTCGAGGCCGGTCAGCGAGACGCCGTGCGGGATCCACGCCTGCGCGTGGTCCCAGCCCTCGCGCGGGGTGCCTTCGCCGTATCCGCCGCCGCGCGCGGTCACGACGATGAGGTCACGGCCGCCGAGCAGGCCTTCCCTGGTCTCGGCGTCGAGCGACAGCCCGGGCGCGATCAGGTGGTCGACCCAGGCCTTGACCGTGCTCGGCGGGCCGAAGTTGTACAGCGGCAGGCCCAGCAGGATCGTGTCGGCCGCCTTCACCTCGTCGACGAGCTCCTTGATGAGCCGCCAGGCCGCGGCCTGCTCCGGAGTGTGCTGCTCCGGCGGCGTCGCCTTGGCCGCGTTGGCCGCCGCGTCCAGATGCGGTAGCGGGTCGTTGCCCAGGTCGCGATAGGTGACCGTGCCTTCCGGATGCGCGGCGCGCCAGGCCGCGGCGGCACGCGCGGTGAGGCGGCGGCTGATCGAGTGCTCGCCCGTGATGCTCGAGTCGATGTGCAGCAGGTTCGTCATGCCTACTATCTTGCACAGATAGTTTGTGTAACGCAAACCATTGATGCTGTGGCGACCATCATGGGGAACGTACACTTGACGGGTGCCCGAACTCCCGGTCGTGAATCAGCCCCCGCACCGCTGCGGCGCGCTGCTGGACCACGTCACCCGCCGGATCCGGCTGCGCAGCGAGTCCGTCCTGACCCCGCTCGGCCTGCGGCCCCGGCACCTCGTCGCGCTGACCGTGCTGCGTGACCTGGGCGGCTGCTCGCAGCAGGACCTCGCCAAGACGCTGGAGATGGACAGCACGAACGTCGTCGGGTTGTTGAACGACCTCGAGTCCGCGAACCTGATCGAGCGCCGGCGGTCACCGGCGGACCGGCGCCGCCACATCGTCGAACTCACCGATGTCGGCCTGAAGCAGCTCGTCAAGGCCGAGTTCGCCCTCGCCGCGGTCGAAGACGAGGTACTCGGCGCGCTCGACAAGGGTCAGCGCGAGACGCTGTACACCCTGCTGTACCAGGCGGCGGGCCACGCCGAGCCCGCCGCCTGCTTCGACGCCGCACACGTCGAAAACTGCTAGCCGCCGAGGTCGAACAGGTCGTGAAGCTGCTTGGTGGCTTCGGCGCCGTACAGGACACTTCCGACCGGGACCTCGCTTCCCACCGCGTCGATCACCCGTGCCGTCCACACGGGACCGAACGCGCCGCACAATTCGATCAGCTGCGCCCCTTCGTCGACCAGCCGCCGGGCCGCGGTGACGACCTGGTCCACACGGCCGACCCCGATCAGCACCGTCAGGCACCGCCCAGTGTCCACACGGGACACGTCCCGCGCCGGGTCGCAGCCCTCGGCCAAGTACACGAAACCCCACTGTCGCATGACGATTCTCCTTCGTTCTCGATCACAGTGAGGTAATCGCGGAACGCGGGGTGCCGTCCACGAGGCGGATCCGTACGGCCGTCCGGGAGCGCCGAAGAGCAGAGGTCGGGCGGACGGCGCGGAGATCCGCTGTGGGCGCCGTCATACCAGCGCGGCGATCCGCTCCGAAGATTCGTGCGCCGGGTCCCACACGAGCGCGTGCCGGACGACCGGGGCCTCCCGCAGCGGCAACCAGCGCAGACCTTCGGCCGGTTCCTCTCGGGGACGCAAGGCGACGACGTCGCCACCGTGCCGCAATTCGGCGACGAACAGCGACCGCCGAGGCGGTCCGGTGCGGACGTGAGCCGGCCGCCAGCCCGCCGCCGCGCAGTCCGCGAGCAGCCTGTCATGGTAGCCGGGAGCCAGCTTTCTTTCGTACAGAAGGAGATCCAGGCCGGTGAGATCCTCCCAGCCCACTTCGTCGAGCCGGGCCAGGGAGTGGGCGTCTGAGACGAGCACACCCAACGGCCTCTCGCTCACGACGGCGACGCGCAGACCGTCCACGTCTTCCGGCAAGGCGAGCAGTCCGGCGTCGAGCGCGCCGCGGCGGAGGAGGTCGAGCTGCCGCGCGGCGGGCAGGTCGTCGATCTCCACCGCTTCGGCGTACAGGGTCGCGAGGACGGCCGGCGGCGCGCCCGGCGTCACGCCGACGCGGAGCGGCCTGCCCATGGTGTCGCGGACGGCCCGCGCGCCGAGTTCGGCCTCCTCCAGTATCCGCCGGGCGTGGGGGAGCAGCGCCAGGGCGGCGGCGGTGGGCGTCATCCCCGCCTGGGTCCGGACGAACAAGGCCGCGTCCAGTTCCCGTTCCAGCGCGATGATCTGCTGGCTGAGCGACGACGCGCGGAGGCCGAGACGCTCCGCCGCGCGGGTGAGATGCCCTTCCTCCACCACGGCACACAGATATCGAAGACGTCGTAACTCCACAGCCGCACACTAACCCGTAGGAGAATGGCGGAGTGACTGACGGAGAAGCCCGATGGCGCACCACCACGCACGACTGGGCCGGGTCCGTGGACGCCGGACATCTGAGGCATATCCGCCGGAACCCCGAGGAGTTCGCCCCCGGCGGAGTCGCGCACCTGATCCTCGAAGTGCTCGCCTACGCGGCGGAGGAAGCCGAAAGCACCGGCCGCGGGAAGGCCGTCGTCACGGTCCACCCCGACGGCTCGGTCTCCGTGGCGGACGACGGGCGGGGCACCGATACCCGCGCGGATGGGCACGGCGGCTTCGTGAAGAAACCGGTCATGTCGACCAAGGATCTGCGCTTCTTCGATTTCCCGGGAAAACAATGGCTTCCGGACGGTCATCCGCGTCGCGGGGTGTCGGTCGTGGCGGGCTTGAGCGACTGGCTCGTGCACACCAACCGGCGTCACAACGGCTCTTGGACCCAGCGTTACGAACGCGGCGTCCCGGTCACCGCTCTGACGCCGATCGCCGACGACGGTACGACGGGAACGATGGTCCACTTCTCGCCGGGTGCGGAAGTCGGCCCGGTGCGGCTGCCGGATGTCGACGGGTGGCCGTACTTGAGGGTGGAGGTCGTCCGATGAGAAGGTGCCTGACCGCGGCGGCTTCGGTGCTGGCCCTGCTCACGGGGTGCTCGGCCGAGCAGGAACCGCCGCCCGCCAAACCCGTCTACGACCTGCCCGCGCGTGAGGTCCGTCCGGACGAGACCGCCCTGCACCTGCCACCGGCGCTCAACGGGGAAACCGAGTTCTCGCTCATCGGCCTGGCCGCCGGGCTCCCCAGTCTCACCGGCAGCCACGCCGAATTCGAGGCTAAGGGACAGTTCGTCCGGCTCCGGCTGGTGGTGACGGGAAAGGGCCTCTCCGGGATCCTCTTCGACACGCGGCGCCAGCAACTCGTCACCGATTCCGGCGCGGTGATCGCGGTCGACAACCAGGCCATGACGATCAAACGGCAGCCGGACAAGTTCGAGCTCGGGCGCGGCGTGCGGGTCGAGTTCGACCTCTACTTCGATCTCCCGAAGGAGGCGAAACCCTTGGTGCTGCGGGCTTTCGGCGGCCCGACACTGACCGACATGAAGAACCTCACCGGCACGGACATCAAGCTGACCTGAACTCGGGACACGGCACCGGACCCCACACCTTGGACAAAGAAAGGGCCCCGCCGCGAAAACGCGACGGGGCCCTTCCCGAAAGGCGTCAGACGCCCAAATCACCACCGAGGTAGGCGGCCCGCACCTGCGGGTCGTCCAGCAGCTCGGCACCGCGGGCGCTCTTGACCACTCGACCGGTCTCCAGCACGTACGCGCGGTCGGACAGCTTCAGCGCCTGCTGCGCGTTCTGCTCCACCAGCAGGACCGTGGTCCCGCGCTTGTTGATCTCGCGGATGATGTCGAAGATCTGCGCGATCAGCATCGGCGCCAGACCCATGGACGGCTCGTCGAGCAGCAGCACCTTGGGCTTGGTCATCAGCGCGCGGCCGATGGCGATCATCTGCTGCTCGCCACCGGACATCGTGCCGCCGAACTGGGTCTTGCGCTCGTTCAGCCGCGGGAACAGCTCGTAGACCTCGTCGAGGTCGGCCTTCAGCTCGTCCTTGCGGGTGTAGGCACCCATCAGGAGGTTCTCCTGCACCGTCATCCCGGGGAACACGCCCCGGCCTTCCGGTGACTGGCCGATCCCGAGCTCGACCCGTTTGTGGCCGGGCGTCTTCGAGATGTCCTTGCCGTCGAAGAGGATCCGGCCGCTGGTCAGCGGACGCAGCCCCGAGATCGTCTTCAGTGTCGTGGTCTTGCCGGCGCCGTTGGCCCCGATGAGCGAAACGATCTCGCCCTCGTCGACCTCGATGGTCATACCCTTGAGCGCGGCGATCTTCCCGTAGTGGACGTTGATGTCCTGAACCTCAAGAAGCATCTTCCGCCACCCCCAGGTAAGCCTCGATCACCTTTTGGTTGTTCTGCACCTCGTGGGGGAGCCCTTCTGCGATCTTCTGGCCGAAGTCGAGCACGGCCAGCCGGTCGGCGATCTGCATGACCAAGCCCATGTCGTGCTCGATGAGCAGCACGGTGCGGCCGTCATCACGGATCTTGCGGATCAGTTGCTGCAGCGAGTTCTTCTCCGCCGGGTTCATACCGGCGGCGGGCTCGTCGAGCAGCAGCAGCTTCGGGTCGGTCGCGAGCGCACGCGCGATCTCCAGACGGCGCTGGTCGCCGTAGGAGAGGTTCTTCGCGGTGTTGTGCTCGACCCGGCCGATGCCGACGAAGTCCAGGAGCTCCCTCGCCAGCTCGCGGCCCCGCTTCTCTTCCTTGCGGTGCACGGGCAGGCCCAGCGTCGCCGAGATCGCGCCGGTCTTGTGGTGCGAGTCCGCACCGACCATCACGTTCTCGAGCGCCGACATGTTGTGGAACAGCCGGATGTTCTGGAACGTCCGGGCGATCCCGTTCTGGTTGATCTTGAACCGCTTCATCCCGTCGATCCGGGTGTCGCCGAAGCGCACCTGGCCTTCGGTCGGCCGGTAGACGCCGGTGATCACGTTGAAGACCGTGGTCTTGCCCGCGCCGTTCGGGCCGATCAGGGCGAAGATCTCACCCTGGTCGATGGTGAGGTTGACTTCCTTCAAGGCCGTGACACCGCCGAAGCGCATCGTCACGTTGTCGAATTCGAGCAGTGCGCTCATTTCGTCACCTCCGCCGAAGCCTCGGAATCCGGACCCGCGACCTCGGCGCCCATGGCACCCATCCCGCCCGTTCCTTCGTGTAGTTCCGCCTTGCGCTGCCGCGACGGCAGGAGACCCTCCGGCCGCAGCGCCATCATCAGCACCAGCACACCACCGAAGATCAGGATGCGGTACTCGGACAGGAACCGGAACCGTTCCGGAAGCCAGGCGACCAGGAACGCGCCGAGCATGACACCGGGCAGGTTGCCCGCGCCACCGAGCACCACGGCCGCGAGGATGGTCGCGGACAGGATGAACGGGAAGTTGTTCGGCTCGATGAAGACGGCCTTGCTGGCGTAGACCACACCGGCCATACCGCCGAGCATGGCGCCGATGGCGAACGCCAGCAGCTTGAACTTGAACGTCGGGACGCCCATCAGTTCGGCGGCGTCCTCGTCCTCGCGGATGGCCGCCCACGCCCGGCCGACCCGGCTCTTGTGCAGCCGCACCGAGAAGACGATCGCGATCACGATCGCAGCGACGATCAGGTAGTAGTACGGCGCCGGGTCGAGCAGGAACTCGGTCCCGAACATGGGTTCCGGGTGCGGGATGTTGGTGATACCGCGGGCACCGCCGATGGCGTCGGTGTTCGTCGCGGTGATCCGGACGATCTCACCGAAGCCGAGGGTCACGATGGCCAGATAGTCACCGCGCAACCGGAGCGTCGGAGCGCCGAGGATCACCCCCGACATCGCCGCCAGGAAGATGCCGAGCACGAGCGTGCCCCAGAACCCCCAGCCGTGCAGGGTGCCCATCACGGCGAGCGTGTAGGCGCCGATCGCGAAGAACGCGACGAACCCGAGGTCGAGCATGCCCGCGTGACCGACGACGATGTTCAGGCCGATCGCCAGCAGGATGTACACCCCGACCGGGAAGATCAGGACCGTGGTCCAGTCCGATTCCGGGGACATGAACGAGCCGATCGCGGGCGCGGGAAGGATCAGCGCGCCGATGATCAGGGCGAGGTACACGCCATAACGCTGCCAATGCGGGGCGCGTGCCCACCAATCCCGCATACCGTCCACGGGGTGAAAGCCGGCGCGCCCGGCCTTGCCGTTCTCTGGGGACTTTTCAGCCACTTCTTCGTTGCCCTTCATGCGCGTGCCCGCTGCAGCGATTCACCGAGGATGCCGGTGGGTCGGAACATCAGGACCAGCACCAGTACCACGAAGGCGGTGACGTCCTTCCAAGCCGAACCGAAGAAGATGGAACTCCAGTTCTCCACCAGGCCGAGCACGATGCCACCGAGCAGAGCGCCGCGCAGGTTGCCGATACCTCCCAGCACGGCCGCGGTGAACGCCTTGATACCGAGGAGGAAGCCGATGCGGTAATCGGTGTTCTCGTACTCCATGACGTACAGCGCCGCGGCGACACCGGCCATCGCGCCACCGAGCAGGAACGTGAGGCGCACGATCTTGTCGATGCTGACGCCCATCAGCACGGCGGCTTCGGGATCCTGTGCGGTGGCACGGATACCGCGGCCGATGCGGGTGCGGCTGACCAGCTGGTCGAGGACGACCATCATGATCACGGCACCGACGACGACGAACACGTGGTCCGTGCGCACGACACCGTTGCCGATGTGGAAAAGCTCCTCGTGCGGGATGAACCGCGGCGCGTTCTGTTGCACACGGCCGGATTTGTCGGTGATCCATTCGATGATCTCGAGGCCGAACAGCTCCTGGAGGAATAGCGAGGCGCCGATGGCGGAGATCAGGGCGGCGAGCCGGGTCGCGCCCTTCTTGCGGAGCGGCCGGTAGGCCACTTGCTCCAGCAACACCGCCGCACCGCCGGACACGGCGGCCGAAGCGATGATGATCAACAGCAGGACGGCGATCATCCCGAACACGCCGAGCGTGATCGGGGCGGTACCGCCGGCGATGGTGATCAGGACGAACAGGGACGTGACCGTCCCGATCATGAAGATTTCGGAATGCGCGAAGTTGATGAGCCGGAGCACGCCGTAGACCATTGTGTAGCCGAGGGCGATGAGGGCGTAGATGCTTCCGGCGACCAGTCCGCCGATGGTGCTACCGAGGAACTGGGCTTGCAGATCTTGAAGCATGACGTGGATGCCTTACGGGACGGGGCGAGGATTTCTTTCGCCACATTTGCGGGAAGCGGGGGTGCTGTGATCGCACAGCGCCCCCGCTTCCGTTAGGTGTTCCTATCTGCTCCGTCAGCCGTTGAGCTTGGCTTCGGTCGAGACGCCGAGGTTCTTCAGAACACCACCGGTGACCTGGTAGACGTTGATCGCGTCCGTCGACGGTTCGCCGTTCTCCTTGAACTTGATCTGCTTCGAGACACCCTTGAAGTCGATCGTCTTGAGGGCCTCGTTGATCTTCTCCGAGGTGGTGGCGCCCGCCTTGACCGCGTTGATGATGGCGGTCGCGGCGTCGTAGCCCTCGCTCGAGTAGATCGCCGGGTCGACGTTGTACGCGGCCTTGTACTTGGTGCTGAACTCGTCGGTGGAGCCGGCGTCCGGGATGTTGCACGGGCAGCCGACGACGGCCTTCTCGGCGGCCGCGGCACCCGCACCGCTGACCAGCTGGGCGTCGAGCGAGCCGTCACCGGTGGCGAAGGTGGCGGTCACCTGGCTGTCACGCAGCTGCTTGAGCAGACGGCCACCCTGGGCGTAGTAGCCACCGAAGAGGATGATGTCCGGGTTCGCGGCCTTGACCTTCTGCACGGTCGAGGAGTAGTCCGACGCGTCCTTGGCGAACTTGTCGCGCTCGGACGGGACGTTCTTCTCCTTCAAGGTCTTCTCGAAGTTGTCCGCCAGGCCGACACTGTATTCCTGGTCGTCCGAGATGATGTAGGCCTTCTTGGGCGACTTCGCCGTGATGAGGAAGTTGGCGATGGCCGGTCCCTGGCTGGCGTCACTCGCGACGACGCGGTGCCAGTACTTCCACCCGTTCGAGGACAGGCCCGCGTTGGTGGCCGAGGGCGAGACGCTCGGGATCTTGTTCTGCTCCAGCTGACCGCCGATGGCCTTCGACTCACCGGAGAAGGCCGGGCCGATCAGCGCGGTGATCTTGTCCTGGCCGACGGCGGTCGCGATCAGCGACGTCGCCTGCTCGGGCTTGCCCTGGCTGTCGTATTCCTTGAGTTCCAGCTTCGTCGCCGGGTTCGTCTTGTTGTACTCGTCGATAGCGAGCTTGGCGCCGTTGCGGGGCGGGATCACGATCCCGGAGTTCTCACCGGTGAGGTCACCCATGAACCCGATCTTCAGCGTGCTGCTGTCACCGCTGCCGGACGAGCTGCTGCCGCCTGCACAGCCCGCCAGCGCCAGCGACGCAGCCGCCGCGACGGCGAAAACCCGTCCAAAACGCACTCCTGACACCGACTACCTCCCATGACCAACCAGCCGCCGGTAGGCGTTGCCCCCGACACAGGGGCTAGGTTAGGGCAGGAAGATATCCCCCTACGCCATGATCTGCCCAGACGCCCATCACTCTGTGTCCACATCGTGACGGTCGAAACCGGAACTAATTGCACGAAAAGGCGAATGTTGCCGGTTGGCGGGTCTTCGCTGGTCACGCTGGGGATTCACCGCTACCACGTCGATCATGCTCGTGGGTAAGGATCATGTTTCGGCCGCGTATCTTGCGCTTTTTCAGCTCCTTCGTGGGCGGCCGTTCGTCGTAGCAATGCTGCCCCAAAGGGCGTCAACCGTGCCCGCTCTTCTCTTGTGCCGTGACAACCGATGGTTGTCGTCGCGGTCCGAACGGCTGTTGGATCTCGACCCTGACCTCGCGATTAGCTGTCCCCAGAACCGAAACGAGGACCTGGGAGAACATGAAGATGAGCGTCGAAACGATCGAAGGCGTCGCCGCGGGAGTCCCGTTCGTGGCGGTGCCGCCGTCGGACCGGAAACGTCCGGCGCCGCTGGTGCTGACCTGGCATCTGCTGGGCGCGCCGTTCAGCGAGGCGGCCATGGCGGCGGCGCTGCCGATGCGGGGGCTGCACGCGTGGCGGGTGCACCTCGGGCTGCCGCTGACCGGTAAACGGTTTCCCGAGGGTGGTTTCGAGGGCTTCTTCCGGCTCGCGAGCGAGGACAACGTGCTCAACGTCGTCGAACCGCTCACCAAGCAGGTCGAGGCGGAGTTCCCGGCCGCGGTGGCGGAACTGCGCTCCCGCCTGTCCATTGAGGACGGACCGGTGGGGTTGGCCGGCGGTTCGCAGGGCGGCGCGGTCGCGTTGCAGATGCTGACCCACCCGGAGATCGACGTGGCGGCGGCCGCGCTGGTGAACCCGGTGACGCAGCTGGCGCCGGTGATCGCGGCGAACGAGCGGGTCTACGACGTCACTTATCACTGGTCGGACCGGTCCCGCGCGGTCGCCGACGAGTACGACTACGTGCGGCGGGCGGACGAACTGACCGCGCCGGTCCTGTTCGTCATCGGTGAGAAGGACGACGTTTCGATCACGGAACCGGCCGAGGCCCTGCACAAGGCGTTGGGGGAGGGGCGATCCGAGCTCGTCACCATCCCGGGGATGGCGCACGAATTCGCCGACGCGCCCGGCCTCGAACCCACTCCGCAGACGGACCACGCGAAGCTGATCGACGGCGAGCTCACGCGCTGGTTCGCCCGGCACCTAGGGCGCGTTTCATAAGCCGAGTTCGCGGTCTTCGCGCCCAGGTGGCACGAGGCCGATCCGCACCTGGATCATGAAGCCCATCGAACAGGCTTATGAAACACGCCCTAGCTGTCTGAGGTCGTCGTCCGGCAGCCAGGATCGCGCGGGATCGTAGGTGCACCAACCTTCTTCGTGGCTGGTCCGGCCGGCGAGCGCCAGCAGGCGCCGCAGGGCCGGGCCTTCGCCGCGCCGCCACACCACCGACCACGGGAAGAGCGGCGACGGCTCGAACGGCAGGACCCGCAGATTGAGGTCGGACGCGAGGTCCATGTCGGCGCCGGCGAGCGTGACCCGCTGCTTCCCGTAGCGAGTCTGTTCCAGAGTGTGTCTGAGGTCGTAACTGACACCGGAGTCGTCGATCGGGACGTCGAATTCTTTGCATAGGCGTTGCAAATAAGAAAGCCATTCGACCGGGCCGCCCAATTGCGGAATCCAGATGCCCTCGTGTCGAAGATCGGACATTTTCAGGACATCGTTGTCCGCGAGTGGGTGCTCGGGTGCGAGAAGAGCGACCAACGGTTCCAGGCGGACCAGGCGGTGTTCGAGTTCCGCGGGTACTTCGCGGCCGAGGTCCGCGACGCGGCCGAACGCGAGGTCGATCTCGCCGCGGACCAGGGGGTCGAGGGCGTTGGCCAGCCCGCGCCCGGCGACGCGCTCGACGGCCAGCGCCGGGTCGCGCTGGGCGATGCGGCGCAGCATGTACATGGGGGAGAGGCGCGGATCGATGACGTCGAGGCGAGGCGGGCGGTCCTGCAAGCCCATCGCGGCGACGGCGGCGTCGGCCGCGCGGATCAGCTCGCGCGCGTGCGGGAGGAACCGGTCGCCGTCGACGGTCAGCTCGACGGATCGGTTGGTACGCAGGAAGAGCTGGACCGACAAAGCGTCCTCGAGCTTCCGGACGCGCTTCGAAAGCGCCTGCTGGGTGAGGAACAGGGATTCCGCCGCGCGACCGAAATGGCCGTGGTCGGCGGTGGCGACGAACGCGCGCACCTGGGCCGTGTCGAGATCCACGTCCCTGAAGGTACGTGAAGGCCTCCTTGCCTACCCTCAAGGTAGTGAAGGAGGCCTTAACGGACTCACATGCCCGGCGGCCGCTCCCGCACCACGCAGGTCAGCCGCGCCGTGCACGACCGGCGCCCCTGGTCGTCGGTCAGGACGATCTCGGCGGTCACGGTCCCGCGCCCGACGTGCACCGGCGTCGCGACACCGGTCACCCGCCCGGACCGGACCGCCCGGTGGTGCGTGCACGAGAGTTCGAGCCCCATCGTCGCCTTGTCGGTGCCGGCGTTGAGCGCGCAGACCATCGAACCGAGCGCCTCGGCGACCACGGCGTTCGCGCCGCCGTGGAGGAGACCGTAGGGCTGGAGGTTGCCCTCCACCGGGATGCTGCCCACGACGCGTTCGGGACCGAATTCGCTGATCTCGAGCCCGAGCTTGTCGTTGAGCTGCTGTCCGGCGTAGGCCGGGTCGATCCCGGCGAAGGATTCGAGGGCTTGTTCGGTCACGCAGAGCTCCTTAACATTCGTGAACCCGCGACCGCGTCGACGGGGCACGTCATCGAGTTTTTCTCACGTCCTGCCTCCGGCCTGGCGAGTTTCCTGCGCCAGGAGGTCTGAGCAGCTCCGCCGACAGGCCGCAACAGACACGACAGGCAGGACTGTCGGACCCTCACCCTAGACTCGCTCCCGTGAGCCCGAGTGAGAACACGACCGTTGCCAACGCCACACCTGCCACCGCACAGGCCGAGCGGCCCAAACTGCTGCTGATCGACGGCCATTCGATGGCGTATCGCGCGTTCTTCGCGCTGCCCGCGGAGAACTTCAAGACGAAGACCGGGCAGACGACGAACGCGGTGTTCGGGTTCACCTCGATGCTCATCAACCTGCTGCGCGACGAGGCGCCGACCCACCTCGCGGTCGCGTTCGACCTCTCCCGCAAGACGTTCCGGTCGGAGACGTACGCGGAGTACAAGGCCAACCGCAGCACCACCCCGGACGAGTTCAAGGGCCAGGTCGGGCTGGTCGAGGACGTGCTGAAGGTCCTCGGCATCCCGGCACTGACCAAGGAGAACTACGAAGCCGACGACATCATCGCCACGCTCACGACACAGGCGACCGCGGAAGGTTTCGACGTCCTCATCTGTACTGGTGACCGTGACGCGCTCCAGCTGGTGACCGACCAGGTCACCGTGCTGTACCCGAAGCGCGGCGTGTCGGAGATGACCCGGTTCACCCCGGAGGCGGTCGAGGAGAAGTACGGCCTCACTCCGGCGCAGTACCCGGACTTCGCCGCGCTGCGCGGCGACCCCTCGGACAACCTGCCCAGTATCCCGGGTGTCGGTGAGAAGACGGCCGCGAAGTGGATCAGGCAGTTCGGCTCGTTCAACGAGCTGATCGACCGGGTCGACGAGGTCAAGGGCAAGGTCGGCGACGCGCTGCGCGAGCACCTCGGCGCGGTCATGCTGAACCGCCAGCTCACCGAGCTGATCCGCGACGTCGAGCTGGAGCTCGGCCCGACCATGCTCGAGCTGCGTCCGTGGGACCGCGAGGCCGTCCACGCGCTGTTCGACGAGCTCGAGTTCCGTGTCCTGCGAGACCGGCTCTTCGCCACCCTGCAGAGCGCCGAGCCCGAGGCCGAAGAGGGTTTCGAGGTCAGCGGTTCGAAGCTCGCGCCGGGCGCGCTCACGGAATGGCTGTCCGCGCACACCGGCCAGGACCAGCCGGTCGGCCTGGCGTTCCGCACCACCGGGGCCTCGGTCCGTTCCGACCTGAAGGCCATCACCTTCGCGGCCGCGGACGGCGAGGGCGCGTATGTCGACGTCACCGCGATGGACGCCGAGGACGACAAGGCGCTCACGGCCTGGCTCGCCGACGAGAAGATCCAGAAGATCGGCCACGAGCTCAAGGTCCCGCTGCACGCCGTCCGGGCGCGCGGCTGGACGTTCGCCGGGCTCGTCATGGACACCGCGCTCGCGGCGTACCTGGTCCGCCCGGGGCAGCGCACTTTCGAACTCGACGACCTGGCCCTGCGGTACCTGCACCGTGAGCTCCGGTCCGAGGCCGACACCGGGGACGGGCAGCTTTCGCTGCTCGATGGTGGCGCCGAGGACATGGAGCAGAAGGAGATCCAAGCCGAGCTGGTCAAGGCCCGCGCCGTCGCCGAGCTCGCGGGCGCACTGACCAAGGAGCTCGAAGAACTGGGCGGCGCGCAGCTGCTCGCCGAGCTCGAACTGCCGCTGCTGCAGGTGATCACCGGCCTCGAGGCGGCGGGCATCGCGGTCGACATCGAGCACCTGACCAACCTGGAAGCGCACTACCTCGGCCGGGTGACACAGGCCGCGGAGGAGGCGTACGCGGTCATCGGCAAGCAGGTCAACCTCGGTTCGCCGAAGCAGCTGCAGGTCATCCTGTTCGACGAGCTCGGCATGCCGAAGACCAAGCGCACCAAGACCGGCTACACCACCGACGCCGAGGCACTGCAGAGCCTGTTCGAGAAGACCGAGCACCCGTTCTTGCAGCATCTGCTGGAGCACCGGGACGCGACCAGGCTGCGCACCACGGTCGAGGGCCTGATCAAGTCGGTCGCCGACGACGGCCGCATCCACACCACGCTGCTGCAGACCATCGCCGCCACCGGACGGCTCTCCTCGGTCGACCCGAACCTGCAGAACATCCCGATCCGCACCGAGGAAGGCCGCCGCATCCGTGACGCCTTCGTCGTCGGAGACGGGTACGCCGAGCTGATGACGGCGGACTACAGCCAGATCGAAATGCGGATCATGGCGCACCTCTCGCAGGACGAAGGGCTGATCCAGGCTTTCAACAGCGGCGAGGATCTGCACACTTTCGTGGCGTCGCGCGCGTTCTCGCTGCCGCCGGAGGAGATCACGCCGGAACTGCGTTTCCGGGTGAAGGCGATGTCGTACGGCTTGGCGTACGGGCTTTCGGCGTACGGGCTTTCGCAGCAGCTGCGGATCTCGACCGAAGAGGCCAAGGAACAGATGGAGGCGTACTTCTCCCGTTTCGGCGGCGTGCGCGATTACCTCCATTCGGTCGTGGGCGACGCGGCGAAGGTCGGTTACACCGAGACGATCTTCGGCCGCCGCCGGTATCTGCCGGACCTCAACAGCGACAACCGGCAGCGTCGCGAGATGGCCGAGCGGATGGCGCTCAACGCCCCCATCCAGGGCAGCGCGGCCGACATCATCAAGGTCGCCATGCTCAACGTGCACAAGGCGCTGACCGAGGCGAAGCTGAAGAGCCGAGTGCTGCTGCAGGTCCACGACGAGCTCGTCCTCGAGGTCGCCGAAGGTGAGCGCGAGCAGCTGGAAACGTTGGTGCGCCAGGGAATGGGCTCCGCCTACGAACTGGCGGTCCCGCTGGAGGTCTCGGTCGGATACGGCCGGTCCTGGAACGACGCCGCGCATTAGGCCTCGTGAGTGGTAATGACGGTTAGAACCGTCATTACCACTCACGATCGGTAGGGTCGTTCGGGTGACTTCCGAGCGCAGACGCTGGCGGGTGCGGCTGCGCGATCATCGTGGGCGGATCCTGGGCGCCGGGACCATGCTCGACGGCGAACACCTCCTCACCTGCGCTCACGTGATCGAAGGCCACGACGACGTCGCCGTGGATTTCGTGGCGCTTCCCGGTGTGGAGCCCGGAATCGCCACGATCCTCGCGCAGGCCGCGCCCATCGGCGACGACGGCGGGGACATCGCGTTGCTCCGGTTGCGTGACGCCGAGGAACAGATCTCCGGCGCCCCGCTCCACCGGACGGCTCTCGAAGACGGCCAGCGGGTCCGCGCGTACGGCTTCCCGGCGGGTTCGGACGGCATGTGGTCGCTGGCGACCGTCGTCGGCGACGGCGGGCACGGGCTCGAGCGCGTCCAGCTGCACCGGACTCCGGACGCCGAGCCGATCACCCACGGCTTCAGCGGTTCGGCGGTGATCGCCGACAAGACCGGCCATGTCGTCGGGATGGTCGCGACCCGGTACGCGACCGAGGCCGCCCGCGTTTCGTGGATGATCCCGGTCGAGACCATGCTCGGGTACCTGCCCGCTCTGCGCCGCTGGGCCGCAGGCAGCCCCGCTATCGACCCCAGCTTCGTGCAGTACCCGGAACCGCCCGCGATCGATCCGCTGTTCGCCCGCGAATTCGCCCGGTGGCTCGGCGGGCACGGCCGGGCGGACGTCCGGGTGATCATCATGGGCGCGGACGATTCCGCCGTCGCCGCCTCGCTGCGGCGCGCCGTGGTCCTCGCCGACCGCGAACGCGGCGCGGGCCGGAGCGTGACCGGCCCGACGGTCCCGCCGCTGGGCAGTGTCGTGCTCGCCGTCGACGCGGTCGGCAAGACCGCCGAAGAGGTCCGCCGCCGGATCTCCGACCGGCTCGATGTCGCCGCGGATTCGCCCGCCGGCCACCATGCGACGGCCCGCACCGTCGTCGTCTACGGGATCGACGAAGCGGCCGAGCCCGACGCGCTCGTCGGTGAGGTGCTCGTGCCGCTCGCTCAGCGCGCACACGAACTCGGGCTGCGGCTCGCGCTGGCCTTCCGCGAGGAGACCTCGCCGGGGGTGAGCGTGGTCCGGTCGAGCACGGACGTCCTGCCCGCCGCCGAGGACGACACCGAGGGCCGCCTCGCCCTGCTGGAAACCCGATTGGGTGAACTCGACGGTCTGGAGAAGGACAATCTGAGCGACGCGCCCCGTTTCTCCGGCGCCCCGCACGTCCATCCCAAGGCACGACGGCTGAGAGGCGCGTTGACGCAACTGCGTTCGGCGGAGCAGGACGGCGACACCGATTGGGTGAAACGGCAGCTCCCGGTCTGCGAGCGCGCCGTCGCCAAGACCGTCGAGCGCGCCCGCGGCCTCCGTCGCCTCCTCGACGAGAACCTCGCGCGGCGCGCGGAACTCCGTGCCCGGCTCGACGCGTATGGGGAGATGGCCCGTAACGGCGGCCTCGTCGAAGACGTCGAACTGGATACCGCCTACGCACCCGCCTGGCGGATGCTCTTCGAAGGACCGTGTGACCTCGTGGCCGCGGCGGCGGCCGTCGAGCGGTACGCGGACACCGTACGGAAACGGATCGACGGATGACGGCCTGCGGACACGACGGCTGCCCGGGTGTGCTCGGCAAGACCGGGTTCTGCAAGATCTGCGGATTGCCGCCGGGGACACCGGAAGAGCCCGCGCCGCGGGAGAAACCGACCCTGGTGATCCCCGGCCCCGGCGAGGCGCAGACCAGGATCACCAGCACGGTGGTCACCCGTTCCCAGCAGATCGCGGGCCATGCGAGCGCGGACGAGCGCGTCCCGCTGCCGGTCGTCGAGCTCCCGGACGTCGCGGGCCGCCTGCTCACCGAGCCGCATGTCCCGGAGGAGCACCGGTTCTGCGGCAAGCACGGGTGCACGGACACCCCGGTCGGCCGCTCGATCGGCGGCGGACCCGCGCCCACCGAAGGGTTCTGCCCGGTCTGCCGGACGCCGTTCTCCTTCTCGCCCAAGCTCGCGGCGGGCGACGTGGTCGACGGCCGGTACCACGTGCTCGGCTGTGTCGCGCGCGGCGGACTCGGGTTCGTCTACCTCGCGACGGATTCCGGCCTCGGCGACCGGTACGTCGCGCTCAAGGGCCTGATCAACACGAACGACACCGCCGCCGTCCGGATCGCGGAGACCGAAAGCCAGGTGCTCACCGCGCTGGACCATCCGAACGTCGTCCGGATCCTCGACGTGGTCGAATACGAGGACCTCCGCTACATCGTCATGGAGTTCGTCGACGGGCTTTCCCTGCGGGAGGTCAAGAACCGCGGCCGGGCCGCGCTGGACTCCAGCGAAGGACGGCTGCTCGTCGAACACGTCGTGGCGTACGGGCGCGAGATCCTGACCGCGCTCGACTACCTGCACGGTGAAGGCCTGCTGTACTGCGACATGAAGCCGGACAACGTGATCCACGGCGAGAAGCGGATCAAGCTCATCGATTTCGGCGCCATCCGCAAGATCACCGACGACGAAAGCCCGATCGTCGGCACGGAGCACTATCAGGTGTCCCCGCGGGAACGGGCGGAACACGGGCTCACCGTCCGCTCCGACATCCACACCGTGGGCGTGACGCTGCGGGAACTCTTCCAGGCCAGCGACGGCTGGTCGGTCACCACCGACGCGCGCGGCGTCCGGTTCGGCATCGAATCGTTCCTCCGTGTCCTCGACCGCGCGACCGCCCCGTTCGAGCAACGGTTCGCGACCGCGCGCGAGATGCTTGTCCAGCTCGACGGCGTGCTCAGCGAGATCCTTTCCTTACGGGACAAACAATCCCGGCCCGCCGGATCGACGCTGTTCGCCGAAGGGGCGGTCCTGCTCGACGCGGGGCTCGGCCAGGCGCCGCCGCTGGAGCACTGGACGCGGGGGACACCCGTCTCGCTCGGCGCGCGCCCGAGCGCCACGGAGATCGCCGTCGGTCTCCCGGTGCCGCGCGAGGATCCGGACGATCCGCAGGCGAACTTACTGCGCGCCGTCCGGGCTCCCGATGCCGCACGGCTGGTGAAGAAGCTCGACAAGGTACCGGGTTCGGTCGAGGTCGAGTTCCGCCGCTGCCGGGCACAGCTGGAACTCGGGGCGACCGTCGAAGGCGCGCTGGCGGTGGCTGAGGCCGAACGGCTGCTCGGCGAGCGCGCCGCCCACGACTGGCGAGTGGCGTGGCACCGCGGCCTGCTCGCGCTCGGCGCCGGCGATTTCGCGGCGGCCAAGGAGAAGTTCACCGCCGTGTACCGCGACATCCCCGGCGAGGAGCCGCCGAAACTCGCGCTCGGGCTCTGTGAGGAGCACCTCAATGGCGCGGCCGCCGCCGAGCGGTACTACGACGCGCTGTGGGTGCGGGACCGGTCGCAGGTCAGCGCGGCGTTCGGCCTCGCGCGGGTCCGGCTGCTGCGCGGCAACCGCGCCGCCGCCGTCGAAATCCTCGACCAGGTCCCGGAATTCTCACGTTACGACGAGGCGGCGCGGATCGCCGGGGTACGGGTGCTGTCCGCGCCGATGCCGGGTACCGGTGACCTCCCGGCGTCGGCCGAACTCGACGACGCCGTGGTCCGGCTGACCGCTTTGGACCTCGACGGCGACTCCCTCGACAGGCTGGTGACGGCCGTGCGCGAGACGGGACTGGCCGCAGTCCTCCTCGGGCAGGACGGGATCACCGACGGCGAGATTCTGCGCGCGGGCGAGACGGGTGCCCGCACGGTGCTGGACAAGTCGTACCGGCGGCTCGCCCACCACGCGCCGGCGCCGGAAGCGCACGACGTGCTGATCGATCTCGCCAATTCCGTGAGACCGGTGACTCTGGTGTGAGCGCCTGGCCGAGGTCGATCGCGGTCGCGGGTTCACCTGGGAAGGAAGGGGAGCGATGAAGGAACCGAGTCTGGGCCTCGAAGTGCACCAGAACAAGTTCCTGGCCGAGGGGGACCGGGCGATGACCGCGATCGTCCGGGTCGTCTCCCGCGGCGGTGAGGCGGCCGTGGCCGCGACGGCCGCCGAAGTCCTGATGATCGACTGCTCCAGTTCGATGCGCTTCCCCAGCACCAAGATCGGCGAGGCCCGGCGGGCGGCAGCGGCGGCCATCGACGTCCTGCCGGACGGCGTGCGGTTCGCCGTCATCCAGGGCACCGATCGCGCGAAGATGATCTACCCGGCCGAGGACGGCCTGGTGACCGCCTCCGCGGCGACCCGGGCGGAGGCACGCGCCGCCGTCGAACACCTCGCGGCCGTCGGCGGCACCGCGATGGGCGCCTGGCTCGCCAAGGCACGGGACCTCTTCGAACTCGTGCCCGACGCCGTCCGCCACGCGATCCTGCTCACCGACGGCCGCAACGATTCGCAGACGAGAGCCGATCTGATGAGCGTGCTGAACAGCTGCGAGGGCCGGTTCGTCTGCGACGCCAGGGGGATCGGCGATGGCTGGGAGCCCGCCGAACTCACCCAGATCGGCCGGGTGCTGCGCGGGAACGTCGACTCGGTCGTCGAGGACGACGAACTGGCCGAGGATTTCCGGCAGCTGGTCGAAAGTGCGATGACGAAGGTGCTGCCCGAGGTCCGCCTGCGCATCGGCACCATGCCGTTCAGCAGGCTGCGGTCGATCAAGCAGGTGTTCCCGGACGAGTACGACCTCACCGACCGGTGCCAGGAGGTCGCGGTCCGCGAACAGGAGCTGTCGCTCGGTTCGTTCGCGAGCGACGAGACGCGGGATTACCAGCTGATCCTGGATCTCGATCCGGACCTCGAACCCAGGCACGGGCAGGACCGTCAGCTGGCGTGGACGGAACTCGTTCCCGTGCCCGGAGCCACGGTCGAGGAGGACGCGCTGGCCATCGCGGGGAGGTGGACCCGCGATCCTGTCCCGCCGACGCTGATTCACCCGATGATTTCGAAGTACACCGCCCAGGCCGCTCTCGGCGAGACACTGACCTCGGGCGGGGACGCCTACGCGGCAGGAGACCGGGCCGGCGCCGAACGGGACTGGGGCCGGGCGGTCGCCTTGGCCACCGCCGCGGGTGACGAAGAGACGCTGAGCCGTCTCTCGGGGGTGGTGGAGATCATCGACGCGGAGAACGGGATCGTGCGCTTGCGGCCGGACGCGACGCGCAGTCACGCGTTGCACGTCGTCATCCCGTCGAGGGTTTCGGAAATCGCTCGTCCGCAGGAAGATCGGCCGATGCCCGACGGAACCCCGCTCACCTGTGCCGCCTGCCCCGCGCTTTCGCCCGCCGGGGCGAACTTCTGCGTCGGCTGCGGAAGACCGTTCGGCGAGGCGGTTTCGTGACGGCCACCCGGGTGCGGCTGGTCCGGCTCCGCACCGGCCTGCTGGCGCTCACCCTCGCGGTACTGGTGGTGTCGCTGTGGGCGTTCCAGAACGTCCAGAACACGGCGGAGACCGTCCGCGACCGCACCGCGCACGCGGTACTCGAAGTGACCGCCGCCCGGGCCGCGCTGGTGGCCGCCGACGCCGCGGCGATCGCGAGTTTCGCTTCCGGCGAGGCGAGGCTCGCCGGGCCGGGGCAGGAGTACTCGAACCAGTTGGCGCTGGCGAGCCAAAGTCTCGCGAGGGTCGCGGAGTTCAACCAGGCGGGTGAGGAAGGCGGTAACGCGCTTCAGGTGATCGAAAGCCAGGTCGCGGCCTACTCGGGCTCCATCGGGCAGGCCGACGTGCACTTCCGTCAGCCGGACGCCGCCGTACTGGGCGCGGTCGATCTCTGGCACGCCTCAAGGTTGCTGCACGCTTCGGGCGGTGTCCTGGAGGAGCTGGACCTGTTGCAGGGCAGGCAACGCGAGGCACTGAACCGGCAGCTGGCGGCCACCGGGATGAGCCTCGCGATGCTCCCGCTGTGGCTTCTGCCGGTGCTCGCGCTGCTGGTACTGCTGGTCCTCACCCAGCTGTATCTGAGGAAACGGTTCCGCCGCGTGGCGAACGTCCCGCTGCTCGCGGCGACCGTGCTGATCGCCGCCATCGGGGTCGGCCTGGTGTTCACCCTGGTCAGCCGTGACCGGCTGGATTCGGTCGGGGAGCGGCTCGACGGCGTCGCCGCCGCGCGGGCCGCGCAGATCCAGGCGGCCGACGACGAAGGCCAGCGGCGGCTCGCCGACCTGGTGGCCGGGTACTGCGACGAGGAACAGGGGTGCGGTGTGACCGTCGACGGGTTCCGGGAGCGGGTACGGCAGGCCTCCGCGCCGCCGACCGACAACACGCGGGTGGCCACGGCGGGCGCGAGAGCGGTGGCGGCCGACGCCTCCGCCGCGGCCGAATCCGGCGGGCGGGAATTCCTGATCCCGGCAGGCACCCTGCTCGCGGGCGGGCTCGTCCTGCTCGGCCTGCACGCCCGGATCGACGAATACCGGTACCGCCCGTGAAACGACTGCTGGCCTTGGTGATGGCGCTGTCGCTGGTCGCGGGCGGCTGTTCGGCGTCGGCGGAGGACGGGCCGGTCGTCGTCCTCGCGTCCTGGACCGGGGAGGAGGAGAAGGCGTTCCGCCAGGTGCTGGACGCTTTCAAGGCCGACACCGGGATCGACTACCTCTACGAGGGCACCCGTGCCGTCGATCAGGTGCTCGCTTCGGACGTCCAGCGCGGCACGCCGCCGGACGTGGCCGTCCTGCCCAACGCCGGGGTGCTGGCGAAGTACCAGAAGTCGGGTGACCTGCTGCCGCTCGACGAAGACCTTTCGGCCGCGGTGACTCGGTCGTTCAGCCCGCAATGGGTCAGGCTGCAGCAGATCGGCACCGAGAAGGTGTACGCGGTCGCCGTGAAGGCCGATCTCAAGAGCCTGATCTGGTACAACCCCGCTCGGCTGACCGGGATCCGTCCCACGACGTTCGCCGGGCTCCGTGAGTACTCCGCCGGGCTGGCGGCCGCCGGGGGCACGCCCTGGTGCGTCGGGATGGGTGCCCCGCCCGCGTCGGGCTGGCCGGGAACCGACTGGATCGAGGACATCCTGTTGCACTCGGCGGGCCCCGGCAAGTACTGGCAGTGGGCGGCAGGCGGCCTCGAATGGACGTCCCCGGAGGTCAAACAGGCCTGGCTGGACTGGGGTTCCGTGCTCGAGCCCGCCGCGATCCGCGGCGGTACCGCGGCCGCCCTGCTGACCGACTTCGGCGACGCGGGCAAGCCGATGTTCACCGATCCGCCCGGCTGCGCGCTCGAACATCAGGCGTCGTTCATCATGAGCCGGTACCAGAACTTCCAGCGACCGGACGGGACGTTCCCCAAGCCCGGCACCGATTTCGACTTCCTCCCCTTCCCAGGGCGGGACGTCTCCGAGGTCGCCGCCGACCTCGCCGGGATGTTCCAGGACACGCCCGGTGCACGAAAGCTGATCGAATTCCTCGCTTCGGAGAAGGCACAGCGGATCTGGCCGTCGATTCCTCGCGCGAACGCCTTCTCCGCCAACGGGAAGGTCGGCCTCGACGTCTATCCGGACCAGGTGAGCCGCCGGGTGGCGGACACGATCACCACGGCGTCCGCGCTGTGCTTCGACGCGTCGGACCTGATGCCCGCGACGATGACCGGCGCGTTCCACCGTGCGGTCCTGGAATACCTGAGCAACCGGGACCGCCTGGAGATCCTGCTGAAACAACTCGACGACGTCCAAAAGAGCATCCAGCCCGGCGAATGGCTGAATATCCACTGTGGACAGTGAGGAGCATCGGTGAACGACCTGGCGCGGTTCCCCCTCGAAGGCGGCGGTTCGGTGGTCGTCGAGATCGACCCGGTCCCCGGTACCGCCCGGGTCTCCCGGCGTGACGGCCTGGTCGAGGACGCCAAGGGGTCCTTCGAAGCGGCGCTCGCGAACGTCAAGGACGCGGCCGTGGCGGCACTGGACACCTTCCGGTCGATGACCAGGGGACCGGACGAGGTCGAGCTCAAGTTCGGCGTCAAGCTGACCGCGCAGGCGGGCGCGGTCATCGCGAAAACGGGCCTGGAGGGGAACTTCGAGGTCAAGCTGAAGTGGGCCAAGGAGACCGAAGCCTGAACCCGTAACACGCGTGCTCGAAGCCGTAACTCACGTGATCAGAGCCGTAACCCGCGTGCTTGAAGCCGTAACACGTCCCCACCGTGTCTTCCGGCTCCGATCACGCGAGTTACGAGTCCAAGCACGCGAGTTACGGCTTCGAGCACGCGAGTTACGGCTAGCGGCCGAGGCCCCGGATCAGCACCATCACCGATTCCCGCACATCGGCCCGCGTCCGCTTCGGCTGGAACACCTGCCAGTCGAGGGCGACCACCAGCATCGTGCCGAACAACCCGGCCGCCGCCGTCGGGATCTGGACGCCGTCGGGCAGGCGCCCGGCGGCGTCCAGCCGGTGGAGCTGTTCGCGCACGATCGAGATGATCTCCTCGCGCAGCAACGTCAGTGTCTCGTGCCAGGTGCCGGGCGTACGCCACATCTCGCTCACCAGGATCTGCGAGAAACCGGGGTATTCGGCGATGAACTCCAGCGCACCGTCCACTTGCGACTCGATGACGTCCATCGGGTCGCCGTCGCCGGTGGCCGCGCGCAGCCGGTCCGCGAGCACGCCGACGCCGTAGCGCAGCAGCGCGTCGACAAGACCGTCCTTGCTGCCGAAGTTGTAGTAGACGGTGCCCTTCGCGACCTTCGCCTCGGCCGCGATGTCGTCCACCGTCAGCCCGACGAGGCCGCGGCTGGCGGACAGCCGCAGCGTCGCCTCGAACAGCTTCTGCTTCGTCGCCTCACCCCGGGGACTCACAACGCCAGCTCGGGTTTCAGTGCCGAAACCGTCCAGGTGCGCCGTTTCCGCGCCGCCAGCGTCGAGACCAGGATCCCGCCGACGAGATACGCGACCAGGACGCCGATGTCACCGAGGATCTCCATCGAGGCGCCACTGTAGAGCAGGTGCCGGAACCCGTCGATCGCGTACCCCATCGGCAGCACGATGTGCAACGGGTACAACGCGTCCGGGATGGTCTGCCACGGGAACGTGCCGCCCGCGCTGACCAGTTGCAGCACCAGCAACACCAGGCCGAGGAACTTCCCGACGGCGCCGAAGAACGCGTTGAGCGCGTGCACCACGGACGTGAAGGTCAGCGACACCAGCACCGCGAACCCGATCGCGCCGAGCGGATGCGCGACGTCGATGCCGACCAGCCAGGTCACCGCGCCGAACAGCACGATCACCTGCGCGATCCCGAGCAGCGCGGAGGACAGCCAGCCGCCGAGCGCGACCTTGAACGGCGACGCGCCCGCGGTCAGCGCACGGGTCGAGAGCGGGCGCAGCAACAGGAACAGCACGAACGCGCCGATCCAGGTCGCGAGCGAGATGAAGAACGGGGCGAGACCGGCGCCGTAGGTCCCGGCCGAGGCGACACCGGAGGAGTTGACCGCCACCGGGTCGGCGATGGTGTTGGCGGTCGCCGCGCGGGTCGGGTCGTCCGGGTTCGGGATTTCCTTGAGCCCGGCGGCGAGCCCGTCGCGCAGCTGCACCGAACCGTCGGCGAGCTGGTTCGTGCCGGTGACCGCGGACTTCTCGCCGTCGTTGAGCTTCGCGGCACCGTCGCGGATCTGGTTCGACGCGTCGGCGGCCTGCGCGATGCCGCTGGTGAGCTGCGGGGTGGCCGAGGCCAGCTGGTGCGCGCCGTCGGAGACCTGCCGGGCACCGGACGCGAGCTGGGCGAGCTGGCTGTTCGCGCCCTGGATCTTCGTGTTCGCCTGATCGACCGGCGACCGGAGGGTGTCGAGGCGGCTCAGGATCTCCTGGACCTTCGTCTCGGGGACGCCGGCGTCGCGCAGGTCCTGCGCGAGCTGGGTGCGGTAGCCGTCGAGTTTGGTCTGGATGTCCCCGGAAGCCGTCGCCGCGAGCGAGGCGGCGTCGGAGACCTTCTGGTTGCCGTCGGCGACCTTGCCGGCGCCGTCGGCGAGCTTCTGCGTCTGCGCGGGGAGCTGGGCGGTACTGGATTTCAGGGTGCCGAGCCCGGTCGCCAGCTGGGAGCTGCCGGAGGCGAGCTGGGAGGCGCCGTCGGCCAGCTGCTGCTGTCCCGACTTGAGCTTGCCCGCGCCGTCGGCGAGCTGCGAAGCGCCGGTCGAGGCTTCTTGGATCTTGCCGTAGATCGTGGAGAAACCGACCAGGAACTTGTCCGCGGCCTCGCTGCCGACCTTCTCCGCGATCGTCTTGCGGACCTGTTCGGCCACCTGTTTCGCGATGGTCCCGGACAGATAGTTGTTCGCGTCGTTGGTGGTCAGCGTGATCGTCGCCTGCTGGGGCTGGAAGTTGCCCGAAGACAGCAGTGCGGTGGAGAAGTCGCGCGGGATGCCGATCGCGAACGAGTACTCGTCGTCGCGGACGCCCTTCGCGGCCTCCTCCGGCGACACTTCGTGCCACTGGAAGGTGCCGGACTTGACCAGTTCGTCGGTGACCTCGCGGCCGACGTTGCGTTCCGCGCCGGCCGAGTCCTTGGCGCCGGTGTCGGCGGTGAAGACGGCGGCGGGCAGCTTGTCCAGCCGCGAGTACGGGTCGTAGTTCGCGTAAAGGTAGAAGGACGCGTAGAGCAGCGGCACCAGGACGAGCGCGGCCATGGCGAGCTTGGGCAGGGTGCCGCTGCTCAGCCGGCGCAGCTCGTTGGCGGCGATCCGGACGGGGTTCATTCCTGGTCTCCTGAAGTCTTTTCGATCTCCGCGGTTTCGCCCGCCTCGGGCTCGACGGGCGCGCAGCGCACGGGGTCGGGCTGGTCGAGGGCGCCGCAGAGGGCGGGTTTCTCCGGCAAGGCCGAAACCGGGGTGGTGGCGGTCAGCACGATGACGGCGAGGCCGCGCTCGGCGTGCTCGCGGGCGAGCCGCGCCCAGCTGTCGACGTCGCTGGTGTGCCGGTCCGGGGTGTCGAGCACGAGGACGCCGACCCCCTTGCGGTCCGCGGCGAGGGCGGTGAGCAGCCGGGTGCGCGTCACCGGTTCGAGGTTTTCGAAGCGGGTGGTGGCGAAAGCGGCGGCGTCGTGCTCGGCCAGCCAGCTCGCGACGGCGGACTTGTTCGCCGGGCGTTTCGCCAGTTCGAGTTCCTCACCGACGACGACCTGCAGCGACAACGCGCCGTCCGGCTCGCTCACGCCGGGGGAGTCGACGATCGCCACGACCTTCCGCGGGTCGCCGCCCTCGACCGTGACCGTCCCGGTGGCGGGCTTCAGCCTGCCTGCCAGCGCCAACCCGAAGGCGGTGACGCCGACCCCTGGCTCGCCGTGCACGATCGCCAGCTCACCGCCCGAAACGGTGAGCGAAGTAGGCGACAGCAACGTGCCGTGGGGTCCGGTCACGGACACCCTGTCGGCTTGAACCCGCACGAAGAACTCCCAGGTCGGTGACACGGAACTTGAACTGACTGGTCAGTTCAAAAGTTAACCCTGACCTGGGAGGTGCACAACCGTGAGGGGCTCACGTCACACGCAAGAGTGACGAAACCCCCGCAAACCGGACGGGCTAACGCAGGGCCGAAGCCGGATGGACCTCCCAGGACGTCCACAGTGGACGATAACCCTGGCGGTGCCAGAACACCGAAGAGAGCGGGTTGGTCGGGTTGTAATAGAGGTACGTGCCGTCCGCGCCGCCCGCGGCGAACTCCTCGTGCACCGCCGCCATCAGTGTGCGGCCGAGTCCGCTCCCGCGCAGGGCGGGCACGGTGACGACGTTGTTGACGTACCCCCAGCGGCCGTGGGGGAGGAGTTCGGCCTCGGCCGACCCCGGTGCCGAGGTGATCCAGGCGCCGTGCGCGAACGCGGCGATGCGGGCGTCCCGTTCGGCCAGCCACAGCAGCGGGCGATCCTTTTCGAGGGCGAGTTCCAGCGCCGGGGCGAGCAGTTCGGCGGCGTTCGGGCGGTACCGGGTGGCGACCTGGCCGATGTAGTCGTGCGTCGACACGGCCAGCCCGAGCAGGGTGTCGAAATCTTCGTGCCGGGCCCGGCGGACGGTCACGCCGACGGCGCCCGGATCGTCGTGACGGCGCCCGGTGCGCACGGCGAGCGCGGACATCGGCACCAGCCCGTGGTCGAGGAAGGCGCGGATCGCCTCGGCGTCCCGGCTCGGCCAGTTGATCACGCAGGCCGAGTCCTCGCCGGGGGTTTCGGCGTCCATCCGCGTCCGCCACGCGCGCAGCAGCACGTCCATGCCCTCGGTGCCGGTGTCCCCGACGAACGGGAACAGCTGCCGCGCGTCGGCGGCCGACCAGAGCAGGGTGACGTCGTCCGGACCGTGCAGCTGACGTTGCACCACCCCGGTGACCTGGACGCCCGCCGCCGTGGCGGCGTCCACGCGCTCACCGCCGACCGGGGGCGGCGCGGCATCGGGCAGGAGCCGGTCGATCGCCGCGAACCGGGCGCGGTGCGCGTCGAACAACGCCTTCTCGATTTCCATCCCGTCCCCAGGGTCGACCGCTACCGCAGGGCCGAGGCGGGGCAGACGGCCCACGTCGTCCACAGTGGACGATAACCCTGCCGGTGCCAGAACACCGGGGAGAGCGGATTGGCCGGATTGTACGAGACGAAGGTACCGCGCAGTGACGGCGAGAACAGCTCGTCGTGCGCGACGGCGGTCAGCGCGCGCCCGATCCCGCGTCCCCGCGCGGCCGCGGTCACCGCGAGCGTTCCGACATAACCCCATTCACCAGGAGGCAGCCGCCCGGCGAGCGCGTCTCCGGGGATCGGGGAGCGCCTGCCGCTGCTCACCATCCCCACCGTGACGCCTTCCTCTTCGGCGATCCAGACGCGGCCGCCGAACTGCAGGCCGCGCCGGACCTCCTCCGCGAGCAGGGCTTCGGCCCCCGGCCGGACGACACCGTGACCGACCAGCGAGGTGTAGCGGAGTTCTTCGAAGCGCAGGCCGACGATCTCTTCCAGGTCGCCATGGCCCGACGCGCGGATGGTCACGCCGGGGACGGAACACGCCTCGCCCGCCGCGGGCGCCCGGACGGCCAGTGCGAGTTGCGGCGCGAGCCCGTGGTCGAGCAGGGCCCGCGACACCGCGACGTCACGGCTGGGCCAAGTGACCGTGCACGACGAATCGGGTTCGGCGTCGGCAGGCGCGATCCGCTCGCGCCAGGCGGAGAGCAGCGCGCTCATCCCCGCGCCGGCGTCGAGCGGGAGGACCGCGGAGAGGATCTGCAGATGTGCCGGGCTCCAGAGCCGTTGCCAGGACCCCGCCGCGAACCGCACGTGCGCGATCGTCCCGAAGGCGCCGCCCGCCTCGACGGGTTCTCCGGCCGGGAGCGGAGGCGGCGGCGGGAGCGACGGATCGAGCGCGGCGAACCGCGCCCGCTGCCGCTCCGCCGCCGGGGTCATCCCCGCTGGGTGCAGAAGATCGCCGTGCCGGGGAAGAGCTTGCCGCGCAACGGGCTCCACTGCCCCCATGTGCGGGAGTGGCCCTCCGGCCAGGCGGGCTCGATGAGGTCGGTCAGCGCGAACCCGGAGTCGGCGAGCGCGCGGACGTAGTCGCCGAGGGTGCGGTGGTACTCGACGTAGGTCGCGACGCCCTCTTCGTCGACCTCGACGTAGGGCGTGCGATCGAAATACGGCTGGGTGACGGTGAGACCCTGCGGACCGGGATCGTCGGGGAAGATCCAGCGCATCGGATGGGTCACCGAGAACACCCAGCGGGCCCCCGGCCGGAGCACCCGGCGCACTTCGGCGAACACGGCGTCCACTGACGCCACGAACGGCACCGCGCCGAAGGCCGAGCAGGCCGCGTCGAAGCTCGCGTCGGCGAACGGGAGCGACTCCGCCGTCGCCTGCACGAGCGGGACGGGGGTGCCGGTGCGCTCGTTGCCCTCCCTCGCGTGCCGGAGCATGCCCCCCGACAGATCGGTCGCCACCGCGTGGGCGCCCTGCGCGGCGAGCCAGCGCGAGCATGCCGCCTGTCCGCAGCCGACCTCGAGGATCCGCTTGCCGCCGACTTCACCCAAAAGCGCGACGTCGGCCTCGCGGACACCCTCCGGGCACCAGACGAAGTCCGCGTCGCCGAGGAAGCCGCCGTGGGCGGCCTGGTAGTCGTCGGCGTCGGCGTCCCACCAAGCCAGGTTCGCGGCGGTGGCCTCCGGCGCCGAGACCGCCCGATAGGCGACCCCCGCGGTGCCGAGCCGCTCCTCGGCCTCTGCGTGCCGTTCGGGCTCGGCGACGGACTGCTGGTTCAAACCGATATCCTTTCCCCAGGTCAGGGCTGCGCGGGACAGTTTATCCGCCCGCCGTGATCGTGGGGGCGACCCTGATTGTGCCGTGTACAGGGGGCCGCGTAGGATATCTGTTAGCGCAGTGGGTTCGCGCTACTCTTTCCCCCGGTTCGCTCAGCGTCCGGGTCAGGGGGTCGCGTACCGGATGCGGTGATGCTCGCGGTCGTTCCCTGTGGACGTTTGCTTATGTGGTCGCCTCATGCCGGAAGAGCCCATGGTGCCCTAACTGCAAACCCACTACTTCCCATCCACCGGAGCAACCCGCCTAATGACGACCGACACCGCCACCGCCCCGACCGCCCCCATTGGGGCCCCGCAGGTCGCTATCAACGACATCGGGTCGGAGGAAGATTTCCTCGCAGCGATCGACAAGACGATCAAGTACTTCAACGATGGCGACATCGTCGAAGGAACCATCGTCAAGGTCGACCGTGACGAGGTCCTGCTCGACATCGGCTACAAGACCGAGGGTGTCATTCCCTCGCGCGAGCTCTCCATCAAGCACGATGTCGACCCGGCTGAGGTTGTCACCGTCGGCGATGAGGTCGAAGCCCTGGTCCTCCAGAAGGAGGACAAGGAAGGCCGTCTGATCCTGTCCAAGAAGCGCGCGCAGTACGAGCGCGCCTGGGGCACGATCGAGGAGCTCAAGGAGAAGGACGAGCCCGTCAAGGGTACCGTCATCGAGGTCGTCAAGGGCGGCCTCATCCTGGACATCGGCCTGCGCGGCTTCCTGCCGGCGTCGCTGGTCGAGATGCGCCGCGTGCGCGACCTGCAGCCGTACGTCGGCCGCGAGCTCGAGGCGAAGATCATCGAGCTGGACAAGAACCGCAACAACGTGGTCCTGTCCCGCCGCGCCTACCTGGAGCAGACCCAGTCCGAGGTGCGCAGCGAGTTCCTCAACGCGCTCGCCAAGGGTCAGGTCCGCAAGGGCGTCGTGTCGTCCATCGTCAACTTCGGTGCCTTCGTGGACCTGGGTGGCGTCGACGGCCTGGTGCACGTCTCCGAGCTGTCCTGGAAGCACATCGACCACCCGTCCGAGGTCGTCGAGGTCGGCCAGGAGGTCACGGTCGAGGTTCTGGACGTCGACATGGACCGCGAGCGCGTCTCGCTGTCGCTGAAGGCGACCCAGGAAGACCCGTGGCGTCAGTTCGCCCGCACCCACGCGATCGGCCAGATCGTGCCGGGCAAGGTCACCAAGCTCGTCCCGTTCGGTGCGTTCGTGCGCGTCGAAGAGGGCATCGAGGGCCTGGTGCACATCTCCGAGCTGGCCGAGCGCCACGTGGAGATCCCGGAGCAGGTCGTCCAGGTCAACGGCGACGTGATGGTCAAGGTCATCGACATCGACCTCGAGCGTCGTCGCATCTCGCTGTCGCTGAAGCAGGCGAACGAGGGCGTCACGCCGGAGACCGAGTTCGACCCCACCCAGTACGGCATGGCCGCCGAGTACGACGCCGAGGGCAACTACATCTACCCCGAAGGCTTCGACCCGGACACCCAGGAGTGGCAGGAAGGCTTCGACAAGCAGCGTGAGGAGTGGGAGCGTCAGTACGCCGAGGCTCACACCCGCTACGAGGCTCACATGAAGCAGGTCCAGAAGGCCGCCGAGGCCGACGCCGAGGCCGCCGCGGACGCCGCGACCGGTGTCACCTCCAGCGACTCGGGCGAGCAGAGCTACACCTCCGCTCCGGCCGAGGCCAAGAGCGGTGGCACGCTCGCCAGCGACGAGCAGCTCGCGGCTCTCCGCGAGAAGCTGTCGGGTGGCGCGTGATCCAGGCGCTCAGCCACTAGCTGACAGACAGCGGCCCCGGTCCACCACGGACCGGGGCCGCTGTCTTTGTCCGCATTCAGTCCACTGGATGCGTTCCTTGCACGCGCGACTACCGCATTCAGAGAACTGAATGCGGTAGTTGAAGAGCAAGGTCAGGAGGTGGCGGTCCGGACGGACGGGACCGACGGCACCCAGATGCGTTCGAGCGCCGCGGCGCGGGCCTTGCGGCGGAGTCCGGCGAAGCTGTGCTTGGCGGGAACGAGGAGCGCGCTCAGCCACGTTCGCCGGTATTCGGCGAGGGCGTCGGCCACGGGACGATGGAGGACACAGTGCACCAGGCCCGGCGTTCCGAGCCGGTGCCTTCCAGCGTGCTTACCGTCTGCCATCGTTCCTCCGTGTGGGCTACCTTCGCCGCGCACGGTACGCACTCAAGCTCCCGAAGCGCGGTAACCGCCCGGCGTGTCACCCAGAAAGGTTGAGTCTCGCGTCACTATGAACTTGCCTTTTGTCTCCGTCTGTGCCGGATGTGCGCATCTCGTGACCCTGCGCGGTCGGTCCAGGTCGCGCCACTAGGCTGATCGGCATGCTGCGTGTGGGCCTGACCGGCGGGATCGGCGCCGGAAAATCGACGGTGGCGAACCGGCTTTCCGAGCACGGCGCCGTCCTCATCGACTCCGACAAGATCGCCAGGGAGGTCGTCGAGCCGGGAACACCGGGGCTCACCGAACTCGTCGAGGCGTTCGGCGAAGACATCCTCGCCGACGACGGCGCGCTGGACCGGGCCGCGCTCGCCGCCAAGGCGTTCGCCGGCGAAGAGTCCCGCAAGCGGCTGAACTCGATCGTCCACCCGAGGGTCGGGGCCAGGACGGCCGAGCTGATGGCGGCCGCGGCGCCGGACGCGATCATCGTCCACGACATCCCGCTGCTGGTCGAAGGCGGGCTCGCGCCGATGTACCACCTCGTCGTCATGGTCGACGCGCCGGAGGAGGTCCGGGTCCGCCGCCTGGTCGAGGTACGGGGGATGGCGGAGGACGACGCGCGCGCCAGGATCAAGGCGCAGGCCACGACCGATCAGCGCCGTGCGGTGGCCGACGTCTGGTTCGACAACAGCGGAGCGCCCGACATCGTGCTCGCCGAGGTCGACGCGCTGTGGGCGGACAGGCTGACCCCGTTCGAGGCGAACGTCCGGCTCCGCAAGCCGCGTGCGCCGATGTCGCCGAAGATCGCGCCGTACGACGAGACCTGGCCGGTGCAGGCCGAGCGTGCGCTCGCGCGGCTCCGCGTGGTGGTGGGTGACGATGCCGTGCGGGTCGATCACATCGGTTCGACCTCCGTGCCGGGTCTGCCCGCCAAGGACATCCTCGACCTCCAGCTGACGGTGTCCACTTTGGACAAGGCAGACGAACTGGCCGACGCGCTCTCCGACGCGGGATTCCCGCGGGCGGAAGGGGAGTGGTTCGACGACGCGCACGGTGAAGAGGGCACGTGGCCCAAGCGATTCCACTTCGGTGGCGACCCCCGCCGTCCGGTCAACCTGCACGTCCGCTCCCAGGAGACGCCGGCCTGGCGGCTCGCGCTGCTGTTCCCGGAATGGCTGCGGCAGAACCCGGACGAGCGCGACGCCTACGCGGCGGTCAAGAACGCCATGGCCGCGAAGCACGCCGATGATGGAACGGTCGAGCAGTACACCGACGAGAAACAGGTCTGGGTCGACGCGGCCTTCACCCGGGCCGACGCGTGGGCGGACTCGACCGGCTGGACCCCGTAGGCCTCAGCTCCCGAGCAATCCCCGCGCGAAAGCGGTCGCGACGGCGGCCGCGCGATCCTTCACCCCGAGCTTGGCGTAGGCGTGGACGAGGTGCGTCTTCACCGTGGCCTCGCTGATGAACAGCAGTTTCGCGGCCTCCTTGTTGGTCGACCCGCGCGAGATCAGGGTGAGGACTTCGAGCTCTCGTTTGCTCAGTGGCTCCGGCGCGGGCGCGCGCATCCTGCCCAGGATCAGATCGGCGACGGCGGGGGAGAGCACCGCCTCGCCCCGCGCCGTCGCCCGGACCGCACGGAAGAGCTCCTCGCGAGGAGCGTCCTTGAGCAGGTAGCCGGTCGCGCCGGCTTCGATCGCCGGGATGACGTCGGTGTCGGTGTCGTAGGTCGTCAGCACGAGGATCCGCGCGGGATTGCGGAGCTTGGCCAGCTTCGCGATCGCGGCCACCCCGCCGGAGCCTGGCATCCGCAGATCCATCAGCACGACGTCGGGGCGGAGTTTCTCCGCCAGCGCGACGGCCTCGTCGCCGGAGGACGCCTCTCCGAGCACCTCGAATCCTTGTTCCGCGGTGAAGATGCCGCGCAGCCCGTCGCGGACGATGGGGTGGTCGTCGGTGATCAGCAGCGTGATCGTCATGCCCTGGCCTCCAGCGCGATGGCAGGCAGATCGGCCGAAACGGCCGTCCCGCCGCCGGGCTCGGATTCGAGGTGCAGTGTTCCCGCCAGCCTGGCGACGCGGGCACGCATCCCGGAGATGCCGAAACCATCTTCGCCCGCCGTGCCCGGCTCGAAGCCCTTCCCGTCGTCCCGGACGTCGACGGTCACCTGATCGCCCATGTAGGACAACGTGAGCCCCACGACCGTGGCGGCGGCGTGCTTCTCGACGTTGGCCAGCGCTTCCTGGGTGATCCGCAGCAGTGTCGCTTCGATCTCGGGATGCAGCGGCCGCGTGGTCCCGGTGGTGGTGAACCGGACCTCGACACCGGTCCGGCCGCTCCACCGCCGGGAGACCTCGCCGAGCGCGTCCGGCAGGGTCGCTGCGGCCAGTGGCTGCGGGCCGAGCGCCCGCACCGAACGCCGGGCGGCGGTCAGGTTCTCCCGCGCCAAGGCCATCGCGGAGCCGACGTGCCGCTGGCATTCCGCGGGATCGTCCTTCGCCTCGGCGGCCGCCTCCAGCTGGGTGATGATCCCGGTGAAGCCCTGGGCGAGCGTGTCGTGGATTTCCAGGCTCAGCCGCCGGCGTTCGTCGAGGACGCCGGTTTCGTGCGCCTGGCTGAGCAGTTGCCGTTGCAGCACCGCGTTCTCTTCCTGGGCGGCGGCGAGGTCGTCGAGCACGCGCTTGCGCTCCGCGTGCTGCCGCGCCATCGCCGCCGAGACGAGCCCGCCCCCGCCGACGGCGGCGGTCTGCACCAGCGTGACCACGATCCACAGGGCGGGCTGATCGGCGAACGCCCGCAGCGGACCCCCGTTGGGGATCGTGTTGATCAGCGCGGAGACCACGAAGATCCCGGCCAGCGCGAGCGGGGCGGGCCGCAGGCGCATCGCCTCGAAGAACCCGGTGATCATGAAGATCAGGAAGATCGTGTCGTGCGCTTCGAGCGCCGCCGCGATCGTGACCAGCCCGGCGAAGGACACGGCGACCACGGCCGGATGATCTTCCCAGCGTTTCGGTATCAGTGTGGAACCGAGCAGGAGCCAGCCTGCCGCGATCCCCGCCCGCCCCAGGGTGGACAGCGGGTCATGGCCGGAGAGCACGAGACTGAGCACCGTGCTGATCGCCAGCAGCGCGTACGGCAGATACCTTTCGATCCGGCCGCCCCACGGGCGCCACAGGGACCCGCCGTCCTCGGGAGACGGCCACAGCGAGTCCTGCCACCGGATCCAGCTGGTCATACCCGGAATTCTCGCAGGCCGGGCCACGCCACGGCCCAGGTTTCGGTGTGGCCGGTGACCAGCCAGATCGGCATGCCCCGGCTCACGTTGGGGACGCCGGCCGCGTTGTCCACGCGGGAGACGATCCGGGCGTCGGTGAACGAACGCAGCAGTCGCGCCGGATCCGGCCCGACGAACAGAACGCTGTCCGCGGTCTCGGGCGGATGACCGAAGTACCAGAAGCCCCGGCTGGGGCTGTACACGGCGGGAAGCCCGTAGTCGGCGCCGTACCGGTCCAGCGCTCCGGCCTGCCAGTACCCGGCCGTGACGAGCGTGGTGCGCGCCCGCTGCTCCGGCGGGAGCCGGTGGTGGACGTCCGCGACGGAACGGGCGAGGTCCGGCCAGCCGATCTCCTCCAGCGCGTACGCCGGACGCGGGACGTCCCGGCCTTCCGCGAGCCAGGCGGACGGCCACACCGGCAGCGCATAGGGGAGCGTGTACAGCGCGGAAAGCAGGAACACCGGCCAGGTCGGGATCCAGCGGAACCACCAGGACGGTCGCAACTGTCCGAAGTGGACCGCGGCACCCGCCCACAGGACGCCGAACATGCCCGCCGCGTAGTAGTAGCGGCCGTTCGACAGGATGAACAGCGCGATCACGCCGACCGCGGTCCAGCCGAGGAACCGGTATTCGCGCAGCCTGGCCGAGAACAGCAGGACCCCGAGTCCGTAAAGGACACCGACGACACCGATACCGAGCCCGGCGCCGGTCAGCAGCGCGGGAAGGAACCCGGCGCGGCCGCTCCAGCCACCGGTGGTCTCGTGCGCGATGACGTCACCCATCTCCAGTTGCGGCCAGCCGTTCGCGGCCTGCCACCAGAGCGTCGGCACCATCGAGAGGGCGGCGATTCCCGCGCCGAGCCAGAGTTTGGGCCTGCGCAAGAGATCCCGTGGTCCGAAGACCAGGATCGCTACCCCGGCGGCGACCCAGAACGTCGCGATCAGGAGCTTGACGTTCAGCGCGACGGCGGTCGCCACGCCCAGCCACAGCAGCAGAGTGCCGTCGCGGGTTCGCATCCACCGCACGAGCAGCCACGCGATGAGCGTCCACAGCGCCGGGTCGATCGTCGAAGTGGCCAGGTAGTGCCCGCTCCCGAGGAACTGCCCGCAGATCGCGTATGCCGCCGCGGCGCGGGCCTGGGCCCGGCGGTCCCCGCCCATCTCGCAGGCGATGAGCCCGGTGAACACGACACCGGCGGCCGTCGCGAGGACGGCGGGCAGACGGAAGACGAAGACGTTTCCCGGCGCGAGCGTGTCCATGGCCAGTGCCAGGGCCGGGAGCACCGGCGGCTGATCCGCGTATCCCCAGGCCAGCCGCTTGCCCGCGGAGAGGAAGTACAGTTCGTCGCCGAAGTAGCCGTACCGCCACGCCGTCGCCATCAGGACCGCGGCGGCCGCGGCGGCGAGGAGCCCCACCGGGAGCCGGGCGAACGCCGCACTGGACACCGTCGGTGTTTCGGCCGCGCGGGCGGCTTCCATCCATTCCTCGCAGATCCCTCGGGTGCCGGTCCTCTCGCACCTTACGTGCCACCGGCGTGGCGCGTCGGTCGTGAGAGGACCGGTGAGGCTCAGAAGCCCCAGTCCGCGAGTTTCGGCCACACCGTGTCCCAACTCCCGTTCCGGCCGGTGGCCAGCCAGATCTTCATGCCCTGACTCACGTTCTGGATCCCGGCCCCGTTGTCGAGCGCGCCGACCTGACGCACCTGCGTGAAGTACGGCACAAGCCCCGAAGGGTCGTTCCCGACGAAGAGGATGTCCCGTGCCGATTCCGGCGGCCTCGGCAGCGTCACGTAGCCGCGGTTGGGGCTCGACGGCGACGGAAGCCCGAGCTCCGGTCCATAGTGGTCGATGGCACCGGCCTGCCAGTACTTCGCCGTGACGACACCGGTCCGGGAGGGATCGGGAACGGTCCGGTACACCCGCGCCACCGACTCCGTGATCTCCCTCCAGCCGACCTCTTCGACGGCGAAGATCGGCCGCGCCCACATCGGGGCGCTCGCCAGGTCCGCCCGCGGGAGGATCGGAAGTGCCTGCGGGATCGCGATCACCGCGGCCACGAGGTACACCGGCCAGGTGGCGATCCAGCGCCAGTACTTCGACGCCTGGCCCGCCTCGATCTCCACCGCCGCCGCGGCGAACAGCGGGGCGAACATTCCCGCCGCGTAGTAATAGCGCCCGTTCGCCAGCAGGAACAGGGCGAGAACGCCGAGCGCGGTCCAGCCGAGGAACCGATACGGCCGCAGGCGTTCGGACCTCAGCAGGCGCCACAGTCCATAGCAGACCAGGATCGCCCCCACCGGTACTCCGGCGCTCAGCACCAGCGTCGGAACGAAGGTGATCCGCCCGCCCCAGCCTGCCGAGACCTCCTGGGAGATCGCCGCGCCCATGGTCAGTTGCGGCCATCCGTTCGCCGCCTGCCAGACGAGGGTGGGCGCGATCATCGCGGCGGCGATCACCGCGCCGAGCCACAGCGCCGGACGGCGGACGAGGTCACGCGGCCCGAACGCCACCGCGGCGGCCAGTACGACGACCCAGAAGCCCCCCACGAGGAACTTCGTGTTCAGGGCGACCCCGGTCACCACGCCGGCCCAGACCAGGAGCTTGTCCGTCCGGGTCCGCATCCAGCGGACGAGCAGCCAGAGCAGCAGCGTCCACAGGAACGGGTCGATCGTGCTGGTCGCCAGATAGTGCCCGCTGCCGAGCATCTGGATGGACACCGCGAACGTCACCGCCGCGATGGTCTGCGCTTTGCGCCCGCCGCCCAGTTCCCTGGCGATGAGCGCGGTCAGCACGACGCCCGCCACCATCGCCAGCATGGCCGGGATCCGCAGGACGAACGGTGAATCGGCGCCGAACGCGTCCATCAGGCGGGCCAGCAGCGGCAACAGCGGCGGTTGGTCGGCATACCCCCAGTCCAGATGCCGACCGGCCGCCAGGAAGTACAACTCGTCGCCGAAATAGCCGTAGCGATCGGCCGTCGCCGCGAGGACCGCCCCCATCGCCCCGGCGATCACCAGCACCGGTGTCCTGGCGAACGACGCGACCTCCGCGTGTTCTCCTCCACCGGACCGTTCCCGGAGTCCCTCGGCCTCCATGACCACGGGTATCCGCCCCCTCTCGATCGGTTACGCCCTTGATCGAGAGTCCCGCGGCGCCGCCCGTCCGGGGATCCATCGGCCGGTCAGGATCGGCTCACCCAAGGGATGAGCCAGGATCAACCGATCGATGGATGCGGGGGGATCAGTGCCGTCGCCAGCCGAGTGTGATGTCCTTGGTGGACAGCCAGCCGCGCAGGTCGTGGCCGTGCGTCGCCAGTCCGTCGACCGTCGTGTGGCTGACGCCGAGCGCGCGTTCGCCGTCGGCGGGGGAGAGCAGCCCGGCGGTGACCGCGGCGAGGAGCTCGTCGGTGTCGATCACCTGGACGGATTTCTTGTCCCGGAGGACGAGGTCGAGATAGAGGTCGGTGGCCACCCAGACGCCGTCCTCGTGGCGGATGTCGACGACGTCGAGGTAGAAGTCCTGATCGCGTTCGTGGCCTGGAGTGAACCAGAAATCGGTGATCCGCAGGCCGAGATCCGGCAGCAGCCAGGACTCGATGTAGTGGAACTGGGTCCGCCCCGGCGTCGGCCGCGCCATGTAGAGGCCGAAGGGTTCTTCGCGGTATTCCTCGACGTCCCTCACGATGCCCTTGGGATCCGTGTTGGTCTTCGCGGCCGGGTCGAAGTACTCGACCTTGGGCGGATGCAGCGCGGTCATCCGCCCATCTTGGAAGGCGGCGCCGCCCGCGACCACCGCCCAACCGGGTGGACGATCACGGTTTGCGGGTTTCGGAGGAGCAGCGGGGCCCGGCCGGATAAGGTGCGCTGGTTCCGCCAGAGGGGTGAGTGGGGAGTCGACGCATGTTCGGGATCATCAGGCCGTGCCGCCACCGGCTTTCCGCGGGTCTGCACGCGGACTGGCTCGCCCATCTCTGCGGCCTTTGCCTGGCGTTGCGGGACGAACACGGACATCTCGCCCGAATGGTGACGAACTATGACGGACTGATCATCTCGGCGCTCGTCGAAGCCCAGTCACCGCGTGCGGAAGGACGTCGTGACGCCGGCCCTTGCCCACTTCGGGCGATGAAGGGGACTTCGGTCGCGAAGGGCGGGGGTGCCCAGCTGGCGGCGGCGGTCTCCCTCGTGCTGGCCTCGGCCAAGATCAGCGACCACGTCGAGGACCGCGACGGCGCCTTCGCGCGGCGTTCCGTCGCACTCGCCGCGAGGCGGGTCGCGACGCGCTGGGCGGATCAGGGAAGCCGCACGGGAATCCGGGTCGGCTTCGACACGACGGTCCTGACCGAGGCCGTCGACCGGCAGGCCGAGATCGAGAACGCCGTCCGCCTCGGCGATTCGGCCGTCCTCGCCACCGAACCCGCCGAGCTGGCGACGGCGGCCGCGTTCGCGCACACCGCGGTCCTGGCGGGCCGCCCCGGGAACGCGGCGCCGCTGGCCGAGGCCGGCCGCCTGTTCGGCAGGGCCGCGCATCTGCTCGACGCCGTCGAAGACCTCGCGGAGGACGAGGCCGCCGGTGCGTGGAACCCGCTGACGGTCACCGGGACCGGGCTCGCCGAGGCGCGGCGGCTGTGCGACGACGCCGTGCTCGGTGTCGAACTCGCCCTTCGCGAGGTGAAGTTCGACCAGCCCGAGCTGGTGCACGCGCTGCTGGTGCACGAGCTGCGACAGGCGGTGCGGCGCGCCTTCGGGCACAACCTCACCGGCCACGGCCACGGCCACGGGCACGGCCCGCAGCAGCCGCCGCCGGGCTGGATCGGGCCCGGGCCTCAGCCGCAACAACATCCTCACCAGCCTTATCCGCCCCACCAGTACCCGCAGGGCGGCTACCAGCCTCCGCCTCCGCCGGCGGGCGCTCCCGGTGGCGGAGGCCCGCCGCAGGAGCCGCCGAAGAAGAAGGGCAAGCACCGCGGCGAGGGCGGGCCGGTCGATGGTCAGGGCGGTGGCTGCTGGGTCCCGAAGTTCCGGGTCCCGCCGAAACCGAGGAACTTCTTCTTCGGCTGCGCCGTGGCGACCTACATGTGCTGTTCGTGCCAGTTCTGCTGCCGCGATCCCTTCCCCGGCCCGTGGAGCGGCAAGCCCAACAGCAGCTGCGACTGCGACTGTGACTGCTGTTCCTGCTGTGACTGTTCCTGCTGATCCGACCAGGCGAAACGGAAACTGTCGGACCCAGCGCCTACTCTGGTGGACGTGGCTTTCGCAACCGAACACCCCGTGCTCGCCCAGTCGGACTTCCGCCCCGTCACGGACATCCCCCGGACCGGCGGCCGGTTCGAGGTGGTCAGCGAGTACAAACCCGCCGGTGACCAGCCGGCGGCCATCGACGAGCTCGAGCGCAGGATCAACGCGGGCGAGAAGGACGTCGTGCTGCTCGGCGCCACGGGTACCGGCAAGTCGGCGACGACGGCCTGGCTGATCGAGCGCGTCCAGCGTCCGACGCTGGTGATGGCGCCGAACAAGACGCTCGCCGCGCAGCTGGCGAACGAGCTGAGGGAGCTGTTCCCGCACAACGCGGTCGAATACTTCGTCAGTTACTACGACTACTACCAGCCCGAGGCGTACATCGCGCAGACGGACACCTACATCGAGAAGGACTCGTCGATCAACGACGACGTCGAGAGGCTGCGGCACTCGGCGACGATGAACCTGCTGTCCCGGCGCGATGTCATCGTGGTCGCGAGCGTCTCGTGCATCTACGGTCTCGGCACGCCGCAGTCGTACCTCGACCGGTCGACGAAGCTGAAGGTCGGCGAGCAGCTCGACCGGGACGTCTTCCTTCGCGCGCTCGTGGACGTGCAGTACACCCGCAACGACATCGCCTTCGCACGCGGCACCTTCCGCGCCCGAGGGGACACGGTCGAGATCATCCCGGCGTACGAGGAGCTGGCGATCCGCGTCGAATTCTTCGGCGACGAGATCGAGAAGCTGTACTACCTGCACCCGCTCACCGGAGACATCGTCAAAGAGGTCGACGAGGTCCGCATCTTCCCCGCCACCCACTACGTGGCGGGCCCGGAGCGGATGGAGAAGGCCATCGGCGGTATCGAGGCCGAGCTCGAGGAGCGGCTGGCCGAGCTGGAGAAGCAAGGCAAACTGCTCGAGGCCCAGCGGCTGCGGATGCGCACCGCGTACGACATCGAGATGATGCGCCAGGTCGGGTTCTGTTCCGGCATCGAGAACTACTCGCGCCATATCGACGGCCGCGGCGCCGGCACCGCGCCCGCGACCCTCATCGACTACTTCCCGGAAGACTTCCTGCTGGTCATCGACGAGTCGCACCAGACCGTCCCGCAGATCGGCGGCATGTTCGAAGGCGACATGTCGCGGAAGCGGAACCTGGTCGACTTCGGGTTCCGGCTGCCCAGCGCGGTCGACAACCGGCCGCTGACCTGGGAGGAGTTCACCGACCGGATCGGACAGACGGTGTACCTGTCGGCGACACCGGGGCCGTACGAGATGGGGCAGGCGGGCGGCGAGTTCGTCGAACAGGTCATCCGCCCGACCGGCCTGGTCGACCCGAAGGTGGTCGTGAAGCCCACCGAGGGCCAGATCGACGACCTGGTGCACGAGATCCGCGAGCGGGCCGAGAAGGACGAGCGCGTCCTGGTCACCACGCTCACCAAGAAGATGTCCGAGGACCTCACCGACTACCTGCTGGAGCTGGGTATCCGGGTGCGGTACCTGCACTCCGAGGTGGACACGCTGCGCCGGGTCGAGCTGCTGCGGCAGCTGCGCGCCGGCGATTACGACGTGCTGGTCGGCATCAACCTGCTCCGTGAGGGGCTCGACCTGCCCGAGGTCTCGCTGGTCGCGATCCTCGACGCCGACAAGGAGGGCTTCCTCCGCAGTGGCACGTCGCTGATCCAGACGATCGGCCGCGCGGCCCGGAACGTGTCGGGCGAGGTGCACATGTACGCGGACAAGATCACCGACTCGATGCAGCACGCCATCGACGAGACCGATCGCCGCCGCGCCAAGCAGGTCGCCTACAACAAGGAACGCGGTGTCGACCCGCAGCCCCTGCGGAAGAAGATCGCCGACATCCTGGACCGCGTCTACAGCGAGGCGGAGGACACGGAGTCCGTCGCCGTCGGCGGCTCGGGCCGGAACTCTTCGCGCGGCAAGAAGCCCGAGCAGGGCGACCGTGTGCGCAGTTCCGGGATGCTCGCGGACAAGGACGTCGCCGGGATGCCGCGCGCCGAGCTGGCCGATCTCATCCAGCAGATGACCGACCAGATGATGCAGGCCGCGCGCGACCTGCAGTTCGAGCTGGCCGCCCGGCTGCGGGACGAGGTCGCGGACCTCAAGAAGGAGCTCCGGGGCATGGACGCGGCCGGCATCAAGTAGCAGGTCCAGCACCGGGGATGTCCCGTGACCGACCGGACGACACGCGTGATCCGGCGGACGACACGCGTGACTGATCGGACGACACGACCGCGGCCGGGTTCGGCCACGAGTCGTCCGTCTGATCACGCGTGTCGTCCGTTCGATCACACGTGTCGTCCACCGGATCACGACGGCCGGTCAGAGGCGACGGCGTTCCAGCATGGTCAGGTCGGCGTCGAAGTCCGGGAACCCGGCGGGCACCGAACGCGTGCTGACACCCGGGGAGACCGGAGGCAGACCGGCCCACCGCCGCACGGTGTTCGTCGCTTCGGCGGCCTGGGCCGCGGGAAGCTGCGAGATCCGGGCGCCGTGGTTCCCGCCCGGCACCGTGTAGCTGTAGGAATCCTTCGTGCCGAAGCCGAGCTTGAACGGCTCCGCACTCCACGGGTCGTTCTCGCCGTTGACGAACATCAGCCGCTTCCCCTGGGACTTCACCCAGAAGTCGATATCCGGCATCGCCAGATGATCGAATCGCGGGATGTCGACCGACTTCGGCACGAACGTCCGCGACACGTTGGAGCCGGGATAGCGCAGCAGATCCCGCAGATAGCCTTCGTAGGACTCGGGGGCGCCGAGCTGGTAGGCCGCCTGGAAGTAGTACGGGACGTAGACCTCGAGGTTCTGGTCGGAGTAGGTGTTGAGGCTCTCGACGCGTTCGAACCAGGCGTAGATCTCCGCCGCCGGAGCACCGGCCTTCGGGATCGTCGCGCAGTCCGACTGCCTCTGGTACTGCCAGAAGGCGAAGTACGAGTCGATCACGGAGATCTCCAGCGACACGTCCGCCGAGCCGACGGTCTTAAACGTGTAGCCGTTCTTGGCCGCGTCGGCGGCGGCGAGCGCCGCGAACTCGGGACGCCGGGTCAGCACGTCCCGCTGGATCGCCTTCAGCGCCGACCGGCACGACGGGTCGTCGCCGACGTTCGCCAGGAAGCGGTTGTAGCGGTCGTGCGCGTTGATGACGTCGTTGGGCGCGACGTACGGGATCGTCGCGTCGACGTCTTCCGGGAAAAACCTACGGAAGTAGGTCGCCGTCATGCCGCCTTTGCTGCCGCCCGTCGCGAGCCACTTGCCCGGATAGATCCGCTTGAACGCCTCGACGGCACGGTGCTGATCGGCGGCGGCCTGCCAGATCGTCAGCTGCTTGCCCCAGTCCGGATGGTCCGGCCGGGAGGGGGTGAAGAACCGGTACTCCATGGACAGCTGGTTGCCGTCGACGATCTGGGTCGGCTCCGAGCGGTTGGGTGATTGCGAGACGTTGTACCCGCTCGTGTACACCACGGTCGGCGACCGGAATTCCTTGTGCAGCAAGGTGAACCGCTGCTGGAAGGTGCCGCGGTCGGGCCTGTGATGGTCGACCGGCTGGGTATAGGTGAGTTTGAAGAACCGGTACCCGGCCGGCGCCGGATTCTCCGAGACGACGGTCAGCCCGGGTATCCGCCCGAGCGCGTCCTCGATGTCCCCGGGTGCCGCCTGCGCGGCCGGGGACAGCCCGGCCAGTGCGAGAACGGTTGTCGCCAGAACCGACCACGCGGCCGTGAGCTTCCGCATCCATGCCCTCCCCATCGGGACCTGTTGAGCGGTCGGATACTCACAGAGTCCCCGCCGGTGGGCAATCGCCTATCCGGTCGAGCCGCGCAGGACCCTCTCGACGTAGGCCTTGATGGCGGCGAGCGCCTCGGGGGAGCTCCACAGTTCGAGGACGTGGGCGTCGTCGCCGGTGCGGTGCTCGGCGATCCGCTCGTGGAACGGCCGATGCAGTTGTGCTTTCGTGTGCGCGTACGCGGCCGTCGGGATCTCGGCGAGCTTCCGGGCCACCTCCACCGCCCGCCCGACGACGTTCTCGGGCGCGGTCACCTCGTTCACCAGGCCGAGCCGGAGCGCTTCCGCGGGCAGGTGGGTTTCGCCGAGGAACGCGAGCTCGGCGAGGACGTCGGCGCCGAACCCGGAGCGCAGGATCTCCAGCGCCGCCAACGGGAACGGCACGCCGACGAGCAGCTCGGTGATCCCGATCCGGCCGGGGCCGTCGGCGAGGACACGGCGGTCGCAGGCGGCGGCGAGCACCGCCCCGCCGGCGATCGCGTGCCCGTTGACGGCCGCGACCACCGGGCCGGGGAAGCCGAAGACCGAGAGGAACGCGTCCGACAGCGCGGGCAGGAAGTCCTCGATGTAGTCCGCGCCGCCGTCGTGTACTCGTCGCAGGTCGACACCCGCCGAGAAGATGCCGCCGGTACCGGTCAGCACGACGCCGCGATGGCCGCCGAGCTGGACGTCTTCGAGCCGGACGATCAGCTCCTGGCAGAACTCGGTGTCGAGGGTGTTCGCCTTGCCGTGCTGCAGGGTGACGACGGCGATCCCGCCTTCGTCGTCCACGCGGATCGAAGAGGTGGCCATGGCCCGACCGTACCCGAGCCCGCGACGATCTACAGTGGACCGCTAGTCCCGCAGCCGCACGGTGACCGTCGGGCTGAAGGACCGCTTGCGGTTCCAGCCGGTCTCGGCGCCGATGCTGAGCTGGATGGCGCGGTCGGCGGGCGCCCAGTAGCCGGTGCGCACGAAGTAGGCGTCCATCGAACACAGCCTGGCGCAGGACTTGCGGTTGCAGATCGTCTCCCAGCCCCACTGCCTGCCGCTCTCCTCGACGCCGTTGCGCCGGACGAAAAGATGCGGATTTCCGATTTCGCGGCAGTAGGCGCTGCCCTCGGAGATGTAGAGGACCCCGTCGATCTTGTAGAACCGATTGTTGTCGAGAAGCGTCACCTGGCCCGAGACGGCGAATCCGACCCGGCCGCCTTTGCCTGCGCTCATGGTCCAATCAAGAGAGAATTCTTGGACCGGTGTCTCGACTGACTGGGTCATGGTGACATCCCCGCTTTCCGCTCGCGTCGGCACCTTTCCACTGAAGATAAGGATTTCCCGGAGGTCCCCGAAGATGAATGCGAGGTTTTCACCCAATGGGTCGATGATCGGAAAATCGATGTTCTCATGCGCATGAAACACCGGTTACCGGCGCTAATGGGTGAAGGTCGCCACGGCCAGTGAAAACCGGGGCCCACCAGGGAAGAGGATTTCGTCTTCCCGGTGGACCCCGGCGCTTTTCCGGTACGGAAACGCTCTCAGCTGGTGATGTCCTTCGTCGCGAACCGGCGGCCCGCCAGAAGGAAGAAGACCGTGCCGTACAACGCCGCGGACAGCATGCCGTTGGCCATGTTCGTCCAGTCGATGTCGGTCGAGATCAGGTCCATCCACGAGAACGCGAAATGCGTCGGCAGGTAGTCGCGCAACCCCTCCAACGCGGTGATCTGGTCGAGGATCTGCGAGACGATCGCGACGATCACCGCGCCGCCGACGGCGCCCAGCGGGGCATCGGTGGCGACCGAGAGCAGCATCGCCAGACCGGCCACCCACGCCAGCTGCAGGATGATGTAGATCGTCGCGAGCCCCATGGCGACGAGACTGTCGCCGAACGTCACCGCGTCCCCGGTCGGGCTGATCGCGTCGCCCGCGCCGTACCAGATGACGCCGACCACCAGTGAAACCAGCGGCAACAGGATCAGCGCGACCGCGGACAGGATGCCGGAGACGATCGCCTTCTGCCGCAGCACTCGATGCCGGGGGACCGGCATCGCGAGCAAGTACTTCAGGCTCGACCACGACGCCTCGCTCGCGATCGTGTCGCCGTAGAACAACGCCACGATCATCGGGAGCAGGAACGTCCCCGAGACGAACAGCGCGAGCACCACGAAGTTCGGCGCGCTCGCGGTGGCGAGGTCGACGAAGCCGCCGCTGCGGCGGTTCGGATTGGCCTGCCCGATCTCGAACGCGATCACCAGGATGAACGGCAGCAGCGCGACGAACCCCAGCATCAGCTGGGTCCGCCGCCGTTTGAGCTGCCGTTTCAGTTCGACGCCGAGCCGCAGCGTCCGGTCGGCGCGGTACCCCGCCACGGCCCCGTCGGGACCGACCTCGGTCGGTTCGTGCGACGCGACCTCCGTCAGCTCCAGCAGTGCCGCCGGATCGGTGTGCACGCCGTGATCCGCCCGGGTCGCCGGGCCGGAACCATTGGTCTTACTCACCCTTCGAGTCCTCTCCGACCAGCTGCAGGAACGCGTCTTCCAGACGGCGCCGCGGCCCGGCCTGCTCGACCGCGACCCCGGCCCGCACCAGGACGGCGACCGCCTCGGCACGCGCGAGACCGTCGAGATCCGCGTGGACCAGCTCCCCGTCGACGTCGACGCCGGAAACGCCGCCAACCTTCCGCAGCGCTTCGGCCGCTTCGGCGGGCTTGTCGACGCGGAACGTCGCCTCGCCACTGGACGCGGCCAGCTCGCCGACCTCGCCCGAGGCGACCAGCATGCCGCGGTGCATCACGACCACGTGCGTACAGGTCTGCTCGACCTCGGCCAGCAGGTGGCTCGACACCACCACGGTGCGCCCGGTCGCCGCGTAGCGCTGGAGCACCTCACGCATCTGGTGGATCTGAGGCGGGTCGAGCCCGTTGGTCGGTTCGTCGAGCACCATGAGCTCCGGCAGGCCGAGCATCGCCTGCGCGATCGCGAGCCGTTGCCGCATGCCCTGGCTGTAGGTGCGGACCCGCCGGTTCACCGCGTCGCCGAGCCCGGCGATCTCCAGTGCCTCGGCGAAATGCGCCTTGTCCCTCGGGCGGCCCGTGCTCGCCCAGTACAGCTCCAGGTTCTCCTTGCCGGACAGATGCGGCAGGAAGCCGGAACCCTCCACAAAGGACCCGATCCGGGACAGCACCGGCGCGCCGGGCGCGATCAGATGGCCGAACACGCGGATGGTGCCCGCGGTCGGCGTGATGAGCCCCATCAGCATGCGAAGGGTCGTCGTCTTGCCCGCGCCGTTGGGCCCGAGCAGCCCGAGCACCTGACCGGGTTCGACCCGGAACGACAGATCCTTCACCGCGACGAACCCGCCCGCGTAGGCCTTGCGCAGACCTTCGATCACCAGCGGGGTCTTCGCCAGGCTCTCGTCGACGTCGTGGGCACGGCGGCGGCGGAACGCGGCGATCACGGTGATCGCGATCCCCGCGAGCAGCGTTCCGGCGATCCCGAGCAGCTGCGCGGTGGGCGCGCCCGCGCCGACCGAGTTACCGGGGACGACCGGCACGCCGAGCCGCCCGCCGTCCGCCAGTCCGATGCGGAACACGGCGGGCTCCACCGGCGTCGCGAACGCCTGGTCCGTCGTGGCGACCACCAGCCGCAGTGTGTGCCCCGCTTCCAAGGGCCGCACGATGCCCGGCAGGGTCACCGTCACCTCGACCGGGCTGCCGTCGGCGGGCAGACCGGAGACCCGGAAGGGGGCGACGGAGTTGGCCGGAAGCGTGCGGACACCTTCCGAGTTGACGTCGTAGAGCTTCGCGAACAGGACGGCTTCCTGCTGAGGAGCTGCGGTGGAGGGGTCGGCCGAAATCTGGAGCCGGACCGTCGACGAACCGGCCGCGATCGTCTGCGCGTCGAGCGGCGGTGTCGCGAATTGCGCGGCCTGCCCCGGCGGGTCCAGGCTGAACAGTCCGGACAGGCGGGACGAACCCGCCACCGCTCCGTTCAGACCGGGGATCCCGCTCACCGCGGCGGGATTGCCACCGGCGGGGCGCACGACCGGCTGGGCCGGGCCCGCCAAGGTGAACTGCCGCCGTTCGGTGGCGTCCCCGGTCGCTCCCGGGTACGCCGGTGCGGTCACGGTCCGGACCGAAGGCGCGCCGTTGGCCCGCAGGGTGCCCTGGATGTCGTAGCTGAACCCGGTGCCGGGATCGGTGCCCTGCCCGGTGAGGGAGAACTTGAGGAAGTCGGCGATCTGCGCGCGCAGTTTCTGCCCGGGCTTCCCGCCGTCGTGGCCGCCGGTGTACCAGATCGTGCGGACCTTGCCGCCCGCCGCGGTGATCTGCCGGGCGGTCGCGTCGGACTGGTCCAAGCCGAACAGCGTGTCACTTTCGCCCTGTACCAGCAGGGTCGGCACGGTGATCTGGTCCGTCACGGACGCGGGGGAGACCCGGCGGAGCAGGTCGACCGTCTTCTGGCTCGCCTTCCCCGTGGTGGCGAGCTCGGTGTAGGCCTGGCAGACGTCCGCGGTGAACCGTCCACAAGGGTCGGCAGGGCCGGACGGTGGCCGCTGCCCGTTCTGGCCACCGAGCGGCAGCGACTGCGCCGCGGCACCCGCCGCGCCGGTGCCCTGCGCCGCGCCTGATTCGCTCGTCTCGTCACCCGCTTCGGGTGCGTCGTTGGCGGGGGAGCCGCTCTGCGCGGCGCCGGAACCGGCGGAGAAGAAGATGCCCGCCCACGACTTCTTGAAGACGCCGTCCGCGGTGAACGCGCCGGCGGCCGGAGTCGTGGCGTTCGGCGCGGCCGGAGCGGCGGCGTTCGGGAAGAGGCCTTGGGCGAGGTCGTTGTAGGTGATCACCGGCGCGATCGCGTCGACCCGCTTGTCGGTCCCGGCGAGCAGCAGCGAAAGCGCGCCACCGTAGGAAGCGCCGGACACGGCCACCTTCGGGTCGCCGTTCTCTTTGAGGACCTCGGGGCGCGCGGCCAGGCCGTCGATCAGCTTCTTGGCGTCGGCGACCTCGCGGTCGGGGTCGTTCAGCGCGATCTTCCCGGTGCTGCGGCCGAAACCGCGCGCGGACCAGGTCAGCACGACGAAGCCCTTTTCGGCGAGTTCGCGGGCTTCGGTGGTGACACTGTTCTTGTCCCCGCCGAAACCGTGGGCGAGCAGAACGGCCGGAGCCGGGGTCTGTTCGGGCAGGTACGTGGTCGTGTCGATCTTCACGATCTCGGACGAGCCCGGGGTTTCGGGCAGGTCGAGGGTCGTGTCCTGGGTTCTGACCGCGGACGGGGCGGGTTCGCTGTTCGTCCACACGACGGCCGCGGCGGCCAGGACCACCACGACCGCGGCGAGCGCGGTGAGCTTCGCGCTTCGCGTGCGAGGGAGCGGGATTCGGGGCACGGAATGACCGTATTTCACGGAAGCTGAGAACCGCTTCCCCGGCACACACGAACCACACAAGGGTGACTGTTAGGCCGCCACCGGAACGGGTACTCAAGAAGAGAGAAGAGGTGGGTGTGACGGGAGTTACGCCATCTTCTTGGTGACAAGGGCAACCTTAACTGGCGTCATGCGTACAGACAGGTCAAACTGGACCAGCTGTGAGGGGAGTATTCCTTCGCGGCGGTGTCGTCAGCACGGTGGCCTTCGCAGGCCCCCGGCACCGTCGGCCGGTTTCGCACCGGCGGAAGAGACCTCCGGTTAGTTGCTGCTGTGCACTATCCGGAGGGTTGGATACATGTCTGTTCCCCTGTGGCTGTGGATCGCCACGGTCGGTGGCCTGCTCGCGCTCATCGCGCTGGACCTGGTCATCGTCGATCGCAAGCCGCATGAGGTCACCACCGGCGAAGCCGCCCGGTGGGTCGTCTTCTACATCGCCGTGGCCATCGCGTTCGGCGTCGGCGTCTGGGTCTTCGCCGGGCACGACTACGGTGTCCAGTTCTTCACCGGTTACATCACCGAGTACTCGCTGAGCGTCGACAACCTGTTCATCTTCATGATCATCATGACGTCGTTCAAGGTGCCCGCGATCCACCAGCACCGGGTGCTGCTGATCGGCATCCTGCTCGCGCTCGCCATGCGCAGCGTGTTCATCGCCGTGGGTGCCGCGCTGATCGCGCAGTTCGTCTGGGTCTTCTTCCTCTTCGGCGCCGTCCTCGTCTGGACCGCGATCAGCATGGTCCGCAACAAGGACGAAGAAGAGGAATACGAGGAGAACGCGCTCACCCGCTGGGTGCGCAAGCTCTTCCCGGTCACCGACGAGTGGCACGGCCACAAGTCCTTCGTGAAGAAGGACGGCAAGCGCTGGATCACCCCGATGTTCCTGGTGATCGTCGCGATCGGCAGCGCGGACCTGCTGTTCGCCGTCGACTCGATCCCCGCGATCTTCGGTATCACGCAGGAGGCCTTCCTGGTCTTCACCGCCAACGCGTTCGCGCTGATGGGCCTGCGCCAGCTGTACTTCCTGCTCGGTGGCCTCGTCACCAAGCTGGTGTACCTGTCCTACGGCCTCGCGGTGATCCTCGCCTTCATCGGCGCCAAGCTGTTCCTGCACGCGCTGCACGAGTACCACGTCGTCCCCGACTGGCTGGACATCAACAACTGGGTCTCCCTGGGCGTCATCGTGGTGGTCCTGACCGTGACGACGGTGGCCAGCCTCGCGAAGGCGAAGAAGCTGGAAGCCGCTGAGCGGGAATCTTCGATCAGTAGTTAGACCTGCTAAGGATCGGGTACCGTCGGGCCCGTGCGTCCCGTTGACATCGAAGCCCTGACGGTCCCCGGCATCCTCGCGCTGCGCGGCGACCTGCTGCTCACCGCGGTGAGTAGGCCTGATCTGAAGTCGAACAGCTACCGCGGAGCCCTGCGCAGGGTCGATCCGGGTGGCGGCGGAGAGAGCGCCTGGACCCACGGGACCAAAGACTCCGCCCCCGCCATCTCGCCGGACGGCCGATGGGTCGCGTTCCTCCGGACGGGCGAAGGCTCCGGGCGCGCGGCCAAGCCACAGGTGCACGTGATGCCCGCGGCCGGCGGCGACGCGAAGGGGATCACCGATCTGCCTCTCGGCGCGGGCGCCCCGGTCTGGGGACCCGATTCCCGGCGAATCGCGTTCGTCGCCCGCGTGCCCGAGCCGGGCCGCTACGGCACCGAGAACGCGGACGGTGAAACGCCGGAGCCGGGTGAGGAAGCGCCGCGGCACATCACGAACCTCTTCTACCGCGTCGACGACGTGGGTTTCCTCAACGACCGTCCACAGCGTCTGTTCGTCGTGGACGCGGTCGCCGCGCTGGGCGAGGAGTCGCCTGCCGAGCTCACGCCCCTGACCGACGACCGGGCCGACGTCGACCATCCCTCGTGGACGGCCGACGGTGAGCAGGTCCTGTTCACCGGTCCGCGTGACTGGGCCGCCGAGGACACCGTCCGTACGGATGTCTACGCCGTGCCCTCGGGCGGTGGCGAACCCCGGCTTCTGGTCCGGACCCTGGGCACCGCGGACCGGCCGGTCGTCGCTCCGGACGGTTCGATCCTGTTCTACGGCAACGAATTCCCCGGTCTGGAGGACGTCGCCCGCAACACCGGCCTCTGGCAGGCGCCGTGGCCCTCCGGTGACGAGCCCTCGTCCCCGCGCCGGCTGACCGACGTCGAGACGGTGGACTGCGACAACGCCGCCGGCGCTCCGGTCGTCGTCGGCGACGAGGTCCTAGTCGTGGTCAGTACTCGCGGTGCCGCCGAGCTGCGTGCCGTTCCCCTCGACGCCGAACTGGCCGAACTGAAGTCGCTGCGCCACCTGATGGGGGAGCGCGCCGCGGTGAAGTCGTTCGCCGTCGACGGCGAACGGATCGTCGCGGTGGTCGGGACACCCGAGAGTTCCGGTGACGTCGTGCTGCTCGCGGACGGGGAGCCGCACGTCCTCACCGACTACTCGAAGGCGTTGCGGGACACCGGGATCCTGCCGCTGGAGGAACTGAACGCGACCGCTCCGGACGGCTACCCGGTCCACGGCTGGGTCGTCCGGCCCGCCGGAGACGGCCCGCATCCCGTGGTCCTGATGGTCCACGGTGGACCGTTCGCGGCGTACGAATGGAAGGTCTTCGACGAGGCGCAGGTGCTCGCCGCCGCGGGATACGCCGTCGTCCTCGGCAACCCGCGCGGTTCCGCCGGCTACGGCGAAAGCCACGGCCGGAGCATCGTCCACGGCCTCGGCACCGTGGACGCGGACGATCTGCTGGCACTGCTGGACGAAGCGCTCGAGCTGCCGAATCTGGACGGCGACCGGGTCGGCGTGATGGGCGGTTCGTACGGCGGCTTCATGACCAGCTGGCTCGCCGCGCACCACGGCGGCCGGTTCCGCGCCGCGTGGAGCGAGCGCGCCGTCAACGCCTGGGACTCGTTCGTCGGCAGTTCCGACATCGGCTGGTTCTTCGCCGGGGGTTACGCCGGTGACGACGTCGAAGAGCAGCGCAAGCGCAGCCCGCTGACGTACGCGGGGAAGATCGACATCCCGTTCATGGTCGCGCACTCCGAGCAGGACTGGCGTTGCCCGCTGGAGCAGGCGCAGCGGATGTACGTGGCACTGCAGCAGAACGGCGTCGCGGCCGAATTCCTGCTGTTCCCCGGGGAGGGGCACGAACTCACGCGTTCCGGGCTGCCGCGGCACCGGGTGCAGCGGTTCGACGCCGTACTGGAGTGGTGGGGCCGCCACCTCTGAACCTCGTGAGTGGTAAGGACGGTTCTAACCGTCCTTACCACTCACGAGCGTCGGAGCTCAGCTGAGCAGCGTGTAGTTCAGTTCTTCGCACACCCGGCCCAGCGGGACGTCGAGCCCCGGATGGTCCAGCGGGAGCAGCACGTCCGGCGCGACCGGCAGCGAGTTCCCGGCGGGCGGGTCCCACAGCGCGAGCGCGGGGCCGCCGGAGTCCATGGACGACCGGTACCAGACGCCGTCGAGGTCGCCGAAGGCGGCGCGGATGGCGCGGGCCCAGGCCTGGGTGATCTTCTTCGGGCCGCTGGAGATCTCCTGCGAGGCGCCGACCCGGGTCGGCCAGAGGCCGGCGAGGTCGAGCAGCCGCAGCGTCCGGGTCGGCCGGACGACGACCAGGCGCGGGCCGCGGGACTTGCGGTCGACCGTCGACGTGGTCTGGAAGACCTCCGCGATGCTGGTGCGCACGGTGAGACCGAAGTACAGGACGCCGTTCCCGGGGTCGGTGACCGGGCGACCGCCGCGACCGGGGGTCTGCGGGTCGAACCGGCCGTGCGGGAGCGGGCCGCTGTAGCGGAACGAGTTCCACTGCTGGGGGTGATTGCCGTGCGCGGTGAAGATCCTGACCAGCCTGGTGCCGGGGTGCACCGTCACCACGTCGTTGGTGCGGTGCAGCTCCTTGACCAGGACAGAGCGTGCGGGCGGCAGGGGGAGCCGGGCCATACCTCGGGAGTCGTCCGTCCTTGTCGGGTGATCTTGCTCGGTGGGGTCAGCCTACGGCCTACCCCCGACTGGAATTTTCCGTCGTCGGGCAAGGATCTCAGAACGGCGAGCCCAGGGTGGCCACCAGTCTCGCGACGTGCTCGGGGTCGCCACCGGAGAGGAGCCATTGGCGCGGGGTGGCGGGATGCTCGTTGATCACCAGATCGGTCTGCGGGGTGCTCATGAACGCGGCGACGACAAGCGCGGGCTGGTCCTCGGGGACGGCGCGCAGTACGACCTCCAGGCCGGGTAGCACCCCGGAACCGGCGAACTGCCAGGCGGGCAGCCGCCAGCCCTGGTCCTTCCAGCCGGTGAGCCTGCCCTCCTTGAGGCGGTGCCGGATCCGGCTGTCGTCCACGCCCAGTGCCTTCGCCGCTTCCAGCACGCTCAGCGCGGAATCGGCGAGTACGGCGTGCGCGGCGACCGTGCGGGCGCGGAAGTCCGGCTCGTCTTCACCCCGGGGGGAGAGGTCCAGCCCGACGTCGGTGAGCGCGGCCCGCTGGTCCGCCGAGAAATAGTGCGACGGATCGGGGTTCGGTGGGGTCAGTCTCCGCGCCGCGTCCTCGACGAGGTTCAGGAACTCGTTGGCGTCGACCTTCAGGCCCGCCTTGGCGAGAACGTTCTCGAGCGCTATGGACATGCGCCTAGGGTAACGCGTCTGTGCGGGTTCGTGCGGTCTCATCTCGATTTCGTGGGGGAATTCACCAGAGATGAACACAGAGTGCACGGAATCAAACACGCGCAGTAGGCAATATCGCCATAGTCTGCCCGGATCGGGCGAGCTTGTCCAGGATTTCGGCTTGACACGTGGTAAACAGGAACTTACCGTCCGAACGGTAAACGATTTCTTCCCACCGCTTCGGAGAACCCGGCTGGTGTGGGGCCGGCTTGGGGGAACAAGGGGGTGGGGCGTTCCTGGGCGGCCGGTGCGAGCCGGTCGCCCAGGCACGTCGTGCACCGGGATCTCCGGGTGTCAGTCGCGTCGTGAGCTCCGGCGCACGATCAGCTTCGCCTGAAGTGTGGTCGTCGTGGCCTTGCGCGTGCTGTCGCTGATCCGCGCGAGCAGCAGCTCGGCGGCGACCCTGCCCACCTCGTTCGCGGGCTGGGCGACCACCGTCAGCGGCGGGTCGATCAGCGTCGTCCACGGCGCGTCGTCGAACGACACGATCCCCACGTCCTGTCCCGATCGCAGACCGCGCGCGGCCAAGGCCTCCAGGACGCCGATCGTCATCGTGCTGTTGCCGACCAGCAGCGCGTCCGGCGGCTCCGGCTCGTCGAGCAGGCTGAGCGCGGCGAGCCTGCCGCCCTCGGCGCGGAATTCCGCCCGCCGGGTGAGCGCGTTCTCCTCGCCGACGGCATCCGTGTAGCCGGCCAGCCGGTCTTCCGCCGTGCGTACCCCGGGCGGTCCGCTGACGCAGGCGACCCGCCGGTATCCGCCGTCGAGAAGGTGCTGGGTGGCGTCGCGGGCGGCGAGCCGGGTGTCGACCAGCACCTGGTCGCCGGTGTTCTTCAGCAGCGGCCGGTCGACGGCGACCACGGGGGTGCCGCGTTCGGTCAGCCGGTCGACGTTGGTGGCCCGGCCGGTGGGGGAGAGCACCACGCCGGCGACCCGTTCCTGGAGCGCGACGTCTATGTAGCGCCGCTCCTTCTCCTCGTTGTCGTCGGCGTTGCACAGCACCACCGAATAGCCCGCGGTCTGCGCGATGTCCTCCACGCCGCGGGCGATCGCGGTGAAGAAGGGGTTCTCCACGTCGGAGATGATGAGCGCGAGTACCGCGGTCTCCTGACGGCGCAGATTCCTCGCGAGCCCGTTCGGGTGGTATCCCAATTCGGCCGCGGCGGCCTGCACCCGTGCCGCGAGCACCGGGTCCACAGTGGACTTCCCGTTGAGCGTTCTCGACACGGTCGCCGTCGAAACCCCGGCCTTCGCCGCCACGTCGTTGATGGTGGCCACCGTGACCTCCCCTTCCGCAGGTGTGTTGACACCCTCGCACGGGAAGAATAGCTTGACCGACAATCGTTACCATCCGCTGATCGCGCTACTCGCGCGGAGGAGTTCGGAGGCGTCGTGCGGGAACCGGGCCTGGTGCTCGGCGTCGACATCGGCACCTCGAGTTCCAAAGGTGTCCTCGTCGATTCCCGGGGCGCCGTGGTGGCACGGGCATCCCGCCCGCACGACACTTCCCGGCCGCATCCCGGCTGGTTCGAGCACGACGCGGAAACCGTGTGGTGGCAGGACTTCGTGGCGCTGGCAAGGGAACTCGCCGGGGATCATCCCATCATCGGAGTGTCGGTCAGCGGGATCGGGCCGGTGCTGTTGCCCGCCGACGGTTCCGGGAGACCCCTGCGTCCGGCGATCCTTTACGGTGTCGACACCCGCGCATACGACGAAATCCGGGAATTGAATCGGCAATTCGGCGAAGAATCCATTGTGGAACGAGGCGGGAGCGCGCTCGGCTCACAGGCCGTGGGACCGAAATGGCGCTGGCTGGCCAAGAACGAGCCGGATGTCTTCGAGCGGGCGAAGCTCTTCCTGATGGCGAGTTCGTTCCTCGTGCTGCGACTGACCGGCGAATACGTCCTCGATCATCATTCGGCGAGCCAGTGCGATCCGATGTACGACCTGCGCGAGGCCCGCTGGGCGCCGGACCGCGTCGCCGCGATCGCTCCCGGCATCGAGTTGCCGAGGCTCGCGTGGCCGACCGAGGTGGTCGGCTCGGTGACCGCCGAAGCGGCCGCGGAAACCGGCCTGCCGCAAGGGATTCCGGTCACGGCGGGGACGGTGGACGCCTGGGCCGAGGCGACCAGCGTCGGGGTGACCGCGCCCAGGGACACCATGCTCATGTACGGCACCACGATGTTCCTGATCCAGATGCTCGCCGATCCCCGCCCCGGGCGGGGGCTGTGGACGACCCGCGGTGCCTTTCCCGGCAGCTATTCGCTGGCCGCGGGGATGGCCACGTCCGGCGCCATCACCGAGTGGCTGCGGGATCTCGTCGGCGGCGAATTCGGGGAATTGGCCGCGGCCGCGGCCGAGGTCCCGGCGGGCAGCCGCGGTCTGCTGATGCTGCCGTACTTCGCGGGAGAACGGACACCGGTGCCGGATCCGGACGCGAGAGGGATCATCGCCGGGCTCACCACTTCCCACGATCGTGCCGATCTGTACCGCGCGGCGCTGGAAGGCACGGCGTACGGCGTGCGGCACAACCTCGAAGCCATGCGGGAGGCCGGTGGCGGTACCGGCCGGATCGTCGCCGTCGGTGGCGGGACGCAGGGCGGGGTGTGGACTCGGATCGTCAGCGACGTCGCGCGGATCGACCAGGAGATCCCCGCGGAGACCATCGGTGCCGCGTTCGGAGATGCCGTTCTCGCCTCGGTCGCCCTGGGAAGGGAACCGGATATCGAAGCCTGGAACCCCGTCGCCGAAATCGTCCGCCCCGGCGCGGACGCCGACGTCTACGACGAGTTCTATCCGCACTACCGTGACCTGTACCGGTCCACTGTGGACATCGCTCACTTCCTGGCGCGGAAGAACTCGCTCGCTTTCATGCCGGAGAGCTCCCGGCAATCCCGGCTCAGATGAGCCTGATCGGCGTAACCCGCCGAAAACGCCAGCGAGGCGAGATCCGTCGCCGTACTCGCGAGGCCGACGGCGCGCTGGAACCGGGCGACCCGCAGGTACGTGGCCGGGCCGTAGCCGACCGCGAAGGTGAACCGCCTCCGCAACTGCCGCTCCCCGATGGTGAACCGCTTCAGCGCGGCGGAAACCCGGGGCACGCCGCGGTCCAGCCTGGCGATGAGCTCCGAAACCTCCCGGTCGGCTCGTCCGGCTCCGCGCCGCTCGACGACGTCGGCCAGCGAAGCGGCGCCGGAGAGCACGCGCTCGGCCAGCAGTTCGCCCTCCCTGCCCCAGAGGTCGCCGAGGGGGACACGCTGATCGCGTAACTCGTCGGCGCCCAGGCCCAGGACGTCACCCGCTCTGCCGGGGGCGAACCGCACGCCTCGCGCCTGCTCGCCGGTCTCCCAGGTCCAGGGCGCCGTGTCCGGCCCGGCTATGAAGACCTCGCCGCCGCTCTCCACCAGATCCACGCAGCCGTCGGGCACGATCCGCTTCGGCGCCGTGCCCGTGTCCTCCCACAGGCAGCGCACCACCCCGGCCGGCCCGCCGGGCGCCTTCGTCTCCCGATACACGCTTGCCATGATGCCCCCGGCCTACGACAGAATCGGGCCGTGTCCGTAGCAGAGATCGATTCACTGGCCTGGATCCACGTCCGCGACCGCCGTCTGCTGTCGGTGCGGACCGAGGGGAAGGCCAAGTTCTACCTGCCTGGAGGCAAGCGCGAACCCGGCGAGGGCGACGTCGCCGGGCTGTGCCGGGAGATCAGGGAGGAACTCGGCATCGAGCTCGACCCGCCGAGCTTCCGCTTCTTCGCGGTGCTGAACGAGCAAGCCGATGGTTACGCGGACGGCCGCCGCGTCCGCATGACCTGTTACACCGCCGACCATCGCGGGGAACCCGCGCCCGGGCGCGAGATCGCGGAGTCCGCCTGGCTGTCGTCGGCCGACGCGCACCTCTGCCCGCCGGCGGGCAGGCGGATGCTCGGGATGCTCGCCGATGCGGGTCTCGTCGACTAGTCGGTGTCCTGTAAGTCCGCGCGTGCCACTCACGACCCTGGTGACCGGAGGCGAAGGGGCCTTTCACCGCATCAGACGCGGCGAAGGGAGCCTTCGGCCCACCGCCGGCTCCGCCCGCGACAGGACTTGCAGGGCGTCGACTGGGCCGGATCACTCAAAGTGAGCTGTTCGGCTCACTCTGCTTACGCCGATCGCCCCATGACCAGCGACTCCCCGCTCACTGGGACACCCAAAAGGGTGAATATCGGGTTTCTTCCCGATAACGGCTAACGCGGAGTCACCTTCGTGCGAGAAGTAGTCGACGCACTCGACGGAAGTGCGCTCGGACGAGAGAAGACCTCTCCATGGGTGTTCCCACCGCGACCCCTCCGGCATCGGCGCCGGAACAGGGTGCCCCCGGCAGGCTGAAGCCGCTGGGGACCGTCGTGGTCGTGCTGGGTGTGATGGCCGTCGCCGTCACCCTGACCAGTTACGTGCTGCCGAAGGCCTCCAGGCCCGTGCAGAGCCCGCCCGCGCCGCAGGTCGAACAAGCGGCGGCCGCCGTGCGCACCGTGATCCACTCCGTCGTCTACGAGCTTTCCGGCGCGGAGGGCGCCCAGAACGTCACCTACGTCGCGCAGGGTTCGGAACTCATGCAGAAGACCGAAGTGACGGTGCCGTGGAGCACCGCCTTCGAGCGCACGAGCCAGGAAGGCCGCGACGAGTTCTACAGCCTGTCCGCGCAGGGTTCGGGTAGCGGCGCGCTGCGGTGCCGGATCCTCGTCGACGGTGAGGTCGTCAGCGACCGCACCGCCCCCGCCGCGGGCGCGCCGGTGACCTGCACGGCCTAGGCGGTGTCCGGCAAGTCGTGTTCGCGGTCTCCGCGCCCAGGCGGCCCCTGACGGCACGGGCGGATGCGGCCGAGTACGACCCGGTACGAGGCCGATCCGCCCGCACCGCCGGGAACCACCTGGATCACGAAGCCCATCGAACAGACTTACAGGACACCGCCTAGGGCAGGATCATCCGGGTGACGGATGGTGCGATCGCGTTCGGCCCGGTGCTCGCGGTGGTCTTGGCCGTGCTGGCGATCTTCGGCGCGGCGGTGGTGCAGTTCGGGCGGCTGGGGCAGGGCAAGGCGGTGCTGTTCGCGGCCGGACGCGCCGTCGTGCAACTCGCCGCCGTGTCGCTGGTGATCGTCGGGATCCTGAGATCCGGCTGGCTGACCGGCGGTTTCGTGCTGCTGATGTTCACGATCGCGGCGGTCACCTCGGCGCGCCGGATCGGGGTGGCGAAGGACCTGGTGTGGGTCGCGCTCGCCATCGCGTCCGGTGTGGTGCCGGTGCTGACGCTCGTGCTCGCGACCGGGGTGGTCCCGTGGCGGCCGATCGCGATCGTGCCGATCGCCGGGATCGTCATCGGCGGCGCGATGTCCGCGACCTCGCAGGCGGCGCGGCGGGCGCTGGACGAACTCGTTTCCCGCCACGGCGAATACGAAGCCGCGCTGGCACTGGGTTTCCTGCCCCGCCCGGCCGCGCTGGAGATCTGCCGCCCCTCGGCTGGGCACGCGCTGATCCCCGCCCTCGACCAGACCCGGACGGTCGGCCTGGTGACCTTGCCCGGCGCCTACGTCGGTGTCCTCCTCGGTGGCGCCGGGCCGGTGCAGGCCGGCGTGACCCAGGTGCTCGTGCTCATCGGGCTGCTGGCCGCCGAGGCGGTCGCGGTCCTGGTCGTCGTGCACCTGGTCGCGGCGGGCCGGATCAGCCGAAAGGCGACTGAAGATGCGACGTGTCGTTGAACCGCCGCACCATCCAGTCTTCGCCCGACACCACCAGATGCGAGATCGAGCCGTTGTCCGCGCCCAGGAACGCGAACCGGTTCTTCGCGCCGCTCGCCTGCGCGAAGACCTCGCCGATGACACCGCCGTGGGTGAACACGGCGATCCTCCGGTCCGGGTTGGCCGCCGCCAGCCTGCCGATGGCCGCCCTGATCCGGCCGCCGAACGAGTCCATCGTCTCCGCGCCGGGAATGACGTCCCAGCGCTGTTCGCGCCACAGCTGTTCGACGATCGGGTGGCCTTCGTAGGTGTAGCGCCGGAAGAGCCCGTTCTCCCAGTCGCCGAGGTGGATCTCCCTCAGGTCCGGCTCGACCTCCGGCGTGAGCCCGAGCTTCGCCGCCAAAGGCGCCGCGGTCTGCGGCGTCCGGCGCAGTGTCGTCACGTACAGCGCGGAGATCCGCTCGTCCGCCAGACGGCGCCCCACCCGCTCGGCGTGATCCCTGCCTTCCGGCGCGAGGTCCGGATCGGCCTGCCCGTCGACGAGGTCGAACGGCGCGCTGCCCTTCGCCGGGGCCGATTCGCCGTGGCGGACAAGGAAGATCTCGGTGGCGCCGGGCGGAGGTGAGAACCGGTGCTGGCGGTATTCGACTTCCTGCTCAGGGGTGCTCATGGGCGCGACGATACCGACTCACCCCAGCTGTTTGTCCACGAAACACCAGCGCCAGGTCTCGCCGGGTTCGTGGCTGCGCATCACCGGGTGCAGGGTGTCGTGGAAGTGCTCGGTCGCGTGCTTGCCCGGTGAGGAGTCGCAGCAGGCGACGTTCCCGCATTTGACGCATTCGCGCAGATGCACCCAGGTCATCCCGTTCTCGACGCAGACGGCGCAGACATCAGGGGAGCTGGGTTCGACCGCGGGCCACTCCTTGGTGAGATGCTTGCAGGATCCCGCCGTCGCGGCGGGGGTGCGCAGTTCCCGATCGGAGTCCGGCACGGTCTCCTCCTCCCTGTCCAGCATGGATTCCTCGATGTCGAGGCGGTCGAGGATCCGGCGCAGGACATCATCATCGGCCATGCCGGAGTCTCGCGCCTCCAGGAACTTCTCCCGCTCGACTTCGAGCAGCCGCAGCCTCAGCCGCCGATACGCGTCGCTCGGTGTCTCGGACAGCGCACTCTGCCTGCCGAGTTCCTCCCATGCCGAGTCCGACCGGTGCTGGAGCCGGCTGCGCAGGCGTTCGACGATGTCGTCGGGGTCCTCGGGCGTCCGGATCTTCTCCAGCTCGTCGAGCGCGGCCCTGGTCATATCGTGGAGCACGGCCGCTTCCTGCAACGCGTCCTCGGCCGGGTCGGGCGGCGGCAGTTTCAGGCGGCGGACCAGCACGGGCAGCGTCGTCCCGTGCAGCAGCAGCGTTCCCGCCACCACGACGAACGCGACCAGCACCAGTACGGCACGCTGAGGGGTGTCCGCCGGCAGCACGAACGCCGCCGCGAGCGTGACGACCCCGCGCATCCCCGCCCACGCGATGACCGCCGAATACCGCCACGGCCAGGCGTGACGGCGGAACACCCGCCGCGCCAGCCCGATGCCCGCCATCCAGACGATCCGGGTGACGATGGTCGCGGCCAGCGTGGCGGCGCAGATCAGGACCAGTTCCAGCGCGGTCAGCCCGCTGTCGCCGACCTCGGTCATGATCCGGCGGACCTGCAGGCCGATCAACAGGAAGACGATGTTCTCCAGCAGGAACTGGATGGTCTGCCAGTTCAGCCTGCTGGCCAGCCGGGAGCGGCCCGAAAGCATGCTCGGCGCCTTGTGCCCGAGGATCAGCCCCGCGACGACCACGGCGATCACGCCGGAACCGTGGATCGCCTCGGCGGCGAGGTAGGCGACGAACGGGACCACCAGCGAAAGCGCGGTGTCGGTGACCGGATCTTCGAGGCGGGTGCGGATCAGCGCGGCGAGTGCGCCGACGGCGAACCCGATCACCAGCCCGCCGCCCGCGGCCAGCAGGAAATCCCCGCCGACCTGCAGCAGGCTCACCGACCCGGCGATGGCCGCGATGGCGGTCCGCAACGCGACCAGCGCGGCCGCGTCGTTGAACAGGCTTTCGCCCTCCAACAGCCGGGTCAGCTTGCGCGGCATCCCGACCTTGCGGGCGACGGCGGTGGCCGCGACCGCGTCCGGCGGCGCGACCACCGCGCCGATCGCGAGCCCGGCGGCCAGCGGCAGGCCGGGGATCACCAGCCACGCCACGACCCCGACCACGGCCGTGGTGAAGATGACGAGCCCCACCGACAGCAGCAAGATCGGCCCGCGGTTGCGGCGGAAGTCGATGAGCGACGTGCGGATCGCGGTGGCGTACAGCAGCGGGGGCAGCAGCCCCAGCAGCACGACCTCGGGGTCCAGTTCGTATTCCGGGACGCCCGGCACGTACGAGGCGACGACCCCGACCGCGATCAGGCACAGGGGCGCCGACCAGTCGAGTTTCCGCGCCGCGGCGGTGACCAGGAGGACGGCCACCACCAGTGCCACTAGTTCTACCGCGATCTCCACGCCGCTCATCATCACCCGGGGGCCTCGGTGCGCGCGCACCGAGGCCGGGCTACCGCTCCTCGAACCGCACCAGATTGCCCGCCGGGTCGCGGAAAGAGCAGTCGAAGGCGCCGTAGGACTGCTTCATCGGTTCTTGGACGACGTCCGCGCCGGCCGCCTGGATCCGGTCGAACGTGCCGATCAGGTCCGGGGTGGACAGCACGATGATCCCATGGACGCCCTTGGCCATCAGTTCGGCGATCGTGGCGCGTTCCTCGTCGGTGATCTCCGGATCGGCGGCGGGCGGGTGGAGCACGAGCGACGTCTCCGGCTGCCCCGGCGGGCCGACCGTGGCCTGGAGCGGGCCCCGGTCGCGCACCTCGAAGCCCAGGATGTCGCGATAGAAGGAAAGGGAAGCCTCGAGATCGTCCGCGGGGAGGTAGGACGCCTGAATCGAGAGGGTCATACGCCTCAAGGTAGGTCGGCGCGCGGAGGTGCCGCTTCTCGATTCCTGATCGGTCGCATGACCTGTTTGACGACGCAGCCGGGCATGCCGCGGCCGTCTTCCGCCGCCTGTTTGCGATATGCGCTCGGCGAGATGCCGACCAGCTCGGAGAAGCGAGTGCTGAACGTGCCCAGTGACGAGAAACCGACGTCGAAGCACACTTCGGTGACCGACATGTCTCCGCGCCGCAGCAGCATCATGGCCCGCTCGATCCGGCGGGTCATCAGGTAGCTGTACGGCGATTCGCCGTACGCGGCCCGGAATTCGCGGCTGAGGTGACCGGCGGAGACGTGCACGCCGCGGGCCAGCGCTTCGACGTCCAAAGGCTGCGCGTAGTCACGATCGATCCGGTCGCGGACACGGCGCAGCATCGCCAGGTCCCGCAGGCGCGGGTCGGGTTTGCCGGTCACCCGGAAAGCGTAACCCACGCCAGCATGGGAGAGGCCCCCTTCGCCGGGTGGCGAAGGGGGCCTCGGGCGACTCCCGCGCTAAAGGGTGATCTTGTCGATGTTGGGGCCGCCGTTCGCCGTGGTGGCGACCGCCTTGATCTTGTTCACTCCCGCCGCCAGCGTGACCTTGACGGTTCTGGTCGTCCAGTTCGGCCAGGCCCCGGTGCCGCCGAAGCCGACCCCGGACGCGCTGATCGAGCCGTTGACGGAGAAGTCCAGCGGCCGGTTCGCCGTCGTCCCGTTGGCGTAGCGGACGACCACGTCATAGGTGCCCGCGGCCGGTACGTTCACCGTCCACTCGACCGAGCTGCCCGCGACGTTGTCGTAGTTGACGAATCCGGTGCCGGTGAACCCGGCGTGGTTCGACTCCACCGCGCCCTGGACGATCGTGGCGTCCTCGGCCTGGTAGTCGACCGGGTCGGCCGGTCCGGAGCCGTCGGCGGGAACGGTCTGCGTGCCGGTGTTCCAGCCCGAGACGCGGACCGAAGGCTTGGAGCCCTTGAGATCGGCGGTGCGGTACTTCGCGGTCAGCGTGGTCGTTTCGCCCGGCCACAGGCTCACCGCGTTGTCGTTCCACTCCACCGGCAGCACCGGCTTGCCCGCGGCGTCCACGACCTTCGAGTCGACGTAGAACGCCGGGAGCTTGCCGCCCGAGGTGTTCTTCAGCGTCACGGTGGTCGTGGTGGTGCCGTCGCCGGCGGCGACCGACTTCGCCGTCGCGCTGACCGCGGACTGCCCGAGGTTCTTCAGCCCGGTCAGGTCGGCGTAACCCGACTGGGGCGTGTAGTACCAGTCGCTGCCGGCCCAGTTCAGCGTGTCGGCCTTGGTGGAGAGCCAGTACACGTTCCGGCTGACCTCCTTGCCGGACGAGTCGGTGAGCACCAGCTTCGCCAGGTAGGTGTTCGACAGCCCGCTCACCGCCGGGACGGTGACCGCGGTGGCCTTGGCACCCAGCGCGCCGACCGACAGCCCGGTCTTGGTGTTGCTGTACTTCTCGGTGCCGTCGAGGTTGTACAGCTTCGTGGTCGCCGTCAGCCCGCTCACCGCGTTCGACGTCTGGTTGATCACCACGACCGACCGGTTGTCGTGCGAGTACTGGATGTGCAGCGGCTCGTTGGCCTTCTTCGCCCCGTAGTAGGCACCGTTCTGGTCCATGTAGGCGTCGAACAGCTGCCAATGCAGCGAGGTCCACGGGCTGTTGAGCATCCAGTAGATCAACCCGGTCGACGGGTTGGTCGAGTCGGTGTAGTTACGCGAGTGCGACTCGAACTCCGCGCGGACGTTCTCGTACTGCGCGAGCTGCGCCTTCCGCACGAAGTCGTTCAGGTCGGCCGGCGCGCCGTAGCGCTTGGTGAGCGCGTTGGCGAACAGCTTCAGGTTCGCGAACGTCGTCGACGAAGAACGGTGGTACTGGGGTGCGGACGGGTCCTTCCACATCGTTTCCAGCTCACTGTCCGACATCATCCGCTTCAACGTGTCCATCGTCGGGATGTCGACGCCCGCGCTGGTCTCGGAGTTGAAGCTCCACGCGCCGCCGCGGTCCTTCTGCGACTTGTCGTACCAGTAGACGGGCGGGACGTAGTCGTACGGGCCGTTCATCTTCATGCCGGAAGCGCCCGTGATCGGGGACGGACGCTTCGACGCCGACGGGATCACCGGGAGGGTGAAGTCGGCGGCCTTCATCGCGTCGAGGTAGCCCTGCTCGATCCGCCGGTCCGGCGCGAAGTCGCTGCCGATGTGGAAGGAGATCACGCTCGGGTGGTCACGCAGGCGCTCGGCCTCGGAGAACATCGACGCCTTGGCGATCGGGTAGTCCGACTCGACCCAGGGCTCGCCCTTCTCCTCACCGTTGACGTGTCCTTCCCATTTGTCGCAGCATTCCCAGCCGGGCATGGTGAGCACGCCGAGGTCGTCGGCGAGGTCGAAGAATTCGTCCGGCTCGATGTGGCCTTCCAGCCGGACCGTGTTGAGCCCGAGGTTCAGCACGTACTTGAGCTTGTCGGCCGCCGCGGTCTCGTTCCAGCGCAGGAACAGGTCCGGCGTGTAGCCGCCACCCCTGATCAGCAACGGTTTGCCGTTGACGCTGTACTGCCGCCCGCCGCTGGAGTTCAGCGGCGCCTTGACGTCGCGGACACCGAACTTCGACTTCGAAGTGTCGGACGGCGTGCCGCCGGCGCTCGCGGTCAGGTCGAGCTCGTACCGGTGCTGACCGCCCATTCCGGCCGGCCACCAGAGGTTGGGCTTGTCGAGGCCGACCACGCCGAAGGTGACCGTTTTGCGTTCCTTGGCGGCCAGCGAGACCGTCTGGGTGATCGGCTTGCCCGCGACCGTGCCGGCGACGGTGGCCTGTACGGCGTTCGCCGAGTCGTTGCGGACGTCGGCCTTGACCGTCAGGTCGGCGTGGTCCAGTGAGGAGTTCAGCTTCTGGACCACGTGGGCGCTGCGCAGTGCGACCGGGCCACTGCGGCGGACGAGGACGTCGCGCACGATGCCCATGTTCTGGTCCGGCGGGGTCTGCGCCCAGTCGATCCAGCCCATCGAGAGGTCGTTGTTGGGGTCGTTGGGGTAGACCTTGAACGCGACGCTGTTGACGCCCTGGCGCACGTGCGCGGTGATGTCCAGGTCGTGGCGGGTGTAGGCGCCGTTGACCTGGTCCTTCGTCGCGATCTTTGTGCCGTTGACCCAGACATCGGCCTTGGAGAGCACGCCGCTGAAGTCGAGGTAGGTGCGCTTCGAGGTGTCGTCGACGTTCAGGTCCGTGCGGTACCACCACGGCACCGAGAACTGGGCGGTCGGGACGTTCTTCATGTTCGTCGAGTAGAACGGGTCGGCGTACTTGCCGTTCTGCAACAAGCCGGCGTAGACCGTCGAGCGTGACGACACCGGGTACCAGCCGGCGGTGGGGAAGCCAGGCTTCGACACCGCCGAATCGTCACTGACCTGTGCCGAGGACTGGATCACGTAGCCGGGGATCGGGGTGGCGTTGCCCGCGGCGGCGCCGACGGACAGCGGCGCGGCCACTTCCGCGCCGGTGGCGGCGGGAGCGGTGGTCACCCCGCAGACCGCGGCGGCCAGCGCGGTGACGGTCATGGCCAGTAAGGGGATCCGGGTTCTCTTCTGCCGAAAACTCACGAGCGCGCCTCCTCGGGCACACGGCGGCGGACCTAGGCGAAATCGTTAAGAAAGTTCCCTAACAATGTTGGGGGAGATAGTAGCCGCCACTTCCCGTGGAGAACAGACCCTTGCACGGGGTTCGTCAGCTGACGGGCGCCACGTAGCTCCACTGCCCGTCGACGCGGACGAAGCGGCTGTTCTCGTGCATGCTGTCCACCCGGCGATCCTGCCGGTAGTGGGCCCGGAACTCCACAGTGCCCTCGTTCTCCAGCAGTCCGCCGCCGGTCTTGCCGAGGATCTCCAGGAACGTCCAACGTTGCCCTGGATCGAGCTCGAGATCGGCGGGCCTGGTCTTCGGATGCCAGGTCTTGGTGAGGTACTCGGTGTCGCCGACGGCGAACGCGCTGAACCGCGACCGCATCAGGAGTTCCGCGGTCGGCGCGGCCGCGGCCCCCCGATGGAAGCGGCCGCAGCACGCGCCGTAGGGCTCGCCCAGGCCGCAGGGGCAACGGGATTCGTCGGTGATCACAGGCACGTCGCAGATTGTGTCATCGCGCCGCCGCGGTGATCTCGAGGTCTCGTGCCTGCTTGAGCCACCCGGTGAACAAGGCGGCATCGATGTCCTCGACCGAACGCAGCTTGACGTGCGCCATCTCTCGCGCGCTCGCCTCCAGCCTGCCGGACTCGTCGTCGACGAGCTGCCCCTTCCACAGGGCGAAGGTGACGTACGACGAGTAGGCCTTCATGAGGCAGACGAGGTTCTTCCCGACGGCTTCGCCGGCGCTCCAGGTCGGGGAGGCGTGGTACATCGCCTCGATGGAGCCCGGCAGGGCGGCGTTGACGATCGGGCGCAACGCGGTGGCGACTTCGCGCAGGTTCTCGGGCAGGGCGGCGATGTAGTCGTCGACGTTCGCGAACTTGGCCATGGCTCGTACTCCTTCGGGCGGTGTGGTGTACAGCCAACCGTCCGAAGGGTGAAGTTGTCAAGACAAAAAAATTAGTCGGTGCGTTTGAATGTCTGACCTCGTGTTTCCAGTGCTTCGCGGATGATGCGGAGCGCTTTGGGGCCGACGCCGTGCAGGCTCGCGAGTTCGGCTTCGGTGGCGCGGGTGAAGTGCTCCAGCCGCGTGTAGCCGGCTGCGGTGAAGGCACGCGTCGCCGGGTTGCCGATGCCGGGCGGCAGGTCGGTCTGATCGTTCATGGGTGTCCTCTCAGGTCGTGTCCGGCCTGGTCGCCTCCATTGTGGACCGCTGATGCGGGGTCAAGGTGCGGGAAACTCGACGGCGACGTCGACGGCGGTCTCCAGCGTCGCCTCGCTCGGTCGTCCTGAGGCTGGGGCGGACTCCGCGATCACGACCAGCTTCTTGGCCAGACGGGAGTCGTAATTCTTGCCGGTGAACCGGCTCCCGGGCGGTGCCTCGCCGAAGAGCACGACGTTGCCGGTGCCGTCCTTGTCGACAAGGCGTTTCAGATCGCTAGCCTCGCTCGCCCTCGGCATCTGCACCCACGCGACGGACACGGCGATGGTGTTCCCGGCGCCGTCGTCGACGGTGACCATCATGCGATCGAGATCCACGCAAGGATGACGCAGGAAGAAACGCTGGACTTCGCCGAAGGAATGCGGTCCGCAGTTGAGTTCCCGCCTGGCGGTCTTCTTCAGCTGGCGCCAGCCCAGGCGTTGCCAGGTTTCGGAATGGCGGCCCTTCTGTGCGGATTTCTTGCTGGAGCTTTTGCCTTTGAGGGCTTGGCTCGCGGCGGAATCCAGGGAGGCGGCAGTGCCTCCGCCAATGCCGTTGGTGGCGGCGACGACCACTCCTGCCGTGGCCATCGCGCCCACGCCGTACTTGTATTTGATCCAACGGCCGTCCGGGCCGCGTGGTTGATTCACCATGCTGCGCTCCGTCCCCTCCCAAGTCCGGAACGGCCGATCTTGCTCCGGGTTTTGCGAAGGAATCGAGAACTCTTGCGCTAATACGCCCGAACGGCGCAATCGGTCTTCGGGTTTACGCCGGTACTGAACAGGTTTCAGGGGTGATAAAGGGTTCGTGGCCAGCGAGAAGGGCCCGTCGCCGGTGTGGCTGGTGGGCTTCTCGGGTTCAGCGGGTGGCGGGGGTGTTGCGCGGGGTTGTCGGCGCGGGTCTCGGTGTTGCGGCGGGTGAACTCCGGTGGTCCGTGGGGGTCAGTCGGAATTCGGTGCCAGCGGCGGCGACCCTCATGTCGCGTCCTGTGGCGGGGCCGGGTGTGGGTCTGGTGTGGAGCGGCGGTCACGCTGCTGTCAGGCACGCCCTTGCGGTCCCTCGCCGCTCGCGACCCTCGCGGCCGAGTGGACGCATGCCGAGGGGCCCGTCGCCGGTGTGGCTGGCGTACTTCTCGCGTTCAGCGGTGGTGGAGGGTGTTGCGGCGGGGTGAACTCCGGTGGTCCGTCGGGTCAGCCGGATTTCGGTGCCAACAGCGGCAACCCTCAAGTTCCGTCCGTGTGGCAGGGCCGGGGTGTCGGTCTGGTGCGGTGCCGCGGTCCTGTGCGGAGCTACTGTCAGGCACGCCCAGCAGTCCTTCGTCACTCACGACCCTCCGACGGAGTGGACACATGCCGAGGGGCCCGTCGCCGGGTGGCTGGCGGGCTCCTCGGGGTTCAGACGTGATGCAGGGTGTTGCGGCGGGGATGTCGGAGCGGATCCCGGTATTGGGGTGGGATGAACTCCGGTAACCCGTCGGCCGCCATCCGTACTTCCCAGTCACCGTGATGGATCAGGCGGTGATGGAACCCGCACAGCAGCACCAGATTCCGAAGATCCGTGGGTCCGCCGTCTGCCCAGTGATGGATGTGGTGAGCGTGGCAATTCTTGGGTTTCCGGTGACAGCCGGGGAAGGCGCAGCCGCCGTCGCGGATGTTCAGTGCCCGGCGTTGGCCTGGTGTGACGAAGCGTCTGAGTCGTCCGACGTCGAGGGGTTCGCCGGCGGCGCTCAGCACGACCGGCAGCATCAGGCAGTCGCAGGCAGCGAGCCGGGCTTCCCTCGCGGTCATCGTCCCGACGAAATCCAAGCACGCGGTCCCGAGACCCGACTTCAACTCCTCAAGCCCGATAGTGACGTTCACGAGGGTGCGATACCCGCTGGTGCCGGGCTGGTCCGGGCAGGCGATCGCCAGGTCGAGAAGGTCGACCCAGGCGTCACCCATGCGCTCGCATTTCATCCGAAGATCCGCCTGGCCGAACTCGTCCACCGGCCGCGGTTGCGCGTAGGCCTCCAGCGCGGCGGCGGTGCGGGCACCGGTCTCGTCATCCAGGAGACCGGTCAGCTTCCAGAACCCGTCCTTGCGGCGCTCCAGGGTGATCTCCCGGCGCGGCTCCTTCGGTTCAGGCTCTTTCGGCTCGTTCCCGTCGGGGTCCAGCAAGGCGAGCAGGTTCGCTTCAGCGTCCGCCAACTGGCGGGGACCAGCGTCGCGAGCGAGGGTGGCGAGAATCTTCTCCGCATTCGCCCGATCCTCCACCGAGATCTCGGCCGGAAGCCTCTTCAGAATCTCCAGGATCTGATCGATCCGCTCATCACCGACCAACCCCTCGGCCGCCACCGCAGCGGTCGTGGGCAGCGCGGCCGGAACCTCGCTGCCATCCAACGCACGGGACGGGTTCAACGCGATGGCCCGCATCACCACCGCACCCGCCTCACCGACCGACAACCCCGCCACATCCGCGAACCATGCAGCCGTACGGCCATACCCGTACAAGTCCTTGACACCCCGAGACTCGACCTCCGCCAGGTACCGCCCCAAACCGGCGGTGGCCATCCTGATCACCCGCAAAGACTGCTGCACGCCATGGGCAAGCTCCAGCTTGCCAGCGCGCCACAACTCCTGCGGCAACTCGGGAAGGAAGGTCTCGGACACCCCTCAATAATACACGAACAAATAGAACATGTGTTCGTAATTTTAAGCGACGAGCGAAACGCGCGAACAACACTGAAGGGTGATTCGGCCTCGCGCAGCGACCACGTAAAGAAAGCGTGGCGCAATTAGCCGACTAAATGCGGGCCAGGCGACGAAGTGAGTAGCCACGCCGGCACAAAAGGCCGTCGCCTGGCACCGGAACCACGACCACCGGAACCACGACCACCGGAACCACGACCACAGGAACCACGACGACAGTGGAACTGACCCGCTTCGAGGTCCTGTCCGACACCGTGGACGAACTGCTCCAGGCCCGACCCGCCCGCCGACTTCCAGGCCGACCGGGAAGCGTTCCTCGACGCCCAACTGATCCGGGACTTCGCCGCGTCGCGGGAGGAGGGCGAACCTGCCGGGGATCAAGGTCTTCGTCGCGCCCACACCGAAGACCACCGGGCATTGCCCACATACCGGGACAGGAAATATCCTCGCCGCCGTCCCGTTGACCTGGAGGAACGAGCAAGGTCACGGAAGGGGATCGGCGATGAGCACAAGCCTGGACACGTTCACGCGGGATTGGCAGGGCTGGAAGACCCAGCGCGAGCGTGATCTCGCCGATCCGCTCGGCTGGCTCGCCCTGGTCTCGCTCGATTGGCTCGAGGGCAAGCCGCGCGCGTACGACGGGCTTCCCGGCCTGTGGTGGCAGGACGCCGACGCGGCGTATCTCGATCCTCAGGGCGCGGATCTCTCGCACGATGGCGAACGGATCACCGGTGTCCGTCGCTTCGAGCTGGTCAACAGCGGTGCGACGACCAGGGTCGTCGCCGGCGACATCGAGATCGAGGTGGCGCGCCGCGGCGGATACCTGATCCGGACGCACGACCCGAAGGCCTCGGTGCTGAACGCTTTCCGCGGTGTCCCGGCGTACGAGCCCGACTCGGCCTGGGTGCTGTCCGGGGCCTTCGAGCCCTTCGACGAGCCACGGCCGACCACGGTCGGAGCGGTCGTCGAAGGACTCAGCCACGTCTACGTTTCGCCGGGTGTCGTGCGGTTCGAGTACGACGGCGTGGAGCACACACTCACCGCGTTCAACGGCAAGAAGGACGGCCTGCTCATTCTCTTCACCGACGCCACGAGCGGTGTCACCACCTACGCGGCGAACCGGTCTCTCGCGGTGCCGCCTCCCGAGGAAGACGGTTCGGTCGTCCTTGATTTCACCCGCGCGACGAATCTGCCCTGCGCGTTCACCGATTTCGCCACGTGCCCGCTGCCGCCGGCGGGCAACGACCTGCCGTTCGCGGTGGAAGCGGGGGAGAAGCTGCCTTACGAGCGGCAGGGCTGAACAGTCGCGAGCGCCGTCATCGCCTCCTGTTCGCGCCGGGCCAGCTCGGACAGGACGGCGGACGCGCCGTTCAGCGTCTCGGCGTCGCCGGTTTTCCCTGCCTGTGCCACCAATTCCGCGACTTCTGTCCATAGTGGAACGATTTCGCGGTATTTCCCATATGCGGTGCGGAGACCGGCGTCGTCGACGAGTGCTGTGCTTTCTTCGAGGAAGTCTCGGTAGATCCGGCGGAAGAGCGCGCCGCCGGTCCCTGCCCGCTCCATCAGGACGGCGGCCTGCGGAAGGTCGTGCGCCGGATCACTGCTGCGCTCCAGCCATTTCCGCACCTGCGCGGCGGCATTGCCGATCCCGCGATACCCGAGGTTCGCGATGGGCGGATCGAGGAACTCCGCAGCGTTGGCCCGGACGGCCGTGCGGATGGCGTCGGCGAGCGGAACGAGGGGCGTGTCGGCGCCGATGGTGAACGAGCGATTCTTCGCCGCCATCGGGCCCTTCTCCCCGCGAGCACGCTCCAGGCTCTCCAGCGAGGTCGATACGGACCCGCCTTGCTGGCTTGTGTCGACCAGGAAAGCGCGCTCGTCGTCGTAGCCGTACAAGGCGGCGAAGTGTCCTCCGAAGTGGACTTTCGACGTGAAGTACTCCAGGTGGTACGAGTCGAGCTGAAGACCGACCGGCACGTCGGCGTCGATTTCCTCGGCCACGTTCCGCCACGCCGTGCGCGCCGACGTCGTTTCCTTGACGCGCAGGGACAGGCCGAGCCGGTCGCTCAGCTTCCGCGTGATCTCGATGGGCTTGCTGCGGCCTCCGAGGAACGGGAACGGCAGGTTCTTCCCGTCCCAGTAGATGAAGCCCAGTCCTTCGCCGAGCCCGAACAGCATCGGCTCGGAGAGCTCGACCCCGGCGTGCCGCAGGAGGACTTGGAGCGTGCTGGTCTCGCAGTGTTCCCCGCCCGCGGACGCGACCCCCTCGATGATCACGAGGTCACCGGCCAGGCGATTTCGGTGCGGTAGGCCTCGGGCGCGACGCCCGGTCCGGGCGCCACCAGGTACAACTCCTCGGCAGGGCCCGCCGGGAGGCGGTCGCGTTCGGCGATCCAGCGGCCGAGCGATCGGTACGCGGTCTCGACGTCTTCGTAGCCACCTTCGTGGATCGTCGCCACGAGCAGCGCACCGGGAAGCTCGGCGGAGCCGATCTCTCCCTCTTCTCTTACCGGCCCCTCGACCGGGACGAACAGTTCGACGGTCAGCTCGTCGGGGTCGACGGCGAGGTAACGGGCCCCGGGCGGTCCGGACGGCGTGACCCGTTGCCCACCGAGCGCCGCGAACAGCCGGGCGTACGCGGGGCCGATCAGCTCGGCCAGCCCGCTCAGCGGGGTCCGGATCGACAGGCGCGCGATCGGCTGCGGCGCGCGCACACGCTCGTAGACATGCAGCCACCGCGTCGGTTCGGCGAGCACGGAGTCGAGTCCGTCGGTGATCGCCGCGAGCTCCGCGGCCCGTGCCGCCACCCGGTCGTGATGCCGTTTGATCGCGGCCTTCACCTCGTCCGGGTCGCCCGCGTCCAGGATCGCGGCGATCTCCGCCAGCGGCACCTCCAGCTCCCGCAGCCGCCGGATCAGACCGGCGCGGGCGAACTGTTCGAGCGAGTACCGGCGGTACCCGGTGCCGGGATCGATCCTGGCGGGTACCAGCAGCCCGATCCGGTCGTAGTTCCGCAACGCGCGGACCGACAGCCTGGTGGCGTGAGCGAACACGCCGATCGGCATCAGGGTCGTCATGGGACCAGCCTGAACCCTCTCCCGGGGAGAGGGTCAAGCCGGTACCTCACCCCAGTGACAGCCGATCGAGATCCGGGGCGGACGCGTGGTCGTTGTGCAGTTTGATCGTGTTCGCCCCTGCCTTCAGCTCGACCGGCACCGACGTGGTGAGCCGGGTGTTGTTGCCGGCGCCGTCGACCTTCACCTCGATCGGCGTGCCGCCGTTGACCGTGACGAAGTACGAGCGCGGTCCGTTGACGGTGAAGTCGATGTAGAGGGTGTAGCGCCTGGTCTCGGGCATGGTGACGGCGTCGAACCGCACGAACGAGCTCGGGTCACCGCCGATGTTGCGGACCTTCTGCCCACCCGAGCACACCCCGCAGTTCGTGACGCCCGCGTCACCGACGTCGTTCGCCGAGTCTTCGGCCTCCCGCATGAAGACCCGGTCCGCGGGCCGTGGGCTCACCCGGACGGGTTTGCTCACCGATTGAACCCGGCCGAGCAGGTCGAACGACGCGGTGACCGGGATGTCGGCCGCGGTGACACCTTCGGGCGAGAGCAGCGTCCACGAGGCTTCGAGCTCGTTCCCGACCCGCATCGACGCCGTGCTCGCCGGAGCGCCTTGCAAGGTCCAGCCCGCCGGGATGACGGGTGCGAGGCTGACCTGCTTGATCGTGTCGTCGGCGTCGAGCCGCAGTTTCGCGGTCACCTGAAGGGACTGCCGTCCTGGCGCGAGCCATTGGATGCCGCCCGGTTCGACGGTCAGCGTCGTTTTCGGCGTGTAGGACGACGGTGGCAGGGGAGCGAACGCGATCCGGTCGAGGCCCGGCCCCGAGGAGGCGTCGCTGAACACCTTGACGGTGTTGACGCCGGCGTTCAGTTCGACGGGGATCGCCGTCGAGGAGACGACGCCCGGTGTTCCGGCGTCGATCGCGGCTTCGACGGGGATGCCGCCGTTCACACTTACCGCAACCGACGTCGCGGGACCGCCCATGGTGTCGAGCTGAAGCCGGTGGCTTCCGGCTTCGGCGGCCGTCACCTTCGGATAGGTGACCGAGTTGCGCGAGCCGCCACCGAGCCCGGTGACCTGGAACGAGCCGGAGCAGGACGAGCATTGGCCGAGCCGGGCGCGGCCGTCGCGGTCGTTGTGGAAGGACTCCGCCTCCAGCGGGACCTGCGCGCCCAGTACCGAACTCGGGTAGCCGTACGCCACCTTGATCTCATCGATCGCCAACTGCCGGTAGAAGGGTTTCGCCTGCGGCCCGGACCAGGTGTTCAGCACTTCGAGTTTGACGAACCGGGTCTGCCGTTCGCCGAAATCGATGAACTGCACACCGCGGGCGCTCGGCATCGCGCCGGTGCGGATCGGTTTGCCCCAGTTCCTCCCGTCGTCGCTGACGTAGACGCGATAGTCCTTGATCCGCGCCGAGTCCTCCGGCCTGCCGAACGATTCTCGCGCGTGCGTCGGTGACATCTCGCGCTGGTTCACCGCGAGGTAGGTGGCGGTCCGCCGCCTGCCCAGGTCCAAGGTCAGCGAAACCGGTTGCTTGCCGTCGGCATCCCAATAGTTCTCGAAGTTCCCGTCGACCAGGTTCGACGCCGGATGCCCGGCGCGCGAGGACGAAGCGGTCGCCTTGATGGTGCGGGAGTCGAGGAAGTGCCGCTGCCCGGCCGTTTCCACCTTGAACACCGTGTCGTAGGTATCCCAGTCTTTGATGTCCACAATGGTCAGATAGCCGCCGGATTGGCTGAAGCGCAGCGACTTGCCGGTGCGCAGATCGGACACCCCGGTCACCTTGTATCCGTTGTCACGCAAGCGGAGCAGGTCGGTGCGCGGCCGCGTGACCACGTGGAGATATTGCGTTCGCGCGCCCGGTTCGACGGTGATGACACCGTGCGCGCCGTCGTTCCAGAACCCGGGCTGCATGCCGCCGTACAGGTACCCGCCGCCCTCCTTGCCCTGCAGGGAGGACTTGATCGGCGGCACCCAGCTCGCCATGAAGTTGTTGTACGCCTCCTGCTGCGGCGGGAACTTTCCGTTCACCATCGGGGTTTCAGCCATCAGCGATTTCATCGACGAACCCGCGTTGGCGATGTAGCGTCCGGTCGACAACCGGAAGTCGACGGCCTGATCGGTGCCGTCGTACCACCAGCCGCCGTTGGTCGGCAGTTTGTAGTCGGCCTCGGTGAGCCTCGGCATCGGGGTGAAGGCGGCCTGCGGATAGTCGTACGGCGGGGTGATGCCGGTCTTCTGTTCGTTGCTGACGGTGTCCATGATCGGGGTGTCCTCGTTGTTGTTGCTCAGCAACCAGGACGGTCGTTTCTCGCGGATCTGTTCGTAGAGCCGGTTCTTCTCCCAGTAGTCGTTGTCGTTGTCGATCCAGAACCCGGCGAGGTCCGCGTAGCGGTCCATGACCTCGTGGAAGAGGTCGTAACTGTACTCACCGAAGCCGGGACGGGTGGTCAGGTCGACCTGCTTGCCCTTGTAGGCGGAGTACGCGGCGGAATCCAGCGACTCGACCCCGGTCTCCTTGTGCCACTGGGGATCGTCGGTCATGTAGAGAATCGTCCGGACACCCTTCGCGTTGCCCGCCTTGACGAGCTCGCCGAGGAGGTCGCGGCGGGTGGAGCAGCTGCCCGGGATCGCCGAAGGCCACGGACGCGCGTAACCCAGCCTGCTGTGGAAAGTGGCGAGCACGATGTAGGAGGCGCCCAGCTTGCGGGCCTCGTCCACCCAGTAGTCCGCGCTCCAGCCGCCGTCGGTGACGGCGCGTTCCCAAGCGGCGCAATCGGTGTGCCGCGGTGCGGTGAACATGCCCCAATGGAGGAACAGGCCGGCGGTGGCTTCGCGCAGCCACTTCTGCCGGGGATGGTGCACCTCCGCGCTCGCCGCCGTCGTGGTGAGCAGGCTTGCCAGCAGGGCGAGAACTACGGCGAGCCAGGCGGTGCGATGCGCTCGAACTCTCATGACCATCCGCTCTCATCCAAGGCGTGGGTTCCCGAGAGATCCGATGATTGCGGCAGAAATGTCACTGGTCAAGCCCCGATGAGCGGGACATAGCCCGAGTCATCAGAGGTATTGCGCGATAAGGCCCTCTCGTCTGCAGTACGAGAGGGCCCTTTCGGTCGGAATTCAGATGTTGAAGCCCGGATGGGTCGCGAAGGCGTTGTCGATCACGAGGTTCCCGCGCTGGCGGGCTCGTTCACGCAGCGCCGAAGTCGTGCGGGCGCCCTGGGCGTAGAACCACCACAGGTAGAGCGCGCCGTACATCCAGGCGCCCTCGTAGCCCCAGGTGGAGTCGGCGCCGCTCTTGCCTGCTCCGAACACCGAACCCGCCGGGAAGTTCGCGTTGTGCGGCTTCCCGCCCTGGTGGCGCGATTCGTGGATCAGCGTCTCGGCGCGGCCGGGTACGTCCTTGGAGTACCAGAAACCGAGGTACAACTCGATCCGGTCGTCGACGAACGCCCCGCTGAACGAGCGCGCGATGGCGCTGCCGTCGCCGCAAAGCGAGCGGAGGTCGTCGCAGTTGTCGCGGACGTACCGGCGCGCCCAGTTCAGCATCGGCCCGGAGTAGGCGTCGTTCTGGTAGTCCTGTGCCGAATAGGTCAGCAGGTAGCACGCGTTGAACGTCCGGGCCAGCGGCTTGTCGGTGTTGCACGCGTCTTCCCAGCCGAAGCCGTCGTCCCAGTACTCCTTGTTGCCCGCGAAACCGTAGGTGTTCCAGAAATAATCGATGTAGGTCTGATTGCAGATCGAGGCGCCGTAGAAATTGTCCCCGGTCACGTTCTTGTCGGGCACGGTGTAGCTGCAAGTGGCCATCGGAGATCACCTGTCTGTAGAAGGTATGGGTTCGGTTCAGGAGCGCGGTGGCTCCGGCGGTGGCACGTCGTCGGTCCGCGTGTCCTTCACGTGCCGTCCGCCGACGGCCTGGGGGACACCTCGGACGTCGACCCGCCGGATGTTCAGCAGGCGCTCGTCCTCGGTGCCGCTGAGCGCCTCGCGTACTTGGACGGTGAGTTCGGTGTCACCGGTCTCGGCGATCGCCTGGACCGCCGCACGCCGCACCGTGAACACCTCGTGCCGGACCTGCCGCAACAGCAGCTCCTTGGCCGCGCGGTCACCGGCGGATGCCAAGCGCCCCAGCGCTTCCACGGCGGTGGTGCGGATGATCACCTCTTCGCCGACGGTGCTGATCCCGTGCGCGGGGTCGTCGGAACGTTCCGGCGGGATGGGTTGGCGCAGTACGTTTTCCAGTACCGAAACGGCGGCGGTGTGCCTCAGATCGGTGAGGAGCTGGACCAGGCCCCACCGTTCCAGGTACTGCTCCTCGGACAAGGCGTCGTACTGCGCTCCGAGCGCGGGGACCACGTCGTCCGCGCGCTCGCGAAGCCGGTCGAGGCTCCGCTGGTAGTTCCGTTCGGCGTCCTCCCCGGACGCGGCCATGGTTTCGGCGGCCTGGGTGACCAGTTCGCCGATTTCGCTGTTCGAGAAGCTTCCGAGGCCCGAACTGCCCGGACCCGCTTCGAGATTGTCGCCACCCGGGCCCAAGGACGGGGTGTCGGGATTGCGTGGCATGAGGTTCTCCTTCGCAGCGGCGGTGATGCTGACGGAAGGAAGGAACGCGGGCCGGCGCGGCAGATACCGGTTTTTCCGAAAATTCGCCCCTTGGGGCAAAACGTGATTTTCACCGCGGGAATCCGAAAAGGACTTTGCTCACCGGAAGCCGGGTGGCCGCCGAAAAGCCTTCACGGACGCCCGCTCGTGATTAATGGCGGACATCGATGACGACGCGGTTCGGCGAAGTCAGGGTGAACACGGTGACCGGTGTCCTCGACCGGACGCCGAGACCGATGGACAAGGTGCCTTCGTAGTCGCCGGTGACCGCGACCGCCATGACGTTGCGGAGATTCCGGGTCCGGAACTTCTGCGGGCCGGGATAGGCCGAATTCCCGGCGTCGTCGTGTGCGGCGGCCGGGGTCGCGGTGACCGCGATGAAGAATTCCCCGGTCAGCCAGACGATTTCGCCCGAACCGTCGGCGATCAACTCGTCGACGAGGTCGTACCGGACGGCGGGAGCCGGGCCGGCGGTCAGGTCGAGCACGACCCGGTCGAAGCCGGGGTTCTGGCCGGTGCGGAGCCCGGTCATGGCGGGGATCTGGTGCGCCGCTGCGGAAACCGGTGTGACCGCGGCGATGGCCCCGGTCATCATCAGGACGGTGGCGGCGAGTGCGCGTCGTAGGGTGATGGTCATGGCGATGACCTCCTGCCGGAGAGTTGGTTCCGGAAAGACGCCCCAGGGCGCGGGAGGTTGTATCCTCCGCGCTATCGTTACCGATCGCCGAATTCGCGTCGAACGATCTCGAAGTCGGCGGGGAAATGGTTTCTCACTCGCTCCGTTAGCCAGTGCATGTAGCGGAGATCGCTTTTCGCGGAAGCGATGAGATGGGTGAATCTCCGATCGTCTTCGCGATAGCTGTCGTCCTGCGAGGCGAAGACACATTGGACGTCCGTGGTGCCGCCACCCCAGCAGAGTGCGCCAAGAAGATACTGCTCGACGACGAGGTTGTAATCCTCTAGCGGCGCGAGCCGTTGCCAGGCCGTCTGATTCTCCGTCGACTCCACCATGCGGATGGCGAGATCGGCGTAGCGGCGGAGGAAGGGAACCGCCGTGCCGCCGACGATCCCGGTGCAGAGTGCGGCTTCCCCGGTGTAGTCGCTGAATTCCATCGGCAGCAAGCCGCCCGTGCTCCGGATCGCCGCGGCGGCGGCCGCCGGGCGGTAGTAGCCCGCATCGGAAGCCGGTGCGTGCTCGGGATTCTGTGCGACGACCTCTCCGTCGAGCCCTTCCGCCGGGAAGCCGGGCCAGAGGAACACGTCGTTGTCGATGTGCAGGAAGGGCTCGCGCTGCTCGCGGTACGCATGCAACTTTCCGAGCGCCCACCAAGACGGGTCCTGCCCGGCGAGTCCGTTGAGTGCCAGGGAAATGTCGTCGAAGGGCAGCCGTAGCCGTCCGACGAGCAGATCGTGTCCCCGATCGTCGGTCACCAACGCCGTCGTCGGGAAGAGGCAGGACGCGAGCCGGAACGACAGGACCCAGGACAACGCGTGGAAGAAGTCGCTCGGCCAATGTCTTCCGTGCCGGAGCCGGTGCGGGACGCTCCAAAACGACCAGACCGCCCGGCGGATCGGCCGCGCGGCCCTGTCACCTGGACGGAGTACACGGACCGGCGGAGGGCGCCAACCCGGCACGCTGATCTCGCCGTATCCGCCGTGGCGGGGGATTCCGGGCGCGAGCAACCGGCCGCCGATGGCGACCGCTGTGCCGGGGTCGTATCCGTAGTACGGCATCGCGCGGTGGTTCGGTCCGGGGTGGTCGAACGTTACGGGGTCAGTGACGGAATCCGCTGAGATAGAGCACCGTGAGTGCGGTAGCCGTGCCGAGAGTCGTCACGACGAAGGATCCGGTGACCAGATAGAGACCTCCCACACCGGCAAGTGAGGCTTTGATCAGCTTCACGATTCCTTCGTGCTCATTGTCAGAGGTTTTCTTGGCCATTTGTCGAACCCTCCGCGTGTGGTGTACTAGTACACCGTAGGGCGCGACGGCCGGCGAAACCTTCGCCGGTTCTGATCTTTCACGGTCAGGAGGATTTTCTTGTCGTCGAGGGTGGACTCTCTGATCGTCGGCCGTTGTCCTGACGCGTCGCGAATTGTCGATCATCGCCATGATTCATGGAGGGCGTCGTGACAATCCAGATGGAGGGGGAGTGTCTTGACGGCACGCGTCCGGCCGCCGCGGTGGAGGCCGCGCTGCGCTGGCTCGCGGTCCGTAAGGACGGTCGACCGCTCAGGTACCTGCGTTACGCGATCGAAGACCCGGCGAGTGAATCGGCCGCCGTGCTCGGTTGCCTGGTCCGGCCGACGGCGTCGATGGCCACGGCGAGCCCGGAAGTGCGGGCGCTCGCGGTCTGGGGTTTACTCCTCGATGAGATCGCGAAGATCGGATCGACGGCCGAGTCCCGGCGTCGCAACACTTTGAGCGCCGCGTTCCGGGTAGGTGAGCGGGAGTGGAAATCGACCCTCGATGACCGTTTCCGCCAGTTGGGGAACCTGCGCGGCGTCTTCGGGGATCCGCCGCCGACCACGACGACTCCGATGCACAAAGCCTGGCGGCGTGCGGTGAGTGACAAGCTCGCTCCGTGCCTGGCAAGGAATCTCGCGAGACTCGCGGTCGATGGCGAGGCCTGGCGGCCCTATGTGGAGATCGCTCGGGCGGCGTCGTCGGAGCCGCGGGCATCCGGTGGCCGGACACCTTCGGGCGGGGCTCAGCCTGTATTCCTGGAGCGCCTGCTGGTTGCCGTGGAAATGCGGCGCAGGACGGCCCATCGCCGGTTGACGGTGAGAAACGTCGTCGCTCGCGAAGATGGAGTGGGTAGCTATATGGCGCGGGCTTTGACGGGGTGGACCGGCGATCTGGCTTCCATTCCCGTCAAAGCGATCTTCGGTTGCCATGTGGAGACCTCGCCGGGGGGCCAGCCAGGAGACCCGATGGTCGTGGACCTACGTTTTCCGAGGACGCTGCGCAAAGGGGAGCGGCACGAGTTCATCTCGCTCGCGTGCGAAGACGATCCGGACGAAGAGCGGTATTGGATCAATGTCGACGTCGACCATCATGGGATCGCGCCGGGTGTCGTCGATGAAGAGGGCAAGGTGACCGGAGGTTTGAGCATCAGCATCACGTTCGACGACTGCGTTCCGGAGGCCTGCTGGTGGTATGCGGAGCAAACCGACTATGAGCGCCTTGTCCGGCCGTCCGTCGGTGATCGGCGTCTGCTCGAGATTCGGCGAGGCGTCGTCGAGCACACGTTCCTGGGACCTTGTCACCCACGGGAGGAGTACGGCATCGCTTTTCGTTGGCCTCAGGCCTGATCGAAGCGGGCCGCACGCGAGATCGATGTGGCCCGCTCCGGCCGGTGGTCGCTAGTTGCCGGTGTTGCCGCCGCCGCTGCCCTTGCCGTCGTCGCCGTGGATCGTCATCGAACCTCCTTTGATGCCTTGGGTGCGGGGGCAACCTATCGACACTGTGGGTGATGACTGGTGACGGGGTGTACTCAACGTGGAGATCCACTTCCGCTAGGGTGGCGGTGGCTTCCCTGGAAGGCTCACGGTTCAGGGAGTTGAACATGTCCGATGAAGAGGACCTGGAGCCTCTGCTCAGGTACGCACGGGAAGGCTGTGTCGGCCTCTCGGTCGTGGTCGTCGTGGCGGAGATGAAGGCTGGCCGCGGCGCGCACTTCACCGAGCTGACCACTGCGCTGCTGTCCGTGGTCGGCATGCTGATCGACCGGGGCGCGGTTCCCGGCGATCTGGTCGACGATGAACCCTGCTTCGTGGCCTGGCCGGGGTCGAAGAGCGAGATTCTCGGGCGGCTCGCCTGCGAGATCAAGGCCATGGGAGAGATACCGGCGACCGGGGAGGTTTGCTGGATCCACGATCCTGCCACCACGCTGGGCCAAGGCCTTACCCCTCGCAGGAGGTAACACCGACGCGGGGTGGTTCGACTGACTCACGAATTCGGGTGTTGCGGGCGAGAGGTGAGCGGATGGACTGTGTGCGATGTGGACTGATCGTCGGCCTCGGCTGTGCCTGTGCGACAGAACGGCGCCCTCGTCGGAAACGGGCCAAGCCGGCGAGTCCGCGACGTGACGTTTCGTCCGCGGCGCCCCTTCGCTCGTTCCGCGAACTACGTGACTTGTTTCGGCAAGGCAGGGTCGCTTGGAGCGATCTTTCCGCTGCCGAACGTTCCGCGGTCACGGTGGAACAGCGTCGCCGACTGTTGGACCTCGAAAACGACGTTCTCCACCGCGGTGATCAAGACATCCACGGTTCTGGCTCGGTGCCCACGCGATCTGGCGGCTTGCCGACCCTCGGTCGACGCCGCTGAATACGAACGGGGCTGCCTACCAGGTAGACAGCCCCATTCGAAAACGTCGTCGGCTCACCAGCCGCGTTCGCGCCATTCCGCCAGGTGCGCCCTCTGCTCACCAAGCGTCGAGTCGTCCCCGTGCCCTGGGTAGAACCACGTCTCATCCGGCAGTTCGTCAAAGATGCGGGAAGACACATCGTCCAACAACGACGTGAAGTCCTCCGGCGAACCGGTCTTGCCGACACCGCCTGGGAACAGCGAGTCGCCGGTGAACAGGTGCGGATGCCCGTTCGGGTCGCGGTACAGCAGCGCGATGGAGCCGGGGGTGTGGCCGCGCAGGTGGATCACCTCGAGGGTGATCTGCCCGACCTCGAGCGTGTCGCCGTGTTCGACGAGGAAGTCCGGCGGGATCGGCAGCGGTTCGGCGTCCAGCGGGTGGGCGGCGGTGTTCGCGCCGTTCGCGCCGGCGACGGCGCCGAGGGCCTGCCAGTGATCTTGGTGCTGGTGGGTGGTCACGACGGTCTTCAGCGCGGGCCGGTCGGGGCCGTGGCCGATGAGGTCGGAGATCCGCTCCGGGTCGTTCGCGGCGTCGATCAGCAGCGCTTCGTTCTCGGCGCGGCAGACGAGGAGATACGCGTTGTTGTCCATCGGGCCGACCGACAGCTTCGTGATGGTGAGCGCGTCCAGGGTGCGGCGGGCGGCGTCGCCGCCGGGGTCGACGTGCCCGGTGTAGGTCTCGACGATGTTCACACCGCACACGGTAGTCGTTCGCCTGCAAGCGGTTCCACCCGCACAGGCGGCGCACAGGTGCACGACGTAGGCTCGCGTCGCCCCGCCAGCCGAACCACAGGACGCTCGTGCCCGACGCTTCGCCGCGCGCCTCGCGCAAGATCAGTTGGGACGTCCTTCGTGTTGTCGCCGTCTTCGCGGTCATGCTCGGGCATATCACCCATCAGGGGGCGCTTCTGCATCCCGAACTGGTGGGGTACCCCTTTCGGGTGACCGCACAATTCGGCGCGGCCATCCTTCTGGTGATCTCGGCCTTCTTCGTGTGCGCGAGCCTGCGCAAGGGGCGGCCTGGACGGTGGCTGTGGAACCGGGTCGCGCGGCTGGTGCCCGCGTACTTGGTGGCGGTGGTGGTCACCTATGTCGTCGCCAGGTATGCGACGATCCGGTTCAGCGGCCTGCCGTTCCCGCCGGGCCTTTCCGGGTTCCTGTTCGGTGTTCCGCAGGGCCCGCCGTCCGATCCGTCGCCCTGGTACGTCCCCACCGGCGCCGATCTGCTCGCCAACCTGGGCATGGTCCAGGAATGGGGCTGGCGGTACGAGCTCTTCTACTACCTCGACGGCGCCTACTGGACGCTGCCGGTCCAGCTCGTCGCCTTCACCGCCGCCGCGCTTCTGTGGCCGCGCCGGTGGCGCACCCACCGGCTCACGGTCGGCCTGCTCTGGGCGTTGATCCTGGTTCCGCTGTTCCTCCGGTTCGTCGTGTTCGACCCGGTTTCCACGCCGAAGCTCGTGGAGACCTTCTACTACGGCCTCGGGTTGCATCGCGTGCACGTCTTCGCCATCGGGATCGCCATCTGGCTGTGGTCGAAACGACGTCTCGCGCACTGGCATCTCGCGTTGTTCGTGCTCGCCGCTTGCGCGGCGCAGGACCTGCAGGTCTTCCCGTTCCACCAGGCCCTGCCGAACGATCCCGAGCGCTGGCCGTCGGCCATCGGGTTCGCGATCATGCTGCTGCTGGTGTGCCTGGCCGCGCGCGGACCGGACTGGCGGTTGCCCGGCCTCGCCAGGGCCGCCCCGGCTGTCACCTGGCTCGCGGGCATCTCGTATGGTCTTTATCTGGTGCACCAGGAACTCGGTTACATCCTGGCCCGTGCCCTGCTGAACGCCGGTGTCCCCGGTTGGCTGCGGCTCCCCGTCGTGCTGGCCGCCGCCGTTTTCGGGGGCTGGGCGATCACCGCCGGCGTGGAACGGCCGGTCCACCGGTGGCTCACCGCTCGCCGGGATCGACGCGAAAAGCCGGGAAAACCGCAGGTCAAAGACTCGGAACCGGTTTCTGTCGGTGGTGCCTCGTAGCATGGAAGCGGCCGCCCGTGCAGCTATCGACCGGGACGGCGACCGCAGCTGAGAATGAAACCTGAAGGGACCCTGGCGTGGCTGATCGCCTCGTTGTTCGCGGCGCCCGCGAGCACAACCTCCGCGGTGTGGATCTCGACCTGCCCCGCGACAGCCTGATCGTGTTCACCGGTCTGTCCGGGTCCGGGAAGTCGAGCCTCGCCTTCGACACCATCTTCGCCGAAGGGCAGCGGCGCTACGTCGAGTCGCTGTCGGCGTACGCGCGCCAGTTCCTCGGCCAGATGGACAAGCCGGACGTCGACTTCATCGAGGGCCTTTCGCCCGCGGTGTCGATCGACCAGAAGTCCACCTCGCGCAACCCGCGTTCGACCGTCGGCACCATCACCGAGGTCTACGACTACCTGCGCCTGCTCTACGCCCGCGCCGGAAAGGCGCACTGCCCGCAGTGCGGCGAGGCGATCAGCAAGCAGACCCCGCAGCAGATCGTCGACCAGGTGCTCGCGATGGAGGAGGGCACCCGCTTCCAGGTGCTCGCGCCGGTCGTCCGCGGCCGCAAGGGCGAGTACCTCGACCTCTTCGAGAACCTGCAGCAGCAGGGCTACGCGCGGGTCGTGGTCGACGGGACGGTCCACCCGCTCACCGACCCGCCGAAGCTGAAGAAGCAGGAAAAGCACCAGATCGCCGTCATCATCGACAGGCTCTCGGTGAAGACCAGCTCACGGCAGCGGCTCACCGACTCCGTCGAGACGGCGCTCCGTCTGGCCGACGGCCTGATCGAGCTGGAGTTCGTCGACCTCCCGGAGAACGACCCGCATCGTGTGCGCGGGTTCTCCGAGAACCTGGCCTGCCCGAACGGCCACCCGCTCGCGATCGAAGACCTCGAGCCGCGGTCGTTCTCCTTCAACGCGCCCTACGGCGCCTGCCCCGACTGCACCGGTATCGGCGTCCGCAAGGAGGTCGACCCGGAGCTCGTGGTCCCGGACGACGAGATGTCCCTCGGCGAAGGGGCCATCGCGCCGTGGGCGGGCGGCCAGAGCGCGGACTACTTCATCCGCCTGCTCGAATCGCTTTCGGAGACCATCGGCTTCCGGATGGACACGCCGTGGCGCAAGCTGCCGGCGAAGGTGCAGAAGGCCGTCTTGCACGGCGTCGACGAGCAGGTCCACGTCCGCTACAAGAACCGCTATGGCCGCCAGCGTTCGTACTACGCGAGCTTCGAGGGCGTCATTCCGTTCCTCGAGCGCCGCCAGGAGCAGACCGAGTCCGAGTACATGCGCGAGCGGTACGAGGGCTACATGCGTGAGGTGCCGTGCCCGGCCTGCCAGGGCACGCGGCTCAAGCCGGAGATCCTCGCCGTCACCCTGGAGCACAAGACGCAGGGCGACCGGTCGATCGCCGAGGTCTGCGCCCTCTCGATCGCGGAGGCGTCGCAGTTCCTTGACGAACTGGAGCTCGGCAAACGCGAGCAGGTGATCGCCGGCGCCGTGCTCAAGGAGATCCAGGCGCGGCTGCGCTTCCTGCTCGACGTCGGCCTCAACTACCTCTCGCTCGACCGCGCCTCCGGGACGCTGTCCGGCGGCGAGGCGCAGCGCATCCGGCTCGCCACGCAGATCGGCTCCGGTCTGGTCGGCGTGCTGTACGTGCTGGACGAGCCGTCGATCGGCCTGCACCAGCGCGACAACCACCGCTTGATCGAGACGCTGGTCCGCCTGCGGGATCTCGGCAACACGCTGATCGTCGTCGAGCACGACGAGGACACCATCCGCTCCAGCGACTGGGTGGTCGACATCGGCCCCGGCGCCGGTGAGCACGGTGGCCACATCGTCCACAGTGGACCGTACAAGAAGATCCTGCGGAACAAGGAATCGATCACCGGCGCCTACCTCTCGGGCCGCACCAAGATCGAGGTCCCGGCGATCCGGCGCCCGATCGACAAGAAGCGGCAGCTGACCGTCGTCGGCGCGCGCGAGCACAACCTGCGCGGTCTCGACGTGTCGTTCCCGCTCGGCTGCCTCGTGTCGGTCACCGGTGTCTCGGGTTCCGGGAAGTCCACGCTGGTCAACGACATCCTCGCGACCGTGCTGGCGAACAAGCTCAACGGTGCCCGCCAGGTCCCCGGCCGCCACACCCGCGTGAACGGGCTGGCCAACGTGGACAAGCTGGTCCGCGTCGACCAGTCGCCGATCGGCCGCACCCCGCGGTCCAACCCGGCGACGTACACCGGCGTGTGGGACCACGTGCGGAAGTTGTTCGCCGCGACCACCGAGGCGAAGGTGCGGGGCTACCAGCAGGGCCGGTTCTCGTTCAACGTCAAGGGCGGCCGGTGCGAAGCCTGCGCCGGTGACGGCACGATCAAGATCGAGATGAACTTCCTGCCGGACGTCTACGTCCCGTGTGAGGTCTGCAAGGGCGACCGGTACAACCGCGAGACCCTCGAGGTGCACTACAAGGGCAAGACGGTCTCTGACGTGCTGAACATGCCGATCGAGGAGGCGGCCGAGTTCTTCGAGCCGATCAAGGCGATCCACCGGCACCTGGCGACCCTCGTGGACGTCGGCCTCGGCTACGTCCGGCTCGGGCAGCCCGCGCCGACCCTGTCGGGCGGTGAAGCACAGCGCGTCAAGCTCGCCAGCGAGCTGCAGAAGCGGTCCACCGGCAAGACGGTCTACATCCTCGACGAGCCGACCACGGGCCTGCACTTCGAGGACATCAGCAAGCTGATCGGCGTGATCAACGGGCTGGTGGACAAGGGCAACACGGTGATCGTCATCGAGCACAACCTCGACGTCATCAAGACCTCGGACTGGATCATCGACATGGGTCCCGAGGGTGGTTCCGGCGGTGGCACCGTGATCGCGGAGGGCACGCCGGAGCACGTCGCTGCGGTGGAGGAGAGTTACACCGGGCAGTTCTTGAAGACCGTTCTCGCGTGAGGTCTCGTGAGTGGTAAGGACGGTTCTAACCGTCCTTACCACTCACGAGGTCCAGCACCGGAGAAGCGGGCCCGTAGTAGAAGGCGCGCAGCCGGTACGAGGCGCCTTCTTCGCCCGGCATCGTGGCGAGCCCGGCCGACGTGGTCCCCGGATCGGTGACCTCGATCGGCACGAACTCGGCGGCGCCGGGTTTCTTGATCTCCACAAGGAATCCGTCTTCGTCACTGGAGCGATCGGTCCAGCTGAATCGCACCATCTCCTCCGGCGCGGGCTCGGCTCGGAACGACGCCGGAGCGGCCGAGCGATCGCCCGTCCGCAGGGGCACGGTGGGCCCGGCCGCGGCCGGAGTGGCAGGCCCGGAAACCGTGACGGCGTCCGAAGCAGCGCCGTAGAAGGGCCGGATCCGGTAGTAGAACCGCGTTTCCGGCATCAGGTCCGGATGCCGGTAGCTCGTCTGCCTCGGCGGCACGAACTGCAGGATCGTGTATTCGCCCTGCGGATCGGTCGTGTACTCGACGATCCGTCCCGCGGCGGACGGATCGTCGTCGGGCCAGCTCAGGTCGACGTTCACCGGGTCCGTCAGCGTCGCGGTGAAACCGGGTTCCTCACCGCAGCCCGACACGAAGGCGACCGCCAGCAGAACGGCCGCGAGTTTCCTTGGCACGCCGAGACCCTCCCGGGAATCAGGCGGCGGCGGAATCCGGAGGCGTCAGCATACGAGCGCGTCCGGTGATCGACAAGGCCCCGGTTGAACCGCGTCCCCGCGCCGTCCGTGTGGGAGGCAAGAGGAGGCGGCCATGGAGAACCGAGGAGAGGCCGGTGCCGATGCACAGTTCGATCGCGGCGCGCGCCGAACGATCCACTCTGCCCCTGCGGGTTGCAGTACTGTCCTCGCCGACCCAGAAGACCGTCGGGAGGACGCGAGTGGCGATCGGAGGCTGGCGGCCCAAAAAGGCCAAAGGCGAGGACTTGGTCCGGCACTTGTACGCCGAACACGGGCGAAGCCTGCTGGCGTACGCGACGAGGCTGACCGGGGACCGCGCGGCCGCGGAGGACGTCGTGCAGGAGACCCTGGTCCGGGCCTGGAAGCACGCCGAAGACCTGGAGAACGACGCGAAGGGATCGGTGCGGGGCTGGCTGCTCACGGTGGCCCGCAACATCATCACCGACCGCGCGCGGGCCAGGGCGGCGCGGCCACCGGAAGTGGCGGAGCCGGAGGAAGGGGTGCCCACCCCGGCGGTCGAGCGGGATCACGCGCAGAGCGTCGTGGATTCGATGGCCGTGCTCGGGGCGATGGACGGCCTTTCCACGGAACATCGTGAGGTGCTGGTGGAGATCTACTACCGGGGCCGGACGGTGGCCGAAGCGGCACAGTCCCTCGGCGTGGCCCCGGGTACCGTTAAGTCGAGATCTTATTACGCGTTACGGGCGCTCAGAGCCGTGATGGCGGGACCGGGAAGGGAGGTAGCGCGATGAGTGCGGTGGGACACGACCAGGGCCAGCTCGCCGCCTACGTCCTCGGCGGGCTCACCGCGGCGGAAGCGGCCACGTTCGAGACACATCTGGCGAGCTGCCCCACGTGCCGCCGTGAGGTGCGCGAGCTGTCGGAACTGCGGTATCACCTCGACGAGGTGCCGCCGGAGGCGTTCCTCGAGGGACCTCCCGACGGCGGAGATCTGCTGCTGCAGCGCACGCTGCGCCAGGTTCGCGAAGAAGAAGGCACCCAGGAGCGCAAGCCGCGGCGGCTGCTCGCCGTGGCCGGTGCCGCCGTACTGGTCGTCGTGGCGCTGGGCGCGGGTGTGCTGGTCGGACGTCAGACGTCGCCCGAACCGTCGACGGTGGCGTTGCCGGTGCCGACGGTGGCGGCCCCGGTGCCCGGCACTCGCGATCTCGCGGCCACCAACCGGGACACGGGAGTGCAAGTGGCGGTCCGGGTGGTTCCGGCCGCGGGATGGGTGCGGCTGCACGCCAAGGCGACCGGCGTCCGCGAGGGCGAGAAGTGCTCGCTCATCGTGGTGACCAAAAGCGGAGAGCGGGTCAACGCGGGCAGCTGGCTCGTTTCGGAGAAGGGGCAGCGCGAGGGGACCGGTGTCGACGGTTCCGCGTTGGTCGCCCCGGGCGACGTGGCCTCGGTCGACGTCGTGACCATGGACGGCCGGAACCTGGTGTCGGCGCGCGTATGACGGATTCGCTCGCGGGTCGCGGAGGCGGTTGGTACCGCTTCCGCGACACGTGGCTGCTTCCGGCCTCGCCCAAGGCGGTTTTCGACGCCGTCGTCGACCTGGCCGCGTATCCGCTGTGGTGGCGCGACGTCCGATCGGTCAGCCAGGTGGACGAGGACACCGCCGAACTCGTCTGCCGGTCCAGGCTGCCGTACGCGCTGACCGTACGGATGCACCGGGACCGGCAGGACGAGCGTGAGGGCCGGGTGCGGGTCCTGCTCAGCGGCGATCTCGAAGGGACGCTGGCCGGCGCGCTGATGGCGGTGGGGACCGGCACCAGGCTGGAGATCACGCAGGAGGTCGAGGCGCGGAAACCGTTGCTGCGCAAGCTCGATCGGATAGCGCGGCCGGTGTTCCGGATCAACCACGCGCTCATGATGCGGCGCGGCCACAACGGATTACGGGGGTATCTGCGGGCATCCGCGGGATAGGCTCGCGCCATGCGTGTCGCCACCGTGCAGCCGTTCACCGTCCCCGCGGATCTTCCCGCGAACATCGCCGAACACGCGAGGCTCCTTCGGAGGGCGGAGGCCGATCTCTGCGTCTTCCCCGAACTCTCCTTGACCGGCTTGGAGTTCGAGGCGCTCGCCGCCGATCCGGCGCTGTGGCTGTCCTCGGAGGATCCCCGCCTCGAACCGCTTCGGGAAGCTTGCCGGGCCAGCGGTGTCCATGCCGTCATCGGCCTTCCGCTCGTGGAGGACGGACGACGGCTCATCGGCTCGCTCGTCCTCGGGCCGGCCGGGAAAACCGTTGCCACCTATGCGAAACGGAACCTGCACAACAGCGAGGAAGAGCTGTTCGAACCGGGCACGCGGCAGGTGATCGTCGAGGTCGGTGGCAGGCGTCTCGGCCTCGCGATCTGTCTCGACGCGGCGAATCCGGACCATGCGCGGGAGCTTGCCGAGGCGGGTGCCGAGGTCTACGTCCTCAGCGCGCTCTTCAGCGAGGGCCAGGAACAGCGGCTGCTCGACCAGGTCGGCGTCGCGGCCGGATACGGGATGTGGGTCGTGCTTTCCCAGTATTCCGGCAAGACCGGCGGGATGGCCGCGTTCGGCGGCAGCGGGGTCTGGAAACCCGGAGGCGCCGCCGAGGTACGCCTCGGCGGCCAGGTCTCCGAGTGGGCCTACGCGACGATCGCTTCCTGAACTTTCCGCGTGCGAAGGAACACCGTGGCGGAGAAGACGGCGAGAGCGAGCAGTCCGGCGCTCAACGCGTACGCCGTCCGGTAGCCGCTGGAGAGCGCTTCGGGAACCGCGGTGCCCTCGGCGAGAAGCGAGCCGGTGCGGGACGCGGCGGCGGTCGCGAGCACGGCGGTCCCGATGGCCGCGCCGATCTGCTGCGTGGTGTTGATCAGTCCCGACGCGACTCCGGTATCGGCGGGGGCGACGCCGGACATCGCCTGCCCCATCAATGCCGGCATCGCCGCGCCGAACCCGATGCCCATCAGGACGAGGGCGGGCAGAACGTCCGTCGTGTAGCTTCCGTCCGCCTCGACGGTGGCGAGGAAGCCGAGCGCCAGCGTGACCAGGGAAAGCCCGGTGACGAGTACCGCTCGTGCCCCGAAGCGGTGGTTCAGCCGTTCGGCGAAGACCAGCGACATCACCGCGATCGACAGCGGTGCGGGCAGGAAGGCGAACCCGGTGCTCAACGCGTCGAGTTCGAGCACTCGCTGCAGATAGAGCGCGGTGATGAACTGGAAGCCGAACAGCCCGGCGACCATCAGCACCATCACGGCGTTCGCCCCGGACACCGCGCGGAGCCGGAAGATCCGCAGCGGCAGCAGCGGCTGACGGGCCTTCGCCTGCCGGAGCACGAAGCCGGCGAGAAGAAGCAGCGACACCGCGAGCAGCCCGAGCGTGCGGGCGTCGGCCCAGGTGTACTCCTCGGCCTTGACGATCGTGTAGACCAGCAGCATCAGCCCGCCGGTGACCAGCCCGGCGCCGGTGACGTCGGTGCCGCCGCGCAGGCCGGGGCCCCGGTCGTCGGCGAGCAGGCGGACGGCCAGCGCCAGCGCGATCGCGCCGATCGGCAGGTTGACGAAGAACGTCCAGTGCCAGTCGAGCAGCTGGGTGAGCGTTCCGCCCGCGATGAGCCCGATCGACGATCCGGCGGCCTGGGTGAAGCTGTAGACGCCGATGGCCTTCGCCCGTGCCCGCGGTTCCGGGTAGAGCGTGGTGATCATGCCGAGCACGACGGCCGACGCCAGCGCGCCGCCCGCGCCTTGAAGGAAACGGAACCCGATGAGCTGCGCCTGATCCTGGGCGATTCCGCAGAGCAGCGAGGCGAGGGTGAACAGCCCGAGCCCGGCGAGGAAGACCCGTTTCCGCCCGATCAGGTCGCCCAGCCTGCCGGACAGCAGAAGCAGCCCGGCGAACGCGATCAGGTAGGCGTTGACCACCCAGGCGAGGGTGGACGGCGTGAAGCCGAGATCCTTCTGGATCGCGGGCAGCGCGACGGCGACGATCGAGCCGTCGAGGACGACCATCAGCGAGACGGCGCAGAGGACGGCGAGGGTGAGAGCGCGCATGGTGGTCCTTCGAGATTCCCCAGGTGATACCTTGGTGCACCACTTGTAACAGCGCCCATCTTGTGTGACTCTGTTCCTCGCCGGAAGGAGGCACTTTCATGTCCCAGGGGAACACCGATGTGACCGCGCAGGCCAGGCTGGTCGATCCGGAAAAACTCGAGGTGTGCACCGTGCTCGAGGTGATCAACCGGATCAGCGGCAAATGGGCGATCGGCATCCTGCTGGAGGCCACGCGCGGTCCGGTGCGGTTCACCGAACTGGAACGGTCGGTGGAGGGGATCAGCAGGCGGATGCTCACGCTGACGTTGCGGAACCTGGAACGGGACGGCCTGCTCGTGCGCACCGTGTACCCGACGGTGCCGCCGAAGGTGGAGTACGAGGCCACGCCGATGGCGAAAGAACTCTATGCGTCGCTGAGCGGCTTGCTGAGCTGGGCCGAGCGCCACCGCGACTCGATCGCCGAGTCCCGCGTCGTCTACGACGAGAAGGTCAGCGCCTGACGTCCGCCGTGTGCACGGCGCGCTGGACGTGCGAGCACAGCAGGTCGAAGTACATCTTGTGGAACGGCAGGTCCGTGCTGTTCTTCGCGGACCAGCTCTCCCAGAGCCCGCCCGGCCGCAGATAGCGCGACGTGTACGCGGTCGTGAGGTCGGCGTCGATGTGATGCAGGGCCGCGAACGCCCATTCCTGGTCGTAGCGCAGATCCGGCCGCGCGAGGTAGTGGTCCAGATAGGACACGAGGATTTCGGCGTCGGCGATGGTGCCGAACCGGGCGAACGCGAAACAGTAACCCTGCCCGGCGAAGACCAGGCCGCTTTCCAGGAACAGCTCCCGGAGGCGTCCGCGCCACGCGGTGCGGCGGCCGACGCCGATGAGCCACGCCGCGGTGATCCTCGGCCGCCAGTCCGCCGCGAGCAGTTCTTCGAGTTCGTCGTCGGTGATGCTCCGCGCGTCCTCGACGAGGTCGCGCAGGAAGGCCTCGCGTTCCGGGGCGCTCATCATCCCGGCGAAGTTGCCGTGCAGCAGCTTCGAGTACCGCGAGACCACGTATCGGTCGATGGCGTCCGGCATGCCGGTGAGTTTCCCAGAAAAGAAGGAACCGCGGTGCGAGGACGGGGGACCCTCGCACCGCGGTTCCGGTTCGCCGCCGGGCGCTACGCGTGCGCCACGGCCTTTTCCCTGTCGCCTTCAGGATCCTGCGATGTGTCGGGATGGTCGTCGATCAGGGTGGCTTCGTCGAACGGGGCCTGGCCGCTGAAGACCCGGTTGGCCTGGTCCCGGTCGAACTCCTTCGTCCACGTTCCGACCAGGACGGTCGCGACGGCGTTGCCCGCGAAGTTGGTCAGCGCGCGAGCCTCGGACATGAACCGGTCGATGCCGAGGATGAAGCCGACGCCGTCGACCAGTTCCGGCCGGTGCGACTGGAGACCGCCCGCGAGCGTCGCGATCCCGGCGCCGCTGACGCCCGCCGCGCCCTTCGACGCGATGATCATGAACAGCAGCAAGGAGATCTGTTCGCCGACGCCCAGCGGCTGGTCCTGCGCGCTGGCGATGAACAGGGTCGCCATCGTCAGGTAGATGGCCGTGCCGTCGAGGTTGAACGAGTAGCCGGTGGGCACGGTGATGCCGACGACCGGCTTGCTGACCCCGAGGTGTTCCATCTTCGCGATCAGGCGCGGAAGGGCCGATTCGGACGACGAGGTCGACAGGATCAGGAGGAACTCGCGGCCGAGATAGCGCAGCAGCGTGAAGATGTTGATCCGCGCGCCGAGCCACAGCACCGAGCCGAGCACGCCGAACACGAACACCAGACAGGTCAGGTAGAAGCCGATCATGATGACGGCGAGGCTGCGCAGCGCGCCCCAGCCGGTTTCGCCGACCACCGCGGCGATCGCGCCGAACGCACCGACCGGGGCGGCCCACATGATCATGGCGAGGATCCGGAACACCAGCCGCTGGATGTGCTCGATGCCGCGGCGGATCGGCTCGCCCTTGGTGCCCAGCTTCTGCACGGCGAATCCGGCGAGCAGCGCGACCAGCAGCGTCTGCAGCACCTGGCCTTCGGTGAACGCGGAACCGAAGCTGGTGGGGATGATGCCCATCAGGAAGTCGACGGTGCCTTCGCCGCCTTCGGCCTGCTTGTGCGCCTTCGCGGCGGCGGCGGGGTCGAGATGCAGGCCCTCACCCGGGTGCAGGAGGTTGCCGACGACGAGGCCGATCGCGAGCGCGAAGGTCGACATCATCAGGAAGTAGCCGAGCGACAGCAGCCCGACCTTGCCGACCTTCGCGGCCTTCGCCACCGATCCGATACCGAGGACGATGGTGCAGAAGATGATGGGGGAGATCATCATCTTGATCAGGTTGACGAAACCCGTGCCGAGCGGCTTGAGTTCCTTGGCCAGATCCGGCGCGGCGAACCCGACGATGACGCCGAGGACCACCGCCGCGATCACGGCCAGGTACAGGTAGTGCATCTTGTCGCGACGTCGTGGCGCCGCTTCCGGCGTTGTAGGCACCTTTGCCTCCAGCTCAGGGGGTGTCCGTGGGATTGCCGGTCACTATCACCCGGCCAGGTGAGCTGGGTCACGGTTGTGTTCATTGAGTTCGCGCGAGCGGTTTCCGGGGAATTCCGGCCGGGCGCGCCGAGCGGCCCCGTGAGCGGTGTGCTGGTATGAGCGGGTGCCCTCGACGACGCGGATCCGGACCAGGCGCGGCAGTCTCGCCCGCCAGCTGCTGATTCTCCAGCTCGTGGTGCTTTTCGCCCTCGTCGCGGCCGGGGTGGCCTTCGCCTATCTCGATTCCGTCCGGGCCACCGAAGACCGGGCCGAGGACAAGGTGATCGCGGTCGCGGAAGCGGTGGCGGACGCGCCGGGAGTGCTGGCCGCACTGTCCACATCGGAGCCCAGTTCGACGCTGCAGCCGTTCGCGCAGCGTGTCCGCGCGGACACGGAAGTGGATTTCGTGACCATCATGGACAAGAACGGGATCCGTTACACGCATCCGAATCCGGAGCTGATCGGGCAGCCGTTCATCGGCAACATCGGCGAGGCGCAGCGCGGCGGCAGGGTGCTCGAAACCTACGCCGGCTCGCTCGGGCCGTCCGAACGCGTCGTGGTGCCGGTGCACGATGCCGCCGGACAGGTCGTCGCGCTGGTGTCGGTCGGCATCACCGTGGAAGCGATCGACGCCGAACTGCGGGAACGCCTGTGGCCGCTGATCGGGGTCGCGGTGGCGGTGCTGGTGGTCGGCGGGGTCGGCAGTTATCTGGTCAGCGCCCGGCTCCGGCGGCAGACCAGGGGGATCGCGCCCGAGGAACTGAGCAACCTGTTCGAGTACCACGAAGCCGTCCTTCATTCCGTGCGCGAGGGGTTGCTGCTCGTCGGCGGCGACGGACGAGTGGTGCTGTGCAACGACGGAGCCCGCGCGCTGCTGGAGGTCACCGACGATCCGGTGGGCCGCGAACTGTCCGCATTGGACATTCCGGAAGACCTCGTCGAAGCGTTCACCTCGGGGGAGGAACGCACCGACGAACTCCATCTCACCGAAGCCAGGGTGCTCGTCGTCAGCACGTCGCCGGTGCGCTCGCGCGGAAAGGCGATGGGCACCGTGGTGATCCTGCGCGACCACACGGAACTTCAGGCGCTGACCGGGGAACTGACGACCGTGCGCGGCCTGGCCGAGGCGCTGAAGTCGCAGGCGCACGAGGCGGCGAACCGGCTCCACACCGTCGTTTCGCTGGTCGAAATCGGCCGCCCCGAACAGGCCGTCGAGTTCGCGACCGAAGAACTCGCGCTGGCGCAGGAGCTCACCGACCGCGTGGTCGGCGCGGTCGCCGAACCGGTGCTCGCGGCGTTGCTGCTCGGCAAGGCGGCGGAGGCGAGCGAGCGCGGTGTCGAGTTCACGATCACGCCGGACACCGTCATGGAGGACGCGGACACCGGCGTCCCGCCACGCGACCTGGTGACCATCCTCGGCAACCTGATCGACAACGGCATCGACGCGGCGGCCGGGAACGTCGGCGACGGCGGGCGGCCCGGCGTCGAGGTCACCGTGCGGTCCGACGCCGGGGGTCTACTGCTGCGGGTCGCCGACACCGGCCCCGGCGTGGACGACGTCGAGGACGTCTTCCGGCGCGGCTGGTCCACCAAACCCGAGGACGGGCACGGACTCGGCTTGGCACTGGTGGGTCAGGCGGTGCGGCGGCACAGTGGGACGATCGACGTCGGCCGTGCCGAGGGCGCGGTGTTCACCGTCCGCCTGCCGCCGAAGGAGTCCGCGCGATGATCAAGGTGCTGGTCGTCGAGGACGAACCGGTGGCCGCCGACGCGCATCGGGTGTACGTCGAGCGGATGCCCGGCTTCACCGTGTCCGGTGTCGTCCACTCCGGCGGCGACGCCCTGCGGTTCTGCGAACGCGAACCGGTGGACCTGGTGCTGCTGGACTTCTATCTCCCGGACACGCACGGCCTCGCGGTTTGCCGGTCGCTGCGCGCGGCCGGCCTCCCGATCGACGTCATCGCGGTGACCTCGGCGCGGGATCTGGCGCTGGTGAAGGCCGCCGTGTCGGTCGGCGTGGTGCAGTATCTGCTGAAACCGTTCACTTTCGCCTCGCTGCGGGAGAAACTCGAACGCTACGCCGAGTTCCACGGCGCTTCGGGCGAAGTCACCGGACAGGCCGAGATCGATCGCGCGCTCGGCACCCTGCGCACCACCGAGCGGCAGGTCCTGCCGAAGGGGATGAGCGCGCAGACCCTGGAGTCGATCACCGAGGTCCTCGCCTCGGCCGCGGACGGCCTCTCCGCCGGGGCGGCCGCGACCGCGATCGGCGCCTCCCGCGTCACCGCGCGCCGCTACCTCGAATACCTCGCCGACAACGGCCTCGCCCAGCGCGAGCCCCGCTACGGCCAGGTCGGCCGCCCCGAGGTCTGGTACAAACCGAAAACCGTATAACGACCTATACGTCGGCTCGACGGCTACCTTGGGCATCGTGAAAATCGGCGAACTCGCGCGGAAGACCGGGGTCAGCGTCCGTTCGCTGCGCTATTACGAGGAAGAGGGCTTGATCAGCCCAGGCCGCGAAGGCAACGGTTATCGCGATTTCTGCGAAGGCTCGGTCGAGGCCGTCCTGCAGATCCGCGGGATGCTCGACGCCGGACTGCCGGTCAGGCTGATCCGTGAAGTCCTGCCGTACCTCGACGGACCGGAGCAGGTCCGGCCGAAGGAGCCGTGCGAGTACATGATCGGCGAGGTCGCGCGGCAGCGGGAAGTGCTCGATCGCCGGATCGCGCTCATGACCCGCAATCGCGACGCCCTCGACGCGTACCTCCGCGACTTGACCCTCACGCAAATGTGAGGGTTTTAGCGTGCGGACATGACTTCGATGCGCGCGCTGCGACAGAACTCCTCGAACGGTCCCGAAGACCTTCACTTGATCACCGACGCACCCGTTCCGGCGCCGGGACCAGGTGAAATCCTGCTGAAGGTCACCGCCGCGGGGGTCAACTTCGCCGACGTCATGCAGACGCGGGGCACGTACGAGGGCGGGCCGGAAGCCCCGTATGTCGCCGGGTTCGAGGCCGCCGGGGTGGTCGTCGCCGTGGGGGAGGGGGTGACCGCGCCCGCCGTCGGCGATCACGTCGTCGGGACCGGTGGCGGGGCTTTCGCCGAGTACATGGTCATGTCCGCGGCCGGCGCGGTACCGGTGCCCGGCGGCTGGTCGGACGAGCAGGCGATCGGGCTGATCCTGAACTGGGTCACGGCGCTCGCCGCGCTCAAGCCGCTGGGCAGGCTGGCCGCCGGTGAGACCGTGCTGGTGCAGGCGGCGGCAGGCGGGGTCGGCCAGGCCGCGGTCCGGCTGGCCAAGCACTACGGGGCGACCGTCGTCGGCGCCGCGTCGCCGGGCAAGCACGACTCGGTGCGGGCGCTGGGCGCCGACCGCGTGATCGCTTACGGCGAAGAGACGGGCGACGTGGACCTCGTGCTGGAATCGGTGGGCGGCGCGGCTTTCTCCGCCAGTCTGGCCGCGGCCAAGCGGGTCACCGGACGTGTCGTGGTCTACGGCGTCGCCGGAGGTGAGGTCGCGATCACGAACCGCGACTTGAACTTCCGGCATCAGATCCACGTGATCGGACTGCATCTCGGCGTGCTGATCGAGCACGCACCCGCGATCTTCGCGGAGCTGATGGACGAACTGCGCAGCCTCATCGCCGCCGGTGTCTGCATGCCCGGAAGGCCGACGGTGTACGACCTCGCGGACGGGCCGAAGGCGCTCGCGGAACTCGAGGCGAGGGCGACGTCGGGAAAGCTGGTGCTACGGCCTTGAGCCCGACATGGTCGTATGCGAACACGTGCATGTCAATAGGGCGAAAGTGTTGGTAAATCACCAGCTGTCAGAGGCGACGAAAGTTGGTGCCGGGGCTCGGCCGGGGCTCCTAAATTCACGAACCATTCCGTTGTCCTCACAAGGAGTGGGTCCATGGCAAGGAAGTTCTTCGTCTCCGCGTCCGTGAGCTTGGCGCTGCTGGCCGTCCCGGTCACCGCGGGCCAGGCCACGGCGGTGGTCCAGCCTGCTCAGCAGACCGCGGCGGCGACCACGGTCTACTACGACGCCTCGGGAGCGCCCAGCTTCCGCGCCGCCATCCAGGCGGGCGTGGCCAACTGGAACAACTCGGTGTCCAACGTGAAGCTGCAGGAGAGCTCGTCGGGCGCCACCCTGCGCTACACCGAGGGCAACGACCCCTCGGGTTCGTACGCCGAGACCGACGGCCACGGCCGCGGCACCATCTTCATCGACTACACGCAGGCGCGGGAGTACGACCAGACGCGGATCGCCGCGCACGAGACCGGTCACGCGCTCGGCCTGCCGGACAACTACCAGGGTCCGTGCTCCGAACTGATGTCCGGCGGCGGCCCCGGCCCGTCCTGCACCAACGCGAAGCCGAACGCCCAGGAGGTCTCCCGGGTGGACTCGCTGTGGGCCAACGGGCTCGTCGCGGCGGGTGTCATGCAGCGCATCTACAACTGACGCCTCTGGCCCCTCGTGAGTGGTAAGGACGGTTCTAACCGTCCTTACCACTCACGAGAATTCGTAGGCGCCCGCGTCGACCGCCAAGCCCGCGTACACGGGATTGCCGTCGACGTCGCGGTCGTCGTACTTCGTCGTGCCGAGGTCGATCGCCGGGCTCCCCGCCTGAAGGATCAGGTTCGTGGCCGAGGTGAACTTCGGGTCCGCGATCTTGTCCGTCGCACCGGGCGTGAACTGCCGGAGCCCGCCGAAGTACACGTTGTGGTCGGTCGCGGTGAACGTCACGTCCGCGTAGCCGACCTTGTACGCCGCATGGACGACGTTCTGCGTCATCGTCAGCATCCGGTTCGTGCAGCCGCCGTAGCAGACGAAACCCTCCGCCTCGGCGTTCGGGAGCCGGAGCGAGTTGTTGCGGAACACCGTGCCGAGCACGGGCCCGTTGCCGTCCTCCGCGCCGCGCGTGATGATCCCGCCGCGCGTCTTGGCGCCGTAGATCGCGTTGTATTCGAAGACGTTGCCGGTCGAGACGCCGTCGGGGTCCTTCGCGTCCGTGCCGAGTTCGGTGAAGGTCTCGTTGTCCTCGGAGATGTTGTGGTGGACGACGTTGCGGGAGCCGTAGAAGATCTCGACCGCGGCGCCGTCGAGGCCGCCGAAGTCGTCGGCCTTCGCGATCGAGCCGCTGATCCGGTTCCAGCCGATGTCGGAGTCGTTGCCCTGGACCAGGATGGCGAACGCGCCGGAGTCGTCGTCGCCGCCCGGTGTCACGACGGTCATGTGGTTGTTGTCGACCAGGTCGTTCTGCGTGACCTCGGTGCCCTCGGCCGACGGCGCGATGTACACCCCCGCGCCGGCGCCGGTGATCAGGTTCGACAGCACCTTGTCGCGGTCGCCGGACACCTTCACCCCGGCCCACGAGCAGCGTCCCGCGTCGGCCGCGACGCCGACCTGGAGGTCCTTCACCACGATGTCGTCGCCGGCGAGGTCGACACACGCTTCGGCGTTGCCCTTGACGATCGGCCGCGCTCCGGTGCCGTACGCGCCGATCGTGACACCCGGGCTCTTGACGGTGAGGCCGCCGGACCAGGCGCCTCCGCGACGCAACAGGACGGTGTCGCCCGCGGCGAACGTGGTGGCGGAGACCTTCGCCAGGGATTTCCACGGGGTCTGCTGCGAAGTGCCGCTCGCGGTGTCACTGCCGGAGACCTGGTCGACGTAGTAGGTCTTCGAGGCGGCTTCGGCCGTCGTGAATCCGGTGCACGCGACGGCGGCGAGCACGGCCACGGAAAGCAGTTTCCAGGACATCCCGCGGACGGTAATCACCTGGCGCACAAGGGTCGTACAAAGACGTCGGTGGCTTTAGCATGATCCGATGCGCCGGGCGTCGAGGATTCTCGTAGCGGCCGCGCTGCTGTTCAGCGCCGTGGTGGCGAGCAGCGGGATCGCGTCCGCGCCGCCACCGGTCGCTCCCGCCGCCGGGCTGAACGAGCTCTGGAACGGCTACGGCGATCAAGGCGGTCACTGGACCGGCGGGGATCGCACGGTGTCGGTCCCGCTGCCGGACGGCCGGACCGCGTGGCTGTTCTCGGACACGTTCCTCGGCACGGTGAACCCGGATCACAGCCGCCCCTCGGACAGCCCGATCGCCCGCAACACCCTGGTCGTCCAGCGGCCGGACGGCACGCTGGGGGAGACGCTGCACGGCGGCACCGCGGACGAGCCGGAGGCGCTGATCGGGCTCGCGGGTTCCGGCGAGCACTACTGGGTCGGCGACGGAGTCGTCCAAGGCGACGTCCTGCGGGTGCTCTACAACCGGTACCGGACGACGGGACCCGGAGGCCTCGACTTCCGGAGCAGCGGGACCTCGCTGGCCACCTTCCGGTTGCCCGAGCTGACGCCGTCCGAGCTGCTGGTGATCCCGGTGAGCGACAAGGTCGCGTGGGGATCGGAGCTGCTCGAAGACGGTGGCCACACCTACATCTACGGTGCCGAACAAGGACATCTCCGGCTCGCCAGGGTGCCCGTCGGGGGCCTTCGCGGGCCTTGGCAGTTCTGGACCGGCGCCGGGTGGTCGTCCCACGAAGAGGACTCCGCCCGGATGCTCGCAGGGGTCGGAACCGCGTTCTCCGTGACCCGCGTCGACGGCGAATACGTGCTGATCACCATGGACACGAGCCCCGGCTTCAGCCCGGTGATGCTCGCCTACACCGCCGCTTCGCCGACCGGCCCGTTCGGCGATCCTGTCGTTCTCCACCGGGCACCCGAAGCCAGTGACCGGCGCATCGTCTACGACGCGACCGCCCATCCTCAGCTGAGCCGCGCCGGGAAGCTCACGGTGTCGTACAACGTGAACAGCCTGGATCACGCCGACAACATCGCGGACGCGCGGATCTATCGGCCGCGGTTCGTCGAGGTCGCCTGGCCGCCTGCCCTACGCTTCATCGAGTGATCGAGATACTCGACGACCTCGACGTCCTCACCCGGCCGGACGTCGATCCGCGCGAACTGAGCCTCGCCGGCGCCTGCTACGGTTCGAAAGCCGCCGACACCGTCGCCCGCGACAGCGTCATCGAGGTCACGCTCTCGCCGATCGTCCACCGCTCGATCGGCGGAAGCGGCCGGGCCACGGAGTACTACGGCGCGGACGGTGAGCTCCTCTCTCGTGAAGAGGTGGTAGAGAACGCCGTCGAAACCGAGGGAATCGTTCACTTTTCCGGCAAATTCAGCTACCGGATCGTCGGCGGAACGGTCTCCGGGTTCGCCTTCTACGGTGGGGAGCGTGGCCTGCTCGCTCACTTCGGCCACCTGCGGTCTCGTGACGAGTTCCTCGACCTGTTCGGGACACCCGATCTCGTCGAGGAGAGCGTCGATTGCGGCGAGCTGATGGGCTACCGGCATCGCTACCGGACCGCCGGGAAGCAGGTCTTCTGGGACAGCTGGGACGATCGCGTGAGCTGGTTGAACATCGGTGACTTCGACTCTCGCTGATCATTCGAGCGCGCGGCCTCCCGGCGCTTCGATGGTCAGGGGAACCGACGTGTCACCGGTGAGCTGGTTCAGCCGGGTCATGGTCCGGTCCAGTTGCTCCGCCAGCCGCGGGATCGTGCTGGACGGGAGATAGGCCTCGGCCCCGGCGTCGAGAAGACGGCGCACCGGGCCGTCGTACTTGACGCCGAGCTCAGCGTCCTCGATCTCCGTGATCACGATCCGCGCCTTCGGGTACAGCGCACGGAAGTTGCCGATCAACTGCGGGCTGCCCGGCGGGACCAGCAGAACGTCGACGGTCGGGGGAGCCGAGCGCAGGTCCAGGACGAGGTAGCCGGGGCCGAGCCGCTCGGACAACGAGTCCCGCGCCGACGCGGACAGCTTCATGGCGGTGGCCACCACCGTGATGTCGCCGGAGTCCGGCGAAGGGACCGGTTCTTCGCGGACAGCGGCGGAAATCGTCGCGATGGTCTCGCCGTTCCTGGTGATGAGCACGTCCTCGCCAGGGCGGAGGGTGTCGATGAGCGCTACGAGTTCTTCAGGAAGCTGGGTGGCGTCGACCCACCGTGCGGACTGATCACTCATCACCCCATGATGGCCTGATTCCCCGCGCGTGGTGCAAGGACGGTACGTGAAGGCCCCCTTCACTGCGCTAGGCGCAATGAAGGGGGCCTTCACGTACTCCGGCGGACAAGAACACCGGTCGTGAGCGGCGATCACCACTCACGCCACGTGCTCACCGCTGCCGAGGCCGCCCCGGAACTCCGGGCCGCGTCTGCCAGGGGTGCGGCCCGTCGAGCGGCCGGTACTCGACGCCCAGCGCGTCCAGCCGGGGCAGGTGGTGGTCACGCAAACGCGGCAGGAACTCCGCGTAGTCCCGCCCGTCCGGCTCGCTCCACGCCACCTCGGCGAAGGCGCACAGACGCGGGAACGCGACGTAGTCCACCCGCCGCACGGTGTCGAGATGCTCCGACCACACCTGCGCCTGCGCGCCGAGAATCGACTTCCCCTCGGGGAAATCGGCGGGCACCGGCTCGTAGCCGTAGAAGCTCTCCAGCGTGCTCAGGTAGCCGACGGGGATCGGTTCGTCGGGGTGGTCGGACTGCCGGTGATCCAGGTACACGTGCTCCTCGGGGCACATGACGACGTCGTGCCCGGCGGTCGCCGCGCGGGCGCCGGCGGCTTCGCTCTGCCACGAGCCGATGACCATCGGCGGCAGGTCGCCCGCTTCGAGTACTTCGTCCCAGCCGAGCGGACGACGCCCTCGATCGACCAGGTGTTGCGCGATCTCGCGGACGAACCGGCCGTGCTCCTCGGTCGCGCCGGGCACCTCGTCGCCGCCGAGTGCGATGACCTCGGACGGGAAGATGTCCAGCACGTGGTCGAAGACGCGCTTGAAGAAGTCCACAGTGGACTTCTCCGTGTTCAGCAGCGACGTGCTGATGCCCCAGCTCGTCCAGACCTCCCATGGTTCGGCGGTTTCCGGGCCGAGTTCGGGGTACGCGGCGATCGCGGCCCGCGCGTGTCCGGGGATGTCGACCTCCGGGACGACCGTCACCGAACGTGCGGCGGCGTACGCGACGATCTCGCGGAGATCGTCGGCCGAGTAGAACCCGCCGTGCGGCCGCCCGTCCCGTTCCGGGCCGTCGTGCCGCCCGACCATGGACGACTTCCGCCAGCCACCGACCTCGGTCAGCCTGGGGAACTCGGGGATCTCGATCCGCCAGCCCTGGTCGTCGGTGAGGTGCAGGTTGAGCACGTTGAGCTTGTGCGTGGCGATCAGGTCGATGAACCGCAGCACCTCGGCCTTGGTCCGGAAGTTCCTCGCCACGTCCAGTAAACAGCCGCGCCAGCCGAACCTCGGGTGGTCGGTGACCACGCCGCACGGGATCGTCTGCTGTCCACTGTGGATCGATGCGGCCCGGAACGCGTCCGGCCCGATCAGCTGGCGGAGCGTCTGGCGGCCGTAGAACTCGCCTGCCGCGTCGGCCGCGTGCAGTGTCACGCCGGACGGATCGATCTCCAGCCGATAGCCCTCGGCGGGCAACAGCGCGTCGCGGCGCACGTCCACTTCGGACGGTACTGGGCATTGTCCCGGCAGGGGTTCCACCGAGACGGGGCGGGGGAGCAGAGTTTCGAAGCCAGGCATGTCAGCCCTTCACCGCGCCGCCCATGACGGACACGAGTCGTCGTTGCACGAGAATGAAGAACACCAGCACCGGGATGGTCATCAACGTCGAACCCGCCATCACCGCGCCCCAGTCGGTGTCCTCCGGTTTGAAGAACACCAGGATCGCCAGCGGGAGCGTCTGGTTCTCGGTGTTGGAGATGATGAACGTCTTCGCGAACAGGAAGTCGTTCCACGCGTGGATGAACGCCAGCACGCTGATCGCCACCAGCCCGGGTGCCACCAGCGGGAACAGGATCTGCCAGGTGAACCGCATCCGGCTCGCCCCGTCGATCTTCGACGCCTCTTCCAGCTCCTGCGGCACCGCGGCGACGAAACCGCGCAGCATCCAGATCGCGAACGGCAGGCTGAACGCCAGGTGCACCAGGATCAGCGAGCCGAGGTGGTTGGTGCCGAACGCCGGCGCGACGTCGCCGACCGACCGCATCAGGAAGAACAGCGGAATGGTCAGCGCCTCGACCGGCACCATCTGCGCCACCAGCACCATCACCAGCAGCACGGTCCGGCCCTTGAAGTTGAACCGGGTCAGCGCGACCGCCGAAAGGAACGACAGCAGCAGGGACAACGCCACCACGACGACGGCCACGATCACGCTGTTCAGGAAGAACAGCGCGAAGCCTTCGCCGCTCAGCACTCGTTCGAAGTGCTCGAGCGTCGGCGTGAGCGTCCACGGCCGGGGGTTCTCCTCCTGGATCTGCCCGGTGGGCTTGAACGCCGAGAGCACCATCCAGTACACCGGGAAAGCGACCATCCCCGCGATCACCACGCAGATGATCTCGGCGATCAGCCTGCCAGGGCGCTTCACCCGGCGGTTCTTCGGCGCCGTCGTCACACCCATCCCGCGCTCCGGCGTTGCGACCGGACGTACAGCCCGGTGATGGACAGCAGCAGCAAGGTCATCACGACTCCGAGCGCCGCGCCGAGACCGTATTCCTGTCCGGCGAAGGCCTGTTGGTAGGCGAAGACGTTGAGCACGAGGTTGCGCCCGGCCACGCCGCCGCCGTTGGTCATCACGTAGATCTGCGTGAAGATCTTGAAGTCCCAGATGATCGACTGGATCGTGGCGATGGTCAGCAGCGGCCGCACCATCGGCAGCGTGATCGACCACGTGGTGCGCCAGGTCGACGCGCCGTCGAGGTACGCGGCCTCGACGACCTCTTCCGGTACCCCTTTGAGCCCCGCGTACATCGTCACCATGACGAACGGGAACGAGCACCAGATGACCTCGGCCGCCACCAGCCCGAACGTGCTGTAGGTGTCGAACGTCCAGGAGTGGTTCGCCATCCCGGTGAACCCGATGCCCGAGAGCACCTCGTTCACCAGGCCGAAGTCCGCGTCGAACAGGAACAGCCACACGTACGAGCCCGCCATCGCCGGCGTCGCCCATGCGGCGAGCGCCGCCAGGAACAGCGGGACGCGCGCCCACGCGCGGACCCGGGTCGCCAGTACGGCGAGCCCCGTCCCGAGCGCCAGGCTGCCGACGACACAGACCGCGGTGAAGCCGAGGGTCTTGGCCAGCACCTCCCAGAACTGGAGGTTCTCCAGCAGTTCGACGTAATTGCCGAAGCCGAGGAACACCAGCGGGGCGTTGCCGACCGCTTGCGGCTGGCCGTAGTCGTAGAACGAGATCAGGACGAGCTGGTAGATCGGGTACACCAGCATCGCCAGCAGCAGGATGCCGCCGGGCGCCAGGTAGAGCAGGGCCGCCCGCCCGTCCCGGCGACGGCGGGGTGACCGCCGTGCCGGGACGGCCGGAGCCGTGGTGCGGGGGATTTCCTTGGTGACCACTTAGCCGAACGCCTTGTTCATCTCGGCGGCCGCGGCGGTCAGCGCCGTCGCGGGGTCCTTGCCGCCGGTCGCGATCTGCTGGATCGCGGTGGGCAGGACGTTCTGCGCGTCGATCTTCGACCACGCCGCGGTGGCGGGGACGAACTTCGTGCCCGCCGTGAGCGTGTCGACGAACGGCTTGACCGACGGGTCGCTCGCGGCGAGCTTCTGCTGGACGCTGCCGAGGGTGGGCAGGTTGCCCATGGCGACGTACATCTTCTCCTGGTACTTCGCGCCACCGAGGAGCTGGGTGAACTCGACCGCGAGGCTCTTGCGCTTGGTCGCGTTGAACACGCCGAGCAGGTTTCCGCCCGCGAACGCCGGGGCGATCTTGCCCGCCTCGGTGCCCGGGATCGGGATGATCGCATACTTGCCCTTCACCTGGCCCGCTTCGACGGCCTTGCGGTTGAAGTCACCGCCGATGGACATCCCGGCCTTGCCGCCGGCGAACGCCGTGATGCTCTGCGTGCCGGTGAGGTTGGCGCACTGCTCGGGCGGGCAGATGTCCGCCTTCAGCAGGTTCGCGTACGCCGTGACGCCCGCCTTGGCCTGCTCTGAGTCCACAGTGGACTTCCACTTGCCGCCGTCCTGCTTGGCGATCTCGCCACCGTGCGCCCACAGGAACGGCAGCATCGCGTAGGTGTACTTGCCGCCGACGGAGATGCCGTACAGCTCCGGCTTCCTGGCGCGGATCGTCTTCGCGGTCTCGGTCAGTTCCGCCAGCGTCGTCGGCGGCTTGAGGCCGAGTTCGGCGAAGAGGTCCGTGCGGTAGTACAACGCGCGGATACCGGTGAACCACGGAAGCCCGTAGGTCTTGCCGCCGGATTTCGCGGTCTCCAGCACCGCGGGCAGGATGTCGGCGCCTTCCTTCCACGACGACAGGTCGCCGGTCAGGTCGGCCAGCGCGCCGGTGGCGGCGTAGCTGGACACGTCGGTGTTGCCGAACTCGGCGACGTCCGGCGCGCTCGCCGGATCGTTGAAGGCGCCGGAGAACTTGTCCGCACGGCCCTCCACCGGAACCCACTGGACGTCGACCTCGACGCCCGAATGCGCCGCCTTGAACTCGGTGATCGCCTCCTTGACCGCCGCCTCCTTGGGCGCGCGGTTGGCCTCGTCGAACAGCCAGACCCGGATCGTGCCGGTCTTCTCGTCACCGCCGCTCGCGGCTGGGGTGTTCTGGGCCGGCGCGCAGCCGGCCACGAGGCCGACGGCCGCTAGGCCCGCGATGAGGACGCGAGTTCTCATGGGATTTTCTCCTTAAGCGAAAAAGACGGAATTGACCTGGGGGAGCGCCAGTTTCCCGGCGACGGCCCCCGGAAGACCGGTACCGGGATCGCGCGGCAGCCAGCTGAGCGTGCCGGACTTGTCGCTCGAGACGTAGAACCAGCGCTCGGTCGGGTCGAGCGTGAAGTGACGCGGGTACACGCCGCCGACGGGCGCGTTGTTCAGCAGTGTCAAGGACTTCCCGTCCTCGCTGACGCCGAACGACGCGATCGTGTCGGAGCCGCGGACGGAGGCGTAGACGAACTTCCCGTCCTTGGCCGTGGTGATCTCACCCGGGTACTGCGCGCCGGGTGTGCCCGCGGGAACGGCCGGGACGACCTGTCCGGCGGTGAGTTTCCCGGTCGCCGGGTTCCACGCCGCGACGGTCACCTCGGCGCGCAGCTCGCCGAGGATGTACGCGTACTTGCCGTTCGGGTGGAACGCCAGGTGCCGCGGCCCGGCACCCGACGGGAGCTTCAGCTGCTGGTTCAGCTTGAGCTTCCCGGTGGCGACGTCGAGTTTGTAGACATAGACCGAATCCGCGCCGAGGTCGACGGCGAGTACCCACTTGCCGGTCGGATCGTTGACGACCTGGTGCGCGTGCGCCTGACGCTCGGCGCCCTTGTGCTGGGCCAGATCGACGACGTCGCCGAGTTTCCCGCCCGCGAGGATCGGGAGGACGACGACGCTGCCGCTGCTGTAGTTCGCGGCCAGCACGTACTTCTGGCTCGAGTGGACGCTCAGATGGGTCGGGTGCTGGCCCTTGGCCGACTTCTTGTTGAGCAGCTTGGGTTTCGCCGGATCGGCCAGGCTGAACGAGGAGATCTGGCCGTTCTCGTCCTCGTTCGTCACGTAGAGCGTTTTGCGGTCGGCGCTGATGTCGAACCAGGAAGCGTTGCTGACTCCCGGGATCGTGCGGTCGACGACGAGCGCGTTGGTCGCCGCGTCCCGGTGAGCGACATCGAGTCCGTGCCCGGAACTGGTGTAGCTGCTGACGTAAATGGCTCCGGTTCCCTTCGGTCCGCAGGTCTGTTCGGAGGCGTTCGCGAGGTGGGAACCGAGAACGGTGGTGAGTCCAGCCGCTCCGACGGCGCCGAGGAAGGTGCGTCGATCCAGTCCGGTCATCGTGATCTCTCCCAGTCGTCAGGTGGTTTAAACCACTGCCATGAGCAATGCTGCCACGCCGAAACCGGAAACGGAAAGGACGGTTTCCAAGACGGTCCAGGTTTTCAGGGTCTGCGGCACGGTCATGTTGAAGTACCGCGAGATGATCCAGAAACCGCCGTCGTTCACGTGCGAGGCGATGATCGAACCCGCCGAAATCGCGACGACCAGCAGCGCGAGCTGCATCTGCGAATAGCCCAGCGTCGCGACCGTCGGTGCGACGATGCCGCTCGTGGTCACGATCGCGACGGTCGCCGAACCCTGCGCGATCCGCATTCCGCAACTGATCACGTATGCGGCCAGGATGACCGGGAGACCGGCGTTGTCGAGCGAACCCGCGACGGCCTTGCCGATCCCCGTGGCGGACAGCACGGCGCCGAAGAACGCACCCGCGCCGACCACCAGCAGGATCATCGCGACCGGGCGGAGCGATTTCGCTGAAAGCTCGCTCAGATCCTTGCCGGTCAGGCCGCGGCGCAGGCCGAGCAGCCAGGACGCGAGCAGGACCGAGATCGTCAGTGCGACCGCCGGGGTCCCGATGAACGCGGCGACACCGGCGGACGCCGAGTTCTTGGGAAGCCAGATGCTGCCGAAGGTTCCGGCGAGGATCAGCACCAGCGGGACGGCGATGATCCCCAGCACCAGGCCGAGCGACGGCGGGTTCTCCTCTTTCTCGCCTTCTTCCTCGGCGACCAGGAATTCCGCGGGAACCTGCACGTCGACGCGCTTGCCGATCCAGGTCGAGTACGCGACGCCGCCGACGAGGAACGCCGGGATACCGCAGACCAGGCCCATCAGGATGATCCAGCCGAGTTCCACGTGCAGCAGGCCTGCCGCGGCGACCGGGCCGGGGTGCGGCGGGAGGAACGCGTGCGTGATCGAAAGCCCGGCGAGCAACGGCAGCGCGTACAGCACGAGCGAACGGCCGCCCTGTTTGGCGGCCACGTAGACCAGTGGCGCCAGCACGAAGATGCCGATGTCGAAAAAGACCGGGATACCGAAGACGAAACCCGCCAGCCCCATCGCCAAAGGGGCCCGCTTCTCACCGATGGCCCGCAGCAACGCGCCGGTGAGCACCCTCGCTCCGCCGGAACGCTCCAAAATGGACCCGAGGATGGTGCCGAGTCCGATGATCGCGGCGATATGGCCGAGAATCCCGCCGAAACCCTTTTCCAGCAGGGAATCCGACGCCTTCTGTGCCGATCCGACGATCTGGCCGACCGGCAGGCCCGCGGCCAGTGCGGTCAGCAGGCCGACCACGATCAGCGCGATGAAGGGCTCGAGTTTGACTTTGATGATGAGGAACAACAACACCGCGATCGAGACGGCGGCGAGGGTCAGGAGCCCTCCCGTCGTGTGTTGGAGCCAGTCGATCATCGGGCACTCCCGGGGTTCCGCAGTGAATGGCCGGCGAGGGCGCCGGTCGGTTGACCATCGTCGATGGCGGCGACACCGTTGACGAAGACATAGGGGATACCGGCGGCCTGCTGCCGCGGCTCGTCGAACGTGGCGGTGTCGGCGACGGTTTCCGGGTCGAACAGCACGAGGTCCGCCGCGTACCCGGCGCGGACGAGACCCCGGTCGGTCAGCCGCAGGCGCTGTGCCGCGCGGCCGGTGAGATGGGCGACGCATTCGGCGAGGCCGAGGACGCCGAGTTCGCGGACGTAGCGCGCGAGGTAACGCGGGAACGTGCCCCAGGCGCGGGGATGCGGCCGCGCGCCGACGAGCAGGCCGTCGCTGCCGCCGGTGTGCGTGCGGTGCCGCATGATCGCCTGGACGTTCTCCTCGTGCCCGACGTGCATCAGGCACGACGTGCCGAGCTTCTCCGAGAGCAGGACGTCGAAGTACAGCTCCGCGGCCGGTTTCCCGGCACGCTCCGCCGACGCGGCGACGGAATGCCCGACGAGATGGGCGTTCTCGTCCCGGCGGACACCGTTGATCTCGATCGCTTCCCAGTCGATCGGCACCCCGTGGGCGCCGTCGGAGCCGGTCTCCTCGATCTCGGCGCGGATCCGCTCGCGGGTGTCCACATCGGACAACCGGGCCAGTGTGGCGTCGAGCCCGCCTTCGGTGGCCCAGCTCGGCAACAGCGCGGAAAGATACGTGGCGCCCGGAAGGTAGGGGTAGGTGTCCAGCGTGATGTCGCAGCCGTCGTCGAGCGCCCGGTCGAGCAGCTCCAGCAGATCCGGCGCCTTGCCCTTGTTCACCGAGAAGTTCATCGTGGCGTGCGCGAGGTGCAGCGGGCACCCCGAACGGCGGGAGACGTCGACCATCTCGCCGAACGCTTCGAGCGCGCCCTTGCCGTAGCTGCGGTGGTGCGGGCTGTAGAAGCCGCCGTTCTCCCCGACGACCCGGCACAGCTCGACGAGTTCTTCGGTGGTCGCGTACATGCCCGGCGTGTAGGTGAGCCCGGACGACATGCCCATCGCGCCCTCGGCCAGCCCGGTCGCGATGAGTTCCTTCATCGCGTTCATCTCGGCTTCGGTCGCGGGCCGGTCCTCCCAGCCGACGGTGAGCATGCGGACGGTGCCCTGCGGCACAAGGTAGGCCGCGTTGACCGCGACCCCCGCGTCGAGCCGGTCGAGGTACTCGCCGACGGAACGCCAGTTCCAGTCGAAGCCGGCCGGATCGTCGTTCCAGCCGGCGAGCTGCTGGCGCAGCGCGGCGAGGACCTCGTCGTTGACCGGCGCGTAGGAGAGCCCGTCCTGCCCGAGCACCTCGGTCGTGACGCCCTGGGAGAGCTTCGCGAGGTGATCCGGATTGGCGAGCAGCTGAAGGTCGGAATGCGAATGCATGTCGATGAACCCGGGCGCGAGCACGAGTCCTTCGGCGTCGATGGTGCGGCGGCCCGCGAGCGAGCCGGGTTCGGCGACACTGGCGATCCGGCCGTCGGTGATGCCCACGTCGTGCCTGGTGAGCGGATCCCCGGTGCCGTCGGCGACCAGTGCGGAACGGACAACGATGTCCATGGTGATTCTTCCTCTGCGGCGGTGGAGGACGGATCAGAAGTGGGTGCGGACGAAATCGAGCACGGTCTCGCCGTCGGGGCCGACGACCGGGATCAGGGGCCATTTGTCGAAAACGGTGCACGGATGCGACAGGCCGAGGGCGACCCAGTCGCCGACCTCGACCGGCGACGACGCGGGCAGAGTGAGAAAGGCGTGCTGGTCGTTCATCTTCTGGATGGAATGACCTTCGAGCGCGGATGGCGGTCCGTCGCCCTTGCGGATCAGCCGCGGCTCAGGCATGCCTTCGTCGAAGGAGGCGTCCCGTTTGCCGATGGTGAGCAGCGCGAGTTCGTCCGTCGGCTTCGACGTCACCTGGGCCCAGGCGCGCAGCGCGGGACGGAACGAGGCGACGCCGTCGATACGCGGCTGCTCGCCCAGCGGCGAGATCACCCGGTAGAAGCCGTCGTCGTGGGTCACGTAGGCGCCACTGCGCAGGATCGGCAGGACGTCCAGGCCGGCCCAGTCCTTGGTGAGCTCGTCCGCGACGCGGTCGAAGTACGCGCTGCCGCCGCCGGTGACGATGATCTGGCCGGCGTCGTCGAGCAGACCCTTGGCGTGGAAGGCGAAGACGAGTTCGCGTAGGCCGTCCACATAGGAGCTGATCAGCTGGAGCGATTTTTCGTCCGTGTGGTGGGAAAGCGCGCCTTCGTAACCGCCGGATCCGCGCAACCGCAGGACCGGGCTCGCGTGCGCGGCTTCGGCGACGGCAAGCGCGGTCTCGGTGTCGCGGACGCCGGTGCGGCCGCCCTCGGCGCCGAGTTCGACCAGGACGTCCACCTTGCGGCGGGCGCCACGCAGGGCTTCGGTCATCAGCTCGACACCGCGGACCGAGTCGACCCAGCAGACGAACTCGAAGTCGTCATCGGCGTCCAGTTCGGCGGCGAGCCACTTCAGGCCCGACGGGTCGAGCAGCTGATTCGCCAGCAGGATCCGGGAAACGCCGAACGCGCGGTAGATCCGCAGGTGGCCGGCGTTCGCGCAGGTGATACCCCACGAGCCGTGCCGCAGCTGCCGCTCGAACAGCTGCGGCGCCATCGTCGTCTTGCCGTGCGGGGCCAGCGCGACCCCGCGTTCGGCGCACCAGTCCGCCATCGTACGGAGGTTGTGCTCGACGGCTTCCTCGTCGAGAACGACGAACGGGCCGAGGAAGCCGTCGTCGAACAGCTTCGCGCCGCGGGCGGCGGCCTCGCCGATCGTGAGACCGGACAGCGAAGGCGCGACCGAGCGGAAGCGCCAGTCGACGCGCTCCTCCCGGACGGCCGCGACCGCGGCGGAATCGATGGTACCGGCTTCGAACATGAGGTTCACCTCGGTTGCGTATGTTGCAACGGACGTTGCGCATATTGCGTGGGATAGGTGTAGCATCCGGTCCGCTGGAGGTCAACGGCGTGACGACTAGGAGACGCGAAGGTGACAAGCGAGCCTCGGCCGCCCGGGAATCTTTTGATCTTTTGGGGTCGCGCCTTCTCGGCCGGAAGCCCCGCCATCACGATGGCGGGGCGCTTTTCGGTCGTGAGGCGGCATGATTCCGCGAGGTGCGCCCTGGCAACGGGATGGCGGTCGGAGCGATGAAGAGCACTGACGTGTTGTGCATTGGGGAGTCGATGGCCTTGTTCGTGCCTGCCGAAGCCGGGCCGCCCGACGAGGTGCGCAAGTGGGTGCGGAGCATCGGCGGGGCCGAATCGAACGTCGCCTGCCATCTCCCGGCACTGGGTTTCTCCAGCGCGTGGGTGAGCGCCGTCGGCGACGATCCGTTCGGCCGCGCGCTGGTGCGCGAGATCGGCGAAGCGGGGGTCGACGTCAGCGCGGTCGTGGTCGACCCGACTCGTCCGACCGGGCTCTACATCAAGGAAAGCGGCGCGGACGGCAGCCCCGTTCGCTACTACCGCAAGGGCTCCGCCGCGTCCGGAATGGACGCCGGGCTCCTGGGGAAACTCGAACTCGACGGGGTGCGCGTCATCCACCTTTCCGGGATCACGCCCGCGCTGTCGGACGGCTGCCTCGATCTGGTGCGGGCGCTGATGGAACGACCGCGGGGCGACACGCTGGTGTCGTTCGACGTGAACTTCCGGCCCGCGCTGTGGACCGGACGCGACCCGTCGGTGCTGGCCGGGCTGGCCGCCCGCGCCGACATCGTGCTGGCGGGCGAGGACGAGGCCGAGCGAGTGTGGGGGACCGGTGACCCGGCACGGCTGCGTGCCGCCTTGCCCGGACCGAAGACGCTGGTCGTCAAGCACGGGGCACGCGGGGTCACGCTGATCGAAGGCGACGAAGCACCGCTTTTCTCGCCCGCGCTCCAGGTCGACGTCGTGGAGCCGGTCGGCGCCGGTGACGCCTTCGCGGCCGGTTTCCTCGCCGCGACCCTGCGCGGCGACGACCCCGCGACCCGGCTGCGGCGCGGTCATCTGCAGGCCGCGGCCACCCTGCTGACCCACGACGACGTGGGCACGCCGCTGCCCGAATCCGTCGTCGCAACGCTCCTCGGGGCGGATGAGGCAGCATGGGCGGCGGCCAAGCTGACGGACAAGGGAGTGGTGGGCGAATGAGCCAGAGCCTGGACAGGGCGCTCACGCTGCTGAGCGGGCTCGCCCGCGAGCCGAAGACATTGGACCAGCTCGCCGAGGAGATCGGCGTGCACAAGTCGACCGTGCTGCGCCTGCTGCGCACCCTGGAGACGCACCACTTCGTGCGCCGGGAAGGACAGCGGTACTACCGGCTGGGCAGTGCGCTCTTCGACCTCGCACAGCAGGCGCTGGAGGATCGCGACGTCCGCCGCACCGCGCAATCCGCGCTCGCCGGGCTCAACGCGCGCACCGGGCACACCGTGCACCTCGCCTCCTATGAGGACGGAGAGGTCGTCTACATCGACAAATTCGAGGGCAGGCACTCGGTGCGGATGTACTCCCGCATCGGGAAACGCGCGCCCCTGCACTGCACCGCCGTCGGCAAGGTGCTCGTCGCGGCGATGACGCCGGAGAAGCAGGCGGACGTGGTGTCGAGGATCGACTTCTTCGTCCGGACGCCGAACACGATCACCACACCCGAGGCCTACGAGAAGGAACTCGCGCTCGTCGCCGACCGCGGTTACGCGGTGGACAACGCCGAGCACGAGGACTTCATCCACTGCGTCGCCGCGCCGGTCCGCGGCCCGGGCGGCGTGGTGCTCGCCGCCGCGTCCGTGTCGGTGCCGAAGGTGCTGCTGGACTACGACGGCCTGATGGCGCTCGTGCCGGAGCTGATCGCCGCCGCCGAGGAAGCTTCCGTCCACAGTGGATGGACGGGGAACCGAAAGGGGAAGTTGGAATGAGCAAGACCGCGATCAGCACGGAGAACGCGCCGAAGCCGGTGGCCGCGTTCTCGCAGGCGGTCCGCAAGGGCAACATCCTGCAGGTGGCCGGCCAGGTCGCCTTCGACCCGGCCACCGGCGCCATCGTCGGCGAGACCGTCGGTGAGCAGACCGAGCAGACCTTCAAGAACATCGAGGCGGTGCTCGAGGCCGCCGGTTCGAGCCTGGCCGACGCGATGATGGTGCGCGTGTACCTGACCGACGTCGACCACTTCGGCGCGTTCAACGAGGTCTACAACAAGCTGATCGGCGAGGCGCCGCACCCGGCCCGCACCACCGTGTACGTCGGCCTGCCCGCCGGGCTGCTGGTGGAGATCGACGTCCTGGCCGTCACGGACTGACCCAGTGCCTCGTGAGTGGTAAGGACGGTTCTAACCGTCCTTACCACTCACGAGGGCTAGAGCACGCTCGTGTAGCCGTTCAGCGCGGGCTGCCCGCCCAGGTGCGCGAAGAGCACGTTCGAGTCCCGCGCGATCTCACCGCGCGCGACGAGATCGATCAGCCCCGCCATGGACTTGCCCTCGTACACCGGATCGGTGAGCACTCCCTCCAGCCGCGCCAGCGTCCGGATCGCGTCCAGCGTGGACTCGTTCGGGACGCCGTAGATCCCGGCGTGGTAGCGCTCGTCCAGTTCGACCTCGCCGATCTCGCCGGCACCGATCAGCTCGGCGGTCGCCCGGGCGATACGGGTGATCTGATCGCGTGTCTCGGCCGGTTTCGCCGATCCGTCGATGCCGAGGATCCGGCGCGGCCTACCGGAAAGCGCGGCCCCGGCGACCATTCCGGCCTGCGTGCTGCCGGTCACCGAGCAGACGATCACCGTGTCGAAGAAGACGCCGAGTTCCGCCTCCTGCGCTTCGAGCTCGACCATCCAGTTAGCGAAACCGAGCCCGCCGAGCCGGTGGTCCGAGCCGCCCGCCGGGATCGCGTACGGCTTCCCGCCGCCGGCTTCGATCTCCTTGACCGCGTTCTCCCAGCTCTCCTTGAAGCCGACGCCGAACCCGGCCTCGACCATCCGGATGTCCGCGCCGAGGATGCGCGAAAGCTGGATGTTGCCGACCTTGTCGTACATCGGGTCGTTCCAGTCGACCCAGCTCTCCTGCACCAGCACGGCCTTGAGCCCGGCCCGCGCGGCGGCCGCGGCGACCTGGCGGGTGTGGTTCGACTGCACACCGCCGATCGAGATCAGCGTGTCCGCGCCCTGGGCCAGCGCGTCGGCGACCAGGTATTCGAGCTTGCGGGTCTTGTTGCCGCCGAACGCGATCCCGGAGTTGACGTCCTCGCGTTTCGCCCAGACCTGCGCGCCGCCGAGATGAGTGGTGAGCCGCTCCAGCGGATGGACGGGGGAGGGGCCGAACAACAGCGGGTAGCGCGGGAAATCGGCGAGGGTCATGGCATCTCCAGGAGGTCTTCGAGTTCGGTCCAGATCGTGGCGGTGATCGCGCAGGCCGCGTCGACGTCGCCCGCTTCGAGGGCGTCGGCCAGTTCCGCGTGGCGCTGGACCGATCGGTGGGCGGGCAGGGAGCCGAAGCGGGCGTATTCGAGACGCCGCAGCAAGGGCGTGTAGCGGGCCAGCGTCGCGGCGATCGCCCGGTTGCGTGCGGCGGCCACGGGGACGTCGTGGAGTTCGTCGTCGGCGGCGATCGCGGCCTCGATGTCCCCGGCGGCGATCGCGTCGGCGAACCGGGCGTTGGCCGCGCGCATCGCCGCGACTTCCGCCGGACCCATCCGGGGAGCACCCGCCCGGACGGCGAACTCGTGCAGCGCGCGCACGAGCTGCAGGGCGTCACGGACGTCGTCGGGGACGAACCCCGCGACGCGCGTGTAGCTCTGTGGCTTCGACTCGACGAGACCGTCCTCGACGAGCCTCAGCAGCGCTTGGCGCACGGGAGCCCGGGAAAGCCCCAGTTGATCGGCGAGGTCGCCGTCGCGCAGGTTCGTCCCCGGCGGCAGCGTCCCGTCGATGATCGCCCGCCGGATGCTCTCGTAGGCCTCATCCCGGAGGAGGGACCTCGGCACCTTCGCCAATCCACTCACATCTGAAATGTTAGTTGACGCCGAAGCGGAAGTACATGAAGGCCCCCTTCCTGTACCCAGGCGCAAGGAAGGGGGCCTTCATGTACTTGAGGGCTAGTAGACCGGTCCCGTGTACTTCTCGCCCGGGCCCTGGCCCGGCGCATCCGGCACGGCCGAAGCCTCGCGGAACGCCTTCTGCAACGACTGGAGACCGTCGCGCAACGGGCCCGCGTGCAGGCCGAGGTACTCTGCGGAAGCGGTGACCAGCCCGGCGAGGGCGGTGATCAGGCGGCGGGCCTCGTCGAGGTCGCGGTGCGGTGAGCTGGCCGGGTCCTCGTCCGCGAGACCGAGACGTTCGGCGCCGGCGGAGAGCAGCATGACGGCCGCCCTGCTGATCACCTCGACGCTCGGGATGTCCTCCAGGTCGCGGACGTCCGGGGAATACGGGGGCTGCTGAACGGGTTCATCTGACACGTCTGGTACCCTTCCACGAGCGACCAGCCCCCGAGCGATCGGGGGCGGCAAGTGGAGCCCCGCTCCCACCCGTGTCACCGCCGTAGCACCAGGTGTCCGGGTCCGGTCTCGCCAAGACGATTTCGGGCGTCGAGGCGGTGTGTTCGGTTCTGGAGATCGAACACGATCGGAAAGAGTGGGCCCCGCGTACCGCACGGTACCGGGGCCTTAGGTATGTGGGCACCAGGTCGAAACGGTAGAAGAATTTACCTCGAACCAGGGAGGCCCCATCAGCTCCGAGACACGCATCAACGACCGAATCCGGGTACCGGAGGTCCGCCTCGTCGGGCCGGCCGGTGAACAGGTCGGCATCGTCCGGATCGAAGATGCGCTGCGGCTGGCACAGGAGAACGATCTCGATCTCGTCGAGGTCGCCCCGCAGGCACGCCCGCCCGTATGCAAGCTCATGGACTTCGGCAAGTTCAAGTACGAGAGCGCGCAGAAGGCCCGCGAGTCCCGCCGCAACCAGCAGCTCACCGTCATCAAAGAGCAGAAGCTGCGACCGAAGATCGACCAGCACGACTACGAGACCAAGAAGGGTCACGTGTCGCGGTTCCTGGCCGCCGGCAACAAGGTCAAGGTCACGATCATGTTCCGCGGTCGCGAGCAGTCCAGGCCGGAACTCGGTTTCCGCCTGCTGCAGAAGCTCGCCGACGAGGTGACCGAGCTCGGTTTCGTCGAGTCGTCGCCGAAGCAGGACGGTCGCAACATGATCATGGTGTTGGCCCCGCACAAGAACGTGAAGCCGCAGAAGGCCGCGAAGGCAGCGAAGGACGATTCGTCCGAGCCGCCCGCCGACGCGTAGCGCCGACCAGCACATGTCAGCGGCACACCGGGCACAACCGGTGTGCCGCCGCACGGAAGAGGACAACGTAATGCCGAAGATGAAGACGCACAGCGGGACGTCCAAGCGTGTCCGCGTCACGGGTTCGGGCAAGCTGCGCCGCCAGAAGGCCGGCCGCCGCCACCTGATGGAGAAGAAGTCCAACAGGCTCACCCGTCGCCTCGAAGGCACGACCGAGATCGCCAAGAACGACGTCGGCCGCGTCAAGCGCCTTCTCGGCCGCTGACACCCCGCACTTTGTAAACGCCGGGCGCGCCAGCGCGCCCCAGATCGACAGGATGGACCCCAGTGGCACGCGTCAAGAGGGCTGTAAACGCCCAGAAGAAGCGTCGCGCGACTCTCGAGCTCGCCAGCGGCTACCGCGGCCAGCGTTCGCGGCTGTACCGCAAGGCGAAGGAGCAGACGCTTCACTCGCTGAACTACGCCTACCGGGACCGTCGTGCCCGCAAGGGTGACTTCCGCCAGCTGTGGATCACCCGTATCAACGCGGCGGCCCGCGCCAACGGCGTGACCTACAACCGGTTCATCCAGGGCCTCAAGGCCGCGGGTGTCGAGGTCGACCGCAAGATCCTCGCGGACCTCGCCGTCAACGACGCCGCCGCGTTCACCGCGCTGGCCGAGCTGGCCAAGGCGAACGTGAACACCGAAGAGAAGAAGTCGGCCTGACCGGCGACAGCGCTCTTCACCGGCCCGGGGCTGCTCCGTTCACCGAACGGACACCCCGGGTCGTTGCTGCGCGCAAGCTCACCCGCCGAGCCGAGCGTGAGAAGACCGGCCGGTTCCTCGCCGAGGGCGCGAACGCGGTCGAAGCCGCGCTCGAACACGGCGGCAAGGTCTACGAGCTGTTCGTCACCGAACGCGCCGCCGCGCAGCACGAGCGCCTGGTCATCGCCGCGCGTGCGGCGGGTGTCCCCGTCTCGCCGATCACCGATCGCGCCGCCGACGGATTGTCCGAGACCGTGACGCCGCAAGGCATCGTCGCGGTCTGCGCGCTCGTCGACCGTCCACAAGAGACCGTTCTGAAGCCGGGCGCGAAGCTCGTCGTCGTCCTCGTCGACGTCGCGGACCCCGGTAACGCGGGCACCGTGATCCGGGTCGCGGACGCCGCCGGCGCCGACGCGGTCGTCCTCGCCGGGGACAGTGTCGACCCGCACAACGGCAAATGCGTCCGCGCGGCCGCCGGCAGCCTGTTCCACCCCGCCATCACCCGGATCCGGGACGTCGACGCGGCCTTGAAGGCCTGCTCCGCCGCCGGACTCCGCACTTTCGGTGCGCACGGCTACGCCGACACCGAGCTCGATCAGGTGACTTTCGCCGAGCCCACCGCGTGGGTCTTCGGCAACGAGGCGCACGGACTGCCGCAGGGTGTCTTGGAGTCGGTCGATCTCGCGGTCAAGATCCCGATGTACGGCCGCGCGGAGAGTCTCAACCTCGCGACGGCCGCCGCGATCTGCGTGTACACGAATGCGATGGCCTCCCGGGCCGCGTCCACGTAGAGTCGTGGGCAGCACGCCGTCGCAGCACGACACCAAGGGAGCTCTCATGGAACGCAGTGTTCGTTCCAGCACCTTGTTTACGGCGTAGAGCGCGTTTTTCGCACTTCCGAGTGACGGTGTGCCCAGCCCGAGGGTGATCGGGGGCCGCCGTTCGCTGTCCCATAGAATTCAGCAGCTGCTAAACCCATGTGTGCGCTCGCGTGCACCGGACCAGTCCCAGCGGACGCCGAGGAGTTATGTCCGAAGCCAACGACAAGCAGGACCCCCAGGCGGGAACGCTCGCGCCGGAAACGTTGACGGCCGCCGTCAAACAGGCCGAGACCGATTTCGCGGCCGCGGCGGATCTCGACGCGCTGGCCGCGGTCAAGCCCGCCCACCTCGGGGACCAGTCTCCGCTGCTGCTCGCCCGCCGCGAGATCGGCGCCCTGCCGAAGCAGGAGAAGGCCGAGGCCGGCAAGCGGGTCAACGAAGCGCGTCAGGGCATCCAGGCCGCCTTCGACGCCCGCCGTGCCGTGCTCCAAGCGGAACGCGACGAAAAGGTGCTCCGAGAGGAGGCCGTCGACGTCACGCTCCCGTGGGACCGCGTCCCCCGTGGCGCCCGGCACCCGATCGCGACCCTGTCGGATCGGATCGCCGACGCGTTCATCGCGATGGGCTACGAGATCGCCGAAGGCCCGGAGCTCGAAGCCGAATGGTTCAACTTCGACGCGCTGAACTTCGGCAAGGACCACCCCGCGCGCCAGCTGCAGGACACGTTCTACCTCGGCGAGGAGGACTCCGGCCTGGTGCTGCGGACGCACACCTCGCCGGTGCAGGCCCGCACGCTGCTGCACCGTGACCTGCCCGTGTACGTCGTCTGCCCCGGCCGCACCTACCGGACCGACGAGCTGGACGCCACGCACACCCCGGTGTTCTCCCAGGTCGAAGGCCTCGCGGTGGACAAGGGCCTGACGATGGCGCACCTCAAGGGCACCCTCGACGCCTTCGCCCGCGCGATGTTCGGCGGTACCTCGAAGACCCGTCTGCGCCCGCACTTCTTCCCGTTCACCGAACCGTCGGCCGAGGTCGACGTCTGGTTCGAGGAGAAAAAGGGCGGACCCGGCTGGGTCGAGTGGGGTGGCTGCGGCATGGTCAATCCCAACGTCCTGCGTGCCTGCGGCGTCGACCCCGAGGTCTACTCGGGCTTCGCCTTCGGCATGGGTATCGAGCGCACCCTGCAGTTCCGCAACGGAATCCCGGACATGCGCGACATGGTGGAGGGCGACATCAGGTTCACCCTGCCCTTCGGAACGGAGGCCTGAGTGAAGGTCCCAGCCAGCTGGCTGACCGAACACCTCGACGTCGACGAGGAGGTCACGGCCCAGGATCTGGCCGACGCCTTCGTGCGCATCGGCATCGAGGTCGACGACGTCCGGAAGCTCGAACCGGTCACCGGCCCGCTCGTGGTCGGCCGTGTCGCCGAGATCGAGGAGCTCACCGAGTTCAAGAAGCCGGTCCGGTTCTGCCGGGTCGACGTCGGCGAATCGGATGACGGCACCGACAAGCCCGACGAGAACCTCGACGAAGACGAGGACGACGACGAAGGGCCTTTCGAGGACAACGGCCCCACGGGGATCAAGACCCGCGGGATCATCTGCGGTGCCTCGAACTTCGCCGAGGGCGACCTGGTCGTCGTCGCGCTGCCCGGCACCGTGCTGCCCGGCGGTTTCGAGATCGGTTCGCGCAAGACCTACGGCCGCCTCAGCGACGGCATGATCTGCTCCGCGAGCGAACTCGGCATCGGTGACGACCACTCCGGCATCCTGGTACTGCCGCCGAGCACGGCCAGCCCCGGCGAGGACGCGAACAAGCTGCTCGGCCTCGAAGACACCGTCCTCGAGGTGACGCCGACCCCGGACCGCGGGTACACCCTGTCGGTCCGCGGCCTGGCCCGCGAGCTGTCCAACGCGCTCGACGTCCCGTTCGGCGACCCGGCGTCCATCGAGGTCCCCGAGGCCGAGAGCGACGTCTGGCCGGTGCACCTCGAGGACACCGAGGGCTGCAAGCGGTTCGTGCTGCGCCGGGTCAAGAACCTCGACGCGACCGCGCCGACGCCGTGGTGGATGCGCCGCCGCCTGATGCTGGCGGGGATCCGCTCGATCTCGCTCGCGGTCGACGTGACCAACTACGTCATGCTCGAACTCGGGCATCCGCTGCACGCCTTCGCGACCGGTTCGGTCAAGGGCGATCTGGTGGTGCGCAAGGCGAAGCCGGGCGAGAAACTGACCACTTTGGACGATGTCGAGCGCACGCTCGACGCGGACGACGTGGTGATCGCCGACGACAGCGGCGTCATCTCGCTGGCGGGCACGATGGGTGGCGCGTCGACCGAGATCACGCCGGAGAGCACCGACGTGCTGCTCGAAGCGGCGCACTGGGATCCGTCGTCGATCAGCCGGACGGCCCGCCGTCACAAGCTGTTCTCCGAGGCGGCCAAACGGTTCGAGCGCTACACCGACCCGCAGCTGTGCGCGGTGGCCGTCGAGCTCGCCGCGCGCCTGCTGCGTCAGTACGGCGAGGGTTCGATCCTGCCCGGCCGCACCGACGAGGGCGGCGTGGAGCCGAACCCGCCGGTGACCATGCCGATCAGCCTCCCCGACCAGGTGGCCGGGGTGCGGTACGAGCGCGGTGTCACGGTCAAGCGGCTCTCGCAGATCGGCTGCAAGGTCAACGTGGGCACCTCCGAGGACGGCACCGCGCTGGTGACCGCCGTCCCGCCGAGCTGGCGCGGTGACCTGGTGCAGCCCGCCGACCTGGTCGAGGAGGTGCTCCGGCTGGAGGGCTACGACAGCATCCCGTCGGTGCTGCCCGAAGCCCCGGCCGGCCGCGGTCTCACCGACACGCAGCGTCGCCGTCGATCGGTCGCGCGTGCGCTGGCGGAGAACGGCTACGTCGAGGTGCTGCCCTTCCCGTTCATCTCGGACTCGGTCTGGGACGCGTTCGGGCTGCCCGAGGACGACGTCCGCCGCAGCACCGTGAAGGTCCGCAACCCGCTGGAGGCGGACAAGGACCGGATGGCGAGCACCTTGCTGCCGGGGCTGCTGGAGATCCTGCAGCGCAACATTTCCCGTGGTTTCAAGGATGTCTCGCTGTTCCACATCGGACAGGTGGTGCTGCCCGGGCCGAACCCGATCCCGATGCCTTCGCTCGGGGTGGACCGGCGCCCGACCGACGAGGAGCTCGCGGTGCTGGAGGCGGCGGTCCCGCCGCAGCCGCAGCACGTCGCCGTCGTGCTCGCGGGCCAGCGTGCCCGGGCCGGCTGGTGGGGTGCGGGCGAGCAGGCGAACTGGGCCGACGCGGTGCAGGCCGCGCGGCTGGTGGCGCAGGCCGCCGGTGCCGAGCTGACCACGGCCGCCGCCGACCAGCCGCCGTGGCACCCCGGCCGCTGCGCGCAGCTGCGCGTGGGGCAGTGGCCCGTCGGCTACGCGGGTGAGCTGCACCCGAAGGTCGTCGAGGCGCTCGGGTTGCCGCCGCGCACCGTCGCGATGGAACTCGACCTGGACGCGATCCCGATCCCGGACGGCCGTCCGGCGCCGCGGATCTCGGCGTACCCGCCGGTGCTGCTCGACGTCGCCCTCGTCGCCGAGGCGAGCGTCCCGTCGGCAGACCTCGCCGAGGCGCTGCGCGAAGGCGCGGGCGAACTGCTCGAGGACATCACGCTGTTCGACTCGTATCAGGGTGAGCAGCTGGGCGAGGGCAAGCGTTCGGTGGCGTACAAACTGCGGTTCCGCGCCGCGGATCGCACGCTGACCGTCGACGAGGCCACCAAGGCCCGTGACGCCGCCGTCGCGGTCGCCGGCGAGCGCTTCGGCGCGAGCCTGCGGGCCTGACCCGAAAGCCCCGTGAAGGCCCCCTTCCCTCGACTCAGCCGAGGGAAGGGGGCCTTCACGCGCTTTAGGTGTGGCAAAGTGAGGACCTGTGTCACGTCCAGACGGTCGGTCCAGTATCCAAGACATCGCCCGCGCCCGCCTGAGCGACGGTTTCGTCGGCAGGGTCGGGGAACGCGAGGACTTCCGGGTCAACCTGGGGCTGCCCGGGAGCGACCGCCGCCGGCGGTATCTGTATTCGGTGCACGGTCTCGCCGGAGTGGGCAAGTCCTTCCTGCTCGACCAGCTTCGCGGTATCGCCGAGGAAACCCGCGCCGTCGTCGGGTTCGCGGACGACCGGCAGCAGGATCTGCCCGCGACACTGGTCAAACTGGCGAAGGACCTCGCTCGCGGCGGGCACGAGATGCGCCGGTTCGAGAAGCGTTACGAGTCCTACCTCAAGGCGCGGGAAAGGCTCCACAACGATCCGCAGGCTCCGGCGGCGGGCCGTGAGCTCGTGACGAAGACCGTGGTCAAGGCCGGTCTCGGCGTGGCGAAGACTCTGCCCGGCGGCAGCATCGCCGCCGACGCGATCGACGCGGACGCGACGGCGAAACAGCTGGAGCAGTTGCAGGTCTACCTCGCGGCGAAGTTCAAGCGGAAGGCCGATGTCCAGCTCCTCCTGGAACCGGCGGAGGAGCTGACCAAACCGTTCGTCGAAGATCTCTGGCGTATTCCGGAAACCCGGCAGATCGCGCTGTTCTTCGACACCTTCGAGCGGACCTCGCCGGTACTGGAGACCTGGCTGCTCGACCTGTTCGGCGGACTGTACGGCGATCTCCCGCAGAACCTGGTGCTCACCGTCGCGGGCCAGTTCCCGCTGGACGAGGCGAAATGGAACCGGCACGCGCCGCTGGTGCGCGAGATCGAACTCCGGCCGTTCACCGAGCCGGAGGCGCGTCGCCTGCTCGCCGAGCACGGCATCACCGACGAAAAGGTCGTCGAGATCGTGCTGCGGCTGACCGACGGCCTGCCCGTCCTGGTCGCCATGCTGGCCCGTGGGAACCCCGCCGAAGCGGACGCCGTCGGCGATCCCAGCGACGACGCGGTCAAGCGGTTCCTGCACTGGGTTCCCGAAAAGGCCAGGAAGGACATCGCCGCCACGGCGTCGTTGCCCCGGTTCTTGGACGAGGACGTCCTCGGCGTGCTGACCGGCAAGGAAAGCGCGGGGGAGATCTTCCGCTGGCTGCGGGAACTGCCGTTCGTCGGGCGGCGTGAGCTCCCGGTGCGCTATCACCCGGTGGTCCGCGGCCCGATGGTGCGCATGGAACGCGGCCGTTCGCCCGCCGAGTTCGCCGAACGTCATCTCAGGCTCGGCGAGTACTACGAAGGCCGGTGCACCGAACTCGGCTTCAGCCGCCACCGTGACGCGTGGAACGACGAGCGCTGGCAGAAGCGGAAGCTCGAACAGACCTACCACCGGCTCTGCGGTGACCCGGCCGAGGCGCTGCCGGAGGCGTTGCTCGGCGCCGCCGAGATGATCACCACCGGCACCGCTTCCGCCCGCGTTTGGGCGCGCATGATGGAACAGGCGGGTGCCGACGCGGACGCGCCCGCGGTACTGGGCTGGGGACAGTGCCTGGCCGCCGCGGTCGGCGAAGGTGAGATCCCGGTGCTCGATCTGCTCGCCGGTGCGGGCGAACTCGACGCCGCCCGGCTTTCCACGGTGCTCCGGCGTCGCGCCTGGGCTTACGAAGGGCAAGATGACGTCCCCGCGGCGAAGCGGGACTTCGACCGGGCCGTCGATTTGAATCCCGCCGATCCCTACGCGTGGAGCGATCGGGGCAACCTGTTCCACAACGAGGGCGACTGGGAACGGGCACTCTCGGATCTGGACCGGGCGATCGAACTCGACCCCACCTACGCCTACTCGTGGCGTGGGCGCGGTTCGGCCAAGGCCGAGCTCGGCGACCTCGATGGTGCGATGGCCGACCTCGACGAGGCCGTTCGCCTTCAACCCGATCATCGGTGGGCGTACACCATCCGGAGCAAGGTGCACTTCAAGCGCGGCGATGTCCGGAAGGCGATCGACGAGATCGACATCGCGATCCGGCTCGATCCCGACTACGCCTGGGCCGTCCACTACCGGGCGACGCTGTTCGCGGAGCTCGGAGACAAGGAAGAGGCGCTCGCCGGCCACCGCGCTGCCGTCGCCCTTCGCCCGAAGGACGTGTTCTACCTGACCGAGCTCGCGTCGTTCCTCGAGCAGACCGGAGACGGGGACGCCGCGTCGGAGACCTTCGAGGCGATCGTCGCGGCGGATCCGGGAAGCGCGAGGTCCCACGCGATCCGGGCGGCGTTCCATCTCCGCGGCGAGCGCCACCGGCTCGCCGTCGACGGCTTCACCGCGGCACTCCGGCTGGACCCGGATTACGAGTGGGCGTATTACATGCGCGGCCAGGCGCACGACGGCCTGGACGATCGCGTGGCAGCGCTCGCCGACTACGAGCGTGCCATCGAACTGGCCCCAGAAGACGCCGAGAATCACCTCCAGCGGGGGAGCAGGCTCTGCCAACTGGAGAAGTACGGCGAAGCGGTGGAATCCTTGAGCCGCGCGATCGAACTCGATCCCGGCAACGAGTGGGCGTACACCTGGCGTGCGATGGCGCGCCAGCGGTCGGGTGACTATCAGGCCGCCCTCACCGACATCGACGCCGCGGTCGCGGCGAATCCGGAAATGGCCTTCTTCCACACCACCCGGGGAGACATCCTCAGAGGTCTCGACCGGCACGACGAAGCCCGCGCCGCGTTGGACGAGGGGGTCCGGCTCGGGCAGGACGGCGGATACGCCTTCTACCGGCGTGCCCGCCACCGGCTGATCCTCGAGGATTTCGCGGGCGCATTGTCCGATGTGGACAGCGCGCTGGCCGCCGGCCAGGGCGAGAGCCGCGCCTTGCGCGCGGAGATCCTCCGTCAGTCGGGCGAGTACGGCGAAGCCGTCCGGGAGTTGCGCGAACTGGTCGTCTCGGAGCCCGAGGACACCGACCACCGCGAGAACCTGGGGGAGGCCTTGCTGTTCGCCAGGGAGACGGCCGAGGCGATGCAGATCCTGCGTCCACTCGCGCCCGAGTCAGTGTGGGCTCGCGATCTCCTCGCGATCGCCTTGCTGCAGAGCGGAAGAACCGAGGAAGCTCACCAGTCCCTCGCCGCCGGCCTCGACGAAGCAGTCACGCGGACCGCGGCAGGCGACCTGGACTGGGAAGACGAGGTGCAGCCGCTCTTCTATCTCCTCGCCCTCGGACGTCACGCCGACGCGACACGCGAGCTCAGGGCCTTGCTGGAGAAGGATCCGCCCTGCGAGACGCGACTCATCCTGCTCCGTGACCTGAAAGACCTCCGAGAGCTGTTGCCCGAATTCGGCGGAGTGATCGAGGACCTCATCGCCCGCATCCCCCGGCCGGTGCTCACTCGCCCAGGTGCTTGAGCGCCTCCTTCCTGGACAGCGGCGACAGTGCCGGATGCGCGGTGACGAAGGCGCGCACCCAGTCCGGCTCGGTCTTCGCGTACTCGCGCAGGGCCCAGCCGATCCCTTTGCGCAGGAAGAAGTCCTTGTCGTCGATGTTGGCTTCGACCGCGCGGGTGAGCAGGTCGGTGTCCGTTCCGCCCTTGGCGCCGATCTGGCAGATGACCGACGTACGGCGACGCCACCGGTCCTCGTCGTAGGCCCAGGTCAGCATTCGCGTGGTCACCGTCTCCGGCTCCGCCCGCAGGATCGGCCCGATCCGGCGGATCGCGACTTCGTCCACATAGTCCCACCAAGCACCCGTCACGATCATCTCCTCGTACAGGCCGAGCAGATCGCCGTCCTGCCAGCGGGCGTAGGCGCGGTGGCCGGACAGCGCGATCGCCGCATAGCGCTCTTCACGGAATTCCGCTTCACGCCACAAGGTGAGAACCGCCGTCGAGAAACTCACTCGATCGGGTAGCGGGTGTTCGGCGTAAACCCGCTTCACCAAGGCCGCCCGAGGCGGGGACGCCACACCGAGGAACGGCATCTCCGACTTCATGTACGCCTGCATCGACGGAGCCTTTTCCGGATCGGCCAGCCCGGCCAAACCGTTGCGAACCGCCGAAACCAGGCTTTTCACCTCGTCCACGCGTTCTCCTTTCCCCAGTGGGCGCCGCGAGCGTACGACAGGGGACCGACAAGACGGATTTGCCCGGATCGAACCGCGTTCTCGGACCGGATACCGACTAAAGAGGGATGGCGGTCAACGTGTCGGTCAGCGAGATTGAAGCCGGTTCTCGGTAGCTTCGGCACGACCGGGTCGAACGCGGACGAAAAGGAACACAGTGAAGAAATTCGTTGCCGCCCTGGCGGTCGCGGGGATCGGCGTCGGAACCATGGCGCTCGCTCCCTCCGCCACGGCCGCCTCGGCGTCGGACTTCGATCCGAAGCCCATCTCCTGGGGAGCCTGTACTCGCCCGAGCCTGGTCAAGGCCGGCGCGGAATGCGGTTTCCTCGAGGTTCCGCTGGATTACGCGAAGCCCGGCGGGGAGAAGATCTCGATCGCCGTCTCGCGCGTGAAGCACAAGGCCGCCAAGTCGCAGGGGGTCATGCTGGTCAACCCGGGCGGACCCGGCGGCTCCGGCCTCGGCCTCTCGACCCTCGGCAGGGCCATCCCCAAGAAGGCCGGCGAGGAGTACGACTGGATCGGCTTCGACCCGCGCGGCGTCGGGGAGAGCAAGCCGTCCCTGACCTGCGACGGGAACTACGCCTCCTACAACCGCCCGCAGTACGTGCCGACCACGCGCGCCATCGAGACGGCGTGGCGCGAGAAGGCGAAGGGCTACGCGAAGGCGTGCGCCAAGAACGGCGCGATCCTCGACCACATCAAGACCATCGATGTGGCGAAGGACGTCGACAACCTGCGCAAGGCGCTGGGCGAGAAGCAGATCAACTACTACGGCTTCTCCTACGGCACCTACCTCGGACAGGTCTACAGCACGCTGTTCCCGCAGAACGTGCGGCGGATGGTGTTCGACGGCACCGTCGACCCCCGCGACGTCTGGTACAAGGCGAACCTGAACCAGGACATCGCCTTCGACAAGAACATCAAGACCTACTTCGGCTGGATCGCGAAGTACGACGACGTCTACCACCTCGGCAAGACCGCGGCCGCGGTCGAGAAGCTGTGGTACGCCGAGCAGAAGAAGCTGTACGACAAGCCCGCGGGCGGCGTCATCGGCGGGTCCGAGTGGACGGACATCTTCCTGCAGGCGGGCTACTACGTGTTCGGCTGGGAAGACATCGCGAACGCGTTCGCCGGCTGGGTGCACAAGGGTGACTGGCAGACCTTGAAGGGCCTGTACGACGACTCCAACCCGCCGGGCCAGGACAACGGCTACGCGGTGTACGCGGCCGTCCAGTGCACCGACGTGGCGTGGCCGCAGAGCTGGCCCCGCTGGAAGTTCGACAACTGGGTCACGCACTTCCGGGCCCCGTTCGAAACCTGGGGCAACGCCTGGTTCAACGCGCCGTGCCTCGACTGGCCCGCCAAGCCGGGCAAGCCGGTGGAGATCGACGGGAGCAAGGTCCCCGGCATCCTGCTGGTCAGCGAGGAGAACGACGCCGCGACGCCGTACCCCGGCAGCATCGAGGTCCGCAAGCGCTACCCGAACTCCAGCCTGATCAGCGCTCCGGGCGGCACGACGCACTCGGGCTCGTTGTCCGGTGTGTCCTGCGTGGACGACAAGATCGCGGACTACCTGCTGACCGGAAAGCTGCCGGTGCGCAAGCCGGGCAGCGGTTCGGACGTGCAGTGCGGCCCGGTCCCGGCGCCGGTTCCCGCCGGTGCGTCCGCGACCGCCAAGTCCGACGTGCCGTCCTCGGTCACCGAAGTGAAGAAGGAGGCGCTGGCTCAGGCGCTGCCTTTCTGAGACCTTTCGCTGGAGAAACGCCCCGGTCCGGGTTTTCCGGACCGGGGCGTTTTTCTCTCTGACGCTCCTCGACATGGTTGCGAAAGCCACTTTCGCAACCTTCAACGTTGCGAAAGTGGCTTTCGCAACGTGCGGCGGCGGTCGTGGATGGTTTGCCCGGCCTGCCGAGGGCGAGGTGGCCGTCGAGGGCCTTGGTGGTCAGGCCCCCAATGTCGCATTGGGGACGTTCAGCAGTGGCTCGTCATCCGCATGCTGTGGATGCGGTCGAAGAACGCGGCGTCGAACGACCCCTCGGCGAACCACCAGTGCCACACGTTCTTGACAGTGCCTTTGACGAACTTGGTGTCACCGCCGTGATGGATGGGCCCGAGGACGATGCCGTTGCTGTCCAAGGTGTTCACCCACATCAGCCACGCGTCGTTGCTGTCGCTGCTGACGATCGTCGCTTCGAACGAAGCGCTGCCATTGCGCCTGAGCGTCCATTTCGCGTTGTCCATCGTGCAGTCGCCCGCCTGGATGCGGCCCCAGGTGAACCAGCAGTAATCCGATCCGGTGCAGGTGGCCTGCGCGGTGGTGGACGCCGTCGTCCCGGCCGAGGCGGGCGTGGCGAAGACGGTACCGATCGTGAGCACGAGCATTGTCACGAAAAGCGACATCCGACGTGCTGTGGTTTTCATGTTTCCTCCCCGAAAATCGTCGATCCGTTCCGGTCTGTGCGCAAAGCTAACTCGCGGGCGACCGGGGTCTGGATCACTTAGGTGCGGCGACTGGGGTGGCCGATAGTGCGTGACCGGCACCCTCTCCTCCCTGAATGCGATGAAAGTTCCGGTCACGCACCGAATCTCCTCGCCGCGCCGCGAAACTGTCGGGCCCGCCCCTTACCGTCCCCGGCATGACCATCGTCGAAGAGCACCGGACCGAGATCCGCGTGCAGGACACCGTTTATCGCATCGAGGTCGCCGCCCGTGAGGGTGGCGGCGCGGCCGGGGAAGACCGCTGGGTGACCGTCATGGTCGGCGGAGCCGGACCGCAGGAGGAGCCTGTCGCCGAAGGCAGGCTCGATATGGACGCCGAAGCCGTACCGGCCTTGGCGACCGTCCTTTCCGACACCCTCCTGGCGTTCGCCGGGCAGGGCACGGGCAGAAACGGCCGCCGAAGATCGGCGGACCGCCCCGCCCAGCAGGGCTCGCCGTGGTCCGACGAGCTGGATGCGGAACTGGAAAGCCGTTGGCTGGCCGGGGAAAGCGTCGAGGAGATCGCACGGCGGTTCGAGCGGACACCGGGCGGGATCCGGGCCCGGTTGCCCAGGGTCGGCTGCGATCCCGAGCGCCGGGGCGCGTACCTCCCGATCCCGCCGAGCAGACGAGAGGCAGGTGAACTCGGCTGAACCGAGGCGGTCGCGAGGGCGGGCAAGTCCTCGCGACCGCCGTCAGTCCACTGTGGACTTCGTTCCGCGCCGGGCCCTGGCCGCCATCTCCTTGAGGTGAGCGATCAGTTCCGGCGGCTCGTGCACGGTGAATTCGCAGCCGAGCCCGAGGACGCGGAACGCGAGCCAGTCCAGGGTGTCCGTGCTCGCGTGGAAAACGCAGCTCTCGTCGTCGGCCGGTTCCAGTTCGCCGGATCCTTCGCCGAGCGCGGGGGAGACCTGGCCGATCGGAGCGTGCAGGGTCACGCGTGCGCTGTAGGTGGGAAGGAGGCTGTACATCCTGTCGGTGACATAGGCCGCCACGTCCTTCGCGGGTGGCTGTCTCGGCGTCGCCCGGCCGCCGGTCGCCCGCGGTTCCGAGATCCGGTCCGCGCGGAAGATCCGCCAGTCGTTCCGGTCGAGGTCGTAGCCGAGCAGGTACCACCGGCGTCCGGCGGAGACGAGCCGGTGCGGTTCCACGTGCCGCCGGGACTCGGCCCCGTCGCCGGTGCGGTAGGTGAAGCGCGTCCGTTCGGTGTTGGCGATCGCGCCGGCGAAGACCGTGAGGTGCTCCGGGTCCACCGCGGCTCCGGTGCCCGGGATCGGCACGGTCGCGGCGCCCAGCGCGCTGACGCGGTACCGGAGCCGTGACGGCAGCACCTGCTCGAGCTTGGCCAGCGCTCGCACCGAAGACTCCTCGATCCCCGAGATCGCCTGCCCGGCGGCGCCACGGAGACCGACCGCGATCGCGACGGCCTCCTCGTCGTCGAGCAGCAGGGGCGGCATCGCCATGCCGGCGCCCAGCCGGTAGCCGCCTTCGGAACCTCGTGACGCTTCGACGGGGTAACCGAGCTCACGCAAGCGGTCGATGTCGCGCCGGATGGTCCGGGGGCTGACCTCCAGCCGCTCGGCGAGCTCGCTGCCAGGCCACTCACGAGGGGTTTGCAGGAGTGACAGCAGGCTCAGCAGCCGGGCGGGCGTGTCGGTCATGCGCTCAAGGATGCCCGTATGAAGACCCGAATCGGGTGAGCCACACGACTTTGTTTGATTGAACTTGCATGGGAGTGCATAATCATGCGTATGACGGTGAAGATCGCGGTGGCCGGAGCCAGCGGGTACGCGGGAGGCGAACTCCTGCGCCTGCTGCTGACCCATCCCGAAGTCCAGATCGGCGCGCTCACCGCGGCCAGCTCCGCGGGGACGCCGCTCGTCCAGCACCAGCCGCACCTCGCGCCACTGGCCGACCGTGTCCTGCTGGAGACGACCCAGGAGACCCTTGCCGGGCACGACGTCGTCTTCCTCGCCCTGCCGCATGGCCACTCCGGCGCCATCGCCGCCCAGCTGGGCCCGGACGTCCTTGTGGTCGACCTCGGCGCGGACCACCGCCTCGCGGACGCGGCTGACTGGCAGCGCTGGTACGGCGGTGACCACGCGGGGCAATGGCCGTACGGGCTCCCCGAACTCCCCGGCGCCCGCGAACGTCTCGCCGGTACCAAGCGCATCGCGGTCCCCGGCTGTTTCCCGACCGGCGGTTCGATCGCCCTCGCCCCGGCGCTCGCCGCAGGCCTGGTCGAGCCGGAGGTCAACGTCGTGGCCGTCACCGGCACTTCGGGCGCGGGTAAGAGCCTGAAGCCGAACCTTCTCGGTTCCGAGGTGATGGGTTCGGCTACCGCGTACGGCGTCGGCGGTGCCCACCGCCACACCCCCGAGTTCGCGCAGAACCTTTCCTCGGTGTCGGGTGAGCGGGTCAAGGTCTCGTTCACCCCCGTGCTTGCCCCGATGCCGCGCGGGATCCTCACCACCGCGAGCGCTCCGCTGAAGACCGACCTCGACGCCGACGCCGCCCGCGAGGTCTACGAAAAGGCATACGCCACCGAGCCGTTCGTCCAGCTGTTGCCCGCGGGCCAGTGGCCGTCCTCGGCTTCGGTCGTCGGCTCGAACAACGTCCAGCTGCAGGTCACCGTCGACGCCGACACCCGGCGCCTGATCGTGGTCGCGGCCATCGACAACCTGACCAAGGGCACCGCCGGAGGTGCCGTCCAGTCGATGAACATCGCACTGGGCCTCCCGGAAACCACCGGACTACCGACCGTAGGAGTCGCTCCGTGACCGTCACCCAGCCGAAGGGATTCCGTGCCGCGGGCGTCGCCGCCGGGATCAAGGCCGAGGGCAAGCTCGATCTCACGCTCGTCGTCAACGACGGGCCGCTTCAGGTCGCGGCCGGTGTGTTCACGCGCAACGTGATCAAGGCCGCGCCCGTGCTGTGGTCGCAAGAGGTGCTCAAGCAGCAGCGGCTCAAGGCCGTCGTCCTCAACTCCGGCGGCGCGAACGCCGCCACCGGCCCCGGCGGTTTCCAGGACACCCACAAGACCGCGGAGAAGGTCGCCGAACTCCTCGAAGCAGGCGCGATCGAGGTCGCGGTCTGCTCGACCGGCCTGATCGGCGAACGGCTGCCGATGGACGCGCTGCTTTCCGGCGTGGACACCGCCTTCGCCGGCCTCGGCACCGGCTCCGACGCCGATCTCGCCGCCGCCACCGCGGTCATGACCACCGACACCAAGCCGAAGCAGGCTGCCGCGAAGCACGACAGCGGCTGGAGCGTCGGTGGATTCGCCAAGGGCGCGGGCATGCTCGCCCCGAACCTCGCGACGATGCTCTCCGTCCTCACCACCGACGCGGTCGTCACGCCGGAAGTCCTGGACAAGGCCCTGCGCGCCGCCACCGGCGTGACCTTCGACCGGCTCGACGTCGACGGCGGGACTTCCACCAACGACACGGTGCTCGTCCTCGCGTCCGGTGCCAGCGGGGTCGAGCCGACCGAGGCCGAACTGACCGAACTCCTGACCACGGTCAGCCTCGACCTCGTCCTGCAGCTGCGCGCGGACTCCGAAGGCGCGACCAAGTACGTCGACGTCACGGTCACCGGTGCGGCGACCGAGGCCGACGCCATCGCCGTCGGCCGGACCATCGCCGAGGACAACTTGGTCAAGACCGCCCTGTTCGGTTCGGATCCGAACTGGGGCCGCATCGCCATGGCGCTGGGCCGCGTGCCGGCGAAGATCGACCCGGAGAAGGTCGCCATCGCGATCAATGGGGTCACCCTGTTCGCCAAGGGCACCACCGCGGCGGACCGCTCCGAGGCTGATCTCTCGGGCCGGGACATCCAGATCGTCGTCGACCTCGGTCTCGGCGAAGGCGGGGCGACGATCTACACGACCGACCTCTCGCACGCGTACGTCGAAGAGAACAGCGCGTACTCGTCATGAGCCCTTCCGAATCCACCGTCCCCGCGGACGAGCGGCTCGCGACCGCCGCCGAGAAGGCGTCGATCCTCATCGAAGCCCTGCCCTGGCTGCAGCGTTTCCACGGCGCCACCGTCGTGGTCAAGTACGGCGGCAACGCCATGATCGACGAGAGCCTCAAACAGGCCTTCGCCGAGGACATGGTCTTCCTGCGCATGGCCGGGCTGCGGCCGGTGGTGGTGCACGGCGGCGGCCCGCAGATCACCGCGATGCTCAACCGGCTGGGCGTCGAGGGCGAGTTCAAGGGCGGCCTGCGCGTCACCACCCCCGAGACGATGGACATCGTCCGCATGGTGCTGACCGGTCAGGTAAGCCGGGAACTGGTCGGCCTGATCAACGCGCACGGCCCGTACGCGGTGGGCATCTCCGGCGAGGACGCGCGGCTGTTCACCGCCGAGCGCAAACAGGCCACTGTGGACGGTGTTCCGGTCGACATCGGGCTCGTCGGCGAGGTCTCCGAGGTCAACCCGGACGCGGTGCTCGACATCGTCAACGCGGGCCGGATCCCGGTGGTGTCCACCGTGGCCCCGGACGTCGACGGTGTCGTGCACAACATCAACGCCGACACCGCCGCCGGCGCGCTGGCCGCGGCGCTCGGCGCGGAGAAACTCGTCGTGCTCACCGACGTCGAAGGCCTGTACGCCAACTGGCCGGACCGCGGTTCGCTGGTCGACCGGATCCGCGTGGACCGCCTCGAAACCCTGCTGCCCGGTCTCGCCAGCGGCATGATCCCGAAGATGGAGGCCTGCGTGCGGGCCATCCGCGGCGGCGTCCGCCGGGCGCACGTGATCGACGGCCGCATCGCCCATTCGGTGTTGCTGGAGGTCTTCACCTCTCGTGGCATCGGTACCATGGTCTTCCCCGAAACGGAGCTTCCGTGACCACGTACAAGTCCAATGTAGACGGTCAGGAGCACTGGAAGTCGTCCCTCATGGACAACTACGGCACCCCAGCGCTGACCCTGGTCCGCGGTGAAGGCGCGAAGGTCTGGGACGCCGACGGCAAACCGTACGTCGACCTGCTGGGCGGGATCGCGGTGAACGCGCTCGGCCACGCGCATCCCGCCGTGGTCGCCGCGGTCACCGAACAGGTCGCGAAACTCGGGCACACCTCGAACCTCTACGTGAACCCGGTCGCCGTCGAACTGGCCGAAACCCTCCTGGACGTCGCCGGCCTGTCCGGCAACGCGAAGGTGCTGTTCGTCAACTCCGGCGCGGAGGCCAACGAAGCCGCGCTGAAGATCAGCAGGCTCACCGGCCGGACCAAGATCGTCGCCTGCGAGGGCGCCTTCCACGGGCGTACCATGGGCGCGCTCTCGCTGACCGGTCAGCCGTCGAAGCGGGACGCGTTCGCGCCGCTGGTCCCGGGCGTCACCCACGTTCCCTACGGTGATGTCGCCGCGCTTCGCGCCGCGGTGGACACCGAAACGGCGGCGGTGTTCCTCGAGCCGATCCTCGGGGAGGCAGGAGTCGTCCCGGCGCCGGACGGCTATCTCCAGGCCGCGCGGGAGATCACCAAGGCGACGGGGACACTGCTGGTCCTCGACGAGGTACAGACCGGCATCGGCCGCACCGGCGCGTGGTTCGCCTTCCAGCACACCGGCATCGTCCCGGACGTCATCACGCTGGCGAAGGGCCTCGGCGGCGGGCTGCCGATCGGCGCGGTCATCGGCGTCGGCGAGGCAGGGGAGCTGATGAAGCCGGGCCAGCACGGGACCACCTTCGGCGGCAATCCGATCTGCTGCGCCGCCGGGCTCGCCGTGCTCAAGACCATCACCAAGGACAACCTGAACGACCACGTTTCCGCGCTGGGCAAGGACATCGCCTCCCGGGTGGAGGAGCTCGGTCACCCGCTGGTGTCCGGGGTCCGCGGTGCGGGGCTGCTGCTCGGCATCGCGTTGCGCGAACCGGTCTCGGCGGCGGTCGCCAAGGCCGCGCAGGACGCGGGATACCTGGTCAACCCGATCGCACCCGACACCATCCGGCTGGCACCGCCACTGATCCTGAGCGCCGAAGAGGCCACGGGATTCCTCGAAGCCCTTCCCGGGGCGCTCGATTCCACCACCACCTAGGACAGAGACGAAACGCATGCTCCGCAACTTCCTCCGTGACGACGATCTCAGCCCCGCCGAACAGGCCGAGATCCTCGACCTCGCCGACCAGCTGAAGGCCGAGCCGCTGAGCTCCCGCGCGCTGGAGGGCAAGTCCGTCGCGGCGATCTTCGAGAAGAACTCCACCCGGACCCGGTTCTCCTTCGAGGTGGGCATCGCCCAGCTTGGCGGGAACCCGGTCATCGTCGACGGCCGCTCCATGCAGCTCGGCCGCGAAGAGACCATCGAGGACACCTCGCGGGTGCTTTCGCGGTATCTGGACGCGATCGTCTGGCGGACCTTCGCCCAGAAGCGCATCGACGCGATGGCGTCGGCGGCGAGCATCCCGGTGATCAACGCGCTCACCGACGAGTTCCACCCGTGCCAGGTGCTCACCGACCTGATGACCATCCGCGAGCGCAAGGGCAAGCTCGCCGGGCTCACCCTGGTGTACCTCGGCGACGGCGCCAACAACATGGCGCATTCGCTGCTGCTGGGCGGGACCACGGCCGGGATGCACGTCCGCGTCGTCTCGCCGGAGGGCTTCCAGCCGGATCAGCAGGTCATGCTCGACGCGAAGCACCGCTCGACGGAGACCGGTGGCAGCACCACGGTCTTCACCGATCCGTACGCGGCCGTCGAAGGCGCGGACGTCGTCGTCACCGACACCTGGACCTCCATGGGCCAGGAGAACGACGGCCTCGACCGCGTCGGCCCATTCCGTGAACTGCAGGTCAACGCCGCGCTGATGCGCCGCGCCGCGGACGAGGCGATCGTGCTGCACTGCCTGCCCGCGCACCGCGGCTGGGAGATCACCGACGAGGTCATCGACGGACCGGCCAGCGCGGTCTGGGACGAGGCCGAGAACCGGCTTCACGCGCAAAAGGCGCTGCTGGTGTGGCTGCTCGACGAGAAGCGACGATGACCGGCAGCCGAGTCACCCGGCAGGCCCGGATCACCGAACTCGTGTCCACGATGGCCATCCGCAGCCAGACCGAGCTCGCGAAGCTCTTGGCGGCGGAAGGTATCGACGTCACGCAGGCGACGCTTTCGCGGGACCTCGACGAACTGGGCGCGGTGAAGCTCCGAGGTGCCGATTCCGGCGCGCCGGTGTATGTCATACCGGAGGACGGCAGCCCGGTACGCGGGGTGCAGGGCGGCACGTCCCGGCTTTCGCGGTTGCTCGCCGAACTGCTCGTTTCGGCGGACTCGTCCGGGAACCTGACGGTGCTGCGTACCCCGCCGGGCGCGGCGCAGTTCCTGGCCAGCGCCATCGACAGGGCGGCGCTGGAAGAGGTCGTCGGCTCGATCGCCGGCGACGACACGGTCGCGGTGATCGCGAGGGAACCGTTGTCCGGCAAAGACCTGGCCGAGCGCTTCATGGCGCTGGCCCGACGGTCGTCCACAGTGGACGGCGGTGAGGAGACCGAAGGTGACGCCTGACGGGTTCGCCTTCCCGGATGACCCGGAGAAGCTGGTCATCACCTTCGACGAAGGTGTGCCGGTGGCCATCGACGGGGAGACCGTGACACTGCTGGAAGCCTTCCAGCAGCTGAACCGCCGTGTCGGCGCCTTCGGGCTCAAAGGACGCGAGATCTACGAGGGACCGGCCGCGCTCGCGCTGGTCACCGCGCACGAGGAACTGCAAAAAGTCAGTACCGGGCGGGTGTCCGGCGAGGTGCGGCTGATCCTGCACCGCGGCAACGCGGTCGTGAACTCCGCGCGCGACGAGCGCGCGCTGTACGACTTCACCACAGGCGCTACCTTCGACCGGTCAGTCGCCTGAAGAGAACCAAGGAATTCGAGGAGTGTCGTGAGCGGGAATGAGCAGCCGGTGCAGCTGTGGGGTGGCCGGTTCGCCAGCGGGCCGGCGGAGGCGATGGCGGCGCTGAGCGCGTCGACCCATTTCGACTGGCGGCTGGCGCCGTACGACATCGCCGGGTCGCGGGCCCACGCGCGAGTGCTGCGGAAAGCGGGGCTGCTCACCGAGGACGAGCTGACCGGCATGCTCGCCGCGCTGGACACCCTCGCGCAGGACGTCGAGTCGGGCGCGTTCACCCCGACCGTCGCCGACGAGGACGTCCACACCGCGCTCGAACGCGGCCTGCTGGAGCGGGCGGGCACCGAACTCGGCGGCAAGCTGCGGGCGGGCCGTTCGCGCAACGACCAGGTCGCGACGCTGTTCAGGATGTGGCTGCGCGACGCCGCCCGTCGCGTGGTCGCGGGCACCCTCGGTGTCGTGGACGCGCTGGTTTCGCAGGCGAAGCGGCACCCGGACGCGATCCTTCCCGGCCGCACCCACCTACAGCACGCCCAGCCTGTCCTGCTGGCGCACCACCTGCTGGCACACGGCCAGTCGCTGCTGCGCGACGTCACCCGGCTGCGTGACTGGGATGCTCGCACCGCCGAGTCGCCCTATGGCTCCGGCGCGCTCGCGGGATCCTCGCTCGGTCTCGACCCGGAGGCCGTCGCCGAGGAGCTGGGCTTCGACACCAGCGTCGAGAACTCCATCGACGGCACCGCCTCGCGGGATTTCGTCGCCGAGTTCGCCTTCGACGTCGCGATGCTCGCGGTCAACCTGTCCAGGATCGCCGAAGAGGTGATCATCTGGAACACCGCCGAATTCGGCTACGTCACCCTCGACGACGCCTGGGCGACCGGCAGCTCGATCATGCCGCAGAAGAAGAACCCCGATGTCGCCGAGCTGACCCGCGGCAAGGCCGGACGGCTCATCGGCAACCTGACCGGTCTGCTCGCGACGCTCAAGGCGCAGCCGCTCGCGTACAACCGCGACCTGCAGGAGGACAAAGAGCCGGTCTTCGACTCCGTCGAGCAGCTGGAGCTGCTGTTCCCGGCGATCGCGGGCATGCTCGAGACGCTGACCTTCCACACCGACCGGCTCGCCGAACTGGCGCCCGCCGGTTTCACCCTCGCCACGGACATCGCCGAATGGCTGGTGCGCCAGGGCGTTCCGTTCCGTGTCGCGCACGAAGCGGCGGGGGAGAGCGTCCGCGTCGCCGAAGCCCGCGGTGTCGGCCTGGACGAACTGACCGACGAAGAGTTCGAGAAGATCAACCCGGCCTTGACGCCCGCCGTGCGCGAGGTGCTGACCGTCGAGGGCTCGGTGAGTTCGCGCAACGCCCGCGGCGGTACCGCTCCGGAGCGGGTCGCCGAGCAGCGGGACCGGCTGGTCGCACGGGTCGCCGAACACCGCGCCTGGCTCGGCTGAGAAGTACTCGAAGGCTCCTTCCTTGCATCAGGCGCAAGGAAGGAGCCTTCATGTACTTCAAGATCGCTTCGCGGTCTTCCGGAGCTTCGCACGCACCGCGCGAGTGGCGACCGGGCCGAGCCCCTCGAAGACGTCGACCAGGACGGCAAGCTGCTCCAACGCCGCCAGTGCCTGTTCGCTGCCCTCGGGGTTCACCGACTCGAACAACGTCAGGCCGAGGAAACCGGCGGAGACCGCGTGGGCGAGCCCCTCGGTCTCCGCGAACTCCAGCACCGGCGAATCGGCCAGCACACGGTCGAGGGTGGCCCGGACTTCGCGCACCCAGTTGTCCAGCGCCTGCCGCGTCGCCTCGGCCAGCCGTCCGCCGCCCTGCGCGCCGGCGAGCGCCTGGGCGAGGACCGTCATATTCCCCTCGGCGCGTTCCTCCGCGTGGATGACCCGGCCCAGGTCGAGCAGTTCGCCGAGCGTGGTGACTTCGGCGAACCGGTCGCGGAAGTGGGCGACACGGCTCTCCGTCGCCGTCACGCAGGCCTGCGCGATCAATTCCTCGACACTGCCGAAGTGGTAGAAGATCAGCGCCTGATTGGTGCCCGCCGCCGCGGCGACGGTCCTGGCCGAAACGGCGGTGATCCCGCTGGTGCGGATCGTCTCCAGCGCGCCGTCGATCAACCGCTGTTTCGTGCTGGGCCCGTTCATCAGTCCAGGACCTTCTCACGCAGTGGCTTCACCGCGCCGCTCACCCCCGGCCGCAGGTCGACGAACCGAGCCTCGAAAGCGCCCCGGTAACCGAACAACGGCCCGAACCGCCGGTTCGTCACCCGGATCTCGATGCGGAAGAGTCCGCTCTCGTCGTCGAACCACTCGTCGACCTCGGCCACACCGACGAAGGAGCGCGGCACCACACACCGAAGCGGGCCTTCGCGGAGCCGGAACTCCTCCGACCGGATGCGGAAGCCACCGTCCGGTCGCACCGTCAGGTCGAGATCGACGGCGAGGTGCTGATGCGTCCCCAGGTAGTCGACGATCTTTCCGCGCTCGGTGCTGTAGATCATCTGCGCGTCGAACCGGCGTCGCCGTTCCGGTAGTTCGAAGGTGCGGACGAACGACACCGTCTCCCTGCCGAGCGAGTCGACGTACGGATAGTTCTCGATGGTGAAGGGGACGTTGCGGCCCCGTTCCGGGAACAGGATGTGCCTCGACGCGCCGAGCCGCAGGAACGGCGTCGTGAACGCGGCGCCGCGCCAGATCTCGTCCATCACGCCCACGCCGATCATCCCGACGCCGTTCTCCGTGCTCAGCGAGAGCCGTTCACGCATCCGCGGGTGCAAGGACGCGAAGTCGTCACCCAGCGCTTCTCGGAAGATCATGCCTGCTCCAGGGTGTCGAGGTTGCGGGGCGCGACGCCGTCCTTGCCCGGTCGCGGGCTCCGGCGGCAGCGCCCGGCCGAGGGCGAGAGCAACGGGAGCTCTTCCGGTGGTGCGCCCGTCTCGAGCCACAGGCGGAGCCTGTCGAACGACCAGGCCGTCATCCAGCCGAAGAGTGGCCGGAACAGCAGATCGGCGAACCGGCCGAAGACACCCCATCGAGTGATGTAGTCGAACCCGGTGACGAACCGGACGCCGCCGTCGACCGGGGTGTAGCGCCAGTAACCCGAACCGGACTTGATGAGCGACAGCGGATCCGCGGAGGCGAATCGCAGCGCGGACGTCCGGCCGCCGTCCGGCCGGGTGCTCTCCCCGGCGTGTGTTCCGGTCCCGCTGACGACGAGCCCCAGGAACTCGGTCGTGTACCGGAACAGTCCAGGCGAACCCACGACCGGCTCGATCTGCGAGAAGCGGAGATCCCACCGTTCGTGCAGACGCGGGTCCTGCGTGTACCGCCACAGCGTGTCGAGGTCGGTGCGGATCACCGTTTCGACGTAAAGCGCTCTTCGACTCATGGAGCCCCCTCGTTTTGAGCGACCGCTCAAATCACTGTAGAGCATGGTTGAGCGATCGCTCAATACCCGCCCCGTTAAGGTCGACCAGGGAGAATGCGACTTAAGGGGAGTGCGGCACATGAAGACCGGCAGGCAGTTCACTCGGCGCGAGCTGGCGCTGGATCCGGTGGAACTGTCCACACTCCTGCTCGGTGCGGTGATCGAAGCGACCGGTCCCGACGGCACGGTCGCCGTCCGCCTGGTGGAGGTCGAGGCCTATCGAGGGCTCGACGACCCCGCGTCGCACTGCTATCGCGGCAAGACGCCGCGCAACGCGGTCATGTGGGGACCGGCGGGGCACCTGTACGTGTACTTCGTCTACGGCATGCACTTCTGCGCGAACGTCGTCGGCACGGAAGACGGGCAGCCGGGCGCCGTGCTGCTGCGTGCCGGGGAGGTGGTGACCGGCGCGGACATCGCCAGGGCGCGCAGGCCGTCGGCACGGGGCAACGGCGAGCTCGCCAAGGGCCCGGCCATCCTCACCTCGGTGCTCGGCATCGACCGGGCCGAGAACGGCGTCGACCTGACCGACCCGGCATCACCCGTCCGGTTGTTCAGGGGCGAACGCGTTCCCCAAGCGGACATCCGTACCGGGCCACGTGTCGGTGTCGCGATGGCGATGGACACGCCGTGGCGGTTCTGGATCGACGGATCGCCCGCGGTCTCCACCTACCGCCGCGGCGGCAAGCGACGGGCGGCCGCCCCCGGCCGATAGTCGGTTGACCTGGTACGGGAGGATCTACAGGCGTGAGCGAGCACATCCTTGACGAGTTGACCTGGCGCGGCCTGATCGCGCAATCCACCGACATCGACGCACTGCGGCGAGACCTCGACCAAGGACCCCTCACGCTCTATTGCGGATTCGACCCGACCGCGCCCAGCCTGCACGCCGGCAACCTGGTCCCGCTGCTGATGCTCTCCCGCTTCCAGCGGGCCGGTCACCGGCCGATCGTGCTGGCGGGCGTCGCGACCGGGATGATCGGCGACCCGCGCGACACCGGTGAGCGCACGCTCAACACGCTGGACACCGTCGCCGAGTGGGCGGGCCGGATCCGCGGGCAGCTGGAGCGCTTCGTCGACTTCGACGACTCGCCGACCGGCGCGGTCATCGAGAACAACCTGAACTGGACCGGCAAGCAGACCGTGGTCGAGTTCCTGCGCGACGTCGGCAAGCACTTCCCGGTCAACATGATGCTGAACCGCGAGACGGTGAAGCGCCGCCTCGAGGCCGACGGCATGTCCTACACCGAGTTCAGCTACCTGCTGCTTCAGTCGCAGGACTACCTGCACCTGTACCGCGAATACGGCTGCAAGCTGCAGATCGGCGGCTCGGACCAGTGGGGCAACCTCGTCGGCGGTGTCGACCTGATCCGCCGGACCGATGGCGGCCACACCCACGCGCTGACCGCGCCGCTGGTCACCGACACCGAAGGGCGCAAGTTCGGCAAGTCCACCGGTGGCGGGAGCGTCTGGCTCGACCCGGAGATGACCTCGCCGTACGCGTGGTTCCAGTACTTCGTGAACGTCGCCGACGCCGACGTCATCCGCTACCTGCGGATGTTCTCCTTCCTCGGGCAGGAGGAGATCGCGGCACTGGCCGAGGACACCGAGCAGCGTCCCCACCTGCGGTCCGCGCAGCGAAAGCTGGCGGAGGACTTCACGACCCTGGTGCACGGCGAAGAGGCGACCCGCCAGGTCATCGCCGCGAGCCAGGCGCTGTTCGGCAGGGGAGAGCTGCGTGAGCTCGACTCGGCGACCCTCGACGCCGCCATGGCCGAGGTCCCCAACGGCAAGGTCGACCCGAACGGCGAGTCGACCATCGTCGACCTGCTCATCGCCGCCGGGCTCGTCGACAGCAAGGGCGCCGCGCGCCGCACCGTCAAGGAAGGCGGCGCGTACGTCAACAACACCAAGATCGCCGACGAGGAGTGGAAGCCGTCCGCGGACGACGCTCTGCACGGCCGCTGGCTCGTGGTCCGCAAGGGCAAGCGCAACGTCGCCGGCGTGCGCGTCGGGGGCTGATCGCGGCCCAGGCCCGAAACAGGGCTCCTGACCTGCGGAAACGCAGTTAAGGTACCCCCCTGTTTCGGGCCCTTCCGGGGCGTGTAAAGTTCTCCAAGTCGCCAGGGAAACCGGGTGGCCGACCGGGACACGAACCAAGCTCTCGCTCATAGCGATTGAGTGGGTGTCCCACCAAAAACTGCTAGGAATGACTGCTTCGGATAAGGCCGTGTAGCCACGGTGCGATCTGGGGTGTGTTGCTTGAGAACTCAACAGTGTGCTAGTGAACTAAGCCAGTAGAGCTTATGTATTTGAACCTCGTGTGAGGTTCCTTTGAGAGCAAGAAAATTTTGCCTCGATCAAATTTGACATTGTTGGAGAGTTTGATCCTGGCTCAGGACGAACGCTGGCGGCGTGCTTAACACATGCAAGTCGAACGATGAAGCCTTTCGGGGTGGATTAGTGGCGAACGGGTGAGTAACACGTGGGCAATCTGCCCTGTACTTTGGGATAAGCCTGGGAAACTGGGTCTAATACCGGATATGACTGAGCCTCGCATGGGGTTTAGTGGAAAGCTCCGGCGGTACAGGATGAGCCCGCGGCCTATCAGCTTGTTGGTGGGGTAATGGCCTACCAAGGCGACGACGGGTAGCCGGCCTGAGAGGGTGACCGGCCACACTGGGACTGAGACACGGCCCAGACTCCTACGGGAGGCAGCAGTGGGGAATATTGCACAATGGGCGCAAGCCTGATGCAGCGACGCCGCGTGAGGGATGACGGCCTTCGGGTTGTAAACCTCTTTCGCCAGGGACGAAGCGCAAGTGACGGTACCTGGATAAGAAGCACCGGCTAACTACGTGCCAGCAGCCGCGGTAATACGTAGGGTGCGAGCGTTGTCCGGAATTATTGGGCGTAAAGAGCTCGTAGGCGGTTTGTCGCGTCGTTCGTGAAAACTCCACGCTTAACGTGGAGCGTGCGGGCGATACGGGCAGACTTGAGTTCGGTAGGGGAGACTGGAATTCCTGGTGTAGCGGTGAAATGCGCAGATATCAGGAGGAACACCGGTGGCGAAGGCGGGTCTCTGGGCCGATACTGACGCTGAGGAGCGAAAGCGTGGGGAGCGAACAGGATTAGATACCCTGGTAGTCCACGCTGTAAACGTTGGGCGCTAGGTGTGGGCGACATCCACGTTGTCCGTGCCGTAGCTAACGCATTAAGCGCCCCGCCTGGGGAGTACGGCCGCAAGGCTAAAACTCAAAGGAATTGACGGGGGCCCGCACAAGCGGCGGAGCATGTGGATTAATTCGATGCAACGCGAAGAACCTTACCTGGGCTTGACATGCGCCAGACATCCCTAGAGATAGGGCTTCCCTTGTGGTTGGTGTACAGGTGGTGCATGGCTGTCGTCAGCTCGTGTCGTGAGATGTTGGGTTAAGTCCCGCAACGAGCGCAACCCTTATCCTACGTTGCCAGCGCGTTATGGCGGGGACTCGTGGGAGACTGCCGGGGTCAACTCGGAGGAAGGTGGGGATGACGTCAAGTCATCATGCCCCTTATGTCCAGGGCTTCACACATGCTACAATGGCTGGTACAGAGGGCTGCGATACCGCGAGGTGGAGCGAATCCCTTAAAGCCGGTCTCAGTTCGGATCGCAGTCTGCAACTCGACTGCGTGAAGTCGGAGTCGCTAGTAATCGCAGATCAGCAACGCTGCGGTGAATACGTTCCCGGGCCTTGTACACACCGCCCGTCACGTCATGAAAGTCGGTAACACCCGAAGCCCATGGCCCAACCCGTAAGGGGGGGAGTGGTCGAAGGTGGGACTGGCGATTGGGACGAAGTCGTAACAAGGTAGCCGTACCGGAAGGTGCGGCTGGATCACCTCCTTTCTAAGGAGCAACACATCCACCCCGCCGGGATACCCGGACCAACGGTTGGTGGAGTGGCCAGGGTTTCAACACCGACCGTGTGTTGGCACTGGTTGCTCAAGGAATTGTGGAACTACTGGTTTATGTCGGTTCGCTTGATGCCTGCACGGGCTAGTACTGCACCTTCGGGTGCGTGGAACGTGTGCTGCGGGGTCAAGGGAATTTCGATGTTCGCTGGCATGCTGTTGGGTCCTGAGGCAACACGCCGAGGGGCTTACACGAGCTCCGGGAGCTGTTTGTTTCTGGTGTGGTGTTTGAGAACTGTAGAGTGGATGCGAGCATCTTTGTGGTCAAGTTGTTAAGGGCACATGGTGGATGTCTTGGCTTCAGGAGCCGATGAAGGACGTGGGAGGCTGCGATATGCCTCGGGGAGCTGTCAACCGAGCTGTGATCCGAGGATTTCCGAATGGGGAAACCCAGCACCAGTTATGTGGTGTTACCCGCATCTGAATATATAGGGTGTGTGGAGGGAACGCGGGGAAGTGAAACATCTCAGTACCCGTAGGAAGAGAAAACAACCGTGATTCCGTGAGTAGTGGCGAGCGAAAGCGGAAGAGGCTAAACCATGCACATGTCAAGCTGTCAGGCGTTGTGTGTGTGGTGTTGTGGGACCCAGCGTCGAGGATCTGACAGTCCTCGGAGCGGTTACGCGTGTTAGTGGAACGTCTTGGGATGGGCGACCGGAGTGGGTGAGAGTCCCGTACGCGAAAACACGTTGTGGATCGTTTGTTTGGTGTTCCCGAGTAGCAGCGAGCTCGTGGAATTTGCTGTGAATCTGCCGGGACCACCCGGTAAGCCTAAATACTTCCTGAAGACCGATAGCGGACTAGTACCGTGAGGGAAAGATGAAAAGTACCCCGGGAGGGGAGTGAAAGAGTACCTGAAACCGTGTGCCTACAAGCCGTCAGAGCCCGAGCACATCCTTGTGATGTTGAGGTGATGGCGTGCCTTTTGAAGAATGAGCCTGCGAGTTAGTGCTGCGTGGCGAGGTTAACCCGTGTGGGGTAGCCGTAGCGAAAGCGAGTCTGAATAGGGCGTCTGAGTCGCGTGGTCTAGACCCGAAGCGGAGTGATCTACCCATGGCCAGGCTGAAGCGTCGGTAAGACGACGTGGAGGGCCGAACCCACTTAGGTTGAAAACTGAGGGGATGAGCTGTGGGTAGGGGTGAAAGGCCAATCAAACTCCGTGATAGCTGGTTCTCCCCGAAATGCATTTAGGTGCAGCGTCACATGTTTCTCCACGGGGGTAGAGCTACTGGATGGTCTAGGGGCCTTACCGGGTTACCGAAATCAACCAAACTCCGAATACCGTGGTGTGAGAGTGTGGCAGTGAGACGGCGGGGGATAAGCTTCGTCGTCGAGAGGGAAACAGCCCAGAACACCAGCTAAGGCCCCCAAGTGTGTGCTCAGTGGGAAAGGATGTGGGATTGCCCAGACAACCAGGAGGTTGGCTTAGAAGCAGCCACCCTTGAAAGAGTGCGTAATAGCTCACTGGTCAAGTGGTCCTGCGCCGACAATGTAGCGGGGCTTAAGCACACCGCCGAAGCTGTGTCATTCGTGCATATAGATCGGCGTCTCTCTTGAAGAGATGTCTAGTCGCACGGATGGGTAGGGGAGCGTCCTGCATCCAGGGAAGCGGCGGCGGAAGCCAGTCGTGGAGGGTGTGGGAGTGAGAATGCAGGCATGAGTAGCGAATGCAGAGTGAGAAACTCTGCCGCCGGATGACCAAGGGTTCCTGGGCCAGGCTAATCCGCCCAGGGTAAGTCGGGACCTAAGGCGAGGCCGACAGGCGTAGTCGATGGATAACGGGTTGATATTCCCGTACCCGAGCACGTGCGCCCAGGATGAGGCGGTTGATACTAACCACCCAAAGCGCCAGTCGAGACCCTTCGGGGTGGAGATTGGTTGTGGAGCGTGGGATCTGATTCCGTAGTAGTCGAGTGATGGGGTGACGCAGGAAGGTAGCTCCGCCAGTGAGTGGTAGTACTGGTGTAAGCGTGTAGACCGAGTGGTAGGCAAATCCGCCGCTCATGAAGGTTGAGACGTGATGCGTAGCCGATTGAGGCGAAGTAGAGTGATCCTATGCTGCCGAGAAAAGCCTCTAGCGAGTGCGTGCACGGCCCGTACCCCAAACCAACACAGGTGGTCAGGTAGAGAATACTAAGGCGATCGGGTGAACTGTGGTTAAGGAACTCGGCAAAATGCCCCCGTAACTTCGGGAGAAGGGGGGCCAAACACTCTGAAGTCCCTTGCGGACTAGGGGTGGGTGGCCGCAGAGACCAGCGGAAAGCGACTGTTTACTAAAAACACAGGTCCATGCGAAGTCGCAAGACGATGTATATGGACTGACGCCTGCCCGGTGCTGGAACGTTAAGAGGACCGGTTAACCTTTCGGGGTGAAGCTGAGAATTTAAGCGCCAGTAAACGGCGGTGGTAACTATAACCATCCTAAGGTAGCGAAATTCCTTGTCGGGTAAGTTCCGACCTGCACGAATGGCGTAACGACTTTCCGGCTGTCTCAACCACAGGCCCGGCGAAATTGCACTACGAGTAAAGATGCTCGTTACGCGCGGCAGGACGGAAAGACCCCGGGACCTTTACTATAGTTTGGTATTGGTTTTCGGTTCGGCTTGTGTAGGATAGGTGGGAGACTGTGAAGCTGGCACGCTAGTGTTGGTGGAGTCGTTGTTGAAATACCACTCTGGTCGGATTGGGAATCTGAACCTCGGACCATGATCTGGTTCAGGGACAGTGCCTGATGGGTAGTTTAACTGGGGCGGTTGCCTCCTAAAGAGTAACGGAGGCGCCCAAAGGTTCCCTCAGCCTGGTTGGCAATCAGGTGTTGAGTGCAAGTGCACAAGGGAGCTTGACTGTGAGACAGACATGTCGAGCAGGGACGAAAGTCGGGACTAGTGATCCGGCACCACCTGGTGGAAGGGGTGTCGCTCAACGGATAAAAGGTACCCCGGGGATAACAGGCTGATCTTGCCCAAGAGTCCATATCGACGGCATGGTTTGGCACCTCGATGTCGGCTCGTCGCATCCTGGGGCCGGAGTAGGTCCCAAGGGTTGGGCTGTTCGCCCATTAAAGCGGCACGCGAGCTGGGTTTAGAACGTCGTGAGACAGTTCGGTCCCTATCCGCCGCGCGCGTAGGATACTTGAGGAAGGCTGTCCCTAGTACGAGAGGACCGGGACGGACGAACCTCTGGTATGCCAGTTGTCACGCCAGTGGCATGGCTGGTTGGCCACGTTCGGAAGGGATAACCGCTGAAGGCATCTAAGCGGGAAGCCTGTTCCAAGATGAGGTATCCCACCCCTTTGTGGGTTAAGGCCCCCAACAGACCATTGGGTTGATAGGCCAGAAATGGAAGCACAGTAATGTGTTGTCGAGTTGACTGGTACTAATAGGCCGAGGACTTGCCCACGAAGATGTTACGCATCCACTCTACAGCTCTGAAACACCACACCGATCGTGGAAACGAACGAGTGTGTGTTGTTTCGTAGTGTTTCGGTGGTTATAGCGTCAGGGAAACGCCCGGTCCCATTCCGAACCCGGAAGCTAAGCCTGACAGCGCCGATGGTACTGCAACCGAAGGGTTGTGGGAGAGTAGGACACCGCCGGACTAACTTCAGGACAGGGTCCTGACCAGGGTTGAGAACCCCAACAGGTTCTCCCCGGTCAGGGCCCTGTCTCTTTTCATGTCCATGGACCGACTAGAATGGTCCGTTGGCCCACCTGGCAGGTGGGTGCAAGTGTCGAAACTTTTCAATAGTGGCAGGAGGCCAGGTGTCCGAGTTCGGTCGACGTGACTCAGATGATGGCGCGTCCGGCCGGTCGGGTCGCCGGGACGACAGTCCCCGCGGAGGCCGGTCTGACGCGCAGCGAGGTGACCGGCGCGGTTCCGCCGGCGGACGGCAGGACCGCGGCGGCCGCGATGGTGGCTACCAGGGCCGCCCGCGCAGGGACGACCGCGGTGCCCGCGGTTCCGGAAGCAGCTACTCCGGCAAACCCCCGCGCAGCGGCGACGGCCCCCGTGACCAGCGCCCCGGTGGCAGCCGATTCGCAGGCCAGGGGCGCGACGACAACCGCCCCCGCTACAACAGCGACGACCGGTCCGGCGGCCGCGACAACGAACGTCGTGGCGGCTTCCGCTCGGACGACCGGCGCGACAACCGCGACCACAAGGGCGGCGACCGCGGCGGTTACCGGTCGGACAGCCGCGACAGCCGTGGTGGCGACCGCGGTGGATATCGCGGCGGTGACAGCCGGGACAACCGTGGCGGAGACAGCCGGGGCGGTTACCGCTCGGACAACCGGGGTGGCGACAGCCGCGGCGGTTACCGGTCCGACAACCGCGACAGCCGTGGTGGCGACCGCGGTGGTTACCGCGGCGGCGACAACCGCGGCAGCGACAATCGTGGCAGCGACAACCGTGGTGGCTACCGGTCCGAGAACCGGGGCGGCTACCGCTCGTCCGACAGCCGTCCTGAGCGCCGTTACGACAACCGCTCCGACAATCGTTCGGACAGCCGCTCGGACAACCGTTCCGAGGGCCGGTACGAGAAGCGCTCGGACAGCCGCCCGGCCCGTTCCGGCTACGGCTCGGACAACCGCGGCCGTTCCGACGACCGCCCGTCCGGCAACCGTTACGAGGGACGCCCCCAGGGCAAGTCCTACGGCGATCGCGACGACCGGCGTCCGTCCTATGGCGACCGCGACAACCGTGGCGGCGACAAGTCCTATCGCGACCGTGACGATCGTGGCGGTTCCCGTTCCGGCGGGTACAACGGTGACCGGCGCGGCTCGTCCTCGGGTGACCGTCGTCCCAGCGGTGGTGGCTACGAGCGCAAGCCCTACGGCGACCGTGACAACCGCGGGGACCGTCGCCCTTCCGGTGACCGCCCGGAGAAGCGCTACGACGACAAGCGCGGCGACTCCCGTGGTGGGTTCGACCGCAAGCGCGACGACCGTCCCCAGCGCGACCGGTCCGAAGGCCGCAAGGACTTCCGTCCGTCTCCGCGTACCGAGGACAGGCCGGTCGACGACGAGACCTTGGCTCGGGAGCTGCTCGAAGCTCCCGAGCTGCCCGAAGGCATCGAGTTCTCCGACCTCGACGAAGAGGTCCGCCGGGAACTCCGCACCCTGCCCAAGGCACTCGCGGAAACCGTCGGCAAGCACCTGGTCGCGGCCGGTGGCCTCGTCGACGAGGATCCCGAAGCCGCCATGGAGCACGCCAAGTACGCGAAGGCCAAGGCATCGCGGGTCCCGATCGTCCGTGAGGCGCTCGGCCTGGTCGCCTACCACGCGGGCAATTGGTCCGAGGCGTTGTCCGAGCTGCGGGCCGTCCGCCGGATGACCAGGGCCGACGACCACATCGCGATCATCGCCGACGCCGAGCGCGCCATCGGCCGGCCGGAGCGGGCGCTCGACCTCGCGAAGGAGGTCGACAAGGAGCGCCTGTCCAAGGCGACCCAGATCGAACTCGCGATCGTCGCGGCCGGTGCGCGGCGTGACCTCGGCCAGCTGGACGCCGCCGTCGTCTCCCTGCAGGGTGACGACCTCAAGGCGGAGAAGCGCGACCCGTGGAGCGCCCGGCTGTTCTACGCCTACGCCGACAACCTCGCCGCCGCCGACCGCAAGGACGAGGCGATCCGCTGGTTCCTGAACGCGGCAGAGGCCGACGAGGAGGACGAGACCGACGCCGCCGAGCGCGCCGCGGAGCTCACGAATGGCTGACGCCCTGTCGGCCGGGTACGACGCGGTCCTGTTCGACCTCGACGGCACGGTCTATCACGGCAGCAAGGTGGTCCCGGGCGCACCGGAAGCACTCCGGGCGCTTCGGGACCACGGGACGGCCGTCCGTTGGGTGACCAACAACGCCTCCAAGGCACCCGCGGAGGTCTCCGCGCACCTGGAGGCACTCGGGCTGCCCGCCACCCCCGAAGAGGTCCACACGAGCTCTCAGGCCGCCGCCGCCCTCCTGGGTGAGCGGCTGCCCCCGGGCGCGGTGGTCCTCGTCGTGGGTACGGACTCACTGGCCGCCCAGATCGAATCCGCCGGCCTGAAGACGGTCCGGGAAACCGGCCCGGACGTGGCGGCCGTGGTCCAAGGGCACTCGCCGCAGAACACCTGGGCCGCTCTCGCGGAGGCGTGCCTCGCCATCCGCGCGGGCGCGCTCTGGGTGGCGACCAACGTCGACGCGACCCTGCCCAGCGAACGCGGACTACTCCCGGGCAACGGGTCGATGGTGGCCGCGTTGCGCACCGCCACCGGCGTCGAACCGCTGGTGGCCGGCAAGCCGGCGCCGGGGCTGTTCACGACGGCGGCGCGGGACGCGGGCGCGGAACGTGCCCTCGTCGTCGGCGACAGGCTCGACACCGATATCGAGGGCGCGGTCGCGGCCGGGATCGACGCGCTCTGCGTCCTGACCGGCGTCGCCGACGCGGCGTCCCTGATCTCGGCGAGGCCCGAAGAGCGTCCGCGCTACCTCGCGCAGGACCTGTCCGGACTGAGCAGCCGGGCGGATCTTCTCGAAATCGGGCCCAAGGACGGCTGGCGTGTCACCGCACAGGGTGACGTCCTCGAAGCCGATGGTGAAGGCGACTCCCTCGACCTGTTGCGCGCGTTGTGCGCGGCGGCCTGGGACTCGGGGATCACCGAGGTCCGTGGTGTGGGCGACACCGCCCGCGCCGCGCTCGCCGAGCTGCGCCTCGGCTGACCAGCGCTGCTAACTTGGTGGGGTGCAAGACCACTTCCACCCCGTGCCGCGACCGCCGGTGCCGGGCCCTCCGCCGGTGCCCGGGCCTCCGGCGGCCCAGGCGGATCAGTACACGCAGCAGGACACGGATCCCCGAGCCGGGATCGACGAAGCCGTGGCGGGTCTTGACGACCTCGCCGCGCTTCCGCTCTCGGAGCACGTCGACCGGTTCGAGGCCGTGCACACCGAGCTGACGGTGGCGCTGTCCACCATCGACAAGGTCTGACCGCGTGCCCAAACGCGCCCGTCTGGACGCGGAGCTCGTCCGGCGGGGACTCGCGCGATCCCGGGAGCAGGCGTCGGCGCTGATCGCCGAAGGCAAGGTCACCGTGCGCGGCATGGTGGCCACCAAACCCGCGACCGGGGTCGAGTCCGGCGCGCCGATCGTGGTGCGCGACAGCGACGATCCCGGCTGGGCGTCCCGCGGCGCGCACAAACTGCTCGGCGCGCTCGAAGCCTTCACCCCGCAAGGTCTTTCCACCGAGGGAAAACGCTGTCTCGACGCGGGCGCTTCGACCGGTGGCTTCACCGATGTCCTGCTGCGCAACGGCGCCGCCACGGTGATCGCCGCCGACGTCGGCCGCGGCCTGCTGGACTGGCGTCTGCGCACCGACGACCGGGTGGTCGTCCTGGACAAGACGAACGTCCGCAACCTGACCCCGGAAGACCTCGGCGGGCAGGTCGACCTCGTGGTCGGGGACCTCTCGTTCATCTCGCTCAAACTCGTGCTGCCCGCGCTGGCCGCCTGCGCGCGGGACGGCGCGGATCTGGTGCCGATGGTGAAACCGCAGTTCGAGGTGGGCAAGGACCGGCTGGGCAGCGGCGGCGTCGTCCGCGATCCGGAACTGCGCGCCGAATCGGTGCTCGGTGTGCTGGCCGAGGCCGAAAAGCTGGACCTGAGCCTGCGCGGCGTCGTGGCGAGCCCGCTTCCCGGGCCGTCGGGGAACGTCGAATACTTCGTCTGGCTTACCCGCGGGGCGGGGGAGACCGCCGGCACCGACGCCGAGCGGCTCGTCCGGACCGCAGTCCTGGAGGGACCCCAATGAGCGATCGCGAGGTGCTGCTCGTCGTGCACCCGGACCGGGACGCGACCCGGGACGCGGCACGCGAGGTTTCGGCCCGTTTCGCCAAGGCTGGGGTGCGGCTTCGGGTCCTCGACGAAGACGTCCGGGAGATGCTGGAAGCCGATGGCGGGATCGGCGCGCCCTGCACGGTCATGGCACCGGAGCAGGACCCCGCCGCCGGCACCGAGCTGGTGTTCGTGCTCGGCGGCGACGGCACCCTGCTGCGGGCAGCGGAACTGGCGAGGCCGAACGGCGTTCCGGTCCTCGGCGTGAACCTCGGCCGGGTCGGCTTCCTGGCGGAGGCCGATTCGGACAAGCTCGCCGACACCGTCCAGCGTGCCGTCGACGGCGACTACCAGGTCGAAGAGCGGATGACCGTCGACGTCGTCGTGACCGTCGACGGTGAGGAGACCGTCCACACCTGGGCGCTCAACGAGGCCAGTGTCGAGAAGAGCTCACGGGAGCGCGTCCTGGACGCCCTCATCGAGGTCGACGGAAGGCCGGTGTCGTCCTTCGGCTGCGACGGCGTCCTGTGCGCCACTCCGACCGGCTCGACGGCGTACGCGTTCTCCGCGGGCGGGCCGATCATCTGGCCGGACGTCCAGGCCCTGCTGGTGGTCCCGAGCAACGCGCACGCGATGTTCTCCCGGCCGCTGGTCGTCTCCCGTGACTCGGAGATCACCGTCGCCATCGATCCTGACGGGTCGCCCGCCGTCCTGACCTGCGACGGATCGCGGACCTTCGATCTCCCCGCCGGCGCGTCCGTGCGGGTCACCTGCGGCCGGGTGCCGGTGCGCCTGGTCCGGTTGTGGGAAGGCCCGTTCACCGACCGGCTCGTGCACAAGTTCTCGTTGCCGATCAAGGGCTGGCGGGAGCGACACGCCCGCTGACGGATGGCGTGAAAGGGCCTTTGAAGACAACTTTCGTCGTCAAGGCCCCTTTCATGACGTGCCGGGTGCGGGAATGGTCGGGGTGGGCCGCTACGGTGGGCGTCGTGCTGGCCGAGATGCGCATCCAGGGCCTCGGAGTCATCGAGGACGCCCTGCTGGAACTGCACGCGGGCTTCACCGTCGTCACCGGTGAGACGGGTGCGGGCAAGACCATGGTCGTCAGCGGGTTGCACCTGCTCTCCGGCGGCCGAGCCGAAGTGTCCAAGGTGCGGACGGGAATGCTGAAGGCCTTCGTGGAAGGCCGCTTCGAGCTGGGCGGCGCCGAGGGCGCCACCCGGATCGTCACCGACGCCGGGGCGGAGGTCGACGAGGACGGCAGCGTCATCGCGCTGCGCGCGGTCTCGGTCGACGGCCGGTCCCGTGCCCACCTCGGTGGCCGTTCGGTGCCGGTCGGGGTACTGGCCGACCTGTCCGAACAACTGATCGCCGTCCACGGGCAGAACGATCAGCTGCGGTTGCTGCGGCCTGCCGAGCAGCGCGCGGTGATCGACCGGTTCGCCGGCGAGGCCGTCACCGAACCGCTCGAGCGCTATCGCGCGGTCCGGGACGAGTGGCTCGCCGTCGTCGCCGAACTGACCGAGCGCTCCACCCGCTCCCGCGAGATGGCGCAGCAGGCCGACCTGTTGCGCCACGGCCTCGCCGAGATCGACGCCGTCGCGCCGGAACCCGGCGAGGACACCGAGCTCACCGAGCAGATCAAACGGCTCGCCGCGGTCGACGAACTGCGGTCGGCGGCGAGCGCGGCACACGCCGCCGTCGCCGGTTCGGCGGACGGGGATCCGGACGCTCCCGGCGCGCTGGGGCTGATCGGGGAGGCGAGCCGCCACCTGACCGGTTCCGAAGACGCCGTGCTGCGTGAACTCGGGCCCCGGCTGGACGAGGCTTCGGTGCTGCTGTCCGAAGTGGGCACCGAGCTGGGCAGCTACCTCGAAACGCTCGACGCCGACCCGGCGCTCCTGGAGAAGGTGCTCGCGCGCCAGGCGGATCTGAAGCGGCTCACGCGCAAATACGCGGCCGATGTGGACGGCGTACTCGCGTGGGCCGACGACGCCCGCCGCCGGATGTCCACGATGGACACCTCCGAAGAGGCGCTGGCCGAACTGGCCAAGCGCCGCGACGAACTCGCCGTCACGCTGGCGGAACACGCGCTCACGTTGTCGGAGGCGCGGGTCGAGGCCGCCGCCGAACTCGCCGAGGCGATCACCGCCGAAATGTCCGGGCTCGCCATGGGCCAGGCCGAGATCGAGATCACCGTCGAGCGGCGCACCGTGGACGAGAGCGACGCGCACGCGGTGAAGGTCGACGGCAGGCTCGTGCACGCCGGGCCCGACGGTGTCGACGATGTCGAGCTGCTGCTCCGGGCGCACAACGGCGCGCCGCCGCTTCCGGTGCACAAGGCTGCTTCCGGTGGTGAGCTTTCCCGCGTGATGCTGGCGATCGAGGTCGTCCTCGCGCACGCGGACACCGTGCAGACACTGGTGTTCGACGAGGTCGACGCCGGGGTCGGCGGCCGGGCCGCGGTCGAGATCGGCAGGCGGCTCGCGCGGCTGGCGCGCAGTCATCAGGTATTGGTGGTCACGCATCTGCCGCAGGTGGCCGCGTTCGCCGACCAGCATCTGGTGGTGGACAAGGGCACCAGCGGCGGAGTGACGCGCAGTGGCGTGCGCGTGCTCGAACAATCCGAGCGTGTCGTCGAGCTCGCCCGCATGCTCGCCGGAATGGAAAGCACCGAGACCGGCCGGGCGCACGCGGAGGAATTGCTCGCCGTGGCCGAGGCCGACAAGAGCGCGCCGGACAAGCCCAAAGCCCGTCGCGGAGGGAAGCGAAAGAAAGCGAAGTAAGCTCCGCCTGCGTGAGTCCGTGAAGGCCTCCTTCCCTACCTTCAGGGTGGTGAAGGAGGCCTTCACTACTTCTCTCGCTCTGACGGGGCCGAGGTACTCAGGTGAGGGTTGCGAAAGCCACTTTCGCAACGCTGAAGGTTGCGAAAGTGGCTTTCGCAACGTTCGTCGCGGGAGGCCGAGGCCGAACCGGTGTGGGTTAATCGGCGTGTTTCCATCGGCGTGGCGGACACGGAAGGCCGCGCGAATTTGTCACTATCGGTCGCATGAAGCTCACCGGCCTGCTCTCGCGTAACCAAGAGACCCTCCCCGGGATCACCGGCGTCGCCAGGGTCGACCGGCGTACGCGCGAGTTGCTCCGACGGCTGAGCCCCGGCGACATCGTCGTCCTCGACCAGCTCGACCTGGACCGGTCGACGGCCGATGCCTTGGTGGAGGCCGAAGTCGCGGCGGTGGTGAACGCCTCGCCGTCGATCTCCGGCCGTTTCCCCAACCTGGGCCCGGAGATCCTGCTGGAGGCCGGGATCCCGCTCGTCGATTCGGTCGGCGGCGAACTGCTGCGCAAGGTGAAGGACGGCACGAAACTCCGCCTGCACGAGGGCGTCGTCTACATCGGTGAGCGGCAGCTCGGCTCTGGTGTCCAGCAGACGCGGGAAAGCGTCGCGGACCAGATGATCGAGGCCAAGGCCGGGATGTCCACCCAGCTCGAGGCGTTCTCCGCGAACACGATCGAATTCCTCCGCCGGGAACGCAGCCTCATCCTCGACGGTGTCGGTGTCCCGGAGATCCGGGTTCCGCTCAAGGACCGGCACGCCCTCGTGGTCGCGGGCGGCAACGGGCACGCCGAAGACCTCAAGAAGCTGAAGAAGTACATCGGCGAGCACCGGCCGGTGCTGATCGGTGTCGACGCCGGCGCCGACACCCTGCGCGCGCAGGGGTATCAGCCGGACGTCATCGTCGGCGACCCGCACGGGATCGGCGCGGAGACGCTGCGGAGCGGCGGTGAGGTCGTGGTGCCGGCGCAACCAGACGGGCACGCGCCGGGTGTCGAGCGCATCCAGGACCTCGGGATCGGCGCGGTCACCTTCCCCGCGACGGGCAACGCCGAGGACCTGGCGCTGCTGCTGGCCGACGCGCACGAGGCGAGCCTGGTGGTCACCGTCGGTTTCCAGGCGACGCTGCGGGAGTTCCTCGACCACGGCCGCTCCGGCTCGAACCCGTCGACGTTCCTCACCCGGCTCAAGCTCGGCACGAAACTGGTCGACGGCAAGGCGGTCGCGACTTTGCACCGCAGCCGGGTGTCCATCGGCGCCATCGTCCTCCTGGTCGTCGCGACCCTGGTGGCCGTCGCGGCCGCACTGCTGGTGTCCGACGTGGGATCGGTCTACCTCGACTGGATCCGCGACACCTGGAACTCGTTCATCGCCTGGGGCAAGGGACTCTTCACGTGATTTCACTGCGGTACCACATCGTTTCCATCGCCGCCTGCTTCCTGGCGCTCGCCCTCGGAGTGGTGCTCGGGTCCACGGCGCTGAACGGTGCCCTGCTTTCCGGTCTCGCCGGCCAGAAGGAGGATCTGGGTTCCCAGGTCGCGGATCTGGAGGCACAGCGCAACACGCTCAACGCCAGGCTCGGCGACGCGGACGCGTTCGCCGGCGCGATGGGGCCGAAGGTCGTCGCCGGGCAGCTGGACAAGCGTTCGGTGGTGCTGGTGACCACCGAGGACGCGAAGCCCGCGGACCGCGACGCGCTCAAGCAGCTCGTCGGTCAGGCCGGCGCCGCCGTCACCGGGGAGATCCAGCTGACCGAGGCGTTCTCCGACCCGATGCGGTCCGATCAGCTGCGTGACCTCGTGTCCCGGCTCCAGCCCGCGGGTGTCCAGTTCCCGACCGCGGGCGACCCCGGCACCCTCGCGGGCGCTCTGCTCGGCTCGGTGGCGTTGCTGAACAAGGACAACGCGCAGCCGCAGTCCACACCGGTGGAGCTGGCGGCCGCGCTCGGCGGGCTCACCGACGGCGGTTTCCTCAAGACCGGCGGGGACGTGAAGCCCGCGCAGCTCGCGATCGTGCTCACCGGTACCAAGTACACCGGGGACGGCGCCGGTGACCGTGCCTCGACCATCGCGCGGTTCGCCGCGCAGCTGGACCGTTCCGGGGCGGGCACCGTCCTGGCGGGCGACGCGGGATCCGCCGACGGCACCGGCGCGATCGGTGTCGTCCGCGCCGACACCTCGTCGACCTCGATCCTGTCCACTGTGGACAACGCGGAGACCGCGGCGGGCCGGGTCACCACGATCTTGGCGCTGCGCGAGCAGCTCGAAGGCGGCGCAGGCCGCTACGGCATCGCGGGCAACGCCCAGGCTCCGGCCCCCGGTATCGCGGCCGACGGCAACTAGCCTCCATCGCAATTCGTCATCTACTTGCGATCGTGTGCATCGCAAGTAGATGACGAATTGCGGGGCCAGAGGCGGGTTTTTGGGAGCGGGCGGGCGTAGGAGCCGGCCCGGCTGGTCTTGAGGTCGAGAGCGACAAGGGATTCGGCGAGGCGGACGGCGGCGGCGACGCCGTCGATCACCGGGATGTCCAGCATCGCCGAAATACGGCGATCGAGGCCGGTCATCCCCGCGCAGCCGAGGACGAGGACTTCCGCTCCCGCGTCGCGGGCGCGCCGTCCGGCGGTCAGCAGCGCCGATTCCGTCCGGCGGTCGTCGCTCAATTCGAGCACGCCGAGCCCGGCACCGAGGACGCCGACGCAGTTCTGCGCGACGCCCGCGCCGTGCAGGCTGTCTTCGATGAGCCCGCACGTCCGGTCCAATGTGGTCACTACGCCGTAGCGTCTTCCCAGCAGACAGGCCAGATGCGCGGCGGCCTCGGTGATGTCGACGACCGGGACGTCGAGCAGTTCCCGCGCGCCTTCCCGTCCGTGCTCGCCGAAACCGGCCATCACGAGCGCGTCGAACGGCTCGTCCAGCCCGTGGAGAAGGTCGAGGACGGCCGCGGCGCTGAGGAAGCTGTCCAGCCAGCCTTCCGCGGATTCCGGGCCCCACAACGGGGTTCTGGCCAGGATTTCGGTGCCGGGGCTAGCGGCGGCGCGGGCACCCGCCTCGATCTCCTTCGTCATCGCCTCGGTGGTGTTGCAGTTGGTCACCAGGATCCGCATCACGCGACCCGCTGCTTGCGCGTCACCACGAAATAGAGGGCCGCGGCGGAAGCGGTGCCGATGAACCACGAGTACGGCGCGGCGGGGGCGAAGAACGGCACCAGCGCGATGATCGCGGACAGCGCCGCCGTGGGCAGGAACGTGACCATCGCGCGCGGGTTGAACCCGCGTTTGTAGTGGTACGGCGAATCGCTTCCGGCGACGAACAGCTTGCCGACGTCGATCCGGCCGCGTTTCACCAGGTAGTAGTCGACGATCATAATGCCGAACAGCGGGCCGAGGAAGGCACCGAGGCCGCCGAGGAAGTAGTTGACCACCGCGGGGGAGGAGTACAGCTTCCACGGCAGCACGCACAGCGCCGCTACCGCGCTGATCATCCCGCCGATGGTGAAGGTGATCCGTTTCGGCCAGATGTTGGCCAGGTCGTAGGCGGGGGAGACGAAGTTCGCGACGATGTTCACGCCCATGGTGGCGATCGCGAAGGTCAGCGCTCCGATGATCAGCACGGGGGTGTTGTCGATGCGGGCCAGCAGCTCGGCGGGGTCGGTGATGGCTTCGCCGAACACCTGGAGGCTGCCCGCGGTCACCAGTACCGACAGCAGCGCGAACGCCGTCGAGTTGATCGGCAGGCCCCAGAAGTTCCCGCGCCGCACCGTTTTCTGGTTCGGGGCGAACCGCGAGAAGTCGCAGAAGTTAAGCATCAGGGTGCCGTAGATGGACAGGATCAGGCCGACGGCGCCGAACCACTGCCGTACTTGCTCCCCTGTGGACAGTGCCTTCGGGTTGCTCGTCAAGGAGATGTTCCAGTCGGCGGCGGCCAGGATCCACACCGCGAGCGCGATCATCACGATCCAGATACCGGGACCGCACCAGTCCTGGAACTTGCGCACGGCCTCCATGCCGCGGGTGAGCACCAGCGCCTGCGCGAGCCACAGCGCGATGAAACAGATCCAGCCGAGGGCGTGCAAACCGAGGAAACCCACTTTGGTCAACGGTTTCAGGCCCGGATCGATCGCGAGCACGAGCAGCGTGATGGCCACGGACGCGAGATAGGTCTGGATGCCGTACCAGAAGATCGCGATGATCGCGCGGATCAGCGCGGGCAGGTTCGCGCCGAAGGTGCCGAAACTGATGCGGGCGACCACGGGGAAGGGGACGCCGGTCTTCTGGCCGATCCGACCCATCAGGTTCATACCGAAGTAGATGAGCACGAAACCGGTCAGCAGGGCGGTGAACACCTGCCAGGCCGAGAGCCCGAGGACGAACAGGCCCGCCGCGAAGGTGTAGTTGCCGAGGTTGTGCACGTCCGACATCCACAGCGCGAAGATGTCGTAAACCTTCCAGCGGCGTTCCTTCGCCGGGGCGAGATCTTCGTTCCAGAGCCGGGGATCGGCGTTCTCGGTGGTAGGCGCTTCGGACCGGGTTGCTGGGGCGGCGGTCATGCGGGCCTCCGATCGACGGGGACGTCCGGTCGGTTTGGTATCCCAAAATTTGGCATCCCAAATATCACCCCGCGGTGGCCCGCCGTCAAGGTTTCTGCCGATAAACTCGGGTTACGAGCTGTTACGGCGGTGTTGAAGAGGGGGACGGGTGGCCGAGGAAGGACCGCGTCAGCCGCTGGCCGCGACCCGGCAGCGGGTCCGCGACGAGCTGCGTGAACGTATCCTCGCCGGACGGTTGAAGCCGGGGGACCGGCTGGTCGAACGCGAGCTGGCCGAGGACCTCGGAGTCTCGCGGGTCCCGGTGCGCGAGGCCATCCGCAGCCTGGAGGCCGAGGGTTTCCTGGCCGTTCAATCACCCCGGCGCATCGTCGTGCGCCAGCTGGCCAAGGCCGACGTCGAGGAGCTGTTCGACGTCCGCGAGGCGCTCGAAGGGCTCGCCGCCGGCCTGGCCGCCGAACGCGCGGGCAAAGCGGGGCTCCGCGCGCTCGAACGCCTACTCGCCGAAGCCGCCCGCGCGACCGAAAGCGGTGACCCGGCCCGGATCACCTCGCTCAACACCCGCTTCCACGACCAGATCGTCGCGCTCGCCGGCAACGGGCTGCTGCACGAGATCCTCCGCCCGCTCGAAGGCAGGCTGCGCTGGCTGACCAGCCAGAACGAACACTGGGGTGAACTGCTCGACGAGCACCGCCGTCTCTACGACGCGATCGCCTCGGGCGACGCCGACCGTGCGCGGGCCCACGCCGTCGAGCATGTGCGGGTGAACCGGGAGGTCACGCTGAAGGCGCTGTTCCCCGAAGATGACGGAGAACGCTCCGCCGGGTGAATCGGACATGTCAGACTCGCGGCATGATCACCGACGAACAACGGGCCGCCCGCACCGCGCGAGCGGTGGCCGCCGCGGTTTCCGCGGGACGCGATCTCGGCATCGCCGTCACCGAACCCGAGGTCCTGTACGACGTTTTCTCCGTCATCGTGCGGCTGGCGCCTTCACCGGTCGTCGTGCGCGTGCCGACCGTGCTGCCGCGCACGACCACGCCGGAGACGCAGCTGACCGACCAGCGGCGCGAGCTCGCCGTCGCCGCCTGGCTCGGCGAGAAGGGGCTCCCGGTCGTCAAGCCGAGCCCGCTGGTGCCGGCGGAACCGGTGCGGCGTGACGGTTTCTCGATGACCTTCTGGGAACTGATCGAGTTCGTCGAGGACGCGAACCTCGCCGTCGAGCACTCGGCGAAGCTCGTCGCGAAACTGCACGCCGCGCTCCGCGACTATCCCGGCGAGCTGGCGTTCCTGAACGGTCTCGATCCGTTCATCCCCGACGGCCTCGCCCAGCTCGAAGAGCGGCCGGACCTGCTCGACGCCGCCGACCTCGACCGCGCCCGCCGCGAATGGGAGGTCTTCCGACCGATGCTGGCCTCGGAAGAGGCGTTCGCCGAGGCGTTCCCCGGTGCCACCGTCCAGCCGGTGCACGGTGACGCGCCGGGCTACAACCTGATCGTCACCACCGGAGGCGAGCTCTACTCCGACTTCGAACTGGTGAACCGCGGCCCGATCGAACGCGATCTCGCCTTCAACGGTCCCGAAGGCATCGCGGCCTACAACGCCGCCGCCGCGGAATTCGGGCTGCGCGAGGTCGACGAAGGCGTGCTGCGCACCTTCGAAGCGCTGGGCCTGCTTCAGGTGGTCGCGTGCCTGTCGATGGCGCCCGACCTGCCGATGCTGGTGGACGGCATGAAACCGATGATCGACCAGTGGCGGGCAACCCCGTTCGCGGGAGGGCTCGCTTAGCCGAGCATCGAGGTCCAGGCCTCGGCGAATCCGGGGAAGGTCTTCCCGACCGTCCCCGGGTTCTCCACCTCGACCCCCTCGACCTTCAGGCCGAGCACCGCGGCCGCCATCACCAGCCGGTGGTCGTCGTAGGTGCGGAACTTCCCGCCGTGCAGCGGCGCCGGCGTGATGCGCAGCCCGTCCTCGGTCTCGCGGACGTCGGCGCCGAGCGACGACAGTTCGGTGGCGAGCGCGGTCAGCCGGTCGGTTTCGTGGCCGCGAAGATGCGCCACCCCGGAGATGACCGACGGCCCCTCGGCGAAGCACAGCAGCGCCGCGATCACCGGCGTCAGCTCGCCGACGTCGTGCAGGTCCAGTTCGACGCCGGGGATCGTGCCGCTGCCGGTGACCGTCAGACCGGCCGCGTCGAGTTCGGCGGTGGCGCCCAGAACGGGCGCCAGGCTGCGCAGCCAGTCCCCGGGCTGTGTCGTCCGCTGCGGCCAGCCCGCGATGCGCACCGTGCCGCCGGTCGCGATCGCGGCGGCGACGAACGGCGCCGCCGTCGAGAGATCCGGCTCGACGACGTACTCGGGGCAGGAAAGCCGTGTCGGTGCGACGTGGAACTCGGCGCCCTCGCGGTCCACAGTGGCCCCGAAGCGGCGGAGCATTTCGACGGTCATCGCGATATGCGGCTCGCTCGGCACCTGGCCGCCCACAAGGCGCACGGTGACACCCTGCTGGAACGAGGGCCCGGCGAGCAGCAGCGCGGACAGGAACTGGCTCGACGCCGAGGCGTCCAGGTCGACCCTGCCGCCCCGCAGGCCACCTTCGCCGTGGACGGTGAAGGGCGGCGCGTCGCGGCGGTCGTCGTCGATGCGGGCGCCGAGGTCGCGCAGCGCCTTCAGCAGCGGCCCGATGGGACGGCGGCGGATGGCCTCGTCCCCGTCGAACAGCGCCGGGCCGGTGCCCAGGGCGGCGAGCGCGGGGGTGAACCGGGCGACCGTGCCCGCGTTGCCGAGTTCCACCCGGACGGTCTCGTCGGGATGGACGCGGCCGGGGCCGAGCGGGTGCACGAGATAGCCGCCGATGCTGCCTTGTGAGTGGGCGCCGAGGGCGTAGATGGCGCCGAGCATCAGGCGCGCGTCCCGGGAGTCGAGCGGGGTCCGCACCCGCGTCGGCGCGCTGGCGAGCGCGGCGAGGACGTAGGCCCGGTTGGTGATCGACTTCGAACCGGGGACACGGATGTCCGCGTCGAGCGGGCCTTCCGCGACCGGTGCGGTCCAGGTGTCGTGCGCGTCTGTCACGTCGCGAGGGTAGCGGTTTTCCACTCCATCGGACGCTTGCGGCGTGGCCGGTGAGCGCCCCGGCGGGCGTGCGATAAGGTGGAAGCCCGTGGGACTTCAGTCGCGGGCTACCAAGTATGTCTTTGTCACCGGAGGCGTTGCCTCCTCTCTGGGTAAGGGACTCACGGCTTCCAGCCTGGGTCAGCTCCTTACCGCACGTGGGCTCCGGGTCACGATGCAGAAGCTGGATCCGTACCTCAACGTCGATCCGGGCACGATGAACCCGTTCCAGCACGGTGAGGTGTTCGTCACCGACGACGGCGCCGAGACCGATCTGGACATCGGGCACTACGAGCGTTTTCTCGACCGGGCTCTCGACGGCAAGGCGAACGTCACCACCGGGCAGGTGTACTCCGAGGTCATCGCCAAGGAGCGCCGCGGTGAGTACCTCGGCGACACCGTGCAGGTCATCCCGCACATCACCGACGAGATCAAGGCGAGGATCACCGCCGCGGCGGGCGCCGACGAGGACGGGAACAGCCCGGACGTCGTGATCACCGAGGTCGGCGGCACCGTGGGCGACATCGAGTCGCTGCCGTTCCTGGAGGCCTGCCGTCAGGTCCGCCACGACGTCGGCCGCGACCAGTGCTTCTTCCTCCACGTCTCCCTGGTCCCGTACCTCGCCCCGTCGGGTGAGCTGAAGACCAAGCCGACCCAGCACTCGGTCGCCGCGCTGCGCAACATCGGTATCCAGCCCGACGCGCTCGTCTGCCGCGCCGATCGTGAGCTGCCGGAGGATCTCAAGCGCAAGATCGGCCTGATGTGCGACGTCGACACCGAGGCCGTCATCGCCTGCCCCGACGCGCCGTCGATCTACGACATCCCGAAGGTGCTGCACCGTGAGGCGCTCGACGCCTACGTGGTGCGCCGCCTCGGGCTGCCGTTCCGCGACGTCGACTGGACCGTGTGGGGCGACCTGCTCGACCGCGTGCACAACCCGTCGGAGACGGTGCGGGTCGCGCTCGTCGGCAAGTACATCGACCTGCCGGACGCGTACCTGTCGGTCACCGAGGCGCTGCGCGCGGGCGGGTTCGCCCACCGCGCCAAGGTCCAGATCGAGTGGGTCCCCTCGGACTCCTGCGAGACCCCGGCCGGTGCGGCCGCGGCGCTGTCCGATGTGGACGGTGTGCTGGTGCCGGGCGGCTTCGGCGTCCGCGGTATCGAGGGCAAGGTCGGCGCCATCGCCTACGCCCGCACCCACGGGCTGCCGCTGCTGGGCCTCTGCCTCGGCCTGCAGTGCATGGTGATCGACGCGGCGCGGAACCTGGCGGGTATCAAGGACGCGAACTCGGCCGAGTTCGAGGACGGCCCGAACCCGGTCATCTCCACGATGGCCGACCAGCGTGACGTCGTCGCCGGCGAGCGCGACATGGGCGGCACGATGCGGCTCGGCGCCTACGTCGCCAAGCTCAAGCCCGGCTCGCAGGTCGCGAAGGCGTACGGCAGCACCGAGGTCTCCGAGCGGCACCGTCACCGCTACGAGGTCAACAACGCCTACCGCAAGCGCCTTTCCGACGCCGGTCTGGTGTTCTCGGGTACCTCGCCCGATGACCACCTGGTCGAGTTCGTGGAGCTGCCCGCCGACAAGCACCCGTTCTTCGTCGGTACCCAGGCGCATCCGGAGCTCAAGAGCCGCCCGACCCGCCCGCACCCGCTGTTCAGCGCGTTCGTGAAGGCCGTCGTCGACCGCAAGGTCGCCGAGCGGCTGCCGGTCGAGCTGCCCGAAACCGCCCAGACGGCGGCCCGGTGAGCGAGCCCGGCAAGCACGAGTTCACCGTCGCGTCCACAAAGGACGTCCACATCGGACGTGTCGTGGGCCTGCGGGTCGACGAGGTCGTGATGCCCGGCGGCGGCACCGCCCGCCGTGAGGTCGTCGAGCACCTCGGCGCGGTCGCCGTCGTCGCGCTCGACTCGGACGGCATGGTGACGCTGATCCACCAGTACCGCCACCCGATCGGGCGGCGGCTGTGGGAACTGCCCGCCGGGCTGATCGACAAGGCGGGGGAGGACCCCGTCGAGGCGGCCAAACGCGAGCTGGTCGAGGAGGTCGGACTCAGCGCCGAGCGGTGGGAGACCCTGGTCGACGTCGCGGCGTCGCCCGGCTTCACCGACGAGGTCGTCCGCGTCTACCTCGCCCGCGAGCTGTCCGAAGTGGACAGGGAGGTCCTCGGCGACGAGGAGGCGGACCTCGTCATGCGGAAGTTCCCGCTCGCCGAGGCGGTGCGGATGGCCCTGGCGGGTGAGCTGGTGAACGGGTCGACCGTCGGTGGCGTGCTCGCCGCGCACGCGGTGCTTTCGGGGGCGGCTTCGTCGCGGCCGGCCGACGCGCCTTGGGAGGACAGGCCGACGAAGTTCGCTTCGCGCGGCCTCTGACGCTCGTGAGTGGTAAGGACGGTTCTAACCGTCCTTACCACTCACGAGGCTCTAGTCACGGAGACGGCGCCCCTGCGCGTCGGTGCCGCCGTTCGCCAGCAGCACGATCCCGTCGACGATCGGCCAGACCACCCCGGCACCGCAGGTGACCACCACGACCGCCAGCTGCCCCAAAGCGAGTCCGACATGGCCGGTGTAGAAGCGCCCGATCCCGAACGGCAGCACGATCTGCAGCACCCCGGCGGCCACCTTCGACTTCGGTGAATACGGCATGACCGCGGCCGGGTGCTGGTACACGGGCACGAACGGCGGCGGGTCGAACCGCGGCGCCAGGTACGTCGGATGCGGCGGGGGCAGGTCCTGGAACAGCGGCCGGAGTTCGCCGAGGGTCACGGCCTCGTACGCGGCGAGGACGCGGCCCTCGTACTCGTCCGGCGTGATCCTGCCCTGGCTGTAGTGGTCGCCGAGCAGCCGCGCGGCCTCTTCGCGCTCGGCGGTGCCGACGCGCATCTCGTCCGGGTCCGGTTGCTGGGACATGCTCCCAAGGTAGCCCGTTTCACACCCGCGACGCGGTACGCGCGGCGTACCCCCGAACGGGTCGCGGTGGTCCTAGAGTGTCCGTGTGTCACGGGCCGGCGGTACCGGAGTCGCCCAGGTGGTCGCCGCTTACCTCGACCATCTGGTGGTCGAGCGCGGAACCGCGAGGAACACCCTCGACAGCTACTCCCGCGACCTGCGCCGGTACACCGCGTACCTCGGCGCCGCCGACGTCGAGCGCTTCAGCGACGTCACCTCGGCGCACATCACCTCGTTCGGTGCTGCGCTGCGCGAAGGCAACGAAGAGCATCGGCCGCTCGCCGCGTCCTCGGCGGCCCGTGCGCTGGTCGCGGTGCGGGGGCTGCACAAGTTCGCGCACGCCGACGGCATCACCGAGAACGATCCGGCCCGCGAGGTCCGCCCGCCGGCCGCGGCCAAACGGCTGCCCAAGGCACTGCCGGTGGACGACGTGCTGAAACTGCTGGAAACCCCGCCGCCCGAGGGCGAACGCCCGCTGCGGGACCGGGCGCTGCTGGAGCTGCTCTACTCCACCGGCGCGCGGATCTCCGAGGCCGTGGGGCTCGACGTCGACGACATCGACGACGCCGAACGGACCGTGCTGCTCGACGGGAAGGGCGGCAAGCAGCGCATCGTGCCGATCGGCCGTCCCGCGCTGGAAGCGGTGCACGCGTACCTCGTCCGCGCGCGGCCGGCGCTCGCCACCCACGGGAGGGGGACGCCGGCGATGTTCCTGAACGCCCGCGGTTCCAGGCTTTCCCGGCAGAGCGCGTGGCAGGTTCTCAAGGACACCGCGGAATCGGCGGGGATCACGGCGGGCGTCTCCCCGCACACACTGCGCCACTCCTTCGCAACGCACCTTCTCGAAGGCGGCGCCGACGTCCGGGTCGTGCAGGAACTCCTCGGCCACGCTTCGGTGACCACCACCCAGGTGTACACGCTGGTCACGGTCAACACGCTCCGCGAGGTCTACGCCACAGCACATCCCCGCGCACTGGGCTAATCGACCCGGTCGGTCCCGGCGTGCCTCGTTGGCTCGACTCGCGGATCGCGCATAGGCTGCCGAGGATCCTGCCGAAGAGGAGCTTTCGCGCCATGTCGACACCGAACGAGCCGGCGAAGCCGTCCGCGTCCGCCGGTTCGGCCGCGGCGAGCCTCAGCCAGGTGACCATCGCAACCCCCGCCGAACACGACGGCGACGAACCGTCGGAGGACACGATCTCTTCCCGCGGCCGCAAGGCCAAGCGCGCCAAAGAAACCAAGCAGCAAGAACTCGAGAGGGACGGGATCGGCCCCACGGGCCGTCCGTTCCGCGAGATCCCCGATCCGCCGCCGCTGGACCGCCATGGTCCCGCACTGGTGATGGCCATGTGCAACCAGAAGGGCGGGGTCGGCAAGACCACCTCGACCATCAACCTCGGCGCGGCGCTGGCCGAATGCGGCCGCCGGGTACTGCTGGTCGACTTCGATCCCCAGGGCGCGCTCTCGGTCGGCCTCGGCATTCAGCCGCACGAGCTGGACCAGACGGTCTACAACGTCATCATGGAGCGGTCGGTCAGCATCACCGACGTCATCCGGAAGACCAGGGTGGACGGGGTCGACCTGCTGCCGAGCAACATCGACCTGTCCGCGGCCGAGGTCCAGTTGGTCGCAGAGGTAGGGCGCGAACACACTTTGTTACGGGTCCTTCGTCCGGTCATGAACGACTACGACTATGTTCTTGTCGACTGCCAGCCCTCGCTAGGCCTGCTGACGGTGAACGCACTGACCGCCGCGGACGGTGTGATCATCCCGCTGGAGTGCGAGTTCTTCAGTCTGCGAGGCGTAGCGCTCCTGATCGACACCATCGAGAAGGTGCAGGAACGCCTCAACCCCAAACTGGACATCACCGGGATTCTCGCCACCATGTACGACCCGAGAACCCTGCACTCGAAGGAGGTCATGGCGAGAGTGGTGGAGGCATTCGGCGACACCGTGTTCGACACGGTGATCAACCGCACCGTGCGGTTCCCCGAGACGACGGTCGCGGGCGAGCCGATCACGACCTGGGCTCCCAAATCAGCGGGCGCGGCGGCCTACCGCGCGCTCGCCCGTGAGGTGATCGCTCGGTGAGCAGGCGAGCTTCCCTGCCCGGAGCGTCCGAACTTTTCAGGATCACCTCCAGCCCCGCCCTCGATCTCCCGCCCGCGCCCGAACAGCCCGCCCCCTCGAAGGGGAACGGCAACGGGAACGGTTCCGGGAACGAGACGGGGAACGCGCACAAGGAACAGCTGGCCCGTGCCGCGCGCAGCGGGTCGGGGCGGACCAAGCACGACGCGAAGATCACCGTCTACGTCTCCGGCGACGAACTGCTGGCGATGGAGCAGGCCAGGCTGAACCTCCGGGCGAAGCACGGCCTCGTTCTCGATCGCGGCAGGCTGGTCCGCGAGGCGGTGGCCGTGCTGCTGGCCGACTTCGACGCGGCGGGCGAGGACTCGGTCCTCGTCCAGCGTCTGCGGGCGGGCAGCGAGGACGGGAAAGAGACCGAGAGCTGATGGACGACCCGGCCGCGGCTGCTCCCAGCGGCTCAGAGCCGGTCGAGCGGACAGAGGCAGACGAGACCCCCGCCGTGCACGAGACCGTGCACGGCGGGATGGTCCCCGAAGGACTGGCCAGTGAAGAGCTGAGCACGTCCAAGTTCAAGGTGAACCTGTCGAACTTCCAGGGCCCTTTCGATCTGCTGCTCCAGCTGATCTCGCAGCACCAGCTCGACGTCACCGAAGTCGCGTTGCACCAGGTCACTGATGATTTCATCGCCTACACCCGTGCGCTCGGCACGGAGTGGAACCTCGACGAGACGACCGAGTTCCTGGTCATCGCGGCGACCCTGCTCGACCTCAAGGCGGCACGGCTGCTGCCCGCCGCCGAGGTGGAGAGCGAAGACGACCTCGCCCTGCTCGAAGCACGAGACCTGCTGTTCGCGCGCGTGCTGCAGTATCGCGCGTACAAGCAGGTCGCGGCGCTGTTCGGCGAGCTGGAGGCCGGCGCGCTGCGACGGTATCCGCGGTCGGTCGCGCTCGAAGACCGGTTCATGGGTCTGCTGCCCGAGGTGATGCTCGGCGTCGACCCGGCGAAGTTCGCCGAGATCGCGGTCGCGGTCTTCAAACCGAAGCCACCGCCGACGGTGTCGATCGCGCACATCCACATGGGCCGCGTCTCGGTGCGCGAACACGCCGCGCTGCTGCGGCTCAAGCTGGCGGAACTGGGCGAAGCGACCTTCGGCGAGCTGGTCGACGACTGCGAGCACACCGTCGAGATCGTGGCGAGGTTCCTCGCGCTGCTGGAGCTGTACCGGGAGGCCTCGGTCCAGTTCGAACAGCTGGAGGCGCTCGCCGAACTGCACGTGCGCTGGACCGGCGGGTCCGTGGAGGAGGCGTCGGTGGCGGCCGAGCACGATCGCGCCGCCGCTGAGGACGAGGAGTACGGGTGAGCCCGGAGAACACCGAAGAGACCGAATCGCCCGAGACCGGGGATGGGCCGAAAGCTCCCATCGCCAAGTCTGACGAGGTGAAGGACGCTTTCGTCGCGACGGATGAGGTGAAGGACGCTTTCAGCCCGCCGGAGGCCTCGGAGCCGCCTGCCGACGAGCCGGGTGAGCCGGAGGCCCCCGAAGCGGAGCCGGAGGCCGAGGCCGACCCGGAGCCGCCTGCCGACGAAGGTCTCGTCGCGGCAGGCGACGGCGACTACCCCGACGTCACCTCCGACGAGATGCTCGAAGCGGCGCTCGAGGCGTTGCTCCTGGTCGTCGACTCGCCCATCAACGAGGAATCGCTCGCCGACACGGTCGGCCAGCCGGTGTCGCGGGTGACCGTGGCGCTGCGCACGATGGCGCAGAAGTTCACCGAGCGGACCAGCGGAATCGACCTGCGCCGAGTCGGCGAAGGGTGGCGGTTCTACACTAGGGACGTCTATGCCCCGTTCGTGGAGAAGCTTCTGCTCGACGGCCAGCGTTCCAAGCTGACGCGAGCCGCACTGGAGAGCCTCGCCGTGATCGCCTATCGGCAGCCGGTGACCAGGGCCAGGGTCGCCGCCGTCCGAGGGGTGAACGTGGACGGGGTGATCAGGACGCTGCTGGCGCGCGGCCTGATCGAGGAGATGGGGACCGACCCCGAAACCACAGGCACGCTGTACGTGACGACCGAGCTGTTCCTGGAGCGACTGGGCCTCTCGTCCTTGGCCGACCTTCCGCCCATCGCTCCGTTGCTACCCGAAGTGGACACCATCGATGACATCTGACCCGCATCCCGACGGCATTCGGCTGCAGAAGGTCCTTTCGCAGGCGGGAGTCGCCTCGCGGCGCGCGGCCGAGGACCTGATCGTGCGCGGTCGCGTGAGCGTGGACGGCAAGGTGGTCACCGAGCTCGGCCGCCGCGTCGATCCGGACAACTCCGTGATCCACGTCGACGGCACCCGCGTCCAGGTCCGCGAGGACCTCGTGTACCTCCTGCTGAACAAGCCCAAGGGCGTGCACAGCACGATGAGCGACGACCGCGGCCGTCCGTGCGTCGGCGACTACCTGCGCGGCCGGTACGAGGAGACGCCCGGCATCGTGCACGTCGGCAGGCTCGACGAGAACACCGAAGGCCTCCTGCTGCTCACCAACGACGGCGACCTCGGCCACCGGCTGATGCACCCGTCGTTCCGCGTGCTGAAGACCTACTTCGCCGAGGTCGAGGGCATCGTCCCGCGCGGGCTCGGCAAGGAGCTGCGGGCGGGCTTCGAGCTGCCGGACGGCATCGTCAAGGTCGACCAGTTCCGGGTCAAGGACATGCTGGCCGGGCGCACCCAGATCGAACTGGTCATCCACGAGGGCCGCAAGCACATCGTGCGGCGGCTGATGGCGGCCACCGGGCACCCGGTGCGCAAACTGGTCCGAACCGCGCTCGGTGATGTCCAGCTCGGCGCCCAGCGCTCGGGCTCGATCCGGCGGCTGAACCGCGGTGAGGTCGGTTCGCTGTACCGCGCCGTCGATCTGTAACCAAGACTTTCCGCTCTACTGCACAGGTGATCTCCGCGTTTAGCTCTCCCTGACGGGCTTTCAGCCGACGGGGAAGGGCTCAACCGTGAAAACAGTTGTGCTGGCAGGGATCTTGGCGGTCGCCGCGGCCGTGGTCGCGGCGCCGCAGGCCGCGGCGAAACCGCGGGGCAGCGAACCGGTCTACGACTTCGCCCAGGCCGTCCGCGAGACGGCTTGGGTGGACATCGGGCTCGACGGGGACGGCGACGGCCGGTCGGACCGGGTCGCCGCGGACATCATCCGGCCGAGGGAACCGGCGGCGCAGGGCAAGAAGGTCCCGGTCATCATGGACGCGAGCCCGTACTACTCGTGCTGCGGGCGGGGCAACGAGAGCGAGCTCAAAACCTACGACTCGGCGGGCAGGCCGGTCGGGTTCCCGCTCTATTACGACAACTTCTTCGTCCCGCGCGGGTACGCCGTGGTCCTGGTGGATCTGGCCGGTACCAACAAGTCCCGCGGCTGCACCGACATCGGCGGGCCGTCGGACGTCAATTCGGCGCGCAAGGTCGTCGACTGGCTGAACGGCCGCGCGAACGGCTACACGACGGCGACCGGTCCGGCCAGGACGAGCGCGACCTGGTCGACGGGCGCGGTCGGCATGATCGGGAAGTCCTACGACGGCACGGTGGCCAACGGCGTCGCCGCGACCGGCGTCGACGGGCTCAAGACCATCGTGCCGATCGGCGCCATCAGCTCTTGGTACGACTACTACCGCTCCGACGGCGCGAACCTGCGCCAGGGGAGCCCAGCGGGGTTGGCGCAGACCGTCTCGCGGCGCAACGGCGGGCAGAACTGTGCTGCGGCGAACCAGAAGCTCACCGCGGGCGCGACGGCGAACGGCGACTACAACGCGTTCTGGCTCGACCGGGACCACGTGCAGAGCGCTTCGAAGGTGAAGGCCAGCGTGCTCGCTTCGCACGGCTTGGGCGACCTCAACGTCAAGACGATCAACTTCGGGCAGTGGTGGGAAGCGCTGAACGTCGAGCGCAAGATCTGGCTGACGCAGGCCGGGCACGTCGATCCGTTCGACTACCGGCGGTCGGCGTGGGTCGACACCCTGCACAAGTGGTTCGACCACTACCTGCTCGGCGTGGACAACGGTATCGAGAAGACCCCGGGCGCGAGCGTGGAACGCGAGCCCGACGTCTGGGTGGACCAGCCGGCGTGGCCCGCGGGCAGCGCCGTCACCCTGCGCCCCGCGGCCGGGAGCACGCCGGGTGTCGGCACGCTCGGTACGACCGCCGGGACGGGCACGGTGTCGTTCACGGACTCGTCGGGCCAGTCCTCGAACAGCTGGGCCGCGAGGCCGACGGAGACCGCGAGCGGGCGCGTGCTGTTCAGCACCGGCGCGCTCGCGAAGGACCTGCACGTCTCCGGGACGGCGAAGGTGACCGTGACCGCGACGCCGTCGACGTCCACGGCCCGTCTTTCGGCGATCCTGGTGGACTACGGCCCGGCGACGATCCGGAATTACACCGGGTCGAAGGAAGGCATCAAGAACGAGCTGACGCAGTCGTGCTGGGGCGCGAGCGCGCCCGGTAACGACGCCTGCTACCTGGACACGAGCACCGACGCCGTCTCGGTGGGGCTGAACATCATCAGCCGCGGGTGGGCGGATCTGGCCAACCACCGTTCACTGAGTCAGGAATCGCCGCTGACGCCGGGGCAGCCGTACACGATGACGTTCCGGCTGGCGAGTACGGACCATGTCGTCCCGGCGGGACATCAGCTCGCGCTGATCATCGGCGGGACGGACGGCTCGTTCATCTCCGGTCCGGCGCAGTACCCGAAGATCACGGTGGACCTGGGCAAGACCTCGCTGGCGCTGCCTGTCGCGGGCGCGGGACCGTCGGCGGTTCCGGCTCCGCTTCCGGCGGCTCCGGCACAGATCGCACCGGCGACCGTTTCGGGGCTTGAGCGCGGTTAGGCGAGTGCGCTGAGGGGCCTTTCATGGCAAATTCTGCCGTGAAAGGCCCCTTCATGCCGTCAGCGTCCGGCGGTCACCATCCACACCCCGCCGGGGATCCGCACTCCCCGCGGAGTCTCGAATTCGCCGAGTGCCTCCCGGACCCGGTCACGGAGGATCGCGACGGAGGCCGCGTCCACATCGCGCAGGTTGTGCCGGATGGGAGCCATCGAGAAGACGAAATCCGTCGCGTCGCGGATGTCCGCCCCGAAGCCCATTTCCGCGTCCACCGGGCTGATGTCGATGTCGCGGAAGCCCGCCGCCGTGAGCACTTCGGTGATCCGTTCGGACGCGAGCAGTGAACCCATCCCCCGTGCGGCGGGGGAGGGCTCGCGGAGGTAGGGCGCGAGCGCCGCCGTCGCGCGGGCGTAAGCGCTGTCGACGTCGCCGGACCGTGGTCCCACGAAGGCCAGCCGCCCGTCCGGCGCCATCGCTTCGCGAAGATGCGTGAACGCCGCGACCAGGTCGGCGAAGAACATCACGCCACCCCGGCTGACGACGACGTCGAAGCCGGGCCCGCCGAACGGGTGCACCTGCGCGTCGCCCTGCTCGAACGCGATGTTGGTGATTCCCTCGGCCGCCGCGTCCAGACGAGCCCTTTCCAGCTGTGGCGCCGAAAGGTCGATACCCAGAGCGTGCCCGCTTCCGGCCTTCTTCGCGGATATCCGGGTCGTGAGCCCGGTGCCGCAGCCCACGTCCAGGACGGCGTGCCCGTCGCGGATGTCCGCCGCGGCGAAAAGCGGCGCGTCGAAGGCTTCCATCATCCCGTTGTAGCGGTCCGGACGATCCGCCCAGAGCCTGCCTTCCCAGCCGTTCCACGCCTCGGCCTGTTCCTGATTGACGATCGCCGTCATCCGGCCACCCCATCCCGTCGTTACTAGAGTTGGACTCTAGTGATTGACTCTAGAGATAGACTCCAGTCATGAGTGGTGTCAAGGGCGCCCGATCCGAGCGGGCCGCGGAAACCCGGCGGCGGATCATCACGGCCGCCACGGAGCTCTTCCTGGCCGACGGCTACGGCGCGACCACGCTTCAACAGGTCGCGGACCGGGCGGGAGTCGCGGTCCAGACCATCTACTTCACCTTCCGCAACAAGCCGACGTTGCTGAAGGAACTGGTCGACGTCGCGATCGCCGGTGACGATGGTCCACTGGCGACGATGGAGCGGCCGTGGTTCGCGCGGGTGCTGGACGCGCCGGACGCGCGTGAGGCGCTCAACGCTCTGGTCGAGGGCAGCCGGGCCGTGCTCCAACGGGTAGCCGCCGTCACCGACATGGTCCGAATCGCGCTCGCGGCTCATCCCGAGCTGCGCGAATTGTGGCCCGAGCAAGAGGATCCGCGCCATGTCGTGCACGCGACGGCGGCGAAGGCCCTGATGGGGAAACCGGGCGCCGTCACCGGTCTCGATACCGGTAAGGCGGCGGACGTCCTCTACGCGCTCCTGAGCCCGGAGCTGTTTCTGATCTTCACCCGGGACCGCGCCTGGCCGCTGGACGTGTGGGAGCGCTGGGCGGAGGACACGCTGGCCGCCCAGTTGCTCGAGCAGGGCTAGGTGAACGCCAGGAACGGTCCTTCCTTGCGGAATTCGCGAGGAAGGACCGTCCCTGGCGTGGGGTCAGCCGGTCTGGGAAGCGGCGGTCTTCGAGCCGAAGGGCTTACGCTGCAGCGCGCGGGCCACCGGTTCGACGATCCGCGCGGCCGTCGGGCCGAGGATCGCCATCAGGAGGACGTACGCCGTCGCGAGTGCGGCGAGTTCGCCGGTCACCGCTCCCGCCGCCACCGCCAGCCCGGCGATGACGATCGAGAACTCGCCGCGCGCGACCAACGCGGCTCCGGCACGGGCCCGGCCCATCTTCCCGATGCCCTGTCTGCGTGCGGCCCACCAGCCGGTGCCGACCTTCGTGAGCGTGGTGGCGACCGCCAGGACGACCGCCCAGCCGAGCACGGGCGGGATCGACGCGGGGTTCGTGTTGAGCCCGAACACGACGAAGAACACGGCCGCGAAGAGATCCCGCAGCGGTTCGAGCATGTGCGTCGCGTTCTCCGCCGTCGAACCCGAGATCGCGATGCCGAGCAGGAACGCGCCGACCGCGGCCGAAACCTGCATCGCCGAAGCCACGCCGGCGACCAGCAATGCCGCGCCGAGGACCTTGAGGAGGAACACCTCGCGGTCCGGGCTGTCCACCGCCGCGGAGACGTACCGGCCGAACTTCAGCGCGATCACCAGGACCACGGTGATGACCATCAGCGAGATCCCCACGGCCTTCAGGCCGCCGAGGAAGCTCACTCCGCCGAGCACCGCGGTGAGGATCGGCAGGTACAGCGCCATCACCAGGTCTTCGAACACCAGGATCGACAGCACCACCGGCGTTTCCCGGTTACCGAGCCTGCCGAGGTCGCCGAGCACCTTCGCGATGATCCCGGACGACGAGATGTAGGTGACGCCCGCCATGACGAGCGCGCCGATCGGCCCCCAGCCGAGGATGAGCGCGACGATCGCGCCCGGTGCGGCGTTCAGCACGATGTCCACGACGCCCGCCACCCACGAGCGTTTCAGCCCGGTGAACAGCTCGGCCGCCGAGTACTCCAGGCCCAGCAGGAGCAGCAGCAGGACGACACCGATCTCGCTGGCGAGATGGGTGAAGTCGCCGATGTCGCCGAGCGGGATCAGCCCGCCCTGCCCGAAGCACAGGCCACCGATCAGGTACAGCGGGATCGGGGACATCCCGATCTTCCCCGCGAGGCGGCCCAACGCGCCCAGCCCGAAGAAGACCGCCCCGAGTTCGATCAAGGACAGTGCGGTGTGATCCATCCGCGATCAGCCGTACTTCAAGATCTTGACGGCGGCCTCGAGACCTTCCGAGGTGCCGACCGCGACGAGGACGTCGCCCGCGGTGAGGTTGAAGTCCGGCGTGGGGGAGGGGTGGACCTGCCCGGCCCGCATCACCGCGACGACCGAGACGCTCGTGCGCGACCGCATGGCGGTGTCGCCCAGCGTCCGGCCGTCGAACGGCGACGACGCCTTGATCGGCAGCTGCTTGGTGTTGATGCCGGGCAGGTCCCGGTGCTCTTCGGTGAGCTGGGCGACCAGCTGGGGCGCGCCGAGCAGGTTCGCCAGCGCGCCCGCTTCGTCGGTGGTGAGCGGAAGTGAGGCCAGGCAGGCGTCGGGATCGTCCGTTTTGGACACGATCAGCTCGACGTGTCCGTCGCGATGGGTCACCACGCCCACGCGGCGGCCGTTGCGGGTGGCGAAGTCCTTGCGGACGCCAATTCCGGGGAGCGGGGTCACTTCGACGTTCACGTGAACAACAGTAACTCACTGTTCGTTTCGCGCGGGACGGATCAGGAACAGCGCCGAGATCCCGAGCATCAAGGCACACGTCGCGCCGTGGATACCGAGCGCGGCGCCCACGGACCCGTTGTGGGTCAACACGATCAGCATGTCGCCGAACGGGATGAAGGCCATCGCGAGCATCGCCCAGCCCAGCGCGCGGGCGTTCCGGAACAGGAGCAGCGCGAGCACCACGAGCGCCGTGCCGATGTCGCGGACGCCTTTGACCGCGAGGATCGGGTCACCTTCGGACGGCATCACCGGCAGTCCGAATCCGCCCGTCTGGGTCGCCGGGAAGAACACGTAACCGCTCCCGAAGTAGAGGACGAAGAGCACGAGGGCGGCGGACAGGACGTAAGCGATCTTGATTCTGGTCATGATCTCCGACTCCAAAAGCTAGCAGTGCTAGGAACGAGACGGACATTATCGCTAGCACTGCTAGCTTGTCTAGCGGTGCTAGCATGTTCGTATGGTCACCAACCCCCGGCGCGAGCGGGACCGCTCGCAACGCGAACAGCTGATCGTCACCACCGCCCGCGAGATCGCCGAAGAGGAGGGCTGGGAGGCGGTCACCACCCGCCGGCTGGCGGCGAAGATCGAGTACAGCCAGCCCGTGCTCTACAGTCATTTCTCCGGCAAGGGGGCGATCATGGCCGCCGCGGCGCTCGAGGGCTGCACCGAAATGGCCGCCGACATGCGGAAGGGCGCCAGGGCGGGGGAGGGCTCGCGGGAGGCGCTGCTGCGGCTGGCCGAGAACTACTTCGACTTCGCCGACCGCAAACCCGCGCTCTACGACGCGATCTTCACTCTCGCCAGTGAGCTGAGCTTCGCCAGCCCGGACAGCCCGGAACCACTCAAGGACGCGTTCGGCGCGCTGCTCGAAGTCGTGGGCCCGGTCTCCGGCGAAGACGATCCCGGCCTCTACACCGAGACCTTCTGGGCGGCATTGCACGGCCTGGTCACTCTCGAGCGCAGCCGACGCCTCCCGGCGGACGCACGCACGGAACGGATCGGCATGCTCGTCGACCGGTTCGCCGTGGGCGGCTGAGGCGTGTCGCGTGCCACCAGGCAGAATGGTCGTCGATCAGGTGAGCGACGAATGAGCTGAGGAGAGTTTCGGTGACGGGAGCCCTGCGTGGTGTGGTCGCGATGGACGGCCCGTCCGGAACCGGGAAATCCACGGTTTCGCGGAAGCTCGCGACGAAGCTCGGCGCCGGTTACCTCGACACCGGCGCGATGTACCGCATGGTCACCCTCGCCGTCCTGCGCGCCGGGGTCGACCCGGCCGACGCGGACGCGGTCGCCGACGTCGCCGTGAAGGCCGAACTGGGCATCGGGACCAGCCCCGACGAGGCGACCGTGACCCTGGCGGGGGAGAACGTCGCCGCCGAGATCCGCGGGGCGGACGTCACCACCGCGGTGTCGCCGGTTTCGGCCGTCCCGGCGGTCCGTGAGCTGCTGGTCACCCGGCAGCGCGAGATCATCGCCGAGGTGCTCGGCCGGGTCGGCGGCATCGTGGTCGAGGGGCGCGACATCGGCACCGTCGTCTCACCGGACGCCCCGCTCAAGATCTTCCTCACCGCCTCGGCCGAGGTCCGCGCCGCGCGTCGCAGCGCGCAGGACTCCGCGGCCGGTCGCGAGTCCACCGTGGATGTCGCGAAGGCGGCCGTCGAGCGGCGCGACCACCTCGACTCCACGCGGGCTGCTTCGCCCCTGCGCGCGGCCGAAGACGCCGTCGAGGTGGACACTTCGGCGCTCAACATCGACCAGGTGATCGTCGCGCTGGCGGAACTGGCACTGCACCGCGGGCTCCTCGAAGGCTGCCCCGCCGAGGCCGCCAGGTGAGCGCGAAGGGACTGCCCGAAGGCGCGAGCGGCCCGATCCACACCTTCGGCAGGGGGATCTCGAAGTTCATCGTCCGGCCCGCCTTCCGGGTCCGGGTCCACGGTCGCGAGCGGGTGCCGTCGTCGGGGCCGGTGGTGTTCATCGCCAACCACAGCTCGATGGTGGAACCGCAGCTGCTGTTCGGAATGTTGTCGCGCCGCACGGCGTTCCTGGTCAAGGAGGAACTCTTCCGGGGGTTCGTCGGCTGGTTCTTCCCGAAACTGGGCCAGATCCCGGTGAAACGGGGTGCGGTGGACCGTAAACCGCTGATGATGGCGGTCAAGGTGCTCGAGGACGGCGGTGCGGTGGGGATCTTCCCCGAAGGCACCCGCGGCCTCGGTGACGCCGAAAACTTCGAGCGCGGCGCGGCCTTCCTGGTCCGCGCCGGGAACGCGACCGTGGTTCCGGTCGCCACTCGGGGGACGTACAGACCCGCCGGCGCCAAGAGGCGTTGGCGGCCACGCGTCGACATCATGGTCGGCGAACCTTTCACTCCCGCGATCGGGAAGGGAAGGACAGGGCTGGAGGAGGGAACCGAGCGGCTTCGCATCGCGCTCGCGGACCTCGTGAAGGCACTGGACGAATGGCGCTTGGAGCACGGGCTCCAAGACACGCGACAGGATTGAGTACATGACTGGATTTGACTCCGCCTCCGCGGGGGGAAGTACGTCGGCGGGGCTCGACGGCGTCGGCGAGATCGACGGCTCCTGGTCCGACGAGTCCGAATTCACCGCGCTCGACGCGCAGATCGCCGCGGGCGAGGCCGAGGAGGAGGCGCAGCTCGCGCAGCCGGTCCTCGCCGTCGTCGGCAGGCCGAACGTGGGCAAGTCGACCCTGGTCAACCGCATTCTCGGCCGCCGCGAGGCGGTCGTGCAGGACGTCCCCGGCGTGACCAGGGACCGCGTCGCCTACGACGCCTTCTGGGCGGGCCGCCGGTTCACCCTGGTGGACACGGGCGGCTGGGAGCCGGATGCGACGGGGCTCCAGGCCTCCGTCGCCGCGCAGGCCGAGATGGCGATGGCCACCGCGGACGCGGTCCTGCTGGTCATCGACGCCAGCGTCGGCGCGACGGCCACCGACGAGGCCGTCTCCAAGGTGCTGCGCCGTTCGAAGAAGCCGGTGCTGCTCGCCGCCAACAAGGTCGACGACGACCGTCTGCTCGCCGACACCGCGTCGCTGTGGTCGCTCGGCCTCGGCGAGCCGTACCCGGTCAGCGCGCTGCACGGCCGCAGCTCGGGCGATCTGCTCGACGCCATCGTCAAGGCGCTGCCGGAGATGCCGCGTGACGGTGACCGCGCCACCACCGGCCCGCGCCGCGTCGCGCTGGTCGGCAAGCCGAACGTGGGCAAGTCGAGCCTGCTCAACAAGCTGTCCGGCGAGGAGCGGTCCGTCGTGGACTCGGTCGCCGGCACCACCGTCGACCCGGTCGACTCGCTGGTCGAGCTGGACGGCGAGACCTGGCGGTTCGTCGACACGGCGGGCCTGCGCAAGCGGGTCAACTCGGCCAACGGCGCGGAGTACTACGCCTCGCTGCGGACCAAGACCGCGATCGACGCGGCCGAGGTCGCGATCGTGCTGCTGGACGCCGCCGAGCCGCTCTCCGAGCAGGACCTGCGGGTGCTGACCATGGTCGTCGAGGCAGGCCGCGCCTGTGTGCTCGCCTTCAACAAATGGGACCTCGTCGACGAGGACCGCCGCCACGCCATGGTCCGTGAACTGGACCGCGGCCTGGTGCGCGTGCCGTGGGCGGACAAGGTCAACATCTCCGCGCTCACCGGCCGGTCCGTGCGCAAGCTCGCGCCCGCGCTGCGGACCGCGTTGAAGTCATGGGACCAGCGGGTTCCCACCGGCCAGCTGAACGGCTGGCTGGCCGACCTCATCGCCGCGACCCCGCCGCCGGTGCGCGGCGGCAAGCAGCCGAAGGTGCTGTTCGCGACCCAGGCCGGTATCCGGCCGCCGACGCTCGTCCTGTTCACCACCGGCTTCCTCGAAGCGGGCTACCGGCGGTTCATCGAACGGAAGTTCCGTGAGCGGTTCGGTTTCGAAGGCACACCCGTCCGGGTGAATGTCCGGGTCCGCGAAAAGAAGCAAAGGCCCAAGGCGGGCGGAAAAGCGGCCGGAAAGTCGGCGGGTAAACCGAAAGCGCGTTGATTTCTCACGATGTAGGTGAATGGTTCACTGGATGGACACGCCGATGACCTCGGGTTTCGGCGTGTCCACCGGTGAGGTTCGACACTCTGCCGAGACACTCCCGAGATATGTCGTTCACCTGCGGTAAAGTCATAGGTCTGCTAGCGGGCGCCTCATTCGGAGAGCGAGCCCGAATGACGCACTTCGCGAAAGGTGTGTGATGGGCTTGAGCGCCCATGGTTCCGTCCTGCCCGTGGTGACCGCCCGATGACCCTGACCGCCGATTCCCGGCCGATCGCCTGTGTCGCCGACGTCACCGTCGCTCCCTCGCCCACCCCCGTCGCCGACCGGGCTCTCTTCTGGTCCGGTCTCGGCGCCGGTGAGCGCACCCTGCTCGACATCCTCGCCGAGACCGCCGCTCGCCACCCCAACGCGGGTGCGATCGACGACGGCGAGACCACGCTGTCCTACCGCAAGCTCGTCGAGGAGATCGACGCCTACGGCCGCAAGTTGACCGCCAACGGGGTCGGCGTCGGCGACCGGGTCGGCGTCCGGATCTCCTCCGGAACCGCGGAACTCTACGTCGCGATCCTCGCCATCCTGTCCGTCGGCGCCGCCTACGTGCCGGTCGACGCGGACGACCCGGACGAGCGCGCGGACCTGGTGTTCGGCGAGGCCGATGTCGCCGCCGTCGTCTCCGATGGCGGCGCGATCACCGTCGTGGGTTCGCCAGGTGGCGTCGAAGGCGTCCCCGCGCCGACCGACGACGCCTGGATCATCTTCACCTCCGGCTCGACCGGAAAGCCGAAGGGCGTCGCGGTGTCGCACGCCTCGGCCGCCGCCTTCGTCGACGCCGAAGCACAGCTGTTCCTCACCGAGGAGCCGATCGGCCCCGGCGACCGCGTGCTCGCCGGCCTGTCCGTCGCGTTCGACGCGTCGTGTGAAGAGATGTGGCTCGCCTGGCGTCATGGCGCCTGCCTGGTCCCGGCGCCGCGTTCGCTCGTGCGGACCGGCGTCGACCTCGGCCCGTGGCTGGTCGCGCAGGGCATCACCGTCGTCTCGACCGTGCCGACGCTGGCCGCGCTGTGGCCCGCCGACGCGCTGGAAGACGTCCGCCTGCTGATCTTCGGCGGCGAAGCGTGCCCGCCGGAACTGGCCGAACGCGTCGCCGTCGAAGGCCGCGAAGTCTGGAACACCTACGGCCCGACCGAGGCCACCGTCGTCGCCTGCGCCGCGCAGATGACCGGCGAAGGCCCGGTCCGCATCGGCCTGCCGCTGGTGGGCTGGCAGCTCGCCGTCGTGAACGAGGCGGGTGAGCCGGTCGCGATGGGGGAGACCGGCGAACTGGTCATCGGCGGCGTCGGCCTGGCCCGCTACCTGGACCCGGAGAAGGACGCCGAGAAGTTCGCGCCGCTGCCCTCGCTGGGCTGGCGCCGCGCGTACCGCAGCGGTGACATGGTCCGCGCCGAAGCCGAGGGCCTGCTGTTCCTCGGCCGTCTCGACGAGCAGGTCAAACTCGGCGGCCGCCGGATCGAGCTCGGCGAGGTCGACGCGGCGCTCCAGGCGCTTCCCGGAGTGCAGGGCGCCGCTGCCGCGGTCCGCCGAACCAAGGCGGGAAACCAGGTGCTCGTCGGGTACGTCGTGCCCGCCGAAGGCGTCGAGTTCGACCACGACGAGGCCGCGACCCGGCTGCGCGAGCAGCTGCCCGCCGCGCTCGTTCCGCTGCTGGCCCTGATCGACGATCTGCCGACGCGCACCTCCGGCAAGGTCGACCGCAACGCGCTGCCCTGGCCGCTGTCCACTGTGGACGCCGCGAAATCCGGCCTGTCCCCGACGGAGAGCTGGCTCGCCGAAGGCTGGGCGGAGATCCTCGGCGTCTCGGTCGACAACCCGAAGGCCGACTTCTTCACCAACGGCGGCGGAAGCCTGACCGCCGCGCAGCTGATCGCGCGGATCCGCACCCGTCACCCGCAGGTGTCGGTGAGCGACATCTACGCCAACCCGAAGCTCGGCGCGCTCGCGTCGCTGCTGGACGCGCTGAGCGGCGAGAAGACCGAGCGCCGCGACATCGCGCCCACCCCGCGCAAGGCAGGGATCATCCAGTCGCTGCTGATGGTCCCGCTGATGGGCCTGGTGGGCCTGCGGTGGACGACCATCGCCGCGACGCTGTCGAACGTGCTGTCGCTGGCCGGTTTCGCCTGGGCACCGACGCTGCACTGGGCGTGGATCGCCGTCGCGTGGATCGTGCTGTTCAGCCCCGCCGGCCGGATCGCGATCTCGGCGACCGGCTCGCGGCTGCTGCTGCGCGGAGTCCGTCCCGGCAGCTACCCGCGTGGCGGGAGCGTCCACTTGCGACTGTGGACGGCCGAGAAGCTCGCCGAGTTCAGCGGCGCGGACAGTGTCGCGGGCGCTTCGTGGATGACGACATATGCCAAGGCTCTCGGCGCGCGGATCGCCAAGGACGTCGACCTGCATTCCCCGCCGCCGGTCACCGGCATGCTGAAACTCGGCCGCGGTGCCGCCATCGAACCCGAGGTGGATCTGACCGGGCACTGGGTGGACGGCGATCTCGTGCACATCGGCAAGATTCGCATCGGCGCCGACGCGCGGATCGGCGCGCGCAGCACGCTGTTCCCCGGCGCCCGGATCGGCAAGGGCGCGGAGATCGCGGCCGGGTCGACCGTCCGCGGCAACGTGCCCGCCGGGCAGCGCTGGGCCGGTGCCCCCGCCGCCCGTGCCACGAAGGACTCGCTGAAGTGGCCGTCGAGCCGCCCGCCGCGCTCGCGGTTCTGGGCGTCGGTCTACGGCGCGACCTCGGTCGCTCTCGGTCTTCTGCCCGCTGTCGCCGCGCTTCCGGCGGTCGCGGTGCTCGGCTACGCGATCGCGGGGACGGCTTCGCTGGGCGCCGCGCTCGGCCAGGCGTTGCTGTTCACGCCGCTCGCGACCGTCGCGTACTTCCTGTCCTACGCCCTGCTCGTGCTCGTCGGTGTTCGTTCGCTGAGCATCGGCATGGTCGAGGGCTATCACCCCGTGCACGGCCGCGTCGCGTGGCAGGTCTGGGCGACCGAGCGGCTGATGGGTATGGCGCGTGAAGGGCTGTTCCCCTTGTACGCCAGCCTGTTCACCCCGGTGTGGCTCCGGATGCTCGGGGCAAAGGTCGGCCGTAACGTCGAGGCGTCCACCGTCCTCGCGCTGCCGAAGATGACCCAGGTGGACAGTGGCGCGTTCCTCGCGGACGACACCATGGTCGCCACCTACGAACTCGGCCACGGCTGGCTGCACGTCGCGCCGGCGCGGATCGGCAAGCAGGCGTTCCTCGGCAACTCGGGGATGGCCGCGCCGGGACGTTCGGTGCCGAAACGCGGTCTGGTCGGGGTGCTGTCGTCGGCCCCGCTCAAGGCGAAGAAGGGCTCGTCGTACCTCGGGATGCCGCCGCTGCCGGTCCGCCGGTCCGTCGGCGCGGCCGACACGAGCCGCACGTACACGCCGCCGCTGCGGCTGAAGGCGGCGCGTGCGCTCGTCGAACTGTGCCGCATCGTGCCGGTGATGTGCGGTGTCGCGCTGACCGTGCTGGTGGCCGCCGGGATCTTCGCGCTGGCGACGTCGTACGGCTTCCTGGCCGCGGTGCTGCTCGGCGGGCCGCTGCTGCTCGCCGCCGGCGCCGCCGCCGCGCTGACCGCCACCGCGATGAAATGGCTGCTCGTCGGCCGGTTCCGCGCGGTCGACCATCCCCTGTGGAGCTCGTTCGTCTGGCGCAACGAACTCGCCGACACCTTCGTCGAGGCGCTCGCCGTGCCGTGGCTGATCGGTTCCCTCGGCGGCACGCCGCTGCTGCCGGCGTGGCTGCGGACCATGGGCGTCAAGATCGGCCGCGGTGTGTGGCTGGAGACGTACTGGCTGCCCGAGTCGGATCTGGTGAGCCTCGGCGACGGCGCGACGATCAACCGCGGCTGCGTCGTGCAGACGCACCTGTTCCACGACCGGATCATGACGATGTCGCCGGTGACCCTGGACGAGGGAGCGACGCTCGGGCCACACGGTATCGTGCTGCCTGGCGCGAGCATCGGCGCGCGGACGACCGTCGGACCGGGTTCGCTGGTGACCCGGGGCGACGCGGTTCCCGCGGACTCGCGCTGGCTGGGCAATCCCATCTCGGCCTGGACCAAGTAGGGACTGGGGGTCTTTCGCGGGTGATTTCGAAGGCCTCCGCGCAGCCCTCGCCCGGCGCGGACACCTCCGGCGACTCCTACCTGCCTCGTCACGGCAACGGCGGTTACCGGGTCCGGCACTACGATCTGGAGCTGGACTACAAGATCGGTCCCAACCGGCTGTCGGCCTCCGCGGCCATCACCGCGGAGGCGACGCAGGCGCTGTCGCGGTTCACACTCGACTTCGGCGAGTTCCGGATCAACCGGGTGCTGGTCAACGGGAAACCGGCCAAGTACCTGCGGCGCGCGCACAAACTGCAGGTGAAGCCGGCGAAGTCGCTGGCGCTCGGCAGCGAGTTCGTGGTCGAGGTCCACTACGTCGGCAATCCGCGGCCCCTCCCCGGGCTGTGGGGCGACATCGGCTGGGACGAACTGACCGACGGTTCGCTCGTCGCGAGTCAGCCGGTCGGTGCGCCGTCGTGGTTCCCGTGCAACGACCACCCTTCGGACAAGGCGACCTATCGTGTCGCGCTGACGACGTCTTCGCCGTATCTCGTGGTCGTCACCGGGAACCTGGTGGCGCGACACGAACGCGCGAGTACCACGAAATGGGTCTTCGAACGGCCCGAGCCGACGCCGACGTATCTGATGAGTGTCCAAATAGGACGGTACGACGACGTCGAACTCGTCTCCGGTCCTCAGCCCGGCTGGTTCTCGCAACCTTCCGTCGAGGCGTTCCGGATCAACCTCGACGGCGGCTCCGTGGTCACCTCGGTCCCGCAACGGGCCGCCGTGCCGCCGCGTCTGCGCCGGGCGTTCGCGCGTGATTTCGGGCGACAGGGCCGGATCATGGACTCGCTGCAACGACTGTTCGGGCCGTATCCCTTCGGCGAGTACGTCGTCGTCGTCACCGACGACGTACTCGACGACCCGATCGAGGCACAGGGCATGTCGATCTTCGGCGCCAACCACGTCGACGGGCGGCGCACGCACGAACGACTCGTAGTGCACGAACTCGCCCACCAGTGGTTCGGCAACAGCCTGACCGTCGCCGACTGGCGGCACATCTGGTTGAACGAAGGCTTCGCGACCTACGCGGAATGGCTCTGGTCCGAGGAATCCGGCGGGCAGAGCGCGCACGAGTGGGCGAAGACCTGGCACGCGCGGATGAAGGTGAAGCCCGCGGATCTGCGTCTCTCCGACCCTGGCGTGGCGCGGATGTTCGACGAGCGCGTGTACAAACGCGGCGGCCTTCTGTTGCACGCCTTGCGTTACACCGTCGGCGACGCGGTGTTCTTCCCGCTGGTGAAGGCTTGGGCGGTGGAGAACCGGCACGGTCTGGTGACCACCGCGGCTTTTGTGGCGCTTGCTGAACGCTTCGCCGGTCGCTCGCTGGCTGGGTTCTTCGATGCTTGGCTGGACGCTCCAGCGCTGCCTGCCTTGCCCTGACGCGTTCGCTTGAGGGTTCCCAATGTCGCATTTGAGACGCTCAGCGTCTCAAATGCGACATTGGGAACCCCTCGGGAGTTGTCCACAGGGAGTGCTGGTGGGGCGAGTTGTCCACAGGCTCGCGGATCAGGGCTGGCGCGGAATGGGCCGGGAGATCCACGATCGCGTATGTGGTGTTGACCGGCGAATGGCGAGACGATCGCGAGGCTCTGTGGGAGCTGAGTCGTGGTGGAGTGATCACTGTCGCGCGCCCGGTGGAGTTCGGCGTTCCCCGGAAGACGTGCTACCGGCGATGTCGGCCAGGGCAGCCTTGGCAGCGCTTGCTTCCGGGAGTCCTGCTGCTCGGTTCCGGTAGCCCGACCCGGCGTCAGTGGGTCGACGGAGCCCTGCTCTACGGCGGGACGCAGGCACTCGTCACAGGTCTCGAAGCTTGCCGACGCCAGGGCTTGCGGGGACCGGGAATCGCGGCCAACGGAATCCAGTTGCTGGTTCCCGCCTCCTGCAAGGTCAGCAGCGTCGGTCCGGTGACCGTGGAGCGGACCACGCGCATGCCCCGGCCGGTCGTCGTGGATGGAATGGCGATGGCGCCACTCGTCCGGGCGGTCCTTGATCAATGCCGCCGGTTGACCACGCCCGATCCGGTCCGGGCCTTGCTGACCGAAGCCGTTCAGCGAGGGCGGCTGAACCCCGAGGTCCTTGTCCGAGAGCTCGAAGCGGGCAGTGATAGAGGTAGCGCGCTGCCTCGCGAGGTACTGCGTGACGTCATCAGGGGAGCCCGCTCGGTCGCCGAAATCGACGCGATGAACGTGTGGCGGCTCTCCGGTCTGCCCGAACCGGTCTGGAACCAGCCGCTCCGGGACGGAAGCGGCGAGTACATCGGAACCCCCGATGGCTACTTCAAGAAGATCCGGCTCGCTTGGGAGATCGACTCCTACGACTTCCACTTCGCGAAGGAGGACTATGCGAAGACTTTGGACAGAAACGCCAGGTATGCCGCAGCGGGGATCGCGCTGCTGCAGACCCTGCCCAGCCGTCTCCGGACAGAGCCCGAGGAGGTCGCGGCAGAGCTTCGTGCGGCGTACGAGGCTCGGCAGTTGAACTCAACCCAGGTTGAGGATGCAGGCTTGGGTCAAGCGAACATCCCCTGGGAGGAACGAAAGTGATTCTCGAGCTCGCCGAAGCGGGAGCCTGCCCGCGCGACCTCGTCGGTGGCAAAGCGGCGAATCTCGCGGAGATGACTTCGGCGGGTTTTCCCGTGCCGGAGGGTTTCTGCGTCACGACCGCCGCGTACCGGCAGGTGCTGGCCCACGGAGAGGGGCCGCGGCTGCTCGGTGAGCTGGCCAGTGTGCCGCCCGACGCCGCGGGAAGGTCGGCGAGCCGCTTGCGGGCCCATGTGCTGACCGTACCTATCCCGGAACGGCTCGAAACCGCGATCGTCGAGGCGTACGAAAGGCTTTCACCGGACGGGCCGGTCGCGGTGCGGTCTTCGTCGACCGCCGAGGATCTGCCGGACGCCAGTTTCGCGGGTCAGTACGACACTTTCCTCGGCATACGGGGCGCCGGAGAGGTGCTCGCCGCGGTGCGCCGTTGCTGGGCGTCGCTGTGGGCGGACCGGGCGGTGAGGTACCGCGCGACGCACGACACCGATCTCGCTCCCACCATCGCGGTGATCGTGCAGCGGCTGGTCGACGCCGAATGCGCCGGCGTCCTGTACACGGCGAATCCCGTGTCGGGCAAGCGATCCGAAGTGATCATCGACGGCGCCCCCGGGCTGGGCGAAGCGGTCGTGTCCGGTGCGGTGACTCCGGACCACTATCGGCTGGGCGTCGAGGGCGAAACCGTGGAGGGGCCGGAAGACGGCTGCCTGACGCCGTCGCGACTGAGCGCGCTCGCGGCGGTCGGCAGGAAACTGGAGAGGCATTTCGGCGCGCCGCAGGACGTCGAGTGGGCGTTCGACGGTGAGGGCGAGCTTTGGCTGACCCAGTCGCGGCATATCACCACGCTGTTCCCGGTCCCGGAGAGCGAGGAACTGCGCGCGTACTGGTCGGTCAACGTCTACCAGGGGATCAGCCGTCCCTTCACGCCGATGGGCGCGTCCATGATCCGGGAGCGCCAGCGGGGAATGGCGGTGTACATGACCGCGCTCGGCTTCTCCGAAGAGATCACCGATGTGGACGGATGGCTGTACTGGGACATCACCGAAGGCGTGCGGAACCCGGCGAAGCGGTCGAAGATGGCCGCGTTCGCCGACAGCCTCGCGGCGCCGTCGGGCCGGATCGTCGAGCAGCTCGGTCGTGATCGCCGGTTCCCGTCAGTGCCTTCGGGTCACGATGCCCCGCCGAAGAAACGGCGCCGCCGCTGGGAACGGATGGTCCTCGCGTGGCTGTGGCCGGATCGGGCTCGTGCCGAGGTCGTCCGCGACGGCGAACGGCGGATCGCCGCCTTCGCGGGGCCGGCCGAGGCGACCGCGGACGAACGGTTGTCCTTTGTGGAATCCGTCCGGCGTGACGTCTGCCGGATCGAGGCGGATCTCCCTCGTGACGCCAATACCGCGGGCGCGACCGGCGGGCAGCTGGCCGGGCGGCTGCTGCGCGGTCACGTGGACGAGTCCGAGGTGGCCGCCGTCTTTCGTGGTGTTCCGCACAATCCGACCACCGAGATGGATCTGGCGTTGTGGCGGGCGGCGACGGCGATCCGGCGCGACGAGGAGGCCCTCCGGTTCTTACTGGAGACCGCGCCCGGCGAACTCGCCGCCAAACAACTCGCCGGGACCCTGCCGGACGTGATCCAGCAGGGCGTCGCCGCGTTCCTGACGGAATACGGCTGCCGTGCCACCTCGGAGATCGACTTCGGTGTTCCCCGCTGGGCAGATGATCCCGAGCCGGTTTTCGCGATGCTGTCGAATCTGCTTCGCGCGGAAGGTGAAGGGCAGGACGCGGAAACCCGGTTCGAGCACGCGGCCGCGGCGGCCGAAGCGCGGATCGTCGAACTCACTCGCCGTCTCCCGGTGACCGAGCTGCACCGAGCGGTCCTCGCGCGCTTTCTGCTCCGCAGGTCGAGGCGGTTGCGGGGACTGCGCGAGTTCCCGAAGTTCTGCCTGATGCGCGGTTTCGCCGCGCTCCGGACGCAACTGCTCCTCGTCGGAGAGGAGATCGTCCGTGCGGAGCGGCTGGAGCAGGCCGGCGACGTGATGTTCCTCGATCTCGCCGAAGTCAGGGAAGCCTTGAGCGGCAGGGATTTCCAGGCGACCGTGGCGTGGCGCCGCCGGCTTTGGGAACGAGAATCCCGCAGGCCCAGGGTGCCTTCGGTCGTGCTTTCCGACGGCACCGCGCCCGCCCTCGAAGCCGATCCGGGCAGCGGTCTCACCGGCCTGGCCGCGGCGGCCGGGGTGGCGACGGGCCGGGCGCGGGTGATCCACGATCCCGACGGAGCACGGATCGAGCCGGGCGAGATCCTGGTCGCCGCGACGACGGATCCCGGGTGGACGCCGCTGTTCCTGACGGCGGCCGCGCTGGTGACCGAAACGGGCGGGATGATCTCGCACGGCACCACTGTGGCCAGGGAGCACGGGATTCCGGCTGTGGTGGGCGTTCCCGGCGCGACCGCGCTGATCACCACCGGGCAGGTGATCACCGTCGACGGTTCGGCGGGGACGATCAGGTTCGGTGAGGAGTCCCGGTGACGGTCGCCTCCCCGCTCACCGGCGCGTTCAACTTCCGCGACGCCGGCGACGGGCCGATCCGGCGAGGAAGGCTGTTCCGCAGCGACACCTTGCAGGCGCTGACCGCCACCGACAAGGAACTCCTGCTCGAACGGTTCGGCATCGAAGGGGTCCTCGACCTTCGCTCCAGCGCCGAGACCGTCAGCGAGGGCCGGGCGGATCTGCCCGGCGTCCGCTATGTGAACGTGCCGCTCCGATCTGTCCGAAAAGGACGATCGAGTGCGCTGGAGGAGATCTACGCCGATCACCTCCGGCACGACGACAACCTCGCGGTCGCCGTCGAGATCCTCGCGGTCCTGCTGGTCCGGCCCGTCGTGGTGCACTGCGCGTCGGGCAAGGACCGGACCGGGATCGTCACGGCCCTCGTGCTCGGCCTCGCCGGGGCGTCGCGGGAGGTGATCGTCCGCGACTACCTGCGCAGCGCGTACAGCCTGCCCCGGGTGATCGCGCGGTTCCGCTCCCTCGGGTTGCCGGAGGAACTCTTCCGGTGCACGGAGGGCACGATCAACGCCTTGCTGGACACCGTTGAGGAAGACTTCGGCGGCTTCGCGGGCTGGGCGCGGCAACGTGGCGTGTCCGACGCCGCGGTCCGGGCACTGCGCGGGAATTTACTCAACGACAGAGGAATTGTCCGGTAAGACATCCGATGTATGTACCGCTGCGCGAGTGAAGGGGGTGGTCAAAGCCCGGCTATTTCTGGAAACATGCCGGTCGCCAGGACTTGATCTGCGGTAAACGTAGTACGAATCTGGAGGCGCCCCATGGTCAAGCTGTCCAGACGATCGATGCTGAGGGTCGCGGCGGGGGCGGCCGCGCTCGGTGGTCTTTGGGCTCAGGGGGCTCCGCCGGCGCTCGCCGGACAGGACGTCCATCGCCGGATCGTCGACGACGCGTGCATGCGCTGGAGGCGGATGCCGAAGAACTGGCAGGAGGGCCCGTTCCTCGGCAACGGCTTCCTCGGCGTGCAGTTCTACGCGGGCGCGCAGCCGAACGTTCTCAAGGTGATGCTCGGCCATTCCCAGGTCCAGGACCAGCGCGGGCAGTGGGAAGCGGGCATCGGGTACTCGCGGCTCCCGATCGGCTTTCTCACCCTCACCTTCGAGGGCGCGATCACGGCGGTGGACTGGCATCTGGACCTGTACAACGCCGAACTCGGCGGCACGATCACCACCACCCGGGGGTCGGTGCGGTTCTCCGCGCTGGTCCACAACGACCGGGATCTCCTCCTCGTCTCGCTCACCGGGGAGGCGTCCGCGGAATGGGGATTCACGCCGCTCGAATCGGCGACCACCAGGACGATCCGCAAGCCGCCCGAGTACACGGCCAACCCCGTTCCGAAGCCGGCCAGTGCGGGCGAGGTCCGGTATTGCGAGCAGCCACTCCACGCGGGCGGCGGGTACACGACGGCGTGGCGTGAGCGGAAGATCGGCACGCGACGGCTCCTGGCGGCGACGGTCGCGTACGCGTTCCCTGAGCCGACCCATACCGCCGAGGCGATCAGGAGGGTCGATCGCGCGTCGGCGGTGCACCCGGACGGGCTCGTCGCCGGCCATCGACGCTGGTGGAACGCCTTCTACCGCCGCAGTTTCGTGTCCGTTCCGGACAAGCGGGTCCAGCGGTTCTACTGGATCCAGCTGTACAAGACCGCCTGCGCCACCCGTGCGAACGGGCCGGTCGTCGCCGAATGGGGGCCGTGGTTCCCGGAGGTCGGCAACAGTTGGACGGCGGTGTGGTGGAACCTCAACGTCCAGGTCACGTACCCGATCGTCAACAGCAGCAACCATCCCGAACTCGACGCCGTCACCGCGACCTTCCGCCGCGACCACGCCAACCTCGAATTCTCGGTCCCTCCCGCCTACCGGGACGGCGACACATACGCCCTCTCGCATCCGGGGGACTGGCGGTTGCGGCCCGGCGGTACCCGCGCGGTCGGCGTTCCGGGCCCCGCCACCAAGAACGACCAGACCGGCAACCTGATCTGGGGCCTGCACAACGTCTGGCTCGCGTACCGGCACAGCATGGACGTCCGCGTCCTGCGCGACGTGCTGTATCCGACGCTCGCCAAGGCGCTCAACTACTACCGCCACTTCCTCGCGACCGGCCAGGACGGTGCCTTGCACCTGCCGATGACGAGGTCACCCGAGTACGCCGACGCGGCCGACTGCGCCTATGACCTCTCGTTGATCCGCTGGGCCGCGCGCACCCTCGTCGAATCGGCGGCCAAGCTGCGGATCGACGACCCGAGGGTGCCGGCGTGGCGGGAGATCGGCGAGAAACTGGTGCCGTACCACCAGGATCCCGCACAAGGCGTGCTGATCGGCGAAGGTGTCCCGCTGGCCGACTCGCATCGGCACTTCTCACATCTGCTCTGGCTCTATCCGCTGCGGGAGAAACTCTGGGACCGTCCCGGTGACCGGGACATCATGCGCCGCACTTTCGCGCACTGGTCCGGCGCGCAGGCGAAATGGCACGGCTACAGTTTCGCGGCGGCGTCGTCGATGAGTTCCGTGATGGACGCGCCGGAGGAAGCCCTGCGGTATCTGAAGATCTTCCTCGACGGGACCGTCGTGGCCAACACGCAGCTGACGCCGAACACGATGTACCGCGAGGGCGCGAACCTCGCGATCGAAAGCCCCATCACCGCCGCACAGTCCATAGTGGACATGCTGCTGCAAGGCGATCACGGAGTGCTCAAGGTGTTCCCCTCGGTCTCGTCGACGTGGCCGGACGCGTCCTTCGAGAGCCTGCGCGCGGAGGGCGCCTTCCTTGTGGACGCTTCCCGCGCGAACGGCGCGACCCAATGGATCCGCGTCCGCAGTGAGGCGGGGGAGCCGCTCACGCTGCGGCATGGGATCTCCGGTGACATCGAGGTCCGTGACGGGCGCGGACGGCGGCTTCCCTGGCGGCACGCGGGTCCCGGCACGATCTCGATCCCGCTCGGCCGCGGCGGGACGGCCGTCGTCCTGCGACGCGGAACGCGTCCGGCGCTGGAACCACGGGACGTTCCTGGTGATCGTGGAACTCCGGCATGGGGGGTCTGAAGATGGACATCACGCGCAGGACGATGCTCGGCGGGGCGCTGGCGGGCGTGGCGGCGGCCGGATTCGCGCCACCGGCGTCGGCGGCGGAGAACGACTTCGCGCTCGGCGGCCTCGACTGGCCCGGTTTCCTCGGCGCGGCCGACTTGATCTGGCGGCGCATGCCGAAGAGCTGGTACGAAGGCCCCTTCCTGGGCAACGGTTTCCTCGGCTCGGGCATCTACGCCGAACCGGGCCGCAACGCCGTCCGGTTCACCGTCCAGCACAGCGAGGTGCAGGATCACCGGCCGGAGTTCGGTTCCCTGTTCGGGCTCGCGCGGCTGCCGATCGGATACTTCACCCTCGAACCGGTCGGCGCCATCACCGGGCTCGACTGGCGGATGGACCTCTGGAACGCCGAACTCAGAGGCACGATCACCACCTCGGCGGGCAGTCTCGCACTGCGCGCGATCGTCCACACCGGACAGTCGCTGCTGGCCGTCGAGATCGAGCCGTCCGAGGGCGAGCGCGGCTTCGCGTGGATCTTCCACCCCGCCGAGGCGGTGAGCCCGAGAACGGATCCGAAGTTCGGGAAGCCGCCGCCGGCCGGGTACGTCGCCAACCCGCCCGCGCGCCTGGAAAGCAGCGGTGACAGCAGGCTTTCCGTGCAAACGCTCCTGTCGGGCGGTGAGCACGTCACGGCGTGGCGCGAGGTCGCCCGCGGATCGAAGCGGACGCTGTACACGTCCGTGGCTTGGTCGTTTCCGAAGCGGACGGCGGCGCGAGAGGCGTTGAAGACGATCCGCCGGGCAGAACCGTTCTCCGCGTTGACGGCCGGGCATCGTCGCTGGTGGCACGACTACTATCGGCACGGTTTCCTGTCCGTTCCGGACACCCGGCTCCAGAGCTTCTACTGGATCCAGCTGTACAAGATCGCCTCCGCCGCGCGCCGGGAAGCGCCGGTGATGGCGACCTGCGGACCGTGGCTGGAGCCGACCCCGTGGCCCGCGACCTGGTGGAACCTCAACGTCCAGCTGGAGTACTGGCTCATCCACGGGTCCAATCACCTCGAACTGGACGCGGTGAGTCACGCGCTCGGCAAGTTCCGGGCGAACCTGACGAGCCAGGTCGCCGAGCCCTACCAGCACGATTCGGCGGGCATCCCGCGGACGACCGACATGACCTTGCTCAACGGCGCGGTCGGGACGAACGCGGGGTTCCCGGTGGGCATCCCCGGCAAGGAGACGACGACTCCGGAGGTCGGCAATCTCACCTGGGCGCTGCACAACGTCTGGCTGTCCTATCGGCACACGATGGACCGGAGCCTCCTGCGGGAAACCCTGTTCCCGCTGCTGCGCAAGGCGATCAACTACTACCTCCACTTCCTGGCGCCCGGGCCGGACGGAAAACTGCATCTACCGGCGACGTTCTCCCCGGAATACGGCGTGAACGCGCCGGACTGCAACTACGACCTCGCGCTGATCCGCTGGGGGTGCAAGACCCTGCTGGAGTCGGCGGCGGAACTGCGCGTCGACGACCCGCTCGCGCGGCGGTGGCGGGAAGTGCTGACCACGCTCGTCCCGTATCCGGCCGACGCCGACGGCTACATGATCGGCGCGGGCGTGCCGTTCGCGAAATCGCACCGGCACTATTCGCATCTGCTGCAGATCTACCCGCTGTACGAGATCACCTGGGAGCGGCCGGAACACCGGCGGATCATCGAGACCTCGCTCGACCACTGGGTGGGCTTCGAAGGCGCGTTGCAGGGCTATACCTTCACCGGCGCCGCGTCGATGTCGGCGCAGATGCTGCGCGGCGACAAGGCGGCGTTCTACCTCGGCGAACTGCAGCGGCGCTACATCCAGCCGAACACGATGTACAAGGAATCCGGTCCGGTGATCGAGACGCCGCTTTCGGCCGCGCAGTCGCTGCACGACATGCTGGTGCAGAGCTGGGGCGGGGTGATCCGGCTGTTCCCGGCCGTGCCCGCCGAATGGGCCGACGCGGCGTTGCGCGACTTCCGTACGGAGGGCGCTTTCCTGCTGAGCGCCTCCCGGCAGGCCGGGAAGACACGCTGGGTCAAGGTCATCAGCGAGGCGGGGGCGCCCTGCGTGCTGCGGACGGACATGGACGGGGAGCTGACCGTCCGCGACCGGTGGGGGCGGCCGAAACGGTGGCGGCGGCTGCCGAACGGGGACGTCCACCTCGACCTGCGGCGTGGGGAGGAGGCCGTCGTGCACCGTGCGGACGACCGGCCGGACCTGGAAATCCGGCCGGTCCCGGCGAACGGGGCCAGTGCGCCATGGGGGATGCCGTGACGTCGTGGGCGGCGATACGCGAGAGTGTTCCTGTACTTCCTCCGGACGACAGGAGCACAGATGTCCCAGCCGCCGCAGCCGGGCGAGCCCGAAGGCCAGGCGCCCGATCCCGGGGCTCCGCAGGGGCAACCTCCCCAGCAGCAGTATCAGCAGCCCTATCCGCAGCAGCCGTACCAGCAGCAAGGCTGGTACGGCGCGCCGCAACAGCCGCCGCCGTCGTCGTCGAACAAGACGGCGCTCTGGGTGGGCCTGGGTGTGCTGGGACTCGTCGTGATCGTCGCCGTCGTGGCGATCACCGGCTACGTTGCGCCGGGGTTCTTCTCGTCGGACTCGAAGGACAAGGGCACGGCCGCGTCGTCGTCCTCGCCGGCTCCGACTTCCAGTGCGCAGGACACGGCGACACAGAGCCCGGTGAACATCCCCGCGAACAGGGTTCCGGTGCCGCAGCGCAGCACTCCGCTGCCGGATCCGACGGACTGCGCGTTCCCGGCGGATACCTCCGGTCCGGTGCCGAAGAAGGTGAACCCGCCCGCGGCGGGTCCCACCCCGGCGTCCGGCACGATGGCCGTCACTCTCAAGACGACGGCGGGCGAAGTCGGGCTGACGCTGGACCGCGGGCTCGCGCCGTGCACCGTGGCGAGCTTCCTCTCGCTGGCGCAGCAGGGTTATTACGACGGAACGTCGTGCCACCGGCTCGGTACCACGGGACTGCAGATGCTCCAGTGCGGAGACCCGGAAGGCTCCGGAATGGGCGGGCCGGGATACACCGTTCCGGACGAGGTCTTCTCCGGCCTCAGGTACGGGCGGGGCATCCTCGCCATGGCGAAGAAGCAGGCGCCGGACACAGGCGGCAGCCAGTTCTTCATGGTGTTCGGTGAAGCGGAACTGCCGCCGGAGTACACGGTGTTCGGGAGTATCACGGACGCCGGCCTCCAGACCCTGGACAAGGTCGCTCGCGGCGGGGTGGACGACGAGAAGGGGCCGGGCGACGGGACCGGGCCGCCGCGGATCCCGGTGACGTTCCAGTCGATCGCGGTGGGCTGAACCGGTTTCCCGTGAAGGCCTCCTTACCAACCCTCAGGGTAGGCAAGGAGGCCTTCACGGCATTTCAGCGAGACGGCGGGTGCCGGACGCCGAACCACTGCTCGGCGCCGTACTCCTCGAACCGCTCCACCTCAGTGAAGCCGAGCTTCGCCGCGACGCGCATCGAGCGCTCGTTGGCAGTCTGCGTGCAGAGCACCACCGGCTCGCCGGGAAGCGCTTCGGCGAACCAGTCGAGGGCCGCCGCGCAGGCCTCGACGGCGTACCCGCGTCCCCACGCCTGCGGCAAGATCAAGTAGCCGAGCTCGGTTTCCCCGCCATCCGGACGAAGGTGTCCCGGACGCTCCGCGTCACGCTGGTCTAGCGTGATCATGCCGATCAGCGACCCGTCGAGCTCGATGACGAACAGTCCCGGTCGCCGCCCCGGAATCGCGGGGCTCGTGCGCTCGAGCTCCTCACGCGGCCGAGCGCCGCCGATGTACGTGCCCACTTCTGGCGAGGCGAAGAGCTCGATGAACGCCGCACGGTCCCGAGCCTCGGACCCGCGAAGCACGAGCCGCTCGGTCTTGATCGGGGCAGGCGGCCAGGCGACGTGATCGAGCTTCGTCATGGGCGGCAACCTAGCGCACGCCGTTGCCCGGTGCCCGGAAGCCGCCGATCTCCCGTTCGAGCAGTTCGGCCAGGCGCAGCGGGGTGCGGTCTTCGAACATCGGGCCGACGAGCTGCACGCCGACCGGCAGATCCTCGGGAGACCGGCCCGCCGGTATGGCGGTGGCAGGCAGGCCCGGCATGGTGGCCAGGCCCGCCCAGACGAGCTGATCGAAGTACGGGTACTCGACGCCGTCGATGTCGAGGCGCCGTTCCATCGGATTGGGGTGGTGGTCGTGCGGGAACGCGGGCGTCGGCGTGATCGGGCACACCACGGCGTCGAACTCGGCGAACAGCCGCCGCCAGCCGTGGCGGTGGACTTCCCGACGCTTGTCCGCCTCCATCCAGTCGCTGTGGCTGAACAGCATGGCGCGCAGCCGCACGGCGTCAAGGCTCTTGTCGTCCGCCTCGGCCTGCGGCTGCTCGAGCGATTCGATGGGGAAACGCGCTACAGAGCCCGAAATCAGCAACTCCATGTAGAGCTTCGCGGCCTCGGCCAGGTCGGGCAGCAGCGGACTACGCGACGCGACGTGGGCGCCGCCGTCGACGAGCGCGTCGGCCACCCGGCGTACGCCCGCCCGCACGGCGGCCCCGGTCGGAATGAGCGGATGGTCGTCGATGACCAGGACCCGGAAATCGCGAAGCCGCTCGTGGCGGGCGGGCGGCAGCACCGAACGATGCGCCACGCCGTGCGTCAACGGGTCCGGTCCGGCCATGACGTCGAGCAGGAGCGCGAGGTCCCGTGCGGAGCGCGCCATCGGACCGACGACGGCGAGGTCGAAGTCGGTCGGGAAGGCAGGCTCGGACGGTGGGACCATGCCGCGGCCGGCGGCCAGTCCGAGCGTCGGCTTGTGGGCGTAGACGCCGCAGAAATGCGCGGGCGTGCGCAGGGAGCCGCCTAGGTCGGAGCCGATGGACAGTGCGCCGAACCCGGAGGCCAGTGCCGCCGCCGACCCGCCGGAGGACCCGCCCGGCGTCCGATCGTGATCCCATGGGTTGACGGTGGTGCCGTAGATCTCGTTGAAGCTCTGGATGTCCTGCAGCCCCAACGACACATTGGTCTTGCCGAGCACCACCGCGCCCGCGGTCTTGAGCCGCGACACCTGCACCGCATCCTCGGCGGGCACATGGTCACGGTGCGCCGGCATGCCCCACGTCGTGGGCAGCCCGGCCATGTCGTACGACTCCTTGACCGTCACGGGGACGCCGAGCAGCGGTCGATCCTCACCACGCGCGCGTGCCTGGTCGGCACGGTGCGAGGCAGCCCGCGCGCGGTCGAAGTCCGGCACGCAGATCGCGTTGATCACCTTGTCGTCGCGCTCGATCCGGGCGATCGCCTCGTCGGTCAATTCCGCCGATGTCACCGTACCGGCGCGTAATGCGGCAATGATTTCTTCGGCCGTCTGAAAGCTCCATTCCATGAATTCGAAGCTATCGACGTGCTCATGGGGGCACGAAATTCCGAGTCAGGCAACAGAAAGGCCTCTATTGTGGACTCGTTCGGCGGCTGCAGGCGGATCAGTGCAGGTCACGGCGCTGAAAGGAGGCGACTTCGCCCGTGCGAGCCATGAAATGCCGCTTTGCGCAACGGGACGGACGTCTCAAGTCGCGTCGAGTGCTTCCATGAGGCGCGCGTAGGACTGGTCTTCCCCGACTCCGGTCGTGTGAGCCGGATCGCGGTCATGGACGGTCACCAGTTGCGGGAGAATCACGTCGTATCCCTGGCGCAGGTGCCGCGTGGCCAACTCCCGCCCGTGGCCACGGGCCCATTCCAAGGCGGCGAAGAAGTTCTCCTGCCATCCGCCGATCAACCCAGCGAGTACATCCAGATCGAGCGCGAGCGCGCCGGGGTGTTCGTTGGCGTAGCGGCGGGCGAGAGTCGACTTTCCCACGCGCGAGAGGCCGTTGAGGTGGATCAGGCGCGCCATGACGCGCTCTAGTTCGGCGGCTGCTGAGTCGGCGGGTAGCCCGGCTGTGGCGGCGTCGGGTAGTTGACCGGCCCGGGGCCAGGCGCGAAACCGGCCGGGTGCCGAGGCGGATGGCCGCTCTTGGCGACCGCGATGGCGACCAGGAGCCAGGAGAGCAACGCGACGGCGTCGAGCGGGATGCCGACACCCATGAAGATCCACTGGATCTCGTCGACGGAAAGGCCGCCGGACGAGGCCCAGGACGGCACGTTCACCGACACGAACCGCCAGACGATGCCCGCCGCCGTCGCGACGAGCATGAGCACGAAGGCGCCCACCATCAGGCCGGAGACTCCGCGGGAGCGGGCTTTGACCGAAAGGATCAAGCCGAGCAGGCCCACCACGAGCTGCACTACCCGCGGGATGACATCGATGCTCGCGAACGTAAAGGTTGACATGCCTGCCTTCCACAGCTTTTCCGCCGGAGATCGTGACGTCCGGCCACGCCGAGGTGATCCTATGTGGTGGCAACGCTTCACGTGGCGGGTTCAGGGAACGGGACCGGGTGTGCCCGCCACCTTGGCGGGCACACCCTTTACCCAACGTGAACCGAAAGGCTCAGAGGGGGTTGTATGCCCCCAGCGGCGCGGTGCAGAACGGGCCGCCGATGTACTCCGCAGCGATCCCGGTCGGCGCGGGCATGTCCGCCAGCTGGTCGGCGTAGGTCTCCGCGTTGTCGAGCGACTTGTAGCCAAGGGCCTCGGCTTCGGCGAGCGAGTAGACCCGGCGCGTGTTGTCCGAGACGCCCCAGATCAGCCGGTAGCCGGGGGAGGGGTAGCTCAGGCAGGCCTCGAACAGGCGCGCGCCGTCGTCGGGGGAGAGCCAGGTCGTCAGGCCGCGCGGGCCGAGGACGAGCGGGCTTTCGAAGCAGGAGCCGATCCGGATGACGATCACGTCCATGCCGAACCGCGAGTGGTACAGGCTGCCGAGTGCTTCGATGGCCGCCTTGCTGACGCCGTAGTAGGTGTCGGGCCGGGGCGTGGAGTCGGCGGGGAGGCCGTCCTCGCCCGCTTCGTCGTTGCGGCGGAAGCCGACGGAATGGTTGCTGGAAGCCAGGATCACGCGCGGCACACCGGCGGCCCGTGCGGCTTCGAGGACGGTGTGGGTGCCGTTGATGTTGACGTCGAGGGTGGCTTCCCACGAGTTCTCGCGGCTGTGCCCGCCGAGGTGGATCAGCGCGTCGACGCCGGCGCAGGCCTCCGCCATCGCCTCCGGGTCGGTCACCGAAGCGGTGATCAGCTCGACGTCCTCGCCGCCCGCGGCTTCGGGCTGCGCGGCCAGGTCGAGCAGCCGCAGCACCCGGCCGGAACGGCGTAGCCGCGGCCGCATCAGGGTGCCGACGATACCCGCCGAGCCGGTGATCAGGACGCACTGCTCTGCCATGTGAACCCCTTGTCAGTGAAGGAAGTACGGGATGATCAGCGGATACCGGCGCGGCGCAGTTGCTGGCCGAGTTCCGCGGTGATTTCGGCGAGGAGTTCGCCGACGCGCCGGGCGTCGGCGTCGGTGACTTCGGTGACCGGCATGGAGCAGCTGATCGCGTCGGTGCCGGGGATGCGGTACGGGATCACGGCCGCGACGCAGCGCACGCCGAGGCTGCCTTCCTCGACTTCCGAGGCATAGCCGCGTTCGCGGGTCTTCGCGCATTCGGCGTGCAGCGCCTCGACGGTGGTGATGGTGTTCGGGGTGAGCGCCGACAGCTCTCCGGTCAAGAGCCCGTCGATCTCGTCGTGCGTCAGTTCGGCCAGTAACGCCTTCCCCAGCGCGGTCGCGTGGGTGGGCAGCGTACGGCCGACGCGGGACACGAGATGCGTCGAGTGCCGGGACTCGCGCGTCTCCAGATAGACGACGTCGGTGCCCTCGCGGCGCGCGAAATGCGCGGTGTAGCCGGTCTTCTCCCTGATCCGTTCCAGCGCCTCGGTCGCGTACGGGACGACCGGGTCGCGGTCCAGATAGGCCGTACCGCAGATCAGCGCGCGGACGCCGAGGCGGTAACGGGCGGTGTTGGTGTCCACTTCCAGCCAGCCGGCTTCGAGCAGGGTGCGGAGCAGCCCGTGCAGGCTCGACCTGGGAAATCCGGTCCGCGCGTGGAGATCCGACAGGGAAAGCCACACGTCGTTCGCGGCGAAGGTCTCGATGAGGTCGATCGCCCGCCGGGCCGATTTGACCCCGGCGGGTTCGGCGGCGGGTGCGCCGTTCGCCACGGTGACAGCGGCTTCCTGCTGCGGCATCCGCGCTCCTCCATCCGGCCGTTGACTTGTGACTCCGGCCATATTAGCGTCCCGAACAGCGTTCTTATGGATGAACATAATCACTATAACAGACTCCGTTCATGGATGTGAACAGGTCGGGCTGGGCCTTCGTGAACGCGGAGAGGAGTCAACGGTGCACGTACTCGACTGGGCGATGGTCTGCGCGTATTTCGCGTTGATGGTCGTGATCGGCTGGTGGTCGCACAAGCGGATCCACGATGTGAAGGACTTCTTCACCGCCGGAGGCAGGATGCCCTGGTGGCTGACCGGGATCTCGCATCACATGTCCGGCTACAGCGCGGTGCTGTTCGTGGCCTACGCGGGCGTGGCCTATACGAGCGGGATCACCGTCTATTTCTGGGGCATGGCCAGTATCGGCATCGGTGTCGGTATCGGCAGCTGGCTGTTCGCCGCCCGGTGGAACAGGCTCCGGTCGAAGCTGGGGGTCGCGTCCCCGCTCGAGTACCTCGCGCGGCGGTTCAACGTCCCGACCCAGCAGGCGCTCGCGTGGAGCGGAAGCCTGCTGAAGATCTTCGACATCGCGGCGAAGTGGTTCGCGATCGCCACGATCCTCAACGTCTTCGCCGGGGTGGACTACACCTGGGGCATCATCATCACCGGTTCGGTCACGCTGGTCTACTGCACCGTCGGCGGTCTCTGGGCCGACGCGCTCACCGACTTCGGCCAGTTCGTGATCCAGGCCATCGCGGCCATCGCCATGCTCTGGGTGGTGCTGGGCAAACTCGGCGGCGTCTCCGGTCTGTGGACGATGTGGGGCGACCTCCCGCCGAGCCACCTCAACCCGACCACGTCGAAGTTCACCACGGTCGTGTTGCTCGTCTATGTGCTGGTGAAGACCCTGGAGTACAACGGCGGTATGTGGAACCTGGCGCAGCGCTACATGGCCGCGCCGGATACGCACGCGGCACGCCGGGGCGCGCGGCTCTCCTCGATCCTGTACCTGGTGTGGCCGCTGTTCATGATGTTCCCGATGTTCGCGGCTCCGCTGCTGATCCCGAACATCCAGAACCCGGACAACGCCTACGCGATCATGACGACGACGTTCCTGCCGCCGGGCCTGATCGGGCTGGTGCTGGCGGGCATCTTCTCGCACACGATGGCGATGGTGTCCTCCGACGCGAACGCGATCTCCGCGGTCATCACCCGTGACATGCTGCCCGTGCTGATCAAGAAGACCCGGCGGTGGACCGAGGCGCAGGGGCTGCTGGCCGCTCGCATCACGACCGCGATCTTCATCGTGCTGACCATGGCGGTCGCCACGCAGGCCCCCAAACTCGGCGGTGTGCTCGGGATCGTGGTGCTCTGGGTCGCGGCCCTGATGGGCCCGATCTCGGTACCGCTGCTGCTCGGCATGCTCCCGTGGTTCCGCCGATCCGGTTCCCGCGCGGCGCTGATCTCGTGGGCGGGCGGTCTCATCGCCTACGCGATCGCCTACTACGGCTACAAGGCCACCCTCGCGGTCACCGTGTCCACCCCGATCTTGGTCTCGCTGGGGCTGTTCATCGGGCTCGGCTACCTCATGCCCGAGCGCAAGGCCACCACCGACGAGCTCATCGACACGATCGACCGCGACGACGACGTCCTACCCCGCAAGTCGCAGGACGGCACCACCGTGCCCGCCTGACCGGGCCCGTACCCGGGACCATCCACAAAGAACGAAAGAGAAATCCATGGCACAGCCCAAGATCGAACTCGACGGCCTACTGGCGTTCCCCTTGACCCCCTTCACCGAGGGGCTGGAACTGAACCTCGACGCGTTCGCGGAAACCGTCGAGAGCCACGTGGCCGCCGGAGCCGGCGCGCTGTTCGTCGCCTGCGGTACCGGCGAATTCAGCTCGCTGTCCCCGGACGAGCACGCAGCGATCCTGCGCAAGGCTCGTGAGGTCGTCGCCGGGCGGGTGCCCGTGTGGGTCGGCGCGGGCGGCGGTGCGGCGTCGGCCCGTGCCGGGATCGCGGCGGCGGAGGCGGGCGGCGCGGACGGCGTCCTCCTCCTGCCGCCCTACCTGGTCACCGGCCCGACGTCCGGGCTCGTCGATCACGTCCGGTACGCCGTCGGGGAGTCCTCGATCCCCGTGATCGTCTACCACCGTTCCACCGGCGTGTTCACCCCGGACTCGGCCGTGGACCTGCTCGGCATCCCGTCGGTGGTCGGCATCAAGGACGGCTTCGGCGACGTCGAGCTGATGAGCCGGATCATCACCACGATCCGCTCCGTCGGCACTGACCGGGCCCGCGATTTCCTGTTCTTCAACGGTCTTCCGACGGCGGAGGTTTCCGCGCGCGCCTACGCCGCGGTCGGCGTGGCGCGGTACTCCTCGGCCGTGCACTGCTTCGCCCCCGAGATCGCGGCCCGGTTCCACCGCGCGCTCGCGGAGAACGACGACGCCGTCATGGAGGCGCTGCTCGCCGGGTTCTACCTGCCGCTGGTGGCGCTGCGGGATGAAGGGAAGGGTTTCGCCGTGTCGCTGGTCAAGGCCGCCGCGCGTCTGCGGGGTGACAAGGTCGGCTCGGTCCGGCCGCCGCTGGTCGAGCCCACCTCGGACCAGATCGCCCGCCTGGAGAAGATCGTCGACGACGGGTTCGCGGCCCTCAAGTCCGTCGAGGCCGGTGCCTGAAGATGAAGGTTCTCGACGTCGTCCTGACCCCGGTCGCCTTCGCCGACCCTCCGCTGCTCAACGCGATGGGCGTGCACGAGCCCTTCGCGCTGCGCGGCGTCGTCCAGCTGATCTGCGAGGACGGCGTGGTCGGCCTCGGCGAGTCCTACGGTGACCTAGCGTTCCTCGACCAGGTCCGGAAGGTGCTTCCGGAACTCAAGGGGCACGACGTGTTCGACCTGCCCGGCCTTCGCCGGAAGGTCGCCACCACCCTCGGCGAGGTCGTCTTCGCCGACGCGCACGGGCTCACCGGCGGTTTCTCCGTCAGCAAGACCGTCGCCAGCGTGTACTCGCTGTTCGAGGTGGCCGCGCTCGACGCGCAGGGCCACTATCTCGGCAGGCCGGTGGTGGACCTGCTCGGCGGCAAGGCGCGCGACGCCGTCGACTTCTCCGCTTACCTGTTCTACAAGTTCGGCGCCCACGTCGGCGCCGAAGAGGACTCGTGGGGCGAGGTGACCACGCCGGAGGCGCTCGTCGGCGAGGCACGGCGCATGGTCGAGGAGTACGGCTTCGGCTCCATCAAGCTGAAGGGCGGCGCGTTCGACCCCGACCAGGAGATGGACGGGATCCGCGCGCTCGCGGACGCGTTCCCGGACCACCCGCTCCGCATCGACCCGAACGCGGCGTGGACCGTCGAGACCGGGATCCGGGTCGCCGAAGAACTCGACGGCGTCCTGGAGTACCTCGAAGACCCGACGCCGGGCATCGAGGGCATGGCAAGGGTCGCGGAGAAGGCGAACATGCCGCTGGCCACGAACATGTGCGTCGTGCGCTTCGCGGACATCGAGCCGGCGTTCCGGCAGCGGGCGGTCGGCGTAATACTTTCGGACCATCATTACTGGGGTGGCCTGCGGGACACCCAAGCCCTCTCGACCACGGCGGAATGCTTCGACGTGGGGCTGTCCATGCATTCGAACAGTCATCTCGGGATCAGTCTGGCCGCTATGGTGCACGTGGCCGCGGCGACGCCGCACCTGACCTACGCCTGCGACACCCACTGGCCGTGGAAGACGGCCGACGTCATCGCCCCGGGTGCGCTGGAGTTCGCCGACGGTGCGGTCGCGGTGCCCGACAAGCCCGGGCTCGGGGTCGAACTCGACCCCGACGCGCTGGCGCGGGCCCATGAAGACTATGTCCGAAGTGGACAGACCAAACGGGATGACGTGACCTATATGCGGAAGTTCGTCGGAAGCTTCGAACCGAACACGGCACGGTGGTGACGAGGTGAAGGTCACCGGATACGCCTACCCCTGGGACGTCGTCGACGATCCCGGCTTCGTCGAGCGCGTGCGGGAACTCGGCGTCGACGAGGTCGCCGTCGCCGTGTCGTACCACAGCGCCCGCGCGGCGACGCCCTGGTCGCCCGAGCGCACTTCGGTCGTCGCGCGCCACGCGGCGCTGTACCGGCCGGTGCGTGAGGAGGCGTGGGGTGAGCTGAAGCCCGCCGAACCGGACTGGGTCGAAAGCCGCGACAGCGCGGGCGACGCCGTCCGGATGCTGAACGAGGTGGGCGTCCCGGCGGCGGCGTGGCTCGTGCTGACCCACAATTCGCAGTTGGGCACGGAGTTCCCGGAGCACACCGTGCGCAACTGTTTCGGCGAGCGCTACCCGTGGGCGCTGTGCCCCGGCCAGCCCGCCGTCCGCGAGTACGCCGCGAACGTGACGGCGGAAAGCCTCGCCGGGCTCGACTTCGCCTCGGTCGTCCTCGAGGCCTGCGGTCCGCTCGGCGCCGTGCACCAGCACCAGCACGAGAAGACCGACGGCGTCTGGTCGCCCGCGGTGGCCCGGCTGCTCTCGATCTGCTGCTGTGACGAGTGTCTCGACGCTTGGGCCGCGGCGGGGCAGGATCCGGGGAAGGCGCTGGGCAAGCTGCGGGCCGAGGTCCGGCGGCTGATCGACAGCGGTGACCTCCGGGCGACCGAGGACAAGATCCTGCCCACCCTGCGGCAGGTCCTGCTCGACACGCGGCAGCAGGCGACCGACGCCCTTCGGCGCGAGGTCCTCGCGAAGATCCCGTCGGGGCCCCGGATCGTGCTGCACGGCGCGATGGACCCGTGGGTCACCGGCGCGCTGCCGGGGCTGACGCCATCTGCCCCGGACGACGTCGACGCGGTGGTGCTGCAGAACTGGGCACCCGGCCGTCCCAGTGTCGGCGCCGTCGCGGCGGCACGCGCGAAACTGCCGGAGAAGGTCGCCGTCGGCAGCTACATCACCGCGGTGGCGGCCAGCCCGGTTCCCGACATCGAGGCCTACACCACCGAACTCGGCAAGGCAGGCGCCACCGAGCTGCACCTGTACCACCTCGGCCTCGCCGGCCCGGGGCGCTGGGCGGATCTCATCGCCGCCGTCAGCGCCGCGCAAGAACTCTAGGAGACGCAAGAAAATGAGCCAGGCAACGGATCCCGCCACGCTCGAACAGATCCTCGCGGCCGCCGCCGATGCGGCAGGCACGGCGGCGGCCGCGACCCCAGCCCAGCGCGCCGGATGGCTCAACGCGGCGGCGGACGCCCTCGACGCCGCCGCCGACGAGCTGATCGCGCTGGCCAACCGGGAGACGCATCTCCCGGCCTCGCCGCGACTGCAGGGAGAGCTGAAGCGCACGACGTTCCAGCTGCGCCTGTTCGGCGAGGTGCTGGCCGACGGCGCGTTCCTCGGCGCCACCGTGGACCACGCGGACGCCGCGTGGCCGATGGGCCCGCGGCCGGACATCCGGCGGCTGCTCACCCCGATCGGTCCGGTGCTGGTGTTCGCCGCCAGCAACTTCCCGTTCGCGTTCAGTGTCGCGGGCGGGGACACCGCGTCGGCCCTGGCCGCCGGCTGCCCGGTCGTGCTCAAGGCGCACTCGGGACACCCGGAGCTGTCCGCCCGCACCGGGGAGGTCCTGCGTGAAGCGCTGGTCAAGGCCGGTGCGCCGGAAGGGATCTTCGCGGTCATCCACGGCCAGCAGAACGGCGTCACGGCGCTGAAAGACCCGAGGATCCAGGCGGCGTCGTTCACCGGCTCGGTGCCGGGCGGGCGCGCGCTGTTCGACATCGCGACCTCGCGGCCGTCGCCGATCCCGTTCTACGGCGAACTCGGCAGCGTCAACCCGGCCGTCGTCACGCGGGCCGCGATCGACGCGCGCGGTGAAGCGATCGCCAAGGGCTACGCGGGCTCGTTCACCCTCGGTGCCGGGCAGTTCTGCACCAAGCCTGGGCTGCTGTTCCTGCCCGAAGGCCATGGCCTCGAAGACACGCTGCGCGAGGCCGTCGCGGCGATCCCGGCGCAGCCGATGCTCAACGAGCGGATCGCGGCCGGATTCGCCGAAGGGCTGGCGAAGCTGAGCGAGGTCGCCGGTGTCGAGGTGCTGTCGGAATCCGGTGGCGCGGAAGGGATCTCGCACGGCGCGACGCTGCTCGCCACCACCGCCAAGGCCTTCCTGGCCGACGCCGACACCGTCCGCGAGGAATGCTTCGGTCCGGCGTCACTGATCGTCACCTACGCGGACCAGGACGAACTGATCAGCCTGCTCGGCGTGATGGAACCCGGCCTCACCGCGACCATCCAGGGTGAAGAGTCCGATGTGGACTGGATCCGCCCGGTGCTCCCGTCGCTGACCCGGGTCGCCGGCCGTCTGCTGTGGAACGACTGGCCGACCGGCGTCACGGTCACCTGGGCACAGGAACACGGTGGTCCCTACCCGGCGACCACTGCGCCGACCAGCACCTCGGTCGGCACCGCCGCGATCGAACGCTTCCTGCGACCGATCGCCTGGCAGGGCTTCCCCGACGCGCTGCTGCCGGAACCGTTGCAGGAGAACAACCCGTGGGACCTGCCCCGCAGGACCGACGGGAAACGCTAGAAACCTCGTGAGTGGTAAGGACGGTTCTAACCGTCCTTACCACTCACGAGCCCCACCACCCGCCGCCGCCCTTGATCCCGTCTCTGACCCCCTTGGGAGGCACCGTCATGTCCGGATTCGGTCACTTCGACAGGAGAACGGCTTTGCGGGGAGGCGCGGCCGCGGCCGCTTCGGTGGCGCTCACGACCGCACTCGCGAGCCCTTCGTCAGCGCGGCCCGCGGCGCCGGGTGCGTCGTCCATCGTCACCGGCTATCGCGAACTGCAGACCGGGATCGACCGGCCGTCGACCGAACGCGCCGCCGCCCTGGCGAACCTGGACCGGGTCGCGAAGTCCTACCACGACAGCATGACGGTCGGCGGCGGTCCACTGTGGAAGGACCTCCCGCTCGGCCCCGGCAGCGAGTTCACGACGTCGATGTACGCCCGGCTCCGCGCGATCGCGGTCAACTGGGGCACCCCCGGTGGCGCGCTCGCGGGCGATCCCGCCGTCCTCGCCCGGATCAAGGGCGCGCTGGAACTGCTGTACACCAGCGACCAGTACAGCGAGAAGACCGCCGAGATCGGCAATTGGTACACCTACGAGATCGGCATCCCGCTCTACCTGCTGCACATCCTCGCGACGGTCGCCGACGAGCTCACCCAGGACGAACTCGCCAAGTACCTCAAGCCGGTGCTGAAGTTCTCCGGCGATCCGAACCGCCGCACCAACAACCCGAGCGTCGTCGAGACCGGCGCCAACCGCGCGGACAAGTCGATGATCTCCGTCGTGTCCGGCGCGATGCTCGGCGACGTCGAACGGATCAAACGGGGCGTCGGCGCGTTCACCGACGTCGAAGGCGGGGGAGCGGCGAGTGTCATCGCCAAACTCCACCGCGCGGCGGGCGACGGCTTCCACACCGACGGCTCCTTCCTGCAGCACGACTCGGTGCCGTATCCCGGGCACTACGGGATCATCCTGCTCACTGCCGTCGCGTCCGCTATCCACGTCACCCAGGGCACGGAGTTCGCACTGCCCGCCGACGTGCGCGACGCGACGTACGCGTTGGTCTCCGACACGTTCGCACCGTTCGTCTACGCGGGCGCACTGATGGAGTCGGTCCGCGGCCGGTTCCTTTCGCGGCAGGGGGAATCCGCGCACGACATCGGGCACCAGCTCACCGGCGCCGTGGTCCTGCTGGCGCGGTCGGCGAGCGGGAAGCGCAAGGACGAACTCGGCGGTCTCGCCGCGAAGTGGATCACCGAAGACACTTTCGCGCCGTACCTGGAGATCCCCGATCCCGAACGGTTCGCGCCGGGGCCGGACCTCGTCGGCATCCCCGGCATCGAGTTCGCGCAGGAGCTGCTGGCGACGAAGATCCGGCCTGCGCGGACGGTCGCGACGCATCGCGTGTTCGGCCAGCAGGATCGGATGGTGCACATCACCGAAGGCTGGTCGGCCTCGCTCGGCGTCGCCTCGACCCGGATTTCGCGGTACGAGTCGATCAACTCCATGAACCTGCACGGCTGGTACGTCGGCGACGGTTCGCTGTATCTGTTCCTGCCCAAGGCGAAGGGACACTTCACCGACGCCTACTGGCCGACGGTGGACCCGCTTCTGCTGCCGGGCACGACCGCCAAGACCGGCCCCACCCCGAAACTGGAGTCGGTGCCGCTGACCAGCAAGGATCACTGCGGTGGGGTCCGCTGGGACGCGCGGCACGGCGCGCACGCCCTCGACTTCGTTTCCCAGGATGGCACCCTGACCGCGAAGAAGTCGTGGTTCTTCACGCCGACGGGTGTGCTGTGCCTCGGCGCCGGGATCACCGACTCGTCCGGTGAGCGTGTCCGCACCACGATCGAGAACCGCAACCTCGGGGAGAACGGCTCCGGTGTCCTGCTGGCCGACGGCCGTCTCGTCGGCGGCTCGGAGTCCTTGCGGCGCAAGCGATGGCTGCACCTGGAGAAGGTCGGCGGGTACATCCTGCTCGACGACGCGGAGGTCACCGCGCTGCGCGAGGACCGGACGGGCACCTGGCGCGACATCGACAAGGGCGCCAACACCAAGGGCACGACCGTGCCGTACACCCGGCGCTATCAGAAGCTGGTCATCGAACACGGAGCCAAGCCCTCGAACGCGAGCTACGCCTACGCCGTCCTTCCCACCGCGTCGGTGCTGGAGACGATCGCCTCGGCCTGGTCGTGGCGCGTGCGGTCCAACACCGCGACCGTGCAGGCCGTCCGGCTGTGGGACGCGACCCTGCTGGCGAACTTCTTCGCCGCCGGATCCGTCGACGAGGTGTCGGTGTCCGGTCCGGCGTCGGTGGCGCTCGGCCGGGCCCGCGACGGCTGGCGGCTGGCCGTTTCGGACCCGACGCAGCGGCAGGAGGTCCTGCGCGTGACCGTGCGGCGCAAGACCGTCGAGGTGCCGGTGAAGGACACCTTCGGCGCCACGCAGGTCGTCCGCATTTAGGTGACGGATTGCGGGGCCGGAGGGATCGCCGAGTGTCGACGGGGTCGTGAGTGATAAGTGTCGTTCTAACGCTACTTATCACTCACGACCCACGGGACCGGCTCGGCCATTCAGGTCAGGATCTGGCCTGAATGGCCTTTACGGTCACCCTCATGACCGACATCGAGCAGTTCCGCATCGACATCCCGCAGTCCGAGCTGGACGACCTGACCGACCGGCTGGCGCGCACCCGCTGGCCGTCGGCACTGCCCGGTGCCAAGTGGAGCAGAGGCGTTCCGGTCGTGTACCTCAAGGAGCTGGCCGAATACTGGCGAGACGGCTACGACTGGCGCGCGTACGAGAAGCGGCTCAACGACTTTCCGCAGTACACCACCGAGATCGACGGACAGCTGATCCATTTCCTCCACGTCCGGTCGCCGGAACCGGACGCGATCCCGCTGATCATGACGCACAGCTGGCCGAATTCGATCGCCGAGTTCCTCGACGTCCTGGGGCCGCTCACCGATCCGCGGGCCCACGGCCTCGACCCGTCGTGCGCCTTCCATGTCGTCGCGCCTTCCTTGCCGGGCTTCGGCTTCTCCCCGTTCCCCGAGCCTGCCGACAAGCGGCCGTGGGACATCGCGCGGGTGGCGCGGACCTGGGCGGAACTGATGAGCCGTCTCGGTTACGAACGCTATGGCGCGCACGGGAACGACGCCGGAGCGCTGGTGACGCCCTGTCTCGCGGTGTACGCGCCCGAGCATGTCATCGGCTCGCACATCACGTCCGGGCTCGGCGTGCCGACCGGCGATCCGGCCGAGTTCGAAGGGCTCACCGAACGGGATCAGGCGGAGCTCGCGAGTCTGCTGGAGCGCTTCGCGGGCGGCAGCGGATACGCGCCGTACCTGACGAACCGGCCGCAGACGCTCAGTTTCGGCTTCCTCGATTCGCCGGTCGCGCAGCTGGCGTACCTGGTCGAACGGTTCAAGGAGTTCGACGGCTGGCCCGAAGGCGCGGCGCCCGCCGAGCCGATCGACCGCGACCTGCTGCTCACGAACGCGACGTTGTACTGGCTGACCGGGACCGGCGGCACGTCGCTGTGGCCTTATTACGAGGGAGCGGCCGCGATGCCGATCGACCAGACCGCGGTGCCGACCGGCGTCTCCCACGGCGGGCCGTCCGCGCTGCGCACGATCGCCTCCCGCAAGAACGACGTCGTGCGCTGGGCGGAGCACGAGAGCCCGAGCCATATGGTCGCGATGGCCGTCCCGGACGACGTGGTGGCCGAGCTCCGGGAATTCTTCGGAAATCTCCGGAAGTGATGTCGAGCGGTGGTCGTCGGCTCCGACCCAGGGACGAAGCTAAAGTACGAGCGACCCATGGAGGACCTGATGACCACCTCGTTCGAGACCGTCACCTCGGCCGACGGCACCTCGATCGCCTTCGATCGCACCGGGCAGGGCGCGCCGGTGATCCTGATCGGCGGCGCGTTCAACGACCGGACGACCGTCGCCGGGCTGGCCGCGACCCTGTCGCCGGAGTACACCGCGATCGCCTACGACCGTCGCGGCCGGGGCGACAGCGGCGCCGGCGCGGTCTATTCGGTCGAGCGTGAGGTCGAGGATCTCGCCGCGTTGATCGAGCACGTGGGCGGTTCGGCGGCGGTGTTCGGGCACTCGTCGGGTGCGGTGCTGGGGCTGGAGGCCGCGGCCAGAGGCGTCGCCATGACCACCCTCGCCGTGTACGAGCCGCCGTATGTCGTCGACGACAGCCGTACGCGGCCCGCGGCCGACCTCTTCGATCGTGTCCGGGCGTTGATCGCCGACGGCGACCGCGACGGCGCGGCCGAGCTCTTCCTGGTCGAAGGGACGGCCACCCCGGCCGAGGTCGTGAAGGGCATGCGGGACGACGCGTTCTGGGCCTGGTTCACCGGACTCGCCCACACCTTGCCCTACGACCTCGCGCTCTGCGGTCCCGGCAACGTGCTGCCCGCGGACCGGCTGGCCAAGATCGCGATCCCGACGCTCGTCATCGACGGCGGGGACAGCGACGCCTGGATGCGGGCAGGTGCCCGCGCGGTCGCCGACACGATTTCCGGTGCCCGCTACGCCACCGTCGAGGGGCAGGACCACGGCATCCTCCACCAGCCGGACACCCTGCGCGACCTGCTCACCGGATTCCTCAGGTGACGACCTTCAGCGGTTCGGGGGACAGGCCCATCGCGGCGTAGTGGTCCCGTGCGGCGCGGGTCTGTCCCAATCCGGCCAGCGCACGGGCCTCCTGCAGCCGGTAGCCGATCCGCCTCGCCGTTTCCAGCGCGAGCCGGTGATGTCCGAGGCCCGTCGTCGTCTCGCCGAGAGCGAGGCAGGCGGTGCCGAGGCTGTTCGCCGCCATGGCCAGCAGCAACGGATGGTTGAGCCGGGCGAGGATCGCGCACGCGCGCTCGGCCTGCTCGCGCGCGGCGCCCGGCCGGTGGGCGAGCAGCAGGGCTTCGGCGAGGTCGATCCGGCTCCACGCCTCGCCGAACGGGTAGCCGAGGTCCCGCGAGGCGGCGATCGAACGTTCGATGGTCTCGAAGGCTTCGTCGAAGTGACCGAGCCTCGCGAGGACGAGGCCGAGCTGGGCCGAACTCAGAATCGTGCCGCGGCCGTCCTCGCGCAGCGCCACCGATCGGCGGGCCGACGTCAGCGCGTCGTCCAGGTTGCCGAGGACTTCTTGGGTGTTGCTGAGGTTGGTCCACAGCGTCGCGGCGGCGTCGGTGCTGCCGTCCGCGACGGCCAGGCCGTCCCGATAGAACCGGATCGCTACGGCGTAGTGGCCGAGCATGCTGTGCAGGGCGCCCACCCGGGACAGCGCGATCGCTTCGGCCCCGCGATCGCCGGACGCCCGGATGACGTCCAGCCGCTCCATGGCGCAGTCCATCCCCTCGGTGAGCCGCCCGTTCTCCCAGAACGCCAGGGTGAGGTTCGCCAGGCTCAACTGGAGCGCGTGCGGATCCCCGATCCGGCGGGCGGCGGCGACCCCGGTCCGCGCCACGGCGAGCAACTCGTCGAGATGTCCGCTCTCCCGAAGGTGTTCCGTGGTGTCCTCGGCGATCCGCCAGGCGTGCTCGTCGAGACCGGCGTCGAGCGCGTGGCGTGTCACCGCGACCAGGTTCGCCCGCTCCTCGCGGTACCAGCCGGCGCCGCCGCCGTCGCGGTAGTGATCGAGCAGCCTGGTCGTCGCCGGACCCGATTCCTCGTCGCACGCGAGGGTGCGGGCGTGTTCGGCGATCAGGTCGTGGAACGCGTAGCGGCCGAGCGCGGGCTGCCTGAGCAGGTGGGCGTCGAGCAGGTCTTCCAGCAGCCGTTCGGCCTCGTGTTCGCCGGTGCCTGCCAGCGCGGCCGCCGCGGGTATCCCGATGTCGGTGCCGGGATTCCGCCCCAGCAAACGGAACATGCGCTGCTGTGCGGCGTCGAGTTCCCGATAGGACAGTGCGAAGGCCGCTGCCACGTCGCGTCCGGCGACCTTCAGCTCGGCCAGCCTGTCGTGTTCGGAGCCCAGTCGTTCGGCCAGGTGCGCCACGGTCCACTGTGGACGATTCTGCAATCGTGCCGCCGCGATCCGGATCGCCAGCGGCAGGTTCCCGCACAACGCGGCCACGCCCGAGTCGGGTCGTCCGGACGCCGCCGCGAACAGGGCGCCCGCCTGTTCGTCCGGCAGGACTTCGAGACTGATCGACGCGGCACCGTCGACCGCGGCCAGGCGGCGCCTGCCGGTGATCACGAGTGCGACCGTGGCGGAACCCGGCACCAACGGCCTCAGCTGTTCGGCGGTCGCGGCGTTGTCGAGCACCACGAGCAGTGACCGGCCCGCCGTTCTGGCGCGCCAGAGCTCGGCCCGCCGATCCACGCCGCCGGGAAGCCTGCTCGCCGGGATGTCCAGCTGGCCGAGCAAGGCTTCGAGCGCGGCCTCGGGCGAGAGCGGTTCTCGGGCGGGGGAATGCCCGTGCAGATCCACGAACAGCTGCCCGTCGGGGAAATCGGCGGCGAGCCGGTGCGCGACATGGACGGCGAGCGCGGTCTTGCCGACCCCGGCCATCCCGTCGACGGTCACCGGGCGGCCGAGCCGGACGGCGTCGAGCAGGCGGCCGATCTCGGCTTCCCTGCCGGTGAAATCCGGGACGTCGTAAGGGAGGAAGCACCGGGTCTTGCCGTACTCCGGTTCGTCGCGGAGGATCCGTTCGTAGAGTTCGCGGAGCTTCGGCCCGGGTTCGATCCCGAGTTCCTCCACCAGCCGCGTCCTCGCCTGGCGGTAGACGTTCAGCGCGTCGGCCTGTCTGCCCTGCTGGTGCAGCGCGCGCATGAGCAGCCCGGCGAACGGTTCCCGGAGCGGGTGTTCGGCGACCAGTGCCGTCAGTTCCGCGACGGTGTCCTCCCCGGCGGAGATCTCCTCGTCGAGGCAACGCTCCACAACGGACAGACGACGCTCGTCGAGTTCTTCGGCCTCGCCACGCAGCGCCATACTGTCCACACCGGACAGAGCCGGTCCGCGCCAGCATCCGAGCGCTTCACGGAACTCACCGCGCGAGACGAGCTCCTCGAACGTGTGCAGATCGAAGGCGCGTGGGCGCAGGACGAAACCGGGCCCTTCGGCGGTCAGGATGTCGCCGGCGGCGCCCTCGGCGACGAGTGCGCGTTTCAGCGCGGTGGTGAGATTGCGGATCTGCCGGGTGGCCGTGGCGGGTGGGTCCTCGTCCCAGACGACGTCCACCAGCCGGGAGACCGAGACGACGCGATCGGCGCCGAGCAGCAGCGCGGCCAGGATCCGCTCCTGCCGCGAGCCCGCCAGCTTCAGCGCCCGCGCGCCGCTGCGGCACTGCACCGGACCCAGTATCCGAAACTCCATCACACCCCCTCCCGCGAGGTTAACCGCCCGCTCGCCCGCCCCGGTGCGGAAGTGATGCAGCTGTGATGCGCCGCCGGGCGAACCTGCTGGGGACGGAATACGGGACGTGATGAGGAGAACCCCATGCGCAAGCGGTATTACGCGGCGTTGGCCGGGCTGGTCGTGGCCGCGGCGGGAATCGGCGTGCCCGCCGCGGCGGCGGCCGGCGAGCAGCAGGCCGAGGCGGAGCGGCAGGCCTGTCAGCGCGCGTTCGACCGCGCGGTCTGGGAGGACATGGACAGCTTCAACAAACGCGACGCGGCCCGCTACCGGGCGATCATCCACCAGAACATGGTGACCATCGGCCGCAAGGGCCAGACGATCATCGGCTACGCCGCCAACGTGGATCCGGTGGTCGACGTGCAGTTCAAGCTCCCGTACGAGTGGAGCATGCCGTGGACGGTGACGCACACCGTCGTCGAGGACTGCAAGATGGGCTACGCGATCCTCGACGCCTACTACAAGGCTCCGTCGCAGAACATCGACCGGCACTACACGATCAGCCTGACCCTGGTGCGTGAGCACGGCAAGTGGCTGGTCATCAAGGACACCGTGACCGACGTACTGCCCTGAGGGGGTCGTGAGTGGTAAGGACGGTTCTAACCGTCCTTACCACTCACGAGGACTGCCTCAAGGGGGTGCTTTTCGGCCTGCAACCCGCGTTCACGGACGGCACGCTCGGTTCGCTCGGTAGCGATCCGCTGTATTTCACGACGAAACCGGGAGCACGTGCCGGACTGTTCTACGCGACGGAAAATACCGACCCACGGGTCATCGAAGCCGACGAGGCGACCAAGGATCAGGTTTCGGTCCCGGGAATGGGAACGGTCGCCGTGTTCGGGATCGTGCTGCCCGCCACGAAAGCGATCCGCGTGCCGGTTCTCCAAGCGGTCGGATCGAAGGACGTCCTGTTCTGCGGCCTTTTCGCTCTTCGGGACTGTTCGAGCGGCGAGACGTTGCGTCCGGCGGAAGCGCCGTTCTACCGGCCCGAGGCCCGGCTTTCCACGTATGTTCTGTCCGGTGCCGGACATTCGCTGGCCTTACACCGCAACGCGTCCGAATATCGGGACGCCACCCGCGTTTGGCTGAGGGAGAAGGTGGGAGTTGCAGTACCGTAGGGTGACCACCCGATTGGATGATCGGTGAACCGTGAGTACGGTTAGAGAATCGTGGAAGATGGTTCTCCACCCCGAAATACGAAAGCGACCCCAGGACCGGCGGACGTGACTGCCCCACTTCCGGACGGCGATGAGTTCCCCGTATCGCCGGACGCCCCGAAGAGAACTTCATCCTCCGCATCCCCGAAGCGGAAGAACACCGCGCCGACCCGTGCCACGCTGGCCCGCAAGTGGGCCTACCTGGTCACCGGTACGGCGTATCTTCCGTATACCCACGCCCAGATCGAAGAGCATTTCGCCGCTCTCCTGGACGAGGTCTTCGCGGCGGTGCTGAGTGAAGACGCCGAGCCCGCGCAGGCCTCCGAAGCCGGCGCGCGGCTCGTCGCGCTGAGGTGCGTCGGCCCGGACAGCCTCCGCCGCACGATGGAGGTCCTCGGCAAGGGACTCTTGCACGAACCGGAGTTGCGGAGCCTGAAGTCGCTCCCCGAACGGGTGTTGCAGGTGCTCGGCGCGCTCGCGGCCGGCTATGGCGAGGCGTTGCGCGAGAGCATCCAGACACAGCAGGAGGATCTGAGCCGCACCCTGGTCACGCTCGAACGCGAGACCCGGCGTGAACTGGCGCTGACCCAGGCACGTTTCGAGCAGCTTTTCACCGGTTCGGCCACCGGCGTGGCCGTCACCAGGGTCGACGGCCGCGTCCAGCGGGTGAACCCCGCGTTCGCCGAAATGCTGAACCGGCCCGTGGCGGACCTGGTCGGGCTCAACTTCTACGACCTCTTGCACCCGGACGACGCCGAGGAACTGCGCGAGGGCTATCGGAAGCTGCTCGAAGGCGAGAGCCAGCGGCTCGAGCTGTCGCGAAGACTCGTGGCCGAGGACGAGGAACCGACGTGGGCGGCTTTCACCGGCGCCGTCATCCGCGACCCGGCCGGCGAGGCCCAGCAGCTGATCACCCTGGTCGCCGGCGACACGGACGTCTCGTTGCTGCAGCGGCAGCTGAGCCGTCAGGCCCTGCACGACCCGCTGACCGGCCTGCCGAACCGGCAGTGCTTCGGCACCCGGCTGGAACGGGCGCTGCGGCACGCCGACCCGTCGTTCGGCGTCACCGTCTACCACCTCGACCTGGACGGTTTCTCTCTGATCGCGGGCGGGCTCGGCCAGAAACAGAGCGACGACCTGCTGAAGAACGTCGCCGCGAAACTGCGGGCGGTCGTCGGCGGCGAGGACGCGCTCGTCGCCAGGATCGGTGGCGACGAATTCGGCATCCTCATCCAGAACACCGCCGCCAGCCCGGACGTCGCCACCGTCATCGGCATGATCAACCAGGAGCTCTCCGAACCGGTCTACCTCGAAAGCGGCAGCGGGGTGGCGGTCTCGGCCTGCATCGGCGTCGTGCACCGGCCACCGAGGGACATCGCGCCGAACGAGCTGCTGCGCGTCTCGGGTATGACACTGCGCCGGGCGCAGGCCAACGGCTACCGCCAGTGGGCGCTGTCCGACTCCGTGCTCGACACCAGGGAACGGCACGAGTTCGGCCTGGCCGTTTCCATGGCGGGCGCCTGGGAGACGGGCCAGATCGAGGTCGGCTTCCGGCCGCTGACGTGGCTGGCGGACAGCAGGCCGGCGGGTATCGAGGCGAGGCTCGCGTGGAACCACCCGCGCCACGGCCGGATCGGTCACGACACCTGCGTGCGCTTCGCCGACGAGACCGGTCTCATCGCGCCGCTGGGCGAATGGCTCATCCGCGCCGCCTGCGAGGAGGCGGACGACAGGCTCCCGATGGTCGTGGGGCTGACCCCGCACCAGGCCGCGGACCCCGATCTCGTCGGGTCGGTGCGGAACATCCTGACCGCGACCGGAATCGGGCCGTCACGGCTGCGGCTCGGCTTCCCCGCCGGAGCCGTGCTCGCCGAACTCGGCGAGACCGTCGACAACCTGCATCTCCTCGCCGAGATCGGGGTGGACGCGGAACTGCAGGACTTCGGCGCCGCCGGTGACGTCGTCTGTCTCGTCGACGTCCCCGTGCGGACGGTCCGGATCGCGCCCCGGCTGGCGGAGCGGCGGACGGAACCACTGGCGGAACGTTCGCTGCGGAATCTCATCGACACCGCGACCATGGCTGGCGCGACGGTGATCGCCGACGGGATCGACTCCACCGGCGACGCCGGATGGTGGCGGACCGCCGGTGCCCACATCGGTGCCGGACGCTACTTCGGTTAGGCCGTTCTCGCGTGCTCAGAGACGTAACTCGCGTGATTGGAGCCGTAACTCGCGAGTTACGCCTTTGATCACGCGAGTTACGGGTTCGGTTAGGCCGTTTGCCGTAGCGGAGCGCGCTAAGTTACCCGAGGGTTGACGTTCGCGGGCGGATTGGGCAACATCCCAGGTCCTCACCCCGCACCTCGGAGGCATGCACATGCAGTTAGGCCCGAGGCGTGGCGGGCGTTTCAACGCGCCCGTCGTCGTCTTGAGCCTGTTGCTGGTGATCGCGCTCGGCGCCTGGTGGGGCGTGGACTATCTGCGGGCCCGGTTGGCGGGCAACGGTTGTGACGCGCTGACGCCGGTCGAGATCACCGCGGCGCCCGACGTGGCGCCGGTGCTCACGCGACTCGCGAAGACCGTGCCGCAGGAAGAATGCTTCAGTGTCAACGTGACCGCGCGCGAGTCGGCCGAGGTCGCCGATCTGCTCGGGACCACCGCTTCCGGCGGGCCCGACGTCTGGGTTCCCGAGTCGAGCACGATGTTGTCGCAGGCCAGGGACGCCGGGGCGTGGAACCTGCCGGAATCCGGTCAGTCGGTGGCGAATTCCCCGGTGGTGCTGGGACTTCCCGACGAAACCGCGCGGCGGTACGGCTGGCCGGGGAAGGCTCCGTCCTGGCAGGAGATCCTCGACGGCTCCCAGGTCGGGATCCCGGACCCGGCGCGCGATCCGCTCGGCGTCGCCACCCTGCTCGCCCTGCGGAAGCTGACCGAGAAGGAGCCCGATCCGGCCGCGGCCTTCACCGCCGTCATGCGAAAACTGAACCCCGCGTCGGGTCAGGCCCCGGCGACCGAACAAGCGGTACTCGCACGGAACCTGGTGGCCGCGTACCCCGGTGTCCCGGTGCAAGGGTTCGACTACCCGTATGTCGTGCTGCCCAAGGCATCCGAAGCGTCGAGGACGGCGGCGGAACGTTTTCTGCGGCTGCTGCTCGATCCGCTCGCCGGGAGCATCTTCGCCGACGAGGGATTCCGGGCCCCCAACGGTCAGTTCGCCGTGCCGCGGGCGCAGGACAGCCGGACCGATCCGGCGCCGCATCCGCCGGGGCCTCCGCCGGTGACGGACCTGTACGCCGCGCTCCAGGCTTGGGCGGGGACGAACCTGAGCGCCCGGGTCCAGGTGCTGCTCGACGTTTCCGGATCGATGGCCGCCGCCGTGCCGGGCACGGGGAAGAGCCGGATGGAGCTCACGCTGCAGGCCGCGACGCAGGGGCTCGGGCTCTTCAAACCCTCCACGGAGCTGGGGTTGTGGCTGTTCTCGACCAAATTGGACGGTGACAAGGACCATCGGGTCCTGTTGCCGATGAAGACGATCGCCGAGCAGAAGTCGTCGGGCGGGGTCGAGCGGCTTCAGGCCGTGCGGCCCAAAGCCGGCGGCGCGACCGGGCTCTACGATTCGATCCTCGCCGCCTACCAGAACGCCAGGCAGAACTGGAAACCCGGCCGGATCAACCTGGTCGTCGTCCTCACCGACGGGCGCAACGAGGACGGCGACACGATCGGGTTGCCGAGGCTTTCGGAGGAACTGGGTAAACTCCAGGACCCGAGGAAACCGTTGCCCGTCATCGGAATCGGCATCGGGCCGGATATCGACGCCTCCGAACTGCGGCAGGTTTCCACCGCCACCGGCGGGGATTCGTTCACCACCCCCGATCCGAGGAAGATCTCGGACGTCTTCTACCAAGCGCTGAGCAAGATCATGTGCCAGCCGCCGACCTGCAAGAATTGAGGCGACCCTTGGCTCTCCGGGGGAAAAGACCTTCGCCGGTCACGTCGGCCGCGTTCGCCGCCGGTGTGATCCCGTTCGTGCTGCACGCGTGGGCGGCACTACGCGGCAGCCTCGCGCAGGACGATTTCGTCATCACCTACCACGCCGCGAAGTCGGGGCCGTTCGACTTCGGCTACTTCTTCCAGGACTACCACGGTCATTTCGCGCCGGGCGGATTCCTGCTCGCCGACGTGCTGACCGCGTGGGCGCCGCTGAACTTCGCCGTGCTGATGGCACCGGTCCTGGTGATGCAGGCGGCGTCGTCCGTGCTGTTGTGGGCGGTACTGGTGCGCTGTTTCGGGCGCCGGTGGGGGATTCTCGTCCCGTTCGCGATGTTCACGACGTCGACCTTGCTGCTCGTCCCGACGTTGTGGTGGGCGTACGCCATCCAGATCGCGCCCGTGCTGCTGGCCGCCACCGCCGCCCTCCACGCGCACGTGCGGTATCTCGCCGACGGCGGGCGCTGGGCGATCGCCACCGTGGCTTGGACCGTGTTCGGGCTGGCCTTCTACGAAAAGGCCGTGTTCATCCCGGTGCTGATCGCCGGGATCACCGTGCTGCTCGGGATTTCCTTGCGCCGCCACCTCGTGCTGATGGGGGTCCTCGCCGCTGTCGTGGCGGGCTACGCCGTCGTTTTCCTGGCCTTGACCACGAGCCAGGTCGGGCAGGGCGGCGGTGCGGTCACCGTCGGCACGGTCGCGGACATGACGGGCCGGATGCTCGGCGACACCCTGATCCCCGGACTCGTGGGCGGGCCTTGGTCGGGCCCGGGCCCCGGTGCGACGTTCGCCGCTTCGCCCGTGGCCGTGCGGATTCCGCTGCTGCTCCTGGCCGTCGTGGTGCTGGTCGCCGGGATCCGCGTGGGCGGGCTCCGGGCCAGGAAGGCGTGGCTGCTGCTGGGGCTGGTGTTCGTGGCGGACATCGGGCTTTCGGCGGCCACCCGGCTGACCGAGGTCGGCCCGGAACTGGGCAGCGATCCCCGCTACGTCGCCGACCTGGCGCTCGTCGTCGCGCTGTGCCTCGCTTTCGCCTTCCTGGAACCCAGACCGCTCGACCGGCCTTCGGATACTGTGCCATCCACGGCGAAACGTCCGGTCGCCCTGGCGTTGTGCCTTGCCCTGATCGCGAGCTCCGCCGTGGGATTCTCCCGGCTGGCGCCCGGGCTGCGGTTCGACCACTCCCGGGAGTTCCTCGCCAACGCGCGGGCCTCGATCGAACGGGAGCCCGATCTCGTCCTGTTCGACACGACGGTACCGAACGACGTGCTGCACGGCTGGTTCGGTGAAAACGCCCGCACGTCCAGGGTGGTCGGCCTGATCCCAGGCTTCCAGTTCGATCAGCCGACGAGCCAGATGTCCCTTTTGGACGATACGGGCACCGCGCGGACGATCACCGGGGTGGAGCCGGTTTCCCGTGGCGTTCCCGGCCCCGTGGCAGGCTGCGGGTACACCGTCGGGGAGCACCTGGTCCGCGTGCCGTTGGACACGCCCGTTCTCGGCCGCTACCTGCTGCGGATCGACTACTTCACCTCGGACGGCGGCGAGGGGTTCGTGGACCGCGACGGGACCCGCGTGCCGGTGTGGTTCCAACCCGGCCTGCACACCATGTACCTGCCGATCGAGGGCTTGTTCGACAAGATCGGCTTTCAGTTGTCCGCGAAGGGGGCTCCCGTCTGTCTCGCGAAGGTCGACGTCGGCAAGCCGCTCACTCAGTAGGGGTCGTACGGGCTGTCGTGGCCGAAAACCCTCGCGACGGGCGCCAGCCGGAGCCGCAGCAGGATCTTGATCCCGACGTTGCGCAGGAACCACGGCATCTGGGCGAGCACGCGCAGTCTGTCCTTGAACGACGGTGGGGAGAGCCGGAACCGCGCCAGCGACGTCGCGCGGTCGAGATAGGTGTAGCGCCGTCCGAAGAGGACCTTCGCGATCGTGCCGAGGGTGACGCCGATCGACGAAAAACAGTCGTGGACCAGGATTTCCCGGCCTTCGGTCAGGTTGGCCGACCAGCGCAGGTCGTCGGTGTAGGTCCAGTAGTCGTGTTTGCCGTCGATGTAGAGCAGCTGGATCGGACGGTCCCAGCTCGGCCGCAGCTTCGTGCTGTACTCCGCCACGAGCTCCACGACGTCTTCGACGCCCGCCTTCCGCAAGTTCGCCTCGAACCGTTGGCGTGTCGGAGATCCGCCGAACAAGCGGCCGTCGACGAACGGGTCGACGGCGACCACCCGTGCGCCGACCGTGCGGGCGGCACTGGCGAGCACGATCGTCGAACGGCCCTGGTGGCTGCCGATTTCGACGATGAGGTCGCCCTTGTCCAGGCGGCACGCCGCGTTCCACAAGGACAGGCCCTGCTCCCGCGTCATCCAGCCCTTGACGGGTTCGGCGAGCGACCACGCATCTTCGAAACCGTCTGCCATAGGGCGCATAGTAGCCACGTTTCCGCCTAGTATCTACCGGATGGTAACCCCCGGGGCGCTTGTGAAACGGCCGAGCACGTGGATCGTGCTGGTGCTCACCGTGCTGTCCTTTGTGCAGCGTCCCGGCAGGACTACGTTCGACACGAAACTCGATCTCGCCGTGGATCCGCTCGCCTTCCTCGGCAGGGCGCTGCACCTGTGGAATCCCCAGGCGACGGCGGGGGAGCTGCAGAACCAGGCGTACGGCTACCTCTTCCCGATGGGGCCGTTCTTCGCGCTGTGCCAGGCAGTCGGGATCCCGGTGTGGATCGCGCAGCGGTTGTGGTGCGCGATCCTGCTCTCGGTCGCCTTCGGTGGCGCGCTGCTGGTGGCCCGCGCGCTGAAAATAGGGAACGAACGGACTCGGCTGATCGGAGCAGTCGGTTACGCCCTCGCGCCGAGGATGGTCACCGAAATCGGTTCGCTGTCGTCGGAAATGCTGCCCGCCGTCCTGCTGCCTTGGGTGCTGCTGCCGTTGATCCTCGCCGATCGCATCGGCTCACCGCGTCGTGCCGCCGGGTTGTCCGCGCTCGCCGTGCTGTGCATGGGCGGGATCAACGGCGCGATGGTCGTGATGGCGCTCGTGCTCCCGGGGTTGTGGTTGCTGACCCGGAAGTGGCGGAGCACGCACGTCACGCTGGTCATCTGGTGGTTCGTCTTCGTCGTCGGCGTGGTGCTGTGGTGGTTCCTGCCGCTGGTGCTGCTCGGCCAGTACAGCCTGCCGTTCCTCGACTACATCGAATCCGCGACCAACACCACGGCGCCGATGTCGTTGTTCGAGGTGCTACGCGGCACGAACCAGTGGGTCGCCTACGTCGTGCAGGGCACGCCGTGGTGGCCGTCGGGCTGGGCGCTGATCGACAACCCCGTGCTCATGGCGGCCACCGGGCTGGTGGCCGCGGTGGGACTGCTCGGCCTCGCGCGGCGGGGCCTGCCCGAACGGCGTTTCCTGGTGCTCGGCGTCCTGACCGGGCTGACGCTGCTGACCGTCGGCTATGTCGGGACGCTCGACAGCCCACTGGCGGAACCGGTGCGGCAGCTGCTCGACGGACCGCTCGCGCCGCTGCGGAACGTGCACAAATTCGAACCGGTGCTGCGGCTGCCGTTGATGCTGGCGTTCGTGCACGGCATCACGAGCGCCGCGCCCGCGCTCCGGCGGAATCTGCGTCCGGCGCTGGGTGCCTTGCTGGTGGTGGCGATGGCCGCGCCGGTATGGCTGCTGACGTTGCGGCCCGGGCCGGGCTGGGACGAAGTGCCGGGATATTGGTACGACGCGATGGGTCACGTCGCCAAGACCGACGCGACCGCACGTACGCTGCTGCTGCCCGCGACAGGCTTCGGTGAGTACGACTGGGGCCGCACGGTGGACGAACCGGCGCAGGCCATCGCGGACAGTCCGTGGGCGGTGCGCAACCAGGTCCCGTTGGGCTCGGAAGGCAACACCCGCCTGATGGACTCCATTGACGCGGCATTGGCCGATGGCCGAGGGGATCCCGGGCTCGCGGCGCTGCTCGCGCGATCGGGGTACCGGTTCCTGGTGCTGCGCGGCGACATCGACCGCGCCAAGGTCGGTGCTCCCGATTTCACGACGCTGCGCGCCGGGCTGGCCGGATCGCCGGGGATCGAGAAGTCCGCCCAGTTCGGGCCGCTGGAGATCTTCGAGGTGAAACAGCCGGTGCCGCTCGTCACCGCGACATCCGCGAAGGACGTCCCGACGGTGAGCGGCGGTCCGGAGAACTTGCTGCCGCTGATGAACTCCGGGCAACTCGACCCCGGCACGCCGACGGTGCTGACCGGGGACGGCGGTTCGCCGTCCGGGCCGAGACTGGTCACCGACGGGCTGCGTCGTGCCGAACGCAACGTCGGCGGCGTGCGGGACAACCTGAGCCAGACCCTGACCGCCGGGGAATCCGCGCGGCAGCAACGAGCCGCGCTGGACGTCTTGCCGTTTCCCGGTGAGCAGCACCAGACCGTGGCCGCCTACCGGGGGATCCGTTCGGTCGACGCGTCGACGGCGGCTTCGTTCGCGGACGCGTTCGGCGGCTCGGACCCGAGCCATCAGCCGTTCGCCGCGCTGGACGGGGATCCGCGCACCGCTTGGCATTCGTCGAGTTTCACCGGTCCGATCGGCGAGTGGCTCGAAGTCGAACTCGATACGCCGAGGCTGGTGAACTCGGTCGATCTCGCGATGGTCGACGACATCCGCGTCGGCTGGCCGCCGACCCGGATCCGGATCACCACCGACAACGGTTCCGTCGATCACCAGGTCGTCCGGGGTGCGGGAGCGCACACCTACCCGGCACCCGCGGGGGTGACCCGCAAGGTGCGGATCACGTTGCTGTCGCTCGTGGTGGGCAGACAGGACGGCAACGTCGGGATCTCGGAGCTGAAGATTCCCGGCGTCGACCCGCAACGCGCGCTCGAAGTCCCCGCCGATCTCGGTCCTGGCCCGGCGCCGGGCTTCGCGTTCACGCGGGGTGCGCAGCCGCGTTACGCGTGCGTGCCCGACGGCGGGCACATCCGCTGTGATGCCAACGCGGGTCGCGATGGTGAAGAGCCGGACGGCATCCGGCGGCTGTTCTCGACGACGTCGCCGAGCGCCTACGAGTTCGGCGGCACCGTGCTGCCCGCCGGCGGCGGCCGGTTCCCGGTGACCCTGCCCGGCGTGCAGGTGTCGGCGACTTCGCAACTGGGCGGGGATCCGTCGGCGAGCGGATTCGCCGCGGTGGACGGGAATCCCGCGACCACCTGGCTGCCCGACGTCACCGACCTGCGGCCGACGTTAACCCTGGACTGGGCGAAACCCCAGACGATCTCCGGGATCCGCGTCGCCGCCGACCCGGGCGCGCCCGCGCGGTTGGAACTGACCACACCGACGTCGAGCCGCTCCGTCGAACTCGACGCTTCCGGCGCGGCGACGTTCCCGCCCCTGGACACCTCGCAGCTGAAGATCGCGTTCGCCGGCCTCGACGACGACCAGCGGACCCGGAACTCGCTGGGTATCGGGAGCCTGTCCCTGACCGGCGCCGAACTTCCCGCACCCGCTGCGGAATTCACGCTGCCCTGCGGATCCGGTCCGAACGTCCGCCTGGACGGCTTCGACTACGACACGTCCGTCCGCGGCACAGTCGCCGACTTCGTCGCGCACCGGCCGCTGACGCTCTCCGCGTGCCCCGATTCGGCGGGCGGCGTCGACCTGGCGGCGGGCGGGCACGAACTGCGGACCGACCGGTCCGAGTCCTTTGTGGTCCAAGACCTGTGGCTGAAACCCGCCGGACAGGCCGTTTCACCCGCTGCGCATCGCGCCGTCACTGTGGACTCCTGGGACGCGACATCCCGCTCGGTCACCGTTGCGGGCGGCGACGAGTCCATTCTGGCCGTTCCGGAGAACGCGAACGCGGGCTGGACCGCTTCGCTGAACGGGACTCCGCTGGAGAAGACGCGTGTCGACGGCTGGCAGCAGGCGTGGATCCTGCCCGCCGGCTCCGGTGGCGTCGTGAAGCTGGAGTTCACCCCGGACTGGAAGTACCGATCGGGCCTGCTGATCGGAGCGGTCGCGATCCTGCTGGTGCTGATCGGCGCCCTGTGGCCGGTCCGTCGGCGGCGCGTTTCGGTGGAGGCGGGCTCCGGGCGAGTGGTGCCGGTGGTGCTCATCGGACTGCTGGCCGTCCTGGGCGGCATGCTGCCGATCGTGCTGCTGATCGCCGTCCTGCTCGCCCGCCAGTTCAGCGAACGCGCGCCACGGTACCTCGCTTTCGGCGGCATGGTCGTGGGAACGGTCGCCGCGGTGGTCGGGCGGCTGCTGGGGCACGGTCAGGAGTGGGCCTATGGTCCGGTGACCCAGGCATCGCTGCTGCTGGCGGCCGCGGCGATGGTGGCGACGTGTGTGCCTTGGTTCGCCGGACGTTCACCTGAGACGGATGTCGGGCCGAGGTCGTAGGCGGGCACTGTCCAGCGCCGCTCGGAGTTCGGCCGCCGGGCGAGGCTGTCCCGAAAGCCCGCCGCTCCCACGCGCCACCAAGTCTCACGATCTCACGCTGGTCGCCGCGTCCGGCTTCCCGGAGATGCTCCGCACCGGGATCTGAGTCATGAAGTGCTCGCGGCCGGGCAACCCGGGCGCGCGTTCTCCCGGTTGTAGGAGTTGTGAGCGAAAACCACGGGAGGCCTGGGTGAAACGGTCCGACGAAACGGAGTACCGGGAGTACGTCACGTCCCGGATGGAGACGTTGCGGCGGACGGGCTATCTGCTCTGCCACGACTGGCATCTCGCGGACGACCTGGTGTCGATCACGATCGCCAAGCTCTACCGGCATTGGAGGCGGGCGAGTGGCGTCGAGCATCTGGACGCGTATGTGCGCCGGATCTTGGTGCGCACCTGGCTCGACGAGCGCGGCAGATCATGGCGGCGTGAGGAGCTGTCGGGTGACCTGCCCGAACCGGCGGTGGAGCTGAACCCGAGGGTGCTCGACAGGGCACAGCTGTTCGCCCTGCTCGAAGCCCTGCCGCCGCGGCGCCGGGCCGCCGTCGTGCTGCGTATCTACTGCGACCTCTCGGTCGAGGAGACGGCCGCGATTCTCGGCTGTTCGGCGGGAACGGTGAAGAGCCAGACCGCCCGGGGCCTCGACACGTTGCGTGCGCGGCTGGCCGAAACCACCCTGAGCTGAAGGAGACTGGGATGACCAAGGAACGGATCGACGAGATCATCGGCGCGGCCCCGCTGTCCACTGTGGACGTCGAGGCGATCGTGGCGCGGGAACGGAAGACGGCCTGGCTCCGGCCGAACCCCTGGGTGGCGACGGCCGCGGGCGTGGCGGCGGTCGCCGTCGGGGCGGCCTTCGTCCTCGCGCCTGGAACGCCCGGGGCGGTGAGTCCGGCGGCGGCCACGTCCTCGGCGCCGGAGCTGCCGGAGCCCTGCAAGATTCCCACGTTGATGGGCCCGGTGCCGACGGAGAAGCCGGTCGATGCGGCGACGCGGCTCACCGGTGTGCTGACCACCGCGGTGACCACCCGGCTCGCGACGGGCACGACCTTGACCCCCAACGCGGCGAACTACCCCACCGGAGATCCCGGGCGCGGGCCGCTCCAGGTCGTCCATTCGGCAAGGCCGGTGACCAACGATGGTGGGACGTGCAGTGGCGGCGAAGACGAATTCGTGGCGGGGGCGGCCACGGTCCGGTCGGGTAAGAAGGGGAGCGTCCAAGCGACCCTGGGGCGGATGGGCGGCCGCCTGAACATGCCCGCCGACTGCGTGGACCAGACCCCGGTAGGGATGGAACAGGTGTGTCACCGGTCGTTCGGCCCGAAGGGGGAGGTCATCGTGGCGACCACCTTGACCGGCAAAGGCGGGGGACCGTCGATCCATCGGGTCGAGGTAGCCCGCGCCGACAGGATCGGCGTGATTCTCGAGGCCTCGAACGCCGTCGACGCGAAGCATGACCGGAAACCGGACAGCCCGGTACCGCCTCTGACCCTGGAGCAGCTGGCCGAGATCGCCCTCGATCCCGGGATGACGCTCTATCCGTGAGCTGCCACGAGTTCCGTTCGGCGCCGGTGAAGCCCGCCGCCCAGATGGGGCGGCGGGCTTCACCGTGCGGGGGTGTCAGCGTTCGGTCGCTGTGATGATGAGACGGGCGATGGTTTCGGGCGCGCCGAGCATGGCCAGGTGGCCGGTGGGAACCTCGACCATGTCCGCGTTCATCCGTTCGGCCATGAAGCGTTGCCCGGCAACGGGAATCATCTGATCCTCGGTGGCGACCACGTAGTAGCGAGGGTGCCGCTTCCACGCCGGCGCACCGGCCGGTTCGAGCATCGCGGCCAGCGCGAGCGGGCGCTGGCCGGCGGCGAGCGCGGCTGCTCGACCTACGGTGGACTTTCGAGGGTGGCCTGGTCTGCTCCGGGCAGGGGGCGTGCGGTGGTGACCTGCTGGGCCACCCCGCCGAAACGCTGGTCGAGTTCGCCGGCGGCCTCGTCTCTACGCGCCGGGTCAGCATGGAGCGGATGACCGGAAATCCGCACAGTTCCCGGTCACCTCCGCCGCGACCGCCACTCCAACACAGCGCCGGACAGAGCCAAACCCCCGGCGCAGCAAGCGGCGACGGTCACCACCTGAACAGCCGACGAATGCAGCCAAGCGGTCACCAGCACCGTTTCCACCACGACGGTCGCCCACATCAGCACGGTCACCCGCCGGTCACCGGCGGCGAGGCGCGAGAACAGCAGGATCTGCACCAGCGCGAGCATCGACCCGGCGAGGGCGAACGGCCAGACCGGCATGGTGCTGGCGGCGTAGCCGGAGCCGCCGATGAACGAGAGCAGACGGGGGCCGGCGACCACGGAGACAAGAAGGACGAAGGCGTCGAGAGCGGCGCAGACGGCCAAGGCGGCGGGCAGGATGCGGCGCCGGTCGTCGCCGTTCGCGAAGCGGGGGAGCACCAGGACACCGACGGCTTGGGGGAGCCAGTAGGCGATCTTCGTGACGATCGCGCCGAGCGCGTACTCGCCGGCTTCGGTCGCGGGGAGGGTGTGGCGCGCCAGCACCAGGTCGAGGTTCACCAGCAGGACCAGCGCCAGCATCGCCTGTGCCGCGTGCAGGACTTCGCCCGCGTGCCAGCCCGCCTTCCGCGGGCGCTGCCGTCCACAGAGGACCCAGCCGCAGAAGATCACCAGGTACGAGCCGATCGCGGTCCCGGCGAGCGCGCCGGTGGCGTCGCCGCCGATCAGCAGGCCGACCAGCGAGCCGCCGACCTTGCCCGCGCCTTCGAGCGCCATGAGGCCGGCCAAGCGGGCGAAGCGGCCGCTGCCCTGCAACAGGCCGTGGAAGAGGCCGAGCAGCGTCAACGGGCCGAGCGTGACGGCGAGCAGCAGCGCGGGCACGACGGAATCCAGGTGCAGCACGAAGACCAGCACCGGCGCCAGGAGCAGCCCGATGGCCGCGACGATGGCACTCGTCGTGAGGCCCAGCGCGAGGAGTGTCCCACTGTCCTGCGGCTTGCGGGCCACCCGCAGCGCGACCACGGTCTGCAGCCCCATCGCGGGGACGACGCCGATCACCAGCACCGCCAGCAGCGAGCTCAGCTCACCGAACGCGCTCGGCGCGAGCAGCCGGGCGGCGATGATGCTCAGCACGTAGGCGCCGGCGTTGTTGGCCGCCAGCACGAGGGAAATGAGGATCGCCGCGACACGCTTGTCGGTCCTGGTCTCCTCGACCTCGACGTCTACGCTCAACGGTGCTCCCATTACCGGCGAGTAATCGAGCGACCATAACCGTGATCGCGGCGGAAAGGAAAGGGCAGTTGGACGCACGGCGCGAACGTCTCGTCCTGGCCGCGGTGTCGGCCGGGCTGGCTTCGCTGGTGTTCCTGCCCGTGCTCGGACGCGGCTTCGTCCTGAGCTACGACATGGTGTTCGCCCAGCGTCAGTCGCTGATCCCGGACGCGCTCGGGCTCGGTTCCGCCCTGCCGCGATCGGTTCCCGCCGACGCCGTGATCGCGCTCGCGACGGCGCTCGTGCCCGGCGACGTCGTCCAGAAAATCGTTCTGCTGCTCTCACTGTTCTTTGCGGCATACGGCGCAGGGCGGCTGGTCCCGACGGAGCAACTCGGTACGCGGATCGTCGCGGCCACCGGGTACGCGTGGACGGCCTATTTCGCGGAGCGGTTGTTCATCGGGCATTGGCCGCTCCTGCTCACTTACGCCTGCCTCCCTTGGATCGTGCGCGCCGCGCTTTCCCTGCGCCGGAACGCACCGAGGGCGCTCGCGGCGCTGGTCCTCGCCTGCGCCCCCGCCGTGCTCACGCCACCCGGCGGGGTGCTGGCCGCGCTCACCGCGATCGCGCTGGCCGGACCGCGGAAACTCGGCCACACCCTCGGTCTCGCCGTCGTGCTCAACCTGCCGTGGCTCGTCCCGACACTCCTGCACGACGGTGGCACGTTGTCCGATCCCGCCGGGGTGGCCGCCTTCAGCGCCCGCGCGGAAAGCTGGGGTCCGGCGATCCTGAGCGTGCTCGGGCTGGGCGGGATCTGGAACGGCGACGTCGTCCCCGGCAGCCGGGGCGCGCCGATGGCCCCGGTGCTGATCCTCGTCACGGTCGCCGTGGCGCTGTCCGGGCTCCGTCCTCTCGCGCGAAGGTGGGGGACGCCGCCAGCGAGAGCGTTGCTGCTGCTGGGAGTTCTCGGTGTCGTGCTCGCCGTCCTGGCGACGCTGCCCTACGGCGAACCCCTGCTCTCCTGGGCGATGGGGCACGTTCCCGGCGCGGGACTGCTGCGGGACGCGCAGAAATGGGTGGCCTGGTGGGCGCTTCCGGTCGCGCTCGGGTTCGCGCTGGCGGTCGAAGCCGCCGCCGCGCGCCTGCGGACCGGGGCGGCACGCAGGGCGCTCCTCGTGGCTTCCGCGCTCTTTCCCTTGCTCACCATGCCCGATCTGGCCTGGGGCGGCTGGGGAAGACTCGAAGCGGTCCGTTATCCGGATGACTGGAACGCGGTCCACCGCGTGCTGGCGGACGACGACCGTCCCGGCGACGTCGTCACGCTGCCGCTGTCCACGTTCCGGAGTTTCGCCTGGAACGACCACCGGACTCAGCTGGACCCGGCGCCGCGTGCGCTGCCCGAGACCGTATTCGTCGACGACACCCTGCGCGTCGGCGGCGAAGAGATCGCGGGCGAGGATTCCGGAATGGACCGTGTCCGCGCCGCGAAGTCGCCGGAAGACCTGTCGGCGGCGGGAATCGGCTGGATCCTGGTCGAACACGGGACGCCGGGGCGGGTCGACCCGCGGTTGCTGACCGGCGCGGAACGGGTGTGGTCCGGTGATTGGCTCACGCTTTACCGCACTCCCGGTGAGCCCGCCGTGACCGGGACGCGATCATCGATTCCCGTGGTGCTGGCAAACGGAGTAGCGCTGCTCTCGATCGCCGCCGCACTGTTGTGCCTCAAGTTACCGGTGCGTACATTGAGCCGACGCAGGAATTCCCTGTCTCGGAAGGAGTAGGTCTTGGGCACCCTCATCGGCGCGGCAGCCGCCGTCATCATCGGGCTCGCGACGGCCGCGGGCGGGAGTTACGCGCTGACGAACACCGCGGACCCGGACGCCGCACCCCAGGTGCAGGCGAAGATCAAGGAGCAGTTCAACCCGAACTCGAGCCCCGAGCACGTCATTTACGGCAACCGCTGAGCCGGTGTCCGAGCTCGCTTCCGACCACGCCGTCCGGGTCGTCGGGCTCTACGGCGACCCCACCGTTTCCTGGAGCATCCTCCTGGAAGCGAAGCTGTCTTCGTTGCTGACGCCGGAAAAGGCGCGGATGCGGCTGGCGGTCGCGGTCGAAGAACGGCCGTGGCTCGGAGCCGCTCCCGAAGTCGTGGCCGTCTCCGGCGAAGAACTTCCGGCCGTTCGCGATCGGTTCGCCGAGACGTCGTACGAACGCGGCGCGCCGTTGCTCCGGGTCGCGGTTGGCGTCGACGAACCCGTCGTGCTGATCGCCGCGCACCACGGCGCCCTCGACGGTCTCGGCCTGCTCGCCGTCCTCGGGCTGGCCCTCGACATCCCGATCTCTTCCGCCGCCAAGGGAATCGGTGCGCGCACGGCCGATCGGTCGTTTCTCGTGTCCGCCTTCCAGCGTCTCGCTGAAGCGCTTTTCGCGCCTCCGGCGAGAATCACCCCGGAACGGGCCGAAAGTCGCTCAGGAGACGTGTTCAGCGCGCGGATTCTCCCCCGCTCACGGTTCGGTTCTTCGGCCTTCGCGGCGGCCGCCGCCAACCTGACCGAGACGTGGAACGCCCGGCACGGTGAGGAAGCCGCCAGGGTGGTGGCCGCGGTCGGCGCGTCCTGGCGAAGTGGGGCCGCGCCCGAACCCTTGCACGACAGCGCATTCTTCCGGTTGCGGCTCGGCGGGAAACCCACGGTCGCCGAAGTGGGCGCGCTGCTGGCCGCTCAGCCACCGGAACCCGATTTTCCCGCCCGCAGCAGCAGGATCGCCCGGCTGGGCACCCGGCTGCTGGCGAGCAGGCTCGGTTCGACCTATCTGGTTTCCAATCTCGGCGTCGTTTCGGCGGCGGACGCGGTCACGTCGATCGCGTTCTATCCCGCCGCCAGCGGCCGCTCAGGCGTGGCGTTCGGCGCGGTGACCGTCGGCGAGACGAGCACCGTCACCGTGCGCGCACGCCGCAAGGACTTCGACGACGCCGCCACGGCCGACCTGGCCGACGGGCTCGTGGATGCCCTGTGGCGTCTTGTTCTTAGGTGAACCCGCGTCCGCGATCGACGTCGGCAGGGCGCGAGCTGGCCTTTCAGGTCGCGAGATCGTGAAGGCGCCCTGCCACCGCGATGGCGGGGCCTTCGGCCGGGGCGGGTTCACGCCTATGGTCACTTTGCGGACGAACCTCAGCTCCGCCAACAGGCGTCAGTACCCTGGGATGGGGGATGGCCACCCCGGCCACGTCGCGCACGAGTGATTCGAAGCGGTTCACGCTGTGCTCCCAGTCGAACAGGCTCGCCCAAGTGATACCGGCCTTGCCCATTTCCGTCCGCCGTACCCGGTCGGCGAGCAGCCCTTCCACCTGCACGGTGAAATCGGCGAAATCGTCGGCCAGTAGGCCGGTCTTGCCCTCCACGATGGACTCGGCCACCCCGCCCGCCGCCCGGTAGGCCACCGACGGAACACCGTGCGCGGCGGCCTCCATGATGACGATTCCCCAGCCTTCCTTGACCGACGGGCAAAGGTGCAGCCAGGAGCGTTCCAGGATCTCGTGCTTCTCGGCTTCGTCCACCCAGCCGTGCAGCCGCACCCGGTCTTCGACGCCCCGGTCGCGGGCGTGCTTGCGCAAGACCTCTTCCCATGGGCCCTGGCCCACGATCTCCAGCTTCAGCGTCGGCCAGCGCCGGCTCAGTTCCGCGACGACGTCGATCGCGTGCTCGATCCGCTTGTGCGGCACCAGCCTGCTGACCGCGACCAGCGTCGGCTCGGTTTCGCGGACCGCCTTGCCACGCGGGGGAGTGTCCAAGCCGTTGGGGACCACGGTGATCCGTGAGCCTTCGATGCCGAGTCCGGCCAGTTCGCCCTTGGTGATCTCGGAAACCGTGGCGTAGCGGCAGTGCCGGAACAGCCACGGCGCCAGCCGCGACTCGATCCACCAGCCGACGCGGCCCAGTGTCTCGCCGAGCGCGCTGATCCACTGTTCCTTGTGGACGTGGTGCACCAGCACGAGAACCGGACAGGCCGCGACGAGCCTGGCGAAGAACGGCATCCCGTTCTGGACGTCGACGACGAGGTCGGCGTGCGCCTTCCGGATCGCCCGCAGCGCGTGGAGATAGACACCGAACTTGTTGCCACGGCGGCGATAGCGGACACCGTCGCGCCATTCCCCGGCGTTCGCGCCCGGGTACGCGGCGCACTGGATTTCGACCCGGTATCCGGCTTTGGCGAGCCCCTCGGCCATCCGCTCGACGTACCGCTCGGAGCCGCCGCCCTCCGGATGCCCGGTGTCGCGCCAGTTGACGAGCAGCACACGTGGCCTTTCCATCGTGGTTCTCCCAACCTGTTAGCGACAATGCTAGGTTACCGGTGCGTACACGGTAGAGGAATCATTCTCGGAAAGCGATGGTTCGATGGTCGGTAATCGGTCGGTGACCCCAGAAACGATGCCTCATCGCGCCACTTTGCGCAGATCGGTGACGTTGTTCCGGGCCTTTCTCACCGAACAGACGGATCCGGACGGTTTCTACTCGGTGCTCGCCGAAGACTCGGTCCGGCAAGTGGCGCAGCACACTCCGTTGAACGGCCGAACCATCGTCGACGTCGGTGGTGGGCCCGGCTATTTCTCCGACGCGTTCCGTGCCGCCGGAGCCACGTATCTCGGCATAGATCCCGACGTCGGAGAGCTGACGGCGCGGGGAGAGGCCGGTGAGAACATGGTCCGCGGCAGCGGCACGAAACTGCCGGTGCGCACCGCGTCCGTGGACGTCTGCTATTCGTCGAACGTCCTCGAGCATGTTTCCGAACCCGAGGTCATGCTCGCCGAGATGTGCCGGGTGGCCAAACCCGGCGGCACGATTTTCGCCTCGTTCACGCCGTGGTATTCGCCGTGGGGCGGTCACGAGACGGCACCATGGCATTTCCTCGGCGGTCACTACGCCCGGCGCCGGTATCTCGAAAAGAACGGCAAGGAGCCGAAGAACAAATTCGGGGAGAGCCTTTTCGCCTTTTCGGCGGGCGCGGCCATCCGGTGGGGGAAGGCCGCGCCGTACGCCGATCTGCAGGAGGTCTACCCGCGCTACCACCCCTCCTGGGCCCAGTGGATCGCGCACGTCCCCGGTATCCGGGAAGTCGCGTCGTGGAACCTCGTGATGGTGTTGCGCAAGCGTCAGTGACGCGAGGGGGCGGGGCGCCGCTTCACCAGCAGGAAGACCCCGAGCGCCAGGAAGGCCGCACCGCCGATCCCGAGCACGATCGGCCCCGTGCTCCCGATGAAGTCCAGCTTGCCCTTGTTCTCGTCGACCTGCTTGACCATCGCGTCGACGGTCGCGTCGGTGAAGGCGAGCGTGCCGTCGAAGACGACGGTGGGCGTGGGATTCGCGGCCGACCGCAGTTCCTGGTGCGACCGCTGTTCCTGCTTGACCTGGATCCCCGTCACCGGCTCGATCCAGCTAGTGATGGTGCCCTGGTAGAACTGCCCCGCCTCGACGGAGTCGCCGGTGGCGCCGATGAGCGAGCCCGGCACCTTCTTCGTCGAGATCTTCGTGGCGGGGATCTCCTGGACGAACTTGTAGACCTCGACGCCCTTGATCTCCTCGACACCCTTGAACCGGGCCTGGACGGCGCGGCCGGTGTTGTCGTCGTAGACCTGGTAGTCCTTCTGTTCGGTGCCGAAGGGGAACTTGAAGTTCAGGCCGGGCTGCGGCTTGTACTCTTGGACCTCCTCGGGCTTCTCGCCCTCTTTTTCGGGCTTCTCCTTGAGTTTGGTGACGAAGCTGCTGTTGGCCGAGCACTTCGCCTCCTGGTCGCCGCCCGGCGGGACGTAGCCCTCCGCGGTGCGGCGGTCGAAGCAGACCTGGCGTTTGCTCGCGCTGACCACGGTCTGATCACGGGTGTCGACCACCGAGACGGCCATCAGCCATACGGCGACGTCCGTGCCCTCCCGCATCTCCGGTGGCGAGAAGTTCGCCACCACGCGGGCGGTCGCCTTCAGCTTGGCGTTGTCACGGATCTCCGTGACGGTCTTGCCGCCTTCGGTCTTCACCGCGAGCACCTTGGACGCCGTGCCTTCGAGGACGGACGTCGATTCCTGGTTCAGTGGCACCTTGGCGAGTTCGGGCTTCACGTAGGTCGGCAGCAACACCGCGCCGGCGACGGCGAACACCCCTAGTGCCAAGAAGATCAGGCTCAACGCTCGACGCAACGGTCCTCCTGGTCAGTACACATTACCCATCGGTAATCAGTCGCCAGATACTGGCTCCTCGGCAGGGCAGCGTCAAAGGTGTGACCGACGGTCACAGGCACCACGTGCGACCGGAAGGCGGTACGCGTGCCGCCATTCGGCCCAGGCAGCCAAACATGTTTGTTCCCGGGAACAACGTGAGCGGGACCACCATCGGACGACTTCCGGTGCGTGGAAAGGAACTTTGTGCCGCAGGACCCGAACGATCCCCGCGCGCTGGACATCGGCGCGTACTCGGATTCGATCACCGACGTCGAGCTCCGCGACGCCGTCGCCGACGTCGCCGCGCTGCTTTCGTCGCACGGCAACGTGATCCGTGATCTCGACGCCAGGAGATCACGGTGGCGCCCCGGACGGCGGTCCCCGCATCCCGACATCGTCCTGTCTGCGGCCGGAAGACGTCCACAGTGGACGAGATCCGCGAACCCCGAGGTGACCCTGCCGGTCGCCACGACCGCGCGTGGCCGGACCCTCGCGGTGCGGCTCACCGCGCGTCCCGGTCTCGGGCACACGCTGCTGGACCTCGCGAGGATCATCGACGCCGACATGGCGCCGGAACGGAAAAGTTAGGCGTCGTCCGCCAGCCGGACCGCCTCCAGCGCGACATAGAGCTCGCCGACGTCGACCGGGTCGGACAGGTCGCGTCTGGTCAGTTCCTGGACGCGGCGCAGCCGGTACCGGACCGTGTTCGGGTGGACGATCAGACGGTCCGCGGCCTCCTTGGCCGAGCCGTGTCCGGCGAACCACGCGACCAGCGTGTCGAGCAGGACCTGCCGCTCCGGCTTGGGCAGCACCATGAGCCCGGCCAGTACCGAGCGCAGGACGTCCCGCGACGTCTCCGGCGCGCTCGCGACCAGTGTGGTGACCGGGGAGTCGCCGAAGACGGCGACCCCGGCGGCGCCGGTGGTCAGCGAGCGGCGGGCGATCCGGGCCCGGTGGACCGCGTCCGGTACTTCGAGGAACCCGTTGAACGGTCTGCTCATGCCCACCGCCAGCGGCAGAGTGCCCAGCACGTCGCGCAGGCGCCGGACGTCCTCGACGCGGTCGATCACGACGAGGCCGACCTCGGCGCCGGGCCGCCAGGCCGACTTCCAGCGCCGGGCTCGCAGCAGGGCTTCGACGCCGGGCCGTTCATCCGGCTCGATGGGTTCGGTCACGACGGCGACGAAGGTGCCCGCAGTCGGAAGGTCGAGTTCTTTGGCGGCGTTCTCCAGCTCGGCCTGGGTGGCGAACCGGCCGTGCAGCAGACCGTCCAGCAGGGCGAGCTTCTCGTGGGAGAGTTCGGCGGCGACCTCGCTGTACGCGGTGGTCAGCGCGTCGGAGTAGAGGTCGATGGTCTTCCACACGTTGGAGTTGATCTCGACCGTGCGGGCGGGATTGATGAAGCCGGGGCCCGCCAGCTCCAGCAGACGCTCGTAGACGAAGATCCCGCCGATGCGGAACGCGCGGAGCACGGACGGCAGCGGGATACCCCGCCTGGCCTGGGCCAGCCCGGTCTTGCGGGCCGCGTCGAGTGGTAGCCCCCGTCCCTCGACGAGCGCGGTCAGCGCACGTTCGAGATTGGCCCGGCAGACCTTGCGCAACTCGTCCGGCGCGGTGCTGTCCACCTGGTGGTAGAACTCGTCCTCGTCGCTGAGGAGCTGTGCCAGACGGTCACTGAACTCGGGCAGCCGGGTGAGCATCGCCTGCATGAGCACACGCTGCTCCCGGGGTGCGGGAGTAGCGAGAGCTTCGGTGCCCATCCGTCAACTCTAACCCGCATCCGTGGCCGCTTTTTATCACGATGCGACGAAAGGGCGGTTTCAGGAGCTGAGCGCGGTTGACAACCTGCGGAGCGTGTCCCGGGCCTGCCGCAGCTCATCGGGGGTGACACCGCTGTCGTCGAGCACGTCGCGACGCCGGGATTCACTCACGTCCCACAGCCGCTCCAGCAGTCGTGAACCCTCGGGCGTGATGGCGTACAGGGGCGAGCGGCGATGGGCGGGATTCGGCTCCGCGCGAAGCTGGCCCGCCTCGGTGAGGTCGTCCGCGACGCGTTGCACGGCCTGGCGGACCTGGCCGAGCCGTCGCGCGATGGCGGGGACGGCGAGCGGTTCTTCGGACACCGTGCTGAGCACGTGCCAGCGGGCGACGGTCGTGCCCTGCCCGGCGGCCTCCCGCTCGCTGATCCGGCGGCTCAGTCCCGCCAATTCGTAGACGTCGGCGATCAGCAGCCGGTAGTCGCGGACGAGGTCGGTCATATTTGACAGCATACTGTCAAATAGTCATCCTGGCCCGTATGGACGTCACGGAACGGCTCGCCGCTGTCTTCACCGCACCGGGGCCGCGCCCCGAACTCGCCGGACGGCTGGGCGTGTTCGAGCCGCTGATCGGCAGCTGGGATCTCGTGGTGCACAACTACGCCGAGGACGGGACCGTCCGGACCGTCGACGGGGAATGGCATTTCGGCTGGGCGCTCGACGGCCGCGCGCTGGCCGACGTGTGGATCAGCCCCGCCCGGACGAGCAGGGGCGGCGGGGTGGACGGGGAGTGGGGAATGAGCCTGCGCTTCTACGACGAGAAGATCGGCGCGTTCCGGTCGACCTGGCTCGGCCCCGGCAATGGCTGGGTGATCCCGTTCCTCGGCAAGCGGACAAAGGACGGCTTCGAGATCGAGGCCGACACCGGGGGTGTCCGGCGCCGGTGGATCTTCTCCGAGCTGACCCGCGAGAGTTTCTCCTGGCGGGCGGAGGAAACGCTGCCGGACGAGGACCCCTTCGTCCGGCAGCGTTTCGAGGCCACTCGCGCGGTCAGTGGTTGATCTTGAACCACGGCTGCGACCAGCCGAGATAGGTGTAGCCCCACGCGTTCTTGATCTCCGCGATCGTGGTCTCGGTGAAGCTGCCGGGGCCGTGGATGTCGTTCGACAGGAACTTGCCGCCGCCGATGGAGAACATCGCGTGCCCGGTACCGCCGTTGCTGAAGAAGGCGAGCCCGCCCGCGGGGACCTGGGTGTCACCGGGGTGTTTGAACGAACCGGGGATCTGGGTCCAGTGGACGTAGGCCGTTTCCGAGCCGCTCGCGTTCCAGCCGTAGGCCCACGCGTTGATCCGGTCGCACCAGCGGTAGTAGTCGGGGTCGTTGTGGGTGTGCACGTGCGCCTTCGCCCACGCGATGGCTTCGGCGCAGGTCCGCGGGTTGCCCGTACCGGCGGTGGAACAGGAGAGGGTGCTGCCGGCGCAGTCCGGGGCGACCCGGCCGTCCGAACCGGTGTAGACGTAGGCGTCGCTGATGTAGCCGCCCTTGGACGGCACGTAGTCCCAGATGTCGGTGGTGCCGTACTTCCCGGTCACCGTCGAGCCGTTCGTCTGGCAGTCGATCGTGACGGCGGTGCCGCTCGCGACGGTGCCGACCGAACTCGCGCTGGTGCTCGGGCTCGACCGCACGGTCACCGCCGTCCCCGAGTCGGTGTTCACCGTGCCCGTCGCCGCGAGCGCCTCACCCGCGCCGCCGAGCATGATCGCCCCGGCCAGGGCGATCGTGCCCATCGCGCCTCTGGCGATCCTCGATCGGATCTTCATCTCTGTCCTCCAGTGGGTTCCCCGAATAGGGGGACAGGATGGTGGATCCCCGTACAAGGCGCGTACAAGAAGACGATCGTCCGAAGTGGACGGTTCTATACCGGGACCAGCTCCGGTTCGGCGACTGGTCCGATGATCGGGACATCGCTCGCGTACCGGGCGTTCCGCTCGGTGAGGAGCGTCCGAAGTCGCGCCAGCGCGCGGAACTGGGCCGCGCGGACCGCTCCCGCGCTCGGCAGGCCGAGCCGTTCGGCGGTCTCCTCGGCCGAAAGCCCGAACACGAACCGGAGCGCGAGCACCTGCCGGTGCGGCATCGGCACTTTTGCCAGCAGGACGCCTGCCTGCAGCCGGTGTTCCAGGCGTTCGATCTCGTCCGGGTCGCGGCGGGCCCAGAGCGGCAGCCCGTCGCCGATCTCCGGGACGGAGGTGACCGGTTCGCGGGAGCGGCGCCGATGCAGATCGGCCACCTTGTGCCCGGCGATCCCGAGGACGAAGGCGAGGAACCGGTCCGGGCGGTACCGGTAGCGGGGCAAGGCGATCAGGACCGCCTGCAGCACCTCCTGCGCGCAGTCCTGTGCGTCGCAAGCACCCGTTCCGCCGCTCCCGAGCCTGCTCGCGCAGTAGCGGAACACGTGCGGGGAAAGGAAACGGCTCAACTCGCGGATCGCGTCCGGATCACCGGCCACGGCCGCCCGGACCACTCGGCTGTCCGGGTTGGGCAGCCGTCCCGCCGTCGCCGCGGCACGGGAATCCGCGGGGACCGTCGATGGCGCTACCTCGTCCAAGTCTGCACTCCTGGTTCAGGGGAACTGGTCACCAAGGTGCGCCCGTCATCAGGGGCCGGGACTTCGTGCGCGGTTGTCCAGCTTGCCGTTACCCGCTGGGGATGTCCACACGACGGGCCGGAAGTCATCCGAACCGCTCAATGTCTACTGTGGACACCGGCGGAAGCGACCTTGAAGCAGGACAGCACCGGGGGATAGGCGGTGGTGTCGGTGCTGAGGAGATCCGACGTCCAGACCAGGCAGTGCGCGAGAACCCGGATCCGCTGGTCGAGATCGGCGTTCTCGCAGGCCTCGCCGATCTGATCGGCGCAGGTGTCCCGGTCGTCGCGGACGCTGGCGGCGATGGCGCGGACGATCGCGGCCACGCCGGGATCGAGCCGGTCCGGCCGCACCGTCCTGCCCGCGTGATCCCGCAGGCGCAGGGTGAACGGTTCACCTATCCGCAGCGATCGGCGACGATCCTTGGCGGCCAAGGAGAACGTGTCGACCAGTCGTCCGACGACGTCGCCGAGCGCCGGTGCCCGCCGGGTGGACGAAGCGGTGGACACCAGCGCGGTGGCGAGCTGGTCGGCTTCACCCGATCTGGTGAGTGACAAGAGATCGCGGGCGACGGTGTGCGCGCGTTTGGCAGTGGGTGTCATGGCGGGCCCCTCGTTCGTCGTGCCGACTCCCGATACCCCGGGTAACGAGCGTTAAACCCGGATTGACGCGGGTAGCGCTCCGGATTGCGCCGTTCGGCTCAGGCCAATGGGTTTCTGTAACGGCGAGCGACCGGAAGACGACGCCTGGTGCGACCGGTCGTCGGCGGGCGGAGGGCCATGCTGTCGAGTCTTCTCCCCGGGCTGCGGGAGCTCCGGGCACCGCTCGCCGCGGGGTACGTCTGGCTTCTCGGCCTCTGGCTCGCCCTGCGGCCGGGCCTGCCTCCACCGGGTCAGGCGTCCGGCGTCTACCGGGACCTGCTGGACCTCGGCACCTGGGCGGGAAAGGCCGCGGTCTTCGCGGCCGCCACCTTCGCCGCCTACCTGCTCGGCACCATGTCGCTCGCCGTGACGCACTGGCTGGACACCGTCGTGACCCCGCTGTTCCGCGCGCCGAGACTCCAGAGCGTCGCCTGGCTGGAGCCCAAGTACCGTGGCAGACGCCGGATCCTGCGCGCCCTGCGGGATGCGGTGGTCAACAAGCTGTCCGACCGGTTCCTCACGGACGAGGACTTCCGCGACAAGGTGCTGACCCACATCCGAGGTCTTCAGGAGTTCGCCCGCCGGGTGGGTCAAGAACCGCCGCGGATCATCGCCGGTGCCCGGAGTGACGAACACCGGCGCCGGGCCATGGACGACTACCTTCATCGGTGGCATCTCCTCGGAACGGTCGTGCGGACCGACGTCTACGTCGAGTCGGTCAAGGAAGATCTGGATTACGTCGGGCCCAGGCTGCTGGGGAAAGAGGACCAGCTCTACGGCGAATACGACCGGCAGAACGCCGAAGGCTCACTGCGCATCGGCCTCTTCCTGCCGCTGGTGTTCCTCATCGCTGTCCTGGCGTGGCGAGTCGGCCCTTGGTGCCTGGCGGCGTTGGCCGTGCCGGTGAAGCTCCTCTACCTCGGCTCGTCGTCCTGGGCGGCGGCCGAGCAGAACCTCGCCGTGGCGCTTGCCGCAGAACGAGTCGACAGCCCGACGCTGGAGCGGCTCAAGTCGGCCGACGTGGAGTTCGTGCCCTTCGAAGAGCTGATGGTGGGGCGGGTTGTGCCTGGCTACTACGCCGGTTACCCGAACGCTCGGGCACCGAGGGAGACGCAAGGGCGGATCGCTACGGTGGCGCCGAGCAAGTCCATGCCGAAGCCCAAGTTCTAGCCGGTGGTCCGACCTCGCCTTATAACGACATGGCCATCTGACGGGGCCACCCAGGTGGAGTTGCCTGCCGGGCGGCCGACCGGGCCGACGATGTGCGGCAGCCTGATCTCGACGGACTCGTTCCGCGCCCTGACCGCGGGCTTGGCAATGACCACAGAGCCGAAGAGGAGTGGGCATGACAATCGCCGTTGAGGATCTTGCGGGCCGAAGCCTCGTCCCTGACGAGCTGTTCGAGCGGCTCGTGAACCGCATCGCCAAGGAGAACGACCTGCCGCATGAGTTCGCAGCGCGCATCATGGACCAAACGCTGGCGTTTCTGCGTGCTTGCGGCGAAGATCGCCGCGCGCCGCTCGCCCCATCGGAGCCGGTGGACATCGGGTGGCACACCTTCCTCCTCTACACCCGTGAGTACGCGTCCTTCTGCGAACGGGCGGCGGGCCGGTTCATCCACCACGTCCCCAACGACGACGGCGAAGGTCCGGCCGATCCGCAAGACCTGATCGCCCGGACCACCGAGGCTGTTCGCGATCTAGGTTTCGCGGTCGACACCGACCTTTGGTTGACTTCCAAGGTCAAGTGCAGCGACGGCGACGACGGTTGCCGGGCGTCGGGCAAGGACGGCAACGAGAACACCGACACCAACGGCAAATAGCGCCAGGACGGGACGATCAAGTGAAGCGGTACGGCTGGGGCGAGCTCCCGGAACCCGTCAGGCGAGCCATTCAGGAGCATGCCGGTGTTGTCGACAGGGTCGGGGAGATCGGGGTCGGTCAGAGCAGTAATTTCGCCGCGGTCGTCCATCGTGACGAAGGGACGCCCTTGTTCGTCAAGGGGGTGGAGGGGGTATCGCCTGCGATGCGCTGGCTTCGGAACGAGGCCGAACTCGGCACACTCGCGGCCGGGATCGCTCCAGCCGTGCACTTCGCCGCCGACATCGACGACTGGCTGGTCGTCGGATTCGAATACGTGCCCGGCCGGCGAGCCTCGCTCCGGCCGGGCTCGCCGGATCTCAGACGAGTCGCGGACACGCTCGACAGTATCGGCGAGATCGCGGCGCCCGGCCTCAAACCGCTGGAACAGCGCTGGAAGTCGGCGTGGTGGCCCAGACTCGCCCGGGAGCGGCCGGAGATCGTCGGTGCTTGGGACATCGACGAGTTGACGGCGTGGGAGAAGAAGGCCCCGGCGCTCACTGCCGGGGTCTCCCTGCTCCATACAGATCTTCACGCCGACCAGTTCCTCATCTCCGGGAACGGCGACGTCCGCGTCGTCGATTGGGGATGGCCCGCTCAAGGCGCGGCCTGGGTCGATCCCGCCTTCATGGTGCTTCGCCTGATCAGCGCGGGCCATCGGGTGGCGGACGCCGAAGCCTGGGCGTCGGCGAACACACGCTGGCAGGAGGCCGCGGAGGAAGAGGTCACCGCGTTCGCCGTGTACGTCGCTGGGCTTTGGAACTACAAGGCCGCCACGACCACCAGGCTGGCGCGGATCGCACGTGACTACGTCGGATGGCGGCTGCGGCTGCCTAGCGCGCGAGCAGGTCTCGCAGCGCCTTCACCACCTCCGCCGGTGACTCCTCCGCCATGAAGTGCCCCGCCGTGACCGTCCGGTGGTCCAGGTCCGTCGCCCACGCCTGCCAGAGCGCGACGGCGTCGTAGCCCAGCGCGGCGCCCCAGTCCTGCTGGAGCACGGTGAGCGGCATCGTGAGCCGGTTGCCCGCCGCACGGTCCGCCTGGTCGTGCTCGACGTCGACGCCGGCCGACGCGCGGTAGTCGGCGACGATCGAGGTCACCGCGTTCCGTGACGCCTCCAGGTACGCGGCCCGGACGTCGGCGGGGATCGTGTCGCCGCGCTGCGTCCACGCGTCGAGGAAGTGCCCGAAGAACGCGTCGGGCGCGGCGCCGATCAGCTGTTCGGGCAGGCCGGGCGGCTGGGCCATCAGGTAGAGGTGGAAGCCGACCGCGGCGGTGGTGCCGTGCAGGACGTCCCACATGTCCAGCGTCGGCAGCACGTCGAGGATCGCGAGATGGCTGACCTTGTCCGGGTGGTCGAGGCCCGCGCGCAGCGCCACCAGCGCGCCCCGGTCGTGCCCGGCGAGGGCGAACCGGTCGTGGCCGAAGGCCTTCGCGACGGCGACGATGTCGGCCGCCATCGACCGCTTCGAGTAGGTCTCGCCGGTGTCGGCGGGCTTGTCGCTCCCGCCGTATCCTCGCAGGTCAGGGCAGAGGACGGTGTGGTCGGCCGCCAGATCCGCCGCGACGTGCCGCCACATGAGGTGGGTCTCGGGGAAGCCGTGCAGCAGCACGATCGGGCTGCCCGTCCCGGCGACGGCGACGTTGAGGGCCACGTCGTCCGCGACGGGCACACGCTGGTAGTCGAATCCGGTGATGCGCATGGGTACCTTCCTGGTCGTTCAGTGACGACCGTCAGCGTCCCCGGCCCGAATCAGCACCCGGTCAGCGGCGACCGAGCGGCCGGGGCACGATGATCACCGTCCGTGAAGCGAGGAGGTGACGATGCGGTTCGGGGTGCTCGGCCCGCTCGTGGCCGAGGACGCGCGCGGCGAAGTCGGGCTCAAGGGCCCGCGGCATCGCGCGGTGCTGGCCAGGTTGCTGATCGCCCGTGGCCGGGTCGTGCCGGTGGAACGCCTGGTCGACGACCTGTGGGAACGCCCGCCCCAGGGCGCGGTCGGCGCGGTCCAGACGTTCGTCGGGGCCTTGCGCCGCGCCCTCGAGCCGGACCGCGCTCCCCGTGAGCCCGCGCGGCTGCTGGTCACGGTCGCCCGTGGCTATGCCCTGCGCGCCGATTCCGTCGACGCGTGGGACTTCGAGGCCGCCGTCGCCGCGGCTCGTGAACTGCTCGACGCCCACCGGGCGGACGCGGCACTGTCGCAAGTGGACACCGCGCTCGGGCTCTGGCGCGGTCCCGCGTACGCCGAATTCGCCGAAGAGGGCTGGGCCGTCGGCGAAGTCTCCCGCTTGACCGAACTCCGTTCACTGGCGGGAGAACTGCGTGCCGAAGCGCTCCTCGCGCTCGGGCGCGCCGCCGAGGTGATCCCGGAACTGGAACCGCTGGTCCGCGAGCATCCGTTGCGGGAGAACGGTTCCCGGCTGCTGGCGCTCGCGCTTTATCGCTCCGGGAGGCAGGGTGACGCGCTGGCAGTGCTGCGCACGACGCGTGAACATCTCGCCGACGAACTCGGCATCGATCCGAGCGCGGGCCTGCGGGACCTGGAGGCCGGCATCCTGGCGCAAGCTCCCAGCCTGGAGCCGTCCGCGCCCAAGATGGCCGAGCGGCCACTGATCGGGCGCGACGCGGAGCTGGCCGAGCTCGAAGAAGCCGTGACGCGGTCGCGGCTGGTGCTCGTTTCCGGCGACGCCGGGGTGGGGAAGACGGCGCTCGCTGAAGCGTTCTCCGCCCGTCTCGCCGCGAGGGGCTGGACCACGGCCTGGGGAAGCGATCCCGACGACGAGGGCGCGCCGCCCGCCTACGCCTGGACCCGGATCCTGGCCACGCTCGCCGAAGCCGGGTACGGCCCGGCGCCGGCGGCGGAGCCAGGAACCGAAGACCCACTGGCCGCGCGCTGGCGCTGGCATCGCGCCGTCGCGGCTCATCTGTCCGGTGCCGCGCCGCTCCTGCTCGTCCTCGACGACCTGCACTGGGCGGGCGAAGAGACCTTGGCGCTGCTGACCTCGGTGCTGGCCGAGCCGGTGTCGATCATCGCGACCTATCGCGGGACCGATCCGCCCGCCCGGCTGACCGACTTCCTCGCCAGGGCCGCTCGCCACGAGCCGGCGCGGATCTATCTCGGCGGCCTGCCCCAGACCGAAGTCGCCGGACTGGTCCGGGCCACGACCGGAGAAGAGATCGATCCGGAAACCGCCGCGGTGCTCCATCGGCGCACCGGTGGGAACGCGTTCTTCGTCCGTGAACTCGCCCGCCTCCTCGCAGCCGAAGGCGTGGGAGCCTTGACCGCGGTGCCGCCGGGTGTCCGCGACGTCGTCCGCCATCGGGTGGACGCGCTGCCGGACGACGTCGGCGGCGTGGTGCGGCGGGCGGCGGTGCTCGGGACGGACGTCGATCTGGACGTTCTCGAAGCCCTGGTGGGGAAAACCGCGCTCGACGCCGCCGAGACCGCGGTCCGGCGCGGATTCCTGACCGAGCAGGCGCCGCGCCGGTTCCGGTTCGCGCACGCGCTCGTGCGGGAGACGCTCTACCACGATCTCTCCCGTTCGCGGCGGGCCCGCGAGCACGGCGAGATCGCCGAGGCGCTGGAACATCTCCGCCCGGACGACGTCGATGCCCTGGCGCACCATTTCCTCCTGTCCGAGGAGCACGACGACCGTGCCGCGCGGTACGCGCAGGCCGCCGCCGAACGGGCCGAAAGTCGTTTCGCGTCAACGGAAGCGGCGCGTCTCTGGGACGCCGCACTCACCGCGTACGACCGCTCCGGCGCCTCCGGCACGGCGAAGCGGCTGGAGCTGATCATGGGCAAGGCCCGGGCTTCGGCCGTCGCCGGCGGGCTCGACCGGTCACGGCGGCATCGCGCCGAAGCGTTGGAACTGGCGGAAAAACTGGACGATCCCCTGCTGACCGCGCGGGTGATCGGTGCCTTCGACGTCCCCGCCAGCTGGACCGAAAGCGATGACCGGGAACTCGCTTCCCGGATCGCGGAAGCCGTCGAGCGCACCCTCGCCGCCTTGCCCGCCGAACACGTGGCCGAGCGGTGCCGCCTGCTGGCCACCCTCGCCGTCGAAGTGCGGAACGCGGGCGGGCAGCGGGCACGCGAGGCTGCCCGAGAAGCCGAAGCGATCGCGCGGACGCTGGAAGATCCGGCTTTGCTGGCGTTCGCGCTCAACGCCCGGTTCCTGCAGTCCTTCGACCGCGCCGGTCTCGCCCCCGAGCGGGCCGGGATCGGCGCCGAACTGGTCGACCTCGCCGCGCGGCACGGGCTCGTGACGTTCGAGGTGCTCGGGCACCTCGTGCTCCTGCAGGCGAAGAGCGCGCTCGCGGATTTCGCCGCCGCGGATCGGCATGCGGTGGCCGCGGACGAACTCGGCGACCGATACGGCCTTCCGCTCGTCGGCGTCTTCACCCGGTGGTATCGCGCGATGCGGACCGCGATGACCGGTCCCGGTGGGGAAGCCGCCTATCGCGCCGCCGCGGCGGGTCTCGCGGGAACCGCCATGTCCGGTGTGGACAACGGGATCCTCGCGCTCGCCCTGTACTGCGACCGGCTCCAGCGTGGTTTGCCGCCCGAAGCACTGGAGGACCACTACGGCGCTTACGAAAGCTGGTGCCGCCCGGTGCTCCCTATCCCGGATTCGCCACGGGATCTGCTGTTCGAGGCTCGCACCTGTCTGCACGCCGTCGTCGCGATCGAACTCGGTGACCGGACGACGATGGAACGCCTCTACGCCGAGCTCCTACCTGCGGAAGGAGAGATCGCCGGTGCCGGGAGCGGGATGCTCACCCTCCGCCCGGTCGCGTACTACCTCGGCGAGCTGGCCACCGCCCTCGACCGCCGAGATGCGGCCGCCGGGCACCATCGGAAGGCGCGGGCCATCGCGGTGAAGGCCGGTTCACCGCACTGGAATTAGCTCACTGCTCCCGCATCGCGCGGCGGATCTCGGCCAGCTTGTCCTTGGCTGCCTTGTCCCGGTCGGCGATCTTCTTGTCGAGCGAGGCGACGTCTTCCTTGCCACCGAGCCCGGCGAGCTCGGTCGAGCCCAGCGACGTCGTGTACCGCTGCTCGATGCGGTCCCGCACGTGGTCGAACGAGGGCACGCCGCCCTCGCTGTAATCCGGCTCCGGGACCTCGACGGGCGCCGTCGGGGACTCTTCGACGATCTCGGCGTCGAGGATTTCCTTGTCCGGGTTGTTCTCGGTCATCGTCCACTCCGTCCTGCGTGCCACGGCACGGCTTCGGTCATCAACCCGAGCATGCCCGAAACCAGCCGCATCTGGTCGACCGTGCGGATGTCGGCTTCGACCAGCCGCGGCGAGCAGACCACGATCGCGAGCGCCTGTGCCCGCGAGAGCGCCACGTTCAGCCGGTTGCGGGAGAGCAGGAAGTCCAGGCCACGCGGCAGATCGACCGCCGAGGACGAGGTCATCGTGGTGATCACCACCGGCGCCTCTTGCCCCTGGAACCGGTCCACGGTGCCCACCCGGACACCGGGGTGCCCGGCCTGCTCCAGCGCGCGGGCCACGACCCGGGCCTGCAGGTTGTACGGCGCCACGACCAGGATGTCCTCGTCGCCGAGCGGCCGGGGTTCGCCGTGATCGGTCCAGGCGCGGCCGTGGAGTTCGGTGACCAGGGCGGTGACCGCCTCGGCCTCCTCGACCGACCTGGTCGTGTTGCCGTGGTGGTCGACCTCGGCGAGGTACAGGCCCGCCTCGATCCCGTCGATCGCCCGCTCGGCGGCCGAGGGATGCGAGTGCAGGCGGCCCGCGTAGGACAGCCGCGACACCGGCGCGCAGACGGCCGGATGCATCCGGCGGGTCTCGTCGAGGAAGTACCCGAGCTCGGCCGGGATGATGTCCGCCTCGCCGATCAGATGCCCGAGCGCGGAGGCTTCGGCGCCCGCGGGATGCGTTCCCTGCACGACCTGCGGCAGCTGCTGCGGATCGCCCAGCAGCAGGAGATTCTTGGCGCACATCGACACCGCGAGCGCGTCGGCTAGGGCGAACTGGCCCGCCTCGTCGATGATCAGCAGGTCGAAGGGCTCTTCCCGGATGGCGGCATTCGCGAACGTCCAGGCCGTCCCGCCGACCAGATGGCCGGTGTCGTGCTCTTCGCGCCATTTCACCAGCGCGGGATTGGTCTTCGGCTGCTCCCACGGCGCCGCCGGATCCGGGGTCCGCTTGGCGCGTTTGGCACACGGCAGATCCGGCGCGTTCTTGAGCGCGGCGGACAGCACGTTCTCCACGGCCTTGTGGCTGGTCGAGGTGACGGCGATCGTCTTGCCCGCGCGCACGAGTTTCGCGATGAGCCTGCCCGCGAGGTACGTCTTGCCCGCGCCGGGCGGGCCCTGGACGGCGAGCGTGGAGCCGTCGAGCGCCTCGACGGCCTCGATCACCGTGCTCACCAGATCCGACCCGGCTTCGGGCAGGCTCCGGTCGTCGCGCAGCCGCGGCGTCGTACGCCGGAGGAGATCGACGCCGGGATGGGCGGGCAGCACCGGCAGCGTGTCGACGACGAGGCGCGCGAGATCCGCGACCGCGTCGTCCTTGGGCGAGGGGCGGACCGGGCTCCCCGGCAGCACCGCCACCGGCCGGTCGGCGGTGGTCTCGTCGGGCGGGCAGCTTTCTTCCAGGGTCAGCTCGACGGCGGTCGCCGAGACGACCTTCGCGTCCCGTGCGGCCGCTCCATACCGCAGGCGGACGTCGTCGCCGGGGGCGAAGGGATGCGGCCGGTCCGGGTCGCAGCGGAGCATCAGCGAGCGTTTCGCCTTGCGGACCCGGCCCGACGGCGGCACCCATTCCCCGGCCTCCAGCGAGACCGGGACGGTGCAGGCGTTGTCGGTCTCCAGATCGCCGAGCGGGGCGGCCAGCTGGCGGAAGTACTCCCACCACGCCGGATTCGTCTCGCGGCGGTGGTAGCCGACGGACGCGGCCAGCAGCGCGCGGGCGCGATCCTCGCCGGTGAACTCGCCAGGGTCGTCGGGAAGCCCGTCCAGCAGCGGATCGACCAGCGCGGCCAGCTGCGCGGCGCGTTCGGCGCGTTTCTGCGCGGCGACGTCCTCCTCGGTCTGGCGGAGTAGAGCGTCCACATCGGACTCTTCAGGTGGCTCGGCGAGCGCGATTCCTTCGTCCACGCGGACTTTGTGGAGGAATTCGAAAAGCCGCAGCGTTGAGACGCAGTCGTATTCGTTGTAGTCGCTGATCCCGCGCAGCACCTCGTCCGCGTGTTCGGTCTCGCCGGAGGCCGTTAGCGTCAAGTACTCCTCGTAGGCCTCGATGCTCGAAACCGCCGTCTTGACGTCGCCATCGCGGGCTTCGGGCATGTAGAGCGGTTCGAGGTACTTGATGGAGTACGACCGCTGGGAGACCCGGAGTGCCTTGCGCACCACGGAATACAGGTCCACCAGGCCGCCGCTGCGCAGCAGATGGTCGACGGCGTCCTCGCGGGTCCCGTGCACGGCGGCGAGCCGCTTGATCGCGGTGACCTCGTACGGGGCGTAGTGGTAGACGTGCGAGCCGGGATGCTCCGCGAGCCTCGCCGTGGCGAAGTCGACGAACTCCTCGAAGGCCCGTTTCTCCTGCGACCGGTTGTGCGCCCAGAACGGCGTGAACTTCGTCCCCTCTTCGGCGGTCACGGCGCCGAAGAGGTATTCGAGCCCTTCGCCCGCCAAGGCGTACGGGTCGCCTTCCATGTCGAAGAAGACGTCGCCGGGCGCGGGCGGCGGGAGTTCGGCCAGCGCGTCCGGATCGATGACCTCGTAGGCGACCTGCCCGGTGGCGTCCTGCCGGACCTGGATCGCGGCCTGGGCTCGCAGCGTGGTGAACGACATCGTCGAGATGTCACGCGGCCGGTCTTCGGGTGCGGCGGCCGCGAGCGCGTCGATCGTGCCGAGACCCGCGGCGACGAGTTTGCGCCGCTGGTCGCCGCGCATTCCCGCGACCAGCGAAAGATCGCGATCGGCCTCGCGGGCGCTCGCGCAGTGCGCGGCATAGGAGCAGCCGCCGCACGCGGGCCGCTCGTCGGCCCACAGCGGAACCGGCAGTGTCGGCGGCCGGTTCCGCAGCCGGGCGCGGAGCCGGTCCACCAGCGGGAGGAAGTCGTCGACGCGGAACGACCGCGTGCTGTGATCACCCAGCAGCAGATGCATCTGCGGCCCGGCGGGCCAGCCCGCCCGGCGCAGCGCGTCGGCGTACGCGGTCAGCTGGACGACCGCGGCGGGCTTCGCGTGCCTGGCCAGCTTTGTGTCGTAGACCTCGTAGCGGCCTTCGTCGTCCCGCATCAGGAAGTCGGCGCGGCCGGAGAACTCACCGTCGTGGAAGACCGCCTGGTAGATCACCGGCGCACCGGCCCGTAGCGCCTCTTCGGTGGCCTTCGCGGCGACGACCGGGTCGCGTTCGTCGATCTCGACGACGGTGCTCCGTTCACCGCGCAGCTTGTCCAGCGTCGCGGCCTCGTGCGCGCGCCCGTGCGTGACCGCCAGCTGATCCGGCCCGGAGCCCGGCCGCGGCGCTCCCGGCAGGCCGGCGGCCAGCGCCTGGTTCAGGAGGCTGCGGTGCTCGCATTCGAGCAGGTCGGCGAGATCGGACGGGGTGTACATCGCCCGGGAGTCTCGCACGGACTCCCGGATGGACGGTCCCGGCGCGCCGGAGTCAGCCGGAGGTGTGGTCGAACTTCAGATGCGAGGTGATCCGGTAGCGGTCGCCCCGGTAGATCGAGCGGGTGTACTCGATCACGCGGCCGCTCGCGTCGCGGGTGGTGCGTTCGAACAGCAGCGCGGGCGAGTGCTGCGGGACGCCGAGCAGGCCGGATTCGTCGGCGTCGGTGACGGTCGGCTCGATGATCTGCACAGCCGTCGCGGGTAGGACCTCGTACCGCGTGCGGAGCAGTTCGTAGAAGGAACCGGACTCGAAGCCCGCGGCCGTGATGTCCGGCACGAGGTCGCGGGGGACCAGGATCCGTTCGATCGCCATCGGCGCGTCTTCGACCACGCGGACGCGGGTGACCGCCACCAGCGTGTGGCCGGGCGAGACCTCGAGCCGCTTGCCGAGCCGGGCGCCCGCCGTCGTGGTGGCGAAGTCGATCACCCGGCTGGTCCAGTGCCCCTCGGCGGGCGGGGCGAACTGCTCGCCGCCGGTCGCGGGAACGAGGTCCTGGGAGATCTTGCGCGGTGCGGTGAACGTGCCGCGGCCGTGCTCGCGGACCACGAGTCCGTCGCGCTCCAGCTCGTCGATCGCGGCCCGCAGGGTGGGGCGCGAGACGCCGATTTCACTGCTCAGCGCGCGTTCCGAAGGCAGGACCTCGCCCGGCTGCCGCCGCTCGATGAGCTGGCGTAGCCGGTCCTTGACCTCTGTTCGCCGCATGACCACAGCCTACCCAGTGGTCAGGGTGAATTGGCTGGTGGACAAGTTGTCTAGACCTATTGACTTTACCACTTCGCGGGGAGACGGTGGAAGAAACTGACCAGTGGTAAAGGAGACGACGATGTCGACCTCAGGGAAGTTTCGCGTCGCCGCCATCGCGGCGTTGTCGGTCGCCGCGCTGGCGGTGGCGCCGGGTGCCGTGGCCGGAGCGGCCGCTTGCGGGGCACTGTTCGACGATTTCCACTACGGCTCGCACGCCGACGGACTCCTCGCCCAGCACGGCTGGCAGGTGCGATCCGGAGCCGGCGGCCCCGGGGTCGCCGGCGCGCGCTGGGCTCCGGAGGGCATCACCTTCCCGACGTCCGGCGGGGACAAGGTGCTGCAACTCGCCTCCACCACCGACGGCACGCCCACGGGCACGACGCAAACCGAGATCATGCAACCCGACCGGCGCTTCTTCGAAGGGACCTACGCCGCCCGGATCCGCTTCTCCGACGCGCCGGTGTCCGGCCCGGACGGTGACCGGATCAACCAGACCTTCTTCACCATCAGCCCGCTCCGATACGACAACGACCCGATCTACAGCGAGCTGGACTTCTCGGAGTACCTGCCCAACGGCGGCTGGGGCGAGGCGGGACCGGTGAACTTCCAGACCAGCTGGCATACGTACACGCCGGATCCGTGGTACGCCGAGAACGAGAGCGACAGCCAGCGCCGCAGCATCGACGGCTGGCGTTCCGTCGGGGCGACCGTGTCCGGCGGCCATGTGCGGTACTACATCGACGGCGCGCTGGTGGCCGACCACGACCGGAGCGGCCCGCTCGACGTGTACCCGCGGCAGAACATGTCCCTGAACTTCAACCAGTGGTTCATCGACCTCACGCAGCACAACGGTGGTACGAGCACCTACCTCGAACAGGTCGACTGGGTCTACTACGCGAAGAACGAGGTCCTGACGCCGCAGGCCGCCGCCGGACGGGCCGCGTCGTACCGGTCTTCGGGCGTGCGGTTCGCCGACGATCTCGGTGGCTGTTAGACATAAGCAGTGGATCGGCTGACTGAGCGTTTCGAGGAGCACCGGACCAGGTTGCGTGCGGTGGCGTACCGGATGCTGGGTTCGGCCAGTGAGGCCGAAGACGCCGTCCAGGAGACCTGGCTGCGGCTCGACCGCACCGATGCGGGGGAGATCGAGAACCTCGGCGGCTGGCTGACCACGGTGGTGGCGCGGGTGTGCCTGAACGTGCTGCGCTCGCGCGGCCATCGTCGGGAAGAACCGCTCGACGACCAGCTCGCCGAATCGGCCGACTCGTCGGCCGATCCCGCCGCCGACGCGGTGCTCGCCGACTCGGTCGGGCTGGCGATGCTGGTCGTCCTGGACACGCTCGCGCCGGCCGAACGGCTCGCGTTCGTCCTGCACGACATGTTCGCGGTGCCGTTCGACGAGATCGCTCCGCTGATCGACCGCACCCCGGCCGCCGCCCGGCAACTCGCGAGCCGCGCCCGGCGCCGTGTCCAGGGCCGATCCGCCGCAGCGGAACCGGACGTCGCACGACGACGCCAAGTCGTCGACGCCTACCTGGCCGCGGCCCGCGGCGGCGACTTCGACGCGCTCCTCCAGCTCCTGCACCCCGACGTCGTCCTCCGTGCCGACAAGGCGGCAGGCCCCTCGCGCGCGCCGATCTTCCTGCGGGGCGCAGGCAAAGTGGCTCGTGGTGCGGCCGCTGCTTCGGTGCGGGCGGCGGTCACTCAGCTCGCGCTGGTGAACGGCGGTATCGGTCTCGTGATGGCCGACGAGGGACGGCCTTCGGTGGTGCTCGCGTTCGCCTTCGTGGACGGGAAGATCAGCGAGATCGACGTCATCGCGGATCGGGAACGCTTGCGGGGGCTGGATCTGGTGATGGTGGACTGACCCGGGTTGCGGTTCGGTCGCGAACGAGTACCGATGGCCCCGTCCCTTCGCCGGATTCGTTAACGGTCTTCTGACGTGGTCCGCCTTCTTTTCGAAGCTCTTTGAGCCACGACGAGGAGGAGACCATGTCGGAAGGAACTGCCCGGCGCCATCCGGTGAAAGAACAGGACACCGCGTATCGGGACGACTATCAGCGGGATCGGGACCGGGTTCTCTATTCGTCCGCGTTCCGGCGGCTCGCCGGGGTTGCGCAGGTCGCCGCGGTCAACGAGCAACTGGTGTTGCACAACCGGCTCACCCATAGTTTGAAGGTCGCGCAGATGGGGCGAAGACTTGTGCAGCACCTGCGCTATCAATTGGACGATCCGAAGCGTGGCTTCCCGGAAGGGTCGCATCTGAACGAGGACGTCGTCGAGACGGCGGGACTCGTGCACGACATCGGACATCCACCGTTCGGTCATATCGCGGAGGAGGTACTCGACCAGCGGCTGGCTCAGATCGAAGGGCTGGAAGGCTTCGAAGGGAACGCGCAGTCCTTCCGGGTGGTGACCAAGCTCGCCCGGCGGAAGATGGAGCACCCGGGCCTCAACCTGACCCAGGCGACGTTGAACGCGATCCTCAAGTATCCGCGTCTCAAGTCGGGTGATTCGCCCGCGGCCTTGTGGACCGCCCGCGGCTACGGGGACAAATGGGGCGCGTATCAGACCGAAAAGGTGGACTTCGACTGGGCGAGGGAAGGCAGCCGCCGTGACTTGAGGTCCGCGAACGCGGTCTTGATGGACTGGGCGGACGACATCAGTTACGCGACGCATGATCTGGAGGACTACTTTCGTGCCGGTCTTATCCCACTGCACAGTTTGTCGGTGGACAAGGAGCGCATACTCAAGCATGGCCTCCGCCGACTGAAGCAGCAGAGGGGATTCGACGAGTTCCGATTTCGGAACGAGCTCGAAACGATCATCGCCGAGTTCGGGGGACGCCTGCATTCCCAGTGTTGGGAGACCCGTAAGAACCGGGTGCAGATGAACAAGATCAGCAGCGGCCACCTCACCCGGTTCGTGAAGGCGGTCCGGCTACTCGGCGAACCACCCTATGTCGAGATCGAGCAGGGCAGTCAGTACCGGGTCGCCGCGCTGAAGGAACTCACGTGGTTCTACGTGATCAACAGGCCTCCGCTTGCCATCCAGCAGGAAGGTCAGAAGCGGATCATCGGTTCGCTCTTCGATCGGTTGATGGTGTGCTTGGAGAAGTCTCCGAATAGTCCGAAAATCCCCATCCAACTCCGGGGGATCTATCGCGATATCACGCATGACGACACGGCGGAATCGATGTCGGAGAGCGGCAAGAGAGCCGGATGTGCCCGGGCTGTCACCGACTACATCTGTCTGCTCACCGAAGCGCAAGCGGTCGATCTTGGCGAGCGGCTGGCGGGGCGGTCGCAGAGCTCGATGTTCGGAACCTGGTTCAACTGAACGTGGGCATGCCGAAGGGCCCGTCGCCGGTGATGGTCGGCGGGCTCTTCGGCGTCAGCGGTGGTTATGGCGGGGTGTTTGTAGTGGGTCGAGGTATTGGGGCGGAATGAATTCGGGTCGTCCGTTGGTCATCTGGACTTTCCAGCCGGATTGGCCGTGGATGACCATGTGGTGGTAGCGGCAGAGCAGACAGAGATTGTCGAGGTCGGTATCGCCGAGTCGGCCCCACGGCAATATGTGGTGGGCTTCGCAGTGTTTGGGTCGTCGATGACATCCCGGAAAGGCGCAGCCGTGGTCACGGAGGTTCAGCGCTCGTCGTTGTGCGGGACTGATGGACCGGGTGGCGCGGCCGATGTCGAGGGGTTCGCTCTCGGAGCCAAGGACTGCGGGGATGATCTTCGCGTCGCAGGCCAGCATCCGCGCATGCCGTGCGGTGATCTGGGTGACCTCGTCGATGCAGGCGGATCCCAGTCCGGAGGTCAGAGACTCCAGGGGGATGGTGACGACGATGGTGGTGCGGTCCCCGGACAGGGTCGGGGCTTTGTCGTTGGTCATGGCGTAATGGATGGCGTCGAACAACGCGTCACCATGACGTTCGCCGGGAGTGCGGGGGTCGCGGTTGCCGTCCTCGTCGACGGGTCTTCGTTGTCCCCAGGTTTCGAACAACGCGTTGGCGCGGGCTCCGAATTCGGGGTCCAGCAGGCCGTTGAGGCGCCACCAGCCGTCGTCGCGTTTGCGTAGATGGACCTCGCGTGAGGGTGGTTTGAGTTCTTCGTCTTTCGGTTCGTTCCCGTCGGGGTCCAGGTGTGCGAGGAGATCGGCGCCGACGTTGGTGATCTCTTGTGGCCCGGCGTGGCGGGCGAGGTTGACCAGGATTCGTTCCGCGCCGGAGCGGTCCTCGGCGGAGACCTCGGCGGGGATTTTCTTCAGTACGGTGAGGATGGGGTCGAGTTGCTGGTGCCCGAGGTCGCCTTCCGCCGCGGCGGCTCCGGCGATGGGTGCGAAGGCGGGTGCGGGCGTGCCGTCGAGGTTGCGGCTCTCGTTCACCGCCAGCGCGCGTGTCACGGTGTCACGGGCTTCATTCGGGCTGATGCGGGCGGTTTCGGCGAACCACCCCGCGGTCGAACCATGCCCGAACAACTCCATCGGGCCGCGGGACTCGATCTCGACCAGGAACTGCCCGACCTCCGCCAAAGCCTGACGTGCCACCGACAACCGCTCGACCACGCCGTGCGCGAGCTCGCGCGCACCGGCGCGCCACAGCTCGTGCGGTGGTTCGAGGATGCGTTGGCCGGACACCCCACAAGAATACCAGGAATCGAACAAGTGTACGAATGTGAAAAGTGCTCCGGAATTGGCTTCGCATTCTGTTGATGGGCGAGATGGGACACCTGGATATTGTTGAGCAGTAAGGGAAACGTGAAGGCCGGCAGCGCGAGATCGTGAGTCGGAAAGCGACCCGATGTCAAGGCCGTCCACGAAGAAACCTGCCGATGGAATCGCCCGTCACCGCGCGCACGATGAGATCCGGAGAAGTCCTCAACCTCACCATGTGGAGGTCGAACGCTTCGCGAGGTCCCTGGCGACGAACGCGGCCATCCGGTCCGACTCGGGGTCACGCATCAGCTCGAACGAGGCCACGATCCTCGACCGGTCACCGCCCCACCTCGACCCTCGATTTCCTCCTCACCGTACCGGTGACGTCGCCGCAGCCCTCGAAACCCGCCTAAGGTGACCGAGGACGCCGCAGTCACTCCCGGGAGGCACGCATGTCGTTGTTGGCCCAGCTGAACGCCGCGATCACCACGGGCACGATCGAGGTCGTCGACCTCACCGCCCCGTTGAGCGCGAGCACCCCGATCCTCCAGCTGCCCGAGCCGTTCGCGAACACGATCCCGTTCGGTCTGGAGGAGATCAGCCGCTACGACGAACGCGGGCCGCGCTGGTACTGGAACAACATCCACACCGGCGAGCACACCGGGACCCATCTCGACGTTCCCGTGCACTGGGTGTCGGGAAAGGACGGACACGACGTCTCCGAGGTGCCGCTGCGCACGCTGGTCGCCCCGGCCGTGGTGCTCGACGCGACGGCCCGTGCGGCCGAGGACCCGGACTTCCTGCTTTCCAGAGAAGACATCCGTGAGTGGGAACGCGTGAACGGGCCGCTGCCCGACGGTGGCTGGCTGCTCTACCGCACGGGCTGGGACGCCCGGTCGCATGATCAGGAGACCTTCCTCAACAACGACGAGAACGGTCCGCATTCGCCGGGCGTCTCGGCGGAGTGTGCCCGCTGGCTGGCGGAGGAGGCGCCGATCACCGGGTTCGGGGTGGAGACCGTGGGCACCGACGCGGGGCAGGCGCTGGCACTCGAACCGGCCTTCCCTTGCCACGAACTTCTTCTGGGCGCCGGAAAGCACGGCCTGACCCAGTTGCGAAACCTCGCGAGCCTGCCGCCCACCGGATCGCTGCTCGTCGTCAGCCCGCTGCCGATCGTCGGCGGTTCCGGCAGCCCCGCCAGGGTGTACGCGCTGGTCGAACGGGCATGAACGTCGCGGAGCTGGTCGGCCGCACGCTGGCGGAGCTCGGGGTGGGCGCGGCGTTCGGGGTGGTGGGCAGCGGCAATTTCGAGGCCACCAACGGATTGCGCTCCGGCGGGGTGCGGTTCGTCGCCGCACGGCACGAGGGCGGCGCGGCGAGTATGGCCGACGCGTACGCGCGGATGAGCGGCCGTGTGCCGGTGCTGAGTGTCCATCAGGGCTGTGGGCTGACCAACGCGCTCACCGGGATCACCGAGGCCGCCAAGAGCCGGACCCCGATGATCGTCCTGGCCGGGGACACCGCGGCGTCGTCGGTGCTGTCGAACTTCCGGGTGGACCAGGACGCGCTCGCGTCCGCCGTCGGTGTCGTGCCGGAGCGCGCGCACGGTGCGGCCACCGCGATCGCCGATACCGTCCGCGCTTATCGGACGGCGGTGCAGCAGCGCCGCACCGTCCTGCTCAATCTGCCGCTCGACGTCCAAGCCCAGAAGGCGCACGAAGCGGTCCCGGTTCCGGAAATCACCGGCCCGGCGCCGATTCGGCCGGACGGCGACGCGGTCGCGAAACTGGCGGATCTCCTCGTCGAAGCACGGCGGCCGGTGTTCATCGCCGGTCGCGGTGCCCGGGCGAGCGCCACGTCCCTCAAGGCGCTCGCGGAAGTGTCCGGCGCGCTGCTGGCGACTTCGGCGGTGGCGCACGGACTCTTCCACGACGATCCTTTCTCGATCGGGATCGCGGGCGGCTTTTCTTCACCCCGGACGGCGGAACTCATCAGGGACGCCGACCTCGTGATCGGCTGGGGCTGCGCGCTGAACAGGTGGACCACCCGGCACGGCACGCTCCTCGGCCCGGACGCCAGGCTGGTCCAGGTCGACGTCGAGCAGGCCGCACTCGGCGCGCACCGGCCGATCGACCTCGGCGTCGTCGGCGACGCCGCCGGCACGGCCGTGGACGTGCGCGCCGAACTCGAAAAACGCGGCCACCGGAGGAGCCGCGAAGCCCTCGAAAGCACACAATGGAACGACGTGCCGTATAACGACCTATCCGGCGACGGCAGGATCGATCCGCGCACGCTCAGCCGCCGTCTCGACGAGATCCTGCCCGCCGAACGCGTGGTCTCGATCGACTCCGGCAACTTCATGGGCTACCCGAGCGCGTACCTGTCCGTCCCCGACGAGAACGGCTTCTGCTTCACCCAGGCGTTCCAAAGTATCGGGCTCGGTCTCGGCACGGCGATCGGCGCGGCGCTGGCCCGGCCGGACAGGCTGCCGGTGCTCGGAGTCGGTGACGGCGGCTTCCACATGGCCATCTCCGAGCTGGAAACCGCCGTGCGGCTACGGATCCCGCTCGTCGTCATCGTGTACGACGACGCGGCGTACGGCGCCGAGATCCACCATTTCGGCGACGCGGACATGACGACGGTCCGGTTCCCCGACACCGATATCGCGGCGATCGGGCGCGGTTTCGGATGCGCCGGGATCACCGTGCGGACGGTCGAGGATCTGGCCGCCGTCACGGAATGGCTCGGCGGGCCACGGGACGCACCGCTCGTCGTCGACGCCAAGATCGCCGACGACGGCGGCTCGTGGTGGCTCGCCGAAGCCTTCCGGCATTGAGTCCGCTAAACGCCCCAGTCCGGCCTCAGCGGCATGCCCGAGTCACCGTCCGGACCGACCTTCACCCCGAGCACCTGGTGCAGTTCGATCTCCCGCCGTTCGAAGGCGAGTCGGCACGCGGCCATGTACAGCGCCCAGACGCGGCTCCGCCCGGCGCCCGCTTCGGCGACGGCCGCGTCCCAGTTCGCGTCGAGGTTGGCGCACCACGCGCCGAGGGTGGTGGCGTAGTGCTCGCGGAGATTCTCCGAATGCCGCACCTCCAGCCCGCTGTCGTGCATCGCGGTGGCGATCTCTCCGACGGATTCCAGCTCGCCGTCGGGGAAGACGTACCGGTCGATGAACCCGCGTGACCGGTGCGCGACGGAGGTGTCCGGGTTGGTGATGCAGTGGTTCAGCAAACGCCCGTGCGGCTTCAGTTTCCCGGCGAGGAAACGGAAGTACGACGGCAGGTTGCGGGCGCCGATATGCTCCGTGAGCCCGATGGACGACACCGCGTCGAACCCCGTTTCGGTGACGTCGCGGTAGTCGAGGTGCCGTACTTCGGCCTTGTCCGCGAGCCCCTTGGTCACGATGTCCTTCTGCGCCCATTGCGCCTGTTCACGCGAAAGGGTCACGCCCAGCGCCTCGACGCCGTAGTTCGCGACGGCGTGCTCCACCATCCCGCCCCAGCCGCAGCCGACGTCCAGCAGCCGCATCCCCGGCCGGAGGCCGAGTTTCCGGCATACCAGGTCGAATTTGTGCGCCTGTGCCTCTTCCAGAGAGGCGTCGGCGGACGGATACGCGGCGCAGGTGTAGGCCATCGACGGCCCGAGCACCAGCTCGTAGAACCGGTTCGAAACGTCGTAGTGGTTGGAGATCGCGCTGCTGTCACGTGCTTTCGAGTGCCGCAGCCCGTCGACGGTGCGCTTGAGGCGGCTCGGCAGCTCCTCTGCGGGCGGGGCGACGCGGCGCAGGTGCGTGGGGCCGAGTTTCCGCAGCAGCCACAACCGGTCGGCGGCGCTGAGCTGGTCGACCTGGGAAACGAGCGCACGCAACGCCGTGTAGAGGTCACCGTCGACGTCGAGCGCGCCGGCGACGTAGGCCCGTGCGAGACCGAGGTCTCCTGGGGAGGACATCAGATACGTCAAGGCCAGCGGTGATCGCACCTCGATCGACACGGGTGCGTCCGCGGGCCCGCTCGTGCTGCCGTCATAGGCGGTGATGGACACTTCGGCGCTCGGGCCGAGCAACCGCTCGAAGATCTTGCCGACGGTCGTCGTCTCAGCCATGGTCGTCTCTCTTCTTCCGGCCCGGGTCACCGCCGCCGCACGCATTTCGCGTACAGGTCGAGCAGTCGGCCGTCGGGGTCGTAGGCCGTCTTGAGTTTCCGGTAGGCGTCGCCGTTGTACAGCCGCCAGAACTCGTCTTCGGTATAGAAACTGTCGGAATACAGCGACTTCCGCCCGCCGAGCCGGGTCACTTCGGCCTCGATCAGCCGATTGTGCGTATCCGGCTCCTCGCCGGGGTCCAGCGGGACCGCGGACCAGAACCCGAAGTTGACGTACAGCGTTTCGGGGTCCAGTTCGTACAGCGGCGAGTTCACGCCACCCGGCCGCTGCTTCAGCGGGCAGATCCACACCGGGCTGATCGGGATCTCCCGGCGGAAGAAGTCCAGGAACTCCGCTGCCCGCGACAGCGGTACCTCGATGTCCTGGACGATGGTCTCTTCCGGGGGAAGCCTGCGCAGCTTGAGCAGTTTCGCGGCGATCCCGAACCGGCGGTCGAGCGCCACGACCTTCCAATAGACCGACGATCGCAGCAGCCGCCTGCCCAGCAGCAGCCGGGGGAGCCGGTGCTGCACGCCGAACGCCCGCGAGCACCAGAACCAGTCCGTGTCCCAGCGCCACAGGTAATCGCGGACGCTCAGATGATCCGTCTCGCGCGAGCGGATCGACTTGTAGTAGATGTCGAGCCAGGTGTAGTCGCTGGTCGCGGGCGCCGAGGCGGTGAACGTGCCCAGCGTCAGGTACTGCTCGCCCGGCCCGAAGACCGTGCCGTCCACGAAGTCGGCCGACCCGTTACGGCAGGCTTCACCCAGCGCCGCGAAGTACTCCTCGGTGTCGTCGTAGCGGACGTGCTCGAGCCGCACGTACGGTTTGACCGGTTCCAGCTCGATCTTCAGCCGCAGCGCGTAGCCGAGCGTCCCGTACGAGTTCGGGAAGCCGTGGAACAGGTCGCTGTGCTCGTTGTCCGGCCGCGCGACGACGATCCTGCCGTCGCCGGTGAGCAACTCCATCTCCAGCACCGACTCGTGCACGAGCCCGCTGCGGAACGAGGACGACTCGATGCCGAGACCGGTGACCGCGCCACCGAGCGTGATCGTCTTGAGCTGCGGTACGACCAGCGGCATCAACCCGTGAGGCAGGGTCGCGTCCACCAACTGCTCGTAGGTGACCATGCCTTCGACGTCGGCCGTGCGCGCCAGGGGATCGACGTCGAGGACATGCGTGAATCCCGAGACGTCCAGACCCGGTGTGGTGGTCGCCGTCCGTGCCCGGAACAGGTTCGACGTCCGCTTCGCCAGCCGGATCGTCCCGTGGAGATCCGCGAGCTGTGCGCGGAGCGTTTCGGCGCGCGCTTCGTGTTCGGCGAACCGGACCAGCCGCGCCGTCGTTCGGGTACCGCTGTCTCCGCTAGTCATTCCTGATCGCCATCAGTTCATCGTGCCCCACGGAACCGCCTGGCGCAGCCCTTATTCGTGCCGGAGTCCGGGCAGCGGGACGGCGTTCGCCATGGCGGTGAAGCCCTTGTCACCGGGATGGAGGTGATCGCCGGAGTCGAATTCGGGTTTCAGCCGCTGCGGGTCGGCGGGATCGCGGACCACCGCGTCGAAGTCGATGTAGCCGTCGAAGAGCCTGCTGGTCCGGATGAACCGGTTCACCGCCTGCCGCGTTTCCTCGAGCTGCGGAGTGTACGAACCCCAGCCCTTCCACGGCGTGATCGTCGCGCCCAGTACCCGCAGGCCGCGGTCGTGCGCCCTCGTCGCGATCTGCTTCAACGCCGAGATGATCTTGTTCGGATCGGCCTGGTGCGGGGTCTGCTGGATGTCGTTGATGCCTTCGAACACGATCGCCGTCCGCACACCGGACTGGTTCAGGACGTCCCGGTCGAGCCTGGCCAGCGCGTTGACCCCGTAGTTGCCACCGTCGAGCAGCAGGCGGTTCCCGCTGATCCCGGCGTTGAGCACGCCGAGGCGTGCGCTGATCTTGTCGGCGAGCTGATCGGGCCAGCGCACGTTCGCGCCCCAGGTCGAATTCGCCCCGTCGGTGATCGAGTCGCCGATCGCGACGACGCTGCCCCGCAACCCGGTCCCGCGGACGTCCACTCCGGACACGTAGTGCCAGACCGCGGTCTTCTCCGGGAACGCGGCCGCCGACTCGTCGGCCGCCTTGTCGCCGTTCCGGGTGAAGTACGAGTTCTGCAGCGCGAGCGGGTGGTAGGTGACCGGTCCCGACGGCGTCGGGGTGTACGTGGTGACCAGCAGGTCGCCGTCCCTCGGCACGGTCAGCGCCGCGCCGTCGCTGACGATGTCGGCGCCCGCCGGCACGGTGACCTCGCGATCCCCGCCGAAGGTCAGCGTGCGCATCGTGTCGGGCACGGCCTGCGGGGTGTCCGGGCCCGCGGCGACCGCGACGGTCACTCGGCCGAACAGCACCGGAGCGCGGCCGAAGGCGTTGGACAGCCGTACGCGGACCTCGTGCCCGCCGGCGCTGGTGTGCACGATGTTGCGGATCGAGAAGTTCGGGTAGCCGTTGTCGGTCCCGGCCACCCCGGCCGCGGGCGCCGCCGCCCAGGTGCCCACCCAGCCGCTGGTGGCGGAGCCCTCCATCGGGGCGGCCGCGGCACTCGGCATCGAGCCCAGCGCCAGGATTCCCGCTACGGCGAGATACTTCACGCGCATGTCGGTTCACCTCCAACCGGTCGGCTCCACTCATCGTCAAGGAATCACCGGCAACCGGTCAACGCCCTGGACAGGACAGGTTTCTGTCGGGGGCCGTTAGCCTGAACGCCATGAAACCTGCTGCTCTCCGGAAGATCTGCCTCGGCTTCCCCGGTGCCCGCGAGGAGTTCCCGTTCGGGGAGGACAACAGCGTGTTCAAGGTTGCGGGCAAGGTGTTCGCGCTCAGCCCGCTCAAGGCGAAGCCGCTGCGGATCAGCCTCAAATGCGAGCCCGACCTGGCCGTCCGGTTGCGCGCCGAGCATCCGGCGATCATTCCCGGCTACCACCTGAACAAAAGACACTGGAACACCGTCGAACTGGACGGCTCGCTGACCGACGCCTTCGTCCGGGAGATGATCGAAGACTCCTACGACCTGGTCGTCGCGGGCCTGCCGAAACGGGAACAGGAGAAGTTGGACTGGGTCGCGCTCAGCCAGGAGTGAGCGCCTGGGTTTCATCCGGATTTCATCCGACCATGCTCGTCCGGCCTCCTACCGTGGGCGGAGACGGGTGCCGCCCGCCGCACGATGACGCACTCAGCGGGACTTCCTAGGCTGATGCCGTGCTGAGGATCTTGCGGGACCGGTTCCGGGCACGGGTGCAGGCCAGTCTCACCCGTGCCGGGCTGACCCTGCCGTGGTGGGGGGCGTTGTGTGCCAGCGCGGTGAGCTTCGTGTTCACGGTGGTCGCGTTGGTGCAGCGGGACGCGCTGCTACCGCCCGAGCCGATCGCGCTGGCAGGCCTGATCGTGATCGCGCCGTCGGTGATCTGGACGATCACGAACTGGATCATGCCGTGGGTGCGGATGACGGCGCTGATCATCGCCGCCTCGGTGCTGCTCATCGAGCCGGTGCTCCCGGATTTCGCGCCGTTGCTGCTGTTGGTCGCGGCCACCGAAGCGGGCAGTGTCCTGCGGACGACGTGGGGTATCGCCATCGTCACCATCGCGGGCGAGGCCGTTCTGGTCGCGGCGGGGATCTGGGGCGGGCTGATCGGCGGGCCGGTGTACATGGTCGCGATCCTGCTCGGCCTCAGCGGCGGGCTCATGGTCCGCTGGTACACCAGGGTGCTGGACGCCGAACGCGGCAACCGGGACGCCTCCCGCGACAAGGCCCTGCTCGCCGAACGCCAGCGCATCGCGCGTGAGGTGCATGACGTCGTCGGCCATTCGCTCAGCATCACGCTGCTGCACCTGACCGGTGCCCGGCACGCGCTGCAGCAGGACCGCGACGTCGACGAGGCGATCGAAGCGCTCACCGAAGCCGAGCAGGTGGGACGGGCCGCGATGGCCGACATCCGCCGCACGGTCGGCCTGCTCGCCGACTCCCCGTCGGGCAGCGCCCCGCTGCCGGGGGTGGAGGACATCGCGACGCTGGTGGAACGCACTCGCAGCGCCGGGCTGGCGGTGCGCTATACACAGGAAGGCGACCTCGGCCGGGTAGGCGCCTCGGACGGATTGGGCCTCTACCGGATCGTGCAGGAATCATTGGTCAACGTCGTCAAGCATGCCCCCGGAGCGACCGCCGAGGTCCGGCTGAACGCCGGCCGCTCGGGGTTGAAGCTCATCGTCAGCAACACCCTTCCCGCGACCGTCCGGCGCGCGGCGGAGGACGGTTCGGGACTGGCGGGGATGGCCGTCCGCGCGGCCCAGCTCGGCGCCGATCTCAGCGCCGGTCCCAGCGGCAGGCAGTGGGTCGTGCAGGTCACCGTGCCGGGGGCCAAGCCATGATCGCCGCCGAGATCCCGGTGCTGCTGGTCGACGACCAGGAGCTGGTCCGGTCCGGGCTGCGGCGCATCCTGCGGCGCCGCGACGGGTTCGTCATCGCGGGGGAATGCGGTGACGGTTCGGAAGTGCCGGCGGCGCTGGCCGCGCACGAGGTCGACGTCATCGTGATGGACCTGCGGATGAAGAACGTCGGCGGGGTCGAGGCGACCAGGCGGCTGCGGCGGTCCGGTGGGCATCCGCCGGTGCTCGCGCTGACCACCTTCGACGACGACAACCTCTTGGCCGACGCGCTGCGTGCGGGCGCGGCCGGGTACGTCCTCAAGGATTCCCCGGCCGAGGACCTGATCCGGGCCGTGCGGGCGGTCGCCGCGGGCGACGCGTGGCTCGACCCCGGCGTCACCGGGCGGGTGCTCGCCGCGTACCGGCAGGCCGCCGGGAACGGCAGCGGCGGACGCTCGCCGGAACTGCTGACCCCGAGGGAACAGGATGTGCTCAGGGCGATCGGCCGCGGGCTGACCAACGCGGAGATCGCCGCGTCCCTCGTCATTTCGGAGGTGACCGTGAAAAGCCATATCGGCCGGATCTTCACCAAACTCCAGTTGCGGGACCGGGCGGCGGCGATCGTGTACGCGTTCGACCACGGGATCGTGGTGCCGGGCTGATGCTCAACGATGGGGGGAACATGCCGGACTCGCGACTTCGCTTCGAACTACTCGGTCCGTTGCGGGCCTGGCACGGGGAGACTCGGCTGGACCTGGGGCCGGTCCGGCAGCAGGCCGTGCTGGCCGCGCTGCTGCTGCGCCCGGACGTGACCGTCAGCCACTACGAACTCACCGATGGGCTCTGGGAAAAGCCGCCGGAGTCCAACGTGTTGCCGGTGTACGTCCGGCGGCTGCGGCAATGCCTGGACACCTCGGGCCAGAAACCCCGGGACTCGGTGATCGTGTCCGATCGCGGTGGCTACCGGTTCGCCAGCGGCGAGGTCCGGCTGGACGTGGTACGGCTGGAGGAGATCGCCGCCGTCGCGGGCGCCGCCGAGGAGTCGGGCGACCTCGTCGCCGCGGTGGACACCTTCGCCGACGCCCTCCGGCTTTTCCACGGCGAGCCGTTGACCGGGCTGCCCGGCGCGTTCGTCCAGGGAGAGCGGCGACGGCTGGAGGAACGCAGGCTTCTGTTGCTGCGCCGGAAACTGCGGGCCCAGCTGAAACTCGGGCGGTTCGACGAGGTGATCGGCGAGCTGTCGGCGCTGGTGTCCGCCGATCCGCCGAGCGAGCCGCTGGCCGCGTTGCTGATGCGGGCGCTCTACGGCGGCGGGCGGCAGGCGGAGGCGCTGGAGGTGTTCACCGACGTCCGCGAGCGGCTGATCGAGCAGCTCGGCGTCGAACCGGGTGAGGAACTGCGGCAGGTGCAGGAAGCGGTGCTGCGCGGGGACGAGACGCGGCTCGGTGTCGCGCCGCGCCGCGAGCCGTCCCGCCGGATCCGTAACGAACTGCCCGCCACCAACGGCGAACTCGTCGGCAGGGATCGGGAACTCGCGCTGCTCGTCGAAGACGGCGATCCGGAGTCGGTCTCGGTCGACGCCGTCGACGGTGTTCCCGGAGCGGGGAAGACCACGCTCGCGGTGCGCGCGGCCCACCGGATCCGCGAGTCCTGTCCGGACGGTGCGCTGTTCGTGGATCTCCACGGCTACACCGAAGGCCGCGAGCCGGTGACGCCGGAGCGAGCGCTGCGGCGGTTGCTGCGCGCGGTCGGTGTCGAGGACGGGGCGATGCCGGACGATCTCGACGAGCTGGCCGCGTCATGGCGGGCGGCGACCGCGCAGCTGCGGTTGCTGCTGGTCCTCGACAACGCCGAGTCCGCGGGCCAGGTGCGGCCGCTGTTGCCGTCCGGGCCGGGCAGCCGCGTGCTGGTGACCAGTCGCCGCCGGCTGTCCGGATTGGACGCGGACCGCCGCGTTTCCCTTGGCGCGCTGGGCCTCGAAGCCGCCGAGCGACTGCTCAGCCGCATCGTGGGAGCGCCGAGGGCGGAGGGGGAGCGGTTCGCCGTGCGTGCGCTCGCCGGGCTGTGCGGGCGGCTGCCCCTCGCGCTGCGGATCGCGGGCGCCCGGTTGCAGAACCGTCCGATGTGGACGTTCAAGGACCTGGTCGACCGGATGTCGGACGACGAGCGCAGGCTCGGCGAACTGACGGCCGAGGATCGCAGCGTCGAGGTGGCGCTGCGCCTGTCCTACGACCAGTTGCGACCCGCCGAGCAGGAGGCGTTCAGCGTGCTCGGCCTGTCGCCGACGACGGAGTTCGACCGGCTGTCGGTCGCCGCCCTGCTGGACTCCTCGCCCGCCGAAGCCGAGCGGCGGCTGGAAAGCCTGGTCGACGCGAGTCTCCTGCAGGAGCCCGCGAGCGGTCGCTACCGGTTGCACGACCTGGTGGCGGTCTATGCCCGCCGGCTCGCCGGGGAGATGCCCGAAGACGCCGCCGACGCGGCTCGGAAACGGGTGTACCGGCTCTACCTCAGCGCCGCTCGCCGGGCGAGCGAGTGGGGCGTCGCACGATTCCCGGTGGAGACCGGGGGACCGTTCACCGGGCAGCGTGACGCTTCCGCCTGGCTCGACGCGGCCGGCGACTTGCCCGAGGTGGTGTCGCAGGCGGCCGAAGCCGGGCTGGCCGGACTCGCGTGCTCGGTCGCCGAGGGGCTGGTCGACTATCTCGCGCGCCAGCAGCGGTACCACGAATGCCGGACGGCGTTGCAGGTCGCGCTGCCGCTGGCCGAACAGGCCGAAGACGGACGCCTGGTCGCGTCGCTGCGGTTCTGCCTTGGCTACGCCTATGCCATGCAAGGTCAACTCGACCGGGCGCGCGGCTGGTTCGACGACGCGCTCCAGGCGGGCCAGGCATCCGGAGACCGCGGGGTGGAGGCGCGGGCACTGGGCGGGCTTGCCATGGCGGACCTGATCGCCGGCAGGCACGATCTCGCGATCCCCGGCACGCGGCGGGTGATGGTCCTGGCCGAGGAGGTGGGGGATCAATGGCTCGCCGAACGGTCACTGTCCGCACTCGGCTATCTCGCTTACCTGCAGGGCGAGCACGAGGAAGCACTCACCCACCTCGGCCGGGCTCGTGAGCTGAGCGAGGAGATCGGCAGCCCGGGGATGCTGGCCAGGGTGCTGTGCCACTGTGGCACGGTCCGGCTGGAGACCGGCAGTTTCGCCGAAGCGGCGTTGGATTTCCGGCGCTCCGTCGAACTCGCCGAGGAGACCACGGACGGCCTGCTGATCGCGACCGCTCTCGCCCGCCTGGGCGCCGCGGAACTGGAGCTGGGGAACCTCGACGCGGCGTTCGAGCTCCAGCGGCGGGCGCTGACGGCGGTCACCGAGGAGACGATCATCGGGATGGAGTCCGAGATCCGCAACCGGCTCGGCCGTACCCATCTCGCCGCGGGCGATCCGGTGGCGGCAAGGGAACACTTCGAGTGGGTGCTCACCACCATCGGCCCCGACGGTGATCCTCTCCAGCGCACTCTCGCGCTGGAAGGTCTGGACCTCACCAGACAGTCGGTACGCCGGCGTTGACGATCGTGAAGCGGTGCCCCGCCATGCTCGTCCGCCAGCGCGCGAAGTAGGCGTCGGCCGCGTCGGCCAGGTGCACCCCGGCGCGGACCTCGTGGACGACGCAAGCCCACTCCGCGCCGTCGCACAGCACCAGTTCCCGCGGTGCCCCGCGCTTGCGGAGCACGGACGCACAGAGGGCGCCGCGCCTACCGACGGTCCCGTCGTCGAGGCAGCGACGGAGGTCTTCGACGGCGTGAGCGGCGGTCTCGAACAACGTCCACCGGTACTTCGGCGACGGGCGGCCGTCGGCCCACGGCGTGGAGAACGCGGCCCAGCTCCAGCCGGGTCCGACGAGCCCGTCCCGTTCCCCGGGACTCGGCGCGTCGTCCCTGGGGAGCACCATGTTGTACGGGGTCCGGCTCGCCGGGCTCATGCACGTCTCCTCGTGGACCTCCGGCCCGCGGCTGCGGACCGGTGCCGGAACCGTAAAGCGGGGCCATGAAATCCCGATGAAACGAGGCTTGCGCCTCGAGAGTGGTTCTCGAGGGGCCAGGGTCTCGGCGAAGTCGAGATAGCGCAGGCCGGCTCTGAACGCTGGCGGTCCAAGGCCCCGGTCGTGAGTGGTGAAGCGTCTTCGCCGGCTTCGGGATGAGATCGCCGTTCTGGACGGCAAGTTCCGGACTGACTTGCGGGCTGACCCCGGTGCGAGGTGTCCACAAGGGACACCTGCCATCGATTGAGCGCCCGATTCAAGTCCTAATGTCCGTTTCTCATGCCGGTCGTGAGTGGTAAAGAGGGTTAGAACGACCATTGCCACTCACGACCCCTGGGTAAAGCGCCCAAACAGGCCGCCAGCGGGCCTGGGTGTCCCTTATGGACGGTCAAGATCCAAGCCTCTTGGTGGTGTCCGCTTCCGTGATCCCGCCACGATCCGCCTCTGTGGCGCAGGCCAGCGGCTATGCGCAGCCGCGACGCCGGCCGTCCAGTGAGCGACTGGGCAGGGCTCGGCGTTGCCGTCGTCGAACCGGCGCTGGAACCGCGATCGTCGCCGGTCACGCCGTTTGCTCGGACGTGACGGATCAGCTCGCCGGGACGATGAGCGAGGCCATCACCTTCGGGATCAGCTCACTGACGAACCGGCCGTCGGCGGGGAGTTCGCTGTCGTCCAGCAGGTAGTTCTGCAGTCCCTGCTCGTACAGCGCGACCAGGACGAGTACCGCGTCGTCCGCGGAGATCGTCAACCGCCTGCCGAGCCGGTCGAGCGTGCCGACCAGGATCGCGCCCAGTTCGGTGTGGAAATGCCGGAACGCGGCGCCGATCCGGTCGCGGATCTCCGGCTGCCGCAGGCCCTGCGTGCGGAATTCCGCGCACAGCAGGTACCAGTCCTTGTCCGCGTTGAGCGCGACCATGAACAGTTCGGCGATCCGTCCGAGCGTGGGGGAGAGGTCTTCGTGCTCGCCGACGGTGGCCGAGCCGAGCACGCTCTCCGTGGCCTCGCGGAACCGTTCGAGCCGGAGGGTGTTCTCCTCCTGGAACAGGGCGAGGAAGAGGTCTTCCTTCGAGCTGAAGTTCGAGTAGAAGGCGCCGCGGGTGAACCCGGCGCGCTCGCAGATCAGCTCGACCGGGGTGTCCCGGATGCCGCGTTCCGAGAAGGCCTCGTACGCCGCGTCGATCAGCCGTCGGCGGGTGTCCGCCCGGCGCCTGGTCATGGTGGCGCCCCGCTCCTCGGTCATCTCGCCATTCTTTCGCATCGGCCCGGTTCACCCGGCTGTGGGACAGGATACATCGTGAATCGGATACACCGTGCATTACGATACGCCATGTATCCAACGACTGCCGGGAGCCGATCGTGTCGTCATTCCTCTATCGCCTCGGCAGGCTGGCCGCTCGCGGGCGCGTGCTGGTCACCGCGTTGTGGCTGGTCATGCTGTGTGTCGCGGGCGGCGCGGCGCTGCTGTTCGGCCAGGGGACCGACGACACGTTCGCGATCCCGGGCTCGGAGTCCCAAGAGGCGCTCGACCACCTCGGGCGGGTCTTCCCTCAGGTGAGCGGGACTTCGGCGCAGTTGGTCGTCCTCGTTCCCGAAGGGCAGCGGGCCGATTCCGCCGTCGTGCGCGACTCCGTCTCCGCCGTGGTGCCGGAGCTGACCGGGGCACCGCAGATCGCGACGGTCGTGGATCCCTTCGACCCGAACGTGCACGACGCGGTGTCGAAGGACGGTCGCGCCGCGCTGGTCACCGTGCAGCTCGACGTCGGGCTCGCCGACATCCAGCCGTCGACGAGGACCGCGCTCGCCGGGATCGCGCAGGACCTCGAGAGCCGGATCGGCCACGGCACCGAGGTGCTCACCGGAGGTGACGCGTTCTCGGACAAGGTGCCGAAGCTCAGTCCCACCGAGGGCATCGGCCTCGTCATCGCGCTCGTGGTGCTGCTGATGGTGTTCGGTTCGTTCATCGCGGCCGGAATGCCTTTGCTGACGGCGATCCTCGGCGTCGGGGTCTCGGTGGCGCTGGTCTACGCGGCGACCTCGGTGGCGACCGTGTCCTCCACGGCGCCGATGCTCGCGGTCATGCTCGGGCTCGCCGTCGGCATCGACTACGCGCTCTTCCTGCTTTCCCGGCACCGGGATCAGCTCGCCGAAGGGCTCGAGGTCGAGGAGTCCATCGCGAGGGCGACCGCCACCGCGGGATCCGCGGTCATCTTCGCCGGGCTCACCGTGGTGATCGCCCTGCTGGGCCTGTTCGTCGCGGGGATCCCGTTCCTGACCACGATGGGCGTCGCGGCGGCGGGCGGTGTCGCCGTCGCGGTGATCGTGGCCATCACGCTCATCCCCGCGCTGCTGGCGTTCGCCGGCGAGCGGCTGCGGCCCAAGAAACCGAAGAAGAGCAAGCGTAAGAAGAAGACGCGCTTCAGCCTCCGCTGGGTCCGGCTCGCCACGAAATCGCCGTGGGTCACGATCGCGCTGATCGTCGGGGTGCTCGCGGTGGCGTCGGCGCCCGCGCTGGATCTCCGCCTCGCCTTGCCGGACAACGGAACCGACGAGGACGGCACGCCTGCCCGCATCGCCTACGACGCCGTCGCCGAACATTTCGGGCCCGGCTTCAACGGCCCGCTGGTGGTCACCGCGGACATCCTGTCGACCACCGACCCGATCGGGATCACCAACGGCATCGCCGACGACATCCGGAAGGTGCCCGGCGTCGCCGTCGTCCCGCTCGCCACGCCGAACCCCAAGGGTGACACCGCGATCATCCAGGTCGTGCCGACGACCGGCGCCTACGACGAGGCGACCGACGACCTCGTCGAACGGCTGCGCGCGATGGAAGGGCAGTTCCAGGAGCGGTACGGCGTGCGGACCGCGGTCACCGGGTTCACCGCCGTCGGCATCGACGTGTCCACACAGCTCGGCGACGCGCTGCTGCCCTTCGGCATCCTGGTCGTCGGGCTTTCGCTGGTGCTGCTGGCGATGGTGTTCCGCTCGATCCTCGTCCCGCTCAAAGCCACCTTCGGGTATCTGCTGTCGATCGGTGCCGCGTTCGGCGCCACGTCGTTCGTGTTCGGGCAAGGACATCTGGCCGAGGCGTTGGGGGTGACCCGAACCGGCAGCGTGATCAGCTTCCTGCCGATCATTCTCATGGGTGTCCTTTTCGGACTCGCCATGGACTACGAAGTGTTCCTGGTGTCCCGGATCCGGGAGGACTACGTCCACCACGGCGACGCGCACAAGGCGATCGAGACGGGTTTCGTGTCCGCGTCGAGGGTCGTGACCGCGGCGGCGGTGATCATGCTGGGCGTGTTCGCCGCGTTCGTGCCCGACGGCAGCGCCACGATCAAACCGATCGCGTTCAGTCTCGCCGTCGGCGTGTTCGTGGACGCCTTCCTCGTGCGGATGACCCTCGTCCCGGCGATCCTCGCGCTGCTGGGCCCGCGCGCCTGGGGCCTGCCGCCCTGGCTGGACCGCAAGCTCCCGGTGTTCGACGCCGAGGGCGACGGTCTCGTCCACGAACTCCGGCTCGCCGACTGGCCCGCGCCCGGCTCGGCGGAAGTGATCAGCGCCGCCGGGCTCCGCGTCGACGACGACCGCGGGCGCACCGTCTTCCGTGACATCGAGCTGCACCTGCGCCCGGGGGAGATCCTTGCCGTGCACGGTTCCGGTCCGGCGGGCAAAAGTGCCCTGCTCTACGCGCTGGCCGGCCGGGTCCCGCACGTGCGCGGCGACTTGAAGGTCCTCGGCCGGGTGCTGCCACAGCACGCGCACGCGGTCCGCCGGAACGTCGCCTTCGTCGCCTGCAAGGAGACCGACGACCCGGCCGGGGAGGTCCGCCGCGCGATCGAGGACGGCGTCGGACTCGTGTTCGTCGACGACCTGGACACCGTCGTCGCCACCGCGCAGCGTGCCGGGTTGAGATCGGCGTTCGCGAGCAGGGCCACGACGTTCGCCGTGTCCTGCCAGAGTCTCGCGATCGTGCGGGATCTGCTGCCCACCACCGCCGTCGCGGGCCTCGCCATGGCGCCCGCCCCCGTCCCCGCCGAGGTCCGCTGATGTCCCGCTTCTTCACCGGCTCCGCCCGTGCGACCGCCTTCGGCCCGCTGACCTGGAAGACCTGGCTCGGGATCGTGCTCGTCCCGGTGATCGTCGCACTCGGTCTGGCGTGGGCGTTCTGGTCGCCCGACGGCGACCACGGCGCGGCCAAGGCCGCCGTGGTCAACAACGACGAGCCGGTGACGGTGAACGGCCAGGTGATCCCGCTCGGCCGGGAACTGGCCGGAAATCTCGTGCACGGCGAGGATTCCGCGTACACCTGGGTGCTCACCGACGCCGAGGACGCGAAGGAAGGCATCTCCGACGGGACGTATTCGGCGGTCGTCACCATCCCGCCGGACTTCTCCGCGCAGGCCACGTCGACGACCGGGAAGCCACTCGACGCGAAGCAGGCGATCATGCGCGTCGAGACATCACAGCGCACCGGCCTCGTCGACCCGGTGGCGAGCCGGGAAGTCGCGAACGCGACGCTCACCGCGCTGAACCGCCAGATCGTCGAGACCTATGTGGACAATCTGTACGTCGGATTCTCTTCGATCCATCAGCAATTGGTGACCGCGGCCGACGGCGGTGACCAGCTCGTCGTCGGGCTGCGCCAGTTGTCCGACGGAACCGGGAAACTGGCCGCGGGAGCGGGAGAACTCGCCGGTGGGGCGGGAAAGCTCAGCGGCGCGGCCGGTCAGCTGGCGGACGGCGCGCGCAAGCTCGCGAACGGGACCGGGCAGCTCGCAACCGGATCCGGCCAGTTGTCGTCGGGGCTGACCAAGGCGGAGAAGGACACCGCGCAACTACCTCGGTTGACCAGGGAACTCGCCGACGGGGCGCAGCAGGTGGCGAACGGCAACAAGCAGCTGGCCGACAAGATCTCGCCACTGGCGGACAAGGTCGTGCGGATCATCGACGCGCTGCCCACGGCGGGCGATTCGGCACGGAAGTTCGCCGAGCTGGCGCGGAAATGCGATCAGGACACCAGGTTCTGCGCCGATCTGAAGGCCGCTTCGGAAAAGCTCACGGCCGATGCCGTGATCCTCGACGGCAAACGCGCCGAGATCCGCGACGCCGTCGTGCGGACGAAGAAGGCGGTGCAGGATCTTTCGGCGGGCTCCCAGAAGGTCGCCGACGGGAACAAGCAGCTCGCGGACAGGTCCACGGAACTCGCGGGCGGCATCGGCACGGCGGCCGACGGCGCGCGGAAACTCGACGCCGGGGTCAAGGCCGCCGACTCCGGGGCCCGGCAGCTTGCCGACGGTTCCGGTCAGCTCGCCGGGGGCGCGACCACCCTGTCCACCGGCGCGGGGGAACTCGCCACCGGCGCCCGCACCGCCGCCGACGGCGCGGAGCGCGCCGAATCCGGCGCTTCGGAGCTGGCCAAGGGCCTCAACGACGGCCTGGGCAAGGTGCCCGACTACACCCAGGCCGAACGCGATCACCTCAAACAGGTCGCCGCCACCCCCGCGATCGCCGACACGGCGGGTTCGGGCACGTTCGGCGAAGGCGCGGTGGCGCTGATCCTCGTGCTGGCGCTGTGGGTGTGCGCGCTGGCGACGTACCAGGTGATCCAGGCGGTGCCGCCGAGCGTGCTCACCACCCGCGAACCGAGCTGGCGGATCATCCTCGCCGCGGCCGTCCCCGGTGCGACGCTGGCGGTGCTGACCGCCTTGATCCTGACCGGGGTGTTCTGGGTGTTCCTCGGCCTGAGCTTCGGAAAGGCCGTCGCCCTGCTGGTGCTTCTCGTCCTCGCGGCGGGGACGTTCACCGTGGTGAACCAAGCACTGGTGGCGATCTTCAAACGGCCTGGCCGCTTCGCCGCCCTCGCGATTCTCGTGCTCACTGTCGGCGCTTCGCTGGTTTCGACCGTGCCCGGCTTCTTCGGGACCGCGCTGGGGATCCTGCCGACCAACGGCGCGCTGGTCGCGTTGCGCTCGCTGCTGACGGGGTCGGACGGCCTGACGTCGGGGATCGTGCAGTTGGTGGTGTGGCTCGGAATCGGGACGCTGGCGATGATCCTGGTGACGGACCGGCGGCGTTCCTTGCCGGGCAGGGAACTTCGGCTGGCGTAGGCCGGTCGTGGTGCCCTGACGGCTCTGCCCAGACTTACCCCCGCCCCGTATGTGACGCACGTCGCTGCCCCATACCCCCTCCAGGTACCGTCAGGCGCTTGCGGTACCCCCCTGGGGTATGTACGTTGGGTCCAGGAGCGGCGCACGGGCCGCCTGGACCACGAGGAGTGTCACGATGAGCGAGAAGACCTACACCGTCACCGGGATGACCTGCGGCCACTGCGCGACTTCGGTCACCGAAGAGGTCTCCAAGATCGACGGCGTCACCGACGTCCGGGTCGATCTGCCGACCGGTGCCGTGACCGTCATCGGTTCCCGTGAACCCGCGGTGGCCGACGTCCGCGCCGCCGTCGAAGAAGCCGGATATCACCTGACCGCCTGAGCGGCTCCACGACCGCGGGTGGCACCCGCACTAAGGACTCCCACGATGAACACAGCAGCGAAGCTTTCCGCTTACGGTGCGGTGCTCGCCCTGGTCGCCGGTGGCGGCTGGGTGACGGGCACGGCTGTCGGTCCGTTCGCCGGCGCGGCCGGCGTGCCCGGTGGCGAGGACGCCGGGCACTCGGACACTCACGGCGGCACCGTCGCGGAAGCGGCGCACGGCAAGCAGGAGCACGAGCCCGCCGGGCTCGCGTCGTCGAAGGGCGGCTACACCCTCACGCCCACCACCGCGACGCTCACCCCCGGGAAGACCGCTCCCTTCACCTTCCGGATCCTCGGCGCCGACGGCGCGCCGGTGACCGCCTACGACGTCGAACACGAGAAGCGGATGCACCTCATCGTCGTCCGCCGCGACACCGCGGGTTTCCAGCACATCCACCCCGAACTCGGGGCGGACGGAACCTGGTCCGTGCCATTGGCCGTCGGGGACGCTGGGGTTTACCGCGTCTTCGCCGACTTCAAGCCCAGCGGCGGCGAGGCGATCACCCTGGGGGCGGACCTCTTCGCCGGCGGGGACTTCCGCCCGGCCGAGTACCGCAGCGCGCACGTCGCCGAGGTCGACGGCTACCAGGTCCACCTCGACGGCGATCTCAAGCCGGGAACGTCGTCGAAGGTGACCCTCACCGTCACCAAGAACGGCCGTGAAGTCACCGATCTCCAGCCGTACCTGGGTGCTTACGGGCACTTGGTCGCGCTGCGCGGCGGCGACCTCGCGTACCTGCACGTCCACCCGGACGGCGAACCCGGTGACGGCCGGACCCCGGCGGGTCCCGCGGTCACGTTCTTCGCCGAGGTCCCGACGGCGGGCACCTACCGGCTGTTCCTGGACTTCCAGCACGAGGGCAAGGTCCGCACCGCCGAATTCACCGTCACGACAGGGGAAGGGAGCCACTGATGAGCACGGACACCACCTCGGTGGCCAAGTCGGAGGTCGAACTCGCGATCACCGGGATGACCTGCGCCTCGTGCGCCATGCGCATCGAGCGGAAGCTGAACAAGCTCGACGGTGTCACGGCCACGGTCAACTACGCGACGGAGAAGGCGACGGTCAGCTACCCGGACGGCATCGAGCCGCGGCAGCTGGTCGAACAGGTCGAGGCGGCCGGGTATTCGGCCGCTTTGCCCGCGGTGGAAAAGGAAGAACCTGCCGAGGAGATCGATCCGATCGCGCCGCTGCGGCAGCGGCTCATCGGTTCCGCCGTGTTGTCGGTGCCGGTGATCGTGCTCGCGATGGTGCCCGCGCTCCAGTTCACCTACTGGCAGTGGATCTCGCTGACGCTGGCCGCGCCGGTGCTGGTCTGGGCGGCGTGGCCGTTTCACAAGGCGGCGTGGGCGAATCTGCGCCACGGCGCGGCCACAATGGACACTCTGATCTCGATGGGCACGCTCGCCGCGTTCCTGTGGTCGTTGTACGCCTTGCTGTTCGGCACCGCCGGAACGCCGGGGATGACGCATCCCTTCGAGCTCACCGTCCAGCGGATGGCGGGCGACGGCAACATCTATCTCGAGGTCGCCGCCGGCGTCACGACGTTCATCCTCGCCGGACGCTATTTCGAGGCGCGGTCCAAGCGGCGGGCCGGTGCCGCGTTGCGGGCCCTGCTCGAACTCGGCGCGAAGGACGTCGCGGTGCTTCGCGACGGCAAGGAAGTGCGTGTCCCGATCGGTGAACTCGCGGTGGGCGAGGAATTCGTGGTCCGGCCGGGGGAGAAGATCGCGACCGACGGCGTGATCACCGAAGGCGCGTCGGCGGTCGACGCGAGCATGCTGACCGGGGAAAGCGTTCCGGTGGAGGTCGTCCCCGGTGACACGGTGGCGGGCGCGACGGTCAACGCGGGCGGCAGGCTCGTCGTCCGGGCCACGCGGGTCGGCGCCGACACGCAGCTGGCGCAGATGGCGAAGCTCGTCGAGGCGGCGCAGACCGGGAAGGCACAGGTTCAGCGGCTGGCGGACCGGGTTTCGGCGGTCTTCGTGCCGATCGTGATCGCGCTCGCCGTCGGCACGCTGATGTTCTGGCTCGGCACCGGCGGTTCGGTGGCGGCGGCGTTCACCGCGGCGGTCGCCGTGCTGATCATCGCCTGCCCGTGCGCACTGGGCCTGGCGACCCCGACCGCGTTGCTGGTGGGCACCGGGCGGGGCGCGCAGCTCGGAATCCTGATCAAGGGCCCGGAAGTGCTGGAATCGACCCGTGCGGTCGACACGGTCGTCCTCGACAAGACGGGCACCGTCACGACGGGGCAGATGTCGCTGGTGGCGGTCCACGTCGCCGACGGTGTCGACGAGGAGAAGACGCTGCGGCTGGCCGGGGCGTTGGAGAACGCGTCGGAACACCCGATCGCGCAGGCCATCGCCCGCGCGGCTCGGGAACGCACCGGGGAGCTCCCGGCCGTCGAAGAGTTCGCCACTCTCGAAGGCCTTGGCGTGCAAGGAATCGTCGAGGGTTCGGCGGTGCTGGTCGGCCGGAGCGCGTTGCTGGAGCAGTGGAGTCACCACCTGACGCCCGAGCTGGCGGAAGCCAAGGCGGCGGAGGAGAAACTCGGCCGCACGGCGGTCGTGGTCGGCTGGGACGGCGAGGCCAGGGCGGTCCTGGTCGTCGCGGACACCGTGAAGCCGTCGTCCGCCGAGGCGATCTCCCGGTTGCGTGAACTGGGGCTCACCCCGGTCCTGCTGACCGGCGACAACGAAGCCGTGGCCAAGGCGGTGGCCGCCGAGGTCGGGATCGACACGGTGATCGCCGAGGTGCTGCCGAAGGACAAGGTCGACGTGGTCAAGCGGCTCCAAGGCGAGGGCAAGGTCGTGGCGATGGTGGGCGACGGCGTCAACGACGCGGCCGCGCTGGCACAGGCCGACCTCGGCCTGGCGATGGGCACCGGTACCGACGTCGCCATCGAGGCCGGTGACCTGACCCTGGTCCGCGGTGACCTGCGGGCCGCGGTGGACGCGATCCGGCTTTCCCGGCGGACGCTGCGCACCATCAAGGGCAACCTGTTCTGGGCCTTCGCCTACAACGTCGGCGCGCTGCCACTGGCGGCGGCGGGCCTGCTCAACCCGATGATCGCCGGCGCCGCGATGGCCTTCAGCTCGGTCTTCGTGGTGTTCAACAGCCTGCGCCTGCGCGGGTTCCGGAGCATCACCGCTTGACGAGCGGACCAGACCTCCTCCAGTATGAACAAGCGTTCATGAACGCACGTTCATAACGGAGGAGGTTCTGGTATGTCCGGCATCGTCAACACCGCGCAGTCGGAGGCGTGGAACGGCTACGAGGGACGGCATTGGGCCGAGCACGACGAGCGCTACGACGCGGTGAACAGCGGGTTCAACGAATTCCTGTTCGACGCCGCCGGAATCGGCGAGCGGGACCGGGTGCTCGACATCGGCTGCGGCAACGGTCAGGTGACCAGACTCGCCGCCGTCCGTGCTCCGCTCGGGGGAGCGACCGGGATCGACCTGTCCGCGCCCATGCTCGCGACGGCGCGGGCCCGCGCGGAGGCCGAAGGCGTCACGAACGTGCTGTTCGAACAGGGGGACGTCCAGGTCTTCCCGTTCGGGGACGGGGTTTTCGACGTCGCGCTCAGCCGGTTCGCGGTGACGTTCTTCGCCGATCCAATCGCCGCTTTCGCCAACGTGCACCGCGCGCTGCGGCCGGGTGGGAAGCTCGCGTTCCTGTGCATGACCGCACTCGCCGGAACCGATCTCGGTGCCGTTTTCGGTGCACTGGCACCGTTTCTGCCGACCCCGACCGGTGAGGACGGCACGGGGCCGACGGCGTTCGCCGACCCGGCGCGGGTCCGCTCGGTGCTGACCGGTGCCGGATTCGCCGACGTCGCCTGCGACCGTGTCGAGGCGGACCAGGTCTGGGGAAGCGATGTTCCCGACGCGGCCGGATTCATCGCGGACTGGGGGCCGGTGAAGTACCACCTCGGCCAAGTGAGCGCCGAAGCGGCAGAGAGTGCGCGAGAAGCGCTTTCGGCCGCACTGCGGCCATTCGAGGGGCCCGGCGGTGTCCGGTTGCGCGGCGCCGCCTGGCTGGTCAGGGCGAACTCCTGATGTCACCGAGAAAAGCGGCGGCCCTGCGGCACACGGAGGACGGCCGGAGTCTGCGCGAGCACTTGATCGATACCGCCGCGGACCTGATTTCCGCGCACGGCACCGCGGAACTCACGGTGCGGGCGATCGCGCGGGCGGCGGGAGTCGCCGATGGTGTGCTGTACAACCATTTCGCCGACAAGGAGGAGTTGCTGGCCGACGCCTTGGCAGAGCACGTACGGAGAGCGGAAGCCGGGCTCGGCGAGCTTCCCGAGCCCGGTTCGGCCACGGTCGAGGCCAACCTCCGCGCCCAGCTGGCCTATGGATTGGCTCTGCACAAGGAGATCCTGCCCGCTTTCGTCGGCCTCCTCGCCCGTCCCGTCGTGCTCGCGCGGTTCGGCGAACGGGCGGGCGGCGGCGAGACCTGGCGCGATCGTCTCGCCGGATACCTGCGGGCGGAAAAGGAACTCGGCAGGCTGGGCGGCGATGTCGACGCGGCGGCGGCCATGCTGGTCGGCGTCTGCCATGAGACGGTGCTCTCCGGTCTGCTTCCGCACGGCCCGGCGGTGACCACTTCGCCGGAGGTGGAAGCCGTGGTCAGGACGGTGCTAAAAGGTATCGCGGCCCGATGAGCTCCGGCACGGGTTGATCGGCGGGCGTTCTGGGTAACTCGGATGTGCGACTTCAGCAGGGAGGCCGCGCGCGCGACGGGAAGGGTGGCTCCATGATCAGTATCGCGGAGCATCCGGTGCCGGGGACCTGGGTGCTTGACCTGCGAGCCACGACGCCACGGGCGTTGCCGGACATGCGTGCCTGGGTGGTCAGATGCCTTCCCGATCTCGGTGAGAAACACCTCGACGACGTCCTGCTCGCGGCGACGGAACTCGTCGCCAACGCCTATGTGCACGGGGGTGGCGCACGCCACATCCAGTTGTGGCGTGGCGTGACTCCCTGCGCGGTGCGGATCGAGGTCGCGGACGTCAGTGTCGAGCAACCCCGGGCGCGGTGTTCGCAGATCGAGGATCCTCGCGGACGGGGGCTGCTCGTGGTCGACGGGGTGGCGGTGCAGTGGGGCGTCCGGCGCGAGTCGGTGCGGGGCGGGAAGATCGTCTGGGCGCACATCCGGTGCGGCGGCGGCTGTCCGGAAGCGCTCCCGCGCGTGCGCACGAGGCGCTCCCGGAACTGACCGGACTCAGACCGCGCGGCGTGCGGTGAACAGGCCGAGCGCGGAGATGGTCGCGAAACCGAACAACAGCCACCTCGCCGACGTCACCACCGAAGTACCGCCGAAGTTGACCAGCAGACCGGCGACCGCCGCGCCGAACGCGGTCGACATCGTCAGGATGGTCGCGATCGCGGCCGCCGCCTGCCCGCCCTCGCCGTCCGGGGCGGAGGTCATCGCCGCGACGGACAGATGAGGCATCGCGATGCCGATTCCGGTGCCACCGAGGAAGAGCACGGGCAGCCAGGCGAGGACGACGGGCAGCGACGGCTGCTCGGTCTGCAGCAGCCCCAACAGCGCGAATCCGGCGGCCAGGCAGGCGGGCCCGGCGACCACGAGCCGTCGTGTCTTACGCGACGAAGCGCTGACGAGCTGGCTCACCGACCAGCCCATCGACAGCGCGGCGGCGAAGAATCCCGCCGCCGCGGGCGGAAGCCCGCCCAGCCGCTGGCCGAAAAACGGCAAGAACGTCTCCACCGCGACGCCGGACGCCAGCACCATGATGGTCAGGTAGATCCACCGCAGCCGTGAGCCCCGCCGGTACACCGAACCGGGCAGCACGCTCGTCGCCGCACGGTTTTCCGTCACCAGGAACGCGCACACGAGCACGAGACCCAGCGCGAGGAACCCCGCCATCGCGAGGACGTCGGACAGGATTCCGGCCACACTCACCGCCCCGGCGGCGCCGACGATCAGAGCCAGCGGAACGGCCGGGACCGGCGGCGACTGTTCCGGGCGTTCGCCGGTGGGAAGCGCCCGGGGCACGAAGATCGCCAGTATTCCCGCCACCACGGCGAGGATCGCGAACGCCGACCGCCACGAACCGAACTGTGCCGAGAACCCGCCGAGCGCGGGGCCCGCGAAGTTCCCCACCCCGAACATCGCGGAGATCAGGGCGCTGCCCCGGCTCCAGAGCCGTGGCGGCAACGCCGAATGGATCAGCGCGAAGCCCAGCCCGGTCAGCAGGCCGGCGCCGAGCCCCTGTGTCCCGCGCCCGACCAGGAGGATCGGCATCGACGGGCTCGCCGCGCACAGGACCGAGCCCGCGGCGAAGACAGCGAAGCCGAGCAGATAAGAAGCCTTGCCACCGAAGCGGGAAAGGGTCTGGCCCACCAGCATGGTCGCGACGACCTGGGCGACCAGGAACGCCGTCATGGTCCAGGCGTACAGCGAACGCCCGCCGATGTCCTGGACGGCGGTCGGCAGCAGGCTCGCCGCCACGTAGATGGTGATCGCGCCGACGAGCACACCACCCGCCAGTACCGCCGCCGTGCTCGTATGGCGGCCCAATTCCCGCCATGACCCGACTTCTTGCCCGATGCTCACGCGGTTCTCCCTGTTGTCGAAAGGATTGCGCTTCGCATCCTGTCGGCGCGGGACACCCCGGTAATCGGACAAATCAGACGTGAATCACGTCACATTCTCGTGCGGCCTTCGATGGCGGCACGGGCGGCCTCGACCGACTTCCGGACGACGACTTCCGTGGAGTAGCCCTGTTTCTTGAAGACGCCGTCGAGGTAGAACGTGCCGTAGCCGTGCGCCTGGGTGAACAGCTGCTCCATCAGTTCGAGCCCGTCCTGCGGCCGGTCCGAGACGGTCAGGCAGAGCATGACGAACTGGTCGGTCAGGCGGCGGGTCTGCTCGTGCAGGCTGGCGTGCTCGGGCCCCTGCAAGCCATCCGAGTAGATGATGTTCATCCCGGCGCGGCGTTCGATGAGGTACTCCGTGTACGCGCCGGCGGCCGCGGCGAGCGCGGCGACAGGTTCACTCTCGGCCTCGATGGCTTCCTGCACCCTGTCGGCCAGTTGGCAGGCGACGGTGGCCGCGAGCGCGGCGAGCAGGCTCTCCTTGTCCGGGAAGTGCCGATAGGGCGCGCCTGGGCTGACTTTCGCGCGCCTTGCGACCTCGGCAACCGAGAAGGCGCCGAGCCCTTGCTCGGCGATCAGGTCCAGCGAGACCCGCACGAGTTCGGCGCGAAGGTCGCCGTGATGGTACTTGCCGCCCATGTCGTGGATCACACCGTCCCGGTCGCGGAATATGTAAGAGCCCTCTTACGCTCGTTGTAAGTGACCTCTTACATGGTCTCACTGTTTCTCGGAGGGTTTCATGACGACGACCACGCACGCCATCGCCGCGCCGTCCCCGGGCGCCGCTCTGTCGCCGACGACGATCGAGCGTCGCGACCTGCGTCCGGACGACGTGCTGATCGACATCGCGTACGCGGGGATCTGCCACAGCGACATCCACCAGGTGAAGGAGGACTGGGGCAGCGCGATCTTCCCGATGGTCCCCGGTCACGAGATCGCCGGCGTCGTCGCCGCGGTCGGCTCCGACGTGACGAAGTACCAGGTGGGCGACCGCGTCGGGGTCGGCTGCATGGTCGATTCCTGTGGTGAGTGCGAATACTGCGTGGCGGGCACCGAGCAGTTCTGCGTCAAGGGCAACATCCAGACGTACAACGGTGTCGGCTTCGACGGCGAGAACACCTACGGCGGCTACAGCCGCCAGATCGTCGTGAAGGACTCCTTCGTCTGCCGCATCCCGGAAGGCATCGGCCTCGACGTCGCCGCCCCGCTGCTGTGCGCGGGCATCACCACCTACTCCCCGCTGAACCGCTGGGGTGCCGGGCCGGGCAAGAAGGTCGCCGTCGTCGGCCTCGGCGGGCTCGGCCACATGGCGGTCAAGATCGCGGTCGCCATGGGCGCCGAGGTCACCGTGCTCAGTCAGAGCCTGAAGAAACAGGAGGACGGCCTGAAGCTGGGTGCGAAGGACTACTTCGCGACCGGCGACGCGTCGACGTTCAAGCAGCTGCGCGGTCGCTTCGACCTGATCCTCAACACCGTTTCCGCGACGCTGCCCGTCGACTCCTACCTTGGCATGCTGCGCGTCGGCGGGGCGATGGTGAACGTCGGCGCCCCCGGCGAACCGTTGTCGTACAACGCCTTCTCGCTGCTCGGCGGGAACAGGGTGCTCGCCGGTTCGATGATCGGCGGGATCGCCGAGACCCAGGAGATGCTCGACTTCTGTGCCGAACACGGGATCGGCGCGGAGATCGAGACGATCTCGGCCGACCAGGTGAACGTGGCCTACGACCGCGTCGAGAACAGCGACGTCCGGTACCGGTTCGTCATCGACGCGGCCACCATCGGCGCGTGACCGCCTGACCGTCTCGTGAGTGGCAAGGACGGTTCTAACCGTCCTTGCCACTCACGAGACCCGGCGGACGGGCGCGGGCTCACATCAGCAGCAGGGGCACGGTGTTCATCGCGGTGTGCGCGGCGATCGGCGCCCACAGGTTGCGGTAGCGCGACCACAGGTAGCCGGTGAACAGGCCGAAGAACCCTTGGAAGGCCACGATCACGCCCAGGGTGAGCGGGAGCGATCCCTGTCCGTGCGTCGGCAGGTGCAGCCACGCGAACAGCAGGGCCGCCAGCAGGATTCCCGGCCACCGCCCGAAAAGCGCCTCCAGCCGGGTCTGCAGCATGCCGCGGAAGAAGACCTCTTCGAGGACGTTCGCCGTGAAGAAGGTCAGCGTGGCGCCGACGGCCAGATACACCGGGTCGGGATAGTCCTCCGAGGTGGGGAGCGGCGGCGCGAGCGGGCCGAGGACGTAGAGCCAGCCGAACACGAGCACGGCCGGGAGCGGCGCGAGCCATCGCCAGGCCTGCCGGGGCAGCCACGTGAGCCGGAACGGATCGGGTTCCCCTCGCGTTCGCAGGAGAAGCAGCGGCAGGATCAAGAACACGAGCGGCTTGGCGAGCCCCCAGATGTCGCGGACCAAAGCCTGCTGTCCCGCCGCCGAAACCAGGAACAACGCCAGCGGCCACAGGAAGGCGATGAGCGCCAAGGCCGTCGCCTGCTTCCGGAGCCTGCCCCGGTCGGTCGGTTCGGGGAGCAGTTTCGGCGCGTGGAGCGGTATCCCGCGGATCAGCAGCATCCCGGCCAGCGCCGGAACCAGGGCTCCGGCCAGGGAAAGCGCCTTGTCCGAATCCGCGGACGGCTTGAGCGTGTCGTGCCCGGTCGCCAGCAGCAGTGCGGGTGCGGCCACGAACACCGCGAGACCGCCGAAGAGGATTCCCCAAACGGGCACTCGTTTTTCTGTCACCGGGACAGGATCTTCGAAGCGGCGCGAGTCCGCGTCATCACTTCGGAGGACTTCAGCCGACCGCGATGACCTTTTCCAGGCTGCGCAGGCACAACGTGAGTGCTTCGTGCTTCGGTGTCTTGTCGCGCACCAGTTCCCACGCCGTGTAGAGCATGCTCCAGAGCAGTTGCAGCAACCACTCTTTCGTCATCGCCGGATCGATCGTGCCCTCGGCGTGCCCCCGTTCGATGAGCCGAAGCAGGCGACGGTCGTCGTCGCTCTCCTCCGTCCATTCAGGCCGGGTCACCAGATCGGGCATGGTGAACAGCAACTGGAAGATGTCGGCGTGCTCGAAGTACTCCTGGCACAGCCGGGCGAGCACCGCCGGGACCGGGCCGTCGTCGAGCCGGGCCCGTTCGGTGCTCTGGGAGATCTTGTCCAGCGCGTCGTGACTGATGGCGTCGATCAGATCCGAACGCTCCGCGAAGTACCGGTGCACCGTGGTGCGCCCGACGTTCGCCGCCGCCGCGATGTCGGCCAGCGAGGCGCCCGGTTGCCTCGTCAACGTCTCGATGGCCGCGTCCAGGATCGCGCGCCGGGTCCTCGCCCGGACACCCGTCTCGGTGACCACACCCTCACTCATGGCCGGTACCGTACCTCGCTCCCGGTATGGAACTCGTTTGACGATTTTAGAACACTCGTGTTCCATTGAGAACCATGAATACTCCACGATTGAAGGTGCTGTGGTCGTTCGCGCGACCACACAAGGGGGCACTCGCGATCGGTTTGCTGCTCGCCCTGCTCGGTTCGGCGGCCGGTCTCGCCACACCCATGGTCACGAAGTGGGTGCTCGACTCGCTCGGTTCGTCGGCGTCGCTGGCGGGTCCGGTGCTGGCGTTGGCGGGCCTGATGGTGATCGGCGCGGTGATCTGGCTGGCGCAATGGATCCTGCTCGGCACCGTCGGCGAGCGAGTGGTGCTGAAGGCACGGGAATCGATGGTGCGGCGGTTCTTCCGCGCGACGATCCCGGCGATCACGAAACGACCGACGGGGGAGCTGGTCACCCGCGTCACCTCGGACACGGTGCTGCTGCGCGAGGCGGCGTCGTCCAGCGTGATCGGCCTGATCAACGGCGTGGTGATGCTCGTCGGCACCCTGGTGCTGATGAGCGTGCTCGACCCGGTGCTGCTGGCGACGACGGTGGCGGCGGTGCTCGTGGTGATCGCGTTGTTCACGTGGCTCATGCCTGCCATCGCGAAGGAACAGGAGAAAGCACAGGACCGCGTCGGCCGTCTCGGTGGCGTCCTCGAAGGCGCGCTGCGGGCGATCCGCACGGTGAAGGCCAGCCGCGCCGAAGCCCGGCAGTCCGAGCGGATCCTGGTCGACGCGGAAGCCGCCGCCGCGCACGGTGTCCGCGCGGTGCGACGGGAGGCCGTCGCCTGGGTGGTGGCCTGGACGGGTATCCAGGCCGCGACCCTGGTGATCCTCGGCCTCGGCGCCTGGCGGGTCGACGCGGGCCTGCTTGAAGTGTCGAGCCTCATCGCGTTCCTGCTGTACGCGTTCGCGCTGATGGAGCCGATCACCGAACTGAGCCAGAACATGACCGCGTTGCAGGCGGGGATCGCCGCGGCCGGGCGGATCCGGGAGATGGACGCGCTCGAGGTGGAAGAGGACCGGGTGCCCACCCGGACGAAGCCGTCGGGTGAGCAGAGCGGCCCGGTGCTGGAACTGCGCGGGGTGACCGCGGGCTACGGCGGCGATCCGGCACTGCGGGACGTGTCGCTGGAGATCCCGAGACGCGGGCACACCGCGATCGTCGGGCCGTCCGGTGCGGGCAAGACCACGATGCTGTCGCTGATCATGCGATTCGTGCGACCGGAGTCCGGTTCACTGCTGCTGGACGGACGCGAGTACGCGGACCTGCCGTATGCGGATGTGCGGGCCCGGCTGGCCTACGTCGAACAAGAGACGCCGATCGTGCCGGGGACGATTCGGGAGAACCTGCTCTTCACCCATCCCGACGCGACCGAGGACGAGGTGCGGCGGGCGCTCGAAGAAGTCCGGCTGAGCGACAAGATCGCCGCGCTGGACGACGGACTGGACACGCCGCTTTCGTCGACGTCGGTGTCCGGTGGGGAACGCCAGCGGATCGCGCTGGCCAGGGCGATCCTGCGCACGCCGGACGTGGTGCTGCTGGACGAGGCGACCGCACAGGTCGACGGCCGGACCGAGAGCGCGATCCACGACTGCATCCGGCGACTGGCGCGCGAGGGCGCCGTGGTCACCGTGGCGCACCGGCTGTCCACGGTGATCGACGCGGACACCATCGTGGTGATGGAGGACGGCCGCGTCCGGGCGAGCGGCAGCCACGAGCACCTGCTCGCCACCGACACGCTGTACCGGGAACTGGTGGAGGCGCTGCGGATCGCGGGGGAGGGCGCTCCGGTGCCCGGCTGATCTTCTAGGCCGGGACGGCGCGGACCCCCGGCGGCATCTCGCGGTTGACCTCGTCGAGCCGGGTGGCGACGGTGCGGCAGGGCTCGCAGTCCGCCAGATGCGCGGTGATCCGGTCCGCCCGGCGGCCCGGTACGCCGCCGCGGAGCCACGCGCCCATCCGGCGCCGTGCCTCCTGGCAGCACCGCGTTCCCGCTTCGGGGACCTGCGCCTGCAAGAACGCCTGGCGGAGACCTTCGCGGGCCCGCAGTGCCAGGACGGAGGCGCCGTTGGGCGAGACTCCCAACAGCGGAGCGACCACTTTCGGCGAGTCGCCTTCCGCTTCGGTCCGCCAAAGCACCGTCCGCCAGCGACCGGGGAGCGCGCAATAGGCGGTCCAGGCCAGCCGGGCGTTCGAGCGGAGGATGAAAAGTTCCTCCGCGCCGATCGTCCCGGCGGCCTCTTCGACCGCCGGGGTCGTGCCGTACAACTCGACCCGCTTGTGGTGGTGACTCCACTTGGCCGCGAGATTCCGGATGGTGACCGCGAGGTAGGGGCGGAGGTTCTCCCGCGGGCCGCCGCCGTCGCGGATGACGCTCAGGACACGTACGAAGGCTTCGGCCACGAGGTCGTCCCGTTCGGCGGGTTCGGAGACCCAGCCCGCGGCGATCCGGCGGAGCGGCCCGGCGTGCCGCCGGAAAAGGGCTTCGCCGGCGGCGATGTCACCGGCGCGGAAGGCGTCGAGCAGGGTGGCGTCCGCCGTGGTGTCGACGTCTTCCCTCATCGCGGTCTCCCGGACGGGCCGATCTGCATACTCAAAGTAACGGGTACGGCAGTGTACCTGCTAACCGGCCGCCGATAAACTCTGGGGGATGACGCCTGAAGCCGACGCGCCGCGGCCGGACGGCCGCGCGGCGCGCTGGGCGGGACAGCGTGAGCGCCGTCGACGGGAGTTCGTCGACGCGGCACTGCGCGCGATCGCCACGCACGGTCCGGAGGTCTCCACCGAACAGATCGCCGACGAGGCGGGGGTGGCGAGGACGCGGGTGTACAAGCATTTCGACGACGCGTCCGACCTGCAGCGCGCGATCGCCGACCGCGCCGTCCGGCTCATCACCGCCGAACTGGCCCCGCTGTGGGATCCGAGCGGCACGCCGATGCAGCTGATCACCGTCGCGGTGGGCGCGCACACCGGCTGGCTCGCCGAATACGGGAACCTCTACCGCTATCTCGCCAGGCACTCTCAAGCCGGGCGGCGCGGCGGCGACGCCATCACCGACGTCAAAACCGCGATCGCCGGGCAGCTCTCCACCCTGTTCGAGCACTACCTCGACACCTTCGACCTGGACGGCCGGATCGCCGAACCGCTCGCCTTCGGGCTGGTCGGACTCGTCGACACGAGTGCCGCGCGCTGGCTGGAGAACCCGGGAGGCATCGAGCTGCCGGAGCTCGCGGCACTGCTGGTGCGATGGATCTGGCGGGTCATCGACGACACGCTCCGTGAACGCGGGATCGAACTCGATCCGCACTCGCCGCTGCTGGTGCCGGGCGCCTGAGCGCTCAGGATGCGGGAGCGGGAATGAAAACCCGCCACCCGATGTCGGAGCCGTCATGGTCACCCCTTTCGACGACCCGGCGTGGGCTTCGCTGACCGGGCCGCACGCCCACTTCGCGGAACGCCGCGGCCAGGTGTTGCGCTATCAGGTCGACGTAGCGCCCTTCATCGCCCTGCCGCCCGAGCCGGACGACGGCGTGTGGGCCGATGTCGCCGCGCTGGCGGGACCCGGCCAGACGGTCATCGTCCACAACACGTTGCCCGTCCCGGCGGACTGGGAAGTCCTCGGCAGGGTCGCCGGGGTCCGGCTGGTCGACGTCGCGCTCGAAGCCGCCGCAGATCCCGAAGCCGTCGTGCTGGGGCCGGACGACGTGCCGGAGATGCTCGACCTCGTGGAGCGGACCAAACCGGGGCCGTTCCGGAAGCGGACCATCGAATTGGGGACATATCTGGGTTTCCGGCGGGATGGTGACCTCATCGCGATGGCGGGGGAGCGAATGCACCCACCCGGCTGGACCGAGATCAGCGCCGTCTGCACCGACCCGGCGTATCGCGGCCGAGGACTGGCGACGCGGCTCATCCGCGCGGTGGCGGCGGGGATCCGGGCTCGCGGCGAACATCCGATGATGCACGCGGCGGCGGCGAACACTTCGGCGATCCGGCTCTACCGGTCGATCGGTTTCGAAGTGGTGCCGCGGCCGGACTTCGTGTCGGTCCGCGTGCCGGGTTCCTTGTGAAGTTGCTCTAACGAGGGATTTCAGAAACTCGCGATGGACTGAACAGCACGGGCGGACCAGACTTCGCGCCATGAAGGCATTGGTCAAAGCCGACCGAGCACCCGGGCTGGAACTCACCGACGTGCCGGACCCCGCCGTCGGCCCCGGCGACGTCGCCGTCCGCGTGCTGCGCGCCGGGATCTGCGGCACCGATCTGCACATCGACTCCTGGGACGACTGGGCGGCGCGCACCATCGCCGCGCCGCTGGTGATCGGGCACGAGTTCGTCGGCGAGGTGGTCGAGATCGGCCGGTCGGTGACGACGGTCAAGGTCGGCGACCTGGTCAGCGGCGAGGGGCACCTCGTCTGCGGAAGCTGCCGCAACTGCAAGGCCGGGCGGCGTCACCTGTGCGCCAGGACCAAGGGCCTCGGCGTGCACACCGACGGCGCCTTCGCGCAGTACGCCGTCCTGCCCGAGATGAACGCCTGGGTGCACCGCACCAAGGTCGACCTCGACATCGCCGCGATCTTCGATCCGCTCGGCAACGCCGTGCACACCGCGCTGTCCTTCCCCGTCATCGGCGAGGACGTGCTGGTCACCGGCGCCGGCCCGATCGGCATCATGGCCGCCGCCATCGCGCGCCACGCGGGCGCGCGCAACGTCGTCGTCACCGACGTCAGCGAGCACCGGCTGGAACTGGCCCGCAAGGTCGGCGTCGACCTCGCGCTCGACGTCTCCTCCTCGACCATCGCCGACGCGCAGGAGCGGCTCGGCATGGCCGAAGGCTTCGACGTCGGCATGGAGATGAGCGGGCGGCCAGAGGCGCTGCGCGACATGATCGCGAACATGTCGCACGGCGGCCGCGTCGCGCTGCTCGGCCTCCCCGCTTCCGACGTGTCGGTCGACATCGCGTCCGTGGTGCTGAAGATGATCCAGATCAAGGGGATCTACGGGCGCGAGATGTTCGAGACGTGGTACTCGATGTCCGTGCTGCTGCAGGCCGGGCTGGACATCTCGCCGGTGGTCACCCACCGGTTCGGCTACACCGAATACGAGAAGGCGTTCGCGACGGCCAGGGAAGGCCGCTGCGGCAAGGTCATTCTGGACTGGACGGAGAACTGATGTACGGCGCGATGCGCGACGACCTCAAGGCCGGGCTCGCCGAGATCCGGGAAGCCGGGCTGTACAAGGGCGAGCGGGTGATCCAGGGGCCGCAACGGGCTTCGGTCAGTGTCGGCGACGGCGACGTCCTCAACTTCTGCGCCAACAACTACCTCGGCCTCGCCGATCACCCCAAGCTGATCAAGGCCGCCCAAGAGGCGCTGGACCGCTGGGGCTTCGGCATGGCGTCGGTGCGGTTCATCTGCGGGACCCAGCAGCCGCACAAGGAGCTCGAGGCGAAGCTGTCGGAGTTCCTCGGCACCGAGGACACGATCCTCTACAGCTCCTGTTTCGACGCCAACGCCGGGCTTTTCGAGACACTGCTGACCGACCAGGACGTCATCATCTCCGACGAGCTCAACCACGCGTCGATCATCGACGGCGTCCGGCTGTGCAAGGCGAAGCGGATGCGCTACCGCAACCGTGACGTCGCGGATCTGGAAGCCCGCCTGCAGGAGGCGTCCGGCGCGCGTTACCGGATGATCGCCACCGACGGCGTGTTCTCGATGGACGGTTACCTCGCGCCGCTCGACGAGATCTGCGAGCTGGCCGAGCGCTACGACGCGCTGGTGATGGTGGACGACTCGCACGCCGTCGGTTTCACCGGCCCGACCGGTCGCGGCACGCCCGAGCTGTTCGGCGTCCAGGACAAGGTCGACGTGCTGACCGGCACGCTCGGCAAGGCGCTGGGCGGCGCGAGCGGCGGCTACACCTCCGGCCGCGCGGAGATCGTCGAGATGCTGCGGCAGCGCTCGCGGCCGTATCTGTTCTCGAACTCGCTGGCGCCGTCGATCACCGCGGCCGCGCTCGCCACCCTGGAACTGCTGGACTCCTCCGGCGAGCTGCTGGACAAGCTGCGCGCCAACACGGAGCTGTTCCGGCGCCGGATGACCGAGGCCGGTTTCGACCTGCTCCCGGGTGAGCACCCCATCATCCCCGTGATGATCGGCGATGCCGCCAAGGCGGGCAAGATGGCGGATCTGCTGCTCGACCAGGGCATTTACGTGATCGGTTTCTCCTACCCGGTGGTGCCCCACGGCAAGGCCCGGATCCGGACCCAGATGTCGGCGGCGCATTCGACCGACGACGTCAACCGGGCCGTCGACGCGTTCGTGACGGCAAGGTCCATGATGGACGAATGATCGATCCGCGACGGCTGCGCGTGCTGCGCGCCCTCGCCGACCACGGCACCGTGACGGCGGCGGGCCAGGCACTGCACCTCACGCCGTCCGCGGTCTCCCAGCAGCTGGCCGCACTCGAAGCCGAGTGCGGCCAGCAGCTGCTTCGCCGCCGGGGCAGGCGGGTTTCGCTGACCCCCGCCGGCGAACTGATGGTGGTGCACGCCAACGCCGTCGCCGCCGAACTCGAACGGGCGCGGGCGACGCTGGCCGCGCTCGATTCCGGCGTCCAGGGCCTGGTGCGGCTGGCGAGTTTCGCCTCCGCGATCACGATGGTCGTCGCGCCGGCGATCGCCTCCCTGCGTGCCGGTTCGCCCGGGGTCAGCATGCAGGTTCAGGACGTCGAGGGGCATGCGAGCATCCCGCTGCTGCTCGACGGCGAGGTCGATCTGGCGATCACCGAGGAGTACCGGCTCTCGCCACGGACGGATGAAAGCAGGCTCACCCGGTTCCCGCTGTACGTGGAGCCCTTCGACGTCGTGCTGCCCACCGCGCACCGGCTCGCGGAAGCGTCCGAAGTGGACATCGACGCGCTCGCCGACGACGAATGGATCGCGCCGAAACCCGGGAATCCGTGCCGCGACGTGCTGATGATCGTGTGCGCCAACCCGGCGATCCGGCACGTCTCCGACGATTTCCACGCGATCACCACCCTGGTCGCCGCCGGCGAGGGCGTGGCACTGGTGCCGCGCAACGCTTTCGCCGCCGTACCCGGCGCTGTCGCCGTCCCGTTGCGCGGCGAGCCACCGCTGCGCCGCGTGTTCGCCGCCGTCCGGCGGGGGAGCGCCGACCATCCGCTGCTCAAGACCGTGCTCGCCGCACTGCTGGACGCCGCGCCGGGTCATGCGAATGCGGGGCGGGGGAGTCGCACTTAGGATCGTCCTCACCTGCCGTCGAAGGAAAGACAGGGTGCGGATGCTCCAGATCGATGCCCTCACCTGGATCGTCACGATCGGACTGGTGCTCGGGCTCCTCGCACTCGATCTCATCCTCGCGGCGGTGCGGCCGCACAAGGTCGGCTTCGGCGAGGCGGTGGCCTGGTCGGTCGGCTACATCCTCGTCGCGGTGGCGTTCGGTGTCTGGCTGACGCTCGCGCACGGTGGCGACTTCGGGCAGCAGTACTTCGCGGGGTACATCGTCGAGAAGAGCTTGTCCGTCGACAACCTCTTCGTCTTCGTGATCATCATGAGCACCTTCGCGGTACCCGAAGAACATCAGCACAAGGTACTCACGTTCGGCATCGTCGTCGCGCTGATCATGCGCGCGATCTTCATCGCACTCGGCGCCACGCTGCTTTCCTTGTTCTCCTTCATGTTCCTGTTGTTCGGGCTGCTGCTGATCTACACCGGCGTCCAGCTGTTCCGGCATCGCGACGAGGATCCGGACGTCGAGAACAACGTGGTGGTGCGGTCCGCGCGGAGGCTGCTGCCGCTGTCCACCGAATACGACGGTGGCAAACTCGTCACCCGCTTGGACGGGAAGCGGGTGGGCACGCCGCTGGTCGTGGTGCTGCTCGCGATCGGCGGGATCGACCTCCTGTTCGCACTGGACTCGATCCCCGCGGTCTTCGGCGTCACCGACGAGCCGTACCTGGTCTTCGCGGCCAACGCCTTCGCCCTGCTGGGCCTGCGTGCGCTGTACTTCCTGGTGAAGGGCCTGCTCGATCGCCTGGTGTACCTGTCGGCCGGGCTCGCGGTGATCCTCGGGTTCATCGGGGTCAAGCTGATCCTGCACTGGGCACACGTGGACATCGACGAGAGCGTTCCGGAGATCTCGACGCCGGTCAGCCTCTCGGTGATCATCGGCATCCTGGTCGTGGTGACGGTGGCGAGCCTGCTCAAGACCCGCAAGGATCCGTCCGCCAAGGCACATCCGGGCTCGCTGCGCGGATCCCGCCACGCTTCCGAGGAGGATTAACGCCAGCCTCGTTCGAGGAGGCCGAAGATCCGCTCGACGTCCTCCCTCGGGTCCGGGCGGCCCCTGGTGAGGGCCGGAATGTCCAGCACGAAGCGGGCGAGGGCGTGGCAGGCGATGTCGTCGGAATCCGCGCCGGTCTCTTCGGCGATGGCAGTGCCGAGAGCCGCGGCGTGCCGGGTCCACATGCGCTCGCCGTACTCCTGCAGTGCGGGGGTGGAGGTCACCAGCGCGGTGAACTCCGCGTACTGGGGATGCGTCGTGAGCGGAAGCCAGGTGGCGAGCACGTACGCACGCAGCGCCTCGACGATGCCCTGGCCCTCTGCCCGCTCCCGGACGGCGGCGACCAAGCGTTCTTCGCGGTCCTGGGACTCGTCGAAGACCAGCGCCTCCTTGCCGGAGAAGTGCTTGAACAACGTCGTCGTCGAGACGTCGGCCGCCTCCGCGATGTCGCGGATGCTCACCTGGTCGTAGCCCCGCGCCAGGAACAGGTTCAGTGCGGCGTCCGCCAGGGCCTGGCGAGTGGCCGCCTTCTTGCGTTCACGCCGTCCCGGTGTCTCCATGACCGCACCCTACC